>NZ_JAVTSF010000001.1:0-1911427 GCF_032678475.1 Pedobacter nyackensis
CTATATAACGGAATATCCAGAAAAACAATGTGATTCTCAATTTTACAGATATTAGCATAATGAGTATGATGTATTTTGTGATGATGTTTTCATTTGCGTATTATGGTTTGAGGAGGTTATTATTAGAGTTGTTTAGCGTGCTGATCACAAGATACTGAGGCAGGAGAACTTGTCACACTTACTGCTATTAAAACTTTTATCAGCAAGTATTAGCTTCCAGAGCGGATCATGAGATACAAAAGCGTAAGGGATAAAATGTTCTACCACATAATCACCTATACTAAACTGTTTATTTGTGTAGATGCAATCAACAGGCCCATTGCATTGGATTACAATATCCCAAAAGTCTTTGTACTATTTCTTAATGGAGCCTTAACAAGCTTGTTCGGGATATCAGGAACATTCGGATTACTCTTTTGAAGGTATAAAATGCATTGGTTATCATTCTTGCGAATAGATCCTGTTTTTTATATAATGCTCGCCGAGCTCAACTGCTTCAATAAGTGAAATAAACCAATAAAACTTGTAAGTTGCAGAGGTAATGTTAAAGCAAGAAGCCAAAAGATTTATAGGTAATGACGAATTGGATGGAAGCGGATTCATGAGTTTTCAAACTATAGTATAAAAATACTATAATTTGGACAATCCTTTTGAATTTAGAGTTTACCAAGTTATTTGAATTGTTTAACTCAGTACGAAAATGACTTTTGAAAATTGGTGAATCACAGATTTTTTGGAATCTTTAGGAATTCGCGAACACGTATGCGAAATTTTAGAAGACCGTGATTTTGGCGTTTACTAAAAGGGATGAACAGTATCGCATTTCCAATTAATGATTTTATATTTTACCCCAGCATCCTTTAACTAAATTATATATCTGATTTTGAGTGCTTAA
Organism: Pedobacter nyackensis; assembly: GCF_032678475.1. Lineage (GTDB taxonomy): Bacteria > Bacteroidota > Bacteroidia > Sphingobacteriales > Sphingobacteriaceae > Pedobacter > Pedobacter nyackensis_A. Next base: position 896 of record NZ_JAVTSF010000001.1, read on the forward strand.
TTTTTTTTTAATATTTAATGCTAAAAAATTTGGCATTTCTTTTGTTTTTTTTATATTTTTGACAAAATTGTCAAGGCTAAAAAATCAAGAAAATGAAAGAAACATTTGGAGAATACATCCATAAGCTTCGGATGGAACATAATCTTACATTAACTAAGCTTGCTGCAGCTCTCGATATAGATCAGTCAACACTGTCAAAGATTGAAAACAATAAAAGATCGGTACCAGAAGATATTCTTCCAAAACTAGCAAGAATATTTAAACTCGATAAAAAATCTCTTGATAAGGAGTATTTAAGTGAAAAGATCGCATTTATCATCTATAACAAATCTAACTGCTCTGAGCTCTTTCAATTAGCAGAAGAAAAAGTAAAATATATTCGTCAAAAGTCTATTACTCAAGCTAAATTAAAACTATAATTATTATGTATAACACCTTCGAAAATGATATATTAGAAATACCAATGAATGAAGAATCGTTGCATGTGTCTCTTTATAGTAAAAAATATAAATCCGATCATTCAAAAAAAATATTTAAAGTTGTTTCTCTTTTTAGTGGCTGTGGTGGCTTAGATTTAGGGTTCTCTGGTGGTTTTAACTTTAAGAATCGTCATTTTGAGAAGAATCGATTTAATGTAAAGTTCGCTAATGATATTGATCCAGCGGCAGAATTGGTTTATAATGCTAACACTATTTTTTTTGGAGATCATCAGCTCATTAAAGATGATGTGAAAAATATTTCCAACTCCGATATCCCAGACTTTGATTTTCTAATAGCTGGGTTTCCATGTCAACCTTTTTCTAATGCAGGCTTAAGAAAAGGAATCAATGATGAAAGAGGTAATCTATTCGAAGAATGTGAGAATTTATTAAAACATGCACTCACACGAGAGAACCCACCAATTGGTTTTATTTTTGAAAATGTCAAGGGTATAATGTCATCAAAAATGGAAGATGGTACAAGTATTCCAGACGAAATAGTAAGACGTACGGAAAAACTTGGCTTCAAAACAAATTATAAGCTTCTTAAAACATGTGATTATGGTGTTCCCTCAAATAGGCAGAGGCTGATTATTGTAGGGATTAGAGAAGACTTAGGTTATTTCGATTATAATCTTCTTAATGATGTCGTAAAACTATATGATCTGCCAAATGAAAAAGAAAAACCTTATGAATTATATCTAGGCTCAATTCTTTGTGATATTCCAGAGGATGCTCCCCAAAAGAATGACTATTGGAAGTATTCTCCTGGGGGTCAATATATGGTTGATAAAATAGCACCGTGTTTGGATGGCAAAGAAGCATTGATTAAGTTTAAGAAGAATGTTCCTTTGCAAGATATATCAAATACAATTAGCAAAGGTAAATCTTGGAAGAGTATGGATCCCGCTGATATGTCAGAAAGATTTCTTAAAATATGGAATAATCCTAAAAAATACCATGCACCTAATTTTTATAGAAGATTTGCTCTCGGTGAAATTAATGGGACGATTACTGCTTCTGCACAACCAGAGAATTGTGGTATAACTCATCCTTTTGAAGACAGGAGATTTACAATTAGAGAAATTGCAAGGATCCAGTCATTTCCAGATGATTTCGTATTTCCTTTCAAAACTATTGCTCATGCCTACAAAGTTATCGGTAATGCCGTTCCACCCGTTTTTGGATGGGTTATTGCAAAAGCTCTAAGCAAACACATAGAAAATGCTTAGTATGAATCATATCAAAGCTTATTTACTTGGTCTACTAGTTGGCGGAGGGAAAATTGATGTTAGTACGTTTGTTATCGACTTGCCTTTTAAAAAGTGGGGGATGGATCCGAAGAGAATGAATATCATTGCAGCCGATATCTTGATTAAAATTTGCAGTAATTTCAATTCTACTTATAGTTTCAATGTTACTTATGAAATTGGCAATAACAAATGGTTAATTAAGCCAATTAATGGCGCAGATATCAGTCCTCTAATTGATGATTTAGTTGAATATAATTTACCAACTGGCGGTTTTCTTTTGAACTCTGTCGACTTAACAAAGATTAAAACTCAATTAACAGGCGTTAACGTTGAAAGTTTTTTGTCAGGAATTTTCGATACGCGGGCGAGCTTAACTTTATCACATCGAAGATTTAACGATGATGCGCCAGTTGTATCGGTAGAGATACCGGGGAGCACAAAGAACTTTAAATTTGTTGTTCAGTTATGTGCTTGGTTAACTGATTTGGGCTCTATAACTGATCAAATACTATACAATCATCCGAATCAACATTCTGGATCAGATCCTAATTATACAGGTTGGAAAAAAGGATTTAAGATTCGTTTTCTAATAAAATCTTTTTTGACTCAGCATTCGTTTGCTTTGCAGGCAAAATCGACTGACATTAATCAGATAAAAAAGAAGCAAGTTAAAGAAGAACAATTACCTTGTTATTTAAGGAAGTTGGGGGCCGTTAACCCGATTAGTATTCATAGTCAGCAGGGTTCTGCAGAACTTCCCCCTGAAGTCAGAAATAAGATATTTTTCCACTATCATCATTTCTGCGCGGTGTTGAATTGCCCTCATGCTCCATATTCTGAAATACAAAAATTGGTTAACAATAAAGAGAAATTAATAAATTTCTTCCCGCGACTTTCTAAAGGAGATTCCGATGAATTAGAGCAAGTTTTTTTAAATATGCTTAATTCTTCTTTTCCAAATAAGGAGATTTCATCTTCAAAATATAAAATAGGAACACTAATTGATTCGGAAGCTTTTATTTCGTTTTCAGGAATTGATCAAGGTCTAGCATATCTATTTTCCACTGAGTTAAATGGAAAACGTCATAAAGGTTCGATGGTTCTAATCATACAGGGGAACTTAGAGCAGATTGTTGATGTTATGAGTATAGATAAAGACCTTGATAGCCCCATTTTTGTGTCGAATCCAGTTAATGGAAGAGCGTTTATCTGTTCATCAGTTATTAACAGCTTGAATCAATCCTTGATTAAGAAAAGAGTTAACACATCGGGATTAACTGTTAAATTATTAGAAAATGAATGAGGTAAGTTTTTACGAGGAATTTTCCGAAAAATTTAGTAAATACCTTTCAACTTATCTGGATAAGAGATATAAGATATATTATGCTTGCAATAATACTTTAGATAATCTGATCGATCGTTTAGAGGCAAATAGTGAAATAAAGATTAAACCTGATAACGTTTATGTACCCAAACTCAAACTTGATATAGTATTTGCGATTTGTCAAGAACACAAGCCGGCAAGATTAATTTTGATCGAAGCCAAATTTCTACATCAACTAAGTTTAAAGGACTATTCACAATTAGTTGGATATCTACAAGTAGCTAAAAGTATCAACTTAGGTTTGCTTTTACTTATTCAAAAAGGTGGATCTATAAATAAGCTATCTAATGATTTTCAAGAAATTGTGAGACTTAAAAAATTGCCAATGAAGTGGTTTGTGGAGTTGGAACATTTTAGTGAGAAACATAATTTTAATACTGGTATAATTAGTTATGTTCCAAACAGTGGGATAGAATGGCTGGATACTACTGAAATTAAAGGAGTGTCCTCATTCGAAGAATTGGCTAGCCTATTATCTTTATAGATTTATATTTCGAATATATATGGAAATAAGTTCAATTGACAGCTTTTACGATTTCTTAAAATTATACACAGAAAACACGGGTAACCTAATATTTCGTGGCGTTCGTAACTCTGAACACAAACTGATTCCTTCTGTTGGAAGAATTAAAAGAAAGGATGGAAATAGATTAAAAGTGGAGGATGAGAAGTTTCTTCTAAATATTTTTAGAAATAAAGGCTATCCTTTTATTAAAGATTATAAGGATGATAATTTGGAGCTTTTAGCTATTGGTCAACATCATGGTTTACCAACTAGATTATTGGATTGGACAAAGAACCCATTAATTGCAATATATTTTGCGGTTGAAGAAAGTTTCGAAGATATTGATGTAACTGAATTTTCTAGGATCTACATTCATAAAGCACTGTCAAAGGTGAGACTCAATAGTGTTTTTGATCCATTTGAAATCAACACTGTTGAGCGGTTTGTTCCTAAACACTGGGATAATAGAATCATAGCACAAGGAGGTTTGTTTACGGTGCACAATAAACCATATGAACCATGGGAGCCGGAGGAACTAGATAGTGTCCTTATTCATAAAGATATTCGTAAGGCAATTAAAACAACGCTTAATAGATTTGGAATAAACGCAGGAACTGTTTATCCAGACCTGGATGGATTAACAAAACATATCAAGTGGTTAAGATCAAATATTCATTAATGAAACTTACTGTTGTTCTGTATTTTGAGTTATTTTAACAAACGTATTCCCGTATTTCTATAATTTCCATTTACAGCTTTTTTTTCAATCAATAGAGTAAATGGTATTCGTTCGTGAAAAATCGGAATATTCCTTTTTTAAAAATGGGTATATCACCCTTATTGTTAAACAATCGTTATACGTACATCCATTTTTGTATCACTTCTTTTATACCTTACAAAAAATAGGAGCAAAAAACAGGAATCTAAAATAGGTATTTCCTAAAAATTGATTTTCGTTTAAAATAACAAATTCTACATGTAATATCTTCATAAAGCGCAGAATTATTTAATGCTAGAAATTGTTTTAATTTATGAGAAGGCAATTCAACCATCTAATAGTTGACTAAAAGCCAGATTTTTGTGTGTAATTATACTTTTTTTTTGGATAAAGATATCTATTGAAATGTCTAGAAAATCATTTCTAAGTTTTGAATCCTCTATTTTAGAAAAAAAATCTATTGCCACCGAATTCAGGATTTAAAAAAATTAAGAAAAAACAAAAAGCTCTTCGATACTCCCCCCCCCGAACCGCTTGATAATTGTAATAAACTATATGCCATCGGATTTGATCCTTCAATTTCATATCTGTTAATTACTTGCTTATCTTTAAAACCCATTTTAGTAGCAAGTTCCTGTTGAGTTAGATTAGCCCTTATTCTAAGCGTTTTAATACGATAGCCCAATTTGATTTTAAATTCAGTAGTACTAATATTCATCAGGCAAGCTCACTATCTACATATAGATTTTAATAAAATACACAATTATTTCAGATCCTTACTAAAATCTATTCCAAAATCAATATCAAATAGTTCCTTTGGGTGGATTTTAAGAGCTTGAGCTAATTTAATTATAGTTGTAAGCTGTGGATCTCTTTGGCCAGATTCATATTTAAATATATTACTACTATCTAATTCTGATTGAGCATCAGTCTTTTTCAGTGATAGCTTCTTTTCTTCTCTAATAGCCTTTAGTCTAGCACCAAATAGTTGTTTAATACTTTCTTTGTCATCCATTTCCATCTTACTTATAGTAAAAAATCCTTTGCAAGAAAGATGAGATGATTTAAAGAAAATAAAATGGTCTAATTAGACCATAATTGAAAATAAATTTTTATCTTAGTATTATGAATTAACTAAAATTATTAATGTAATGCTATTTTTGTAATTCTTCTAAAAATATTGGAAGCATTACACTAGAGTCTTGATCTGGAAAACTGGTAATTTACAAGACCCAAGACAACGGTGAAGATGCTCACGCTAAATGGCGTGGGCTCTTTTTGTCGTGGTCAAGGTATACCAGTACCTCCAGAACGATGAATTGAGCTTCACGCCATTTTGCGTATCTTCTTTCTTAGACTCATATTAAATTGTAACTAACCAAATTTATATGAAACTGACCAAGCCATTTACTAACAAGATCTTTGTCCTCATTATCCGACCACCGGAATAAGGTTGTAATCTTGCCAATGGTAAGTTATTGATTACTGATCTATAACACACCTTATTAAACAGGCCATTTACATCCTACTAGCTTACTCAATACTGAATTAACTGATGAAGATCTCTCTGTTACGTACCATCAACCTTACGCCTGCACAAAAAATCGTTGAATTAAGACTTAAACACGATATATCAATATTAGAATTAGCTGCAAAGCTGAGGCTCACAGTTTCCACATATAAAGAATTGGAAAATGGGAATAGTTATCCTACAGAACGAATGATCCGGAAAATCGCTAAGCAATACGGCTTAACTTATGATGAATTTTTAGCAGTAGGAGAAAATAAATAGCTAACCAAACAGAGATCGAACAAAAATATCCACATGGCTTTTCTCACGGCCGTAATAGCAGTTGTGGGTGGTGTAAGCGCTTACACCATCACGCTGCTTAATCTAAACAACCTATCAGCTAACTAAACAACATACAACTATGTTTAAAACGATTCAAACCATCGTAATGGCCGCGCTTTGCCTAAATTTAACGGCCGCAGGGCAATTGCCATCCAAATTACCACTAAAAAATCAGGCCATATTGGGTAAGGTCATTTCTGCCTCAACTGGCGAAGCCTTACCTGGAGCATTGATTAAAACAAGTGCCAACAACCAAACTGTACTAAGTAATGATCGGGGAGAGTTTATGGTGAATCTTGCAAATGGCAGTTACAGCTTGTCTGTTTCTTATTTAAGCTACAAATCCAAAACCATCGATATTCAGGTTCCCTTAACAGATACTTTGATTATTAAATTGGAGGCAGATAATACCAATCTTAACGAGGTAGAGATCAATGCCGGATATTACACAGTAAAAGATAAAGAGCGTACCGGGTCAATCTCAAGAATAACTTCGGAAACGATAGCTAAGCAGCCCGTAACAAATTTACTACAAGCGCTACAAGGCACCATGTCTGGAATCCAGATTCAGCAAACATCTGGAGTTGCTGGTGCTAATATCAATGTCCAGATTCGGGGTAAAAGTAGTATTGATGCTGGTAATAATCCCTTCTATATTATAGATGGTGTTCCTTTCTCATCTCAATCACTCTCTTCCATTCAAACTTCCGATGCTTTGTTTGGATCAGCAGGTTCAAGTCCCTTTAATACTTTAAATCCTGCTGATATTGAAAGCATAGAAGTATTGAAAGATGCCGATGCAACAGCAATCTATGGCAGTCGTGGGGCAAATGGTGTTGTGTTGATCACAACCAAAAAGGGAAAGGCAGGAGCAACCCAGATTAGCGCCAATGTCAATACAGGCATAAGCAACGTGGGCAAGAAAGTAAAGCTGTTAAATACCGAAACCTATCAGGCAATGAGGAATGAAGCCTTTGCTAATGATAACCAGTCGCCAACCGCTACAGATTATGATGTGAACGGCACATGGGACAAGAATAGATATACAGATTGGCAAAAGGAATTAATTGGGGGTAATGCGCGCTATAACAATGCTCAACTTTCACTTACAGGTGGCAATAGCAATACTCAGTTTTTGTTAAGCGGTAATTATCTCCGTCAAACAACTGTTTTTCCGGGTGATTTCTACTACAAACGCTACGCTACACATTTCTCTGCCAACCATACCGGCAAAGATGGAAAGCTAAAAGCAAGTATTACATCAACCTATTCAACAGACGAAAACATGATTTTTTCGGATGATTTAACTTCATTAGCAATTATGCTCCCTCCAAATGCCCCCATGCTTTACAACACGGATGGAAGTCTGAATTGGGAGAATTCCACCTGGATAAATCCACTGCAAGCTCGGGAAAGAAATTTTAAAGCCCAAGGTAGCCTGTTAACAACCAATATGAACATCAGTTACGAACCGGTAAAAGGGTTGTTCCTGAAAACAAGCTTTGGCTTTAACGATAACCGATTAAATGACAGGAATATTACCCCCTCAAGCTACTACGATCCTGCAGAGCATAGAACATCCGCATCTACGGTGTCTAAATTCAACGTAACAAGTATGAAATCATGGATAGCAGAGCCACAAATTAATTGGACAAAAGCTATTGGCGCTGGTACATTTAATTTGATTGTTGGCGCCACTTTTCAAACGCAGAGCCGTGAGCAGCAAACCTTAACGGGAACAGGCTTTCCGGCCGATCATCTGGCTGACGATTTAAACTCCGCAGGCAAGCTAACTTTAACTGGGTTAAACAATTCCACATACAAGTACAGTGCTATCTTTAGCAGGCTTAATTACAACTTCAAAGAGAAGTATATTTTTAATCTAACCGGAAGGAGAGATGGCTCTAGCAGGTTTGGTCCCGGCAGGCAGTTTGCAAACTTTGGAGCACTTGGTGCAGCATGGCTATTTCAGGAGGAATCTTTATTTAAGTCGCTAACTTTTATAAGCTTTGGCAAGCTAAGATTAAGTTACGGATTAAGTGGGAACGACCAGATTGGCGATTATGAATATCTGGATACTTACAGATCTACCATTGGTTATGCTAATGTAAAAGGTTTAAGTCCGAATCGTTTGTTTAATCCCGACTTTGCATGGGAAAAGAATAGAAAATTCGAGATAGGACTTGATTTGGGCTTCTTCGCCAATAGAGTATATCTGACAGCAGGTTATTATCAGAACAAATCATCTAATCAGCTTTTAAAATATCCCCTGGCTTTAACAACGGGGTTTGCTAGTGTAAGAAACAACTTAAATGCAACTGTACTGAATAAAGGCTTTGAACTGGAATTAAGAACAACAAACCTAAGGAATAACGTATTTAACTGGTCATCTTCATTTAACATCACCATTCCCAAAAACAAACTGGTTTCTTTTCCAGGTTTGGCGGGATCAAGCTATGCCAGCAAATACGTTGTTGGGCGACCGTTAAACATTCGCAAACTATACAGCAGCAAGGGGATAAATAAAGAAACCGGGGTATGGGAGTTTCAAGATGTGAATGGTGACCAGTTGATCACAAGAAGTGCTGATCAAAAAGTATTTGAGGTAATGGGCCAACGGTTTTATGGTGGCCTTACCAACGAAGTTAACTATAAGAGTTTCCAATTCAGTTTTCTCTTGCAATTTGTGAAGCAGAAAAGTCTGGACTTTATTTCTTACTGGAATACAACATTCGGAAAAATGTATAATATGCCACAAAGCGCTTACGATGGGCGCTGGATAAACAATGATAGCAACGCCGAAGTACAAAGACTTACAACAGGCGCAAATGCAAAGGTTGCAAGTGCATACAACACCTTTATCGATAGTGATAGATCAATTACAGATGCTTCTTTTATAAGACTTAAGAACATCCAGTTAGCATACAGCCTTAATAAATTACCTGGCAACACTTCAGCCAGATTATATCTGCAGGGACAAAACATTTATACGTTAACCAAATACATTGGACTTGACCCGGAAATTATAGGCATGGGGTTGCCGCCGCTTAGAACGGTAACGATTGGCGCTCAATTCACATTTTAAATCTTAAATCATGAAAAAGTTATCTAATATCTATAAAGTACTTTTAGCTATCTGTGTCACATCGTTAATATCATGTGAAAAGTTTATTGAAGTAGATCCACCTAAAGGTCAAACAACCAAGTCAATTTTGTTTTCAAATGAAACAACAGCAATTTCAGCCATGTCTAATATTTATTTTCTGTGCGCCGGTAATAACTTTGCTTCAGGTGGTGCCAATAGCATTACCAGGGTGGCAGGAATGTTAGCTGATGAATTTGATACTTATAGCACTGCTCAGGATTTAAAGGATATCTACCAGAATACTATTTTGCCGCAAAACGTAATCGTAAATAATATTTGGCAGGAAGCATACCATGTAATTTATCAAAGTAATGCTATAATAGAAGGGTTGAAGCAAAGTACATCCTTAACAGAAAGTTTAAAGCAGCAACTAACAGGTGAAGCATTATTTATGAGAGCTTTTTCTAACTTCTATCTGGCAAATATTTATGGTGATGTCCCGTATATCAACTCCACAGATTACCGGGCGAACACAACTGCCAAAAGGATTGCGTATAGAACCGTACTTAATTATGTTATTGATGATCTAAAACAGGCCAAAGGCTTGCTGCATGAAGATTATCCAATTGATAAAACAGAAAGAATAAGACCTAACAAATGGGCTGCATCGGCATTACTGGCAAGGGTATATCTATATCAGCAAGATTGGGTAAATGCAGAGCTCCAGGCTAATGAGGTTTTAGCCAAAGATGGCATCTACAGACTTACACCACTTGCTGATGTTTTTCTAAAAAACAGTAAAGAGGCAATCTGGCAAATCAAACCTGTAAGTAATAATACTTTAAATACACATGAGGGAGTTAGTTTCATATTGATCGGCAGGCCAATTGCGGTGTATTTAAAAGAAGGGTTTTCAGCATTATTTGAAGTGGGCGATCAGCGTAAAGCGGCATGGGTAGGGAATTTTACCAATGCCGATGGAAGTTGGGATTTTCCCTATAAGTACAAAATTAGGACTGGCGGAGTGCCATTTAACGAATACAGTATGGTACTTAGGTTAGCAGAGCAATTTTTAATCAGGGCAGAAGCCAGAGCGAAGCAAAATAACTTAAGTGGAGCTATAGATGATTTAGACGAAATCAGGCATCGTGCAGGGCTCACTAAAATTAGTGTACTCAATCCAAATATCAGTAAGGATGATTTTTTATTAGTTCTCGAAAAGGAGCGGAGGATGGAACTGTTCTCTGAGTGGGGACATAGGTGGTTTGACTTAAAACGAACGGGGCGAATTGATGCCGTGTTGAAAGAAGTGAAGCCAGCTTGGGTATCAACAGCAGCACTTTTTCCAATCCCTGCTAATGAATGCCTCATAAATGTAAATATGGTTCAAAATCCAGGGTATAACTAATTGTTATGACTAGAGCTATATATTACCTAACACTTTTTATAATCACCTTAAGTATCTTTTATTCAACCACTTTAAGTGCTCAATCTGATTTTAATATTTATCCAAAAATAGGCTCATCCTGTCCGGATTTCACTTTAACTGGATTTATGGATTCAACTACGAAAAAAGTCTCATTGGCCGATTTTAAAGGCAAATGGCTGGTACTGGATTTCTGGACAAGGAGTTGTTCTTCATGTATTTCCTCATTTCCAAAAATGAACGCACTACAAAAAGAATTCAAAGACAGAATCGAGTTTGCACTCGTAGGGAATAATGAGCAACGGTACAATAAAGGGATTGAAGATTTGTACCGCGGCATTAGCAAAAGGCAAGGTCTGGAGCTTACAGCGGTATTTGATTCCGTCTTGTTTAAACGTTTTGGTGTAACCTCAACTCCGCACCTTATTTTAATAGACCCAAGTGGTGTAGTGCGCGCAATTACTTATTCTTCGGAATTGAATTCAAATAGTTTAAAATCCTTTCTTTCAGGTGCCGCCCCTGGTCTTTCGGTAAAACTGAATGTCCTGGAGCAGAAAGCTAAAGACGAGAGAAGAGTAGATCCCTTCGTGCTTTTTCGTAGTCAGTATCGCAATAATCAGCTATCTTCAATGCTTAGTAAATGGACAAGTGATCACCCTGTTTATAATATTGATCAGATTAAAGAAGGAGATAGCATTTATCGCACAACGGCAATGTCGTTAAGAAGATTGTATAATATTGCTTTTCTCGGAAAAACAGACTGGGGCATTAACGATTCGCTATATGGTAAACAATGGCCTGTTCCAGTACTTAAACTGAAAGACACTAGTTTGTTTATCACTAGCATGATAAAGGAACAAGGACTTTATAATTATGGGTTAATGGTTCCGGAAGATAAAACAGATCTGAAGTCCATTCGAAATGCAATGCAGGAAGATCTCAAAAAGCATTTCGGATACAATGTGACGACTGAAAAACAAAACATGCCTTGCTTTTTACTAACCTTAAACGAAGGTCAGCGAAGTGTTTTAACAACTAAAGGAGGTGAGCCAGTCTACCGCTTAGATAAGTTGAATATCGATCTAATAAATACTTCTGTGAATGCAGTAGTACAACTATTATGGGATGCCAGGCTGCATGGATGGCCCATAATTGACAAAACAGGCTTGAACAGCAATATAGATTTATCATTGCATGCAGATATGGGTAATTTTAAGGATCTAGTTGTAGAGCTTGAAAAAAAAGGCTTGTATTTGACTAAAGGAACAGTTGAAATGGATGTTTTAGTAATCAAAGATTAAGGTTAATAAAAGTGGTTGTTTTAACACAACCACTTTTATTGGGCCAAATTACAGGTTTTAGTCTCTTCTCAATTCAAGACAGCTAATACCATTGTCTGGCGTGTAATAATACTGTTTGGTTCCATCTTTACAGAGGGTAATTTCGCCCGGCGTACAGGGAGGTGTTGGTGTCGATGTACCTTCACACGGTACTCCGGCAGGAAAATACTCATTTGCGAAGGTCGTTGAAGCTGCGGCTCCGCCTACAGCCAATAAGACTGCTACTGCGGAAAATAAAAGTGTTCTTTTCATCTGAATGAAAATTTAGGTTAATTGCCTACTCTGTTTCAGGTTTTCGGCTTACCCTGTTCGTTCCAGCAAACGAATGTTTTTATGTAAAAGGAGACCTGTTAAGGCAATTCCTGAGTAAACCAGGTTAAAGACCAGGTGAGCATCCCAACCCATGCTATTGAGCACGCCGCCGCAGGCGCACGGAATGTAAGGGGCATAGTTGATCACATAAATGATGTAAGCGGTAAATACAAGCATCAAAACAAAAGACAGGCAAAAGCCCAGGCGTCTTAGCCGCAGTATAATTAACAGCGCGCAAATTCCTATCTCCGTAACCGGCACCAGCCAGGCCACTATACCGGCAAAGGATTCTAATAACGGGGAATGCTCCAGCTGCGAAACAAAGTCCTGATAAGTCATCAGCTTCATTAAAGCGGCATACAAAAACAATAGAATTAGGAGAGAAGAACATAGTTCTACCAGTATCTTTTTTGTCTTTAGCTTAAGTAAAAAATTAAAACTACACTTCATAATCTGGATGTTAATGATCCAAAATTATAGCAGAAAAGAATTGAAGTATATGTAACGATGCATAGATGTAACATGCATTGCTGCATAAGATTATCAGAATAGCGCTATAACTATTTCAATTTACTAAGCTGATTAAGATATCCCCGTAAACTGAGATTGGCATGCATAGCTTGCACAACCTGGCTGCTGCTATTGATGAACAGTTTGTTTTCCGTATGCAGCTGCTTAACCCTTTCAACAGGCGGCTTGTTCATCATCAGGTTTCTGTTATGGTAATAGCGCTCATTATTAACAGATACCAGTTTGATCTGATTTTCCAATTCAGTGTATTGATCTAAAAGTGCAAGCAACTGAGCATATTTGATGTAAATAACAATACCAGCTTCAAGTATCTCCAGGTAATCAGTACGCTGTTCTCTTTTTAGCAAACAGCTGCTAAAAAGAATAAACTCTCTTTTCGACCAGATCCGTGTGCCTTTTTTAACCAGCTTGTATGGGCAGTAGTAATAACTGTGCACAATAGCATCAATAGAAAACCATACACATCCATCTTCAAAATAGCCCGGCATCTCCAGCTGCTGGTATTTAACCGCATGAACTAAATAGCTGCTCGCAATCAATTGCTCAACAAAACCTTCATTAGTATGCAATACATTACCCAAAGCTGGTATCACGTATTTGATGATTAATGCTCTTTTTTGATGACTTTGCATGATTGGTTACCGCTTAATTTATTTGCCATATGCATTAGTAAAGATCGGTTACAGCGATGAAATAAAGTGGTGTCAATTTGCGCTATACCCCCTGTGGTCAGTTTAATTGACTCGTTTTTTTTTCTTTTAGGCAAAATTTTCTCCTAATTTACGATCTACCAAATATAAAATTTATTCATATGCATAGATTTAACGCCGAAACGTGGACTTTCCCTCAAAGTCCGGGCGCTCCACTCAACAGCGATCAGGTATACCAGATCATCGTAAAGTACATTGAAAACGGTACCATACTGCCGGGATCCAAATTGCCTCCATATCGGTCTGTAGCCGAGTTAAACGACATTTCAAGAACTACCATGTCCCGGATCTATAAACGACTGGAGAACAACGGATGGGTTGTTCCGGTTAAAGGTTCCGGAACTTATGTATCGCAGAGCTTTCCCGGCTACGCCTTTCTGTATCCACTGGATCGCAGTATAGAAAGACTTCCAATTAGGCTGGGTAATGCATCGGGTGCAGAAATGCACAACGATCATCCTCCTTCTGATTTTATCATGATAGGATTCGAGACCCCAAGTCCACATCATTTATCACAGTGGTTACACCATACACAAATTGCTAAGCACGCCCAGGCTTATGTTAATTTTAAACAGATGGACAGAATCAATGCAATGACAAATGTAGAATTTAATGCAGCCATATTGAATTATATGAATGTAAGCCGAAATTTTATGGTGAAAGGGGATTGTTTAGGCGTTGTGTTAGGCAGGATAGAGTCCTTACAGCAGATTTTTAAATTATTGTTAAACCCGCTTGACAAGGTGGTAAATACTTCGCCCAGGGATTTAATGTTAAGAAAGCTTTTAAAAGATTGTGCTGCAGTTTCTCACCATATCAGCTCTTCCAATCCCGGGTTCATCAAAGAACTAAAGAAATTATTGAGACATACAACGATAAAAGCACTGTATATAAAGCCACAATGTAGCCATTTGGAGAGTTACTCTATGTCGGAAAATGATTGCATAGAGCTGTTGGAACTGGCCAGAAAGCACCAGTTTTACATCATTGAAGAAGACGATTACCACGAGCTCTGGTATGAAATGAAACCTTTTAAACCATTAATTTGTAGAAACCATGCCGGACATGTGATTTATTGCGGGGCATTGAGCTTGCTGACCATCTATATGCAGCAAACACGAATTATTGTTGCCCCTGCCGAGTTTATTTCCATGATGCATCGTACCCGCATGTATCAAAGCCCTTTTGAATGTACAAGTACTAAACATGCAATTACTTTGATGTTAAACGACAATAGATTGCTGACTGACATTAAGAAAATGCAAAAGGAAAAAAAGCAACACATGTTTGAAGCAGGGATGCAACTGATAAATGCATTCGGAAAGGCTGTTAATGTGGTTAAACCTTCTGCCGGCCTATGCTACTGGCTTGAATTCCCGGATGCAAAATACCTTCGTGATGCGATCCTCCATCTGCAAAGTAATAATTTAAAAATACCCTTCCATCCTGGAATGAACAAGCCCACCTTTGAAGAACGATACGTATGTTTTGGTTTCGGAACCTGGGATGTTATGGAGGTTGAGCTACCTGCGAAACTAATGTTTGAAAAGTTGAGTTCAAAATACGGACTACTCCAATAACTAAACAATTTTACCGGTATAGCTTAACCTGCCTATGCTGTTACAAATCATCTCTTTATTAAAAGAAATTCTGGCTGTACTGATACAAATCAGAACGGACTTACCCAGATTATGTGCCGTACAGCCTCCCCTTGAAGAGGAACTGCTGGATAACAGCGACGCAAAGCGCATGTTCAAAATTTGCGATAAAACACTGTATCGCTGGCGCAAAAGGAATCTCATCACTTCGCTTATGGTGGGCAAAAAACACTATTATCGTAAGGCCGACCTCATTAAACTAGCCGAAAACACCGGACAAATACGGACTTAACAGGACAAATCCAGACACCCATCCTGGTTTACTAGGATTTCATTATCCCGGATTTTAGATTTGATCATACCATCAGGTATTTAATTCATCTTAAAATCAAATGATTATGAAATGTAAAACAGTTTTAACAACAAACAGAACAGTGTTGCACATGCAGCACCTGGCCCATAGGCGGGCGCTACATTGGCGCAGGCACGGTCTGGTACAAGCAGGTAGGTTGCAGGTACACCAGCCCTACATTGCAGGTACCTCGTAGGTGTAACCCTTTACAAGGTAGGGCTGATCTACGAATGATGTTGGCGCCACCTCCCTTAAATTATTAAATCAGTCTTTTTCTTTCGTGTTGTAGTTCACTGATTATTAAATAGTAACACGTGTTTAATTAATTTTTTATATCATATTATGGCTAGATTACCAAAAGGAATTTTTGGTCCCCTTTATGGGAAATTAGGACCTGTTGTAGGTGCTACGTGGAATGGAATACCTTATATCCGCTCCAAACCAAAAAAGAAAAAAAAGAAAAGAACAGTTAAAACTGAAGCGCAAATTGCTAATGAAGCGAGGTTTAAATTTGTTAACCGGTGGATGATTCCGTTTCATCCTTACATGATGATTGGTTTTGGGAACTTTCCGATAGATAAGCCTCCGGTGAGTATGGCCTTATCGCTAAATTATCGTCAGATAGTGATCGGGTCTTATCCTGATTTCAACATCGATTATTCGAAAGTGGTGCTTAGTGTAGGAGATTTACCAGGGTTAGCACAACCAGTTTGTGTATTTAGTACTCTGGATACATTGGAGTTAACCTGGGCTCAGTCACCAAATGCGAAAGTTGCTTTTGACGATCAGTTAATGCTGGTACTGTACAGCAGGGATTTAGAATTGGCAGACGGCTTTATCGGAGGCGTGAAAAGAGCAAGTGGAAAATGTAGTTTTCAGTTTGTTGAACAAATGATCGGCAAAGCGCTGGATGTGTACATCTCGGTTACTTCGCTGGACAGGAAAGGAATTGCGAACAGTATTTACCTGGGGAGGATAGCACCATGAAAACACATACCACAACTACGCTTCAAAAATTGGTATTGGAGCATATGTCGCCCGGCGGTCCCGGTATGAACAATGCAGAAATTGCTGACTGGATGGAGCGTATACCTAAGATTACCGATGATATGCTTAAAATTATGAGCAGCGCCGTTTTTAGTCTTTTCCCCAATAAACTAACCCACCGTCACTTAAACCAGATCCTTAAAGAATGTACGCTGTTGCTGGATGCCTTGCATGGTTATGGAGAAGATATGGGAAATATGCAAAAGCTGGCGCTAATGGTTCGGGATTGTTTGCTGGAGATTATTGAACTGCTATGGTTGCGCTACAGCAAATATCTGGATGCAGACGTGAAAATGCCGAAGCTGTTGTTTTGTGATGCTGCAAGACAAATAGAGCGTAATGCTGCCCTAATGGTAACAGCCATGACCCGATACCATGCCGACAAGCGCTTGCAGGCAGTGGTACTATGCAAAATGACGGGTTTATTAAAAGATGGGAGTGGCAGCTGGCACAAAATTGAATACCTTGAAAAGTTGCACCGGTGCATTATGGAGCTTTGTACGGGTAGCAATTGCAACATCACTTCTAAATTGCGACAGCTGCTGTTGCGGGCAAATTTTAATACTTCGGGTTTCATTGCTTACTGTAAAGCTGGTATAGATACTGAGCTGGCAGAAAACTATGAAGTAAAAGATCAGTTTCATTGTATGTACGTCTACCAGCGTGAGTTTAGTTGTCCTTCTTACATGCATAAATTCACGCGCTTTGCGCCCCGGGAACCAAAAGTGAAAGAGGTCTTGTTAGCTTATGTGAACTCGGAACTAACGATGATGGAGAAAAAGAACAGGCCGGCGGCAGTGAAAAAGGTCATTGAGCAGCCTGTGGCGGTAGAACGGTATAAGTTACCAATGTCAATTTCGGTTGATGCGATGGTTTATTTTTTCAGGTTACTGTTAACGGCAGGGGTAACCACTGCCACCAAAAATGAGTTGCTGCTTTTCCTATCCAAAAGCTTCCGCACAGTGGAGGCCGGTGATCAGGATATCTCACTGAAAAGCCTGAACAACAAGTGCCGGCAGGTGGTAAAAAACACCGCAATTACGGTGAAGTCGATTTTATTAAACATGTTAAAACAGGTAGATGGAGAATTTGGATAATATGGATAACGTAGAATATACGGAGGCCAGGATTAAGAAACTGGGATATGTTGTCCTGTCTGGGACGTTTTTGGAAGTGGTGATTTCTGCAAAACGGATTGCCCTGGTAAAAGAGCTGAAGTGCATAAAAATGCTGGTTAATCCAACCCATGTAGATGTGGACGTGGATTTAGAGCTGTTGCGGATCCTTGATGAACCGCATTTGAAAATAGCATCTAAGCTCGCAGATTCGATCTTTGAGTTAGTGGAAACTTATGGTTTGGTCCATCTTTTAAGTGCTGAGGAGGTAGAAAACGATAAATGGGCTACCGAGCACGGCTGGAGGTTCTTTTGGCGGCTAATGTTCTTTCGCCAGCATCATCGCAGACTCGACCGCTATGTTAATTTCACAAGGGTTTTACGTAGTGCCCAGCGGGTAATTTATGAATTGCTGAAACTGATGATAACGGGAGCAACCAGGATGGAGGACCGTACTTATCGTACAAACTATAGTCCCGGCAGGGTCAAAGCTTTACTACTCGGGATTACTGATCCGATGTTGTTGAGCCTGGCCGGATTGATAACGCAGGTCAGGGATTCCGAAGCAGAAAGCCGGGTACTGACAGCCAGGTTTTAATTTTTTTTCAGGAAAATGAGGAGGCACTGGCATAGGTTTAAACGCTGTTTTTGAGGGCTTATAGGTGGGGGAGTTCCCAACCCCCGGGAACTGGACAAGGCCTTGTTTTTTTATTCTCTTTGTGTTGTTGTTTGTGACGTTAGCACTGCAGGGCTACTGGGATCAGGCAACTAAAACACAATTTTTTAAACTATTAAATATTTAGATTATGGGAATTATCAGACAGGGAATCCTTGGCGGATTCAGAAACAAAACGGGTAGCGTTGTAGGCGCTGCCTGGCGAAACTTAGATGTGATCAGAGGATTACCGCGTAAAAGCAATAAGCCGGCAACTGAACTGCAAATTGAACAACGCACTAAGTTTGGCCTGGTGACCGAGTTCTTAACAGCAATGACCGAATTCATTGAGGAAGGTTACAAAAAGGGCTCTGGTTCTGCTTCTGCAATGAACGAAGCGGTTGCTTATCACCTGAAAAATGCGGTTACAGGAATTGCACCGAATTTTACGATAGACTACACCAAACTTCAGTTTAGTAAAGGTTCGTTGAGTGTGCCTTCAATATCTACTGTAGATACTGTTACTCCGGCCTCGGTAGACTTTAACTGGAGTCTGGATGGTCCGAATTCCAGGTACAAAGATGATACGGACGTGATTAACGTACTGGCTTTTAACCCGACAAAGAAGCAGTTTGTTGCTTTAAGGGCTGCTGCACCACGTTCGGCACTCAATTATTCTTTGATGCTTCCGTTGGACTTTGTAGGCGATTCGGTACACTGCTTCTTCAGTTTCACTTCTAAAAAGAAGAAAAAACTAAACTCTAAAAGCGTGTACATCGGGTTATTGCCTGTAGCCTAACCTAACCGGTTGTCCGGGACTTGTGTATCCCGTAATAAGGTGGACACCTGTGTGACGCGCTTACACCCACAGGTTCCGGACAACCTTTTAAACGGTCACCTGAAATATAGCTGACTGATCAATGTTGAATTATTAAAATAGATATCATGAATACATTAAAAATTTCAAAGGCAGGTCCTTTAAGGAAGGATACTGTAGGTATGGCGCCTTTTTTAAAAAGAAAGGCAAATTACAAGGGTTATTTGTTAACTGCAATTCTGTTGTTGCTTTGGCCGGTTGCACAGCGATTTGTAATGGATGTAGATCCGACCATAGGGTTTATTGATCCGAATATCTGGTTGTTGATTTTGCTGAGCTTCATTTCTTTTACAGTGCTTATTGGTTTGTGTTGGTGGATTTTACATGGGTTTTGGTTGAGTGTTGGTTTGCCTGGTTTAGGCAATATGGTTTTACAATTTAGAGGTTTATCATTATGGCAGCAGTTAGGTTTTTATTGGGCTTCCTTTGTTTCATTGTTACTGGCAGCTGTTGGGGTGCTGACCGCAATTCTATAAGTGATGGTCGTGCGTATCAGAACCAGATTTATGGAGGGATCGGCAAGGCCGAGCCGGGAAGAAAAAAGATCATCGATATTGCGGAAAAGGAGGTTGGTGTTCGGGAAAGTGGCGAAAATACTGGTCTGCGAGTGGATGAGTATAACGCGTATGTTGGATTCAAGAAAGTGGCTTGGTGTGCAAGTTTTGTGTCCTGGGTTTTTGGGCAAGCTGGGTATCCGCAACCGAGATCGGCTTGGAGTCCCGCAATTTTTCCCGCTCATCGGATTGCCAAAAATCCGGTCGCTGGGATGGTAATGGGGATCTATTTCCCGAAATTAAAACGAATTGCACATTGTGGGATTGTAACGCGTGTTAAAGGCGAACTAATATTTTCTATTGAAGGGAACACCAATTTTAACGGAAGCAGGGAAGGAGATGGTGTTTATCGCAGGATTAGACATGTGAGGAGTATATATCGCTTTGCAGATTGGTGGGAAAAATGAGTGATCTCTTCTTACTAAAAAATACAACTATGAAAAAAACATTCTTAATTATTCTGCTGGGCCTTATGGGCTGTACAGTATTCAGAAAAACAAGTAAAGAAAATAGAATAGCCACCCAATCAACAACTAACCAGCTGGAATCCGCCCAGCTGGTTTTAAAAAACGTTGATAAGGAAACACAGGTTTTTACCTATTGGAATGATAGCGGGTTTTACCAGTATCAACATATCAAAGAGCATATTGATCAAACTAAATTGCGTAAGGTGAAAGTCGAGGAAAAACAACAGGCAAAACACTCTAGTACAATCAAGAAAACCGAACAAGTTGCTACATGGATTTACGCAGCGATGTTGGTAGCATTGTTGGTTGGGTATTGTTTTTTTAGAAGCCCGGTATTCAGAGGTATATCCAATTGGTTGAGTAGGTAATTTGAAAAAGTTACCAGAGTTTGTTTTTGAAGACCTATTATGCGATGGATTTGATACCACTTATCTCCAGAACAGTACGCCTATTTATTCTTTTCGCGTTACAGGTTGTTATTTGATATTATGCAAAGTAATTTCTTATCTTGGGGTAGCTAGCTCACATAGTTGGAAATACAGGGTAATCTGGTGATGGATTAAGGAATAACTGAAACGGATAATTAAAGAAATGTATAATTCGGTAATTACCAAGCCTGAACATTTCTCTGACTTGGTAATATTTATATTAATTATTTTATTTCTTCTGAACTGTATGATTTAAATATTCGTTTTCGTTAACATCGAGCCATTTGTCAAAGGTTATGCTAGTGTCACCTTCTAACTCTTCTGAAATGGGTTGTTTTTTTGCTAGTCTGGCATAAATAACAGGATGTGAAACCTTAAAAGTATATTTTCCGCTTACATCTTTAGTAATAGCCAATGATAGAGAAGCATCGCTAAAAATTTTGCCAGCTACAGTGTTTGCAGGTATTTGTAGCTTACTCTCCAATGCAAGACTATCTTTTTTATCTACCTGAATAGCTACTGATAACCCGTCAATTACGCAATCTGCAACAATGATTACTAAATTGTTATTATCATATGCATTTTTCAAAGGTCCAGAGCTACTTTTAATATAATCTAATATTGGTTTCTTTCTGAGCATCCTAATATACCCTTTTCCGATAGTGACAGTAACTTGGGTTGTTTTATCATTCTTGATTTTACCCGAAAAGCCAATCATATCATATATTTTGGGTAGCAATATATTTAATGCAAACTTCCTCTGATCTTTTTCAGATAAATCTATAGATCCTCCACCACCAACTGCGGCAAATCCGTTCATGTCAAGCCAATTTTCCGACTTACTGTTAATATTATCTACCCCAATGCAATTCCACATATCGCAAATGAAATTTTCTGTCATAGCAGATTTATTGAATGACGTAATCAGACCATAGTTGTCTGTAGGGTAGCTAAAAGTCTGATAACCTTTTAGATCCGTCCCAATCGATTTTTTGATAGCTTTCCCCATGAGCTTATTGTAATTCTGGGCATTTGCCATTTCTCTTCCTTGAAGAAAAAAGCCTAGTAATAATAATAAAAGTTGACGCATTTTTTTTAGGGTTTAAGGATTTTTAAGTAATACTAATTGTTTGAAATTATTTTTGAAATCATTTTTGTCAACTATAGGAATTAACTTGTCATTGATCCATAGATTAATTTTAATCGAATCAATATCTATCGGTCTCCAACACAAAGTCTCCTCAGAAAAAGCATAAAACTTTGATCCTATAACCGTTATGCCGCAAATACCATTATACGGATTACCATTCTTTTCTCCATTCCTTCGTAAAGCAGTCTTTTCAACCCCGTTAAATTCGATAATGCCGGGTTCAAATTTTATTGGGATGATTTGACCATTTTTATCCTCTAAATACCCCGAGCTTATTTGAAGGAGTTTTTTCATGTTCACTATGCCTGCTGAGGCAAACTTCCCGATAAATAAACTATCTAGATCGCTGGAAAGAATCAATCTGATTCTTGATTCATAAGCCGTCATAGACATCCCCGAATGCCTCCAGAAAGCTTTAGCTATATAAAGTTTGGTAGCAACGTCAGGAGTAGCAAAACTCGTCCCAATCTCTTCTGGTTTTATCGTAGTTAAACTATCTCCCCACCCAACTCCCTGTCCCAAAACGGTTATTCTATTTCCGTTACGTGAATGCCAGCCTTTAAATTTACCTGGGCTGACCCGATTTCCAACAGTAATTACAGGAACAGTCGGATAGTTATTGATATAAGAATATAAGGGTTGTTTAGGGGCAATTCTTTCTTTAGTACCTTGTTCCAATTCTAATAAACTTTCGATCTCTCCAGGCTCATTTAGAACGGCTGTGAGTAGACTGGTGTTTGTTTTTCTAGAGTAAATAGGTGATATGTCCCTTTGCGCAGTTATGTAAAATGAGGATGAAATAATATCAGGTCTTAATCTGTAGAAATATTTAAACAAAACATCAAGATATCCTTCGGGAATACATTTTTCGCAATCCTTATATTGTTCTCTTTTAAACTGTTTTAGAAACTTAATTAAGCTAACACCTGGTAGATCCTCTATTGCTGGATTTGTATAAGTTGATTTTGAGATGTTATAATATCGTTCTATCAAGTTAATACTTGACTCAAAATTCTGGAAATAATTAATTGGTATTGGAATTATTCCCCGATTATTTGTGTCCAGTCCGTATTGTCTGAATCGTGTATTGATAACATCTAGAACTTTTTTTCCATGTCCTGTTTTTGAAGGAAAATAGTCAAATACATAATACTTACCAAAACAAGTATCACTTACCGATTTTAGAAGATCAACTATTGATTGGTCAATTTGCACTAGCTTATAATTATAATTGCTTGAATCTGTAGTTGAATTGATGTCATTGATATCGATGATTCCTGAAGGTTGGATTGTTGCAATGGCTTTATTGTTAAGTTTATGGTATAAGGAATCTGATATTAGTTTTACAAACTCTTCCAAATCATCCTTCGATAGTTTATATGCAAAAAATTTAGCTTGATCAAAGAAATCAATTCTCCTTTTATCTTTTGGATCAGTTGGCGTAAAAGTAGCTAATGAAATTGTTGACGATAAAAATGTTTTATTAGAATAAATATCGAAATACTGTGTAAACTCAGCTGTACTTTTTGAAACTGCTTGTACGGGCAATTTTGGTATTAGAAAATTATCCCCGGCCTTAATCATATAGTCAAGACCCAGATTATTCACGTCAGCCATTATATTTAGAATTGCTTCTGTTAAATGGTGCTTTACTTTGTCTTTGACGTTAAAACGGGCTTTGATGATGAGATTTAAATTGTCATTCGGCTTAATTTTATAATCAACTACTGCATTATTTCGATTGGCAAGCTTGCCTAAAGCAAGATATATTTGCGATTTATCTTTTAGTGAGATCTTATGTGGGTCAAAAAAAAGTATTACGGTATCAGAAGTTGTTGAATCTATTTTGCTTTTGATTTCAAAATTGTTTACTGGGAGGTTCAATGAAGTAGCACAACTTTGTCCATAGTGAATGAACATTGCAAGCAATAGAATACATATTTTCATGATGCGTTATTTAACTGTTTATTATATAGTCAATTATAGTAGATGGTGTAATAAATTTAATATTAAAAAACGAACATTCATCAATGATAAATCCATTAACATAACTAATTGTCAATATAAATGTCCAATATGTACAGGATTTGTAAAGTGCAATTTACATTTATCAATTATTAACAATATGTAGCTATATCTCGACCTGTGTTTCAGTCGTATACTACATGGCTTTGTTTAATTGAAGTGCTTATTTTGAAAATAGATTTAATGGCAGACCAGTTGATTATTTCTTTAATAGATTTCAATAAAATAAGGGTTTGTAATTTTATTTTTAATGATTACGATGTTTGCGCATAATTATTAAACGACTTAATTTATACCTAAAGCGCGTGTGTTTATAAGGCGTCTAACACCCGTTATTTAGTTTTAAACGGTTTTTCCTTTGAATTTAAAATAGCTTCAACAATATCTCCAACTTTATATACGAGAGTTCTACTTTTAAATAAACCGTTATGACTATAGCCGAGTAAGTGCATATATTCGTGTGCAAAATGTGCCGCAAGTGCTGCAGTATCATCGCTCATAGCCCATAATTCTAGTCTTTGCGGACATATAGCGAAAATACCATCACCAAGCCCATCAATACCAATAGTTCCAGCTGAACTATTTAATTCACATCTTTTTAACCAGACTTCATGATCCTCATCTTTATTTATGGTTCTTAAGCGAAGATCAACTATACCATCTTCTCCACCCGCGCCTTGTAGTTCATGAGATTGAATAATGGAATTATAAACCTGTTCATTACTAAGACCATTTTTCTTTGTGAATTTTCCGTCCAGTATTTCTGTTTTAAATTCCTCGGAGTTTAAAACAGAATCGAGAAGGGAAGCAGCTTTAGCGGCGAAAGGTTCGAACTGGTTATAACCTTTAATACTATGTATTTTGACTTTTATGCTTCTATTTTGAGAATTACCTATAAATGAATAGAAGGTTAATAGACCTAGCAAAACGTATTTCATATTATTTTTCTTTTATTTTCTCTATACAACCTAGAACCTTCCATGGACTGTTGTTGGAGATTTTATCTGTTCTCGACAATAAGCTAACTCTTGTTTCATTTAAAAGCTTGACAAAATGTTTTTCCACATGTGCCCATTTTTTTATTGTGTTATTAATATATGCACGATCGCAGTTTTTTACTAATTCAACTGAGTTTAAATAGGCTTCTGAATTGTTTTGAATCATTTTGTTTACGAGACGACTTAATGCTTGAGTGATTACAAAACCATAGTAATTTGCACGGACTTCATTTATCGATTGGTCTTCCTTACTCTGATTTAAGAAACGACCGGCATGGTCGTCAATAGAATGTCCAAATTCATGGGCCGAAATAAAATAGAACTTATGTATTAATGCTGTCTCTTTTACGCTAGCTCCGTATATCTTTTCGGCATTGCAAGCAGTTTTATACAGACTAATCTTTTTTAGCTTGTCATCATATTTTCCATGAAGGATATATTGCCCACTTGACATTCTTTCCGGACAGTAAGACCACTTAGTTGATTTGAAAACCATCAACATTTTTCGTTGTACAAAGTCAAGTTCTCTGAATGAACAAAGCGTGTCAATAGCTAGAAGGCTAACAGTTGAAGATATTTTAGAATACCATACAGAATCGGCTTTGCCTGGCTCAGGTATGTTTTTTAGATTGTCTTTAAATATCGAATCATTGTAAATGTCCTTACAAAATTCATACTGATTCTTAACAAAGAACATACTGAGAACTATGTCATCTGGAAGAGGGGCATCATAGCCAGTCGACTGAATTGTCTTGTCAAGACAATCACTAATATCGCCCTGGGCAAACTTTGGACAAATAGCTTCCATACTATTGACTTCTATAATAAGTAGATTGCTATCTATTAACCCTTTTTTCGCAGCTTTACTAACCGACCCAGAGTAACAGTTCCGATTACATCCATTATTTACTATGACGAATATAAATAGTAAACAATAAACAGCAAATCTAAAAAACATCATTTGAAGACACTGTAATCTAAAGCCAATCGAAACTGACCGTCGTTTAAAGTTGGAATATCTTTGCCGGAAACAGCTTTAAAATAAGACAGTTTTATATTTACCCTGTCCTTTACGAAACAGCCCATTTCAAATCTAATTCCTTGTGGAATATCATTTACCGCACTCCCAAAAAACTCTTGTAAGTCCTTTTTTGCCATTCCAAAGAGCGCATATTTTGCTTGTAACCAAAATATTCCTCCATCTTGGTAACCTGTCCCGGGATCCCATGCTCCGGTTTGAAAATAAACTCCTGGATCAGCAAAATAAACAGGTTTAATTAATGACGAATTATCTACACTGTTTCTGCCGGTCAGTAATTTTGCCCCGATTGTACTCGTTAGTTTCACACTCGTTATACTTGTTTCTGAACCCGTTAGTCGGACGTATCCGTTGCCATTTAAATTTAACAATCCACCTGAAGGATTTAAAAGGCTTAAAATTGCGCTTTTATTGAGCTCATCTTTACCAAAATCTCCAGTTGTAGCACCAACCAGTAGGTAAACAGGGATATAAAATTTGTTAGGTTCTCCAATGTGGATTTTAACAGCCTGTGTTGTCGCTTGAAATTGCCCCTCAAATCCATAGTCTAAGAGCCCCTTTCCAAATAGTTCAACATCTTTCTGTTGAGCCGCGCCAAGACGAGGGCTTCCATTGTACACTTCGACAATTTGTGCTTTTAAAGCAGTAGATAATAGTAAGAATGATAAGAGTATAGTTGTTCTCATATTTAAAATGATTAGGATGATTTCTTGTTTAGTAAAATATAGGGTTGTATAACTGGCATTACAGCAATTTCTAGCGTTAGATAAGATTTATAAATAAAAATAGTTAGTAATTAACTTATTAAAAATACCCATTTATAGGTATTTTTAATTTTCAATTATGCTATGATCTTTAGAACCGCTGAACTTTCAGATATTAAACAGATGCAGGTAGTGAGACACCTGGTGAAAGAAAATACCTTAAGCAATCCTGATCTTGTTCCTGACGAGGATGTAGCATATTACATCACCGAGAAAGGGAAGGGCTGGGTTTGCGAGCTAAACGGTAAAGTAGTAGGTTTTTCCATCATAGATCTGCAGGAAAGAAGTGTCTGGGCATTATTTGTAGATCCCGATTTTGCAGAAAAAGGTATTGGAAAGAAATTACACCAACTCATGATCGATTGGTATTTTCAACAAACTAAAGATAAAGTGGTTTTGGGAACAGGACCAAATACACGTGCAGAAAAATTCTATGCGTTTCAAGGCTGGACCCAGGTCGGTAGTTATGCCAACGGTGAGACTAAATTTGAGTTGAGTTACGAACGTTGGATTCATCGTACATGAGGTTGTAACTATCCACTTTATCTGTTTTTCTACAATAAGTTGCTTACTAATATCAATTGCTATTCAATTGGAAATTTGTATGACTTGGTACGCCCAACACCTTTAACTTCAAAACGATCAGCGTAAATCTCCAGGAAACCATAGGCATTTTGGTCTGATGTTTCCACCATTCCTTCTAAGGTGATGCAAGGAATGGATGAGTGATACCCAAAATCACCACTGTGATGGTGGCCTGCAAAAAGCGCTTTAATACAATTGTATTTAGCGATTACATGAAGGATTTCCTGACTGTTTAAGGCTGTAAAGCCTCTCGAAAAATCCAGTGGGTGGTGAGAAAATATCAGTACTTTTTGATGTTGCGACTGGGCTTTCGCCAGCAAACCGTCAAGCCAATTTAATTGCCGGCTACTGATCCCGCCGTTGTATTCTTCAGCATTCACACCTTTAGCCAGTTTAATACTATCTACCATTGTCGTTAATTCTTTCTCCTTCCATGTTCCTGCAACATTGGCATACGAGGCTACTTCATTGGTGTTTAACATGATAAAAAGCCAATCCTTCTGTTTAAATGAATAATATTCTGCTGGCATGTCGAGTTTTTTATATAGAAACTGATTATCCGTTATGCCATGGTAATCATGATTTCCTGTAGTCGTATAAATCGGCTTTTTTAGTCCTTTTAAAATGGATAGAACCGAATCCAGATCCTTCGGGTTTCTATCAATGATATCGCCCAGGTTAAGTGAGAATTGCACTTTTTGTTTATTTAGATCTTCCACGCAGTCCCTCAATTTTTTCAATGAGTTTCTATAATAACGTGTACCTCTTGATGCGACATCAGCATACTGAATATCCGCGATAAGCCCAACACGAAGAATAGGCTTTGATTGTTGAGCTTGAGCGATAAGGCTTCCGGTTAGCAATAATGCTGTGAAAAAATAAACTATTTTATTCATGATGTTAAGTTTTTGATGGTGAAATAGTGGTTAGGTAAGCCTTACCTAACCACATTTATTAGGATTACCAGCCTGGGTTTGGAGCCAGTTTTGGATTTAGTGTAATTTCATTTGTTGGGATACTTTCCAAATAATCACGGTTGGTTTTAAAGCCATATCCATTGGGCAATTGGGTTTGATAGGGGTCAAGAAAACCATCAGCATCAGTTTTATAGTTTATTTTTTTTCCTACCCATTCCGCCGCATCGTAAGGATAGCCTTTTGGCCTTTTATTTAACAAGAGCTTATGTGCACGCCACCTCATTAAATCTGTATAACGAAAGCCTTCGGCACCTAACTCTACAGTCCGTTCCCGGCGGATCTCCTGTAACTCGTCGGATATAGCGTACCCATAATCGGCGTAGGTATTACGTGATGGATCGGGTTGTACGGCGAAACCTGGCATGCCAACACGGTTACGAAGTAGATTTATAGATTTTCCATAGTCAACAGGTTCACCCAATTCATATTTAGCCTCTGCATAATTCAATAAGGCCTCCGAATAACGAAATACGATAGCGCCGGTTGTGCTGTTGGTGTTCCATGAAACGCCGCTTCCTGCTTGTGGATCTTTAGGATCATTGCCTTTTCTGATTTGAAAACCAGTATTGTTTAAAGTTTCACCAGATTGATCAAGGAAAGGCTTGCTGAATACACCTTTCCCAAATCCGTTATCCCACATCACAGCATTTGGCGTCCAGATGGTCTGCGCCAGTCGTGGATCACATTCCTGGCCTATTTTAGTTAAATATGCACTGCCCTTCACTGTCTTGCCGATATTTATAAAGTCGTAGGGGCTACCTGATTTTGATAGATAATGCTGCACCTGCTGAAGCGTAAGCATATTTCCTGCAGTGCGGTCAGATACATAGATTTGAAAAGAATGCCCCAGCTGCAAACCAACGTCATATTTTTTCCAGAGCAAAACTTCTTTGTTATTAGATTGATCGGTCAGAGAAAACAACTTGCAATAATCATCATTTGGCGCACCATTGGAATAGATACCAGTGCTGTATTGCGACTTCATTAATTCTTCTGCAGCATCTACTGCAGCCCTGAAATACTTATTTGGATCGGCTCCTGTAGTTCCGAAAACTGTTCCCATATGGTATTTTTGCCATGAACCTTCAAATAAAGCAACGCGGGATTTGAACAATAATGCAGCTTCTTTACTCAAACGGTTATTGCCTCCAACTGCTGATTTTATTGGATTTAAATATTCAATGGCCTTATCCAGATTCAACAAGATAGAGTCAACTACCACTGTTCTTGAATCGCGCCCTTTGTATAATTCCTCGGAGTTTGTTTTCAACGGATCGCCGAACCAGGGTACATCACCATACGCAACAACTTTTTCAAAATAGAACCATGCTTTAAAAAAATGGGCTTCGCCTAAATAATGTTTATAGGTACTAAAAGGCTCTTTACAGTTTTTGTAGTTCGCAAAAAACACGTTTACACTTTGAATATCTGACCACCACCAGGTAGCCGGTGTTGTTGTGGATGAAGCAGAAGTTGATACGGAACGTGAGCCGTTCCAGGTAGTACTTGGTACAGCGATGATCTGGGTGTCTGAACCACGGGTACCGTCCCATCCGATAAGGCCGGTATAGCTTCCTACAACGCCAAAAGATGGAAAACGGGCATAAAACTGAAGTACATATTTCTCCAGGTCACTGGCTGTTTTCCAGTAGGCATCATTCGACACATTGATTAAAGGTTCTCTGTCCAGATAATCTTTTTTACATGAACCAAGCAAGATCACACATAGCAATCCAACTTGCAAGAGTATATTTTTTTTCATTTCCTGTCTGGTTTATAATTAAAACGAAATATTCAGGCCCATTGCCCAAATGGCTTGTGAGAATATGGACTTCCCATTACCAAATTCACCCACGTTTGCGGTTTCGGGATCAAAGCCCACCGGAATCTTGCTCGATGTCCAGATATTCTCTCCTGAAAAATACAACCTTGCCCTGCTTAGGCCTATCTTGTTGATGACAGTTTTAGGCAAAGTATATCCAACCTGAAGGTTTTTTAGCCTTATATATGCACCATTCTGTAAATAACGGGTTTGAAACTGTTGGTTCTTGACATATGTAGCTGCAGTGCTATAGGGGCGTGGAAAATAGGCATCAGTATTTGGTCCTAAACCTGAATACTTACTCTCTTCCGCATCACGATAATAATCCAGATGATTTGGGAATAAGGAGGTTTGATTCCAGTTGTTGAATCCCCAGAACAGGTTCCCGCTTAACCATAGGTCGCGTTTTGCAGTACCCTGAAGGAAAACGGATATATCCAGGTTCTTGTAGTTTGCAGATAGGTTTAATCCGAACTGATATCGGGGAGTATTGTTTCCGATTACTTTAAGATCTCCGAAGTCATTAACAGTATTTTTTCCGTTATTAATGAAGCCGTCATTGTTCAGGTCTTTATATTCCACATCACCCGTACGCCATACCTGGGCATTGATAAAACTCTGCATTTTGCTTGAATTGATAAAATCTGCCCGTTCCTGCGTTTGGATTAGCCCGACAGTTTCATAACCCCATATTTCACCTACAGTTTTTCCTGAATAATCTGTAGTTAATATACCAGTTGGATTATTGTATTTGGTCACAACACTGGTATAGTCAAAGAGCATTCCTGTTACACTGTAATTAAAATCATCGCCAATCTTATCCCTCCAGGTCAGTGAGGCATCCCAGCCCCGGGTACGCAGTTCAGAATTGTTTTCTCTTGGGACGGTAGCTCCAAGAACAGCGGGTAGGGCCTGCGCTGGTCCAAGACGGTCAAATGTTAACCGCTGATAATAATCAAAAGTAAGCTGTAATTTGTTATTGAAAATAGCCATATCAATTCCAAAATCTACAGTTTTTGAAGATTCCCAGGTTAGGTCCGGGTTGATCAGGTTAGGTGCAGTAGTATAGGCTGGACGTTTAGAATTGAGAATCCAGGCTAAGTTTGTTTGCACGCCAAGCAGTGCCAGGTCCTGGTACGCAGCAACATCCTGGTTACCTAAACTGCCCCATGAGCCTCTTAATTTCAAGGTATTTATATGTTTTGAAATGCTGGCCCAGAATTTCTCGTTCGATACATTCCATCCAACAGAAAAAGAAGGGAACCAACCCCAGCGATGATGTTTTGCAAATTTAGAGGTACCGTCATACCGGGTGTTTACTTCAAGCAGATACTTGTCCTGATAATTGTAATTAAACCTTAGGAAATAACCTTTGGTTGCCCAATGGGTAAGCGTATCAATAACCTGCATTTCTCCCGTAGCCGTGGTTATAGACGGTACTCCAGGGGTGATCAATTCACGTTTAAGTCCCCTCATGTAATCATAATGATTGGATTCCTGCTGGTAACCTCCTAAAAAAGCAAAATGGTGCTGCTCCGCTACATCAAATTTGTAAGAAGAGAACACATTAAGGGACTTGTAGGTTGCATTTGATTTAGATTTTGTGATGTAGGAGGGAACAGTGGAGGCAATTGGTGTGAGAATTCCATCAACCTGATCTTCATAAGCTGTAAGATTTTCTCCTACAAACTGTCTGAATGGAAGGGAAACAGAATAATCTGCATTTATTGACCAGCCTTTTACCGGGGTGATTTCTGTTGCCAGCCTTTGTAAAAGCTCCCGCTTCGTGGTTTTTTCGTTACCTGTTCGCATCAAAGGCACTCGTGATAAAGCCGAATATTGCCCATTAGGGGATTTTAAATATTGGTTAGGGTGGGTACGTAATATATGATGGATCACCATGCCATAATTACCTTCGCCATTGTATACCGGATTTATCCTTTTTTCTTCTGTAATGCGGGTATTTGAAGTTAACTTCCACCAACTGTTCAGATTTAAGTCGATTTTGGAGTTTAGGTTAATGCGGTTATAGTTATCCTCCGCCATTTTTAAGATACCTTTTTCATAAGCATGTCCTGCCGAGATGAAATAGGCCGCATCCTTTCCACCACCTTTTACAGAAATGTTTTCCTGATTCCGGCGCCCGTTCCCAAAATGAATATCAACCCAGTCATTATTGCCGTTTGAAAGCTGGTAAGTGGCCCATTTAGTAGGGTTGCTTGGATCCGGAACAGTTTCTGGTAAGCTGGGATCGTTTTGTCTGGCAATAATCCTGTCTATTGTTCCTTCCGAAAACAACCGCGCCACCCCCTGGTTGTCATGAAATTCATTCATCGCTTTTACAAAGGTGTAGGAATCAACCATTTTTGGTTTATTGATGATCGATGTAATGCTGGAATTAGCTGAAGCTTCCACCTGAATTTTTTGATTCTGTTTTCCGGATTTGGTCGTTATAATTAGGACGCCGTATGGTGCCCGCGCACCATAAATTGCTGATGCAGCAGCATCTTTCAGCACGGATATATTGTCTATATCATTTGGGTCAACAGTATTGATATCGCCGGCCGTTCCGTCGATGATAACATATGGTTTTCCCTGTCCCCGTATTTGCATATTCGGACTTGAGCCGGGCTCAAATCCTCCGTTACCATAACTGAAGTTAACCCCCGATACTGTGCCCTGCAAAGCCTGCGTAACATTATTGGTTGGCCTGTTTTGAAGTTTTGAACCATCTACGACCTGCACCGATCCGGTAAGGTTTGATTTCCGCTGGGTACCGTAACCGACTACAACAACCTGATTAAGACCGGTAATATCCTGTTCCAGTTTCAGTTTCAAATAATCCTGGTTCTTTACAGCGACCAGCAATGTTTTATAGCCTATATAGCTAACCTCAATAATAGCGTTCTCTGCTACACCCTCTATAGAAAACTCACCTTTTTCGTTAGTGGTGGTAACTTTATTGGTTCCTTTTACCTTAACAGAAGCACTCGGGACGGCTTTACCGGTTTCATCCGTAACCTGCCCCTTAATATTGATATCCTTAAATTTCTCAATTGAAGTCTGAGTGACAAGTGTAGGCTTACGGATCAGTATGATCGACTTCTTCTTAATTTCGAAAGTCAGATTTTGATCTTTGAGGATAGCTTTCAAGGCTTCTGTTAGTGGTACTGCATGGAGATTAACATTTACAGTTGCTTTTTTTGTTACAATCTCCGATTTGTAAAGTACAATATATCCTGTTTGCTTCCTTATCTGGTCAAATGCTTGCCGTAAACTTATGTTATTTTCTTTAAGTGTTACCAGTTGAGCGGAAGTGGATGCACTCACTTGTATCAGAAAAGTAGTCATAATGACGATAATTAGCTTCATAATACGCAACATTGAACAATATAGGATATATGGAAAATTGCACCTTATTAGATGAATAAATTTCATAAATTTGTTTGTTTTGGTTGATTTGTGTAGGCCTGATGGTCGTCGAAAATTCTCAGGTATACACGTTATTAAACAGTTAAATCCTAAATAGGATAATGGATCAGAACATTCAGTCAGGTCTCGGCTCCACCCGGGATCTGATTATTTACTTCATCACGAATATCCTCCTTCCTTCAATCTTAAAGTGAATGTTTGTTGTTGATTCCAGCATCTCAAGAACAACAGATACGTTGTTGTAGCGGGATATCCCTCCACCAAGTAGCTGGTCTTTGTCTACTCCATCAGCATATACTACATCTACGTCGTACCATCTGGAAATCCTTCTCATTATACTCGCCAGTGTTTCGTCCTGAAAAAGAAAAATGCCTTCTTTCCACGATATCTCATCTTCGGCATTTACATTTTTAATACTTATGCCACGATCGGTTGAGCTTGATTGTTGGTTTGGATTAAGCACACTTACATGCTGATTATTAGACACTTTTACACTTCCTTCCACTAAAGTTGTTTTTGTATCTGGCTCATCTGCATAGCAATTGATGTTAAAATGGGTGCCTAAAACTTCTACCTGTTGATGATCGGTTTTAACAATAAATGGATGTGCTTTGTCCTTCGCTATTTCAAAATAACCCTCACCACTAAGTCGGACAATTCTTTTACCATTCTCTACCAGGGAGGTACTATAGGTAAGACTCGAAGCAGCATTTAAGTAAACCAACGATCCATCTGGCAAACGCACCTGATAGGTTTCTCCTTTCGCAGTAGATAAAGTGTTAATTTTATTGGGATGAGCATCTGAGCCCTTAATTTCATAAACCAATTTTCCGTCGGAGGATTTACTGATAGTTACGCCTGCTTCTTTTGCCAATTCGCCGTTTACTGCGTCGGACAATTTTATCTTTTTACCATTGGCAAGTGTTAGCGTAGCGCCAACATTTCCGGGAATAACATCCTGTACCGTTAAGTTAGTACCATTTGTACCTGTTTTGCTCTTATAGTTAAAGAAGTAAACACCGAGCGCAATAAAGGCAATTGCCGCCGCCATACCCGCAACACGAAACCACAATTGATTTAAACGTTGTTTTGCAGGTTTAGCGTCGTGTTGTTGCTCGATCACCGCCCACATTTTGTCACTTACTTCCTGCAATTTCTCGTCAGAGTGGTTAAGCACCTTGTTTTGATTAAGCTGAAAAAGCCAAAGCTTTGCAGCCTGCTCTTCTTTAGGACCGAATTTCCCCGTATCAACTTTCTCTAAAATATCTTGTATATTTTTCTTTGCCATATCAGTAAAGAGCTATTATTTCTTTTCAACTGATACTAAGGCGTAGAACGTCCTTTAAAAAATTACTCCGTATGAAGATATTTTTGACAATAAGCGAATATTTTCGTTAACTAATTGATAATTAGAGACAATAAAATTTATACTGATCACTAATTCAGAATGAATAATACATAAAACACTAATCCAAGCTTATTTTTAAGATGTTTTAGACTACGTTGTAAATGCACATTTACAGTATGTTCGGAAATATTCAGTTGTTCAGCAATTTGTGTTGTATCAAGACGTTGTTTATGTTTCAATTCATAAACTTCACGCATACGGGAGGGCATTGTCGCAATTTCCCTGTCTATCATATTTTTGATATCTCTTTCACGAATCAGATAGTCGGTTTCATTGCTGTCTACGTCAATAAAATAATCACCTTTGTCAATATATTTTCGGATGGTTTTTTGATGACGAAAAATATCGAAGACTTTATTCAGTACGGATTTGTACAAGTAACTCGAAAGGGAGGTCTTGAGCAAAATTTTATCTCTGTTATTTAGCATCCAAACAAATACATCCTGTACAACATCCATCGCCTCATTCTCTTCCTCCAGTTTCTTTGCAGCAAAAATATAAAGTAACTTGTTGTACCGGGTGTAGATTTCCTTAAACGCAGTATCATCTCCCGACCGAAATTGTTCGACCAGTTCTGAATCGCTGTATTTATTGTAGCCCGACATTGTTTTCTATGCCAATAAATTTATGAAATAATCGCAATGATAAATAATATTTAGCATATGTGAATACATCTCCATATTAACCTTTTGTAATCATAATACATTATTGTAAAATGGTCAATTAGTTATTCAAAATAATGATCGTTATATTGTATCTATCATTTGTCCTTTAAAACTTAAATAACATTCGTTATGCCAGACTATAAAACTCCGGGGGTTTATATTGAGGAAATTCCACATGTTCCCGCATCAATTGCATCTGTAGAAACAGCTATTCCTGCATTTATTGGTTATACCGAAAAAGCACAATGGAAAGAAAATGATGACCTGAAAAATGTACCATTGAAGATCACATCGATGCTGCAGTACGAACAGTATTTTGGCCATCCTGATCCGGAAAAGAAAAGTCTGTCTGTCGTTTATGAACCCGGTGCTGAGGTAAAGGCCATTGTAGATGAAACAAAAAGGTCTAAATTTTTAATGCATTACTCCTTACAAATGTATTTTGCAAATGGGGGCAGGGCTTGCTGGATCACCTCCGTGGGAAATTATTTGACCAGAGATGGTCGTGTTGAAGTCCAGGATCTTAAAGATGGTTTGACTGAAGTAGCTAAAGTAAATGAAGTGACACTTTTGGTCTTTCCTGATTCTGTTAATCTTGGCACCAAAGAGGAGTATTATGATGTTCATGTACAAGCTATCCGGCAATGCGCCTTTCTTCGCGATCGTTTTACAGTAATGGACGTATACCATACTGCTGCTAATTTATGGGCTGCCGACATAGCTGACTTGCGAACCTGTATAGACCTTACACCTGAGGCGTTGAAATATGCTGCAGTGTATTTCCCTAAATTATACACTGGAGTTGATTATTATTATAAGCTGGCCGAAGATCCTACTAAAGATAACGATGAACTGATCAACATTGCAGGCATACCAGGTGCTTCGAAACTTTCCGACTTAAATAGAGAAAACAACACACACTACTTAATGGCTAAAAATGCAATAACCAATGTACAAATGTTATTGCCGGTTTCGGCAGCAATAGTGGGAGTGTATGCGCAGGTTGATAGCGCAAATGGGGTGTGGAAAGCTCCTGCCAATATCAACATTGTAAATGTGATACGTCCTGAGTTTTTGATTGCCAGGAACGAACAAGATGACCTTAATATAGATGCTGCGACCGGAAAATCTATAAATGTAATCAGGAGTTTTGCCGGGCGGGGAGCTGCAGTTATTTGGGGTGCACGCACATTAGCTGGTAATGATAGTGAATGGCGTTATATACCCATAAGAAGGTTCTTTAGCATGGTAGAAGAATCGGTTAAAAATGCTACAGAACAATTTGTGTTTGAACCCAACGACCGCAACACCTGGACAAAGCTAAGATCTATGGTCGAGAACTATTTGATCCAGCTATGGAAAGCAGGGGCTTTGATGGGGACTTCACCTCAACAAGCTTTTTTTGTTCGTATTGGACTGGGAGAAACAATGACAGGACTCGACATACAGGAGGGAAGAATGATTGTGGAAATTGGTATGGCCGCAGTTCGTCCTGCAGAATTTATCATTCTAAGGTTTACACATAAAATGCAATAAAACAGGCTGTATCATTAATCCGGTCATCATCCTGAATTTATTTCAGGATGACGAAATGCATAAAAATAGCATAATACAGATCAATGATACAGCCTGTAGACCTGGTACAAATTATTAATTACTTACGGCGAAGTTTATATCTTCGGTAAGAGATGAAGGCCAATACAAAAACCACTCCTACGGTTACATACACCCAGGATGGAATCGGAACCGGATCGCCCTGCGCATAAGAATGTAATCCAGTCAGGTAATAATTCACACCAAAATATGTCATGATAATCGTTGAGAAACTCAACAGCGACAATAAGTTAAATAGATATTTAGTTCTTAAACCAGGAATCAGGCGAACGTGCAAAACGAAGGCATAAACAATTACGGAGATAAATGCCCAGGTTTCTTTCGGGTCCCAGCTCCAGTAACGTCCCCAGCTTTCGTTGGCCCAGATACCGCCCAGGAAAGTACCTACAGTAAGTAAAAACAAACCTACAGTTAAAGACATCTCGTTCACAATCGTTAATTCTGTAATGGAAGATTTTACTTTGGCGCTGATCTTATCGTTATCGATAATGTATAAAACTAAGACTACAGTTCCCATCAGCGCACTTAGTCCGAAGAAACCATAACTGGAAGTGATAATCGCTACGTGAATCATCAGCCAGTAAGATTTAAGCACAGGAACCAATGGCGTAATCTGAGGGTTCATCTGCGATCCGCCATGGGCAAAACCCATTAAAATTACAGCGATTAAACACCCTGCAGCAGGGATAAAAGCATTACTGTTTCTATACATTCCCAAACCTGAAAGTACCCCGATCCAACTGATAAACAGTACAGCTTCGTAACCATTACTCCATGGTTCATGACCAGAAATATACCATCTTGTAGCTAAACCGAATCCCTGAAGAAACGCAGCGATACTAATTAAAATCAAGACAACGGTCACCAGCCTATCCAGCATTTTAGAATTCTTAAACAACTTAAAGAATGCCAGTCCAAGAATTACTGCGCCTAACACAGCATAAGTAATCATCAGATTCAGGAAAATGTTCCATGAGTTATAGCTCAGTTCCCAGAATATCTTTGTGTCGGATGGGATCACGTTTTTTCCGAACTTCAATTGAATGGCTTTGATCTGATCTAAAGCCTCATTTGCAGCAGTCCAACTACCAGTCTGCTGACCTTTTTTAATGGCTTCAATATAGCGGTCAATTGGATTTAATTCACGTGGAAGCCTGGATCCTTCGATTGCCGAAGGCATAGCAATCCAGGTATTGTTTTCATCACCTGCAATAGGAAAGATCCGCAAATACTGACCATTGATCAGTGCCTGCATGGCCTGTAACTTATCATTCAGGTCGATAATTTCTTTATCATAGTTGCTTTGCTCAGCAGGTTTCTTTGCAAAAGCTTTTGAATAGTCGTCATTTAATGCAAACTGGAGGCTTCCATCTTCACCTATCTTTAATAGATTGATCATGGAAGTATAACCGCCTTCATCAGCTTTCACAGCTTTTAATAAAGCTGCACCACCTTTTGCACCAATTTTAATGATTGGAACATTTACCCAAATGAAAGGCGAAGTAGAAACGGAAAGGAAGAATTGATTGGCGTTTAAGCTATGAAAACGATCTTTACGGTGTAGTTTTCTCAGAATTTCTAAAGCCATCGTATTAATAGGTTCAACTCTTCCGTCGATATTCTGCACTGGTAAATGGCCGAATTTATCTGCGTGTGCCAGGTCAATTTTAACAGAAGCAGCAAACTGTACAGGATCCACAGATTTCGCGGACAATAACATTTCCAACTCTGCCTTGCTTGGTTGCTGATGGTTGTGTGCCTGAGCAGGAGCGTGGTTGTGTCCATCATCTGCCGAATGATCGTGTCCATCGCCTGGTGTATGGATATGTCCTTCTTCAGCAGTCATTTGAGTCCCGTCTTTGCCATGCATGTCGATTTTCTGACTAAAGGCTGCACCTAAAGGAAGAAATAAAAATGCCAGTAAAAGTGATTTTGATGTCGCTGATTTAGCTATGGTTCTCAATTGCTCATTGAGCTTAGAAAAATGGGTCCCTTTCCAGAATAAAGTGACGAACATACCAAGAAATAATAAAGCATAACCAATATAAGTAACGTTTGTCCCCATTTCATCGTGATTTACGGAAAGCACTGTTCCTTTTTCATCATTATCAAAACTGGCCTGGAATAAACGGTACCCTGCCTTATCCAGCACATGGTTCATATAAATTTTATAAGGTGTTTCTTGTCCGCCATCCTGAATTAATACATCAGAAGAGTAAGACGATGGACTGCTGCTACCCGGATATTTCTCCATTTTGAAGTCAACCAGCTTAATCGAAAACGGGGTTTTGTAGATTTTGGAACCGTAGGCCATAGAGACTAAAACTCCTCCGATTTCACTTTGATGCTGGAAATTAGTAATTCCCCTTCCTCCATAGAAGGAAACGGTATCTACCGCGTTTGCAGTAGTCACTTCCACTTTAACCAGATCCGGATCATGTTCATTTTTGGTTTTATCTCCCTCAAAATAAACGATATCACCTGAAATTGGCGCTTGCGGAATTACAAAAGCCAAATTGCCGAAAGTATATAAGCTTCTTAAATTAAAAGGTTGTGCCAGGCTATCTGCGGCTATAGGTTTCTTTTCCTGGGTGGCCATAATCATATAATCTCCGGCAAAAGGAGAGGCGATTTGTAAAGCGCCATTCGCATCAGAGATGTTAATGGCTCCGGGCGTTTCCTTATTGTAGCTCACCAGCATGTTTGCGATGAGTTGTACGGTTTCTGAAGGAACATATTTATTTACCCGTTGACCATTCTCCAAAACAACCAAATGTAAAGTCGGTTTACCGGTAGCTGTATGGACCAGGGAATCTTGTGCTCTTGCGTAAAAGTCGATCACCCTTACTTTAACACGTTGGCCATAGTAATCATATTCGGCCTTAAAGTTCTTTTTAAATGGTTTTAAGTAAGTTGGAATTCGGTTAGATATTAAAATTGCGGGCTGATCATCATAAGCTAATGCCTGATCATTTTTCCCGATCTGCATTTTGAAAAAAGTTGCATCAGAAATGATTTCATCAGAAGATTCGCCTTCTCTGATATGCATAGAGCCTTCAAAGCTCACATACCGGGTAATGGTTCCGCCAATGAAAATGACGATAAAAGCAAGGTGAAATACCAATAACGGCCATTTTTTACGTTGTGTAAGCTGATACCTGCCAATATTACCTATAAAATTGAGGACCAGGATCACCATGACCAGTTCGAACCACCAGCAGTTGTAAATCAACGCTTTGGCTACCGCCGTCCCATAGTCGTTTTCAACAAAAGTGGCCATGGCCATTGAGAACGCGTATAACAATAACATAGCACCCATTGTTCGGGTGGAAAATAGAATTTTGCCTAACCTTGTAATCATTCGTTTGTTTTTCTTTTGTATCAGTTTACTTACCTGTAAAAGGAGCTTCCTTATCAATCTCAGCAAAGATGCCCCGGGAGAATTAAAAAACTATGACTTAATAATTTTATGGCAAAAAAAAGACGAATCCCTATATTGGTATTAAATTCACTATTAAGCATGACATAATGATAAAAGTTAATGAAGAAATTACGCTTGAACTCATCTCAGAAAAACATGCTGTTGGGTTGTTTAACGCTTTAAATAACAGCCGTGAACATCTGTCTGCATTTTTACCTTGGGTGGGCCGTATGCAGCATATAGATGATTTTAGAAGTTACGCTTCCGACTGTGAATTACTCTATGAACAAGGAAAAGAAGTCAGCTTTGTAATAATAGCAGAGGGAATTTTGGTTGGACGAATTGGGTTACATCATATTGATGCGCAAAATAATACTGCTTCAATTGGTTATTGGCTAACAAAAAGTGCGCAGGGAAAGGGAATTGTCCTTAAATCCTGTATAGCGATGATCAGTTTTGGCTTTGACAAATTGAATTTACACAGAATTGAGTTGAAAGCAGCAGTTAATAATTACCGGAGTCAAGCCATTCCTAAGCAATTAAAGTTTGTTGAAGAAGGCATTTTAAGAGAAGCTGAATTGGTGAATAATCAATACCTGGATTTGATTTTATACGCGATGTTAAAACACGATTGGAAAGAAGGAAGAACTGAGATTATTATGTAAGTTTGAGATATGATTAATCCAATTGATTTCAAACAGTCGGTAATTGACAGGCAAATTCCCGCTGAATTGCCCTTGTATTTGCAGGCGCTATGGCATGATGGCGCAGGTAACTGGGAAACTGCGCACGATTTAATTGACCAGTTAACAGATCAGCGGTCGGCCCATATTCATGCTTACCTGCACCGTAAGGAGGGCGACATTTGGAACGCAGATTATTGGTATAAAAGGGCAGGGAAGACCAGGCCCCTGGTTTCGTTAGACGAAGAATGGGAAATGCTGGTCAGGGAATATTCCCGATGAATAGGATTCAAAAACTAAACCCGATTTTATGAATAAAGATATACAAGCTTATAATGATGCACAATCAGCTACAGAACGTGAAATTTGTAACGTATTATCAGTAGAAATTAATCGCAGCCTACCTGAAGAGGAAAGCAAAATCTGGCATGCGCACCCGGTTTGGTTTATAAATGGAAACCCTATTGCTGGCTATAGTAAACTTAAAGCCGGGATCCGTTTGATGTTCTGGAGTGGTGCTGATTTTGATGAACAGAACCTACAGTTGGGTACAGGTAAATTTAAGGACGCATCTGTAACCTATACTTCGGTTGAACAGATTAGCACAGATGATCTGGCACGCTGGATTGAAAAGTCGAAGAAAATACAGTGGGACTATAAAAACATAGTGAAAATGAAGGGCGTTCTGCGACGTCTAATTTAGTAGATACACAGCTTCAGATTTACCGATCTTCTTATTCTATTTGAAACAATTGAGATATTTTTGATTTTGATATTTTTGACTATAATTGTAATGGTTATTTTACATTCGTAGAAATGGGGTTTCCTTTGAAGTATGGCCAGTTAAAAAGGGGGGTGAATCATGAAAGATTATAATAGTTACAACGAATCTCAACTATTATCGCTGCTACGTGAAGGTGATCATTTGGCATTTACTGAGATTTACAATCGCTATTGGAAGAAACTATTTACAATTGCAGGTCATAAACTTAAATCCTTCGAAGATGCCGAAGAGGTAGTACAGAATATTTTTGTGACACTCTGGAATAGGAGGGCAGATCTTTATTTAACTTCTACGCTTGGCGCTTACCTGGCTGTATCGGTAAAATACAGAGTGATTAAAATGCTGGATAAGCAACATAATCAGCAAAGGTATTTAGATAGCCTTGGAAGTCAGGCACTGGTTGATGATTCTACTGCAGATTGGCTCAACTTTATGGAACTAAAGCAGCGTTTGGAAAAACTGGTAGCTGATCTGCCCGACAAATGTCAGTTGGTCTATAAAATGAGCAGAGAAAGTGGTATGAGCCAAAAACAGATTGCAGCTGAACTTAACATTTCTGAGAAAACAGTAGAAGCACATTTAGGAAAGGCCACAAAAACGCTTAAGGTAGGTTTAAACAACTTCCTGATGAGCTTACTTTAAAAAAAATGAAATATTTTATTTCCCACTAAGGGATTTGTGTTTTACAGGGGACATCTTATTATAAACCCTTACCCTGGATGAATAAATCTAAAGAGCAACTTGAGTATCAGGAATTGGCAGCTAAATGGCTTGATCGAACGATCACAGCTGATGAAGAGCTTAAGTTTGCCAAATGGTATAACGAAGGACAAGAGGAAGCACTCGAAGTTCCAGCGACTTTTGCAAGCGATGAAGAAACTCATAAATCAAGGATATTCAATAAGGTTCAAAGTCAGATTAATTTAAAAAAGACCATCAGGATCTGGCCGGGATTAGTAGCTGCAAGTCTTTTAATTGGAGCATGTTTAACAGGCTTCTTTTTTTACTGGCAAAATCAAAGTGAGGGGCCTGAGCTGGCAGTAAATGCATTGGAAAACAATGACGTTCTTCCTGGAGGAAACAAGGCTGTTCTTACTCTGGCTAATGGAAAAGTATTGTCTTTATCTGATTTAAAGAATGGACAGCTGGCCCAGCAAATGGGTGTTGTTATTACCAAACGGAAGGATGGTCAAC
Source organism: Pedobacter nyackensis (assembly GCF_032678475.1). GTDB lineage: Bacteria > Bacteroidota > Bacteroidia > Sphingobacteriales > Sphingobacteriaceae > Pedobacter > Pedobacter nyackensis_A. The sequence goes on from NZ_JAVTSF010000001.1 coordinate 44,145, forward strand.
TGGTGTATAAAGCCGTTGCAAATGATAAGAAGGGAAGCAATGTTGGCTATAATATCATAAGTACGCCGCGTGGTGGCCAATACGAGATCAATTTGTCGGACGGGACAAGAGTATGGCTAAACGCAGCCTCTTCGCTTAAGTTCCCTACAACTTTTAGTAAGTCTGACAGAAAAGTAGTGTTAAGTGGGGAAGGTTATTTCCAGGTAGCGAAAGATAAACGCAGGCCATTTAAAGTAGAATCAGATCAGCAAACTGTAACAGTTTATGGTACTCATTTTAACATTAATGCGTACAATGACGATAAAAGCAGGGTGACTACCTTAATTGAAGGAAGTGTGGATGTGAATGGCGTTTTCCTGAAACCAAACCAGCAATCGATCATCACCGACCAGAAAGTAAATGTGGTTTCGGCAGACATAGAGAAAGTTATGGCCTGGAAGAACGGTTACTTTAGATTTGATGAAGCGCCATTGGAAGACATCATGAAAAAAATATCGCGCTGGTATGATGTAGATGTAGAATTTGTAGATCCCGAACTTAAAACGCTTGAGTTTGGTGTGGTGGCCAACCGCTTTGCAAATGTTTCTAAAGTACTGAAAATGCTGGAACTCACACATGAGATTAGTTTTATTGTGAAAGACAGAAAAATCATCGTTATGAATAAACAAAAATCAGGTGCTAAAAAATAACACCACAACCTTAAGCACCTTTTTTAATTAACCAGATATCAAACCAAAAAACTAAAATATGAACAAGAGAGCCCCTTGAATTGCCGGGTGTTAGAATAAGATCAGGAGCATGCGACTGCCCCTGATCAGCGTTCCGATATTCACAAAACAATTGAAATCAATTATTTTCTTACCTATTTCTTAAAGTGCTCAAAGCATTCGACCGCTGGTACTTTTAGAATTAACAGAACAATCAAATGTATAAAAATTATACTAAAAATTTTTGTATGCCTCCGGGCTACGCCTATAAATTCCTTTTGGTCATGAAGTTAACAGTTGTCTTGCTCATCACTACCTTTATGCAGGTCAGTGCTATAGGGTTTGCCCAAAAAATTACCTACCAGAAAAAGAACGCTTCGTTAAAAGAGATATTAAACGAGATCAATAAGCAGACAGGTTACAGCATTGTTTGGTCGGCCAAAAAAGTTAAAAATCTTAAAATGTTAGATGTCGATTTTAAGAACGCCAGTCTTGATGAGGTACTGGAGACCTGTTTAAAAAATCAGGCGCTAACCTATGCCATTGAAGATAACGTACTGGTTATCCGGGCAAAGGAAAAGTCTATATGGGAAAATTTATTCAATGTGATGAACTTTATCGATCTCAAAGGAAAAGTGGTTGATGAAAATGGTTTACCACTTCCGGGGGCAAACGTAAAGGTTAAAGGCGGAACCAATGGTGCGGTAACAGATGCCAGTGGATCATTTACGTTAAAAGGTGTGAGCCAGGGAAACATTATTCAGGTTTCTTTTTTAGGATATGTATCGCAGGAAGTAGAAGTGAAGGGGAACAACAATATTGTTGTCCGACTGGTAGCACTGGAGACTAAGCTGGATGATGTAGTTGTAGTGGCTTATGGAAGTCAGAAGAAAACAAGATTAACCGGCGCTGTGGCACAGATTAGTGGAAAGGACTTACAGGACAGGCCGGTGGCACGGCTAAGTCAGGCCCTTCAAGGTCAGGTTGCCAACCTGAATATCACTCAGGGTACAATGGGAGGAGCTCCGAATTCCACTCAAAGTTTAAATATTCGTGGTTATACGGGCTTTAATACTGCGGGTGGTCCTTTAATTGTAGTAGATGGAATTCAGGGTGGTGACATCAATAGTATCAATCCTGATGATGTAGAGAGTATCAGCGTATTGAAAGATGCTGCTTCTGCTGCAATTTATGGGTCAAGCGCGCCTTATGGGGTGATTTTAATCGTGACAAAGAAAGGTAGCAAGGATAAAGCACCAACCATCTCCTATAACAACAACATTTCGATGGGAGAGATCATTAATTTACCGGAAATGGTAAATTCTCTTGATTTTGCCAACATATATAATGAAGCCTTTATAAATGCACAAAGAGCGCCTTTTTACAGCGAAGCTACTATTCAGAGGATTAAGGACTATCAATCTGGCGTACTGACTACCGAAACGATTAAGAATCCAGATCCGGCAAGAAATGAGTACTTGTCGTGGAATTCAGGAAATGCCAATAACGACTGGTTTAAAGTTTATTATAAAGACCGCGCATACAGCCAGCAACATAATATGAGTGTAGCCGGAGGTTCGGCATCCTCTTCTTATTTTATCGGGGCAGGTTACAATGGCAGAGCTGGAATGTACAATTATGGAGATGATAAATACAAGCGTTATAACCTTAGGGCCAATTTGAGTTCTGACGTAACCCCTTGGCTTACATTTAATTTAAGAGGAACGTTTTCCCGCCAGTTATTTAACTCACCTAATCTTTATGCCGGACAAACCGGTGGAGGTGATCAGGCTTACATGCACCAGATTGCGCGTAAATTCCCTACTGTTGCTGTGCGAAACCCTGATGGCCGTTTCTCTAATGAAAGCAATATTTTACTTCATGAAGAAGGAGGAAGGAATGATCAGACTACAGATCAGGGTTTATTAAGCGGTGAACTTAATTTTAAATTGGCTAAAGGATGGACAGCATCGGCTAACTATACTTTTGATGCCCGCTATTATGACCAGACATCCCACCTAAAAACTTTATTTACTTTCTTGCCAGACGGTTCTCAGGCAACTATTGGTGGCACAACACCAAATTCATTTGGACGGTACAATGAAAGAACTCAGCATGAAGTTGTGAATGTTTTCTCCCAATATGAAAAACAACTGGACGACCACTATTTTAGTATACTTGGTGGTTATGTAAGTGACTATCTTGGTTTCCAGTCTTATTCTGCAAGTAACAGCAACCTGTATTCCGACAATATCCCATCACTTTCCACTTCTTATGGAACGACGCCGTCTTTGTCTGATTTGGTTCGGAAAATAAGCTCGCAGGGCGCTTTTGGAAGATTCAATTACAATTACAAGGAAAAATACTTATTGGAACTGAATGCACGATATGATGGAACTTCACGATTTTTAGAAGATGTACGCTGGAAAGTTTACCCGGGCGTATCTGCTGGATGGAATGTGGATAAAGAATCATTTTTTGAACCCGTTAAAAAGTATATCAATAGTTTAAAATTCCGTGGCTCTTACGGAGAACTGGGTGATCAGGTTTTTCTTGATGCAAACGCTCCCAACTATTATCCGTTTTATCCAAATTTAGGTACGGCAAGGGCAACCAGCAACAGTTGGTTATTTGGCGGAGCGCAACAGGCTTCAGTAAGTTTGCCTGGACTGATAAATGAGCAGTTAACCTGGATTACCAGTTCAACTTTGAATCTTGGGGTAGATGCAGCGTTTTTAAACAACAGGTTAAACGGTTCATTTGACTGGTACATTAGAAAAGCTACAGATTTTGCAGGTCCTTCTGCAGCATTGCCTGCCCTTTTGGGAACCAATCCGCCGACAGTGAACAATTCGGCCATTAAAACCAAAGGCTGGGAACTTACACTGTCCTGGAGAGATAAGATTGGTGAAGTTAATTATGGAGTAAAAGCGTTGTTAAGTGATTATACCGGAAAGGTAACCCGTTATCCAAATCCAACAGGTCTTTTAAATACATTCTATGAGGGATTAGACATGAATGAGATCTGGGGCTATTCAACTGTAGGTTTGTTTCAGTCTGCTGAGGAAGTAACAGGCGCACCCTCTCAATCACTGATATCTACCGAACAATGGAAACCAGGTGATGTGCGCTATGCTGATTTGAATGGTGATGGTAAGATTGGGCCGGGAGCATCTACTTTAGCAGATCCGGGTGATCGTAAGGTTATCGGAAACTCAACACCAAGATATAGCTACGGGCTAACTGCTGATGCCAATTGGAATGGTTTTGATATGTTGGTATTCGTACAGGGTGTGGGTAAACGTGATGCAGCAATAGGAGGTAATTATTTCTGGGGAATTGTTGGGGATGAGTGGCAAAGTTCTTTGTTCACAACGCACCTGGACCGTTGGACGCCGGAGACACCTAATGGATATTACCCTAAATTCTACATGGACTCGGAAAACAACAAAAATACCCAGACACAGACCCGCTATCTTCAAAATGCAGCGTACTTAAGGGTTAAGAATGTTCAGTTGGGCTATACCCTTAATAAGAATCTTGTAGATAGGATTAAGTTAGGTAAGGTTCGGTTTTATTTCAGCATAGAAAACCTGGCAACGTTTACCAAATTCACAAAAGCACTGGATCCGGAATTAACGATGTCTAGTGGAAAGGTATATCCTTTACAGAGAAGTTATTCAGCAGGGTTAAATGTTACATTTTAGATGACGAGCAAAGTTAAAATATACGATTATGCAAAATAGAATATATTTAATGATCCTTACAGTAGCCATATCCTTCGCTGCCTGTAAAAAGGGTTTTTTAGACAGGACACCCGAAACAAGTATCAGTGAAGCTGAGTTTTGGAAAACTACAAGTGACTTACAGTTGTATGTCAATAATTTCTATACCGCCTTTCCATCAACAATCGGTGGATTTGGAACTATTGGTCCTTATGGCTTGGATGCGGATGACGGTAGCGACAACATGATTTCAATGGGCGTGAATGGTATAATGAACGGAAATCGTGTGGTACCAAGTTCCGGTGGAGGCTGGGCTTACGCCGATTGGAACACCCTGAGGAATATCAATTACTTTATGGTAAATTACAATAAGGTGAATGCCAGCTGGGACAATAAAAAAGCTTATGTAGGAGAAGCCTTATTTTTCCGTGCCTGGTTTTACTTTAGCAAGGTGAAACAGTTTGGTGATGTTCCATGGGTGAACAAACCACTGGATATTACTTCAGGAGAGCTAAAGCTGGCAAGGTTGTCGAGAGCTGTGATTGTGGATTCCATTATGAATGACCTGGACAAAGCGGTTCAGTACTTACCTTCTAAAACATCGGCTAGCCCTTCAAGGGTAAATAAACAAATAGCTCAATTGTTCCAAGCCAGAATTGCTCTTTCTGAAGGAACATGGGAAAAATATCATGCAAATACTCCTTTTGGTGTTACCGGATCGGATGGCACTAAATTTCTTCAAAAGGCAGCTTCGGTCTCTGCTGATCTGATTGCCAATTCTGGTGGTTATGCGCTTGCAGCAACACCCGGATCGGATGGCTACTGGAAATTGTTTAACCAAACGAACTACAGTGCCAATACTGAAGTGATGTTATGGAGACAATATGATTTAAATACCACTGGAGGACACTACTGGCACAGATATACGAATAGTGGAGCCGGACGCGGGATTACAAAAAATCTGGTTGATTATTATCTATGTACCGATGGCAAGCCGATTACCGGCAATGCACTTTATCAGGGGGATGCTACGCTGCTTAACGTTGTTAAAAACCGTGACCCGAGAATGGCGCAAACCATTTACATCAATGATGGAAACCATATTGTAACCAATAACAGACCAAATGGTGCTGCAACTTCTTTTTTCGACGTGCCGACATTTGGTGCTGCAAATGAGCAGAAACCAGCTACGGGTTATCAGGTTTACAAAGGTCATAACCCGGATTACAATCAGCAACAGGATAGAGGAACAACCGGCTATATTATTTTTCGCTTTGCGGAGGCCTTGTTAATTCATGCGGAAGCTAAAGCTGAGCTGGGAACAATTACACAGGCTGACCTTGACCTTACGATTAATAAGTTGAGAAATAGGGTAGGTATGCCAAATTTAAACGTTGCTGCAATTACAAATGATCCTAAATGGGAATTTCCAACGCTCAGTCCTGTGATTAATGAAGTAAGAAGAGAACGCAGGGTGGAACTGGCTTGTGAGGGGTATCGCAGAGATGATATTTTCCGCTGGGCTGCCGCCGATGAACTGATTGTAGGATGGAAACCTAAGGGGGCGGTATTGAGTCAGTGGGTAGGATTGGTTCCGGCTGAGAACCTGGCCACCTATCCTGTGGATGCTAACGGATATATTGAACTGTTTAAAAACCAGGCTTCTTTAAGTACCGGTTACAAATTCAATATTGGAAGAGATTATCTTTCTCCCATCCCAACAGATCAGATGGTGATTAATCCTGATATTAAACCAAATCCGGGTTGGCAATAATTCTGGATTGAATGTTATTATTATGGTTTGCAGGTGCATTGTTTTTTGTACCTGCAAACCATTCTAAATAAATACCTGTTTATTAACAGGAACTACAACTGATTTTAAAACAATCTAATCACGCATCCTGTTCATATAAATGAGGAGTTATGGAACATGAATACATAATTCTGCTAATTAAAAAATGTGATTATGGAAAGCAATAGTATAGTTGAAGGCGTAGTAGTTGTTCTGGTTATACTGCTGATCATTTTTCTCATCAGCAGAAATAAAAAAGATCGAAAAAAAATGGACGAAGAAATCACAAAGTCAGAAATTGATCCGGCTAAACATAATCGCAAACATGTTTAACCGGATCAGACTTTAAGTGTAAATGTCATTTAGCCTGAATGCAGGCTAGGCGTCAAACCTCTTTTTTAATGAGACGAAACCATTTTAAGCCCTATAATTGAACCAATTAACGTAGCTATAAAAAACAGTCTTAAAAAAGTAGCGGGTTCCTTGAACACAAAAATACCTATGAGTACTGTGCCCACAGCACCAATACCTGTCCATACAGCATAGGCAGTTCCTAATGGTAATGTTTGGGTAGCTTTTAAGAGAAGATACATACTGATGAAAAGACAGGCTATAAAACCGGCATACCAGGAGTACATAGCGCTGCCAACAGCTTCCTTCGCTTTACCAAGGCATAAAGTAAAGCCAACTTCGAAAAATCCTCCCAGAATTAATATTATCCAATTCATAATTATATCTTATTTTTTGGCGCAAAAGTAACGATTTAACTTGTAGTCGAATTTTACATATGTTAAATAATATAAAGAAATATGGTATCATGATTGGGCTACCTGATAATTGCTTTTTTCAATAAAAAACAATTTTAATAACCTGTGGTTTTATAAGAGTATCTGCAACTTATCTTGTAGGCTGGTTCGCGTTTCAAAGCCATTAAACCTTAAAATTATGCAATTTTATCTATTTGGAAAATCTTATATGATTACGGTACTGTTAAGTTTAGTTGTTGCCAGTAACGTTTTTTCACAAAGTATTGAAACTAAATATTTCAAAGACGTGACAACAACTCATTTACCTATAGATGCAGAAGCACATGCGTTGGATGTGGTATTGGCCGATGTGAACGGCGATGGACATTTAGATGCTATATTGGCTTTAGAAAAATTACCCAATAGGTTGTACCTGAACGACGGCACAGGTAAATTCAGCTGGAAGAAAGGTGTCTTTTCAGAAGAATCACATGATACGGAACACGTACGTATAGGAGATTTTGATAAAGATGGAAACTTAGATGTTATTTTCGTCGCTGAAGACGACCGTAATCATGAGTTTTATTTAGGTAAAGGAAACGGGACTTTTAGAAATGTAAGCGAACGATTGCCCGCAAAAAGTGAAGGGAATGGTCTCGATATTGGGGATGTAAACGGAGATGGATTACTGGATGTTATAGTTGGAAATACAGGGGCTATACCACAGAATTTTTTATGGATCAACAACCCGGAAAATCCAGGATACTTTATCGACTATACCAACAAAGGCTTACCCGCACTACGTTGGGAAACACAATCAGTTAAATTGGCTGATTTAAATGGCGATGGAGTTTTAGATTTAATTACCGGAAATGAGGTTCCTCCAAATCGTTTATTATTTAATGATGGAAAAGGACATTTCACTGAACAACCGGAAAAGCTGGAACTACCTGTTCCTTTACATACCAGAGAAGTTTTAGTGTTTGATGCAAATGGAGATAAACATCCGGATATTCTATTTCTTAACTTAACAAGCAATGGTGGTGCATTTGAGAAAGATCCAACAGCCCGCTTGCTGATTAATGATGGTAAAGGAAATTTTAGAGACGAAACGACGAAAAGAATTCCTAAGCAGGAGTATTCTACTTATGCGGGAGTTATTTTCGACTTCAACCACGACAAACATCCGGACATTATCTTAAGTGCACTCAAAATTCCTCCTTTCCAGGCTATGCAAGTTCAGGCATTGCAAAACGATGGCAAAGGGAATTTTAAAACGGTGACCAGCGAAGTGATCCCGGAATCTACTGTAGGCAGGAGTTGGGGAATTGCAGTTGGCGATGTAAACGGAGATGGCAAACAGGATCTTTTTATCGGTCAATGGGGAACACAGGCAAGATTGCTTTTGGGGAAATAAAAATAGTATACCACTGGGCCATAGCTATCTAGTGTAAATATTTGTTTGTTTTTTAAATTTTTCTGTTATTTTTACTGTAGATATCGTTTAGGTAGTTTATTAATTTCAGTCTGACTCAATGTTTACTTGCCTATGAAAAACATGCTCTACACTGGTTTTACTGATATCGGACTTAGTCTGATTTCCCCGGTAAAAAAAATGAAAAGAATTCTTGTAGTTGAGGATGATGAAATTTTAATTGAATTCCTGAACATTATTTTTACTCGTTCTGGCTATGTTTATAAGGCTTACCGATATACGGAAAATATTATCCCTCTAATTGAAGAATTTGAACCAGATCTTGTGTTACTGGACTATACTTTGCCCTTGTTAAATGGTGAAATATTGTGTAACCAGATTAAGCATTGCCCAAAAACCAGAATGCTGCCGGTGATTATTTTCTCGGCTCATAGCAATATGTTTTTGTCGGTCGGTAAATATGGCTGCGATTCCTTTATTGGTAAACCTTTCGAACCAAAATATTTAATTCAAAAGATCGAGATGCATTTAATTAGAGCACAGGTGCATTAAAAAGTTTAGTTATTAAATACTTTTAATTCGGTGGAAGTATTTATTGTTTCGCTGCTCCCTGCCTATGCAGGGTCCTTTGTACCCGGAATTATCGCATCCTTAAAAATATCATAGTTTTTTTAGAATCTCGGCTTTTTGATAAATGAATTTAATTTTATATCATTGTTTTAAGAATACAGACTTAGACCACAGACCAATAAAATTAATTTTCTTATAAAGATTCAAAAAAGTGACTCCGTCATTTAGAAACACTGAAATTCAGGTATTGTTTGAACAATACTATGTGGCACTCGTAGAGTTCTCCTGGAGAATTGTAAAGTGTGATGAAGCAGCGCGCGATATTGTACAAGATGTGTTTGTCAGACTTTTAGAGAAAAACTATCAGCTTCAGGATAATGAAAGTGCTCAAAAGAGCTATCTTTATATGACTGTAAAAAATGCTTCTCTAAACTACCTGCGTAGAGAAGGGATTGCTGGTAAATATCTTGAAGTAAATGATTTTACTGAGTACGAAGATAAGTTGTTATTAGATGCTTTAATTTATGCCGAGTTAATTGGTCAGTTACATAAGGCTATAGATTCACTACCTGAAGTCTGTCAACATATTTGTAAATTATCTTATTTTGATGAAAAGTCGAATATGGAGATTGCAGAAGACTGTGATGTATCTATAAATACAGTAAAAACACATAAACAGCGCGCCATTAAACTATTGAGACAGCGTTTGATTCCCGCTTATAAAACTGCTAAAATTATTTTTCCTTTCTTTTTTTAAAATTCCTTTCATCCTTTTCTTCAACTTGTGTGTCTTAGTAACAAGATGAGGAATTAAACAGGATAAGACAGAATTTTACATATGGATCCGAAACATTTTAGAGTAGCCAGACTGATTTCCCTTTTTGTACAAAAGCAGATTACTGAAGCTGAACTTCAGGAACTGAAAGCTATGGTCAACGATTTTCCTGAGTTGGAAGATTGGTTAAATGATAGTGGCGTAAAAATGGAAGAGGTCAACGAACGGTTAGCCTATTATCATAGTTTGGATACCAAAGCTGAGTGGGGAACTGTACTGAATAAGTTGAAAGAAAAGGAACCTAAAAGAAACCAGGTAAAGACCTGGTGGGCAATTGCAGCTTCTATTCTACTAATTGCAGCTATTGGAGGTCTTTTCTTCAGATCTGAAATGCAGCGTCAGGCTACCACGGAAATTGCTCCTGGTAAGAACATGGCTGTTTTGACCCTATCTGATGGAAGTAAAGTGTTACTGGACGAACATTCTCCGCAGAGCATAGCAGATGGGAAGACATCACTCGAAATTCATGATAATCTGCTCGACTACTCAAGCAGTTCTACTGAAGAGGTAAACATCCATAAGCTGGAAGTACCAAGAGGAGGAACCTATCAGATTCAATTGGAAGATGGAACAAAAGTATGGCTTAATGCAGAATCAGAGCTCGAATTCCCCTCAGCTTTTATAGGGGAGGAAAGAGATGTAAGTATAAAGGGAGAAGCTTATTTCGAAGTTGCAAAAGACCCTGCTCATCCATTTAAGGTTAAGGTGAATGGTACCGAAGTACAGGCATTGGGGACAGCCTTCAACATCAACTCACACCTGCATGGACAAAAAGTAAAAACCATATTGACAGAAGGCCGTATTAAAGTCAGCGAGAGCGGGCAGCATAAAATAATCAATGCCGGGTATGAAACCATTAGCGGACAAGGTGATATTCAGGTAAAGGTAGCCGACCTGGATGAAGCTACATCATGGAGAGACGGCTATTTCTATTTTAATAGCAAAAGTCTGAATGATATTCTTGGTGAAGTATCCAGATGGTATAAGGTGGATATAGATCTGCAAGTACCGCCTGCAAAGGACAGTTACCGGGGCGGCATTCGTAGAAGCGAATCTATTGCAGCTGTCTGCAAGGTATTATCGGACCTGACAGGATATCGGTTTGTGATTGAAAAGAATAAACTAATAGTGAAATAATTCCATTAACCAAATCAATATAAACTATGAACCAGTCTGAAAGATATGGATAGAACCTCTACTACCCAATAATTAGGTCCTGCAGGCCTTTGAACAAAACCTAAGTTTTTAAACCAACCAATATAAACCATAAACCAGTCTAAAAGATATGGATAGAATTTCTACTGCCCAATATAGGAGGCTGATGGTCTTACTTATGTTCCTGGTCGTGTTGTGCACTTCCAAAATAAGTTTGGCCCAGACCGTAAATCTCGACCTGAAAAATGCGACACTTGAAACCGCTTTTTCTGCCATTCAAAAAACTACCAGTTATCGTTTTATTTATAAGGAAGCAACACTCAAACAGGCTAAACCCATCAGTATTTCGCTAAAGAACGAACCATTGTCGTCTGCCCTGGATAAACTGCTGCTTAATCAGGGCATTACTTATCAGATCCATGATGGTACCGTTGTGATCAAGCCAGCTCCGGTACCAGTACCGGCAAAACCTGCGAAGAACCAAAAAGAGGTACAGGAGGCGCAGATTTCAGGTAAAGTGACTAGTGAAACCGGAGAGCCTCTTCCTAATATATCTGTGAGGGTAAAAGCTAATGCCCTGTTTGGTACGGTGACCAATGCTGAGGGCCTATTTAGTATGAGTAATGTCCCTGACAAAGCTATTCTCGTTTTTTCCTCCGTAGGTTACCTGGAGCAGAGTATTGAAATAGCATCAATGACTGAGTATGACCTTAGGCAGCTGAAGGTGGTCATGAAAAAAGGCGACAGCGAACTGGATGAAGTAGTCGTGGTTGCACATGGTGTACAAAAGAAAGTTAGCGTTGTGGGCGCCATCACAACTGTTGATCCGAAAGAACTTGTCGGTCCCGGCCGTTCGCTAACCAATCAATTGGCTGGGAGGGTAGCCGGTGTTTCTTTTAGTCAAAGCTCAGGTCAGCCCGGTAAAGACGGTGCCAACTTCATCATACGGGGGATCAATTCCGTAAGAGGTAGTGCGGAACCGTTAATACTCATTGATGGATTGAGACGAAATATCGACGATGTCGATCCAAGTGATATTGAGAGTTTTTCTATTCTAAAGGATGCTTCAGCAACAGCGGTTTATGGTCTTGAAGGCGCAAATGGTATTATTGTAATTACGACTAAGACCGGAAAGATCTCAGAGAAGCCGAATGTAAACATGACCATGTCTTCGTCAGTCAACAACGCAACTTATAAACCAGATTGGATTGATGCGGTACAATATGCGAAGATTAGAAATGAAGCATTTGCAGTCCGGGGTAAGAACGTTCCGTATTCCGACGAGGTGATTGCAAAATTTGGAGACAATGATATGGACTTTTATCCTAATGTGAATTGGTATGATGCCTTGATAAAACCCAATAATCTCGCTCATAAAGGCAATTTCAATATCGGAGGTGGCGGTAATGTGGTAACATATTACATGTCTGGCGGATATTATACTGAAGATGGGATGTTTCGCGGAAATCTCGAATCTTACAATTCTAATGCTAAGTATAACCAGTTCAATTTCAGGTCTAATTTAAGGGCCGACATCAGTCCTACAACGACATTAGGTTTGGGTTTTGATGGGAGGTACAATACGACAACAGAACCAGGACAGGGAACTGGAAACATTATGAATATCATTAATGAGATCAATCCCACACTTTTCCCAACACAATATTCGAATGGAACGGCCCCGGAAGAAACGGACGGCGCTGTTAATCCCTTCTCTTTGTTGAATAAAACCGGTTTTATCCGGAACTATTCAAACGTGATGTCTACGAACCTAAACGTTACACAGAAGCTTGATTTTGTGTTAAAGGGGCTATTTTTTAATGGTATAGCTTCCTTTTCCAAAGTAAATAACTATACCCACAAGTATATCAAAGGCTATCAGCAGCATCGGCCTGACTTTGCCAACAGTTATATGGGAACAGGACGAGATGAGCAAGGTAACCTGGTCACGATCAATGCTACTCCTAATCTGGACGATAAAATGAAATTTGAAGCCCAGCCATCAACCGGAAACCGGGTAGTGGAAGGCCAGGGAAGTCTTAATTACGCTCATAACTTTGGTGAAAATTTCTCTACTACCGCACTTGTTCTGTACAAACAAAGAGAGTATATGGCCGATGTGCCAGGAGGGACAGGTGGCGAGTTGTTAATCAATGCACTTCCATTGCGGGAGCAATCCATCGCTGGTCGGATTACTGGTGGTTATAAAAACAGATATTTTGTTGATATCAATTTCGGTGCTTCCGGGTCACAAATGTTTACACCGGACAAACGTTGGTCTACATTTCCCTCTGTTGGAGCGGGCTGGATGATTTCGGAAGAAAAATTTTGGACAGGTATCAGTCATGTAGTTAACCAACTTAAATTTAGGGGCTCTTATGGTGTAGTGGGCGCCACAGGAGGAGCATCTAGGTTTGGGTATCTGGCCTCAACAGCACCACGTCCGGGATATACCTTTGGTTTTGGAGGTACAGCCTATAGTGGTCAGAACATTCCTGGAATTGGCGAATCAAGATTGGAACAGCTCGGATTGACCTGGGAGAAAAACAAAAAGATGAACCTGGGCGTGGAGATGGGCTTGTTCAATCAGTTTAAAATTGTGCTCGATGTCTTCAGAAATACAAGAGAAGCGCAGCTAATTGATCTGAATCGTCTTCCGGCTACGTTGGGCTTACCTGCAGTGCCCCAGGGAAACCTTGGTGAAATGTATTCCAAGGGTTTTGATCTGGATGTATTGTACACCAAAACATATGGTGATTTTAGAATCAATTACATCCGGGGTATCCTTACTTATAACGTAAATACCATTATGGAGAATGGTCAGCTGGATCCGAAGATGCCCTACCAAAGCGGAATCGGCCTGGATTGGGGACGTAACCTTGAATATATTTCCCTGGGATTGTTCAAAGACCAGCAAGACATTGACAATAGCCCGGTGCAAACCTGGAATACGGTTCTTCCCGGAGATATTAAGTACAAAGACATTAACGGTGACGGGATCATTACTCCAGAAGACAGAGTATGGCTGGGTAGTTCTATTCCTAAATGGACCTATTCATTGGCGCTGGATTTTGGTTATAAAAACTGGACATTTGCCACACGACTTATTGGTAAGGCCGATTTGTTCAGGACGATCAGCGGCGGTCGTATTCCGTTTAACGCGAACGGAAGCAAGGGCGCGATTTACAATGCAGCCTATAATGATCATTGGACACCAGCTTCTTATTCGGGTAACAAGGCCACTGAAAATCCCAACGCAACTTATCCTCGTTTAGCCGTAGGTTCCGACAATACAAATAATGCACAGCAATCAACTTTCTGGACACGGGAAGCTACCTATGTACGTCTTGCAGATATGGAGGTTGGTTACAACTGGATTCCGGCGAACTTAAAGCTGCCTTTTAAGAGTATTTACTTCTACGGAAGAGGAGATAACTTAGCTACATTTTCCTTGTTTAAAGATTGGAATCCCGAGCAAACCTCCTCATACGCGTACCCGCTCAAACGTACCTATTCACTGGGTTTAGATGTCAAGTTTAAGCTGTAATGATAGACCGAATAAATGAATATAAACATTAAACAAAGCGCAATGAAATACATAACAATAAAAACAATCTGTTTTATGATCATGATGCTTATGACGGTTAGTATGCTTTCCTGTAAGAAGTATCTGGATGCGGAAGAATACCTGCATGAAGTGGATAATTTGAATGACATCTGGAAATCACGCAAAGATATACGGGAAGCCTGGGCAGCATGCTATGGTCATCTTCCGAACTTTTCAGACATGGATTACAGTTGGCCATTTAGTGGTGCAGGAGATGAGGGACATGCCGGATTAGATACCTATGCCGCTTTGCAATTATCACAGAACAAGTATAATTCAGACAATTTACCCAGTGAATTAAATTACTGGACCAAGTTTTACCAGGCTATCCGTACCTGTAATCTGTTTTTAGAGAAATCCAATCTCGCCGATGATAAATTGTTAAAGAAAGGGGAGGTTGAAGGTTATCAGGCTGATGTTAGGTTCTTAAGAGCTTACTATTATTCACTGCTGCTAGAGATATACGGACCGTTTGTAATCGTTGATAAGACCGTTGATTATGCAACTGGGAATTATCCAACTAAGCGGGCAACTTTACAGGAATGTGTAGACTTTCTGGTAGCTGATTTAGATAAAGCGGCAATGACTTTGCCAAATCAGGCCGAAATCCTTTCTTCAGACCTGGGACGTCCTTCGAAAGCAGTTGCCATGGCCACCAAAGCAAGAATACTCCTTTGGGCTGCAAGTCCCCTTGTAAATGGCAACACAGAATACAATTCATTCGTGAATCCTGATGGAAAACCTTTCTTTGGAACGAGCTATGATGAACGTAAATGGAGAATGGCAGCTACCGCCTATAAAGACATCATTGACCTCAACCAGTATCAGCTTTTTACACTTCCTGCAAATAATGGCTATCAGACTGTACCACTGGGAGATTTTGCAGGCAATGATATCGCATGGCCAAATGGCCCTGCAAATATAGATCCATACCGTTCGTTTAAAGCCTTGTTTAGCGGCGGGGATGATTATTGGAATTCAGAAGTAATCTGGCAGGTGTCAAGACCCGACCAAAATAGTAAACTGACTGCTTTAGGCTGGCCCAGAGGCCACAAAGCTTCTAATGGAAGCAATCCTGGACGCGTGGCTGCCACACAGAAAATCGTCGACGGCTATTTCATGAACAATGGCAAAACGATTGATGAAGAAAATCAAAAGCTCTACAAGGATATCTCTACATCCAGAGTAGCAGATGGGCTGTATATATTGGGTGATGGAAGTTTTACCAGTTCACCAATTCGTACCAATTTTTTAAAGGGTAATGTCTATCCGGCAGTAGCCAATCGTATCCTGAACCGGGAAGCACGTTTTTATGCAACAATTGGTTTTCACGGCCGGGGATTTAAGCAGGATGATAAGACCGATCCTTACTATTACGTAGATTATCGGGCCGAGACCGCAGATGGATACATTGAAACAGATAGACCATCGGTAAGAACCGGGTATACAATTGTGAAGTATATTAACGATGGTGATATGCGCATTGAAGGATCTTTTGAAAAACAGTATCCGGTTTACCGCCTGGCAGAGATATATCTGTCCTATGCAGAAGCGCTTAACGAGATAGAACCGGGGCATCCTGATATTCTGAAATACTTAAACCAGGTACGGTATCGTGGAGGTCTTCCTGGTTATCTACAAGGCTCAAAAGATGAGGTCCGTAAATGGATTAAACAGGAGCGTCAGGTAGAGCTTGCATTTGAGGGCAAGCGTTATTTTGATATGCGTCGATGGAAAGATGCGGAGAATGTGCAAAGAGATGCCTGGGGCAATCCTTTAGGCGTTGGAGGATTGGTGTATGGTATGAATTATAAAGCCACAGGGATCAGTTTTTATGATCGCACAGTTGTTGACGGATATTCCTTTAAAAAGAAGAATTATTTCTTTCCCCTTCCATATGTAGAAGTGTCTAATCACTGGGGAGAACTGATTCAAAATCCAGGATGGTAACAGTAAGAATTGTTCAAATTTAATGAAGAAACAGATTATGAAAACAATAACCAATAGATGCCTTTTCCTTTTCTCCATTTTGACGGCGCTTTGCAGCCTTTCATGTGGCAAACTGGATTATGAAAACAAAGAGTTTTACAAGAAAGAACTCTATATCATTAGTGGAGAATCAACTTCAGCAACTGAAAGAATAATTACCTCACTACAAGCCTATACGTTTAATGATACCTTGAAGATTCTTAATGATGCTTATGATGTTGAGTTAATTGAGGATCTTAAGGATGGCATGGTCGATATAAAATTTAAGGTTGGGATTGGAGGTTCATTGGCTGCCGATAAGGACATCGTTGTAAAGGTAGCTTTCGACGACGAAACCTTAACAGACTTTAATGTGGAAAATAATACCGACTATTTTATTCCTGAACCAAAACTTTACACGGTTAATGTGCCTCGTGACGAGGCTTCCAGAACCTTTACGGTGACCATTAAAAAAGGAACTTCATCGAGTGCATTGATATTTTCTATTCCTATCCAACGGTCCAAAATCGCTGAATATGCCAAATTTGCATTTCCTTTAAAAATTGCAGGAGCTAACGAGACCACCATCAGTCGCTTGTATAACAATTTCATGGTTTCAAATCTGATTGTGGATACCGACCGGATTGTGAACTGGTCTGGATTCCCGATCCCCGAACTTCCGGAAGGACGTTATCATTCTGCACGATTGCAGGGCAACACAGGTGAGAATAGTGTGAACGGGGTGCTCTACAACTATAAATACATTACACGATTAAGTAATGATCCTAAGGATAAAGGACAGTTTATGATCTGGGGAACAGGGGTATGGAGTTTTGAAGTATTTGGAATGCACGGACTGGGCTGGATGTACAATAAACTCTATTTGAATAATCAGGTTTACGGAACTTATACTCTGGAACCTATTCCTGCTGGTGATCCCAAGTTTCCTATGGCCACCTTTAGATATGCTTCTATTCAGAATAGCAGTTTTGACAATACCTATGACCCTAAAACCAAGACATTGACCCTGCATTACAAAAATATAATTAATGCCGATTATACGGATGTTCTGACCTATGTTGATGACAACTTAAATATCAGGAATGCCAATACACAATCAGGACCACATAACTGGGAGCATGTCAGACAAAATGGCTATACCAATTGGCTGCCGATTGATGGGAAATAGAAATTAGGTATTAAATTATTAATTTGCATAAGAGAACACACATAACTAACCAAATGAATTGCTGATAATGAATAGAAGAAATTTTTTAAAGAATTCGAGTCTGACGGGACTGGCGGTATTAGCCACACAGTTCCCCGCATGGTCTCGTAGTATCTTTGCATGGGATCAACCAATACACAATATCCCGGCAGATAAAGCGATCGATCCGAAATGGTTGTCTTCCTTATATGACAGAGGGGAAAAGACTACATACCGCAAGAGCAAAAATGAATTAAAATACCTTGGTATGCCTGTGGGGGGACTTCAGGCAGGTACCGTTTATATAGGTGGTGATGGAAGGTTGTGGCTTTGGCAGATCTATAACGAGTCGTATGATGGAATCAAGGAAGGAATTGAATCTAAACTGGTACGCTGGAATAACGGGAAAGAACAGGTACAAATCAGGCCCAGAGATGGTTCGGCCTATATCGAACCCGCTATTGCCGACAATCTGCGCGTGTTGGAGCAGGGGTTTGCTATCTCGGTAAACCATAAAGGTAAACAATGGGTGAAGGAACTTAGAGAAACACATTGGGACGAGATTGTTTTCGAAGCAGCTTATCCGACTTGTAAGGTGACCTATAGCAGTGAAGATTTCCCTGTCAATGTTGTACTAACAGCCTACTCACCCTTTATTCCATTAGATACGGACAATTCATCTTTACCGATGACTACCTTGCATCTTGAAATCGTTAGCAAGGGTGATCAACCGTTGGATGTGATAATCAGTGGATGGATGGAAAATGGGGTGCATAAGAACCGAAAAGAGTTTGATGCAGTTAAAAAAGTTGCCGTTGCAAAAAGTATGGATGGGGCGAAGTCTATTTTCTTCGAATGTAGGGGGGTACCTGAGAAAGATCTTAAGGCTAGTGATCACGGTTCTATGGCGATATCCTGCCAGGATAGTCAGGCACTGGCCTGTACGCAGGTTAAATCATGGCCAATCAATCCTTCTGATCTGATAACGGAAACTGATAAAAGCATTGAAAGTGAAGTTGGTTTCGGAACACTACAGGTAGGGAGTCTTACCCTCAAAAGAACCATACCGGCAAAAGGGAACACACAGGTCTCTTATGCCATCAGCTGGTTTTTCAACAATCCACAGCCTCATTTAAGAGAAAAGATAAAGGATGCACAGAATGGCTACTGGTATGGAACCCGGTTCGCCAATGCGTTCGAGGTATTGAGGTATTATAATGAACACGCAAACTACCTGAATACGGAGACCCGACGCTGGGCTGAAACATGGAACGACTCTACCTTGCCGCACTGGTTCCTGGACAGGACTTTTGTCAACATTGGAACCTTGGCTACGGCTAATACATACCGATTTGCTACAGGTCGGTTCTGGGGCTGGGAAGGTATTGGTGCCTGTGCGGGAACTTGTACGCACGTTTGGCAATATGGCCAGGCGATGGGGCGTATATTCCCGGACCTGGAGCGAAATCTGCGTGAAGTCACTGATCTGGGTATTGCTTTTCAACCGGAAACCGGAGCAATCATCTTTAGAGCTGAGTATGAGCATAGACCAGCAATAGATGGCCAGGCAGGGATTATACTCCGTTTTTATAGAGAACACCAAATGTCAAAGGATAGTACCTTCTTAACAAAGAACTGGAGCAACCTCAGGAAAGCCATACAGTTTGTAATTGATCAGGACAAGAATGGCGATGGGATGACGGATACGCCAATGGAGAATACCCTGGACGCAGTCTGGGAAGGAGAAATTGCCTGGATCGTAGGACTTTGTCTGGCAGCTGTACAGGCTGGCGGGGCAATGGCAAAGGAAGTGGGGGACAAAGCTTTCGAAACCTTATGTGCCGGTTATGTGAAGAAAGGAAAGGCGAATATGGATAAGGAACTGTTTAATGGTGAATATTATATTCATAGGCCGGATAAAGCATCAGGCAGACAAAAACTGGGTTCCTACAATACCTGTCATATTGATCAGGTGTATGGACAAGCCTGGACGTTCCAGGTGGGCATGCCGCGAATCAATGACAAGACCCAGACGCTTGCCGCGTTGAAAGCGCTGTGGAAATACAATTTCACAATGGATGTAGGACCTTATATCAAGACCCACCTAAACGGCCGCCCGTATGCATTGGCAGGCGAAGGTGGTATGGTGATGAATACCAATCCTGGTAATGAGCAAAAGCCTTATGGAGATAATGTGGGTTGGCAACTGGGCTACTTCCACGAATGTATGTCCGGATTTGAGCATCAGGTAGCTGCACACATGATGGCTGAAGGGATGGTTAATGAAAGTCTTGTACTCACCAGGGTTATCAATGACCGGTACCATGGGGCAAAACGTAACCCGTTTAACGAAATAGAATGTAGCGACCACTACGCCCGCGCGATGGCAAGTTATGGCACTTTCCTAAATGCCTGCGGTTATGAATACCACGGTCCTAGAAAGTACCTGTCTTTCTCGCCAAAGGTTTCACCGGAACGATTTAAAGGGGCATATACCACAGCTGAAGCTTGGGGTAGCTATGAGCAGGCACAAAGTGCAAGTGGGCAAGAGAGTAAGCTTTCTGTGGCTTATGGCACGCTACAGCTGCTCACTTTAGCATTGGGTAAAAGTCAGGTTACCGCAGTTCAACAAGATCGTGTTAAAGCGACTTTAAATGGTAGTCCATTACGAATATCAGTGCTACAAGAGGTATCAGGGAAGGTAGTGATAGCTTTCAGGAAGGAACTAAACATGAAAAAAGGAGACGTATTAACAATTGTATGGTCATGATAAAAACAGTTAAAGGTTTACTGGCAATCCTGTTGTTGATCACAGCAGGCGCATGCCAGCGCACAGATACATGGCAGGATTCCGTGCAGCAGCAACTGCCCTTATTAGGACATCGCAATTGGATCCTGATCGTGGATAAGGCTTATCCGGCACCCAATAATCCCGATATTACAGTCATCAACACCGGAGCATCGATGATTGATGTGGTACGAACTGTGGACGGTATGTTGGCTGGGCAGTCGCATATCAGACCCATCATCTATCAGGATTCCGAGTTCAACTATTTAGATGAAAAACTGGTTCCAGGGATCGGTTCATACAGAAAGGAAATTGAACAGGTCTGGGCAAAACGTCAGATACAGGAGATCCCACATGGGGAAATCTTCAAAAAAATAGATGAGGCTTCTCGTTTATTTAAAGTTGTTGTCCTGAAAACTGAGTCTCTATTACCCTATACGTCTGTATTTATGGAATTGGATTGTGGATACTGGAATACAA
The DNA here is from genome assembly GCF_032678475.1 of Pedobacter nyackensis. Taxonomy (GTDB): domain Bacteria; phylum Bacteroidota; class Bacteroidia; order Sphingobacteriales; family Sphingobacteriaceae; genus Pedobacter; species Pedobacter nyackensis_A. The sequence continues at coordinate 65,160 of NZ_JAVTSF010000001.1, forward strand.
AGAAAGAAGATACTTTACGATCTCGGATAAATGCTGATACCATAGTTAAGAGCGAATAGTTTAGCAGCAAAAAACCAGGGAAACTGTTTAAAACTGAAAAAGACCAACAATAGCATGTTGGTCTTTTTCAGTTTATTAGTTTAAACTATTGTCCATTCCCAAAGGCTGGTGCATTTTTATCATACCATATTCTTTGGCTGTTCAAGGTAGGCACATCTTGCGCGTTAGGTGTAAAACCTTGTTCAGAAAGTGCAGTGTTCCAGTTGGCCCTGTTAACTTCACCTGGGTCGGTAGTCCAGAATCTACGTGGAATAACCTCGTTAAATACTTCTCTGGCATAATATGTTGAAGAAAATTTCGGGTATCCCGTACGACGGGAGAAAACAAAAGCTTCATTAGGGCTTCTGAACAAGTTCAGATATTGCTGGATATAAATCCGTTCCAGGTTGTTGACGCCGTTAAAAGCTACATTGGCATTGGCCAGATAAGCATTGATCTCTGTACTGCCATCACCTGTTAAAACCGTAGGTAACCCGGCAGCCGTAGCAATGTTGTCCATACTTTTTATAGAGGCTGCAATGCCTTTTTTATACCAGTCTTCAGCAGTTCCCCTGGTGTTTGCCCCACCTGCGTAACCTTTCTGCACAAATTCTGCAATTTGAAAGCAGGTTTCTGCTGTAGATAAAACTACTTCTCTAAACTGAGCAGTTACACTGACATTGTTGTAGCGTGGCGAAAAGAAACGACGATTGATAGGCGAGATTAAGAAATACCTTGCGGTAGGCCCCACCGGGAAGGAATTTTTAAGATAGTTAGCAATTGTTGGATTTGTATTAAATTCTGCTGGTCCACCCTGATACATAATAAGCGGGTCGGCCAGACTAATAAATGATGGCAATGTAACGTTATATTTGATTAAAGAATCTCTGAAATTGTTTCTCAAATCATTTTGCTCAAAGTAAATCCCTATCCTGGGATCGTTGGCACTTTTTAGAAATTTCATAATTGAAATGGTAGCATAGCGGGTACTGCGGTAATTGATATCTCCAGAGGAACCAAATGGTAAATAATCCATGTTTTGATAGTTCAACTGATCATCAAGGGTTTCTATTGCCCCATTCGGATTTTGCATTACCTGTTGGAAAATAGTACGGGTTTTAGCATTGTTTTGACTCTCTAATCTGGCAGCAATACGTAGTTTTAATGAATTGGCTAATTTTACCCATTTTATCCAATCTCCTTTATAATATACATCAGCAGTACCGTAAGAATTTTGATTTGGCAGACCATTATTTGAAATAACGGAAATGGCGTTATCCAGTTCTTGCAGCCAGGTGTCGAATAAAACTTCCTGTTTATCGTATACCGGACTAAAACCACCTTCATAGCGTCCTTTCATGGCTTGTGTATAGGGTATTGAACCGTTCATATCGGTAACTTTAATGCCATGTAAAACTTGCAAAATGTAAGTCAATGCTTCCATTTTACGATAATTGTCTTTATCAGGTTTTGCCGCTATTTGTTTTCTGATTTCGAAAAGGTTAGGGAGAATATTAGCGTAAAATTGATTGTACCTGGTATTTACATTGTTGGTTAATTCATAAGGATCTGTTGTAATATGCTGCGTAAAACGCATCAATTGTTCCAAGCTTTCCCAAACCCATTCGGTGCCCTGATAAGTAACTACTTTGTCTTGGGAATAGGTAAATAAAAATTTAATATCTGGCGTAGTAACTGTTTTAGGATTTGAATTGATTTCGCCAAAGTCTTTTTTACAAGAAATGAGCCCGGTTAACAGCATCGCCGTTAATAGCATTGTACATCTGAATTTTATATATATTTTCATGATATTTCTATTTAGTGGTGTTGTTAAAAATTCGCTTTTAAAGAAAAGGTGAAATTTCTCGATTTAGGTAAAAATCCCTGTTCGCCAGAAAAAGCAGTATTATTAGAGTTGTTTGACGCAGGATTGAAATTATAAGGCAATGATTGGTACAAATAACCCAGATCACGTCCAACTACTGCAATCGACAAATCTTTTAGTTTTAATTTTTGCGTAAACGTTTTAGGAACATTGTAGCTTATGGCAACTTGTCGCAAAGCGATCCACGAATTTTTAAGCACCCAGTAATCAGATACACCAGTCGATGAAGATCCATAACGGTAAAAGAACTGCGGGGTGTGCGTTGGCTCTACAAAGCCTTTATCTAAAGCTTCTTTAAAAGTCATTCCGCCAACATTGACAACGTTTCCATTGGCCTGAGTAACAGTTTGGCCAGGAGCAAAAACCCCTTCAACGACTCTACCGTCATCATAAGTTTGATTGTCGTATGCGCTGGTCCAGGTGATACCACCACTTTGTGCATCCCTGCCTGCTACTGAGTTTGGAAAAACACCGGTATGTGTACCAAAACGATAACTTAAGGCAACAAAATCACCACCAATTTTGGCATCAAGCAATACATTTAAACTAAAATTTTTATAGGTGAAAGTATTGTCAAAACCTGAGCGGAATTTCGCATTGATATCACCAATATCCTGCCACTCATTACTACGTGCCGGAAATGCAGCTCTTGCATCTGATCGCCATGATAAAATAGGTAAGCCATTTCTGGGATCACTGATATTGTTTCCATTAGCATCCTTGGCCTGAAAAGCTTTTGAGTTGATTTGCGAACGTAAAACACCGTAAGAACCACCTACAACTGCCCAGGTACTCACTTCTCCAATGTTAGCGCCTAAGTCAAATTCGTTTCTACCAGGGTAAAGTTCAATAATTTTGTTTTTATTTCTTGAGAATGTTACGGCCGTATTCCAGTTAAAGTTACTTGTTTTTACCGGGTTGGCATCTAAAGTAATCTCTATACCGGTATTTTGAATGTTCCCGGCATTGATTAGGATGGAACTAACGCCCGCCTCACGGGGAGCCGGAATACGTAATATTTGATCTTTTGTATTGTCTCTATATAAGGTGACATCAAAACCTACTCTGCTTTTCAAGAAGCGCATTTCTAATCCAAGTTCTTTGCTAATTTTACGCTCGGGTTTAATATTTGGCTGTAATACGTCACTACTTGAGTACGTAGAAGTAGGAATAGTATTGCCATTGGTACGGCTAAATCCGCTAAACGAATAACCCGGATTAATTATATAAGGATCAGTATCTTTTCCTAATGCTGCAATATTGGCTTTTAGTTTACCAAAGCTGACCCAAGATGGCAAAGGTTTAAGCATGTCGGTAAAAATCCAGGAAAGACTGACCGCCGGGTAGTTAAAAAAGTTATTCCCTGTCCCGTTACTGTAGGTTAATGCTGATGACCAGTCACCACGCCAGGTCGCTTGTAAAAACAGCATATTCCTAAAACCAAAATCTGCACTGGCATATATCGATTGCATTTCTTTTCCGAAACTAATACCACCGTCTGTAACTGCTGGGTTTACAGAATTTCCAATAAAATAACTGCCGGGATACAATAAACCACCACTTGTTGCGCTGGTTACATCTGAATATTCAAATTTTTGCAACTCAGCACCTAAATATCCAGTTAGGGTAAGGTCTTTATTGAGTTCTTTGTTCACGGCAAACATTCCTTTCATGTATTTGCTAAGTTTTTGTTGAAAGCCCAACTGATAAGATCCCCCGGAAAAATTGGTCCCTTCGCCCAATTCTTTAGTTTCATTTTTCAGGTAGATATTATTGATGTTACCTTCCACAATAAATTTTGCCCATGGTGTTAAATCGGCCGTTACAGTTACACGTCCACGTAGCAATTGTTCGCGTTGGTAATAGTTGTTTTCGAAAAGGTTAAACCAAAATCTTGATTCCGGTGCCTTATTGGTTTCTGATGAATTGCCGGGATCTGGAGCACCGCCCAATGAACTTGTATATTTATCTTTGTTCATCCAATAATTGGTGTCATAATTACGAGGCAAAATCCAGCTAAACAGCTTGCCGAAATTATAGGAAGCAAATGCATCCAGACCACCAAGACGAGGAGGATTTTTTCCATTAAAATTGCTGTAATTAATTCCAGCATCAACGCTAATGAATTTATTAATTTTATGGGTTGCCCTTAAATCGAAAGCATCTTTATCAAATTTATTGTTTGCGACAACACCTTTGCCTTCATTGTGGTTGTAGGAAAGTCTGAAAGTCATTTTTTCATTACCACCATCAACTGCTATATTGGTGTTTGAACCTACACCAGTTTGAAAAGCCTGCAAAAAGTTGTTTGGTTGTGGTAAATACTTAGTAGGGGTACCGTCGTAATTTATCACATCCTGACCTAACATGCGTGGCCCCCAGTTTTCCAGCTCCCTATTAATTTGTCTGTCAATGTAGGGTTTGCCTGTTACCGGATCTATAGGAAAAGTTTTGGTGGTCCAGTTTTCTGTATCTTTATAATTAGGTTCTCTATTATCTGTGAAAAATGCACCGACAGATCCGCCGCCAAATTCATTTTGAAAATCCGGACCAGCATAAGGTGAAAGAACATTTACAGTTTGAGATAGCGAAACACCGAATCCATCTTGTGCTCTTCCTTTTTTAGTGGTAATTAAAACTACACCGTTAATCGCCCTGCTGCCATATAATGCTGCTGCTGCACCACCACGTAAAATAGATACAGATTCGAAATCGTCTGAATTCAGATTTTTTAAATCGTTACCAAAATCTCGTCCTGTTCCATTAAAAACACCGTTATCCATAATTACCCCATCAACAACAAATATAGGTTGGTTGTTGGTACCAAGCGTAGAGTTACCACGGATTACGATTTTGGAAGTTCCAAATAAACCACCACCTCCCTGGTCAATCTGTACACCGGCGGCTTTACCTTGTAGTGCATTAATAGGATTAATTTCATTCGTTTTTGCTAAATCGCTACCGCTTAATTCAGTAACTGAAAAACCTAACTCCCGTTTTTGTTTTTTAATACCTAAGGCCGTCGTTACCACAACTTCTTCAAGCTGGTTATCTCCAGCTTTCATGGTAACGTTTAAATTAGATTGGCTACCTATCGGAATTTCTATTTTAGAATATCCAACAGAGGAAAATACCAATATAGCATTGGCATTAACTGATAGTGAGAATTTTCCATTGGCAGCAGTACTGGTGCCATTTGATGTCCCTTTTTCTAATACAGAAATACCAGGAAGGGGCATTTTTTGTTCATCTAAAACAGTACCTGTAATAGTTTTTTTCTGTTGTGCCTGGATGGTATTGGCCAGTATGGCAAACAGTAGTAAAGTAAATAATTTTTTCATGCGTTTAGAATTTAGGGTGTCTAATTACTTGAGTGATAACTACAATAGTTATATTAAGTTAATGATTTTTTTTATTTAAAATAAAATCTATTTATAACTCTGTCAACCATTTATTCGAGATTAATGCAATCGGTTGATTACTGGAACAAATTAAATTGATTATTCAATGAAGTAATTGATGTCATTTACTCCTTTTTTTCGTAACTGAAGCCATTCATCGCAGTAAAGACTACAGATCTTTTTACTTTCAAAATAAAATTATGGACTGGTCTATTTTGTAAACCTGGTTTACAGATTTTGTAAACCCTTAGCAGATTAATAATTTTATTAGCTTTGCATGATTCTTAATTTTTTAACACACATATATTTAAATGTATACAGGTGTTTGATTGTATTTATGAAAGTTAAACCAAACCTCAATACTACAGATGTTGAATTGTTTGCCTTAATTGTAAACAATGATATGGAGGCTTTCGATTATCTTTTCAATCGCCATTGGGAAAAGCTATACAGATATGCGTCTGGAATTTTAAAAGACGATGTGGAAGCACAGGATGTAGTCCAAGAGGTCTTTGTTTCGCTTTGGCAAAGACGTACAGAACTTGATGAAATTAAGTCGCCATCTTCTTACTTGTATGGAGCCATTCGTTTTAAAAGTATGGCCTATATTCGCAATAATCTGGGTAAAAATAATTATTTCGAATCCTTATCTCACTTTTTTGAAGAAGGAAGGGATGTAATTAACGAGGCTTTTGATGCACGTGAACTCAATGAACTAATAGAGAGTGAAATCGACAAACTGCCTGCTAAGATGAAAGAAGTATTTAGACTGAGTCGCATGGACCAACTGAGCCATAAAGAAATCGCCGAACAATTAAATATTTCTGAGAAAACTGTAAAAAAGCAAATCCAGCTTTCCCTCAAGTATTTTAGGATGGTATTGGCAGACCGGTCTGGGGCTATTAAGCTGGTTATTATTATTTTTCTTTTAAATCAGCAGCATTAAATTAATTTTTATGTCTATAAATCAATCATTTACATTTTATTTGATTTTAGGCATACTACCAGGTGCTGTATTTGGATACCTATGTTTATAAGCCTAAGTATCTATGAATAATGAGGAACTAAAACAGCTGTTAAACAAGTACATGGATGAGACGTGTACGCCAGAGGAAAAGCTGATGCTTGACGTTTGGTTGCACCAGGAAGCCTCAAGTGCCGGACAAATTATAGATGAGCAAGAGCTGAAGCGTATTGGAGAACGTATTGGAGAAAATGTGAAGAAACGCATTCATACAAAAATAGTATCGCCAATAAGACCTATAAACTGGTATAAATACGCAGCCGCAGCTGTTATATTAATCATCTTTTCTGTAAGTCTTTTTTCGATTTTGAACAGATCAAACCATCCTAAGCAATTGGCATTGCTAAAAAAGCATCAGGATATTGCTCCGGGAGGTAATAAAGCCATTCTTACGCTGTCAAATGGCAAAAAAGTAGTGTTAGACGAAACTGCCAACGGACAAATTGCGGATGAGGAGGGGGTAGTTGTTAAAAAACTGGCAGACGGTAGAATTATCTATGTCGAGGACGGTCAGATCAGTAACAACGCTACAGAACCAGTTTACAACACCGTAGCAACTCCCCGTGCCGGTCAATACCGGGTTGATTTACCGGATGGCACTCGGGTTTGGCTAAATTCAGAGTCAAGCTTAAAATACCCTACTGTTTTCACCGCTGCAACACGGGAAGTTGAGCTTATCGGAGAAGGTTATTTTGAAGTACATAAAGATAGATCGAAGCCTTTTATTGTTAAAAGTAATGAGTTGTCCATCAAAGTTCTGGGAACACATTTTAACATTTCCAGCTATAAGTCAGACCAGGTATCGATGGTTAGTTTACTTGAAGGAGCAGTAGATGTGTCACTAAGAGGAAACTCTAGAATTCTGGTTCCAGGACAACAGGCATATCATCAAAAGAATAGTAGTAACCTATTTGTAAGGCCTGTAAATACAGCAAGCGTAGCCTCATGGAAAGATGGTATGTTTGTTTTTGAAGATGAAAGCCTGCAGCAAATTATGAACAAAATTGCCAGATGGTACGATATAAAACTCATTTATGAATCTTTAGACCCTAAGCTCACTTTTACGGGAGCTGTACCTCGAAACAGCCAGATTTCCGCAGTATTGAAACAGCTTGAGGCAACGGGGAACGTTAAATTCAAAATTGATGGTAACCAGGTTTTTATTTCAGGTAAACTAAAATAACAACGTCTTTATTTATAAAAAACTGAGGCATAACCAGCCTGCAGAAATCCACACTATTTATTCATCAACAAACTAAACTCAATTTAATGAAAGAAAAACTTACTATTTTTTTATTACTTGTCTTTTTGTCGGCCTTTAATTATAAAGTCAGGGCACAGCAGGTAACTTTATCGGTAGACCGGCAACCGCTGGCTACAGTACTCAATGAAATTCAACGACAAACCAAATTCAATTTTGTATATAGTAATGAAGCCCGTGACAAAGCTCTTCCGGTATCCATTTCCGTTAAGCAAATGAAATTATCCGATTTGCTTGCTGAACTGTTTAAGTCACAGCCGCTATATTACAGTGTGGACGGTAATGTGATTATCCTGAAACTTAAATCACCAGCTGATCATCCGGCCCAATCGTCAAAAAATATTCAGGTGACAGTACAGGACGGAGCAACCAATGAAACCATTATAGGAGCCAGCGTTAAATTAAAAAGTGGAGGAGGTGCAAGTACGAATGATGCTGGACTGGCCAAACTGGCTATAGAAGATACAGATAAAGACTTTGTGGTAAGCTTTATTGGTTACAAACGCCAGGAAGTACTCATTAAAGAAAATACTGTTAAGTACCTGGTAAAACTTGAGCCTGAAGATGTTAAATTGAATGAAGTAACCATCAATAGCGGGATTTTTACACGTAAGAGAGAAAGTTTTACAGGAGCTACAGCTACCATCACAGCTAAGGAATTGCGGAATGTCGGGAACATGAACGTGATCGAAAGTATTAAATCTTTAGATCCCTCCATCATTATGCCGGATAACTTAAACTTTGGCTCAGACCCAAACCGGGTCGCACAAATAGAAGTACGTGGAAAAACCAGCTTATCAAGAGACAATTTAACAGATAAATTTAGTGTAGATCCTAACCAGCCACTATTTATTCTGGACGGCTTTCCAACTACTTTACGTACGATTACAGACTTGGATATGAGCCGAATTGCCTCTATCAGTATTCTTAAAGATGCTGCTTCTACCTCTTTGTATGGGGCACAGGCCGCAAATGGGGTAGTAGTGGTGGAAACGATTAAGCCTAAACCTGGAAGTGTAAGAATTAACTATAGCGGAGATTTTAGGTTAGAGATGTACGACTTGCACAGTTACAACATGATGAGTGCTGCAGAGAAACTTGAATTTGAGCGCCGCGCAGGCCGCTATACACAATCTCCTTTTTTAAGTGCCGGATTAGACAATGGGTTTATTTTGGACAGTCTGTACAATGCCCGGTTAAAAAGAGTGCTGTCTGGTGTAAACACCTATTGGTTAGATAAACCTCTACAAACTGGGTTCAGTAATAAACATTCCTTGTACGTTAACGGTGGTTCTGAAGAATTTCAGTATGGCGTAGGTACCAATTATCAGAACATTACAGGTACAATGAAAGGCTCTGGCAGGGACGCCTGGGGTGCCAACATTGACCTGAGCTATAGAAAGCGTAAAGTAAATATCTCTAACCAATTTTTCATCAACGGTTACGATGCAACAGATTCGCCTTATGGTTCGTTTTCCAAATATGTAAATATCAATCCGTATTATCAGGACAACTGGGGTGATAAACCGCCACGATATCTGGAAGACAGCAGAGCTAGTGAGGTCAATGATCCGGGATATAGAGTTGCTAATCCATTTTACAATGCTCAGCTAAATTCTTATAATAAGAACCAGAATTTTGCAGTGCAGAATAACTTGTCAATGAATTGGGATATTACCAGCGATTTACGTTTTACCCCAACACTTCAATTGGGCAAATCAATTAGGACGGCTACCAGTTTTGTTTCTCCGGAAAATACTGGTTTTGATGGAGTCTCCATTTATGAACGTGGGACGTATAACAGTCAGCGTTACGACAGCTTCAATTACCAGCTCAATGGAATGCTGACTTACAACAAAGTATTTAAAGAAAAACATGTGATAACTGCGAATTTAAGAGCTGAACTTTTTAATTCAAGAAATACGTTTCTTGAAACTGCTATTGTTGGCTTTCCCGCCGGTGTAGAAGGAATCCCTTCTTTCGGCTATAGTTATAAACCCAATACCTCACCAGCTTATAATGATGTAACCGTACATAGGGCCAACATGCTATTTAGTGTAAATTATGCTTACGACAATAGGTACTTGTTGGATGCTACCTATCGTTTGGACGGTTCGACAGCGTTCGGTTCAGCAAAACGTTACTCGCCTTTTTGGGCAGTGGGGCTAGGTTGGAACTTACACCGTGAGGCCTTCCTGGAAAACATAGGCTGGATAGATATGTTTAGGTTAAGAGGGAATATTGGTATTACCGGCAATCAAAATTTTGGCAGTTTCCAATCATCAACAGTTTATAAATTTGATGTTAATACCAATTATTTTGGACAAGGAACGAACATAGATGCATTGGGGAACCCTAACCTGGCCTGGCAAAGCACCAGGCAGATTAGCGTGGGAACAGATTTTTCAGGCATTCACAACCGCCTATCTGTAACGCTCAATGCTTACCATAAACTTACCGATCCATTAATTGTGGCATTAAACCTGCCATCTTCTACAGGTTTATCAGATTTTCCTTTGAATATGGGTAACCTCACAACCAAAGGTGTCGAGGCAATCCTTCGCTATGCTGTTATTCAGCAGACAAAGCAAGATTTTACATGGACACTGGGTTTGCAGGGGACGATGTATGAAAATAAGTTCAACGGTTTTGGAGCTATCACCAGTAACCTGAATCAACAGCAATTAAACAATAACCAACTGAACCGTTATACAGATGGTTATAGCCCTGATGATATATGGGCAGTACCTTCGATGGGCATTAACCCTGCCAATGGCCAGGAAGTTTTCCTGAAAAGGAATGGCGAGTATACTTTTGATTATGATGCAGTCGACATTGTTAAGGTAGGAAACTCCCGTCCGAAAGTAGAAGGCGTGATCAGCTCGAATTTACGTTATCAAGGGTTTTCTATGGGTTTGTATTTAAGGTACAGATTAGGAGCTGACATTTTTAACACTGCTCTTTACAATAAAGTTGAGAACATTAGTGTGGCCCAGATTGAAAACAATCAGGACCGCAGGGCATTGTACGACAGATGGCAGCAGCCTGGAGATCTGGCCAGGTTTAAATCTATTGCCATCAATTCAGTTACGAGTATGTCATCCCGGTTTGTACAGAAAGAATCCTTGTTATCGGGTGAATCCATTAGTGCTGGTTACGAATTTAGAAAAGATAAATTCGGCTGGATCAAACAGGCAGGATTGCAAAGTCTCCGGTTAACAGCTTATGCAAATGATATTTTCCGCTTATCAAGTATCAGAGCCGAACGCGGAATAGATTATCCGTTTGCCAATAATTTATCGTTTAGTATCAACGCATCATTTTAATCCAGGAAATTATGAGCATCAATAAAACAACATTTAACTATTTTATCCTGTTTATTGCGGTGTTGGTTACTACTACATCCTGCAAAAAGTTTCTGGATGTAAAACCCAAAGACCGAATATTGGAAGTCACCATTTTTTCTAATGAAGCTAGTGTAAACACAGCTCTGAACGGAATTTATCTGAGTATGGCCAAGCCCAACTTGTATGGAGGTAACCTTACAATGAGTACTATTGATATTTTGGGACAGTATTACAACTGCACCGGAACACATGTAAAGGCGCAATTTGCGGGTTACAAGTATACCGATGCCGGAGTGATGGCTACCATGGACCAAATTTGGTCCGCCAGCTATAAAAACATACTTAATGTAAACAACTTTATTCAATCACTTGAGGCCTCTGCAGTATTGCAGGCTGATAAGAAAAATATCCTTCTGGGCGAAGCATATGGACTGCGTGCATTTTTACATTTCGATTTATTGCGCCTGTATGGCCCTGTCTACAAAACAGATTCATTGGCAAAAGCGATTCCTTATGTAACCTCCACCTCGGTAAATGAACAGCCTGTTTTACCTGCCAACCAGGATATGACACTAATTTTGCTGGATTTAAGCAAGGCCGCCGCCTTGTTGCAAGGTGACCCGATAAGAACTAAAGGGGTAGAAGTATTAACAGGCGTAAGCTCTGTAGACTTTTATAAACTACGTAACCGCAGAATGAACTACTATGCAGTTAAAGCACTAAGTGCCCGAGCAAAACTCTATAGGGGTGATTTAACTGGCGCAGGTAATGACGCCAGGGAAGTAATCACAGCCGCCGCTACATTTTTTCCATGGGTTGTACCAACAGCTATAGAGTCTGAACCTGTTAACCCGGATAGGGTATTGTCATCGGAAATAATTTTTGGTGTTCAGAATTCAGAAATGTACAATCAGCAACGCGATTTGTTTGCGGCTACACTTCAACCTACATCAATTCTGGCACCGGTTACCGCACAATTGAATGCTATTTTTGAAAGCAACGAAAGAGACTATCGTTTTAACCCCAGCTGGAAAGTCCCCGCTGTTGGTGGTAAAAACTATCGTACATTTTTTAAGTTTGATGATATCCAGAATACCAGGCTGTTGTTCCGTATGTTTCAACCACTAATCCGCATGAGTGAGATGCACTATATAGCTGCGGAAACCAGTACAAATACTGATCAGGCAATTGGATATTTAAATAATGTGAGGCATGCACGTGGACTAACCGATCTGGCGACAACCGCAAACCTGGCTCAGGAGATTCAGAAAGAATATCGTAAAGAGTTTTGTGGCGAGGGGCAAATGTTCTTTTTTTATAAGCGTAAGTCCTTAACAGCAATCCCTAACGGAGCTGCAAACGGCAACCTGAATATGAACCTTAAAAATTATGTTGTACCGCTTCCATTAAGTGAAACCCAAAACCGATAACCTTATGAATATTAAATATTATATCCCTGCTATTGTCATCTGCCTAAGCTTTTTTGCCTGCAAGAAGTCGGAGATCGAAACCTATCATGGCCAGGAACTTATCTATTTTAATGATGTTGCACCGGGCGACCGCAGTCGGAGGGATTCTGTTATTCTATCTTTTGCCGGCATGTCCGAGAATGCAGTTGATACCATTTTTAATTTGCCGGTAGCCATTATGGGTAAGGCTGAAAATAAAGACCGTTATTTTAAGGTGCTGGTCGAACAATCGGCGTCAACAGCGATTGCAGGAAAACATTTTGATGCGTTTCCAGACCAGGTTTTATTTAAGGCCGGTAGCGTAAATGCTTTCTTACCCATAAAGGTTCACCGTACTGCAGATATGCTCAGCAATATGTTTAAATTAAGCATACAGCTGGTAGCCAACTCTGATTTTCAGGCAAATACAGCTGCCATAGTAAATGGGACAAAAACTATCAGTCAGAACCACTACAAAATACTGATGACAGATATTTTAATGAAACCAGATTGGTGGGTAGGTTCAGTCGACAGATATTTTGGCACATTTTCCAGAAGGAAAGTAGTAACCATTGAGTCGGTGACCGGCTATAATTTAAGTCAGATAGAACAATACGTTTTGAGATATGACTGGCCTTTTGTGATCGCCATTGCGCGAAGTACCCAGGTGTATTTAAATTATCAGGATGCTACGGGGAATACCATTATGGATGAAAACGACCAGGCTATGAGCATGGGCACTGCCATTAAATAAGTTGTTAGCTAATTACAAAGAATAAATATGAAAACGAAAATATATGTTTTTTTTACAGGCTTGATGCTATTTGCGGTTCTGCAGAGTTGTAAAAAGAAAGATGCAGAAAACCTGGTGCCGGTAAATGAGATCAGCATTAGTGGCATCGAAAATAAATACACATTATTGTCTACCGATGTCCTGGAAATTGCACCAAAACTGAGTGCCAGTATACAAACAGATCTGGATAACAGTAATTATGATTTTTACTGGATTAATATGGGAGTAACCTCGCTAAACTCTACAAGCCAGGATACACTTGCCCGCACTAAAGATTTAAGTACGGTTTTAGGCTTAAAAACAGGGCAATACAAGCTTTTTTTTAGAATGGTGGATAAGAAAACAGGAGTTTTTTATGCCAAAAGTTTTCTTGTAAATATTTCATCTGCACTAAGTCGTGGTTTTTTACTGCTGTCGGAAGTTAATGGCGGTTCCCGTTTAGATATGCTGGCAAAAACCAGTACCGGATATAATGTAGTAACAGATGTATTGGCAAAATCTGCATCATCGCTGGTACTTACAGGTAAACCTTATTTTGTGAGCAGTATCGTAAATCCATTTTACGGTGATCAGACCTTTATTGGTACATCAGACGGAACCAATTTAGTGGCCGAGGAAACATTTGCTGCTGCACCTTCCAGCAATATTGTTTATCAGTTTAAAGGAACAATCCCCTCAGTAGCTACATTTAAGCCAACTATGTTTTACCAGGGTCCACAGTATGGAGCCTATCTCTATAATGAGCATGATATTTATGCTACTTTTCTAATGGCTGCCCCTTTTAGTACGCCAATTAACAATATTGGAACTGGAAATGTGAAGTTTCCGGCATCGCCCTTTATTGCAAATTATATGAGTACGGGGTACGAAAGTAATGCGATCATATTTGATGAACAAGGCCAAACTTTCTACAACTATAAAGCCGAAAGCCTGGGGGCATCAGCAATGCCAACCGGTAACCTTTTTGATTTTAATGTGAAGAAAAAACTGGTGTATATGGGCTTTAGCCTCTATAATTCCGGAGAAGTTTCTGCCATATTAAAAGACAATGATAAGTCTGTCTACCATTTCGCAAGGTTCGCTGCCCCTTACAAGAACATTGCGTTTGGCTACCAGTATACTTATCAGGTGATGAATGCTACCGATATTGACAAAGCAACTCATTTTGCTGTTACGCCACAACAGGGATATTTATTTTATGCAGTTGAAGGCAAATTGTACGAGTACGATTTCGCTTCCAATAGTGCCAAACTGATGAAGGATTATGGGAGTCGTAAAATCAGTATGCTAAAGGTAAACTTACCAGATGCCTACTGGATTCCTGAAGAATACTCCAATCTGCTAATGATAGCAACTTATGACGAAGGAAATATGTCCACCTCTGGAAAGATAGAGTTCTTTAAGACTGCACCGGTACAAGGCGACCTGGAACTTTATTCATCATATACGGGAATGGGCAAAGTAGTAAGTGCTTTACAGAAGTATTAATAAATTAAGATTTATAGGATTAAAGGGTTGCATCATTGATCAAAAAATGATGCAACCCTTTCTTTGAATTGAGCTATCAGACATGACACATTACAGTTTCGTTTGAATTAAATCAGTGGAAGAGTCATACCATATGTAAACACGGTTTAAACAGGGTCTAAACAGGGTGCACACAGGGTCAATGACCCTGTGTGCACCCTGTATAAATATGATAACTATAAAGCAAATTAGTGTTTACTGTCTATACCTTGTCTGACACTAATCGAACCAAATTTTAAACTGAATAAAAATTCGACTGGCGGTTCCTTGAAAATGATGAGAATAAGAAATGATCATCTCAAATTTGTTACATTAAAACAAACTTTTACTTGCAATCCTCCATTTGATTTTGCTAATTTTAAATACTTGCCTTTGGTATTCAGTCATTAATTAAAGTAATGACAATGTTTAACACAATTATTAAAGGAAGGCAGCGTTTAAAGTTGAAATTAGTTAGCAATAGCAACTTTGTTTAATGGTAAACTAAATTTAGAATTTGATGAAAAAATTGAGATCAAAAGTAGTAAAAGCGCTCAAAAAAGAATTTACGTTTGAATGCACCATTTCTTCAAGAATGAACCAGGTGATCTTGAATGTCAAGAACATTGATTTTGAACAGCATCTCGGACAATTACTACAACAGACTCAGCAGATCATTGATAAGTACTTCCCTCAAAGAGAAGAAAACCTTTGTCTCGTTATTCGGGAAATAGGAGGAACAAACCAAAACACATTTAAAATCTGGAAGTCGGTTTATTGATTTCTTTTGCCTAACATTCTACGGCTTTTAATCATCATCTTCATCCGGCCACGTTTCAGTGAGAGGTTAACGCCTGCCTGTTCATTTTCCTGGTGATGTAGCTTATAAGCATGTAGAACATCTTTGTATGTAAATAAGGCTATTACTTTAGTTGAATCCTCGCTACCAAATACAGGTAAAGAATCTTCATTACTTGAAGCTAATAATTTAACCGCTTTAGAAAGTGGATCATTTTCTCTTAACACAGGAAAATGGTGTTGCATACGTGCTTTTGTATGATATACTTCATTTGTTTTGGACCCTTTACCCAGAACGTCTGAAATGGTTATTCTTCTTAATACATCAGGCTCATAAGAATCTGGGGTATAGATACCTCTTCTGGCAATTTTTTCTGTCATAATGGTGTTTTCCATGAAGAAAAAAGAAATCAGATAAGAAGCCGTACATGCACCCAGTAATGGTAACAGCGCATGAGATTGCATAGTAGCTTCCAAAGCGAAAGTGATGCTGGTTAGGTACGCTCTGGATGCACCAGCAAACATGGAAGACATCCCTATAAGTGCCGCCATTGAGATACTGATGCCTGAGTCAGGAAAAAATAGCTGAACTAGTGTTCCTAAAATAGCTCCCGCTGTACCTCCAATCGTTAGGAGTGGGGCTAGTGTACCACCAGAGGTACCACTACCTAGCGCAATTGCCCATGAAAGGAACTTAAAAAAGCACAAACTCAACATCAGGGCCAATGGAACGTTTCCTGATAGCACACTCGTGATATTGTCATAACCGACGCCAAGTGTATGAGGGGAAAAGTAACCAATAGTGCCAACAGCAATTCCACCTATTGCCGGCCACCACATCCAGTGCAATGGTAGTTGTTCAAAAACATCTTCTATCCAGTAAACAATTTTAG
Organism: Pedobacter nyackensis; assembly: GCF_032678475.1. Lineage (GTDB taxonomy): Bacteria > Bacteroidota > Bacteroidia > Sphingobacteriales > Sphingobacteriaceae > Pedobacter > Pedobacter nyackensis_A. The sequence goes on from NZ_JAVTSF010000001.1 coordinate 81,555, forward strand.
TAAGGCCTAAAGAAATAAAACCTATGACGATACCTATTGCACTATAAATTCCTAGTGCTAAATTCGTAGGGCTTTCAAGATCCGGCATAGGGAAGACAGGTCCCGATTCAAAAAGCAATTGATGCCCGGCAGCACCAGTTATGCAGGCCAGTGCAACTGGTAAGATGGCCTTTGGCGAAAATTCAAAAAGTAGTAATTCTATAGCCAGGAAAACTGCAGCGATTGGCGTACCAAAAATGGCCGACATACCAGCTGTAGCACCTGCAGCCAGAATGACTTTTCGTTCATTTGGTGTGATTTTAAACAACTGACCTATGGTTGAGCCCAAGGCACCGCCGGTTGCAATAATAGGTCCTTCAGCACCGAAAGGACCACCAGATCCAATGACTATGGCCGAGGATATCGGCTTTAAAAATGCAATAGATGGCTTGATTTTGCTTTGGTTTGTTAAAACCTGTTCCATTGCTTCGGGTATTCCGTGACCTCTGATCGCTTTAGAGCCAAATAAAGCCATTAGTCCCACCAGTAGTCCACCTATAGCCGGGAGGATGATTACAAACAATCCCAGATGATTGTCCGCGGGACTACGGAAGCTAGTATCGAAACTTCCATAGAAACAGATGTTAGTGACCAAATGGATTAGTAAAACCAAAAATTTGGCAATTATACTGATGACAACAGCCACTGTAATTGATAAAAGTGATATTTGTAGCAATCTTTTTTTTTCGTTAAGGCTCATGACAGTTTCATGTAAATGATCGGTGTAAAAACTGTTGCAAAGCTATCATTTTATAAGTTCAATCAATGTAATTAATATTGTTTATTTTATATTTAAATAAAAATCAATAAATAAGAAATCAAAATAAATATTGTTTAAACAATATTTATCAGTTTAGTACTTTTTTGATTTTTCATCTATTTCATTGAATGTATTGTGTTAAAAATCGCATATTTGAAATATGAAAGAATGCGGGAATTTGTGTGATCTTAAAAGTTGTTTCCTATGTCAGCTTTGTTTACCGGAATGGCTTCCGGCTATTACCCATAGCAAGCGAAATTTTGAAGTTAAAAAAGGTGAATTGCTTTTTAGCGAGGGAGATCATGTAAATGGAATTTATTTTGTTTATAAAGGGAAATTTAAAGTTCATAAACGATGGGATAAGGAAAAAGAGCTGATCATTCGTTTCGCTGCTTCCGGGGATATTATTGGACATATGGGGCTTGGAAAAATGCCGCTTTATCCTGTTTCCGCTACAGCTCTTGAACCCGCGATCGTATGCTTTTTGGGTATGGATTTTTTTAAGACTACGCTTAAAGTAAATACAAACCTTACCTATGAACTAATGAACTTTTTTGCTAACGAACTACAAAATTCACATAGAAGTATGCGTGATCTCGCACATATGTCAGTTAAGGCGCGCATTGCACAAGTTTTCATCTCTCTCAAACAGCAGTTTGGATTAGATAAAGAAGGCTATATTAATATTGAAATGAGCCGACAGGATATCTCCTCATTTGCGGGAACAACTTATGAAACATTGTTTAAAGTGTTAAATGAGTTTGCCAATCTTGGAATTTTAATCTTGAAGGGTAGAAAGATCCACTTATTGGATGAAGACAAATTACTACTGATTATCGCCAATGATAATGCTTAAGATAGAAATCTGATGATTGTGCCTTTTCCTTATTAAGAATCTCAAGTGATTGCTGATCTGGCTGCATTTGAAAAAATTCATCCAGTATTTGCTGAAAGATGGGATCTGAATTTCGTAGCGAAGCAAATAAGGTCATGGATGATTTTAATTTGAGATCATCTGGTGTGCCAAATACACTCCGTATATTACGGGTTTTCAATTTAAGTAATGCGTAGCAGATGTTAATGAGTCGGCTACCTAATACCGGATGGGAAAGATATTGTTCAGCTTCATACTGATCCTTTATAGCGTATTGTTTTGAGATATTGCTAAACCCTAAGCCTTTAAGCTGTGGAAAGATGTACCACATCCAATGGCTGCGTTTTTTACCGCTTTTGATTTCTTCGAGTGCGGTTTCATAGCTATTTCGCTGAGCGTCAATAAACCTGTTTAAATCGCTTACTATTTTCATTATTAGTCGGTTTAGAATTAGTGAACGGTAGTTGTTTTAGTCTTCGACAATTGCTTAACAAATTGAAGGGCTTATCTGTTTTTTTAATATTGTAAAAACGTAATTCTGTTCAAAATGAGCATTATTTTGTGTACCTTGTAGTTTACAAAACTTACTGAATTATATCATTCTTTATCCCTTATCTCTAATAGTATTTCTTGTTGTACGCTTCGGTGTATTTCAAAAAAATACTATTGAACACGAAATCCTTGATGCAAGTAGAAGATCCCCTAACAAAACCCACTTTCAAAGACGCTTTAAAATTTTGGTTTAAATTAGGCTGGATTAGTTTCGGAGGAACTTTGGGCCACATTAACATTATGCATGATTTCCTGGTTGAAAAAAAGAAATGGATCAGCAACAGTAGGTTTTTTCACGCACTCAGTTTGTGTATGCTTTTACCCGGCCCCGAAGCGCAACAGCTTGCTATTTACATAGGCTGGCAATTACATGGAAAGCGTGGCGGTCTGCTGGCTGGTTTATTTTTCATTCTCCCCTCTATGTGTATCTTGCTGGGACTTAGCCTTCTTTATGTAACTTTTGGAAATCAAGCTTGGATGGATGCTATTTTTAGTGGGTTAAAACCTGCGGTTGTGGCCATTATCTTCCATGCAGTTTGGAGTGTCGGAGGGAAGGCTCTTCACGGTTTTCTACATTACTTACTTGCTGCAATTGCGTTTGCCTGCATTTTTTTCTTTAATATTCCAATGCCTTACATTATTGTTGGTGCCATCATTTTTGCTTTGTTTTTCAGACGCATTTGGCCACAGCTTGTTTATAGAAAAGGTGCCAGCCACGACGCTGAAGGTGAGGTTAATGAAAGTGATTATTATATCAACAAAAATACCGAGGGACTGGGAAAAGACTTCAATGCAAAGCTCTTGGCTAAACAATCCCTTATTTTTTTTCTGATTTGGATATTACCATTATCGTTGTTCTATTTTTTAAGCTTTGACTTTTCTTTTTGGAAAGGGATGATCCTGTTTTTTACTCAAACAGCACTTTTTACCATTGGTGGATCATATACTGTTTTGCCTTATGTAGCTCAATTTAGTGTATCCAGGTTTAACTGGCTAAGCAAATCTCAAATGGTAGATGGATTTGCCTTAGCGGAGACCACGCCAGGCCCGTTAATTATAGTAGTTTGTTATGTCGGTTTTATGGCTGGTTATAATCATTTCGAAAACTCTTTATGGATGGGGACTGTGGGACTTCTAGTTACCACATTTTATACATTTTTACCTTCTTTTCTGTTTATTTTTGTGGGTGGACCAGTATTGGAACATTCAAGAGGCAATGTTGTAATCAGCGATGTCCTGAGTTTTGTGACCGCTGCAGTTGTGGGCGTAATTTTAAATCTTACGCTATACCTGGGAAAGGACGTACTGTTCCCTCATGGTCTATCTTTGGCAAAAGTGGACTTGACTGCTTTGTTATGGATTACGGTGTCCATAATGCTGATATTTAAACTTCGACTCAATATCGTTTATCTGATTATCCTTAGTATGGCCTATGGAATATTACAGTATTGCTTTTTAAGCTAAATTTTCATTAACTTGTGTAAGCTCATTTTTTACAATAAATAATCATATGAAACGGATTCAATACTTTACACTCATTTTATGCACGCTGTCTCTTGCTGCATGTAATATTTTTAAAAAACCGTCTACAGAGAAAAATACTGAAGGCACTATGAAAAGCAATGTAATTACTGACCGTAAGTGGAAGTTAGTTGAACTTGAAGGCAAGCCGGTAGCGGACAAAATCAATGGTAAAGAACCATTTATCCTGCTACAGAAAAGTGATAGCCGTTATTCAGCTTCCGGAGGCTGTAATGGGTTGGGCGGTTCATTTACATTAATGGATAATGGAAGGATAAAATTCTCTCAAGGTATGTCGACGATGATGGCATGTGAAAATATGGAGATTGAAAATGGCTTAAATAAAGCTTTAGTAGCCGCGGATAATTATAGCCTTAGTGGAGATGATCTAACATTAAACAAAGCAAGAATGGCACCATTAGCTCGCTTTAAGGCCGTTAAGTAAGCTCAGAAATCGCGTCTTTAGACACAAACTTTAATCCATATTGTTTGTTTATTATTCGTCAATAAAGACGAAAATTATGCAACACAATGTAAAAAGTCTGTCAGGCTTCACAATTGGTGCAACTGATGGAGAAATCGGAAAAGTGGATGAGTTATTTTTTGATGACGAAACATGGACTATACGTTATCTGGTGGTGAAAACAGGTGGTTGGTTATCCGGCCGTAAAGTTCTGCTTTCACCACTTGCCTTGCTTCGACCAGACTGGAAAAATAGAGTATTCCCGGTTAATTTAAGTAAAGAACAGGTGAAAAACAGCCCTGATATTGATACGAAACAAACTGTCTCCCGTCAACATGAGATCGAGTTGTATGATCATTATTCCTGGCCTTACTATGGAGCTGCAGGGGCAGGGTTTTATGGAGGTATGGGAATGGCCGGCATGATTGATTCAAGGATCACCGTGAAAAATGTTATAGCCGAGCAGCGCAATGAAAAAGAACCTCCTGATCCACATCTACGTAGTACGGATGAAGTCCGCAGATATCACATTCATGCTACCGACGGAAGTATAGGTACAGTCGAGGATTTTATTATTAACGACGAAAATTGGGTGATTAATTATTTGATTGTAAATACCGGTAACTGGTTTCCCGGAAAAAAAATTATTCTTCCTCCCGAATGGATTGAGCAGGTAAAATGGGAAGATAGCTCCGTTTATGTGGATGTATCCGTTGATGCAATAAAACACAGTCCTAAATATGATCCTTCTATGCCGATGGAGGAAGCTTACAAGGAAAAACTCTTCAATTATTATGGGAGATCAGCAAAGGACAATAAACATGATGCGGCATCTTAAAATCAGCTCCTGATAGTTTCGTAAAAATCTTGTACAATATCAAACGGAGCCTTATAGTTAAAATTAGCATGCTCCAGGACTTTCTTTGCTGCGATGTTCTCACGGTTGACTACCGCACCGATTTTATCGATTCCCTGGTCGAGGATAAGTTCGATTAACACAGGAAGGATTTCAGACATGATATAACAACCACTTGCAAAACCGCTGAGATAAAATTCGATAAAAAATGGGTAATGATCCATATTGTAATAGTCTTTCACTACTTCGGGCGATATCAGATCGATTATACCAATTACTTTCTCAAGTTCCTTATGGGTAATAAAATGTATATAATTACGCCCGGTATGATAATTTACGATTGCCGTCTGTAGAAATGTTTCAGCTTCCTGTAGGCTATTCAGACGTTTTCCGGGTATAAATTTTAAGGTTTGATCATCGGAAAGAATATCAAAAATGTCTTTTGTCAATTCCTCAAACCTGCTTAAATCTTCCGGACGAAAGGGGTGGATCAATAATTTATCATTTTCAAAATGGATCGGCTTTAACATTAAGTTCAGTTGTCTAAGTAGGCAATAATGGTATTAACGGTTTCCAATGGTAATGGCGTTCCGGTTTTGTTTTCGAATTGATACTGCCCAGAATTGAATTTTTCAATATAAGTACCGCTCTCATTATTGAATTTCAAATAACCTTGTTCAAAAAACCTTTCCTGTACTTCACCAGAGGAATCCATAGAACGAAAGATTAAACTTAGGACTTCCCGGGTACTTTTGTTCAATACCAGCCAACGGAAAACATCGGAGAGATCTGCATCTTCCGAAAGATCATTGCGTTTTATTTCTACGATAACATATTGCTCGTTTTCCAGGAAATATAGACAGTTAAAATCAGTTTTCATTTTTTTCAAAAATGGATGAGGCCGAAATTAAAAAAATAAAGTAAAAACCGGGTAAGAAGTTGTGGATATTCCCATTTTTTCATACTGTTGAATAGCTTATGCAATCGATAGAATAATCCATGCAATCGATAGAATAATCCATTGGATTAATTAGAGATATTTACTATAATTACTTTACGTAGATAATAGGTAAATCTACCAGCACTTTGTAAACCAAATAAAACATTTGTATGTATCGCAGGCTTTTTTGTTTAATGCTGGCGTTTGTGGGTATTCTTTATGTTATACAAGCCTGCAATTCGTCTGGAGATCAGGTTGTTGAGGAAGAGGTTCCAGACAATATCAGTTACAATTTTCATGTAAGACCCATCTTGTCGGATAAATGTTTTATCTGTCATGGACCCGATGCAAATAAAAGGGAGGCCGGACTGAGGTTAGACATTGAGGAAGCTGCTTACAAAGCATTGAAGGAAAAACCTTCTGCACACGCATTGGTCCCATTTAAACCGTTACTTTCTGAGGTTTTTCTTCGAATTTCCTCAAAGGATTCAGCGTTGATTATGCCACCGAAATCTTCTAATCTAAAACTGAGTGCACATGAAATTTCAGTAATAGAAAAATGGATTAAACAAGGGGCTAAGTATGAGCGTCACTGGGCCTTTACCCCCCCTGTGAAACCAAATGTTCCAAAAGTTAAAAATGAAGAATGGACAAAAAATGAGATTGATCATTTCATCCTTCAGAAACTGGAACAGAAAAGAGTAGAACCTAATCCACAGGCGGATAAAGAAAGAATATTGAAAAGAGTGAGCCTGGACCTCACCGGTTTGCCACCCAGTATAGAAATGATGGATAAATTCCTTGCAGACGGTAGTAGTAATGCCTACGCGAAAGTTGTAGAATCATTATTGCAAAGTCCGGCCTATGGAGAAAAAATGGCACTGCATTGGCTGGACGTTTCCCGATATGCTGATTCGCATGGATACCAGGATGACAATTACCGTTCTCAATGGCCGTGGAGAGACTGGGTAATCCATGCTTTTAATAAAAATATACCATATGACCAGTTTATCACCTGGCAACTGGCTGGAGACCTCATGCCTAATGCGACAAAAGAACAACTGTTGGCTACCGGCTTCAACCGCAACCATAAGATTACAGAAGAGGGAGGGGTAATTGATGAAGAATACCGTGTAGAATATGTGAGCGACCGTACAAATACCTTTGGTAAAGCTCTTTTAGGGGTTACTTTAGAATGTGCCCACTGTCATGATCACAAATACGATCCCTTTTCGCAAAAAGAATACTACCAGGTGTACGCTTTCTTTAATAATGTAAAAGAAGTTGGTCTCGAATCCAGTGTAGGAGGTCCGGAAACTTATGCCAAAAAACCTTTAATGGAGATCAGCAATCAGGACATTAAAAAGATACTCTCATTTGTAAATAAGCAAGACACCAATAAACTCATTGTTTCGGTGATGGGGGACCAGGATACGCTTAGAAAAACATATATCCTGAACAGGGGTGTATATGATGACCATGGCACAGAGGTAGAAGCAGGAACACCTCAGTCGGTATTATCTTTCAGCAAAGAGTATGCTAAAAACCGACTTGGATTATCTAAATGGTTATTTGATAAAAAGAATCCATTGACCTCAAGAGTCTTTGTAAACCAGGTATGGCAGGAGTTTTTTGGACGAGGTATTGTGAAAACTTCCGGAGATTTCGGTATGCAGGGTGAACTCCCATCTCACCCGGAACTACTGGATTGGTTGGCAGTAGATTTTATGAATCATGGATGGGATATCAAGCGTTTGGTTAAACAGATTGTAAGTTCTGCTACCTATCAGCAGTCTGCAGTAGTGTCTGCAGAAAAACTGAAAACAGATCCGGAAAATATACTACTAAGCAGGGCTCCACGTTATCGTATTCCTGCAGAATCGGTTAGAGATGTGGTTTTAGCAAGTAGCGGCCTTTTGGTGAAGACTATCGGCGGGCCGAGTGTAAAGCCTTATCAACCTGCCGGGCTTTGGGAAGCCGCAACCTCAGGTCGCGGAATTCTTGCAAACTACAAACAGGATAGCGGAAACAGCTTATATAGAAGAGGTATGTATACTTTTATAAAACGCACCGTTCCACCACCAACTATGGCCATTTTCGATGCCAGTAACAGGGATCAATGTGAAGTAAAGCGCTTAAATACGAATACGCCATTACAGGCATTAGTGATGATGAATGACCCTGCGGTACTTGAAGCTTCACGTGTTTTAGCTGCCAGGTTGTTAAAAGAAAATACCAGTGCTGAGGCTAAATTAGTGAAAGGATTTCGCATGATTGTTTGCAGAAACCCTAACGAGAAAGAGGTTCAATTACTGAATTCCTATTATGCTGACCAGCTAAAAGTATTTCAACAAAAATCAAAGGCAGAAAAAGCACTAGCAGTTGGGCAATACCCTTTACCTGATAAAATTGATAAACGCAGTTTAGCAGCAATGATGCAGGTAATAACCACTATTTATAATTTAGAAGAAACCATTACCAAAACCTGATATATGGAAAAGGAATTTTTTGAACATGGACTTAATTTTAACAGGCGCCGCTTTTTATCCAAACTCAGTTTAGGTCTTGGTAGTGTGGCGCTGGGCTCCTTACTTATCCCGGATCTATTTACCGGTGGGATGGATGAAAGCACACTTCCTCCGGGAATTCCTGAATTTGCTCCAAAGGCAAAGCGAGTAATTTACCTGTTTCAGAATGGGGCACCCTCGCAGTTGGAGTCGTTCGACTATAAACCAAAGCTTAGGGAAATGATGGGGCAGGAACTTCCGGCATCAATCCGTCTGGGACAGCGACTGACTGGAATGACAGCAAATCAGGCCTCTTTTCCGCTGGTTGGATCCTACTACGACTTTAAACAGTATGGTAACTCCAGAGCATGGATAAGTGATCTGTTCCCGTATACTGCAAAGGTGGTAGACGATATTTGTATCATCAAATCCATGCATACCGAAGCGATCAACCATGATCCGGCTTTAACATTTTTTCAAACTGGTGCCCAACAAGGCAACAGACCTAGTATGGGGGCTTGGTTAAGTTATGGCTTAGGCAGTGAAAATAAAAACCTGCCGGCCTTTACTGTATTATTGTCAAGAGGTAAAGGCAATGGGCAGGGGGTATATTCCAAACTCTGGACAAATGGATTTCTTGATTCTACTCATCAGGGTGTACAATTTAGCAGTGGTGAAGACCCGGTGCTATATTTGAAAGATCCTGAAGGACTGGATAGGTTCGAAAGGAGAAAGATGCTGGATCAGCTTGCTCAAATGAATGACCTCTCCTACAAAGAATTCGGTGATCCGGAGATTAATGCAAAGGTACAACAATATGAAATGGCCTATAGAATGCAGACTGCTGTACCGGAAATTACAGACCTGAGTAAGGAGCCTGATGACATCATTAAGCTTTATGGACCAGATTGTCTGGTACCTGGAACTTTTGCTGCCAATTGTTTGCTGGCGAGAAAACTAAGTGAAAACGGTGTTCGTTTCGTTCAGCTTTATCACCAGGGATGGGATCAGCATGGCAATCTTCCATCGGAAATGGCCGGACAAGCGAAAGATGTTGACCAGGCATCAGCTGCATTAATTACTGACCTGAAACAAAGAGGTTTGCTGGACGAAACATTGGTGATCTGGGGTGGTGAATTTGGTCGCACTAATTACAGCCAGGGAAAGATGACTAAAGATAATTATGGACGCGATCATCATCCACGCTGTTTTAGTATATGGATGGCCGGAGGTGGCGTGAAACCAGGGATAGTATATGGGGAATCAGATGAGTTCGGTTACAACGTGGTTTCAAATCCTGTACATGTACATGACTTTCAGGCTACAGTCCTTCATCAACTGGGATTGAATCACGAGAAACTTGTATTTAAACATTTGGGCCGTCGTTATAGACTGACAGATGTTTCCGGAAAGGTTATAAAAGACATATTAATCTAAAATATTTATGCAGAGAAGAACATTTATAAAAAATACGACTATCCTTTCAGCAAGTTTTTTTATTGCAAAAGACCTTTTTGCAAAACCGAAAGGACCTGTATATGGGCATAATAATATGCGTTATAGGCTGGATACCAAATGGGGACAGCTGAATCCTTTAAAACATCCGGTAAATGATTGTCATGAAATGGTACAGGATGCAAAAGGAAGGATCATTTTATTGACCAATGAAACAAAGAATAACATTCTTATCTATAATAAATCCGGGAAGCTGATGGACTCCTGGGGACATGAGTTTCCTGGAGCACATGGACTTACCCTGGCTAAGGAAAATGGTAAAGAATATCTTTTTATAACCGACACCAACAGACACCAGGTTTATAAAACGACTCTGGATGGAAAAGTTCTGATGACGATTGACTGTCCGATGGAGTCTGGTTTATATAAAAAGAAAGAAGAATTTGTTCCTACCGAAACAGCTGTGGCTGATAACGGCGATTTCTTTATTGCCGATGGATATGGCTTGCAATATGTCTTTCATTACAGTGCTGATGGCAAATTATTGGGCCATTTCGGAGGCAGAGGACCAGAAACGAAACATTTGGACAATGCCCATGGGGTTTGTATTGACAAACGCGATGGAACTCCATCACTGCTGGTTACCGATAGAACCCGGAACTGCTTTAAACGCTTTGATATGCAAGGCAATTTAAAAGAGATTATCCAGCTTCCTGGAGCATGCGTTTGCCGCCCTGTAATAAAAAATGACTATCTCTATGCTGCCGTATTGCGTTCACCGGATCTCAATAAGGATGGAAGTGGTTTTACGACAATCCTAAATAAGGAAAATAAAGTAGTCTCAAATATTGGAGGTAACATGCCAGTGTATAAAGATGGGCTGCTACAGCCCATGAGCCAGGGAGAAAAGATTTTGTTGAATCCCCATGATGTATGCGTTGATGATGATGAAAACTTGTATGTAGCACAATGGGCTTCAGGAAAAGTTTATCCTTATAAATTTACAAGGGTATAGTTTTTATTTATGAGAGTAACTTTTAAAGGTTTAGCAGAACATGTGCTGTTCGCAGCTAATGTATTTATCATTTTTTTGCTTGTTTTTGGAGATAAAATAGCTGTTCCATATTGGCTACAGCCATTGGGCAGAATGCATCCAATGATTCTGCATTTTCCAATTGTAATTCTCATGCTGGCGATGCTACTGGAGTTTTTTCGGTTTAAAGAAGCCTATCTTAAAGAGCGGTTATACCAGAGTTTTACTTCTGGTCTCTTACTTTCCGGAGCTATTCTTTCAGCAGTGACCGTGATTATGGGCTTATTCTTGTCTAAAGAAGAAGGGTATTCTGGCAGTGTGCTGCAATGGCATAAATGGACTGGTGTAGGCCTGGTATTTATGGCTTCCATTATATATTGGTGCAGGAATGCATCATGGTATAAGACTGCTTTAGCCAGAACAGGGGCAATAATGACTACACTCTGTTTAATTGCTGCAGGTCATTATGGTGCATCATTAACGCATGGAGAAAACTTTGTGTTGGAACCCGTTACAACAGTAAAAGAATTGCCCCAGGTACCTCTGGCAGAAGCCAGGGTGTTTGAAGATGTAATTTTACCTGTTTTTTCTCAAAAATGCCTGAGCTGTCATAATCCGGAAAAAGCAAAAGGAAGTTTAATGATACACAATTCGGCCGCTATGCTTAAAGGAGGCAAAAGCGGGAAGTTGTTTGTGCCCGGAAAACCTGAAATTAGCTTATTGCTGGAGCGGATCCATCTTCCTGTGGATGATAAAAAACATATGCCACCAAAGGGCAAGAGCCAATTGACTGATGATGAAATTGCACTTTTAAACTTATGGATTAAAAGTAACGCAGAGGTAAAAAAGAAAGTGGTCGATTTACCAGCTCAAGATTCTTTAAGGATGTTAGCAACTACCTTTCTGGCACCTGTAGTAACCGCTGAGCCAACCTATGAATTTTCTGCTGCAAATGAAAAAACAATTAAAAAGCTCAATAACAACTATAGGATTGTTTATACATTGGCAAAAGGCTCTCCGGCATTAGCTGTAAATATTTACAATAAAAGTGTATATAAGCCAGAAGCGTTAAAGGAACTCGAAGAAATAAAAAAACAAATTGTTTCTCTGGATCTGAATGGACTTCCGGTCCGTGATGAAGAATTGAAAACAATTGCCAGTTTTGAAAACCTGAGAACACTGAACCTTAATTTTACCAACATTACAGGAGCAGGGTTAAAGGAACTAAAAGCCTTAAAACATTTAAGTAGTTTGTCTTTATCGGGGACTAAAGTAACTTATGAGTTTGCTAAGAATATGACCGATATGAAGAGTCTAAAGAAAATGGTGTTATGGAATACCAAACTTAGTGATGCAGAGCTACAGCAGCTCCAAAAAGCAAACAAAGGTATTGCCGTAATTTCTGGCTTTAAAGATGATGGCAAACATCCGCTTAGGTTAAACCAACCAGTGATAGTTACTAAGGAGGCTGTTTTCAAAACATCTCTGGCTTTGCAATTGAAGCACCCGATTAATGGCGTGCAAATCCGTTATACATTAGATGGAACGGAGCCAGACAGTTTGAAATCCAGTTTGTATACGCAACCAATTCAGCTTAAAGAAAGTGCAACTGTAAAAGCAAAAGCATACAAACCAGGTTGGTATGGAAGTGAAACTATTACATCCAAGCGTTACAAGAGTGGATATAAGGCAGATACTATTATATTTCTACTACCACCTGACGATAAATATAAATCGGGAACAGCAAAAGTATTTTCAGATCTTGAGTTTGGAGATTATGACATCAATTCCGGCAAATGGATTGGTGTGAGAAATAATAATTTAGAAACTTTATTATTCTTCAAGCAGCCGGTAAACCTACAGACTGTTAGTTTAAATGTGATGAGAAATCTTCCTTCTTATGTTCTTGCTCCTGTAGCTGTTGAAGTATGGGGAGGAGCCGAGAAGGACAAACTTCGCCTCTTAAGTAGCGTAAAACCTGAGCCGACTAAAGAAGGTGATCCACAGGCACTGATGGAAATTGCAGCAAGATTTAAAAGCCAAAATGTTTCTTATCTGAAGATTGTTGTCAAAAACCTGAAAAAGCTTCCGGATTGGCATCCTGGTAAGGGACAGCCTGCGTGGGTATTTATCGATGAGATACTTTTGAACTAAATTAAAACACTACGATTAGAATAGCTTGGTGGATAATTTTAGTTAAGAGAAAAATTACCAATGATTATTGATTGAAAATACATAGACTTGCGAAGTATTTTCAATCAATAATCATAGGATATTACCATGGCCGCTTACAGCAAGTTTACTGATCAGGAATTACTGGGGCAAATGACCTTGGGTGATCAGCATGCTTTTGCTGAGATTTATGATAGATATTGGAAAAAAATGTTGCTGGTGGCCTGGAATCATACTAAAGACAAAACGAATGCAGAAGATTTGGTTCACGATGTTTTTATTACACTGTGGAACAAGCGGAAAACCAGTATTATTGTCAATGTAGCTGCTTTTTTAACGACCTGCGTAAAATTTAGTATCTTCAAATATTACCAGCAGGAAAGTAAACGTCAGCAATTAGCGAAAGAAAACTACAAGTTTGATGAAACGGTAAATGAGGAAGAAAAGTTAGATGCACTTTTTCTCAAAGAGTATATAAACGGAATCGTAGAGCAGCTTCCTGAAAAGTGCAGACTCACGTTCCATTATAGCAGGATAGAAGGGTTGACCAATGCCGAAATTGCTGAAAAAATGAACATTTCAGAAAAAGGAGTAGAGGCTAATCTTACCCGTGCATTAAAGACAGTACGCAATAACTTAAATGAAACGGGTTTATCTCTTTTGATTCTACCAGGTATCTGGAAACATCTTTTTTAATTTTTTTTTAAATCCATGTAGGGTACTTCGCTTTTCAAAGTACATCCATAAAAATCACCCTACCATTAGCAAGGATGAAAATGGATAAAAAACGAATTAACGAATTAATAGATAAGTATACCCATAACAGGGCAAATGCAGAAGAATTGGAACTTCTGCAAAACTGGTATCGAGATACGGCTTACCATGATGCTGAATTTCCAGGTATCGAAATGGAAGTGCGGGACCGTATGTTTTCCCGGTTGCAAAAGAATATACAACAGGATCAATCAAAGCCAATTCATAAAGTAAGGTTATGGTCACGTGTAGCGGGTATTGCTGCTACTCTGGCCTTGATTGGAATAGGAACTTATTTCTATGCAATTCACTATGGGAACATAAATATGGATAAAGGTAGTGTAACCCCCATCACCGATATTGCACCGGGAAAAAGAAGCGCAACTTTAACCCTTGCAAACGGTAAAAAAATTATACTCAACGACTTATTAACTGCTGAAGTTGGTAGAGAAGCTGGGGTGCAGATCACCAAAACTAAAGAAGGACAGCTAATCTACGTGGCTGTAAACGATCAAAACTCTGCGACAGCATCAAATATGATGAACACCCTTTCCACAGGTAGAGGAGAGACGTATCAGGTTCAGCTTCCTGATGGTTCGAAAGTTTGGTTAAATGCCCTTTCTTCATTAAAATACCCCGCCAATTTTGCCGCCAGGAATGAACGTAGAGTTCATTTAGTAGGCGAGGCTTATTTTGAGGTTAGTAAAGACAAGCAGCATCCTTTTATTGTCAGTTCCGCTAATCAGATAGTAAAGGTATTGGGAACACATTTCAACATCAGCAGTTATCCAGATGAGGCAAGCGTAAAAACGACATTGCTGGAAGGAGCAGTATTGGTAAACAATCGAGAACTTAAACCAGGCCAGCAAGCCCGTTTAAAAGAAAAAAATATTACCATAAGCAATGTTGATGTAGAAGAAGCCATGGCATGGAAAGCCGGAATGTTCATGTTTACAGATTTAAGCCTCGGTGAAATCATGAAAATGGTTTCCAGATGGTACGATGTAGATGTGTTTTATACCAATAACGAGATCATCAATCAGCAATTTAGTGGCGGTGTATCCCGCTTTCAGAAAGTTTCGCAGTTGATACAAGTATTAGAACGCACCAATTTGGTAAAATTTAAAGTAGAAGGTAGAAAAATAACAGTAAGCCCTATATAAATCAACAAAAAATAGTCAACTAAACCAGCCAACAAATGAAAACTAAAAGAGCACCTTAAAGGGCTATCCCTTTAAAAAGGCTCAAGATAAAAAAGCCGCAACTCAGGGTCGAATCAGAGTTACGGCAATATGTCTTGAAAGACCTTTAAAAATTGCTGAAAACAACCTATTAATGTATTTAACAAGACAAACGTAAATGTATAAAATTTATACTATAAAATCGTTTGCACCTTCTGGTGCAACACAATTGGTAAGAATTATGAAAATAATTGCGGTCATTATGTTAACCTTTTTAATGCAGGTTAATGCTACCGGATTTGCACAAAACTTAACCTACAGCCAAAATAAGGTAACGGTGAAACGAGTATTTGCTGAGATAAGAAAACAAACAGGTTACAATGTAATCTGGCCATCTGATCAGTTTAATGCGAACAGGACAATTAACGCAGCATTTAAGAACACGCCAATTACAAGTGTAATGGATAAAGTATTAGGAACTGAAGGCTTCATTTATGATCTGGTCAATAAAACCATTGTACTCAAAAAGAAAACGCCTTCATTTTTAGATAAGGTCGTGGCTGCTTTTGTAAATATAGATATACGGGGGAGGGTACTAGATGAAAATAATCAACCGCTTCCCGGTGCAACTGTAAAAGTGAAAGGACTCAATATCTCCGCAATCACCAATGCTAAAGGAGAATTTCTTTTAACAAACATAAATGAAAAGGCCACTTTGGTTATTTCATACCTGGGGTATCAGACTGTCGAAATCAACGCCACGGAAAACCTCAGTGCGATCAAATTGAACTTAAGTTCGGGTAAATTAGATGCTGTAGAGATTGTGAGTACTGGTTATCAAAATCTTCCTAAAGAAAGGGCAGCAGGCTCTTTTGCCGTTGTAGATATGAAGGATTTTAACAGTAAAGTATCTACTGATGTAATCAGCAGGCTAGAGGGCATTACCAGTGGTTTAGTGATGAACCGTGGTGGTGGAAGTACGCTTTCTGTACGTGGTCGAAGTACCATAAATGCAAATGATGCACCACTAATTGTGGTTGATGGCTTCCCTTTTGAAGGTGACGTAAATGACCTGAATCCAAATGATATTGAAAGCATTACCGTTTTAAAGGATGCCGCGGCAGCATCCATTTGGGGGGTACTCTCCGGCAACGGTGTGGTGGTGATTACAACCCGGAAAGGGAAATTTAATCAGGCTGCCAGTATCAATTTCAATAGTAACATTACTATTGGTGGCAAACCGGATATGTTTTATAAGCCTTTTATGAAAACGGCCGATCAAATTCAACTTCAGCAAGACGCTTATGCAGAGGGTTTGTATGATGATAAAATTGCAGACGGAAGAGAGCCAATTCCACCGGTAGTACAATTTTTACAGGATGTGAAGGACGGTAAGCTAAGTGCAACAGAAGCACAATCGGCGATTGCCGCTTTACAGGGCAAAGATGTTAGAAATGAATACACCAAAAATTTCCTTCGTCAAAGTGTAATGCAACAATATGCTTTAAATATGAGTATGGGTTCTCAACGTTCACGTTCCTATTTATCGGGCGGTTACGACCGGTCTGTTAGTGAATATATTGGATCAGAGAATGACAGGATTACCTTGTTGTTTGATAATACAACCAAACTAACAAAAGGCCTGGAGCTAAGTGCATCGTTGTCTACCACGATGAAAAACTCAATAAACAATGGTTTAGATTTTAATGATGCGACCAGAGGTAACAGAACTGCAGATATGTACACCAGTTTTACGGATAATCTGGGTAATCCTGCTGCTATTCAAACTAGCTACGGTCGGGATTTTATTAACGATGCAACAGCAAAGGGATTACTTGACTGGAGATTTTATCCTGTTAATGAACTAACACTTAATAATAAGAAAAACAAGTTCTTTAATACTCGCATTGCAGCGGGTTTAAAGTATGATGTAATACCAGGACTAAGTGCCGAACTACGTTACCAGCTGGAAAGAAATACAAATGAAAACCGCACATTGGAGGATCAGAATAGCTACGCATTAAAGAGTATGATTAACCAGTATTCCAGTATAAAAACCGGAGGTGGACTAAACTATGGTATCCCATTAGGAAGCAGGTTGGGAATTACCAATGGTTTATCTAACACACAGGTGTTTAGAGGACAGCTAAACTTTAACAAAAGTTATGATCAGAATAAGCACCAGGTAGTGGCTATTGCTGGTGCCGAAGTAAGGGATATGTTTGCAACCCGTAATGGAAATAGTTTGTATGGCTATGACGACAATGTCCTTACCCATCAACCGGTTGACTATGTAAACCAGATCCCAACTTATTTTGGATACGCGCAAAAATTAAGTATCCCGTCTTATGTGGTTGAATATAGAGACCGTTTCATCTCTACTTTTGCTAACGCTTCGTATACTTACCTTAACCGTTACACGCTATCAGCAAGTGGCCGTATTGATCAAAGTAATCTTTTTGGCGTTAAAACCCGCGACCGTAACGTTCCATTATGGTCTTTAGGTGGTTTGTGGCGCATTGATCAGGAGGAGTTCTTTAATTCATCCTGGTTGGGTGTACTTAAGTTAAGGGCCAGCTATGGTTACAATGCTAACATTGATAAATCAGTAACGGCTTATGCTACTGCGATGATTATGGGATTACATCAAAGTACCCGCAGGCCATATGCTAACATCACCAATCCGGCAAATCCGCTGCTACAATGGGAATTGGCCAGGCAGATTAACTTTGGCGCAGATTGGGCGCTAAAAAACGAACGCCTTAGTGGTTCACTAGAATACTATTCGAAAAAAGGAGATCATCTTTTTGGAGATTGGAAGCTTGACCCGACTTCCGGATTTAATTCTATACGTACGAATGTGGCAGCTATGAAAGGGGAAGGTATTGACCTTCAATTAAACTCTGTTAACTTACGTGGTGCATTTCAGTGGAATACGCAATTCCTTTTCGGCTGGAACAAAGATGAAGTAACCAGCCTGGAAATAGATAACAGCACAACTGCTTTTGATTTAACCGCCGAACGCTTTAATCCACAGGTGGGTAAACCAGTTTATGGTATTTATTCTTATAAATGGGCAGGTTTAGATAATAAAGGTCAGCCACAGATATATGGACCAGATGGTAATGTGACCGATTTTAGCAACATCTATTTTGCGCGTGAAGGTGCTGAGTATAATGGAAATGCAAACCCTACAATGTTTGGAGGCATGACCAACCAGTTCACTTACAAAGGATTTACACTTACTGCACACATCAATTACAAATTTGGTTATAAATTTAAGCGCTCTTCAATTTACTATAACAGATTGATTGATGGCGGCTTTGGACACAAGGACTTTGCGCAGAGGTGGCAGAAAGCTGGAGATGAGGCCATAACGAGTGTACCTGCTTTTATTACCGATGCGCCGATTACCGCAGACTGGGCCTACAACTATTCTAATCTGATGGTTGAAGATGGAGGGCATATCCGCTTAAAAGATATCGGACTTTCTTATGATTTAAAACAGTCCATCAAAAATCTACCTTTTGGGAGTTTGCAACTATACACCTTCGTGAATAATGTCGGTATCCTATGGAGGGCAAATGATAAAGGGATAGACCCCGACTATATACCAAATTCAATACCTCCGGTCCGTACCTGGGCATTTGGTATTAGAGCAGCATTATAACCTGAATTTTAAATTGAACAATATGTGTAAGAAATATATAAACCTGGCCCTCCTGATCATACTCATTAGCGTAACCGGCTGTGAGAAATTTCTGGATATAAAGCCTAAAGATAAGGTAATCCCTAAAACGGTTGGAGACTTTAAAATGTTATTCAACAACCTGGCTGTAATGAATGTAGTACCATCACTCGGGAATATCTCCGATGACGACATGTACCTCACTGATGCGCAGTATAAAGCACTCTTTATTCCATTTACCAAAAATTGCTATATCTGGAATTCAGATGTATTTGTACAGTCTGACGACGTGAGGAGCTGGGCTGCAGTTTACACTAAAATTTATTATGCCAATACTGTTTTAGAAGGACTTGCCGATAATCCTACAGGTACGATACAAGAACAGAATGAATTAAAGGGGCAGGCTTACTATTATAAAGCTGAGTCGTTTTTTGATTTAGTGAGGACTTTTGCAAAACAGTATAATACTGGTACGGCAGCAACAGATCCCGGAGTGCCATTGCGTGATGAAGCGGATATCAATATTAAGCCGAAAAGGGCTACAGTACAAGAAGTCTATGATCGTGTCCTGAAAGACCTTGATCAGGCTGAACAGTTGTTGCCAGCGAGCACAGAACTAAATGTAACTCCAATAAAGTCGGCCGCATTAGGACTTAAGGCCAGGGTTTATTTGCAAATGGGTAATTATGATAAGGCATTTGAATATGCAGATAAATGTATTAAAACTAAGCCTGATCAATTGTTGGATTATAATAATTATACACAACCATTGGTGGGTAATAACTTTGCCGTAACCACTTATAACAACAAGGAGATATTACACGTTAGCGTAGGTGCTGAATTTATTTACGGACCACAATGTAATGTTACACCTGCATACTTAAATGAGCATTTTCCTGTTGGCGATAAACGTAGAGAATTATTTTTTAGAACCCAGGCCAATGGTGTTTATCGTTTTATAGGTAATTACCATGATGGGTTGGTAAATGTCGGTACACCTTATCCTTTTAATGGTATAACTATAGCTGAGATGTATCTGGTACGTGCAGAATGTTACGCACGTAAAGATAAGAAAGATGAAGCGTTGAATGATTTGAATGCATTACGTATAAAACGCATTACTCCGGCCAGTTATGTTCCTGCTACTGCAACCAATGCCGAACAAGCATTGGTACTGGTATTGGCAGAACGCAGGAAAGAGTTGATTTTCAGGAACATTCGCTGGTACGACCTACAACGTTTAAATAAGGAAAGCCGGTTTGCCAAAACACTGACCCGAACCGTAAATGGTAATACCTATACTTTGCCACCCGGCGACCCGCGTTATGTAATGCCAATCCCAGCTAATGTGATACTAATGACAGGAATGCCTCAAAACCCAAGATAATTATGAAAAAATATATAGCGATATTATGTTCCTTGTTCTCAGCACAGGCAATGGCCCAGCAAGGACTTACCATTACTGGTAATTTTGAAAACTTAAAAGACAGTAAAGTTTATCTGGTTCGCCGGGATAAGGATAAAGGTTTGGATACGTTAAATTTTACGACCAGTAAAAATGGAAGTTTTGTATTAAAATCCAGGGTTACTGAACCGGAGCCCCTCTATATTTTTAGAGAAGGATCTCCGTCATTTTCTTATGTTTTTGCGGAAAACACCAATATAGAAGTCTCCGGAAATGTAGACTCTATGTACGTATTTAAAGGGATCAAGGTTAAGGGGTCACCTGCGCATGAACAGTTGATGGAATTTTATAAGAACGTATCAGAGCCTTTTGAAAGAGAAATCATGAAGGCAATTGAAGAAAGTCGCGAACAAGGTAATGCTGCTTCTGTAGAAAGATTACTGATGAAAACAGATGAAATTTTGAGTAGAAGGGCGACGGCTATTCTTAAATACCTTAAAACTAATCCTAATCAAAGCAATTCACTAGCCTACGGCATTATGAATGCTTACACGAATATTGGCTTAGAAATGAGCCCGGCAAGTTATAATCCCGTTTATGAAGCCTTGAGCCCGTCTGTTAAGGCTTCTGTACATGGCGTTAAACTGCGTAATTTACTCACAGCTAACATGCGTACCAGTCCGGGAGTAATGGCACCTGACTTTACTTTACCTACGGCAAACGGAAAACCGGTCCGTTTAAAAGATGTAGTTGCTAAAAATAAAGTGGTATTACTTGATTTCTGGGCAAGCTGGTGTGGGCCTTGTCGTGCCGAAAATCCAAATATTGTTAAAGCATATGAAAAATATAAAGACAAAGGTTTTGCAATCATCAGCATTTCCCTGGATACCGACCGAAAAAAATGGTTACAAGCAGTTGAAGAAGATAAAGTGCCCTGGTTACAGGTTTCAGATCTAACCCAACGGGCGGTAGTAGCCAGAGACTATGGAGTTCGCGGGATTCCACACCTGGTTTTGATTGGACAGGATGGGAAAGTTATTACTTCCAGAAATATAAGGGGAGAAGAGCTTCATAAAAAGCTTGAGTCTATCTTTAATTAAAGCCATACCGCTTGTTATTTTAATAAAACGTCCTGGTTGTACAGTAGTTACAATCAGGACGTTTTTTTGCCTATTTGATTAGCAGTTTTTTCAATCTTAAAAAAAACTCATCAAATAATTGCGTAGTTAAATAACTACATTTATATTTGTAGTCAAATAACTACATAATGAATTTAAGACGTGATGTATTTCAAGCGATAGCGGATCCAACAAGAAGAGCGATATTATTGTTGCTTGCGACTCAATCCATGACAGCAGGGGCAATAGCTTCAAATTTTGACACTGCAAGACCCACAGTTTCAAAGCATTTGCAAATACTCACTGAGTGCGAATTACTTGAACAAGCGCAGAATGGCAGGGAGATTTATTATAATATTAATGCGAAAAACATGAAGCAAGTCGCCGATTTTATCGAACCATTTCGCAAAATGTGGGATGATCGGTTTAATAAACTGGAATCAATAATGAAGAACTATCAACCAAAGAAATAAAACAGTATGGAACGAAAAACCAAAGTTAATGCCGAAGATGGTAAACAGGAATTAGTAATTACAAGGGAATTTGATTTGCCTTTGGAATTGCTTTTTACCGCTTATGTTGAACCCGATATTGTTGAACAATGGATGGGGACAAAAGTTCTGAAACTTGAAAATAAGAAACATGGTAGCTACGAATTTGAAACAAGTGATCCTAAAGGTAATCTGGCATTTAAGGCTACTGGAGTAATCCACGAGTTTAGTCCGAATAAAAGAATTGTGCGGACTTTTGAAATGGAGGGGACACCTTTTCCCGTTCAGCTCGAGTTTCTGGAATTTGAGAAACTTACCGATGACACGAGTAAACTCAATATGCATATTGTATACAGGTCGGTAGCGCTTAGAGATCAAATCTTGCAGCTTCCTTTTGCCCAGGGCATCAATATGGCGCATACAAGATTGGAAAATGTAGTAAGCAAATTAAAATAACACATTATGACAAAGAGAAATAAAATTATTTATTGGGTTTCTACGCTGTGGCTTTCATTAGGCATGGTTTCAACCGGAATGGTACAGTTGATCAAAATGAAAGAAGAAGTAGATAACATTACACAACTAGGCTATCCTCTTTATTTTTTAACCCTATTGGGCATTTGGAAAATTTTAGGAGTCTTAGCGGTACTTGTTCCTAAATTTCCTGTACTAAAGGAATGGGCTTATGCTGGTTTTTTCTTTTCAATGTCGGGGGCTATATTTTCGCATATTGTGTCGGGCAACCCGTTAGACAAAATATTTCCGCCTTTATTGCTGCTTGTCCTGACCATAACATCCTGGTATTTCAGGCCTGCAGAAAGAAAAGTCAATTTAGTTAATCAATAAAGGATCTGATGATTCCCAATGTTGATGTATATTTATAACATAAAGATTAAAGCATAAGCAATATGAATAACAATAAGAGTGAGTTATCATCAGTACAGCGTGAAGAACTGATCGGAGTACTGAAAGCACGTTTTGAGAAAAATATGAATCGCCATAAAAATATAGAGTGGCCTAAAATACAAGCAAAATTGGAAGCCAGTCCTGAAAAATTATGGACGCTTGATGAAATGGAGATAACAGGTGGAGAACCAGATGTTATTGGTTATGATGAAAAGACCGGAGAATATATATTTTACGATTGTTCGGCGGAAAGCCCTAGAGGTCGCAGAAGTGTTTGTTATGACCATGAAGCATTAGAGGCGAGAAAAGAACATAAGCCGGCAAATAGCGCAAAGGGTATGGCTGCTGATATGGGAATCGAGCTTCTAACCGAAGAACAATACCGGAAGTTGCAACAATTTGGAAAGTTCGATACCAAAACATCTAGCTGGTTAGAAACCCCGGCGGATATTAGAAAACTCGGCGGCGCTGTTTTTGGTGATTATCGTTACGGTACAGTCTTCTTGTATCACAATGGGGCCGAATCATACTATGCAGCAAGGGGATTCCGTGGGTCACTTAGGGTTTAAGCGATTTACCGGATGCTTTGTTGAATATACTCACTGATTTCTTTACCATTTGCATATACCATAAAATGACTGCCGTGTGGTATGATGATATCAGGATTATAATATTTGATTGGTAAAATATGATCAGCAGTGCCGTGAATATGTGTGAGATTGGCTGGACGATCCTTATTTCTCCATTTTAAAATACATGTTAGAGCCCATTTCATGAAATGCGGATCACTGTCTACTATTAGCTGTTTTAATAACAACCTTTCGTCAGGTGTTTTTGCTCCCATGAATCTTAGCCCAATATTATTACCTTTTTTAAGTAAATGAACTGGAACTAATTTCTGTAAACTTAGACTACCAGCCATTTTATAATACCAGGGTAACTGTTCGAAAACAGGTGAACTGGAGATAATGAAAGTATGTAATGGGCCAAGCTTCTTTGAAATTTCTGTAGCCAGCATTCCGCCAAAGGAAAGACCAATTAAATAAAATGGGATAGAGGTATCAATTTTAAGTGCCATTCTAAGCGCGTAATTTTCCAGGGATTCATCTGCTTCGGGAGTAATCCAATCAATGTATATTAATTCGAAATCCGATGGAAAGGTTAACTTTTTAAAAGCTCTTCTGTCTGCACCTAAACCACTTATAAAATATATTCTTTTCACACGCTTTTCCATTCATGTTCAAAATTTGTCGTTAATCCACTTGTTGCACTAATATAGAGAATAGTTGTAGCTATCAAGAAGAATGTTTGTTAATGAGGTTTCATAGACCGAGAGGTGTTAAAAGAAGAGAAATAGATTTCCAGACTCAAAAAAACCACTATATTTGCTAATAAGTTTAGTAATCAATGGCCGAAAAAGTTAATATTACCTCTAAGGGAATTCAAAAAGTCCTCAAAAATTATAATGAGAAACAAGCAATTGCAGAGTATATCTGGAATGGTTTTGATGCACATGCAGATACCATAAGAATTAATTATACTTTTAATGAGCTGGACAGTCTGGAAACACTGGAAATATCAGATAACGGTTATGGTATAGATTTTAACCGTTTGAAACAGAAGTTTGACCCATTCTATGAATCGGAAAAAGCTATTCAGATTGCGGCACCAAAGCATACTTCAAAAATGCATGGACGAAATGGGGTAGGGCGATTAACATTTTTCACCTTTGCAAATAGTGCGACCTGGGATACAACTTACAAAACTGAAAAAGGATATCATCATGGATCAATACACATTGATACAAAAGGACTTAACGATTACACCTCCAATTTCTCTTCACCTCCTGCTCAGTCTGCTGTGACAGGAACAAAAGTGTCTTTCTTAAACCTAAAAATCTCTAAAGTAGATCTTGAACTTTCTGTTATTCCTTTCTTAATTAATGAGTTCTGTTGGTTTATTGAACTGAATAAAGATAAAAACTATTCAATTTTAATAAATGGTACTACTCTTAACTTTTCAGGCAATATAAAAGAAGTAGAAGAATTCGATTTGGTTTATCCTAAAACCGAGGAGACTTTTAAGATAAAATATGTGCACTGGAACGAAGCGCTGCATAAAGAACTTTCAAAATATTACTTTTTAGCAGATGGAGAAGAAATTTACAAGGATTACACAACCTTAAACAAGAAAAGTGATGATTATTTTCATAGTGTGTATATAGAAAGTGATTTCTTCAGGGATTTTAACTTTAAAAGTTTTGAAAATGAGGGACAGGTTGCATTATTCGGAGCTGCAAAATCTTCTGCTGAATATCGGTTCCTGATGAAAGAATTGACTGACTATTTAAAGGGTAAAAGGAAACCTTTCTTAAAAGAATACGCTGATAAACTAATCGAATCTTATGAACAGGATGGCATCTTTCCGCTTTATCATACTGAACGCGAGGCAAAACTAAAGAAACCTGGCCTTATCATAGTCATTAAGGCGCTATATGAAATTGAACCAAAATTATTTGGAAGCCTTAACATTGATCAGAAAAAGACTTTTATTAGGTTCCTGAATCTATTACTGGATTCTAACCAATGTGAAAATGTATGCGATCTACTTAATGATATTGTTGAACTTGATGAAGAAGAACGCAATGAACTTGTTGCTGTTTTTGAATCAACAAGACTAAATCGTCTTGAAATACACTAGCATAATTATTTAAAATTTCTTCCTCCATGAAAAACTACTTTACCTGGCAAAGGTTGTTCCCCATTTTTAATTTCAGTTAGGCCTTTAAGCAGTTTAGACAAGTCAAAGCAACGTTGAACAATAACATGGACAACTTCACCTTCACGTTGCAGTTTGCCTTCAACCATTAGTAGTTTAGCTGATAGTATTTCCTTACGGTATTTGTCAAACAGCTTTTGGAATACAACCAGATTGGTAATCCCTGTTTCATCTTCAATCGTAATGAAACAAATACCAGTTGCTGTTCCGGGACGCTGGCGTACCAATACCAATCCTGCTACCTTTACTAAAGTACCATCCGTTGTTTTATTGGTTTCGTTGGTAGACAAAACATGTAATAACCGCAGCTTTTCACGGGTAAAGCTGACTGGATGGGCCTTTAAGGATAGACCCATAGTCGCATAATCGTGTACTACATGTTCAGAAGTAGCCATAAGCGGCAAAGTAACCTGAGTTTCCAATACGCTTTCCGATTGTTGCCCTTCAAACAAGGCAACCGGTCGGTCATGAAGCGCAGAGACCTCCCAAAGTGCTTGCCTCCGGTCTAAACCCAGGGAACGAAAAACATCTGCATCAGCAAGAGTTTCCATAGCCGATTGAGGAATTCCAGCCTCACTAACTGCTGTAATAGAAGTATAGCCATTTCCACGAGAATCAGCTAAGCGTTCCATCTCTTCTTTATTTAAGCCTTTTACCTGCCTGAACCCTAAACGTAAAGCACAATGATCTCCAGCTCTTTCTTCCAGCAGATTATCCCATGTCGAATAATTGATATCTACCGGCCGTACCTCCACACCATGTTTACGTGCATCAATTACAATTTGTGCAGGCTGGTAAAAGCCCATCGGCATACTGTTGAGCAAAGCCGCAGCAAAAACATCAGGATGATAACATTTTAACCAGCAGGATACGTATACTAACAAAGCAAACGAGGCAGCATGGCTTTCGGGAAATCCATAACTTCCAAAACCTTCCAGTTGTTTAAAAATTCTTTTGGCAAAATCTTCCTCATATCCCTTTGCGACCATACCATCAATGAGTTTCTTTTCAAAGTTCTTAACCTTGCCATGCGACTTAAATGTAGCCATACTGCGGCGTAACTCGTCAGCCTCCGTTGGCGTAAAACCCGCAGCAACTATAGCGATCTTCATGGCCTGTTCCTGAAATAAAGGGACACCATAGGTATGCTTTAAAATTTCTTTTAATTCTTCTTTAGGATATTCAGGCTTTTCTTTACCCTCTCTACGACGGAGATAAGGGTGTACCATATCACCTTGTATGGGACCTGGCCTTACAATAGCAACCTCAATGACTAAATCGTAGAATTTTTTAGGCTTGAGACGAGGTAACATCGACATCTGCGCACGACTTTCAATCTGGAATACACCCAGTGTATCTGCCCGACTGATCATCTCATATACTTTAGGATCTTCATATTTATTAATTTCTGCCATCGTAAGATCAAGATCATAATGTTTTTTAGCCAGGTCGAATGCCTTACGGATACAAGTCAACATACCCAGTGCTAACACATCAATTTTAAGAAAACCCAATGCCTCAATATCGTCCTTGTTCCACTCAATATTGGTACGGTTATCCATGCGGGCATTGATGATAGGGCACAGGTCTGTTAATTTACTCTGTGTAATCACAAAGCCCCCGGTGTGTTGTCCCAGCTGACGTGGAAAACCGATCATTTGTCCTGTTAACTGTAAAACTTTACGCAAATGCTGATCTTCAGGATTTAATCCCTGCTCAAGAAGTTTTTCTTTATCAAACCAGTCCTCACTAAAATCCCATGTCGCCGAAGAAAGCCGGTTTACCGTATCTACTGACAAACCCATCGCACGCCCCACATCTCTCACAGCTCCTTTTCTATGCAATTGTGTAACTGTTGCTACAATGGCGGCACGGTCACGGCCATATTTGTCATAAATATATTGAATCACTTCTTCCCGACGCTCGTGTTCAAAGTCGACGTCAATATCGGGTGGTTCAGCACGCGCAGAAGAAATGAAACGTTCAAATAGCAAATCAATCTTAGTAGGATCTACAGAAGTAATACCCAGGCAGTAACAAACCGTAGAATTTGCTGCAGATCCACGACCCTGACAAAGGATGCCTTGCTGCCTGGCAAAACGCACAATATCATATACAGTAAGAAAATAGGAAGCATAGTTCATTTCTTCCATAAATGCCAGTTCATAATGAATAGCATTACTTATTTTCTCAGGTATATCATCTCCAAAATGTTCTTTTGCACCATTCCAGGCCAAATAGGTTAGTTCTTCCTGTGGCGTACGTCCTTCCGTCGTTAGTTCTTCAGGATAGATATATTCCAGGCTATCCAGGGAAAATTGACAGGCATCGGCTATTTCCTGAGCATGCCTGATGGCTTCAGGGTACTGCATAAAGAGTCGCTGCATTTCATCAATAGGCTTCAGGAACCTTTCTGCATTTGCATGCAATTTAAAACCAGCGGTATAAACCGTACACTTTTCTCTCACGCAGGTTAGTACATCCTGCAACTCACGCCGTGCCGGCTCGTGGTAATGCACATCATTAGTTGCTACTAATGGGATGTTTAATACTGTAGACAGTTGTGACAAGCGGTATAATTTTTTATGATCATCGCCCTGATAAGAACGTGTAGCGGCCAGGTATAGATCTTTACCTAATTGTACGTTGTATTCTTTTAAATCATATTGAAAGCCCGTATCAAAATCAAATGTTCCTGTTAAATTTGCCGGAGGAATAACAATGAATTTGATATTGCCTGCATGTGCATACACATCAGCTTTATACAAATAACAATCTCCTTTCTCTGCACGCAGGTTACCTAAAGTCAACAAAGCGGAAAGTTGTGCGTAACCATCTTGATTAATCGGATATGCCAGCAGAGCAGGACCATTCATAAGTTCAAGCCGACAACCAGGTATGATTTTTATCCCTTTTGCTTTGGCTGCTACATGGGCACGAACTACACCTGCAAGGGTATTCTGATCTGTAATGGCAATTTTGTTGTAGCCATATGCAACTGCCTGTTCTACCAACTCTTCAGGATGTGAAGCGCCGCGTAAAAAGCTAAAATTTGTAGTTACCTGTAGTTCTGTATATGACATTCTATTTCATTTACGCAAAATATCCATGAATAAACCAGTGGCTGAACTTATCGTCAGCATAATGACCCGACCTGAAAATCCAGTACCGTTGTCCATGTTCATCTTCTACATGGTAATAATCACGGTGTTCACCAGCCTCCAGCCACCATTCACGTTCAATGCGCTCTGGTCCATCAGCTTTCTTAATGTGATGGGTTTTACCTTTATAGCGAAATAACATAGGCGGATAATCAGGAATTGGAGCTGTAACTTCAATCTGTTCCGGATTTTTTAACAATTGAGTAGGACGAGGCTTGTCCGCTTGCCAGCTGATCGCAGGCTGTTCTGCTATAGTAGTCGCAGTTCTAATAGATCGTTCTGGCCAGTAATGTTCATCTGGCAGATATCGATTGATGCTACCTGTACCAATCTTAACAGAAAGACGATCCAGTAGTTCTGCAATTTCCTGATCATCAAATCCGGGATTACCTGACCATAAAGCCTCCTGTAATACAGAAACATCTTCTATTTTGTCTGCCTCCATAACAAAGAGCTCAATGCCGAGTCCGGGAGCAATCTGAGACACTTTGAGTTCAAACAGCTTAAAAAGATGGTTAATGTGCTGCGAAGGACTATTAGTACCAATCTCCACCTGCACGATTTTACCATCCACACGAAAACATTTTAAAACAGCTGTACGTAGTCCTTTACCTTCCCCTTGTAATCTTGTACAAAGACTTTGAAGAAGGTTTTTAATCGCAATTTCAATTCCAGTTGCTGTTCTAATGGGTTCGAGGCAGGAGAGACGTTCCTGATAAGGTGCAACCAGCTGTATAGGACTAATCACTTCATCTTCCTGTCCCAAAGCCTGGGCAAGGCGAAGCAATAAGCCTTCACCAAAACGTCTGCGTAAGACAGAACGTGGTATTCCAATAAAGTTATGAACCTGGTACATCCCTAATTTTTGTAAACGTGCGAGTATAGCAGGCTCCAGGCGTAAGGCCGCAGGTGGTAATGAAATTAAAGCTTGTACCTGGTCATTACTTTTTACAATGGGATTTTCCGGCTTTCCGAAATGACAAATAGCCCAGGCTGTACCAACAGTGTCGGCTATAGCAGCACGCACATGATAACCTTTACTTTGAAGTCTGGTTGTCACTTCTTTCAGGTAATTGCCTTCACCACCCCATAGATGTGTACAACCCGAAATGTCAAGAAAAAGCCCATCCAGGTTATCGACTGCCACTATTGGACTATATCTGATACACCACTCACCAATAGCTTTCAATAAGCGGGTTTCCCTGCCATTTTTATGGTCAAATACTTTCAGATCCGGAACAATGGCTTTTGCATCGGCAAGTAGAGTATTTACTTCAATTTCCTGAATTTGAGCAGCAGGGCTGATCGCTTTGATGATTTTCCTTCCACGTTCGGAAGCGGTAAATACAAAAGGTTTGTGCCGAAGTTCGGGCTGCCGAATGCTAAGCCAGTCAGTTGTTAAATATGGAAACCATATAGACATATATCTTTTTTGCATACCTATCCCACATTTCTCTTTTCTTCTAATAACCCATTAGCATTGCTGATATTTTTAGTAATCAGCCTAAACTGACCTGCAGACCATTCTATATCCCATTTTCCAGGATTACCATTACGCACTTTAAGCAGTTCAACATTCCATCGTGGGAAACCAACACCAGGCATATGATCTTCGAGCTGGCTTGCTATAGGTTTGATCTGCCATCGGGCTACACAAGCAGTGGCACTTAACCTGTTCGCATCGTTTCTTAATACCAGGCCGGTTACACCGCTCTTTTCAACTGCAAGTTGCAATCTCCTGGATGCAGTAAGACTAATTTCCCGTACTTCAGCTATCACTGCTGCAAGTCCCTCGCATTTCAATGCCTCTTCCATAGCCCATAATACGTCTTTTTCCCGTTGCAGGTCTATAAAAATGATACGATCCGGCTCTACACCGAACAATTTTAATGAAGGAGGGAAAAGGCTTCGGCTGGCGCTGATCCATAAACAAGCTCCTCCATCTTTCATCAGTTTATGAAGTATGCCGCCAATAAATCCATTGCAGGCTGCAGCATGCTCAGGAACCAAAGTCAAAAATTCATGGATAGCATTTTTTGGAAAAACAGAATTTGGAAAAGCAGACTCAATAGTACCAAGACCAACATTTCCATTTGTACCGGTTCGCAATGACTTAAAGCCTTGCAAAAGATGAATCTCCTTTTGCAGCTGACTAATAATTTCCTTCTTTGAACTTTGCTGTACCATGATAATTGCTGCACAAATATAATACTAATATTTTTAGTATTATAGTAATTTTACTAATAATAATAACCTTGTACAAATGTTCGTCGATGATTTTGTACTTTCACGATGTGAATACAAAAGTCAGTATACCCATTCTTGGAATTGATACTTTTCAGATTGATCTGCAATCGGATGGTAGTTTTCAGTATCATGAAATTATTGGGGAGCGATTGATAGAAACTCCTCACAAACATGATTTCTTTCTATTTCTTTTGTTTGAGAAGGGGAGCGGTACGCACATGATTGATTTTATAGATTATGAAGTCACCGGCCATCAGCTCCATTTATTATTTCCTGGCCAGGTGCATTCCTGGAATTTAGGTGCCGACACTGTGGCTTGTCAAATTATGGTTACCCGTCGTATTTTCGAGACTTTTGCCAATTCATTAAGATATGATCTGTTATTGTATCAAAATCACCCTGTCTTAAATCTTAACCCTGATGTTTTTCGGCAATTTCTGTACGAATTTAAAGCGATTCAATTAGAGTTAACTTTAAAACCGATGTCATGGGATATTATTGGATCCAGGTCCAGAATTATTGCGCAAATGACAAGCCGTGAGGCAATGGAAAAATTTGATGAACTAAAAGTTTACCATGCGAAGCCTGTATTGGTGGAATACCTCTCCTTAGTTGATACCCATTTTAAAGAGCAGCGTTTAGTTGCATTCTATGCTGAGAAATTAAGTATTACTCCAAATTACCTGAATATTCTCTGTAAAAAGCATTTCTATACATCAGCCACTTCTCTTATTCATAATCGGGTTACACTCGAAGCAAAAAGATTGTTACTAACCTCAAAAAAAACGATCAAAGAAATTGCATATGAACTTGGTTTCTATGATCTGGCCTACTTTTCCAAATTCTTTAAGGGGCAAACAGGGTTAGGACCACGAGAATTCAGAGCGTCTATACAATAACCGAATTTATAGCATTTGTATAGCTTTGTTATAAATCGTACAAGTTATGGCATGAATACTACTATCTGATTAAAGTTCGTAACATTAACTTTGTATAAAAGTATAAGTTATGTCTACACCATCAATTTCACGTAAAGACTTTATCAAAAGCTCCTCTATTCTTTTTGCAGCAGGCGGAAGCATCCTTACCGGTACTCCATCAATTGCTGCCGAAAAATCAAATGACATGGAACTATCTAAAGCGATTAGCACAGGTAAAAGTTTTATGCTTAAAAACGTAAGACTTGAAACTGGTTTTGAATACGAAGACGGGGAAGTTAGTCAGACAAAAACTGCACTTTTTACCATTGAGGTTAATGATGGAAAAATTAAATCCATTTTACCCAATAAACCCAATGCAGCAGCTATCGATGCCAAAGGACTATTGATGTTACCTCCCTTTAGGGATATGCACATCCATCTGGATAAAACCGCTTATGGTTTACCCTGGAAAGCAAACTCCAATAAACGCAGGTCGGTAAGGGATATGATTGCCTATGAGCAACAAATTATCCCTGAACTCCTGAAAACTTCAACATCCCGTACGGAAAAACTTATCGAATTGATGCAGCGTCAGGGTACAAATTACGCACGATCACACGTAAATATAGATCCAACTTCTGGGTTTCAATCCTTAAGAAACTTAGAAAAGGCACTTCAAAACAAGAAGGATACCTTTCATGCCGAACTCGTTGCCTTCCCTCAGCATGGTATTTATTATACCAAATCAGAGCAATTAATGAAGGAAGTCGCTAAAATGGATATCGATTTTATCGGTGGACTTGATCCATACTCCTTAGATGGTTCAATAGAAAAACATATGGATCTGGTAGTTCAACTTGCATTGGACAACAATAAAGGGATTGATATTCACCTTCATGAGTCAGGAGAATCAGGAATGAAAACAATAAATTATCTGATTGATAAAGTAATGGAGAATCCTGAATTAAAAGGTAAGACTTTTATCAGTCATAGTTTTGCACTTGCCTATCTCGACAAACAGAAAACAGATGAGATTGCTGAGAAGCTGGGACATGCAAAAGTTGGAATTGCATCAACAATTCCATTTGGCCGAACCATTATGCCTATACCCACGCTTTATAAATACGGTGTGGATGTAGTAACTGGAAACGATTCTATCGTCGATTGGTGGAATACTTTTGGTAGCGGAAGTGTATTGCAAAAAGCCAACCTGGCTGCTCAGCTTTATGGGTACCGTACTGAATTTGATCTTTCCAGAATTTTAAAAATAGCTACCCATAACGTTCTTCCACTTGATGACAAAGGAAATCAGGCCTGGCCAAAACCGGGCGACACAGCTGATATGGTCTTGATTGATGCAAGCTGTTCAGCAGAGGCAGTATCGAGAGTTTCACCTGTAAAATCATTAATTCACCGCGGGAATATAGTATTCTAAAATGATGAACTATCTAATTCTAATCCTTACTTTATTATCTTTTAATTCCTGCACAGCGGCACCCAATATGAATATTCAGGAAATAAATCAGGTATCAATTATTGAAGCAGTAAAAAATAAGCAGTATGCAGTTGTCGAGACCGCTTTAAAGAAAGGTGCAGATGTTAATTCAAAGGATAAAAACGACAAAAATCTGTTGCTTATCGCCACCGAGCTCAATGATTTGAAAATGGCGAAGTTATTGGTCTCAAACGGAGCTAATGTTAATCAACAGGATAAACGGTTAGACAGTCCCTTTTTACTTGCAGGTGCATCCGGACAAACTGAATTTGTAAAATTGTTCCTGGCAAACGGTGCACGCTTTGATCTTTTTAACCGATACAACGGAACGGCGTTAATCCCCGCATGTGAAAGAGGACATATAGATGTAGTTAAAATACTAGCCAACACTAAAAATTTCCCTATAGATCATGTAAACCGGTTAGGATGGACTGCACTTATGGAAGCTGTTGTGCTTGGAAATGGTAGCGATAAGTATATAGAGATCGTTCAGATACTTGTTGATGCCGGGTGCAATATCAATATACCAGACAATAATGGAACAACAGCCTTACAACACGCTAAGTCGAGTGGTTTCTCTGGAATTGTAAAAATACTGGAGAAGAAATAAACCTAAAATAGACCTCCTAACATATAGGAGAATTATATTAGAGGGTAAAAAAACTAACGAGGCTTTATTTAAGTCCGGGAATTGTTTTCTAAATAAATTATAATAAGTTTGCTTTGACCACAGCCTTCTGAATATAATTTCATAAAATGAACGATTTTGCTTTTTCGAACTTGAGTAATGATACGTTGGACATGAGCAACCAGCATACATTTGACCATGTATTTCGAATTTACAATGCAATCATGTGTGCTTTTTCTGAAAGAATTGTGAACTCCTGGTCTGATGCCGAAGATGTTGTTAGCGAAGTGTTTCTAAAACTGTGGGATAAGAAATCTACCTTTGAGAATGAAGAGCACATTAGGTTTTTTCTTTACCGGGCCGTGCGCAATGCCTCATTAAACCGTGTAAGGGCAACAGAAAGAATAACAAAAAAACATGAAGCTTCTTCAATCGATGGTTCAATCATCACGGAAAGCAATCATCTAAATGAAATGATCCGCAGTGAGGTTCTCCTAAGTATATACCAGGAAATAGAAAAACTCTCACCTCAGGAAAAGACAGTCATTACTTTAAATTTGCTGGAGGAAAAAAAACTCCAGGAAATAGCAGATGAAATGGGCCTTTCTTTACAATCGATAAAAAACTGTAAAACAAGGGCTTTGACGAAACTGCGCATGCGCTTACCTAAAAATTCATATTTGCTTTTAATTCTTCTGCTGCAAGGGTATTAATTTTTTTATCATTTGTATGGGTACGATTTTTCCGTAGCGGTGTTATGGTATAAAACAACCATTAAATGGAGCAGGAAAACCAACATATTAAATATATATCTACTTTAATTTCAAAATACCTGGATAATTCGATAAGTGTGGAAGAATCGGCTGTTTTATCAGAATGGGAAGCTGCTACACCGGAAAATAAACTGATTTTTGATGAGTTAAAAGATCAGAGACAATTAGAATTAACCTTGAAAAATCTGCTCGCGGTAGATACAGAAGCTTCACTGGCCAGGTTAAAAATAACCATGAATGCCGATGTCGTTCCGCTCAATCCCAAAAATAAGAAATGGAACTGGATCCGTCTCACAGGAATTGCTGCATCAATTGTGCTGGTCTGTTTTACTGGTTTTTATTTTTATAAGACAATATATGCCCCAAAACAACACAACAACAATCTTTCTGTAAATGACATTTTACCAGGCGCTAATAAAGCTGTTTTAACTTTGGCTAATGGCAGGACTATAGATTTGAATAGCACAAAGGAGGGAGTTGTTTTTAAAGCTGATGAGTTGATTTATAATGATGGATCTGCAATAGAACCT
Organism: Pedobacter nyackensis; assembly: GCF_032678475.1. Classification (GTDB taxonomy): domain Bacteria; phylum Bacteroidota; class Bacteroidia; order Sphingobacteriales; family Sphingobacteriaceae; genus Pedobacter; species Pedobacter nyackensis_A. Next base: position 116,801 of record NZ_JAVTSF010000001.1, read on the forward strand.
GAAAACCCACATCAAGGTAAATTAACAGATCAGGCTTATGATATGGTACTTAGTACCCCTAAAGGCGGACAATATAGTCTGGTACTCTCAGATGGCACAAAGGTTTGGTTAAATGCAGGATCAACGCTTAGATTTCCTGGTAAATTTGAAGGAAAACTGAGAAAGGTAGAACTGATGGGAGAGGCTTATTTCGAAGTAAGACCAAACGCTGCAAAGCCTTTTAAAGTTTACTCAAAAGGGCAGGAAATAAGTGTACTGGGAACAGTATTTAACATCAATGCCTATGGGGATGAAATTGGAACAAAAACAACACTGGTGCAAGGGAAAGTGATGGTGACGGCTACTGATCTTAATGGTGGCCTTAACAAAAATGCAGTGTTGTTGCCGGGACAAGAATCTACACTTACAAAAAGCGAGGATATTATTATTCGTAAAGCTGATGTAGCTACTGCAATTAGCTGGAAATCGGGTGTATTCAAGTTTTATGAAACAGAATTGCATATAGTCATGAACCAACTCAGCAGATGGTATGATCTCGATGTCGAGTATCAGGGAAGTATACCAGAAACCTACGCTTATGGAGAAATCAGCAGAAACAGTAAACTTGGAGATGTACTGGATATACTAAAAACCGGCGGACTGAATTTTAAAATAGTACAACGGGGAAAATCAAAAGTGCTGATTGTATTGCCTGATAAATAATTTTAAACCCTAAACCCAAACACCATGAGATAAAAAACTAACCAAACAAAACCACCCGATAAAAAAAATCCGGATAGTGCTGCTACACTACCCGGAGATAGCTCGGGCCAATTTTAATGTTTTGCTGAATAAACAGCAGTTTGATAACCATTTCAACTCACCCAAACAATACAAACATATGAAATTAAACGCATGTGTTAAAGGCCCGCGTATGCGATCACCTTTGGCATTAAAACTACTATTAATCATGAAGTTGGGAGTTCTGCTAACTTTTTTTGGGATATTTAATGCCTCTGCAGGCAGTTTTGCCCAACACATTACTCTAAAGGCCAGTAACATTGCATTGTCTAAAGCAATGGAACAGGTAAAGGCACAAACTGGTTACCAGTTTTTTCTCATTGGAAAAAAACAGGCTGATACCAAGGTATATATTGACGTTGAAAACGCTAGTTTGGACGAAGCGATGACGGCATTGCTGATCAACCTGCCTTTCTCCTGGACACTGAAAGACCGCACCATTGTTATAAGAAACAAAGAGCCTGGTGCTTTAAAACCAACAATTGTAGCAGTTCAAACTGAGATAAAAGGAACAGTTAAGGATAAGGATGGAAAACCAGTTCCAGGTGTTACTATAACCGTAGCAGGTACATCCAGAGCAACATCCACAGATGGTGATGGCCATTATGTCATTAAAGCATCAATAGGAGAAACTTTAAGGTTTAAAGGAATTGGATTCGCTAACCTTGAAATAAAGGTAGAGAATAAGACTATCATCGACATGGTGATGCAGGAAAGCCAGGAAAAGCTCGACGAAGTGGTGGTATTGGGTTTTGGGCAATCACAAAAAAAGATCGCCCAGACAGGATCGTTAGCCTCCATATCAACCAAAGAGTTAAAGCAGAGCCCGGTAGCAAATGTAACAAATGCACTCGCGGGTCGTTTGCCTGGCTTAATCGCTGTGCAGCGTAGTGGAGAACCAGGATATGACAATTCCGATCTCTTTATACGTGGCCGTTCCACATTTAACAATAACTCACCATTATTAACAATTGACGGTGTCCAGAAAGATTATAGTGCCATAAACCTTCTGGATGTAAATGAAATTGAGAACATCACAATTCTAAAAGATGCGTCAGCTACGGCATTGTATGGGGTAAAAGGAGCAAATGGTGTTATCATCATTACAACAAGAAGAGGTAAGATCGGTGAACCAGCTATCCAGGCCACTGTCCAGACAGCCATGCAAGATCCTACACGGCTTCCCCAGATCCTGGATGCTTATAATTATGCATTGCTATCCAATGAAGCCTATAAAAATGACAATCCCACCGGTATTTTGACTCCTTACTCCGAAATTGCACTGGAGGCATACAGAACAGGTATTAATCCCTTAAAATACCCGAATGTAAACTGGATGAAAGAAGCTTTAAAAACATCAGCCTTAACAACGGCCAATGTTAACATTAGCGGCGGAACAATAAAAACCAGGTATTTCGTTAATCTGGGATATACAGGGCAGGACGGTATTTATAAATCAGAAAAACAGCCCAAATATGATCCTAATGTTAATTTTAACAGGTATAATTTTCGTTCAAATGTCGATATAGACTTTGATGAAGACTTATCAGTATCCTTAAATCTTTTTGGAGCAATAGAAAATAGCAGCTATCCGAGATCTACAGCATCGGAACTATTTGACATGCTCATGAAAGTTACGCCAAATGCTTTTCCTGTTAAATACCCCACAGGTTTCTATGCACAGAAACCAGGCTTACTAAATCCATTTTATTGGCTCAACACACAAGGATATAGTCAGAATTTTAATTCCTCTTTGTCAGGAATGGTTTCGGTAACAAGAAAGTTGAACTTTATTACTGAAGGTCTATCTCTAAAAGGGAATTATTCATTTGATGGCTATTTCAGAAATCGTTTCTCAAGATCAAAAAGTGAGAGAACAGCTTTGTATCTGGGTACCGGTGATTATAACGATTTGAATAGTTATACCTACACAGGGGAAGATATCCCTTTGTCCGCACCTTCATCGTCGTTCAGTCAGAACCGGGATATCTGGATGGACGTGTCTTTAAACTATGCGAGAAACTTTGGCGACCATGCATTTACCGGCTTATTATTAGCGAATAAAACACAAAAAGTTCTGGGTGGAGAAATCCCCTATGTTTCTCAAGGCCTGGTTTCAAGGGTAACCTATAACTATAAGAACAAGTATTTTGCAGAATTTAACGCTGGTTTTAATGGTACAGATAATTTTGCCAAGGGTAAACGATATGGTTTCTTCCCGGCTTTCTCAGCGGGCTGGATGCTTTCGGAAGAAGCATTTTTGAAAAATGTATCAGCAATTAATTTACTAAAACTGCGTGGATCCTATGGTCTAACAGGGAATGATCGGTTAAATGGGAGGCGCTGGCTTTTTATTTCAGAGTTTAACGACTTTTCTGGATACAGCTTTGGCGAGCCCTTATCCTGGACATCTGGTGTTGGAGAGGGAGCAATTGCCAATCCGGCAGTATCATGGGAAATCGCTAGAAAATCTAATCTTGGATTTGAATTAAAGCTATGGGAGTCCTTGTTTGGATTGAACCTCGATCTATATTATGAAAAAAGAAATGATATTCTGATTACGAGAGGCTCAGTACCTACTGTAATTGGAATTCCAGGAGGCAAACTCGCGCCCGTAAATTTTGGTTCCACTGAAAATAAGGGATTCGAATTAGAACTGAATCACCGACACCATATTGGAGCAATAAATTATTTCTTCCGTGGGAACGTCTCTTTTTCAAGGAACAAAATCATTTTTATGGATGAGGAACCAAAACCTTTTCCGTATTTAAGTTTAACAGGACATCCATTGGGACAGTATTTTGGACTAACAGCCCTGGGTTTCTTTAAAGATGAAACTGAAATTGCAAACAGTCCGCAGCAATTCGGACAAGTTTTACCCGGCGATATCAAATACCGCGATTTGAACGGTGATAACATTGTTGATCAAAATGATGCAGGGCCCATTGGAAAAAGCGACCTTCCTGAAGTGTTTTATGGACTATCAGCAGGATTAAACTGGAAAAACTTTGACTTCAGCTGTTTGTTTCAGGGGGCATCCGGATTTAATGTAATGCTGAGCGACCAGGCTGCCTATGAATTTGTGGAGGGCCGAAATGTTTTGGAAGAACACCTGGGCAGATGGACGCAAGAAACTGCAAATCAAGCTACTTATCCCAGATTACATTATGGCTTTAACAACAATAACCACAGACCAAGTTCCTTTTTCTTAAAAGATGCCAGCTACATCCGTTTAAAGAATGCCGAACTGGGTTACACATTTAAAAATGTACAGGTCACCAAACGTAAAAGTTTCTCATCCATCAGGATTTATACCAACGGTATGAACCTCTTTACATGGGATAAAATTGGAGGTTCCTATGATCCTGAAATGCGCAGTGGAAGTGGAAATAATTATCCGCAACAGCGTATTTACAATTTTGGTGCATCAGTTACTTTCTAGAGGGTTATTAAAATAGATTAATATTAAATTTTTCATATCATGATAAAAATTAATAGTACGATAATAGGGTTACTTGCTTTTGTATGGATCCTTTCCGGATGTAAGAAAGACTCCTATTTAGACAAGGCTGAATCCGGAGGGATGAGTGAAGAAGAAGTATTTGGCAATTACCGCCAGACAGAACGTTTTTTAGCTGCTACTTATGGAGCAGGATTAAGCATTGACTGGGTTGGTGGAGGTTTGTGGTCGTTTTCCTACGACGGTGCTACAGATAATGGATATTGTAGCTATAAGTACTGGCCAAGTCCAAAATTTGTATACGATGGAAACCTAACCCCAGCGAATAATCCGATAGATCAATGGACAAATTTATATGAGTCCGTTAGAAGGGTTAACATGTTTTTGGGTAAAATTGATGATTTACCAGTCAACGCTAATAATAAGGAAGAGGTTGCAGGAAAAAAGAGAATGAAAGGGGAGGCTCATTTTTTACGTGCCTGGTTTTATGCCGAACTTTTTAAACGCTATGGCGGAGTACCTTTAGTTACAAAAGTTTTGCAGGTAGATGAGGATTTGAATATCCCTAAAGCCACGACGACCGAAATAATTAACTTCATTGCAGAAGAATGTGATCAGGCCGCAAGTTCCCTGGAAACAACCTATGAGTCAAAAGATCTGGGACGGGCAACAATCGGAGCCGCATTGTCACTTAAATCACGCATGTTGCTTTATGCAGCAAGTGAATTACATAATCCAACCCATGAAAAAATAAAATGGCAAAATGCTGCGAAGGCCGCCAAAGACGTGATGGATCTTGGTATATACAGCTTGCACAACAATTTTAAAACAGTTTTGCATACGAGAAATTCCAATGAAATCATTTTTCAGCATACAGGCAATTATGAAGATCAGCTGCGGAATAATCTGATGCCAAGTCAGGGAGGTTTTGCTATCCTAAATCCTTCGCAGGATCTGGTGGATGCTTTTGAAATGGCTGATGGCTTACCTTATAACCAGTCGGCCTTATACGATGCAGCTAATCCATATGCAAACAGAGATCCTCGTTTCGCCATGAGCATCATCTACAATGGACGCTCCTGGAGAGGATTCCCAATTGAAACCTTTGAAGGTGGTGCCGATGGCATAAATGGTGACGGAGATAATTATACCCGTACAGGCTATTACCAGGCTAAAACACTGGATGAAACAGGAAGCTTAACTCCAATATGGAGGCCTGGCAGCCACTTTTTTGTTTTTATCAGATATGCTGAAATACTGTTGAATTATGCGGAAGCACAAAATGAAAGTCTGGAAGTTCCGGATGCCTCAGTTTACAATGCCATAAATGAAATCCGCAGCAGACAGGGAGTGAATATGCCCCATCTACCCGCTGGACTAAATAAAGACGAAATGAGGACGCGCATCAGGAATGAACGGAGAATTGAGTTGGCTTTTGAGTCACACAGATTCTGGGATATCAGGCGCTGGCGTATCGGAGAGCAAGTGATTAAATCAGTCAGTGGAATGAAACTCGTAAAAACAGGTGCAGATAACTTTACCTATCAGCGCTTTGTAGTGGAAAACAGGCACTATAAGAAAACCTATGATTTGTTTCCCATTCCTCAGTTCGAGATCAACAGAAACAATAAACTTGTGCAAAACCCTGGTTACAACTAACGCTGGTATAAACCTCATTTGAAAGAAGATTATGAAATTCATAAAGAACATATTCAGTTTGCTGGCATGTTTATGCATACTCGCAGCCTGTAAAAAAGAAAAGACCGAAAGTCACAATCCGGGACAGCCAATTACCATCGACAAGTTTATTCCTGAAGAAGGGCAGGGCGGGACCGAGATGATGATATTTGGCCATAACTTCAGTATGGACTCAACTGAAGTCGAGGTGTTTATTAATGGTATGAAAGCTAAAATTACCGGCATAAACAAAGAACGTATTTTATTAATTGTACCTGAAAATGCCGGTACAGGTAATGTCGAGGTATCAATTAAAGGAAACAAAGCAACAAGTACTACACGTTTTAAATTTCCACCTACGTACATCTGGAAAGTTATGACCCTGGCTGGATCAGGAACAGCTGGTTATGCAAATGGAGCCGGTACCTTAGCTAAGTTTAATTTTGAACGCGCTCCGGGGCTGGATGTAGATGACGAAGGGAATATTTACGTAGCAGATGCAGGTAACCATACAATTAGAAAGATTACCCCAACAGGTGAAGTGAGTACACTTGCAGGAAATGGCTCAGCGGGTTATGTAGATGGCCCGGCAGCAGAAGCCAGGTTTAATACGCCTTTTGATGTAGCAGTAGACAATGATAAAAACATTTATGTCGCAGATACCTGGAATGCTAAATTGCGTAAAATCACTCCAGACGGCTTGGTCTCAACAGTAACTGGCGTTGGTGATGTAGTTAGTGTAGCCATTGATAAAAGAAATAACGGCGTGTATGTATCCTCCTTAACTTCCGGAGCAGTTTACAAAGTGGAGAACAACGGAAATCTAACTGCTGCAATACAAGGGTTGCAATGGGTTGGTGGCATAGCCATCGATGCGAAAGGTGTGCTATATGTAGTTGAAGTTGGCCGGTCTGTTGTACGAATGGTTGATTTAAAATCCGTTGGCGGATCGGCTGGAAATCCGGTTCTCATTGCGGGTATTCCTGATGAAATGGGTCTGGTAGACGGCGCAGGAACTAAAGCTAAATTTGATCGCCCCTGGGGAATTGCAGTCGATTTTACCAATAACAATTTATTGGTCGCAGGAGATTCCGGACCATATGGCGGAACCTGGTACGGTGGGGCAAACTCCAACCAGTGCATCCGTTTAATTAAGTACGACTCATGGCAGGTCTCAACCTTTGCAGGCAATGGGGAAAGAGGAAATGTAAACGGTACTCCATCTGAAGCGAGATTTAGCAATCCCACAGGCGTTGTCGTAGATAAAAGTGGCAATATCTATGTTGTAGATGCCGGAAATCAATGTATTAGAAAAATTTATAAGGAGGTGGTAAATGACTAATTATCATAAATCAGAAAAAGACAAACAGGAAAATACAGGAAGACGTTCTTTCCTAAAAACATCTGCTTTTTTAGGGATGAACACTATGTTATTTGGAATGGCTAGCACTTCCTGCAAAAGCAAAAATATATTAGATCCCGTTAAGGAAGATAAAGTAAACAAAGCACAATACCGTATTTCTACGGCCAGCGGGATGCTTAAAGTTATGCCGGGAGATGTACTTCCTGAAAGCCGGACGGCCAGAATTTCACTTGCAGGAAACGAAAGAGAAAGCTTTCAGATCGTGGTCCGCGCTAAAGAAGATATAGATGGGGTAAAAGTTACGATAGGCGATTTCACCAATAATCAACACCGCTTAAACTCCATTAAATGGTCTCAGGTCGGCTATGTTTATATCAGTACATTTTCAGGACATCCCACCACAGGTGATGTGAAAGGCAGACAACCCGGTTGGTATCCAGATCCTTTATTGGAAAGAGATTCGGTAAAGCTGATGAGAGACTGGTCTAACGCCATATGGTTTACTATACATGCACCAGCTGGAACGCCGGCAGGTACCTATAAAGGTAAAATAACATTAGAGATAAAAGGAGTTAAAGAAGAGATCTCGGTTGAAGCTCTGGTACATAACTTTGCTTTACCAGCAGTTCCTACATTGCCAAACCTTTTTTCTTTGTCAGTAGAATATCTCGATGGCATGTACGATGGCTTCACCGGTGAAATCCGTAAAAACTGGTTTGATCTGCTCTTAGCGAGTAGAATGTGCCCGACAGATCTATACCTGAATATGAACACCAAAGAAGGCAGGTCAAAAATAACTGCGACAGATTATAGTTCTTTTAAAGGATTGACAAACGGTTTCGTCATCTATCCCATTACGGCAACCTGGGCAGATAGAAGCGCTCCGGCAGAAGAGCTCATTGCAAGGTTTGAACAAAACCGTCCTTATATTGATCAGATTCTAGCTACCGGTGCAGTCGCTAATGGAAAAGGCGTATTCTATGGTTTTGATGAATGTGAACCTGAACATTTTGAAGTGATGCGTAAGGTAAACAAATACATCAAAGAACAATATCCGCAGGTACCTATTGCTACCACAAGCCAATATGTTAAAACTGTAGAACAATTGGATGATTTAGGACTGGATATATTAATTATGCACATCTTCGATGGCATTTACAACAACACCTTCGCCGACCAGGTAAGAAATGCAGGTAAGAAAGTATGGGCATATATTTCGTTACAGCCCTATTATCCGATGCCGAACTGGAGAATCGAAAATCCTTTGCAGGAAACAAGGGTGCTGCTTGGGGCAATGGCATATAAGGAAAGATTTGACGGTTTCTTATACTGGGGATTAAATCAGTACAATAAAGGAAACCGACAATTACCGGCGAAAATAAAAAGGAATTCAGATTTGAAACTGGAGATGTCTATCACGACCCCTACAGACGAATACAAATGGTTGCATGGAGATGGACTACTGATCTATCCCGGCGAAAATGGGCCATTAAGTAGTATCAGAATGGAAAACATAAGAGAAGGGTTGGAGGATTATGAATATTATAAACTAGTTGAACAGAAGTTAGGTAGTGGCACAGCTGCTATAGAAGCTGGGAAAATAGCGAGGAACACCAGAGATTTCGAAAGAAACGAGGATAACTTCAGTCAGCATCGCATTGCTTTAGCAAAGCTAATCGGATAATTTGTAGTCGTAATTACGCGTGTGTTTGCACCAAGCAAACACACGCTTTTTTATCATGGGCTTTAAAAGACTAATCTCCTTTAGGCAACATTTCTAACAAATACGGTAAAGCAGGGTTGGTGTTTTCTTTTTTCCAGACTGCAAATAAGGACGTTTGCTGCGGAATGTCTTTTAGCTCGATAAACCTGATATTGGGGTAATTCCCGGCAGCAAGAGAGGTTGGAATAATACTCAGCCCCATGCCGTTTTCTACAAGTCGGAAAATGGTGGGCGCATGAATAGACCGATGTGCCACCTTTGGCGCAAAGCCCTGATCAGCACATAAACTTAGAATTTGCTGATAATACAGCTGGCTTTGCTCATTTGGAAACAAAATAAAAAACTCATCTTTTAATTGACCAATATGTTTAAAATTCGCTTTTACCATAGGATGATTTTCGGGAAGCACCAGGGAAAATGTTTCGGTATAAACTTTCCGACTGGTAAAGCCTTCCGGCAAATGATTGCTTCTCATAAAACCAAGGTCCACAGACTCATTCTGTAAAGCGATAAGCTGATCACTGTTGCTCAGTTCATCCAGTTGAAATTTGATATTTGGACAGTCAATGTTGAATTTTTTAAGCAAAGACGGAAGAACCGATTCCATTGCTGAAGCGACAAAACCAATTCCGATTTGCCCGGTATTTCCTTCCTTATACAATTTCAAATGTACAACCGCTGTTTCCAGCTTATTCATAATCTGCTGTACATCTCTGAAAAAAAGATTGCCAGCATCTGTTAAAGCAACTTTTTTATTGCTCCGGTCAAACAAGATCACTTTAAGAATCTGTTCCAGCTGCTTGATCTGCTGACTGAGTGCCGATTGTGATATAAAAAGCAATTCCGAAGCTCTTCTGTAATGGAGTTCGGTTGCCAGCACCTTAAAATAATTCAGATGTCTCAGCTCTAATTGATTAGTAATACTTATCATTGATTAACTAATATATATCGTTTACTTATGGTAAATATAGAGATATTTGAGTTAAATAAAATGATACCATATGAATTTTGATACACAAAAACCATTGGATATTTTTCTGAATATGCTGTTTGAACGTTATGCACAGGAAGTTCCGGCAGTGAAAAAGATCACCACTGCACTGGTTACCTCAGGTGTAATTGCCGGGCAGGACGAAATTGTAAACGATCACATTGCTTTCAGAACGCTCGGTCTGCCACATTTGGGCATTGCATCTTTTGAAAAGATCTTCTTGCACCAGGGGTATAAAAAAATGGACTACTATTATTTTGAAAGCAAAAAGCTAAACGCATACTGGTACGCTCCACCTTCACCCGAATATCCGAGGATATTTATGAGTGAGCTGATCGTAAAAGATTTATCTGCCCAGGCGCAGGAAATTATTTATAAGTATACCAACCATATTAAAACTGATCCCGTGGATGCGCTCGATCTGGATAATGGTGCACAAATCGGTGCGTTTTTCCATCAGCCTTTATGGCAACTCCCAGACATCGCTGACTATCGTTTACTTTTAGAAGAAAGCGAATACGCCGCATGGGTAATTTACAATCGTTATTACCTAAACCATTACACCATTAGTGTACACAACCTCAAAACCGGGTATAATACATTGGAAGATTTCAATGTATTTGTAGAATCACTGGGATTAAAGTTAAACACTTCAGGTGGTAAAATAAAGGTGAGTCCGGATGGACTGTTAAGACAAAGTAGTACCGTCGCAGAAATGCAACAGGCCGAATTTGCCAACGGCGAAACCATGCCTATTGCCGGTAGTTATGTAGAATTCTCGGAAAGATTGATCTTACCGGATTTTAAACATCTGCCACATGCCGATATTGAGGCCAAACACAGACGCGAAGGTTTTGAAACGAACAATGCCGATAAAATATTTGAAAGTACTTACATTAGACAAACAAAGGGAAACCTTTAAAATATAATTTATATTCCAATGAACATCAACGATATATTAACCCGATTGGGTATAACATCAAATAACTCAGGAACATCAACAGGTACAAATAAGCTACAGAGTACTGCTGCAACCATAACTTCCTATTCTCCGGTAAATGGCGAGGTAATTGCCACAATACAAAGCACAGATGCAGAAGGGTACGAAGCCGTCATGCAGCAAGCGCAGCAGGCTTTTCTATATTGGAGAGCAGTGCCAGCACCAAAACGTGGTGAAATAGTGCGTCAGTTTGGTGATGCCTTGCGTTTGCATAAAGCAGATCTTGGTGCACTGGTATCCTATGAGATGGGTAAAAGCCTGCAGGAAGGAATGGGCGAAGTGCAGGAGATGATCGATATCTGCGATTTTGCAGTAGGTTTATCCCGTCAGCTTTATGGCTTAACGATGCATTCTGAGCGCCCAAACCATCGTATGTATGAGCAGTGGCACCCAATGGGGATCGTGAGTATCATATCAGCTTTCAATTTTCCAGTTGCTGTTTGGGCCTGGAATACGGCTTTAGCCTTGGTGTGTGGTAATGTTTGTGTCTGGAAACCATCTTCAAAAACCCCACTATGTGCAGTAGCCTGTCAGAATATCGTAGCTAAGGTACTAAAAGCAAACGATTTACCTGAAGGAATCAGTAGCCTGGTTACTGGTAATGCCTGTGGTAATTTAATGAATGAGGATAAGCGGATTCCACTTATTTCGTTTACAGGTTCAACCAGGGTAGGTCGATTGGTTTCAGCTACTGTTGCAGGCAGGTTCGGCAGAACCATACTCGAACTTGGTGGCAACAATGCAATTATCATCTCTGACAGTGCAGACCTGGAAATGTCGGTAATCGGCGCTGTTTTTGGTGCTGTAGGTACAGCAGGACAACGTTGCACTTCAACCCGTAGACTTATCATTCACGAAAGCGTATATAACGACTTCACGACCAAACTAACAAAAGCCTACGCGCAGATTAAAATTGGCGATCCATTGAATGAAAACAACCATATGGGGCCCTTAATTGATAAAGATGCAGTTCAGGCTTACCTTAACAGTATTGAAAAAGTAAAACAACAAGGCGGACGCTTCCTGGTTGAGGGAGGAGTATTAAATGGGGCCGGACTGGAATCAGGTTGTTATGTAAAGCCATGTATTGCCGAAGTAGAAAATCATTATGAGATTGTGCAGGAAGAAACATTTGCACCTATACTTTACGTAATGAAATATAGCAGAATTGAGGAAGCGATCCAAATGCAGAATGATGTACCACAAGGGTTGTCATCCGCTATCATGACTTTAAATCTTCGCGAAGCTGAGCAGTTCTTATCGGCCAGTGGATCAGATTGTGGAATTGCCAATGTAAACATAGGTACTTCCGGTGCAGAAATTGGTGGTGCTTTTGGTGGTGAGAAGGAAACCGGCGGCGGTAGAGAAAGTGGATCTGATGCATGGAAAGGGTATATGCGGAGACAAACGAATACCATTAATTACTCCAATACCTTACCGCTTGCACAAGGAATAAAATTTGATTTGTAAATAGTCCTTATCTTGCTTTTGAATTAAAGGAATGGAAGAAAAGCTTAAGGCACTGGCAGCTTCAGTTGAGGGAGACCTTTACACTGATGATACGACCAGAATATTGTATGCTACTGATGCATCTGCATATTCGGAGATGCCACTTGCTGTAGCTATACCACTTACTATAGCCGATTTAAAACAATTAATTGATTTTGCAGGCCAGGAGGGCACTTCCCTGATCCCAAGAACAGCGGGGACCTCCCTGGCCGGACAGGTTGTTGGTAACGGCATTGTAGTGGATGTCTCCAAGCATTTTAATAAAATACTGGAAATCAACTCTGAAGAACGCTGGGTGCGTGTGCAGCCGGGTGTAGTTAGAGACGAGCTGAATGCAAGTCTTAAGCGACTTGGTTTGTTTTTCGGACCCGAAACTTCTACAGCCAACCGTGCCATGATTGGAGGCATGGTTGGCAACAACTCTTGCGGCTCAAATTCAATAGTTTATAAAAGCACACGTGAACATACACTTGAGATAAATGCCTTGTTAAGTGATGGCTCAGAAGTTGTTTTTAAGCCGCTGACTTTCGATGAATTTATTGCCAAATGTGAAGGTACAACTTTAGAAGCGGCTTTATACAGATCTATAAGAACTCAACTGGGCGATTATCAAAACCAGTTGGAAATCAGAAAGGAATTTCCGAAGAAAAGTGTGGAAAGGCGTAATACAGGCTATGCCATTGATATACTATTGGAAAGTTCACCTTTTACCGCCGGAGGGGAAGATTTTAACTTTTGCAAGCTGATCGCAGGATCAGAAGGAACTCTGGCATTCATTACCGAAATAAAATTGAACCTGGAGCCCTTGCCGCCAGGGCATGCCGGCTTGCTTTGTGTACACTTTAATACCCTGGAGGAAGCACTGCGTGCAAATATGGTGGCATTAAAATACAAACCAAATGCAGTTGAACTCATTGATCACTATATTTTAGAATGTACCAGGGATAATATTGAACAACGGGAAAACAGTTTTTTCGTACAGGGTGAACCGGATGCTTTGCTGGTCATAGAATACACAAGAGATACACATGCTGAGGTGCTTGAGATAGTAACCCATGTAGAGGCGGAAATGCGTAGCCTCAGTTTGGGCTATTATTTTCCCGTGCTTTATGGTAGCGACATGAAAAAAGTGTGGTCACTAAGAAAGGCTGGTTTAGGACTGCTCAGCAATTTGCCAGGGGATGAAAAGGCTGTACCTGTAATTGAAGATACTGCGGTGGATGTAGAAGACTTGCCGGCATATATTCGCGACTTTAACGAAATCCTTAATAAACACGGATTATTTTCGGTGCATTACGCCCATGCAGGTTCTGGTGAATTACATTTACGCCCCATCCTCAACCTAAAATCAGCGGAGGGAAATGCGATGTTTCGGCTAATTGCGGAAGAAATCGCAACGCTGGTAAAGAAATACAAAGGCTCATTAAGCGGGGAGCACGGCGATGGAAGATTGAGAGGTGAATTTATTGAGCAAATGATCGGGCCTAAAAATTATGCGTTGCTTAAAGACCTAAAAAATACCTGGGACCCTAAGGGTATATTTAATCCGGGTAAGATTGTAGATACCCCTCCAATGGACACCATGCTGAGGTATGAGGCCGGGCAAAAAAGTTTCACCACAAAAACGATATTTCGGTATGCCGGTCAAAACATGCTGCAGCACGTTGAACAATGTAACGGATCTGGTGATTGCCGGAAATCACATCTTGCGGGTGGTACAATGTGCCCTTCTTACATGGCTACACACAATGAAAAGGACACCACAAGAGCCAGGGCTAATATCTTAAGAAACTTTCTGACGCATTCTGATCAGGTAAATAAATTTGATCACGAGGAGATTAAAGAAGTATTGGATTTATGTTTAAGTTGTAAAGGTTGTAAATCAGAATGTCCGTCCAACGTCGATATGGCAAAATTAAAGGCGGAGTTTTTACAACATTATCAGGATGCGAACGGTGTTTCGTTAAGAGCCAGGCTGATCGCCAATTTTAGTACGATTGCGGGATTCGGCTCTGTCATGCCTTCGTTATACAACCTGATGATGACAGGGTCGGTTTTTAGTAGCCTGACAAAAAGGATTGCGGGTTTTGCGCCAAAGAGGAGTATACCTGCATTGTATCATACAACCTTAAGAAACTGGTTCTTAAAACACCAGCAGCGTCGACAAAATAGCGCCGAAAAATCCCCGAAAAAGGTTTATTTGTTTTGTGATGAATTTACCAATTATCAGGATACAGAAATTGGCATAAAAGCCATTTTATTACTCGAATCATTTGGCTATGATGTTCTGATACCCAAACATCTGGAAAGTGGCAGAGCATCCCTTTCCAAGGGACTGTTGCGTAAGGCGAAGAAAATTGCGCAACACAACGTATGGTGCCTAAGTCCTTTGATTAATGAAGAATCGCCGTTGATTGGAATTGAACCTTCTGCAATATTAACCTTTCGGGATGAGTATCCTGACCTGGTGGATGAAGAACAACTCGAAGCAGCAAAAAAACTCTCTTCAAACGTATTTCTAATAGATGAGTTCCTGGCTGCAGAAATTCGTAAAGGCAATATTTCGAAGTCCCGGTTTAATAATGAAAGAAAGCAGATTAAACTACATGGTCATTGTCAGCAAAAGGCATTTAATGCCTTAGGTGCCACAGAGCAGATACTGTCTTTCCCTGAAAACTATACGGTACAGACCATTCCTTCGGGTTGCTGCGGCATGGCAGGGTCATTTGGATATGAAAAAGAGCATTATGACTTATCTATGCAAATCGGAGAACTGGTGCTATTCCCCGACATTAGAAAACAAAAGGAAGAAGTAATCATCGCTGCACCAGGAACAAGTTGCCGTCATCAGATTAAAGATGGAACCACGAAAAAAGCATACCATCCCGTAGAGATATTATATAACGCTTTATCAAAAAACCAATAAAACTGCGAAATGACTTTTAAAGGTTAAAAAATATCGACTATTTGCAATATTATTCCTACTTTGCTGATTATCCGATAACTAACTATTTAAAACTCCATGAAATCTAAAATGTTCTCCTTGTTTTTTTCGGCATGCATACTTTTAGCTTGCACAAATCAAGATGTTAAACAAATTGAAACCAAAAAAACTTCCAATGTTCCATTGCAGGGAACCTGGCAGTTGTTATCCTCAACCATATTAGAAAATGGACAGGAAACTTTTAGTGATTACACAAAAGATCAGCGAATGATCAAGATCATCAATGATACTCACTTTTCATTTTTAAAGCACGATTTGAAGCTAAATAAAGAAGGTAAAAATAATTTTGATGCAGGAGGTGGGAGATACGAACTGGTTGACGATAATTATACCGAGCATTTAGATTTTTACAATGATAAAAACTGGGAAGGAAAATCATTTAATTTTAAGGTTAAAATCGAAAACGACACTTTAATCCAGACGGGAGTAGAAAAAGTAGAAAGTGCAGGAGTAGACCGGACGATTACAGAGAAGTATATTAAAGTAAAGGATAATTAATGGGATTAACTCTATTTCACAACATTTATTCATTAATTTGCAGTTTACCAAACGCTTCTCTTTTCCAACAAAGCAAGGCGAATATCAAAGACTTGAATGTTTAAACAATTAAAGCTCAAGTGGGACAATAATTGGCATAGAATGCTAGGGGATGCGAGTCGGTTTTCTCTGGAAAGCAGGATATTTCATGCCATTTCGATTATGTCTATAATTGCCATTTCGATTATTGTTATTTATAGTTTTTTAGTTTCGCTTTACCAAACCAGGTATATTTCAACGTTTATCTTAATTGGTCAGATAGGTTTATATGCCCTAAGCCGTTTTACCGGCAAATCTAAACTCGCCGTTATATTGTCGGTGATCCAAATTAATTTCGCCATTGTACTGGCGTATTTTTATAGCGGGGGGATTGCAGGTAGTTCATTATTACTCTTCATTGCAGGTCTTTACATTACATTTCTTATCATTCCCCGTAAAAAACTTCACATCTGGTACTTCTTTAATCTGCTGCTCGTTTTTACGGTGATTACAATAGAATTTTTGTATCCAAGCAGCATAAAGCAACATTATACAAGCAGAGAAGAGTGGTTTATAGATATGGTTTTCACTTACCTTATAGTGAGTGTAATGATTGCATGTGGAACCATCCAATTACGGAGAAGTTACCGGACCCAGAAAGAAAGAGCTGAAGAAAAGGCATTGAAACTGGAGCTAATGAACAAAGAAAAAGATAAGCTGTTTTCTATCATCGGACATGACCTAAACACCCCAATCAACTCCTTACAGCAATACCTGCAACTGTTAAGCGTAATGGAACTCAATGCCGAAGAGAGAGTTGCAGTGGAGCAAGACCTGGCTAAATCACTCGCAGATGCACAATATCTGTTAGCCAATTTATTGGAGTGGGCAAAAAACCAGTTAGAAAACATCCCAATGTCATTGGGCTCAATACATGTTGAAACACAACTGCTACCCACCATGCGCATGTTTGAACAGATCGCCGGCAGAAAGAAAATAAAATTATTGATTGACATAGATAAAAAAGCTACAATTGTTGCCGACAACAATATGTTTGACCTGGTGATGAGGAACCTCCTGAATAATGCGATGAAATTTACGAATGTTGGTGGCGTAATTCAGGTGGGTACCATTTTACAAGAAGATCGGGTAGTTGTCTTTGTAAAAGATGATGGTATTGGAATTTCTCCGGAACGGCAAAGTGAAATTTTTAGTCTGAATATCTCTTCGAGCTATGGTACAATGAACGAAAAAGGAACTGGCTTAGGCCTGGCTCTTTGTCGTGATTATATTACACAACAAGGCGGTCATATCTGGTTTAACAGCACCACAGAAGAAGGAACCGTATTCTATGTTGAAATGAAAAGGGTAAAATAAAGGAATATTTTTTTAATTAAGTATCTTTACCAACTCTATTTTTAACAAATACAATATACTTTGGAACAACAATTATTAGACAGAAGCGAGAACAAATGTGAACTATGCCAGTCGGCAGCACCAATAAAGTTATACGAAGTTTTACCTCAGACGGGGAGAACTGAAGACAACTGCATCATGATCTGTGACAAATGTTTAGGACAGATAGAAAAGACCGAAGTATTAGATGTTAAACATCTGAATTGTTTAAGAACAAGTATCTGGAGCGCTGTTCCCGGTGTACAAGTTGTAACCTGGCGTTTGTTAAAGCGCTTAAAAGAAGAAAGCTGGGCAATAGATAGCCTGGATGCCATGTATATGGACGAAGAAACTTTAGCATGGGCACAGGCAGGTGCTGATGAGGAGGGTACTGGTGCTGATGAAGTACATAAAGATTGTAATGGACAGTTGCTGGAAGCAGGGAACTCTGTTGTTTTAACAAAAACACTCGATGTAAAAGGATCTTCATTAAGTGCTAAATTAGGTACCGTAGTAAAAAACATCCGTTTAGTTGAAGACAATACCGATCAGATTGAAGGTAAAATTGAAGGACAGACCATTGTTATCCTTACCAAATACGTAAGGAAACAAAATTAAAAGCCAGGATAAAAGACTATGATGATGAATAAAGCTATTTTTCTGGATCGTGATGGCGTACTCAATCACGAAATATACGATTACATTACGAAACTGGAAGATTTCGAAATACTGGAATATCAGATTGCACCTTTAAAAAAGCTGTACGATGAAGGCTACCTTTTAATTATTATCACTAACCAGGGAGGCATTGCACAAAATCGTTATACCCAAGAGACATTAAGTGAGATGCATAAAGCCCTGGGCCTGAGTTTTGAAAAGCAGGGGGCGTTTATCAAACATGCTTATTATTGCCCACATCACCCAACGGTTTCCGGAGAATGTAATTGCCGCAAACCAAAATCGGGGATGCTTTTAGAGGCTATAGCAACCTATAATATTGATCCGGCACAGTCTGTAATGATTGGTGACAAACCACGTGACGTAGAGGCTGCAAACGGGGCAGGAGTAAAGGGTATTTTGATCGCACCTGATGAACAGATTGATTATGACCTGGTAAAACAAGTGCTTGCAGGTTCTGAATTTGAGGTGTTATCTGAAAAAATGAAAAGTTAATCGTATCGTTTGAACATAAAAAACCTGTATCATCAAATACAGGTTTTTTTTATGCTTATAAAAATAGAACTATTTTCCAGAAGCCTTAGCGTGGTCAGCTAAGAAAGTAGCTAGTCCGCTATCTGTTAAAGGATGTTTTAACAATGCAGTGATGGCTGCCAAAGGAGCGGTAATTACATCCGCACCTAATTTCGCGCAGGCAACAATATGTAATGGTCCGCGGATAGATGCTGCAAGAATCTCAGTAGGGTAGCCATAGTTGTCAAATATCAATCTGATGTCTTCAATTAACTGTAAACCATCAGTAGAGATGTCATCCAGGCGACCTAAAAATGGAGATACGTAAGATGCACCAGCTTTAGCAGCCAATAAAGCCTGTCCTGGCGAGAATATCAAAGTACAATTGGTCCTGATACCTTTTGAAGTTAAATACTTAATCGCTTTAACACCATCTTTAATCATAGGTACTTTAACAACGATCTTTGGATCTAATTTAGCTAAAGCCTCACCTTCTTTAATAATCTCTTCATAAGTAGTTGAAATTACTTCAGCACTTACATTGTCATCCACAATCGCACAGATGGCTTTATAATGAGCTATTACATTATCATCGCCTGTAATACCTTCTTTAGCCATAAGGCTCGGGTTAGTGGTTACACCATCTAAAATACCAAGGTCCTGTGCTTCTTTTATCTGGTCAAGATTAGCTGTATCAATGAAAAATTTCATGTTGTTTAAATTAGCAAATTGGTTAATGTATAAATTTTATCAATTATCCGCCTAAATTAGGCAATTACATTGAGCTCTTTTAAGGAAAAATGAATAATAAGAGGCTTTCCCGAGAATACTTTTATTGAAAAAAGTAAAAAATGGGCAAGCAACTTTTATCGCACCGCTACAACCTTCTACCCTTGCTTCGTTCCCGCCCTGGGGGAGTTCAAAGGGAGCTGATCGTAAAAGACTTGCCCACTGCAAATGTAGCAAAAGAGATTAGTCTACAAAAGGAAATTTCATAAATATTTGAGTTTTTTTAGTGAAAATCACATAATCAATTGAGTATAAATGTATTGAATGAGTAAAAAAAATAAACTTAATTTACTATTTTTATAAAGCAGGAATTTATCGGATAAAGCAGATTCAGAAAAACGGAAAGAAGGATGGCCGCCTATGAAAAACTGTTCTAAATAACTCAATTATTAATATTGCAATTTCAAACGTTATATTTTATCAATATCGCAATATTGTAATGTTTAATTTTAAATATGTTGTTTATATGCTAAAAAATATACAAATATTATAATTTACGGTTTTTTATTTGTATCTTAGTGTCCAAAATACACTATACCAATATACCAAAACTAATTATTAAACGGAACTTATGGAACTAACACAAGATAACCAGGGGTTATACGACCAGCGTTTTGAACATGATGCATGCGGCATCGGATTTGTAGCCCACATAAAGGGCCGAAAGTCGCAGCAAATCATTTCAGATGCCATAACCATTCTTGAAAATCTTGATCACCGCGGGGCAGTCGGAGCCGAAATCAATACCGGAGACGGAGCAGGTATTATGATACAGATACCTCACGAATTCCTGTATGATGAATGTCTTAAAATCGGATTCAGCTTAAATGAATCAGGAGATTACGGCGTAGGGATGCTTTTTTTACCCAAAGATGTAAAAGCTAGAGAAGAATGCAGAGAGATTATTTACAGGGCAGCGGAGAAGCTTAACCTTGAAGTTTTGGGCTTTAGAAAGGTGCTGACCAACACCGATGGTATAGGTGATATGGCCTTATCAGTAGAGCCTGAAATGGAACAAGTGTTTATAGCACGTCCTTATGCAGTTGCTGCAGGTGCAGATTTTGAACGTAAACTTTATGTATTTAAAAACTACCTGTCGAAAACTATCAATACAACTGTAAAAGGAATTAATGGCGATTTTTATATTGCTTCTTTTTCATCACGTACTATTGTATATAAAGGACAACTTACTTCATTACAGGTTAGATCTTATTTTACTGAATTAAGTGACAAGCGTGTGGTGTCTGCTTTTGGATTGGTGCATTCCCGTTTTGCAACCAATACATTCCCGTCATGGAGATTGGCACAACCTTTCAGGTACATCGCTCACAACGGCGAGATCAACACCTTACAAGGTAACTTAAACTGGTTCAGAGCCAGTGTTAAGTCTTTTGCATCTCCTTATTTTACACAAGAAGAATTAAATATTTTACTTCCTGTAATTGACGAATCAAACTCTGATTCAGGATGTTTAGATAATATAGTTGAATTATTACTGCATTCAGGCCGTTCATTGCCACATGTATTGATGATGCTGATCCCTGAAGCATGGGACGGCAATGATGACATGGATGAACTGAAACAAGCCTTCTATAAATTCCATGCTACTTTAATGGAGCCTTGGGACGGGCCAGCAGCGGTTTCTTTTACTGATGGTAACCTGATCGGCGCTACATTGGATAGAAATGGCTTACGCCCGCAACGTTACGCTATCACCGAGGATGATCACGTGATTATGGCTTCTGAAGCCGGTGCACTTGCACTTGATCAAAGTAAAATCATTGAAAAGGGTAGGTTAACACCTGGTAAAATGTTTGTAGTAGACATGGAACAAGGCCGTATCATCAGTGATGTAGAAATAAAACAACAGGTTTGCGGAAGAAGGCCTTATGCCGACTGGATCAACCAGTACCAGATCAAACTGGAAGAACTTCCAGAGCCGAGACTGGTATTCAGCGGTTTATCACAGGAATCTATATTCAGGTACCAGCAGGTATTTGGTTATAGCAGGGAAGATGTAGATCTGATCCTGAAACCAATGGCCAGAGACGCCAAAGAACCAATCGGTTCAATGGGTACCGATATCCCGTTGGCTGTTCTTTCTCAGAAACCACAACACCTATCTTCATACTTTAAGCAGTTATTTGCACAGGTAACCAATCCGCCAATTGACCCGATCAGGGAAAAAGTGGTGATGAGCCTTGCAGGCTTTATGGGAAATGCCGGAAATATCCTTGAAGAAAATGCAATGCAATGTCATTGTGTTGGCATCAAACACCCAATCTTAACAAACCATGAACTGGAGAAATTAAGAAGTATTGATACCGGCGTATTCCAGTCTAAAACATTACAAACGTATTTCAGGGCCGATGGCAAACCGGGGGCTTTGGCAAAAGGACTGGAAAGACTTTGCCGTTACGCTGTAGATGCTGTTGAAGACGGCTTCCAGGTAATTGTGTTGTCAGACCGTGCACTGGATTCAGAACACGCTGCAATTCCTTCTTTACTGGCTGTTTCCGCTGTTCATCATCACCTGATCCGTAAAGGATACAGAGGTGCAGTAGGTATTGTAGTTGAAGCGGGTGACGTTTGGGAAGTACACCATTTCGCAACCTTAATTGGTTTCGGCGCTACGGCAGTAAACCCTTACCTGGCTTTAGAGACAATTACCGGCTTCCAGGAAGAACTAGCCGTTAAATCTGAAAAGCTAATACAGAATTATATTTATGCCATCAACAACGGTTTGTTAAAGATCTTCTCGAAAATGGGAATATCTACCTTACAATCATACCATGGTGCACAGATATTTGAAATACTAGGTTTACATAAAAATGTAGTAGACAATTACTTTACCGGTGCTGTATCAAGGATTGGTGGATTAGGTTTAGATGAAATCGCTAAAGAAACCCTGATCAAACACAACAGGGTATTTAAACTGGCCAATCGCCCTGATCCGATATTGCCTACAGGTGGAAATTACAAATGGAAGCGTAAAGGTGAACAACATTTGTTCAACCCTCAGACCATCCATTTATTGCAAAATGCAACCCGTAAAAAGGACTATGGAGTGTACAAACAGTATTCTAAGCTGGTAAATGAGCAAACCAACCAGGCATTTACCATCAGGGGTTTATTTGAATTTAATTACAATCGTCCGGCAGTTCCATTAGAAGAAGTTGAACCGATTGAAGGCATAATGAAACGTTTCGCTACAGGTGCGATGTCGTTCGGATCAATCTCTCATGAAGCACACTCAACCTTAGCCATTGCCATGAACCGTATCGGTGGAAAAAGCAATACAGGTGAAGGTGGTGAAGATGAGCTGAGATATGAACTACTGCCAAATGGTGACTCCATGCGCTCTGCAATTAAGCAGATTGCTTCAGCACGTTTTGGGGTAACCAGTTATTACCTGAGTAATGCAGATGAGCTGCAGATTAAAATGGCTCAAGGTGCAAAACCTGGAGAAGGTGGACAATTACCTGGTGAGAAGGTTGATGACTGGATCGGAAAGGTTCGTCACGCTACACCTGGTGTGGGTTTAATCTCTCCGCCGCCACACCACGACATCTATTCAATTGAGGATTTGGCGCAGCTGATCTTCGATTTGAAAAATGCCAATCGTGAAGCAAGAATTAACGTTAAACTGGTTTCAAAAGCTGGTGTTGGTACTATTGCTGCCGGTGTGGCAAAAGCACATGCCGATGTAATTCTGGTATCAGGATTTGACGGAGGAACAGGTGCTTCACCATTAACCTCTATACAGCACGCAGGCTTACCATGGGAACTTGGTTTGGCCGAAGCGCATCAGACATTGGTTAAAAACCGTTTGCGCAGCAGGGTAGTATTACAAACGGACGGGCAGTTAAAAACTGGTAAAGATATCGCAATTGCTACTTTATTAGGAGCCGAAGAATGGGGTGTAGCCACAGCGGCACTGGTAACTTCAGGATGTATCATGATGCGTAAATGTCATTTGAATACTTGCCCGGTTGGGGTAGCAACGCAAGATCCTAATTTAAGGAAATTGTTTACCGGTGAGCCTGACCACGTTGTAAACCTCTTCTACTTCTTAGCTGAAGAACTAAGAGAGACAATGGCTGAACTTGGTTTCAGAACCGTACAGGAAATGGTTGGACAGGCAGACGCATTAAGTGTACGCGCGATTGAGGAAAATGACTGGAAATTAAAAGATCTTGATCTTTCAGCTATCTTATACAAAGCGCCAGACAATGGTTTAAGTTTGTATCAAACTGAAGTACAGGATCACGGATTAGCAGAAGTGCTGGATCATGACCTGATTAAAGCAGCGCAACCCGCCTTAGCTACTAAAGAACCTATATACAAAGAGTTTGAATTGAAAAATACAAACCGCGCAATAGGTACGATGCTTTCTAACGAGGTTTCTAAAATTTATAAAAGCCAGGGCTTACCTGCTGACACCATCAACTTTAAGTTTAAAGGTTCAGCTGGACAAAGTTTCGGTGCTTTTGCAACCAAAGGAATTTCCTTACAACTGGAAGGTGAAGCGAACGATTATGTAGGTAAAGGGCTTTCAGGAGCAAGATTATCTATCTATCCGTTCAGCGAAATTAAATATGTACCAGAACAAAACATCATTATTGGTAACGTTGCCCTGTATGGTGCAACTTCCGGTGAGTTGTTTGTACGCGGACAAGCAGGTGAACGCTTTGCCGTGAGAAACTCTGGAGCTACCGCCGTAGTAGAAGGATTAGGGGATCATGGTTGTGAATACATGACCGGAGGTGAAGTGCTGGTGATCGGTAGTACAGGCAGTAACTTTGCTGCAGGTATGAGTGGTGGTGTAGCCTGGGTTTATGATGCAAAAGGTGATTTTGCAAGCAAATGCAATAAGGAAATGGTAGACCTGGATCCGCTTGACGAACAGGACGAACTGAGAATAAATGTATTGCTAAAAAGACATATTCAACTTACCAATAGTGATTTAGCTAAGTTTATCTTAAACGATTGGGCAACTCAATCTGCACACTTTATTAAAGTATTCCCTAAAGAATACAAAGCAGTATTGCAAAAAAGAGCTCAAAAAGTTAAAGCATAAGACTGGGAACAGATCAAGAAAGAAGACAAATAATGACCACAACAAATAATTCAAATATATAATAATGGGAAAAGTAACCGGATTTTTAGAGTATGAAAGAACTGCTCCTGGAAAAGAAGATGCTAAAACTCGTTTAAAACATTATAATGAGTTTGTAGAGGCTTTTGAAGCCGAGCAGGTAAACACCCAGGCTGCAAGATGTATGGATTGCGGTGTTCCGTTTTGCCAATCGGGATGCCCGCTGGGTAACGTTATTCCCGAATTTAACGAAGCTGTATATAAAGGAGACTGGCATCTGGCTTCAACTATTTTACTGAGCACCAATAACTTTCCAGAATTCACAGGTCGCATTTGTCCTGCACCATGCGAGTCTGCATGTGTATTGGGAATCAACAAATCGCCGGTATCAATTGAAGAGATTGAAAAACACATTATAGAAACTGCATTTGCTAAAGGATACATCAAAGCAGAACCACCATTGATCCGTACCGGAAAAAAGGTAGCTATTATTGGATCAGGACCTGCGGGACTAGCCGCAGCGGCTCAATTAAATAAAGCAGGACATGAAGTTGTTGTTTACGAACGTGACGACACTCCCGGAGGTTTATTAAACTATGGTATTCCTGACTTTAAATTGCAGAAAGATGTGGTAACACGTCGTATTGCATTGATGGAAAAAGAAGGTATCGTATTCAAATGCAATTCTAATGTTGGCGTAAATGTTGAACTAAACACATTGCTAAGAGATTTTCAATCGATCATATTAGCAGGTGGTTCAACCATTCCACGTGACCTTCCTGCTAAAGGAAGAGATGCAAAAGGAGTGCATTTTGCAATGGACTTCTTAAAGCAACAAAACAAAAGGGTTAAAAACTTTAAAGTAGAAGGTGAAGATATACTGGCTACCGGTAAAGATGTAATTGTAATTGGTGGTGGTGATACCGGATCTGATTGCATTGGTACTTCTAATCGTCAGGGTGCAAAATCAGTAACCCAGTTTGAGATCATGCCGATGCCATCGCAAAGCCGCACGGATAACATGCCATGGCCAACTTACCCAATGTTGCTTAAAGTAACTTCTTCACATGAGGAAGGCTGTGAAAGAGGTTGGGGAGTAAACACTAAAGAATTCATCAAAGATGAAAACGGAAACCTGAAAGCGGTAAAGGTTGTAGATGTGGAATGGGATATTGATGCTACAGGCCGTCCTTTGAACTTTAAGGAAAAACCAGGCACAGAGCGCGATTTGCCTTGCCAGCTGGTATTATTAGCTATGGGTTTCCTGCATCCTCAAAAAGAAGGCTTAATTGAAAAATTAGGTGTAGATGTAGACAACAGAGGTAATGTTAAAGCTGAGGAAGGTAAATACCAGACCAATATCGCTAAAATATTCGCTGCAGGTGATATGCGCCGTGGACAATCACTGGTTGTTTGGGCTATATCAGAAGGCAGAGAAGCTGCACGAAAGGTAGATCAGTATTTGATGGGACACAGCAGTCTGCCATCGAAAGACGGAATTCCGTACGCATAATAAGAAATAGCGTCTTAAATAGTAATACTTTAATCGAAGCGTCTGTATCACGATACAGGCGCTTTTTTTTATGTACTTCATCATTCGGTAATGACATTTTTTAGTCGGTCGTCATGCTGTTCAAGATAACGACCGGATTACTGACATAAGTTACCTGTTTTAAAAAAGGCTGTAAAAATCCTGACTAATGTTTGTATAAAGTCAAAATATATAACTATGAATTAGCCCTGACAAACGAAAAGGTTTTAAACAGGTTCTTTGTAAACATATGAGAACACTTGTCCTTTTTTTTGTAAGTATAATTTTAACCAGTTGTAATCATTTTGAATTTAGCCCTAATCAAACCTTTGATCGCATATCATTAAAAGATGTAAATGCGACGAATATAAAACGATTAGGTGATGGTGCAGATGACGATACGGTAAAATTCGTTTTGACCGGCGATCCACAGAAGTCGCGCGATGAAACGGTAAAGCTATGTAAAGCTGTGAATGCCATTCCAGGTATTGACTTCGTTATACTCAATGGAGACATCACAGAGTTTGGTGTCATGAAAGAGATGTTATGGATTTCCAGGACCCTTGAAGACCTGGACAGGCCTTATGTAGCAGTCATAGGAAATCACGATGAAACCGGAAGAGGCCGGGAAAGCTTCAGACATATGTTCGGTGAATTAAATTATTCCTTTGTTTATGGCGGGATCAAATTCATTGGGCACGATACCAACAGCCGTGAATATGGATTTAACGGAGCAATTCCAAATATTCCATGGTTAAAAGAACAATTGAAGCCTACGCCTGGCGTAACAGGATATATAGCGATGTCGCATATCCCCGTAAATTCGCCGGACTTTGATGAAAAATTGAGTGCAGACTACATGAGTTCTTTTGCACAGACTCCGGGATTTCTTGCTTCGCTCCATGCCCATACACACAATTACGAGATGTTTTATCCTGACGATTCAGGAATCCCATACATCGTGACCAGTTCTATTGGCAACAGAGAATTTTTAGTTATGCAGATTGTTAATAATAAATTAAGTTTTGAGCGTGTTCCATTTTAGATATAGTGTAGTTGTTTTATTTTTGCTGTTGGGCAATGGCCTGACTGCAAATGCGCAGAAGCTAAAGTTTTTAATCCCTGATGAGGCAATTTTGCAGTATGCGGGTAGCATCGGTTATTTAAGCGCAGGAGCTGGATATGATGTTTTTGGTAACAAACGGGGTAATTTGTCTTTTCATTATGGATATGTACCTGAAAGTAAGGGAGGAGAATTACACATTACAACTGTAAAACTATCCTATAAGCCCTGGGAAATAAAATTAAAAGATTGGGGTAAATGGCATCCTTTTAATCCGGGTGTCTTTGTCAGTTATACTTTTCATAAAGATCTCAGCTTATTTTTCCCTTCGGGAATTTATCCGGGAGATTACTATTATTGGTCTGAAGCCATAAGACCACATATTTCAGCCAGTACCGAATTGGAAGTAAAACCACCTAAGGCTTTAAAAAATAACGGAATCCGTGCCATAGGGTTTTATATAGAAGGTAATACCAATGATTTTTACCTCATTAATTACCTGCAGAATATTCCGGCACTTCATATATATGATATTTTCCAGCTGGGAATAGGGGTCAAGGTTAAATTTTAATTAACAGTCTAAATAAAAATGCCCGGTTAACCGGGCATTTTTATTTATTTCATCGTCGGGTTTTTCTTACCCATTTTCAACATTGCAAGTGTCTTTTCCAGTCTGTCAACCTTGGTTTTTTCCTGTTTAGCCGTTAAGATCCACAGCACATATTCCTTTTTATGAGAATAAGCCAGCGACTCGAAGAATTCTTTCGCTTCAGGATGCTGTATCAAAAGCTTATCCAGATCAGGTGGAGCAGTTACTTTTTTGTTTTCTACATCTATAAACTCAGCAAACGAATTGTTCTTAATCTCATTATTACCAACTCCGGAGGTTTTTACTGCTGCAATTGGTTTGATTCTGAGGCCAGTCCAAATTTCATCTATAGCAGCAGATGCGCAGGGAGTCAATTTGTATAACTCAAGCGCTGCCCACTTTTCCATTTTAAGGTCTGTTTCAATACCAGAATTCTTTTTGGGATAAGCAATCCAAACAATCTGGTCATTTATTGTGGAACCAAAATCTGCAAGTAGTCGATCCAGTTCAATGCTATTTTTTGCAAAAAACAACATTCCCTGATGAGGTTCATTTATTTTTTCGCTAATCTCAATTGAAGAAGTATCACCTAAAATGGCTTGCAGATTTTCTGGTGTATTCGCAACCAAAATTCTAAACCCTGGTTTAAACAACAATTTCTTTAACAAGCCATTTTCCATATAAAACAAGAATTACAATCTCAATTTAGCAAAGAAATCCCACAGTACAATACCGGCAGATATGGTAATATTAAAAGAATGCTTAGTACCAAACTGTGGTATTTCAATACATTCATCAATTTGGGTCATCACTTCATCAGCCACGCCATTTACTTCATTTCCAAAAATGAGCGCAAACTTTTTATCGGCAGCCGGTTTATAAGTATTCAACATCGTACTACCAGCAGCTTGTTCAATAGCAATAATTTCATAACCATCAGCCCTTAGTGCAATTACAGCATCAGTAGTCGTGTTAAAATGTTGCCAGCTTACAGACTGTGTGGCGCCCAATGCTGTTTTTTCGATTTCACGATGCGGTGGCAGGGCAGTAATACCACATAAATAGACCCCGGCAATAGAAAAGCCATCAGCAGTTCTAAAAATAGAGCCTATGTTGTGCATACTCCGCACATTGTCGAGCACCACAATTACCGGGAGTTTTTCCTGTTCTTTAAATTCATCAATACTTACACGATTCAGGTCGTCCAATTTTAATTTCTGCATGGCGCAAAAATAAAATTAAATTGCTGAAGCGCCATTACCAATTTCACTAATATAAATAGCAGCAGGATAGCCAATACGATTTACGTAAAAGTCGGTTAGCTCTTTAGTAAAGTCTTCTTCCTTTCCTTTTTCAAGTAATGCAATGGCACAACCACCAAATCCAGCGCCGGTCATACGTGCACCAATTACATATTTGTAGTCTGCGCAGAAATCAACAACAGTATCCAGTTCAATTCCGGTTACTTCGTACAAGTCTTTTAACGACTGGTGAGAAGCATACATTAACCGACCAAACTCTGTTAAATTACCCTCATTAAGTGCTTTTGCGGCCAGATTAACCCTGTCATTCTCTTTTATCACATGTGTTGCACGTTTTAAAACGGTAGGATCGGTAATCAAGTGACTATGTAAAGCAAATTTCTCTGCATTCAGCTCGCATAGGTTATTTAATTTAATCTCGTCGTTTAATTGATTTAGTGCAGTCTGACATTCTTCTACACGTTCGTTGTATTTAGATTCAGCCAGTTTACGCGGTTTATTGGTATTGATAATAGCCAGGGAGTAGTTACCCAGGTTACAATCTACAATTTTATGTTTAATGGTATCGCAGTTTAAAACTATTGCTTTGTCAGTTTCACCGAAAGCAACGGCAAACTGATCCATGATTCCACAGTTTACACCTATAAATTCATTTTCAACTTTTTGTGCTAGCAAGGGAATTTCAATCTTTTCATAGCCCAGATTAAAATAGTCATTTAAAGCGTAAGCCATAGCCACTTCAATAGAGGCAGAGGACGATAAACCAGAACCAATTGGAATATTACCATAAAACAAAAGATCCAAACCAGTATTGAGCTCATGTTTTTTTAAGATTTCATTAAAAACACCTAAAGGGTAATTGTACCATTCCGGTCCGATTTTAGTATAACCGGATTGTAAAGGAAATTCGCGCTCTTCAGGGAAGTTTAAGCTCTTAAACCTGATTACGTTGTCATTATTTGGCGCCATACATAACCATGTTCCGAGTGTAACAGCTGCAGGCATAACTAATCCGCCATTGTAATCAATATGTTCTCCGATAAGATTTACACGACCAGGGGTAAAGTAATTTGCAGTTGGCTCATGCCCATATTTTTCTAAGAACTTACTAATTAATTCCGTTTTCATTGTAATATTTTAAGTTTGGTTTTGTTTTAAGTTAAAGTATTTATAGTATTGTTAGCAATTGAGATGCGCTCCTAATATACAATTTAATGAACCATCATGGGTTTACACTCAAAAAAAAATCATGATCGTTCATCAACCCCTAAAAAGAATAATTTATACTGATGGAAACAAAGCTGATTAAGACTGGGAAATTTATTGACGGCAAAGAAGTTCTGGCAATAGAATTGACCAATAGTCAAGGTACTTATGTAAAAATATACAATTACGGCGCTATTATAAATAAGTTTATTGTAGTCAATAAACATGGAGAGAAACAGGATATTGTTCTGGGTTTTGATGATATTGATCAATATACCAGCGAAGCCTATTTAAGCAATTACTCTTACCTTGGTGCTATAATCGGACGATATGCCAACCGCATAAAGAACGGTCGGTTTAATATTGATGGCGAAACCTATCAGCTGTCGCAAGCCAAAGGTGGCGATTGTTTGCACGGCGGCGACATAGGTTTTGACAAAAAGGTATGGGATGTATTATCTACCATCGATCCAAGTGTTACCCTTCAATATGTAAGCCCTGCTGGTGAAGAGCATTTTCCGGGAAACCTAACTGTACAGCTTACTTTCAAATTAACTGACGAAAATGAGTTGATTTTGGATTTTAAAGCGACAACTGATGCGCCGACAGCAATCAATTTAACACACCATAGTTATTTTAACCTTGCCCCTCAGGGTGGTTCTATTGCTGGCCATATCCATAGGATGCCTGCAAGCAACTATCTTGAACAAGATGACAACTATGTAGTAACCGGTAAGCTAATTCCTGTAGAAGGGACTAAGTATGACTTTTTAGGCGATAAAGCAATAGGGCAAGACTGGGATATTGAGGAAGGATACGATCAGACATTCGTCCTTGATAAACCTTATGGTGAGTTTACACTTGCATCCGAAACATCGGAAGCGGAGAGTGGTCTAAAACTTTCGGTTTATACGACAGAACCGGTTGCTCATTTTTACACGGCAAAATATCTGGATGTAAAAAATGGAAAAGACGGACAGGATTATCTTCCTTACGGCGCATTCTGTGTCGAGACCCAGCACCATCCAAATGGCATTAATGTTCCTAAGTTTCCAAGTACGGTATTAAGACCTGGTGAAAATTATAAACAAACTACAATTTACAAAATAGAGCACAACTAATGAAGGTAGATATCTGGTCGGATGTAAGGTGTCCGTTTTGCTATATTGGCAAAAGAAAGTTTGAAATGGCCCTGGAACAGTTTGAACACAAAGATAAAGTTGAGATAGAATGGCATAGTTTTGAGCTTGACCCGAACGCGGAAACGTTATTAGATAAAAGTCCGTACGACTATTTGGCTGAGCGCTATGGTAAAAGCAGAGAATGGTCTGTTGGCACACATCAGCAAGTCGCAAATTCGGCAGCTGAAGTTGGGCTGACCTTTAATTTTGATCATGCCATTATGGCGAATTCTTTTGATGCCCATCGATTAATTCAAATGGCAAAAACCAAAGGACTGTCTGATCAGGTTGAAGAAAATCTGTTTAAGGCACATTTTACAGACGGCAAGAATATTGCAGACCACCAGGTGCTTATTGAAATTGCAAAAGAAAGCGGTTTGGATGTACTTGAAACAGAAGTGATGTTAAAAAGTAACGATTTCTCTGATGAAGTCCGTTATGATGAAAAAACGGCACAAAACATCGGGATTTCCGGCGTTCCATTTTTCGTAATCAATCATAAACTCGGTATTTCAGGCGCGCAATCTCCTGATACTTTCTTAGGAGCTTTAATAAAAGCGGAAGAAGAGGGGAAAGCCTAGTTATCTAAGATATACGCCGCCCATCCATTGGCCTACCTTAAGGTTTCCTAGGTGTTTCCTACCTGTTGGCTAGGTGTCAACACCTAGGAAACGCCTTCCAATGACCTTTCAAACACGATTGACACCTAGAAACACCTAGAAGGCTGGAACAGAAGCAATGTATAGCCATGTTAGGACATTTTTTCTTAATAGTTAATCCACCTAAGTATCAGCCTTCGGTATTACTAGGGTGTTAGTAGGGCCTTGCTTTACCCCCTAGCCCTACTAACACCCTAGTAACGCCCTGTTAAGTATAAGTTAATACTCAAGTAAATATAAACTCAGATCAGGAACAGACAAACTCAGGGTAAATCCTCTTTTATACAGGTAAGATGGGCAGCTCGTTTAATTTTAATAATCGTTCTGTCAAGATTGAAGTGGTCCTTGCCTTTACATAAATAAATACCTTCATTTGTAAGATGAAGTATCTTTTAATATTTATTACTTACATCGGTATCAATTTATTGAGCGCTGTTTCCGGACACATGCCAAATCAGGCAAAAGCACAAAATGCTATTAGTTTTAAAGCTAAAATGGATAGTTCAGAACGAAAAAACATTCTCGATGTACGTATGCCAAGAGAGTATGGAGTTGGACATATAAAAGGTGCTAAAAATTACAATGTTTACGATAAAAGCTTTAAGGAGAAAGTTGCAACCTTAGATAAAAAAACACCGGTTTTCGTATACTGCAAAGGCGGAGGTAGAAGCGCTTTGGCTGTAAAACAACTTAAGGAGTTAGGATTTACAGATATCCACGAATTAGAAGGGGGGATACTGGCCTGGGAAGAACAAAAATTACCTGTGCTCCGGAATAGTGAAACAAAATAGCGACTAATAAAGATGGGAGCAGAGCCAACTGGCTGTTAATAGTTAATTTAGATGATGTTTAAAAACGACGAGTACATTCGCAGACGGGAGCTACTTTCTCCTAAATTTAGTTCCGGAATTTTGCTTTTTTTAGGAAATGAAGAAAGTCCGGTTAATTTTCTTCACAATACCTATCGTTTCAGGCAGGATAGTTCATTCCTTTACTATTTCGGTATTCAGAAACCTGGTTTGGCTGCTATCATTGACGTTGATCAACAGCTGGTCATCCTTTTTGGCGACGAAATGAGTATCGATGATATTGTATGGATGGGGAGACAGAAAACGCTGAAAGAGAACGCTTTTGAAGCCGGAATATTAGAAGTACGTCCCAAATCGGAATTGGCTAATTACATTTCTAAAGCATTAAATACGAACCGGAGTGTTCATTTTCTACCTCCTTATAGAGCCGAAAATAAGATAATGCTGGCTACCCTTTTTAATGTTGCGCCAGAACAGGTTTCAGGTTTAGCTTCTGTTCCGTTTATAAAAGCTATTGTAGCACAACGTTCAGTGAAGTCTGAAATAGAGCTATACGAAATTGATAAGGCTGTTTCTACATCTGTCGACATGCAGTTGCTGGCTATGAAAATGGCTCGGCCAGGAATGAAAGAAAGTGAAATTGCTGCAGCTATACATCAGGTCGCATTAAATGGAGGTGGGGACCTTGCGTATCCTATTATCCTCACTATAAACGGGCAAATTCTTCATAACCATTTCCACGGAAATACGTTAAAAGATGGCGACCTTGTATTGAATGATTCCGGAGCGGAAACCCAAATGGGCTATGCTGGAGATCTCACCCGTACATTTCCAGTAGGAAAGACTTTTAATTCTTTGCAAAAAGAAGTTTATAATATCGTATTGGCAGCATATTACGATGCCGCAAAATTATTGAAACCTGGTCTGCAATATCTGGATGTACATCGTCGGGCCTGCCTGACATTGGCTGAAGGGCTTAAAGCCATGGGGCTGATGAAAGGGAACCTGGAAGATGCTGTGAGCAGGGGTGCACATGCGCTCTTTTTCCAATGTGGCACAGGGCATATGATGGGACTGGATGTTCATGATATGGAAGATCTTGGGGAGCAATATGTTGGGTACAGTGATAAGCTTGTAAAAAATACCAGCCAGTTTGGTCTTAAGTCCCTACGACTAGGCAAAGAATTGGAAGTAGGGAACGTATTGACCGTTGAACCGGGAATTTACTTTATTCCCGAATTGATAGACATGTGGGCTGAAGAAGGTACTTTTTCGGAATATATTAATTATGAAAAAGTAAAGGAGTTCAGATCATTTGGCGGAATAAGGATAGAGGATGATTTTGTAATCACTACCGAGGGCTCACGTAAACTTGGTAAGCCCCTGGCAATTACTGTAGAAGAGGTGGAAGCGGTCCGGGGCACAATTTTCTGATTCTGATTTTATTCCTTACGTTTGTTTTCCTAAATCAGTATACAGATTATCAAATTCAGAATATAGACCCGTTTTTTACGTGAAGAATCTAACACCTATAGATGAAAAAAGTCTACTTTTAAAGTTGCGATCCGGTGATCAGGCAGCCTTTGAGCTACTTTATCGTCAGTATAGCGTGGAAATCTATCGTCGAATATTAGTGATGGTAAAAGTGGCTGACCTCGCCGAAGAAATAACTCAGGAGGTTTTCGTGAAAGTATGGGATAAACGATCCATAATTGAACCTGGCAACAACTTTAAATTTTTTCTCTATCGAATCAGCAAGAACATGGTGATCGATTTTTATAGAAAAGCAGCCAGAGATCAAAAATTACAAGACCAGATCATCGATTCCAGCACAGAAATAAGCAACTATACTGAGGAATCTATTATTTTTAACGAAACCAATACGTTATTCCAAAAAGCATTGGATGCCTTACCACCCCAACAAAAACAAGTCTTCTCGATGTGTAAAATACAAGGATTGAGTTATGCAGAAGCCGGTGCGCTATTGGGTATTTTTACCTCGACCATTAGTAACCATATCGTAAAAGCAACAAAAACCTTAAAGCAAACCTTGGGAGAAGACTATTTTTTCTTATTGTTATTTTCGGCCTTAACAATGGTTATTTCGCAGTTTTAATGAATGTTTATAGTCTTAATTACCAGACTAATAAAATTTATTTCATATTGGACTAGAGGATTAGCATCTGACAAACGTATTGTATAATATAAAGCAATATATTTTGGACAAGAAGCAACTAATCATTCATCTCTATAAGAAGTATCTGGATAATCAGGCAAGTGCCGATGAAATTAAAGAGCTATTTCAACTCATAGATAATTCTCCTCAATCTGATATGGAGGGTTTAACTGATGACGCCTTCTTGAAAACTATTGATGCTTCGGCCCCAACGGCAGAAGAACAAGAAAGGTTAGATCGTATTTACCAGGGAGTTCTTGGAAAAACGGGAGAAGACAACAACATATTCAAACGATTAAAACCGTTTGTCAGGTATGGAGTTGCGGCCTCTATTCTTTTATCAATCGGGCTAACTTTCTATTTTAATACTGGTTCAGTAAATAAACTGACAGAACAATCATTGGTTCAGAATGATGTTAAACCTGGAAGTAACAAAGCCACATTGACCCTTGCCGATGGAAAGACAATTGATTTAAGCAATGATCAAAAAGGAATAATTATTGATTCTGAAAATATAAAATACGCAGACGGGAGTTCAATAAGCACGCTTACAAAAGAAACCATGCTTGCCATCTCCACACCAAAAGGTGGCCAATACCAAATCACACTAGCCGATGGTACAAAAGTATGGCTAAACGCTGCATCAACATTAAAATATCCGAGCCGTTTTAACGGGAAAGAACGACGTGTACAGGTAGAAGGGGAAGCATATTTTGAAGTAGCAAAGGAACTAAAGAATAAGGTTCGCACTCCATTCGTCGTAGCCAGTGCTATACAGGAAGTAAAAGTACTCGGTACTCATTTCAACATCAATGCCTATACCGATGAAGGCAATACAAAAACAACATTATTCGAAGGATCAGTCGCCGTAAGCACAATATCATCTCCTTATTCCAGTCCCGCTATATTAACTCCTGGTCAACAATCAACCGTTAGTAATAACAACATTCAGGTTAATACAGTAGACCTAGAAGAAGCCATTGCCTGGCAAAAAGGCTATTTTCTTTTCGCTAATGAGAACATCAAAAGCATTATGCGAAAAGTGGCCCGTTGGTATGATGTAGAAGTGCATTATGAAGGTAATGTAGCAAACAAAGCTATAGGAGGTACTGTATCCCGCTATGAAAATGTTTCCGAGATCTTAGCGATGCTCAGCAACACCAAAGCTGTGAAATTTAAAATAGAAGGAAAGAGAATAACCGTAATGCCGTATCAATAGACAATAAAGTATAAATAGTTAACCTGAATCAACAAATCTAAATAAAACCAAAAATGATATAATAGATACAAGCAACGTAGCCCAGGGCTCAGTAGGTAACTTAAAAAAAGCCGGAAAGTGCTAGTAACACCGTCCGGCCAAAGTTTGAGTCAACCATCCGATTTTTATCGGTAAAATAATCTTTGCGAATTACAATTAGAAACCCAAACTAACCAAAAGTATGAAAATAAATGCTTTTAACCTAGGTGTGCCACGACAGTGGCTCTACCCTAAAATTGACATGATCCTAAAATCGACCTTAGGTGAAATCCAAAAAGTCGATAAGAGAAAATTACTTATGCGAGTTAATTTAGTCATAGCCATCATAACCACCTGCTTTATGCAAGTTAGTGCCAGCAGCTTCGCGCAATTGGTGACTATAAATCAAAAAAATGCCTCCTTAAAAGAGGTGTTCAAGCAAGTCCGTCAACAATCCGGCTATAATATCTTATACGATGTAGACCTGCTGAAGGAAGCCAAACCCATCAGCATTAACATCAAAGCAGTTTCTGTTGCCGAAGCAATGAAACAAATATTGCAAAATCAAAAACTGAGTTTTACGATAAAAGATCAAACGATTATCCTGGAAGCCGTAAAAACCTCCTTTCTGGACAAGATGGTGGATCTTTTTACATCTCCGATTACTGTTAAAGGGAGGGTTGTTGATTCGTTAGGGAGGCCTTTACCGGGCGCATCGGTTAAAGTGAAGGGGCTGAAATTGTCGAGTTCTACCAATGCTAATGGTGAGTTTACTTTGTCCGGAGTAGAGGAGGATGCAGTTTTAGTCATTTCTTTTATAGGATACAAACAGAAAGAAGTTAAAGTTAATCCTGACTTAGGTGAAATTAAGATGACGGTGCAGGAAGGAGAGCTGGACAATGTTGAGGTGGTGGTTTATACAGGTTACCAAAAGTTACCTAAAGAGCGTGCCACTGGTGCTTTCGATGTTGTAGACAAGAAAACATTAGAAACACCAAGCATTTCGCTTGCCAATAAATTAGTGGGCGCGGTTTCGGGATTACAGCCTTCTTTTTCTTCCAATGGCAACGTCTCGTTCGTATTACGTGGACAAGGATCATTTTCGGGATCTGAACCTCTTTTGGTTGTTGATGGTTTCGCTGTAAACGGCGGCTTTTCGTCCATCAATCCCGATGACGTTGAGTCCGTTTCTGTGTTGAAAGACGCGGCGGCGGCATCGATATGGGGTGCAAGGGCATCTAATGGCGTTATTGTTGTAACTACGAAAAAAGCTAAAAAGAACGGCAAGTTAACCGTAGACTTTTCTAACCAGTTTAAGATTGGTAGTAATGTAGATTTAGATTACCTGCGTAATCTGGCAAGTACGGAACAGACTATTGCTTACGAGCGTGCTACGTTTGGAAAGTATCAGTACAAGAGAACGCCTGGCACTTTAGCGCCAAACGATTTAAAAGACGGTATTGGGCAAATCTATACACAAGCGCAGAATTTGTATAACAGGTTTTCCTACAATGAGATTACTGCAGCGCAATTTGAGTCAGGATTAAACACATTGGCTGGTTATGACAATAGTCAGCAGATCAAAGATAATCTTTTACAAAGACCGCTTAATCAGCTGTATACACTGTCGATTTCCAGCCCATCCGAGCGCATGGCAAATCATGTATCATTGCTTTACGGCAAGGATAAGGCTGCATTTGTAGGCAACAAAAGCCAGAACATGCAATTTGACTACCGTGGACAAGCGAGTTTGTTTCCCTGGTTAGACCTGTCGCTATCCAGTATGATACGTTACAACGACTCAGATAACTCGGGAGCATCGTCAGGTGATGTTAATGCATTACATCGTTACGACATGTTATTGGATGAAAATGGCAACCGTACCGATATGAGTTATTTGAAATATAATAAACCGTTGCTGGACAGCTCTGTTCCGAAGGGCAGTTTTCCTTATAGCAACTGGAGTTATAATATTTTGGACGACATAAACACCAGAAGTTTGAAATCGAATAGTTTAAATATTCGGATGCAAACCGGACTTGATTTTAAACTGGGATATGGCTTGGTGTTCGAAACTAAACTTATGTTTGAAAAGCTTCAAAATGAGGGCCGTAGTCTTTACTATGAAGATTCTTACCTGGTCAGAAATCTTGTTAATACCACCTCAACCTGGAATAAGTCAACGGGAGTTGTTCGCCTGAACATCCCTAAGGGCAGTATTTTGGATGAAAGCAAGTCGGTGACCAATGCTTACAACTGGAGAAATCAGATCAACTTTAACAGAACGTTCAGTCAAGTACACGAAATTAATTTCTTAGCAGGAGCGGAGATTATTCAACGTAAGAATACAGGCAGTACTCCGGCAAGGACTTATGGTTACAATGATGATCAGTTGACAGTTGGCTTGTTGCCGAACGGTACAGGAACAGGCCTGGCACTTACAAACTGGTTAGGAAACTCACTCACCATCGCTCACCGTAATTCCTATGCTTATGGTATGCAAAGGTTTTTCTCTACCTACAGTAACGCTGCATATACCTACAACAAGAAATATACCTTGAGCGGTTCCTTCCGTATTGACGCATCCAACTTTATTAGTGATGATCCGAAGTACAGGTATTCTCCATTTTGGTCGGTAGGTGGTAGCTGGAATGTGCATCATGAAGATTTCCTGAGTGAAATCAGTGCTATTAATTTCCTGAAACTTAGAGCTACCTACGGTTACAACGGAGCATCAAATACTTCTACGTCCGTAAAACCATTAATTACTGTTAATGGTACTAATGCACTGTCTGGACATCCTGAGGCGGGCATACATAGCTATGGTAATCCTGATTTGCGTTGGGAGCGTACGGGAACCTTAAACGTGGCGGTCGATTATGCTTTGTTTGATAACAAATTGTTCGGTAAGCTTGATTATTACCGTAAGCACAGTAAAGATATCTTAGCTGTGGTGGCTATTCCTTTGTTAAACGGTAGTAGTTCTGCCTTGTTCAATAGTGCTGAGATTGTAAATAACGGCGTAGAGTTTGAATTTGGATCCCGCTTCCGCAATAGTCAAGGCTTCCGCTGGGAAGGTACCTTCAATATATCCTATAACAAGAACGAGGTTAAAAAGCTCTTCCTATTGTCTTATCGTCATGATTACCTGACTAAAGCAAGTAGTGGTTCAACTTATGTACAAGGTAGACCAATTGATGCAGTATATTCTTATCGTTATGCAGGATTGCACAACTTTGGTACCGATGCTGCACCGACTGTTCGTCCGGCCATACACTTGAAAGACGGTGAGCTGTTGGATATGGTAGGCGGACGTACAACGCTGGATGGTTTAGAATTTATGGACTACCAGGGTGTTTCTGTTGCTCCTTATACTTTAGGTATGCGTCATTTTGTTGGCTATAAAGACTTTGATTTATCATTTTCTGTGATTGCTAAACTTGGGCATATTTACAGACGTACACCTTTCAATTTCTCCGGACAGAATGGTGCACCGAATTCAATGCTGGCGGAAGCAATGTATTCAGATCCGAATACCACATTGCCGGCACTGCCTTTTGATGAAGCAGATGCACTTTATTCGGGAATGTATACGCCGTATATGGATTACCTAAAGAGAAGTGCAAACCATTTGCGCATAAATGATATCACCCTTTCCTATAACATGAAAAATTTGGTCGCGAATACCTTTAAATTAGAAAGGGCACAAGTTTTTGGACAGGTGAATAACATCACGATCAAGGGACAAAAAGAAGATCCAGAGTTTAGATATGGCGGTATGCGTTTGTTGCCAAGTTTTGTATTAGGTGTTAAAGTTGGCTTTTAAGAATGAAAATCATGAAAATTAATATATTAGTAGCCCTGTTAGGTATGATGGTAGTGACATCATCCTGCAATAAGTATTTAGAGGAACCACCTTCCAAAAACAGTGGGGTAGAAATATCCACGACCGGGCATTTAGATGCTTTACTGAATAAGGCTTCTTACTCTACATTTAGAACACAGATGGTCCCCGGGCTTCTCTACAGTACGGATAGCTATGAGATGACCCCTGAAATGTATACTGCCGGCTTTAGAAGAGCAGGAACAAAGCTGGATATTATCCAGTTTAGTCTATGGGAAACGCCATATGTGGAGAAGACCAATTACTTAACAAGCTATTGGGCATCAGCCTATGAGGGTATCTTTATGGCCAACCTGGTGCTTACGAATATCGAGAAAGTAACAGGAACTGAGGCCGAGAAAGCTAAGTTAAAAGCCCGCGCCCATATGCTGCGTGCTTACAGCTATTTTGAGATTGTACAATATTACTGCCTGCCGTACGGCAAAAACACAGTAAATGAGCCAGGGCTCCCATTGAAGGTGACTACGGGCTACGAGGAGGCCACTCACCGCGTGTCCCTGCAAACGACTTACAACTTTATTGAAGCTGATATTCAGGAAGCACTTAAACTCGACGAACCGTTATTTCAAAATGGCGTACGTTTGAGCTGGAAAGAAACAACAGCAGGTGCGAACGCACTGGCTGCACGTTTCTACTTAGCGATAGAAAATTACGCTAAGGCGCAGGAAGCAGCAGAAAAAGTGCTTACCTATGATGACTATGTGCGTGATTACGGATCAGGTGAGATTACACAGGTACTAGATGTGCTCTCCGGGAAGCTTGTTGCTTCGAATACGACAGAAGCGAATTTCCACACCACTTTTCTGGCGGATTGGGATAGGGCTTTCTACAACCGTACACCAACTTACATGGTTGATTATACATTCCCGATCGCGAGTAAAAAGCTGCAGGAGATCTTCGGAAATCACAATTACGACTTGCGTAAGAAGCTATTTCTATTGGATGACATGAAAAACGTGAGTACTATGAAGATTTTTGTAGGAAACTACTTTGATAAAGACGCCAATGGACAAAGTATGAAAGTGCCAGGTTTTTACCAGCATGGGCGTCAATACATGACATTGGCACCGAACGTGGTTGAGATGATCTTAACAAAAGCGGAAGCCATGGCGCGTTTAGGAAACTATCAGCAAGCGATGACAGAGCTGAATAAGTTTAGAAAATATCGTATTGATAAAAATGCTCCTGATGACATTGCGGTGTTGAAAGCCAACAATGCACAAGAGGCGGTTAAGCATATCCTCGAAGAAAGACATCGGGAATTTCCATACACCGTACGCTGGTTAGACATTAGAAGGATTAACTTTAATCAGGATCCGAACGATGATGTGACACTCACGAAGACTTTCTTCCCTGTAAATGCCAATGCCGTAGATTATGCCGCAGCGCCAATTCAATACACTTTGAAGCCTGGTTCCAGAAAGTATGCCGCAGCAATCCCGATGGAGGAGATCAAGGCAAGCAATGGAACGCTTGAACAAAATAAGTATTAGATTAAGCTGCTGATTTTGGCTTGTTGCAAAACAGAAATGCTATTTTTCTTTAGGAAAAATAGCATTTCTGTTTTTATATACCGTTTAAGATTTACGCTCAGCCATCACCGGATCAGAAATACTGTTTTGGCCATTTTCAATTCTTCCTGCATAACGCTGGCTAAAAGCAGTATTGCCCTTCAATGTTACGGTAAAATCATACCATCCTCCTGATTTACCAGATTCAATGATAAGAGCCATCGGTTTCCCGGCTTTTAGCACCATGGTTTGCATCTTATTTCCATACGCATTGTCTGTAATAATTACTGTTTCCTGTTTTTGAGAAAGTACAGTTACACGCACATTGCTGGTTGATTTTTTAACGTTCAGCATTTCCGGTGACACCCTCACATTCAGACCTGCCAATTTCTTAGCATCCTTAAATGACCTGAAAAAACCATTGGCACCATAACACTCCAGCGTATAATTGTCTCCAATAAAGTCATCCAGCTTCCACTGATAATTAATCTGGTCGCCCGGTAAAACACAGAAATTCCATTGGTTCATTTCGAGTTCCTCAGTAGTCTTTTCCTTTTTCAGGTTAAACTTACCAGGGGCGTAAACCTGAAAAGCTCCGGCAACACTCTTTTTCCCAAATATGGAATTTCCTGCTGAAAACTGCATTTCCAATACGCCCTCTATATTTTGCTTAAGATTTACTTCATGTTGATAAGGCAAGGCATTCGAAGGCTTTGTGCCAGGCTCTTGCGCTGGATACAAATCACCGGTATTGCCTGTTTTTATCGCCTGATCAATATCCGCTTGCTGAACGGCCTTGAAATTTCCCGGAAGTGGTTTGTTTTTTGCAGCATAAATACTTTCAATAAACTGATTACGATCCAGGTGCCCAATTTCTATAGACTGCTCATTAGCCGGGCGAAATGCAGAAGTAAGATCTCCACAAACGCTTCTTCTCCAGGGACTAATATTGGTCTCTTTCACACTTTTACCTGTTTTAGACTCTATAAAGTGCTCTAAGAATTGCAGACAGGAAGTATGATCAAATATCTGCGAATTTACGTATCCTCCCTTTGTCCATGGTGAAGCAATAACCATAGGTACTCTAAAACCTAGCCCGACCGGACTATCCGCGCCTTCATTTTGTTCGAGTTTTGGGTCAAAGCCACAAAATTCCGTTTCTGTATTGATTCCGGCAGAAGTTTTACCGGTGTGCGGACGCTTACTGTGGGGCGGAACAAAAGGGGGTTGGTGGTCGAAATAACCATCACTTTCATCGTATGTCAGTACAAAAATAGTCTTTTTCCAAACCTCTTCATTTTTGGTGAGTATATCCAGTACTTCAGAGATATACCAGGCACCATGCCAGGGCGAACCCGGGTGGTCGGAAAAGCGGCATGGTGCAACCAGCCAGGATACCATAGGTAAATCTCCGT
Organism: Pedobacter nyackensis; assembly: GCF_032678475.1. Classification (GTDB taxonomy): domain Bacteria; phylum Bacteroidota; class Bacteroidia; order Sphingobacteriales; family Sphingobacteriaceae; genus Pedobacter; species Pedobacter nyackensis_A. The sequence goes on from NZ_JAVTSF010000001.1 coordinate 159,840, forward strand.
TACTTACATCCTTTCTGAATTGGTGAAGAATGTCGCCCTTAGGTACTGTCATTTCTCTTTTTACACCCTCGTCATCATATTCAATATTTTCAACCTTATGGTAGTCAGGATCACCCTCATTGGTAACAAAGGCTTTTTTATGAATATTCTTTTCAAAGTCAGTCAACTTATCAAAGCCTTGCTTATTCCAGGTCTTGATCGCTTCCTGTGCTTTGGCTAAATTTTCTTTTTTCGATTGGAGTTGTTTTTCTTCCTCAGCACTCTTAGGTAATTTAGCTTCCAAATGCTGTATTTCCGAAGGAAGATCAGTGATGAGTTTCTGCACGTAGTTCAGGTGTGCCGGATGAAAGCGCACATGGTATTGTTTGAAAAATTCCAGACTGTTGTCCGTGAAATTTGCCAGCCAGTCGTCTTCTTCTCCTTTAAATCCAACGGGAAGACTCAACTCATTTTGATAGACTTTCCAGGGGATTTGTGCCTCTTCTAAACGTTCGGGATATGTCTTCCAGTTTACATCTTTATAGTCAATCTGCCCATTATGAACATGAGGAACAGATTTTACATCATGTGGGTTTTCTTTGATGGCACCCGACCAAAAAAAAGTCCGGTTGGCGCTGGTACCAGTCAAGGTAGAGCAGAAGTGCTGATCACATACGGTAAACGCATCCGCTAACGCATAATAAAATGGAATATCTTTTCGATCATAATATCCCATGGTTAAGGGCATTTGTGCATATTCCTTACCGGCTTTTTTAGCTTCCAGCCAATTGTCCATCTTCCCAAGGTTTCGAGCAGCAACCATATCGTTCCAGGAATGTGGGAGGGAACCCATCCAGGTAGACTTAGAATTTTTAATGTCGAGTCTGAACGGTGCAAAGTTTTGCCCGGCTTTATTTCGTTGAAACCAGACCGGATTTCCATTGATCTGTTTGAGCGCCCTCGGATCATTAAACCCCCTGACACCTTTAAGTGTACCATAGGCATGATCAAAAGAACGGTTCTCCTGCATTAAAAAGACAATGTGTTCGGCATCCTTATAACTGCTACCTGCTGCCGCTTCAATAGACATCGCCTTCAATAGCGATGGAGGAATAACATTGGCAACTGTTGTCAGTCCGGCAAATAAACTCGTTTTTCTTAAAAAGTCTCTTCTTGATTCCATAATTACTGCTAAAAACAAAATGCGTGGCCAGAAATGGCCACGCAATATATAAATATATTAATTTATTTAATCCACCATGTAGGCTGATTGATCAAATCATTATTTGCGCCGAACTGGCTGGTAATGGCTTTATTAACTGCATCTTTATTATTGTTATATTCAGATTGCGGATAAATCCATCTAAAAGGAATGTTTACGCCGGCTGGTCTGCGGTATGTTGGATAGCCAGTGCGCAGGTTACTAAAAAAGGCAGTCCATCCGCCCTGGAAATAAGTTTGAAAGTATTTCTGTGTAGTGATCAGCTCTATTTTTTGTTCAGTAGTCAGGGCCAGCAAGAAATTATTGAGTGGTTTAGTAAGATAGGTATCCGCAGCGCTTTCATTAACAAAAGGAGCAAGGTTTGCTGAACTGGCCAGAAGCGCTACACTACTTTCATAAAATTTGAAGTTTGCTTTTACACCGTTTTGGTATAATTGTTTAGCATCCGCTGTGATCCATCCCCTTACAGCAGCTTCTGCAAGGATCAATTCCTGCTCCGCATAACCGATCAGGATTCTTGGCTCGTTTACCGGATCTTTGTGATAACGTTCATTAACTTTAGATACTCTTCCAGCTACTGCTTTAACATTAGTCTCTGCATACGGAGCTGCTGGGTCACCACCTTCATAAGATGAAAAATCGGAGATAGCCTTGCCTTCTTCTTTTCCTAACCTGGTTTGGGTACAAAAAAGGAACAGTCGCGGATCTTCTCTATCTTTCAAACGTTCTACAAAAGTCATATCCATGTACATACCAGATCCAAAGCCACTGGAATTAAATTCAGGATACCTGTTGTTGATCTGATTCAGGAAAACCAGTTTTGCGCTTTCATCCTTGGCAAATAGCGGCTCAGATGCATAAATTGAGGCGAATTGATTGATGATGTTAAGATCTGCTTCACTAGTGCGTTTTGACAAGGTAAGTAGTACTTTTAACCGAAAAGCATTGATGGCTTTCCGCCATTTCTGGGTTGATTTTCCGAAAATGATATCACCTAAAATTTCGGAGTTATCATTCTTTAAAAGGTTATTTGCATCGCTAAGTTCCGCTAAAATACCTTTGAAAACATCTTTCTGCGTATCATAAGCTGGTGTGTAAATTGGACTGATGTCTTCAGCTTTTAATGCCTGACTGTAAGGAATATCACCGAAAGTAAGTGTCAGATTGTAAAAGTAATAAGCGCGGAAAAACTTTGCTAAAGCTTTATACGACGTTAGCTTTAATTTGGTGGCTTCTTCATCCATTTTAGTCACATTTCTTAAATTGTTAAATGCATCAAAATTAGAGCGGTTCCATTTGTAGTATTGCTCCAGGTTTTCGCCATCACTCTGAACCAACATTTTATTGGCATAAAGCGGACTTGTACCACCAAATTCCTGGAAAGCAGTCCACTCAATTTTTGTAAGTAGAAGTTGGGGGTGCGTTTCTTTTGCATTATTAGGGTTTATATTTAATTCTACCAGGTCTTTTTTACACGAAACCGTAAAAAGACAGGCTGCCATTAAGCATATATTGAATAAATTCTTCATTCTTGTTTTTATTGATGATGTTAAAACTTCAGGTTAATAGAACAGCCCAGGTATCTGGATGATGGATCTTGTAAATCAGAATCGGTCCCAAAATCCGGGTCCAGGTATGGCATTTTTTTCCACATGGCCAGGTTATAGCCATACAGACTCACATCAAGTGCTTTTACTTTACCCATTTTAATCAGTTTTGTCATGTCGTATCCAACAGAAACCCGGCGGAGCTTAATAAAAGAACGGTCGAAAGTATTGGCAAATTTGCTGTTTTCTTCTTCTGTCACCCTGGCTCTGTATGGATATTGCTGACTCCATGTTTGCCAGCTTACTGCTTTTGTATTCGGGGCATAAGTACGGGTGTCCGATACTACGTTTCCACTAATGTCGCGCGCCAGACTTCCGCCTGTTACCACCACACCAGCAGGTACATAAACAGGTTTACCAGCTGCATATTCCTGGTCACGGTATTCGGTTGATGCAGGATGTTTTCCTCCCCACCACATTTTCTCAATGGTGGTTGAATTCATAATACCACCCCAAGCCCCATCAATGTCTACATTAACGGTAAAATCTTTAATTTTAAAGCTATTTAAGAAGCCAATTCTCCAGGTTGGGTCAATGTTTCCAACTTTCCTTTGGAAAGGGTCTCTAATGGGTAAACCGCTATTAGCATCCAGGATCAACTGACCGGCTGCATTTTTTTCCCAAACAGTAGAATAATAGCTGTCTGCTCTGTCGCCCACCACCAGATTTCCGAATTTAGGATTGTTGCCATAAATCTCCGTCAGTTTTCGGATCGAAGATGACCAGTTCAGATTTAGGTTCCAGCTAAAATTTGGGTTGACAATTGGTTTAACACCCAATACCACTTCATAGCCATTGGTTTGGTATTTGTTTCCGTTTACTTTGCGCGTATTAAATCCAGAAGCCTGTGATATGTTCAGGTCGATGATCTGATTTTCATCTAAAATGTGGTAATAAGTGAAGTCTACGCTCAACTTGTTTTTAAAGAGCGTTGAGGATAGGCCAAGCTCGTATGATGTAGATTTTTCAGGTTTAATGTTCGGATTTACCAAACCTGCGCCGTAGCTTACTGAAGGTGTGCTTTCATAAGTTACATCTTTCGTATAAACTGACTGGATACTATATGGTGTTAAATCGTTGGATACTTTTGCCCATGATGCGTTCAGTTTTACATAATCTATTGCCTTTGGCATTTTCAAGTATTGAGATACAATGGTACTGATCGAGGCAGACGGATAAAAATAAGAATTTGAACCGGCAGGCAGGGTAGAAGACCAGTCATTACGTGCAGTCACATTCAGATAAACTGCGTCAAATAAATCAAGGTTGGCAGAACCATAAACACTCTGTATTTCTTTTTCTTCTAAGAAATTTGATGCTTGAACAGGACCTTGTGTATTGTTTAAGCTGTAAACAAAAGGTACGATGATTCCGTCAGTACTCTGGTATTGCTGTCTGTAATTTCTGGTGAATTTTGAAGCACCGGCGTTTAAAGTAAAACCAACTTTTTCGGTCAGGCTTTTGGTATAGGTAGCTAAGAAATCGGCATCAAAGTTCGTCTGGTTACTGCTCCAGTTTTTATAATCGCCATTTCTGGAATCTCCGTAATTCATGTATGATTTAGGGCTCTGCATATCTTCGAACAGGTTTGAAGTTCTCAGGTTTGCCCTGGCTTGTAAAGTTAGCCCTGGAGCAGCTGTCCATGCCAACCTCATTAATCCATCCATTGTATTTTTATTGTGGACCTGGTTCAACTCATAAGCTGCAAAATAAGGGTTATTGTACCAGGCATAGTTGTAATTTGCTTGTCTGTAACCTTCAAGCCCCGGCACGTACATGTGGTCTTTCAACTCCTGGCCATTTACGTCATCACCCATCCAGATCAAAATGGTATACATATGGTTTTTAGGGCCATAACCATAACGAGGGAAATTAGGCGAATACACCTTATTGTAAGATAAGCTGGCTTCAGCAACAAGATTTTTGGCCAGGTTATAGGTACAGCTAAAATTTAATCCGCCGGTAGACAAATTGGTATTCGGTACTTGTCCTTTTTGAAAGGCTTGTTTTGCTGAAAAACAAAGCTGTGTACTTTCGCTTTTGTATGCCAGCGACATATGGTTATCAGTTACGATACCTGTACCCAGAAAATTATTGAGATTGTCGTGACGTATCCAGTCTGTCGGCACTCTTTCATATCTCGCTTTATCGTCGTAAATGGTTCCTGCAACATTACCCCACCATGGAATGACTGTACCTGTTTGTTTGTCCCTGATCGGACTGTTCCATTGTCTTACTTTAATTCCCGTTCCAAATTTTGGGCCCCAGATCATATCTCCATCAGATATACCACCATCGGCACCGTCCCAAAACTCATATTTACCTTCAGAACCATTACCATATTCTGTTTGGGTTTCGGGGAATACCGTGAAACCTGCAGTTACCATGTTGTTTGTACCCACGTTGATTTCCAGGCCTTCCGCTTTAGCCCTTTTGGTAGTAATGATGATAGCACCATTTTTACCCCTTGAACCATATAATGCAGATGCTGTTACCCCTTTTAGTACGTTAATATTTTCTATATCTGCGGAAGAGATGTCATATAAGTTACTCTCTACCGGGATACCATCAACAACAATCAGTGGCGTTTTGCCCCTTAAACTGATCTGCGGACTTTGAAAAATACCTGTAGGGTTGTTTACTGTTAAGCCGGCAACCTGACCCGTAAGTGCATTTCCGAAGTTCATGGTTTTTGCTTTGTCCAGAACTTCTGTATTTACTTCCTGGGTTGCATAACCCAATTTGCGTTTTTGCTGTTTGATACCTATTGCAGTAACTACGATTTCGTTCAATACAGCTTCTTCTACTTTTAAACTAACGTTGATGGTGTTTTTATCAGCCACCGGAACTTCTTGTGATTGGTATCCAACAAGCGAAAAGACCAATATATCTGTAGATTGGGCCTTTATGGTAAACTTACCATCGCCATTGGTAGAGGATCCTTTTTTACTTCCTTTAATGAGAACAGTTACTCCTGGGAGTGGTTGTCCGTTTGCATCTTTAACTGTACCATTAATAGTTAGTTCTGCAACAGGGGTTGTACTTGCAACTTCTTTTCGGTTAGTTGCAAATGCATTGAAACTGCTCATGATGGGAATAAACAACAGTAATATTCCGCTGAGTGTTGTTTTAAAATTCATAATGACTATTTGTTTGGGTTTTAATCTGGTGGTTTATTGATCCAGATATTACCGGCAATTTTAAAGTTATAATGTGAAGTTAATAAGGTGATTACGTTAAATGGAGTGCATATGAAATCGGTTTTTTGTTATCAAATTATGTCCGTTTTTGCACATTCACCGTTCGGAATCGAACAGATTAACTTTTATAGTTATTTTAATTAATTGATATTTAAGTAATTAAAATTTGTTTTTAGCTTGGTATAAAATTGGCTCGGCAAATAAATTAACTTAAATCTCATATTATGTTCAAGTTGAACCTTAAAATTGCCTTAAGAAATATCTGGAAGTATAAAACTACCTCAGCAATCAAGTTGCTAGGCCTGGTTACAGGGCTGAGTGGGGTGGTAATGCTCATTGCTTATGTGATGTTTGAGTTGTCTTACGACAAACATCATGAGCGCGCAGAACAGATTTACAGATTGTATACAGTTGACGCGGAAAGTGCTGAAGAAAATATTGTGCTGCCAAGTGGTTTGGGGACGATGCTCCAACAAGAAATTCCAGAGGTTGAAAATTCTACACAGCTACGCCAGAATACCTTTCAGGCGAAAGCAGGAAATGAGTTTTTTGAAGCCCAGGTTCTAACGACTGAACCTGCCTTTTTTAAGATGTTTACTGCTCCATTGTCTATAGGTGATGGAAAGACAATATTGAACGACCCTCATTCGGTATTGGTGACAGAACGATTTGCCAGGTTAAGTTTTCCTGGGAAAGATGCTGTAGGGCAGACGATCAAATTAAAAGGATATACTAATGATTATTTGATCAGTGGGGTAATTAAAGATTTGCCGCGCGCTTCACATTTTCATACCGATATTATATGCAAATCTGATTTAGACCATAAGCTTAATTGGCGGGGATATTCAGGCGTTCCGCAATATATACAATTGCGAAAAGGCACAAATCCGGCATTAATAACAGAAAAATTAAAGATGCTCTATAAAAAATACGAGTTCCCAAAAAACTTAACTTTAAAATTGATGCCGGTTACCCAAATTCATTTGTATTCGCATACGAAGAATGAATTTGAGCCAAATAGCGATATAAAATATATCTATATTTTTACCATTGTCACTTTCTTCATTCTCTTTGTGGCGCTTGCTAATTTCATTAATTTAACCGTTGCAACTTCTTTCAAACGCTCAAAGGAAATCGGTATAAAAAAGGTCATGGGGGCATCGCAAGCTCAATTGAGGTGGCAGTTTTTGAGTGAGAGTTATCTTTATGTAATTATAGCGGCCTTTTTGTCAATTGTGTTTAGTTATGATTTTATTCCGTTGTTGGGACGCCAATTGGGAATAGAGATTTCACTTGGCGAAATTGTAAATGCGAAAACCATCAGTATTGCATTCGCCGTTATCATTGTGTCAGGTTTTGTTGCTGGATTTTATCCTGCAATGATACTTTCGAGACTAATGCCTGTAAGAACATTAAAAGGATATACGGGGCACATCACCGGTAATTTTTCTTTTAAACGGATTTTAATGATTTTTCAGTTCGCTATTTCAGTCTTTCTGATCGTATGTACTTTGTTTATTTATAAACAGCTTCAATATATCAGCAATAAAAACCTGGGATTTGATAAAGATCAGGTATTGGTCTCTTCATTTAATATGCCTGATGAGAAGCTCCAGAGTCTAAAGAATGATTTACTCAGGCAAAACGAAATCATCTCTGTGAGTTTCTCTTCATTTAATCCAGGGGCTTCTTTTGGAATGAGCTCTACCTGGACGAATGATAAAGATACCACTAAATATGCCTGTGATTTCATTTCTGTAGACTTTGATTTTATTAAAACCTTAAATATCCAGGTGCTGCAAGGAAGAGCGTTTGATCCTAAATATGGAAGCGACATCTCTAACAACCAGTCGCCCATTATGCTGAACGAGGCAGCGGTACAATTACTCGCACTCTCAAACCCGATTGATACTGTACTCTCTTACCCTGGCTTGCAGGGCAGGGTAGTAGGAGTGGTTAAAAACTTTAACGGTATGTCATTGCATAATAAAGTAACACCTTTGGCCATTACCCTTAGCCCGAAGAACACTTTTGGATATATGTATATCAAGGTAAAAGGAGGCGACATCAGGCAAACAAAAGAAACAATAGATATGGCATGGAAAAGGTACTTTCCAGATGTATCATCAGATTTTCAGTTTATTAGCAGTCATTTGGAAAAATTATATCAGGCAGAATTTCGCCTCGGCAGTGTATTCATTTCATTTGCAACGATGGCGATCTTTTTATGCTGCATAGGTCTTTTTGGGGTTGTTTACTTCGATCTGGAACAGCGTACCAAGGAAATTGCCGTTCGTAAGGTCATGGGTGCGACCATTAAGGATCTGCTTACCTTACTGAATGGGAGTTTTGTAAAAGCAGTGATGCTGGCCAATGTAATTGTCTGGCCTGTCGCTTATTTTTTCGTAAACGAATGGCTCAATAGCTTTTATTATCGTATTTCGATCACATACACACCTTTTCTTTTAGCATTTATACTGTGTATTTTTCTTACGGTACTTACTGTTTCACTCCAAGCCGTTAAGGTGGTTAGAAAATCTCCGGTAAAGGCTTTAAAATATGAATAATTTTTAGCTACAGTCCGTACATTTTTTTACCATTTAATATAGACTTTTTGTGTATTTTCGAGATCATCCACTTGACGTGAAAACATAATAGTGTGATATCAATAGTTTTTGATTATATAAGAAAAAAAAGAAACATGAACAATCCGGTCTTCGAAGTATATGTTAATGGTGAATTAGTTACTAAAGCTGGTATTACTGCTGATTTAGGTGTTCTTTCGATGATTACTACATGGGTTAAAAGAGCAACGTATAATGATGAAAGTCTAAGTCTTACAGTCTCAGGCTTAAATTCCATTGAGAATACTCATTTAGATTGGTATGGTTCAGAATTAAAAATTGGAGATGAAATTAACATCAAAATCACTGATCAAAAGGAAGTAACGAATCCAACTATCAAACAGGGCTGGACGATGACAGATGAAAGTATCCTTGAAGATAAGCTGAAGCGCTTCTATAGTCTCAAAGAGGAATTGAAGGAGTATATAGACAAAGAATAAAACCCACGATCAGATGAGCAGCATAACCACTAGCGCTTTATTTACAGGCTTGATTTTTCAGGGACTTTTGGCCATTGCGCAAAACAACTACACTATCAATGGAAAACTCAGTAACGTAAAAGACGGAGAGATCATTAATTTAATGGAAAATAGTGGCAATATATTCGTTACCATTGCCAGCGATACTGTAAAAAATGGAAAATTCAATTTTTCAGGAAAGATTAAAGAATCAACTGAACTCGCGTTAATAGGAAACAGTGCAGATTTTCCTTCTAAATGGCTTAGTCTTTGGGTGGGTCCCAAATCTGCAATTCAGATATCGGGTAATAATTATTTCCTTAATACCTGGAATGTAATAAGTAAAGATCTGAGACAGCAGGAGCTGGGCAAATATACTGCATCAACAAAACAGGAATTAGACAGTATTCAAAACTTATCTGTTCAGGTCGGTTTATTATTCCAAAAAATGAATAATGCATCAGCAGCTGAACTTAAAACCATCAAGTTCCAAATAGACTCATTAAGAACTATTGAATCAGTTTGGCAGCAAAAAGTGTTTCAGAAAGAAATCTCCATTTTAAAAACTGCTAAAGTAAGTGACATCTGGTTCAAAAAAATGACCGAAATGGCTATGGATGTAAGGTACAACGAAAAAAGTTCGTTTAGGCCAGCGGTTACCTCCTTGTTTAACAAATTAACGCCACAACAAAAACTTGAACTCAGAGCATTAGAGATCAGTAATTATCTGTATCCGCCAGTGGTTGTTAAAAAAGGTGAATCCATGGTGGATACTATCCTCAAGGATCTTAATGGTAAAAATCATATGCTTAAGGATTATAAAGGCAAATACCTGTTGCTCGATTTTTGGAGTGTGGCTTGTGGACCATGTATGATGGCTATGCCGGAACTCAGACAGCTAGACAGTACAGCTAAAGATAAAATACTGATTGTTAGTATCAGTATGGATACAAAAAAGGAAATTTGGGAAAAGGTTTCATTAAGCGAAAAAATCAGCTGGCTAAACCTCAGCGATGGTAAAGGGATGACTGGAATAGCTGCACGCTATGGAGTTAGCGGCATTCCACACTATGTTGTCATTTCTCCTGAAGGCGTAGTGCTAAACTCCTGGACGGGGTATAGTAAAGGGTTGCTACAGGATAAGTTGAAATCTTACTTAGAGTGATGGGGATCTGTTAACATTTAACTCCAGCATTTGACGTAACCAACTGAAAACCACAATTACAAAAGGTCTATAAAAAAAGAAAGAGGCGACTCATCCAAGCTCTCCTCTACTCTAACCAAATATAAACCTGTATGAACGGGTTTTCTCTTTAATTCTATCAGGACTGATTAGCAATCCCGATTAGAAGTGTTGTTCATTTTTAATAAGACAAATATACGTACTTATTCCTATATAGTGTACATCATACACTATTGAAATTTCATTTTTATGACATTAAATCAATATTTGTCGCAAATACCCCTTTATTTGACGCATTATAGCCCTTTTTCAGGAATTAAATTTTCATAAATTTATTGTTAATTAATCGTAAAACCGGATTACCCGTTACACTTTAACCTGGAAAACCATGAATAAAAGAGAAATCATTGCCGCATTACAAAGTACAATCACTGAATTTCAGGAATTGATTTCCGCATTTGATGAAGCAGAGCTTAACAATATACCATTTGAAGGGAGCTGGACAGCAGGGCAGGTAGCCCAACACATCATTATGGCTAATTCTGGCTTTGGAGAAGTACTGAATGGGCCGGTCACAGAAACAAAACGGATCCCTGATGAATTGTGCGGAAAGCTTAAAGAGGATTTCCTCAATTTTAATATAAAGATGGAGTCCCCGGATTTTATTATTCCAAAATATAAAGCTTATAATAAAAAACGTTTATTGAATGCTTTAGAGGAAATAAAAAATGATATTGCTAAGGCAATTATTGATATAGACCTTACACAAACCTGCCTTGCATTCGAACTGCCCGTATATGGTCATTTAACTCGTTTTGAAGCAGTCTGTTTTGTAATTTACCATACGCAACGACATGCACATCAGGTAAGAAATATTAAAGATCATTTTAATATGAATTGAAAAAATGTAAAGTATCGATTTAATGTAAAATAATAATCGTTGAAGTACGATGTGCAGGTTTTGAGTTAAATTTGAACTTCAAAAAAATAATCATGAAATCTATAAAACCTAGCGCCCGTCTTTTTTTATTCACCTGGTTTTTTAGTTCGTTATTTTTTAGTGCTACTGTTTTTGCGCAAAGTGTAGAAACTGGAAATCCTTCACCGATAAAATTCCCAACCCCCAAGGGTATTAGCAATCAGCTTTTTTATCTCCAAAGAGATCCCAATACAAATACGATTATTTGTGAACTTAATTTAGATAGTGATGGGGATATAAATAAGAAAGATCCGATTAAGGTGTATTGGATTAGATATGAAAACGATGGAGAGAAGGAAGACCTAAGCTATATACAACGTAAGTTCGCCTATGGAATCCAGGCAAAAGCTATTGGAAACGATCAATATGAATTGAGGTTTGTCTCTCACAAGAAACTTCCTTTATACCTGATGAAGTCGGCAGAGGATAAAAAATATCATGTTTATGTTACGGTAAATAATAAGAAGATTCAGCTTGATCGCATCTTTTTACGAATTGAAGGAGGCTCTTTCTGGATACCGAACGTTAAATATGTTGAATTAAAAGGTCTAAATACTGCCAATAAATCCCAGATAATAGAAAGAATAAAAGTTTAGTTTTTACTATCTTTAAATAACCAAATATTTAAAGTCATGGAAAAAGAAGCTATTAAATCTTTATTGGAGATCATTGATCAACAGGTAAGTTCCTCTATTCTTGGTGGAATGGAAGAGGAGTATGAAGAGCTGGAAAGCTTAGGTTACATTAAGATTGACCGTGATAGTGTTCAGCATTCCGCCTCAATTACACCTGAAGGATTACATTATCTGGATATGCTAAATGGTTAACGATTAGGCTTAAATTACTTTTCCTAATGACATCCATATAATGCGTAAGCTGGATATAATTACGATTACAGCAACGCCAATAAACATTTTCTTGATAGGCAGTTTGCCTACCAGGCGTGCAGCAATTGGTGCAGCTATAACGCCTCCAATAATTAAGCCTACAATAGATTGCCAGTGACTTACACCTAGAAGGAAAAAGAAAGTTACCGCACTTGCCATGGTTACAAAGAACTCGGTTAAACTAACAGATCCGATTACGTATTTAGGCGTACGGCCTTTTGCTATTAATGTGGAGGTAACCAAAGGCCCCCAGCCACCACCTCCAAACGAATCTAAAAAACCTCCTGCGCCCGCAAGCCAACCTGCCCGTTTAACTTTTTGAAGCTTTGGTTTTCCTTTAAACGCATTGTTAAGAATTCTGATTCCCAATAAAAGCGTATAAACAGAGATCACAGGACGAATCCATTGTGAAAAAGCATCGCCAGCATAAAACAATAGTATTGCGCCAGCAATGGCGCCCAAAACACCAGGTATAAGCAAGGTTTTAAATAACTTCTTATTTACATTCCCAAAGCGGTAATGACTAAAGCCCGAGGCTCCGCTTGAAAACATCTCAGCGGTATGTATACTGCCCGAAATTACTGCTGGATTTAAACCTCCCGATAACAATAATGTGGTAGAAACAACACCATAGCCCATCCCTAAAGCTCCATCAACCAATTGCGCAAAGAAACCAACCGCAAGCATCCAAAAGAACTTATCATCCATTTGAGCATAAGCCTGTTCGCCAAATGATACCAATGATTCGTAGGTAAGGTAAGTGTAAAGTGCATATCCGCCAAATAAAGCAGCAATAATCAATAGGCATAGATAAGCTATTTGCCTCCATTTGTTCTCTTGAGGGGATTTCCGCGGAATCGTCACTTTTATCTCAGTTTCCAATGTATTATTCATTGCTGTTAATAATGTCTATTGAATTAGTCGACAATATTAAGTCAACTTTTTCAATAATCAAAATTAAATCTATCTATTTTGTAGATTTAATTTGAAATACTCTCTTAACTGAAGATAAGGGCTATTTTTAAATTAAACGAAATTTATTAAAGAAATATTTGGACGGAACTTTTCTGGTAATTAACCGATTAGGACTCTTGTTCTTTTCTGGAACCTGAAAAATAATAGGGTAGAAGCGGTCAATAATCCGAAGGTTAAGCCGTACCAGATGCCATTAACACCCAATCCTAATACAATACCAAGTAAATAACCTAATGGTATACCAATCACCCAGTAGGCAATAAAGGTAATCAGGGTAGGGATGTTTACATCTCCTATACCTCTTAAAACACCAAGACCGACAACTTGTGTACCATCAAATAATTGAAAGAAACCAGCAATTATAAGTAATTGAGCTGCAATGTTGATTACTGCGATATCTTCAGTATAAATGTAAGGCAGGAAGTTGTTAGCAAGAATAAACAACAGTGCCGTAATGCTCATAAATAAAAGGATCACATGATAACTGGCTATGGCAGATTTTCTAAGATCAGAAAAATGCTGCTTGCCAAAATTATTACCTGTTTTAATAGTAGCGGCTGAGGCAATACCACTGGCCATCATATAGGTAACGGAAGCCAGGTTTATGGCAACCTGATGTGCGGCCTGTTCAACAGCGCCGATTGTACCAATTAATATAGCTGCTCCGCTAAAAGCACTGATTTCAAAAGAGTATTGTAAAGCAACAGGTGCGCCAATTTTTGCGATTTTAAAACTTCTGATCTTATCGACAAGACCTACACGGAAACTTTTGGTATACTCCTTAAAATGCTTAGAGCGAAGTACATATATAGACATAACAATAGCCATCAAGGTACGATCTATTAAAGTACTCAGACCTACGCCTTTAACACCCATTGGCGCAATTCCAAACATTCCTTTTACAAAGATAATACCCAATATAATATTCAGTAAATTACCCCAGATCGAAACAAACATAGCCTGTTTTGTAAAACCAAGCCCTTCAGCAAACTGTTTAAAAGTTTGAAAAACCATCAGTGGAATAATTGAAATACCGAGATAACCCAGGTAAGGCTTAGCGTAAGCCACTACTTCGGGCGACTGACCGATATGATCGATGACCAGCAGCGTACCAAGGTGTACAAAACCATACAACAGAATAGAGAAGAAGAAGTTAATAACAAGGCTGTTAGATAACAACTTGCCACATTCATCATAGTTTTTACGCCCGTTTTCCTGTGCAATTAAAGGGGTCAGTCCGTAAGAAATACCAAGTCCTAAAACCAGTATCAGCATAAAAAGACTGTTTACCAATGAAACGGCTGCCAATTGAATGGTGCCAGCAAAATGACCAACAATTACACTATCAGCAAGGTGTACCAAAGTATGGCCTAGCTGAGAGACTACAATAGGCATCGCCAGTCGTAAATTATCAGAATAAAAGGGCTTATATTTTGTATACAGATTTGTCAACATTTTGGCAAAAGTCGGCTTTTTCCGGCTGATTTAAGTGTTCCGGAATTCAACTAATTTGATAATCGTGGTTTAAAACGTTTAAAATGTAATTGACTTTTATGAAATGAATTTCGGATGACAGAGCACAAAGCTAAATTGAGGTGAAATACTCTTCTTTTTCGGAGGAATGTGGTCTGATTACACCGCTTAGAATTAGGTTTACCAGGATCTTTTGTGTCTGTTTATATGAACCCCTGGTAATTTTACTAAACTCTTTTAATGTAATTCGTCCGTTCTCACCCAGGTATTCAAATAATTTTTTCTCCTGTTCCCGGTAAGAAATAAGCTGCCCGCTATTGCTGCTTCCTTTCTTTATTACATCGACGATAATTTTACTGGCCAGCAGACTTTTATCTTCGACACGGTAATATACCCACCATTTTTTGTTTTCATCCAGGGCATAATGCGGTTTAGTTTCACTGGCTGCAATATTTACAACGAGCACAAGCTTATCATCTACATAGATCTCTTCAAATTCAGGTTCGATTGCAGGTTTACAGAATTGATGGGCCGACTTGGTGATCATATATCGTTCTTCATCTTCCGATTTCACCCCTTTAATACTACCATCATCCGCCACACCAATTAACAATTGTCCACCCATATTATTGGCAAATGCGACTAAACTTTTGGCAATCTTTTCATTGCTGGTAATCGTTTTCTTGAAATCAAGTGTAGTGCCTTCGCCTTGTAAAATTAGTTTCCTGATGTTCATTGTGGTAAGCGTCTAAAATATTAATAAGCAATACGTGGTTCCTCTCCCTGGTGTAGGTTTCTGATATAAACTTCATTCATTACTGCTGCACAAAGTTCTCCGGCAGAATTAGTAATTTCCATAGGGTAGGCTTTTATGAACTTGCCATTGGTGTTTAACGTTTCTATAGCTTCGTTTAGCATATCATCGGTAACATTAATGGTAAAATACAAATTGCCCCTTCCAGGTTTCAGGTACTGAATGGAAGCACTTTTAAGCCATACCCGAACTTTAAACCCTTCTCTTTGAAGCAGCTGATCAAACAATAATGCATAAAAAGGATCTGTTGCAGCATAGATAGTACCGCCAAATATAGATCCGTTGTAGTTCTTGTTTAACAGGCTTTTCGCAATTTTCACATCCACACCTCTAAAGCCTTTATGAAACTTACGGACCCAGATACGCTGAAAGAATAAAGGTGGATATAAACACAGGGCCCACTTAAGGGTTTTTTCAGATACAACCATGATGCTTAAATATCAGAAAGTTTATTGAACTTAAAAATTTTATATACTAGGATAAAGTAATTTTTTAGTAAATTAGGGTTATGTATGTATATGACACCCTTACCGCCGCAGTAGCAGACCTCGAAGCACGGGGTTATGAGTATGATTTCAATCTTTCATCTGAATATATTGAGTGTAAAGCTATAGATATAAAACTGATGCCTGAAGAGTTTGAAATTGATGAATTTTATCGTTTTGAAGGTATGACAGATCCGGATGACAGTTCTATTATCTATGCCATCTCATCTCCGGTAGGAAATTTAAGGGGTGTAATTATTGACGCTTATGGCGCATATGCAGAAAATATTTCACCAGAATTACTGGATAAATTAAAAATGCACCATTGATTTAAATTAATAAAAAACCATAATAGATTTTCATTGTTAAGTAACTGAACTTAAAGCAGAAATCTATGAAAAAGTTAATTTTAAGCATTGCTGCAGTTGCTACTTTTGTTCTCGCTATTTCAGCTTGCAATTCTACAAAAAATGTATCGGGATCGTCCGATACGCTGAAGGTTGACACGAACATATCTGTTCCTGTAGATACACCAAAAGTAATAGATACACTAAAACCAACACCTCCGGATACAACAATGAAGCCTCCGGTTAATTAAAAGGATCAGCGCGTACTGTAGCAACGGTAAAAGAGTGGATGTCATTGGGTGTCTACTCTTTTTTTTTTGAGAGGAGATAGTGTCAGAATTAAGGAACAATAGTGTCAAAACAATGTACTATCTGCAATTTTAGGGAATAGGATTTTTTAATAAGGTTAACTTTGAGCTTAGTTTTAATCGAAATGGTTTTTAAAGATCAAGTAATAGCAGCCTATCAGAAAATTCAGGATGAGATTTGCAGCAGTTTAGAACTCGCTGATGGACAGGCTAAATTTGAAGAAGAAATATGGAGCCGCGAAGGTGGCGGTGGTGGCAGAACCAGGATCATGCAACATGGAAATGTAATTGAAAAAGGTGGTGTAAACTTTTCTGCGGTACATGGCAAGTTGCCCGACGCTGTAAAAAAGGCATTTAAAGTAGAAAATGACGACTTTTTTGCTGCCGGAGTTTCCATTGTAATGCACCCTTCAAACCCTTTTGTTCCTATTATACATATGAACATCAGATATTTTGAGATGGATGAACAAACCCGCTGGTTTGGTGGTGGTATTGATTTAACACCACATTACATTATAGATACGGATGCAAGGTTTTTTCATCACTTGTTAAAACAAACCTGTGATGAATTCGACCCTACATTCTATTCAAAATTCAAAACTCATGCAGACGATTATTTCTTTATCAAACATAGGGAAGAGACCAGGGGAGTTGGTGGCATTTTTTACGACAGACTAAAACCTGAAAATACAAACCTGTCATTTGAGGAGTTACTGGCTTTTTCAAAAGCTGTTGGAAATACATTTATTCCGGCATACACAGAGTTGATTGACCGCAACCGTGATACGGAATTTACAGCACAGCAACAAGAATGGCAGTACCTGCGCAGAAGCCGCTATGCAGAATTTAACCTGGTATACGATGCAGGGACTAAATTCGGATTAGAAACAAACGGAAGGATAGAATCTATCCTGATGAGCCTGCCGCCAATGGCAAAATGGACATATAATCACCAACCTGTTCCTGGTAGTTCTGAAGCTTATACTTTGAGTAAGCTCAAAAAGGGAATAGTGTGGGCCTAAGGCCTAAATAAAGCCTCAATTTATAGGCTAAAATTTTTCCACAATGCGCCTTTATGGCGCATTTTTTATTAGATTCGCAAGGTTATAACAATACCACATTTAAAACGTTCTTAAGGAACATTAATATTTATGGCAGAAGATTTAGAAAATCAAGAAAACGACAAAATAATTAGAATCGATATTGATGAGCAAATGAGATCCGCTTACATCGATTATTCGATGTCGGTTATCGTATCAAGGGCTTTACCTGATGTACGTGATGGATTAAAACCTGTACACCGTCGCGTGTTGTACGGAATGCTTGATCTGGGATTAGCAAACAATAAACCATATAAAAAATCTGCACGTATCGTTGGTGAAGTCTTGGGTAAGTATCACCCACATGGTGATTCATCTGTGTACAACACCATGGTAAGGATGGCCCAGGATTGGAGCTTACGCTACTTAATGGTTGAGGGACAAGGAAACTATGGTTCAATTGACGGTGACTCTCCTGCAGCAATGCGATATACTGAAGCACGCTTCCAGAAGATCGCAGAAGATATGCTTGCAGATATCAATAAAGATACGGTTGATTTTCAACTAAACTTTGATGATTCATTACAGGAGCCTACTGTGCTTCCTTCAAAGGTTCCTAACTTACTTATCAATGGTTCATCCGGTATTGCCGTAGGTATGGCAACAAACATGCCTCCACACAATATCACTGAAACCATTAATGCTACTATCGCTTATATAGACAACAATGAAATTACTGTTGCTGAGCTAATGAAGCACATTAAAGCACCTGATTTCCCAACAGGAGCCATCATTTATGGTTACAATGGTGTTCAGGAAGCTTTTGAAACCGGAAGAGGCCGTATTGTAATGCGTGCTAAAGCTGAAATCGAGTCTCATAAAGACCGCGAAACGATCATCGTTACTGAAATACCTTATCAGGTAAATAAGGCAATGATGATTGAGCGTACTGCTGAACTGGTTGGAGAGAAAAAAATTGAAGGTATTTCTAATATCAAAGATGAGTCTAACAAGGATGGTATCCGTATCGTTTACGAAATCAAACGTGATGCAAATGCTTCTATTGTTTTAAATAACTTATTTAAACAAACTGCATTACAAACCTCATTTAGTGTAAATAACATTGCCCTTGTTAAAGGAAGACCGCAGTTATTGAACCTGAAGGACCTGATCCATTATTTTGTGGAGCACAGACATGAGGTGGTTGTCCGCAGAACTAAATTTGAACTTGCTGAGGCTAAAAAACGCGCACATATATTAGAAGGATTACTGATTGCATTGGATCACCTGGATGAGGTTATCAAATTGATCCGTAGTTCTGATACTCCTGAAGATGCCAGAACAGGCTTAATGGAGCAATTTGGCTTATCTGATATTCAGGCGAGAGCAATCCTTGATATGACGCTTCGTAGGTTAACAGGTCTGGAACGTGATAAAATCAAAGACGAATACAATGAACTGATGAAAACTATCGAATACTTACAGTCTATCTTAGATGATGAAGGTAAACGTATGCAGATCATCAAGGATGAGTTGACTGAGATGAAAGAGAAATATGGCGATGAACGTAGAACTTCTATTGTTCACTCGGCAGAAGATATGAGCATGGAAGACTTTATTGAGGATGAAGAGGTAGTAATTACCATTTCTCATGAAGGTTACATCAAACGTACTCCAGCTACAGAATATCGTACTCAAGGTAGGGGCGGTAAAGGTTCAAAAGGAAGTGATTCCAGAAATGAAGACTTTATTGAGCACTTATTAATCGCTTCGAACCACAACTATATGTTGTTCTTTACTGAAACTGGTCGTTGTTTCTGGCTAAGGGTTTACGAAATCCCTGAAGGATCACGATTAAGTAAAGGAAGAGCAATTCAGAACATCATCAATATCCCTAAGGAAGAAAAGATTAAAGCCTTTATTAAGGTTAAAAACCTTAAAGATCAGGAATACCTGGAAAACAATTACATCATCATGTGTACCAAAAAAGGAACGATTAAGAAAACTTCTCTGGAAGCTTATTCGAGACCAAGGGTAAATGGTATTAATGCAATTAATATCAATGAAGGTGATCAATTGTTAGAAGCGAGTTTAACTACTGGTTCAAGTGAAATTGTGATGGCTTTACGCTCAGGAAGGGCTATTCGCTTCAATGAAGAGAAGGTTAGACCAATGGGTAGAACTGCAACTGGTGTTCGTGGTGTTACACTTGCTCATGAGAAAGATGAAGTAGTTGGCATGATTGCTGTGGATGATCCGGGAGCAACTGTTTTGGTGGTTTCAGAAAAAGGTTACGGTAAACGTACTGATATTGAAGATTACCGCGTTACTAATAGAGGTGGTAAAGGTGTTAAAACCATTAACGTTACTGAGAAAACCGGAAACCTGGTTGCCATTAAGAATGTTACTGATGCGGATGATTTAATGATTATCAATAAATCAGGTATCGTAATCAGGATAGTAGTGAGCCAGTTAAGGGTAATGGGCCGTGCAACTCAGGGTGTGCGTTTAATTAACCTTAAAGGTAGCGACGAAATTGCTTCTGTTGCCAGAATAGAACATGAGGATGAGGAAGTTGAAGAAACTGAAAACCACCTGATTGTTGATGGCGAACCGGCTGGAGAAGGCGAAGAGGGTACAATCGAAGATGATGTTGAAGAAACAGAAGAAGAAATTGATGAAAACGACGAGAACGCCGACGAAGAGGGAGAGGCAGATGAAGAAGAAAAATAACAATTAAAAAAATAAGTAAAATTAATGAAGCTATTGTGATCATAAAACAAAACAGATATTAGATCATGGTAGCTTCATTATCATTAAAAAACAAATTGTAGAAAGATGAAAAAAGTACTTTTAAGTATAATGTTTGCAAGTGTTGCCTCATATGCAAGCGCTCAAAAAAGTGAAATCAATGAAGCCAAAAAAGCATGGAATCTTTTAGGCATAACTACAGGCAAAACGCTGGACGATCATCTAAAAGCACTTAATGGTGGATTAGCGCACACTGATCTTGCTATTGTTCATGAGAAATCTAAAGACTTACCTGAAGCCTGGTCTTACAGAGCTTTATTTGCATCAAGAATTGCATTGATCGACTCTGTAGATTTGAATAATGCAAAAGCAAAACAACAAATAGCTGAAGAAGCAATTGTTAAAACTCAGGAACTGGACAAAAAAGGTGCTGAGAAGGATAACTTAGAGCAAGCGAAGGTAAATGTTGAAAATGCATTGAGAAACAGAGCTATCTATGCTTATAAAAAGAAAGATTTCGCAGCTGCATTAGCTGCTTTTAACGAAATTACTACTAAAAATCCGAATGATACATCGATGTATGTGAATGCAGGTGTAACAGCTAAGGAAATTCAAAACTATCCTGAAGTGGTAAGAAATTTCAAGAAAGCAATTGATTTGAACTATGCAGATTCAAAAGTATTGTATTCTGAGATCATTAACATCACAATGGATAAATTAAAGGACAGCGTTGCCGGATTAGGCTTAATTAAAGAAGCGTCAGCAAAATTCCCAGATGATTCTTACTTTATCACCTTGGAAACAGACCTTTATATTAAAGGTGGTGATATTAAAAAATCCCAGGAAATGTTGAAAGTACTGATGGAAAAAGACCCTAAAAACGCAACATACCAGTACTTGATGGGTGATACTTACTACAAACAAGCCCTGGCTATACAGAACCAAAGAAATGCGATTGATGTTAAGAAAAAGGATGAGTTCACAGCGTTGACTAACAAAATGAATAAGTTTATCGATGAATCTATGCCTTTTTTCAAAAAAGCATTGGAATTAGATCCAAATAATGTTAGTGCTTTAGAAAACCTTAAGATCATCTATTTATTTAAAAATGACACGCCTAACTATGAGGCAATGAAGAAAAAATTAGACAGTATTAAGCAATAATTCTGTAAGAAGTCGTAAAGAAAAAGAGGGGTAATTTTTATCCCTCTTTTTTTTTTATAAGTTTGTAGTAATAACACACCTTTTTGTATGAGTAAGATATCCTTTGTTTTTGGTTTATTCCTGGTTTCCGCAAGTTACAATACTGCCTTTGCGCAAAAGAGTCAGCTTCAGATTGCACGCAATAGCGTTGGCAAGCTGCAGGTTGCTATAAATGCCAAGCAGGATGCCGGTAAACAGCTAGGCGTGCTAGGAGAGGGGATTAAAGCGGCAGAGGCTGCCCAGAGCGACAAAAAGACAAGAAGATGGCCTGAAACCTGGGCTATAAAAGCTTACCTGAGTTCATACGTTTCTATTATTGAAACTAATGAAGGCAATGCAGACAGGTATTATAATCTTGCTTTACAGGCAATTGACTCCGCTAAACGTTTGGATAAATTCCAGGCAAATCAAAATTTAATTTCAGCAGCAGCTTATAACGTAAACATCAGAAAACAAAAAAAAGGTAGTGATGCATACGTCAAGGGAGATTTTGCAGCCGCTTACGAGTCGCTCCGTGAAGTAAGTGATTTTTTACCGAAAGATACCACATTGGCTGTTAACACAGCTTTGTCTGCGCAAAATATCCAGGAATACGACAAAGCCTTGGTGTATTTTAAAAGAGCAAAAGATAATGGCGTTAAAAATCCTATCATTTTCCAGAATATGGCTCATATTTACACCTCTAAATTTGAGCATGAATTAGCCATACGTACACTTGAAGATGGAATTAAAGTTAATCCTTATAATGTTTTCCTAACGAACGACTACATTAATCTGTTGCTGGATAATGAAAAATATCCGGAAGCAATGCGTGTAATCGAATCAACAATTAAAGTAGAATCGAACAATAAATTGCTATATTTTCTATACGGCTATCTGCAGCAAAATAAAGCAAACAACAGTACAGCGGAATTAGCTTACAATAAAGCTTTAGCAATCGATGAAAATTATTTTGATGCATTGTATCAGCTTGGACTTGTTTATATAAATTCAGCAAATGAATCGCTTAAATCCGGAAATTCAGAAAGTACGCCTAAATTCATTTCCTATATTAACCGTGCAGAAATCGCTTTATTGCAGGCACATGAAGTTAATCAGAATGATAAATCAACCGTACAACTGCTAATTGAGATTTATACCCGTAAACAGCGACTGGATAAAGTTCAGGAACTTAGAGGAAAATTAGAAGAATTCTAACAGTACAAAAACTAGGAACACCAACCGCATTGATTGGTGTTTTTTTACGTATTAATATGTTGTATAATTAATATTATGTTAAGTAATAATTCGGAAGATCCCTATCTCAGGGTATTTACAGACTGATAAGTTTATTTTGTCTTTTAAATTAAACAAATCTAAAAAATGTTGATATTACTAATCAAATTGGTCAAGTAATTGATATGCATTAATTATAAATTTGCAATATGTTTAATCGTCCTGTCCGAAGTATCCATGATTTTTTATTAAGTACTTATTTTGCTGACGGTCTGCGCATTACTCTTGGCGTTCTTTGTCCATCTTTAATTCTAGCCCAGTTTGGATTACTCCAATATGGCATGACTTTGTCGTTAGGTGCGCTTTGCGCAAGCGTTGTAGACACACCAGGACCAATTGTACATCGCAGAAATGCGATGTTAATCACAACCGGATTGATTACACTGATCTTTATCGTGGTCGGATTAACTAACAGCAGTGTCTACTTTACTGCTGTTTTGATCGTATTTTTCAGTTTTATTTTTTCAATGTTCTTTCTGTATGGTACCAGAGCTGCATCTATTGGGACAGCGGCTTTGTTGATTATGGTATTGAGTATTGATGATATCAGGCCCTGGAAAGAAGTTCTCTTTTCTTCAGCTTTGCTATTTTTAGGGAGTATATGGTATACCCTACTCAGTTATTTTTTCTACAGGATCCGCCCCTTTCGAATTGTGCAGCAAACGCTAAGTGACTCTATTCACGAAGTAAGCCTCTTTTTAAGGGCAAAAGCCAGGTTTTATCACCAGAATATTGATTACGATGATAATTATGCTGACTTACTGCAACTTCAGGTGCAAGTGCATGAAAAACAGGATGCTGTAAGAGATGTTTTGTTTAAAACCAGGGAAATTGTAAGGGAATCTACTCCGGAAGGTCGCTTTTTACTATTGGTTTTTGTAGATATGGTAGATCTTTTTGAACAAGTGATGTCTACCTACTACAATTACAAGCAGTTGCATGAACAATTTGATTCATCAGGAATTTTAAAACATTATGAGTCTGTTATTATTAGAATTGCGGAAGAACTGGATGACATAGCCTTTGCACTCAAAACCGGAGGCACCCCTAGCCTTCCCACGTCGTTAATTGAAGATGTGGAACGATTGAGGAGTGAAATCACAGAACTGGAAATTAACAATACTGATGGAAAGTATAATACACTGGGTATTATCGCTTTAAAAAACATTGAAGTGAATATTGAAAATATCCTTTCTCGTGTTAAGACCATCAATAGCTATTTCAATAAAAAGGAAAAAAAGAATTTAAAACCCAGGGAAATTGAGATTGAAAAATTTGTTACCAAACAAACTATAGACCGGGGTTTGCTTTATGAGAACATGACTTTCAGTTCTTCTACCTTTCGCCACTCGTTGCGTGTGGCTATTGTAATGCTTATAGGTTTTATTGTTGCTAAGTCTTTAAATTTTTCGCATAGTTACTGGATATTGCTAACCATACTCGTAATTTCTAAACCAGGCTTCAGTTTAACAAAACAAAGAAACTATGAGCGGATTATCGGGACGGTAATTGGCGCATTTATAGGAATGGGCATATTGGTGTATGTTCAGGATAAAAACACCTTATTTATAATCCTCCTGTTTTGTATGATTGGCGCTTATAGTTTTCAGCGTAAGAATTATGTAGTCAGTGTACTTTTTATGACACCCTATATTTTGGTGTTATTTGATTTCCTTGGTATGGGGAGTTTGTCAATTGCCAGGGAAAGAATTTACGATACACTAATCGGATCTGGCATTGCACTGTTAGCGAGTTATTCACTGTTTCCAAACTGGGAACACGAAAAACTGAAGGAAGCTATGCTGGATACACTTAGAGCCAACCTAAAGTACTTTGAAGAGGTTATTTTACTGTATGTTGAAGACGAACATAACCTGACCAATTACAAAGTTGCACGTAAGGAGGTTTACGTAGCTACAGCCAACCTTGCATCGTTATTTCAGCGCATGTTTTCTGAACCTAAAAGTAAACAGATCATGATGACAGAATTACATCAGTTTACAGCTTTAAATCATCACCTCTCTTCTTACATTGCTACTTTGTCTTTGTATAAAAAGGAACACGCTTTTGTAGTCTCTGATTTTGATGAGCTTAAGCCAGTAGTTCAGAATACCAAATATCTGTTGAATTTGTCTGTTGAAAATCTGAAATCGAATAAAGGAACGGTCAGTAATGTTCCTTTGATTAGAAGGAGCATAATTGAACAGGATGAAAATCAGAACGACGAGGTTATCATAACCGAACAGATTGATATGATACAAAAAGTTGCTTACGATATCTTTAAGCTATCGGAAAAAATTAAAATATAGATACGAAGTGCTTAAGGTAGTTAATGACCAACAAATAAAAATAAATGAAACTTTAATAGATTTCCGACTGTTGTATCAGAAGTTAAAAAGAACAAGATAACATTATGGAAAAACTGTATACAGCATCTGTTACTGCTAAAGGTGGTCGGAATGGTCATATTAAATCAAGCGATGGAATGATAGAATTTGAGGTTAGGAAACCTCGGGAAATGGGTGGACAAGGTGGTGCTACAAATCCGGAACAGTTGTTTGCTGCAGCATGGGGTCCATGTTATTTAGGTGCATTGGGTGCAATAGCGGAACGCGAGGGCGTTGATGTTTCAGAAGCTACGGTAGAAGTTCACATCTCTTTTAATAAGGATGGAAATGCATTTGCGTTATCTGCGGATCTGGATGTACATATTCCTGGAGTTTCTACTGAGGAAGCGCAAAAATTGGCCGACAAAGCAAACCATGCCTGTCCTTATTCGAAAGCAACAAAAGGTAATATAGAAACGAGAGTAACGGCTATTTAATTAGCGGTTGCTTCTTCTTGAGTCTAATTGTGTTTTGTTGCTTGTTTCCTGTTGGTTTACTACAATAAAAGCTTGCTTGCCAGTCCCAGTAAGAGTAAAAACCCAAAAACATCGGTAAATGTTGTAATAATTATTGACGACGCAATGGCTGGGTCGATACCAATTCTTTTTAATGCCAAAGGAATACCTGCACCAGTTACGCCTGCAATTAGTAAATTACCTGTCATGGCTAAGAATATAACCAGTCCCAGCATTGGATTAGAGTCAAAATATAAAGCAAACAGGAACACAATGGTACCTGTGCATGCACCATTTATCAATCCAACCGTTAATTCTTTTAAAACAGTTCTGTACGCTTGATTATCAGTTAAGTCATACAATGAAATCCTTCTTACAGTTACCGCAAGTGCTTGTGTTGCCGCATTTCCACCCATGCCGGCGATAATAGTCATATAGGCTGGTAAAATGGTGATTAGCTTTATCGTATCGTCAAAATGCCTTACTACAGAAGATGCCAAAAATGCCGTGCCAAGGTTAAGGATTAACCATGGCAAGCGTGACTTTACCGCTTCAATCCAGTTACCACTCAGTTCCTCATCTTCCGATACCCCTGAAATCTTTAAGATATCTTCTGTATTCTCATCCTCCAGTACGTCGATCACGTCATCAAATGTAACCCGGCCCAGCAGCTTCATATCCTTATCCAAAACCGGAATACTTGTGATGTTGTATTGTGAAATTAACCGGGCTACCTCTTCCTGATCTGTATCCGGATAAACCCAGGCAACTTCTGCTTTTACAAGTTCAGTGATTTTAACATTTCCTTTTGCCTTGATGATGTCTTTCAAAGACACAATACCTTGAAAAACGTTGTCGTCATTTACCACGAAGATGGTATAGAATTCTTCAATTTCTTCACTCTGCCGGATGATCTCCTCTATAGCGTCCTTTTTAGTCAGGTCGAGATTGATACGGATGAACTCCGTATTCATCAAACCACCCGCTGTCTCTTCGTGGTAACTAAGTAGATTCCTGATGCTGGAAGCATCGTCTTCACTCAGGTCTGCAAGAATCTCTTTTTGTTCATGTTCTTCAAGCTGAGAGATGATGTCGGTGGCATCATCATAATCCAGCTCTTCTACAATTTCCGTCCGCTTGTCGGGATGTAACTGCAGGAGAAGTTCCTCAGGGTGAGACTCTTCATGCATTTCTGAGATAACCTCAGATGCAGTCTCGACGTCCAGCAAATTGATGATCCTTTGCTTTTCATCTTTATTTAAACTTTCAAATAAGATGGCAATTTCAGAGGCGTGATACTCCCCTAGAATAACTTTTAGTTGTTCATCATCACCGCTTAAAGCGAGCTTGATTTTGGATACATCTGACTTGTCCAGTTCGAAAGATTGCATGAGCCGGTAAAGGTAATAATAATCACTTCTATTTAAACCATCCTTTTCGCCAGAAATATATGATTTGTCCAACTGCAATTGCCCCCATGATAATCATTGTATATAAATAACCATGTTCCTGGTAAAGTTCGGGCATATTTTGGGGCAGAACTTTACCTGTGACGGGATCTTCAATGGCAAAGTTCATCCCGTAAATACCTGCTATAAACGTCAGAGGAATAAAAATCGAAGAAATGATGGTGAGCACTTTCATAATCTCATTCATCCTGTTACTAATGATAGACAAATACATGTCGATGTTACTGGCTGATATCTCCTTTAAAGATTCGACAATGTCAATGAGCTGAATGCAATGATCATACGCATCACGAATGTACATTTTAGTCTGACTGGGGATCAGCAAGCTTTCACTTCTGAGGATATCATTTAACTTGTCTCTCTCCGGCCACACTACCCGTCTCACGTTGATCAGATTTCGTTTAATCAACTGGGTGTCGAACATCACAGTTTTATCTGGTTTATCAAACAGGCGGTCTTCAATCATATCGAGTTCATCGCCCCAAGTGCTTAATACTTCAAAATAGGTATCAATAATAATATCCATCAGCGCATACATTAAATAACTGCTGCCTGCAATGCGGATATTTCCTTTTCCTACCCTTAAACGTGTCCGTATTGGCTCAAGGCAGTCTGTGTGGGCCTCCTGGAAGGTGAATAGTGCATTTTCCATCAGAATAAACGAAACCTGATCATTCTCCAGATTTTTATGTTCATCAAGGCGAAGCATGCGGCTGGTAGCAAAGTCATATTTGCCATACTCTTCCAGTTTTGGGCGCTGATACGTTCGTGTGATGTCTTCTAAAACCAGCTTACTGATACCGAAATCGGTGTTCAGTGTTTCAAACATTGCCATAGATCCAAATCCTTTTATCTCGATCCAGTAATTGAATTCATGATTACTGAGTATTCTTGATAAGTTCTCGATATTATCCAGCTCCTTAACCGCGTAATGATGATCATTATAGCTATGAAATACGATAACCGGCGCCAATGCATTTTCATCGATATAGACAACCCCGGGACTGGAACCTGCGACCGGCAGGGAATAGCGCTTGCGTTTACTACGTTTGTGTTTTGCTGGTTTACCCATATATTATAAATAGGACTTAGTCTGCGGACCCTGGTTAAATAACAGATCAACAATGCTTAAGTTTGGTTTAAAGCCTTCCCTATCATCAAACACCTGAAAATAGGGTTTAAAATCTGCTTCATTTACCGGGTTTTTAAAGTGTATCTTACCACGAAAATCCAAAGCCGGGTCTACCTCTTTTATATACCCGGTCGTAAATCCTATTGTAGCCTCCTTTTTTAGTTGCTTAAACAACCATTCCAGAAGCTGCAGGTTATAATCAAACAGATATTCAAATTTCGTATGATAAAAGTGTGCGAATTCATCTTCGTAAAATTCAAAGTAAGCGGCGTTCCTGTAACAGCTTTCAAAGCTCTTCCAGTGTAGTCTTTGCCAGTTAAAATCATTACTTATTTTAACATCTTTGATCTTAGTATGTACTTTCGATCCCTTGATAACAGGGATAATTAAATCCAAATGTCCGTTGGGTGAGTATATTCTGGTGCGGTTTCTATAGGTTTGTTTAGGGAAATGTTCTTCTTTCTCCAATAAAAAATTGTAATCAAAGTCTTTCAAACCAGAGAAGTAAGCCACTGGTGGAAGATAAAAAAGAGGGAATATAGCTGAACTTTGCATCTGATATTTTATGTTTGCATTCTCAATTCGCCAAATTAATGATAAAAAAAAGCTTTTCTTATATAGGAATATTTTTTTTGAACGTTTTATCCGTATTACCTTTCTCTATCCTCTATTTTATTGCAACCGTAGGGTTTTATGTGGTGTATTACATTTTTCCGTATCGCAAGCAGGTTGTGCTTGATAATTTAAGGGGGTCCTTTCCGGAAAAGTCTGAGGCTGATATCGTAAAAATTGAAAAGCAGTTTTTTAGGTATTTTAATGATCTTGTTGTTGAAGTCATTAAGATGAATTCTATTTCGAGGTCGGCGCTCAAAAAAAGGGTGAAGTTTACCAACCTTCACCTGGTTGAGGAATATTTTAGCAAAAATGAAAGCGTACTGGCTTGTACTGGTCATTATGGTAACTGGGAGTTGTGTATGCTGGCACTAGGTGCGGAGCTATCTAAACCGGAATATGTGATCTATAAGCCATTGCATAACAAGTTATTTGACGATTGGTTTTATAAGATCCGTACCCGTTTTGGAAATCATTTTATTCCTATGCGTCAGACTTTAAGATCAATAGCTGCGACTCGAAACGAAGCAACAATGTATTGTTTCGCTGGCGATCAAACTCCTGCGGGGATTGAGGCCCATTATTGGATCGATTTTATGAATCGGGATACACCGGTATTAATGGGATTGGAGAAAATTGCTGTTCAAACCAATCGACCGATATTTTATTTCAACGCCAAAGTAGTAAAAAGGGGCTATTATGAAGTAGATTGTATCCCTTTATGTATGGATCCGAAAGCAACAGAGCCAATGGAAATTACGAAAATGCAGTTTGCATTGCTGGAAAATATTTTAAAAGAAGAACCTGCTTACTGGCTTTGGAGTCATAAGCGATGGAAACATAAACGAAATTAACGCAATAGAATGACGGTACCGAGTGTAGCAGTAGTAGTTTTAAATTGGAATGGAAAAGCCTTACTTGAGCAATTTCTACCTGGTGTAGTTAAGTCGGTGTATCCGAATTTACAGCTTGTAGTAGGTGATAATGCTTCTACGGATGATTCTGTTGCCTTTATGAAGGCGAATTACCCCGAAGTACGCTTGATTGTAAATGATCATAATTATGGCTTTGCCGAAGGGTATGGTAAACTGTTTGAACAGATAGACGCGGACTATTATGTATTGCTGAATTCTGATGTAGAAGTGCCTGCCAACTGGATTCAGCCTGTAATTGACGCCATGGAAATGGACGATAAAATTGCTGTTGCACAACCAAAAATCAAATGGCAGAAGAATAAATCGCAGTTTGAATATGCTGGTGCAGCAGGTGGATATCTGGATTTACATGGTTTTCCTTTTTGCAGAGGGCGTCTTTTTGACACGGTAGAACCTGATGTTAAACAATACGAAGATCAACAGGAAATTTTCTGGGCCAGTGGTGCTGCATTGTTTATTAAAAGCAAGTACTGGAAGGAAGTTGGAGGACTTGATCCTGATTTCTTTGCACACATGGAAGAAATTGACCTTTGCTGGCGCCTAAAAAACCTCGGCTATAAAGTGATTTATTGTCCAACAGCCGAAGTTTATCACGTTGGTGGTGGTACATTGAATGCCAATAACCCTTACAAGACGTATTTAAACTTCAAGAATAACCTGGTTATAATGCAGAAAAATCTGCCGGTAAATGATGCTTATTCTAGAATATTTATCAGAATGTGCCTTGATTTTATTGCCTGGATACATTTCCTGGTTCAAGGTAAAGCGGATTTTGCATGGTCAATCAATAAAGCACATTATGATTTCCTGCTTAATTTATCAAAAAATGGAAAGAAAAGAGCTGGTACACAAATTGATTTTTTAAAACATACTGGTCAATATCCATCGAGTATTGTTTGGGCTTATTTTATTAAGAAAATCAGATTTTTTAGTCAGCTAAAATAGTTTTTTATGATTATCCTGTTGATAAAAGTCAGCAGGATAATCCGTTATAGTGATGCTAAACAGCATAACTAGTGTTTTAGTTTTTCTTTTCCGGAACAAAGGATATTACCCCTTCCCTGTTCGCAACGTTTACAATCGCCTGGTAAATATAATCGCAAACCAACTTCTCTCCCGGCACATTGATGTGCGCAAAATCATCTTCCGGTGTGTGATACTGAGGATGTCCACCTGTATGAAATCCCAGTACAGAAATATTCTTTTTATAGAAAGAAACGTGATCAGAGCCGCCCACGTCATAAGCGATCACTAGCGGATTGATACCGATCTGCGGCCCCAAGCTTTTCATTAACTCCATGCCACCATTAAAAGATGCAGCCCCTCCCATATAAAGGTGTTTTTCTGCATTCATTCTGCCCACCATATCCATATTCATCATTAATTTGATGGAAGACAAAGGAATTAACGGATGCTCCACAAAATACTTTGAACCAATTAAACCCTGTTCTTCTGCGCCAAAGGCAATAAAAAGAACACTACGTTTAAGCTCTTTTTTATTTGCAGCGAGGCGTTCGGCTATCTCCAGTAAAGCTGCCGTTCCGCTTGCATTGTCGTCTGCACCAAGGTGTACGCCAACTGTATCTGGTTTTTTAGATGAAGGCCCTCCCTGCCCTAAATGATCATAATGGGCACCTAAAACTATAAATTCATTTTTTAAAACAGGATCGTTTCCTTCAACAAAGCCAATTACATTCTGTGTAGTAACAACAGGCGTATCCAGTCCTTTTTTTACCCTGATTTTAACTTTGAATTCCTGTATATAATTATTGTTAAGCGGCTTAACACCCGATTTCTTAAAGTTTTTAATCAGGTAATTTACTACCTTCTTATTTTCTTTAGTACCAGGAAAACGTCCCGCCATTTTTGGTGACGCTAAAAAGGAAATATGGTCGGCAATTTCTTTCTCGGTAACTTCCGATTGTGCAAAAGTACTCAAGCCAAACAGGCCACAAGTAAGTGTAAGTAAATAATTCTTAATCTGCATCGCTTAGCTTTTTAGTAAACTCTCAATGGCAAGTCTGTAGCCATCCATGCCAAAACCTGTTAACACCCCTTTACAGTTTTTTCCTGTAAGAGAAACGTGCCTATATTCTTCCCTTGCATAAATGTTGGAGATGTGCACTTCTACAACAGGGGTTTTAATCGCAGCAATTGCGTCAGCAATCGCCACAGAAGTATGGGTGTAACCACCGGCATTAATTATAATGCCATCGTAACTAAAACCTACCTCGTGTAGTTTATTGATCAGTTCGCCTTCTACATTACTTTGGAAATAGTCAATTTCAATAATGCTGTACATATCGCGAAGTGTTTGTATATACGTATCAAAACCTTGATTTCCGTATATACCGGGTTCACGAACTCCTAAAAGATTTAAGTTCGGGCCGTTAATAATTTGTATCTTCATCCTTTCAAACTTAGCCTTAAAAACTTAGAGTATAAAATTTTTTTTGTGATTCATAACCCCTACCTGCAATCGTTTAAAAATTACCTTAAACTGGAGCGTTCGCTCTCTGTAAATTCCATTGAAGCTTATCTTGGTGATCTGAACAAGCTGTTTCAATACTTTGATTCTATCGAACAAACTCCACAGGTAAAGGATATTAGCAATTCAGACTTAAAGCTTTTTATCAGCTGGATAAACGAACTGGGTATGCTGCCTAGTACGCAAGCCCGGGTAGTTTCAGGATTGAAGTCTTTCTTCAGTTTTTTGGTTCTGGAAGAGGTAATAGATACAGATCCCTCGGAGCACCTGGAGACACCCCGGCTTTCACGTCATTTACCCGACACACTGGACACACATGAAATCAACGCGATGATTGCCGTGATAGATGCATCAAAGCCCGATGGAATGCGTAACAAGGCTATCCTGGAAACCCTTTACAGCTGTGGGTTGCGGGTTTCAGAGCTCATTAACCTTAAAATATCTGATATTTTTGAAGAAAATGAATTCATTCGTGTTACAGGAAAAGGGAATAAAGAGCGCCTGATCCCAATAGGAAATGCTGCTTTAAAATACATCAGCATCTATCGTTATGAGACCCGTATTCATCTCCCCATTAAAAAAGGCTTTGAGGATTACGTCTTTCTCAATCGTGGAGGGACGCGTTTGTCGCGCATATCTGTTTTCAATATCATTAAGACACTTGCATCGAAATCGGGCTTACAAAAAAGTATCAGTCCACACACTTTTCGTCACTCCTTTGCCACACACCTCATAGAAGGTGGTGCCGATTTGAGAGCGGTACAGGAGATGCTTGGGCACTCCAGTATTACGACCACAGAAATTTATACGCACCTTGACAGAGGTTACCTGAAAGGAGTAGTTACCGAATTTCATGCCCGAAGTTAAATAAGCGCTTTTTTACATCTTATCATCCTATCTTTCCCCTGCATATCTTTCCTCAACTCAATATTAACAAATGATTTGGCACTTAACATCTCAATCATTTCCTTACCTAAATGTTCATTGATTTCAAAAAACAGCAAGCCCATATCGCTTAATGTTAA
Source organism: Pedobacter nyackensis (assembly GCF_032678475.1). Classification (GTDB taxonomy): domain Bacteria; phylum Bacteroidota; class Bacteroidia; order Sphingobacteriales; family Sphingobacteriaceae; genus Pedobacter; species Pedobacter nyackensis_A. The sequence continues at coordinate 193,153 of NZ_JAVTSF010000001.1, forward strand.
CCATGCAAAATCAGCTATAGCTTCGTAAAATTCAAGAGGCTTTTCATTTGCTACAAATAAGGCAAGATGCGGTTCATGATCCAGTACGTTATTGTGCATATCTTCCTTTTCCCGAACAGTAATGTAAGGCGGGTTACTCACAATCACGTCAAACTTCTGATTACTGGTAAAAGTTCGGATATCATCATTTATAAAATTAATATCCAATTGATTTAAAGTAGCATTAGCTTTAGCAACCTCTATAGCTTCTTTGGATACATCTAAAGCAGATAGCCTGCTGGCCGGCAAGTGCTTTTTTAAAGAGATAGCAATGCAGCCACTACCAGTTCCAATATCAATGATACGTAAGCCCGAACCTGTAGTCTCAGCCAAAGCACAACTTTCTATCACCCATTCAACCAGCTCTTCCGTTTCCGGGCGTGGTATCAGCACAGCAGGACTTACCTTATAAGGTAGGCCATAAAACTCAGTTTCTCCAAGCACATATTGCAAAGGTTTACCGCTCTTCAATTCGGCCAGAACACCATGCAATTTGTCCAATTGTTCACCCTTAAGCACTTCTTCCCGTTTAAGCAAATACTGAGACTTGTTGTAACCAAGCACATTATCGATGGTAAGTAGAAAAATAGCATATCCCTCTTCCGGCCCATAAATATCACCTAAGCTATGATTAAACTGTTCGGCTAAGTCCTTTAATTTCATCCGGTAAAAATAGTTCATTTTTGAAGCAATTGTAAAGTACTGATCAAAAAATCAGTTTATCACAAAATAGATACTTCCATGATCAGCCTAAATCAGGTATCATTGATCAAAAAAACTTACTTTTGCGGTAATGACGGACGAATTGTATATGCAACGATGCCTTGAGCTGGCCAATATGGGCATGGGAAACGTAAGCCCCAATCCGCTTGTTGGCTGTGTGATCGTATGCGATGGAAAAATCATTGGTGAAGGTTACCATGTTAAATTCGGAGAGGCACATGCAGAGGTGAACGCAATTAAAGCGGTTATAGAAAAATATGGCGAACAGGCTGCAGCGTTACTGAAAAAAGCTACAGCATATGTAAGTCTGGAGCCTTGCGCCCATTTTGGCAAGACCCCTCCTTGTGCCGATTTGCTCATTAAACATGAAATAAAAAGGGTTGTTATAGGAAATAGAGATCCTTTTGAGGGTGTAAATGGTAAGGGCATTCAAAAACTCAAAAATGCGGGTGTAGAGGTGGTGTCAGGAGTACTTGAAGATGAATGTAGCCAGCTTAACCGCCGTTTCTTTACAAGAATACGCAAACAAAGGCCGTATATCATTTTAAAGTGGGCCAGTACTGCTGATGGTTATTTTGCACCTAAAGACGCGTCGCAGCGCTGGATAAGTGGTGCTATGGCAAAAAAACTAGTACATAAATGGCGAACAGAAGAGGACGCTGTTGTTATAGGAAAGCTTACCGCCCTGGCAGATAACCCGGAGCTTAATGCCAGAGAATGGGAAGGCAAAAATCCGGTACGGATTCTTATCGATCGTCATTTACAAGTGCCGCAGAACAACAAGATTTACAATACCGAAGCCAAAACGGTTATTTTTAATGAGCAGAAAACAGAAGTACAGCATAACATCCATTACATTCAAATGGAAGATATGCAGTACTATTTACCTCAAAAAATTGCATTTCAATTATACCTGATGGATATTCAGTCGGTTATTATTGAAGGTGGTGCAAATATGCTCAACCAGTTCATTCACGCTAATCTTTGGGATGAAGCCAGGGTGTTCAGCTCAAATAAAATATGGAAGGAAGGTATACCTTCTCCTCCAATTAATGGTCTGATTGTAGATCAGCTTAATTTAGAAAATGATACTTTAACGGTCTATCAAAACAACCATTCATGATATTTCTCCTCATCAGTATTTGCTGTAGCGTTACAGTCGCCATATTGCTAAAACTTGCAAAAAGATACAAGATCAATATTACCCAGGCGGTTACCTGGAACTACTTCTTTGCTATTATTTTAAGTGTTGCTTTCTACAAACCTGCTTTAAGTGATTTCAGCAATGCACCTATAAACTGGGTATACATTGGTTTAGGGGTTTTGTTACCAGTCGTATTCTTATTCCTTGCCGGTTCAGTAAGAAGTATAGGTATCGTAAAAACAGATATTGCACAACGGTTGTCATTGTTTATTCCCTTGCTGGCCTCCTATTTTTTATTTAAGGAAAATTTTAGTGTCACCAAAATTACAGGTTTAGCCATTGGTTTTGTGGCTATATTCCTCACGCTCCACAGAAAGACTGTTCAAAAAAACGAAGGATTAAACTGGTTGTACCCTGTTTTTGTATTCCTTGGCTTTGGTGTTATCGATACTCTTTTTAAAAAAGTTGCGCAAATTAAAGATATCCCTTATACCAGCTCCCTTATTGTAATTTTCATTCTGGCCTTCTTCATTTCGCTGTTTGCTATTCTTTACCTCTTGGTAGTTAAAAAGCGTAAACTGGAGCTGGTCAACTTCTTTTGCGGATGTATTTTGGGGTTTTTCAATTTTTTCAATATCCTGTTTTATCTTAAGGCGCACCGTGCGATGGCCGACAACCCATCGGTAGTATTTGCTGCGATGAATATAGGCGTTATTATACTGGGTAGCTTAGTCGGGATTTTTATTTTTAAAGAGAAATTGAACAAGTGGAATTACTGGGGGTTATTCCTGGCACTTGTAGCGATTATTATCATCACCAATCCTTTTTCTTAATGTTATTTGACGATACCTATAAAACAATAGAAGCGCCTGCTGAAGGGGTGTTCAGAGATCGCGGAAGTAAATTCATAGGTTATGCCTACCCCATCTTGTCTGAAGATGAAGTTAAGGGTATCCTAGCTAATCTTAGGGCAGAACATAGCAAAGCCAGACATTTTTGCTGGGCATTGCGTTTGAGTCCTGATAGAAGTATATTCCGAATTCAGGACGATGGAGAACCATCCGGCACTGCTGGCAGACCTATTCTTAATACCATGCTTTCTACTGACATTACCAATGTACTTATTGTAGTTGTGCGGTATTTTGGAGGAACACTTTTGGGGGTTCCCGGTTTAATTAACGCCTACAAAACAGCAGCTGCAGAGGCCATAAATGCTGCCCACGTCATAGAAAAAACGGTTAACGACATTTATGAGCTGCAATTTGACTATCTGTTGATGAATGACATCATGAGATTGATTAAAGAAGAAAGACTGCATGTGATATCGCAGGATTTCGATAATTCCTGCTGTATCAAAATCGAAATCAGAAAATCAAGTTTAAATATCATACTTGGGAAAATTGAAAAGATAGAAGGTGTAAAATTAAAGTACCTGTTTACCGCTTAATTGAATGACCTAAATGGCCAATTAAGCATTGCTACCAAAGATTTTTAGAAATCTCATGAAAACAAAAACAGGCGTCAAACGTTATTTATGTACCATTTAATTAAATTATTATGTTACAAAAATTAAAAGAGAGATTTACCATATCTATATTAAACACATTATTAACGAAATACGATACCGCCACGTCCAGCTATCAAACGGAAGAACTTGAAGCTGGAAAACGACTAATATCAGTGATTGCAGGTATTTACATTTTTCAGAAAGGAATTAGAAACATTCGTAAACATCCGGTACTGGCTGTTGAAGAAGTTGCTTTAGGAAGTATTTTATTATACAGTGCGGCAGCAGGTTTGAACAAAAAGATCATAAAAAAGCCTGTAGATATAGCTGATATACGTAGGAATCAAATTCAGGGAAATGATCCGAACAGCTTTGCGCCGGCATTTGTTTAAAATAAATCCATTCATAATATGGCAGGCATCCACCTGCCATATATAACCTAAATTTTCACTCATTAGGAAACCCTAATCGAACACCATGGTTCAGGAAATGAACCTATTTTGATCTTTAACAAAAGTCGTTTGTTGGCTTATCCTATTCAACATTAATGTAAATTCAATGCATTTCACGGAAACAGGTTACTATTTCCAAATCTTATTTTGAATCCAAGGTCGCCACATACACATCCCATATTATATTCTGTTTAGAAAAATAAGCAGTATCGCTAGCAGGGATCCCCCTGTCTTTTTACAAGTAATTGACCCCCTTAACTTAAATCTATGGTCAAAAAGCCTTACTTTTGCACTTTGTATTTATTTACCGGGCCTTTAACCCGAGTCAGTATTAAAGATTATGAGCAAACGCGGTAGAATATTAGTCGCCATGAGTGGTGGCGTTGACAGTTCAGTAGCAGCAGTAATGTTGCACGAACAAGGATATGAAGTTATTGGTCTGACCATGAAAACATGGGACTATGCCACTTCTGGCAGTAACAGTAAAGAAACCGGCTGTTGCAGTCTTGACAGCATCAATGACGCTCGCACACTTGCTGTTAACTACGGCTTTCCACATTACATTTTAGATATCAGAGATGAGTTTGGCGATTTTGTAATTGATAATTTTGTTGATGAATATCTGGCAGGACGTACCCCTAATCCTTGTGTTTTATGTAACACCCATATCAAATGGGAAGCATTATTAAAACGCGCCAACAAACTGGATTGCGAATTTATTGCTACAGGGCACTATGCGAACATCCGTAAACTGGATACTGGCCGACATGTGATATCTAAAGGTAAAGACGAAAATAAAGACCAATCTTATGTATTATGGGGTGTTTCCCAGGAAAATCTTGCCCGTACCCAATTCCCTTTAGGTTCATTTGCTAAGGCTGAAATCAGGCAAATGGCTTTAGACATGGGACAAGAAGAGCTTGCTAAAAAAAGTGAAAGTTATGAGATCTGCTTTGTGCCTGATAATGATTATCGCGCATTTCTAAAGCATAAAGTAGAAGATCTGGAACAACGTGTCGCAGGCGGTAATTTTATTACCAGTAACGGCATGGTAGTTGGTCAGCATAAAGGTTATCCATTTTATACCATAGGACAAAGGAAAGGGCTAGGTATTGCATTTGGTGAACCTATGTTTGTTACACAAATTCTTCCTGAAAGTAATACTGTTGTATTAGGCAGAGCTGATGAATTGGAACGTAGAGAAGCCATGGTAAGAAATATCAACCTGGTTAAATATGAGAACATTTACGAACCGATGGACAATGTGGTAACAAAGATCCGTTATAAAGATGCCGGAATGCTGAGTACAATTGTACAGGAAAATGATAAAATGCGTGTGGTATTCGATCACAACGTTTCAGCAATAGCACCAGGACAGTCAGCAGTATTTTATGAAGGTAACGACCTTTTAGGTGGCGGTTTTCTTTGCTAATTGGCGCTAACTATCCAGTTCATTCGATATCAGATAAGGTGAGGCGGTTTTAATCCGCTTCCCTTTATACCTTTCAAAGTAATAGTCGATACGTCCCAGGTTAATACCTGCAAAACCAACCTGGTTAATGGTCGTAATCCCTCCACTTAAATTCTGAACATCCTGAGGCTGATCCATGAAAGTGTGGGTATGTCCGCCAATAATCAGATCTATATTTTTATTATTTTTTGCTAAAACCTGGTCAGAAACTTTAGCCGAAGCGTACTTGTAACCCAAATGAGACAAGCAAATTACAAGATCACATTTTAAGTCCTGCTTTAACAGATCTGCGATTTCATTCGCTTTTGCAACCGGATCTATAAATATGGTGTCACCGTAGTTTTTACCTTCAACCAAGCCTTTCAGTTCAATACCAATTCCAAATACACCAATCTTTAAGCCTTGTTTTTTAAAGATCTTATAGGGTTGAGTTGCACCTTTCAACAATGTGTTTGAAAAATCATAATTACTGCACAATATAGGAAAACTAGCATGTGGCAATTGTTTATGAAATCCCTCTAACCCATTATCAAAATCATGATTTCCCATTGTTGCAGCATCATAGTCCATTGCACTCATTAATTTAATCTCCAGCTCTCCACCGAATTTATTGAAATAAGGAGTCCCCTGAAATATATCACCTGCATCGAGCAATAATACATTCTTATCTTTCGCCCTAATCTGTTTAATCAGCGCTGCACGTCGTGCTGTACCTGCCAAGCCCTGATTTCTTGATCCATCCATAGGAAAAGGCTCAATACGACTATGCACGTCATTAGTATGCAAAATGGTTAGTTTTACAACGTCTCCGGCAGTGATTGATCCAAAAGAGTTTAGGCTGAGTGCTGTAGCAGCTGCGGCTATCCCTCCTGTCCTTATGAAATCCCTGCGGTTAATTTTTTGTAATTCGTCCATCTAATTTAGTGTTAATGGTTTTTCCTGCGGCCTGAACTTCTTTTACGTAGCCGATGATTGCATCACGTACTTTCAATCCAAGTACTTTTTTCTCAATTGGATTTTTAAAGCCCAGTGCATTGTCACCGCCACCGGCAACGTAATCCGATGTGAGTACTCTATAAGTTCTTTGTGGATCAAAAGGTTTACCTTGAATGAATACGTCTACAGGCTTCTTGTCTACAATCTTTAAGCGTATGCCTGCTACCGGCTGACCATTACTGGCAGCAATAAAATTAATGAGTTCCTGTACGTCGGCACCTTTAATTGTAAATGCCACAAGTTCGTTTTCAAAAGGCATCAGCTCGAATATATTTGATAATTTAATTGCGCCTTTAGGCACATCTACCCTTATCCCTCCCTTTGTTGAAGGCATAGAAAAGTCAATTGTTGGATCATATTTTAAAGCCTGCTGCAATACCGCATCGGAAAAGAAGTTTCCCAATACAGTTTCCGGCAAATCATTGCTTTTAACCATTGCTACTTCTGAATAACCCAAAACCTGGTTCATTTCCGAGTCGAGTTGCTGTTTGTAAGGTAAATAAGTTTTAATAACAGCACTGTCTGCGGCAATAGTTTTATCGATCGCATATTCAGCTCTGTTGGCTTTTACTACTTTATACCCTGAGGAGCAGGAAAGTAATAAAGAAAAAGCTAAAATCGCTAAACTCCCTTTAAATGAATACCTTATATACTTTACCATGAGTTGATTCGGCTATTATAATTGCAGATGAAATTCATTTCATCCTAAGCTGGTACAAAGCTAACAGAAACACAGTAAATAGCTGTTAAAAAAAAGAGAAATCCCGGTTAAGGATTTCTCTTCTATATGACTTAACAACAGTTCTTTTTATAGATTCTTTACAATCGCCTCATCTAAAGGTTTTACTTTAGAACGGAAGCGGTGTACCAGTTGTCCTTTTTCATTGATAAGGAATTTCTCGAAGTTCCAGTTGATATCTCCGGTAAAATCAGGATTTTCAGCGGTAGTCAGATATTTAAACAAAGGACTTATATCGGCTCCCTTTACACTACTTTTTTCCGCTAACAGAAAAGTAACATTGTATTTTCCTGTACAAAATTCTTTGATTTCGCTGTTGGTCGCTAATTCTTGTCCGCCAAAGTTACCTGCCGGGAAGCCAATCAGTACCACATTCTTGCCATATTGCTTTTGTAGTTTCTCCAGATCTTCATACTGCGGTGTGTATCCGCATTTTGAGGCAGTATTAACGATCAGGATCTTTTTACCTTTAAATTTCGAAAGCTTTATTTCCTTGCCGTCAATCGTTTTAAAAGAGAAATCATACACACTTTTAGCTGGTGGATTAACAAATAGGCTGAGTAATATTAATAGTATGTTCATTTTTAAAAGGTTTTAATGTTTACACGAAGTTAGGTACAAATAATTTAGCAAATTATAATCAAAAGGTAAAATAGTTGGGATGCTATCTAGATGGTTAGATGTTGCCTTGTCAGGGCTTGGGTACGGTCTAGGTCATGTAGGTACATTCTAGGTACCTGGCTCCTATATCATAGGTACATCGTAGGTATCTACACTTATGATGTAGGGCTGACCTACCTTTGAGCTCCGTAGGTATCTACCTGGTTTTACCAAGCCACATGTATGTTGATTTTAGAAATCTTACAAGACAGCTTCAGTTACTGCTTTACAAACCAAAGGGAAGCTATTTTGAATAAATAAATATAGTCATATATTGGATTAAATGAGCCGTTTACAAATAAATTTATTATAAAAAGTCTGTCGAATTTTGAAATTAGCCTTATTTATAGCTTTATTTGCAGAAAAACGGTCTGAATGGCGAAGAATTTATTAATAGTTGAGTCACCTGCGAAAGCGAAAACCATAGAAGGTTATTTGGGTAAAGATTTCCTTGTAAAATCAAGTTACGGACATATCCGCGATCTTGTTAAAGGAGATATGGGTATAGATATATCCAATAATTTTGCTCAAACTTATGAAGTTCCATCCGATAAGAAGCAGGTGGTTGCAGAACTTAAGAAACTAGCTAAAGACGCAGAAATGGTATGGCTAGCATCCGATGAGGACCGCGAGGGAGAAGCTATATCATGGCATTTATATGAAACATTAGGACTTAAAGCGGATAAAACAAAACGTATTGTTTTTCATGAAATTACTAAACCTGCCATATTAAAAGCAATAGAGACACCAAGATCTATAGATTATAACCTGGTAAATGCACAGCAAGCCAGACGTGTACTGGATAGATTGGTTGGTTTTGAACTTTCACCAGTATTATGGAAGAAGATCAAGCCTTCATTGTCGGCCGGACGTGTACAATCTGTTGCGGTTCGTTTAATTGTAGACAGAGAACGTGAGGTTAATAAGTTTGATGCTTCGGCAGCATATAAAATAACTGCTGAATTTTCGACTGGTAATGCGAGAGAATTAGTAAAAGCGGAACTGCCACAGCGTTTTGAAAAAGTAGCTGATGCTGAAAAGTTCCTGAATGACTGCATTGGTGCAGGATTTTCGATTGACAATTTAGAAACGAAACCTGCAAAACGTAATCCAGCTGCACCTTTTACAACTTCTACCTTACAACAGGAAGCATCACGTAAGCTTGGTTATTCAGTAAGCAGAACAATGCAAATTGCCCAAAGGTTATACGAAAGCGGACGTATCACTTATATGAGAACGGACTCCGTAAACCTCTCTGAAACTGCTTTGCAGGCTGCGGCAGCTGAAATTAAGTCTGCATACGGCGATAAATACCACCAACCAAGAACATATAAAACGAAATCTGCAGGTGCGCAGGAAGCTCACGAGGCCATCCGTCCTACTTATTTCAATCACCATACTGTACCGGGAGATAGTTCAGAACAGCGTTTATACGAATTGATCTGGAAACGTGCCATTGCATCGCAGATGAGCGAAGCAATGTTTGAAAAAACAACCGCGCAAATCGCTGTAAGTACCCGTAAAGAACATTTGATTGCTGAAGGTGAAGTGCTGAAGTTTGACGGTTTCTTAAAGGTCTATCTGGAGTCGTCTGATGACGATGATGCTGAAGATTCGGAAGGTAACACTATGTTGCCACCACTATCGCGCGGACAAGCGCTTACTTTGAAAGTAATGAACGCAACGGAGCGTTTCTCAAGACCTCCGGCACGTTATACAGAAGCTTCATTGGTTAAGAAATTAGAGGAACTGGGTATCGGCAGACCATCTACTTATGCACCTACGATCTCTACCATTCAAAATCGCGGTTATGTAGTTAAGGAAGATCGTGATGGTCGCCAGCGTAGTTTTGGGGCGATAGAGCTTGCTAACGGAAAAGTAACAAAAAGAACAAAAACAGAAATTACAGGTGCAGAGAAATCTAAGCTCTTCCCTACTGATATTGGTGAAGTTGTAAACGACTTCCTGGTGGAGCATTTTAAGGGGATTGTTGATTTTAACTTTACAGCGAACGTAGAAAAAGAATTTGATGAGATTGCACAAGGTTTACAGGAATGGACTAAAATGCTTCATTCGTTCTACACCCCTTTCCATATTGAAGTAGAAACGACATTGGAAACTGCAGACCGTGCAAACGGTGAGCGCTTGCTGGGTGTTGATCCTGCTACAGGTAAAAATGTATATACTAAAGTAGGTCGTTTTGGGCCACTGGTTCAGATAGGCGAAAATGACGATGAGGAAAAGCCACGTTATGCTAGCCTGTCTAAATCACAATCGGTAGGTACAGTGACGCTTGAGGAGGCTTTGGAACAATTTAAGTTACCTTTCCAGCTGGAAGATTACCAGGGTAAAGAAGTTTCTGTAGGTGTTGGTCGTTTTGGTCCGTATGTGAAATGGGGCGATGTTTACATTTCTATACCTAAAAATGAAGAGCCATTGTCGGTTGATCAGGCTCGTGCTATCGAAATTATCGATGAGAAAATAACTGCTGATGCGCCTGTTGCACATTTTGAAGGTATGCCAGTAACAAAAGGTACCGGTCGTTTTGGCCCGTTCATTAAATGGAATGACCTGTTTATCAATGTACCAAAGGCTTATAATTTTGATAAGTTATCGCAGACGGATATAGAGGAATTGATCGGTAAGAAAATTGAAAAAGAAGCCAATAGATTTATTCAACAGTGGACAGCCGAGAAAATCGCAATTGAAAATGGCAGATGGGGACCTTTCATCCGTTTCGGTAAGGAAATGCTGAAGTTACGTAAGAATCCAGTCACTAACGATAAATATACGCCTGAAGAACTAGCTTCTATTTCTTTAGATGATGTTAAAAAATTAATTATTGAACAGGTTCCTAATGCTTTTGAACCTAAAAAAGCTAGTGCTAAAAAAGCAACTGGTACTAAAGCTGCGGCTAAAAAGAAAGCTCCTGCAAAGAAAGCGGTAGCGAAGAAGTAATTAAATATGAAGAAGGATCTTCCTGAAAATATAGTTGAAGATATAGCAATGGCTGTTGTGCTGATTAGCGAAACGCCTGAATTTAAAAACTGGACAGTTTACCTTGTGAATCTAAAAGATGTTGCACTGACTAATGTGCTCATCAGTTCTAAAGGGTATGGAGAAAAAAACGGCAAAATGGTTAAAACTTCAGTTTTACGTCATTTTATTGGTGATATGGAAGCTAAGTCTTTTGCCGGGATAGAAGCAATAGATCCTGAGGTTTTTGGACTGACGAACGAATATTGGCTGAGTTACTATATTGATGGCGTTATTTATGATAAAAAATTCATTTTCCTCCCAGAAAGTATCGTGGATGAAAATCTTATTCACGTGCCACTGGTAGATAAACCGGGAGTAATGATCAGATAATACTAACAAAGGGGGCAACTGCCCCCTTTGTTGATAATAAATATTTACGTTCCCAACCATTTTTGTTAATTTTCGTACACATCTCATATCCTAATTGAATTGTATGAAAAACAACTCTCCTACTTTTTTCCAACGGAACAAAAGTATGCTCATTGCAGCGATTTTTGTTCCTCTGATCGGTATTGGTACTTATTTCTTTTTTAAAAAAGACAGACCGAAAGACTATAATCAGCAATATTCCAAATATATAGAAGCCTATACCTCAGGTACAGTTTCTAAAAGAACCAATATTCGTGTGCACCTGGCTAACCAGGTTAAAACCATGAGTGATGTTGGTGTGGCTGATAGCAGGGATCTGTTTAGCTTCTCACCATCTATAAAAGGTAAAGCTTATTGGATCGATGCGCAAACTGTGGAGTTCAGACCAGAGGAGCCTTTAAAACCCGGAGAAACTTATGAAGCAACTTTTAATTTAAATAAAGTAACCGAAACTGAAGAAGGGCTCGAAACATTTGAATTTGATTTTAGAGTGATCAAACCAGGTATTCACCTGACTCAAAATGGCCTTGTTTCTCAAAATAATACTTCGCTGGATTATATGAAGCTAAGTGGTGAAGTTACTACGTCCGACCAGGAAGATACTAAGCTGATTGAAAAGGTTTTGAAAGTAGAATTCCCACAAACACTTAAAGTGAAATGGCAGCATGAACCAGCAAAAAATTCCTCAACTTTCACCGTAGATAGTATTAAGAAAACTGACAAGGAGGTACCATTAAAACTCGTTTGGTCTGGTGATCCAATTGATGCTGACGGCGACAAAAGTAAAGGAGAAGAAACGGTTACAGTTCCAGCAGCGGGTGTATTTAAGGTTTTAGCTATACGTGCGGTACAGGACTCGGAAGACTTCGCATTGGTACAGTGTTCTGAGCCAATAAACGTTGGACAAGATCTAAATGGTCTCATTTCACTAGCTGGGCTGAGCGACCTGCGTTTTACTATTGATGCCAGTCAGATTAAGATTTATTCTCCAAATACATTAGAAGGTAACTATAGTTTATCTGTAAATGAGGGGATTGAAAATATTAATGGCAAAAAATTACAGGCAGGAAAGACAGCTAATGTAGTATTTGAGAACAAACTACCTTCTGTGGTGATCGCAGGAAGCGGAACCATTATCCCGAATTCCGGAAAGCTCGTGCTGCCTTTTGAGGCTGTTAACCTTAAGGCTGTAGATGTAACAATTATTAAAATCTACGAGAATAATATCCCTCAGTTTTTTCAAACCAATAATTACAAAGATGGAGGTGAACTGCGTCGTGTAGGTAAACCTGTAATACAAAAAACCATTAGACTAGATGAAGACAAGGCATTAGATCTCCATAAAAAACACCGTTTCACATTAGATCTGGATAAAATTATTCGTACGGAACCGGGTGCAATGTATCGCATTACTATAGGTTTCAGACAAGAATATAATGTTTATAAATGTGTAGAGGCTGAAGGTTCGGAAACCGGAGATGACAACGAATACAATGGTTACGGAGAAAAAATTGACGAGGATGATGAATTCTGGGAACGATACAACAGCTATTATCCAAATAACTACAGGTGGGAAGACCGGGATAACCCATGTACCCCTTCCTATTATACGAATGAACGCTGGGCAAGTCGGAACTTAATGGCTTCAAACATAGGTTTGATTGCTAAAAGAGGAAATGACAACAGTATGCTGATTATTGCAACTGATCTACTGACAGCAAAGACTTTAAGTGGTGTTACAATTGAATTACTGGATTACCAGCGTCAGGTAATTCATACCGTAAAAACTGACGGTGATGGGATGGCATCTTTCGATTTAAAAAGGAAACCTTTTCTCCTGGTTGCTAAAAATGGCGATGAAAGAGGTTATTTAAAACTGGATGACGGCAACTCCCTTCCTTTAAGTCGTTTTGACGTTGGTGGGGATGTGGTACAGAATGGATTAAAAGGGTTTATTTATGGTGAACGTGGTGTATGGCGTCCAGGTGACTCCGTATTTCTATCTTTTGTATTAGAAGATAAACTAAAGAAACTACCCGGTGGTTATCCCGTTACCTTTGAATTATATAACCCACAAGGACAACTCATTAAGAGGTCTATTAATGGTAAGCCTTTAAATGGGTTTTATGCCTTTAGGACAGCAACAGAAAGTACTGCACCAACAGGTAACTGGATGGCTAAAGTTAAAGCTGGTGGTGCTACATTTACCAAGACAATCAAAATAGAAACCATTATGCCGAACAGGTTGAAGATCAATTTTGATATTGGTAGTCGTACTTACCTCGGCTCCGGCGGCCCTTCTACTGCTACCCTATCGGCAGCCTGGTTATTTGGCGCCCCAGGCAAACACCTTAAGGCTAAAGTAGATGTAAACCTGAATACCATGCAGACCACATTTAAAGGGTTTGGTGGGTATACCTTTGATAACCCAACGGTATCCTTCCAGTCGCAGGTAAAAACTATATTTGAAGGTACACTAAGTGAAAACGGTACGGCTACAATAAATACCAATCTAAACGAGAACAACAGTGCTCCGGGTATGTTAAAAGCTAATTTCACAACAAAAGTGTTTGAAGCTGGCGGTAATTTCAGTATTGATAATTTTAGTATTCCTTATCATGTTTATAGCAATTACTACGGCATAAAAACGCCTGAAGGAGATAAAATGAGCGGAATGCTACTTACCGGGCAGGATCATAAAGTTGATGTGGTAAATGTAGATCGCAATGGTCAGCTGGTACGGGATGGTAAAACTGTAGATGTTGAGCTTTACAAAGTGCAATGGCGCTGGTGGTGGGAACAGGATAACGAAAATTCATTCGCCAATTTCACTCAAAACTCCTACAATAAACTCATAAAAAAAGAGAGTATTACCTTATCAGGCGGTAAGGGCGTATGGAAATTTAGAATAGATGAGCCGGAATGGGGACGTTACCTGATCCTTGTGCGCGATTTAAATGGTGGACATGTGACCGGAAAGTCTGTATATGTTGACTGGCCAGGATGGGCGCAGCGTGAACAAGGTAGTAACCCTACGGAAGCCTCTATGCTTTCGTTCACAGCAAATAAAACTAAGTTTCAGGTTGGAGAAGAAGTTGTTCTGACTATCCCATCAGGCGATGGCGGCAGAGCGCTAATCTCGATAGAAAATGGCAGTAAGGTGCTAAAAACCTTTTGGACAGACACCAAAAAGGGACAAACACAGTTTAAGTTTAAAGCTGATAAAGAAATGGCACCCAATGTTTTCGCCAATGTAACTTTATTACAGCCGCACGCGCAAACTGTAAATGATTTACCAATAAGGATGTATGGAGCGATTCCGTTGTTGGTTGAAGATCCGCAAACTATATTGAAGCCGGTAATTAAAATGGCTGATAAGCTAAGGCCTGAAACAGAAAGCAGTATCACGGTGTCAGAGCAGAATGGTAAAGCGATGACATATACCATTGCAATAGTAGATGAAGGTTTACTTGACCTTACCAGGTTTAAAACTCCTAATCCACACGGTGTATTTTATGCGCGGGAAGGTTTGGGCGTTAAAACCTGGGACTTGTTTGATTACGTACTTGGTGCCTGGGGAGGAAACCTGGAGCGCATACTAAGCATAGGTGGCGATGGGAGTATCAATAAGAACCTGAATCCAGCTAAAGCCAATAGATTTGTACCGGTAGTGAAATACTTAGGCCCATTTGCATTAGGGAAAGGTGATTCGCAGACTCATAAATTTAAACTCCCACAATATATTGGGGCTGTACGGGCAATGGTAGTAGCCGGTCAGGATGGTGCTTACGGAATGGCTGAGAAAACAGTTCAGGTTAAAAAACCGTTGATGCTGCTGGCTACTGTGCCTAGAGTAATTGGGCCCGGCGAGAGCTTTACGCTCCCGGCGACAGTATTTGCCACTGAGAATCATTTAAAAAATGTCAACGTACAACTTCAGCTTCAAAACCTGGATGTACAGGGCAGCAGAAGTGTTCAGCTGACATTTAAACAGCCTGGGGAGCAAATGGCTTACTTTGAGGTTAAGGCGCCTGAGATGACGGGTATTGCTAAAATAAAACTAATCGCACAAAGCGGTTCTGAGAAAACAACTTATGATGTTGAGCTGGATATCAGGAACCCTAACCCCTTTGTAACCAATGTTATTTCTGCCATTATAGAACCCGGATCCAACTGGGGAACCAGATATATTCCCATTGGAATGGCTGGCACCAACTCGGGCAGTCTGGAAGTATCTTCCATCCCACCAATCAATCTTAAAAAACGACTGAGTTATTTGGTGCAGTATCCGCATGGTTGCGTTGAACAAATTACCTCTGGTATTTTCCCTCAGTTGTTTTTGAGTAAACTAAGTCCTTTAACAGAGAAACAAAAAGCAGAAACTGAACGTAACCTCAAGGCTGGTATAAACAAATTACGTGGTTTTCAAACCACGGAAGGTGGTTTAGGTTATTGGCCTGGCGCGGCCAGTGCCGACGAATGGGGAAGTAACTATGCGGGACACTTCCTTGTAGAAGCACAGAATGCAGGGTACACCACCCCTGTTGGTATGCTGGATGAATTGTTACGTTATTTAAAGGTCAAAGCTGCCAACTGGTCGCCAAACAGCACCAATTTTTATGGAGGCGACCTTTCTCAGTCTTATCGTTTGTATGTTTTAGCATTGGCAAAAAGAGCGGACATGGCAGCAATGAACAGATTAAAGGCCTTCCAATATTTGTCCGTAAGCGCGAAATGGCGTTTAGCAGCTGCATATCAACTTGCCGGACAGAAAGATGCTGCTAATAATCTAATTAAAGGTCTAGCATTAGAAGTAGCGCCTTATAATCAACTAGGTGGTACTTATGGATCGGATATCAGGGATGAAGCGATGATTCTGGAAACGATGACCTTGATGGGGCGAAGATCAGAAGCAGGCAAACTGGTGCAGTCCCTGGCTGCAAAACTAGGTCAGGACAGCTGGTATAGTACACAAACAACATCATATAGTTTACTGGCCATTGCTAAATTCTGTGGCGCCAATAAGGCTGCAAGTAATATGAAGTATACTTATACAATCGACGGTAGTAAAGGACAGTTTAATGCGAACCAATACCTCAATACAATAGCCTTAGGCTTTAAGGGAGGTAATGGTATAGCTATTTCCAACACTGGTGATCGTGTTCTTTATGTTCGTATGATTTTGCAGGGGCAACCATCTGCGGGACAAAATGAATTTTCACCTAACAATCCGGAGATGCTGGATATGACGATTAGCTATAAACTGTTAAACGGAAAGCCACTGGACGTTGCTACTTTGAAACAGGGTACGGATTTTTATGCAGAGGTTGTACTTAAAAACCCAGGTAAAATGGGTTATTACGAACAAATGGCCTTAACACAGATCTTCCCTTCAGGATGGGAAATCATCAATACGAGGGTAAATGACAATGAAAGTATTATTGCATCTTCTCCTTACACCTACAGAGATATCAGAGATGACCGTGTGTTTACTTATTTCAATTTGCGAGAGAACGAAACCGTTACTTATAAGGTATTGCTTAACGCATCATACATTGGAAGATACTATTTGTCTGCAGTACAGTGTGAAGCGATGTATAACAACAGCATCAGTGCAACTGAAGCAGGTAAATGGGTGCAGGTGATTAAGTAATGCTGAAAAGAATAAACTACGAACCAAAACTATTAATCAGTGATGCAATATGTTTGCTATTGCTTTTATGGTTTTGGTTCGCTTTGCCTTCCAGGCTATTTACCAGCCCTACCTCTTATGTGGTGGAGGCTTCAAATGGAGAATTACTGAGCGCGGCTATTGCGCGGGATGGTCAATGGCGCTTTCCAGTCGCAGATACTGTTCCTGAAAAATTTGCACAATGCATTGTTGCTTTTGAGGATAAACGTTTCTACCAACATCCAGGGGTTGACTTTTTGGCTATGGGCAGAGCGATGCGACAAAATTGGAAAGCTAAAACTGTAGTAAGCGGAGGTAGTACATTAAGTATGCAGGTAATTAGGTTATCCCGTAAAGAAAGTCGTACAGTTTGGCAAAAAATAATTGAAGTAATACTGGCGATAAGGCTAGAAGTAACCCATTCAAAAACAGATATCCTTAAGCTTTACGCAGCCAATGCTCCCTTTGGCAGTAACGTTGTTGGTCTTGAGGCCGCTTCCTGGCGTTACTTCGGCCGTAGTCCGGAGACACTTTCATGGGGTGAAATGGCGACGCTGGCTGTACTTCCCAATAGCCCATCACTGGTACATCCAGGGAAAAATACAGTAAAGCTCATCAAAAAGCGAAACGACCTGCTGGACAGGATTTCAGATTTAAAGGTGATTGATCAGTCTACAGCTAATTTATCTAAACTCGAACCTATCCCTGGTAAACCTCAGGCTTTACCTCAGAATGCCCCTCACCTGTTAAACCGATTTAGAACTGAGCATGGAGCTCATACAACCAGGGTCACCTCGACGCTAAATTATGATTTACAATTAAAAGTAAATGCTTTACTTAAACGCTACAACAACCGCTATCGGGCTAATGATATCAACAACATTTCGGCGTTGGTACTTGATGTTAAAAAAGGTACTGTGGCCAGTTATGTAGGGAATATTTACCAACCGGAAAATGCAGCACTGGAAAGTCATGTCGATATGATCAGGGCTTTACGTAGTCCTGGCAGTACACTAAAACCCCTGTTGTATGCAAGTATGCTTAATGACGGTTTTATTCTTCCCCGAACGCTGATTCCTGATGTACCTACGCAGATCGGTGGGTACTCACCACAAAATTATGACCTGGGGTATGATGGTGCAATTCCAGCGGATAAAGCATTAAGCAGATCTTTAAATATCCCTTCAGTTAAGATGCTGCAAAACTATAAGTATCAGCGCTTTTATGACCAGCTAAAAAGACTTGGTTTTAGCACATTGAATCAACCTGCAGATCATTACGGCTTGTCGCTGATTCTAGGCGGCAGTGAGGTCACGATGTGGGATCTCGCTAAAACGTATATGAGTATGGCACGTACTTTAAATCATTTTAATGATTATAAAGGAAAGTATAATCCACATGATTACGATGCGCCGCGTTACATTGAAGGTCATCGCGATACTAGGTATGATCAATACGAAACCCAGGTAAACTCTGTATTGGATCATGGTTCTATATGGAATACTTTTAATGCAATGGAAGAACTGATGCGTCCTGGCGAAGAAGGTTTATGGGAGCAGTTCTCTTCTTCCCAAAGAATTGCCTGGAAAACAGGTACCAGTTTTGGTTTTAGAGATGGCTGGGCTATTGGCTTGAATCCTGATTACGTGGTATGTGTATGGGTAGGAAATGCAGATGGCGAAGGTAGACCTGGCTTGACTGGCGTTGATGTTGCAGCCCCGGTGCTGTTTGATATTTTTAAACAATTGCCTAATGGAAAGTGGTTTCAAACGCCCAAAACCAAACTGAAGAAAATACAAGTATGCAGGCAAAGTGGATATAAAGCTGGTGAATACTGTAAAGATATCGTACAGGAACTCGTTTCACCATCGGCTGAAAAAACAAGTCTTTGCCCCTATCACAAACTCATTCATTTGGACAGGTCTGGTACTTACAGGGTTACTGACATTTGTGAAACCCCTGCTGAGATGCTACATCAGCCTTGGTTTGTATTGCCTCCTGCTATGGAATATTATTATAAAATTAAAAATAGTGATTATAAAGTGCTCCCTCCTTTTATGCCCGGTTGCGGAGATGAAGGTGGTAATTATGTGATGGAGATGATCTACCCCAAGAATAACGCGAGTATATATGTGCCGGTAGAGTTTGACGGAAATCTAGGTAAAGTGGTTTTAAATGCAACACATCGTAGTCACGACGCTAAGATTTATTGGCATATCGATGGGGAATACCTGACTACAACTAAACAGTATCATCAGCTAGCTGTTAGTCCGGCCCCGGGCAAACATACATTGACACTTGTGGATGACAAAGGGGAAAGACTGGTGCAGACCTTTACCATTCTGGATAAAGATAAGAACTAACCGTTATGAATTAGTTTACGCTCCACTGCACCGATAGTAATTAGGTATTGTGCAATCATGTAAGTAGCCATGATCCAGATGTCGGCATAAGCAACTGGCTGTACAAATTTATTATATGCAAGAATTGAATCTGACAGCAGGAAAAGCATCGCTCCAAAAAGAATAAGGTTAAAACTGCTGGTGTTAACGCGTTGATTACGGAAACTTGCCATCATCATCATCATACTGATTGCCAGTACGTAGATCATTACTGGTAGCTTCATGACACCTAAATGTGGCCTGAGGAAGAAATAGAATCCAATTGCCAGTATAGCACAAAGTAGAATGGCTATCCTTGCTCCTTTTTTATCCAGCTCGGGGGCTGATTTAAAATCAAGATAAAAAGCACTGGTGTAAAAAATATGGCAAAGTAAAAAAGCGCATAAACCGTAAGTGAAATACGATTCGTTTTGACCGGTGTACATGAGTAGTATATCGCCGGCAAGGGCAAAGACAAGCCCTGTAAAAACCCGTTTATGAAAGCGTCCTTTTAATTTTGTGCTCAAAAATAGCATAATGAGCAGGGAAAGCACGATAGATGGTTTTATAAAATAAGCGATATTTCCGTAGCCATTATGGCCAAACATCAGCTGGAGAATAAAAATCAGCGCAAATATAATGCTAAACCATTTGTGTTTTTTCATCATCGTACAAGATCTATAATTAAAACAGCAGTTATGATATAAGTCACAACTGCTGCCCTATATAGATTGAAGCTATGAAATAGATTCTGTAAAAAGAAAAGCTTAGTAGCTTTTTTCCGTACGGTTGTTACGTCTGAAGCCACCAGCACCACCACCAGCACCGCCAGTATTAGGTTTTTCCTGAGCTTCAGCAACCTTGATACGGTTACCGTTGTAATCTCCACCGTTCATACGTTTGATTGCTTCTTTTGCCTCTTCTTCAACAGGCATTTCCACGAAACCAAAACCACGACTTTGACCAGTCTCACGATCTTTGATTATCCTAAGTGATTTTACTTGACCGAAATCACCAAATACGGCTGTTAATTCATCTTCCCCTACTTCTAAAGGAAGGCCTGTAATAAATATCTTCATTAATGTTTAAAAATTTGTACAAAAGTAAGCATTTTTTTGCTTAAAATCCAAGCTTAGTGTCAGTTATAAGTATAATTATCTGACAATTGTATAAACACTAGGGGGTTAGGTTAGTTTATTTTTAAACAGCTCCATAGATCTTTGCCAGGCTAACTTTGCAGCAGCTTCATTGTACCGGGTTGGTGAGGTGTCATTATTGAATGCGTGATTGACACCTTCGTAAACAAACAACTGATAATCAATATGATTCTGTTTAAGCGCTGCTTCATAGGCTGGTATCCCGGCATTAATACGCTCATCCAATCCTCCGTAGTGCAACATCACGCTGGCTTTAATTTTAGGAACATCTTCTGATTTGGGCTGCGAACCATAGTAAGCAATTGCCACTTGTAATTTTGGATCAGCAACAGCTAGTTTACCGGACATTGCTCCGCCCCAGCAGAAACCGATACAGCCGGTTTTTCCATTTCCATCTTTCCTTTTGCATAAATACTCCAGTCCCAGCAAATAGTTTTTCAGGTTTTTTTCGGGATCCAGCTTGCCAATCAACTCCCGACCTTTGTCCTGATCTGCCGGTGTTCCTCCAAAAGGCGACAAAGCGTCTACGCCCAGCGCTATAAAACCTTCATCTGCTACCCGCTTTGTGACTTCGATAATGTGTGGGTTTAAACCCCGGTTTTCATGTATCACCAGCACACACCCAAGGTTCTTCTTATCTTTTGGTTTTGCAAGGAAAGCTTTAATATCCCCATCTACCCCCTTATAAGTAACGTTTTCTGTATGCAGATCATCGCTGTTAACCGTTACAGCCGCTGCATAGTTATTCTCGAGTAAGGGTAAAACTGATAAAGCCAGGGCCGTACTTCCTGTTAGTATAGCCAGTTTTTTCATAAAATCCTTTCTGCTGATACTACTATGTGTATATTCATCATACAGATTAATTATTTTCTGATCCATTTGCTGTGATTTTTAACAAGTAAACTAATAAAGAAAGATACAATATACGGTTTATTCGACTG
This sequence comes from Pedobacter nyackensis, assembly GCF_032678475.1. Lineage (GTDB taxonomy): Bacteria > Bacteroidota > Bacteroidia > Sphingobacteriales > Sphingobacteriaceae > Pedobacter > Pedobacter nyackensis_A. The sequence goes on from NZ_JAVTSF010000001.1 coordinate 214,442, forward strand.
AACCTGAATGATTAACCGAAAAGGAAAAAAAATGTGGAAAGCATTTTGGCTGAAATTAGTAAAGAGTTCTTATTTTTAAGCGATTATTATTGGCTATGCTTGAATATATTTATAAGAAAATTGTAAATTTTGTTATAAAAAGTAATATATTCAAACTTGGTTGACTTCAAGTTTTGTTTTCTGTGTTTATGATCTTAGCTTTGGGGACTTTTACGAATTGACAAAATTGTCAATTTAGTCAGTAATAAAAACAATGAAGTTTTGTTAAAGACAGGACAAACAAATCTTCATGTAAAACAAGATATCAACTAAAAAGTTCTGTGATCTAAACATACAAGTACCAGCATGCGCAAAAAATTATACGATAGGATAGCAGCTTTTAAAGACGCTACGGCAATTAAGGAAAAAGGATTGTACCCTTATTTCCGTGCAATTGAATCAGGCCAGGATACAGAAGTAGTGATAGATGGGAAAAAGGTGCTGATGTTTGGCTCTAACTCCTATCTGGGCTTAACTAATCATCCAAAGATTAAAGAAGCATCTAAGCAGGCAATTGATAAGTATGGAACGGGATGTGCTGGTTCAAGATTTTTAAACGGTACACTGGATATTCATATTGAACTGGAAAGAAGGCTTGCTGCTTATGTGGGTAAAGAAGCTGCAGTGTTATTCAGTACTGGTTTTCAGGTTAACCTTGGCGTGATTTCCTGTTTGCTGGACAGGAATGACTACCTGATTCTTGATGAATATGATCATGCATCTATTATAGATGGTAGTCGTTTATCCTTCTCAAGATCGATAAAATATGCTCATAATGATATGGACGACTTGCGTAAGAAATTAAGCAGGTTGCCCGAGGATTCAGCTAAACTAATTGTTGCCGATGGTATTTTCAGTATGGAAGGTGATCTGGTTAATCTACCTGAAATTGTGAAAATTGCTAATGAATTCGGTGCTAATATCATGATGGATGATGCACATAGTTTGGGGGTAATCGGTCTGAATGGCGCAGGTACAGCTTCGCATTTTGGTTTAACGGATGAAGTAGACCTGATCATGGGTACTTTTAGTAAGTCGCTTGCTTCTTTAGGTGGATTTATCGCTGGTACCGAAGAAACTATTGAATTTGTAAAGCACCGTGCACGCTCTCTAATGTTTAGTGCCAGTATGCCTCCTGCAGCTGTTGCAAGCGTTATTGCTGCGTTAGATATTATTGAGTCTGAACCAGAGCGTATTGATAAACTTTGGGCCAATACCAATTATGCAAAAAAATTACTGATTGAAGCGGGATTTGATATCGGCCATACTGATAGTCCTATTATCCCGGTTTATATCAGAGATAATGATAAGACCTTTATGGTAACCAATATTCTGAGCAATAATGGAATTTTTGTAAATCCGGTTGTCTCGCCTGCTGTTCCATCAGATTCTTCGCTGATCAGATTCTCATTAATGGCAACGCATACTTTTGAACAAATTGAAGAAGCTGTTGAGAAATTATCTGCTGCCGCCAAAGAGGTACAGGTAAAGTCATTCCAGGAAATCATATAACAACTTTATAAAGGCTTAATGTTACCATTAAGCCTTTATCTTTTACTACCCATACTGACCAAACCTAAGACTAAATGAAAAATATTGTTGCCGTTAGCTCTAAAAAACAGTTAGCAACATTTATTGACTTTCCTCACGATCTGTATCATGCTGATCCCAACTACGTTCCTGAGCTTTTTATTGCACAGAAAGATCTTTTAACTACACATCCGTTTCACAAACACTCTTCGTTGCAGTGTTTTTTGCTTTATGACGGGGATCAGATCATTGGGCGAATTGCGGCTATATTAAATAATAGTCATAATGCCATGAATAATGTGAATGATGGATTCTTTGGATTCTTTGATTGTATAAATAGCCAGGAGGCTGCGAATCTATTGTTCGACACTGCCGATCAGTGGCTTAAAGATAAAGGAGTAACAGGAAAGATTATGGGGCCGGTAAGCTTTTCAACCAATGAATCATGCGGTTTATTGATTGAAGGCTTCAACATGCCTCCCGTAGTTATGATGCCTTACAATGCAAGCTACTACCCTGCTTTACTGGAAGGCTGGGGTCTTAGGAAACAGGTTGACCTGATTGCCTGGCGCTTCAATGGTGATAATTACGATGATCGTTCTGTGCAATTGATGGACAGACTGGAAGATCGTTTAAAAAGAAGCGACATCACGATCCGAAAGGTTAACCTGAAAAACTTTAAGGAAGAAGCGAATAAACTTCGTGAAGTTTACAATAAGGCCTGGGATAAAAACATGGGTTTTGTTCCATTGAATGACGAAGAATTTGATTACCAGGCTAAAGATCTTAAACTCGTTCTTGACCCTGATTTTTGTTTGGTAGCAGAAAAAGATGGTAAATTGATTGGTTTTGGAGCTGCAATTCCGGACATGAACCAGATTCAGATTAAAATAAAAAAAGGCAGATTATTACCTACTGGTATTTTCAAATTATTATTTGGTAAGAAAAAAGTTAAAGGCATCAGGATATTATTGCTGGGTGTGGTTGATGGCTATCGAAAAATGGGAATTGAAGCCTGTATTTATGGTAAAATTATTAAAGCTTACCGTGCAAAAGGGATGGAGTATGCAGAGGCATCATGGACCCTGGAGCATAATGACCTGGTAAACAATGCGATTATTGCGATAAAAGGCGATCCTTATAAAAAATACAGGATATACGAGCGGGAAATATAAGGTATGAATAAGAAGAAGGTATTAATTACCGGAGCCAGTGGTTTCGTTGGCTATCATTTAATTGAGGAAGCTTTAAATGCTGGTTTGGAAGTACATGCTGCGGTGAGACCCAGTAGCGACCATTCACATTTAGCTACCTTCCATATTAAATATGTAAATCTGAACTACAGTAGTGTTGACGGGTTAAAACAGGAATTGGAAGCTCAGCAATATAATTATATCATACATGCTGCGGGTACTACAAAAGCCAAAACTAAGGCCGATTACGACCAGGTTAATGCTATTTATACCCGAAACCTTGCGGTTGCAGCAATAGAGGCAAATATTAATTTAGAGAAATTTGTTTTTGTAAGTAGTTTGGCTGCCATCGGTCCATTAACAGATCTATCTTCCGAAATTCAAGACAATACTCCTCCCCGTCCCGTTACAAATTACGGTGCCAGTAAGGTTCTTGCTGAGCAGTATCTTGCTGAGCTGACTGCATTACCATTAATAACTATACGTCCGACTGCTGTTTACGGTCCGAGAGAAAAGGATTTGTTTATTTTGTTTAACAGCATCAATAAGGGACTTGAACCACATATTGGAAGTTTTAAGCAGCAGTTGAGTTTTGTCTATGTAAAAGACCTGGTTAAAGTGATTTTAAGTGCCTTAACCATTCCCGCTATTCATAAAGCATACAACATCTCAGATGGTAAAATATACGATCGTTATGCTTTGGCTACTTATAGTAAAAAGGCATTGAATAAGAAAACTTTTAAGTTTCATCTGCCTGTATCCTTAGTAGCTTTGCTAGCGACTTTGATGGATTTTATTTACGCAAACAGTAAAAATACGCCAGCCTTAAATAAGGAGAAAATGGCAGAACTTACTGCTATAAACTGGGCATGCACTATTGAGCATGCTTCAAAGGATCTTAATTATGTACCCGAATATGACCTTGAAAAAGGTGTGATGCAAACTATTAAATGGTATAAATTAAACAACTGGTTGTAATTAAGCAGATGGATTTTCCATTTGCTTAATGATCTTGTTTACCTCAGTTTCGGTGGCGCGTAGTTTAGTTTGACAGAACTCTATAAGATCTGATGCCCGTTTAACCTTCTCCGCTAATACATCTACAGATACAGACTCTGTTTCTATTTCGAATGCGATTTCGGTAAGCTCTTTATAAGCACTTTCATATGTTAAATTCATCGTTTCCATTTAGTTTTGATTTGGAGGTTACTGTTGTTTTAATTTCGGCTGCGGCAAGTCTGACCGTGAGTTCAGTTCCTGCTTCAATCTGATCTGCATTTCCCGCAATGCGTCCGTTTACTTTAATAATGGCAAATCCTTTATTCAAAATATTCTGAGGGCTCATCATTCTTACCACTGATTGAAAGTGGCCGATATATCCCCTTTTATTTGCGAAGTAGATCCTGCTGTAAGATTGCATATTACTGAGCACGTTACTGAGATCTTTCTGCCTGTTGGATATCATGATTTTGGGATTGGTTGACACCATTCTCGATAAATTCATGATGCTCCGATGATGTTCATGCAAAAGCTCCCTTGTCTTACTGATCGTAATCTGATTGATATGCGTAAGCCTGTCTTTATGGTAATTAATAAGCTGATAAGTTTTTATCAATACTATTTTCTGCAAGCTAAGCAAGCTTTCTTCAAAGGCACGATTGTGCGCAATGAGCATTTCGGCTGCTTTAGTTGGTGTTTTTGTTGAAGTATGGGCCATTAAATCTGCGATTGTCTCATTCTTCTGGTGTCCTATTCCTGTCATTACAGGAATAGGAAACTTGGCGATAGCCCTACAGAGATCGTAATTATCGAAGATTAAAAAATCTGTTTGTGCGCCACCACCTCTAATGATAATCAAAACATCGTAAGGTTTGCCCGATTGAAATACTTCCACAATTTTACCGAGAAACTGCTTAGCATTCGTCTCGCCCTGTACGAGTGTAAAATAGTCATCTATTTGAAAGTGGTAACCAAAGGTATTGTTTTCCAGTGTATGTCTGAAGTCCTGGTACCCTGCAGAAGTTGCAGATGAAATAACTGCGATATGCTGCAGCACTTTATTAAGTGGTAGGTTGTTGTTGCGTGTAATGTATCGCTCACCTGATTTAGTTATAAAATCAGGGTTTTCTCTGAGCAACCTCTCCAGCGTTTCTTTACGTTGTTGCTCAAATAATCCCAGTGTAAAGTTGGTGTCAATATCCAACAGATTTAACTGTAAGCCAAATGCTGGATTATATTGAACAGACACCTGAACGAGGACATTGATATCATTTTTAAACTTTTGGCCTGTCGCCTGTTCAAAATTTGAAATATTGACAGAGGCATTGCCCCATGCTCTTCCCGCGATTTTAGTTAGAATTTTTGCAGAGGCTTTATCTTTCTCAACCAGTTCAAAATAGTGGTAGTTACTTTGCTCTTTATAAGTATGACTGGTTACATCTGCTATTACCCAAAATGATCGATTACCAAATACCCCATCTATTGCCTGGCGGATCTGATTGGTCAGTTCCGATAGCCTTATGGCTGCAGGGTTAGATTGATACGAGTGAACTTCCATTTGCGTCGACGTTAAGGATGTGCTTTGTGCCACATTTTAGGGCAAAGTTATTCTTTTGATGGCCTACAGGGAAATCAAAACATATAGGATAGTCATATTCTTTTACTTTTTCCATAATGACCTCATATACAGAGCTACCAAATTCATCACCAGGATCGTCTGGTTTTAATTTAAATCCACCAATGATAAGTCCTTTCAATTTTGATAGCTTTCCTGTCCTTTTCAGGTTCCAAAACATGCGGTCAACACGATAAAGGTATTCGCCGGTTTCTTCTAAAAAAAGTATCTTCCCATCTGTGTCAATATCCGATTCCGTGCCAGCCACTGTCTCGATAATGCTAAGATTACCACCTATAAGCTGGGCTTCTACCCTGCCAGCTCTATTATAGCTAAGGTGCGGTGCCGTATATTTTACCGGGCTTCCGCTTAAAACTTGTCTTATTGATAGTATGGTTTCAATTTGCATGGGATCAGCAAGGGCCCAATCTGATGGAAAACTATTACACATTTTAGCATGAATCGATGCGATATTCAACTGTCGGTTTAAATGACAATGGAGTACCGTAATATCACTAAACCCGACAATCCACTTAGGTTGCTGTTTAAAATTATTAAAATTAAGCTGATCAAGAATTCGGATTGTGCCATAACCTCCTCTTGCACACATAATGGCTTTAATGTCCGGGTTGTCAAGCATTTGCTGCAGATCAGCTGCCCGTTCTTTATCAGTACCACCTCTACTAAAATCTCTTTTGTTAATGGTGCTGCCAATGTATATTTTAAAACCCCAGCTTTCCATTAATTTTACTGCTGGCCGTATTTGTTCGGTTGTAATGTATCCTGCAGGACTGGTTACACCAATCATATCTCCAGGCTTTAAATACGGCGGTATTCTGATTTCCTTAACAGGATCAAATGACTTCTTGCTCGATTTAAAACTGAAGCCAGCAGTCCCAGCAATGAGTATGGAAGAAAGAAAATATTTACGATTCATTACCGGTATCTTATAGAGAAACAATGTAAGATTTATTGACGATAATTTTAAAATTCTACTCAAACGTTTTCGTATTTTTTTGGCTTTCTCCAGCAAATATTGGATCAATTGTATTTTAAGAAAGGTATATTTAGCTAAAACTAGATCTCAACAAAAAAACGTTTTAACCAAATATAATGAAGAGATACCTGATAATTGGCTGTTGTTTTTTTAGCATGCAGCTCGATGCACAAACAAAAAAGGTTAGGTTTAATGAAGATACTAAGCAGCAAAAGGTAGATGTTTTAATTGATGGTAAACCATTCACCAGTTTCTTGTATCCTGACAACCTGGAAAAACCAATTTTATATCCTTTGCAAACCGCTAGTGGTCTTACTGTAACAAGAGGTTTTCCACTAAATAAACGTGGCAATGAACGTACTGATCATCCTCACCACGTTGGTTTGTGGTTCAATTATGAAAGTGTGAACGGGCTGGATTTCTGGAACAATTCTTACAATATACCAACAGAGAAGAAGTCAAAATATGGTTGGATCAGAAATGTCAAAGTTACCGAAGCAAAGGCAGGTAATAATAAAGGAAGTTTGAGTTATACTTCAAATTGGGAAAGACAAGATCAGGCTGTATTGCTAAAAGAGAAAACGACTTTTGTATTTAGTGGTACGGATTACACGAGAACTATAGATAGAACAACGACACTTACAGCTCAAAAAGACACAGTTTATTTTAAAGACGTAAAAGACGGAATGTTGGGTATCCGTGTTACGAAAGAATTAGAGCTTCCTTCTGATAAAGAAGAATCCTATACAGACAATAATGGTATTGTCACCAAAATATCGCCTACAAACAACGGAGCAAATGGTGATTATCTGACAAGTGCAGGAAAAAAAGGGAATGATGTTTGGGGAACCCGTGCGGCTTGGTGCCTTTTGTCTGGGGTTAAAGAAAAAGTGCCTGTATCTATCGCTGTTATTGATCATCGTAAAAACCCGGGGTACCCTACTTACTGGCACGCCAGAGATTACGGTTTATTTGCTGCCAATCCACTTGGACAGGCCATTTTCAGCAATGGAAAGGAGCATATGAATTTAACACTTAAACCCGGACAATCTGTTACATTCCGGTATAGGGTAATTATTACATCTGGTAAAAACCAAACCACCGAAATGCTTGGCAAAGAAGCTTTAGATTTTAATAAGTAATTTGAATTATAAACACACAATTAATTAAGAACTAATACAAACAAATGAAGACTACACGATTATTAATTTTAACTGGATTGATGCTTGGAACCTCTCTAACTGCCGTACATGCGCAGAAGGGGAAATGGCAAAACCTCTTTAACGGAAAGGATTTAACGGGTTGGAAACAATTAAATGGTAAAGCTAAATACGAAGTTGTAAATGGAGAAATTATTGGAACAACTGTTTCCAATACACCTAATTCTTTTCTATCTACAGAAAAGAAATATGGAGATTTTATTTTTGAGCTGGAATTGTTGGTGGATAACTCCATGAATTCAGGGGTGCAGTTTAGAAGTGAAAGCAAAGCCGACTACATGAATGAAAGAGTCCACGGATACCAAATGGAGGTTGATCCTTCAGATCGGGCTTATAGTGGTGGATTGTATGATGAAGCCCGCAGGGGATGGTTATACCCTATGGACATTAATCCTAAAGGAAAAACGGCTTTTAAAAAAGGTGAGTGGAACAAATACCGTATAGAATGTATAGGTAATTCTATTAGAACGTGGGTTAACGGAGTTCCTACAGCAAGTTTAATTGATGACATGACTCCGTCTGGGTTTATTGCTTTGCAGGTACACTCTATTGGCAAAAATGATCAACCTGGCAAACAAATCAAATGGAGAAACATAAGAATTCAGACTGAAGGATTAAAACCTTCTAAAACAAATGATATTTATGTAGTAAATATGATTCCTAATGACCTATCCTCCGCTGAAAAAGCTAATGGTTATGGACTTTTGTGGGATGGAAAAACGACGAAGGGCTGGGTAGGCGCTTACAAAAAGAGTTTTCCAGAGAAAGGTTGGGAGATACAGGATGGAGTGCTAAGTGTAGTTAAATCTAACGGAGGTGAAAGCACTAATGGTGGTGACATTGTTACAGAGAAACAATATGGGGCGTTTGTCTTAAAGTTTGATTTTAAACTAACTGAAGGTGCAAATAGTGGAATTAAATACTTTGTGACCCTAAAAGAGGGCAATAAAGGGTCAGCCATCGGTCCGGAGTATCAAATTCTAGATGATGTTAAACATCCGGATGCAAAATTAGGTAAAAATGGTAACCGAACATTAGGCTCTCTTTATGATTTAATTACCAGTAAAAAAATCCCCAATGCGCAAAGAAAAATCGGCGAATGGAATAAGGGCGTAATTATAGTTTATCCAGACAATAAAATAGAATATTATCTGAATGGGTATAAAATACTTGAGTATGTAAGGGGATCAGCAGAGTTTAATGCCCTGGTTGCAGGAAGTAAATATAAGGACTGGAAAGGTTTTGGGATGGCTCCTAAAGGGCATATCCTTATTCAGGACCATGGCGACAATGTATCCTTTAGGAGTATTAAATTAAAAGAACTTTAAAATTTTGGCAATCATGTTGGATTCACGAAGAAAATTTATCAAACAATCTGCTATTGCAGCCGCAGGTACTTATCTCGGAACAATGGGCTTAAGTGCAAAAAGTTATGGAAATATTATTGGTGCAAATGACCGGGTAAGAGTTGGCGTTGTTGGTTTTTCCGATCGTTTTAAGGATTCACTTCTTCCCTCTTTTTTAAACCATAATAAGGAGCTTAATTTTGATATCGTAGCAGTGTCTGATTTATGGAGTTACCGCCGGGGACTCGGTGTGGAAAACCTAAAATCTAAATTTGGTCATGATATTACTGCTTGTCGCAACAATGACGAACTCTATAATTTAAAAGACATTGATGCTGTAATTGTCAGTACTGCTGATTTCCAACATGCTACCCATGCTGCTGAAGCAGTAAACAACAAATGTGACGTATACTGCGAAAAACCATTTGCAGAAACAATGGAAGATGCACGTATGGCTTTAAAAGCTGTTAAAGCGTCAAAACAAATTGTACAAATCGGCTCTCAACGGCGGAGTGGCAGTAACTATCATGCTGCTTCTAAATTTATTAAAGACGGTAAGTTCGGAGATATCACAATGGTTGAGTTAAGCTGGAATGTAAACCAGCCCGGCCGTTGGCGGAGACCGGATTTGGTTGCTAAACTTAAACAAGAAGATACGGACTGGAAACGCTTTTTGATTAACCGTCCTTTCGAAGAATGGGATCCACGTAAGTATTTAGAATACCGGTTATTTTGGCCTTATTCTTCAGGAATGCCAGGCCAATGGATGTCGCACCAGATTGATACCGTACATTGGTTTACGGATCTAAAGCACCCTAGAAGTGTTGTTGCCAACGGTGGAATTTACCAATGGAAAGATGGTAGAAGAAACTGGGATACGACAACTGCTGTTTTTGATTATGGTAAGCCAAATGATCCTAACAATGGTTTCCAGGTTGTCTTTACTTCAAGAATGCATAATGGTGACGAAAACCCTGCTGAAATTTACTATAGCAACGGAGGCGAGTTGAACCTAAATACCAATACCGTTTCTCCTGTAGGTGGTTTAAATGCTAAGGCTGCTGCTGCGATGAATATGAAACCGAATTTGCTACCGGAGTTAAAGTTAACAGATCTTGTAGAAAAAGTTGCTGCATCGGCAAATACTGGTGGCGACAAGCTAACTTCTGCTCACATGCGCAATTGGATGGAGTGTATAAGAAGTCGCAAGCAAACCAATGCTCCAGTAGAAGCAGGTTACTACCATTCAATAGCAAATATTATGACCAATGCTGCTGTTAGAACAGGAAAGAAAGCTACGTTTGATGAAGCCAGACAGGAAGTAATGGTTGACGGAAAAGTGTTTAAGTACTAAAGTTACATCCATATCTATGCAAAAGGCCAGTTTAATAATTTTAAACTGGCCTTTTGCATTAACAATAGGTTTACACCTTATTTTAATGAATTAATGTATGCTGCGATTTTCAATCCGTCTGCTTTAGTTACCTGTGGCATCGGTGGCATTTCTGTCGAATAGCCAGGCCAGTTCTCAGGCTTAGGATTATGAATCAACTGCAATATCTTTTCATTGCTATAATTACGCTTAGCGACATCGGTAAATGAAGGGCCGATCTGTCGTTTTGTAGGATTGTGACAAGCCATACAAGTATAATTAGCCAACAAACCTTTTACTTCCGCATAAGTAGGTGCCTTAGTCACTGCTTTCACGTCTGTTACTTTTTTAACCGAAGTAACCGCATTTTTTGTGCTAGTTGCAGTTTTTTTAGCTGGTGCTGGCGTTACATTAGCTACCGGATCATTGTTAGAGTTTCTTGTACTCCATTCACTTGCCGCCAGTTTCTCTCCTACCGGAATATTATTCAGGGTATAATAAGCAACAGGATGAACAACTGAATAGAAATTTTGCTTCTCACGAACACCATCTACCTTAATGGTATGGATGTAATACTTACGTAGGTTGTCAACCACAATACGTGCCTTTAAACCATCAGCAGATACCTTAACACCTTTTACCTTCAAGGTTTCTGTATTTACCGGTGGAGAGCCATACACAGGGTGGTATTTATAAATAAAGCTCTCTACATTATAAGATGCAAGATCATTAGCCGACTTCAAATCCACAGGACTGGTAAACTCAATTTCAAAACCATCAGGCATTGCTCTTACCGCTTTCATTTCGAAAGGAGTTTTATTGTTGTAAACCAGGCGCTCAAGCCCTTCATTTGCATCACCGGCAGATCCCCAACCTCTGTTAGTTTCACCAACAAATAAGGATCCATCTTGTCCCCAGGCCATCCTCAATACACCAGAACGGAAACCGCTTCTAAATAAAAATGCTGCCCCCTGTTCCTCACCATTTACCTCTTCCAGGAACACTCTTGAAATGATACTCATCCCCTGATCCCCTACCAAAAGCTGGCCTTCGAATGGTCCGAAATTTCCTTTTGGAATTTTTAAAGGCTCTGAACTGGAAATACCAAGAATACCGTAAGGCAACCATACAGAAGGCATGCGAAGCTCAGGGAATTCTTTCTTCATATCAAACAAAGTTTTGAAATTCTCATTTACCCTGTTTTCAGGCTTTATATATCTGCCATTTTCATTCTTTATTCTTCTTTCATCTACTTTAGAGAAGAAAAATTCAGAGCTTAACTTTACTGGTGAATCAGGTCTTTTAGTCCAGACTAAACCGGCAGGATGTCCCATAAAATCACCTTTATTTACTTTCCATACACCACCTGATCCAACCCAGTCACCTTGATTTTCTGTGTAATACAGTTGTCCGTCTATTACATTTAATCCTGCTGGAGAACGTACTCCCACCGCCCAGGGTTTCATGTTACCATCTTCTGTGATATTCATTACCCAGCCACGCATAGGTACTCTACTTTCTGCTCGCCACCATTCTTCATCACCAAAGGCAACATTAGCGGTCACAAAGAATGAACCATCATTCGCTATTTTTGGGCCAAAACTATATTCATGGTAGTGCCCACTTAACGGCCATGCATAAATGGTTTCATATACGTCGGCTTTACCGTCCATATTTTTATCCATCAGTTTGGTTAATTCCCCTCTTTGCGCCACATAAATAGCACCGTCTTTATAAGCTATTCCTAATATTTCATGTAAGCCAGTTGCAAATTTTCTAAAGTATGGTCTGTTACTGGTCGGGTTTTCTACGATGAACACATCGCCCCTACGGGTCGATATTCCCAGATCACCATTTGGCAAGGTCACCAATCCGCCCACCTCTAATACAGGTCCCTCAGGCATCCTCACTTTCATGATCTTAAAAAAATCTTCTTCTTTAGGTGTTTCCTGAGCCTGCGTAAACGTATAGTTAAAGCTCAAAGCCAGCATAGCCAGCATTTTAAAAGTATGTTTCATGTTTATTTATGGCTGGTTTAGAATGAGATAGAATAGTTTAACTTGTTTCCAAGCAGAATAATTAGTTCTTTTCGGCCATCAATATCTCTGATTATTGGTTTACCAGAAGTTTCATTAAGTTCCAGGTAAAAAGACTGTCCGTCTAACAGATAAAGCCCTTTAGCAATTTCTTCTATTGCACTGGCATTAGCCAATAAAACATAAAGATTTGGGACTGCCTTATCAATCGTAATTGATCTGCTCAAGCCTTTACCATTATCTAATACATTAATAGCATCTGTTACCTGCGCATTATAAATATTGTACTTAAATTGTGGTCTGTCTTCACTGTCCATCACGTACCCTTTAGTACGAAAGCCCGTTCCAGTAGTATCTGACGGCCAGTTGGCTTGTGGATCAGAAAGCTGTGCTACTGCAGGTACGAGTGTTTTTGTAAATGAGGTTATTACTCCGCGTGCATTGGAAGTTCCATTTCCCCTACCATCCCACATTGGGGTTGCGTCAATAAACTCTCCATGCCAACCTTGTAATAACAATCCGTTATCTAAATCATAGCTATAATGAACTTTCTGAGGACTACCCACAGATATAGCATGTACAGCACGTTTCCTCGGTGCAAAATCTACAAAACTTCTGATCATAGTATTCGCCTGAGCATCTATATATATAGGATCAGCGCCGCCGCCGCCTCTTTTACCACCATTCAGCTGGTCGGCAGGAAGCTTAGAAATTTTTATATTTTTAAAAGCCACCGACCCATGATCACCTTGAAGACGTAATGGACCTAGAGCCTTCTCTTTATCAGCAGCACCTCTGGTTGAACCAAAAAGTTCTACATTATCATGAATAAGCACACCATTTAATTCAGCACTGATGATTCTTGCATTAGACACTTTGTTTCCGTCAGCATCAAACTGTGGGGCCTGGAATGCTATTTTCAGGTGTTGCCATAAGCCTGGCGCTTTGCTTGCGTTTTGACGAGGTGCATATCCTCCAAAGCCTTTCTGACCTTCGGGTTTTGCGTCATCCCAACGCTCATAAATACCTCCGTTGTCGGACGAAAATGGATTTAATACGCCCCATGAATCTGTAAGCTGGAATTCGTAGTTGCCTTGTAGATAAATACCTGAATTTGATCCCTTGGCCATTAGATAGTCTAATTCAAGAATCATGTTTCCATGCAACGTATTGGTAAACAAATCCGATCCTTTGATTTTATTGGTAGAGATGTTTACAAGAATGCCGGTGCCTTTTGTAGCTTTTAATTCATTGTCACTTTTGGGGTTTGCTATAACTTTTTCAGCGGTCGACCAGGTTTTACCTGGATCCTTAAAGGCCGAAAGATCATTAAGTGCAATATCAGTCTGATCAGTTAGCTGTTGAGCTGATACCAAAGTAGTTCCAAACAACCATAATAAAGCAGTTGTTCCGAACTTAAAGTAGTTTAATTTCATACTGTGTGTGTAGTTTATAAACTTAAATGTAGCAAAATCATCCATCCCAAAAGGAATTTTGAAAAAATATTTTTTACTTCTGTTTTTTAACACAGCATACAAATCACACTTTAAACTACCTTAATACATGTTTTTATATTAAAAATTGTGGATAATTATTATTGTATATTCTACACTAACTAGAGGTTTCAGCCTGCATCAACCGTCATTTTAGACTTATATATAAACTGCAGATAAATTAATGCCAGTATTGTAATTCCCGTACACGTGTAAAAAGTAACTGGTATCATTTGCAGGTCATCAATAAATAACCATCCTGCAAGCAACGCGCCTAAACCGATACCAGCTTCAAGGGCTATATACATAGTAGCCATGGCTTTTCCTCTCTCAGCAGGATTACTCAAATCGGCCGTCCAGGCGGAAGCTGTTGGGGATAGCATTCCTGTTGCAATCCCATACAGTGCTGATGCAAGCATCAAACTAAGTGAAGAAGTGGCTAAGCCAATCCATAATAATGAACAAGCTAAAAGTGCTAACGATATTTTTAAAATAAGTGTTCTGCCGTAACGATCTGATGCTTTGCCCGCTACAAAACGAATAAGCAACGAAGTAAGTGTAAATACCATAAAGAACAAACCTTTATTGCTGGTCCCCAAATGGGCACTCCAATCAGATATTACCGTAAGAATAGCGCCGTAACTGATATAACTCATAAATATAATTATAACCGCAGGAATTACACGCCATTCAATAATATCCTTCCTGTTAATTTTTAGGTGCCTGAATCTAAATCTTTCATTTCCCGGAAGTGTTTCCTTCATATTTGCCAAAATAACAATAGACAATAAAGCAAAAAGTGACGAACAATAAAATAAGATATCTATACTATAGTGATCGGTTATGGTACTTCCTATTGCCGGACCGATTGCAAGTCCCGTGCTAAAACAAATCCCATGAATTCCCATAGCTTCACCCCATTTGCCAGCAGGAACAAGATCGGCAACGTAGGCCGCAGTAGCTGTGGGTTTAAAACCCGTAGAAAAACCATGAATTAACCGTAAGAACAAAAAGCCGGAAATTGTAGTAAGTACCGGATATAAGAAGCCACAGAGAAAACAAACAAGAGAACCTACAGCCATAACCGGGACTCTACCAATTGTGTCAGTTAACTTCCCGCTAAAAGGTCTTGAAATACCAGCAGTAAGGGTAAATAATGCGATGATCAAACCTTTGTATTCTGCTCCGCCCATTGCTGTTAAATAAGCGGGTAACTCGGGAATCAGCATGTTAAAACTGGCAGAAAATAAAAAAGAGCTTAGACAAACAAGTCCAAATTGTAAGGTATAAATCGTTTCAGAAGGTTGTCGCATTAAGGTAAGATATCGGAGATGTAAGTGCCAAAGATAGGCAGTTTTTAAAACACATTTGTGTAATATTATGTATCCTTCGCAGTCTGTAGAGTACGAAGGATACATACATCCTCTCCGATACTATGCGCTAATTGTAATTAACGTTTGATCTCATTCTTACTGAAAACCGCAGCGATTTCCGCAAGTTGCTTTTCGTTAAGTTTTGACGTTTTTTTCAAAGCATTGATGAAGTGCTGTACCTCTTCTGGTTTTGCCGGACAGCCTACATTTGAACCTTTTGTATTAAAAGGGGCCCCGGCAGGTCGGATTTGGGAATCAGCAACCAGATTTTGCTTACTATCAAAAAACAACCATGTAGGTAAACCTTGTTCGGCGTTGTAATATTTCTTTAACAGGTCAGCGGCACCTGGATTTTCAAGGTTTTCTTTTCCTTTTGATTCATAAACAACAAAATCTGCGATGACATAGC
This sequence comes from Pedobacter nyackensis, assembly GCF_032678475.1. GTDB lineage: Bacteria > Bacteroidota > Bacteroidia > Sphingobacteriales > Sphingobacteriaceae > Pedobacter > Pedobacter nyackensis_A. The sequence continues at coordinate 230,064 of NZ_JAVTSF010000001.1, forward strand.
TTTTGTCGAAAAATGGCTTAATGGCAGGGTCATTTAAACTCGCCGTCATTTTATGGCACCAACCGCACCAGGAAGCATGGAAGATCGCTAACACTTGTTTTTTCTCTTTCGCTGCTTTCTGAACAGCTGCACTTAGAACTTCTTCGGCAGGCGCAGGTGTATTCGCTGTGCTTTGCGCGTCAACTGTTTGAATGGTAAATGCTGTAACCAGCATAAGTAATAATGTCTTTATTTTCATATTGTAATAAGTTTATATAAAACTAGTAATTAACAAAATATCTATAGCATGAAAGGAATTATATTTTTTAACTACCTTGGTGTAAAATACACACACACCAGTTAAACAATGAAAACATTAATTACTTTAACGCTTTCCAGCGTTACCTCTCTATTACTGTTCTTTTTCGGACAGGACGGATTAATAGAGAATAATCCGAAGCAACAACTTTTAACGAAAACCAACCAGTTCAAAAAACTAAACATTGATACACCTGATCAGAGTAGATTTGTGAAAGTTCAACTCGTACAAGGGCAATTTACTGAACCAACCGAAATGACGATTTTGCCAAATCTTGATATCCTTGTTGCACAGCGAAGAGGGGAAATAATGATTTACAAGAACCAGTCTAAAGCCTTGAAAGAGGTGATTAAACTGGATGTTTATTTTAAAACAAGTGTTCCTGATGTAAATGCTGAGGAAGGCCTCTTAGGTATTGCTATTGATCCTAATTTTGCGACTAATCAATATGTTTATGCCTTTTACAGCCCAACAAAAAAAACTGTCAACCGTTTATCGAGGTTTAAATTGGTTAACGATAAAATCAATCCTGCTTCAGAAAAGACCATCCTGGAGTTTTATTCCCAAAGAGATATTTGTTGTCATACCGGAGGATCAATAGCTTTTGGACCAGATGGATTGTTATATGTGTCTACAGGAGACAACTCTACTCCTTTTGATGTTCCTAAACAAGAATTTGTGAACAAAGGATATGCTCCGCTGGATAATCGTCAGGGATTACACCAGTATGATGCGAGGCGATCATCAGGAAACACAAATGATCTTAGAGGTAAAGTATTGAGGATAAGAGTAAATTCTGATGCCAGCTATAGTATCCCTGACGGTAATTTATTTCCTAAGGACGACCCTAAAAGTAAACCTGAGATTTATGTAATGGGTAGCAGAAATCCTTATCGAATTTCTGTAGATCAAAAAACCGGCTTTCTATATTGGGGCGATGTTGGCCCGGATGCTTCCAGTGACGACGAGTTAAGAGGCCCAAGAGGTTATGATGAAGTTAACCAGGCCCGGAAAGCTGGTTTTTTTGGCTGGCCTCTATTTATAGGTAATAATTACGCCTATCGGGCATATGATTTTACAAATGGTAAAAGTGGCGACACATTTAAACCGGATGCACCACTTAATAATTCCCCAAACAATACCGGCCTAACTCAATTGCCTCCTGCACAGCCTGCATTTATATGGTATCCTTACGGAGAATCAAAAGACTTTCCAGAAGTTGGCGGAGGTGGTCGTACGGCTATGGCAGGTCCGGTTTATCATACCAAACCTGGCGTTAATCCTTATCCGGCCTATTATAATGGTAAATTGATAATTTACGAATGGATCCGGGGTTGGGTAAAAGCAGTTAGTCTATCACCCGAGGGAGATTATTTAAGCATGGAGCCTTTCCTATCCAACATACCGTTATCTGCACCAATTGATATGGAATTAGGCCCTGACGGAAAATTATACATTCTGGAATATGGTAAAGGTTGGTTCACTAAAAATCCTGATGCAGGAATTGTAAGGATTGATTATTTAAAAGGTAACAGGCCACCTGTGGTTAAACTACTTCAGATTGAAAAAACCAGTGGCTTATTACCGTATAAACTTATTGCTTCTGTTGAAGCAAAAGATCCTGATGGTGATGCGTTAACTTATCAATGGAATTTGGGTAAAGGAATTAAAAAGACTACAACAATTCCTTCTTTGATACACACTTTTACTAAAGCTGGCGAATATGCGATTAGTGTAAAAGCAATAGATAAGTCTGGAGCTGCATCAACAAGCAATGTCGTAACAGTGTTTGCAGGAAACGAACACCCTAAGGTTGATATTAAGCTGTCAGGAAATAAAAGTTTCTACTTCCCTTCAAAGCCTGTAGCTTATAAGGTGTTGGTTACCGACAATGGCGCAACTGTTAACAAAAGTCGCGTATATGTCTCAAACACCTATACTGAAGGCTTAGATCTTGCTGGTGCACAATTGGGGCATCAGCAGGCTGCGCAAACATTAGTGGGCAAATCTCTGATGCTAAAATCTGACTGTAGTACCTGTCACAAAACGAACGAACTTTCCATAGGTCCATCTTTCAAAAAAATATCTGATAAATATCAAAAAAATGATAAAGCTGTTAATTATCTGGCGGGAAAGGTGATTAAAGGCAGCAGTGGTATATGGGGAGAAATTCCTATGCCTGCTCATCCTACAATGAAAGAGGCAGAAGTAAAACAGATTGCTGAATGGATTATGTCCCTTGGTGAAAAGGCTAAACATATTGCTACACTACCTATGGAGGGAAAAATTACACCTCCTGCAAGCGTAAATACCAATAAACCTGTATTTGCACTGAAAGCAAGCTACACTGATATGGGGTCTGCCGGACTTAAATCCCTAAGTGCGACACAGGTTGTTAATCTAATTAGCAATGTTATAGATGCATCGGACTTAAAAAATGTATCTCAATTCGGCCGCCGTGACATTAACGGCAAAGAAGCACTTATTTTCCCGGAGCATACCGGCTGGATTAAATTAAACAAAATTGATTTGACAGATATCAGAACTTTTCAGTTCACTGTAAATGACATGGGAAATAACTTGGATTATGAAATTGAAATCAGAATGGATAGTCAGGATGGAAAACTACTTGCCCGGCACAACTCTATAAAAGGCGACATAAATATTGAAGGAATAACTGACGGTAAGTTTCATGACGTCTTTATTCTTGTTAAAGCCAGCAAAGATGGAGTTAAAGAAAGGCCACTACTTTACAATGTAATCGTTAAATAATAAATTAAATATGCGTTCTGCGTTAAAACAGAACGCATATTTACCTGTTATTTCGATTTTCCATTTAGATTTATTACTGCACCAATAGTAAAAATAGAATTGCCAGCATTCATGTGTTTACGGCTATTTAAGCCAAAAGTACCACTGGTTGTATACTGTAATTGTACCGTTTCACTTAGACGCATTCTGGTAAAGAATATTGGCTCAAGAAAAATATTTCCCTCTCTCACCTGACCAATCGAGTTACGCATAAAAGTTTTCATATCAACATTACTGATTCGTAAGGCAGTACCGTAGTTTAATGGATAGTTGTTCCCGAAAAGGCGCAGGTTATTGTTCTTTTTGGAACTATAGTTTACCTGTAAAAAGCTTTTGCTATAAGTAATTTCCTCTACATCGGTTTTAATCAATACATCGTTGTCATCGAACTCCCTAAATGTGCGATCGGTTCTCCCTGAACCTACGCCTGCATATATTTCGATAATCCTGTTGTTGTCCGGACCGAAAGTATCAAACCAGCCACCTCCTATTTCAACTAGTTTATGTCTGTAGTCTTTACGCTCTTTATCTCTGTTCATATAAGAACCACTGAAAAGAACTCCAATATGATCCGAAACGGCGTAAGCACCATTAATACTGCTATTCAATCTTGGCGATATATGTAGACCGCCACTAAACTCTCCCTTCTGACTAAGCATTGGGGTATTAGGTACATTTGGCATATACACAGAAGAACACGAACTGATAAATACTGCTGAGATAAAAATTGGTAGTTTAAGGCTTTTAATCATAAAACGGTTGCTGAGCTATTTTTTATATTAACGCTGTTCTTTTGTTTTTTGGTGCAAGGTATTATTTTTTTATCAATCTGTACTTCCCGGTCTTTTGCATAAGTTACGATCTTATTGTGTTTAACTGAGCTCAGAACGAGGTTATTAACTATTAATTTAAAATAACTCAAACAAACAACATCTCAGACGGTTGTTTAAGTAATATATGATTACAAGCAGTAAAACAATTATAATATCGAATCGACTACCGATAAAAATTACAGAAGAAAATGGAGAGTATAAGCTAAGTCCGAGTGAAGGAGGCTTAGCTACGGGACTTGGCTCTATTTACAAGCAGGGTAATAATATATGGATTGGTTGGCCCGGCATTGAAGTGCCGGTTGATAGACAAGCAGAAGTAACGAAAAAACTTGCAGACTACAATCTCGTGCCGGTTTTTCTAACTGTTGATGAAATTAATTTTTATTACGAAGGCTTTTCAAATGAAATTTTATGGCCAGTTTTTCATTACCTGGTTACTTATGCAAAATTTGAAGAGGTTTACTGGGCATTTTATAGATCTGTAAACGAAAAGTTCAGAGATACCGTACTCGATAACTTGAATGATCAGGATACCGTTTGGGTACATGATTATCAATTACTTCTTTTGCCATGTTTTATACGAACTGAACAAGCTAATGTTACGATTGGATTTTTTCAGCATATCCCCTTTCCTTCCTTTGAAATTTTCAGATTAATCCCCTGGCGGGAGCAATTGATTGCAGGAATGCTTGGAGCTGACCTCATAGGTTTTCATACTTTTGATGATGTAAGACATTTTTTAAGTGCAGCTTCAAGGCTTTCATCTGGTAATTTGTCAGACAATATTTTGAATTATAAAAATCGACAGATCGTTGTGGAGGCATTCCCTATGGGAATTGATTCATCAAGGTTTGAGACATTGACCAAAAATGAGAAAGTTGCAAAATACGTTACGTCTTTTAAGACTAGTTTAAAAAATTTAAAGACAATATTGACAATTGACAGGTTGGATTATAGTAAGGGAATACTGCAACGTTTGCATACATTTGAATTGCTTCTTGAAAAGCATCCTAAATATATTGGGAAAATAGCGCTTTACATGATTGTCGTTCCATCCAGGGACAATGTACCAAAGTATAAAGAATTGAAAGATCAGATAGATCAATTAGTTGGTAACATTAATGCCCGTTTTAGAACAATTAACTGGGTTCCTGTTCATTATTTTTATCGTTCGTTCTCTGTTGAGTTTCTATCGGCTATATACAGTACTGCAGATATTTGCCTGGTTACCCCTATGCGTGACGGAATGAACCTGGTTAGTAAAGAGTACGTAGCATCGAGATCCAATAACGATGGTGTACTTGTGTTAAGTGAAATGGCCGGAGCATCTAAAGAGCTTAACGATGCCTTGATTGTTAATCCAAATAATATTGGAGATGTAATGGATGCTATCATTGAAGCTATTGATATGCCATTAGATGAACAGCATACAAGAATGAAAAGTATGCGAACCATAGTGGGTAAATTTAATATATACAGATGGGTTACAAACTTTATGGATAAATTAGCGGAAGTGAAATCAATGCAAGCTTCATTGCTTACAAAACATGCGGTGGCCACCGTTAGAAGACAAATAGCGAATGATTATACAACGGCAAAAGAACGATACATATTTTTAGACTATGACGGTACATTAGTTGGCTTCAACTCTGATATTGACAAAGCTGCTCCCGACGGAGAACTATACGCCATTTTAGAACAATTAACATTAGATCCTTTAAACCGGGTTATCATTATTAGCGGACGTAGATATCAGACATTGGAAAGGTGGTTCGGACATATGAAGTTGGATATGATTGCTGAACATGGTGCATGGCAAAAATATCAGAATACAGAATGGAAGCCACTACCATTACTCACAGATAAATGGAAACAGGAGGTGAAAACTGTATTGGATACCTATACGGATCGGACCCCTGGTTCATTCATTGAAGAAAAGAGCTATTCATTGGTTTGGCATTACCGCAAAGTTGAGGAAGGTCTGGGAGAACTTCGTGCTAATGAGATTATTAATCATCTGGGAGTGTTTATTGTAGATAAAGGTCTCCAAATGATGCCCGGAAACAAAGTGATCGAATTTAAAAATATTGAAGTGAATAAAGGAAAAGCTGCCCAAAACTGGCTTTACGATAATGATCCAGATTTTATACTGGCCTTGGGCGATGATCATACTGACGAAGATATTTTTAAAGCACTATCTCCAAAGGCCTATACCATAAAAGTCGGGAGCAATATTTCCGCGGCACGTTATTATTTAAAAGACTTTCATGAAGTACGGGAACTACTGAAAGAATTAGTTATGTAACTTGGTGCCAGTAGCCAGATTTATACAGGGGATTCCGGATAAATATTTTTTCAGAAATCCCCTTGCTGTTTTTAAAGAAATATGGGTCTATCCAGTTTAATAGCAATTCTATGTGCTGCATTCATGAGTCCAACATGACTGTAAGCCTGGGGAAAATTGCCCCATTGACTACCATCCTTTTCATCAACATCTTCACTGAACAGCAATAAATGATTTGCATATTTAATAATAGATTCAAACTCTGCGATCGCATCATCAATACGTCCAACACAGGCCAGGGCTTCTATATACCAAAATGCACAGATTAAAAAAGTAGTTTTAGGCTTTCCAAAATCGTCGGTGTGCAAATACCTATAAAACAAACCTGACTCGGTTTTCAATTCCGATTCCAGCATAATCAGATGGTCTTTTGCCTTTTGAGAATTTGGATCAAGATAATTCATCAATATCAACTGCAAGGTACTGGCATCTAAATGTGGACTACCTACGGCATGGGTATAAACTTTACGCACAGGATCATAACAATCCTCGATATGCTGCGCAGCTTTATCGATCAACACCTGCGCCCTTTCTTCATAAATACGATTGCCTATGGTTTTTGCCATTTTCAACGCCGCGTTTGCACCCGCCCATTGGAAAAGGTTTGTATAACAATGTGTGTTAGCAATATTCCTGAACTCCCAAATACCAGCATCTTTCTCATCAATTGTACGTTCGATCTTTTTCAACAAGTAATCCAGCCATTTTTCAGAATCTTTCCTTTCGGAATAGATGAAGCGAGAATCTGTATAAAGCGGTAACATAGAAACCAAAACCTGTCCATAAATATCATTTTGAATGTGTTCATACGCCTGATTGCCGACTCTAACGGGCTTATTACCCATGTAGCCCTCTATATTATCAAGGATACGTTCGGTAATAATTTTTTCTCCTGCAATACCAAATAAAGGTTGATAACGCCCGTCATCACGAAAAGATATGTCGGTTACATAACCAAAATATTTCTCCATTTCTTCAAAATGGCCTATATGATTAAGTGCAGTAATTACATAATAGGTATCTCTCATCCAACAATAACGATAGTCCCAATTTCGGGTGCTACCTGGAGACTCAGGTAAACTTGTAGTGCTCGCAGCTATAATAGCTCCTGTATCTTCGTACTGATGTATTTTTAGGGTCAATGCTGAGCGGACAACAAATGACTGATAAAACCCGGCAATTGTCGTGTGTTTAATCCAGACACGCCAGTATTTAATGGTTTCAGTTAAAAAGTGCTCGGCAGTACTTATTATTGGTGCCCCCAGTTCGTGTCCATAAGTAAGTATTAAGTACTTAACTTCGTTTAATACAAAATACTTTTCGTCTTCAATATAACTTAATGATATGTTTGTACTGAGTTGCATGTCTTCGTCTGCCCCTTCAAACTCAATATGATTACTGCCTCTATGGCCCTTTTGTACAGTTTTACCATAATCGTAAACCGGTTTACATATTACGCGTACTCTGGGCTCTCCTTCCAATGGTTCAATCTTCCGGATGAACATTAGTGGTTTAAAATACCGCTCGAACTGGCGGAAACGGGGTGCATAATCTGTTACTCTGTACTTACCTTCTGGATTGCTGATCTCAGTACAGAGTATATTTGTATTTTCAAGATAGTATTGTCTGGATGTATAATCACCGTGTGGAAGAATAGAAAATTCACCTCCTTTTTGCCTATCAAGGAGGCCTCCAAAAACAAAGCTACTATCAAACCTGGGCCAACAAAGCCAGTCGACGTTTGTATTTTTATTGATATGGGCAAGGAACGCACAATTGCCAACGATTCCTGTTTGGTACGTGTGTCTTTCTGTCATAAATTATATTTCAATTGATATAATATAACAACAGTGAGAATAGATATTTGTTCAGGTAAAGACAGATGTAAAGATGCTTTTTACAAAAATGAAGATAAGCAATTTGGCAATTATCCTATGTAATCAGCCTACTGCTTATCTTCTTTTCTATGTTGTGCCTGCCCTACGCGGATCACCCACTCACAGGACTTTTTTGTCTTTTTATATACTTCTTTTTAACTAACAACAATTTACGGAAATTCTAGTTTTAATTTGTATTAATTTTATTAACAAATCCACAATTTATAAGATGGCACTATTGTTTTGTTATTTTATCAATTTGTAAAGTTATATTTGTGGTATAAAAATACTTTAATAAAATTCAATATGGCATCATTAATCAGCTTAGTTACCCTTTCTGTGGTCATTATGATCACTGCACTTTATTTAACATTCAGAAAAAAAGATAACCACACCAGCGGACATTAATTCCGCTGTTAACTATTTCTTTTTCCTTTAAGCAGCATATTCATAGCATGGCTCATAGTGCCTGCTTTAATGACTTCACCCGAATTTACGAAGTATATCTCATCCGCATTTTCAATTGTGTTTAAGCGATGAGCAATAATAACTAGGGTTGTTTCTTTTGGTAATTTCTTTAGGATATCACTCAATAGCTTTTCTGTTATTGTGTCAATGTTTGCGGTAGCCTCATCTAAAATAAGTAGTTCTGGATTGCGAAGTACTGCTCTCATAAAAGCAATCAATTGTTTTTGCCCCAAACTAATATTCTCTGCATTTGATGTGACTTCGGTCTCCAATCCTTTATCAAAGATGGCCAGGAGTTCATCCAGGTGTGCAGTTTTTATAACTTCTTCAAGCTGTTCATTTGTATAATCCTTGTAAACAGCGTTACTGTATAAGATATTATCCTTTACCGTTCCCGTAAATAGAAAGGGTTCCTGTAATATAAAACCAATTCTTCTGGTACGTTCTTCTGCAGTATAGGAACGAATGTCTTTTCCATTTAGTAAGATCTCTCCTTTTGTAGTATCATACAGACGAGCCATCAGCGACGCGGTGGTTGTTTTCCCTCCACCTGTAGGACCTATTAATGCATAAGTTTTTCCTTTATGCAAATCAAAACTAATATTGTGCAATATTTCTTCACCACCTGTATAACTAAAATGAACATTTTTAAAGGTAAGCAAAGCATTAGTGTGATGTGTATTCTTATCTTCAATTACCTGCAAATCATTCTCAAGGGATAAAATCTGTGAAATTCTATCCCAACTGGCTATAGCTACCTGAAAGCTGCTCCACAATGCAGCCAGTTGACGAAGAGGGTTATAAAAATTTACTGCATAAGAAAGGTAACTGATTAGTAAACCGACAGAAAATTCACCTATGGAAATTAAATGAATACCATATAAAAGTACAATTAATTGTGCTGTACTGGAAAAAAAACCGAATACAGGAATAAAAATTGTATTTGCAATTCCAGCTCCTATTGCCGTCTTATAGTTTTCATTATTCGTTTCCTTAAATCGCTTTCTGAAATAATCACGACGATTGAAAGCTATAATTACTTTAAAATTATTGAGACTTTCCTGAATTCCAGCACTAAGATTACCAACGCTTTTTAAGCTAACAGCATTTTTACTCTTTACCCATGCAGACACCAATGAGGTAAATAACAAAATAAACAATCCAGGTACAAGTGTAGCTGAACCAAGTTTAAAATTGATGATTAACAAAAAGATAGCAGCACCGAGCATTGTAAATATATTACTCAAAAACTGCATCAATGATTGTGAAAAAAACTGGTTAAGCTTATCTGTATCGTTATTAACCCTGGAAATCAGATCGCCGGCCTTGTTTTGGCTAAAAAAAGAGACCGGAAGCTCCTGAAGTTTGCTGAAGATCGCATTACGCAATGTATACAACGTCCTTTGACCTACACCTCCCATTAATTTTGTTTGTAAATAACCGGTTAGTAAAGAAATCAGGTACATCGCCAGCAGAATACCCGAATAGAACAAAACCCCACTAAACTGCTTAGTACTGATATAACTGTCGATAATATGTCCAATAATTAGCGGAGATAGCAGCAACAAAGTTGAATTGATTATTATAACAACAAAAGCAAATAAGAGATTCTTGCGTTCATGTGCAATTAGCTGCAACAACTTTCTTAACACAACAAATGTTGACTTCTTTTCTTCCTTACCGCTGACCGGGTCAAGATTGTAGTTCATAATTACTTGTACTTTGTTGTGAATTATATATTTGAACGTACTCAGGACAGCTTTTCATGAGTTGCTGATGCGTCCCCTGAGCAATAATTTCGCCTTGCATGATTAAGATAACATTATCATAATCTCGTACCGACTCAATTTTTTGTGTTATTGAAAGTAATGTTAAACCTGGAAAATTAGAATGTACATTAGCTAAAATACGTTGCTCTGTATTATTATCGACCCTCGCAGTAAAGTCATCAAGCAATAATATCTTAGGATTGAGTGCCAGTGCGCGGGCAAGCATTATCCTCTGCTTCTGCCCCCCAGAGAGATTGGACCCTCTTTCTGACACTACCGTATCCAGTTGCTCGGGAAGAGACTGAATAAAATCTTTTAGTTCAGCCGTCTGTACAGCCTTCTCCAAAGATTGATCGGTAACCTGATCGTTAAATGCAATATTCTCCCGAATACTCATATTAAAAACAATACTGTCCTGAAATACAAAGCCAATTTGATTGTGGAATGCTTCCTCATCGTAATCATCTACGGACTTTCCATCAAACAGGATTTGACCACTATTAGCTTTGATCAGGCCTGTAAGTAGATAAAGCAACTGTGTTTTACCAGCAGCTGTCGGACCTATAATGGCCGTTTTTGAGCCCGGCTTAAGACTAAATGAAATATTCTTGAGAACAGGCTTCTGTTCATAAATCACATTAATATCCCTAACCTCTACATGCCCCATCAGGCTTGCTGTGATGACTCCGGTAGAAGTTGTATTTTTCTTATTTAAAACTTGAGATATCCTGGCATAAGATGCTGTAGCCTGAGCAATTACATTGCTCATAAAACCAATTACAATAATAGGAAAAATGAGTAAAGCCAGATAGCTACTAAATGCAGAAAAATCGCCAAGCGTCATTTTATCACTAATTACATAATGTCCGCCGAGAACCAATATAGTAAGTCCCGCAAGATTAGCTACAAATATGATTACAGGTATCAAACCTGCAAAAAGGGCCAAAATGGATAATCCAAGATCTTTAGCTTTAGTATTAGCTGACAAAAACTTCAGATATTCTAGCTGCTGTGAATTAACAACTCTGATTAATGCAGCGCCTAATATACTTTCATTAATTACTTTGTTTAGCCAATCTATAACTTCCCTAGTTTGTTTAAAAAGCACACTAACTTTTTTTATCACCAGAAAGAATGTGATACCAATAATTGGAATGATTGCAATTATTGCTAATGCCAGTTTCCAGTTGATAATTAGTAAGAGTATAGACGCACCTAGTATAATAAATATGGAAGAGGCAATTGAAACAATAGCCTGAGCAACGAATAATTTAATTGAATCAACATCAGCCGTAAGATTGGTTAACAACTTAGATGGATTAGCTTGTTCGACATAAGTGTTGCTTTGTTTCGAAATTTGATCGGCAAGTTGAGTCCTAAGATCCCGGGCTACTTTTTCTGATGCATAAGTTTGAATTATACTCTGTAAAAAAGTAAAGAAAAAAACAAAAAGAATTGCGACAGAGAATTTAACGAGAATTGAGTGAAGGTCAAACGTACCATTTGTATATGCATCTATGCCATTCGCTACAATCTTAGGCAGGAGCAAGTTTACCCCATTGCTGATTAAAGCAAACAGGACTAACAGAATGATTAAAGCCTTATATGGTTTAAGTAAGTTAAAAATACCGGGATTCCTGGCTTCGCTGGTTGTTGGTTTCATATTTATTTATACCCGACAGGACTTTGACTGTGACTTCTGATCATTAACAAATATGATGATATAATTTGATTGAAATTAAATATCGCTTAAAAGAAATGTCTAATTCGTAAAATCATCCATAAACTGCATCGACTGAATGGCCTGATCTGCTGAGCATGGATTATCAGCCTTACCTAAGAAATACTTTACAACTTCTTCTATCATAGGCATTTGAACATGCTGTAAAGCGTCAAATATAAATTCTTCGTCATCACCGTTTTTACGTAATGTAACTTTATGTCCAAATATTGGAAAACTAATTTTACCCTCAGTTCCTATGATTTCACAAAGATCGCAATATTCAGCAACTGAGAAATTCCATGTACCGTTAAAAACCACTCCATTTTTAAACAAGATATGTCCAACGACCATATCGTCCACACCATAAGGATTTCCCTGGTTCAATGATATGCCCACTGACTGAGTGGCTTCCCCAAAAAAATAAGCCATTAAGTCGAGTTGATGAGGTGCAAGGTCATGAAATAGTCCTCCTCCAGACACTGCCGGATCTAATCTCCAACTAACCTCAGAGCCAGCTATCAGAGTTGTATTTTCCGGCTGTAGCATTTGAAGTTGGACAACTTTTACTGCGCCTATTGCCTTCGCTGCTAAAAGTGATTTAATCTTTAAGAACATAGGTTGTGCTCTTCTGTAGTGCGCTACTGAAAGTTTTACATTATACTTTTCAGCAGCGTCTCTTATTCTTATTGCAGAAGCTGCATTCAAAGTCATTGGCTTTTCAATATAAACCGGTTTTCCAGCAGCCATTGCGCTAAGTGCAAATTCTTCATGCTGTAATGGAGGTGTAGCTATATATATAGCATTTACCTCAGGATCATTGATAAGCTGATTAGCATCATCATACCATTTAGGCACTCCGTGTCGTATGGCATAGTCTTTAGCTTTGTCTGCATCGCGTCGCATAACGGCAACAAGAGAAGAACGCGACACTTTATTAAAAGCTGGACCGCTTTTTACTTCCGTAACATCGCCACAGCCAATAATACCCCACTTAATTTCTTTTATACTTTCCTTGTCAAGCATATGAATAATCTTTTCTATAAAATAATTGGTTTCATTACGTAACGAAATTTCAATATTCAACAGGATCTATTTGTTATAAACACATATTTTTTCTTATTGTAATCTTGGATCACAACCGCAATGCAAAAAAAACACAATTAACTGATAAACAAATCAATAACTATCAGATAAAGATCACGAATAAATTGTTATAAACAAAAAAGCGATATCATTTGTTGAATTACTAACATGAGACATACTGTCGTTTTACAAAACTATTGAAAACCTTAAATAAAATCTTATGAAAAAGCTATTTTTTACTGTTATTCTAGGTGGTAGTATAGCATTTGGCGCAAATGCTCAAATACAAAAGGGAAATGTAATGATGGGTGCAAATCTATCAAATATTAGATTCGGCTTAGATAAGCCCAATCAGTTTACTTTCAACATAAGTCCAAAAGTTGCGTGGTTTGTACAAGACGGTCTTGCCATTGGAGCGGACGTAAATTTAGGATTAGCGACACAGAAAGGTTCAGGAACAGATTTTAGCTATGGTGTTAGCGCCTTAGGTAGATATTATGGCGAAACTGGCGCCAATGAAGTTGTAAAAAGTTCCAAATTTTTTGGAGAAGCAACCGTGGGCATACAAGGATATAACCCTTCAGGTGGTGGCAGTACTAATGGTCTGGGATTTAGCTTCGGTCCCGGTTTTACCTATTTCGTTACTCCGTCTATAGGTCTTGAGGCTTTACTAAAATACAATGGAGTTTTAGGCTTTGGATCAAGCCCTTATGCACATAATCTTGGAATTGGAGTTGGCTTTCAAATCTATTTGCCGGGAAAGAGTACCGTAAGAAAAATAGAACGTGATATGAAATAAAAAAATAAATAGAGATTTATTTGCACAATTAAAAACAATCCGTACTTTTGTGGTGAGAGCGTTAATTTAACGGGGGTAAGTCTTAGGACCTATCCCCGTTTCTTTTTTATCAATCCCGCTCAATAGGGCACTTATCGTAACTAGAGGTTATACTGTTTTAAAACATCTGCAGGAACTCCCTCCCATTTATTTGGCGTATTACCGGCATAGCCTATATCTTTAATTCCCATTTCACTTGTAAAAAAGCCAGAGGCAGTTAGATCTCTCATCAGGTTAAAAAAGGCAACACCTTGCTCCATTCCAGGTTTTACATTTTGTGGATATGCGATCAAATCAAGCATTTGCGTTTGATTTTGATCTGTCAAATCTTTAAAAGGTTTCTGAAACCGATTTAGACATTGGAGGTCCAGCCACCTAAGTCCACCTCGCATTGGGGTTTGGTGTGAAGGAATATCTTTCACAATAAACTCAATAAAGTCTGCGACTTTAGCATCACTGGCACTGCCTGATTTTTCGTCTTTTGGTATTATAATGTCAGCAAGAACTGTAATTGTAGCTATTTCGTGTGTGCTAAAAAATTTCTCGCTATGTAGTCTCTTGTCTCTTTCAATCTCAAACTTTTGTCTGCCGGCTTCAGATTGTTGATCAGATTCCTCTGGGAGTTTAGTCTGATCGGCACCAGGCTTACATGCTTCTAGTAGCACTGTCGCACTTATGGTTGTCAGGCCAAGTATCTTTAATGATTCACGTCTATTCATTTCTTAAATATTATGCTTTTTTTTCTGATCAAGGATATATTCTGCTGTTCTCATAGACAATGCCAATATGGTCCAGGTTGCATTTTTATCACCTTGTTGTACAAATGGTGCAGCATCAACTACAAACAAATTCTTACATTCATGGGCCTGGCACCATTTATTCAACGCAGACTTTTTAGGATCATCTCCCATTCTGACGGTACCTACTTCATGGATTATTTTACCAGGTGCTTCCAAACCATAGTTAGTCTCCGCTCCAGGAATATCTGAGGTAATAATTGCGCCCATTGCATGCATCATAGATTGAAATGTTTCCTGCATGTGTTTTGCCTGTTTAACTTCCTCTGCGGCCCATTTATAGTTAAACCTTAAAACAGGAATCCCATATTTGTCAACTACTTTAGGGTCTATTTCACAATAATTGGTTTCTCGTGCTATTGCTGTTCCTCTGCCGGCCATACCTACACCCGTTCCATAAAAACGCCTATAATCGTCTTTTAGAGATGCGCCATACCCCCCCGCCTGTTTCATCTTTCCATTCCTGTCAGGTACCATCCCATTCATCTTCGCTACCCCACCACCAAAACCATAAGCAGGCATACCCATCCCGCCCCAATACTCTATATGATAACCACGCGGAAAATCCAGTTTTTTGTTGTCTAACCACCATGGTGAGTAAATATGGACACTTCCAACTCCATCTTCATTATAACGTTTTCTATCCATCAACTGTGGTAAAAAACCACTTAAACTAGCCCCGGTTGAATCATGAAGATACTTACCAATCACTCCGCTACCATTGGCTAAACCATCAGGGTGGGCAGAAGATTTAGAGTTTAACAACAATCTTGCGGATTCACAAGCGCTGGCTCCTAATATAACAATATCGGCACTAACCTGGTATTCTTGTAAATCCCTTGTATTAACATACGACACACCTGTTGCCAGACCGGCCGAATCTGTAAGGACTTCTCGAACCATTGCGTTGGTAATTACGGTTAAATTTCCAGTGTTAACAGCCGGAATAACGAGACATGATGAAGCTGAAAAATCTCCATAAACCTTACAACTTCTACCACATTGCCCACAATAAAAGCAAGGCGCTCGGTCCTTATTTCCAGGCAATGCCTCTGTTAAAACAGACCCTCTCCCCGGAATTACCTTTACCCCTGTCTTTTCTCCAGCTTTCTTAATAAACAACTCATTCAGTCGCGGTTTAGGCGGAGGCAGAAAAATTCCGTCTGGTTCATTTTCGATACCTTCTACAGTTCCATAAACCCCTATCAATCGATCTACTTTATCATAAAAAGGTTTTATATCGGCATAAGTTATTGGCCAATCATCAGTTAAACCATCTTTACATTTAAAATCATCTGGCCCCATTCTCAAAGATATTCGTCCCCAATGATTTGTTCTTCCTCCCAGCATTCTTGACCGAAACCAAGCAAACTCTGAATTATTTTTCTGAGTATAAGGTTCACCGTCCAGCTCCCAGCCTCCATATGATGCATCAAAGTCACCAAATGGACGAGTTGTCGCTGCACCTCTTCTTGGTGATTCCCAGGACCATTTTAATTGTTGCGCATGAATTCTGGGATCAAAATCGTCACCTGCTTCAAGCATCAATACCTTTTGCCCGGCATTTGCCAGCACATAGCCGGCCATTCCTCCACCGGCACCTGACCCAACTATAATTACGTCGTACTTCTTTGCTGATCTTTTGATCTGAAATTCATCCATATTTTTTACTCTATTTGGTTGATGTAATTTATAATTTTTGTCTTACAATCTAAATTAAATTAATAAAATAGTCCACTCCAAGAATATTCTGTTTATGTAAAAAGTCAATTTAAAATTTATACAAAAACAAATAAACATTACGTTCGTGTAGAGAAAAATACAACTCTATATAACTTTAATGTTAAAATAGTTTTATTTGTATAATTTTACCGTACAAAACAACTAACCTTTTAATGCAGTCTAACCAATTTACCTGGCAAATTGCCTGGGACTATCAAACGTTTCGAATTAAGTTCATCCTTGGGATGACTTTTCTAATTGGAATTCTAGTGTTCATTCCACATTTCTTTACACATATTGAGGCTAGAGAAGGTATTATATTGAACGACTGGCTGCTTAATTACGTGCCGGCAAAAGATGCATCGGTACTCATATTTGTGATATTGTATGGAATGATCGGTCTCTTTTTATACCGGATGTCAAAAAATACAATTATGTGCCTCACCGCATTATGGGCATTTAACTTTCTATGCATAAGTAGAATCATAACGATTACATTAGTACCGCTCAATCCGCCTAATGATATTATTCATCTTGCAGATCCATGTTCTATTTTCTTCTACCATTCAAATGTAATCACGAAGGACTTATTCTTTTCCGGGCATACTGCCACTATTTTTCTTGGAGCACTTTGTTTAGAACGCAAATCCGATAAAATAGCAGCTTTTATAGCCACAGGTATAATAGCGTTATTGTTACTAATTCAACATGTTCATTATACGGTCGATATTCTGGCGGCGCCGTTTTTCACATGGCTCTGCTGGTACCTTGGAAAATCTATGGCTAAAATATAGATTGAATATCTTAAATCTTCGTATGAAAGATTTTTTTTATCCATTTCTGATTAGAACTATCTAGTAACTAAAGGGAGGAGCTGCTCCCTTTAGAACTAAATATATACGAGAACGTACGAATGACTTTTATCGATCTAAACTAAATCCCTGATACACCTCCGTGCATCAGGAATCATGTTTTTAATAGGGGGATTGTCTAAAATTATAAAAGAAAGAGATTTCATCCAACTATATTACGCCAACACACTACAATACGTGGTCAATTGCGGTTTTCACGTGGTAAATGAAAAACTGCTCTAATTCTATTTTCTCCCTAAAAACTCTCTGTTTATATAGTAATCCCCTATTTTTTTGCAGTCCAATGCTATACTTCCAGTTACATTTAGCTTAACTTTGTTACAGGGAAATTATTGAAATAATAAAATGTATTACGTAAACATCGTATTTTTAAGGGTGAATACTTTTATGTTTAATAAAAGGTAGTATTATTTAAACAATATTAAATGGACGGCAAACTAAATTGCATTGTTATTGATGATGAAAAACATGCTGTTGAGCTGTTGGTTGACTACATCGATATCTTACCAAATTTAAACTTGATAAAATCCTTTACCGACCCTCTCAGCGCTTTAATGAATATTAGTCTTGAAGATAACACAGATGTTATTTTTATAGACGTTGATATGCCGGGTATGACAGGAATTGATTTAGCTTTAGCACTAAGACACAAAACCCGGTATTTAGTTTTTACATCTGCTCATTCCCGATATGCAATTGATGCATTTGGTGTACAGGCCAATGAATATCTTTTAAAGCCTATTTCGATGAGTAAATTTGCCTTGATGATTGATAGATTAATTAAATTAGACGAAGCTATTAAGAAAGAAGCTGATAAAGAAGATTATTTTTTCATAAAAACAGACCAGGTTCAGAAATATATAAAGGTTAACTTAAAGGATTTGGTAGCTATAGAAGGTTTGAATAACTATGTGAAAATTCATACAGTAGCAGGTATGCATATTGCTTATTTGACAATGAAAGAACTGGAAGCAAAGTTAGAGGGAAACGACTCTTTCATTAGAGTTCAAAGATCATTTATTATTTCAACCGACTTTATTAATAAGGTAGAAGGAGCATTTATTACATTAAATAATAAACTTGAGGTACCTTTGGGGACAACTTATAAAAAGCATTTTTTTTCTTTCCTAGATAAAAAAACACTACGTTCGAATCGGGGGATATCCGAATAAGCTCTCTAAATTCTGACCAATTATGATACTGTTATAGTGTTAACAATGGTGGCTGCCAATATTAGATGAAATGAAATACCGTTTAAAAAAATACATCCGATTTCTAGTTAAGAACAAGATTCATTTCATTGCATGGTTTTTCTTTATATTTTATGAAATTGTACTCGCAGGTATATTAAGGGGTTATTTTGCAAGTCCTGGAAATTATTTTGTGTTTTATGTTTTCAATATTTCATTGTTTTATTTTCATGCTCATTTCATTTTACCTAGAGCGCGAAAAAATTCAAAACATACGATTTGGTTATTACCATTATTAATTCTAATCGAAGTTGTCGTCTATGTTCCGCTTACTATTGGCATAGTCGCTATTCTTCAAAAATACACCAGTCTAGATGTTTTTACATCTGCAGCATTTGATAAAACATCTTTAGGAAATGGGGTCTGGAGAACCATATATTTTATATTATTTTCCTCGGGCTATTACTATCTGATGAATTACCTTAAAGAGCGAAAAGCTTTTCAGCAATCTGAAAATGAAAAATTAATGATGATTATTGAAAATCAGCATGTGCAGTCCGAACTTATAAAATCACAACATGCACATTTAAAAGCTCAGATTAATCCACACTTTTTATTTAACACTTTAAGCTTTATCTATTCCAATACCCGAAAAGTTGTTCCCGAAGCTGCAGAAGCAATAATGGCGCTTTCCGAAATGATGAGATATGCATTACAGGATGACAGTGAACATACCTTTATTCCGTTAAAGCTTGAGATCGAACAGGTTAAAAATTTGATCCGACTACATCAATTAAAGGCGGAAAATAACCTGAATATCAATTTCAAATGTGATGACAATATTAAAGATATCCAGATTATACCTTTAATACTAATGACCCTTATTGAAAATATGTTTAAGCATGGAAATCTTTTAAGAGCAGATAGCCCTGCCTTAATCTCGATCTATTCTGATGGCCAGACATTGGTTATCGAGACGGAAAACCTTATTGATACACAAAACACAAGAACTAGTCATCATATCGGATTGGATAATAGTAAGAAGAGATTAGACATGGTGTATGGTCATAAAGCGATGTTAAACTTCGGCATTGGAAAGGATAACTATTTTAACGTTTCCTTAAGAATTGAATTGAATTGATGTTAAATAAAACAACTTTGTAAAATTATCTATAATAAAAAAGAGAGTGTCTTTTGGACACTCTCTTTTTTATTATAGATGGATAAAATATTAAGATTTTGGGTTCAATGCTGAGTTGATACGTACCAATAAATCTTGTAAATGATATTTACTCATACCATTTGCTGCTGGTATTGCTGTACGAATATCTTTTGCTAATGTGGTTAAATGAGCACGACTAATACTTGAAACGTCAGAACCCATTGGGTCTGCACTTCTCATACCTGGAAAACTCTGTGCAGCAGATGGAGCTGCAGGAGGAGTCATCAGTTTTACCATATTATCAACATAAGCCTTTTGCAGATTCCTTCTGTATACATCAATGTTTTTATGTGCATATAATTCTGACCAAATTCCGGTTTTTAAATCACTGAACAAATTAGCCACAGTATATGCTTTTACGCCATTTAATGCTTCATTGTTAATCAACTTACCAATAGTACCCGCGTTTTGAAGTTTTGCTAAGGTATTTTTTTGTACACCCTGGAAAATATCAACTGGATTTGCACCTGTGCGTTCAATAAGTTCTCTATTGATCAACCATGTTGGTGTGGTAAACAATTGCGTATTTAAGAATGTCATTGCTTCTTTTTGTGTCGCAAAAGGAACCGGTTGGAACATTCCGCCTTTTTCTTCAACAGTTTTAGGAGTGGTGTAAATACCACCAACATTTTTAGCCACGTGGCCCATATAACGACCGTACTGTCCAACTACCTCGCTATAAAGCGTTTTAGCATTTTGATAACTCTCGTTTGGCTCTTTAGTCCAGTTTAAAATATTAGGCAAAATACGCTTAAGATTTTTAATACCGTAAGCAGATGCTAGCATTGCATTATCTCCAATGTCTTCATTTTGGTTACGCGGGTCATTAGGATCACTTTCAGTACCAAAGCTTAAGCGATTGTTAGCACCTACCCTTTTGATAATAGTTTGGTTTGAATAGCTTACTTCTTCATCAGCAGTTTTGAATTCAGGTAGCCATTTATATCCCCATTCAATTGCCCACAAATCATAATCTCCGATTCTTGGGAATATTCCTTTTGCAGTAATATTATCTTCAGGTTGAGCTACATAGTTAAAACGTGCATAATCCATGATTGAAGGAGTGTGACCGTTTTTCTCTACCCATTGTTTGTCTCTTAACTTTTCAACAGGAACAGTTGCTGATGAACCAAAATTATGACGCAAACCTAAAGTATGACCTACCTCATGAGAAGAAACAAAGCGAATAAGCTCACCCATTAATTTGTCATCAAACTTCATTTTACGAGCTTGAGGATCAATTGCAGAAGCCTGAATAAAATACCAGTTTCTTAACAACTGCATGATATTGTGATACCAGTTGATATGCGTTTCCAAAATCTCTCCTGTGCGAGGATCATGTACGTGTGGTCCACTTGCATTAGCAATATCCGACGGTTTATAAACGATTACGCTGTGTCTGGCATCATCAATGTTCCAGGTAGGATCATTTGGTGCTTCTTTAGCTACAATTGCATTTTTAAAACCTGCTTTTTCAAAAGCAACCTGCCAATCGTTTACACCTTGAATGAGGTAAGGAACCCATTTTTTTGGCGTTGCTGGATCAATATAATAAACAATTTGTTTTTTAGGTTCAACCAGTTCACCTCTTTTGTATTTTTCAACATCTTCGGCTTTTGGTTCAAGGCGCCAGCGTGTAATCAATGACTGATTTTTTACTCCCTGTGGATTGGCGTCAAAATCAACATATCCTGTCGCAAAATATCCCACGCGAGGATCAAAATACCTTGGCTTCATTTGTTTTGAAGGTAACAGTACCATTGAGCTGTTCAGCTCATAAGTTGCAGGGGTTGAACTTGGAGCTCCCCCCATCATACCTTGAGGTGCAGATTTCATGTACGTTTTAAGGGTTCTTATCTCTATATTCATCGGATAAGCCTTAATTTCTTTAATGTAACTTCTATCTGCTAATTGTCCCGTTAATGACAACGACTTTTTAGTGCCAGCATCAAAAAAGAAAATGTCGTTATCACTGTTCATATAATCAGTAACATCAATAACTACACCCCTTACACCAGAAATTGAGTCTTTCGCTAAAGCTTTAATATCAAATGATGCTACTAAAGGCTGAATATTTGAACTCATTACAGATTTAAACATTCCATGCTCTGTAGTATCTTTTGAACGTTCGCTAAAAGAAATACTTTTCAGATATACTTTGTTTGCAGGACCTTTTTCAAAGCTGATTACATTATCACCAATCTGATCTCCGCCATAACCAATCATTGATGCACGGTTCCCCGCTGCAGCTTTACTGATTCTGTTAACAGCCAATATCTCTCTACCCAAAAGTGAATCTGGAATCTCAAAGAAATAACGGTCTTCAACATAATGAACTTTAAACAGACCATTATCTGTTTTTGCCTTAGCTGTAATCACCTGATTGTACGGCTTTGGTCCTGCTGAAGGTCCTCCAGGGCGGTTCATAGCATTTGGATTGGCCCCAGGCGCTGTCGCAGCGGGTGCCGGTGTCGGCGTTTTTTTAGGATTTCTTTTTTGAGAAAAACCCTGATAACTGGCACAGCATAATGCCAGAGCAATCAAACTTAGTTTCTTCATTTAAATTATTGATTTATAAGTTGTTTGGTGTATACTAAATTAATCGTACTACAACAGTAATAACTTTTGAATAAAGCTATTACTGTCGTAACAAGATAAAATTAAGTTGCTATTTGTTCTTAAAAGCAGTTAAACCGCTTTCCAGGAATTGAAGGTATTCCTCAGGATTGTAGTTGGCTCCTGTTGGGCTTACTAATGGTTTTTCATCATGACCAAGCAATACATAGTACGGCTGCGAATTGGAGTTGAATTTTGATGCCTGAACATCGCTCCATTTGTTGCCTATAGTTTTGACGTCCTTTCCACTAAAAGTTGATTTGTATTTTTCACTTTCTTCCAGTTCAGTCTTATCATCAACGTATAACTGAATGATCACATAATCATTACTCAGTTTACTGTAAACGGCTTTATCCGGCCATACATTGGCTTCCATTTTACGACAGTTTACGCAAGCATGGCCAGTGAAATCGATCATAACCGGTTTGCCTACTTTTTTTGCATAAGCCATACCTTCGTCGTAATCAAAGAATACATTCAGGTTTAATGGCGCATGGAAAATATCTGCATATTTATGTTTGCCCTCACTATGGTTTGAAGCAGCTGCAGTACCACCGTTACCTCCGGTTAAAGTAGGTGTATATAAATCAAAATCCTGCGTACCCTGAGGTGGAAGGAAGGCTGAAATAGATTTCAAAGGTGCTCCCCATAAACCTGGGATCATATAGACCGTAAAGGACAACACTACGATAGAGATCATTAACCTAGGAATCGAAATGAAGTTCACAGGACTATCGTGCGAGAATTTCAGCTTGCCTAAAAGGTATAAACCCATTAATCCGAAGATCACAATCCATAATACTAAGAAGATTTCTCTATCGAACCAGTTCCAGTGATAAGCTAAATCTACATTGCTTAAGAATTTCATGGCTAAAGCCAGTTCTAAAAAGCCTAAAACAACTTTTACGCTGTTTAACCAACCGCCTGATTTTGGCAAAGCACTTAACCAGGAAGGGAACATCGCAAACAAAGCAAATGGAATTGCCAGTGCAAAAGAGAATCCGAACATACCAATTGCCGGGCCTAATAAAGCACCACTTGTAGCAGCCTGTACCAGCAGCGTACCAATAATTGGACCTGTACAAGAGAAAGAGACCAATGCAAGTGTACCTGCCATAAAGAACAGACCAGCTAAACCACCTTTATCTGAGTTGGCATCCATTTTATTTACCCATGATGAAGGCAAAGTAATTTCGAAAGCGCCCAGGAAAGAGATCGCAAAGATCATCAGCAATACAAAGAACAGGAAGTTAAATACACCATTGGTAGACAAGCTATTTAAAGCATCGGCACCAAAGATTACAGTAACCAACAGGCCTAAAACCACATAAATTACAATGATAGACAAGCCATAAAACATAGCCCGGCTTACTGCAGTACCTTTACTCTGACTTCCTTTGGTGAAGAAACTTACGGTTAAGGGAAGCATTGGGAAAATACATGGCATTAAAAGGGCGGCAAGACCTCCGATAAAGCCGGTAATAAAGATTCCGATCAACGACTGATCTTCTGCCTTTTCTTGGGTTACTGCAGTAACAGCGGTAGCGGTTGAATCTTTCGTTGCTTTTACTTCTGTACTAGTCGGAGCGGCAGCAACCGTATCAACAGGAGCTGTTTCAGCTCCTATCTCGGTAAACTCCAGATCAGAAATTGCTGTATCTGCATCTTGTGCAAATACACTTGTCGCTGTTCCAAAGAAAATAAAGAGCCCAATGACAAGCATTTTCATGCTTGTCAAATAGTTGTTTAAAGTCATTATTTACTTATTTTACAGGAATAGAAAACTCAACTGTTTCTGGTGGAAGACACTGAGAATCATCACACACCATGTACTCAAGCGTTCCTTTTACAGTTGCGTTTGCACCTGTAAGCTTAACTTTTTGTTGGAAAATCACTGACTTCTCAAAGTAACTTACGTTCATGTCAAATGATTTTTCAAATTTAACGATTGCTTTAGGCTCAGCTGTTTTACCAACTGGCTTGTAGGCTTTTGAAGGAGCGAATGTAAAACTTGTTTTCACAGGTCCACCATCAGCCATGTTTTGAGAATAAAGGTGCCATCCTTCATCAATAGTCGCTTTAAGATAAAGTGTTGCTTCTGTTTTTGAAGTCTTCTTTGCAGCATAACTCCATTTTACAGGCTTTAAAATTTGACTACTTGCTGATAAGCTAAATAGTATACCAACGGTTAACAAGATTAGGTTTTTCATTTTTTATTGTTTTTTTATGTGTTAGCAAACTTATGTATTTCCGGTAATATCTTTGGTCATCTGAATTTATAAATCATCATTTACACTAAAAATATTACGTTGTTGATACAGGTTCGACTAAAGTTTCAAAATTAAGTTTAATTAGGTTTGTTTTTTAATAAGCTTTCCGCCGCAAACATATCATTTTATTCAATAATTTTAAACGACAGAAATCAACCAAAGGTATACACGTTGTTGCCCTCTTTAATATACAAAACATGTTTAACAAGTTTGTTAAACATGAAAAACTCCGTAAGAACGGAAATTTTGCCCCTAATCAGGACTCCCAAAGACAATATTTGGAAATATCATCTTTGGGTAACATTTGTGTTATCAGCAAGAAATCCCCCTTATAATCCCCCTCCTAGCGTACGATAAAGTTCAACCGCAGCATTTAATTGCGCAGTTTTAATACTAGTTAACTCAAGCTCACTTTGTAAAGAATTACTTTGTGCTGTAATTACCTCGAGGTATGTTGCCATTCCGCTCGCAAATAACAGATTCGCATTTTTTACAGCTTGTTGTAAAGTACTTACTTTGTCTTTTGATATGTCATACTGCTCTTTCAGTTTTTCTATTTTCACCAATTCATCAGAAACCTCAGTAACGGCAGTTAATACAGATTGACGAAATTTAATAACAGCTTTCTCTCTTTCAATTTTTGCCAGTTCATATTCTGTTTTTAATTGTCGTTTCTGCAACAAAGGTTGCGTAATACCCCCTGCAACTACACCAAACAGAGAAGCGGGTATGTTAAACCAGTTACTAGCCTTGAAAGTATTCAGTCCTCCCGTCGCTGTGATATTGATTGAAGGATACATACCTGCTTTAGCTACGCCTACTTTAGCATTGGCAATAGTTAATGATAATTCTGCGCTTTTAACATCAGGTCTTTTGCTTACCATAGCAGAAGGATATCCCACAGATAATCTGCCTGAAACAAATGTTTCGTCCAAACTTGTTCGACGGTCAATCGTTCCAGGTACACGTCCTGTCAACATACTCAAAGCATTTTCCTGCACAACAATCTCCTGCTGAAGTTTAGGGATCAGCTGAGCTGAAACTAGTTGCTGTGCTTTAGCTTGCTGTACCGCTAGTAAACTAACCTGACCAGCATTAAACTGCAATTTTACAATAATTAATGTACTATCACTTAATGCAAGGTTCTTCTTTGCAATAGCCATTTGTGCATCCATCATCAGTAATCTATAGTATCCTTGTGCAATACTGGCTATCAATTGAGTCTGTACAGCCTTTCTTGCTTCTTCTGTTTGGAGGTAAGTAGCCAAAGCTTCCTGTTTCCGACTTTTAATTTTTCCCCAAATATCAGCTTCCCATGTTAACTCCAGATTAGTATTAAAGTCTTCAACATGACTTGTCTTCAAAAACTCACTGGCACTTAATCCATTCAGACTATTATCAGAGGGGTTACTTGAGCTACCTGTAATTTGTAAATTTAACTGAGGTAAGTTCCCCAGTCTTGCCTGTCTGAGTAACTGCCCTGTTGATCCAAGATTCTTAATAGCGATCTGCAGGTCATAATTTTTAATTAATGCAGTATCAATAAGATTTTTCAGTTCCCTTTCAGGAAAGAAATCAGCAGTTGTCTGATTACTTATGCTTAACGAATCTGTAGTTTCGGCGTTTCTAAAATACTCCGGAATAGCTGTTCGGGGTAGCTGTACATCTTTCGATACTTTACACCCTCCAAGTATAGCTATAGTCATTATTGCGACTAGTGTTTTTATGTATTTGCTCATAATATATTATTTAAGCGATTAAGAATAAATGATCTCCGATTCAACTTTTATAGCGGGATGTATTTCATTTGCAACACTGGCTGGCTTTTGTGATATCTTCTCCTGCAGGTGTTGGAAAATCACAAATAATACAGGTATGATGAATAAACCTAATATTACTCCCGATAGCATACCACCTGCGGCACCAATACTGATTGAGTGATTACCCTGGGCAGACGGACCTGTCGCAATACTCATTGGGAACAAGCCAAATACAAAAGCCAATGAAGTCATAATTATGGGACGAATCCTTAATCTTGCGGCCTCAATAGCAGCGTCAACCAAACCTAATCCGGCCTTACGACGCTGTATAGCAAACTCAATAATCAGAATAGCATTTTTAGCGAGCAGTCCTATGAGCATGATCAAAGCGACCTGAACATAAATGTTATTTTCAATGCCTGTTAAGCCTAACACTACAAATACACCAAAAATACCGGTGGGGATAGAAAGTATAACGGCCAATGGTAAGAGATAACTTTCGTACTGTGCGGACAATAAAAAGTAAACAAAAACCAAACACAATATAAATATCACCGTCGATTGCCCTCCTGAAGAGATTTCCTCCCTCGTTTGTCCGGAGAATTCATACGCAAAGCCCGAAGGCAATTCTTCTTTAGCGGTCTCCTGAATAGCCCTAATTGCATCACCAGAACTATAACCAGGTTTCGGAATGGCATTTACCTGAATAGAATTGAATAAATTGTAGCGAGATGCTGTTTCTGAACCGAATACCCTGGTTAATTTAACCAATGTATTGATCGGTACCATTTCACCAGTTTTACTTTTCACGAAGATACGGTCTATGGATGCCGGATCCGTCCTATCGGCAATATCAGCCTGAACTACTACACGGTAATATTTGCCAAACCGATTAAAATCAGAAGCCTGCGCACTTCCAAAATAAGCTTGCATCGTCTGTAATACATCTCTCACATTTACTCCAAGCTGGTTGGCTTTATCATCATCAACCTCTAATTGCAATTGCGGATAATCTGCTTTGAATGAAGTAAATGCAAATGCAATTTCTTTTTTCGCCATCAATTTGCCAATAAAATTATTGGCTATACCGCTAAAATTATCCAGTTTACCGCCGGTTTTATCTTGCAGAACTAAATCCAAAGCTTCCACATTACTAAAACCCGGAACCGTAGGAAAACTAAATACAAAAAAAGTACCACCTGTTAAGGCTCCTAATTTGCCTCTAATCACATCCTGAATAGCATTGATATCTTTGATTTCGCCTCTTTCTTTGTTCGGTTTCAGCAAAACAAAAATTACAGCAGCAGAAGGACTATTTGAATTTGTTAACAAGTTAAATCCAGAAATGGCAGTAACAAATCTTGAAGCTGGTAAAGCACTCAGTTCATCTTCAGCTTGTTTAAGTAATTTAGTTGTTCCATTTAATGATGTTCCTGATGGTGTAGAAACGGAAATAGCAACAAAACCCTGATCTTCAGTCGGGATAAACCCGGATTTGGTATTCTGCACTAAAAATATGGTTGCAAGAACAATGATAAAAAGTCCTCCCATACTTAACCATTTATGTTTAATCAGGAATTTTAAACCTCCAACATACCTGTTAGTCATCGCATTAAAACTACTGTTAAAACCAACATAGAATTTTTGGACGAAGCTCTGTTTAACCTTTGGATCACCTTCGGTAGTATGGTTGCTTTTTAAGAATAATGCTGCAAGCGCAGGACTTAGCGTTAAAGCATTTACCGCAGATATGACAATAGCGATAGACATGGTAAAAGCAAACTGTCTATAGAAAATACCAGTGGACCCAGTCATAAAACCTACCGGTAAAAATACCGCGGCCATCACGAGAGTAATCGAGATCAGTGCGCCCGTAATTTCACGCATAGCCTCTGTTGTAGCCGCTTTAGCACCCAGATGTTTCTTTTCCATCTTCGCATGGACTGCTTCCACCACAACTATAGCATCATCGACGACAATACCGATAGCCAACACCAAGGCAAATAACGTTAATAAGTTAATAGAGAAACCAAATAAGTTCATAAAGAAAAATGTCCCTAAAATGGACACGGGAACCGCGATCGCAGGAATTAATGTTGATCTGAAATCCTGCAGGAAAATAAACACCACAATAAATACCAGTATAAAAGCTTCTATTAAGGTATGTATTACCTGTTCAATGGATTCATCAAGTGCATTTTTTGTTTTATAAAAGCTATTGTAATTGATACCGACCGGAAAGTCTTTTGCCGCCTTTTCCATTACTTTATCTACGGCAATCTGGATTTCATTCGCATTTGAGCCAGCTAACTGGATTACACCAATTACGATTCCGTCCTTCCCGTTTAAACGACTGGTACTTGTGTAAGAATAAGCACCGAGTTCAATACGGGCAACGTCTCTTAAATGTAAAACAGAACCATCTTCATTGGCCCGAATGGCAATATTTTCGTATTCTTCAGTTTTATTAAGCTTTCCTTTATACTTGATTACGTATTCAAATACTTCGTTACTTCTTTCTCCTAATTTACCTGGTGCTGCTTCTATACTTTTATCCTGAATAGCAGCCATTACTTCATTAGGTGTAATTTTATAGTTCGCCATTTGTGTTGGATTTAACCAAACTCTCATGGAATAATCCTTAACACCACCAAATATTGAAGCAGAACCTACACCAGGGATTCTTTTTATTTCAGGAATGATATTTATCTGCGCATAATTAGCCACAAATGTCTGATCGTATTTTTTTGGATCTTCGGTATAAATACCAATAGCATTAATGAAACTATTCTGTTGCTTGGTCGTGGTAATCCCCTGTTGCACAACCTCTGATGGTAACTGACTTGTAGCCTGGGCCACACGGTTCTGGACATTTACAGCTGCCTGATCCGGATCGGTACCTTGTTTAAAATAAACCGTAATGGCTAACGTTCCATCGTTACTGGCCGTAGAACTCATATAGCTCATATTTTCTACCCCATTAATGGATTCTTCCAGGGATGGCGCTACAGAGCGCAGTACTGTTTCTGCATTGGCGCCTGGATAGACGGCCGCAACCAGTACAGCTGGGGGAGCGATGTCGGGGAATTGTTGTAATGGTAATTTTGTTAAACCAAGTATTCCCATAATTACCAATAAAATGGAGATCACTGTAGAAAGTACCGGCCTTTCTATAAATTTCTGAAACATAACTTTAATATTAAAATTTGCTTATTTACTTGTTGTTTTTTGTTATGGCAACAACCTTATCTGTTGCTTTTTGAGGTGCGATTACAAGCCCTTCCTGCAAACGATCCAATCCACTCAGGACGATTTGGTCACCGACTTTTACCCCATCTTTAACCAGGTAATTATTTCCTGCTTTACCGATAATCGTTATAGCCTGTTTTCTTACCTTATTGCTATCTGCAACTGCAAATACAAATACCTTATCCTGTACTTCAATTGTAGCAACCTGAGGCACAACTAATGCTTCATTATGTTGGAGACTTAATCTTATTTTCCCAGTATTTCCAGATCTAAGTAGTCCATCGGGGTTCGGAAATTTAGCCCGTACTGTAATTGCTCCGGTTGTTTTATCAAATTGCCCATCAATCACATCTATTTTTCCTGACCTTACGTATTCAGTATTATCCGCTAGGATCAGCTTTACCGCAGGAAGTTGTTTAATTTTCTCATTTAAAGTCTGACCTGGATACTGATCTTTGAAATTCACAAAATCTTTCTCACCTAGCGCAAAGTATACATGAACATCGTGGACATCTGACAGATTAGTTAATGCTTCAACGTCTGATGCTGCGACTAAGCTGCCTTGCTTTTTTAAAAGACGACCAATATACCCGCTTACTGGTGCTTTAATTAAAGTATAGCCTAAGTTAATTGAAGCTGTAGCAACATTGGCTTTCGCCTGCTCTATGTTTGCTTTGGCCGCCTGTGCCGTAGCTTTAGCTGATTTTAACTGGAATTCCGATATCACTTTATTCTGGACTAATGGTGTTAAACGTTCTACCTCCAGCTGGGCATTAACTAACGAGGCTTCTGCTGAATGCTGTGCAGCAAGAGCATTATTTAACGCAGCTCTGTATGGTTGTTCATTAATTTTAAATATTGGTTGTCCTGTATTGACGAAAGCTCCCTCGTCAACGTATACCTTTTCCAGGCTACCACTAACCTGTGGCCTGATTTCTACATTAACAGTTCCTTCAATTGATGCGGGGTAATCCTGAAAAGTAGTTTCCGTTCCGGTAATTATACTTGCTACTGGTAAGACAGGGGGTGCAGGCGCAGCAGCTTGCGGTGTTTTCTCTGAACAACCAGGTAAAACTAGAGCGGACAGCAATATAGTTACACTCATAACGTAAGTAGATAATTTAACATCGTTAAATTGTAGCGAATGAAAAGATTTATAATTCATGATAATTTAGTTTATTTGTTTATTATATAACGAGTATAAGTAATTTAACAGTGTTAAGTAGCGTTGGTCAAAAAAGGGCTTGTTCAAAAAGCCCCGATATTTTATTCGTTTATGTATTTTATAATTCCTTTTAATGCATCTTTTAGAATATGCTGATTCATCTCTTCGTTTCTCCCTCTATTTACCATATTTATAGAAATTAAGCCATGTATTATAGACCAGAAAGTATAATACTTACGACAAATAACATCTTCATCAGGATGCTCTGCTTTCATTAGGTCTTTAATCGTATCGAAAAAAAGTTTATCCAGAAATTCAGTTTCAGGCATAGATTTCTTTTGTTCACAGCAGATCATATCTACGCCAAACATCAACTGATAGAACTCTTTATATTGAAAAGCAAAATTCCAGTAGGCAATCCACATCCCTTCAAGTTGCTCATCTGTTCTGGTAAACTTACTTTTTGCCGCTTTTATTTCCTTCCCAAGTATGATATACCCCTGTCGTGTAAGCTCAAGTAATATACCCTCTTTACTGGAAAAATACTCGTAAATAATCGGAGCAGTATATTCTATCTTGTCAGCAATTTTCCGCATACTAAGCGCTTGCCATCCGTCTTCTTTAACGATTTGTAAGGCTGCATCGAGGATATTAGCCCTCGTTTCATCTTTTAGCCGTTGAATTCGTTCTTTACTTCCCATTGCAATCTTTTTAGATGTGTAAATAATCTAACACCGTTAAACAAATTTATAAACTGTATTTAAAACGCGTATCATCGCTTTGTCAACTTATTAAGACTGCTGAATTAACGAGGACAAAACTCATTAAATCAAAAGTTTAACAGATGCTTTAACAAGTATGTAAAACGATATTTTACACTCGACAGATAACTGATTTGGAAAATTAACCAAATAAAATTGATCTTATCGCCTTAATAATTGCAAATTAGCAGTTCTATTTAAAGAGGAATGAGGAGCATGAATAACAGCGTAACACTAAAAGATATTGCCAAAGCGCTTAATTTATCTATTTCTACAATTTCGAAGGCTTTGAATGATAGTCATGAAATTGGTGCAGAAACCAAGCAAAAGGTTTTAGACTATGCAAAAAAGCATCATTATACCCCCAATAGAATGGCTAAAGGGTTAAAAGAAGGCAAAAGTAGGTCAATTGGTGTCGTAGTATGTTCTTTGGATAACAATGTTATTGCCCAAATGCTTGACGGTATTCATAAGGTAAGTACTGATAAATCTTATCAGATTATCATTATGCAAAGCAAGGAATCGGAAAAAATAGAAAGTGCATGTATTGAATTGTTATATGCAGGCGGAATTGACGGTATCCTGATCTCTCCAGCTTATGAAACTATTGATTTCAGCTATCTTGTCTCTTTACAGAAAGGAGGTTTACCCGTTGTGTTGTTCGATAGGTTAATTGATCAGATTCATACCCACAAGGTCGGAGCCGATAATTTTAAAGGTGCCTATGAAGCTACAATGCACCTCATCCATAATGGCTATAAAAACATTGCTCATTTAAACACAAATACCATATTAAGTATCGCTACAGATCGGTTAAATGGATATAAGCAAGCGCTTGCCGATAGTGGCATTGCCTGCAGACAAGAATTATTAAGGTCTTGCAATTATACAGGGGCAACTACTTTAAATGAAAATCTGGAAGAAGCTATTAGATATTATATGAGCCTAAAAGATAAACCAGACGCAATCTTTACTGCTACCGATCAAATCAGTACAAGGTGCCTGGTTATACTTAACAAACTAGGATATAAAATCCCTGAAGACATTGCTTTAATTGGATTTACGAATACAGAATTGGCAGAAGCCATGAATCCCCCACTTAGTACAGTACATCAACCAGCTTTCGAGATGGGACAACTTGCGGCTGAAAAGCTAATTTCTCTAATTGAGAAAAAAAACCATGATGTGGATTTTGAGACGATTATGTTACCTACGGAAGTTAGAGTAAGAGCATCATCACAAGCAGTAAAAAAATAAATAAAGCCATCTAAAATGAGTAATTATCATTTTTAGATGGCTATTTGAACACATTAGTAATTTCCAGTAATTCCTAATTCTAATCCACGAAGTTCTGCAAGACCGCGTAAACGACCTATTGCCGAATATCCAGGATTGGTTGTTTTGTTTAAATCGTCAAGCATTTGATGACCGTGATCTGGCCTGAAAGGAATAGGTTCTCCCCTACGTGCATTTTCAGCAACTACAGCCTTCATCACTTCATACATATTCACATCTCCACCCAGATGATCCGCTTCATAAAAATTACCTTCTTCATCTTTAGTTACATTTCTGAGGTGAAGAAAATATACCCGTTCTTTTACCGCGTCAAAAATCTCAGTGAGATTGTTTGACATCCCCGCTCCAAGTGAACCGGTGCAATAACATATTCCATTAAAAGGCTTATCTACACTTTTCAGGATGTCTACAAGATCTTCTTTTGTACTTGCAATACGAGGTAAACCAAGTATCGCATAAGGTGGGTCATCCGGATGAATAGTCATCTTAATCCCTGTCTCCTCACATACACTGGCAATCTCATTAAGGAAATATGCTAAATTCTTTTTTAAACCATCTCTGCCTATACTTTTGTACTCGTCAATACTACTACGCAGTGCTTCAAGCTCAATTTCCTTTTCATTCGGAATACCCATTAGTACATTAATTCTTAATTCGCTAATCTCGTCTGCCGTCATTGTTGCAAAACGTTCCTTCGCTCGTTTTTGAATACTTTCTGAATAATCCGCTACGGCATCTTCTCTTTTCAAGATAAAAATGTCAAAAATTGCAAGATCAAGCCAGTTGAAATATAAAGCTTTTGAACCATCGGACATAACCAGATCCAATTGGGTACGTGTCCAGTCCAGAACAGGCATAAAATTATAGCATATAGTCTTTACACCGCATTGCGATAAATTTCTTAGCGTCGCTTTGTAATTTTCTATATATTTATTTGCATCACTTCTGCGTGTCTTAATAGCTTCATGTACCGGCACACTTTCCACAACCGCCCACTGAAGTCCTGCAGCTTCAATAATTGATTTTCTTTCTACGATATCTTCAAGAGGCCAGACTTCGCCATGAGGGATATGATGTAACGCAGTAACAATTCCTGTAGCACCTGCTTGCTTTACATCTTGTAAAGTTACCGGGTCTGCTGGTCCATACCAACGCCAGGTTTGTAATAATTTATGTTTTAAAGTATTCATTTTTTCTTTTATTTTGATCTTATACTCCACTATAAGCGTTAAAACCACCATCAACCAGAATAGTTTCTCCGTTTACAAAAGCTGATGCATCACTCAATAAATAAATAAGCGTCCCATTTAATTCTTCCGGGTTACCTAAACGACCAAAAGGAGTATGATTTACAAAGCGTTGAGCCCGGTCTGTAAAACTTCCGTCCGCATTAGTCAATAAAGAACGGTTTTGTTCGGTTAAAAATACACCTGGTGCAAGTGCATTTACCCTAACCCTATCACCATAACGCTGAGCCAGTTCTACCGCCATCCATTTTGTGTAACCCTCTATGGCATTCTTTCCCATTGTGTATCCCAGTACTCTCGTTAAAGGACGTTGTGCCGCCAACGAAGAAATATTAACAATTGAACCTTTACCTTTTTCCGCAATTACACGCCCAAATACATGTGTTGGATAGACGGTACCAAACAAGTTTAATTCAACTGCTTTTTGCGTATCCGCAACATTAATATCAAAAATGTTCTGATCAGGACCGATTGTTGCACCAGGAATATTGCCACCAGCAGCATTAACCAACCCATCAATAGTCCCCCAAGTACTTAGTATTTGGTTTTTTGCCGATATTAGGGATTCCTCATCCAATACATCAGTAATTACAGCGATAGCTTCTCCTCCGTTTGATGTAATAGCTTTTACCCTCTCATTTGCTTTTTGCTCATTTCTACCTAAAATTGCAACTCTTGCACCCGCGGCCGCAACAGCTAATGCAAATGATTCGCCTAATACACCAGTGGCTCCGGTAATTACGACCACCTTGTTCTCAAGCGAAAACAGATCTTTGCCCTTCATATAATCTATTTAAAATCGGTTCATTAATTCTATCAATGTTACTGAATTTTAATCGCTCAAGTCCATAATCAGAACTAAAAATTTACGAAATCGTTTGAGATTTATTAAATAAATTACTTTACTTCTATTTGATAGAGAGAACGTGTATAATTGCAATCTGAAATCATTAAAACTATGCTAAATCAAGAAAACATATTGGTATTTGGGGAACTGTTGTTACGGTTTAGTTCCTCTGAAGATCAATTTATTTCTAAGAACCATACAGTAAATTTATTTCCCGGAGGCTCTGAAGCAAATGTATCTGCTTCACTCGGACAATGGAATATTCCCTGCTCTTACGTAAGTTGTGTACCCGACAATGCATTGGCAAATAGTGCGCTTCAGGTATTAGAACAATTGAATGTAAACACAAAGAAAACTTTGTTGGCAGGAGACAGATTAGGATTATATTTTTTATTGTCGGCCAATGGATTAACCAGTGGAGAAGTTGTTTACGACCGAAAGTTTTCTTCATTCAGCAGCCTAAAACCTGGAGTAATTGATTGGGATAAAGTTTTAGAAGGCCATACCTGGTTTCATTGGACAGCTCTCACCCCTGCGTTAAACGAAAACATGGCTGCTGTTTGTAAAGAAGCGTTAATTGCTGCAAGGGCAAAAGGGTTAAAAATATCCGTCGACCTCAATTATAGAAGTCGGTTATGGGACTACGGTAAGCAGCCTATTGATATAATGCCTGAATTGGTTGCACACTGTGATGTGATTATGGGTAACATTTGGGCCGTAAATAAAATGTTGGGTATTCCTGTCGATGAAAGTTTAAATCGTGAAACAACTGTCGAAGACTATAAGCAACACGCTAATATTTCTGCGAAGGGGGTATTTAACCAATTTCCGCAATGTAAACACATCGCTTATACATTCCGGTTTATGGATAATCCAAAGCATAATTTGTTTTACGGAACCTATCATACCCCAGATCAAAATTATATTTCCGAAGTATTCGAAACGAATGAAGTAGTCGATAGAATTGGTAGTGGCGATGCATTTATGGCTGGTTTAATCTATGGTTTATTAACCAGTAATGATGGTGCCGAAATTATAGATAAAGCTACTTCTTCGGGTTACAATAAGCTATTCGTAAAAGGTGATTTTGGTAACGGAAATATTTAACATGGCATTTATAAATAAATGCTGATCTATTAATAATAATTAAACAACAACAATCATATACAGATGAAGACAGCAACAAACCCTTTAAAAGTAATTCAAGACTATCCTGTTATTCCGGTTTATTATAATGAAGATGAACAAACCTGTATAGAAGTACTGAAGGCAAGTTACGCTGGCGGTATCCGCGTGTTTGAATTCACCAACCGTGGAGCAAACGCGCCGCAAAACTTCAAAGCTCTTTTGGCATATAGAAATGAACACTTTACAGATATGCAACTTGGTATTGGAACCATAAAAACTGTTGAACAGGCCGAAGCATACATCAAGCTTGGAGCAGATTTTATTGTAAGTCCGATTGTAAGACCCGATTTAGCGCAGGTTTGCGCTGCAAACAATATATTTTGGATTCCGGGATGTATGACGCCTACTGAAATTAATCTGGCTGAGGAGCTAGGCGCATCTCTGGTTAAATTATTCCCAGGTGATACTTTAGGGATCGGTTTTCTAAAAGCAATTAAACCCTTATTTCCTAATCTCAAGTTTATGCCGACCGGCGGTGTTGATGTAAATAAAGAAAATATTGACAGTTGGTTGAATGCAGGTGTTACTGCTTTAGGATTTGGTTCTAAGTTATTTATGAAACCTGAAGACGCAAGCGGTTACAGTTGGTTAACTGAGCGTTGCCAACTATTAATCAAACTGGTCAACAAAAAATAGCCGTTACGATTAAATAAGTTTAAAGAACATGCATTATTTACCGGATAATGTATGTTCTTTAAACTTCATTTCCTTTGCTCATCACGGTCATAAAGATCAATTAATTTACTTTGTAGTCTGATTACAGAACTTTCAAGTTGATTAATCTTATCTTTTAGTTGTTTAACAATCTGTTCTTGTTCACTTGCCCCCTCTTCACCAACGTCCAAAAATTCTCTTAATGTCAATTCATGTACCTGGGCTATCTGATTTATTCTACTGAAATTTGGATCGGTAATACCTGTTTCCAGTTTCGAATATGCAGGTATTGAAATTTCCAATAGATCTGCCATTGCCTTTTGATTTACCCCTTTTTTTTGACGGAGTATTCTAAATTTTTCGCCTAAAGTTTTCATAATTTACGAAGTATATTTTTGTGAACTTTATTTCATAATAAATTTAAGAATTATTTAACAGAATGTTATAAAATTCTTACAATATCGTGAAATAAAACACAGAATTCTTTATCCGTAATTAAAATAATTGTTTTCTAGATAATTATAAGGGTTTTTAATTATGCATGAAGACATTCAATTTTCAGTAGAACTTTCATCAACACTCGCAAACTTGTAAAACGGGTGCTATTTCTTGGCTTGTCTGAAAATAAAAGCACCCATCATTAATGCTACCGACAAACCAGAAGGGCCCGGAAAGGAAATGAATAAAAAGAGTACGCTTGAAACAATGCAAAGTGCAAGAATAAATAAAAAGCCTTGTAAAGGTGTATCCATTTTAAAGGCCGCTGTAAGTGCAAAAAGGACAAATGTAATTGCCAGAATATTTATAAACATGCACAAAGATGCGTATTCAATGTTAAGTTAATGTTAACATGAATATTTTTTGAAAAATTGTGCATAAAAATGACAAAAGCCCTGCTTTATTAAAAGCAAGGCTTTGTCATACAATACAAGATGGAAATTAAAATTCAATATAAAATTTATTAATAATCATCATTTAATGCAAAAATAGGCTTTCTTGACATCCATTTACCGCTGGTAAAATCAGGAAAATCAATGGTCTCGTTGCCCATTTCTATAGACTGCTCACTTAACGGAGTGATAGCGCTCCATGCTGCAGCATCATAAACATCAAGAGGAGTCGGTTCATTTCTTTTAGCAGCTTCAATGAAAGCATGTATTACAAAGAAATCCATTCCACCATGTCCGGCACCTTCTGCATCGTTACCATACTTTTTCCATAGTGGGTGATCATATTTTTCCAACCATTTATCCTGGTTATCCCACTGGTGCGGTTTGCTTACACCTTCAATATGAATACTTCTGTTTAGATCCATCCAAATTCCATTTGTTCCTTGTACTCTAAAGCCCAAAGAATATGGTCTTGGAAGATTAGTATCGTGTTGCAAAATAATAGTTTCACCATTTGCGCAGTCAATAGTAGTAGTTACGATATCTCCAAGACGGAAGTTTACTTTCGCATTAGGGTGATTTTCGCCTCCGTGTTTAACTATATAATTATGTAACCCTCTTGACTTTGTCGCAAACGAGTTTAATTTCAGAAATTTGTTTCCTCTATTGATGTTAACACAGTGGGCAACTGGTCCAATACCATGTGTTGGGTAAAGGTCGCCATTACGATGCACCGAGTGATTTGTTCTCCATTTCGCTTCAGAAAAACCTTTATCTCCAAATTCTGCTCCTACACCGCTGGTACCATCATTAAATTTAATGGCTCTTAAATCATGCTGATAACCGCCTTGCAAATGAAGGATTTCACCAAAAACGCCTTGTCTAACCATGTTTAAAACTGCCATAACATCCCTGCGATAGCAAACATTTTCAAGCATCATTACATGAGCCTCGTGTTTTTCTGCCGCCTGAACAACATCCCAATGATCCTGCAAAGTAGTTCCAATCATTACTTCAGAAGCTACATACTTAAGTCCGGCTTCCATTGATTTAATGATCATTTCTTTATGCCATTCCCATGGGGTTGATATTACAACTGACTGAAGTCCCTTTGTCGCCAACATTTTCTTCCAGGCGTAGTCATCACCTGTAAATATTTTAGGCATTGGTTTACCACTTTTAGCAATCATAGCTTTCGCAGAGGCTAGCATCTTTTCATCCACGTCACAAATTGCAACCAAATCAACATCTGCCCTTTTTAATAATAGATTCAAGTGGTTTTGACCACGCAAGCCTACTCCTATCATTGCCACTTTAACTTTATCTGCTACAGTGGCCGCAAATAAAGAACTACCTGGTAAAACGGTTGCAGCAGCAGCGGTTATACTGCTGTTTTTAACAAATTCTCTTCTGTTCATATTGTTTAGTTCATTGATTATACTAAATATCCTTCCAAGTTATAGAACTATCCAGTTAACCGCTATAAATAAATAAGCAAAAAAACACGCAAACGTTTGATATTTTATAAAAAACAGACATAAATGACTACTAAACACGTTATCTAATAAGAGGAGACAGATATTAAATAGCAACAAATGCATGTTTATATAACTCAGCTATGAACAAACGTTTGCGTTACTTTTAGTACGATTTTAGCATTAAAAGGCAAATCGATGCCAGTTTTTTACTGGAATGTTAAAGTTTATTTTAATATTTGAAGATGACACCTGATAAACCAACCACCATTAAGGAAATAGCCAAAATACTTAAGATTTCGGTATCGACAGTATCAAGAGCTCTGAATGATCATTCGAGCATAGGTTTAACCACAAAAATGAGGGTTAAAAAATTGGCTGCTGAATTAAATTACGAGCCTAATCAAAAAGCAATACAATTTTTACATGGCAAATCTTTTGTAATTGGCGTCATTTTGCCTGAGCTTTCTGAGTCATTTTTTTCTGCAGCAATAAGTGGTATTGAAGATATCGCGTACAAGCGAAACTACACTGTTTTATTAGCGCAGTCGCACGATGATGCTGAAAAAGAGAAACTTCTGGTAGCGAAGATGAGGACACAAAGAGTAGATGGCTTATTGGTTTCTGTATCAAAAACAACCAGTACTTTTGAGCATTTCGAGATTTTTAAAAAGTTAAATATTCCAGTCGTTTTCTTTGATCGAATCCCTCCCATTAAAGACATACATTATGTAAGTTCAAATCTTGAAACGGGAACTTTTGATGCAGTAAATTTTCTATTGAAAAAAGGCCATCGTACCATTGGCATGATCAATGGACCAGCTACTTTAGTTGCAAGTCATGAACGAAAAGAAGGTTATATTAAAGCAATGATTGCAAACAGACTAAAATTTGATCCTTCCCTTCTTATCGGTTGTGACCTTTCAGAAGAAAGCACGATTGAGGCTATGGACACCCTGTTAAACCATCGTCGCAAGCCCACAGCAATTGTAACTTTTAATGATTACGTGGCTTTATTCGCTATGCGTTATGCAAAATCGCTGGGATTGCAAGATATTGATTTTGTAAGTTACGCAAACCTTCCAATTATAAATTACATGGATTACACACCTATTGCTTCTGTTGAGCAGTTCCCCTATAAGCAAGGTAAAAAGGCGGCTGATATACTCATAGATCTGATTAATAAACCAAGAAACGAATCGGGAGCAGAACAAGCGTATTTTAATGTGGTTGTTGAATCTGAACTGATCCTAGCTGGTCACAAGTAATTTCGCGCAAACGTTTGCACAAGTTTTTTGCATCATAAATATCTAAGTTTGGTTTTATCAACCACTATACTAAACACATGTTCCAAAATATTCTAAGTCTCTACGGTCTTGATCCTCAAAAAACAACTGTCCTGCAATTTGGTGATGGTTTAATTAACCATACCTGGAAAGTTAATACTGATAAAGAAAACTACATCTTACAAAAAGTAAATAGTGATGTTTTTAAAAGTCCGGCAGCTATTGATCAAAACCTGACATTACTTCGAAATTATCTGAGTAAAGAAAACCCTGAATATCTTTTTATTTCACCCGTAATTGCCATAAATGGTGAATCCTTATTGCATATTGAAAATGGATACTACAGGTTGTTTCCTTTTGTAGAGGGCTCTGTTTCTCTCAATACATTAACAAAAAAGGAAGAAGCTTACGAAGCAGCAAAGCAATTTGGAAAATTCTCTAAAATTCTGGATGGGTTTAATGTAAATGAGCTGAATATTACCATTCCAAATTTTCATAACCTGGCTCTGAGATTTGATCAGTTCAAAACAGCTTGTAATGGGGCATCGGCCGCACGACTGGAAAAATCACAGGATAGCATTAAGTTTATCAATGATCATCAGGATATAGTTGATACCTACCAGGAAATATTAAATAATAGCGCAATTCCCTTACGAGTAATTCATCACGATACCAAAATCAGTAACATATTATTTGATGATCAAAATAAAGGCTTATGCGTAATCGATCTGGATACAGTAATGCCCGGTTATTTTATCAGTGATGTTGGTGATATGATGAGGACATATTTAAGTGCTGTAAGTGAGGAGGAAACAGATTTTAGTAAAATCCATATCAGAAAAGATTTCTATAAAGCAATTTTTGATGGTTATATGGGAGAAATGAATGATGTATTAAGTGAGGCAGAAAAACCATATTTTATTTATGCCGGTAAATTTATTATCTATATGCAAGCCATTCGTTTTTTGTCTGATTACCTGCAAAATGACATTTACTACGGAGCGAAATATGAAGACCATAATTTCAACAGGGCTAACAATCAAATTGAGCTCTTAAAACAATACCTTAAAATTGAAGCCGAGCTTATCAATTTATAAATTGTAATCTAACGTTTTAAAAAAAGAGCCTGATCATAATGATACAGGCTCTTTTTTAATAGAGATAGTCAAAATCGGAAGGGATTATTTATCCCACCATACTCTGCCAGTCAATTTATCCCCACCAACAATAAGTGCAGCAGCGGCCGTTTGATTTGCACCATTCTTGGCTGCTTCATCAGAAGGATAAGGAAAACGACGTGGAATAGTTCCATTTGTAGCATTACCAGGATAAACTACGGGAGTAAGTACCGGGAATCCCGAACGGCGCCAATTACACCAGCTTTCGTAGAAATCCAACATCGTATTCGTATGTAACCACATCTGTGTATTGATCATCTGTAAACCAGATCCGGCATTATATGGATTGGCATTAGCAAAAGTTTCAGCTACATTTTCGGTAATTGCCAAATTTGCATCATATTGAGCTAAATACGTTATAGCAGATTTTAGGCCTTCTTTATAATGTGTCGCCGCTGAACCACCAATGTTCCATCGTTGAGCAGCTTCTGCCAGTAAGAATTCACTTTCAGCATAAGTCATAATAAATGTTACACCATTTCTTTTTAGCATACCCGGATTTGGAGAAGAATAATCAGGAAAGCTTGTAAAAGTAGGATCTTGTCTAACATCTCTCCCCGCTATTCCACTTAAATCTTTACCGTTAGGCATTCCTTTTTGAATTGCCGGGTTTGCGTCATAGGCTGCGTTCTGCTCTTTTCCTGTTTCCACTAAATATAACTTAGTTACGGCAACTTTGCCTAAACGAGGATCATTTGTAGTCTTAAGCAAGTCGATAAAGGTTTTAGACCATTTTGTATAATAATTTTCCTGGCCCCCATCCCCTAACAGTACCTGGCTATTCCTGTTCTGTGTTACCCTTGCACCTCCAAGATCATGTGTAATAAATGCATTATCATCATTACCGATCATTGTTTTACCAATAACCTTCTGCGCATAGCTTTTAGCAGTATTCTCATCAACCTTAGTTAACCTCATTGCTAAACGCAATAACAAAGTATTAGAAAACCGCTTCCATTTTCCTATGTCACCTTTGTAAATTACGTCTCCTGTAACTTTATCTCCATTGTCATTTAAAGCATTAGAAGCTTCCTCTACTTCTTTTAAAAGATCAGCGTAAATAGATTGTTGGCTATCATATTTAGGCGTATAAGAAGCTTTATAGTAACCTTGTCCTGCTTCCGAGTAAGGGACATCGCCATATAGATCAGTAATTCTAGACAAGATCAATGCTTTACATATCCTTGCTACATTATGAACATTGGTATATTTTGCTTTTCCTCTTGTTGATTCGACAACATCAACTATGGGCCTTACCTGCTCAATATACGCACCAACAGCACTCGTACCCCAATACGCCGCAGTATATAGCTCGTTGAGCATGTATTTATCCCCGGCCCAATAGCTCACTACAGTTGAAAATCCTTGCATCATTGTTGAACCATATATAAGATTTCCTCTCCAGGTGTCGTAAGAAAAATCTATACTTCCAGTATAATTAAGTTGTGCTGTGGTTAGTATATAGTTAGGGTCAAAACTATTTGGCCCGTAAGCTACCGGATTCGTATTTATATCTTTGAAATCCTTTGTACAAGCTGTTCCCAGTAAAACACCAATAAGCGCTACCAGGCTATATTTGTTGAATATATTCGTTTTCATTATTCTTTCTTCTTAAAATTAAAATTTAACGCTTAGGTTTAAACCGAATGTTCTAACTGGGGGTAATCCACCCAATTCCAGTCCTGGGAATGTAGCATTATAGCTTGATTCGGGATCAATATTGTCTGTCTTCTTCATTAAGATGAAAAGATTACGTCCAACCATGCTTACGTTTAAGCTCTTAATTCTATTGTTAAATAATTTTGCAGGGAAGTTGTATCCCAATGTCAATTGTCTGAATTTGATAAAACTCGCGTCTTGTACGAACTTATGAGATGCATTATTAGCCGTGTTTTCGTAAAATTTAGCAGCTGTGGTGCCCAGTGTTTCACGATTTTCCAATGTAGCCTTATGTAAGCCAAAGATATAGCCGTAATAATCGGTCGCAGAAAAAAGTTTACCACCCCACTTACCATCAATCAAAAACGATAAGGAAACACCTTTGTAATTGAACTCATTATTCCAACCGGCAAACCACTTGTTATAGGCCGATCCATATGCTTTAAGTGCACCTCTTGATGGTTCACCAAGTGCATCCTTCATAATATTTCCATTGCCATCATATTTAAAATCGTATGCAACTACCTGCGATGCAGATTTGCCTGGCATACTTTGTAAAAAACCAACTCCCGAACGAGAGGT
This sequence comes from Pedobacter nyackensis, assembly GCF_032678475.1. Lineage (GTDB taxonomy): Bacteria > Bacteroidota > Bacteroidia > Sphingobacteriales > Sphingobacteriaceae > Pedobacter > Pedobacter nyackensis_A. The sequence goes on from NZ_JAVTSF010000001.1 coordinate 274,034, forward strand.
AGCAATTGGAAGAACATCTAACCCATCAGCAAGAGACAATACCGTATTATCATTGTATGTTGCATTTATAGAACTTGTCCAACTAAAATTATCACTCTTTAATACAACACCTGAGATTAAAGCTTCAACACCTTTATTTTCAATTTCACCTGAATTTAATACAGCACCATTATAACCTGTTGTTGGTGAGGTCGCAATATAAGTGATCTCGTCCTCAGACCTTTTCTTATACAATGTGAAATCAATATTCAGTCGGTCATTAAGAAATCTCAGCTCAGTACCCACCTCAAGTTCAGTCGCTTTTGAAGCTTTTAAACTCGGGTTTGGTATAAATAAATTGCTAATTATACCCAGAGGTTTATCTCCTAAAGTTTCACTTTTAAATGCATATGTCAATTGGGTCTGGTAAGGATCAGTAGCCTGTCCTACAACTGCATAACCTGCTCTCAGTTTACCAAAACTTAAAAATGATGGTTTCCATAATTCAGAAAATACAAATGAACCACTTATCGATGGATATATAACGTTAAGCGGGTTGTCTTTCCCGGGAGTAGCCAGCGATGAGAACCAATCGATACGTCCGCTACCAGTTAAATACAAGATATCTTTATAAGAGAATTCTAAAGTTCCGTAAGCAGATTGAGTTTCTGATTCGCTCTCCAGATAATTTACAGATTTTTTCGTGGCATTCATTATATTATATACACCAAATACAGCGAAATCAGTACCGTTATTCGTCATTTGATTAATCCTGGTGTTTCTATAACTTGCCCCTAAATTTGGTGTTAGTGTAAAGTCATTGTTAATCACAAACGATTTACCAACAAGGATATCTGCATTTACGTCAGCGAACTTTGTTTTTTGCTCTGCAATTTTACCTGCTGCATAATATGCCGTACCAGAAGGAACAACATTTTTATAGCTGTCGGTATAGGCGTCCCTTCCGGCACGACCTTGTAAAAACAACCCGTTATCAAACGTATAACGAGCATTGAATGAGCTTATTAACCGGTCCCTTTTTGTATTATTTATAAATTCATTAGCAGCAAACCATGGGTTCGTAGCGAATGAATTACCCTTATTATACTGAATTTCTTTTCCATCAGCAGTTTTCCATGGTTTTAAGTCTTTCACACTAATACTCGTTGGCAAAAAAACGGTGTTGAAATTAGCATTTCCCGCACCATCTGATACCATTGGACGATTCTTAGCCTGCTCAAGAATATAATTAGCCCTTGCATCAATAGTCAGGCGTTTTACCGGCGAAAACGTGCCTACTAAATTAAATGATTGCCTATCCAAACCAGAATTTGGAACTACTGAGTTATTTTTGATATCACTTGCCGAAAAGCGGAGTGTTCCACCGTCAAAGCTCTTATTTAATGCTAATGTATTAGACCAGGTGTGTCCATCCTTATAAAAATCTTTGATGTTATTTTTTTGTGCCACGTAAGGCCTCGCAACCCCGTCGAACTGAGGCACACCGCTACCATCCAACTTAGCCCCCCAACTTGAACCTCCAACCTGAGAAGCACCAGGCCCGTCTACTGGCTTTACGCCGTCAGCACCCTGTCCATATACATATTGCCAGTCAGTACGGTCCATTACCTGCTCGATAACATAATTACTGTTAAAGTCAATGCCATTTCCTTTTCCACTTTTGGTGGTAATCAAAATTACACCAGCTTTGGCCCTCGAACCATACAATGCAGAAGCTGCCGCTCCTTTCAAGACAGAAATACTTTCTATATCATCAGGATTAATATTACCAATTGCATCGCCAAGATCTGGTGCATTGTCCCATTGACTCCCGGAGTTACCATTAGGGTTCACATTATTCAAACCAATAGGCTTATTCTCCATTGGCACACCGTTGATTACATACAATGGTTGATTACTTTGACTTAAGCTGGAGACGCCGCGAATCACAACACTTGTTGCTGCGCCCGGGCCTCCCGATGTAGAGCTAATATCTAGGCCGGCTACTTTGCCTATTAATGAATTGGCAACGTTAACTTCTCTGGCCTGTGTTAGCGTCTCGCCCTGGATCTGAGAAACAGAATAACCAAGTGCTCTGCGTTCCTTTTTAATGCCTAAAGCTGTAACAACAACTTCACTTAATAATTTAGTATCCTCTTCCAGTTCAACATCAAAACTTATTTTCGAACCAACTGTGATTTCTTTAGACTGAAAACCTGAATAGGATATCACTATGATTGCATTTGCTGGTACTACAAGACTAAATCGACCATTTATGTCTGTAGATGTACCTGCGGCACTACCCTTAATACGAACATTTGCTCCGGGTAACGGCATGCCATGGGCATCTTTAACAAGCCCATTAATTTTAATGTCCTGCATTCGGCTGATGACAATCAGGCCACCATCAGAAATAGCAAATTTTAAATTGGTACTGTTGAAGATTTTTGCAAGGATTTCTCCAACAGGTGTGTCTTTAACGTTAAGGGTAACATCTCTGTTTACCGGTACATTGGCTGAACTGTATACGAAGTGATAACCACTCTGTGCTTCGATGATTTTCAACACCTTGCTCAGCTTGGTTCGCTTAACGTCCATCGAGATCTTTTGCTGAGAAAAGACCGATGCTGATACGTTCAAACACGTAATGAAAATGAAAACACACGTTAATTTCATTATGACAATGAATTTTAGGAGCACTTTATAATTAAAGAACTCTTGCACTAAGTAAGAATTAATCATATTTTTGTTTTTTTGGTTGCGATAGTACTTGGCAGAAATCTGTTTGCGCATAAACTGCCATTGCTTATATCAAAAAAATAAGGGGGTGGTGCGTCAACACCGCCCCTTCCTATTCTACTTTGATATGATAACTTGTTTTCCTTTTATTTCATAGCTAAAATGTTCTGCACCTTGCAGTGCTGTTAATACTTCTACTAATGTTTCGTCTTTAAAAGTTGCAGTGAAGTGGTATTTCTCAATGTCATTATCTGTAAATACAATCTCTACATTATACCATCTTTCCAATATTCTTTTAAGATCAGCAAAACTCTGGTCCTGAATTTCCAGACGGTTTTGTACCCAGGCCATCTCTACTATGGTGCTGTCGTTTTTCTTTGTATAGCTGTTTATTGTGATTTCTGGATATTTAGCTGCAACAATTTGTTGCTTTTTGCTCGGTAACTCTGGAAGTACTTTATAAAATGTAACTTTCTGACTTGGTTTAAGTGTAATAGAATTACCTTTACTTCTATTGCCCTCCATAACAATAACCCCCTTAATCAATACAGCTTCTGATGTAGCCTCATCAGGATAAGCTTTAACATTAAATGTGGTTCCAAGCACATTGATGTCAAAATCTGCAGTAAGCACTTTAAAAGGTTTGTTTTTATCATGTGTAACATCAAAAAAAGCTTCTCCTATTAAAGTAACTTCCCTGTTATTAATGTTAAAGTCTTTGTTTAACTGTAGCGAGCTTTTAGCATTTAACATGATTACAGTGCCGTCAGGCAAAGTAATTTTCTTGCGCTCAGCACCATTTGTGCTATAGCTGGTCACTAAGTTTTTAATAGGTTCTTTTTGCCCGATATTGGTGGTATAAAACAGCAATATACCAGAGATCAATAGAAAGACGGCAGCTACTTTTAGCCAGGTGTAAGACCTTTTAATTGGAACAATAAGGTGCTGTTGTTCCTCCATAATCTCCTTTTTCATGAGCTCAAGCTGGCTATTAAGTGGTTTCTTATGACCACTTAATATCATATAAAAACGCTTAGCATCCATTATAATGGCTTCCTGCTCGGGATGGGCCTTAATGTAATTCTCCCAATAAGTGACACAAAGTTTATCTTTACCAGCACAATACAGCTGGAAAGTGTTGTCTACAAGAAAGTCTTCAATATTGAAAAGACTACGATCAATCATAATATTTGGCTTTTATAATACCAGTGCCTTATAATCTCATCTTTTCCTAAGAATATTTTACTTTTTTTTATTTTTCCATAAAAAACATCATTTAACCCACCAAAAAGAAGGGTACAGACATTTGTTTTTTTAATCCTTTAGTTCTTTTCGCAAAATTTTAAGCGCATCATAAATGGTATTATAAGCAGTTTTTATGGTTTGGGTAGTTTGTTCGGCAATTTGTTCATAGCTTAATCCATCAAAAAATTTAAGATGGATCAGTTGTTTCTGTCTATATGTTAATTTTTGTAAAGCACTTTTAAGTTTATAGCGAACCAGTTCATCAGTCTGAACTTTAACAATAAACTCTTCATAAGACATTTCCATCCATTCCCCTTCAGCGCCTGCATTTACAAGTGCATCATTAATTTTCCGCTTTCTTTCAAGCAGCCTTAGAATCTTCCTCTTTAAAAAAGTACGGAGATAAGCCGGAACGTTGTCAACCCTGTTCAGTTGCTCATGTTTCTCCCAAATGGTTATAAATACCGATTCAGCAGCTTCACCAGCAGTTTCAGCATCACCGCATACACGTATGCCAAAATTAACAAGATCGTAATAGAGAGCTTTATAAAGGTCAAAAAAAGCATCTTGATCCCCTATCCGCAAACGCTCCCATAACAGATGATGCACCAGCTTATTATCCATTCGGTTAGTTTAGGTAAAAGCAATGTTAAGAAAATCTCCTGACATTCTTTCATAGAATAATAAGACAAAGTATTTATTTTTTAGAAAAGAAGTATTAATTATTTAATCTTAACAAAAGTTATTGACAATTTCAGTAATTGTAATTAAATTTGAATACAAATGTTTAATTTCCAGACATATGTATACATCTAAATTTAAACTTGCTCTTCACTGGTTACTCATTACAATAGGATTCTATCTTTTTTGGTGTCTTTCCTATCTTATTCTGGCAAAATTTGCATTGTCACAGTTCAGCAGATTCAATTCTTCTACTGGAAAAATATGGTCTGAAATAACGGCATCTGACATTTTCTGGTATGCCTTGTTTATCTTTGGAATAGCTATTGCAATTTTTGTAATCAGAAAACTAATTGAATATTCACCTAACCCCAAAATAGCCGCGATCATTTATGCGACATTAATTATAGTATCAGTTGGGGTATTGGTAGATAAGCTACTCGAAACAACTGCTTTATTTAATGTAATTCCACATGTTGTTATCAACTTAGCTTTTCTTATTGCGATAGCAGTCGCCTTCTTTAAGAAAGCGCGCATCGCAGATTCGGAAGATGATCAGGAAGATCCCGAATCCACTTTTTAAAAAAATGTTTTGGCACACCATATAAAGTAGCGTACCAAAACAAAGAACTGCTAAAATAAATATTTAGTACTTAGAAAGTTGGAGCTGTTACTATCAACAATCTCATTAATCAAATGTTTGTTGCTTTCATTCAGTTTTGTCGCCACCAGGGATCTGATAGAAAACGAACGGAGTGCATCAACCACAGATAATGTTCCCTCAGCACTGTCTTTTCTTCCTGTGAATGGAAATACATCTGGTCCGCGCTGACATTGACAATTGATGTTAACTCTGCTTACCTGGTTCACTAATGGATCTATTAATGCTGCTACTTCTTCATTATCATCGCTAAAAATACTCACTTGCTGTCCATGAGTAGAATCGATTAAATATTGAATCGGTTCTTCCAGATCATCAAAAGGCACAACAGGGATAACAGGACCAAATTGTTCTTCAGTATATAATTTCATTTGTTTCGTCACCGGATAAACAATAGCCGGATAAACAAATGATTCAACAGTATCTCCACCGTTTTCATTTATTACACTCGCGCCATTCGCTACCGCATCAGCTACGCAATCTTTCAAATAAGCAGGCTTATGCGGTTCTGGAAGAGGTGTTAATGCAACGCCTGGCTCCCATGGCATACCAAATTTTAATTTAGCCACAGCAGCTGATAACTCTTTTAAAAATACATCTGCCAGGCTACGGTGTATAAAAATAATTTTTAGCGCAGTACATCTTTGTCCGTTAAAGGATAAAGCGCCTAAAACCGTTTCCTGCACAGCAAGATTGATATCGGCTTTCGAAGTGATGATAGCTGCATTCTTGGCGTCAAGCCCTAAAATAGCCCGCAATCTATTTACTTTTGGATGCAGTTTTTTAAGTTCATTAGCCACTTTACTTGATCCAATTAATGTCAGAACATTAATCTGACCTGATTTCATCAAGTCTGGGATGATTTTATTACCACGACCATATATCGTATTCACTACCCCTTTAGGAAAACAATCTCTGAAAGCTTCTAATAAAGGATAATGTAATAAGGTACCATGTTTAGGCGGTTTAAACAACATCGTGTTCCCCATAATAAGCGCAGGAATTAATGTTGTAAAAGTCTCATTTAATGGGTAGTTAAAAGGCCCCATACAAAGTACTACACCAAGTGGAGAACGCCTGATTTGGGCAACAATCCCCTGCTCAATACTAAACTTAGACGACTGCCTATCTAAATCCTTTAAGGCATCAATCGTTGCATAAATGTACTCAACCGTACGATCAAACTCTTTTACCGAATCACCATACGATTTACCAATTTCCCACATCAACAGTTTTACAACTATTGACTTCTTTTCAATAATTCTATGTGTAAACTGCTCTACGCATTTAATACGGTCCGCAACACTCATAGTTGGCCATTCTCCACGGCCATTATCGTAAGCCGCTACAGCAGCAGCAAGTGCTTCCTTCGCTTCCTTTTCACTACAAAGCGGGTAGGTTCCTATCAACTTACGTTGCAGGCCTTTATCGGTTTTGATACATACAGGCGAAAGCACTTCGTGCACTTCACCATTCCATGTACGCATTTCACCATTGCTCAGGTATTCGCGCTGGTGTAGTTCTTCAGGTAATTTGAACTCTTCAGGGATCTGATTTTCATCTACGAAAATTGAATCGAGCTGATCTTTTAGAAACATTTAGGTAATATTAGTTTAGGTATTATTTAGGTATTACAAGGTTGTAATAGGTTTATACTTCGGTACAAGCGTTTTCATAATGCTCCAGCCAATTAAATAACAAACTGCACAAATAGAGAAAATAATGAAATAACCGGCTTCCTCACCTTTAAAGCCCATAAACACCATTTGGTTCTGACCAGCATAGTCAAATAATACGCCCGAACTTTTGTTGATGATAAATGCACCGATACCGCCGGCCATACCACCAATCCCTGTTATGGTTGCAATTGCCTTTTTAGGAAACATATCTCCTACAGTTGAGAAAATATTTGCTGACCATGCCTGATGGGCTGCTCCTGCAATACCGATAATGATAACTGGAATCCAGTATGTAATATGGCCTAATGGTTGTGCAAGTAATGCTAGTAGTGGGAAGAAGGCGAAAATCAGCATAGATTTCATCCGTCCTGCATAAGGGTTCATGCCTTTCTTCTCTACGAAATAAGTAGGTAACCATCCTCCTATTATCGAAAGCAGGGTTATTGAATAAAGAACAAACAATGGGAATGCACTTTCTGTTGAATCCATGTGATACACGGAGCTTAAATAAGCTGGTGTCCAGAAAAGGAAAAACCACCAAACACCGTCGGTCATAAACTTTCCAACTGCAAACGCCCAGGTTTGTTTGAATTTGAAACAATCTACAAAAGTTACTTTTGTTGTGGTTTCTTCAACATAGTCAACAAGTTTTCTATCTGCAATAAGATCTTGCTGTATATAAGCCAGCTCTGCGGCATTCACCTTTGGGTGAACCTCAGGTTTATGATACATGTATATCCAGAAACCCATCCAAACAAAGCCCAAAGCACCTATGATGATGAAAGACATCTCCCATCCATATGCTTCGGCAATAAAAGGAATTGTTATCGGTGCCGCCAATGCGCCTACAGTTGCTCCTGCGTTAAAAATACTCGTTGAAAAAGCTCTGTCTTTTTTAGGGAAATACTCAGCGGTCGCTTTAATTGCTGCGGGAAAATTACCTGCTTCACCCACTGCAAGTACAAAGCGGGCAAAGATGAACAAAGTAACACTTGTGCTAATAACCAATGAAGTATCACCAACACGGGAAATAGCTTCTTTTGATCCTTCAAAGCCTACTAACCATTCTCCGGTTAACAAGCCCGAAGTTGCTATTCCACAAAATGCATGAATAACAGCTCCTACTGACCATACACCAATAGCCCATAAAAATCCTTTTTTTGTATCCAAACGATCCACTAAACGCCCGGCGAATAGCATAGAAACAGCATAAAAAATAGAAAATAGGGCTGTAATATTACCATAATCATTATTTGTCCAATGAAATTCTGGTGCAATAAATTCTTTCCATGTCAGGGAAAGAACTTGTCGATCCATATAATTTATTGTAGTTGCAAAAAATAACATGGCACATATCGTCCACCTGTACTTCCCAATCTTTTCCTGGTTCATTATATTTGGTTTTTTAATTTTTGTGTAATTATTATTTTAATACTCGTCTGCTCGTAATGATCTCAAAACACCAATTAGTGCCTTAAGATATGTAATTCCTTTAATTACGTCCGTCAAAAATTCTTTGTCAAGAAACAATTCTACATAATAATTGCAAGTAAAAACAGTCTTCAAGGGAAAATATTTACGCAATCGTTATCGTTATTTTCTAACGTATAAAGGACTTTTGGCTAATTAATAAACTATATTGACTTTTTCTGACATCAGCAGTCATAGCACCGGCTTAGATCATCCGGAGCAGGAAGTATTGGTATAAAATGGCTGTTAGGAACAGTTCCTAACAGCCATTCAGTAGGTTAATTATCTGCTAATTCAAGGATTAGGTCATCGGTGTTAACCATTGTCCCGGCAGATAAAGCAATAGATTTCACCACTCCATCGGCTATTGCAGAAATATTTGATTCCATTTTCATGGCTTCAATCATAAAAAGAGGTTGATTCTTTTTTACCTGGTCGCCAGGTTTAACAAAAATCTTAGACAATAAACCCTGTAACGGGGAACCAATTTGATTGGAAAACCCCTTATCTATTTTTCGGTTTTCTAACTTAACAACCTTTATAGATTTATCCTGGATTTCAATATTACGGGTCTGTCCGTTTAATTTAAAAAATACAGTACGCATTCCTTTATCATCTGCAGGGCCAATGGACAGCAGACGAATCAGTAATGTTTTTCCTTTAGCTATTTCTATAGTTGTTTCTTCCCCCGGCTTCATACCATAAAAGAAATATTGGGTAGGGATTACCGAAACATCACCATACAATCTAAAGGCCTTTATGGCATCAGTAGTTACTTTTGGATAAAACTTATAAGCCAGGTACATGGTATAACTCAAGTCATCTCCATACTCTTTTTTAAAAGCCTCAAATTCCTGTTCCAGATCCAATGGGGCAAGGTGTTTATTTGGCCGGTCGGTAAACGGAGTCTTACCTTTTAACAAAATGCGTTGTAATGCTTCCGGGAATCCACCTTCGGGTTGTCCAATTTCCCCCATAAAAAATGAGACTACAGATTCCGGGAAAGAAAGTTGCTCACCACGGGCAAAAATATCTTCCGGGGTAATCTGATTGGCTACCATAAATTGTGCCATATCCCCTACAATCTTAGAGCTGGGTGTCACCTTTACTATGTCTCCAAAAAGAAGGTTTACATCTGCGTATCGCTGTTTGATCAGCTCAAACTGATCTCCCAGACCTAATGCAATCGCCTGAGGTTTTAAATTAGAATACTGGCCGCCCGGAATTTCATGTTCAAACACTTCAGCAGAACTTGCCTTTAAGCCTGATTCAAATGGATAGTAGTACTCCCTTACCGTCTCCCAGTAGTTAGAGTAGGCATTTAATGACTTTTGATCATACGGATTCTCCCTTTCATGGAAACGCATCATTTCTACTATAGAATTGAAATTAGGCTGCGCTGTTGTACCAGATAATGCACCTAAAGCACAGTCAATCACATCCACACCAGCCTCTATCGCCATTAAGTAAGTAGCTGGCTGTAAAGAAGAAGTATCATGAGTGTGTAAATGGATTGGTATCTTTACTGTGTCTTTCAGGGCTTCTATTAATAATTTTGCTGCATATGGTTTAAGTAAACCAGACATGTCTTTAACCCCGAGAATGTGGCTACCCGCATCTTCCAGGTTCTTAGCTAATTTCAAATAATAATCCAGGCTATATTTAGTACGTTTTGGATCTAAAATATCCCCTGTATAACATAAAGAGCCTTCAGCAAGTCCACCAGTCTTTTTACGCACCATTTCAATGCAGGGTGCAATATTTTCCATCCAGTTCAGTGAGTCAAATATCCTGAAGATATCCACGCCTTTCTCCCAGCTTTTTTCAACAAAAGATTCAATCAGGTTATCTGGATAAGCTGCATAACCAACACCATTACATCCCCTAATGAGCATCTGAATTAGAATATTAGGCATTGCAGCCCTCAGCTTCTCTAGTCTTCGCCATGGATCTTCATTCAAAAATCGCAGACAAACATCAAAAGTTGCACCGCCCCAGGCCTCCATACTAAAAGTCTGCGAGTGATGTTTTGCAAATCCTTCAGCTACTTTAAGCATATCATAAGTACGCATGCGGGTAGCAAGTAAAGACTGATGCGCATCCCTGAATGTGGTATCCGTATAGTGTATCTTTTTTTCGGCTTTAAGCCATTTTGAAAACCCATCCGGGCCAAGTTCCGTTAACAGGTCTTTCGTACCTTTCGGATAAGGAGTATATTGATTAATGGGCGGGACTTCAGGTTTTTCCAGTCGTTTGTTTTCATCCACGAACCTGACATCGGGATTGCCATTTACAGAGACCTCCCCTAAATAAGTTAGAATTCGCGTTCCCCTATCCAAACGTTTTTTAGATTCAAAAAGTTCCGGATGTTCCTGTATAAAGTTAACCGTTGCTTTCCCTTGTATAAATATTGGATGATTAATGAGGTTCTCCAGAAATTGCACATTATTTTTAACACCTCTAATCCTGAATTCACGCAATGCACGGTTCATTTTCCTTGATGCATCTTCCAAAGTGGCCCCACTGGTACTCACTTTAACCAGCATTGAATCAAAAAAGGGACTAATCTTCATTCCCGGATACGTACTTCCTTCATCCAGGCGTATTCCAAACCCGGTAGCATTCCGGTAAGTAATCAATGTCCCATAATCAGGCTTAAAATCATTTCCCGGATCTTCGGTAGTAATGCGGCATTGCATCGCAAAACCATTACACATGATAGCATCCTGCTCGCCAAGTCCTATTTCATTATCCGAAAGATGGTAACCATCCGCTATAAACAACTGTGTTTTGATCAAATCTACACCGGTTATCATTTCGGTCACCGTATGCTCAACCTGTATGCGAGGATTTACCTCTATAAAGTATATATTCTCCTCTTGGTCAATTAAAAATTCGACAGTCCCTACATTATTATATTTCACCGCCTTCGCTATGGAAGTCGCATAATGATAAAGCTGGTTTCTTGTATCCTGCGTGAGATTTAAAGATGGTGCAACCTCTACAACCTTTTGAAAACGTCTTTGAACAGAACAATCACGTTCGTAAAGGTGTACAACCTCGCCATAATTATCAGCTACAATCTGAACTTCAATATGACGTGGGCGATCAATAAATTTCTCAAGAAAAATAGTATCGTCTCCAAAAGCATTTTTAGCTTCGCTTCGGGCCTCAATAAACCCTTTTTCCAACTGTTCATCGTTCCGTACGATACGCATGCCACGACCACCGCCGCCTGAAGCTGCCTTAATCATAAGTGGATAACCAATACGATGTGCTTCGTTAAGCGCTATCTCAATCGTATCAAGTACCGGTTCATTACTTTCAATGATTGGTAAACCTGCAGCTTTAGCTACGGTTTTAGCTGTAACCTTATCGCCAAGAGATGACATTACATCTGGTCTTGGGCCTATAAAAATGATATTATTTTCAGCACAGCGCTTTGCAAACTCTTCATTTTCTGATAAAAATCCGTAGCCAGGGTGAATGGCATCTGCTTCAGCATATTTAGCCATTTCAATAATGGCAGTTATATCAAGATAGGGTTTGAGTGGTTCATGATCTGCTCCTATCTGATAAGCCTCATCTGCTTTATAACGATGCAAAGAGTACCTGTCTTCATAAGTATAGACCGCGACTGTCTGAATATTGAGTTCACTACAGGCGCGTTCTATACGAATGGCAATTTCGCCCCGATTGGCGATTAGAACTTTCTTAATTTTCATGGTTATCGTATTGATGCCGCAAAAATATCAGATTACTTTGAAACTAACACATCTAAATGTATTAATTATCAAGTATTTATAGTGTTAAAATTACACTATCCAGCTTAAACCAAGCCTGGTATTTCTACCATCTCGTCAACTTCCTTTGTATAATCCACACCGCTAACATCGAAGCCGAAAAGATTTAGAAAATCCTTTTTGTAGCCAGCCAAATCACCTATCAACGGCAAACTTTCGTCTGTTGCTTCCGTCCAAAGTTGTGCTACTTTAAGCTGCACATCGTCGCTCATCTCCCAGTCATCAATACGGATTCTACCTTTTTCATCTGTTGGGATTTCTTGTCCGGTATATAACCTTTCTGAAAACAAACGCTGGATCTGTTCAATACATCCTTCATGGCTACCACCCTCCTTCATTATTTTATATAACAATGAGATATAAAGTGGAATTACCGGTATCGCCGAACTAGCTTGTGTAACCAGTGCTTTATTTACAGACACAAATGCTTTTCCATCAATTCCTTTTAACTTTTCAGTAATGGTAAATGCCATAGCTTCTAAATGATCTTTTGCACGGCCGATTGTTCCTTTACGATATACAGCCTCCGTTACAGAAGGACCGATGTAAGAATAAGCAACCGTAGCAGCGCCAGGAGCTAACAGATCAGCCGATTTCAACGCATCTATCCACATCCCCCAGTCCTCACCTCCCATCACGGCAATGGTATTCTCAATTTCTTCTTCGCTGGCAGGAGCGATAGAAACATTTGAAACAGCTCCTGTGTGAAAATCCACAGTTTTATTGGTAAAAATATCGTCACCAATAGGTTTTAACACCGAACTGTGTACCACACCGGTTTTAGGATGTACTCTTTTAGGAGACGCAAGACTATAAATTACGAGATCAACCTGACCTAAGTCACTTTTGATCAAATCAATAGTTTTTCGCTTTATTTCATCCGAAAAAGCATCACCATTGATACTTTTTGCATATAAGCCAGCACTATGCGCTTGTTTTTCAAAGGCTGCACTATTGTACCATCCCGGAGATGCCGTTTTTCCAGGAGCTGGTGGTTTTTCAAAGAAAACCCCAATTGTAGCTGCGTCAGATCCAAAAGCACTGGTAATTCTTGAAGCAAGACCAAATCCTGTTGATGCACCAATAACCAGTACTTTTTTTGGACCAGCAATAGATCCTTTTGATTTTACATAGTTAATCTGGTTAACTACATTTTGTTCACACCCTACCGGATGTGCAGTAAGGCAAATAAACCCACGCATTTTAGGTTCAATAATCATATTTGAATTTTCTTTAGGTTAGAAATAGAAGAATAGGACATAATCCTTCTAATATATTTAATTTAATACCGAGATCAGACCTTAAAACCTCATTTGAAGATAATAGTCCATTACCTCCTCAAAGCTAATCTTTAACCACTCTGTATACTTATCGGGATTGCTGATTAATTCTTTACTCAAAACATCCATATTAACATATTCATAGGCAGAAACCTCGGCTGGATTTATAACTGGCAGGTCATCTGTCACACCAAAAAATACATGATCATATTCATGTTCAATGACTCCCTTCATAACTTCCGCCTGATAGCGAAAACGGAAAACAGGAACAAGCTCCACTACCATTCCCATTTCTTCATCTAATCTTCTAACAGCGGCATCATGAGTTTTCTCACCTAATCTAGGGTGACTGCAACATGTATTGGTCCATTTACCTCCTGAGTGATATTTGTCTTTTGCACGCTGTTGCATAAGTAACTCACCTTTAGTGTTAAATACAAATACTGAAAGCGCTCTATGAAGTTTTCCTTTAAAATGAGCTTCTAATTTAGACATTTCTCCAATTTGATTATCGTTATCGTCTACAAGTATTACCTTTTCTTTCGTGTCGTCAATCTTTTTCATCTTCAGTCGGATAATATTTAAGTGAAGTTAATAATATGATCTTTTAAAGCACGAATTCTGCAAACAATTTTTCCATAGTTTTTTTTGGATCAGTACAGAATCCGGCATGGGCTCTCGATGTTTGTATAACCGTACTACGGATTGCAGTGAGCCAACGGAACCTGGATGCGATATCTAACTTTCCAATTGTGCCCGATAATTCACCTCCGGCACAGATACGCTCAAAAGCTTGCAGGTTCTCCCTCAGGACAGAAATATCCGTTTCTTTACAAAAGACACTTAATTTTTCTGCATCCAATTCAAACAACACGTCAAGAAATTTCCTTTTCCCGCAGTACAGTACCAAACCAACATTAATAAATTCTTCACGCTCAACCCTCGGTACAACGCGAACTACAGCATACTCAAATAAGTCCTTCTCTTGCATCTTGTGCTGCTTTTACAAAAATTTCTGAATTAGCGACCCTGGTTTCGAGGAAGTGAACATAAGCTTGCCGGTGTACTTCAGAGCTTTCAAATGAATACTCATCGGTTAACCATTCGTCGGGAACAGCCGCTGCAATCGATTCAATAAGCGAAGGGGTTACTATCGCCCGGAACTCCGCGTCTACCTCCTCCAGTTCTGTAGCCAGCGGTAGCAATACGTGATCTTTTATTAAAGCAAAAGGGCGTAATGCCTGCTCTTCCCAGTTCTGCCAGGAATGGTGGAAATACAATGATGCTCCATGGTCAATCAACCAAAGTTCCTTGTGCCACATCAACATATTTGTATTTCTTGCTGTACGGTCCATATTCATCAACAGACAATCCAACCATACAATTTGTGAAGCAAGCTTTGCATCGACCTTAGTAACCAGCGGATCAAAAGTAATTGCGCCGGACAAATAATGTAACGCCAGGTTCAAACCTTCACTCGCTCTTAACAAATCCTGTATTTCTTCGTCTGGTTCTATCCTTCCAAAAGCTTCATCCAGACTTGCAAATACAATCTCGGGAACACGCAAGCCAAGTGCCCTGGCTATCTCACCTCCAAATATTTCAGCGATAAGCGCTTTAGTGCCCTGACCAGCACCCCGGAATTTAAGTACATAAAGAAAATCATCATCTGCTTCTGCAATAGCCGGCATGGAACCTCCTTCTCTTAAAGGAGTTACATATCGTGTTACGTTAACAGATCGCAAGGTCAATACACTATCGTTCATATTGTGCTTTGTAATCATTAATAAACGGAGGTAAAGATATAGAAACAATTATAGATTGGAGCGCTATGACCGATACATCTGTTGGGAACAGTTTTCCGGCATCATTGTTCTATTGAGGTTCCTGGGCCAACGGCCCAGGTTATGATCAGCAGTGTAATGCAGTATTGATAAACAATTATTGCTTTGCTACGCGTTTTTCGGACATCAATTCATCTACTACTTTCTTTAATTTCGCTGGGTCCTTAGCGTATTTTTCAAGGTTGATGATCTCCACTTTACGAAAATCAATAGGATGACTTTCACTTTGCAACGAAATACTTCCACTTTTTATCAATTCACCTTCTGCAGCATTTCCTACGGGATCAAGCTGAGGTCTTTCGTAACGTAATACCTCTTCTCCGTTTACATAATGTACAATTAGAGAATCGCCCAATACCAGCACTTCTACTCGTACCCATTGTTCACCATTAAATGTTTTAGAGCTTGATTCAATACAGTGATTTTTAATCACTTTGCCATTTTTAACAAACTGGGTTCCTGGTGTACAAAGGTTGGCTGTCGAACGCTCACCGTTACCTGCACCACCTAATAACTGCACTTCTATTGAATTAGGAAAATCCTGATCTTTCTTCATCGTCAAAGGATCCTGACCATGGATCATAATTCCGCTATTGCGATACGCCCATCCTGGTCCGTCTTTCAACTGCTCACCTACAAAACGGTATTCAACACCAATCAGATAGTGCGAATATGGCTTATTGAAAAACAAATGCCCAAATTGTTCACTAAACTTACCTCCTGAATATTGATCGTATCTTACTTCGATGTTTCCATTCTGAACACGAAATGTATTCCCATAATTCTCCTTAAAATCATGATATCTTATTTTAGGCTCCCAGCCTTTCAGGTTCTTCCCGTTAAATAATTGGGTCCATTTAATAGTCGATGGAGGCTCAGAAGCCTTAAAGCCAGAAAATAGAACAAATGAAGATAAAATAAGGGCCGTGCCCAATAAAATTAAGGATTTAGGATTTGGTTTCATTCTACTAATATAGTTTCAGTATTCATAAAATCATAAAAAAATATGCAAAAAGCGTATATCTTTGGGCTCAAATTTTACAACTATATTTTTATGGCAAAGGCATCTGAAATTAAAACAGGAAATATTTTACGATTTAACGGCGAATTGGTAACTGTTACCGAAATCTTACACCGTACCCCGGGTAAAGGCGGCGCTTTCTATTTAGGTAAATTTCGCAACATTAAAACTGGAAAAATTGTTGAAGCAAGGTTAGGTACCGACGAGCAGGTTGAAATTTGCCGCGTAGAAACTAATGACTATCAATATTTATATGAGGAAGGTGATTATTTCGTAGTAATGGACAATGTTACCTTCGATCAGTTCAATATCCCTAAAGTATTATTTGGTCCGGCGGCTAAATTCTTAAAAGAAGGCATGGACGTAATCGTTTCTATTGAAAGTGAAGAGCCAATTATGGCACAGGCACCAAACTTCGTAGAATTGGAAATCACTTATGCAGAACCGGCAGTTAAAGGAGATACTTCTTCAGGTGCACTGAAATCTGTTACGACCGAAAATGGCATTGAATTGAAAGTACCTTTATTTGTTAACCAAGGTGATAAAATAAAAGTAGATACCCGTACCGGCGAATACGTAGAACGTGTAAAGTAACCTGATTTTCAAAATCAGACCGATACCTGAATAACAACTTTCCCGCTGACTCCATGAGATTCTACCGCCTGATGTGCCTGGATGACATCATTCAGTGGGAAAGCTTTTTCAACTTTTACTTTTAGCTTTCCTTCTTCCAGCAGATTTGCAAACAATTGCAGGGTTTTCTTTTCGGGATGCATCATCGACCAGATCAATTCGACATTCCTTTCTTTAGCCAAAGCAATGGCCTTAGGATCGTCTTTTGTTGACGAAGGCAAACAAAGCACTTTCCCTCCTCGCTTAACACAACCTATGGAACGATACAGTACTTCTCCGCCCATCGTATCCATTACCACATCAAGATCCTTGGCTACTTCTTCAAATTTTATCGTTTTATAATCAATCGGCACGTCTACACCCAAATCTGTTAAAAAGCTTGTATTTTTTTGAGAAGCGGTTCCATATACAAAAGCTCCATTGAGCTTTGCAAATTGTACTGCAAGATGTCCCACTCCCCCCGCAGCAGATTGTATTAAGACCCTTTGTCCCGGCTCAACTTTTAAATGATCATGAATAGCCTGATAAGCAGTTAATCCCGCTAAAGAAATTGCAGCTGCCTCATTAAATGATATATTTTCCGGTTTTTTAACAATTACATCGGGGCTGGCAGCTACATATTCTGCATAAGTGTTATTTATGCATCCAAAGACAGCATCACCAGGCTTAAAACCCTGTACATTTCTGCCTGCTGACTCAATAATTCCGCTCATATCCTTACCCAGAATTGCAGGCAGCTGAAGGCTTTTACAAGACACATGAGCTCCAGACCGGATTTTTGTGTCAACAGGATTTAAGCCTGCGGCCATAATCCTGATTAAAACCTGATCATCATTAGGGGTAGGTTTCAGAACCTCCATCAGTTGTAGCTCTTCGGCAGTTCCAAACTTGCTTATAACAATTGCTTTCATAAATTTATTGGGTACAACAAAGCTAAAGCTTATTTTTATAAGCTGATATTCAATTTGTCATTAATTCGCATTAATCAATACTCGTGTGCATTGATTAACGTGCCAATTTGTTCCGCCACCTGAAGGGAAATTTTTTCAGCTGCCCAGCAAATACCTGCAGCAGTTATATCAAGCCATAAGCTTGCAATACGCCTGGCACCATCTAGTATGCTATAAGTACCGTCATCAAGGGGAACTACTGTTAGTTTTTTTCCAGAAATTGTAATCTCATAAGGTTCCATGAGTATTAGCTTTAGGGATTCACACCTAAATTTAGCACAAATAAATGATATTTTATTCGTTTAATATCTGATTTTACAAAATTATTGCCGGAAAAAACAATATTCCCCGGCAATTTAAAGTAAACCTATTTCAATGGTACCTCTATTTTTTTAGCAGATTGGGCCCTGAATACCTCCATGGCCGCTTTTGAATGAAACTGCAGTCCCATTTTTATGTTCAACAGCTCCTTCACATTCTTTACAGGCAATTCATTTAATTTGAGGATCACGTCATTTGGATAGACAATCCCCCTAAGGATACTCTTCTCAGGTACGTCCAAAACCAATACACCAGTTTCACTTGCCATTCCGGTTGCAGAGCGTTCGCCCAGCGTATTTAAGTTTTTTACTTTCGCACCTAAAAATTCAAAGCTGCCCTGCTCCTCCGTTTTCATTTCTCCTTTAAATGCTGGTATACTTACTTTTTTTGCTTTCGCCTTCAACACTGGAGAAACCACACCAAAATTATCCATCGGGAAATTTTTAAAGCCAACTTTGATTGCTAAAGATCCTGGCTTTACACGATAATCGCCGATAGTAGGATCTATAAACGCGGCAGAACCAAAGACCGAATGTTTGTCAGTACCGGCTTTTTGCGCTTCATTAAGGGCTTCCTTGTCAGGAAAAAGATTATAATCAACTTCCTTACCCCAATCATTCACCCTAATAGGAAAATAATTCCTCGTTACAATATTGTGTTTAAACACATCACCACTGTTCTTAAACCATACGTGGGGATGAAAAGAGTTGTTGATCATTATGTTATTCTCCACCGTCCTGAAAAAGCCTTCTCTAAGCTTTAATCCACCATTCAGACAAACATTATTATAAATACGGTAATTGCTCGAACCATCATCTAAATCTATATCCCAACCATGATCACAACGGAAGCGGTTGTTACGGATGGTAATTGTTTTAACAACATCAGCAGTAATCAAATCAGGTAGGTTTTTAGCAATATTTTCCATCGCATTATAATCAGGATGCCAAAAACGATCACGTCCCCAGGAATTGAACGCACCGTGATCGCCAGACTCCAGCACCGTATTAAATACATCATTGTATTCAATCAGATGCCCGCCCCAGGTACCTTCACTTACATTGATGCCGGCCCTTGGCACGTCATATATTGTATTGTGACTAACCTTTATGTCCATAGACATAGAAATTTCCACACCTGCTATTTGCTTTTCAACCTGACCTAGCCCATACATCAGGGTATTCTCTACAGTACAGTTTGCAGGATAATTATTTGTTTTTGGTCCCCTGACTGTGTCCATCTGATTTAATGGAACAAATTCATTGTATTCAAAACTAGGTGACCGTACAGCTTTAGGGTCACCGACGAAGCAAACACCACTTGCCCCGGCATATGCGATATGGCAACCAGAGACCTGGTTATTCCTGTTGTAATTACTCATGAAGACGCCATTTCCGCCAACTGTATTCAGAAAGCAATCTTTGATAACACAATTTTCCGCACCTTCCATAACCACTGCACCACCACGGTAAATAGCCCAGTCGCTCCGCAACAAAGGTTCTTTAGTCTCCATAAAAGTCCTCAAAGTATGACTAAGCTCGATACCTTCAATACGGATGTTTCTAACCGGATGTGTTGCAGTTCCACGAAATTCAAAAAGTGATTTTAATTGAGGTACTTCTATTGATGCTTTAGTTAAATTATCTTTCTTTGTGGGATAGTAATAAAGCATTTTTTCCCCCTTATTAAAGTACCATTCCCCTACAGTATCCAGCTCTTCAAAAACATTCTCCACGAAACGATATTTATCATGCATTCCCATCTGGCGGTTATTTTGAAATCCACCTTCAAGTTTTAAAACGCCCTGATCGTCTTTTCCTGAGATCAAATACTGATATCCTCCCCATTCATGTTTATGGAGCGCATGTACAAACCCACCTTCAGGATGGGCCCAGCTTTTAACTCGCTCCGGACTAATCGCATCCGCAGCATGACCACCAAAAAACCTGACCTCGGGATTATAGTTTGGATACCTGGCCATGCGCTGCTGATGTCCATCAACAAATAATTGATCGAATTGAACATCACGATCAACTTTAGCTCTCACCATTCCACCACGGTAGCTTTCCCATCTCAAAGGCAGTTGCACGGCACCACTTATGCGTACCTTTTCTTTCGGGTAGGCCTTATAAGTAACCTCTGATCCTTTTACCCGCGAATCCTGCGCTGTAAAAATTATTGGCTCAGCAAGATAGTAAGTACCACCACGTACATACACGACTACAGCGCCCTTAAGGGACCGGACTGCCATTTGGGCCTTCTTCAATGTTGCAAAAGGCTTTTCCTTACTACCGGGATTACGGTCGTTTCCTTTAGCCGAAACGTAGAGGTCTTTTGCGAAACCTGTCGTGCTAAAAAATAAAGAGACCAGACAGGAGGATAAAATCGTTCGAAATCGTATCATAGATTCATTTAAGTTAAAAAAATTATTTATATAATGGATTTTGGGGAATGTCATTATTTTCTACTTCTGTATCCGGGATTAACCAGGTTTGATTATAAAGTCCAATTGGATTAACTAAACCTGTACCTCTTAAAGTTTGTATCCGTTGAAAACTATTGGTTCTTTTTAAGTCAAACCAGGAGCTTCCTTCCAAAGATAACTCCCATTTCCTTTCCATCAATACCGCTTCACGAAATTGTCCAGGTGTTAAGCCGGTCAAGTCAGGCACATTTGTCGCATCTGCTTTATTAACACGTGCTCTTTTCCTTATTTCATTGATATATTGATAAGCATTTGCCGGGCCTACTGCCTCATTTTCTGCTTCTGCTGCAATTAAGTACATTTCAGCCAACCTTAAATACGGAAGAGTATAACCTACAATTGCGCCTGAAGAATTCACACCGCTGGCCACTCCAGATGCATCGGCGAATTTGTAAAAAAAGGTATTCAGCTTTGTGTTACCAGGACCTGGATAATTCTCTACAATCCCCCATTCTTTTCTGCGGTCTCCTTTTGGGAAGCTATTGATAAACCAATCCGCAGGAACCAGTAATGGATTGTAAGTTGCTGCTGTTAGTGTAATCGAATGTACCGGATTACCACCTAAGGCTGGGTCATAGAGTTTTTCCCATATAGATTCAGTGGTATAAGTTGTTTTATGAAAAACCTCTGCAAAGTCTGATACCAAATGAAACTTTGGAGAATTAATTACCGCAAGGGCCTTATCTCTGGCATTTACATAAAACTGGGTTTGTTTAAGGGGGTGACCAGCCATAGTCAGGTATACTTTAGCCAGCAAAGCCGTTGAAACTATTTTATATACCCTTCCTTGCATTGGGGCTACATCAGGAAGATTAGTTTCAGCGAAATTCAGATCATCCAGTATCAATTTATATACTTCTGCCTGGGGAGTACGGGGCATCTGAAGACTTGTATAATCCGCTGCAGGTTTAACAGGCATGGGAACATCTCCATACAATTGCACCAAATGAAAATAAGCATAAGCTCTCAGGAAACGGGCTTCTGCCATCAACTGATTTTTCTTATCGTCAGCTAAAGGCCCCTTAGGCAGTTCTTCAATAATGAAATTTGCATTCTTAATGATAGAGTAAGCTCCTGACCAGCTCTCTCTGGTATTGTAGTAGAATGCCGTCGGGGCATTTTGATACATAGGGAGTGCCTGTTCGAAAGCAGAGGATGGCTGACCGTAAATATCAGTACACATTTCCAGCAACATCGCTGTGTTACCTGAATATAATGGCAAGCGCGAATAAACACCTACAACAGCTAGCTCATAGCTCTCTGGATTAGTGAAAAATTTGTTTGGTGGAATAAATGTTTTCGGATTTTCATCCAATGCTTTTTTACATCCTGTAATACCAAATGACAGGACTACCAAGCTAAATAAAGAAAAAATAATATATCGTTTCATAATCTATTCTTTTTATGATTAAAAATTAACCTTAACGCCCGTGGTAATTGATTTTGTAGAAGGATAGTTCCCCCTATCCCATCCATTTACAGAAGATGAAGACCAGGAAACTTCCGGGTCATAACCGGAATAATTTGTTAGGGTAAAGTAGTTCTGGGCACTTGCAAATACATATACAGACGAAATTTTAAGTGATTTAAGTAATTTCGGAGCAAACGTATAGCCTAAGGTAATATCCCTAAGTTTTAAGTACGATCCATTTTCAACCCATAAACTATTGGCATAATCTCGGGTATACTGCATACTATTCTTCGAAGGTTTGTCTCCTGTATTACTGGTTCCAGGCCCTTTCCAACGTTCGTTAAATGCTTCCTGGCTAGTTGTCCACAATCCGTTCAGTGCAAGATTATATTTTCTAAATTCGTTTACAATGTCGTTACCAAAAGATCCGACAAAAAGAAGGGACAAATCAAAATTCTTATAGCTGAACGTATTATTAAAACCAAAAGTAAATTTAGGCGTTAGGTTAGCGAGTACATGTTTATCCGAATCATCAACCACTCCATCCTGATTGTAATCTAAAAATCTATATTCCCCAGCTCTTTTTTGCACTTCGCCATTTGCAATGGCCTCTTCGTCATTCTGATAAACCCCGGTAACGGTTTGACCATAAAATGAAAACATAGGTCTGCCAATAATCATCGGAAACCAGTTACCACCCGCCCCAACTTCTTTATAACTGATTGGGTTCCCATTAGCTGCTTTTCCTAAATCGACCACTTTATTCTTATTGTGTGAAAAAGTCAGGACTGAGGACCATTTAAAATCTTCCCCTTCAATATTTTTAGAGGATAACTGGAACTCAAAACCACGGTTCTGTACCGAGCCTACATTTTGTAAAACCGAGCTAAAGCCTGATGACGGCGGTAGTGTTACATTTAGCAAAAGGTCTTTAGTTTCTTTACGATAATAATCTGCAGTAAATTGTATCCTGTTATTTAACAAGCCCAGATCAAACCCCAGATCAAACTCAGTAGTTGTCTCCCATTTCAAATCTTTGTTAGGTAATGTGCCCAAAACATAACCAAGTATAGGTTTATTGTCAAAAATAGGGTTCACACTACCAACACGGGCAAGCGTTTGATAGGGTTCTATAGCCTGATTACCGGATGCACCGTAGCTGGCCCGTATTTTTAAATCAGAAACTGTCGCGTTATTTTTCAGGAAATCTTCTTCAGATATTTTCCAGGCCAGTGCGCCGGAAGGGAAAAAACCGAACTTATTATTTTCACCAAAAACTGAAGAGCCGTCGTATCTGCTGGTAAATGTCGCAAAATACTTTCCTTTATAATTGTAATTCAACCTACCCAGATAAGAAATAAGATTTCTGTCGCCATAGGAAGTCTCAGGTTGTCCCTTAACGGTAGCAGCCTGAATGTTGTTGTTCTGATAATCGTTGGTCACAAATCCCCTGGCCAAGCCACTATATAAACCTTCGCTTTTATCAAATTGATAAGTGATACCTGCCAATGCATCGAAATGGTGGTCTCCAAAAGTATGGTTATAGTTTAGGGTATTCTCATTTACAAAAGAAGAAGTATTACCATAAGTTTTTGAGGCATTTCCGGCAGGCTGACCAAATGTAATACTTGGTGGATTGTACACATCGGCTTTGTTGCTGTTTGCATCAACACTTGCGCTTGTTTTAAAATTCAAGCCTTTAATGATTTCATAAGTAAAAGCAGCATTTCCAAGGATACGTAGCGTATTGCTAGGGTTATATTGTTCTTTTGCCACTCCAACGGGGTTAGTTTGTCCCCAGCTTACTCCAGTAAAAACAGTATATTTCCCATTAGCATCATACACGCCTTGCGTGGCCGGCATTACCATCGTCTGAAAAGGTACGCCTCCAAAATCAGCTCCCTGATAGTTTGCCCTTAAATATCTGTCTTGCACTACTGATAAATTAGCTACAAATCGTAGTTTCTCGTTTAGTTTATGCTCCAGGTTAAGTCTGGATGACAACCTGCGGTAATTTGAATTTTCAATAATTCCATCCTGATCAAAATAACCAAGGGATGTATAGTACTTTGTATTTTCAGATCCCCCGGAAAAAGACAGTGTATGATTTTGAACAGGTGCGGTTTTATACACAAGCGCTTGCCAATCCGTTCCCTTACCAAAAGCCTTAACTTGTTCAGCTGTATAAGGTAATGGCTCACCATCATTCGCAGCGACTTCATTTTGCAATTGTGCAAATTCTGAAGCATCAATTAAGTCTTTTCTTTTTCTCAGGTTCTGAAAACCATAATATCCATTATAATCCACCTTCACTTTACCATTTCCACCAATTTTTCCGCTTTTGGTTGTAATGATGATTACCCCATTCGCCCCTCTCGAGCCATAAATGGCTGTAGAAGAAGCATCCTTTAATACATCAATAGAAGCGATATCATCCACATTTACCTGGGCGGATATACCTTGAGAAAGGATCCCGTCTATCACGTACAAAGGTGCGTTGCCACCACCAATGGAGTTTGTCCCCCTGATGGAAATCAACATCCCTTCACCAGGCTGCCCTGAGCCTTGATTCACACGTACTCCGGCCATCTGCCCCTGCAAGCTTTGCGCAACATTTGATATAGCTTTCACTTGCGTAACCTTATCTGCACCGATGGAGGACACAGATCCTGTTAGATCTGTTTTTTTTACGGATCCGTAACCGACTACCACTACCGCGTCCAGTTGCTCAGGTTCCTCTTCCAACGTAACATCTACTACCGTATTGTTCCCTACTTCAACTTCTTTCTTTTTAAAGCCTATAAAAGAAAAAACCAGAATATCCCCCTGTCTGGCGACGATAGAGAATTTACCCTCGCCATCAGTTGTAGAACCCTTGCCTGCTATACCTTTTACCATTACGTTCACACCTGGAACCGGTTTACCTTTTATGTCAACCACTTTACCACTAATGGTAATAAACGCACTTGCCCGGCTATTCAGCAAATTGGGAACTTCCTTTTCCCTTTCTATAATGGCTATGTTTTTGCCAATGATTTTAAAAGTTAATGGAAGATCTTCAAAACACTTACTCAACGTTTCATTAATTGTCTTATTCTTAACCTGGATAGAAATATTGAGATTGCTTACATCATAATTCTTCACCAGAAACACATAATCAGTTTGTTTTTCAATCAACCGAAGAACTTTATCTAAAGTAGTATGTCGTTCATTCAGATTGATTTGACCATATCCTTTTGCATGCACATACATCAGGCTTATCATCATCAGAAAAGTAGTTAACTTCATTACTAGTAGTATTTTTTGTGGTAGCCGCGTTTTGGGCATAGCTATGTTAAAAGCATTTATTTTCATACTTTTGAATGTTTGGGTTAAAACGAGAATTAGTTATCAATTGGTTTTTCATTCCTGATTTTCAGAAATCGGGGCTAACTCAGATACTTGCCGTAGAAGTACTTCGACCTACTTCTGCGGTTTTTTCTTTTCAGCCCATTGTCAGTACTCAGCCTGGTTCATTTGGTCTTTTCATTTGTTTAGATTTAATTTGGTTAGGATTGCTGTTTTAGTCTTAAGGATGAGGGATAATGCTAATTTTCTTCCCTTCTATTTTAAAATTGATTTCTGAAAAACTGAGTAACTCCAATGCCTGGGCCAGAGTTGTATTACGATGTACTTTGCCTGTAAATAGGGTTGCCGGAATATCACCTTCATATTTTACTTCCACATCATACCACCTGGATAATTCAAGTAGCAGCGCCTGGAGACTTGCGTTCTTAAACATAAAATATCCATTTTTCCAGGCTACAGCCAAATCCAGATCTGCCGTACCTACATCAAATTTATCTTGCTTGAGCGTAGATTGCTGTCCTGGCTTAAGTATCACGGATTGATTATGCTGGCTAACCTTTACCTTGCCTTCCAATAACGTAGTCTTAATGCTATGCTCATCGGCATAAGCATTGATGTTAAAGTGAGTACCTAAAACTTCTGTTTCCTGTTTATTGGCGATTACTTTGAAAGGCCTCTCTTTATCGGAAGATACTTCAAAATAGCCTTCTCCTTTTAACTCCACTCTTCTTTCTTTTGCTGCGAACTGAACTGGATATTTCAGAGATGATGCAGCATTTAGCCAAACCTTGGTGCCATCTGGCAAATTGATCTGATACTGACCGCCCTTTGGTGTCTCAATCGTATTATAGACTAACTTACCGTCTGTAATTTGTCCTTTCGACTTATCCATTGTATAGATTAACTGTCCATCAGCCGTTTTAGTGATACTTATACCGGCCTGTTCCGCAATCTTAAGCGTATTTGCATCTGTTAAAACAACCTTTTCCCCATTTGCAAGCGTGAGAATAGCCTTATTGCCACCAGGATTTACATCCTGTACATACTGCTTACCCTGACGCTTAACCGGTTTATTTTGCGTGTTATAGAAATATATGCAGATTCCTATAGTGAGAAATAACACTGCAGCAGAAAGAATGGGCCATATTTTAGAAAGTTTCCTTCTTTTAGAAATACCTGCACGTTGCAGGGTCCCCATCCAGATTTCATCATTTAAATGTTCAAAGTCCTGCGCATCTGACAAACTCCTCCCGGAAGCTTCATTTAAATACCAATGTTCAACCCATGCCCGTTCCTCCGGGCTTGCAGTATGCTCATTATATCTATCGATAAGTTTCTGTGCTTCTTGCTTGTTCATACGGTTTAGTATTTGGCAGGGACTATGTACCCTTTTAATAAAACACATGAAAGAAGTCGAGGGGGTATCGAGACTGAAAAAAAATCTAAATATTATGATGTTAACGCAAAAAGGTAAGCAGCAATACCGCTGCCCCACCCGTTTCCTTCAGATTCATTTTTATCATTTTCATGGACTTATGAATTTGTTTTTTGACTGTTTCATCAGAAGTTCCCAAACGCGCTGCAATCTCTTTATAAGACAGGTTTTCTTTGCGGCTTAATTCAAATACTTGTTTCATTCTCGGCGGCAGACTTTGAATTTCCCGTTCAATTGCCGCTGCCAGGTCACGCTCATTCAATTCGTCAAGCGTTACCGTACAGGCCTCGTCTACATATTTGGCTAAAGAAGTTAAATAAGCATTTTGATATTTATTGTTCCTGATCAGGTTTAATACTCTATTTCGGGCAGCTGTATAAAGGTACCCGGGTAAATTTAAATTGTCGGGAATATTTTTGGACTTTATCCATAACGAACTAAACAGTTCCTGAATTACATCTTTAGCTTCCTCTTCATCTAGCAGCATTTTATAAACGTGGCTGTACATAATCCGCCAGTATCTGTTATAAATTTCGGTGAAAGCAGTTTCATTCCCTTTTTTTAGTAAAGAAACCAGCTCATGATCACTAAAAGCAAGATAAGATGTCATTTTAAGTTTTGGTTCAGATTAAATCTACCAAAATAAATGACACCCGTTCGCGTCTTGCCAAAATAGCAGAATAAATAGACAAAATGAGCTAATAAAAACGCCCTACAAACTGTAGGGCTGGGTTTAATGAAAAAAATCGACATAGTTTATTACAAAATCTCATTTTAACATCTTCGAACTAAGAGCGTGATCCTTAATGCCGATATTAAATATATCGACACTAAAGGATCAATAAATTATAGTTTACAATAAAAGGTTTGCGTAAAAAATTACCTTTAAGTGTGTATCCGTTATTCCCTAATAGTGTTAAAATAAACACATCTATTACTAATTTTCGACAATGTTAACAATCAAAATCTCTTTTAGTGGTGACATAATAAAATAAATAATTACAACTGTCTGTATAAATTTTACAAACAACGTAAAAGCATATCGTTAATTTTAACGGCTTATATTTTCTGAGAAAAATGGCCCGTAAAATACCTGAAGGTGAAATTCGCAATAAGGAGCGCACTAAATTAAAACTGATTCATGCTGTCGGAGAAATTATTCGTGTTCACGGATATACTAAACTGGGTGTTAATCGAATTGCAGACACAGCAGATGTCAGTAAAAAACTGATTTATAGATATTTTGGCAGTGTCGAAAACCTCATCGAAATTTATGTTAAACAAAAGGATTATTGGATTTTATTTCCTCCCGATAATATAGAAGATACTCCAACTTTTGATACTGATCAAGGGAAAGAACTTTCAATTAAAATGTTTCATAACCTGTTTAGGTACCTCTCAGCAGAAACTGAAATGCAAAAGATACTCATCTGGGAAATAAGTGAAAAGACCAATATCATGAAAGAAGTTACAGCATTAAGAGAAAAGCTTGGCAGCGACTTATTCAAAATGATAGATTCATTCTTTGAAAAGAGTGATGCTGACTTTAGGGCCACTTATGCAATTATTCTTGGGGGAATATATTATATGATACTTCATTCAAATGGTACCGGAGGCCCTTTTTGCGAAATCGACATTAAAAATCCATCGGAACAAGCGAGAATTGAAGAGGTGATTCGAAAATTGATTAGCTGGACATACCAGGAAGCCAAAAATACAGCATTAACTACTGACTATCAACACTATACAGAATAAAAAATATATAACGATTAGACACGCCCTGGAGGATGATGCCAACATCATTCGTAGCTCAGCCCTACCTTGGAAGAGGCTACACCTACGAGGCACCTGCAATGTACGGCTGAGGTACCTACAATGTACCTACATGTACCAGACCAAACCTGGACCAATGCAGTGCCCGGCTATGGCCCTAATGCTTCTTTTACAGCGATGAACAGCCATTAGTAAGATCGAAACTAAGGAAAATTTTCACAAAAAACTGGAACACAAAGGCCGGAGTCTTACTTAGTCCTATAAAGTCTGCATTTGTCCAACGGAACAGATATATGGCTCAAACTGAAATTATCTTAATAGCTTTTAACTATGTAACATAGATTTAATTGATTGTGATTATTTGATCCAATACCTTAAATTTATAATGCTTTATAATTATCGAGGCACTAGTATAAATGTTCAATATAAATTAATTTAAATATGGAAAGAGATTCTAATGACATCAGCAAATGCCCCTTTCATAATGGCAGCATGAAACACAATGTTGGCGGTGGTGGCACCCGAAACCGCGATTGGTGGCCAAATCAGTTAAAGCTGAATATTCTTCGTCAACACTCCTCTTTATCAAATCCTCTCGCTGAAGATTTCAATTATGCTGAAGCTTTCAAAAGCCTTGACCTTTCAGCTGTAAAACAAGATCTTAATGCACTCATGACCGACTCGCAGGACTGGTGGCCAGCAGACTTTGGTCATTACGGCGGTTTGTTCATACGAATGGCATGGCATAGTGCGGGGACATACCGTGTTGGCGACGGACGTGGCGGTGCCGGAGCAGGACTGCAACGTTTTGCACCGCTTAACAGTTGGCCGGACAACGTAAGTTTAGATAAAGCGCGAAGATTGCTTTGGCCGATTAAACAAAAATATGGCAACAATATTTCATGGGCAGATCTCATGATCCTTGCAGGTAACGTAGCTTTGGAATCAATGGGCTTTAAAACCTTTGGCTTTGCAGGCGGGCGCGAAGATGCATGGGAAGCAGATGAATCCGTATACTGGGGAGCAGAAAACACCTGGTTGGGTGGCGACCTCCGTTATGCGCATGGATCACAAGGTGTGGAAGGCCAGGGTGTATTGGTATCTGACGATGATGCAGACGGCAACACCCATTCCCGAAACCTGGAAAAACCACTTGCTGCTGTACAAATGGGATTGATTTATGTCAATCCGGAAGGGCCTGATGGAAACCCTGATCCTATTGCTGCGGCTAAAGATATCCGCGATACATTTGGCCGAATGGCTATGGATGACGAAGAAACTGTAGCACTAATAGCTGGCGGTCATAGTTTTGGTAAGACTCACGGTGCTGCTTCTGCTGATCATGTTGGCAAAGAGCCGGAAGCTGTAGACCTGGAAATGCAGGGATTAGGCTGGAATAGCAGTTATGGTTCTGGCAAAGGTGCCGATGCGATCACCAGTGGACTGGAGGTTATATGGACCAAAACACCGACCCAATGGAGCAACAACTTTTTTGAGAATCTATTTGGCTTTGAATGGGAGCTTACTAAAAGCCCGGCGGGTGCACATCAATGGGTAGCTAAAGATGCTGAAGCTTTTATTCCTGATGCCTTTGATGGCTCGAAAAAGCATCGTCCAACAATGTTGACTACAGATCTTTCTTTAAGGTTTGATCAGGCTTACGGAAAGATTTCGCGACGCTTCTTCGAAAACCCTGATGAGTTTGCAGATGCTTTTGCACGTGCATGGTTTAAATTAACCCATAGAGATATGGGGCCTCGTGAGCGTTATCTCGGACCTGAGGTTCCACAGGAAGAATTATTATGGCAAGACCCTATTCCTGCAGTTGATCATGTACTAATAGCTGAAAATGATATTACAGCATTAAAAGCTAAAGTACTAGCCTCTGGTTTAAGTGTATCAGATCTTGTTTCAACAGCATGGGCATCCGCCTCTACCTTCCGCGGTACTGACAAACGTGGCGGTGCCAATGGCGCCCGTATTCGACTTGCCCCTCAAAAATACTGGCAAGTGAACAATTCGCCACAATTGCAAAAAACATTGGATACACTGGAAAGCATTCAAAAAGAATTTAATGCGGCTCAGTCAAATGGTAAAAAAGTTTCCCTTGCTGATTTAATCGTGCTGGCAGGTTGTGCCGGTGTTGAAAAAGCGGCCAGTGACGCAGGTCATGCCACTACTGTTCCTTTTAGCCCTGGTCGCATGGATGCGTCACAAGAACAAACTGACGTAGAATCGTTTGGTTACCTGGAGCCACTTGCCGATGGCTTCCGTAACTATCGCAAATCAAAAATCCCCGTGTCTACCGAAGAATTACTAATTGATAAAGCGCATTTACTTACACTCACAGCACCTGAACTAACTGTTTTAGTGGGCGGCATGCGTGCATTAGATACTAATTTCGACGGCTCTAAACATGGTATTTTCACCTCGCGCCCAAGTGTACTCAGTAACGACTTTTTTGTAAATCTTCTGGATATGGGTATTGTATGGAAAGCTGTATCTGAAGACAAAGAACTTTATGAAGGTCGTGACCGTAACACCGGGGAGGTAAAATGGACAGCCAGGCGTGCAGATTTAGTTTTTGGTTCTAATGCAGAATTAAGAGCTGTTGCTGAAGTATACGGAAGTAAAGGCGCTGAAGGCAAATTTGTAAAAGACTTTGTATCAGTATGGAATAAGGTGATGAATCTGGATAGGTTCGATTTAAAGTAGTAATTAAACTTAAATCTACCCCGTCTCGGGCACACAGCACAAAAGCCGAACTAAAAAAGTTCGGCTTTTGTGTTTGGAGTCGAAGGAGTTTTGCCAACTTGTTATTTCATGTACTTATAGAAATCCGCCATTAGATCATTATTCTCGTAAACTTCAATATCATAGCGACTAAAAGTTTCGGGAAATAACTTCCAAAGACAACAAAAACAAAATCACATCAATTCTGTTCTCCATACACAAACTTTAGCGTTATGGAAAAAGACCTCAACCCTTATGAGTTTACTCTTGAAATAGACGGCGAACCCCATGCAATAAGAATTGAACATCCCAAAGCACAGGACTTTATTGTCTACATAAACGGAGAACGCCTAGGCCATATTTATCCAGTCGTTTCAAATACCAGCCTTAAATGGAAATCAGAAGACGATATGGATCAAAATCTGGTAAATGAGATTGGACAACACCTAGAAGCAATGGAAAAAAAATCCCTTTAAAATGAATAAAGTAATTTTGTTAAATAAACGCCCGGTAGGCAAACCTACGGCAGACGACTTCAAATTTATAGAAGAAGAGCTCCCCGTTGCAATGAACGGACAAGTGCTGTTAAAAACACTTTACGTATCTGTAGACCCCTACCTAAGAGGTAGAATGAGTAGTGCAAAATCTTACATTCCACCGTTTAACTTAAATGAACCCATTCAATCGGGCATTGTTGCCGAGGTAATTGAATCCAAAAATCCTGATTTCAAAGTTGGCGACCATGTTTCCGGGATTTTGAGCTGGAAGGAACTACAAGTTTCAGATGGAAATGGCCTTATGAAGGTAAACAGTAGCGCAATCCCTTTGTCTGCTTATTTAGGCATATTAGGTTTGACCGGATTAACTGCATATCTAGGCTTAATGGAGATTGGTAAACCGAAAGCAGGTGAAACGCTTGTAGTTTCAGGCGCCGCAGGTGCCGTAGGCAGTGTCGTAGGACAGATTGGCAAGATTTTGGGATGCCGGGTAATCGGACTAGCAGGTTCTGATGAAAAAACCAAAATGCTGACATCTAAATTTGGTTTTGATGTAGCCATCAACTACAAAACAACTACGGATATGCAATCAGCTATTGCGACTGCTGCACCTAATGGCGTTGACATCTATTTTGACAATGTGGGTGGAGAGATTTCTGATGCAGTATTGGCAAATGTAAATCAATTAGCTCGTGTACCGGTATGTGGAGCTATTTCAGTGTACAATGAGACAGAGGTGCCTATGGGACCCAGGATCCAAACAACACTGGTAAAAAGTAGTATACTAATGCAAGGCTTTGTAGTATCTAACTACGCTGCAAAGTTTCCGGAAGCAATTAAACAACTAAGCATCTGGTTACAGGAAGGAAAATTGACTTATACCGAAACTATTGTACATGGCTTTGACCAGATCCCTCAAGCCTTCATTGACTTATTCGAAGGCAAGAATGAAGGCAAAATGGTTGTTAAAATATAGAAAAACCACTTTTTAAACGTAAAACAAAAGAATCTGCCTCATCATAAAGATGAGGAGACTCTTTTGCAATTTCTTTCCCTATACTTTTGGGAATTTACGTTCCAGAGTTTAACCGCATTTGGATGAACCACAATCCGAACAAGTCAAACAACCTTCCTGATAATGTAAATTAGTGGAATTACAATTCTGACAATGTTGCTTACGTGCTTCAGTTCCATCAGGCACATAGCGTTTCAATGCTCTGGCTACCCCATTTTTCCAGGTATTTATCGCTTCATCAAGCTGCAGACTATTGATCAGGTCCACTACCTTTTCAATAGGCATTCCATGTCTCAATGTGCTTGATATCAACTTGGCATAATTCCAGTACTCGGGATTAAATTTATGGGATAGTCCCTCGATGGTTGTTTTATGACCGCGTTTGTTTTTATACTGGAAGTCATATCTTGAGCTACCGTCTGCTTCACGACTTTTAATGATTGCACCATCATTTACCCATCTAGGTAACAATATACCGTCTTCATCGTCTACAAAACCAGTAAAAATCTCGTACGGTTTTCCGTCAATGAGACCAATAAAGGCAATCCATTTATCTTTACTATTCTGGAAACGAACTACATCAGCTTCCAATACCTGAGGTCTTTTAGTTGAAAAAACCTGATGGCCTTCAGTTTGCGTCTCTTCAGATTCTGGCTTATCATTAGAAATGAGTACTCCCGAACGTGAACCATCTCTGTAAACTGTAACCCCTTTACATCCTGATTTCCAAGCCTCCATGTAAACTTCACCAACCAGTTCTTCGGTTACGTCCGATGGCATGTTGATGGTTACACTAATGGAGTGATCAATCCACTTTTGGATTTCGCCCTGCATCTTAACCTTTTTCAAATAATCAACATCGTTTGAGGTAGATTTATAATATGGCGAAAGTTCAACAAGCTTATCAAGTTCTTTCTGTGCGTAGTTTTTGGTAAGATCATGGCCATTTACTTCCATCCATTGTTTGAAACGAGGGTGAAAAACCACATATTCTTCCCATGAATCTCCTACTTCATCTACGAAGTCTACACGTGCATCTTTATCGTTAGGATTTACCTTTCTTCTTCTTTTGTATACCGGCATAAACACAGGCTCTATACCCGAGCTGGTTTGCGACATTAGACTGGTTGTTCCTGTTGGAGCGATAGTTAACAAGGCGATATTACGTCGGCCATATTCCATCATATCATTATACAAACCAGGATCTGCAGTTTTAAGACGCTGAATAAATGGATTATTTTCTTCGCGCTTAGCATCAAATATAGTAAAGGCACCTCTTTCTTTCGCCGTAATCACTGACGAACGGTAAGCTTCAAGCGCAATAGTTTTGTGGATTTCTACAGCAAATGCGGTACCTTCATCACTACCATAACGCAGTCCCATTGCCGCAAGCATATCGCCTTCAGCAGTAATACCAATACCTGTTCTTCTTCCTTCTTTAGCTTTGGTTTGAATGTTTAACCATAGATTCATCTCAGTACGCTTAATTTCCTCCCCTTCAGGATCTTCAACAATCTTCTCTAAGATGGCATCTATTTTTTCCAATTCCAGGTCGATGATATCATCCATCATACGCTGTGCGGCATGGATATGTTGTTTAAACAACTCCCAATTGAAGAAAGCCTCTGAAGTAAACGGCTTTTCTACATACGAGAAGAGGTTAATCGCCAGTAAGCGGCATGAATCGTAAGGGCACAATGGAATCTCGCCACAAGGATTCGTCGAAACCGTTTGATAACCAAGATCTGCATAACAATCTGGCACAGAATCTCTAATAATAGTATCCCAGAACAAAATACCTGGCTCTGCAGAACGCCACGCATTATGAACAATCTTCTTCCATAACTGTGCCGGATCTATATTTTTTTTATAAAGAGGATTACTACTGTTTATTGGATACTGTTGCTGATAAGATTCACCCGAAGCAACAGCATTCATGAATGCATCGTCAATTCGCACAGAAACATTTGCACCAGTTACTTTCCCCTGCTCCATTTTCGCATCAATGAAATCTTCTGAATCCGGATGTTTAATCGCTACTGAAAGCATCAGGGCCCCTCTTCTACCATCTTGTGCTACTTCTCGTGTGGAATTTGAATAACGCTCCATGAAAGGAACTATACCGGTAGAAGTTAAAGCCGAATTTTTCACCGGAGATCCCTTAGGGCGGATATGTGAAAGGTCATGCCCCACGCCCCCACGTCTTTTCATTAACTGTACCTGCTCCTGATCAATTTTCATGATCCCACCATATGAGTCTGAATCCCCCTCATTACCGATCACAAAACAGTTGGAAAGAGACGCGATCTGATGTGGATTTCCAATACCCGTCATAGGGCTTCCCTGAGGAATGATATACTTAAAATTCCTGATCAGCTCAAATACTTCAATTTCTGTTAAAGGATTAGGATATCTTTGTTCTATGCGCGCAAGCTCGCTTGCAATTCTACGGTGCATATCATCAGGTGTACCTTCGTAAATTATACCAGCTGAGTCTTTCAATGCATACTTATTTACCCATACCCGCGCCGCAAGATCATCCCCCTGAAAATAGTCAAGAGATTTACGATAGGCTTCGTCAGAAGTATAAGTGATTTGGGCTTTTTCCAGGGTTTCGGCTTTCATAATATATAGTGTTTCTTTAAGTAAATATTAGATCACAAAGATACTTATTTGAAAACCCAACACAAACACCAACTTTACAAAGTTTCAAAAATATAACAACAAATATCTAATCATCAATATATTAACTTTTTAAACATTACAAAAAGTTTACAAATTTTTAAAACATAAAAAAAACAACAAAATCAAAAACAAGCTTAATAACCAATCCCTCAGTCTATTAACTTTTTTAACGAAATCATCTGTTATTTTATCCCCCCGAATGCAGCGAAGTTTGAATTTTTGTGCAATATTTCTGTTTCTCTAAACCCAACTTTCTGCAATAACGCAAGTTGATAATTCAGGGAACGCGGAGTATCCTCATATGCAATGTAATCAAACACCTTTTGTGCGTACGTCTGACCATCCAGACTTTCAAGATATGCCCTATATTTGTCTTCAAAGAGTTTGTTGACCGGTGCTGAATTATGCGTGATTAAATCAGAAATCCACAAGCTTCCTCCCGGTTTTAACGCCTTGTAAATTTTAGTAAAAACAAGTTCCCAATCAGCATCATCGCGTAAATGATGAAATGTCGCAGCAGCCAATACAATATCAAAATAATTATTGGGTAAATCCAGATTACGCATATCGCAGTGCATGATGGTCACTTTACCTTTTGTTTTCACTGACACCCGCTCCTTTGCACGCTGTAACATAGGCATACTCAAATCATTCAACGTACAATTTAAGTCTGATATCTTACTCAAGATGTTTAAGCTATAATTACCAGCCCCACAACCAACATCAAGTAATTCTCTCGCATGGGGATTGATATAACTAGCAGCATCAGTACATAACTCCATAGTAAGAGGCGCATCAATAGTGGACTGCTGACCTGTTTCCAAATTTGAAAAACGTTCAACATCGTTATCAAATCTTAACCTGATTTCTTCGTTAGTTGCCTTTTGGGAATAATCTGTTTTCATTAGTTCTTTTTTTGTTAAAGCTAATTGCATTTATCATATTTGAAAAATATCAATTTAATCAATAATTGATACCTTAAAGGTATTAGAATATGGAGATCAGACACCTATTGTATTTTAAAACTGTCGCTGAAGAATTGCACTTCACAAAAGCTGCTGCTAAACTTTTCATATCACAACCTCCCTTAAGCCGACAAATCAGAGAGCTTGAAGAAGAGCTGGGTGTATTGTTATTTAAGCGTAACAATAAAAGAATAACTTTAACCGATGCTGGCAAATACTTTAAAAATGAAGTCGATGGAATCTTCCAACGACTTGAAGAAAGTAAAAGCATTGTACGTCAAATTCACCTGAGTGTAAGTGGAGAACTGAAGATAGGCTATATCAGTTCTGTATATCAATCTGACCTTGCTGAAATTCTAAAGGACATGCGCAAAGAATTTCCATTCATAAAAATAGGTTTATTTGAAATGCCGACCATCGCTCAGGTAAAAGCCCTTGAACAAGGAAAACTGGATATTGGAATTTTACGAGCTCCTGTCCTATCAGAAAAGTTAGTTATTAAGACATTATTTTTCGACCCATTTGTAGTTGTAACCCCTTTAAATAATCAGGAATTCAATAGTGATGTAACGCTTGCAACCTATTTAAAAACCACTCCATTTATATTCTTCAATAAGGAATTTGCTCCCCATTACAACGAGAAACTTATAGAGATCTGCAAACGTATGCAGTTTACGCCCGACATTACCCACGAAGCCAATAACATTCATTCCATACTACAACTGGTAGAGGCTGGCCTTGGTGTATCCATTCTTCCTTTGTCACTAAAAAAGCAATACGCACACTTAAATGTCAGATTCATTGATTTGAAAGACATACTAATAAACACTGAGGTTGTGGTTGCCTACGAACAGACTAATAGAAATTCAGCATTAACATGGTTTATTGACCATTACAGTCAAAAGCAAAATAACAAAACACATAGCTTATCTATTGATTAGGGATCGTTATCTGAATGACAGTCCCCTCACCAGGCCTGCTATTGATCTCAAATTCTCCTTTATAATATTTCACTCTTTTTTCGATATTCTCAAGGCCAAACCCTTTTACAACTTCATTTAAATCAAAGCCCTTACCGTCATCGCTAAACTGAAACACATAAGCATCAGGATATCCGTAAAGCTCTAAAATAATAGATTGTGCAGCTCCATGCTTCAAAGCATTATTTATAATTTCTAAAGCGATTAGGTAAAGATCATATATCCATACCGCGTCCAGTTTTTCCGGAAAATCATAGACAAACAAGTCAATTTTTGCATTTGGAAGTCCGGTATTCAAACTAAAAATCTGACTATTCAAGCTGGATATCAAAGCCCCTTCATCTAAAGATTTAGGCAATATCCTATGTGATATTTCCCGGATATCGCTGGTTAACACCTTGATATTTTCTTCAGCAAGCCTGATGTTTTTAAGCTGGATCAATTGTAGTATATAAGCAAGTTTACTACCGAAATTATCATGAATAATATTAGCAATGGACCTACGCTCCCTAATCTGGACCTGAGTTATTGCCTGCAAGGATCTTTCCTTTTCAAATATGATTTCTTTAATGAGATTATTGTTTTTCTGAAAGGTATCTATATAATTTTTAGTAAGTACATATCCAAAGAGCAAAGCTTCGTATAAACAAATATACATTAACCAATCGGTGTGAAGATCAGTAGGTATCCAACTGAAAAATTTCAGTATAGAACACACACCCCATACAATCTGAGGAAAAAAAGCAATGATAACATAGATTGCAGCAGGCTTATTAATTTTTAAATGTAATATCGTACTCCAGTAAACCAAGACTATGGCTATCAAAAAATTAAAATACCCAATTAACATAGGGATTTTTAATGCACCTCTTTTATCTAAAGCAAAAAAGATAAGTGTTAATACCATAATAAAAATATTCATGGTATTAGCCCCCACGACGATCTTATATTTTA
Organism: Pedobacter nyackensis; assembly: GCF_032678475.1. GTDB lineage: Bacteria > Bacteroidota > Bacteroidia > Sphingobacteriales > Sphingobacteriaceae > Pedobacter > Pedobacter nyackensis_A. The sequence goes on from NZ_JAVTSF010000001.1 coordinate 312,621, forward strand.
CAGGCTCATATTTCCTTAGATTAAGATAATTGGACAGAAAAGCACATATCGCAACAATCCAAAGGCATGATGCATACATCCTGAATTCACTATAATATAAAAATTCCGGGAATAGCACATGTTTTGCATAATTGGCAGAAATCAAAATATAAACTATACTTAAAATCGAGTACAGAATATAATAGAGAAACAATCTTTTGCGGGAAATGGCCAGCAGAAGCGTGTTGAAAAGAATAAGCAAAAAAACTATGCCGACAAAAAAGGATACTACCGCAATTTTTAGATCCGACTTGCGGGCTAAAGCATCGGCATCAGTCAATTGATAAGAAAATGTTAATGCAGATATTTCCTTTTTCACCCTTATATAAAATACTTTCTCCTCACCAGGATTAAGTTTTAGGGATAAAGCCAGAGCTGTTAAAAAGGGACTTCTGTTTGCTGTTCGATCTCCAAGGATAACCACAGGCTTCATCTCTTCATACTTGATCAAACTATCGATATGACAGTTATCAAATGACAACCACGCATTTGCGGGACTGCTATTATCAGTATTTTTTATCCGAAAGTGGCACCAAACAGAGCTGTTTTTATTGTAGCCGATATCAAGCTGCTCACCCTGGTCAAAGGACTGGAGTTTTTTTGATTTAACGGTTGTAATATTCCAGGAAGAATTGGTATCTATCGCATATTTAGCATCAACCTCTAATTTATCCTGCCCATACGCAAATGATAAAACATGAACTAAAATGAAACTAAGAAAATAGATTATTTTCATTTGCAAATTTTATCAGTGACGCGCTATTACCTATTTCCAGCTTTCTGTTAATGTTTCTCCGGTGTGTATCTACTGTAGTTTTACTAATAAATAGCTTATCAGCAATTTCCTTACTTGTTTTACCTTCAATAATTAAGCGGATGATCTGCTTCTCCTGACCAGACAATTTGAACTTTCCTGCAACACTCAAATCAATTTCCTGAAACAAATTACTTGGCCTTTTAACTTCTTTATTGGTGTAAAAGGGAGCATCTGTACTCATTTCAATAACTGATATTAGCTCTTTGGCTTCCGTTTCTTTTTTTAAGAAAGCATGAATCCCTGCTTTTTCAGCTTTTTGTATTAAAAAATCTTCGTAATATGCGGTAAGAATAATCACTTTTGTTTCTTTTAACTCCTTTCGGATCTCATTGATTAAAATAAAACCATCTATATTATCAATATTTAAATCACATATAAATATATCGGCTTGCTGCTGCTGTAAGTGATGCTTACAAGAAATGGACTCATTAAAGCTGATGATATCATAACTGCTGTTATTTTTCTTTAACAACTCGGTTAATCCACTGGAGAAAAGGATGTGGTCATCACAAATAACAATTTTCTTAGTCATCGTTAGCTGATTTTTATGTTTTTTGTAAAGGTCTTTACAAAAAACAAGGGATGTAATTCTGCATCTGCGTTAAGTTCACAGCTAATGTAAGTAAAAAATCAAATCTAAAGGGGGAAACTTTTTTAACACAATATTGTTATTTTTAATTGTAATAACCCAGCTCTATCCCATGAAGATATTTGACCATAAAAGAGACGGCGACTGGTCTGCCGCTCAATATACTAAATTCGAGCAGGAACGAAATCGCCCGATAGCAGACCTCCTGACTCAAATCCCTACAGAAACGTTGAACAAAGTAGTAGATATTGGATGTGGCCCGGGTAACTCAACTGAATTACTAGCTTCCTATTTCCCCAACATCAAAGACATTTCAGGAATAGACAATTCTGCAGATATGATAAAAGCCGCTCAAAAGCGTTTACCACATTTCCATTTTGAAATTGCTGATATATCCACGTGGGAAGGTAAAGGACATTACGACCTTATTTTCGCTAATGCATCATTGCAATGGGTTCCTGACCATCAGGCCTTGTTCCCTGCAATGCTAAAGAAATTAAACCCCGGTGGCACCCTCGCAGTCCAGATGCCTGATAATTTTAACGAACCTGCACATGTGTTAATGAGAAGTGTAGCGGCAAATGGAACATGGGCATCAAGACTAAAGGATGCTTCAAAACGTATTGCCAGAGAAGATGCCGGGTGGTACTACCAGATGCTTAGAAGTAAGATTTCAACTTTAAACATCTGGAGAACAACTTACTTTCATTCGCTTTCAGGAGGCCATGAGGCTATTGTTGAATGGTTCAAGGGGACTGGCTTGCGGCCATATCTAAATGCGCTTGAGGAAGCTGAACAAGCTGAATTTCTTAAAAAATATACACAAGAACTTGCAGGTGCTTATCCCAAATATGAAGACGGGACTGTATTGCTTCCATTTCCACGTCTGTTTATTGTAGCCACCATTTAGTAAAAAGTTAAGCATTGTACTTTCAGGAGACTTTGGTATAACTGAAGATGATTTAAATAGTAAGCTTTACTATCTTTGCCGGACTAACTTATTATGTCGTTATTTAAAGAAATCTCCAATACCTATAAACAATCTTTTACTGGATTAAGTCGTGAAACCTGGATACTGAGTATCGTTATGCTCATTAACCGAAGTGGTTATATGGCAGTTCCCTTCATGGGGCTTTTTGTTACCCAGTCGCTACACAGACCAGCGTCTGATGCAGGACTCATCATTACACTTTTTGGCCTGGGCTCAATTTTGGGCTCCGCTGCGGGCGGCAAACTTACTGACGTGATCGGGTTTCGTCCCGTACAGGTAGTTGCAGCAATAGTAAGCGGTATATTCTTCCTCATATTCGCCAATGTTACACATTTTCATATCCTGTGTATTCTTGCGGTTGTAATCAGTTTTTTCTCCGAGGCGTTTCGCCCAGCTAACTTTGCAGCAATTGCAGCTTATGCAAAGCCGGGGTTAGAAACAAGGTCGTATTCATTAAACCGTCTTGCCACTAATATAGGCTGGGCGGTCGGCGTAAGTATGGGTGGATTAATCGCATCATACAATTATAAAATGTTATTCTTCGTAGATGGAATAGTGAGCATCATTGCCGGACTGTGCATCCTATGGTTTCTTCCGAAAATTAAAGGTTATCGAAAAGCAATTAAAGAAAAAACCAAAGATCTGACTGTAAGAAAGCCATGGCAAGATCCAGTATTTATCAAATTCGTATTACTAAGCACTATATTCGTCATTTGTGTACTCGTGATATTTAGAGTCGTTCCAGTATTCTTTAAGGAGGTATGGAAGATTGACGAGTTTATGATCGGATTGATTTTAGGGCTAAATGGAATTATCATCGCGCTTTTCGAAATGGTAATGATTCATAAAATCGAGAAAAAGCGACCAGCAATATTCTTCATCATTGTAGGTGTTTTCTTTATCGCAGCTTGCTTCCTTGTGCTATTATTACCTTTCAACCTTCCAATAGCATTAGGCTCTCTATGTATTGTTTTATTTACCATTGGAGAAATGTTCGCCCTACCTTTCATCAACACGTTTGTAATGAACCGCTCCAATGAATTTAACCGGGGCCTGTATGCTGCAGGATATATGCTGTGCTGGTCAGTAGCTCAACTTGTAGGGCCAACAGTAGGGTTTTTTATCGCCGAAAATTATGGTTACAATACACTTTGGGTGGCGATCAGTGGAACATTACTTCTTTGCGCCTACTTCTACTACCTGATGAGGAATGAGCAGTAACATTAATCTACAATACCATTTGCATCACCGCTAAGCACCGCACTCATGTAATCTAAAAACGGTCTCATTTCCCGGAATGACTCATTAACTAAATCAGCAAAATTACTGCTCAACAATTCTGTATCATTAAATCTTCTGATTAATAGAAACTGTTTATAACGCAATAGATCAATATCCGGGTGAGTAACTTCAAACCCCTTAGGTGCGGTTTTTAGCTGTTCACCTTGAAGGCTTCCAAAATTTGCGACAAAACTATTACTGTTAATAATCTGCCTTAATGGCTCAGCATCAAAAGCGATATCAGCTCTGATGAGTTTTAGATCAGGGGCTGAAGGTCCCCAGAAAGCAGCAGCAACAAAACTATTCCCTTTCTCAAAATGGTAATAATATCCACCTCTGCGTTGCTTTCCAGCCCTGGTAAAACTGCCACCCCAATAAGTTTTAAATGGTGTTTTATCTTTAGAAAACCGAATATCACGATAAGGTCTATACAAGCTCTTCTTGCCTGAAGCTGTTTCAATCACATCATGCAGATTCAATTTTTTCAATAAATAATCGACAAATTGTTCTACCTGATCCTGTTCTGCAAGAAATTCAGCCTTGTGTGCATTGAACCATTCACGATCATTGTGTTTTTTTAATTCTTCGAGGAAATCAAGGTTAGAATTGGATAAGGTCGGGACTTTCATTTGTTCAAATATACCTGCATCTATTAGGATCACAAAGAATAATAGTAAATATTGAAAATTATAGACTTAGTTAAAACAATATATACCGTTAACTAGTTAATTAAACTCATTATCTTTGAAAGAACAGGACGAAACATTAAAACACATCGTAAACCAGACATTATAATGTATGCTTAAAAGAAGGTTAATTTTATTGTTATGTCTGTTTACAGGAACCGAATATCTATATGGACAGGTTCAACCAATTACCGACTCTCTTAAGACAGCGGTTGTAAAAAAAGATACGGTCGACAACCAATATGATGTTGGAGATCTGTTTGTAAGCATCTTTCACCCAAAAAAGAAGGCAGATGTCACTCGCAAAAAATCAGCCGTGACCATTATACCCAATGTGGCTTACAACCCTAGTATTGGCGCACAAATTGGCATCAAGGCCGTTGCAGGAAAAGTACTCGGCAAAGACACGAAAACATTAATGTCAATTGCTGCTACATCTGCATCAATAACCACTAAAGGGATCATCTATTTTTACCTCAACCATAATGTTTACACCCCTGGCAACAAATGGAACCTCCAAGGAAGTCTGGTGGCAGCAAAAACAGTTGTCCCTGATTTTGGCCTGGGCATCGGAAACCCAGCACAAGGAAGTGAAGAGGATTTGATATTAAGCAACCCTGACCGGAAGAGTTATGTTCTACGTGCTGAATACTACAATTTTCGAGAAAAAGTATACAAACAGATACAACCAAACCTATTTTTAGGCGCTGGTGTCTCCTTCGAAATCAGAAAAAAAATTGAAGTTCGGGGAAGCGAAAATGCATTAACCCCATACAATATCTATAGTGATCGATATGGATTTGAAAGAGATCATTATCAGTCAAATGGGATGCTTTTCAATGTTCAGTACACTACTCGAGATAATCAGAACCGCGCATATAAAGGCATTTATGTAGATGCTGGAATCCGTATGAACCAAAGCTGGATGGGAAGTACAAGAAATGCTGTACAAATTACCACCGATTTTAGAAAATACTGGAGCTTATCTGATAGAAATCCTGAACACGTGATCGCCTTTTGGAACTGGGGATCTTATCTGGTTAGTGGCGCCTTGCCTTACCTTGAGCTCCCGGGAACAGGTAGAGATACTTATTTCCGCAGTGGACGCGGCTATACTGTTACTTATTTTAAAGGACCTCAGTATTTTTACTCGGAGCTGGAATATCGCTTTCCTATCATGAGAAACAAATTTATTAGTGGTGTAACCTTCTTCAATATACAAACGGCCAATGATGAAATGGGTACCCGCTTGTTTGAACAATGGCAACCTGCCGGCGGTGCTGGTCTAAGGGTACTGTTTAACAAAGCAACACGCACTAATTTATGTTTAGATTATGCTATCGGTAGATATGGTTCGAAAGGTCTCTTTCTAGGACTTACCGAAGCTTTCTAACTAAATCCTTATCTTTGGTAACGAAATGAATAGTAATCGACCAATACACACAAAAGGAAACCTTTACAGGCTAACATTAGTCCTGTTAATGGTCTTGTCCATTTTTAGTGTATCCGGATCAATCGGTTTGTCTTCCTATCAGCCACAAAAACCCACAACAGAATTACTGTTGACTGCAGGCCAAAAATCTATCTCTTGTTCAGGATATTACTGCAGTTTAAAGCGCAATCACAAAGTTGCTACGGAATACCAATTACAAAAACAGCAAAAGTATGCTGTGATAAGATTTAACGAACTATTTACCATTCAGTTCATTCATCAGTCCTACAAATTCCTTGAGATTAAACCAGCTATTCGGCATAACCATTCTTCAATACGCGTAACCAGACTCCAGTACAAACCATTACCTGCTTGATTAAGCCTCAAGTCGGCTACAAACCGACTTCATTTTTAAACTAATCAACGTTGTCTGAAAGGCAGCAATTCCTTATTTTATTTATCCATCAAAATGAAAAGTCTAAATAGAACTTTCAGGTTGATATGCTTGTCGCTGCTTATAATTCTGGCCTCCATAGGAGTAGGTATCGCAGGAGGTATAGCAATCCCCTTATCTCGAAAAAAAGATGATGAACCCGTGCAGATTGAACTACCTGAAACCAACAGAGAACATCAGGAAAACAGCACATTAGAAGCATTTAAGCAATAAATACACTTAAATCTTTCTATTATTAATTTGGTGAATATAGAATCAATTAAACAGGCATCGGCAACATCAGCGCTTCTACAAGTCCATAACTATCTTCCTGCAATCTGTAACGGATAATTTGATCACCACTAACTGTAAAATGAGCAGAAAACATAGACGAATAGATTTGTCCTGAACGATTCATTTTTGAACTGAAAGAGCCAGTAGCTATCGCAAAATCATCATCCACCAGGATTCGATCTATTTGTGCAGCTATTGGCTCAATATTCTGCCAAAGTAATTCAAAAGAGTCCTTCACTTCATTTCGTTTTGTACGTTTACCCAACCATGGTGCAAGTTCTTCATTGCCTGGAATATCCCAATCTATTTCTTCTGCAAATAATTGGATTAAAACAGCTAATTCCCTGCCAGCTAAGGCCTGGAAAAAGTTATTAATGACTTCTCGTGTCTGAATAGTTTGTGTTTGGGACATAATTCGTTTTGTTTAAGTTCAACACAAAGAAAATAACAGCCACTGACAACCTTATGGCAGTCGAATATTTATTTTCAAATAAAATTTCTTAGATTAGATATATAAATTATCTGCTATGGACGTTCAACAAACCCTCATTCCCTTCCTAGTAATCTTACATATCTACTTGTGTATCAGATTTAGCTTCCGTGCTTCTTTTAAATACGCATCAGTCTATTCATTTCCATATATACTACTCGTTATACTATTACCTATAGCAGGCTATATCATTGCCGATCGTATGCTCAACAAGGAACTTCTTAAATGCTCAGAAAAATAACTTTTCTTTTCGCACAACATTTCAAGTTCATCATCACATTAAACCTTGCTGTGACGCTATTCTTTTCAGTCCTTTTTTGGCTCAAAGGATATGATCATTATTTTCTTTATGTGGTGGCTATATTGTTTAAAGCTGTAGCTTATTCAATTTCCATTGGTACCGAGAAACTACTTTTTAAAGCCAGATCATATCATTATCGAAACCTTGGTTTTAGCTACAGAATGCTATTTGGCTGGCTTTTAGGCGTAGACTTTATTTTTTTTGTGTTTTTTTTAACTCTTAGTGGTATATGCAGGAGCTTTATATAGATAGTGTTGCACACAGGTATGAAAAGGAATACATACTTAACAATGTTTACATTAATTGTAAAATTGGTGAAATAGTTGGCTTGCTCGGTAGAAATGGCTCCGGAAAATCGACCTTACTAAAGATCATATTTGGCAGTATCCAGCCCAATTATATGCATATGCGATTAAACGACGAGCAAGTAAAACGTGCATATATTACAGGTAAAGTAGCTTATCTACCTCAGCATTTTTTCATTCCAGCTCATTTACGGGTTAAGCAGTTGGTCGAAATATATTCCAATAAGTACAAGAAAGAGTTGTTTGCTCAGGATATTATCCGGGAAAATATAAATCGGGCAATGGAGGATCTTTCGGGAGGACAAAGGCGTTTAATTGAATTTATGCTGGTGCTATATGGTGACAGCGATTTTGTACTTTTAGATGAACCATTTACACAACTGGCGCCAATTGTTATTGAAGAAATGCAAAGGCAACTATTTAATTTCAGAATGCTAAAGGGAGTTATTTTAACTGATCACTATTATCAGGAAATCATTAAAACCGCATCCCGAATTGTATTGCTTCACAATGGATGTAATTATAGGATCAATGGTGTTGCAGATTTACAACTACACGGGTATTTAAGTCACATCGTTCAGGAATATACATCATAATAAAAATTATCCTTACCTTTGCAACAATAACAAAAAACACATTTATGTAGGATAAAATTTCTTTCGGAAAAAATAGACACAACCGGCAACACAAAGCCGGTGTAATTGTTCAATCCCTAACAAGAAAGAAATTATGCTTATTCTTCAGGATACAACCTACATACACCCCAATAGAGATTTATTGTTTACGGATTTAAATCTCGTTATAAATAAACAAGAAAAAGTTGCATTAATTGGCAATAACGGAGTCGGCAAATCTACGCTTCTAAAAATACTGGCAGGAAATCTCCGGCCATCTGAAGGACATGTAAAAACTGACGCTCCCCCCTATTATATACCACAGATTTTCGGACAGTTTAATGATTACAGCATTGCCCGGGCGATTCAGGTAGACGTTAAAATTCAGGCCTTAAATGAAATTTTGAGTGGCAATGTTACAGATGAACAGTTTACCCTGCTCGACAATGATTGGTCCATCGAAGAACGCTGCAAAGAAGCGTTCGCACACTGGAAACTTGATGATCTTGATGTAAACCAAAAAATGGATACACTCAGCGGAGGCCAAAAGACAAGGGTTTTCCTTGCTGGTATAATGATCCATCGTCCGGAAATCGTATTGCTGGATGAACCAAGTAATCACCTGGACACCTGGAGCCGAAGCCTTTTATATGACTATGTACAGTCCACTAAAAGCACTTTGGTAATTGTAAGTCATGATCGAACCCTATTAAACTTACTCAACAAGGTATATGAACTCGGTAAAACTGGCATCACATCATACGGTGGAAACTATGATTTTTACGATGAGCAAAAAAAAGCAGAGCATGAACAGCTTAACCATGAATTAAGAACCAGGGAAAAGGCACTGAGAAAAGCAAAGGAAGTGGAAAGGGAAGCTGCAGAAAGGAAGCAAAAACTGGATGCACGCGGAAAGAAAAAACAGGAAAAAGCGGGACTGCCTACTATATTAATGAACACACTTAAAAACAATGCAGAAAAGAGTGCTTCAAAGATGAAAGGTGTACATGCAGAAAAGATTGGCTCAATTTCAAAGGAACTTACCCAACTGCGAACAACATTACCCGATATAGATAAAATGAAAATAGACTTCGAAAGTTCTAATCTTCATAAAGGAAAGGTTTTGGTTACTGTCAAAGATGTTAATTTTGGATACAATGGAGATCTGCTTTGGTCGACGCCGCTAAACTTCCAGATCTTTAGTGGAGAACGCATCGTAATTACCGGCCCTAATGGTTCCGGAAAAACCACATTGGTTAAACTGATCTTAAAAGATCTTTTGCCAACGTCTGGAGTATTAGATAATTCAGCTTTTAAAGCCATGTACATTGATCAGGATTATTCATTGATCAACAATGAATTAAGTGTTTACGAACAAGCGGAACAATACAACTCTGGTGCTTTACAGGAACATGAAATAAAAATCCGCTTAAATAGATTTCTGTTTACCAAAGAATACTGGAATAAACCCTGCAAAGCGCTAAGTGGAGGAGAAAAAATGAGACTCATGCTTTGTTCTTTAACAATTGGCAGTATGGCACCCGATATGATTATTCTAGACGAACCAACCAATAACCTGGATATTCAGAATATTGAAATTCTAACCAATGCCATCAATGAATACCAGGGAGCGCTAGTAGTAATTTCGCACGACGAATACTTTTTAAAACAAATAAATGCGGAACGTGTGATTACGCTTAAATAAATAAGCGTTAAATACAAAGATGGCTTGTCTTTCCAGACAAGCCATCTTTTAAATATCAATGTTTATTACCTTGTGCAATCTGCAGTCCATGTAGCCCCATCTTTCGAAACCAACATTTTTAATGTGTTGGCATCGATGGTAATACCAGTTAAACCACTCCCAATACTTACATAAGTATTGTCGCCACTTTTTTCGAATTTCACCCCTGTAATATCAGGAATATTGCTGCCGAAAAAGAAATTATAAGTGTCACCAACTTTGCTAACCGTAACTTTGCCTTCGGAATTGGTAATGGAGGTCTCATCCTTGTTATAAGAAACAGAACCATTATAAGTACCCACGAAGAAGTCTGCGGTTGCAGGATCTTTATCCTTTTTACAAGAAATCATAACCGTTGTTACAATTAGGATTAAGCTTAGAATTTTTAATACGTTTTTCATGATATAATGATTTAATGTAACATGATAGTTACAAACGCTATGCCAACTGGAGAATACCCTATTTACAGAACAGCCTTGAATAGCCTTTAAACAATGTTTATAAATTGGATTTATTTTAATAATTCATTATCATGATATTTGATAAAATGAACTTAATGTTTCTGTTTACAAGTCCCTACCAGCTATTTATATGTTTATCCATACTGGTCGTAATCGTATTAAGTGTAAAAAAAAGAAAACTAACTTTTCAGGCAGCTATTACAGCCACAATTATTGGTCTTTTGGTATGGCAGTCGGCCCAATTAAAGGGCGTTTTTATGTTAATGACATTCTTTCTTCTTAGTGTTTTTGCTACTGCACATAAAAAAGCAGTAAAAACTAAAATCCACAAGGACAATTTAAGTAACAAAGCAAGGGATAGTAAACAGGTACTTGCAAACGGAGGCGTAGCTGGCTTGACTGCGATTATGGCGATTATAGACCCTCTGCACCATGAATTTTACATGATCATGATGGCAGCAAGTCTGGCTTCAGCACTTGCCGATACGTTATCGTCAGAACTTGGAATGATTTATGGACGTCGGTTTTACAATATAATCACCCTAAAAAAAGAACCCAATGGTTTAGATGGCGTTGTAAGCCTGGAGGGCCTTTTAATAGGTGCACTGGGTAGCGGAATAATTGCTGTAATCTATGCTGGATTTGAAAAGCCGGGTTTGCTTGTGTTTATTGCTGGCGTCACCGGCAATCTTGCAGATTCGATACTAGGTGCTACACTGGAAAGAAAACACCTCATAGGAAATAACATTGTAAATTTCTTAAACACACTTATCGCGGGGCTAATCGCAGCCTTTATCTTTTGTTTAATTTAGCATATAACAATATATTGTGTAACTAATTCACACTTACATTATCTATAACAGAAAGCATAACTATGAATTTATTAGGCAACATCATATGGATCATCTTTGGAGGAATATTCATTTTCTTTGAATACATTATAGGCGGTATCATTCTATGTCTGACCATCGTAGGTATTCCTTTTGGAATCCAATGCTTTAAATTTGCCATAGTTGGTCTTGCTCCATTTGGCTTTAAGATCACAGATACGTCTTCTAATACAGGCTGTCTTTCGACTATAATGAATATAATCTGGCTAGTATTTGGCGGCTTCTGGATTGTATTAACTCATCTGTTCTTTGGGATATTGCTTTGTATCACTATCATTGGTATCCCATGGGGAAGACAGCATTTCAAATTAATGAACCTTGCTTTTTCACCTTTTGGCAAATCCCTGAATTAACCTTATTTCGCTAATGCCCCAAAAGAGAGTTGAATATAAACAGGGACATGGTCAGAAATTGCCCTTGCATGTTTAAGGGTCTCAAAATCCCTATAAAAGTGAACAATACCTGCTTTTGATACCTGGAATACGGAAGCCTTTAAAAAGAAATTATCGTATTCAGAGGCCAGACAATTGTCATTCACACAATCCTGTTTTAAAGAAGTCTTCTGCCCCATTAAAGCTGGGAAATAGCCCATTTTCTTCAAAGGACTAAATACATTATGGGATTGAGGCAAATTAAAATCACCACAAAAAATAAGATCATGATCAGGATAAAGACCAGGTATGAACTTAAAATATTTGATTTCCGTTTCCGGTTGCTTTGATTTCGGCACCGCATGAAAGCTGGCTAATGTGAATGTCTTTTTTCCAACTGAAAACTGACAAAAAAAAGGCTCCCTGTCAATTTCCTCATGATGCGTTTGATCCAGCCAGGCAATGCCAATTTGTTTAACCTTAGCTGTTTTCCATAAAAAAGCATAACGTTCCTTTGAATTTTTTAAACTTGAAGTAGGGTTACTAATTACATAAGCCCACTTAGTACCCAAACGGTTTAATTCATCGGCTAACCTGGCTACAGCCTGACTACCACCATACCCAGATACAACTTCCTGAATTGCAACCACATCAAATTCTTTAATTACATTAGCAATATAGTTCAATTCAGCATCATCTTTAGATTTACCGAAGTTCTGGATATTCCAGGAACAAATACTTACATTTTGGGAATAACAGGAAAAGCTTATAAATATAAGCAGGAGGAAAATATACTTTTTCAAATCGGAAACGGAATAAATTGCAGTCTATAGTTGATTAAACGACTTCATAAAAGTCTCATAATCTTGTCGGGAAATTACTAAAGCAGTCTGGTAAAGGTTAACAGGTTCATTCTGTTCATCCAATGATTCAAAGATCAGCTTCATGGATTTATTGCCAGCCTGAAAATCCTCGTGAAAAGGAATCACACGAATAGATTTGTTTATTTTAAAAGTTTTTACGGCAAACTTCAAAAAGCCGTATTGTCGCTGATAACTTAGCGTGTTTCGGGTTAGCATGATTGTTTCGGCCCCATAAAGGTTCCAAATAGAATACCTCAAAAATAAGATTTCAAACACCAAAATGAACATTACAATTACGCCTACTCCACCAATTGTAAATAAAATTATGATGGCTATGAATAAAATATTCAATACATAAAGAGAGATTTTTAAAGCGATGGACGGTTGCACGCTTATCGTCATGGAGAGTTTTTCTCCATCATGGCTCACTTTAAAATTACCTGGTGTCATACTTATTTTTCGGGCAAAGCTAATAAATCATTACAAAAAGAGACAGATTAAAAAAATCTGTCTCCATTGATTATACCTTTTTCGGAGGAAGCTCAAATGCAACAGCCTCATGCTCAAAATGTCCATTATGTGCACCATCACAAAACGGTTTGTTTTTTGATAATCCACAACGGCAAATTGACAATACTGTTCTTCCCTGTAAACCATAAACGTCGCCGTTTCTATCTACAATTTCAAAATCTCCTTCGATCTTCACTGAACCGTTATTATTGATTGTAAGTTTTGTTTTTGACATACTTTGTTAGTTTGCCGCAAAACTAAAACATTGCCCGTACAGTCAGCAATATCATTTTAATTTAGAACCGTTATCTTTTAGAAAGATATTTACTGGCCAAATATATTTTTATAAGCAGACCAGCAGGCATTTTTTATTTCCTGAGGAAGATTATCCTTCACGTAAAACTGGATCCCCTTATCAGTATAAAAATATCTGAAGTAATTTCCAAGTTTATCAGGCTTTTCACCTGTATGGATATTTTCACGCTTATTTAACCAATGCGCATAGGTAACTTCAACCCCATTCAAAGCATCTTCAAGATCCTTTATTTTTCCCGAGTTTTTATCGACCAACATCAAATCACTGTAATCATTCATAACACCTATGGCTTTAATTGACAAAGGTACTCAATAATATTAGTCTTTAACCTATAACTCCCAATAAAGCAACCAGATTGGTGGTAAAAATGATTTTGTTACAACTAAAAATGAATAGAATATCCCCCCAATATGTAAATTTGCATGATTATGAATTTAAATGAAGGGATGTTTGGGTACGGGCAATCAAGTTCAAAAGACGAGTTAATTAATGTTTTATCCGCCTATCAAAGAGCAGTTGACAACAGTGTAATATCCTCAATAACAGACATCAAAGGCAATATTTTATATGTAAATAAAAAATTCTGTGAGGTTTCACAGTATAACCACGATGAACTGATCGGCAAAAACCATAGTTTGATAAATTCAGGCCATCATTCTAAGCTTTTCTTTAAAAACATGTGGCGTACAATTGCCCAGGGTGAAGTGTGGTATGGTGAAATAAAGAACAGAGCTAAAGATAACAGCCATTATTGGGTGGATAGCATTATTGTGCCGATCAAAAACAACATAGGTAAGCCTTTTCAGTATTTGTCTTTAAGGACATTAATCTCTGAACGAAAGGCAAACGAAGAACAGGAACGCATACAAAATGGAAAGAACCTGGAAGAAATGCTTTTTAGAATCTCCCATCAAATGAGGCAGCCCGTTGTTCAAATTCTTGGCCTGGCAGACGTAATCAGCTACAACAGTGAGGCTACAGCCGATTTAAAACAAAGTGTTGAGTACTTAAAAACTGCCGCTCTATCCTTAGATAAATACATCAGGGAACTCTCCGGGTTTGTAAATCAAATAAAGGAATAATGCTGTAATGCTGCGAACGCATAAGGAATATGAAATTTCTTAGATGTAATTATTACACTAACGTGTTTAAAAATCTGCTACCTGGAACAATGAAAACCTAACTTTGGACCATTAAAAATAACATCAGCTACGTTTTGAACAATACAAAAGTACTTACCCAACAACATCAAGGCATTTCAACCATACTTGCATTCGCGCTACTCCCATTATCTGGCTTCGCTACAGACATTTACATCCCCTCCTTACCCAGTATGGCGTCGACAATGCAGGTAAGTAGCTTACAAGTACAACTTACATTAAGTTTATTTTTAATTAGCTATGGGGTTTCTCAACTCTTTATAGGGAGTGTGCTTGATAGTTTTGGTCGATATAGGCTAAGCCTCATCTGCCTTGTCATCTTTGCTGTAGCCAGCATTATAATCGCCAATACGCATAACATATACCTCATTTATCTGATGCGTATTATCCATGGTTTTACTGTGGGGACTGTAATTGTTGCAAAAAGGGCTTATTTTGTAGACCTCTTTTCCGGTGACCAACTCAAACACTATTTAAGCCTTTTTTCAATTATCTGGTCAACCGGACCAATTGTCGCGCCATTCCTGGGCGGATATTTACAAACAGCTTTTGGCTGGGAGTCCAATTTTTATTTCCTGGCCACACTGGCAGGTTTACTTGCCATTCTGGAATATATTTACAGTGGCGAGACGCTAACTCATTTTTCGGAATTCTCTTTAAAGCGGATTACAGGCGTTTACATAGATATGATAAAAACCGCTAGCTTTAGTCTCGGTATAGTAATGCTGGGTCTGGCCTATACAATGGTAATGATCTACAACATGACGGGACCTTTTATCATTGAGCACCATTTGCATTTAAGTCCTGTCGTGGCCGGTTATAGCTCATTAATACTTGGATTTGCCTGGATGGTAGGTGGATTTATTGGTAAAGCCACCATAAACAATCCTTTCTTTAAAAAAATGGCGACAAACCTCCTGTTCCAAATTGTCTTTGTATTGATGATGATTGTAACGGTTCAGTTTATTTCCAGCCTCTTTACAATGGTATTATTTGCTTTCCTGGTCCACGTAACTGCAGGTTATATTTTTAACAACTACTTTACTTTCTGCCTCGGATTGTTTCCGAAAAATGCAGGTATTGCAAGTGGTTTGACTGGTGGAATAACCTACGTAATCGTATCTTTTTTAAGTTACAGCGTCATCTCTATTTTGCCAGCAAAAGATGAACATCATCTTAGCGAAAGCTATTTGGTTCTAACAGTACTATCAGCAATAATCATGTTTACCATCTATAAAATCAGCAAAAGAAAACCTGAGCTTATAAATTAAGCTCAGGTCAATCAGGCTTTCAATACGGTAAGCTTTTTAATGATGTGAAATTTCTTTTTTCCAGGTTATCCCACTAATATCGGTTAGTGTCAAAATGTAGCGGCCTGCCGACAAATTAGCAAGAACGGGATCAGCTATGGTGAGCTTTGCCTTTGCACCCAAGGGTATCACCAAACTATGTTTTCCAGGCCTTATTTTAGCTACATAGTTATTTACGATTGACGATTCAGGCAACTTTGCCAGCTCAGCTCCGTTTTTTTCTATTATCACGACTCCCTTGTCGTCTGACAGCATTAAGCCAATTAAAAATGAACCATAAACATCTGCTCCTTCTGTCCTGAAAGCTGTAAATGATATTTCCCCCTGCTGAATTACAACCTCTGAAAGCTCAACTTTCGGCTTTACGGACATATTGTGTAACGTTCCCCATACACCACCATGGAAATACTGATTTGTAAAGAGTGTAACAGAGAGAATTGTCATTGCCCCAATAAATGCCCAGCTGTGCAGCTTTTTAGCAAGCACAGGTAAAGCACCTGAGCCTACCCAGCTAAACCAACTATTTTTTGTGATTTTAAATGATCTGGACCGCATTAAATGATCAAGGCTATGTTTTCCAGATCCCGATAAAAACACTGTAAAACCAGCAGCAAGTCCTAAAATACCAATCTGCCACTCGTCCAGACAAGTTGTACCCAACCAACCCGCACCAAGCAAAATGCCCATTGCCAAACCAAATACACCTACGCTCATTAACCTGGTAAACAGTCCCAGCATAAAAAATAAGCCTACTATCCCCTCAATAATGGTAAATGCAACCATTGACCACCATAAAGACTCCGGATTAGAAACCAGGTACTCAATCATAGGCTTTATGCCTAGTGCATTAGGTAAAAAATGGTTGAATTTTTCGCCGATATAACCTGCCTCTTCCGGATCAAGTTTATTTTCAAGAATTAAGCGTCGCCAAAAGGCAGAAAAATAAGTCCAGCCTGCAACCAGACGTAGTGAAAGTGTAAATAACCCGGATAAAGAATAGGCATCAGCCATTCCGGAATGTTCATTTTTAGTATGCATTCAATATAGATTTAAGATTAAAAAATAACTAAACTACCTGCCAAATGCAGGTACAATAAAGTCATTATCTCAAATCAGTATTTTCCGATAAAGAATAAATAGTGTGCGCTGAATCCCCAAATCCGCCTTGCGGTTCAGGTGTAATAGTTGTACGCTTTCGTCTAAGACCTGAAAAGCCGGCAAGACGATTAAATCATCGCTAGTACGAACATCCGTTTTCAGAGAACGTTGTTGACTATGATTGGCTTTTCTATAATTACTACAAAATGAATTTAGACTGCTTTTGCTAAGTTGTACCTCTGTAGATAACGGAATACCTATATCCTGCTTAATCCCACGTTTTATCGGACAAGACAGACAAATTAACACCAGTACCAGGCAGGTAACAATTTGACTGCAGATATATTTATTGAAAAACTTCATTTTGTAATCTTGCAAGAATAGCCCTTTTATCTCAATTAACGTTGTTTTTAATGACTTTGTTACTTTGAACCAACTTTATACTGCATGTGAAAATACTTTCCACCCATAAAATCTTTTTTTTCTGCTATTACAAACCCTAAGTTCTCGTATAATTTTCTGGCTTGTGGATTTTCTTGATTGACCAGCAGACCTAAAGTATTTTGCTGATTGCGCACTGCGTGCGCAATCATTGCTTTAATTAATTCTTTTCCAATACCTTTTCCCTGTTTATCTGGAGAAACACTAACGCAGTCGATATAGTATTCACCGGGTTGCGTTTCATCTTCAGGATTGTGTTTAAAACCATAGGCCGTTTCAAGATACGCTAAGAATGGCGCTCTTAAGCTGTCAAGCTGAGCACCATCATAAGCGCTTATCATCCCATATACCATACCCTGGTCCTCGTAAACCAATATATTCTCATAGCTATATTGATTGGCTGGCAATGCTGCAAACTTCTCAAATAAGGGTACAGCATCATATGGATCATCAGCGCCAACGAATTTTGCTGCGAGATCATCCATTGCAAGAATAATTAGTTTGGCTATTTCGGGTGCGTCATTTACACAGGCTTCTCTTATCATTTCTTATTCGTTTTATTGTTTGTTGTTCTTATAAAATTCAGATATACAGATAACGTTGCTGCAATCGCAAAACCTATCGCGGTCGCTCCATCAATAAAATCAGCCGATACGTCAAGTCCCGTTACTTTATCTACATAATATTTTATAAAGGAATTCGGCAAATTGGTTTCTCCTAATTGCTCCTTAATCTGCCATTGCCAGTCTGTAACCGGACAATAACCTAAACCATACCAAATCCCCAATATTAACCAGGAGCAAATCGTAAGTAACACCAATACAAAATGTAACCTTCTTGTCCGCTTCCATATCCACCCCAACAAGTTGAACCCAACAATAAATAAATGCAATATTGTAAAACAGAAATCAAAAAGGTGATACATCATGCAAAAATATTTATTTTCTTAAAATGGCTACTCTTGTTTTTCTTATCTGCCGTGCTGCCTGCTGATTTAATTGCTGATTATGTAACAGCCAACCTCCCAGTACTCCAATTAAACTCCCCACTACAATATCGAGTAAACGCGCTGATATCAACTGATCCGGATTGATCTGCATCCCTCTTCCTATCTCGGCCAAAAAGACAGTCATTGGGGTGATAAAAATAACCGCAAGTCCGTAATGCCTTACAACAAGCATTTCTATTACAAACTGCAACAAAAGGATACTGATACAAATATTTAAAGGCGTAAGATTAAGCTGCAGAAACAGCCAGGTTAGCCCCATCCCGACAAATGTACCTGATATCCGGTGAAAACTTCTATGCCAGACATGCGTTACACTCACCCCCTGCATAATGGCTAAACATGAAATAGGAACCCAATAAGGGTTCTCCAGTTTAAAAGCATGTGCAATAAACAATGAGAGCGCAATGAAGCACCCGATAATTATAGACTCAGTGATATTGGCGTAGTTTCTTTTCTGTGGTACGACAATATTCAGTTTATATGGATATTTTTTTACGATATACAGGCTATAAAGAAAAGCCAAAACACAAGCAAGCATAGTCCCCAAAGCAACCAGACCTACCTTTACAGGGACGTTCATTAAATCAAAAGGTATACAGCTCCCCATAGAAGCGAGCATGATAAAAAAGAAATTTCGCGGCGACTGTAGTCTAAAGTAATTAGTTACCCAATTCACAGCGAAAGCATATAAACCCAAGGCGATTGCCGAAAAATAAGGATTAAAGCTAAATGCCAGTCCTATGGCAAAGCTTAAAATAAAACCAAAAGCGCACAACAATAAGGTAACCATGCGGTGTTCCAGTTTTGTTGAAGGCATGTACAAGATGACCAGGCCTCCAATACAGGCTTGAATACCATAATCTAACCTATCGGTGTAAAAGCCGATTAATAAAGGAATACCGGTTGACAGAGAGGCTAAAACAGGGATATGCCACAGTCTTTCAGTCTTCTTTAACTGGAACAGCTGCTTCAGCTCTCTGCCAATAATTACTTTTAGTTTTTCTACCATCTGATAAGCCATACAAAGATAAGACTTATCAGGAGCAACGCTTAATATTTGTTATGTCCGGTTAAGACAGTCATTAATGTGCGTCGTATATGATAACTTTCTCAAAAAGCACTCTAAATTCATCTAAAAATGCTTTGTGTACTTCATGCACCTGGTAAACATCATGTGCGGCAAGGTCTTCAAAAAACAAAACTAATGAAAAAGTATAAGTGGTATCTACTACAGCACGCTCAATTGGTGCAGGTGTACCGATGTGAAAGGTTTTAACTACTTCAATTTTTTCCAGTGATTGCAATCCGTTACGAAAAGCAGCTTTTTGTTCTTCTGAAGTGTCGGCTTTTAGCCAGAATAATACGTGATGAGCTATCATGATCTATTTTTTTATGCGAATATAATAATGATCTTGTAGCATTCTGCATGTGTGCTTTATTTAATAGAACTTAAGTAATTCCGAACAACGGGAATATCTGCGGCGGCCCAATCTAAATCAATTAGTTCATTAGTTTGTAACCAACTGTAAGCAGCATGTTCTTTTAAAACAACAGTGCCACTTGTTATTCTACAGACAAATGGGATTAACCTAATTGAAAAATCGGCATATTGATGTTCATTTATAGCTAATTGAGACACAGGTATTATAGCCACACCTAACTCTTCAAATACTTCCCTTATGATACAATCCCTTGCTGTTTCCCCGGGTTCGATCTTACCACCGGGAAATTCCATTTTCAAAGGGAGTTTCATTTCAGCACTACGCTGTGTTACAAGAACCTTTCCATCGTCACGTACAATAACCGCACAGGCAACTTCAATCATATCGACAATACTTTAACGCTGAAGTGTAAAGGAAACAGGCACATTGTGAGACACATTAACAGGCTTCCCTCTTTCTATCCCGGGATCCCAGGGTGGAGAAGCCTTAAGCACCCTAACCGCTTCGCTTGCCAAAGCAGGATGCACATCGTTCAAGACCTTAATATCCTCTATCACACCTTCCTTTGTTACCGTAAACTTCAACAACACTTTACCTTGTATACCATTTTTATAGCACTGCTCCGGATACCTGACCGTCTTCTTCAGGTAAGTATAAAATGCATTCATTCCCTTTTTAAACTGGGGCAATACAAACGTATTTGTATAGGAATAAACGGTACCATCATTATCGGTACTCTCACCCGAAATCAACTTACCATCAGCATAAATTTCCTTGTATTTACAATCTGTCTTTGTTCCCTCACCTACCCATTCCCCATCATAAACTCCATTCTTTATCCGGCCCCGTTCGGTAATCCTTTTAAATTGCGCATCATAAAAAGCACAGTCCCCATTGCCATCTATAACCAGATCCTTTCCAGTCGAATCTTTAACACTTTTTATATAAGCTGCCTTCTGCTTTCCGTCGACAGTTTCATCATAACTCACTGTCGTGTATAAATTACCATTAGGATAGTAATTATGTGCCGTATCTATTAGCTTTCCCTTTTTGTAATTGGCTATCATTTTCTTTTTGCCATTCGCGTAAAAGCAGATGTATTGTCCTTCATACATTGGCGGATCTATTTTACTGGAATAGCCCATGCTTTTTTTGGATCCGTCCAGAAAATGTTCATTTACCGGATACAGCTCAGATCCTTGCTCCGGTTCCTTAACAATGCGTAAATAATCAGCACTGTCTCGCTGTTTTACATATTCTCCGGTGTTCTTCAGGAAATAAAGGTTTTGTCGTTGCGCAGTTGCGGCCAGCGAAAAAAACAAAAGGGAAAAGAATAGAAAGGGCGTTTTGTTCATGTGAGGTAAATTGCTAGTGCAAGATAAAATAAAAATTCCTTTAAAAAAGAAACGGGAATAAGTCGGAGAGACTATTCCCGTTAATAAGGTCAATCCACCACAGATCAACCTAAACCAAACTAAACCGAAATGTTAAATACAAACACTGTGCCAATATTAAAAAACAATGAAATTCCTTGTTTTTAGCACAAAAAATGGCACTTTTTGCTATTTTTAGACACTGTTGTATTTAGGTCTGTCCACAAAAGTTAACGCCACCGTATTATTTTAGGAGCTTATCAATTGCACGGTAAGTCATCGGATGATAATTTGGTCTCGCTTGTTTATAAATATCCCTGGCTGTCTTTGCACCCTCCGCAGTTGTCATAT
Source organism: Pedobacter nyackensis (assembly GCF_032678475.1). Taxonomy (GTDB): domain Bacteria; phylum Bacteroidota; class Bacteroidia; order Sphingobacteriales; family Sphingobacteriaceae; genus Pedobacter; species Pedobacter nyackensis_A. The sequence continues at coordinate 334,232 of NZ_JAVTSF010000001.1, forward strand.
ATTCTTTATACAATGGTATAATGTGCCACATTCTACCATTCTCCAGCAAATAAGCTTTGATGTTATCCTTAGCTGCCGTATAGTGATGGCGGATGGCTAATGTATACCAGGCTCGCTGCAAATCTGTATTCTTTGAATTAGTGAATTTAAATTCAGCATCTAAAGTCGCCATATCACTAGCTTTCAGATCTTCTGGTAGCTGACTAATGAAATACCGTTTTTCATTGCTTGAAACGATCTCCTTGCTCAAGCCTTTCGCTACACCTGTTTTACGCCAGTTCGCTACCAGGACGTCAATTGCTTTAAATCTTTCCGAACTCGAAGCCACTACGTTCGATGGAACACCTGCCCCATATACCCATTTATCTATATTAATTTTAGCCTCCAGTGCTTTATCACCTTTTATTAAATGTTGATTCAAATAGTCTAAAAATTGCTCAGTCGTTAACGATTTAAAAGCATTTGTATCAAAATACCCTCTTAAAAAAACATCGAATTTCTCTCTACCTACCGCAGCCTCGATGGTTTTCAAAAAGTAAAATCCTTTTTCATAAGCAATATCATTCGTTCCATCATCAGGATTTCTACCTGTATAATCCGTTTTTAAATGCGTATCCTTGCTTTCAGCGCCCATATCTTCTACCGTCGCATCAAGTGCCTGCCTCGCAAACACTTCCTGCATTTCAGCTTCCTTACGGCCAAATATCTCTTCATCAATTCTACGCTCAAAATAGTTAGTAAAACCTTCATTTAACCAGAAATCATTCCAGTTAGAATTGGTCACTAAATTACCACTCCAGCTATGCGCTAATTCATGACATATGATGCTAACCAGCGATCTGTCGCCCGCTATAATTGTCGGCGTTATAAAAGTCAGGTTAGGGTTCTCCATACCTCCAAAAGGAAAACTGGGTGGCAATACCAGTAGATCATACCTACCCCAACGATACGGACCATATAATTTTTCAGCAGCATTTACCATTTTGCCCATATCAGCAAACTCATAAACAGCTTTATCCAACACTGATGGTTCAGCATATACACCTGTACGCTCGTCAATGGCCTTAAAAGTAATGTCCCCTACTGCTAAAGCCAGTAAATAAGAAGGAATTGCATGTGTTTGTTTAAATTGATAAACCCCTGTATTGTTCTTTGTCTGCGGATTTTCCGCGCTCATTAATGCCAGCAAATCAACAGGTACTTCCACTTTTGCATTATAGGTAAACCGTATTCCCGGGCTATCCTGACAAGGCACCCAGCTTCGGGCTGCGATAGTTTGCGATTGAGTAAACAGATAAGGTTTTTTCTTTCCCGCTGTTTGCTGTGGATTCAGCCATTGTAACGCACTAGCATCTTTATCCGTAGTGTAATAAATATTTACCAGTTTGGTCTCTGGCGAAATAGCCACTTTGAGTGCCCTACCAAGGAATTCTGTTTCAGGACCAAAAGTAAAGGTTGTTTCTTTTTCGTCAGTTCCCAAAGTCACTTTTGAGACACTTAGCTTACTGTTATCAAAAATAATCTCATTGGCTTTTGCTTTATTGTTTATTGTCCAGCTTGCCTTACCAGTAAGTTTTTGTTTTTCAAAATCAACTTTTAAATCCAGATCCAGATGCTCGACATAGGCTATTGATGGCTGAGCAAAAGAATGTGGATCTTCCGTTTTTTGCTGATCTGTCACTGTTGTTTTTTTATCCTTCTGCTGACAAGATAAAATCATCAGAATGGGAATCATTAATGTTAGTCGTTTCATGAAATAAGATTTGCACCCGCAATCTATACATTTTTTTATTGAAGAAATACCTTATGGGTTACTCACTTCCTGAACGTCTATCAATTCAGGGCCGCCATCAACGGGGTAACCAGCTACTTTTAAACCTTTTACCACCACATTTTTCCCTGCGTAGGTCTTTAAATCAACCTTACTACTTTTCAAGGCATAAGTTGTAGCACCAGAATTTAAAATATGAGTGCCATATTGAAAGGTTGACATACCCAGTGCCTCAAGTTTGCCACCTAAAATCACAAGATTTTGATCCGCGGCAGGCTTTACACCCGAGCAGCCAACTATGGCAAAGCCAATAACTAACAACAATACTATCTGTTTCATGATATGATATTTTTAGATTTTTACAACAAATCGTTGGCTAAATTTGCCAGTTCACTTCTCTCCCCTTTATCTAATGTTACATGTGCATACAAGTCATGATCTTTCGCATTTTCGATTAAATAAGAGAGTCCATTACTTTCCGCATCCAGGTAGGGCGTATCAATCTGATAAATATCTCCTGTAAAAATAATCTTGGTATCCTCTCCTGCTCTCGAAATAATCGTCTTTATCTCGTGTGGCGTTAAATTCTGTGCTTCATCAACAATAAAAAAGATTTTGCTCAGCGTCCTCCCTCTGATATAGGCCAAAGGTGTAATTACAATCTTTTCTGTACTTACAAATTCGTCAATACGTCCCTGCATTTTTGGATCATCATTGTACTGTTCTTTTATAAACCTAAGGTTATCCCAGATTGGTGCCATATAGGGATCTATCTTCGATTTTACATCGCCTGGTAAGAAACCAATATCCTTATTGCTTAACGCAACAATAGGCCGGGTTACATAAATTTGCCTATAGTCTTTCCGCTGTTCAAGCGCACTCGCTATAGCCAATAACGTTTTACCGCTTCCAGCTTTCCCTTGAATAGTAACCAGCTTAATATCGGGGTTAAGTAAAGCATTTACCGCAAAAGACTGTTCATCATTACGTGGTGTTATATTAAATATGGTTTGAGGAGCAACAGAATAAAGTTTGCCCGTTTTAGCATTGTAATAGGTCGTAACCGTTTTACGCTTACCTTTCAAAATACAGAAATGGTTGGCATCTGGCTCTATAATATTGAGTCCGGTAGAATGAATACTACCATCGGCTTTAAGTTGTTTAAAAACCTCATCACCAACATTTGTAAGTACAGCCTTTCCGGTATACAGCTCATCAACATTCTTGATTTTACCGGTCTCATAATCCTCGGCATGCAATTCCAGCGATTTGGCTTTTAACCGTAAACAAATATCCTTAGACACCAGTATCACTCGTTTTTCTGGAAATTCCTGCTTAAGCATTAAAGCGGCATTTAATATGCGATGATCAAACTTCCCTTTCCCAAAAACTTCTTCCGCATCAAACCTATCAGGTTTATGATCCATTACAACCTTAAACCGTCCACTTTTACTGCCATTAAAAGGTATCCATTCGTTCATGATCCGATCACCCGAAGTATTGTCCATTAACCGGATAAAACTCCGCGCCTCCGCATTTCGGGTTTCATTGCCGTTCTTCATGTTATCCAATTCTTCCAAGACCTGGATAGGAATGGCCACATCATGTTCCTGGAAGTTTTTAAAAGCATTGTGGTCGTAAAGGATAACGGAAGTATCGAGAACAAAAATCTTTTGCTCAAAGGAAGGATGTTTTACAGCTTTACTCATGATATATAAAAATAACAAAAAAGATTTGTATAGCTATGGGCAAAAACAATTAAAGCACCCCGAAGAGTGCTTTAACCATTGTATTAATTTGGGAAATTAATGTTTAGAATAATACATAAATTTTAAAGCCAAGGTTACTGAAAACGCCGCTACTGTTCAAATTAAAACTAGTATAATTATTTTCGTAACTACCTGGAGTACTTTGATCAATTCCTTTTTCCTTATTGGTCATATAAAATGCATTTGCAGATAATAAATTAGATTCAATGGCAAACCTGCGAGAAAAAAACCAGGTAACCCCGCCATTTACACCAGCCGAATAAGACCTGGATATCCTATCTGCATTATTAGGATCTTTATTATCAGTTTTCGAATAACTATAACCAACTGATCCCCCGGCAAACGCATAGAGCTTTTTAATAAGTGGATAATAATGCTGATAATTTACGCCAGCACCATAACTCTTAGAATCCCAACCTGAAACACCCCCCTCATAAAAATACTCTTGGTTACCGTAATTAACATCTATACCTAGTTTGGCATTGTCTTTAATAAAAAAGCCGTAACCTAATGTAAAGTTATTTAGGGTTCTTTCATCGGTTCTGATTATTCCAGTTTGATCCCGATAATCAGTTTTACTTTTGTCGGTGGTGATTCCAAAGCCGAGCGCACTGGTTCCCTTGGTCTGGGCGTATCCGCATAGGGATGCCATTACTGCAATAGCAGTTAAGATTTTGTTTTTCATTTGTGTATTTGTTTTTAAGTGTTAATCCTAAGATATGAGTAATAATTATCTCATTAGAACAATACCTTTCAAATTGAGTAACATATCAAATACAAACAAAAAATAATCTGAATATCAATTAGATAACTTATCTACCAGTAATCAAAAAAAATAATGTAATTAATAATTTAAGGTCAGTTACGAAATGCCGGACCATTTAGATATTCTGGAAAGTAAATATAGGATTCGTGTAAAAAAAAGAAAACGGAGACTCTCTTCTTTCGATTCAAGTTCTCCGTTTCCACCTTTCTTCAAGCCGTAGCTTTAAGAAAAGCACCAATTCGATTATATACTTAACATTTCGTAGTATTCTTAGTTCCTAAAAACTTTGAACCCCGTCTAAATTATTCTCCTGATCCTTTCCGTAGAATGTGATCATTTGCTGTAATGTCTGTCCTGACTACAATTCACCTCCGTATCTTCTCGACATCGGCGCGATTTAAATCTTCTTCTCCGTTTCCTTTGAATCCGATTCGTATTGTGTCTTCGAAATTTCCAGAGTCTTTTGCCCGGAGGCTAAGTATCTCTTTTTAGAACATTTCTTCAGACTGTCAAAGTACTTCGTAATTGATAGATCTAATTTACAGACAATTAGATCAAAAAACAAATATATTTAGATTTATTTTATTAACATGTTATCAACCTCTTATCAACAGTTTTTCCACATTAATTAAGCCTGATTTTATCTAGTTCTGCAACGGTAAACGCCTTTTCTCTCCCCTGATTATGTTTACGCACTTTTCCTACTTCATCAATACTAACCTTATCCGCATTATTTTGCCATGAACCACGGATAAAACTCAGCACCTGGGCCACATCATCGTCTGATATTTCCTCACTATGTGCTATACCCGGCATATCAGCAGATATTTCAGGGGCCTCATAAACATGTCCATTAATCTTTATTGGTCCGGTTAATCCATACAACACAATTGAAATGAGTTTATTCTTATCGCCAGTTACCCATTCTGATTTGTTTAACGGTGGAGCCAGCGAACTGATTCCATTACCATCAGCAGCGTGACAAGTCTGACAGCTCGATGCAAACAAAGCAGCACCTTTAGGAAATTCCTTATTCAATAGATCCGGATCCCGGTTCTTGCGCGTATTTCTAATCCTTGTAATCAATTTTTTTAGCTGTTTATTGATGACAACATTTGTATCAGGAAGCACTTCCATAATCATATCAGCAAAAGATTCCTCTCTATAGGTAAGGTTACTTAGCACAGCACTGGAAACATAAGCATCCTTCGGATACTTCTTTAACAGCGCAATCAATAGTTCCTGAGCTGCATCAGCCTGATACGGTTTTAGATATTCAGCCACAAAAGCGAGGTATGGGGCAATTTTGGGATCGCCTTTTTCAAGCAACTGCTCCAGTAGAGCAATGTAATACTTATGTGAACCGGCATTAATTACCGAAGGCAAAACACTTAATGCCTGTATTTTAACAGCAACATCCTCCGACTTCAATAAAGTAAGCACCTCGTTCGTCTGTAAAGCAGAAAGTCCTTCAAGTACCCACATAGCATGGATAACCATTAAAGGATGAGCATGATTAGTAATTGCTTTCCTCAAATACGGAATAGCCATTTTATATCTGCCATCAATTAATTGCTGTTGAGCCATGTCCCGCACAAGTCCATTTTCATGGCCGAGCAACGCAACCAAGGCTTCCGGATCAGCACTAAACTTAACTGCAGACAATGCTTTACCCTTTGGAACTACTTTATAAATCCTTCCACATCCCAAAGGCTCAGTAAGCTTTCTTTTCAGTATCTCATCCTTTAAATAAGGAGTAACATAAGTTTTATGCTGTATAATACCCCGGTACATGTCAACCACATATAAAGCACCATCAAGACCGTTATACAAACTTACCGGCCTGAAACGTTCATCAATACTAGCCAGGAACTCTCTTCCTTTATAAGCCTGTTCACCAGTTACAACAGTGCCCCTCTCCTGAAGTATATTTCTTTTAATTAAGTTAGCCGTAGGTTCGGCCACAAATGCATTGAATTCAAATGCTGCACCAAAGAGATCTCCTCTGTAAATCACCGGTCCACAAGCCGCAGTAAAATTCTTTAAGCGTAAACTATCATCTAAGACATCTGGCATGTATCCCCTATTTACGCCAGGTGTAGGACGCATCGGATACACCCTGTTATCATTAACTGTTCTTTCTTCATACCCTTCTACATGCTGCATATTTGGATTCATTGCACCAAAACCAGGAGTAAAATAATCACCTATGAGGTTGGTGGAGTTGTCGTTATAATACAACCTGCCATAATTATCCTGACTAATCCCCCACTGCCCTCTAAAATGAGTCTTCTCTATCAACCATTGCTTTCCTTTTTTACGGTACCTTTTGGTCGACTTTGCATTATAAATCCAATTGTCTATTGCACGCAACAGACCGTTTGGCTGATGTTCCACATTCCCGGCTGCAGCATATTTAGCGTCTACCAGCGTTCTATTGCCCGGTTTATCACCCTTAATTTCATAAAACCATAAGTTTGGCGATTCTGCGACAAGAATCCCTCCTTCAACCAGGCATATAGCCCTGGGTAACACCAATGAGTCCAAAAATACTTTTCTGGTATCCATCAAACCATCACCGTTTTTATCTTCCAGGATTACGATTTTTCCACTGGGTTTATCTTCTCCTTTTCCATAAACATCAGGCATATATCCAACCATTTCCACCGCCCATATACGACCTTTTGTATCAAATGTTAAGGCTACCGGTGCCGTAACTAAAGGCTCGGAGGCGACCAGTTTCACTTCAAAACCATCTTCTACTTTCATTAGTCTTATCGCCGCATCAGCAGGTATTACCGGAGATTGTGTGGTGTCGGGGAGAATTATATTGCTGGCATCGATGTTTTTTTTATGTGTCTGACATTGGTACAAGCTAAAAACAACAAGGGCTAGAATCGCGTAGACGTATAACTTCATGCAGGCTTACAATTCATTATTTTCCAATGATGTTATCTTCGCCAGTCTTTTGACATGTCGTTCTTCGCGCGAGAATTCAGCACTTAAAAATGCAAAAGCGATATCTTTTGCCAATTCAACACCAATGACCCTTTCTCCCATACAGAGAATATTTACATCATCGTGTTCTACAGACTGATGTGCTGAATAAGTATCATGACAAACCCCAGCTCTAATACCTTTAAATTTATTGGCAGCTATGCTTACACCAACAGCACTGCCGCATACAAGAATACCTTTTTCTCCTTTTTTTGTTATAATTGCCCTGGCAACATCAGCTGCATGATCCGGATAATCACTGGGCAGCTCAGTGTCTGTCCCTAAATCGATCACCTTATAACCTTTTTCCTGTAATGCCGCAACCAGTACTGTTTTATATTTAAAGCCAGCATGATCTGAACCTATTATTACCTTCATTATATTCTTTTTTACTAGTGAAACTGAGGTGTTTCTTTTAAATGCTCTAATGTAACTACATTTTTTTTAATTTTATTGTAGCGTTAGCATGACATTCTACGTCTTTATTAAAGTTAATTTCACAAACCCTAATCATTATGAACATGAACAACTTTACCACGTCACTTACACGAAACTTTAGAAAACTAGGTGCATTAACGTTATTTTCAATGGGAACTTTATTGGTGCAGTCCTGCTCAAAAAATGAAGTTCAACAACAAGAAGTCGCTTTTTTAAACATTACTAATACCTCACCTACAACAGGTACATTTAATATATATGTAGACCAAACCAAGACCAATACACAAGGAGCTGTTGATTTTGGTGGAACATTAGGTTATATGAGACTAACACCGGGCAATCATAGCGTTAAATTCACTACTGCCAGTAGCACTGAAAGCCTGATCACTAAAAATGTGACTTTAGAAGCCAATACTGCAAACAGCCTGTTTTTAATTGACAGAGGAACCAATCTGGATTTCCTAACTATTAAAGATGAGTTAGGGAATGTAACTTCCACAAAAGCCTTTATAAGATTCATTAACCTTTCACCTGGTGCACCGGCATTTAATCTGGCTGTTAAAGACGGTAATGTAATCGTATCTGACAAAGCATACAAAGCAAGTAGTGCCTTTATTGAAGTTGAAGCTAAATCTTATGTACTTGAAATTAAAGACAAAGCTACATCAGAAACGAAAGTAACTCTGGAGAGTTTTGAATTTAAAGCTGGTAAATCTTATACTGTTATTGCTACAGGATTATTAGAGCCTTCCGACGCAGAGCGTTCACTTGGAAGCAAGATCATTACCAACCAATAAAAGAAATCTACCTATGAAGAAAAGGGTGCAACCATTTAATATGGACTGCACCTTTTTTATTTTATCCGTAAGTTTCGTTACAATACAGCTCACTCCCCTGAATATCTCCATCTGCATCCAGCCAGATGTCAAATGAATTGTCATTATCTACAAAAATACTCAGGGGTACAATAAAGGTAAACCCTCCCAATTTTAATATTTTTTTCAATGTTACTTCGTCTTCAACCCATTCTGACATCATCATATCATCAGCTATACCTGGTATAATAGACACATCTATATATAAAAAGTACCAGCGTATAGCAAGGTCATTCAAATCTTCTTCATCCCAATCCATAACAATAGTGATTTAGTATTTAGGTACAGTCCTATTTGTAACAACAACGATACACACAAAAAAGTTTGTCATAAAACACCGCATCATTAAAAAACGTTATGCGGTGTGCTATACCCGAATTGAATGCAGATGATGGGTATTAGAAGGAAATTTCAGGATAACCTCAATCAGCTTATTAAAACGACTTTTTATTGCCTTATTAACCTGTCCTATGACTTTATTAAACTTATCAACGACCTCCTGGAAAAGCTTTTTTTCTTCCGGCGTTTTTGGCGTACGGAATACAGTTTCAAAATAAATTGTATCCATTTCGCGATAAATTTTCAAATGTTTATCAGCATGATGTTCATTCAGATAAGTTACAATATGATCAATCAACTGGTCATAATGATATGTCCTTATATGATCTTTACTTATGGAGCGCGGAACACTAAAATCCGAATAGTTATTTAACTTTAGTTTATGTTCGGGAACCACTGTACCTTCAAAATCGATCATATATGATCCATCATTAGCATTAACTTCCCTGATAAAAGTAAATACCTGATCACCTTCCTCTGTTACATAAATAACCCTGGTAGTTGGCTCGAATTCCATAACATTCAGTTTTTAAATGTTTAATAATTTAAAAACAATGTTGACCCGAAATTGATTTGAGTTCCTAAAAAAAGTGATACCTGCGTAGGGATGTCGATTTTTATAGTCGATACCGGAGCTTGATATTTCTTGCTATTGCCTTCAGCAAGTCAGGTTGATCACCAACCGTTGTATCAGCGGCATCCCAATCACCTTTTAAATTACGCGAAAGTGAGTATTCTACACCACTGAGGCTAATCTGAATCGAACTAGTTTCTTTTGTTATTGATTTCGTTAAAACAATGTAGGTATAATCCTTTTCCTCAAAGGTGATGCGTAATGGTAAACTCATAATGCAAATATAGCGTTGAGATCACAATTTTATTGTGTTGTTAGAAAAACAATCTGTTAACTTCGTTAGAAAAAAGGTTAAAACCCGCTGCAAGATCCTATAACAAAAAAGGGTGCACATTTTAACATGTAGCACCCTTTCGGTTTTAGTGTGTGTTTATTAATCTCTATTTTTAATCTCTATCCCGGCCACGCCCTCTGTGGTCTCTGCCGCCATGACCATGATCATCACGATCTCTACCTTTTTTCCATTTTCCATGTCCACGATCATTATCCCATCTGTCATGTCTCCTGTCATTATCTCTCGAATAGTATTTTTTCCCATGTCCGTAATGTGGATGTCCCTTTACAACATAGTACCTTGAATCATCGCTGTATCTGATTACCCTCTGTCCTCTATAATTTCTATATCTTGAATAGTGTCTTCTGTCGTAATCAAAGTTCCTGTAAGAATCCACCACTACTTTATAACCGCCGTAGAGGTCATAACCTCTGTATCTCGAAGGTAAAGAAGCCGAAAACCTCCACCTGTTACCTTCCATATAAATAAACTGACGTCTAGGCACATGATAATAACATTCGATATCAGGCATATAATAATAATCTACATAATCATAGCCGACCGGTCCCCACAAAGGCTGTGAGCCAATATTTACATTTATACTCACCTGCGCCTCTGCCTTGAATGGCATCCATCCTAATATACCGAGCATCCCTAATAAAATTAATCTTTTCATAGCCTTGTTATTTTAATGTTTCATTTGTGTGTTGTTAGGTCAAATCTCCACACCGAACATGAAATCAACATGAATTTTTTAAATTATTATTCTTTTTATTTTTCATGTTAATTTCATGTTCAGTAGTCAACTTTGTATCAATCTGTGTGGCGCAGATTATAATAGTACACCTGTTCTTATAATTAGGGTGCGTTAGTTTGCCTCCGAGGAGGCAAACTTTCCATATATTTACATCATGAGCATAAATCGTTTATTCCGATCCATTACAGCTGCACTACTTATAGTAGGACTTCCATTTGGTGCTTTCGCCACTAACATCACTCCTATACGTATAAAGTCTGACGTTGATTTTTTTCAGGATAAAAAAGGGAAAAAACAAGACCGTGGCAGAGACAGTAAGAAACCTGAAGTAAAAGAAGTCCCTCAGTCCCGCCGACAAGAGAAACCGGGAGAAGTTAAATCAGACAAAAAAGGAAAATCTGATAAGGATAACAGAAGAAGAAACTAATTAATTACGTGCATGAAAGTTTTGATTGTTGAAGATGAAAAAACACTGGCGTATGAAATGGTAGACTTCCTTAAAAAGGCTTTCTATATATGCGACCTCGCCCATAACATTAAAGACGGAGTTGACAAAATGGAGATGAACAGTTATGATTTCATCTTACTTGATCTCGGTTTGCCCGATGGTGATGGCCTTACCTTATTGCCAAAAGCAAAAAAACATAATCCGGATGCTGCATATATCATTTTAACAGCAAGAGGTAACCTTGAAGACCGCATTACCGGACTGGATCTGGGGGCAGATGACTACCTGCCTAAGCCCTTCTCCTTACTTGAATTACAATCCAGGATGCAGGCCATTGCACGTCGTAAATTTAATGTTAAAGAAGAGTTGCTTCCACTTGGAGATTTTAAACTTGATCTTCAAAAAAGATTTGTGCTCTTCAATGAAAAACAAATCGAATTGTCGCGTAAGGAATTCGACCTGCTCAGTTACCTCTTCCTGCATAGCAACCGTGTGCTTACCCGTATGCAACTTAGTGAACATATCTGGGGTACTTTTGCTGACGATGATTATGACTCCAATTATATTGACGCCCACATCAAAAACATAAGGAAGAAATTAAATGCCTGGGCACCTGCAGATTTTCTGGAGACGGTACGTGGTGTGGGCTATAGAATAAAAAAGTAAAGTGAAATTATCATCAAAACTAATCCTGTTTATAACCGGCTCGAAATTAGCCGTTGTATTGCTGTTTATCATATCATTACCTTTTCTGATCGACAGTATCGTTTCTGAATACACCAATTATTCACTGCGCCGACAACAGGATAAGGTAATTAATGTGGTACAGAAAAACGGGATAAACCATTACCTTCAGGGTGATGACAGCTATGGTAGTTATACCATGTTAAAGGAAGAATATATTGCTTTAGAACCAGCAGCTGTCGGTGTACCTGTAGACACCATAAAAACTGAACGTCGAGTGGTGGAGAGGGACACACTCACCTACAGAATTTTGATGCATACCTTTAATTTCCAGCAAAAACCCTACCTGCTCGAAATTGGCAAGACCGTTTCCAGTATCAATCAATACAACAGGCCCTTACAACGTATTGCTTTATACGTATTAATGGGATTAATTGCACTTAGTTTATTGTTCGACCTGCTCTTCACCCGAATGCTCATCAGGCCGCTTGGAAAAATTATCAAATCAAAACTAATCAATAAAAAATTCCCTTTTAAAGACCATACTTCTCCGGTACTGACCACCACCTATGATTTTAAGTACCTTGATGCTTCGTTAATATCTTTAATGGACCAGATCAATGAAGCTTTTGAAAAGGAACGTGAATTTACAGCCAATGCATCACATGAACTAATGACGCCAATTAGCATCCTTCAAAATAAAATGGAGAACCTGCTTGGCGATGAACAACTAAGCGATGCGGTGATACTACGAATAGTAGAAATGATGAAAACGCTGAACAGGCTAAAGAAAATTTCAAACTCATTGCTACTCATCTCCAGGATAGACAATGAACAGTTCGTAAAGTCTGACACCCTGAAACCAAGCGAACTTATAAATGAAGTAGTTGAAGAAATAACCCACCGGTTGGAGGAAAAAGAATTAAGCATCACATTGAACCTGATGTCGGACTTATCTTTAAATCATGTAAACAAAGACCTGTTGTTCCAGCTATTTTATAACCTGATTAACAATGCGATTAAGTACAACGTTACAAAGGGAAACATTACAATTTCCGACCAGTTATTAAATAGATCCGGATATCAGATTACGATCGCAGATACTGGTATTGGGATTGCTGTTGACGAGCAGCCTTTTATATTTGATAGGTTCAGGAAAACGAATCTTGCAGAAAATGTAGGACATGGGCTAGGTCTTTCGATAGTGAAAAGTATTTGCTTATACCATGGAATAGAGATTAAAGTAAGCTCTGAAGTAAATAAAGGCAGTATATTTAACCTTACTTTTCCTTCAGAGCTGTATAGTGGAGCTATTTAAAAATAGTCTTATAATATCCTGTTCACAATAGCTCCTTTACTATCTACCACTATATTTTTCTCCTGGGTAAGTGTTTTTAACTCAATTTTGTAAAAAAACTGTTTACCAACCTCGTATTTATCAACGTCATCAATCCAGAATCCTTTAAAATTTTGTTTTAAGCTATTGGCTACTGCCGCCGGAAGCTCTCTGGATTTAATTTCCTGCTTATGTTTAACAATAGCGCCTTTACTATTTATCCAAACCTCATGGTCTCTGCGTTCAACATCAAAATCAGCATTGTAAAGATCACCTTTCATTTCCCACTCTACCTTAACAGCTTTAGGAAAAGCTTTATTAAATGAGTTCATGACTACGGCTGGTACGCTGCTTACCGGAATATCCTGTGCATAGCTTAAACTTGAAAAAAGCAGGCAGGCTGCTAAAAATAATCTTTGTTTCATAAGAAATTGTTTACATTAACTGATATCATTGTCAGATACAAAACAACCTGAGGGTACATTTGTTTCATCCGATAATTGAATTAAAATGACAGTAATATTTAAATAGAATCAGATATTAGCAAACTAATCATCGACTATGAGAAAACTATTCCTTGCACTGATCGTCACAGCTTTTACATTAAATGCCAATGCGCAAAAACCAATCGTTGGAACAGATATGCCTAAGGCAATATTCTACAAGGCCGATGGCAGTAATTTCTCAACTGACTTAATTCCTAAAGGGACTAAATCAATGATCATATTATTTGACGCAACTTGTGACCATTGCCAGAAAGTAGCTACCAATATATCTAAAAGAAGTAAAGAATTAGAGAATGTAAACCTTTATATGGTTTCACAGGATGAATTTCGCTCTATCAATTATTTCATGGACAACTTTGGAAAACCATTGAAAACCATGAAAAACGTCTCCACGCTACAAGATCGTGATCATGTTTTCATCCCATTGTTTCATCCTAAACAATATCCTGCGTTGTATTTATATGGAAAAGAAAAGAAACTGGAGTTCTATTCAAGTGATGAAAGAGATGTCTCCAGGTTCTTTAGTCGTTTAAAATAAGTAAAGGGCAACTAGTAGCTGATTTTAAAAGAACGTCGGGCCAGTAATTTCCAGTCCTGGGTTCTTTTTTCCCATACCAATACCACACCCAGATTAACTTTGGCAGGAATCCCCCCATCATTGGTATTTCCTCTTAAAAGATGGCGTACTATAGCCGTATTACCAGCTATGGTAATGGCTACTTCCGATAGTTCAATAGTTTTAAAGTCTGATGTCTTAGTAGACAAAGCCGTAACGAAAGCCAACTTATCTTCAATATGTCCGTTTGAATGCCCATAAGTCAGATCATCCCAAACAAGGTTCTCCAGATCAGCTTTATTCCCGCTAATCATTGATGCGCGTAGTTTTTCAGTTAATTCTGCAATTTTAGTTTCGTCCGTTGATTGTGCCGAAGCAAGTGTACTCATAAAAATAAATGTAAATAAGATGATGGTTCGTTTCATGATCTGATATGTATTAACAGACCCAATATAGTTATAAATTATTGCAGGCTTTTGTATTCAAGTCCCATGTTGTAAAACATAAATGCCCATTTATCGGCAATTTCTTCAATCGCCTTATCTGTAGGTTTTCCAGCACCATGTCCTGCATTGGTTTGAATACTAATCAATACCGGAGCAGTTCCCCCCTGATCTTTCTGTAGTGTTGCTGCGAATTTGAAAGAATGTGCAGGTACCACCCGATCATCATGATCTGCCGTGGTAACCAAAGTTGCAGGATACGCCACACCTGATTTTAAAGCATGTACTGGTGAATATTTATACAAATAGTCGAACATTTCCTTCGAATCCTCAGAAGTTCCATAATCATAGGCCCAACCGGCACCAGAAGTAAATTTGTGATACCGCAACATATCCAGCACACCTACTGCCGGGAACGCTACTTTAAATAACTCCGGACGTTGTGCCATCACAGCCCCAACCAGTAAGCCGCCATTCGAGCCGCCCATTATAGCCAGATAATCGCTGGAAGTATACTTTTCACGGATCAGAAATTCAGCTGCAGCAATAAAATCATCAAATACATTTTGTTTTTGCAGCTTGGTTCCCATAAGGTGCCAGTTCTCGCCGTACTCGCCCCCCCCTCTTAAGTTAGCTACTGCATAAATCCCTCCCTGTTCTAACAGTGCAAGCACAGAGGTACTAAATGCTGGAGTAAGGCTCACATTAAAACCACCATATCCATATAAAACTGTAGCATTTTTACCGTTTAAAGGGATATCCTTTTTATAAGTGATGATCATAGGTACTTTTGTACCATCTTTTGAGATATAAAAAACCTGCCTGGATTCGTACATCAGCGGATCAAAATCAACACCGGATTTTTTATATACAACAGAGTTACCTGCAGTCACGTCATATTTAAAGATTGTGGTCGGATACACATAAGAAGTAAAGACATAAAACAGCTCCTTCTCCTCCCTTTTACCACTAAAACCTCCTGCGGTCCCTAACCCTGGAAGTTCAATTTCATGTTCCAGTTTACCCTCCATATCATATTGCAGAACTTTGCTTACTGCATCCACAATATAATTAGCAAACAACTTTCCTCCGCCTACCGAAGGTGTTAAAACGTTACTTGTTTCTTTAATCAGTTCCTTCCAGTTAGCAGGTTTTGGATCAGCTGCGTCTACCGTAACAATACGTCCGTTAGGTGCCTTTAAATTCGTATAAATGTATAACTTACTATCTCTGTTATCTATGATTGAATGATTCTGATCAAAACTATCGACAACAGTAATAATTGCGGCATTCGGATCTTTAAGATCTTTAATATAAAGCTCATTACCTGAAGTTGTATTTGCAGCCGAAATGATCAGATAACGTTCGTCTTCCGTAAGATCAGCACTAACATACCTGCGTGGTGTTTTTTCTCCGCCAAACACCAGTATATCTTCCTTTTGAGGAGTACCTAATTTATGGAAATATAATTTGTGGTATTGGGTTAAACCAGATAACTGACTACCGGCAACAGGTTTATCATAACTCGAATAATAAAACCCATCATTGCCCTGCCAGGCTATACCCGAGAATTTAACATCTGTAAGCGTATCACCTACAATTGTTTTATCTGCTGTTTTCATGACCACTACACTTGTCCAGTCCGACCCTCCGGCAGAAAGCTGATAAGCACACAGGCTCCCGTCTTTCGAGAAATCAATACTCGACAAAGAAGTTGTCGCGTCTTTAGAAAAGGAATTCGGGTCTAAAAAAATCTCGGGTTCCCCTCCTTCTAACTGACGGTACAATACACTTTGATTTTGTAGTCCTGTATTCTTATAGAAATAAGTGTAAGCGCCTTCTTTAAAAGGCTGGGAATACTTTTCGTAATTCATTAAATGGGTCAAACGCGCCTTAATATCGTTGCGATAAGGGATTTGGGCCATATATTTCTGAGTAACAACGTTCTGTGCAGTTACCCATGCTTTTGTTTCTTCAGATCGATCATCTTCAAGCCAGCGATAAGGGTCAGCTACCTCGGTGCCAAAATAATCGTCTTTTACAGCAATTTCTTTCGTTTCTGGATACTTCATTATAGTTTTTCCTGGCTGCGTTATTTGAGCATTAGCCAGTATCGGCGATAATATAGCCAAAAGTAGTAACCCTTTATTGGTAATTTTTTCCATAATTCAGATGTTTAAATACTAATTACTGAATTATAGCAAGTTACTAAAAAAGATAAATTTATTATTCCTCTATGCAGCTATCGCCAGTCTTTTATTCCTTGAAATGAGCATCCATGCAAACAGGGCACCAGTTAATGCCATTAGCGTTCCCACTGCAACTGGTGATGTATAACTATAACCAGCAGCTAAAGGTAAACCACCTAAGAATGCACCAAGTGCATTACCGATATTGAAACTGGCCTGACTAACAGATGCGGCAAGCATCTCTGAGCCTTTCGCTGTTTTAATCATTAACATTTGTATAGGCGCCGCTAATGCAAAAGCAACTGCACCGGTAACAAAGGTCATAACCAATGAAAGTGTCTGATTCGTAGAGATAAAATGTACGATAAATAAGGTGATTGCCATGGCAATCAGTAAGGAAACTGAGGCTTTAGCAGGAGAAAATTTATCAGCTAATTTACCACCGATAAAATTACCTACCAACATTCCCAATCCTGCCAATACTAAAATGTAAGTAATTGAATCTGCTGAAAAACCAGCTACATCTGTCAATAAAGGTGCAATATAACTGTACCAGGAGAACAAACCACCTGTTCCGATGGCAATCATAAGGATGATCAGCCATGCTTCAGGAAGCTTGAAAAACCCTAGTTCTTTCTTCAAATCCCTGTTTTTGGTTGCCGGAATTGCTGGCATCCATAATTTTAAACTTAACAACGTAATCAAACCTACAATAACGATGATGACAAAAGTGTATCTCCAGGAGTAATTGTGACCAATAAAAGTACCCAGGGGTACACCAATTACGTTTGCAATGGTTAAACCGGCAAACATTAATGATACTGCCTGAGCTTCTTTTCCTTTTTCAGCAAGCTTACTAGCTACAACCGACCCCACACCAAAAAATGCACCATGAGGTAGACCAGCTAACAAACGTGCAATAAACATGGTGGTATAATCAGGAGAAAATGCTGAAAGCGCATTAAAGGCTACAAACATTGACATCAAAGCCATTAGTATCTTTTTTGGAGGATAGCTACCTGCAATGGCAACCAATACCGGAGCACCAATAACCACGCCCAATGCGTAAGCGGAAATTAGGTGACCAGCTTGCGGGATGGTGATGGCTAAATCCTTAGCAATATCTGGTAACAAACCCATCATTACAAATTCTGTAATGCCAATACCCAGCCCCCCAAGGGTTAACGCAAGTAAACTTTTCTTCATTTTCCGTATCGTAGTTAGTGTAAAAAATACACTATACAAAAGTAGACAATAAATCGACGCTATTTCGTCTGTTTAAGGTAAATTTTAGGTTAATTATCAAACAAAACTCCAATGTTCGATAGGAAACCAATGGAGTTTCTGTTAGTTTTTGGTCTGTGTTTGTATGTTCCTGTTCTGAGTTTATATTTACCTAGGCATTAACTTATACTTAACAGGGCATTACTAGGGCCTTAGTAGGGCTAAGGGGTAAAGCAAGGCCCTAGTAACGCCCTACTAAGGCCCTACTAACACCCTAGTAAGACCGAAGGCAGAAACTCAGGTGAATTAACTCTTACGAAATTTTTCACAGTGTTTTTTTCAAGCATTAAAATCTTTCTGTCGGAAGAGGTGATTTCTATAATAAGTTGGTATTTGCTGTTCCAGCATCCTGCTCAATTTTGCTTTTGTACAACACATAATTGTAGCTACATCTGTTTCATTAATCGCCATAAGCACAACTCCTGCAAAAGCATAATACTCATTTATATCCTTTAAAGTCAGCAACTGAATACCTTCAGTCATGCCATGAGGCAGTTGCTTGTTCTTTCTGCGTTCTTTAACCAACATTTTACTGATCGTAAAATGGCAGGCCCAAATAAGCATTTTATTGTCTTCCGGCCAATGACTTGCAGAGTTTTGCCATAGGTTATGCATTATTGCCTTTAATTCGGCTAGTTTTGGCTCAGCTCTATTTTTGCTATTATAATTCAGGAACTTAATTAATTTACCAATATGATAATGGTACCGCTGGTGTTTAGGTTTTTCGGCTTCGATGATCTCCGCAATCAGCAATTCATCATCTTCTGGTTTAATCTGGGTCGTTTCCATATAGTTCTCGGTTTTAATTACTGTAAATCAATTTTTTGCTTGCCTGAACAAAGGCTTTCGGTTTAAATTCCTTACAAGCGAAAGCTTTATCTCTAATTTTTTGCGCAGTTTGTAAGGCTTCTTTTTCAGATACAGCCATTACATAAACGCAAATTTGTTCTTCTTCAAAGAAGTAATGTCCGTTAACGGCCAGTTCCGATCGTTCTAAATCATTCACGAGAGAAATAACGTAGACATCATTTTGCCAGTTCAGCTGGACAAAAAAGCAGTCTTTAGTGATGTTCGTGTAAAAGCCCGGATTAAGGCGGCATTTCACAATTTGCCCATCACTGTATGTTCTAAAGCGGTTTAAATAGGCCTTAGCTGCATCTGCATCATCAAAGGCTACATGTACAGGAATATCTGACTCGCAGCTTGGTTCCAGAATAAAAAAGATAGTTTCGCAATTTTCTTGCTGATTGAGTTTCATATTATTGTTTTTAAGAATTAATAATATGAGTCCCGACGGGGATTTAGAAAGAAGCTTGACGACCTGTTTTAACTATAAATAAGTTAAATGAAGATGCACTATAGCGGACTCTAAATACCGTCCCTCTGGGCTTCTCACGGCCTGGCAAAACGGATTAACAATAGAGCCCATAACGCTATAGTGCACCTTCAAAAGTACAATAATATTTGTTATGGGCATTAACCTATTGTCTCGTTTGCGAAAGTGTGAGAATTCAGAGGGCGAGACTCTTTAATTAATACCTCATTTAAGAAGTAATCGATATGTTATTTTAATTTTCTATTTCATATAGTGGATTTGAAGGTTTATAATTTTGTATTTAATTTACTATTCTATTCTCAGGGCTTTCCTGATACTTTGTATCCTATTTGCACTCTGGGATCATCATTCTTATCTACAAATTTGCTCAGATATGTAAATAACAGTTCTATTTTCTGGTCTTGTTTCATCATTTGCTTTTCAACCTGTTCTACTCGTAAAAAAACATCCTTATGTGCCAAGAGGAGTTCCCTTAATTTTGTATAAACACGAATAATGTGAATATTGACTTGAATAGCACGATTACTATTTAAAACACTTGATAGCATAGCAACACCTTGTTCTGTAAAACAAAATGGCATATATCGCAATCCTCCGCGCCCTTCATTTGAGGTGCCAATCTGGCACCTCAAAGCTGCATATTCATCAGGAGACATTTCAAACATGAAATCGTGAGGAAACCGTTCCATATTCCTTTTGACCTGCCGTTTTAATTGTTTTGTTTCTACACCATAGAGTTCCGCCAAATCACTATCCAGCATTATTTTCTGGTCCCGAATAATGTAAATTTTATTCAAAACAACTTCATCTGGAATGCCAATAAGTTTAGTCATAATTTCATGGTTTTGCCTGTCTTTATTCCATTACACCGAAAATGTAAGTTAATGCCTTTGAGCATTCAAGTTAATTCAAAGGTTATAATAAAACTTATAATAATAACAATTTATTTATCATAAAATTAATATTTATTTTTATATGAATTATTTGAAGCTATTTTAGAAAAATTCAAACTATGCCAGACCGGAACTCCTCTGCAGCCGTTACACGTGTCGAACACTTTTAATCAAGACTTGATGCTCTACTTTTGTAATGCGGAGCCGTACCTCAAGCCTTACATTTATCGAACACTTTTCAGGAAGATTTGATTCTTTTAGCTTTTTTAGATGGCAGTGGCGTTAAGACCAAGGTCAAGTGGAATTCCCAGGGGATGAAATTAAGGTGAAAATCAGTATTTTTAACTAGAAATATTTGTATTAGACTTTTACAGAAACAACGCACTTTACGATAAACCTTCTAAATGTAAATAAGATAATTATGAAGCGAAATAGAATTATGATTGTCCTTATGGGTTTCTTTTGCCTGTATTCCTTTTCAGCCGTTAGTCAGTCAATCATAAAGGAAAAGCTATTTTCTAAAATCCTTAATGACACACTGCTATTTAACGTATGGCTTCCTTACGGTATTGAAACTAGTCATAATCCTTTCCCGGTCTTATATTTACATAATTATGGGGCTCTTGATAACTATGGGATGAACATTGCCGCAGAGCTCAATAGGCGAGGCAAGAAATATCCAAAATCTGTAGTAGTAGAAATGACTGGAACATCAGATGGCATGAGCGGCTCATCACTTACTAAATTCAGTTATTTTGATAAAAACCTACCAACGGAAGGCGAAAAGTATATCAATGCACTTAAGAATGAATTATTTCCTTACGTTGAACTAACTTATAAAACATCTGGATTTAGAGCGTACTTAGGACATTCTTATTGTGCAACATATGCAAACTGGCTTTTCTCTCATCATCCAGACACTTTCGATGGGTATTTACTATTTGCCCCTGAATCATTGAATACCATTCAGGAAAAATTTGAGATGAGTAAAGATCAAGGGAAGCTGTATTTCAATAAATTTTACTGGATATCTACCGGCGCAAAGGATATCGAGCGAAGGCTTAAATTCAATGAGCTAGCAGCACAGCGGATAAAACCTGTTAATGGAATTTTCTTTTCAAATCAAATCAATGAATCTGCCGATCATAACTCGATAGTTGATGAGAGTTTAGGTACAGCGTTAAGCTTTCTGTTTAGTAAATATTTTACACCTTCAACTCTAGACTCTACTAATTTATGGATATCGCTCCAAACTGAACTCAAAAGAGTAAAATCATTATACAAAATGAAAGATTTTACGTTAAAAGATTACGCATACGATCTCTACGATCGTGGAGCAGAAGCCCGAGACAGTTCTTTTATTAGGAGATTAGCTGAAGCAAATGACTGCATAACTAATAATTACCTACATCTTTTTAATATTGGTTATATTTATATGAATGTTTTCAAGGATAAAGTCTCCGCTTTAAAATACTACAGAAAAAGTATTGATGTTTGTCTTTCTGATAACCGTCCTAAACATGCTTTCAATGCTTACTCGTGGATGGCAAAAATTTATTCTGATGAAGGAAATTACGAAAAATCGTTTCAGTGCTGTGAGGAAGGATTCAAAGTAACTTCGAGCTACATGCTGCTATATCAAGCCTCAAGCCTTGCAAAAAAAAATATTTCTTTGATTGATCAGAGTATAAAATATTTGACAGAAGTTATTAAGAACTATAAAGGATCAGATCTGGAAATATTTGGAGTTAAAGAAGCCGACCTAGTTACAAGTCTAAACAATTTGAAGTCTATTAAGAGAAAGCTTTAGTTTTGGAACATATCCCAGTAAACGAAAAAAAGTTGGTATTCAGCGGTATCGCCTTAAACCAACTTTCTTATTTCCCTGTAGCCCGTAGGGGAATCGAACCCCTGTTTCCAGAATGAAAATCTGGCGTCCTCACCCCTAGACGAACGGGCCATTAGTGCTTTTCAGCGCTGCAAAGGTAGTATTCTGTTTTAATCGTGCAAACTTTTTTTGAAAATTTTTAAGCACATAAACACCACTATTCCGGATAACTCTGATCCTGTTGCAATTACGCTAAAGATGAGCTTTAGCTCATCTTTAGTTTCTTTTCAATATCATTCACGTAAGCTCTGAATTTCTTATCTGTCTGGATCAAATCTTCCACAGTCTGACATGCATAAATTACTGTTGAGTGATCTCTTCCTCCAAAAAATGCACCGATTGTTTTCAATGAACTTTTCGTCATTCCTTTTGCCAGGTACATAGAAATCTGACGAGCTTGTACAACCTCACGTTTACGTGTTGGTGCCTTTAACAAATGAACAGGTACTTCAAAATAATCACAAACCAGTTTCTGTATATAATCCATAGAAACTTCTTTAGTGGTATTCTTAATGAAGTTTTTAAGCATTGATTTTGCCAATTGCAAATCAATTTCTTTCTTGTTCATGGTTGACTGTGCCAATAACGATACCATCGCTCCTTCCAGCTCTCTCACGTTATTATCGATGTTATGAGCAACATATTCAACTACCTCATCTGGTAAGTCAATACCATCAGCATACATTTTCTTTCTCAGGATAGCAATTCTGGTTTCCAGTTCCGGAATCTGAAGATCCGCAGAAAGTCCCCATTTAAAACGACTCAACAAGCGTTCTTCCAATCCTGATAAATCTTTAGGCGCCTTATCAGAAGTAATGATAATCTGTTTACCTGATTGGTGTAAATGGTTAAAAATATGGAAGAAAATATCCTGGGTCTTTTCTTTTCCTGCGAAGTTGTGTACATCATCCATAATGATCACATCCATCGCCTGGTAAAAGTTCACAAAGTCGTTGATGGTATTGTTCTTCAAAGACTCTACAAACTGCTGGCAGAATTTCTCGCAGGATACGTAGATAACCAATTTATCTGGTAAACTTCTTCTGATCTCATTACCGATAGCTTGTGCAAGGTGAGTTTTACCTAAACCCGAAGCACCGTAAATCATTAACGGGTTAAATGATGTTGCACCTGGTTTTGCTGCCACAGCGTGTCCGGCTGAACGTGCTAAACGATTACAGTCGCCTTCAACATAAGCCTCAAAGGTATAAGTTGGATTCAACTGAGGGTCTACATTCATCTTTTTCAATCCTGGGATCACAAAAGGGTTTTTGATATCCCTGTTGATGTTTACCGGAACTGGCATAGATTGTTTTCTGTTGGTAGAACCGTTTCCATTTGAAGGCATGTTAGTGGTATAAGGCAAAGCGCCATTTGTTGATTTGTCAACAACAATATTATACTCTAAACGTCCTTCATCTCCTAATTGTTGTTTTACTGTTTTGCGCAATAAGCCTACGTAGTGTTCTTCTAACCACTCATAGAAGAATAAACTCGGTACCTGTACAGTTAAAACCCTGTCCTCCAGTTTAAGGGCTGATATCGGTTCGAACCAGGTTTTGAAGCTCTGGGCCGGGATATTATCCTTTATAATTTGGAGACAGTTATTCCATACTTGTGTACAAGTGATTTGCATATAATTCTTTAATATTTTAAGGTTTCTTAATAATAAAACAATGGAACGACCCATCGTTTTGGGAGTGCGAAGATGGCAATTTTTACTAACATTTGGAGGAAAAATTTGACCTTTCTCATAACTCCTTAAGCAGCAAAAGAATAGAAAATCACTAAATCAGTTTCGCTGTTGATAACTCTGAAGAGTGTGCAAAACTTTTACCATTTCATCAGCTCCATCACCCTTAAAAATTCTGATTGCACGGGTGCCTTCAACTGAATTTCTTGTTTAGTAACAGGATGTAAAAACGTCAATTCTGATGCATGAAGCAACATTGTTGTCATTTCCCATGTTTCTTTAAAGAATTTATTCTGCTTATTACAACCGTGTTTTCGGTCGCCTATAATTGGATAAAATATATGAGCAAAGTGCCTGCGCAACTGATGCATACGGCCTGTTGTAGGCGTGGCTTCGACCAAAGAATATCGTGATGTTTGATGCTTACCAAAAGCAATATCAAGCTCCGCCCTTTTTAAAGTTACAAATGATGTGAAAGCTTCCTGAATCGTACCATTCTCTTTAGCCAGTGGATAATCAATATCCAACTGCTCCGGAGCATGCCCCCGTAGTATTGCAAGATACTTTTTTTGAACTTCACCATTTTGAAACTGTTGGTGCATCGCGATCTCTACATCCTTCTCAAAAGCGAACAAAAGAAGACCTCCTGTTTTTCTGTCTAAACGATGTACCGGACTAACATGTCGGTTCACCTGGTCCCTCAGCATCTGTAAAGCAAACTCTTTTGCATCATTCGCTATCGATGAGCGATGCACAAGCAATCCATGGGGTTTATTAATAGCAATTAGATGATCGTCCTGGTATACAATTTCAAGCATTTACTTTTTTGTCGCGAAGGTAAAGCTTTTGTTGTCTATTTCGCAATCCATGCTTCCGGATTCAGCTTTGTCTGTCCACGCATGATTTCGAAATGCAATACCGGACCATCCTCTTTGGTTGCTACTACACCCAAAACCTGTTTGGTTTCAACTTTATTGCCTCTTGCCACATTTACCGTCTTCAAATTCTGATAGATGGTAAAATAATCACCATGACGCAAAGCAACAATATAAGTACCATATAATTCTCTAACAAACAAAACATCACCCTCAAACACCGCTTTAACCGCTGCTCCGGGTTCCGTTAAAATATTGACGCCGTCGTTGGTATAATTAGCTTGTCCTTCGGTATGGTTACCAAACCTTTCCACAATAGAATACTGACTTACGGGCCATGGCAAACGGCCTCGGTTATTTTCAAATCCGGCAGATAACTTCGCCGATTCCGGAGAAGCTGTTAAATAACTACGAGTTGTTTTTTCTTTAGCAACAGGTACCGGTCTCCCTTCGGCAGCAGCTTTTTGCGCAGCAAGACGCTCTTCCTCTTCTGCCTTTTTACGGGCCAGTTCTATTTCACGCTGAATTGCAGAGCGGATGGCCCTGTCAATTTCACCTTGCTTACGTTTACGTTCAGCAATATCCTGGCGGAATTGTTTCTCCTGTTTACTGATCTGATTAAGCATCTGGGATTGCTCAACTTTATTCTTTCCCAGTTTAATTTTCTCCTGCTCCTGCTCTGTCAGCAAATGACTTTTCTCTTTCAGGTTTTTATCAAGAACAACAATCTTATACTCAATCTTCTTTTGGGTTCCCTGGATATAATCGGCTTGTTTTTTACGGTACTGACCAAACTGCTGAAAGTATTTTATGCGTTTATAGGCTTGATTAAAATTATCAGAAGCAAAAATAAACATCATTTTATCATAGGCATTCTTATTGCGTTGAGCAAAACGTACCATTCCGGCATATTCTTTTTTTAATTGCCCGAGTTGCCCTTTTAAGGTATGAACTTCATTGGTATTCTCATGAATCTGATTGTCCAGGTTCTTCACTTCCGAGTTGATGATCGAAATCTTATTCTGCATCAACCGAATCTTGCTATTGATGGTCCTGATTTGTCCCATAGTCAACTTCTTACTACTTGACGTTGCATTCAGGTTTCTTTGCAATAAGTCTATCTCACGCTGTATGGCCTCCTTATTTCTCTTCAGTTCAGAACTGGTTTGAGCTATGGCAGCAGTAGTAACGGAAACAAAAAGGAATAATAAAAGTAATCTCTGTAGCTTCATTGTGTAATCAAAAATAACACATTAAGGCTATCCAAACAAGTCACTGCTTAAATATCTGTCCCCTCTGTCACAAGCAATAAATACAATAACCCCCGATTCCAATTCCTCAGCAAGCTTTAAAGCACAGGCCAAAGCACCTCCACTACTCATTCCGGCAAATATCCCTTCAACTTTTGCCAGCTCTCTGGCTTTTTGAGTAGCCTCCTGTTGCGAAACGTCCATAACACGGTCTACCCTACTCGGATCAAAGATTTTAGGTAAATACGCTTCCGGCCAGCGACGAATACCTGGGATTGAAGATTCTTCGGTCGGCTGACAACCGATAATCTGTATAGAAGGGTCTTGTTCCTTTAAAAACATTGAAGTACCCATGATACTGCCAGTGGTCCCCATAGAACTCACAAAATGCGTTACTTGCTGCTGCGTATCACGCCAGATTTCAGGCCCTGTGGTTTTGTAATGCGCCAAATAGTTATCAGGATTGGCAAACTGATCCAATAAAAAGTAACCATTCTTATCGCGTTGTTCTTCCGCATAATCACGACAAACCTCAATAGATTCCAATAAAGTTACCTTAGCACCAAAAGCTTCCATCGTCAACGTCCGCTCCCTGGTAGAACTTGCAGGCATAACCAATTCAATCTCCAGATTATATATACTGGCAATCATCGCCAGCGCTATACCTGTATTTCCACTGGTAGCTTCAATTAATCGGGTCCCCTTTTTAATCTCACCACGTTCAATCGCACTGCGGATCATATTCAAAGCCGCTCTGTCTTTTACGCTACCGCCAGGATTATTTCCTTCCAGTTTTGCAAATAGCTTCACTTTAGGGTTAGGATTCAGTTTACTGATCTCTACCAAAGGTGTATTCCCTATAAATTCTACAATGTTTCCCATTAATGTTTGGTATCTTTTGTTTCTATAACTTTTACTGACGACTGATGGTATACCGTTGATCCCGAAGGGACACTTTTGGTTAACCAAACGTTTCCACCAATGATGGAATTTGCACCGATTACCGTTTCCCCACCTAAAATTGTGGCACCTGAATAAATAATAACGTAATCTTCAATGGTAGGATGACGTTTGGTATCGCTCATGTATTTTTCCACGCTCAAAGCACCTAAAGTTACCCCCTGGTACATTTTAACATGGTTTCCAATTACCGTAGTTTCTCCAATAACCAATCCGGTACCGTGATCAATGTATAAATACTCTCCTATTACGGCACCTGGATGAATGTCTATTCCTGTAACGGAATGTGCATACTCAGTCAATATTCTAGGTATCAATGGTACTGCTGCCTTTAACAATGCATGCGCAATTCTATATAAAGCAATAGCCAAAAAACCGGGATAACTTCTGATAATTTCAAATTCACTTTTAGCTGCGGGATCTCCAGTCAATATGGCCTGAATATCGGTATTCATCTTCCTATACAATTCAGGGACCCCTTCAAAAAAAGTCTGTACAATCAACTCGTTATTGAAATCTTCACATGCCTTTGTTGCATTTAACAATCTGGTCAACTCTCTTTCCTGCTTTAAAAACAAACGTTTAATCTCGTTTATTGAATAATCAGGTGTAGTTAAACGTTCAGGATACAACAAGTTCATCAGGCTCATCGCCCATTCGGCAATTTCCTGGTTAGAAGGAACAGGCTCAATGCTGTTTTGCTTACTAAAAATATGAAGATAAAATTCCTCGTTCATTGGTTTATGATTACTACTTACATTTAGATATTACAAAGAAATGAAATTAATGTCTATTTAACTAGTAGGAATTTCTTCTAATACATTTAAAAGGTAGTGCCAGAATTTATTAACCGAAGAAATCTGAACGGTTTCGTCAGGTGAATGCGCTCCATGAATGTTGGGGCCAAAAGAAATCATATCTATTCCAGGCAAGTGTGCTCCTAAAATTCCACATTCTAAACCGGCATGACAAGCATTCACATTAGGTTCATCGTTAAAACTCACCTTATATAATTTACTCATCAACGAAAGGATCTCAGAATCAGCATCCGGCTTCCATCCAGGATAATCTCCACTTGTAGTTACCGTACTGCCAATGATTTCAAATGCTGCACCAACAGCTATAGCCACATCGCCTTTGGTACTCTCCACACTACTGCGCTGCAAGGATAAAGTAATAAATTCTCCATCTTTAATGATAACCTTTGCCAGGTTACTTGAGGCTTCAACAAGATCAGGAATATCGGGACTCATTCTAAAAACCCCATTTGGCACTGCATACAAGGCGTTTACAATTTTATGGTAGTCGTTTTTATCAAGCACCTCAGCAGGGAGATCGGTTTCTTTTGCACTGATACTTAAAGTAGGTTCAATTGATTGAAACTCACCTTTTATTAATTCAGAAAAATCGTCTATAAATGAAAGAAATGCTTCTTTTTGATATTTTGAAACAGCAACAACAGCGTTTGCTTCACGTGGAATAGCATTTCTTAAACTACCACCTTCAAACGTACTCAACTGCAAGTCGAGCACCTTGCCACCGTTATAAAGCAAACGGTTCATCAGTTTATTAGCATTTGCCCTCCCTTTATGGATATCCATTCCAGAATGCCCACCTTTTAAACCTTTTATGGAGACTTTAAAAGCAGTACTATTTTGTTCAATAGGATGTTGTTTATATTTATATACAGTAGTGGTATCAATACCTCCCGCACAGCCTATAGTTAATTCATTATCTTCTTCCGTATCCAGGTTCAATAGAATCGTGCCCGATATATTGGATGGATCAAGTTGTTTGGCACCAGTCATACCGGTTTCTTCGTCAATGGTAAATAACGCTTCTAATGCCGGATGAGCAATGTCATCTGCCGCCAAAATAGCCATAATTGCAGCTACACCGATTCCATTATCCGCACCTAAAGTAGTTCCCTTAGCTTTTACCCAATCACCATCCACATACATGTCGATTCCCTGGTTATCAAAATCAAAATCGCTATCACCATTTTTTTGATGTACCATATCCAAATGCGACTGAAGTACTACTGTTTGTTTGTTTTCCATCCCTTCAGTAGCGGGCTTTTTAATCACAACATTACCAATATGATCTTTTATGGTTTCCAGTCCCAGTTGTTTCCCGTAGGCAACCATAAATGCTATAACACGTTCTTCTTTTTTGGAAGCACGGGGCACAGCATTTAGTGCTACAAAATTACGCCAAAGGGATCTCGGTTCTAAACTTTCTACTTTCATTATTCCTTTTCTACTAGTATGGTAACAAAAGTAGGAAGTTAAAACCACTATTTAACTCATTGAAGGGAATGATATTCCTTTGATCTTTCTAAACAACTCCACAGCATAGATGTCAGTCATACCCGATACAAAATCCAGAACGCTCTGAATTTTAGAATAAGCATCCTTCTTATCGGTTAAAAACTGTCTTGGAATGAGTTCTACCAACTTTTTATGGTATTTAGATTCATTGAGCAGATATGCAGGTATAAATTCTTCCAGTAGACCACCCATTACCTTGTAGCCAGCTACCTCAATCTGAACAACAGATGAATAATTATAAATCTTTTTAATAGAGACACTTTCAATTTCCTTCATTATTGAAAGAAAAGGCTCCTGAATGGCGTCCATTAAACTCTGGTTAAAATCTCCGGCTAAAATAGACTGTTGTTCTTTGAAAAACACCTCAGAGCATAAGCCAATCAGTGTACTAATCGATTTTGCCCTCATCAAAGTTATTTTAGCATCATCGTCATCAATTTCCGCCAGTCGGACACGCATCCTGCTATCGTTACACAGTGGTAACAACAAAGTTTCGACCTCATGATAAGACAGGATTTTTAAACGATGTGCATCCTCAAGGTCTATAATGTTGTAACAAATATCATCAGCTGCTTCTACCAGATAAACAAGAGGATGTCTTTTGTAAATGAGCGGCGACTCCTGAACTTTAATCAGGTCCATTTCGGTAGCAATCTTTTCGAAGCCACTTTGCTCCGATTGGAAGAAACCATATTTTTTGGTAAAAATATTCTTTTTATTGTGTCCTGCTACTGATGCACAAGGGTATTTGGCAATGGCAGCTAGCGTTGCATAAGTAAGGGCAAAACCTCCGGTACCTTTTCCTGTAAAAGGATGAGTTAAAATACGTAAAGCATTAGCATTTCCTTCAAAATGAATCAGGTCTTCCCATTGATCGGCAGTTACCTGATCTTTATAAATTCTACCATCACCTGTGGTAAAGTAATGTGAAATGGCTGATTCGCCGGAATGACCAAATGCAGGGTTACCTAAATCATGCGCCAAACAAGCCGAAGCAATGATGTTGCCAATCTCACAAAGCAAGGGACAAGTATCATCAACTGTGGGTTCATTGTCTTTTATTTTATTGTAGAAGATAGCACCTAAAGATCTGCCTACACTAGCTACCTCTAAACTATGTGTTAACCTGTTGTGTACAAAAACGCTACCCGGCAATGGAAACACCTGGGTCTTGTTTTGCAGGCGCCTAAAAGGTGATGAAAAAATAATCCTATCGTAATCGCGCTGAAACTCAGATCTTGATTCCTTTTGATTACCTACAAACCTGTCTTCATTTCCCCAACGTTTAGACGACAATAACTTTTCCCAAACCATATAAATTTCCGTTTATTCTGATGAATTACCTGATATAAAATAAACGCGAAGGTAAGTAATTATAGCAGAACAGCGCTTTAGAAAGGCATATTTCTAGAAAAGCTGAAGTTGCCCTGCTATGGGAGGTTTAGCATCACCAAAAACGGTTTTACCACCATATTTCCAGGAGTCTCTACGTTCTTTTTCAATAAGAGCCTCAAAATTATCATTGGCTATAAAATCATTTTCGGCCTTTCTGGATAACATGCTCAATTGTTGTATAGCGTGAATTTTGTCGCTCTGCCCTATTTTTGCCTGCTGAACTGCTTTGTTCAGTACTTTAATAGTTTCGTCATATACATGAACGGGTACTGGAAATGGATGTCCATCTTTGCCACCATGTGCAAATGAAAATCTTGCAGGATCTGTAAAGCGCGATGGTGTACCATAAATCACTTCGCTTACTAATGCCATCGACTGCAAGGTTCTTGGCCCCATTCCCTCCAACAGTAACAACTCCTCAAAATCTGAAGGTTGTTTTTCCTGCGTTAACCAAAGCATTGCCCCCAGACGCTTCAAATCAACATCTTTTGCTTTTACATCATGATGATTGGGCATAATCAATCTTTTTGCTTCCGCAATCATATGATTGGGGCTTTCAGTAGTCATAGCCATCATAGCTGATCTTGAAGGCTGTGCTGCTTTGGCAGTCAGGTTTAAAATTTGTCCCTGATTTTCACCACAAATACCGGTATGCGGTTCTTCTACGAAAGAACTTAGGCCTTCTGAGTGCCAGTGATATCGACGTGCTGTGGAACTGCCATTGCGCATACCTTGTTGCACAACCGTCCACAAGCCCTCCGTATTTACAACAAAACTATGTGTATATAACTGGAATCCATCCTGTAAAGCTGTATTATCTACCTTTGCACTTAACTTACTGCAACGCACCAGTTCAAGTCCATTTAAACCAGTTCGTTCACCAAATCTCAACAATTCATCAGGTGTATTACGCGATTTCTTTCCCTTCCCTCCACAGATGTAAATACCAAGTTCCTTATAATTCGGATTAATAGCAGCTTTTAATGCGCCCATTACAGAGGTAGTGATACCTGAAGAATGCCAATCCATCCCCATTACTGCACCAAAACTTTGAAACCAGAATGGATCGCTCAATCTGCGCAATACTTCCGCAGTGCCATACTCGGCAATGATGGCTTCAGTTATAGCCAAACCAAGACGAGACATCCGTTCAGCAAGCCATTTAGGCACATACCCATAGTGTAAAGGCAAATCAGCCGTCCCAGATCTTTTCATTACTAACAAAATTAGCAATAATAAATCTTTTATTTATTATACATCTCAATTAATCCAATCTAACTGCGCCTACCTTACCAAGGTAATCTGATATTAATCAGCCCGTAACGGTCTCAACGAAAATGCAGTACCGGTTCCCAGCAATGCTCCGGCTGCCACATCCGTAGGATAATGCACCCCCAGATACAAGCGCGAAAAACCTACAGATCCTGCCCATAAATAAGATGGTACAACTACGTACCATTTTGGATATGCCTGAGACAATGCGGTAGCTGTTGTAAATGCTGTGGAGGTATGTCCGGAAGGGAATGAATAGTGTGAAGGCTGATAAACTGCACGGATTTTTACGTTTGCCAAAAACGGCCTGGGTCGCTTTACAAGTTTTTTTATCAGCATTGTAGCTAGTGCATTTACCGCAGAACTGCTGGCTACATATAGTGCATTTTGCCTCATCTGTTTGTCGTTCCCAATGATCCCACCGGCAAGCAAACCAACTGGAACACCTACGTTAACCCAGTCGTTATGGTTAGATATAAAAAGAAAGAACCCCGTCTTTTCAGGAGTCCGGCTTTCAGCCAGATTAATTAAAACCTGATCGTCCCATTGTTGCAATTTAGATTGTGCCTGTAATTGTAATGGCAGGGATACCTGTAAAACAAAAGCCAGCAACAACAGGTACCTAAAACGTAAGCTCTTCATAATTCAAACAGATTGACGGCAAAGTACTAAGATTTATTTAATCTTTAAACACTTCTGCCATGAGCTCGTAAGATCTTAGTCTCGCTTTATGGTCAAAAATATGTGAAGTAGCCATAATCTCGTCAACCCCTGTCTGATCCAGAAACTGCTGAAGGTCTGTTTTTAGCGTTTGTTTACTTCCAACAAAGGTACATGCCAGCATCTGACTTGCCTGCTCCTCTTCATATACGTCCCAGATGTCGTTCATATTATCAACCGGAGGTTGTAATAAGCGGCGTTTACCCGTAACTATCCCCATAAACAGCTGGTAAAGTGAAGTAACTAATTTATTGGCTTCCTCATCAGTATCTGCCGCAACAACATTTACACAAGCCAGCACATATGGTTCGCTAAGATGCTCAGAAGGTTTAAAATTTTGTCTGTATAAATTAATTGCAGTCATAAACTGAGCTGGCGCAAAATGACTGGCAAAAGCGTATGGCAAACCCAAGGCTGCCGCCAAACGTGCACTATCGGTACTGGACCCCAATATCCAAATCGGAATATCAAGACCTTCGCCAGGAATTGCCCTTACATGAGCAGTACTATTGCCCGCAGATAAATAAGTCTGTAATTTAAGTACTTCCCGGGGGAAATCCTGGGCAGCCTGAAAACGCTGATCGCCTCTTATTGCCGCTGCCGTAACCTGATCTGTACCTGGCGCTCTACCCAAGCCTAAGTCAATACGACCAGGATATAATGACGCTAATGTCCCAAATTGTTCAGCAATAATTAAAGGTGAATGATTAGGCAGCATTATACCGCCAGAACCTACCCTGATCGTTTTAGTACCACCAGCAATATGTCCTATCACTACAGATGTAGCAGAACTGGCTACACTAATCATATTGTGGTGCTCGGCCAGCCAGTAACGGTGGTAGCCCCACTCCTCTACGTGTTGCGCTAAATCAAGACTATTTTTAAAAGTATCGGCAGGTGTTTTTCCTTCTATTACCGTGGCTAGATCAAGTACAGAAAAAGGAATCGTATTCAACAGTTTTTTCATCGGCATATATCAAATTATGATGATTTCATCAACACGTAATTGTTTTTCAAAAAGTGATTAAACCAAAACTACAACGTATAATTATGAAATTTTACCCTTACAATATGATATGACTTTAAATCTACACGCTTATGAAATTCAAATGAAATTATTGGATATATTTAGTGATGGAATCGAATGATGTAAAAATATCCCGCAAAAAGCCGATTTATCCGGTATCGGCTGCTTTGCAAAAATACCTTAAGAAATATCAGCGCGAATCAAAGCTTCCTATCACTTATAATGATCTTTTGATGTTTGATGAATCTTATCCTATAATGGATAAGTATGGCAAAGACTCCTTATGGGAGGGGCCTATTTACCCGGCCGACAAAATAGAAGAGTTGTACAATGGTTTAAAAGTAATCTATGCTAATCTAAAGGCCTCAGGTAATTTGCGTATTGTTCAACATAAATATATCGATAAAATTGAGTACTGTACTTTTGGGAATACCAACCCATTTCGCGTACGGATCGTAAACCGCTTGAATGATGTATATGATTATTTCTACATTAAAAAAGCAGATGCATCCAGAATCTATGGTCTCGAAATGGAAGAAATCCTTTCACCTAACCAGGTCAACTACCTGGTAGACAGAGAAACATTAGTTGAAGAGCATATTGCAGGCATCCCCGGGGATGTATTTGCAAAAAACTACCTGCACAATCCCGAATATAATCCAACCCGTATTGCCAAGGAATTTGTTAAATTTAATGAGCGTTGCCTTGTTATGCTTTTGGGCGATATGAGAGCATACAATTTTGTTGTTCAAATTACACCAGACTTTGACGACATTCAATTTAGGATCAGGGCAATTGATTTTGACCAGCAGTTCTATGAGGGTAATATAAAGGTCTACCTCCCTCAATTTTTCAAAGAAAACTTCCCTTATGTAAAAATGGGAATGGATCAACTGACCGACAAAACCTACCTCCAGTATCAGCAGGAAGAGAAATCATCAATTTTACATAGAGTGCGGAGCGAAAGGCACCGTCTTACCGATCTGAGAGATGTATCAAATACAGAAATCCTTACCACTCCCGAAAATATTGAAACATTAAAAAATGGAATGGCCAGCTACTTAGGTGATCCCCAATACCTGGAATGTACAAGTATGACGGATATTATTGAACTAAATATTAAAAACATTATCCGACAAGTTAAATTGTAAAACAGAAAAGAATATTAAAAAAAAGCGGAGGCTAGTCTAAAAGACTTGTGCCCCCGCAAATTAACGCTCTCACTATAAAATTACAAAAAATATTGATTTTCAACAAAATAATAGTAGATTTTTTTCCCCCTCAAAAGTCACCCCCTATTTTTTTGTGCAAAAAATCAATATTTTTACGGATAAATAACCTAGAAATTTCATCACATTATTATTACTTTGCAATAAAAAATCATATGTCTTTGAAAGCAAATATAGACCGGATTTTAAGAGATAAACACAGGTCTCTTAGTTGGCTGGCAGTTAGTATGGGAAAAACATTTGACGGTTTAAGACTTAGCTTAATTAACGAGTCTATCAAATACAAGGATATGCTGGTTATGGCCGAAATCCTTAACGTATCTCCATGCACCTTCTTTAGAACACCCGAAGATGAATTTAGCACATCACAAAGCAACATTGTGACCGAATCTGTTTCAGAATACGGTGATAGCTTAAAAAGCTGTAAAGAATTAGCTGCAACGCTAAAAGATCAGCTTAAAGACAAAGAAAGAATCATCTCATTATTAAGCAAAGCAAATGGTATAGGCCATTAATTGCCTATACCAATTACTTTATAAGTTACTTTATCACCTTCCACTATTTTTTCATAATACACGCCCTCTTCAGAAACATAATAAAGCGTTCCTTTAATCACCACATCTCTTACATTGGCTGGCAGTTCGGTTACAATATCACCTTCTTTAGGAAGATCACTTATTTGCTCAGAACCAGCTTCTTTATCTGTATCTAAAACACCGTCTTTACCTGCTACCACATAAATAGTCTTACCGTTTGCATCCAATTTGCTAGTGTAATACACCCCTTTATATTCGTAGTAGGTTTGTCCATTTATTGAAATGGCTTTAGCTTCCGTTGGAATACTTGGCACCTCTGCTCCTACTGGTGGCACTACAACTTTATACCCATCAGTATCTTGTTTGTAAAAAAATCCTCCGGAATAATAAAATCTATCTGGTCCATAATAAAAAGGATAATACCCAAATGGCAATACATTTATTCTAACGCCTATAAAAGGTCTGTAGTAACTGTAAAAACCATAATATGGTCTATGGTAATTATATCCGGGTCTGTAATGATAATTTGGTCTCGGTCTATAAGCAGGAGGTCTCACACCCGGTCTATTACCTGGTGGCCTCTGACCAACACTAGGCGGGCGCTGACCACCAGGAGGTCTACTTCCTGCATTTCCTGGCGGACGAGTACCTGGAGATGGCCTCGAAGGTCTTGTCGTTCCAGGCGAGACTGTAGCCCCACCTCTGTTAGGTCTTTGACCTAAAACATCACTAGTGGTAAAGCCACTAACAAGAACAATTGATCCTACAATAGCTAACCATTTAAATTTTCCAGTTTTCATAATCATTCTCAGTTTTGATAGATAGACAAATAAATTATTAAAAGGATTATCCTACAGCTAGTATACTATTAAAAACTGACAAAGCCTGATAAATTGCATATCAACTGACACTGTTTTTAAATACCGTGCATTTAACGTATTTTAGAACAACCATTCCTATTATTACATTATTATGACCTACCTATTTGAAAACGTTAGTGGGATCTTTAATAAATTATTAGCTAAAGAAAGAGATCCCATTAACCAGGCACGCATAAAAATGCTAGCCTATATATTGGTTTTATATCTGTTGTTTACTGGTGTATTAATTTTTGCCTATATAGCTGGAGGTGAGATGTTACATCTATATAGAGTAAGTATTGTGTTCATTGCCACATTACTACTAATAGGGACTGCGTATTTTACGCATGCCTGGAAAATTGTTTCCCATATTGTAATTTGGTTTCTCACACTTGCAGTGTGGACTAACCTTTCCATCTATGTCCAGGACATTAATATAGAGACACTGCAATTTATATGGCTTAGTTGTGCGCTTAGTTTTTATATGCATGGTTTAAAATGGGGTTGGTTCTACTCCGTAATTAATGTCCTCCCTGTATTGATATATACCGCGATTGACAATAAAAACTATTTTTATATCGGAGCAGGAGCGCACGAAGTCAGCCAGCTTACCTACCTCTTTGTTACGGCTTACAATTTTTCTCTGATTATTTTCCTTCAATACTACTTCTTTAAAGTATTCAACAAAAATTTCATTACTCTAACACAAACAAAAAATGAGCTTAATGACCTAAATAATAAGCTTAAAAAGACTTTATCAGAGGTAAATACACTATCAAATTCGAGGATGGAGTTTTTATCAACGATGTCACACGAACTGCGCACTCCTCTAAATGGTGTAATTGGAATATCAAATGCCTTGTTACTCCAAAATCCCCGTGAAGACCAGGAAGAGAACCTGGCTGTACTTAAATTTTCAGCTGAAAACCTGCTGTTACTAATTAATGATATTCTCGACTTCAATAAATTTGATTCAGATAAAGTAGAACTCGAACGTATTTCCTTCGATTTTGTGGCACTCGTTAAAAACAACTGCGCCAGTCTGAAGCTTAAAGCACAGGAAAAAATGCTGGATCTGAATCTTCATATTGACGAAGAACTATGTGGTAAACACGTCTGCAGTGACCCCACTCGCTTAACCCAGGTTTTACAGAACCTGATAAACAATGCCATTAAGTTTACTGAAAAAGGGTCTGTTAGTCTACATATCGAAATCAATAATATTTCCGAGGAGACAATGAGGCTTCGTTTTATGGTAGCAGATACAGGAATAGGAATTGAAAAGCACCGACAAAAAAGCGTATTTGAACCTTTTGTACAAGCATCAGCCAGCACAAGCAGGCGTTATGGAGGCACAGGTTTAGGGCTACCTATTGTCAAGAAAGTTCTAGCCATGTTCAATAGTCATATAGAGCTGGTCAGTACGCCTAACTTAGGCACTAAAATAATATTTGATATAGATTTCAAATATGAAGATCACAATACCTGCATATTTCCCAAATCAATAAACATAAAACATGACCTCGCACACCTCAAAATTTTGGTTACGGAGGATAACCCAGTGAACATTCTGGTGATCAAAAAAACATTAGAACAATGGAACATCATTCCAACAATCGCTGAAAATGGGTTAATGGCATTACAAAAATTGGAACAAGAAACTTTTGATGTGATTTTAATGGATTTGTATATGCCTGAAATGGATGGGTATGAAGCCGCAACACTTATCAGAAACCTCGATGATACCATCAAAGCCAATACACCAATCATTGCGCTTACAGCAAGCGCCAATAATAATATAGCTCAGAAAATAGTTGACGCAGGAATGAATGATTATCTATCAAAACCATTTAACCCTGAACATTTGTTTAGAAAACTTAAAAATCTTACTGATGCGGTGGAACGGTAAAACTTGCAGAATAATCTGCCAGTATACCAGAGATTTCTTTTATCATGTTCACACTAAAAGAATGCCTACCCGTCAGCCATCTTTTGATTTCGTCTGGATTAATGTCCAGCGAGACAGCAAGGTCATTTTCTGAAAGACCTTTATCTGCTAACGTTTTTGCTGCTTTGGCGGCAACGTCCAGATTCAGCCTGGTTAACTCCTCAATAGCGGGATTCCCGCTTTCCTCCAGCCAGATAGATACAAAATCGTTCTCTTCCATTTATATTCTTTGTAATCGTTGAAAGTAATTCCGGTCTTCCCAACCGTTTGTTCATTTAGGCGGCAAATGTAATAAATTAAAAAACGAATTATATTCTATTCAATATTTTGATAAGTTCAAAACAATAATTAAATTTAATAAGCATTTCACGTTCAGACTTTTAGCAACCATCCCCTTTGGTCAATTAGCGTTTAAAAAAGTAAAAATTGAGGTCAAAAATTTGGTCTCAGGTAACCATTGTATTAACAATTTTCACCTAACCCCCAATCAACATGAAAGCAAAACTGTTTTTAACTGTCTTAATGATTTTTAGCCTGCTGGATGTGGACGCGCAAAATCCTTTTAATATTGAAACTAAACTTGAGTTCATAGATGTCAAAAAAACTTTAGCCGCAAGCAAAACGGATAATATTGATCCACTCCAGACACTATCAACGAGCTACAATAACAAAGGCTTCAAACTAATAAATATGATGCCTGTTAAAATCTCAGGTGACGAAAAAATTATTTTAATTTTTGAGAAATCAAGCTCTTATCGCGAAGCTGAATTGTACAAACTCATTACCGAACTCACCACCAGAATAGATACTACTTCAAAAAAACATACAGATTCGGCAATGGTAACCATCCAAACCAATGTGCTTAATTATTTAAAGTCTATTCCGAATGATGTTATAACCCAGGCTTATAAAGAAGAATTAACCAAAATGATTATGCTGCAAGCCGATACACAACTGAGGGCCATAGTCGAAGAGTTAAAAAAAGAAATCAGAGAGACAGCTCAAAATAAATAAGCGTATGAAAGGCATAACCTATTTATTACTCCTGCTTTTACCTGCAGCTGCAATGGCACAAACGGCAACAGATAACAACAGCTACATAAAACAGCTGGGCAAGGTGCTTAAAAGATCTGACGTTAGTGTAAACACCATGCAGTATTTTGGTGGCCTGGCCAAATACACTTACAGGCAAATAAATGAGGATGATAAATGGGGAAGCAAATATCAGGCAGTCCTTCAAAAAGCCAATAACAATGTTGAGCGTTTTAATACTGAACTCACAAAAATCATTGCTAAAAACAATACCCTGGCTGATAAAGAGAAAATGCTTTTTAAAACAGTTGTATGGGCGGGCAGCCCAATTCTATCTCCAGTTGAATTCCTTCCTCTTTTCTGCCCTATTCAAAAAGAAATCAATAACCAGATTTTTATCGCAATAGAAAATGAATTAGACAATAATTTTAAACAAAAACTAGCTTATTCATTGGAAAGCATTCGCAAAACGAATCAGGGAAAATACAATACCATTATCAAATCGGGCAACTACAACCAGGTCAAATCTGCCTTAAAAGAGGCGAATTTCTTTTCCAGTACTGATACATCAAAAGTAGGTCCCGAGTACCGGGAGATTATTGAAAAAAACCAGGAAAGGTTTCTGCGTAAAGCAGTAAGCACCACCTTAGAAAAGATTGTTAAAGAACCTGGTAAAAAAGAAATTAAAATAGTGGAAATTGATAAAAACATTACCCAGCTTTCTCAGTTCACCTACAAATTTGCCGAAGAATCAAACATCAGATTTGAAAACCTGGTTGAAAGACAGGCTATACTCAATACAAAACTTAATAATTTTTACGATCGGTACCAAACCGATAAAAATGCCCTCGATTTTATGCAGGATTTCCTGCATTCCAAAATAAGTCCTACTGAAAGCAGCGCTTTTAAGACGCTAACCAACTTCAACCTAAGTAGTACTGATGGAACAATGATGACCGAAGCACTGGCACTGGA
Source organism: Pedobacter nyackensis (assembly GCF_032678475.1). GTDB lineage: Bacteria > Bacteroidota > Bacteroidia > Sphingobacteriales > Sphingobacteriaceae > Pedobacter > Pedobacter nyackensis_A. The sequence continues at coordinate 374,517 of NZ_JAVTSF010000001.1, forward strand.
ACAAGAGAAAGACACGGTAATGATTTCGGCTAAAGAATATTTCAATGCCGCTGCCATGTCCATTAAAATTCTGTATGATCTGGGCGTTGGAGATTCTCTACTAATTCAGCATATATCAACGGCAGTAAATATAGGGCGGGCAGCAATGTCGGCTGAAGGCGTTTTTACAAATAGTAACTACATGGGTTGCATCTCATGCATTACGAATCTATTTGGTGGTGAAGATGTGGCCACCTTAAGACATCAGCAGATTATGCAGTATTTTAATAGAACTGACACTTCAATAACCAGAATAGCGGGAAAAATAGACACCTTGTTTAGGGCACAGCAAAGTATCTACGAATTTCAAAAACAGAACTTTAATACCTTGATTAATATTTCCGATAAAATAGACAAACAGTATAACCAGGCTATACAGCAATTAGCCACCATTGAAAGCGCATTGTATAAAAACGAAGCGCTCATTACGAGCGATTGGGAAAGCAAATGCCAACCCTGCCTGGAAACTATGAAAAGGTTAAAAATGGATATAGACAAGGGCATATTACCTGATAAAGAAACCCTTGAATCTGAATATGCAAACCTAAAGATGACAACTTTAAGCGCATGTGAAAGTTACCTGGAAAAATTTGTTTTTGATATAGACAAACCCAATGACAACCCAGACTATAATTTAACTCCCTTTATCAACGACGTAGATATTAGCACAAGTTATAACAAGCTAGATACGATAAACCGAATATCTTTCGGATTGTTATTTGGCTATCGCGATTCCGTTGCGAATTTGAAAAATCCAGAAACACTATTTTATTCGCTGTTTTTTCCATCAACCTCCATAAAAGAACTCAACAAAAAACTACAGGCTGATTCTATTATCTTCAAATCAACCTATTACCCATCAATCCCCAGTCTATTTATGACCATAATTAAACCCGAAGTAAGTATCAGGCACGGAAATATTGTACGAAATATCGGTTTTTTACAGAACCTTACGGATGGGGACCGAAATCTCATTTCCTGGGAACAATTTAGTAGTGAAACCCCACCGAAACATAGAAATTCCAAATACCTCCTCGAAAATGCCATACGATTAAATAATGTAGCTATTGCTCAGCAGGTTATTTTAAGTGGTGATATATTGTTACCGATCCTATTTGAAGAAACTTACAAAAATGCAATTGGGAAAGGCGACACGGCTAAAACAGCAGCTTGTGTTTCTCTGTTAAAAAGAAACGAGATGCTCGCCGAAAACTTTACTAACTACGCAATTGGTGCCTCCTTAAGGAAAACCCAAACCAGTTTAATGCAGTATGCCTATGTCTTCAATTTAAATGATTCAACAAGTATGGCGAAAGTGTTAAAGTCAATGTTTCCGGTTGCATACATCAAAACTAAGGATCCAAGGTTAGCTATCAATAAACAGAAAGAAGGTTGGTACATGACAATTGGTAAGGCCCTCTACCCCTTACCTGCTCCTGCGGCTGTTGATCAAGTGTCCATCCTCCAATCCAAATATCTGCCTGGCCTATTAGACAACCGCGAAAAATTGCTGCTGCAGATTGTTGGTTTTTCTGCCTATGACAAAAAAAACATCGAAAATATGAATTACCTGATTATGAAATAACTAAAGGTTATTTTTCACCTATTATTTTAATCAGTCTTTTTACTTTCTCTAAAAGCCGTAGCCCCTATACTTGCAGAGATCACACAAGCTACGGATATCCATTGCAAAAGTGTAAGCTTTTCTGATAAGAAAATCAACCCTGAAAAAGCAGCAAAAGCAGGTTGCAAACTCGTTAAAATACTAAATATTTTTGCGGGCAGCCTCTTTAACGCTACCAAATCTAATGAAAAAGGCAATGCGCTAGATAAAATAGCTACACCTAAGCCTTTAAAAAAAAGAATTGGTGTAAGATTAAAAACTCTGCCATCCCATAAAGCAAATGGCAAAATAATCAAGGTAGCAAAAAGCATTCCTGTGGTAACGGCATCCTTTCCTTGCATTACTGTAGTTACCTTACTACCCATTACAATGTAAACTGCCCAAAAAACACCTGCCAGAAAAGCCAGAAAAAGTCCTAGCAGATCAACATGATTACTTTGCCAGGGAACAATGAGTAAAATGCCGGCACATGCCAGTAATCCCCAAACAATATCGATCCATTTACGCGATAAAGACAAAGCTAAAAACAAAGGGCCAATAAATTCTACTGTTACAGCCAGCCCTAATGGAATCCGTTGTATGGCTAAATAGAAAATGAGGTTCATTGCAGCAATTCCTATTCCGTAAATAGAACAATACAACCATTGTTGTTTAGTGAATGTAAACAACTTCGGACGATTAATTATAGTAAGCATTACAGCAGACAGACCAATTCTTAATGCACTTGTTCCTGTTGCTCCTATAGCGGGAAAAAGATGCTTAGCTATAGAAGCTCCACCCTGGACACAAACCATAGATAACAATGCAGCTGAAACGGCCTTATTTGATTTTTTCATTTATAAAATAACTCTAGCATTAAGTACTAATTAGAAGGCCTGGTGCTCCTAAAAAGTTTTTAATTGGTGAAGTGGGATCAAACCTGCGTAAGATACATATTTCATCGAAAAAAAGTCAAATCAGTCCTGTATTTTAACTTGTCTTATAGCTATACTACGTCGGGACACAAGTCCAACATTAACTGTTATGCAACAGCCACACTTTGGGTACCCCTTTTAAAATTTTAGGTTTTACACCCCCGCAAAAATCAGCAAACCGAGCCCAACGATAAAAAAACAAAACATTGCGATTAATAAGCCATTGGTACCTTTTGGTGAATTACGGAATTCCTTCCAAATGAAGACACCCCATAGTGCAGCTATGAGTGTTGCCCCCTGCCCCAATCCATACGATATAGCAGGTCCCGCTTTTCCGGCAGCGATCAGATTTAATGAATTCCCGAGGCCCCAAATCAGACCTCCCAATACACCTGTCATATGCGTACTAAAACTTCCTGAAAAATAAGCTTTATAATTAGTCGGTTCACCTACAATCGGTCGTCTGATAAGGATTGTATTGAATACAAAATTACTTAAAAAGATACCCAGCGAAAAGGTAAATACAGCTGTATATGGGGTCATTTTGCCAATGGCCGGAGATATAAAATTCTCCAGATCCATAGCTGCCGCCACAAACCGGTAAAAGAAAGCCATCAACACCCCCGCAGTTATACAGAGGCCTATTCCTTTTGCAGATACTTTCTTCTGCTCGCCCATGCTCTTCTTTTTATAGGCGATTGCATTCAGAAGTATCGCCACAACGATTAATGCCACCCCTGCAAACAACAGAATTGGGTCTCCCTTTTGCGCAGCAGTATAATTGATCAACACACCTAAAACCAGTGCTAAACCTATGGCTAATGGAAAGGCAACAGACATGCCTGCTATGGCTATGGCAGCCGACAGTAAAATATTCGCAGCGTTAAAAATTACACCTCCAAACAACGCGCTTATTACATTTGAGCTGTCTGCCTGTTTAAGATCTGTCAGAAAATCACGTCCCTGCTGACCTACACTGCCCATAGTAAAAGCAGAAATAACTGAAAAAAGTAAAATGCCGATTACATAATCCCAATAAAACAGTTCAAAGCGCCATGTTTTGGCAGCCATTTTCTGTGTATTGGCCCATGATCCCCAACATAGCATAGTGATAAGGCAAAATACGACTGCAAGTGAATAACTCTCAATGATAAACATATTTTCGTTTTTTTAATTCTGGTTTATATTTAAAAAGATTTGATTATGTGCATGATACAGTTCCATCGAAATTATACGTTTGCAATAATTTCGTTTCTTGATGGTGCAGATGATTGTGCGCCCAAACGGGTTACAGATATTGCCGATGCACTACAGGCAAAAGTTACCGCATCCCGGATATTTTTATTTTCCGATAATGCGACTGTAAATGCCCCGTTAAACACGTCGCCGGCAGCAGTAGTATCGATAGCTTCGACCACCGGGGCATGAGTATGCATAAATTCGTTATCATGTAATATCAAAGCCCCTTCTCTTCCTAAAGTAATGATCACTGTTTCAACACCTTTCCCTTTGATAATCTGAGCCGCTCTCTTTGCACTTTCCATATCATTCACAGTAATACCGGATAGTATTTCCGCCTCTGTTCGATTTGGTGTAATAACGGAAATATTATTTAACAGGGCATCTGGCAAGCTGCATGCAGGTGCAGGGTTCAGCACAACTTTTACACCTTTGGCTGCCGCCATTTGTACAACATGCGCTACCGTTGTTAAGGGGATTTCCAATTGAATCAAAACTATTTTTGCCTGGTCAATTAACTGCTCAAGGTTCCCGAGGTCGTTTACGCTAAGTGTTGCATTTGCACCCGATGCGACAACAATACAATTTTCGGCATTCTGGTCCACCGTAATCAGGGCTACACCAGATGGATTATCTGGATCAGATAAAATATGATCTGTATTAATTCCCTCTTCCTGAAAAAGCTGCTCAGACTGTCTGCCGAAGATATCATTTCCAGTTTTACATATAAACGTTACATTTCCTCCCAGTCTGGCGGCTGCAACTGCCTGATTCGCACCTTTGCCACCTGGGTTCATAAAGAAAACTCCACCCAGAGTTGTTTCTCCTGCAACAGGCAGGTGGTCAGTTTTTATAACCATATCTGTATTTGAGCTTCCTACAACTAAAATCATTGGATTCATTTTTTAATTTCTTTTATTATTTAAAAATAGATTTAGCCTACGTTCAATATTTTATGATTTAATACTGAACCTCGATCACGTTTACCGGCCCGGTTAAGCCCGATAGCTCATATTTGTTATCCGCAGGAAGATTAATGACATCCGTGCGTGTTAACCTGTCCTTCGCGTCAAGTTTGCTATCTCCTATTAAGCGGTTTATCCAGGTGTTTACCACCTCTATCTCCACATTATTCTTTCCTTCTTTAATGACTTTTGAAATATCAACCTGCCAGGGGGCTGTCCATACTGAGCCCACATCCTCGCCATTGACTTTAATTCTGGCCATTCCATTAATATATCCTGTATTCAGGAAGATGGTCCCTTCCCGATCCACCTTTTTCAGGTTAAAGCTTGACTTATATACAGCGGAGCCAGAGAAATTCTTTATACGCTCATCGCTATGATCCGACCAGCTAATCAATTCATTAAACACAACTGGTTTTTCCGGGCCTCCGGATATAGGAGAATTGAGAAAGCTCACTTCCCAGGGAGCAGATAAAGTAAGCAGCTGCCTGGCTACAGGAAAATTCTCCCTTGTACCCGAACTCTTCTTCGATTCACCTTTATTAAAAACTACAAAACCACTTTGATTGGTTTCAAGTCTGAAAGAAATGGACGTTTTACCGTCAGCATTGCTAAAAACAGGTAAATCTCTCATGTTTCCGGTAACCGGGTCCCACCAGTAAGGCTGAGCATTAGTCACTCTAAATACAGCAGAAAATTCAATATCACCACCAGATTGGTTGGTCATAAAATATAGCTCATTAGCTTCGGTACTTCGATGGGTATACAATATTTTGTTGCCAACAGTAGATTTCAGGTCGGGAGCCAGACCGATATAGTCCAGTGCTTCCTGCATAGAAATACCTTCCATAACCAGGCCATTACCATATTTTCTTATTCCTTTCTTCAGTACTGTTCCGCCCCATAAATTTTGTGCAAGCGTTTTAATACGTTTATCAGCTTCTGGATAGTCCTGTAAACTTGGCGATCTTTCCGGTGCATTCCCTAATACGACAGCACCATCTTTTACAAGTGACTCAATTTTCTCCAGCAAAGCAGGACGCATGGTTTTAAGTGGTGGCAGAACCAACACACTATACTGTACACCATCGGGCAATAAGAGTTTTCCATTTCTAACAGTTATCCTGTTTAATATCACATCTGCATTAATGTAATCGTAAGAGTAGCCTTCAGGCAATTCAGGATTTCTAATCCCTGTCATCTTAGGTGCATCTTCTCCGATAAAATAAGCGACATCATTTACCGGGGTTCCCTGCTGAAGTAAATAATTACATCTCCTTAAATAATCTATAAAAGCTGCTCCCTGATAAAACCAGGTATTTTTTCTGTTAAACTCTGTACTAAACCATGCATTCAGACCAGGATAACCTGATTCTTCGGGCTGGTGGACATAGAGGTGCAACAAAGTCTGATTCACGCCTTCTGTAAAAGACCAGTCGCCTCTTTTCTTCAATAAAGCCGGATAGCGGCTATACGCACCACCGCCAGCGGTAAAAGATTCTGCCCAAACCCTGTTTTTACCGTATATATGAGCCGCTGACGATGCTGATTTATTTTCGATATTTCCCAGTTCACCTTCGTTCCAAAATTCACCTGCCACTTCATCAGACGCTCCCCCGTATTTTAAGAATTCTGACGGAAAACCCCAATGTCCATAATTTTCAAGCCAGAGTTTAAGGCCTGCTTTATTACCAAGTTTTTTTAAACCACCAACATATTCAGTGGCAACCAGATCAGCAACAAGTCTTCTAAGGTCCCATAAAAACCTATCCGATTGATCAGCACTTCCTACGATATTACCTGTCAATACGGGAAGCCATGGCAAAGGATCATACCCGTAAATTAGTTTAAAGGTATGCTGCAAACTGTCAGTCCAGTTTTGGGAGCCCATTTCATAACTATCAGCAACTAAATACTTAAAAGTTTTACGTTTTTCTTCCGGTACGCGGGCGAGTACTTTTCCTATAAAAGAATCAAAATGGGAAGCCAGTTTTTTATGATCCATTTTATCTACTTCCAACCCTTTTCCTTCAGGTGATGCCGGGCTGTTCGTTACACCTGTTGTGGCAAGATAATAATTCATAATCAGCCACTTTCCAGCAGGCACCTTCCAGTTAAGCTGGCCCTGTTGATTTACAAACGATTTTAAATTGATTACTTTTTGTGGGTCTATTACCAATTGAGCATCTTTAGTTTCCCCTTGTGTCTGCCATTGATATTCCGGCCAAAGCGGTAGTGGCGTTGCGTACATCTTAGCCAGTTGCTTTTCCATGTAATTTTCCAGGTAAGCAGCCGGAGATAAATTTATTTCTTTGAACCCTGCCTGCCCTTCTATATTTTTTAATACGATCTTAAATTCTTTTGAGCTAACCGGATCAAAAGCAATAGCTAAAGGCGCATAAGGAATAAAACCAACTTGCTTACTTGGATTAATCCTATTGATATTAAACGTTTTAATTGTCTCCATTTTCCCGTTTCGTATTATCTGTAGCAGTACATCGGCGGAAAATGGTACTTCAGCAGGATGCAGAACCAAACTTCGGATGGTTAAAGCCTTTTTTAGTTTGATATGGATACTGCTATTTTTAATACCAGACGAAAACATGGAAGAACTTGAAAAATTGCCATCCGTTAAGTTTGATATATGACTAATATCTGCATCCGTTGTCAGTTGTGGCTGATAAGACTTCAGATCAAAATCAGCATAATCAGGAGCAGGTACAGCAAGTGTAAATAAATAACCCGTATCTGTATTTGCCGGCATTATGTTCATGGCAAGTTGCCGACCTCCTTTTACCATTAACCTCGTGCTTGTTATATAACGCATAGAAGAAGCTGGTTTTATCCAAGGGCCGCCACTCTGACTCCATCCAGGACTATTGAACATTCCCAAAGTAATTCCGTTCTTTGTTGCAGTTTCCATAGCTACCTCAGTCGCTTTCCACCATTGATCAGAAAACAATTTCACATTTCCAAAAGAGGTCCCTTCTTCTTTAGAAAGCCCTATATTGCCTATGAATGCGCCGCCAATCCCCACTTTTTTCATTGCTTCCAGATCTTTTACCACACCAGCCGGTGAGATATTGTCATTTATCCAATACCAGTAGACATAAGGCCTGACAGAATCCGGCGGAGCTAAAAATCCTTTTGAAAGTGTTGAATTTCCCGCTTTAAATTGAGCTGCCAGATTAAAAACGCCAAATAAGGAAACCAATAAAACCAGTGCAGTTCTAATGGTGTATTTGTTTAATTCGTTCATGTTTTATTTATCAATTGTTACCAATAGTGTCTGCCATTTATCAAGGTTCAGCTCTAACACATCTCCATTGTTTGTAGCCCGGGTTTTTCCCGGTATCACCAGTCCCGATACCGGGTCCCAGACCATCAAACCTTTATCAGATTTTCTGAAAGTTACGTTTATATTCTGCGCTTTATCGGCCGCATTAACAAACAGATATACTTCTGCTGTTTTACCAGACTTAGCCAAAGCAACAATATTTTCAGTTCCAGCTTCAATTCGATATCCTGAATCCGTATCAGCCGAAATTTGCAAAGCGATCTGAGTTACATTGTCCAAAAAAACAACATTGTTGTAAGCGCTAAATTTTTCTTTAAGGTCAAGGGTATCACGCTCAACCCCATCCCCATTTAGTAAGACCACTTCAGTATTCTGGAAATAAAGGTTCATACCCTGATCTGCAAGTCTGATCAAATGATCCAGCAGCTTTTTCTGCAACACTGCCAGCTTTGGAATAATCAATTTTTTAATTTCTTTTCCGGGTTCAGGTAATTTTTCCTGATCTACATAATTGAAATCAATATGCTGATCAACCAGTGCCAACCCCAGTTCAGTAAAATTATCACTTAAAAGCAATGCTTCCTTGTCGAAATGTTCCCTTCCAATAGATAATGGGATTAAGGTTTTGGCCCAGATACTCTCAATCGGATAATAAACTGCAACTTGCGGTTGCCTCTTTCCCTGGTCCAGTAAATACCCTACTCTCCCAATGTAATTCGTAAACTGCTTATTTTCCTCGACACTCATTTTTTCATGCCTGTAATAAGAATTGAACAGATCAACTCCATAGGCAAATTGAATACCTACCGCAGCCATTTGACCATTTATACCAGCATCATTGCTATCGAACGCGCTGGATATTTCGCTCATCACCTGTTTTTTCCCATAGGTATCTGCAACCGAAGAAGCGAACTTAGCAGTAGTAACGCCCCAGCGTTTTGCAATCAATGGATAAGCGGTAAGCAGATCTATCCCCGGAAACTGCATATGCTTATACATTTCCATCAAACTTCCTTCAAAAATAGGGTGGTAAAATAAATCTTCTTCCAGTAGTAAATGTCCGGATGAGGCGACATTATTCTTTGCGGCAAATTCCTCCAGCGGTTTAAAATAACATTCCGCTACCAGCTCCATTAATGTCTGATAGTAATCTATCCTGACCTTAAATGCAGCTGCCGATTGCCCTTCCACAAGGTAGGGAAGCTTATTGAATAAGTCGTATCCTCTTCTTCTTTTAAACTCGGTCAGCAAACTTTCACTCCAGTTTAAGGTTGGAAAAGCAGGAATATTAAAATCTGGCTGATCGCGGACTCCAGGTGTTACAGGTGGTTTATTGTTCAAAAAATGGGCACCGACTAAGGATGGTTCATCTGTAAAAAAAGCTTCAATTCCTTTTCCAAAGTAGTCACCGACATAATGTTTATACTGTTCATGTGTAACTTTAATAAAATCGGCTGTAGCTTTCTTTTCCAGCAAATTCACCATTTTCCGCTGTTCAAACCAATTGTGTGTAGCGTGGGTGTTTTCATAAAAAGGTTTCTGTACAAAGTACTGCACTTTCCAGTTCCCTTTCCCTTTAGGTGCTGTCCACTTCAAGTTCCCTTTCCCATCGGTGTACTTTCTAAGATCAATTATTGCACTGCTGCCAGAACCAGCTTCGGGATAAGCAAATGCTGCCAGGAACCTGGTATGTCCATGCGGAAAAGGTATAACCAGTTGTTCTCCTTTATTCACGAGTTTGGATATAACAGACAGGCCAAGTGCCTGAGCAGAAGGATCATCTTTCAATACTATACCACCTGCTGCGCCGCTCGGATATCCCTTTTCGTCATAGATCCATATCCTTACACCCAGTTTATCAATTGCATAAGCAATATCGGAACGAAATTTCTCCCAGTTTTGTGTCGAACTCAGGTAATCCTGATATGATACATTTGTAACTACACCACCATAACCCAGCTCTTTTAAATTCCTGATCAGGGCAGTATCCAAATGTTCATGAATGATCCTTAAAGGCCGGTACTTCAGTGCAGGATTTAGGAAGCCCTGAACATCAATATTACTTTTCAGGTCCGTTGACACCGACTTCGCAGTCATGATTAATTCTACAAAGCGGTTTTTAATTTTAGTGCGTTCTGATTCGCCGGGGGTATGTAAAAAATAGTGCCTTCCCCTGTTCTCCTCTTTAAACTCTGTATAGCCCTGCTCATCCACAATAAATTTACCGGGCACACTTTGTTTAAAATAGTGTGCTGATTTTTCTACAGCAAACAACACAGAAGTAAGGTCCCAGGTTTCCCTGTTATAGGGCATAGTAATGTACTCCTTGTAGGCGGTAACCAAAGGTTGGTTCCCACGATAACCAAGGTTAGCCTCAATAGCTTTAGCAGGAAAATGAACACTTGCCCCTACTTCAAACGGACTGATATAAATAGCAGTGGGCCAGCGATCAAACATTTTCCTGGTGGCAGGAAGATCACTGATCACATTGAATTCTTTTTGCCTTGGATGGCTAAAATTCCCTGCCATTGTACTCAAAAATTTCACCTTTCGTTTTACCAGCTCCAAACCATTCAATTTTGAATATTGATCGGCTTTAGATTCCAGCAATTCCGCAAGGTTGGTAGAGAAACCCACCGAAATAATCACTACTGAAGTGTCTTTAGCTTTGGCCAGCATGCGCCGGTAAAAGTGGACAGCCGCTTCAACATCGCTATATTTTTTTATACTGCTCGAATATAGCAACTGGCCTTGCTCCTTGTAGTCCATCACCTTTTTGGCAAAGCTCTTAGCTTCAATTTCACCCTCGACACCATTTTTTACCGTTGCTATGGGCAACTGGCTGTAACCGTACTGGCGCCGCATCAGATCTATAAACTGCAAGGAACTTAAACTTTGTTTATTATTACTGATGCCAAGAAAATTAATTTTTCCCTGATCAGCATATCTGAAAAGCATAGCCAGTGCCAGCCCATCATCCACATCATTTCCCATATCGGTTTCAAAAATTACCGGAATGGGTGTACTTTTTTGTGCTTTGCAAGGGATGGCTACCGCCATCCCGAACACAAGAACGATGAAAAATATATTTATTATCTTAAATCTGAACAGCTTCATACTTCTCCTTAATTAATTATTTTGACGTGTTGAACCTGGAAATACCCATTAACAGGTGTTCCAGGAGTAGCATTGGAAGGATCAATGCGTAATTGTTTTAAAGTTCCTGTCCATCCCGGAACGGTACTCATGTCGATAGTATAAGTTGTAAAATCAGAATAAGGATTCAGCGCAAAAGATACCTGTTTCGCATTATTCCATGCCAGATCAGTAGTTGTAGTAAAATAAACCTGTCCGATCGTTTGCGGAGAAGAGTTCTTCATCCTGACCACTACATACCGACAATTTGCGAGACTGAGATTCAGGTTATCACCTGATAGTATAAACGCATCGGCACCAGTTATCTTTCCACCTATATAATTCCCGGCAGCAGCAGACCAGCCAAAATTATTAATCTGTTGTCCGGCCGTCCAACCTTCTGAAGCAGACATGAAATTCCAGCCCTGACTACCCACATGTATATAATCTATACTAAAATTACCTGAAGTGGTACTGCCGGGAACGGCATTGGAAGGATCTATTCTCAACTGTTTAAGCGTTCCCTGCCAGGTTGGAATATCCGCCATATTGATGGTATAATTGGTAAGGGAGCTATTCGCCACCATTGCAAAGTCCTTTCTTTTATCCTCCGACCAGCCTGTACTTGACGTAGTTGTAAAATAAACCTGTCCAACCGTGTTTGCAGACGCATTACTGATGCCAATCTGAACGAGTTTTTCAGTACCCATATTATACCCCATTGAATTTGCTGAAAGTATAAAAGCATCATTTCCAGTTAGCGTTCCACCTATTTTACCTGCATTTTTCCATCCGAAACCACTGATATCATTTCCCGATGTCCAACCCTCAACACCTGCGGCAAATGACCATACTTTCACTTCATTGCTCAGCCATTTTTTTGCGGCCTGCACAAAGGGGCTTGTGGGACTATGCGACACGGCGAAAGCAGAACTTGCAGGTTCTCTTCCCCAGCCGAATACAGCGACCATAGAAGCTCCATGACCAAACATATCGCCAAAATAGGCATCAGCCTGTGCAAAAGAGCCATTCACGCCAATGCTATAGCCTTCCGCATTGGCAAAGTTTTTCTGCTGTGGATCCACCAGATTAATCTCTGCTTTTAAGGTGTTCAGGTTGTAAGGACAGCTTACCGGTGAAAGCGTAAAACCGGGTGTTGAGTAATTGTTAACAGCGGTCCAGATTGGTGGCGCAAACGTGGTCGACAAACCGGGCTGGCTGGATTTTACCCCCACAATGTGTGAGAAGATCTTTTCCCTTGGTATCCCGGTATCATAAGCTGTTTTAGCTAAAAACTCAGAATAATCATGGATTACCTGATACAGTCTGTCCTTGTTATAAGCCGTATAACCTAAAGTATGCAGCGCCGCATATCCAAGTTTTCCGGCCTCCCAACTTTGCATCTGGTCTCCTAATATTGCATTTACCGGAAGCGAAGAGGGGTTCACGTTATATAGCGTATTATCAGCCGAATAATCGGGAATGTGTGTTTCCCAGCCAATAGCCATTCCAGCAAACAAGTATCCTTTTCCATTTGATTTTAGTTGGTTATACCGGGTATTCAGGACCGACAACACACCATTTTCAAGCTGACTTTTCACAAAAGCCCTAAACCCCGGTGATTGCAGATTTGGGAAAGCCTGGGCATGCATCCAGGCACCCCAGTTAAACCAGTAATATGGAAGGCGACCGTTAGACTGCCCGCCCCAGGTTTCTGTTCCCGAGGGGAATGATACCCATTCGCTCCATGAGGGATCATTGTAAAACTTAGGCATGGCGCCGCCGCCAAATTCAGTCGTATAATTATTGATGTCATCCAGCTGGAAATATACCGGAACGTTGTATTTTTCCGCAATATCAAAAGCTTTATTAACCTGGTATTGCATCTGCTGGACCGATTGGGTGAGCAACATTGGCCCGGGTAAACCAAATGCGTATTTATAAGGAGCATCAGCATTAACTGGTCCAAAAATCTGTGGAAGTTCCCCTACAAACGTATAGGCAGAATTGGCATCTTTACCTGTATTTTCGCTATCGGCCTGATCAACGCTGGTATTGGTTAGAAAAAAAACAATATAACGTTCCTGTGCAGCCGTTAATGATGTACTACCGGTATTTTGCACTTCATTTGCTTTAATAGTTTCTTTATTTTCCTCAGCAGGCTTTTTACAGCCCAAAGCAGTGGCAACTAAAAGCGTTAAGCTGATAAGTTTTATGGCAACCATAACTATTTGATTAAAGTTTACATTCGTTCAGGTGATGTTTACCAGCCAGGGTTCTGGTTCAGGTTAAAATCAGGAATTATAGCAGTTTCCTTGATTGGAATAGGCATAATCAGGAACTTATCACTCCAGGCATTTCTGCGTTCAGTTACAAAGCGGGCATAAGTAAAACTATTGTTCGGTTGCTTTGTAATCTCCATACCTGTAACCAGCTTATCTGTCTTATCCAGTATTTTCCATCTGCGTACATCCCAGAAACGGTGTTCTTCAAAAGCGAGCTCTACCCTGCGTTCCTTACGGATACGGTTCTGAAATTCCTGCTGTGATAAAGTGGTTGGAAAATTGGGCATATTCGCCCTAAATCTCACCTTATTGACTGCATTTTGCGCTATTGTGGTCGGTCCATTGGCCTCATTTTCTGCCTCCGCCAGGTTAAGATAAAGTTCTGCAAGGCGATATTTTTTCCAGCGTGTATCCTCTGGCTGACCAGATTGTAAACGGGGATCAATAAATTTGCGCAGATAATAACCAGTTCGCGTAAAGGCCCAACCTATGGGAGCTTTCAATAACTGATCTGCCCCGCCTACGTAAGTCTCCATAATATGTACATTTCCTGCTATATTATCATAAGCAGCCCCGTTGTACCAAACAGTTGCATAAAATCTCGGATCGCGCCCCAGATAAGGCTGAGACGGGTCATATCCCGAGGCTGGATTGAGGATTGGCTGTGTATGATCTAAATCCTGATAACCAGTAATAACCGGCTCACCTGTCGCTTGCATATCATAACTGTCAACCAATTCCTGGCTTGGAGTGGCCCCAACTTTAAACATTCCAGGTTTACTTGGAATACTATTGATGATACTGAATACAGGGTCTATTTGCCCCTCAAAAACCTCGTAAATTGTTTCTTTATCCCTTGGTGAAGTGCTGATATCGGTTTTGCTCAGAAAATAATCTCCATAGTTGTCTACCAATGTATAACCTTGTGTGGTTAGTGCATTGATGGCACTCTGTGCCGCCAAAGAAGCAGCTTCCCATTTACTTTTATCGTTACCGGCATTCCACAACGGACTGGCATTATACAACAAAGCCTGAGACTTTACCGCATAGGCAACAGCTTTTGTAAAGCGTCCGCGCTCTGCTTCCGTAGTGATACGCATTGGCATACTGTTGTTCGCAATGACTTCATCACACTCTTTTACAATAAAATTTACACAATCCTGGAAAGACGGACGTTTAAGCGTGGTATAATCAAAATCATTTGTGAAGGGTGCCGTCACCACAGGCATCGGACCATATTCTTTAATGAGTTCCCAGTAATAAAAAGCCCTTAACAACTGTGCTTCCGCACGAAAACGCTCCCTGTTGGTTGCACTGGGAATATTGGCAGTCTGAATGTTTTGCAGGAATACGTTCGCATCTCTGATACCCGCCCAGAAAGTACCATAATGATAAACGCCTTTACCTCTCTCCTGGTGGGCGTGCAAAGGACTACCGCTGGCATTCAGACTACCTGCAGACCAAGCCATTACTGCACCGCTGTAAGCGTAGGCCTCATCAGAAAAAGGTGCCAGGAAATCAAAAAAACCATACTTCCAGAAATAACTTGGCATTTGTCCGTAAACTCTGTTCAGGTAAGCCTCAGTACGTTTCTCGTCTTTAAATATATCATCAAGTGTTGTCCGGCCATCAGGTGTGATGTTCAGATAATCTTTCGTACAACCTGCTGCCAGGAAAGAAAGCAACATAAAAATTCTTAAAATATTTTTCATCTTATCTTCTGATTAAAAAGTGAAGTTTACACCAAAATTATACAGCCTTGTAATCGGGTAATCGCGACTGTTCGTCAGCTCCGGATCAAACTCTGTTGTCGGTAGCTTATCCCAGGTAAAGAGGTTCAAACCATTGGCATAAATACGCAAACGTTTTGCGCCAATTGCATTGCTCCATTTTGATGGCAAACTATAGCCAATTTCCATGTTTTTTAATCTCAGATAGCTCGCATTGAGAATGAAAAATGAGTTTGGCCTTTCATTGGGATTAGATTGGGTAGAAATACGTGGGTAATTGATTGGTAATCCGTTGGCTGCACGTTCTGCTGTCCAGCTCTCCAGATGTCTGGACACGTAGTTTTTGTCAGCAAAAACCCCCTGATCACTATAATAGTTAGAAACATTTGAAATCCCCTGAAACAGGACACTAAAATCCAATCCTTTATAAGTCAGGTTAAATGCTGCTCCATACTGATATTCAGGAACTGTTGAATAACCAATCGGTGCCATATCTCTTTCATTGATCAGATTATCGTTGTTCAGATCCTTGTATTTAAAATCGCCAGGTCTGGATTCATGTCCGCCTACATTTTGTACAGGAGAATTGGCGATGTCATTCGCATCCGTGAAATACCGGTCTACCTGATATCCAAACATCTGTCCTATCCGGTAGCCAGTTTCCCTATAGCGATAAGCATAATCTTCAGGTAACAAAGGTTCATCCGCATAAATTTGTCTGTTTGTTGCATAATTCAGATTGACGCGGGCCAACACAGACAAGTCCTTGTTGAATGATTTCTTATAATTCAATTCAACTTCAAACCCCTTATTTTCTACTACACCAATATTTACCGGTGGCAATACTGAGATAGGAAGTCCGTTCAGTTCCGGAATAGTTCCCCTGTTACGTAAAATATTATCTCTCTTTTCATAAAACACATCAGCCACGAGATTAAACTGATTGAATAATCCCATCTCCAATCCGAGATTGTATTTTTTTGCGACCTCCCATTGTAACTGTGCATTTTTTAATAAATTGTAATTGATGGTTTGAGCATTGCCCAGGCTACCGGAAAAACCACCTCCAACCACTTGTATATCATCCAGGTACAAAAACCTTCTGCTTCCTATGCGGTCGTTACCCACTTTACCGAACGAACCTCTTAATTTCAACAGATTCACGACAGGGTTATTCTGTAGAAACGATTCATTGGAGATGAGCCAGCTGGCAGAAACTGCCGGGAAAAACCCGAACCGCTGGCCCTCGGCAAATTGTTCAGAACCGTTGTAACCTGCGTTAAACTCCAGAAAGTACCGAGAATTATAGCCATAGGTAAATCTGGAAGCCAGTCCCATTAACTTAAATGGTAACTCATTGTTGATTACATTATTTTGTTGCTGATATAGCAACATACCTGAGAAATCATGTTTTCCAATAGTTTTTGCATAATTTATGAAACCCTGAAAATTAGATAAGGTTTCAAAATTCCGTCCTCCTCCAATGGATAAAGGAGTATTCTGGTCATTATTGAACGGCCGGTAATACACGCTGTCGCGCCCGTCCGCTCCTTGTAAATTAGGATTAATGATCTGTATGTATTTTTCATACTTCCTTGTCGCTTCAAGGTTATTAACTGTGCGTGCATCGAATGAAACTACCGCCCTTGCCGACAGACCTTTGGTAATGAAGTCAAGGTTTTGCTCCATACCGTAAGTAGCTAACACATTGCTTCTTTTCTGCTGTGTATAACCAGAACGGTTGATCAGGCCATAGGCCGGATGGTCAATATCAGAATAGGTAATCACCTGCCCATCAGGTGTAAGTGGACCTGGAACAACTGCCGGCATACGGTTCATAAAATAGATGATCCAATCCGTTGGATTGTCGCCCCCTAAAGCGTATGGGCTGTTCCTTTGCTCCAGGTAACCTGCTACATTTAAAAATGCTTTTAAATTTTTATTTAGCTGGATATCGATATTAGATCTGAAGTTATAACGGTTAAGTTTAAAGCTCGGATCATAACTAAGGTCTTTTTCAGTATTAAACTGTCCCCCCTGATTGAGATAACCGGCATTTACAAAATACTTAGTGGTTTTACTTGCCCCCGAAACATTCAGGTTATAGCGTTGCTGATAAGAATAATCCTTAATCAACAATTTACGCCAGTCTGTATTTGCGTAACGCAGGGGATCTTCCTGTGTTTTATAATATTCTAATGACTGACTAGAATATTCAGCAGGTAAACCATCATTCGTAAGTGCCAGATTTTTTAGTGTTGCAAAGTCGTAAGCATTAACCGGGCTGATAAAGCGTGGAAAATCCTGTGCACCCGCCTCTGCTACAAAATTGATTTCCGGAGTCTCAGAAGTTCCTCTTTTTGTGGTCACCAAAATAACCCCATTAGCTCCTCTAACTCCAAAAATAGCTGTAGATGAGGCATCTTTTAAAATTGTCACTGACTCTACCTCATTCGGATCAATATAGGTCAGATCACGTTCAATTCCATCTACGAGGATAATCGGGCTTTGCGCATTTACTGTTCCCTGTCCGCGGATAAACAATTGTGTAATATCCCGGCCAGGCTGACCGCTACGTTGGATAGAAGTTAATCCAGGTAATCGTCCTGCCAGAGTCACCGCTAAATTTGCTGCAGGACTTTGTTTAATTTCTTTGGTTTTAATAGAAGAGATTGCTCCGGTAACTGTTTCCTTTTTTTGTGTACCATAGGCTACCACAACCACTTCATCCAGACCACCTGCTATCGCGATCAACGACACATTAATATTGCTCTCCGTTCCTACTGTAACTTCTTGTGTCTCGTAACCAATATAACTAAACACCAGTACTGATCCAGGTTCAGCCTGAATGGTATAACTTCCTTCCGAATTGGTAACGGTTCCCGTCTTGGTACCCTTTATTAAGACAGAAACCCCAATAAGTGTTTCTCCTGTCTCGTCCTTCACTTTACCAGTAACAGGCTTTTGCTCAGTCCTTGCAGATGGTTTGTCCAGGGAGGGTTTGATGATTACCGTTTTATCTTTGATCTGATAGATCAATGGCTGTGCAGTAAAAATCTTATTCAGCGCCTCCTCAATGGTTACATCATTGAGCTGAGCCGTTACCGGCTTTGCTCTACCGAGCACCTCTTTTTTGATATACAAAAAATTATAGCCGCTTTGTTTTCTCAGCTGTTCTATGACGTCCTGCAGATCGGCATTCTTTGATGAAAGGGTTATTCTCTGTGCAAGGCTGGAAGCGCTTACCTGCATCAGCCCCATCAGCAATAACAACACAGTTATTCTCATAACTAATAATATTTTTTTATATCGGCCAGCTATGGGCATAGCGGTCTTGATAAAAGCATTTAAATTCATACTTTTGGTTGTTTGGGTTTATTCAAGATTTCTTTTCGATTATTTTATCCGGATATTATCCAGGTATTGAATAGCCCAGGCCTATAACGTGGAAGTGGTGAGACACTTTCACGTTTTTATTGCACTAAGCTTCCCTAAAAGAGGTCAGGTAGGTCTTATTTTCATACGTCGTTTAGTATTTGGTTAAATATTTGGTTATTTGCTTACTATAATTTTGTTTTTGATGATGCTGAATTTAACGAGGCCGGTAGACTGTAACATGTCCAGTAACTGTGTAATATCCTGATAACGGGACACCGTTCCTTCCAGGCCACTCTGCGGAATTTCTCCTTTATAAATAACTTCTACATCATACCAACGCGATACTTTGCGCATGATACTCTGAATATTTTCATCTCTGAATTTAAAGAAGCCCATTTTCCAGGCGATTGCCTCTTCTACATCTGCCTGCCTAACATTGAGCTCATCCGCTGACAAAAGGGATTGTTCGCCCGGCTTCAGGATAGCTTGCTCTGTCCCCAACATTTTCTGATTTGAATTAAATCTTTGCACTTTTACACTGCCTTCAATCAAAGTCGTTTTTACATTGTTTTCGTTAGCATAAGCGTTCACATTAAAATGTGTTCCTAAAACTTCAATCCGCTGTTCCATGGTCTCTACGATGAACGGATGCTTTTTATCCCTTGCAATCTCAAAATAAGCCTCGCCGGTCAACTCTATCTTTCTTGTTACATGTTTTGCAAAACTTACCGGGTATTTAATTGTTGAAGCGGCATTAAGCCAAACCTCACTCTGATCAGGTAAACGTATCCGATAAGTTTCTCCATTTGAGGTTGAAAGCGTATTCAATTGATTAGAATTGCCATCTGTGCCGATTACTTCATAAACGATCTGACCATCTGCCGACTTTGAAATCTTTACGCCGGCCTCTTTAGCGAGTTCACCGTTGGCCATATCAGAAAGGACTATTTTCTTCCCATTTGCAAGGGTAAGCGTAGCACTGTTTTTTCCCGGTACAATGGCATGAGCAACTGTTCGCTCATTAGGCGACATGGCGGTTTTATGATTAAAAAAGAATAAACCACTGGCCATTACCATCAATATACAGGCGGCGGCGACCAAATATTTATAACCTGCTGGTTTTTTATTCACTGGTATACTACGTACATCTCTTTCATGTGAAAGTATAACCTGCAGGATTTCCTCTTCATTCCGGATTTGCAAAGCAGATTTATCTTCAGCCGTCGTGTCTGTCCATAGCTGATCCCAATACATTTTAAGCTCCTGCTCTGCCTGTTTATCCTGTAGCAACTGATCAAACTCCAGCTGCTCCTCTTCAGAAGCTATTTTTCGTTTAATCTTATCATAGAGAAATATAATTCTATTCGGTTCCATTATTGTAAAGACACCATACCCCCGATGACCGGGGGTACTGAACATAAAATAAATTAAAATATTATTTACCGCCTGCTAATTTCATTTCGCATTCAAAATGATAGTTACCGGAGCCAATTTCGATCTGACGAATATTTTCCTTATTGCTTTTCAATAGCGGAGCAGGCAAAGTTACCGTTGCAGAGGTATTTACAGGAATTTGCACATCCAGTTTAAATATGCCGTTCTCGATTGTCCAGGAAGAAATCACCCAACCATAAGGGGTATTTAACTCTCCTCTGGCGTTATTAAGGCCGCCACCCGGTTTAGGCTGAATATTGATTTTTTTATAACCCGGTGCATCAGGATCCGATTTGATCCCTGCCACATTGCGGTACATCCAGTCACCGATAGCACCATAAGCATAATGATTATATGAGTTCATTTCCGGAGTTTGAAAACTTCCGTTGGGTTTAATTCCATCCCATCTTTCCCAGATCGTTGTTGCGCCCATTTTCACGGGATATAACCAGGAAGGATAAGTTTCCTGCATCAACAGCTGATAAGCCACATCATCATGTCCATAACGACTGAGGACATGACAGAGGTATGGGGTACCTAAAAACCCTGTGGTCAGATGGTTTCCATAATCTCTGATATTTTTTACAAGCCGGTCTGCTGCGGAAGTCCTAAGTGGTTCAGGGAGCATGTCAAACTGCAATGCCAATACATAGGCAGTTTGCGTACTTGAAACCAATCTTCCATTTCCGGTCATATATTCTTTCACAAAAGCTTCCTTTATTTGCTTGAGCAATGCAGTGTATTGATCTGCATCCTGGGTTTTCCCCAATACCTTAGCCACATTGATCATGATTTGGGTAGAGTTTGCATAGAATGCCTGTGCAATCAGATATTTATCAGTGACTGCTGCCCTGCCATCATTATCATCATCCGGGCGGTAGAATAACCAGTCGCCAAAGTGAAATCCAGTATTCCAAAGGTTATCAGTAGATTTAGCGGTCATATAACCAACCCATTTTTTCATACTTTCATATTGCACTTCCAGTAAATGCTTATCTCCGTAAGCCACATACATATCCCATGGCACAATGGTCGATGCATCAGCCCATCCGGCAGAAGCGCCATCAGTTGCGCCCAGCACGTTTGGAATTACAAAAGGCACCATTCCATCTGCAAGCTGGTCAGCACTCAAATCTCTCAACCATTTGGTAAAGAAAGCAGCCACATCCATATTATATGCAGCTGTATTTGCAAAGGCTTGTGCATCGCCTGTCCAACCCAAACGCTCATCGCGTTGTGGGCAATCTGTAGGTACATCAACAAAATTGCCCTTTTGCCCCCATTGTATATTATGCTGTAACTGGTTCAGTAAAGGGTTCGAGGTATGGAACTTCCCTGTTACCTCCATATCAGAATAAAGAGCGACAGCAGTAAGATGCTCCGGCTTTAGTTCCATTGGATAACCTTCAATCTTTACATACCTGAACCCTTGAAATGTGAAATGTGGTTCAAATATCTGCTCGGTATTATCCTTAAGGATATAAGTATTCTGGGCTTTCGCCGTCCTTAAATTCGTCGTATAAAAATTACCATCTTTATCCAGTACCTCAGCATGACTCAGTGTAATCCGGGTACCTTCCGGGCCTTTTGCCTTAAGTATCACCCAACCAACCAGATTTTGTCCAAAGTCTGCCACTGTTTCACCTTTAGGTGTCTTAAATATTTTTAAAACTTTAAACTGCTCTTGTTTTTTTACCGGGGCTCCGACCATGCCGATCAGTTCCTCGGTACCCTTTTCCTCAATCTGCACATTTTTCCAGGAGTGGTCTTCTGTATACCCTGGACTTGACCAACCGTTTTTTTCTAACCTGGCATCATAATACTCTCCATCATAAATATCAGCCATCAAAATCGGTCCATAGGAGCTCTTCCAATGCTCATCGGTATGGATTGTCTTTTTTGTTCCATCCATATATTCAATTTCCAGCTGCAACATTAGCGCCCTGGTATCCCCATAAAAGCTATGCTGCGTTCCGAAACCAATTCTTCCTTTAAACCAGCCGTTTCCAAGCGTTACACCAATTGCATTGAGCCCATTTTTTAAAGATGCTGTTACATCGTACACCTGATACTGAAGCCTTTTTCTATAGCTTGTCCAGCCTGGGGAAAGATAACTGTCCCCAATACGTTTTCCATTAATATGCGCTTCGTATAAACCTTTTGCAGTGATATAGGCAGTTGCAGATTTAATTTTATTATTTATTGTAAACTCATTTCTGAACAAAGGGCTCCTTGCCGAAGTATCTTTTCCGGGAACAGTAATCCAGCTGGCAGTCCAGTCGGCCGCCTTAAGCCCAGTCTGCCAAAACTGAACACTGCTCCAGGCAGAGGTATTCCCGTGATTGTCTTTAACCCTAACCTGCCAGAAATATCGCTTTTTTGACTGCAATTTATCTCCGGCATAAGGAACAAGAACCGACTGATCTGTTTTATTGCTTACTTTCCAGACCAGTCCCTTATTTAAATTCAGGCCCGTCTTTTCCGTGCCAACCCTAATTTCATAAGATGTCTGAAAAGTATTTTTCAATTTTGAGCTGATCTTCCAGCTAAATCTAGGCATCGCTGTTTCTACCGACAACGGATTATCCTGGTGTTCAACTTTGAGCTCAGCAACACTGATCTGCTGAGCAAAACTGATGGGTCCCGTTGTTAAAAGTAACATCAGGAACAAATTTCTTATGGAAATGGGCTTCATACATTACGAAGACACCGGCCAGGATAATACCGGGGGTATTGAAAATTAAAAAAGTTTTAAAGTAATCAAAATAGCTGCTATCCCACCATGGTTACGCATCGTATTTCGCACCGATCTTAAAGCTATTTTCATATAAGACTGAACCGTTAAGACCGAAATATTAAGTTGTTTAGCGGCCTCCTCATATTTCAAACCTTGAATCTGGCACAAGTTATATACTTCACGTTGCTGGGCAGGTAACTTTGCAATCGCTTTCTCATACAAGCCTTTCGCTTCATTTAGTAGTATTGTTTCTTCAGTTTCATTACTTTCATCCTTCCACCCTGCCGTAGCTTTCTTGTTTTTACCGGCCTCACGCCTTAGCTGTCGCAATTTATTATAACAGCGGTTTCGACACATTACCCTTAAGTAGCTTTCCAGGTTATTTATATTATATAATTCATCACCTAACATCCAGATTTTTAACATGACTTCCTGCATTAATTCTTCAGCGTGTGACTCATCATCAAGAATACGATATGCAAAAAGAAAAACCGTTTTGTTATACTTATAGTAGAATAAGCTAAAAGCGTGCTCATCACCTGCTGCTATTTTCTGCAACAGTTCAGCATCACTATAAAACGGTTTTATAACCATACAGAATAATATTTGCTATAAATAAAGGCAAAAATATATTGCGAAAGGGTGTCGGCATTGAATAACTTCTAAGCAACCAATTTATATATTTTTAAACAATGATACTTATTATTCGCCAAAATTGCATGCGGAGCGATAGGATAATAATTGAACAATTCAATTATTGCGAGATGCATCTTCTTTCTTAGTTCTATGGTTATCGAACACAGAACCTGCCAGTTATCTATACAATGAAAGCAACAAAGCATGAAACCTGGTTCCAAATCTCTAGGAACCACCTTACAAACTCTTTTATAAATGATTTGATAAAGATCAATTATGTTCATATGTAGCTATCCATTTGCCAGAACGAAATTAAAGACTTTTACTATATTAAAAAAAATTTAAGCCTCTTAGCTCAATGAAATCTCTCTCCTTCTATGCCGGTATTCTCCTCGTATCACTGGCCTTTACCTCTTGTCAAAAAAACGTTGAACCTGAACAAAACATTGTCAGTTCAGGTTATGGAAACATCTCTTTTGTCGCCAAAGCATTCACCTCACAGTTGAAAGCTTCAGCATTAAAAACGGCGAAGGCTGGCAGCAGTGATTCTGCAGCTGCTCCGTTACAGGTAAACTGGTCCTCAGCGACAGTGTATGTTGAGAAGATCACCTTCACTGGTAAAAGCAGTAATTTATTAAATACGACTGTGATGGTTCAGAAGAATCTGGATCTTCTGACTGGAAATTCTACAGTAGGTAATATCAAATTGCCTGCCGGATCTTACAAAGATGTAGAGGTTAAAATGTATTGTAAAAAATTTGTTTGGCCTGAGCTGGCATTTTTCTTCAAAGGTACTTTCCAAAGTATTCATGGAAGCAGAGACAGTATTATATTGGCGAGTTCTTTCCCATTTGAAGCTAGTCTCAGCGTTCCTGAAATCCTTGTTAACCCTGCTGATACTTACAAAGCCACTTTCAATTTCAACTTAAGTAATCTTCTTAGCGGACTTTCGGTAGGAACGATGGAGTCTGCGACAAATAATGCTGATACCGGAATAAGAAAATATACTATTTTCAGAGGAGGTTCTGAATACCCACCTCTTTTTGATCGTCTTTTACAGAACTGGCACAATGTGACTGATGTTTTGATTACGAAGGATTAATCCCACCCCTACCTCTTATTCTAAGTCTGTTGGTAATGCGTGTCATTAATATAATGGACACGAATACAGTGGAAGGTGTTAGGCGCGTAATTATCTGACTTTGCTCCTATGGAGTTAAACCAACTCCGGCATAATATTACTCTAGTCTTTTGATGATCGTGTCCCTCACCTCAACAGGCATATCGTTGTCGTCCGTTATTACTTCGAGGGAAACAAGATATTTTTCGCCTGTTGGCAACTCTTTACGCCAATATCCATGATCTTCTGCAAACTGTGCATAGAAAGGATTGCCTAACTCGAATGCTCGCTGGCGGCCTAATTCATGCATGTTGCCCATGTTTTTTAAAAGCCGGTCTACAATTGAAGATGTTTTCATGAGAATAGAAGATAATAATTGCCATTGCAATACAATAGTGTCAAATAATTCAATAAATGAATTATCCAAATATAATTATAATGATTATAATATCACAGCGGAGATATTTTTATATATTGAGATTTTGGCAATCCGTTAATACAAAAAAGCCTCAATTTGCATTGAGGCTTTCTGTGATCCCGCTGGGATTCGAACCTTGTTCAAAAATCAGCGTTTAAATAGTATTTAGAGGTGTTTTTAAAATCGACTCACCGAATCGCTCACCATTTTTTCAATACGTTTTAGCTGCAATTGCTATAGATTAAATATACTGATTTTAGTTGTATTATTCAACAAAAAAGCACTTTTTCTAACCATATTTACAGCTTAAACTTAATTCCCCCATTAACAACAAACCCATCGACGGGAGCATAAATGTCCCTGAAAATAGGATTGGTAATTGTCCCTGAATAAATAGAATCAAATTTAGTCTGGCGGGTATTTGTGAAGTTCTCAAAGTTTACAAAAATAGAAAAGCGTTCCCAAATCTTTTCTGCCATTAAACCAGCCGTCCAATAGCTTTTTCCGGTAGAACCATCATTTAGCTTTTGTTTGCTAAAGTAATAAGCCTCTGCACCAATTTTCCATTCATCTTCCACTTCATACATTAAAACGTTGTTTAGCCTATGTTTAGATACCAAAGGATAAGTTTCCGAGGTGTTTCCAGTGTGCTGATTAACATCTGCAAGCGTATATCCAATAAATAATTTAAAATCACTGTAGGTAATCTTTACATTAGTTTCCATGCCTTTAGTATCTAAATTTCCTTTTGGCTGGATATATTGAAGATTACCGCCCACTACCGGAGTAAGCAAAATTGGGTTATTAATTCGAGTATAGAAAAACATTTGGTTAATGCTAAAACCTACTTTATGATCAAATAATGAAGTCCGGTAATTGACATCATAATTGGCACCATAAGAACGTTCAGCTTTAGTATTTGCTACATCTATAGGAAGTACATTTCTGAACTGAATACGTTCTGCATCTTCTGTGAAAACGCTAGGCGCTTTGTAACCTAATCCACCCCCTAAGCGTGTAGAAAAATGTTCATTAATTTTCCATAGACCGGAAAGCCTTGGTAAAAAGAAAAAACCATACTCATTATGATAATCCCCACGAATGCCAGATTCGACAGTGAACTGCTCCGCTACATTCCAGGTATTCTGGACAAAAGCACCTATAGTGTTGTAGTTATAACTTCTTAAAGCAAAATCACTGTTTTTGTCTTCTTTAAAGTGATCTGTAAGAAAATTTATCCCTGCTACCCAATCTGCTTTTTCGCCTTTACGGGAATAATTTGCTTCACTATAGGTTGAAAGCTGTACTCCTGAAAAAAGATAGCTTGGGAGACCAATACTTCGATCATAATAACTAACCGAGTTACGTATAATGAATTTTTCATTATCGCTTAGTTTGTGATCTAACTCAACTTGCGTACTATACCGTCCCGTTTTGTTCTCTTCAAAATAGCTGTGTTGGGCACTACCATTTCCTTTGATGTACTCAAGATCACCGCCTATACGTTTTTCAATGGTTGCATTTAATCCCGCCGAAAGTGTTGTTTCGTCATTGAAATAGACAAACAACTTAGGATTTAAAGTAAAACGGTCAAATTTTGGAATGGCAGTCAAACCAATATTAGACGGATCGTAGGCCGTTCCGTGGTTATAAGCGGCGTAAACTGTAGCACCGACTTTTTCAAACTTTTGAGCATAGAAACCACTTAAATCTGCTCCCAAAGCGGAATTTCCATTTAATAGAAAGTTAAGTTGACGTTCTTCTGTTGGCTTCTTTGATACAAGGTTTACCAAGCCTGCAATTGCACCCCCACCATACAAGGTTGATGACGAACCTTTGATAACTTCCACCTGTTGTAAATCTAAGGGTGCAATTTGAAGAAGCCCTAATCCCCCTGAAAAGCCGGAGTATAAAGGAAAACCATCACGTATGATCTGGGTATATTTTCCGTCCAGCCCTTGAATACGGATGCTGGAATTTCCGCTTGTTGCAGATGTTTGTTGAGTTTGAATACCGGTACTTTCTGCCAATAGCATTCGTATATCTCCGGGTTTCATATTTCCTTTTTCATCTAATTCTTCCCCCGAAATAACTTCAACTCTTGTCGGTATATTTTCTATCGTTCTACTGCTTCTGGTTGCCGAAACCGTAACTTCTTCTAATTCTTCACCTTCTTCAGACGTTTCTAGACTTATTTCAGCAGGTGCAGTCTGTACCAATGGAAAATTTAAAGTTTGCGTTTCCGGTTTAAAACCGATATAGCTAAACTGAATAACTTGTTTACCCGACGGGATATTATTTAATGTAACTAATCCGTCAGTGCCGGAAACTGAACTAATGTTCAATCCTTGTACCTTTACGATTACCCCGGGTATGTTTTGTTTTGTTTTTGCGTCTTTGATGATCGCTTTATAAGTGTTTTGGGCATAAACAGTGACTGTAAAAAACAGCACAGCGATAAGCACAACTAATTTCTTCATGTGTATTCTTAATTAAGTAATTTCAATAAAACCAGTCCATATTAGACTGTACTATGATTAACTTAATTTTGGCGGTTGCCAGATTATGGTAGGAATTTGATTAGGCTCAACAGTTAAGTAAATACTATTGTGTTGAACTGGCTTTATAATAACGGCAAAAGACAAAATAGAATAGCTATTTATTGTAAAACCAACACATGTCCCACAAACGTAGAATGGTGAACAACATTTACAACAATCCTTTCCGTCTTCTGAACAGGTATCTGGTTTCTGTTCCTGATGATGTACTTCGTTACTTTCTAAAGCGCAACACGGTACTGTTGTCAGGACAAATACGAAAATGGATAAAAGTAGTGCAAATAGCTTCACGTTGTAAAATTATATATTTTGTTTTAACTATTGTAATTAAAGATTTGTCTTTAGGTTCGTGGCTGTTTTTAGTTTATGTTTGCCATAACAGATTTACATGATCTTAATTTACAGCTTAGTAATTACCAGATTAGAATTTTGAAACGATATTATGGACATTATTAGATCACTGGCTCTTTTTATACTTGCAGGACTTTGTGAAATCGGAGGCGGTTATTTGATTTGGCTATGGCTGAAAGAAGGTAAACCTTTATGGTATGGGCTTATTGGTGCCTTCATACTTGTGGGATATGGAGTTGTAGCGACTTGGCAAACGGCTAACTTTGGAAGAGTATATGCTACTTATGGTGGGGTTTTTATTATACTTGCTTTACTTTGGGCATGGAAAGTGGACGGATTTAAACCCGATAAATGGGATATTATTGGAGCCAGTATAGCATTGATAGGTGCTTGCATTATTATTTATATGCCAAGAAGTATAAACTAGTTTGTTTATACTTCCTGAACATTAGGGTAATAGATGTGACTACCTTAACACTAAATAGCTGGTGCAGTTTTATAGTATTTTTTCCTAAACCAAAAGGCAAGATTTACCAAAGCAATCAAAGCAGGTACTTCAACCAAAGGCCCTATTACCCCAGCAAATGCCTGTCCTGAATTGATGCCAAATACACCTATGGCGACAGCAATAGCCAGTTCAAAGTTGTTTCCGGTAGCTGTAAATGCAATGGAGGTACTCTTTGAATAATCTGCTCCAAAATATCTTCCTGCAAAAAAGCTAACCACAAACATAATCGTGAAATAAATGACAAGCGGAATAGCAATTCTTACCACGTCCATAGGGATTTGAACAATGAGTTCTCCTTTCAAACTAAACATCACTACTATGGTAAAAAGCAAGGCAATTAAGGTGATTGGCGAAATAAGGGGTATAAATTTGTTTTGAAACCACTCTTCTCCTTTGATCGCAATTAATGTATACCTGCTGATCACTCCCATAGCAAACGGAATACCTAAATAAATTCCTACACTTTTAGCGATTTCGGCAATGGTAATATCGACATTCAAACCTTGGAGGCCAAAATATGGAGGAAGAACCGTAATGAAAATATAAGCAAATACACTGTATAATAACACTTGGAAAATGCTATTTAAGGCAATTAACCCAGCAGCATATTCACGGCTACCTTCAGCAAGTTCATTCCATACAACAACCATAGCAATACACCTTGCTAAACCAATGAGAATCAGACCAACCATATATTCAGGATAGTCACGTAAAAAGGTAATAGCAAGAAAGAACATCAGTATCGGGCCAACTACCCAATTCAATATTAAAGATACACTCAATACCTTTGCATCTTTAAAAACTTTGCCCATCTGTTCATACTTCACTTTTGCCAATGGCGGATACATCATCAGAATTAACCCGATTGCTAATGGAATATTAGTTGTACCGCTGGAAAAAGAATTTATAAAACCTGATGACGAGGGGATAAAAAACCCGATAGATACGCCAATGGCCATTGCCAGAAAAATCCATAAGGTTAAGTAACGGTCGAGAAAGCCTAATTTTTTACGTTCTACCGCAGGGGCACAAGTATTTGCAGACATATTTATTTGATTTGTGAAAAGACATAAAACATTTCAGTTGCAATCTGCAAACTTCTTTCCTGATACTTTTCTGCTTGTTCTGGCGTATTGTCAAATGCCTTTGGGTCATCAAAGGTTATTGGAATGCGCTTTTCAGCCCCGGAAATGAATGGACAGCCGCCATCGGCCTGCGAACAGGTCATTATTGCCGCAAATGCGCCTGAAGGGTTAAATTCATTATCATAGGTCTTTGAAAAGCCGATAACAGGATGTTCATTATCACTGTATTTTATGGCATATATTGGATTTTTCCCTTCAGCGATAACCTGAATTTTAAATCCCGATTGTCTCAACGTTTCGGCAACTACAGGAAACAACGCAGTGGCTTCAGTTCCCCCTGAATAACAAAATACATTTTTAATGCCATAATATGCGGCTGCTGTCTGCGCCCAAACTTGTGAAAGATGACTTCTACGTGAATTGTGTGTGCAGATCAGATTGAGACGTACATCGCTTTGAGTATGGTGTTTGTCTTGAATGAAATCAATTAAGGGCTGCAATATCGCTTTGCGATCTGATGTGATGCTATCAAACTTGAAAGTGCTCACCACACTTTCAAGTTCCTGAAAAAGTTTCGTGTTCATGTTATATTTATCGGTCTTAAAATTAGCAGCACCCACCACCCGGAGTACAAGTTGAACCCGAAGCCAGATTTACCATTTCAATTTTTTGCTTTTCGGCTGGGACACCACATTTGTCCATAGCTAAACAAGCGGTTTTCTTAGCAAGTAAAAGAAAGTCCTCCCCGTCATAACCCAAATCATACTTACCAATAGTTTCTGCCTGATATTCCACTTCAATTTCCAAATCTTCCATTCCCAAAACCTTTTCTGAAAGCGAGATGATATGGAGTAATTTTCCCGCCTTTAAACGGTGTTCATAATCATCAGCATCCCATAACTGGAAATTGGCTACTTTTTCATGGCGTACAGTTCCCCCGCAGTCAATAAAGTCTTTTGTAATAATTCCGACCTCGGTTACATGAAAATGTTCCGGTACCGAATTGCCATTTTCCAATTTAAAATTTACTCCTTCAGCCGTAGCAAGGATTTCTTTTATTTCTGATAGTTTCATAATTTATGTATTTATAGTATTATTGCAATTTAACGATTGATATAAGCAAAAAAAGGTTAACAACAGGTTGTTTCGCCTTTGTATTCAGCAAGAAAAGCACCCAATTGCTGCTCTAACAACTTCCATGTTTTCGGATTGATACAGTAGCAGATACTAACTCCCTCTATTGTTCCTTGTATTATTCCTGCATTCTTTAATTCTTTCAAATGCTGCGAAATTGTCGCCTGTGCTAACCCTAATTCCCCAACAAGATCACCGCAAATGCAAGTATTGGAAATCAATATCCTTTGCAGGATAGCAATTCGAGCAGGATGAGCCATCGCCTTTAACAAGGTTGCAAGCTGGTTTTGCTTATTTGTAAATATTTCTGTTTTTGTAAGTCCCATAATTATATATCGCAATATTACGATAACAATATCTTTATTCCAAATTTTTTATGTGTTTTTTATTCCTATCCTTCTAAATCCGGCTTCTTTATAGTAACAAAGGAGCCGGATATTTGCGGAAATTAGTTATTTTAGATAAAAATGAACTATACCTAACGCTTATGTTCTTTCCTCATCTTAAAAATTTCAGTCCCTATTCTGGTCACATTTATAATGAAATGCGGTCGGGTATTATAAGAAAGAATGGTGAACTGATAAGCAAGAATGATAACCGTTTTAAGCTGATTGAACGTATTGGTTATTTCCCATTTAGGGAATTGCGCAGAAACAACCATGTTTATTTTATCAGTGATCTGGAACTATTTGATTTCTTTCAAGCCACAGAACAGACATTAAAAGATTACGATGTTGAATCTTACCCCAATTGGGGTTATCCAGCTAAAGAACAACTGTTAAAAGTATTTCTTGATGGCTATCAAAATGGACTGAATACATTTACTCAAAATATCGGGATATCTTATAACACTCTATCCCATGAGCATAAAATAGAGCATCTACGCAATTTCTGTTTATACTGTCTGGACTTTCTTTATTTTGACGGTGAACTAGATGATGCCCTGTTTTATAATTTGGGCTATATTCAGGCAAGCTTATACCTGGCATTTGTAGAGGTCAATAATTTAATGGATTTGTCTAGTACCGACCATACAAGTGCAAAAACAAACTATTTTCCAGAAAATTTGACTACCCAAGAGCAGAAACAAGTTGTAGAGGTATCACCAGATACCAGTCAGAAAGATGACCTTCAGTGTATTCAAATCTATTGTGAGGCTTCCAATATTAAAAAAATGTGGCAAGTGTTGACTGAACCACTTACCACTCGAAAAGGTATTGAAGCACCGGTTTTTGAAAAAGAAGAACTTGAAAAATACTTAGGGGCAATGTTCTTTTCGGGAGCATTCCCCAATGACTTCAAATCTTCACAAATACTCCCCCAAAAGGTAACCTCTCGGGGCGATATGCGTAATGTACTTATTGCACTAATGTACTGCTGTTATAACCTGAATAGGAACTATTACCGGGGCACAAATCAAATTACCTATGTGGCGATGCTAAAACGCTACTTTTCGGTATTTAGCACTTCTGAAATCGAAAGTACCAAAAGTGTAATGGCTACTTATGCCCCAAAAGGACTAGAAGTTTTAAAAAATAATCGGGACAAAAACCCGCATATTGAAGAAATGTTAAGCATCCTTAAAATTCATAAATTAATACATTAATGTCATTGCTATTCTAAGCAATTTTGTGTTATTCCTTTGTATTCATAACCGAAATATTATGAATACACAAAAAATCTTATTTACTGCTTTATCTACAGAAGAACTTTCCCAGATCATGGAAACCTCTGTAAGAAATGCCATCGGGGATTACGAAATCAATAAGCCCGGTGAAGATCAATTGCTCAATGCAAGGCAGGCCGCAAAGCTGATCAATTACCGAAGGCCAACACTTTACGGACTGGTAAGACAGAACAAAATCCCCTATTCCAAAACTGCTGGAAAGTTGCTCTTCTCTCGGAACAAACTGCTCGAATGGGTTGGTCAGTACAAAGACGAACCAAAGAACGAAAGTCCACCGATCAAATGAGCTGTATATACAACAATGAGAATATATAGCTATGTAAGTATGTACCTGCTTATATATCAGGATATACAGTTACATCAGAGAACAAGAGCCTGTAATACCTAGTTTTTGTTATCCAAAAACTAGGTGTGCAGAACCTCGGGCAGTGATCTTGAACGCCCTTGCAGAGCGATAGAACGGCGCTCCCTGTAGTCTGCCCCCTTTTCGGGGCAGAGCAAGCTGAAGTTGGGCAGTGGCCCTACTTACTTGCCCTAGGCTATCGCCAGCGGGGTTTACTGTATACTCCGGGTATACAGTGAAGCAGGCAAAGCCCTGCCAGTATCGTTTTGCGTATACATCGCTGTATATTACAAAACGGGAATTAACACAACTATTTTTTAACGCATTTTAAACGAGAAAGGAACAACTATGAGATTAGAGATTATCACCAAAGAGGATTTACAACAGTTCAAGAGCGAACTGTTCACAGAACTGAAAGAGATCTTCGGCCATAAAAAAGAAACTGGCGATAGACAATGGCTCAAAAGTGCAGAGGTCAGGAAAATGCTAAACATATCCGCAGGGACTTTGCAGAACCTGCGGATCAATGGAACCCTGCCGTTCCGCAAAATTGGGGGCAGTATGTATTATAATAGATTGGTGATCGAAAAGATAATGAAAGGAGAAGAACATGAGCAATAGCCAGAATTTACAGAGCCATCCGTTAAACAATTATTTTGAACGTTTGGCAACAGACCCACGTCTGTTTTCATCACATATCGCCCTGTTTGCTGCATTGTTCTTCTTTAGCAATGATGAGAATCCCTACTTACCTTTTCAGGTAAGTAGGCCAAAACTCATGCGTTTCTCTCGCATTAAATCTATTGCCACCTATCACAAGAACATCAGCGACCTGACACGTTACGGGTATATTGAATATACCCCGTCATGGCATCCGCTAAATGGAACCCGCGTAAGGCTAATTATAGAAAACAATCAAAATATCTAAGTTATGGAGGACAACGGTATCAAATCTATACGCTATCCTTTAGAAGCGGATGAAAAACTGACGAAACTTGCGCTCGGGCTTGGAAGAAGTAAGAAACTGTTATTCATGCAGATGATTGACTATTTCGATAAGAGTAAAAAAGACCCCAAAGACCTGAATGATGAAGCATTGAAAAAAGAATTGGTGAATGGTGTAAACCGTATTATCCGTTTTATCCGTACACAGGAGAAAGAATTTCTGTTGCCAATAACTACTGATAGTAGCAAATTACACCAGATTGCCGAAAATAGTATTAAATACCTGGACAGTTTAAACCAATATGCTGATCAGGATGTAAAAAAGACCAACGATATACTGAAAGCACTAGGGTCGCTGGATAAGGCTATTGGTAAAACACAGCTGTATCACGAAGAAAAAATACAACTAAAAGCACGGTTTAAAAAGATACTGGACTATTACATTGCCCAGCGGGAGACATTAGGCTGGTCTGCTTCTGCTGCCAAAAAAGATGAACTACAAAAACATACAAGGCAATCACTGGAAAATCTATAAAATCATGTTTATTAATATCACACCATCAGAAACAGGAGGCAATAAAGGAAGCAGCGGGGCACTAGTTAACTATTTAGAAAAGGAAAATCAACTGCAAATAGAAAAAGGACAAGGATTAGGGCAAGAAAATTGGTTCAATGGTTCTGGTGGGGAAATCCCAAGGCAGGAAGTCAGGGTAAGGATTGATAATAACATTTCCAAGCTCGGTCGTAATGAAAGTAAATTCTTTCTTATAAACATCAGCCCCAGCCAAAAGGAACTTGCCCATCTAATCGGCAGATATGGCAAACAGGGCGCAAAGGAAAAATTAAAGGAATTTGCCATAAAGGTCATGGACGAATACGCCCGTAATTTTAAAAGACCAGGGATTGGCAGCCATAAAGACCTGCTATGGTATGGCAAACATGAAAACTATCGTTATTATAAACACAATGATAAGGAGGTAAAAGATGGCACAAAACAAAAAGGCGAACGCAAAGAGGGCGAACAAATGCATATTCAGATCATTGTAAGCCGTAAGGACATTAATAATCGCTTAAAATTGAGCCCTGAAAATAATTCAAGAGGTAAGAATAAGGAACATTCCGCTAAATTGGGACAGTTTAACAGAAATGCATTTAAACAGTCGGGTGAAACGCTATTCGACCGTTACTTTGATTTTAACAGGGGCTTAAAAGATACATTGGTTTATGCCAATACTATGAAAAACGGAACAGCGGAACAAAAGGTACAAATGCAGATTTTGAGCGAACTGCTAAAACAAAATACAGCATTCGGTAATATCATTACAAGTTTAAGCACTAAGGTTGCGGGGGATTTTTTTGGCAGCACCGGGCAGATGTTAGATGCGGTCGGTAAGGCAAGCACTGATCTGCTGGAAATATTACTTAGTCCAGAACCTAACATCGCTCCGGATATTAATCCAATGGAAGAAGCCGAAAAACGAAGGATTAGAAGAATGAACAAACAGCAAAGTCAAGGACTACAGCGTTAAACCTCGCTTACTGCTATTTTTGCGGTAAAAAATCTCTAGGAGATAGTCCGAAATGATCTGCTAACTTAGCAATATGTATTAAATTGTATTTCGCACGATTTTTAGCACTCTCCACATTTGTAATAAATGTTCTCTTCACATTAAGAATTGTAGCTATATCTTCCTGATTAAGATTATTTTGCTTTCTTAACTTAATTACAAAATCAATGACAAATTGTTCAATTGGAGCTATGTTAATGGGTTCGTTCATTGCATCGTAAAGAGATATAAAAAAAATAACACAAAAGACATACAGGTGTGACATATTTATACTATATTTACATAAACGTAATTTAAGTAGATGATGTAAGTAACAATATTTTAATTCTTTAACCCTAACGAGCCTCGTAACCGAAAAACTGGTAATTTATCGTACGAGCGTAAGTGTGGCGCCAAATCCCTACATTCGTAGGTCAAAGCCTCTTTGGTGGGGGTTGGCGCTTGCTTATATTTTTGTACGATAGCCATTTCGAAAGAAATGGTCAAGCTAAAAACTTCAATTAATTTTGAAGTCAAGGCGGGCTTACCAGTGCCTCGGTTGCAATTATAGAATGCAGGTGTCCCAACCCCCACTAAGGAGGTTTGCATTTCATAAGGCTCATTTTAACTTATAATGAGATCAATATGGAAATGCAACCTTTGTCAATCGCCAGCCAGCACTCAAAATCTTTTAAGAGACTGATCAGACTATTAATCTGGAAATTTAAGCCACAGCAACTTTTCTGTTTTGCTCAAAGCACGTCATTTAAAGACCGTAGCGGTGTATTTATGGATAATGAGGCTAATAGCGAGTGTCGTTATTGTTTGTTGATGATCACCGAATCTCAATTACCTACCGAATATCAGGTACAGAGGTTTATCAATTCCCGTTTTAAAACAGGTGAAGTTACCGTCTTATGTCACCAACAAAAAGAAGTTTCAGATGCTATAACTGCCAACAATAGATTTTTCAAAACCATCTATGGCAATTCCATACTACTTCATAGCGACAATAACCTTATACAATCTGAATATCAAACCAGACCTAGCCTGTCAAATATTTTAAGAAAAGCTGAAAAGAAATACCAGCACTATATTCCCTTAATTGACGGTTTCCTTGCTGGTGCAACACATTGTATCAAAAATCAGCAGTACTCCATGTGTACAATGATGCTGTATCATATCGTACAACAATGTACTGAATTACTAATCGGTGTACATCTTTCCTGTCCGTTACAAATACGAAGTTTATATACACTTATAAACTTATGTTACAGTTTCTCGGGCGAACCACATAGGGTTTGGCTGACAAATGAAGAAGATAAAAGGTTATTTGATCTTTTGATTAACATCCATTCTGAAGCCGGATTTGGAATTACTTATCCTATTTCAGAAGATGACCTCACCAAATTATTTATAAAGGCTACAGCCTACATACACCTTACCAAGCAAATGTGCAGGAACAAAATTGAGCAATTAGATAAAGAAGTTCTGCTTGTAATACCTATTCACCAACAATAAAATTCCTAATAAAATATAAACTCAAATCTAATTAATTATGGAAAATGTTATGCAAAAGCTGGACTACCAGCCTTCCAGTTTATCCGAATATGAACTGGAACACCCTTTACAAGTGATTACCGATTTTTTTGATAATTACCCAATACATGAAATCAGGGATAAAATTTGGCAACTCTATAAGGGTTGGGTAAATAACTCGGCCGACTTTGCCGAGGGAGAAGAAAATGCAGGGATGTTGTTTCTCTATACCCAGCTTATAGATTTTTTAAATGCCAGTTACGTATATGCCGAAAAGAAAAAAGTAGAAGCCTAAAACACAAATCCAATGTACAAAGCAAAAGGCCATAAGGTCTGTAAATAGAAGCCACTACAGCAATGCAGTGGCTTTTTAATTATGTGTTTTCTTTTCCCCCGCACATTGCGGCCTGCGAAACCCCACCGCTCAAACCAGCCCGCTGTTCTCGCTTTAGGCATTTACGGAGTAGTTGACATCAGTTCCCTGCACAATGGGTTCAGCCTCTGCAAATCACAAGGTTCTTTTCATATCAAAATGAAAAGCCTGAAACACTGACCGGATTTCAGGCTCACAAACTGCTTTATATCGCCTGTTGGTATTTCTCTCTCAATAACGCCATATCTGCGCTAACCTTAATATCTAATACCTTCGCATAAATTTGAGTAGTCCTGATGCTGGTATGCCCCAGCATTTTCGATACACTCTCTATCGGCACACCGTTTAAAAGTGTTACCGTAGTTGCAAAGGTATGGCGGGCAATATGCGAACTTAGTGGTTTATCAATTTCGCAAAGTGCAGCGATTTCTTTTAGATATTCGTTCATTTTTTGATTACTGGATACTGGCATAGTCCTGTCGTTTTTAATACAATAAGGGTTATCGCTATATCGGTCTAAAATCATAGCCGCAGAAGGTAAAAGCGGAATAGCAGAGCGGGTGCCTGTTTTCTTTCTGTTTGTAAATATCCACCTGTTCCCATCAATGCCTTTGGTGATGTCGGACAATTTTAGTTTTTGAACATCAGCATAAGCCAGTCCGGTAAAACAGCAGAACAGAAATACGTCCCTAACCTGTAAAAGTCTTTCGGTACTGAACTGCTTCTCCGCTATACGCTGTAGTTCATCTTCGGATAGAAAAGGCCGTTCCACTGCTTTTGATTTAAGCTTATAACCAAACATAGGGTCTTTATCAATCCATTTGAGGCTCATGCTAATGCGGATGATCTTGCCTAAGTTTTTAAGATATCGGATAGCGGTATTATTGGCGCAGTTATTTTCTGTTCTTAGATAAAATTCAAAATCACTGATAAAGGCGTTGTCGACTTTTTTGATATTGACATCACTGATATTATATTTTTCCTGTATAAAGGCACTTAAATGCCTTTCCAGTACTTCAAATCTCTTTAACGTTCCACCTGCATATTCTTTACCCACCAATGCTTTCATTTTTTTATTATGATCTTTAACAGCTTCTAGTAGAGTATGTATTTTTTCGTCTTTACCTAAAAACACATGCTTAATGCCATCGGCAGTAATTATACTGCCGGCTTCAGTTAATGTTTGGTGTGCCTGGTAAACCATTGCCTGTAAATTATCCAGATAGGCATTAAAGCTTTTTACCTCTTCTTTAGTTCCGATTAGCCGTCCGGTTTTGGAGTTCCAGCGTTCCGGTTCACATTCCCTGCCAGTAGTGGTTTCGGCTCGTTTTCCTGCTACTGTAATCCTCAAATAGATCGGAGCATTACCACTAGTGTAGTTTTTTTGTTTCTTCATGTAGAAGAGCAGGCTGAAATTAGTTTTCATAATCAACTGATTTAAGGTTAACAAAGTTAGCCTTGCAGTCTAAACGCATCAAGTCGTTCAATGATTGAAGTTTCTGTATAACAACTAGTTACACTTTATTCGGTGAGTATCACAAACCTTCAAATTACTCACCGAATCACTCACTTTTTATATGTGATTTATTGAATATTTTGCGGTTTGTGCTAAAATAAAAAAGCTTGCAATCATTTGATTTGCAAGCTTTTACGCAGTTTTGATACTATTGTTTGTGATCCCGCTGGGATTCGAACCCAGGACCACTACATTAAAAGTGTAATGCTCTACCAGCTGAGCTACGGAATCATCGTTCTATTTGAACTTTTTACCCAAATCGTTTCCTTTTTGAGTGGCACAAATATAGCGCTACCATGTTTATTGTGCAAACAATTCACGAACAAATGATCTACCGTGCTGATTTTAAGCTGATCTTTTTACAACTTAACGTTTTTCCAACCTAATTTTCGTGCTAACGAACAGTCAAAAAACAAACTAAATTAGAGCGACGAGCTCCAGGTACTGACTATTTTCAGAAACTAAGCTCTCGGTTTCTACCAGATTCATGTCACCGGAACAACTCACTAATGCCAACGAGGGGGTAATACAAGCACCAACATCATCAAACACTAACTCCACGAACTATATCCCGATCCATCAGTTTAGAACCAACAACAGCCTCTACATTCCCGGTAAAATATTCCAAAATCCCATTCTTAATAATGGCAATTTAAGTTAAAAAAATAAGCAGTTTTGCCGTCAGTCGATAATTGTCTTTAAGTTACAGTAATTTCACCAGGATTAACCAAGGATTCCACAGGGATTTGCCCCTGTTAAGTCCCTGTTAACCCCCTGTTTTATCCCTGTTGGGTCCCTGTTATAGATACCCAAATACAGTGCTGTAACCGAGCCATAAACACACTTAAACGAAATTAATTAATTTTAAATAAATAACGAATAGACTACGGAGTATAATTAAACTAGTTTATCACTGTGGCCAAGCCTTTTTTCCGGACTAACTATATCACGCACCAATTGCTTCAGTTCTTTAATTTCCGGAAATCTACCTTTTTCTTTTCGATCGAAAATAACGACTCCGTCAATACAAATTACATATGCTCCCCCCACTTCCGCGGGCATCAGTAATACTCCCGTTATTTCATCAGTAAAGGTACTCAATAGCTCCTGGGCCATATAAGCTGCTCTAAGCATCCAGCCGCACTTAGGACAATATTCAATACTAACAGTGGGTTTTAAAGCTTTCATCTACATCAAAACTAAACATTATCATCATAGCATACTAACATATAATTGATTAGTAAACCTTTTATTAGCATAATTTTTATAAATTAAAGCCATGCTATCTAAAAAAGACATTTTCGGTTACGAGCCAGATCCGCAGTATAGTACTGCTGTGGCTTATTTTTCAATGGAGTTTGCGGTACACCAGGCACTAAAAATTTACAGCGGAGGACTGGGCTTTCTGGCCGGTTCACATTTAAGAAGTGCTTACCAAAAAAAACAAAACCTAATCGGTGTTGGTATACTATGGAAATATGGGTATTACGACCAACAACGAGATAAAGACGGCTTAATGAAGCCATCTTATGTAGAAAAACAATACACGTATTTGCAGGATACCGGTATTCTTTTTACCGTTCCCGTTCACAGTTCGCCCGTACACGTACGTGCGTACCTCTTAAAGCCAGAAACTTTTGGTTCAGCACCTTTGTTCCTGCTCAGCACAGATGTGCCTGAAAACGACTATTTATCGCGTACCATTACACATAGATTGTACGATCCGCATGAAACTACCCGTATTGCCCAATCTATTGTATTGGGAATTGGTGGCGCAATGTTGCTTGATATTTTAAAAATGGCCCCTGATGTATATCACATGAATGAAGGTCACTCCGTTTCGCTTAACTTTTACCTGTATGCCCAACACAAGAGCCTGGAGGAAGTTCGGAAACGTGTTGTTTTCACTACGCATACACCAGAAATGGCCGGAAATGAAGAACATAAATATAGTCTGTTAAAGGAAATGTCTTTTTTCTACCACTTACAGGAACATGAAGTAAAATCGTTGTTGGGCATGGATGGCAATAGTTTTAGCTATACACTTGCTGCGCTCAAATTTGCCAGGAAAGCCAATGGCGTATCGGCCTTACATGGAAAAGTAGCGAGAGATATGTGGATTCATTATCCCGGAATATGTGAAATCACATCTATTACAAATGCCCAAAATGAAAGATATTGGAAGGATGAAACCATAGGCAACGCGATAGCCACCGGCAAGGATGCCGAAATAGCTCAGCGTAAAAAGGAAATGAAAGCTGAACTATTTAAAGTTGTTGCCGATCAATGCGGAAAGCTCTTTAATCCTGATGTGCTGACTATAGTATGGGCCAGAAGATTTGCAGGTTACAAAAGAGCCGATCTGGTAATGCAGGATTGGGATAGATTCCTTAACCTGATCAACAACTCCGATTTCCCTGTACAGTTTATCTGGGCCGGAAAGCCCTATCCGGAAGATTTCGGTGCAATTGGCTTATTTAACCAGATCATCAGTCGCACGATGCCTTTAAAAAACTGTGCTGTGTTAACAGGCTATGAGCTTGAGCTTTCTGCTTTGTTAAAAAAAGGATCTGATGTATGGTTAAACAATCCCAGAATGTATAGAGAAGCATCTGGAACAAGCGGTATGAGTGCTGCAATGAATGGTAGTATCAACCTGTCTTTACCCGACGGCTGGGTACCTGAGTTTGCTAAGGACAAGAGCAACTGTTTCCTGATACAACCTGCTCCGGATGGTCTGTCAGATCAGGAACAGGACAAACTCGAAAACATAAACCTGATGAATACTCTGGAACAAACTGTCGTTTCTACTTATTACAACAACAACCAGCAATGGTTAAACATAGTTAAACAAGCTGTAGCGGATGTAGTTCCTGCGTTTGAATCAGGCCGAATGGCAGATGAGTACTACAACAAAATGTACAAATAACTGCCATAAAAAAAGAGCTGCCCTTAAAAAGGGCAGCATCTTCCAAAACACTAAACGGAAAAACTATCTTTATTTTGCTTTTAGCAGCTTGATCTCCTGCTTTAAAAGCTCTATTTCAGCTTGTTGCTCTTTAATCGCCGCAACCAGTACCGGAATCAGGTTTTCTGTCTGCACTTCATTGTATTTGGCAACTTTTGAATTATTCTTACCTGATTCGTAAACTTTTGAAGCTTCATAAACCATTGCCGGAAATTCTGGCTGAACATTACTGGCCAGGAAGCCATATTGTTCGCCCGCAGGCAACTTAAGGTGCTTGTACTTGTTTACATCGTATTTAAAGGTAACCGGCTCCAGATTTTTCAGGTGTTGTGTTGAATTGGAAATCTTACCTACGTTAACTTTTAGTTCCTGCTCATTGATTTTTTGTGCTGAAGCAGTTATAGCACATGCGCTTAATAAAAGGCCCACCATGGCACTTTTAAACAATGGAAAGTTCATAAAATAGAATTATAAATGAAATAATTGAAATCTGTTGTAACCTAAATTACAACTTTACTAAGAAAGGGGCAATCCCCTGCTTACCTGACGTTAGGAGGCGGATATGGTAATGAAATATATGGCGTATTGATACGCGGATCATTAAAAGGAGTAGTCGTTTTTAAAAGCATCAGAAAACCCGGAACAACAACATAATCACCTGTAAAGTCTTCGTCTGTAATTTCCAGCTGCTGACTTCCCTTCTCGGTATCTGGTGTATCATCCGTCCCCTGTTCTGAGCAACAGGCAATTAAATCATACGTATGGTTATCCATAGCAAACAACGGGGTGCTTTTTACAAGTAAAAAGGAAAGTAATATAATTATGCCCGTTAGTTTTTTAAACATTTTGCTGTTAAATCGCTTAATTTAATATTGACGAATTTTACAAATATAAGCCCTCAGCACGTAAATTCAAATTCAACTTCTGCCCAACTTACAAAAAAAATATTATTTTTTTCTTTAAAATAAATTTATATTTTTGATTATTGCTAAATTCTAACCAAACGCTAAATGAAGAAGCTCCGCAAACCATTAATTTACATTTTACTGATATTATTTATTGTCGTTGGCTCATTGAGCTATGTGAAATTTGCTTTGCCGAACGTTGGCGATGCACCCGACATAAAAATTGACGCCACGGCCGAACGTATTGAACGCGGCAGGTACCTGGCCAATAATGTTACGCTTTGTATAGATTGTCACTCGCAAAGAGATTGGACAAAATTTGCAGGCCCACCCCTTGCACATTCTATAGGTAAAGGAGGAGAAAAATTTGACGAAAGC
Source organism: Pedobacter nyackensis (assembly GCF_032678475.1). Classification (GTDB taxonomy): domain Bacteria; phylum Bacteroidota; class Bacteroidia; order Sphingobacteriales; family Sphingobacteriaceae; genus Pedobacter; species Pedobacter nyackensis_A. Next base: position 417,306 of record NZ_JAVTSF010000001.1, read on the forward strand.
ATTGGTTTTCCAGGTGCCGTATACTCTGCAAACATCACTCCTTTTAACTTAAAAAACTGGACAGATGGTGAACTTTTCAGATTAATTACCACGGGGGTTACTAAAGATGGCCGTGCTTTAATGAATATAATGCCTTATCCTGCTTATGGTAGAATGGATAAGGAAGACATTTATGATATTATTGCCTATATCCGCACCTTGCCGGAGCAAGCCTCAGACATCCCGGAAAGAAGATTGAATGTACCACTTAATCTTATCGTAAATACCATACCGGTTCCTGCTGCACTAACAACTAAACCTTCACCTTCCGACACTATAAAATATGGTGGTTATTTGGTTAATGCCGCTGCTTGCGTGGATTGTCACACCAAACAGGACAAAGGCAGTAACGTTAAAGGGATGGAATTTGCCGGTGGCAGAGACTTCTTAATGCCTACGGGAACAGTTTACTCCCTCAACATCACCGCTGATAAAGCTACGGGAATAGGCAACTGGACGCGTGAGCAATTTATCAATAAGTTTAAGATGCATGCACAGCCCGACAGTGGCAGTGAACTGGCTAAAAATCAGTTTCAAACGGTTATGCCATGGACAATGTATGGAAAAATGAAAGAAACTGATTTAGCAGCGATGTACGCCTATCTTCAAACCATCAATCCAATAAAAAATCAGGTTGAACGTTTTGTAGCTAAAAAATAGCAGGCGCTTTTATTTCAGTACGGCAGGTTTCATTGAGCCGGTTTCTCTTAAACAGGTGTGCCAGCTCAATGCTTCTTCTAATATGTGAGGTGTTTGTCCGCCACGTTCACAGGCTCTTTCAAAGTAATCCTGTAACCCGGCCTTGTAATCTGGATGAACACAGTTGTCGATAATTACACGTGCCCGTTGTCTTGGTGCTAATCCTCTCAAATCGGCCAGCCCCTGCTCAGTAACAATGATGTCTACGTCATGCTCAGTATGATCCACATGTGAAACCATAGGTACGATACAAGATATAGCATCCGCTTTTGCGGAAGATGTGGTAACAAAAACGCTTAAATAAGCATTCCTGGCAAAATCTCCGGAACCACCTATTCCATTCATCATGTTTATACCTGCAACGTGTGTTGAATTGACATTTCCATAAAGATCACATTCAAGAGCAGTATTTATGGTGATCACGCCCAGTCGCCTAATCACTTCAGCTGCGTTGCTAATGTCCTGAGGCCTCAACAGCACTTTCCCCTTATATCCATCTAGGTTACTCATGATTTTATCATAGTAAGCTTCTGAAACAGTAATAGACGACCCTGAAGCGAAGGTCATTTTTCCAGAGTCCAGTAAATCAAAGGTACTGTCCTGCAATACTTCCGAGTACATGGTTAGGTTTTCGAATTCACCATCCATAAAACCATGTAATACTGCATTGGCTACTTTACCTATACCAGCCTGTAACGGAAGTAAAGATTTACTTAGATGGCCAATTTTAACCTCATTATCAAAAAATGAGACCAGGTGCCTGGCAATCGCTTTTGTTGCCTCATCTGGTGGAACAATCTCGGCCGGACTATCGGTTTTAGAAGTAATTACGATTCCAACTATTTTCGCTGGGTTCACAGGAATGGCATCGCGGCCAATTCTTGTGTCTGCCGCAACAATAGGCATTACAGGTCTGTTCGGATAAGTTCCGGTTGAAAATATATCGTGCAAACCACGGATGGAAAGTGGTATAGTAGTATTAATCTCAATGATAATTTTATCGGCCAATGCTGCAAAAGAAGCAGTGTTCCCTACTGATGTTGTAGGTATAATGCTTCCATCTTCCAATATACATGCTGCCTCAAGTATCGCTATATCTATCGTTGGAAAATTATTGGCTTTCAAAAGATTGGCCGTCTCGCCCAGGTGCTGATCGATAAAGAGCACTTCGCCATTATTGATAGCTTTGCGCAAAATGGGATCTACCTGAAAGGGTAAACGCAGAGAAAGTGCGTCGGCCGCAGCCAGCGCACCATCTGTACCATGCCCCAATGAGGCACCTGTCATGAGTGTTATTTTTAAGGGATCAGTTTTAGCCCGTTCCGCCAGGGCTATTAAAACCGCTTTGCTATCGCCAGCCTTTGTAAAACCACTGGACGCTACTACCATCTTATCTTTAAATAAGGCCGCAGCTTGTTCGGAAGAGATGATCTTGTTAGTAAGTTCGCTCCTCAATATTCTGTCTTCGTACATATATTCGGTTTAATCTTCAAAACTAACTGCATTAATCATGATAAAGTTATCATAAAATGCCAAATACATATCATTTTAAGCCAGAAAAAGAAGCAAGCCCTGCTATTTAGCAGCCGGGCTTATACCTTTATAAATAAAATTGTGAACAGAATTGGTTGTTACCTTTAAGTCGGTAGTAAGATACCAGATGTTGTTGATTCTTTTACCCACACTTTGCCCATCCAGTGGAAATCGTGCCTGATCAACTACCTTGTTTTTTGAGTTCAAAACACTGCCTGCAAAGGTCATCAATGCCATAGGGGCCATACTTGTTTCCAGGTTCGGCAATACTTGTGAAGCGAAAACAGGAAACACCTCGGGTCCTGAATTTTTCATTTTACTGAACAATGCAACCAGCACCGACCTTTGTCTTTCGGTTCTTTCGTAATCGCCATTACCCACTCCTCTGATACGGGTATACGCTACAGACTGACGACCGCTCAATTTTTGAAGTCCTGCGCTTTTAACATGGATGGCAGGTATTTTTTCATAAACAGCGATTTCATCGAGGTAAGTATTCAGGAATGAAATCTCAGGTTCTTTTACATTTACTTCTACCCCACCCAATGCATCAACAATTTTTGCAGCAGTGTAGAAATCCACGTTGATATAATCTTTAATGTCCATTCCAAAGTTCTGGTTGATAGTTTTTATAGCAAGCTGAGGTCCCCCAAGTGCATAAGCTGCATTAATTTTATCCATACCATGACCATCAATTTTCACATAAGTATCTCTCATAATAGATGACAATTTAACTTTTCCAGTTTGCTGATCAATCGAGACGATCATGATCACATCAGAATTCGCTTTGTCGCCATCTTGCCGTCTGTCGACCGCAAAAAGTGCCATGTTTACCGGAGGATTAGCGATTGCTTTTACCCTGTCTCTTGTTTGTTGTGAAATGCCCAGGGCCTCAGGTGTCTTGTCCAATTGTACAGCTACTGGTTTTTTATTAGCAGAACCTGTAGTGCTTTCCTGGGCATAGCTTTGATAGGTTGCTACAATCGACAAAACCACTATCATCAATTTCTTCATCATTCAATTTTTGTGTTAACAGTTTAAAATATAGTAGTTATTTAGCAATATCCCTGCCGATTTTTTAAAAAATAGCTTAAAATGAATTTGGAAATTTCTCTGAAATTTAATCATCTTTATATAAGCAAAACCTAAATACTATATATAAAAGAATTTCATTTATAGGCACAGATAAAGCTAGATAATTAAGCAACAAAACCATCACTAAACCATATCAATATGAAAATTTTAAAAGGACTATTACTAACTGTTGTCGGAATTGTGGTTCTGGCACTAATTGTTGCATTATTTGTCAAAAAGGATTACGCTGTTGAGCGAAAGGTTACGATTAACAAGCCCGAGTCGGAAGTTTTTGACTTTATTAAACATATTAAGAACCAGGATCAGTATAGCGTTTGGAACAATATTGATCCGGCGATGAAAAAAACATATACCGGTACTGACGGAACTGTTGGTTTTATTTCTGCCTGGGAAAGTACCAATAAAAATGTAGGCAAGGGTGAGCAGGAGATCACAAACATTAAAGAAAGTGATAGGATTGATATGAAACTACGCTTTAAGGAACCTTTTGAGGCTGAAGATGACGCCTATATGGAAACCGAAGGTATGGGCGCAAACCAAACTCATGTAAAATGGGGCTTTAAAGGCAGAATGGCTTATCCAATGAACTTAATGCTGTTGTTTATGGATATGGAGAGTATGCTGGGTAAAGATTTGCAAGGAGGCCTGGACAAGTTAAAAGTAGTAATGGAGAAATAAAACAAGGAAGGCCGGTTAAACCGGCCTTCCTTGTTTTATCATCAACTGTTTATCGACTATTTAATTAATCTTTCCAGTTCTTTTTCTAGTGCCGCACCTCTTAAGTTTGAAGCGATGATTTTTCCTTCAGGATTAATCAGATAGTTCTGCGGAATTGCACTTACACCATAAAGTACAGCTGCTTCGTTTTTCCAGCCTTTAAGATCAGATACCTGCGTCCAGGGCATACCATCTTTCTCTATTGCTTGCAACCATGCATCTTTCTTACCTGCATCATCCAATGAAACACCTAATACGGTGAAGTTTTTATCTTTAAAGGCATTGTAAGCTTTTAATACATGGGGATTCTCTGCTCTACACGGGCCACACCATGAAGCCCAAAAGTCTACCAATACATATTTACCTTTGTAATCAGATAATTTAACAGCTTTTCCGTTCACATCATTCTGTGAGAAATCCGGAGCCTTCATACCAACTGCCGTTTTCTTAGCTTTATTGATAGCAGTAGTAAACTCTTTACCAAGTTCACTGTTCCGTACGTTTGCAGACAATTTTAAAAATAGCGGCTCAATTTTAGCTGCATCAATTGCATAACCTGCAACCTCCTTTAACGCAATTAAGCTGATCTGAGACCCTGGGTTTTCTGCGATAAACTGCATTGTTTTTTCATTTTTCAACTTTGTTAATGCAGTTCTTTCCTCGGCACTGGCAGCTTTGCGTTCTTTGCTTCCATCACCTACCATTGCTATAAATTTCTGATTGTCGCTATTGATCTTTGAGCCTACAATAACAGCTTTTTTGATAGAATCTGCTGAATTTATAATCATTTCCCCGCTTTCAAGGTAAAAATTCAACAAGTCGCCTCTACTTCTCACATCCCTTAGCCCAAGTCCTTTGTGATCTAAAATTAAGCGGGAATAAATCTGCCCTTTCACCGTTCCTTTAAACTCGAACTTTCCATTATTAACTACGGTAGAATCAATATTGGTCCGACCACCACCGAAAGACATTAAGTAAACTTTAGCTGGAGCATTTACATTGGCTACATTACCTTTTAAAGTAAATGCAGAATCTTGTGCAGCTGCAAATAATGGTGCCGCAGCCAGCACAGAAAAGATTATTTTTTTCATCTGTATATAGTTTGTTTTTCAGTTGTGATGAAGCTATCAGATTTATTCATCCCACTGTGTGGTTTGAAAAATCATGATGGTTTCATCTGTTATGTTTAATAAGTTGGTGTAAAGCTAAATTATTAACTTGTAATTGCAGAATTGCATTTGTAACTCCATCGTGACGGAGCTGCATAAAAAAGGCCATTGCTGGCCCTTTTTCTTTTGTTAACTCCAACAGTAAAAGAATTTTACTATTGTCATTTCATAGGTAGATAAAACTTAGAATTTTGTTAAAATTATTTGATCACTTCTGCAAGCTTCTTTTCCAATTCTTCCCCTCTTAAATTCTTAGCAAGGATTTTACCTTGCGGATCGATTAAAAAGTTCGAAGGAATCGCCTTAATGGCATATAAATTACTTGCAGATTTAGGATCGGTATGATCAGGATCTACGAGCTGTGTCCATGGTAATGCATCGTCTTTAACTGCCTTAAGCCATGCCGCTCTCATATCATTACGATCTATAGAAACGCCTACCACGGTAAAGTTCTTGTCTTTAAAAGCATTATAAGCCTTTAAAACCTTAGGGTTCTCGGCCCGACAAGGTCCACACCAGGAAGCCCAAAAATCAAGGAGGACATATTTACCTTTAAAATCAGATAAACGTACCGGTTTATCGTTCACGTCCTTTTGGGTGAAATCGGGAGCCATTTTACCTGGTTCAGTAGCAAGGGCGCCCTCAATGTTTACACCTATCATTTTACCTTCCTTTGAATTGCGTAAGCGGGCAGTAAGCTGCTTGTACAATGGGGCCGCTTTAGCTGCATCGAAATAAGAACCCGCTATTTTATTTATAGCCTCCAGGCTGAAATATGAATCAGGGTTATTTTTAATGTAACTAAGCATGGCTTCGTCCAGTTTTTTATCGGCAATGTCACTTTCCTTATTCAGCTTCTCCTGGTTAGCCTTGTCTTTACGTTGCTCGGGACTTAGCTTATAATAAGCAGATCGCTGCTTTTCTACGTTTCTCTCCGCAACTCCTACAACACCTTGATATACTTCATATTGGCTCATCACATCTGAGCCTGTAATTTTAGCTGTTTTAATGGAATCAACAACATTAATCATCATGGTGCTGTTATCCAAAAAAACAGATCTGCCATCATTTCCTCTTTGTTTGGCATTTCCGCTTTTTACCCCGGTATTGTAAAATGCAAGGTGCGCCTGCTGTATACCTTCTACCTGCCCCTTTAATTCAAAAGCGCCATTGTTAACTACAGCACTGTCTCTAACGTTTTTTTCACCTTTGTAATAATACAAATAGGCTTTTCCTTTCGTATTGGGATCTTTAAATTTTGCTTTAATATGGTAAGTATTTTGCTGCGCCATTGCTACAGCAGGAAATGCCAGACAGGCCGCAACGATTAAGTTTCTAGTGTTCATCACTGATTATTTCTTATGGATTATAATTTTAGAATTTAATTTACTACATGTTTGGATGACGGTAGCTGATTTGAGTGATGTCGCCAAACCCACCAAACTTCTTAGTATAGGTACCATTGGCAATGTCACCTATTGGCAATACATCCAGATAATAAAGTTCTCCTTCAGTGCCATTGTAAGTAGCTACCACCATTCGTTTGTTATACAATGGGTCTGTAGACGGCCCCCAGCCTTGCCACTTAAACATTTTTAAGTCTTTAATGCGGGTATTGGCTGGAAATGTATAAACAACACGTGCTGATTCAGCAAGAATATCATAAAGATAAATCTTATTACCTGCCGCATAATACAGGTGCCTGTTCAATTCGGAGGCAGCAAATGATTTAGCTAGCGCAATATCAGGAGCAGCGATCATTTCATGTGTAACTCCTGCCATCTGACTCTTGTCGGGTAATATGGTATACATGTAGTAGGCTGCATTATCTTTCATGACCAGGAAACATTCATTACTACCTCCTTTATCACCTCCAACCATAGTTTTCCCTACATCATTCATTTGAAATGGAACCTTCGGATCGGTACTGCTGGCAAAAGTAGTAAATACCCTGCTGTTGTATCCCGCCTGTAAAAAACGCTTACCATTGTTATCGTAAAACAATGCCCAGGCATAGCTACCGCTCATAAAATATGGAAATACCGAATAGTCAGCAGGCCCATTAAACCGTTCAGAATATCTGGCAGCTCCCATAGCTGGGGTTACAGAACCATACACACTTCCATTACTTACCACGTACTGATCAAAATCGATTGAATTGACTGCATAATACGGACTTGAAACAGGACTAATTGGAGTTTCAAATAAATCTGCTGATTTATCTTTAAATGCAAAGTCGTTGGCACTGAAGCGGTACATATCCTGATCAGTAAACACGCTTACCTCCTGCAAACTAGTTTGTATTCCGGCAAAAGCAGCCAAAGGTTTACCATTTATAACAAGATCTGGGTTAGAACTCTTAATTACATCAGGAAAAACAGTTTCATCTTTGCGGACAAACGAAAGCAAAGGTTTACCTGCTTTCTCTGACATCACCATCCAGCCTTCATAGTATTTACCATTTACAGTAACAGGAAAACGTACGGATTGCCTTAAATTTGTTTTTGTATCTGTAATGGTATACTGAATAATGTAATTTCCCGGAGCTTGCAAAGCCTCTACTTCCAAATCTTTCTTTGTTGAAAGGGTTGTTGAAGTATTCGCCGGATTAAGTGGTGTAATTTCCCAGCTAGCTAAATCTTCTGGTTTGTAAATCTCCCATTTATAGATATATGGACCACTCCCCGATTTAGATTCACTGATTACAGGAGCAATCCGGAGCATATCCCGTTGCACAACCGTAAGCACTCCTTCCGGGCCTTTTATGTTAAGCTCATTAAGTTCCTTATATTTAAAGTTATTGTTGTCTTTTTTACAGGCAAACAACAGCGTGCAGCAAATTGCTGCAGTTAATGTAATGTGTTTAATTTGCATATCTTTTCATTTAAAATGCCGGAAAAACTACTTCTTCCTCATTCTCGTCAATCAATGGACCATGTTGGCTGATATATTTATCGAGCGCGTTATTGAGTCTTGCCTGAATGTTTAACCATTGAGGGTATCCAATACTCCCACCTTTGCTATCCGGTCTGAAATTGGGAGTACCAAAAACATCAATCATAAACTGATATCTCACATCACTGTATTCACCTATATAACCTGCGATGTAACCCCAGTAGTCCGGCTTAATAAGCTTATTGCTAAAGTTGACCTTAAATTGAATGGTATTGGCACTAGATGGGTCGGCCTGACCAGTTGTACCAGCAACGAGATCTTTGCTGTCGGCAACCCTCATAACCAACCGTACAGACTTATTGTCCAGATCGGGAGTACTGAGTAACACCACAGGGTATTTCACAGTAAAAGAGCCTGCAGGCAATACATAATCAGGAAGTATATAATGTGTACCCGCTATGGCGGTGGAACCTGGTCCTGCAATTACTTTTATTTCCCTGGGTTTATCAGACAACTTCCCCACGAGACGCATTTTTACCCAAACCGTATCTTTTGACTTAGGAATTTTATTAAGCACGAAAGAGTAACTAACACTGTCCTGCTCAGCGCCGGACATATAGTAAAAGGTTATTCCATTTTGTCCTGAATAGCTAGATTCGGGATCTTTCTTGCAAGCTGAAAAAATCATCAGCATCACAAATATGATTGATAGTTGCTTCATGTTTTTTGCTTTAATTATAGTTTGGATTAAATTCAAGTTCATTTTCCGGAACAGGAACAATGTAATTCGCTTCAGTAAGGTTCTTTGTACTAAAAAGCATGCGTGTGCTTAGTTTTCTTTTATAATAATAAAATAACTGCCCTTCCGCATAAAAATCTTTTTGGTACTCTTTCATTATTTCATCTGACAGTCGTTGACTAGCAATGCCTGCAGGAATAATTGGAATTACACGCGCATCACGAACCAGATTTAAAAATATCAGTCCCTGATCTGCAGTAGCCGCTGTCTCAGCTAAAATGTAGTACATTTCCGATAAACGCATTAAAGGCACAGTCTGATCCAGACGGTCGGCTTCAGTCTCAAGTTTACCGTCGACATTAGCTGCGATCCATGTTTGCCAGTATTTGGTACAAAAATAAGTTTGCGCCTCTGCCTCAATTAATTTTGTATAACGCACATCTGTACTTGAATTCTCATACAATCTTAGAAAATCGGCATTTGTCCGGGTAAGATAATTTCTATTGCTATTTGAAAGTTTAAAATAAGGTTCCCGATTATCTATGGCCCAATCTTTTATATCTCTAACGCGGATTGCAAATACCTGTTCGGTTGAGAAAGTCCGGTCACGACGACCTGAAGCCGCATTTAACTGGTCGGATTTTGCGAGTGTGAATACCCCTGAATTCACAACCTCCGTTGCTGCAGCAGCTGCATTTTCTTTGTCCCCTCTAAAAAGGTATACCCTGGCTTGTAAGGCTTTAATGGCATAATAATTCATTTTAAAGCGTCGGCTTTTATTATTTCTGATTGGATCTTTACCTTTCATTAGCGCCTCGGCAATCTTCAGATCAGCCAAAATCATGGCAGACACCTCATCCACGGTTGATGGCACCTTAGATAATGCATTCAGCTCGTCACGATAAGGAATTGATTTTTTGCCAGGGTTGGTTGCAAAATTGGCACCAAATAAACGAAGCAAATCAAAATGCAGATAGGCACGTAGACCTATCGTTTCTCCTTTAACCAGTGCGTAGTTATCACCGGTAAAAACCCCTTGTTTTTGCTCTATTTTTTCAAGAATATTGTTTGCTCCGGCGATAGTGGTATATGCTTGTGTCCATATCCCTGAAATCAATGGGATTGCATCTGTTCCTTTGAAATTCAAGGCAACAGTTTGTTTAAAAGAAAATACACTACTTATTGTTGGGCTATAATTCTGCGCGATCATACTGGTAAAGCCCATAGTCAAGTTGTCGCCATATAATTGCCGACTCGCCATTTGCGAGTACAGGCCGATCAAAGCTTGCTGAAAACCCACTTCAGAGCTGAAAATCTGATCTTCCCCCATAGTTGATTTAGGATCAACTTCCAGGAATTTCTTGCAGCCAACCCCTGAAAACACCAGGAACAAAGCGAGCATTGCAAATATTTTTGTTTTCATTTTCATATAAATGATCATTAATGTTAAAAACCTGCTCTTATGGACAGTGAATAAGTACGTGCAAATGGATTGCTGGTACCTCTTTCCAGTTGAATAGAACTTAGAGTAAACAAATCGTTTGTGATGCCGGTTACTGTTAAACTTTTCAGTCCCAATTTCTTTATAAAGGCATGTTTATAAAAGTTGTAACCAACAGAAGCTGAGTTTAGATTGAATATGTTTTCTTCCTGCACAAAACGGCTGCTCAAAAATGTCGTTACCGGTGTTGTTCCAAATCTGGTAAACATCGATTCATCTCCAGGCTTAGTCCAGCCCAAATCATAAGCTCTGCGATCTACATTGTACTCGGTATCAGCAGCCTGAACTTTATCTACCAACGTTTGATTGTAGATGTGTGCACCTAGCTTATAGCTAAAAATCAGCCCCACCTCTAAACCTTTATAGTTTAAATTTGAACCGAACGTACCGTTCCATTTTGGTGTGGTAACACCAACAGCTACTTTATCAGCAGGATCCCATGTGAAAGTTGTTCTTCCATCTTTTTTCACAAAAACCTCTCTGCCTGTTATCGGATCTACTCCCAAAGATGGTACTACAAACAAAGTATTGATTGCTTGTCCTTCCTGCAATATGATATTCGGGACTTTATTGCCGCTTTTTTTATTTTCACGATCGTTACTTGCCTTGAGTTTATTAGAAAGCTCTTTCAGGATATTTTTATTGGTTACACCAGCTACGTTTACCGACCAGATGATACCTTCTTTTTTATTGTCAATTATCTTATACCTGGCACTCAATTCATATCCGGTATTCTGAATTTTACCTAGATTTTCAGCATAATCAGCAAAACCATTTGATGGCGCCAGTGAAACACTGGTGATTGTATTGTTTGTTGTACTACGATAAAAATCAAATCGCATATCCAGTCTTTCTTTAAACATTGTTACATCGGCACCAAGATTCAATGTCCTAACATCCTGCCAACCCAGCTCCTGGTTACCCAAGCCCATAATAGCGGCACCAAGTTCACCATCATAAATGTTATCTACACCGAAAGCATAGCGTGTCTGCGCGCGATAAGCTGGAATATTCAGGGAGCCTGAAGAACCATAACTCGCCCTTAATTTCAGTCTGTTGATATTAGAATTCTCTCTGAAAAACTGTTCGTTGTGTATGTTCCAGCCTAAACCTGCTGACCAAAATACGCCATAACGCTTATCCGCCCCGAATTGTGATGAACCATCTCTTCTGACCGAGAAATCTGCCAGGTAACGGTTATCATAAGCATAATTGGCATTCGCCAACAAGCCTAATCTTCGTACTGTACTTTCGTCGCCACCTGGACGGGCATCAGGTTTATACTGAGTAGCAAAAAGTAAATTATCTAATCTATCAAACGGAAACCCGACTGTAGATATGTTGTAATAATTGCTGGCAGTACTGGCTATATTGAAACCTAACGTGGAATAAATCAAATGTTTTCCAATTGATTTGTTATAGTTAGCAGTAGTTAAACTTTCATAACCCAATGATGAATTGTTTCCCACATCATACGAACCTTTACGTTTCAGGTCGGACTGACCTTCAAACCTGCTATGTTGAGCCGGATAGAAAGCATCGCTAGAACCAGTTTGTTTATTTAAACTGAAAGCCGTTTCAACAAACAAAGAAGGTACGATGTTCCATCTTACCTGCAGGTTATTTGAAATACCCAGATATTGTGATTTGTTGATGGTATTTAACCTGGCATCATACAAAGGGTTAAAATAGGCACCAAACTCATTGTCTTCCACAATTTTTAACGGGACACCATTTTCATCAAAGGGTTTCCAGTAAGGATTCATCCGAACATAATCAGAAAACGAACCGTAATTCGATTCATTCGCTATATTTTGAAACACCCTTATTGAGTTTCTAAATTGCAGCTTTTTTACGTTATAACTCAAATCAAACTGTCCGGTATAGTTATTACGGTTCTGCCCTTTCATGACCCCACTTTGAAAATCACCAGACATTTGCAAACCATATCTGATGAATTCATCACCACCTTCCATATAAACTGACGTTCTGTTACTTACGCCTGTTTGAACCGGAAAAGACAACCAGTCAGTATTCACGCCGCTGGCTACTGCTCTGGCTCTATTGTTATAAATTTCATCCACTATAAATTGTCGATTGGCCTGATCTGAGGTATAAAAGCCTACCCGCTTTTCAAAGTCTAATTTCTCGGCCGCATTAAGTACACTATATACGGAGAGATCTGGTGTACTTAATCTGAAATCGTTGTTAACGGTTACCTGTATTTTACCAGCCTTAGGTGCTACAGTAGTGATTACCAAAACACCGTTCGCCCCTCTTGACCCATAAATTGAAGTCGCAGAAGCATCTTTTAAGATGGTTACAGACTTGATCATGTTCATATCCAGATCAAAAATTCTCTGTGCACCAACCTGAAAGCCGTCAAGTATAAATAAAGGTGCGTTCGGATTATCTGCAAATTCTCCGGTTAAATTTGGAATTGAATTCGCTCCTCTTAGCTGAATTTCTGGCAACTGGTTAATGTTTCCTCCCATTACATTATTTGGAACAAGACGTAATGCAGGATCCATTGCCGCAATTGCCGCGAATATGCTGTTAGAATTAACTTTTTTGAGGTCTTCGCCTTTAATGGTTTTTGCAGCACCGGTAAAATTCTCTACCGGACGTTCAAATACCCCTGTCACCACCACATTATCAAGCGACTGCTGATCTTCTACCAAGGTAATCTTAAAAACAAGAAAGGTACTGATTGCGATTTCCTGCGTCTTATAGCCTAGGAAACGTACTACAAGGGTCTGAGCACCATCGGGAGCATTTAATACAAAAGCACCTTTAGCATCTGTCTGGGTTACAATTTTAGTTCCTTTCACCATGACGGTGACCCCGGGTATCGGTTGACCACCAGCCTGGTCAACAACTGTCCCCCTAAGCATCTTTGCACTTGCAATGCTTTCCGTACGTTCTTTTATGACAATGGTTTTATTCTGTATTTCATAGGTGAATGGCTGGTTAGCAAAGCACTTCTCCAATACTTCCATCAAAGATGCGTTACGAGCAAATACATCTACTTTTCTGGCGAGCCTGATTTGTGGTGTCGCATACACAAAGTCATATCCACTTTGTTTTCTGACTTCTTTAAATACTTCCGCAAGAGAAACATTAGTCTTGCTTAGGTTGATTTTCTGTGCATAGCCACTTGCAGTTACCTGAAGCAGACAAGTGGTGAGCAGGATTACGGTTAAGTTGATTCGCATAATCAGTTTTCTTTTATCTGTATGACGAACCAGGTTTAACGCCGAATCCATAATACAGAAAATAGTTTGAGCTATACAGGCAAAATACCTGCGTTTAATTAGCGCATAAAATTTCATACATTTGAATTTTAGGCCCCTGATTAGGTTTGGGGGTCTTTGGTTTGGTTTTAGTTAATTAAAATGTGCAACATTGCGATGATCGAAACAAGCCTTTTATAACCAGGGGTGGGTCCAAGCACTCCTGGTTTTTTATAAATTCATTGGCTGCCGGTCAATAGTGTAGAATTTACTGCATAACTGTCACCCTCCTTCCTTCTATCTTAAAATGTACAGCATTGGTGATTTCTAATACTTTTAATACTTCCGATAGCTTTTTACCACGGGAGATCTCTCCTGCAAAACCGGTTTCGGGTATATTGCCCTGGTAAACGACTTCTATATCATACCAACGTTCCAGCTTACGCATAATACTATGGATTCCTTCGTCTGCGAAAATAAAATCCCCGTTTTTCCAGTCTATCGCCTGATTGGCATCAACCTGTTGTACACTGAACTTACCTCTATCCAATACCGACTGCTGGCCTGGCTGCAACACTTTTACTGCTGTCTTAGCCGAAACCTGGACACTCCCCTCAAGTAATGTTGTTTTTATATCACTTTCGTTCTCATAACTATTGATGTTAAAATGAGTACCAAGAACTTTTACTTCCTGTACGTTTTTTGACGAGACGCTGGAAACAATAAACGGTTTACCGATATGTTTAGCTACTTCAAAATAAGCCTCACCTTTAAGTTCAACTTTCCGTTCGTTGCCATTAAAATTGGCAGGAAATGTTAGGGAAGATGCTGCATTCAACCAAACCTTAGTTCCATCAGGAAGATTAAGCTGATATTGTCCACCCACAGGTGTTTTAATGGTGTTATAAGCCATCTGCGTACTTGCTTTACCTTCTGAAAGCTCGTATACCAACTGCCCATCTGCTGTTTTACTTACCTTAATCCCCGCCTGACTGGCCAGTTCACCGTTATCGGCATCGGTTAACGATAATTCAGAACCATCAGCAAGGACAAGAATTGCTTTGTTCCCACCGGGAGCAACATCCTTACCCCGGTTATCTGCAACGTGAGCTGACTTATCAGGGGTATTATTTTGGTTGATATAAAAATACATCCCAACAGACACTGCCAGTAAGACAACCGCAGCTGCAACATAACGCAGATAGCTGCTGAAAATTCGGATTGTATTTTTTTCAACAGGCCTTTCATCAAGCTTTATTTTTAAGCGATCGTAGATATGCAACATATGGGCGTCTAATATTTCATCATCGGCTTCAGCATCCTTTTTGATCTCAGCATTGATGAGCTCCTTTAGTTCCGCTTCATGTGTTGCTTCACTAAAATACAACATCAAATGCTTGATTTCGGCTGTTGTACAACCGTTATTCATGTATTTTAAGAAAAGTACTTTTAATTCATCCATGTTTCGGGGCTTTTATTGTTAAGCCTATATAAACAAATACGTAGCTAAAGCCTGATACATTGAGCTATTTATAAAATTATTTAAAAAAACTTTTCAAAACCCTAACAATCAGTTCATTTAATTTTAATAACACATGTATTTATATGTTGTAATGGAATAATAAAAAATATTAGTTATCATTGACATCAGCAAATTTCTATTCAAGAATTTAGAGGAACCAACAAGCAGATATTTTAATGAAATTTTTAGAGGAGGACGAATTAAAGCTGTTGTTGCTACAATTAAAACAAGGTTACGAACCAGCTTTTAATAATCTGTACCTTGCCTATAGCAAACCTTTATATCGAAAAATTAACGCGATTGTAAAAGATGAGTCTATTGCGGATGAACTATTGCAGGATCTGTTTCTTAAGGTTTGGGAGAAAAGAAATAGCATAAAGTCTGAACACTCTTTTACGGCTTTTCTATATACCATAGCAAATAATCTGGTTTTCGATTACTTCCGTAGGGTTTCTAAGGATAAGCGTTTGCACGCCCGTTTGCTGATTAATGCTGTTGACTATTATATGCAAACGGAAGAAAACCTGATTGGAAAAGAAACTGCCGCTATTATTCAGCAAGCGATAGATAAACTATCTGAACAGCGGCGAAAAGTTTTTACGCTTTGTAAAATTGAAGGCAAATCTTATCAGGAAGTGGCAAATATCCTGGGAATTTCGGTTGCCACTGTAAATACCCATATGGTAAATTCTATACGCTTTATTAAAGAGTACTTATACAAAAATCAGGAAATTGGTATGGCTATTATTATTGTAAGTTTACTTGGACGTAATTAGTCCACGGTTACTAAGCCAAATTATTTTATCTCACAAACAAAACAAACTCCTCAGCGTTCTTCAATTAAAACAATTCGTTAGCATGAACATACAATCTATTAATCCTATTGATGGAAAAATTATTCAATCCTACAAAGAAGATTCGGAAGACACTGTTATATATAAAATAGCCGATACTCATAGAGCCTGGCTAAACTGGCGGGAAAGTGATTTTACTCAAAGAGCTGCCTTGCTCAACAACCTAGCAGATCAGCTATATAAGGAGCGGGACAATCTGGCACAATTGATGGCTTTTGAGATGGGAAAACCTCTTAAGGATGGTGCTGCCGAAATCGATAAGTGTGCATCGGTTTGTAAATATTATGCAGATCAGGGTACCGACTTTCTTAAGGACCAATTAATTGCAACTGAAGCTTCAAAAAGTTATGTCAGCTATCAACCCTTAGGCATTGTACTCGCAATAATGCCCTGGAATTTCCCATTCTGGCAGGTTTTCAGGTTCCTTGCTCCTGCTTTAATGGCGGGAAATGCTGGTTTGCTGAAGCATGCATCAAATGTTCCGGGTTGCGCACTATCTATTGAAAAATTAGTCCTTGAGGCCGGTTTCCCAAAACATCTTTTTCAAACTTTAATGATTGGCAGTAAGGCTGTAAACCACGTAATAGCAGATCCATTAGTTAAAGCCGTTACTTTAACGGGCAGCACAGAGGCTGGGAAAAAGGTTGCGGCACAGGCGGCAGGGCTTTTGAAAAAGACAGTTCTCGAATTGGGCGGTAGTGACGCCTACCTTGTTCTGGAAGATGCTGATCTGGAAACCGCCGCGGATATCTGTGCCAGCAGCAGACTAATTAACAATGGACAAAGCTGTATTTCTGCAAAAAGATTTATCCTGGTAAAAGAGATTGAGAAAGAGTTTACTACTCTTTTTATGGAAAAGATGAAACAACGCGTTACCGGCGATCCTTTTGAAGCGACAACAAACCTGGGGCCAATGGCACGGGCAGATTTAAGAGATGAGCTTCATCAACAGGTACAAAGAAATATAGACATGGGTGCTAAATGCATACTTGGTGGCCAGGTCCCTTCTTTGAATGGCAATCATGCTTTTTATAAACCAACAATATTAACCGGGATAAAAAAAGGGATGCCAGCTTATAGTGAAGAAATGTTTGGCCCAGTGGCAGCTATACTCAGTGCTAAAGATACCAGTGAAGCTATAAATTTAGCCAACGACACTGTATTTGGCCTTGGCGCCGCCGTTTTTACTAAAGATGATGCTCTTGCTGAGGAAATAGCAAAAACGAAATTACAGGCAGGATCGTGTTTTGTAAATTCATTGGTAAAATCTGACCCAAGATTACCTTTCGGTGGAATCAATCAATCGGGATATGGCCGTGAACTGGGATTATTCGGGATTCACGAGTTTGTAAACATCAAAACTGTTTATATTCAGTAATTCGACATCTTAATTAACGCGAATATATAACATAAGAAAAGGGGTTAATAAACCCCTTTTCTTATGTTATATCATTGTATGTCATATTTAATGCGAACCACTTGGGATCAAAATGTTAACGCCAGCTTGTACCGCTGTGCCTGCAAATCTATTTTTTGCTGCAAAATTTTGCGTCACCCTAGCCATCAGCCCGATTTTCTTTGGGGTAACCCAGTAGGAAACAAATCCGCCCAAACCAGCTATACGATCTGAAACAAAACCGCCATTTGTACCTTTATCATCACTGATCTGACTGGTATAGTGACTAAACAACCCAACCATATCTCCCCTGTTGTTTAACAGATAGGTACTTCCTAAATCAAAAGTCAAATGACTCCCTTCTTTAAAATCTGTATCTTTTTGCCAGCTGTTCATTTCCATTGTAGCAGCTAAAGTAATACCTACTTTAGTATCTGTATTAAGTCTTCCTGCAACTCTAATATTATGAGACCAATAGCCATGTCCTCCATTATCAAGACTACCAACTTCATATTTGCCTGTAGGCGCCCAAACACCATAATTCAATGCATAGTTAAATTTACCTTTAGTCCAGGAAAGCCAAACAGGCTGGATATACATATCACCAAAACCTAAACTTTTATTGGTAAAAACATAAGTACCAGAACCCGTCTGACTGGAATAATAGTCAAGTGCGATATTGGCGGTCGGACTATTTAAAGTCGGAATGATCATCATCCCCCAGTCGGCACCTAATACTTTGCCTTTCCCCCCATAAATAGCCATAAGGATAAAGGAATGTGTTTTTACATTTTGTTTGATATTAAGCGAAGTTGGGTTATCTGGAGCCGGATTAATCAATACATCTGATTTATCACCCGCACCATTGTAATAATCCATATTTGCAAATCCGTACCAAACTGGTATAATCCAACCAGGATGTGGTGCAAAATAATCACCGGGATTAAATGACGAGCCCGAGTAATGCCCTTGAGAAAAGGCAGTCATACAAGAGCAGCAAATGAGTAATAGGGTAGCAAATCTTTTCATAGAAACTGATTTTAAGCATTTAATTAAAAACACTTAACCAGGAGTTTAGTTTCTGCTATTTTAAATCCGTCTTATTCAGTGAATTCGAAGGAATTGTCGATGTCTGCAGGAATCATTTCCTGCACCCCTGCGGAGAGAAATATTTTGTTATGTCCATAGCCCTTGTCCTCTCTATACCTAATAGCCCTGTCACTATAAAGAGATGCATAACATTGTTTAATACTGTATAACAATGCATAATTTCCTTTAACATTTAAATAGGATTCGTGAAGACCTGCAAAATCTATTTCAGGATAGTCTTCCGCAATTGCACTGCTGCGAACAACAACCAGTTGGTTGCGATGTTCAAAAACTGATTCGTAAGTAGAGATAATGGCCATACCTATAGCATTGGTTAGCCGTCCGGACATAATTAATGTCCGGGCCTGTTTTCCAATTTCAGACAAATTATTGTAATCACTTCTGTTTAATTCTTTCATCAATTGGGAAAGTGGCCAGGTTAATTCATTGAAATGAAGAAAATGTCGGTATGCGGAAGCCGTAACTGCGAAACCCCTTGGTATGACCATTCCTTCCGGATTGAGTTGTTTAAACATTTCTCCCAGGGAGGCATTTTTTGCTCCAACCTCATTTATATCATTAATGCCCATTTCATTAAGTCTCTTGATATAGTCCATTAAGCAGAATTTGTTTTTAAAGCAAAAATCCTCAATTACAACACCTTAAACAATGATAACGGTCATTATTTGAAATGATACATCACACAAATAGCATCAGCTTAATGATAATAGTGCTAAAGAGGTTTTATTAAGACAGCATATGTGCAAGTATAGGTGCACATTTTTCGCGACATGGTGCATAAAACTCTCCATGTTTCCAATAGGCCGACTTAGGAGATAGTCCCCACCAAAACTCGGCCATTGCCAGAGGCTCCATTTTGTTCAAAAAAGCATATTGAAGCAGTTTTGGAGCGGCACACTCACCGGCACCTGCCGGCGGTTTCTGAGCGGCAGTGTGCCTAAATGCTTCCATCAGATTTTTTGATTGGCCTGCCTTGTTCAAAAAGTTATATTGCTCAAATATTTGATCTTGTAATGCCGTAGAGTGATTTTTCCTTAATGTCTTTAAACATTGAATTTCCTGAAGCAGAACAGGAGTTTCTATCGACTCTTCCAGTTTTCTGATTTTTTCGTTAATACGACTCAGCTCTTCCATTCCAGCATTTACAAAACCTCCGGCTTCCAATCCATCAAAAATTGGCGGAACAAATTTAGCGTGATGATTTCTACCCGCCAGTTTGCCAGAAAATGCGGCGATATATCCGAGTTTTCCTTCTTTATTGCGAACGACCAGTACACCAAACATTTTTCCGATCACAGCTCCCTCCACTCCTGCTAACAAACCAAAATTATGTTCCCAGTCTTGCTGATGCTTCAAATGAAACTGTAGTTGGGTTGCTGCCAGTTGACAAAGTGGATGAAGCTCGGTTTCGAGGGAAAAACTTAGGTTGGCAGCCAGTTCAGTAATTTCGGTTGACTCGCTAAATGGGGAGAATACTGAATTTTCGTGAACCTGACCGTACATTATTGAGTTTCAATTAATAAAAAAGCCCCACATTTCTGTGAGGCTTATATTCTGGTGATCCCGCTGGGATTCGAACCCAGGACCACTACATTAAAAGTGTAATGCTCTACCAGCTGAGCTACGGAATCATCTTCTGTTTGAAGAGGGTGCAAAGATAGAATTATTAATTTATTCTTCTAAATAAATTTTCAAAAAAAACACAACGTAAGTATAAGTTATTTATTACCAGCCTATTTATTTTGTTTTTACATATAAAAAACTAACGCAGCACCTGCTTAAACTGAATTAACAAAATTAGCTGGAAATATTCATGTAAAGAATAATAAACAGGTTGTAAAAAATTGTAAAGGATATGGATCAAACATTGTAAACTTATGTACAACAATGTACTTCATTTAGTGAACTTTTCTGTAAACATTTACAATTTGAGATACAACCTAGTTGAGCTCACATTTCTTGGTGTATAATTTCTATAACTTTATTCTACAAAAAAAAGAATAATCATTTAGTGAAATTTTAGTCTCAATCAAAATGAAAAATCTGTGTCTTTTTTTATCCATCTCAACGATTCTCCTGGCCTGCTCGCCTCAACGGGACCTTGTTTACTTTAGTAATCTCTCTGAAGTTGCAAATAGCCGAGTCAAAAGTGATACTGAGCTAAGACTTCAAAAGAATGATCAGCTAAGTATAGCTGTTAACAGCTTGAATACAGAGTATAATGTATTATTCGCCAATTCGAGTAGTGGCAGTACAAGCAACACCAATGTATCGACTGGAAAGGCCTCTATTAAGATCAACAGTAACGGAGCGATCAACTTACCCTTGCTGGGAGAGATCCCTGTTGAAGGGCTAACAATAGACGAGGCACAACAATTAATCACCAAAGAATTAAAGAAACAAATAAAATCGCCCGTGGTAACTGTTGAATTGGTGAACTTCAAAATTACTGTAATCGGTGAGGTGAACAAACCAGCATCACTTAATGTTCCGGGTAACCAGGTTAACTTACTGGAAGCCTTAGGGATGGCGGGAGACATGACCGTATATGGAAAAAGAAATAATGTTCTGGTAATTCGCGAGACCAATGGTGTTCGCAATATGACCAGGCTCAACCTAAATGATAAAAACGTTTATGACTCTCCTTATTTTCAATTGAAACAGAACGACATCGTTTATGTTGAACCTGACAAATCGAAAGAAAAAGAATTTAGTCCGAACAACCGCGCGCTCCCAATCATCACCGCATGCATATCGGCTGTTGCGGTATTAGCCACCGCTTTAATTAGATAAAGTGTTATTTATAGTATAGAACCATGAAAGCACCTGTTCAAACCACATCTGAAATGATAAAAAACCTAAAGGAAACCGTACAGAAGTATGCCAAATACTGGTATATCTTTATCCTCTCTATTGGTTTATGTTTTTTAGGTGCCTATCTCTATCTGCAAAGCACACCGCCGGTCTATAAAATCAGTAGTACTTTATTGATGGAGGATGATAAAAAAGGCGATGGTGAGGTAAAAGGAACAGCGTTCAGTGATCTGAATATGTTTAAAACTGATAAAAAAGTTGATAATGAAATGGAGGTTCTTCGTTCAAAAGATCTCATTCGACCGATCTTAAAAACATTATCCTTAGAAACTTCATATTTTCAAAAAAATGGTTTAAAAAAAACAGAATTATATGGCAGTAATTTACCGATAAATGTGAAACTATTGGGTATAAATCAGCTGGGGTATAGCAAAAAACTAACTATAAAACCAGCAACAGCAAGCACCTTTCTACTGGAAGACAAAGATGAGCATTGGGAATTACCTTACGGACAAACTATACAAAAACCAGGCTACAAAATAATAGTAAATAAAGGTCCGAATTTTGCTAAAAACACTAATCCTGTCGACATACGATTTAAAGACCTAAACCTGATGGCTGAGTTTTATAGTTTAAAAGGACTAACGATCCAGCCTATCGTAAAAGAAGGAAATACAATCACCGTCAGCCTAAATGACAATGTCCCTCAAAGAGGTTTAGACATTCTAACTTTATTGATTAATACATATAATGAAGAGAATGTAGTTAAGAAAAATATCATTGCAGTAAACACCATACGCTTTATAGACAATAGGTTGAAATATCTAAGCAAAGATTTATCAGTTGTTGAACAGGACGTAGAAAACTATAAACAGAACAACATGATATCTGACGTTGGTGTAGAAGCGGAAATGAATATATTGAAATCAGGCGAATACAGTCAGCTTCTCTCTTCTACTGATGCACAATTACGCGTTTTAGGATCACTGGAAAGGTATATGCAAAAGGGTAATCTTAACCTTGTGCCGAGTTCGTTAAACATCAATAACAATACCCTAAATGACCTAACCAATAAATTCAACGCTGTACAGCAGGAAAGGACACGAATGCTTCGTACTGCTGAAGAGGCCAGTCCGCTTGTACAAAATCTCACAGCTCAACTGGTAAGTTTAAAATCAGACATCCAGGAGAATCTTCAGAATATAAAAAGAGGTTTGCAGATTGAACGTAGTAACCTACAAGCCATGTCATCCAGGTTCAACTCCAAAATCCGTTCGGTTCCGGCAGTAGAGCGTGGGATTCTGGAAAGAAGTAGAGAACAAAGTGTTAAAGCCGGTTTGTACAAATATCTGCTTCAAAAAAGAGAGGAAACAACACTTTCACTTTCAGGCACTATGCCTACTTCCCAGATTGTTGATAAACCGGCTTACAACAGTGTTCCGGTTAGTCCCAAAAAACAGTTGGTCTATTTATTTGCCGGACTTGTAGGTTGCTGTGCTCCTGCCATGTTCTTTTATGGTAAGTCGGTGTTGAACAGCAAGGTAATGGATGTAAAAGATATTGAATTGTACACTGGCGTTCCCGTTTTAGGGGTGGTAAATCATTTGAAAAAGAATGAATCGGCTGTGATTGAACAAAACAGCAGATCAACCATTTCCGAATTGTTCAGGTACATTAGAAGCAACCTTCATTTTATGAATGGCGGTTTACCGGACCAGGTATTACTGATTACTTCCTGCATGAAGTCAGAGGGAAAAACATTTTTCTCGATTAACCTTGGAATGACGCTTGCATCTGTCAATAAAAAAGTTGTAATGCTGGAGTTTGATCTGCGTGCACCACAACTGTTACAGAAAATGCAGCTACAATCCAAAATTGGGATTACCGATTATTTGTTAGATGATGATCTCACTATCGATGATTTGCTTTTGCAATCAAGACAATACAAAGACGTAGTACTGATTGATTGTGGTACCATACCTGATAACCCTGCAGAACTTATGATGCACCCAAAAATTGGTCATTTGATTGAAGAACTGAAATCAAGATTTGATTATGTGATTATTGATACTGCTCCTGTTGGACAAGTTGCTGATGCTTTTAGCTTATCGCCCTATACCGACGTAAGTATATACCTTGTCCGCTATAATTACACAAACAAATTGCAACTGAATGTTTTAAAAGATATAATTTACTATAAAAAACTGACCAATCCTATGGTGGTTTTTAATGATGCAAAATTAGAAAATACGAATACCTATGGATACGGTGGATACGGATATGGACTAGAATTGTCAAAAAAATATTGAGTTATCCCTAAATATCGAGCTTTAAAGAGAAGAGATTACGTGAGTGATGTAGCGAAGCTCTGCGCTTTTAGTATTGGCCATCCCTAATTGCCATTGCACTCTAAATATTCTTGATATGGAAAATTCGTTCGGTAGCCGGACCGCCTGGAACAGACGCTGGCTAGTTGTTTACACTCGTCCCCGTTGGGAAAAAAAAGTAGACAGACTACTAAAATTGCAGGACATAAAATCGTATTGTCCGCTTAAAAGGGTTACAAGTCAATGGTCGGACAGAAAAAAGTCAGTCGACTTTCCCTTGTTTAGCGGATATGTGTTTGTTTGGGTCAGTGAGCGCGAGGAGTATAAAGTAAGACAAACTTTAGGTGTATTAAATTTCATTTACTACATGGCCAAACCAGCTGTAATAAAGGACAGTGTAATTGAAAAAATAGAACACCTGTTAAGGACGGAGGGCGATTTTGAGGTCATCGATTCTCAGGAGCTTAATCCTGGTGATCGGATCCGTATTAAAAGTGGCATCTTCTATAACCAGGAAGGTACGGTCATTAAAGTACAGGGAAAAAATGTACTGATGGTTTTTGACCATTTGAATTGTGCTCTGGTTAGCAGTACACCTATAAACAATGTAATGCTGAGCACGGCAATTTAAAATTGAGTGTAGCCGTCTGACTGCTGGCGGCCTTTACGCTACCTCAAAGAAGCAGTGATCCAACCACCTTATTCTAAAAAAATGATTCCGGTAACCAAACCTTTTCTTCCTAGAGAAGATGAATTTAAAGAATACCTGGACAGTATCTGGGAACGTCAATGGCTGACTAATAATGGTCCATTATTAAACGACTTTGAATTAAAACTTAAAGAGTATTTAGGTATTAGACACTTACTTTATGTATGTAATGGTACTTTTGCGCTACAGCTTGCTATAAAAGCTCTGGAACTTAAGGGAGAAATCATTACTACGCCATTTTCCTATGTAGCTACTACCAGCAGTATTGTATGGGAAGGCTGCGAGCCTGTGTATGTAGACATTGACCCTGAGACGTTTAACATTGATCCAACTAAAATAGAAGCTGCCATAACACCTAAAACGTCTGCAATACTCGCTACGCATGTTTATGGCAACCCCTGCGACATAGATGCCATACAGCAAATTGCAAACAGATATGGCTTAAAAGTTATTTATGACGCTGCACATTGCTTTGGTACAATGTATAAAAACAAATCTGTGTTTGAATACGGAGACATCAGTGCAACCAGTTTTCATTCGACTAAATTGTTCCATACCATTGAAGGTGGTGCTGTTTTTACCCGGGACCCGGATTTACTTAAAAAGATGTTATATCTCAGAAACTTTGGACACAATGGTCCGGAGGAATTCGCCAGCCTGGGTGTAAATGGCAAAAATTGTGAATTCCATGCTGCTATGGGTTTGTGTAACCTAAAACATGTAGATGAAATTCTGGCACAACGAAAACTACTTTCTGAACACTATTTCACAAGGCTAAAAAATATCAATGCCAGATTCCCGAAATTGAATCAGAACAAGGATTATAACTATGCCTACTTCCCGGTGTTGTTTGATACAGAAGAGTTAAGAATTAAATGTATGGAACAACTGGAACTTGCAAAGATATACTGCCGCAGGTACTTTTCGCCGGCCCTTTCCACCCTTCCCTATGTTAAACAGGTAAAAATGCCTGTATGTGACGATGTGGTAAAAAGGATATCGTGCCTCCCACTTTATCATAGTTTAACGTTCCCGGATTTAGATATGATTTGTCGTATCATTGAAAGAACCCAAAATTATAACATTACAATACCTACTGAACAGAAAAACTTTGGTGTAATCATTGCAGATAAAATTGAAACCGAAATCAATGACCTAAAATCACTGAAATAAATTGGTATAGAAAACCATATAGCAAACCCTACATTTCCCTTATTAATTTCAAAAAAAAAGGAAGCTATCTCAAATCGAGATAGCTTCCTTTTTTTTTGAAATTGGCAGGTATTTCTTTTAGTACTCGTGACTACTTGAATGTGAGTTACGGCTCAAGAGCTCATTGTATTTTTCGAGTAATCTGATGTATTTATTCATCCAGTAACTAACTGAATTAGAAAAGGCTTCTTCTCCTTTGGTATCAGCCCCCATAAAAAGACGGTCATTATAAATACTCTCACCGTTTAACCTGGCAAAGTCGTCGGGAAATTCTTTAGAAAAATCGTGTTTAATTGCACTCCCTATCTTACAAATGATGTCAAGACTGAGTGTCTCCTGATGAAACCAATTGTATATGGTTCGTCTACTTACCTGTAATTTTCTAGAAAGCTCACTTACGCCTACATGATCCGCCCTCACAGCGCGCTCAATTACCTGACCTACATTTAAACTCATCGCAATTAATTTAAATTTACTAATAGATTGATAAAAGACTTACCCCAGATGATTACTTATCTAAGATAAGAAAATTTTAGTTACAAAGCAAACCTAAAGAAGCCAACTTTTCCTTAAATTATACTTTCTATCCCCTCCGATTTTCCCTTCTGGAGTTGGTATTTATTTGATATCGGCTATACTCATAGCGTTTGCTACAGACCGATATAATGGGAAAAAATCAACATTTGTATTCCTGTCAATTCCAAGTTTATCAACTAAAGAATCATAGACTGACTGGTTAACTATATATCGCAAACTTTTGTAATCCATATGAAGATCTGAAAAGGATGATTTCCATCTGAATAAAGTATCTTCTTTAAAGCCAACCCCACCTCCGAGATGCAGATATTTCATCCCTTCTTTTCTGCCCAGTAACGAAATCTCATCGACTAAAAACTTAGCAGGTGATTCATTTAAATAAGCACTTTTGGTAGCAATCAAATGACCTTGAATGACACCATGGGTAAAAGTAATAAGTGTCGCACACATGACTTCTTCTTCGAAACAAACCAACAATAAACGACAATCAAATTCATCGGAATTTATCAGATCAACGAAGTATTGCCGATTAAACAAATAATAATCAGTAGAATGAATACGTTGCATATTCTCTGTATATATTTCCATAAAAACCTCGATATCTTCTATCCCCTTACTTTCTTTAATATAAAGCCCCTTTTTCCAACTTCTTTTTATCGCCCGATATGTATCTGAGCTATATTTTTTACGCTGATCATCAATAGGCAGTCCCAAATCAAGTGCCACGGTTTTACCATTTTCATGAGTTCCATTAAAATCATTTATCAACCTATCCTGACTAAAAAATGGATGAAGTCTTGAAAAAACCGAAACAATCTGTTCACGTTTAAGAAAATCTAAAAATGCTTCTTTAAAACTGCTGATCAGCTCACAATTGATATTTTGATTTTCTTTATTGGATATGGGTCCAACATAACCATAAACAGAACTTAAATCAAAAAAATGTGTCTCAGGAATTTCTCTTTTCAAGAATGGAAATGCGATGTAATCATTCCCCTCTTCGTAAACAAAGAGCATTGCAATGCCACTCTGATCTAATGCATGATAATACCAGGTGTGGTAAAAGTCATAAACAAAGGCATTTTTAACATAAAAATTCCATTCGTTTTTTTGGGCCAAGGTGATAACTTTAATCATGATCGCTATGTTTTAATTTAAATGGTATTGTTTTAATAGTTCTTCTTCTCGAGATTCTTTAAACTTACTGGCTGATCTGATGATCACCCTGGTCTTACGCCAACCTATGTTTTTCATCTTATAGACTTCCTGGTATAACCACAATGAAGTAAACAACACCAGGTAATCATCAAAATACTTATGACTGGTTAACATATAAAAGATCAATGCAAATGACACATAAAAAATAGAAGGATTTTGTTCAAAAAAATGGAGACTACTCATGGTAACATATCCATATATCCACAAAAAATAGAACAACGCAAAGATGCCTGCTTCTCCCATAATCATCAAAAATGTATTGTGTACATCAACCTGAATTGTAAAATGAATATCCTCTCCTTCCGCAATCTGACCATATCCATTACCCCATATCGGGTTCTTCAAAATTTTATCATAATAAAGTGTCCATGTTTCAGTTCCTGCTCCTTCATTTAGTTTACCCTCTATCGTTGCACCAGAAACACCCGAAAAAGCATTCATTCGTTGTGTGTTAAGGTGTAATTTATCGCCAAACGAAATAAATGCAGCCAGAAAAACCAGACATACAGCAAGCTTAACTATGTTCCTGGTGTTTGCAAATACGGACAAAAGATTAATTAACAGCCAAACTACCAGGAATGTTATAGAGAAGGTAACCAGGCCTGCAACTGTAAACAAGATCTGTCCGATGATTTTTAGATTTTTGTTGTTAACGGTTAAGCCCATCGAGTAACCTAAAACACAGACATAGGCGGCAAAATTTGCATTTAGATATAATCCGCTACTTATATCTCCAGCTTTTGTTACAAAAATAGCTTCGTAAATTATGCTTAGACACCCAATTAGTAATATGCCATATATTTCCTCATTTTTAACATCTCTGAGTACTGTTGACATCATGATTATAAAAATGAAGTACTTTATAAATGTGCTTAGAAGTGTCTCGGAAAATTGAGCATTGACAATTATAGAGATTAAAAAAAATAAGATTCCGAAGATAATAAAGTGGGCATTGGGCTTTTCCTTTTTAGATAAAAAGTAATAAACAATGATAGAAAGAAAGATGCAGTAGTTTAAAATAGTACCAAGACTGACACTATAATGTACCAATGAATAACCAGGAATATTACATAAGATCAATAGCAGAATGACGAATTTCAAATATTTCATACACCTATTATTTAGACACAAAATGAAGCTGTTTCTATAAACCGAATGATGGGTTTTTGCTGCTAAATGCAGCTTTGGTAATCGTCATTTCTCTAAAACCACTTTTTTCGTTTTTACCAGTATACGTAAAGCCGATCTTCTCATAAAGTTTCCATGCAGGAATATTTAATGAATTAACCTCCAGCAATACTTTTTTTAATTTGAGTTCTGAAAAAGCATAGTACAATACGATCGTTGTTGCCTTCTGTGAGATTCCCCTTCCCCAATACTTTTTTTCTCCAATGAATATATGAAACCAGGCTTTTTCATGATCAATATCTATCAATTGTACATTTCCGATGTATTGTTTGTTGGTCAACAGACAAATCGCAAATCTCTTCTCATTCGTTTTCTTCAACTTACTGCTCAACCATTTTGTTTCTATCTCACGTGAAATATGCCGATCAGGTTTAAACTCAGTGTATTTCCAAATTTCAGGATTATTTCTCCATTTGTATGAGACCCTGGCGTCGGCCAGTTCGAGCGGCCTTAAATAGATCAATACATTCATATTATCTTTTTTAAAACATCGACCATATATGCCATATCATCTAAACCATACCGCTGATCTACAGGCAAATAAACAGTACGTTTGGTTAGCTTATACTCGTACATATCATCTGTTGTCCATTTGAGTACATTTGGCCAAAAGGTAGGAACGAATATCTTTTTTTCTATCAATTTTGCTTTTATACCTTTTTTTGAGACCAATAGCGGGTATACCATTGCAGGTACCTCATCCGGAAAATCTACAGCTAATTCATTAGCCAAAAACAGGTTATCATTTAAAAACTTAAAATTTTCAATTCGTTTATTTTTACTTTCCTTGTAATTGACATTACAAAGCAGCGCCTGCGTTAAGTACGACATAGATTTAATGTCATTGTCTTTTAACTTTGCCTCGTTTTCCAGAAAATCGGCATAACTATGCTCAATGCCATGATCTATACTACTGGTTAAATGCCCCACTCTATTGGCAGAGCTATCTTTTTCGAGCACCAAGCGTTCGTCGGTATCGATTTGGAGATATGCCCCATCTGGAACGCCAAAGAATTTACGACAAGAATAAAAAGTATCTATACCGGGTAAAGGTTTTGAAAAGAACGCCTGCGCATTGTCTATAATCAGGTTATCGACATTTTCTCTAAGCCACTTAACCGTATCTTGTTTCAGTCCGAAATAGTTGGTATATAACAAACATTCTGTAGGCCCAATTTCAAAATCAAATATTGGTTCCAACTCTTTGTTAATACTATAAAACTGGTATTGGATATTTAGCCTAACAATAGGCTCCAGCATTACTTCACAAGTATAATATGGAAGATATACTTTGGTGTAACCTCTGATGATGAGCACATATTCCAATGCATTTCTGGATGTGTTCAGTTTAATCAGATCCGGATAATATTCCTTCCCCTGCTCCAGGGTCAGTTGAAAATACCCGCCGATAGTTTTAGCTGTCTGGCTTTCCATAATCTATTACCCTTGTCCTGGTTGATACATCCTTAAATGCACCGGTTGATAAAATTCAGATAAGTTTGCAGGAATACGCGCATTGTAACCTATCACCTGTCGTAGGTTATCATTTAAAGATTCTCCGAATTCGTACCCTAAAAAACGTGGAAAATCAAACTGTGGCTTAAAATAGGGCTTAGTGAAGCTTAAGGTAAGTACCCTCCTTGGATTGTCTGTATAGTTTTTCCCTGCAGCGTGCCATAAATTAGAGTCAAACAAAATAATACTCCCTTTTTTAGCTATTGCCCTATCTGCGTTTCTATAAAAATATTCATCATCTGGTTTGTTATCTGTTTTATGAGAACCGGACAGCAAATAGGTAGCCCCATTGTCGACGGTAAAATCATCCAAAAGTACGATCATTTGAATCATCATTTTTAGATCACCAGTAAAGGTTCTCAAATCCCTATGTACATTTTGCACGTATGGCCGATCATTTTTCATATTAATAACACCACTTATCCCATTCAAAATGTAATTACCTTCCAGAAAATGTCGCATTTCCTTATTACAGAACATCTGGTTCAGAAAATATAATCCAAAATTCTCCTGCTCTAATATATGATGAAGTGTCCCCTCCATATTGGTCTCTATTCCATTTTCTATCTGAACCTGTCGTCTGACGTGGTATGCGTCTACTAAGTCGTCTTGAATTTTATTTACCAATTCAAGAGTCAGGGCATTTTCATAAACTACCCAACCATATTGGCTAATTGCATTTTGGAAATCAGCCAGTGTAGCTTCTGCGTAATTAAATCTATTATTCATCGCTATATCGTTTTATACTAAACATTTCTGTACAATGGGAAGTATTCTTTATTGTCTTTGACATTTTTTTGAATGATTAGCTGATTATAGGTATGTTCATCAGCTACATAACACCAGATATTATCTTCCAGAATAAGATTGGAAAAAGAGCGTTTAAACCTAAAGAGCGTGTCTTCACGCCCCCCTACTCCTCCTCCGAGATGAAAAAACTTCATCCCAAGTTCTCTTCCTATTAGGCTAATTTCATCAGTTAACAATTTGCTTGGTGAAAAGTGAATATGAGATTCATTGGTGGCTGATAAATGATTTCTGATTACCCCTTCTAACCACATGACTGTGGCTCCACAAATCATTTCACGACCATCATACATCAACAGCAACCTACAATTAAACTCCTCACTTTCAATAAGATTAGTAAAATAATCTTCATCAAAAAAGTAACTCTGATCGGCATGTACCCTGAGCATATTATTGTTATACATCTTGGTAAATAAGCGAACCTCTTCTTGTGTATCGGCATATTTAATTAGAAAATTTCTTTTTCTGAGTTGCCTGATTTGCCTATATAACCTTTTATCGTACTTACCGCGTTGTTCCTCTAGCGTTTGAACGAGATCAATATATACGGTCTTCCCGTTATTGCGAATTTCCCCCATCTTTTTCAACACCAAACGTTGATCAATAAATGGGTTTAGCCTGGAAAATACACTAACCGCCCGATTATGTTGCATAAAATCAGCAAATGAATATCTGAAACGTTCTATAACCTTATCATTAAGAGAATTAAATTGTTTGTTAGAAATTGGACCTGTATATCCATAACTTGAGGTAAAATCGCAGAAATCAGCATCCTCAATTTCTCTTTTTAAAAGTGGTAGTGCAATAAACATATCATCTTCTTCATATACAAAAAGTATTGGCTCGCCTCTTTTATCGAGGTTATGATAATGGAGCGTGTGATAGATGTCGTGATCGGCTGACTTTTTCAGATAGCCAGCCCATTTTTCGGGTTCGGTGATGATCTTGTATTTGGTGTTAACCAAAGCATCTTGCGTATTAGCCATTTTTTTTATGTTTGTTAGCTCAGCTCCATAATTTTAAGCATTGCTGCATTAACTAAATTGACGTCAAACTTCTGTTTGGCAAATCTTCTTCCGTTAAGCCCATAGACAAGAATATCTCTGGAATGATTAATATAATGTTCCATCTTTGCTGCAAGAGCTGAAATATTTTTTATTGGAATTAAAAAGCCATTGGGCTGCTTTGCAGAAGGATTGATGGTTTCCCGGCACCCAACGGAATCGCAGGTAATAACCGCTCTTCCCATCGCCATGCCTTCCAGTATGCATCTCGGAACACCTTCACCGTAATAGGAAGGTAAGACTACAATAGAAGCGTTTCTGATGTAAGGCTTAACGTCATCAACCTGTCCAATGTATTGGATCACTTCTCCTGATCGGATATTGGCATACAATTCAGGATCAATGGCGTCGATATTACCATCGTAAGCGCCTATGAGCTTAAATTTTATCCCAGGAAATTTTTCCCTGACCAGTTTTGCAGCTTCGTAGAACTCTTTAACGCCTTTTGCATTGATTAAACGAGATATCATCAGAAAACTGATAACTTTAGTCTCGGGAACTGAATAGGTATAATCAGTGAGATCTACCCCCGAACCATTTACGACAAAAGCCTGGTGCTTTATACCAATTATCCCTGATGCTACCAATCTAAGATAGTCATCCCTGTTTTGAAAAATGATACGGATTCTTTTGTTTGCACTTAAACTAAACTTTAGCATTACTTTAGTAATTGTGCTTACCCATCGTTTCTTTGTGTTCTTATCTGTAAAATTATAACCCAGACCGGTTAACATGGGGGTAATGCAATCTATTTTGCATAGGTTCGCGACAACGGTTCCATATATTACTGGCTTAAATGTATATGGGAAAAATATATCTGGCTTAATTTCTTTAATGAGATGATACAGCTGAACGATGTACTTAAGATCAGAAAAAATAGAAATATTGTTCCCTTTTAACTCATTTTCATATACCGTAACATTCAGACTTTTTAGCTTTTCCTTAACATGCTCTTGTGAAATCTTGGGTGTAAAAACGTAAACATCGTTTTTAGCCACTAGTTCTTCAATGAGCTTACCCCGGAATTGCAATAAAGTTCTGGATGAATTACAAGCAATTAGTACTTTCTTTCTGTTAGCTGTCATGACATTAAATTTAAAAATTGGGTTAAACCACAAAGCCACCTGACTTACAGTCAGATGGCTTTGATTCTAGCTATTTAAATTAGTTTTTACATATTATAATGTTGCTCCTGATCCTTTGGTTACAACACCTGGAACATTTGCAGCTGAATTGAATCCAGTTTTATAGTCGTAAGTTGGTACCCAACTTGAAGCTGCAGTAGTAATGATATTTTTACCACAGTTATCGAATACATTGGTATTTAAACCACTAATAACACCAGCTTGCGGACTAAGCTCAGTTCTGATTGGAAGCTTTGTATTTTTGAAGTAATTGTTATCTACTCTTACAGTTGCCCCCATTAAAGAACTCACAAATCCAGCATTATCGTAGTAGTTGTTGAATGCGTGAACAGTTCCATATCTTACATTTGGACAACGTTCTGAAACATTATAGAAATAGTTATTGTGTACAGTAACATGAAGTTTACCAACAGATTCTGGTTCGTTGTAACTAAATCCAATTAACATTGCTTTATGATTGTCATGTAGTTTATTCCATGATAAAGTAACATAATCAGCACCAGTACCTACATCCAGTAATCCATCGTAGTAATCCCAGTCACTTACGCGCTCAGACCAAAGCTCATTGTGATCCACCCAAACGTGGTGTGATCCTGCTTTGATGATGATATTTGAATAGGTCTTAACCTTACTGATCTTCATATTTCTGATGATGATATTGTTCTTTCCAAAAATAAACAAACTAGCACCAACCAATTCAGATCCTGGAAGTCCCAATATTGTCTTATTTGATTCTACTCTAAGTAAACCTGAACCTGTAATTTTTCCAGAAACCTGAATGATTGCAGGGCCGGTTGCAGTTACAGCACTTTGTAAAGCTGCAAAAGTTGTTACAGTTACAGTTTTACCACCTTTACCACCAGTTGTTTTACCATTAACAGATGCATAACCAATTGGCTCATCTCCATTAACCGGAGGAACAGTAGGTGAAGTCGGCTCTTCCGGCTTTACCGGCGGCGGAGTTGTTACTCCTTGTCCATTAACTGTATAAGTATATTTTCTACCATTTGTTTTTGGATTTGAATTATCCGAAGCAGAAAGATACAAGAAACCTGATTTGTGACTAAAACGACCTTTACCTTTGGTACGGATATCAACATGAGCACTGTGTGCCGGGCCAATTTCTACACCATTTTCAAATACTTTCAAGGTAGAAGCAGTAGGTTGTGTGTTTGAATCACTGGTAAGTTTAGCATCCATTGGAATCCTAAACGCATAACCTTCATTGGGAACTGCACTTGCAACATTAACATTGAATACGCTTGAATTTACGGGAGCTGCGCTTTGTGTATCTACAGAAGTAGGAACGTCGGTAATTAAATTATCTACACCATCCTTTTTACATTGGCTAAATGTTAAAGCTGTAGATAGTAGTAAACCCAGGATACACACTCTTTTTAATTTTTCTTTAAATCTTTCCATTAATAACTTTGTTTTTTAAAATTAATCTTCTAACGCGACTCGCGAAAAAAGATTGTATCCTAAAAGTTACAAAGCAAATTAAGAAATGGATATCAATTTTTTCAATAAAATAGCTCTACGTGCTCTCAGCACTGTTTATTTTACTTCACAATATTGTAAAGGCGGTTTACAGTTTTCAAAATATAATTTTTTAATGAGATCAATCAGACACAACTTAACCAATGGTTAAAATCAGAGCCGCCACATTGCATGTTGAAACTGTGTTTCCATCATAGCTGGGCTTATAGAATATTCTGGAGCACAATAATGCATTTTATACCAGTTAACAAAATTACGCACACCTTCTTTTACCGATACTTTAGGCTGATAATTTAATTCGGTTTCCAAACCTGAAACATCTGCCCATGTATCTGCAACGTCACCATCCTGCATAGGTAAATATTTCTTATTGGCAACTACACCGATATTATTTTCTATTTCTTGAATAAATTCTAAAAGACTAACAGGAGCCCCCCTGCCAATATTAAATATACTATAAGGTGCTTTTGAACTTGATGGATCAGGACGAAGTGCGTCCCAATTGGAATTTCTTTTTGCAGGTTTATCTATTAAACGCACTATCCCTTCAACAATATCATCTATATAGGTAAAATCTCTGCTCATATTTCCATTGTTAAAAATTTCTATTGGCTTACCTTCTAGTATTGATTTGGTAAAAATAAATAAAGCCATATCTGGTCTGCCCCAGGGGCCATATACTGTGAAAAAGCGTAAAGCAGTTGTAGGCAAATTAAACAGATGGCTATAAGCGTGTGCCATTAACTCATTACTTTTTTTAGATGCTGCATATAAAGACACAGGATGGTCGACGTTATTTTTGACAGAAAAAGGCATTTTTTTATTTAAACCATAAACGCTTGAAGAACTGGCATATAATAAATGGTTAATTTTTGCATATCTACAGCATTCTAAGATATTTAAAAATCCATTAATATTTGATTCTATATAGGCCTCGGGGTTGGTTAGACTATAACGAACCCCTGCCTGAGCGGCCAGATTACAAACCGCATCTAATTTATGTTCGTCGAATATATTTTGCAGTGCAGCTCTATCCGTCAGATCTGCCTTGATAAACTTATAACCAGAATATTTTTCACTTTTTACTTCTTCGCCATAGCGAATTTGTTTTTGCAATACTCCGTGTTCTTTTAATCTGGCATATTTTAAATTCACATCGTAGTAGTCATTAATATTATCGACGCCAACAACCTCATCTCCCCTTTCTAATAAACGTTTTGCCAAATGAAAACCGATAAAACCGGCTGTACCTGTTACTAAAACTTTCATAATTCTTTGGTTTTAAATAATGTTTGAAATATTCGTAGTGTCAAGCCGAAGAGAATTAAGGCTCTTTTTTACAATCAATAAGAATCAACTACCGTTAAGGTGGCGTCAGTACATTTAGGACGGAGCCTATTGGCTTCCCTTAAAATTGAATTTATATAATTTTTTGGTGTACGATCTTTAAAGTAATCTTCTATAACATTGTTTTTGGAATTGTCGCATAGAACAGAATTAATTGCCTCCGTTAACGCATGAACATTATTAGCTTTAACTTTAATGATATCGGGTATAGCTTCAATACCTCCTGCACATAATGTTGAAACTACAGAGGAAGCACTTACAGCCATCATTTCTAGTAAAACATTTGGGAATCCCTCTCTAACTGAGGAAACGACACATAATTTTGCCTTTTTGAAATATGGTATAGGATTATCAATATGCCCCATAAGAATTACGCGTTCCTCAAGACCAATATCTTTTATTAAATTGTTAAGATTTCTCCTTTCGGTGCCTTCTCCTAGTATTAACAATTTTAAATTACTATGTTGCAATGCAATATTTGCAAATGCATTTATCAATATTGAAAAGCCCTTTTCAGTTATTAATCTTCCAGCTGAACAAATAAAATCGGAATTAACAATCTTTTCATTTAAAGGCTCCTCTGCTTTTTTCAATATATGATTTAAGTTCACTGGGTTTCCTTTTGTTAAGACTTTATATTCTGGAATGAATTTATTCTGTTCCAACAGCTGGTTCTTCATTATATCTGTTTGACAGATAATTAGATTGACAGCTGGATAACCTAATTTATATGCTATTTGATAGGTCCATTTTTTAACTCCTTTGTAGCGGGTAAATACGGAGGTGCACTCGCGGACAAGCAAATCCGATTTTATATACCCAATTCGCTTAAGCATACCTAAATACGAGTTAAGATAAGGATGTGTGCTAATAATGGTGTAATCCTTTCTATAATGATAAAGAGCCTTAATAAGCTTTAGAAAACCTATCAACATAAGCCCGTTAGTCAGGTAGCTAACTTTCAACCATCCGGGCACAAATAATCTGGATTTTTTTATGTGTTTCAGAAAAATTATGGGACTACCAGTTTCCGCTGCAACCATACATAAAATATTTTCTGCGCCTCCAACGGTATCCGACATTGACACGAATAGTAATTTGTCTGAATTTGATTCCATTTTTTTAAAATAATAGCTTCTATTCCTGACCTATTTTGGTTGAAAATAGTTTCCGGTTGGTGATCTTTTTTAACAATCTGTGTACGGGAGTAATTACCGAGTGTCTTCTTCTTTTCCCATCTACAACAATCAGATTACTTCCAAAACTTATATTGTGCATACCTTCTAAATAAGGTCCCTCCGGTAATAATTCAAAATCTATCTCGGATTTAAATGATCGCTCAGAAAGTTCTGAAATCTTGTTGATTATGATAGATCCTCCATAACGTAATTCAAGGTTTTGAGTAGGCCGATAAAGTTGCCCTCCAACTGTAAACAAGTTACCAGCACCCCGACAGCTTTTGGTATCAACCTGAATGGGATTTAACACATGTGGTTTGAACTCTCCCTCTAAGGAGTCTGAGTGATATATATAGATATCATTTAATTTACCATCTATATTTGTAAACAACCAATATCTCCCGTTGTAATGAACTATAGAGGTGTCAACATATCGAGATCCTTCCAACAAAACCCGTTTTTTATTAAGCTGAGTATAATTCTCTTGACTAAATTGGTATAAACTTACTTCACCGGCATCGGCAGTTTCGGGAATACAATAAAAATTTGATTTTTCTTCAAAAACGTATGGATACGAAAAGTGAATATCATCTGGACTAAAGCCTGTTACGTTTTGCTTGGTATCAAAATTAAAGTTGTTAATTCTCGAAATCTTACCTTTAACTTTCCAAAAATTAAGTTCTTCATAATAAATGAAAAGGTTTGAATTTATATTTACTACAAATGGATCAGCTGAATAATCGGCCTTATCCTCCTCCAACCAAATGACTTTCCCATTGAATTTTTTTTTGCAGATTAAATCTTCAATAGATTGCTCTACAAAACCAATATTCCACTTATCTGCGCCAAAATATCTATCTATTACCTTGTTCATTTTTGATTCAAGATTAAATAACGAGATTTCCATGATACAAATCTGATGATGTAAACTCTATGGGATACTTATTGTATAAGACCTAGATTGTATGCCTGGAAATGTTTCTGCCCTGAAGCTCCTATGTGATAGTTCAATTTGAATGAATTAAAGCTATTTTCTTTAATTCGTTGTTTATCGGGATAAAAGACTGCTTTTTTTATCGTTTGATAATATGAATCTACACTGTTATCAGTACTTAAAAAGCCATTAATTTCATTTTCGATCATATCTTTAATGCCACCTGCCTTAGTACAAATAGATATACAACCGGCCGACAGTGCCTCTATTAAAGAGATAGGCATTCCCTCGTAAACACTGGAAAGACAGAAAAAATCAGCAATATTTAAATAATCAGCAATGTTATCTTTTCCCCCTAAAAATTCAATAAACCCGTCATTTCCAGTCGCCTCATACAATTGTTGATACAACGATTGATCGCGGATGTCTCCAATTAGTAGTAGTTTGCATTTCTTTTCTTCTATTGCATTAAACTTCTGTACAGCTTTAATCATTAACAGCTGATTTTTCACCTTCATAATTCTTCCTACATGAACCAAAAGGAACGAGTTCTTATCTTGTTTATATTCTTTAATCAGTAATGGCGCTTTATCGGTTAGCATTAAAAATGGACGACCATTTTCAATTACGGTTACTTTTTTCATCCCGTAATATTTTCTAAATGACTCACTACCATCTGCTGAAACTACAATAGGTGTTACTTTATTGCTTCTATATAGCAATTCTCTAAATGCCTTGATTAGAAAATTCGGGCACTCTGCTTCGGCTATTGAATGAACGGTATGAAAAAACCTGCAATTACGACTTATGAATCTATAAAGCACCAGATATTCAAAAGTATGTAAATGGGTATGAACAATAGCTGGTTTTTGTTCAACTAACCAGGAGGTCAATCTGAAAAGAACCTTTAAACTTAAACCTCTTTTCTTATGGAAAGACAGGTAGTTTACTTTACTACTGACCTCACTAATAAAGGTCGATTTCTCAACGTTCTCACCTAGAGAAACCAGATATATTTCATATTGTTCATTTTGCGCTAGCTCATTACATAAGTCTACCACAAAGCGTTCCGCTCCACCTCTTCTAAGGTCGCCGAGAATATGAACAATTTTCATCCTAGCCATGAGTCCTGCTATTTTACCTTACCACAATCTTCCTTATTGTCAGGAGTATAATTTTCAAATCAATCCATATATCATTTTTATGGATATATTCAAGATTCTGGCTTATTTTCAGATGAATCAATTCGTTTACATAAAATCGCTCTGGGTCATCTGCTTTCGCCAAAAGTTCACTTTCATTAGAAAATTGAATCGAAACCCAGTCAGTAATTCCAGGTTTAACTGAAAGTACCATTAGCTGGTCATCGCTATAGAGATTTACATATTTACGTACCTGAGGCCGGGGACCAACCAGACTCATGTTACCTCTTAAAACATTCAATAGCTGAGGTAATTCATCCAATTTATACTTTCTCAGCCAATACCCAACTCTGGTAATCCGGGCATCGTGATCGCCAATTGTAAGTAACTGCTGGTCAGTTTCGTGTACATACATTGTTCTGAATTTATAAAGCGGAAAATCCTGAACATTCTTTCCAACACGAATCTGTCGATAGAATACCCCTCCTTTTGAATCCATAACGATGAGCAAACCAACTATTACAAAAATAGGGCTGAGTATTGTTAATCCTATTGCAGACAATAAGATATCAAATGTACGTTTTGTGTTCATAGCTATTTTTTTTAGTGTTTATGTATTAGATAAGATTAAGTCTTTCCACTTTATAAAAACATCTTCAAGAGAATTCGTTTGATGTATTAATTGAGCTTTTCTAGCAATTCTTTCTTTTAATTCAGCGTTACTAAGTAAATTTTGAATGGCAGAAGTTAGTTCTAAAATATTATCGGCCTCAACCAACATTCCATTCTTTTCATTTTCAATTAATTCAGATGGCCCAAACTCACAATCCATAGCAATACATGCACAGCCAAAACTCATGGCTTCTATCAAAGCGTTTGGCGATCCTTCATTTCTAGATGGTAAAACGAATAATTCAGCCTGGCTATAGTAGTCTTGTAAATTATCTTTTGTACCGATCAGTTTAACTCTACTTTTCAGACCTAATTTTTCAATCTGTAGATTTAAATTTTCATATTCACTGCCGTCGCCTACAATTATTAGATCAATATCATCTGATCCAACCTTACTAAATGCTTCTATCAACTGATCGAAGCCCTTAATGTAGGAAAGCCTCCCTACGCCCAGGATAAACTTTCTTTTAGAAACTTTTTTATTGGATGGAGATTGAAATTTATTTATTGGATTGCAAATAATTTTAGTGTTTTTTAACTTCCTAAAAGTTTGGTTTTTTTTGATACAATCTTCAATTCCTTTTGCCGGAATAACAACAGTCTTAGACTTTTTATAGATTAAAAATGTGAGTTTTCTCAAAAAATAATTAAACGAATTAATCGTATTTTCCGGCGTTGTTCTTTCTGATACGATGTAGGGAACTTTAATCATGTTACAAGCTAATCCCGTCCACAAATTAGAAGTAGTCATAAAAGATACAACGCAAATTGGCCTTTCCCTGAGTAGTAATCTGAATAACCTTAAATAGATCAATGATGCATATTTCAACCTGTTAAAAACACTTTCTCCAGTCCTCTTTTTTAAGAGGTTTATGATAGTGATTTCAGGGGAAATTCGGTATCCCACCTCAGCCTCATTTAGACAAACAATAAAAACATTAAAGCCTTGCCTGTTAAATTCATTAGCCAGTGTCGATACTACCCTTTCTGCCCCACCACTATAAAGGTTATTAATGACAAAAAATAACTTTTTCTCCATTTTTTTAGCATTAACATGTGGTTGATTATTAAACTTTAAGCGTGTAATTGAACTTGTACACTTTTTTTGATGGTTTTTTCAATCGTTTTTCTTTTGTAAAATCCAAATTCCTGATACCATCTCGACAACACATATAACCGCCATATGTAAGATGAATAGTCGTGATCACCATTTAAATGCTGCTGAAACATAGATTTAAATCTACTTACGTCTAAATTGGGAACCTTGTATAAAAAATCATCTGTTAAATTTTCTTCAAAGTCTTTACGCAGTTCGTTTCTAATCCAACCATCTAATGGTACTGCAAATCCTTTTTTAGGCTGATCAAATACTTCTTCTGGAATATACTCTTTAAGAATATCTTTTAATATTCTTTTCCTATTTCCGTCTTCATAGCGAAATGCTACAGGAAGCGTTCTTGCAAATTCTATGATATTGTAGTCTAAAAAAGGGCTCCTTACTTCTACCGAATATGCCATACTTGCTCTGTCAACTTTGGCATTACTATCGTTTTCTAACCATAGTTTAATGTTCAAATCAGCTGTTGCTTGTAGTAAATTATTAGACGAGTTTTTGTAAGTATTGTAATGAGATAGCCAACTAAAATCTCGCTTTTTTAAAAGCGAATCATATCCTACAAATATTCCTGCAATAAAGTCATACTTTGAGCCAACATTTAACATCCCTTTATAGGGCTGGCTTCTACGTCCTAAGATATTTAAATTCAATACTTTTGAAGCTAACTTCCTTAAGAAACGTGGCACGAGCGTAATTTTATTAGCGTAAGTGACCAGTCTGAAATGATTATACCCAAAGAAACTTTCATCTCCACCATCGCCTGATAATGCCATGGTAACAGATTGTTTGGTCACCTTATTTAAAAGTAATGAAGGTAAAGCTGAACTATCTGCAAAGGGCTCATCATAAACCTCTATAAGCTTGGGTATCATTTCTAATATATCATCGGGCTTACAAATTGTTTCTGTATGCTGAGAACCTATTATCTTAGCGTAGCTGGCTGCGATTTTACTCTCATCATATTTAAGATCTTCAAATCCGATTGAAAATGTACGGATAGGAGCATTTGAAACTTTAGCTGCTATGCTGGATACCAAGGCAGAATCTATCCCTCCGGAAAGAAATGTTCCAAAAGGGACATCCGATTGTAATCGTATTTTTACGGCCTCCTTTAACAAGCCATGGAGCTTTTCCTTGGCCTCTTTATAAGATATATTTGTTTCGGCTACTCTCTTTAAATTCCAATACTCTATAATTTCGTATTTTTGTGTGCTCAAATCAATTTCGAAGTTGTTCCCTGGAGGTAATTTGTAAACGTTTTGATATATAGTATAAGGGCTGGGAATGTAACCACAATCTAAATACATAGAAATGGCTTCTTCGTTTATTTGTTTGTTTTCGCTTATAGGGCGTAGTTGACTGCAAATTTCAAATTGTCCATCTTTCCAGGAATAATAAAACGGTTTTACGCCCAATCGATCCCTTGAACAAAATATTTTTCCTGATGTCGAATTGTATATTGCAAAAGCGAACATCCCATTTAGCTTGGTTACCAAAGATGCCCCCCATGCTTTATATCCTTTTAAAAGCACTTCTGTGTCACCGGTTGTGCTAAAAGTATAGCCCAGGCTTATCAAATCGTTTCTTAGCTCATGGAAATTATAAATCTCCCCGTTAAATACTATCATCAAGTCTTCAAAAGCCATCGGTTGATGGGAACGGACATTTAGGTCTAAAATAGATAATCGTAAATGCCCGAAAATTAAATCGGCTTGTTTATGAATACCCAAATAATCAGGTCCCCTGAATTGTATGGTTTTAAGCTTCGATTTCACCTCCTCTTCTGAAAAAGGGATATTTGTTAAATAAATTCCACACATATTCTAAATGTTTTGATTTGATAAGGCTGGTCTGAAAGTGCGTATTTCATCAACAGAAGTCTCTTCATTTTTCCACCTATCTATTTGAATATATAACCATAGGGAAACAAACAGTACCAGATTATTTTCAAAATAATTATGATTTGTGAGCATGTACATGATTAGAGAAAATGATACAAAAAAAATCAATGGATTATAGCTAAACATTCTCATGCCATTGACTAGTAAGACTCCATAAATCCATAAAAAATACAGCAGAACAAAAAAACCGGCCTCACCTAATATCATTAAAAATGTGTTATGTACGCCATTTCGAATGGTAAACCCATCACTTTCCGAGCCCGAAATTTTTCCGCTAAAGGAATGATATCCATTGCCAAGGATCGGATTGTTTAAAATTTCACCGTAATAATTTGACCAGGTTTCTTCCCGGGAATCTTCCTTTAAATCCTCATTTGCTTTTCCCTCGAGTATTCCGGAAAATGCATTCATTCTTTTAGAATTTAAATTTAACTCACTACCAAAAGAAAGAAACAACGTAAACAACACTGCTCCAATAACAATTTTATAAGCATTTTTATAACTAATTAGTAGTGAGCAAAGATTAATTAGTACCCAAATCAGCAAAAAAGTTCTGGAGAAAGTCATAAAACCTGCAATCGAAAACAATATTTGTCCAATAATTTTTAACTTTTTGTTGTCGATTGCGAAGCTTAAACAGTAGCCAAGTATACATGCGTATCCTGCTGCATTAGGATTTAAATAAAATCCCCTAAATCTTCCTCCTATACCTTCTACAAAAATCGATTCGTGAATGATACTTAAACACCCCAGTAAAAGGACTACATACATTTCTTCTTTAGAGGTATCATTTACTACAGCAGCCCCCATAATAATAATGAGGAAGTATTTAATAAGCGTAACCAAAT
The DNA here is from genome assembly GCF_032678475.1 of Pedobacter nyackensis. GTDB lineage: Bacteria > Bacteroidota > Bacteroidia > Sphingobacteriales > Sphingobacteriaceae > Pedobacter > Pedobacter nyackensis_A. The sequence continues at coordinate 460,983 of NZ_JAVTSF010000001.1, forward strand.
AAGTTTGAGCATTTTCAGCACTTACCAGTATTGATATCAAAAAGAATAAAATTCCCAAAACAATAAATGGTGTGATTAGCTTCTTCTTTTCGCTAAAAAAATAGTAGGTCATAATAAGCAAAAAGGTGCCATAGCTCAAAATCTGGCCTGAAGAGGCACTAACCTTAGCTAAAAAATAACTTGGCAGATTACAGAAAATTAGAAATAAAATAACTATTCTAATATATTTCATCTTTAGTAACTGTTTTAATTATATACTACTTTAACAACCTGATATAAATTACAGTATCATCTTTATTGTGCTAAAGGCATTCTGAATGCTATGATCTTTGACTTCAAACAAGAAATAGTTCTTTAGATAATATAGCAGCAGTTTAATTCTCTGAATTCTGGAGTATTTAAAAATTTTAACAATCAGGTATAAATCGCTAAGTGTTCTTTGTTTTATAATTTTGGGATGTATTGTACTCCAGATACCTCCGCTATGCTTTCTATAGCAACTCATTACTTCGGGCAGAACGTAAATATTTTTTCCAGATGTAAAAGTTGCATACAGTTTAAGAAATCTATCAGGCGCGTTGCTTTTATAAAACCAATCAGCTTTATACATCTCATTAATTTCAGCGGTATTTCTAAAAACAACGGAAAGAAGAACTGTTTCAAAGTCATTATCGAACAAGATATCCTCAAAAGAATAGACTATAGGTTTAGGATTCAGGTTCATATAATATATCTCATTATTTTCTTTTATTCTTTTCGAATAATGACAACACATGATATAATCTTGGTTTTGATCCAGAAAATCGACTTGCTTTTGTAATTTTAATGGATTTGTCCAATAATCATCCCCATCACATAGTGCGATGTATTTACCTTTTACTTCTTTAATTACCCTTACTACATTTTGATGAGCACCAACATTAGTTTCTGAAGTGATTAACTTGATTCTATCGGGATATTTAGCGGCATATTCATCTACTATTTTCCTGGTTCCATCAGTAGAACAATCTTCGCCGATTAATATCTCGTACTTAAAAGTTGTTTTTTGCATTAAGAAGCCTTCGATTGCCTGTGCAATATACTTTTCGTGGTTATAAGTTACACAGCAGATACTAAGCATTACTTCGTGTTCAATTTTCTCCATAACTATTTGTTTTCTTAAATGTCCATTTATACTATTTTTCTTCGATTGCCATGTTATTTGGCTGATAGTTTATATATTAGATCATTCTGAATCCCCGGATCATTTGTTTAAATTCTATTACTGCCTCAAGGTTTACAAGATTGCTAAAGCTTAAATAAATAGAATAATAAAACAGAATACCTATAATAATCAGGGACAAGTCGTTAAAATTTAAAGGAAGTATTAAATAATAATTAAGCAGGTAAGTTAGTACTCCGATAAGCGCTGATAAAGCGATCATAGGCAAAATATCTACAATTTGTTCTGTAACCGGATATCCAATAAGTTTTCCACTATAAATAGAATTGATATAGAATCCTATGAAGGTAAAAAATAGTTGAAAATATAGTAGTCCGTAAATACCAAATGGTATTACACATAATATACCTACTGCACTCATAATCTTTTTTATAATTTCCAATTTTAAAAATAGATCACTCCTCCCTTTTACCTTTAAAATATTCAAGTTGTATGAATGCAACGGGTGTAAAATCCCTGCAATACAAAGTATCTGAAAATAAGGAACAGCTGGTAGCCATTTATCGGTCAATAGAAATCTGAAAAGAGGTTCTGCAACAACACAAAGTGATATGAGCATCGGGGCATTCCAAAAGACAACCTGTTGCATAACTTTCTTATTGACCCTTTTAAGTTGTTCATCATTTTGGGATATTTCAGAGAACATCGGATAGGTTACTTTGCTAATAGCATTTGATACATTTTCAATGGGCAGCTGACTAATTGAAGAGGCTCTTGAATAAAACCCTAATTGTGCAGCAGAATAGTACTTTCCTATAATTAGTGTATAAATATTTTGATAGATTGTCTCCAATAGTCCAGACAGAGTCATTTTATAACCAAAATGGAAATGTCGGTTAAAACTAGCTTTATCAAAAACGAGCAATGGACGCCAACCAGAATATATCCAATGTAATAGAGTTGATAAAAATGCTGTAAACAGACTCATCCATACCAAACTCCAAACACCATATCCCATTTTAGCAAGTAAAATCCCTAAAAGTCCACCGGCTATAGCGGAGGGTATCTGAATATTGGTTTGTGTTTTAAACCTCATCTCTTTGATCAACAGGGTACTTTGAACAACGAAAAATGCATTTATGATAAGTGTTAAACCATAGACCCTGACTATTTTTGTTAAAACATCCTGATGATAAAACGCTGAGATTGCAGGAGCTGTTAAAAATAAAATGAGATATAAAAATATGCTTCCAATCAAATTAAAATAAAAAACTGTAGAAAGATCCTTTTGAGAGACATCAGCAGTTCTTATTAGAGAAGTTGTAAGGCCGCTTTCTAACAATGTATTACCAATGGATATAAAAATTGACAACATAGCTATCAACCCAAACTCCTCTGGAGTTAATATTCTGGCCAAAACTATTGTTATAAAAAAGCCAACTAACTTCGAACTGAATTGCTGACCAATTGACCAAATAATGCCCGTTACTGTTTTTTCTTTTAAGCTCATGTTATTAAAGACGCGAACTTACCATCGCATTAGGCAAAACTGATTTGATATCGTACACCACTGTATTTTTTTTAGATAACTCAGCGAGTTTAATATCTTTAAACTCATCATGAGCAACTGCCAATATTATTCCATCATATTTCCGGGTCTTTGATTCTCCATTTTCGCATATAATTCCATACTCATGTTTAGCATGTGCTACGTTTGCCCATGGATCATGAACTGTGACATGGACGTTATACTCCTTTAAACGGTTAATAATATCAATAACTTTAGTGTTACGAACATCTGGGCAGTTTTCTTTAAATGTAAAACCCAAAATAAGTACTTTAGCTTCAGTAATTTGTGTTTTCTGTTGTACCATTTGCTTAATTAACTGATCAGCCACATAGGCTCCCATTCCGTCGTTCACCCTTCTGCCAGCTAAAATAATCTCTGGATAATATCCTGCTTCCTGTGCCTTCTGCGCCAGGTAATAAGGATCTACTCCTATACAATGTCCGCCAACAAGACCGGGTTTAAAATTTAAAAAATTCCATTTTGTACTGGCCGCATTTAATACATCGGTCGTGTTGATACCTAATCGATTAAAGATCATTGCCAGTTCATTAACAAAAGCAATATTAATGTCACGCTGGGCATTCTCAATAATCTTGGCTGCTTCTGCTACCTTAATAGAAGAGGCCTTGTGGGTTCCTGCAACAATAATCGAATTGTATAACTGGTCTATGATTTCTGCTATTTCTGGTGTCGAACCCGAGGTTATTTTAAGGATATTGGCTACAGTATGCTTCTTATCTCCTGGATTGATACGTTCAGGTGAATAACCTGCAAAAAAATCTACATTAAATTCTAGGCCAGATATTTTAGCTAAAACAGGTACACATTCATCTTCCGTAACGCCAGGATAAACAGTAGATTCATAAATGACGATATCTCCCCTTTTAAGGACTTGCCCAACAGTTACACTTGCTTTTATTAGAGGTGTTAGATCCGGACGGTTGTTCTTATCAACAGGTGTTGGTACTGTAACTATATATATAGTACACTGTCTTATTTCTTCAATATTATTGGTGCAATATAAACCTACTGGAGAAGTACAATCTTTTGTAAGTACATGCTTTAGCTCTTCCCCGCCTATTTCAAGCGTATGATCAAAGCCTGAGTTGAGTTCGGATATGCGTTCAGCATTTATATCAAACCCGAGTACTTTATATTTCTTGGCAAATTCTACAGCTAAAGGTAAGCCTACATAACCCAGGCCAATAATAGCAATTCTTGGTTGCGTATTTAACATCTTGAATATTTTAGTTTATATGCTAATTGAGTTTTTTTGTGTTTTGCAACACCCTGAATAGTGTAAAATGATTACCCAGTTTTAATGAGACTATATAGCTTCGCTACATCAGTTACATTATCCGATTTTGAATTGTAACTTAAGACACTTAAATCCTTCCCTTGCTATTGATTTAGACTTCCGAGCAGAAAAGTAATTCGTTGAATAAATCTATGTAATATATCTCAAGAAGATAAAGGATTTTTCGATTTGTAGTATAAAATTGTAAACTTTATACAACAATGTAAACCCAATTGCACAGTTATACGTTTACAATTGAACAAGGCTAAGTTCTTTTAAGATTTTATTCATCTCCAAATGAAACATGTCGGGCACTGATGCATTAAACGAAAATGACAAAAGCAGTTAATATACCTAGAATTATGAGTTAGTTTTGATGTAAATTAATTTGCAGGCGATCTATGTTAAGAATAGATTAATTTTTAATTTTTATTCATTATTAATATTTTTTTTTATAACTTTCATTAAGATTAGCACATCCCTCTAATCCAAATATTTAGATAATAGAATTAATTTACATTTTAAGCTATTTACTAATGATTTCAAACAAAGGGGATGTAATTGAACGTATTGTTCGGACTAAAATCGGAATCAGCGAACTTTCACGTATACTACATGTTAGTAGAACATCTATTTATAACTGGTTTGAGCATGGACATTTAAGTCTGGAGACTATTTGTAAAATTGGTCAGGCTATAAACTATGATTTCTCTAATGAATTTCCAGAGGAATTTGCAAAAGGCCGCAACCATGTTTCAACAGGTTTTTCACCTGGATCCGACACGAAAACCGAAAATGGTGATAGTTCAGTCCATTATTGGATGAATAAGTATATTTCATTATTAGAAAAATACAATGAAATCTTAACTAACATTGCTAAATCTGATACTAAAGCTGATTTAAATAATGCTATTACATTTAACAATAATGGACAACTAGATCAAAGGGATCATAAAATGTTTATCTCCTGATGCCAATATAGAGTGACAAACAGGAGATAAACTAAAAACTTCGCTTATCAGCTAAACAAGAAGTATGCAATAATTAACGTGATGATAATATTGAATCCTTGAGCGATTAAAAAAGCATAGAAAGGTGTTTTACTATTTTTCCCAAAAAGATCTTTAAAATTAGTTTCTAATCCAATGCTTGTAAATGCCAGTGCAAACCACAAACCTTGCATATTTTTAAGCATACCTTTGACTTCTTTATTTACTTCAGGAGTAATAAAGAAAGAAAATAGCAGTGATGCCCCAACAAAACCTAATACAAATTTAGGAAAGCGTTCCCAAATCACTTTTAATGTTGGTTTTGATGCTGCATCTTTTCCTCCCGGATGCTCTGTATATGTCCAGTAAATGGAAATTACAAATGCCGCAATTCCGAGTAAAACATTTTGAGAAAATTTTACAATTGTACTGATTTTTAATGCTTCTTCTCCTACCAGACTACCTGATGCAACAACTGCACCTGTTGTATCAATGCTCCCACCTAGCCATGCACCTGTTACCGCCTGAGGAAAATTAAAGTATTGTGCAATATATGGCATAAAGATCATCATTGGTATGGCTGTAATTAAAACCATAGAAATAACGTAGGAAAGCTTTTTAGAATCGCCTTTGATAGCTCCTGAAGTTGCTATTGCAGCAGAAACACCACATATGGATACCGCACTGGAAATCATCATAGTTAGTTCACTGTCAACTTTTAACTTCTTACATAGCCAAAAAGCAAAATACCATACTGATAATACTACTGCTAATGATTGTAGCAGTCCCTTGGAACCTGCATTTAAAATCTCCGAAAAAATTACGGTGGTCCCCAATAGTACCAATCCTATTTTGACAAACAACTCGGTAGACAGGGATGTTTTAAACCACTCCGGAAGCTTAAAGAAATTACCAATTATTAATCCTATTGTTAAGCTGAATATGACAGCTTCCAGGTTTAGTGCTTTTACCTGACTATTTCCTGCTAGTATTAAGGCCAGGATAGTTAGGATATAAACAACAGGAAAGGTTAAAACTGCGCTTTTAACCGATTTACCTGTTAACATTGCACCGAATGCTGCTATTGTGATTACAAACAAGAATTGCAATCCTATGATTTGAAAATTTGAGACTGAACATACCAGCGTTGCAAGCTCTGCTGCATTTTTCCAACCAAAGACCGGAACAGGTAGTAAAACTCCTGACAAGGATAAAAAGATGGTTAAAGCGCCTAAAATGACAACTACCCAATCTTCATGGATACTTAGTTTTTTGTTTTCTGACATTATATAAAATTTGTGTGTTTACTATTTTTAGGTCATACCACTGCCATTACGCTTTATTACGTAACAGCGGTGGTATTAAGTATCAATTAGGACAATTCTTGCATCAGCTTATCAAAAGCCTCTTTTAACTCGGCTAACTCCTGCTCTACTTTGGCTAATCTATTTTCCAATTCACTTACAGGCTTGCTGTTCATCTCATCCTGTAAATCAATCTGACTAAGGTCAGGTACTCCTCCTAACAAATGAACATATCGAACTTCTTTTTGACCAGCACGCTTAGGGAGCTGCATTACATATGGCATTTCCGGATTAGAGAGTCTTTCCAATACTTCCTGTACCCCATCCAATGTTTCAAACTCATACATTCTTCCTGAATTCGTATTTAATTCGCCCGGTGTTTGTGGCCCTCTTAATATCAATAAGCAGATAATGGCCACTTCCTGTGGAAGGACCGGAAATACAATTGCAAAATTATGTTTATACTTCACACTTCTACTTGAGCCACCAGTAGCAGTAGAAACAAGACTTTTCCTTTTCAAGGTATCAAGTGCCAATATAACCGTTTGATCATCATATTGAACAACAGGTTTTCGGGATGTTTTTTGATTACAGGCCAGTGTAATAGCATTGATTGTCATCGGATAATACTCTGGCGTTGTCTTTGATTTTTCCATTAACACTCCTAAAACACGAAGCTCAATGGGATCAAGAACTGGTAAAGTTTGTGATGATTCCATCCCTAAATATAGAAATAAATCGTTTCACGATTGAATGAAATTAAATTTAAGCCTTAGAAAGGATGTTTTCGATCTGATCGAGTTCCGCTTTACTGAAATATATACTATCCAAACATTTTAAAGAATCAGCCAATTGTTCGGGTTTACTTGCCCCCACCAAAACAGAAGTAATCCGATCGTCCCGCAAAATCCAGGATAAAGCCATTTGCGCGAGCTTTTGCCCTCTGCTTTCCGCGATAACATTCAATTTATTTAATTGTGCTAACACCTCTGATGTAATCTGATCTTTCTTTAAAAATCCATGTGATTTTGCCGCTCTGGAATCTTCAGGAATACCTTTCAGATATTTATCAGTCAGCATCCCTTGCGCCAATGGAGAAAAAGGAATACAACCTACGCCTTCTTTACCCAAAAGATCTAACAAGCCGTTTTCTATCCAGCGCTCATACATAGAGTATTTAGGCTGATGAATAATACATGGTGTACCTAATTTATCTAATAAAGCAACAGCTTTAGCCGTTTCTTCAACTCCATAATTAGAGATTCCTACATACAACGCTTTTCCCTGACGAACGATCAGATCAAGAGCTGCCATTGTCTCCTCTAAAGGAGTTTCAGGATCTGGGCGATGGTGATAAAAAATATCTACATAATCAAGATCCATACGTTTTAAACTTTGGTCCAAACTAGAAACAAGATATTTTTTAGACCCCCAATCTCCATAGGGTCCGTCCCACATAGTGTAACCCGCTTTTGTTGAGATAATCATTTCATCTCTATATCCTGAAAAATCTCTTTTTAATAGTCGTCCGAAATTTTCTTCCGCTGAACCTGGGGGTGGTCCATAATTGTTCGCAAGATCAAAATGGGTAATACCATGGTCAAATGCCAGCTTTAAAATGCTACTACAGTTCTCCAGCTGATCAACATGGCCAAAATTATGCCATAAACCTAAAGAAATAGCTGATAGCTTTAAGCCGCTATTACCACAACGGCGATATTGCATTGCTGCATACCTTGTTTTTTTTGGTGTGTATGACATATCTCTGAAAAAAAAGCCAGTAATACACCGAAGCAAATTACTGACTTTTAAGCTATTAATTATTATTTAGCAGCATTTTTTTTATCTGTAACTTCTGTACGGATCTCCTGAGCTAAAACTTTTAAATCTTGCATTGCTTTACGTACTCTTGTACCTGCTGCATTGTTACCTGCATTATAAAATTTCTCAGCATCAGCCTCGATAGAAGCTAACAATTCTTTAACTTTTGAAAATTTTTCCATGTTTTTATTTTTTTTCTTTTAAATTATATGGAAGCTGCACATGCTGTTTCCATGTTTTATTTTTTAATTTAAGCCAAATATATATTATTTTAGAAATAAACGCACATAACTTACCTTCTATTGCAGTTTTCTATCTAAAATTATTATTTCCAAAACCTTTTTGTTCTAAAATTGGTTAATTGAAAGCTACCCAATTTATAATATTCTGAAGTCTTTTATTAATTATGAGTAAATGTATATACCTGGTTGAAGATGATGATGATATTAGATTTATTGTTGAATATGTGCTTATAGAGGAGGGCTATGAAGTTAAAGCTTTTGGAACAGCATCAGAATTTCACAAGGGACTGTCTACAAATAAAATTGATCTCATTATCTTAGATGTAATGTTACCTGATGGTAATGGTATTGACATATGCCGAAAACTAAAAACAAATAACCAAACATCCCATATTCCCGTTGTCATTATGTCTGCCCATGCTGCAGAAAAATCAATACTGGAAGAAGCCTGCGCTGATGGATTTATCAACAAGCCTTTTGATCTAAAAGACCTTACAAACCAAATCAAAACACATTTAAAAACATAGAGAAAAAATTCCATGAATTAAAGAAAAAATTCTTACATTTGAATAAACACTAAAACACTCACATTATGGCAACTACTTCAAAACCATATAAAACTAAAGTTAAAGTTTCAATTGTTGCCGAAAGTACAATTATAGCACCGTACCAATCACTATATGACAATCCAATAAGTTTGCTTACCAGTTCAAAAAATGGCTTATCGGCAAAAGCTGCCCTTGATTTTTTAAATCTTTCCGGCTTTACCAAAGAAGAATTCCAGGACACTTTTAAAACGAATGTTAAAACTATCCAGAATTATGTATCTAGTTCTTCAAAACTGGATGCTTCTTTAAGTGAAAAGCTATTAAAGTCTTTTTCTTTATTTGATAAGGGTATAGCTGTTTTTGGATCTGCAAAAGCATTTCATCAATGGTTAAACATACCTTCTTATGGTCTGGGTAATCAAATTCCTTTTGATTTAATGGATACTATTACCGGCATTTCCCTTATAGAAGAAGAGCTGATCAGAATAGAATATGGTGATTTAGCTTAGTTATGCAGGTATTTCGTATTGGATTAGCTAAATATACAGATTCATTAAAAGCATCAGGCAGAGCAGCCCGATGGAATCCTAATGATATTGATATGATCTATACTGCAGGTTCACGATCGCTTGCCTGTCTTGAAAACGTAGTCCACAGAAACCAAATAGGTCTGAATCAATCTTTTAAAGTAATGACTATTGAAATACCTGACAACCTTCTGATACTAACCATTCAGCAAAAGAACCTTCAGGAAGGTTGGACTGAATTTCATCAAATGCCCATCACCCAAAAAATTGGCGAAGACTGGATAAATGAAGCAAAATCTACAGTACTAAAAGTACCTTCAGCCATCATTAATGCTGAATATAATTATTTAATAAACCCTAAGCATCCTGATTTTAAGTCAATAAAACTATTAAAGTCTGAAATTTTCGTTTTCGACAAAAGGATAAAAATGTCATAATATTCATTTTCCTTTGATTTTTGAAAAAAGCTAACGACATTAGCAGAAATGGAACAAAGAGGCATTCATAAAGCTATTGTAGTGACTTATAATAAAAGTCAGTCACAAGCCTATGCCCTATTTAAAAGGTTTTTTAGAGAAAACTATCCATTAGGCTTTACATTCCAGGTAACTAGTAAGGACTTTATTATTTAAGCCCCGAATCATTCCTCTCACCTTCTTCGATTCAGGGGCTCAGAAATTTTCTGATAAATCATTCTTTTAAAATTTTTAACAGGAAGCGTTATAGCACTGAATATTGGCTTATAACTCCGAAACTTAAAATATCTTATTTAATACATATAAAATCATGGAAACAAAATCATTATCATTATCAAAAAGCGATTTTAAATTGCTAAAGGAGCATCTGGAGAAATCAAACATGAGCACCTACAACAAAGAAAAACTACAAGCAGAACTAAAAGCGGCAACAATATATTCAGCAGAAGAGCTTCCTTTAGATGTAGTTTGCTTAAAATCGGAAGCACGGATCGCCAATGTAAAAACAGGAAAAGAATTCACTTTTAAATTAGTGATGCCTGAAGAAGCAAATATTAAAGTTCAGAAAGTATCTGTCTTTGCACCAATAGGCATTGCTCTATTCGGATATAGAACTGGTGATAGTATTAACTGGGAAATGCCTGATGGTATACAAGAGTTTAAAATACTTGAAGTGAACAGATTATAATTTGACACATGTGACCAGGGAGATATTGGAGCATGTGTCCTATCTCCTTCCGGCCATTTTTATCATCCGTTGTGAAAGATCTTTACCCAGGTAGCTATCAATTACACCATGTACCACGTATAAAACCGGGGTCATTAAAATAGCTACAACAAATTTATAGGTATACCCCACCAACCCAATAGCCATCACCATTTGAAAACTCCAGTTATACTGAGGATTTAAGTAAAATGCGATAAAGATAACGACGAAACTATCAATGAATTGCGAAACAACAGTAGAGCCTGTAGCCCGTAACCAAAGTGCTTTATCCCCGGTGATTTTTTTTATACGATGAAAAATCAAAACATCGGCAATTTGTCCAACTAAAAAAGCGGTAATAGAACCAACTATGATCCACATTCCCTGCCCAAATATACCTGCGAAAGCAGTATTCATATTAAGTTCCTGCCCGTTAATATTTTGATTTACCCAGAAGTCTGAAGGTTTAAGATGCATGGCTGCTCCGACAACAATAAATGCATAAGAAATTAAAATAGCCGTAAGTATAGATAAAAAACGAACTTGTCTTACTCCGAAATATTCATTAATTATATCGGTCATGATAAATATTATTGGCCAGGTCAAGACACCGGCAGACATATTAAAGGATAAATTTGGTACGCCAAGCAAACTAATATCAAATTGTTTAATCCCCAACGTCCCCTCTACTGTAAAAATTTTAACACCAATAAACTCCGATAAAATTGCGTTGGCAACAAAAAAGGCACCAAGAACGAGCAGCAATTTGCTCTCTTTTGTTTTAAAACTCATAGCAGGCTGAAATTATTAAATAAATCCGATATAAGCCGATAAAATATTTATTTCTACTTTCGTTGTGCCATGATATCTATACAGTCAAAATTACCACATACAGGCATTAGCATTTTTAGTGTAATGTCAAAATTAGCAGAAGAGCACCATGCAATAAATTTATCACAAGGTTTCCCCGATTATGACTGCGATCCGAAATTATTAAACTTTGTTACGGATGCAATGCAAAAGGGCTATAATCAATATGCTCCAATGCCTGGTTTACCCGCTCTAAGAGAACTAATAGCTGAAAAAGTAAGCTACCTATATGGTGCTAACTATCATCCTGAATCGGAAATCACCATTACCTCTGGTGGTACACAAGCAATCTTCACAGCCTTAAGCTCGTGTATCAGTTCTGGAGATGAAGTAATCATTTTTGAACCTGCTTATGACTGCTACGCGCCGGCTGTTAAATTACTAGGCGGTCTTGTTAAACCTTATGAACTATCTCCTCCAAACTACGAGATAGACTGGGAAATGGTAAAAAAGCTGTTTACAGCAAATACTAAAATGATCATTCTGAATAGTCCGCAAAATCCGACGGGATGTGTTTTATCAGAAAAAGATATTAAAGCCTTAATTAAACTGACAAAAAATACCGACGTTTTAATTTTAAGTGATGAGGTATATGAACATATTATATTCGACGACAATAAACATCAAAGTATCGCTTTGTATCCTGAATTAAGAGAAAGAAGCTTCATCACTGCTTCTTTTGGCAAATTATTACATGCTACAGGATGGAAAATGGGTTATTGTCTGGCACCGGAGCTTCTAATGAAAGAATTTAAAAAGGTGCATCAGTTCAACGTTTTTAGCGTAAACACACCTATGCAGGTTGGCATTACAAATTATTTAAAAGACAAAGAAACTTACTTGGGTCTTTCTGACTTTTTTCAGAAAAAGCGAGATTTCTTCAGGAGCCTACTTGTGGAAACCCGGTTTAAATTACTACCTTGTAACGGTTCTTATTTTCAATGCGTTAGCTATGCTAACCTAAATGAAGAAAAAGATACCGACATGGCTATAAGGCTTATTAAGGAATATGGGGTAGCAAGTATCCCGGTTTCAGCCTTTTATACAAAGAGTACCGATCATCGGATATTACGATTTTGTTTCGCCAAAAAGCAAGAAACCCTTGAAAAAGCCGTTGAAAGACTAATGAAATTATAATTTACATCCCTATAAATTAGAATAATGGACAGTCCAAACTACTTAAATATAAATAATTTAAAAGTTACCATTTTCCAGGCTTATCTTTTCTGGGAAAACACTGATAAAAACCTGCAAAACCTTTCATTAAGACTTTCGTTGGGCGTGAAGGAAAAAACTGACCTTATCGTTTTACCCGAAATGTTCAATACGGGCTTTAGTATGAACGCAGCTGAACTTGCAGAAGAAATGAATGGTAAAACCATGCAGTGGATGCATAAGATTGCTGAAAAGTACGATTCTGTAGTTACTGGAAGTATGATCATTAAAGAAGACGGGAATTATTACAACCGTTTAATCTGGATGTTGCCAAACGGCAATTCAAGCTATTATGACAAAAGACATTTGTTCGGGCTAGGTGACGAAGATAAAACTTATACAGCTGGAAAAGATAAAGTTATAGTCGAATTAAAAGGTTGGAAAATACGATTAGCCATATGCTACGACCTTCGTTTCCCGGTATGGCTACGTAACCAAAATGAAGAATACGATATTTTATTATTAATAGCCAGCTGGCCAGACAAACGCTCTGCACACTGGAAAGCACTTATCCCTGCACGAGCGATTGAAAACCAGAGTTATGTAATCGCTGCAAACAGAGTTGGACACGACGGAAAAGAAATTTACCACAGTGGCCATTCTATGTGTATCGACCCGATGGGAAAAACCGTTTATTATAAACCTGAAGATGAAGACCTTTACACTTTTAGCATAGGCTATGAAGAATTGGTAAAAACACGCAGAAGTTTTCCATTTCTAAAAGATGCAGACAATTTTAATATTATTTAATTATATACGACCATATGTTTAGTCGCAGAAAATTCATTAAAGCAACGGCTATTTCCGCATCGTTGCTTGCAATAGATAAAAAAAGTATAGCAGCCCTCACCCCTGCTTCCTTAAATGTAGATGTTAAACCAATAGTAATCTCGACCTGGGATTTTGGTATTGCAGCCAACAAAGATGCATGGAAAGTGCTATCGACGGGAGGAAGAGCGTTAGATGCTGTTGAAAAAGGTGTTCGCGTGCCGGAAGCTGACCCTAAAAACCAATCCGTTGGTTACGGAGGCCTGCCAGATAGAGACGGACACGTAACACTTGACGCCTGTATTATGGATGAGTATGGAAACTGTGGTGCTGTTGCAGGACTAGAACACATTATGCACCCAATCTCGGTAGCAAGAATGGTTATGGAAAAAACACCACATGTAATGCTCGTTGGCGACGGCGCACTCCAGTTTGCATTAGAGAATGGCTTTAAGAAGCAAAACCTGCTGACTAAAGAAAGTGAAAAAGCATGGAAAGAATGGCTTAAGACAGCTAAGTATGCTCCTGTTATGAATATTGAGAACAAACTTTACGACAAGGTTGCACCGACCAAGTTACCAGGCAATCAATACAATCATGACACCATAGGAATGTTAGCGCTTGATGCCAAAGGCAATTTATCCGGTGCTTGCACAACAAGCGGAATGGCTTTTAAGTTACATGGACGTGTAGGTGATAGTCCGATTATTGGTGCAGGTCTGTATGTGGATAATGAGATTGGCGGGGCAACATCTACCGGTGTTGGAGAGGAAGTAATCCGCAATGTCGGCAGCTTTTTAGTGGTAGAGCTAATGAGACAAGGTTATCCTCCACAGGAAGCCTGTAAAGAAGCCGTAATGAGAATCATCAAGAAAAAGCCAGAAACCGCTAAAAATATACAGGTAGGTTTTCTTGCGCTAAACAAAAAAGGAGAATATGGCGCCTATGCTATTCAAAAAGGCTTTAGTTATGCGGTGTGTACTGAACAGCAAAACGATTTGCTAATTCCTGGAAAAAGTCATTATTAACATTATAAAACCTTATCAAGCGATAACTATGGTAAACATGGAAGTTTGCGCAAACTCTTTAAGTTCTGCGCTAGCTGCACAAGAAGGAGGAGCAATACGGGTAGAATTGTGCGATAATTTACCTGAAGGCGGAACTACACCGAGCTATGCACAAATTGCATTGGCTAAACAAATGCTAACTATTAAAGTATATCCGATCATAAGACCCAGAGGTGGTGACTTTCTATATTCAGACTTGGAATTCGAATTAATGAAAACGGATATAAAAACCTGTAAATCATTAAACTGCGATGGAGTTGTAATTGGAATTTTAAACGCCGACGGTAGTGTAGACCTAAACAGATGCGCTGAATTAATTGCATTAGCAGCTCCTATGCCTGTTACCTTCCATAGGGCTTTTGACATGAGTAACGACCTGGAAAAAGCATTGGAAGATATCATTAGCCTCGGTTGCGAACGAATACTGACTTCGGGGGGCGAATCATCAGCAATGAAAGGTGCAGCTACAATTGCCAAGTTAATTAAACAGGCCAACGGAAGAATTATAATTATGCCCGGAGCAGGTGTTTCAACAAATAATATCGCCGACTTAATACAAGCCACTGGCGCAACCGAATTTCATGCTTCAGCAAAAGCACCTGTTAAAAGTAACATGCTATTTAGAAACCCTCGATTAACTATGGGAACTATTGCCGATGAATTCAGCTATGATCTCACTAGCAGTGAATCAGTTAAAAAATTAATTGAGTTAGCTAATGCCAGTAATTAAACCTACTAATTACCTATAATTCGCTTATTTATCGTAATTAATTGCCATCCAATTCGGATATCGATGAAATTACGATAAAATAATCGAGTCAAAATCATATCTTTGCGCCACTGATGAAGCACATACGTAATTTCTGCATAATTGCACATATTGACCACGGTAAAAGCACTTTAGCTGACCGTTTATTAGAATACACTAAAACCATTAGTCAGCGCGAAGCTCAGGCTCAGCTGCTAGACAATATGGATTTAGAGCGTGAACGTGGTATCACGATCAAAAGCCACGCTATACAAATGAATTATAAGGTTGGTGAAATTGAATACAACTTCAACCTGATAGATACACCTGGACACGTAGATTTTTCTTATGAAGTATCGCGTTCTATTGCTGCTTGCGAAGGCGCACTACTTATTGTGGATGCCTCTCAGGGGATTCAGGCGCAAACCATTTCAAACCTATACCTGGCTTTAGAACACGATCTTGAAATTATTCCCATTTTAAATAAAATGGATCTACCTGGGGCAATGCCAGAGGAGGTAAAAGATCAGATTATTGACTTAATCGGCTGTAAACGTGAAGATATTATTCCTGCATCAGGCAAAACCGGTATGGGAATTCCGGATATTATACAAGCGATTGTAGATCGTGTCCCTGCCCCGGTTGGCGACCCGGAGGCACCTTTACAAGCATTGATTTTTGATTCTGTATTCAACCCATTCAGAGGAATTATCGCCTATTACAAAGTAGTTAACGGCGAAATTAAAAAAGGTGATAAAGTTAAATTCATTAACACGGGTAAACAATATTTAGCTGACGAAGTTGGTATCCTGAAACTGGATATGTCGCCAAGAAGTGTAGTTAAAACCGGTGATGTTGGATACATTATTTCCGGTATTAAAGAAGCTCGTGAGGTAAAAGTTGGAGATACAATTACTACAGTTGACAGACCGTCACTAGACTCAATTCAAGGCTTTGAAGAGGTTAAACCAATGGTTTTCGCAGGTATTTACCCTGTTGATACAGATGAATTTGAGGAATTACGAGAAGCAATGCACAAATTGCAATTGAATGATGCATCTATTGTCTTTGAACCCGAAAGTTCCGCGGCATTAGGTTTTGGTTTCCGTTGCGGGTTCCTTGGGATGTTACATATGGAGATCATCCAGGAACGTTTGGAACGTGAATTCGACATGACGGTTATTACGACTGTTCCCAACGTATCCTACATTGCTAAAACGACAAAAGGTGATGAAGTAATCGTAAACAATCCTTCAGATTTACCTGACCCAAGTAAATTAGATTTTGTAGAAGAACCTTTTATCAAAGCAAATATTATTACAAAAGCCGAATTTGTTGGCCCGGTGATGTCTCTTTGTATCCAAAAGAGAGGAATTATCATCAATCAATCTTATCTGACTTCTGACAGAGTTGAATTGGTATTTGAAATGCCTATGGGCGAGATCGTATTCGACTTTTATGATAAGCTAAAAACAATTTCTAAAGGTTATGCCTCGTTTGATTATCATCAGGTTGGCTATCGCAAATCGGATTTGGTAAGATTAGATATGTTGTTAAATGAAGAGCCTGTTGATGCTTTATCTTCATTAATTCACCGTAGTAATGCTTACGATTTCGGAAAGAAGATTTGTGAAAAGCTGAGAGAATTAATCCCTCGTCAACAATTTGAAATTAAGATACAAGCCTCTATTGGTGCAAAAGTTATTGCCCGCGAAACACTTAGTGCTTTACGTAAAGATGTTACGGCCAAATGCTACGGCGGTGATATTTCCCGTAAACGTAAATTACTTGAAAAACAGAAACAAGGAAAGAAACGTATGCGCCAGGTTGGAAACGTAGAAATTCCTCAAACAGCGTTTATGGCAGTATTAAAACTGGATTAACACAATATATTTAAGTTTACCTAAATTTTAACCAAAAACAACACAATCAATACATGCAGTTACTCGACGGAAAATTCGCATCTGAAAAAATAAAACAGGAAATAGCAGCAGAAGCTGCAGATTTTTTAGCTAGTAGTGGCAGAAAGCCACATCTGGTTGCAATTTTGGTTGGTAATGATGGTGGTAGTGAGACTTATGTAGCCAGTAAAATGAAAAACTGTGAGAAGGTTGGCTTTCAATCTTCTTTAATCAGATATGATGTTAGTGTTACAGAAGAAGAGTTGTTACAAAAGATTGAAGAAATAAATAAAGATGCAGGTGTTGATGGATTGATCGTACAACTTCCTCTTCCTAAACACATTGATCCGGAGAAAGTGACAGAGACTATTGATTATCGTAAAGATGTTGATGGTTTTCATCCGGTAAACCTGGGTAGAATGATGCGTAACCTTCCTTGCTTTATACCAGCTACTCCTTACGGTATTTTATTAATGTTACAGGCTTATCAGATTGATACAGCAGGCAAACATTGTGTTGTTGTTGGCCGCAGTAATATCGTAGGAAGTCCGATGAGTATTTTAATGGCACGTAATGCAAATCCGGGGAACTGTACTGTAACGCTAACACATAGTAAAACCAGTAACCTAAAAGAACTTGCGCTTCAAGCCGATATTATTGTTGCAGCAATTGGTAAAAAGAATTTCGTAACTGCTGATATGGTTAAACCTGGCGCAATTATAATTGACGTAGGTATCAATAGAGAAACTTCTGAGCAAACAAAATCAGGTTATAAATTATTTGGTGATGTAGATTTTGAAAATGTTGCGCCTAAGTCTTCATGGATTACTCCTGTGCCTGGTGGAGTTGGATTGATGACCATTGTTGGCTTACTTAAAAATACATTAGCTTCAGCGAAAGGTGAAATTTACAGTTAGGTGTTAACTACCGAACAATCTTTTAATCCAGCTTTCCTTAAAGCCTACATATATCCCGTCGGACCTTAGTTCTACGGGATATTTATTTATATAGTCTCCTTGTCCTTCTGCCCCTCTACCAGTATGTAAGTCATATTCCCAACGATGAATCGGGCAAACGAGATGACCATTTTTACACCAGCCCCCACTAAGAACACCCCCTGCATGTGGGCAATAGTTTTGTACAACAAAAAATTCATGCTCATGCTTTATCAGGCACAATTTCTTTCCGTCTACCACAATCTGCTTCACAAACTCTTCCCCTGGTATTTCCGTATCTATTCTATGCCATTTAAACTTATTCATGTGTTGGTCATTTATTAGCGTCAAGATACATATAAACTCATTTTCATTAGATATTTATTTACCTTTGCCTCCTTAAATATGGCACATCAAATACCAGAAGACGGCACATTACTTCCTTTAATGGAAGAATTCTATACAATACAGGGAGAAGGGTTTAACACAGGGAAAGCCGCATACTTTATCCGTTTAGGCGGATGCGATGTGGGCTGCCACTGGTGTGATGTAAAAGAAAGCTGGGATGCAGAACTGCATCCGTTAACTTTAGCAGACGATATCGTTGCCAAAGCAGACTCCTTCCCAGGTAAAGCAGTGGTCATTACCGGTGGTGAGCCATTGATCTATAACCTGAACTACCTCACAAAAGAACTGCAGAAAAAAGGGATATTGACTTTCATTGAGACTTCAGGAGCCTACCCTCTTTCTGGTGATTGGGATTGGATCTGCCTATCGCCGAAAAAATTCAAAGCTCCGCGACCTGACATCACTCCGTTTGCAAATGAACTCAAAGTAATTGTATTTAACAAAAGTGATTTTGAATGGGCAGAGAAATATGCAGAAACAGTATCTGAAAACTGTAAATTGTATCTGCAACCAGAATGGTCAAAATCTAAAGAAATTACCCCTTTAATCATTGACTATGTGATGGCTAATCCAAAATGGGAAATCTCATTACAGACACATAAGTTTTTGAATATACCTTAGTTTATTTATTATTTTTCCCTACATTTAATGTTACAGTTAACTTATCAAAGTAGCGTTGATGAAAAAAATTACGCTTTTACTCTTCCTTTTCTTTATCATACAGAAAACAAATGCTCAAATAACTAATAATAAAAAAGCGCGGGCTAATTTTGAAAAAGCACAAATACAGCTGAACTCCAATAATTATGAACAGGCTGTACAACTCCTTCAGGATGCAGTAAAAGCAGATCCTGGATTTCAGTTTGCCTTTATTCAACTAGGCGATATTAACCGAAAGCTCAAAGCATATGAACTCGCCAGGCAAAATTATACCAAAGCTATCGTTTTAGGAGGCAATCTGGAGCCCCGATTTTACTACGGTTATGCAGAAGCAGAAATATATACCGGTGATTATACCAACGCATTAAAAAATATCACACATTTTATAAATACTTATAAAGGGGATGATCCTGATTTCATCAACAAAGCGAAAAAATATTTAAAGGATTGCGAGTTTGCTATTGAAGCCTTAAAAAATCCTATAAAGTATGAACTAGTAAATATAGGACCTCAAATCAATTCTAAATACCGGGATTATTTTCCTTCTGTGACTGCTGATGGAAATCAGATGATTTTTACGAGAAAAATCGATGACAATGAAGACTTTTTTCTTTCTACCAGAAAGGAAAACATGTGGACTACACCGATCCCTTTGAGTGAAAAAATCAATACATCAAAATACAACGAAGGAGCACAATCAATTTCCCCAGATGGCATGTATCTTTTTTTTACGGGATGCAACCGTCCTGATGGATTCGGCAGGTGTGATATTTATGTAAGTCATAAAAATGGAAAAAACTGGGGAGAGCCATTTAATTTAGGAGCACCTGTTAATTCTTCCTATTGGGAATCTCAACCTGCTATTAGTCCCGATGGTACCACTTTGTATTTCGTTAGCAACAGGCCTGGCGGAATAGGTGGTTACGATATATGGAAAAGCAAATTAAATGCTGATGGATATTGGACGGTACCAGAAAACCTGGGACCGGATATCAATACCCCTTACGACGAACATACACCATTTATACACCCTGATGGAAAAACTTTATATTTTTCATCCAATGGATGGCCAGGAATGGGCGACAAGGATATCTTCTTAAGCCGGATTAACGAAACCGGCAAATGGTCTAAACCAGAAAATCTAGGCTATCCAATCAATACTTTTAATGAAGAAACAGGTTTAATTGTATCCCCTGATGGAACATATGGTTTATTCTCTTCCATTTTAGAACATGGTTATGGTGATATGGATATTTACCAGTTTAAAATGCCTGAAAGTAAAAAACCACTTCCTATTACCTATGTTAAAGGTATTGTTACCGACAAAGAAACAAAAGCGTTTTTAGAAGCCAGAGTTCAGGTAGTCGATTTAAAAACTAAACAGTTGGTCTATAATGATTATACTTCAGTAACAACCGGAGATTTCCTGGCGGTAATGCCTATCAATGGCAATTATGCATTCAATGTAAGTGCAGATGGTTATCTGTTCTACTCTGAAAACTACCAGCTTGATGACGCTTATATCAATAAGCCATTTATTATATCGGTGAACCTTGATAAGTTGGTAATTGGTAAAACCATGGTGATGCGAAATATTTTCTTTAATACTAATGAGTATAATATTTTACCTGCTTCCCTAATAGAATTAAATACACTTGTAGACTTACTAAAAAACAATGCCAGTATAGAGATAGAAATCCAAGGACATACAGATAATATAGGAAGCGACATTCAAAATGAAAAACTTTCTTTGCAACGTGCAAAGGCTGTTTACGACTTCTTAATTGAAAATGGAATCAAATCTGAAAGACTCAGCTTTAAAGGTTACGGAAAGACAAAACCTATTGTTAACAATGATACAGAAGCTCAACGAAAACAAAATAGGAGAACATCTTTTTTAATTACTAAAAACTAAAAAAGCGGTTAAACAACCGCTTTTCTTATTTTAATCAATTTAACCAGCAGTTGCTCTATTAAATCAAGATGTAACATATTTGCACCATCTGATTTTGCATTAGCAGGGTCGGGATGTGTTTCAATAAATAGTCCATCGGCACCTACCGCGATAGCTGCTTTTGCAATAGTTTCAATTAGTTCAGGTTTACCACCGGTAACTCCGGAACTCTGATTGGGCTGCTGTAAAGAATGCGTACAATCCATTACAACAGGAACACCAAAACTTTGCATCTCTGGAAGTCCACGATAATCTACAATTAAATCCTGATAACCAAATGTATTCCCCCTATCAGTTAGAATCACTTTATTATTACCTGATTCTACAATCTTTTCTACAGCAAACTTCATAGAACCAGCGGAAAGGAATTGCCCTTTTTTTACATTCACCACCTTACCGGTTTTAGCGGCAGCGATCAGCAAATCCGTTTGACGACAAAGAAACGCCGGAATCTGTAATACATCAACGTAAGCCGCAGCCATAGCCGCTTCAACGCTTTCATGAATATCTGTTACAGTCGGCACGTTAAAAGTTTTCCCGATCTTTTCTAAGATCTTCAAAGCTTTTTCATCTCCAATTCCAGTAAACGAACCACCTTTAGAGCGATTTGCTTTTCGATAAGACCCTTTAAAAATAAAAGGAATTTCAAGTTTATCGGTTATATTCACCAGTCGCTCTGCAATACTAAAAGCAATTTCCTCGCCTTCAATGGCACATGGTCCTGCCATTAAAAAGAAATTACCAGATTCTGTATGTTTTAATTTTTCTAATGAAAAGTTGATCATTATCGTTATTATATTCTATTAATTCCCTAATTCAGACATAAATTTTATACGCATCAATTGAATCTCTTCGCGAGAATAATCAGTTTCACCCAATTCTTTCAATGCCTCATCTATAGAATCATTTTCAGCAGATTGAAAATAATCAAACACTTCATCCTGTCTGTCCTCATCAATTACTTCATCTACAAAATAGTTCAGATTTAACTTCGTCCCCGAATTTACTATGGCTTCTATTTCTTTTAAAATATCATCATAGGT
This sequence comes from Pedobacter nyackensis, assembly GCF_032678475.1. Classification (GTDB taxonomy): domain Bacteria; phylum Bacteroidota; class Bacteroidia; order Sphingobacteriales; family Sphingobacteriaceae; genus Pedobacter; species Pedobacter nyackensis_A. The sequence continues at coordinate 483,194 of NZ_JAVTSF010000001.1, forward strand.
AATTCCTTTTGCCCTGGCAATGTCTTCCAAGCCAATTTTCCTGTCGATGTTTTGAATAATTGATACTTTTAACTGCGATTTATTAGCCTGTGTTTTAATAATCAGGTCTATTGGTCGCTCAATATCATTGTCCTCAACATATTTTTTAATCAGTTCAAGGAAAGGAGCACCAAACTTTAATGCCTTACCATTACCTACGCCAGAAATTTGTTTCAGCTCATCCATCGCTATTGGATAATGCGTACACATTTCCTCTAAAGAAGGATCTTGAAAAACAACAAATGGCGGTACGTTTTTTTGTTTCGCTATTTTTTTTCTCAGATCCTTTAGCAGTTGTAACAACTGAGTGTCCAACGTGCCAGAACCATGCTTTACATCATCTTCATCATCGTCAGCAGCACTTTCAATTGGCTCATTCAAAATAAACTTGAGACTATAAGGGTTTTCAATAAAATCTCGTCCAGAGTTCGTTAAACCCAGTAACCCGTAATTGTCTATATCCTTAGAAAGGAAATTATTCAGAACAGCTTGTCTTACTAATGACTTCCAGTGGTTTTCCCCCTCAACAACTCCTATCCCAAATTCAGGCAATTTGCTATGTTCATAAGCTATAGTCTGTGCGGTTTCAGATCCCATGATCACATTCAGGATATGCGAATCGTCAAACTTCTCTCCTATTTTTTTAATCAACTTTAAAACGACCAACAACGACTCTTCAGCGTCAAACAGTTTTTTAGGCTTTTTACAGTTGTCACACATGCAATTACAGCCAGTCTCATTGAAATTCTCTCCAAAATAATGCAGGATTTGTTTTCTTCTACAAACTCCAGATTCTGCATAATCAATTACTTCTTTCAATATTTGTGTACCTATTTCTCTTTCAGAAACAGGTTTATCTTTCATAAACTTCGCCAGCTTATCGACATCCTTTTGGGCATAAAAAGCGATACATACTCCTTCTCCACCATCTCTTCCGGCTCTACCTGTTTCCTGATAATATCCTTCCATACTTTTTGGAATATCATGGTGGATCACAAAACGAACATCAGGTTTATCTATCCCCATACCAAAGGCAATAGTGGCAACAATCACCTCAACATCTTCCATGAGGAATTTATCCTGTGTTTCAGCTCTGACTTTAGGTTCTAATCCGGCATGATAAGGTAGGGCTTTTATTCCGTTCAGATTTAAAGATTCTGCAACCTCCTCTACTTTTTTACGGCTTAAACAATAAATAATACCTGACTTTCCGGTATTATACTTAATGTACCTGATGATTTCTTTCAGTACGTCACGCTTGGGTCTGATCTCATAAAACAAGTTCGGCCTGTTAAATGAAGACTTAAAGAGCGTTGCGTCGCTCATCTGCAGATTCTTAATGATATCCTGCTGAACTTTCGGAGTTGCAGTTGCTGTTAAAGCAATGATAGGAATTCCTTCCCCCAACCCGCTAATCACCTGTCTGATCTTACGATACTCAGGCCTGAAATCATGTCCCCACTCAGAAATACAGTGGGCCTCATCTACCGCTACAAAAGATATTTTAATCAGCTTCAGGAAATCAATATTATCCTGTTTAGAAAGTGATTCAGGTGCTACATAAAGTAGCTTTGTCTGTCCGTTTAATAAATCACTTTTAACCTGGGCAATTTCCGTCTTATTTAGAGACGAATTTAAAAAATGTGCTATACTATCACTCCCGCCAAAAGCTCTCAACTGATCCACCTGATTTTTCATCAGCGCGATTAATGGGGATATAACAATTGCAGTACCCTCATTCATCAATGCCGGTAACTGATAACATATGGATTTCCCCCCACCTGTAGGCATGATCACAAAAGTGTTCTTCTTCTCAAGAACATTGGTGATTATTGACTCCTGATCACCCTTAAAATTGTCAAAACCAAAAAAGGTTTGTAAGTTGTCAAACAACGACTTTTTCACATCCATTTCGTGTATAAAATATTCAGTGCTATTTTTACTTCAAAATAACATAATTTTGCACTAATTCAAAGCATCAATATACTAATAAATTCTGTTTGAAAAGTAAAAAATCTATTATCGAGGCGGGTGTCAGCACTTTACAGTTGGAAGCTGAGGCCATTTTAGGGCTAATTAAAAATGTAAATGATGATTTTGTTAAGGTTGTTAACTTAATTATCGAAAGTCAAGGCCGCGTAATCGTTACAGGAATTGGCAAAAGTGCCATTATTGCGCAGAAAATTGTTGCAACTTTTAATTCTACAGGCACTCCTTCCATATTTATGCATGCTGCAGATGCTGTACATGGTGACCTGGGTATGATTCAAAAAAACGATGTTGTTATTTGCATTTCCAAAAGCGGAAATACCCCAGAAATAAAAGTATTAGCACCTTTACTCAAACAATCTGGCAATATCATGATAGGCATGATTGGTAATTTGGATTCCGAACTGGCAAAACAGGCAGATATGGTTTTGAATACCTACGTTGAAAAAGAAGCTTGTCCACATAACCTTGCTCCTACCACCAGCACTACTGCTCAGCTCGCCATGGGCGACGCTCTTGCCATATGCTTATTACACACCAGGAATTTTAACGAACAAGATTTCGCTAAGTACCACCCCGGTGGCGCCTTAGGTAAAAAACTATATTTGAAAACCGGGGACCTGGCCGTAAAAAACCAAAAGCCTAGTATAAGTCCTAATGCATCTGTAAAGGATGTTATCATCGAAATTAGTCAAAATCGATTGGGTGCTGTAGTTGTTATTGAAGCAAATGAAGTTCTAGGCATCATTACGGATGGCGACATCAGAAGGATGCTGGAGAAACAATCAGATTTAAGTAATATTAAAGCGAGCGATTTAATGAATTCGAATCCAAAAAAGATTGAAAAAGATCTTTTAGCAATAAGTGCTCTTGAAATCATAAAAGAGAATAATATCACCCAATTATTAGTTACCGACTCCGGAAGTTATTTTGGTATCGTACATTTGCACGACCTTCTTCAGGAAGGTATCATTTAAAACGTTCTAATTATCATGAATAAGAATAATTACGCATTAATAATGGCCGGCGGTGTGGGCAGCCGGTTCTGGCCAGTAAGCAGAACTGAATTTCCAAAGCAATTTATAGATTTCTTTGGCGTGGGAAAAACATTAATACAAAGTACGTACGAACGTTTTTTAAAAATATGTCCTCCGGAGAACATATTCATTGTGACCAACGAAATATATACTCCTATTATCCGGGAGCAATTACCAGATCTGAATGAGAACCAGATCCTGGCGGAACCAATTATGCGTAATACCGCCCCGTGTATTTCTTATGGCTCCATGAAAATTGCTAGTCTGAATCCCAATGCGACCATAGTTGTAGCTCCTTCAGACCACACCATAACAAATCAGGATGCTTTTGTAGCTGCAATAGAACAATCTTTAAAAGCAGCTTCAGAAAACAATTGTCTAATTACACTTGGTATTAAACCAAGCAGACCCGATACGGGATATGGTTACATACAATATATTGACAATACCCTAAAAACGGACAACCAAATTCACAAGGTTAAAATTTTCACAGAAAAACCAAATATAGATCTGGCTAAATCTTTTATACAGAGTGGTGATTTTCTATGGAATGCAGGGATATTCATTTGGTCTGCCAAATCTATAAATGATGCTTTCTCTAAGCATCTTCCTGATATGTACGAAATATTTCTACAGGGAAAGGCATTTTATAATACTGAAAACGAAAAGGGCTTTATCAGCGATGCCTACCAACAGTGCACAAACATTTCTATCGACTTTGCCATTATGGAAAAAGCTGACAATGTTTATGTATTACCTGCCGATTTTGGCTGGTCCGATTTAGGTACCTGGGCTTCTATATACGACATTGCAGAACATGACTATGTTGGTAATGCAGTTATCCCTGCTGAAAAAGTAATGATGTTCAATTCCTCTAACTGTATGGTAAATGTACCTAAAGATAAATTGGTTATACTTCAAGGTTTACATGACTATATTGTTGTAGAATCAAACAACACCTTACTGATCTGCCCACGATCTGAGGAACAAACAATTAAGCAAGTAGTGGCGGATGTAAAAGCTAAATTCGGCACTAAGTTCATTTAGTTTTTCATTTCCATTTATATACAAACATCCGGATTCGGGCTAAAGCCAGATCCGGATGTCTTTTTTTTACCTATCAAACATTTCAAATTTTACCATGAGTAAGTTTTTATACGGAATTGACTTTGGAACAACCAATTCTGCGCTATCTATTTTTGACGAAGAGAAAAATGAAATTACAGAAACCATTATCGTACCATCTATTCTGTATTTTCAAAGTGAACAAAGTCCATCACAGCCATTAAATTACGTAGTTGGAGAAGAGGCTATTGCAGCATATTTAAGTGACGGTATGAAGGGACGCTTCATGAAATCCATTAAACGAATTCTGCCAAGAAGCAGTTTTATAGAAACCAGGATTCATCATAAAAAACTAAATGCCTCTGATCTGGTTACCTTAATTCTAAAGGAGCTAAAATCCAGGGCAGACCAGATTACAGGTACAGATTGCCGGAAGGCAATTATCGGAAGACCAGTTTTTTTTGACGACGACAATACTTCCAAAGATGTATTAGCTCAAAAAAGGCTTAGCAAAGCTGCAGAAAATGCAGGTTTTGACGAAGTAAGATTTCAGTTTGAACCCATTGGGGCCGCTTTTGCCTATGAAAAAACCATCAGCACTAAAGAAAAAGTACTGGTAGCCGATTTAGGTGGTGGAACAACCGACTTCACGTACCTTGAACTGGATCCTGCTAAAATTGGAAATAAAGATCGTAGAGAAGACATTATAGCAACAGGAGGTATTTACATTGGCGGCGACAGCTTTGACTCTGCATTTATGTGGGAAAAAGGCACACCTTATTTTGGAAAGCACACCATGTACGAAGCAGCCCCTGGAAAAACGCTAAAGGTTCCTGTTTCTTTATTCGCCAATATTTGTTCCTGGGAACAGATGAACTTTTTTAACGGGTTAAAAGTAAAAAATGATATACAAACCTATTATCATTATTCTAAGCAAGATAAAACCTTTAAGAATCTCATCACACTTATTGATAACAACCTTGGTTATTCTGTTTTCCAGACTATTGAGAGAACCAAAATAGAGTTATCAGTGCAAACCACTTCTAAGTTTAAATATTCAGAAATGGAAATAGAGATCGATGAAAATATCTCTATTGAAACCTATGAAAATGTTATAGACAAAGATCTTTTAAAGATTAGCCGCTATCTGGATACGTTTTTATTACAACATCAAATCAATCCAGATGAAATAAACAGCTTGTTTTTAACAGGAGGAACATCTATGGTCCTGGCTGTAAAAAATCTATTTAAAACCAGATTTCCTAATATCCCTCTGCATACCGGAGACAATTTTATGAGTGTTGCGAAAGGATTGGCTTACAGCGGTTACTTATTTAACGAATCATAAAATTTCTCAAAGGTCATCAGTCAGCTATTGGCGCTGTCTGATGGCCTCATATAAAATTACCCCCGCAGATACAGATACATTAAGTGAACTGATCTCTCCTATCATAGGTATCTTAGCCAGGTGATTTGCCATACGCATAATCTCATTAGAAATTCCTTCATCTTCTGATCCCATTACTATTGCTGTTGGAGCTGTATAGTCAGGTGCATAAATCAGATCATTTGTCTTTTCCGTACACGCAACAATCTGCAAACCGCATTCCTGTAAATATAGCGCTACTTTATGCAAGCTTTGATGTCTGCATACCGGGATACTGAACAAAGCTCCTGCCGAAGTCTTAATTGCATCTGCATTGATCTGTGCAGAGTTTTTTGATGGTACAATAAGCGCATGTACGCCAGCACAAGCCGCTGTACGCGCAATTGCTCCCATATTTCTAACATCGGTAACACCATCAAGAATTAAAACTAACGGAGTTTCTCCTTTTTCATAAATCATTGGAATAATATCCTCAATCTTTTGAAATGCGATTGCAGAAATTACCGCAATTACCCCCTGATGATTCTTTTGCGTCATACGGTTCAGTTTTTCAATCGGCACATTATGGACAGGAATATCAGTACCTTTTAACAAGGCCTTTAGTTCCAAAATGATTCCGCCGGTAAGACCACGCTGTATATAAATACTTTCTACATCTTTCCCAGCTTTAATAGCCTCTATTACAGCACGTATACCAAATACAAATTCATTATTTTCTTTAGGTCTTGAAGGTCTTCTGGAGTTTTCCATTAATATTTAAAATTGAACCGCAAAAATAGGGATTCTTTTCCACATAGTTTTGTTAGCAAAAATCAAAAATTTCACAAGATGACGCCGCAACGAGGATATTGATGGATGTCGAAATGTGAGTAAAGAAATACAGAAAGGACTTATTTTTTGTATAATTTTGTAGCCATGAGTAACGATCACCCATCCCAAGGACAAGATAAGGCGAGTTTCAGTGCCAGAAAGAACCGTCTAAGCAATACTGTAAGTACAATGGGAAGAATCCCGCCACAGGCAATTGATCTTGAAGAGGCTATTTTAGGAGCTCTAATGCTTGAAAAAGACGCATTATCTACTGTTATCGATATCCTTAAGCCTGAAATGTTTTATCATGATGCGCATAAAAAAGTTTTCGAAGCCATCCAGGGACTTTTCCAAAAATCAAAACCGGTTGATATTTTAACCGTTACTTCAGAGCTACGGACATTAGGTCTCCTTGAAATGATAGGTGGTGCATATTATATCACCAACCTTACTAACAGGGTTGCCTCGGCTGCAAATATTGAATTCCATGCGAGGATTGTATCTCAGAAATATATTCAAAGAGAACTGATTAGAATTTCATCAGAGATTATATCAAATGCGTACGAAGATACTACTGATATTTTTGATCTATTGGACCAAGCTGAAAAAGGCTTGTTTGATATCGCCCAGAACAACCTTCGCAGGGACACGCAGAAAATGGATGAGATTGTAAAACAATCATTAGCGACGTTAGAAGAACTACGCAGCAAAAGTGACGGTTTAACAGGTGTACCTTCAGGATTTACCGATCTGGACCGTATTACTGGCGGGTGGCAGCCTTCAGATTTAGTTATTATTGCTGCACGTCCTGCAATGGGTAAAACAGCCTTCGTTTTAACATGTGCACGTAACGCAAGTGTTCAATTCCACCGTCCTGCAGTAGTTTTCTCTTTAGAGATGTCATCAGTACAGCTGGTAAATCGTTTAATTTCCGGAGAAGCCGAAATTGAGCAGGAAAAAATAAGAAAAGGAAATTTACAGGAATGGGAATGGCAGCAACTACATAGTAAGATTGGCGGACTGACAGAAGCTCCGTTGTTAATCGATGATACTCCAGCGCTTAATATTTTCGAATTCAGAGCGAAATGCCGGAGACTAAAATCACAATATGATATACAATTAATCATCATCGATTACTTGCAGCTAATGCACGGTAAAGGTGAAGGTGGTGGAAACAGGGAGCAAGAGATCGGTAGTATATCGAGAGCTTTGAAATCTGTTGCTAAAGAACTGAATGTCCCTGTATTGGCACTATCTCAGTTAAGTCGTGCGGTTGAAAGTAGACCTGGGGTGAACGGAAAAAGACCAATGCTATCGGATTTACGTGAATCGGGATCTATTGAGCAGGATGCGGATATGGTACTATTCTTATATAGACCGGAATATTACGGTATCACTGAAGATGAACAAGGGCGGTCTCAAGCTGGTGTTGGTGAAGTAATTATTGCAAAGCACAGGAATGGTGAAACAGGTATTGTACCCCTTCGATTCATTGGTAAATATGTAAAGTTTGCCGATCTGGAAGAAAGCTTCTCTGCACCTACTTCGTTTTCTATGGATAGTCCAAGTGCTGGTATGCAGCCTTCTCAGGATTTCGATAGACCAGCAGGCAACGTGATCATTAAACCTTCGCGTATGGATGATATGCATGATGAAGATGCACCTTTTTAAAACGGTTGTAATACAGAGCTATAAAAAGTAACCTAATAGTATTCCAGCTAGAACTATAAACGGCGTACTTATTCTGGTATAATTGAGAATCAAGAAAGTGGCAACCATCACCCCTATCGCTAAGGCATCAAGGGCGACAGGAAGCAATAAAAGCACAAAAGCTGCAATAATAAAACCTACACTTACCGCATTGATACCCGTTAAGGAGTATTTAATGCGGTTGATTTTCTTAAGATCTTCCCAAAACGGTACAATAAACAAAACTAGTATAAGCCCGGGAAGATTAATTCCCAGTACCCCTACCAGCCCTCCTAAAACCTGACCAGTGACACCGAATCCAAAATTCCGCATACTCAGAGCTCCCAGGTAACTGGTAAAAGAAAATGTCGGCCCCGGTAAAGCTTGTTGTAAAGCAAAACCCGATAAAAATCCTGAAGCGCTCAGATACTGTTTCATTTGCACAAACTCGGTAAACATTAACGGCACCAACACCTGTCCTCCCCCAAAAATTACAATACCATTACGATAAAAATTCTCAAACAACCTAATAGGCAAACTAAAAGGAGATGTTCTGTTTATAATAGCTCCCATAAGTGCGAGAAACAACAATACTCCAAAAAAATAAGTAAGCTTCTTGGGGTTAATATTGGAGAAAAGATTTAATCTTATGCTACTTTCTTCCGCCGGTGTTCCAATGGCTGACGATATCATCCCTCCCATTAAAATGGCCATTGGAAAAACATAAGCGTTTCTTAAAACTAAAGTTACAATAGCCGCAGATACCGCTAAAAAAACTGTCAGTTGCGACACCAATACTCTTTTTGCCAGATTAAAGGCGCCATACGCAACAATCCCTAAAGCAATAGGCTGTATGTATTCTAAAATTTCTGTAAACTTTTCCTTTTGATCCAATTTAGCGAAGGTTATTGCAGCAAAAGTCATAATTGCAGCCGAAGGCAGAATCCATATCAAAAAAGTGATAATTGAAAGCTTTAATCCACCTACCTTATAAGCAATCCCCACAAGCGTTTGAGTGGATGCGGGTCCCGGTAAAATTTGGGCAAGGGCATTCAATTCAAGTAATTCTTCTTCTGAAACGAAGCTCGAATTTTTCACAAAATACCTCAGCAAAAGTGCCAGATGTGCCTGAGCCCCACCAAAAGCAGTAAAGGTGAAAAGGATTACATTCCTGATAAACAACAATTGCCTTTTGCCCACCTGTTTTAATTAGTCATCTTCATAATCTAAACCTGCTGCAGAATTATAAGCGCCCTGAAGCTCAGAAAAGGCATGCATATCTTTTTTATTTCTCGCGGCTATCATACCTTTCTGATAAATATCCAATGCAAGCTCCATTTCTCCTGTTTTTTGATAAAGTTTACCCAAATGGTAGTAAGTTCCAACGTAATTCGGATGTTCATTAATAAGCTTCAAATAATATTGAAGTGCCTTTTCTGTATCATTTACACTATTATACTCCGTAGCCAGTGCATACAATACGAACGGATCATTAGGATCACTCTGTAAAAAGTCTAATAACTTTATTAATCGGGTACTTTGCATTTTAAATCCCTGCTTTTTTAATTAGATTTGCAAAAAGACATTTTGAAGTTTAACGACTTCTTAACCTTTAACAATCAAATATATTAATTCTATGAAACCATCATTAGTTTATGATTAACTAAAAAGTTATTAAAGCTTTATGATCGCTTCAAAACCATTAAAAATCAATATGTAAACCTATGAAAATATTAGTTTGTATCAGTAACGTGCCCGACACGACAACAAAAATAACTTTTACCAACGATAATACACAATTCAATACTGCAGGAGTACAGTTTATTGTAAACCCTTATGATGAAATTGCGTTATCAAGGGCTATTGAACTTTGCGAAGGTGGAAAAGGTACGGTAACTGTAATTAATGTTGGCGAAGCCACTACCGATCCGACTATCAGAAAAGCACTGGCTATCGGAGCAGATGATGCAGTGAGAATTAACGCTGCACCACGAGATGCCTATTTCACTGCCTACCAGATTGCTGAGTACGCAAAGACCAACGATTTCGATATGATCCTTTGCGGTCGAGAATCAATCGATTACAACGGCTCTCAGGTAGCCGCAATGATTGGTGAATTTTTGGATATCCCATCTATATCTATCATTAAAAAATTAGACCATGATGGCAGTACTGCCACAATTGAGCGTGAAATTGAGGGAGGTAAAGAAATTATTTCAGTTACAGGTAAATTTATTGCAAGTTGTGCCGAAGGTACAGCCGAACCTAAAATACCTAATATGAGAGGAATTATGTCTGCACGCACCAAGCCATTACAGGTTATTGAAGCTAAAGACATTGCACAGCTTAGTAAAATACAACAATTCGAGACACCTCCTCCACGTGGTGCGGTTAAATTAGTAGCTGCAGAAGAAACAGCTAAATTAATCGATCTGTTACACCAGGAAGCAAAAGTAATTTAATTAAAAGAAGATCTTATGTCAGTTTTAGTATATGTAGAGCAAGTTGATGGTAAATTTAAGAAATCTGTATTCGAAGCCGTTTCTTATGCAAAAGCCATTGCAGATAAAAAAAATAGTAATTTAACAGCTATTTCCATTGGTAATGTTGGTGAGAGCGAACTTGCAGAGCTTGGTAAATACGGAGCATCTAAAGTTTTAAACGTTACCAATGATCAGTTAAAAAATTTTGTAAACCAAGCCTATGCAGCAGTAATTGCTGATGCAGCAAAAAAAGAAAATGCAGATATCGTTGTTCTTTCCAATTCATTCTCTGGAAAAGGTTTAGGACCGCGTATTGCAGTAAAACTTGAGGCAGGACTGGTTGATGGGGCCGTAGAATTACCTCAAATGGACGGTGGGAAATTCCAGGTAAAGAAAACAGCATTCTCCGGAAAAGCATTTGCAATAACTGAATTAACCTCAGCTATAAAAGTGATCGCGCTGAACCCCAACGCATTTGGCACAAAAGAAAATGTCATTGATGTTACCATAGAAGCCTTCAGTCCGGAAGTAAAATCAACAGATCTTGCTGCTATTGTAAAAGAAGTAGTTAGGGCTACCAATAAAATATCTTTACCTGATGCGGAACTTGTCGTATCAGCTGGACGAGGCTTAAAAGGTCCCGAGAACTGGGGAATGATAGAAGAACTAGCTTCATTGTTAGGTGCAGCTACAGCTTGTTCTAAACCAGTTTCGGATGCCGATTGGAGACCACATTCAGAACACGTAGGACAAACGGGTATTGCCATTAGTCCAAATTTATATATTGCGATAGGCATTTCCGGTGCAATTCAGCACTTGGCTGGTGTTAGCTCATCAAAAGTAATAGTTGTCATCAATAAAGATCCTGAAGCTCCTTTCTTTAAAGTAGCTGACTATGGAATAGTTGGTGATGCATTTGAAGTAGTACCAAAATTAATCGAAGCATTAAAAGTACATAAAGGGTAATATTTGTCATCCTGAGCTTGCCAAAAGCTTCATAGTTTCTGGCAAGCTCAACATGACATTTCTATAAAATGAAAAAAGTAAAACTAGACATCGTTGGTCTATCTTATAGCCAAACCCAGTCAGGAGCTTATGCTCTGGTACTTGGAGAAGTAAATGGCAGAAGACGTTTGCCGATTATAATTGGTGCGTTTGAAGCACAAGCTATCGCTATAGAGATAGAAAAAATGACTCCAAGCAGGCCATTAACCCATGACCTGTTTAAAACCTTCGCGCAGATCTACAACATTGAAATTAAAGAAATCTTAATCTACAACCTGGTAGAAGGTGTTTTTTACGCCAAACTAATCTGCACTGATGGCCAGACTACACATGAAATTGATGCCAGAACTTCTGATGCAATAGCCTTAGCTGTTCGATTTAACGCAGCTATTTTTACCTATGAATTTATTCTTTCTTCAGCAGGTATAGTCATAGAAGGAAATGACTTCCTGTTTCTTGAAAACATGGATAGTCTTTCTAAGGAACAGGGGACTGAAGACATCACCTCCATCCCATCTTCAAGTTATAAATCATTAAGTATTGAAGAATTAAATCAAAAACTTCAGGAAGCAATTGCTGAAGAAGCTTATGAAAAAGCTGCCCGTATACGTGATGAATTAAACAGAAGAAATAATGAACGTTAAGTTCCGCTTAACCCTGATGAGTTTCCTTCAGTTTTTCGTATAGGGTGCCTGGCTCATCACCATCGCCAATTATTGGTTCGGAACAAAACAATGGGATGGCACTCAATTCGGTGCCATTTTTGCAACAATGGGATTTGCATCTCTTCTTATGCCAACATTAACAGGAATTATTGCTGATAAATGGGTAAACGCGGAAGTGCTTTATGGTATTCTTCATATATTATATGCCGGGGTATTATTTTACATACCGCAGGTTAACAGTCCAAATGATTTTTTCTGGGTGATGTTGTTAGCTATGTGTTTTTACATGCCTACCATCTCACTTAGTAACTCCATTTCTTATACAACTTTAAAGTCCGGATTGTTCGATGTTATTAAAGATTTTCCGCCAATAAGAGTTTGGGGAACAGTAGGTTTTATAGTAGCAATGTGGACCACAAACTTAACTGGAAATAAAGCCACCGCTTATCAATTTTATATAGCTGGCACCGCAGCACTCGCATTAGGTATTTATGCATTTACGCTACCAAAATGTCCTCCTCAAAACTTAATAGACGAGAAAAAGACCTTTGCACAAACTTTGGGTTTAGAGGCATTTAAGCTATTTACTAATTACAAAATGGCCTTGTTCTTCGTATTTTCGATGTTTTTAGGCGGTGCACTACAATTAACAAATGCCTATGGAGACGTCTTTCTCGATGAGTTTAAGTTATTCCCTGCCTATGCAAATTCGTTTGTCACCAGGTATTCCACCATCATTATGTCCATTTCTCAGGTTTCCGAAACCTTATTTATCTTAGCTATCCCTTTCTTTTTGAAACAGTTTGGTATAAAAAAGGTCATAGTAATTGCTATGTTAGCATGGGTATTACGCTTCGGATTTTTTGCTTTTGGCGATCCTGCAGGTAATCTATGGATGATCGTCATGTCCTGTATTGTATATGGCATGGCATTCGATTTTTTCAATATTTCGGGTTCTCTTTTTGTAGAGACCTCTACCACGCCAAAAAATCGTTCTTCCGCACAAGGTATGTTTATGATGATGACCAATGGATTCGGTGCTATATTCGGCAGCCTTGTATCCGGCTGGATGATCGATAAGTACTTCACAAAACACTATAGTGATATTCAATCACTCGCCACAGTAGCAAATACGGATCCAAAAAATCAGCACCTATTATCTTTCCTTGAAAATAAAGGTATAAGTGTATTGGCCAATGGCGATTTGAGCCGTGTACTGGATGTAAAAGACTGGTATAGTATATGGATTTCTTTTACTTTATATGCCCTGGTCATTACTATAGCGTTTGCCATCATGTTTAAACACAAACATAACAGTGCAGAAGAAAAAGCTATAGAAGCTATGACCCATTAAAACAAAAGATATTCTAAAAATAAACCCCGTTCAGTTATTGAACGGGGTTTATTTTTATCTAATCAGATTCTACCTGTCTTTTATTTCAGTAAACTTTCTATCAGTATGACCAACATAAATCTGACGTGGACGACCGATTGGTTCTTTGTTCTCATGCATCTCTTTCCATTGTGCAATCCATCCTGGTAAACGACCTAATGCAAACAATACTGTAAACATATCAGTTGGGAAACCCAACGCTCTGTAAATAATACCAGAATAAAAATCTACATTCGGATAAAGTTTACGTTGAACAAAATATGGATCACTTAACGCAGCCTCTTCCAATTTTTTAGCAATTTCCAAAACAGGATCATTAATACCCAGTTTCTCTAAGATATCATCACAAGCTTTTTTAATGATTTTAGCTCTTGGATCAAAATTTTTGTAAACTCTGTGCCCAAAACCCATCATGCGGAAAGGATCATTTTTGTCTTTAGCCTTATTGATCCATTTCTCAGTATCACCACCATCTTCTTTAATCAGTTCAAGCATTTCAATCACAGCCTGATTTGCACCACCATGAAGTGGTCCCCATAAAGCATCGATACCTGCGGAAACAGAAGCATATAAATTACAGTCAGAAGAACCTACCATCCTTACAGTAGAAGCAGAACAGTTTTGCTCATGATCAGCGTGTAAAATCAATAGGGTATTCATCGCACTAACTACAACAGGATCAATTTCGATCTCTTCTGTACGCTGACCAAAGATCATGTTCAAAAAGTTACTTACATAATCATATTTGTTTTTAGGATAAATAAGTGGATGACCTAAAGATTTTTTATAAATGAAAGAAACAATAGTCGGAAACTTAGCCAATAGCTTAATCATCGTCAGATCCATTGTTTCAGGAGATGAATTAGCATTTAGCGATTCAGGGTAAAATGTAGATAGCGAACAAACTAAAGATGACAACTGAGCCATTGGATGTGATTTAGAAGGATATCCATCTAAAAACTTTTTCATGTCCTCATGAATCAAAGTATGTCTGCTAATCTGGCTTTGAAAATTTGTCAGCTGATCTTGCGTTGGCAAATCACCATAAATTAATAAGTATGCTACTTCTAAGAATGTAGATTTTTCTGCCAGTTCTTCAATAGGGTATCCTCTGTACTTTAAAACACCTAATTCACCATCTAAAAAGGTTATTGCACTCTTTGTAGAGCCTGTATTCTTATATCCAAAGTCTAAAGTGATATGACCCGTTAAATCTCTAAGTTTAGAAATATCAATAGCCTTCTCTCCTTCGGTACCTGTAATAACCGGGAATTCATACACTTTTCCGTCAATCTTAATTTCTGCAATATCTGACATATATATTCTTAAATTTATAAAAACAAACTTAACTAATCCATTCCGATTAGCTTTTAGCTTATTATAACAAAGCTGTTAAATTATTATTAAATGTGGGTCAAAGCCAAGTAAATTACTTGGTAGAATTTATCGTTTCTACAACACGACCGCACTCCATCATCTCATCCCCATAATAAGGGTTTTGTATTTTTTGCTCATTTGAAAGCCAATCGCCGCCATCTCCATTATTGGCCATAGGACAATGCTGTACGAAAATAGCCCCTTTAGTGATGTCTGCGTGCTTAAACAAAGCAATAACATCATTACTTAATGAAGTAAACTCTTTACGTTGAGTGGCGATATCTTTTGACGTAGCTATTTTATCAGCAATCAATGCAGTGCTCTCACACCCCTTATATTTAGCTAAATCTGTTTTAAGTAGTGCCGCTGTTTTCTGCGCTTCTTCAAACTTCGTACTCACCAAAGCATCTTTTAAAGCGATATAACCGTTGTAAATGGCTTGAACTTTTGCGTCTTTTAATTCCACAATCTCTCCGCCTGTTTTGTCCGCGATTGATGTGGTATCCGAATTCCCTGCTACTTTCTTTTCCGTATTTGTGCAAGAAACTATCCCCGTGATTAGCATTACTGCCAGATATTTTCTCATGTTTCGTTTTTTTGGTTAAAATAGCATTTTAATTTTAAATAAATAAAAAAGCGCCTGAAAAAATCTGGAGCTTTTCAATATTTGCAATAAAAAGTACCACAATCCTCCCCGCTGACTACTCCATTCATGACCATTTATTTTAAAAATGTATCTGTAATAAAAAAGGCTCCTGGATCAGGAGCCTTTTTTACAATTATGTACTTTCAGTATTACAATTTGAAGCTATAAGCTAAACGTAAAGCGAACTGACCGTTTTGAGGTCTGAAAGTGTTTGAAGTTCTTTGTTGAGTAACACCTTCATATCTAGCACCGATATCAAAACCACCAGCAGTTTGGTAACCTAAACCAGTTGAATAAATGAATGATTCTTTAGCATCTTTTTTAGTACCAAAACCAAAACCAGCTTCACCTGATAAATATAAACCACCAATTTGTGGGAATACTTTAACACCACCTTTTACTGGAATGAAGTTATAGTCTTCACCTTGACCATCTTTTGCTTTAAAAGAAGTGTAACCACCTGTTGCTGTAAGAGCCAATTCTCTTGACAATTCGAACTGGAAACCTAAATCTGCACCATATGCATATTTAAATGGAGAACCATCAGTTGGTGCACCACCACTAATACCTACACCTAAACGAACACCTTTAGCATTTTCTCTTGTTTGAGCTTGAGAAACAGTTGCTGTTAACATAAATAAACCTGCAGCAATAGCGAAAATTTTTGTAACTTTTTTCATTTTTTAATTTTCAATTATATAAAACTTATTTGTGTATTATAAACAGATTTTTAATTATCGATAAATTATTAATACCTATAACTCAAAACCCATCTACTCCTCACCTTTACAAAACGTATGCCACATTCCTTAAGTAATTCATATTAATTTATGATATTGAAAATATTAAATGTGATACATTCCTATTCAAAAACTCCTCTCAGCATTCAAATACTGATTATACAGCCTAAACGCCTCTTCTGTAGGA
The DNA here is from genome assembly GCF_032678475.1 of Pedobacter nyackensis. Lineage (GTDB taxonomy): Bacteria > Bacteroidota > Bacteroidia > Sphingobacteriales > Sphingobacteriaceae > Pedobacter > Pedobacter nyackensis_A. The sequence continues at coordinate 499,706 of NZ_JAVTSF010000001.1, forward strand.
TCAATGTTATTCTTAGATTTTATCCAATTTATTTTAACGCCATCTTTTTCCATTTTTCTAAAAAAAGTCATCTGACGCTTTGCAAACTGACATATCGCAATTGTTAATTTTTCGACTAGCGTTTCGTAATTTATTTCGCCAAAGATATAGGACACAACAAACTTATATTCAAGACCATAGAACACAAACTTCTCTTTAGAAACCCCCATTTCAATCAACTGCTTCACCTCATTTATCAGTCCCTGTTCCAGTCTTAGGTTCAACCTTTCAATGATTCTGTTTCTTCGTAAATCCAGTTCAGGTTCTAATCCAATAATGCAGGAATTAAACACGGGTCTTTCTATTTTAACCAAAGTATGTTCTGTTAAATAGGATGACACCTCTATTGCTCTGATGATTCTCTTACGCGAAGATAAATCAGCATGAGCAGTAAATTTGTGAGAATAATCTGACAAAATATTTCGCAGTTCATTCAATTCAAGATCAGCTAATGAAGCGCGCAATGTAGCATTTGGTGGAATTGCTGTGTATTCATGATCCTGCAATACGCTATGAATATACATACCACTGCCACCACAAAGTATTGGGAGGGTCTTTTTGTCAGTTATTTTTTTAAAAGCATTATAAAAGTCCTCTTTAAATTCGTTTACATTATAATTTTCACCGGCTTTTTTTATATCAATAAGATGATAAGGAATTTTTCTACCGTTCACGACATACTCGTCAAGATCTTTACCAGTCCCAATATCCATTCCCTCAAAGACTTGTCTGCTATCTGCACTGATAATTTCACCATTTAGAACACTTGCCAAATTGACAGCTAACTTTGTCTTACCAGATGCTGTCGGGCCCAACACTACCAAAAGTGGCTTTTTATTAATCATTATAGATACAATATATATTTAAGGTTACCTGTATTAAAAACAGGCAAATACTCTTCATTAAGGTCGGCACTAGCTATCGATTCCTTATTCAAATTTAAATTCTGCTGAATAGAAAGTGGCAGACGATGCGGAAAAACTCTAGTCATCTCCTCCTTTTGCAACCATATTTGAGCCGGAGGTGTAATTTCAGTTAGCGTAAATCCTGATTGTTCATACGCATTCCCCAAGGACCAGTCTCGATCTGCATAACTCATCACATCATTTGGCGCTGTCAAATTTACAAAATGCTTCAATAGCTTAGTAAATCCTCCCGTAACCGTAAACCCCATAAGTGTGGCAAAACGGATCAGCTCAACGGATTGGTAATCCGCGGAAATTCTTTTCATAAACCTTGCATTGCTAAAACTTGCAACAGCAACCGTTTGTATACCTATATCAAGTGCAAACCTGTATTTTGCTTTAGCAGATCCCTGGATATGATTATCATTCAAAAAATCGTCGGCCTGTTTTTGTGTAATTGCCTTAATTAATCCTTTACGGCCATGCAACCGTTTATTTAAACCTAAAAGAGACTTGATTCTACCAATAACCTGTTCCCGCCTTGTATACCAAATGTCTTCCCAAAGCTGAACTAAATTAATACGCTTTTGCTGATAAATTGTTTGTAACGCTACGAGCTCCCCGGGGTTGTAATCGTTCTCAAGAGGGATTAAACTAATTACGACGGCATCATTACAAAGCAGTAAGTTATACCTATCATACGCAATAGGCACCACAACAAGCCCTGAGTCCTGAAGTTCAATTAATACATTATTCTGCCAAATCAATCCTATACCCAACCTTTTTCCTTATATAATCTATATCCCTCTGCTAAAGCACTTTCAATGTGACCTAACAATACATCGTCAAGCTTTTTAACATGAAAGCACGACTTACCTTTCAACAATTTTAAAAGAACCGGATCAAATACTGCTTTTATATCAGGTTCTGCATAAACTGGCATATAATAAAATCCAACATGACCTTTACGGATCATTACTGCAGCAAAATAGACTTCATGCCTTCTCCTACCCTCTATAACAACATCTTTATCACTCCACAGATCATAGGTCGTTTCACTATTAACCCTATTATTAAATCCGAGTGCTGCATATGGCTGCAACACTGCTCTTATGGTTTGGAATATTTCTATAAAATCTGTTTTCATTACTGTCATGATCAATCTACACAAACAACATCTTAAAAGTCAGATTGTTTAAAAGCTATTAATCCAGCCACCATTCTTTTGACGGATAGTTTTCATCCAAAACAACTGCTTCACCTAATAAAGGAGTAGTAATTTTAACACTATCCACCTTAGCTTGTTTTACAACACGAATAGCCGGTTCATTCCAACTATGCATAGCCAATGTAAACTTAGCCCAATGAACAGGAAATAAAACTTTTGCATTCAAATCTTTTGCAGCCTGAACGGTTTGTTCAGGAAACATATGAATTAAAGGCCAGTAAGCGTTGTACTGTCCACATTCCAAAATAGCGATATCAAACGGTCCATACTGCTCTCCAGCTTTTTTAAAATGAGTGTCATAACCAGAATCACCACCTAAATACAATTTATGTTTTGATCCCTGCAATATAAAGGCCGACCACAAGGTTTGATTTCTCTTAAATCCTCTTCCTGTAAAATGGCGCGCCGGTGCAGCAGTAAACTTCATATTATTAGTGATCGCCTCTTCACCCCAGGCGAGCTCAACAATCTTCTCCTGAGGTATACCCCAGTGTTCTAAATGAGCTCCGGCCCCTAAAGATGTAATAAAGAGTTTAGTTTTATGTTTTAGCTTTAAAATACTCTGGTAATCCAAGTGGTCATAATGGTCATGGGTAATCAGAACAATATCCAGTTCTGGAAAATCTTCAGCTTTAACAAAATCAGTCCCCATAAAACTTCCTGTTCCAACAAAAGAAATTGGTGAAGGTCGCTTGCTAAACACCGGATCGACTAAAATTTTAACACCATCAATCTGCAAAAAATAAGAAGAATGACCAAACCAAATCAATCTGGTTTTATGCGTAGCGGTAAAATCGGGAACAACATGTGGTAGTGCTTTTTTGGGCGCACTATTTTCATTACCTTTAACCATTCCCACAATCATATCCCAATAACTTACCCCCTCAGGCTTCATTGGTGTAGGCGAAAGATTATCCAGCGTCCCATCTGCTTTAAAGTTAGACAACTTTTTCAGTCGTTCTAATCTTGCTCCTTCTGGTTGATGCCCAAACACAGGCAAATTTAACACCCATACGGTTAATAAAACCAGAACAACTATAATACCCAATAAGGAATACATAAATTTTTTCATTTAAATCATGTAGTTATTACTACACCCCATATAACTATTAATCAGCTTTCTGTTCTTCTACTGCAGGTGGAGGTGCTAATTTTGCAACAAGCGTGTTTCCGGCAAGTAAAAGCTCATTAGTAATTGTCTTTGTATAATCTGCTATCTCTGCTTTAAAATCAACTACAGAAGCACCAGATCTTATTTCTTCCAGACGTTTCTCCCATTGACCGGTCAATTCAGCCTGCGCAATTTTTTGGTCCTTCACTACGTCATATACCGCCAAACCTTTAGTTGTTGGTACAAGATTTCGCTTTTCCCTAGAAATATACTCTCTGTTAATTAGCGTTTCAATTATAGCAGCCCTTGTTGCTGGTGTTCCCAGGCCACTATCTTTCATCGCATACCTCAGCTCTTCATCTTCGATATCTTTTCCCGAAGTTTCCAGCGCTTTTAACAAAGAAGCTTCATTATACATCGGTTTAGGCTTAGTTTGTTTTTCCAATAAAGCCTTATTTGTAATCGGCAATTCCTCTCCCTTCTTTACTTTAGGTAGCGCAGGATTATCCTCATCCTTCTTTTCATCGTCCGATTCATTAAATACAGAACGCCATCCTGCAGAACGTATTACGGTACCATTAGCTACAAATAAAGATCCGGATTCAACCGATATTTTAGTAATTTCTTTTACACACTCCTGATGAAAAGCTTCAAGCATGCGTCCAACTACCATATCATAAACAGCTTGTTTATCACCACTTAACTGATAAGGAGATTCCCCAGTAGGTAAAATTGCATGGTGATCTGTAACCTTTTTCGCGTTAACACTTCTTTTATTCAAAGGAACAGTTTGTAAAAATTCTGCCTGCTTACCGAAATCTTTATGCTCTTTTAGTTTATCAATTAATGTTGGCACACCTGCAAATACATCATCCCCAATATACCTGCTCCCAGTACGAGGATAGGTCACCAGCTTACTCTCATACAAACCTTGTAAAAGATTAAGCGTCTGATCAGCGGTGAATCCCTTACGTTTATTAGCCTCCTGTTGTAAACTACTTAAATCATGCAACAATGGAGGTGGTTCCTTTCTTGGCTTTGCCTCAACATTCAAAATCTTTCCACCATTGCTAAAGCCAGATGCCACATCTTCGATCTTCTCTAAAAGGGCTTCAGCGTCTTCTTTTTTATCGAAGTTGTTTACAGACATTGCTCTAAACAATTGTCCGTCTTTATCCAGTTGTATTGCTAACTGATAATACAACTGGGGAACAAAGTTTTTAATCTCAAGATATCTGGAACAAATCATCGCTAATGTTGGCGTCTGCACCCTACCTAACGACAAAACGGAACGATTGCCCGCCGAAATACTCAATGCCTGGGTTGCATTCATACCAACCAGCCAATCAGACTCAGATCTACAATGTGCCGAATTAAATAAGGTATCGTAATCTGTTCCTGGCTTGAGATTCCTAAACCCTTCCTTTATGGCTTCATCAGTTTGTGAAGAAATCCAAAGCCTTTTAAAAGGCTTCTTACATTTTAAAAAGTAATATATATAACGAAAAATCAATTCACCTTCACGTCCAGCATCCGTTGCTACAATAATTTCTGTAGCCTCATCGAAAAGCTTTTTTATAATATCAAGTTGCTTTCTTACCCCCGGATCTTCTACCATACCATCTTTGGTTTTAATCTTCCGGATAGCGAGTTTAAATTTCTTCGGCAACATCGGTAAATGTTGCCTTCGCCAACCTATAAATCCATATTCCTGTGGAGGCGCCAATTGTAATAAATGGCCGAATGCCCAGGTAAATGAATAACCTTTTCCTTCAATATAGCCATCCTTCTTAGTTGTAGCACCGAAAACCTTAGCCAATTCACGTCCCACCGAAGGTTTCTCTGCAATAACAATCTTCATAATTATTCAAAAATATCTAAACCAATTTTAAAAGTATTACAATGCGCATCCACAATATCTTTTATGTTTGGTGAATAACCACCTCCCATACTCACCTGAACCGGAAGGTGATTGTCTTTACAAAATTGCAATACGATTCTATCTCTCTCTTTACAGCCCTCTTTACTCAAAGCGAGCTTCCCCAATTTATCACTTTCCAACACATCTACTCCCGATAAATAGAAGACAAAGCCTGCCTGATGTTGCAAAAGCCTGGGCAAAGCTGCGCGTAACTTATCTAAAAATATCTGATCCGTTATTCCATCTTCCAATGGAATGTCCAAATCAGAACGCTCCTTTCTAAATGGAAAATTCTTGTCACCGTGCATAGAGAAAGTAAACACCCGAGGTTCATTGTAAAAAATTTCAGCAGTTCCATTACCCTGATGAACATCTAAATCTATAATTAATATACGGTCAACTAAATTACTATTCAACAAATAATTAGCTGCAATTGCCTGATCATTCAACAAACAAAACCCCTCGCCCCAATTGCTACCTGCATGATGGGTCCCCCCAGCAATATTAAACGCAATTCCATATTCTAGTGCAAATAATGCTCCATCAACCGTCCCTTGTGCAATCCTTATTTCACGCTCTACCAACTGTTCATTTAACGGAAAACCAATTCTCCTTTGTTCCTTCGCGGGAAGCGTCAGTTGTTTTAACTGATCCCAATAGTCCTGCTGGTGCGCCAACAACACCACATCCTCATCCAATAAAGCAGGTGTAAACAAATTATGCTCAGTAATTACTCCTTCATGCAGTAGTTGCGCTGGAATCAATTCATACTTAACCATAGGGAAACGATGTCCCTCAGGTAAAGGATGTGCATACAAAGGGTGCCAGGCTATCTTAACCATTTTACTTCAGGATTTCTCCTACATGTTTTTCAATGTTGTTACAAATTTCATTTACCGGAAGATCGTTAGGATCTTCACCAAATGGGTTCTCAATCTCTTCGGCAATCAGTTCTAAACTCGCCAAAACATAAAGTATGAAAGGTACAATCGGTACCACAAAATACCCAAGGCTAAACACCCAACCAAAAGGCAGTGTAATTACATAAATGAAGATGAACTTTTTAATAAATGCGCTATAAGAATACGGTATCGGCGTATTTTTAATGCGTTCGCAACCACCACATATCTCTGTAAACTGCTGCACATCTGCATTTAATATGATAAGCTGTTCATTTGTAATCTCACCATTTGCCTGCAATTCAAAAACTCTGGAAGCGATGCTCGTAGCCACCTGATTAGGAATATGTTTTCCTCCATCCACTTCAATCAACACGCTATTTTTACCAAAATACTGTTTCTCCCTTAAATGTTCCTTCAATGCAAATGCATACTTCGGAATGGCATAATCAAAAAACTCAATATGCTGAGGGTTAAGTTTTAGTGCTTTAATTTTAATTGCGAAATTCCGGCTTACATTGGTTAATCCCCCCAATAATCTTCGCCCTTCCCACCACCTGTCATACGAAGTATTTGTCCTAAAGACCAACAACATAGAGATCACAAAACCCAATAAATTATGCATCATACCTATATTCTTTACATAAGTAGTTTCAGCAAGTTTTAAATAATTAAGCTCCAGGTAAGCTATTACACCAGAAAAAACAGCGACACTCAGCATCAACGGCCATAAAGTACGTATGGTATCCGCTTTATGTACATGGAATATAAAAGTTACCCAATCTTTGGGATTATAATTTATCATATTGACTTCGTTTTTTAAAGAAGCTTTTTACTAATATCCAGCAACAATTCCCCCGTTGTAAATACGTCCTCAAAGGAATTATACAGAGGTACCGGACTTAACCTGATTACATTTGGTTCACGCCAGTCGCCCAATACATTATTAGCTACCAACCCCTGAAAAACTTCTCTTCCTTTTTGCTTTGCAATGATAGAAACCTGCGCTCCACGGTCAACCTCAGTTATCGGAGTAATGATCTTGTACTGTTCCTCTCCTAACACTTTATTCACCTCATTAATAACAAAAAACAAATAAGCACTTAATGTTTTACTTTTATTCCTTAAAGGCTCCATAAAGCCTGCTTTTTCAAAACTTTGTAAAGAGGCATAATACAAAGCCATAGGCATTACCTGTGTACAACTTACCTGCCAGCCATCGGCACCAGGTTCAGGAACAAATCCCTTTTCCATTTTGAAACGTTGCTGCTCCTGATAACCCCACCATCCTGCAAAACGGTTAAGTTTACCATCTGAAAAATGTTTTTCATGCACAAAAATACCGCTTATGCCACCAGGACCAGAGTTTTGATATTTATAAGAACACCAGCAAGCAAAATCGATGTTCCAATCGTGCAATTTCAAAGGAACATTTCCCGCAGCATGAGCCAGATCAAACCCTACCATGGCGCCAGCTGCATGCCCGGCTTTTGTTATGGCTTCCATATCAAACCACTGACCGGTAAAGTAATTAACCCCTCCAAATAATACCAAAGCTATCTCGTTCCCATTAGTTGCAATTGCATCTGTTATATCTTCGGTTCTTAAAGTATATTCATCAGTTCTTGGTGCGACTTCAATAATTGCAGTTGCAGGATCATACCCATGAAAACGAACCTGGCTTTCTATTGCATATTGATCTGAAGGGAAAGCTCCTGCTTCCATGATAATCTTAAACTTAGTTGCCGTTGGTTTATAAAAACTAACCATTAGCAAATGAAGATTTACGGTCAAAGTATTCATCGGACACACCTCAGCAACACTTGCACCTACGATCGGAGCCATCATTTTTTTCAATTCCTTATGATAGAACATCCAGGGGGTATCACCTTCAAACCATCCCTCAACGGCGAGATTTTCCCAATTGTTCAACTGTTCTTCCATAACCTTACGTGCAGCTTTAGGTTGTAGTCCTAAAGAATTACCACACAAATAAATAAATGGCTTTCCATTTTGCTGAGGAAACAAAAAATCTTCTCTTAAATCATGTAATGGATCAGCCTGATCCATCGACTGAGCGAATGCTAAAGTGTTTTCAAAATTCATCACTTCAAATATCCACAAAAAACAGGGATAAATAAATCAGCACAGTCATTTTGTTATCCACAACATGAGACCTCACTCCATGATGGATCTGATTAAAATAGATAAACAGCAGAAAAACTAATTATTTGGCTTACTAACAAACTTATTTCCTTTGACATAATAACGCCATGGCAATGAAGCGTGTTCACCCGCATAATCTATCCCAACCCGGGGAACAGCTGCAATATCATCTGCATCAAAGGCCAGCCCCTCATCTTCAATCCATATTTCATCACCATCCAGGTCTTTTGCGTTTAATTTTTTGTCGACACCCATTGCTTTGGCCAATGCCCCGGGACCGGCAGTAATATTAGGTTTTAAAACCTTCATATTTCTCCTTCTCAACATCACATCAATACCGTCTATTGGCTCCAACCCTCTTATCAATACGGCATGAGGTATTCCCTTTGGTGCCGTAACCACATTCAACAGATGATGAATGCCATAGCACAAGTACACGTAAGATACGCCACCCGCTTCATACATAATTTTGGTACGATCGGTAAACCTACCACCAAAGGCATGGGACGCTTTATCTTCAACACCCTTGTATGCTTCAGTCTCTACTATCGTCCCTCCAGTCAACTCCCCATCTACAAAAGTATATAGTCGCTTACCTAACAACTGTATAGCGAGTTGATTAACTTCTTTACTTTGATAAAAAGAAAAAGGCAATTTAAGCATCCAAAAGACTAACTATTTCCTTTAAATATTTAGCATCAACTCCATCAAAATGAGACAGGTATTCACTATCAACATCTAACACTGCGATTATTTCAGCACCACGATATACAGGTAAAACAATTTCAGACCTTGAAGCGGATGCACAGGCTATATGTCCGGGAAACTGATCTACATCAGGAACAATCAAAACCTCGTTTTGCTGCCACGAAGCCCCGCAAACACCTTTCCCTTTTTTTATTCTAGTACAAGCCACAGGCCCCTGAAATGGACCAAGAACCAGCTCATCACCCTTCACTAGATAAAAACCTACCCAAAACCACTTAAACTGCTCCTTTAGAGCCGCAGCGACGTTCGCCATATTAGCGATCAAATCTTGCTCTCCTGAGATTAAAGAAGCAATCTGAGGAATAAGCGATAAATACTGAGCTTCCTTATCTACGTTAGTGGTAATAATTAAATCTTCTGCCATGATTAAACTTATTGAAGTACAAAAATACAAAAGTTAAACTGATTGCTTCCACATTATAAATGTCCGTTCCTTCTCCGTTCCTGCTCTGAGTTTACATTTACTAGAGTATTAACTGGAAGTTAACAGGGCGTTAGCAGGGCCTTACTAGGACTAGGGGGTAAAGCAAGGCCCTAGTAAGGCCCTAGTAACACCCTACTAATGCCCTACTAATGCCGAACCCTAACAAGTAGTAAAACGGCACAACAATTAACTTAAGAGAAAAAAAATAAAATTCAAAACACTACTGCTACTCCAAAAACGTAATACGTTTATAAACAAGGGACCTTTTGGCCAAAAAGTCGACATCTTCTTTAAAATCAAGCTCTAGGCATTGTAAAAAATCAGATCAAAACGCAGAATGACGACAATTTTCTTTAATAGCGATTCTTTTTTTTAACCGCCCATCCAGCTTCTCCTCCGCGTAAGGACAAAAGCAAATTTTAAGCTCCACCAATAAAAACCTTCTAAATTCAAAAAGCCGACTATGATATTAAGGACTTTTACCCACCAACCGACTAAAATAATTAAATTTGGTGTTTTTAAAATGTGTCCGACAGAAATAAACACATCAATTTAGAACTAACTATTAACAAATATAATCACAAATGAATAAGAAAACCTTGATCACATCATTGTTGACATGTTCCTTGCTCACGGTTGGCATGCTTCAATCGGGCTATAAACCCTGGGAGGAAGGCATGTTTCCATTAAGCGAAATCCACAAACTTGATTTAAAGAAAGCCGGACTAAAGATTAGCCAAAATGAAATCTACAACCCTAAAGGCACCAGCCTTGTTGACGCACTGGTTAACGTTGGCGGGTGTACAGGATCATTTATATCCAATCAAGGATTAATCATCACCAATCACCATTGTGCATTTAGTGCAGTACAACTAGCGAGTACGCCAGAAAATGATTACCTAACCAATGGTTTTGTAGCTGCGTCGCATGAACAGGAAATTGAGGCAAAAGGATTAACATGTCGCATTACGGACAGCTACGAAGATGTGTCTGATAGAGTCCTGGGAGCCGTTGCACAGGTTACAGATCCTACATCCAGGCTAAAGTTAATTAATGATGCACTGAAAAACATTGAAGTTGAAGCCGAAAAAAAAGACCCAAGTATAAAAGCTGAAGTATCAGAAATGTTTATCGGAAAAACTTACGTCCTTTTTAGATATAAAACAATTCAGGATGTAAGACTTGTATATGTTCCAAATCGTCAGATAGGTGAATATGGCGGCGAAACAGACAACTGGGGATGGCCACGTCACACCGGTGATTTCTCTTTTATGCGCGCTTATGTTGCGCCCGATGGCTCACCTGCCAAATTCTCAAAAAACAACGTCCCTTATACACCTAAAAAATTCCTTAAGGTTAATCCAAACGGGACAAATGAAGAAGATTTTGTATTTATCCTGGGCTACCCTGGCAAAACTTTTCGTCACCGTCCTGCTCAATTCATAGCATATCAGCAGCAATACGTATTGCCTTATGTATCCAATTTATACGATTTCCAAAACACAACAATGGAAAACGCCGGAAAGAAAGACAAGACTACTGAGATTAAACTTGCTACCAGAATAAAACGAAATGCCAATGTATTGAAAAACTACAGAGGTAAATTACAAGGACTTAAAGGAATTGACCTGGTTTCACAAAAGAAAGAGGAAGATGCTGCACTTGCCAATTTCATCAATAGCAATGTTGATGTTAAAGCTCGTTACGGCAGTCTGATGACAGATATCGACAACCTGTACAAATTGATTAATGGTGATGCAAAAAGAGACCTATGGTTAACTCAAATCTACAATTCGACCAGCTTACTGGGGGTAGCAAGAAACATTAATACCTTTAAGACTGCACTTGATGCACAGCCAGAAAGCCAGAAAGAAGCCTTTTTTAATCAAAACAAACCTCGTTTAAAGCAATTTATTGCAGGTATTTACGAATCATTTGACTTTGATGCAGATAAAAAGATCCTTAAAAAGATGCTTATAGACGCTTCCGAATTTACTACTGACCAACCAATAAATGCTGTAACTAAAATCACAGGTCAATCTGCAGATAATGAAAAAGTGGTGGACGATTTCATCAACAACACATTTAGCAACACCAAACTTAAGGATACTAATTACGTCTACAATACCTTAATATCTTCAGCCAAAGCTATTGCCAGCTACAATGACGAACTCTTATCTTTAGAGAAAGGCATCTCTACCCAGATCACAGCGTTAAAACCTGAAAAAGACCGACGAGAAGGGGTTTTAAATAAATTAATGGGCGACTATGTGAACGTAAAAGAGAAATTCAAGAAAAAGGATTTCATCCCTGATGCAAATAGCACACTACGTCTTACTTACGGTTATGTAAGAGGCTACTGGCCTGCTGACGCATCCTATATGCGTCCATACACAACAATTAAAGGAATATTAGAAAAAGGAACAACAGGAAACCCTGAATTCGACTACCCTGCTCAAATTAGAAAATTATGGGAAGCTAAAGATTTTGGTTCTTTTGCTAAAAAAGATCTAAACGATGTTCCGGTAGCACTTCTATACAACATGGACACTACCGGTGGCAATTCGGGATCACCAATCATGAATGCCAAAGGCGAATTGATCGGCGTAAACTTTGACCGTGCATACGGCGCTACAATTAATGATTATGCATGGAACGAAAGCTATAGCAGATCTATAGGTGTAGACATCCGTTACGTATTATGGGTAGCTTCAAAAATAGACAATGCTAATTTTCTACTGAAAGAAATGGGCGTTAAAATTTAAATCAATTACAACTAAATAATCAAAAGCCATCCTTTTCGGGATGGCTTTTTACACAAAACACATGAGAGTAATAGCTGAATTACCACATCCGGATTGCAAAATCACATTGTTCAACATGAACCAAAAGTATATCATAAAGTTTGAGCAAGGTACACTCGAACAGAGTTATAAATTATCAGAACTTGACCTGACGGGTGGGGGCGCAAATGAAATATTTCAGATCATTGACGATGCGTTTATTGCCACCGTAGTTGAGCGTTTTAAAGGGATGAGAACAGATTTTTCAGCAGCCTACAACAGACAACAGTATTAATTCATATAACAAAAGATAAAACACTGTAAAACAAAGCCATTAAACAGCAAACAAAACTATATTCTGTAAATATCAACACGCATCGAAACAACACTCCTCTTTTAATAAACAATAAATTCATAACAACACAATTAATAGAACTGAATTACAAACAGTTAAAAAACAAAACAAAATATAATTTTGAAGTTCAAAAATACCAAATATGATATAAGTTAAGTGTTTTTGACAGATATACACTACCTTGCAAGCATCATGAAAAACAGACTCCTAAATATAGCTTTACTTTACCTAATTATAGCATTCACGTCTTGCAATAAAATAACAGAAAGTATCCAGCAGGACATCATCGTTAATGATACAGTTTACTTTGAAATACCCACACTGGATAGTGGCGGCTCAGCACCTGCCGAAGTAAAAAAACAAACACTTAGGCTTGAAGAAGAGATCAAAAAGAGCTTAAACAATTTTACACCTGAAAACATCAAAGCAACCAATATTAAAAGTTTGTTTCTGGCATTATTACCGATTGAAAAAGACTCTATTGATGCTAAGAACAATTTTGGCAATTTAGGAACTATAAAATTCAACATTGCTGCCAATGGAAATATCAGCAACATAGCAAATACGAGTATTACTTCAAGTTCAGTTATTGATTTTCTATCTTTAACACCAGGCATTCAACCTGAAACTCTAAAACCTATCCTAATCAATCCATCAAAAACATACGATATAATTGTTAAAGCAAAAGCACCTACTACTACCCCAATGATAGTTGCAGCACTCGCTACATATACGATTACGCTATCGAAATAAGAGCACCTTCTATTTTACCATAAAATTTCTTATATTTGCATAAAACGGGATATTCATTACACTATTCTCTTAATATTACTTGCCAATTAATCCTTTGATTGGGTTTCAAATTCTATAGGTTGCTGATCCGTTGCCAACCCAGAATTAAATTATATTTCGCCCTAATGATTAAGTAATCATATTGCAGGCTACAACAGGTAAGAGCAGAGAAAAGTTATTTTTTTTTAACTAATACATTGAATTTATGGCTAAATCTCAGGCTACCTTCATGAAGAAGCAACTAGAAAAGAACAGACAAAAGAAAAAAGAAGATAAAGAACAACGCAAGCTGGAACGTCAGCAAAATTCTACTGGAGGCGACTTAGAAAGTATGATGGCCTGGGTGAATGAATTTGGAGAAATCGTAAACACACCTCCAGAAAAGAAGTAATTTCATATATAAATAAAAGAAAGCCAATCCTGTTTAGGATTGGCTTTCTTTTTATCCAAACATTCCATTTCCAAAGACCAGACCTAAGTCACCGCCCTACCACAGGAAAACGCTGGTAAAAAAAACAGCAATAACCTGCGAAATAGATGTTTAAACCCCAATTTTGAAAGAAATAATTTTAAAAATTCAAGTGTATTTTATCACAATTCACCTTTCATTACATCATATTTTATTTATATTAGGCTCCTATTCAATAAGGATAATTTTTAAAGCCAAAACCAAACCAGATAAAAATGTATTAAACCTTAAATTAAATCATCTTATCAGCTAAATTAGAACTACTTAAAAAAAGAAAGCGTTTTTCAAACGCTAACAATCAAACTTAACTCTCCATCTTTATGATTAATAAGAATTCATTTATTTATTTATTTGCTGAACAGGTAGAAAGAATCCCAAATAATATTGCTATTGTCTGTAAAGACAGTAAATTAAGCTATATTCAGCTAGAAGAAAAATCGAACCAAATAGCTAACTTTCTTCTGAAAAAAGGCGTTAATAAAACAACAACAGTTGGCATCTACCTGGACCGTTCTATAGAATTGTTAACAACCATATTAGGTGTACTTAAAACCGGAGCTTCTTATGTTCCATTAGACCCAATTTATCCACAGGATAGAATTGACTTTATGCTGGAAGACTCTGGAGCTTCAATACTCATCAATTCTACCTATTTTAAAGAGCAATTTAACACCCCTGCTGAAATAATCTATTTAGAAAAGCATTTTGCAGAAATAGAACTTTGTGATAAAACTGCAGCCGATGTTACTATAGAGGGAACTGACGTCGCTTATATACTTTATACATCTGGCTCTACAGGGAAACCAAAAGGAGTTCAGATAGAGCACTATAATTTGTTAAATTTTTTATTAAGCATGAAAAAAGAACCCGGCTTAGTAGAAAGCGACTTTTTCCTCGCCAATACAACAATTTCATTTGATATTGCAGCGATGGAGATTTTCCTTCCTTTAATTGTGGGAGCAAAAATTCTAATGGTTGATTCGGAGTTGCGGTTAGATCTTCATAAAATTTTATCAGTTATTGAAGAGCAAAAGGTAACTGTTATGCAGGCAACCCCTACTACCTGGAGACTAATGATTGATGCAGGCTGGAAAAACAAATTATCTTTAAAAGTATTATGCGGTGGCGAAGCTTTTCCTCAGGATCTCGCTAATCAACTTTTAAACCTGAGTGATGAAGTGTGGAATGTTTATGGTCCTACAGAAACTACTATATGGTCAACGATCAAGAAAATTTCAAGAAATGAAAAACCTATTTCTGTAGGGAAACCTATTGACAATACACAGATCTACATATTGGGAGAAGATTTACAGCGCTTGCTGGATGGAGAAATTGGCGAAATTTGCATAGGTGGTCATGGAGTTGCCAGAGGCTATCTAAATAGACCAGAGCTTAATCAGGAAAGATTTTTAAAAGATACATTTTCAAATATAGCAGGGGCGAAAATTTACAGAACTGGTGATTTAGGACTTTTTCTACCGAATGGGGAAATTCAATGTTTAGGTCGAATGGACGATCAGGTGAAAATTCAGGGATACAGAATTGAGTTGGGTGAGATTGAAAACTGTATTTCCAGCTTTCCAAATATTAAGCGTTGTTGTGTAATTGTTTGGGAAGAAAAACAATCTGGTAACAGATTGGTTGGATACATTGTTAGTATAGAAAACAAATCCATAGATATAAATGAGTTAATCGAATATCTAAAAAAGGAGATGCCAGAATATATGGTACCTACCGTTTTTGTTCAACTAGAGGTTTTTCCATTAACTAGCAACGGTAAATTAGATAAAAAATCTTTACCTCCGCCGGTAAGAAAAAGATCTTCAACAGGCACTCTTTATAGAGCACCTACTTCAACCCTCGAAAAAAACATTATCACTATCTGGAAATCATTACTCGAAATAGATCAAATTGGCACAGATGATAATTTTTTTGAAATCGGAGGGAATTCTATTTTAGCTATAAAAACAGTTTCAATATTAAAAAACGAATACAACATAACATTACCGATTATAAAACTGTATCAACACCCTACTGCCAATGGCATATCAAAAATAATTGGTACAAATAATTCTGGTCAATTCTCATTTGAACCTCTAAATTCTGTAAAACAAAAGGAAGTTGCTATTATTGGAATGGCTGGAAGATTTCCCGGGGCAGATAATATAAATGAGCTTTGGGATGTGCTAACCGAAGGAAAAGAAACAACAAAATTCTTTGACTACGAAGAACTTGATAAGCAAATACCAGACGAAGAGAAAAACAACAAAGACTATGTCCGTGCTCGTGGAGTTATAAATAATCCAGAATGGTTTGATGCCGAATTATTTGACGTTACCCCTACAGTAGCTAAATTGATGGATCCTCAGCAACGTGTTTTTCTTGAAATCTGCAGAGAAGTACTAGAGACTACTGGTCATTTATCAAGCCAGTACGATGGTATTACAGGGGTATTTTCAGGTAGCGGCACCAATGATTACTATATAAACAATTTACTCTCTAACCCGGATGAAATAGCAAAAATCGGTAATATTCAAGTTTTCACTCTCAATGAAAAAGACTATTTAAGCAGTAGAGTCGCCTATCATTTAGATTTAAAAGGACCTGCAGTAAGTGTATACTCCGCATGCTCTACCTCATTGCTTGCCATTGCACAAGCTGTTACGGCAATCAGAAATAACCAGTGTGACTCCGCTATAGCAGGAGGAATATCAATAACCACTCCAGTTAATAGTGGTCACCTTTATGAAGAAGGTGCTATTTTTACTGATGATGGACATTGCCGACCTTTTGACGCATTAGGAAAAGGTACCGTTTTTAGTGATGGTGCGGCTGTGGTTCTATTAAAAGATCTGGAATTAGCGAAAAAAGATGGTGATGAAATTTTCGCGGTTATTAAAGGTATTGGAATCAATAATGATGGTGCATTAAAAACTAGCTTTACTGCTCCAAGTACCATTGGACAGGCCAAAGTTGTAGCTATGGCTATCCATGATGCAGGAATAAAGCCAGAATCTATTAGTTATATTGAAGCACACGGTACAGCAACTCCAATTGGAGATCCTATAGAAATTGAGGGACTAAAATTAGCGTTTGGTCATCAGACAAAAAAACAGTACTGTGCTATTGGTTCTTTAAAGAGTAATATGGGCCATTTAACGCATGCGGCTGGTGCAGCCGGATTGATAAAAACTACGCTTGCATTATACCATAAAAAAATTCCCGCCTCTATAAACTACAGTCAGCCTAATCCTAATATAGATTTCGTCAATAGTCCCTTTATTGTCAATGATAAATTAATAGATTGGCAAAGCGATGTAAACCGTATTGCCGGCGTAAGTTCCTTTGGTATCGGCGGTACTAATGTACATACAATTCTTGAAGAATACCCCTCCGCATCCCTCAAAGAGCAAACCAAGCTCGAGGTCCCTGTATTGATAAGTTGGTCTGCCAAATCCGAAAAATCGATTGATTTGTATGCTGATAAGTTAAAGGATTATATTAGTCAAAATCCTGAAGTAAATATAGCTGACATCAGTTACACACTACAGACTACCAGACAGAATTTTAATTTAAGAAACTATATAGTTGCAAACAATGGAGCTGATCTGCTGCAAAAGCTACAAACAAAGGCCTGGCAAACTAATAGCCTTACTGAAAAAAATAACAATTTAGTTTTCATGTTTCCCGGACAAGGTGCACAGTATATTAATATGGGGCTGTCACTTTATAAAAATGAAAAAGTTTACAAAGATGCAATTGATGAATGTGCTGAATTACTGCTATCTGAACTTGGTGAAGATATTAGGAAGGTTATTTTTTCTGAAGAATCCGAAGAGGAAGCTTCTAAAAAATTAAAAAACACCTATTATGCTCAACCAGCGATTTTTATATCCGAATATGCACTTGCCAAATTGTGGCTAAGTTGGGGAATTGAGCCTACTGCGTATATAGGTCATAGTGTAGGTGAATATGTTGCAGCACATCTATCTGGTGTTTTTTCGTTACCTGATGCGCTAAAATTGGTTGCTTCCAGAGGAAGGTTAATTAGTAAGCTTGCTTCGGGCAGTATGTTATCCATACGTGAGTCATCAGAAAAAATAGCTTTATCACTACCTAAAGGTGTATCTATTGCCGCTATTAACGCGCCTAATTTATGTGTGGCCTCCGGACCAGCTGAACTTATACAAAGCTATGCTGAAGAACTTGAAAAAAGAGGAATCAAAACCGCATTATTGCATACCAGTCATGCGTTCCATTCTGAAATGATGAATCCCATTCTAAACGAGTTTAAAGAAATAGTGAGTAGTGTGCCTTTAAATATTGTAAAAAAAGCAGCAATTTCAACTGTTACCGGAGACTGGATGAAGGACAGCGAGGGAATAGACCCTGACTATTGGGTAAAACACATTAGTGCTACTGTTAGATTCTCCGATGGAGTTAAAATCCTTTCTACTGAACTAAATCCTGTTTTTCTGGAAGTTGGTCCTGGAAATGTGACCGCAACGCTAACCCGCCAACATGGAGGAGATACTATTTCAAAAACTATTGGTGGGTTAACCGCTGAGGGGGAATATGAATCAATCTTAAATGCCTTAGGCAAACTCTGGGCGAATGATATTAACCTGGATTGGAACAAAGTATATGGAAAAAGAAGAAGTAAAATAACAAATTTACCGAGCTATGCATATAATAGAAAATATTTTTGGATCAATTCAAAACAAGAAAAATTACCGCAGTTAAATTCCAATATAGATACAACTGTCCAAACCGATGTACTGCCTGAGGAACATGATGTCAAAACATATAATGAAAAGGAAGTTATAATAGAGCGTATTAAACAAATACTATATAACGCTTCTGGAATAGAGATGAATAAAGTAAATCTATTTTCTAGTTTTATTGAAATAGGACTTGATTCTTTACTCCTTACCCAAATAGCCGTAAGTTTAAAAAATGAGTTTAATTTACAGCTTACTTTTAGAAAACTTAATGAGGAGTACTACAACATTGACTTATTGAGTTCACATATACTTAAAAATCAACCTGCCAGAAGCGAACCATTTAATCAACCCATAAAACCTCCAGTTTCATCGTTATCCGAAACAACTGCAGCTACGGATAATTTACCTATAGCAATCCAGCTACTGACAGAACAAGTTACATTCTTGGCCAAACAGATAACTCTACTTCAACAAGCAGCTGATAAAACGGTGAATACTAACGGAACGCACCCTATTTTACAGTCGGAAGCAAATCATAATTCGTATAACCAAAATTCTGAGAAAGAAATCTTAGAGTCAAAAAACACCCCTGCACCTATAAAGGCTACCAATGGTCTTCAACTTACTAATTATTTCAAGAAACCACCGATGAAGAATGCTCGATTAGGAAAAGATAAGTCTGGAAATCCAGCATGGTTCATTCCTGACGAGAAAAATCCTGGAAATTTCATCCAGCTAGAATTACGCAATAACATTTAAAGTATGGAATCTA
Organism: Pedobacter nyackensis; assembly: GCF_032678475.1. Lineage (GTDB taxonomy): Bacteria > Bacteroidota > Bacteroidia > Sphingobacteriales > Sphingobacteriaceae > Pedobacter > Pedobacter nyackensis_A. The sequence goes on from NZ_JAVTSF010000001.1 coordinate 519,062, forward strand.
ATTTTTCACTAATACCCGTTGACTTTAACCCGTTTGAAAACCACCAACTTGAAAAGGTTGTTCAAATTAGTGAACCACAGAAAGAAATCTGGGCTTCCTGTATTCTTGGTGGTAATGAAGCTAATCTAGCTTATAATCTATCCGTCTCTGTTAAATTAGATGGCACTTTTAATTTTGAAGCATTTAAACAAACGATATCTATTTTAATTTCCAGACATGAAGCGCTACGTGCCACATTTGATCCACTCGGTGAATATTTAATGGTAAGTAAAGATGTTCCTTTTTCACTGGAAATCAATGATCTATCTACCCTGCGCGGAGATCAGCAGGAAAGTCAGATTAAAGATTTTCTTGACACCGAAATGAGCACTTCCTTTGATTTATTGAAAGGGCCATTATTTAGATTTTTTTTACATAAGAAAACCGACACGAGTCATCTTTTCACCCTAATCGTTCATCATATTATTGCGGATGGTTGGTCAGTAGGAATTTTGCTTCAAGATATTGCAGAGCTTTACTCTGACCTTGTAAAAAAACGACCACTCGCAGCTAAAAATATAACTCAAATAAGTGATTACAATGATGAAGAAATCCATTTTAAAGAAACTCAGAACTATTCGGAAATTGAAAAGTACTGGTTAAATACATTTAAGTCATCTGTACCAGTTACCGACTTACCGACCGACCGTCCCCGTCTTTCTCCTCGAAGTTATGCGGGACGTAGATATGATTATAGAATAGACAGCGATGATGTAAAGCAGTTAAAAAAATTAGGAGCAGATGCAGATGCAACACTCGTTGTTACACTCCTTAGCGGATTCGAAATACTACTTCATAAGGTAACCGGTCAAAATGAAATTGTTATCGGGCTACCAACCGCCGGACAGGCAGCGACTGAAAACTTCTATTTAGTGGGACATTGTGTAAATTTACTTCCATTAAAATCCGAATTAGATGAAAGCTTATCCTTCGACGAATATCTGCGTATACGAAAAACTAAATTCTATGATGACTACGAACATCAACGCATTACGTTTGGAGAGCTTATAAAAAAGCTAAAACTAAAAAGAGAAGATTCAAGGATACCATTAGTACCCATTATGTTTAATGTAAGTTTGGGTATGGATACCAATTTTGCATTTGAAGGCTTGTCCCATCATCTAACTTCAAATGCCAGACCGTCCGAAACATTCGAAATCTTTTTAAATATTAATAGTGACAAAGACGCAATAATTTTAGAATGGTCTTATAATATAAACCTTTTTGATTCAACTACTATCAGCCAATTGAATGACTCTTTCTTACTATTATTAAAAACTGTCATAAAAAAGCCTAACATAAGGATCAGTAACATTTTGTTATATGATAAAGATGCATTAATTAAACAAACCAGCCAATGGAACAACACTACCAGCTATTATGATAAAAATACAATCGTTACAAAATTAATAAGCGAAACTGCCAGGCTTTATCCAAATCGCACAGCAGTGACATTTAAAGATGAAAAAACATCTTATAGTTTACTTGAAAGCAAATCCAATCAGCTTGCCAGACTATTGACTGCAAAAGGTATAAAAGTTGGTGATAAAATTGGTTTGTCCTTAGATAGGTCAACAGAAATGTTAATCAGCTTACTAGCTATAATGAAAGCTGGAGCTGCCTATATACCACTTGACCCACAATATCCAAAAGATCGTATTGAATATATGCTGGCCGACTCTGGTGCCAAAATATTAATTACAAGCAGAGATTATCAAGACAGCTTTAAAAGTGATGCAACACAATTATTAATTGAAGATATCTGGGCTAAACTTGATATATATGATGCAAGTTTGCCTGAAACATCTGTTAAAGGGCGTGACCTCGCTTACATCCTTTATACATCAGGCTCAACAGGGTTACCAAAGGGAGTACAAATAACCCATAGCAGTTTGGTTAATTTCCTGCTAAGTATGCAAAAAGAGCCAGGAATTGATGAGAAAGACATAGTCTTGGCCATCACAACGATATCATTTGATATTGCAGGATTAGAATTATACCTGCCATTAATTACCGGAGCAGAGATTGCTTTGGCAGATACAGATACGGCTAGAAATGGTATAACGTTATTTCAGTTTATTAAAGATGCTAAAGTAACAATTATGCAGGCTACACCTTCGACCTGGAGAATGCTGATGGATGCTGGCTGGGATGACTGTTTGCCTATAAAAGCGCTTTGTGGTGGAGAACCATTAGCGAAGGACCTTGCTGAAAAACTACTGAAAAGATGTAGTTCACTTTGGAATATGTACGGTCCTACCGAAACAACCATATGGTCCACCTTAAAAGAAATATTACCGACTGACGAAATTATAAGTATCGGAAGGCCGATAGATAATACAGCTATATTTATTTTAGATAAAGATCTGAATCATTCCCCAATTGGTTCTTCCGGAGAAATATGCATTGGCGGAGATGGCTTATCAATTGGCTACCTGAATAGACCTGAACTTACATCTGAAAAGTTTAGAAGTACAGATCTATTAGTTGATGGAGCTAAGATATACAGAACCGGAGATCTAGGAAAATTCTTAAGCAATGGTGAGATTCAATGTCTGGGAAGAATTGACCAGCAGGTTAAATTACGTGGACATCGTATTGAGCTGGAAGAAATCGAATATCATTTATTAAAGCTTAATGGAATAAAAGAAGGTGTCGTTACCATGCGGGAAGATAATCCGGGAGATCAACGTCTGGTAGCTTATGTTGTTAATGGAAATGACAGACTTACAAAGGAAGAAATTGATTCATGGAAAAACTTGTTAAAAGAGGAACTTCCGTATTATATGATTCCTAACGATTGGGTTGTACTCAAAAAAATGCCACTTACAAACAATCATAAAGTAGACAAAAAGGTCTTGCCAAAACCTGAATATAAATATATTCTTAATGAAGCTTCGTCTAGACCATTAAAAGGACGAAGCGAAGAGATGCTGGCAAAAATTTGGTCTGAAACTTTAAAAATAGAGTCTGTTAAACCAGAAGATGACTTTTTTGATTTGGGCGGGCATTCGCTAATCGCAATTAAGGTAATGATGTCAATCGAAAAAGAAACAGGCAAGCGATTGCCCCTGGCTTCTTTGTTTGAAAATTCTACATTAGAAAAGTTGGCCAAACTGATTGAGTTTGATGAAAGCGATATTGAGTGGAATTCTCTGGTTCCTATTAAAGCGACAGGAAATAAACCTCCGCTTTATATTGTACATGGATGGGGATTAAATGTATTAGGTTTCCGGAACCTGGCTAAGGTAATAGAAGATGATCAACCGATATATGGACTACAAGCAAAAGGTTTAAATGGCGATGATTTCCATTTTGATTCAGTTAGTGAAACTGCAGCACACTATATTTCAGAAATTATGAAATATAATCCAGACGGCCCCTATTTGGTATCGGGATATTCCTCAGGAGGTATTATCGCATTTGAAATGGCGAAACAGTTAAAAGAACTTGGTAAGGAAGTTCCTTTTTTAGCTTTTTTTGACACCTATACTGAAGTAAGTGATATTGCAATGTTAAAAAAACAAAAAAGAATCATGCCTTACATCAATTTCTTTTATAAGAAACTTATATACAGCGGACTATTTTTTATCCGCACCCCAAAAGCTTTTCTTAAAGATAAACGAGACTTTACATTGGGTACACTCTATAATATTTATGCGAAGTTTAAGCCCAAAAAAGTGATCGATATGAGTATACATGAAAATAAGTTATTGGAACTAAAATGGTCAAATGACAGACTAATGAAAAAGTACATTTTTACACCTTACGATGGCCATGCTTATTTATTCAAATCCAATGATCCGAGAACAACTTATTACAGTCATTTTGAAAGCAACGGCTGGGCTCCATATATAGATAAAGGACTGACATCGGTGGATCTCCCCATCGGTCATCTGGACTTTTTTAAACCCGATTTTGTTCATCATCTCGCGGCTAAACTTCATCAAGAGCTAGCTAAAATTCAAATAAGTGAGAATTAAAATAGATTAAAGGGGTGCATTTAAAATGGTTAAAACTTTACATAGTCGAGATGACTGGGAACTGTGGACAAATAAATCATGCATAAATAGGCTTGAGAACCATCTTTTTAAGGTAAGTACCAGCCAATATTTTAGTAAAATAATACACCTGTATAAGCAAATACTCTCCAAAGACGAACTTTATAAGGCTTCTCGTTATTTTCACCAAAAAGATAGAGAAACCTTTATTGTTACCAGATATTTTTTAAGAACCGTTTTACCTACTTTTATCACAAACCTTAAAACTTCAGAAATTCAATTCCATTACTCAGGCAATAAAAAACCTGCAATTGATGGAATTGAATTTAATGTATCTCATAGTGGTGATTACGTCTTTATTGCGGTCAGCCCTAATCCAATTGGAATTGATATTGAGTCCATTGATTCTAAATTCGATTATCCCCCAATGCTAAATGAATTATTCAATATTGAAGAACAATTCTTTATCACTTCAGGAAAAAACAAACCATTGAACTTTTATGCGCTGTGGACCCGAAAAGAGGCAATATTGAAAGCTTCAGGCGAAGGTTTGATTGATCAATTAAACGAACTGAATGTTTTAAATGAATACATTACAAGAAATGAAATGAATTACAAGCTAGATACCTTTAATCTAGATGATATGAAATATGTATTTACCCTAGCCTTAAGCAATATGCAACTAACTAAATTTTGGAGAAACTGTTAACTATTTTCTTTTTGATTTTTCCCAGGCAGCACTTTGATTCTTTTTAAAATATCTTATGATACCTGCAATTACTGCGTAATTCATAACACAAAAGTAAAAAGGAATAAAAAGAACTTTGATACGTATGTTTTTGCTTTCAAAAAACATACCGATTAGACTTAACAGGTAAAACACGGTTTGTAAAGCAAACATTACTTTATAAACTGCTCCTCCATCATTGGCCACTATCAAAGCATTTAAAATAAAGACTAAAATGAGCAAAAAGGGGGTAATTGTCCATCTTAAAACCCTGTGACTAATATATTGAAAAGTAAGTATAGGGTAGTAAAAAGGATTGGCCGCTTTTTTTAAACGGAATATAGATTGAATCCCCCCTGCTGCTATCCTTATTTTCCTTTTCAACTCTTCTTTTGTATTGGCCGAAGCCGTTTCCATAGCATACGCATTCGGCTCATAGGCAATAACATACCCCTTTTCAGCTATTCTCATGGCAATCATATGATCGTCAATAATCGTATCCGATTCAACAGGTTGATACAATGCTGTTCGTATACTAAACAACTCGCCAGCGGCACCAACATTCGAATATAACTCATAATCCCACTTTTTGAGTGCTGATTCGTATTTCCAATAGAAGCCCTCGCCAGCAGAACTAGCGTCGGCTTTCTCATCCACTAAAATTCGTTTTTCGCCCGCCACAGCTCCAACCCTATTGTTCTGATAATGCTTTACCAGCTCAAGAATTGCATTTTTATTTAAAAAGGTATTTGCATCTGTAAATATGGTTACATCACCATTAATAAAGGGTATAGCCCTTTTGATGGCAGCCATTTTTCCTGACCGAATATCCTCGTGTAACAACGTAATTCCATCAATATTCCGCAGTTTTTCGACCGTTTGATCAGTAGAGCCATCGGTAATGAATATAACTTGTATTTTATCTTCCGGATAATTGAGTTCAAGCGTGTTTTTCACTTTATCAATAATGATGTCTTCTTCGTTATAGGCTGCTATTAATACCGTAACTTTAAGCAAATGTTCAGGAATATCTTTAAAAGCTACTGCTTTAGTTAATATTCTTTTTATTTTAACAAGAACAAACAATAGCAGTCCATATCCAACAAAAGTATACAAGATGATAAAAAGACTAACCCAGAAAGCTATAATCATATTTTATATTTTAAAACCAAGTTTATTACTGTTTTTTGTATTGGTAAAATTCCAAAGTATCCCCTTAAATACCCACTTTACTAAATCCGACCTGCCTTTTAAAAGGTATGCAAAAATTTGCTTACTACAAGCAAACAAAAGGTAGTAAACAGTAAAAAACAGTGTATTGTACAGACTGGTATTCCTCCTGATAAAAAGCAAACGGTTGCGTGTCATAAAATAAGTTTTGATACTACTTTCTTTACCAACACTCATAGATTCTTTATGATAAACTCTGGTTTTTCCTGTAAACCAAATCTTTTTACCTGCCTTTTTGAATTTCTCACACCAGTCTAATTCCTCGTAATACAAAAAGAAATTTTCGGCCATCATACCAACAGTTTCCAAGTCTGCTTTGCGACACATCATTGCAGCACCATGGCAATATCCGGTTTCCCTACTATCCATGTCGAACTGCCTTTTATCGATTTCCATATTGCCAATCCCCTGATTTCTGCAGGTAAGATAATTCATCGCTGTAAACCCAGCGTATTGAATCACCTCAGGTTGATCAAAATATAAAATTAGGGGCGATATAATTCCAATTTCCGGATGATTATCCAACTCAGCAGTTAATGTCTCGATAAGGTTATCGGTAATTTCGGTATCGTTATTAAGTAATAGCAGGTAATCACCATTAGCGACTTTAATCCCGAGGTTATTACCTCCTGCAAATCCAAGATTCATTGATGATCTGATGTAAACAAGCCCCTGATAAACAGATTTAAACAACTCCTCATGATCTTCCCTACTCCCATTATCAACCAAAATAACCTCTACATTTTCAACTGATGTATTTTCCTTTACTGACCTGAGAAAGTCAAGCGTGACCTTCGGCTGATTAAAATTAACTGTGATTATCGAGGTTAAACTCATTAATTATGGCGTTTACTAATAAAGATGTTACAGAATGTAAATATACAGTCTTAAAAACAAATATTAACCACCTTAAACGATATAGTTTTTACACCAAAACCACTTTTAAAAACTAAAAATACCTCCCCCCATATTGTTTTTTAAACATTCTAAAATAGATATGACATTATATATATATATTTAAACAAAAATTCCGGACACGCCATCGTATGAATAGTTTAAAAAAACTTATCAAAAAACATTTTAGTAATTTTGTCTTTTTTTACCAATACCTACACAATAGAATATTCATAGCCCTTACCCTGAGTATCATTGTAACCGTTTTAGATGGTTTGGGTTTATCCATGTTCTTACCACTATTGCAAACTGTTGAACACAAAGGGCAAATCAATTCGGAAGTTCTTGGAAATCTAAGTTTCCTGGTTGATGGTATCCAGGCTATGGGTATAGAACTTACTACTGGCTTTGTGTTGCTTTTTATGCTCATATTTTTTATTTGTAAGGGCATTGCATATTACTTCACTTCAGCCTATATAGTTACGCTGTTACAAGCATTTATAAAAAAAATACGATTAAGATTGCTGAATGCTTTAAACAAAATGAGCTTTAAAAGTTTTATTACTTCAGATGCAGGTCGTATTCAAAACACGATGAGCGGAGAAGTAGATAGCGTAGCTAAAGCTTACTCTTCTTATTTTGGTGCCATTCAGGAAGGAATCATGGTTATTGTATATATATCCTTCGCTTTCTTTGTTGATGCGCAATTTGCTGTTCTTGTTACTGCCGGTGGAATGATCATTAGCATTTCTTACAAGTTCATTTATAATCGTACAAAAAGTGCATCAAAAGAGTTAACGTCTTCTAATAACAGTTATCAAGGATTAATTATCCAACATATTGGAAACTTTAAATATTTGAAGGCTACCGGAAGGATACAGCGTTACGCTGAAAAGCTTAAACGTACAATAGACGAAATAGAATTTTCGAGAAAAAGAATCGGGATACTAGGTGCCATAGGTTCTTCCGCAAGAGAACCATTATTGGTTGCGGTTATAGCTGGTGTAATTCTAATACAAACGGAAATTTTTGGAGGTACAATGGCCACAATTTTAGTTAGTTTATTATTTTTTTACAGAGCATTAACGGCCTTAATACACACACAGGGGCACTGGAATGCCTTTTTAGGTAATAGTGGTTCTCTCGAAAACATGCAGGATTTTATAGAGAACATTGAATCTAACAAGGAAAAAAATGGATCTATAAAATTTGAAAAATTTGAAAGATCAATACACGTAAACAATGTTGACTTTGCTTATGGCGACACAAAGATCTTAAGAAATATCCAATTGACCATCCCAAAATACCAGAGTATAGCTTTTGTTGGTGAGAGTGGTAGTGGCAAAACCACATTAGTAAACCTCATTGCAGGCCTCCTGCCTGAGAATAAAGGAGAAATAAGTGTCGATGGTATCACATTCAAAGAATTAGACAAGAATACCTATCAAAATAGAATAGGATACATTACGCAGGACCCCGTAATTTTCAACGACAATATTTACAACAACATCACCTTTTGGGCAGAACAAACACCTGAGAATTTAGAACGTTTTGAGAGAACGATTCAACAAGCATCTTTATCAAAATTCATGCACAAACTTCCTGATGGAAAAGAAACAGAATTGGGTAATAATGGGATCAACTTAAGTGGTGGACAAAAGCAGAGAATTTCAATAGCCAGAGAACTTTATAAAGACATTGATATTCTGATTATGGATGAAGCTACTTCGGCATTAGATTCTGAAACAGAAATTGTCATTCGCCAAAGTATTGAGAGTTTACAAGGTAAATACACCATACTAATTGTTGCCCATCGTCTATCCACCATCCGCAATGTCGATCGAATCATATACTTAAATGAAGGAACAATAGAGTGTGAAGGTAATTTTGACGAACTAGCAGAAAAGCATGAAATTTTTAGAAAAAATGTTGATCTTCAAGGACGGTAAGGCTTAGCAAATACAATTAAATATTCACACGCTTCTTTTTATAATGATTTATAAAATCAAAAATTTATTAAAACGATTAATACATAATTTAGGATTTATAGTAGAACAAGTTCCGAATGACGATCAACTATTTGAAAAATTAGAGCATGCTCATGAAGCTGTACAGCACCATGAATTGAGGAAACTTGCACTTCAAATAAAAGTAGCGAATAATCAGAAACTATATAATAAAATCCTTAAGAGAAAGGTAGTAGACTGGGACAACAATTTTAACAGCTCAAAATTTGTTGGAAGCGGCTTTGGAACCGGAAATTTTGGAGTCTTTCGAAAGGTTTGTTTTGATGACAACTGCTATTTCGAAAAAGTTTACTTTAACAACACCAGAGATCTTTTAAAAATTGAATGGTTTTATACTAATGTATATCCTCTTCTTTCGAATATCTCTGTAAAACCACCAAAGCTCCATAAAGTCATAAAGGGGGATTTAATCACCATTGTTTACTTTGAGTTTATAGATCTTGTTTCTTTATCTCAGCAACAATTAGATGCTGCTCCCTTTAACATTTCGAAGCAACTTCTAGGTATTTCCAACTCTAAACAAATGAAGGAGCTGATCAATAATGCTGAAAGTTCACTCAAGGATTACACCAGTTATTACTACTACACTAGAAATATAAAAACTGCAGAAAAAGATATTCAAAATTTATCAGCGCATAAGCTTTCATTACATACAATTGAGGTAATTATAAATCAGCAACCATTGGTATTAACCCATGCCGATATTCATGGTACAAATATATTTTCAAATGATTATACTCTTGATTGGGATTCCTTCGGCTTTTTCCCTTTTGGCTTTGATACCGCTTTTATTCTATTTCAAAAATCAGAAACGCTGGATTTTCCAACTTTACAAGAAGTATTAATTAAAGAGTATAAAGAAATTATACCGAAAGACCAATGGGAAGACTTTGAGCTAAGCTGTTTATATTTCTATTTTATCTTCATTGCTTTAAATGAAAACACCACGATAAAAATAGAAATGCAAAAGAAAGCATTCTTAAGAATTAAAGAATTATATTGCAACAAAATAATCCAAAATTAGTTGTATAGAATATCAATTGCTTTTAAGAGATAGTGACCAAAATCCTTAAGCAATTAAAAAAGTAAAGATAAGCATGTCACATTATTACTCAAGCATCAAATTTTCTGAAAAAAACAACCGCTTCTCCCACAATTTAGAAGCTGATTACACTTGTTTTGCTTTATGGAAATCGGCGAGACCTTATCGAGACAAAATCAGGGCATTACTTTCTGCAAAATTTGAAATCCTTCTTGAAACTGAAATCGTATGGAGTAAGGAAAATTTTCATGACAATGCAGCCAGGCTTTATGAAAACCCTTTATATGATAGCATACCAAAAGAAAAGCGTAAATCTCAATTTGCTGACAAACTAGGAGATGAAAAGTTTAATCTATTTGTAATTAAAGATATTAAACCAGATTACGCATATGTGATTTCCACTTCTAAAATCATCGAATTATCTAATTTAAATACTGTACATGTAAAAGCAGAAATTAGAAAATGGATTTTTAATGACTTAGGTGTTGAATATGCTGTACATTCAACAAATGGCATTTACGAATTCTTTTTTCAAGCGCCACTATTGTTAGGCGTTGAATTATTTAATACACTAATGGATGGAGAAACACCTACTATCCCAAGAATCACCAAAGATTTAGAGGGAGCAAATGGTTGGTCGAACTGGGAAGAACTATTTAAAATTCTGAATTTAACTAATAACTATCTGGTCCTTAAAAACCATGAAGGGTTTCCACACGAAAACTCTTATAATCATTTAGAATTGTTAACAGATAACTATCAAAGGGTTGCCTCGGCTTTGGCCATCAATCAACTGTCGTCGGACGGGTCTAAGGGGTTTATTAAGGTTGGGGGTACAAATATTCCTGTTGACATAAGATTTATTGGAGATAAGTACCATAATACCTCTTGGCAAAAAGATATGTTGAACAAAAAGGTAAATAAAAACGGTTACTTCGAATTACGAACTGACATGTATTTTTTTTCTTTACTATACAGCTGCAAAGTTCAGAAGAGCACCGTTACTGATAAAGACATTGAAATATTAGATAAGCTAGCCAAGGATCTTAAGTTTACCTGGTATGAAAAAGAAATGTTACATAGTGACGATGCTATAGGTGAAATTTTGAAAGGATACTTTAAAGCCCATCAATATCATTATGAAGATCCCATAGATAAACAGCTTTCTCAAAAAAGACAAATTATACGACACTTGCCCAATGAAAATTCTATTATTGTCCGAGAGTCTAAGAAAACGAAACTAAAAAGAAAAATAAAGGATGTAATTCCAGAAAGCATGTTCCCTTTATTGAAAAACATCTACAATAAAGTGCGTTAGAAAGAAGTTATTTTAGTCAAGCCGATCGATGTATTGATCCAGCTTCGTTAAAATAGCTGCATCTACCTCCTCATCAAATTTCCTGGCAAAAACCATATTAGAATTAATCATGTCCTCGAAGTCAGCAACTCGGAGGATTTTAGGATTTGCCTTTCCTTTTGGAAAATGTATATAGCGCCAATTATTATTGACAATTTTATTTCTAAACGGAGAATTCATTAATATTGAAGGGATTACAAACTCATCCGTTCCCCAACAAAATCTAAGAAAACTGTGCAATTTCTTTTCTTTCTTAAAAACATCTAAAAGATAAACGGCAGATTCATGATTAATAGTCCACCAACACGCCTTACTTCCGCCATACAACTTTAATGCTAACGGAAACTTACGCTTAGGAAGTACTTTGTTTATTAGTCTTTCAACAAAAAATTTACCGGGAAAGCTAAAGTCTGTCAAATGATATTTTTGATATCTTTTCACCGCGTCCGTCCACCACTCCGACTCCTCCTCAGGTTCATAATAGATAAAGGATTTATCCTGATTTTCTAATAAAAGTTCTTGAATTGTATCACTTTTTTTTAGAGAATAATCCTGAGCACTCAATAAATTATAAAAACCATAATTATTTTTAAGTGCTTCATCTAAAGAACCCAACATTGCTTCCAGCGTACTATAACCACCCCAATTACAGACGACACGATTCTTTATAAAAAAAACATTCTCCAATTCTTTTAAATACAAGAAATCACTGATGTCAACTTTTTTATCGACATGGATGTAAAAATCAAAATCAGGATGCTTCAACCTTTTTATTAAGCGTTCTAATTGATTTGGATTTTTATGTACAATTAAAATATGGGCAGTACGCATCTCTATTTATTAACTTTTATTTGAACCTCTTTTTATTCCACAAAATAACTCTTTATAAACTTTAACATCAGTAGGGAAGTGTAAAAAAACTTGCACGGATTTCTTTAATCCGTATTTTAAATGTCCTAGAGAAAATGCCATGACTGCTTGTTCAAGTACCAAATCTAATTCTATTTTATTTTTCCAGTTTTTAGTTACACTCCTTATAAAAGAAATATCATTAAAATTGGCGGGTGAAGTTCTGTCGAATAATTCTTTAAGGAGACCATCAACAAGCACTTTCTGACGAGCGCCCCAATAGTGCAACAAAAATTTATCTGTTGGTCTTATTTCAGTTCTTTTCTGTAAAACAAGAGCAAAAGCAAGTTGTTCGCTAATAAACCAGTGGGAATTATTGTAAAATTCATCAACTAATTTAAATATATCAGGTAAATAAGAAGCAAAGCTTTTATCCAACCCCAACACACCGGAATTCCAGCAGTAATCATACTTACTGAATCGTTCTGAAGATCCACCAATAACAAATTCTCTATCCGTTATATAATTAATAAACGCTTCTGGGTATTGTCCCTGACCGAAACTGCTAAACAAAGCCAATCCTTCCTCGAAATTATATTCCCTTTTATGCATAAAACTCTTGTTCTCTGCAAATCCATCAAGCATTTCATCAGTTTCATGAATAAAAAAAGTATCAGAATCAACAAACAACAGATCTCTTTCTGGAAAAGCTTTAAAAGTTAAATCGATCACCCCCACTTTCCTTCGATGTATGTAATCCGTATCTCCCATCATCTCCATTAAAATCGTTTCCGTCAAAGTAACATATTCTACTTTGAGATCTTTAAAATATTCTTGAAAAAAAAACGGATTATCTGTATATATCAACACATTAACATCATCAATCTTATGACGCGGGGTCCAGGCAAAAAAACTTAAAACACAAAATATAGTTCTATAATACTCGGATTCCCGTCCATACGAAAGCAAAACCAAATTCTTATTTGTCATAGCACCTAATTATCCAAAAGTTAAAACTATAGCCTCTTCCAGGACTTACAACTAAAGAATTACAAGTCAAGTTAAAATTGCTATAAAGATTTCTATACTTTCAACATCGTCAAAAGCATTTTTTAAAAATAAGAAGAAATAGTTGTTTAACGCATACTATATTCAAATAATACAGCTAAATCTAGTTTAACGTATCCTCACTGTGGAAATATCAATTTACAGAGGGCTATCGATTAACAATATGTTAACAAAAAATCATTAACCAATTTAAAACGGGTATTATTTTCCCCATGCCAACTTTTCAAGGAACTACCTTACATTATTTCCCGTACACAAGTATAAATCCACAATTTAGCAAACAAAGGCCTGTTACGAGTCAAAATGTCATCAAAAAGTAAAAATAGAAATAAACTAATTTCTATAAATTCTTAAAAAATACGAGAAAAACATTCCCCATGTTGTTTAATTAAACATTTTTAAAAAAAAATACGGGGAATTAAAGCCACAACAATTCTACTTTGAATTAAAGCATAGTAGTTAATTGTATGATTTTTATTACAATTGCAAATCAATGGGATAAGTTATTATAATAACTTCTATATTATGGGAAACAAAATAAAGATGCACTTAATATTGTGTGTAGGGGTTTTTATGTTCTTTGCCTGCAAAAAAGGCGAAGTAATAAAAGAAAAAGAAAAGCCTACAGTAGCCGAACCAATCAAACCAAATCCACCTAAAGACACGACCATAACAACACCTCCTAAGCCAACCCTTATTTTTGAGGTAGGAACAGGATCAGGAAATCTTTCAATTGATGCAAATACCCTTAAAATCCCGACGAATTCAGTTATTAAGATAAAATCGGGCTCATATAGCAGTATCCGTGTAAGCAACTTTTTATATGAAACTGGAATAGTACAGATCCAAAATGATGGTCTTGTTGAATTGGTTGGTGAGAAACAATTAACTTTTTCCAATATCAAAAACGTAGTTTTCACTGGAAGCGGAACAAAAGGTTTAGATAAAGGGTTTGTATTTAGAGATAAAAATTCTGATGCAACATCAGTCCAATTGCTAAATAACATTGACAACTTTACATTTAAAGATGTGAAGTTTACTAATGTCAAAACATATAATGCAATTCAATATGACTCAAAAAAAGTTTACAATGGATCTGAATCATCATATTCTAAAAATATTAAGTTCAGCAATATAGAATGTGATAACACTGGTACCTTAATCAGATTCAGGGGCTCAGCTGAAAATGGCGCTATCGTTGGCTTAATAAAGGATATCGAAATCTCCTATATTACCTTTAAAAACTCTCCTAATGTTGGTAGTGTTGTTGCTATTGAAAATGTGCAGGGATATAATATTCATAATAATATTGTTCAAAATGTAAACCAGAGTAATGACAATCATAATGGGATATTCTACATGCAGGGTAACGGAAAGTTTTATAACAACAACATAAAAGATCATCAGGGCAATGCATTAAGAGCCTGGGTTTATAGTATAGGTACTACTCCTCAAACTACACTTATTTTCAATAATATTGTTGCGAACTCCAGACAATATGGTGCATTTGAGTTACAAGCTTTCACCAGGAATATGATGTCCGGCTCAACTACCTATTCTAATGCTATGGTTTTTAATAATACCTGTGGGAATTTATTACCTAAAGGAGGCTTCCCAGCGCAGGTTCTTGACCTATATAGTTTATTAGGTGGAAGTTGTGAGATTTTCAATAATTTCGGTTATAATTTCACATTGGTTGGACAAAACAACACCAACTTTATCTGGAATGAATTAAACGACACTAAACCGACAGGTTACAGTAATAAATATACAGCCACTTACAAGGCAGCTGGAATTTTAGATGATACGAGGTTTAGTCTGGGATCTGGCTCGATCCTGAAAAACAGTGGATCAACGCTAAATGGCAGAAATCTGGAAACGTTAACAAATCAGGCCTACAGCAAAGACATCTACGGCAATCAGCGATCGCTCTCCAATCCATCAATTGGTGCCGTTGAATAACCAATAATCATATAATGAGATCCAGATTTCTTTTAGCTTTATTCCTTCTTTTTTCAACAAGTTGCTTGTATTGCAAAAAGAAAGAAAGTCTTCCAACCATCCTTCAGGAAGAAAATAATGGAAATCCGGATCAAACTCCAGATGATAGTCTAAATACCCCAAACGGAACCCTTTTTAAAGATATGATAGGGGTAAATGGTTTTGATTGGGAGTATACGCAAAACAATTCTACTGAGCTTGATAACAATAAAATTGAATTAATAAAAACGTTCAGCTCCTTCCGTCAATATCTTGACTGGGAGAAAATAGAACCAGAAGAAGGTTCATTTAATCTTGGACACTATGACAAAATCTATAATAAGAATTTCGAATTAAAAATAACCACGTTACTTTGCCTTCAAATTATCCCCAGCTGGATGAGGAGAAGTTATCCGGAGTATAATGAATCTGATCCTTTCTCCAGCTTAAGAGATTATACACCTGTACGATATGGTGCGGATAAATCCTCTCCTGCGTCTTACATTCAGATGGCAAAAGTTGCTTTTCAATTTGCTGCAAGATATGGGTCAAATACTAATATTGATAAAAGTCTTATTAAAGCACCTTCATATGAACAAGGTAGTTATAAAATTGGGCTGAATACCCTTAAATATCTTGAGTGCAGCAACGAGCCTGATAAAAACTGGAGAGGCCCGAATGCCCAGCAAACTCCAGAACAATATGCAGCACAGCTTTCTGCATTTTATGATGGCCATATGGGGACTCTGGGTGCAAATGTAGGGGCAAAAACCGCTGATCCCAATATTAAAGTAGTAATGGCTGGTCTTGCAGATCCTGATCCCGAATTTGTAAGAAAGATGATAAACTGGTGTAAAATAAACCGTGTAAAAAATGGAAAGTACACTTTATGTTTCGACGTTATCAATTATCATCAGTATTCAAACGAAAACATGAAAAAAGGTAAGGCTCCGGAACTTACAAATGTAGGTTCTGTAGCAGCAGATTTTGTTAAAATGAGTAAAGAAGATGCAAACGGGGCCGAAGTATGGGTTACTGAATGTGGTTTTGATGTAAATCCATCAAGTCCACAAAGAGCAATAGCCATTGGTAACAAGTCCACAAGAGATACTCAGGCAGACTGGTCATTGAGAACTAGCCTTTTGTATGCAAGAAAAGGCATTAAAAGGACTTTTTTCTTTATGCTTAATGATGTAAATATTAATGACGCGACTCAATATTCTTCTTCCGGATTAGTTGAAAGCGGGAAAAGAAGACCTGCAGCAGATTTTCTGCTACAAGCCAAAAATCTAATGGGAGAATATACTTATCAAAAAACGATTTCAACAGACCCTATTGTTGACCTATATACCTCAGGAAACAGTAAAATTTATGTCCTGACCATTCCCGATCAAAAGGATAGAAAGGCGAATTATACGATAATCTTGGATATAGGAATTCAAGAAGTTACCATATATAATCCGCTTGCCGGTGCTGAAAGTATGATTTCGAAAAAAGTGGCAGTTAACGATAAACTTGTCATAAATGTTACGGAAACGCCGACCTTTGTTAAAGTTAATTAGTAATTTCTATTTAGAAAACGAATAAAGTCTAGTCGTAAAAGCTTTAAATACCCCTCCTTGTTCGATTATCTGTCTATCAGATGTCCAGACCAGAGAATGATTGTTTTTTACACCATACAGTCTGCCAAATTTCTCTCTTAACTTTAATGCTAGATAACCATCTTCATTTGCACCGGGAGGGTGCTCATAACCACCAACTTCAAGTCCTTGTGTTTTTCTGTAAGCGGTACTACAGCCGTAAGCATAATAGGCTTCCTCTTTATTTCGTTGAATTACACTTTTAAAGATATCCCCTATTGTTTCATATAAAAAATAAGGAATCCTGGATTTAGAAGAATCTGGTAAAAATGCGAACCTACCATAGGCACATGCGATATCTTCATTTTCTAAAAGCGGTTTGCTCAATAAGTCTACCCAATATGGACTATAAACAGAATCCGCATCGGCATTCATGATAATTTTTCCCTTAGCAGCGGCCAATCCAGAAGCTCTCGCATGTTTAACTCCCTGTTTATATTCTATAATGTTGCTTACACCAGTCATCTCGATTAACGCTTGCGTATTATCATTAGAATTATTGTTAACAACCAATATTTCTACCCGTAAATCCGTAATCGTTCTTGCTAATGATGATATTGTTCTAAGTATAGATTTCTCTTCATTAAATGCAGGTACTACTACAGTTACATCAGGTTCATCATGAGAAAACTTTTTCAAATTCTCACGAATATCATTCACATGACCTAGAAACCAATCCGCATCATGCATTTGTTCTTTAATATAAGCAGGTACAGTTATTGGTCTGACAGGCATAGCATCTTTTTATAATTTATAAACATAACAATACTTCTTATATTCTTAAAGACTTCCTGATTTAATCTCAGCTACAGCATAAGCACATGCCCGCGCTGTTAGTGCCATATAGGTAAGCGATGGGTTTTGACAACCAGAGGATGTCATACAACTACCATCAGTTACAAAAACGTTTTTAACAGCATGAACCTGGTTAAATCCATTCAAAACAGAAGTCTTCGGGTCCCTTCCCATTCTGGCTGTACCCATTTCATGAACAGTATCTCCACCAGGTTTGTTATACGTAAATGTGTCTACGTTTTTAAATCCCGCTTGTATGAGCATTTCGCCGGCAGTCTTACGTATATCTTTCATCATCAACTTCTCATTTTCTCCAAATGAAAAGTTAATTCTAATCAAAGGCAAGCCATAGCGGTCTTTTTCGATTAAATCCAGACTTATTTTATTGTTAAAATCAGGTAAACACTCTCCCCAGCCCGCCATCCAAACGGCCCAGGGGCCTGGTTTTGTAAGTTCTTCTTTAAAATTACTGCCAAATCCCTTTAAGGAGCCAATCTTGTCCTTCCAATTTTCACGTTCGCCCTTTCCCTGTATATTATATCCTCTTAAAAATTCCAGTCCTTCATTGCCCTTTAAATTTCTATATCTTGGTATCAAAAAGCCTGCGGGTCTTCTGCCCTTATAATAACGGTCAGTATATCCCTCGTGTATCCCCATTGCACCCGATGATGAATGATGATCCATTAAATTATGGCCAAGCTCACCACTATCATTACCAAGTCCGTTCGGAAAACGTGCTGAAACAGAATTTAAAAGAATTGATGTTGAAGCGATGGTAGATGCATTTAAAAAAATCACCTTTGCATAGAATTCCATTTCCTCAAGCGTATTCATATCTATAACTCTTACGCCTTTAGCCTTTTGGGTAACATCATCATAAATAATCTCTTTCACAATTGAAAAAGGTCTTAATGTCAGATTTCCAGTAGCAGCTGCAGCAGGAATTGTTGCGCTATTACTACTAAAATATCCTCCGAAAGGACAGCCTCTGGTACATAAATTTCTATACTGACAGGGACCTCGTCCATTCCAGCCCCTGGTTAAATTTGCTACTCTGGCAATCATAAGTAGACGTCGTTCATCATCCTTTTTTATAGATTCAGCCAGATGTTTTTCTATACAATTTAACTCCATAGGTGGCAAAAAAATCCCGTCAGGTAAATGAGGTAAATTCTGACAGCTGCCACTTACTCCAATAAAGCGTTCTACATGGTCATACCAGGGAGCCAGGTCCTCATATCGAATTGGCCAGTCAACACCATTACCATCTTTTAGATTCGCTTCAAAATCCAAATTACTTAAGCGATAGCACTGACGTCCCCATAAAAGCGATCTACCCCCAACCTGGTAGCCCCGGATCCATTTGAATGGTTTTTCTTCAATATAAGGCTGCTCATTATCATTCACATAAAACATCCGGTCATCTTCATCTGAAATTGAGGCCCTTAGTGGTGTCGCCTCAATTTCCTTTTCCGTGTTATTTAACCGATATTTAAAGTCCCAGGGATTTAAATTGGCTGTTGGATAGTCAACAACATGTTTTACATCTCTGCCTCTCTCAAGCAAGAGCGTTTTTAATCCACGCTCGCAAAGTTCCTTTGCAGCCCAGCCACCGGTAATACCGGAGCCAATTACTATCGCATCATAAGTATTATACTTTATATCAGCTAGATTCATTTTCTATTATTGAGTTGCCCAGCATTTTTGATGAGGGGTTAATGGAATACAGGCCTGGTATGTTCCTGGAATATAATCGTAAGCCATTGCTTTTGTTGAACCAGCTTCAGAGGTACAATATCCCATTATTGCATAATACTTAAACTGGTACATAAAGCTATCACCAAATAATCTTTTAGATATTTTATGCACTATCGGACTTAGCTCTTCTTTATTTTCCAGATGTGTTAAAATATCTATTCTTTCTCTACCGTTACAATCAAAATAGTTCTTACTAAACTCTTTTAGTGTATAGTCTTCCAGATCTTTCAGTCCGGATATGAATGCATTCTGAGATTTCTTTTCAGTACATTCTTTAACCATTTTTAGAATAAAATCTTCAACCCCTACATCTTTAGCCCCGGGAGTATCTGTTGCAGGTATTATGGTATCTGCTATCTCTCCGATTAAGCCTTTCTTCGTATCCAAATAATTAAGGTCCGGTTTTCTAAAGATTTTCCAGAATTTAAAGCCTGCAAAAACTATTGTCGCAATTCCAAAAATTCCGAGAACAGCCGTTCTTCTATTCATAATCACAACACATCTGAAATAAACATTTAAACTTAATGAAAATTATTTTACGAATGTATCATATACAGAAAGTAATTGTTCCGCGGCTGATTTCCAGGTAAATTGAGCTGCTCTCTTCAACCCTTTCTCTTTCATTTTAAGCATTAAACTCTGATCCGACAACGCCGTTATCATTTTAGCAGTCAAATCTTCGTAATTAAACGGATCAACAAATAATGCTGCATCAGCCGCCACTTCAGGCATAGATGAAGTATCAGATGTGATTACCGGCACGCCACATGCCATGGCTTCCAAAATTGGTAAACCAAAACTTTCACGAAGCGATGGATAAAGAAACAGTGTGCTGCAATTATACAGTAATGGCATCTCTTCTAAAGGGATGTATCCTGGAAATAAAAAAAATGGCTTCAGATCTATTGCATTCAATTTACTGAGCAGCTCATAAACTAACTCTTTATCATAATCAAGAATAACAATTGGTAGGGCATCAGGAACTGATCTTTTATAACCAACATATGCTTTTACTACATTAATTGTATTTTTTTTTGGCGCCGTGTTACCTAAAAACAATATAAAAGATTCTGGTAATGAATGAGACGTTCTAAAATCAGATAAGCGAATGGAATCAAAATCTGTTGTAAATTTAGGACTTACCGCATTATAAATAACCTTCACAGTATCCTCTGGCAGATTCAATCTCTTCAGGATTACATTCCGTTCATAATTAGAAACTGTGATAATGAGTTTACAGGATTTTACAATTCTGGGTACAACTAACTTCCTGTAAATATTCCCGAAATTCTGATAAGCAGTACCTTTAAAATCTGTTTTTTCAAGATATATGATATCGTGTAAAGTAAGTACCAGAGGGACAGTTAAACCTAATGCAGAAGTATTACAAGTGGAGTGTAGAACATCTAAATTATCTTTTTTAACAGCCGCCGGTAAAACAAGTTGTTCCCATGTAAAATAAGTTTTCGCCGGAAGTGACCTGATCTTAAAATTATCAGTCTCAACAATACATTTATCTACGTCCTCTCTTACATAAATTATATAATCATTATAGGTGTCAATTTTTTGAAGCTCTTTAATGATCTCAAGGGCGACAACTTCCATTCCATGCTTCTTTCTCCTAAAAAGTCGCTGTACTTCTATACCTATACGTAACTTATTACTTTTTAATTTACTCATTGATTTCCCCTTTATAATAGTGTTCTGTCGCTACAGATATTTCATTAGCTCTCTTCGCTTTAAAAAGAGCAAGAATTTGAAAATAAATAAACTTCGGTACATTTTTAAGCGATGTGTATATTCTCTTGTCAGCTTTAAAATATGACAATGCACTAAATAAAGATATAAAGAACACGAGAAATAGAAGCGACCAGTAAACCAGCATCCATGGAACAAAAAGAATATTTCCTATAACACAAACAGCTGACAACATCATTAACATAAACAATGGTGGACGTAACAACATTATGCTAAATAAAAATTGGTTCTTATCCAGTCTACGAATGGACGTACTCAGTAATCTGCCACCAAGAAAAAAGAACTTAAACCAGGTATTAATCCAACGCGCCCGCTGGTTTACCAATTGAGCTGTTTTCGCAGTTTTTTCATCATACACAATTGCCTCCTCAGCAAAAGCAATCCTATGACCAGCGGATATAATTTCATATTGAAGAATTTTATCAAATCCTGCACCTTTAAAGAGGTTATCTTTAAGACATTTGATATATAGTTCCGTTTTAAATGCCATACCAGACCCAGACAAAGCTGCAGAAGACCCCGCCTCAAACATGAGTTTTCTATCTATAAAACGATAAAAGATATCTCCCGCTTCATCTAAACAGGCATAAGTTGTATCTAAATTTTTAGCTTTTCTAACCCCTTGTACAGCCAAAAATCCCTTATCAAAAACTTTGTTCAGTTCGTTAAAGTAGGCTGGGTGAACCAGGTTGTCGCTATCAATAATTGTAAGATATTCATGCGCTCTTTTAAAGCGGTCGATTGCATAGAAATGTGATTTGGTATTACTTGCTAGCACCAATTCAGGCCTTAGTAATATTACCCGCTCATCTTCAAATTTTAACTCGCTAATATCACAATTATCAGCAACTACATATATTAAATAGTTACTGTAATTTGCCTTTAATATAGAATCGACAACCATTGGAACAAGTCCTACTTGCTGGTAAGCTGTAATAATAACAGCATAATCGGTTTCAGCTACCTCGGAAGACTCGCATGAAATTTTAGTAAAGAATTTCAGAATGGAAAAGATAACTGGCATCAAAAAATGAATACCGATTAATAATTGCAAAAAGATAAAAACATATAATACTATACTCATTCTAATTATTTTTATCCATGTAGTTCTCTATGGATTCATAAATACTATTCACACTGTTTTCCCATGTATGGCTCTCAGCAAATTTCTTCCTTTCTTGCTGCAGTTCCCAACTGTCATCTGCTATAGCCCGCCCAATACATGCAACATAATCATCGTTACCATCTGCCAGATAAACATGATCTTTAAAAAGATCCATAGCCCGCGTTCTTGTTGCAACTGTTGGTTTGCCCATGGCAAGATATTCATCAATCTTCCGCGGATAATTACCAACTGTAACCTGGTTAACCAGCTGAGGATTTATGCAGATATCAAAAAACTGCATATAAAGCGATAATGTATCCAGAGGCTTACTCCCTGTAAATACAACATTCTTCAATTCATGTAAATCACTTTTCTGAAAATCTTCATCCTCTGGTCCTACAAGCACAATTGTCCAGTCTTTTCTAGCAGTCGCGATATGTCTGATCAATTCAATGTCTAAGCGTAAACTTTGCAATGCCCCAACGTATCCAATTATCGGAGTAGATATATTTACCAATTCTTCCGGTCTTGGTGCATTCTCCTTCAGCTTAAAAAGTTCCAAATCACACCCCTGCCCAACATAATAAGAATTAGGATTATAGTTTCGACAATAATCAGTCAGATAGAGGGAATTGGCCATGCAAAGTGTACTCCTTTCCATTAGCAAAGGTTCAATCCGTTCACCATGCTTTTTCCAATATTCAACTGCAAGCATGTAGTCCCTGGAATAATAAATACTCAAATCAGGTTTCAAAAAATCATTTAGATAAAAACCTTTAAACATTTCACTATCGTTAAACAATATAAAATCCTTAAAGTTTAATTTATCAATAGCGTGCTTTATTGATCGGGCGAATTTTACATTATTTCTCTTGTTAAAGAAATCGAATACATGCTTATTGTTAATCCAGTTTATTGATTCAACCAAACAGTCCGGATATAAATTCCATAAGTTATCAGAAACCTCGACTAGTCCTTCAGCTTCTTTATTAATTATCTGTATACGTTTTTTTATCTTAGGTTCATCGGCATCTTTAAATCTCGTTATCCTGTCTAAAGGGGAATTGACATATAATACACGGTTCTGTTTTGAAATTTCTTCTGCAATGTTTTTACAATTGCTTCCTATATCCGTATCCCATGCTTGCTGGCCTAGTATGACAATATCTTTATTAACCATGTAAATAATATAAACAACTTAAACCTTTTTCCATATACCTTCTTCAAAAGAATACTGTTTAACAACCTTTGCAGGATTCCCAACAGCGACACAATAATCAGGAATACTTTTCGTAACCACACTTCCTCCTCCAATAACTACGTGTTTACCTATCGTAACTCCTGCCGTTATTACTGAATTGGCTCCAATCCAAACATTATCACCAATAAAAATTTGCTTGCAACTTACCTTTTGTAAAGAAGGAGGAATATCAATCATCTCATAACCATGATTTAACCCCGATACAACTATGTTCTGTGCTAACATCACATGGTCTCCTATCGTCACAGGGCCAATGATCACGTTACCTATTCCTATAATAGTCTTTGCTCCTATAACAACATTCCCTACTCCATTATTTATAGTCGAAAAATCTTCAATTACAGAGCCTGCACCCAAATTAAACTCATTGAAAGGAAACACATCCAACCTTGTTCTGTTTCTAATGATAGAGCCTTTTCCTCTTTTATGTTTGAATGGATTTAAAAAAAGTCGCACCCAAAGTCTTGGTCGATGCTCATTTGATGGAATCAAAAGAGCTAATGCCAATTTTTTTAATTTAGGATTCTCTTTTATTTTTGAGATAATCGACATAGACTTAATGAATTTTGATATAATTTAACTATTTATTGCTCAGCTTTCTTCTTCATCATCTTTAATCCATTGATAATTCCGAGAATCAGAAAAATAGCAGCTGGAAGTCCAAATATTTCGTAAGGCATAAATTAAACAGTTAATAGTTTTTCTTCCTTAATCTCTTTATCCCAACCCGGCATCTTATATATAAAAACCCAGGACATATATATTACAACTGAAGATGGCATAGTATTAATTATTTCATTACCATAGCTACAGAATAGAATACCTGCAATTCCTGAAGTTATAGCTATTCCTTTCACCCTTAACCCTTCATCTTCAATTCGCCAAACAATACCACAGCACTTTCCAAGTATATACAGCATGCCACTAAACCAAATGGTAAAACCAATTATCCCGGTCATTGCCCAAATTTTTACCCAATAGCTATCTGGCTGAATGGTTGAAAGAAAACTATCAGCATTATATTTGGTACCATAATAACCAATAACACCCAAGCCTCCTCCGAATGGCCTGGAGCTCATATATTCTCCTAGAATTTTTTGAGAAACTAGTCTTACTTGTAACGAAGGATCATCTGGATTCAGCGCAGACCGAAATCTATAAATATTATAGTTCCCATTTCCGATATAAGTAAATTTTAGAAAACAAATAAATCCTACCGCCAGAATTCCACAAACGATCAATACTTTAAAACGTTTGCTCAATACAATCGCAACAAAAGCACCAATAATCAATGCAAAAAAAGCACCTCTTGTTCCAGATATCATCATCCCATAAAACATAAGAGCTGAACATCCTAACAATAAAACCTTAATTTTCTTATTAAAAGGACCAAATACCAAAATAAGTGTCAACAAGCTGATATGTGCCTGAGATGAACCAAACTGTGCAGCCTCAGAATACATTGAAAATACACGTAAACGACCCCAAAGCAAATGGGTAATTGCTCCTCCCTCTTCTAAAAACCTTGCGTCTCCCTGCGACAGACCTATATGCAGTTGCTTAACGCCGTACAAAGCAGCCAACGTAGAAAACCCAACGACAATAATTAAGAATATATTCAAATCCTTCTTATTGTTAATCGCCAAAAGAGAAAGTGATACGATTAAAAAAGGAATCAAAGCAACGGGGACAATTTCCCTCACCCAACCATCAAAACTTGCTCCTTCTGGATTAAAAACCTCTAAAATGCAAAATACAAACCAACCCAATATAATGTAACACAAGTCGCTCTTTAAAGCAGGCCAATCCTGATTTGAGGATCTGATAGCAGCCAACATTAATCCGAAAAAAGGTAGGGATATACTTATAATATCACTAGGTATTTTTAAATCAAACTGCCTAACAACAAATTGTATTGTGAAACTATAGATAAGAACTAAAAACAATAGAAATTTGGAATTCATAGCATTGTGATAAAAAATAGTTTAAAATAATTATCAAACTCCTAAATGAAATTAAGAGACCTGACTATTTTTAATTTCACTTAGTTTGATTTTATTTAAAACCCATCCCAAAAAACCCGGTTGCTCCTTGAGGAAAGCTACAAATTCCTTTTCGTCGTCTGTTAAAGATTTACCTGCTTCAAAAACGGCGATATTCTTTTCAGTAAATGAAAGCCATTCCTTAGCCATATTGATATTTCTCAGGCTATCAATATCTATAATTACCAGATCAAATTCATTTTTCAGCACTTCAAAACCTGTTTTTAGGCTTCTTTCATTTTGAATTTCTAATAATGAAGAGCTTTCTTTATTTTTATTCAAGACAGTGATTAAATCTTCAGCTACCACCTCTTTTTTAACTAAGAAAGATTCAAAATTCTGGCTCCGTACGATTGCCTTAGAATCAGACTTATCGGCAGAAACAGGTTCCTCTCCTATCAGTAAAACCTTTTTTCCTACCATAGCAAAAGAATAAGCTAAATTATAAGCCGTATATGTTTTTCCTTCTCCATTTCCTAAGCTGGTAATACCTAAAATATTATTAGAATCTGCAGCTAAAGCA
Organism: Pedobacter nyackensis; assembly: GCF_032678475.1. Lineage (GTDB taxonomy): Bacteria > Bacteroidota > Bacteroidia > Sphingobacteriales > Sphingobacteriaceae > Pedobacter > Pedobacter nyackensis_A. Next base: position 545,158 of record NZ_JAVTSF010000001.1, read on the forward strand.
GCACTTATTTCAAAACGCAAAGATCTCAGTAAGTTTTTATATGTAATATAATTGCCATTATCGTTATCGTTCCAAATCGTTCTTATACCTCTTTCAGGAGTACTTACATAACTTAAATTACCTAAGACCTTAGATTTAGTTGCTAGTTCAAGCTGCGACGCTGTGCGAATAGTACTATCCAGGTTAAAAACCATACCAAGTACAAGTACACATAAGAATAAACTTCCTATACCCGACATTCCCAAAAACAATGTCTTTTTTGATGCCTCAGGCATACCCGGCACCCCATATTCTTCAATATTTAAACTAAGACCAATACTTCGGTCTGTTCTCGTTTGATTATATCTCGCTAAAGCATCTGTATATTCTTTAGTCGCAAGATCAGCGTCACGCATATAATTCTGAATCCCCGCATCAAAAGGCACCATAGCATAATACTTAGCCTTAGCTTCAGTCAACTCTTTATTAATAGATACAACACTACCATTCAATTGAGCCAAAGTCGTTTCTAAAGTATACTTCTGTTGTAACAGATTCTGCCTTGAAACCTGTGGATCAACAATATACTTATCAGAGTTGGCAATCGTTAAACTATTTTTAATTGCAACCAAAGAATCAACCCTCCTCTTATCGGAGATCTTGAATCCTCCATCAACATATTTCTTGTTAGCCAATTCCAACTGGCTATTAACTTTAATTATTTCCCCATTTTCACGAATAGCATCTCCGCCCATTTCAGGCTCTTTGCTACTTAGTTTTCTATCTATTGCATTAATGGTATTTTGGGTAGACTGTAAATCTCTGATCACCTGGGCTTTTCTATCTTCTGCCTGTGTAATTTGCTGATAAACCAGTTCTGATTGCTTATCCAGATTTAAAACACCATTGTTCATTTTAAAGTCTTTCAATGCAGCATTTTTGGCGTTCATTTCATCTTCTTTTCTCTTTAAATCAGACCCCAGTATTTCTATTGAATTACTTTGATTATAGTTTACCTCTGAACTAAAGGTTTTAATGAATTCACTTGCCAGTGTGTTAACAACAAATGCGGAAAGGTTTGGATCCTCAGATACGAAACTGATATCAACAAAATCACTATAGTTATTACTATGGGATACGTCTATTTTTTCTCCCAAATCACCCTCGCCGTAACCCATAGAAGAAACAATACCAAGTAGGTCATATTTTCCCTTTTTATCTTCTAATGTTAAAAGGGATTTCTTGTTAAGTTTTTCTTCAAATAACTTAACAACTTCTGCTCTATCATGAGTACTTAAAGAATCAATTTTTTTACTATACTTTTTGAAAGTCTTTCCAGGATTAGACAGATCATGAATAATTAAATTGTAGGAGAGGATATTGAGCATCTTCTTCATCTTTAATTTTTCCATTATCGTACTAAACTGCTGGCTGACTTTAAAAAAGTCAATATTTTGCTCGGTAATTTGTTTAGATTGATCCAACAATCCTGTAGAAAGTTTAACACTCGAGCTATATTCTTCTGGCAAATTCTTAACCAAGAAATAAGTAATAGTGACGGCAATAGCGGGAACCAAAATGAGTACCCATGTATATTTATATAAAAATTTTAAAAAACGCTTAATATCCATATTTCCTTTTTGAAAAGAATTATTTAACTTCCTCTAACTTCATACCTATAATCTCTTCCAATGCATCTTTTGCTTTAAGATAATTAACTTCAGATAAGATTTTAGCAGAACTTGATGTCGAAAGGTTGTTTCTGGATTGGTTATAAACATCCAATGAGATTTCTCCTTTTTCAAACTTATATTTTAAATTATCAGCTACATTTTTATTATCCATAGCAGACTGAGAATTCATTTTTACCTGATTTAACTGCAGGATATAGTCATAATATCTTGACTTCACGTCTTTAACCAAAGTTAAATCATAGTCCTGAGCCTCAAGCTTTGCAATCTTATAATCCATTTTAGACTTTTTAACCTGAAAAGGTCTCTGTAGCAAAGCACCTAGGCTGGTAGTTATTCCAAATTGGAAACCATTAATAGTGTAAGGGTTATTGACGTCAATAGCAATTCTATCATTAGGACGATAGTAATAAGCTGCAGTAAACATCTCAAGGTAATTTAATGTTGTAATTGTAACTTCGTTTTTAGCGATATCAGATTTTATTCCTACAACATCTCTACGAGGACTTTTCTTAGCTGCTTGTATGTACTTTTCTAAAGTAGCATAATCGATTTCTGAAATAATTGATTCCTGAGCAGAAAGTTTTAAGCTGCAACCGCAGATTAAAATTATTAATATGGCTAGATTTTTCATTTATTGAGCTTTTAAATGTTGTTTATTCGTTTAGATTAGGGTTGATTTTACTTTTAAATAGATAGTGTAGTAAAAAATTGATTTTGAAGCGTATTTAAATTATTCATTAGGTTATGATATTTATATTTGACATTACGTTATGATTTTACTAAACTTTTTCCTTTTGTATTAATGCAGGTATTGTTTTCAATATGATCTTTAAATCCAACAAAATCGAATAATTTGCCGCATAATAATTATCCAGCTCTTTTCTTTCCGTCTCTGACATATCTTTCTTCCCTCTTTTGCTGATCTGCCATAATCCAGTTAAACCTGCAGGTCCCAAAAAACGTGTAGACCACTCATTTGTAGTCAATTGTTCTGCCTCATACAAAGGCAAAGGCCTATTTCCAACTAACGACATATCTCCAATAAACACGTTAATCAACTGCGGTAATTCATCTATACTGGTTCTTCTTAAAAAAGCACCCAGTTTCGTAATCCTGGGATCATCTTTAAACTTTACAAATGCAGCCTTACCATTTTTCTTATTAGACTCATTAGCATACTGATTCAATTCAGCTATTGATGCTATCATCTGATCAGCATCACTCCTCATAGACCTGAATTTAAAAAAGTCAAAGATCTTATAACCAGCACCTACCCGTCTGCTCTTATAGATAATATCGCCTTTCGATTCTAATCTGATCAGGATGGCAACAATAACAAATACCGGCGCTAAAAAGAGCAGCGCACAACCTGATGCGATTACATCAAAAATCCTTTTTGTTAAGGGAGTCTGATACTCTACATCCATATGTTTAGAAAGCTCAAGTAACTTAGGCTTTATCAGTTTAAACTTTATTAAAAAATTAAGTCGCTCATAAAAATCTTCAATCGGGAAAGGATAAGTGTAATAATCATTAACCTGAAGTTTCAATGCTTTATTTCTCCATTCCTTATCTTCTTTAATGCCTAACAGCACTATAACTAAACCATGAAGTAAAGGATTACTCTTTATATAACTAACCTGTCCGAAACAATCTTTATTATCATCAACTTCAATTAAGATGATATCCGGCAAACTTAAAAGCGAACGATTATCCAGATAATTCTGAAAATCCTTCGGATTCTCCATGTGTTCAATATTGAAATTAGCCTCACAATCTTCAAACACAACGCTTTTAAGTAGTTTACCGAAGTACACAATTTTTGCGTTTATTTCAGGACGATTAATAGTAGTTGTTATCATCATGCGAGTAGTTCTGAGATATGAGACTTCAAAATTGCGGGATTAAAAGGTTTCTCCATAAAACGGTCTATTTTAAAAGACATCTCACTTACTTTCTCCTCCAAATCCTCAGCGCCAGACAATAATATCACTGGCGTATTTCTATAAAAACCACTTATTTTAAGATTCTTAATTAATGTACTTCCATCAAAATACGGCATCATTAAATCCGATATAATTAAATCAGGGTCATTCCCCTCTTCCAACCATGCAATTGCCTCTATACCACTCCTCTTTATAATCAAATCATACTCCGACGATAATATAAAAGTTAACAACTTAAGTATGCTTGGCTCATCATCCACAACTAGTATTATTTTTTTATTACCGTCTTTACTCTCCATAATGCATTAAGTGCTTCAATTTGTTCGTCTAGCAAAATTAATTCAAACTTAAACAAATATTCCCAACTACTTATTTATTAAAATGTTTTTTATTTCCAATAAAAAAACCATCATTTATTTAATAGTAAAAATAACAATTTGTTATAAAAAACATAATAAAATCACTTATTTTCAATCAATCAAAAATCTAATTAATAAAACACGATGCAATTTAAATTTTACAAATCACTTAAAAAAAGTTATTCCAACTGGAAAAGTATAAAAAAAAGCACATACCATCACCATACAAACACGCATACACGTATTGTTGAAACTTAATAAATCTAAAAATTACTTAGTATTAATCCTGAAAGAGCCCTTCCTAACTTCACCCTGAACACAAGAGTTAAGTTCGTTAGACACTACCCGCCCATACGAATCAATGATCATTAGTCGTATACCTTGATTTTGCAGCGACTTAAGTTGAGTTATCAAATTGAAGTCCGTCACGTAGAAGAAAGGAATATCTTCGCTACCATCCTTTACAGACACGTTAAAATCTTTATTCTGAACTGAATAGCTTATTTGACAATCGTTGCATTCTACCCTTAAAATGCCCTTATTACTAAGAACAACATTTGACAGATCATCTGTTAAGGATTCCTTTTTACAACTGGTAAAGGACAAAATGAGAAGAATCAATAGGGTTGAGATTTTCATTTTTATTACTTTTTCACTTAATTAAATGAAAAAATCACGCCACAACTCCGATTAGCCCACCTATTATTTAAAAAAACCATAGAAACCACTGTAAATAAAACATTTAACCACTACAAAAACCAAATCAATCCCATACATTGATAATACCCTTGGTTCATAAAATCAATAAATATTCACAATAATTCCCCAAATCGGGGAATTATCTCATCAAGCTGTTTGGTTTTTATAACCAATCATTCTTTTTACTAAAATTTTGATAACTCTGTGCAATGTACGTTTACTCGGATACATTTTAAATGCCTCCGTTACCTGCACAAATGCTGCTTTTGGATTGTTTTGCGTGTGGTATATCCTATCAGATAGTATCCCTACATAGATCGCATAGTTCATCCGTGCTTTTCTTCTTAAACTTTCCCTTTTATCCAAAGGCAGATAATTTTGAATAATATCAATTACTGTGGCTATATCTCTAATGTTTTGACCAGTCAGTAAAGAGTTACTCGTAATATTGCTTGAATGCACCCTGTAATTAGCCAACTTTCTGGGAGTATACACAACAGGATAATTTGCAGCAATACGGGTCCACATTTCCCAATCTTCACCATAATGCACAGCAAAAAAACCACCTAATTTCTCATATACTTCACGTTTTACCACAATACAGGGAGTTTGCAACAACTGGCCTTCAGCAAGTCGAAGTACCCAGTTATCAATTATACCCGGTTCATCTAATATTTTCTGACTATCCCATAACCATTTATCGTTCTCATCAATATCAGAGCACCCGGTAAACACTGCCCCAGCTTCCGGGTATTTTTCAAACAATTCACCAACTTCCTGATAAAACCCGGGCAACACCAAATCATCGCCATGTAAGATATGTACAAACTTTCCGCGGGCCCTGTTAATGCAGGTTTCAAAATTCCTCAGACTACCTACATTATGCGGTTGTTTATAAAAAGTAACTCTACCTTCACCCAGCTCCTGTACTAAAGCTTCAACATCTCCATCATTACTAAAATCGTCGACAACTTCAATCTGCATACTCTTAGTATCCGGAGCCTGCAACAACACACTACTAATTGTTTTGCGTAAATAATTGATGCAATTATAGGAAGGTATCATAACCGACCATAGTGGTCGATCAGGTCCAGGAACTAACGGAGCAATTTTAGGCGGTAATTTTGGGGTACGTTCAAGCATTTTATTCGTATTAAAATTCACTGATTATTAAGATGTGTAATAGTCTTGCCATACTTTAACTCCAGCTTCATAGGCTTCAATTTGTTTTCCACTTCTCAGTTTACTTTTTTGTCGTTCCAGAACTTTCATAACATAATCAAGCATCAAAATTTTATCAGCAGACATGTTAGCACCATGAATACGATAGGCTGCAATTTTTTCTGTATGTGTCACTGTTGGAAAATATCGGGTGATGTTAAGATTAATATCATAATCCTCACATGCTTTTAACTGCGGGTCAAAAAAGAATGAATAAAAAAGTTCCTTCCTATACATTACCGTTGCTTCCATCGCAATATAATTACCATTTAAAAGACCTTCATAGTTTTCAGCCCATCTCTCCGCAGGTTTTGATGTTGGTAACAGATTGCCCTCGTCATCAACCTTATCGTGCGAACCTGATACAAACACAACTTTACCATTATCAGAAAAATATTTGAGATTTATTTTAAAGGCATCGGCATACAAATAATCATCTGCATCTAAAAAAACTAAATAATTACCTGTACTATATCTTATTCCTGTATTACGGGCCCCCGAAAGTCCCAAACGTTCGGTACGAACATATTTTACATTTGGATAGCTGTTACATACACTTACAGTATTATCTGTTGATCCATCATCTACAACAATGATTTCTGTGTTTCTATGAGTTTGACCCAAGATGCTTTCAATAGCCTTGCTTAAATATCTACCATGATTATAACAGGGAATAACTACAGACACAACGGTACGTTCATCTACAACAGCATTTTCTTTCAGCGATTTAAGATAAAGTAAACTACCTTCCCTTATCACATTGCGGTGTTTTCGATAAAAAAGCCATCCGGAGATACAACCATGTATCTCGTTAAGGGTTTCAAAAAAACTACTCCAGCTAAGGTGCTTAACAGCCTGATATATTCTCCTGGCATAATAGTTAGGCAAGCTCTTTTTAAGGCGAAATAGATCACCGGAATGATGATAATTTTCATATTGTACAAATATTGAACTAACCTGCCCTCGCATATAATTGAAAATCTGACTTTTTAATGAAGCCATTTCTTCACGATGCTGGTGATAGACAAATAATTGCGGATAATAATTACATTGGTACCCCTCTGCCATTATACGGTACCAAAATTCGGAATCTCCACTGCATCCTGATGCACCTACATCCAATCGCTCATCAAACCATCCCACAAGATCAAAAACCTCTCGTCTGAAAGCCATATTTGCACCTGCGCCTACTTCCCATGCCGGCACTCCAATGTTAACGTTAGCATCAAAATATGCGGATCCAAATATCTTAGGTAAATAACCTTTGTTAAAACCCCAGTCTTTTTCAAAAGTATACTGCGCCTTAGTTTTTAAGCTGACTGGTATAACCAATCCGGTAACGGCCATCGTTTTAGGATCCCTAAATACTGTTTTAAGTAAACTGCTCCAGTTTGGTTCCACAATTACATCATCATCTGTATAGGCGATAATGCCATGTGTTGCGTATCTTGCTCCTGTATTACGTGCCACGTCTAAACCTTTAAGGGGTTCCTTCACGTATTTTACATCAGGGTATTTTTTAATGACCTGCTCCGTACGATCATCATCAGGTGCATTATCCACAACAATTAATTCAAAATCTTTATCATGCGAAGCCATCAGCGCTTTGACACAATCATCAATTGCCTGTGGCCGGTTTCGGGTGCAAATAACAATCGAAAGTTTTTCGCTATCAGCCTTTCCATCAATTTGCAAGGGAATAATAAGATCAAGTTCCTGCTTAAGATTCTCCTTATCACTTGCTAAAAGGTAATTTTTCCAGAATGTCTGGTCGCCTTTTCCCTGAACGGAGGCATAATAAGCAACGGTTTTTTCAATTGCCTCCAACACCTTTTGATTGAAAGAGATACGTTCAAAACTATCATCTTCATTATATAGCCAAATGTGGCCTAACGGTATATTTTTCCACCAAAAAACCAGGTAGTAGTTAATCCTTGACGGACTAAACTGATCAAGTTGATCAACCTGAAGATGCTCAATTGTAAAAGGCTTAAAATTTTTCATATTTAAAACTTGTCCTGTTGTAGTTCTATCTTAAACTTTGGCCTAACGGCGCCAACCCAGTCACCATACCACGTTGTATTTTCTCTAAAATCCTCAACATCAAAAGATAAACATTCTTCAAAATCAAACAAAGAGCTGCTGTTGTTTTTCACAAACAATAAGTCTATTAAATAGGAGCCATTATTTAGAAAGTCGCCAGGGATGGTACATTTTCCTTTGATCAACCCTTTACTGTACCTGTTTGCCGGAGAGGGAACATCAAAAATACAATCGCCCATTACTGTATTTAAAAGCACATTTACCCCCAGATCCATTTCTTCAGCGGGGAAATACCAAAATTCAAATTCAATAATCAAAGGTGTTCTAATATCAATGATATTGTTGGAATCCAGGTATTGTGGCAGCATTTCTACACGCTTAACGCGGATATTTTCGTTTCCAGGCGCGGTATTAGGATCAGGATATACACTATTTAGAGACAACGTTTGTTCACGCTTTAAATAATTAGATATTACATCTTGCGTATTCCCCATATCAATAAGGCGGCCCTTTTCCAGGTAAATAGCTTTAGTACATAAATTTTTGAGCGCCTGCGAATTATGGCTCACAAAAAGTACGGTCTTACCCTCCTCCGCTGACACCTGTTTCATCTTACCCAAACATTTTTTCTGAAATTCAGCATCACCTACGGCCAGTACTTCGTCAACGATAAGTATTTCGGGGTCTAAATGCGCTGCTATGGCAAACGCAAGCCTAACGTACATACCACTTGAATAACGTTTCACCGGAGTATCTAAAAAACGTTCAATACCCGAAAAAGCTACTATTTCATCAAACTTAGATTTAATCTCATTTTTGTGCATCCCCAGGATCTGACCATTTAAAAAAATATTCTCACGCCCTGTTAGTTCTGCATGAAATCCGGTTCCAACTTCCAAAAGACTTGCAATGCGTCCTTTTCCTTTAATTGTTCCTGTGGTTGGGCGGGTAATACGTGAAAGTACCTTTAATAAAGTTGATTTTCCTGCTCCATTTTTACCAACAAAACCTACCACATCCCCTTTCATTATTTCGAAGTCAATATCTTTAAGCGCCCATAGCTCATTTGCTTTAGGTTCAATACCAATATTATTACTACCTGCTGAAAACGTATTTTTCCATAAATTTTGCAGGTCTTCTTTAAATGATCCTGATCCGATTACCCCTAAGCGATAATATTTTGATATGTTTTCTGCTTTTAATATTAGGTTACTCATTTTTTATCGCTTAAATAATGTCCATCACTTCTGTCTCGCGTCTTTTGAACAGAACCAACCCAAGGATTAATATAATAGTAGTATTAATAACTGCTAATAGCAAATAGTTATACTGGATCGCACCCTGATGAAAAAACACAGCTCTAAAAGTCTCGATAATCGGCGTTAAAGGGTTTAACCAAAATAGAAACTGATACTTTGCAGGTACTATCGAACTTGGAAAAACAACGGGGGTAACAAACATACCTAAGCGAAGTATATATTGAAAAAAAGTATCTACATCGCGATACCGCGCTGTAAAAACAGAGATTAATAACCCGGAACCTAAGGCAAAAGCTGCAGTTAATAATATTAAAAATGGAATAAGCAACAAAGTATAGGACAGCTTGAACTGATCATATGCGATATAATAAAATACAAAGATAATTATGAACAGCAGAAACTGTATTGACAATCTTACCGTCTGGGTAATGATATTACTTATTGGCATAATCAATCTTGGGAAGTATACTTTATTGAAAATGTGTGCATTCGAGATAAAGGTATACATGGTACCTGAGATACTGTCGTTAAAGAAAGTCCATATAATAGTACCCGACAAATAGAACAAGATTTTAGGAACACCGTCAGTTGATACATTAGCAAAAGTACCAAACACAACCAAATAAATTAAAGTAGTTATAAGAGGTTGTAAAAACATCCAGAGCGGGCCAATTATGGTTTGCTGGTAACTAGCAAGTAAATCACGGCGCACAAAACGCATAATTAATCCGCGATAAGCATAGAGGTCACGTAGGCCTAATTTAAACCAGCTTTGGGCAGCGTTTATTTCCCATTGCCACTTCTCTGTTATATCTTCTTTTTCGTTAATATTCATTTAAAATAAGCTATTGTTTTTCATCCAATTCTTAAGGTGGAACTTAAACGTTTTCCCATCCCAGTTACCTACCTGAAAACGTGGTATAGTGAGATGATAAGTATCAGCTTTAAAATGATGGGGATCTGTAGTAAATGCCAGTTCTACATCGGAATCAGCCAAAATATCTAAAGTATCTTGATTCCAGCCACCATGTGGATACGCCAGATATTTAACACGGTTATCCGTTAATTCATTTAAAAAGGAAATCCCGCCCAGTATCTCATTTTTTTGATAATCATAATGAAAATCAGGCAAAAAAGGATGTGTCATTGTATGCGCACCAATAGTAAAAAGCTTATTTGATTGTAAATCTAGTAACTCAGTTTTATCCATTGTAAAATATTCCGACCTATTATCCGTGTTGTTCGCCCAGGCTTCAAGTGCTTTGATAAAGGCCTGATGCTGTGTTGCCGGCATTTTTCTAACAATAATACAAAGTTTGAAATACAGATCACTAGGGCTAACCATATTTTTAGAACTGCCAATATTCCACGAAATATCTTCCGGATACGTAAGTATTAATTTGTTGGGCAGATTAGCAGATTGCAGGCAAATACGTTCCAGTGCATCCCACCAAAACTCTTGTTGTTCACCAATGGAATTAGTAGGAATAAAAAATGTTGCCGGAGTATTAAACTTCTCAAGTAATGGTTTTGCGACTAAATAGTTATCACGATATCCATCATCAAAAGTAACAACTGTTGTATTCGAAGGCATTTTGTTTTTTTTAGCAAGTATGCCTGTCAATTCATTTACAGAAATTACATTATAGGCTTTTAACACTTTTAAGTGTTCTTCGAAATTCTCAGGACTAACAGCAAGATCCCAGGGATCTGATATAGGGTTTGCTATCCGGTGGTACATTAATACAACACCGCGACGAGCATATCTATTTTTTACTTTGGATAGTAATGAACGTAGCATTAAGCTATTTTGTTAATTGAATAGTCACGATAACACTAAATGCAGGATCCCTTACATCAAGTTTCCATTTATCCACTTCATCAATTCCGGCTCCATATAAGAAAGTTGTGGCAGCATATACATTGCCAAAAGTTTCAATCGTATAACTACTTGCAGGAAACAACTCTTCGAAAATCTTTCTCATAGAATGCTCATTAAACGACCAAAGCCAGTATTTACCCCATTCTCCCCGGTCGATTGGACTTATCCCCGGAGTTGTTAACAATAATACGCCATCCTTTTTAAGAATTCGGTAACAATGTTTTAGCGCAGACGTATAATCATAGATAAGATGTAATGTTTGTGTAAGTATAATACAATCAAAATGATCGGAAGGTAAATCCCCCCCTTTACTTAAATCCCCAATATAGGTAGCACCGGGTGTGCCGGCATTTAGATGTAAAACATCACTTTTAGTAACATTGTTTCCACCGTATTTTAACGTGTATGCGTTATCCGCGACCTCTAAAACATTGCCCTTAATATGAGCGGATTGTTCCGCTAAAAAATTTTCGATATAGTAACGATCTACCGCTCCTCCACGGTCAAAGCCGAAATCACCACTAAATGGTTTTACTGAATTAAAATCACCCCAGCTGATTTTACCCTGAGCAGGTACAAATCCTGGATGCATATTTAATCGGTTTGCTAACCTTTTAATAAAGTTCGGTGTGTACTTTTTTAGTCTAACTTTTAAATTTTTGTCCATTAAGCGTAATAATCAGAAGGTAATGCAACAGTCTTGATTTCCTAGCGCAAGATAATAATATCAGGAGAAGTTTCGATAATATTGTAATCAAATCTATAAAGATATTCAGGATCAATACCAAACGTTACGGAGGAAGATACTACTTTTTATATCTTTTATACGATTTACTTACTCATATTATGTTTAAATAACTATTTTTACCTTGTTGTTAAGAAAAGGTTCCTGACAATCATTTTCATATGAAATATACACCACTTCCCGAAAATGAAAAAGAACGACTGAAAGTGTTGCAAAACTCTAAGACATTCGATGCAGTATCTGAAGCTCATTTTGAACGTATCACAGAATTAGCATCATCAATATGCGACACAAACATTGCATTTATTACCTTAATTGATAATAAAAAACAGTGGTACAGATCAAACAAAATGTTCTCCTCTGATGAAATCGCTATAGAAAATGATTTTTATAAACAAACTGTCAAAGGGCCTGATTTTACCGAAGTAGTTAATGTAACTGCTGATCCCCGGTTCAAAACAAACCAAAGTCACCAATATATTAAAATCATCTATTATGCTGGTTTTCCTTTAATTGACACAGAGGGGATAACTATTGGAGCCTTATCCGTTTTTGATACAAAAATTAGAAAAGAGCTAACTGCCAAGCAAAAAAGACTACTGGAATTATTATCTACAGAAATAGTTTCATTAGTAAATCAAATCAAAAGCAAAAAAGAATTAAATCACTTTCTAAAACTTTATAAACTTTCTCCGGATTTAATTTGTGAAGCAGACATACAAGGGGTATTGCAAAAAATAAATCCGGCATTCATAAGCACCCTGGGCTGGACTGAAGAAGATTTATTAAACAACTCATTTTACAATTTCCTTCACCCATACGACTTACAGTCGACAAGTGATGAATTTAAACGACTGGATTCAGGTAAAAATGCAGTAAGTTTCACGAATCGTTTTAAAACAAAAAAAGGCGAGTATAAAACCTTACAATGGACCGCCACAATTGAAACAGATTCTCACAAAGTACTTGCTATTGCAAGAGATGTTACAAAAGACAAAAATATTCAGCAAAAGATTTCCAATAGTGAAAACAAATTAAAAACTTTTGTTGAAAATAGTCAGGGCTTCATGTTTACCCATGACCTCCTTGGTAATTTCCTCTTTATCAATAACAACGGCCCCCAACATCTGGGTTTCACAAAAACAGAAATGCAAACCATGAGTTTGTTTGATCTGATCGGTAGAGAACACCACTCAAATCTTGACAACTATTTGCTTGAACTCAAAAATAATGGAAAAGCAGAAGGCATAGTCACTACAAAGCATAAAAAAGGCAAGAATATCATATGGATTTTCAACAGTGCTGTAGAAAATCTATCAACAAGTAAACCTTACGTAATTTGTAATTCCATTGACATTACAGAAAGACACAACCTGGCAAAGGAATTAAAAAACAAAAATAACAGGCTTGAACAAGCTAGTATTACTGCCCGACTGGGAAATTGGGAGTTAGATTTAGCTGCCCGGAAACTAATCTGGTCAGACGTTGCAAGGGAAATATTTGAAGTTGACAACAACTTTGAACCAAATCCTGAAAATGAGCTATTCTTTTACAAGGCAGGAACTGCCCGGGACAGCAAATTTAATGCATTAAATGCAGCAGTCTTACATGGTAACAAATGGGATCTGGAACTAGAGTTAACAACTGCCAAAGGGAATAACATTTGGATAAGGTCAATAGGTATTCCTGATTTTGTTGATGGCAGATGTAACAAAATAAGAGGCACCATTCAGGATATTACCAAAATCAAGCAAATGGAGGCTAGCCTTATGTCGGCCAAAGAAGAGGCGGAATTGGCAAATAAAGCTAAATCAGAATTTCTGGCAAATATGAGCCACGAAATTCGCACTCCACTAAATGGCATAATTGGCTTTACTGATTTGCTCATCAAAACGCAATTAAACGAAACACAGCAACAGTATTTATCCATAGTTACCCAATCTGGGAATGCCCTACTCAATACCATCAATGATATTTTAGATTTTTCTAAAATTGAAGCTGGTAAACTGGAAATGAACCGTTCCAAATTTAATTTATATGAAATGGCAGAAGAGTCTGCCGACGTAATTAAATATCAGGTTCAAAGCAAAGGACTTGAAATGTTGCTAAATATTTCATCTGATCTACCAAAATACATTTGGGCAGATGAATTGCGTCTCAAACAGATTCTCATCAATCTACTAGGTAATGCCGTTAAATTCACCGAAAAAGGAGAGATTGAACTAAAAGTAGAAGCTTTAACAGATCCGGAGCAAAAAGAAATAAAGTATAAATTTGCGGTAAGAGATACTGGAATAGGAATTAACCCAGACAAAAAGCTTAAGATATTTGATGCGTTCTCCCAGGAAGATGCATCTACAACAAAAAGATACGGAGGTACAGGCCTCGGGCTTACCATTTCAAACAAATTACTGGGTTTGATGAATAGCAAACTTCAGGTCGAAAGTATTCCAGGTAAAGGAAGTACTTTTTATTTTGAAATAGTCCTCCAGTCTGAAGCTGGTGAATCTTTGGAAGTACAAAACCTAGATTCCATTAAAAAAGTGCTCATCGTCGACGATAACACAAACAACAGGTTAATTATCAACAAGATGCTTTCATTAAAGCAGATTAAATCTGTTGAAGCTGACAGTGGTCGGGAAGCAATCAAATTAATCTCAGCCGGCGAAAAATACGATGTAATCCTAATGGATTATCATATGCCTGAGCTGGACGGACTTGAAACAATAAAAAAGATAAGGGAGATCTTAAAAGACTCCAACAATGAACAGTCAATCATCTTACTTCATAGCTCTTCCGATGAAACGATTATAAAAGCTTGCGAAAGGTTAAATGTACACCATCGTTTACTAAAACCAATAAAACTAAAAGACATGTATAATTCTCTTTTCAGGGTTATCTCTAAAAAACCTGAAAAGAACGCCATTATTGTACAGGAACCGGAACGAATGGATGATCCTATTCAGGTTTTGATAGCCGAGGACAATGCTGTAAACATGCTTTTAGCAAAAACTATTGTAAGAAGGATTGCACCAAATGCTACCATTTTTGAAGCGAAAAATGGATTGGAAGCGCTTGACATTTATAAAAACACAAAAATTGATATCGTTTTAATGGATATCCAAATGCCGGAAATGAATGGTTATGAAGCCACCAAAAAGATCCGAAACGTTAAGCATAAAGGCCACACCCCTATCATTGCACTCACAGCCGGAAATGTAAAAGGAGAAAAAGAAAAATGTTTTGCAGCTGGCATGGATGATTTCATTTCAAAACCTGTAGTTGCCCATACCATTGCACTATCATTAAAAAAATGGTTGAAAAATCCTAAAGAAGATCCACATAGTGAACTGTCTTTATCACCTTCTGAAAACGCAACACACCATTTTAACATCGAGTTACTTAAAGAATACGTTGGAGATGATGAAAGCGTATTAACAAAAGTACTATCCTTACTCAGAACCGAACTCATGAACTTTGCTAAAGAGTTTAAAGAGCACGTAATAAATAAAGATTTAAGTAAAATACAGGAGCTAGGCCACAAAATGTACGACACATCAATTGTATCAGGACTTACCGCTCTTGCAATCATAGCAAAAAAAATAGGAGCTGTCTACACCTATGATGATGCCGAAATAAATGAATTGCTGTCTCTAACCCAACAGGAAATAAAGACTGCGATCAGCCTGATTATTAAATAAAAAATCCCCATAAAATATTTTATGGGGATTTTTTATATTTAAGCTTGTGCTATTTAATTTTTCGGCTGTACCCTACCCGATTTCCGGTCTTGCCCCCTTCCGATCAGGTATCCTGTACCAGCACCAACAACACCACCAATTATAGCTCCACGTCCATCTTTTTTATCTATAAGCACACCGCCTAAAGCACCAGCTCCGGCACCAATAGCGGCTCCTTTAGCAGCCTGGCTCCATCCTTTTTTCTTAGCAGGAGCGGTAGCCTCTGATGAAGATCTCGAAGATGCTGCTTCATTTCTTTCTGCCAATAAAAGCATGCGTTTCTCCTCCTTCACCTGCGCTAAACGCTGTTCTTCTTTTTCTTTTGCTTTTACTTCCGCTCTTTTAAAGCTATCTAATTTCAAACTGTCTTTAATTGCAGTTATTGCTTGCTGCTTAATAAGCGCTTCTTGCTTCGCATTGTTAGAACAGGCTGATAATAACATTCCTGAAATAACCACTAAAAATATCTTTTTCATAACTGTAGTCTTAAACGATTTTAATTGTAACATATTATTGACAAAGAAAAAATGATGCCAAAGCTTATTTATCGTCTAATAAAGAACGCCCAGGAGGTTCATGTGTATTTTTCTGATCATCTTCTCCATCTGGATTTCCTGAAATCCGATCATTATCACTATTCAAACTACCATAAATAGAATCTATGGATGAGCCATCTGCATCCAGACCTAGATTCTCAAGATCATCATTGCTTAAAACATCTTTAAGCAATGGACTTTTAGACTTTTTTTTCTTAGACATATGCCTTTACCTTTAATTGATTAGACTAAATTTATACAACAGAAAAAGGGAATATTAAGTTTTCAACATGTACTTTTTCTACCTTTAATCCTCACAATTTCAGGCATTTTGATATTAAGATCCAATTGATTATTTTCACAACCAAATATTTATCAAAATAATATGCGCACAACAGGAAAAGTTAAATGGTTTAATTCTGCCAAAGGGTTTGGATTTATAACTCCATTAAATGGAGAAAAAGATATCTTCGTACACTTTTCTGCAATTGCAGGCGATTCGTTTAAAGAACTAAATGAAGGAGACAGTGTAGAATTCGAATTAAATGATGGCAAAAAAGGTCCTGAAGCACAAAATGTAACTGTGCTTTAACAACCTATCTATATCGTTTAAAAGGGAGGGTAAGTACACTACCCTCTTTTTTATTTTAAAATACAATCAAAACTGTTTAATGAATAGTACAATAACGCAAAAAAATAACAAAACAATAAGTGTATTAGGCTGTGGCTGGTACGGATTAGAACTGGCAAAAGCCTTGATCAATCAAGGATACCTCGTTAAAGGCTCAAGCACTACACCTGAAAAGCTCGAAATGTTATCTACTTATAACATCGAACCTTTTCTGGTTAACATTCAGAAAGATGAAGAAAAATTCAACCCTTCATTTTTTAAAAGTGATTTGTTGTTTGTTTGTATCCCACCAAAAAGAAACGCTGCAGAACAAGCAGATTTCTATTACAAAATAGAACGAATTATCAATGCTGTGAAAGAAAACCGGGTTAAACAACTTGTATTTATTAGCTCAACAGCTGTTTATGGAGATACAAATGCAGAACTGACAGAATTAAACACGCCACAGCCCGAAACAGATTCTGGCAAAGCCATGCTAAAAGTAGAGTCCCTCTTGAAAAATCAAAATGATTTTACCAGCACTATCATTCGCTTCGGAGGATTAGTTGGCCCGAAAAGACACCCTGGAAGGTTCTTTGCAGGTAAAGAAAATATACCAAATGGCAAAGCACCAATTAACCTCATTCATTTAGATGATTGTATAGGTATAAGTCTGGCTATCCTTAAAAATGAAGCATTTGGATACACATTTAACGCCTGCAGCCCCGACCATCCCAGCAAACAGGATTTTTATACAGTAGCGACCATAAATGCGCAATTAACCCCTCCTCTTTTTATAGATGAGTTGTTAAACTGGAAAATCGTGAGCAGCGTACATTTCCCTGTCTTAAACTACAATTATCTTGTTACCAATTGGATAAAATGGTTTGAAAAAGATAATCCCAACTAAAAACACTTATAAATATTTAAAATGATAAATTGCCCTTAATAAGGATTGTGTAACTATGAAATTAACGATTTTAGGTGCTGCAGAGCAGGTAACAGGAAGTATGCACCTTTTACAGTTGGAAAACTATAACATTTTAATTGATTGTGGACTTGATTATGAAAAAGGAACCTTTCAAAATGAAAATCTGTATTTCACATTTGATCCTTCCAGCATCGACGTCGTAATCCTGACACATGCACATATTGATCATTCCGGAAATTTACCTACGCTAATCCGTATGGGTTTTAACGGTCAGATTCTATGCACAGCACCTACTGCCGAACTTACAGAGATACTTTTAATGGATTCAGTAAATGTATTCTTAAGTAAACAAAACAGATCAGCTCGCTCAAAAAGGTATAAATCCGGCCCTACTCCTTTGTATCTGCATAAACATGTGGCAGAAACTGTAGATAGGTTTGTAGTTATTAGCTTTCATAAGGAATTCAGAATAAATGAAAACATTACCTTAACATTTATACCCGTTGGACATTTGTTAGGTGCTGCCGCTGTAGTTTTAACCGTAAATGAAAATGGCTCAACAAAAAAAATTGCCTTTACAGGAGATATAGGTAGAAAGAACTATCCTCTCTTAGTCGACCCACAACCGCTTCCTCAGGTAGATTACCTGGTCTGTGAGTCTACATATGGAGGTAGATTCCATAGTAGAGATACTACGCTGGAGCAAAAGCTAATTGAAACCATCACGGAATCCTGCATTAAATATCCGGGAAGACTTATCATTCCGGCCTTTAGCATAGGGAGAACACAAGCTCTTGCCTATATGTTAAACAAAATATTTAGTGAAAAACGGCTACCTTCGGTAAAAGTTTTCATAGATAGCCCTCTCGCAAGTTCAGCAACCGAAATTTATCAAAAATACGAACATTACCTTAATCTCGAAGCTCAAAACTTCTACAAAAACAAAAACGGTCAATCCGATTTTAAAGAGCTTTCTTTTGTTAGCGACAAACGGGAAAGTTCATCAATCAGCAATTATCACGAACCTTGTATCATTATCTCATCAGCGGGAATGCTTGAAGGAGGTAGAATACAAGATCATCTTTATTACAATATCCAAAACTATTATTGTACCATATTATTCATTGGATATTGCGCAAAAGGCACCCTTGGTCACAGACTTTTAAGGGGCGATCCTATCATAAAGTTAAGAAACCGGGACCTTATGGTTTATGCCGCTATAAAACAAACCGATTTATTAAGTGGTCATGGAGACCATAACGATCTGGTCAACACAGTTAAGCAACAAGCCCCTAACCTTTTAAAGAAGGTATTCCTTGTTCATGGTGAAATAAATAGTATGAAACATCTATCAACCGCCCTTGCGCAGGAAAACTACCATGTAGTCTTGCCTAAAAAAGACGAAACATTTGAACTTTAA
Organism: Pedobacter nyackensis; assembly: GCF_032678475.1. Taxonomy (GTDB): domain Bacteria; phylum Bacteroidota; class Bacteroidia; order Sphingobacteriales; family Sphingobacteriaceae; genus Pedobacter; species Pedobacter nyackensis_A. Next base: position 564,222 of record NZ_JAVTSF010000001.1, read on the forward strand.
ATGCTAACTTATTTCTTTTTGTAGCAAATACTATACATTAAATTCCAGCGTTAATCAATAATGCCTAATCTTAAAAAAGTCACACAAACAAAAATAACCCACTGATTACCAGAAACTTCAGAATTAATAATTAGGAAAATATCCTTTGGCAAGGTTATTACAAGTAGATAATTGTTCGGGAATAGAAAAACAAAACCTGAACATTTGATATCTAATTATAAGAATATGACTTCTAAAATTACAAAAACAGCCTTAGTGCTGTCCCTAGTAGGGTTATCATCGCAACTATTTGCCCAGGATCAATCGGCAGGTAGATTCTCAGAAAAATCTTTTCGCACCTGGTCTGTTGGAGTTCATGGTGGAATATTAAGCCAAAATACAATCTTCAACGGTAAAGAACGTGATTTCCAATCTGCTAATGAAGGAAAATCTATTGGTTATGGCGCATTTATCAAAAAGCAAATCTTTCCTTCTTTAGGCTTACAAGCTGACTTCTTAAGAGGAAAAATGGAAGGCCTTAGATCTAATAATGGCTTAGGTGGTTATATTGGCAATTCCAGCTATGAAACTAAAATCGAGTGGTCTGCAGCTTTAACAGCAGTATATAACATCGCAAACATCAACATCAATAACGAAAATGCAGTTCTGATTCCTTACGTTAAAGCTGGTGCTGGTTATGGTGTTGCAGGTGCTACCACCACAAACGTTCCGGCAGCTGCTAACGAAGGTTACAAAGAAAGAGTATTTATTCCGGTTGGAGCAGGTTTCAAATTAGGTTTATCTAAAGGAATCAACTTAGATATGGGTTATGACGTAAACTTTGTTAAATCTGACAAATTTGACGGATTTAACTACGGTAGCCGAAATGATAAATTTTCTTATGGGCACGTAGGTTTAGAATTTGCAATAGGTAGCAAAGAAAAACCACAATTACAAAACTACAGCTCATTAGCTAATCTTCGTAAACAATCTAAAGAAGAATCTGACGAGTTGAGAAGAGCATTATCTACTGCAGAGCAAAACGCCGAAAGAGACAGAGCTCAATATGCTAAAGACATGGGTGATGATGACAATGATGGTGTAGCTAACAAATTCGACAAATGTCCTGGTACTGCATCTGGTGTAGTAGTAGATGGTTCAGGTTGCCCAATCAAAGTTCAACGTGAAATCATTAAGGAAACTAAAGTAGTGGTTACTGAAGCTGATCGTAAAGTTGTTGATGAAGCTATTAAAAACTTAGAATTTGACTTAGGTAAAGCAACTATCCGTTCTACTTCTTATGCTACATTAAACAAAGTAGCTGAGTTATTGATCGCTAAAAACTTTAGCTTAAAATTAGCCGGACACACAGATAATACTGGTTCAATGGCTTTAAATTTACGTTTATCTAAAGAAAGAGCAGAAGCTATCAAAGCTTACTTAGTTTCTCAAGGCGCAAACGCTTCACGTATCGAAGCAACAGGTTACGGTCCAAACCAACCTATTGCATCAAACAAAACCGCTGAAGGTCGTCAGAAAAACCGTAGGGTAGAATTTACATTATATTAAGCTGTAAATTCCCCATAAAAAAAGCGAGTGATCAAATGATCACTCGCTTTTTTTATGCCTTATTATTAATTATTAATCTGCTTTAGCTGCCTCTTTCGGTGCAAAAATAAGCGAAGCAATAACTGAAAGAATCAAGACTCCTCCTACTATAGTTAATGACATCGGCGAAGAGATGTGATAAAATGGCGCAACAATCATTTTAAAACCAATAAATGCTAAAATAATAGCCAAACCATATTTCAATAAGCTAAACATATGTATAAAGTTAGCCAATAGGAAATATAGCGCCCTTAATCCTAAGATTGCAAATATATTTGAAGTATATAAAATCAAAGGATCATCTGGTGCAATTGCAAAAATCGCTGGTATAGAATCTACAGCAAACAACAAATCGGTAAACTCAATTACTGCTACAACTACCAATAAAGGAGTAGCCATCTTTACTCCGTTTTGAACTGTAAAGAACTTAGCACCGTCAAATTCCTTGCTCACCTTAAAAAATTTGTAGATTACCTTTGCTCCGGGGCTTTTACTGAAATCTTTTTCTTCATCATCATCGTCGCTCGCAAACCATGATTTAATTCCTGCATAAACAAGAAACAACCCGAAAATCAATAGCACAATGTTAATCTTTATCATCTGACCAAAAATGTTCATCTCCGGCAAATAAGTCAGGTTAATTAAACCTACACCTGCAAAAATGAAAATTGCCCGGAATAATAAAGCACCGATAATACCCCAGAACAGCACTTTATGGTGTAATTCTTTAGGTACATTAAAAAATCCAAAAACCAGGATAAACACAAACAGGTTGTCTACTGACAAAGCCTTCTCTATCCAATAAGCCGATTGAAACTGCGTAAACTTCTCAAACCCAGAAGTTACATAAATTACGGCACTGAAGATCATCGACAAACTGATCCAAACTACAGACCATATTGCGGCCTCTTTACTACTTACTGCATGAACCTTCTTGTTAAAAACACCTAGATCCAGCAGTAGCATGACCACCACCACAATTGCAAACCCGATGATCACACCGGGATGATTAATCAAATTATCCATTTTCTATTTTCTATTTTTAAATTTATTTGTGTGATCTATTGGTATTAAAAATGCTAAAAAAGATCGGTTTTAAGCATCATTTTTAAAATATTAGCCTGCACATCAAAATTGTTCAGATGATTCAAAAAGTCTATATCTGATATCTTGATATAATTCTCTTCCAGTAGCTTGATTATTTCCAACGGAATATAGGTTTTTGCAGTAGCAGCACTACTCTCCAGCTTATCATTTTTATAGGCCAGTTCTTGCACCAACCTATCTTTTTCAGACAGGTTATTATCCAGATCTACCCCTCTTAATTGTTCCAGATCACAAAACAAGAACAAGTTCCTGCTCGGAAAAAACAAAAAGTACCGATCAAGGTCAATAAACTTATATACTTCTACGATCAGCTGACCAGACTTTAAACCATAAAAAAACTCAGTCTTAAAATCCTGTTTGCACAACAGTCCCATTAATTTTCGTTCAATGCTCGCGTGTACATCAATATATACCTCATCAGGCGTAAACTCAATTAAAGTACCCAGCTGTTCGGTCGAAATATCATGATAAAAATCCCTGGCATACCTGGCACTAAACGTATTGATATTTTTGGCGAAAGGAAATTGCTCAGTATGATCAGAAAGCACTTCAAATAGCTTTCTCAACGACAAATTGATTTTTAAAGATTGCTTTTGCTTATCCAGATTGAAGCTCTTTTCCGTATAAACCGAACTACCAACCTTATCCATCAGTTCTTTGTTTAACTGAATCTCATCATAAATAAGGGTAACATTCTTTTCATTACTCTTTTTAATCTTCCTTAGCAATTCAATTAAACTTGCAGTAAACTGTATATGAAACAGCTCCAGTTTATCAATATCCAGCTCTTCATTGTTTGCAAAAAGCTGATGGATTACTCTAGACCGTAAATAAATCTTATAGACAGTTTCCTCCTGAAAAAAAGCAGAGAGCAGCTGTAAACGGCTGATCTCTGCTTCGGACTCCTTTAAAATATTTATACGTCGTTCATCCATTGTTAAAGTTAATTAACCCGGGTAACGTTTTTCTTCAATTCTGATTCTAACGTTTTCAGTTCACCGTCCAGTACTTGTCTGCTTTTTGCCCCTTCTTCATGAATTTTCTTAACCTCGTTCAAAGTTTCGATTAATGATGAAGTAGTCATTTTAAGCGTATCCAAAGAAACGATAGTCTTCTCATTTTCCCTGGCTACATCAATGCTGTTTTGTTTAAGCATCTGTGCATTTTTCTGTAAAATGGTATTAGTTGTATCAGAAACCTTTTTCTGCATCTCCACATTAGCTTTTTGCCTTTGCAGCGCAACAGCTATAGTCAGCTGGTTTTTCCATACAGGTATAGTTGTAGATACAATCGACTGTGCTTTTTCAGCAATAGAGGTATTATTGTTCTGCACTACACGAATCTGGGCCAGCGATTGAAGCATAATAAATCTAACAATTTTCATATCAGCCAGACGCTTATCCAGTCTACTGATAAAATCACGTAAATCCGCAATTTCATAGTCCTGATAATCTGCAGGCCTACCTTCCATCTCTGCCAGTTTAAGGCTTAGTTCATTAAACTTAAGCTGACCAGAAATAATCAGTTCCTCCATCTGGTGAATATAAGAGACATTGCTGTCAAACATAGTCTGTAATGAACTGTTATCCTTAATAGAATTCAAACGGCCTGCCTTGATCTTATTCGTGATTTTATCGACATTATTCACCACCACATCATACTTCTGAAATAGTTTTTTAACATCTACCACCAGATTTTTCAGAAATGGAATCTTCGAAATAAACGATTTAAACCCACTCTGTTCCAACTCGCCAACATCAATATAATTCAATTCAGTAAGTAGTTCATTGATCAAACCACCAACCTCACCGCTATTGTAGGTACGTACAGACGATAAAAAATCGTTACTATACTTCTCCATAGAATTTTGTGCCTCAGCACCATAATTCAAAATAGAATTTACATCAGATGGCACAAGTGATTTACCTATTTCCTTGTATTTCTGTTCGTCCTCAGTGCTTAACACGGTAAGGTCTACATTGCCATCCTTGTCAATTTTTGCAGGACTAAGGCTTTGTATTTCGTTTGGGTTAGTTTCCATTTTATTTAGATAAAAGCTAAAGCGTTTATAAATAACTTTGTGTAACAGTCTTTACCGTTTCTTCCAATTTCTTGTCCTTGGTCGGTTCACCAATGGCATTAAACTTCCACTCACCATTTTTCTTATAAAACACACCCATTACCATAGAAACATGGCCAGCGAAGTTAGAGCCATTTGCAATGTCATACACGGCAAATACTTCATTCACCCTTTTAGGTGTACCTTCATAAATTCTTATAGAAGCAAAAGGAATAGTTCCAAAATCATGTCCTCTGAAACTGTTCAACACAAAAGCAACGTAGTTCACTGCAGGGTTTAATCTCGAAAAATCAAGTGTAATCACCTCATTATCCAAACCATCATCCCCACCCATATCGCCGGTTAAATCGTCACCACTGTGTTTTACAGAACCGTCTTTTGATCCCAGGTTGCCAAAATAAACCACCTCGGTCAATTGTTTATTCTCATTATAAAGAATACAACTAGCGTCAAGGTCAACCGCCTCCTTCGTTTTACCGAAGCCAAACATTCCTTTTTTCTCTATTGCACCCCAGTTAATACCAACACAAACGCCTTGAAGCTTGTTACCATTACTTTTTTCCAGGCTAATGCGCTGTCCTTTTTGAAGATTAATTGCCATAATTTCTTATTGATATTTATTTAAATAATCCTGTAATCCACCTTTCATACCCATTCCTACGGCTTCAAATTTCCATTTTCCATCACGTTTGTAAATCCTGCCGAATTCAACAGCTGTTTCAATAGAGAAATCCTCTTCCAGTTCATATTTAAGTAATACTTCATTTGTAACTGCATCAAAAATACGCACATACGAATTCCTTACCTGTCCAAAATTCTGTCTTCTGCTTTCTGCATCATGAATAGTAACCACAATACATATTTCCGACACTCCAGGGCCAGCTAAAGTTAAATCAACTTTAATTTGCTCATCATCGCCGTCTCCATCACCTGTTAAGTTATCCCCTGTATGCTCAACAGCAGCGTCAGGTGATTTTAAATTATTATAAAAAACCAAATGATCATCAGATACCAGTTTTTTATTGTCATTCAGCATAAACACAGAAGCATCTAAGTCAAAAGCAGTCCCGGTAGTAGAGCTATTCGTATCCCATCCTAAACCAATAGTAAATTTCGGTGCATCAATATTCTCTCTCTGCCCTTTTTGTAAGTTAATGGCCATAATTAAATCAATTTATAGTTTTTATTATTCAAGTAGTTTTTTAAAAAATTCAAATTCCTGGAATAGCATTCAATCGTGTGGTAACTATTACCTAACGATAAACTATACAGGTTATATATAAAGTCTTCCGTTTGCTTCTCCAGAAATATAGAAAAGCTATTAAAATCGCAATTTAAGATATATTTAACAATCCTTGTATTAAAACAAAAATTACCACTTTTGATGATCTCATCCAGATCAAAAATAGACCTGACCTTATGATAATTTAAGTGATTTTCTACATTAGGATGAATATCACGATTTACCAACTCAGCAAAATAAAGCATGAAAATATCATTCTTCAGCCCATATTCTTTCACCATTTTAAGAATCATTTTCTCATGACTTCCGGTGATTTTGATATCGTCTAAAAAGAAAAGCACTTTATCTTTTAAAAATTCCTTATCAATATGAAAAGAATCGTTGCCAATCAACTTCATCCGATCTTCAGCACTCAGTTCTCCATAGTCATCTTTATAAGTAATCGTCCGATGTACCTTAGCTTCCTGAACCACCATACGGCCATTCTCTACCAACCAGTGGTTAACCTGGTTGACAAAATAATTTTTCATTGCAAAAGTAGCAGTAGGAATAAAACAGTAAGGGCTCGAAATCACAACGATCTGCTCAACTATCAGGTTATCTTCCAAAAAGCTTTTAATAAAACCATCTGCCAGGTCCTTACCAAATTTCCTGGCTACTTTATCATCCCCAAACTTAAACTGACTGTAATCATCAGCACTAAACCCAAAATTATCGGTGTCGTGTATTTTATGTAGCGAATAAGTATATGGGATCATAGCAGTAAATGACTTATAGATAAATGATTCGAGTTAATCTGCAAGCTTCTGATGCCAACTGATTCAGCACCTTTTACATCAGCAAATGGGTTATCCCCTATATGTATAATGTCTTGTAAATTCAATTCTGTATGTTTGTTTTTATCAATTGTATCCAGCATGAGCTGAAAAAAAGCTTGATTAGGTTTCGAGAGCCTTACCTCATCCGAATAAAGCTGAAAATCTAATAGTTCATCCAATTGCAGCAAGCTCAAAACCTTTCTGAGTGTTTTTCCTTTGATAAAACCGGTGTTGCTCAACAGGCTGATTGTACTTGCCCCTGATTCCTTTATACGACGCAACACATCAATGCTGTTATCGCAGTAAACTTCAGGTAAGTATTTAAAAATCAACACGTCCATTTCATTATACAACTCCTCTACATCAACATCATTGAAATCATTCGAATAGTTATTGATGATACTAATTACCATCAGATACATCTCCTCTGCATCAATGTTTTTCCCGGTTTTCTCATTAATCGCATTCACCATCAAATCTACTTGTCGGAATACAACACATACTTCTTCAAAGCTCTTTCCGGCCGAATTAAAATTGGCATAAAAATACTTTGCCCTTTCCGTTTTAAAAGCTGGATTAGACTTGATTAGTGTTAGCCACAAGTCGAAAGAATAATGTTTATAAAAAGGCATCTATTGAGCGTTTTTTAAGGTTTTGACGTTTTTCAACACCTAATGTTACAAATTTAGACATAGAGTCCGAAATTAATTTTAGAAAAAAAAACACTCAACCAACCTTATCCAGTGGTTTTCTGTCTTTTAAAGTTGTGCTTTTGTACTTGCTGGGTGTAAGACCAGTGAGCGTCTTAAACTGGGTTGATAAATGGGCACTGCTGCTATATCCCATTTTATAAGCAATCTCATTTAGGTTGAGTTCACCATATTCCAGTAATTCTTTTACCTTTTCAACTTTTTGCTGAATGATATATTTTTCGATCGTCAGTCCTTCTGAATCAGAAAACTGCCTGCTCAAATAAGCGTAATCTTTATTTAGCTTATCAGCAATCACCTGTGTTAACGTATTTTCTATCTCGTTTAAATCAGAATAATGTACCAGGTCTATCACCTGATTTTTGATCTGCTCTACCAATTGATCCTTCTCTTTGTCCATCAACTCAAAACCAAGTGACTGTAATGAAACAGCAATGGCTTGTCGTTGATCAGCATCAGGCTCAGGTTCAACCTCAATTTTACCCAACGAGATCTCCTTAACTTGTAATCCAAAACTCTCCATCTGTTGTTTCACAATCATGATACAACGATCGCAAACCATATTCTTAACATATAACATACGCAAACAAATTATCTTTTATAGTTTATGCATTACCTCTTTCGCAAAGATAAAGCAATAATCAATCCATAAGGCTCATTAATATTATCGTTACACAATACGCATTTTAAGTCTATCCTATCTTAAGATCCAACGCATATTGAACACAATTCTTATATTTGCCCGTCTCCACAAATCTGCTATTCTCTCTTACAGCACAAAATTGTGTTAAATCATAAAACAACAAATGACACAAAAAAAGTACTACACACTTATTTTAATATTGGGTTCACTTACTGCACTTGGACCTTTTTCAATCGACATGTATCTTCCTGGGTTTCCCGCAATAGCTGCAGATCTAAATACCAGCACAGCCCGCGTATCCCTTTCTTTATCAAGTTTCTTCATAGGAATTTCTGCTGGTCAATTGCTATACGGTCCCCTTTTGGACAAATTCGGAAGAAAAAAACCTTTGTTCATCGGCCTGTTGGTTTACATCATTGCATCAGTAGGCTGTGCATTTGCAACTAGTATTGATGCACTTATCAGTTTAAGGTTTGTACAAGCTTTAGGCAGTTGCGCCGCCACCGTAGCCTCGGTAGCAATGGTACGCGATTTATTCCCTGTAAAAGACAATGCCAAAGTATTCGCCCTATTGATGCTGGTGCTAGGCGTTTCCCCTATGATCGCCCCAACGCTCGGTGGTTATGTAACTGTGGCATTCGGCTGGCATGCCATGTTTTTAATTTTAATGGGCCTGGGCGCTTTTAACCTGGTAGCCAGTTGGCTGTGGTTGCCCAATAGTTATAAACCAGATGCCAATCTTTCTTTGAAACCCAGCCCCATCATCAATAGCTTCTGGATTGTATTTAAAAACCCACAATTTTACACTTACGCCATTACCGGTGCATTGGCATTCTCGGGCCTCTTTGCCTATATTTCTGGTTCTCCGTTAGTATTCATGGAAATATTTCAGGTTAGCGAAAAAACATATGGCTGGATCTTCGCTTTGCTCTCTTTAGGCTTCATTGGATCAAGTCAGGTAAACACCTTAATGCTTAGGAGATACACAAGTCAACAATTAATCTATGGAGCACTAGCCATTCAGGTTGTCACTGCACTTATCTTTTTAACAGGGAGTATCAATGGATGGTTCGGACTAATCGAAACCACTGCTTTACTTTTCATATTCTTGTGCTGCCTCGGTTTCATCAGCCCAAATGCCTCCGCCCTTTCACTTTTGCCTTTCACAAAAAATGCCGGCAGTGCCTCGGCCCTTATGGGAGCCATCCAAATGGGAATAGGTGCACTCGCTTCTTTTGGGGTTAGTTTATTTGATATTAAATCCGCTGTACCTACTGTAAGCATCATGACAATCAGCTCAATACTAGCCTTTTTCGTTCTATATTTAGGAAAAAAGAAACTCGCCAGCCTAAACCTTTAAATTTATTTTTTTTAGTCGTAGGGGTAAAGTTCAATGTTGTTGTCCTATTTTAAAATAAGACAACAATGAACTTTACATTCAACAAAACAAACTTCAGGCAGCAGCAAACAACACACTCAACAACGCGTTCAATAACGCTTTCGATAACACTCTCGGTAGTACTTGCGCTGTTACTTTCGGTCGTAACAAAATCTTCAGCTCAAAATAAAACGCATAAGCTACATTTTGGCTTTATCTATCCCCTCAGTACCAATGGCACACATGCTCCATTAGACACCAATACCTTTTCTTTTCATTTGTTAGCAGGTGTATCTGCTGCCGAAAGAGGATTTTCATTCGCAGGACTTACCAACGTTGTACGCAACAATGCCAAAGGACTACAATTTGCCGGCTTTTCAAACCATATTGGCAAAGCAGCAAACGGCGGATTATTTGCAGGCTTCCTTAACACCTATAAAGGAGGAAATGACTTTGCGGTAGCCGGTTTTGCCAATATTTCAACCGGAGATGTAAAAGGGCTCCAGTTTGCAGGCTTCATCAACAAGGCAAAAGACGTTAATGGAACCCAGGTTGCAGGTTTTATTAATATTGCCAGAAAAGTAAAAGGTGTACAATTCGCTGGATTCATTAATGTAGCAGATAGCAGCGATTACCCTATCGGCATTATAAACCTGGTAAAAAAAGGAGAAAAAAGCATTAGTCTTACTACTGATGAAACACTTACTACCCTACTCTCCTTTCGTTCAGGAGGTAAAGTACTTTATGGTATCATCGGAATAGGGTACAATTTTAAAAACTCCGATGAAGTATATGCATTTGAAGCAGGTTTAGGTGCACATTTATTCCAGTCAAAATCATTCAGACTAAACGCTGAAGTTTCAGGAACCGGCTTAGAAAGCTTTAAAGCAGGAGAATATATGAAAACTTCGCTCCGAATAATGCCAGCGCTTAAAATCAGTAAAAACCTCGAAATATTCGGAGGCCCATCCATCAATTATCTCAATACCAATACTGCAGAAGGCCGTACATTAAACGATAAATACATCACCAGTTGGGAGAACAAATGGGGCAATAACTTCCAGGCATTGTACATCGGTTATGGTGGCGGACTGCAATACATCTTCTAAAAATTACAAATTCAAAAAAACAATTATGAGACTTTTATCATTTATTTGTATCAGCATCCTGTTTATGGGATGCAGCAAAGACAGACTAACAGCAAGTGGCGACAAAACTTCTGAGACACGCTTTCCAGGCACTTTCACTGGTGTCAACACCAGCGGATCTACACCGGTTCAAATTACTTATGGCACTGAATTAAAAGTAGAAATTAAAGGATCTAATAATCTCATTCCATATTTCAAGAGTAATATCATTAATGGAACGTTATACCTGGGTTACGAAAAAGCAAGTGTACAACATGACGATATTGAAGTACACCTTACTCTTCCCATAATTAAAAAAATTGCACTAAGTGGTAGCGGAAAAGTAGATCTGGGGGGCAATTTCCAACCTGTAAATGAACTAAAAATATCCATTAGTGGCTCAGGTAGCATTTTGGTAAAAGACACCTTCGAAGCAGACGAAATTTCGGTAAACATTTCAGGATCAGGAAAGGCAGACCTGCTAAAAATAATCAGTACTGAGGCTGAGGTCGACATATCCGGAAGTGGAAACGCTACGCTCACGATAGAGAACAAGTTAAAAGCCAGAATAAGCGGCAGCGGAAAAGTATATTACAATGGAAGCCCGGAAGTAGATGCCAATGTAAGCGGCTCAGGTAAGGTTATAAAGCTGTAGAATTTTTGTTGTGAACCTTCAGGATTATAGGAGTATGTTACCAGATATTAAAAATAGCGACGGATTGGAAGAACTATTGTATTTTATTTTTTCCAATCCTCATAAAACCTATAAACATAAATCAAATAAACACCCGCAATTATCTGCATCACCTAAAAACATAAGTAAAAGATTATTGAGAACTGCTATAATCCTGATCACAATGATTTTTGTTCTGAGTCAGCTCTCCTATGCCCAGAACCAGATTGAAATTTCCACACAATCCACAGCAAATAACAATAACGACTTCTTGTTTTTTCTACAACGCAGTCCTGAAACAAACAAGGTGGGTTATGCCCTTAACTACAAAGAGTCTGGCAAACTGTGTGAAAACGAGCCTATAAAAGCCTTTTGGATAAGCGAAAACAACCATCAAAAACTCAAGCCCCTTACTACAAAAGAAGAAAGACAAGCATATGGACTAAAAACTAAATCAATAGGAAATAACGAATTCGAAATCAGATTAATAGCCTACAACAAAATCCCTCTTTATTTAAAAAAATCAGAAATTGGCGATAACTATCGAATATACATTCAGGATGAAGATAAAGCGTTACTTTTAAAGAGGATATTTATAAAGCTAAACCATGGTACTTTTTGGTTTCCAAAATTACAGTATATAGATTTGACTACTACAACACTAAACAGTGAAACTAAATTATAGCATTAGCGAAACCTCAGTCCATCAGCAATATAATGATGATCAGGCTTTTGAACAATTGTTTAAAAGCCATTTTAAGGCTTTGCATGCCTATGCCAATGTTATTTTAAAAGACGAAGATGATGCTGAAGAAATCGTACAAAACATGTTCTTAAAATTTTGGGAGAAACGAGAGCTACTCCATGTACAAACTTCATTAAAAGCTTATCTGTATAAATGTGTGTATCACGATAGCCTTAATTTTCTGAAACACCAGAAGATTAAAACAAAATACCAGGATTTTGCAGCCTATACCATGAACGAAGGACATCTACCCGCTTCATCAAAAGTTGAAATGACAGAGCTGGAGTATAATCTTGGTTTAGCACTAAATGAATTACCGGAACAGTGCAGAACTATATTTCAGATGAGCAGATTTGAAGAATTAAAGTACCGGGAAATTGCCGAACGTCTGGGTTTATCTATAAAAACCATAGAAAACCAAATGGGCAAAGCACTTAGAATTCTACGGATGGAACTGGCCGACTTCCTTTCGCTCATTTTATTGGGCCTGATGTATTACAAGGATTATTTTAATTAAAAGAAACAGCATGACTGATGAATTATTGATAAGGTTTCTTTTAAAAGAAACAAGTGAAGAAGAAAACATCACAGTTCAGAACTGGATTGATGCTGCTCCTTCCAATAAAGACCACTTTTTAAAGTTCGAAAAATTATGGAACAGTAGTAAAAACCTGGCTCCACAAAGCACTATTAGCGAAAATGAAGCATGGTTAAGGTTTAAACAAAAAACTGTAGCTTATAAACAACCAGCAGTAAAAAATTTAAATCCCATAAAAAAATGGCTTAAAATTGCAGCAGTATTGTTTGTCATAGCTGCGGGATGGTCTGTGTACAGCATTTTATCACCTGTTTCCTATACCAGTTTTTCGGCCGGCAATAAGGTAGCTACCAAAATGTTGCCCGACGGATCAGAGCTAACCTTAAATAAAAACTCCAGTGTTAGTTATGCCAGCAACTTTAAAAACAACAGAAGCATCCATCTCAAACAAGGTGATGTATTTTTTAATGTCGTACACGACAAAACCAAACCATTTATCATTGAAATAGACGAAGTTTCAGTACTTGTAGTAGGTACCTCATTCAACATAAAACATCTCAATGACCAAACCGAAGTAATTGTTGAAACCGGAGTAGTTAAAGTGAGTTTAGGTACTGAAGAAATAAGCCTGCAAAAAGGCGAAAAAGTAGTGATCAGTAAAAGTTCGACCAAGTTAATTAAAGCACAAAACACAGATCAGCTTTACGACTATTATCGCAGCAATGAATTTGTAACTAACAATACTCCTCTTTCCAGATTATTGGAAGTATTTAATGAGGCATATGGTGCTAACATTATCATTAACGATGAAACCATCAAAAATTTAACCATAAATACAACCTTTAAAACCACTGCAAGTTTAGAAACAAACCTGCAGGTAATCTGTCGCACACTGGATTTAACATTGATCCGTAACCAAAACCAAATTATATTGTCTAACCACCAATAATGAAACTAAAAGCCACCCTAGCCCTCTTATTTTTTGCTGCCTATACAAAAGCGCAAATGCCGCTACTCCCCTCTAAACATAATTTAGAGAAAAAGGTAAGTATTGAGGTAAAAGATCAAAGAATTGCTGAGGTATTACAAAAAATCGGCAGGGCCGGGAATTTCTATTTTTCATATAGTGGCACATTGCTGAAACAAGACAGTCTGGTTAGCCTAAACATAAGAAATTCGCCAGTCAGGGAAGTGCTAAACAAACTATTCAATAACAAAGTTGACTACACAGAAAACGGGGAGTATGTCATTTTACGATATGCGGCGAATCATTTTACCATTGAACCAGAGAATATTACTACGGCCGAGAAATTATACCTGATTAGCGGATTTGTAATTGATACAGAAACCGGATTAAAAGTAAAACAGGCGAGTGTTTATGAAAAAAGACTGCTGCAGTCGACCCTTACAGATAACAAAGGGTATTTTAAACTAAAATTTAAAGGTGAGCATACCGAAGTTATACTTACGGCGAGTAAGGAAACATACCGTGATACCAGCCTGATTTTCCTATCCGACATCAAAATAAAACCCGAAGCATACCGTGATCAAAACGACCGAACGGGAAACATGGGCTATGGTGATATAGAGAATTCGGGCATAGGTAGATTCTTCATTTCGTCCAAACAGAAAATACAGAGTTTAAATATCCCCGACTTTTTTGCCAATACACCTTTTCAGGCTTCATTTACCCCTGGATTAAGCTCCCATGGTATCATGAGCTCGCAGGTTATCAATAAATTCTCATTGAATATATTAGGTGGCTATACAGCTGGTACAAACGGATTTGAAATAGCTGGACTTTTTAACATTACCAAAGGCGACGTAAAGAAAATGCAGGTAGCCGGTTTATTTAACCAGGTAGGCGGTTCTGTAAACGGTATACAAGTGGCCGGGCTGATAAACGACGTAAGAGGAGAAAAAAAAGGATTTCAGGTTGCGGGCCTATTTAACAATGTAAAAAAAGAAGCCGAAGGTTTTCAGGTCGCCGGTCTTTGTAACCTTGCCGGCAAAAGTATGAAAGGTATGCAAACCGCAGGTCTCATAAACATTACCCGAAAAAACTTTAGTGGTTTTCAAGTTGGAGGTGTCGCGAACATTGTTTCAAAAGATATGGACGGCGTACAGATTGCAGGTGTATTAAATTACGCGAAAAAGATGAAAGGACTTCAGATTGGACTCATCAATGTAGCTGATACTTTATCTGGCTGGAGTGTGGGGTTACTTAACTTTAGTAAAAATGGATACCATAAAATAAGTGTATATACCAATGAAACAGTAAATACCAATATTTCTTTAAAAACAGGTAACGCCAATCTATATACCATATTGTTCGTTGGTATGAATGCTTCCAGCCAGGAAAAAATAAAAACGGTGGGAGTTGGTATGGGGCATGACTTCATCTTTAACAAACGCTTATCCCTGGGCCTGGAAATAACCGGACAATCTTTATACATGGGTAGCTGGGATGCAGCAAATTTACTAAGCCGTGTACAAACAAATCTGCAATTTCAGCTATTTAAAGGCTTCGCCATATTCGGCGGACCTGCATATGCGATATATAGCGGAGATGCCCCGGCCGGATCAAGTGCCCCCGGCTACAAACAGAATGTAGTCCCCTCCCACCATACGAGTTTTGGCAATGCAACCAAAGGCTGGATCGGTTTCAACGCAGGCATCACGATCATGTAATTATGATTTTGCGACTAACAAGCTTTCCGGTTTACTAAATCTCAAATAACAAATACCTGTATAAAACAACCATAACAATAACAAATGAAGTAAAGGTCCTGTTTGACTGGATAAACTGGCACCCGATTGTACAATAGCTGTATACACTTTAATAAACGGTGTAGTAGGTATTAACATAGAAATCCATTGTACAACCAACGGCAGTGATTCAAAAGGCCAGGTATACCCGGTAATTAAGAATATAGGATAAGTTGAAAAAGCCATTACCTGCAAACACAACAACTGGGTTTTAAACAATGAGCCTATAAATTGTGCCATAGGTATCAATGTAAACAAGAGGAGCATCAGTAATATTCCCAGGTCAAAACCACTTCCCCGCATGGGTAGGTTTAATATTTTAAAGTTTACATTCAGAAAAAAGAAACCGTAAGCCCCAAAAACAAATAGATAAAACAAGCCTTTACCCCATATTGCCGTAGATACTCCGCCACTAAACCATTCCTTAATCCGGGAGTTTTCCCGTTCTCCTGCCACACTTTCCGATAAACCAATCAGCAACGTTTGCTGCAAAATCAACGCCAGCAATGCAGGCAGTAAAAAAGCACCGTAGCTGGATCTTTCGTTAAATAACGGGCGATAGTCTAAATTAATCGGCATCACATTTTGCATCGCCATCGCGGTGCTTAAACCTTCACTCTTTTCAAAATACTGCAACCGAACGCCCGCTCCTATTGTCAAACAAATCTGCTGCACACTCATCAGGATATCACTTGAAGGTAAAAACCTTGCTGCATTTACCGCAAGTACTACATTACTCTGTTTTAAGCTCAATAAATTACTTTGTGTACCTTTCGGAATATAAAAATAGCCCTGAGCGTCGCCCCTGTACATACATTCCTTAGCCTCTTCCAGGTTCGAAAAATGAATCAACTCTACTACAGGTGAATTGTCGATATTCTGCTGCAACAAACGCGATAAACGCGACTGGTCGTCATCAACCACCGCCAGTTTTACATTTTCTTCCTCTTTATTGATGTAAATACTGCCGTAAAAAAAAGCGTACAATAACGGCGCAATCAGCAAAGTCAGCAACAGACTATGGTCCTTTGCCACAAGAGCTGTTTCTCTTAGAAAAAGCTTAATTAGCGACGGCCTGGACTTCTTGCTCATTTTTACTCGTATTAAATTGTTGTTGAAATAAAATCACAGCCGTTGGAAACATCACCGCACAAAACAAAAGCAGTTTATTGATATCGGCCTGCGCATAATTCATCGGCAAATTCATGTAATACACCTTAAAAAAAGCGTCTAAAAAAGGCGTGTAAGGCATTATTGTAGCATAATACTGATCATACCACGGCATTGCCCATCTTGGAAAAGTAAAGCCGCTAAAAACAAATGCAGGCGAAGTATAGAATAAAGCTACATCACCCGAAAGCATCACATCCTTAAATAAAGCAGAAATAAACATCCCAATACCTAAACACGCAATAGACAACAAGGTATACAACAAAAAGAACTTACCTGTGGCAGCAGAAACCCCTATACCGAATATTGGAAAAATAACAAATGCGATGACAAAGAAGTTAATCCAGGCAAAGACCAGATGAGCCAGTGTTTTTGCCATAATTACTTTCAAAGCTGACCCATTTGCCAAAACATACAACTCCTGCATGGTATTCGTTTTCCATTCATAATTTAATGCCAGCATACTACTAATAATCAAGATCATCTGCATACCAACTGTTATTAGACCAGGCACCAGATATTCCTGATAATTGTAGTTAGAATTATACAACTGGTAGGAATTTAGTTTTATCGGATTCGCCAGCGCCATGGCCCTGTCTGGTTTCATGCCCGTTTTTACCAGTTTCTTTAATACGACACCAGAACTTCCCATAATAATGACTTCTGCTACGGCCTTATAAACCAGCTTGGCCGGCACTAACGAAGCCGCATTGGTATATAGTGTCACATTGGAAGGGTGCCTGCTGTAAATATCCTTTTGCATATTTGCCGGAAAATGTACGGCACCCATTATTTCGCCTTTTTGAATCAAGTCTTTAACCTCAGCTTCACTACCAACACTCCGTGTAATCTGCAAGGTTTCACGCTGCTCCAGTAAGAATATAAGCTGTCTGCTCATCGCTGATTTATCTTCATCCCAAATGGCAAAAGCCAGATGTTTTGCATCTTTTTTCTGATAAATGAGCGCATAAAAAGAAAATAGCAAACCTGGAATAACCAGCATCACCAGGTAAAAAACAGGCAACCTGATTATTCGTTTCCACTCTCTTAAAATGATATGGCCTATTGCTTGCATTAAGGCAGAATTAAAGAAGCTGTCATGCCCGAACGTAAACCTTTAATCGCCGACAAATCTTCCGGCTTAAACTCAACTGTAAAAGTCCTCAGTTCAAACTGTCCTTTATCTTTTGCCGGCACCCAATTTGCAAATTCAAGTGTCGGAGAAATTGTAGACACCTTAACGTTAAAAACTTCAGGCTCACAGCCCGGCACAGTTACCTTTGCAACCGAACCAACTTTAAGATCCTTCGCCCTATCCTGGCGAATATTAAATTTAATGAATGACGAGTTTTTCTTTTCAATGGTCATCATCGGATAACCTATTGAGACGATTTCTCCCTGGTGTGTAACCAAACTAGAAATCACCCCGTCTGCAGGGGCATGAACCCTCGTATTATCGCCCAATGATTTAGTTAACTCATAAGCTTGTTCCGCCTGCTTTACAATGGCATTTGCTGTTTTCAAAATTTCAGGTCTTGTACCATCCTTCAGCATCTTCAAATTCAGTTGCGCCGTTTCCATTTCTTTTTTAGCAGCCTGATACCTAAAATAAAACACATCCTTCTCCTGCCCCGAAATTACATCAGCATTGTACAAACGTTCCATTCGCTGGTAAGTAGTATTAAACAAATTATATTGCTCTTCGCTAATCTGGTAAAGCTTGGATGTAGCTTCAATCAACTCCGGTCTTGCACCTTGTGCTAGTAGTTCCTGCTGTCCCTTTGCCGCCTCTATCGCTGCTAAAGCCTGCGATTTAATGGCATCAATCTCGTTCGACCGCAACACCGCAACCAGCTGTCCCGCTTTCACGGTATCTCCCTGCTCTACCAGTAACGAGTCTAACCGCCCAGGAAATTCTGCGGCAACATCTACACTAGAAGCATCAACCATCCCAATTAAATTGTCTTCATCATGATTCCCTTTCAAGAAGAAAAACAAAGCAACAATAACAACCAGTATGGGGATCAGCAGGGCCCAGTAGTTTTTTATAATTTTATTCATACTCATATCTTTTATATTTCTACTGCTACTTTTACTTAATAAACTGACTTATTTGTTTCGGATCACCAAGACTGTTAAAATATTCCGCCAATGCCAGGTAATATCCTAAAACAGCCGCCTGATAAGCTTTATCAATTTCTTCTTCTATTAGAACAGCATCATTTACATCTTTTGGTGACGAAAGTTGGTTTTCCATACGTTTCGTAATCAAACGAGCGGTGGTTTCAGCTTCTTTTCTGGCATTGTCCATTACCGTTACTTCATTTTGAAGGGAAGTCATTTTATTGCGGGAAACCTTTGATAAAACCTGAAGCGTTAATCCGGCATTCTCTTCGGCCAGCTTCGATTCTTCAATCAACTGCTGGGCAGCTAACGTACGTTTTCGGGTTTGTCCGTTAAACAAGCTCCATTGTAATTCAACACCAACAAACCAATCGGGTATCGTTACCGGCAGGTCTCGCTGGTACAAATTGTAGTTTCCAATGGCAAAAATATTAGGCAGGGAAAACGATTTACTAATTTTTACAGCAGTTTTAGCGTAAGACATTTTACTCCCAGCCAGCTGATACAGTGGGTTATTTGTCCAGAATTCGCCTTGTGGGAGTTCAGGATTAACTGGTGTAAACTTTATCGTATCAGTAATCAAAATATTCGAATCAAGCGGCACCCCTAGTAATTTATTCAGCTCAACATGTGCATTTTGCTTATCCAGCTTTATACTGCTAAAACGCGCATTGGCCTGCATCAACACTACATTTGTCCAGCTTTTCTGGTACGGAGGCAAAATCTCATTCTTAACCAGTTCGTTCGCATAGTTGTTATTTTTGGTCAGTATATCAACAATATGCTGTTGCTTGTTCAGCACTGTATTCAAATATAAAATCCGGAGGTATTGCAAGGATATCAGAAAGTCGACCTCTTTACTCACTACATTTACGTTAATTTTTGCTGTATTTGCCAACGATTGCGCCAGATTCGTCGCAGCATCCAACTTATTTCCTAAAAAAATAGGTTGTCTTACGCCCAATCCAGCAACAAAGTAAGACTGTTTGCTTAATTCAGGATTGTAATCAGGATACACTGCTCCAATAACATTCTTCGAGGTATTGTAAATCCGGTCTTGCGCCGCCTGCGATAAATTATTGCCTGTAATTTCCTTAAAAACCTCATTTGCAGCATTCACACTTTGTTGTGATGAACCATTTACTATCCCATCTTTAACTGTCTGCAGGTTAATGGTTAACGGGCTACTGAGATAAGTATAACTGGATAATAAATCAACCTTGGGTAAGTAACTCTTTTTTTCGGCCTCTAAATTATACGTTCCAGACAACAAGCCAGAGCGGGCCTGTTTCAAAGTAACATTTCGTTGATTGGCAAGATTATAACAATCCTGTAAACTGGTCGACTGCGCCTTTACATCTAAACAAACGAAAACTAAGCATCCTAAAACAACATAACCAAAGTGGTTATTTTTTCGCTTTAATATAAGATCAGCAGGTAGATTTTTAATCATATAGTGGAATAAAAGCTATTTAAGCGGCGTTACAATAGGATAACAATAAAATTCTTAAAAAGTTTTGCCAATAAAAAACACTGATTTTCCACCAGAAAAACAAAACCACAACAACCTAAACAACAGTCAATTAACCAACATCTAAATTAACTTCTGTATTTTGCAGTTTATCTGGATGATAACTATTCAAATCGCACTCTTTCCTTATCAGTCAACTATTTGTTAATTAATAATTAAAAAATATCATTAAAGCTTACTCCAGCTTAGATATTACTCGAAAAAACATTCAAATACGCCAATTCCCAACAGGGGGCCGACAGGGAAATAACAAGGGGTAAACAGGGACTTAACAGGGGCAAATTCCCTGTCAACTCCTGGTTAGATCCTTTTAGCATCCCTGTTAATTACAATTAACTTATACTTAATTACCCTACTGTGATTTTGTCGTTGGGCACCTGTGGCCATACCGGTTAGCTAAAGATACAGATGTTCGTTGGCCGTTAATGACAATTAATAGCCCTTACATTTCATAGTGACTTAACATTGCAAAGATATTTTTGTTAAAATCAAAAACACTATGAACAGCATTTTCAACTTTTTTAATCCTAAGGACAAACTATTCCAACCTCTTTTTGAACAGGCTGGAGACAATCTCGTAAAAATCTCACATGCGCTGGTTGAAACTGTAAGCACAATAGATCCTGTTAAAAGGAGAGAACATATCAGAGAAGTTGATAAGCTTGAACAAATTGGCGACGACATTACGCACACTATTTTCTTAGGACTAGGGAAAACCTTTATTACCCCTTTTGACCGTGAAGACATTCACGCATTGGTCAGCTCACTAGATGATATCGCAGATTATATTTATGCAGCGGGTATAAATATCGATTTATACAATATCAAGACTATCAATAAATCGATGATTAAATTGGCTCAATTGTTATTTGAAATGTGTACTGATCTTGATATGGCCATTAAAGAGTTGAGGAATTTTAAAAATACGGAACTAATTGCGGCGGTATGTTTAAGAATAAATGCCGGAGAAGCCAAGGCTGACAAAATTTGTAATACAGCTTTAGCTATACTGTTCGATGATGAAGTTGATGCCATTGAACTCATCAAACAAAAAGAGGTACTGCAAATGCTTGAAATGGCAACCGATAAATGCGACGATGCTGCAAACGTGCTGGAATCCATTTTGATTAAAAATGCCTAGAATCATTCCAAACTACCCAAGCAAGGACATTTAACATTGTCTTAAACGTCTCACAATATTAGCCATGTAGGTTTGCTATAGAAAAACAAAAACAAACTATGACTAAAATTCTATTCAAAAGAAAAACACTGGCCTTTGCAATCGCTGGTTTTGTTGCCACTGCAGTAGCAGTAACAGCCTGTAAAAAGGATAAAAAAGAAATAGTTGAGGAAATTGAGCTCCTTAAAAATTACTCTGTAACTCCATCGTTGTTGAAAACAATGGACGGATTTGAAAATCTCAAAATCACAACATTGATCAGTAGCGATGATGTGTTACCTGAGTCTCCAAATTTTATTTTTGGTGCACAGCCTGATGGTGCGGCGATTCTAAAAAATCCAGCTGGAGATGGTTTCATCATGATCAACAATCATGAAATCCTACAGTCTGTATCGAGAGTTTACCTCGATAAGAACTTTAAACCTATCAAAGGTGAGTACATTGTTGATTCTGATGGTGGTATGACCCGTCTTTGTTCTGCAACGATGGCAACTCCTGAAGAACATGGATTTTCCAAACCTACTTTTCTTACCGCCGGCGAAAGTGGTTCCGAATCTATGATTCATGCCATTGACCCTTTAGCTACTCCGGACAAGAAGAACCAGCAAAGAACGGTAAAAGCATTAGGCAGATGGAGTGCAGAAAATGCTGTACCACTTCCAAAAGGTGCTTACCCAGGTAAAACAGTCATATTAATTGGTGAGGACGAATCAGATGGCCAGTTGGCCATGTATTTATCCAATACTCAAGGTGACCTGAGCAACGGAAAAGTTTATGTTTTAAAACGTACAAATAACGATCCTGTGGAAACCAGTATGTATAAAGGGAATTCCTACGATGTTGAATTTGTAGAACTTAATAATGTACAAACCAGCACAGGATTAGAACTTCAGCAACAGACAATTGATAAAAAAGCGCTAATGCTTGCCCGTGTTGAAGATATCGACTACAGAAAAGGTAGCGCCGCCAACGGACGCGAAATTTACTTTACTGCTACCGGAGTAAGTCAGGCAGATAAGTTAACACCGGTAAGTGGAAAAACAATGTGGGGCCGTGTATACAAGTTGGTTTTAGATGCCGACAATCCATTGAAAGGTAAACTTCAGGTTGCAGTAGATGGTGGTGATAACCCTGGCAGCAGCATTGTGAACCCTGATAACCTTTGTGTAACTGAAAATTATGTTTACATACAGGAAGATGGAGATTCTTATTACAAGAACAATGATCATGACGGTACAATCTGGCAGTTTAACATGGCCAGCAAATCGTTAAAACCGATGTTGCAAATGAACCACCGCAGAAACGAAACTGCATTTAATGCTAAATATAACCCTGCAAACAGTACACTTTTAAGTAGCTGGGAATATGGAGCGATGTATGATGTTTCTGCACTTACCGGAATTCCTGAAACGTTTGTTGTGAACCTGCATCCGCATACATGGACAGATGCCAAATTTAAAAACGCCGATGGAGGAACCGCGCGTCTGACAAATAATAGCGAAGGCGGACAAGTTGTTATTGTTCGTGGTATAGCAAAATAATCAATCTACTTCATACGATCCCTCCCGGTTAAATGCCGTGGAGGGATATTTTGTTCAATAAACTCAACATGATCCGCAATTCTAAATTCACTATATTTTCAATTCTAATCTCCATTACCACACTCTTGTCTATATTTTGCACAGTTAAAAAAAAGACACCGGCAGAAGAGGTTAAAATAAGTTTCGACAGCCAGTTGTTAAAACTACAATCAATTGTAGACCAGGAACTTTTAACCGCAATAAATAAAGCAGATGAGAAAGCCATTAAAGCAAGCTTTCTACAATCCCGGGCACAGTATAAAAAGATTGAATATTATATTGAATATTTCTTTCCTTCGACCTCTGCGTTGATAAATGGAGCGCCAATTGACGAAATTGAATTGGGTGAAAACTTAATTGAAGAACCTACAGGTTTTCAGGTTATGGAAGAACTGATTTACGATACACCAACACCGGAAAATCGTGACGAATTACTGAATGAAGTAACGAAGATGCAGACCAACCTTAAGCGGGTTACCAGATTTAATGAACAATATGAAATAACCGATGCGCAAATTTTTGACGCAATCAGATTAGAAGTTTTTCGCATTACCAGTTTGGGTATTACAGGTTTTGATACGCCAACAGCTTTACAATCCTTACCAGAAGCAGCTGCAGCTTTAACAGGAGTAAAAGATGTTTTAAAAAACTACAAAGCCAATAATGAACTATTAGCCTCTATTGAAACTGCAATTAGCCTCCTCAACAACCATCGGGATTTTAATAGTCTTAACCGGATAGATTTTATAACAGATCACTTACAAACGATAAGTAATGGCATAGATAAACTTCGCAAAAAACTGAACATCAAAACAACAAGCAGTGGTTCTGCCCTAAATGACGATGCGGTAAGCATGTTTCAAAAGAACGCATTCAATATGAACAAGTTTGTCGGCAATTATACAGAATACCTATCCGACGAGAAAATTGCTTTGGGCAAATCCTTGTTTAATAGCACCCTACTTTCAAATGGAGGAAACAGAAGCTGCTCAAGCTGTCATCACAAAGGAAGAGCATTTGCCGATGGTCTCAAAACCGCTGAAGGCCTGAATGGGACCAAATTCTTATTAAGGAATACCCCTACTTTAACTTATGCCGGTTTACAACGTGGTTTCTTTTATGACCTTAAAGCAGGTACCCTGGAAGATCAGGCACTGGATGTTGTCCATCATAAAAATGAAATGGACGGTTCACTGACTGAAGCTGCTAAACGTTTAAACAATGACAAAGCGTTCCCATCTGCTTTTAAAAACACGTTCAAGGACAGTACAGTCAACATCACTCCATGGAAAATCCAACATGCACTGGCCTCCTACATACGTTCACTAGCGCCTTTCTCTTCAAAATTTGACAGATATATGCAGGGTGATAAAACACAGCTTAATCCGGAAGAAAAAGCCGGGTTCAACCTATTTATGGGTAAAGGTAAATGTGGCAGTTGTCATTTTGCGCCACTATTTAACGGTACGCAATCTCCCTTATTTACTAAAAGTGAGGCTGAAGTTCTGGGCGTACCTACACATGCAGATACCGTGAACGCAAAACCGGGCTCCGACCTTGGCCGCTTCATGTTAAATCCTTACCCGCAGTACAAGTATGCCTTTAAAACCACTACTCTGCGCAATGTTGCTAAAACAGCACCATATATGCATAATGGTGTTTACAAAACTTTAGAAGAGGTTCTGGATTTTTACAATCGTGGCGGCGGAGCCGGCATAGGTATCATTCTTGACAACCAGACTTTATCATCAGATCCGCTTAAACTCAGTAAAAAAGAAATGCAGGATATTATTGCCTTTTTAAAAACATTAGATGATCAATAAAGCACTTTAATATCCTATTTTTGCGGTTAATGAAGCCAATCCTACGTTTGTTTGATTTTTCGCAAAAGGTTAATTACAGAACTGAAGTTCTTGCAGGTTTAACGGTTGCCATGACCATGATGCCTGAATCTTTGTCTTTCGCCATCCTTGCGGGCTTACCTCCCTTGTCGGGTTTGTATGCGGCTTTTATCATGGGCTTAGTCACCGCAATTTTTGGTGGGCGACCAGGATTAATATCTGGCGGTGCCGGTGCAACAGTTATTGTACTGATTGCCTTAATGAAATCGAACGGATTGGAATATGTATTTGCAGCCGTTGCTATGGCAGGCGTGATCCAAATTATTGTCGGTCTTTTTAAACTGGGGAAATTTATACGCCTGGTACCACAGCCAGTTATGTTCGGTTTCGTGAATGGCCTTGCTGTAATCATTTTCCTGGCCCAACTGGAACAGTTTAAAGTAAATGTGAATGGAGAGCTGGTTTGGCTAAGTGGAAGCGCACTGTATATCATGCTCGGATTGGTGGCTTTAACTGTTACTATCGTTTTAATATGGCCTAAAATAACTAAAGCAGTACCTGCTTCACTGGTAGCGATTATTGTTGTTTTCCTCGTCGTATTGGGATTTAATATAGATACCAAAACAGTTAAAGACATCGCTGCTGTAGGCGGAGGCTTCCCTCCTTTTCATATCCCTGAAATCCCGTTTACTTTCGAAACACTTAAAATTGTGTTTCCCTATGCGCTGATTATGGCTGCTGTTGGTTTAACTGAAGGTTTACTTACCCTAAACCTTGTGGATGAAATTACAGAAAGTAGAGGAAATGGAAACCGGGAATGTATTGCGCAGGGAAGCGCAAACATCCTTAATGGCTTCTTTTTCGGCATGGGCGGCTGCCCAATGATCGCGCAAACGCTGGTTAATCTTTCGGCAGGTGCCAGAGCCCGCTTATCCGGCATTGTTGCCGCCATCACCATTCTGGCTATCATTTTATTCGGGTCATCTTTAATCGAAAAGGTTCCGATGGCAGCGCTAACAGGTGTAATGATCATGGTAGCCATAGGAACATTTGAATGGATGAGCTTTAAAGTCATCAATAAAATGCCCCGACAAGATATTTTTGTAGGCGTAACGGTTGCACTTATCACCATCTGGCTACACAACCTTGCTTTAGCAGTATTAATCGGGGTTATTATTGCTGCATTGGTTTTCGCCTGGGAAAGTGCAAAACGAATAAGGGCAAAAAAACATATAGATGAAGACGGGATTAAGCACTACGAAATTTATGGACCGTTATTTTTCGGTTCAGTAACGGCCTTTATGGAAAAGTTTGATGTAAATAATGATCCGAAAAAGGTAATCATTGATTTCCGCGATAGCAGAATTGCTGATATGTCGGGAATCGATGCTTTACATAAACTCACAGAAAGATACAAAAAGGCAGGAAAAGAACTGCATTTAAGATACCTTAGTGAAGACTGCAGACAACTCCTTAAAAATGCAGATGCCATTATTGAAGTCAATATCATGGAAGATCCTACTTACAGAATCGCTGGCGATATATTGTAAAAATAATAACGACAAAAGCGCTTTATTAACTTGAAATTAAAATATAACAGATGAATGATACAAATTAATTTGTTTTTTAAAAAAAACGAGTAAGTTTGCAATATGAAGTATCTGGCGTTCATATTTACCCTTTACGTAGTGGCCCTGTCTGCATGGCCGTGCTGTGGTAATGAAGCTGGTCTTACCTCTGGTCAGAATGACGCTTGTTATACATCTTCAGATAACCATGATAAAGCGCAAAAAGACCCGCATGCCTGCTCTCCATTTTTTCATTCCAGCACTTATCATGCTTTTGTAGCATCACCAGCAGTGAACAAAGCTCCCGCTCTTGTCATTTCTGATTGTAACAATAGCTTTCCTGACTTCCAGGATTGTGCAGTGATCTTATTTCCCGGCGATATCTGGCAGCCGCCTCAGTGGGTATAATTATTTTTCTGTTTATAATTATTAACCCACGTATTTTAATGGCATATACATGCTATTCCTATGCGGTAAAATAAGATCATTTTATGTTTAACAAGATTATTTTATTCTCCATAAAGAATAAACTAGCCATTGGTATAATGACCCTTGCCTTAGTTGTATGGGGAATTTATTCCTTAACCAGGTTACCTATTGATGCGGTGCCTGACATTACCAATAACCAGGTACAAATTATATCTCAGGCGCCTAGTTTAGGTGCTCAGGAAGTTGAACAGTTCATTACAGCCCCTATTGAGCTGGCAATGGCCAACATTCCTAAGGTAATCGAAAAACGTTCCATATCCCGTTCGGGCATATCAGTAATTACCATCGTTTTTGAAGACGATGCAGATATTTATTGGGCAAGACAACAAGTTTCAGTACAATTAAAAGAAGCAGAAAGTAATATACCTGATGGTTTAGCCGAACCTTCCTTAGCTCCCATCACTACCGGCTTAGGTGAGATTTACCAGTATGTTTTACATACCAAAAAAGGCTACGAGGATAAATATTCGGCTACCGATTTAAGAACCTTACAGGATTGGGTGGTAAGAACTCAATTGGCTGGTACTAAAGGTGTAGCTGAAGTAAGTGGCTGGGGCGGTTATGTAAAACAATATGAAATTGCGTTAGACAATGAGCGTCTCAACGCCAATAACGTAACCATTTCGCAGATTTACGATGCCTTAAAAAACAACAACGAAAATACAGGTGGTTCTTATATAGAACAACAGAGCAATGCCTACACTATTCGTGGCATTGGCCAGGTTAAGTCGCTGGACGATATTGAAAAAATCGTTGTAAAAAATGTGGGCGGTGTTCCTGTCTTGATCAGGGATATTGGAACAGTTCAATTTGGAACTGCCACAAGATATGGTGCGGTAACCAGAAACGGAACAGGAGAAGTTGTAGCCGGGATAACCCTGATGTTGAAAGGCGAGAACTTTAACCAGGTGATAGAAAACGTAAAAGAGAAAATCATTCAGATTCAAAAATCCTTACCAGAAGGCGTAATTATTGAGCCCTATATGGATCGGACTGAATTGGTTGGCCGTTCTATCAGTACTGTCCAGAAAAACCTGATTGAGGGTGCCTTAATTGTAATTTTTGTACTGTTGTTACTACTTGGCAACTGGAGGGCCGGGTTAATTGTGGCTTCGGTAATTCCACTCTCTATGTTGTTTGCCTTTGCTATGATGCGCCTGTTTGGCGTTTCGGGGAACCTGATGAGCCTTGGTGCAATCGATTTTGGTTTGATTGTAGATGGAGCGGTTATTATCGTTGAAGCCATTATATTCCGTCTCACGGAAAGTAAGTTGTTTAAAGGGACACCAAGGTTAACCCAACAGCAGATGGACAAAGAAGTATTTACTGCTTCTTCAAAAATCAGGGCTAGTGCAACATTTGGCGAGATTATCATTCTGATTGTGTACTTACCGCTACTTTCACTGGTAGGTATCGAAGGTAAAATGTTCAGACCAATGGCCGAAACTGTAGTTTTTGCTATTGTTGGTGCATTCATCTTATCATTAACCTATGTTCCTATGGTGAGTGCTTTATTTTTAAGCAAAAATACCGAGCACAAAAGAAACATATCTGATAAGATTATGGACTTTTTCAAAAGGGTGTACAAACCCATGCTGGAATGGGCATTGGGCTTTAAAAAGTTAGTTGTAGCTATTGCCATTGTATGCTTTGCATTTACCCTTTGGTTATTTAACAATATGGGTGGTGAGTTTTTACCTCAATTAGAAGAAGGCGATTTAGCTGTTGAAATTGCAATGTCGCAGGGAACATCACTTACACAGGTTGTAGAAAGTTTCAGCAAGGCCGAAAAGATATTGAAAGATAAATTCCCGGAGGTAAAACAAGTAGTAACCAGGATTGGTAGTGCCGAAATTCCAACAGATCCAATGCCGGTTGAGCGTGGTGACATGATGGTGGCAATGCTTCCTAAAGAAGAATGGACAACGGCAAAAACCAAAGAAGAAATGTCTGAGAAAATGGAAGAAGCACTTTCTGTTTTACCGGGTGTAAGCATTGAGATCACACAACCTATGCAACTGCGTTTTAATGAATTAATGACTGGCGTCAGACAGGATGTAGCTATTAAAATTTACGGAGAAGATCTTGATGTGCTTACCGAACAGGCCAACAAGGTTTCTAAACTAATTGCACCTGTTGCCGGCGTTAATGAACCCTTTGTAGAGCAAGTTACCGGATTACCACAGGTGGTAGTAACTTACGACAGGGAAAAAATTGCGCAATACGGATTAACAATAGGAAACATCAACAGCATATTAAAAACCGCGTTTGCAGGGGATGTAGCCGGAGTAGTGTTTGAAGGTGAAAAACGTTTTGATATGGTGGTACGTCTACAGCGCGATCTCAGGGAAAATATCTCCAGTATCGAAAACTTATATATTCCACTACCTTCAGGCAATAAAGTACCTTTAAGCCAGGTTGCTAAAATTGAACTGAAAGAAGCACCTGCGCAGATCTCCAGAGAAGATGGAAAGAGACGTATATATGTCGGCTTTAATGTAAAAGGAAGAGATGTGGAGCGTACCGTTGCAGAGATCCAACAGATCCTGAATGCAAAGTTAAAACTGCCTTCCGGTTATTATATCACCTATGGCGGACAGTTCCAGAATCTGATTGAAGCCAAAAGTAGACTATCAGTTGCGGTACCAGTAGCTATGCTTCTCATTTTAGGACTTTTATATTTTACCTTCAGATCATTTAAGCAAACCATTTTAATCTTTACAGCGGTACCTTTATCGGCCATTGGTGGTGTATTTGCATTGTTACTTAGGGATATGCCATTTAGTATATCTGCCGGGGTTGGCTTTATTGCACTGTTTGGAGTGGCCGTACTGAATGGTATTGTACTCATCTCCTATTTCAATCAATTGAAGGAAGAAGGAATTACTGATGTATATCAACGCGTAATTCAGGGCACACAGGTAAGATTAAGGCCAGTAATTATGACTGCTGCAGTGGCCTCGCTGGGCTTTTTACCAATGGCCTTATCCGGAGGAGCCGGTGCTGAAGTACAAAAACCATTGGCAACCGTTGTTATCGGAGGTTTATTGTCGGCCACCCTACTCACGCTATTTGTATTACCATGTTTGTATATCTTAACTACCGATCGTAAAAAAAGAACTGTAATGACTGTAAAACCTTTAATTGTGGCGCTCATGCTATTTGCCGGATTAGGATTCACTGGCAGTGTTAAAGCACAACAACCAATTTCGGCTGATACCGCAGTTGCCATGGCATTAAGAAACAACCTGCAGCTAAAATCGTCGGATCTGGCCGTCAATCAGGCACGAACAATGCAAAAAACGGCTTTTGATCCTGCCAAAACAGAATTTGGTGTTTCCCAGGACCCTACAGGTGGTGGTAGCAACGACAACTCTGTTTCTGTTTCTCAAAGCTTTGCCTGGCCGGGATTTTACAAAAACCAAAAGAAAGTACTTACCGGACAAACTGGATTAATGGAAAAGACCAGTAATTACACTAAATCGGAAATTACACGCGATACCAGGCTTGCCTATTACAACTTACTCTATAGCATCAGTACCTTAAAAGTTCTGGAACTGCAAGACAGTATTTATAGTAACTTCATCAAAAAATCGGAACTTAGATATAAAGTTGGCGAAACCTCTAATCTGGAACTGATTACTGCCAAAAATAAATATCAGGAGGTACAAGCCTTAAAAAAAGCGATGGAAACCGAATTGTCTGTCCAGCAGCTTAATCTACAGCAATTACTGAATGTGAAAACCAGCTTAAGCCCTTCCGAAAAAAGTCTTCCGGTATTGATTTTGACTGAAAATGGAATAACCGCAACCGAAAGCAACCCACTAATGGAAGTATATCAACAGCAGGTTGCTGTCGCTAAATCTAAAATTGACCTGGAACGCTCACGTGCCATGCCAGATCTTACACTTGGCTATGCGCAACAATTCGTCATCAAATCATTTGATCCCGCAAACATTGGTCGTACTTATACCCCCGGAACCCGGATTGCCGGAATACAGCTGGGTATTGCCGTACCCATATTTAATGGAGCTGGCCGTGCAAGGGTAAACAATGAAAAGATTGCCGCTCAAATTGCTGAAACAGACTATCAACGTGTACAAAACCAACTGAATACGCAATATCAACAAGAACTTCAGAATTATGCACAACACAAAAGCATGGCCGACTATTTCACTTCCGGAGGTCTGAAACAAGCTGATGAACAGCTGCGAATTGCACAGGTATCTTACGACCTGGGAGAGATTGGTTATATTGAATTTATTCAAAACATGGCACTGGCTATACAAAGTAAACTCAATTATTTGCAAACCGTCAATGCGCTGAACCAATCAGTTATTCAATTACAATTTTTAAAAGGAAAATAACCCAATGAACACAACAACATATATAAAAAGAAACATCGCTATACTCATCTGCTCAGCATTTATAGTTAGCGCAATCAGTTCATGCGGTGACGCAACAAAAAAGGCCGGTACTACTACTGAAGCAGCACACGATCATGGTGCCGAAGGACATGCTGAGCACAGTGAAGCGCTTGAGTTAAGTAAGGAACAAATGGATGCCGTAGGCATTGTTATTGGAAACATCGAACAAAAGAACCTTACTGCAGTAGTTAAAGCGAGCGGGCAATTGGCTGTACCACCTCAAAATGCGGCACAAATTAATGTACTGACAGGCGGTATCATCAGAAAAATAAATGTAATTGAAGGTCAGCGTGTAAGCAAAGGTCAAGTATTGGTTACCATAGAAAATCAGGACCTGATCAAACTTCAACAAGATTATTTAACGGCTAAAGGTGGCTTTAGCTTTATCGAAGCTGAGCATAATCGTCAGCAACAGCTTAAAGCTGCCAATGCTGGTACTGGAAAAGCGCACCAACAGGCGGAAGCAAACTACAATGCAGAACGTGCCAGATTAAAAGCTTTGGAAAGCCAACTCAAGCAATATGGCATCTCCGTTAGCAGAATTACATCAGGTAACATCACGTCTCAGGTTCCTGTTACTGCCCCCATCAATGGAACTATTGGAAAAATATCCGCTGAAACCGGGTCCTACGCACAACCGGGTGTATCAATCATGGAAATTGTAGATAATTCAAAAATCCATGCCGATCTCATTGTTTTTGAAAAAGATCTTTCAAAAATTAAAGTGGGACAAAAAGTAGATTTCCAACTGACTAACCAAAAGAATGAACAGATTGAAGGAGAAATCTATGGTATCAATAAATCATTTGAAAATGACAGTAAAGGCGTAGTTGTACACGCGATTATTAAAAAACCAGGTGCGAACCTGATTCCCGGAATGTATGTAACCGGCCTTATCGGTATTGGTACTGCAGCAGCCAATGCGGTTCCGATTGATGCCATAATCCGTTCAGAAGGAAAAGCGTTCATTTTTATTGTGGATACCGAAGCAAAAGCCGCACATGAGGAAGAGCACGGACATACACACGAGGGGGAGGCAGAAGAAAAACATAAAGAAGAAGACGCAAAAGACAAAAATTCAGTACATTTCAAAAAAGTTGAAGTAACAACCGGTGTTGCTGAATTGGGCTATATACAGATCAATCCTTTAGAAAAATTACCTGCAGATGTCAGGGTGGTTACAAAAGGGGCCTTTTATTTGCAGTCAAAAGCATCAGGACCAGCAGAACATAGTCATTAATGGAACAATAAGCATAAAGTATATGACACAGGACATTGAGCACAGACTTAAAAACAGACAGGTTAACCCTACGGCCATGCGTTTGCTCGTATTGGATTTCTTAACGAAACAAACTGCTGCCATAAGTTTAAATGATCTTGAAAAAGGTATGGCCCCATCCGACCGGATTACCTTGTACAGGACCTTAAAAACTTTTGAAGAAAAAGGACTGGTACATAGTATTGAAGATGGCACCGGGGCTACTAAATATGCTTTATGCGAGCAAGATTGTGATGGTGAAAACCATCACGATCTTCATGTTCATTTTTACTGCAATTCCTGTAAAGAAACATTTTGCCTACCCAACACCCGCATTCCTGAACTGGCATTACCTAACGGCTTTAAACAACAGGAAATGAACCTTATTATTAAAGGAGTCTGCGAACAATGCAGTAAATAAATCCAGCAGCTTACTTTGCAATAGCATTGCATAACTTCAGCCCTTACCTTTGTTGTATAATTTAAGGCGATGAAAGTAACGGACCTACATAAAGACTGCTGTTCGGTTGATGAAATCAACGGTAAAGCACTTCAAGTAAATCATAATCATAGCGCAGGTAATCATACTGAGCAGCATAGCGATGACGACGGGCATAACCATGGCGCGGAAGAACCTTCAAGCTGGTTAAGTCATTGGCCTTTGCTTACCTCCCTTGCCGTTGTTATTGTAATGATGGTACTGGAATATGGCTTTCACACCACATTCAATACCGTCACGCAATTAATCATTTTTGTTCCCGCCTACTTCCTTGCAGGATACAACGTCTTAAATCTGGCCATTAGAAAAGCTTTAAGGTTTGATTTCTTTAATGAGTTCTTTTTGATGAGTGTGGCCACTATAGGTGCCTTCGCTATTGGCTCCTTCAGTGAGGGCGTTGCCGTAATGGTTTTTTATTCCATTGGCGAATGGTTTCAGGATTCTGCTGTTAGTAACGCAAAAAGGAGTATTAAAGCACTCCTTGACATCAGGCCCGACTCCGTGAATGTAATTAGAGATGGAAAAGTGATTACAGTGGCACCAGCAGATGTAGCCATTGAAGAGACCATACAGATTAAACCCGGCGAAAAAGTAGCACTGGATGGGATTTTACTATCTGACAAGGCGACATTCAATACTGCTGCCCTAACCGGGGAAAGCAAACCGGATAATAAAGCAAAAGGTGAAGTTGTATTGGCTGGAATGATTAACCTGAATCAGGTTACGGAAGTTAAAGTTAAAGCTGCATTTAAAGACAGTAAATTAAGTAAAATACTGGAGATGGTGCAGGATGCCACCGCACGTAAATCGCAAACGCAGCTCTTCATTTCCAGGTTTGCCAAAATATATACACCAATAGTTTTTTTACTGGCAGTGCTCGTTGTTGTACTCCCTATGTTCTTTGTAACTGATTACGTATTCAAAGACTGGTTGTACAGGGGGCTCGTATTCCTCGTGATCAGCTGTCCTTGTGCCCTTGTGGTATCAATACCTTTAGGGTATTTTGGAGGAATCGGTCTGGCCTCAAAAAACGGAATATTGTTTAAAGGTTCAAACTTCCTTGACGTTATGACTAAGGTCAATGCCATCGTCATGGATAAAACCGGTACCTTAACCAAAGGGGTATTTGAAGTTCAAAAAGTAGTGACAAACGACTTTGATGAAAAAGAATTAGTTCTTTTGGCAGCAGCCATCGAAAGTAAATCGACCCACCCCATTGGGCTTGCGGTGGTTAAGTATGCAGGAGAAGATTACCACAATGCTAAAATTGCTGAGGTGACAGAAATATCCGGTCACGGACTTAAAGGAACTATTAATGGAAAAACTGTGCTGGCCGGAAATACCAAACTGCTTAAAAAATTCAATATCGATTACAATCATGAAATAGATGCAGAAGCAGATACCATCGTAGTTTTAGCCGTTGATGGAAAATACGCAGGCTATATTACCATTGCCGATGAAATTAAAGAAGACGCCATGCAGGCAATCGCTGACATGCATCGCCTGAATATTCAAACGGTCATGCTAAGTGGCGATAAACAGAATGTAGTAAATAAGGTAGCCAAATTGCTTGGCATTGATAAGGCCTTTGGTGATTTGTTGCCAGAAAACAAAGTTGAGAAAGTTGAAGCGTTGAAGAAAGAAGGTAAACACCTGGCCTTTGTAGGTGATGGCGTAAATGATGCTCCCGTTATTGCGCTTGCAGATGCTGGAATTGCCATGGGCGGATTGGGTAGTGATGCGACTATTGAAACTGCAGATATTGTAATCCAAAATGATCAGCCCTCTAAAATCGTCACCGCCATAAAAATCGGAAAACTGACGAGGAATATTGTCTGGCAAAATATAGCCTTAGCTATGGGTGTTAAAATCATAGTATTGATTTTGGGTGCCGGTGGTGTGGCCACTTTGTGGGAAGCTGTAATCGCCGATGTTGGCGTAGCCCTCCTTGCCATTCTGAATGCGGTACGCATCCAGCAAATGAAGTTGTAAATTAAAAGCAGTATATTTTTCAAGGCCAATTGAATTTATAAGTCTGCTAATAACATGTATAAAAAAACAGGTTTTTATTCCGCAATTGCAGTAGCAATTTTGAAACAAATGAAAACCAGATCAATCTTAACTATTTGCGTCCTGATCCTCGGACTGTTCACACTTTCATTCGTAAAAAATGAAAGCTGGCATTCTAAATTCCTCGTTGTAAATAAAGATGCCAGCATTACTTATTTACCTGATGAAAAGGGCAATATCATTCCCGATTTTAGTCGTGTCGGTTATCATCATGGACTAAAAGCAATCCCGGAAGTTAAGGTCGTAAAAACAGTATCTCCTGTAAAAGGTGATGCGGGACGCGGTATTCAGGAAGCCATAGACCAGGTGTCAACTTTACCTATCGGCGCTGATGGTTTCAGAGGGGCTATTCTTTTAAAAAAAGGAGATTATGGCATTGCAGGAACATTGAACATTAACACCGATGGCATTGTTTTAAGAGGAGAAGGAAATACAGCGCAAGGTACAAGATTAATTGCAACTGGTGCGGGTTTACGTTCACTGGTCGCAATTAGTGGCAAAGGAAAAATCACACCAACCGGTGAAAGGGTTAAAATCACAGATGCATATGTACCCACAGGAGCTAAATCTTTTGACGTAGTATCTGCAAAAGACTTTAAAGCGGGTGATAAAATCATCTTATACAGACCTGGAACAAAAAACTGGATTCAGGATATACAAATGGATAGGATTGTCGCCAGACAAGGCACCAAACAATGGGAAGCTGCTGAATATAGTCTGAGTTATGAACGAGAAATTACAGCTGTTGATGGCAATAAAATCACTATTGATAACCCTGTAGTGATGGCTATGGAAACCAAATATGGTGGCGGAGAAATCTTTAAATATGAATATAAAGGTCGTTTAAAAGAAATCGGGATCGAAAACATCCTGTTTGAATCAGAATATGCACACGATACAGATGAAGACCACGGCTGGATTGCAGTTGACTTTAACCATACCGAGAATGGCTGGGTAAGCGGGGTAACTTCACGTTTCTTTGGTTACTCCTGTGTCAGTTTAGAGTCCGGAGCCAAAAACATCACCGTAAAGGATTCCAAATGTTTGGATGCTAAATCAGTAATTACGGGAGGAAAAAGGTATTCATTTAACAACAATGGACAGCAAAACCTTTTTATGAATCTGGAAACTACCGAAGGCAGGCACGACTATGTAACAGGTGCAAAAACTTGCGGACCTAATGTTTTCTATCATTGCAAATCAAGGAGAACGCATGCTGATATCGGACCGCATCATCGTTGGGCTACCGGCACGCTATACGACAACATTGATACTGATGGTGAGATTAATGTGCAAGACCGCGGTAACTGGGGAAGTGGGCACGGATGGGCCGGCGTTACACAGGTGCTCTGGAACTGTAAAGTAAAGGCAGCAGCGATACAAAGTCTCTGGGCTTCAGGCAAAAACTATGCGGTCGGTATACAAGGCAAAAAAGTAAATGGTCGTTTGGAAGGTAAACCTGATGGAGAATGGGAAGGATTAAATAAAAAAGGCCTTCAACCACAGTCGTTATATGAAGCTCAGCTAAAAGCAAATGGGAGGCACTAAGTTTTTTTACAAGACTCCCTTATAATATCAACTATACCTTCATTTTGAACAATATACATTCCAAGTCTTTCCTTTGAAACACCCTCCGCCAGCCGATAGGTAAAAACCGGCTTACCATCTCTGAAAAAGGTGTCTAAATATTTAAAAGATATATTATTGAATCTTGCGAGTTCATCTGCAAGTTCAACAATATGGGTAGAGATAAAGAATGCGGAGTTCCTGACAAAGGAAAGTTCCGAAATAATTAATAAAGAAGCATCAAATGCATCTTTCACATTTGTTCCCCTAAACAATTCATCAAATATGACGAAGATTTTATCCTTTTCAGCAAGTTTTAAGGAGACCTCTTTCACCCGCTTTACTTCGCTATAATAATGACTTAAACCTTCATTGGTGTTGTCCGGCAAATTTATGGTGGTAATCAAACCATTAAAAATTGTGGTTTTTACTGATGTAGCCGGTACAGGAAACCCCAAATGGGCTAAGTAAATTACAATGCCCAGAGACTTCAGCAAAGAAGACTTTCCAGCCATATTAGACCCTGTCAAAAACAGAATGTTTTGATCTTTATCGATAAAAACATCATTTTTTACCGCGTTCGAAATCCCGGGGTGAAATAAACCATTGACAGCAACTTTGAAGTTATCGCTTTCTTCATACACAGGAAATGTAAATCCGGTTTTTGAAGCTACAATTGCAACATTCTCAAAAACGTCCAGTTCGTAGGCAAGCTGGAGCAATTCGTTCATATTCTCTTTTTCAATTCCACGAAATGCACTATCAAGCTTATTTACCTGAAAGAACTTCATATGACGTTCGTTAAGTAGAATCGCCTCTTTTAACAGACCGTTCTGAATAATGTCTGTTATCCGTTCAAAGATGGTAACCAGATATTCTGGAGTATCGGTTTTAGAATGCTCCTCTATAAATTTCAGGATATATCTCGCAAAACTTATCAGATACTTTAGTCCGGTTTTAATGATATAATAATCATTACTGGAATTTCTCGTCGTAAAATCATATACCGCATCTATAATATTACTTTTCGATCTTCTTTTATCGAACTTCAGGTAAAAAGAGATCAGATCAAACTCTTCATTTCTGATATCGAGATTAATCTCATACTGATGAAAAAATGCAAGCGCATCTCTCCGCAAAGTAATTTCATTGATGTCGGAAGAAGGATTTCGCATCAGTTCGGCTAACCGTTCTCTCCCTCCCAGCGTTCTTGTGTATTTAAAAATATTATATATCGAATTGGAACTCGCCCCCTCATTAAAAACATTAAGGTCTCTAAGGGTTTGTTCATCTATATTAAATCCACTCATTAATCAAGCGCTTAGGTTCATATTTGAAAGATATGCATAATTCCCTAAGAACTTGATTAAGAGGCCCGGATTTATTAAGCCTTGTTTAATGCTTTCCTAACCACTGGTGCGATCTTCGTGCCGAATATTTCGATTGACTTCATCATTTCAGCGTGCGACGGATCACCAATATCCATGTGTCCGATAAACCTGGTAATGCCAAATAGTTCGTGCATGTACAAAATTTTCTCAGTTACCGCTTCCGCTTCTCCGATAAACAAGGCACCTTCTTTAGAACGTCCGCCATCAAATTGGTCCTTGGTATATGGCGCCCAGCCTCGTGATGCCCCAATCCTATCCATTTGCGCAGCATAATTGTGATAATAGGCATCGGCATTAGCTTCATTATCGCTCACAAACGCATGGGAGTGTATACCAATCTGCATTTTATTGATATCATGACCATGTTTCACATACTGCTCTTTGTAATATTCAATTAACGGTTGAAACTGTCTTGGCATTCCTCCGATGATTGCTA
Source organism: Pedobacter nyackensis (assembly GCF_032678475.1). Classification (GTDB taxonomy): domain Bacteria; phylum Bacteroidota; class Bacteroidia; order Sphingobacteriales; family Sphingobacteriaceae; genus Pedobacter; species Pedobacter nyackensis_A. The sequence continues at coordinate 602,770 of NZ_JAVTSF010000001.1, forward strand.
CAACTAACGGCAGTCCTAATACTGCTGCACGCAATACCGACTGTGGTGTTCCACCTACTGCAATCCATATCGGCAACTGTCCGTTATTTGTCGCTCTTGGCAATACCATCTGGTTAACCATTGGTGCCCGAAGCTCCCCGTTCCAGTTCACAACTTCATTATTATTGATGTTAAGCAATAAATCCAACTTCTCCTCAAACAGTTTATCATAATTTCTAAGGTCATAACCAAACAACGGGAAAGATTCAATAAAGCTACCTCTACCCACGCCTATTTCCGCACGTCCATTCGAAATCAAATCGATAGTTGAAAAATCCTGGTACACTTTTACCGGTTCAGCAGAACTTAAAACCGTTACCGTACTCATTAGTTTTATATTTTTAGTAATGCTTGCTGCCGCAGCCAGTACAATTTCGGGAGATGAAATGGCATAATCGGGACGGTGATGTTCGCCTAAGCCAAAAACATCTAAACCAACTTCATCGGCCAGTTTAATCTGTTCCAGAATTTCCTGTAGTTTTATTTTCGCTGATCTTGGTTGCCCAGTTTGCTGATCGATTGACAAATCGCCAAACATACCTATTCCTAATTCCATATTTTTCTATTTTGATACCACAAAGTTACCCAGAGCGGTAAATATAGACATTGATCTAGGATAAGTAATAGCAGCAATATGCCTGCTACCTGGATAAAACCTCGTCAATCATTCCAAATTCCTTAGCTTCAGTGGATGACATCCAATAATCCCGGCTTGCAGCCTCATTGATTCTATCGTAAGGCTGTCCGCTGTGCCTGGCTATAATCTGGTAAAGCTCTTTTTGTACCTGTAATACCTGCTTAACGGAAATATCCATATCCATTGCCGTTCCCTGCGCTCCACCGGAAGTCTGATGAATCATTACCCGCGAGTGTTGCAAAGCAGACCTTTTTCCAGCAGCCCCTGCACAAAGCAGCACGGAGCCCATTGAAAGTGCTATTCCCGTACATATCGTAGCTACATCAGGTGCGATAAACTGCATAGTATCGTATATACCAAAACCGGCATACACCGATCCTCCGGGAGAATTAACATACAGCTGAATATCTTTTTCTGCATCAACCGACTGCAAAAAAAGCAATTGTGCTTGTATAACATTTGCATTCCTCTCCTCTACCGCCTCTCCCAAAAAGATGATTCGATCCATCATCAGACGCGAGAATACATCCATCTGGGCAACATTTAACTGTCGTTCTTCCGTAATATAAGGCGTCATGGCAATCGGACGCGCAATTGCTGAAGTTCTGGAAATGTAGTTGTCTACATACAAACTGTTGATGCGGTGATGTTTCACCGCATAACTGCGAAATTCCTTGTTGTTCATATTTTGCTTTTTTTAGATTGAATCAGACATAGCATTCCCATTGCCCGTTGCCTGAACATTAAATTTGTAATTAGATTAGAGGGTTTTACTTACTGAAGAAGCGTTTAACGCGCTTGCTGAAAGAAAAATGCTCCGGTGCTGTAAACAGCTTTTGATCTACCTGCCGGATTTCTTTGCGCAACTGTTCCCGGCCGTAGGTTTCAATAATCTGATATGTTTTTTGCTGCCAGTATATACTTCCCTTAAGATCAGGTTGTAATATCTGGCGGGCCTGCATCAAAACTTTATCTTCTGCGCTGGTATTTACCAAAAGAAAACCTTCAATTAACTGCAGCTCATTCAAGGATGTCTTCATAACTTACTGATTTTTCTTTTACTGTTTCCTTAATTTTTTCCAGGCACTTGAATTTCTGTACTGTAGCAGAGCGTGCGCCTGAAAAACCGAACCTTTCAGCAATACTTTCCATCTTTAGCTGTTCATAATAAAAAGCACTGAGCAACTGCATACATTTCTGACCTGCGGTTTGTAAAAGCTGAAATAACCGCGATGCAGATATCTCCTGATCTTCGGGACTGAACAAACCTGCCTGTTCATCAAAATCAGTATCGAGTTCATCAATAGATACCTGCTTTTCACTTTGTTTGTACCGTTTGTTCCAAAGGTGGCGGGCTATGCCAAACAGATAAGCTTTATCGCTATACTCCAGGCTCAATTCAGTACGTACTGTTTTCTCATAATAAATGATCAGTGCATCCTGAAAAATATCCCGGGCTTCATCCAATGAACCACCCATTCTACTGATGTATTTTGCGACTAGCGGAAAGGCATTCTTGTACAATGTGGTAAGCCAGGCTTCCCGATTGTTACATGATGTATCTTCGTTTAATTGTGTGACCATGATTACTATGTTTTAATAGTATGTGGACATTTAAACTCAAATATCACCAAAAAAATGATAAAATTTTATTGTCATGGTCTCGGTTTGCTATAACCCTGCTGCTGAATCCTGTCCAATAACATTGTAAGTTGCTTAACTATTTCCGGATTTTTATCATAAACATTAACTTTCTCCCCAGGATCTTTGTCTAAATCATATAAAGTTCCTGCAGGTTGATCTGCCGACTCCTGTACAGTCCTCGGTTCGGTGAACCCTCCCGATCCCAATGCTGTTGTTAGTTTCCACTTTCCTTTTCTAATGGCAAAATACCCACCCAGAGAATGGTGTATGATCGATTCCCGAATTGGAATAGAGCTCTGTTTACCTTTAAATGCATTAAGCATATTAAAACTATCTTCTGCAACATTCGCTGGTAAAGACTTATTCAGTATTGCCGCTACAGTAGCAAAAAAATCAGTTGTACACATGGTTTGTTTGCTAACAATTCCTTTGGGGATGGTAGATGGCCATCTGGCAACAAATGGAATCCGGTGCCCTGCCTCATAAATATCAGCTTTTCGTCCCTTAAAAATATAGTTGGCATGATGTCCTGACTGCTCAATATCTGAGGTTTTCCAATCAGAACCATTATCGCTAGTCACAATTACAATGGTATTAGCGGCAAGCCCATTCTTTTCCAGTGCTTCCATAACTTTCCCGATCATGAAATCAGTTTCAGCCACATAGTCGCCATAGTTACCAATTTTTGTGGCATTTTTAAATTCCTCAGTAGGTACCCAGGGCGTATGCGGAGAAGGCAAGGGCAGGTATAGGAAAAACGGCTTCTTTGCTTTTGAAGCAGGTTGTTTATTGATAAAAGCAACAGACTCATTTACAAAGTTTGGTAAGACCTGCTGAAAGTCAAAATCTGGCGACATCTTACCAGGTCTACGCATTGATCCTCTACCATCATTCTCAGATTTCCCTTCAGTGATGGCAGTTGGATTTTGTACTACTTTTCCGTTACGGATATAGCAATAAGGAGCCATATCAAGTGATGCAGGGATAATATAAGAATAATCAAAACCATGATCGGCAGGCCCGCCTTTAACCACAGCATCATAATTTACATTGTCATTAAAGTCAACAGTTATTTTTTCCTCATTTTTTAGTTCTCTGATGGGGTGACCAGGATTTATTCTTGCCCAGTCCAGACCTAAATGCCATTTTCCGATGCAAGCAGTCTGGTATCCGTTTTCTTTAAGAAAATCAGCAACAGTTATCCTTCCCGGTTCAATCAGAGAATTGGAAAATCCGTTCAACACTCCCTTTTTTAAGCGGGTCCGAAAAGCATACCTACCAGTAAGAATTCCGTATCTGGTAGGTGTACACACAGCTGAATTTGAATGTGCATCCGTAAAGTAAACACCTTCCTTAGCCAGCCTGTTCATATTTGGTGTCTGGATTTTTGAATCTTTATTTAGACACTGCAGGTCACCATAGCCCATATCATCAGCAAGGATATACACGATATTCGGTGTAGTTGATTTTTGTTGGGCATAAAGATGTATGGGTAAAGCTGATGCAATTACCAATAATCCTAAAACAATGTGATGTAGTAACTTCCCGGGAATAAGCATATGAACGGATTTTTGTTTTACAGATTTGAATTTACATCTTTTTCCGAATCAGGGATTGGGAAAAGTAAATGATTGTCATCAACAGTAATACCTATTGTTGCCATTGCTGTTTTTAAGCGTCCAAATCGCAACAAATCCCACCTGCGTTGTCCTTCGCCACATAACTCACGTGCACGTTCTGCCAGAAGTGCTGTAACAAACGCTTCGTTACCTGCTGTATTGCTAAGATCCAATTGATCAGTAGGCAAAGTTAACCCTGCCCGGCTACGGATGGTATTGATTCCATTAAACTTAGCGGGATCAGAAGGATTAACGTTATTCATCGCTTCCGATTGCAGCAAATAAACCTCCGCCAGTCTGAGCACAAACCAATCTGTCCTGGAGTTGTTATCTTTTTTCCACTGGCTATCTTTAAACTTGTATATAAATGGTGTCACAGTTGCTCCGGCAGCAGTATTAGATACACTATACGTTTTACGAATGTCCCTGTTTCCTTCAGGGAAACCATTGTTAAAAAAATTGTTTGTAACCAGGAAAGAGCCGTAACCTCCCAAAACTGTTGGATAAAACATTCTCAATGTAATATTGGCAACGTTAGGTGCAGCACCAAAGCGAACAGCAAATACAACTTCCTTATTGTATTTATTATCCGAATTAAAAATATCAGCATAGTTACCCAGCAATCCGTAAGAACCTGTATCATTGATCACTTTATTGCAAGCCGCAAGTGCGTCTTGACTGTCAGTCTGTTTAGCTGCAGTTGATTTCGCTCTCGTTAACAATACTTTAGCCAATAAAGCAGATGCAGATCCAGAAGAAACCCTACCCTTATCTGCAACTGGTATATTTTTCTCAGCATAACAATTCAATTCTGCAAATCGAAGGTCAGTAACAATCTGTTCATACAATTCAGCAATTGTTGCCTTTTTAGGGTAAAGATTAGGATCAATTGCGTTAACCGGCGCCAGAATCAGCGGTACTTCTCCAAAAGCGGTAAGCAAATTAAAATACCCCAGTGCACGCAAAAAGCTGGCATTGCCCAGGATGTTATTCTTATTGACTTCGGCCATAGAAATTGGCGGTACATAGGCCAGGACCTCATTTGCATTTTTTATCAGCTTATAGTTATTTACGTACCAGTTTGTAATTTCACCATTTACACCGGTAAAAGTATGGCTGGTCAGTGTATTCCGGTCAGCAGCACCCGGGCCTGCATACATCAGATCAGATGCATTATCAGAAACAGTATAAACCGTCCTTTGATAAAAGCTTTGTGGCTGCAAAGTGCTAAAAACTCCATTTAATGCCGCAATAGCATCTTTTTCATTCTGATAAAAATTTGAAGGCGTTAAAAAACTACCAGGCTTTTCAGTAAGGAATTTCTTACATGAAACAAGTGATAAAGTAGCTATGATAAATGTTAATATTTTAGTTCTCATGATCTTTTGAATTAAGTTTAACCGTTAAAATCCCAGTTTTACACCTAACAAAAACGTTTTTGAAGGAGGATAGGAATTTATATCCGCTCCAAGGTTTAAGTTTTGCGCTCCGGTATTCTGACTGCCAGAATTGGAATTACGGTTGTCAAATGAGTTGATTTCAGGATTATAACCAGAATATCCGGTAATAGTCAGTAGATTTTGTGCAGTTACATACACCGTAGCATGCTTAAAGACCTTAGCTGCTTTAGAAACCGGCACATTATAACCTAATGAAACAGTTTGTAAACGTAAATAACTACCGTCTTCCAGATAACGACTTACCACTCCGGTACCTTTTTCAGTTGTGCTAAATGCTCTTGGCAAAATATTGGTGGTACCGGGTCCGCTCCAGGCCCCGGTCATTTCAGCATACTGATTAGTAGTTGTGCCTCCATTATGTGCATACTTCGTCAGGTTCAAAATCTTATTGCCCTGCACTCCCTGAATGAACACAGATAGATCAAAGTTTTTATAACTAAATGTATTGTTTACACTGTAGATGAACTTTGGTGCCGCCTGTCCAATGATTTCACGGTCATTGGCATTAATCACTTTATTTCCATCCAGGTCCCTGATAATTGCATCTCCGGGAACAACTCCTTTTCTTCCGGCCGCATCAATCTGCTCCTGTGTCTGCCAGATCCCATCAGAATGATACCCATAAAAAGAACCTATGGGCTCGCCAATTCTTAAAATTGAAGGCGCTAAGCCATTTGTCACAATATATGCCCCACTACTACCAACGAGGATATTATTTGTACCGTTCATGTCAACCACCTTATTCTTGTTTGTTGAATAATTGATAGTGGTAGCCCATTGAAAATCATTATTATCAATATTTTTAGTATTTAAAGACAATTCCAATCCATGATTCTGAACTTTACCGGCATTAAGCAAAATGGTAGAAAATCCTGAAGATTGCGGAATAGCAACATTCAACAGCAAGTCAGAAGTTGTTTTACGATAATAATCGGCCACAAAACTGATACGATCGTTGAACAAACCTAAATCCAGTCCAAGGTCAAAAGACTGTGTTGACTCCCATGCCAGGTTTGGATTCGGAATGTTATTTGAAGCCACGCCTACAACTCTTCCTGGCGTCTGACCAAGCGAATAGCCATTGGTTACATATTGTCCTAATGAGGCATAAGAAGGAATTTCCTGGTTACCTGTCTTCCCGTAACTAGCCCTTAGTTTCAAATTAGAAATCTGCTTAACTTCCTTAATGAACTCTTCACTGGATAGTCGCCAGGCAACCGCACCTGATGGGAAATACCCCCATTTACTCGTTTCCCCAAAACGGGATGAACCATCGGCACGCATGGTAAATGTGAAAATGAATTTATCCGATAAATAATAATTAGCTCTTCCAAAAAAGGAAGCAAGGTTATTTTTTACTGTATTTGAACCAGGTGTAAGGATATTGCCGGCAAGGCCAAGGTTATCATATCCCAAAGCATCAGTAAAGAAATTCTGACCACTTGCATCGAACCCACTCGTACTGAACTCCTGCAACGAAAAACCTGCAAGCGCATCAAAGCGATGATGCGCATTTATTGTTTTAGTATAGGATAGGGTATTTTCATTCAACCAACTGTAACTAGTAGTATTAGAAGAAAAAGCAGAACCGCCATTAGCCTGTCCGATAAAAATAGTTGAAGGCAGATAGCGCTTCTCCGTACCTGCACTGTAATCCACACCAAAACTGGATTTGAATTTTAATCCAGGTATAATTTCATATTCTCCAAAAGCATTAATTAGTCCGCGGGCTGCTCCTATGTTGTCTTCAGACTCCCTTACACCTGCTACAGGGTTTCCATATACCCCTACGTAATCTATTGGATTATTTTGAAAAGTATATTTTCCATCTGCTCCACGAAGTGGAACAATAGGACTCATATTGAGGGCACCTCCTGCAGATCCATACCCTATACCGGTTTTGGTAGCATCAATTGCTTGTGCAGAATAAGATATCTGTGAGGAGAAACCAATTTTAATTTTCTCACCCACATTTCGATCCAGGTTCATCCTGATCAGTTCTCTCCTGAAACCTGTATTGTGCATAATTCCCTTTTGGTCAAAATGATTAAAACCAAGATAGTAACGGGTGTCTTTATTACCTCCGGCAAAACTTAGCTGATAATTCTGAATGGGTGCTGTCCTATACAATTCATCCTGCCAGTCAGTCCCATTCCCCATTGTACTGATTTGCTCGGCCGTATAGGGTAGCTTTTTTGCCGTATTAGGATTTGCGGCATTATATTGTGTATAATAATCATTAAGATAGGTGGCAAATTGGGTCGCATTCATCATCTCCATTTTCTTAGACAATTGCTGTTGACCGAAATAAGCGTCGAAATTAATGCTATTCTGTCCTTCCTTACCTTTTTTTGTGGTAACCAGAATAACTCCGTTTGCACCACGGCTACCATAAATGGCCGTAGATGAAGCATCTTTCAGTACTTCAATAGACTCAATATCATTAGGGTTAATGGAACTTAAATTTGCTACTCCTGCAAATCCATCAATTACATATAGGGGCTCATTACCTGAGTTTATGGAGTTGGTTCCACGGATGCGGATCGAACTGGTACTACCCGGCTGGCCATCTGACTGGGTTAATTGTAAACCGCTCACTCTTCCTTGTAACATCTGGTCAGCTCCCACAACCGGAGTCTTATCCAAATCTTTACCACTTAACGAAGAAACAGAACCGGTAAGATCAGATTTTCGTTGCGTACCATATCCCACAACTACAACCTCGTTAAGCTGCGAATTGTTGTCAAGTTTCATCGACACATTGATAACAGTTTTCGAGCCAACCGATATCGTTTGTGCAACATAACCGAGATAAGTAAAGACAAGAGATCCTCCTTCCGGTGCAACAATTTCGTAAGCACCGTTACCAGCAGTTACGGTCCCTTTACTGGTGCCAACAACTTTTATCCCCACACCGGGCATTGGCCCACCATTTTCATCAGTGACAATTCCTTTTACCGTAATTTCCTTTTGTGATTCATTTTTTGGTGCAATCACATATAGCCCTGCTTCAGTCTCTTTAAAAACCAGGTTGGTTTCTTTCAGCAAAAGATTCAGCGCATCCTGAAAATTAAGGTCCTTTACCTGCAAAGTAATGATATTCCCTGCAGGCAATAAATCTTCACTGTATAAAAATCGTGTATCGCCCTTTTTCCCAAGAATTGACAAAGCTTTTTTAAGTGTAGTCTCTCTCAAATCCAAACTTACTTTCACTTGCTGCGAAAAGCTGTTTGCAGATACATTAAGACAAAACAAAAAAGTTAAAACAAAAGTCCAGTTTAGCATTAATAAATAACTTCGATTAACGGTAATAAAAAATACTTTACCATCAAGTATCTTTTTTTTCATAATTTTACAATGTTAATTTTAAAACAATCGATTAGTAATCAGCAAATTGTGTTTGCAGGTGCTATAGGTTGAATCTATTAGCGGGGAATATTGGAGTATTTCCCGCTTTTTATTTTTAAGGTCCTTTTTCAGTTGAGCTCTATCGTTCCATCTTCAGCGGCTTTAAATTTAAAAGATCTTATCAGTTGCATGGCACTAAGGGCCTGTTCAAGAGTTTCATTTTCAAAAACACCAGTAAAAGCGTAAGACTTCAATTTCTCGTTCCTGATGGCTATTTTAATATTATACCATCGCTCAAGAATGGGAACAAGTTTTTCAAAAGAAGTATTTTGGAAGACCAATGTATTTTCTACCCATGATGTTTCCTCAAGGTATTCTTTATGCCCAATTGCAAGTGGCTGAATACTTTCGATCACCAGCTTTCGCTTATAGCCCTCCTTTTCTGAATTGTTTTCAGTCAGCGCGAATTTCTCTTTGGGTTTGAGAATCATACGTTGTTGCGGGGTGTTGTTTATGGAAAGTTCTATTGACCCGCGGATCAGCGTGGTCTCAGTAGTATTTTCTTCATGATACGCCTTTACATTAAATGCTGTGCCCAGGACTTTGATTGCTATTTTTTCGGTATGAATAATAAAAGGATGATTTTTATCTTTTACCACGTCAAAAAAAGCTTCACCAACTAAGTAAACCTCTCTTGTTGTACTATTCTTCATTCCTTCATTGTAGCGAAGTTTACTGCCAGAATTGAGCCATACCGAGGTACCATCTGGCAAACTTATATTTTTCCTTACGCCATTACCAGCAATAATCTCGGAATCGAACTGTGCAGGGCTAAACAAAAAATATCCTCCGAACACAAGTGCAAAAACGGCAGCTATTGCGCCTATTAAACTAAAATATTTTCGTTGATGGTTAACAGAATTTTCATTTTCGCAGGTAAACTCTTCAGCATATTTTGATAGATGGGCTGCATAAATCTGTTCCAGATCATCATTGGCAAAATCATCCTTGATTACAATCTGGGCAATAGCTTCGTCATAGTACATCACATCCGGATACCTCTGCATAAGCGAATCCAGTTCCGCCAGTTCTTCAATGCTGATTTCCGCCGCTAATTTCTTACTCAGTAAAGTAATGATCCGTTCCCGCTCCATTAAGGTATTTTATATTGGTTAGGGGAAGGACAATATAAATCGGAAAACTCCCTAAAAGAAAATTAATTATTTTTTATTTATATCAGGTTAAATTCTTTTTTCACACTTTCAGCCAGTCTCCTAACCGCAATAACCAACTGTGCATCAACAGTTTTAACAGAAACACCAAGTACTTCTGCCACTTCTTTATAACTCATCCCATCTTGCCTTATCAGTTTAAAAACAAGCTTGCAACGCGGAGGAAGTGCATCGATATTTTGATTGAGCCTGTTTTTTAATTCATCACTGATCAAGATTTGTTCAGGGGTGGAATTATCAGTCTCCAGCCTGATATCCAAATCGTCGAGTGATACAATAACCTTCCCCGATTCTCTTTTCAAAAAATTCATAGACAGGTTTTTTGCGATGACAAAAGAATAAACCATGATATTCCGGATCTCGGTTAGTTCATCGCGATTTCTCCACAATGTGATCATAACGTCGGCAGCTATCTCTTCTGCTATATGGGCAGATTTTACAAAGCAGCATGCAAATCTCTTCAGAGCGGGAAATAAAAGCACAAAGAGCTTTTTGTATGCAACTTCACTACTATTCCTGGAAATATCATAAAGTAAGGCTTGAATATTAGAGAAATCTTGCATGTATCTTTTAAAATTAATGGAGCATTAATTTCTTTGGCAGGCTTAGTTTCTGTTAAATACAAAATGAGGCTGTATCATTAATACTGATTAACACTATTCTTATGCAAATCGTCATTCTGAATTTATTTCAGAATGACGATCGCATTAATGATACAGCCTCATCTCAAATGTAAAACTAATTGCTAGTCAAGTGCCCCTGTTTTCATTTCTTTTTTAGGTTTACTATCTATCTGATGTTTCACTTCGCCTATAAACTCTACTTTAATTACACTGGCTACTTCGTCCGAAGCCTTTACAGGCACTTCTACAATAAGGTCATTACCTTTGGTTTCTGTTTTCAGTTTAGCTTTTGTTGCAAGCAACATAGCTGATTTCACCTTGTTCTTTACACCAGGAATAACCAATTGTCCATCAGCAGGCCAATCGAATACGGAAAAGTAAAGTACCGTGCCCGTAGGTGTTTCTTTCCTTGTGCAACGGCCCCAGCTTAATGGCGCCAATGGGCTGGATTTTGTACTATATATAGCCTCGCTATTTATTTTCATCCAGGCTCCTATTCCTTTCAAACGGTCGATACTTTCCTGCGGAAATGTACCGTCGGGTTTCGGACCAACATTCAACAGATAATTACCTCCTTTAGAAGCGATATCTACAAGATTACGAATTAATGTTTCTGTCGATTTCCACTTTTGATCTGCAGTTCTGAAACCCCAGGTACCATTCATGGTCATACAGGTTTCCCAGTCCATACCATCTAGTTCGGCCTGACTTGGTATCTTCTGTTCCGGTGTTTTGGTGTCACCAGGAAAATTAGGGCGTTTTAAACGATCATTTGTAATGATATGAGGTTGTGTTTTTAAAGCATCCTGCAGTTTCAATGCGGCTTCATCAGTCATATTGGTTGGTGTATCCCACCAAAGCACAGCAATATCACCATAATTAGTCATCAGTTCTTTAACCTGAGGTACTGCCACATCGTCAATATACTGATCAAATGTTTTAGTCATTTGAGCGGGGTCCCAGTGTCCTTTATTTTCGAGGGTATAAGCATCAACTTTCGCTGAGTCTGGATTCAGCCAGCCCTCTCTCATTACTTTCCTGGCAGCAGATCCTCCTGGATTATTCCAATCCTGTGCCTGAGAATAATAAAAACCTAGTTTAATTCCATATTTCTTACAAGCCGCAGCCAATGGTTTTAACAAATCTTTACCGTAAGGCGTCGCATCTGTAATGTCCCATTTACTGGCTTTAGAATTGAATAGCGCAAAACCATCATGGTGTTTAGCCGTAATAATAAGATATTTCATCCCCGCATCTTTAGCCATTTTCACCCAGGCATCCGGATCATATTTCACAGGGTTAAAGCTTTTAGCCATTTCCTGGTATTCCGCAACCGGGATTTTAGAACGGTTCATAATCCATTCAGCACCACCCCGTAGTTGTTCATGCCCTTTATATACCCCTGCAAATTGTGCATAGACGCCCCAATGGATAAACATTCCAAACTTTGCCTCTCTCCACCAAGCCATACGTTCATCTTTCGTTAATGCCTGCTGGCTATAAAGCGACTGGGTTAATAATAAAAAAGCGGTTATTGCTAAAAGTATTTTTCGTTTATACATGATTTGGTTTTATAATTGGTTTTTGCTGAAACCACTAATTTAATGCATATAAAGCTCCTTCTATTCAATCAAATTAGCTCAGTTCTCAATCATTATGACTTATCTTTTAATCCTTTATATCTTAATAATGCTTCCAGGTAGTAGTAGTCTGCATACGATAATGGTACATCTACCTCGCTATTTGAGGGCTTTGAGCCTGTACTTTGTAAAAGGATAAACCCTTTGTTCTTACCTACCGGAGATACATACTTAGTACTCAAACTATTCAGCATTTTATCTGCTTTTTGAAGATAGGATGTTTTGCTCTTGCTGTAACCACTCAATTCATATAATCCTGACGCAATTACAGCTGCTGCCGATGCATCACGTGGTTCATTGGGTATATTTGGCGCATCATAATCCCAGTAAGGAACCAAATCTTCAGGCATATTTTTATGATTAAGTATAAAACCGGCAATATTTTCTGCCTGTTTTAAATAAGCAGGATCTTTGGTAAAGCGATAGCACATGGTATAACCATACAATGCCCATGCTTGTCCGCGCGACCATGCAGATTCGTGACTATATCCCTGGTGGGTTTGTTTTTTCAAAACGGCACCAGTATTCGGGTCATAATCAATCACATGATAAGAACTATAATCAGGGCGGAAATGATTTTTCATGGTAACATTAGCATGGCTTACCGCAATTTTATAAAATGAAGAATCTCCTGTCAGTGTGGTAGCTTCAAACAATAACTCTAAATTCATCATATTATCAATGATCACTGGATTTACCCATTTGTCTCTGCTGTGGTCCCACGAAAGGATTACTCCTGTTTTAGGATTAAAACGGGTTGCCAGTGTTTTGGCAGACTGGATAATGACATCAGCATAGTGCCTATCTTTGGTAATACGATAACCGGTACCAACACTACAATATACCTTAAAACCCATATCATGGGTTTTACCATTAAACTGCTCCTGTTCAATTAATGAAGTGTAAGCTCTCGCCTGCTCCATCCATACTTTTTTACCTGTATATTCATACAAAAACCAAAGCTCTCCGGGAAAGAAACCACTGGTCCAGTCCTTCGACCCTACTAATTTTAAAGCTCCATCTTCTATAGTTCTGGGGGTAGCAAGATCTGTCTTCCCTTTGCCTGCTTTCACCTTTTCTACTTCTTTAAGCATTACAAGCGTTTGCTCATCAGCCTGTTTAAAGGCCTTTTTCACATCAATTTTCTGTGCCAGCAATGGGCCCGATGCAAATAATACAGCGCATATCGTAAGAGAGAATTTTTTCATAGTCTTTTTATTATGTTTAATATTTTATTTAATAGGTAAAAGCTGGATTTCAAGTAGTTTCATTAACTCTTCTCCCTTTATGTTCAGCGGTTTAACACTAAGTTCAATTGCCCCGGCATTGAGTTGGACAACTCCTATTTCTTTGGTTATTACAACTCCTTTTATAGAAGCGGTCACCACTTCTTCTTTTGAAAAGTTGCCAACGTTAACCTTATAGGTAGAGCCGCCTTCATCAGCTATGTATTTCAGGACTACCTTATATTTAGCTGCTTTCAATGATTTAACATTCCAGCTCAGATAAGCATCTTTAGATTTCCAGTCAGTTACAAAGTACCTGTTGGTCTTTCCGTCGCCAAAGCCAAATTTCTGACCATGTTGCTGGGCATCAAATGCAAGAAATCGGTTTTCCGGGATATCAGATGCCAATACTCTTGTCGCATCTGTTTCTATTTTTCCGTCTATTTCCAAAACCACGACCACATTGGGCTCATCCGGTGATTTTAAGGGAAGACTTACATTTACATCTGAAGCATCTAAGCGCTTAACTTCCAGTTTATTTTTGTTTTTATCCGCAAGGAAATAAGCTGTTTTTACCTTACTTTTTAAACCACCTACAATTAAATTCCCATCATTAGGCCAGTTAAATACATGCAGATAAAGCCGCTGACCTCTCTCTGTAACTACACCCCAGGCCGGAATAGGTAAACTACTCCGTTCCGTACCATAAACAGCAGTTCCGTTTTTAGCTAACCAGCTCCCAATAGTATCTAAAATATGTTGGTCCTTCTGATCAAAAGAGCCATCTCCTTTTGGTCCCAGGTTCATTAACAGATTAGCGCCACGGGAAGCAGAGTTGGCCAAAAGACGGATAAAGAATTTTGCCGGTTTATGGCTTTCATCGTGTTTAGAATAACCATAAGACTCATTGGTAGTTGGAATCGCTTCTGCATCACCTTCAACAGTTCGTAACTCTGCCGGCCTATCACCCGTATTTGCATAATCTCCAAAATTCCCACTCGCACTTCTTACCAAACGGCCATTTACAACGATATCGGGATCTGTTTCTCTAATCGCTTTCAGCATCCTCATATTTTCTGATAAAGGCAATTTATGAGGGGTATCAAACCACAAAATATCAGGATGATAGTTATTGATCAGTTCTTTAATCTGTGGGATGGCCTTTTCGTCTACATACCTCGCAGCTTTAGGTAACCACTCGGGGTGCGCATCGTACCAGTTTACACCTCCCAGTAATTTATCTCCCCCAGGGTTATTGTATTCCCAATCATTCCCCGGTGCATCAGGATGTTCCCAATCAAAAGCATGTGAGTAATAAAACCCAAACTTCATATCATGCCTTTTTGCCGCAGCAGCCAGTTCAGCCATTGGATCACGTTTGAAAGGTGTCTGTTTAACAATATTAAAATCAGACACTTTTGAATCGTACATTGCAAAACCGTCATGGTGCTTAGCTGTAATGATGAAATAATGCATTCCGGCCTTTTTAGCCGCTAAAATCCATTCTTCTGCATTAAAATTTACAGGATTAAAAACATGCGCAAGATCAAGGTAAGCAGACCTTGTTATTTTTTCTTTACGCATCAGGTGCTCTGAATAACCTTTTACTTCTTTTCCCTTCCACTCCCCACCAGGTAAAGAATATAGTCCCCAGTGAATAAACATACCAAACCTGGCATCACGCCACCATTTCATACGTTCATCATGTGTTTTCATTGAGGCTGTCCACCATCCCTGTTTAGCTTCATCAATCGCCTTCTGGTCGCGTTCCTTAACGCGATTAAACATTTCTTTATCTTCATCTCCTTTCACTTGCGCATAACCATATCCACCTGTTAAAAAAAACACAAAAAATAGAACTGCTGAAAAATAACTTAATCTAACCATATCAATGGGTTTCTTACAGGTAAGTTTCTAATTACTTCTTCTACCTGAGGATCATGGTCAAGCTTTCCCCATGTATTCAGCCAATCTTTTTTATGATATGCATTTGCAGCGAATACCAAAAAAGGCTGTGCTACCGGCCAGTTCTCCCAATACATTACATCAGGCTTTAAAGGCCATTTGCTTTTATCGGCTACAAAAGGATATAAATATTCAACTCCTTTCTCTATCGACTTGCCATCATGTGTTTTATAGCTCCAAAGGTTATCGTCTTTTACCGAGAGGATCTGACATAAAGTAGTCATTGCATCCAGGTTAAAAATTGAGTAACCAAATGGTTTGGTACGACTCATTTCTCTTGGAAAGCTACCATCAGCAGCCATTTGATTTGGAAGTAATACTGTTTTATATCGATCGCGACAAAAGTCAAGTAGTTTAACGTTATTGGTTAGCTTTGCAAAAGACGCTACCTGCATGGTAAAACAGGTGCCATGGTTGTTTTGGGCATTCATTTCGTCTTTTCCGTATTGATGGGTCATTAACCACTCCAGGTATGCGGAAAACCATTTTTTACTTCCAGCCAAAACGCCTGCGTCCAATACTTTTTGCATTACAATAATTCCCTGTGCGACTTCCATCAGCTGAATGGTATCTATGATCCCAATACCACGTCCTGTAAACCTTCCTTTTATAGCCTGCGCATATTTCAAACTTGGGTTCATCATGGTACCTTCATTGATAAACCAGGCTCTTAAATGTAACATAGCATGTTTTACATATTTTTCATCACCGGTAAGTTTATAGGCAGATGCCAGTGAGCCAATGATTTTACTAAATCTGATCATCGCCAGGCGATGTGCCACAAAGTTTTCCGGATTGGTCATTCCATCTCTTTGAATATAAGGACCGTCAGGATTTGAGGGATCCGGCCACCAATAATCTCCTTCCGAATAAAAATCGTTTTTACTACCGGTACTTCTGGCCGAACTTTCCGAAGTAACGGTAAGGGGCTGCTGTTTCATCGCCCATTCTGCATTTTTTAAAACCAATGTCTTCAAGGTTTTAACTACTGTTTTCTCTACTTTTTCATCAGTTTTTTTCAATGTTTCCACGAAAGCAAAAGACCGGTAGTCAATAACAGTTATTAAAACAAATACTATTAAAAGAATCTTCTTCATGCTTTCTATTTATTTGGTCATTGCTTTAAAAGTTATTTTATTAATGGTATTGGGCTTTCCTTTTTGTGCGGCAGAGACTGTAGTTTTAAGCTGACCACTGGCGGTCTTACTGATATTGATTTCCCTGAAACTAAAAGCACCGCTTTCATAGTTAAATGTTTCCCCATCATCGTCATACAGCATATACCTGCCTGGCTTACTTCCATAATACCTGATCTCCAGATCTAATTTTTCTGAAGGCTTAGGCGCATGCATCAAAGCCGGCCCCATAGGAATAATTCCCCCATCTTTTACATACACAGGAATTTTATCTAATCCTGGAGTTACTGTAATGATTTCTCCATCACCTGCATAAGCACCCGTATAAAA
Source organism: Pedobacter nyackensis (assembly GCF_032678475.1). Taxonomy (GTDB): domain Bacteria; phylum Bacteroidota; class Bacteroidia; order Sphingobacteriales; family Sphingobacteriaceae; genus Pedobacter; species Pedobacter nyackensis_A. The sequence goes on from NZ_JAVTSF010000001.1 coordinate 619,669, forward strand.
ATCAAACCATTTACCTTTAGGCAAAATCACAGTCCTGCTTGTTTTTCCGGTAAACATTGGCGCCACCAACAAATACTCACCCGCCATATATTGATCTTTAACTTCCTTACTAACAGCTTCCACATAAGGGTTATCTTCCAAATTAGTGCTCTTAACTTCTTTTTTCAGGTCAGACTGATACCCGTCTTCCAGGTTCATCGCCCTGAAAGGTGGAATACCCTGAAAACGGTATTTGGCAAACTCACTATACCAGTAAGGCATCATTTTCATACGCAGTATTGCCATATCCCTTACCTGTTTTTCAACTTCAGGGTAAGACCATGGTTTGGTGCCACTAGACCATGCGTTGATCATTGCCATAGGTGAAAACACAACAGATTGCATTCTGCGCAACCACTCTTCGCCGGTTTTTGACGCACGTGCTTCGGGTGTCCATAATACGCCCGAAAAACTGCTGTTGATCAAGGCTGTAATAAAATCCTCGTGGTTATAATAATCGTTATAAATTACGTAAGGCAATGCGCTTCCGCTACCATTCGATGCCCTTACCAGCCCATAAGTACGTTGGTTTCGCTCACGGAACAGATCAGCACTGTAACGCTGAATTAACAAGCCATAAGTCTGACGTACCTGTTCTGCACTTTTACCAGAAGGAAAAATGGTAACATCCGGCCATAGGTAATGATCGTAACCATCCACCTCATCAAATTTATATCCGCTAACGCCTAAATCCACCTGTCCTCTTTTCAATTGTCCGAATAAAATATCACGGGCTTCAGGCATGGTTAAATCGGGTACTGCACCTACCCAAACGGTATGGTCTGCGGTATAAGGTTTAATGGATTTATAAATACCTGCTTCCGGAGAAACATAAGGATTTGTCCATAAATTTAACCTGATGCCTTTATCAAGCATCTCTTTAACAAACTTACCTGGTTCAGGATAACGTTTCGCATCCCATTCGAAGGTACATGGATAAGCCCTGCTTTGCCATCCCGGTTCTAAACCAATAAAATCAAGAGGAAAACCTTTATCTTCAAAAGCTTTTGCTTCATCTGCTACATCTTTAGCTGTATACAATGTTTTAACACGCTGCGTAAAGCCCAAACCCCAACGTGGTGGCAGAACACCTCCGCCATTAAACAAATTGTACCTCCGTACGGCATCCAATGGTTTAGGGCCTGCAAAAACATAAAACTCTACCCCTTCTGCCGGAACAAGAATTTCAACACCATCGGAATAAGGACGTGACGACCAGCTTTTATCTGTATTACGGTCTTTCGCTTCCGGAACATTTTCGCCATCACGTTTTACTGCTGAACCTGCATAAACATTTAGATAGCGGGCCGAGTTAATAAATACGCCATAACCGTTTGACGACACATAAAAAGGTGTTGGTGCATGTGTACGTCCGTTGTCTTTACCTCCGTAGTGGTCTACATGCAATTGCAAGATTTTACCACGCTGATGAACGGTTTGAAAATTTAACCCAAAACCATAAACCTGTTCTTTTTTATCAAGCGGAAAACGCAGGTAGGTTTTTCCATCAACCAGTTTCCCGGTAATCTCTGCTTTTATCAAAGGAAACACTACATCTCCCATATTTTTTAGCCCTTCGGCATAAGGTTTAGCACCCGAAGCAGTCAGCAGATTATAGCTTTCAGGCTTACCTATAGTTCCTTTCCATACACCTGGTGCCACTTCTTCCCATTGGATGTCCTGAGCAACTATACGCGTTGCACCAAATACCAGGGCTAAGCAAATTAAATATTTAAACATTCGGTTCATCACAGATCAGTGGTTTATAGCATAATTACTTTATATGTCCTTCCTTTCTCAGTTTTAAAACTGATGGTATAGTTCTTATCAGCTGTCGGCCTGGTTATTGACGACACACCTAAAACCTTTACCGGCGTTTTTGAGTTCAGACTGCAATTACCTCCCGAACCGGAATAAATCTCTGCTTCAGTTAGTTTTCCATTTTCCCAATTCATCGCTACTGTAAAATTGCCTCTCGCTTTTATCCCTTTAATACTTCCCTTTTGCCATTCATCAGGTAAAGCAGGCAGCAGTTTTAACATCCCGGGTTTACTTTGTAACAGCATTTCTGTTATACCTGCGGTAGCTCCAAAATTTCCATCTATTTGAAATGGAGGATGTGCATCAAATAAATTGGGATAAGTCCCGCCACCACTCATTTGTACATTGGTCAGCTGGGCTGCAGGCGCTTTAGGGTCGGCTTTTGGTTCGACCGTTTTTGCCGGGTCAATTAAAGTAAGACCAGCCTTTAATATTTTCAAAGCATGGTTTCCATCCCCTAATCTTGCCCACCAGTTGATTTTCCATGCCATAGACCAGCCAGTGCTTACATCACCACGGTGAATTAATGACTGTTTAGCTGCCGCAGCCAGTTCTGGTGTTTCGTCTAAAGTAATCTGGTTACCGGGATACAGACCAAACAAGTGTGATAAATGTCTGTGTGTATCTTTAGGATCGTCCAGATCTTCAAACCATTCCTGTAACTGCCCATGTTTACCAATTTTAAAAGGGTAAAGTTGTGATCTGGCATTTTCTAAGCCAGTCCTGAAACCGGTATCTGTGTTTAATGCTTTTGATGCCTCAATACAGGCAGTAAACAGTTCCCGGATAATACTCATATCCATTGTTGTAGCCATACTCACTTCATACTCTTTCCCGTTAATTTTAAAAATGTTCTCCGGAGAAGTAGAGGGATTGGTAACCAGATAACCATTCTTATCTTTAATCAACCATTGTAACATGAACTCTGCCGCCCCCTTCATCAATGGATATGCTTTTTCTTTCAGAAATTGCTGATCACCAGTAAACAAATAATGATCGTATAAATGTGTACTTAACCAGGCGCCGCCCATTGGCCAGGCCGACCATCTTGGCGCAGCTTTAGGGTCCCAGTCGTATCCACCTGAAGGAGAGGTCTTAGACCAGATGTCGGAATTATGATGAACCACCCAACCTTCTTGAATCCCGTAATTCACTTTTGCCGTTACCGCACCGTTGATAGCCAAACGACCGATAAAATCGAATAAAGGCTGATGAAGTTCTGAAAGATTGGTATTTTCAGCCAGCCAGTAATTCATCTGGGTATTTGCATTTACCGTATAATTACTTCCCCATGGCGGCTGAACATGATCGTTCCAAATCCCCTGTAGATTAGTTGCCTGCGAACCTTTCCTTGAACTGGCTATCATTAAATACCTGCCAAACTGATAATACAACACCTGCAATTCCTGATCATTACCAGAAACACCTTGCTTTGACAGCCTGATATTTGTTGGTAGTTTGGAAAGTGCGCCATTGGTACCCAGACTAAATGAAACGCGATCAAACAATTGTTTATAATCAGCAATATGTGTTTTTTCGATTGCAGAAAAAGGCTTGGGATAAGCATTCTTCATAGCCTGCTTAGCAAGTATGGAAGGATCTTTACCCGCTAAACCCGGAGACTTATTAAAACCATTGAAACTGGTTCCATCAGTTAAATAGATGGTCACAGCGTTTGCGCCTTCAACAACAATTTCATCTCCGCTTGCTTTAGTTGCGCCCCCTTCTGCTTTTATCTGTACATGAACTTCAAAGGTCATCCCCTCTTTATCATCATAAACCACCTGTTGTGGTTCTATAGCCCTATGAGCAACATGTTTTGGCGCCTTCCCTTTTAACACCAGGTAATTTTGTGCTGGCGTAAATACACTGTACTTTAACTTACTTGAAATACCAGTTTTAAAACTTATCGACTTCGGTTGATCTGCGGTGAGACGAATGACCATAACCTGATCAGGATAACTGATAATGGTTTCACGTTTATATTTCACGCCCCCCAGCGTGTAGGTCAGGGTATTAACTGCTCGATTAATGTCCAGTTCGCGTTGGTAAGCTGTTGGAAGAGAATCCTTCAGATTAAAATCCAGAAAGAGATCTGCCATAGTCAGATAACGTGCAGAATAAGGGCCCTGCATATTTTTTTTCCAGATATCAGCTGCCTTTCCGTAATCTCCTCCAAATACCGCTGCTCTTACCAAAGGTAAATTTGCCGCAGCTTTAGGGTTATTTCCTGCATCTGGTGTACCCGACCATAAAGTATTGTTGTTTAACTGAAAACGTTCTCTGTTGACACGGCCAAAAACCATTGCCCCCGTTTTGCCATTTCCTAAAGGCAGCGCCTCCTCCCATACTTTGGCTGGCTCGGGATACCATAATTTCAATGTATTTTTTATATTCTGCTGTGCCGAAGCAACTGAAGCAGCAAACAGGAACACGAGAAAAAGTGAATTACATTTCTTCATTTCAATTCAGGTTAAAAATGTAGGTTTTTCCAGCTACCGTGTTTAGATCATAGTCTTTGGACGGTTTTATACCCACCGGATTAAGTTTAGCCAAGGGTGAAATGATTGGTGTTTTAACCTCCGGAACTTCATAAAAAGGATTGCTGTTTGTCCCTTTTACTTCCTTAAGTTTATCGGTATTAAATTTCATATCGGTATAGATGCGTAACCTGCAGTTACCACCCAGTTTTGAGGTCACTTTAAGCTGTGTGATCTCCTTGTCTTTCCATTTGATATCAACTACATATCCACCACGGGCAACAAGCCCCGTTATTTCCCCCGAAGGCCAGTTGTCTGGTAATGCAGGAAGAATATGTATTGCGCCATCATGCGATTGCAGTAACATTTCAGCAATGCCCGCGGTACAACCAAAGTTACCATCGATCTGAAATGGCGGATGTGCGTCAAACAAGTTAGGATATGTTCCTCCGCCTGTAGTGCTTACACCATCCACACGTCCTCCAACAAGTTTTAGCTGATCGGTAATCAGTTTATACGCGTGATTGCCATCCAGAAAACGGGCCCAGAAATTAACTTTCCATCCCATAGACCATCCCGTTGCCGGATCTCCCCTGTAGGTTAATGATGTTCTTGCGGCATCAAAGAGCTCAGGTGTTCTGTTGGGAGAAATCTGGTTGCCCGGATATAATCCGTATAAATGTGATACGTGACGGTGTTTGTCGTCGGTACGATCCGAATCATGCATCCATTCTTGTAACTGGCTATATTTTCCAATCTGCATTGGCACCAGTCTACCGATCGTTATTTTCAATTTTTTACGAAAATCAGCATCCAGATTTAGTATTTCAGCTGCCTTTTCAGTCTTGGTAAACAAGTCAAACAGTAACTGATTGTCCATTGTAGCACCGGCGGCAATGGAAACCCGTTTGCCGGGAACATAAGTATTTTCCGGTGAATTGGAAGGTGTAACAACCAGCCATTTATGAATAGGTTCTTCCTGCAATACATCCAAATAAAACTCACAGGCACCTTTTAAAATGGGATAATACTCCTTCAAAAACCTTTGATCACCAGTAAACATATAATGGTCCCATAAATGCTGACTTAACCAGTTTCCTCCCATAGGCCATAAACCAGCATAAGGTCTGTCGACAGGCCCCGTAATGCGCCATAAATCGGTATTGTGATGGGTTACCCATCCTTTTGCCCCGTACATTACTTTAGCGGTTTCCCGTCCCGTTACAGAAAGGTCTTTCAACATTTTGAACAGTGGATCATGCAACTCAGATAAATTGGTGACCTCCGCAGGCCAATAATTCATCTCCGTATTGATATTGATGGTGTATTTGCTATCCCATGACGGTAGCATCTTGTCGTTCCATATTCCCTGCAATGTAGGCGGCTGGTTTCCTGGCTGAGAACTGGAGATCAGCAGATATCTTCCGAACTGGAAATATAACGCGGTAAGATGCGGGTCATTACCGTTTGCAAACGCGGCGATACGTTGGTCCGTAGGTCTATTTACTGCATCTGTAACACCAATATTAAACTTAACGCGATTAAAATATTTTTGATAGGACTGAATATGCGCAGCCAGTGCCGAGGCATAGTTCTTTCTAACCGCCTGGTCTAAAAAAGAAGCTGCTTTAGCATTTGCATTAACACTCAAATCCTGGTAGTTCTTAAAGTTTGTAGCTATCGAAATGTAAAGGGTGGCCGCGTTGGCGCTTTTAATAACCCAGCTATTGTTTTCCAGCGATGCTTTTCCGCCATCAGCAATAGCGATAACCTGTGATTCGAATTTAATTTGTCCCTTTTCACCTTCATGGTCTGAAGTAATTCCGGAATATATCAATTTACCATTCTGAGTACTTAATGCCCCTTTTTGCGGTGAATCCATTCCTACCGTAAATGATATTTTCCCAGGTTTACTCGCTGTTAAACGCACAATCAATACCTGATCTGAAAAAGAGGAAAAGATTTCTCTTTTGTAGCTTACTCCATCCAAATCATAAGTAACTGTGGCTACAGCTTTTTCAATATTTAAGTCACGATAATAATTAACTGCTTTTTCATGTCCTTGAAATTTAAGGAAGAGGTTTCCAACGGGTTGATAGATCATTCCACTGTTCTTTTTAGGGAACATATCCACATCGGCAATTGCCTGTGCTTCTTCGAACTTCCCTTCAAAAATCAGTTTCCTTAATTTAGGGATCGCAGCTCCAGATTCGGAGGTAATGTTACTATTTGGACCACCAGACCAGACCGTTTCTTCATTTAACTGCAATTGCTCTTTAGCTGGATCACCGAAAACCATCGCCCCCAAACGGCCGTTACCAATAGGCAGCGCTTCGTTCCAGTTGGCGGCAGGAGTATTATACCATAGCTTTAATGTACCATCCAGTTTTTTCTGTCCAAATACATACGAGCTACAGGTTAAAAGTAAGGTTACTAATAGCGTTCTGATGGTCATGGTTACCTTTAATTAATTGTTAGAAAACTTACCGGCAAGCCCTCAGCTTTTACACTTGCTACATTCTTTCCTTTATTCAGTTTTACGCTAATCACTGCTCTTCCATTGTACAGCTGCACCTTTCTTGAGCCATCAGATGTACCCTGATCATCAATCAGTTTACCATCGCCTGTTAATCCAAAAGTTACATAGTCCCGTGCATCAAGGCACAATATATTGTTCCCATCAACCATTTTCACTTCCAATACAGCGACATCATTGTTTTCAGAAATCTTTTCGAATACTAATCTGGCTGGTTTAGTCCATTTTGCCGTTTGATATTGCTGTGTAATTTCATCGGTAATTTCTTTTCCATCTTTAGTTTTAGCAACCACCTTGATTTTATTCTCCCCTTCTGCATATTTAACCATCCAGCGTAAACCTGCAGCAGGATAACTCTGGCTATTCCTTTTCTTTTTTCCCATGCTTTTACCATTCAGGAAAAGCTCTGCCTCCGTGCAGTTGGAGTAAACCTTAATCATTTTCTGTTCATTGGCATCACCCCATCTAACCGGCCAGGAGTGCCCGTAAATATGAACCATAGGCGCTGCTGTCCAATACGACTGAAAAACATAAAAGGCCTCTTTCTTCTTGAAATCACGCTCGATTACTCCTTTTTGGTTCATATATGGAACAGGATTATCTGGACGGACCGGGGTTGAAAAATCTTTAAAAGGCCAATAGGCCGTACCGCTTAACCAGGGCATATTTTCCTGCTCTTTTAAATGCCAGTCAATTAAGTTGACAATATAACTTTCACTCCAGTCTCCATCCTTCGAAACTCTGGCACTTCCTCCAAATAAAGACGCATCACCATCTCTTTCATCTGCACCAACACCTGTCTGCACCAAACTCAAAGCCTTATCCGGACTCTCTGAATGACGGCCTGCATGGCTATCACCTCCCCACTCCACATGTAGAAAATGGTCTACCCGCTCAAATTCTTTTTTAGATGCTTCCTTGTACTCCGTATAGATACCACGGTACCAACCTGCCCAAATGGACGGAGAATAAACATCAACGATATCTTTACAAAAATCACATCTTCTGATCGCTGTTTTTCTGGTCGGATCTAACTGATGCGACAGGTCATTCAGCTCTTTCATAAATGTTCTGATCTTTTGTTCGTCGAACACATTGAAATCGCCCGGCCAGTCATTCTCATTTCCTAATCCCCAAATGATGATGGACGCATGGTTATAATGTTGCTCAATCATATTTGTGAGCATTCTTCTTGCCTGCTCCTTATAAATGTCGCCTCCGAGTCCACCACGGCACCATGGTATTTCTTCCCAAACCAATATTCCCAGGCTATCACATAGATCCAGAACAATTCTTGACTGCTGATAATGCCCAAGGCGAATAAAGTTAACGCCCATTTCTTTCATCATCTTCATCTCCTGCACAATCATTTCTTCGGTCATTGCCGCAGCTACACCCGCATGATCTTCGTGACGATGTGTCCCTCTTAACAATAAACGTTTACCGTTAAGCATAAAAGGGCCTTTTTTAACAAACTCAAAACTCCTGAACCCTACTTTTTCCTCCAGTACATGGATATCTCCTTTTACAGTGACGCTGGTTTCTACCGTATAAAGATTTGGCGTTTCGGGCGACCATAGTTTTGGATTCTTAAGGCTGGTTTCCCAAAGGCGTTTATCGCCATTAAATGCTTTTAATTGATTTTCCCAGATACCAACTACCTTTCCATCGGGATCTTTAACCGTCACTTTAAGGGAAACAGTATCAACTTGTGTTGGATTCAACAATCTTGTAGAAATACTCAACTTTCCTAAGGCTCCTTTGCTATCCACACTGGCCAGTGCAAATATTTTATCTATGGCTACTTTAGGGGTATACACCAAGTTAAGATAACGGTATAATCCCCCATATAAATTAAAGTCTGATAAGTCAGATGGAATCATTTCCAGATCACGTGAATTGTCACATCTGATCTGCAGGGGGACCTTACCTTTGAATTGTTTTTGATAAACTTCAGTTTTCTTAAATTCATTTACCACATCCGTAATGTCTACCGTCCACTCATCATACCCACCAACATGCTCTGCTACTTTTTTATCGTATACATATACCTGGGTTTTCTGTCCCGCACCTTCAAAATGTAAAAGCGTCCTACCATTGTTATATGGATTGTTAACCTCAATTTGTGTACGGTACCAACCTGGTCCCTGGTAATAATTCACATCAGGATCTACAGCATCCAGCGCATTGAAGCAATGTGGTAGCTTAACATCCTGCCACAATGGAACACTTTCCGGATTACCGTCCTTAACCGGTCTTATCGCTTCCCAGACCCCACCCAAATCGCCTTTTAAGTACGACCAGTCATTGATTAATCTCTGTTTATGTTGCGCAATTGTGTACTGACTGCAGATGAGCAATCCTAAAAATAATACCAGCTTCGTTCTCTTCACTTCTTGATAATGTAACTTAAAATATACTTGGTTAGACGCTCATTTTAATATTGCTAAATTGCCAATTCACATTTGGTTTTTACTTTCCCCAATTACCTTATTCATCAGTTATATTGGCAAATAAAACCCCATTTATTGTCAAAAAAAGCATGTTATTTAAGCACAGGCGCTCACAAATTCTTTCTGATAACAGAGCGGACTTTTACCCGTTATTTTCTTGAAACATTTATGGAAACTCGCGAAGTTGTTGAAGCCGCTGTTATAGCAAACCTGTTTAAGATTTAAGCTGTGCTCTATTAACAACTTACAGGCCTGCCCTACTTTTACTTCTATTAAAAACTGGGAATATGTTTTACGTGTACGTGATTTGAAATAACGGCAGAAAGAATTTGGACTGATCCTCGCCACTTCGGCGATCTCTTCCAGATAAATTTTGTTTTTGAAGTTGGCGTAAGTATAGTCGTAAATATCATTAATCCTATCCTTCTCTACCATTTCCAGATCGTAATGGAAACCCACAGATGAGAGTACTTCAAGCTGACTTGATTTGGCAATCTCCACTAAAGCCTGCATCAGAATAATGATTCTCTCCGTTCCTTCGGCCTTCAGCATTTTAGTAATTAAAGCACCTACCTGTGCTTTATTTTTACCGGTTACCTTTACACCTCTTTTTGCCTTTTCTAAAATATCTTTCAGCTGTTTGTTTTCAGGCAGGTTCAAAAAGCAATCACCAAAAAGGTTTTCGCTGAAATGTGCAACCCTGATATCGGCTGATGCGGGTTTTGTATCTGTTGTAAAATAGGCTTCATCAAACCTCCAGTAGTGAGGTAAATTAGCGCCTAACAATACAATATCTCCTGATTTAAAACGCTTAATACTATCTCCTATAAACTGGGTACCATCGCCCTGATTAAAATAGATCAATTCAATCTCCTGGTGATAATGCCATTTACTATTAATAGAAGGCTCCAGGTCTTGTCTAACACTAAAAGATTGTGCAGGTTCCATTGATACTTTAAGTAATTGTGCTTTCATGGTCATTATATTTAGTTAGGTGAAATCTTGCTTAAAATATAACTGACCGGTAAGAATAAGTTTGTTCATGGCTCATCTAGCTTTACAGGTCCAGGACAAAAAATGTCCTGTATGCATTATATTTGGTAAGGCTAAAGTAGCTTTGAATGAAACAAGAGATGGGGTAAAATCTTAAAAGAAAAGGGTGAAATTCTTAAATTTCACCCTTTAAAGGTACTTTTTAATAGAAAATTGATTTTACTCCATTTATTTTACGGGTTCCAGCAAAATTGACTTTAGCTTAAACAGCTCCTTCCCATTTTGTACCGGATGAATAGAAATGGTATACAGCCCCCCTTTCGAAAATGTTGTAGTAGCCACCGTGTGATTGATAAATGGTAATGGTGCTTTTTTATCAAATTCGGAGGTACGGAGAGAACGGAACAAAAACTCCTGTCCGTTAACTTTCATACTACCTTCTTGTTTTGCACTTTCCGGTGAACAGGAGTATTGGAGTGTGACTTTATAGTCACCTGGTTCAATGATATGAATATTAAAGTCTGCCTGATCGGCAATGTCTTTCATATCTGTTACACAGGTCGTATGTTTCCAGTCGCCATAATAGTGACTATAAGTAAGACTCTGAATCTTACTATTGCCCTTTGTCTTTGCAAAAACAGCCTCAACGTCGTTTACCTTAAACTGTTTAGACACTGTAACAGGAACATTCAAATCATAATCTGCGATTTTCCCTGAATACTCCACAACAAACACCGTATTTGCAGCATCGATACTAAAGTTGGGTAAATCAATCCAGATATCATTTCCTTCACGTTTCCAGTTCAGTTGTTTTTGATCTGCTAAACTGGAAACCCTGGTTACCTTACCTTTAAAATCCGGGATGAGTAGTTTGCCATTCGCAGGTCTGTTCAATACATGAAGGTATTGTTTACCAGGTTTTGAAGTACTTACGCCCCAGGGTTGTGCGGGAATAAGGCCATAGCTAGAAGCATAAATACTCTCTCCGTTTTTTTGCAGCCATTTTCCTGTTTCACGTAAGAATTTAGCTGAATACTCGGGAATATTTCCTTCACCGTCTGGTCCGACGTTCAGCATAAGGTTTCCTCCTTTTGATGCCACATTTGCCAACAACCTGATGATTTCGTCCGGCGTTTTGAAATTCATATCGTGTTTGATGTAGCCCCAGGAGTCATTGTGCGTATAAATGGATTCCCATGGGCCTTTAATTGGAGTTGAAGGAACTTCCGAATCACCAAAATCCCTGTAATCTCCCAAACCGTGGCCCACCCTGCTGCTAAACAAACTTTTCGGTTGCAAAACCCGCAGATCATCAACAAACGCCTGGGTTTGCTCTTTTGTCATTCCCCCTGGCGTATCGAACCATACGATACCTAAGGGACCGTAATTTGTTAAAAGTTCCTTTAATTGTGGAATAGCCTTTTCCCGATAGTATTTCTGGTAATCCTTTTTTGACTCATCAAAATCCCAGGTATTCTTGCCACCATCAGGTTCATACCAATCCTGGAACTGAGAGTAATAGAAGCCAAACTGAATTCCTTGTTTTGCGTTCGCAGCGGCAAGCGCTTTCATTGGATCCTTTTTGTATGGTGTAGCATCTACAATGTCGAAGTCTGTTACTTTAGAATCATACATTGAAAAACCTTCGTGATGTTTTGCTGTAATAACCATGTATTTGATACCGGCATCCTTAGCCAGCCCGGCCCACTCGTCAGCATTAAATTTTACAGGATTGAAACCCTCTGCTACCTTCCTGTAGTCTTTAACAGAGATTCTCGCCTGGTTCATAATCCATTCACCACTACCGTAGTACCGTTTTCCGTTCCATTCTCCCGCTAGTTTCGCATATAATCCCCAATGGATAAACATACCAAATTTGGCGTCTTTGAACCATTGTATATTTGGATGTTGTTTTCCTGAAGCTTTATCTTCCCACATTTCGTCCATAGTTTGCGCATAAACCGGAAAGGTTAATACGCAAAACAAAGCAGGTGTAAGAAAACTGTAGATACGGTGTTTCAAAGTTCTTCTATTCATTCTTTTATTCGATTTCAATTATTTTATATCGGATGACGGTTAAGTTATGGTCTTTAGTTTCTCTTAATCCTTAACAAGAGATCAATTTACGGATTGTTTAAACTGATCAGGTGTTTTACCATTAGCAACAAGAACCAAATGATCTTCTTTTTGAGTATCCAGAACGATCAGGTCATTCTTTTTGTTCTGCTCACGTTTTCCGTTTCTGTAAATTACCACCGTCTTTCCCGGCCATGGATTTCTTATCCTAAGCGTTGTTCCCGACTGAGAACGCAGCTCTACAAATTCGACCTGCCCTTTTTTAATAGAAGAGGTAACCAGGAAATTACCTCGGGAAAGCATCGTGTATTTTGCATCCCAGTCAGCAGGAAATGCCGGAAAAACACGCATAATCAGATCGCCACCGGGACTTGCCGGGGCAGTTTGATTGAGGCCCAGCTGTAGCGCATCGGCCGCCCGTCCTAAACGCTGAATGTTTGTCGTATAAAACCCTTCGCTCACATCCATCCTGTTAGCCATCACTTCATGTGCCGGATCTCGTCTGATCTGGTTTGGCACCAAATATTTCAACGCATCCTTACGGCCTAACATTGCACCTGCCGCCGGGAGTTTGGACAGTACATATGGATATACACTTTTATTAATTCCATCTGGAAAATACCCATCATAAGTATTTTGTGCAATTTTTAGCATACCGGGGTCTGATTCCAGGTTGCAGAGATCAAAAAACCATACTGGCATTGTATTGCCATCAGGTTTACGTTGCCCGTTCCCTTTTATCAAGGGTGGTAAAGCGCCTACCCAGAATTCCTTTTGTCCGGCTATATCAGGGTAATTTTTATTGGTGGAAAAGGGGGAAAGGTTGTCTAAAAACTCCTTCCAAACCGGCCGCATATCTTCATCCAGTCCAAGTATTTCAGATGCTTTGATCAGGGTCGGGAATATACCTTTCATGGAAGCAATTTCCTCCACCGTATTATGCCCCCCCCAAATCGACTCATTATCATTTACATGATAAATATGATATTTACCGTCCTTCTCCTTTTTTACATTGGGAAAATTACGATAAAACTCAGCCATTCCTTTCAACATCGGATAAGCCCGTTCTTTTAACCAATTGAGATCCTGGGTATATTCATATTGTTGCCAATACTGGTAAGCAATTTTCGCGCCCCTGGAGAAAATATGGTTCACCGGACTATAGGCTCCTTCTCCTCTATTCGCCACAGGCCATCTTCCTGCAACCCATGTAGTATCCTTTCGCCAGTTCCAGCGACTCAGAAAAGGTTGTTTGGTTTCGGCATAATCAATAAATTCCTGAGTCCGTTCCGCCCATGGTTTTTGCTTCAGGTAGAGCTTACGCATTTCAGCAGCAATATCTTCAGGAAGCGACGCGACACCATCAAAACTTACGGTTTCCGGTATATAAATACCTTTACTTCCCCATTGCTGTGCCGCACTTTTCTCAAAACTTGAATAGGCGTTGGTGTAAAGTTTAAACATCGGATTCATCAGTTCCAGGTGATTGGTTGGAAACAAAGCATTATAGAGACAGCTTTGATTGGCTCCCCAGAAAGCTCCGCCCCACTTACGCAAGTCGCCCCCGGTTGTCCATAACATCCCGTTAAACTTAGTTGGAAAATCTCCTCTTGAGCTAGCTGCCATCACATACAGGTAATATGTATAATTCTGCTCAACGAAATTAGCTTCGCCATCCGGACTATTAAGACTGACAAAGGACTTGGACCAAAAATCAGTCCACCATTGTTTATTAGAGGCATGTAAACCATCAAATCCCAGCTTTTTCGCATCCTCCAGCTTTTTGATTGCTTCAGCTGTCAAATCCGTTGAAGGATCAAAACTGGCCGCACTGGCAATATAAACTGTAAAATCCTTTTGTCCTGAGGTAGACAGCAACCTGACAGTAGTTTCATTAGCTATTTCGGTGGTAACCGGGATTCCTTCAATCCCCATAACCACCGCTGAAGCACAATAGTAATTATCTTCCTTAAATACCTGCGTCAATACAATATACCGTCCCTGAATACTGATTTTCGAAACCGCACTGTGGTTCCCGCGATTGGTAACCGGCATTCTGAGCATTCTGAGAGTAGCCATAAATGAAGCACTGGCCTCTCTTTTATCACTGATGTTCACCGCCATTACATCTTCCTTGTTCCAGGCCAGGGCTTTGGTCTGTATACCTTTTCCGTTTGCCGTGGCAAGCCCCTCATAGCAGGATAAATGCTGCTTAAAATCAGGTTTATTGAAAACGGAAGTACCAAAATCAAGGTCAGCGAAAGCGGTTCCGCCACAATATTCTGTATTGCGTTGAAAAAAGTTATTGGTTGCAGAATTTGAACTGAAAACATCAACTCTGTTTACCTGCATTTTTAACTGCGCGGGCGTTGTCCAGAAAAGACTTCCCATAGTACCATTACCTACCGGAATTCCGGCCTCGCTTTTATTTACAGGCTCCGTATAATCCAGATCTGCTCTTGACACCAGGCTTTTATAATCGACCTTTAATAGCGAAGAAATCTGATTGTTTGACGCCACACTGGGCGACTGGCCCTGCACCGACATATTTGCAAGCAGGCTGCAAATTCCTGTTATTAATATTTTTCTGATCATTTCGTTTGTAATTCAGGTGATATATCTACAGTGTTTTTATCCCAGTCTACCGTAACAGTAGTTCCATCAGAAAAAGTACTGCGTTCTTTCCTATAGTTTTTGTCTAAAAATTCGTGATTCGTCATTTCCAGCAGCGCTACCCGTTTGCTCATTTCGGTCATGCGATCAATCAGCTTTATCGTTTTTTCCTCTATTCCCTTGTTGAAGGAAACCTGGGGAGTTCCACCGTACAATAGCCCACGCAAATCATCCGGATGGTAAGGTGTGAGAATTGCGTCATGATAAATCAGGTCCCAAAGCGGCAGGGTAATCCCATTTTTTGCGCTTAATGGTGAAGAAAAATCTACATAAGGAATAGTCCAGTCGCAGGCCGTTTCCGTTCCCACAAAGCCAAGGTTATTTCTCGACCAGTTGTAACACTTTATCCTGTCGTTCAAACCATCGGTTCGGGTTGACGGATGTTGAGGATTAAAATCCTCATCGGGAGGCACATAACCAAACACATCAAGATAGTTGCCCTGTGGATAAATATCGTGTTTAAACAACCACTGATAGTTCTTATTTAAATGTCCTGTCATAAACCGGCCGCTCAGATAAGCCATTTTCCCTCCATCCCAGTAATCCATAAAAGGGATTTTACCTTCTTTGCTATCGCCAAACCGCGTACCGGGAAACACATTTGGTTTACTACGTTCATCTTCAGCATGAATAGCAAACTGTTTATTATAGGACGGCGCATCCAGGTAGTAATCACGATACTGATCGTGCAGACTAAACAAGTACCCCAATTCTTTACATGTTTCAGCAAGCCTTTTCATTCCTTCCCACCCACCGGCAGTGGGCGCCGGGGGCATGGCATCAGGATGTTGCCTGTCGTAACCTAAATTTGGCCATCCGGTAAGCACGACACAAAGACTTTTCAGCCCCATCGCTTTATACTTACGAAATTCTTCAGCACGCTGGTCAAAAGTCACCATCTTATACCTTGTTGTTGAATCTCTCTTCCACCTCGCCCCTTCCGGTAGATAATTAGTCAGAATACTCGAGCGGATAATGGGGGTACCAATCAGTTCTTTAACGATTGGCTTCCTTGCAATTTTATCCTTCAGTGATACAAAAAGGCCGGTATTGATGACGTAACTACGATATCGCTTAGCCATATCTACGTAGTTTCCCTCCTGAAAAAAACACATTCTTGCTGTCCTCGGATAACCTAGTTTACCTAACTGCGGTCTCCAGCGTGGCCCGATTACAGTTGGGCCACCGGCAGGATGGTTAAATTGGTAAGCTGCATCATTAGGTGTTTCAACAATAACCATCATGGCTGATTTACCTTTCTGGAAGCCCCA
Organism: Pedobacter nyackensis; assembly: GCF_032678475.1. Classification (GTDB taxonomy): domain Bacteria; phylum Bacteroidota; class Bacteroidia; order Sphingobacteriales; family Sphingobacteriaceae; genus Pedobacter; species Pedobacter nyackensis_A. The sequence continues at coordinate 636,011 of NZ_JAVTSF010000001.1, forward strand.
CCACGACATACACCAATCTTCAATTACATTGCTTTGCAATTCACTTCTGTCACTTTTTGTAATTGTGCCGTCCGGGTCAGAAGTCCGGATAGGATGATAAGCTTTTGGCCAGTTTCGAGGTAGCAAAACGCCTCTTACATTACTGAGCAGCGTACAATCTATCTTTCCGGCGTCAAGCGCTGTCGGCCAGTTTAATTCTCTGACCACAGCATTATGTTCTTCTGCAGCGATATCGAATACTAAATCTTCTTCATCACCTTCCAGACAAATAGTCAAATACAATTTAAGGTCAATACCCGGCCAGCCCTGAAGCGTAAGTTGTACCCCGGTTTTATAACCGGTATCGTAAAAGCTAATCTGTTTATTTTTTGCATCAGACAGCCTAATTTTATGTGTCTTACCCTGAACTTTAACCTCCATGTCGTTCGCAGCAGAAGGTACCATCGACCAGTTTTCCTTGCCAGCCTTAACAGCTAGCTGGAGATCAGCCTCCTTTAGTTCCACCTGCTGTTTTTTGCCATTGATCAGCCATTGTCCATTGGCTTGCGTTACTTTGATTTCTGTTGCTCCCCAATCGGCCCTCGACAATTTTTGCCCGGAACCATTTGTTTGCGCAATCACTCCGGTTCCTGATCCTAAAACCAGAAAACACGATAAGAAATAGAAATAAATTCCAGGAATTATTGGACGTACTTTCATAATTAATCTTTTTGAGTTAATGATTATTCCGTTCAGCTTGATATTTTAAGTATCCTTACCTATAGGCCGGATTCTGGAAATCAATTCCCATTTTATCTACTTCTGACTGTGGAACTGGCCAGAAATAATGTTTATCCTCAAATACTCGGGTTACATTACCCGGATCTTTAAAGCCGTTCATTACTGCTTTCGCGATTTTCCATCTCTTGATATCGAAGTATCTTAAGCCTTCAAATGCCAGTTCTACCCTACGCTCGTTCCGTACCAGATCACGTGTCAGTTCCACTTTTGCCGGCATATTAATGCCGGGTCTCGCCCGTACATCGTTCAACGCTTTTAATGCGGTAGCATCTGTGGTTGTTCCCCCGCCGATCTCTGTCATCGCTTCAGCATACATGAGTAAAACATCCGCAAAGCGAAGTTTAACCATCGCCTGTTCACTTCCTGTTGGCCCCGAGTTACCGTCCTCCACATTGATATTGATGTATTTACGAACGCCGAGATTATTTACTGAAGGTGATTCTGCCTTACCTTTATCCACATTATTAAAACCGATAGTTTTGTTATATGCCCATGTTGCGCCTGGCGTATAAATAGTCAGTTTTAAACGGGGATCCCTGTTCTGGTAAAAGTCGTTCCGCATTCTGTTATTCGGATCGTAAGAAGACGGAACAATCGGCGCAACGGGCTTTGTACCATCGCTCATTTCATATGCATCGGCAAGACTGTGCAAAGGCACCATTGCGAACCGTGAACCATAAAGCAAGTCCATATTGTGTGTCGCATTAGGGCTTAGTGCTTTGATTGAAAAGATGATCTCCGGATTATTGGCCTGGGCACCGTAAAATATACCCTGATAACTATTGGCGATAGAGAATTTTTTCTCATCAATCACCAGCTTCGCTGCCGCTGCAGCCTCCGGCCACATCTCATTATACAAACATATACGGGCTTTTAAAGCTAATGCAGATCCTCTTACAGGATGTCCGTTTGTATATGCGGTATTCGGGAGTCCCGTGCTGGCCAGGTCCAGGTCTTTAATGATTTTAGCGACTACTTCAGCCCTTGGCGATTTTTTAATTTTGAATACATCGGGCCCAAAACCTAATTCCTCTGTTACCAGGGGCACATCACCGTACACCATAGTTAGCTCGTTATAAAAGAATGCCCTCAGGAAGTAAGCTTCCCCCAACATCAGGTTCTTCTCCGTCACGCTTAATCCTGGTACCCGGTCAACATTTCCTAAAAACCAGTTGCAACGGGCAATTCCCCGGTAAGCATCCACCCACATGCGCGATTGTATTCCGCCTGTTGCGGAAGTAAGCACTCCTCTCGAAATATCGGTATAGTTATCCAGTGTGGAATTACTATAGGCATTATCTGTAAGACTTTCAAACTGCATGGAAGAGAAAGAACTGGCATCGATAGCAAATGCAGGTGTACGCAAAGTACTGTAGCAACCTGCAAGCGCCAGTTCAGCATCTTTTTTTGATGTCCAGAATACCTCATTCGTTAATTTATCTGTGGGCTGTTTGTCAAGAAAATCACTTTTACAACCCATAAAACCCATTACCGAAACTATCAGTAGTGTATATTTTATATATTTTACTTTCATCGTCCTAAGTTTAAAATGTTGTTTTAATTCCGAAGGTATATACATTGGCCTGCGGATAAATAGCAAAACGGCCGCTGGTATTGTCCAGGATTACGCGTTCCGGATCTCCGACAAAATCACTGATGGTAAACAGGTTATCACCAGAAAAATAAAGTCTTAGGTTCTGCATACCAATCTTCTTTATAAAGTCGTTTTTAAACGTATAGCCTACCACCAGGTTTTTAAGTCTCAGATAAGAAGCGTCCTGAAGCCAAAATGAGGAAGCAGTAGTAATTGGCGCATAAGTATCTACATACATACCCGGTAATTTATTGGTAGGATTCTCAGGCGTCCAGCGATCACGCCAAAATGTTGGTGGTGGCGACCATTGTCTAAATGCCCCATACCCCCAATCAGTGGTGTATACTTTTCTTCCGGCTACTCCCAGAAAAAATGCGGACAAGTCGAACCCTTTGTATTCCAGCCCCAGGTTAAAACCATAATTGAAATCGGGATGCTGTCCATCAACAACTATCCTGTCAAAAGGATCAATCTTCCCGTCCGGCACACCATTAGGCCCGCTATGGTCCGCAAACATTAAATCGCCCGGCTTTGGACTATTCTGATGTTTTGGCGCAGCATTGATCTGATCCTGATTTTGGAAAACACCTATCCAGTCGAGCATATACCAGGAGTTCCATGGCAGCCCTTCACGACGGATTTTATTACCCTGGATCTCTTCAGGGCCAAATTTGGTTACTGTATTTTTGTACGTATAAAAGTTAGCACCGATCTCGTAACCAACCTGTCCTATTTTGTTTTTATGGGAGATGATGAATTCAAATCCGGTATTTTTCATCGCTCCGGAATTAACCGTCGGTGCGCCCATTCCTACAAAATCAGGGAGTTGTGCAACGCGTAAAATATCTTTTGTCTTCTTATTGAAATAATCAAAAGTACCGGTCAGCTTACCTTTAAAGAAATCAAAATCAAGACCTACACCTGCTGCAGTAGTTGTTTCCCAGGTAATATTAGGGTCTGATAAGTTTTGCGATACGACACCAGTATTAAGAATATCATAAACATAGTTACCATAATCCAAAAGGTTCTGATAAGGATAATTGGCAATATTCTGATTACCCAACTGTCCCCATGAACCGCGTAGTTTAATATTACTGATCCATTCCGAATCTTTTAAAAATGCTTCCTGAGAAATTCTCCATCCGGCCGACAATGCAGGGAACATTCCCCAGCGTTTACCTGCTCTAAATCTTGAAGATCCATCATAACGTACTGTTGCTTCGAACAGATAACGTTCGTCGAAAGCATAGTTAACCCTGCCAAATACAGATTGTAATGCCCACTGGTAAGCATAACCATTTGCAGTCTGGGCATCATTTCCTCCAGCATTAAGATCTGGCAGGTTTGGTGATGGAAAATCTCTTCTGAAGCCGGCCTGCTGTTCATAATTAAAGTTTTCCTGGTTGTACCCGCCTACTGCTGTAAAATGATGTTTTTCGTTAAAAGTCTCATCATAGCTTAAGGTAGCATAAGCTGTATAGTTGACTGATTCCTGCTGCGTTTTACGCAATGTTATAAAATTACCTAGATAATTTTGCTGTGGTTTATATACTCCCTGGTTATCAGGCTGAAATAAGAACGTAGGCAACGGGATACGCTGTGCCGTTTGTCTGTCAGTATTGTAACGAACAGCACCTCTGATTTCGCCAACCAGCCCTTTCGCAAGGTTTAAATTCAGATAACTGATGCCCGAAATACCATATTCCTTGTTCAGGTCTTTACTGGTTTGCATTACTGCGTAAGCATTTTGATTGGTCGTTTCAAAATCGTACGCCTTGCTTACCACCCTTCCACTACCATCAGGTAAATAAGGGCTCCATAAAGGATGCTGCGCATAAATACTTAATACCAGGTTTTCAGCATTGTCCACCGGATCTCTTCTATCGCCTTGCATGAAGTTAATGTTACTACCAAAAGTCACGATCTTGTTCATTTTGGTTTTAAAATTCAAAGAGGCATTGTATTTCTTGTAACCGGTATTGATGAGAATACCTTTTTGATCCAGATAGCCCAACCCAAAATTGTAGGTAGTTTTACCTTCGCCGCCATTTACACTTAAAAAATGTTGTTGCATACTGGCGTTTTTAAACATCAGGTCTGTCCAGTTGGTATTCGGAAACTGTGCTGAACCGTTACCATTTCTGTAGGCGTCGATTTGTTCCTGACTATATCGCTTTGCTATGTTTTGACCGGTTCTGTTAATGCCCTCATTACTAAGTTCCATGAACTCTGCGGAGTTCCAGATCAGATCAGGTACACCGGCTGGTTTTTGTATTCCATAATTATACGAATACTCAATGTTCATTCGCCCCTGTGTACCCATTTTTGTGGTAACCAAAATAACGCCATTGGCACCCTGAACCCCATAAATAGCAGCAGATGCAGCATCTTTCAATACCGAAATATTTTCTATCATATTCGGATTGATATTGCTCAGGGAACCAGGAACTCCATCAATGAGTACAAGCGGATTGTTACCCGTTGCACCAAAAGTTCCAACCCCATGAATTTGTATAGATGGATTTTCAAGTCCTGGTTGTGCTGAATTCTGAATAATCTGCAAGCCTGGTACTTTTCCCTGCAATAATACAGAGGCATTTGGTGCGGGCCTTTTAATCAACTCCTGTGCAGCAACAGTAGAAACAGAACCGGTAAGGTTCACTTTTTTCTGTGTTCCGTAGCCCACTACCACGACTTCAGTCAAACTTGCATTTTCTTCTTTCAGCACAACATTAATGTTGGTTTTACCTTCACTTGCAACCTCCTGAATCGTGTAACCTATATAGCTAAAAATAAGCACTGCATTGTTTTCAGTAACTGTAAGTGAGTAATTTCCACTCTGATCGGTTACAGTCCCGGTTTTGCTTCCCTTGACTTTTATACTTACGCCTGGCAAAGCACCACCTTTCTCATCCGTTACCTTCCCTTTTATTACGGTTTGCTGAACAGTAAGAGGTATTCCCTGTGGACCATTTTGTTTTACCTGCTCTCTGATGATCACAGTTTTGTCTTTCAGGACATAGGTAAAAGGCTGGTTTTCAAAGCATCTGTTCAAAACCTTTTCAATGGTTTCATTGGCGACAGAGATGTCTATCTTTTTTGCCTTTTTTATATCTTCCAGGTCAAAGAAAAAATCATACCCGCTTTGTTTTCTTATTTCTTTGAACAGTTGTTCAAGTGTCGCATTTTTTTGCGTTAGCGTAATTCTCTGGGCCTTCGATGCCTGAGCGATCTGCAAAAAAGCCGTGATTAATAAAATTGATGTAAATTTCATTATCAACAGGATTTTATGTACATAGCCGGGTGGCTTACATACAGATTGTTTGTAAAAGTTCATACATTTGATAAGTTGGGTTAAACGAAAAATTAACTGTTTGAGGGTAATCCCAGCCATTTTACCGGGAGTGGTTCGAAGCACTTCCGGTTTTTTTTGACTCATTCTGCATACTGCAGTAATTTTCAGGGTTTAACGGGACTATGATGAATTTTGTGTAATGGCTTTCTTTTTCATGCTGTTTAAATTATTGGTTTTGGTTTATTTTGTAACTGTAATTTTTTTTCCTTCAATTCTGAACTTTACCTTTCCTGTAGATTCCATAATACCCAGTACAGAAGAAATATTTTTACTACGCGAAATGTAGCCACCGAATTTTAAATCTTCAAAATCCCCTTTATACACTACATCTACATCATACCACCTCGCTATTTTCCTCATGATACTGCTAAAGTCGTCTCCTTTAAAAATAAAGTCCCCATTCTTCCAGGCCATTACATTTTCTGTATCTACACTTCGTATGTCGATCGTTTTTCCCGACATTTCACTTTGCTGTCCGGGTTTAAGTAGCTTAGATTCTTCTTCTTTTTGACCTGTTGACAGGGATATACGCACTGCTCCTTCCAGCAAAGTTGTTTTTACGGTAGCTTCGTCTTTGTAACCATTGATATTAAAATGTGTACCTAAAACTTCTACTTCCTGGTTATCTGTTTTTACAATAAACTTCTGGTTTTTACTTTTTGCCACCTCAAAATACCCTTCACCCTCAAGCTCCACAATCCTCTTACTACCAGAAAATTGTGTCGGATATTTAAGTAGAGATGCAGCGTTTAACCAAACCTTTGTACCATCGGGTAAATTGATCTCGTACTGGCCACCTCTGGGTGTTTCGATAGTGTTATACAAGGCCTTTCCACTCTTTTCCTGAAGCCCAGATTTGGCAACTTCATAAACCAGGGTTCCATCGTTAGTTTTACTGATCTTCAGCCCCATCTGTTGCTGAATGGTTCCATTTTCAGCATCAGTAAGCGATATTTTCTTACCATCCGCAAGGGTTAAATAAGCTTTATTGCCCCCCGGGTTAATTTCTCCGTTTTTTGTGTTTGCAGGCCTACTGGTTTGCTCAACTGAAAAGTTGGAGCGGAAATAAAGCGCGGCAGAAATCAACACAAAAGCCACAGTAGCAGCGACTTTAACTGAGTTATACAATCGTTTTGTGTTAAGGTTTTGTCCCTTATGCATGCTGAGCTCTTTCCACGCCTTATCCTTTGTATTTTCAATCACGGTATGAGAGGGGCTTTCTTCTCCAGACTGCAGTTCCAGGTACCAGCTTTCTACAAGTGCTTTTTCTTTTTCAGAACATTGACCTGCCTTATACTTTTCTAACAGTTTTCTCGGATCCGTTTGCATACAATATATTTGGTATTTTACTTTATGCTATTAAGACAGGGAACCCGGGGGGTATGGGGTACTTATTTTTAATAAAAAATAAAAAAATATATTAAAGCCTATTTTGTCTATTCACAGCTATTTAAAGCCTATTAAATATTAAAGTATAGAAAGAGATAAGCAATGATACTTAGTTTGGGTTTAAGTATACGCAATGCTTTTTTCACATGCATACGAACTGTTTGTTCTGAGATCTGAAGCTTTACGGCTATTTGTTTATAAGTGAGGTAATCACGTCGGCTCAACTCAAATACCTCCTTCATTTTGGCAGGTAAGGCGGAAATTTCACGTTCAATCATTTTCCTCATTTCCCCTTCCCTTACCCGGTAGTCCGCAAAATAATTATCATGGACTATAAAGCTTTTAAGAGAATCGATGTATTTATGTTCTACCGCATAGTGGGAAATACGGTTTATGATACGGTTTCTGACAGATGAATATAAATAAGCCGATAAGCTACGTTCAAATGAAATGGTTTCACGCTGGTTCCACAGTTTTTCAAAAAGCTCCTGTACCACATCTTTTGCTTCATCATGATCCTTCAGCAATTTACAGGCATGAACAAACAGCAAACCATAAAAACGATCAAAAATGACATTGAAGGCTTTATGATCTCCTTTTTTAAGAAGTTCAGCCAATTCCTCGTCACTTAATTCGTTATACAACATAAATTAAAACGTACTTAATTTTAAGTCTTTTAATGGACAACTGCCCAGTTTAATTCGCCAGATACCTGAAGGCCTCTATTATCTGTTACCGACAAATACCAAATTGTAATTTTGTCTGAGACCAAAGGTAATGAAACCTTGCTGTCTTTTATCGTGACTTCTTTACGTTCCCATTTACGGTCTTTCAATATCTGATTGGTATCAGTGGTGTAGTTCAAATAAGCCTTTTCAACAGGAACAATACTTTTAATTTTTGCAGTGACCTGATCTTTTTTAATTTCTATGCGGCCTAACTTCGGCAATGGTTCTGTTCCGTTAATGTAGCTATTTATAAAGTAATAAATTTCCTCATTTCCCCACCCGTAGCTATGATTATGCTTTAGCCCTACTTTTATTGATAGATTTCTATTCTTTACAAGCTGATATGTTTTTGCATAGCTATCCAGGAAAAAATGTCCATCGTTAGTGCCGTTGACAAATAATAGGGGCATTTTTGCTTTTCCGATATACCGGGAAGGATCATATTGTCTGACCCATACTGCCCGGCTCTCCACATCCATTGTATTCAGGTCTTTTTTCATGCCACTATTTTGAAACAGGTAACCGCAGCCATAAACTGGAACTACCGCCTTATACCTGTTATCAATTCCCGCAAGGACAGAACTTATGATACCACCCCAGCTGATCCCTGTCAACGCTGTTCTGTTGCTATCAACTCCTTTAAAACTTCTGATTAAATTGTGGGCCATAATTACATCTGCTACAGCCTGATACATCCATTGCTCATTTAAATTCTGAGTAATAGTAAAGTAAGGTGTCAGGCCAGCAGGCTCTTCAAAACCACCGGCGATATGTTGTTTTGTTGCATCGTTCCCTCTCAAGTCCATCGCGATCGCTGCATAACCTTTCTTAGCCCATAGCATTACCCAAGCCTTGAATGCGGTACCTCCGCCCCCATGAACCAATACCACTGCAGGCAAGTTTTTATCTTTTGACGGATCACCGCTTAAAGTTCCCGGACTGGCATAATAGGCAAATATATTTTTAGGATGTCCTTTATAATTTAATCCCTGATAAACGATTCCAATCACTGAATCCTTCGTTAAAACTTTATAGTCCGGAACCTTATAAATCCCTTCTGTATCCCAGATACTTCCCCTTATTTGAGCATTACTCTTTTGCAGGCCCAATAAAAGAGGAACAAATATTAAAAGTATTGTATTATATCTGGTTAGCATATTAATCAAATATACCTCATTATTAAGCATCAATCTCTCAAAAAAATTGGCATTTCAGTCAGCTTTCTCAGCATTAAAACTTTCTTAATAGTTAACTCACCCAAGTATCAGCCTTCAGTATTACTAGGGTGTTAGTAGGGCCTTAGTAGGGCGTTACTAGGGCCTTGCTTTACCCCCTAGCCCTACTAAGGCCCTACTAACACCCTATTAAGTATAAGTTAACACCCAGGTAAATGTAAACTCAGGACAGGAACTAACACACTACCCTTCCTCAGCATAGTCACTAGGCGTTCTACCGAACTGTTTGGTAAACTCCTTACTAAAGTATTTACTATCGCCAAAACCTACCATATAAGCGACCTCGTAAACAGTATAAGCATTCTGTTTCAGCAACTGGGCAGCTCTTTTTAAACGAACAGATTTAATGAAATTATTCACCGTTAAGCCGGTTAATGCTTTAATTTTCTTGTACAAAATCGGTGTACTCATTCCGACCTCCGAAGCAAGTATATTTACATTAAAGTCGTCAACGCTAAAATTGTGTTCAATGATCCCCATGATTTTATTAAGAAACTCTTCATCAGTTGATTCGATCAGAATATTAGTAGGTTGCAAGGTAATCTGCTGACTAAACTTCCTGCGCATATTACTTTGCAAGGTTAATAAGTTGCTAATATTCAATTGCAAAACATCAATGCTAAAAGGTTTGGTAATATATGCCTCTGCTCCTGTTTTAAGTCCACTAACCTCATGAATAATTCCCGAACGGGCAGTCAATAATATAATCGGAATATGGCTTGTACGCAAATCCGTTTTCAATACGCGACACATTTCCAATCCATCCATCACCGGCATCATCACATCACTGACAATGATATCTGGTATTTTTTCCAATGCAAGTTCTGCTCCCTGAGCGCCATCCTCTGCTTCAATAATATTATAAAATAACCTAAGCGATTGCTTTATAAAGTCGCGTATTTCCCGGTTGTCCTCAACAATAAGTAAAGTAATCCGCTCTTCAATTGCCTTTTCATCAAATCCGTCCTGATCAGGAAGCTCACCTAATTCTTGTGGCAACTGATAGAGTACAGGATTTTCTACGCTTACAAACTGAGAAACGAGTTCTTCCTTTTTAAAATGATTACTTCCAGTCTTTAATGTTAAACAAAAACAAGTTTGCACCTGCTTATCATTTGAGGGAACATCTGGTAACAACACCAGGTCCCCATGGTGCAATTTTGCAATTCTTTTAGACAAAGCAAGGCCTATTCCTGTTCCACTGTTCCGTGATAACGGATCTTTTACCTGGTAAAAATCAGTAAACAGTTTATCCCTGCTCTCTTCAGGAATGCCCTTTCCATTGTCAAGTACCATGATTTCTATATACCTATTTTCTGTTCTTTTTACACTAAGCCTGATCATACCATGTTCAGGTGTAAACTTAAATGCATTAGACAACAGGTTAAAAAACACCTTTTCCAACTGACCGGGATCGAAATATACTTCTATATGATCTTCAGAACTGATAAACTGGTAATCAATATGATGTCTAATGGCAAGATATTGGAATGACAAATAGATCTCCTTAGCAAATTCAACAATGTTCTCAGGTGATACATTTAACGTCATTTTCCCAGCTTCCTGTTTTCTAAAATCCATTAATTCGTTCACAAGCCGGGTTAACCTACCCGCATTCTTTTTAACTGTCAACAATCTGCGGTTTATTCCCGGATACTCCTTTGTATCATTAATTAAATGCTCTAATGGGCCGATGATAAGTGTTAGCGGGGTCCTGATCTCATGAGAAACATTGGTAAAGAAGTCCATCTTCATTTGATAAACCTCATGTTCCTTTCTTAACAAGGCCCTTATCCATAAAAACCTGAAAACAAGAAATAAAATAGCGCCTAATAACAGTACATAAATTGAATAGGCCCACCATGTTTTCCAGAATGGTGGCTGGATATGAATAATCATCTGTTCAGCCTGGCTGGTCCATACCCCATCATTATTTGAACCTTTGATCAGCAACTTATATGTTCCAGAAGGTAAATTGTAAAAAGTAGCAATAGGAGAACTTACATAATTCCATTCTTTATCCAATCCTTCAAGTTTATATGCATATTGATTTTTCTCCGATTTGATATAATTCAGCACAGCAAACTCAATACTAAAAATATTTTGAGCGTGCGAAAAAGTAAGCTCTTTAGTCAAACTTATATTTCGTTTCAACAGGTCGTTTTCATCTCCAATAACTACCGTCTTGTTAAAAAGTCTTAAACGGGTAAAAATAACTTTCGGAACTTTCTTGTTTTCCTTAATCTGTTCCGGGAAAAAGCTCACCAGGCCACTATAACCTCCAAAAAAGAACTCTCCTTTGGCATCTTTATAAAAGGAATTATAATTAAACACATTACCGGGTAATCCATCCTCTACTGTATAATTTTTAATGGTTTTACGGTCAAATTTAGCAAGTCCATTATCTGTGCTGATCCATAAATTGCGTTTTTCATCTTCCAGAACCCCGAGGATCACATTACTGGGCAAACCATCTTTAGTGGTATAGAATCTAACTACATTTTTTTCGGGATGATAACGAATCAGTCCATCATCATAACTTCCCAACCAAATTATCCCCTGCGAATCCTCTCTGATCACATTGATATCATCAAATTTAGAGCGGTTATCACTAACTGTAAAAGCACGCATTTTATTGGAAACAGGGTCAAGAATATAGGTTCCGGAATTGGTTGCAATCCAGATATTCCCCTTCGTATCCTGAAAAAAGCATCTTAAAAATTTTAGCTCACGATATTTACTTACATTACTATAAGGTGTGAAGTTATTCTCCTTTTCATTATATATAAAAATCCCCTGCGCCCGGGTACCTATCCACAACTTGTTATTACGATCATGTAATAAACACACAATACGATTAGAGTTTAGTGCCTTCGGGTCGGCGTGATTAGGTTTATAGTGTCTAAAAGTTTTTGTTGAAGGTTGATAAACATCAAGTCCTCCTTCATAAGTACCAATCCAGACTTCACCATTTTTGGCAATAGAAATGGTCTTAACCAGGTTAGAGCTTAATGAATTGGAATTCTCCAGGTCGTGCTTAAAACTGGTAAACCTCCCCGAAGTTCTGTCGTAGTAATTTAGCCCTTCGGCCTCCGTTCCTATCCATAAATTATGATTTTTATCTTCAACGATTGCACTTACCACATTACTACTGATACCATTCTTTCCAAGACTGGTCTTATACCATCTAAATGGTGTAGCATTGGCATGATAAAAGTTTACGCCACCAAAATAAGTCCCCGCCCACATTGAACCTGTTGCATCCTGAAGGATGTCATATATGGAATTATGGTTCAGACTACCCTGATCTTCAGGGTTATGATGGAGTGCACTGAATTTAAAATTATCTAAATCAAGTATATTTATCCCATTTAATGTAGACACCCACAGCTTTCCATCGCTTGCCATTTTAATTCTCCGGATCACGTTGCTACTGATACTGCCGGGATCTCCCTTTTTAGAAGTAAAATGTCTGAATGTTTCGGTTTCATGATTAAACAACACCAATCCGCTGCTGTGCGTACCAATCCAGAGGTTCCGTCTTTGATCTTCAAAAACAGCACTAATATCGTTCTCCATCAAACTTTTAGGATTATCTTTCCTATGGAAATAAGACTGAAAATGATATGTTCCATTTACAACGTCCATTTTGGTAAGGCCATTAGCAGTCCCCAGCCAAATGGATCCTTTGTAATCCTGACAAATTGCTTTAACCAGCTGATGCGCAGGTCCTGAATCATTTCCATTTCCCGGCAAAAAACGGTTGAAAGTGTCGTCTCTATTTAATTTGTTTAACCCACTATCAGTCCCGATCCAGATCTGCCCTTTATTGTCTTCAAAAAGACTTCTAATAATATTGTCGCTAATGCTGCTCTTGTTTTTTGGATCGTGCAGATAGCGTTTAAATGAGTTACTCTCCGGTAAATATTTATTTAAGCCCTTTTGTGTACCAACCCATAAATTGCCCTTACTATCCGTTAATAAAGCATTGATATTCTGACTACTGCTTAACGACGAACTGTTGCCTTTTTCGCGTTTATATATTTCGAAATTACGGGTATTGTATTTATTCAGTCCGTCCTTGGTCCCAAACCACATAAAGCCCATACTGTCCTGGGCAATAGACAGCACGCTACTTTGAGATAGTCCATTTTCAACGGTTAAATGCTTGAAGCTAATTTTATCTTTTTGAGCTATTGCCGGTCTGTATCCAAACAAGAGTATGAAAAACAGACTAGCTTTAATCCAAAAAAAAGAAGGGGACATCTACGATTGGTATTTGGTTTAGCGTAAAAATATGATTTTAGTTTTGTAATCATCAAAAAGGCCAAACAAAAAAGGCAATTGATGTAGGCATATCCATACGCCTACATCAATTGCCTTTTTAAACTACACTGTACAGTGTTTTAATGTCTATTACTGCACACTAAATCTATAAATAGTTACAGTTTTATAAATTTCACCAGGTTTCAAAGTTGTTGATGCAAATGAAGGTTGGTTAGGTGCATCAGGAAAATGCTGTGTCTCTAAACAAAATGCGGACCGATGCGGATAACTCATTTGGCCTTTACCATCTTTATCTTCACCAGTAAGGAAATTACCGCTATAAAACTGTAATCCTGGCTCTTCTGTAAGTACATCCATTACAATTCCCGTTTTAGGACTGGATACCGTAGCCACTTTTTGTAAGCCATTACCTTTTCTCAATACATAATTATGATCGTAACCTTTTCCATATTTCAACTGTTGATCATCATCGTTAATTCTTTTACCAATTAAAGTGGCAGTATTAAAATCAAACGGTGTACCTGCTACCGGATCAATTTTACCCGTTGGAATTAAAGTTGAATCTACAGGAGTATATCCGTCTGCGTAGATCGCCAATAAATGATCAGTTATGGTTGAATCTCCGGCACCATTTAAATTGAAATAAGCATGGTTGGTCAGGTTAACTACCGTAGCTTTATCCGTTATTGCTGTGTAACTTATTTTAAGTTCATTGTCATCATTTAATTCATAAACTACTTTAACGGCTAAATTACCAGGGTAACCAGCTTCTCCATCTTTAGAAAAATAGTTTAACTCTAGTGTTTTATCATTTATTTTTTTTGCATCCCAAACCTGGCTAAAAAAGCCGTTAAATCCACCATGCAAAGTATTTACACCATCATTCAATTCAAGTTGATATGACCTTCCGTCCAGTGTAAACATTCCCTTAGCAATGCGATTTCCATAACGACCAATTAATGCTCCAAAGAAAGGTTCACCTTTTTTCTGATAGGACTTCAGATTTTCATAGCCTAAAACAACATCTTTAAACTGCTTATTTTTATCAGGTACCAATAAAGACACTATCCGCCCACCATAGTTCGTAACAGCCACCTGGGCGCCACTCTCATTTTTTAATACAAAGAGTGAAACCACTTTTCCTTCAATATTTGCAGTGAAGCCAGCGGAGTTAGGGATAGAAACCGTAGCACCCTCATCAGCAGCCCCTCCATTAGTGGTATTTCCGCAGCTGCATAGCATCCACATCGAAATAAAAACTAAACAGATGGCTTTGAAATTCTTGTTCATATAGTCTTTTTTTATATTTGATCGTATTACTAATGTATAGAAAAGAATATTAAATGTCAAATAAACAATTAATATTAACTATTATAATATATTTACATCGCTAATGCTTGAACTATTACCATCAGAGTCTGAAACTGATAAAACCAAATATAAACTAATGAAAACATATAATAATCAAACCCGTTTCTTAATTGCTGTAGACTGTATCGTATTTGGGTTTGACGGAGAACACTTAAAAATTCTATTAATAAAAAGGGACTTTGAACCTGAAAAAGACAAATGGAGCTTGATGGGCGGATTTGTAAGAACAGATGAAAGTCTGGATGGAGCTGCCAACCGTGTGCTTACCCAACTTACCGGACTGAAAGGGGTTTACCTCGAACAAATTCAGGCATATGGTGATCCGATGCGGGACCCAATTGAAAGAACCTTATCTGTTACCTATTTTGCTTTGATAGACATCAATAAGTATCAAACACAAATTAACGATCAATATCACGCAGAATGGTTTCTTTTAAAAGATGCACCGCCACTGATATTTGACCATGATGCTATGGTGGAAACAGCCAAAAAGAAAATAAGGTATAAAGCCGCACTCCACCCTATCCTTTTTGAACTCTTACCTAAGAAGTTTACAATACCACAACTGCAGAACCTGTATGAAGATGTATACAATACGCAGATAGATAACCGTAACTTTATCAGGAAATTAACGGCAACAAAATTACTGATTAAACTGGCAGAAAAAGATAAATCAGGATCAAAAAAAGGCGCCTTTTATTTTAAGCTGGATAAGAAAAAATACCAGGCAAACTTCCAGGCATTTCTAAATATCATCCCGAACCCCGACAAACTACTAACTGTATAATAAGCTTTTAGCTCATTCTGAAGGAATGTTTAAATAAATTCTTTTATTAAAAATAATAAACGTTAATTAGACATTTATTTAACTAAATATGAGCAAAGATCAATACGTTATAGGGATTGATTATGGATCGGATTCTGTGCGTTCAGTAATTATCAACGCAAACAACGGGGCAGAACTGGCTTCATCCGTTTTCTATTATCCCCGCTGGCAGAAAGGTTTATTCTGTAACCCAGCACAAAATCAGTTTAGGCAACATCCCCTCGATTATATTGAAGGTTTGGAGCAAAGTATAAAAGACTGTATTCAAAAAGCTGGTGGCGACAATATAGCTACAGCAATTAAGGCAATTGCCGTAGACACGACAGGCTCCACTCCTGTCGCAGTAAACCAGCAAGGCACGCCCCTTGCATTATTACCTGAATTTGAAAGCAATCCAAACGCAATGTTTGTACTTTGGAAAGACCACACCTCGGTAAAAGAGGCTATGCAAATTAATCAGCATGCCGCTCAGCAGGAAATCAATTACCTTCAGTATTGTGGCGGAATCTATTCTTCAGAATGGTTTTGGTCTAAGTTGCTACACATTTTAAGAGCTGATACTGCTGTAAAAGATGCCTGTTACTCCTGGGTAGAGCATTGTGACTGGGTACCTTTTCTCCTGACTGGTGGTAATGATGTTTCAAAAATGAAAAGAAGCCGTTGTGCGGCAGGACATAAAGCACTTTGGGCTGAAGATTTTGACGGCTTACCGCCTAATGATTTCTTTAAAAGTCTGGATCCATTATTAGACGGTTTTACTGACCGTTTATTTAAAGACACTTATACTTCCGACGAGTCTGCAGGTGTAATCAGCTCAGAATGGGCGTCCCGCCTAGGCTTGAATACCGATGTAGTAATTGGTGTTGGTGCATTTGACGCACACATGGGTGCTGTTGGCGGACAAATAGAACCTTACTATTTAAGCAAGGTAATGGGGACATCTACATGCGATATTTTAGTTGTACCACAAGCAGATATAGATGGTAAATTGATTAAGGGTATATGTGGTCAGGTAAATGGTTCTGTTATACCTGGAATGACAGGTCTGGAAGCGGGTCAATCTGCTTTCGGCGATGTATATGCGTGGTTCAAGGAAGTATTAGCCTGGCCGATAAAGAACCTGCTTCGTAATTCGCCTTCACTAGATGCAAACACATTGGCTAAACTGGAGCAGGAGCTACTGGATCAAATTATACCAGAGTTGAGTAAACAAGCAGCTGTTTTACCAAAAACCAATGATGATGAACTGGCTTTAGACTGGCTAAATGGAAGAAGAACACCAGATGCTAATCAGGAGCTTAAGGGGGCTATCAGTAACCTCGACCTTGGCAGCGATTCACCACGGATATTCAGGGCATTAGTAGAAGCCACTTGTTTTGGTGCTAAAAATATAGTAGACCGTTTTATTGAAGAAGGTATTCCGGTTAAAGGAATTATTGGTATTGGTGGAGTTGCTAAAAAGTCGCCATTTGTAATGCAAACTATGGCGAACGTCTTAAACATGCCAATCAGAATACACCAGTTTGAGCATACCTGCGCATTGGGTGCTGCCATGTTTGCAGCTGTCGTGGCCGGAGTTTATCCTAATGTTGAAGCGGCAATGAAAGGCATGGGCAGTGGTTTCGATAAGGAGTACATTCCTGAACCCGAAAATGTGGCTTACTATGAAGCCCGTTTTATCAAATACAAAACTTTAGGTGTTTATATCGAAGAAACCACCAGTGCCGAACATCGCGTTGCAGAAAATGCATAATTGTGAATTAAATCGCTAATTAAAAAAGAGATGAGTAATTATCAGGATATAAAAGAAAAAGCTTACCGGGCAAATATGCAACTGCCCAAGCTGGGACTGGTACTGTTTACTTTTGGTAATGCGAGCGCTGCCGACAGAGCTAAGGGCGTATTTGCCATTAAACCAAGTGGTGTTGCTTACGAAGAGCTAAGTCCGGAAAAAATGGTCATTGTTGATTTTGACGGCAATATTATCGAAGGTACCCTTCGCCCTTCATCAGATACCAAAACCCATGCAGTACTCTATAAGTACTGGGAAGAAATTGGTGGTATTGTACACACGCATTCTACTTATGGAACGGCCTGGGCCCAATCGCAAAGAGCTATTCCAATTTATGGTACAACCCATGCTGATCACCTTACAGTTGATATTCCATGTGCCGCTCCTATGCCCGATGACATGATCAAAGGGAACTATGAGTATGAAACTGGTTTTCAGATTATGAATCATTTTAAGGAAGCCGGGCTAAGCTATAAAGAGGTAGAGATGATCCTGGTGGGCAATCACGCTCCGTTCACCTGGGGCAAAACAGCCGAAAAAGCCGTTTACAACAGTGCAGTACTGGAAGAGGTAGGCCGAATGGCCCTCCTCACCGAACAGATACGCGGAGATGTACCGAAGCTAAAAGAAGCATTGATTAAAAAGCACTATGAAAGAAAGCATGGTGCCGATTCTTATTATGGACAATAACAAAACAATTAAATAATCTTATTCAATAATGATCAATTTAAAAAATTTAGAAGTTTGGTTTATTACCGGAACTCAAGACCTTTATGGTGACGAAACTTTAAAACAAGTAGCCCTACATGCACAAGAGGTGGCTTCATCTTTAGATGCAGCACAGCCAATACAAGTGCGCGTTGTATATAAACCTATCGTAAAAACATCACAGGAGATTTTTGATACCCTTCAACAGGCGAATAGTACACCTAATTGTATTGGGGTTATTACCTGGATGCATACTTTCTCTCCGGCAAAAATGTGGATCAGGGGATTAAACATCCTTCAAAAACCGTTATTGCACCTGCATACACAGTTTAACAGAGATATTCCATGGGCTACTATCGACATGGATTTCATGAACCTCAACCAAAGTGCACATGGTGACCGTGAGTTCGGTTTTATGGTGACCAGGATGCGTAAAGACCGCAAAGTAGTTGTTGGTCACTGGCAGGATGAAGAAGTTGTAAAAGAAATTGATACCTGGACACGTGCTGCAGCTGGATGGCATGACTGGCAAGGTGCTAAATTTGTGCGTTTTGGAGATAATATGCGCTATGTAGCGGTTACAGATGGTGATAAAGTTGAAGCAGAACTTAAATTCGGCTTTGAAGTCAATACTTATGGTATCGGCGATCTGGTTGCTGTCATCAACGCTATCCCCGAAACGGCTATCCAGGAATTGCTGACCGAGTATGAAGCTACTTACACCATGTCTGCCGACCTGCTTCGCGGTGGGGACAGACATGAGTCAGTTTATGAAGCTGCAAAAATAGAACTGGGCTTAAAGAAATTTCTGGAAGACGGTGGATTCAAAGGTTTTACTGATACTTTCGAAGATCTGCATGGCATGCTGCAGTTGCCTGGTATCGCGTCTCAGCGTTTAATGGCTGCTGGTTACGGTTTTGGTGGAGAAGGGGACTGGAAAACCGCTGCTTTAGTAAGATTATGTAAAGTAATGGGTTCCGGACTTCCTGGTGCCAATGCTTTTATGGAAGATTATACTTATCATTTCGATCCTGCCAATTCAATGGTATTGGGTTCACATATGCTTGAAGTAGATGCTTCGCTGGCCAATGGCAAAGCTCGTCTTGAGGTACACCCATTGGGAATTGGTGGCAAGGCAGACCCGGCAAGGTTAATATTTAATGTAGCGGGTGGCAATGCGCTCAACGCTTCTATTGTTGATATGGGCAACCGTTTCCGTTTACTCGTTAATGAAGTAGAAGCCGTTGAGCCTGAACACCAGCTTCCGAATCTTCCTGTAGCACAGGTATTATGGAAGCCATTGCCTGATATGAAAACAGGATGTGCAGCATGGATTTATGCCGGAGGTGCACACCATACCGCATACAGTCAGAACTTAACTACCGCACACATGCTGGACTTCGCCAACATTGCTGGTATTGAATATGTAAACATCGGTGCTGATACGAAGATTAACCAGTTCAGAAATGAACTGCAATGGAACGAAGTCTTTTATAAGTAATTGTTTTGTGCCGGATTTTTTCCGGCACAAAATCGATTTAAAACAACCAAATACCCTATTATGAACAATAGTTTAGTAACTACAGATTATGTAGTTTTCATCATTTACTTTTTAGTCGTATCCGGCTATGGGTATTATATTTACCGCCAGCGCAAAAAAGATGAACATGATGCCAAGGCTTTTTTTCTGGCGGAAGGCACATTAACCTGGTGGGCAATTGGTGCATCGCTTATCGCTTCCAATATCTCTGCAGAACAATTTATTGGTATGAGTGGCGAAGGCTTTTTCCTGGGAATTGCCGTAGCTGCTTACGAATGGATTGCAGCGATTGCGCTAATCATTGTTGCGGTATGGTTTATTCCTGTATATCTTAAGAATAAGATATACACCATGCCCCAGTTCCTCAAGACCAGGTACAATGAATCTGTTGCTTTAATTATGGCCATATTCTGGTTATTTTTATATGTATTTGTAAACCTGACCTCTATCCTTTATTTAGGTGCTGTTGCTATTAATGGTTTAACAGGAGGTGATTACCTGCACGTTATTATGATCGGACTTGCTGTTTTTGCATTGATCATCTCTTTGGGTGGAATGAAGGTGGTAGCTTATACAGACGTAATTCAGGTAGGTGTTTTGATTTTTGGGGGACTGGTAACTACTTACATTGCCTTAACTGTTGTTGGTCAAAAATTTGGCGTTGGTGCCAATGCTATTGCAGGTTTTAACGTACTGATGGAGCAGGCTCCGGAGCATTTTAAAATGATTATTCCAAAACCTACAGCCGAATCTTCTCAAATTGAGATCAATAAATACCTTACTTTCCCGGGCTTAGCTTCCTATGTTGCTGGGATCTGGATCATCAACCTGAACTATTGGGGATGTAACCAATACATCACACAGCGTGCATTAGGTGCCGATCTTCAAACTGCAAGAACTGGTATTTTATTCGCTGGGTTCTTAAAACTCCTGATGCCATTAATTGTAATGCTACCTGGAATTGCAGCTTATGTTTTATATAAAGGCGGACATTTGCCACAGCTTATTGGCGGTAAAGACGGAGCTTATTCTGCGGTACTGACTTTCTTACCTACGGGCCTCAAAGGCTTGTCTGTAGCTGCACTTACCGCGGCTATTGTGGCTTCCCTGGCTGGTAAAGTAAACAGCATCTCTACCATTTTTACATTGGATATCTACTCAAAATACTTTAAGAGTGGTACCGAAGAAAAGAACCTCGTTTTTGTAGGCAGGGCAACTGTATTTGTCGGTATGATCCTGGCTGTATTATTTACCTGGAATGATCTTTTAGGTATAGGTGGTGAAGGTGGCTTTACCTTTATCCAGAAATATACTGGCTTTATCAGTCCGGGCGTATTTGCCATGTTTATTCTGGGTATGTTCTGGAAAAGAACCACGGGAAGTGCAGCCATTGCAGGTGTGTTAGCAGGTTTCTTCTTATCCGTTTTCTTTAACGAAATGGCACCATCAATTTTAGGTACTGATACCTGGTTGTATACTGCTTATCCAAATGGAAAAGGTGGGTTTGAAATTCCTTTTCACATTTGTATGGGGCTCTCATTTGCTTTTACCATGATCATTATGATTGCCATCAGTTTAGGTGGACCAAAAGTAAACCCTAAAGCTTTCGAACTGGATAAAGCGATGTTTAAAGTTGCTCCATCTACTATGGTATTGATCGTGATTACATTATTAATCATTGCTGCATTGTATGTGAAATTCTGGTAATCCGGATAATTACAATTTTTAAATTACAGAATGAAGAGGGTGAATCATGTTCACCCTCTTTTTTTAGTAGCGATCAGATTATTAAGAATAATTCCCGATAAACAATAGATTTGTCATACTAATCTAATCTCGCTACATTAGTTATGTAACTAAATCAAACGCTTTATGCACTATAGAAAAACCATTACATTTTCAATATTATTGGGTACAGTTGTGATGTTAAGTGCTTTTATGCCGCAGCAGCAAGAGCCTAAGCCGACTAATCTTAAGGTACTTCCTAAAAATATCAGTCATGATGACCTGGACAAAGTAATGGATGGTTTTAAGGCTGCCTTAGGTGTAAAATGTGGCTACTGTCATTCCCCAAGAAAAGATAATCCTAAAAAACTTGATTTCGCTAGTGATGAAAACCCTAAAAAGGAAATCGCAAGGAATATGATGCGTATGACGAACAAAATCAACAAGAAATATTTCCACGAAAAAGATAAAGAAGGAAAATTAATAAATATCTCCTGCGCAAGCTGCCACAACGGAAAAGAAGAGCCTGTAACCATCAAGATATAATAAACTAATTTTTCCTCGGTGGCATCTTTGGCATTTTACTGCTTCTTTCGAATTGGTAAACTTTTATATTTTCCCACATCATCACCTCTCCTCCTACATTCTTAATTGCCCTGATTTCCCCGTCCTGGGAAACTACAAAACCCAGGCTTTCCGGATGTTTATAGCAATAGGAGAACATTGACTGGTGCCGGGTACCAAAATGCTTTGGATCAATTTTCACCTTGTTAACCGAAATCTTAGATGATCTGTTTAAATAAACATAAGGCGGCAGTGTTTTTTCACTGATTACTGCACCAAATCCATTAACGTTTAAATGAGGAGAAAGCACAACCAGACCGTCAACACAACTTAATGAAGACACAAACCTAACCGCACCGATCAGTTCATTGTAACTATCCTCAATATCCATTTCATTTTGGTTAAACTCCTCATGGAGCACTGAAGGAATATCCTTTTCTTTCCGCTTATAAGCTTCGATTTCGTCCAGCAACAGGTCATTGTCAGTTACACTATTCAGAATATGTAATACGGCCGATTCTATACGATTATATTTTAACTCGTATTTTGTGATCAGGTCATCATTCGGATTTCGTGTAATCAATATTGCACCGCCGTGATGGTAAGTTTTTATTCTTAACAGGATCCTGCTGATCGATTGTATGACATATTCGAAAATAATCTCATTGTAAACCGCAGTATCATCGATAGACAATTGATGTCCTACCTTTTTTTCGATAAAACTTTTGCTGTAGGTTGATTTCTTTCTTATAAAGTCCGATACCGGACCATATTCAAAAACATTAGGGTATAATTTAACCAGCGAATTCTGATTTAAGGTAGCTATTGGGTGATAGTCCAGCATCACATTCAATATACCTATACCGTTGATCATCGTCTGGATAATTCCCGGATACATAGGTTTTTCATCTTCTTCATAATTCAGATAACTCTGATAATGAAAAGTCTGATCAATCATACCATAAATAAACAGTTTGTTATTTTCGTCGTAATAGACAGAAAGACTAGAACTCCAGGGATCAGCAGCTTTAGATAATTTAACCAGGTTTTTAATCGTAAACTCAATCTTCGGTTCAAAAGCAAAGAAATTCCATTGATCATATTGCAGCGACTCTGTAGACTCAATATTGCTATGGTCAAACAACGTAACAGTTACCTTTATAAATTGTCCTTCTTCTGTTTGCAAACTAGCATAATACAGGGTATTGAACAATTCTTTCAAAATAGCTTCTGTAGGCTTTTCCTCTTTTATTTTCGACCTTTGCAATTCAACATATACAAAGGTTGCAAGGTCACCGGGTGTAAAATGTTTAGCCATACGGTAGGTTTATTAATCCATCACAAATGACTTATTAAATTTTAACTAATCAAAGTTTGTTTTTGCGATGCTTTCAGTTAAACCGTAACCATCGCTTTTATCACCCCATTCTTAGGATCCAGCCAACTTTGAAACTCATCTTTTACCTCAGCAAACTGAACTTTATGGGTAATATAAGTTGTAGGTTCTACATGCCCGGCCTTCATAGAAGCAATTACATGCTCAAAATCCTGCCTGGTTGCATTTCTGCTACTCATTAAAGTTGCTTCGCGCTTGTGAAACTCGGGATGACTAAATGAAATATTTTCCTTCTGCAGGCCAATCAGTACAAATCTCGCACCATGGGCCATATATTGAAAAGCATTATTAATCGCTTTTAAGCTTCCGGTGGCATCAATTACCACAGTAGGCATATCTCCACCCGTAATTTCTTTTAGCTGCTCCAATACGTCTGGTGCAAGTGCATTCACTACATGAGGAACTTTGAGCTTGTCCTTGCAGAACGCCAGACGTGCATCATTGATATCCAATGCAATTACATTTGCCCCTGCTATCCTCGCGAACTCCATTGTTCCCAAACCGATCGGACCGGCACCAATCACCAGTACAAACTCATCCTTTTGGATGTCGGCACGACGAACCCCATGTGCACCTATCGCCAATGGCTCTACTAATGCCAGTTCATCAAAGCTTAACCCTTCTCCATGAATCAAAGTATGCGAGGGAACAGAAAGATATTCTACCATCCCGCCATCTACATGTACACCACAAACTTTAATGTCCGTACAGCAGTTTGGTTTACCCCTGCGACAAGCAATACATATACCACAGTTAAAATAGGGTATAAACGTAACATTTTCTCCTTTTTCAAAACCATCAGCGCCATCAAATTCCAGCAGCTCGCCAGAAAGTTCATGTCCTAATATTCTGGGATAACTAAAAAATGGCTGGGTACCTTCAAAAGCATGTAAATCAGTACCGCAGATTCCAATTCTCTTAATCTTTATAATTGCGTTGCCCGGTGTTAACACAGGCTTCTCGCCTGTTGCATACTCAAATATACCCGGTGTGGTGCAAACTAATGTCTTCATTCTCTTTTCTATAATCTGATTAAGCGTTCGCTAAAGCCCTGTCCAGGTGCACATAACCTCCGTCCACATGAATAATCTGTCCAGTGGTATGACTTGATCTGCCCGACATTAAAAAAACAGCCATATCTGCAATTTCCTGTGCAGTCGTCATTCTGTTTTCAAATGGTATTTTCGAAGTAATCTCTTTCAATTTCTGCTCTGCATCGGGCAGTGTTTCTATCCAGGTTTCGTAGGCCGGCGTCCAGCATTCGGCCACTACCACTGCATTTACCCTAATGCCATGCTTCAGTAGTTCAACCGCCCATTCTCTGGTCAACGCATTTCTGCCTCCATTCGCAGCAGCATAAGCTGAAGTATTTCCCTGTCCGGTTTCGGCAGTTTTAGAGGTAATATTTACAATTGCACCTTTACTTTTAATCAGTTCCGGCAAGGCAAAATGTGCCATCAAATAATAATGAACTACATTTCTATGCAAGGAAGCCATGAAGTCTTTGTAATTACCATGCTCCAACCCAACACCATCATTAACACCCGCGTTATTCACCAGTCCATCAATTCTTCCAAACTGACCAACAATAGTTTTTACCGCATTTTCACAATCTTCGGGATTGCTCAGCTCAGCTGAAACCTGGAAGGCTTTTCCTCCGGCAGCCAAAATCTCTTCTACTACCTTCAGATTATCTTTATCCTTCCTACCAACGACTACTGCAATTGCACCTTCGGCAGCAAATGATGCAGCTGTTGCTTTTCCTATTCCTTTAGCCCCACCGGTAACGATAATGACTTTATCTTTTAATTGTAAATCCATAATGATTAATAAATTTATTTCTTCATCAATTGTCCAGCAATCCAGCTCACTAAATCCTGTCCGGCATTAAAATTATCGTATTCAGCAGGTAACTTTCTCCCATCCACATATTCGTTGTACAACCATGGATCACCAATAGCGAATACTGTTCCTTTACCAAATTTAGCAACTGCCATCACATTATCACCATCTTTATCTTTAAAAACTGATCTGGCAGGTGATACTAATTTTAAACTACTATATTCTTTAATATACAATTGTTTAGCTGTTTTAAAGATCTCATTGTCTGCAGGAACAACCGCCTTTCCCATTTCGAACTGGCTTTTTACCACTCGTCCTTTGCTATCTTTATTAAACTGCATCCCGAAACTTTTAGCCAACTGGTTAAAATGATCAAATTCCACATTTCCGGTATCATTACCCATCAATACCAATACACCTCCTGCTTTCACCCAGTCGGTAATATTTTTATTGTCATTCGCCGCGATAAAATTAGGTGTAGGTGTTTCTTTTTTTGTATCCGGATCTACAATGATGTAAACCGAAGCTTTTTTAAGGTTAGCCGCAGTAGGGGCTGCATACAAAGTTGAAGTTTTGAAACCTGCATTGTTAAACTGTTCTCCCCACATAGAAAAACCTCCGTTTGCCATTTCTTCCCACTTGTAATGCCATGAGACCTCGTTACCACTCTGGTCCTTTTTCTTTTCGTTGTTGAAATAAGAATCCAGTACTACCGTTTTGCCTAATCCCGGTTTAGGCATTGCCGCCATTTCCATTTCATTGATGGCCTTTAAAAAAGCTCCAACGCCTTTAGGGTCATTAGTAATTACTTTTTCGCTCATGTAATATGCAAAACTGCCATCACGGTAAGGCTTGCCACCCAAACCAGAAACCGAAACCGTACCTTTAAGATTGATCATGTTTTCAGCACGCTGTTCAACAAACTCTTGCTGTATACCTTTATAGGCCTTCTCTGCAACATTCAAAAATGACGCTGGCAAATATTCCATTCTAACGCCTTTGGCAATAGAATACACAAACATCGCAGATGCCGAAGATTCAAAATAGTTTCCTTTATCATTCGGGCGGTCTAAAATATCATACCATACCCCTGTCTTATTGTTTTGTACACTTTTGATCGCTACAGCCAGTCGGTTCAAAATGTTGATCAGTTCTTTTCTCTTTGGATGGTCCTTAGGGAAATTATCAAGCACATCTACCAGTGCCATAGCATACCAGCCCATTGCCCTGGCCCAAATATGGGGTGACAAACCCGTTTTAGGATCAGCCCAACGTTCTACCCTAGATTCATCCCACCCATGATACAATAACCCGGTTTTTGTATCCCTGGCATTTCTTTCCATATAGATGAACTGATTAGCAATATCGTTAAAGGCTTCTTTATTGTTGATCAGCCCGGCATACTCAGCATAAAATGGCTGTCCCATATACAAACCATCCAGCCACATTTGATTTGGATAGATCTGCTTATGCCAGAAACCACCTTGTTTTGTTCTTGGATGCTTCTGCAACTGTTTCCAAAGGATAGTTGCAGCTTTAAAATATTTCAGTTGCCCGGTTACCTTATAAAGTGTAAGTAAAACCGTACCATTCTTTACATTATCAATATTAAAATGCCCCTCACTATAAGTATCAATCGCGCCTTCCGGGGAAATGAATTCATCCATTTTAGTCTGAACATATTTGAAATAGGTGCTGTTGCCAGTTCTTCTCCAAACCTCTGTCATACCATCCTGTACAACCCCATCGTCGTACGACCATCTTTTAGATCTTTCCTTCCAAACTTCCATCACTGTCGCTGCCATCTGATCGGATAAAGGTTTAGCCTTTGTTCCTACATCTTGTGCAGTGGACTGAAAGGTAATCATGAAGGCAAATACGCTAACTAAAAGGGATTTCTTTTTCATCATACTGTTGTGTCTTATAAATGGTTTCATTACAAGTCTACACAGTTTTTAACAGTGATTTTAGTAAACACTGCAAAATAAATACGCAATCGTTTCCGGAACGTTATTTCAACAAGATTACCACGTCTTTTCTTCTTGATTCGGGGCTTACTTTTAAACTTTCGACTTTACCATTCTTTAATACAGCTTCAATAACAGTATGTTGAGGAGCATGTAATTTGAAATGCACATCCCATTCTTTTGGCCATGCTGGAAATAGATACAGTTTTTCCTCATGGCTTTGTAAGAGCATTTCCTGTAAACCAATCATTCCGGATCCTCCCCAGTTATGATCGGGAACCCAATCAAAACCTGGCCCCCAGAATGCTGGAAACCTTCTGCCAGAATCTTTTAATTTCAATAAGGTCAATTCCGCAGTTTCCTTAGTTAAACCCAATCTGGCTGCAAAAATGTTGTCCTGTTTCCAGCCTATATGACTCCTGAATTTCAATACGTCTGTATCGTACTTAAAGGTATTGATAGCCGTATCCAAACCCGGTCGGCCAATACCATAAATACCCCAGGGGTAAACCGGATATAACTGTGGACTTTCTGTATTGTTTACTCTTTCCCAAACTTTTGCCGGAGCAATAGTTGTATGGCCGTTAAATGAACTAAACGTAATTGGTGGAATACGCTTTAACATTGCAGTCCATCCCGTTCTTTGCGCCTCACTGATCGATTTTAGTTCCAGCAAACTGTTCAAAACCGTCTTTAATGCCGCAATTGTAGAAGTCGCATTATAAGTCATTTTATAGGTTTCTGCAGCCGAACCCGGATATAAAACCAGATGACCATTACCATCCAATGCTTTGCTCCCTCTTTGTTTAGCCAGGTAGGTATAGTGTGCATCAAAAAATGTCAAACAGCTTTCTATAAACGGAAGGTACACTTTGACATCTTTTCCTGCATAGCTTCCTGTTTCCAGCATCATCTGACAAAATTCCAGAACGGTATCCCATTCATATTCAAGCCAGGCGTTGTACTCCATCCCTTTATCATAGTCTGCTGGTCGCTTCCAGTTATATTCAGCAGGATTAGGTAAGCCAAAATTTTCCAGCTGTTCGGTAAAGCTAGCGCCTTGATGGTTCCAGTAAAATTCACTTCTCAATTCCGCATTACGTAAAATGCGCATATAGAAGTCGAATTGCGGACGCATCATATCGGTGTCACCACTTTTCAGCATCGGCCAGTAAACTAATCTCTGATTTTGTGCCGTATGCGTACCACCTCCCCAATTTCTAAAATCAGGGGTGTATTTTAAGGTTGAGTCTACAAAAACAGGGTCATAGGTAAAAAGTCCGCCGTTAAATTTCGTCGGATAATCCCCGAAAGCATTACAGCCCAGCATATAACGAAACAGCTGATAGTTACGGCCAACCTGAGCTACCAGTGGTTCGTTACGGCTCTTCATATCAATAAAACTGCGCTGCCAGTAGCTTTTCCACCAGTTTTTGCTTGCTTCAAAAGCGCCTTTATTTTTGGCGGTCGCCATTACAGTTTTCTTTAGCCCGACCTCCCATTCAGCTATAGCCGGACTTTGAGCCGTATGTAGTGCAATGCTCAGTTGAATTGCTTTTTCGGCATTTACACTCTTCAGTTTCCACCCTGTAAAAGGTGTTCCAGCGTAAATACCGGAATAAGTACCAGAGGGCATCATACCTGTTCCTCTCATCAC
The DNA here is from genome assembly GCF_032678475.1 of Pedobacter nyackensis. Classification (GTDB taxonomy): domain Bacteria; phylum Bacteroidota; class Bacteroidia; order Sphingobacteriales; family Sphingobacteriaceae; genus Pedobacter; species Pedobacter nyackensis_A. The sequence goes on from NZ_JAVTSF010000001.1 coordinate 664,767, forward strand.
TCCGCCAAAAACAAGGTTTTTAATCGGGTTGAACAGCTCCGATTTGCGTGCTTCCATCCCCTGCTGCTTTACTGCAACATCAAAAACAGTTTTCGCTTTATTCTGATGAAAAAATAACAAGCCATTGTCTTTAAATGCAAGGCTGTCTTTAAACGTCTTAACTTCACCCTGGGGCGCCCATTTATAAGAATTCTGATTATTTTCTTTGCCTTTAGTTGCGCGATCTTTATCCCTCCAGCTTTCAAATCCAGCTTCTACAAAGGATTTTTTATTACTTTTAACCTCTATGTTTATCAATGGCTTAAAAACGTCTACCCATACTTTAACTTCAGCACTCAGTCCTGCTTTTGTACCCGTAATTTTCACATAACCTTCGTTTAACACCAATTCCTGTTTAAAGGTATCACCTGCATCAAAAGGGTTCGGGCTTAATTTTAACCGTACCCGTCCCAGCTTCAGCAGCGTATTATTTTCGTCAAATGTCCCACTTCGGGAGAGGTAAAAAAACACTTCTCCTTTTTCAACCCATACGTTAAGACCTATATCGCCACCGCCACAAGGCATGGATCCCGCGGAGTTGTCGCTCTGACTAGTCCATACCAAATTGGCATCAACCTGTTTATTTTGGGCATTAACCTTCAACAAACAAGCTGAAATTAAAACGATACCGATGAAAATTAACTTCTTCTTCAAAATAATTAGTTTTTATTGGTCCCAGTCGTCCGTTCTGAAAGACGATACCGGTAAACCTTCATTGCTATATAAATCACCCACCACAAAATCCTTAAATGCGTAACGTACCGCAACGGGGATAGGAACGGATTCAGATGAGACTGTTACACTGCTCCCTGTAATCCTGGCTTTTGCAGGATAAAATACCTTATCAGCGCCTGCCACCTCGAATAAACTCAGTGTCTTTCCAAAAGAGGTTAATCCGTTGGGTACATTCATAAATTTAATTTGTGCAGCCCCCTCTTTCACACTTATCGATTCGTAATCCGGACTGGCAAAGCCCAAACCTTTGATGCCGTAGGTATTTCCTAAAGCCAGGTAGGCAAGGCGTAAACCACCCTTTTCCTTATTCGCCGGATGAATACACTGTTCTTCCCCAACATCCATCAATACTGCCATTCCTGAATTGGGAATCTTTGCCATAGATTTACGCTGTGCATCCCTGATAAAAGCAGAATTCATTTTTCCTGCACTTTGAACCTCCGATGGTTTTAAATAGGCAAATGGAGCAATCTGTGCATAATAAAATGGGAATTCTCCCATCTCCCATACATTCCTCCATTCTTTAACCATTGCAGGAAAAAGATCTTCATAACGATCAGGACGTGTCTGATTGGATTCCCCCTGATACCAGATCGCACCGCGAATGCCGTAGCCGATAACAGGATATAGCATGCCATTGTATAAAGTGGTTGGTGTACGGCTGACTTCTTTAATGCTATCCGTTTTTGAAGGTATCTTAACTTCCGGAAATGATTTTAAAAGTTCCGGTGACATCCATGCTTCAATGCTAGAACCACCATAACTATCGTTGATCAATCCAACAGGCACCTGTAACATTTCGCTTAGCAATTTGCCAAAATAATAAGCTGTAGCACTAAAGTTAGCCACAGCTTCCGGAGCAGCAGCTTTCCAGTTCGAGGGCTTACTGTTATCCTGTCTTTCTGTAATAGAAGAACGCGGCACCGTATACAATCTGATCTGCGAATTAGCAGATTTCAGAACTGCCTCATTGGCGCCCAGAATAGGTTGATTTTTAAATCCTTTCATTGGCATTTCCATATTGGACTGACCACCGCAAAACCATACCTCGCCAATTAAAATATCTTTTAAAGTCATAGCAATACCGTCACTAATGGTCATTTCGTAAGGACCACCGGCTTTTGGTGTGGCTATTTTCAGTTTCCATTTTCCATTTGCATCTGCCTTTACCGTATATTTCTTTTTATCCCATGATGGTGTTAAAGTAACCTGGCTATTGTTTTTTGCCCAACCCCATATTGCTACTTCAGCTTGCTGTTGAAGTACCATATGATCCGTAAAAATAGAGGCCGGCTTTACCTCAGCAAATGAAGAACTTGCGTATAAAGCAAGCAACAATGCAGTAGCACCTGATCTTGAAATGATGTTTTTAAGCCTCTTCATGTATTTTTTAACTTGATTTTTCCAATTCTTCTTCTTTTAAAGCCTGTTTCCTCCAATAATTGGCGAGGATTGATCCTGAAATATTCATCCATGGACTAAATACAGCTGCTGCAAGACCAACGGTTCCCAACTTACCCATAGAACCTGCTAAACCAGAGGCCATGCCACCATTTTGCAAGCCCACTTCGAAAGCAACCGTCCTTGATGATCTTTTATCCAAACCAAATACCCGGCTTAACATATAACCAAACAGGTAACCAGCTCCATTATGGATCACCGATGCAAGAAACAAAATAAAACCGACTTTTAACAGGTTGTCCCTACCAGCTGCAGTGGTAACTGTTGTAAAATAAACTATACCAAACATAGAAATATAAGGCATCAGCTGATCCAGATTATTGAATTTCAGTGTAAATAGGTGATAGATCAATCCAACAAGGAATGCTCCGGTAAAGAAGCTCAGTATTTCAACAGATTCCATCCCCTCGGTAGAAAAGAACTGTTCAAGCCCGGTCCACATCCCAAAAGGCAATGTCAGCAGCCAAAGCGCACAAACCGCAGCAATCAGCTTAACACGCTTCCAGTCTTTTGGCGCTGCCCGCTTCAGGTAGTCATGGACCAGTGCTGCGCCGATAGGAACAATGACAATCTTGATGATCTCCATCATCATATTAAAAAACTTAATCTCAATCAGCGTACCTGCCAGTAATTTCATCAACAATGGTGTCAAAAATGGTGCAATCAACGTAGCCATTGCGGTAACGGCTACTGATAACACAAGATTTGCACGGGCAATGTAAACCATTACATTAGAAGCTAAACCACTGGAACATGATCCGATTAAGATGATCCCGGCTGCAATTTCAGTTTCGAAATGAAATACACGTGTCAGCAAATATCCCATCAGCGGCATAATGGTAAAATGACAAAGCAAGCCGATAATCACTCCTTTGCCCGTACTACCTAAGCCGGTGAAATCGCGCAGGCTCATGTGTATCCCCATGCCAAACATCACCATCTGCACCACAATAAGAATGAGCCATTTGTTACGGAGATCAAAATCTCCCCATTTCAAAAAAGCAGCCGGATAAACCATCCCTGCAACTACGGCAGTAATGATCCATGCTGTATACTGATAATTTTTTAAGGTTTCCAGTGCCCCTATTCCTATAGCGGCTGTTACGGCCATCACTACTGCGGCTGGTTGCCATAGTGCAGCATCTGATCTAAAAAGACCAGCAAGCAATACTACAAATGCAATGAGCGCCAATAGCAGACATAATCTGCGAAAGTTATACATGACGGTCTACTTAAACAGATCAGCAATGTGTTGAATCGCCAGGGCAGGACTTGCAAGTATTGGAACACGTTTTTCCGCCTCGGGCAACCCATCCACCACGCGCGACATAGAGGCTTGTGCCAATACAATTACTTCCACTTTTGCAGAAAGTTCGACCAGTGCTTTTGCCACCATTTCATCATGCTTTTCAGGTTCTCCGCCCATTAAAGCTTCAAAGGCCCCCTCACATAGTATCGAGGTAAGTTCTATTTCTTTACCTGCAACTGCTGCGCGACGTTTAACCAGGTCACTTGTTGGTCCAAGGGTGGTAGGCAATGTAGCAATCACTCCTATCTTTTTACCCGTTTTCACTGCAAGATCGGCCATAGGCTGATCTACCCTTAAAACAGGTACACCGGTTAAACCAGCAGCGGTTTCGATAGCTGAACCGATAGAAGAACAGGTAACCAGGATAAAATCTGCGCCGGCAGTTTCTGCTGAGGCTACATGATCTACTACCCTTCTGGAAGTTAATTTCGTTAGTTCATTACGATTAATGACATCTTTAATCAGACTATCATCTACTATATTAAACACGTTTACACCTGGTAGATAATCACTACAAAGTTTCTGAAAAACAGGAACTAATGTAGCCGAGGTGTGAACAAGTCCGAGTGTTTTAGTTTTCATATTTTAGGTTATATTAGGTTAATGTTAAAAAATTCTTCTTTACCTACCTGCCCTCCCTTAAAGACAACTTGCAAGCCGTCTACAGCAGAACCAGGGGCGTAAGCGCGACACAATGGCGCTCCGGGCGAAAGTGGGGCGATCATTTCAACGGCCTCTACACCCATTGCCCTTGCGGCATAGCTGGAAGTATCGCCACCGGCGATAATGATTCTTTTAAGATCAGTCTTTTCTGCCGTCAGCCTTGTAATCAGACCAAGTAACTGACCATATAATTGTGCCGTAGCAGCTTTGCCGAAGCCTTTATCTCTGAATATTTTATCTGTAGCGGATACACGGGGATCGTCATTACCCAGACTGGTATGAATCAAGAGGTATTTTCCTTCGTTAATTAATCCAATGGCTTTCTGCGCATATTGTTCAGCTGCAGTTTTAATGAAACCAGTCTCCGTAGACAAATCATTATCAGCCACCTGAGTAGCCAACATCACGGTGTCAATCGCCAATTCAGTGAAGCCATGATTCAAAGCATAACGAATCTGTCCGGCAGTTACCGAAGAACAACTTCCTGAAGCAACCAATACAGGCCCACTTGCTTTAATCGACTTCCACTCTTTTTGTTCCTGTACAATTCCTGTCTCTTGCCAGTAATTTCCCAAAGCCATTTCTATAGCTGAGGATCCTGCTGAGAAAACGGTATGTACATCATCTGCCTGTCCGTCTATCAGTTCTCCGATGCTTTTAAGTTCTTCCTCTGCCAATGCATCAAATAGTACAATTTCATGTGCTGAAAAATCAGGTTCAAAAGCCTGATCCTGGTATTTATGTAATTCAAGGATATTAAACAAGCCTATGTTTTTAGCGGTTTGTTTACCCAGATGTAAACGAATATCACTTTCATCGGCCGGAGTGATGGGATGGTTGCGCATGGAAGGATGCCTGTCGAGACGATAAATTTCGCCTTCACTTCCTATCCCCATGCGGGCGAAAAGGTTACCAAACAAAACATAGCGACCCAGATGCGGTGCTGCTGCAAGCAATGGCACCATGGCTGTTTTAAATACGGATATACCAATATCAATTGCCTTACCAATGCTGCCAATAGCTGGCGATGAATCGAAAGTAGAGCAAACTTTATAGTGTACGTGACGGGGATTGAGTTTCTGTAATGCATTAAAAGCAGGCTTTAGTGCCTCTTCCATTTCTACAGGCGAAAGTGTACGGCTCTTGCCGGCCACTCCAATGGCTTGCAATCCGGGATAGCGCGCTAACTGTTCCGTTGAAGGTGATTCAATAAACAGGACTGTTTTGATGCCAGACCTACTTAAAAACTCCAGCGCATCCGTTGATCCCGTAAAATCATCCCCGTAAAAAGCAATGAGTAAGCGATTGTTTTCCATATCTACTTAATGGTTATTTTATTTTTTACCAAATACAGATACGGAATGAGCAAACTCCAGGTATTTTTTCGCGGCTTCGGCTACTGATAAACCATCAACTGCTGCCTTCCAGGCTTGTTGCAAGGCAACTACTCCACCAGCAGGTCCATCAGGATGAGCCATAATGCCACCTCCTGCCATATACAACAAATCGACAGTTTTAGTGCGTCGGTAGGTTTCAGGTGCCTGACCTCCCCATTGTCCGGAGGAGACAACAGGTAATATGGAATAACCACCTAACAAGGGCTTCAAACAAGCTTCAATAGATTTAACCACAGAATCATCAGACTCCCAGAACTTATTCTGAATCCCATTTACATGAATCTGATCTACACCTGCCAATCGCCATAATTTCTGATACGCCGGAAATTCGATCCCCAGTAAAGGATGGCGGTTGAGCATACCCCAGCCATTGCGATGCCCATGGATAGCCAGTTCCCCCATATCTCCTATTTTTTTCACGCCAGCCAAGCCGACGCTATTCAAACTGATCATTACTGAAGTACCTCCAGATTTTAATACCTTTTCATAATTGCGCTGCATCTGATCAATATCATCACTAATATTAAAAGCATACATCACCTTTTTCCCTGTCCTGTCCGCATGTTTATTGATCACGGCCATTACTGCATCTACCCTCATATCAAAAGGAGAATTGGCGGATGAACCCAGCAGTTCATCATCCTTAACAAAGTCAATACCAGCGACTGAAAGGGTTTCAACTAATGTAGCCGTTTGCTCGGGTGTCATACCTATGCTGGGCTTGATGATTGTCCCAATCAGTGGCCTGTCGTACACACCTGTTAACTTTCTGCAGCCTTCGATCCCGAATCTGGGACCTTTAAATGCCCCGGCGTAAGAGGCAGGCAATTCCAGGTCCATCAGCTTCAAGCCGGTAAACTGAGTCAGCTCATACAAATTACCTTGTAGCGTGGATACCAGTACGGGTAGATTGTACCCAAAGTTCTCGACCGACCAGGACACTTCTATCATTGCCCGCTGATATTTACCTCCTGAGGAAATGCCCCCCGGAATTGCAGGAGCATCTGCGGTATCTAAAACCGTTATGTTCTCTACCCTTGCAGCAAAACGTTGTTTCAACTCTTCTGTCTCTCCCGGAACAGCAATAAAAGTTCCAGACGATTGTTCTCCAGCCAGCACCTGAGCTGATTTTTCAAGATCAAGCGGCGTTTCTATATAATATTTTGCAGTTACTCTTTCCATCTTTGTTGTTCTTATCTGCTTACCGGTAACCAAACCGACATTTCTGAATGCCCACGGTTACCCCAGGCAAAGTAAGGCACCAACCTGATTGGCGTAGTGGTATTTGATTCATTGAGCGGCCGATAAAGCACATTTTTCCAGTCTTTATTTTCAATCAGCTGGGCATTACCTTCCAGGCTCATCATGTCTGCCCCATCAATTTGAATGGGACTAGCTTTTAGATCAATTTTAGCTGGTATAAAGACGTTAAAAATTCTTTTACCAGGCAAATCCTGAGATTCCAGACAATAAACTACCGGGCCGCGTTTAACCGCCACCTGGTTCCTTGTTTCTTCGACAAGCGGATTCGACTCGACCAACTGTGCCTCCATCGGCAATACCAATTCAACCTGATCGCCGGCTTTCCATTTACGGTTCAGTTCCGCATAAGTTCCAGGTGTCAATACCAGGTTTTCCGTTTGTCCATTTACCTTTAAAGTTGCATTAGATGTCCATCCGGGAATACGGAAAAACATCGAATAAGGCTTACTACCAGTTGCTTTAACACTAATCTTAATGTTACCATCCCATGGATAATTTGTTTCCTGCACAAGACTAACTTTCGCCCGATCACTTAAACTAGTCTGAAGGGTATTACCACCATACAAATTGAACCACAATCCTTTATCAGAAATACTATAAGCATAATCGCTCACTTCTGCGATGGTACGTACTACGTTTGGCGGACAACAGTTTGACAAGCCGATGTATGGCACGCGCTCTTTAGACCAGCGCTGTTTAAAAGGCAGATCATCCGAATAGCTTAAAGGATTGGTATATAAAAATTTCTTACCGTCCAGACTGATACCCGAAAGTACGCTATTGTGTAAAGCCAGTTCCATTACATCAGCATATTTTGCGTCTCCGCTGATTTGTAACATCCTCCAGTTCCAGAGTACATTACCAATGTTAGCACAGGTTTCATTATGAGCAGTGAAGTTAGGTAGTTGAAAATCTCTACCGAAGGCCTGGTGGATCTTTTGCACCTCAGTGGGGTTATATGATGTCCCATCAGGAGAAGTGCCGTCATACAGCGAGCCACAGCCTCCAGTGATGTACATCTTGTGTTGGTTCACATCATCCCACATCAGATTCAAGGTATGCATCAGGGAATCATTACCTGTTTCCGCATATAGATCGGCCACACCGGCATAGAGATAATTCGCCCTTACCGCATGCCCCATTGCCTTGGTCTGCTTTAAAAATGGTATTCTATCCTGGTTATCATCCGTTCCATCTTCAATTTTACCTTTAATGGCAATAAGGTGTTTCGCCAATTCCAGATAACGAGCGTCTCTGGTCGTCCTGTACATTTCAATCACCCCCATGTAATGAGAGGGACAAATAGCATTCCTGGCTAATGCAGGTGATGCCTTCTGATAAAAATTATACAAGTATTCTGTAGCTTTTTTTGCTACTTCCAATAAATTGGTTTTACCTGTAGCCCTGTAATGCACGCAGGCAGCAGTCATCAAATGACCGATATTGTATGCTTCAAAACTCAACCTATCCTGAAACTGATTGTTTGAACCGGTTTTACGCTGCTCTATCATGGCCTTTGTGTAGATATAACCATCTTCCCGTTGCGATTTTGCAATTACGGCAATGGCTTTATCCATCTTAACCTCTAATTTCTTATCATGGGTTGAAGCGTACATGCTGGCCATTGCTTCCAGCGTTTTATAGTAGTCACCATCGTGAAAAGAGGGTCCCTTATGTGATCCGGTATCCAATCCGGCGGCAATTTCAAAATTCTTAAACGCATGACTAATGTGCTCATCGTTATAGATGTCCCACATATTTGGCACCATGGTTTCTCTCGCAACCTTAAACCGGTCGGCCCAAAAACCTTTCGTCCAGTTTACATCCTTCATATTCGGACTATACAATTTAGCATGACTGCTTTCTTTTGTATTCACCAGGCTCTTTTCCTGGGCAGAACTATCCGGCATGGGGAAAAATAGCGCTGTACAAGTACTATACATCAAAACTTTACCCAGCTGTACTTTGATCCTTTTCATGTTTATATATTGGTTTTATGGTTCGGTTAATCGTTTTTATTTTACTGTTTGAATGGTTACAGGTCCCAGAAGCCCCGCTTCCAGTAGCGGTTTACCTTCAAGCGACAACTTGTAAGGTGCAGTAGTCCAGGTGACCCGTTTATTTTCCGGTAGCCGCTGGTCCCCAATCAATCTATTTGCCCAGGTATTGCTGACTTCAATACTAACCTCGTTGGTTCCACTTTTAACTGCCTTACTAATATCTACCCGGTATGGAGGTGTCCAGGCTACCCCACAAGAAATCCCATTTACTTTTACATCAGCTATATTCGCTACTTTCCCCAGGTCTAGCCAGGTTTCAACTTGTTTATCGCCTTTAAGTTTGAAAGTTTTGGTATATATAGCCGTACCGGAATAGTATTTAACTAATGAATCAGCACTAGTACTCCAATCCTGAAGTGCAGCAAAAACCAGGGGTTTTGATGGACCTCCGTATGCAGCGTCAAAACTCACCTTCCAATCTCCTGTCAAAACCTGAGCAGTATCAAATATTGCAAAGTTCGCCTTACCAGCAACCGGCTTTGCAGGTTGCGCATTACGGTCAAAACTCACAAATAGCGAGGCATTGGGCTCTAATTTTACCTGTAAGACTAACCTTCCGTTTTGTACAGTCCAATCGGAAGCTTTCCAGCTTTTCCCTGAAACTGCATCATATAATTCAGGTGCAGCTTTCACATCATCAATACGGAAGAAAAAATTCAACAACCTGGACTTATCCAGCTGATTTGAAATAAAATAAATATCCTTATCAATAGTCTTTCTATGCGTATAAGCAACATACTTTGCATAAGTATCCTGTCCTGCTTCCACAATTGACAAGTCGCGTTCCAATCCCAGCGCACTGAACGTCTCATCCTGATAAGGCCCAATAATTACCCTACCTTCACCAACTTTCCCTGCAGTCCACAACTCATCAACAATCTTTTTAAATTCTGCTTCCGCAACCTGTTTTAAGCCAGACTGGTAAAGAGGTTTCTCATTGAGTATTACCGTCGCTCCTGCTTTTACCAGTGCCAGCAATTGTTTTACAGTCTCGAAGTTCATGTATTGATAATTCGGATCCATCAACGTTTTACCAGGGATAACCAAAATCGCATAACTGGCACCAGCTGCAAATACCACTTTTTTATCCCTTACCACAGCTGTACTTAACACATCAGGATTAAAGGAGTCGTAAGCATACCCACGCAGAGGATTAACCCAGTTCTCCGGATCAGCCATATTTGCAGAATGGTTTACGCCCATCGGCTTTATTCTTAAGGGTTCGCCTTCATTTTTTAACCTGATGCGCTCTGCCTCTACAACATCCTTTCCAAAAATACCCGGTAAGAGAGATACCAAGCGATCTGGTAATACAGATCTCCTCGGATATTCATCACCTATAAAAACAGCTATATCTGCAACGGGTTTTCCCTGCTGCAACAGAGTTTGTACGCGTTCCGCATAACTCACCCATGCTTTTCCCGGTTTCCACCAGGTCTGATCACGCTGAAAATACAGACCTATACCATCCAGGGTCATTCCTGGTTTTCGGTCCGTCCAGGGATTATGGGCAAATACATGATACACCAGTTTATTGATACCCAACGCATAATTCCGGTCTTGTAAAGTCTTCAAGTTGCCTGGGTGCTCAGACCAATCCATTCGGATCGAAGTAAAAGCTTCTGCAGGTATGATATTCTTGCCATAAATATGAGCGCCTGAAATGGCATCCAACATATCATTTGGTTTGTCATGTGTCGGACTATTTAACCAGAACTCACCCATTGGCATGTCCACAGTTTTAAAATGCATCAGTCCATCGCTAATCATAGTTGGCGATACATTTTCGGCAGCAAAATTGACTCCTTTTTCCTTTGCCAGTGCAGCCAAAGGCTTATAGAATTGATCTACAACCAATTCAGCAATGGTTTTACGCAGGTCATATAAAAAACCTTCGGACACTGCTGCTGACTGTACCGGTACACCTGTCATAACTGGCAGGTAAGGCATCATATCATATCCCCTTCGTTTCTTAAACTCACCTGCGAAAAGAGACGACCAGTTCTGACTACCACACTCCCAGCTATCAATAAACAATTCGGTCAAAACTTTAGAAGCGATTTCCGGTCCGCCTCTCTTTAAGGCTTCACCATACCAGCTATCGAATTGTAATTTCACGGCAGCTGGATTGAATTTATCGCATTCCAATCCCTTACCTCCCCCTCCGGTAGCATTTGTATGCCCGGTAGAAGTATGCCCAATCCGCAATATGGTCCAATTTCCTTTAGGTGCTTTCCAGTTTAAGCTACCATCGGCATTTAATTTTGTACTCAGGTCTATGATTTTATTCAGTGGGATACAAAGCGCATCTGGCAATTGAGCAGCCGTACTGCGCTTACTAATGCGCCATACTGCTGCAGATTTCCCTTCATACTGATTGATTTTCCCCTCTGCAGAAAGTTCCAGGTTAAGCAATTTCAAAGAAGGCTTCCACTTCGCCGCATCCAGGTCTTCCGAGCCTGGCTCCGATCCTCTTTTATCATAAACAAAGCGGTAATACCTCGCCGTAACCGGAACGATGGAGTGTGTTACGTCAGCATCCGTATCCTGCCAGCCGTGACGGGGAGGCTCAAGTCGGCCTATATAACGAAAAACCTTTCCATCATCGCTCACCTGTACTTCCAGACGATGAGCCTGATAATTGTTACCACCTAATTTTATTCGGAGACTACGCGCCGTAAAAGGCTGCTCAAAAGCATACTGAAACCAGCATGGTTCGTTACTACCAAAACTTTTTTTATTTCCAGCGACAACCAGTCCGCTAGCATCCGCACCATTACTGGTACTTATTTTTGGCACAATAGTTCGTGTAGAAATACCTGTCCCTTCCGGTGAAGGATAGGCGTATACAGCAATATCTTTGTAATAACCTTCAATTGTTTCGGGTTGTTCAAGCTTTAATTTATTTTGAGATCCCCCCTTGATATTCAATTGAGTATACACCACCTTTTGCATAGATAGTTCAGGTGTAATCCATGGACCACCAGCGAGTGCAAAGCCATCACTGACGTGCATTCCCAGCTTAAGGTTTAAACGTTTGGCCTCCTGCATCGCAAAGGTCACCATGTCCCACCATTGAGGAGTCAGCTGCTGTGCCGGCGGGTTAAATAACGGAGGATCGGTTTCGCCTTTTATCGACAACAGGTAAGCCCCGCCAATACCAGCGGATTTCATAGCCTCCAGATCAGCAGTAATACCAGGTTTTGAAACCCCGGCCTTAATCCAGTGCCATAACACCCAGGGCTTAGCTGAATCATTTTGCTGAGCATATACTACCGTGTTACAGCAGATACCTAAAACCAATAAAATCCCTTTTCCTCTAAAATTCATGCTCAATTATTCTATTTATGGGCAATTTTATAGCCCTTCATTCCAAAATACAAGATGATCATATAACAAACCAGTGGGATGCTGTAACCAATCTGAATATCATCTCCATTAAAATCAATCAGCGTACCCATGGCATATGGTAGGATTGCGCCACCTACAATAGACATAATCAACCAGGAAGATCCAGGTTTTGTATCGTCACCAATACCATCAATACCTAAAGCGAAAATAGTTGGGAACATGATAGACATAAAAAAGCCGATGCCTCCCAACGCATAAACCACATAAGCTCCATTCCCAAAAATAGCTACCATACTAAGCAACACCGAGATGGCTGCATATATAGAAAGTAATTTATGAGAAGAGATGAATTGCAAAATAGCTGTACCGGCAAAACGCCCCACAGTAAACAATAAACCATAAATCGCAAGATAATAAGCTGCTGTTTTTTCATCAAAACCGGCTCCTTGCTGTGCCATTCTGATAAAAAAACTCGTTACACAAACCTGTGCACCAACATAAAAAAACTGTGCAACAACTGCCCACCTTAAGTGCCTGTGACGCAATGCTCCAAAGAAGCTACCTTTAGCAATACCATCGGTACTTTTTGTCTTTATTTCGGGGAGATTTACAAAATAGAAGATAATAGCGATTACCACCAGGACTGTTCCTAAAATGATATAAGGCATTTTTACAGATGCCGCTTCTTCCATGAAATACGCATTACGATTAACTTCTGTCATAGCAGCCAGTTCTGCTTGTGTATGTGATTTCCCGGAAAGGATAAACATAGATCCTATAAACGGCGCCACCATTGCAGCCAGTCCATTAAAGGAAGCTGCAAGGTTTAATCTGCTGGTTGCTTTTGCCGGATCACCCAAAATCGCAGCATAAGGATTTGCTGAGGTTTCCAAAATGGTCAGTCCGCAACCAATAATGAATAAAGCGATTAAAAAAGTAGCATAAGACAATTGATTTGCAGCAGGTACAAATAAGAATGCACCTATTGCAAACACCAGCAACCCGATGATCATGCTGGCTTTATACCCCCACTTTTTGAGGATCATACCCGCCGGAATCGCCATTAAAAAATAAGCTAGGAACACTGATGTATCGATTAATGTAGATTGTCTGTTGTTCAGATCACAGGCTTTTTTTAAATGCGGAATCAAAATAGAATCCAGATTATGTGCCATACCCCATAAGAAGAATAAGCTCACGACCAGGATAAATGGTACTAAGTATTTTTTACCCGCTGCCGGATCTCCGCTGGCAATTACCTCCGGCTCTGTTGTATGGTTCATATATTGGTTGAATTAGGGTTGATTATTTTTATCGCATTAAACAAGTATTATTTCTTTTTTACCAGCAGCAAATGATCGCACACCAAAACGACTTCACCATGCTGGTTCTTAATTTCTACATGCTCGGTTACCGTACCATACTCCGGCTTTTTTGCTTCCGCCTTTTCCGAAATTGTGATTTCGGAGTGAATAGTATCACCAATATATACAGGCTTCACAAAACGTAAACGGTCATAACCTTTAGAGAAGGCCTCCGGATTGATCTCGGAAGCTGTTAAGCCAATACCTATGCTAAATATCATTGTTCCATGTGCAATTCTATGTTTGAATGGTTGTGTTTTACACCATTCTTCATCCATATGATGCGGAAAGAAATCGCCCGTATGCCCTGCATGCACCACAAAATCTGTTTCTGTGATGGTTCTACCTAATGTTACCCGCTTATCTTCCAACAGGTAATCTTCAAAAAATATCGATTTAAAATACATCGCTGTAATATGTTAATGTTTACATTTTCCGCAAAAGCGGTTCTATTTCCACAGAGAGATGCTGAAATAAATTCAGCATGACCTCTCTATCCGTTTAACTGTTCGCTTACTTTCACCCCACCTTTATCACTGGCTATATATGCACTTTCTACTACTGCCATTGTATTAATCACATCTTCTACACTCGTATACAGCACATCAGAAGATCCTTCTTTAAAACGCATTAAATTAGCCATGGTACCAATAAATGCTTCAGGAAACCACGAGCCTTCCAACTCTACCTGTTTCCATTCAGGAGCTTTACCTTCCTCAACCAGGCAATATTCGAAAACATCAGGCACACCGTGCGGATAATCCATCAGTAGTCCCACATTTGCTTTTATCGCTCCTTTTGTACCTTCCCACTTAATAAAACACTCCTGGTTATGCGCCCCGAAATCGTGATCATGATTGGTATTGATTACCGCATGCAACGTATCTCCATAATCCAGTAAAATAGTAGAACGGGATGATGAAAGTGTTTTTGCCGGATGTTTTAAGGTTTTGGCCATGACCGTTTCCGGATCACCTAAAAACGAACGGAGTAAATCCACATAATGGATGCTATGGTAAAGAATTTCCAATCTCGGGTGTACCATTACATGTGGAAAAATCTCCCATGGTGTTTTAATCGTTGCCCGCACTTCCATATCATACACTTCACCAATCATTCCCTGATCAATCATATACCTCGCAGCACTTACAAATGGTGCAAAACGAAGCTGAAAGTTAATTGCAGCGACCAGTTTTTTCCTTCTGCACAAATCCAGGATCTCCTTTGCCTGTGCAAAATTGTCTCCCATAGGTTTCTGAATCAGAACAGCTGAACCATCTGGTAACTGCTCCAGTACTTCTATGTACTGCTCCGGCATAATCGTCAGGTCATATATCGTATTTTCAGGAGCTTTGGCTACTGCTTCTGCTATAGATTCATAAACATTTGGGATCTGAAATTCAGACGCCAGCTTTTCAGCTTTTGTTTTTGTACGGTTTACGATCCCATGAACTGTAAAACCTGCTTTTTTATAGGCCGGAAGATGTGCATCAGCTACAATACCACCGGCGCCAATAATGACAATGGGTTGTATGGTTTCAGGTAACTGAGGTTTATATATAATTTCCATAAAGGTCTATTTATCAATTAAATTAATCTTGCTCTGTGTAGTATTAACAATTTCGGCAATAGCTTCATCTGAATGCAAAACAGTCAATACCATTTCATCTATCAGTGCAGCAATTTCCGCCCAGTTGCTTTTCTGAGGCAGGGTATTGGCATTTTCATGCAGTTGTTCCAGCTTGTGGTAATAAGGCACCAACTGGTTGATTTCAGCATCCTTCCATGTTGATATGCGACAGCCTGTCCCCCCTTCAAGCGTAAGTAGCTTATCATTACTTTCATTCACCGCGAAGCGGATAAAGTCGTAAGCGGTTTGTTTATACCTGCTACCCGATCCCATTGTATATAACCAGTATACGTTCAATGAAGCTGATTTACTCCCTTTAGCAGCTGGTATTTCAGCAACGTCGACTTTCCCTTTTACAGCCGATTCCTGATCAACTTCGCAAACAGACGCAAAGCCAAACCAATTGATCATCATAGCCACTTCCCCTCTGGCAAAAGCTGCCCCTGCCCTTACAGAATCAAAATCAACAGAGCCTGGATGTACGGCATCCAGATCTTTAACCAAACCTTTGTAAAACTCCAATCCCTCAATTGCAGCTTTAGAATTCACATTAACTTTGCCATTTTTACCTACCAAGGCACCACCTCGGCTCCATAATTGCAAGCAGAAATCAAATACGGTATTGTGTCCGTCAGGATAACAAGCGAATGCGCTTCCAAACAGGTTTTGTTCCGGACGGTTAAAAAAACGGGCGACTTGTGTAAAGTCATCCCATGTTTTCGGGACGTCAAGCTCTTTTCCATATTGCGCGAAATAACGTTCCTGCTCTGTCTTATCCTCAAAAAGGTCCTTTCTATAAATCAAACATTCCGGGCCATCATGAAAAGGCAGACCAACGATCTGATCATTAAACTGCTGTAAGCTGCGCAAAGAGCGGCTCCATCCATCAGGAAATGCCACAGGCGGCTGATTGTCGATATAAGGTTTCAAATCTTGAAAAGATCCCCCCGTATAACCTTCATACAGCCAGTCGGTATTGATATGCGCTACATCCCAATCCCCATTTTTTAGTCCTTTATTTATCAATGTACTTTCATGAAGTTCATGCAAATCCATAGGCACCAACTCTACCGTTAATCCGCAACCGGACGAAAGGCAATATTGATCCCATACTTTTTGCATGGCTGATTCGAAGGGGCCGAACTTACGGACAGCTATTCTGAACACTTCATTTTTATTCATGGACATTTTCTTTTTTAATTTACAAACTGGCTAATGATCCTTTCATTATCCTGGCCTAATTTAGGAGAACCTTTGCAAGAAACCAGTAATTCGCCGTCGATCCTTATCGGACAACGGGTAGTTTCGTATCTATAACCATCTCTCATTTCAACCTCCTGAATCATATTTAAGGCTTTAAACCCTTCATGCTCCATCAGTTGCTTCCAGTTCAGCACGTCAGAGCACCAGATATCGGCAGGCTCCAATATAGCAAGCCAATCTTCTGTATTTCTCGTCTGCAAATGCCCTGCAAGAATGGCTTTAATCTCATCACGTCTATCGAAAGCCTCAGCCGGATCAATAAACCGCTCCATTGGCGTACAATCTAATAAACCGCCAAGCACGGGAATTGATCCCATTGCCAATGCAATAAAACCATTGGCAGTTTTATAGATCCCATAAGGTGCACCTAAATACGCATTTGCATTATTGCGTTCGGTTCGTTCCGGAAGCGCTCCGCCATCGTTCATAAAAGTTGTGATCGTTTCAAACTGAAAATCATACGCAGACTCTATCATACTCACCTGTACCAGGGCACCCTCCGAACTGCTAACTTTACGGAACAAACAAGCCAGAATACCTTGTGCAAGGTGTGAACCGGCGAGCATATCTACAATAGATAAACCCATCGCCACCGGCCCTCCGGCATTACCACTTAACCAGGTTAAACCCGTTACTGATTGTAACAATAAATCCTGTCCGGGTTTTCCTTTTCCCTCTCCATCTGTTCCATAGCCGGAGAGTTCCGCATAAATAATATTTTTATTCAGTTGCTGAACCGACCCGTAATCAAATCGAAGTCTTTCCATCACACCGGGACGAAAATTATGAATCATGACATCTGCCTTTTTTAACAGTTCACGAACCATTTCACAATCTGCCTCGTTTTTCAAGTCTACTTCAAAACTCTCTTTATTTCTGTTGATGGCATGAAATACGGAGGATTCTCCGTTCATAATCACATTGGAAGTGTACAATGTACGACAAATATCCCCCACTCCCGACCGTTCTATTTTAATCACCCTTGCGCCCATATCTGCCAATCTCAAACTTGCTGAGGGGCCTGACAGGAACTGGCTAAAATCTACCACTAAATAATCTTCCAGGGGTTTCATATCCTATTTTAAATCAAATTCCTTGTTAATCTTATCATTGTCTGCTCCTATTTTTGGCGCAGCTTTAGCTGAATACAGCTTATTTCCATCAATCCGTATTGGTGCTCTGGTCGTGTCAATTGTCCGTCCTTCACCTAAATCGAGTTGTTGTCTGATTTGTTGGTTTTTGAAAACCTCAAGCTCAACCGCTTCTTTATAATTCAATACCGCAGCACACCATATATCAGCAGGTTCCAATAAACTCAGCCAATGCGAATTGGTATTGGTTTTAAATTTTTGTCCTAATAACTGCAATAACTCATCTCTGTTTTCAAATGAAGCATCTGCATTAGTATAATATTCAGAAATATCACAACCAATCAAAGCGCTAATCTTACTCAGATTACCCATAGCCAAAGCCAGATAACCATCTTGTGTCTGATAAGTACCATAAGGTGCGCTTAAATAAGCATGAGCACTACCATCTACTTTACTTCTCTGAGGTAATTGACCGCCATCATTTAAATAGGTAGTTAATACTTCAAATTGCACATCCAATGCCGATTCCAGTAAACTCACCTCCACCAACACACTTTTATGGGTTTTAGCACGTTTAATCAATGCGGCTATGATACCTTGAGTAAGATGATTACCACACATGATATCTGTTACCGACAAACCAAAAGGCACAGGACCATCTCCGGCATTCCCCGAAAGATGGGTTAAGCCTGATACAGATTGCACCAGTAAATCTTGCCCGGGTTTTGTAGCCCAAGGCCCCTCAGTTCCGTATCCGGTAACCGACGCATATACAATTCTAGGATTGATACTTTGTACTGACGCATAATCCAATCCTATTTTTTCCATAACTCCGGGCCGGAAGTTATGCGTCATCACATCAGCCTTAACAATTAGTTTTCTTAACAAGCCCAGATCCTCAGGGTTCTTCAAATCTGCAGCATAAGATTCTTTATTCCTGTTAATGGTATGAAAAAGTAAACTATCCTGTTCAACAAACAGGTTTTTTATAGCCAGTTGTCTACAGGCATCTCCTTTTTTTGGGCGCTCAATTTTAATGACACGCGCACCAAGGTCGGCCAATTTTAATCCAGCCGAAGGCCCTGCCAGAAACTGGCAAAACTCTAAGACCAATATCCCTTCCAGTGGTTTCCTCATGACAATACCAAACTTCTTGATTCGATGTACAGCTTATTCATTTTTTCCAGCACCTGCAATTCATCACCACCGTTCATCAGGTAATCTCTTACGGTATCACCCGCATGATCCTGAAAAAACATATGACCGTGATAACGTGGACGAAGGAACGCACGTTGCAACGCAGGTAAAGTATTGGTAAAAAAGTCATTGGATCTTCTGTTCACTTCATTGTCTTTCCAGGCACTTAAATGACCGGGCTGACCGCCATTCTCAAAGAAAACGGTCTGCTGACAAGTAGCAGAAGCAACAAACTCAGCATATTTAACAGCCATTTCTATATGTGCTGAGCTTGAGGATACAGCCAGACCGGTTCCTCCTAAAGTGCTGCGCAGATTATCCTGCCCATTTAAAGAAATCATATCATGGAAATGAAGCAATTGACCTGCATAGCCAGCTCTTGAGTAATTGGAGTAGCCATAAGCAAACGGGCAATAAACAATATCATCACCTAATGTCATTGCCTCATATACCTGAATCGGGTTTCTTTTAAAGTTATCAGGGTGAATTTTTGATGCTAGTTCCCTGTACATCTGCAATGCTTTTACACCAGTATCCCTGGAAATAATCTGATCTTCCTGTTGACAAGGATCTTCACCTAACGAACAACAAAAAGTATAAAAATTCATCAATACATCAATCGGAATACCTGCGAAAGCCACCAGACCTCTATCTGCAAGCAACAATAAATCTTCAAATGTAGCAGGACGCTGAAAACCATATTTTTCAAGCAAATCAGGTCTGCTTGATGCCACCGGAGTTGCCGCGTCAATAGGCAATGCCCACTGATGGCCATCATATGCATAACTCTCAAATGAATGTCCTACAGTATTATTTCTTTGATCATCCATATAATCTTTGGACAAGTACTTGTCCAGAGGAAGTATAGACGCAGTTTTTGCTGCAAAACCCGCCCAGGGATGATCTATCACCAGCAAATCAAAACGCTGTGCCAGTTCCTGAATAGAAAAATCAGCAAACTGTTGTAAACTTCTTTTTTCCCAGGTAATTTCTACCTGTGGATTTAATTCTGAAAATCTCTGTGCCGTAGCCACCATAGGTACAAAACCCCTGCTATGGTTCCACGTTATACCTTTTAAATTAATCTTGTCACTCATGACCTCTATCTTATTTTTCGCTCAATTCATCTTTATTTAACAGTGATGACCACTGTCGCAGCTTGCAAACCATCGGCCGTAGCAGTAAGCTTTAACTTTCCTGATTTCTGCTTTGCCTGTATAATAGCCAGACACAACCCACGGTAGGCTTTACGGTAATTCGCCTTAAACGGCTCCAGACTCGCCTGAAAGCCATTATCTACGCCTGCAATAAAACCTTCGCCTTCCAGTTTAAACCGAACCAGGTTATCGGCATCAGGCACCAGGTTGCCTTCCTTATCCAGAATCCTCACCGTTACAAAAGAAAGATCTTTACCGTCTCCGGTCAGGTTAGTTCTATCAGCTAGCACCTCTATTTTCGCAGGCTGACCAGCGGTTTTAATGTCTTTAACCAACACTACCTGGCCATTTTTTCTGGAAATGGCTTTTAGAATACCAGGTTCATATTTTACCTGCCATACTACATGCAGATCCTCGCCTTTTTTTGTTCTTGTACCTAAAGATTTGCCATTCAGGAACAATTCAACTTCATCTGCATTGTTGTAATACGCCCAAACATCAACCGTTTTATCAGCCGACCAGTTCCAATGTGGGAATACATGTAAAACAGACTTGTTTGTCCATTCACTCTGGTACATATAATATGCGTTCTTAGGGAAACCTGCAAGGTCTACAATACCGAAATACGAACTTCTTGCCGGCCATGGATAAGGTAGTGGCTCGCCTAAATAATCAAAGCCTGTCCAGACAAACAGTCCGGATACATGATCATATTTTTTCGCTTCCTTCCAGGTTTCTGCATGTGTAGAGCCCCAATAAGCGGATACATTATCATAAGAAGATGCTGCAAATTCCGCATTGCCTTCTGTGAACTTGGTTTTACCATCTTTTGGCCAGCGGCGAATACTATCAGAAGGCATGTCATAAAATCCCCGGGTATCTAAAGATGACGTAGTTTCGGTAGCAATAAATTTTTGTCCCGGATAGTTTTTAGGGAAATCCTTGTATAGTTTATGATTGTAATTTAAACCGTAGATGTCTAACGCACCAGACTGGTATATAAAATTCTTTTTTGCATCGGTTTCTGTAAGTGCTGATGTAACCGGACGTGTTGTGTCCAGATCTTTCACCAACTTCACCAGTTCTTTAGTTATAGCAACACCTGTACTGTCAAACTGTTCACGAATTTCATTTCCTATGCTCCATGCAATAATCGAAGGATGGTTTCTATCGCGCTTCACCATATCCTGCAAATCCCTTACATGCCATTCCTCCCAATTCACATGATAATCTTGTTTGTTCTTCTTTTTCGCCCACATGTCAAAGGCCTCATCCATTACCAGAAATCCCATCCTGTCACATAGGTCAAGCAGTTCAGGCGCAGGTGGATTATGTGCTGTGCGGATGGCATTAGCCCCCATCTCTTTCATTATCTCCAACTGTCGCTCCATTGCCCTTACATTAATAGCTGCACCTAAAGCACCGAGGTCATGGTGCATACATACACCCAGGATTTTCATGTATTCGCCATTCAGCGTAAAGCCTTTTGCGGCATCAAAATTAAAATATCGAATACCAAGAGGTGTTTCATAGTTATCTATCAGTTTTTTCCCGGAAAACAGGTTTGTAACTACTTTATACAGATGCGGCTGTGTTACCGACCACAATAGCGGATTATTTACTGTTGCAGTTTGCGCAACCTCCATAACCTTACCTTTGAGCAAAACATCATCTGTTCTCACTGACGTAACCAGTTTACCTCGGGCATCGTATACCTGTGATAACACGTCGATCTTACCATTCAAAGTATGCTGATTCCTGATCTTTGTTTTGAAACTAACTTCAGCACTAGCTTTACTTACCATGGGTGTACTTACAAAAGTTCCCCAATGATCAATAGCTATTTTTTCTGTGGATGTTAACCATACGTTCCGGTAAATACCAGAACCAGAATACCAACGTGAATCTGGCTGCGCTGAATTATCAACACGCACAGCAAGCACATTATTTCCGGGTTTTAAATATTTTGTGAGCTCATAGTGAAAAGAAGAGTAACCAAATGGCCGTAACCCCAGCAGATTTCCATTTATCCATACTTCACTATTTTTGTATACTCCGTCAAACTCAATAAAAATGTCTTTTTTCTGCTGCGCAGCTGACAACGTAAATGATTTCCGGTACCAGGCAACACCTGTCGGCAATCCCCCACCTTCCGGTTTTGCCGGGTTCTTAATATCGAACTTTCCTTCAACACTCCAATCATGTGGTAAAGTAAGCCTTCTCCATTTGGTGTCATTAAAGGCCGGCGATTTCGCCGCCTGTTCGTCCCCCAGGTTAAACTTCCAGCCCTCGTTAAAATTCTGACGTATGCGAGGTTGAGCGTCAGCTGTTTGCACTCCAATCCATATTAGCAACAATAAAACCAGGTTCCTTCTTAACATCATGTTCGTATCTTTAACTTATTTAACTGCCGGTTCTACAAATCCGACTTTACTTTTTCCTAAATCCTTGGATGTGGCTACAGCAATGCCACGCTGATCCTTTTTATTTACTGCACAATAAAAATGATATACAATACCTTTATATTTTAAAACAAAGGATTTATGGGCATACATTTCATCATAAGGTTCTGATGATTCTACCAGGTTATCACCCGTCCAATCCGTCCAGTTTACCAGATCATTCGATGCTGCAAATCGGTTAAACCCTCCCTTTCTGTCCTGCCAGAAAGCTCCGAAGTAAAACATCACCCAGGTATCGTTAATTTTTTGAATCACGCCATCACCGGTAATACCCACCGGATGATGCACCACCGGATCCTTCTTAAATCTTTTCCAGTGTTGCATATCATCAGAAACTGCCATTCCTATACGTTCATACCACCTTGTTTTTTTATTATTTTCCAATGAATCTCCTACCGCATTATAATACATTACAAACCGATGCCCGGTGAGCTTTTCTTTATCTTCGATTACGCTGCTTTTGAACAGTTTATTGCGGTTTTCCCACCACCTCACATCTTTATCCAAAGCACTTAGAACAGGTTCCTGCATCCTTGTCCACTCATGTGCCACCCATGGCTGCTTATCAGTGTAAGCCATGCCGATAGATAATGGTTCTGTTTCGTATCCCTTTTCTTTACCGCCGAAATATGACATCCAATATTTGCCGTTAAACTTACTCAGTTTATAATCACCACCCCATTTGGTACTCGTTAAGGCATTATAACCGGCCTTCTGGTTATCGTCCCATTTACCGGCGTCACCAAACGACATCAAACGTCCCATATTTTCCCAGTTCAGGAGGTCCTTACTCTTTGCCAGCCAGGTTTCATACCCCCGCCCACTATAGATCAGATAAGTCATATACCATAGTTTTCCTTCACGAAAGATAGTGGGGCAATCCATTTTATGCTGTTCATCATTCGGCACCATGACCAGACCATATTTATAAGGTGTTTTAACCTCCTCGTAAATTTCCTGCATTTTAGCAGCAGGGATTTCCTTATTCGGCACCTGAGCTAGAGCAGCCGATGAAATAAAAAAAGTAAGACTTAAAACCTTTGTCAACCTCATGATTAAAATTATTGTACTTTAAATGTATAATTTCCTGAGCCCACCTTTAACACTGCTCTTCCTTTTTCGTACCCCATTAGTTTAACTTCAGCGCTATTTTTTACCAAAGAACCATTTTCTGTAAGCGCTTGATTTTCTGTTGCGGGGATATAAACTGTTGCTTGTGTATTTGTAGGTATGGTTACCAATAATTCAAATACCTTATCTGTTTTTTTCCAGTCTGAAACAATCAAACCATAAGGTGAAAGATAACTGCCTTTTGCTGAAGTCAGGTCGCCAACGGGTTCGGGAAAAATCCTGATGTGTTTAAAAGCGACTGTCCCTTCTTCCTGTCTGATTCCTGAAACACCACTGTAAAACCATTCCATAATGTGCCCCAACATAAAGTGGTTGTTAGACACTTCTGGCAATGCAGCCCAGGATTCGGTTAATGCAGTAGCACCATGTGCCAATTGATAACCATACCCCGGTACATCACTCCTGCTATTCATATCAAAAATAACATCTGACCTGTTTTCCTGTTCTAAAACTCTAAGTACATAACGATACCCAATATCACCAGCAGTTAAGGTATTATTCCTGTCACGTATATCTTTTATCAGATTAGCCAACACTTTAGCTTTATATTCTGGCTCCACCAATTGCATATATATAGCCATTGCATTAGCAGCCTGACTACCTGTAGCATATTGCCCGGTTTCACGATTAAAGAAAGTAGCGTTAAAAGACTGCTTTACTGAGTCCGCAAGCCTACCATACTTTTCAGTATCTGCAGGTTTACCCAGCAATGTTGCCATTTTCTGTAACAAGCACAAGTCGTAATAATAAATAGCAGTACCCGTTACGCCCATTGGAGTTTGCTGTGAAACACCTGGTCGCTCAGGACCGATATCATACCAGTCTCCCAATCCTTGTTTTAGAATATTATGCTCAGCTTTAGTCTGTAAATAAGCAATATAACGCTGCATTGTTGGATAAGCACTTTTTAACACCTCGGTATCACCATACCATTTATATAAATACCATGGCAGGATAATTCCGGTACTTCCCCATTCCGGCGAATCGCGAAACATTTCGCCACCCCAGGTAAATTGTATGTACTCAGGAGCAATTTCAGGAATCAGACCATTCTCCAATTGTGAGGTAACCACATCATTCACCACTTTAGTAGCCAGGGTAGCGATATCATAATTGTACATTACTGAAGAAACCATCAGATGCGATTGTTCGAGCCAGCCCAACTTCTCACGATGCGGACAATCGGTAAATACGCTTGCCATATTGCTCTTAATAGCCCAGTCTATCAATTCATCGGTCTTATTAAAAAGTTGATTTGACGAAGTAAATTCGCCTGTTCTGCCCGCCGCGTTGCGGGTATGCAAACCTTTTAATTCCAATATTTCCGGTAACCGACCTTGTTGACTATTTCCAACGGGTGTACCCCCCTGAACCTGCAAATACCTGAAACCATAATAAGTAAACTGCGGTTGCCAGCTTTCCTCTCCTTCACCACTCAATACATATTCAAAATAAAATGGACTACCTGTAGGTTTCTGGTTTACTTTTCCATCTTTAAGCAGCTCTCCCGGATAAACCCTGATGGTATCACCTTTATTTCCTTTTACTTTCAGACTAATGATACCAGAAGCGTTTTGTCCAAGATCATATATCCATTCCTTCTCTGATACTTTTGTGATGGTTTGCGCCTTAAAGTTTTCAAATATCCTGAGCGGCTCTGCCTGTTGTGATCTGATAGCTGGCGGACCTTCTACAATTAATACCTGCTTCCAATGTTTATCATTAAAAGAAGGCAAATTCCAGCCCTTTTGCACTAAACGCGCATCATAATCCTCTCCACCATATATACTTGAAAAGGTAACAGGACCTGGCGCTGTCTTCCAGCTTTTATCACTAATTACATTCTCTGTTGTGCCATCTATATATTCTATTACCAACCTGCATATCATTTTAGGATAACCAAATGCGGGCTTAGATTTCCTGAATCTTCCTTTTACAGGGGGTACATAATAAAAACCGTTCCCCAACATTACCCCAATGGTATTTGCACCCTTCCGCAAGTCTGCAGTTACATCAAAGCTCACATATAGTGCCTCTTTATCATATTTTACCCAACCAGCATCCAGAAAATGATCACCTTGCTTTTTACCATTCAGGCTCATATCAAAGTGTCCAAGACCACTGATAAACATACTGGCTTTTGCAACAGCTTTTTTAACCACAAAATCCTTTCTTAAAAGCGGCAATACATTACTACCAAAATAAGTATCTTTTTTATTGTCTTTTGGTAGTACCGTTACATTTGAATCCGCCAGTTTTTCATAAGCAATCCATTTTGCACCTTTCCAGTCGCCAACAGTTAATAGTCCCATTTGCCATTTTGACACCGGAGTCCATTCTGATACACCTCCTTTATTATCCCAAACTTTCACTTTCCAGTAATAGGTCTTTCCCGATACCAAAGTTTTACCTTTGTAGTTCACCTGGATCGATTGATCAGAGATTGTTTTTTTAGAATCCCAAATATTACCTCTGTTTTTTACTAAGTCAGGCAGATTATCCGATACAAGAACCTGATAGGCGGCCTGCAATACATTCCTATACTTTGAAATTAACTCCCAGCTTAACACAGGTGAGTCTGACTCCACACCGCGTGGATCGGTTTTGTAAACACAACGGAGATTACCTACACTCAAATTTTGAGCAGAAACAGGAACTGAAAGTAATAATAAACCAAGGAAGTATAGTAATCTGCTCATTTTTTTAATAAGATGAATACCTGCTGTAACTAAATTATTTTTTTAGTTTAAAGATTAACAGTGTATTCGGTTTACAAATGGTTATTAATTCAAATATAAATATTTATTTCAAATATGAACATATATATTTAAGTAACTTTTATACATCATTTTAAAGAACAATGAATAAAAAGCATTTAGTATGTTTGTTTAATAAATTACGAGTTAGTTTTTATGAAGGATAAAGAAATGAAGTATCAGGCCCCTGCACTAGATAAAGGCCTAGATATCCTGGAACACCTGTCTTCCCAATCTATTCCGCTTTCTCAGACCGAGATTGCTACTGGTATAGATAAAAGCCCAAATGAGATTTACCGCATGTTGATGAGCCTGGAAAGCCGTGGCTATATTTTGAGAGACGAAGTTTCAGGAAAATACAGACTTTCGTTAAAACTGTTTCATCTTTCTCACCGGCATTCGCCAGTTGATGAATTGCGCAAAGCAGCACAATATCCGCTCGAAGAGCTAGCCAATACGATTATGCAATCCTGCCACCTTAGTATATTATATATGAACCAGGTGATGGTGATCCTTCATGCTAAGAGTCCAGGTCCTATAGCTTTATCTATTGAAGAAGGAAATCTCTTTCCCTTACCTTTAACAGCATCAGGAAAAGTGTTACTAGCCTATATGCCGGAAGCAGAAAAGGGAATTGTATTAAGTGGTAATGATATCTATAAAGCATATCCAGATAAAGAACAGAAAAAGTTTCTCAGTTCATTAAATGAAATACAGACTAAGGGTGCTTATATCCGCACCAGTGATCTGGCTGCAGGTGTGATTGATGTTTCTGTACCCATTGGAAAAGGTAGCAAAGGTCTTATTGCCTGTCTCACTGTTTCCAGCCTTACAGCTTTAAATGCGAATAAGGATATCGACAATGAGGATATTTTGACAGAAGCTATAAAATGCGCAAAGAAGATTGAAGAACGGATAGGGATTGTAAGCCTATAAATAAGCTTTATAAAAAAACGTTGCTCCAAAAGGGCAACGTTTTTTTTTGTTGTAAATATTTTAATATTCTTATTATGCGCTTAAACCTTTTTTTAAGCTTAAGGATGGGTACCATGCCATAAAACCGAACATTACTGCTCCGTATATTATAGTTCCGTACAAAAATTTCAATTCAAATGGAATAGCAGCGATTAAACAAGCTCCAAAACCAGCTAAAGTTGGTGGATATAATCCCGGAACATACATCGCGCTGATATCAGAAACGATCCAGTGAATTAAAATCACCGAAATGGTAGCTGTTACCATATTTTGAACATTTATTTTCTTAAGTAGTACTTTGCTTACCAATACCATCAGGATAAAAGCAATGTAAGTCCAGTACCAGCCTCCATAGAAAAAGCCATATCCAGATGTTTGCGCAATAAATACATCACTGATCAATAAGACCAATAAAGGAAAACCAAAAGCTTTTATATTACTGTTAAAGTATGCTCCACCAAATAAAGCGACAGCACCTACTGCAGAGAAATTAGCGATCTCTTTAAAATTATCAGAATAAGGCGCCGCTATGCGGAAAATACTTACCAGTGCAACAACTGCTACAAGAATTACTGCACTCGGATTAAATTTAGCTCCAGACATGTTCATATAAATTTATAGTACAAAGTTATGTTATTTCTACGGATAATAAAACAACCATTAATAATCGTACTTATCCAGATTAGTGAAACACAAACATCGCAGGAAAATAGAAACCGCTATACGGAATCTGCTTAATCAATGATCCGGTAACCGCATCATAAAAATAGATGTTATTTACCTTATAGTTATCACCCCAGCCATCCTGAACTGTTGTAGTCACAATTTGATTGGTTTTTGGATTATAACCAAGGTTCTTTTTATAGAATGATTGGTTCTCAGGCGTAGTAATAAAAGGCTGATCTAAAGTTGATTTATCTCCTTCAGTGTATTTATAAAGCATTTTTCCACCTCCAAAACTAGGAGCCTTCAACAGGAAGATTGTATTGTCTTTTGTAGATGCGATAATTGGTGATGAGAACCAGGCAAACCAGGTATTTGCGGGTGTAAAAGGCAATTTCACGCTATCAGTTTCCAGCGTTTGAGGGTCGGAACTATACAAGTATTCTTTTTTAGTATACCATACTTTTTTATTTGGGGTTTGTACAAAACCCAAGGTAACCCCAGCTATTTTTTTTACCACACTTAAGTCTTCAGCATTATAAATAATAGCACCTGCTGATTGATTAATTGCATAAATATATTTACCAGCCTTTAGCATATCGCCGGTTTGTCCATTTGCACCCAAAAGCTTAAATGATGGTTTCAATGTTTTGAGGTTAACCATATAGATACCATCAGTGCTACTTAATAAACCACGGTTTTCATCTAACCCCACAAAAGCACGCCAATCGTATTCTGATGATCCCGGGATACGACCAACTTCTTTAAGTGTTTTCGCATCAGCAACCACAACCGGCCCTCTAACCTTGCTCACTACATAAAGGTTATTGTTAAACTTAGCTGCAAATTGCACGGTAGAACTTGTAGGTTTAAAACCTTCGCTATTCGGATTTTCTTTTTGAAACACACTATCTTTCAATGTTCCGGATGCATTATCGAAGAAACTAACTGAACCAGTACCATGTCCCATCCAACCTTCGTTAATCACGAAAAATCCATCTTCATACTTACCAGATACTGATAATTCTTCTTTAACAGTGTCATCCTTTTTACAAGAGAATAACGCACTGGCAATTACCAGTACAAGTGCAGTTTTTTTTAATGTAATTGTATTCATTTTTTATTTAAGTATTTCCGAGCGCATTACTACAATGTATTTCAGGTCCTATCTATCCAGGGTAGATAAAAACTGTTTTATTTTACTAAACTAAGGTCAGCAACACCAGTTACTTCTGTAGACAGCTCACCTAACCAGCCCATATTCGCTTGTATACCTGTCTGAATTTTAATAAAATCAACCCCCGTTAATGATACTTTTTTACCATTCTTATCCACAGCATTGCTAATATCAATCTTATCTCCACCAGCAATATTATCAGCATACCCCCACGAAAATGGAGCACTCGTAATGTAACTAGGGTTAGTCATATCAATACCTGAAGATGGCAATATTGAACCTGTCAAAGTATATTCATCTCCGGCTATCCAAATGGGAAAATAACTCTGTTTGTGAAAAGTGTTTGTCGCTACAATACCTGTATTACCTTCACTATCTTTCCATGGAATTGGAGCAGTATCTGGTTTAGGTCTGGTATAAGTAACAGAATAATTGCGTTTATAACCTGCTTTTCCAAATTCACTTCCTGCTACTTCATACCAGGTATCATCAGGTTTTCCATTATTATTTTCATCCTGCATTACCCATATAATTCCCGGTTCGGCAAAATTTGCCATTGGATTTCCATAAACAATAATATCTTCCTTTTCAGCAGCATTAATTACCGTATGATCAAATCCCAATACGATATAGCCACCCCATGAACCTAATGTAACCATCCCCTTTTTTCCAATGATACCTCGCGCACTTTCTAAATTTCCAGGTGCCTTATTAATAAATTGTCCTGGCGCAGGATTATATTCAAACAATTGTGTTACATACATTGAGCTTTCAGGCGTAACAGGTTTAGTTGGTGCGGCTACTTTAATGGTATATAGAAAAGTAAATGTTCCTGAATTGTTAAAAGCCGTGTATTCGATCAGATAAGTTCCTGATTTTAGAGGTGTAAATTCATATGTATCTTCTGTGCTTTTTACTTCACCATCTAATTTCCACTCTTGTTGGTAAGCAACCGCATTTGAGCTACTGGCTGAAAAGGAAAGCTTTTCGCTTAACTTACCAGTAATCTCTTTATCAGAAACACCCATCTGAATCGAAGGTGCGGGCAAAGCCTCGTCTTTGTTACAGGCAGATAACATACTAATGACTAAACATGCCAGAAAAAGATAATTTTTAATTTTCATTTGATTTATTTATTAATTGATTAATTATTTAATGATTTAACTGATCCAGAGATGACGATTACATTTCAAACCAGATGAGTGCAAAGAATGATCTTACCTGTAAACAAATGCGATATGCGCGGGGATATCCCCGGTTTCGACAGACCACTTCTTTTTTCCGGTATTTTTATCAAAACAGTACAAGGTGCCTGGTGAAACATAATCTTTGGCATCTGTTACATATACATCTTTGCTAACCGGATTAACAGCAATTCCATATGGGATCATAATACTTTCATCTGTCCCATCCATTATAAACTTTTGGGTCGTTAACACCTCGTCTTTTACATTCAGTATGCCGTAACTAATCGTATTCTCACCAGTTAGATAACTAAATTCTGTGCTATAGAAATAAGCCCTATCCCCGTCTATAGTCAAATTACTTACGCCTATATCAAAGGTTTTCTTAACAGTTTCCGTCTTGGTATCAATTACAAAAAGTTTGGAAGCGATATCGTAATAATCCCCTCTCGAAGTCACATATAAATCTCCGTACGGATCAGCCTTAAGACGATGTAGATTAATAGCCACATCAATATTTTTAACGACTTTAAACGTATTTAGATCTATTACCGAAACTGTTCTTTCGTAATTTGGAGGGCTATAACCACCAGAGTTGGCTACATATAGTTTTTCACCAACAATAGCTATTTCTTCAGGTTGTCGGCCAACATCCACCCTTTTCACCTCACTTAAAGTAGTTGTATCTATGCATACCACTACCCCTCGTGGTGCCTTAGGATCACCAACTTCACCCAAATAAGCACTTACATAAGCCTTACCTCTATTGAAGGTGATGTAACGACAATTAAGCACATCAATCTGCTTGATTTTTTTACCTGTTTTAGCATCCAACACCTCTACCTTATTCGATACATTAACCACTACATATAGCTTAGCCCCATATACAGCGATGTCATTCCCAACATCTCCCAAACCTTTTACAACTTCAGGATTAGCCTGACTATAAATATTTCTGCTGTATAAACCTGAATTGAAGTCAAAATAATCCAATGAAGCCTTATTCATATTCATGTTCCCTTCATTGAGTAAGTAAAACCCCTTTAATTCAGCTGATGGCTCTGGGACAAGGATTTCTTTGTCGTCTTTTACAGGTTCTAAATCCTTTCTGCAAGCACTAAATATTAGTGCATAAAGCAGTATAGAGCTTAAAAAATATAGACTTCCTTTGTTCATAATTAATAAGAATAAGATAGTGTGAAACGATACGATCTACCGGGCATTGGAAAATTGGTAATTACTGCATAAGTCTGATTAAGCAGATTATTTATTTCAACCAGAAACCGGATGTTTTTTTGATTAATTTGTTTTTGATATTGAAAAGCGATATCGTGAGTATACCATGGCTGAACATAGTTAACAGCAATATTTGCACTCTGGTCATAGCGTTCGCCAGTATAGATATAACTATAGTTAAAGCTTAAATTTTTATAATCCAGCCCGGCTATTACAGAACCGCTATGTATTGGCGTATATGGAACCTGATGCTTATAGTTCAAATTAACATTACTTACATTAAGTGCCTGCTGATAGGTATAGGTAAGTCCTGCATTTGCCTTTAACATCGTGGTAATTTCCCAGTTAGATTGTGCATTTACATCCAATCCTTTTACTTCTACACTCCCTAAGTTCTGCATACTCCACCTAAACAGATTTGCCCCAGGTACTGCAACAATCTTATCCTTTATCTTATTGTAATAAGCGTCGGACTGTATACTGATCTGATTTAGCCATTTGTTTTCAAACAATTTGATGTAAGTAAAACCTACATCATACTGCTTGGTATACTCAGGTTTAAGAAAGGTGCTGCCAATGAATGTATAATACAAATCATTAAAAGTGGGCATCCTGAATATATGCTTGTAAAATGCACGTAAACGAAACTCCTTTGAACCAAAAGGCTGCCAGGAGGCCATTACAGCCGGCGTAAGCTCAGTCTTATTACCAGCAGAATAATATTGCTTTACTTCATCATTAACGAGTGTCCCTAGTAAGTTGGCTTGAATATTTAACCTGTTTAAATGAATTTCAGTGGCCAGTGCAATAAGCACGGTTTGTCTGGTAGGATACGGGAAGCGGTATAAATTAGCATCTAATGTATTGTGCTGGTAATCTGCAGACAAAACAATATCCCATAGGGAGTTGATTTTGTACCGATTAGACAAAGTTGCATAAAACTCCTGTTGCTTATAAATGTTATTGGTTAATCCCTCATCCTTAACAATATTTGGATCCAGATATCGGGAGTAATCATTAGCATATTTTACTGAGGCCAATAAATTATACCTACCTGCGTCTTTTTTATAGTTACCCTGAACAAAAAAGTTCCGGTTCCATAACCGCTGACTAAAGTCATACACATTGTTAACTATTGCTCCAGGCAAACCCTGCTCGTCAGTGTAAAAATAAACCTTAGCACTCCATACACTACTGTCGGCCAATTTACCGTACAAGCCACCCTCCAATCGCATAGTCTCTATGTCTCCATTTTTCCTAACCAACGTAGTATCATATGTACCGTTGGTATCATGGAATTTATATTTCCCATTTGCGTTTTTATACTCCCCGCTTAACGAGCTGTATACATTGTCATTTACTTTCTTTTGCCAACGTACTGAAGGATTAATTAAACCAAAAGAACCTGATTTAAATGTAGCTGCCAGATGATCTGATTGTCCATTTTCAAAAACTGGCTGTTTTGCATTAAGATACAAGGAGCTTCCTGAAGCAAAGCCTTTAGCTGATTGAAATACTGTACTTTTCTGACCATTATACAACTCTATTTCCTCAATATTATCTAGTGAAAATTTCCCCAGATCGACCTGCCCGTTCTGTGCATTTCCCAATTGTACGCCATCGTAAAACACTGCAGTATGATTACTGCCCATACTCCTTACATTGATAGTTTTTAATCCACCAATACCACCGTAATCTTTTAATTGCACACCAGAGAAATAGCGTACTGCATCCGCAACCGATAAGCTATTCAGTTTTCCCAGTTCCCTTCCCGATAATATTTGTAAAGGTGTGGAAGAAGTTTGTCGACGGCTAATCTTAATGTGCTTTATCTGAACTTCCTTAAGCTCGTTTACCCTATTTAAAGAATCAGCTTTGCCCATACCTGTTTGGGCCTGTAGCAATACAGGAACAAAAACAGCAATGCATATCATGGCAATAAAAGCCAATAAAGTACAATTTACGCCCCTAAAGGCATGTTTGTTTCTTATCATTTTGATGTGAGTATTACCCACAGCAAACAGTTAGATCAAGGAAATGAAATACAATAATTAAGCACTCACTCCTAGCTTCAATCCCCGAAAGCTATGAAATCATAATGCGAGTGGCAGGTCTTCTGACTTACTCCCGGTACCCTGCCTTCCCATTCAACCCTTACAGGTTAAAAAGTGGCTTCGATTTGAATACCGTTTTATAGAGCTTACAGCTGCGGGACAGTTATGGATTTACACCATATTCCCTTTTAATCCAGATAAGTTTAAATTTACCAGGAACCAAAAGCGATGCAAAGGTACCCATTATTTGGCTACCACAAAACATTTAAAATAAAAAGCCCTTTTTGCAAAATGCAAAAAGGGCTAAAGAGTATTGAATCAATTATCTTATTTAATGGTAAAGCTCAGTCCCGCATTCATATTGAAGCCCATGCTATTGTAACCATATATTTCGGTATACTTTTCATTCAGCACATTTTTCATATCTGCAAATAACCTAAGTTGTTTTTTAATCAATGTATATTCTGCATAAACACTCAGTAGCTTATAAGCAGGTAGTTCAACCACTTTCATTGTCGTAAAATCTCCATCATAACTTTTTGAATTGTATTTAAAGTTAGCGCTGACGAAAAAGTCCTTAGTTGCCTGAACACCTGCATTAATCGCATAGATATTTTTTGGCCTGCGGAATAAATAGTCCATAACCGTACTGGTTAAATAGGTATATTCATTACCTTCTACGTAAGCCACATATCCCCTCAGGTTTAAAATCCCAATTTGTGCTGCCGGCTCTATTTCAAAACCTTTAACTTTTTGGCTTAGCTGATTGATGTATCCATTGCCCACATAAACAATTGCATTGGTCAGGTCACGTTTAAATCCTGAAGCACGAAGCGTATACTTTTGATCTGAAAAACTGAAATTCACACCTGCTTCATAATTCTTAGACTCCTCCGGTACCAGATCTAAATTTCCGCCATAGGGAGAGAAAATATAATCCAGGTTAGGTGCCTTAAACGCAGTAGATATGGTTCCAAAAAGTTTTATTTCTTTAATGATATTAATAGATGGGGTAATGTTGTAAGTATAATTTTCACCATATGCTTTTGCTTTGTTGTAACGTCCTCCTATTTCGAGGTTAAAAATGCTTAAATCATGCATAAAAACTGATGCATAGGTACTAAACTGATTGGTAGAAGCAACCAAACTCGTGCTTAATCTCGTAGCCCTGTTATCCAATCCAACCAATACATCTAGTTTTGAACCTATTTTCTGGTTATAGAACAAATCTACCAAATGCATTTTTCCTTCAGAAAAAGGAACAAAACCCGTAGGATCAGCCAACTGTGAATTCTCAAAACTGTAATTCAAATTGATTCTGCCAGTACCGAAATCATATTTTGAATTCGCTCCTCCATTGAAATGTTTTAACTTGATATAAGTACCTTCCCTATCTTTAAAAGGTCCAAGATCGGTACTATAGTTTCCATAAAAATAACGTAAAAATGGATTCACGCTAAGTTTTTCAGTAGCCTGAAGGGAAAAGTTCGCATTTATCGCTGCAGTTTTATTTCCGTCCTTATCAAAAATAGCAGTGCTATTTTCAGGGTTCGCTGCTTCAGAAATACCGTCAGTCTTAGTTTGGGTATAGGCTATATTATAAGAGAAATCCTTACTACCGTAATTCATACCTACAGTTCCTTTGTAAGTATTATATGTTCCAAAACTACCTACTCCGTACACACTATTTCCAGCCTTAGATCCTTTTTTTGTAATGATGTTTACAACTCCGGCAACAGCATCAGAACCATAAATGGTAGATTGTCCACCTTTAAGGATTTCTATACGGTCAACCTGATCAATAGAAAAAGCACGTAAATCAAACGTTGCCCCAATACTAGCTGGATTATTCATTGGAATACCATCAATTAAAATTACAGCATATCCACTTCCTGCTCCCCGAATAAATAAACTCTTGTTAGCACCTGAATTTACAGTACCTCCTCCTACTACAACTCCGGCTTGTTCATTCAAAAGATCCGGAAGGCTCCTACCATGACTACGGTCTAAAACGTCTCTACCAATAATGGTTACCACTTTCCCGGTTTGCGACTGCTTTTGATCAATTTTAGTGGCCGAAATGACTACACTATCAAGATTAACTACGTCCTGTGCCCGCAGGATACTTGTAGCACCTAGCTGGATAAATCCGGCACTCATTGCAATTAATAGTCTGTTATTAATTTTCATTTTATATTGTTTTGTTTGTGAGCTCATTACCCACAGCAAACAGTTAGATCAAGGAAATGAAATACGATAAACGGTATTCATCCCTAGCTTCAATCCCCGAAAGCTATGAAATATTAAAGCTTATGGCAGGTCTTCTGACTTACTCCCGGGTTTCTGCCTTCCCATTTCTTACCTTTTAAAAGGTTGAAAAAGTGGCCTTGATTTGAAACACCGTTACAGAGTTTACAGCTGCGGGACAGTTACGGATTTACACCGTATTCCCTTTTAATCCTGATAGGTAAGCCCTATCAGGAACCAAAAGCGCTGCGAATGTACTTAATTATCCGGCCATCACCAACATACAATACTTATATATTATCTAAAAACTTACACCTCATCCAGCAATTGTTGCTTCATATCTGCCAGCTTATCTGCTTCTGCTTTAGCCAATACAGGGAATATAAGATCCATCTTTTTAAGGGTTTCTTCCAGGATATGACTTATCGCTAATCTTGCATACCATTTTTTATCTGCAGGAATAATATACCATGGCGATGCCTCTGTTGAAGTTTCTTCTATAGCATTCTCATAGGCCTTCATATAATCTGGCCACAGTCCACGCTCAGTGATATCAGAAGACGAAAACTTCCAGTTTTTTGTAGGGTCATTGATGCGATCCAAAAACCGTTGCTTTTGCTCATCCTTAGATACATTCAAAAATATTTTCACAATAGCAGTACCATTATCAGTCACATGTTTTTCAAAGTTCCTGATGCTCTCATACCGTCTTTTCCAAAAATCTTTATCTATTTTTTTAACGTCATTATAACCCGGGATCTTTTCACTTAATACATATTCGGGGTGAACTTTACACACCAGCACATTTTCGTAATGAGAACGGTTATGTATACCTATACGTCCCCGCTCGGGTAAGGCCTTGTAATGACGCCATAAAAAATCATGATCATACTCTTCCGAAGTTGGTGTTTTAAAGCTATACACCTGACAACCCTGAGGATTAAAACCTGTCATCACGTGTTGAATTGCACTATCTTTTCCAGCAGCATCCATAGCCTGGAAAATGATCAGCACAGATCGTGAATCAGCCGCATATAAAGTCTCCTGATAATCAACAAGCCGTGCTTTAATCTCTTCCAACTCTTGCTTTGCAGTTAATTTGTCTTTATCACCACTATAACTGGTATGATAATCATTTAAGGATACCCTTTCGCCTGGAGCAACCAGATATTGTTTAATCTCTTTTTCCATTTCTTATTTTATGATCAGTAATTGTTAAATCCAACTTTACTTATTATTAAAAAACAAACCAGAACAACAAAACACCAGTAATTGTTTATATTAATAAAAGGCCAATCTTTATAAATTTAGGCTAAAATTTAAGTAAATTAATTACGTTAATTTGCATTATAACTTTTAACACTATTTAACACAAACTGTTTTACGTTTTTTTCATCTTTACCCCCATGTTTAAAGAAATTCGCAATAAGTATATTCGTTATTCAAGCATTTTACTTTTTTGTATCATCATATTCTTTTGTGCCCTGCAACTCAATTTCTTATGGTTATTTGGCTACTCTCCTTCTTACAAAGACATCAAACAACCTACACTTCGCGTAGGCTCTGAATTATATACATCTGATGGAAAATTAATCGGACGTTATTATAAAGAAAACCGTACACCCGTAAATTTCAATGAAATATCGCCTAGTGTAATCAAAGCACTGGTGGCAACCGAGGATGTTCGTTTTTATAACCACATGGGTATTGACTTCCGCTCATTACTTTCAAGCGGAATTTCAACAGCCACAGGAGATAAACGTGGGGCCAGCACCATTACGCAGCAACTAGCCAAAAATCTTTACCGTACCAGATACAATAAATCTCAAGGTGCCTTAAGTCGTATTCCTGTGCTAAGAACTATTGTTCCTAAATTAAAAGAATGGCTTACCGCAGTAAAACTGGAATCTAATTACTCTAAAAACGACATCATCACCATGTATTTGAATACCGTTTCTTTCGGTAATAATGCATATGGGATCAAAACTGCATCACGTGTTTATTTTGACAAAGAAGCCAATCAACTTGAAGTACCTGAGTCTGCATTACTTGTAGGCATGTTAAAAGGGACGACAACCTATAACCCGATCAGAAACCCTCAAAAAGCACTGGAACGCCGGAATGTTGCTTTAGCACAAATGAACAAATACGGCTACATATCAACTGCTGAATTAAACGCCTACAAGAATACCCCTATAAAACTTAAAGAAGGAAGAGTAGATGAAGGTAGTGATGGAGATTCCTATCTGAGGGCAGCGGTAGATAAATACCTGGAAAAATGGTGTAAAGACAATGGCTACAACTTGTACGAAGATGGATTAAAGATTTACACAACTATTGATTCTAAATTGCAGCAATATGCTGAGGAAGCAGTTGCTGATCAGATGAAGACTATACAACGCCGCTTTTATAGTGTCTGGGGCAATGAAGATCCCTGGGAAGATTCAGAAAAGAAAAAAGTAGACTACCCTGATCGTGCCATGCGTAACCTACCGATCTATAAAGTACTCGAAAAAAGATATCCTAATAACCCTGATTCTGTTACAGCATGGTTTAACAAAAAGAAAAAGATGAGAATCTTTACCTGGAAGGGCGACCGTGACACCTTATTCTCGACCATGGACTCCATACGTTACTATGGCAAAATAATGAATACCGGGATGATGACACTGGATCCTTTCAATGGTAAGATAAAAGTATGGGTTGGTGGAATTGATCATAAATATTTTAAATACGACCATGTTAACCAGTCAAAAAGACAAGCAGGATCTACCTTTAAACCATTTGCTTACCTGGCAGCACTGGAAAGTGGTATGTCTCCTTGTGATAAATTTACCGATAAACCGGTAAGTATTGCTTATCAGGAAAAAGGAAAAACGGAATACTGGGAGCCAAAAAATGCCAGCTATAGCAATACTTATGGTGAAATGTCGCTCCGTTTGGCTATGGCCAGATCTGTAAACACCATTACCGCACAAGTTACTGAAAAAGTAGGTTGGGATAATGTAGTAAAATGGGCGCACGAGTGTGGCATAGACAGTCAGCTGGAATCTGTTCCTTCTGTAAGTTTAGGTCCAAATGATGTTACAGTTTTTGAAATGGTAAGGGCCTATGGCACCTTTTTGAATGGCGGGTTAAAAACAGACCCGATTCTTGTTGAAAAAATAACGGACCTGGATGACAACATCATAGAAGAGTTTAAAGCAAAAACAAAAAGGGTATTGACAGAAGAAATATCCTGGTTAATGCTTTACATGCTTAGAGGAGGAATGGAAGAACCAGGAGGAACTTCACAAGCACTATGGGAATGGGATCTTTGGAAAAAAGGTAACCAGATTGGTGGTAAAACAGGTACATCAAGCGACTATGTTGATGCCTGGTACATGGGTGTCACCAAAGACCTGGTAACAGGTGTTTGGGTGGGCTGCGATGAACGTACAGCTCATTTTAAAAATGGTGAAACAGGTGAAGGCTCGAGAACCGCACTCCCCATTTTCGCTAAGTTTATGGAAAAGGTTTATAAAGACCCAAGTACAGGCTATACTTTAGGCCCA
The DNA here is from genome assembly GCF_032678475.1 of Pedobacter nyackensis. GTDB lineage: Bacteria > Bacteroidota > Bacteroidia > Sphingobacteriales > Sphingobacteriaceae > Pedobacter > Pedobacter nyackensis_A. The sequence goes on from NZ_JAVTSF010000001.1 coordinate 704,186, forward strand.
TTTCCGAAAGCCAAAGTAAAAATTACGAAAGAAATCAACTGCCCTACTCCAAGATACGAGGTAGACACAACGGCTAACGACAGTCTGGAAGTAGATTCTACAAATTTTGAAGTTGCCCCGATAGAAGAAATTCAACCAACTCAAAATGAACCCGTAATACAAAAAACAGAAGAAAAGAAAACTCCTGAACCTCCTAAGCAACCTGCTACTCAAGTTCCGCTTACCAAAAAAGAAGAAAGAGAACAAAGAAGAAAACAGCGGCAGGAAGAAAGAGAAAAAAAGAAAAATAGTACCGAATAACTAAAGGTTTGTTCGGTACTATTAATATGTTGTCTACTTAGAAAGCCAGCCACAAACTATGTATTACAATTTTGCGTAAATTTAAACTGTAACTCTTGAAATATAAGCCCTATGAATAAAAGCTATACTTTCCTTCGAAGATCTATTCTCATCCTTTTTATCCTTATAGTCTCTACCGCTGCGCTTCATGCCCAATATTTCGGACAAAATAAGGTGCGCTATAACAATGAGAAATTCAAAGTTTTACAGACTCCTCACTTTGAGATCTACTATTATCTGCAGAATGAAAAACTAATCGCAAAATTTGCTGAAGATGCAGAAACATGGTACAAAATGCACCAGGAAATATTTAAGGAAACTTTTGTAAAAAAGAACCCAATCATTCTCTATAACAATCATCCCGATTTCCAGCAAACAACAGCACTGCAAGGCGAAATTGGAATTGGAACAGGCGGGGTTACCGAAGCGTTTAAAAACAGGGTAATCATGCCGGTTATGGAACTGAACAACCAAACACGTCACGTATTAGGACATGAGCTTGTTCACGCTTTTCAATATCATTTACTTTTAGAGAAAGATTCTATAAATCTGGAAAGCATAAGTCAGATTCCACTATGGATGATCGAAGGTATGGCGGAGTACCTTTCTGTTGGTAAAACCGATGCATTTACATCAATGTGGATGCGCGATGCATTGTTAAACAGAGATATCCCTTCTTTAAAAGATCTGACAAACTCTAATAAATACTTCCCTTATCGTTATGGACAAGCATTCTGGACATTTGTAGGTTCCGTTTATGGAGATACGACTATCGTTCCTCTGTTTAAAGCAACAGCTAAATATGGTTACGAAAATGGTTTAAGATATACTTTTGGTTATGACGACAGAGCATTGTCCGGGTTATGGAAAAATGCGATTGAATCACATTACCGTCCTATGTTAAAAGCAGATAGTTCACAAATTAGAATTACCGGAACAAAAATTATAGATAATAAAAATGCAGGTAACATGAACGTTGCCCCTGCTATCAGTCCTGACGGCAAATATCTCGCCTTTCTCTCTGAAAAAGATTTGTTTGGGATAGACCTCTTTCTCGCCGATGCCAAAACCGGTAAAGTACTCCGAAAACTGAGTAGCCAGGTATCCAATTCACACATAGACGACTTCAACTTCCTGGAATCTGCCGGCACCTGGTCACCAGACGGAAAACAATTTGCTTTTAGTATTTTCAGTAAGGGTAAAAACCAACTGATGATCATCAATGTCGATAACGGAAGCGTAGCCTTACGTGCTGAAATGGGAAATGTTGCACAGTTTGGAAACTTGACCTGGTCACCAAATGGCGAAGACCTTGCTTTTTCTGGTATGGTGCAAGGACAAAGTGATATCTTTTCCTACAATCTTAAAACCAGACAGGTTACTCAGCTAACTAACGATGTTTATTCAGATTATGCTCCTGCTTACTCACAAGATGGAAAAAAAATAGCTTTCTCTTCAGACAGAGTTTCTATGATAACCAACAACAAAACTGCAGTACACCCTATTAACCTCACGATTTATGACATTGAAAGTAAGTCATTAACTGATGTACCTGTATTTCCTGGTGCGAACAACCTTAATGCTCAGTTTTCTGGTGATAGTAAAAGATTATTTTTCTTGTCTAACAGAGACGGGTTCAGAAACTTATATGAGTACACCCTGGCTGACAACAGTGTAAAACAGCTAACTGATTATTTTACTGGAATCAGCGGAATTACGGAATTTTCACCAGCTATATCGGTATCCAGAAACGACGAAATTATATATAGCTATTACCGCTCACAACGCTATACACTCTACAACGCTCCTGTCACTGCATTCAAATCAAAACCTGTAGATCCGACTGCAGTTAACTTTGATGCGGCCATCCTACCTCCAATGGAGAGTTTGGGAGTTGACATTGTAAATGCCAACCTGAACAACTTTGAACGTTTCGAAAAAACTGTGGCCGATTCGATGAGACTTGTTCCTTACAAACCTAAGTTTAAACTGGATTATTTAGCTAACAGTGGCGTTGGTGTATCAACCAGCAGATTTGGAACTGGTGTTCAGGGCGGAATTGTAGGTATGTTTAGTGACATATTGGGCCAGAATCAGATCGTAGCGAACCTATCGGTTAATGGAGAGATTTATGATTTTGGCGGACTCGTTGGTTATATCAATCAGCAAAGCAGAATCAATTGGGGAGTTGCAGTGTCCCACATTCCTTACATTAGTGGCTTCAGAAGTCTGGAGCAAACTCAACTAGATAATAATGGAACTCCAGTAAATGTATGGGATGACAGAACTGACCTGATCAGAACCTTTGAAGATCAGGCGCAATTGTTTGGCGCTTACCCTTTCAATAAGGTACATCGTTTTGAAGCGGGTGGAGCATTTTCCCGTTACAGCTACAGAGTAGACCGAATCAGTAATTATTATGAGGATTTAGGCAATGGCGTTATTGGTTATTACATTACATCCGACAAGAAAAAAATACCTATAGATCAGGCAACCAATTACCTGGGTACCCGACTTGAAGAATTCTCTATTTTTCAGTTAAATGCTGCTTTTGTAGGAGACAACTCCATAACAGGTATCGCCGCTCCTCTTGACGGTTTCAGATACCGTGTTGGAATGGAACAGTATTTTGGTGACTATAAGTTTTCGGCGGCAACTATTGACCTTAGAAAATACTGGCGCTTAAAACCTGTGACTATAGCCGCACGAAGCTATAACTATTTAAGATTGGGCAAAGAAGGAGAAAACCTTTATCCTTTATTTGTAGGATATCCATACTTCATTAGAGGTTATGAAGCGAACTCGCTATATAATAGCAATTCAGGAACAATAAATAGCGGCTTCGACATCAATCAGTTGTCGGGAAGTAAAATGGCCGTATTCAATTTAGAAGTGAGACTTCCATTTACAGGTCCGAAAAAACTAGCGGCAGTCCCTTCTAACTTTCTGTTTACTGACCTGAATCTATTTTTTGATGCCGGTTTAGCCTGGAATGAAGACTCTAAAATTGTTTTCAAAAATCAGCCTGTGAACAATATAGACCCGAAACTTGATGTGAACGGAAATCCAATTCTAGATCAAAATGGAAAACCAATTTATCAGAGAACAAACCAACGTGTTCCTGCATTGAGTGTAGGTATATCAGTAAGGGTAAATGTATTCGGTGCCTTTGTACTGGAACCTTACTATGCAATTCCATTCCAGCGTAAAGACTTATCTTTAGGTACATTCGGCTTAACCTTTGCACCGGGCTGGTAATAAAACTCTCAGGTAACAGTACATTATGATAAGATGTACTGTTACCAATTAGAGCGCTTTGAGAACGTAAGAGCGTATTGAGAACGTTTGAGAGCACATATCTTTAAGAAAGCATACCAAATGACAGGTTTACCTGATTGACCATCTTCCTCCCGGAAGTGATGTGTTCAAAATCCAACCCTATCGTCAGATCAACCCAATCCGGATTACAAGACCTTACCAGCCTTTCTTTTTGCATCCTTGTAAATCTGCTAACCAGTTTAAAGCGACTTAATGCCTGAGCCTCCGTTTTAAACTCTTCAAAATAAACCAGCCTGGTTAACTGCTGCCCACTATCAAAGAATAAACACGGCATTTGCTTATAGAAATCCAACGTTTTAATTAGGTCAGAACTCATCCCCACATGTAAACTAGTTCTGTTCCTGTCTGTTACCACGTACACAAATTTTTTCATAACATTAAGCTTAAATAAAATAAACTAATTTAGTTAGCACACCTATTTGCTATTTGAATAAATATTACTAACTTTATTGGCACAATAATACTAACTATTTTAGTAAAAACAAATTTATTTTAACTTTTTATTTTATGTCAAATATTTCATCCAACCTTAAGTACTTAAGAAAGAAAAAAGGCCACACACAGCAACAATTCGCTGATGCTATGGGAATTAAGCGGTCACTTATTGGAGCTTATGAAGAAGACCGGGCTGAACCGAAATACGATTTGCTAAAAAAAATAGCAGAATATTTTGACTTAACAATAGATGAGTTTATTAACGAAAACATCAATGATGACTGGAAACCGAAGCCAAAAAGCCAGGGGTCAAACCTTCGTATACTAAGTATATCGGTAGATAAAGACGATAACGAGAATATAGAAATGGTTCCGGTAAAAGCCAGCGCTGGCTATCTTAATGGTTTCTCAGACCCCCAATACATAAAAGACCTCCCAAAATTCCAGCTCCCTCTTCCATTTTTAAAACAAGGGACTTTCAGAGCATTTGAAATTATGGGAGATTCCATGCTGCCAATACAACCAGGAAGTATTATTGTTGCTGAATATATGGACAACTGGAATGATGTTAAAACTGGAGAAACCTATATTGTCATTAGTAAAAATGAAGGTGTTGTTTATAAAAGAGCAGGAAACCGTTTTAAAGAGAACAAGGATTTGAAATTGATATCAGACAATCGAATCTATGACCCGTACACCGTTTCAGCGGAAGATATCCTGGAAATCTGGAAAGCTAAAGCTTACATCTCAACCGCATTGCCCGACCCAACTCCGGAACCTAGTATAGAAACGCTAAGTACCATGATGGCCCAAATGCAAAAATCTATTTCGCAACTGAACAAAAATTAAAGACATAAAATTAAGTACCCGTCTGCATCACCACGCAGTAGCTGCGAAGCAAAATAATTTTATGCTGACGGGTATACTTTAACCTGCTTTGCATATTTTTGAAGATCATGAACAAGGCAGAGCAATTCATTCAAAACCGGTTAAAGCAAAGAGCCGACAAAGGCATACTCAGATCCCTCTCATCGCTCTCTTCAACTGAATTTCCTTCGGATTTTTCTTCCAATGACTATCTGGGCTTTGCCCGCTCGGCAGAATTAAAAACACTTACAACAAACATACTGAATGGTCTTCCTGATTACAAAAATGGCGCTACCGGCTCCCGGTTGCTTAGTGGTAACCATATCTTTACTGAACAAACAGAACAGGCCATAGCTACCTTTCATCAAGCAGAAGCAGGACTTATTTTCAATTCCGGTTACGACGCCAATATAGGTCTCATATCAAGCTTAGCACAACGCGGCGATACCATCATAGCTGATGAACTCATCCATGCCAGCCTCATAGATGGAGGCCGTCTTAGTCATGCCAATCGCTATACCTTCAGGCACAATGACCTAAATGACTTAGAAGCTAAACTAAAAGCAGCTAAAGGTAACATTTACGTACTTACAGAAAGTGTATATTCTATGGATGGTGACATTGCTCCGCTTGTTGAAATTAATAAATTATGCATTCAATACCAGGCAGAACTTATCGTAGACGAAGCACATGCCCTTGGTGTATTCGGAGATCATGGAGCAGGAATGGTTCAAATGCTTGGACTCGAGAAGGAAGTATTTGCACGTATTGTAACTTTTGGAAAAGCACTCGGATGTCACGGAGCAATTGTACTTGGAAGCAAAAACCTGCGCACCTATCTTATCAATTTCGCACGTTCGTTTGTTTTTACTACGGCTGCCCCTGTTCATTCCATAGCAACTGTTAACGCAGCTTATCAAATGCTAGCAAGAGCTGATTACAGCGTGAAAATCAGTTCAAAAATTAACTTCTACCTTAACTTAATTAAGTATCAAAGCATCGAGACCATCCAAAGTACAAGTACTATACAAACTGTATTATTTAATAATAGTATAGCAGCAAAGGCAGCTGCCCAAAAATTACAAAATAAAGGACTTGATGTAAGAGCTATACTAAGCCCTACCGTTGCGGAGGGCAGAGAGAGATTAAGAATCTGTCTTCACCTGTTCAATAGCGAATATGAGATAGAAATACTAGTTAACGAATTAAAGACATTAAAACATGAATAACATATATTTTATTACAGGAATTGGTACAGGAATTGGAAAAACGATTGTCAGCGCTGTCCTCACGGAGAAATTAAAAGCCGACTACTGGAAGCCCGTTCAATCGGGCGATCTTGACATCAGCGATAGTTTGTTCGTCAAACACCTTGTCCGCCCTGAAACAATTATACATCCGGAAAGTTACCGCCTTAGCCAGCCTTTATCTCCACACCTGTCTGCAATGCTAGATGGTATTCAGATTTCTCTTGATGCTATAAAAGCACCACAAACCAATAACAATCTGATCATTGAAGGTGCAGGAGGTCTGATGGTCCCATTAAACGACAACGAGTTGATACTAGATTTGATCAAAAGCTTAAAAGTTAAAGTCATTGTGGTATCACAAAACTACCTGGGCAGTATCAACCACACCCTATTGACTTTAGAAGTACTTAAAGCAAATCAAATTGAAGTAGCAGGTTTGATATTCAATGGAACAGAAAACCAGGAAAGTGAACAATACATAGCTAAATATAGCAATGTAAAAGTGCTGGGTAGAATACCAAAAATGAGTGTGGTAGATAACGAAAACATTAAAAGAGCGGGGCATCACATTACCCTATAATTTAAACAAAAAAAGGGAAGTCAAATCGACTCCCCTTTTTTATAACTTATCAGTTATATCTATTTTACTGCATCAATTACAGCTTTAAAAGCTTCTGGATGGTTCATAGCTAAATCTGCTAAAACTTTACGGTTTAAACCGATGTTTTTGCTAGCTAATTTACCAATTAACTGAGAGTAAGATATACCGTGCTGACGTGCTCCAGCATTGATACGCTGAATCCACAGTCCGCGGAATTCTCTTTTCTTAACTTTACGGTCACGGTATGCATATTGCAAACCTTTTTCTACCGTATTTTTAGCAATGGTGAATACCTTGCTTCTTGATCCCCAATAACCTTTGGCTAAATTTAAGACCTTTTTCCTTCTTCTTCTCGAAGCTACTGCGTTTACCGAACGTGGCATGTTTTTGTTGTTTTTGATAAACGGCGTTGCGTATTACAGCAAACTTACTACCGGTTACCTGGTTAAAAATTAATTATTTACCGATTGCAAGCATACGTTTAACGTTGCCCATGTCAGCGTCTGACACCATTGAAGTGTGTCCTAAGTTACGCTTACGTTTAGTCGACATCTTAGTTAAGATGTGGCTTTTGTAGGCATTCTTCCTTGCGATTTTACCTGTTCCAGTAAGCGAAAAACGCTTTTTAGCACTGGAATTGGTTTTCATTTTTGGCATAACCTGTGTTTATTTATGTAATTTATTTATTTCTTAGCAACTTTTGGAGCAAGCGTTAAAAACATACGCTTACCTTCTAATTTTGGTAACAATTCAACTTTACCGATATCTTCAAGGGCCTGTGCAAATTTCAACAAGAGGATCTCTCCCTGCTCTTTGTAAACAATTGCTCTACCTTTAAAGTGAACATAAGCTCTAACTTTCTCTCCGTTCTCAAGGAAACTAATAGCATGCTTTAGCTTAAATTGAAAATCGTGATCGTTAGTGTTAGGTCCAAAACGGATCTCCTTAATTACAGTCTGCTTTGCGTTTGCTTTAATCTCTTTCTGTTTTTTCTTTTGCTCGTAAACAAACTTACTGTAATCAATAATCCTACAAACAGGCGGAACTGCATTCGGAGAAATCTCTACCAGATCCAATTCTAACTCGTCAGCAAGGGCCAAAGCTTTTGCCAAAGGATAGATCCCCGGTTCAACATTATCTCCAGCCAATCGCACCTCTTGTGCTCTGATATGCTGATTAATATTATGTTCTGCTTCTTTTTTCTTAAAAGGAGGACGTGGTCCCCTGTTAAATCCTGGTCTGCCTAATGCCAAATTTGTATTTTATTTAAACTGTTATTTCTTTAATTAATAATTCACTAAACTCTTGCAGTGTCATTTCACCTAAATCACCTTCACCATGTTTTCTTACTGAAGCCTTTCCTTCTGCCATCTCCTTCTCGCCAATAATCAACATATAAGGGATCTTTTTAACCTCTGCATCCCTGATTTTCCTTCCAATCTTCTCATCACGAAAGTCAATCAGCCCGCGAATATCGGAATTATTTAGTTCATCTGAAACTTTTTTTGCATATTCTTCATACTTTTCCGAGATAGGAAGAATAATAAACTGTTCGGGAGAAAGCCACAACGGGAAATTTCCAGCACAATGTTCAATTAAAACAGCAATAAAACGCTCCAGTGACCCAAATGGTGCACGGTGAATCATGACCGGTCTATGCTTCTGGTTATCACTACCAGTATATTCCAATTCAAAACGTTCCGGTAAATTGTAATCCACCTGGATTGTACCCAACTGCCATTTTCTACCCAAAGCATCTTTAACCATGAAATCCAGCTTCGGACCATAAAAAGCAGCCTCACCGTATTCCACTACTGTAGGTAAACCTTTTTCAGCAGCAGCCTCTATAATTGCCGATTCTGCCAAATGCCAGTTCTCATCACTACCAATGTATTTAGCTTTATTTTCTGGATCTCTTAAAGAAACCTGCGCGACATAATTATCAAAACCTAAAGACTTAAATACATAAAGCACCAGATCAATTACTTTTTTAAATTCTTCCTTTACCTGATCTGGACGGCAAAACAAGTGTGCATCATCCTGAGTAAATCCGCGAACACGTGTTAAGCCATGTAACTCACCACTTTGCTCATAACGATATACTGTTCCAAACTCAGCGAACCTTAAAGGAAGATCTTTATAAGAACGAGGTTTCACTTTATAGATCTCGCAATGATGCGGACAGTTCATCGGTTTTAAGAAAAACTCCTCTCCCTCTTGCGGAGTTTTGATCGGCTGAAAAGCATCTTTACCGTACTTTTCATAGTGTCCCGAAGTAATGTATAAATTCTTATGACCGATATGCGGTGTAGCCACCTGCTCATAACCAGCCTTACTTTGTGCTTTTGTTAAAAACTGAACCAGGCGTTCACGCAAAGCAGCACCTTTTGGTAACCACAATGGCAAGCCCATACCCACTTTTTCAGAAAAAGCAAACAGTTCAAGTTCCTTACCTAATTTGCGGTGGTCCCTTTTCTTCGCTTCTTCGATCATGTGAAGATACTCAGTTAACTCACTTGCTTTAGGAAAAGTAACACCATATATACGTGTCAGCTGTTTTTTGGTTTCATCACCACGCCAATAAGCACCGGCAACGTTCATCAGTTTTACAGCCTTTACAAATCCTGTATTTGGAATGTGTGGCCCGCGACAAAGATCTGTAAATTCACCCTGTGTATAAAAAGTAATCTTACCATCTTCTAAACCTTCTAAAAGGTCCAACTTATACTCATCACCTTTTTCTTTAAAATAAGCGATGGCATCAGCTTTAGCAACAGCTTTACGTTCAAAAACTTCTTTCTGTTTTGCCAGCTCAATGATCTTCGTTTCAATTGCCTTAAAATCATCGGAAGAAAACTCTCTGTCCCCAAAATCTACATCATAGTAAAAGCCAGTTTCAATAGCCGGACCAATGCCAAACTTTGTACCTGGGTATAAAGCTTCTAAAGCTTCGGCCATGATGTGTGCAGAAGAATGCCAGAATGTAGCTTTACCAGCCTGATCGTTCCAGGTCAGTAGTTTGACAGTCGCATCAGACTCTATTGGTCTTGATGAATCCCAAACTTCGCCGTTTACTTCGGCAGCTAAAACATTACGGGCTAAACCTTCTGAAATAGATAAAGCGATTTGATGGGCAGTTGTGCCCTTTTCATACTGACGGCTAGAACCATCAGGCAGTGTAATATTAATCATCTACAACTATGATTTAAAAATTAATAAAAAATTTAATATCAATCACTTACAATGTGATTTTATTTCGGGTGCAAAGTTAATTAATATTCTGTACTTTCAAGCCAACCACTAGCTAAAACATCAGCTAAATGCATGGTTTTTAAAGGAATATTATTTTTATCGATATAGCCCTGCAAATGCATCAGACAGGATAAATCAGTAGAAATCACATATTCTGCACCTTGTTCCAGCGCATTATTTACTTTTTGCTCTGCCATAGCAGAAGAAATAGCGTCAAACTTAACCGCAAATGTACCACCAAAACCACAGCACATATCTGTATCCTTCATCTCAACCATTTCCAAACCGTGTACTTTCGACAGCAATTGTCTGGGCTCTTCTTTAATCTTACATTCACGTAAACCACTACAAGAATCATGGTAAACAGCCTTCCCTTCCAGTTCTGCGCCAAAATAATCTCTTTTAAGGACATTCACCAGAAAATCAGAAAGTTCAAAAATGTTACCTTGAATAGTCCTGCATTTGTTATGTACTATTGTATTCGTAAATAAATCATTAAAACCACCCTTTACCATCCCAACACAAGATGCAGAAGGTGCTACAATATAATTAGTTTCTGAAAAATCACTTAAGAACTTCGTACCGGTCTCCTTTGCCTGTTCCCAATATCCTGCATTATAAGCGGGTTGCCCGCAGCAGGTTTGAGCTGAATTATAAAACACTTCACACCCGCACTTTTCCAGCAACTTAATGGTATTAAATGCCGTTTCCGGATACAATTGATCAACAAAACAAGGCACAAATAATTCTATCTTCATCAGTATATAAAATGTTTTACATTAAGTTTAGTCAACCACTACTTTCCTATTTAATTTTTGCTCAACGCTCTTTAATAACAGCAAAAATACCAAACCTATTATAAAAAATGATGCCAAAGCAATAATTGAATTACGCATGCTTCCGGTCTGCTCTTCAATAAAGGCAAAACTGAAAAGTCCAATTACAATGGCCATTTTCTCGGTAACATCATAAAAACTAAAATAAGAGGCTGTATCAGGCGTATCAGCAGGTAAGTGCTTCGAATATGTAGAACGGGATAAAGATTGAATCCCCCCCATAATTAAGCCAACAATAGCAGCCAAACCATAATACTGACTTGCTGTAGTTACATAGTAAGCGCAAAAACAAGTAACAATCCAAATGACCACTACAATGATCAGAACGTTTATGTTACCAATCTTTTTGGCAAACCTAGACATGATAATGGCACCAAGTATGGCTACCAGTTGAATGATTAAAATAACTTTAATCAAATTTTCAGTCCCCAGCTGCAATGTTTTTTCACCAAAGCCCGCAGCCGCCAGCATAATTGTTTGCACCCCCATAGAGTAAAAGAAAAAAGCGATCAGGTATACCTTAAGAAAAGGCATGTGTTTTAGCTGTTTCCAGACTTTACTGAGTTCCTCAAAACCACTGTGTATAACCCTCTTATTAATTTTTTTATAATTGGGGTTATCTGCAGGCAACTTCCTGAAAGGAATCTGGGCAAAACCGATCCACCATAAACCTACCAGCAAAAACGACAATCTTGGTGGAAAAGAAGGATCTATGATCCCAAACCATTCAGGTTTCAATACAAACAAAAAGCAGATCAGCTGCAACAATACACTTCCAATATAACCATAAGCAAAACCTTTCGCACTCACCCGGTCCTGCTGATCTGTCGTCGCAATTTCAGGAAGGTACGAATTGTTAAACATCACTCCTCCCACATAACCCATCGCAGCAAGCGCAAAACAAATAATACCCAATTCCAGGGTATCAAGTTTAAAGAAATACAATCCGACACAAGCTAATCCCCCCATATAGGTAAACAGCTTCATAAACAATTTCTTGTTACCTCTGTAATCTGCCATAGAAGACAGAAAAGGTAATAATATCACCATAATCAAATAAGCAACAGAAAGTGCATAATTGGATAGTGCCGTATTGGTAAATGTCCTGCCAAAAAACATTACCTGATCTCCATGTGCCTGGGTAGTCGTTATAATCGTATAATAAGCAGGAAATATGGTTGAGGTGATGACTAAGTTATAAGCAGAATTGGCCCAGTCGAAAAATGCCCATGACCGGATAACCTTTTTGTCGTTTTTTTCCATGTATTAAATAAGGCAACTAAAGTAGCTAAAAAACAACAATCAGTCTAATTTACTTTCTCCAGTTTAGTGGCTCCGGATTTCTTTTCATCTACTTTTTTAGGATTTCCTTTATAGTAAATCTCACTTGATCCGGAAGTTTTAACCTTTAACTCGTTTAGCACATTAATATTAGCTTTCCCAGTCCCTTCAGTTTCAATATTATAAATCCCGACAATGAAATCAAAAGCATTCACTTTCGCTGTTCCATTAATTTTCAATTCATGCATACCTGCCTGTCCGGTTAAAGCGATTTTTCCGACCCCATCAACTTTAGTCTTCACTTTTGCTGCACTTAAATCCATACTCACGTCGGAAGCTCCTGAAAAATCAAAATTTACGTCGTTGGCATAAATCCTTCCATCACCAACAACTTTAACAGCGCCATCCACATCAAGTTGTTTCAATTCACCGATTCCGGCACGAACAACAATTGAATCTGTACCACAGTATTTATCGTAATCCAATTTCACTTTAAGTTCAGAACCGGAAACATCGGCTTTTACGTAAGCAATAATATTAGAATCAGCATCAACCTGAACCTTATAACTGCTATCCTGCGTAAGGATCAGCTTAATCGCCCCATCTACTTTAATCTTATCAAAATTCTTTACAGATACTGATCTGCTAACGGAATTACCGGAATCTTCAATACACTTGTTTTCACATCCTGCGAGCAGCACAGGTATAAATAAGGCAATAAGGGATATGTTCTTCATAAGATTAAAGGTAATAATTTTTACCGTCTGTTTTAATTTTTCCGGCATCAAGCAATGTACGTATCCTTTTAAGTCGCTCGTTCTCCGTTCCGGTCGCAATGCCATTCATCAGACTATCCAACACATGTGTTTCTACCTGCAAAAGGGTGACAATTTCGAAATCAATCTTATCTTCCAGCTCGTCTGCATCTTTCACTTTTTTCTCTGCCAGGCAGACATCACAAACGCCGCACTTATCAGATTCCGGCTCATCAAAATAAGTAAGTAACTGAACACTTCTGCATTCAGATTTACTCGCATAAGCCAATACGGCTTTAACCTGGTTCGTCTGAAGTTCCCTTCGCTGCTCAATATACTTCACATCGATATCCATATGGTTAAAATCAAGCCTCGGTCGTAAATATTGTAGTTGTGGCTGATCAGACTGGGGTAAATAAGACAACAATCCCTGGTCTTGCAAATTATTGATCATCCGAATTACATCATTAAATGATGCTCTTATTTTCCCTGCAATTTCAGCCTCACTGATTTTCACATATTGTTCAAAACTACCTCCATAAGATCTTAATATTGCTTTTATAAGCGGATCATACCCAGCGTTCTCTATCTGAAAGCGATATACATCTTCACTACCTACAAGAAACAAGACCCTTGATGGTAAAAATACGTTCTCCGACAAAGTAAGATATCCATCATGTTCTAAAAATTTCAACGCGGCCATTGTCTTAAGCACGCCAACATTAAAACGTTTACAAAAATCTGCAATATCAAAATTAAAGGTCAATCCTTCTCCCGCTCCATAAGCCAATTGAAAGTAGTTCCCCAGGTAATGATAAACCTTTTTGATATCCTCCGTATTAGGGAAACTATCAGCATATTTAGCTTTTAAAGAAAGTTCATCAGACTTATTGGCTAATAAAACTGTATAGGCTTTTTGCTCGTCCCGTCCCGCCCTGCCAGCCTCCTGATAATAAGCTTCCAAACTATCCGGAAGGTCTAAATGGACAACAAAACGAACGTCAGGTTTGTCAATTCCCATCCCAAATGCATTTGTAGCCACCATTACCCGAATCCGGTTTCGTTTCCAGGCTTCCTGCTTTCTAAAACGCTCTTCCTTTTCGATTCCCGCATGATAAAAATCTGCCGCAATTCCATTCCTACCTAAAAAAGTAGCCACTTCAGCCGTTTCTCGTCTATTCCTAACATACACTAATCCGCTTCCCTTTACATTCGTGATAATAGTGATTAATCTTTTGTACTTATCTTCATCGTCTAATACCACGTAACTCAGATTTTTACGTGCAAAGCTCTGTACAAAAACATTAGATTGTTTAAACTGTAACTTTTCTACAATATCATTTCTTACAAAACGTGTCGCGGTAGCAGTCAGCGCCAACACAGGAACATCAGGATGAATCTCCCTGATTTCACTGATTTTCATGTAAGGTGGTCTGAAATCATATCCCCACTGAGAAATACAATGCGCCTCATCAACAGCAATTAAATTCACGTTCATATAAGAGATACGAATGCGTACCAATTCAGACAACAAACGTTCGGGCGACAAATACAAAAACTTAATCTTACCGTAAATACAATTGTCTAACAGAATATCGATTTCACGTTTCCCCATTCCTGCATAAATGGCTACAGCCTCAATACCCTTAGCCTTCAGCCCCTCTACCTGGTCTTTCATTAAAGCTACCAAAGGTGATATAACAATACATATCCCTTCATTAACCATAGCTGGCACCTGAAAACAAATAGATTTACCACCACCGGTAGGCAACAAAGCTAAAGTATCATTTCCAGTTAAAACAGATCTGATGATATCATCCTGTAAGGGTCTGAAACCATCATACCCCCAATATCGCTTTAATACTTCTGTTTCGTTCATATAAATTAAGAGTCAGCCGTAATCAGACGTCAGAAAAAAGCGCCATGCAAAAGTCAATTAAGACATGCCTTAAACAGATTTCTAATCTTCAAAACTATAAAAATGAACTGATATTAGTAAATTGCGGACTAAATTAGAACTGGTAAATATGGGAAGATCATTACTACTGTTAATTCTGGTATTAGTATTTCAATCGTCATTCTCTCAGTCACCTGCTCAAACGCGTACTTCGGCAGAGAACAAATGGGATATAGAAAAATACAAAGGGAACACCAAAACCTTTACTTTAAATACCGATGAGGGCACATGGATGAACCTTGATGTAAGCCCGGATGGAAAAGACATTATTTTCGATTTACTTGGTGATCTCTATATCATGCCTGTAACAGGCGGAGCAGCAGTACTATTAAGTGGAGGTCCTGCCTGGGACATTCAGCCGCGCTTTAGCCCTAATGGTAAATACATTTCTTATACAAGTGATAAAAGCGGAGCCGATAACATCTGGATCATGAATCGTGACGGCTCGTCCAAACGCCAGGTAACCAAAGAAACGTTTCGTTTGTTAAATAATGCAACCTGGATGCCCAACAGTGAATACCTGATTGCACGGAAACATTTTACCGCAACCCGCTCTCTTGGTGCAGGAGAAATGTGGATGTACAGTATATATGGAGGTGAAGGCGTTCAACTTACCAAAAGAAAAAATGATCAGCAGGATGCCGGAGAACCCAACGTTTCTCCGAACGGAAGATACCTTTATTATAGTGAAGATATGTCGCCCGGCCCGAGTTTTGAATACAGCAAAGATCCAAATGGTATGATCTACGCCATCAGACAACTTGATCTGACTACAGGAAAAACAATTAACCTTATTGCCCAGCCTGGAGGGGCAGTCAGACCGCAGATCTCGCCAGATGGAAAAATGATGGCTTATGTAAAACGTGTCAGGTTAAAATCCGTACTCGTATTACAAAACCTGCAAACGGCAGAAGAATGGCCAATATATGAAGACCTCTCACATGACCAGCAGGAAACCTGGGCTATCTTTGGAGTTTATCCCAACTATGCTTGGACACCTGATGGCAAAAGCATCATATTTTACGCCCGTGGAAAAATTAAGAAGATTGACCTCAACTCACTTTTTGCCAACAATATTAATTTCCATGTAACTGGTTCTCAAACTGTACAACAAGCTTTACACTTTCCCCAACAGGTATTTAGTAGTGATTTTACGGTAAAAATGATCAGGCAATTGACCACCTCAGCTGATGGAAAGTTTGTGGTATTTAACGCCGCAGGATTTCTCTACAAAAAAGAACTACCGAATGGTGTTCCTGAAAGGGTAACGAAAGGTCTCGACTTCGAATTTGAACCCGAAATCAGCAGCGACGGTAAATCTGTTATTTACGCTACATGGAGTGATGAGTTTAAAGGAGCAATCAAAAAAACAGATCTTAAATCAGGAAAAACAGTTAGTCTTACCGAAGAAAAGGGATTTTACTACTCCCCTTCCTTCTCTAACAAAGGAGATAAAATCGTATTCCGAAAAGGTGTAGGAAATGATGTTTTAGGTTATGCCTATGGTCGTGGAACAGGCATCTTTACTATGCCAGCAGCCGGAGGAACTAAAACACTGATCTCAGAAACTGGTATCAAGCCAAAATTCAATACCGACGACAGCAGAATATACTTCCAATCCTCAGAAGGAGGAAAAAAGGCTTTTAAAAGTATAGACCTAAACGGAGGCAACGAACGAACGCACTATACCTCAACTTACGCAACACAATTTGCACCTAGTCCCGATGGTAAATGGATGGCTTTTACAGAATTGTTTAATGTCTATGTTACACCAATGGTCACTGCGGGAACAGCACTTGACCTATCTTCATCAAATAAAGCAATACCATTAACCCGTATTACTAAAGATGCGGGTACATATGTACACTGGAGTCGCGATAACAGTAAAATATTATGGACTTTAGGCGAACAATATTTCAGCCGGGATATTAACACTGCGTTTAATTTTTCAGAAGATCCAACCCAAAAAGTATCACAACCAGATAGTACTGGCCTGTCCATAGGATTAAACCTTAAAAGTGATACACCTACCGGATTGGTTGCACTGACCGGAGCAAGGATCATCACCATGAAAGGTGATGAAGTGATAGAAAATGGTGCCATACTGATAGAAAACAACAAAATTGTATCTATTGGCAAAAATTTGCCCATCCCGGAAAACACAAGGATAATTGATGTAACAGGAAAAACAATAATGCCGGGAATGATAGATGTCCATGCGCATTTACGTACAAGCCCTGATGGCATCAGCCCGCAAAATGACTGGTCTTATCTCGCTAATGTTGCATTCGGCGTAACAACTGCCCATGACCCTTCCAGTAACACAGAAATGGTTTTCAGTCAGGCCGAAATGATCAAAGCCGGCAACCTGGTTGGTCCACGCTTATATTCTACAGGCTCCATCCTTTATGGTGCTGATGGCGATTTTAAAGTAGTCATTAACAGTCTTGAAGACGCCCTGTCAAATCTCCGAAGATTAAAAGCAGTGGGTGCTTTTTCGGTAAAATCCTATAATCAACCACGTCGCGATCAACGTCAGCAAATTCTCGAAGCCGCCAGGCAACTAAAAATGATGGTAGTTCCCGAAGGAGGCTCTACATTCTTCACAAATATGAATATGGTCGCCGACGGACATACGGGAATTGAACATAGCATACCTGTTGCTCCCGTTTATAAAGATATCACCAGTTTCTGGAATAAGACCGAAGTAGCCTACACACCAACTTTAATTGTCAGTTATGGCAGTCAATGGGGCGAAAATTATTGGTACGACAGAACCAACGTTTGGGAAAACGAACGTTTAATGGCATTTACTCCGAGGTCAATTATTGATCCAAGGGCAAGAAGAAGAACAACCTCAGAATACGGCGACTACGGCCATATTGAAGTGGCTAAAGCGACTAAACAAATTGCAGATGGTGGCACCAAAGTCAACCTTGGGGCACATGGACAGATACAAGGATTAGGCGCTCATTGGGAACTTTGGATGCTTGCACAAGGGGGAATGACACCTTTACAGGCTATCCGTTGTGCAACAGTAAACGGAGCGGCTTACCTTGGAATGAGTAAAGAAATTGGTTCACTTGAAGTTGGTAAGCTGGCTGATCTGATTGTAATGGATGCCAATCCGTTAGATGACATCAGAAATTCTGAGAAGATCAAGTACGTAATGATTAATGGCAGGATCTACGACAGTCTATCCATGAATGAAATTGGCAGTCGGGAACGCCTGCGAGGGAAATTGTGGTTCGAAACCGGCAAAGGAATGGTATACACCTTCCCTACCGGCATTTCTGAAACCTGGACGTATACCATCCCTAATTGTGAGTAAGGCTAAATATTTTTTTACTCCATTAACTTTTCCTTAAATTCATACATTATTTTGCTGAGATGAAATCATTTTCACTCAGCAAATCCTTGAATCATGGCCTTTAAAGCCACTAAAAAATTAGGTCAATTTTTTTTTACAGATTGCTATCCGTCTCAATTTATACCTAAAATTTTCGGTAAAGATTCGATGCGTTATCAGTTAATTCGACCTTTTCTACAAATTTTGGGCAATCACAAAACCACTTGCCCATGCCCATTGAAAGTTATAGCCACCCAACCAGCCAGTCACATCAACACATTCACCGCCAAAATAAAGACCAGGAATATTTTTACATTCCAGCGTTTTAGAAGACAGTTCATCGGTCGCTATACCACCACGCATAACTTCGGCCTTATCATAACCTTTATCTCCTGCTGGTTTAACTTTAAAATGATGAATAGTTTGTTCAATCAATTCCAAATCGGCTTTGGTTAAAGTGGCAACCTGCTTTTCAATAGGTAAAAACTTGGCCATTGCATCGGTAAATTTCTTTGCGTAAAACCGGTTAAACAAAGTTGACAATAGTAATTTCCCATTATCTCTTCGTTCAGCATCGATTAATGCTATAATATCTTGTCCAGGTAAAAGGTCAATCTTGAATACCTCTCCCTTTTTCCAATACGATGAAATCTGTAATATTGCGGGGCCACTCAATCCCCAATGTGTAAACAGAATATTTTCCTCAAATTCAATTCTGTCATTGCTAACCTTACAAAAGACGCTGTTACCCGAGAGCTGCGCATACCATTCTTCATCTTTTCCAGTTATAGTTAAAGGTACCAGTGCCGGCGCCGTGTCCACAATTTTCAACCCATTTTTTCTGGCAAAACGCAGTGCAAAATCAGTTGCTCCCATCTTCGGAATCGGCAATCCACCAGTGGCGATGACCAGTTTAGGGGCAGTTATTGTACGACTTTTACCGGCCTTATTATATTTTACTGTAAATCCATCACCAAGTGCTTCAATATCCAAAACTTCAGTATTACAAATCAGCTGCTGACCAAAATCTTCGCAAATGGAGGTAAATACAGCCACAACATCCCTTGCATTTTTCCCATCCGGAAACAGTTGTCCTAGTGTTTTCTCCTTCCCTTCAATACCGTAGGCTTCAAAAAAACTGATTGTATCTGCTACAGTCCATTGCGTAAATGCCGATTTCACAAAATGTTTGTTATCCGATATAAACTGTTCATCTGTAGCATACAGGTTGGTATAATTACAACGTCCTCCCCCCGAAATCAGAATTTTAGCGCCAGGTTGATCGTTCTTTTCCAGCAAAATAACCCGCTTACCAAGGTAGCCTGCCTGTACAGCACACATCAAACCACAAGCTCCGGCTCCAATAATTATAGCATCAGCATCCATCAATCCGTTTATAATTGTTATTTTTGTGCAAAATAAGCATAACTTTTTCATATAGATATGGCAAAACAAATAAGTGATTTAAAATTGGGAATATTAGGCGGCGGACAATTGGGCAGAATGCTCATTCAGGAAGCCATCAATTATAACCTTACCACCCTGGTTTTAGATCCGGATACCGATGCTCCCTGTAAACATATTGCAAACTACTTTGAATGTGGTTCGATTACCGACTTTGATACCGTTTATAATTTCGGAAAAAAAGCCGACATCATTACCATCGAAATAGAAAAGGTTAATATTGAAGCGCTTGAACAACTTGAAAAAGAAGGTAAACAAGTCTTCCCACAATCAAGGGTAATCCGGTTAATACAGGATAAAGGAGTACAAAAACAGTTTTTCAAAGAAAACGATATTCCTACCGCACCTTTTCAACTCGTAAATAATAAGGACGATATGCGCCGTAGTAACTTTGCATTTCCGTACATTCTTAAACAACGGAAAGATGGCTATGATGGCAAAGGTGTAATGAAAATAAATAATATCGAAGATATTGACAATGCGTTTGACGCTCCTTGTTTAATTGAAGAACTGGTGGATTTTGAAAAAGAAGTTGCCGTAATTGTTGCAAGGAATTCTAAAGGAGACATGAAAACTTTCCCGATGGTAGAAATGGAATTCAATGCAGAAGCTAATCTGGTAGAATTCTTAATCGGCCCTTCAACCTACCCGGAAACCCTACAAAACAAGGCCGAAGTAATTGCTAAGAACATTGCAGCTTCACTTAACATTACCGGACTACTGGCTGTAGAAATGTTTGTTACAAAAAATGGCGATCTGCTGGTAAATGAACTGGCTCCCCGTCCACACAATAGTGGTCACCAAACTATCGAAGGCAACTACGTTTCTCAATTTGCGCAGCACTTACGTGCTATTTTCAATTTACCGTTAGGCGATACACGCTGCATCAGTAACGCGGTTATGATTAACCTCCTTGGCGAAAAAAACCACAATGGCGTTGCCAAATATCATGGACTGGAAAAAATTATGGCAATAGATGGCGTATACATCCACCTTTACGGTAAAAAATATACCAAACCTTTTCGTAAAATGGGACACATTACCGTAGTTGATCAAAATCGGGAAGGTGCAATACAAAAAGCCAATTACATTAAAAACACACTAAAAGTTATTTCATAAATGAGCGTAAAAGCAGGTATTATCATGGGCAGCAAATCAGATCTTCATATTATGCAAGATGCTGCTGATATTTTTAAAGAGTTTGGGGTTGAATTTGAAATGACAGTAGTATCGGCACACCGTACACCTGAAAGAATGTACGATTATGCCAAAAATGCTGCTGAAAGAGGCCTAAAAGTAATCATTGCCGGAGCAGGCGGTGCAGCTCACTTACCAGGTATGGTAGCTTCGATCACTGTACTGCCCGTAATTGGCGTACCAGTAAAATCTTCAAACTCTATTGATGGATGGGATTCCATTCTATCCATATTACAAATGCCAAATGGTATACCAGTAGCAACTGTTGCTTTAAATGCTGCAAAAAATGCTGGTTTACTGGCTGTACAGATACTTTCTACAGCCGATGAATCATTGGCAACTAAAATGCAAGCTTATAAAGACGAGCTTAGAAAAAAGGTTGAAGAGAGCGCAGCAGATATGTAGGATTATCCGTTAGGTTATGGGTTGTCTGTTATGAGTTACAGGTAACCGGCTACCCGTAACCTAATTCAAGTTAGGGTCCTGGGGAAAATTGCTTATGTGAGCATATTTTGGCCCAAGGTTAATAATTACTTCTCGCCAAAGGTTTTCTTCGTTATCCGAGAATACCACATCAGGATGAAACGCATCAGATACGATCCAGGTATTACCTGTCATCTCCATTTTAAGTTGCCCGTCTCCCCATCCTGAATAACCAATAAAAAACTTGATATCGCTACCTTTAATATGCTCTTTCTCAATCAAAACTTTTAAAGTTTCAAAATTCCCGCCCCAATATATCCCTTTAACAATTTCTTGCCCATCGGTTATCAGTTCCGGACATCTGTGTATAAAATGTATAGTATCTGTTTCCACTGGTCCTCCAAGATAAACAGGAAAGTTTGCCTTGGTCAATTCTGGAATTATATCTTTAAGTATCAAAGTACTGGAATGATTAAGAATAAAGCCTACCGTTCCTTCCTCCTGCTGTTCTGTAATCAGAATTACTGAACGCTTAAAGTTAGGATCCATCAGAAATGGTTCGGAGATTAAGAGTCTGCCTAATGCAGGTTGTAACCGGCTTATCATTTTGGAAATTTAGGGATAAATTTGAATAAACTAAAACCTATTTTTGTACATGGAGCTTAACAAAAAGAAATTACATGATTTAAGACAGGAATACCGCAGCGCACAGCTCTCTGAAAAAGATGTGGAAAGCGATCCTATCCTGCAATTTGGGAAATGGTTTTCTGCTGCAGTGGATGCACAGTTGTTTGAACCAAATGTGATGACACTGGCTACCGCCGATCGTTTCGGAAAACCCTCCGCACGTATTGTGTTACTCAAGGAATTTGATGAGAATGGTTTTGTTTTTTACACCAACTACGAAAGTAAAAAGGGTCAGGACCTAGTAGAAAACCCACAGGCAGCCCTCGTGTTTTTTTGGGCTGAACTGGAACGTCAGGTACGTATCGAAGGTGTAGTTAGTAAAGTTGATGTGCAAACCTCTGCTGATTATTTTCACTCACGTCCAACGGGTAGCCAGATTGGAGCCATGGCTTCTCCACAAAGCAGTGTACTAGATAGCCGTGAATCACTGGAAGAAAAGGTTTCTAACCTGGAAAAAGTGTACGAAGGCAAGGAAATTCCTCATCCTATACATTGGGGAGGGTACCTGATAGAACCGATGCATATTGAATTCTGGCAAGGCCGTCAAAGCAGACTGCACGACAGAATTGTTTACGATTTAGTGGATGGTTCATGGATTATAAATAGATTAGCGCCTTAAAACGTTTAACTAACATCATAAAAAAACTAAATGAAGAACATTGCAGTAATCGGTTCCGGCACGATGGGTAATGGAATAGCGCATACTTTTGCACAATTCGGCTACCAGGTAAACCTTATAGACATTAACAATGAGGCTTTAACAAAAGCTATAAACACAATCAGTAAAAATCTGGACCGACAGGTTGCAAAAGGCACGCTTACTGACGTAGAAAAGGCTGCGACGTTAAACAATATCACTACGTATACTGATATGCAATCTGGTGTAACCAACAGCGAACTTGTTGTTGAAGCTGCAACGGAGAATCTTGATCTTAAGCTAAAAATATTTAAGGACCTGGATACTTTTGCCCAGCCGGGTGCTATTCTGGCCAGCAATACCTCTTCTATATCCATCACTAAAATAGCATCAGTTACTGGTCGTGGCGACAAAGTAATTGGCATGCACTTTATGAATCCGGTACCAGTTATGAAGCTGGTAGAGGTTATTCGTGGTTATGCAACCAGCGATGAAACGACAAACCTGGTAATGGAACTTTCGAAAAAGCTAGCTAAAGTGCCTGTTGAAGTAAATGACTATCCAGGTTTTGTTGCCAACAGGATATTAATGCCTATGATTAATGAGGCCATATATACACTTTACGAAAATGTAGCAGGTGTTGAAGAAATTGATACCGTAATGAAATTAGGCATGGCTCATCCAATGGGGCCTTTACAACTGGCAGATTTTATTGGTCTGGATGTTTGTCTGGCTATATTACGTGTATTACAAGATGGCTTCGGAAATCCGAAATATGCTCCTTGTCCACTATTGGTAAACATGGTTACTGCTGGTAATAAAGGTATTAAATCGGGTGAAGGATTTTACAACTATGCCAATGGTGTTAAAGAGGCTGTTGTAGCAGCCAAATTTAGCTAGCCATTCTATAATTCTAATTTTTTAAGCGTATTTTTGAACAATGAACGAGAATCTTGATCCCTCATCCGAAAGCCTGTCCCCTATTGAACGTGATATTGAAAAAGTATTGCGCCCACAGGCATTTGATGATTTTACCGGACAGGAAAAGGTAATGGAAAACCTTAAGATCTTTGTGAAAGCAGCAAAATTACGCGGCGAACCTCTAGATCACGTTTTGTTACACGGCCCTCCGGGATTAGGTAAAACGACACTTTCCCTAATCATTGCCAATGAAATGGGTGTGGGTATTAAGGTTACCTCCGGACCAGTATTGGATAAACCAGGAGATCTTGCCGGCCTTTTAACAGGTCTGGATGAAGGCGACATTCTTTTTATTGACGAAATACACCGTTTAAGCCCCTTAGTTGAAGAATACTTGTATTCGGCAATGGAAGACTTTAAAATAGATATCATGCTGGAGAGCGGGCCAAATGCCCGCTCTGTACAGATCAGTTTAAACCCTTTCACTTTAGTCGGCGCTACTACAAGATCGGGCTTGCTAACTGCACCGTTAAGAGCCAGGTTTGGTATCAACTCCCGACTGGCCTATTACGATGCTAAACTATTGACCACAATTGTATTGAGGTCTTCAGAAATATTAAAAACTCCAATTACCGACGAAGGTGCCTATGAAATCGCACGCAGGAGTCGCGGTACCCCTCGTATCGCCAATGCGCTACTGAGACGTACAAGAGATTTTGCGCAGATTAAAGGTACCGGTGAAATTGATACAGACATTGCCCGTTATGCACTAAAGGCATTAAATGTGGATGAGCATGGTCTGGACGAAATGGACAATAAAATTCTGACTACAATTATCGATAAATTTAAAGGTGGACCAGTGGGCTTAAAAACCATTGCTACTGCTGTAGGAGAAGATGAAGGTACCATTGAAGAAGTTTATGAACCTTTCCTTATCCAGGAAGGTTTCCTGATGCGCACTTCAAGAGGAAGGGAAGCGACAGAAGCAGCATACAAACATTTACAAAGAAATTTTCCCGGACAAACCGGAAGATTGTTTTAAAAAAAACATTTAAGTTCAATTTCTGTTCTCATATAAGTTAAATACAAGCTTATATGAACGTAGAAACAAGAAAACTGACTTTATCAGATTATAACGATTTAAGGGAATCCATGCAACAAGCATACGAAACCCTTGGACAAGTATGGAGTAAAAACAGCATCGAACGTTTGCTCAAGTTATTCCCTGAAGGTCAGCTTTGCATTGCCGTGGATGATAAAGTAGTGGCCTGCTCGTTATCGCTCATTGTTGATTATGATGAATACGGCGATAAACACACTTACAAGAATATTACCGGAGATTATTCCTTTTCCACACACGATCCGGAAGGTGATGTCCTATATGGAATAGAAATATTTGTACACCCAGACTATCGCGGTTTACGCCTGGGCAGAAGGCTATATGAAGCCAGAAAAGAACTTTGTGAAAGCCTGAACTTAAAGAGTATAATCGCCGGAGGGCGCATTCCGGGTTATCATCAGTATGCAGATAAACTAAGTCCACGACAATACATAGATAAGGTAAAAGCCAAAGAGATTTTTGATCCGACTTTAACCTTTCAGCTTTCTAATGATTTCCACGTTAGAAAAGTATTAAAGAATTATTTGCCCGGCGATCATGAATCAAAAGAATTTGCTACCCTGATAGAATGGAATAATATCTATTATCAGGGTATTGATGCCTCTGCCCGCTCTGCCAAAACCATAAGAATTGGCCTGGTACAATGGCAAATGCGCCTATTCCCGGATATAGAAGCCTTTTATGAACAAGTGGAGTTTTTCGTTGATGCCGTTAGCGGCTATAAATCAGATTTCATAGTCTTCCCTGAATTCTTTAACACCCCTTTGTTACACCCTTACAATCATCTGCCTGAAATGGAAGCTATGCGTAAACTGGCTGAACAAACGGCAGAAATTGTTGAGCGGATCCAACAATATGCATTGTCCTATAATGTAAATATCATATCCGGCAGCATGCCCATTCTTGAAAATAATAAGCTTTATAACGCAACTTATTTGTGTCACCGTAGTGGCAAAACCGATGAGTATAGAAAAATTCACATTACACCCAACGAGCAGAAATATTATGGAATGGTTGGTGGAGATAAGATACAGGTATTTGATACCGATTGCGGAAAGGTAGGAATACTTATCTGTTACGATGTCGAGTTCCCGGAATTGAGTAGAATTTATGCCGATCAGGGTATGCAAATCCTGTTTGTACCTTTTTTAACGGATACCCAAAACGGTTATACCAGGGTGAGGCATTGTGCACAGGCCAGGGCTATTGAGAATGAATGTTATGTAGCTATTGCCGGTTGTGTAGGTAATTTACCTAAAGTCAATAACATGGATATACAGTTTGCACAATCGGCAGTATTTACCCCCTCAGACTTTGCTTTTCCGACAAATGCGGTGAAAGCCGAAACTACGCCAAATACTGAAATGATGCTGGTTGTGGATGTAGACTTACATCTTCTGGACGAAATTCATCACTTCGGTACAGTAAGGATATTAAAGGACAGAAGAAAAGATCTGTACGAAGTAAGGTTGTTAAAATAACAGCCTTACTTATAAACTAACCAATATATCACCAATGCAATAACCAATAAAGGTATGAGCCACCTTAATACTACTGACGCGCCATTAATATCCTTCTCCTTAATTGCCTGGGGAGAAGGCCCGGGATCGTCCTGGTGTTTAGCATAGTTATGTTCTATTGGCTTATGTCCTTTGTTTGGATCTTCCGTATGTCTTGATTCCGTATTTTCCATAACTTTAAGTATTAGTAGTTAAACTAACAACAAGTGGTCCTTTAAAAAGTTTCCATCGCAAAGCCTTATCTTTGCAAAACGATGTTAAACAATGCCGCCAAATACAGTAAAGTGATTAAAGCAGAAGCCTTAAGGCTAGGCTTTATGCAATGTGGTATTGCCAAAGCTGATTTCCTGGAAGAAGAAGCTCCAAAACTGGAAAAATGGTTACAAAATAACCACCATGGACAAATGGCCTACATGGAAAACCACTTTGATAAACGACTAGATCCAAGGTTATTGGTAGAGGATTCAAAATCTGTCATTTCACTAACCCTCAATTACTTTCCTGAACAACGGCAATCCGATCCTGATGCCCCTAAAATTTCTAAATATGCGTATGGAGCCGACTACCATGAAGTCATAAAAGACAAACTCTTCCAGCTGTTAAACTTTATTAAAGAAGAAATTGGAGAAGTTGCGGGGCGTGCATTCGTAGATTCGGCACCAGTGTTAGACCGTGCCTGGGCAAAGCGTGCGGGAATTGGCTGGATTGGAAAAAACAGTAACCTCATTAATAAAAAGAGTGGTTCTTTTTTCTTTTTGGCCGAACTGATCATAGATCTGCAGCTCGAATATGATAATCCTTTTGAAACAGACCATTGTGGTACCTGCACAAAGTGTATCGACGCCTGCCCTACTGATGCCATTTTATCGCCTTTTATTATTGATGCAAAAAAATGTATCTCCTACTTAACCATAGAACTAAGGGAGGAAATTGATATGGGGTTTAAAAATAAAATGGACAATTGGATGTTTGGCTGCGATGTTTGTCAGGACGTCTGTCCCTGGAACCGCTTTTCCACTCCCCATTCAGAACCTAAATTTACAGCCAGTACACAATTGCTGGATATGAAAAGAGAAGACTGGCTTGACATTACAGAAGATGTTTTCAAAACCATCTTTAAAAATTCGGCGGTTAAACGCACTAAATTTAAAGGTTTAACCAGAAATATAGACTTTCTAAAAAAGCCCCGGTAAAGGGGCTTAAATCATCGTAATATTATTTACCAAACTTCATTTTAAGTTGTTCTAACATATCGTTAGTAACTTCTACAGCTGGTTTATCTTTCTTTATTGCAGCTTGTGGCCTTGCCGGGGCTTGCTGGGGCTTAGCCTGAGGTTGCTTAGGTCTATTCGTCTCTGCAACCTGCTGTCTTTCTTGCTTAAGCAATTCTTTCTTTTTGCTCCATCTTGTCCAGATTTCATCCAGCTTTTTCTTGGTATACAAAGGGAAATCGCCTTGTTTCATCCATGCATAGTAACTAGGTTCCGTATCAAATACGTGTTCTACAGTTTTACCTTTGTGTTTACCAAAATTGAATGTTTCCTCTTCATTTTCATTAAAAACCATTCGCCCGGCAAAGTCTACCGGTTTATTCATGTTGGTAAATGTATGAAGTGCCTCCACGTCATTGATTACCGGTTTAGAAATCTTTCCTTGCTTGTCTTCAAAGTCAACATCTTTATAACGCTCAATTTGCGCCAGCAACACATGATAAGTTGCTGTTATATCTGCTTCTGCAGAATGTGCATTTACAATATCTTTACCACAGTAAAATTTATAAGCAGCACGTAAAGTACGTTGCTCCATCTGATGAAATATATTCTGAACATCAACAAATTTCCTGTCCGACATGTCAAAATCAATTCCAGCTCTCAAAAATTCTTCCAGCAATACGGGAATATCAAACCTGTTAGAGTTATAACCGGCAAGATCTGCATCACCAATAAAATCAGCTAATTCAGCAGCTACAGCTTTAAACGTAGGAGCATCAGCAATATCTTCATCGTATATTCCATGTATTAGAGAAGAATGCAAAGGAATTGGCATTTCAGGGTTGATGCGCAACGATTTGATCACCTCAGATCCATCCGGCATTGCTTTTAATATAGCAATTTCAACAATACGATCAGCACCGACATTTACACCGGTTGTCTCCAGATCAAAAAAAGCGAGAGGACGTTTTAAATTTAATTTCATTTTAAACCTTTATTGGTAGCGCTTCAAAAGTCGTAAAAATCATTCATTAATCCCTAACTTATTTGATAAGACATTAATTTATATATGAATAGTTTACAAACTATTTTTTTATTTAAAATTCTACCTTTATCTTGCAGTATAGTTACTACAGCTAAACGCTCAAATATGAAATACACGCTGCTACTGATCAGCCTCTTTTACTCCGTACTGTCATTCGGCCAGGATTTCGAATATCTAAAAGTTACTCAACCAGAATTAAATTTAACTCAAACACCCCTTGACAGCAGTGCGAATGCAGTTGTTTTGCGTGAATTTGGTACAGCTTCTATACGCATTAACGATGTACATGGCTATTTATACATCGATTTCCAATATCATGTAAGGATTAAAATATTGAACAAAAATGGCTTTGATCATGCCAATATTGTGATTCCGCTATATACCAATGGAGATAGAGAAGAAACAATAGAGACGCTAAACGCAACGACGATCAACTATACAAACGGAAATATTTCGTACGACCAATTGGATAAAAAGAAAATATTCAAAGAAAAAAGAAACAAATACACTACACTTACAAAATTTACGATGCCTAACCTGGCTGAGGGGAGTATTATTGAATATACTTACCGCATTCACTCTCCACGTATCTTCAATTTTAAAGGCTGGGAATTCCAATCTGACATTCCCAAAATGCATAGCGAATACATAGCCTATATTCCAGGGCTATACAACTACAACGTGACCCTGGTGGGTGAACAAAAGCTAACTTCTCAAAATGCAGAACTCAGCACCGGATGTATGAGAATTCAGGGTAGAGACATTGATTGCTCGAAAATGACCTATATCATGAAGGATATCCCTGCATTGATAGAAGAGGATTACATGACTGCGCCAAGTAATTTCAGATCGGCTATAAAGTTTGAACTGTCTGACTATATCATGCCTACGGGTACTAAGAAAAGTTTCACTAAAGAATGGAAAGACGTTGACCGCGAACTCATGGACGACAAATCCTTTGGTGGTCAGCTTAAAAAGAAAGATCTTTTTGAAGATGTACTTCCAAACGTGCTTAAAGGCACCACAAATGCTTTAAGTAAAGCACAGGCTATTTATTACTACATAAAAAGCAACATTAAGAACAATGGTTTTATCGGTATTTACAGTGAGAACACCATTAAAAAGGCATTGGAAATCCACTCTGGGAATACCGCAGATATTAATCTTGCATTGGTAGCTGCATTAACCGCAGCCGATTTAGATGCGGAAGCCCTGATACTTTCAACCCGCTCAAATGGTTATGTAAGTAAACTTTTCCCTGTCATTAGTGATTTCAATTATGTAGTAGCAAAAGTGAACATCGATGGTACTAGCTATTTACTGGACGCTTCCGAGCCTTTAATGCCTTTCGGATTACTCCCCCTCTACTGTATTAATGGCCAGGGACGAGCAATTCCGCAGAAAAAACCGTCGTATTGGTACGATCTCAAAGCCAGTAAAAAAGAAACCACACGGTATAATTTAAATGCAGAATTAGGGAAGGATGGCAAACTAAAAGGGACGTTAACCACCTATTCCCTGGGTTATGCGGCATTCAACAAACGTAATAAAATATTAGCAGCAAACTCCATAGACGAGTTTGTAGAAAAACTAGACGAAAGCATGCCTAAGATAAGTATTCTTAAGCATGAAATTTTATATCTCGATAGTCTTGAAAACCCACTTGTGGAAAATTACGAAATAGAAATGCCTATTTTCCAGGATATAAACAGTGAGCCATTATTTTTCAATCCTTTTATTGTTGAGAAAATTACGAAGAATCCTTTTAACTTAAATGAACGTACCTACCCAGTAGATCTGGGGACTGAAAGCGAAACACGGATTACGATGTCTATCAAGCTACCAGATAATTATGTGTTTGCAGACAAACCTAAAGACCTCAATCTGGCTTTGGCAAATGGTGGCGGAAAATACTTCTGTATGACATCATTAACAGACGACAGGATTTTATTATTTAATCAGCTCATGCAATTCAATAAACCAATTTACCATCCCGAAGAATACCTTTCCCTTAAAGAACTCTACAGTAGAATCATACAACTGCAAAAAACGGACATTGTACTTAAAAAGCAAGCAAAATGATCTTAAAACAAATTGGCTTAGCAGCACTTATTTTTTGCGCTTGCAACTGCTATTCACAGATTGAATATCCTGCCAGCCAGATCAGCCCTGCATTAAAAACCCGTGCCAATGCAGTTATCAGGAAAATGGAAACCATTGTAGATATGCGTAGTGATGACAATGTAGTCATTACAGTTAAAAAGGTTGTTACTGTTCTCAATAAGAATGGCGATGATGAAGCTGAAACTACCTTACCCTACAATAAAAACACAGCGATTAAATATGCGAAAGGTATCATTTACGATGCTTACGGTATGACAGTTGGTAAATTTGCATTGAACAACTTCTCTGATCATAGTGCGGTGAGCAGCATCTCCCTCTTTGAGGATGACCGGGTAAAGCGTTTTGCACCAACTGTATTGTCTTACCCCTATACAATATCCTGCGAATACGAAATCAGATCAAAACAAAATCTGATGATCCCTAGCTGGTATGCCAGCAGTACACCCGATGTTGCTGTTGAACAAAACAGCTATACATTTACCTCTAAACCCACAGATAAAATAAGGATAAAGGCAGTTAATTATAAAGGAGAACCTACTCTTGTAAGCAATGAAAAGTTTAAAAGTCAGACCTGGGAGGTAAAAAACCTTCCGGCTTTTAAAGCTGAGCCGTTTGCACCCAGTATGAGCAACTACCTTACTCATGTCAAAATTGCACCCCAGGAATTTAATTACTACGGTCATAAAGGAAACTATCAAAACTGGGAAGAACTGGGTAAATGGATCTATAATGATTTGATAAAAGATCGGCAGGCACTAAGCCCTGTGGCTGTTGAAGAGATCAAAAATTTAGTAGTGGGGATAAACAATGACAAAGATAAAGCACGTAAAGTATACGAATATGTGCAGAAAAAGACCCGATACATTAGTGTACAAATAGGAATTGGAGGAAATCAACCCATGCAGGCAAGTGAAGTTCACCAGCTTTCTTACGGGGATTGTAAAGCCTTGGTTAATTACACGCAAAGTTTATTGAAAGTTCTAGATATCCCTTCCTGGTATTGCGTTGTAAATGCCGGCGATTTCAAGAAAGATATGGAACCAGATTTTGCCAGTATGAACCAGGGAAACCATATCATTCTCTGCCTTCCATTTAAAAGTGACACTACCTGGCTCGAGTGTACAAGTCAGGACAGTCCATTCGGTTATTTAGGAAATTTTACAGACGACCGTACCGTTTTAGCTTGCACAGCAGAAGGAGGAAAAATACTAAAAACACCAGCATTACCCACTCAAATGAACCTACAGGACCGAAAAGCTGAACTTGTTCTGGATGTTGAAGGCAATATTAAAGGCTCTTTAAATACTAATTTTTATGGTTCGCAGTACGATAACTATGCACAACTTATTAACGAGCCCATAAAAGAACAGCTGAAATTACTAAAAAAAACCTATGATATAGACAACATCGATTTCGACACTTTTAAGTTCAGTCAAGATAAAGGATCTAACCCCGTTACAAAAGAGAACTTACAACTTAGCATTCAGAAATACGCTCCGAAAACCAATAATCATATTTACCTGGTACTAAATACCTTCAACAAAAAAAGAAATATTCCAGAGGTAAAAAATAGGACCTTACCGGTTTTCATCAATAGGGGGTATACAGATTTGGATGAGATCGTGTATGTCCTCTCAGAGGATCTGGTCATTGAAGTTATGCCCAAAGATGTAGAGATTAAAAACAGTTTCGGGACTTACCATGTTACTGTAAGAAAAGACGATAAAAAACTGGTTTATAACAGAAAATTTGTTTTAAATAACGGTACTTATCCTGCCGACAAATATGCAGATTTTGCTGGCTTTATCAGCGTGGTAAACTCAAACGACAACATGAAAGCTGTCTTTAAAAGCGTATCAGCTAAGAATTAAAATACCTACGGCAATTCCAATTGCCATAATCAGGTACATCAGGATTTCTGTAGTAGCAAACTTTTTATATTTGGTCCAGAAAGATATGTCTTGTTTTGGCTTTGTCATTTTTATTTTTTTAATGTACCCGCCTTTACAATCGCTTTCTGATAAGCTGGGATACTTAAATCATCTACAACTACACCACGAGTAGTTGAGGCATGTACAAAAAAGTTATTGTTAAGGTATACGCCTACGTGATCAACAGCTCCGCCACCAAAAGAAAAAAAGATCAGATCACCTTCATTGAGGCTACCTATCCCCTTTTCTTTTACTACATCAGCCTGGTCTCTTGACCTCCTTGGCAACGAATTACCATAAATATCCTTTTGTAGCAACAATGCAAAACCAGAACAATCAATCCCCCTTTTATCCAGGCCACCCAAACGATATTGCACACCAGTCCAGTCTGTTATAAATCTATACAGTTGTTTGCTTTTTAAATGCGACATGGCTTCAGCTGCTTTAACCGCCGATGCATTAGGCTTTGCTGTATATCTTCGGGAACTACATGCTGATAAAAACAACATGAGCACTAAAACAATCGACCAAGTGCCCCGGGTAAACATCGTTGTTCTATTCATATTACTGTTTAATTAAGCGTTGTATCTCATCCAATTTCAGCAATGCCTCCACGGGTGTCAATACATTCACATCCAAATTATTAAGCATATCCCTTATTTTTACCAAAATGGGATCATCTACTGCAAACATATGCAGCTGATATGCCTGATTTTGAACCTTTTTAATACTGTCTTTAATACTTTGTCCCTCTGTCCTATCTATTTCCAGCTTTTTTAGAATCTCATTCGCTCTGTTGATCAGTTTAGGAGGCATACCCGCCATTTTAGCTACATGAATACCAAAACTATGCTCACTGCCACCTGGAATCAGTTTACGCAGGAAGATCACTTTATTCCCTACCTCCTTTATCGACACATTAAAATTCTTAATTCGGCTCATCGTGTTGGCCAACTCATTCAGTTCATGGTAGTGGGTAGCAAAAAGTGTTTTCGGCTTAGCTGTTGGGTGCGTATGTAAAAATTCAGCAATTGCCCAGGCAATGGAAATCCCGTCGTAAGTACTTGTTCCACGACCTATCTCATCCAATAAAATTAAACTATTGTCAGATATATTGTTCAAAATACTGGCCGTTTCATTCATTTCTACCATGAATGTACTTTCTCCGGACGATAAGTTATCCGAAGCACCAACCCTGGTAAATATCTTGTCAACCAAGCCAATTGTAGCGGCCTTGGCAGGCACAAAACAGCCCATCTGCCCCATCAGTACAATAAGTCCTGTCTGGCGTAAAATAGCCGACTTACCCGACATATTGGGACCGGTAATGATAATGATCTGCTGACTTTCATTATCCAGGAATACATCATTTGTAATATACTCTTCGCCTACAGGCAAGCGTTTTTCAATAACAGGGTGTCTTCCACCCTTAATATCCAAAGCTTTGCCCTTATTGATCTCCGGCTTCACATAATGATTTTTAACAGCCAATTGTGCAAAGCAAAGCAATACATCCAATTGAGCAACTAAAAATGCATTCAGCTGAATTGGTTTAATATAAGTGCTTACCTGATAAATCAGCTCGGCGTATAATCTGACTTCAATCTGCTGAATTTTTTCTTCAGCACCTAAAATCTGCTCTTCATATTCTTTAAGTTCGGGAGTGATGTAACGCTCGGCACTTACCAGTGTCTGCTTCCTGATCCAATCCTCAGGTACTTTATCCTTATGGGTATGTGTAACTTCAAGGTAATAACCAAAAACGTTGTTAAAAGCTACTTTCAATGATGGAATACCAGTTGCTGCAGCTTCGCGTTTCTGTATCTCCACCAGGTAATCTTTTCCACCAAAAGAGATTTTGCGCAAACGGTCCAGTTCCTCATCAATACCATCTGCGATCACGTTTCCTTTAATCAGCAATGCAGGCGGATCTTGCTGCAATTCCCTTTCCAGTTTCTCCCGGATGCTTAAGCAAGGATTTAATTGTTCCGCAAGCGCCATTAAAAATGGATTCTTTGATGCTTCAGCCAGGTTTTTAACAGACTCAATATGGTAAAGGGCCTTTTTTAACTGGCACAACTCTCTTGGGCCAACCTTCTGAAGGCCAACTTTAGAGATCAATCTTTCCAGATCACCAATTTGTTTGATGTGCGATAAAAAATCTTGTAAAAGCGAATCATGCTTCACCAGGAAATCTACCATTCCTAAGCGTTCCTGAATCGGTTTTAACTCCTTTAGTGGCATAATGATCCACTTGTGCAACAAACGGGCACCCATCGGGGTACAAGTTTGATCCAGCACTTCAAAAAGCGTCACCGCGTTGTCGTTGGCCGAACTTACCAATTCGAGGTTACGAATTGTAAAACGATCCAGCCACATATATTTATCTTCCTCCAGTCTGGAAATAGAAGTAATGTGTTTTAAGTTGCGATGTTCTGTTTCGTTCAGGTAATGCAATGCAACACCAGCAGCAACAATACCGGTCTGTAGTTTGTCTACCCCAAAACCTTTCAATGAATTAACCTCAAAATGCTTGGTTAAGATTTCATTCGCATAATCGGTAGTAAAAGCCCAATCGTCAAGGTGAAAAGTATAAAATCTATCACCAAAAAGCTCCATGAACTCTTTCCTTTTGCTCTTTTGAAAAACAACCTCATTGGGTTTAAAACCCTGTAACAGCTTGTCAATATATTCAGTACTTCCCTGAGCCACATGAAATTCCCCTGTAGAAATATCTACAAAAGACACACCCAGCATGTTTTTATCGAAATAGATTGACGCCAGGTAATTGTTAGATTTCTGACTAAGGATATTGTCATTGTAGGCTACCCCCGGTGTAACCAATTCAGTTACCCCACGCTTTACAATGGTCTTGGTCATTTTCGGATCTTCCAGCTGATCGCATATCGCAACCCTTTGTCCGGCCCTAACCAGCTTTGAAAGATAATTATCCAACGAATGGTGAGGAAAGCCCGCCAATTCCAATGCACCATTTGGTCCGGTACCTCTTCGGGTTAATACAATACCCAAAATCTGGGCTGTTTTGACAGCATCCTCGCCAAATGTTTCATAAAAATCACCAACTCTAAATAGCAATAATGCACCCGGATACTTTGCTTTAATCGCATTGTATTGCTGCATTAACGGGGTTTCCTTAGTATTATCTTTAGCCAAAATGATTATGTTTTACAAAATCGTAAAGATACTACTTGAGCCGTAGGCTTTGCGATTTGTTGAAAATTAAAAAAATGTGAATAGGTTTTACAATTTTGTAATATAAGACAAAAACAGGTTTAAAGCCTCACGCTTTTTGTCGGTCAGCTCAAAATCAAGCTTATGCATCAGGTAATCATCCAGGTCAAAATTCGACTGTCTGGGTAATTCCTCAAGCAGTTCTTTTCGCTTAGACAAACCAAAAGAAAGCGCTTCATTAAAATCATTAATAAATGCTTGAGGAATTGGCTTATTGGCAACCCAAGCGGCATATACGAATGGCAAACCTGTAAAATTCATCCATTCCTCGCCCATATCATAAGCGTAGGCAAATTCTTCCTTTTTACCAAAAGTACGATCACCAATTAAAACAATAGCATCCGTCTCCGCTGCCGGATCTGTGGTATAGCTTACCGTTTTTTTGAAATGAAATTTCAAGAGCACTTTTGCGAGGTTATTTGAAGTCCGCGAATGACTGTCCAGTCTTACCGACTTAATTTCGCTTACTGGCATTTTACTAAAAATGAATACCGAGTTTACAGCTCCAACAGATCCAATGCAATAATCTGCAATGATATGGGCATTGGGAACCTGCGGGATCGCAGCCACGGGAATCAATCCTACATCCACTTGTCCATCAATTAATTTAGCAGCGCAATCTGTAGGAATATCTAAACCCAATTCTATCTGTTCCAGTACTGCTGATTGTTCAATTCCGTAAATAAAAGGCTTGGTATTGGTATAGGAAACAGCAGAAATTTTAATCTTATTCAACAGCGTTACTTATTTTAAATGATCGGTATTGTTAAATTCGGTAATCACAAACTCATCCCCCGTTAATTCAAGCTTATAGAGTACGGTATTTTGGTGAGGAAATGAAGTCATTTCAGAAATAGGAGTATTCGTCAGCAGACATAGGAATAACCGCATGGCACGACCATGCATACAAACCAAAATAGTTTTTTCATTTGCTGCATTTTTGATAATCTCAACTGCTTCTTTTTCTCTTATAACTACATCGTTAGGACTCTCACCTCCTTCAAAACGCGCATCATAATCTCCTGATTCCCATTTCTCCATCAAACCTTTAAAAGCGGCAATGGCCTGTTCATCGTTAGGTTTTCCTTCCCAGATTCCCCAGGCAAGCTCGTCTAGCCCACTTAGTTGTTCCCAGGATACACCAGCATCAATAAAACCTTTTACGGTCTGATGCGTACGTTTCAACGTAGAGGTATATATTTTATCAAAAGCAATGTCTTTATAAGTAGCATAAAAAGCTGCTGCCTGTGCACGGCCAGTATCATTCAGATCACTGTTTATTCCACGCCCCTGTACTATCCCCTGTTTATTTAAGTCAGTTTCACCATGTCTGATGATATATATTTCCTTATCCATTCTAATTTATTACCGGCAATTTATAATATTGAGGTTTCACTTCGTCTTCAAAAACAACATCGGTATAATCCGTTACTACATTATACAAAGTATCCCGTTCAATTGGTTTACGGTTCACCTGTTTAATCAGGTTTACCAGTTCCTGGGTATTCATCGCAGGATGTTGTTCTTCTGCACCAGCCATCGAATAGATTTTGGTGGTATCATCCAAAGTTCCGTCAATATCATCCACACCAAAGTTTAAAGATAATTGAGCAGTTTGTCTGCTGATCATTGCCCAATAGGCCTTAATGTGATCGAAATTATCCATATAAATTCTCGCAATAGCGTAATTCCTTAAGTCTTCAATCACAGAAACCTCGGGTACATTATCCATCTGATTATTCTGATTCCTAAATTTAAGCGGTATAAATGCCTGGAAGCCGCCCGATTTATCTTGTTGCTGGCGCAGACGCTCCATATGATCTACCCGGTGCCAAAACTTTTCAATATGGCCATACAACATCGTTGCATTGGTTTTCATACCAATTTTATGCGCCTGTTCGTGTATATCCAGCCATTGTTCAGCATTACATTTATCATGGGCAATCTGCTCCCTGATCTCTGGATGAAATATTTCGGCCCCACCCCCTGGCATAGAATCAAGTCCTGCTTCCTGCAAATATTTCATTCCATCGTAATGACTTAGTTTAGCCTTCTTAAAAATGTAATAATACTCAACCGGAGTTAGCGCTTTGATATGCAAATCGGGGCGGTGCGCCTTAGCTTTCCTAAAAAATTCACTGTAAAACTCGAGGTTCTGTTTAGGCACCACACCACCTGTAATGTGCACCTCTGTAACCGGCTCGTTGTCATACTTTTTCAATACATCCATCATACCATCTACGCTCATCTCCCATCCTTCCTCACGTTGTTTAATCAAACGTGAATAAGAGCAAAACTTGCAATCATAAACACAAACGTTTGTAGGTTCTATATGAAAATTGCGATTGAAGTAAGTATTGTCACCATGTTTTTGCTCTCTGATATAGTTCGCTAAAACACCCAGATAACCAAGTTCAGCATGTTCGTAAAGGTAAACACCTTCATCAAATGTAATTCTTTCCCGATTTTGAACTTTTAAGGCTATTGCTTTTAATGCTGCTGACAGATCAGCATCTTCCAGAATTAAAGCAAGTTTTGAAGTCGTATCCATCTATAATGTATAATGCACAAATCTAGTATAAAATCATAACATACCCGTTTTTTTAACTGATTTAACCTGTCAGTCCTGTGTAAAAGAGCTTTATAAAACAAGTACATCTTACAAAGACCACCCTAACAATTAAAAATAAACTTATAAAAAAATGTAGCTAACAAAAACTCTACACCTACAGGCAATAAACCTATAAAAACTATAGCTGACAAAAAACTGTGCATTAACAAAACAATAAAAACTGTACACAAACAAAAAAGGCCTGTTCCTCCTAGAAAGAACAGACCTTTTAGTTTCCTGTGACTCAAAAAATTACCTTCTCAGAGGAGACCTCAGGCGCTTTTGCTTTTTCAGCAAAAGGTGCCAGGCTCCGAAGAGAACGGTTATTTTTTACTTTTGTGCCTTATTAAAGTTCAACACAATATATGCTGTACCACTACCATACTCAACTGGTGTTTTAATTACCATAGTATCACCACTAGCAGAAGAAAGCAACATTCTATAACCCTCTGTTACATTTTTAGCTTTATCACCTTCATAAATCTTTTTAAACTGGAAAGTATCCTCTTTTGGACTAGCTGACCAGTAAATAGACTGCATTTTACCAGCGCACTCGCTTCCCAAGGTGTAACTTCCATTGCCACTGTTAGTCAATCTCCAGGTACTTCCAACAAAACACTTATAAGATGACTCGCCAAATAAGGACTTTACGGACGACTGAGGTATCCCCTCAAAAGTAATATCATTCAACACCCAGTTACCGGTTACATTCCCTCTTTTAATAGGTTGAGTAGTGGCTGCACCTTTTGGAGAACAGCTTTGCAACACCATTATTGCACTGCAAAAAATGGCTGCTATTAACAATATTCTTTTCATATTCTAGTATTTTTACTTTTTAAATACATAAATCTTGCCAAAACTTCAAGATAATATTTTTTACCTTTAAAGGCGACCTGTCGTACCTTCATTTTTTAGCATTTAACCCCATAATAATGAGAGCAGAAACCGTAGCCATACATGCTGGAAATTTATATAAAATCAGCACACAAGACGTAACCCCTCCCATAAATTTATCTACAACATTTCTAAGAAATGAGGAAGGTGGATATTCCGGTGGACACATGTATAGCAGATTGAGTAATCCGAACAGATCGGCACTGGAGCATATCATCACCGAATTAGAAAAAGGAGTTGATGCCTGCGCCTTATCATCTGGCAACACAGCAGGGATGACCGTTTTCCAGGCATTAAAACCAGGAAGTCATATTATTGCTCCTGACGATATGTATTGGGGTTTAAAAGGGCAATTGCTAACCATTTTTGCCGACACCTTACAATTCGACTTTATTGATCTCACTGATATCAATCTGGTTAAACAAAGTATCAAGGCAAACACTGTAATGATATGGGCAGAAACACCTTCTAACCCATTGTTAAAAATAACCGACATCGTAGCCTTATCAGAAATCAGCAAATCAAACGGACTGATATTAGTATGCGACAGCACTTTTGCTTCTCCATGTTTACAAAATCCAATTACTTTGGGCGCAGATATTGTTATGCATTCATCTACAAAATATATCGGCGGACATAGCGATGTACTGGGCGGAATTTTAATCACTGCAAAAAAAGATGATTTCTGGAATAAAATTAGAAACATTCAGCAGGTTGGAGGTGCGGTCCCTTCTCCCTTTGATTGTTTTCTATTGATACGGAGCATTAAAACTTTGGCTTACCGTATGCGTGGACATTGTGAAAATGGTATTGCGCTGGCATACTACCTGGAAAAACATCCGGCAGTTGAAGCCGTCTATTATCCTGGTCTTCCTAGCCACCCCGGGCATGAAATTGCGAAGAAACAAATGAGTGGCTTTGGCGGTATGTTGTCTATACTGGTAAAAGGCGGGAAAACAGAAGCGAAAAGAATTGTAAACCAGGTAAAACTCTTTGCACAGGCAACCAGCCTTGGCGGTGTTGAAAGTTTAATAGAACATCGTGCTTCTATTGAAGGCCCAAATACCAAGACCCCACAAAATTTAATTCGGATATCTGTTGGACTGGAACATATTGACGACCTAATTGCGGATTTCAAGCAAGCTTTACAATAAAAACCTACCTAAAACCGCTCAATAATTTAACTTTATAAATCTAAATATCAATTGATTACAAAATATTCAGAATTTAATTTTGGTTATTCTCACACTTAGACCTACATTTGTATCATCGTTAGCGAAAGCTAATCAAGTCAACCCTCGAATTTTCAAGGTTTGATTTATAAAGAAGTGGCGAGAGACAGGCTCTTTGACCCACTGGCAACCCTCCCAAAATGGAGAAGGTGCCAATTCCTGACCAACCAGCATGGTGCTGTTTGGAAAGATAAATTTAAACGTATGAAAACTATTACTTCTAATCTTAGTCATTATTGCTGCCCACAACACGTCATGTGTATGTGCTGTCGCATGCAGTAATCTTTAAATCTTCCTTTTGCATTTCTAGTAATTCATCCGGAAGGCCCTTTATGGGTACGCAACACAGCTATATACTTTTATGCGTTTTTAGCATTAATGTATTCCAAAAGAAATTAATTAAACCATATACAAAAAAACTAAAAGAATATGTCAGCTTCTCATAAATTTGAAACATTACAAGTACACGCAGGTCAGGAAATAGATCCAACAACAGGCTCAAGAGCTGTACCTATATATCAAACCACTTCTTACGGATTTAAAAACTCTGAACATGGTGCAAACCTTTTCGCACTTAAAGAGTTTGGAAATATCTATACGCGTATCATGAACCCTACTACGGATGTTTTTGAGAAACGTGTTGCTGCACTTGAAGGCGGTGTTGCTGCATTGGCAGTTGCATCCGGACAAGCTGCACAATTCATTGCATTAAACAACATTTTAGAGGCTGGCGACAACTTCGTTTCCTCTTCACACTTATATGGCGGTTCATACAACCAATTCAAGGTTGGTTTTAAACGCCTGGGCATTGAAGTTAAATTTGCAAATGGCAATGATCCTTCAGACTTCGAAGCGAAGATTGATGAAAATACAAAAGCCATTTACCTGGAAAGTATTGGCAATCCTGCTTACAGCATTATCGATTTCGAAAAGATTTCAGCTATTGCTAACAAACATGATCTGCCATTAATTGTAGACAATACATTTGGCGCAGCAGGTTACCTGTTTAAACCTTTAGAACATGGTGCTCATATCGTTGTGCAATCAGCTACAAAATGGATCGGTGGACACGGTACCAGCATTGGTGGTGTTATCGTAGATGGAGGAAATTACAACTGGGGAAATGGAAAATTCAGTCAGTTTACTGAGCCTTCAGAAGGATATCATGGATTGGTATTTAATGATGTGTTTGGAATTGGCGGACCTTTTGGCAATATCCAGTTTATCATTCGTGCACGGGTAGAAGGCCTAAGAGATTTCGGCCCGGCCATCTCTCCTTTCAACTCTTTCCAGTTATTACAAGGACTTGAAACTTTATCACTGCGTGTTCAACGTCACGTAGACAATGCACTTGCTTTGGCAACCTGGTTAGAAGGTCATCAAGCAGTAAAGAGCGTAAATTACCCTGGTCTGGAAAGCAGTCCATATCATGCCAATGCAAAGAAATACCTGCAAAACGGATTCGGAGCAGTATTGTCGTTCGAATTGCACGGTGAAAAAGAACAGGCAACTACATTGGTAGACAGTTTAAAACTCGTAAGTCACCTGGCTAATGTAGGCGATGCTAAAACTTTGATCATACAGCCATCAGCAACTACACACCAGCAATTGAGTGATGAAGAACAACTGAATGCAGGTGTTACACCTAACTTGTTAAGGGTATCTGTTGGTATTGAACACATCGACGATATCAAGGCCGATTTTGAACAAGCTTTTGCCGCTTTAAAGAGATAAGAATCTAATACATTTTCCAGAAAATAATAATGAGTATAATCTCCACATATAATTACACCAAAACCTTTAAGCTTGAAAGTGGCAAGAAATTACGCAAGGTTGAAATTGCATATCAGACTTATGGTAAGCTAAATGCAAAAAAAGACAATGTGATCTGGGCTTGCCATGCGCTTACAGCTAATTCTGATGTGCTGGATTGGTGGAATGGATTATTTGGAAACAATGCACTGTTTAACCCGGATGAACATTTTATCATCTGTGCAAATGTATTGGGATCTCATTATGGAAGTACAAATCCTTTAAGTGAAAATCCGGTAACCGGCTTACCTTACTACTTGTCTTTCCCTGAGTTTACCATCAGAGACCTGGTTGCTGCACACAAATTGCTGGCTAAACACCTGGCTATCCAGCAAATAAAGGTACTTATCGGTGGATCTTTAGGCGGACAACAAGCGTTAGAATGGGCCATCACTGATCCAAACATTGTAGAAAACCTTATTTTAATTGCTACAAATGCCGTTCACTCTCCATGGGGCATAGCTTTCAATGAAAGTCAGCGACTAGCCATTACTGC
This sequence comes from Pedobacter nyackensis, assembly GCF_032678475.1. Classification (GTDB taxonomy): domain Bacteria; phylum Bacteroidota; class Bacteroidia; order Sphingobacteriales; family Sphingobacteriaceae; genus Pedobacter; species Pedobacter nyackensis_A. The sequence continues at coordinate 747,024 of NZ_JAVTSF010000001.1, forward strand.
TGACCGTAGTTTTTACGCTCAAAAACCTGACGGTGGATTAAAAGGCCTGAAAGTAGCGAGAAGCATTGCTTTGTTATCGTACAGAACTTATGATGCTTATGCCGCAACACAACTGGAAAGCGTAAACGATAAAACAGGCGGCTTCCGGGCAGCTTCTTATCAGAACTACCAGGGAGAAAAACTATGTAAACGTTTCAATGCTTACAGCTACTGGTATCTAAGTAAAGCGATGGACAGTCATAATGTTGGGCGCGGCAGACAAGGCGTTACCGAAGCTTTGGGATTGGTAAAAGCAAACACATTGGTTATAGGAATTGACAACGATGTACTTTTCCCATTATCAGAGCAGGAATTTTTAACAAAACATATTCCAGGTGCAGAATTTTATAACCTAAAAACTGCATACGGACATGATGGTTTCCTTATCGAAACCGATACACTAACCAATGTTATTGGCAATTTCCTTAAAGAAAGTGTCTACAAGAAAATAATTAAATTACATAAAACAGCATAATATTTAGAATTTAGATGAGCAAGAAACTTAAAATTGGGTTATTTGGTTTTGGGGTAGTTGGCCAGGGTTTACATGATATCATCCGCGGTCAGGATTTGAATCTTGAAATCATTAAGATTGCAATTAAAAATCCAGAAAAGAAACGTACGTTAGATGCACACCTTTTTACAACAGATCATGATGAACTGTTAAACAACAGTGAAATCAATACAATTGTAGAATTAATTGATGATGCCGAAGTTGCTTACAACATCGTTAAAAGAGCATTAATCAGTGGTAAAAACGTAGTTTCTGCCAATAAAAAAATGATTGCTACGCACCTTGCTGAGCTGGTTGAATTGCAGGAAAAACACGACGCTTCTTTGCTTTACGAAGGTGCAGTGTGCGGAAGTATTCCAATCATTCGAAATCTGGAAGAATACTACGACAACGAATTACTTCACGGTATCAGCGGCATTTTCAATGGTTCTTCGAACTACATTCTGTCAAAAATATTTAACGAGAACCTGGAATATGGCGTTGCTTTAAAACAAGCTCAGGACCTTGGTTTTGCAGAAACCAACCCTATCCTGGACGTAGGTGGTTACGATCCTAAATTTAAACTGGCTATTGCAACTGCACATGCTTACGGACTGTTTATTAATCCTGATAACATTCTGAACATTGGTATCCAGAATCTTTCTGAGAATGACATCAGATATGCAAGAGAAAAGAACTATAAGATTAAACTGGTTCCTACAGCACGTAAAATAAGCACCAAACAGGTGGTAACTTATGTATTGCCAAAGTTTGTTAAAACTGATGATTTCCTTTTCAATGTAGAAAATGAATATAATGGCGTAACTGTACAGGCTGCTTTTGCAGATAAACAATTCTTCTTCGGAAAAGGAGCTGGTGGTCATCCTACTGGTGCAGCTGTGCTATCTGATATTGCAGCTTTAAGATATGATTACCGTTACGAGTATAAAAAGTATCACCAACACAATGGCCTTATTCATACCGATGATGTACAACTGGAAGTTTACCTGCGTTATGTACATGAATATACAGTTGAAAAACTACAGATCGAAAATATTGTAGAAAGATTCTCACGTGATGATTACAAATATGTAATCGGAAATGTAAGCCTGAAAAACCTTATCGCTAACCGTACATTGCTGGAGCAGAAAGATGTATTCATTGCCCACACAGGCAAATACACTTACACTGAGCAGCAAATTAAGGCACTGGCCGATGAAGGTGTTTTATTAGGCTAACTATTGTTTTGTTTTGATCATGAAAAAGGCCTCTTACGAGGCCTTTTTCTATTATAACGCTTTTTATATTTCTCTGTTTGTATCCCAGTTTTCCAAATAATCGGCAACCCTGCGAACAAATGAACCGCCAAGTGCACCATCTACAACCCTATGATCGTACGATAAAGAAAGGAACATCATATGCCTGATGGCAATTACATCACCAAACTCAGTTTCCAACACGGCAGGTTTCTTTTTAATGGCACCAACAGCTAAAATAGCAACCTGTGGCTGATTAATAATAGGTGTCCCCATGATATTACCAAAAGAACCTACGTTTGTCAGCGTAAAAGTACCATTTTGCGTTTCATCTGGCTTCAACTTAGAATTACGCGCACGTAATGCCAGGTCGTTAACAGATTTGGTCAGGCCCACCAAATTCAACTGATCTGCATTTTTAATAACAGGTACAATCAAATTTCCACTTGGTAGGGCTGCTGCCATACCAATATTAATATCTTTTTTCTTAATAATCTGCGTACCGTTCACCGATACATTGATCATTGGAAAATCTTTGATGGCTTTAGCAACAGCTTCCACAAAAATTGGTGTGAAGGTAATTTTTTCGTTCTCACGTTTTTCAAAATTCCTTTTCACTTTTTCACGCCACATAACCATATTCGTCACATCAGCTTCAACAAATGAAGTTACATGCGGAGAAGTTTGCTTGCTCATAATCATGTGATCAGCGATAAGCTTACGCATTCTATCCATCTCTATAATTTCATCACCACCACTTACACTCGTTGTAGTTGATGGAGCTGTAGCCTTTACAGGTTGCGTAGCCACAGATGGCTGAGCAACAGGCTTCGCTACAGGTGAAGCAGCAGTATCTTTAGCAGGAACTGACTGTCCGCCTTTTCTAGCCTGAATATAATTTAAGAGATCATCCTTTGTTAAACGGCCATCAGATCCTGTTCCGTTAATATTATCTAATTCGGCAAGCTGAATACCTTCCTGCGCAGCAATATTCTTTACTAAGGGCGAATAGAAGCGATCCGATGAAGCAGCAAATTCAAGTTGTTCAACACCCGGTATATTTTCAACAATAGGCGCAGCAGGTGTTTCCTGTGCTACAGCAGATGCTTCAACAACCTCATTAAATACAGCTGAATCTTCATCTGTTTCTATAATTGCAATCACTGCACCAACCTGTACAATATCATCTTCTTTAAATAATTGCTTTACCAACTTCCCGGCTATCGGCGAAGGAACTTCAGAATCCACCTTATCAGTTGCAATTTCTAAAACGGTATCATCAAGTTCAATCCTATCACCAGGCTGTTTAACCCACTTAATAATAGTTGCTTCCGCAACACTCTCCCCCATTTTAGGTAACAATAATTCGTATTGAGCCATTTTTTATTTTATGATTTGTATCGGGTGCAAAAGTAAAGTATTTTGAACACTTAACCCACATCTTGTTTCAGTTCATTCAAAACCATGGCTAAAGCAGCTATGGCCGAACGCTCAATGTTCTGTGCACGACGATTACTAAAATTAAATAAACGGGCAATTACGTGATGCTGGTTTGCAACAGCAATCCACACAGTACCAACAGGTTTATCGGGAGTTCCGCCATCCGGACCTGCCACACCACTTACAGCTACTGCGTAGTCAGTTTTAAAATTAACCCTGGCCCCGTAAGCCATTTCTTTCACAGTTTGTTCACTTACTGCTCCAAAAGCTTCCAGTGTTTCTGCTTTAACACCTAAAACTGACATTTTAAGCGCATTAGAATAGGTTACAGCGCCGCCGGCAAATACAGACGAACATCCCGGGTGCTGTGTAATTAGCTGCGAAATATATCCCCCGGTACAACTTTCGGCGGTTGATAAAGTGAGCTGGTTGGCCTCCATCATATCCAGCAAAGCTTTCTCCAGCGCAATGTCTTCATCAATAACTACATGTTTCTTTACCCTATCGATGATTCTTTGAGCATAACCCTCTACTTCCTTTTTAAGGATAGCTTCATCCGCACCAGTTCCACTAAGCCTTAATCTGATCTGACCCAGTTTTGGTAAATAAGCAAGCCTAATATGTGATGGTAAGCTATCTTCAATATCCTCAATCTCAACCGCTAAAAAAGACTCGCCAATATTAGCTGTCAGTATAGTCTTATGAAAAATAGCAGGGAGTTTAAAGGCCTTTTTCAAACGCGGAAGAATTTCCTCGCTCATCAGGTACATCATTTCAAAAGGGACCCCAGGCATCGATACAAATATCTTTCCATGCTCCTCAAACCACATACAAGGCGCAGTACCATTTTTATTTTTAATAACCGTGCAACCGTCAGGCACATCTGCCTGTTTGCGGTTAACGTCAATCATAGGTTTATTAAACTTTACAAAAATATCCGTTACATGTTCAAGCGTTTCCTGATCCCGTCTAAGGCCCATGTTAAAATACCTCGCCATGGTAATTTTAGTGACATCATCTTTAGTGGGGCCCAAACCACCGGTAATCAAGATAATATCCGCACGTTTTTCGGCAAGCGTTAATGCCTCAATGATATGATCTGCATCATCAGAAACAGAACTAACCTGTTTCACCTTTATGCCAATTAAGTTCAATTCTCTGGCCATCCATGCGGAATTCGTATCCACAATCTGGCCAATCAGTATTTCATCACCAATTGTAATAATTTCTGCTACCATAAAAATCCGTTTAGAATCTAGTGTAATATCCTTTTCTTTTGCTCAGTTTCAAATCCTGAAGTATCGAAGCCTTAACTTTAATATCCACTGAATAACTCTGATAAAAACCAAATGGAACCCATGTAAAGGCCATATCCCAGCAATGTAAATCGCGGTAAATAGAGAAATTAGTTTGAGAAAGTGTCTTACGTTTAAAGTCCCATCCCGAGCTAAAAGTTACCTTCCATTTCGGGGTAATATTGGCATCACCATTAAAGTTCAGTGTATTGGTTATTTGTTCATTTTCTCCAACCCTATCAGTACTGTAGTTAAAGGTGTAAGAGAAAGCAAAGTTCCATGGAATATTAAAATCAACAAATGCATTTGGATCGCGACTTACTCTGGCCAAAGCTTCAGCCTGCTCAGGCGTAATTGCACCTGCATTTTTTTGTTCTTTTAACTTATCTTCCGTATCATTTTTCTTTTTCAAAGCCTCAGGATTTAAACTATAGCTAAATGAAAATCCGAAATTCGTTAAACGAGGCAATTTACCTTGCGTCCAGGTATATTTATCAACTAAAACCCTTTGCCTTCTACCTGTAATTGAATTTGTACTGTCTTTATACAAGTAAGGATCCAATGTACCATAATAGTTAATCCCTAATTTATCGGTAAACTGTGAACGACCACTAAAGCTTAAGGTGGATAGTTTAAATTCTTTTGCCAGCAGGTTATAAGATCCGCTGATACCTAAACCCTGAATAATCGGAATTTTCCTTTCGCCGGTACCTGTAGTATCCTTTGGTGACAATACCTTTGCTTCCACTGTATTATCGAGTGAAAAACCTATAACTGCACTTCTACCCTCTCCAGGTCCTCCATAAGCGGAACCTTCATGGATAGAATATTTAAGTGGTACACGCTGTCCCTCATAATTAGTTGTAAAAACCGTATCCCCATTCTGGTATAGTGCATTTTTATAGTTCCCTTTTCTGACATCAGAAAAATCCGGCGTATAACTAAAGTTAACACTAGGAGTCATTACATGACGTAACGCTTTAAAATTACCGAATTTCTTAAATTGTGCCGTAGAATATACTTTCGTTGACAGACCGGCACTTGCTGAATACTGCCCAGACCTGTTAAAACCTGGTATTGTGTCTATAAAAACTGCATCAGCGCCATTAGGAACTTTGGCGTAGGTTTTTCTGATGGTTTGAAAGTGCCATCTTTCCAGGTAGCTAACTCCAGTATTAAAGTTAAAATATTTCAATACGTTAAATGCCATATTGATGGGAATGTTATGCTGCACACCGCTTCTGAATTTGCTTAGGCTTTCTCTTCTAAAAAGCAAAGAATCCGGAGAGCTAATGCTATTGGTAGCCTGCATACTATAACCTACCGATATCTTCTGATACCACTTTTGTTCACCTACCTGATTTTTAGAACTAAAAGGATTAAATGTAGGTACAGATAAGGTAACATCAGGCAAAGTTAAACTAACATTTTTGGTTGCTGTTTCCTGTGAGTGACGTAAAGCTGAAGTCATATTGATCCCATTACCAAAAACACGTCCGTAAGAAATACTTGAGCCTAAAGTATTTCTTGCAATAACATTTGGATCATAGGTTCCACCTGCTGCAGTCGCCCTGTCGTAAGTATTTGTCCCCGCATCTACACTTGCAGAGAAAGTAGTTCCAGGTTTGGCATTTGGATTCTGCGAATGGCTCCAGTTGATCTTAAAATCCTTACTCCTGCTAAAATCCTGTGTACCTTCAGTCCCAAATTTGTTATTCGCATAATCCAGGTTTATATTACCGTTAAACTTATATCTTTTGGTGTAATTAGAAGCTAGCCTTGCACTATAAGATCCATAAGAATAAATAGAGCCTGTTATTTTTGCATCCCAATAATCACTCAGTCCCAGGTAATATCCACCATCCTGTAAGAAGAAACCCCTCGAGTAATCTTCACCTGGGGTGGGCAAAATAATCCCTGAACTTTTCTTGTTTGGCTTGGGAAAGAATGCAAATGGTAAACCCAGCGGTAGCGGAATATCTTCAATTTTTAAATAAAGCGGCCCCGCAATAATCTGGTTTTCCGTGACAATCGCCTTGGTAAAATGTATACCAAAGTGGGGATGTGGTAAATTACAGGTACTATAAGTTTGTCCCTTACTATGTATCTCATCGTCAGGCTGCTTCTTCGCCTTTCCGCCGGTAAAAAATCCACCCTCCTGCTCTGTATAAACGCCCCATATATTACCGGCCTTCGTAACCGTATTAAACTTCAGGGAATCAGCCTTTGATGTCGACTGTCCTTCCATCTTAAAAATTGGTCGCCCCACATATTTACCTTTGGCATCCATAACGCCTCTGGCATAAATCACATTCGTTTTATTGTTATATGTGATGTATTCAGCATCCAGTTCCAGGCCCTGGTAAATCACCCTGGCCTTTCCATATAAATAAACAATACTACTGTCCTTACTAAAGGAAACAGAGTCTTTTGCCGTATACTGAATTTTCTCGGATGCTGTCGTATCCTGAGCTTTTCCTGGCATACTCCCCTTATTTGCAAGGTTATTTTTTAGGCTGTCCTTTTTAGTGGTGTCCGTTTGCTGAACAACCTGAAAAGTAGAAAAAGAAGTGAAAGCAAGCGCATGGTTACTAACAGATGTTAATAAAACAATCGCTTTTATAAAAATGATATAGCGTAAAAGTTTCAAATTCGTGTGTGAATGTTATTTTTGCATTAATGTTTAATCCAAAACGTTCAAAATTAATGAAAAATATACCATTGCTCAGACCAAATGTAATTTTGATCATATTTATTTCTGCAATCATCAATATTACATCTGGTAATCAAGCATTTACACAAGAATATAAAATAAAAACCATTGTTATTGATGCAGGTCATGGTGGCCGCGACGGATCAACAAGAGGATTATACTCCACAGAAAAAGACGTGGCCTTAAAAACGGCATTACACCTCGGCGCTGCCATAGAAGCAAATATGCACGATGTTAAGGTGATTTATACCCGAACTACAGATGAGTTTATTCCCCTATACGAGCGTATTGCCGTTGCCAACAATGCCAAAGCAGATCTTTTTATTTCAATCCATTGTAATGATATGCCGGTGCACCGTACAACCGTAATTACAGGCTATAAGAAGGTTAAAGGCAAAAGAGTGCCTATTAGAGAAACGGTATCCCGAAAAAGTACATCTACGAAAGGTGTAGAAACGTTCGTATCAGGTATGGGCCGGATGAATGAACAGGATGAAGTAATCAAGCGAGAAAATGCTGCCATATTTCTGGAGGATAACTACAAGGAAAACTACGAAGGTTTCGATCCAAATAACCCTGAAAATTTTATTATCCTATCTTTGATGAAAAATACCTTTCGCACACAGAGTTTAAAACTGGCAAAGCTGGTACAGGATCAATATGTAAATGTAGGTCGCGTTGATCGTGGCGTACAGGAAAAAAGCCTTGCAGTACTGGCAAGAGCAGGGATGCCAGCCATTTTAACTGAGATAGGTTTCATCAGCAATCCGGATGAAGAGAATTACATGAACTCTGAATCAGGACAAAATGAAATTACGGAATGCTTATTGAAAGCTATTCAGAATTACAGGAAAGGTATTGAAGGTTAGTAACACAATACAAATAATTTATAATAAAGATTAAAGACAGATGAGATTAAAAAAAATTGTATTCCTCTTTGCCATTTCATTATTCACAAGTACACAAGCTGCTTTTTCTCAGGGATATAAAGTAAAAACTATTGTTATTGATGCAGGACATGGCGGACCAAAGTCGGGCGCAGCCGGTAGTTATTCTCTCGAAAAGAATGTAGCTTTAAAAGTAGCCTTAAAACTAGGCAAGAAATTTGAAGATGAAATGCCTGATGTTAAAATCCTCTATACCAGAAAAACAGACATTGATGTGGAGTTCCATAAAAGAGCTGCACTGGCTAATGATAACAAAGCTGATATCTTTATTTCCATACACTGTAACTCTATGCCCGACAGAAAAGTGGTAACGGGCTATACCAAAACAAAAAAAGGTAAAAAAGTAGCCAAATATGGTTATGTAAAAAATACATCTACCAGCGGCACTGAAACATTTGTAGCAGGATCACACCGCTTAAATGAGCAGGATGCAGCGATCAGGGAGAATGCAGATATCAAGCTCGAAAAAAATTACAAGGAGAATTATGATGGTTACGACCCTAATGATCCTGAAACATTTATTATACTATCTTTGTTCAAAAATACATTTAGAGACAAGAGCCTTAAACTAGCCCGATTGATTCAGAACAACTATACTGAAGATAGCAAAAGGGTAAATAGAGGTGTAAAGGAACAAGGACTTTTAATTTTACAGCGATGTGGAATGCCTGCTGTTTTAACAGAAATAGGCTTTATTTCCAATCCTAATGAAGAGGATTACATGAATTCGGCAAGCGGACAGGATGAAATTGTAAACTCTATTTATAATGCTGTAAAAACATATAAAAAAGAAACTGAGATAAATTAAATCATACCGAATGAAGATCGCAAACGAAACCAAAGTAGGCATAATGGCAGCCTTTTCTATTACCTTATTGATTATAGGGTATAATTTCCTTAAGGGTAATGCCATTTTTTCGAACGAAACGGTTCTTTACGCCAAATATACCCATGTAGATGGATTGGGTGTATCTAAGCCCGTTTTAATCAATGGTTTTCAGATCGGACGTGTGGATAAACTACAGTTACAATCAGACGGTACCATTCTGGCAACACTAAAAATCAACGGAAAATATGAAATCCCAAAAAACAGTATTGCAAAACTGGAAGGCACCGATCTTTTAGGCAGTAAAGCGATTGTAATGGCGCTGGGGACAGGTACCGACTATGCACAGGATGGTGATACGCTAAATGCTAACGTAGCGAAAGGATTACTGGAAACGGTACAACCGGTTCAGAAAAAAGCAGAACTGATTATTGGCAAAATGGATTCTATACTAACCAGTGTAAACTCTATTTTAAATCCTGATTTCCAGAAAAACGTTGACAAAAGCTTTAACAGCATAGCCTCTACCCTAACTTCCCTGGAAGCTACATCTAAAAAAGTAGATAACCTGGTAGGATCAGAAGGCTCAAGAGTATCTGCTATTTTAGCCAATGTTGAAGCAATTTCAAATAACCTAAAAAAGAACAACGAAAAAATCAATGCTATTTTAGACAACATCAACACGGTTACCGACCAGGTTGCTGCTGCTAATTTTAAACAAACCATTGATAATGCAAATAAAGCAATGGCAGATTTGCAGAGCATTGTTAGTAAAGTGAATAATGGAGAAGGTTCTTTAGGGATGCTGGTTAACGATGCAAAAATGTACGAGAATTTAAACAATGCGTCTAAGAACCTGGATAACCTGATGATCGACCTAAAACAGAATCCTAAACGTTATGTTCATTTCTCTATATTCGGCGGAGGTAAAAAAGACAAATAGTTTAATCAACAGTTATAAACAAAAAAACCTGATCATTTTGATCAGGTTTTTTTATGCTTTCTTCTTCCGGAATTATATAGGATAAGTAATTCCTTCTATTGCCAGTTCCGTATCTTCAAACACCGTTCTCGCCTCATCCAGCAACGGCTGTAAACTCTTATAACGGGATGAAAAATGTCCGATAAGTAGTTTTACGGCTCCAGTAATCTTAGCTACCTCAGCAGCCTGTAATGCTGTTGTATGGTGAGTTTGATTTGCTCTATCTAGCATCTCATGCAAAAAAGTAGCTTCATGATACAAAGTATCACAATTCTTTATGCTTTCCAGATATCCTTCGTCAAACAAAGTATCCGAACAATAACAATATTTTCTCGGGCGTTCCGAATCGGTGGTATAATCTGCATTCAGCAAAACACGACCATCCGGTAAGTCAAGATCTACACCTCTTTTCAATAAAGGGTAATACTCTACAGGTATTTCTTCGCTTTCTAACTTTTCAATCATCAGCTTACGCAACCTTTTCTTCTGTACAAAAGAAAAACCAGTACAGGGAATCCTGTGGTTTAATACAAAAGTATCTACTGACAGGTCCGCATTTTCAAAAATCCTGGCAGGTGTATCAGTTTGCGTTGCCACAAATTCAATCGGATACCTGATCACCGTTTCAGAATGTTTAAACTGTAAGGCGAGAATTTCTTCCAATGCCGCAGGCGCAAATATATACATGGGTTTTATCCGGCCGTTTAAATGCAGACTGGAAAGCAGTCCGATCAGGCCGAAATAATGGTCACCATGTAAATGGCTGATAAAAATATAATCTATCTTGTTTGCTTTAAACCCATATCTGATCAGCTGTTGCTGAGTTCCTTCTCCGCAATCTATCAAATAGAACTTCTCGTTGCAGTTTAAAAGCTGTGCTGTTGGATTCCTATTGTATACAGGGGTTGCAGAACTACTGCCTAAAATAGTAACCTCAAACTTCATTAATCTTTATCTACGCTCCCCAACAATTCTTTCTCTATTTCTTCCATAAAGATCAGGTCAGTTGCTTCGTCTACTTTAGAAACGATTGTTAGTGATTGATCAAGATTAGACATTTCTAAAATCTGTGCTACCACCTGGTTAATGCCGGTAACAATGAACAATCCGTTTGCTTTTTTACAAAGTCTGTCTCCAAAAAGCAAGCTACTCAAATCCTGTGAATCATCACACTGCTTCACTGCTGATAGGTCTAATACGATATTGCAGTATCCCTCTGTGTTCAATAAAATGAACTCAGATTTCAACTTCGGTGTATTGTCGTTTGTTAACTTCGATTCGTTGAGTTTTAAAACAACATACTTTTCATGCTTATCTACTGAAAATTTCATGATATTGATTATTTAGTCTGATACGAAAGTAATTAATTTTATCTGGATATATGTATCTGTTTAAAACTTATAATAATTTTAAACAGATACATATGTAAGTATACTACCTTGCCGGATAGCAGGAATCTGTATTTTTTGTATAAATGTTTAAAGACTATTTAAAAAGCCAATTACATTTTTTTCAATGCGGTCTACCACATTTGCCTGTTCATTTTTCACAAACTTATCGCCTGTAATCTGCTCATAAAGTTCAATATAACGATCAGAGATAGAGTTAACAATTTCCGGGGTCATCAGCGGAATTTCCTGGCCGTCTTTTCCCTGAAAGCCATTCTCAATTAACCATTTGCGTACAAACTCCTTTGACAATTGTTTCTGTGGTTCATTCTTATCCTGACGTTCCGCGTAGCCTTCAGCATAAAAATAACGGGACGAATCTGGCGTATGAATTTCGTCGATCAAAAAGATCTCTTCTCCAACTTTACCAAACTCATATTTGGTATCAACAAGGATCAGTCCTCTTTCAGCTGCCATTTGTGTACCACGCTCATATAAAGCATAAGTATAGTTTTCCAGCTGAACATAATCTGCTAAAGAAACAATTCCTTTTGCTAAAATATCTGCTCTTGAAATATCCTCGTCATGACCAACAGCCGCTTTGGTAGTTGGTGTAATGATAGGTTTTGGAAGTTTATCATTTTCTTTCAGGCCCTCAGGTAATTCTACACCACAAACACTACGTCTGCCAGCACTATATTCTCTCCAGGCATGACCAGCCAGGTATCCCCTCACCACCATTTCAACTTTAAAAGGCTCGCAAATGCGGCCCACCGTTACCATTTCATCCGGTACACTAATCACCCAGTTTGGAACAATATCCTTTGTTGCACTTAAAAACTTAGCCGCAATCTGGTTTAATACCTGTCCTTTAAAAGGTATTGCTTCTGGCAAAACCACATCAAACGCAGAAATCCTGTCTGTAACCACCATCGCCATAAACCGGTTATCGATCGTATATACGTCGCGCACTTTTCCTTTATAAAAACTGGTCTGTTTTGGAAAGCTAAAATTTGTTTCTTTAATTGCTGTCATTTTTGTTATAGTAGTTAGTAATTAGATAAAGACAGGTAGCCTATACCCAGAGCATTCCAATTACATTTTTTTAATCACAAATATCTAAATTCTAATATCTAAATACTAATATCTAAATTCAAAATACCAACATCTGAATTCTAAATATTAACATCTAAATACCAACACCTGTTACTGTATATCGCCGTAGGCTTTTAATATTCTTTTTACGAGTTTATGCCTAACCACATCTTCTCCGGTCAGATAAATAATCTCTATACCAGGAATATCATCTAAGATACGTAATGCATTGTGTAAGCCCGACATCTGCTTCTTTGGTAAATCTATCTGTGTTACATCACCTGTTACAATAAATTTAGCTGAGGGCCCCATGCGGGTAAGGAACATTTTTAACTGTAAATCTGTCGAGTTCTGTGCCTCATCTAAAATTACAAAACAATTATCCAGTGTCCTACCACGCATAAAGGCTAAAGGAGCAATCTCAATCGTTCTGTTCTCAATATAAGTTTTTAATTTCTCCGCAGGGATCATATCGTCCAGGGCATCATATAGCGGTCGAAGATAAGGATCTACCTTTTCCTTTAAATCGCCGGGAAGGAAGCCTAAATTCTCACCAGCCTCTACAGCAGGACGTGTTAATATAATGCGTTTGATTTCTTTATTTTTCAAAGCTCTCACAGCAAGGGCAACAGCGGTATAGGTTTTACCTGTTCCAGCCGGGCCAATAGCAAACAATACATCATTCTTTCCGATGCTGTCAACCATTCTCCGCTGATTTGCGGTTCTGGCTTTTACCATTAAACCATTCGTACCAAAAACGATCACCTCTCCACCTCCGCCACCACCGCTTGGTTTCTCAGCTCCATTTTCAGCAGGTGCCGATGTTTTTTTTGACACTAAAATTGACTCCACATCACTTGGGTTTAGTGAGCTATACTTTTCCAGGTGCTCCAGCAGCTGGTTGTACTTCGCCTCAAAACCTTTAAGCTCCTGATCATCACCAAGTACCTTAACTTCATTACCTCTTGCTACAACTTTTAATTTTGGAAAAGCATTTTTTATAAGCTCGTAATGCTCATTGTTTGTGCCCCAAAATTGTACCGGATCTACCGATTCTAATGTTAATTTCAGTTCGTTCAAAATATTGTTTTTTAGATAGGAGTGTATATTTTGATATAAAAATTGAATATTTGTACGCGATTTGCCGCTTACGCAAGATTAAGAATAAATATTCAATTTTTAATGGCCATTATTACTTTAACAACAGATTTAGGTTCAAAAGATTTCTATCAGGCTGCCCTTAAGGGAAGTATACTGAGTATCTTGCCGACAGCTACAATTGTTGACGTAACACATGAGGTTCCATCCTTCAATATTTCTCATGCGGCCTTCGTTTTAAAAAACGTTTATCCTTACTTTCCAAAAGGTACAGTTCACTTGATTGGTATTGATTCTGTATACAGTGAGCACACAAAATACATCGCTTTAAAACATAAAGATCATTTTTTTGTAGGTGCCGATAATGGTATTTTCTCTTTGTTATTTGAAGACAAGCCTGAAGAAATTGTAGAACTAAATATTATGCAGGATTTAAAGTACCTGCATTTTCCACTGGTCGATATTTTTGTAAAGGCTGCCACCCAACTGGCAAAAGGTGCCAAGCTAAAAGACATTGGTGTACCTACCGAAAGTGTAGAAGAAAGAATGCTGCTAAATCCGGTAATTGAGCGCGATATCATCAGGGGTAGCGTGATCTATATCGATACTTTCAGTAATGTCATCACCAACATTACTAAAGAGCTCTTTACCAAAATTCAAAGGAACAGAGATTTCACCCTGTACTTTAGAAAAAGCGAAACTATCAGTCAGCTTAGCTGGCATTATAACGAAGTACCTGAAGGAGAAAAACTCTGCCTGTTCGGTATTAGTAACCACCTGGAAATTGCCATCAACAAAGGAAAAGCAAGTGGCTTACTTGGCTTACATCTCAACGATATTGTCAGGGTAGAATTTCACCCATAAACAAATTATATGTTAGTCCGCCTGGTTAAAATGCACTTCAATGCAAGTTTTATTGCCGAGTTTAAAACTGTATTCAAAGCTGTACAACCTAAAATAGCCAGCTTTAAAGGCTGCACCTCCGTACAATTACTACAAGATCATACCCATCCGGAAATATTCTTTACCATCAGTCACTGGCAGGATGAAGAACATTTAAATGCTTACCGCAACTCTGAACTTTTCAAAACTACCTGGGCTATTGTAAAACCAAATTTCAAAATTAAAGCCGAGGCATGGAGTTTGCTTGATACCTGACAAACCCTAAAATAATGGTTAAAAAAATATTCCTGCTCTTATTGATTTGCCTCTCTTTTGACGCGATAGCATTCCAGGCAGATACAAGTGCCTATCAAACACAGCGGCTAAGAGTCAATGCTTTATTAGCAGAACGCAGTGCTAAATTTGGTCAATACGATGAGAGTCTGAATGCACGCACAGGGATATTCGGCTTTCAAACAAAAAGAGACATTAAAAACTCCAATGAAATATTAAGGCAGATTGTCCTGAATGACAACAATATCTTTAAAGAACTTAAAACCTTAATGGAATATAAAGACCTTGAAGTAACCGCCGTTAAAAATAATGCGAATCAAACGAGTGATAGAATAGAAAATTACAAGCAGGCAATAAAAACGCTGCAAGATCAAAACGAACAGCTTAGCAAAGAAGCATTATCATTAAATGCAGATAACAACTTCTTAAAAATGACTATTGCATCATTAGTCTTAGCAATTGCAGTGCTGTTTTGGTTTTTCACAAAAAAAATAAACCGTCTAACAAAAAGAAATGAAGAAACAGTTTTTTAGAATACTCGTTAAGCTGAATAAACTACTATTACCAAAATTATACAAAGTGGATCCAATGAAATTGACCAAGCTACAAAAAGCAATACTAGGTTATAAATACTGGACGCTTACCAATTCGCTTTAATTAAAATAGCTGGTCAGCAACCCCACTAAAAACTTAGGCTCTACCCAGGTCGACTTAGGTGGCATTACCCCTCCTGCATCAGCTACAGCTATAACTTGTGACACAGAGGTCGGGTACAATACGAAAGCTACCGCAAACAGCCCATTATCCACCTTAATCTGCAAATCACTAACTGGTGTCCTCCCTCCTTCAAAAGTAAGTCTTGCATCCGTTCTTGGATCTTTAATTTTCAGCAAAGGTTCCAGAATAAAATTCTGCAGAATACTTACGTCAAGTACATCAACCGGATTGTGTTCATCGTATATTTCAGGCTTCGGAATAAGCACATACCATTGTCCGTCAAAGTACATCCCTATTCTATGCAATCCATCAGGCCGTACCGGTCCATTCACCATCTCTACTAAAAAAGATCGTGTTAACCCCGACATAAACTCTTCGTTACTCAAACCACCAATATCCCTCACCAATCTATTAAATTCAAGTACCTTAACCTCCTCGGTATTCATATATACGGTACTAAAATAATTATACAGTTCAGTGCCCTGGTGTTTCTTTTCATTAAGTTTTTTCTTCTGTAGCCCCATTTTTGCCATTGATGCAGCACGATGATGACCGTCGGCTATATACACAGCCGGAATCTCGTCAAATGCCTTTACAATAGCCTCAATATCCTGCTTATCCGAAATTGCCCATACTTTATGTGCCGAGCCATCCGCAAAAACAAAATCCAGCAAGGGTTGCAACTCCACATATTGCCTTATAATGCCATCTACAACAGCATTGGGGTGATAAGTAATCAACACAGGATTGGCATCCAACCCTGTTTGCTGCAAGTAGTCCGCCAATAGCTTCTCCCTGCGTTCCACCGTCGATTCATGTTTTTTAATCCTGCCCTCCAGGTAATCATCAATATGCGTTAATGTCCAGATACCAGTTTGAACCAGCCCATCGTGTAATACCTGGTAGACGTAAATGGAAGGATCAGCCTGTTTATCCAGGTATTTATGCTCAATAAACCCTTCTAAATTTTCACTGATTTTTTTAAAGACGAGTTCTTGTTTTGTACCGCGTAAATAGGGGTTATCCAGTTCAGGATCTATCAGGTGCAAAAAACTACAAGCATTTTCCGAAGCAATCAAACGTGCTTCACCAGTACTGTAATTTTCAAGCGGCCGCGTTACAACAAGCGATTGCAAAGACACTGCGGGCATAAACGCGCAGAAGGGTTTAATACAGGGCATATTTGGTTAAAATAAAAGCGGTTGTTCAAAAGTATACTTTTAAACAACCGCTTTCTGAATTCTTACTATTTATTAAAGTGCTCGATAATTAACGAAGCCAGTTCAGTACCGATACGTTCCTGAGCTTCATTGGTAGCAGCACCAATATGAGGCGTTAAAGATATTTTAGCATGCTGTAAAATTGCAGCATCCGGAGTTGGTTCGTTATCAAAAACGTCTAATCCTGCAAAAGCCAGTTTACCACTGTCTAAAGCTGCAATTAAAGCCGCCTCATCAATGGTTCCACCTCTTGAACAGTTTACCACACCAACACCTTGTTTCATTTTAGCAAACTCTTCTGCACCTAAAATAGGTTTATCAGCAAAAGGCGTATGTAAGCTAATGAAATCACTGTTAGCAATTACTTCATCCAACGATACCGTTTTGAATGGGATCTCTACAGAAACACCACCCTGGAAAGTTAAAGGTAAAGTACCTTCAGCAGGATAAAGGTCATAAGCCAAAACATTCATTCCCAATCTAAGGGCAACTTTAGCTGTTTCACGACCAATACGACCGAAACCGATGATACCCATAGTTTTGCCTTGTAATTCAACGCCACCAGCATAAGCTTTTTTCAAAGCATTAAATTTAGTAGCACCTTCAACAGGCATTTTTCTATTGGAATCCTGTAAAAAACGGATACCTGTAAACAAATGTGCAAATACCAGCTCAGCAACAGATAATGAAGAAGCAGCAGGTGTGTTTACCACCGCCACACCCTTACTACGGGCATATTCTACATCAATATTATCCATACCTACGCCACCTCTGCCAATCAGTTTAATATTAGGCACCTGATCAATCAGTTCTTTACGTAATTTGGTAGCACTTCTAACCGTAATACCGTCATAGTTTTTTAAAGCTTCAACCAATTGATCCTGAGGAACAGTTTCGGTATCCACCACAAAACCGGCTTCTTCTAATAATTTTTTACCGATAGGATCGATCCCATCGTTTGCAAGTATTCTAATCATTAATTTATTTTATTTGTGGTTCTCTGCAAAAATCTGCATTAATTCTATTAGGGCATGAACGCTTGTAATTGGCAAAGCATTATACATTGATGCTCTGAAACCACCCACACTTCTATGTCCTTTTATACCTTCAATGCCATTTTCTTCAGCAAATTTCAGGAAAGGTTTTTCAAGTTCAGGGTTCTCCATTACAAAGCAAACGTTCATTCTTGAACGGTCTTCCACTGCACAGGTACCTTTAAACAAAGGATTTCTGTCAATTTCAGTATATAAAGCATTCGCTTTCGCGATGTTCTCTTTTTCAATTTCGGCAACACCACCTTTTGATTTTAACCATCTCAGGTTTAACATCGCTACATAGATAGAAAACACAGGCGGCGTATTGTACATAGATCCACCATCAATATGAACTTTATAGTCAAGCATAGAAGGAATACCTCTACCTGATTTACCTAAAATTTCATCTTTAACAATTACGATGGTCAAACCGGCAGGGCCGATGTTTTTTTGTGCACCAGCATAGATCAGGTCATATTGAGACACATCGATCACACGGCTCATAATATCAGAAGACATATCACAAACTACAGGAACTTTTGTTACCGGTAATTCGAACATTTCCGTTCCATAAATCGTATTGTTAGAAGTGCAGTGGAAATAAGCACTATCTTCAGGAATACTATATCCTTTTGGAACAAAAGTATAGTTAGCATCTTTAGAAGAAGCAACAATATTTGCTTTTCCAAAGTTCTTCACTTCTTTGATGGCTTTGTTAGCCCACACACCTGTTTCCAGGTAAGCAGCAGTACCACCTTCAGGCAATAGATTCATAGGTACCATAGCAAACTGTAAGCTGGCACCACCTTGTAAAAATAAAACGGAATAACCGGAAGGAACATTTAACAATTCTTTAACCAATTTTCCAGTCTCTTCAACAACAGCTTCGAATTCTGATGTACGATGTGAGATCTCTAGAATAGACAGGCCGTCCTTGAAATCTAAAACAGCCCTTGATGCTTGCTTGAATACTTCCTGCGGTAAAATACAGGGTCCTGCGCCGAAATTATGTCTCATTTTTTATAGTAGTTTTATTGATGGTAAATGTAACATTTTTATGCCGTTTATCATTTCGATTTTTTAAACTTCATGACCACTTTAACATTAAGTCTTCTACCCGTTAAGTAGTTAGGAACAGCATATTGTACGTTATCCACATCTTTCAACCACAAATAAGAAACTGTATTATTGATATTCAACAAATTAAATACTTCAACATATGCGGTAAACGAACTAAAATATTTCTCTAAAAAACCTGATTTTTTGACACTAAAATCATCTAAAAAATCTTTGGAGAAGCCAATATCCGCACGCTTATAGGCTGGGATGTGAAAATCATCGCTATATTGTTGTGCAAGTGGCGATCCCACAGGCAGTTTGGCGCCATAAAGCAAACTCAAATGTACCTTGTAAGTCGGGCTATTCAACAAACGGTCCTGAAAGTAAGCCGAAAAGTTGATCCGCTGATCAGTAGGTCGCTTCATATACCCCTGAGCATCATTTCTGATGTTCTGTCCGGCCTTCATAACCGATAACCGAAAGTACGACAGCAGATCTTTAACAAACTCTCCCCCCAGGTTAAAATCAACACCATAAGTATAACCCTTCGCTTGTGCATCGGCCAGGTATTTTACCCTTACATTGTCCATCATATAAGGGACCAGCCTGTCCATATATTTAAAGTAAAGTTCTGAACTAAACTTCAGCCGTGTTCCCAATCCGTCAAACGCATAATCTAAGCCCGCCGAAGTCGTATAAGCACGTTGTGCCTCCTGTTTTAAATTAAGTACTCCATTAAAATTTCTGATGCTTCTATAATCTGGAGCCTGTTGATAAACACCGGCAGTAAAACGAAATATCTTATTATTACTACCTGGGCGATAAGCCAGTAGTAACCTCGGACTCAATAAAAACTGGTTGCTTAAATCATTGTAATTCCCTCTAACTCCCAGTTGCAGATTGGTATTGGCCGACAAGCTATAGCTATCCTGCAGATATGCACTATAATACTGAATAGCCAATTTATTTTCTACATCAATCTGCTCCTCCTGATAAATACCATTAACTACCGGCAGGGTACTTTCAAAAGACTCAGCGCGGGTGTACTCCTTTAAGTTATCATTGTAATTTTTACGTTCAAACCGTACTCCCCATGAAAACGTATGATTTTTAAAGATCTGATCGACTTTAAGTTCCGTGCTAAAAATTCCAGAAGTAAGCGCGTTCATTGCGTAGTTCGTATATGTCCCCACTCCTCTGCTTCCCGATACAATTCCAGCGCTCGAACCATCAGTTTTTCCCTCAAATTCGTACCATGCTTTCGTGTCAATATGTTCCTTTTCATCTGTTCTGAAATAGCTGTTTATCCATTTCATTACATAGTTAGACCTGGGAATAAATTTAAAAGTAACAGCTCCACCTGCGGTCTGATAACTATCTTTTTCTTCACCATCATAGTCCACATTCATGCGTACCGATGCATTTAAAGTCCCGAACTCTGTTTCACGACTTTCAGGAACCAGTTTAAATATTCCACTATTGAAATTCCCCAATAAATTCACACTGAATTTATCCGACAAATCATGGTTATAAAGCAACTGTACATCAGTAAAGTTGGGCGTATAAACACCTCTAGTATCCTGACTGTTTAATATCCCGGCGTTATTTTTGTACCTCAATCCTGCCAGCAGGTAACTGTTTTTCTGTGAAATTTTCGAGCTCAGTGACAAACCTAATAAACCAGCGTTTAAAACTGCGCTACTGCTGTCAGGCCTGTCGTACTTTACATCCAGTACCGACGATAGTTTATCTCCGTACCGCGCTTCAAAACCACCGGCAGAAAACCTGGCAGAACTAAGCAGATCTGTGTTAATGAAACTCAGACCCTCCTGCTGCGCATTTCGAACCATTATTGGTCTGCTAATCTCCACGCCATTCACATACACCAGGTTCTCATCAAAACTCCCTCCACGAACACTGTACTGACTGCTCATCTCGTTATTGGGTGATACACCGGGTAGTGTTTTCAAAATGGCCTCAAAATTTCCGGAAACTGAAGGCAAATTTGAGGCATCATTAATATTAATAGTAATACTGTTGCTCAACTGGTTCTGCTTGTTAGTAATGGTTACCTGTTCCAGCTCATTCGGATTAACACTCAATACAATATCCTGCACAATCCTACCTGCTTTATCCTGTCTTACGTTGACCAAAACCGGGTTATACCCTAACAAAGTGTATTTGATGGTAAAAACCTTTTGACTGGAATAAATATGATAAGCACCATGTATATCTGTAACGGTAGATTGCCGCTGTCCCAATACCGTCACCGTTACCTGTTGTAAAGGGCGTTTCGATTCATCTGCCACCAGCCCGGATATTTTAATCAGTGGCTGTGCATACAGTTGTGTAAAGCCTAAAAAAACGAGAAAGAATAACAGGCAGGCCCTACTACCCATGTTGCACCAGCCTACCCTCAACCTGTTTAAGTGCTGCAATCATTTCTGTAGGCGACGGAGCGGCGAACACGGCATTTCCAGCCACCAGTACATTAGCACCAGCATTTAACAGCAAAGCTGCATTGTGTATACCAATTCCCCCATCTACCTCGATCAGCAGATCAGGATTTACCATTGCGGCCATCGCCCTTAATTCAGCAATCTTATTCAAAGAATTGACAATAAACTGCTGTCCGCCAAACCCGGGGTTTACCGACATAATCAGTACCATATCCAAATCTACCAATATATCTTTAAGTAATGCCACGGGTGTATGCGGATTTAAGGCAACACCAGCTTTACATCCTGTCGCATGGATGGCCTGCACCGTTCTATGTAAGTGCGTACAAGCTTCATAATGCACTGTAATTACCGCCGCACCAGCAGCAGCAAAACGTTCAATATACTGATCAGGATTAACGATCATCAAATGTATATCCAAAGGTTTCTTAGCATGTTTTTTTATAGCTTCCACCACCGGAAACCCAAAAGAAATATTGGGCACAAACACCCCATCCATTACATCCACATGAAACCAATCGGCCTCGCTTGAATTGATCATTTCAATATCACGCTGCAAATTTGCGAAGTCTGCTGATAGTACGGATGGTGCGATAAGGTGAGACATTTTAATAGATATTTTTTTGTGTATGTAAAGATAATGAAATACCTGTGTAAACAAAAAACCCCGCAAATTGCGGGGTTCTTCAATATTTGGGTCAGCTAAAATTAAGCTGGCTTATTTTCCGTAGCAGCTGCTTCTGGTCTTGGTGGACGAGGCAATAACGCTTTTCTTGAAAGCTTCATTTTACCTTGTTTATCAACATCCAAAAGTTTAACCTGAATTTTATCACCTTCTTTAAGTACGCCATCCATAGTTTCTAAACGTTCCCATGCAATCTCAGAGATATGCAATAATCCGTCTTTACCTGGCATAATTTCTACGAACGCACCAAATGGCATGATAGATTTTACTTTACCATCGTAAGTAGCACCAATTTCCGGTTTAGCAGCAATTGCATTAATACGGCCAACAGCAGCATCAATTGCAGCTTTATTATCAGCAAAGATTTCAACGATACCTTTGTTACCAACCTCTTCGATAGAGATAGATGCACCAGTTTCACGTTGCATTTCCTGAATAATTTTACCACCTGGGCCAATTACAGCGCCAATAAATTCTTTATCAATAGTTAAAGAAACGATACGCGGAGCGTGGTCTTTATAATCCTCACGAGGTGCAGAGATTGTTTTTTTCATCTCATTCAAGATGTGTAAACGAGCCTCTTTAGCCTGGTTTAAAGCATTTGTTAACACTTCCCACTTCAAGCCATTGATTTTTAAGTCCATCTGGCAAGCTACAATACCTTTTTCAGTACCAGTAACTTTAAAGTCCATATCTCCTAAATGATCTTCATCACCTAGAATATCAGAAAGGATTGCATATTTACCAGTTTTCTCATCAGTGATCAATCCCATTGCAATACCCGACACCGGAGCTTTGATTTTAATACCAGCATCCATTAATGCTAAAGTACCAGCACAAACAGTTGCCATTGATGAAGAACCGTTAGATTCAAGGATATCAGAAACGATACGGATTGTGTATGGATTTTCTTCTAATCCAGGTAATACTTTCTTCAATGAACGCATAGCCAGGTTACCATGACCAATTTCGCGACGACCAGCACCTCTGTTCGGACGAACCTCACCAGTTGAGAAACCTGGGAAATTATAGTGTAAAAGGAATTTATTGTATCCATTGATGAAAGCACCATCAATCATTTGCTCATCATCTTTAGAACCTAAAGTAACTGTAGTTAATGATTGAGTTTCTCCACGTGTAAATACAGCCGATCCGTGAGCAGCAGGCAAATAACCAACTTCACTCCAGATAGGACGTACTGTACGTACATCACGGCCATCTAAACGAATTCCTTCGTCTAATACCAGGTTACGGATGGCATCATACTGTACATCATGGAAATATTTTTTAGCCAGGAAGCCAGTTACATCATCAATATCTTCACCTAAAGTAGCGATGAAATCCATTAAGATAGTTCCAAATGCATCTCCACGCTCACCTTTGCTTGTATTACTTTTCGCAACAGCGTATACTTTATCATAAGTAGCAGCAAACACCTGAGCTCTTAACTCCAGGTTGCTGTCTTCATGAGAATATTCGCGTTTTACTGTTTTACCTACCAATTCAGTCAGTTCTTTCTGAGCCTGAACCTGAACGATGATAGCTTTATGTGCAAACTCGATTGCTTCCACCATTTCAGCTTCAGAAATCTCATCACACTCACCTTCCACCATTACGATATCTCTTTCTGTACCTGCAACAAGGAATTCCATTGTAGCACGTTCCAAATCACTTACGTAAGGGTTGATCACCAATTTACCGTCAATTTTAGCTACACGTACTTCAGAGATTGGTCCGTTAAACGGGATATCTGAAACCGCGATCGCAGCAGAGGCTGCTAAACCAGCTAAACAATCAGGCATAATATTTTTATCAGACGAGATCAAAGAGATCATCACCTGCGTATCAGAGTGGTAATCCTCTGGGAACATTGGGCGTAAAGCACGGTCAACCAATCTTGAAATCAAAACTTCATAGTCTGACAATCTTGCCTCGCGACGAAGAAAACCACCCGGAATACGTCCTGCGGCAGCATATTTCTCCTGATAATCTACCGATAAAGGTAAAAAATCAACACCTGCTTTTGCGCCAACTGTCGATACTACTGTAGCCAATAGCATGGTATCACCCATTCTTACCACTACCGAACCATCAGCCTGTTTAGCTAATTTACCTGTTTCAATTTCAATTGTTCTTCCATCGCCCAGATCGAACGTCTTTTTTATTACATTCATTTAATAATAGTTGTGGTGTATTTTCCTCTTTCGACACACCTTGTTTATATATTGTTTTTTTTGTTTTCCAAACTTAAGATAAAACTCAAACAATTTTATCAGAAAAGTAAAAAAGCCATCCCCTGAAGAATGGCTTTTCTTGATATAAGTACGCTTATTTGTTGTCTTTCGACCCCAAAGGCTTGATGATATCTCTTAGACCTAAAGTCTTGATGATAGCACGATAGCGCTCAATATCTTTTTTAAACAGGTAAGCCAAAATACCGCGACGTTTACCTACTAATTTTTGTAGTGCTAACTGAGTAGAGAAATCTTTACGATTTTTCTTTAAATGCTCTGTTAAGTGCGCTATACGATATGTAAATAACGCTACCTGACCTTCTGCAGAACCCGTGTTTGTTTCTACTTCGCCGTGTTTTTTGAAAATCTCGGCTTTTGATTCTTTACTTAAATACATTCTTGAATGATACTAAAGTGTTTATAAATTAATTAATTGCTGCAAAGATACTGTATGTTTTGGTGATTAACAACTATATATACAAATGTCATCTGGTTTTAATATCCACATCAAGCCTAAACATATTAAAATCTAAACCCTATTTTTGCGGCAACAATCATTTAAACATGGAAAAAAGTCAATACAGCATATTTCAAAGTGAATTAAAAGTACGTCCTGATGATATTGACATGTTTAACCATGTTCATAACAGCAAATATTTCGACTATGTACTTGCTGCCCGTTATGATCAAATGGCTGAATTTTATAAAATGCCAATGGAATCATTTCTAAAAAGTGGTTTTGGTTGGGTAGTGCGCACTGCATTGGTTGATTTTAAACGTCCGCTGGTACTTGGTGATGTGATCCTGATTCGTACAGGCATCCTGACCATTAATGAAAAAGGCTGTCGTGTTCAGTTTGAGATCGAAAACAAGCGCACGGGAAAGATTGCTTCGGATGGCTGGTTTGATTACGTGATGATCGACACTACAACTGGTAGAGGCTGCAAAGTCAACGAAGAAATGATCCAGGCTTACAGCATCTAACATTTCAATAAATTATCCTTTAAATATAGCTGGTTAAAACAAAGTAACCAGCTCCCATCTAGGTTGGGAAAGCGTTCACTATGTGAGCACAGTGAGAGCGCCATGAGTCCGCGGTGAGTCCGCCTTTTTTCAGTAAAAAGGCGGACTCACCACGCTAGAGTTATTTAAGCAGGGCGCACTCATAACAAACGCTTTCCGAACTCAATAGATCTGTATACTCCAGGCTGCTAAAAACGTTTTTTTTAATAAAAATTCAGCTGTGATAAAACATTTTAAGTATATAATTATATATTTGTGTTATACCTAACCGCAAAACGATGAGAATTTTTGCAGTCCGTATGAGGTTCTAAGACCGAGGACTCCAACTTCCCGACAAACATCATCCCCAGTATTTCATACTGGCAATAGGTTTTTACATTATACTTTTCTTTTTTTATGCCACAACAACAAACAGCTGCCATGGGCAAGCTATCTCAAATTTTCACTCTTTTAAAACAAGCCTTTAAAGGCGAAGAACTCGACTTTACGCAAGGTAGCATGCGTCGCGCTGTGCTCCTGCTCGCTATACCTATGATGCTCGAAATGGCTATGGAATCGGTATTCGCGCTGGTAGATCTTTACTTTGTTGGGCACCTACACAACAGCAGTCATGCTATACAAACTGTTGGCCTTACTGAATCTGTATTGACCATTATCTATTCTCTGGCTATCGGGATGAGCATGGCCGCTACCGCCGTTGTAGCCAGACGCGTGGGCGAGAAAGATCCCGAAGCGGCCGGAAAGGCCGGTATGCAAGCCATCTTTGTAGCAGTATGCTTTAACATCCTCATTAGCATTGTAGGGTTAATTTACGCCACCGATATCTTATTACTGATGGGCGCATCAGAAGAAACAGCCAGGCAGGGTACTCCATTTATGCGTATTATGATGGGCGGAAGTGTTATCATAGTACTACTTTTCCTAATCAACGGAATATTCAGAGGCGCAGGAAATGCTGCCATCGCCATGAAAAGCCTATGGATTGCAAACATTGCCAATATCATTTTATGTCCTGTACTCATCAATGGTTTCGGTCCAATTCCTGGATTTGGTTTAACTGGTGCTGCCTTAGCTACTTCTATTGGCCGGGGTATTGGTGTATGCTATCAACTTTACCATTTATTTAATGGCAGGGGTGTTTTAAAAATCAAACTAGCTTATTTGAAGCCACATTGGGAACAAATTAAGGCCTTATTAAAAATTGCGACCCCCGGTATTTTCCAATTTGTAATTGCTTCCTGCAGCTGGATCTTTCTGGCGCAACTGGTGGCAACAACCGGTGGCGATCATGGCTCAGCGGGTTATCAAACAGCTTTACGGTTAATGATGTTCTTCATGTTACCGGCCTGGGGCATGAGTAACGCTGCAGCGACATTAGTGGGGCAAAATCTCGGAGCAAAACAATTGCTACGTGCTGAGCAGTCGGTGATGAAGACAGCCAAGTATATCGTTATATATATGGTATTGGTGATGATCTTTACTTTCGCGGGTGGCAGGTACTTTATTTCCTTCTTTAGTAACGACAGGCTGATACAGGATGTGGCCATCACTGCATTGCAGATTATGAGCGTTGGTTATATCTGTTACGGAATCGGCATGGTATTGATGAGTACCTTTAATGGTGCCGGCGATACCTGGACACCAACATGGGTTAACTTTTTTGGATTCTGGTTATTTCAAATCCCGCTGGCTTATATTTTAGCCAAACAATTTGGCATGGGGCCAACGGGAGTTTTTATTGCTATTCCGGTTGCAGAAACAGGCATTGCTCTTGCCGGGTTCATCCTGTTTAAAAAAGGAAAATGGAAAACGGTTAAGGTTTAGCCTTAGGCTCATAACCTAAACCAGGAGTTAACCAGTGTAACAGGAAAACACGTGAGTACCGGTAGTTAAAAGGTGAGAACAACAATACACCTACCAGTATAATCCCTGCATAAATCCATAGGTTTTCGTAAACCAGGTCGAGGCCAAGAATATAAGCCGCCACGCTAATGGTAATCATTTCAGCAACGTTCATCGCATAGCTGATAAACATCGCTACATAGAAAAATCCAGGCTCACGTTCAAAGCGCAGGTTGCAAACAGGACAAAACTCGTTTGTACCCTGTGCTTTTAAAGCATACATATTACCTGTAAAGATTGCACCTTCACGGCATCTTGGACATTTACATTGTATTACAGCTTGTAATTTTGATATCGGTTTCATCGCTCTTCTAGTTATCTGTTACCTCTTTTTGTTATCTAAGACAAAGATACGCAACCTACGATTCCCAATTTATGACATAGATCATATTTGCAGTTTTATAATCTTTCCACGCTGTAATTTCAAGACTTTCTGATCGGCCAGTTTTTTCACAATACGGATGACTGTTTCGACCCTCAAACCGCTCATATCAGCCAATTGTTGCCTTGTTATATCCAATACAGCGTCTTTTTCAAGGTTTTTAAACAGATAGCTGATCAGGGTAATGATACGATGTTCAGCCTGCTCATTAGCCAGCTCCTCCAACATCATCGATTTGTAAAATAAGCGATCACTTAACGTTTTAATCAAATCCATACTAAAAGAACGCTCCTCTTCGAGTAATTTAAAAAACTGATCTTTGTTAACGGTTATAATTTCGGCATCTCTGGTTACAATGGTATAAGCCAGATAAGGTTTATTCACCAGCAAAGCTGGTTCACCAAAATATTGGTTCGCTTTAAATATCCCCTGAATGAATTCTTTGCCGTCATCATTTACCGTAACCATGCGTACTTCCCCGCTTTTAATGAAGTAAACAGCTTTTGGCTGAGCTCCGGGTTCGTAAATTACAGTTCCTTTTTTATAGAGAACCGGCTGGTAATGATGACTTAGCAAATATTTTATGATCATAGGTCAGGTAAATTTTGGCCTGTCCGAAGTTAAGCATAGCGATTTAAAAATACCTATAAGTAGGTATTTTTAAATCGGGGCCACTTTTCTAACTTTGGAGAAAAAATATTTAAATATAAAGATTATTTTATGCAAAAAAACATTACTAAACATTCATTATTTCTTCTAGTGGCTTTAGTTTTCTGTTCCGCAGGATCAGTAAATGCCCAGGACACCACAACTGAGGCAGAGAGCAAAAACCTTGTGAAATGGAATTTTGCTGCACTTGCATTAAAAAACTATTCTTTTCAATACGAGCGTGCTGTTGCTAAAAAAATAGCGGTAGCAGTTGGCGTTAGGTTCGCACCAAAATCAAACGTTCCTTTCTCGTCAAAAGTAAAAGACCTTATTGATGATGAAGAAACCTGGAATAGCATCAAGGATTTCAAAACCGGAAACTTTGCCATTACACCAGAGGTTAGATTTTACATGGGTAAAGGCGTATTTAGAGGCTTTTATGTAGCTCCTTTTGTAAGATACTCAAAGTTTAGCGCAGATGTTCCTTTTAACTTCGAGGTAGACGTAACTAATGGAACAAATACAATAACAAGAGAAGAACAAATAAACCTTAGTGGTGACGTTACTGCATTAACAGGTGGTTTACTATTCGGTGCACAATGGAAATTAAGCAAATTGGTTTACCTGGATTGGTGGATTTTAGGTCCTAATTACGGTACTTCAAAAGGCTATATTTCTGGAAAAAGTGCCAATGGATTTGATGCTGACGAGCAGCAAGCATTAAGAGATGCACTTGAAGACCTTCAAGGCCTTCCTTTGGTTAAAGTTAAATCTGAAGTTACCGCCGAAGGTGCAAAAGTTGATTTCGATGGTCCATGGGCAGGATTAAGATCTGGTTTAAGTATTGGGTTCAGGTTTTAAATCCTTTCTTTGAGGGACCCTCACCTTCGTCAAGATGACGACCGTATACGGACAATTGTATATAATAAAAAAGCGTGGCACAATGTGCCACGCTTTTTTATTATATAGGCTCTACTACCCTATTGTTTCTCTGATTAGTTTGGTATAAAAATCATTCAGTTTCATTCCAGCTGCCGCCACTTGCTGTGGTATAAAGCTGGTTGCTGTTTGTCCGGGTATGGTATTGATCTCGATAAAATAAAAGTCACCCTCATCTTCCGACAAGATAAAATCTATCCGCACCACACCACGGCAGTTCAACTTCAGGTATACTTCCTGAGCAATCTGCTCCACGCGTTCACGGGTTTCAATTCTTATTTTCGCAGGAGTAGTTTCTGTGGCAACCCCTGGAGTATATTTAGCTTCGAAATCAAAAAACTCTTTAGCAGTTTCTACTTCAGTAGCAGGTAATACCACAATCTTTCCGTCCAGCTTAACTACGCCAACCGTAAACTCCCTGCCTGAAATAAACTCCTCAATCAACACCTGACTATCCTCTTTAAAGGCTTTATCTATTGCATTTTGCAAATCGTTTGCATGGTTAACTTTCGTCATACCAATACTACTGCCACCGTTGTTTGGTTTTACAAAATATGGCGTATTAAGGTCTTTTTTTAGCTGCTCAATATTGTATGCGGTATTTTTAAATATCTGGGCCGACTTAGCAATATTTAAGTTGTTAATTCCATTCACAATTGCTTTTGTGTACCCCTTGTTCATAGTAACTGCCGAAGTCAGCGCATCACAAGTGGTGTAAGGCAAGCCAAGCATATCAAAGTATCCCTGTAATTTGCCATCCTCGCCCGGCGCACCATGAATGGCTATAAACACCCCGTCAAAGGTGATTTTTTTTCCTTTTATGGTTAATGAAAAGTCGTTTCTGTCTACCTCAATTTTCACAGAGCCTGCGGGTTCATAAAACCAGCCCTGCTGCGTCAGCATAATTTTATATACTTCAAACTTATCCGTATCTAAATTTTGTGCGATAGTAGCAGCGCTTTTAACCGAAACTACCCACTCTCCGGTAGTTCCTCCGGTTAGTAATGCTATTATTTTCTTCATTATATAAGCGTATTAAAGGAGTTTAGAGACACTCCCAATTGTATGCACAAATATAAATTAGTTGGTGCAGATGTTATTTTAATTCCAATAAAATATTTTTTTAGCCTAAATTTGGACCTCATACCTTAAAAGAAACAAATCAATATGGGCAAATTCATATCTTATCTAAAGACTACCTCTTTTAGAAACAACCTCATTGCTGCAATACTTACTGTTGTGGTGCTGTTGATGGTTGCTTTCTTTAGCTTAAGATATTATACCAAACACGGACAAGGTTTAAATGTACCCGAATTAAAAGGCCTTGCATTTACACAAGCTGTTGAAAAACTTGAAGCACTGGGCTTGCGTTACGAAGTAGATTCTGTATACATTATGGACTCTCCTCCGGGTATGGTGATAGATCAGGATCCGATAGCCAATACTTTTGTAAAAGACAACCGTACCATTTACTTAACCATCAATACAGCTCTGGCACCTAATGCCAAGTTCCCTGATGTAGAATTTAAATCCTTAAGGGAAGCGCAGGCACTTATTGAGAGCTTTGGTTTGAAATTAGGTGATACGAGCTACAAACCAGATGTAAGCAGAGACGTAGTATTACAGGCTACATTTGGTGGACAAATCATTAAAGCTGGTGAGAGCCTTCCTAAAGGATCAAGAATAAACCTGGTACTTGGTGATGGGAAAGGAAACGAAGAAGTAGAAATACCTTCTCTAATCGGCTTAACAAAGGATGAAGCTTTATTTGCGCTTAGAAACGGTGCTATGCTTAACCTTGGCATCATCAGCTATGAAGGTACCATTACCGACTCTACAACTGCTGTTGTTGTCAGACAAGATCCTTTTGCTACAGATTCATTAATTAAAGTTAAAATTGGTACCCCGGTAAACATTACCCTTTCCAACAAATAATATCTATTTTCAGTATATGACTAACGAAAAGAAAAGTATGAAAACCAGCACTAAAATTATATTGCTTGGTTTATTAGCTATTTTAGCCGTAGGTGGCTATTTTGGGGTAAAGTTTTACAAAGTGTTTTTCGCTGCAAACACATCTGGTAAAGTGAAATATCTATATGTAAGGACCGGACATCATCTGGATGATTTATTTGAAGAAATCCGCCGTACAGACGCTTTAACTGAGATTGGTACTTTTAGTCAGGCTGCTGCAAAAATGGATCTTGCCCGTTCTTTAAAACCTGGACGTTATAAACTCACAAAAGGGATGAACAACCGCAGCATTATCAATATGCTGAAATCCGGAAATCAGGATCCCGTAAAACTGAAGTTTCAAAACCTGAGAAAAAAGGAGAACTTTGCAGCGTATTTGTCAGCCAACCTTGAGCCCGATTCTTTAACTTTTATCAATGTGCTTGATTCTGTTGCCCTGATAGAAAAATACGGTTTCAATAAAGACAACAGCTATGTGATGTTTATTCCAAATACTTATGAAATGTACTGGAATGTAACTGCACTTGACTTTTTTGACCGCATGCACAAAGAATATGAAAAGTTCTGGACCGATGAGCGCAAGCAAAAAGCTGCTGCTTTAAACCTTACACCTATCCAGGTTTCTATTTTGGCTTCTATTGTTGATGCTG
This sequence comes from Pedobacter nyackensis, assembly GCF_032678475.1. GTDB lineage: Bacteria > Bacteroidota > Bacteroidia > Sphingobacteriales > Sphingobacteriaceae > Pedobacter > Pedobacter nyackensis_A. The sequence goes on from NZ_JAVTSF010000001.1 coordinate 778,698, forward strand.
AGGCTTTGTACGACAAGGAAATGCCAATTATTGCTGGTCTTTATCTGAACAGGTTAAACAAAGGCATTTTGTTACAGGCTGATCCGACGGTTATTTTTGCCAACAATGATTTTACGGTAAAAAGGGTCACAAACTCTCTATTGCAGGTACAGTCGAAATACAATACTTATAAATATGCAGGCTTGCCTCCTGGTCCTATTATGATGCCAAGTATCAATGCCATTGATGCTGTACTGAATAGAGATCAGAACAATTACATCTATATGTGCGCTAAAGAAGATTTTTCAGGCTACCACAACTTTGCGGTTACGGTTCAGGAACATGAGCTAAACGCGAAAAAATACAGAGAGGCTTTAAATAAACGTAACATCTTTAAATAATGTTTATATACGAGAGTAAGGTTAGGGTACGTTATGTAGAAACTGATCAAATGGGTGTGGTACACCATAGTAACTACGCTCAATATTATGAACTGGCGAGAACAGAGTGTTTTGAGGCCTGTTCTGGCATGAGTTATGAGGCTATGGAAGCCGAAGGTGTAATGCTGCCAATTTTAGATTTACAGTCTAAATTTTTAAAACCTGCATTGTACAACCAGGTACTTACAATAAAATCAATAGTAAGTAACCTCCCTACTGTTCGGTTGAAGGTAGATTATGAAATTTATAATGAGGCTAACGAATTGATTAATGTAGGTAACACTACACTTGTCTTTGTAAATAAAGAAACCCGGAGACCATGTGCTCCTCCGGAGAGTTTCATGAAAAATGTTAGAAAGTATTTTGTTTAATTTTCTCTAAGAAATGGAATGGGTACATAGACAGTTATTAAAAATCAGGATTTATGCTTTGTTTATAGACTGGACAAAAGTATGTGTTCTTCCTGGTTTTAGCCCACTTCCCTTGTATACTGTTGCTTCTTTCTTTTTTAAAGAGATTGGCAAAGATTCTCTGGTCAACAAAGCTTCCTCACTGGCCTATAATTTTATGCTGGCCTTATTTCCGGCTATCATCTTTTTATTTACGCTTATTCCTTTTATACCAAAGCGAATTGGCTTCCAGAAACAGCTGATGGAGTTTATTCAGCTCATCTTACCAGGTGATGCTTTTAAGGCTTTTGAGACCACGTTAAATGAGATTGTAAACAAACAAAACGGAGGCTTACTATCATTCGGATTTTTGTTGTCTTTATTTTTCGCTACCAATGGGGTGCATAGTTTGATGATGGCTTTTAACAAATCATCGTTGATCATTGAAACCCGTTCCTGGCTCAAACAACGTTTAATTGCGATAATTTTAACAGTTATCATTGCATTTTCGGTAATAACCTGTATCACCGCTATGTTTGTTGGCGAGTTTGCGTTAAAATACATTGACAAACAACTGGACATAGAAGGTAATTTGATTGCTTATGTGATTCAATTAGTCAGGTGGTCGCTCCTGGGTATTTTATATTTTGTGACGATATCTATTTTGTACCGCTACGGTCCTGCTCATGCTAAGAAATGGCATTTCTTTAGTGCCGGTTCCTGGTTAGCCACCATTCTTGCTTTTTTAACCATCCTTGGTTTTTCTTTTTACATCAACAACTTCAGTTCTTACAATAAAGTATACGGTTCTATCAGTGTGTTGATCATCCTGATGATCTGGCTTTATTTAAATTCTTTGATCTTGCTGATCGGTTTTGAGCTGAATGCAAGTGTAGATCTGTCGAAACGGAGTGTAAAAATCATCAAACCGAACTTCAATATGTTCAAAAAACCGGCTTCTACACCTCAAAATTCCGAAAAATAAAAAATTTACTAACTCATTTTTAAGCCCTTATCAATTTACTATTAATTTTTCATGCACTTAGTTTGCAGAACCGGGCTGTATTCGTACTTTTGCAGCGGAGAGCTGGCAGAGTGGTCGAATGCGGCAGTCTTGAAAACTGTTGACTGTCATAGGTCCGGGGGTTCGAATCCCTCGCTCTCCGCCAAGGTATCAAAGCCTACAAAAATCCTGGAATCGTAAGACTTCAGGATTTTTTGTTTTCAGAAGATTCCAGAAATACGGCGAAATTCATATCACAAGGTGAATCATTCGGAATCCAAAATGCTTAGTCATACCGACATTCAAACTACACAACATTACGCCCCAAAGTCTTAGCTATTAAGGTGGGTGCTGATATGGCATTATTAAGAGAATTTTATATATAATCAACAGTAGATTGTTGTTAAGTCCATAAAAATACTGACGTTTAACTTGGCACTTAATAAAGCAATATGACTGATAAAAAAGATATTATAACAATTCCTGACGAAGTTGTCATGAACCAAATCTACTATATACGCGAACAAAAAGTGATGCTAGATAGCGATCTGGCAGCACTTTATGAAGTAGATACGAAACAACTTAAAAGGCAGGTTAAAAGAAATATTGATCGTTTCCCCGACGATTTCATGTTTGAACTGACCCCTGAAGAGTATAAATTTTCAAGGAGCCAAAATGGCACCTTGAAACAAGGAGGTAATATAAAGTATGCACCTATGGTTTTACTGAACAAGGTGTTTCTATGCTTTCAAGTGTTTTGAACAGCAAAAGGGTAACAATTTCCCCTGCCTACGATCTCCATGGTCAAATTATTTTCTATATTTGAATTTATATCAACCTAAATTGAAGTTCCCAGCCCTGATAAAGAAAAATTGGTCTGCATTAATTGGAGATGAATTGCAATACTCCATGGAATCCCGCATTTTTAATGCCGTCAGTATTTTTGCCGCTATTGTGGCATCCATAAATGCCATAATAAACTTTGCAATCGGATTAGATTTGTATAGCTACCTAATGCTTCCTTTAATTGCCGTTTTGTTATTTGGTTATTATTTGTCGAGATATAAGAATAAATTAAACATCGCTATTGGAATATTTGCCATCTCGTTTAACCTACTTTGTGGAGGAACTTATTTTGTTGCAGATGGATCCAATGGGGTCAACCTGTTTACATTTATTGTCATCATCTTCATCCTTAGTACAGTAACCCCAAAAAAGCAATTTTGGATATGGATACCATTAAACATTATTTTTTTGGCCATCCTTTTAACTATAGAATACTTGCATCCCGAAATGGTAAAAACAGTTTATATTGACCGGCAGCATAAACTTATAGATACAGCGCAAACGTTTTTTGAAGTTATCATTCTCATCTCCATCATTACGATGTATATGAAAAAAAACTACAATCGGGAGAAAGAACTGGCAAAAAATAGTCTTATTGCTTTAGAAAATAGTAACCAAACTAAAACCAAATTATTTTCAATTGTTGCTCATGACCTCAACTCCCCCCTATCATCTATAGAAACCTACCTTTCTCTACTTAATGAGATGGATCTCAACAATGAAGAAAAAATAGAAATCGAAAGGCAACTGCTATCCTCTACCAGACAAACTTCCGAAATGCTCCAGAATATATTGTCATGGGCTAAAGATCAAATGGATGAAATTAAGGTAAACCTAAGTCCAATTTTTATTTACGAGACCTTAAAACATACAGTCAATTTGCAAAAAAGTATAGCGAAAGAGAAAGAGATCAATCTTCTCTTTTTTGCAGATGAAAGCCTTAAGGTAATTGCAGATCCTGATATGTTACAGCTCATTGTCAGGAATTTATTAAATAATGCTATAAAATTTTCTTTACCAGGCGGAACAGTGACATTAAGCATATCTGATATGAATGGCAAATGCATCATATCAGTAAAGGATGATGGTATTGGAATTGCACAGGATCAGCAGTCATCCATATTTTCTTTAAAGAGTAATTCGACATATGGAACCAATAAGGAAAAAGGTGTAGGCTTAGGGTTAAAACTAACTAAAACCTATGTAGAATTACAAAACGGAAAAATCTGGCTTGAAAGCGAATTGAATAAAGGAACCAATTTCTTTGTCAGCTTAGATTTATTTAACTGATGACGAATTTAAAAACTTGCTCTTCCAAAATGGAAGAGCAAGTTGGGGGTACACTACTTCGTATACATCAACCGCCATTCAGCCATTTGCATAGTTGTGCCGCCCTTAACAGCCTTAACATTCAGTCGGTAATAGCGATAAGCCACAGTATTATCAAAAAGGAATAATCTTGTTTCAAAACGCAACGGACTCAGATAATTAGCACGGGAATCCAACTTCACCCAGGTTACACCATCATGAGAACCTAAAAAATCCCAATCCTTTGGATCTCTATCCTGCACATCATTTGCGGAAATAATTATATACCCGTTTACTACCGTTGGCGTTAGGATTTCCTGTTGGGCCCAGTATGCATTGGTATAGCCTGAATTTACGAACATTTTCGTGCTCGATAATCCATCTACCAACTTCAACGACCCCTCAGCGCCAGTTGTACCACCATTTCCTTCTTTTGAAACGGTAAGCTCTATTCCATTTGATGTAATATCAATCAGACTTCCCTTATTGGTGACAATTTTTGAAATACTAGCTGCGGCTCCCTCTTTTGTTTTAATCTTCATTGTAACATAAGTAAAGATAACATCTTTAAGTTCGGGAATAGTAGTTATAGGTGCACTCCCTATCAGCGCTCCATTAACATTTTCTCCATAATACCAACTAAATTCTTCCACATCAGCAACCAGCTCAGGTTCCAGCTTAATTGTACCATCGGGCTGCGGTTTAACTGAAAAATCGAGTATATCTTCAGCCTTGATGGTGATTTTGGCCTCCTGCTGCGCCCAATATCCGAGACTATTCTGTGCTTTCATCATTATTTTAAACACGCCCGGACTTTTGAAGGTATGGGTAACGTCAACTCCAAAAGCGTTACTTCCATCACCGAACGACCAGATGACGTCCTTATAATTTATAGCCCCTCCTTTAAAAGAAAAAGTAAAAGGATCTTTTTCAGTAGCCGGAATTATCGTAAAATTCACTTGAGGCTTAAGCTCATCCGGCTCTGATTCAATTGGTTCCAATTCTTTTTTGCATCCAGCAGAAAGCAACATTACAATCAAAAGAATAGGAGCTAACATAATTGCATACTTACTTCTCATGAGTTTAAAACATTAAAATATAAGTTAAAAAATGAATTGTTTTTTCCGGGGAAGGATAGTGCGTAACTATTCGCCAGAATTATACTGGCAGGATCAATTAACAATACCACAGTCCTATTTTCCGGATGGATAACATGTCGGCTACTTCCCGTTAACTGAACGACGAGGGCAATTTTATTTCCCTTGTACTTCAACAATGTTGATGAAGGAATGATTACATCCAGTTTACCAGAATTACTGCTCTGGTCAATCGCAACACTTGTACGCAGATCAAACTCGGTGGTATTCATCAATACTGCATCAGCAGGCAGCACATTGTTGGATTTAAGTACAGCAACAGTATCTTTATTTACAGAAACATCAACCGTAAATGAACGACCAGCTGCTCCGCTCAATGCAATATCCAGAGGGATACTTATTGAAGCCACACTTGGCAGATAATTGGCGGTACCAGAAACTTCTAGTTTAGTTCCACCCCCATTTACAATGGATAAAGCATGCATTTGATTAGGGGCGATGATTTCCTGAGGATCAATTGTAATAATTGTGGTGCTTTTTTTCTGATCGATACTGTTTCCTTTTGCTACTCCGGTTAACCTCAGTCCGAATGCAACCTTTTTACCTGAAAAATAGAATTTCTCAAGCTCAGGAACACTCATTACCGCCTCAAAAATAGCACTGGTTGCACCATACGGTATAATTACTGTTTGCGGAACGATTAATGTTTCACTAGGTATAGCCACCGTATTCGGCAGCAAATTACCTGTAATTGCACTGGTAACAACCTGCTCGTCCAATGTTAAATGTGCATCAAAACTCTGGGCAGCACTGGTAGTGAGTTTAACCTCAATTGGAATTTTTATGTTTTCGGCATCCCTGCTCACCTGCCCCAATATACCTTTAAGAGAAACACTCGTTGGAACTTCCTTTCCTGCACCAAAATATTCCATCTCTTCCTCCTTACAGGATTGAAATAAGACAATAAACAATAGTACAAGGCACTTATTTGTATTAGATAGTATCTTCATTTTATTATTTTCTAAGTTTTTCTGCTGTCAATTATTGATCTTGCCAAACACGGCCGTCTAACAGCCAGCTTTCTTGTCTCGGTATCCTTAACCAACTGTAAATCTGTGCCGGAATATCAACTGCTCCCGGAACAAGAAGCGCTAAATTACTTGCTGGTGGCGAACAGATCAGGTCAGAGAAACTATCCCATGTAAAAGCTGCCCCTTCTAATTTAAGATCGACCTTTGCAAGCCCCTGATCTTCAAACACATCACCAGAACCGTCAATCATCGGCCAGTAGCTAATCAGATAATCGTAGTAAGGGTGTCCGGGATCAACATAAGTATCGCATGAAAATTGCTTGATTTTATCATCAGGAATAGCAACTTTCCAGATTTTAACATCGCTGATGAAACCGTTCATAGATCCATTGCTCGCAAACTTCCCTATTGTTATTGGAAAACTATTGTCAAAAAGTCCCAAATCTGTAATCTCCGACTGCACATTGAAATTCCCATTGGTAAAAGTTCGGATATAACGCTTTCCATCCTTATTCACACAAACTAAAGCGATAGAATTCCAGGTATCAATAGCCATATCGGCCCCCTTAACCTGCCTGGTGACATTCTTATTACCTCTACCGTTAAACATCCAATACCCACTTTCCAAAAAGATATTCCATCCGATATCATTATGCGTCCAATCCTTACGCTTTCCGATCATACTCGGATAATTGGTATTTGCATTCTTTTTCACTTTTAGTTCAATCGTAAACTCCGAATCCCCGAAATTGTAAATTGAATTGTCTGCAGCTGCATTAACAGCCTTTAAATTTCCAGAAAACTTCATAAAACTTCCCGGAAACTTACTTCCTAAAAATGGTTTGGTTATAATTCTGGTGAAATATTCTGTATTGTGAAAAATGGTAAAAGTATTCAGTTCAGGCTTGCTAAAAGCAGTCTTATCATCTTCAGCCGCAGGAATTTGAAATGGTCCACCCTTACTTGAAGAAATTACGACCAGCCATTTTTCGGTTTTATAGCTTTTTCGCCTTTTCAGGGCAGAAATCATTTCGCCTACATAACCATCAAATTTTAGGATGGCTTCTTTATATGCCGGAAATGACAAATCGTAACCCGATGTTTTCCCTGCTTCGTCTACTCCTGAAAACTGCGCGACGATCATGGATGACTCTTCATTTTCAAGATCGGTTACCACTGCCGATTTAACTGCTGCATCATCACTATATGCTGTGCTTAATGTAGCTCCTGTACAAAGATGGTTTTTAAGCAAGGTCGATCTTGCAAACACCACGCTCCTGATTTCCGGATCAAAATCCTTGATCCTTTCAAATAACACAGGATATTGTGTCAATTCATTTTGTGAAAAATCATCAGATTTCACTCCATGTTTAGTTGCTTTTACTCCTGTTAACATGCTGGCAAAATTCGCAGCATTGGTAGTGGCATCAATATCAGAAAGTCCGTTCCATGTATAAATAGATCCGGGTAACAAACTGTTGATATTTGAAGCCTGTGCATTACGCACCGAAGTTCCCCTGGCGCCATCAACAATGATATAGAGCACCTTGGGTTTACCAAATACAACTTTGGCCGAATCAGAATATTCACGCTCAGGAATCATACGCTCAAATGGAGAGTTACAGGCAGCAAGCATCCCCAAAAAGCAGAGGCATACCCAGCGTAGCTTCATGTTTTTTTTGATATAATGGATTGTTTTCATTTTTATATTTTTATGATTTTCAAAATATGTGGCTGATTATTCCAGAACGATCCGGATGATGTTATTTGCGATTTCGTTATTGAAACGCGTAAAAGATCCGATCAGTAATAGCGCACGTTTGTTGTCGTCCGACTTCGTTTCAATGGCGTCCTTAAGTACGCCGTTAAACGATCCGGTAGCATTATAGCCAGGGGCAAGATTACCACTTCTATCCAATATCAGGAAACCACTTCGGGCCACTCCACCATAGCTATTAAAAAAACCTGTTACCACCATTAAGCCATCATCAAGTAGCTTGGCAAAATTCAAACCGGGCGCATTGAATGCTTTTGGAACAAAGCTCTCATCCAATGATCCATCAGATTTCAGCACGGCTAAAAACTCCTGTGCTTTCCCATTATAGGTCCTGAACAGTCCGGTAACAACATAGCGATCAAGCACCTCATTATAGATTGCTGATTGCACAGCATTATCAGGGCCTAGACCCAAACTGAAGGTTTTGTCGATCGTTCCATCAGCATTAAGCCTTACAATATTTTTTGCAGCCTGTTCATCAAAACTGGTAAATTTACCATAAAGCAAAACTTTTCCCTGGTGCCTCACATCTTTATGAATAAACGCATTAACAGGCCCGTTAGCAGCTTTGAACCCTTCGTTAAGTGCTTCACTGAAACGATATGATTTATCCAGCGTTCCGTCTGCATTTAACCTCAGAATCTGCGGTATCCTTATGCTATCCAGTATTACAGAATCGTTCTCCTTGCGCTTATCAGGCTGGTCATAACGGCGACTAATAAAGAAATTAAATCCGCCGGCTACAAGTAATTTACCATCTGGAGTTTGATGAATCTGATTAATCGCCCGATCTGTTCCGGCATTAAACCTTGGATAATATTTGATGGTATCATTTTGATCCGGTCTTCTGAACGGATGTATACCCATTGTATCTATTGATCCATTTTTGTTTAACATCGTAAGGTTACTTATATTTTCCCCACGTTGATCATATCCGCTAAAGGATCCCGCAATCAGGTATTTCCCTTTGTATTCAATAATGGAATTGACCCCCCCATTTGCACCCTTGCCACTTTTTAAACTAGGATCGTAGGAATAGTCACTAAACACACTGACAATACGATTGATTGGTCTCACGGCTCCCTTATTGTTGTAATTGGTGAAACGTCCAACGATTAAACGCTTGGAATCAGCAAGGTTTAATATTTGCATCACGTCACCATTAGCCCCACTCGGCACCCTGAATGTAGGATCTGCACTGATTAGTCCGGTTACTTTAAATTGAGGACCAAATGCCAGTACATCGTCAACCGCAACTGAAAGTACGCCTGTACTTGCATATTCAGGAACTTTCACTTTGATATGGGTTTCAGCAACCTCCAGCACTTCCGCTTTCTCCCCGTTAAACATAAATACCAAACGGTCTTTATAGGGCATCATACCAGTAGCAGCAACGGTTACCACCGTACCTGCAATACCGCTTGACGGAACCGGGGGTTTAACTCTATCCATAATAATTCCCAGGCCTTCGGTACTTGTTGTATATGGCTCTGTGAACTCTTTGGTCTCCTTTTTACACGAACTCAGTATAAATATTAAAGCTAAGACCTTAAATATTGATTTGTTAATAAATCGCATCTTCATTTCTTTCTTTGATTTGTAATGTCTAGTTATCTCTATCGAATGATCATATCAGAGATCAGATCTCCAGAATTAAGCCCAAATGCATAGCCGTAGAGGGCCAGGGAATGAACTACCCCATTCTTAGGTTTGATATCTGATGATGAGATACGAAACATGTTAGATATCTGATCCGGATTCGACACATCGTCTATGAAGCCGATGGTTAATGATCTATGACCGATATACTGAACACCGCCTACATCTCCATAAATGACCCCTATTCTGGATACCGTTTTGTTGTAAGCATAATAAGTCTGACCTGGATAAACAGCACGGAGATCGGGATCATATTGCGGATAATCCGACAAACGTTTTGCTCCCCTGAAGATATGCCTTTGCAAATACTTGGCCCATATTGTGCCATCGATATCGTCCAGCGCTTTTACCGTATCCTTACCATTTCTATATAAAGCTGCATTTAAGCTACCTAACTTTTTAACATCGCCGATTAACTCCTTGATTTCATAATCTGTAGGCGCAAAAAACGTAATTTCCTCTTTGTTAAAAAGATCTTCCATACCGGCTAGTTTAACAATGGTAGCAATAGTATCAAAAGGAACAGGTCTTGATTTAAGATATTCCAGCATTGTACCATTAAAATTAGCCTCAGCTTTACCCCCATCTATATAATATTCGTCACGCTTACATCCTGCCAGGCAAAAGAACATGGCCATTACTAAAAGGAAATAGGTTTTACTAATAATTTTTATCTTATTCATTTTTTCTTATTTAGATTCCCTCACTATTTATCCAGTAATCATTAAGTGTCATTAAAGGATTGTTTCTCAAGGACTCCCTGTCAATCGGCCAGGTCCATGCTCCCCTATTAAACTGATCAAGTGTTAAGGGATTATTAGCCCAGCGCTGACTTAAAATTCTTTTTGTTCTTACCAAATCAAACCAAGCATGCCCTTCTCCCTGAAGTTCCCTGCATCGCTCCAGGAATATAAAATCTTTCAAATCCCCTTGCCCGGCCGAATAAGGCGTGGCCTTAGCTCTTGCGCGAACCAGATTCAAATGAGAGATAGCCTCCCCATCACGATTTAGCTCTGCCAATGCTTCTGCCTGTAACAGGATCGCATCAGCTAAGCGGAAGATCAAAAAGCTGTTCTCCGGATTCCTATCCTCCTCACCTGATGCAAAAACGTTTCCTGCAAATTTTGGAATGGTGAACCGACCATCATCGGCGTAGATATCCTCGTACCAAAGTTCCTTTCTCATATCAGCAACATCTGGCGGAAACAATTTTTGCATATAACTTGCTCTGAACACCATAAAAGAGGTAAGAAAAAGGTTAGCCGGGAATTTATATGGATATCTTAGAAAAAGGTCGGCAAATGGAGCAGTACTCCCCGTACCATCGCCATAGTTAATACTCCGATAAAATTCAAATAAGCTTTCCTCCGAGCGTCCTTTTGTTACGTCAGCCCATCTTTCTATCGGCAGCAATGAGTAAGCAAGATTATTCTGTGCCATTAGTTCGCTACCGTACTTTACGGTTTCCTGGTAATAGGCTGTTTCATTTCCAGTATCAAAACCTGCATTCCACATGCTCATATGCATAATCAATGCGATCGCAGCCCCCTTAGTTCCCCTCACACCACGTAATGCAGGGTCATCATATACCCAGGGCAACTGATCAACATGCGCCTTCATATCGGCAATACACTTTTTAATCACCGTCACCATGTTTTCGCGAGGTAAAGGTTCAGACTGATAGGCCTGAGTATAATATACCACATCACCATATAGCCTTACCATCCAGAAATAGGTGAAACAACGTATAAAAGTAGCTTCTGCTATATATTTGGCTTTCTCGGTTTCGGAAACTCCGGGAACTCCTTTATTAAGTTTATCAATTAAGATATTGCAATTTTGTATGGCCTGATAGTAACCGGTCCAGTTAATAATCTTACGATAGCCAGAAAAATCTCCATCGCTAAGCACCGTGTTTAAATTGTTTTTACCAAGGATATCTACCACTCTTGTGCTGGCAAACTTTCTGTTGCCAGGAACGGCAAACACCTCGCCTGATCGGGTTTCACCGATGGCTCCTATCACCCATGTTTCATTAATTTTTTCAAAAAATTTAAGATAAATACTGGTAACATTTGCTTCTACATCTCCCTTAGATTTAAAGAAATTATTACCCGTAAGTTCAGTAAGCGGCTTTACATCCAGATAATTCTTGCAACCCATTGGTAATACAAGACAACTTCCTATTATAGCCGCTGATATATATATTTTTATTGCTTTCATAATTGTATCTGTTAAAGTTCCAGGTTGATTCCAAATATATAGTCTCTCGAAGGCGGATAGCCGGCCGAAAGATCCCTGCCCAGAGCCGTTACGTTTTCAGGATTGGGTCCGGAATAACTCGAAAAGGTTATCACATTACTAGCACTTGCTTGTACCCTCAGGTTGCTTGCACCCAAACGTCTCGAAAAACTCTTAGGAAAAGTATAATAAACAGTTACGTTATTTACTTTAAGATAAGTTCCATCTTCCTCCCATAAACTCTGATCATATCTGAAAGGTCGTACCGCCCCATAACGCTTATAATCATAAGCATAGGGATAAGTAGCAATATCACCCTCCTTACGCCACATATCTACATCAGGAAGAGAAACAACAGCTTTCGCAGCAAATGGATCGTTCATAATACTCAAACGACTTGCCAGGGCATTGTTCAGAATAGTTCTTTTTGCTGTATACGAAGTATATATATTGACTCCCAACGACTTATACTGCAGTGTAGCCGACATCCCTCCCGTTAGCAGAGGTTGTGAATTCCCCGTAATCTGATAATCATTTCTGTCCATAATATAATCACCGTTTACATCTTTAATGATCGGATCACCCGCCATATAAAAACGCTGCTGAACCTGATAGCGCAATCCTGTTACCGGATCAACAGGAACATCTCTGTCATAAGCATACACACCTTCATTGATATACAGATAATTAGACAATGAATTTCTTCCGACCCTTAAAATGGTATGTTGTCCGTCCTCACCAGAGAAAACAATATGCTGTCCGTTATATCCTGTAGGCAAACGGGTCAGAATGTTATTGTTCCATGCACCATTAAATGAAAGGTTTAGTCTGAACGGACTATTATTGGATAACGGACGAACTGCGAAATACAACTCATATCCATAATTTACCATTCCGGTCTCGTTACTTGGCAGGTTACTGAATCCGATGGTATTGGACATCGTTCTATCAAACAACTCGTTTTTTATTTCACTAAAATAAGCATCGAAATTCAGGTCTACTTTCCCCTTAAACAAACTAAGCTCAGTACCTAAATTGTACATTTCGCGTGTTTTAGGCTGCAAATTTGGATTCGGTATAGCACCAAAATCAATACCTATACTTTGCTGTCCGTTATAGTTGCCACCTATGTTATATTTACCATAAATACTTCTTAAACTACCTGTTGGGGTAATGTTCTTTCCCCAGCTTATTCTGATTGATCCTGAATTCAACCAGCTAAGGCTCGACAACCATTCCTCCTTATTGAAGTTCCATCTCAAGCCTACTGCCGGATTTTTAGAGTAAGGATTATTTAATCCACTGGCAGAAGTTCCATCCATACGGTAAGACAAATCCAATACATATTTACGCATAAAATCATAGGAGGCTGATCCCCAGAAAGAGGCTCTGCGATCATTGCTATAACCTAAAACTCCTCCACCTTTCGAATAATACCCATCAAAGCCCAATGGTCCCTGTAATTGATCGTTAGGCGTACGGTCCTGTCGTACAGAAGACTGTTGCCCATTTGACTCATTGATATCGTTGGCCAGTGATGCATAAACACTGTGCTTTTCTTTAAATGTAGCAGAGTAATTAATCATATTCCTATTGTATAAGGAATGAGTTCTTCCGTTAAAGCCATAAACCCTGGAGAATTGTCCATTGGCCGCTGCTGGAGTAAAGGTGTCTTCAAGGTTCGAAGTATAACTATAGTTTACAGTGGACAATAACCTGAAGCCCGGTAAAAACATATATGAAGCGTCAATACTGGTTCTGATATTTCGTGATGAATTATCATTAATGGTTTCCAATGCCGATACCACTCCACTACTGGCCTGATAAAATGATGGTCCGGGAAGTAAAGACGAAGCCTGGGCATTGTCGGCTACACCACGTTGTAGAAAACCTAGTCCATCACCCTTTTGCTGCTTTCCTACACCGCCGGTAAAGTAGGCTGTAAATCTGAAACGGTCATTAGGTTTTAGTTCCGCGTTCATATTCAGCGTATACCTGCTAAATCCCGTATTCTTCAACACCCCCTTATTGGCAAAATACCCCATATTTGCTTTATAATTAAACTCCTTATCACCTCCATCGATTGAAAGGTTATGCGTTTGATTATAAGTGCTATGGTAAAATATATCCTGCCAGTTTGTTGAATTATTATAGTAACTGTTCAAACTATCCGACAACATCGGAACCTGGGAAATCCTCATGATATCGGCGAAATTCAGCGCATTACCATAAATCTGCTCCAGTTTTAACCGACGCTCACTATTGCCCCCCAGTGTTTTCCTCAGGGCGGGTGGTGAGCTTACAAAAAAGTTACTGACATACCTGATTCTTGGAATTAAAGACTGTCCTCTTTTTGTAGTAATAATGATTACTCCATATACTGCTTTAGAGCCATACAATGCAGTTGCCTGCGCATCACGTAAAATTTCAATACTCTCGATATCTTCCTGTGGGATAAGTGATAAAGGACTGATTCCCGGCCCCTGAAGATCAAATCCCATCTCCGTTGCCACGTCCGCATCAACAGGAATTCCATCAATTACATAAAGTGGAGAAGTTGGTTCCAAAAATGCATCGTTATTACTTGAATTACTTACATTCAAGGTAGATAAACCACGAAGCTGGGTAGTTCCCCTGAATCCCGGAGCACCAGTATTGTTCTGAATGTTCAATCCAGGTACCTTTCCTTGCAGTAACTGTTCAATATTTGCAACCGGAACATCCTGTAATTCTTCACCTTTAATGGTGAATGATGAACCTGTAGTTACCTCTTTTGAACGCGCAACATAACCACGAATTACCACTTCATCCATACTTTCATTCGTTTCCTTGAGCTTGATATTCAGATTCAATTGTTCTGTTGTGACCTTTATTTTATGCGGATGGTAACCCATATATCTAAACTCAAGTGTAGCTCCTACTGGCAACAAGGTTGTAAAACCTCCATTTCCATTGGTAAAAGTTATCGGCTTTGCTGGAGTTCCCGACATCAAAGTCACAGCCGGAATCGGCTGTTTCGTTCGTTCATCAGTTACGATACCTTTTAGCGTCACCTGTTTAACCTGCTTAACCTGTGCTTTCAGGCCTGCAGACATAAATGCCAGACAAGCCAAAACCTTTAAAATTATCTTCATTTTCATATATTAATAGGTATTAGCTTTATTCATCTTCAAATTTTGGATTGTCATTACGGAAATGAAAAACAACTTCCCAATCACCTTCTCTGTAAATACTGAAATCAAGCCCTAAACTCCCCGTTTCGCGAATTCCTCCGAAACCCAATCTGGAGTAACTAAAATTCACATTCGCCCTTCCGCCACTGGCATAAGGAGTAGTTATGTTAATTAAAGGGATTGGATAGGCCACATCATACTGCACATACTCACTGGTTATTGTGCGATTAAATCCGTGAACCAGCTGATCCCATCTGGTTTCATTAAATCGGGTAGGATCAATTGGCATAGCATCCTTGTCCAGGAACTTAAATCGCAAAGATTTACCATTGCCACCAGTAAATGGTCTGATATACACCAC
Organism: Pedobacter nyackensis; assembly: GCF_032678475.1. Taxonomy (GTDB): domain Bacteria; phylum Bacteroidota; class Bacteroidia; order Sphingobacteriales; family Sphingobacteriaceae; genus Pedobacter; species Pedobacter nyackensis_A. Next base: position 794,002 of record NZ_JAVTSF010000001.1, read on the forward strand.
CACATCCTGAGTGGCATCGTTTGAAATCAATTCTTTTCGGGAACTTTTCCCAATGATATTGGATAAACGTGATGGACGAATGCGGTTTACTTTATAAGCACCTACAAAATCCTCTGGTTTAGAACCGATTTTTCCTGTGTAAGGATTAAAATCAGAAGATGGCTCATACGGACGTTCACGCCACAATCGCAGTTCCATGTCTTTTATAAGCACTTCACCACCAATATTTTTTATCCGCACGTCAAAATAGCGTCGTTCCTGTACCAGGTTGGTGCTGTCCGGATTTCTTGCTTCCACAAGGTCATCAGTAGCTGAATTCCATAGGATAAGTTGTCCCGATGAACGCACCTCCAAAAGCGGTCTGGTTTCTTTTCTCCGCTTACTGTTAATTTCCTCCAGGCTCTTCTCCTTACCGTCGTAAGCAGCTGTCCACACCCAGACCTCCTTTGTTTTAAACAAATCGGTCATCGGACGGCCATCTCCATATCGTGCGTTAATTATACTAAAAGTTAAAGGTTGAGTCGAATTATCGGCATTCACAGTACCCATTAGCACTGTACGTCCCAATACCGGCTCGAAGAATTTAGAGCCGTAAGTTATTTTATTACTGATATATTCCCGCTCTGCAGGTACTTCAAACAATTTCCCACAGCCCATGAAAGATAGAATAAAGGGCACAGAAAATAGCAGCTTCCTGCACTTACCTGGAATGATACGATTACTATTAATATTGAAAGTCATTTCTATATTTTGGTTTTATGATCTGTTTATTATTTAAAGCCAAGGATATATTCAGCTATTTGTAGTTCGTTTCCTGATCCATTATTTTGTGTAATGTTCATACGATAATGTTTGTAAGCCTTGGTATTCTCAAAACGGTAGATTTTTTGCAAAAAGAAATCTTCGAAATTCTGTCCGCTCCTTTCATCCAAAATTTCCCAGTTAATCATATCGTCAGAACCTTGTAAATTCCAGGCCTTTGGATTACGTCCCGGAACATCATTAGCAGAGGTAAAGGCATAAGAATTACACACCTGAGATTCAGGAAATTCAACATTCATCCAGAACGGTTTCGTAACCAATGCATTTCTATTCAGGAATTTTGTGAGTCGGTTTTCATCAATCATAAAATAGGACCCCTCCTGACCTCTTGGCCCTCCTCCTCCTTCGGCTGACACGGTAAATATTCCCCGATACAGTTTGATGTAGTTTATCGGTGGGAAAGTAATCGTAAAACGAATTACAAAATCCCTGAAACCTGTAACATGATCCTGATCAATGGTATGAATTACACCATTTACGGCAAAGAGATTAGTAGAGCTGGTAGTAGTAGTAGTCCAGTTTCTGGAAAACTGACTCCATTTCATGTCACTGTAGCTAATTACTTTCGGTCCTCCGTGTTGAAAACCTGAAGTTGCTACAGTATTCAATTTTGCATTCATTTTATATCCAAACCGTACTCCGCGTAAAACTACCCCGTCCTGATTAGCTAATTCCTCAGTTGAATACTGACCTCGCATGATATATTGGGTCATAATGGTATCCAGCTGAATGTAATCCATGTTCGACAAATTCACCGGTCCTCTTCCTGCTAATTTCCGCGTGTTGTTTAAATTAGCTACAGCTAAGCGAAAGCTGGAATTTGTCACCGCAAAAACGGTGATGTTGCTATCCATCAATGTTGGCTTCAGACCAAGACGATCCACTACCAGAATCATAGAATCGTAAATGCCCTTTTTACTTTTCAGATAATCGTAAACATTTACCTGAACTCTTTGACTAATAGGTTTATGATCATAATACCCAGAATCCTTACGACAGGCAATTAAACTTATTGTAGCCATTCCTATAAGGAACAAATACTTTTTTATTCCACTGATTTTCATTATTTCCAATAAGAATTTTGATTTAACAATTTATTTTGTTGCAATAACACCTCCGATACAGGCCAGTATATTCCGCCAGAATTAATTAGTTTCATGAAGTCACTATTATTTTGTCTGATCTTATTGTAGCGGATCTGATCATACCAAAAATGGCCCTCCCCCATTAATTCTCTTTTTCGCTCTTTAAAAATGGCATCAATCACCAAACCGTTTACAGCTTCACTATAGGCTGGTAATCCACGTCTTGTTCTCATGGTATTCAGGTCATTAATTGCTCCCTGTCTGTCACCAAGTACCGAATTAGCTTCTGCACGCAACAAATACATATCCTCCAATCGGGTGAACAATGCAACGCTGGAGAAGAAACTGAACTTAGGATCATTTGGGGAAGTTGAAGCGGAACCTCCCATAATGGCCTTAATTTTACTAAAAATCGGGTAGCGTCCATCAAAATTATAGAAGTAGCGATCAGTCGTTGGCCTGCCAAGGGTATCCTGCCCAAAGCGTGAGTCCTTCTTTTCATCGAAAACCTTAAGAATAGAATCTTTCGGCATATAGATATCTGGAACCTCTTTATTTACAAATGGAAAAGCAAGTGTCAATTCCTCGATGTTACCCGACATACCTCCCTCTCCTTGTGCATAGCTTGTATTAAATCCGAATAGATGGCCTGATTTTCTACCGTTGAAAAAACCGTCTGCATTGGTCAGTGAACCTATATCACTCAAGCCTACGTCAGCAGTACCAGCCTCATTGATAATTTTAGATGTATAAGTCGCCACCTTTGGATACTCACCCTGCCAAGCTGCAATATGTGCTAGAACAGCATAAGCAGAAACACGGCGTGCCAGTCCACCCGACCAACGCCCACCATCCTGACCATAATAGAGTCCCGGTTGTTTCGGATCGTTCTGACCATATCTATTTGGTAAGACCTCTATAACTTCAATCAATTCCCTCTCGGCCCAAGCCAATACTTCAGCGCTACTATTCTGGGCTTTATTTTCAAACTTCCCATCATGCGAAGAAATGATCAGCGGAACATCCCCCCAGATCCTGACCATATAGAAATAGGCATAAGCCCTTAGAAAACGGGCCTGAGCAATATCAACCTCCATATTGTTAACTGTATAGCGAAGGTCAGCTTCCCTGACCTTATGCACCCGCTCAATGAAAACGTTTGCAGAATTGATAACAGAATACCATCTTCTCCAATTAGAAAGCTCATTCAGCGTTTTGTAGGAAGCCATAAGACGATTATCATTAACCGCTTTTAAATCCTGACGGGAAGGACTAATAAATTGTCTTCCACGCACATCCCCATAAATCCAATGGGCATTGTTGTCTACCATTGCCGCTCGGCCCAATCCATAAATACCCATTAGCGCTGCACGGGCATCTTCCAGCTTGTTCCACATGTTAATTTCCCCAACAACTCGAGTGGAGGGAGTATCTGTCAGTTTTTTACAACTATTCATCAGCATTAACAGCATGGGAACAGCCATCAAAAGGACACTTTTAACAGGACTAAAATCCTTATATTTAAGTTTTCTTTTCATTACAAATTCATTTTTAATCCAAGCGTGTAAGTTCGTGCAAGAGGCAACCCATATCCTGTATCATACCCCGTGTATGAAACTAATTCAGGATCAAGGCCTTTATAAGAGGTGATGGTGAAAAGATTGTTCGCCATCAAATAAACATACAAACCGTTAAGTTTAATTTTCGACCCAGCCAACTCTGATGTCAGATCATAACCCACTGATAGTGTCCGCAGTTTAAGAAAAGATGCATTCTCTAGAAACAGGTCCTGATCCACACGGAAAGGAATCACGCTACTCCAGGGATTATACAATGGATAATCGCTTCTATTTCCTCTTTTCTCCCAGAACGTAATTTCCTTTACGGCGTCGATAGAGTTGCTTCCTTCCCTATTGATAAAGTCAAGAGAGTTAGACATCCTCTGATTCACCACACTGCGCCCCAGATTAAAATAGAAATTCATATTAAATGACCATTTGTTGTATTCGAAGTCATTGTTAAAACCTCCGATTACCACCGGAAGGCTATGACCGAACAAGGATTTGTCTCGGTTATCAATCAGATTGTCACCATTTAAATCCTTCCAATTCGGATCACCGGGCTGAATTGTTGTTCCAGTATATTGCTTGGTTACCCCATTTACAACCGGAATATCATCGATGGAAGTATATATACCTTCATTAGTGAATAGCCAGAATCTATCCATGGCTTCACCTACTTTTAATAATTGATTACCAACTATGATTTCCTTAAATCCGCCTGGCAAGGCCAACAATTTATTGGTATTATAGGCCAAATTAATAGCTGGAGACCATGAAAATCCATTAGTCGTTGATTTAATTGCATCATAACTGAGCATTAATTCTGCGCCCTTGTTGTTTACCGACATGCCCGACTCTAATGAAGATTTATATCCATATTCAGCATAGGCAGGAATAGCCAATAATTGATTTTTATCCGTTTTTGTATATAAATCAATACTTCCGTGCAGACGATCCTTCGCCAATCCGAAATCTATTCCAAAATTGATTTGATCGGTATGTGCCCAGGGTACATTATAACCTACCCAACCCAGATTATAAGGACGGGCAAGAGTAGATGTTGCGTTAAATCCCGGCACGGTTATATTGCCAGTATATCCGATATCGGCAGTATACTGGGGACCTTGTCCGTAATGATCATATGTATTTAACTTTCCTAATCGACCTACACTTAAACGCATTTTAAGTTCAGTAACGTTTGTATTATTAGTAAGTAAATCAGCCTTAATATTCCATCCTGCTGAAGCAACTGTTGACATGAACCATCTGCTGGTAGGTTGCGCATTTGACGAAGCATCTCCTCTCAACAATAGTGAGAAATTATATTTGTTTTTGAATTCATAGGAGCCACGTCCATAAACTGAAAGCAAATTATGACGCGTTTTATCCAGAAATTTAAAAAGCAATTGCTGTGGGAATGACGTGGGATTAAGATCTTTATCTATCATATTTAATTTGATAAAATCATTAACCCCTCTATAAGCATATCCATAATTATATTTTGAATAATCCCACTGAATAGATTGTCCAGCAGTTAGATTCAATTGGTGATCTGTACCAATTTTTTTTGCATATGACAATACATTATCGAAAAGTAACCTTTGGTTATACCCAAAATAATTTGAGGCATAACTATTGGCTTCCATCAATGGCCTTGCAAAAAAAATATCCCTATTAGCTTCATTATAGTCGACAGCTATTTTAGAAGTAATTTCTATGTTCTTTAAATCAACTGTTAAAATTCCATATCCATCCAGGAGGTTGTTGAAATTTCTATCGTAGCCCTTTCCGAATTGTTGAAGATAATCTCCATAAACCTCTTTGTTAGGTGCCAACGGCATTGCCAGTGAAGGAACATAATTAGTTTGTCCGAAGCGGTCTCTCAAGCTCCTGTTTCGATCACGCTGCAAACGGTTGGCATTCACCATAATCGAGGCTGTCAACCACTTCAAAGGCTTCATGTTCACATTAAACATTACCGCATATCGATCGAATCCTGTAGAATCGGCTAATCCCTGATTTTTGGTATTACCTACTGAAAATCTGAAGTTTGCACGTTCTCCACCGCCCGACAAATCAGCAGAAAGATTATGTATAAACGCATTACGATAATAGTAATCTGTCCAGTTAGAAGGGCCATTATATAAGGTACTTGCCGTATCACTCAGGTATTGAGGATAAAAATCTTCATCTGAGTACCTTCCTGTTGCAGTATATCTATCGTAAAACTGCTTTCTGAAGGCATTTTCATAAGTAGCATTTACTGTAGTTACCTGCGGACGAGGTGCAAAGCCAAAATAGCTGTTAATACTGATCCTTCTGAGTTTGGCTGCTTTTTTAGACGTAAGAACAATTACACCATTAGCAGCATTAGGTCCGTAAAGGGCAACCGCAGCAATATCACGCAATATTTTAACATCCTCAATATTGTTCATATCAATATTGGTGAGCAGGTTTGTGGCCGTACCAATACGATTATATTGATGAGATTGGATGTCGTAAGCAAAAGGATGCTCACCAATAAGTGGTATACCATCCAAAACTACCAAAGGTTGCTGTTGTGAAACATCTGCCGGCGATATTAGTGGAGCTGAAATGCCTCTTACAAACATATTCTGAACAGTGCCGGGCTCGCCGCTTTGTTCCTGAACATTAAGTCCGGCAACCTGCCCTTTTAGATATTGCTGTAATGAAATAACAGGAATCTCAGCAAGTTTAGCCGGTTTTACAGTTGATGAATTTTTTTCTTTTTTTACTTTTTTTGTAACAAAAAGCTTGTTAGTATCAAGCTTAGTGGTATCTCTCGAAGGTGCTTGAAAAAGACATACGTCTGATTCCGCAGCATAAGAATAAGAAACTTCAATGCACAATAAAGCGCATAGCAATAACTTAAATTTACTACACATAGTAATTAAATTAATTTATTTTATTAATTAGAAAATTTTAAACTTATAGACTATATTTAAATAGCTACGTGCGGCATAACGAAAATTGTAGATTTTTGTTCATAGTTGGTGTGTGTGTTTTTAAAGTGTTTTATCTCCAAACGTTATAAAAAATAACATAAAGAAACTTGAGAATAAATAGCGAAAATCAGTGCACTAAAATTTGCTTTTTATAAACAATAACTATTTGGTTTAAGAAAGGGAAAATTAACAAAAGGCCCACCGGTGAACTACAAGAAATTTGACTAATTATTATGCTTTCTTTGCAATTGATCAATAAATTTTGAGCATTCCGTTACCGCAGATAATCATAAAAAATGCGCTCAGACTATTCCTATCCACCATAGCGCAATCTAAGGCGTCACTTTATACAAAAAAACGCGCCTCCCTAGTATTTCATTTTTATCGATTCCCTCTATGATAACTCTATAGGTGCCGGTAGGATCAGAATTATAATAACTGAAAGTTGCTTTTCCACTGGCAATAGTTCCAGAATGCCTAATCCTCCAAGAAAAAGAATCGGTTTTAAACCTAATGACTTGTAATTGTTTATTAGCATATACAATGGCATTAAATACATAAAGGATACCATCTCCATAAATCACTCTAATTGTGATATTTAAGAAAATTAAATCCATTTTACAGGAATAATATATAAGTTTTTTTTATGTAGATTTATATGAAGAAAACATCTAAAGAATGAAGCTTAAAGTAAACCTGCTAACCTCTTTAATTATTATTCTAGTGGTTACACTCACCGTTCTTGTGCCATCTTGTAAATTAGCTCAGGTCATCACAAAGCCTGCTCCGGTCGAATACAATATAGGAACCGGCATTGCTATAGTTACCGACCCCGCTATTGGCCTGGGTATGCAAGGCATGTCTGATGACAATCAAAAAACTGCCGGTGTAGAATCCGAGCTGTACGCAAGAACATTCATCGTCCATCATATCGGCACAAATAAAAGAGTGGTGCTGTTGAATGCCGATATCTGGTCTTGCACCCATTCCATCAAAACAGAAGTCATCAAAAGATTGCAATCAGAGTTTGGCAATCTTTATAATGATGAGAATGTACTTATTAGCGGCACACATAATCATAGTGGCCCTGGTGGTTACAACTATTATTATCTGTACAACCACAGTATGCGCGGGTTTGATGCACATAACTTTGAGTGTATTGTATCAGGGATGGTAACTTCTATCAGAAAAGCCCATAACAACCTTGCACCCGGGAGAATATATATGCAATCCGGAGAAATAGCTGATTGTGGAAGAAACAGATCAACAGAAGCCTATAACAATAATCCTCAACAAGAGCAGGATCAGTATAAGGACAATACAGATAAAGAAATAATACTGCTCAAATTTGTAAAAGTTCCGGACAGCACAACGGAAAAACCGGCAGGGATACTCACCTGGTATGGAATACACCCTACTGACCGCGGGCAGAAAAACACTATGGTTAATGGTGATAATAAAGGCTATGCCTCTTCTCTTTTTGAAAATGACATGGACACTAACGCTATGGTGCAAAAACCATTTGTAGCTGCTTTTGCCAATAGTATTGCTGGCGATGTATCAGGTAATGTAGAATACGGACAAAGACCCGATGGTACTAACGATGTAGCGCATATGAAAGTACATGGCAGAAGGCAATATGCGGCAGCTAAAGACCTCTACAAAAACGCAGTTACCAACCTTACGCTTATAAGCGGACCAATTGACTTCAGATATCAGTATGTAGATATGGTTGCAAAAACGGGTGCTCCCGGCTGTTTAGGATTGTCGATGTTTGCTGGCAGTACTGAAGATAGCGATCCAGGTTCAGGCTTGAAAGAGGGAATTGTAGAAGGGAATGTCCTGGCTACAGAACGAACGGCACAGGCAGTTATAGGCATGGGGTTTGGTCTGGCTTCCGGCGTTCCCTATGCAAAACTGGTAGACCTTAATTCGTCTGAAGTTAATATCCAATTACCAAAGCCCATTACGCTTATTCCCGGATACACAGGAAATGGAATGGTTCCGCTAAGCCCCACTATCCTACCTATACAGATTATCAAAATCGGAAACCTTGCTATTGTTGGTTTCCCAGGCGAGTTGACAACTATGGCCGGAAGAAGATTAAGAACCGCTGTTTTTAATGAATTGAATGGATCAGGTATCAATAAAGTGGCCATTAATACTTATGCTAATGATTATTCGCAATATACCGCTACTAATGAGGAATACCAGAAGCAGCATTATGAAGGAGCTTCAACGCTTTTTGGCCCTAAAGCCTTAGAGACCTACATTACCGAATATACAGCATTAGCCAAAGCTATAAAAACGGGAAGCAGTGTTGTTCTGGGGCCGCTCCCACCTGATTTATCTGCTTCCTGCAAAAAAATACAAAGAATTACGATCAGGAATGAGACGGCCGACAGCAAAGCCCTTTCATTTTATAATATCAATGATCCTGATATGCTCGCTTCACGTCCATCTGCGCCCAATACCATTCCCGGGAATGCAGATTTGTTTTTTAGTGTGGAAGGGCTGCCCGGTGGGAAAGATGTGAAAATAATTGTGAACAACAATAAGCAGAATGTGGTGTCGGTACACTACGGTCAGCTATTGCGCATATTGCCAGACGGCTCTTTGCAGGTAACAGCTTACGTACCCCCTCCAAGATAAAGACTAAAAGAATTATCACCTAAAAAACAATATTATGCCAGGACCAGCATTACACCACATGATAGCAGATAAGCTCAAAGCCCGCATCTCGCAGAATGAAGGCTTAGGCGATAATGCAACTGCCGCCCAATACGCCGCTTTGCAAAACCTGTTGGCAGACCCCAAAAACCTGCCGTATCTTTTCCTTGGCTGTCAGGGCCCCGACTATCTTTTCTTTAATACAAAAGATATGCCTGGCCCAACGGGAGCAATTGCCAAACTTTACTTCGAAGTAGGGGATTTTATTGAAGAATTTAAGCGAACACTTTTAGCAGCAGTACCGCAACCCGTGTTGGATGCCCTTGCAGCATTTGACGAAGCGGCAAACGAGGTTATTGAAGACTCTGTGCTTTTAAGCGAATTACAGCAAACTTTTGAAGACCTGAGCCGACTGATGGATGGTTTTTCTGCCACATTGATGGAAGCGGTCAAAAAATTTATTACAGAATTTAATGTCTTTGAAATGGTATCGCATCCTTACCGAGATGGAGCGGAGCCAGAAAAATGGTGGTGGTTTGATGCACTTCATTATCGTAAAACAGGAAAATTCGCGCAGGCGCTTTTAGACGCCACTTCCAGCGATTTGAACGACCCGAAAATATTGTACGCACTCGGTTATCTAACCCATTATTGTGCCGATACCGTTGGTCATCCATATGTTAACCTGGTATCCGGTGGTCCTTATCGCTCCCATGCACAAAGACACAAAACAGGAGAAAATTATCAGGACGTGTTTAACATGAAAAATGAAACCGGTGCCGACTGGAACCGATCAAAGCTACATGCTTTATACAATTTCAATTTTAGTGGTACAATTGACACAGAAAATAACGAACCAGACAGTTTCACCAATCTGCCTGATGACCTGGCAGAAATGATTGCTAAAACAATGAATACTGTATTTCAGGAAGATACCGATGTTACGCCTGAATATGGTCCTGAAATATCTGCTGACGACGTGAACAATGCCTATCGCCTCTATTACAAGTGGTTAAAAAACGCCACTGAAACAGGTACATTGCCCCTACCCGTTGCTTACTCCTTTTCAGCAGAGATGAGGGAAGTTTGGGAAAAAACCATGGACAATTTGGGAGATGTCGGCGACTTTCTGGAGAATGCCTTTGATGAAGCAGGCGATTGGGGCATCTTATCTATTTTTATTGCACTCGGAGCGCTGATTGTAGGTGCAGTTATGGCTGCAGCGGCTTTGGCCGATGGCATAGCTGGTGCTATCACTACTTTAGGTACTGCTACTATTCGCGCGGCGGCTTGTTTAATTTACGATCAAATTTATAATGCGTATCAGAACTTCAGACTGGGCGTAGCTATGAACGGACTTGCATTTCCGATGCAGGAACATTTGAATGACCCAAGACTTACACAATTTGCAAATCCTGCAAATGCAGATCCAACGGGCGTTAACGGAATTGCAGTTGCACCATTTTTGCCATTGCTTAAATTTATTCCCGATGGTTTGTCGCAAAGCGTATTTCATCAGGAGCGGCACCTTGTTTATCCAACCACACAACCTGAAAAAGACCAGGTAATGGGTATGTTGAGCAGCTATCTTACTCAGGCGTCTACACATTATGCATTTGGAGATATTCCGTTTAGACCTGAAGATCTTTTAGATAAATTAGAAAATCTGACACCTGATCCAGATCCTAAAAACAATGATGATGGACAAAAACTGGCACAACTTTTTGGAAAATCACGTTTTGGAAATGCGAGTTTGGGAAATGCAATGACATTGATTGAGAAATCACATCAGCGTTTTCAGGAGAAGAAAAATTTAATAGACTTTAATCTTGATGGTGACAGAGGTTATGGCTACCTGTGCTGGACACAAAACAGAATAACACCAGAGCCGCCAGAAAAGCCCGATCAACTAAAAGTAAACAATCCTACGGATACGGATCCAACTAATGATAACGTTCGCGTACAACTTAATTTCTTAAAATAAATATTGTACCCATGCCTTCAGAAAATTTAAAACGTGCCAGCAGCTTCATTAAAGAAATATTGGAGCAGCGCAAAGTAAAAGCATCACGAATAGATGAATATTGGAAAGCAACCAATGCTGAATCGCCTGTACGAAGAGAAAGAAAACCTCCGCGCGAATTCAAAGACAGCTCTTATTTATACATACGGTCTTATGATGGTGATAATGGTATACGTCCCGGGCTTTCAGGCGTTCCTTATTGGATCTCCCCAGATATAAATATTGCCCCACTTGCTTCGTTAAATTCTTATACCACAGAGCTAAACGTAGGTACGACTTATAATATCGACTGTTTGGTACACAACCGGGGTGACCTGAATGTTCCTGCTGCAAACGTTGAATTTTATTTAGTAACACCCAGTCTTGGCTTCGACACCAGGTTTGCAAAAAAACTGGGGGTTGTCAATACCTGGGTAGGCTGCTATCAATCTTCCAAAGTGAGTATTCAATATCTTATCCCTCCTGATCATGCCGGGCACAGGTGCTTGTTTGCCAGGGTATTTTCATTCTCACCAAAAGATTATCCGGCTTACGACACCCTTTTGAACCCTTATTATGACAGGCACATCGGGCAGAAAAACCTCAATATCGCTGTTCAGGAAACAAACATGGAGATACAATTATTACACATGCCCCAGGGGGATATCACGGTGCGCCTTATTCCTATGAACAGGGAGGATATTTTAGCGGTACGTCATCCTTCTGCCGGTGATTTTAAAATATTAGAAGGAGATCGGGTGAAAGAAATAATAAATGAATTCTATTTTGGTTTTGCAGAAAAAGAATCTGGAGCCGAACTCGCAATGGAAAGAGGTATCGCGCATATTAAATTCAATCGCAAGGGAAAATTAACACTTAAAGACCAGATACGAATGCCCGGCCGGATGGAAGAGCTTAGAAGAGCAATGTTGTCCGGAAGGAAATTACTCCCCCGGTTCAGGAATGTTATGAACGCAAACCGCATGATGAAACAGGAACAAACCATGACCCCTTTGAACTTTAAGATCCCCAATCTGGGATTGCAAAAGGGAGAAATGACGGGGATTGAAATTATAGCGACCAACAATGCGAGTAAGGAAATATTTGGTGGTATTACGTTATTGATAATCGGATAATACAAACTGTCCCTATGATTCCATTATAAAATGGAAATTTTAGAGATCAAAGGATGCTGATATGGCGTCAAAATAATGAAGTTTGACTTCGTGTTCAATTGAGTTGAGAAAAAAATAAATATTATTGTCCGAGATAATTTATCCCGGACAATAATATTTATTTTTTTTAAATTACCCCAATTATGTTTAAAACTCAACGACAATTAACACTTCTTAATGGACTAGATTTTTCCGGAGTGTCCAGGCTTAAATTAGTCTTTAGCATCCTTTTATCTTTCTTTACACTGCAAGCAGCAGCACTTGATCTGTATGTATCAGTAAACGGGAATGATCAGTGGTCAGGTAAACTTGCAAAAGCCAACTCTGCAAACACTGATGGACCTTTTGCTACTATAAAAGCGGCTAAAGAAGCAATAAGAAAATTAAAAAATAACCAGGTTTTAAATGAGCCAATCACTGTTTATATTCAGGAAGGCACCTATTTTTTAAACGAGACAATAGAATTTAACCCAGAGGATTCTGGTAGTGATAAGTATCCTGTAAAATACATAGGGAAAGGTAAAGGAGCCGTTTTTATCGGAGGTATTTCAATTGAAAAATGGCAAACTGAAAATGGATTATGGGTGTCCAGATTGGATAAAAACCTGGTAGATCAATATCATTTTGAGCAATTATATATTAATGGTTTACGTGCCCAAAGAGCAAAGACCCCAAATCAGGGCTTTTATTCACCTAAGAAAGTAAGGGAGACTGTGCTGGAAAAAGGAACCTCGAGTATCGCCAACAAAGCTGAACAACAAGTGTTTATTAGGGCTGGAGAATGGGGTTGGCTGAAAAGTATGACCGGGTCTGAAATCAATAATGCAGTTGTAACTTTTTATCATAAATGGGACAACACACGTAAGTATATTGCTGATGTTAATCTTCAGGATTCCAGCCTCACTATAAAAGGTAAAGGAATGAAACCCTGGAACCCAATAGATGAAAAGTCACTTTATATTGCCGAAAATTTTAAGGCGGCTTTGGATACTGCCGGCGAATGGTATCTGGAACCTTCCGGTAAGTTGTATTATATGCCTTTAAAGGATCAAAAAATGGATCAGCTTAGTGCATATCTACCTACTTTGCAACAATTACTGGTTATCAAAGGCGATTCAGATCATCCGGTAAGCAACGTCAGTTTTCAAAACATTACCTTTAAAGTGTCGGGGTATAAACTTCCTTTAGAAGGTCAGGATCCGGTACAATTGGCCGCGCCAACATTGGCAGCCATTATGCTTGATTATGCACAAGGTGTTAATTTTATAAATTGTGAAATTGCAAATACAGGGGCTAATGCGATTTGGTTCAGGACTGGCTGTTTAAACAGTTCGATATCTCAAAGCTTTATGCACGATTTAGGGGCCGGCGGTGTTAAAGTTGGTGTATTTGAGGCACCTGCAAACCGAACCGAAATTACCAGAAATATTACTGTTGATAACTGTATTATTCAATCGGGAGGTTACATATTTCCATGTGCGGCAGGTGTGGCGATTTTTCATGCGGCCGACAATAGGATCAGACATAACGACATCGGTGATTTTAGATACACGGGTGTCTCGGTTGGCTGGGTATGGGGATACAAGGAAAGTCTGGCCACGGGGAACATTATCGAGTATAATCATATACATCACCTGGGCTGGGGCGAATTGAGTGATATGGGAGGTGTATATACCTTGGGAATATCGCCAGACACTATTATTCGCAATAATGTAATCCATCATGTTTTTTCTTATACTTATGGTGGATGGGGCTTATATACTGATGAAGGATCAAGTGATATTATCATGGAAAAAAATCTGGTTTATCTAACTAAAAACACTGGTTTTCATCAACATTATGGTAAAAATAATACCATAAGGAATAATATTTTCGCCTTTGGCAAAGAAGCACAAATACAATTGACCAGGCCTGAAGATCATTTGTCGTTTAAGCTGACGAATAATATTATCTACTATAATCAGGGTGATTTGTTTCAAAAAAACATGAATAAATCCTGGAAAAAAGCATCAACCTTTATTGATTCTAACGTGTATTGGAACAGTGCTAAGAAGGCGGTTACATTTCCTGACGGGAATAGTGGTGAATGGCAAGCTAAGGGGCATGATCTTCATTCGGTAATTGCGGATCCGGAATTTGTTAATGTTCACAAATTTGATTTTCGTATTAAAAATAAAAAATTGGCATATAGTATTGGTTTTAAACCTTTTGATTATAAAAATGCAGGTGTATATGGAACGGCTGCCTGGAAAAATAAAGCACACCTATCGCAGACTAAACAAAAAGCGTTTGACCTGTTGCTGGCTAATCAACATATGAAGTTTAATGACTGATAGGCAAGCTTTAAAACATCCTTATTTAGTGTAAGTGGTGCGGAGTTCACGAAGCTCATAGCAGATTAATGGAAGCAATTCGTAAATTTGAGATCCACAAAAATGAAATCAAAATCATGAACATTACTAAATGGGTCGCAGCCCTTTCTTTTGCTGCAACGTTATATTTAACACCACAAATTACTGCGGCACAGGATTCTTTATTTATCATCCCAAAACCAACAATTCAAATTGCTAAAACAGGACATTATCTATATAAACCGAAAACTGAAGTTTTTGCCAGTGTCGATTTCAAAGACGCAGCGGCACTGCTCAGGGAACATCCCTACTTGAAATTCGATCAGGTAAAAACATTAAAAAATGCTAAACGTCTGCCAAATCAAGGAGTAGTCCTGGTTAAGGCTTCTAAAGAAGATACGCTTGCCCAAAATGCCTATCGTCTTGAAATCAGGAAAGACAGGATTGTAATTACTGCACATCAGCCACAGAGCCTGCTTCATGGAATCTCTACTTTGCGGCAAATCGCTTATACGAGAAAAGACACCAAATCGCTTCCTGCTGTATGGATCGAAGATCGTCCCGCGTTTGGTTACCGGGGATTAATGCTGGATGTATCCCGTCACTTTTTACCCCTTACTTTTCTAAAAAAATATATTGATCTTTTATCTCTATATAAGTTGAACACCTTCCACTGGCACCTTACCGATGGTGCAGGATGGCGCTTAGAAATTAAGAAATATCCTGAACTTACTCAGTTTGCCGCCTGGAGATCTGATGCCAGCTGGAAAAACTGGTGGAACAATGACCGGAAATATGCAGAAATGGGTAGTCCGGCTGCTTTTGGCGGCTTCTATACTGCCGAACAAGTAAAAGAACTGATTAACTACGCTGCTAAAAGAGGCATTACCGTGATTCCTGAAATTGAGATGCCTGCACATAGCGAAGAAGTGCTTGCAGCATACCCAAATTTATCCTGTTATGGCCTGCCTTACAAGAATTCGGAATTCTGTATTGGCAATGAAGATACTTTTACCTTTCTTCAAAACGTGTTGGATGAGGTATTGGAAATCTTTCCTTCCAAATACATCCACATTGGAGGTGATGAGGCAGACAAAGCAGCCTGGAAACAATGTCCGAAATGCCAAAAGGTAATTAAAGATCATAACCTGAAGGACGAACATGGTTTACAAAGTTACGCGATCAAGAGAATGGAAGCTTTCCTATCCAGTAAAGGCAGAAAATTGATTGGCTGGGATGAAATTTTAGAAGGAGGATTAGCTCCAGGTGCCACCGTAATGAGCTGGCGTGGTGAAAATGGAGGAATTGAAGCAGCGAATTCCGGACATGATGTGATCATGACGCCAGGCTCGCATCTTTACCTGGACTCCTATCAAACAAACCCGATCGGGCAACCGGAAGCTATTGGTGGTTACCTTCCTTTAAAAAAAGTATACAGCTATCAACCAATTCCTGCTGAAATTGCTCCTGCAAAACGAAAACATATCCTAGGCGTTCAAGCCAATGTATGGGCAGAATATATGCCGACTTCTAATCAGGTTGATTATATGGTTTTCCCGAGAGCCATTGCACTTTCAGAAATTGCATGGACACCTGTATCCCAGAAAAACTGGGATGATTTTCACTCCCGCTTACAAAAACACTACCGGTTGTTACAGCAATTTAATGTAAATTATTATCCACCATCCAGTAACTTGAGTATCCTTTCTAATTTTGATATGGTCAATAAAATTGCTCAGGTCAAAATCAATTCAGAACAATTCCGACCAGAAATCAGGTATACTTTGGATGGAACAACGCCAACAACTAACTCGCCACTGTATCAGGATGGGATTTCCTTATCACAAACCGGAATAGTGAAAGCCGGGATTTTCAAAAATCAACTCCCTGCAGGAAAAGTACAGGAATTGGAAGTCGACCTGCATAAAGCGATCGGTAAAAAAGTAACTTATAATAATAAGTACAGCAGTAATTATCCGGCACAAAAAGAATTGACACTGGTGAATGGCCAAACCGGTGACCTTACATATGGTGATGGACAATGGCAAGGCTTCCTTGGCGACCTGGATGTGACAATTGATCTGGAAAACCAGCAAGCATTGCAACAATTAAAAATGAGGTATATGCAGTTAACCGGTCCGGGAGTATATATGCCGGCCAACGTTAAAGTTGCCCTTTCTACTGATGGAATCAATTTCAAAACTATACAACAAGTAGACAACGACGTGCCTTATACAGATGCTTCGTTAAGGTTTAAAACGTTCATTTTTGACCTTAAAGGAAATGCCGCCCGTTACATTAGGATTACCGCAAAGAATGAGAAAAAAGGTTTTATGTTTAGTGACGAAGTAGTCGTTTATTAGTTTTCATATCCTTTGGCGATCATTTTTCGAATATTAATCCTAATTTAACGAAGATTTAAGAAACCAAACTTAAAATGAGGTATCTGTTGCTGCAAAAAAAAAGTAAAATCTTTATTTATATTTTAATCATTAGCCTTTATTCTACATCCTGTAATTCATCCAATACGGATAAAGAAGTGACTATATCTGAAAAAACTGATAGTATAGCTGATTATATTAAGCCTATTGAGGGAAAAAATGATACCATATCATTAGAAGCTATAGAAAAAGGAAAAGTACTAATTTCGTATTCTGATTGTTATACCTGTCATAAAGAAGATAAAAGATCATTTGGGCCGGCATTTCGTGATATTGCCAAAAGATACCCCGCAAATAAAGTGTTTATTCAAATGTTGGCACAAAAAGTCATTGTGGGAGGTAGCAGAGGATGGGGCTATGCAGTGATGTTACCCCACCCTAAACTTTCGGCTAAAGACGCGGAGCTGATGGTAAGCTATATATTATCTTTAAAGGAATGATATCATTGCAACTGGCAGAGGTACTAGATTTTCTCAGCTTTATATAAAAAGAGGGTACCCAAAAAGGTGGCTTTTTGGATACCCTCCCGCTAAAATTTATTATTCTTAATAAAAATGAGCTATTTTAATTTGATCGTTTCTTCTACTTTGCGTGGTGCAGCAATATTATAGGAGTAAAACAAATGAAAAGATTTCGTTGCAGGATCATAATAATTTGGTCCCCAATGCTGATCAATATCAGGTGTCGCCCCGGCAGGAGTAATAGTCACTGTTAAATCCGCATTGACTTTTAACTGCATTAAATAACCAGACGATCCCAGATCACCTAAATTACATTGGACTATCTCATCCGTTATCCTGGTAAATACTTTGTCTTCATTAATAGTACGATCACCATTGGCCGGATGATGAAACACTCCTGTAGCCTTATAATTCCCGGCATAGGCATTAAATGTTTGAATTGCAGTAGCACTATAAAACATATCAATACCATTACTAGGAACAAATGCAGACTTCAATTCAATTTGTTTCCCTTTGTTATCTGCAATGACATAAGTATTAACTGATGAAGGAACCTTAACCGTTGATAGATTCCCTAACATATTGGTATATGTTACTTCCGTTTCCACGTTAAAAGTTTCTGCGGCAGAAAAGTTCAATTCTAATCCTGCCGTGGTATTACCAATGGTAACCCCTCTGGTTAACAATTCCGATTCGTAAACAGAACCATAAGCCTTACCGCTTTTTAATACCTCCAAAGAAGAGTTGCCCATTTTATCGATGGAAACAATTTCAAAATTATACGACTGTTCTTTTAATCCGGGAATAATGGTTTTTAGAACCCCTGCGCCAGCGACAGGCAATACAATTACAGAATCGGCCCGATCGTTCCAGTAAATTACATATTTAACAATATTTGGATCCAGACTTTGCTCAAACTGCACTTCAACTCTATTTCTTCCGGAGTGAAGTTCTATCGCACTTGGCTTTCCAGGGTAATATCTTTCTCCATCTGCCAGGTATGGTTTATAAGTATTATCCATTTTAGTACATGAGGTGATTATCCCGATGCACACCATAAGAAAATATATTTTATTTTTCATAATCATCTTTTTGTTGAAACAGTTGTTTAGGATTATTGAGGATCACCCCAGAACTTTAAGCAGGAAATCTCCATTGCATAACTCTGTGAATAATTTGACACCAGTACCAATCTCCAATATCTGATAGGCTGGGCCGGTAATGGCAATACAAATTCAAATCCTTCATACTTAGCTGCGTCATCTTCAGCATTTCTTTTACCATAAGGTAATCCTGAAGGTTTTTTTAATTCATAAAGTCCTCCCAATTGGGTCCAGGTAGCATCTAAAGTTCCATCTGGATTTGGATTGTTACTACCATATAGTTTAAAAGTTTTTGGCGTACCATTTGCAAATTCTGCAATACCATTTACCCTAAACCAAAGCTTAAACCTACTCATTTTAACTGTTTTACCTAAGTCATACGTTATTCTAGTCGGGTATTTTGTATCAGGAAGTGTAATTCCATAAAGGCACCAGTCGCCTGCTCCATTATTAGTTAAAGGAACGCTCAAATTTGAACCACAGCATCCCGTCATATCACCAGGTAAGTATAGCCCTGACATTTTTGACCTGTCTAGTTCAACTTCTCTCAAAGGAGCAAGTTTCGCATATACCGTGTCCGACTTATTTCCCCATCTATCCCTAACATAAGCGCCAAAAGTTCGTTCTTTTGTTGGAAGCCCTCGAACTGAAAAATTACCTTCAATCTCTTTCGTGTATTTTGTATCCATATACTCAAAACTATCCAGAGAGTCAATAACAGTTACAATGCCCAATTCACTCTCAGTAGGGTTTAAATAACTTACGTTTACCCCTCCAAAATCTGCAAGTAGTTTCAATGATTTACCAACAGTAAGATAGCTTGGCGTAAGCGGATTAACAGTAATTTCAATAGGATCTGATTTTACTTCACTTCTGCTTATTGAATGTAATATAACCTTATACGGACCAGCTTTAGCAAAACCTCCTACAGCAAGGGTATCAGAATAATATGATGATTTTGCCTGCCTGGTAACTTTATCATTTACAGAATAATCTGCTTGTACATAAAGGATAGACGGATCCGCATGAACATCGTAAGTAATAATGGCCCCGCCTGGGACATTAGTTATTTTTATGTTTGTTACCGGAGAAGGTTTGGTTTTGTCGCCAAACAAAGGTTGATGATTTAACTCTTCATTCTTACAGGAAAAAATAGCACCCGAAATGAATAAGAATATTAAAAATATATTAAATTTTTTCATAATCATGTGAAATTATATTTTACCATTTAGGGTTTTGAACAAGGTTAGGGTTTACTGACAAGTCATATTCCATTATTGGGAACAGATAGTCTCTATAGCTGTAATTTGGAGTGAAAATGGTTTTAAGTCTATAAAAATTCTCTGTAGTTGTTTGAAACACATCCCAGCCTTTTATAGGTTTGTTCATAACGTCCAATTTTTTCCATCTCCTTACATTCCAATAGTTCTCACCTTCAAACATCATTTCTATCATCGTTTCCTGATGAACAATTGACCTGAAGCCTTCTTTGGTGGTCGGTTTTGAAGGGTTTTTAGCATAATTTGTCCAGGATTCAACTACACCTTTTAAACCAGCTCTGGCACGAACCAGATCTATCCACTTGTAAACCTCTGCCGAAGGTCCCTCTGCTTCGTTCAATGATTCCGCATACAAAAGATATAAACTGGCCAAACGGACCGCAGGCCATACATAAGAAACTATATTGTAACTACCGCTACTACCATCATTCTTATAGTTAATCAATTTTTTTGGCCAATAACCTGTACAAGAAAACCGGCTATTACTTCCTGTAGAATTACCCTGGCCCCAAATGGTACTTACGTACAATAAACTGGTCTCATTTGTACGGCCAAAACCAAATAACGAAGCTCTGTCAAAAACCAGATCGGCATAAAAACGATATTCCCTATCCATGTTAAAACTCGAAGTCGTATAATTCGGATTTAACAAACTACTTTCAGATTGAGGAATAGTTTTCAACTTGGTAAACCTACCTGCATAATCCCAGTTCTTATCTTCATCAATTGGCACTCCATTTCGGGTATAGAACATTTCTGCTGCAGTAATAGATGCAGCAAGAAGGGCACCTGAAGTTTGCTGTACATCATTTCTTGGCGTACACATATTTTGAAGGGTTCCAGAGCTACCTTTAGAATTAGAAAATCCCCAAATTATTTCGCTGTTCCACTCCTCAGTAATCGCAGATCTAACGTTCATGCAATAGGTAGTGGCATCACTTAGGGCCCCCATGTTAAAAGGCTTTTCAAAATAATGGATTGCATTTGCAGCTTCATGACAAATATCAATAGCCTCTTTACAAGCATCTGCAGCCTTTTTCCATTTTGTATTATCTACAGTGGAATTTAATAAAGCTTGTCCGTCTTTGTTTTTGAAATTAACATAATCAGGATTCCCGTTAAACAACGGGCTTGCGGCCAATACCAGTGCCTGAGCTTTTATGGTTGCTGCTATTGGTTTTGTAACTCTTCCCAACTCCTTTGCCTGATTAGAAATCTCAATAGGCAAATCTGGAATAGCTTCATTCAGGGTTGTTACAACATAATTCACTACAGAATCCACAGGTTCACGTTTTACCTTTACCTCATCTACAGAAGCAGATATGGGCAGGTTTTTTCGGATTACAGGGATAGGTCCGTACATCTTTAATAAGCTCAGGTGATAATAGGCTTTCAGAAACTTCACCTCTGCAATCCATTTGTTTCTTTCTGAAGTTTGTATATCAGGAACTTTGACAATGTTTTCCAGAAAAATATTACAATGACGTATCGCTATGTAATAAGACTTCCCCCCTGCCGGAGCATCCCAGGTATTACCGATTGGCGCTACTTTATTCTGGCCTCCATAAGCCAGATCAATAATATTCTGATAACCGTCCATTGGTGATATTCCTGGATTAGGGGTAACCAATTCACCGGAGCCCATCAATGTTGGGTTTGCGATATCACCAAGCCTCGGTAAGAAAGAATAACAAGTGAACAAATACTTTTCTGCCTGATTACGTAGCGTAAAAGCATTGTCAATGGTCGCTATATTATCGGGAACAACATTTAGATATTTTTTACACGAAGAAAAAGCAATCGCCATCAATCCGAGTATTATAATTTTATAAAATTTCATACAATTACAGTTTATTATTAAGGAAAGTGGACATTGTTTTAATTAATTGAGATTAACATTCCAAGATTCATCACTCTTTGAACCGGGTAACCCAGACCATTCCCCCCCATTTCAACGTCCCATAATTTAAAATTGCTCCACAGCAATAAATTTGTTCCATTTAAATAGAACCTGACACTCGATAAATTCGCCTTTTTCGTGATGCTACTTGGCATGGTGTAGCCAAGTTCAAGTGATTTTAAACGAAGAAATGCGCCATTTTGCATTAACCAGGTACTTGTTTGGGTGTTGTTTCTATTAACCGTTGTACTAAGTCTAGGCCAAAGGGCATAAATGTTTCTATTTTCTTCACTCCAGTGATTATCAGCGTAAGCCTTTAACAGGGCCCCCTGGTCATTCACAAATGGCGATGTGGCTACACCATCAATCCAAAAAGACTCGCGTGCTAAGCCCTGAAAAAAACAAGATAAATCAAATCGTTTGTAACCTGCCGAAACACCAAAACCATAAACAATTTCAGGAGATGTTGGAAATCCTATTGGCGCCTGATCTAGTTCAGTAATCTGTCCATCATGATTTATATCCCTGTATTTAATATCCCCCGCACCATATTCTCCAAAGTTTTGTTTCGGAGAATAAGCAACGTCGTTATTATCAATAAACAAACGTTCAGCAATATAACCCCAGTTTTGCGTTAAAGAATAACCAACATGCGATTTATTTTTCTCTGCATATTGAGGTTCTTCATACACGTCAAATTTACTGGTAGCATAAGTGAAGTTTGCCAGCCCTTTGATCCATATATCGGAACCAATATTTTGAGAATAATCAAAAGCAACATCAACACCATGTGATGATGCTGCACCAACATTAGCCCTAACATTTGCAGACAAGCCCATTGTACTTGGGATAGAAGACCTCGTCATTAAGATATTTTTTCTTTTTTCATTAAATATATCGACCTGTATACCTAATTTGTTGAAAAGGTTAGATTCAATTCCTAAATTGAATTTTTTAGCGGTCTCCCAGGTAATGTCGTTATTTGCATATCTGCTAATGTTAACCCCGGTAAGGCGATTATCCGTTAATGTTCCAAAAACAGCACCATTTGCACCACTATTCATATCAACATTGGATAAATAAAAAAACCTATCAGTTGGACTACCAATCTGATCATTTCCTACCAGACCATAAGTCGCCCTTAATTTCAATATTGGCATTACGCCTTTAAGCGGCTTCCAGAAATTTTCGTTTGATACCGTGTAAGCTACACCCGCAGAAGGGAAGAATCCAAAACGACGAGATTCATGAAAGCGCTCCGAACCATTATAGCCAAAATTAAATTCACTCGCATAACGATCATTATAAACATAAGTGAACCTGCCCGACAATCCCATATTTCTGAAAGGAAGAGAACTTTGTAAATCTGAGGCCCCACCTGTTAAACTACTTTTAGCGATACCGATTAACATACCACTGATGCTATGCACCTCATTAAAAGTGCGTTTATAATTTAAAGATGCCTCACTATAAAAACTAGTGGAAACATTTTTTTCTCCAGGATCATATCCTAAAAATTCGGTACCTGGAACGACTCCGGAAGGCGTTGTCTGAAGGTCATTAAGCGCTCTAAGTGTATAAGTTTTGTTCACCCTATCGTAATTACCAGCTGTGTAGTAGTACGGATTATAAAATCTGCTTACATCAAAGAAAGCGTAGCGCTGGGTATTAGCCATCGCTCTGGCAGTTAGTCCTTGAGTTACAAAAGATAAATCCTGTGACAATTGAAGCTGAGCGGACATTGTTGACTGAGAATAGTCTTTATAACCTTTTTGTAAACTGGCGTAAGGGTTATTATATTCCCCATCCCCGTAGTTACCAAACATAATGTGTTTTACAAATTTGGTGTCTTCTGTAGGCGCATATCTAGCTGGAAATCTTACCGGATTAGAGTTAACTATTTGATTATATATTGCGGTTCCACTATTTATAGGACCTCTATAGTCATCGAATGTACCCGATATACGTGTAATTAACTCTGTAGTTTTGGTTAAATTAATATTCACATTACTTCTTAATGAGTATGTTTTTAAGTTGGCATTACTGTTAAAATTATTCATGGGATCAACTTTCATGATGCCATGATCTTGGGTTAACGCACCTGCCACAAAATACCTCGCTACTTTTCCACCGCCACTAACATTCAAGTTATACCTTTGGTTCATGGTGTAATCTTTTAACAACATTTTTTGCCAGTCAGTAGTTGGAAAGGCTACCGGATCTGTGCCTCTGATGGTATTGTCTATTTTGCCTTGCTGATAAAGATATCCGCCCAAAGGATTTCTGGTATAACTGGCTTCATTTGCTAAAGTCATATAAGTTACCGGATCTGCAAACTCTATATCCTTTGTCGATTGTGATAAGGAATTCTCTGCTCTTACAGATAAATTTACTTTACCTTCCTTACCTTCCTTGGTTGTAATCAAAATAACACCATTCGCACCCTTAGCCCCATATAGTGCGGTAGAGGTCGCATCTTTCATAATAGAAAAACTAGCAATGTCATCTACCTGAAGTCGCGCTAAATCAGTAGAGGTTGATTCAATACCGTCAACTAAAATCAGGGGAGACACTTTATAACCAAAAGTAGTAACACCCCTGATGAAAAAATCTGCATTATCTGCACCGGGTTCACCACTTCTTTGATAAGCGATTATACCTGCCAGTTTTCCCGCAAGAGCGGTCGTTAAATTGCTTGAAGGTACTTTTAAGTCCCCGGGCTTTATTGAGGTAACTGACCCTACTACTTCTGTTTTCTTTTGCTTCCCGAAAGCTACAACCACCACATCATCAAGTTTAGCTTCCACTGATTGCATGGTCACATTGATACTCGTCCGGCCATTGATTTCTACTTCAATCGGCTTCATACCCACAGACGTAAAAACAAGTATTTTGGCATCGTCCGGAACAGTAAGTACATACCTGCCGTTACCGTCGGTAACTGTCCCAATAGCGGATCCTTTAGGCATTCCTTTGACAGTTACACTAACCCCAGGCAATGAAACTCCGGTTGAGTCCTTTACAACACCTGTGATTTTAATATCCACTATAGCTCGCTTTTCCTTCTTTCGGATGACCACAGTTTTCTCTGTGATAGCATAATCCATTGGCTGATTAATAAAACAAAGGCCGAGTACCTTTTCTATGGAAGCATTCTGAACATTAATGTCAATTGGCTTTGCCTGTCTGATTAGTTTAGTATCACCAATAAAAGAATAATTTGTTTGGTCTATTATCTTATTGATGATAGATTCCAAAGAAGCATTTTTTTCATTTAGTGATATCACCTGTGCTTTGGTCGCAGCACTTATTTGCAGAAAACATGCTGTAATTATGATGATGATGATTCTCATTATGCGTAATAATTGCATCGTATTGAAAGTCCATAACTTAGCTATGAACCGATCGTAAATTTTCATACATTTGTTTGTTTGGGTTTTAAACTGGTTTGGTTGTGTCGTAACAATTTTAAAAGGGTAGACCTAAAAACAGGTCAGGGATGTTCGTAGCATCTCTGACTATTTTTTTGATCACCGTATTCCTGGGTAGTTTTATGGCATAACGACAATCCTCCTTCCTGAAATTTTAAAGTGAACATTTCCGGTTAATTCTAAAACCTTTAATAAAGAGGATAATTTTCTTGATCTTTCTACCTGCCCCAAAAATGACCGTTTCTCATCAAACTCACCTTCATAAACTACCTCCACGTCATACCATCTCGAAACTTTAGCCATAATACTTTCTAATTTCTCATCATTAAATAAGAAATAGCCATTCTTCCAGGCAATGGCTTCTTTCATATTCCCTTTGGCCACAAGCATTTCTCCAGTTCTTTTATTGGTCTCTGCCTGCTCGCCAGGGCTTAGCATACAGAATTTTGCAGGAACAGAAGGTGACAATATTTTAACCGAGCCCTCCAATAAAGTTGTTCTGTCATAATTTTCATTAGCATAACTATTCACATTAAAATGAGTGCCCTTTACTTCAATCTCCTGATGACGCGTAAGTACTTTAAAAGGAGCGTTCTTGTTTTTAGCCACTTCAAAATACCCCTCTCCAATAAGTTCAACCTTACGTTCATTTCCACAAAATTTTACAGGAAACCGTAATTCTGACATCGCATTTAACCAAACATTTGTTCCGTCTGGCAACCGTAAATTGTAAGTACCTCCACGCGGAACAATTAGTGTATTATACAATATTTCCTCTTTATCAGATGCGTCATTATTCGAGTAAGCTAATCCTCCTTGATTACCGGACAATTGGGTTCCATCCTTTTCTTTTAATGCAACCTTTCCAGTATCCAACGTTACTTTTTTTCCGTCTGATAAAACTAATACTGCGACACTACTTCCTGGTAATACATCATTTATAGATTTATTGATCGCTGATGGCGTAATCATTTTATTATCCCTTTTACCAAAGATCAACCATACCCCAACTGAACTTACCATTATTGCAAATACTGCGACGTATTTTAGAATACTGTACCTTCTATTATTCCCTGGCTTACTATTATAGTAGCGTTGACGTAACTTATTACATGCTGCATCAATGTCCAAACTGTTCATGTAATTAATTCTATCCTGTACTGGTGCAGTTTTCTTATAGTATTCCAAAATTTCACGTTTATGCTCATCGTTTTCAAGTATCTGCATAAGATGAACTTCTTCTTCTTTAGAAAGTTCATTGCATAAATATCCCGAAATTAGTTCTGCAAAATCGTAAGGCTCGTTTTTCATAAATAGTTTCTTCGCTATATCTATAGAGAAACCTGAAACTGAAAAATGGGTGATATTATTTTCAAATAATTTATTTGTGTATTAAAAAGGTAATAAACATGAGGTAAACAGTATCACCAAGCATTACTCTCATTAAGCTAAGCGCTTTCTGTTTTTGGTATTTAACCGCATCTATACTTATATTTAATTGTTCAGCAATTTTACGATTTTGTAATCCTTCCAGATACCCATATCTCAATACCATAGCACAATCGGCAGGTAACATGTTAATCGCCTTATGTATCTTGGCAACAATCTCGGCGTGTATAATCCCATCTAATAGTTTAGGGTCATCAAACATTTCGAAGGGATTTTTTTTGTTATATGTATCTATAACTTTATGATGCCGGAGCTTATTTAAGCATGCATGCTTAACTGATGAATACAGGAATGATTTTACAGCATTAGGATGCGAAGAAATATTTCCCCGTTGCTCCAGAAATACCATAAATGTATCCTGTACAACATCTTCAGCCTCGTCCTGATCCTTTATTAGATAACAAGCAAAATCGCACAACCTGGGATAAAACTCCTTAAAAAGTGCTTCAGGAAACACTTCAATACCCTCGTCACTACGTCTCTTAAACATCATTTCAATTTAATTGGTTGTTTATGCTTACAAGTCAGTCGCATGGCTATTCTAAAAGATTTTTTTAGAACAACCATTTAGTCCGTTCGATGTTAAAACTAAATATTTTAAAGAGTATAAAAGTGATGCTATATTGCTCAATATCGATGCTTTTTTTGCATAGTTAATAGTTTCTGTAATCCAGATTGCGCCCTTAATGAGCTTCAGTAATAATTATGATTTCGTTGAACATTATTAACATGATATCCTATTCTTATTCTCTATTTGAAAAAAAGTTATCACTTATTATTCGTAAATTTAGGTGTCGATTTTATGCTGCTGCAATTCAGAATTCCCCCTGGTTGCCAAGTACTCCTCCCTCCTGCAGTAGCAAGCTTTAACTGTCCCTATTGAATTGGTTGATTAGAAACTTAAAAACGATTGCCATGCCTAAATATGTAATTGAAAGGGAAATTCCTGAAGCAGGAAAACTAACCGCCGAACAATTGAAAACAATCTCACAGACATCTTGTGGAGTAATCAGAGAAATGGGACCAGAAATACAATGGGTGAACAGCTATGTGACTACGGATAAAATCTATTGTATTTACAATGCACCAAATGAGGAAATGATTCTTGAGCACGCAAAACAAGGAGGGTTCCCTGCAAATTCGATAAGTAAGGTCTCTGTAATTATAGATCCTGTAACAGCTGAATAATACAGAACTGATGTCTCCAACAAATTAATTATCTTAACATTTATTAAAAACAAAACAGAGTTATGTCTCAAAAAAAGATTATTGTAATCTTCGGAGCAACAGGTGCTCAGGGAGGTAGTTTAGCCAGAGCTATTCTCAACGACAGCAACAGTGAATTTGCTGTTCGTGCTGTTACAAGAGATACCGAATCTGACAAGGCAAAAGAACTCGCTAAAATGGGAGCCGAAGTGGTAGCGGGTGATATTGATAACATACAAAGTATAAAACGCGCTTTAGAGAATGCATATGGTGCTTATTTTGTCACATTTTTTTGGGCACATTTTTCACCGGAAAAAGAAATGGCCGAAGCAAAAAATATGGCGACCGCAGCCAAGGAAGCGGGATTAAAACACGTCATCTGGTCAACCCTTGAAGATGTAAGAAAATACGTTCCTCTTGATGACGATAGCATGCCAACCCTTCAAGAAAAATATAAAGTCCCTCATTTCGATGCCAAAGGAGAATCCGATCAGTATTTTATTGATGCGGGTGTGCCAGTTACTTTTTTGCTGACATCCTATTATTGGGATAACCTGATTTATTTTGGGATGGGGCCAAAACGAGCTGAGGATGGTAAACTATACCTAACCTTCCCTATGGGAGATAAAAAGATGTCTGGTATAGCTGCTAGCGATATCGGAAAATGTGCATACGGAATATTTAAAAAGGGACAAGAAATGGTTGGTAAAAGAGTTGGTATTGTTGGTGAACAGCTCAGTTGTACTGAAATGGCCGAAGTTTTATCAGAATCCTTAGGCGAAAAAGTTTCCTACAATGAAGTTACACCGGAACAATACCGAAACTTTGGCTTTCCAGGAGCGGACGACCTGGGAAATATGTTCCAGTTTTATCGTGATTTCGATGGTGTATTTAATGGTAGCCGGGACGTAAAGTTTTCCAGAATATTAAACCCTGAACTACTGTCATTTGAAATGTGGCTTGCAGATAATTCGAAACGTATACCACTTGATTAGTGCCAGTTCTTCTCTCCTATTGAAATAGAAAATTGCTAATTATTTATTGTAGAACACAATATTTAGTTCGGATTAACGTCTTTATTTATGAGAGCGTTAATTAGATGAAGCGGGGGTGGTCGGAGATCATTCCCGCTTTCTTTTAGCTATAAGGCAAACGCCAATTCAGTTAACCAAAAAATACTTTATTGTTTGAGATTAAGGCAAGTCATCTTTCTTAATTAATGGTGTAATCAGGTAATTAAAAATAAGAAAGCCTAGTAATACGCTCATCGCAATGATCAATAATAGCGTATTGAGCGGTATATTTACGCAATCAGGATCTACTACGCAGCCGGCCTTATTAGCAGAGGCCGCAGATACACCAAACATCGGAATCAAATCACTTGTAAAACAGTAGGTAAACCCAAAAAGAACAGACAAAGAAAAGAATACGAATAATATCCCTGCTACTATTTTTTTATAGCGCCAATCGGCGGTATAATATTTTACTCCCCAAATATAATAAATGGTAATTCCAGTACTGATGATAAAAACAATAACCGTAAGGTATTTTAAAAAGGTATTTAATTCATGATTTACATAATTAAATACTTCTTTAAATGTAATTTTATGGTAGTTCCCGTTATCCTTATCAAGGATCGTTGCATTTTCCAACTTTTCTTCTCTAACAAGAGCATACACTTCCAGTTCACGTAAATAGGTATTAATTTTTGAGTATCCTGTATTGGTTCCGGCGCTTTCGAAACAGGTAGCACAGGGATTTTGCAGAATAAAACCCCACAATGTAAGGTGTCTTTTTATTTTTTCAAAAAAGGAAATCTTAGGTTTTACAGGCTCAATATTACTTTTTAAAAAGGTCGTGTCAACATCCGTAAATTTATACATCAGCTCATCATTCAGTACTGCAAACGAATCATCATAATTAACATAATAGATCCCAATTCCCTTTACGTTGTTCTTTAAGACGTAATCATATTTTTTAGACAATGTAACTTCATTGTCATACCAGATTCGGTAACTGCGAGAATTATGGAAGATAGTATCGATATACATACTTTCATTAGCAGCATTATACAGTGCATGACTCTGGGTCATGAGTTGAATCTCATTAAAAGGTAAATAACCAGAGAATGAAATAGGTGCTAATGTAACCGGATCTGTTTCGCACTTGGCCCCACGGTAAGGCAAAATGACAATCAACTTCTCCGCATCAATCCCTTTTGCAAGATACCAGGTATAAGAAGCATCAATAGTTTCATGTTCCTTTCCTGTGAGCGGGGCCAGTGCCCCCCCTTTACTTTCAAAGTTCGTTGCGAAGTCTATAAAAAATCTATCGGTATATTTATTCAGTTCCTCCAGTTCATACGCCTCGCCAAAATTTGTTCGGGGCAGGGTAACCAATACTTCAGCAGCTTTATCCTCCGCCTGAACAGCCTGATGAAGAAGTGCAATAAATTCCGAGAAGCGTTTGCTATCTTTCTTAGCTAAATTCTTAAAACTAATATTAACTCCGTTAGCTTTGTTTTTTTTAAGCTGTATCAGGATGTTGGCAATACTTTTTCTCTGAAGCTCCGGGGCATGCAATAGAGATGATCTCGCATTTTTATTGGCGATCAACACTGTAAAATATACTTTCGACCTATTTTTTTGTGCCTTTCCAACAACAGTAGCCATATCCCATCCATGCTGAGGATCAAAATCACCGGTTAATTCGTTTAAAGACAACGCATGATAAATCAATGAAGTTGCTGAATTGAAAAATGTACTTGCATCACCTTTATAAGAGGCATCGAAGAAACCGTAAACCTCTGCTTTGTTTTTTAATTGAAGTGTGTATTTACGGGTAACCGAATCCCCGACCTTCAGCGTATAAATTGTCGCCGGATCTGCATTTTTTACCCGGTTTAATTTCCTCAGCTTTTCGAATTTATCAACACTACTGGTCTCGCTAACGGCCCGCTGATCTAATATTGGGATGAGCTGATTGACAAGTGCAGCCAGATCGGCATTTGATGGTGTTAAAGCGGTCTCATTATCGCCCGGCTGTCCGGAAGCATTAGCTTCTTCCTGCTTTTTTATGAGGACTGATAAAACCGACTGAAGCGAATCCAGATCATGATATTTAGTCTTTTTCAACTCGGCAATCATCACCCTGACATTTGCCGAAGTTGCGGCTATAGAATCTGTTAAGCCCATTTTTTCAATCGCAAGAATGATTTTTCCGTTCAGCTTCTTATCGGCTTTACTTTTGAATTTTAAAAAATCCAATATTGCTTTCCAGACATTCTTCTTCTCGGGGTCTTGCTTTGATTGTCCTTTTTTTGGGTCCTGCTCCTGCTTTTCGGACGGTACCTGATCAGTACTATGGGCAGATAAAAGTACAAGAGAAGCATTTCTATTTTCTGCTGAATGGCCTTGAAAAAATAGAATTAAAAAAAGAAATAAAAGAAAATTTACAACTATTCTTTTCATAAGTAGCGCGAAATTATTGGGTAGCACATTTCTACATATACGCCACGCTAATTTGACTTTTATCACCAGTATAAAGTCACGTAAAATTACCTGATTTCGAATTCGCGTAATTATACCGGCAAGCCCTCCGGTTATATTGGATAGTTTTGGTTTACACAATCGAAAATCAAACGCTAACCCAGTTTTGTAATGATCTATGCTTGTTTAAACTGCCTCGCCGACGAAATGAATGCCTTTTTTAAAAGCAGGCTCAAAATCCATGAGGACAAAGTTGTTGTTTCTGCTATAGTAAACCAGAACGGAAGTATTGCAGTACAGGGGGAGAACAAAGTTCTGATTACGCTGGTTAACGTCGTTCGCGATACAAATATGAAACGTGAAGGCCTATCTGCTGCTGGATTAAGCGCAAATACGGCCAAACCAATATGCGTACAGCTTCATTTAATGATCTCCTGCTACTTCTCAGACAGCAATTATCCGGAGGCATTGAGGTTTTTATCTTTTGCAATTGGTTTTTTGCAGGAAAAAAATGTCTTTGACCATACCAATACACCCCGGATGGATAAAGATTTAGAAAAACTGATTTTTGAGATGGAATCTGTTGAGCCGGAACGGTTAAGTAACATCTGGTCGGTACTAGGTGCCAAATACATGCCTTCTGTTCTATACAAAGTACGACTCATCATTTACGACTCAAACAAAGTAAGTGAATACCGTCCTGTAGTAACCGGCATAGCTGAAAATAATCTTCAATAAATATGATGCAGCAATACCATAAAGCATTTAGCATTTTTTTTAAACATAATTATTTTCCAGATGAAAAGCTGAGGTCTTTAAGCGTTAAACCCACAGCAGAAACGAGCCTCATCCTCAGAAATAACGGAGGAATGGTTGTCCCATTTCAGGATGGTGTACATGTGCTTTATGATTCTCTTTGCTATGGAAGTAAAAGATTAAGAACTGATTTTTTAGAAAGTGCAGGGTATCTGGAGTTTTTAATCATGAACAAGGATCATCACTTTTTTAATTATACCAGCGATTTTGACACTGACATCTCCGGCAATTATTTCTTTTTTACAAATGCCGGTAGTGCAGAGCCCAATAATGTTGTGTTAGCCACCAAAGAAACTTCAAATGAAACTGTGCTTTTACATGCAACTGAATATGTTGGAAAAGAGGATATGATACCGGTAGATTTAAAGAATATCAATCTTTTCTCCAAACCCTTTGGCCTTATAGGTATTCATTTACATGGCGCACTTGAGGAAAACCTTAACATTTCTTTTAGTACCATTTCTACCTATTGGTGTTATGTGGTAGCTACTGATTACCTTCAGGAATTGGTTAACCCCGCAATCCTGAATAAAGAAACAGAGGAACTATTTTCCGGTCCCGAGCCGGCTCAGCTTTCCGAGGATAAGAAGGTATTGTTATTTTTCTCCAGGGATCCTATTCCCCATCGCCAGCAGATGCCTCATACTTTTCAACTGGTAGAAGAATATCAGCCGGAAACACACTACTACAAAGTGGTACTCCCGGCGCTACCAGGTCCGAGCCCTCAGCACATTTCATCCATTAAAACTTCTAAAGAACATCAAAACAAAAAACTCTCTTTTATTTTCATCTGACGAATCAATAATCAATCCCTATATAAACACTTAATCTAAAAAACTATGGCAATAGATTACAAGACCCCCGGTGTGTACATCGAGGAAAAAAATGCCTTTCCCGGATCCGCAGTAGCTGTAGAAACTGCTATTCCCGTTTTTATTGGCTACACAGAAAAAGCAGAACGGAATGGAAAATCCCTGGTTTATAAACCTACTCGTGTCACTTCTCTGGCTGTATTTGTTGAATATTTTGGCAGGGGCTTCAATTCTCAGTTTACTATTGAAAAATCGAAAACACCTGGTGAGGAAACCTTCAAAATTGGCGATGAAGATCAGGTTGTAACGATTAACCCTAAACATGTAGCTTTACTTTACAATGCCATCAGATTATTTTATTACAACGGCGGCAGTACCTGCTACATCCTTGCTGTAGATACTTATGGCGATAAACCTGATGGATTTGATATTAACATCAATGATTTCACCGACAAGGATGGCCAGAATGTTTTTGCAGTACTGGAAAAGGAATATGAGCCTACAATGGTCATCTTGCCGGACGTAGTTTCCTTAGGTAAACCCGCTTATGATTTATACAAACTTGTTTTAGCGCATTGTTTAAAAATGCAAAGCCGCTTCGGCATATTTGATGTTTACAATAAAACAGGGAATTTAATTGAAGATGACAATAAAGAATTTCGAGAAAGCATTGGTACTGAGAGTTTAAATTATGGTGCGGCATACTATCCTTTCCTTAAAACTTCGGTGACACAAACCAATGAAATTGATTACCGA
This sequence comes from Pedobacter nyackensis, assembly GCF_032678475.1. Taxonomy (GTDB): domain Bacteria; phylum Bacteroidota; class Bacteroidia; order Sphingobacteriales; family Sphingobacteriaceae; genus Pedobacter; species Pedobacter nyackensis_A. The sequence goes on from NZ_JAVTSF010000001.1 coordinate 827,778, forward strand.
AACCTTGATCCCTCAGTAAAACTGGGTACACTATTGCCAGAGAAAAATGTAAAAGAGATTGTCGATGCGTTTGAAGGATTGAAAGAGGAGGATTTAACACCTGCTGCAAAAATCAACTACCATCAATCTTTAAAAGCTGCAAGCCCAACCTATGTCAGCATCCTGGAAGAAATCAGATCCAAGCTAAATTTACTCCCACCAAGTGCTGCTATTGCGGGCATTTTTACTTTTATCGATACCACAAGAGGTGTTTGGAAATCACCCGCCAATGTATCCTTAAACATGGTAAACGAACCTGCGATTGCTGTTTCGCATGAAGAACAGCAAATGTTAAATGTAGATGTGATGGCAGGCAAGTCTATCAACGTTATCCGTCCTTTTCCAGGAGTTGGTACACTGGTATGGGGCGCACGTACTTTAGATGGCAATAGCCAGGACTGGAGATACATCAATGTAAGACGTACCCTGATTATGATTGAACAATCTTTAAAATTAGCAACCAGGTCCTATGTTTTTGAAGCCAATGATGCAAACACCTGGGTAACGATCAGTAGTATGATTAATAATTTCCTATATAACTTATGGAAACAGGGAGCCCTGGCAGGTGCAGCTCCAGAACAAGCCTACAATGTTCAAATTGGCTTGGGAAGCACCATGACCCCAAATGATATACTAGATGGAATTATGCGCATTACAGTTAGATTGGCCATTGTTCGTCCTGCTGAATTTATCGTGTTAACGTTCCAGCAGCAGCAACAACAATCTTAATTTAGTTTTTTCAGTTTATATATTAACCTCATAATAAAAAATATTTTATGGCAGATAATGGAGCCGCTCAGGCAGCCACAACGTGGCCGTTAGTTAAATTTCAATTTTCAGTAAAAATAGGAAGTGATGAATTGCTATTTCAGGAGGTAACCGGCCTTTCTTCTGAAACACAGGTAATAGAATACAGGGTTGGCAATAGTGCTGTATTTTCTACGGTAAAGATGCCGGGTATCCAAAAATTCGGAAACGTGACCTTAAAGAAAGGCATATTTAAAGACGACAAGAAATTGTGGGATATGTACAACAAAATTAAGATGAACACTTTCGAAAGACAGACTGTTGTGATCAGTTTGTTAGACGAGTCGAATGCAGTAGCTATGTCCTGGAACCTAAAAAATGCATTTCCGGTTAAAATGTCTGTTTCAGACATGAAAGCAGATGCCAACGAACCGGCAGTAGAAACAATAGAACTTGCTCACGAAGGGTTTAATCTGGCTAGCTAAAACAACATCCTATGGCGTATCCCTACGAGGTTCCTGTAGCTTTTAGCTTTGAAGTAAGAATACCTGGTTTTAGCAATGACGGTGAGTGTAGCTTTCGCGATGTGGGCGGACTTACCGTCAAAATTGACCTGGAAACGGTGATCGAAGGCGGCGTAAATGATTATGAACATAAGCTCCCCAAAAGAGCGCAGTACAATCAGCTGGTGCTTAAACGAGGAATTCTCAGAGGCTCTCAATTTACAGCCTGGATAAATGATGCCGTTAGAAATTTCAACTTCAAGCCCAAACAGATTTATATAAGTCTAGTCAATGAGCAACGGACGCCCACGGTTAGATGGAGAATTGAAAATGCCTTTCCTGTTGGAATAGAGATCGCCGAATTTAAAGCGGAGGAAAATGCGTTAGCGATTGAAACGCTGACCATTTCCTACGATTATTTTGTAAGAATGGACTAACCATCATTTTATTTATGTCATTAGAAATACGGGAACTGGTTATAAAAGTGAATATAGAAACTGCGGCTGAGACACCAAATGTGGATCTAAAGGAACAGATGATCGAATTAGAAGAAAGGATAATAGAAAAATGCCTGGAAAAAATTCAAAGAAGAATTGAAAAAAGTTTAGAAAGGTAATATGGCACTGATAAAGTTAAAGATAGAATCTTTTGGTAAAGCGGATTATAGCAGCGATAGCAAAGGCACCATCGATGCTTTTATAAATCCGGATAGCTACTCACAAAACAACTCCAATAACTTCAGTTCATTTAACATTAAGGGTGATTCTGCACAAACATTCTTCTTCAACAATTCGGGCGGGAGTACATTAAAGATTGATAAACTTCTGGTCGACGGTACAGGAATCATTCCCCTACCAGGCTTTAAAAGTGTAGATGACTACCTGGCTAAGCTGTCAAAACTCGTTTACAAATATGACGGGTCAATACACATGCCGCCTTATGTTAAAATCACCTGGGGCAATCTTTTATTTCAGGGGATATGTACAGCATACAACGTAAAATATACCTTATTTAAACCAGATGGAACGTGTTTAAGGGCTGAAGTTTCTCTTGAATTTAAAGCTTCCATTGATCCGCAAACAAAGGTCAATCAGGCAGCTAACAGCTCTCCTGATTTAACGCATGCCCGCACAGTAAAAGCCGGTGATACTTTGCCGCTCATGACCTATCGGATTTATGGAACCAGTGCCTATTACCTGGAGGTTGCAAGAATCAATAACCTTCAAAATATCAATGCTATCAAACCAGGAGATCAAATATACTTTCCACCGTTAAAAAAATAATATGCCATGCCCGTAAGTCCCTGGGAAATTATAAAAAACATGTCTCTTCGATGTACCGTCAAAATTAACGGCACAAAAATGAAGGAGGAATATGGAATTGAATCTATTTCTATTTCTCATAAAATTGGGACAATATCCTCAGCAGAACTGTCTGTTGTCGGGAACTATTCCAGCGACTTTTCTAGTCTGAGTGTTGCCGATGACGAAATATTCAGTCCGGGCAACACCATCGAAATTACCGGAGGTTACGACGATAAGGGTGAAACCGTATTATTCAAAGGCTGCATTGTAAGCCATTCTATTCAGTTAAGTGCTGATCAGCCTGTTAGCCTGAAACTCAGTTGTAAGCACGATGCGGTAAAAATGACGATGGAAAAGAAAACGAGAACCTATGAAAATCAAACAGATAGTGCGATCATCAGTAAGATTCTTTCTGAAAATAAAATCCAGAATTTCTCAGTTGAAAGTACAAGCATTGAAAACAAGAAGTTTTCTCAAACAAAGGCGACCGACTGGGACATTTTACTTTCAAGAGCAGAAGAAAATGGGTTTATGGTTTGTCTGGATGCAGATACCTTCAGCATTAAGTCTCCCGACATTAGTCAATCACCTGCACTAAGGTTAGCGTCAGGAGAATCAATACTTGATTTTTCAGGAGAACTGATTGCTGAACACCAACCATCTATAGTTAAGGGAAATGGATATGATAACAAGCTGGCTTTGCTATCGGTGACTGCAAAAGAGCCTTCCGTTAACAATCAGGGGGACTTACAAGCACAAGCACTGGCCAAAAAATTTGGCGAACTTACACAGTCTTACTTTTTAAATACACCAACCACTACAGCAGATCTGGAATCATTTGTAAACAGCAAATTATTACGTATCCGTTTAAGTGCAATCAGAGGCAGTGTTAGTTTTATCGGTTCACCGCTGGTAAAAACCGGGGGAATTATCCAGCTGGAAGGCGTAGGTAAAAGATACAATGGTAGTGCCTATGTATCTGCTGTATCTCATTCTATTAACAAAGGGATATGGAAAACTACGGCAAAGTTTGGACTAGACATTAAACCCATCAGCAAAAGTATAGATTTCTCAGAACAGCCAGCTAATGGGCAGGTGCCGATTGTACATGGTTTGCGAACCGCTAAGGTAATCAAACTGGCACAGGACCCTGAAAATCCAGACTCTTTGTACAAAGTACTGGTAGCTTTACCATCAACAACTGAAGAGCAAAATACCGTTTGGGCAAGAATGGCCAACTTTTATGCAACCTCGGGGGCAGGCTTGGAGTTTTTACCAGAAGTAGGCGATGAAGTTGCTGTTGCTTTTGTTGATAGTAACCCGAATAATCCTATCATCCTGGGTGCACTTTTCAGCGCAAAGAATGTAGCACCAAATCCTGCTGCCGATGAAAACAATTTCATCAAAAGAATCACCACAAAAAGTAAGCTGAAGATCTCTTTCGATGATGAAAATAAAGTTATACAAATTGAGACCCCAAGTTCAAATCGCATCACCATCAGTGAGCAGGACGATAAACATATGATTGAGGTTAAAGACAACAATAACAACCTGATCAGTATGACTGCCGATGGTATAAAGATCAGCAGTGACAAAGATATTGTCATGGATGCCAAAGGTAGTATGAAGCTTTCTGCTACTGGTAAAATTACCTTATCCTCCAATGATGATGTCACTATTTCAGGGAACAATATTAAAAGCACCGCACTGGCAGGGTTTACTGCAAAAGGAAGTACTGCAGAAGTATCGGCTTCAGGCCCAACTACCATTAAAGGTGCTATGGTCATGATTAACTAACAGAAATTAAAAAAACGAATATGGGATCAATGGCCGCAAGATTTACAGATATGCATACTTGTCCGATGCAAACCCCGGGTCTACCGCCCATACCTCATGTGGGAGGGCCGATTACAGGACCTGGCGCGCCTACTGTGCTGATCGGAAAACTGATCGCCGCAGTAGTTGGGGATATCGCGGTCTGTGTTGGTCCCCCGGATTCGATCATTAAAGGATCAACAACAGTTTTTATCTGCGGAAAACCCGCAGCGCGTATGGGCGACCCTACCGCCCATGGAGGAAGCATAGTAATTGGCTGCCCAACAGTTTTAATAGGAGGATAATATGGAACAAGAGGATAGAACCTTTTTAGGTCGTGGCTGGAGTTTTCCACCATCGTTTGACAAAATAAACAATACCAATCAGATGTCTTCAGGACTAACTGATATTGAAGAAAGTATACATATCATACTGGGTACCACACCCGGTGAACGAATCATGCAGCCAGAATTTGGTTGTAATCTTAAAAAGATGGTATTTGAGCAGCTGACATCTAACTTAATTACTGAATTAAACCAGATGATTGGCCGGGCTTTGTTAAATTTTGAACCCAGGATCAGATTTCATCAGGTTGAAGTTTCTGAAATGTCCAGCTTAGACGGCATGGTACACATGCATATAGAGTACACGGTAATTACGACCAATACCAGGCATAACATTGTATATCCTTTTTATTTGGCAGAAGGCACTAACGTTCCTACTTAAAAAACCTTATGGCAACAGAATTAAAGCCCGACATTAAAGATGGAATGAGCCAATCAGAACGGTATCTCCCCTCTCTCGACACCTCCTATTTTGGTATTGACGAGAAGGATAGCGCTGATTTGTTCAAATTTCTTTACGAGCTTTCCGGTCAGTTTAACTATTACAATGATGCCAATCAGATTAGCGGGGACTGGAAAGACTTCCTAAGTTCAGATATTGACATCCTGATTGCACTCCTGGGAAGTCTGGAGACCCGAACCACAACAGATCAGTTTAAAGAACTAACCAATGCACTAAAGATTGCCGAAAGTCAGGAAGAACTCACTGTCAAGTTAAAAGACATCTTTATGTTTATTCAAGGCTTTACACTACTTCAGATTGAATTTCATAAAAGATTGGAAATGGCGAATAACCTTGGACGTTCCAATCAATTTGAGCTAAGCAAGGAAACCTTCAGCCATCACCTTCAACGGCTTTATGATTATAATCAAAATGCTAAAAATCTGTTAGGCGAAGCAGTACGTATTCCATTTGACCGTAAAATTTTCGGCTTTATCTTTAAAAACCAGTTTGAAGTCATTCAAGAACCTTTCCATAACGATGGAAGTATCCGTGAAAAGGTATTATTGTCTATTCCTTACTTCGACAACCTGATGGCCGAATTGGTCGCCAAATTCACAAAACTATTAAATACTTCCAAACAGTACTTACAAAAACCTTCGAACGATGGCGATATCTATGATCCACACATCGCTTTGCTCCTCTCATTTTTACAGTTATATACCCATTTGCAGCAACCGGTTAACCAGTTACTGCAAAAACACCTGGATTATTTTTATAAAGACACGATCGGCATAAAGCCAAAAAAAGAACAACTAGACAAAATACACCTCATCGTCGAACCAAGTTCTGCCAGCCCCTCATTCGTTTTAAATAAAGGAGAAGAAGTTGTTGCAGAAATAGAGGGATACCAGGAAAAACTGATCTACACCTTAACAAACGACGCTGAAATTACAGAGACACAGGTTAAGGAATTAAAAACTGTATTCGTAAGTAATAAACCACAGCTAAAAGGGAGATCGAGTAGTGCAGAAGATGTAAAAGAGCTTCAGGTATTTCAGGGTGCCTACCCTATTTCGCTTCCCGAAGATTTTCAAAAAGAAGGGGCTTCTTTTCCATGGCCTTTACTAGGTGAGGACCAAAGTGAATTACCACTTCAGGAAAAAACAATGGCACAGGCAGATATGGGTTTACTTGTGGCCTCCCCACTTTTTTATCAGGTAGATGGACAAAGAAATTTTAGCATAAAATTCTTCCTTCAGCAACAATCCTTTGTACAATTTGAAGAACATGTAAGCCGGATGGCTGATACTTTAAACATCAATAAAGAGGTCTTAATACTAGAATTGCTCAATCAGAGTTTCGACATCAGCATTACCGGAGCGACCCAATGGCTTTCCATAAAGCACCATGCTGTATCCTATATTCCTGCTGATGCTACCGGAAGCTGTTGCATAGAAGTAAAATTTAATATGGATGCCAATGAGGAAGCTGTTGCAGTGTATACCCCTCTAGTACATGGACTTGGTCTTAACCTACACTTGCCTGTAGTACGCCTTATCCTCAACAACTCCTCTTTCCACCATCCCTACACTTTTCTGTCTTATTTTATTATGGAAAGGGTAACGATAAAAGTAGACGTAAAAAATGCAGAACATTTTAAATTGAGAAATAATCTGGTCGATTTATACGGAAATTTGCCTTTTCAACTATTTGGTCAGATCCCCGTTAAAGGCTCCTATCTCGATATCAATAACAGCAATATTTTTAACCGATATACCACAAATTTCAGTCTCAAGTTTCAATGGTTCGATCTTCCTGCTGACGAAGAGGGCTTCGCAGGTTATTATGAGGGATATCCCTATCCATTTACAAACGAATCTTTTAAAATTACATTAAGTAGCAATACAGATTCAAACGGTATACCCGGATCTGAAGAACAACAAGTATTTAACTTATTTGAGTGCCAGTCAGTTCATGGAAAAGCTTCCCTAAAAAATCACAGCACCATAAACGGGATTGACCTAAAACGAATAAAATTTGAAAATGCTCCGGCGCTGGATGCTGATGAAACAAAACAAGATTTCAAACAAGGTAACCTCCGCGTTGAATTAACCAGTCCGGATGAGGCATTTGGACAGCGCCTGTATACCAAAACATTTATTGACGTAGCAGAACACAATGCAAAAAGGTTCGTCAAAAAAAAGGCTGCCCCTAATCCAGCTTACGTGCCTGTAGTTAAATCGCTGTCTATAAACTACAGCCTCGAACATTCTGAATTAACCCATGGAACCTCTCAGGATAGTAACCAGGACCTGACCATGTTTCACCTTTACCCCTTTGGATATGACCAATTCTATTGCAGTAAAAATTTAAATGATAACTTTTTTATACCACCGCCAAACCACGAAAGCAATCTCTTTCTGGGGTTAAACAAACTCACAGAAAATCAAGAGTTATCTCTTTTGTTTCAATTATCGGAGGAAAACCTGCATCATTCAATCCATGAACCGGAATTGATTAACTGGAGCCATTTGGTAAAAAACAAATGGGTTCAATTTCCTGCCGCAGGAGTACTGATGGATACGACAAATAATTTTATGAACACAGGAGTTGTTACCCTGAAAATCCCGGAAAGAATTGAAAAAAACAACACCATCCTCAACCCTGATCTATACTGGATACGGGCATCCTTACCGAATGCAAGCTCCTTAAAATCTAAGATGATCGCCATATTCACACAAGCGATCATTGTAGAACGGGCACCAGAACAATCGATATTTCCTGACTACACTTATAGCATACCAAAAGGCTCGGTTAAAGGATTCAGAGGTAGTTTTCCTGCAATTAAGCGTTTGATGCAATTTTTCCCCTCTTTTGGTGGATATCCAAAAGAATCAGGTAGCCAATACAATGTAAGGGTAAGCGAAAGGTTAAGGCATAAACAACGGCTCTTGTCTACACTCGATATTTCTCAGGCTGTATTGGATAACTTCCCTCAGATCATGATGGTAAAATGCTATGGTACTGACGATCATGATCACATGATTCTGCCAGGCGTAAATATTCATTTGATTGTAATCCCTAAAGAGCGGGAAGACGGCAGCTTTATCAGTCAGGAGCCCAAGGTCAGTTTATCCGTATTGTATCAAATAAAAAAAATGATTACCGGTTCGATTTCTGATTTCATCCGCGTTGAAGTTGGAAATCCTGTTTATGAAAGAATTATGGTTGTAGCCAAGGTAAAATTTAAAGCTATCGACAACATCGCGCAAAGCAACGGGTATTATCTAAAACAAATGAACCAGGACATTAAAAAGTTTATCTCTGCATGGCTTTATGATCCTAAAGCTGATTTTAAAATGGGCTCAAAGCTATACGTTATGGAAGTTTTAAACTACCTGCAGCAACAAGCTTATATCGACTACATCACCGGGTTTTCATTAATCCATTTCTATAAAGTATGGAACCGGGAAGAAGGAATATTTCATGCGCAGATTACAGACACGGCAATTACCGCTACAGATAGCTTACAAGGTTCAGTCCCGGGAGCTATACTCATCTCGGCCGACGATCATCAGCTGACGGTGATTGATCAGACCTTACCTGTGGAACCTACAAAATCAGGAATCGGAGATTTCTCCATTGGCTCGGATTTATTAATTATCCAGCCACCAGGCTCCGGAAAAAAAACAACTAAGGAAACCTCCACTTCAGAGGAAGCTTTATATGACTTTACCGTTTACCATCAATAAAACAATGAAATTATGCTTAAGAGTAAAATCCATGGCCGCGAAGACCTAAAGAAATTTTTTCGTAATGGCGGAATACCTACAGAAAACCATTTCTCCGACCTTATAGATTCCATGCTCAACAGGCATGATGATGGTTTTGCAAAAGATAATGAAAACGGATTGATACTAGCTTCCAGCAAAATATCAAAAAAGCTAATTACTTTATACAAAAGCATAGATGACGTAAATCCCTTCTTTTTTATTGAAAAGGATGAGCAGGAAATTACAGGATTAAAATTTAGCCCTGCAGATGATCTAAATGATCATCTAAGAGAAAAAAACAGTTTCTTTTTCCATGTGAACGGAAGCTTGGGTGTAGGCAAAAGAAGCCACAAAGATTATAGCCTTGATGTAAATGGATTCGCTGCTACGGAAGGTCGCGTAGGAACTTTTGCACAAGGAAAAGTTCCAGCCAACGGTCAGTGGCACACCATTATTGACGGGTTGGACAATTGCCAGGCCTTTGAAGTCATTGCCCGCACGGGAAAAAAGAGGTCTGGAAAATTTGCAATCCTACATGCTTACGCCCTAAGTGCTTTTGGTAAATCCAGAAGTAAAATCAGAAAAACATCTGCCTACTATGGTTTTTTCTGGAATAAGATCAGTATCCGATGGAAAAGCAAAAGCACGCACGATTATGCACTCCAGTTAAGGACAAATTGCAATTACGGAACACCCATAGCTATTGATTACAAAGTGACCAGACTGTGGGATGATGAAAGCTTTTTAAGTGACGAACATTACTATTAACCAAAAGATCAGCCAAAATGGGGCATCAGCCGAAGAAAAATAGCGTGATTGAAAAAGATGTAGTGCTGGATCATGCGCTGGATTTTGATTTTCTACGGGCAAAAGGAATTGAGCTCATTCAAAAATATGCCGGTAAAAACTGGTCTGATTTTAATTTACACGATCCGGGGGTAACCATATTAGAATATATATGTTACGGTTTAACAGATGTAGCCTATAGGACCACTTTTCCTATTCACGATATTCTGGCTGATAAAAAAGGACTTATCAATCGCGAAAAGAACTTTTTTGTACCAAAAGAACTGGCCCTTTCTTCCGGGCCTGTTACTGTAAGCGATTACAGAAAATTATTAATAGATAGCATTCCGGAAGTAGAAAATATCTGGATAGAGCCTATCAAATCAAGATTTTCTTCCAGCTATAGCAAAGGTTCCTACCGTGTAATTATAAAACCGGCTGCAGCCTTTACCGAGCAGTTTGAGGGTTCACCTGAAACCGCTGGCATCGAACATGTGGATCAATTAAGTCAAAAGGTAAAGACCCTGCTAATGACCCACAGGAATATTGGAGATAATTACGAATGTTTTAAAGTCTTAAAATCGTTCTCAGTTTATTTAAAAGCAGATATTGTTATAGAAAAAAATGTCTCGCCTACTCAGGTACTAACAGAAATATACAATGCGCTGGAAAAAACCATCAGTCCGGCAGTAACTTATTATACAGAAAATGAGCTACTGGGGAAAGGATACGCCATTGAAGATATATACACCGGCCCATTACTACAAAATGGAATCCTCCCAGATACAGAGCTTCATAAAAGACTAACCGCACTTGATCCTTTTGATTTAATTAAAGCCATCTCCAGCATAAACGGGGTAGTCATTATTAAAGATTTAAAACTCTCTTCCGATGGGATAAATTATCAAACCGGCATCGTGAACTTTGACGATGAATACTTTCCGGTATTGAGAATGGATGACCTCCATCCAGATATTACCTTGTATCATGATACATATAACTTATATATCCGAAGACTTGAGGTCCTTAAGAATGAACAGAAAATAAAAAGACAACTGCTCAGTTCCAGTGTACCAAAAAGAACTACCCCGATCTTAGAAGGTGAATATAAAAATTTAAAAGATTATGTCTCAATTCAAACCTTATTCCCTGCCATTTATGGAATTGGAGAAGAAGGATCATTTTCTGAAACACCCGCTTCAATTGCAAAAAGCCGCCAGTTAAAGGCTTATCTCATGCTATTTGAACAGTTAATGGTCAACTCACTTGCCCAGTTATCTCATATTAGTGACCTTTTTTCTACAGATACATCTCTGGCTTCTACCTACTTTTTTCAACCACTTTACCTTGTTCCCAATGCAAAATATATTCTAAAAGCCTATACCAATAAAGGCTATTCTTCGAGTGCTGTAAACTGGGAGAATTTCAAAAACGATCCTGATCAAAAATTTACTGCGGAAATCAGTCGGTTTATAGAAACTGATGAGCAATACAAAGACAGGAAAAAAAGGGCATTAGACCATATACTTTCACGTTTTAATATTGCGGTCCACAAACATCCGGTGTTTCTATATGAATATTACTACGATCAGAACAATCATGTACAACGCAATGACCTTGAAATAAAGTGGAAGTCGGCAATACTCAATAATCTTACAACCTTCACTTCGAATAGAGTTAAAGGGGATAATTATTTGACACCGGTAAAAGATGAGGGGCTGAGAAGCGGCTTTGGAAGAAAAATGGCCCTGTTACTTCATATTCGAAATAGTAGAAGATTTAAACTTAGTAAGGCCGTAGAAAAACACAAAAACCAGATAACCTTAACAGAATCAGAAAAGTATCACGACCAGGTTGAAAAAGAAAGTACCATAGATTGGCGTGGGGAAGAACTAAACATTTTGATCAGTCCTGACAAAAACGAAATAGAAACTATTGACCCCAACCTACTGAGTTCTAACTTAACATTTAAACGGCAATCAGAAAGACTATTTAAATCAGCTATTGAATTTAAAAATTATAGAATTGTGCCTTATCCGTCTGAACAGAGTAAAACAGCGGCTATTTTGTTTAAACATCCACAGGAGATTAAGGATCAAAAGTCTGATAAATGGAGTATAATCAGTAAACATAAAGACGAATATGAAGCTTTGATCGCTTTAAAAAAAACAATTCATTTCTTTAAAGAGCTGAGTATGGAAAGCGAAGGTTTCTATATTGTAGAACATCTGCTATTAAAACCAGCATTCGAATCGGAACAATATGGATTTACCTTTTCCGGACAGTGTGGGAAAGTACTGATTGAACAGCTCGACTGGCATTCTTTTTTTAAAAGGGAAAACATAATCTCCGAGTTGCTATCACTGTCCAGAAACTACAAAACAAGTCACTATTCCGAAACGGTAGATAAACTAAAAGAGTTGTGCAACTTTAGGCAACCTTTAACAAAAGAAATCGTCGAATATCTGTTATACAACCTAAGGTTGTTTGATTTAAATGATATAAATTTTTTCCCATCCTTTAACTATAGGATTAAACAGTTAGATGGACAAGAGATCGCAGAAGATTTTTATAATTTCAGGATGACTGTTGTTTTTCCTTCATGGCCGGCAAGGTTTCAGGATGAAAGCTTCAGAAAACTGGCAAAACAGCTGTTTATCGAGGAATGTCCTGCACACATAAAAATATCTTTTTTATGGTTGTCTCTTTCACAAATGACAGTTTTTGACTCGATATATTTTGACTGGCTGGAAGGTTCTACCCCTCTATCTTCTCAAAAAATCAGTGACTTTATAATTAACCATGCCCAAAAAGAGGCAGATGTAGAAAGCTCGGGTCAGTTATGAAAAGCCAGTACTACAGTATCCAGCAGTTAAAATTTGATGTCGGTTTCTTCTCAAAAGAAATGGCACATGAACTCCAGAACAGATTGAGCCGTCTGCATCATCAGCAGGTCCAACGTGTGTTACGCGATTTTTTTCAGCGTAATATTCCGGAAAACTTATTGATCAGAAAAGATAGCCTGGTTCTTGATCTGGGAAATATACCTTACGAACGGCTGGAGAACGAACTTCCAGAACGTTTAGAAGAAGCACTGGAAGAGCTATTCGCCCCACTTCTTACTGCAAAAGACAATCTACAATGGAACAATCTTGATTTTGAACATCTACCCACTGAAAAGGGATACCTATCTATTCTCGAATTTTATTTAATACACGGTACATTGCCCTGGCAAGCTGCCAGCCAGCATGGACTGACCTGGAAAAATGTCCTTCATTTACTGTATCAGCATGACCGCGATCAGTTGCGCAATTCCTTACTGCGTTTAGGCAGGCAACAGAATATCAGAAAAAGACTCGCATTTCAGTCTTCAGAACAGGATATAGAAAAAATAATTATAACCATTATCCCAAATGAGGCTACCATCATTTTCTCCTATAAAAAAAACATAGAAAAGGTACAGCATCAACGACAACTTGTAAAATCGGATGCCGGAGGTTTTACCCAGGCGATTTCATTTTTCATCTTAACTTACCTCTTAGAAGAGCGCAGGAGTTTATTTAGTCAGAAGACATTCATCAAGAGCCTACTGGACCAAATGGCTGCTCATTATAATGTTTCCTATCTTTCGTTACTGGATATTTTACATGACTCATTACCTGTGTACAGTTATTCGGCCAGCACTGGCAGTACGCTTTTTGAACTCATAAATGAACTCAAACTTGAAAGCCATGCGCCTTTAAAATTAAATAACTCCACCGCACCTGTTACTGAGCCTGGACTTACATTAAATGAGAAAGCTGAGCTGTTACAATACTATTTAAATGAGGGGTCTCTTTCTTCGAAATGGGCTACTCTAGACATCAGCAAGGAAAAACTGGCTACTTATTTCAATGAAACGATTGAAAAAACACCTTCTACAATTAGAAAAACCATTTTTTCATTAACACCAGGTACAAGTTCGGTCCAACGAATTACCGATCTTTTACCAGTCAATGAATTAACCGGTTTTATTGGCTGTCTATGGACTAACGAAGCTAATTTTATAATAGAGTATTTACATTTATTAATCCGTACGAATGCCGGAGGTGCGCTGGGGATGATTGCTGGAAATTCATTTGGAGTCCTGCTGCGAAAAATGATGATACAATATATTTTTAGCACAGGAAGTTCATCCATAAAGAAGTCAGATTTTATTCAATTCAGTCTACAATTCCTTTCTAATCAAAGAAATGTAACAATTCCTGCACTATTAAATGCATTTATATCCACGGCCGACACCCCTGGGTTAAAAGATCACATGCAGATTTTCAAAAGTTTAATAAAATCTCCATTTCCAGCACCCGAACCGGCTGAAGCTAATGCTTTCCTTAAATCGAATACGGGAACCGATAAAGAAGAAATTAAACAAACTATATCGCCCCAAAATACATTAGTAAACCTCCTTCATTACTACCTTCAATATGGTAACCTGCCATGGTGGAGCAAAGAACATCAGCATCATTCTCCCGAAGCCTTGTTCAAAATGCTCCTTAAGCAATCAGTTAGTGAAGCTTTAATCCTGATCGAAAAGGCAGGAAAACAGCCAGCAACCAGAAGACGGTTTTTATGGCAATTTTCAGAAGACCTGATTTACACAGTGTTTAGCTATTTTCCGGATTGGGATTTCGTAACGATGGCAATCGAAGTTGTTATTGAACTCATAGAATCGATCTCTGTGCTTTCAAAAATCACCCAATTATCTTTAAAACATATTGTAATGGAGGCTGTTTGGCTCAGTTATCTTGAAATGAGGTATGAGGCCTTTAGTGAAAGACACTTCTATCTGAATATTTTTAACAGTCTTTCCAGTAGCCAAAATATTGAAATCGTAACACTCCGCCGACTTTTTGTTGAGACAATGGAAGTACATGCTTCATTTTCTTCTACAACAGGAAATAGCGATCCGCGGGATATTATTCTTTCAAAAATAAAACAGCTCCTGATATTAAGTGATACTGAGGTGCAACATATTGCTGCTCCTCCTACCAAAAATAGGATTGAAGTTAGCCGTTATGTTACGTTCGACACTTTTCTTTTACACCAGCAGGAGCAATCACTTCCTTTAAACACAAAGCAGCGACAAGAAAGGGCGCTTTACTTCCTGGAATACTATCTTACCTGGAACCGTTTACCAGAAAATAGCCCGGCACTAAGCCATGGGGAACTGGAGAACATGCTTACAGAGTTACTACTTTTTTTATACATGGAGGACCGAGAGGCCTTAAAGCGCATCTTAAGAAGTGAAAAGCACTCCGTTAATGCGCGGATGCAGGTGCACGGATTATTTTTACCTGATCATAAGGGTGGCGATTATAAACAACTGAGTCAGCTACTGGAGGATTATATTGAAAAGGATGCTTTACAATATGTGAAGGAAGTTTTTGGTAACGGAAGTGTAATAGGAAACGAGGCACTGAAACCTGTGCTTGACCGTTTACTGGAAAAAGCAAGATCGGGAGATACAGAAGAACAGTTCAAATTACTACTAAAATCTGCTGCGTTAACCAAGTACATGGCCTCAAATTACGGAAATGAAACGATGGAATGGCTTATAGAGCAGCGCGCAGGGAGTAGCGCTACTTTCAGCCATCAAACCGCATTGATAAGAAAGCTAATTTTAAGTATTGCACCCAATACCAACGAGTACCAAAGGATCAGGATCTTATTAAATGAAGCCGCCCTTTTCTATTTTTCCGGAACAGAACATGCAAGAAATCTTAACAGCTACATTAGCTTTACCTTTCACTATTTGACAAGGTCATTTTACACTGCGGCATTTGCTGATTTTTTCCGAATTTTACTTAATAAAATACAAACCAGCACTAATTTTCTTCCTGTTTACAACGATATACTCTTGCCAGTAAAGTATGAACTGGAGTCTCAGTTAAGGATACAGGAACGAGAATTGTTTTTAAAAAAGAAAGCCACGGCGGAGCTTAAAGACCGGGAATTGCTAGCTAAACTGGCAGAAAAAAAATTAAAAGAAGAACAGTACAAACAGCAACAGGAAGAACAATCAAAAAAGAAAATGGCGCAGCTGTTGAAGAAAGGAGATAAATTATATGTTGGCAATGCAGGGCTTGTGCTATTACATCCTTTTTTAGGCACTTATTTTACGCGGCTCAACCTGATTGAAAAAGGCCAGTTTACTGATCTTGAAGCCAGAGGTAGGGCTGTTCACCTATTGCAATATCTGGCTTTCAAAACTTCAGAGAACCCTGAACACGAACTGGTACTTAATAAAATTTTGTGCAACTACCCCTTACATGAACCTTTGCCTCTTGAAATTACCATGACTACAGAAGAGATCAACTTATCAGCTGAATTATTACAGGTGGTAATTCAGCGTGCTGGTAAATTGTCGGCCTCCTCTGAAGATGGCTTTAGGGTATCCTTTTTACAAAGAGATGGTGTAATTACGGAAACCGCTGAAGAATGGACACTTAGAGTAGATCAAAGGGGTTATGACCTTATTTTACAAACCTTACCCTGGGCTTTTGGCATGATCAAATTCCAGTGGATGGATAAACCAATGATTACAGAATGGATTTAAACCCGATGCAACAAAATGCATTAAGCCTTAGCGCGGAGATGCAATGGCTTAGCAAAGTAATAGAAACCCGAATGACGCTTTATTGGAACCGTCCCTGCTCCTATCAATGTGTTACAGAAATAACACCTCCTTTATTGAGAGATCAGGATTCTGTATATGCCCAGATTGTAAACTATTATAGGTTTAATTTTGAAGAAAGGATTGTACTTGCGCTAGCTTTAGCTCCTCATCTCATGCCAAATTTACTGGATATTTTTTTTGTTAAAAACAATGTCTACGATCGCTTTTTTACAGAATTTGGAGGTACAACAGCTCAGAATTTCAACGGGTTCTTACCTACAGGCGAGACTGCTTCTTTTATCCTGGCTGCCAACAATCTGGGAAAACGCTTCTCGCTAATGCAACTTTTTAATGAAACCCATCCTTTTCGAAAGCACGGCATTTTAAAACTTACATCCTTACATCCCGAAGAACCATTTTTAAGTTCCGCACTTAAAATCAGCCCTGAGTATCTAAGTTACTTTACCAACGGGGTTGCGCACCAGCCAGATTTTGGACCAGGCTTTCCAGCCAAACGTATTCATACGAATCTGGACTGGGACGAGCTGGTACTAAGTGATCATACCAGAAGAGAAATCGAAGAAATTCAGGACTGGATCAAACATGGGGATACATTGTTGAACGACTGGGGTATGAAACGAACAATAAAACCAGGTTACAGGGCACTATTCTACGGTCCGCCAGGAACAGGAAAAACACTAACGGCAAGTTTATTGGGAAAGACCAGCGGATTGGAAGTTTATAGGGTTGACCTTTCCATGGTCGTTTCTAAATACATTGGAGAAACAGAAAAAAACCTCGCTAATGTTTTTGACCAGGCCGAAAACAAGAATTGGATTTTATTTTTTGATGAGGCAGATGCTCTGTTTGGTAAACGAACCGAAACCAGTAGCTCTAATGACAGGCATGCCAACCAGGAAGTATCCTATTTGCTGCAACGCATAGAAGATTTTCCAGGGGTCGTGATCCTGGCCACTAATCTTAAGGCCAACATTGACGATGCTTTTAGCCGAAGATTCCAGGCCATGATATACTTTGCACAGCCAGATGCCGAACAACGGTTAAAACTATGGAAACTAGCCTTCTCAGACAAAGTGAAGCTGGAAGATGCACTGGACCTAAAGGAGATTGCAAAGAAGTATGAGGTTACCGGAGGAACCATCATCAACATTGTTCGTTATGCCGCCTTAAAAGCAATAAAAAGAGAAAGTAATACACTCCTAAACAGAGATATCATCGACAGCATCAGGCGTGAACTTGGAAAAAATGGTAAGATCATTTAAATCTCACCGACTTACATTACATTAACAGATAAATTACATCAAGATCTCTCAGATCAGGGTAATAATTTTTCTATATTTACGACAATCAAATCAACCCTTATGTCTAATTTAGAAAAATACCTTATTTTTCCTGAACATGCAGTTACCAATTCGGAAAAACAGAAAAAAAAACATAATCCACCTCCCTGCAGATCTTATTATTTTGGTCGGGGCATTTACTGTAGGCCTAAGTAGCTGTCGATAGCCCCTTCCAACTATTTATTTTACCAGCTCTCCTTTGCTTTTAACCTTAAGGAACAATTGGATAATATCTGAATGAGCAGATGCATGATTCATGCAATGGCATTTCCGTGCATTTTTTTTACGCTTTATGACCTGCTTTTATTTTTTGGATTATGGATAATATAGATATCAATGTTCTGTACATCTTAATTACAGGCGCAATAACACTACTAATTCCCTTTATATGGTTTGTAAACATTTATATGAAATGCTTACGAAAATTAGCAAATGAACAAAAAAAACTTCTTGATCTTGAAAAAACACATCAGCAGGAGTTATTGGAAAATATGATAGCATCTGTTGAAATTGAGCGAACCAGGATTGCCAGAGACTTTCATGATCAGGTAGGGAATATTTTCTCCTTACTTTCTTTAGTGCTTCAGCAGTCTGAAGATGAAAAAATCCAGGAAGCAAAATTTCTGATTGATAAGGGCCTAAACAATACCCGTGAGTTGATTTATCAGATTATGCCGCCCGAACTAAAACTATTTGGATTGGAATACGCACTGGAAGAAATCTTTATCAGGGTGAATAAGAGCGGTAGTTTAATTGCCAAATGGCTTTTTAAATGCGAGTTGAATACTTACAACCTCAGTATCCAACTTTCCATATATAGGATCATTCAGGAACTGGTCAGCAACACCATTAAGCATTCCAATGCAAATCAACTGACATTAACTTTTTCCAGAACGGGTGAAGAGATGCAAATCCTATATAAAGACAACGGCACCTTGCAAAATGATTGCGTTATAGATAGCAGAAAAGGATATGGCCTCCGGAACATTGAAACCAGGGTACAATTGTTAAGTGGAAGTTTTGATTTTAATTTTAAACAAGGTTTTGAATCGAATATTATAATAAAAAGTTCTTATGCAAATTAATATAGGTATTGTAGATGATCAACGTCTATTTCTAAAGGGAATGGTCTCTCTTTTAGAGAAATACAAAGGTTTTAATGTATTATGGGAGGCCCAAAGTGGAGCAGAGGCAATGACCCGCCTACGCGAATATGCTGCTGAAACGGACATCATACTTTTAGATTTAAATATGCCCGATACAGATGGAATTGAGGTAATAAAACAAATTAAGCTGATCTTCCCAAAGATAAAAGTCATTATTCTTTCCATACATGATGAAGAACGTTTTACTATACGGTTAATTGAATTAGGCGCAAATAGCTACCTGGTAAAAAGCGCATCACCGGAAGAAGTAGAGAAAGCAATAAAGATTACTTCAGAAAAGGGATTTTACTTCAATGACAGGATTACTAAGGTCTTGTACAATAATATTGGCGAAGTAAGAAAAAGAACAGCTTTAGCTACAGATTTTACTAAAAGAGAACAAGAGATACTTCAATGTATATGTGAAGATCTCACAACAAAAGATATTGCCAGAAAGCTATTCATTAGTGAAAGAACTGTAGAAGGGCACCGCAATAGTTTAATTCTAAAAACCAAGGTTAAAAATACGGCAGGACTGGTTATCTACGCTGTAAAAAACAACCATGTAAATCTAAATTTTTATCTGAGCAAATGCTGACTGATAGGTTCACCATATCTATTTTGTCCTGAATTAACTTAAGGCATCGATTTATACATTACATTCCTTGTAGTTGTTAAATTACAAGGAGTGTAATGTATATAAATTCAAATCAACCCTCAATCTAGTCTAACTGCATTCTGTATTCTTTATCGTTTACCGGTGGAAAACAAATATGCGTGTCGCAGCACTGGTAAGAGATCGCACAGATTACTTCTCCCTTTCCACTACCACTTATTTCCTGGGTAAACAGAATTTCATCTTCATAAATAGTTGTACCATTATTACTAAAGTGCTTAAAAGATGGCTTTTTTAAATCCCCAACCTTTTTGTAGCCCTCAGGAAGATTAATTTTCAGTGCTGTTTGGATGTATGGATCTACATTTGCGACAAAAGCATAAATGTGATAGCCAGGATGAATCTTAACTTTAACCACGATCTCTTTATTTGTACCCTTTGCCACTATACCGGTAGCCACGCTTACGGCATTGTGATCATCCGTTTCTGCGGGTTTGATATTATTGTAAGATAACTCAGTTTGCTTTTTTTTATAGTTATTCCCCTCAGCGTCTTTATCAAAGCTGTTTATCATAAAATAGTAACCGCCACTTTCAGTAAAGAAGATCTTGTTCTTATTCTTTTCATACCAGTTTCTCCACTCTCCAGCCGTTTTATAAGCCAATAGGGTATAGCGATCGAGGATGCGTTTTGCCTTTTCTACATCCTGTCCTTTTTCCAGCATAATGATACATTTTTCCAGTAAGCGCTTGTCGGTGTTTGGAATACCCAGGCTTTTAACATCTTCATCTACTGTAAAGACGTAACTGGCATCTTCTGCATAGAAGTAATCTTTGTTTTCATCATAATATTTAAGGTAAGCTGCTGAATTGGTTCCAAATTTATCAAACAGATCTTTTTTCTGATATCTTTTCAGATAGTCTTCAAAGGATTGTTTAGGTGCAGTCTCATAACTCAAAGAATATTCTTCGCGTTCATTTAGTTTTTCATTTTTGGCTTTCTTTTCTTCAGCCTTCTTTTTTTCCAAATGCATTTCCTTGTCAAACTGCAGGTTCATTTTAGCATCATCGTCAAACGCCGCTTTCGTTGCCAGGTATTTCAATTCTTTTAGATATTCCTTAGTAGCACGTCTATCATTATATTTCCGTGCAATAACCCCTTTGCTTTTAAAAGTTGAAATGTAAACAATTGCGTTCGCCAGCACCGTCTGTGCTTCCTGCGTCATGTATTCAGGTGATGCCGAAAATCCCCAGTGAAAAAAATTACCATGCCGACCTATAGCAACTGCATCGAGTGTTTTATCACATACTCCACTTGAGATAGACTCTGCATCGGGGGAATCCTCAAAGCCCCAGGGCCTGGATACCATTCCAATTCGGAATCCTTCATCAGTACGATATCCCTTTGTTTGTACCCTCCACATTGGTAAGGACTTAGGTGTAGCCTTACCCAAATAGTACTCGTAGTGAAAAGCACCATCTGGAGTAGGTTGTTGTGCAATAGTCATTTTTACTGGAAATGGTCCTTTGAAGATAGGATGATCTTTGCGAAAACTATGCGCATGTGCATCCAAACAAAGGCAATACCAATCGAGTTTTAAACCTATGGTGGATCCCAGCTTTTCTCCTGTCTCACCTATAAACAGCATTGGTGAGCTGAAATCCCCGGTCAGATACGCCGGGGGAATATATTTAGTTATATTCCCGTTTGCGTCTTTTATTATCTGTTTTTCCGCTATTGCTTTAGGTGTTCCATCAATAACTGTTACATCATAAGCCCTGGACATATCTTCAGTATAAGATTTCGCATCTATTACTTTCACCTTACTGAAATACTGTTTCAGCATGGTTTCGAATGAAGCCATACGCCGTTTTACATCCTGTTCTTTTTCTTCAGGATTTTTGAAAGTATCATTTTCCCAATTCGCGGAACCACCAACGTACAGCACATTGAGCGGGCTTAAACTGATATCTTTTTGTGCCATTACCGGGACAAAGAAACACAGCGTTAAAATGAACAGTATGGAGTGAAATAAAATCTTTTTCATTATTAATAAGATTTGCGTTAAACTATGCCTTTTTAGGATTGAGTAATAGATTGATCATCAGCTCCAGATCCTCCTCATTGTTACCGTCTGTTCTGAAATTAGAAAAGATAAGCCGGCCTTCTTTATCGATGAGAAAGTTCATAGGGGCTGCATTGCGGTTATCCAGGTTTCCTTTTGCTCTTCCCTCTACATCTTCCAAAGGTGTAAAACTATAGCCACTCCCTTTCATAAATGGTACAACGTAATCGTTTTGTTTTGACACGATGTTGATACCCAGATACTCAAGATCTTTCCCTTTGAATTTTTTAACTACATTTTCAAAATGAGGAAACTCTCCGCGACAAGGCCCGCAACCTGGAAACCAATAAGTTAACAAAACTACTTTACCTTTGTAATCAGCCAATGAAGCTTTACCGGGTGTCAGGTAACGGTTTAAATTATTAAATGGGGTAGCAATTTTTGCATTCGCATTTAACGTTGTCCATATGTCCCCATCCACCTGTTCTTTATTTTTATCCATTTTTTCGCCATAACTGCCTATCGCAATCCTTAAGTCTGTTGATGGACTTTTAGCAAAAACGACGATCAGACTGTCATATGCCCCTGCAGTA
The DNA here is from genome assembly GCF_032678475.1 of Pedobacter nyackensis. Taxonomy (GTDB): domain Bacteria; phylum Bacteroidota; class Bacteroidia; order Sphingobacteriales; family Sphingobacteriaceae; genus Pedobacter; species Pedobacter nyackensis_A. Next base: position 849,969 of record NZ_JAVTSF010000001.1, read on the forward strand.
TTACCGGCTATGTCATTTGCTGCTGCTTTTAGTAATTCCAGATCTGTTTTAAACTGTGAGTACCTGGACAGTTTGATTTGTTTCAACACAGTTAAAGCTTCAGCCCCTTTCTTTTGCTCCATGAAAGTTTTTGCCTGCGCAACAGCTTGCGCCTGTACTACCATTGCCGGCCATTCTTTTTTCTCTTCTTTTTCCGTTTTGGCCATTTCCTGAGCCAGCGCTATCGCCTTTTCCGGATTTTCAGAAAGCAGGATATTGTAATACGACGACATGCCACCAGACGACCAGTTGAACTTCTCCGGTGCGTAGCTGTCATGCAGCAATTCGAAATATTTCATTTTGTCGGCCGCCTTTTTCGATCGTTCAGCAAGCCAATACAAAGACTGCGCTCCACGTTCATGATTTGGAAAACGTTTGGCTATATCCAGGCTCATCGCTATCCATTTTGCTTCATCAACGTTATCGAAAGACGAAGCGTAATAAAATGCATAACTTGGATTGGAAGGGTCTGATTCCGCTGCTTTGGCCAGATAGCCACGTGATACGGTAAAATCTCCCCACCTTTCTCCATCCTGCCATAATCCACCCCATGCATCTGCAAATTTCGGATCAATAGCTACTGCTTTTAAAAGATAAGGCTTGGCTTTAGGACTTTCTTCATCCAGATAAGCGTCGGCAATAGCATAAGGTACCATTGCCGATTTCGGATATTTCTTCATCCACAATTCATACTGGGCGATAACTTTGGGATTTTCTGCTCCTGCAGCCTTAATATAGGCGGCATGCACATTTAAGCTATCGGGAGAGGCTTCGACAGCAGCTTTAAGTTTAGCCAGTTTCGCTGGATCAGTTACTATTGCAGTCTTCACATGTTGGGCATAGCCAGTAGCAACACCCATGGTTATCAGCACCGTAGCAACTACAAGTAGCCTGCCGGTCAGTTTTATTTTTTTTAACATCATTTTCGTATTTCTTGGAGTTTCTTATTCTATTGCCTGATTATCAGTAAGGATTTTGCACAAGCTGGCCTTTACTGGCCTGGATGTCCAGATTTGTGATCGGAACAAGATATCGTTTGGCATCCAGCGTGTAAGTTTTAGGAGAATTTACAGCTACCCCCGTTATGCTTACATTAAAGAAATCACGGGTTACTGTAATGTCATCTGCCGGATAATCATTTACGCTGAACCTGCGGATGTCGTACCAGCGCATTACAAATGGCAACTCGCGTCGTCTTTCTTCCAGGACTTTCTTAATTGCATCATCTTTACCTGTAGCCGATAAAGCTACAAACTGACCTGTAACCATACGCTTCATTCTTAGCTGGTTTACGGGATCCATCGCAGTCGGATTGCCTTTACGCGCCAATACTTCAGCCTTGTTTAATAAAACCTCTGAAATGGTCATTCCTTCAAGCAGATGGGAACCATCATGAAACATAGTATACCTAAAAGTTTCAGGATCACTTACCGCCATTCTCAATCCGCCATTAGGAATCATTAATTTTTTATAGCGTAAATCATTTTGCGTATCATACAATGCAAGCAGAGCAGAACTTGGTACATACCACTGCATAGGGTTAGTCACATATCTTGTATAGTAAGATTCTTTCCAGTACAAATACTTAGAACCATTAAAAGAACTCCAATCATTAAGTTCTGAATAATTCAGGGTGATAACCGTGTTGTTAACCGGGTAAGTTTCCGGATTTCCTGCTGCTAGCAAATTATAATCAACTAACTCCCGCTTTGTTGTAGCCAATGCTTTATCAGACTCGGCCAGACTTCTATCGTAATCGCCGGTAAACAAATAAAAACGGCTCAAAAAGGCAGAAATAGCCTTCTGACTAACACGCCATGCTAAGCGCGGATCCACATCGTCAGGAGCCGTTTTTTGCGCTTCTGCAATGTCGGACAAGATAAAGTCATAGGTTTCTTTTAATGTGGCCCTTTTCCCGGACTCTTCATAATCTACCGTCTTTTTCAGGGGTAAACCTAAACTAGTCAGGTTAGCAGCACTATAAGGCGCACAATAATTATTTACCAGTACCCAGTTCGCATAGGCCCTGATAAAATAAGCATCTGCTTTTACCCTATTTCGAATTGCGTTGTCTCCTTTTACTTCGTCAATGTTTTCCAGTATCAGATTGGCGGCAAATATTTTTTTATACTCGCCCGACCAAAGCATATCGGAAGATTGACCGGCCACACCATCAACACTAAAAACATAATATTGAAGCTGATCGTTACCAAACGCACTGGGGTTCTTTTCGTACAGTGCTCTGGTAATTTCATAGTCATCAGTAGAAAATGCAGCTGTGGAATTCTGTTCTTCAGCAAACCTTGGTGCATTATTCACCAAAGCTTCCAATTGATCAACGGTTTGAACACTGGTTAATTTTGTAGGTTCTTCGGAAAGATATTTTTTGCAACCCGCAAGAAGAAATATCCCTATAATCGAATATTTTAATAGTTTCATAATCTTAAAATTGAAGGTTTACACCAAATGTATAGGTCTGAACAGGGCGGTTGGTACCCGGAAGCCAGTCGGGATGATAACCCTTACTATTCGCTTTCCAGATTAACCCCGGATTTCTGGTCTGTGCAAAAACCCTGATGTTCCCCACCTGTATGGCTTTAGCTAATCTGTCCGCCAGTGTATAACCCAGCGTAAGTTCCTTACATTCAATATAAGAAGAACTCTCAACCAAACTACTCAGATAAGGTGTATAACGGTCCCAGAAATAGAGCTGCGTTTCATTTTGTTTTGCAAAACCCGGAATACCAGGGTTACCAGCCAGTACATCGCTTACGAAACGGTTCACGGCTGTTTTATTCGATCCTACTGTTGCTGACGAATAATTAAAAGTCGGGTTGCGGTAAACTCCTCCAAACGTACCGTTAAATATAGCCGTCAATGTAAAATCACCAACTTCAATATTATTTACCCAACCTAAAGTATGTGGAGGTGTCGCCGTTCCCTCATAATTTTTTTCATTAAGATAAGCACCCAGGGTATAATAGATCAGTTGCGAATCATTTAATGAATAAGAGGCACCATTTGGCCCGGCCACCTGTGGTATTCCATCCTCCATGCCCTTATAAGTAAGTGAATAGACCGAATTTACCGGATGGCCTTCCACAAACTGCGCCGGATCAAGATAATCAACTACATATAAGCCGGGGTTGTACAAACTGGTAACCCTATTATAATTGTAAGCATAGGTGAGTGAAGTGGTATATCGTACAGGAGTATTTGGGATGTTAAAGTTTGCACCCAAAGTGAGCTCAATACCTCTGTTGGTGATTCCGGCATTATTAAATTTCTGGCTATTGGTTCCGGTATATGATGGAAGGGCAATGTCACCTATAATCCCTTCACCTATTTTATTGTATAAATCAATGGAACCAAAAACCTTATTGTTGAACAAAGCAAAATCAATCCCAAGATTGGTAGTAGTTGTTTTTTCCCAACGCAGGTTAGGGTTTCCGTTACTGGTAATGTTAGCAATGATAGTCCCTGTATTAATGTTTGGGGCGGCACCTACGCTCAATAACGCTTTAGTAGAGGTAGACTTTTCTACATTTCCGTTTTTACCGTAGGTCAGTCGTAATTCCAGACGGTCAACAGGAGCAACATTTTCCATGAACTTTTCATTCTTCATATTCCATTTTGCCCCTACAGACCAAAGCGGCGACCAACGTAGTTTTGGATCATCTGTAATAAAATTAGAGGCATCACTTCTTACACTTCCACTAATGGTGTATTTATTGTTATAAGTATAAGAGGCATTGCTATAAAATGAAACATATTTATCACGTCCCCATCCAAACCAGGTATTCCCTCCGGGAACTGTGTTTGAAAATATACCACCCAGGAAATCAGAAAGCGGATCAAGCGAACTTCCATAACCATATGGGGGCAATGTAGACTGGAGTTTATCTGGATAATAGCCGTATACATAAGGGTTAGCCCTGGTAGTTCTCGTATATTTAGACAATTCCATTCCGGCAATAATTGAAATGCTGTGCTTGTCAGTCAGGTTTTTTTCAAAATTTAATTGGTTCCTAATCAGGTAACTTTCCAGTTCCGAAGTACTGATATCTTTTGATGGATCGTAATCACTAAAGGCTCTGGGTCTCAGAATTCCACCTTTAGGAATATAAGAAAGTCCAACTGTTTTGGTATCATCATTATATTCTGTCATACTGTTAACCAGCTCTCTAACATAAAAAGTACTTTCATCGTAGTAATCTTTATAATCAACTCTCGACCTTTCGTACTGGAATTTAGAATCAAATGTCAACCCTTTTAAGAGTTTAAGGTTAAGTCCGGCCTGAACCCGCGCACTCAGATTTTCATTACTCAGATTTCTGCCATTTACTTCCTGTAAAAGATTATAAGACCAGTCGGCATAGGGGAAAAGTCCAGACGGTATTTTCCCAAGTAATTCCCTGTTGTATTCATTCAGGTTTGCACCATAACTGCCGTCGGGATTTAGCAACACCTCATACGGCGACAGGTTCTGGATTTCCTCTACCGTGGCACCACTGGTTTCCTGCTTTTTATATTGAAAATTGGCTCCGAAATTGAAGCTCAAAAAATTGGTCAGTTTAAAATCATTGTTAAAATTCAGGTTAAAACGGTCATAACCATTCTTCTTGTATGCTCCTTTATCGTTTTCATACATGATCGAGGCATAGGTCTTTGAATGATCTGTACCGGTTTGTAAGTTTAGGTTATACTGGTTTAATACAGCTTTTTGCATCAGCAGGTCCTGAATTTGCGACCTGTTATCGACTTTACTTAACCTGTCCAGCCCGGCATTCATTGTTTGGGCATCAATTTTTCCGTATTTATTTGCGTATATCAGCTCCTGAGCTAAAGTTAATGGGTTTAATACATCATAATAAAAAGATCCGGTATACGGAAAAAATGTCCAGTTGCTGTCATAAGCTTTGCGTTCGTAGGCAATATGATCTGCAGAACTGGCCTGGGTAAGTACCTGATTAAGATCTACTCTGTCTGATATTCTTGTAAATGCATTTACATCTACACGCAATTTGTTACTCCCTTTTGCCCTTTTCGTGGTAATCACAATCACTCCGTTTGCAGAACGGGCACCCCAAATTGAAGCTGCCGCCGCGTCCTTTAATACCGTTACAGACTCCACATCATTCGGATTGATATCTGAAAAATCACTACTGGAAATTGGAAAACCGTCCACTACAATTAAAGGTTTAGAATCCGCAAATAAAGACGTGTTTCCCCGGATGAGAAAATTTACACTGCCATCTTCATTTTCCTTGCCCTGCATACCAGCTACCATGCCCTGCAATGCGGAAGATAAGTTAGAAACTGGCCGATTATCCAGGGTCGTACGGTTAACCTGGCTGAAAGCACCTGTTGCACGTTCTTTCGGAAGATTCTGATATCCCGTACTCACAACAACCACAGAGGCCAATTCCGAAGAGGATACATCAAGAATGACATTCATAAACCCAGGCTTACTTATTATTTCCTTGGATCTGTAGCCTATATAAGAAATAATAAGAACTGCGCCTTCCTCTACATCATTCAACTGAAAATTCCCTTGCGCATTGGTAACAACCGCTCTATCAGTGCTTTTAATACGTATAGTTGCACCAGGTAAAGGATTTCCCTTTTCATCAGTGACTTTTCCAGTGATGTTTATTTTTTTAAAATAGTCGACAATGACATCGAGATAGTTTTTTTCCTTCCTTCTTACCACAATGGTATTCTGATCGATGGCGTAACTAAGAGGCTGCTGGCTAAAGGCCTCATCAAGTACATTTTTCAATTGTGCATTTTTTACATTGATGCTAATACGCGTGGCATTCTTCAATTCCGTTGGTTCATATAAGAAATCGTATCCACTTTGCGCCTTGATTTCCCTAAACAGCTGTTCCAGCGTAATGTTCTTTTTTGACAAGGTCAATCTTTGGGCAAAGCTTGATGCAGCTACTTGCATTAGCGAAATTAAGAGCAGTATACAGGTTAGGTTTATCCGCATTACTGTTTGTTTTGATAATATACGTTTGGTTGAGACGTAAAGCAATAGCTTACGCCTCAATTGAATGTAAAATTTCATACATTTGAATTGTTTAGGTTAGTTGATATGGTTGTGTGAAGACAATTTAAAAGGTAACCTAAATTTACCAGGGGTGACGCCAATCACTCCTGGCTCTTTCAGTTACCGTTACAATGTAAATTTATGGCATAACGGTAATCCTCCTTCCTTCTACTTTAAAATGGACACCTCCTGTTAGTTCAAACTTTCTGAGTATTTCTGATACATCTTTAAACTGTGAAACAGAACCTTCATAACGTTTGTCGGGTATGTTTTTGCTGTATATCACATCGACATCATACCAGCGTGATATTTTACGCATGATACTGGGTAAATCCTCATTTTTAAATACGAAATAATCATTTTTCCAGGCCATGGCTACCTCCAGATCTGCAGGCTGGACGTGGAGCGCTCCCTCTGTTAAAACGGATTGCTGCCCTGGCGCCAGGATTAAGCCATTCTGTGGATCTCTTCCCTGGTTCTTGGTCACTTTAACCACCCCTTCAATTAAAGTTGTTCTGGTTTCATTTTCTTCGGCATAATTACTAATATTAAAATGAGTCCCTAATACTTGTACATCCTGTTGCGCTGTTTTCACAACAAAAGGCTGCTTCCTATTGTGGGCCACTTCAAAATAAGCCTCTCCCCTCAATTCTACCTCACGTTTTTTCCGACCAGAAAAGCTCTCCGGGTATCTAAGCCTGGAACTATTATTTAACCAAATTTTAGTCCCGTCCGGAAGTATAATCTGATATTTCCCTCCTCTGGGCGTTTCAATCGTATTGTAAGTCAACTGGCCAGTTTTAACCGAATGATCATAAACCAGCTGTCCTTCAGAAGCTTTTGCAATGTTGGCTGCATTTTTCATTAAGGAATCATTTTCGGAACCGGTTAGCACAACACGGCTTCCATCACCTAAAGTTAATATGGCCTTGCTGGTACCCGGCTTTATGTCATTTTTTATAATGTTTTTTGATACGAACTCCTTCTCCTTATAAAATCCACTGTTATTAAGCATCAGCACTGCTGTGAGTGTCAACAGTGCCAGACTCGCTGCGATACCGTACCACATTTTATAAGCGGGTGTTTTAATTTTAACAGTTGATCCAGTGAAACGTTTATCACTTAAAATCTGCTGGTACAATACTTTAGATTCTAATTCAGAAAAAGGTTTCATAACTTGCTGAGCGTTCCAAACCTGCTTCATAAAAACATGTAATTCCCCGTCGTTCTTTGCTTCCTGCAAATAATCCATTAACTCGTTATAATCAGCATACGGAATATCATTGCTAATATAAGCAATGAGTAATTGACGTATTTTAGATTTATCGAAGTTTTTTGCCATAACAATATAATGAGATAATATAGGTAATACACGCCAGCAATGAAATACAACTAGTCGGAATATAGATTTTTTTATTTTTTTATGTAAAGGCAAATTGCCGAGTTATTTTTACCTTGTGCAGGTGAATCAACCGGGGCATGGAAGGGCAAATACATAGTGAAACTAAACTTATATTGGGACTTCGCAATAGTGAAGAGCCTATATTTGCTATGGTTTATAATACTTACAAAACTAAACTTTATAGTTTTGCATGGCGCTTTTTGAAAAACAAGGAACTGAGTCAGGAAATTGTTCAGGAAACACTAATCAGTTTATGGACCAGCAGACATCAGCTAGATCCTCGCTACCCACTAGGGCCTTATTTATATACAATTGCACGAAGACTAACGCTTAACGCATTACGTAACGCAGCAACAGCTGGCATTGCACGGGAGAAACTATGGTCAGATCTTAATGAGGCCCACAATGAAACAGAAGAAGCGATATTACTGGCAGACCTGCAAGAGTTTACAGATCAATCTGTAGCTAAACTACCCAGGCAACAGCAACTTGTTTTTAAACTGAGTCGTTACGAAGGACTTAACCATGATGAAATTGCAGCTAAATTAAACATTTCAAAAAACACCGTAAACAATCATCTTGTAGAGGCACTAAAAAATCTCCGGCAACAATTCAGAGAATCCGGAATTTCTTACAGTATTCTAATAGGTTGGCTACTTTTGAAGTGAGGAATTCTTATTAGGCTAAATCCTGGTGGAAAATTTATCGTATCAGCGTAATACTACCTTTTAATGGCATTGTACTTTGCTTACTTTTAATAATATAATAATAAACTCCCACAGGAGCATCATTCCCGTTAATTTTACCATCCCATTGTGCATTTGACCCAGTGGTTTTAAACACTGAATTTCCTAAACGATTATAGATTTGTAAAGACGCTTGTGGATCAGATTCCAACCCTCCTACACGCCATACATCATTACTACCATCATTATTTGGACTAAAAGCATTGGCAACAACCAGCTCTTTACACCATGCAATCACCTTAAATACAATACTAGCCTTACATCCCATTGCATCAGTTATTTCAAGGTTATAATTTCCGGGGGCCTTTACCTTCATGGTATTAGAAACAGTTTTAACACCATTCCAGGTATAACTTTCATAGCCCTGATCTGCTACAAGCGTAATTTCTTCACCTGTAAAAGTGCAAACCTTTGATTCTGGGGGCCTACTGAGGTTAATTTGGGAATTAATGATAACTTCAACAGCCTCGCTAACATTGCTACATTCATATTCATTTGTAACCGTTACTGTATAAGTACCCGAACTTACTGCATTTATACTTGCTGTAGTTTCACCATTGCTCCAGGTATATCGGTAACCAGGGAATGAAGGCACAGTTAAAGTAGCACTTTCATTATAACACAATAATCGGTCTGGACGCTTTGAAACAACAATCACTGGTTTCTTATGGATTGCTAACGCAAAGTTATCCGACGGTTTCTCACAACCAAGATCAGTTACAAATACTGCTTTATAATTACCTTCAGTAGAAGCTTGAATCCTATCATTATTTGCAAATTCTGTTTGTTCAATTCCATTAAAATACCATTTTACGTTATGATGTTCAAGATTTTGAATCGATAATTCAGGCACTTCACCTTCACAATAAACAAGTCGGTTGGCAGTAACATGGGGTTTTGCAAGGGTTAAGATATTAATTTCTACTTCTGATGACGGTACATAAACGCCTTCACAATTACTTACTGCAACCTTATACGTTCCACTTTCGGAAACTAAATAACTATGGTTTCTTTCTCCAGGTAATTCAATTCCATTTTTAAACCATTTATAATGATAACCAGTTTTATTTACTGTCTGTAACTCCTGCGTTTGATCTTCACAGAGATTGACTACAGGTGGATAATTGAAGGTGATTTCCGGAGCAGACTTATGATGAATAAAGAAAAATGGAGACTTCATCCGCACATTTTCACAAAGGGCGGTAACATGTGCCCTATATTTGCCTTCTTCACTAAACGAAACATTAAACTTTCCTACCAATTCTGGCATTTCCACATCATCTTTATACCACTGGATTAAAATAGGACCAGCTAAATATCCAGGAATCGAGCTAAAAATTTCAACTGCTTCGCCGCTGCAGGAATTAAAATGATACTCATTTCCATTCAGAAGTTCCGACGGCTTAAAGCTTGTAAACTCACCAAGTTGCTTGTCCTGGAACTCCTCTCCGTCAAAAATCGTATAGAGTTTCTTTACCCCTTCATCGGTGGCTAACCAGATCACCCTTTCGCAAGCATAATAGTTAGGATCGCGGAGGGTCTCCTCGATAGATACAAAGTTTGTAAAGTCAATTGCTAAGGTATTTACCTTTAACCCCAATAATGGTGGAAATGGAATAAAGTTAATCCTATCAAGATCCTCATTACTACTATAGACATTTCTATAAATACGGTCAGATGTATAATAAAGTCCGTTGTTTGTCGCTGCCAGTATAAAAGTATTCTTCTCCATAACCGAAAGCATATGGATCGCTTCCAGACTATTGATTGTTTGATCAGTTATAACTGTTTTTATAGGGTTTCTGTCTTCACAGAACCCAAACCATTTCACATATAAACCTTGTGCCGTGCCCCAAAAATCAATTGCATAATCGTAAGACAATGTTGAACTGTAATCAAAAAGCGAACAACGTATATCTGAATAAGGTGCCCGGTCTGGAATTGTAGAAGTAAAAGTCGTTGGCTTCTTTGTCTTTACTATAGAATAATCAGACTCCCAACCCGGACACCTTGCTGTGGTAGAATACCGACCTTTAAATTCTACAGATTTTATGCTTGTACGAGCAAGACTAAAGTCTTTGACATTGGGATCTCCGTATATCTCATATTTATTGGGAGTCGTTTCTCCTCTCAATATCATATACAAATACTCATCTGTTGCTACAACCAGTCTATCCTGGAAAAGCGGGTCATCACTAAATGTTTCCGCAGCCTTTGGCGCCTTGGTTGCATCAAGTACTAATGCTATACCTCTGATATCGGAAACTGCCGCGGGGATAATAAGCTCATTTTTTACATTATTTCTCACCTGAATCAGTTTTTTTGGTTTGATCAGAAAGTACATTTCTGTTTCACTATAACCACTAATATCATCAACTATTTCCCCTGCCATTAGGTTATATATGCTAAAGTCGGATTCAGCGTTTCTTTTGATATATACCTGTCCTGATGTACTAATCGCCCATACGGTATGATCATCATAGGATACCACAACCTTCTTCATGGCTATGCCTTGCAAGTATTGTTCTCCTGACTGCAAACTCAGCTGACTAAAAGCACCTAATCCAAAAAAGGACAATACAACAAGAGCAAATATAGATTTCAATGGATTAAGAGTTAATTCATATTACCGCAATATAGATAAATTCTCCATTTTCACCACCACTTTCAGCACGAAACAGCCCTCACGCGTGTTTCTATTGTATAATTTTCTTACGATCGTTTACGTCTCTCTTTACAATAGAATCGGGTACTTTAAAAAATAAACACTTGTAAAACAAGTCGCAAATCCCCCTTTAGATTGTCACATTTTGCCAGTATAAAAATGATTTTTTCCTGCCACCTTTGTAGTGTTGAAGTTAAAAGGTAAAACGATTAACAGCAAATTGGAGCAGCGACCAATACAAAAACGGGCGAAACCGAAAAGCCAGACGAGTAGGAAACGAAAAAATAGATTTTATGTCAAACAATAATGTTTCACTACACAGAGTCCTTAAAGCATCTCCAGAAAAAGTATACCGGGCATTCACTGAATCTTTGGCAATAGCTTCATGGCTTCCTCCATATGGTTTCCTTTGTACAGTCCATGAAATGGATGTAAAAACAGGAGGCTCTTTTCGAATGTCGTTTCTGAATTTCACTACTGGTAACGGCCATTCATTTGGTGGAGAATACCTGGAGATCAAACCCAATGAATTTCTGAAATACACCGATAAATTTGACGATCCCAATCTTCCGGGCGAAATGATCACATCCGTTTGGCTTCGAAAAACAATCGCCGGTACAGAAATAAAAATTACACAGGAAGGCATCCCTGCAGTTATACCAGCAGAAATGTGCTATTTGGGCTGGCAGGATTCATTAGATAAATTAGCCAGACTGGTAGAGCCTGAAATCCCAGATGCCTGATTCAATACCATTAATCGCCAAAAAAGCCACCAGGTAAATTAGTTTTCACTTGGTGGCTTTTTTTATGTAGCTATTGCTTATTTTTTTAATGTGCTTCTACTGCAACAACTGACTTTCTTTGCCAGAAAAACAATATGATAAATAACACCATTAGTATCGAAGGAAATGTAAGCATCTTTACCAGGGTGTCCTGTCCTGCTGCAAGTTCTAACTGGGCACCGGTTAACCCCATTGCTGTTTTAGCAGCTCTTGCCGAATCAATCCAGCTGCCGATGAAGGGCTGAAATATCGCTGTCGAAAACATACCTATCCCTCCAACAATTGACATGCCTAAAGCGCCACTACGCGGCACGCGCTGAGCGACTACACCAACCATCACAGGCCAGAAATAACATACACCCAAGGCAAATATTACGGTAGCAACATAAGCAAGAGGTCCTGTAACCACGCTGAACATATAAATACCTATAGCTGCTAAAACTGCTGAAGTTAGCAACACTCCCGTCTGCCCCAGCGTTTTCACAACCGGGCCTGCAAAAAACCGGCCCAGTGCCATAAGCCCACTGGTCAATGCCAGTATCAACATGGGACTTGCGCCACTGTTACTCATAATCACGCTTACCCACTGGTTCGGGCCGAACTCTGTAATAGCTGTAAGGGCCATACAAAGAAATATAAATATATAAAGTGGACTGAGCATTGCTTTGAAATTGTCGCCAAGTGAGACATTGGTTTCCTCTTTTGATGTAACGAAAGTTTTTCCATAAAACAGTACTGCATAAATAACTGTTGGAATCATAGTAACCCACATTTGAGCTTGCCAACCTAACCCAAAATCAGTCATAAATTTGGAGATGAGGGCGCCGATTAAAATTCCACCTGGAAACCACATATGGAACCTGTTCAGCATTTTATTCATTTTCGGTCCGGCATAAGTATCTGCGATTAATGGATTACATGCAGCTTCTGTACATCCATTACCAAATCCGATAAAAAGTGTGGAAATTAGCAAACCTGTATAACCTCCTGCAAAAATTGTCAGTAGAATTCCAAGCGTATGCGCTACAAATGCAGCCTTCATGATATTTTTTGGACCGAAGGTATGGTAAACCAGTCCCCCAATAATCATAGAAATAGGAAAACCTAAAAAGAACATAAGGTTAATAAATCCAAGTTGTTCCGCAGTCAGGTTAAACTGCGCCCCAAGCTGGGGTAAAATGCCTGCCCTAATAGAAAAGGTAAATGCGGTGGTGATGAGCGCAAAGCAACTCCCGCTAAATAAGGCACTTTTGTTAATCGTTTGTTTCATAATTAAAAGCTATTTGGTTAGTAAAGTTTCATAATGTGGTTAAAAAGCAATTACGGAATATACAAATTAATTAGATTTTAGACCAACAATAAATAAAAAGGGGCTGCAGATTTTTTTTCTACCGCCCCTTTAAGATATTATAGTATCATCTCAATAGCTTATGCATGACCTGAATCGTGCTTTTCAGGTTTAATCTCTGAATCGATTATTTCCTTTTCCATTTTTTTTCTATCCTTAATGTTCCTTCGGATTAAAAAAATAATCAATGCTGCTACGACAATTAAGACAGCGACTACGATTGTGTAGTTAATTTCCATAATAATGACTGAAATATGTGTAAATAATACTTTCCCACTTAATGTAAAATAACAAGCGTTATGATACACTTAAAATTATAAAAAAAACAGCACACAAATACACGCACCACACTAAAAATCAAACAATTAACAATATGTTAATACAATTTTAAAGCTTTTTCTCTGTTTGCTTCCAAAACAGGTAAAAACTTATGGGCAAAATTACTGACTGCCGTATCCGGACTGTTACCAGCACCTTTAAAAAGTTCAATATTTTTGTTATGATACTCAATCATCATTTTCAAATATAGCTTTTCAAAATAAGCAGGTTCCATTTCCCGCATTTGTCGGATCTGTTCCTGTTCTTTTACCGGTAACTCCATAGGAAGGTTCAATCTTTTAGCTGATGACAAAACTTTTAGTGCGGCACTGATCCGTTTCTGGTCCTGTTCCATAAGTTTACCAAATGCACTGACTCCCCGGTTAGTTGACTTTTCAATCGCAAGTTTCCCCAAAGTATCTCCCATGAGGCTACTCAACGCTACTTTTTCAATAAACATGACAGTCTGTATCTCATTTTCCAGTTTTGCCCTGCCAGTCATCTCAGCCGTATCTACAATAGTCCGATCGACCACTAAACTATCTCCTAATTTAGCATTTCTGTCCGCAGGCTGGCACCTTTGAAAAAATAAACCACCAGCGGCCAATATTAACAATGACAAGGTTCTGTTTTTCATCACCTTTACTCCTTTTATAATTTAGGTATTGCAATCCTAAGCGCTTTTTTTTCTTCAATAACCTGTAACAGCTGATCATAGGGACGGTTGAATTTCTCTATACCTTCATCTTCCAATTGCTTACTGATCTGCGTGAGATCAATGCCAATCCTTTGCAACTGTTCCATGGTAAGCATCACTTTATCCATATCATGTTCCAGGCGACTGGCGGGATGTCCCTGGTCTCTGTAAGCGATCAGCGTCTCCATAGGAACCGTATTAATGGTTTCCGGACCAATCAATGCTTCTACATATTTGATAGCTGAAAACGACGGATCTTTGGTTCCTGTACTTGCCCATAAAACACGTTGAGGAGTAGCCCCCATTGCCTGAAGTTTTAAGAAACGCTCACTACTAAAAATACGTTTATAAATCTGATATGCCTGTTTAGCGCAGGCAATCGCTACCTCTCCCTTCATTTCGGCATGCCCTTTTGCTACCAATTGCGGATCCACCAGCACATCAATCCGGCTCAGGAAAAAACTAGCCACTGAAGCAATCTGATCAATGGGCTGACCAGCAGCTACCCGGTCTTCGAGTCCTGATAAATATGCATCAACCACCTGCTGATATCTTTCCAATCCAAATAACAGCGTCACATTAATGTTCAACCCCTCACTAATTGTTTTTCGGATGGCGGGTATTCCTTCAGCTGTTGCAGGTATCTTGATCATTACATTTTCCCGGTCCAGTTTTCTCCAAAGTTCTACAGCTTGTTTAATTGTTTTATTGGTATCATTTGCCAGGCGCGGAGAAACCTCCAAACTTACAAAACCATCTAATTCCCGGGCAAAAATAGCTTCAAACTGGTCGGCTGCATTTTGGATATCAGTTACAGCCAGTTCATAAAAAATAGCTTCATTGTTTTGGTGAGCGGCAGCAAGTTCCCTGATTTGCGTATCGTAAGCTGTACTACCAGTAACCGCCTTTTCAAAAATAGCTGGGTTCGAGGTCATGCCACGCAGGCCATCCTGTTCAATAAGCTTTTTTAATTGGCCAGAATTAATCAGGTTGCGATCAAGAAAATCAAGCCAGATGCTCTGACCTAATTCATGAAGTTGTTTTATCTTATTTGTTTCCATGATTCAATTCTCATTTTATAAACCTCTTAGGAGCTTTTAACACATCAATTCCAGAGCTTAAACAGATGTTTTAACAACAATCCCGAATCGAATTAGTTCAAAAAAAATAAACAAAAGTCACCCCCCGGTTGTCGCTTATTTTTTCTATCGTTTTATTACACAAGTCACGGCCCTCAAAAATTGTATTTATGAAATTACTGATCCACGCCCTCCAGCGGACACCGAGTCCCTACTTTGTGCTAAAAATACATCCTTAAGGATATTTTTTGTCAATTCAAAATACTATATATTTGAGAATACCTTTTAATCTAAACGTCAAAGAAATCTCTTTATAAATACATCTAATAATTTGTAATGCTCAAATATTTAATATTTATTACGCTTTTGCTGAACGGCTTTTTAACTAAAGCGAATACCATTGAAATAAGATATCATGCACCAAATGCAACTTATGTTAAGATGATTTGGGGGATAAACTATTGGAAACTGGCAGAAAATAAACCCGCTGGTACCACAATACAAGATAAAGTAATGCACTCTCCTATGGTAAAGGAAGGCGATGATTATGTTTTAAAGCTCGACGTTCCAGATAGCTGTACCATTGAATATCTTTTTCAATTTGCAGAAAAAACAGCCCTGTTTAAAGCGAATGTTGATTTTACAGATCACAACCAACTCGCCAATGAGCGTTTTTATCAACGTACGATTATAGGTAATACTGTTATTAGAATATCACCAGATGTTGACAAATTAAAACCTACCAAACACATTTCTTTGTTAAAATATTCTGTACTGTGTTTCTTAATGATTTCTACCCTGGCATTATTTCTTTTTATTGCTGAAAAATTTTTCATAAAAAAAGCTATTGCTCCTTTAAATCCAAGGGCTTTATTTTTTTCAATTCCCATTGCACTTTTAACCATTCTAATCATAATCAGAGTAATGACTATTGATGAGTTAGGCCGGTTCTTAGCTGCTCCTTTGCTTAGTTTACCCCTGTTATTAAAGGCTTGTCTGCAGGACTTTATATATACGACCATTTTGACAGTTCTCTTTGGAGTTTTATTCTTTATAAAAAAGAACAACCCACGCCCAATCTTATGGACATTTGCGGGCTTTGCCATCATATCTATAGCCATAGCAATTGCAAACATCAAAATAACAGCCTTACTGGGAAGACCTTTTAATTACAGATGGCTATATTATTCTGACTTTTTAATGAGTTCTGATGCTTCAAGAGCAATAAGCGATAATATTGATAAAAGTTATTTGTTTGCTTATTTGGTAATGATTCTTGCCGCAATTCCTTTGGTTTGGCTTATTTATCGGTTGTTGTCTCAGCGTCCAGTCATCACAGTTACTTTTTTAATTCTGGTTTTCAGTACGGCCTGTATTACCCAAACCAATTTATCAGTTGATGAAGGGAAAAAAGAGAATCCGGTTATTTATTTTATTTCCTCCTTATTTCAACAAAATGGTCTATCAGGCATCTATAATAAAAACGTTAACATCGATCAATTTGCCAGAAAGAATAAGAATGTTTTAGAGCCTCAATACGCATCTGCATTTAAAAATTCAAGCATAAAAAATGTGATCATTTTTGTATTGGAATCAGCGGCCGCTGAGTATATTACTCCTTACAACTCTATATATCAAGCCACTCCATTCCTTGATTCCATTAAACATTCGGCTGTACTATTTGATGCCGCCTATGCACATGCCCCTGCAACTAATAAATCGATGGTATCTCTTCTTTGCAGCAGTTACCCGTACCTATCCTATAAGTCTATTACGGCTGAAAAACCGGGTATCAAATGGCCATCCATCTCTTCGGAGCTTAAAAAAGCTGGATATAGAACTTCTTTTTTCAATTCAGGCGACAATCGTTTTCAAGGTGCTGATTCCTTTTTAAAATATAGAGATATTGATGAGATAAAAGATTTTAGACAAAATGCTTGTAATGTGCCTATTTTTTCTGATCCTCAATATGCAAATGAAAATCTTGAAGGAATCACTGACGCCTGTCTGCCTACGGTATTTTTTGATTGGATAAAAAAAGATCATTCTACTCCATTTTTTTCGATGATGTGGACCTACCAGACGCATTACCCTTATTATTCAATAAGTAAAAGGATAAATTTCAATACGAATAATGAGTTGAAGGAAAGATACCTAAATGCTTTACACGATGCAGATAAAACATTACGGGAACTGGTAGAAGGGCTGAAAAAAAGAGACCTTTTAAATTCAACGCTAATTGTTGTCTTAGGCGATCATGGAGAAGCCTTTGGACAACACGGACAAACTTCTCATGCAGGAGGAATATTTGAAGAGAACCTTCGCATCCCTTTGATTTTTATTAACAAGCAGCTTTTTAATGGAGAACATCTAACTAAGGTAGCCGGTATTAGCGATGTGGCTCCTACAATTTTTTCCATCTTAGAAAAACCTATTCCAAATGAATGGCAGGGAGAAAACTTGTTTAGCAAAAACAGAAGGGAAAAAGTTTATTTCTTTACTCCATATTCAGATTGGCTTTTTGGCTGTAGAGAAGGTGATTATAAATTTATTTATAATGCTACAACTAATACCTCTTATTTATACAATTTAAAAACAGATCCACATGAAGCTGTAAACATCGCCAGTGAACAACCAAAATATACTGAAAAACTGAGTAGCGATTTAAATTCATGGATTCAATATCAGATCCAGCATGTAAATTCTTACTTAAAGTAGGTTATTTTATAAAAAAGCCTGAACCATGGGCCCAGGCTTCTTTATACAGCATTGTAATTTTATTTAACTACCAAAGCTTTGTCAATTAAGAAAATCAGGTTTGTACGATGTGCTTTTGTTTGCTCATTTGTTGAAACTGCAGTTCCAAGCTGAGTTTTTATCTTCTTCAATGTGAAAAGTGCTGCTGCTTTACTTGCATTGTCATATCCTCCTGGTGCAGAAACGATACTTGCTGAAGCTTTTACAAATTCAGTTTGCAGATTTTGGCGGAACAGGTTCACATTTGATTTGAGATCTGCTACAAAAATATCATTTGCCAAATCGCTCATTACACTAGCTACAGAATAAGTGTTGCCATAAAGTCCACTATTGTTTATTCTGGTTAAAGTATTTGGATGCAGAATTTGGGCAAGCGTACTCAATTGCATTCCCATAAAAGTATTCTGAGGTTTAAAATCCTCACTAGTTCCAAAGAATCCAAATCCACGCCTTTGAATCTGAAGATAAGGGAACAAAGGAATATCAGCATCAAAAGCATCAGGTGCAAACACATATTTACCCAACAATGCCATTGCCTTTTTTTGATAAGCAACCGGAACAGGGGTAAATGGTGCAACAGTTGTTTGTTGTCCTACAAAACTTCTGTCAACATACACGCCGCCAATAAAACGACTTACTGCTGCAGCCATGCTTTGACGCTGACCATTAAGCTGCAGATAACGCTGACGTAACTCCTGGTAACTCTGACCTGGTTTACTAAAGCGGGATTTTAGCTTTGGCATCATTGTGTTTACCAGCTTAAATCTGTCTTCACCATAAGCCACCATATCGTTTGTCTGATCATTAACGTTCACCCTCGGATCAATCCCGCCCCCAGGACTGCGCATATCATCGGCATCATTACCAAAGGTCAGTTGTGGATCTGTACTGCGACTTAAAATTTTATTTAATCCAGCTTCTTCTTCCGACTCACTAAATGAAGTGTAACCATATTCAATTGCCCATAAATCATACGGCCCTGCTTTAGTAGTATAATAATCACCTTGCTTACTTCGATCACTACTTACATTTATTGCAGGATAATCCATTACAGACCCCTGTAATCCAATTTTACGGGTAAGTGCTACATCATTCATCTGAGCAGGGCTTAGCATTTGACTGGATTTCATATTATGATTAAGCCCTAGCGTATGTCCCATTTCATGCATGATAAGGTAGTACAGGAACTGTTTGTGCATTTCACGGACAGTTTCTGCTCTTTTTGCCTCTGGCATATCCGCATCAAGCGCTTCAATAGCAGTTAACCCCGTCTGATACTGCATACTTAACTCCTGGGCCAATGCACAGGAAGCACTGTGGTTTTTATCAAAACCATGTAAATGATCCGGCTTTGCAGTAACCGCTTCAATTGGATTTTCCCAGGGTAACTTTAATGAGGAATGGCCAGCATTAAACAGGTCATCAGTAACAACCGTACCCGCTCCGGAACGCCATTCAACAGTAATATCAGCGCCTAAAATCTGGCCAGTTAAAGGATTAAAAAAGCTGGGACCTATTGCTCCGTAAGAAGGATAAGCCGACGATACCCAACGGATTACATTATATGCGATATCAGCAGGGTCCCAGCTGGCTGTATCAGACATTTCTTTCATTACCACGGCGTTTTTGAAACCGGCTTTCTCAAATGCTTCATTCCATTTCTCACCTGCCTCTTTTATAATCGGACGATACTCCAATGGAGTCGTATTTTCAATCCAGAAAACAATCGGTTCAACCGGTTCACTTAAGGTCGCTGACGGATCTTTCTTTTTAAGATTCCAGCGACTGATAAAGTCTTTATATGGTGTTGGAGATAAAGAAGTCAGGTTATCTACTTCCGCACCAAAATAACCTACCCTTGGGTCATCACGACGTGGGCGGAAATCATTTTTAGGTACTTCGAGAAAAGAATGCTGCATTTTAACCCTTACATATCGGGCATCAGTGATATCCTTTCCTCCTCCATTCAGCGGTACCGGATTGTCATAAGCAAGCTCCACCACTACATCTGTATTTCCAGGAAATGAACGGATCTTTTGATACTTTGACTTGGCGACATTTAAGTTCCCTAAATTAAACACTGCACCTGGAGGCAATGTTGGAGGAAAAACCGGCTTTACCGGGTCTAATTTATCTCCAAGAAAAAGACCATCAACAGAAATTAAATAACCCACCGAATCTTGTGCGGCAACTTTATCACTATAAAAAACAGCATCTGAAACATCAACATTTGCAACTTTACTTACAGGATTTGATTTATCGTAATAAAAATTTGTATTCTTTTGAAGAAGTTCAATTTTATCATCAGACTTCTGAATATAAAATAACCATGTGGTTCTAATCATATTCTGATTAAGGAACAAGGTGGTTGGCCCGCCCATTGAAAAACTCTGATAAATATAATCTTTACCCAACTGATCTTTTTTAACATACATCTGAAGACTACCCGTTACAGTATCTCTATACATTGTAAAAAGACCATCAATTTTTTTACTGGATTTAATCTTGTCTTTAATACCTGGTTTAGGAGGAACTACCTGGGCTTTCTTTAAGGAATCAGCGGGTAATGCTTTTTTCTTCTTTTGGGCAAAGGCCCCACTGGCCAAAAACAGGACCAGCGATAGTAAAATAATGCTCTTTTTCATCTGGAATAATGGTTCGTTATGGTTGTTAATTTATCTTGTATAGGATTGTTTCAGGCAACAAATGTTACACTACACTAATATACTCATTATCAACAACTATAACTTCCATTTCATGCATCATCTTTTTCTACTTTCTCCGATACTTTTTCTCAATACTTCGCCATAATAATACATTTACGTATTGCTTATTATTGGACATATTGTTAAATCTCAAACTTATTTGCAGGTTTAGAAATTGCTTTAGATGCAATCACTTTCGACTTACCCCAATCCCAATCTTCTCTAAAATCTTCATCTGCATGAAAATAATATCCCTTACCTTTTTTCAGGCCAGGTTTCCCAGTATTAACCGGCTTACTCGTTCTACCTGTAGTTTTCATCTTTTTATAGTCTATTGTTCCCAGCCCTTTAACAATATTGAGAAACAAAAGGTTTGTCATAAAAAACTTTAGCATTTAAAAAAAATAAACAAAACCAATTCCTACTTGTTTTACCATCTCAAAAGTAGCGCTTACTACAAATCACTAAATAGACACTATGGGATATCACGAATGAAAATCTTGTATTGATGCATATTTAGAATGTGCTGCAATATGTAATCAACACTATCTAATTTATAAAAAACAAATATTATGAGTATTGTAAAAGTAATTGAAGTTATCTCTTCATCAGAAAACGGATTCGAAGATGCCGTGAGAAATGCAGTAATTGAAGTATCAAAAACTGTAAAAAACATTGACTCAGTCTATGTAAAAGACTTTAAAGTACATCTTAAAGACAATAAAATTATATCTTATGGTGCCATCTGCAAAGTATCTTTCCGGGTGGAGTAAAATTAATCAAACAAAATTATTTTCCACGTCCCGTCGGTTCACACCTTCCCTCTGCAGTCTCCAACCGCATAAAAAAGAGAGAATATCATCGCTGGAATTCTCTCTTTCTACTGTACCCTTTTATGGACGTTTTATTTGCCGTTTTACCGTTACAAGGGTAAAAATTCTGTATTTTATGCATATACGCTTTCGGCTGCCTTAACAATCATTTCTGCAACAATTTCGGGTTGCGACATAAAAATGACATGGCTTCCCTTAACCTCTTCAACTATTGTATTCGAACGACTATACATGTTTCTCTGAATATCGGGATTGATACTTTTATCCTCAGTTGCAATCAGTCCATAAGACGGTTTAGATCTCCAAGCAGCCTTTGTAATTGGGGTTGCAAAGCCTTTGGCATAAAAAGCCCCTTGAGAAGCATACATAAATTCGGCATCCTCCGCATCTATGTCCGCACAAAAACCTGCATGAAACTTTTCTTTACCGTAATATACAATTCCCTTTTCATCTGGTGGCAAAATACCATTTTCCGGTGCTGGCGGAGCACTTTGAAGCCATTGTAGAGCAGTTTCCCCGCTATCCGGCTGGAATGCTGCGATATAAACAAGAGCTGCTACGTTAGGGTGATTACCTGCTTCGGTAATCACAGCTCCGCCCCAGGAATGGCCGGCAAGAACCGCAGGTCCTTCAATCCTATCAAGTGCTACGTGGGTAGCCAACACATCATCCTCCAGCGAGGTTAAGGGATTTTGTACTACTATTACATTGAAACCTTTTTTTGTCAACTCGTTATAAAGTGCTTTATAACCAGAACCATCCGCGAATGCGCCATGTACTAATACGGCATTCTTAACATTTAAATTTTCCATGTCTTTAATTTCGTTTTGTTTATGGGTGAGATAACAAAACAACAATAAACAACGATCTGTTTTTCAGAGACATTACAATTCTATAAAATCTTTCTGAGATTTAGCAATCAAATCAGGCAGGTTTACTATAAGTGAAAATAGTAGTAAAAAGCAAATGGAAGCTGCCAACACAAGATAGGTTGCAGCTTTCTCTATACCTTCTTGTGCTACAGTATTTTTTCGGACCACAGCATTCATATTCAGCTCTTCAATAATTCTTATTTGCAAACGTGCCTTATTAAGCGCTTCCTGTTTAGCGGGAATGTCTGCCGCCGGGTCTATTATAGTTTTGTAGGCTTGAGAGAGTGCAGTTACCGCCTCCCGCTCCCCTTCTTCAGTGATGTTGTTTCTTTCTTTCTCCAGTTCGAGACTAAATTGCTTAGCCGATACACTAGAAAGGGGTAATGCACTATCATCAAGAACCTTTCTCATCTTTCCCAGGTAACTCAAACTTTCATAATTATCCTTAAGAATGCTTTTTGAACTTGAGGCCATCCTATTCATAAAGTACAGGGAAACTCCTCCGAAAATGAGGACTATTGTAAACAACAATCCAAATGCAAGGCGCAATTTTGTCTTTGCTTTCATGTCTTTATTAATTTAACAGAACTAAATAATATTACACACAAAAACTATGCTGATTTTTTGAGGATTAAGCCCTTAATCTACAGACCCATTCGTCAAATTTAGAACTATTTAGGATGAATTCAGGACCAATGATCACCTCTTTCTGAAAAAACTGAGTCAACTATTCTACAAAATTTGGCCACTCATTGTACCTAACTTTATTTTTTTTCTTTACGATATTGCGTAGGCGAAATCCCCACCCTCTTCCTGAAAAAATGGTAGAAATGGCTCTGGTCACTAAATGAAAATTCATTGGTAATCATTTTCATACTAAAACCTGGGTTTAGAAGTCTTTTTTTGATAAGTTCTATTTTATAGTTACTTAAATATTCGCTGTAAGCAATTCCAAATGACTTCTTAAAATAAGTTCCGAAATATCCAGCCGATATATTAAAATGAGATGCCGTATTTTTAATCTGTACAATTTCGGGATAATATATATTTTCATGTATGTAGGCGGTTAACTCTTCTGGTTTGGCCTGCTGTGCGGTAAGCGAGATATTGATAGAAATCAGATAGTCAATAATGAGCCCAAGAATAGACGTGATCTGACTGTTTATAAATGCTGATGATTCCAAATTGGAACTATTCCTTTTCGTATATTGGAGAAGGTTCTGCATCGTACTCATTAATATTTCCTTGGTATCTCTACAGAATTCCAATTTGATTTCTTTCAATATTTTACATTTCAATAAATTTTCAGGGGACATTTTAAATTGATAAGGGATATAACCACCAAAATAACTATCTGTAAACAGAATAAACAGAAAGCGCGTCTCAAGTTCTATCTCAAAATAATGCTCATCACCTGGACATACTGTAAATAAATCGCCTGCACTATACCGAAAATTAGTATTATTTATAATATGGAGTCCACTACCTTCCAGGATATACACCAGTTCATAATAAGTCTGCCCATGAAAAGGAAGATGGAATGCTTTCTCTTTAAACTCTACTATAGTTAAAGGCTGAAATTGCTTTTTCTTCATAACATACCATTCATACGGATTTCATCAACTGATTATACAAATTCATATAGGCTTTATACCAATAAACACGTACGTAAACATCAGAAATTCGCACGATATCTTGGCAATTTATTATGGTGAATTTTGTAATGATCGCGTTCTGCATATTTGCGGGGTTGCTTTTCAAAAAATATAAATTAATACCTGCTGACGCGCATAAAGGTATAAACACCTGGATTTTATATGTGGCATTACCCGCGGCTTCGTTTAAATATATTCCTTATATAGAATGGTCAGCAAATATGTTATTTCCCATCGCATCAATGATCGTAGTATGGTTAGGAGGATGGTTTTATTCGGAAGTGTTTTGTTCAATTAAAGGTTATAATCAACGCACCAGAAGTTCCATTGAGCTGGCAACAGGGTATAGTAACACTTCCTTCATAGGATTTCCTTTAATAGCCGCCTATTTCGGTGAATCAAAATTGGGCATAGCAATTATATGCGATCAGGCTACCTTTATACTGTTATCAACCGCGGGTATAATATGCGCCATTAAAGGAAACCGAAGTGACAATGAGGGTATAAATACCAAAGTTCTTTTTAAGAGATTCCTTACATTTCCACCATTAATTGGTTGTATCCTAAGCTTAGGACTAAGCTCGTTTATTGATCTAAAATTTACGGAACCATTTTTTGATAAACTTTCGGCAACATTAGGTCCTTTAGCCTTATTTTCTATAGGCCTGCAATTAAACTTTAAGGGCTGGAAAAAACAATCCCTCCAAATTGCTATACCTATATTTTACAAATTACTAATAGCACCAATATTAGTAGTGACATTTCTTTTTTTATCAGGGATAAAGGGAGATATAGCCAAAATAAGTATTTTCGAAGCCGCGATGCCTACATTACTATCAACAAGTATTGTAGCAGAAAGGTATCGACTAAATACAAAACTAATCAATCTTATTATTGGGATTAGCATACTTATAAGCCTGCTTACTACTGCATTCTGGCATTTATTTCTCAATATCTATTTATAAAATAAACCATCCTTTTCCGAACTCTGTCTGGAAAAACGAATAGCAGTCAATACTCTTTTACTACCAGTGATTTTTTGATACCACAAGCGTAAGGAACAGAGTTTGTACTTAATTAGATATTAACTTATACTTAACAGGGCGTTACTAGGGCCTTACTAGGGCTAGGGGGTAAAGCAAGGCCCTAGTAACGCCCTAGTAACGCCCTAGTAATGCCCTACTAATAGCGAAGGCAGACAGCTAACATCATTAACTTTAAAGAAAATCCGTTCTTTACACATTTAGTACAATGTAAAGAACGGATTGATACAGTGATTATAGCGTTTAGATTCGTTTTATTCCTTTAATTTTTACCTGAACAAGATATGTTCCCTCCTGCTTTATCTGAAAGCCGATTGCAGGATTAATATTAAACTTGGTGTTAGGAGGATAGATCGCTTTTGGATTAGTTACTTTTACATAGTTACTTGGTATCCTGTAAAAAATATCAAAAGATCCATACCCGGTAATCTGTTTATAAGGAAAAGGTATTACTTCAAAATTGAGACTCATTTCAGTATCCGTTTTTATTACAGGATTAAATTTCGCGTAAGAATCTAAAGTTGGTCTGTCACCCCGTACTATCAACTCTCCTGCTTTAGGATTGAAAGGAACACCATCCTCATCAACATATTTTACAGTAACATTAGTCCCCTGTCCGGATGTCCTGGTAATGGTAATTTCAACTGGTGGCAATGGCTCGAAAGTAGCTCCTCCATCCTGCAGATAGGTTGCTGAATTCCGGTTAATCGAATAAGGCTGGGATTCTACAAAATCCAGTTCACCAATATTTTTAAAAGTCTTTGCCCCACTTTCATTACTTACCTCAATATCAAAAGTATATTCAGAGCCAGTGGGAATTACGTTGGTTCCACTAGTGAATAAAAACTGGCCACTGGGTAAAAATTCAAATATTGGTTTCGACTTTAACTCTCTGATAGAATTTAAAAGTTCCAGCGTGGTATGTACTTCCGGATCAAATGCTGTCTTATAGACATACACATTCTGGTTCTGATACAATTCATCAGCGCGCTGCTCAGTCCCCTTCTTTTTGATCTGTAACAATTTAATTGTTAATGGAACTGTTGAGCCGTCTCCCTTTAATTCGGAAGTAAGAAATCCATTCTTACCTTTTTCAACCTGAAATGGGGAGCCAACATAGAAAACACTATCGCTCAAAAAACCCACGGTTATTTTTTTGCATCCCGCCCAAATGACAACTGATAATACTAAAGTCATCATTATATATATATATTTCTTCATGAGATTATCTGTTTTTAATTACCAGTAAAACCTGTGGATGTTGTGCAATACATGCAGTACCCCTGTCGTAGTTTGAATATTTGAAGTTTGTGCTAATGCAAACTGATCCTTATTTTCATCAGGATAATTGTCGGGCATCGGATCAGGATCCAGCCCATTTCTCAATTTTACAAGGAATAAAAGCTTTGGTTTTGTACTCACAATATCCAGACTTTCGACTTCAATTAATCTTATGGAGAAGGGCTCATTCGACTTACTGGTAAACAATTTGTTTGATAAACTTAAACTCTCCCGGGTGATCTTGCCATTGAAAAGATGTGAACGCAAAGAATCTCTCAATTCCTGAACGGGCAGGTCGTTAAGCGTATACTTTAAACTCTCATCGTTCATATCCTGCTGAAGCTTTTCCTCTCTTCTTTCAAGTAAAGCTTTAATAGAATAATCAGTTGGGGCGAAAAAAGTAACATTTCCATTAATCTCGTCCTTCATACCAGCCTTATCAATCAATACCAATAGCGTATCAAATAACCGGTTTGTTTTTAAATAATCGTACGTTGTCATGTTTACATGGGGATCATGCAAACTGCCACCTATAATATACTTGTCCTTTTTACAGGATGTTGCCGCAATGGCCATTACAAAAGCCAGAAATAATATATACTTTATTTTCATGTTCTTCTTTTTATAGTTTTCCATTCCAATATTTGTTTTGAACCAATAGCTGATTCTTTTGTAGGATAGATCTTGCTATGGGCCACTTCCAACCTTCCTGGTCAAAACGGCTTTGAGGGAATCGGCCTTCAGTATAGGCAGGCATCTGGTTATTTCTGATCATAACATACCATAACTGCCCTTCGAAAGCGATTTCTCTATAAGTTTCTTCAAAAATCTCAGTTTTCAATTCGCCATCGCCCCCGGTAAAGCCAAGCACATTAGCGCGTTGTCTTACGATATTCAAATCTGTACGTGCGCCCGAAAAATTGCCCAGCAATTCTTTACACTCCGCTCTCAACAACAATTGTTCACCCAATCTGAAAATCGGGATATTACAATCGACCATTGGATTGGTACTGTTTTCCGGATTTCTGAATTTTACATTTTCGGAATTACGTCCCGTGTATTTGGTAAGGATCCAATTCTCTTCGTCGCTTTTGTCAAAATTATAAGCCATACGGGCATCACTACCGTATTGATAAATACCATCCAGTAAATCAACATTTAATACAACTGGCATTTGAAACCTATCCTTTATGTAAGGCTGCATACTTGTTACATAAAAGTATCCATCTCCCAATTGAAATTCATTCTGAACAAGACTGGTAGCAATTTCAAAAATTGCTTCTGAAGAACGTCCTTTGTAAAGCTTATCGAAGTTTGCTGCCGAAACTAAACTATAAGTACCTGCGTTGGTAATAGAATCTATAGATGCTACTGCTTCCGTTAAAAGTGCATTATCCGTGTTTTTATTCAAAAAGTATTTCCAGCGAAGGATGTTTGCTTTTAGTGCAAATACTGCACCTTTATCTGCGCTTACAGAATGATCATTACCAGTTGTAAACTTCAAAAACTTCTGTGCTTTTGCCAAATCAGCCAAAGCCGAATCCAACACAATCTTTTCAGATACACGCGGAAGATTTTCTGACTTAACAGGATCAGCACTATTCTTCAACACCAATGGTACATCCCCCCAAAGCCTAACCATATAAAAATAGTTAAATGCCCTTAAGAAATAAGCTTCTCCTAATATTCTGTTTTTCCTATTGTCAGTAAATAGATTATTTGGCATCCCGTTTACTTTCTGAAGAACAGTATTAGCCATGTTAATGGTTTTATAATAGGAGCTCCAATCTCCCAGATCTTCAAGATAAGGCCCGATAAAGTCGCCTATATTGATCCCGGTTCCATAATAGGTATCACCTTCCACCAAAAAGCTCAACACAAAATCAGAGTTCACTTTATTAAATTGTCCGGTCGAAAGATCTCCGTAACTAAAGTGCGACATATAATGAGTGTATTCACCTCTGAACATAGATTTTCTGGATAGTGAATAAACACCTGCCAATGCAGATATTGCATCGTCCTGCGTTTTCCAGAAAGATCCTTCATAAGGAGCATCTTCAGGTGCAAAGTTTAAGAGTTTCTTACAGGAAGAAAACAGAACAGTTGAAGCTACTATCAATAATAGCATGACGATAGCATATATTTTTTTAGTATTCATCTTTAATAATTCTAATGGTGATTAAAATGTAGCTCTAAAACCTAAAGTGAATTTTCTTGGCAGCGGATACCCATTACCAGAGTATATTCCCAATGCATCAACAGCCTCAACATCCGGCAAATTCGATTTCTGAATTGTGTATACATTATCAATAATTCCATAAACCTGAAGTGTTGTCAG
Organism: Pedobacter nyackensis; assembly: GCF_032678475.1. GTDB lineage: Bacteria > Bacteroidota > Bacteroidia > Sphingobacteriales > Sphingobacteriaceae > Pedobacter > Pedobacter nyackensis_A. The sequence goes on from NZ_JAVTSF010000001.1 coordinate 878,584, forward strand.
TTTAACCGAGCTCAACCATTTAGCAGGAAACCGGTATCCAAGATTGATGTACTTTATACGTGCATAACTGCCGTCTTCCATATAAGCAGAAGAAAAGGTATTGAACTGATAGTAATAGCTATTGTATGGATTAATATCGGCATAGTCAGCCACATCTCCTGGCTTACGCCAGATAGACAGCTTACTAAGGTCCATTAAACCTTGCGTATAAAAGTTTCCGATTTGCTTATAGTTAGTCAGTAAGTTTGCCACATAAGTATTGTAAACATCTCTACCCAATGCGAAGGAAGTAAATACTTCCATTGAAAAGTTTTTATACGTGAAAGTATTACTGAACCCACCTGTCACTTTTGGATTTGGATCACCCGTTCTAACCAGGTCATTTCTGTCCCACACATCATAATCACCATTCTGATCTATCCATCTATAAGTACCTGCTGAAGCATTTACAGAACCATCCCAGTAAGTAATAGGATCTCCGCTACGTGGGTCGAATGGAACATCACTTTGATTGGCATAAACCCCATTTGATTTTACCTGATAAAACTCATTAATAGGACGTCCTTTAGACAAGATATAAGTAGTACCATTGTAGTCAATAACAATGTCTCTGTTTCCATCCGGAAGTTTAGTGATCTGATTCTTGTTGAAAGACATAATTAAACGTGGATTCCATTGGAAGCTCTTATCTGCTGAGAAAACTTTACCTGAAATATTAAATTCCAGACCTATATTCCTAACCCCCACAGAATTGGTAAAAACTTCATCATAACCACTTGTGGATGGCATTTTAAGCTTAAAGAAAATATCCTTTGTACCGCGGTTATACAAATCGGCAACTACCTGAAGCCTGTTGTTGAAAAAATCGGCATCAATACCAATATTTCCCTGTAATGCCCTTTCCCAGGTTAGATTGTCTTGTGTAACAGTTCCAGGATTATGAGTAATAGCTGTAATACCGTTATAGGTATAAGTATCATTATCCGGATGCAGACTTCCATTTCCTACAAGATATGAATTATAGGGTGCATAAAAATCGTCTGGCAGATTACCGCTGACCCCGAAACTACCTCTTATTTTTAATAAATTGATCCATGATTTGGCTTTGGACATAAAGGCCTCATCTGAAACAATCCATCCGCCGGAAACTGCGGGAAAGTATGCCCAGCGATTGTTTTTTCCAAAGCGTGACGAAGCATCAGTCCTGATGGAAGCAGAGAGCAGGTACCTGGACTTAAAATCATAGTTTACACGACCAAAGAAAGACAAAAGACCTGCCTGCGCATTAGTTGACCTGGTATAATTCATATCAAAATTACCCGGCTTAATTGCATTTACCGTTGATATGGAGTTATTTCCTGTCCCATATCCGCCAACACCGGAATAACCTACATTAATGTAATTAATGGTATTACCTACCAAAAAATTTAAGTGATGATTATCCTTAAGGTTCAGATTGTAGGTTAACATATTATCCAGGTTGAAATTCTGATAATTGGATCGCATTGCATAAGTGTAAAAAACACTATTAGCATCCAATGCACTCGGCCTGAACAGGTCTCTGCTCGAATTGGTCAGTAATAATGAGCCCTGGCTCGTAAATTTCAGGTTTGGTGTAATCTCATAATTGAGGGCAATACTGGCAGAAATGTCATCATTTATGTTTTTATCTTTCGCCAGTTCATATTGTCCCAGATAATTCAAACTGTCTGCCTGGCTAAGCGCAAGCAGAGATGTTGGAAATGCGCTATTACGGATCGGTAGTGGATTGGTATAATCCGCATTCGGATCAGGAATTACCCCTCTTCCTCTTGACCTGTCTGTCCTGGAAGCACGGAATGCCAGATCAATATTTAACTTAGGACTCATCTTATAGCCCATATTGGCAGCCAGGTTATAGCGTTTAAATCCTGTTGATTTAACAATACCTTCTTCGTTGTAATAGTTACCGCTAAGCCGGTAGTTAACATTTTCACTACCTCCAAATGCAGATGCATCTGCATTAATTATTCTTGCCGTCTGGAAGAAAAGCCCCTGCCAATCGGTATTGGCATTAAAAGCCGGGTTCAAACTATCCGTTAAGACAAGAGGAAGGTTGCTCAACTGCTCATAATTACCAAGGGAACCCAGGTAATTCATTTTATACCTGCGCTCTTCTGCACCCACATAGTAAATTTCACTACGTGCCCTGGTAGATAAGCCCGAATAAAAGTTCACATTTACTTGTGGTTTTTCACCATTTTTACCTCTTTTAGTTTTGATAACGACTACACCATTTGCTCCTCTGGAGCCATATATTGACGCAGAAGCCGCATCTTTTAAAACGTCGATGCTTTCAATATCATTCGGATTTATACCCGCTATAAAATTAGTTTGCGTTACATCGGTAAAACTTGATATATCATCATAAGATACCGGCACACCATCAATAATAAACAAAGGGCTGCTTAATGCATTTGCGGCATTCACAGTTCTGCTCATAGAGGTATTTCCACGAACAGTAAATGTTGGCCTGGAACCAGGTTCTCCGGAATAATTCTGAATGTTTACTCCAGCTACCCTTCCCTGCAATAACTGATCGAAACTCGGAGATGGAAGATTCTCGATATCCTTTGCCCTCACCGTTGATACCGCTGCCGTAGATGTCCGTCGCGAAACAGTCTGATAACCGATCACAACAGCATCTTTAAGTACGTTCGGGTTTGGTTGTAATTTTATGGTGATTACATTTTGCTCTCCAACTTTAATCGTTTGAGCGATATACCCCACAAAAGAAACATTGAGCGATGATTCGGGACCTTTTACATTCAGTTTGAACTCTCCTTTAGCATTGGTTTGTGCAGCATTTGATGTTCCAACCTCTTTTACTGAGGCGCCTGGTAAGGGCTGTCCGTTTTCATCCAGTACTCTTCCGGAAATGCTTATTGCTGCAACGGAGAGTTCTCTGTTTTTGTTGTTGCTTAATGCCTGTACAATTAACGTTCGTGTGTCAAGGGAATATTCAAAAGGCTGACCGGAAAAACTTAATTTCAAAGTTTCCTCTAAAGTCGCATCCTTTACATTAATGGTTACTGGCTTAGCAATGGAAATATCTGTTGAGATAAACACCAGATCATAACCTATCTGTTTGGTTATGGATTTCAAGACCTTTTCAAGTGTTGCATTCTTCTCTAACAATGTAACTTTCTTTTGTGCTAAAGTAGCAGCACTCACCTGTAACATTGTCAACAATACTAAAGTTGCTGAGAGTTTCATGGCTAATAGAATTTTCTTTTTCAAATAGGGGATCCTATATGAATTAAAATCATACAATTTCATACATTTGGTAAGTTTGGGTTAATGAAAATGAGCACAGTGTCAGAAGCCGTCTCATCGTCACGTTCGGTTGATAACTTTTTAAATACGAGATATAGAACCAATAATCCACACTCTTAAATGCCAGGGGCGCGACAACGCTCCTGGTTATTTTTTTTGTGAATTACGCTAAGTAAAATTATGGCATAGCGAAAATCCTCCTTCCTTCGACTTTAAATTTAATTTTTCTGGTTAGTTGTAGTACTCTTAAGACTTCAGAAAGGCTTTTAGATCGGGAAATTGACCCTCCGATTTTCATTTGACCAAAGTTGTGATCACAAATAATATCCACGTCATACCATCGTTCCAGCTTATTCAGTACCGTACGCACATCATCCTTTTCAAATACAAAATAGCCATTTTTCCAGGCAATAGCTTCCTCAACATCTGCCTCACTAATCTGAAAATGCAGATCTTCCAATGCAGCTTGTTCACCAGGTTTTAACATACTTCCCGATTTTGAATTTTTCAAGCTGACTTTCACACTTCCTTCCAGCAAAGTTGTCAGGACTGAGGCCTGATTGGAATAAGCATTGACATTAAACTGGGTGCCAAATACTTCAACCTGCTGATTACCACTTAATACTTTAAAAGGCTTATTCTTGTCTTTCGCCACATCAAAATACGCCTGCCCTACTAATTCAACCTTACGTTCATCACTAGCAAACTGAACCGGATATTTTAATGAAGAAGCAGCATCTAACCATACGGTCGTTCCATCGGGCAACAGGATTTGATATTTTCCTCCCCTGGGTGTTGCGATGGTATTGTATTCAATAACCTGTCCGGCCTTTACGTCCTTATTCTTTGGAACTACCGTATAACCAATCTGTCCATTTGCTGTTTTGGCTACCTTTAAGCCTGATTGTATAGCAATTTCTCCGTTCTCCACATCATTTAAACTAATCTTGGTTCCATCGGAAAGGGTCAGCGTAGCCTTGTCAGTCCCCGGGCCGATATTAGCATAGTCATTAGCTATATATTGCTGGTCTTGTCTTACAGAATAATAATAAAAAAATGTAACCGATAAAGTAAACAGGACCAGTGCTGCAATAGAGATGCGTGTCCAAAGACCATTTTTCGTTGGCCTACGGTCAAGGTTTTCCTGAATCATACGGATATCAGTATCATACTCCTCCTCAGACAGTATTTTTTGATTTACAACTTCATGTTTAAGGTACCAGGTTTCCACTAAAGCTTTTTCTTCTTCATTGCAATCACCAGAGAGATACTTGTTCAATAATTCTTTTACTTTCGTTCCTTGCATAAAGATTTAATTAGCCTCTAATTAAAACAAAGACAGGGAACTCAGGCTTAGGGCCCAGATAAAAATAAAAAAAAATTAAAATAATGACTTTTTTAAAAGATCATTGTTGCCAGAATAGAATCAAACTTCAGCTTCAGCACTTTTAAAGCACTATTAATCTGATTTTTAACTGTTTTCTCAGAGAGATTAAGCTGCGCCGCAATTTCTTTGCGGGATAAGTTCGATTTGCGGCTTAACTCGAATACCTCCCTCATTTTAGAAGGTAAGCAAGCGATTTCTTTTTCTATTAAAATGGCGAGCTCATTTTCGCGGACCCGGTGATCAGTAATTGATTCAAACTTATTAAAATCGTCCTGTATACTTACAAAATAATTAGAAGCCACACGCCTATGTGAAATCGTATTTAAAACACGGTTTCTAATAGCACAGTAAAGATATCCAGATAGATTTGTTTCAATGGTAAGGTTTTCACGCTTCAACCATAATGTGGTAAAGAGTTCCTGGATAGCATCCCTTGCTTCTTCCCGATCCTGAAGTTTTGAATATGCATGACTGTATAAAATTGCTGTATATCTTTTATAAATTTCGGTGTAAGCAGCGCGATTGCTTAACCTCAACATAGAGATCAGTTCTGAATCTGAAAATGTACTATATGCTAACATGAAAATCTCTCCCCAGAACTAATGTAACATTTTTTATACAAGTTTTATATTTATCAAATAAAAAAGCTCAAACATTTTTAAGAATGTTTGAGCTTTTTAAAACTTGCATCATTAAATTAGTCGTTGAAATTTCAGGAATATCCTCGAATTCCAATCGAAAAAGGTGGTTGAATGCAATTCAACACAACAATAGTTATTTTACTTGATTACTTCCTTTAATTTCGCTTCCAGTGTTTCAGCTCTCAAATTACTGGCAATGATTCTTCCGTCCGGACCTATTAAATAGTTCTGAGGGATACCTCTAACACCATAAAGTACAGCAGCAGCATTTTTCCAACCTTGTAAGTCACTCAATTGCGTCCATTCCAGTTTATCCTTTTCTATAGCTTTCAACCAATCTTCCTTTTTCCCTGGATTATCTAAGGAAACACCTAAAACCGTAAAATTTTTATCTTTAAATTTATGGAAAGTAGCCACTACATTTGGATTTTCAGCACGACAAGGGCCACACCAGCTTGCCCAAAAATCTAACAATACATATTTGCCTCTAAAATCAGAAAGCTTTACATCTTTGCCATTTACATCGGCCTGGGTAAAGTCCGGAGCAATTGCACCATTAGATGTAGCTTTTGCTGATGCGATCTGCTTTGCAAATGCTTGTCCGGAAGTACTATTTTTAACTGAAGCCGACAGGCTATTAAAAATTGGTTCTACTTCATCCACCACAAACTTTGAGCCCGCAATACTTTTTAATGCCACTAAACTAAAGTATGAACCCGGATTTTTTTTAATATACTCCTTTTGGATCCTTTTCTTTTCGCTGTTAAGGGGTATACTGGTTGCCGTTAAACGTTTAGCCAAACTCCCATCTTTCTTCTCTGCCTCATTTCCAGCAGCCCACTCTTTATCTAAACCTGCCAAAGCCAAAGTTTGTGCAGCAAAAAGCTCATTATAACGCGCGTACTCTACACTCAGTTTAGCCCCCGAAATAGTGGCATTTTTAATCGAGTCCTTTGCTGTTAAAACAATTATACCCTTATCTAAAAACACCGTATAACTGTCCGGATTGTTAGCAGACCTACCTTTTCCATCATGCGAAAGCATCAGTGTTCCGGTACCGGGAGTTGCAACTTTTCCCAGGAACGAAAACTTCCCACCTTTCAGTTGAGCAGAATCAATACGCCCCTTATTCCCCTCATACATATACGTCAAATAAACCTTAGCATTCTTTTTAGGGTTAGCTAATTTCCCTTCTATACTAAATGTATCATTTTGTGCCCAAACCAAAAAAGGGAAAGACATCGCTACTATTAAAATTAATTTCCTCATTGTTTTTTAAGCTTTATTTTTCTGTTCTTCCTTAGCCTTTTGTTTGGCTTTTATACCATTAATCATTTCAATTTGCTTATCTATTGTTTCTGTTGAATCATTATTTTTAATAACCGTCTCACGTATCTGCTTTCCTACTTCCAGTGCTTTATCCAATTGAAAATTTCTCCATAAAATATAAAAATAAGTTTCCAGGTACCTCTGATTAGAACTGCGCTTTAACAAATCCTCCATCCATGTAATTCCCGCAGCACCTTCATTAGGTCTTCCCGTCAAATTACCCAGCAACATAGTTAATGAGGTTGTATAACTGTCATTATTTTTACCATACTTAGCTAAAAATTCAGTTCCACGATCCATATACGCTTTAATATCCTTTTTAGGCTCATAAGCTAAATACACGCTATAAAACATTTCAAACTCATCATAATAAGGATACTTCTTCGCTTTAAATTTTTGCATGGCATTATCATATTCTGCTCGTGTTCCTCTGGCAGCTATACCCTGAAGGTGCCATAAATACCCGTTTGAAATGAAACTATCAACCTCTTTTTTTCCTGCTGATTTATAGTATTGACTTTTATTAGACTCCAGATAACTAAACAACGGAGAGAAAGGTGAGGCACCCACTATTTTAATTAGCTCAAAAGTATTTTTGTCCGTTTTATCCTTATCACTTAATTTGTTAAAATAAGCTGAAAAATCTGTTGCAGCCTTATCATTACGATACGCTTCTTTCAAACGTTTAAAATATTTAAGTACAAAATCCTTATCCCTGTCCCCTGAATCCCATCTTTTGGTGATGGACATCAGATTTTTTTCAGGGTTCAGTGCAGTTTCAGCTAATTCAATTAATCCCTCTGCACTTGGTCCGCCGGCAGCTGAATGAATCATTTCTCCTTCACCGTTTAAGAACATTAGTGTCGGGTAAGCTATTACTTTATACTTTTCTCCCAGCTTAACGCCTTCTCCTTTATCATCACATTGTACTTTACAGTTAATGAACCTGGAATTAAAAAAACTACCAACCTTCTCCTGTGGAAAAACTTCTTTATCCAGCACTTTACAAGGGCCACACCAGGAGGTGTAAAAATCTATAAATACTAATTTACGCTCGGCTTTTGCCTTTGCCAATGCCTGATTTAAATCGTGCATAAATTCAATCCCCTGTGCATGTACGGTCTGGGCCGAACATGCACATAAAATTAAAACAGATAAAAATAACCTCATAGCATCATTTCTATATTCCTTCATAACCTGGATTTTGTATCATTAATTTATTCAGTTCTTTTTCTTTTTGCGGGATAGGCCAAATGAATTGTTTTATCTCTTTTACTGCCGGTTTAAGGGTAAAGATCAAATTGCGACCATCGGTTCCTTTAAGCCGGATAGCAGCAAACCACTCGTACCCATTTTCAAGTCCCATTTCTCTAGCTGCTTCATTAAAAACAACTGTTTGCAGCTCAGCATCAGCAATTTCCGATGCATTTAATATGCCTCCACCAGCACGCAGTCTCAAAACATTAACTGCGTCTACGGCGTTACTCTTTTGGTTTAACCGGGCATAAGCTTCTGCTTTTATCAAATCCATTTCACTGGTGCGCATATAATAAGGCAAACAATTGCCATCCGCTTTATAAAGCTTTGGCACTCTAACTACGTTCGCACCATTAACTACATCAATTCGTTTATAAAAGGAAGCTCTGTTATCGCCGGCAAGGATATTTTCAAATAAAGGAGTTGGTGCAAATGTTCCACCAAACATTCTTACAATACTACCTACATTACTGAATACACCACTTAGCATTTGCTGATCCATGAAACGGGTGAACAGCAGCTCTGTTGAACTATAACCTTTTGAAAAAATGTCGGCATACGCAGCTTCCTTTTTACGTTTTGGATCGTTTAACACTTCATTCGCCAGCGTTATCGCTTTTTCCAAATCAGCATTCGTTCCACGCATCAAATGCACTTCTGCTTTATAAGCTTTTGCCAAAAGTTTGGAAGGTCTGTAAACAGTGGTAAAATCCGGGCCTTTTTCAATTACATGATCAAGGTCTTCAAATAACAGGCGATAAGTTTCTTCAACAGTAGACCTGGCGTAGTTGTTCGTGGATACCTTTGCAGGCTCACGTCTCATCAATGCACCATATTTAGAATTTAAATCCCAAAACTGTCCGTAGTAGCGAAATATATAGTACTGTGCAAAAAAACGCATAAACCTGGCCTCCGCAATAATTTCATTTTTACGGTTGCCAACAAATTTACCGTCGCTAATTTCGGCCGTTTTTTGAATTACCGCATTTGTAGCATTTATAATTTCAGAACATTCATTCCAGCCATCTCCTGTATTAAAAGCATTCAATTCAAGCTGCTCATCAAAAGCTCTGAAGCGACCGGTTGTAAATCCCACCATTTGGCTACCGTTGGAAATATAATTAGCCCCGAACGGAGATGGGTTCATATTTTTTAAAGGTACAAAAGCACCAATTAAAGCAGCCTCGGCACTTGCGCCATCAACGATAGCATTGTCTTCCACTAGACTATGGGGTGGAATTCTATCCAGGTATTTTTCACAAGATGTGGTTACGGCCAACAAACATAAACCTGCCACATACATTATCTTTTTTTTCATTATTTTTCAGTATTAAATGTAAATAATTGAATTAGAACATTAACCTTGCGCCTATTTTAAAGGTGCGTTCATTAGGGTATGAGGAATAATCCATCATACTTCCTTCAATTGGATTTTGGCTAAAACCTTCAACATTATAACCTGGATACTTTGTGAATGTGAACACATTATTAAGTGAGGCATAGACACTTAAACCAGAAATTATTTTTGTTTTCTCTAACAGTTTTCTAGGCACGAGATAAGAAATATTGATCTCCTGAATTTTTAAAAATGACGCATCGTACAACCAAAAATCATTGATTTTATTGGTGTAATAAAGACTCCTAAAAACAGGATATTTAGCATTAGGATTTTCTGGTGTCCAACGGTCTAAAGCTATGACATCGACATTATCAGGTGAAATTGCGTTCATTTGAAATTGAGTTTCACCATATTTCCAATATTTAACCCCTCCCTTTTGGAAAGTCCCTCTAATATCTAACCTTAACCCTTTATACTGTAATGTGGTATTAAAACCACCCCAAAAATCTGGCTGCGTTTTACCGATCACACGACGATCTTCATGAGGATCATCATCTTTACCAGTTCCCGAACTGATATAACCATCTCCGCTCATATCTTTAAATTTGATATCGCCAGGCATAGAAAAAAAGCTTGGTTCCTGGTATTTCCTGTTAGGATCTAAGGCTTCAGCAGCATCCACCTCAGCCCAGTTTTGAAATAAGCCATCAGTTTTATATCCATAAACCAGCCCCAGTGGCTTTCCTTCTTCAATCACATAATAAGACAACCAGGTTTCTCCCGATGTAGTCGACGCCCTGTCAATTCCCAATTTGGTTAGCAAATTGCTATTCTTAGAGATGTTCATTCCAATATCCCAGCTGAACTCACCTTTCTGAACAACCAGGCCATTTAGACTAAATTCGATCCCCTTATTGGTCAAATTACCAAAATTCTGATAAACTGAAGTTACGCCGGTGCTTGGTGCCATTGGGATTCCAATCAGCATGTTTTGAACATTCTTTTTGTAGATATCAATTGATCCCCGGATCCTGCTATTTTGCAGGAGGCCAAAGTCTAAGCCCAGGTTATATTCTGTTGTTGATTCCCACTTTAAATTATCATTACCCAAATCGGTAGGTCTAACGCCAGGCAAGTCCATATAACTAACCCCACTTTGATACTGTGCCCTCCAGTTGTAAGCACCCACTCTGTCGTTCCCCGTTTTACCTGTACTGGCACGAAACTTCAACATATCAACGGTATTTTTTAACGGAGCAAAGAAAGGCTCTTCTGATACGATATATGCGGCAGAAACTGAGGGGAAAAAGCCATACCTGTTTTTTGGTGCAAAACGGGAAGAACCATCAACTCTGAATGAAGAGGTTAATAAATAGCGGTCTTTATATTTATAGTTCAATCTACCATAATAACCAACAGCGGCGGTTTCACTCGCATCTCCAGTTGCCCACTGATATTTTGCAGCTTGCCAAACTTCATTTTGTATTTTATCGTCAGCGAAATTCAGGTAACGCTCTGTTACAGTTTCGAATGAAGTGCTATTCATCTCTGTACCTACAACTGCGGTGATATCATGCTCGTTAAAGGCTTTTAGATAAGTCAAGTAGTTGGTAAAGGTAGAATTGGTATTTTTATTTTGACCATCAATCAAACTTCCTGTGGCATCACTATAGTTTTGCCCCCTTCTTGTGGTTCTCGGATAATATTCTCTTTGATTTCCTAAGCTTAAATAATAATTGTACCTCGTTGTAAATTTAAAATCTTTTAAAAGTTGAAGCTCTGCATACGGACTAACACTTAACACCTTACCTCTTGTTCTATTGGTTACATCATTTGCAAGAATTAAAGGATTATCATATTGATTGACTACCCCATTGTATACATATTTAAAAATATGATAGCTGCCATCGTCATTATATGCAGGAGCATCCGGACGCATTTTGGTAGTAGTTGCGATATCTACAGTTCTATTGGTTTCATTGAAACCACCCATCATACTAAACCCTACTTTTACTTTATCACTAAAGCGTTGGTCGTAATTCATATTTAATGTATTTCTATCGAAATTACTTCCAGCGAGCATCCCATTTTCAATATTCTTTCCATATGAAAATGAATACTGGGTTTTCTGATCACCACCACGCAAAGACAAATAATGGTCTTGCGTAATTGCAGGTTTAATCATCAAATCAACCCAATTTGTATTCCCATTCCCAAATTTGCCCTCAGGCATATACAGTTCGAAATAATTAATGTTATTAGCAGGGTTTCTAAAATTCCTAACAGACTGCTGATCTCCCCTAAGATTAAATCTACCTCTCACATAATTATATAAACCTTCTTCAAAAAGCTCCGTAAACTGATCTCTGTTTAGTGATTTGATTTCATTCTCTAGAGATTTACGGCCAAAATTATAACTGTATGATATTTGAGGTTTTGTATATTGGCTTCCTCTTTTAGTTCTGATTTCAATTACACCTGCTGATGCTCTTGAACCATAAATAGCAGTAGCCGAAGCACCTTTTAAAATATCTAAAGCTTCAATGTCATTTGGATTGATGTCATTCAGATCATAATCTTCAGGCATTGGCACACCGTCAACAACAATTAATGGATTTGCCCCATTGCTAATCGTTGCATCTCCACGAATCCGAATCCGAACCGGGGCACCGGGAGCACTTGAACCACTTAGTACATTTACACCCGACAACTGTCCCTGGATCATGTTCCCAATAGAAATAGCTGTAGAGGACTGTAATACCTTTGGATCAAGACTGGTTACTGCATCAGTTAAATCCCTACGCTTCAAAGTTCCATAACCGGCACTAACGGTTACATTCACATCGTTTAATGTAGACTCATCCTGATCTAAGGTGATTGTTCCCATGTTGGCCTTTGCTTTTAATTCCAGTGGCTTGTAACTGATAAAAGAAACGACGATTGTCGCATCTACTTCGACGTCAGACAAGGAAAACTCCCCATTCTTATCAGTTTGTGTACCTTGTTTTGTACCCTTAACTTTAACTGATGCTCCTGGTAATGCTTTACCATTTTCGTCTACAACCTTTCCTTTAACATCTATTTTTTTTAATAAGCCGGGGTCGACAATTTTCTGCGTAAGCGTTTCCTTCTTTTTAAAAGCAACAATACGGTTATCTATAGAATAGGAAATATCAGTAGCAGAGAAACATGCATCCAATGCTTCCTCAAGACTAACTTCTTTGATTGAAATCTTAATCGGATTTGCTTTATTGATCAGATCGGCATCACCAATAAAATCATAACCACTTTGTATTCTTATTTTTTTAATTATCGTTTTAAGTGAAGCATTGGTTTCTGACAGGGTAATCTTTTGTGCAAAACCAGATGCATTTACCTGCAATAAACCTGTCGTGAGCAAGAGAATAATTAGTCTCATAATGAGTAATAATTTCTTAGTTATAGGCGCATACCTCACTAACCAAGAATGGTAGTAAAATTTCATACATTTGTATTTATTTGGGTTTATACTAATAAGTTATTCGAAAAATTTAATGACGGGTGAATCCAAAAAAACTTCCGGGTGTGTTCGTTGCACACTCGGTTTTTTTATTGAATTACCTCAGCAAATCAGGGAGGTAATTTTATACTCATATTGGTTGGTTTAGGTTATTGATTTATTTAAACTATTATCTGAGAACCGTTATTTTTTTATCTTCAATTTTAAACTTGATTTTTCCTGTTCGTTCTAAGGCATGGAGAACTTCTGAAACATTTCTTGATCTGGAAACCGTGCCAATAAAAGATAAACCAGCAGGTTTTTGTTCGTAAACAATCTCTACGTCATACCATTTAGCTACTTTCATCAGGATACTTTCCAGGTCCTCATCATCAAACATAAAATAACCATTTTTCCAGGCTAAGGCTGATTCGGGATCAACTGTATCGACTTTAATTTTATCTATACCACCTGTAATTGTACTTTGCTGGTTTGGTTTCAGGATTGCAATGTTATTTGTTTGCGCCTGGACAACTTTAACACTGCCTTCAACTAAGGTAGTCTTAATTGCACCCTCATCTGGGTTGGCAGAAATATTAAAGTGTGTACCCAGAACTTCAACTACCTGTCCTACACTTTCGACAATAAATGGCTGTTTTCGATCTTTATGAACTTCAAAATAAGCTTCGCCATTTAAAACCACCTTACGTTGATTAACCCCTGCAAAATTTGCCGGAAATTTAAGAGAAGAAGCTGCATTTAACCAAACTTTTGTACCATCGGGCAATATGAGTTGATACTGTCCGCCACGAGGAGTATTGACCACGAGATCTTTCCCAGTTTGCCCCGATGAGTTGGGGGTGACTAAACTGCCATCGTTGTAAGCCAATTTATCAGCATGAATAACCACTCCAGTTTTTGCATCGCTAAGCGTAATGGTTTTACCATTTGCTAATGTTAGTGTTGCAATATTTTTTCCGGGGGCAACATCATGCTGGCTTAAGCTTAAGTTCGTGCCTCTGTTAGAATTACGAGCGTTATAGAACCAAATACCAGTACCTATTGCGAAAACAATAGATGCTGCAGCGGCAAAACGCGGCCAAAGTAGATATTTACGCGGCTTACCAGCTGGTAACGACTCGGCCAAACGCAGGTGTAAAGCTTCATAGTCTGGCTCAGCAATAGGATCTGGTGTAGCCTTCATACGTTGATTGTACCATCCTTCAAAAATGGCATTTTCCTCGGGGCTACATTTGCCTTCAAGGTATTTTTGCGTAAGTTCCCTGGCTTGCTTAATGTCCATGTGTATTTTAGAGAGTTTTAGTTCCCATATAATACATGACAAAACAGAAATCTATTTGGGGGACAAACGTTAAAAATAATTTAACATTTTAGGAATGGTCCTTTCTATTTTACAAAAATGGCAAAGTAAAATTAGCACCAAATTTACCTCTTAATGCCTTTAGTGCACGGGACACTTGTGTTTTCACGGTTTCATCACCAACACCAAGTTGCTGTGCAATCTGCTTATAAGAAAGCCCTGCTGTTCTGCGCAACTCAAATATTTCTCTCATTTTGGGAGGCAACTTGGCAATCTCTGCTTCTATCTCTGCTTCAAACTCTTTATAACGAACAGCTTCATCTGTAACATAAGCTCCTTTGTTGATGTAGTCTTGCAAAGATTCCATATAAACCTGCTGAAGCTTTCCTTTATTGATCACATTAACTGTACGGTTTCTAACCGAGGTATATAAATAAGCTGATAGAGAGACATTAAAATCTAGCATAGTATGATTAAACCACATACCCGTAAATATATCCTGTACAATATCCATAGCCTGTCCCTCATCATTCAACATTTTTAGCGAATGACGAAATAAAAATGGCCAGTATCTGGTATAAATCTCTGTATAAGCTAACTCATCCCCCTGCTTTAGCAAGACAATCAGTTCCTGATCGGTATGTGCGTTATAAGCAGTCATGAATAATAATCCTAAGTGTAAACTTAGTAAAAACTAACGCAACCGCAATAAATGCTTTTATCTATTTTTTTAAGCGATCAGACGCAACAATAAAAACAACATCACGGGGAGGAACCGAAATCGTATATCCCTTTTTAAAATTTCCAAGATTCTTTTGATGCCAAATGTCCCTTACCCTTAATTGATCGCCTTGCATTCCAGTTTCCCACCACTTTATCTCTACTGCAGCAGGTGTTTTACCCTTGTTGAACAGCCCTATCGCCCTGCTGCCATCTTCCAGTTCCTTAACCATCACAAAAGTATCTTCTGTTCTATTGATCACCGCAGCAGGTTTTCCAAGCGGATCCTGATTAACAGCGATCACTTCCGTATTACAGAGTATATTTAGTGTAAACTCATTTAACCTGGAAAAATCTCCACTGTAAAATAAAGGAGCAGAAAGTAAACACCACAACGACATAAATGAATATTGTTCTGCCGGACTTAATTTTGTCAATTCTGGTATCCTGCTGCCATCGGGATTCCCAACATAACCAATAAGGATGTAATCCAAATCGTTCCAGGCACTGGGCTTTGACCATTTACCAAAATTATCTGCACTTTTTTTAGCGATATCATAAAATTTGCCAACCTGCCCCCCCAGGTCGCTACCTGTTCGCCAGGAATGACCAGCCTCCGGGCCCCATTCCCAAACTTTCCTTCCGTACTGACATAAATTGAAAATGATGTCACGTTTCTGACTTCGAAGTATCGCCCCCATATTAAAATAAGGCTGCTTCATGATTTGCTCAGGTGAAAGGTCAAGGTTCATTCCTTTAATTTCTTTTTCAATGCTGGAATAAGAGCAATAGTCATACTTAAGAAAATCAAAACCCCAATCCGCAAATTGTTTAGCATCCCTCCATTCATAACCAAAGCTACCCGTAAATCCTGCACAAGTAGTTATTCCAGGCGAGGTATATATTCCTGCTTTCAATCCCTTGCTATGGATATAATCGGTTAAACCTTTCATATCTGGAAAGTAACTATTTGGCAAAATGGCCCCGGTGGAATCGCGAGCCGGTCCAATCCTTCCCGGGTCTTTATTTTCCTTCGCATTCATCCAGCAGTCATCAATACTCACATACTGATAGCCTGCATCTGCCATTCCTAAACGTACCAGGTGATCGGCGGCTTCTCTCATCATTTTATCAGTAATACGTTCATAAAACGCATACCAATTGTTCCATCCCATTGGAGGTGTAAGGGCCAATTTGTCACCACTCACAATTTTTAACGGACGAACAGATTTACCGTAATTGTTTTGCGCTGTTATTTCTACTGTAAATTCTCCTTTGCCAACCAATACACCCGTAATTATACCAGTATTTTTATCTAAACTAAGACCAGCCGGTAAGTATTTTACTGCAAATATCATTGGTCTTTTTCCTGTTGTTGGAATCCGATATAAAAACGGATTACCTGGCCTGGCTCCATATACTTTGGGGCCATTGATCTTTGGAACAAGACCAGGTTTAGGTGTACGGATAAGCGCATATTCAGAAGATGCGCCTATAGCCACCGGGATTTTAGTACCCCTGACATAAATGGTATCAGTCTGCTGCTCCATAGCTGCTACCTGATTCGCAACAGCTATCATTGCAAAAAGAAAGATAAAGTTCAGCCTATTAACTTTCTTAATTCCCTTTACCCGCTTCAATATAAATATTTGAGCTTTCTGTAATTTCAAACGGTTTTGCATTCGCGTATCTATTTTCATATTGATTGGATTTTTTTATACTGTTGTTTTGGAAAACGAGTGAATCAATTGAATAGCCATTAATAATCCTCGGGTCGAAAACAATGAAATTATTTTTTTCAATAAGGATATTTCGATTATATCGACTTATTGCTTTTTTAGATTTCTCAATGCCAGGCCCAAATTGTATCACTGCATTTCCCCAAACACCATAATTACAGTTATCGAATATATTGTTGATTATTTTTACATCTCTTACACCAGCTTGCTCATACCAAAACCTGGCATCCCCCTCAAACAGAATCGCTGCCCCAGGCGTATGAAATGTGTTATTCTCAATGAGTATCTTACCTCTGGAGCCAAGCAAAATACCTCGTGCCCTATTTTTTCTTATTATACAGTTTCTTAGTACCACATCAGGCTGGCATTCTACAAGAGAAATAACGTCACCGATTTTCAGTTGTTCAGAAACCTTTTCATCAAAAATGATGTTTAAATACGTTTTGTTCACACTGGAAACATTTTTAACAAATGCCTCAGCATAAGACACCATGCTTGCACTATTCAGGAATTCTACTTTTTCGCCTGCACGAACAAGATCAAAGCCTGCCTGAAGTTCATGTTTTAGTTTAATTTCTATGGATGTTGGAGAAATTTTGCCAGTAACCAATCCATAGATACCATGTATATTTGTAGCATCATCTTTTTGATTCTCGAACAGGCAGTTCTGCATCACAATTTTTCCGCTACACGAAACAAAATGTGTTGCATCGGCCGTAATACTAATCATGCGACCGCTAACTGGCGAAGGTGTTACCCGAACATAATCCAGATCAATATCCCTACTTCTCTGGGCAATCACTCCCATCCCTCCGCAATGAAATATATCGAGGCCAGCTAATTTAATTTGAACACTATGGGTTATAGTAATTGCCGGACAGTCGCGATTTAAGGCACCAAAAACCAGTACATTTCCTGGTGTTCCTTTGATTCCGGGAACAAACAGCCGAACTTTTCTTTCAGCTATTTTTTCAACAATAATATCGGGACCGCAATAGTAATCTTTAGCCATAAATGCTGTTTCCATTTTATTTGAATCAAATTCCAGTAAACTGCTAAATGGGTAAAGCCTCTTTTCCTCATCAGTAAATAACAATCTACTATTTTCGACTTTAAAGGGGAATGTTTCAGAAAATTCTACATCGATGGCGTTTTCATGTACTGCCATTATAATACCTTCACTATGAAACGTCCTTTTCCAATCTATAGAGAAGTTTATTAATTGTATATTTTTTGATCCGTCAATAATAAAGGGGCATATATAGCCGTGAAATACAAATTCTGATCCCTGACCATTGATCACGAGATTTTCAAAACCGTTTAAAGGAAAAACAACACGCTTTAATCCATCACCATTGTTGCTGATAAACATGTATTTTTCAGTTGCTTTATCAGGCCAGAAATTATACTTTCCCTTCGGAAAAATCAGTGTATCTGCCTTGCTTTCCTTACATGCATTCAAAGCAGAAAGAACTGAACTTGTAGCATCGGAACCATCACTTTTAATACCAAAATCAGCTACATTTATGACTTTCTTTTGCGCATTAACATTTCCTGCAATCAGGAACAAAAACACTATAAGGCATTTATTAAAACAATTCATAACAAGACTTACTTCTTTATCTCGAATTTCAAATCTGATTTTAGGTCATCGTTGAACATTTGATTAATCTGAATAATGACACTTACTTTCTATATAAACTAAGTTCATTTGGCTCCCATATCCCTGCCCACAAAGTCCTTTCGGAAAGCTGTTCACATTATAAAATACTTTCCCAAATGTTGCATTAAAAAGAGCCGCTAAAGTTTTAACGGCTCTAATCAACCTAAGTATAAATAAACTAACCTATTTACTTGTTAAATGCAGTCACATTAACTGTCCATACTTTACTTGCGCCATTTGCAGCCTTAACACTGTATTTCAGCGGTTTTGTAGCATCGGTAGGATCGGCTAATGCCGGAGTTCCGTCAATGGGAGCAACAGTAGCAGCCGTTGAAATGTTTAAATAGAACCACAGTTTACTCTGAACTACTTTAGCTCTTTCTTCGGCAGTAAACGTACCTGCCGCTGGAGGTACAGTTATCACTACATTTATTGTCGAACTAGGTTTATTAATAGTTTGCGCAACTGTTAACTTTTGATACGCAACAACTGGCTGGCCATGCATCATCTGACCACTATTAAAACGGTGCTCAACATTTACCAATGTAATTTCATTTCCATCAAATTCCGGGTAATCTGGCAAGTCTTTCTTCAAGCAGGAAGAAAGCATCGTAATTATAAAGGTAGCCACTAAAGCTAAATTCAATTTTATATGTCTTTTCATAATCTTATATATCATAAAATAAATTCTACCATTGAGGATTTTGAGGCCCAAATTTAGGGTTGTTGTCAATGAAGCCTTGTGGAATAGGGAATAAATAGCGTCTCGAAGCATCAAATCTTCGTTGGTTATAGCCGAAGTTGAACGACCCTGTAACTATCGCAAAAGATTTACGGTCTTTTGATATATCTAATACACGGATAGGTTCAGTTAAATTTATAATGGTTCCCCCCGAAGGTGTGCCGTCATTGGCATTTCCGCCATACCTGCCCCATCTTAACAAGCTATAATAAAAATCATTTTCCTGGGTAAGCTCCACCCTTCTTTCTCTTTTATAATCTTTCCATGCATCGGTTAGATTACCAGCGGTAGAGGCAGGCAAAGCACCGTGCATCACACGCGTTTTATTCAAATTTGTTAAAGCATTGACCAAATCTCCTTTCAGTAAATATGCTTCTGCCAAATTCAGATAAACCCTTCCCAGGCGCATACAAACATAATGATAGTCTGTCCTAACCGAATTCAAATAGCTGGGAGCTACATTCGTGTACATTCCTTTTTTGAAATACATATTTGTTACAGTTGAGCCCCAATCACCACCATACACACTAATCCAGCGATTAGCGTTCCCCTTGGTGTTTGTAGTAAACAGTTCATTCGCAAAACGCGAAGAATCGCTAACAATAGAGCTTTTCCATCTGGCATCCCGGTTAACATTTGTCAAGGTCCAGAAATCCTCCGAACTACCGGCTTTTATTCTACCCTGCTTTACTACAACCTCGTCACCGCCCGAGGGAACTTTATCATTAGGGAATCCTCTTCTTGCATAAGGAACACGCACATTTACCCCCTCATCTACAGCAGCAAGATATTGAGAAGTCTGGTTCCATGGCAATACTTTTGTTGGATCTGCCTTGTCAATAACCAGATAATCGTCAGCTAGATTTTGACTTGGAAAGTACTCCGGCCAAAGTTCAAAAGCTACCGGCTTACTAAACAAAGGACTTCCATCAAATTTTTTCACTTTATCATTAGAGATATTTGGAAAAGCATTTTGCATAGGTGTATTTTGGACTATGTTATCTATTGACTTTTTGTAAATCCCAAAAATAATCTCTGCTGATGTGCTTTTAGTCTCATTGAACATTCCCTCGTAATCGCTTTCCAATGCATACCCTCCAGCGATTACCAATTCTGCATTCGTGATAATCTTTTCAAGAAGTGGGTCAGCGGGGTTCACATTAGCTGCCGCAGGATAATTTTTATAGGCTAAGGCTTGCAGACATGCCTCAGTTAAAAAGGCAGCAGCAACATATTTATTGGCTCTTCCCGAAACTTTAGTTGCAGACATATCAGCTACAGCATCTTCTAAATCCTTGATAATATAATTATAACTGTCTGAAGGTGTGGCCACGGATGGCAGTTTAAAATCATCATTTTCAGTTAAAACATCATCTATCCATACAATTCGGCCCGTTTTTCTTGCCACTCCCAGATAAGACATGGCCCTTAAAAATTTACCTTCCGCAATTAACATCTTCTTATCCTCATCAGTTATCCCAGTTGATTCTCCAACTTTTTTGATAATGAGGTTACAACGGCGAATCTCTGCCCAATTGTTAAAATTGTCTAGAATTTTGCTATCACCGTGGTCGTTCCAATCATAGCTATTCGTTAAACTTTCACTAAAGACAGTAAATGCATTTCTTGCAGTACCATCGGTTGCCAGGATGTTTGAAGTTCGAACATCCGGTCCGGGGCCACTACGATAAACATCCATGATTCCATATGTACCATAAATGAATGTCTCAGCATTAGCCTTGGTACTCCATACAACATCTTCTTTTACCTTATCTAAAGGCTCCACATCCAGAACCTTTTTACAGGAACTTATTACGAACGCGCAACCAATTATTACAAATATTTTTATTTTCATCTTGCTAAAAATTAATAATTAAAACCCTGCGTTAATACCTATTGCAAACGTGCGCTGAATGGGATAGCCGTAATTGCTGGTATCCGATTCCGGATCTATAAAATACTTCTGACTCTTTGCTGATGTGAGCAGATTTGTTCCCGATACAAATAAACGCAGCTGCTGGAATGGCCCTTTCTTCAATACACCTTGCGTAAAGTCATATCCCAACTGCAAATATTTTAATCTTATATATTTTGATTGTACCAACCAGAAATCACTTTGCTGGAAGTTATTGTTCCCGTTTATAGATCCAGAAGTGATTGCTCTTGGAAATAACGCATCGGTATTGTCCGGGCGCCAGTAATCCTCCTGAAAGCCATACGTCATTAATGTTGCAGATTCATTTCCTTGTACAGAGCTACCCAGTAAACGGTCTCTTGCACCAGCCCCCTGAACAACAACGTTAAAAGAGAATCCTTTATAGCCTAAATCAAGAGTAATACCATAATTTGAACGAGGGAAAGTATTCTTGCCGATCCTGGTTTGATCATCAGTCGTAATCTGTCCGTCACCATTTGTATCTACATACCTTAAATCTCCCGCAACAACCCCATTAGCCCCTGGTAAACGGGCTCCTGATAATAATTGACCGTTGCTTGTAAAAAAGCCATTGTTAGTATACCCATAAACAGCATTACCATCCGCATCTAACATGAAATTTCCGACTGTGCTGGACCGTCTTCTATAAGGATTTCTCAAATCAGCATCACTATCATCTTTATTACGCTCCCATGCTGTATTAAAATAATTATAGTTAACACCTAGTTTATAAGATAGTGCGCCTAAATTATCTTTCCAGCTAACACTAAAATCAAAGCCCTCTTTTCTTGCTGCTCCTTCATCAAAATTGATAACCGGTAAGCCAATGCCCAATGTTTGGGCAAATCTCGGATCACTTGTTACGTAACCTGTAGTACGTGTATAGAAATAATCTATTGTTGCCGACAACCGGTTATTCAGGGAAGCCATATCTATTCCAAAATCCCTGCTTCCGATTTTCTGCCATGAATACGACTGGCTTGGGATAGATAGCGGTTCAGAAGTACTTTGAACAGCCCTTCCATCAACAATCAAACCTAGTGGATTTACAGAATAAGCCGAAACATATTGAAACGGGTTTACACCATCTTTGTTTCCTAAAACACCATATGAGGCTCTTAATTTCAGGAAATCAAGAATATGTCTGTCCTTTAATGATTTCATAAAATTCTCTTCAGACAGGATGTATCCTCCGGAGAATGCGAAGAAAGTTCCCCACTGCCTGCCAGGAACAAAAAGATAATCACCATCTCTCCTCACAGATGCCTCAATGAAGTATTTTGATTTATAGTCATACGAGATACGCCCCAGTAATGCTGCCCTGGCACTTTCGGCTTCACCACTAAGTAGTTTTCCATTAGTATCAAAAATGTTGATAGATTGGCTTTCTGCCGGTCCGGCTACAAGCTGGTCATATAAAATCTTATAATTTGACCGGGTCACATTCAACATATTAGAATTTGTCTTGTTTTGCTCGTAAACGCCTGTAAAGTCGATGGTATGATCCCCAATCTTTTTATTATAGGTAACATAGCCCTGAAGAGTTGTAGAATTTATTTTACCGCTCAGCACATTCAGACTAGGAGCATTACCATATACAGGGACTCTGCTTCCGATCAAATAACCAGGAGCCAGGAAATCCCAGATCTTTCCGTCGTTATTTAAGGTGTTGTAAACTCCGTTGAACTTAAATTTCAATCCTTCCAAAAAATGTGCGCTGTATTCAAGTCCTAAATTTGCATTGAGCGTATTATTAGTCCCTCTTCTGTAGCCAGACAGGGGATCAAGTTCTCTAACAGGGTTATCCGGTATTGGAGTAGGCAAACCAAATTCATTTCTAGCCAATGCAGTTACACCTTGATTTTGTATATGGCTATAAATACCATAGAAAGTTGAGGCAGCGGCATTAGAAGCTGAGTTAGGAATCACGTTCTTTTCAATAAAACCATCTAAACCAAGCGTTACCTTTAAATTAATTTTTTCTAAATCACTAGTGGTGTTCAATCTATAAGTAGTTCGCCTGTTGTAGTTATTATCTGTTTTCAATATCGTTCCCTGATCGTAATAAGACAAACCGCCATAAAAGCTGATTAATTTGCTTCCACCTGATACAGATAGGTCATGTCTCATCTCAGGTGCGAATTTTTTCATCGTTAAATCTTGCCAGTCAGTATTTGGAAACCTTAATGGATCAGATCCGGTACGATATTTTTCAAGATCTTCAGCAGATATTGGTGCATTCTTTCCCTCATTGACATATATTTTGTTAACTGCCGATTGCTGTTGGAACGAGCTCAATTTTTCACCAAACAAGGTAGGTTGTGAAAAGATCTGGTTATAGGCATAATTAATATTAATCTTTCCATCACGGCCACGCTTAGTAGTCACAACTACAACACCATTAGCCGCCGAAACACCATAAAGTGCAGTAGCAGCAGCATCCTTTAATATAGAATAATCTTCTATATCATTCGGATTCAGGTTTGTGAAATCACTCTCAGAACGGATCACATTGTCAATAACAAATAGAGGCGTACTACCACCGCGGATTGAAATCACACTTTTTGTCCCCGGCGCCCCATTTGTTGCCGTTACTGTAATACCGGGCAAACGACCAGCTACTCCATCATTGATGGATTGTACCGGTAGCTTTGCCACCGTGGCCATATCCAAACTGGAGATTGCACTGGTGGTTTTTCTTTTAGTTGTGGTACCATAAGCCTGTACTACAATTTCGTCAAGGTTGTTACTTGATGGTTTTAATACGACCGTCATAAATGAACCTGAGGCAGGTATTTCCAGTGGCTCATACCCTACAATAGAAAAAACAAGTATTGCATTATTCGGTACACTTAATGCGAACTTTCCTTCTGCATCAGTTGCGGCTCCCCTTTTTGTACCCTTTACCGTTACGCTAACGCCCGGTATAACCATGCCTGTAGTATCCCTGACAACTCCAGATACCGTGATATCATTTGATACTACGCCCTGATTTGAAATGGCTATTAAATCGCCATTACAAACACTAAAGCTAAGCTCGGCATCTTTCAAAATCCGTTTTAATACATCTATAACCAACAGGTCCTTAGCTTCAATCGTTACATTTTTAGATACTGAAACAAAACTTGAACTATACACAAACCGATATTTACTTTGTTTTTCGATAGTCCGTAAAACTTTTTCCAGGGAAGTGTCTTTTACATCAAGAGATATTCTATCCTGAGAAAAAACACCTGCCGTAACATGGAGACAAGTAAGGAACACTAGAAGAAAGGTGAGCTTCATTATTCTAATGATTTTTGAAAACGGCCTTATTTTCAACCGTTTTTGGTGGAAGTAATAATTAATCATATTTTTGTTTTTTGGTTAAGTGAATTTTGACAGCACATTGTTTGCGCAGTAACTGTCATTAATTAATTAATTAATGATCAAAAAATTAAGGGCGGTGGCTTCAACACCGTCCTTTTATTTTGATATAGTGATTGTCTTTTCTTTTATCTCATAGTTAAATTTCGCTGTTTTTTTAAGTGCAATTAATACGTCAACTATACTTTCATTTGTGAATGTTCCAGTAAATTTATAGTTCTTCACTTCCTCGGAAGTAAAAATGATCTGTACATCAAACCACCTTTCGAGAACACCTTTCATGTCAATAAACCTTTGATCAAATATTTCGAGATTATTTTTAGTCCATGCTGTTTCAACTACCGTAGTATCGCGAACCTCCTGGTAGTTTTTAACAATGATGTCCTGAATTTTACCGGCCTTATGATCTGGTTTCAGTTTTTCATTTTTTACAAAAATTACTTTTTGACTCGGCACCATAGTAATGGTCTTTTTGTTATCCGATGTAGGCTGCATATTAATTGAACCCCGAATCAAAGTTGTTTCTGACGTCTCGTCATCGGGATAGGCTTTAACATTAAAAGCAGTTCCCAAAACATTTATGCTAAAGTCGGCAGTATAGACTTTAAAAGGTTTATCTTTTTTATGGGTTACATCAAAATAGGCTTCACCAATAAGGTTTACTTCCCTGGTTTTCTCATTGTAACCATCATTTAGCGTCAGAGAGCTGAGAGAGTTTAACCAAACCACAGTTCCATCACTTAATGTGATTTGCTTTTTCTGTCCCTTTCTGGTTTCGAATTTAACTACTGCCGACGTACTGTTGCTTATCTGATCTTTATGCTGATAAAAGAAAACCACAGCTGTGCTTATGATGATTAGAACGGCAGCAGCTGATATCCAGCGAACGATTGGATTAAGCTTGTATACACTATCCTTTTCCGTCGCGGTCTCCTCTTTCAGTCTGCTATATAAAATTTCGTGGATTTGCGTTTTGTCACCCATCTCTGGCGTCCATTCATAATCCTCCAGTTTATAATCATCCTTAAAATTCTCTAAGAATTCTTTTTCTTCTGGTGAACAATTACCCGACTTATACTTTTCGTAAAGTTCTATAAACTCATTTTTGGACATACATTTATATTTGGTATCACTTATATAGAGCCATTTATATGCTAACACACACATAACTATTTTATATTTTTTTTTGTAACTTTTAGCTAATTATGCAAAGCCTACTTATCAAAAAATAAGCTACTTTTATACATGGGATATTCTGTATGACAAAAAATCTACCTACTGATTCTGAATTATGGGAACAAATACGATTAGATAACAACAAGGCCTTCGAAGTGTTATTTAACCGGCATTGGTCTGCTGTATATACTACCTCCTTCCGTTACTTAAAAGATCAGGAAGCATGTACAGAATTGGTACATGATATTTTCATCAACATATGGCGCAACAGGGGTAGCTTAGAAATTTCTTCATTTAAGAACTATCTTAGTATGGCCTCAAGATATCAGGTTTATAAATTGGTAAGAAAAGGGAAAGCTAATCCGCTTATGTTGGTTGAGGAATACGACACTCTTCCAAACTCAAGCTATGCCCTGAACCTGGGTGAAGAGAAAATCAGCTACCAGGAAATGGAAAGCGACATTGAGATGATCCTCGATAAACTGCCGAAAAAATGCAGGGAAATTTTTATACTGAGTAGATTTGACAATCTATCTAATCAGGAAATTGCCGATAGATTGGATATTTCAAAACGTACGGTAGAAAATCAAATTACTATCGCATTAAGAGCGCTTAGAGTTTCTATTAAAGTTGTAATTTATTCAATTCTCTTTTTCAATATATAACGAAGGAGCCTTTAAATCTTACGATATAAAGGCTCCTTCGTTACAGGCCCAAACCGGCCTTCTATTTGTTTACTTAATAAATTGTTTAACGCTTGATTTTACGTTAACTAATTCAGCTAATTTACCATCCTTAACCGGTATTTTCTTTCCATCAATAGTTAAAATATTCCCATCCCTATATACTGCGGGAATGGTTTTTCCACCTTTAGCATAGTTACCCGGAACAGGTATATCTCCTGCCTGGCCAAACTTAACCGGCGCAGCAAAATCAATAATCCATTCTCCCGTACCTGGACGGAACAATGCCATTTCGGCTCTGCCATTGCCATCATAGTCCGCGGGGACAGGAATATCGCCAGCAACGTGAGGTAATTGAAGCGGAATATTTCCTAGAGCGGTCTGCCACATCGAGTTATCGGTACGGAAAAAACCAACATCCAGTTTACCGTCACCATCGTAATCTGCAGGAACCGGGATACCATTCTTATGACCAAACCTGATATTATCCAATCCATCAAAATACCAGGTCAACGTTGAAGGACGATAAACAGCAACATCGGCAAAACCGTCACCATCCCAATCACCACAAACTGGAATATCACCTGCTTGTCCGAGTAAAACTTCTTTTCCACCTTTAATCAGGAACTTACCTTCTTCAGGTCTGAATACAGCGATGTCTGTTTTCCCATCTCCATCGTAATCAGCTGCCGCTGGAATATCTCCTTCTTTTCCAAATGAAATATTTGCAGCCCCTCCTATTTTCCATTGCCCCTTATCAAAAAAAGTAAGTTCAGTCAATTGATCATTGTCAAAATCCATAAACCTGGCTACACTGGTATGGTGTTGCCAAGGCATTGTAAACTCGCTGTCAGCATCATTTTCTACTTCACCTGTATAAGGAGAAAAAGTTCTGAATTTTAATAAGTCTTTTGACTTTGAAAAAGTAATCAGGCGCATAAGGCCATTACCTCCCTGAGGTCTGCTTTGATAATCGGTCAGGTAAGTCTTAATGATATTACCAGCATAGCCATCCATTCTAAATCCCTCTCCATTATCGCCAACATGACCTGATAACATTAAAAATACATTTGGATAACGTTTAAGTCTATCAAAAATCCGCTGACCTTGTCTGCCAAATTTAGCGAAGCCCTTTTCGTTGGTATTCCTGGTTGCATTATTAGCGATCAGGTAATGACTTACCACAATGACTTTCCTGTCCTTATTTTTTTCGATCAATTGACTCGCCCAATCATTTAGCTTCTCAATATCCTCATCAAAAGAATCATATTCTAAATACAAAGTCATAAACTTTGTTCCCGCAGCGGTGAAAAGATCGTAATGGCTATCATTGTCATTTCTATAATATCCGCCATACCATTTCTTCCCTTTAAAGTGCTTTATACCAAAATACTTATTATACTGAGCTGTTACACCTGTTAAAGGATACTGACTCTTGGTTTGATCATGGTTTCCAACAGCCATTCCATAAGGGATTCCTTGTGGATAGCCTGGTTGAGGTTTTTCCAATCGGTACATGGCTTCGGCTGCATTTACCCATTGCTGTGGTTTTAATTCACCATCATCAGAAATATCGCCCAGGTGAATCACATACTGAATATTTTCCTTTTTCGCATTTTTAGCGATCCAATCTGTCTGGGCAAAAAACATCTCCTTTTTACCGCCATTCTTTTCACTGGTGTAATATTGCGTATCGGGCAATACAGCAATAGTAAATTCATCATTTTCTTCTATTACCTGGTCCGCAGCTTTAGAAATAGTTGTGGCACTACTGGTGAATAAAACTTGCGCAGATAAGAATAGACAAAATGCTCTTCTTACTATATTACTTTTTGATTTCATTGTTTTCGTTAACATATATCTTGTCTTAAAACTTTTCATTATTTACGGATAATTTCCCTGTCTGTTAAAACGGATACCCTGGGTTTTGGCTCATTCCAGGATTTAAGTTTCGCTCAGGCAGAGGAATCGGAAATAAAAACTTGTACAGCTGTATATCAAAGGCATTATTTTCTAAATGGGTATAGGTAGCCTTAGCTTTAACGGCATATGCTTTCATCGTACTCAATCCGTCCTCACTACGCTGCAAATCATGAAAGCGCTTGTTTTCAAATGCCAGTTCAACTCTGCGCTCATGTAAAATTAGTGCTCTGAGTTTTGCCTGATCGGTTTCCTCTGATGGTAATAAACCAGCTCTAAGCCGCACTTCATTCAATGCGGTTAATGGAGATTTCCCCTGCTCATTCTGAGCTTCTGCCAATAAAAGTAAAGCTTCTGCGTAACGGTAGATTGGCCAGTTTACATTAGAGTTATTTGCTGCTACATAAGGACCATGAACATATTTTTTAATAAAGGCTACACTAGCCTTACCAGCTGGTGTAGTGTAGCCTACGGGGCTTTTCACTGCAGTAATTTTCATAATCAAGCTGGCATCATTGGTCCCTTCGGCAATACCAATAGAAGCCTCCAATCGCTTATCTCCCGCTTCATAACTATTGATCAAATCGAACGAAGGCGTGTTCCAGCCAGCTCCACTCGTATTGCTCGGGAATGCCGTACCGGTAATGGGTGCAGTTGATGTGGTTTTAGGCATAAATTGAAACACAAAAGTGTTTGGCTGACTACCCACTGCTGTGCCTTCAAGATACTGTATTTCAAAAATGGATTCTTTACTATTCTTATTACGTGGTGAAAAGGCATCGGCATATTCCATATTTAATCCATACCCCATAGCTGGAAGTGTATTCAATAACGCTTCGGCTTCTGCATATCGTTTTAGGGTGAAATAAACGTCGGCCAGCAACATTGTTGCCGCTCCCTTTGTAACCTCACCTGTTTGAGGAAACTTTGAAACTGGCAATAGCTCATTAACTGCATCTTTTGCATCAGCAATAATCTGGGCATACACCGCTTCTGCTGAGGAGCGGTCTTTAAAAGCATCTTCTGCTTTTATTACTTCTTCCAGGTAAAGCGGAACTCCGCCAAATAAACGAACCAGTTTAAAGTAATTCCAAGCCCGGAGAAATTTCGCCTGACCATCTGCTCTGGTCTTTCCCGCTTCAGTGGCCTTTTTAGCATTGGGTATACGTCCGATGACGATATTGGCACGTGAGATACTTGTATAACAATGATAATATACCGCGTTCACATAATCATTATTGGCATCGTTATTCCAGTCTGATACATTTTCGCGATATACAGTGGCCGTACCACGGTTTACCGGATTAGGAATGTAATGGGTATTATCCGATCGCATTTCTGAAGTATGGTAGTCGTTCACAAGCAGATCGCGTATAGGGACATACGCTGCGATTACCGCCTGTTGCAGTTGATCGTCCGTTTGAAAAAAATTCTCCGGCGACAGAGAGTCTTCGGGAACAAGATCAATAAAACTTTTTTGGCATGATGCACACATCAATAATGTACATATCATGATCATTAATTTATATTTCATAACAAATATTATTCAATGTTTATTTAAAGGTTGCGTTTATACCGAAAGAGAAGGTACGCGGTACAGGATATGCATTTTCATCAACACCTATTCCACTAAGGGCATCTCCACCCGAGAGGCCAATTTCCGGGTTACCCCCACCTGTGTAGCCTGTAATTACAAATGCCTGTTGCACCGAGCCGAAAAACCTCAGATTTTTTAGTAACCGGGTTTCCTTAAGCTTTAAGGTATAACCAAGTGAGATGTTTCTTGCTGTTAAGTAACTACCGTCTTCTACCCATTGACTATTTACAGAGCGACCAATTGCCGTAGTTCCTGTTTTAGTACGCGGGTATATTCCGGAACCGGGATTTTCTTCAGAACGCCATCTATCGGCAGCAGCAGCCAAAGGTACCCGGGAACCGTCAAGATTTGTATGATATGCCCATTTACCAGCGGCAAGTATTTTTCCGCCAACCTGACCAGACATAGCAATATTGAAGTCAAACTGTTTATAGCTAAAACTATTGTTTAAGCCAAAGGTAAATGTCGGTGTGGGATCTCCTATAAAAGTCCGGTCGTTTACATCATCAATAATTCCATCATTATTCAAATCTTTCATTTTCAATGTACCAATATCTGAGGCACCATTGTCCGACAAACCTGTACTTTTATATTTGGCAGAATTGGCCAGATCATTGGCATCTTTATACAGTCCAAGATTTACGAATCCATAAAACTCTCCTAAATGACGACCTACCTGATTGCGGAAATAATCTGAAGAAACGGTATTGTTCCTTCTCAGATAGCCCGGATCAACCAATTTTAAAATGCGGTTTCGTTCAAATGTTAAATTCAGGTTTGTGTTCCATGTTAGCTGACCTGTTGTATTTACCGTATTCACCGTAAACTCATGCCCCCAGAACTTTAGCTGACCTATGTTATACTGTATGTTTGAAAAACCTGAAGCTCTTGGCACTGGTCTGGATTGAATAAGACCAGCTGAAATTTTATTATAGTAATCATAAGAAATGGACAATCTGTTGTTAAACAGCGCCATATCCAATCCAACGTCAAATTGCTTATTTCTCTCCCATGCAAGATCCGGGTTACCTAATGTACCTATGGTTTGTCCTTGCATTAATACCCCATTGAAAAGGTAATTATATTTGACCAATGTTGGAATTGCAGTAAAGTTTCCAAAACTATTGTTTCCGGTTATACCATAGCTTACCCTTAATTTCAACAGGTCAACTTTGGTAAAATCTTCCATAAAAGACTCTTCATTAATAACCCAACCTGCAGACACAGACGGGAAATAACCAAATTTTCTATCGGAACCAAATCTCGATGATCCATCCTGACGAATAGCACCCTGCAGTAAATATTTACCTTTGTAATTATAATTCAAACGTCCAATAGCCGAAAGCATCGAATGCTGTGTTGTTCCACTGGTTCCTGCAGATATAATAGAAGCGGCACTTAAATAAGGAATTTCATCACTCGGGAAACCGGTTCCACTTACAGAGTTGCTTTTCGACTCGTATCTGTGCACCGAATAACCAGCCAGCGCCTCGATATGATGATCATTTAAAAATGTCTTGTTAAAGGTCAGGTAACTCTCGGCAGTGTAAGAAAAATTATCGACTGATGAACTGAGACCTGTTGAGGCTACTGGTGCGGTTGATGAAGTAGACAATGTTATAGACGGAGAAAACTGATTTCTGGTTTCAGCTCCTTTATCTACCCCAAAGTTTGTCTTTAAAGCAAGTCCCGGAATAAATTCGTAATTCAGGTAACCGTTAGCCAATATTCTTGTCGTGATATAATCGTCCTGTGTTTCTAACAACAGTGCAAGTGGATTAACATAAGTAGTCATTCCCGTTGAGAATGCGCCTACAGCGTAACTTCCATCCTCATTGTAAGGCTTGTTGATAGGGCTAGCCTCAAATATACGCTGGTAGAAACCGCCAACACCGTCACTATTTAGCCTGTTGTTATGATCTTTCCTGTAACTTGGTGCGAGGTTAAACCCAATTTTTAACTGATTTCGACTTCCAATACTGATGTCGTTATTGACACGTAGCGACAAAAGTTCTGTATTGGTATTGATCACCACACCATCCTGTTTTTCGTAACCCAGAATTACCGCCGATGAAGATTTTTCCCTG
The DNA here is from genome assembly GCF_032678475.1 of Pedobacter nyackensis. Lineage (GTDB taxonomy): Bacteria > Bacteroidota > Bacteroidia > Sphingobacteriales > Sphingobacteriaceae > Pedobacter > Pedobacter nyackensis_A. The sequence goes on from NZ_JAVTSF010000001.1 coordinate 910,280, forward strand.
GCCGACAATACGCTTAAACTGTATCGTTGTACAGGTGCTACCCTGGTGGTTAAATCAAACCAATTGGTACCTTCGCCGTATTGTTCTGGATTCCGGTAAATTTCGGGCACCACGGCATTAAATGGCGGTTCATACAACTTAGCATCACTAAACTTTTCTTTCATGAATTGAGCCCATTCGGTTCCATTCATCATATCAGGTCTACTTCGGCCAGCAATCTTTTGCAAGCCTACATTTGCACTAAAATCAATTTTTGGATCTCCAATTTTAGCATGCCTGGTGGTGATCAAAATTACCCCATTTGCTGCTCTGCTCCCATACAATGCGGTTGCAGAAGCATCTTTTAACACTGTCATCGTCTCAATCTCCTCAGGATTGATGTTATTTACACTACCCGTGATTGGTAAACCATCAATTACAAACAATGGTTGGTAATCTGTAGCCAGCGATGCAGCACCACGAATACGGAAAGCAATCCCTCTCCCTGGTTGACCGCTGGTTTGAGCAACGTTTAGTCCGGCTACTTTACCTTGCAGTTGCTGTCCAAACTGCATGACCGGCATATCTTGCAACGGTCTCATTTTAACCTCCGCAATGGCACCCGTAACCTCTTTGCTTTTCTGTTTTCCATAACTAACAGTAACTTCATTTAGCGTGTTACTACCAGTAAATTGAATATTTAACAGGTACGGTTTATCTGCGTCAACGCTGACATTTCCGAATTCGAGCATTTGGTAACCAACAAAAGTTGCCCGAATGGTGTGTTTACCTTCTGGCAAATCCAATGAAAACTTGCCATTTCCATCGGCAACAGCTCCTGATGAACTGCCAACTGCTTTTACTGAAGCACCGGGCATTGGCAGTCCCGTTTCGTCGGTAATTGTACCATAAACCTTTCCTAATCTGATTTTCTTCGTTAATATGATATTTCCCGACGATTCTTTAAAGGTTATTGCCGTACCTTTAAATAAGGTAGACAACACTTCGCGCAAAGGCTGATTATGGAAACTAACCGGTCCTACAATTTTTTCGTTGAAACCCAGGTAATCGCCGTCATAAGCAAACACAAGTTTCGTTGTCGTTTCGATTTTTTTTATCGCTTGCTTTAGGTTTTCACGTCCAAAGGAGATAGCTACTTTAGTATCTAAACCTTGTGCTCTTGCAATAGCCGCGTTCACAGGGAGTAGATTAATGATTAAAAATGTATAGAATGATAAGAGGCTTACTCTAATAAATTGTTTAAAACAATTTTTATGATAATTCATGATTTTAGTTTACTTTACAAGTTCAAATAGTAAATATTGCATACCAGGATTGCCGTCCTTTTATATGCAGATCTTAGGCGGCACTCAAAAGGTTCCGCCTTGTTTTAATAGAGTATCAGATCATTCCCCTCCTTTCTAAACTCGCTATTGTGAAGTTGTTCAATTAATGCAAGTACTTCCTGTTGTGACAGGCTATGAATTATTTTAAGGCTAAACCGATATGTTTTCACCTGTTCGCTACCTGCTTTAATATTCAATCCATAAAGGTTTTTAATGAGTACCGATAGTTCATCAAAGTCAGCCTGTTCCAGATAGGTACTTCCTTGCTTCCAGCTTACAATTTTATCGCTATCAATCTCTTTTAACTGAAATTGATGGTCATTAAGATTATAGAGCAACTGTTGCCCGGGTGTAAGTGTACTCAGTGTTTTGTTGGCCTGAATAACAGCTACTTTTCCTGTAACAACTGATACACTAACTGTTTTAAACTCCTTATAGGCTTTAATATCAAACGAAGTACCTAGTACCTTCACCTGCAATGAACCAGCATGAACTATAAATGGGTGTGCAGCATCTTTTTTAACCTTAAAAAACACTTCACCTTGTTCAATTGAAACCTGTCTTAATTCACCCTTAGTTCCCTTTGGCGTCTTTATTTGGGTATTTGCATTAAGCCAGACGCTTGATCCATCAGCCAGAAGAATCTCCTTAGTTTCTTTGGTGCCTGTACTGTAAACCGAATATTCAATATTCCCCCTGTTTTCTTTTAATACAAAAAATAGCGCTGTGGAAACCAGGATAAGTGAGGCTGCTATACCTGATAGCTGTGTGTACAGTTTTCTTCTCCTGCCTATAGATTTTTCAATATTTTCTAATATTGAACTACGCAATTGTTCCACATCCTTATTGTCAACAGGAGTCTCTTCCCGGGCATATGACCGGTACCAGGCCTCAACAAGTGCGCTTTCAGTTTCGTTCGCCTTTCCAGTTGAAAAACGTTTTAGTATCTTCCTAAATTTTAATATATCCATTTGATTGGTCTTCAGTTGTAAGTAGCTGAAAACGGCAAATGGTACTTTTAATTAAGATAAAGTTTGTATTAACTAATTGTAAAGCATTGCGGCCAGAACGGCCATATACGTAAGATGTTTTTCAGGATATTTCTGTGCAATTACAATTCTTAAACGACGTAAAACTTCTGATATATAGTTTTTTACCGTTTGCTCGGCAAGTCCAAGTGTTCCGGCGATTTCCCGTACAGACAGATTTTCACTTCGAAGCTGATATATTTTTTTTAGCATTTCCGGCATCAGTTCTACAGCTTCTGTCAAAGTCTGCTCCATATCAAGATAGTCGGTCAGAGACTCAATAGAGTCCTCTAAAATATTGATGCGATCAAGGGAATCCTCAAGCAGCACCTGATTTACTTTCTTACTGTTGTAATGACTAATGACACTTAATCGAACGGCACCTTGCAGGTAATTTTCAAGGGGACCTTTTATATTCAGGTCCGATCTTCTTTGCCATAGCTTGATAAAGATTTCCTGAACAATATCTTTGGCAGCATCGTCGCCCCCTAACCTGGCTTTTGCAGACTGAAACAGTCTTTGCCAATATCTATCAAACAAGGTAGTAAAAGCATCCTTATCATCATGCCTTATTAATATCAATAAATCTTGATCTGCTATACTTTCCATCACCTTTGGGCAAAAGTATCCCTCTAATGTTAACGCAATCTTAAATTAACATTACGACGCAGTTTGCATCATTAAAATTACGGAAACGGTGAAGCGGAGAATTGGTAAACTATATTATGCTAGTTCCTTATACTGCGACAAAGTTTGCAGAAAAAGATATATAAATTTAAACGGATCTTTGATCAACCTAATTCATGGATAACGATTTAAAGAAAAAAGTTGTGTTGCAAAGCGATCCGTTCGGATACAATGCGTAAAAGGGAATTTCGCCTACACGCTTCCAGCCATGACTGGCATATAATTTTTCCGCCGGACTACCTGTTGCCGTGTCAAGCACCAATAAAGATTTGCCAGCTTTGACGGCTTCATCTTCAATTGTTTTTAACAGCATCCCTCCAACCCCCTGATTACGTGCATGGCTCAGCACTTGCATCTTTGCCACTTCAGCGCGGTGCGGTTGGTTTTCAGGTAAATCTAAAACTAGTTGAACAGTTCCAATTATGGTATTTGAAATGGTATCCCTTGCTATAATCAAAATTATTTCGCCTTGTTCAACTCTAATTAATACTCTTTTCCAAAAGTTAAGAATTTTCATCTGCGAAACCGGTAACATAAAACCGACAGAAGCCCCACCCTCTACGACATTGGTTGTGAGCTCAACTAATCCGGGAACAAGATTGCGCTGTGAAGTAACCCTTTCGATATAATAAGTCGTTTCCATATTATTTTGTGAGATTTATTTTTTCTTTTACCAAATTAATTTGCTGTTTACTGGACTATCCTGGCCTTAATCATATATTATGTCATCGATAAAATTAAGCGCTCGCGACTATAAACGTTTCCATGCTGTTCATCTTTAACAATAGTAAAGAGGTTGTCCTTTTTTTTCTAAGACAACCTCTAATAAGCAAGTTTGGAAAATATCAGCCTTATTTTACAAAGTTTAGGATTGCTGAGATTCCTCATAAGTAGGACCATACAGAGATGGCACTTTATTTCCCGTCGCCCTGAGGTGCGAGATAAGCTCTCCGCGATGATGATACAAATGATTATAAAGGAATCCCCTGACTACCTGAATCTTCGGCATTGATGGCATAACTGGGTTGCCTCCTGCAGACATTGTCCAGGTATTCATATACTGTGATTCATCAGAATTTTCTATTACAGTCTTTGCTTTTGCAACATTTTCCTCAAACTTTTCCAGGATGTTAGCGGCTTTGCTAATATCACCTTTGTCATAACTATAGGACCCCATATCAAATTCATCCTGTGCAAATGTAGGTCCATACCAGTTGTATACTTCGGCAATATGCGAAGCTAGCTGACCTACCGACCAAAGATGTGGTTGCGGACGGTATTCCAATGCACTGTCCGGAATCATTGATAATAACTTTCTGGTGTTTTCTGCTTCATGCATGAATTCACCGATTAATGCTTGTTTTATCATTTTTATAGTATTTATTACATATAAAAATAAGGATTTTTTTCGTGCACTTATCCTAAAATCATACAATCAGTTTTAGGCACATTTCAAGACTCCGAGTCTTCGTCACTATCGGAATATGAAGAGAAATCGTCATCACTTTCGGAAGACGAGGAAGACGAATCATCATCGTCAAACTTAGGATTAAAGAGATCATTTAGTTGTGTGAAAGCATCTATAGCAAAAGGTACCCATTCCGAAACATTTTTAACAGGAACCCTACGCAACTCCAATACAGCACCTAATTTGTTTTTGTCGTACTGAGATACTCTCGCAGCTCTTGGATCGTCATATAAATTTGTATGCATGTCACCAGCCTTCGTTTTAACACCGAACATATTTCCTATTGTTTCAAGTAAGCTATTGCTTTGTTTTAAAAAATAATCTTCGGCCCCAATTAGATGCCCCCCGCTTGATTGATCATGACGCGCTATATCATCTATAATTGAATCTACTAGACTTTTAGTATCTGTTTTTAATAATAGGTGTACGTCTTTCGTTAAACCACCACCTTCTTTTTTATCAGATTGATAATTTTGAGTGAAACGCGCTGCTAAATACGCTCTAATTTTAGCATACAATTCAGAAGGCCAAATATTGCCATTTTTTATTTTTCCGTATTGCGAATTTATTACTTTATCGGGAATAAACTCTTCTGTTTTAGCCAGAAAAGATATCATCTTTTTTATATCTTTTGATGTTTTTTCTTTTGACCAACCAAATCCCGGCATATCTGCATCGAAATAACCCTTTCCCATTAGTTCCTCTGACTTACTTGCCAAATCAGGACCAAAAGAGGATAGGGCCAAATCAAATGTTACCTGCGGTTGCCCTGAATTATCATTCTCTTTTACGGTAATTCTATGATTTCCGATGTCAATAACGTCTCCTTTAGTTGAATCTTCGACCCTTTTCCCTAAAGTGGCCATTTCCGTAACTGTTCTTGTTAATTCAGACTCATCCGTAAAAAATTCAGTTGTTTCCATCTCCAGATTTCTTTTCGCTCCACTTCCGTCATCACTCAGTTCCCAACCATTTAACTCATCTCCACCCTGTAGCTCCTCCAGGGTAATATCGCTTCTCAACATCTGAAATTCCAACCCAATAAATCTCTGAACAACTGAGTTAGAAAAGGTATTCTTATTCAAACCAACTGATCCCTCCTCATGTGAAGAACCCATCACTCGATTCCCCCCATTCTCATTAGACATAACTTGAATAGCTTTTGCCCCCATTACATCAGCTTCCTTCTCTAAGCCAGCATCATCATTAACATTCACCTTACCTTTCATTTGCATTGTAGGATTTACCCTGCCTTGCTTTTGTTGAACAACATGCCAAGCTTCGTGAGGAAGATGTTTTTCTTGGCCTGAGGCTATATGGATATCCGTTCCTTGTGCATAAGCATATGCTTGTAATTGTGCAGGATTTGCTGAATTATAATGTACCTTTACGTCATCCATTGAATACCCAGAAAGGTTTTCAATTCCAGATTTCAGGTTATCAGGCAATCCCGTATTATTTTCTTTCTTTTGAACAGACTTCCCTTGTTGGACAGAATTGTTGTTAGCATTGTCCTGAAAAGCTTTTAGTTGAGCTACAGCTGGGCTATTATTTGCCATCTCTTGCAGCTTTCTTTGGGCAATCGCTTCAGCTCGATTATCCACAAACGGAAAAGTAGATTCACTGCGGCCTTGTATTGTCGTAACTAAGTTCGTTACAGATTGTTTTTTAATCTCTGGTGTTTTGTCAGCGTAAGTGTTCATAATTTACTTTTCAAGTTTGGTCTATTGCCAATAACATTTGGTTGTGCATAATAAATATAGGAAAAGTTTCGCTTAACCATAAAAACCTCAAATTGATTACATTTGCATTGAATACAGTAAGGGCTCGCCTTTCTTTTTTAATCAAATTCAATATTATATATGAAGCCATTGATTGAAGGTACATTTTTATTGAAAAAAATACCGGGGAAGGGTGGCTGGACATATATTAGACTACCGGGAGTTGACTCAGGTTATAAAGGCAAGTGGGGAACTGTTAAGGTAAGTGGTACAATCGATAATTATGAGTTAACCTCCTACAGTCTGATGCCTATCCGCAACGGAGGATTATTTCTGCCTGTGAAAGCAGAGATCAGGAAAAAAACGGGTAAACAAGAAGGCGACCAGGTACATATTATACTCTACGCGGATGAACAAAATATTCCGGTAGCTACTGCTGAGGACTTACTGTTGTGCTTACAGGACGAACCTGAGGCTCATCAAATTTATATGAGTTATACCGAGGCCGAACGAAAAGCCTTTCTGGATTGGATCGATGAAGCAGCTCTAGACGATACTCGGGTTCAGCGCATTGCACAAACCATAGATATGTTGCTTAACAAACAGAAAAAGTAGTCAGTGGGAAGGGGCATACGGACTATGAACACAGCTGTAATTTTCAATTCATCTTCAGCCATATACTATCACCTTATCATTCCTATTCATCCCAAACCCAAGGGTCACACTTAACGGGAATTTTTTACAGGGTATATCCGTAGGGAACCATTCCCTACCGGTTTCAGACAAAATGAGCAAAGCCTGCTCATCTCCCAAGACAGTAAATTTCTCATGGGGAATCTGTTTAGCAAAAACAGGGACCTGATAATCGGCCATCAATTGATCTGCATACCCCAGCACATCATCTGCGACCAAACCGATTTCACTGATACATTTCACGCTCTCCCCCCTAAATGACAGGTAGGTTTCATATTTCAAGTCATGCCTTGCAATCCATTCCAGCACATTTTGGTTGTTGTCATAAAAATATATAGAATGTGCATTCCATCTTGGGAAATCAACTATTTCCAGTCCATTTACAGATAACAATTTAATTCTGGCTTTCAACCAGATTAGTGCCTCCTTAAACTGATGTCCGGGGATGTTAAATGCAAAGTGATAAACCGGATGTGATACGTACTCATTCTTAACAAAACACAGGACAGAATTTCCGGCATAAAAACTAATGCTATGCTGGCCCTTGTGTCGAATCTTCAACTCTAGACTTTTAGTATAAAATAACTCGGTCTCCTTAAGATGATTAGTACTTAACTGTATTTCTTTGATGTACATCTCTGCAAAAAACTATGTCTTATTTAAATAAATGAGTAGTAATCTCAAGCGTTTCAGCAGATGGTATAATCTATAACAATCTACCTCGTTTTTGGTTCAGAAATCTTTGAACAAACCCCAGTCCATGTTTGCTTAAGCAAGGAAAATGACGTGAAACTTCCCCTTCTTTTAATTACAATTTTCAGCAGATTTTTTGCGCTTCAGGATTTTCGGCAATTTTTTAATTAATCATTCTAAATTATGCCAAACGAACAGTCACAAATTTACCTTAATGCAAAAAAACTATGAAATACGGTGATAAGAAAATAGCTATCCTTCTTTTTACTTTCATAAAAAGAAGGATAGCTATTTAGTCATACTACTAAGTAGTTTGAAATTATTTTAGTGTTTTCTCTAACAATGCTTTTAACTCCACGCTCGACGGACGTGGAGCATCAATTGCAACAATTTTTCCTTCTTTATCAAAAACCATAAAACGGGGAATGGCATTTATTTGATAATTTTTAGCAATTGCCGATGAAAACGCAGCTTCTCCAATTAGCTGTACCCCTCCAAGTTTTTCTGATATAACCATGTCCTCCCATTTTTTCTTATCCTTCATATCATCTATTGAATAACTCACAAACACAACATCTTTTCCTTTCATTTCTTCTTCCAGTTTTTTGAGATGTGGTATTTGAGCCTTACAAGGTGCACACCAGGTAGCCCAAACATCAACCAATACGACTTTACCTCTTAGATTACTTAGTGAAATCACCTTACCCTCAGGAGTTTTCCCTGAAAAATCTGGTGCCACATCGCCGTCACCAACCTTCTTCATATCTAAAAGATGCACCTGAAGCAATTGCTTTTGGACGTCTGTTAAAATATAAGGTTTATAATTCTCCAATTTTTCACGATACAAAGGATCATTCTTTTTTGCAAGCAATAAGTCCTTCTTTAAAAAAATCCAACCCTTAACGGTATCATTCTCAATATTCTCTTTACAAATTTCAGAAAGGGTTTTATTGTTCTTTTTAATTTCACCATTTACTTTAGTTCGATTGAAAACAGATAAATAGTCTGCATAAACGGACAGAAATGACTGACCAAAGTTATATTTAAAAATATCTGTGTTCTTGAAATGCTTAACAGAAGATAACCTTCCGTAAATAGCGGGATACTCTTCATAGGTCGGATACACATACCTACCTATAAAAAGGAAACGGTACATTTCAAATTCAAATTCAGCCTCAGCCAAACCTTTCATCAGGTGGTCAAATGAAGTATTACCAGTTTTAAGTTTTGAAACAAAAGCATTTTTCTGTTTTTCTATTTCAGGTAATAATGGAAAAATGTCCTTATAAGTCCTAACATTTTGGCCATAAGAATTAGCAAATGTTAACGGACGCATAATTTCACTCCACTGCTGTAACTTCTTATTTTCTTTATCGTTTGCAGTTTCTATAGTATAGCCTTCCTCTACAATATCAAGCGTAATTTTCTTTAAGGGTGGACTTGCAACACCATCTCTGGGAGGAGTATCATTTATCCATGAGGTCTCCTTACGCGTTTCCCCTTCTTTTATATGAATAGAAGTACTTTTACCAGCTGTCAGGTATAAACGATAGAGCGGTTTAATACCTTTTCGTTCATCTATGCTGATCATGTAAAATCCACTATATGGAGCGGCAAAATAAAATCCAAAATCACCACCTGCGTCTAAGTTAACCTTTGAATGCAATACTGTATCCCCTTCTCTCACAGTATATAGTGCAATTTTATTAGGCATTTTCTTCATAGAGACCTTCCCCTCTATCATTGCCATTTTACTTTTTTGTGCAAATGTATTTTGTATAAATAGAACAACGAATAACACCGTTGCTATTTTAATTAGTTTTCTCATTATATGTAATTTTAATTATTTCCTAATACGAATTATACAGGTATGTAAAAAGCGAAGGAGAAGTATAAATTATATCTCCGATGTTACCACTACCATTTAATGTCATAACTGGCGTAGCATTAAGATTTCCTGCTGTTTTACCAAACATCCTTACCTTGTAATTGCCACCCAACGATGAGCCAACTAAAATGTAATTAAAAGAATAGGCTGATTCTTCTCCAAACCCATTATATACCTTGTGGCGTATATAAGTAATTGTCTCACCAACTGGAGCAATATATTGTAACTGTTCTACATTGCTGACTAGATTGCGAGACCATAACTGATTACCTCCGACCACAAAATAGATCAAGGATTCGTCATTTACATTACTGGTAATTAAAGTTGCATCATTCAACTTTTCAGTATTCAATATTGGAACAAGACTGGTGACTTTAAAAACTGCTGTACTTACGGTAAAAACACCTAACCTTTTTACGGAAGTAGTTTTATCCTGAAACAATGCAACTCCCTCAGTGTTGGACTTCACACCCATATACAATAATGACTGATTATTTTTATTAGCAGACAATAATGTACCTGGTGCATCTACTACAGACACCAGCATAGAAGATGCTCCAGAGGTTGAAACAAAGGAACTGCTTGTTTCATCAAAAAAATACTGGCCTCCAAACGCATGAGAAAAAAAGTATTTTGATAAATGATAACTATCATTAGTCGTATTCCGTTGTTGAGCTATGTTAAACAAGCCGAGATTTGCAACATTGGACTGCAGTGCATGCAACTGCCCCGCATTCACAAAGAGATATGAACTAGTCCCCGGCCCTATAAAGGTCGGCGATTTAACCACTGGTGCAGGTCCTTGAAACATCCCGTCGAAATCATGAATTTCTAAAAGTGTATTGACATTCAAAACACTAGCACCTTTATCTGTGGTCATAAATAATACTCTTGTAGCTGCCAGCGGATATTCAGGACTTCCATTCACTGTTGATTGGTATTCAGCACTAAAACTAAGATAGCGTGCTTTTCCTTCAACTTGTTTTCCATTTATACTACTAAATACGTTATTCAATTGAGATGAAGGTACAAGAGAAGTTGGGGTTAAATAAAGATCCAGATCAGTTTTAGCACCATTATCCTTTAAAATATACCATCCACGGGTAAACTCTGTATCAATACTGATTGGATAAGTAAACTGCTGCTGAAAGCCGGTTGCTATATTTTTTGCACCAAACACCAGCACATAACTTCCTGGATTTTTTGTAACCACATAATCCAGATTTAAAGTTCTGCCAATCGTATCTGCAGGTAGCTGAGCTCCTCCTTTATTATAAATTGCCCAAAAATATTCAAATTTTGCCTCCGCTTTAGATGATGATACCACAGGGTTGATCTTAAAATTTGAATTAAATAAGACAGTATAAGCAGGTTCGATTCCTTTAGCAGTTATGACTTCATTAGGTGTATATTCGTAATTACCTTTGTCTTTATAACATGACATAACAAGGAAAGATATAGTTATCCCAAGTAATAATATGATTTGTTTTTTCATGTCTTTTCTAAATTAGTATATGGGAAAGGTGATCAGGTCTTTGTTTTCATCTCTGAGTGGCTCCTCATGAGTGTTGTTATATTCATTCAAAGCCTGAACAAAGAGTGCATTATAATAATAAGCATTGGAATAAGCCGCAAGGATTAAAGCGATATCCGCGCTATCCCACCTGAGATCAGAATTGGCAATAATAAATTTATGCTTTTCTACACTGTAGGTTCCTAAAAAGCTAGGCCAGTTGAATGGTTTACTCAACTGTTCTGTAAATATAAGTTTACGCCATAAATACCCTGACACCCCCACTTCAAAGTCCCCATTGGCGACTACATCGAACATCAAGGTAAGATTCGTTGTTTCTAATTTTTCCGTACGAAGCATTACAATAGGAATACGTGTTTTTACGGCTCCGGCCTTCATCACATACCATTTGCTTAAGTCAGGATCGGAAAACTCCTTATAATCAACCCCAGGAAGCGCATTTATTACACCCGAACCTGTTGTTGCTACTTGTCGCAAACTGATTTTCCTGTCCTTTGCAACAGGCCCACCTAAGGCGTAAATATCAAACCAGGCTGTATCTTGAGTTGCACTGGTTTGGCTGTAATAAAAAGTGAAATTTTGTGTGCTATCAACCAGGCTTCCAACTACAGCAGAACCAAAGTCAATCATCTGCTTACCTGAATATTGTTTAATTTCTTCTTTTTTACAGGCACCCGTGGTTAAAATGACCAGGGCCATTATGAAATATTTAATGAGTTTCATACAAATAATTTTTATGGTTGTAATTCCGTATTTGGTAACGGAAACAAATAGTTCACATTATAGGTCGCTGGTGTCCATTTAGGCACCATACTCGCTGTTGGCGTATTCAATCTTTTATAAGCGTAAAAGGCTTGTCCTTCGGCAAAAAACTCCTTCCGATACTCAGCCAATAACGCATTTTTCACTAAGACAGGATCATTAGATAATGTGTTTGGAGCCAAACCACGTGCAGCGCGGAAATTATTCCAGAGTACTTGTGCATCCGACAGATTTGTCGCAGTTTCAATTGCAATAAAATAAATTTCACTCAAACGTAACATCGGTATTCTGTTAAAATCAGATAGATTCGTTGCAGCCGGAACATTATACTTTTGAATAACATAAGCATTTCTTCCACTAAGCTGGGGAACCAATAGCCATAACTTCGTCTCACGTATATCCGTTCCTGTAGCACCGTACAATTGGTTGGTTACAGTAGTTGCGGTAGTCCCACGCTTTAATATTCCATTGGCAAACGTATTGTTATATACCGTATTCAGGTTACTGTTATGCAGGCCAAAAACCTGTTCTGCACTCAATTCATTATCTTTCTGACCAAAATCTGCAGAAGTCCCTAAACGAAATTTAAAATTACCATCTGGATCCTTTGCCGATATTACTGATGAAGCACTTTCATAGGCTTCCTTTGTACTTCCAAACCATAAATACGCGCGTGCCTGTAAAGCTTTCACTGCGTAATAGTTCATCTTTAAATGGCGATAATTAAAAGGATTGTCTTCACCTGAAGATAAAGATTTTAAAGAAGAGGTAAGTATCGGATCTACTCCTTTTAATAAGAATTCTGCTTCGGTCAGGTCCTTGATCAGCATGTTTTGAAACTGAGTAAAACTAATCAATGGATTAGATTGTGTGGAGAACGATGTAACATAGGGCGGTAATTTACCCCCTGTTGATGATGTCGGAACAGGGCCCCATATCCTCATCACATCAAAGTGACAATAAGCCCTCAATGCCAGGCATTCCCCTTTTACGATTTCATATAAACCGGGTGTTTTAAATATCGCTTTGTTCTGATCAATCTGATCAAGTATTGCATTGATATTAGCAATTATATTATACTGCTGTTTATAGATGGCGAGCATCTGTGTCTGAACGTCGGCATCAAGATAATTTCCCTGCGTCAGCTTTTGTTCCAAGGATCCATTTGTTACATCCCAGTTAGCAATTAAATGCTCTATAGTTGTCATACTTAGTGCCTGCCCATAACTGGATGCCGAATTCATTGTGGTATAAATACCAACAAGAGCCTGTCGGAAACCAGTTTCTGTAGTTAACAAATCATTAAGTTGTATTGATGTTTTAGGCTCTACTGTAAGCCATTTTTTACAGGAAGTAAAAGTAGTTAAGGTCAATACCATGACTACGACCGACATAAACCGTATATTGTTCATAATATAAGTTTTTTAATATTAAAAGATCACTTGTAAATTCAATGAGGCGTTCCTACTGAAAGGATAACTCGTTCCCCGCTCCTGTTTAACTGTAGAGAGATAAAAGGGGTTACTGATATTGATCCCTGCAGAAAAACGCTGAATTTTTAGTTTATTTGTTAAGGCACCTAATGCAAAATCATAGTTAAGAAAAATATTATTACAGGTTAAAGTACTTTCATCCTGAACAAATCTTGAAGAAACTAATGTTGGTGTAGTATTATTTAAGCCTTTGTACCCTACAATATCCCCTGGCTTTTGCCAACGATCATTATATACACGTGAATCTACATTATAACGATAGTTAGCGTTTTCGACTTTATTAATAAGTGTAGCATTGTATAATTGTCCGCCAAACTGATAACCGAAGATAACATTAGCGGTAAAAGATTTATACCGGAACATCGTGCTGAAAATCCCATTTATATCAGGATTGGTATTTCCAACTGCACGTAAGTTTGCCGCACTCCATATATAGGTAGGCATACCATCTTTATCCAGGTACATTTCCTTACCATTACTCGGGTCGATTCCTAATGATGGAACCGCCCAGATGGTATTGATCGAATAACCTTCTATATAGGTATTTCTAGGCTCGGTAACCTGACCAACAGTGCTTGTCAGAGCTTGTGAAAGCGCCGCATTCTGTGCTGCGACTAAAGCAGGTGAGAGTTTAAGAATCTTATTGTTATTGTGTATAAACGAAGTTGTTAAGCTCCAGCTAAAATGATTAACGTCTCGTAAAACAAAAGCTGTAGCAGCAATTTCATAACCAACATTCTGCATACTCCCAACATTGTTAATATAGCTATCAAAGCCATTTGAAGGTTGCAGATAGGCTGAGGACACCATATTAGTAGTTTTGGTTCTATAAAAATCACCTCTTAAAAGCAAGCTTCCTTGCAATAAAGAAGCATCAAAACCCAAATTATACTTTTTTTGTTGTTGCCAACGTAAATCAGGATTACCATAGCCTACAAGCGTAACACCAACTGAATTGTTATAACTGGTACCAACCATATAATTGTAAACGGTTTGTGCCTGATATGGACTAAAGTTTTGAGAGCCTGTAACCCCTACAGAACCACGTAATTTTAAACGATCTATAAATTTCAACTCCTTAAAAAAGGATTCCTTTTCCAGATTCCAGCCTGCACCTGCAGACCAAAATGGAGCCCAGCGTTTTTGAGAACCAAACTGTGAAGCACCATCCTCGCGAAAAGCAAAGTCAACAAAATACTTTTGGTCATATACATAGTTTGCATTAGCAGTAATTCCAATAGTCCTCATTAAACCCTCTGCGGCTAATGGCGCCGCTCTGTTAGCAGGGTATTGCAATGCACCTCCTAAAAACCCATCGAGCGGATTCCCATTATACCCCACAGCTAAAAAGCTATAATTAGTATTGTTATTTTGACTTATATCATAATTAAGACCGGTAAAAATCAGGTGTTTTTCTCCTATAGTCTTAGAATAAACAAGATTTAGTTGTCCACTATACCCCATTACATCCCCCACACCATAGGTATAATCGCCTTTCAATGCCTGATCGGCGACGGAATAACCAAGAAATGCGGTATTATTTGCAGACCTGAATACATCACTTTGGCTGGTAGTTTTCGTAACACTCAATTGACCTCTTAGTTTTAGTCCTGTAGTAATTGAATAATCTATAGCCGTGTTATTAGTCAAATTAAGACTTTTAGCTTTATTGAATGAATTGGTAGAAGCATTAAACAATGGATTTGCTGGTAAAAAAGCTTTCTCTCCCCAAAAACCATAGAGTCCATCATAATTACCATACTCTTCTCCTAATTGCCGGGTTACTTGTCCATAGTTGTCTGTAGGCACATAATAAGGAGCAGCTCTCGCATAATCACTAAAAGACCCATAAGGGGATTCTGCATTATTGACAATTCCCAGAAACAAACTATTCGTAAATTTCACGTTCCGGGTTAAATAGGACAAATTGATGTTTTCATTAAAAGTATTCCTTTTTGATCCCTTCATTACGCCACTTTTCTCAATATAACTTGTGCTTAACGAGTATCTGATTTTATCCCCCCCTTCAACAACTAAATTATGGCGTTGATCAACCCCTACTTGTAATGGTTTTGATAACCAATAAGTATTGACTCCATTATTTACTGAATTTAATACATTATTATAATACTGTGTTAACCGGACATCTGAAGCCGGAACAGCTCCTTTAAACAAACCTACTTCTTGTTGCAGACTCAGTAATTGCTTTGAATTTAGCAGTTCATAAGAACTGAGGTCAGGTAACTCCACAAATAAGTCAGTTCTATAGCTCACCCTTAACTTTCCGGCAAGAGGAGGTTTAGTCGTAACGACCACAACACCATTAGAACCTCTTGATCCATAAATTGCGGTGGCGGAAGCATCCTTCAAAATAGTAATACTAGCTACAATATTAACATTCATATCCATTATTCTTTCCTGAGGAACCTCAAAACCATCCAGGATAAATAAAGGCGTATTCAAAGCTGCAGCTGTTTTTTGATCCTGCAACTGGGCAGGAGTTGGATTTCTTACTTGCTGAGAGGAATACTGCTCGGCAGTTGGTAAACTGGAAGCCCCACGAATTGTAATTTGCGATAATGCATTAGGATTTGACCCGACAGCATTATTCACAACAAGATTAAATGCCGGATCAATATTCCTTAATGCTGATAAAATATCACCGCTACCAGATTGCAGTATTTGTTCTGAACTAATGGTTGTGGCTGCGCCAGTAAAGGACTCTATAGGTTTTTCAAAGATACCAGTACTAATAGATACACCTTTGAGCTCTAAAACTGATTCATCCATTATTAAATTAATACTGTTTTTTGCTGTTAAAGTAAACTCCTTTGATTTATAACCTACAAATGTGAATACTAAAACATCGCCTTGATTAGCATCTATACTGAAACCGCCTGATTTATCAGTTACAACGGTCTTCTTCGTCCCTTTAAGTAGTATGTTAACACCGGCTAACGGTATTCCTTTAGCATCTTTTACTGTACCGGCATATCTTGTTAGTTGAACAGCTACAACCTCTGATTTTAAAGGTTCAACCTTTTTTCTTACAAGAATTGCTTTGTTTTCAATGGAGTATTCTAATGGTTGCCCGGTAAAAATCATTTTCAGGACATCCCTTAACTCAACATCTTTAGCTTTAATGGTTACCGGTTTTATATTTTTTAAAGTAGCTGTTGAGAACAGAAAATCATATCCTGTCTGTAAACTAATTTCCTCAAAAACTTTTTCCATTGACGCATTTTTCTTCGTTAACGAGACCCTTTGGGCAAAGGTAGACGCATTAACTTGTAGCAATGTGGTGATCAAAATGAAGGTGGTCAATTTCATTATGAATAGAATTTTAGCTGCAAAGCGCCTATAGGGCAGCCTTACAGAAATTTTAGAATAAAATCTGTACATTCGTTTGGTTTGTTTTTTATGCACTGCACCTTTCATTGTCCAGATGGGTAGGTACACTGCTGGTTATCGTTGATTTTTATTATTGATGATTAAATTCCGACCATCTGCCCTTCTGGATTCAGTCAGAAGGGCTCCTTTGGAATCCTTAGTTTAGTATATACTTTTACATAACTACGACCTTCCTTTCCTCTAAAGTAAAACGCACTGTCCCGGAATATTCCAGCATCTTCAGTACCTGGCTAATATTTTTATATCTGGAAATTTTACCACTAAAGCCTTCTTCCGGAACCTTCCCTTTATATATTACCTTTATACCATACCAACGAGAGAGTTCACGCAGGATACTTTCAATCTTTTCATCATTAAACCGGAAATAGCCATTCTTCCATGCGACAGCTTTATCGGTATTGACTTCAACCACATTTAAAGCGCCACCATTTACCACTGACTGCTGGCCAGGCTTAAGGATTACACTTTTCCCTTCTTTAGTTACGTTTACACGCCCTTCAAGCAAGGTGGTTATTATTGAAGGTTCATCATTGTAAGCATTGATGTTAAAATGCGTGCCTAATACTTCTACAGTTTGCCCGGCAGCTATCACACGAAATGGTTTTAATTTATGATGAGCTACTTCAAAATAAACCTGACCAGTTATCTCAACTCTTCTTTCACCACCAACAAAACTTACCGGGTATCTTATCGAAGAGGCAGCATCTAACACTACATTTGTCCCATCGGATAAAACAAGCTTGTACTGGCCTCCAAGTGGAGTAGTTATGGTATTATATTCAAGATCAGCATTTATTTTTTTTGCTTCTGTATCTGAAGAATAAACCACTTTCCCATCTGCAGTTTTACGGATTTCAATTTCATTCTCCGATGCCAGTTTCCCCTTCCTTGCCTCTGTTAAAACAATTTGCTTACCGTTTGACAACGTCAAAACAGCCTTATTCCCTCCTGGTCCTACATCATACTTCTGAATTTGAGCATATTGTTGATCCGGGAGTTTCTTATAATTCAGGAAATAAGTACCAATTGATAAGATTAAACCAATAGCAGCAGCGGCAGCTACAAATTTCGGCCATAATCGAGCTTTACGGCGCTTAGCATGTTCTAGTAATTGAACATTAATGTGCTCTAAGTCAGCAGAAAGTTCTTCAATAGAGAAATTTAAAGATCCTGTTCTATGATTGATGTACCAGGTTTCTACCAAGGCCTCTTCATCAGGCGTGCACTCCCCCAGACTATACTTTTTTAATAATGCGATAATGTCGTTATTGTCCATAATTGCCGTCAGACGGAATTAATTATCCGACTTGATACAGGTATTGACCCTTAACTGGGGCTCAGGATGTAGACAATGCGCAATAAAAAACACAAACAACTAAAAATCAACATTATAAAATTTTAAAAAACAATAAAAGCCAGACTATAATTCCCAATTTTTCACGTAAAATTTTGAGGGCATTACTAATCTGCCGCTTCACAGTTGTATCTTCAATTCCCAATTGTAAAGCAATTTCTTTATGATTTAAGTTGTGTTTTCGACTTAAAATAAAAACCTCCCTCATTTTTTCTGGAAGTTCTGCAATTTCTTTTTCTATAATTGCAGCAAGGCTTTTCTCCCTTATACTGTGGTCTGTAATGCACTTCCCTTCATTTAGCGTTTCTTTAACAGAATTAACATAAGCAGACTCCACCTTCTGATGGGCGATATATTTAATGATACGATTACGCACTGAGGTATACAAATAACCTGATAAATGACTTCTCAAATCAAAGTTGGCCCTTTTGTCCCATAGCGCCAAAAATAACTCCTGAACTATATCTTTTGACTGTTCTCTATCTCCAATTCTTCTTAATGCATGAAGATACAAAACCCACTTATACCTATTATAAATTTCAGCATAAGCAATATGATCATCTTTTTTCAACAAAGAGACTAATTCTGGATCAGTATAAGTAGCATATCCCGCTTTTGTATCCTTCATAATTATACTAAAGAGCCAATATAATAATAGAAAAGAATTTATCCCTAAATGGAGAACTTAAAAAACATCAGAAATAAAAAAAACTGCAAATTATAACTCGCAGGTTTAGTAATTATATAGGGGTGGCAGGATTAGCCAACACCAAAATATCTAACTGATAATAAACACATTACAGATAACACGTATTTAAAACACCTCAGTGAACATCTCCAAATTCAGTATTTCTTCTACAAAGAACTACTGAACCTTTTATATCAACATCTTTTCTCCTGCATCAAGGCCAGCATATTACCCAATGTTTCAGCTGTCCGCGTAAGGTTATCTGCTGTACATGCCAACGCAGTTGCGAGATCGCTGGGCTGGTTTCCAATAGGCATTAATACATCAAAATACGCCTGTAAATTTATATTCCGATCCAGTGGCACCTTTCCCGCGAAAGCAACAACAGGCAATCCTTTAAGTTTGGCATGGTACGCTACGCCAAAAGGCCCTTTTCCCTGTAAGGTTTGCTCATCAATACTCCCTTCCCCGGTAATGACCAGATCTGTCCGCTCCAGTGCCAGATTAAAATCTGTAAGTGAAAGAAAATGATCTATCCCATTTACGAGTCTCGCATTCAAAAAAGCATATAAACCTGCTGCTGCCCCTCCTGCAGTACCTCCGTACTTTATCGCAGCCATATCCCTACCTGTATGGTGTAAAGCCACGGCCGAGAGTTTGTTAAGCGCCTGATCCAATTTTTTCACGTCATCCGGGGATGCACCTTTTTGCGGGCCGAATACAGCTGCAGATCCTTTGTCACCTAATAGCATATTGTCTACATCGCACAAAACAATCAGCTCACATTTCAATATTCTTTCGTCTAGTGCTGAAAGGTCAACAGTAGCCAACTCGCCAAGATCTTCAGGAAGAATGGTTAACTCATTGCCGTCCGCCGCTAAGAAACGGACACCAAGGGCACGCAAAATACCCGTACCGCCATCTACAGTAGCCGAGCCACCCATGCCGATTATAATTTTTTCAACGCCCTGGTCAAGTGCTTTTCTGATCATTTCCCCTGTACCGGAAGAATTGGCATGCAGAGGGTTAAACTCTTCAGGTTTAAGTAACCTTATACCCGATGCGTCTGCCATTTCTATAACTGCAGTTGCACCATTATCAATCAGGCCAAATACAGCATTTATTGGTCTGCCTAGCGCGTCGTGTACTGCCGCATCCAACAATGTGCCATTACATTTTTTTATAATTAAAGTTCCTGTACCATCCCCGCCATCGGCTATCGGGAAACATTCAGTAGTAATATCGGCCTTACTTCGCCTTAAACCTTCCTGGATAGCAAATGCTGCTTTTTCTGCATTCAGAGCGTGTTTAAAAGCATTGGGAGAAATCAGTATATGCATAATGCCTTCAGTTAGAGATTCACTACGTTTACAGGATTCCCATTTTTATAGGCATTCAGGTTGTCAATAGTTATTTCCATTAACCTGGCTCTCGCTTCTTTTGTTGCCCAGGCGATGTGAGGGGTAATGATGCAGTTTTTTGCACCAAAAAGCGGGTTATCCTTTGCAGGCGGCTCAACAGAAAGCACATCGAGGCCCGCTCCGGCAATTTTACCATTGTTCAATGCTTCGGCAAGATCCTCTTCAATAATGACAGGCCCCCTTGAGGTATTCAACAGGAAAGCGCTGCTTTTCATTCGCTGTAAGTTTTCTTTATTGATCAGTCCTTTGGTTTCAGGTGTTAAAGGGCAATGGATACTGACAACATCTGACTGCTCCAGCAGTTCGGGTATTTCTGCCCACTTAAAGTTACTTCGGTGAGACTGATCTGTCCGGTTCCGGCTTGTTCCAATAACTTTCATTCCAAATGCAGTGGCCACATCAGCAACCTGCCTGCCTATATCACCAAATCCGATAATCCCCATCGTTTTTCCTGTCAGTTCAACCAGCGGATAATCCCAGAAGCAAAAGTCTGTAGCGGAAGCCCAGCGGCCGGACGTCACAGCATCACTATGGCGCTGCACACGCAGACAAAGCTCCAGTAAAAGGCCAAAGGTCATTTGCACTACAGATGGCGTGCCGTAACCTGGTACATTACTTACTATTATCCCCTTTTCCCTGGCCATTCCGGTATCCACTATATTATAGCCAGTGGCCAGCACTCCAATGTATCTTAAGTCCGGAAGACTGTTTAATGCCTCTGCGTTTACCGGTGTTTTATTGGTAAATATGACATCCGCCCCTTTTGAGCGTTCAACAACTTTATCTACCGGGGTACGATCGTACAGGGTTACTTCACCGAATTGTTTTAAACCGTCCCAGCTCAGATCCCCGGGATTCAATGTATATCCGTCTAGTATTACGATTTTCATATATAATTTTAAATAAGTAATGAAGCTATCACAAACTTAATATTAATTATAATATCAGGAGCCTGTTTATCGAATGGAAGATAAATTGGGTGTCTGCAATTTTAGGATTTCAGACTTTTTAAAACCAATGGCTTGCTACGACTTACCTTCACTTTTTTCACCTTATCCTTATAACGAACACGCACCTCTTTATTTTCATCTGCATATAAAATGGCAGAGATCAATTGTCCATCACTCCATTTTAAATCTATGGTTAAACCGTCACGTGCTCTCAATCCTTTGATTTCACCAGTATTCCATGAAGCAGGGAGTGCAGGGAGAAGATGAACTTCCTGGTTATGACTTTGTATCAACATTTCGGCGATACCTGCTGTTCCTCCAAAGTTTCCATCAATCTGAAAAGGAGGGTGGGTATTAAACAAATTATTAAGGGTCGTTTTCTCCAGTAACAACTGTACATTGGCTCCAGCTTCCTCCCCATCTAACAAACGAGCATAAAAGTTAATCATCCAGGCCCTGCTCCATCCCGTATAGCTCCCCATTCGGTTACCTGCATTCTCATTATAAAATCTACGTCTCTCAATCGTCCTTTTAGCTGCCTCAAAAATATCCTTTTGATCTTCGGTGATTGTCTTTCCTGGATATAACCCAAAAAGATGGGATATATGCCTATGACCCGGTTCTACTTCTTCATAATCTTCAATCCACTCCTGAATGGTATTGTACCTGGCACTTATCTTAATCGGTGGCAATTTAGATTTTACCGTTTTCAGCCTTTTCGTAAATTCAGCTGTCTCTCCTACTACTTTACCTGCTTGAAGGCATGCATCTAAAAGCTCATTGATAATCTGTGTATCCATGGTTGCTCCATAAGTCAACATGAAGGTTTGTCCATCTGCCATTCTGTATTTATTTTCAGGCGAGTTGGATGGTGCAGTTACCAAATATCCATTTTTATCCTCAACTAAATAATCTAAAATAAAATCTGCAGCTTCTTTCATTGATGGATAAGCTTCCTTCTTCAAATACTCCTTATCCTTGGTAAATAAATAATGATCCCATTGATGTAGTACCAACCATGACGCTGCTATCGGGAAGGTTCCCCAACCTACCCCATCTGCAATGGCTGTCCGGCCAAATGCATCAGTCAAGTGATTCATTGTCCATCCCGCAGAATTATACGTTTTTGCTGCCGTTACTCTGCCTGGTTTACGCAAGGCTGTTATAAAATTTGAAAAAGGCAGAACTGTTTCTGACAGGTTTGCAACCTCGGCTGGCCAATAGTTCATTTGAATATTGATATTCGTATGAAAGTCCGAGCTCCAAGCGGCATTCATGTCCTGGTTCCAAACGCCTTGAAGATTTGCAGGAAGCACTCCTGGTTTACGTGAAGACCCCATTAATAAATAGCGACCGTATTGAAAGTATAAACTGATTAAAGACGCGTCTACCTCTCCCGCTTTCACCCGCTCAAGGCGTTCATTTGTTGGTAAACCAGAGACTTCACCCATGTTGAAAACAACGCGATCAAACATTTTCTGATGATCCTGCACATGCCTAAGCTTAGCATTTTCAAAGGAAAGGCCTTCTACATTAGCCAGAATTTCTTTACAACGAACCAGAGGGTCAATATTGCGATCATAATCGAGCTTTGCAAAGTTATAATCTGTTGCTGCTGTAAAATAAAACAAGACCTCATCTGCCCCTTCCACAAAAAAAGAATTGGCATTGGTTACCATTGTTCCTCCCTTATTAATACCCCGTACCAGACCTCCAAATTTCATATGTAATCCAGTATCTCCGCCTTCATGCATGGGTAAATCAGCAATCTGTCCTTGTATCGTCAGTTCTTTTGCTCCACTTGGAAAAGCTGTAGCATCCTGTTCCCGTTCATATGCAAACCGAAAAGTAAGCCGGCCAGGTTTACTGGCAGATAACCGCATCACCAGAGCATTGTCGGGTGCGGAAATAAAGACTTCTCGTTTATATTGTACGCCATCAATATCATACTGCACTGCAGCAATTCCAGTTTGCAGATCCAAAGATCTCTTATAGTTTCCAATTTGTTTGGATGGTATACTATTATTTAAAAACTGGATTTGAAACTGTCCAAACGACTGATTGGATCGAATCCGCAAAGGATCACTTCTTAAATACTTTTCCGAAAGTTTGGCGGCCTGGGCAATGTTGCCCTCTAGGAGCAAACGCTGTATTTCAGGCATCTTACTTGCTGCATCGGCATCAGCTTCCGTTTTTGTACCCGCCCATAAGCTTTCTTCATTGAGCTGAATGGTCTCCTTATTCCAGTCGCCATACACCATAGCACCCATACGTCCGTTCCCAACAGGTAATGCCTCGTTCCAGTCTTTAGCAGGGGCTTTATACCACAGTATGTGATCTTGATGTTGCGCCTGAACCTGAATTGCCAGCAATAAGAGTATCAACACATACAATTGTTTCTTCATTTCTTTAAATAATTTATTTTCTATCATTCACGATTGTTTTCTAGCTATAAACCTGCTGTTTCAGGTCTTGAATAATTAAAAAGATCAAGTAGCACAAGGCATAACAGCATATCCGTTACTCTCTTTATAGAAAACCTAAATTAATGGCAACTCAGACCAAAATCAATGGATTAAACTACTTTTTTGTTGGACTATTGACTTATTAAAGGTTTCTGGCAAAAAGCATTAATGCTTCGAATAATAATATCTGGAGATATGGCATTTAAGCAAAAAAGGCCTTAATAGATAAGGCCTTTTGTTCAGAACGATAGTTCTGTTTGTCGGGGTGACAGAACAATTTTCGAACCATTTCTCACATGATCTGAAAAAGTTAGCCTTTATATAATTCTAGTTAACCTGGGACTTTCTATAAGTTGGCAGGTTTCATTTTTATCCCCATTAGTGTTCCGACCAGCACGCCGACGATTAATCCCGAAACATAGTAATAAATTGCTTATATTATGCTTCTATAGCTTTATCTGGCGTATAATGCCCTTTAGGCAAAAAGGGCTTTTTATAATTCAGCCCGGTAAGCGGCCTGATTTTAAGTAATCCTCCCATTTTAGCAATAAAACCAAGCAATCCGAAGTAATGCATTTGCTGTAACTCATTCTGTGTTAAAAAACGTTTGTATTCAACACATAATTGCCCATATTCTTTAATGGCATTTTCTCTTGTGTAAAATCCCTTAGGTTTGTACATAATTTTAAGATTCAGTTTTTGCGCAACTTCATAAAATGTGCCATGGTATTTATATACTCCGTATATCAGAGAGGCTTTTCTTTCTTTTCTCAACTCCCGGTCAAAAGGAATCCTTCCATATTTCTTCACTAAAGGCAACAATTCCTTTTTTACATTCTTCAGATCTTTCCAGTAATGGCAGGGAATAATATCATTGTTGGTTAAAACATTTTTACGAGTCGGGGTTGGGAAAGCATCCAAAGCTATTGCTAAAACATTTTTTTCAATTGTATCAAAATCCCTGTAGAAGAAATTCTTCGCAATAATCCTGTAAGTAAGATTCTGTTTTTCGTAGAGTGCCTTTTTTAGCTCAAGTTTTTCAAAATAGTCTGGATGTTCTTTGGGGTCATACCCACATATTTCAATATAAGTGTCACCGATCAGAAAATCATAGCGGTAGTTGGTTGATGGAAAAATACGTTCGTTGACAGAATGGGGAATATTATGTTTGAAAAGGATATTGTCAAAAAGGCATTCATATCCACTATTAAGATAATGATTGTCATTCGATCTGAAATATCCGATGGACGGAACGTTCAATAGATCTATATATCTTCTCACGCCACCCTGCCTCTTTATGGCACATGCAACATCACCCTTTCCCAGTGCCTTTAGTACATTGTTGCTTGGAATCCGGCCAAAGCTTTTGATAATAGGCTTTAAAGTCTTTACAATCCGTTGATCTGTCCAATAATTTTGCCTGTTAACAGTTAATCCTAATTTATATTTAAACACATTAAGGCCTCCGAATTTTGCAACTGCCCCCAGCAAATCATTTCTTCCTAAATCGGATAAATTGTTCTGTGTCATTACAACTCCATTATTACTTAGGGACTTTAACTCCCGCAGCACTTCTTTTTTAGACCACTCCTCTTTCTTCATTCCTATATTCAAGCCAAACTTTTCACTGATATTTCTCAGACCTTTATGCTTATATATGGCGCCTATAAGATCATGTCTATTCTGCTGCCGAAGCTTATCAATAATCTCCCCTTTAGATATGATGTTCTCATCGATAAATTCTTTCAACTCCTTTCCTGTATTGCTTAGCGTCCAGTAGTTTTGGGATTTTCGATCAGTGGGAATATTGAGTATTTCCTTGATGGCATTAATATTTCCAAAGAACTTAAAACCCGCGCTAGCCAGACCACTCTTGCCCATTTTGCTTAACTCTTGTACTTTCGGAAATTTTCCCGTCTGTAAATAAATGTCGCTATATTGCGCTATAACCTTTTCCTCTGTCCACTCTTCCCTTGGTCTCTGACGGACTCCTACTCTTTCTCTATAACCCGGTAGCTGTAACTTCTTCATAATAGCAGCCTTCAAACCAAGCATATTCAATTTTCCCAGATTCTTTTCAGTTATCGCCATTCCGGAAGACTTAAGTTTTCTTATTTGAGCAGATACTTCTCTCTCTGTCCAATCGTTGCTATTTAATTTTAGCCCTAGTTTTAATTTTTTGTTCAGTCTATTGAATCCTCCGGCTTCATTTACAGCTGAAAATAGTTTAGGGTTCCTCTTTTTCAATAGCACGCCAATAGAGTTATTTTTTAGTTCGCTCTTATTTTCAGTACAGAAAGCTATGAATGATGTAATGACTTCCTCTGTTGTCCAGTAACCGGGAGGTTTACGGTCGCCAACCAGGTTGGCAGCAACTCTAAGTGCACTAAGACTTCCAAATTTTTCATAGATAGCCTTTTCCATCTCCTGGTAGCCATTTGCTCTAAGTTGTTGGACCGTAGGAATCGTTCCCAGCTTATGAAATAGCCCTTTGTAGGCTTCAATCATTCCTTCCTTACTCCAGTTCACTTTCTCTTTAGCGAGTCCCATCTTCCTTTTGAAGTAGTTGATTGAACCTCTTAAAGCTATTGCGCCAGACAAGTCATTCCGCCTAAGTGCCCTTAACGTCCGATCCGTTATTTTATGTCCTGCGTTGTATATTAACCAGAGCTCTTCCAATATCTTTTCTTCCGTCCAATAATTTTGTCGTAATAGCTTCAATCCCAGGCCAAATTCTTCATTTACCTTGTTTAATCCTCCAAATTTTTGTGAGGCATGATATAGGTAGGATCTATTCTTTTCAAATAGAAGTGTTGTAAGTGAATGCTCCTTCAATGCATCTTCATTTTCGATGCAGAATTGTTTTAATTCCTCCAGGAAATTATCAATCGTCCAGTATGATTTAGTACATGGAATTCGCTTCTTTGTTACTTTTTTCATTGTTGTAAAAAATCTAGCTATAAATAACCAGGGAATAACAATTTGGTTTGCACATTCTTATTGATATAAAAAAGGAGAAAACCATTAATTCGTTTCTCCTGGAGTCGACTTGGCGGGACAATTTCCGAATCTTTTTCTGCACGATTTGAGGTTATTGGCTGCTTTGGTACTCCCAGAACAACAATAATAACTTTCGCTTTTCATTGAAAATAAAATATTCAAATTATATTAGCTTAATTAGAGCCCTCTTATGTTTAGATTATTTAAAAAGAAAGTAAAAGAATCGGAAACGTTCCAAAACGACCACCCAGAATATGAATTTACTTGGCATGAGATAAGTGAACATAATCCATTTAATAAGCGGATTCTTGATATTAGAAGTTTTACTCAACATATTCTTGCTTTCACTAAAGATAAATATGTGGCTGAATTATTTAATAAGCAAAGACATAGCATTGGAAAAGAGTTGACTAATACTAAAATACCTGAAAGTAAAACTATTAGTGTTAACCTTATCTATCCACATAATGGTTCGAAAATCGAAGGAGCTGCTTATAAAGCAAAATGTATGGAGGATAAATGGGATATTTACGGATGGGACAACATTATTTATTTTACCAGAAGCTGGACAGGAGAAGTTGTCTATAAGGCATTTATCAGTGTTTCAGACAATAATTTCGAAATCAATAAAATAGAATACATACCTGATGAGTATAATGAGCATGATCAATCCCTTGTGGTAAGCAATGTTCACTTCCTGATTAAGACACTTGCTTTTAATGCCATTTATCCTCATAAAGTCCCTACGGTTTTAATAAATGACAAAGATATAGCTCTATATTCGTTTAGTCAGTTTGGTCATAATTGTTGGTATGCAACTTATGACGATATTGCAGACGTAATAGTAAAAAATAGTTAATAAATTCATAGAGAATTAGCCTATTATAACAATAAAAATTATCAAGGTAAGGTAACACGATTACACTCGTAATGAGATTTAAAATATTCAACTCAAAAAACGTCAAAACAAAAAAGCCTTTAAATCTTACGATCTAAAGGCCTTTAATGTGTCGCTGTGGCAGGACGCCTAACCTGACCATTAACACATTGATTGTTAATTATATGTCAATTTAAAGATCAATGCAGGCAACCGAATATGCACATATCATTAAATACGCATTGTCCCTGTTTAATGTCCCAATGATCTTTATTAATACCAACTCAGGTCATTCAGTTTTACTGTGCCACTTAAGTTGAGCGTTTTGATATTCGAATCATAGCACCTGCAGGTTTCAAGATTGGCAAGGCCCCGGATATCCAGCGCAGGGATGGGATTGGAATAAGCTCTGAAGAATTTCAACCTGGGCATTGCTCTAAGGTCGATAGGGTGTGCTATTTGATTCCTAGACATCCAGATATCAAGCATTTCAGGGCAATTGTTGAATTTTATTTCCTGGAGTGAATTATCATTCACCTCCAATTGCAGTAGTGAGTTATGATTACTTACATCCAACCGGGTAAGGAGATTCCACCCCAGGCTTAAAACAACTAATTTTTTCAGGTGAGAAACATCGATACTCCTGATCTTGTTCTTGTGGCAACTGATATTCACCAGGCTATCGCAGCCTTTTGTCAGAATGGTTTCCAACTGGTTGTCAAAACCATATATAAATTTGAGTTTTTTCATACCCGAAACGTCTACCGTTTTCACTTTGTTTTCGTGAAAGCCAAAATCCACCAGATTGACAAAGCTTTTGATGCCTTCCAGTGAAACAATATCGGATTTGGTAGTATACAATGTAGTCACCTTTCTGGCTTCTTCTACCTGGATTTCTCCATCTCCATTGGTATCGACACCTTGCTCAATGATACCTCTTTTGAAATTCGCGTCAGGTATACGGACAATCTGTGCCATGGTTCTTATCGATAAAGCCATGAATAAGGCATAGCCTGCTATTATTTTTGTGGTCATGTCTGGTAATTTTAGAGTGTAAGGTTAATAACCTGCCCATTGGCGTTGATCTCTACAATTTTCGCGAGGTTCTCGTCGGTCTGGTACAGGTAGCGGGTCTTTTCCATGATAGCCCGGCTGCCTTGTCCCACCTGTACCCCATAACCATTGTAAGTGGTAGTGGTTTCAGTGCCTACTTGCTTTTCACCGTTACCTACCTTCGTTTGTACGACCCGTGTTTGCAGATAATACTTGCCCGGATTCAGCCCTTTGAATTCAAAGCTGCCATCTGCACCAATCATAGTCAATATCCGGTAGCTGAAGGCTTCGTCTGACAGGTATATCGCTTTCTTACCCTTTTTATCTTTCTTTTTGAGTTCGAGAAATTCGAGGAAATAATCGGTGCAGGGATATAGCTCTACCAGGTTGACCATGTAGTTGCTTTTTTTAGACACAAGGCCGTTGATGGTGCAGGTACCGTCTTTGCCGATCATGGCTTCAGCTGCTA
This sequence comes from Pedobacter nyackensis, assembly GCF_032678475.1. Classification (GTDB taxonomy): domain Bacteria; phylum Bacteroidota; class Bacteroidia; order Sphingobacteriales; family Sphingobacteriaceae; genus Pedobacter; species Pedobacter nyackensis_A. Next base: position 939,260 of record NZ_JAVTSF010000001.1, read on the forward strand.
CTTTGTCAAAGGGGGTGTTCGGGCTAATTACTTTAGGTGTCTTTTGCGCCTGTAACTGGAAGACTATCGGGACCAAGATGGTTACCAAACCTATAGATCGTGTGTTCATATTTTAGCGGGTTATAAATTAGATAGTTACAATATGTGAATGTGCTGTTATGCATTTTTTGCAGGATACGAAGGTCAATATCATTGTAGAGATTAGCGCAGAAAATAAAAAAAGTTTTGTTTTCATAATTATCGATCTAAAATTTCAGAGTTTTAAAGGCAAAGGTGGAACACTGAGAAATCATAATCGCCCCACGAGGCTTCGTGGCACCTCTTATTGGTTTGTAATAATGAGTTGGTTAAAGCGGATCCCCACTTTAAGTGGCTGACAATAAATGAACTAAATCAATCTCACAAGTATATATTGTCAAGAAGGAATAATTGAGTATAAGGAATGAATGGCGGAACTATAGCGCCTTGGGATATGTTATTTCGGCTGGTTTTCTGAAAAAATCTGAAGGGGACTTACCTGTAAATTTTCGAAAATTACGATTGAAAGACGATTTGGAATTGAAGCCGCAATCAAAGGCGATAGACAGCAGTGTATAATTTTTATTTTTTTCATCAGCAATCATTTTTACACATTCATCTACCCTAAGCGAATTGATATAGTCGTAAAAACTCTTCTTAAATTTAGAATTGATGACTTGCGATAGCGCAGCATCTTTTAGCTGTAAGGATTCCGCTAATTTGCTCAGCGTTAATTCCGCATTTTTGTACAGTTTTTCTTGCACCATTATCCTGTTTAGTTGCAGGAAAATACGTTCAACTTCGTCTTCGGTAAGTGAAGACCAGTCGTATTTTATTTTATTGGATAATAAATCTATATTAACGGGTTCTGCTAAAGGGTTTCTGCTTTGAGGAGATGAAGTGTGATGCTCTGTTGCTGAGGAGGATAAAGTATTGGTGGTTTTGAAGATTTGTTGTTGACGTACACCAAAAAAGCCAATGAAACAGATATATAGCGAGGCACTGAAATAGATGCTCTCTGCTGTAGGATAAAAAATAACAAAGACCCAAATTCCAGCTATGCCTGCGATGAGGTAGCGCAGCCAATTCAAGCTGATTTTATCTGTATCAGAAAATTCTTCGCTTATTTTTTTCTTATATCGATGCAGTAAAACAACTGAGGCTAAGACATAAACAATTCCCGAAATGATGATGCCAACATTGGTAATGATTCCAATGATCTTATAGTAAGAAGAGGAAAAGCCCTGGTCATAAAGCAATAGCTTTTGCTCCGGGTTTTGTAGTAAAAAAGATATCCATAAAAGATAGGCAAAAGCAATAGGTAAGAAATGAAGTAGCTTTTTTTTACTGAATTTTATTGGTGTGGTAAGATAAAAGATATATAAATACAGGAAAGGCCCATGAACAAATGCTAATAAATCTCCCCATCCTATTAAATTGGGAAATTGGTGATAGTTTCCTGAAACCAGTAGATACAGACTGGCTAAATGAAGCGTTGCTACCAGCTGCCAAATCATTAGTAGTTTATCAGCAGTTATTTTATGAGGCTTGACTGCTAGTAGTATGAACAAGTATAATGAAATTGCAATACCGGTAAAGTATAACATGCTGTTGTTTTGTATGGGTAGACTGTGATGTTATTGATCAGGTCAAAAATATGAAATATCTCCAAGTTCTGACCAATTGGTTACAAACACTAGCTTATAATCAAACATTTTTCGGAGTCTTGCTACTAAGAATTTATGGTGGTCAATTAAAAATAGATAAGATCAGGACTTCGAATGGAAAAGAATATACCCTACTGAGTTTACCATCTTATCTGGCAGGGAAGAATAGAAGACTATATTGATTGGTTACAAAAAAGCCTTTAAATCGTAAGATTTAAAGGCTTTTAATGTTGTGTCGGGGTGGCAGGATTCGAACCTACGACCTCCTGCTCCCAAAGCAGGCGCGATACCGGGCTACGCTACACCCCGAACTGGTATCTTCTTTTTTACTGGTCATTATTCAACTACTTTTCCAAGTAATTGTTGTCGGGGTGGCAGGATTCGAACCTACGACCTCCTGCTCCCAAAGCAGGCGCGATACCGGGCTACGCTACACCCCGAACTGGTATCTTCTTTTCTACTGGTCATTGTATAACTACCTTTCCAGGTAGTTAGTGTCGGGGTGGCAGGATTCGAACCTACGACCTCCTGCTCCCAAAGCAGGCGCGATACCGGGCTACGCTACACCCCGAACTTGGTATCTGTTTTCCCTCTTTCGAAGGGATTGCAAAGTAACAACTTTTAAATGATAAATCCTACTAATATTATTCAAATAAATTTACTGTGCTGCAGTGTTAATTACTACGGCGGCAAAGATAGAAAAAAAACATTCCGGTGTAAATTAATTAATAAGCATTTCATCAAAAAAAGCATCTTCTAAGTAAAGAAAAAGCCCATTTAACCACTAAATCAATGGCTTACGAGAATAAAAATATTTCATAAAAATTATCAAAAAAATCAAACCATTCGAAATTTCGGTTGTTTTAGCCGAACAGCAATTCAACTGACCAAAAATCTCCTATCACTCTCAACCCAAAATTCCCTTCTCCCCGAAAAAAGACTGGGAACGATACCTACATAAGGATCAGACCAGATTCGATCTTGCAAATCAGAAAGAAACTACTGACGCTGTACAATATCATATCATCAATAAACTAAAGTTTATAAATGCTAAAAATAAATTTAATATTTATTAACTTTATTTTACCATTATGTTTTAAACGCAATCCCTCTCCTTCTCTATTGTGGCGGCATCCTGAAATCAATATTCATCATTTAAAAAACTCAAACATGAAAAGAACAATTTTATCAGCAATTCTACTATTAACTATTAGTTTTATTGGCTTGTCAGCCAATGCTCAGCTCCCCCCAAAACCTACTTACATAAACATGGACAGTGCAGATTGTCCTGAATACTTTTTTGGAACTGATTTATTTTCAGGTGTCAGGTACACATGGAGGTTCTATAAACGACCTAGCGGCCCTGAAACAGTCATCACCAATAAGCCATCTAATACGAGGCTTATATTTACAGAGGGTAGTGGCACCTACAGGATAGGTGTAAATACCTATAATGCGAATGGCGTAAGCGAATTATATTTCGAAGATTTCGAGATCACCTGTGACATGTCATCAAATATAATCTCTATGAAAGCTCTTAAAAAACCAAAGATAAAAGAGAAATCGTTAGCTAAAACCACCAGTGAGGTATTAAATTAAAACAGTTTGCCGCCCAAATAGAAGTTTCACACTTAGCTTAAACTAGTAATTTTCTGTATAAAAGAAAAGGGCTACGGGTTATCCGGGAGCCATACATCTTTTATATACCTAAGGATTACAAAAGATCTTTTGTAATCCTTCAATATCCGTATTATAGTGCCCCTTTTACTTCGAAAACAGCAGCATATTTCGAAGGACGATTGGCGGGAACTTTGAAAGTTAGTTTTTCATCTGTCTGTTTGAACGTTACTTTTTTGCCATCCATCATTTTTATCGACTTGATTTTCTTTGGTAGCTGATTCGATTTCAAACCTAGTGCTGGAAGTGAAATCTCGCCTTCTGTTGGATTCAAGACGAAAACATACAAAATATTCCCTTTAGTCGTAAATCTGACTTCGTCATTTCCATACGGCGCGCTTTTAACTGTTCGCTGATTAAACTGCTCAGATTCTGCTTGTTTTTTCAATGCTTCCAAATCGGCATTGGCAATATTACTGGCACGTTTTAAAATCGAATTCAAATTATCCCCATATACTTTCCAAGGTTTACTTGCATAAATTGCAGCACTATTTTTATTTACCCAGGCACCCACTTCGTCAAGAATTGCCTTTTCATCAGTAGAAAGGCTTCCATCAGGTAAAAGTTCTACATTGAGCATTAAGTTCCCATTTTTACTATTCACATCTGCCATCATTTCAATAATCGTCCTGGCGTTATGAACCATTTCTCTATCCTTTTTATAAAACCAATGGGGACCAGTTGTGATAATCGACTGCCAAGGTTTCGGGTTGATTTTGTTTGAAGTACCACACTCAATATCTTTTACGACAGCTTCATCATCAGCAATTTTACCTGCAACAACAGCCATGATTTTACCATTTTTCTTTAAGCTGTTTTCAAATAAAGTGCGACTAACTTCTTTCCCGGGAGCTCCATAAGGAAAACCGTAACCGTCATACCAAATCATGTCCACATCGTACTTGGTTACTAATTCTTTGTGGCGCAACACCCATGTTTTTTTCATATCGGCAATCCACTCCGGAGTTCTTTTAGCAGGTGGCATTCCATACAAATCGGCTGGATCAAGCCCTTCCCACCATAAACCTTTCCCGTCTTCTTTAGTCAGGTTTCCATCATAGGGAACTCCCTTTAATGGACCGGAAATATCCGAACCAAATGCTGGAAGCCACCAGCTCAAATAACGGTCATCGTGCGAACTCACTGCAAATGGCATCTTGTATTTTCGCGCTGCTTGTCTAAAATCACCTACTATATCTCGTTTAGGGCCAATATTTACCGAATTCCATTTTTGATAGGTTGAATTAAAGTCATCAAAATGATCATGATGAACAGCCAAAACCATAAAATATTTAGCCCCCATTTCTTTAAAATACTTCATCAAAGCATTAGGATCTAATTTTTCAGCCTTCCAGGATTGCAACACCTCCTTATAACCGAATTTGGAAGGATGTCCATATTGCTTTAATTGATTGGCATAGGCTTCTTTACCGAAAGTTTGGCCACCTACATCCTGCATGTACATGTGACGGGCATACCAGCCTCCTCCGTTATCGGGCTGAGATTGTCCCCCCCAATGTAGCCAAATCCCAAATCGGGCCTCGGTATACCATGCCGGCAACTCATAGCCTTGTTTCAGCTCTTCCCAAGACTTTTCTTTTTCCTGGGCATAAGAAGAAATCGAGAATAAAACAGTTAAACTCAAATACAAAGCATATTTGAAATATATAACGTTAAGAAGCCAGTGTGCTTTTTTCATTTTTTGTTTATTATTATACACCTAAAGTGTCAAGCGATTAAAAAAACAATAGTCAAACCTTCATCGAAAGGCAAACTTGTTTCTCTTACAAAGTACCGATTTTTAATAATTTTATATTGATGGTAAATTGCTTATTAGTTCTGTTTTTTTTGCTTTGACTAATTACTCAAATAGAAAAAAATCACTATTTGAGCCATTGACAAATCAATATTAGAGATTGATAAAAAATACCATGTTCAATTTCTTTCAATGAAAAGAAATGCACAATCAACTATATTATATTCTTTAATATTGCCTCAATATACCTTAACCAAAATATAGGAATCCGTATAGTTTAGGCTTAAATACTCCGGTTAAAAACCTATAGTTCAGGTAAACAGGCACTAAAAACTCTATAAATATTAAATCAATTACTGTAAATAAAAATGGCTAAATTTAGAATAAGTCTCAACATGGAATACTGCCGAAGCGCTGATATGAGCTTTGAATCTGGTGTAAAATTAGCAGCGGAACTGGGGTACAAATATATTGAACCAATGGTTCACACTGGTTGGGAATTACTTAGTGAAGTAGATTACTTTCATTCATTTTCTATGGAGGAAGATACACTTTTAATGAAGGAGATTTGTGACAAATATGGCATAAAAGTAAGTAGTATCAGTGGTCACAGTCCTTTAATGAAGCCCGAAGCAGCAGTTACCCGTCTAACCAGAGCTATCATTTTTGCAGATGCTGTTAATGCAAAATTTGTTAACACAGATGAAATGGTTAAACCCGATTGGATGGATGATGACTTTGCACATCAGGTAATGAAGTACACCTTAACAAAAGCAGCTTTAGTAGCAAATCGCCATCAGATTAATGTATGTATTGAGCCGCACGGGATATATACTAAGACAGCTGAGGGACTTATGCGAATAGTAAGTCTGGTTGATTCGCCTTGGATTGGTGTAAATTGGGATACAGGAAACTCCTATTTGGCCGGCATTGAAGATCCATACGATGGGCTCAATGCTGTAAAAGATAAAATTTTGCACATACATGCTAAAGACATAAGTATGGAGCAAAGCGATGAGCAACGTGGCTCTGTAACAGGTACTCCTGTCGGATGTGCTTGCGGTGAAGGAGTTGTAAACTGGGATAAAGTAATCGAGATACTGGAACCTGTAAATAAAGATATTTTTTTGAGCGTGGAATGTGGTAAAATTGATGAAGCAGAAAGAAGTATCGCTTTCCTTAGGAAAACGCTGGGTCCTTTGTTAATTAATGACTAACAAAGAGCTGCGAGATATGCCAATAAATGAAGCTTAACATAACGCTAATGAGAACTTATATTAGAAGATCAATTGTACTTTTTTTGGTTTGCTGTAACTGTTTACCCAGGTTACAGGCACAAACTAATACTAAATCTGTTTTTAAAACCTTATCCTTGAACGATCTCTCCGAATTTAAAACAGTTCCACAGCAATGGAAACTTGTTGGAGATATTTCTTATGACCTCAACAAACCTAATAAAAGTGAAATAAAGAATGGTACAGGAATTCTTGTCCACACACCTAAAGGTCAAAGCAAAAACATACTTGTTTCAAACCTGGAACATCAAAATCTGGCATTGGAGTTTGAGTTCATGCTTGCTAAAGGATCCCAGACAACCCTATACTTACAAGGCAGATATGCTATAAAACTTAATGATAGCTGGAGCAACTATGAGTTAGTTTCTGACGCTAGAATGAATGTATGCCGCGCCCCTGGTTTATGGCAAAAAATGCAAATATTTTTCCAGGCTCCAAAATTTAATAATTCAGGTAATAAAACAGATGACGCAACGCTCTTGAAGGTAGTTTACAATGGTGTAACGATACAAGAAAACGTAAGCTTTAAGGAACCATCTATCAATAGTCCGCTAAGAGAAGAGGCAACAACAGGCCCCTTTATGCTGTCTTCTAACGGTGCAATCGCTTTGAAAGATATTCATTATCTGCAATTCGAGAATCCCGGTAATATCAAAAATCTGTTAATTACTGCGCCCGCAGAAAATATTCTGGACAGGCAAATCATAGTCAATCCCCAACTTAAAACAATTGTCCAGAGGTGCTTCATCGAATATGCTAATAAAAAAAGAACTTTCTGCGCAGCAGTTGGTGATCCGGATAACATCCATTACGCAATAGATCTTTCACAGGGTACATTAATTAATTTTTGGAAAGGTGGATTTATAGACGCGACATCTATGTGGACAAGCCGTGGACAAATCCAAATAGCTGTACCGCTCGGAAGCAAATTTGAAATTACGCCCTCCCCTAATTTCGCTATGTTATCTAATGATAAAGAAACCTGGCCAGAAAAACAATCTGATAAATTTAAATTTAAAGGATATAAACTTGACGCTAGTGGCAAACCCACATTCCTTTATGCAGTGAATGACTTTATCATTGAAGATAAAATTGATCCCCAGGAAAAAGGCAGACTTCTATTAAGAACATACAAGATTTCCTCAGGCAATCACACAAATATGTTATGGTTTAAATTGGCAGAAGGCACAAGCATCAAACAAGTTGGCAAGGATATTTATAGTATAAATAACGATAGTTATTACATAAAATACACAAATGATCAAAGCTCAAAGGCGATTCTTAGAAAAACTAGTTTAGGCAATGAGTTGATCGTGCCATTATCCCCATCTAAAAATCAAGCGGAGATCAAATATTCAATCATCTGGTAATTCTAAAACGATTAATTGTGTTAAATAAAATTAATGAAACATTTTAAAAACTATTGCCCTATATTTTTTAGCTTAAAAAATATAGCAACATTCATTCTGCTTGTTACTTTACAACTACTTTACTGCCACAATAATGGCTATGCACAACACGCCGGCCATGGGAATAAAGTCAAAGCCTTAACTGAGAATGATTTTTATAAGATCGTTACTGTTATGGCCCCTACTGGTGCCGAATTAGAAGTTGGGGGGCTGGCAAAATTACCAGACGGCAGATTGGCGGTATGCACACGATTAGGTGAAATATGGATACTGGAGAATGCAGCGATGATGAACAATTCAAAACCTTATTTTAAATTGTTTGCATCCGGCTTGCACGAGCCACTAGGCCTTGCCTATAAGGATGGCGCCCTTTATGTAGCACAAAGAGCTGAATTAACAAAAATATCAGATACCAATGGTGACGATATCGCAGACCTGTTTGAAACAGTTACGACCTGGGAACTATCTGGAAACTATTGTGAATATAACCATGGCCCGGTAATTGGAGCAGATGGTAATTTTTATATCAATTTTAATTTAGGCGACAATGGTATGGGCAGTGGTGCAGAGCCATTTTTCGGAGAAATGGGAAGTCATGCCTTGTGGCGTGGATGGATGGTACAGGTTACTCCCACTGGGGTTCTTACACCGTTTGCTTCAGGTTTCCGATCACCAGCCGGAATTGGGACAAATAGTAAGGGTGAGCTTTTTTATACTGAAAATCAGGGAGGATGGGTAGGTACAGGATATATTACCCATGTACAGAAAAATGATTTCTTTGGTCACCCTTCTGGATTAAAATCTGCAGACAAACCTGGCTCAACTTTAAAAACAAGGATCACAGATATTCCAACCGACAACCCATTGTTTCATGATGCAGTGAAACGGATACCAGGCATGAAGCTACCTTCTGTACGGCTTCCTCATGGGATTTTAGGGGTCTCTCTTTCAGGTCTTGTTGAAGACAATACAAATGGGGGATTTGGCCCCTTTACTGGTCAATATTTTGTAGGGGACGAGGGCCATGCAAATATAATGCGGGTATTTATGGAAAAAGTAAATGGAGAATACCAAGGCGCGGCTTTCCCATTTCGAAAAGGCTTTATGTCTGGAATACTCCGTCTGGAATGGGGAAATGATCGATCTATTTTTGTAGGGATGTCAGACAGAGGATGGAACTCAAATGCACCTTTTAGACATGGGTTACAGCGTTTGGTATGGACAGGTAATATGCCATTTGAGATTAAAACAATAAAAGCTAAACCAGATGGGTTTGAACTTGAATTCACCTCTCCTGTAAATAAGGAATCTGCTCTTGATCCTGCAAATTATAATATTTCTGGTTTTGATTACAAATATCATCAAGCCTATGGCAGTGAGGTTTATGATAAAAAAGAATGCAAAATAGAAGCTATAAAAATAGCGGACGATGGCTTAACTGTTCGCCTTGTCCTTAACAACTTAAGAGAAGGCTACATTCACGAGGTAAAATGTACAGGTTTAAGATCTGTTGATCAGACACCGCTTTTACATGATTTTGGTTATTATTCTTTAAATGCAATTCCAGCTGGAGAAAAATTATCCCTTCAGGATAAAGATGTAATAAAAATATCTTACTTAAAACAAGAAGAAGATAACGTTAAAAAACAGCTGAATGTAGGTAGTAAACCAAATGCGATAAAGAATAAAAAAAATGAAACCTCAAATACACTTCCATCTTCATGGGTAAATGGTCCGGATATGACAATTGTCATGGGAACCAAACCGGGGTTAAAATTTGACATTGATAAATTTAGTGTAAAACCAGGGGCAAAAATCAAATTGGTTTTTAAAAACAATGATGATATGCAACATAATTTCGTATTGGTTGAACCAGGCACTGCAGATCAGATAGGTAAACTTGCAATGGAGCTGGGCCTGGAAGCTCCCTCCATGCACTATGTACCAAAGTCGAATTCTGTTTTGCAACACACCAGATTATTACAACCCAATACATCTGAAACCATATACTTTACTGCCCCTGAGAAAACAGGGACTTATCCATTCATATGCACCTATCCAGGCCACTATACCATAATGAAGGGTGAAATGGATGTGGTACAATAAAATATTGATTTTAAATTTGTTAAAATATTAATATGAGAATCAGAGCAATATTATATCTGTTTGGTTTGTTGAGTTTATGTATATCGGATACTAAAGCCGGCATTCTGGATACCTCTTTAAAAAATGAATATAGCTGGCGTAAGTCAGATTCTACCTTTGCACTAGTCAAAGATGGGCAAATAGTATGGCAACTAAATTTCAACAAAAATCAGGATAAACCCTATTTTCATCCATTAAGAGTAAATGGTCAGGATCTGACAATGGAGCGACCTGCAGACCATGGGCATCACCGTGGTCTGTGGTTTGCGTGGCGCAGCATTAATAAAATCAATTATTGGGAAGAAGTACATGGGCGAGGTGTCTCCGAAGGAAGAAGCAAAATTATAAAAGTTGACATTAAACCTAAAAAAGACTTTTCAGTAAAAATTAATATTCTCCTGGAATATGCTCCTGAAGGTAAAAAGACAATTCTAAAAGAAAATAGGGTATTGTTGGTATCTTCTCCAGATCAGTACGGAAATTACACAATCGACTGGTCTCTTAACTTTACCTCACAAGATTCTCCACTTTTATTTGATTGTGCACCTACCCTTAAACGAGGTGGCTCTATATCTGGTGGATATGCAGGCTTAGGGTATAGAGGGGCTAGTTCGATAAAAGACCCCGTTTTCAGAGATTCAAATGGTTGGGCTAACAAAGAGAACTTAACAGGATATGGAGAAAACGCAAACTGGATGGATATGACTGCAAATTTAGGCTCAGAAGAGCGTTCAAAAGTAGGAATAACCATATTCGATCATCCAGCCAATCCCCGTCACCCCTCTCCGTGGTATATCTGGTATAAAGCAGGTCAACATGTTTTTTTTATGCCTGCTATTTTATACAATGAACCCTTAAGTCTTGCTGCACATAAACGTATGGAGTTGAAATATAGAACTTATATCCATAGTGGAGATGTCGAAGATAGGTTACTTAACCAACTCTTCATCCAATTCAAAAACTAAAAACCTGAATATAAATAATGGCATTAATATCAATGCCATTATTTATATTCAGATGGTGAACATCCATATTTTCTAGCAAAAACTGTAGAAAAATATTGTGTACTGCTAAAGCCACAATCATAACAGATCTTACTGATACTCTTTTGAGGATACTGCTTTAATTGTTTTTGAGCGGCTTCTAACCTGATTGAATTTAGATATTGCATCGGTGTCCTATTGGTCAGCTGTTTAAAGTAGTGAGTGAACCTTGTAACACCAAGACCAACATGAGAAGACATCAATTCTAGTGTCCAGGGCTCCGAAAAATTTTCATTCAGCTCCTTTAGAAAAAGGTCTACCGTACGCGTGCTGTTGGTTAAAGTATCGTTTAAGGCATACGTCCCTGTTTGATATAATTCTAACAACAACATAAGTAACTCATTAACATAGATTGCAATCCTGGATTCAATATTCTTTGAAGATTCATGTATCAGGTTACCTATTTTTTGAAAACATCTCTTGATGTCAGAATTCGCTTTGAGAATTGGCTGTTCGTTTTGTCTTAAAAATTTGGTTAATTCCCTTAAATCATCCTCAGCCAGGATAATCCATGAGGGCCATTTCCAATTCTGATGCGGTTGCCTAACGTTTACATCCAAAATCAACCAATGTAATTTACCTACTCCAATCATTGGATTTCCAACTTTATGAATTTGCCAGGGACGGGTTACAGTAAGGTCTTCCGGCAACATTGTATAAACCCCATCTTCTAAAAGAAACGGCATTGTACCAGTTTCAAGAAAAGTTATTTCAATCCCCTCATTTCGATGCCAGTCTAAGCCCCATTCTTGTTCGGTTTTTGCATTCCAATAACCAATGGTATTAATGCCAGGAATCATCTTAGGATCCATTTGATAACCAGGGTAGTTATTTCTAGCCAAAGCATCTAACTGGATCCTACCTTCCTTCCATGCATTTGTTAATGTTTTACAGTTGTCGGCGTAATAAATTTTACCATCTTCTTTGTATGTTCTTTTCACAATACTAACATTCAATAAATTATGTTGGGAAGCCTAATTTAATTAAAAAAATCTTTATCGCATATTTCATCATTTTTTATTGTTTAACCAGTTTTTCATTTTTCTAGTCTAAAAAATCATCAAAGGAGATTGGGGTTGAGAAAGAAATGTCGTGTTCCCGACAGCACTTTAAATATTTCCGGAGCTATACTACTTGTCATCCTAAAAAATCAATTCACTGCACTTGAAACAAAAATAGAAGGAGTAGAAAATAAATTATTTGAGGAATCAATAAATGATGTGACTTATAAAAAATGGACGAAGAAGTTTGACGCCAACTGATACCCAAAGAAAAAGGGCTGCTCTTTATGGAGCAACCCTTCAATTTTCCTGAGATTTCAAATCTCTGCGGAGGAAGAGGGATTCGAACCCTCGGTACCGTTACCAGTACGACAGTTTAGCAAACTGTTCCTTTCGGCCACTCAGGCATCCCTCCGTTTTACCTCATCATATCCGTGCTGAGGGAGTGCAAATATAGCAATTCATTGATGTTTGCAAAAATAAATTACACATTTTGTTGATAATCTATCCGCACATGATAAATACTCATCAGCATCGTCTTGAATATCAACTTTATAGTTTCAATATCTTTTAATGTAATATCGCAATTGTCTAACTGATTTTGTTCCAATTTGTAGTTAATGATCCGTTCGACCAGGTCATTTATGCTCTGGGCATCCGGATTTTTTAGGCTTCTCGATGCAGCTTCGACCGAATCTGCCAACATTAAAACTCCGGTTTCTTTTGAAAAAGGTATTGGTCCTGGGTACCTGAAAATATTTTCATCAACAAATTTCTCCGGAGAATTCTTTAAAAAAGATTGATAAAAATAATCAACCCGCGTATTTCCATGGTGCGTCCTGATAAAATCAATCACACTTTCCGGTAATTGATGTCGGCGTGTAATTTCTATGCCTTTATGAACATGTTTAATGATGATCTGGGCACTCTGCTCATAAGGCAGCTTATCATGCGGACTAAGCGCTGTATTTTGATTCTCGATAAAATACTGAGGGTTCTCTATCTTACCAATGTCATGGTATAAAGCGCCCGCTCTTACCAATAATGAATTCCCTCCTATCTTAAATATAGCCGCCTCTGCAAGGTTAGCCACCTGCAACGAATGCTGAAAGGTGCCCGGGGCTTTAAAAGCCAGCTCACGTAAAAGTTTATTATTGGTATTAGTCAACTCTATCAATGCAACATCCGAAGTAATGCCAAACATTTTTTCGAAAGCATAAATTAAGGGATAAGCCAATAAGGAAAGTAATACGCTAATTACGAAAGGCACAAAATTGACCCATTCAATTTGGGCAAAGGAACCTTCACGTAATAACGAAATACCAACAAATGAAACAAAGTAAGCTGATAAAATGAACAAAGCAGACAACAACAATTGCTCACGCTTAATTAAATTACGGATACTATAAATAGCAACCATACCAGAAGTAACCTGGTAAAACACAAATTCAAAACTATTGGGCACAAAGAAACCCGAGATCAATACCACAAGTAAATGCAGATAAAGCGCCAGCCTTGTATCAAACAAGATCCTGATGATAATGGGTACAATACAAAATGGAATATAGTATAAACTAGGAAAATTAAGCTTAATGGCCCATGTTAATGCAAGGAGCATCGTTGTAATCACCAATAGGATCAACGATAGCTGCCTGTTATCAGCAAAAATATCTTTCCTAAATAATTTAAGAAAAACCATCAGTAAGCTCACAATAAAACCAACAAGCAGGATCTGACCAAAATAAACCACCTTACTATCGCCAATAGTTTTGGTCTGGGCCTCGTATGCTTCTTTAAATGACAACAACTTCTGATAGGCCTCATCGTCAACCACATTATCCTTAGCAATAATCAGCTCCCCCTTTTGTACCATTCCGCGAGTGGTAGACAAACTACTGACAGTACTGTTCTGAACCACTGCCGTCAGTTTTTCATCAAAAATAATATTAGGTTGTAAATGATCCTCAACCAGGTTCTCAACAACCTCTTCTTCCTTCAGATTGATTGATTTAAAGTTGTTCTTAAAATAAGCAAGGGCTGATGGCACTGTAAATACATCCTGAGTATTTACAGTTTTAGAAATATTGTTATTGAGTAGTGAAAAATCGTAATTACCAGAACTCCCCTTCTGATGCTTTACATTTAATGCGATGATCCCTTTGTCGTAGATATATTTTAATAGTTTAAGGGACGACTGTTTATTAGCAGCACTTTCATTTTCAGGAAAAACGCTTGACCTCCATTTTACATCGAATTCATTCGAGTAGGCCTCCTCAACTACATTAAACAAATCTTTATTTAGCTTATATATAGGTAAAACATTGTCGAGCGCATCCTTCTTGTCAATAATAACCTGTGGACTGGTTTTCAAAATAGCAAAACTAAAGGGAGATACCAGGTCCTTATTTTTCCAGATTGTCCCCTTTTCGAATTCATACCGAAAACGTGGTTGTTTGGGTAAAAACACCGTTATAATCAAAACCGAGAGTACCATCATGACGTACTTAATATTTGATGAATACTTTCTGTACAGTACCTTATGGGAGTTTTTTCTGATCTTAGCCAATGTGATATAAATTGATTTTTTATTCAAAAATACTATATTTTTAACAAGTATATCTTTGTTTCTGTCTTTAATAGCACCTCACTAAAGACAAGTCCCCGCATAGTCCGCATATCTTTCAGTAAAAGAACGCTTCGGCCTTACATAAAGGTTTGGTGCACATTGCGAGCACCTTTCTTCGGAAAAAAGTACCCTTTTTCCGAAGAAAACCTTAACCAACCTACAATCAACCTTATTTCAGTGCAACACCTGTATTTGTAAAAGTTAAATTAACTCTATTTTGACCACCCATATATGGTAATTAATTAACTTTGCTCTTAACTAACTTAAAAAAACATTTAATGAAAGAAGTAGTAATTGTATCTGCTGTACGTACCCCGATAGGAAGTTTTGGAGGCGCTTTGTCAAGCTTTTCTGCCACTCAACTGGGAGGTTTTGCAATTAAAGCCGCAGTAGAAAAGGCTGGAATAAAAACCAGCGATATTCAGGAAGTTTACATGGGCAATGTTTTATCAGCCAATGTTGGACAAGCACCTGCAACTCAGGCTGCAAAGTTTGCCGGCCTTCCAGATGTTCCATCAACTACCATCAATAAAGTTTGTGCATCGGGAACCAAAGCAATTATGCTTGCTGCACAGAGTATAGCATTAGGCGAGAACGATATTGTTGTAGCAGGTGGAATGGAAAGCATGAGCAACGTCCCCTACTATCTTGATAAAGCCAGAAATGGTTACCGTTTGGGACACGGACAAATAACCGACGGACTGGTTAAAGATGGTTTGTGGGATGTGTATAACGATTACCACATGGGCTCAGCAGCCGAACTTTGTGCTACAGAATGTGGTTTCAGTCGTGAAGAGCAGGACGCTTTTGCCATCAGCTCTTATAAGAAATCACAGGCAGCACAAATAGCTGGTAAATTTGATTCGGAAATAGTTGCGGTAGAAGTTAAAGACCGCAAAGGCGATGTTACGCTGATCAATAAAGATGAAGAACCTTTTGCAGTTAAATTTGATAAAATACCAGGATTAAAACCTGTGTTTCAAAAAAATGGAACAGTTACCGCAGCAAATGCATCAACGTTAAATGATGGTGCTGCAGCTTTGGTATTAATGAGTGCTGATAAAGCAAAAGAACTGGGTTTAAAACCGCTGGCAAAAATACTTTCTTATGCTGATGCACAACAAGCTCCTGAATGGTTTACAACAGCCCCGTCAAAAGCTATCCCATTAGCGCTTAAAAGAGCAGCAAAAAACATCAATGATGTAGATTACTTTGAAATCAACGAAGCTTTTTCTGTAGTTTCGCTGGCAAACAATAAAGAATTGGGATTAAACAACGAAAAAGTAAACGTAAATGGCGGTGCGGTTTCCTTAGGTCACCCACTTGGTGCCTCTGGTGCCAGGATCGTTGTAACGTTACTTTCTGTTTTGTCACAAAACAATGGTAAAATCGGCGTTGCAGGAATTTGCAATGGTGGTGGCGGTGCCAGCGCAATAGTTATAGAAAACATGAATTAAATGATGAAGGCTTTAAAACCTTTAATAATACTTTTTATAATATGCTGTGCAGGAACAAAGCTTTCTGCACAGCATAGTTTTAACCTTACCAATATATCGAGTCTGAAAACCTATCAGGACTCACTAAAAAAAATGTCTGAAGCAATTTACAATGCTTCAAATGATGAGGAACAGGGTTCGATCAATGCTGAGTTCATCAAAACACTCGTTACCGCCCTAAAAACTCCTTCCTCTTTTAACTTCACGTTCGATTCCCTGCAAAGGATATCTATCATGAAATCGCCCGACAACACATTTAGAATATTTTCCTGGTATTTACCTCGCCAGGATGGTACTTATCGCTTTTTTGGTTCAGTTCAAATGTCAACAAAGGACGGAAAACTAAAAATGTTTCCACTGATTGACGGCACCGACGCAATTAAAGATACGGATCAGATTACCGACAATAAAACCTGGTATGGTGCCCGTTATTACCAGATTATTCCAATGTTAATGAATGGCAGGCAACCTTACTATATTTTACTGGGTTGGAAAGGGAAAAATGCCCGATCTTCGAAAAAAGTAATTGAAATACTTTCCTTTGATAAAGCCGGTCAACCTGTATTTGGAAAAGCAGTAATAGACGGATTAAAAGGAGAAAAAACTAAAAACAGGATTGTATTTGAATACAATAAGCTCAACACAATGACGCTTAACCTGGATAAATCAACAGGTATGATCGTATTTGATCACCTTGCCCCACTTTCTTCCGAAATGGAAGGAAACTTTGAATTCTATGCTTCTGATTTAAGCTTTGATGCTTACAAACTCATAGGAGGCAGGCTTAAACTGGTTGAAAATGTGGAAATGAAAAATGAGCCAAATGCTAATGATGAATATTTTGCAGATCCGAAGGACAAACAAATCAAACCTCCAAAAAAACTTTAACGGAGATGTTACAAACTCAATCAACACTTTAAACTTGTGAGTTTGCCTTAGTGTACCTATCTTGCGCGATCGTTTAAACGGCCTATATGTCATTAGGAGGAGAAATGGGTTAGTTTGAAACAATCAAAACAACTCTTTAAGAATCCGAAGACTTGCCCAAAAGTGCTTAAATACATAAAAAAATAAATATTTAATAAAAACTAACTAAACTTCATTACACAAAAAAACTAATATGAATACACAAAGTTTGGACACACCAAATAACTTTTTCGAGAGTAAGGTGATGGGACATCCTTCCGGATTGTTTGTACTTTTCTTTACGGAAATGTGGGAGCGCTTCTCTTTCTACGGGATGAGGGTATTATTAATTAATTTCCTTACTACCGCTGTAATATCTGGCAGTCCTTTCTCTGGCTGGGGTTGGGGAGCTGAAAATGCCGGAGCTCTTTATGGTACTTACGCCATGCTTTTGTACATCACTCCTATTTTCGGTGGTATTCTTGCCGATAAATTTTTAGGTTACCGTTGGGCCGTAGTTATTGGCGCAGCAATTATGACTGTTGGACATGCCTTCATGGCCATCGAATCATCCTTATTCTTATATTTAGGATTAGCTTGCTTAGTTATAGGTACTGGTTTCTTTAAACCAAACATGACTTCTATCCTATCTCAGATGTATAAAGACTTCCCTGAGAAAAAAGATGGGGCTTATACCATTTTCTATATGGGTGTAAATGCTGGTGCATTTTTCGGAATGATGCTTTGCGGTTATCTAGCTGAAAAAGTAGGCTGGCACTGGGGCTTTGGTTTAGCCGGAGTATTTATGCTTTTAGGCACACTTCAATTCTGGTTAGCTAAACCTATCTTTGGTACAATTGGTGATAAGCCGACAAAAGCGTCAAGATTAGCTGCCGATAATGCAAGTAATGCTTCAACTAATGCAGAAGACAAATTAAACCCGTTCACATTAGTAGACAAAATTCTTATTGTTGTAACTACCCTTATTGGTTTATTATACGCTTTCGGAGATCCATTGGCAAAAATCGGTAATATCAACCTGTTCCCGTTTGAAGTAGCTGGTTTAGCTGGACAATCAGTAGTTGTTATTGTTGGTCTGATCTTATTCTTTATCCTGATCATCTGGAGATTGGTTCGTTACACTCAGGTTATCCGCGATCGTATGATTGCTGTAATTGTATTCGCTTTCTTCACCATCTTCTTCTGGATGTCATTTGAGCAGGGGGCCTCTTCATTGGTTATTTTTGCCCGTGACAACGTTGACCGTACTTTAGTAGGAAACTCTTTAATGATGTTCAATATAGCGAACACGCTACTAACAGTAGTTCCACTTATACTCATCACTTATGTGGTAATTAAATTGTCTCAGCAGACTTTCAAAAAGGCTCCGGGTTCTAACATTGCTCAATTCGTATGTTTTACCTTCGTTTGGGGTATTGTGATCTGGATGCTTTACCGTGAGTTCACTGCAACAAGTTCTGAAATCACAGTATCGTGGTTCTCTATTTTGAACTCCTTCTTTATCATTGCCTGCGCCTCTACAGTTTCAAAAGTATGGGATAGTAAATTTAATCCGCCGGCAGCCGTAAAGTATGGTTTGGGATTAATCATTATGTCGATTGGTTTTGGATTACTGGCATTCGGTTCACATGGTGTAGCTGCAGGTGTAAAAGTATCGATGATCTGGTTAGTACTTGCTTATTTATTCCATACATTGGGTGAATTATGTTTATCGCCTGTTGGACTTTCTTATGTATCTAAATTGGTACCGGCACGTATGATCGCTTTCATGTTTGGTATGTGGTACCTGGCCATAGCTATTGGTAATAAGCTGGCTGCGATTATTGGCGGACAAATTGAAAACATCACTAAGGAATACTCACTATCTACTTTCTTCCTGATTTTCACCATCGTTCCAATGGTGGCCGGTGTATTGGTAATGCTACTGCACCCGGTGCTGAAGAAACTAATGCATAACGTAAGATAGCATTTCAATAAACAAAACATAAAAGTCTTTAGAGCATATTCTAAAGACTTTTTATTTTTACATTTATATTTAAATATACATATTTATGGCTGATCGGTTGTCATTGGACGAAATCCAGGACTTTAAGGGAAAATACCCTAAACAACTTTGGGCGCTCTTCTTTTCAGAGATGTGGGAGCGTTTCTGTTTTTACGGAATGCGCGGAATGCTCACTTATTTCATGGTTACAGAATTATTCATGAAAGATGTGGACGCAAACCTGCAGTATGGTGCTACTCAGGCTTTCGTTTATGCTTTTACCTTTGTTGGCGGTTTATTTGCTGATAAAATATTAGGGTTCAGAAAGTCCTTGTTCTGGGGCGGAATTCTGATGATTGTGGGAAGCGGTATTTTGGCTTACGATCCACATAAATTCTTTTTCCTTGGTATCAGCTTTACCATTATAGGGACGGGCTTTTTTAAACCAAATATCTCGACCATGGTAGGAAAACTGTATAGGGCAGATGATTCACGCAGAGATGCCGGTTTCTCGGTATTTTATGCAGGAATAAATATTGGCGCTTTACTTGGTGGTTATGCCTGTATTGCCATTGGTAAAGAATACTCATGGCACCTGGCCTTCGGACTTGCTGCGATTGTAATGGGGATCAGTCTCATTACCTTCCTATTCACACAAAAAAGTCTGGGTCCTATCGGCTTGCCGCCGGGACAGGATGAAGAGGTGACAGACATCAGTTTAACCGGTATTGACGACAAAGTACAAACACAACCCACCGTCATACAACGTAAATCTGCCAACAAAAAATGGTACGATTATGCGGTGTATGCAGGTTCACTTGCTATCATTCCGGTAATCATGATTATGGTTGCAAAAACGCAGTATACCGACTGGTTTATGTATATCATTGGTCCGGCAACATTGCTGTACATCCTTTTTGAAATGACACGCTACGGATGGGCGGAACGCAAAAAATTATTAGCGGCACTCATATTCATCCTGTTTTCTATACTTTTTTGGGCATTCTTTGAGCAAAGTGGAGGCTCACTAAGTCTGTTTGCAGCAAGAAACCTGGATAACAATTTATTAGGCCTGGTAAAACTGGATCCTAACGGTGTAAATAATTCGGCCAATTCATTTTTCGTCATTGTTTTCGCCTTCTTATTCAGTCTGATCTGGATTGGCCTGGCTAAGAAAAAGATCGAACCCAATACTGTTATTAAATTCGGACTAGGCTTTTTGTTCCTTTCAGGTTCATTCTTTATTTTCTACAGCACCCGTTTCTTTACTACTTCGGAGGGCGTTGCTTCACTTGATGTCTTTACAGTAGCTTATCTGGTGATGACTTTTGGTGAACTTTGTCTTTCTCCAATCGGGCTCTCCATTATGACAAAATTATCGCCCGTAAAACTTCAGGGGGTAATGATGGGTATGTGGTTCCTGGCTAGTGCATACGGACAATATGTTGCGGGCTTACTTGGTGCAGGCATGGCCAAAGCGAGTGAAAATGATAGTCCGCTACAAAAACTAACCAGTTATACCGAAGGCTATAAACAACTGGCAATTTATGCACTTATTGCTGGTGTAATACTGATAGCAATATCACCACTTGTAAAAAAACTGATGCAGGAAGTGAAGTAAACCTGCAAAACATTGTCATTTAACAATATTTAACCCTTAGTATCCTTTTATACTAAGGGTTTTTCATTTAGTTTCCATAATTTTGCATAATAATATATTTTACGTGTCAGACAGCCTAATTATAATTCCAACATATAACGAAAAAGAAAACATTGAAAAAATCATCAGAAAGGTCTTTTCACTAAACGACTTTTTTGAGATTTTAATCATTGATGATGGCTCCCCTGATGGCACGGCAGATATTGTTAAAAAACTTCAAGCTGAATACCCGGCACTACACATAGAAGAACGTACAGGAAAACTTGGTTTGGGCACCGCCTACATCCACGGCTTTAAATGGGCGCTGGAACGACCTCAATTCCAATACATATTTGAGATGGATGCCGATTTCTCACACAATCCTGAGGATCTTATCCGTTTAAAAATGGCTTGTGTTAATGGTGCTGATTTGGCCATAGGTTCCCGCTATGTAAATGGTGTAAACGTAGTAAACTGGCCGATGAACCGTGTACTCATGTCATACTTTGCATCCATGTATGTAAGGATAATAACCCGTATCGACATACAAGATGCTACAGCAGGCTTTAAATGTTATACCCGCAAGGTTTTAGCCACCATACCATTGGATAAAATAAAATTTGTAGGCTATGCCTTCCAGATCGAGATGAAGTTTACCGCTATTAAATATGGTTTTAAAGTGGTTGAAGTACCTATCATATTTACCGATCGCACTGAAGGAAGTTCAAAAATGAGCACCCGAATTTTCAGAGAGGCCTTTTTAGGCGTAATACAGATGAAAGTATGGAGCTGGTTTAGAAAATACGACAGACCTTCGGAAAACAAGCAGCTGGCAAACTAAAGCGTTATTCTTTTCTCGGTTTCCCGTCTCGCATCATCATCCCAAAGTCCCAGTCCTTATCCATAGCAGAAACAATCTTTACAATTCTTTTCGTTCTTGTAGCTTCTGTTTTTGCTGTATTCAACCAATTGATGTACCAGTTTTGATGTGATTTGGGTTGCTTAAGGAAATTTCTAAGCAAATGCGGCTCATCTGTTAAGCAAAGCTCCAGGTCTTCCGGCATTTCAATCTTAAAAGCTTTATCTTCTTCCAGTTGCAACTCCAGTACTCCCCCTAATTGTTTCTTTAGCTTCTTCCGAATTTCACCATTTAAAGCGATAATGAAATTACCCTCTCCCATTGGCACTAATGACATTCCTTCTATTTCAACCTGATCCAGTTTGCCCCTTACTCTAAAACTCTTCCGGCAATCTGGTTTAATGTCATTGGCTATAGCTTGAGGAACAAAAATGTATGTCCAACCTGTCTTCTCGCCTTTTTCGGCAAACCGCTCTATTTCCGCTTTGAAAGTAATCATACAGTGTTAAAGTTAGAAAGAATAATAATTTCGCACAGCATAATTGTTAAACTATTATGTTGTCTACACTTCGTCATCCTGAGAATTCACCATTAGAAAACTACAAAAAAGGTAATGACAGGCATGCTATATGCAACTCGTCATCCTGAGTTTAGCTCAGGATCTCGCATAAGAAGGGTGGTCTTTCCAGTGCGAGGTCCCGGTCTTCACCGGGATGACGACCGCTTTACAAATAACAATATTAAAACTTCTCTTCCACACCTAATCCAAACAAAGCAAAATCGTATTTAACCGGATCCAGCGGATCTAACTCCAGCAACTTGCCTGTTAACTCTACAGCTGTCCGCCAATCTGTTTGCTTCCTTTCAATTAGCCCCAATCTGCGGGCTACCCTATCCACATGCACATCACATGGACAAATTAAATCAGCAGGCTTAATCGTTTTCCAGATACCAAAATCCACGCCTTTATTATCACTTCGAACCATCCAACGTAAAAACATGTTTAAACGTTTACAGGTTGATTTCTGCATAGGTGAAGACACGTGTTTAATGGTTCTTCTGGGATAATCCGGCAAAGAGAAAAAATATGCCCTGAAATAATTAAGTGCCCTTTCAATTTTAGGGACCTGCTGGTTCAGTTCAGTTAACATGCAACTGGAAGAAGCATACCCTCCACCATAACTCCCTATTACCTGATTAGAAACAAAATCTGTTTGAAACATATCTCCCGGCGGCAAAAAAGCGGCTTCCAGACTATCAAACTGCTGATAATGCTGATGGAAAAAGGACACGAAATACAAAAGATCAGTATCGTTAAAAGTTCTGTGTTTAAAATCCAGCAGTCTTTTCAAATCTCCATCCTCATGGTGCAGCATAAAGTTATGAGGATCATTATCCATCCTTGTAAATAACTCATTGCATTTATTGATAATTGTTTTACGCTGCCCCCAAGCTAAAATTGCCGCAAAAAATGCGGCAATTTCGATATCTTGTTTCTTAGTATACTGATGTGGAATACAAATCGGATCGTTTTGAATAAAGTTTGGGCGGTTATACTGGTCAACTTTAACGTCCAGAAAATCCTTAAGTTCTAAAAATTCCAATGTTATTTATTTTAACTGTCTAACAGGTGCGAAATACTGAACCCAGCATAACGACCGGCTTACTATTTATAGCCTGCTTATTATTTAAGTGCCTGTTCCAGATCGGCAATAATGTCATCAATATCTTCAACACCAACGCTTAAACGCAACAGATTATCGGTTACTCCTACCTTTTCACGCTCTTCTTTTGGAATAGAACCGTGTGTCATAGACACCGGGTGATTGATCAATGACTCAACCCCACCTAAAGATTCTGCTAATGTAAATACGTGAAACGAACCTGCTACTCTAAACGTTTCCTTCAGATCAGCACCTTTTAAAGTGAAAGATACCATCCCTCCGAAATCGCGCATTTGCCTTTTGGCAATATCATGGTTAGGATGATCTTCAAAACCCGGCCAGTATATTTTATCAACCTTAGGATGTTTTTTAAGGAAATGAGCCACCTTAGCACCATTTTCGCAATGTGCTTTCATACGTAAATGCAAGGTCTTAATTCCCCTAAGCACTAAAAATGCATCCTGCGGACCTGGTGTTGCACCACAAGCATTGTAAATAAACCACAGGTTTTTATACAACTGCTCATCATTAACTAACAAAGCACCCATCACCACATCCGAGTGTCCGCCAATATATTTGGTAACCGAATGCATCACGATATCAGCACCAAGATCCATTGGGTTCTGCAAATACGGAGAAGCAAAAGTATTGTCGACCGTTAACAGCAAATTACGTTCTTTCGTAATTTTGGCCATTCCTTCAATATCCACAATCTGCATGGTTGGATTAGTTGGTGTTTCTATCCAAACCAACTTGGTTTTATCATTGATATAAGGCAAGATATTTTCTGGCTTAGATAGATCCAGAAAATGGAACTTAATGCCATATTTAGCATAAACCTTAGTGAAAATCCTATATGAACCACCGTAAAGGTCATTCCCGGTAATCACTTCATCGCCTGGCTGCAATAACTTCATCACTGCATCCGTAGCGCCCATACCACTTGAAAATGCCAATCCATGTTTTGCATTTTCTAAAGCTGCCAGGCAGGCCTCCAACGCCACACGTGTTGGGTTGGTACCTCTTGAATACTCATAACCTTTATGATCTCCCGGCGATTTCTGCCAATAGGTAGAGGTTTGATAGATTGGGGTCATTACTGCTCCTGTTGTAGGATCAGGTTCTTGTCCTGCATGGATCGCTTTTGTCGCAAATTTCATATCTCTTTATTTTGCTCTAATTCTGCTTTAAACTGATAGCCCAGGTTTTTACCTGTAGGGTAACCACTTGCGGCAAGCATCGTTTGTTTCTGATTTAAAGTTACGTCTTTTATCTGGGCAAAAGGTGGTAGAATTAAGTCAGAATTCAGACAGAATAAAATAGAACGTTCAATGATATCCGTCAGTTTTTCTTCTGTAATGATGTTATCTGCCATGTTTTGGTATAGAAAATCCAACGCTCCCTCACCTTCCACGATAAAATGCATATCCTTATTCACCAAAATTCTGGCAATTAAAGATCCTTCATCTGCCAATCTGTTATACTTAACAGAATCTGCAAGAAAATTATGGATGTAAATTGCGCCACAGTAAGCCAGTGACTCGTCTTCCTTTATATACTTAGTCTGAAACATAGACGAGGACCGCTCAAAACTAAAAACGTTACTGTGCATGGATACCATTAACATATCACCAGAGAATTTAAGTTCGGCTTCAAACTTGCTGCTCTCTTTGAAATGAACCTCCACCGAAGGATCTTTTGCAGTGTAGTCACTCTGTAGTTTTGCCGCAATCTTAAAAAGCTGCTTTTTCAATAAAGCAAATGCTTCTGTTGTATTTCTATAGATGGCTTGTTTTAAAGAAGCCTTGTTTTCAAATTCGCTTAAAATCTTGCTGTAGTTACTGGTATCCATATTTATTTAATAAGCCCTTGCAAATAATACACGTTGTTTAGATGGTTTACCTGAATAGATACAAACTCCATCTTCCAGTTTATTGTTTAATGGCACACATCTAATTGTTGCTTTTGTTTCTTCTTTAATTTTTTGCTCAGTTTCAGAAGTTCCATCCCAATGCGCAGCAATGAAACCAGTTTTAGTATCTAATAATTCTTTCAATTCATCGTAAGAAT
This sequence comes from Pedobacter nyackensis, assembly GCF_032678475.1. Lineage (GTDB taxonomy): Bacteria > Bacteroidota > Bacteroidia > Sphingobacteriales > Sphingobacteriaceae > Pedobacter > Pedobacter nyackensis_A. The sequence continues at coordinate 964,536 of NZ_JAVTSF010000001.1, forward strand.
TCGCTTCAGTAATGTGTTCATCTCTGAAGTTCAATGCTTTATTGTAGATGTTTTCCTGAATCTGGTCTAACAATTGTGCGATGTAGATCTCCAGTCCGTCTTGTAAAACAGTTTGTTTCTCACGTGTATCTCTACGTGCAAGTTCAACAGTTCCGTTTTCCATGTCACGACCACCAATAGCCAAACGAACAGGTACCCCTTTCAATTCGTATTCTGCGAATTTAAATCCTGGGCGTTGCGAATCACGATCGTCATATTTAACAGAAATATCCATGCGTTTCAATTTCGCACTCAGTTCATTTACAAAAGAAGAAATCTTTTGCAACTCTTCATCGTTCTTATAAATCGGAACAATTACTACCTGAATTGGTGCCAATTTTGGAGGTAAAACCAATCCTGCATCGTCACTATGTGCCATAATCAAAGCGCCCATCAAACGTGTAGATACACCCCATGAGCTGGCCCAAACGAATTCCTGTTTACCTTCTTTACTGGTAAATTTCACATCAAATGCTTTTGCAAAGTTTTGTCCAAGGAAATGTGACGTACCTGCCTGTAAAGCTTTACCATCCTGCATCAATGCTTCAATGCAATAAGTATCTAATGCGCCTGCAAAACGTTCATTAGGTGTTTTAACACCTTTCACTACAGGTACCCCCATCCAGTTTTCAGCAAAATCAGCATAAACATCCAGCATTTGCCTGGTTTCTGCAATAGCCTCATCTGCCGTAGCATGTGCGGTATGTCCTTCCTGCCATAAAAATTCAGTAGTACGTAAAAACAAACGGGTACGCATCTCCCAACGTACAACGTTAGCCCATTGGTTAACCAGGATTGGTAAATCACGGTACGACTGAATCCAGCCTTTATAAGTGTTCCAGATAATCGTTTCTGAAGTAGGTCTAACAATTAGTTCTTCTTCTAACTTAGCAGTTTCATCAACAATAATGTTTCCATTTCCATCATTTTTAAGACGGTAGTGTGTCACAACGGCACATTCAGTGGCAAAACCTTCAACATGGGAAGCTTCCTTAGAAAAAAATGACTTGGGGATGAATAAAGGAAAATAGGCATTGCTGTGTCCGGTATCTTTAAATTTTTGGTCTAAAACCGCCTGCATCTTCTCCCAAATGGAATATCCATAGGGTTTTATAACCATACATCCCTTAACAGATGAATGCTCTGCCAGATCGGCTTTTATAACAATGTCGTTATACCACTGGGAATAATCTTCGTTTTTGCTTGTAATACCTTTGCTCATAACTGTTTGGAACGTTTTTTGTGTTAAATGACTTGTAAAGTAGGCTACAAATCTATAAATTTATACCTACAAAATAACACAACACACAAAGAAGGGATATAGTTATGAAATCAAATTATTTATTCACGAGTATGCTGGCGCTTACGGCTATGGCTATAGCGTCATGCTCTGCGCCCAGGTTAGCGCAGCAGAATTCGAATGATGATGTCTATAACTCTGTAGCGCAGGCCAAAGAGTATAGACAACAAGTACCCGTACGGGATACTGAGTATAATGATAACGATCAATATGAGCAGTATGACGATTATGGTACAAGCGATCCTTTTTATGATATGGATTATTCTTCCCGCATCAGTAGGTTTTCCTATGGAAACCCATCTTGGAGAGGTTATTACGACCCATATTTTGATAGCGGATGGTATGGCAATTATGGCATGTCGTTAGGCTTTGGCTTCGGCTTTGGATATAATCCTTTTTACGGATCTTTATGGGGCTCTCCTTACAATTCATGGGGCAACTACTATTCTCCATTCTGGGGATATAACAATTACTACGGCGGCGGATATTATGGCGGCGGTTTATGGGGCGGTGGCTACTGGGGTGGCGGTTTTTACACCGGCAGAACAACTCCTGTTGATTACAGGCCAAGACCCAACAGAGGTGGCAACAGTTATATTGGCAGAAACAATGGTATCATGACGCCTAGAGCATCAAGAGGACAATCTAATGTAAACGGTACGTCAGGAAGACCTTCAAGAGGTGATGCTGGTGTAATCGGCCGGCCAAACACTGAAGGTTCAAGACCATCCAGAAATGAAACTTCGAGGCCTCCAAGAACAGAAGGATCAAGACCGGCAAGAACAGAGTCGTCAAGGCCAGCTCCAACTGAAAGACCTAGCAGACCGGCAAGAACAGAGTCTTCAAGACCTGCTCCGGCTGAAAGACCCAGCAGACCAGAATCAAGACCAACAAGAGAATCTTATTCTCCACCTCCATCGTACAATCCACCATCAAGAGGTGGTAGTTCAGGCGGTAGCTATGGCGGCGGCAGACCAAGCAGAGGCGGCAGATAATTTAAGCGAAATACATACAGATGAAGAAATTTTCACAAATGCTTATGGTAGCTATGGTAGCTACCACAGGCACAACATATGCGCAATATGCGGGTGACGCTATAAAATTTGGTAATACGAATTACGGGAGTTCCACAAGATTTAAAGGGATGGGTAATGCCCAGATCGGAGTTGGTGGTGACATGAGTTCACTTAGTGGCAACCCTGCCGGATTAGGTCTTTTTACCAGATCTGAATTTAGCTTCAGTCCTGAACTTAACAATTCAACATCAAAAGCAAATTACCTGAATAACAATACTAACGACTCCCGTACAAAAGTAAACGTAAATCAGGCAGGAGTTGTTTGGTATAACCCGACGTACAAGCCCCAAGGTCAAAATACAAGTAAAGGTGTTTTGAGTACGGTTTTCGGGATCGGCTTTAGCAGGACTAACGATTTCACCCAACAGTACAACTACGGAGGAAGTAATGCCAATACCTCTATGCGCGATTTCTTTGCCGAAGAAGCAAATAGAAATATGTATAGTGATGGTTCGCTGGATGAAGTTTCATTAGAGAATTACGCTTACAGCGATTATTTAATCAATAAAAATACACCAACCAGTCCTGGGCGTTTTGAGTCTACTCCTTTCAGCACCAATGTGCAGAGCCAGTCTGCGATAATTTCAGGAGGAAGTTCTGAAATAAACTTTGCAGGCGCCTTAAATATTTCAAATCAGTTATACATCGGGGCAAGTATAGGCATGGTAAATGTCCGCTATGACCGTATTGCCACCTATACGGAGAAAGGACAGGTAAATGTGTATAATAACGGTAATCCGAATGACCCTAATGATATACCAGGATATGCCGGACCGGAAGATTATAGTTTCAATTATACACAAAATCAGGAAACACAGGGATCTGGTATCAATGCAAAATTAGGTATTATTTACAGACCCGTTAGTAATTTCAGAATTGGTTTGAATTATCAGACGCCAACATGGTTGTATATCGAAGATCAATATTCAGAAAATCTCTTTACTTCCTTATCGGGGGAGAAACCGATTGTAGGAGATGCAATCTCGTCACTTTATAATTATCGTTTAAGAACACCTTCTAAAGCATCAGTTGGTGCAAGTTACGTATTTGGCGGACAAGCCATTCTTTCTGCTGACGTTGATTTTATAGATTATGCAGGTACGCGCTTTTCTATGGACGGCGGTGGCATGAATGACCAGACCATTATTAACAACAATGCGGACATTAAAAATGGTTATACTTCGGCTGTAAACTATAGAGTTGGTGGCGAATACAGGATCAATAATTTCAACTTACGGGCGGGTTACGGATTAAATGGAAGTCCGGTAAAGAATGATACAGATAACACCTATGAAACGCAGTATTATAGTGGAGGTCTGGGTTACCGTATTAATGAATATTATATTGACATAGCTTATCAACGTGTACAATCAAAAGAACGCTTAAGCTCTTATACGTTGAACAATGGTTCAGAACCTGTTGCAACTATAAAAAATGCAAACAACAATGTATTCCTAACATTTGGTGTTCGGTTTTAAATAAAAGCTTCTTATGGCAAAAAGCTCCTGATCAAATTATGACCAGGAGCTATTATTTTGTCGTCATCCTGAATTTATTTCTGGATCACCCGCATACTATTAACACCTGCTAAAGAATCCCGTGCAAAGAAGCTCCTTTAACGCCTAGTCTTTCTATATTCCTTTCCACAACTTCATCTTTGATTAATTCTGGTGCATGATGGGGCTTTTTACGGGCATCAATAATAACAGGCCCGGTACACCCCCAATGCTTTTCTCGGATAAAGTTCCCTACCCCATGAATATCTGCAGCCGGATTGCTTCTGGTAAAGGTTATCCACACAAGGTTATTAATAGTGGCTGATGTAAACTCGTGATCATCACATAAAACAATTAAAGCCAGGCCATCTAATTCCTTATGTTTCAAATGTTCGTTCAACAGCACCATTTCCTGCTCCGCATGTGCTGCATCAACATAAGCACGTCCTTTTAACGCCAATACACCAGGAATAGCCATTTTATAGTGATTAAATGGTTCCGGTACGCTAAAACCTTTGGGTAATTCGCTTGTCAGTATTCTTTTTGGTGCGCCCGCAGCTGCAAAAACAACTTTAGAGCCACTATTTAAACCATCTCCGCTATAATCCAGCGTATCGATAGTTGTATGCGTGTGGAAATGAAGATCTGTTTTAAAATCCATCCTGGAAAGCACATGCTGCATAAATGCAGAAAGATCGTGCGTATCTAAATGTTCATCGTCCTCTCTGGCCGCAATAAACAGGTACTTAGCCAGGCTCAATTGGTTTTTTCCTAAAATATGATTCGCAATGGTTAAGATTTCCTGTGGCCTTCGCTCCTTAAGAAAAGGCGTATACCTTTCGCTCCCTATCGCAAACAATAAGGGATGCACACCGGCAGCGTCAACAGCATTCACTTCTTTTAATCCATGTATTTCTTTAGGCAAGGCAGAACCCGCTATTTCATGAATCAATGCACCAAAGCTGGTATCTTCCTGTGGAGGACGGCCAACAACAGTAAATGACCAGATCGCGTCCTTACGATGGTATACATTATGTACCTTCATCAAAGGGAAAGGGTGTGTAAGGCTGTAATAACCTAGATGGTCACCAAAAGGACCTTCGGGTTTATTCTCCTGTGGATAAACCGTACCTGTAATTACAAAATCTGCATCCGCAGAAAGGCAAAAGCCTTCTTCGTCATAAAAATACCGGAATCTTCGGTTACCTAAAGCACCAGCAAAAGTCATTTCCGACAACCCTTCCGGCAATGGCATTACTGCTGCCAGTGGATGAGAAGGCGGACCGCCCACAAAAATACTCACTTTTAAAGGTAAACCTTTAGCATTGGCTTTAGACTGGTGTACTCCTATTCCTCTGTGAATCTGGTAATGCAAACCAATTTCTTTGTTCAATTCGTAATCGTTACCGGCCAGCTGAATCCTGTACATCCCCAGATTAGCATTTAAAATACCCGGTTTATCTACATCTTCTGTATAAACCTGTGGCATAGTAATAAATGGACCGCCATCCATGGGCCAGTTTACGATTTGAGGCAAAGCATCAATCGTAGTTTTACTAAATACCGATTTAAATGTCTGTTTTAAGGGCAATGCGGTAAGTGCGGTTAAACCAATACCTGGTAACTTTAATGGATTTTTTAATGCTTTAACCGGATCAGAACGCAGGTTAACCAGTTGTTCTACCTTCGGCAGACTGTCCCTGAACATAAATTTAGACCGTTCCAGTGTTCCAAATAAATTGGATACAGCAGGAAACTTACTTCCTTTAACATTTTCAAAATACAATGCTGGTCCCTGTTGCTCATAAACGCGTAGATGAATCGCCGCCATTTCAAGGTAAGGATCTACCTCTTCTTTTATCCGAATTAAGTGACCGTGTTTCTCTAAATCAGCAACACAGTCTGCTAAGCTTTTATATCCCATGTGAGCCAAAGATATTAAAGAATGGTGTAAAACGCGTCATATTGGTATAAAACACGTCATGCTGAATTTATTTAAACATCTCCCAGGTATTAAACCAATTTAAAAGAGATGCTGAAATAAATTCAGCATGACGATCGTATTATTTAACTAAATATCTACTGTAATTAAGCTGTTATCTTTTTCCTGCAAACGAACGCAACATCCAGGTGTTTTTCTCTTTAAATTGCATAAACCTGTTTACCATATCATTGGTACCATCATCCCCTGCTTTATCTGTCGCATCCAACAATTCCCGTTCCATCTCGATTAACCTGGCCATATCGTCTAAAATCGCATCAACCATATCCAAATCTTTCATGCCTATGGTATCTATTTCTTTAATTGTAGATTCCTTGATATAATCTGCAAAACGACTATGAGGCGGTTTACCTAACGTAAGTACACGTTCAGCAATTTCATCTATTGTTAGTTGAGCATTGGTATATAACTCTTCAAATTTAAGGTGTAAGGTAAAGAAATTCTGGCCTTTAATATTCCAATGACATCCTCTTAATTTCTGATAATGAATATGATAATTTGCCAGATAATCGTTCAACATATCTACCACTGGTTTTACTTTTTTTTCACTTAAACTTATTTCTTTTGCATTCATGATATTAATTTTATTTTCTGTCTTGAAACTTTGTTATTGTCACTATTCATAACAGTTAACTATAAAAATGGTTTTCACAAATATTAATAAACCAAGCAATACGTGTTAAAAACGAACGTTTAATATTCGAATTCGACGCCTTATTTTTATTATTCGTATAATTGCGGTTTAAATTTTACAAAGATATTAATGCATAAATATTATATAGCGTCAGTAGTCGCCCTTCTTATGAACCTGTCGGCAGCAAGTGCCATTACCAGGGATTCCATAGGGGTAGAGAACAATAAGGGAAAGAAATTAATCATCCATCAGATAGTAGCTAAAGACACGTATTACTCCGTTGCAAGACGCTACAATGTGCTTCCAAAGGACATTATGAGTTTCAATGACAACAAATTCTTACAGATTGGGGTCATCATTAAAGTCCCTACTAACATCCCCTTCACCAGTGCTCCTGCTACTGGAAAAGCCAGTCAAGCTCCGGTTACAGCAAGCAATACAAGTACAGAATTAACAGAGCATACCGTACAGAAAAAAGAAAATCTGAATATGCTTGCCGAGAAATACGGTACAACGGTAAACGAAATTAAAAGAGTAAATAACTTAAGCACCATCAATCTTAGAATTGGTCAGTTATTGAAGATCCCGGGAAGAGCTGAGGAGCAAACCGAACCAGAACGCACACCAGTAGCTACAGCACCTCCGAGAGTCGAAGAAACAGTAGTAAAAACACAGATTCCGCCAGAGAACAGGTATAAGAAACCTGCTCCTTCACAGGACAAGAAAGAAGCAACAAACAACAGCAAGCCAGAAGAGTTTATTGAGCATACTGTGTCTTCAAACGAGACCATGTATTCCATTGCCTCCCGTTATAAATTAACAATGGATCAATTGAAGGCTAAAAACAACCTGACTGACAATTCATTGCGCGTTGGACAAAAGTTAGTGATTAGTGGAGAACGTCCACCTAAAAATGCTCCGGTTGCGGAATCCAGTACCGATACTTTAAATTCCATCAAAGATCCGGCATTAAGATACCCTGCAAGCAGGTACGGGTTAAACCAGATAGATGAAAAAGGAACGGGTGTGTGGATTGCCGATCAGGATCTGGATCCTTCAAAAATGCTGGTATTACACCGTTCGGCCCCAATTGGAACGGTAATGAAAATTACCAACCCTATGACTAACCGTTCTACCTTCGCTAAAGTTGTTGGTAAATTCACAGAGAACGAATCCACAAAAGATGTGATCATTGTAATGACTAAAGCTGTGGCTGATGCACTTGGTGCTTTAGACAAAAGATTTTATTGCAATTTAACATACGGCGGACAGGACAATGAACAATAAGCCTTTCATTATTGGTATTGCGGGAGGAAGTGGCTCAGGCAAAACCTTTTTTTTAAATTCCTTCCTACATCATTTTAAACAGGATGAAGTAACCCTGGTTTCGCAGGATGACTATTACTTCCCTGCAGGAGAAATGACCCAGGAAGAAAATAAGTTATATAATTTTGATTTGCCACGCACCATCGATCATGAACAGTTTTTACTGGATATCAAAAAACTCATGAAGGGCGAGGTGATTTATAAAAAAGAATACAATTTTAACAACCCTCTTGCTGTCACAAAAATTCTTGAGATTAATCCAGCTCCTATTATTATTGTTGAAGGACTTTTCATCTTACATTTCAAAGAAATTGCCGCATTGCTTGATCATAAGATCTTTGTAGAAGCTGAGGACGATGTTGCACTAAAACGTCGTATAAAACGCGATGGAATGGAACGCGGGTATCCTGAAGAGGATGTGGTTTATAAATGGCACAATCATGTCGTACCTGCTTACCTGGAGTTCTTGCTTCCTTATAAAAGCATATGCGACACCGTAGTCATCAACAACAACGATACCCCTGATGACATTATTAAAGTAACGGAAGAGATTTCTGAAGACCTGAAAGAAAAATATTGCAGGACTAAATAAAAGTAAAAAGGAGCTTTATCAAGCTCCTTTTTACTTTTAAAACACCATTTCAGGTACATTATCATCTGCAAACAGCTTTCCTAAAGTTGCCTGTCTAATGAAGTCCACACTTACACCTGGTGCACGCTCAATCAGTTTAAAACCACCTTCTGGCAATACATCCAAAACAGCCAGTTCTGTTACAATCTTTTTAATACAGTTTACCCCAGTTAAAGGCAACGTACATTTTGGCAACAATTTACTTTCACCAGCTTTGTTTACATGCTGCATGGCTACAATAATATTTTTAGCAGAAGCCACTAAGTCCATAGCCCCTCCCATACCTTTTACCATTTTCCCAGGTATCTTCCAGTTGGCGATATCTCCATTTTCAGATACCTCCATAGCACCAAGTATAGTCAGGTCTATTTTCTGACTTCTGATCATTCCAAAACTCAGCGCAGAATCAAAAATTGATGATCCCGGCAAAGTTGTAATAGTTTGTTTTCCGGCATTAATTAAATCAGCATCTTCTTCTCCTTCAAAAGGGAAAGGCCCCATACCCAACAGTCCATTTTCAGACTGTAGCACAACATTTATTCCCTCGGGAATATAATTGGCCACCAGGGTTGGTATACCAATACCTAAATTCACATAGTAACCGTCACGTATTTCTCTTGCGATGCGTTGCGCAATTCCATTTTTATCCAGCATATAAATATTTTATAGGATTATCCTTTAGTTCTCACAGTACGTTGTTCAATTCTCTTCTCGTAATCTGCACCCTGAAAAATACGGTGAACAAATACGCCAGGGGTATGGATCTGATCAGGATCAAGCTCACCAGCTTCAACCAGCACCTCTACTTCAGCAATGGTAACTTTACCTGCCATTGCCATTACAGGATTAAAATTGCGACTGGTAGAACGATAAATTAAATTACCGGCAGTATCACCCTTCCAAGCCTTTACAATTGCAAAATCGGCATCAAAAGCATACTCCATCAGGTAATCCTTACCGTTAAAATTCCTTACTTCCTTACCTTCGGCAACTTCAGTACCCACACCGGCAGGTGTAAAAATAGCTGGCATGCCATAACCTGCAGCCATGCATCTTGTTGCCAGTGTACCTTGTGGAATTAACTCCACCTCAAGTTCGCCACTTAACAACTGACGTTCGAACTCAGCATTCTCGCCCACATAAGAAGAAACCATTTTCTTTACCTGACGCTGTTGCAACATCAGTCCGATTCCAAAATCATCAACTCCCGCATTGTTGGAAATGCAGGTTAATTCTTTAACACCTTTTTTTACCAGCGCAGTAATGCAGTTTTCTGGAATACCACACAATCCGAATCCGCCAAGCATTAAAGTGCTACCATCTTTAACATCTTTTATAGCTTCCTCAGCACCCGAAACAACTTTATTGATCATACAATTTGATTTTGCTACTAAATTATACTATATCTGCCGTACCGACCAACTTATTTGGCAATTTCTATGATCTTATCGTTGTTACCGTTGCTGCTGCCAATATATATTTTGCCATCAGGCGACTGACATATAGCTCTTAAGCGTCCAAATTCATTGGCAAAAAAATCTTTACTGCCCAGAATTTTATCACCAGCCTCATTCAGCTTTAACTGAGTAAACTTAGATCCTTTTAAACTAAGCAGCAATAAAGAGTTTTTAAACTGCGGAATAAGATCAGCATTATAATAAGTTAAACCCGAAGTAGCTATAGTAGGTGTCCAGGCCATCAATGGCTCTACCACATTGTTGGCGGCACAAAAAGCCTGCTCTCCCGACTTATCACAAAAACCCTCCACATTGGGCCAACCGTAATTACGACCTTTGACAATTAGATTTACCTCGTCGTCGCTATTGGCACCATGCTCTGAAGCATACAATTTATTCCCGACCAGCACCAATCCCTGGGGGTTCCGGTGACCAAAAGTCCATACCCTGCTATCTGGAAACGGATTATCAGAAGGAATAGTTCCATCAAGATTAATACGTAATATTTTACCCGATAAAGAAGTCATATTCTGTGCATTCCCGGCTGTACTTGCATCACCGGTAGTGATCAGGAGTTTTTGATCTGAAGTAACCAACAGTCTCGAACCATTATGTATAGAGGAAGCAGGGATCATATCCAACAACGTCATTGGAGAATTTAACGCGCCACCTGTATAAGTATATCTAACGACCTTCTCCCTATAACCCGATCCTGAATTATAATTATAAACAATAAAGACCCAGGGATTGGTAGCGAATTGTGGGTTGATCGCCATACCTAATAAGCCTCCCTCACCATTGCTTACCACACCAGGTACATTCAGCAATAAAGTAACGGCACCTGTTTCGGGGTTAACCCGACTAATTTTACCTCCACGTTCTGTAATCCACAACTGCTGGTCCGGTCCGTAGATCAATTCCCAAACGTGAGACAGGGAACTACTAACAACCCTGGTTTTCAACTCCACGTCAGGCAGCTGCTCCCCCTGCTCCTTACCGGCAGATTTGTTCTTTTTACACGAAGCAGTAGCAAGTATAAGAGCGAAAATACCTAAAGCAAGTGTTTTCATGATATTATGTTATATGGATTAATAAAGCTACCTACAGCTTTCACTATCCATATAACACACTCATTTTAAATATGTTTACTTAATTAAAATAAACATAGGTAATCCCATCACCGCCCCTGTCAGCATGTTCGTCCTCAACCCGGTTTACCTGACTATATTTTTTAAGATACTCTCTGATCATTTTTCTGAGGATTCCATCACCTTTACCATGAATAAGTTTAACTACTGGAAAACCAAGCATAATAGACTTATCTAAGTACTTTTCGACCTCGTGTATCGCATTTTCTCCACGCATACCTCTTAAATCCAGTTCAGCGTTAAAGCTACTGATGGCCTCAGAAATACTGCCTGTATAAGAATTACTCTGAGCAGCTTTTTTAGCCTGTTTATTGCTGATTTTAATAGCGCGGTTTTTCTTTACAACTGAACGTAAATCGCCCAAAGCCAGTACCAGGTTATCTCTATTTATCTCTAAAACCTGTCCGGTAGTTTCACTATCCTTAAGCTGCACCCAATCCCCTACTTCAATTGGCGTATTTAAAGGTATCACCACTTCCGGTTTCTTTTCTTCCTTCACCTGATTTTGCACCAACACCTTTTGCAGGTTTTGCCTAAGTTCTTTAGTTACTGCTTTGTCAGCCTGTTTTTCTTTAATTTCAGCAATGGTATTTTCAACCAGCTTGTTCGCATTCTTAATAATAGCCTGCGCTTCCAGCTTGGCTTCTTTGATCAGCACCCTTCTGTTCTCATCCAAAAATTCCCTCAGCTTCTCGTTCTCTGCCACCAGGTTTTTAACCTTATTCTGTTGGGTAGATAAATGCAGTTTAGTATCATAAATCTGCTTTTTCTCACGTTCCAGATCAACCAGCAAACTATCTATACGATTTTGGTTCGTACCAGTCTTAGCCCTGGCAAGTTCCAGCACTTCTTTCTGCAAACCTATATTTTGTGCGATTTCAAAAGCGTAAGAACTTCCAGGTTTACCGATTTCCAGTACATACAATGGCTTCATTTTATCATTATCAAATAACATCGAAGCATTTTCCAATCCTGGTGTATTACCGGCAAACAACTTTAAATTAGAATAGTGAGTGGTGATAACTCCCCTTACCTTTTTATTGTTCAATACTTCCAGCACAGCTTCGGCCATAGGTCCGCCAAACTGCGGATCGGTACCAGTACCAAACTCATCAATCAACACCAATGACTTTGGCGTAGCATGCGCCACGAAAAACCGCATCTTGGTCAAATGAGCACTATAAGTACTCAAATCACTTTCAATGGACTGGTCATCCCCAATGTCAGCGAATATGTTATCAAAAATCCCCACCTCACTTGATTCATGAACAGGTATCAGTAAGCCCGATTGTACCATCAGTTGTAACAAGCCAACAGTTTTCATACAAACAGATTTACCACCGGCATTTGGCCCTGATACCAATACAATCCTCAAATCATCGTTGATATGTATATTAAGCGGCACAACGGTCTTTTTATCTTCTTTAAAAGAAAGATACAACAACGGATGCCTTGCATTAATCAATTTTGTTTTCGCACCAGTGATGAGCACAGGCATATCGGCCTCCACATCAATAGCAAACAGTGCTTTTGCCCTTACAAAATCTAATTTGGTCAAAAATCCATGATAAGACAGTAATAAAGGGGTGTAAGGTCTTAAATCATTGGTCAGCGCGATCAATATTCTGATAATCTCTCTTCGTTTATCGAATTCCAGATCACGCAACTTGTTGTTTAATGTAAAAACCTCTTCAGGCTCAATATAAACCGTCTGCCCACTGGCCGATTCATCATGGATAAAACCTCTTAGTTTCCGTTTATTTTCTGCAAGGACAGGAATACACATCCGGCCATCGCGTACGGTTAAACTACCATCGGCTACCCAGTTGTTGCCAACGGCCTGTTTGTAAATCGAATCCATTCGCTTACGCACATCCTGTTCTGTTTTGGCAATATCACCAATTATATTTTGCAGGGCTGGCGATGCATTGGGCTTGATCTTTCCCTTCGGATCCAGTACAGTTTCAATCTTTTTAAGGATATTTTTCTCTACCGGCAGATGCTCAAACAAGGCTTCCAGATTAGGATATACACCTTCCCGTTCATCAAAAAAGCGAAGTACCGAAAATACAGTTTGTAAAGAAGCATACATTTGATGCAACTCATCTTCTACCAGATAGGTACCTTCTACCCTTATCTTCTCGGCAAGACTTTTTATATCAAAAAAGGTGCTGATCTGTAAAGGCTCCTGGTTTTCAAGAATACTCTTAAACTCATGCGTTTGCCTTAAAAACTTATTGATCTGGTCAAACTTGGTCATCACCTGCATCTTCCCAACCATCTGTTGTCCCATCGGACTTAAACAGTGTTTATAAATAAGTTGCCTTACCTCATTAAACCCCAAACGCTCCAAACAATTCTCCGGATATAACATACTTATTTTAAATCTTTCAGACTTTTATAGTCCATTTTTAATTTCATCACGTCGACACTTTTTTTAACCGTATCTTTTAATAGTGCTGTATCTTTTAACAATGTGGTATCTTTTATTCCTAATGCTTTCAACCTTGCAGAAGGCTTCAACAGAAAGTTAGCCCAGAAAGTTGAATCCGCAGCCCTGGTCGAATCCCTCACCATCTTCACTCTGTACTTCATTATTTCGTTGGCATTTAAGATAGAGTCAGCCTTTACAATTGCATTTTTCTCTTTGGTCAGCTCGGCAGTCACTTTCACGTAAATATCATTCATTACTTTAGGTTCCCTCCCATAATAATCCATACTTCGCATATATAATGCCGAGTCTATGTCATACTTTTTATAAATCCCCTTATAATACTGCGCAGCCTTTATTTTAACAGAATCAGGGCGCGTTGTCATTCCAAGGTAGCTATCAGCAATATGAATATCGTGTAATACCTTAGCCATCTCATCGGGCTGTATAATATCCTTCGGTATACCCGGTTTGCAGCCAGAAAGAGAAAAAAAGACAATTGTTATATAAAGAAAGTTCCTCATTATGTTAAAACATCATTATTTCTTAGACAAAGTTCGCTAAGGTTGTTAATTTTACCAAAAATACTGATAAATGAGTATAGCAGATAACTTATTAAAATATAAAAGCGAATTAGAGCCGATATCCGTTAAATTAATTGCGGTATCTAAATTCCAGGAAGCTGACGCTGTTTTAGAAGCCTATAATGCCGGTCAACGCATTTTTGGAGAAAATATAGTACAGGAACTGGTTGATAAACAAGCTAAATTACCACAGGATATTGAATGGCATTTGATTGGCCATCTACAAACCAACAAGGTTAAATATATTGCTCCTTTCATTAATCTGATCCAATCCGTAGATAGTTTAAAATTACTGAGCGAAATCAATAAACAGGCTTTAAAAAACAAAAGGGTTATCGACTGCCTCCTTCAAATTTATATTGCTGATGAAGATACCAAATTCGGGCTAGGCTTTGATGAGGCTATTGAGCTGTTACGTTCGGAGGAGTATGCCGCTATGCAAAATATACGCATTGTTGGCGTAATGGGGATAGCCAGCAACCATGCTCAGGAAAAACAGACCAAAGATGAGTTTAATGAGCTAAAAGTACTTTTTGATGGCATTAAAGTTAGTTTCTTCAGAAAAGTGGATTATTTTAAAGAAATATCCATGGGTATGTCTGGCGATTATAAGCTCGCCATTGAACAAGGTAGTACCATGGTGCGTATTGGCAGCAATATTTTTGGAAAAAGAATAATTAAACATTACAAAACTGAAGCATAAATGAACGTAAATATTAGGGTAGCTGTTAAGGAAGATTGTGAAAGATTACTGGAGCTGGTTAATGAGCTGGCAGTATTCGAAAGGGCACCCGAAGAAGTTACTGTAACACTGGAAGAGTTTGTTGATGCCGGCTTTGGCCCGAATAAAGTCTGGGATGCAATTGTTGCCGAGGAAAACGGTTTTATCGCTGGCTTTGCGATATATTACACCAGGTATTCGACCTGGAAAGGCCGCAGGTTATACCTTGAAGATTTTATTGTTACTGAATCTTACAGAGGTCGTGGTATCGGAAAATTACTTTTTGAGGCCGTTTTGAAGGATGCTAAAGACAAAAATTTTAACGGCATGAACTGGCAGGTGCTGGACTGGAATGAGCCAGCCATTAATTTTTACAAAAAATATGGTGCAGACCTGGATCCTGAATGGCTTAACGGCTCATTTACAAAAGAACAGATTATGAAATAACCCCCATACCTCATCAGAAAAACAAAAACCAATGAAAAAACTAGCCTTATTTTTAATTACTATTAGTTTCTTGGCTTGCCAGAACGAGAAAAAGTCTGTCGGTACAACCGATACTACAAACCTTGAAAAGCATACTGATCTATCCGTAAAATATGATTCAGTAAAAGTATACAGCAAAAATATGGTTACTAACGAAAATGTAACGGACACCACAAAAGCAGTAATTACTTATCCAGTATTTTCAGATGAGAAAATAAACCAGTTCATTGAGCAAAAAATGATGGGCTTTGCCGATGAGGGCGAACATTTCAATACTTATCAGGATTTTGTCACTGCCTTTATTAAAAACTTTGATGATTTTAGAAAAGAAAATAAAGAGTATGGTCAGACCTGGTTTATGGATGGAAAAATTGATGTGGTAGCACAGCAACCGCAATATCTTTCGGCATTAGTAACCTATGTAAATTACGAAGGTGGGGCACACCCGAATAGCAATTTCACATACCTTAACTACAATCCCGCTGATCATAAAGAAATTACGTTAGATAGTCTGATTGATCCGAAAGCAATGCCTAAGTTAACAGCAGTAGCAGAGAAAATCTTCAGAAAAAATGAAAAGCTGTCTCCCACTCAAAGTCTTAAAGACAGTTATTTTTTTGAGAACGACAAATTTAGCTTAAATCAAAACTTTACCATTACAAAAGAGGGCTTAAAATTCCTTTATAATCCATACGAAATTAAAGCTTATGCTTTTGGAATCACAGAATTATTGATTCCTTTTGCAGAGCTAAAAGATATAGCAAGGCCAAACAGTTTATTAAATCGGGCGAATTAAAAATGAAGATATACAAATTTGGAGGGGCATCTGTTAAGGATGCTGAAGGAGTAAAAAACGTTTCATCGATTATCCAAAAGCATAAAGGGAATGAACTGCTGATCGTTGTTTCAGCAATGGGTAAAATAACCAACAAACTGGAAGAACTAACCACAGCATATTTACACGGACAAGAAGATGTTCAGCAGATATTTGAAGAAGTAAAGCAGTATCATTTCAATATTTTAAACCAGTTATTCCCCGATCACAATCATCCGGTATTCAATGACATCATCAATACCTTTGTAGAAATCGACTGGTTACTTGAAGATGAACCTGAAGATGCACCTGACTATATTTACGACCAGATCGTTTCAATTGGTGAATTGGTTTCTACTAAGATAATCGCTGCTTATCTAAGCACCCAAAACAGCAATGTAAAGTGGGTTGATGCACGCAATTTTGTGCATACCGATAATACTTACCGCGAAGGATTGGTAAACTGGGAGAAAACAGAAGCTGAAATACAGAAGAACCTTGCTCCTGTTTTAAAGGATAATATTGTAGTTACCCAAGGCTTTATTGGCAGTACAAGTGAGAACTTTACCACTACACTGGGCCGTGAAGGCTCCGATTATTCTGCAGCCATATTTTCTGCCTGCCTGGATGCTGAATCGGTTACCATCTGGAAAGATGTGCCAGGTGTTTTAAATGCAGATCCTAAATGGTTTGATGAAACTGAAAGAATCCCTCAGCTTTCTTATCATGATGCGATAGAACTGGCTTATTATGGTGCCACAGTTATCCACCCAAAAACCATTAAGCCTATCCAAAACAAGAACATTCCTTTGTATGTCCGTTCATTCCTGCATCCGGATGCACCAGGTACTGACATTACAGATGTTAAAAACCATTTACCTGTACCTTCCTTTATTTTTAAAGTAAACCAGGTATTGCTGTCTATATTCCCTAAAGATTTTTCTTTCATTATTGAGGAAAACCTGAGCGATATCTTTAGTCTGTTCCATAAACACAGAGTAAAAATCAACACGATGTTAAATTCTGCCATCAGTTTCTCTATCAGCTTTGATTATGACGCAAAAAAACTGGATAAGCTAATGACAGATCTATCTAAAGATTACAAAGTTAAATACAATACAGGGGTAGAACTGGTTACAATCAGGTATTATAACCAGGAAACAATAGACCGCGTAACCGTAAACAAGAGTATCCTTTTAGAGGTAAAAAGCAGAAATACTTGCCAGGTTGTGATGAGGGATAAAAAAGAAACGGAGTAGTTAAATATTGAATAAGCGCATTTTAGATCAACCAGTTCAGGAATACATCAACAATCATTTAAATGATGATGTACATAAAATTGCTATGGCAAAAAGTCCCTTTGGGGATGTTGAAGCTAAAGAACTAGCCAGTCAGATTGCTGCTAAAAACAAATCACAGCGCAAATTACCAAGCTGGTATGCTGCAAATAACATTTATTACCCGGCACTGCTTTCTATCGAGCAGTGCTCATCAGAAACTACAGCATGCTATAAAGCTGAATTAGTTAAGGGAAATAGCTTAATTGACCTGACAGGTGGTTTTGGTGTCGACAGTTTATATTTTGCAAAAAAAACAGCTACAGTTACGCATTGTGAAATCAATGCGGAACTTTCGGAAATTGCGGCACACAATGCGCAGGTATTGGGACAAGACAATATTTCTTTCTTTACGGGAGATGGTTTAGCCTGGCTACAGGAAACAAATGCGACTTTTGATACCATTTATATAGACCCTGCCAGAAGAAGTACCGCAGGAAAAGTATTCATGCTGAAAGACTGTACGCCCAATGTTATAGAAGATCTGGACTTACTTCTTGCTAAATCCAAAAGAATCATTATAAAAACGGCCCCTTTACTCGATTTAAGTGCCGGATTAAAAGAACTTAAAAACGTTGCAGAAATCCATATTGTAAGTACTAAAAATGAAGTAAAGGAATTGTTGTGGGTACTTGAAAAAGATACTGTAGCTCCTGTTAAAATTAAGTGCGTAACTTTAAATGAGGAGGACAAACATTTCACTTTTTTAAAAGGAGAAGAAGAACAAACCGAATCACCTATACTTACAGGACCTCTTGAAACTTATCTGTACGAACCAGATGCAGCTCTGCTTAAAAGTGGCGCTTTTAACCTCATCGCCAAAACCTATGGTTTAAAAAAACTGGACACACAAACCCAGCTTTACACTGCTGCTGTCTATAACAACCTTTTTCCTGGAAGAATATTCAAAATCAACAGGGTCATTACTTCAGGTGAACTAAAAAAAGAGAAACAACTTAACGGAAACGTCATCGTAAGAAATTATCGGGACAAAGCCGAAAACCTCGTCAAAAAGTATAAGATTAAACCGGATCAACATCAGTTTCTTCTTTTCACACAAAGTCGTACTGATGGCTATATTGTAATTGATGCCAGGATCATCCAGCATTACTAGTCTATATCAACCAGCTGAGACAATTCTGCAAGTCTGTTTTAACATAAATTAACATTTACAAATAACTGTATGGCAATAATTTAATTATTTTTAATTAAACAAAATTGCCCACTCATGAAGAATTTTAAAAGCATCAATAACCTGACCGGTTTCATCCTTTTTGGACTGTCTGGAATGGTTTACTGGCTTACTATGGAGCCAACAGTAAGCTTTTGGGACTGTGCTGAATTTATTACCGCAGCAGATAAGCTGCAGGTTGGTCACCAGCCCGGAGCACCTCTATTCCTGATGATCGGAAAGTTATTCTCCATGTTAAGTGGCGGCGACACCGCAAAAGTAGCTTACTGGATAAATTTCAGCTCTGTCGTTTTTAGTGCTGCTACAGTGATGTTTCTGTACTGGACCATTACTTTAATCGCTGCCAAGCTATACAAACAGGAAAAAACCACCACCGATATGCTGACCATCATGGCTACCGGAATAGTCGGCGCACTTGCCTTTACATTCTCTGATACCTTCTGGTTTTCGGCAGTGGAAGCGGAAGTGTATGCTTTATCTCTATTTTTCACCTCACTCGTTTTTTGGGCCATCCTAAAATGGGAAGCAGAATCTAATGACCGCTGGCTGATCATTATCGCCTTTATCATTGGCTTATCTATAGGTGTACATCTGTTGAGCCTGCTTGCGATCCCTGCGGTTGTACTGGTATATTATTTCAAAAAAACTGAAAAACCATCTGTCTGGGGCTTTATCAAAGCGATAGGAATTGCAGGCATAATATGGGTAACCGTACAATATGTTATCATTCAGTATGTGGTATTACTGGCAGCAAAATCTGATTTATTCCTGGTAAATACCCTGGGTTTTGGATTTGGATATGGAGCAGTGATTTTTTTACTTATCCTGGCTGCTACTATTGCTTACGCCATACACTACTCCATTAA
This sequence comes from Pedobacter nyackensis, assembly GCF_032678475.1. Lineage (GTDB taxonomy): Bacteria > Bacteroidota > Bacteroidia > Sphingobacteriales > Sphingobacteriaceae > Pedobacter > Pedobacter nyackensis_A. The sequence continues at coordinate 984,076 of NZ_JAVTSF010000001.1, forward strand.
GCACAGGAAATACCATCTCAATCTTGGAATGACCTGTCTTACATTTGTGTTGTTTGGTTTTAGTGCTTACTTTTTGATTATCATAAGAGCCAATGCGAAGCCTAGCCTTAACCTTTCAAACCCCGATAACCCATTCGGATTATATGGTTATTTAGGCCGGGCAAATTATGCCGATACTCCGCTATTGTACGGACAAACTTTTGACGCTGAACAAACAGGATCAAAAGATACCTACACCAAATACAGAAAAGGAAAAGATAAGTATGAAACGGCCGGTAAAGGACTCAGTATTGAGTACGACAAAAACATGCTTTTTCCACGCACTTACAGCACCAGGACTGATCATGTTAACTTCTATAAACAGTGGCTAAATATTGCTGACGGACAAACACCATCCTTTATGCAAAACCTGGAGTTCTTTACAACCTATCAAATGGGCTTTATGTACTGGCGATATTTTTTATGGAATTTCTCGGGTAGGCAAAATGACAAACATGGACAAGGAAGCAGTACCGAAGGCAATTGGATTACAGGGATAAAATCAATAGATGCTTTACGTCTTGGAAATCAGGATGCCTTACCTCCCAGTATAGTTCAGAACAAAGGATATAACAGGTTTTATGGCTTACCTTTGATACTGGGAATTGTGGGGTTACTATTTCTATACCGTAAAAATAGAAACGATGCGATTGTCGTCACCTCATTGTTCTTTTTTACGGGCTTAGCCATTATTCTTTACCTAAACCAGGATCCTTTGCAGGTACGGGAAAGAGATTACGCTTATGTCGGATCATTTTACGCATTCGCTATTTTCATAGGATTTAGTGTTTTCGCCCTTCGGGAAGCTTTGTCGCGTATCAGCTCACCAAAATTAAGTCTTGCACTGGCTACAATTACCGGTCTCCTGGCGGCACCCGCGATTATGGGTTTCCAGGGTTGGGACGACCATAACCGTTCAGGAAAAACAACAGCACTGGATTGGGCGAAAAACTATCTCAACTCCTGCGCTCCGAATGCCATTTTGTTTGTAACCGCTGATAACGATACTTTTCCTTTATGGTATGCGCAGGAGGTAGAAGGTATTCGTACAGATATCCGGGTAGTCAACATCCAATACCTGTCGGACGATGCTTACATCAACCAAATGAAAGCTAAATTGAATAAATCGGCTCCTCTTCCTATCACTATGGCTGAAGAAAAATATGTAAACGGTGTGAGAGATTACCTGCATTATTTTGATTATGGCTTTAAAGACAGTGTAGAACTGAAAGATCTGCTTGCCGTAATGACTTCTGATGATAAGGGCGACAAGCTGGAGTTGTCAGACGGGACTTACCAGAATTTTCTACCTTCCAAAAAGTTCAAACTAAGTGTTGATGCTGATCAGCTGGTAAAAAATCATACCATTACGGATAAAGAAAAAGACAAAGTCGCCCCGCAAATGGAATGGTTTTATAACAAAGATGTTATTTTTAAATCTGATCTGGCTATGCTGGATATTCTCGCCAACAACAACTGGGAAAGACCTGTTTATTTCGAAACAAATGTTCCTCAGGACACCTACATGGGCTTAGATAAATATCTATACCTGGAAGGTTATGCATTGCGCTTACTCCCTTTCAAAACCGATCCCAAAGATACGCGGGATAAGATGGAACGTCCAAATACAGATGTGATGTATCATAACATGATGCATAAATTCGATTACAAAGGATTCCAGACCGCGAAATACATAGATCCTGAAAGTAAGAGGGTTGCTGAAGGAACCTGGGCCATTAGCAATGTGCTCACCGCAAACCTGATTACAGAAGGAAAAAACAATCAGGCGCACAATCTACTCGTTAAAAACATCAAAGAAATTCCTTTAAGAAGCAGCTCAATTGATGATACCCTGAGCAGATACCAAACCATACAACATTTATACGCCTTAAATGAAACCAATGTAGCCAATAAACTCACTGCTGATACTTTGACTTTTTTAGATAACGAGCTGAACTATATTGCTTCATTAGAACCTGAAAAACTCAACTACTATGGCAGAGATTTACAGATTGCATTTTATGTTTTAGATAACCTCTATAAAATGACTGCGGATTATGGACAGCATCATTTAAGTAAAAAGATAAACACCAGGTTCAAAGAGCTTCAGGCGAAGTTTAGTTAGCCAATACTCATGAAAAAAGCCATCCTGTTGAGATGGCTTTTTTGTATTTCTATATGCTTAACAGCACTACTTATTCGGCTGAGGAGTCATCCTCAAATAAGGTTTAATTACTTTATGTCCCTTAGGAAACCTTGCTGGAATATCTTCCGTTTTGATGCTGTTCATCACTACAACATCCTGTCCATCTTCCCAGTCGGCAGGCGTAGCCACACTGTAATTCGCAGTAAGTTGCAAAGAGTCGATTACCCTTAATACTTCGTTAAAGTTACGTCCCGTAGAAGCAGGATAAGTTAGCATCAACTTCACCTTTTTATCCGGACCTATGATGAATAGAGAACGTACAGTTAAAGTTTCAGAAGCATTTGGATGGATCATATCATACAGATCAGCAACCTTCTTATCCTCGTCAGCTATAATAGGAAAATCAACTTCTGTATGCTGAGTTTCATTGATATCATTAATCCAGCCTCTGTGCGACTCCGCTGAATCAACACTTAAAGCCAAAACCTTTACATTTCTTTTTTCAAACTCACCCTTTAAAGCCGAAGTACGGCCAAGCTCTGTAGTACACACTGGTGTATAATCTGCCGGGTGAGAAAATAAAACACCCCAACTATCTCCTAAAAATTCATAAAAATCAATAGGACCAATAGAAGTATCTGCTTTAAAATTGGGCGCTATGTCCCCTATTCTTAAACTCATAATGTTATATTTTTAATAGTTAAAAACTAAAATTACAAAATAAAATGGCAAAGTCTATTAAATAAGTATACTATCTAAAATAATTTACTTTGTTTTGTATTTTCCTTTTTGTCTTCAATAAAATTAATAGTTGGCACATTAGCTCCCAGATGTTTATTGAACTGACGAATCGTATAATCAGCCAAAATCGGCGTGTCTTTTTCATCGTGCTGGTGCAGAAAAAAGTAAACCTTCTTTAATCCTTTATCCAGCCAGTTTTTAATCCTGCCCACCCATTCATCAATCCGGGCAAAGTCAGATTCCTTAAACTCCTGTCCATTACCAACAAACCGAATGAATATTTCCGGGATAGTCAATTCCATGTGTACACAATCCCGTCGTCCACTGGCATCAGTAATCACTGCTCCCTTCTTTAACCTGGCCAACATTTCAAAAAGTCGGGCACGCGCAATTTCATCAGTAAACCACTCTTCATGTCTCAATTCTACAAAAACCTCCAGATCAACAGGCAGTAACTTTAAATAGTTCTCGAGTACATCAAAGTTTTTCGGTCCAAAATTATCACCCAATTGCAAAAAACAAGGGCCAAGAAACTGACCAAATTCGTGAATACTGGAAAGGTAAAGATCCGTCGGAACTTCGGCATCTTTTAATCTTTTAATATGACTGATAGTCCTCGAGAATTTAGGACAAAAAACAAACCCATTGTTAGAATTTTCTTCTGCCTTCTGTTTCCATTTCCGAATCAGATCAGCACTTGGAATACTATAAAAAACGGCATTGAGTTCTATGGAATTGAAATGCTTTACATATTGGTCCAGAAAATCAACTTCCTTCGTCTTCAAAGGATAAATCATATTTACCCATTCCTTTCTGCCCCACTTAGCACAGCCGACATAAAATGCAGGTTCCTTTACAGATTGATGTCCTGAAAGTGTTAATGCAGTCTGTTTCCCATCTTTGGGAAGTGTAAAATCAACAGACGCAATTTCATTTGCTGCTACTTTTCCGAAATCCATATTTAAAAGCTTATATAAAATACCCCCGAAACTACTGAATTAATATAAAGTGAATCTTATAAAAAATGCAAAAACAAATAAAGACGCAAAAACACGCCAGAAAAGCTTAATTTTATCTTCATGGCTAACAATCTCCTTTTGCGCTTTATTTTTTTCAAGAACGATCTCCTGATTTAGTTTAGTCAATTCGACAGACCTGCTTAAATCAGATATATCTTCATTTGATATATTATTCTCATCTATAAACTTTTTAAAACTTTTATCGGAATCAAAACCTATACTCTTTAAAAAAGGTATCATATACTTCCAGTTTCCGTTCCATTTATGCTCAACACTGTCAGCTTGCGATACAGCGTATAATCTTTTAAAAACCTTTTCTGGTGTATTAAGCGGAGTAGATATGCCCAATTTCCCGAAAAACCAGTTTTGCTTCAATTCTTTCTTCTGATAGGAATTGGATAAGCTATCAGCGGTCATCTTATTAGAAATAGAGATTAAAGCCAATTCATGAATTTTACGATTGTAGTACCAATTATATACATACGTTAATAGAAACGTGGAAACAGACAACAATAAGACAGCTGTAAAAACCAGAAATTCTCTTACTATAGTGCGTTTTTGAGTTATATCCATAAAAGCATAATTATTACGTTAGATATAAGTTCAAACTAATTTAAGAAAATAGCGTAACCTTTTAATACATAGCTTAGTATTTTTTTATACTCGGTTGCAGATTAAACCTATTTAGCCAAAAATGACTATTATTTTCAGGTGTTCTTTTTGTCTTCTAAATAAAAATCCCCTTAAATATTAAACCTAAGGGGACAATCGAAACCACTGAATTAATTTCAGATTTTAATGTTTTATCCTGTTATTTATAAACCTTGATCATAAATACATAATCTTTTATTTTATCAAGCTGTTTAGGCTTACTCATGCCCTGCATAGAATTTCTCTTACTAAATGCTACTTTTTTGCCTAGAGAATCATTAGGGATAGAATTTAATGCTTCCTGGATATATTTAGATTTAACTGCAAACGTAGCACCATCAACCTGGCTTTGTTTAGCACTTATTACCCCTATAATATTTCCTTCGTGGTCTAATAATGGGCCACCACTATTTCCCGGGTTAACAGGAATAGAAACCTGATATTGTGTAGTATCACCATTGTAACCAGTTTTGGAGCTTACGTAACCTTGTCCGTATACTGCATCATCTTTAGGAAAGCCAAGCGTATAAACCGACTCGCCCATGCCAATTACATTTTGTTTTAAACGGTATGGCAAATTAGATAAAGAAGTAAATGAATCATCTACAATTTTAAGGATAGCCAAATCATATTGAGAATCTTTACGTTTCACAACCGCTTTATATGAATTGCCTTTATTATCCTGAACATAAACAGAATCTGCGCCATCAACTACATGTAAATTAGTTAAAATATAACCGTTCGCAGTTAAAGCAAAACCAGTTCCACCGTAGTTCGCAGGTTTTAAATCCTTTTTTTCGTTTGTAGAATTGATCTTTCTGATCAGACTACTTTGAGAATTTCTAATTTTAGCAAGCTCCCTGCTTACCAGCTCCACACTTCCGCTTTGTTGTGTAGTTTGCTGTATAGAATAAAGTGTAACTACAGTAAGCAGAATAAATGATGCGGCAACAGCAATAGCCGCTTTATTTTTACGCCAGATGTTAATGATAAATGATGGATGCGGACCAACCTCTTTACTTAATGCAGCAACATTAATTTGTGCATGTGCCTGATCCATTTTATGTTTAAGGTCAGAAATTACGGCATAATCGTTTAACGATTCCAGAAAAACCTTATGGGCTACAACTTTATGATCCACAGTAGCATCCTTTAAACGCAATTCTTCAAAAGCTTTTAATTCTGCATCATTCAGTTTCCCATTCAGATAATCTTCAATTATCCCCTCTAATTCGATCTCGTTCCTCATGTCAATATTAAGATTGAAAAAATAACTTCTTTAACCTTTGTAGGCATTTATACTTCTGTGTTTTGACGTTATCCGTATTGGTATAGCCAAACTTTTCACAGATGTCCTGCATAGAAAGATTATGTATATAAAAATCCTGAATAATAGTTTTACAGGGTTCTCCAAGCTGGAGTAGTGCCGACTGCATTTTTTCAAACTGCAGCTCCTTCTCCTCATGCTGTTCTAAATCTACTTCAACAGCTATCACATCTTCAAAGTCTGAGAGATCATTTGATTTCCTGCTTCGTTGTGAAAGCTTTTTCAACCAAATTCTCCTGCAAACCGAGTATATGTAGGTTTTTAGTTTACTGCTCAATTCAAAATCACCGCTCTTAATCTTATTGTATAAAACAATGATTCCCTCCTGATACACATCTTTTGCATCATCCTCATCACCGTTATTATTCAAAATAAATTGCAATACCATCGGGAAATACCCGGTATACAGCTTATTTAGCGCTTCTTCTGAGTTATTTAAGATACCTAAAACAACCTCTCTATCTGTTGGAACTGAACTGCTTAACTTATTACTCACCAATTAATACCTTTATACGTGAATGGTAACCCAATGTTAACTAAAAAAAATATTTTTTTTTGCTATTATATTTTCAAGGCCTGTTTTATGGTCCCGGTATCTCATAACGTCTAAATATTCGTTATCTTATTCTGAAAAAAAATACAAAGCTCTCCATACACCAGCTCTATGGCGAATTACAGTAGTATGTGTTCCTGTCCTGAGTTTACATTTACCTGAGCATTAACTTATACTTAACAGGGCATTAGTAGGGCCTTACTAGGGCTAGGGGGTAAAGCAAGGCCCTACTAACGCCCTAGTAAGGCCCTACTAACACCCTAACAATACCGAAGCCAGATAGTCAGCAAAATTAACTATTAAGAAAATTTACATTCTGATAAATCCGGACTAAGATTAGGTATGAACAGCACATTTAAGAAGATCTTTTTTCTTTTCTTTCACAAACCGAATAAAAAAAGAATAAATAAACTTGAAAATAATAAAGAAATGATGATATATTTGCGGCTCGGAATTAGGACCTGAAAAACTTATCCGACTGTAAAACAGAACAATAACACTAAAAAGCACTTTTATTAAAAATAATTTTACTTTTTTTTGAAATGACTGGGTTACCTTTTAAACTTTCAGGTATTAATCAGTAAAATTAATTAATTATTTAAAATAGAATCAAAATGAAAAACGCATTTAAATTTGGCTTTTTAGCTTTAGCAATCTCTTTATCAGTAGCAGCTTGTCAATCATCAGAAAAAACTGGCGAATCTACAGACACAACTTTAACTGATACTTCAGCTGTTGTTACTACTGTTGATACTACAGTTACTGATACAACTGTAAAAGATACAGCAGTTACTACAACTACTACTGAGACTGCTCCAGCTCACTAAGCTAAGTTAATCTTATAAAAAAAGGCTTTGGGAATCCCAAAGCCTTTTTTTATTGCCGTCAGGAATGTTACCTTTGCGTTTGCAAAAACAGTTACATTCATGAATTTATCTCCTCTTCAAGCCATATCTCCTGTAGATGGCCGATACAGAAATACTACAGAAAGTCTTTCTAAATACTTTTCAGAGTCAGCATTGATCAAATACAGAGTATATGTAGAGATTGAATACTTTATAGCGCTTTGTGAAGCAGGTTTACCGGGCTTAACAGACTTTGATAAATCTAATTATAATAAATTGCGTGCGATCTACGAGCAATTTAGTGATAGTAATGCACAAGAAATAAAGGATACAGAGAAAATCACCAATCATGACGTTAAAGCTGTAGAATATTTCATCAAAAAACAGTTTGACGAATTAAGTCTTGAAAACTACAAAGAGTTTATCCATTTCGGATTAACCTCACAGGACATCAACAATACAGCTATCCCATATACCTTTAAATTAGCACTGGATGAAGTTTACTATCCTAAAATCAAGGAATTGATTGCAAAAATTAAAGATTTAGCATCAGACTGGCAGGAGGTTCCTCTATTAGCACATACACACGGACAACCGGCCTCTCCTACTAAACTAGGTAAAGAGTTTATGGTATTCGCAGAACGTTTAGAAGTTCAGTTAAATACTTTGAAAAGCATTCCTAACAGTGCCAAATTTGGTGGTGCTACAGGAAATTTCAATGCACACCACATTGCTTATCCTGGAACCAATTGGGTAGATTTCTCTAATAATTTTGTAAACCAGATCTTAGGTTTATCCCGTGCACAATACACTACGCAGATTGAACATTACGATCAGTTTGCTGCACAATGTGATGCGTTAAAAAGAATCAACAACATCATTATTGATTTAGACAGAGATATCTGGGCTTATATCTCTAAAAACTACTTTAAGCAAAAAATTAAAGAAGGCGAAGTTGGATCTTCAGCTATGCCACATAAAGTTAACCCGATAGATTTTGAAAATGCTGAAGGTAATGCCGGAATTGCAAATGCTTTATTTGAGTTCTTTGCTGCAAAATTACCTATCTCACGCCTGCAAAGAGATTTAACGGATTCAACCGTACTTAGAAATGTTGGTGTTCCGGTTGCACATACTGTAATCGCTATAGCTTCTACATTAAGAGGTTTAAACAAACTTTTGTTAAACGAAGAGGCGATTCACGCGGATCTGGAAAATAACTGGGCAGTGGTTGCTGAAGCGATACAAACAGTTTTAAGAAGAGAAGCTTATCCAAACCCATATGAGGCACTGAAAGACCTTACACGTACCAATCAGAAGATTACCGCCCTTACAATGGCCGACTTTATCGATGGGTTGAATGTAAGTGAAGAACTTAAAAATGAGCTGAAACAGATCACTCCTTTTAACTATACTGGTATTTTTTAAGTAAACAGAAATCTGTTTCAGATATAATGACCTAAAACAGACACCTGTAACAGCGATTGCACCAATGAATTATTTATTTTTGTATAAAAAATTAAGACAATGACTATCAACGTATATACAGAACAAACACCAAACCCTGCTACAATGAAGTTCATGGTCAATAAATTATTGATCAATGGCAGTGAAGATTTTGCAACTAAAGAAAGCGCAGAGCATTCTCCCTTTGCTAAAGAACTATTTAAATTCAACTTTGTTAATGGTGTGTTTTTCGCTAGTAACTTTGTGACCATCACTAAAACAGAGGATGCAGAATGGCCGGATATTGAGCCTATTTTAAAGGAATTTGTAAAAGGCGCAGTTGAATCTGAATATAAAATCAAGGAAGATACTTCAGCAGAAGCTCCGGCATTTGAAGGGACTGAACTAGAAATTAAAATTCAGCAGATTCTGCATGATTATGTTCGTCCTGCTGTTGAACAGGATGGTGGTGCAATCAGCTATAAATCATTTGATGAAGGTGTAGTAACTGTTGAACTTAGAGGTTCTTGCAGTGGATGCCCGTCTTCTACCATCACTTTAAAATCAGGCATACAGAACTTATTGCAACGTATGGTACCAGAAGTTAAAGAGGTTGTTTCTGAAGCACTATAAAAAGGATTTCTTCTTTAATAGCATAAACAAAAAGAGGCCCGATTTTGAAATCGGGCCTCTTTTTGTTTATGCTGGAATAACCGTCTATCCATCAGCAGATATACTTTAGAAATATCTTTTGATGGTTGTTAAAATCTCTTCAGTGACATGGGAATTCGTCGCTAAAATTTCACGTTTCTCAATAAATTCATCACCACCTCCAAAGTTCATAATTTGTCCCCCGGCCTGCTGTACCAGGTAAGCTCCGGCGGCAACATCCCAAGAGTTCAGGTTATATTCGAAATAAGCATCAAAGCGCCCACAAGCCACGTAAGCAAGATCTACGGCAGCAGAGCCAATTCTTCTCAAGCCATGACATTTACGCATCATTTCAGCGAAAAGTTCCATATACTGCGCTTGTTTATCAAAATTATAATAAGGGAATCCTGTAGCCAGCAAACAATCAGCAAGTTTAGTTCTTGAGGAAACTACAATTGGTTTATTATTCAGGTAAGCTGCCCCACCTTTGTATGTATAGAACATTTCCCCTCTGTTGATTTCATAAACCACACCAATTACAGGATGGTTATCTTCGTATAATGCAATACTGATAGAATAGGTAGGAATACCGTGAATGAAATTAGTAGTACCATCCAGAGGATCGATGATCCAGTTGTATACCGCACCCTTAGTATTTACGGTCTCTTCTTCTGTTGTAAAACCTGCTTCAGGAAGAATTTTATACAGGTTTCTCACCAACTGTTTTTCAGCAGTTTTATCAACATAAGATACCAAATCATTTAACCCTTTAAACTCAATAGCCTGCGCATCAAAGTTCATGGATTCCTTTCTTATAAAATTACCTGTCAGTCGGGCGATTGCTACAACTTTGGAGCACAATATTTCGTAATTCAAATCCTGAAGATTTTAATAATTAGCTAATTTTTCTTTATTTCTTACAGAATAAAGTACAAGAAGCAAGCCAGATAAGAACATTAAACATGAAATCAGTTCAGCCTGCGTAAATTGTATTCCCGCAACATTATACTTTGTATTTACCCTGATCAACTCGATGAAGAAGCGTTCAACACCATTCATCATCAGGTAAATTCCAAACATCATTCCCGGTAACTTAATACGATCACGTAATTTCCATAAGATCATAAATAACCCGAAACAAACGATCACCTCATAAAGTGGTGTTGGATAAGCCGGTTGAGCAAGTTCATTACAAAACTTACCTACACATCCCGGTATAGGTACACCTTCGTTCGCAACGTTATTAGGATAAGTATATGCCCAAAGCCAGTCGGGAAGCCATGAAACTGGCTTAGGATTTAAGTTCGAAATACCCCAGTCACCGTCACCAGACATGTGGCAGCCAATACGGCCGACACTGTAAGCCAACATCATTCCCGGGCCACCAATATCCAGCATATGCAATGGCTTGATACCATTTTTACGCGCGATATAAAGCACTGCTGCACCACCACAAATAAGCCCACCATAAAAAGTTAAGCCACTAAATGAAAGCAGACTGTTAATCGGATCGGCGATAAAAGAATCCCAATGTTCAAGGTTGTCAAATATCTTAGCGCCTAAAAAGCCCCATACCGCAGCCCAAACAATCAGATTCCCCATCAGCTCATGTGGATGTTGGGTTACCTGTACTGTTTTAGGTTTATCCAGTTTTACTTTACTCTTTTCCTGATAATCCCAGTAAGCAAATAATCCTGCGAAAAATAACCCACCCAGAATATTCCCCTTAGATGACAACAGCACTGTCTGCGCATCGGCTACAAAGAGTTTATAATTTAGCAAGGCATAAACCAGCTTATAACCAATAAGAAAGCCAAAAATACCATTCGTAATTAATTCAATAGCAGTGGCAGGTTTCCCAATGGTAACCATTTTTTTAATCGGATGTAAAATCCCTAATGCTTCCTTTCTTTTAAATTCTTTCGTAAATGCCCAATAACCGGCTATAAATGCCAGCGCTACAAAAACACCAAACGTATTAAATGGAAGCGGAACCTGTACACCAAAAAGGTATTCTATAAAATGAGATACGGTAGGAAACATATGATAAAAAAGTTTTTATGCGAATATAGGATTAATGCGACAATACTTCTTGCGTTTCTGCAACTTCTACTTCGCCGTCTGCCGTAAGTTCAACCAGTTTAACGGTTTTTATTTCATTAACCATTACCGGATCGTACTTCGCTTTAACTTTCACATAGTTTTTAGTGAAACCATGCATAAAACCATTTTTCTTCTCGTCTTCAAAAAGGACTTCGCCAATAGTATCAATCTGCGATTGATAAAATGCCCTTCGCTTTTTATCTGATAAGATATGAAGCATTTTACTACGATCTGCGCGCGTACTACCCGCAACACGTCCCTTCATTTCTGCAGCTTCTGTTTGTTCCCTTTCAGAATAAGTAAATACATGCAGATAAGAGATCTCCAGTTCGTTTAAAAACTGATAAGTATCCAGAAAGTCTTCATGCGTCTCACCTGGAAAACCCACTATAACATCAACACCTATGCAACAGTTAGGCATCACCGCTTTTATTTTGGCTACCCTTTCTGTATACAGCTCACGCTGATAACGGCGCTTCATCAGGCCAAGTATTTTGTTAGATCCTGACTGTAATGGAATATGAAAATGAGGTACAAATCGTTTCGATCTAGCCACAAATTCAATAATTTCATTACTTAGTAAATTAGGTTCTATAGATGATATTCTAATTCTCTCGATACCTTCAACTTCATCCAGTGCTTTTACCAGATCGAAAAACTTATCTTCCCTCTGACCATTTCTGATACCAAAATCGCCTAAATTCACACCTGTTAATACGATTTCTTTCACACCACTCTCCGCAATTTGTTGAGCACGGTTCACCACATTTTCAATGGTATCGCTCCTACTACCGCCACGGGCAAGGGGTATAGTACAATAAGTACAAGGATAATCGCATCCATCCTGTACTTTTAAAAAAGTACGGGTACGGTCGCCAATTGAATAGGCTGCAATAAAATTATGATTTACTTTTTCGATGTTCTGCTGATGAACTACAGCTTTGGGTTGCTTGGTCAAATCAGATATAAATTCTACAATCCTGAACTTCTCGGCAGCACCAAGAACCATATCAACACCTTCAATTTCTGCAATCTCTGCAGGCTTTAATTGAGCATAGCAGCCAACAATGGTAATGTATGCATGAGGAGCATACTTTAAAGCCTCTTTTACAACCTTTCGGCATTTTTTATCTGCATGTTCTGTAACAGAACATGTATTGATTACATATACATCCGCTGCGTCTGTAAAATCCACTACAGCATATCCTGCGTCGGTAAATAAGCGGCCTATGGTTGAGGTTTCAGAGAAATTCAACTTACAGCCTAATGTATAAAATGCAACTTTCTTCATCAGTATTAATAAGCCTGCAAAGATAAGGTTTTAGATGATATTATTCTTCATTCCAGCGGTAACTATCCTGCTCAAACCCGGCCAGGTCTATTACCCTGCTCACAACTGTCTGCGCTACTTCCTCTATGGTTTTAGGTATGCTGTAAAACGAAGGATTTGCCGGACAAATGATGCCACCCGCTTCAGTAACAATTTTCATATTATTGATGTGAATGAGGCTAAAAGGCGTATCTCTGACTACTGCTATCAATTTTCTACGTTCTTTAAGGATCACATCCGCTGCTCTTGAAATCAGATCGTTTGAAATTCCATGTGCAATTCGACCAAGTGTTCCCATTGAACAGGGAATAATAATCATGGTGTCATATTTTGCGGAACCCGAAGCAAACGGAGCATTAAAATCCATTTTTGGGTAAAAAGTAAAGGGATAGTTGTCGTAATCTTCATCACCCAATTCAAAGCGCCAGACCTCTTTCGCATTGTCAGACATAACAACGCCAACTTTCTCTATCTGATCCGACAACCCCAATAAACTATCCAACAACAACTTAGCATAAACCGAGCCACTGGCTCCGGTAACGGCTACTATTACTTTCTTCTTCTTCCTCATAGCAGCTGTAAAGATACGGAAGCAGGTTAAACAAAAAAGGGCCGAAAATTAATTTTCGACCCTACATCTACCTATGAAAAACATACCCTCGAAAGGGTAAGCTCAAATGTAACTATCTTTTTTAATAAATGAAAGTTTAAACATATTAATTTTAAAATATATTTAACTAAGGCAAAACATCATCCTCTATTTAAATGCTTTAAAGAAGGTTTTTTTAATTATCAGTTGACTTTTAAAAGGGTTTTCCAGATCTTTTTTCCTTTTGTAGAGGGTATTAAACAACTTTAGATAGTAAATCACATTCCAATTTAATTGTATATACTTCACCTAGCGAAGAGCGCAATAAAGCCACTATTAATTATGGAGCATACAAATCTGTATTGAAAACTGAACGTAATAAAAAAAGAAGGGGCGTAAATCATACCGACTTACACCCCTATAAATTAACGCTCTCGTCACAAATATAGCAATTATCACATTAAAATCAAAAACCCCACACTAACCAAGTGCAGGGCATGTAACGGCTTCCTCAAAACCGTTAAGATTTAACGCTATTCAAATCTAGCATTAATAAATTAACTAACTATACAAAACTACGCTATGATACATTTTTAACTCTTTTTCTTACCTCCAAAATTTTGTAGCCTCATTGAAAAATTCATAGACAAAAAACGTGTAACCTGGTTGCTCCTGCTGTCAATAATTGAATTATTGGTTACAACCCGATTAAAAGTGTTTCCCTGATTTAGCAGGTCATTTACCTGAAGTGTTAACGACGCAATTTGATTCTTTAAGAATAAAGTCTCCACACTGGCCCCTACCAGCAATGGGTTGCTTGCATTTAACGCGTAACCATTATTTATTGTTTTAGACGCGTTAACGTTCATAGATAAGAATTTCACCGGCCTCACTCTGGATTGCATCATAAATGACCAGTTTTCGATATTTCGTGTGTTGGATGTAGCTAACGAGTACTCATTGCCATTATAACTATAAGTTACGCCGGTTTCCATAGAAACTTTCTGGGTATTCATACTGGCTCTAAGCGACTGATTGAAATTCAATGCCGTGTTAAAGTTCTTAGCGTTATCCGTAAAAAGCACGTTATTAGCATAGCTAATATTTCCATTAACAGAGAGGGTATACTTCCGTTTTGCAAAAGGCAGTGAAAGCGAATAATTACTCCCAACCCGATAATTCCCATTTGCATTTTCGTAGCGGGTTTCCTGTTTAAAACCATTCAATGTGTCTGGTATAAGCCGCACGTTACTCACTACCTGGTTCTGGGTTGTATTTCCGTTTAATCCAATCTGCAACGCTCTACCTGTTGTACTGCCAAATACCCGGTACCCAATATTTACCGAATGTGCAAAAGACGTTTTCAAGTCTGGATTTCCAATAATTACATTCTGCAAATTCCGTGTATCGGGCACTGGCTGCAATTGCTCAAAACTCGGCGCATTGCTTGAACCGCTATAATTTAAATTAATGGACTGGCTTTTATTAAAAACAAACCTGGCATTAGCCATTGGACTCATGTTTGTCGTTGTTTGACTAATCTTATCTGCTCGTCCTTCATAGCTTCCTGTAAGTGTACTGGGCTGGAAACTCATTCCAATGCCATATTCCAGCTTTTTTGCACTGTACCTGTAATTCAAATTCAGGTTATGATTAATAAACAATGAGGTATAAGTATTACTCAGTGAATCTACATAGCTTTTTTCTCCCCCCTCATTTATAACATTCGTTTGCAAACTATTATTTGTTGAAGTGACTGAAGTCATATAACTGAGGTCTATAGATGTTCTTTTCACCGTATCTGTAGCCTTAGTTAAAGGTTCACTAAAATTAATCCCCACTGAAAAATTGTTATTTCCATTCCTGGTATCCACTAACCTGTTCAACAGGGAGTCTTTAACCAACTCGTTTGTCACTTTATCATAGTACCCTGTACGCGTTAAAATATCTTCCTCATTGATGGTTTTATTAAGCCCCCCACTAAAATTCATCATCAGCATCCGCTTTTTCTTTTTACCGAATTTCTTACCCCAGCTAACATTTGTACTAATGTTGGGATTACGATTCGAATTTCCGCTTTCTGTAATAAGATCCTGGCGAATAACACCAGTTTGCCGAGAGGACGAATTGTTAGTAAAACTGTTATTTGAAAGACTTCCGTTTACAGACAGGTTTAAAAAATCATCGCGCAATCGACTGTTCAGACCTAAATTAAAACTGTTATTTCCTCCCTTTTGATTCGATCTGTTGTGGTTATCACTATAAATAGTCCCCAGTTCGTTAAGCGTCTCTACATAACTGTTCATCTCATTTTCACTGGTATTTTGATTATAATTATAGCCGCCATTCAACGTCAAATTTTTACTTATCGGCCTGCGGAGACTCGCACCTGCACCAATACTCTGATTTACTCCAGCGCTGTTATTCGTATTATTCAAGTTGCTGTTTGCTCCGATCTGTTGATCGCCATTCCAGAGATTTAATGCAGCGTTAAGCCCATAACGCCTATTTGTACCAGCGCCACCACTAACATTTCCGAACTTACCTCTATTACGCCCCGGCTTGGTAACCAGATTCAGAATCTTAGCAGGCTCCCCTACTTTTATTCCGGTAAAATTAGCTTCATCACCATAATCATCTATTACCTGTAAGTGAGATACCATGTCGGCCGGAAGCTGTTTGATAAACTCTGTAACGTTTCCCGTAAAAAAATCCTTCCCATTTACCCTGATTTTAGTCATCTCTTTTCCCATAGTGGTCACCTTCCCATCCTGGTCCACCTCCATTCCGGGTAACTGTTTTAACAGATCTTCCACCCGATCATTCTCGCGAACGACATAAGCACCCGCATTATATTCGATAGTATCTTTCATGACACGTATGGGTGTAATTTTCCCCTGAATAACCACCTCGTTAAGCATTGTAGTTTCTGATTTTAAAATCACCGGAGCCAACTGCAACTCAACTTGCTGATCACCAAAAGCATGGCTACTACTATGTGCTTTATAACCAATACCACGGACCTGTATATTGAAAGTATTGAAACTAATTCCGCTAAAAGAAAAACGCCCATCATTGTCCGCACTCGTATTAAGCGTATCCTTGCCAGAAACCAGGCGTACATGAGCACTTGGGATCCCCACATCAGTGCTATCTTTAACCACACCGCTTACAGTCTTTTTTGTTTGTGCGATTAAAAGGGTACCGAAAACTATATTCATCAGTACGGCCAATAATACAATTACAGTTGTTTTTGAGTTCAGCATTAATTTTATTTATGAATACATGTAAGTTAAAGATGTTTAAACGAGAATTAACACGTCTTTATTACAGATGATAAAAAATATAACAAACATACTCTTTTTATACCAATCCGTTAAAATTGCAACACGGGCACATATTAAGCGAAATTGGCATAATGTATTACATTTTCTACATATCAATGTATTTATAAAAGATTTTTATATATTTAGTCCGTTAATATCTAACCAAAAATAATGAAACCTCAACTCCTAAAAGTGTCTAACAACCTGGTCAATTCTTTTTGCGCCAGGAGAGACAAACTACCTTACATCAACAGCCGCTGGCACTACCATGCTGAAGTTGAACTTATTTACTTTAAAAAAGGAAGTGGCACACAGTTTATAGGTGATAGTATTAGTCGGTTCAGTTCGGGCGATATTGTCATGGTAGGTGCCCACTTACCACATTACTGGAAATTTGACGACACTTACTTTAATGAAAATGAAGAGAACCTGGCTGATATCGTAGTGGTTCATTTCTGCGAAAACTTTTGGGGAAGTCATTTTCTCTCTTTGCCGGAAAATAAAGGGATTAAGCTAATACTTGAAAAAGCGCAAAGAGGCATTCAGATTTTAGCCAATAGCAAAGCATATATTGGTTCGCTGATGGAACAAATTCTGGAGGCTACCGGCCCAAAGAGGATTATGTTACTAATGGAAGCAATAATCAATACTGAGGAAAGCTCAAAAGAAAAGCCATTGTCATCAATGGGTTTCCGAAATAACTTCGAGGAAACAGAGAATGACAGAATCAATGCAATTTATAATTATTCATTAACCAACTTTAAAAGGAAGATCCAAATGGAAGAAATGGCTGCTGTAGCCAATATCAGTCCCAATTCCTTTTGTCGGTATTTTAAAACAAGGACCCGCAAAACCTATACCCAGTTTATCAGTGAAATACGAGTGGGCCATGCCTGTAAACTATTAATTGAAGACAGTCTGAACGTTAAGCAAATTTGCTATGAAAGTGGTTTTCATAACTTTGCCAGTTTCCATAAACACTTCAAAATAATTACCGGACAAAGTCCGCTGAACTATCAAAAATCCTACCTTCGCAAATAATATAATCATACTTTTATGAACAAATACCCGCAAATCAAAACCTTACTTTTATGTTTACTTTTTTTCCCCTTAAGTAAGGTAAGCGCTCAGGAAGCCAGTAAAGAAACTACTGCAGAAAAAGCTAAAAAAATGGAGTGGTTTAAAGATGCTAAACTTGGCATTTTCATCCACTGGGGTATTTATTCTGTTAACGGTATTTCAGAATCATGGTCATTCTTTAACAACTACCTTAGCCACGACAACTACATGAAGCAATTGAATGGCTTCAATGCTGCAAACTACCGTCCACAGGAATGGGTTAAACTAATAAAAGAAAGTGGGGCAAAATATTCTGTAATTACCAGTAAACACCATGATGGTGTTTCCTTATGGGATACCAAAGCAGAAAAGGCAACAACAACCTTAAAAAATAGTGCAGCAAAGAAAGACCTGATTACCCCTTTTGTAGCTGAACTTAAAAAATCAGGATTAAAAACAGGAATTTATTTTTCGCTACCAGACTGGAGTCATCCTGATTATGATGTATTTACCAGGGAACGCAAAAGATATAAGTTAAGCGAAGAACCGGCACGCTGGGACAAATTTACAACCTATTTCCAAACACAACTTAATGAATTGTCTGGTAATTTTAAGCCAGATTTGTTGTGGTTTGACGGTGACTGGGAACATACAGGTGAAGAGTGGCAAAGTAAAAATGTATTGAGTCTTTTAAAAAAGCACAATCCGAATATTATTATCAACTCCAGATTAAACCATCATGGTGATTACGAAACCCCGGAACAAGGTATCCCTGTTTTAAAACCAGATAACGATTACTGGGAACTATGTTATACAATGAACGATTCCTGGGGCTATCAACCTTATGACTACAAATATAAATCACCTAACATGATCATCAGAACGTTAGTAGATTGTATCAGTATGGGTGGTAATTTATTGCTGGATATTGGGCCTAAAGCTGATGGAACTATTCCGCAGGAACAAGTAAACATACTTAAACAATTAGGCAGGTGGACAAATAAACATGCTGAAGCAATATATGGTACACGTGCTGGTATTCCTGCATGGCATTTCAGTGGAAAAACTGCATTATCAAAAGATGGAAAAACACTTTATTTATATGCAGACTGGGCGGTTAACAATAATGATGAACTACTGTTAAGAGGAATTAAATCGCAACCAGTGAGTGCAAAAGTTGTAGGAACAAATGCGGCTGCAAACTTTAGCAGGAAAGGAAATGACCTTACGCTTAAAGTTCCTTCATCTGCTTCAGACAAAGACGTAACCGTAGTTGCGATCAAATTTAATGAACCACTACAGCTAAATGCGCCATCAGTAGAAACCGTTAGCTATGAAGACCTGAAAAAAGGCACAGATGATCAGCTTCACTTAAAAAAACTAGCTAATTCAATACAGGCAGGTAATAATCCTTTTTTAAATACCTCGCTTTCTGTGGACGGACAAGGACTTGAAAAAGACAAGGCTGTTTTCTCATCTGAAATGTATAACTGGATTACTAAAAATTCAGAAGCCTTATACAAAACAGGTAAAGGTTTGCCTACCGGACATTACCAGGGTGCAAGTGCGTTATCAGCGGATAAGCAAACACTGTATCTGTTTGTTGAAGGAAAGCCCACAGGTCCTATTGCTTTAAAAGGACTTAAAAATAAAATCAGCCGTATCAGAATTGTGGGAGAAGGTACCATGATTGAGCCTATGCTATTCAATAAACTGTACTGGAGCGCTGTTCCAGGTATCTGTTATATAGAAATACCGCAACCTCGATTGGATAAAAACCTAACCGTAATTGCGGTATTGCTGGATGGCCCTATAGACCTTTATCGTGAAAAAGTAGGTGCTATAGAAAGTAATCTATAGCATTACTTTTTAAAGAATCTTTTTGATTATTCTTTCATAAGCATTGGCATAATTCATCATCCCGATATCATTTGGATGTACACCATCAACTGTACTTTCAATATCCTGATTAATTGCTGCTTTTGAAAGGTGATAAATTCCCTTTACTCCGTTTGCTTTTAGCTGGGAAAGGGCTGTTTTTAATGCAACATTTACCCGTTCGTAATCCATTTTACTGATGGGGTTTATCCCCTCATCAGTATACCCGTCATGATCTGCAAGCAGAATAGGCACACCGGGCTTTTTCTGCTGCAGATAGGCAACTGTAGCAATAATCCGTTTTACAATTTCTTCATTGCTGTATGTCGATGGGGTTAGATTTGGAAGACAGTCCAGCACATATAAGCTGGCATCAATTTCCGGAAATAATTCATAAACTTCCTTTTCCAATCTTCCGTTCCCTGAAAATCCAAGGTTTATAATTGGCAGGTTTAATTTACGGCTAAGAATGGATGTCCATGCCAAACCTGGTCTGGTTGCGCAAGCACCCTGGGCAATAGAGGTTCCATAAACCACAATTGGCTTTTTCGCCGATACAGGCAAGGGGGTTAACGTATTTTTCTCAGGCACACTAATTTGCAACCCCTTTACTGAATTATATAAGGGCAGGTACAAGGTATATTCTATTTCTTCACGATCAGCAATTTTCATATTAGCAAACCTATACTTAACGGTATCGCCAAAAGAATAATTAGCTGATGCCCACAACCATTTACCGTTTGCATCTTGAGCATATAAATCAATACCACTCACTCCTGTTGCGGGCATATGTGCCATTTGCATTGAACCCGATACCACATATTTAACGATGATTTCTGAAGCGTCGGATTTAAACCGAATATTTAACCCTGCACTATTTTTAGATAAGTTCCATACATCTTTGCGGACCACTCCTTTTGCCTTTTCCGGAAAGCGGTCATAATAATTTTGCAGACCAGTGTGCCAGCCCTGTCCGCCGATTACACTTTCCTTTTCCTGCTCCGGGTTCCAGCTTTTGTAACCTGAATTCTGCTGTGCTAAGACAATATTTGTACACATCAGTACAAAAAAGCCTAATAATAAAGATTGTTTCATGTGTTTTGGTTTATTTAGTTCAGCCTCCCATGTACCTCATAGTTACATACCTAACCCTGGGAGATTTCCCGAATATAAAAAAAGCAGACTAAACTGGAGTCTGCTTTTAATTATTATTTAAAACGTAAGTTCAGTTACCTGCCCATCCATCCCCCATCAACCGTCATCACTGTTCCATGCATATAATTGGAAGCTTCAGATGCAAGGAACAATACTGGCCCTTTAAAATCTTCTGCTTCGCCCCATCTTCCAGCTGGAATACGTTCCATGATAGAACGGCTACGATTTTCATCAGCCCTTAGCGCGGTTGTATTGTCTGTAGAAATATATCCTGGAGCTATAGCATTTACATTGACCCCTTTTGCTGCCCATTCATTAGCAAACGCCTTAGTCAACTGGCCAATTGCACCTTTACTGGCTGCATAACCTGGAACGGTAATACCTCCCTGGAACGTCAGTAATGAAGCAGTGAAAATAATCTTTCCGCTTCCTCTTGCTACCATATCACGACCAATTTCCCTGGTCAGGATAAATGGTGCAGTTTGATTTACGGCTATAACCTCATCCCAAAATTCATCAGGATGCTCAGCAATCGGCTTTCTTAATATAGTACCTGCATTATTTACCAGGATATCAATTACAGGATGATCAGCTTTAACTTTTTCACAGAATTCTTTTAAAGAATCTCTATCGTTAAAATTGCACTGATAAGCATAAAAATTCTTACCTAATTCTTTTACAGCCACTTCCACTTCACTTCCATTCAGTTCAAGATTTGCAGATACTCCTATAATATCTGCTCCGGCTTCGGCCAAAGCTTCAGCCATTGCTTTACCAATACCGCGTTTACAACCGGTAACTAAAGCTATTTTTCCTTTTAAATTGAATAAATCAAGTATTGCCATTTTTTCTATTTGTTAAACATCTTTTTAAATTATTGAACACTAACTTTTAAAGGTTGTTCTAATTGTTGCTTAAAATTACCCAGGTAATTAAACCAGGCTTTTGCATTGGTAATTTCATTGCCTTTGCTCCATGCAGAACCATTGTAGTAAACCACAGCCTCGTTATTTTTTGCGGAAGTATAAGTAAGCAAATGTGCTTTATCTGTACCCATTTTCACTGGCTCACCAGTTACAATTGTTGCTACTCCCGTAGTACCATCCGGACCATGTTGTGGTTCCCAGTAAGCAACAATGCCCTGAAGCTCATCCATCAATATGGTTCCAGGCTCTTTTCTTTTCACAATACCAACGGCAACAGGCAAAACATCACCTGTATAAGTGTAAACTACCTCTACCCTGTTCATATGCGATCCGGCATCCAGAGAAATAGTTTTTGTTACCTTAACCGATTTCCCTGCCACATCCCATGCATCATATCCCAATTCAAATGTGGTACGTAACGGCCCATTATCCAATACCTTCCAATAATGATAATTCTTAGAGAATACGATCGAGTCCTTTACTATCGGTGCAATATCTCCTGCACCTAATGTAAGGCCAACACTATAATAGTCCATTCCATCGCCATGATCAGTATGGTAATCTCCTGTTTTATACCATTCGTTAATCACCAGCTTGCTTGTCCTTTTTACCCATACATCTGTTCCAAATGCATTATCTTTTCTACCTTCCAACGCTTTTCCGTACATGCGGAAAGCTACTTTGTCATTTTCCCAGGCAAAATCGTCAAAACGTTCAGGTACATAACGACCATAAGTTTTTTTAACAGCGGTCAATGGTTTACCCGGAACAATAAACAACTTAACGGTACCAGCTGCTTTAACGCTTAACTGTACAAGTAAATTTTGCACGTCAGCTGCTCCGCGACGCTCCAGCTGAAAAGGGACTTCCTTTTTTGTCAGGGCATTTACAACTTTAAAATTAGCCGTATCAATCTTCGGATATCTTGCAGTTATTGCACTCCAGCTAAACTGAACAACAGTATTTGTTCTATCCAGTTTTGAGGAATTATTTACGGTTAGCGTAGCTTTAGTTTGCGCCATTACAGGTGCATATAAACCAGGAAGCAGCAATAAAAAGCTAATTATTCGTTTCATTATATTCTGGTTTTATAACTATTTTAAATCATTAATTGCACAGTGATCCATATCGCCATAATCAAGGTTTTCACCCGCCATTCCCCATATAAAGGTATAATTACTAGTTCCTGCACCAGAATGAATAGACCAGTTAGGTGAAATTACCGCTTGCTCATTTTGCATCCAGATGTGTCTGGTTTCCTGAGGATCGCCCATAAAGTGACAAACACTTTGTCCTTGAGGCACTTCAAAGTAGAAATAAACTTCCATCCTTCTATCATGCGTATGAGCCGGCATAGTATTCCACACGCTACCGCTTTTTAGTTCGGTCATCCCCATCTGTAGCTGACAAGTAGGCAATACACTATTTACCAACAATTTATTGATCACACGGTGGTTTGCTGTTTCAGGCGATCCCAACTCAACAACCTCAGCATCAGCTTTAGATACTTTTTTATTAGGATAAGTATGGTGTGCAGGTGCAGAATTGATATAAAACTTAGCCGGATTATTTTTATCATCCGAAGCAAAACTTACTGCCTGCGTACCTTTACCAAGATATAAAGCTTCTTTAAACTCCAGTTCATAAGTAACACCATCGGCAACTACCGAACCTTTTGCACCAACATTAATGATACCTAATTCTCTTCTTTCAAGAAAATAAGCTGCTTTCAGATTTTCTGGATTTGACAACTCAACAATCTCGTTTACCGGCATTACCCCTCCTGTAATATAGCGGTCAAAATGAGATAAAGTAAGCTTAACAGCATCTGCTTCAAATAAGCTCTCCATTAAAAAATTCTTGCGTAAAGCAGCAGTATCAAACTGTTTCGCTTCACCCGGACTAACTGCATAGCGGCTTTCAAAAGATGTCTTCATTATTCTGTATTTGTATTTATTCGCACACCTAAAAAGGTGCAATTCTGTTTATTAGTTAATTTATAGCTGTTGATTCTCTGACAATTAATTCAACAGGGATAATGACAGGCTCTGTTTTATAAGCAAGCCCTTCAGCCTCCTGGCTCAGCAGCTCAACCAATGCTTCTACAACCTTTTTCCCTACCAGATTAGGAAATTGCTCAACTGAAGTTACAGAAGGTGTAATGATGGAAGTACGTGGATCATTAGAATACCCTGCAATCTTTAATTCCCCAGGAACAGCTATTCCATTCTGTTTAGCATATCCAATCGCAGCAATTGCACTGGTATCATTATCAGCAAATACCCCATCAGGCCTTGTTGTATCATCAAACATCTTTTCCATTGCCCTAAATGCATTTTCATGATACAGTTCCTGATGAAAAATCCATTCTTCCCTGACCGGCAAACCATGTTCATCCATGGCCTTTAAAAACCCGGCGGCACGGGCCTGATAAAGATTAGACGTTAGTGGCCCAGAAATATGGGCAATTTGTTTACATCCCGCTTCAATCAAATGATTTGTAGCCAGGTATGCTCCTTCAAAATCATCTCCCTTAATGAAGGTTGCTTTATAATCTCCTACAGGCACCCGGTCGTAAAAAATTACCGGTTTATTTTGATCTATAAATTTATCAAAATGACTAAAGTCCACCGTCTGTAAAGTACATGCAACAATTAGAGCATCCACCCTCGAAGCATACAAGGTTTCGGTCAGCTCCCGCTCCATACTAACGGTATCATTGGATTGGCAAATGATCAGACTATAACCATGCTTATACAAATCATTTTGAATCGAGGTGATCACTTCAGCATGAAAAAACATAGAAACCCTCGGAATAATCAAGCCCACAGTTCGTGTCTTATTACTTCTTAGCCCCGAAGCCATTTGATTTCTTCGGTAACCTAACTTGGTTGCCATTTCCATCACATCATTTCTCGTTTTTTCCTTAACATAAGGATGGTTGTTTAATGCCCGTGAAATGGTCGCAGGAGAAAGTTTTAATGCCTCTGCAATATCAAGAATAGTATTTTGATAAGTCTTTTTACCCGTAGTCATAACGCAATAAATATTTGGCAAGCTAACACTTTTTTCAGTCACATGAAAACGTTTTCATAAATTAGCAATATTGTGACTGGTATGACAGCACAGGATGGTCCGATTATTTAAAAATACTATCTTTAACCCTATTAACCCTATACACATGAACGTAGGCCTTTTTATACCTTGTTACATCGACCAGTTTTATCCCAATGCAGCTATTGCTACTTTAAATTTATTAAGCAAACTTGGCATAACAGTAAAATATCCTGTCAACCAAACCTGCTGTGGACAACCTATGGCCAATTCAGGATTTGAACATTTGACGCAAGGTTGCAACGATTTATTCATTGACAATTTTGCTGAATTTGACTACATCGTTTCACCTTCCGGAAGTTGTGTCTTACACATAAAAGATCATTTGCATTCGCCCAAAGCAGAAGACAAAGCTTTGGGTATCCGAAAAAAAGTGTACGAATTAACAGAGTTTTTAACAGACGTTCTGAAAGTTGAAAAACTATCGGCGCGTTTTCCTCATAAGGTAGGGATGCATCAAAGTTGTCACGGACAACGGGGCTTAATGCTTGCACAAATGACAGAACTGGTAGATGCTCCATTTTCTAAACCTTTACATTTATTGAAAATGGTTGAAGGGTTAGAACTTGTTGAATTGAGCAGGCCTGATGAATGCTGTGGTTTTGGTGGGACTTTTTGTGTCGCCGAAGAAGCAGTATCCGTAAAAATGGGCAAAGATCGTGTATCGGATCATGTAAACCATGGCGCTGAATACATCACAGCCGCAGATATGTCTTGCTTAATGCATATGGAAGGTATTTTGCGCAGACAAAGTAGCCATGTGAAAGTGCTGCATATTGCAGAAATATTAAATGCCGAATAAATTAACCGGAAAGTACAGCAATAAAGAAACATGAGTTCAGAAAGAAAAGACCACGCAGCCTTATCAGACGTATTTAATAAAGATGAAGCAAGGGTAAACTGGCACGACGAGACTTTATGGTTTGTGCGTGCTAAACGCGACAAAGCAGCACACAGTATTCCCGAATGGGAAGCTTTACGGGAAACTGCCTCGCAGATCAAGAACAACGTACTTTCTAATCTGCACGACTATTTAGTTGAATTTGAAGCGCAGGCGACTAAAAATGGAGTTACGGTCCACTGGGCAGCCGACGCAGCGGAACATAATCAAATTGTTCATTCCATATTACAGAAACATAAAGTCGACCGACTAATTAAGAGCAAATCAATGCTGACTGAAGAATGTCACTTGAATGACTACCTTCAGAAAAATGGTATTGACGTAATTGATACGGATTTAGGTGAACGAATTGTTCAACTAGCCAAAGAGCCGCCAAGTCATATTGTACTGCCTTGTATTCATAAAAAGAAAGAAGAAATAGGTGAATTGTTCCATGAACATCTGGGTACCCCTGAAGGTATGGCGGATCCTGTTTTTTTAACCGCAGCTGCACGTGAACATTTACGAGAGACCTTTTTAACGCGCAAAGCCGCCATTACAGGTGTAAACTTTGCTGTTGCTGAAACCGGTGAATTTGTGGTTTGTACAAATGAAGGAAATGCAGATATGGGCGCACACCTTGCAGATGTACATATTGCGTGTATGGGAATAGAAAAGATCATCCCAAAACGTAAAAACCTGGGGGTATTTTTAAGATTACTGACAAGGAGTGCAACGGGACAGCCTATCACTACCTACTCCAGTCACTTTAGAAAACCAAGACCCGGACAGGAAATGCACATTGTACTGGTCGACAACGGTAGAACGACACAGTTAAGCCGTCCGGATTTCAGAAATTCATTAAAATGTATCCGATGTGCAGCCTGTATGAACACCTGCCCTGTCTACCGCAGAAGTGGTGGGCATAGTTACCATACCGCAGTTGCAGGACCAATTGGTTCTATTCTGGCACCAAATCTGGACATGAGAGAATACTCAGATCTCCCGTTTGCATCAACATTATGCGGTTCATGCAGTAACGTTTGTCCTGTTAAGATTAACATTCACGAGCAATTGTATAAATGGAGACAGGTGATTGTTAAAGAAGGCTATGCCGATCCTAAAAAGAAGCTGGCTATGAAAGCAATGGAATTCACGTTATCCAGTCCGTCTGTCTACAAAAATGCCGGTAAAGCGGGGCGTTGGTTTATGAAACATGCACCTTTTACTGTAAACAATAAACTAAACTTATGGTATCAGCATCGCGAAATGCCTCAAGTACCTAAAGAATCATTTGGAGAGTGGTATAAAAAAAATAAAAAGAATGACTAGCAGAGAACAGATATTAGCAAAGGTATTGAGCAATCAACCCAATACACAACCACTCCCCCTGGACTTAACAACGGCATTTCCGGCTGCTAACCCAATAGCAGCTTTTGCTTCTGTATTAACCACTATTGGTGGCAACTTTATTGAAGTTAACGACTACACTGATATTAAAAATTATATCAGCGAGCACTTTGCTAACCAACGTATTGTATCAACCTTATCAGAATTAGCTGAAGTATCAGAGCAAGATTGGGAAAACCAGGATCCTCATAGCTACGCCAATGTAGACCTTGCAGTAATCAGCGCCCATTTCGGCGTTGCTGAAAATGCTGCGTTATGGATCACAGAAAATCTGATGCATCAACGTGCAGTCCCTTTCATTTGTCAGCAACTGGCGGTAGTGATCAGCAAAAAAGATATCGTACAAACCATGCATGATGCTTACGAAAGAATAGGCACTTCAGATTATGGTTTTGGCAGCTTTATTGCCGGTCCTTCAAAAACTGCCGACATTGAACAATCGTTGGTTCTTGGAGCCCATGGGCCAAAAGGGATGACTATTTTTGCACTGGATTAAAAATTAATCCTCAATAAAGTCAAGATCTTTATGATGGGTTTCAGGAATTGTTTTGATACAATAAAAACCTATTCCAAAACAGATTAATCCCAATATACCGGCTGCATGCAATTCAAAAACATAAGGTTTTAAGGTTGCATATATGGTTGTCATCAAGACCACTGTTCCCCTAACCATATTGGGGATGGTTGTCGCTGCTGTTGCCCTGACATTGGTACCAAACTGTTCTGCACCAATGGTTACAAACATCGCCCAATAACCAATACCAAAACCTATCCAGACACACATACTGTAAAGACCTGTCGTCGTGTTTATTCCAGCATAAAGATATATCAATGTGCCTATTGCAGTAAAAATCATCATATAAGCTACGGCACGTTTTCGCGATTCTAACCAGTAGCTAATCAACCCGCTCACCAGGTCTCCTGCCGAAAGTCCAACATAACACCACATTACCGCAAGTCCGGGTTTTATAGCCTCACTAATGCCCAATGCCTTGCCGAATTCATTGCTAAATGTAGCGAGAATACCAATCACATACCAGGTTGGCAAACCAATTCCAATACATTTCAGGTATAGAATAAGCCTGCTTTTCTTAGTAAAAAAGGATAAGAAATTACCTTTCGCTACGTTGTGTTTTTCTTTCATCGTATGGAACATTCCCGACTCAAATACACCAACTCTCAAAAATAAAAGCAAGATTCCCATGCCCCCACCGATAAAATAAGCATTCCTCCAGCTAAAAAGCTCAACTGTAAAATATCCGACTACAGCACCTAAAAGCCCTACCCCCGCCACAAGCGATGTCCCTATTGCTCTTAGTCGCTTGGGTAAACTTTCCGACACCAGGGTAATTCCAGCACCTAGCTCCCCTGCCAGGCCAATACCAGCTATAAATCGAAGTGCCTTGTAAATCGTTACATCATGTACAAAACCACAAGCAAAATTTGCCACAGAGTAAGTAATGATTGAACCAAACAACACTGACAAACGTCCTTTTTTATCGCCAAGAACTCCCCAAAGTATCCCCCCTAAAAGTAAACCTGTCATTTGCCAGTTTAAAATACTTGCCCCCTCACGAGAAACAGCAGCTTCATCAAGGCCAAGTTCAGTTAAACTTGGTATACGTACAATACCGAATAGCAGCAGGTCATATATATCAACGAAATAGCCCAGGGAGGCCACAATAACCGGAGCACTAAGCAGGTAGGCTGCCGCGCTTTTTTCTTTGGTTGGGTTGGTCATTTAATATTCTTAGTTTGGTTTTTATATCACTAATATATACAACTATTGGTTTTCTTTTCGATTTACTTTCCAATAGATTTGTTATACAATGAAAGAGACCCCATGTACCCCTATTCTCTTAATTCAACCAATAATTCCATATAAAGCCAGTATAAACTTAAGAGCCCTTTCTCAATAAACTCCATTGCATTTTTCTGCTTTTCACAAAACTTAGCTTGATCGTCGGTTATTTTAGAAATAATTCTATACACAATCAATTTTCGCTGGAGCAGGTAATACCCGGATTTATCAGGGTTCAACGCAGCATATATTTCTGCATCTTCTTTTAGTTCTCTACATTTTTCAAGAAATAAACTATCCGCTATTTCTTCCTCGTAAGTACCATCTATTATACTGGCTATAAGATCTTCAAATACTTCCAAATCTGTCGTCATGCTCTCTTTTAGTTACATTTAAACGAAATAAGATAAAAAGTACAGCTTTGCAAAAACCAATAACACACAGCACTTTAAAGTATCTACGAAAAAGAAGAAACCACGGATTTCAAACTGGTAAATTATTTTTATTTTTTTTTCATCATTAAATCTTCTGATAATCCCGGCACTATTTTTATTGACATCATTTGTATATTTATCGGCAAATAAGCATCTGATTAATGAAAATCACCATTAAAAATATCCTGTTATCGGGATTTATTCTGCTCTCTTCAACTGTCTTTGCACAAAATAAGATGCAAAGTCTTGAAGAACTCATTAACCAAACGGACCCGGCCTGGCCCCTTCTTCAGAAATGGGCGGATTCGGCAAAAAATAAAGTAGAGATTCTTAGTGTTGATTCTGCTAAGGCTAATGAAGCATTATACAATACCCAGGTTTCAACCTACGCAACTTTAGGTGCTGTAATTTACAATACAGGTGGTATTATGGTCGATAATGGCTGGCTAAGGATTTTAGGATCAGGGAGCGAAAAATTAAACCGCTCTGTCCCTGAATGGAACAAAGGAAAAACAATAACCGCGTATGGAGATAAGCCAGCTTATCTTTTAGTGGCCGATGATGCTGTCGGTGGATTCTTTGCCATAAATTATGGTGCATTTGGAGAGGACTTAAAACACATTTTTTACCTTGCACCCAATAGCCTGCAATGGGAACCTCTTGGTCTTGGCTATACGGAGTTTATCCGTTTTTGCTTTGACAGCGACCTTTCAGCATTTTACAAAGGTTTACGATGGTCAACCTGGGACCAGTTTATCGCGAACCTTGATGGGAACAAATCCTATAGTTTTCGTCCATACTTGTGGTCGGAAGCAGGCATGGATATAGATAAGTGCACACGCAAACTGGTCACAACAGAAGAACTTTTCAAGTTTAACATCAACAAACAAAAAGAACTTTAATATCTCCTTATTCTTATTAACTTCTGTCGCATCCTCCCCTTTTTTTGACGTTTCTTCCCCGTGTTCATCAGTGTTATACATTGTAAATTTGTTACAAACTAACAATGAAAATTATGCGAAGAGTAATTGTTCAAGAATGGATAACGATTGATGGCTTTGCTGCAGGTGAAAATGATGAATTGGATTTTATGCCCAATCAATTTTCAAGCACTTCTAAAAACAGTATTGAAAATCATCAGTTACAATTTATACAGACCATTGACACGATGTTACTGGGTTTAAAAACCTACAGAATGTTTGAAGCATATTGGCCAAATTCTGGAGATGCTATCGCTGGTGGATTAAATGCACTAAACAAATATGTGTTCTCTGAAACACTTGACCAGGCACCATGGGGCAATTCTCAGAAAGCCGCTATTATCAACACGGGTGCCGAAAAGAAAATTGCTGCACTTAAGGGCAAACCGGGCAAAGATATCGTCATATGGGGAAGCCTTTCCTTAGTACAATCACTTTTCAATACTGATGTAATTGATGAATACCAATTCTTCCTATGCCCCACTATCTTAGGTAAGGGAAGAAAATTATTTACGGACGATAGTAAATTAATGAATATGCACCTAATGGAATCCAAAGCTTTTGATGACAGCTGTGTTTTCCTCAGGTATTGCCGTTAATAAAAAAAGGGGCACGTATCATTATCTGATACTGCCCCCTCTTCGATTTATTCTTCAGGAGCTAGTCTCTCGTTATAAAAACAGCTCCTGACGAATCTTTACCCCTTACCTTAGCTTTAACCAGGTAAGCAGCACCGGTTTCATAATCCGATATATTAAACTTATAAATGTTGTCTTTTGCCGTTGGGCCGGCAAAACCCTCATGAATATCCTCACCTATTTTTTTACCATTTTTAAATATCTCTATAGACTGGATATTCAAGCCCGAAGTACCTTTTACATGTAAAAATGCCAACTGATAAGCTCCGTTCTGATTCACCTTTCCACTTACGCTAATTTCAAAATCAGCATAATCGCTTTTTATCTTCTCGGGCTTCCATTCAGCAACCAATTGACCATAAGCTTTAAACCTGTCATAGTTTTCAGGGAAGAATAAAGGCAATGAATATTGAGCACGGTTAACCACGGTAATGGCATAAAAATCGCTCAGGTTATTAACCTTTACAGGCCCGGTATAAACTGCAGAATAAACATTTGGTCTTGTTCCATCAGTAGTATAACGAATTTCAGCACCTTTAACAGGGTTTTCTAGCTTAAAGGTAAAACCATCGCCAACATTTTCATTACTAATCAAATTAGGTAAAGGTACACGGTAACCATAGCCAGCATGATCATACCTTTTATAATGTGTGCTCAAACGCTTTTCAAAGCTTTTAAAATCTTTCTTATTTAACGGCGTCCAGCAGGCTTCCGCTAAGGCTGCCAAACGTGGAAAAGTAAGGTAATCAAAATATTTTTCTGAACGGTTCTCATTCAGCTGAGGCAATTCCTGTAAAACAGTACCATGAATAAACTGATCAGACCATAATGCACCCTGTGCACCTACAATCTGCGGACGGTATTTCTCGTCCAAACCATTCATCATCGGGTTTAATGAATATGATTTTTCTAAAGAAATTGGGGGAAGCCAGCCTGCAGCTTTTATTTCTCCTTCAATATTACTTTCTGCCACATCCAGATAACTATTTTCTGTTAATGCCATAACCGCGTAATGACCAGCTTCAACAGCCTTGAGTGTTTTTTTCTGATCGTGCCAGATCATACCTACAACCTTGTCTTTAATGCCATCTTCAATCATTTCATCCCAACCCACAATGGTTTTGCCATATTTCCCAACCATTTTTTGCACACGTATTGTAAAATAGTTCCGCAGTTCCTTTTCGGTAGTCAGGTTTAAATCTTTTTTGCGTTTCTGACAATGTGGACAAGCTTTCCAGCGGTCATACCTGGCCTCATCACCACCAATATGTACATACTTAGATGGGAACAATGCAAAAGTTTCAGCAAATACATCAGCAAGGAAATCGAAAGTTGATTCCTGACCAACACAATACAATTCACCGCTGATAGAATGTTGAGTTTGAACAATATATTGTTCACCGGTACAGCACAAGTATGGATAAGCAGCAACGGCAGACAGCGTATGTGCAGGCAATTCAATCTCAGGAATCACATCCACATTACGTACCGTGGCATAAGCTATTATTTCCTTGATGTCTTCCTGGGTGTAATAACCACCCTGACGGTTAGCACCAAGCCCGCTCCACGCACCGATGGAAGTTAGTTTAGGGTATTTTTTAATTTCCAATCTCCAGCCTGAATCATCTACAAGGTGCATATGCAGCACATTCATCTTGTACATAGCCATCATATCTATATACTTCAATACATACTCTTTACTAAAAAAGTATCTGGCAACATCCAGCATCATACCACGCCAGGGATACAAAGGTGCATCTTCAATTTCAACACCTTTAACTTTCCAGGTAGTTCCTTTTTGGCGTTCTTTATCAAAAATTGCCGGTGGCAACAGTTGCAAAACGGTTTGAATACCATAGAAAACACCCGCCGGGCTACCACCATTTATACTAACACCAGTATTATTTACCGATAAACGATAACCTTCTTTATTGGCAGCGATGTTTTTATCTAAACGCAATACAATAGCATTTTGAACAGGCTTTTTCAATTCAGCAACGACAAAATCAAAACCTGTTGCCGGAGAAAGTGCCGACGAAAGTAATTCCGCCTGTTTTTTCAGCCCTTTTTCATAATATATTGGAGTTGATTTGCTAATGGTAAAAGAATTCTTTGTTTCTTTTATTTGCCTTGGAAGCGGAACAATATCCAGCTGCGCAAAAATGGGCAAAGCATTAAAAAACAACAAAGAAAGTAATAGCCATTTATTTAGTTTCATGTGTATAAAATTTGGTTAAAGTATCCAATAAAGATTTTAAAGAGCACGAACATTCAATCTCTTTAGAACAATAATAATGAAATATTTAACTAAAAAACATTCGGGAAATGCCGTATTGACTGTGCAACCGTTTGATTCGATCATAACAAACGTTTGCGCTATTTTCAATCTCAATAGCTGAAAATAATATAATCCTGACCTTATTTGTATTAATCGCTATAATCCAGAATTTTCTCCAGCAATTCCATTTCCGTAAAAGGCTTGATGATGTAATCATTTAAACCTGCAGAAAGGTAAGCCTCATGTGATTCTACATTTACCTGACCAGTAATAGCGATCAAAGGTATCTTAGCTTTTTTATGATCTGTATGCGCCCTGATACGACTGGCTAATTCCATCCCGTCCATTTCCGGCATCTGTATGTCTGTCAGTATCACATCGTATTTATTCTTCTCAATCAGCGCAAGTGCTTCTTTTCCACTTTTAGCTATATCAAAACTGATCCCATATTTTTTAAAGATCATTTTTATAACCAGCAGGTTCATGTCAGCATCATCAACAATCAGAATATGAATATTTTTAAAGCGATCACTATTGATGATCTTTTCTTTATGATGATCAAGATTTTCTTCCTGTTCTACTGCAATTTGGTAAGGCAATTCCACGCTAAAAGTAGTCCCTTTCCCAACAATACTATCCACTGTTATTTTTCCCTTATGCAAATCAACCAATCGCTTACTAATCGTAAGCCCCAGCCCGGAACCAACCTGCCAGTCACTGCGCTCCGCATTAATCACCTGCGAGAATTCATTAAAAATCACAGGAATATTTGCCGCAGCAATCCCTATCCCCGTATCTTTAACCTTAATGAACAACAGTACATTTTGCTCATCCGTTTTCTTAAGATCTACCTGAATAGTCACTTTTCCCTTGTCTGTAAATTTGATCGCATTTGCCGTCAGGTTCATGACAATCTGTTTCAAACGATAAGGATCCCCGTCAAGCAGCAAATCAGGGACTTTATCCAAAAGTAATTCCAGTTCCAGTTTTTTCTGATCGGCAAGCACTTTAGTCGTATCGGCCACTTCCTTCAATATACGCTTATACCGAAAAGGAGTTTTAGCGAGCGATAATTTTTTAGTCTCTAACCTCGAGAAATCCAGCACTTCGTTAACGGCAGACAACAACATCGATGACGAGGTATCCAGCAGTTCCGACATCTTTCGCTGGTCTTCGTTCAGGGTAGTAGACTTAAGTTGCTCAGATACGCCCATAATTGCATTTAAAGGAGTTCGCATTTCATGGCTGATACTGGTAAAAAAGCGTGACTTACTGGCTACCTGTTCTGCAGCCAAATTGTTTGCAACCACAGTTTTACTGTAAGCACGATATAGTTTGTACAGTAAAAAAATAATGATCAGGTAAGAAAACAAACTGATTGCGAAATTCAGTTTCCCAGACCAGTCTATATTATCTAATGAGTGTTTTGCTTTATTTTTAAGGGCAATCCTTCTGGAGGCCTCATTTTGAGCTATGTCATTTTTATAATCTGTAAAAAGTAACTTTATATTCTCAAAAATCCGCTCATTTAGCAACAAGATTTTCTGTTCCTTTTCAGTCAGTTTAACATGATTTTTTTTCTGGTCCTCTAACAGTCCTTTATAATAATCACCTATCTTTTGTAACTGCTGTTTATTGTAGGCCTCTATACCATTATCAAGCGGTTCATAAGTCGTCTCCGTCTTTCTGAGTTTAGAATTATCTACAACATCCGGCTTATTTAGAATTGCATTTTTAAGTCTTTGAAAAAGCTTCTTTTTTTTAACCTCCGGTTCAGCTTTTATTTCTTCTACTTCAACTACTTTTTTTACAATTGGCTTAGGGAAAGATTTCGCAGGCAAAATACTTCTGCTAATCTTATTAATATTAAGTTGTAAATTTATATTGGTTATTGAATCTGCCAGTTTTTTAATTTGTCCGTACAACAACATTTGTTTACGTTTATTCGACAGGTCACCAACAATACTTCCCGAAATATTTTTATCATCTTGTGCTGATAAACTACCCAGCATTGTATTAATATACTTTATCTCCTCTGTATACTTCTCAAAATATTCAGAATTCCACGATGAGGTATACATTCGAAAATTATTTTCGGCTACCTGTAAACTTAAAGTAATCGTATCTAACTTCAAAAGCTGACGGTTATTTACCTCAAATTCACTTAACGTAGTCACTAATGTTTTTTGCTCTGATCTCTGGATAATCGAATTGCGGAACAGCAGCGTTATAAAAACAAGGATAACAACAAATATGACCAGAAAAGATCGTTGCTTTTTTTTCATTCAATTTTCACGTATAATTTAGAAGCATATTTAAATTGCAACTTATGTCCCACATGCCAATAAGCATGCCAAAACGGTACAAGTCGAATCCATCTGCCAAAGTTATTTTCATGGTCTATCTTATGTTTAAAAGCATCACATCAGACTTTTTTAACAAAAAAACATTAAAAAAGCATTATTATTTATTTTAGATGAACCAAAAGCGATTGTTTTTCAATAATTGTTTTTACTTTTAACTATAATAAAACCCTACACTTAAATTTAATTGACATTACAATGCCAGAAGGAACAGTAAAATTTTTTAATGAGTCAAAAGGATTTGGATTCATCATACCTGAAAACGGTGAACCAGAAATCTTTGTACACGTTACAGGCCTTATTGATAAGGTTAGAGAAAACGACCACGTTACTTACGAGGTTGAAAACGGAAAAAAAGGATTAAACGCTACAAAAGTAAAACTTAGCTAAACAAAACTCCGTAATAAGAAAAGCATCCAATTCAAGGATGCTTTTTTTTATGTTGTAAACTTGTATGTTATCTTAAAAAACAGAGATGTTAAAAACCTATATATTTTTGTTTATCGCCATAGTTTTCGAGATCATTGCCACTTCTTCATTAAAAGCCTCGGATCAATTTAGTAAATTATGGCCTTCGATATTAACAATTCTTAGTTATGCAACAGCCTTCTACTTTCTAAGTCTGAGTCTGCATAAACTTAACCTCGGTATCGCTTACGCCATCTGGTCCGGTATCGGAATAGTAATGATCTCCCTTGTTGGGTTGTTTCTGTTCAAACAAAAACTCGACCTTCCAGCAATTATAGGTATTATTTTAATTGTTAGTGGTGTTGTAGTCATCAATGTATTTTCAAAATCTGTTAGTCACTAAAATACTTCTCAGCCTCTATAGTGCTATGTTGAACAAACTAAAAAAACATCTTACAAAGTATAAATTACCATTATCTATAGTAATAGCTCCTGCAATCTTTCTAATTTCAGCAGGTGCTGTATCTAAAATTAATAACGAAAGAGAACTGATTGCCTACCTTACTAAAACTATTGAGGCCGATAATCTCATAAATCCAGATGTAAGGTATTATAAGCAAAAAATAAAGCCTGAAGAATTACCAAAATACAGATTAGTGCTTTGGGATTATTGGAAGCAGGCAAATAAAAAGAGGTTAGCGACCTGGCCATCTCTAAATAATGCTACGACGCTCGATTCTGTGAAATGGCAACTACCGGACGATAAGCAAATGCTATTCTCAATTTCTAAAAAAGGAGAAAAACCAGCCGCAGGCTATCCCCTATTTATTAATCTGCACGGAGGAGGTACCTTTCCACAGGAACCAGGTCCATGGACATCTAAAGCAAATGACCGGGAATGGCTTGCCGCAAAAACATTGGGCAGCAGGTATGATGATGCAGCAAGTCTTTATTTTGTTCCAAGGATGCCTGACGACAGAAGAGGTAGATGGTACCATCGTGCAGCTGCAACTGCATGGATAAGAGCCTGGCAGCTGGGGGTCCTTTCGGGAGATATTGATGCCAGCCGAACTTACATACTTGGAATTTCTGAAGGCGGCTATGGTAGTTTTAGAATGGGCATTTTCTTTGCCGATTATTTTGCCGGTGCCGGACCAATGGCCGGATCAATATGGAAAGAACAGGAACATATTGAAAACCTCAGAAACACGGCTTTCTTTATAGGAATGGGAGAAAATGACTTTGCTTATGACCGCATTACCAATGCCCGGAACTGGAAGATCATGCTGGACAGTGCCGCATCAAAAAACAGAGGACAGTTTGTACATAAGGTAGACATACAAGCCGGAAAAGGTCATGGCATAGACTATTTCAAAGCCAGCCCCTGGTTAAAGCAATTTAAGAGAAAATCGTATCCGGATACTTTAAGCATGGTGTACTATGCGCAATGTGATACGATTTATGGTGGTGAACTTAACAGACCCTGTACTTACCGTAATGGCTTTGGTTATGTAAGGCTTGACGGTTTGTCAAAAACCGGCGAACGTAGATTCTATATAGAAAAGGAAGCAAATACTTATCACATCAACTCTGATGACATTAAAGGGCATGTTCAGGGAAAAATCAGATTATATATAGATCGTATAGACTTTAAGAATGCAGTAAAGGTAAATTACAACGGCAAATTGGTGTTCAATAAAAAATTAACACCAAATATTGGAACAATGGCAGAAAGCCTTGCGCTATTTGGTGACCCCGAACGGATATTCCCGGCATCAGTAGATCTTAATGTACGTTAAGGAATGTAATTAAAGCCAGATAAATATTATTGACTTGCTTTTGGTGGGTCAAGAAATTGCTTGATCATCGGAACAACAAAATCTTGTTGTCTGGAATTAGATTTCAGTGTGGTAATTTCCCCAATATACTCGCCATGTACGCCCGGAATAATCGCCAATTCAGATCCGGCTATATTCCTATGCATTTCAATAGCGTGTTCAGGACTTACAACATCTTTATCAGCAATTATAATTAGCGTTTTAGCTTTAATTGCTTTAATCTGCCCGTCAGGAATATCCTTGAAATCAACCATTCTTTTTGCGTCCCTATCATGCATAATTTGAAGCCCTTTAGGATCTGGTGTTACATCCAGATATGCATCTTTTAGCTCCTGGGGCATATTGGATAAATTTGCCTGTTTCATAAAATCCCAAAATTGTGCAGGAACACCATTTCTTTTGTATAATGCGGAGCCTAGAATCATTTTATCGACGATTTCAGGATGACGAATTGCGATTTGTAAGGTCGTTGTCCCTCCATTGCTGAAACCAAAAAAATCTGCTTTATCAACATTTAGATTTTTAAGAAGCGTAACAACGTCGTCTGCATCCTGCTCAAACGACGAATCCTTATCCCTGTCGTTGGTTCTACCGTGAGCTTGCAATTCCATTGCAATCACCTTTCTGTTTTGAGCGAACATTTTAATAACCTGACCGAAATTCGACTGAATGGTCGACCCACCACCATGGATTAAAACAAGAGGCTTCCCCTTTCCGTAAATTTCAAAGAACATTTTAATCCCGTTGACTTCAGAATAACCACTTTGAACCAAAGTATCATCCACATTCTTTCCCATAGATTGGTTTTCGTTTTGTTCCAATTTATTTACCTGATTGCAAGATAATAATATCAATACTGATAAAATAGAATATAAAAGAGTCCTTTTCATTTTTTAATTTTTAAAAAATCATCCCTTAGTTTAATAGCAGATTAAGCTTAATCAGCATTTTGATCCAGCTTTGGTAAGCACCAGTTTTTTTAGCTTCTTCTTCTGAAACAGTTTGATGTATCGAAACTTTGGTTTGGTTTCCAATCGATTCAAAGGTAACCGTTGTGATTTGCGTTTCGGGCCAGTCTTCAGTTTTACCAGCAACAACTGAACTTACAGAATTACCTGCCTGATCTGACATCACCATCGTAAAAACTAGTTTTTGATTTGGGATTACCTCAAGGTAGATACCTTTAACCCAACATTCCCCATGCACAGGATCATGGATGCAGGAGTGAAAATTACCTCCTTGTGTTGTGTCTATAGTTTTAAATTCAATTGTGCACCCATCAGGAGCATACCATTGCTTTAATTGTTCAGGATCTGTCCAGGCACCGAATACAATATCTCTCGGAGCATCGAATAGATGGCTAATTAAAAGTTCTTTTTTGTTCGAATTCATAGCTGTTATTTTTTTATTTCATTAAGAAATCTGTCCAACTTTTCGAATCGCTGGTTCCATAATTTACGTGATTCTGTTACCCAATTGGTCACTTCGTCCAATGAGCCAAGCTGTGCTTCACAAATCTGTTCCCGTCCCTTTTGACTCATCGACACAATACCACACTCGTTAAGGATTTTAATGTGCTTGGCAATCGCTTGTTTACTCACGCCAAAATCCTCACCAATCTGAGTAATATTAAGCGGTCCCTGAACCAGCTTACTAATAATCTTCCTCCGTGTAGGATCGGCTATCGCCTGAAATACATCTCTTCTTTCTATCATAACACAACCAAATGGTTGTCAAATATAAGAACAACCATTTGGTTGTCCAAATATTTAGTTAAAAATTTTTAGATATGATTGAAGTAATACAGACTAACCAGAAAGAAAGCTCTAAATGTTATTAGCGGCTACTGAATGTTTACATTTTTTGTAGGATCGACTTCACAAGATGATTTACCATCCGTAAATGAAACTCTTGCCTTCACTGTATAACTGCCGGCCGACACATATGTATGATCACCCGTTAACCCAGTGGTCGACTCGGTACTTCCATCACCGTATTCCCATTTAACCCCACTTATCGTTTTTGAACCCAAATATTTTACTTCGGTAGTAACTTGCTTTCCATTGGCAGCATCTATCTTCACATGCACACTTACCAATAAACTCTCTCCAAAACAGTCGATAACACGCTCTGAAGTTTTTTTACAAGCAGCAAACGACGTAACAACAATTAACAAACAACCTATTAACTTCTCAATTTTCATTATCTCTGAATTAAAACCTATATAGACCTCCATCTGACGGATCCATCATCTGCGAATTTTTGCAGCAAAAAAAGCGCCACAAACAAAAAAAGCAGTCTTTTCAGACTGCTTTCAAAACTGGGGTGGAATATGGGGCTCGAACCCACGACCCTCGGTACCACAAACCGATGCTCTAACCAACTGAGCTAAAACCACCATGTTTTTTTCAACGCTACAAAAGTACGATTAAAAACATTTTATTCAAATATTTTCGCCTATTATTTCTCACTTTTTTTTAACCGATTATATTTCAGCCAATTAATTTTTCATAAAAATTTTAATTGTTCTACATAAATTGGTTTTAAGCCTTAAAAAGCTAGATTTGCTTAACATTATGATAGAAATTTATACAGACGGAGCAGCTAGCGGAAACCCAGGACCAGGTGGATATGGTGTTATTTTAAGATCAGGAGCACACTATAAAGAATTGAGTGCCGGCTTTAGAATGACCACCAACAACAGAATGGAACTACTAGCGGTAATAGTGGCACTACAGGCTTTAAAAACACCCGGACAGAAAGTCACCATATTTTCCGACTCCAAATATGTAATTGATTCTATTGAAAAAAAATGGGTATTTGGTTGGGTTAAAACAGGCTTCAAAGGCAAAAAAAACAAAGACCTCTGGATGCGCTTTTTAAATATATATAAATTACACGATGTAAAATTCGTTTGGGTAAAAGGACACAACAACCACCCGGAAAACGAACGCTGTGATCAGCTCGCTGTAGCCGCGTCAAAAAACAAAGCCGCACAGAGCATCGATGCAGAGTTTGAAGCAGAAAGGAACAATGCTTCATTACTTTAGGCAAAGGGTTCGAGCCCCATATTCCACCCTCATAAAATATAAAAGGCCATATCATTTGAACATGATATGGCCTTTCATTTAATATTTAAAGATCTATTTAATCAATACCGCCAACAATCCCTAAAGATTCCAATGCCCCATTAGCTGAAGTTCCGTTTACACGTTTATTGTTTTTCTCCGATGAAAATTCCGTCATCAGATCTTCCGCAACTTTAACCATCGCCGGCGAACCGATAAAGATTGAAGTACGCTGATGCAACTCAGTTGGCTCAATTTCCAATATCCGGTTAAATCCATCAGAAGCTACCCCTCCTGCCTGCTCCACAATAAAAGCCATAGGATTGCACTCATACAGTAACCTTAACTTTCCATTTGGTGAACTTGAAGTTGTAGGATAAATATAAATACCACCTTTGATTAAATTCCTGTGTATATCACCCACCATCGATCCAATATATCTTGACGTATAAGGACGATTAGTAGCTTTATCCTCAACCTGGGCATATTTAATGTATTTCTTTACCCCCTCCGGAAAATGAACATAGTTACCTTCATTAATAGAATAAATATTACCCGTCTCCGGAATTTTCAAGTCCGGATGCGATAAACAAAACTCACCAATCGAAGGATCCAAAGTAAAACCGTTCACACCTTTACCAGTAGTATAAACCATCATCGTCGACGATCCGTAAATCACATAACCCGCAGCAACCTGTTCTGTCCCCTTCTGCAACACATCGGCCAAAGTAGCAGTACCCTCTACAGATTTTCTGCGAAAAATAGAAAAGATGGTACCAACAGCCACATTCACATCAATATTCGAAGAACCATCAAGCGGGTCAATACAAACAATATATTTTGCATTTTTTGATACCGGTGAATCGATCGGAACAAAATCATCCTCTTCCTCAGTAGCTACAATACAGCATTCACCACCACTCGTTAGCGCACTAATAAACTGCGTATTGGCAAAAACATCCAGTTTCTGTTGCCCCTCACCTTGTATATTTACGGTTCCTGCTTCCCCCAGAATATCAACCAAACCGGCTTTATTCACCTCACGGTTTACTATTTTGGCTGCTATTCCAATATCTCTCAGCAACCTGGAAAGTTCTCCTTTTGCATAAGAGAAATCAGCCTGTTTCTCGATTATGAATTGACCAAGTGTTTTTATACCCGACATATACTTAGTGTATTTTATACGTTATCTATTTCCTATTTCTATGGCCGCTAAGGTATGTATTTTTTCCTCCGAAACACAAAATCTAATTAAAGTTTTTATCTTATGCCAGCCTGAATTACCGGCTGCACCGGGATTTATGTGCAAACATTTTATTTTCTCGTCATACATCACTTTCAAAATATGTGAGTGTCCGGAAATAAACAACATCGGGGGCTTAGTGTAAATTTCAGGCTTAACCTGCGGTGTATATTTACCAGGATAACCACCAATATGAGTCATCCACACATCTAGATTTTCACAGTTAAAACGAAGATGCTCGGGATACACCGACCGAATCTCTTTACCATCAATATTTCCATATACACCTTTTAAAGGCTTAAAGGCTGCCAGTCGTTCAGCCACATCAGGACCAAAGTCTCCGGCATGCCATATTTCATCACAACTATCGAAGTGTTTAAAAACTGCATCATCCAAAAAACCATGTGTATCAGACATCAATCCAATCGTCTTCATCTATATATATTAAAATGCAAGAAAAAAATCCTTTAACA
Organism: Pedobacter nyackensis; assembly: GCF_032678475.1. Lineage (GTDB taxonomy): Bacteria > Bacteroidota > Bacteroidia > Sphingobacteriales > Sphingobacteriaceae > Pedobacter > Pedobacter nyackensis_A. The sequence goes on from NZ_JAVTSF010000001.1 coordinate 1,026,788, forward strand.
GTAATTTATAAGCTTTGGTATGAACACCTCTGTCTGCATAAATACATAACTTCTGATGTTTTATCTCAGCACCAGAATAACCCAGACAAACAATCTGCCGGAATTCTTCTTTAGTTTCATCAGAATGCAAATGAACAACCTTAACCGGAAACAAACCATAATCAGCCGCAATACGGATAGTACTTTCAGCCTGCTTAACGGGCAAAACAAACCAAAACCGTCCCTCCCTACTCAACAACAAACCAACCTTACGTAACAACACCTCAAAAAACACTGCGTCCGTATGCCGCGCCACTCCTTTCCTATACTCAGGATTCTTCAGGTCGTTCACAAAAAAGGGCGGATTGGAAACAATAAGATCATACAAACCAGTAGAAGTATAATCTTCAATAGCAGTATGTATCACATTTAAACGTTCAGAAAAAGCAGCATTCTCTGCATTTTTTGCAGCAGCAACAGCAGCCGACTCGTCAATTTCCACAGCATCAACCAGTGCATCAGGAAAACGCTGGGCAAGCATCAACGCAATTACCCCTGTTCCTGTGCCAATATCAAGTATCCTTGAAGCATTCTTTTTCGTCGCAATTGCCCCCAACAACACGCCATCCGTATTGATACGCATAGCGCAACCCGTCTGGTCTATTTCAAACTGTTTAAACTTAAAAGCGTTCTTCATCGTACATCAACGGTCTTTTTCTTCCTATTAAAAGATAATACAAATGTAAAAGTTTATATTCGTATAAAATCTTAATGTTTTTGGTTGTCAAACTCAACACTTAACTAAAAACTAAATAATTAACAACAAATTAACAACAACCCTATAACTACATCCAAAATCAGCTGGCCCTTACAAGGGCCCGACAGGGAAATAACAGGGGGTCAACAGGGACTTAACAGGGACAAATCCCTGTAAACTCCTTATTATCCCCTAGTGAGAATCGTTTTCTTTATATGCAACCTATAAACCATTTATTTTGAAGTTACCTCGTTGGCATAAACAACATTCCATGTTGAAACGATTTTATTGCATTCTATAATAGTCCTTTTGAAATTTTAACGCTAAATTTGCATCTTCAAAAAAAAAGCATGATTTATTTCTTCTCAAGCCCATCCAATACAGTTTTCGCTTTACAAATAGAACGAGAACTGAGCAATACAGATATTACAAAGCTAGAATGGCTGTTTGGCGGCGCCAAATTACAACAAGAAACGACTTTAACTGATTTTTTTGTTGGCCCGCGCGCAGCGATGGTAACACCATGGAGCACCAATGCTGTGGAGATTACACAGAACATGGACATCCAGGATATCATCCGTATTGAAGAATTTCAAAAGGTAGCAGAAGATTTCACTGATTTTGATCCAATGCTTTCTCAGAAATACAATCTGCTTGATCAGGACATCTATACCATAAATATTAAACCTGAGCCGATTCTTCAGATTACTGACGTTGCAGCATTTAATAAACAAGAAGGACTCTCGCTGAGTGACGAAGAAGTAGATTACTTGAACTCGTTGGCAGAAAGACTAGGCAGACCGTTGACAGATTCTGAAGTATTCGGTTTTTCACAGGTTAACTCAGAACATTGCCGTCATAAAATATTCAACGGTAAATTTGTAATTGATGGTGTAGAACAACCTACATCATTGTTTAAACTAATCCGCAAAACTTCAGAAGAAAATCCTAACGATATTGTTTCTGCTTATAAAGATAACGTAGCCTTTGTTAAAGGCCCTACAGTTCAACAGTTTGCACCTAAACGTGCAGACATTCCTGAGTATTATGCTTTGAGCGACTTTGAATCTGTGATCTCGATTAAAGCAGAAACACACAATTTCCCTACTACTGTTGAGCCATTTAATGGCGCAGCTACTGGTTCTGGTGGTGAAATCAGAGACAGGCTGGCAGGCGGACAAGGTTCATTACCACTTGCTGGTACTGCAGTTTACATGACTGCATTATCCAGATTGGAAGAAAATCGTCCATGGGAAAAAGGTGTTGAAGAAAGAGAATGGTTATACCAGACTCCAATGGACATCCTGATCAAAGCTTCGAACGGAGCAACAGATTTTGGAAATAAGTTCGGTCAACCGCTCATCACCGGATCGGTGCTAACATTTGAACATGAAGAAGATTCACGTAAGTTAGGATTCGATAAGGTTATTATGCTTGCCGGTGGTGTAGGCTACGGAAAAGCGAGCCAGGCTAAAAAGCACAAACCATCAACAGGAGATAAAATCGTTATCCTGGGTGGTGAAAATTATAGAATTGGTATGGGTGGTGCGGCAGTTTCATCTGCTGATACCGGTGCATTAGGTACGGGTATTGAATTGAATGCAATTCAACGTTCAAACCCGGAAATGCAAAAAAGAGCCGCCAATGCTGTTCGTGGTATGGTTGAAAGTGAAAACAACACCATTATATCTATACATGACCATGGTGCTGGTGGTCACTTAAACTGTTTATCAGAACTTGTTGAAGAAACAGGCGGTAAGATTGACCTGGATAAATTACCTGTTGGCGATCCTACCCTATCCTCAAAAGAAATTATTGGCAACGAATCTCAGGAACGCATGGGATTGGTAATCGGCCAAAAAGATATAGATACCCTGCAAAAGATTGCTGATCGTGAACGTTCTCCTATGTATACTGTAGGAACTGTAACTGGCGATCATCGCTTTACTTTCGAATCTGCAACCACTGGCGTAAAACCAATGGATCTGGAATTGAAAGATATGTTTGGCAGCTCACCGAAGGTAGTGATGGACGACAAAACTGTCGACAGAAAATACCAATCCGTAACTTATGATGCCAGTTTACTAAATGAATACCTGGAGCAGGTATTACAACTAGAAGCTGTAGCTTCCAAAGACTGGTTAACCAACAAAGTTGACCGCTGCGTGGGTGGCCGTGTTGCTAAACAACAATGTGCAGGCCCGTTGCAACTACCACTAAACAATTGTGGTGTAATGGCATTGGATTTCCAGGGAAAAGAAGGCATAGCGACTTCAGTTGGTCATGCTCCTGTTTCTGCATTAATTGATGCAGCAGCAGGAAGTCGTATCGCGATCGCCGAATCACTTTCAAACCTCGTTTGGGCACCACTAAAAGACGGACTAAAAAGCGTATCCCTTTCAGCCAACTGGATGTGGGCTTGTAAAAATGAAGGTGAAGATGCCAGATTATATGAAGCTGTAAAAGCTTGTTCTGATTTTGCTATTGATCTTGGCATCAATATCCCGACTGGAAAAGACTCCCTGTCGATGAAACAGAAATACAAAGATGGTGATGTAATTGCGCCAGGTACCGTTATCATTTCGGCCGCCGGTAATTGCGATAATATTACACAAGTAGTAGAGCCTGTTTTACAGAAAAATGGTGGTTCGATTTATTACGTAAATCTTTCTAATGACAGCTACAAATTAGGCGGATCGTCATTTGCTCAGATTTTAAACAAAATAGGTAATGATACTCCTGACGTAAAAGACGCAGCACAATTTAAAAATGCATTCAATACCATTCAGCAATTAATTAAGGAAGAAAAAATACAGGCTGGTCACGATATAGGCAGCGGTGGTTTAATCACTACCCTATTGGAACTTTGCTTTGCAGACCGTAACCTCGGTGCAAACCTTGACTTATCTGCCCTTGGGGAACAAGATATCATAAAATTACTCTTTGCAGAAAACATTGGTATTGTTTTCCAGGCTGATGTTGCTGTTGAAAACATACTTTCAGCAAATGGAGTTGCTTTCCATAAAATCGGCGAAGTAAGTAACACTGCTACATTAAGCATTAAAAATGGAGCTGCTGCAGCTTTAAACTTTGACATCGATCACTTACGTGATGTATGGTTCAAAACTTCTTACCTGCTGGATAAAAAACAAAGCGGTCCGGTTAAAGCCAAAGAACGCTACGACAACTATAAAAACCACGTTTTAAAATACACCTTCCCTACCCAGTTTGACGGAAAGAAACCAGTTATTGACGAAAGTAAACCACGTCCCAAAGCTGCGATCATCCGTGAAAAAGGAAGTAACTCTGAACGAGAGCTGGCTAACTCCATGTACCTTGCAGGTTTTGATGTAAAGGATGTTCACATGACCGATTTGATTTCGGGACGTGAAACACTGGAAGACATCCAGTTTATTGGTGCTGTAGGTGGTTTCTCTAACTCAGACGTTTTAGGATCAGCTAAAGGCTGGGCCGGAGCATTCATGTACAATGAAAAAGCCAGAGTTGCTTTAGAAAACTTCTTTAACCGTCCTGATACTTTATCTGTAGGTGTGTGTAATGGTTGTCAGCTTTTTGTTGAGCTTGGCCTGATCAATAAGGACCATGCTGAAAAACCAAAAATGCTGCACAACGAAAGCCATAAACACGAAAGTATATTCACTTCGTTAACGGTTGCTGAAAACAATTCAATCATGCTTTCTACATTAGCAGGCAGCACATTAGGGGTTTGGGTATCACATGGTGAAGGTCGTTTCCATTTACCTTACGCAGAAGACCAATACCGTATTGTTGCTAAATATGCTTACGAAAGCTATCCGGCCAGTCCTAACGGATCTGATTACAATACGGCAATGATGTGCGATGAGTCTGGCCGTCACCTGGTTATGATGCCTCATATTGAGCGTTCATTATTCCAGTGGCATTGGGCAAACTACCCTCAAGGTCGTAAAGACGAAGTTTCGCCATGGATGGAAGCTTTTGTGAATGCCCGCAAATGGGTTGAGCAACACGCTAAATAAATCTATAGTATTTATAAATATCATAACGGGCTGTATCCTTAATCATAGGTACAGCCCGTTTTGTTTATAGTCTAGTCGGGAAAAGTGCTTTTTCAGGTCGATTGACAGTTCTTTTAAATTTTATTTAATTTTTTTTCAAAAATCACAAACAAACTGTTTTTCAATTTGTTAAGTCCTAGCATCAATACCTAAAATAATGAAAAAATTCAATATCGAAGCAGCCGGAACTGATGGAATCGGCCGCTCGTTTATTATCAATCAACTCAACAAAGAGCAATACCAGATTTTTAATGAACAACAGGAACGCCTCGCCACTATTGAAATAGATGATCAGGATCCTGGCTATTGTCGACAAAGCCTGGACTGCAAGATTGATCTGACACTAATTAAGGCCATAAGGCACGGCATACTTTATCATGATGGGCCACTGTAAATAAAATATTTTTTTCTTCAGCTACATGCAACAAACTACCAAATCATACGTCTTATAGGTACATTTACGGAAAATCACTATAGTTTTAAATTCAATTACAAATAAGACCATGAAACCATTATTAGCCATATTATTAGTTGCCGCATCATTTACACAAATCAACAACATTAGTGCTGCTTCACCTACGAGTATAAAAACCATAAACTTTAGTTCCGACGAACGGGAAGTAAAGAATTTTAACGGTATAGTTGCAGGCGGTCCAATTGAAGTTATAGTTAAATTCGGCACCAAAGAAAGCCTGAGGTTTGAAGGCGACAAAGAAGCCATCTCTACATTGGTTAGTGAGGTAAAGGGAGACAAATTGGTTATTCGTCCGCAAACCAGCTGGGTAAGCTGGGCTAAGAAATATGAAAATAAAAAGATTACCGCTTATGTAACTGCCAAACAACTGAGCAGTTTAACCATGAGCGGAAATGGAAGCATCATTGTATCCGGTACAATTACCGCGGCAGAATTTGCAACAACTTTAAGCGGATCAGGTATTATAAAGGCAAATGTAGAAGCCGACAAAATTACCGGTGTAATTAGTGGCTCCGGAGCAGCTAACATTACTGGTAAAGCAGAAACAGCAAGCGTTACCTTAAGCGGTCCGGGTAGCTTCGGCAGCAAAGCCCTTAATATAGATCAGCTTTCAGCGAGGATAAGTGGAAAAGGTAGCATTAACATCAGCACCAATGGTTCCATAAAGGCTGTGATCAGCGGCTCCGGACATGTATACTACAGCGGTAATCCTGAGATAGAAAAAACTGTTTTAGGCTCTGGTGGTGTCATCGAAAGATAGACAACACCAGGCTTTCTAAAAAAATAATACTTAGCAGACAAATAGTTTAGGTTTTTATTACCTTTAAAGTCAAACCAAATCTGCCCTTTATGTTTTTAGAAACGGTAATATTCATTCTCGTTATTATAATTCTGATTATTGTACTCCAATTAAAAAGGAATTTAACCGAGAAACTTGAATTTTTATACCTAAAAATTGAACATCTATCCAGCCAGCTGGCCAATAAAGAATCTAATACTACTACGGAAAAGACTGTCGAAAAGCCTCTTGAACCCATCGTTCAAAAAGAGGCTTTTCAACCTTTCACACCTTATAAACCTAAGGAACCAACCGAAGTTAAACCAGTAGATATCACTGAACCGTTAATCTCTCCTGAACCAGAGTCAATAACCACTCCTATTCAGGAAACGCCTCCGATTGAAGAACCGGAGATCCTGGTTGCAATTGAAGCTACAACACCGGTTGAACAGATTTCAACACAGTTTCCCCCACCTCCTATTGCACAAAAACCTTCTTTCAGTGAACGTAACCCTGATCTGGAAAAATTCATCGGCGAGAATTTATTCAATAAAATAGGTATCGTAATCCTGGTACTGGGCATGGGCTTCTTCCTAAAATATGCAATTGATAAGGACTGGATTAATGAAATTGGTCGTGTCAGCATAGGTTTCTTATGTGGAGGAATTTTAGTAGGACTTGCACACCGACTCCGTAAATCATTCTCAACTTTCAGTTCGGTACTGGTTGGTGGAGGTGTAGCTATCCTTTATTTTACAGTTGCCATTGGCTTTCACGAATATCAACTGTTTAATCAGACACTGGCTTTTATACTAACCATCATAATTACAAGTTTCACCGTGTTACTTTCGCTCAGTTACGACCGTAAAGAACTGGCGATATTTGCCATATTGGGTGGCTTTGGTGCGCCATTTATGGTAAGCACGGGCGAAGGAAATTACATTGTTCTTTTCACTTATATATTAGTACTAAATATAGGCATGCTGGTGTTGGCGTATTACAAAAAATGGCCAATTATCAATATCATCTGTTACGCTTTTACAATTATCCTATTTGGTGGATGGCTAACAACAAGCGTATTGACCGAATCACAAAAACCTGTTCCATATTTAGGTGCATTAATATTTGCTTCATTATTTTACCTGGTATTTCTATTGATGAATATCATCAACAACATCAAAGAGAAAACGGATTTTAATGCACTGGAAATCGGAATCCTGCTGAGCAACACCTTCCTTTATTATTCGGCAGGTATGCTGATCCTGAGCCACCTTTCAAATGGAGACTATCAGGGACTCTTTACAGCATTACTAGGACTTGTAAACTTGGCCTTTGCTTATGCTCTATATAAAAATGATAAAATAGACAGAAACCTGATTTATCTACTCATTGGATTGGTACTTACCTTTATCAGCCTTGCAGCTCCTGTACAGTTAAAAGGTAACCACATTACCCTATTCTGGGCTGCAGAAAGTGTATTACTGCTTTGGTTATCTCAAAAATCAGGCATTACCCTTATTAAACAATCGTCCCTTATCATATTGGTTTTACTCGGTATCAGTCTGACTATGGACTGGCAGCAGGTTTACGGAAGCAATTTATACGACACAAATAACCGGCTTATACCTTTGGCAAACAAAGGGTTTATTACAGGTTTAGTAGTTGTTTGTGCACTATTATTGTATTCAAAACTTCTTAAGTCCGAAATCAAATCAATACTTTTCCGGGAAATTAAAACCTCCAGAACCATTTTGGCTATTGCTATGATCATCATCAGCTATATAGTTATTGCTTTGGAATTGAATTATCAGGCGCACATTTATTTTCCTTTACTAAGAATACTTGCATTAGGTTGCTTCAGTTACTTGTTCATTACCGTTTTACTTATTGCTATACGCAGCACAGAAAGAGAAGAATTCAAATACCTCGTTGCAGCCATCGGAATCGTTTCACTACTCTGCTTCCCATTACTCTTCAATCAGGAAACCATTTCAATAAGAAACGGATACCTGGATTTACAAAACATCAGTTTAGGCACTTATCTTTTCCATTATTTGCTGATCACTTTAATCGCCACTACACTCTATGCACTTTATCAAAATGAAAAGAGTATAAACTCTTCTAAAGGCCTGGTTACCTTGCAATGGTTTATTGCGTTTATGGTGCTTTATGTTGCCAGCGCTGAACTGGATCATTTAATGGTAATGTCGCAGCACTCAAAAGAAAAATCTATGGCTATGATTTTAAATAACAGCCATAAATCCGGCTTTGCCATTTTATGGGGCTGTTTTGCATTACTATATATATACATAGGTATGAAATGGAAATCTAAAACCATCCGGATCATATCCATCTCCATATTGGCTATTACCTTACTTAAATTATTCATTTTCGATTTACGAGGACTATCCGAAGGAGGGAAAATAGCAGCCTTTATTTCTCTGGGAATACTACTGCTGGTCATTTCATTTATGTATCAACGTTTAAAGAACTTACTACTTACCAGCGACAAAAAAGAAACTGAACACAATGAAATTTAAGTTTTTTGTCTATGCATTAATTTTACTGAACTGGACCGTTGCCTCCGCGCAATCTTTTAAATGGAGTGGCAGTCTGGATCAGGTAAGTGCCAACGGATTTTATAAAATAGCACTTACACCAGAAATCGTTTCAAAAACTGCAAATAAAGATCTTTCTGATATCAGGATCTTTGAAAAACAAAAAGAGATCGCTTATTTGCTCAGGCAATTACCTGACAGTATCTATTTACAAGACACGACAGCTTTAAAGCTTCTGGATTACACCAGTGTACCTGTTTCATCGGTAACGACGGCAGAAGATAAAGAAAACAAACGCACAATCGTTTCTATTACCTTTAAAGCCCACTATCAGATAGATAAATTAAAATTAAACCTTGAGGGCTTTCAATATTACAGGAGAACAGCATGGATATCCGAAAAAAATCCGCAGATAAAGCAGAAAAGAAGGAATTATTCTGAAGACAAGCTTACAAACATCATAATTTCCTCCGAAAAACACCCTGTAATAGATCTTTATGGAGAAAACAGATATAAACAACTGTTCCTGGTCATAGAAAATGAAGATAGTTCACCATTGTTGATAAAAAATATTGAGGCGTATCAAAAAAATATGGAGTTGATTACCTATCTTGAAAAAGATAAACAATATGTAATTAAAACGGGACAGCAAAACCTGGAACTACCAAGGTACGACCTGAGTTATTTTAAGGATAGCATAAGTAAGACTATACCTGCGGTAACTGTTCTCAATTTTAAAAAGAATACCAACGAATCCTTGGATAAGGGGCCGAACTTCATTAAAAAGAGCTGGATGTGGGGAGTGATAGTGCTATTAATCGTATTTATTGGCTATTTATCTTACTATATGGTCAGAGAAATGCAATCAAAAAAACAAGCCAATTAACAATACCGCTAAAACAGCCCCTCGAAATTACGATTTTCGTAAAAATTGCAAATTCTAACGCCATTTCACCACCAAAACACGAAAACTGACAATAATTTCTTTGAATACTTGCCAACATTTGTATTTTTACAAACAATTTATTAAAAACAATCAATAAAAAACCTATTTTTGACCAAACTTTAAACAAATAGATGAAAAGCTTAAGAACAATTGCATTAAAAGAGGCACAAACAAGAATTTCACCAGAAGTAAAGTCTCCTTCGACTAAAATCTCTGATTTTTTTGGCGTGAATGTTTTTGATAAGAAAAAGATGAAAGACTACTTATCGAAAGAAGTATTTCAGAAACTTATTTCCTCAATTGAACAAGGTGAATTAATTAACCATGAAGATGCCAATCACATTGCAACAGCTATGAAAAGCTGGGCAATGAGCAAAGGTGCTACTCATTACACCCACTGGTTTCAACCATTAACAGGCACAACCGCTGAGAAACACGATTCGTTTTTTGAGCCAAGTGGAGATGGTGCAATTGAAGTATTTGCTGGTAGTGCATTAGTTCAACAAGAGCCAGATGCCTCAAGTTTCCCTAATGGTGGTATCCGTAATACTTTTGAAGCACGCGGTTATACTGCATGGGATCCTTCTTCTCCAGCTTTCATTATGGAAAGCAAAGCTGGTAAAACACTTTGTATTCCTACCGTATTTGTTGCTTACACAGGTGAAGCATTAGATTATAAAGCTCCTTTATTAAAAGCACTTTCTGCTATGGATAAAGCTGCTGTTGATGTTTGTCAGTATTTTGATAAAAGCATCACTAAAGTTAGTGCATCTTTAGGTATCGAGCAGGAGTATTTCCTGGTTGACCTTGCATTATATAATGCCCGTCCGGATTTAGCTTTAACTGGCCGTGCATTGTTCGGACACATGTCTGCAAAAGGACAACAATTAGAAGATCATTACTTCGGATCTATTCCTGAGCGTGTATTTACTTACATGGTCGACTTCGAAAACGAAGCTTTAAAACTGGGCATTCCTTTGAAAACCCGTCATAATGAGGTTGCTCCTTCTCAATTTGAGTGTGCTCCTATCTATGAAGAAATCAACCTTGCAATTGACCACAACCAATTGTTAATGGACTTAATGGAAAAAGTTGCTTTAAGACATAACTTTAAAGTGCTTTTACATGAGAAACCATACGCAGGTATCAACGGATCAGGTAAACACAACAACTGGTCGTTAATTACTGATACTGGTAAGAACTTGTTATCACCAGGTAAAACGCCTAAAAATAACCTGATGTTCTTAACATTCTTCATCAACACCATCAAAGCGGTACATGAGCATGCAGATTTATTGAGAGCAAGTATTGCTTCAGTAAGTAATGACCATCGTTTAGGTGCTAACGAAGCGCCACCGGCGATCATCTCCATCTTCCTTGGATCTCAATTAGATGAAATCCTTGACGAGATCGAATCATCAAGAAGCATCATTAAGAAAGTTAAAAATGAAGACTCTTTATGGTTAGGTATTCCAAAGATCCCTCAGATCTCTTTCGATTCAACTGACCGTAACCGTACTTCTCCTTTTGCCTTCACTGGAAACAAATTTGAATTAAGAGCAGTTGGTTCTTCTGAAAACTCTTCGGCACCAATGACAGTGTTAAATGCTATCGTTGCTGATCAATTGAATAAATTCAAAGTTGAAGTTGACAAGCTGATCAAAAAAGGTGAGAAAAAAGACGTTGCTTTATTAACGATCTTAAAAAAATACATTAAAGAATCTAAAGATATCCGTTTTGAAGGTAATGGTTACAGCGACGAGTGGGCTGCAGAAGCTGAAAAACGCGGTTTATCAAACATCAAAACTACACCTAAAGCACTTGATGCTTATGTAAGTGAGAAATCTGTAGATTTATTTGCAAAATTAAACATCTTCAGTGCACGTGAATTACATGCACGTCATGAAATTTTATTAGAAAGCTATTTCAAAAAACTTCAGATTGAAGCAAGGGTAATGGGTGATGTTACCAACAGTATGATTATCCCTGCTGCTATTGCTTACCAAAACACATTAATTAGTAACGCAAAAGGATTAAAGGAACTTGGCTTGGGAGAAGAAGCTTTAGCGACACCTCTTTCCATCATCAATAAGTTATCTACACACTTAAATGTTGTAAAAACCAGTATTGATGAAATGCTTGAGCAACGTAAAAAAGTGAACGCTATCGAGGAAAGTCGTGAAAAAGCAATTGCTTACGATGAGAAGGTTAAATCACACTTTGATACCATCCGTTACCACTGCGATAAGTTAGAACAAATTGTGGATGACAGCGTGTGGCCTCTACCTAAGTTCAGAGAGTTGTTGTTTTTAAAATAACCAAACCCTAAATACTTAACTATTTTTTAGTTTTATAACCTCTGTCATAATTGGCAGGGGTTATTTTTTTCTATCTTTGCATCAACATGAGTGATAACAGGTACAACCAGCGTGGCGTTTCTGCCTCGAAAGAAGATGTGCACCAGGCCATCAAGAATATAGATAAAGGTATTTTTCCACAAGCCTTCTGTAAGATTATCCCTGATATTTTGGGTAATGATGAAGCTTTTTGCAACATCATGCACGCCGATGGTGCAGGAACCAAATCTTCGCTGGCTTATGTATACTGGAAAGAAACAGGTGATATTTCAGTATGGAAAGGTATTGCGCAGGATGCAATTATCATGAATATTGATGACCTGATTTGTGTTGGCGCTACAGATAACATCTTGTTGTCGTCGACCATTGGCCGTAATAAAAACCTGATCCCAGGTGAGGTTATTGCAGCCATTATCAATGGAACAGAAGAAATTCTTGCTGAACTGCGTTCTCAAGGCATTTCAATCTACTCTACAGGTGGGGAAACTGCTGATGTAGGTGATTTGGTACGTACCATTATTGTTGACTCAACAGTTACTTGTCGCATTGAAAGAGATAAAATCATTAGCAACGACAATATACAGGCAGGTGACGTGATCGTTGGTTTGTCATCATCAGGACAAGCAAGCTACGAAACTGAATATAACGGTGGCATGGGATCTAATGGATTAACTTCTGCCCGTCATGATGTATTCGATAAATCTGTTGCGAATGCTTATCCTGAGAGCTTTGACCCTGCTGTACCTTTCGACCTTGTATTTTCTGGCGGTAAGAAACTGACAGATAAAGTTCAGATTGATGAAAACACCGAAGTAACTGCAGGTAAATTGGTGTTATCTCCTACGCGTACTTATGCTCCGGTAATTAAAAAGGTTCTGGAAAGCCACAGAAAAAAAATTCACGGTATCGTTCATTGCAGCGGTGGTGCGCAAACTAAAGTGCTTCATTTTGTGAACAACGACGTACATATCATCAAAGACAATTTATTCCCTGTTCCTCCCCTGTTTCAATTGATCCAGGAGCAGTCGGGCACCGACTGGAAGGAAATGTACAAGGTATTTAATATGGGTCATCGTATGGAGCTTTATGTTCCTGCGGAAATTGCGGAAGACATTATTGCGATTTCGAAAAGCTTTAATATCGATGCACAGATTATTGGCCGAGTTGAAACTTCTGCACAAAAGCAAGTAACCATCAACAGCGAAAAAGGAAACTATACTTATTTTTAAGTAACGGTGGTAAGTCATTAGCCCCGGGGCTAATGACTTACCTTATAAAATTTCTTTCCAAAAAGAAAGATCACTACATAACATATAATGGGTAGATAGTACGCCTGTGCTACCCCAAACTCATCTGCCGCCGCGCCCATCAGAAAAGGGAAAAACGCACCGCCGACTACACCCATCGAAATGAAAGATGCCGCTTGTTGTGTATGTCTACCCAGATTTTTAAGTCCTAAACTAAATATGGTAGGAAACATGATGCTAAAGAAAAAATTGACCATTAACAGGGCAATATAAGACGGCCATCCCAAACCTTGCGCAACAATAATGCACATCAGAATATTGCCTGTCGCAAAAGCAGCCAGGAGTTTATTCGGTGCGATTACACGCATCAGAAAAGTCCCTGCAAAACGTCCGGTTAGCATCATCCCCATAAAAAGCACCATGTAATTTGAAGATTTAAGTTCGCTAAAGCCCATGATTTCGTGCCCGTAATTGATAAAGAAAGCCCAGGTACCGGATTGCGCGGCAACATTAAAAAACTGGGCCACAACAGCCCATACAAAATGTTTGTGTTCAAAAAGTTTTTTACCTGGTGCTGTATCTATGTTAACAGCTTCCTCATCCACAACAGCTGAAACATGCGGATCGGTAGTTTGCGGGACACGAACAAAAGAAAAAGAGACTGCAATCAATGCGATTACAATTCCAATAGCCAGGTACAAAACTTTTACCGAAGTCAGGTCTGTACTTCCCGCCACATGGGTCCGGAATAAAAAATATCCGCCGATTGCCGGGCCGAGCATAGCCCCGACAGCATTAAAAGATTGTGCAAAATTAATCCGCTGATCACTTGTCCGCTGATCGCCCAGCGCAGCGACAAAAGGATGCGCAACCGTTTCCAACGTTGATAAGCCGCAGCCTAAAATAAAGAGGGCGATACCGAAAAACCCAAAGGACGAAGCATTGGCCGCGGGTACAAAAAGAAATGCGCCCAGTGCAAAAAGGGAAAGGCCAAGCAATACTCCATTTTTATAACCAAATCGTTTCATAAATAACCCGGCGGGAATTCCCATTACGGCATAAGCGCCGAATATTGCGAACTGGACAAAAGCAGATTGCGATTTACTTAAGCTTAACACAGATTGAAAGTGTTTGTTCAATGCATCAGCCATGGTAATAGCTACGCCCCAGAGCATAAAAAGTGAAGTGACAAAAATGATGGTTACCAGAAATTTTTTCTCAGTAAAAGCTGGTTTGGTTTTTATTTGGTTCATGGTTTGGTTTATTTTTTACAATTAAATAGGGTCATTTGACAGACAAAAGATAGGTTTTACCCGGCTTAGTAGCAAAATCATATAGAAAAGATTCTTTTGTCCCCGGACTTTTTAGCTTCGCCTGACTGGAAATTATAGGATTAGCGACTTTATCCACCTCAAAAAATTCATTTGGGTTATCGCCGGTCGCGATTTTAAGAACCCCATTTTCTTTTAAAGGACGGGACACACGGATTCTGCAATTCCCGCCTAAGGCCGATCTGATTTCCAATCCTTTAATAACTCCGTTTTCCCAGCTTAAGTTCACAATTTCGAAGCCTCCTTTTGCTCTAAGACCGCTTACATTTCCTTTAGTCCAGGCATCCGGCAATGCAGGCAGCAAGTTAATTTCCCCGTCGTAGCTTTGCATCAGCATTTCTGTGATACCTGAAGTACAGCCAAAGTTGCCATCGATTTGAAAAGGAGGATGTGCATCAAATAAATTCGGGTAACTCCCCCCGCTTTCTCCTTCGCCAGTTGCTGGCGATAACTGGTCGCTAAGCAATTTATACGCACGATTTCCATCAAGGAGCCTGGCCCATAGATTCACTTTCCATCCCATAGACCAACCGGTAGACCTGTCGCCTCTATAAATTAAAGAAGTACGTGCCGCATCAAACAATTCCGGTGTACGGTACGGCGAGATTTCTCCGGCAGGAAACAGGCCAAACAAGTGAGACACGTGCCTGTGTTTATCCTTAGGATCATCAAGGTCCTGCAGCCATTCCTGTAGCTGTCCGTACTGTCCGATCTGCATTGGCGGCAGTCGCTTTCTAATCACCTTTAATTCCTCAGCAAACTCCTTGTCTTCCCCGAGAATTGCTGAAGCCCGGATCACATTAGAAAACAGTTCAAAAACAATCTGATTGTCCATAGTGACACCAGCAGCTATTGATTTACCATTGGCAATTGCCGGGGCATTTTCCGGAGAATTAGAAGGTGAAACTACCAGCCATTGATGTGAAGGCTCCTCTATAAGGAAATCTTTATAGAATTCCGCAGCACCTTTGATCGCCGGATAAACGGACTTTAAATAGGCTTTATCACCACTATAAACATATTTATCCCAGAGGTGCCTGCTTAACCAGCCACCTGCCATTGGCCACATTCCCCAATAAACACCGTCAACGAGCCCGGAAATGCGCCACAAATCAGTATTGTGATGCGTCACCCAACCCCCGGCTCCATACATAGACCTGGCGGTTTCCCTTCCTGTTACAGAAAGGTCTTTTACCATTTGTATCAAAGGCTCATGCATTTCAGTCAAATTGGTAGGTTCCGCAGGCCAGTAATTCATTTCGGTATTGACATTGATGGTATACTTACTTCCCCAGGGTGGACTGATCTGATCGTTCCATATCCCCTGCAGATTAGCCGGCTGTCCGCCCGGTTGTGAACATGCTATAAGCAGGTACCGGCCAAACTGAAAGTACAAGGCGGCAAACTGAGGGTCTTGTGCTTTTGCGAAGTTTTTTAACCGTTCATTAGTCGGCACTTTTGAAAGATCAGCGCCGTCAAGGTTCAGATGAACCCGGTTAAACAGCTTTTGATAAGCCTTAATATGATTTTCCTTTAAAATGCTGTAACTTTTTTTATCGGCCCTAGCCAGGTAATCCATCATTCTTTTTTGTGCGTCACCACTTAAATCCTTATAGTTATTAAAATTGGTAGCTATGGAAATAAATAACGTAACAGCATTGGCCTTAACTACGTTTATCCCATCTTTCGTAGCCTGGTACGAACCTCCATCCAATTTAAGTTTTACAATGGAATTGAACTTAACCGCACCCTTTACCCCATCTTTATCGCCGGAAATGCCTGATAAAATAATTTCGCCGTTTTCACTGGTACGGATCTCAGACTTTTGCAGACTACTCATAGCTGCTGAAAAACTAAGCTGCCCTGGTTGATCGGCCGTCAGACGCAGCACAATCACCTGGTCAGGCTGTGATGCAAAAACTTCCCTGGAGTACTTAACCCCATTGCTTACATAGTTCGTTTTAGTGATGGCTGTTTGCAGGTCCAGCTCCCTGTAATAAGCGGCATAACGGTCATGTCCGGGAAAAGAAAGGTTAAGATTTCCCAGTAACTGATAATTCATACCATTAATACCGGATTCGATATTGTCAGCAGTCAGCTTACTGGCTTCATCATATTTCCCTTCAAAAATCAACTTCCTTACCTGTGGCAACACAGCCAGTATATTGGGATTATCATTTCGGTTTGGCCCGCCAGACCATATGGTAGACTCGTTTAATTTAATGGTTTCCCGTTCGGGGTTTCCATAAACCATCCCTGCAATCCTGCCATTTCCAATAGGTAATGCAGCCTCCCATACCTGATGTGCAGGTTCGTTATACCAGAGCTTCAGGTCACCATGTTGTGCCTTGCTTTGAAAAACAATCAGCAAGAGCATAAAGAGCAATAATTTTCTATTTGCCATATAAATTGTGTGTATATCTGGTAATACCTATTTGCTTTTCAATGTTTGTTTTACTCCCCATTCTTTATTAGGTAAAGGCCCCATTTCCAATTCCAGTTTTCCTCCTGCCATCAATTGCTCATGGCTAAACCACGGCGTGTCGAGTACACGGCCATCCAGTTTGGCACGCTGGATGTATTTATTAACTACGGAACTGCCATGAGCAACCAGTTGAAATTGTTTTCCACCAGGAAGATCGATGGTCACGTTTTCAAACACAGGACTTCCAATCGTATAAACGGGAATTCCCGGTGTTACCGGATAAAATCCCATTAATGAGAACACCACAAAGGCAGTCATTCCTCCCCCATCTTCATCTCCCGGGATTCCAAATTCATTATCTTTAAACCAGGTATCCAGTAAAAAACGTATCCTCTTTTGCGTTTTCCATGGCGAAGCGGTATAGTTGTACAAATATGGAATATGAAAACTAGGTTCATTTCCCATAGAGAATTGTCCTACCAATCCTGTTGCATCCGGAAAAGTAGCCTGCAGCTCATACTTACTTCTACCAAGAGGTTCTCTAAAGAGCTGATCTAATCTGTTCTCAAACGATTTTCTGCCACCCATTAAACCGATCAGGCCTTCCACATCCTGCTGTACCTGCCACATATAAGTCCACCCGTTATTTTCATCGTAATATTCTCTCCCTCCCATTCCGCCATCAAATTTCGGATCAATATTCACCCAGTTTCCTTTACTGTCTTTAGGCATAAACAAACCTTCTTTATTACTCCATAGGTTCCTGTAGTTTTGTCCGCGCAGGTTAAATTTCTTATAATCGGCATCCTTACCAAGATCCTTAGCGAGCTGTCCTAATGCCCAGTCATCATAACTATGTCCAAGTGTAACCGCCACAGCCTGACGTTTCTCAAATTGGTCAACGGTTTCCACGTATTCCTTCTCTCCAATCTGTAAAGCAGGAAAATAGCCTTTATTGTGATAAACGTCATCCAGAACTGTTTTAGGCCCATTTCTCCAGGGAATCATCGTTGCGCTATTCGCATTTTTAGCCATCCCCTCATAAGCCTTTTCCATATCAAAATTTTTCAATCCTTTACGGTGGGCGTCAAGGAAACTCACAGTAGAGTGGAAACCATTCATGCATGCATGATCACCAAACAGCACTGGAAAAGTAGGCATCCAACCACTTTGATTATACATTTCCACATAAGAGTGCAACATATCTTCCTCCTGACCAGGATTTAGTATTGTTCTCAAAGGATGGTGTGCAAGATAGGTATCCCAGGCCCAGTCATCGGTATAAAAAGGACGACTACTCTGATGTACTTTATTGTCAAAACCACTATAATACAACCCGTGCTCATTCACATCTATCATCCGTTCATAGCAACGATAAAGTGATGTGTAAAATGATCTTTTTTGTGCTTCCGTTCCGCCAATAGTTTTGATCTGGTTAATTACGGCAGCCCAGGCTTTCTCTCCCGACTCGACTTGCTGATCAAAGCTCACATTTTCCAATTCCAAACGATAATTCATTTTCGCTTGTTCAGGACTGACATAAGAAATGGCATATTTAAATTCCACATCCCGTCCGGTACCGGCAGCAAATTGTATCCAGGCTTTTGGTCTTTTTCCATCAGCATTTCGTGCAGCAGACAATTCATTTCCTTTAACAGTCCCTAACGTTGCACCTTTGCTAAAAACCCCATACATATACACGTTAATGTTGCCATGATATACTTCTCTACCTGCTATTTCTGTTGCAGATATAAAATTAAACTCATTCAACCCTTCGTTATAAACATCAAACAGAATAGATTTTTCTACGTTTGAAGGAAATGTAAATTTGTAAAACCCAGTCTTTTTACCGGGACTAAATTCCACCTTAATATCATCATCAACCAGATAAGTACTATAGTACCAGGGCCTGCTTATTTCCAGGTCATGATCATAGGTCAGTTTCTGCTTCCAGCTATTTAATGTGAGGCTACCAGCGTATGGTTTTACAGCAAAAACTTCTCCTAAACGATGAGAAACCACATTTAAGGGAAAACTAGAGATCTGATCGTCCATATAATCCACACGCTGAGGAAACATTCTGATCATTTGATTTGGTAATTGAACTGTTGGCCTGGTGGGCTGCAAAAGATGTCCTACATTTCCTATTCGGGGATCTACATATTTCAGGTTCCCCACACCTTCATACTTATTGGTCTGGGCATTGCTGTGGTTCAATACAAAAAGAAATGCAGCGCATAGGCCTATTTTCAGTTTAGGCAACCTCTTCCATAGTTTCAATTTCATGTGTTTATATTTAGTTTTTAAAATGCTCAAACGCAAAAAAAACACCCGTTTGGGTGTTAAATTCCAGTTGGCAATTTAGAAGCCTGGGATTAATAAAAACATAACAAATGATTAATCAACCATTAACGCGGCCATTAATTTCAAAAATTTACAGAAATTATGAGTTTTTCAATTCATTCCCTTCTACATTAAAAAATGCAGACTTCGTTATTCCAGAATTTCCTGAAAACTTTGCTTAAAGTCTTCACCGTAAATCACTTTATAATCTTTGCTAAAAGTTTCAAACTTTGTCTTAGCTAATGAATGCTTACCTAAATGAACCAAAGCTTTACATTTGATCACCATAGCCTCTTCATTTACAGTGTCAAAATAAGAAATGTAGTTGGACAGGTTAATTAAGAACTCCGGATCTTCTGCAATTTTAATAGTTGCGGCAAAATGCAGATAAGTATCTATAATTTCATTGGAAACTTCAGATTTAAAAAGATCCAGCCAGTCATATTCCAGATTAGAGAGAAAGCTTCCTCTGTGTACGATGTTTGTAAGTCTATTTATTCTCTCTTTGTCTACCTCAAGCTTACTGTTCACAATATTTAAGTATTGTTTATAATCTACCTTAACAACGTTCGGGTCAAAATCTATCATCCAATACCCGGTGTTTTTAGAAATCTGACACCCTTCCATCCGATCCAGAATTAGCTTAAGCTTAGCAATATTTACAGATCTGTTGTTTCGGGCGCTATCTGCCGACTTGTCAAACCAGAGTATTTCAGTAAGCTTTTCAGAACTAATACCTCTGCCCCACTTTATAGTGTAAAGCAAAACCACCAAAAACAATTCTCTGATTAATGGAGAAAGATGTTTAGTAATATCTTCGCCATCCTTGTCAAATAACTGTAGATTGCCAAACAGGAAAATCGTATTCCTAATATCTTCCTTTACATTGGCGGTTTCGGTCTCTACATTTTCATGAACAGATTCTGTTTTCGTTAAAGCAGGCGCCTCGATAATTTCTTTCTTTTCAATTTTTCGACGACTATGATACCATTTGTATACAAAAAAGCCCACAATTATCAATATCGGTATCAAGATAAAAAAGTACCAGCTTCTTCCTGATGCTAAAACTATCGGTAATTCAGCGAAAGCTTCTTCCGGAGGTCCGTATAAAGTATATATCTTAACAGATGTCTTATTTTCCTTCTCATTATGCAGTAATAGAACAGCGACAAAACGCTTACTTCCCGGACAATAATACAAATCAGCAAAGGAATGAATATCATGAAAAGCGTAAGGAACGGAATTCCCCATTAATTTATAGGACGGAGAATTTAATGAGCCTTGTATAAGTTGCAGGGAGGAATTATACTTATAATTAGGAAATGTTAAAGCGTAATAAGACCCCGTCTCTTCATTAATAATCATAGAGTTGGCAAATGCAAACTCTTCATTTTTTGGTTTGATCTCGAAAAGTTTCTTAAAGCTTCTGCTTTTAACATCATAGAAGTTAAGGTCATAGATATTCTTTGAGTTCAGTATTTGCTCTCCTGTGGCGCTTCCATAACCGCCCAAAATATATGCGCCGTTCTTTACAGCACCCAGTGCCGAAAGATAACGTGGTGTAAAATCACCGGAAGTTTTTATCTCAGTCCATTTTTTTTCTGGAAAATGATAGCGAAATACGTTCCGTTTATACAGATACTGTCCGTACCCCCCAATCACATACAAAGAACTATCCGCTGCCGAATAAAACTTATTTGGATGCCAGAAAAGTGTAATCACATCCGGACTAATGTATTTTCTATCCCAGGTTTTACGCTCAAAATCAAAACCTGAAACTAATTTCTGATCCACATAAAAATTTAAAAGCTGTTGCCGGCCTGCGGCATAAATAGACTGGTTTCCACTAAGCAAATCCTGATTACCTGATTGATAGCCCAGGTAAGATAACTGATGAGAAACTATGTTATAGGTAACAAGGGAATCTTTTGCAATAACATAAAGTTCTTCCTTTTCGGCATTCATAGCAATACTGGCCGCCCCCTTAACATCAAAAAAATTCACCAGTTCCCAGTCGTGATGCATCTTTTTTATCCATAAAGGATTAGTAACCATTCCATCTTTTCCATTAATAATTTCTGATGCTTTTAAACCAGCCTGCTCATTTAATGGCCAATGGTAAGATAACTTTGTATCTTCAGTTATTTTGATATCCCTTATTTTCATCGGAGGTACATCCTTAACCTTAAAATCCTTATAGCTATTCGCTCCCATCAGGATTCTATAACATTCTTTATTTAAACCGGCCTTTTGACGGTAAGATTTACCATCAGCAAAAAGGACAATTTCCTGACGGTCGAGATCAAACTTAAACTTTAAGGTATGCCATTTAGCGTACAGTTTATTGATGTCAATATCAAAAGCGATGTCCGAAATTTTATTTCCAACAATTAACTTGAAATGCTTGTTCTCCATGAAACGCATGTCATATATCAAATCAATATTGCGTTGTTTTTCATCGATTAACCGAAATATATACCCAAAATAATCCGTGTAGCCAGGCATAAAAGAGAGGTCGAAAGACAATTCGAAATTATGATCCAGACAAATTGATTGTCCGGAATTGAGATCAAGACTTGTTCTTTTATCCTTTACTACTCCATCTCCAACAAAGCCCAAACCATACGACTGGCTTTTGACTGGTGACCATATCGTGAACAGAATAAAAATACAAATCGCGTTAAATTTTACTACCATCATATAATTAAGCAAGAACGCCTTCACTCATTAGGTGTTCAAATCCTTGGGATCACTTGAACATTCCTAAAAACTAATGTAACGCATTTAATTGACCTTTTATTAAAATTTAACCGAATAACTCAAATTAATTGGGCCGTTAATTCAAAATTAATTGATTATTAATCGTCAAACAATAAGTTTATACTTTATACCGGCAAAGCCAATATTTTAATACCAAACAACTAACCAAATATTTACATATGCGTTCAAACAGAATCATCATTTTTATTGCGTCTTGTTTTTTCTTCTTTAATGTACAGGCACAATCCAAACACAGTAAGCAAACAAATTACCCGTCTTATAACGGATTAGTAATGGCCGGGTACCAGGGATGGTTCAGGGCCGAGGGGGATGGAACGGGAAGCAAAAGATTCGCTTACGGTAATGAGCAGGTAAGCAATATAGATATGTGGCCCGACGTCAGTGAATATGAGGTAACTTATAACACTCCCTTTAAACTAAAGAACGGTGAGACCGCAAAATTTTTCAGCTCCCATGATAAGAGCACCGTTGACCTCCATTTTAAATGGATGCAGGAATATGATGTTGACGGAGTTTTTATGCAACGTTTCTTTAGTAATGTTAAAGATAAAGACCAGGCATCGGTCAACATTCTTAAAAATGCATTCGAGGCCGCCTCAAAATACAACCGGGCAATTGCATTGATGTATGATCTGTCGGGCCTGAAAGCTTCAGGAGAAGACTGCTCTGTTATTATTGAAGACTGGAAACGTATGGTGGATGAATTGAAGATCACCAATCAGACCGGTAAAAAAACATATCTTCATCACAACGGGAAACCTGTTGTGACCATTTGGGGAGTTGGCTTTCCGGACAGGCCCTATAACATTCGCAACATCGGCCTGGAACGTTTGATCGATTTCCTTAAGTACGATCCTGTTTATGGTAATTGCTCGGTTATGCTGGGTGTACCTACCGCCTGGCGTAGTTTAAATGCCGACTGTATTAATGATTCTTATTTACATGAGCTGATCAAAAAAGGTGACCTGCTTTTACCATGGACGGTTCAACGTTATACGGGGTTACTACATAATGATATGGAACGCCTTCGTGACAATACCATAGAGGATATGAAATGGTGTAAAGCAAATAAGGTAGATTACGTGCCTTGTGTTTACCCGGGCTTTAGCTGGCACAATCTGAGTAAACAGGAATTTCCTGATGATGTAAAACCTGTAGGTTCTATTCCGCGACAAGGCGGACGTTTCTTCTGGCAGCAAATTGTAACTACCCTTAATGCCGGAGCAAGTATGCTCTATGTCGCGATGTTTGATGAAGTTAATGAAGGCACTGCAATATTTAAGGGAAGTAACAACCCTCCACCGGGAAATACAGTGGCTTTTATTGATATGGATGGAAAGCCTTCAGATCATTATCTGTGGCTGACAGGGGAAGCAGCGAAAATTCTGCGGAATGAGAAACCACTTTCGGTTAAACTACCGGAACGGAAATAATTTAAACAAATCAGTTTAACCGATTAAAATAAATAAAATAACAAAAATCAATAAAAAAACATGTTTAACAGCCTTTTAGTAATGTTTTATTAATCTTTTATTAGTCACTAACTCATTTAATTGCTAACAAATTATAAGCTGGTCATCTGTTTACCGAACCAGGGGACCGGCTACCCAATCAACCGAATATAAATTATGAATAACCACCAGTCTAATTCGCCATGACGATTAAGGGCAGCGCAAACTCCATACCTATTCAGGTACAAAATCAACTAAAAACAAACCGTATAAACTAAACAGTATGAAAAAAATTAAATACTTATTTACATTATTTTTTCTTTTTCCCCTCATCTTGCTGGCTCAGCAGCCTGTCAATATCTCCGGGAAAATAACTGATGTCAGCAACATTGGCCTCCCCGGCGTAAGTGTCAAAGTAAAGGGCAGTAACAAAGGTACCTTTACCGACAGCAAGGGAAATTTTTCGCTTAGTGTCCCCTCTGCTGACGCCTTCATCCAGGTCTCTTTTGTAGGCTATCTTTCGCAGGAGCTACAGGTAAACGACAAAAGAAACTTTGCGATCACACTACAGGAAAATAACAATACACTGAATGAGCTGATTGTAGTAGGCTATGGTACGCAGAAAAAAGCGACTGTAACAGGTTCAATTGCAACCTTAAACGCTGAACAAATTACGGTAACGAAAAATGAAAACGTGGTTAACATGTTAACCGGAAAAGTTCCCGGTGTACGTATACTACAAAAAACGAGTGAACCAGGCGGTTACGAAAACGCATTTGACATCAGAGGATTTGGTAGCCCTTTAATTGTTATTGATGGTGTACCAAGAGGTGGTGGCGATTTTTCAAGGATGGACCCAAACGAAATAGACAACATCTCCGTATTAAAAGATGCCGCAGCAGCAATTTACGGTGTGAGAGCGGCAAACGGGGTTGTTTTAATTACTACTAAAAAAGGTAAAAAAGACGGAAAATTCGACATCAACTATTCCGTTAACCAGGGATGGCAACAATTTTTAGGAATGCCAGAAGGCGTAGGTGCTGTTGATTTCATGTTGTTAACGAATGAAAAAAATAAAAGGTCATTTGCCAGTAACTTCCCCAATAACCAGGAATCTACCTATTCTTATGGAGATATACAGCCCTGGCTGGAAGGTAAATACCCATCCGCAGACTGGATAGGTGCAGCATTTAATACCACTTCTCCCCAAATCCAACATAACATGAACGTAGATGGTGGTACAGAGAAAGCAAATTATTTCTTTAACCTGGGCTACATGAAACAGGACGGTCTTTTCAAAAGTGGCGACCTGGATTATGACCGTTATAATTTCCGTTCAAATGTTAATGTAAATATTACTAAACGAATCAGGGCCCAAATATTAACTTCAGGGCATATAGATCAAAAAAAACAACCGTTCCAGGATCTTTGGACCATTTTCAAATATGCATGGAGCCAGGTTCCCATTAATCAGATCTATGCAAACAATAACCCGTTATATCTTAATAAAATGCCAGATGATGCCAACCCTGTTGCTATTACAGATGCCGATCAGGTAGGTTACAAAAAACGTACACAAAAGAACTTCCAGGGACAATTAACCTTAGAATATGACATACCAGGTATTGAAGGGTTAAAAGCAAAAGGAATGTACAACTACGGATATAATGCTGATGACAACACAGACCATAAAAGGGCATATAGCTTATATACCTATAATGCAGAAAAAGACACCTATGCTCCTACTTTAGTGGGTTCGCCTGCTTACATTAATCGTTCTTATGCAAACAGTGTTTCCTCACTTAGTCAGATCTCTTTAAACTACGCTAAAACTTTTTATAATGCACATAACGTATCAGCTTTGCTATTATTAGAAGAAAGTCATTTCAAGTCTGATAATTTTTATGCACAAAGAAATGTGACCATTCCCATAGATTATTTATTTGGCGGTGAAGACTTCCAGCAACTTGGGTCAATGAATGTGAATGGATTACGTGAGGAGGCAACAAGAAGTTATATAGGAAGGTTAAATTACGATTACAAAGGTAAGTATCTGGTAGAATTTAGTTTCCGCAGAGATGGTTCTAACAAGTTTAAACCTGGAGCAGAGCAATGGGGATTCTTTCCCGCCGGCTCTATAGGATGGCGCATTAGTGAAGAAAATTTCTTCAAAAAACTAGTTTCACCGGATATCATTAGCAATTTAAAGATCAGGGCATCCTATGGCAGGACAGGTGATGATAATGCCACAGCTTTCCAATACATTTCAGGATTCAACTATCCAACACTTAACCCTAACGACAACAGTGTATGGGGATATTTTTTCGGCGGCAAGTTTTACAATGGTGCAGCTGCCCGTCCGCTTACTAACCCCGATCTTACCTGGTTTACCGCTGATTCCAAAAACCTCGGTCTGGATTTCAATTTATTTAAAGGAAAAGTGGATGGGGCCCTTGACATATTCAGAAGGGATATGAAAGGTTTGTTGGCATTTAGAGATGTTCAATTACCAGGAACTGTTGGTGTGGGTTTACCTCAGGAAAACTTGAACAGCAATAGAACCGAAGGTGTCGAGATCATATTAAATTACAGAGACAAAATAGGTCAGTTTGGTTATAATATTGGTGGCAACTTTTCTACCACGCGAACCATGGATAGGGATGTTATACAGGGACGGGCTGGTAACGAGTACAGCAACTGGAAATCGTCAAGGACCAATCGCTACACAAGTATATGGTGGGGCAAAACCTATGCCGGACAATTTAGCAATTACAACCAGATTTTTAACCACCCTATAAATACCGGAGGAGGAAATAACAATGCTATTCCCGGAGATTATTACTACCAGGACTGGAATGAGGATGGTGTGATTAACGAGAAAGATGATCAGCCAATTGCTACTAAAGACATCCCATTGGTTAATTACGGTATCAACCTCGGTTTAAGCTATAAAAACTTTGACCTGAATGCATTGTTTGCCGGGGCAACGAGCTTTTATGTACAATATGATGAACAATACGCGGAACCATTAATGTATGGAAGAAGTGCTTTAACCAAGTTTCTTGATAGCTGGCATACCGTCAATCCAGGCGACAATGTATTTGATCCTAATACCCAATGGGTTCCGGGCAACTATCCGGCAATGGGCTCACCAATTGCAGAAGGAACCAAGGCTGTACAAGATGCCAGCTACCTAAGATTAAAGACTTTAGAATTAGGTTATTCTATTCCGGCACTCACACTGGCAAAAGTGGGTATTAAAAGAATGAGGGTTTATGCAAATGCTTACAACCTCTTAACCATTACCAAACTTAAAGACAGCGATCCTGAACATCCTGGAAAAATCCCTGATGCTGGTTTCGAGCATGGTTTAGGTGGTTATAAATATCCCTTAAACAGAACATTTAACCTTGGCGCCAGTATTTCCTTTTAAAATTATCAAAGATGAAAAGATATATATTAACAATAGCTGTATTAGCAGGGATATTTGTTTCCTGTCAGAAGCTAGATATAAAACCAACAAATGTTGCAGGAGAAGAGGTAATATTTGGAGGAGAGCCAGGTATGGATGTATACATGGCTAATATTTACCGCAAACTACCAATTGAAGACTTTAGATATAGACCAGGAGGAGAAGACAGGGCTGGAATGAACCTACACCACGAATGGCAGAATTTCTTTCATGCGGGAGCAACAGTTGGCGAAATGGTAGGGCCTTTCGGTGGAATGGATATTGGTGGAGGTTTTGGCTACTGGCCATATGATGACATCAGAGCTGTAAATTATGTGATAGAAAACATCGCTAAGTATGCCGGTAACTTTACTGGAGTTCGTAGTACCGAATTACTTGGTGAAGCTCATTTCTGTAGGGCATTCTTCTATTTTTCTTTAGCTAAACGTTATGGTGGCGTACCTATTATTTCCACAGTACAAAACTATCCGCAGCAAAGTATAGAAGAACTACAAGTTCGTCGTAATAAAGAAGAGGAGGTATGGACATTCATAGGTGAAGATCTGGACAAGGCCTATGAAATGATGGCAGCTTCAAGTCCGAGAGGAAGAGCAAATAAATATGTAGCACTGGCATTAAAAACAAGGGCTATGTTGTATGCAGGTTCTATTGCAAGATATGGATCTGTAAATTTTGTGGACGGAGAAGCAAAAACCGCCGGTTTGGTGGGCATTCCTGCCGATAAAGCAAGTTCTTTCTTTCAAAAAGCATGGGATGCTGCAAAATTATTTGAAGGTACAGCGTATAAATTGTACAATAAATATCCGGATGATAAAGTAAAGAACTACACTGATTTATTTCTTGATCCAGCTAGTTCTGAAAATATCCTGGTAAGGGACTACTCTATAACTACAAGAACAGCACATAGCTGGGATGCGACTTTCTCTCCGGGATTCATGACCGTTGGACCAGAATCAAGGGCCTATCCTACCCTTGAATTTGTAGAACGCTGGGGCAAACTACCAGTACTTGATGGAACAGATCATCCTATCAAATTTAATAACCTTGCCGATTTAATGAACAACAGTAATCTTGAACCACGCTTACTTGCTACAGTTTATTTCCCTGGAGCTACATTAAGAGGTAAAACTTTTGACACACAAAGAGGCCTTTATGAAAATATGTTTACCGGAACGGTTACCCAGGAAGTTGCAAAACCTCTTGACTCAAGGGCCAGCATTACAACTTCTGATCCCAATACTCTACATAATGGTAGAAGAATTATTGGTGAAGCAGGAATGAAACGTCCAGGCGCTCCTGACAATGCCACTCGTACAGGTTTTTTTGTAAGGAAATACATCGACTATAATAAAGCACAATCAGTCACAGGCCTATTTCAAAGTGAACAAGCCTGGATAGAATTCCGTTATGCTGAAGTACTGTTAAACAGAGCTGAAGCGGCTGCCGAATTAAACAAGCCAGATGATGCACTTACTTGTTTGAACCTGTTAAGAGAAAGAGCTGGTGGTGCGCAGCTATCCTTAGCTGATGCGACTATAAACGAAGTGCGCAACGAAAGGTGCAAAGAACTTGCATTTGAAAATCACTATTACTGGGATTTAAAAAGATGGAGAATTGCCGATGTATTGTTAAACAATGCAAAATTCAAAGGCCTAATGCCTTACTACGTGATTAGTGAGAATAAATATATTTTCCTGGCCGAGCGTGAAACCTTTGACCGCAATTACAATTTCGAAAAGAAATTTTATTATGAACCAATTCCTGGAGGCGAGCTGGGCAAAAATCCAAATCTATATCCAAATAATCCTAATTATTAATAAGATAAATTTTACAATTATGAAGAAGATGATGAGCAGAATCTTGTTAGGAGTAGGTTTACTGGCAAGTGCTGCATGTACAAAAATAGATAATTACGACGGGCCTAACGCATCTTTTGAAGGCCGGCTAATTGACGCCGTTACGGGACAGAACTTCCAGACTGCTACCGGAAACATACAGGTAAGGTTGTTCCAGGTGAGCTGGAGTGCGACGCCTGCCCCACAGGAAATACCCAGTAAAATGGACGGCACCTTTAAGGATTCCAAACTATTTGCAGGAAAGTACAAGGTGATTCCGGTTGGAGGTGCATTCTGGCCGGTATTAGATACTGCACAAGTAAATATAGGTTCTGCCAGCAAGCATGACTTTGAACTTACCCCCTACCTGGTAATCAACAATTTCACCTATGCGCTGGAAGGAAAAACCCTGAAGTTAAATTTTGATATAGACGCACCTATTGGAGCTGGCTTGCCAACAATCATTGAAGCACAACCTTACGTAAATACAACCAAAATGGTTGGACCGGGAGCGTCTATTTTTGACTATTCCGATGCCCAAAAGATGGTGATTAACAAAGAGTGGATAAACATGACTCCCGCCAATAAATCTATAGAATTTACTATTCCGGAACTCGCTGCCGGAAGAACATTCTATGTAAGGGTTGGTGTGCGTTTAAACGACAGCTTTAAAAGCTCCAATTTGTCACAAATTGTAGAAGTAAAAGTTCCCTGATTTAACCACGACATCGTTGAGGATTAAGCCAAGCAGGGAGACTTTGGTTTCCCTGCAAAAAATAAAATTGGTATTAAGATCCCTGATGAACATAAGCTAGATAGATCCTTTAAAGAAATAACCATGAAAAAAATAAAATCCCTGTTCCTTTTCCTGATGATAATGGGTTCAGTCATCGCCTGTTCCAAGAAGACTGAAAAACCCGTAACCCCTCCAGTTGATCCTGTAGTAGACGAGAAAGAAACAGGCTATGATACCTCAGGATTACTATACCCTTCTTATACAGGATTGGTAATGGCGGGATATCAGGGCTGGTTTGCTGCCCAGGGGGATGGATCTAACCGGGGCTGGTACCATTATCAGGGCCCGAACAACACGTTCGCACCTGGAATTACCAATGTTGATTTCTGGCCTGATATGACAGAATACACCAAAACATATAAATCACCTTTCAAATTTGCCAACGGATCTGACGCCTATTTGTATAGTCCGTACGACGAAGAGAGTGTAGATCTTCATTTTAAATGGATGAAAGATTATGGCATAGATGGTGTACATATGCAACGCTTTGTTGGAGAAATAAAATCTTCCAATCCATCTGGAAAAAGGCATTTTAACAAAGTACTTACCAATGCTTTAAAAGCAGCAAAAAAGTATGGCAGGGCCATTAGTGTAATGTACGACCTGAGCGGATGCTCCAGTGCCGATGTTGCCTACCTGGAACAGGATTGGAATGAATTAGTCACTACTTTTAAACTATATGATAAAGTAGAAAACCCTACTTATTTGTGGCACAATAAAAAACCACTGATGACCATTTGGGGAGTTGGATTTAATGACAAAAGGAATTACACCATTGCAAACGTAAATACGCTTGTTGATAAGTTAAAGTCGGCCGAAAAAAAGGTATCGATCATGCTGGGTGTTCCTTATTACTGGAGGTCTTTTGGTTCAGATACAGAAAATAGCCCTGCATTGCACCAGCTGATAAAGAAAGCTGATATCATTATGCCCTGGGCGGTGGGCAGATATGGTATGGATAACTACAATCCAAACAACCTTAGACAGGATATGCAGTGGTGTAAAACCAACAAAGTAGACTATATTCCGTTGATATTTCCAGGGTTTAGCTGGGGCAATATGCACAAGGACCCTACACTTTACAATTCCATACCAAGAAGAAAAGGAGACTTTTTATGGACACAGGTAGCCGGGGCAGTACAATTTGGTGCAAAATCGCTGTATGTCGCCATGTTCGATGAGATTGATGAGGGAACTGCAATTTTTAAATGTGCAAGAGAATCAGAAACGCCATTAAACGCAGATTTAAGATTTATGGGCATTGAAAACGATTTACCTTCTGATTATTATCTATGGCTAACAGGTCAGGCCGCCAAATGGATTCACGGACAGCCAGGCTACAACTACCAGAAACCAGTAAGAACCCCTTAAACAACCATAAAATTTAGCAAAGATTTAATAGAGTTTAATAATAGAACAAATCAACAATTTTAAACCTAAAAGAAATGAAACTAATAAAAATAATGATAGCATGCTTCATTTTTACACTGGCACTTACATTTGCCAGTTGTAAAAAAGCAGAGTATAGCTCCAGGGATACAAGTGGTATTGTACCTGAGCCAGTAATACCAGAGCCTGTAGATCCCACACTTGTGGTATTCGATAATTGCGAAAATGCAACTGGCTGGGATGCCGCAGGCGGAGCTTCACTAGATCCTTCAAGCAAAAAAGAAGGAGAAAACTCTATAAAAGCAACGATTGGTGGTGGCGATGCCTTGCGCATGCAAAAAGCGCTGGCACAGCCAATAGATACGAAACTCACGAAAGAAACCGGACAGCTAATATTCTGGTTATTTGTAGAAGATGCCGGTAAGGTAAAATTAAGTGACGGACAAATTGAAGTAACCAGTTCTGGTGTTCCAGATCAGCAGGAGTTCAACTGGCCTACAAGCGCATTAAACCCTTTACAAACCGGATGGAATTTGGTAAAGCTCAAACTAGCCGATGCCGGAGAATCCGGTGGTGGTGCAGATCTAAGTAAAATAAACTTCTTCCGTATCTACATGAATACCACTGCAGCAGCAAGTCCTGCGGCAACGTTTACAATGGCTTTGGATGCGATAGGTTTTTCCGCAGCTTCATCAACACCAAGCAATTTTGTTCCCTTTTTAAATTGTGATGTTTTTGACGAAGAACTATGGGAAATATCTGGCGGATCAGGAAAATTAGATGCAGTAAATAAAAAAGAAGGCGCAGGTGCACTCTTTGGAAAAACACATCCAACAGGTGGATATCTGCATATGAAGCTTAAAAAAGCACTTACACCAGCTATAAGAACCAATGTAACAAAGCTAACCGGACAACTTTCATTTTGGCTGTATTTAGATAAAGTTGTACCTCTGGGCGGACAAATTGAAATTACCAGTTCAGGAGAACCAGACAAAAAAGAATACAATTGGGATCCTTCAAAAATAACTGGTTTAAAACCGAATGCTTGGAATCTGGTAAAACTAAATCTAAGAGATGCGGCAGTATCAGATGATGGTGCCCCCGACTTAAATGCCATAAATTTCTTCCGTATGTATTTGGAAACCGGGGAAGATGGTATAAACATAGGTATTGATGACATTAAATTTGGTGCTATCCCTCCGCCAGATGACGTGATGTTTGATAATGCAGATGTAAAAGATGGCTGGGAAACAGTAGGCGAACCTGTTATAGAAATCAGCAGTCCCAGAGCTAAACAAGGCACAGGTTTTTTAAAAAACACCATAAAAAAGGGTGAAGATTTTATGCAGTTTATCAAAAATGCTCCTGCACCAATAAATTCAACTTTTACAGAATCCAATGGCCAGTTTAAATTCTGGTGGTATATTTCTGATGTTTCTGCACTTAAAGCGGATGGCTCAATTGAAATTACAAGTTCAGGGAAGTCTGACGAAAAAGAATCTGCCTGGGATGTAGCTCCTTTATTACCACAGCTAGTTAACGGATGGAACCAGATTACACTCGACTTCGATAAATCCAATAAAACTGCAGATGGCGGAGCTGACTATAAAGCTATAAACCACTTCCGCATTTTCTTCTTCACAAAAGACAAAACCCATGAAGATCTCATGACGGGTATAGATGACCTTAAATTTGTTATAAAGCCATAATCATCGTATACATAAAGGCAGGGATAAGTCTTTTCTCTGCCTTTAAAAACCATAAATTCAAATCTAACTAATATGTACAAATTAAGTAAGACGGTTAAAAAAGAACGGTCGTATTCTACACTGGCTCTTTCAGCACTAATGGTAATTAGTGCTGGCTTAAATAGCTGTTCTTCAAAAAAGGAAGTTGCTGTAGTAAGCGCATTAGCAGAAAATCCGATCATCCGTCATATGTATACTGCAGATCCTTCGGCCAGAGTCTGGCAAGACGGCCGTTTATACATTTACAGTTCACATGACATCGCTCCGCCAAAGGGCTGCGACCTGATGGATCAATACCATGTTTTTTCAACCAACGACATGAAAAACTGGACAGATCATGGGGAGATATTAAGGGCAAGTAATGTATCATGGGGAAGAAAAGACGGTGGTTTTATGTGGGCACCAGACTGCGTATACAAAAACGGCACCTATTACTTGTATTTCCCTCATCCAAGTGGGGACGACTGGAATAAAACCTGGAAAATTGGGGTAGCAACCAGTAAATACCCGGCAAAAGATTTTAAAGTACAAGGATATATACCAAACCTTGAGCCTTTAATAGATCCGCATGTTTTCATTGATGACGATGGTCAGGCTTATTTCTACCATGGCGGAGGAGGTACCTGCATGGCAGGAAAGCTAAAGACCAATATGATGGAAATAGACGGAACCATGAAAAAAATGGAAGGCCTGGAAGATTTTCATGAGGCAGCCTGGGTGCATAAGAAAGATGGAATATATTACCTGTCGTATTCAGACAATCATGACGACAATTCGAAAGACGGTGTAAAAGGCGACAATAGGATGCGTTACGCAACCAGTAACAGTCCTTTAGGCCCATGGAAATATCGTGGCATCTATATGGATCCCACCAATAGCTATACCAACCATGGATCCATTGTGTCTTACAAAGGCCAGTGGTATGCTTTCTACCATAACAGTGAGCTCTCGCAAAAAAACGGAGAGTTTAATGACTGGTTGAGATCTGTAGCTGTAGATAAATTATACTATAATCCGGATGGCACTATTCAAAAAGTTATCCCAACCGGACTGGGGACTAAATAATGAAAATTATTAAAACAGTGAACACCATGAACAAAAAATTAAGCACGTTAATACTAATCACGCTGATTGCATTGATGAGTAGCTGTTCAAAAAAGAAGTCTGGCGAGGTGCCTGTTGATCCCCCGGTGGACCCGATTGACCGTACTCCCTCTCCCCCAGGCGATGTAGTAGGGAAAGTAACCGTTGGGTATCAAGGCTGGTTTGCAGCAAACGGAGATGGTTCTCCGATTAACGCATGGTGGCATTGGACACAGGACTGGGCAAAATCTCCCGGGACTAACAACTCAGGAATAAAGTCATGGCCTGATGTACGTGATTATACCGATACCTATGCTACTTCATTCTCAAACCTGGGCAATGGACAACCGGCAAAACTATTCTCTTCGTATAATGACCAGACGGTAAACACACAGTTCTTATGGATGAAAGAAAACGGGCTTGATGTTGCCGCACTTCAACGATTCAATCCAAATGGAATTGAAGGCCCTGTTAGAGATGCCATAACCGCCAAAGTGAAAACCGCAGCGGAATTGCATGGACGAAAGTTTTACATCATGTACGACATCAGTGGCTGGACAAATATGCAATCGGAAATAAAGACAGACTGGACCACGAAAATGGCGGTCTACACTTCTTCTCCCGCTTATGCTAAACAAAATGGCAAACCTGTAATCTGTATATGGGGTTTCGGATTTAATGATAATAACCACCAGTTTACTGCTGCGGCATGTATAGATGTGATCAAATGGTTTAGAAGCAAAGGCTGTTATGTCATCGGTGGCGTACCTACAAACTGGCGGACGCAAACCAGTGATTCCAGATCAAACTTTATCAGCGCCTACAAAGAGCTCGATATGATATCACCATGGATGATTGGAAGAATTGGAACCATCAGTGAAATTGACGAAAAATTCAGAACCATTAATATGCCCGATATGGCTTATTGTAAAGCCAATGGAATCGATTATCAACCCTGTGTACTACCTGGCGATTTACAGAAGCATCAGCGGCTTCATGGCGACTTTATGTGGAGACAGTTTTACAATATGAAGAGCCTGGGTGTACAAGGACTTTATATCTCTATGTTTGATGAGTACAATGAAGGAAATCAGATTGCCAAAACTGCGGAAAACTCAGCTTTTATTCCTACGGGATCTTCGTTTGTAACACTTGATGAAGATGGCACCCCCTGTTCTTCTGATTATTACTTACGGCTTTCGGGTGATGGAGCAAAGATGTTCAGAGGTGAGATTGGACTAACTCCAATTCGTCCAACAAAACCAATTTTATAAAAATCTATTTAACACATCTCAAACACACACAATCAGGCATTATTCAGTAGTATGAATAATGCCTTCTTTACTTTATTTACTCAGATTCAGTCTTAAATTAAGTTCAAAACTACCAAACTGTGCACCTGCACCCTAAATATTGTCGAAGCCCTTTACCCCCTTATAGGCTACACAGGCATTTTAATTCCTGATTCTTATACTTTATAATATTGTTCCCAACCTTTTCGAGGTGGAGGCCCAACAAGCAAGGCATTGGCAATTTTATTGTTCGTAATAACCTTCTTTTTCCGATCAAATTCAAGGTTTGTATTTAATTTCTGCGCGAGTACCCCCAGACAAAACACCTGACTAAGTGGTCCGGCTATAGCAAATGGGGACCGTGTTTTTTCTTCACCTTTACAGGCCTGAAGGAAATTCTTAAAGTGGTTTGACGGACTAACTGGTACTTCCGGTAAAGAAGCGGCCATTGCTTTAGCTTTTTCCTCAGGTATAATCGACAATGTACTACCATGCGATCCCCCTTTAAAAGTCAGCTCCTTACTGTAAATGATCTTCCCAGGATTTAATTTTGCCGGCTCAATTTTCCCTGTACTTGGTGGTGGGATATTGGGATCTAACCCAGAAACACCATAACCTTTTGGAATTGGTGGCAAATTATCGACACCGTCGTACCAGTTAACGTCCAGAGCAGGCATCTTCCCTCTCTTTGGAAACTTAAATGATAAAGTTGAGGAAGTTGGGAAAAAGAAATCGTTATGTCCTTTCAAAACAGGATTGATCTGATACGGTAAACCTAAATCAAGAAATTCATGTGCAGTATCCAGGATATGTGCCCCCCAATCTCCAAGCGCCCCCATACCAAAATCGAACCAGCAACGCCATTGACCATTCACGAAATCCTTATTATAGTTATGTCCGGTTGTTGCCATTTGCCAGATATCCCAGTCCAGACTATCAGGTAAACTCTCGGCTGCTGGAAATGACGTTATATTGGTATTCCAACCATGCCAACGTCTGGGCGAATTCATATGGGCTGTTATTGAGGTTACATCTTTAATAATACCAGCTTCCTTCCAGGCTTTAAACTGAAAATAATTGGCTTCCGAATGTCCTTGATTACCCATTTGCGTAACCACCTTGCTATGCTTTCTGGCGGCTTTCATCATCAACTCAACCTCATTAAAAGTACGGGCCATTGGCTTCTCCACATACACATGTTTTCCCAGGCCCATAGCCATCATAGTGATCGGGAAGTGAGAAAAATCTGGTACGCCAACCGTCACAGCATCAATCTGATTGCTCATTTTATCAAACATCTTCCTGAAATCCTGAAAACGTGGCACATTCGGAAATTCCTTTAAAATACCTGCTGTATGTGCTGCACCCATATCAACATCACACAAAGCAACTATATTAACGAGACCGGTTTTATATAAGTCGCGGATAATTTCGGCACCCCTGTTACCGATTCCTATACAAGCCAGATTTACCCGTTCATTAGGTCCTGCAAGTTTTACATCTCCTTTGTGCATCCCCATAAGTACCCCCGGGGTAATCGCAGCCAGGGCCGACAACATTGCAGTTTGTTTTAAAAAGTGTCGTCTTGAATATTCGTTTGTCTTCATTTAGATAATTGTAACACGTTTATATTTGGTAGTAGCTATCATATTCGGCAATCTATTGCCTAAAATAGCGCTTTATTTTAATTCTCAATATAGAAAAGTGGATTTCCGAACAACGTGTTTACTAAAATAAAAAATGATTTATTTCCAAACATCAATATCCATTTTCCGCCATTTCTTTTACTTTTTCCTGGGCTTTTGGCCAGGTATCATTCATATAATCAATAAAATCCGGTGTGACGTCAATTTCTGTTTTCCAAAGCGTCTGACCATCAATAGCCTGTAGTGTATAATTTTCATGCGCTCCCGCCCACTCCTTAACCTTTTCGCTTATTGTATCCTCTACTCCATTGTTTATTTCACCGAGATGTTTTATCGACAAAAATTCATTTGGGATATTTTCTTCTATTTCTGCAACCATTCCTGAGCCTTTACCATCCAGGAACAACGCTTTACTACCTTTTTTCCAATCTGTTTCTACAGCTGATCCCTCACAAAAAACAGCAGTCCATTCCGGATAGGTATCCTTACCAATAATAATACTCCAAACTTTTTCAGGAGTAGCATCAATCTTAATATTAAATTCCAGCTTTTTCATAATTTTATCTTTTTAGGATTTACTAATACGATCAAATTTAAGCATCAAATAAAATTTAAAAGATGGTGGTACACGACATTATTAAGGGCTGAATGCGTCAAAAAATCACAAAATATAAATAGGTTATTGCACTAACAAGACCTTGATTTGTTTATCTATTGCTACAGCTTTCTCTTTAGCTTCGTCCAAAGGTAATCCTGCATTCATAGGGCGCAAATGTCCAGCGGCCGACAACCAGGCATCCTTCATCACCGCTTGTTTCTGTGCAATCAGTTTAAACAATTCACCTTTTTTTGGATGATTAACTGCAGCGAGTACACCAGGTGCTCCAGCAACCTTTTTCTCCCCCATATAAAGCAGTAGTGCTTTCGCCATGATCCAATGACCGGCGGCTCCCGGATGCACCCCATCACTGGCTAACTCAAAACCATCAATCCCCATAGCCCTATCAACCTTTCGATGTGCTTCAAGATACTTCTTCATTGGATAATGGAGATCAGCAACCTCCCATCCTAATTTGCGTTGAGCAATCAGCCAGTCCGAGTATCGGTCCAGCACCCCCGCATAGCCTTTCTTTCCTGCTCTCAATTCATCAAAAACTGGCGGGGTTACATGGATAATTCTTATTCCTGCTTTCACATACTTATCATGCAACCAATTTATACCAGCCTTATACTTTTCAAAACGTTCCTGGTCAAAAGGCATATATATTCCATCATTCATTCCATAACAAGCAAACACAAGATCAGGTTTAACAACATTCATTACCCTATCCAAACGTTCATGCAAGTCCGGCCTTGGAAACTTCCCATCCGCATGGCCTGGCTCCGACAAGCCCGAAACCGTTTCACTAGGCAGCCCCATATTAATAAATTCTATTTGTTGACCTGGATAATTCATGGTACAGTAAGCTTCTATATCAACTATGTACTGTCCACCATAAGTAATACTATTTCCTAAAAACAGAACCTTTTTGGTATCAGAAGAAAAAGGCTGTGCCTTTGAAACTACCGTAATACACAACAAACCAAGCAATACAAGTCCATAAATTTTAAAATACCTAACGATTGACTTATCTAGTTTCATGATCCTAAATTAAGACTTTAGTATGATTTAGAATTGGCTATTTATTCAGCGATTTTGGTGTATCCTTCCTACTTTTTCTTCGTGATCGCCTGATATCCGGTTTCAAGAACCATTCTCAAAACTTCCAAACTATAGCCTTTTACGTACATACAGATGTACGGATAATCGATATAATGCGGTGTAATAAAGCACATTTCCGGATATTGTTCCAGGAAATTATTCCGGCTTTCGAAATCTGTTCGTATTGCAAAGAATTCACCATTTTCATGTAACCTTGCCAGCAAATTTTTCCTGATCTTAACAGACGGGGTATCATAGTGCGACAAGCTATCAGAGGAGTCTGGAAACTGAAGTGCAATCTGCCTTACAGGCTCAAAATCAACAGGATTGAAATTAATCTCTTTCATACATTTTTCTGACACGGTCGCCCGTTTTTATATCTATAACGAAACTACAATGTTTCAATTTCTTCAATAGACAACTTTGTGTATTTAGCAATTCTCTCCAAAGGCTCACCTTCAACAAGCATCTCTTTTGCTATCTCTAAGGCTTTTTTAAGCTGTCCTTCATGAACGCCCTCTTCCTTCCCTTTCTCTATTCCTTTCTCTATTCCTTTTTCTATTCCTTGTTCTATTCCTTCTCTTTTTCCCCATTTAAATAAAACATCACGTTCTTTTCTCCAAAATGTACTTACAGCCTCCATAGCTTTTTCTAATTGTTTGTCTAATTTACGTAACTGAACAATTATGCGCAATTGCTCATAATATTTGTTTACTCCTTCAGGAGTATCTTTACCTATTTTTCTTAGTACTTCCTGTAATACTTCAAAAGGATCTTTATCTCCAAAATTTGCCAGTACAGCAAGTACTTGTTCCCCGGGTTCGTCTGACGATAAGAACAGCTCGTACGGCAATTCAAAAAAGGATATCAATTCATACTCGTATTTAAATCCCGGCAAATCAATCTTACATGGCGTATTCAATGCCTCTTTCCCCATGTACATCACATACTGTTTTACAGGTTCATCATACATCTGATGTAACATTGCCCGATATTCAGCCATTCTGAAATTCATTTTCGGCCTATTGCCAGATTCAAATTCAACCTGGAGGATGTAAGAGCCCCCATTAGCGTCTGTTACCATACACAATGCATCCACTTCTTTTTGCCGGGTAATCTGTATTTTATCTTTAAGTTCTTTACTTTTTACAACATCCAGCTTAAATACCTTTTCCATAATGCCAGGTAAAACAACCTGCATATTTTCCCGAAGTATTTTATCGTACTTACTTCCTTGTAAACGACTACCAGCATTTTCCGGCATAATTGCTTTGAAAAGTATCTATACAAATCTATCGTGAACAATAGCTACCATCCACAATTTCAGTAAAATCAACGTTATTCACTGCTTTACGGAACTTTTCCGATACAAAATATGGAAAACAGCATAACTCAAAAGACCATACAGGATTTTATTTTCTATGTATAATTACACACAGAAAATAAAGTCAAATGCACTACATCTATAGCAACAAAAGAAAGAAAGAAGGAAGGAACAAAAAAAGTGGCCAGACAATCTTGCCTGGCCACCCTGTTTGAAGAAAAAATTACCTTCTCAGAAGAGTCCTCAGGCGCTTTTGCTTTTTCAGCAAAAGATGCCAGACTCTGAAGAGAACGGTTATTTTTTTATGTTTAATTCATCAATAATATTCTTCGCACCACCTAACACATCAATACACCACAATACGTAGCGAATATCCACATTAATAGTGCGTTTAAACTTCTTATCAAAAGCGATATCGCCACTCATTGCTTCCCAGTTACCATCAAAAGCAAGACCGATCAACTCACCCTTACCATTAATTACCGGGGAACCAGAGTTACCACCTGTAATATCATTATTTGTAATAAACCCTACAGTTAAGGTACCATCATTACCGTACTGACCGAAGTTCTTTTTATTATAATTCTCGATCAGGTTAGCTGGTAAATCAAACTCACTGTCACCTGGAATATACTTTTGCATTACGCCGTCAATGGTAGTTGTAGTTTTATACACAATACCGTCCTTAGGTGAATAATCCTGTACATTCCCGTAAGAAAGTCTCATCGTTGAATTCGCATCAGGATACATCATTTTACCGGCATTCTTTTCAAGAACTGCTTTTAAATATAAATGATCAAGTTCTGCCTTTTTCTTTTCGAAATCAGCCACCAGAGAACCAAAGTTAGCTTTAACATATTCGGCAGGAATAATATTTAAAGCATACTGATAACCTGGGTCACTGGTAACAGCATCAGCAGTAGGATTACTGGCAATAAATGCTTTTAACTTTTCAGGCTTGATGAAATTACTATTTTCCCAAAGGTAACTGGCATACTTCTCAAACGTAGTTTCCGGATTCCCCGTCCAATATTTCTCCGCGATTTCAGCGAAAAACTTAGGTTGTGATTTCACAGGAACATCAGTATAGA
This sequence comes from Pedobacter nyackensis, assembly GCF_032678475.1. Lineage (GTDB taxonomy): Bacteria > Bacteroidota > Bacteroidia > Sphingobacteriales > Sphingobacteriaceae > Pedobacter > Pedobacter nyackensis_A. The sequence continues at coordinate 1,067,652 of NZ_JAVTSF010000001.1, forward strand.
AAGCACTCAGAATTTTAGCGAAGATCTTTTTGTCAGCAGTTTCATTATAAGTCTCCTGGTAAGCTGAAATAGCATTATTCAGGTTTTCCTGAACCTGTTTAACATAGGCAGCATCATCCTTTTTCTTAGTCATAGCAATTAATGCTTTCCCCATACCAGATGCATTTGCAGCCCATTGCGAAGCATTAAAACCTTCGTTTATATATGTACGCTGTACAGAAATAGGATCAATAGCCGCATAAATCTGATCATACTGCTCCATTATACCTGCAAATTCAGTTTTCTGTGCAGCCCATTCGGTAAAAGCTTTTTCTTCTGTTCTTTTAGCGTCAGACACCTTTAAACGTTTCAACTGCTCCGTTTGTCCGATAAAATACTTCCAGTAGTTTGCGATCTGCGCATATTTCGAAGAGAGTTTCAAACGTAAGCTCACATCTTTATCCATTTCGGCTTTCCATGCTTTTAAACGGATATCACGAAGTTTAACGATAGTCGGACTTACCTTTTCTGTAGCCAAATCTACACCATAAGAAGTCAGATATCTGTCTGTACGCCCCGGATAACCATAGATCATTGCAAAATCACCATTTTTAACTCCTTTGATAGAAACCGGAAGAAATTTCTTTGGTTTATAAGGTACATTTTGAACATTGTACTTTGCAGGCAGGTTACCTGTTGATGAATACACACGGAAGACAGAGAAATCACCAGTCTGACGTGGCCATTCCCAGTTGTCTGTATCACCACCAAATTTACCGATATTTTGCGGTGGCGTACCTACCAGACGAATGTCATCAAAACGCTCATAAACAAACAAAATAAACTGGTTTGATTTATAAAAGTCTTTGACATTAGCTTCAATAGTTGGTCCTGAAGATGCAGCTTTAGCAATGGCATTAAACACCTCAGTCATTTTTGCATCTTTCTCAGCTCCACTTAAGCCTTTTGTAGCCTCGTTAACCTGGGCAGTTACGTCTTCCATTCTTTGTAGAAAACGGACGAACAAACCTGAGATCGGTTTCTCTTCACCATAATTCTTTGCATAAAACCCATTATCTAAGATGTTGTCCTGCGCAGTAGAGTTTGAAGCGATAGCATCATAACCACAGTGGTGATTGGTAAAGATCAATCCTTTGTCTGATACAATTTCACCAGTACAAAAGCCGCCAAAGTGAACGATTGCATCTTTTAAACTTGAACCATTTGCATTATAAAGATCTTTAGCGGTCAGCTTGAATCCTTGTTTTTTCATTTGTTCATAGTTTTTACCTATCAACATCGGGATCCACATCCCTTCATCTGCCTTTACCGTATTGGCAAAAGACAATAACATTACGCACAACAGCAAATAAACTGTTTTTTTCATATGATAATATATTAGTTAGTGTTGATGCAAAGGTAAAAAAATAACCGTGCTAAAAGGTAGCGCAGCGCAACCATAACAACCATAATACACAGCCACATTGCTTAAACAGTATTTTAAATTATTTTAATAACAAATCAAAAAAAAGAGCTCAGAAGCTGAACTTATTCATCATTTTTTCAAATAAAATACACAACTCACCACCTAATGTTAAATTTTCACTATGTTTATAAATAAAAATAAAATCTAAACCAGAACCACGCAAACAAATAACATAACTATTTAATGAAAACAACTTTTGAAGAGCAAAATGATCAGCTAAGCGGAATGGCTTACAAAAACATGAGCGTCAAAAAAATAATAATAAGCTACTTAGCAAATAAAAGTAGTGCAACCATTGCAGACCTCTGCAAGGAAATGAACCTCAGTATACCTAAGGTAACTACATTAATTTCCACATTAATTAAAGAAGGTATAGTAAAAGACTTTGGAAAAGTAGATTCTACCGGAGGGCGCAAACCAAATGTATATGGGTTAATTCCTGATTCAGGTTTCTTCCTTGGTGTCGATGTAAAACATAGTTACATCAATATAGGCTTAATTGATCTTCAAAAAACAACCATAAAAGTAACTAAACGTATTCCTTATCAGCTCAGCAATGATAAAGAGGCCTTCGATGAACTTTGCAAACTTATCAAAGAATTTATCCACGACACTTCGATACCACAGCAGAAAATATTAGGGATGGGAATTAATCTCCCTGGCCGCATTAACCATGCTACTGGTCACAGCAATAGTTTTTTCAACTTTTATGAAGTCCCGGTAACTGTTATCATCGAAAAGGAACTTGGCATAAAAACGATTATTGAAAACGACTCCAGAGCGATGGCCTACGGGGAGTTTAGTGCCGGTGTAGTGATGGAAGAAGAAGAGGAAGATGTTTTATTCCTAAATCTGGATTATGGTATTGGGATGGGTATTGTACTCAACAAAAAACTCTACTACGGGAAATCTGGGTTTTCCGGAGAGCTGGGGCACATTCCCCTACTTGACAATGAAATCATTTGTCAATGCGGAAAAAAAGGATGCCTGGAAACAGTTGCATCCGGACAAGGATTAATCAGAATGTTTAAAGCCAGTGTGGCAGCCGGCTATTCAACGACAATTGAAAACGATAAATTAGCAAAACTTCAGGTGGCGGATATCATCCATGCAGCAAACAACGACGATGTGCTTTCCATTGAGCTTCTAGCCAAAATGGGCGAAACGCTTGGACGGGGCATTGCTACATTAATCAACATATTTAATCCGGAGTTGGTTGTACTAGGCGGCGTACTTGCCGAAACAGGTGAATTGATCCAGTTACCCATTAAGAGCGCACTAAATAAGTACTCTTTAAGTATGATGAACAACGACACCAAGATAAAACTTTCCAAACTAGGGGAAGAAGCCGGTGTAATAGGTAGTTGCCTGCTCATCAGAAACAAACTGTTGGCACATTCGGCATAATAAAAAATTCTCATCCGATCAAAAGTTTCCCTTGATTATAAATAAATTAACTTTAATTTGCGACAATCTTACTACTAAGAACCAAAACGAAAGCATAAACTTATAAAATAATAAGATGGCGAAGACTTTTTTTGAAGAAATAAACAGTGAAAACATTACTGGTGTTGCATATAAAAATGTTAGCCTAAAAAAAGACGTACTTAGCTATTTCGCTCATGTAGGCAATGCAACCATAGCAGACCTTTGTAAGGAATTAAACTTAAGTGCTCCTAAAGTTACTGCGTTACTTGGAGACTTAATAAACGACGGGCTAATTAAGGATTACGGAAAAATAGATTCTACAGGTGGGCGTAAACCTAATTTATACGGACTTGTTCCCGACTCTGCTTTTTTTATAGGTGTTGATATTAAACAAAACCACATTAATATCGGTTTATCTGATCTGCAAAAGAACTTGCTTACAGTCTCGGAGAAACTTCCCTATAAATTAGACAATAACAAAGAATCGCTCGAGGCCTTATGTACCCTGATTAATGACTTCATTGCTGAACTGAGTACACCGAAAGAAAAGATACTGGGTATCGGTATCAATTTATCAGGACGCATTAACTACACCACTGGTTATAGCTACAGCTTCTTTTATTTCAATGAAGAACCATTAACTAAAATCCTCGAAGCGAAAATAGGCATACGTATATTTCTGGAAAACGACTCAAAATCAATGGCCTACGGAGAGTTTTCGGCTGGTGTAGTTACCTGCGAAAAAAACGTATTGTTCCTTAACCTTGACCATGGCATTGGACTAGGTATATTAATTAACGGACAACTGTATTACGGAAAATCAGGTTATTCAGGAGAGTTTGGGCACATCCCATTGTTTAACAATGAAATCATTTGTCATTGCGGTAAAAAAGGCTGTCTGGAAACAGAAGCTTCCGGCTGGGCATTAACACGTATGTTTAAGGAACGCCTAAAAGAAGGTTCTTCTTCTATTTTGACGCAAAACGACATCAATCCAGATGATTTAAAAATGGAGGATATTATTGACGCTGCCAACCACGACGATGTATTGGCTATTGAGCTGATTGCCAAAATCGGTGAAAACCTTGGACGTGGAATTGCTTTGCTTATCAACCTCTTTAACCCTGAATTGGTTATATTAGGAGGAAGCCTTGCTGCAACCGAAGAATACATCAGGCTTCCTATAAAAAGCGCGATCAATAAATACTCATTAAGCCTGGTTAACCAGGATACTGTTTTAAAGATGTCTGAATTAGGTGAACGTGCAGGGCTTATTGGCGCATGCCTGCTGGTTCGTAACCGCTTATTCTCGCTTAGCTAGTTAAAATCATTTATTGCTTCACCCAGGTCGTAAACAAGTGCTTTACGACCTACAGCACTTGCCAGAATACTACTTCCTGCAGCACTTCTGTATCCACCAGCGCAATGCACCACTATTGGTTTATCAACTGGCACTTGATCTATATGTGCTCTTAAAGATGCTAATGGAATATGAATTGCATCTTTAAATATTGGATTTGCATTCACTTCATCTTCATTTCTGACATCTACTATGGTAAACAAAGCCGGGTTCCTTTTAAATTCAGCCAAAGGCATCTCAGCCATCGTCTCCTCACCCAATACCGAAATAAATGCAGCTTCGATAAAAGATTCATAACCGATACTAGCTGTACGTCTAATCAGATTATTCAAAGTCCCCATATCAGGAGCTGTAAGATAAAAATGTTCTCCAGGTTTAATGATACTACCCAGCCAGGTTTCGAACTTCTTACCCTGCATCAGGTTAAATGCATTTGGTAAATGTCCTTTTTTAAATACCTGAGCGCCCCTTGCATCAATTACGACAAGATTAGCATCCAACTCTTTTGGATTAACCTGATCCAAAATTTTAACTTTAGCCAACTGTTCTCCAAAACTCTCCGCTCCCTTACGGTTCAAATTTACATCAAAACCGAAATATTCAGGGATAAAAGGCTGATTAGCGGTTAACTCTTTCACAAACTCATCTTCCGTCATCTTTTGCAGCGACCAGTTTCCTATCTTTTCGTTGCCGATTGTACCAGAACCAGCGCTACTTAAAGCCTTACCACACAATGAACCAGAACCATGTGCCGGATACACCAACACATCATCTGAAAGCACCATTAACTTGTCTCTTAATGAATGGTACATTTGCCTCGCTAACTCATCTCTTTTGGCATGGGTATTACCTGCATTCTCTCTTAAATCCGGCCTGCCACAGTCGCCAATAAACAAGGTGTCGCCAGTAAAAACAGCCACATCTTTTCCTTTATGTTCCAATACAATGGAAATACTATCGGGTGAGTGCCCTGGAGTGTGTAAACTTTTTAGTTTTATCTTGCCAAAGCTAAGTTCTGCACCTTCATCAAAAATTGTTTGCGGATAATCGACGCCAGTTAAACTATGCGAGTAAATCTTTGCGCCGGTAGTTTTATGGATTTCCATATGACTACTTACAAAATCTGCATGCGGATGTGTTTCAATCACGCCGATAATCCCGGCACCATGCAACTTTGCAAAATCATAATAAGGTTGTGGATCTCTGGATGGATCAATCAGCACAACCTGCTGTTCACACTCACTCAATATTGCATAACTATAATGCGCCAGGTATTCATCCTGAAATTGCTCTATCTTCATAACATTATTTTTTTTAATGTGGTAACTTATTTTTTAATACACCGTATAAATAGGTTCCTCCCAATGCACCGACAATCACGATTGCAATCACCAGGTATCCATACCCCAGGTTTACAAACATCGGCCCCGGACAAGCGCCTGTTAAAGCCCAACCCAGTCCGAAGATAATACCTCCTATAATATGGCGTGAATATGACTGCTCCTTATCTTTAAAAACAACAGGCATTCCGTCCGTATCTTTTAATTTCCACTTTTTAATTAACCATACACTGATTGTCCCAAGGACTACTGCTGTACCGATAATACCATACATATGAAAAGATTGGAAGCGAAACATTTCCTGTATACGATACCAGGATACAGCTTCAGATTTTGTCATCACGATACCGAAAAATATCCCGGCCAAAATATATTTTACTGATTTCATTCTCTTAAAAAATTAAGGGCATAATTCCCCATGTCATGATTAAACCACCAATAAAGAAACCTACAACAGCTACTAACGAAGGTAATTGCAGGTTAGACAAGCCAGAAATGGCATGTCCCGATGTACAGCCACCAGCATACCTGGAACCAAAGCCTACCAGGCCACCGCCAACTAACAATAAGAGCCATACTTTGGGATCTGAAAGCGCTGCTACAGAAAACAACTCATCAGGATTCAATCCTCCTTTGAAACTAAATCCTAAGGCTTTAAGATCCGTTACCGTGGCTGCCGACAAATCAAGTGCAGCAGGATTGCTCAGAAAATTTGCCGATAACCAACCTCCTAAAACTGCACCTACCAGAAAAAGAAGATTCCAGCGTTGTGATTTCCAGTCGAAATTAAAGAAGCTATTTCTTTTCCCTGCTCCCGCTATAGTGCAGATAGTCCTTAAATTAGAAGAGAAACCAAAACTCTTGCCCCAAAAGATGAGCATCAGCATGATCAGTACGATCATAAGACCAGAAAAATACCACGGCCAGGGTTGTTTAATCAATTCTATCATATTTATTATTATTTAATTCTATTATAAAAGTTCTTTTATTAATATAAAAATACCCATAATGAGCACAAACCATCCAAAGCCTGTCTTCAACTTATTTCCGTTGATGTATTTTCCAATTACACTCCCTGCAAAAACTCCGGCAATAGCCAAACTGGTTACGCTAAGCAACAATGTCCAATCCATTTTAAAATGCCCAACATCCGCAGTAAAACCTATTAAAGAGTTTAAGGCAATAATGAACAGCGATGTCCCTATTGCTTCTTTCATTGGTACCCGCATCAATACCACCAATGTTGGGATCAACAGAAATCCTCCTCCAGCCCCCAGCAATCCCGTAGTAAAACCTATTGCTATACCATAAACAACCATCTTTGGAAGATTTAAACCATTATCCTCTGCACCTGCTTCTTTTTCCTCATTTCTGCCTTTAATCATGGAACCAGCCGCAGCCACCATTAGTACAGCAAACAACATCATCAGCAACATATGCGATGTAAATACAAAATGGTCAGTTGTAAAAATCTGTTGTGGAATAACAGGAATAAGAAACTTTCTGGTTAACCATACAGAGGCAATGGAAGAAAGACCAAACAAAAAAGCAGTTTTCACTTGTACCAAACCTTGTCTATAATTCAGAAAAGCACCTGCAAGACTGGTAAACCCTACAATAAATAAAGAGTAAGAAGTTGCCGGTAAAGGATCCATCCCAAACAAATATACCATTACAGGAACCGTTAAAATAGAGCCTCCTCCTCCTGTTAGTCCTAACGAAATACCGATAAATGCCGAAGCAATATAGGCCAAAATTTCCATGCTGTTTTTTTATGTACAGCAAAGATGAGGAATGTATAAATGAAATACGGTGACATTTGTCACACGCATTATTTTACGAGTTCAATATAGTTGCGATTGAGTTTAATTTGCCCGGCTTGCTCCATTTTTTTCAGTAATCGCGACACCACTTCTCTTGAAGAATTTAAGTCGTTGGCAATCTCCTGGTGAGTTAAATTTAACTGATGGGTATTTAAGTGTTTACTTTGGTTGTTTAGATAAGCGATCAGTCTTTCATCAAGCGCTTTAAAAGCAATGCTATCTATCACCTGCAACAGTTCTTCAAATCGACTGCGATAGGTTTCCATTACAAAATAGTACCAGCTGGTATAAGTTTTCATAAACTCATCCATTAGTTGTATGGGCACCATTAAAATGACGCTATCATCAATTGCCTTACCTATAATTTCACTGGTTTCCTGTTTATCGGCACATATCATAGACAATGCACAGGCGTCACCTGGCTGCAGATAATACATAAAAAACTCATCACCTTCAGCACCGGCTCTATATAGCTTAACCCTACCTTTTACGATTAGGATAGTAGAACGGAAATATTGGCCGGTTTGCATGAGTACATCACCAGTTTTAACTTCTTTTAAAACTGCATGCGCAATTAACTTCTCTTTAAGCGCTGGCTCAAACGAAGGGAAAAGCTCATTAATGTAATCAACCTTACTTAAACCCGCCTCCATATGCTAACCTCGTTATCTTTTTTGATACGGTTTATTTGACTTCACAAAAGCCTTTGGTGGTGGAGCAACCTCTTCGGCCACTTTAATATTTAAGGTTTGTCCTTGAAATTCTTCTCCATTTAGCAACGAAACCGCTTTTTCTGCTTCTGCCTGACTAGCCATTTCTAAAAACGCATACCCTTTGCATCTTTTGGTTACTTTATCACGTACAATTTTTATGGTATTTACATTGGCACGCAGACTTATGTACATCAAAAGATCCAATTCAGTAATATCGGGTCTAAGCCCACCAACAAAAATTTTAACCATGATAACCGAGTTTTTGTGCTATAAAAGTATAAAATATATTGTTATCGCGTGCAATCCAGGGCCATAATAAGTTACCAGCTTTTCTTTTTATGCCCGGCAATTGCATAATATAGAATAAAGAGGTAACATACAATTATAACCCAAAATCCCCTTTGCGGATTGGTTTCTCCGCCTAAGGAGGCATATAGTAAGGGTACTAAACCTCCACCCGGGCCTATTGCCATGATCAGCATTGCAGCACCAACCTTTGTAAATCCACCAAGACCACTTATTGCTAAAGGAAAAATGGTAGGCCACATTAAGGCATTTGCTAATCCTAGCAATGCTATAAAAATGATAGAGGTATAGCCAGTAGTGAAAATCGCAACCAAACAAAAAATTATCCCGATTACAGCAGAATACTTCAGTGCCTGTTCTTGCGTAAGGTATTTAGGTATCGCAATTATTCCAATAAGGTATCCAAAGAGCATTGCTGCCATAGTATATGAAGTAAAGTGTTTCGCCTCATCTAAACTTATACCTATATTTTTTCCATATTGTCCTATCCCGTCCCCCGCTATTACTTCTGCACCTACATAAAATACTAATGCAAGAACACCTAGTATAAGGCTTGGGAAACTGAATATACTTCTCTTCTTATTTTGATGCTCGTCTGCATCTTCTTCGGCTTTGATTTCTGGAAGTTTAGAAAAGAAGATGATTATTGCGACTATAAATACTACAGCAGCTAAAAGGATATAAGGTAATTGGACTCTGCTTGCCATTTCGGAAAGGATTTCATTTCTGGCAGCAGAATTGGTTATGGAAGCGAGTTCTTTTTCCAGTCCACCAGCTCCTTTTAATATAATCCCCCCAACCAATAAAGGTGCGACAATTCCTGCAGATTTATTTGCAATTCCTACCAGGCTTATTCTGCTTGCCGCACTTTCTATAGGACCAAGAATACTAATATAGGGGTTTACAGCAGTCTGGAGTAGGGCTAATCCCGTTCCCTGAATAAATAAAGCAGTTAAGAATAGTCCGTATGTTCTAGAATTGGCTGCAGGAATAAACAATAATGAGCCGACTATAATAACGATCAATCCTGCTATCATTCCATTCTTAAAACCAAGCTTTTTTAACACCATAGCAGACGGTAGCGCCATAAAAAAGTATGCAAAATAAAATGCCGACGTTACGAAGAAAGCCTGAACATCGGTTTCTAAATTACAAACGATTTTTAGATAGGGTATCAATGGACCGTTTGTCCAGGTGATGTAGCCCATCATAAAAAAGATTAGTGCCATCACAAGCATAGGAATAAAATAATTGTCGCGTTTTGTCATTTCCTGGTTCATCATTTAGCTATGGTTCAATTAGTTGAAGATATAAAATTTTCTAACAAATTCAAGATTGACTATATAAGGCAAACTGTAAGTAGTCTAATGCCATTTGAGATAATTACAAGATAACTACAGCTAAACAACAAGATAAATACAAGGTTGCGCTATCCTTACGCTATCATTGAAGTATCATTAAGCTATCGTTACTATATCTACTATGATAGCTCAATGATATCGTAACGATATTGTAAGGATATCGCAACCCTATATTTTAGTAGTAATCATCTTGTAATTATCTTATTATTATCTCGAAAGCAACCTGATATGTGTCCAGCCAGTCCCAATCAACTCCCTTCTTATGTTAATGACGAATATTCAAACTAGTGAGATCCAATAAACTTTTCCTTTACTTTACGAGCCATCTTAAGGGCTTCACTTTCATCCACTGCTATTGCATAAACACAGATCTGATCTCCTTCAATAAAGGAATGTTCCCTGATGGCCATCTCAGATTGTTCCAGATCATTAACAAGAGAAATAACATACACGTCATTGTTTCTATTGAGCTGGATAAAAAAGCAGTCTCTTCTAATGTCGGTATAGAAACTAGGGTTAAGGTGACATTCTACGATCTGTGCATCGCTTTATGTCCTAAATCTGTTTAAGTAAGCTTTAGCCATATCGAAGTCTTCAAATGCAACGTGGACCGGAGCCTCCAGTTCGCAATTTGGTTCTAGAATGAAATAAGCTTTTTCACTTGTGTCTGTTTGATAGAGTTTCATATTATTGTTTTTAAATGTTAATAACATGAGTCACGAAGGGGAATTTAGAAGGAGATCAAATGATCTGTTTTATCACAGAAGGTAAATAAAACGAAGATGCACTATAGCGGGCTCTAAATACCGGACTGCAGGCTTCCAACGGCCATCGGAACGGATTAACAATAGAGCCCATAACGCTACAGTGCACCTGCGAAAGTACAATATTATTCGTTACGGGCATCAATCTACTGTCTCTCCGATTTGGCAATTGTTGGAATTTGCAGTCGAGACTCTTTAAATTAATACCTCATTTAGAAGTAATTGACAAGTTGTTGTTTTTCTTTATTTCATCAGCGATTAGTTTTTAGTGTTAAAATTTCACGTCTTATTTATCATTTAAAGGTTATCAGATACTTTGAAACCTATTTTTTGTCTTGGCTCGTCATTCTTATCTATAAACTTACTCAGGTAATTAAACAGTAGCTCTATTTTCTGATCTTGTTTGACTAGTTTCTTCTCAACTTGCTCAACAAGAGCAGCTACATCTTTATGTAACAATATCATTTCACGCAACATCACAAACATTTCAATAATCCTTACACTTACCTGAGCAGCTCGCTCACCCTTTAATACATTTGATAGCTGGAGTACACCAAATTCAGAAAAAACATAAGGTAAAGTGCCTCCTAGCGCTTGTTTAGATGGTATCGCATTTTGCGATACCATATCTTCAACCTCTAAGTCCGTCAACTGAAACATAAATCTTTCAGGGAACCTATTTAAGTTACGCTTTACTTGTTCCCTTAATCGAATTGCCTTAACTCCATAAAGTTCCGCCAAGTCTCTATCCAACATTACTTTTTCGCCTCTTACCTGGTAAATCTTACTCAAAACAATTTCATCCGGAATTCCAACAAATTTATCTGTCATAATTCATCATTCAATTATAAGCGTTTCATTCTAGCCTTCTTTCTCTCAATAACGTTCAATCGAACGTCCTGATAATTATCAGAATAACAAAATTATATACGAACTATTTTCAGGACTCGACCAAGCAATAAAAAACCCTGCTTCAAATGAATGAAGCAGGGTTTGTGAATAACGAAATATTTAAAAAAGATCGACTTAAGGTGCAACAGCAAATCCCGTTGCTGTTTTTACAAATTTCTTAGTAGCTGGTCCGGTAGAGCCGGTATAAACCGTATAAGTGATATTATAAAAAACAGTAGGATCTGCCGGGGCGGATTCAAATTTTTTATTTATAATAAAAAGAATAGCCGCCTGAACATCAGCGCTTGTCCAGGTAGTAGTCTGAGAAGCAACGAGGTTAAAGTTATTGAATCTCTTTAAATTAGCTCTATTATCTACATTACCAATAGTTAGTGCCTCATCTGCGATCTTCGTATAATCAGCTGGCACAAAGGTATAATACACTGTAGGATCGGGAATCCATGTCCCATTCTTTTTAAGAAATCCTAATGTATTGGTTGAAGGAACAACCTTGTAAGCCCAATTTGTACCATCAAAAACAAGAGTTCTGATTCTTTGAGACGTTATTCTCGATGATGAGAAGTAGGTAAACGAAACGTACTTTACATCGCCAGTTTTAGCCGTTGCCGAGACCACGGCATCAGACTTCAAGAAAGTGTTAAAATATGAATTCAAGTTGGCATCATCAGCAGATCCAAAATTGAACACTGTCATTTTGCCTGCAGACTTATATTGAGCTTCTGAAACATGATAAGGTTTCATCCAGGCTCCATCTTTATAAAGAAAAGTCTCTACTACAGGTGCACCTGCAGATGTAGTTACACCACTCTGGAAATAAACATAGCTAAGTACTACCAATTGATTTTCTGATTTAGTAGCAAACTTGGTATTTAGAAATTCGACGACCTTAACGGCACTAAAGTTTTTAAAAGAATTACCATTTGTTACAGCATAATCCGCGTCTGTTACTGTGTACTGGGTAACTGCCTTCCCATCTACACTTACATTTGTAAGCACACTATCAGCTGGTTTAATTTGGGCCGGCAATAATGCTGAACTATTGTATGTAACATTGGCCGAAGAGCCATCACCTAACTGTGCATAAGAAGTATTAAGTGTTTTGGCAATGCCGGTTTTAGCAGCATCAATTGTAGGGTAAGCAGTTGTAATGGTAATTGCCATTCCCTCTTTTTTATAGTTACCCGGTTTTACCTCGTTATAGGTATCTTCAAGCGGATCACAAGAAGCAAATATTACTGTAATAAATGCTAAAAAGTACAATATATTCTTTTTCATAAGAATTAGAAGTTAATTTTTAAACCAGTAGTAAATGTTCTTCCAGTACCAAAATATACATTTGAGTTACCAGAGTTACTTAAACCTGTTGTTCTGTCAAATGTGGCATACGCGTCAGAGATATACTCAACATTAAACAAGTTATTTACATTTCCAAAAAGAGATGCGTCAAATGTTCCGATTTTGAAACGGAAAACAGCGTTCACATCAAACAATGAGTAATTAGGCACTTTCCATGGAGTTAGGCCCTCTTGGTTTAATGTTGTAGGATCAAACTCCGCATTAAAATTCGCATAATAGTTATAATCCATGCCTAGTTTTAATTCTTCCGTCACATTATAATTAACACCGATGGCAGCTGTTGTCTGAGGAGAATCTCCGACATTTAATCCTTTCATATAGACAGGCCCAACTGTACCAACGGATTGCTGATTCTCATCAAATACTGTTACTTTATCTAAATTATTTTTCCATTTCCAGTCACCAACAGATATCATTCCATTGATACTTAAACTCTTCACAGGTTTTGCAACAAAATCCAGTTCAATACCTTGATGTAAAGCATCAACACCTAAAAGGTTCGCAAAATATCTTCCACCATCCTGGCCTCCGGTAAACGATCTTGTAAATGAACGATCATTCCAGCCGGTACGGTATAGATTTACATTTGCTGTGATCCATTTACTTCTAAAGCCATAACCAAGCTCATAACTCATAATTTTTTCGTTAACAGCATCTTTATTCGGAACGTTCTGATTCCCTATAAATACGGCATTGAAAAAAGGAGCTTTTTCAAAATATCCCACATTGGCAAAAACATTATGCTGATCATTTATATTATAATTAGCACCACCTTTGGTTTGGTATCCCAGGAAATTTTGCCAGCTACTTTCGCGAAGTGGGTCTGTTGACAGATATCTAAAATAATCTATCCGTTTATAAGAAGTGTTTGATCCTGCAAGAGAGATAAATGCGGATAAAGGTCCGTCGCTATATTCACCTTGAACAAAAACACCTTCCCAGTTTACCAGGCCATCATTATAAAATCCAATTTTATCACCTGTCTTAGCCATGTTAATTGGATTGTTAATGTTAGCAGCATCCAGTACATAGTCGGCACTAAGCAGGTTTTTCACCGAATTATAATGTACACCTTTAAATGATCTCAGATCAAGACCACCCAACAAGTTAATTTTATCCGTCAGCTTTCTGTTATAAGTACTTAAAACACCGTACCACTGATGGTCATTTCTATTTGACTGCAAATATGCAATGGCCTTTCCATCGGGTGTAGCTGCATTTAGCTTCGAAATCGCATCCAGATCGATAGGAGAATATCTACCTGCTTTTTTATATTGAGGGTCATCAAAATTCACACCACCAGTCACATTACTATCAAACTCATTACCACCCCGACCTATTGAATAATAAACAGCAGTTGACAATGAAGATTTTTCATCAATCGTCCAATAGTGATTTAACGAAAACTGTGGCTTATGGAAAAAGTTACCACTTATAGTCTTCTCTTTTCCATTCAGGATACCCCAATTTGGGTTGTACTTTATGCCTTGTGGAGCATCTCTATAAGTTTGAATAGATAAACGATCAAATCTTTGTGAATGATACTGAGGAGCACCAAATCCTGTTAACGACAAAGTGTGATGTTCGTTAATAATTTTAGACACATTGAAGAAATAAGTATAAGCTTTATAAGCTAATCCTTCTGCCCATCCGTCTCCTCCTTGTTTTGAACCTAAAACAGTAAAGGCCCAATTTTTATCAGTTAAACCCGTAGAATAAGTAAGCACTGTTTTGTTGAAATCATTATTACCAAATCCCTGATAAATAGATCCCCCCTTCTTAATATCTGTTGTTCTGGTCATAACGTTAACCGTCCCCCCAATTGAAGGAACAGCAACTTTAGATGCGCCTAAACCTCTTTGTACCTGAGTACTGCGCATCACCTCCGACAAACCAGACCAGTTTGACCAGAATACCCTGCCACTTTCAGGATCGTTAACAGGCACACCGTTTACCATCACAGCTACGTTGTTACTTTGAAAACCACGTAGATTCATTCTCGAATCGCCAAAGCCACCACCCGCTCTTGTTGCATACACACCAGGTGTTGATTTCAACATCTCAACAAATTCCTGGTTACTTAGTTTTTCTTCTAATCTAACGGCATCTATTGTTGAAACTGCCACCGGAGTTTTTCGATCAATAGCAACGTTATTAGCAATAATCATTACCTCGTCCATCGTATTTGAACTTGAAGTCAAAGCGATGAAACCAAGGTCTGTTTTACCTGCTGGAATTACCACTTCTTTCCGGTTATAACCGATGTAAGAAATAACAAGGACATTGTTCCCCTCTTGTGTTTTGATGGAAAAACTTCCATCCATAGCCGTTGAAGTAGTAACACCTCCCCCTTTTAATGCTACCACTGCACCGGGTAGCGTTTCCTTTGTTAAGGAATCGATTACTTTACCTTTAATTGTTTGCTGGGCGTAAACGCCTATTGCAAGAAATTGTAGCAGTAAAGTGAAAATAAGTAAAGATTTCTTCATTCTTTTTGGAATTAGTTAATAATGTTTCTTTTAAATGATATCACTAAAAATTTGACAGCAAAACTAAATATTTATTATGCATGCATTGCTTTTTCTATGTTAAATAATTATTAAGAATGACAGAATTTCTCAACATTTAACAGACAGATAAAATATATAACCAACGGTTTGTCAGTTATTTGAATCAATTCCATATAAGAATATGATTTGGAATTAAGCGTTAAGTATACCGTTTATAAACAAATCGCACAATCCTACGCAGTAACGCAGATTTAATGAACATTTTTTTTTAATTTTGGCGCTTTACTAAGTTAAATTCCTTTATTAAAGATATGAACTACGATGTAATTGTAATAGGCAGCGGTCCTGGTGGATATGTAGCTGCGATCAGAGCTTCTCAGTTAGGTTTAAAAACTGCAGTAGTTGAACGCGAATCTTTAGGTGGAATATGCCTTAACTGGGGCTGTATACCGACCAAAGCATTATTGAAAAGCGCTCAGGTATTTGAATATATTAACCATGCTGCTGAATATGGCATTAAGACTGCCGAAGCTGAAGCAGATTTCGCTGCCGTTATTAAACGCAGTCGTGGTGTTGCCGATGGCATGAGCAAAGGTGTTCAATTCTTGATGAAGAAGAACAAGATTGATGTGATTATGGGTACCGGAAAAGCTAAACCAGGCAATAAAGTTGAGGTTAAAGCTGCTGATGGTACACAAAAAGAATATACTGCAACCAATATTATATTGGCCACTGGCGGAAGATCAAGAGAATTGCCTAACCTGAAACAGGATGGTAAAAAAGTGATTGGATACAGACAGGCAATGGTATTGCCTGAGCAACCGAAATCGATGGTTGTTGTTGGTTCTGGTGCAATCGGTGTAGAGTTTGCCTATTTCTATGCAACGCTTGGCACTAAAGTTACCATCGTAGAGTTTATGGACAATGTGGTTCCGGTTGAAGATGAGGATGTATCTAAACAATTGTTGCGTAGCTTCAAAAAAGCTGGTATCGAGATCATGACTTCTTCCAGCGTTGAATCTGTTGACACAAGTGGTACTGGCTGTAAAGTTCAGGTTAAAACTGCTGCTGGCATGCAAACTTTAGAATGTGATATCGTTCTTTCTGCAGCTGGTGTTGTTGCTAACATCGAAAACATTGGTTTAGAAGAAACTGGAATCAAAACTGAAAAAGGTAAAGTTGTTGTTGATGAGTTTTACAATACTTCTGTAAAAGGATATTATGCTATTGGTGATATCGTAGCTGGTCAGGCCTTAGCGCACGTAGCTTCTGCAGAAGGTATTATTTGCGTAGAGAAAATTGCTGGCCACAAACCAGAGCCTTTAGATTATAACAACATCCCTGGATGTACTTACTGCAGTCCGGAAATTGCTTCTGTAGGTTACACTGAGAAAGCGGCTAAAGCTGCTGGTTACGAACTGAAAATTGGTAAATTCCCTTTCTCTGCTTCTGGTAAAGCAAGTGCTGCCGGTGCTAAGGATGGTTTCGTAAAACTAATATTTGATGCTAAATATGGCGAATTATTAGGTGCACACATGATTGGTGCAAACGTAACTGAGATGATTGCTGAGATTGTGGTAGCCCGCAAACTGGAAACTACAGGCCACGAAATGATAAAATCGGTACACCCACACCCTACAATGAGCGAAGCGATTATGGAAGCTGCTGCTGATGCATATGGTGAGGTGATCCACTTGTAATAGACAAATTAAGTGATCTGCTCGATGGCTACATCTTTCGATGAAAAAGCGAAAGCGCTTATGCCATCTCCCAGACACTAAATTTGTTGGTCAAAAAACTTAAAGGGGTAGTTATTAGCTACCTCTTTTTTTATATTTACATTTCTATACATAGATCTTTATTATTTACATTTCTATATTTACTAGTCACATTCCTAACTTATTGAAAAAATGAACTTACATACGATAAACACAGGCTTGTTTAAATTAGACGGTGGTGCAATGTTTGGTGTTGTACCTAAGACGATCTGGCAACGCAGTAACCCGGCAGATGCAAATAACTTATGTACATGGGCAATGAGATGCTTGCTGATTGAGGATGGCGACAGACTGATATTGATAGATAATGGAATTGGTGATAAGCAGGATGAAAAGTTTTTAGGACATTATTATTTACATGGCGACGATACACTTGATAAATCATTAGCTGCAAAGGGCTTTAGCAGAGATGACATTACCGATGTATTTTTAACACATTTACATTTTGACCATTGTGGTGGCTCTATTGTAAGAGACGCTAGCGGCAGACTTCGCCCTGCCTTTAAAAATGCTTTTTACTGGAGTAATGCACAGCATTGGGATTGGGCTGTAAATCCTAACGACAGGGAAAAGGCTTCGTTTTTAAGAGAAAACATATTACCGATACAGGAAAGTGGGCAGCTTAGGTTTGTAGCAGATAAAGATGGCGTAGAATTTCACGATGGAATAAATATTCGCTTTGCTTATGGACATACAGATGCGATGATGTTACCGCAAATACAATATAAAGATCAGACAATTGTTTATATGGCCGATCTTTTGCCATCGGTAGGACATATTCCCCTACCTTATGTAATGGCTTATGATATGTTTCCATTACAAACGCTAAAAGAGAAAAAGGCCTTTTTACAGGAGGCAACCGACAAACAATATATTCTTTACCTGGAGCATGATCCAATTCATGAATGCTGTACTTTGCAACAAACCGAAAAAGGCATAAGATTAGACAAAACGTTCGACCTAAATAGTATTTAGGATAACAGTCTGCGACTTTGCTTACGGGCTGATCTTTAAGCTAAAACACCAGACTATCTCAGTTGGGATTAACTGGCACTTAAACAAAAAATAGCAGTTGATATTTTCTGTTTAATATTTCTTTTTTTTATATTAGTTTACAAAATCAACCTAAGTAAAAATATAAAAAAAAGAATTATGGGTAAATTTGAAATCACGACAAGAAAAAACGGAGAGTTTCAGTTCAATCTAAAAGCGGGTAATGGTCAGGTAATTTTATCTAGCGAAGGTTATTCAAGCAAAGGTGCTTGTCAGAATGGTATCGAATCGGTTAAAAAGAATTCTCAGGATGACAGTAAATTCGAAAGAAAAACTTCATCTAACGGAAAACCTTATTTCAATTTAAAGGCCACCAATGGTCAGGTTATCGGCAATAGCGAAATGTATGAAAGTGAAGCCAGCCGTGAAAACGGAATTGAATCGGTAAAGAAAAATGCACCGGATGCCGAAACTTCAGATCTGAGCTAATACGGATCCCGATACAACTAGGAGACTGTTTAAAAATACGTTTACTGTCTTGTAAATATTCCTTTATTTTTACTCAGTCTCTTAATATTTTGCCCGATTGATAGTTTTTTGTTGTCAGGTTGACAGATTTTACCTAACTTTATCAATAACGTTACACCTTTGCGTAGCCTTCTCTACAAGACCTGACTTAATATTTGGACATCAGCGTCAGGTCATTTCTCCGTCGCCAATATTTTTCACAAAATATTATTTCGCGGCTTCCATTTCCCGTATATGATTATTAATCAATCAACAGTGTACTATATTACCTCTTTTTTCACTATCTTACTTAGGCAAAATAAGCACTGACAAAAGTATTTTGGAATAATTTTTGCTGCAATAATATTATAGAAATTACTGCTGTAAAGTGTAACATTTTCAGGAATTTATGTTTCAAAAATACCTTTAAATTGTTACTTTTGCACGTTCAAGAACATAACGAGTACCAAAACACATAAATGAGACAACTCAAAATCACGCAATCAATTACCAATCGCGAAAGTCAATCATTAGACAAGTACCTTCACGAGATTGGTAAAGTGGATTTAATCACCGCAGAAGAAGAAGTAATATTAGCAAGGAAGATACGCGAGGGAGATCAGGCTGCATTAGAACGCTTAACAAAAACTAACTTACGTTTCGTGGTTTCGGTAGCTAAGCAATATCAAAATCAGGGTTTAACTTTAGGAGATTTGATTAATGAGGGGAACCTGGGGCTGATTAAGGCTGCTAAGCGTTTTGATGAGACTAAAGGTTTCAAATTTATATCATACGCCGTTTGGTGGATTCGTCAGTCAATTTTGCAGGCTATCGCCGAACAAAGTCGTATTGTACGTTTACCTTTAAACCAGGTAGGCTCTTTAAGCAAAATCAGTAAAGCATTTTCAAAACTAGAGCAGGAATATGAGCGTGAGCCTTCTCCTGAAGAACTAGCAGACATTTTAGAGACTACAGTTGATAAAATCTCTGACACACTGAGTAACTCTGGTCGTCACGTATCTATGGATGCTCCTTTTGTGCAAGGTGAAGAAAATACATTACTTGATGTATTGGAAAATCATGAGCCAAATACTGACAGTTCATTAATCAATGAGTCACTTTCTGAAGAGATCAAACGTTCACTGTCTACTTTAACAGAACGCGAACGTGAAATCATCGTTTTATTCTTTGGCTTAAGCACTAACCACCCACTTTCATTAGAAGAAATTGGTGAAAAGTTTAACCTTACCCGTGAACGTGTTCGTCAGATTAAAGATAAAGCATTACAACGCCTTCGTCACACTTCAAGAAGTAAGATCTTAAAATCATATTTAGGATAATTTTAGATAAAAAACATCCTTTTACGTCATAAATCCCTGACTTTCGTCAGAATGATGACATCTTAAAAGATTCAAGAAATATAACACAAAAAAGATTGGGTACTCGCCCAATCTTTTTTACTTTTGCAGCATTCTAACCAAAAATTCCTGACATGTTAAACAAGTACCAATCCGAGTTTCAAAATTGGATTGAAAAAGAAAAAAAAGCAATTGAATTAATCAATATCGTGGGACAGCTATGGTTCGACAGATCGGTTGAACTGGTATTATTCCGTAAACCTTTATTTGACGTTGGCAGCAGCGAAATCCTCGCACACCACCAGTATGCAAAAGAAGTAAGTGGTAAAGACATCAGCATTTACACTACACTGGAACTTGCTGTAACCATTGCAAAATGTAACCTCGCCCCTTCAAGAGTAGATATTGGCAGACTGGCTTCAGAATGGCTGGCAGACAATGACAACTACCCTTCTATTCATGACTTTGTAGTAAGTAAACTGAGCAAACACATCGGAAAAGATAAAATAAACTTAACTCCGGTTGACGTGGTATTATTTGGTTTTGGTCGTATTGGCAGAATTGCAGCCCGCGAACTTATTTTACAAGCAGGAAAAGGCGAACAACTTCGCCTGAGAGCAATTGTAACCCGCAGCTACAGCGATGAAGAACTAATTAAAAGAGCTGAACTTTTACGTACAGATTCTATACATGGTCCTTTTCATGGTACCATCGTTGAAGATTTTGAAAACAAAGCACTCATTATAAACGGACAAACAGTTAGCTTTATCAAAGCTTCTTCTCCTGACTCTGTTGATTATACCGCTTACGGCATCACCGATGCATTGTTAATTGACAACACAGGCATTTATCGTGATCGTGAAGGATTAAGTAAACACCTTAAATCGGCCGGTATTAGTAAGGTGCTGCTTACCGCTCCTGCTAAAGGTGATATTCCTAATGTTGTCGCGGGTATCAATGATACAGAATTTGATTTTGAGACAGAAAACATTCTTTCAAATGCTTCCTGTACAACTAATGCAATTGTTCCGGTACTGAAAATTGTTGACGACGCCTTTGGCATTGAAAAAGGACATATTGAAACTGTTCACTCTTATACAAACGACCAGAATTTACTGGATAACTATCATAAAAAATACCGTAGGGGTCGTTCTGCAGCCTTGAACCTGGTGATTACTGAAACAGGAGCTGACAAAGCTGTAGCGAAAGTAATTCCGCATCTGGGTGGTAAACTGACTGGCAATGCTGTAAGGGTTCCTACTCCAAATGTATCACTGGCTATATTAAACTTATCGCTAAATACCGTGACTTCAAAAGAAGAAGTTGCAGAAATATTAAAACAAGCTTCGTTGTTTGGCGACTTGTCGGAGCAGATTGAATATTCAATCTCTAATGAACTGGTAAGTACCGACCTGATTGGAAACAGTCATGCATCGATAATTGACGGACCTGCTACCATTATTGCAAAAGACAACAAATCGGTTGTATTATATGCGTGGTATGATAACGAATATGGTTATACGAGACAAGTGATTCGACTGGCTAAGAAAATGGCCGGAGTAATCAGACTGACTTACTACTAAGCATATTTACAGACTTATTACGAAGCATATATAAAATATAAAAGTCCCGTTCAATTAAACCTGAACGGGACTTTTTGCTCCTCCTCATCCTGAATTTATTTTGTTTCGCAGCTACTTCTTGGTCAGGACCCCTTACCTAAAAGGTCTTTCTCTTGCAAAATCCTGAAATAAATTCAGGATGACGACCGTATGATAAAGTCTTATTGTTTGTTATAAAAAAGCACTTTATTAAAACTGAACAAGTTTCGGTTTAGTCTGCATAATTTCTTCAATTTTATCCATTACTTCATCTGTAAGCAATGGAAGAACCTCTAAAGCAGTCAGGTTTTCTTTCAACTGTTCTGTCTTGGATGCCCCTAAAATTACCGTACTTACGTTTGGATTTTTAAGGCACCAGGCTAATGAGAGTTTAGCCAAAGAAACATTCAGCTTATCAGCCAATGCCTGCAACTGTCCTGCTTTCTTCAATTTTTCTTCGTTCAATACAGCATCTTTTAACCATTCCATACCTTTCAATTCTAAACGTGTATCAGCCGTCTTTTTAGAAGTGTATTTACCGGACAGTAAGCCAGAAGCTAACGGCGACCAGATAGTAGTACCTAAGCCATATTCCCTAAACAGGAGCAAATATTCTTTTTCCAGTTTATTCCGCTCCATCAGGTTATACTGAGGCTGCTCCATTGTTGGCCCAATCAGGTTGTATTGTTTAGCCACACCTATTGCTTCCATAATTTCGGAAGCATCCCACTCTGAAGTACCCCAATACAAGATCTTACCTTGCTGCAAAAGTGTATTCATAGCCCATACTGTTTCCTCGATTGGCGTATTTCTATCTGGGCGATGACAGAAATATAAATCAAGGTAGTCAACCTGCAATCTTGACAAAGCTCCATTACAAGCTTCTATCACATGTTTACGTGAAAGCCCAACCCTATTTGGACCTTTGTGCTCTGTACCAAAAAACACCTTACTGGATACCACAAAAGATTCGCGTTCCCATTTGTGTGCTTTCAATACTTTACCCATTACGATTTCCGATTTTCCAGCAGCATACCCTTCTGCATTATCAAAGAAATTCACACCCGCATCGTACGCCATGCCCATCAGCTCGTCGGCTGTTTTATCACTAATCTGTTGTCCGAATGTTAACCAGCTGCCTAACGACAATGCGCTTACCTGCAAACCAGATTTTCCTAAACGTCTGTATTCCATTTTAAATTATTTTATGATTAATAAGGCTAAATTTACCTTGATTACATTACAACAGCAGTACTAAGCTTAAGTTTTACAAAAATAGGATGGTAAGTTTGTCGCTCAATATATTTACCTTTATATGATGTTTAGATCTATTCAAATGAACACTTACCTCCTCATATCATTGGGATTACTGTTAAGTTGTGGTTCGGTAAAACAAAACAGAAACACGACTACTGATGCGCAGCTATTGAGTGACGTAGAGATCCTTTCTTCTGATAGTTATGAGGGGCGTAAAACAGACACCAAAGGAGCTGAAATGACCAGAGCATACCTTACCAAACGTTTTACAGCAATTGGATTAAAATCCTTTCCTGAATTGAATGGTTATGAGCAGGCTTTTTCTTTCGAGACTGACAAAGGAAAAGTTAATGGTAAAAACATGATTGGCTATATCGAAGGAAAAACCGATGAAATCATTGTTGTTTCTGCACATTATGATCATATAGGCATCATTAATAATGAAGTGTATAATGGAGCTGACGATAATGCATCAGGCGTAGCTGCCCTATTAAAATTTGCTGCTTATTTTAAGCAGAACAAGCCACAGCATACTTTAATTTTTGCTGCTTTCGATGCAGAAG
The DNA here is from genome assembly GCF_032678475.1 of Pedobacter nyackensis. GTDB lineage: Bacteria > Bacteroidota > Bacteroidia > Sphingobacteriales > Sphingobacteriaceae > Pedobacter > Pedobacter nyackensis_A. The sequence continues at coordinate 1,091,047 of NZ_JAVTSF010000001.1, forward strand.
AAATGGGCTTAAGAGGCTCAAAAGCATTTATAGAACAGCCACCTATAGCACTTGAAAAAATCAATTTGAATATTAACATGGATATGATTAGTCGCAGCGACAAAAACGAACTTTATGTTTGCGGTACTTTTAAATACCCTGAATTAAAAAAGTACTTCACTACTACAAATCCGACAATCAAGATCTTGTTTGGGCATGATGATCCTAAAACCGGGCATAACGACTGGACCAATCAAAGCGACCACAGTTCTTTTAATGCCAGGAATATTCCTTTTTTGTATTTCGGAGTAGAAGACCATAAGGATTATCACAAGTCCTCAGATGATTATAAGAACATCAATAAAGAGTTCTTTAACAATGCTGCTAGCGGTATACTTGAAATCATTAACAACATTGATAAAGAACGTGATATTCAAAAAATATTCCACGAAAAGGTACGAATGAAAAGGCAGTAATTCTAAAAATCTATATCTAGTAAACTGCTTATCGGAATATGAATTCCATTTTTAAGTTGAATGTATTTCTCTGTTACCTGCCATACCGTTGTTGAAACGGTTTTTGGTCCTTGCTTGGTATTGAAAGTAATGTCTGCCTTTGACTTGAACTCATTGCCCAATCGCTGTGCACTATTTAGTTTATCCCTTAATTCTTCGCTATGATTTTGATCAGCAGGTATAATTTGGCTGATGTCTATTGCTTCTTTCTCTATTAATTCCCCTAACATAATTATATTGGCTATTATCCTAATTAAACATTCGTTTAATCTACTAAACAACAATAAAACAAAAAAAGAGCCATATTTCAAAAGTAAATACACAATTATGTAAATAAAACTTCTGTTACATATTAAGACTACTGATTAACAGTTTATTATTTTCTGATTATTATTTTTGTTTTCTTGTTTCGATCATACCAACGAACCCATTGACTTTATTTGCGCCACCTAAAGGTGATTTATTTCCTGACCCCAATGTCTCAGCAGATGTACTCATGACTCTGTTTCTGGACACTACACCGGTTGTAGCAGCTTTAGGAACCAACACATCTATTGAAGCGGCTAGCAAAGCTTCAGCTGGATCGCCAAAATCTCTATCACCATAATCCTCATCAAGTATAACATTAGGTGTCATGCCACTATAATATCCACCCTGATCTAATGAATTCTTTGTTTCGAACATCGAATAGAATACATCGTATTTATTTTGAATACGTATCGGGAAGAATCCTACTGGCTTACCATAAGTTTGTAGCCCTACCAATTTCACATTCATTTTAGGCTTTAAACTATTGATCACCAACTCACTTGCCGAAGCGGTATTACCACTAACAATAAATACAATATTAGTTACACCAGTCAATGCACCTACTTTGCCAAATGAGTAGGTATTTCTTGCTAAAGTATAGTCTATATCATCGAAATAATTCAACATTCTGCCATTACTAGCGTAACGCACTTTATCGTTTGCATCCAATAAAGGCTGATTTTTTAAGATGGTAGCCTGGCGATTTTGCATAGTTGAATTATAGTATTCTTTGTACATTACTCCCGTTGCAGTTGAGGGAGCAATAAGGTTAACCAAATGCTCAGCCATATCTACATACCCTCCCCCGTTATATCTTAAATCGATTACCAGATCTGTAACAGACTGAGACACGAAATCTCTGAATGCAGCATCTAAAACAGCTTCAGAGTTTTCTTCACTTGAAAAGCGTGCATAAGCCAGATAACCTATTTTTTTTGCGCCAACGGTTAATACATTGGTTTTAAATATCGGGTTACTTTTATAGGATTTTTTTGTCAGCGTAGTTGAAAATGGCGTGCCATCAATTTTAAAACCATTGATTCTTATAGAAGATGGATCTCCATAAATAGCCGGGTCAAAGGTATTCTTCTCTGTCTGGAAATTAGCGACACTACCAATGGATACTCCATTGATGTTCGTAATATAAGCACCACGGGTAAGCCCTTCTACATCGGCTGGTGATCCTTTATCTACCGCTAAAATAAAGAGTTTATAATCTGGAGAAGTAGAGGTATTTTTAATGGCTCTCACTGCTAAAATCCCCACATCATTTCCGTCACCCTCTAAATTCACACGAGCTTGTTCTTTGGCCACCACAGCAACGGGGTTACGATTGGCCACATCATCGATATAAGAATACTTAGGACTACCTGGATCAGATGCTCTGTATTCATATGGCCTGCTTGTTGTTGGATCTACTTTAAATCTTGTAATAGCAAACAACTCGTTTTCGAAATCACTACCATAATTTCTAGGTGTAAAATCATCATAAGATGGCAATGCATCATTCCAAAAATATACCTGCTTTGCATAAAGAAACAACGAATCATTGGTTAGCTGTGTTCTATTTGTCGTAGGTGTTTGCTTAGTATTTGGCCCTGAAGAAGGCGGAACAGGATCCGGTTCTGGCGTAACTTTTGATTTCTTACACGCTCCCAGAGCCAAAATTATAAATAGCAGGTAGATATAATTGGCTTTCCCCGACCAGAAAATGGATTTCATTTTGAATATTTTAAGTAAAGATAAGAAAATTATAAACGGAATTACGCTACAAATAGTGTATCCACATTCAAATAATCTACATTACACTTTGATGCTGACTGCTCTGTAAATGAAGAAGTTCCTATTAATAAGGCCTTCGATGCATCCAGTTGTTGCTGTTCAATGATCAATTTCAAAGCATCCTGCTCTGGTTCAAATTCTTCGGTAAAGAATACGGTTAAATACTGTTCCAACCCATTCCATTCCGTTTGCTTAATTTTATTGAGCTGCATGGCAGGATTTCCGCTTACCAGCAAAAAGATTTGTTTACGTTCTAAAACGATAGCCTGCAAAAATTTCAGCACTTCATCATATATCAACAGTTTTAGTGGCAAACGCACACTGTTTAATAACATATCGAAATTAACTTTGTATTTATCAGGGATATTAAACTTCACTGCCGTCTTCTCAAAAATATCCTTTTCGCCATCTTCCAGATAAGTTTCCTGCATGTACTTAAGGATATCAACAGCACTAAGTTGCTCTCCATATTCAATAAACTGCGCAAACAGATAATATACTTGTAACAGATAATCCTTTTCGGGATAAATTACATTGTCCAGTTCAAAAATAAAGAACTGCTTTTCTTGTAAGTATTTTTCGGAAGTCATTTTAATTAGCCTTGTTCGCTGGTTCCAGCTTTCAGTATTTCTATATTAAATTCATTAAACAGCACTGCCGACTTTAACAACTCCACCATTTCGAAAGGTTGAAGTGCCAAAATAGCATCAGCGCCTTCATTAAGACAATGATTTAATAAATTGTGTGCAATGATGTCATCATTCCTTTCTCCTAATGAAAGGAATTTATATTTAGCAGATGGAAAACTAGGCATATCACCATAATCGGCCAGTACAATACTATCATTTTCAAATTGGTTAGCCAGTTTAATGGCCTGGGCAGATTTCCCGCCGGTTATTAATATCCTCATATAATTAAACCATCTTTCATGGTTACTACCTTATCACTTATTTTTGCAAGCTCTTCATTGTGGGTAACAATGACAAATGTTTGTTGAAAATTATCACGGAGTGTAATGAAAAATTCATGCAATGCATTGGCATTTGCAGAATCTAAATTACCTGATGGTTCATCGGCAAGGATTATAGCAGGACTATTGATCAATGCCCGGGCTACAGCTATACGCTGTTGTTCGCCACCTGATAACTGGTTAGGCTTGTGGTTTGCACGATCTTTTAATCCCAATAAGTCGAGCAATTCAAAAGCCCGCTGTTCAGCTTGTTTTTTGCCTGTTTTAGCAATAAAAGCAGGAATACAGATATTTTCTAGTGCCGTAAATTCGGGTAACAGGTGATGAAACTGAAATACAAAACCAATATTAAGGTTACGAAAAACACTCAACAACTCTCCCGACAACTTACCGACCTTAGTCGCTTTCAATTCCACTTCACCTTCATCAGGCTTATCTAATGTGCCTAATATGTGTAAAAGCGTACTTTTACCTGCTCCTGAAGCGCCTATTATACTGACAATCTCACCTTTTGATACTTCAAAATCCACGCCTTTTAATATAGGCAGGTTTCCATAAGCTTTCTTTATACCTGTGGCTTTTAGCATAAATGCAAACTTACAAAAACATAGGAGAAGGTTAAACAAATATACCAGAACAAATAATCCAAAATATTTTCTTGGAAATTCAGATATATAATTTAACTTTGAAAAACAAAGTACTTTTAAAATGAACAAGCAGGAAGAACAACTCAATGCACTGAACGACATCAAAAAGCTGATGGACCGTTCGTCCCGATTCATTTCATTAAGCGGATTATCCGGAGTGTTTGCAGGATTCACAGCCCTGGCAGGTGCTTATCTTGCAAATTTAGAAATCACGGATTACATCAGCGGTACTTACACAAATGGTTCTTCAATAGAAGATCTGGAAGCGAACTTACTTAAAATAGGCTTTGGTGTATTGTTTATTGCATTAGCCGGAGGCTTGCTCCTAACATTAAGACAAAGCAGAAAAAAGAATCTCCCGTTTTGGGACAGGACAACCAAAAACCTGTTATGGAATTTGGCTATCCCTTTGGTTTCCGGAGGGCTCTTTATCATCGCCTTATTACTTGCACACCCGGGCACCTATGGATTAATCGCACCTTCATGCCTCGTATTTTATGGACTAGCCTTAATTAATGCCAGTAAATACACGTATACAGATATCCGATTTTTAGGATACTGCGAAATTATACTTGGATTGATTGCCATGTTTAACATTGGCTACGGACTGTATTTCTGGGCAATTGGCTTTGGCGTCCTACATATCTTTTATGGAACGCTGATGTATTTTAAATACGAAAGGGGGAACTAATGAAAAACCCTATAGAAGCCCTTAACAAGATATTCGACAGCCGGATCAGACTGGGTGTGATGTCGGTACTGATAGTTAACGACAGCATTAGCTTTAATGAGCTGAAACAATTACTGGAACTAACCGATGGTAACCTTGCCTCCCACCTCAATACCCTGGAGCAGGCAGAATACCTGAAAGTTCAAAAATCATTTATAGGCAAGAAAACAAATACTACATACATTATTACAGAATTAGGCAGACATGCCTTTAAAGCACATTTAGATGCTTTAGAAAAAATGATTAAGGCTATTTAAATTTTTTTGCACATATACTTTGAAACACAAAGTACTTTTAAAACATGAAAATGGAAGCAACATCAATCGATCAAATTACCGTTTACGGTAAAAATTTCGCTAAATACTCTTTCCTTATCGGGACAGCATTACTTATCACCTACTGCATAACCCGATTTGATCAGCTTATCACTTTAGGCCTTTTTTATGTTGCCCTTGCGACAATCTTTAATTCGATCATTCTGCTTACTACATTGATCATGATTATTATTTACCCTAAACATTACCTGCAGCTATTAAAGACAGCTATTATCATATTATTAAACCTTCCAATTGCTTTTCTATACTTCCTGATCGTTACAAACCTTCCCTTCAATTGGTTTTAAATCATTTTAACAGACTATAAAAAACAACCATACTCCCATGAAACAGCGAATAGACCTACAGCTCTTAGCAAGCATTGGTGGCGGCATCCTTTTCAATTACCTTTTTTGGATGGAAAAACAAGCCCTCAACCTATTTATTTACAGCTTATTTATATTTATCATTATTCTCCTGGATCCGGAGAAACAAAAAAGTAAAAAGATATACCTATCAGGTTCAGCTCATCTGCTGGCAGCCGTGTTGGTGATTATGAATCAATCCGTTCTTACCACTATAACCTGGTACGTCAGTCTGGCCATCATGATAGGGTTTGTTCATTTTCAACTATTAAGAAGTATTTTCACCAGTTTACTAGCTGCTTTTTTACAATTCATAACAGCCCCGCTAAACCTGGTAAAAAAAATGATGTCACCATTTTTCAAAGATTTTTCCTTTAAGCCTGCATTCAAAATCATTAAATACACCTTTATTCCATTTATTGCCCTCCTGTTTTTCAGCGGGCTTTACAGTGCAGCCAATCCTGTATTTTCAAGCTATGTAGAACAAATTACTTCAAGCATAGGCACATTCGTCGACAATATATTCTACTTCTTTTTTGACGACTTAAGCTTTCTTCGCCTTATGCATATTGTTTTAGGAACGCTAATCGCTTCAGCAGCATTCATCAGCCTAAAAGGCATCAACTTAGAAAGACTTGAAGCGGGTTTCAATGAGCAATTGATCCGTAAACGAAGGGACCTGAAAAACGTCTCTTTTGTGTACGAGATTATAAGCTTTTTTGTAGGCGGTATCATAAAACGGACGATGGCCCTAAAAACAGAAAACGTCATAGGTATTATCTCCTTTCTCGTTTTAAACCTACTGTTGCTTTCTTTAAATGTAATTGATATCACCACATTATGGCTAGGTAAGGATGAAGGCTTAAGTAACGCCAGCTATTCTGCTGAACTTCATGATGGAACGAATGCCTTAATATTCAGTATCGTTATGGCTATGATGGTAATCCTTTACTTTTTTCGGGGAAATCTAAACTTCTACCAAAAGAACAAAACCATTCGCACACTGGCATACCTCTGGATTGCCCAGAATATTTTTCTGATTTCCTCTGTGTTAATTAGAGATCTCAACTACATAAATGCACTTGGTCTAACCTATAAACGTATTGGCGTTTTAATATTTTTATTGCTTTGCGCTATTGGCCTAATTACAGTTTACCTTAAAGTTGCTAAGCAAAAAACGCTGTTCTATTTGTGTAAAGTAAACGGTTTTGCATGGTATGTGCTTTTGCTGGCATTTGGTTTCATAAACTGGGATGTATCCATCGTGAGGTATAACCTCAACAACAGGAACACCATCGCTTTAGATCTGGATCATCTACTTAGCTTCTCGGACAAGACCTTGCCTTTGCTAAATGAGAATAAACAATTGCTTACAAAATATCTCCATAATTCCAGTTACGCTTATGAAATAGTACGTGATACCACCACCGAACGCAACATTCGTAAAACGAATACAGATATAGAACAGATTATTCGTTTCGAAAAGGAACTGCATCAGCGGATCAAAGATTTTAAAGAGCGCTATAATCAATTAACCTGGCTTTCCTGGAACTACCGCGACTGGCAAACACATCAGTATTTCATTAAAAACCAGTTGTAACCTTTAGACCTGAACTTATGCACAATTCACTAAACTGGATAAATTATTTTAGCCAAAATCTTAAAAAAGAAAGAATAGATTGGAATATACCTCCTTCTATAACGCAAACCGAAAAAAACAACATACTGGCGTCCCTGCAAGCGTGGCAACTCGGTGAAACATCTGAGGGAACTAACCTGATAAATGCTGCAACCAAACATGCAAAACAATTGAACGACCCCAATTATACGGATGCTATTAAATTATTTATCAAAGAAGAACAAAAACATGGTAATAACCTGGGGAGATACATTGACATTATAGGTGAGCAACGAATAAAAAAAGACTGGGGAGATAGCATGTTCAGAAAAATAAGGGGTTTAAATACACATATGGAATTTTGGACTATCGCTGTAATAACTGTTGAAAGTACTGCACAGATTTTCTATCAATGTTTAAAGGACGCTACCAAATGCAAACTACTAAAACAGATATGCACCGACATTTTGATTGATGAAGCCGCACACATCACCTTCCAAACTGAGCGTTTGAGCTTATTGTACAACAACAAAAATGCTTTTATGAGGGTCGCCTCTTATTATTTTTATACGGTTTTCTATTTCTCGACCTCCCTTATAGTATGGTTTGTACACAAAAGATTATTTAAGGCTGGGCATATCGGTTTCTCAAATTACTGGATGAAGATGAAACTGAAATTTAAAAAGACCATTAAAAAACTGAAACCAGAAACTGAAAATATAAACGCCGAAAATACCTTCAGCCATTTGTTATAAAGCTTTTGAAGTTGTAGATTTGAACAAATTTTTTCAGCATAATGAATATCCACGAATATCAAGGTAAAGAAATACTTAAAAGTTTTGGAGTAGCCGTACAAGAAGGTATAGTAGCCGACACGGTAGAGCAGGCTGTAGAAGCTGCTAAAAAAATGAAAACTGACTACAATTCTGACTGGGTTGTAATTAAAGCTCAGATCCACGCAGGTGGAAGAGGTAAAGGCGGTGGTGTAAAGCTGGCTAAAAACCTTGATGAGGTTAAGGAAAGAGCTACTGCAATTTTAGGAATGCAGTTGGTTACTCCACAAACTGGTCCTGAAGGAAAGAAAGTAAACAAGATTTTAGTTGCTCAGGATGTTTATTATCCGGGAGCTTCAGAAACTAAAGAATTTTATGTAAGTGTATTGTTAAACCGTTCGAACGGAAGAAACATCATCATGTACTCTACCGAAGGTGGTATGGACATTGAAGAAGTTGCTGAACACACACCTCATTTGATCTTCAAAGAAGAAATCGACCCTAAAGTTGGTTTGCAAGGATTTCAGGCACGTAAAATTGCTTTTAACTTAGGTTTAAGCGGTGGTGCTCATAAAGAAATGGTAAAATTTGTTACTGCTCTTTATAAAGCTTACGACAGCACTGATTCTGCAATGTTCGAAATCAACCCTGTGTTAAAAACATCTGATGATAAAATCATTGCAGTTGATGCTAAAGTTGATTTAGATGAGAACGCTTTGTTCCGTCACCCTGATTATGCAGCAATGCGTGATAAACTGGAAGAAGATCCTACTGATGTTGAAGCAAGTGAATCAAACCTTAACTATGTAAAACTTGACGGTAACGTTGGTTGTATGGTTAACGGTGCTGGTTTAGCTATGGCAACTATGGACATCATTAAAATTGCTGGTGGTGAGCCTGCTAACTTCCTTGACGTTGGTGGAACTGCAAATGCTCAAACTGTTAAAGCTGGTTTTAACATCATCCTTAAGGATCCAAATGTAAAAGCTATCTTAATTAACATTTTTGGTGGTATTGTACGTTGCGACCGTGTTGCTCAAGGTGTTATTGATGCATACAATGAAATTGGTAATGTACCCGTTCCAATCATTTGCCGTTTACAAGGTACAAATGCTGAAGAAGCTAAAAAACTGATCGATGAGTCAGGATTGAAAGTTTACTCTGCAATTGCTTTGCAAGATGCTTCTGATTTAGTAACTAAAGTATTAGCATAGATCTAAACTTATTGGACTTCCTCCAATAGTTTAGATAAATTTAATTATTATATTATAATGAGCCCGATATTCCATCGGGCTCATTTCATTTAAATTCAGTTTTATTCGTTTCTTGATGTAGCAACTTATATATTCTGCTATATCTTTTCTTAACTGACACCTTTTCATTTCCCCAATCTTTATCATAAAAATGCACCCAGAAAACGGCTAACTCTTTGGGGGCATTGCATAAGAAAAATGGCTTTTTACTCCTTACATGCTAACTTCTTTAAATAATCCCAATTCAGAAATCGTAGGGTTTAAACGTGATTGTTCTATTCTTAACCTGACCTTGTTAGCTGTAATGGCCTTAAATTTAATCATAAGTCATTGGAGAAAATCAGTTGCAACATTTTGCCAGTTTTGCATAGTCAAAAAACTCGCCAGCCCAATTTCAATTACACAATTACCCTGGGGGCAATTGTGTAATTTTGATTCATGTGATAACTAAGGCTTTACTCCTGTAGCCGTTAATTCAGCTAAAGTAAGACTTGCTGAAGTTGTGTTTTGAAGCCTTATGTAACGGCCTGAGACTTTTGGAAGCACTACTGTTGGTAAACCGGCTTTACCATCGTTATAATAATTGTAAACCCCTGGTTGGGCTAATGAAGCTGCCACTGTTTTTCCTGTAAAAGGTACATCCGAAATAAATAAATAGAACTTCGCCGTACGGTCATCACAGCAATCGGTCCTGTTCCAGATTTTAACATCATCAATTCTTGGAGAAACACCACCCAGATCTACTTCCCAATATTGTTCCAATCCTGCACCTGATTCACAGACAGAAGCATTTCCCCATTCTCCATCAGTATTACCATCATTTCCTCTGAAGGGATTATAGGATTCATCCGGATTTTTCCAGTAGGAATTTTTGCCATCTGATAGGTTACCTATAATTGGTGTTGGTGTTCTGATAATATAATACTTGGTTGCTATTGCCGAGTTTAAGGTAATCTCATTTGATGAAACCGATGAAACTTTTACTGGCAACAAATAAGACACATCATTTGTTAACAGATTGGATTTTACGACAAGGTTTGTCTGATTAGAAGCAATTTGATCTTTGTTTATCTTCAAACTAGTTGCCTCTAAAGAATAACTACCTTCAGGCATCACTGCATACGTAGTTTTTTGTGCCTTATTAAAGGTACTCACCAGACTGTTATCTACTGCAATGTTCAGGTCAACATCAGTACCAATGGCAGATGAAATAGCCGCAGCCAAAGCAAATTTATACGGTGTGGTAGAATATAGTAATGTTTTATTTTCACTGGTAGATGCACCAGATAATGGTACAATGTAAATACCATTTAATTTTTTACTATTAGTTTGCTTTTTACATGAAAAGAATATTAAAATAGAAGAGACTATTAAAACACCCAGACAAAATATGATTTTCTTATTCATTATCTTGATTTTAGATTCTTAAAAATGATAGATATTAATTACCACAATGGATTTTGTACCAATAACTTACTTTTCTGGATTTCAGTAAGCGGAAGTGGGTAAAGATACATCGACTTGTTGAAAATCCTTGTTTCATAAGTAGTCCGTGTATAGAATCCACCAATGGTTAACTGGTTCGAATTCATGTTCATACCGGTAGAAGGCCCACCTTGCTTATTACCAATTTGATCAGCAATCATCCATCTCCTTACATCAAAATAACGTTGCCCTTCGGTAGCAAGTTCTACCCTGCTTTCAGCCTGGATAGCTTTTCGTAGCCCTTCTTTATTACCCGACAAACCCGGTTTAATTGCCGACAACTTGGGAATACCTGCCCTTTCCCTTATCTTATCTAAATAAACAAAAACATTTGGATCGGCAGGGTTTACTTCATTACATACCTCAGCATAAAGCAGATAAAACTCTGCTAGACGAAAAATGATAGAGGGCCTATACTGCGATTTTGGATTGGTACCTTCGTTGCGCACATTACGTGCAAATCTTTTATGCAGCAAATAACCTGTATTAGGATTATCGGCAGCACTATTATCGTTTCCGCTTCCCTTTTGGAACTGTATCTGATTGTTACTGATGGGCCATCTCCTATTTTGGTAAAATACAGTTTGATAGAACCTTGGATCTCTTTTAATCCACATTTTAAAGGTTCCTGTTTCTGTTCTTCCAGTTGGATCTTCTCCCTCTACAGAAAAACCATTTTCACTGTAAAGGGGCGACTCACTAATAGGCAGACCATCGATCATTGGGAAGGCATCAACAAGTTCCTGTGTTACCCCTATACTAGCCAAACCGACTCTTTCAGTTCTTGGGGTTACTCTTCTGTCGGTACCATCACCATCTACTGATCCCCAGGATGCTGTAGGGTTGGCCCATATAATTTCCTTATTATTATCCACATCAATAAACAAACGGTACAGGCTTTCATCAGGGTTATAAGTACCCCCCGGACCTGTGTTCAATTTAAACAGATCAAATTTTCCATTGGCAAAAGTTAAAAAATCTTCAAGCGCCAATTTTGCTTTTTGCCATTTTGATTGATCTGCAGCAGAAAACAAAGATTTACCGTCCTTGTTTTTTAAGCCAAGCGCTTCAGAAAATCCTCCATTGAATAAAGGACTGGCAGCATAAACCAATAATTTAGCCTTTACTGCTAAGGCTACTCCTTTGGTAGGTACCGCTGCAACCGAAGGTGATGGCGACACATCATCCAATCCCGGTGTTACCGCTGTAAGCTCATCAGCAATAAACTTCACCACTTCATCAACACTGTTCCTGGCAAAGTCAAGATTCGGATTGCTTGGGTCTATGGCTTTATCCATTACGGGAACAGGTCCATACTGTTCAAACAACAAATAGTGGTAATAAGCCCTGAAAAACCTTGATATATTTTTCATTTTGGTCATTTCCTGCTCATTAATAAAGTCTGAAGAGCCTGTTTGAGGAATCGTCTTAGCGTTCTCCAGAAAAACATTTGCCTGCCTGATCAGCTTATATAAAGGCACCCATCTGCCGAATTCCGCATTTCCAGCATTGTAACCATTGGCAGCCACATTTTTTGGACTACCCCATGCAATTTTGACTTCATCGGATAAGGCGGTCCATGGATTATCGGTCCCGGTAGGTGCACCTTCACCATTTTGATTAATGGATATCCAAGAAAAATTGGGCATACCCGATAAAATTGTGGCATAATACTGGCGAGTTAGGGTGGGATTAGAAAAAACCTTCTCCATCGTAAGTTCCGGAGCCAATTGGTCGGAAACTCCCAGGTAATTCTTTTTGCACGATTGCATCGCCACAATGAGAACCATAAAAAAAAGAACCTTGATATATTTTGATAATATTTTTCGCATTGTAATAAGATTTAATTTTTATAATGATAATTCCAGACCAAACGTAAAGCTTCTTGACTGAGGATAACTTACGCCGGCATTTAAATTACCCTGCTCGGGATCCCAATATTTAATGTTATCCCAGGTCAACAAATTATACCCCTGTACATATATTTTGGCATTGTTAAGTTTAGCCCTTTCCATCCATCTTTTTGGCAACCTATATCCCAATTCCGCTGTTTTTAACCTTAAAAACCCTCCATCTCTCATCCACCACGTACTTGATGCCTGATTATTCGGAAAACTACTTGTTCGTATGCGAGGGAATAATACATCCTGACTGGGGTTTGATACCGTCCACCTGTCTCTCACTGTTGCACGTACACTTGATTCATCTACACCTAAAGAAAATGGGAAAAAACCCGTGTCGTTACTTTCACCCAAAACTGTGGAGGTGTTAGCTACTCCTGTGAAGAATAAACTCAAGCTAAAGCCTTTATATTCATAGCTGGCACCAAATCCAAAATTAATTTCAGGTGTTGAAGGCTTGCCTTCATATTTTGTCTGGTCAAATTGATTGATGACATTATCCTCATTCAGATCCTTATATTTAATATCGCCAGGTAATACATTACCAAAGTAACTTTGACTGGCAATATTCGTTTTTAAAGCATAATCCTTAGAACCATCCGGATTGGTCGTAATATCAAAATCTCCATCTTGGAATAATCTATCCGCCACAAAAACATTGTTAACATTCAAGCTGTTGCCTGTACTAGCCATCCAGGGATAAAGCGGGGAAATCTCATCAATTTCTAATATCTTATTCTTCGCATAGGTAAAATTCCCTCTCAAACCCAACACTGAATTTAAACCTATCCTGTGTTGATAGGTTAAACTAGTCTCAAAACCTTTATTGGTTACTTTTCCGAAATTTTGAAAAGGCGACTGGTTAAAGCCTGCAGCAGCAGAAACGGTGGCTCTTTGAACCAGGATATCATATCTGTAATTATCGAAATAATCCACAACAAGGTTTACCTTATTACCAAAAAAACCTAGATCGGCTCCAAAATTCTTTTTCCTTTCTGTTTCCCAGGAAAGGCTTCGTGCACTGAACCTACCTTCGGTAAAACCTGAATAACCGTTAACGCTTGCCCCAGAGTTATAACCAAGACTAGCACCTCTGGTCTCACCAAATCCCCCCCTGTACAAAAAGCGCTGCGCTACACCATTTACAACGTATTGATCATTACCTGTAAGACCATAAGAAGCTCTTAATTTAAAGCTTGAAACAATATCTTTTAAGCCTTGAGGATAAAATTCTTCGTTGCTAGCATTCCAGGCAACGCCTATTGCCGGAAAAACACCATATCTATTCCCTTCAGTAAATGTTTCTGAGCCACTAATTCCAACATTTACTTCCATTGAATACCGTCTGTCATACGAATAAGTTGCACGGCCCACATAGGCTAATTTCCTAAATGGAAGTCTGTCTGTCGAGATCTGGGACTCTTTTTGGTACATGAGTGCCATGCCTGTCACCTCATGTTTTTCGGCGAATATCCTGTTATAGTTTAATGATCCTTCGACATATATGTTTTTAGTAGAACTTAATCTTGAATCTAATTCGCTTACCTGATCAGTACCGCTTTTGATCTGCGTATAAATCAAATTACCGTTGATATCTCTGCCTGTAGCATAAAAAGAATTGATAGATTTTCCATTAGCTATTGTATAAATACCATAATAATCATAGCTGGCACTTAGTTTTGCAGATAAACCTTCGGTCAATACATCAAGCCTTTGTTCAAGATCTACCTTTGTCTGGATATTAGTCCTGAATTCATTGGTATAACCTGAATTATTTAACAAGTTATATGGATTGGCACGATTATAACTTGTACGGGGATGGTCTGCAAGTTTACCATCAGAATAAACAGATGGATACAGATAAGGAGGAGCTGTAGTAGCCAGGCTAAAAATCATGTTGGTTGCTACACCAGGATAATTTGTTTCCAGATACTGCCCACTCATATCTACTCTTAAGAGAGTGGTTGGTGTAACTTTTAAATCAATATTACTTCTAAGATTGTATCTTTTCAGCCCGATATTACTACTATATTGCTCCAGAGCATTGTTTTTAAATAAACCGCTTTCTTTATAAAAAGCTCCCGAAACAAAAAATTTTGCTTTTTCGGTACCACCCCTGAAGCTCAGGTTGTGCCTTGTATTATAGGTATTATCTCTCAATAACGTTTTAAGCCAATAATTATCAGGATATAAATCGCCGTCAATCCCACTTTTATATTTATCAATAAGTGCAGCATCAAAAATAGGTGCTTTACCTTCGTTAGTAAGCGCCTCATTAAAAATGCTCAAATATTCTGCAGAGCCTACAAACTCAGGCATTCTCAGGGGTGTTAAATTACTATATTCGCCCCTGTAGGTAATTTCTGTTTTTTGTACCATGCCCCTTTTTGTAGTTACCAATATTACTCCATTAGCACCTTCGGCTCCATAGACAGCTGTGGCAGCAGCGTCTTTCAATACACTAAAAGTCGCGATTTCGTTAGGATCGATATCATTAAAGCTACGTGGAACGCCATCAACAAGGATCAATGGATTTTGAGCGCCATTATATGTACTAATCCCTCTGATCCAAAAAGTAGCATTGTCATAACCAGGTTCACCACTTCTTTGGAATGAAATAATACCTGGTAACTGGCCCTGCAAATTATTACTTAGGTTTCGCCCCCCAAACTGTAAGCCTTCCCCGCTTACAGAACTTATAGAACTTACCATGCTTTCTTTTTTCTGTTTAGCGAAGCCAACAACTACAACATCATCAAGTGTAGAATTGTCGATAACCAAAGTTACTTCTAACACTTTACGGTTGTTAACAGCAATTTCCTGAACTTTATAACCTAAAAAGGAAACCAGTAATGTAGCATCTTCTGCAATGCCATTTAATTGGAATTCGCCATCTGAATTGGTACTTACTACTTTATCTGTGTTTTTAACCCTAACGGTTGCACCAGCTAAAGGCTTTCTCTTTTCATCCAGTACGCGTCCCCCCACATCTATGTTAGCAAAAACAGACAGCATTTTAGACGCTTTAACATTTACGATTACAATTCTGTCTTTTACAGAATAGCTGAGTGGTTGTTTCTGAAAAAGTTCTTTTAAAACCTGTTCAACCTCTGCATCCTTAAATCTCACATCTACGGGCCTCGCTTTTTCCAGCACTTCATCAGAATAAATAAAGTCGTAACCAGTCTGCTTGCGGATTTCTTTAAAAACATACTGGATTTTCACATTCTTTTGCGTTAGAGTTACCCGTTGTGCAACTCCCGCGGCACTAAGCTGCATAAATGCGGCCAATAATATTACGGTGGTTAATCGCATAATGAGCAATATTTTCTGGAAATTCCGGCGCATAAAGACACCCGGTTTCCTTACATAATTTTTATACATTTGTCTTGGTTGTTTAGTTGATACTGAGTCGAATTAATATGAGCATAACGACCGTTTTGCTGGCTCCGATTGCCGTCGGGGTCAGCTTTTTATGGTCTTATGGTATAGGTAGTTTTCTTACATAACCATAATCCTCCTTCCTTCTCGTTTAAATGTTAAACCACCGGCCTGCTGCAGCGCTTCCAAAACAGATGATATATTCTTGGAACGCGATACACTTCCGTTCATTTTTAACTGGCTGTAGCGCCCTTTAGAATAGATAAATTCAACGTTATACCATTTCTCTACTTTACGAATGATACTTTCAAAATCTTCATGGTCAAAAACAAAATCACCATTTTTCCAGGCAATAACCTCTTCAGGAATTACCTGGTTTACAATGATCTCATGGTTACCTGCAACGACTGCTTGCTCGTTCGGTTTTAGGAGAATATTTTTCTCAGCATTTGAGGATATCCTTACACTTCCTTCCAATAAGGTCGTTTTCACGTTCGCCTCATCAGGGTAGCTATTGATATTGAAATGCGTCCCCAATACTTCTACCTTTTGCCCCGCACTTTCCACGATAAATGACCGCTTTTTATCTTTCGCCACTTCAAAATACCCTTCACCTTCAAGCCTTACAATCCTCTGTTTTTGGTTCTTATAATCCGGTAAAAACTCAAGTTTACTATCCGCATTCAACCAAACCTTCGTACCGTCCTGTAAAATAAACTGATACGTACCACCCCGGGGGGTTGTAGCGGTTACCATACGGCTCTTTCCATCTGAAAGAATTTGCCGAAGGTCAGAAAGGGCACTACTGTCATTATAAGTAACTTTACTTGCGTCAATAACTACTCCGGTCTTGGTATCACTAAGCTGAATCAGTTTACCGTTGATGCTTAGTGTTGCAGAGTTTTTACCGGGGGCGATGTCATTCACCACCACATCATTCTGCTGTTTCAGTATCCCTTTGTTATGATAATTAAAAAACCATATCCCGAAAACTATTGCTGTTACCGCAGCTGCTATACCAGCATAACGGAACCATAGTCCTATCCTGCTGATTTTGCGATCAGCTGATATATGCATATTTACGTTACTGGAAATATGCTGATAGGCAGCTTCAAGTTCCTGTGCAGATACATCTTCGTAATTCTTTTTAAGGTCAGCAACAAAAAAAGCCTCCACAATCAGTTGTTCCTCAGCACTGCACTCTCCTAAAGCATATCTGTTCAGTAAGTCTTCGGCAATATTTTCCATACTTAATTTCCCCCTTTTTAAGTATGTCAGTCGTCTGAGACTTAGGGCCTAAATAAATTTGAAAAAAATTATTTGCTCAACAGATAAAATAGAATAGAAGCGAGTTCAAACTTCCCTCTAAGTATCTTCAAGGCGTGATTAATGTGGTTTTTAACTGTTTTTTCCGCAAGATTTAATTGCACCGCAATTTCTCTATGAGATAGTCCGGCATTTCTGCTCAGCTCAAATACTTCCCGCATTTTTTCGGGCAATTTAGCGACCTCTTTTTCAATGAGCGACCGCAATTCCTTTTCGTTAATGTAATGATCGGTAGTATAATTACCCAGGTCAATTAGTTTTTGAAAAGACGCCGCATAATCGGTACGTACTTTCTTTCTGACTACCAGATTAATAAAGCGGTATCTTACCGCACAATACAAATAAGAAGATAAGGTACTCTTCAGATCAAGTTCTCCTGCTTTATCCCATAAGGAAGTAAAAATATCCTGTACCAGATCTTCGGCTTCATCAGCATCTCTCACCAGGTTTTTTGCATAGACATACATGACGCGACTGTACCGCTCAAAAATTTCCTGAAAAGCCTTTTTATCCCCAACTATCAGCAGGTCTGTCAGCTCCTGATCAGAAATGTCATCGTAAATGCTCATTGGAAATCTATATGCCCGATTAAGTTAAATATTCCTTACGAACTTAAATAATAATTTGGCTATATCACAAAATAGGAATTAATAATTCTTAATCTTTTCAATTCCACCTTCTATTTTGTTATACACGTTACCAGCGACTCCACTTCCTATTGGTTAGCACCTCCTACTGCAAAGCGTGTTCTGGAATTGAACCTTAGAGGTATGCCGCGCTTAGCACACAATGAAGAGGCCTACATCCATCCAGATGTAGGCCTCTCTAACCAAATATAAATTAAACGAGCATTACAAATATAGATATATTTCACAAAAACACACCAAAAAAATCAATTAAATAAAAATAAAACAATAAATACACACAAAAACCCATGAAACAACAAAAAAAACAAATAAACAGACTAAAAATCATTAAAAAATCAAAAATAACAACAAAAAAAACACACAAAAACAACAATAAAACCAAAAACACAAAAATAAAACAACAAAATCAAATAAAAAACATAAATAAACAACAAAAACACACAAACAAAACACATAAAAAACCAAAAAAACAATACTAAAACTACAAAAACATCAAAAATAAAACTCAAAAATAATAGACTGTTATTTGTTCATGATTTTCCTTATTTTTGACCCTCTCCATAATAAAATCATGATACACAGAGAAAAAGTAAAGAGTCTACTAGAGACAAATGAATTTAACAGAGAAGTAACTGTTATGGGTTGGGTGCGTACATTTCGCAACAACCAGTTTATTGCTATAAATGATGGTTCCTGCATGGGAAATATCCAGATCGTAGTTGACTTTAATAATACGCCGGAAGAATTGCTAAAACGCATTACTACCGGAGCTGCAATAGCAGTAAAAGGAACTGTTGTAGAATCTCTTGGAAAAGGTCAGCGTGTGGATATTAAAGCCGAAACTATTGAAATATTAGGAGATAGTGATCCGGAAAAATTCCCTTTGCAACCTAAAAAACATAGTCTGGAATTTTTAAGAGAGATTGCACATCTCCGTTTCCGCACGAATACTTTCAATGCGGTTTTTAAAGTCCGTCATGCTTTAGCTTTCGCCATACACCAGTTTTACAACGAAAGAGGCTTCGTGTATATGCATACGCCTATCATCACAGCTTCGGATGCCGAAGGTGCCGGCGAAATGTTTAAGGTTACTACATTAGATTTAGAGAACCCTCCTCGTAATGAAGATGGTAAAGTAGATTATGCTGAAGACTTCTTCGCCCGCTCTGCTAATCTAACGGTATCTGGTCAGCTGGAAGGTGAACTGGCCGCTATGGCATTTGGACAAATTTATACTTTTGGCCCTACATTCAGAGCCGAAAATTCAAATACAACACGTCACCTTGCCGAGTTCTGGATGGTCGAACCTGAAGTAGCTTTTGCTGACCTGGAGGACAACATGAACCTGGCAGAAGACATGTTAAAATATTTAATCGACTATGCGCTTAAAAACTGTAAAGAAGAATTAGAGTTTTTAAACAACCGCTTACTGGAAGAAGAGAAATCGAAACCACAAAACGAGCGCAGCGATCTGTCGTTATTAGATAAATTGAACTTCTGCCTGAGTAACGATTTTGAGCGTATCACTTACACAGAAGCGATCAAAATCCTTAAATCATCGAAACCAAATCAGAAAAAACAGTTTAAGTACTTAATTGATGAGTGGGGTGCAGATTTACAATCAGAACACGAGCGTTATCTTGTAGAAAAACACTTCAAAAAACCTGTGATCTTAACCGATTACCCTGCTGATATCAAATCTTTCTACATGCGCCAGAATGAGCCAGATGAACAAGGAAGAAACACAGTAGCTGCAATGGATATCCTTTTCCCTGGAATCGGTGAAATTGTAGGTGGTTCACAAAGGGAAGAACGCTTAGACAAACTGACCCAAAGAATGGAGCAAATGAACATCCCTCAGGAAGAATTATGGTGGTTTTTAGACACCAGACGTTTCGGTTCGGCACCACATGCGGGCTTCGGATTAGGTTTTGAAAGACTTGTCCTGTTTGTTAGCGGTATGACAAACATCAGGGATGTAATTGCATTCCCTCGTTTCCCAAAAAACGCCGAGTTTTAAAATCACTATAAAAAAGAAAGGCGCTAAACTATCATAGTTCAGCGCCTTTCTTTTTTATAACAACTAAATCTTAAGGCTTACTCTTATTTTCATCCAGGTTATCTGAATAAGAATTAGCATGTGCATAATCGACCAGCGACACCTTATAATCCGTCGGAGTAAAACTAGCCGAAGTACTTAATGCCATTCCCAGCTCAAATCTTAAAGGATATGGCGTCTGTAATAAACTTCCTTCAGGTATATAAGGAAAACTCTCCAGATACGATTGCATTACATTTGGAGCAATCCTACGGTTGATATAAGCCCTTGTCAGCTGATAGGGATGATGTAAACCCGCAGCTCCCAATAATTCAACAGCACTCGCCACAGTAAGTCTGTGAAAATTAAACACCCGTACTTTTTTATCTTCAACAACCAATCCCTTCATCAGACTCGGATCTTGAGTAGCTACCCCCGTTGGACAGGTGTTGCTATTACACTCCAAAGCCTGAATACAGCCTAATGCAAACATCATTCCCCTGGCGGAATTACATAAATCAGCACCCAATGCAATATTTTTCACCAGATCAAAACCAGATGCAACTTTACCCGAAGCAATGACCTTAATATGCTGCTTTAAGTCAAACCCCGACAACACATCATACACAAAAGCAATCGCTTCTCTTAAAGGCATACCAACCGCATTTGAAAACTCCTGCGGAGAAGCTCCGGTACCACCCTCTCCCCCATCTACAGTAACAAAATCTACATAAATACCCGTTTCCACCATCGCTTTACATATGGCAAAAAACTCACTTCTTCGACCAATACACAATTTTATACCAATAGGTTTACCGCCAGACAGGTCACGCAACTGCTTTACAAAGCCAAGCATTTGAATTGGCGTTTTAAAAGCCGAATGAGAAGGCGGAGAAATCACATCAAATCCTTCTTTTACCAACCTGATCCTGGCGATCTCTGGTGTAACTTTACGGGCGGGTAAAATACCGCCATGTCCGGGTTTTGCGCCCTGAGAAAGCTTAATCTCAATCATTCTTACCTGATCAGACCCCGAACGTTCAGCAAAAGCCTCCGGATTAAAAGTACCATCGTGATTACGGCAACCAAAATATCCTGTTCCAATCTGCCAGATTAAGTCCCCACCTGGACTTGCATGATAATCACTTATCCCTCCCTCTCCTGTATTGTGTGCAAAATTACCAAGCTTAGCACCTCCATTTAACGCTAATATGGCATTCTGACTCAATGAGCCAAAACTCATAGCAGAAATGTTATAGATACTCGCATCATACGGCTTTAAACAATCCGGACCACCAACCAACACACGAGGATTAGGATTAAGTTCATGATGGCTAATAGCTGAAATACTATGACTCAACCATTCATACCCGTTTTCATAGACATCCAGCTGCGTTCCAAATGGTATGGTATCATTTTCCATTTTTGCCCTTTGGTAAATCAGCGAGCGATTTAAGCGGCTAAAAGGTTTACCATTCGTATCACTTTCTACAAAGTACTGATACACCTTAGGCCTTAAGTCTTCCATAAAATACCTCAACCTCCCCACGACAGGGTAATTTCGTACAATACTGTGTTTGGGTTGATACAGGTCATAAATCCCGAGTAAAACAACCGGACCGGTAAAAATAAACAACCACCATAATGGAGGATAAGTTAGCCCTAACATTACAGTAAGCGCCACTAAAAATGCCGCAATAGCGATAAATGCTTTTCTCATATCTATCAATTTACTAAATACATACCAATAGAACAATAATTATCCAATTTCGGTCTAAGATTTGTGTAATTTTACATATGCTTATCAAAATCTATCCCGAAAATCCAAATCCTAAAGCAATTGAACAGATTGTTGAAGTACTAAAAAAGGGCGGCTTAATCATTTACCCTACAGATACTGTATATGGATTAGGCTGTGACATCAGCAATCAAAAGGCTATTGAAAAGATCTGTCGTATAAGAGGTATTAAACCCGAAAAGGCTAATTTCTCTTTCATCTGCTCTGACCTGAGACACATTTCTGACTACATTAAACCTATTGACACCGCAACCTTCAGGGTATTAAAAAAAGCACTACCGGGACCTTTTACGTTTATTTTAAATGCCAATAACAACGTCCCCAAATTATTAAGTTCCAACAAAAAAACTGTAGGTATAAGGGTTCCTGATAATGATATTGCCAGAGAAATTGTAAGACAGCTAGGAAATCCAATCTTATCCACATCCATCCGTGACGACGATGAGGTTATTGAATACTCTACCGATCCGGAATTGATTCACGAAAAATACGAAGATACTGTCGACGTTGTCATTGACGGTGGCTATGGTGACAATGAGGCTTCTACAGTTGTAGATTGCACATCTGGTGAATTTGAAGTCATTCGTGAAGGCAAAGGAGATCTTAGTAGTTTTCTCTAGTTTTATTCAAAATAGCTATATTTACCAATATGGCTAAATTAATAAACCTGCAATCTTTTAAAGACTTTTTCCGTTCGGGACAAATTGGTGGCGTAATTTTATTGTTTTGTGTTGCTGTTTCTCTTTTTATCGCAAACTCTACTTACGCTCCGGCATTTTCAAGTTTGCTAGCCACAGATTTCGGTTTTACCTTTGGCTCCCAGGTTTATGCTTTTAGCGTATCTGCATGGATAAACGACGCCTTAATGGCGGTGTTTTTTCTTTTGGTTGGTCTTGAAATTAAACGCGAAATGGTTGAGGGGGAATTATCATCCCTTAAAAAAGCATCATTGCCTGTAGTAGCTGCAATGGGAGGAATGCTGGTGCCGGCATTTATTTACTTTTTGCTTAACAAAGGAGAAACTACTGCTTCTGGCTGGGGCATCCCTATGGCTACCGACATTGCTTTTGCACTCGCCATTATCTCAATGCTTGGAAAAAGCGTACCCACTTCTCTAAAAGTATTTTTAGCTGCTTTAGCTATTGTAGATGACCTTGGCGCCATATTAGTCATTGCCGTGTTTTACACCAATGAGGTTCATTTCGACTATCTATTGATGGCCGGAGGGATTATTTTATTACTACTTGCTTTCAACTTTTTCAATATCAAACCACTTTTCTTCTACCTGATCCCAGGTGTATTTCTTTGGTATTTTATTCATCATTCGGGTATACACGCAACTATTGCAGGGGTATTACTGGCACTAACCATTCCAACAAATAAAACAACTATAGAGTCTCCTCTGGAAAAACTAGAACACTTACTGAATGGCCCTGTAAATTACTTTATCATGCCGATTTTTGCTTTAGCAAATACCAACATCACATTTCAGAAAGAAATGATTACCGGACTAGCCTCTCCTTTAGGGTTGGGTATTATCATAGGCTTATTTCTAGGAAAAACTATTGGCGTAACCCTCTTTTCATGGGTAGCCGTAAAACTTAAATTAGGTAGCCTGCCTTCAAGGTCCGGCTGGAAACATATTATTGGATTAGGAATGCTTGCCGGTATAGGCTTCACCATGTCGATTTTTATATCACTGCTTTCTTTTAGTGATGAACTTCATGTTACAGAAGCCAAATTTGCAGTTCTTTGTGCTTCTGTAATTTCAGGTCTTATTGGTTTTATCTTCTTGAAGTCAATCCACAAGAAGAAAGCAGTGACGACTACTTAAAATTTTGCATAAAAGTTTTCACACTTCCGATTAAATCATTCGAATCAAGCGCTTTAACAAAAGCACTACCAATAATGGCACCATTGGCGTACTGACAAGCTTTATCAAAAGTTTCTTTACTGTTGATACCGAAACCTATCATAGTTGGATTGTTAAGCTTCATTTCAGCAATCCTTGAAAAATAACTTTCGGTATTTTCTGACACCTGTAAATGCTGGCCTGTAGTTGCTGATGAAGACAACAGATAGATAAACCCAGTACTTAACCCATCAATTTTGCGAATACGGTCAGGAGAAGTTTGAGGAGTAACCAAAAAGATATTGCTCAGTCCATTTTCTTCAAATATAGTTTGATACAGATCTTCATATTCAACCATCGGAAGATCCGGCACGATACAACCGTCCACTCCTACTTCTACACAGGCTTTACAAAAGTTTTCTACACCAAATTGCAGCATAGGGTTTACATAACCCATTAACAATACCGGAATACTAACTTTTTCACGTAAGTCTTTAAGTTGCTCAAACAACAACTTCAGATCCATGCCCTGGTCAAGCGACTGCTTACTACTAGCCTGGATTGTTGGACCATCAGCTACAGGATCCGAATAAGGAAAACCAATCTCCAAAAGATCCGCGCCCGACTGCTCAAGGGCTTCTGCAATTTTAACTGTATCATTTAACCCCGGATAACCCGCTGTATAATAAATTGACAATATGTTTTTCTTTGTCTCAAAAAGCTCTTTTATTCTGCTCATACTAAATTATAGATTAAAGTATTTCATATACGTATCCATGTCCTTGTCGCCTCTTCCCGACAAACAAACCACCACATTTTCGCCTCCCTTAAAGTTCATTTTTTCCAGGTAAGCCAAAGCATGTGCACTTTCAATTGCAGGAATAATCCCTTCCATTTGGGTCAGTAATAATCCTGCCTGCAACGATTCATCATCGGTAATAGACACATATTGTCCACGCCCCGTTTTAAACAAATGAGCATGTTGAGGACCAATACCAGGATAATCTAAACCAGCCGATACAGAGTGTGGTTCTACTACTTGTCCGTCATGCGTTTGCATCAGGATACTTCTGCTACCATGCAATACTCCTTCTTTCCCCAAAGCTGTCGTCGCGGCTGAAAAACCACTATCAACCCCTCTACCTCCAGCTTCTACAGCGATCAGTTTTACTTTTTCATCATCAATAAAATGATAAAACATCCCCATGGCATTACTACCACCTCCTACACAAGCCAAAACATAATCAGGCTGATCATTTCCAGTCTGTTCAATCAGCTGTTTTTTAGTTTCTTCAGAAATAACAGACTGAAAAGTTGCCACCATATCCGGGTAAGGATGAGGACCTACTACAGATCCGATAATGTAATGGGTATCTACAGGATTGTTGATCCAATCACGCATCGCCTCGTTAGTCGCATCTTTTAATGTTTTACTACCGGAAGTAGCAGGTACTACTTTTGCACCCAGCATCTTCATCCTCGCTACATTAGGAGCCTGGCGCTGAATATCAATTTCACCCATATAAACCACACATTCCAATCCACGTAAAGCACAAACCGTAGCTGTTGCCACCCCATGCTGACCAGCGCCTGTTTCGGCAATGATACGTTTTTTACCAAGACGCTCTGCAAGCAGAATCTGTCCGATGGTATTATTGATCTTATGCGCACCAGTATGGTTCAGATCTTCTCTTTTCAGAAATATATTGGCATTGTATTTTTGAGAAAGACGCTTAGCCAGATATAATGGTGAAGGGCGGCCAACATAATCTTTAAGCAATTGCTGAAACTCCTTTTGAAAGGCCTCATCTTCAATTATTTTCAGGTAATTCTGTCTCAGTTCTTCAACATTAGGATAGAGCATCTCTGGAATGTATGCTCCTCCGAAATCTCCATAATAACCTTTTTCATTTACAAAATAACTCATAGTGCTAGTTTATGCTTAAAATCTTTTAATTTATCTATGTCCTTTAAACCCGGTGCCAGTTCAAACATACTGTTCACATCAATACTATACAACCGGGGATCATTTATTTCTTTCAACTGTTCAACACTTTCCAGTGCTATACCACCACTCAAAAAGTAAGGTTTGTTTAATGTATAGTTTTTAAGGAGTGCCCAGTTGAAGGTTTTACCAGAGCCACCATGACCAGATGTCTGGGTATCAAACAAGAAGTAATCTACCACATTTGCGTAAGCATTTACAACATTGAAGTCAAAATTCTCATCTACACCAAATGCTTTGATCAGCTGTATTCCTGCATCAGCTAGTAACCCTTTTAAGGCAATACAATACTTTACCGGCTCCTGACCATGGAGCTGAACAGCATTTAAACCATACAAAACGGCGAGTTGGGCCACCCTGTTAAGTTCTTCATTTACAAAGACACCTGTCTTTATTATTCCAGCGGGAAGGCTTTTAACAAACAATGGTGTCAACCCCTCTACAAACCGTTTGGAATCCCGATAAAAAATAAAGCCTAAATAATCGGGTTTTAAACTACTTACAGCCTGTATGTTTTCAGGCAGTTTCATTCCGCATATTTTCAGTTTAACATTCATATTGCTTGTCCCTTGTTAAAAGTTAAAACCTCTGTTTATCTTCCTGTTAATTTTTTAAACCGCTCAAGTGCCTGGTGCCCCATTAATGATGCCTCGGCCTCGTAAAAGCAATCAGCAAAACTCTTTGTGTCATCTATTGTCCGAATCGCTAATGCCGCGTTACACAATACCACATTGTTCTGTTCATCTGTTCCTTCACCATTTAAAACGTCCATAAATATCTTTGCGGAAGATTCAACTGTATCTCCCCCTTTTATTTTATCTTCTGTGATCTGTTCAAACCCCAAATCAGCTACTTTCACCAGCGCCTCCCCTTTTTTACTAAAAGTTTTAATATCGCAGGTTAATGAAACTTCATCAAAACCATTAACAGCATGTAGTATGGTATAGTTTTTATCTGTATCCTGATACAAATAGGCATATAAACGTGCAAGCTCCAGACTAAACACACCTACGATCTGATTTTTCGGTTGTGCTGGATTTACCATTGGCCCCAACATATTGAAAAATGTTTTCACCCCCAATTCTTTACGGATAGGCGCAACAGTTTTCATCGCCGGGTTAAACAATGGTGCATGAATGAAACAAATACCTGCATAATCCAGACTTTTCTTCAATACATCCTGGTCATTGGTAAATGAATAGCCCAGATACTCCATTACATTCGATGAGCCACAACCCGAAGAAACGCCATAATTACCATGTTTAGCTACTTTATACCCTGCACCTGCGGTAACAAAAGAAGCCAGCGTAGAAATGTTAAACGTGTCTTTACCATCCCCCCCTGTTCCACAAAGGTCTATCAACTCGAAATCAGAAAAATCAAGTTTTATACAAAGGTCAAGCATTGCATCACGAAAGCCCTGCAGCTCTTCAACCGTAATATTACGCATACCATATGCCGTAATGAATGCTGCAATTTGCGAACTATTAAATTCTCCAAGCGCAATAGCAGTCAAAATCCTTTGAGCCTCAGTTCTGCTAAAGGTTTTATTTTCAAACAGGTGGTTAAGTATCTTCTTCATATCGGGTATTATAATTGAAGGTTGTAAAAAGGTTGTAAAACAAAAAAGGTTGCCTTAAAGCAACCCTCAAATATTATTATATAAAATAAAAACGTTCAATACAGGGTTACACTACGCATTTGCGTTGTGCCACCACCAGCTATTAAGTCCGTTTGTTAGTATCATTAAAGCAAATATGGAATTGTTTTTGCAAATGAACAAATGTTTCTCAAAAAAAATTATTTGATCAACGCTTTTTTCTCCTTTGTAAAGTGATTGAAAACCAGCTTATCAGCCAGCGCAGGCAACAGTTTATTGATCCAGACTGTCAATTTCCCCTGACCTGTCATGATCAGCGTGCGCTTACGTGCAACTATCCCATTAGCAATAATCTCTGCCACAGTATCGGCACTCATCATTTTACCTTCTTCCATGCTCGTCTCCCCGTGCGATGCTCCGTCTTTAGACAAAGCAGTAACACGTATATTAGATGCAGTGAAACCAGGGCAAGCTACCATAACATGTACTCCTGTTTTCAACAGCTCTGTCCGCAACGATTCCATAAAGCCATTCATGGCAAACTTAGATGACGAATATCCTGTTCGTCCTGGCAACCCTCTGTAACCAGCAATTGAAGAGACGCTGACCACACTTCCTTTTGTTTTCAGAATTTCAGGTAGCGCATATTTTGTACAGTACACCGTTCCCCAAAAATTTACATCCATCAGTTTTTTTAAGACAGAAAGATCGACCTCATTAAATAATGCACGCATAGATAAACCCGCATTATTGATCAATATGTCAATTTTATTAAAAGTAGCCAGCGCCTGTTTAACTAATAATTGGCAGTCTTCTTCCTTGCTCACATCAGTTTGAACAGCAACAGCTTTTACTCCATATTTCTTTTCCAGATCTGCAGTAATTTCGCACAAGGTTACATATTGTCTGGCCGCCAAAACAAGGTTAGCTCCCCTTTTTGCAAATTCTTCGGCACATGCTCTACCTATACCCGACGACGCACCGGTAACTATAATAACTTTATTCTTAAAATCCATACGGGTTATTTGATTAATGAAGACTGATAAGGTACACGGGTAACAATGGATCTGCCTAGTGTAATTTCGTCAGCATACTCCAGCTCTCCGCCAAAAGCAATTCCTCTGGCGATGGTGGTAATGGGAATCTGAAAATCCTTTAGCCTTTTATACAAGTAGAAAAGTGTAGTATCGCCTTCCATTGTAGCGCTTAAAGCCAGGATAACTTCCTTTACCGGAGTAGTCGACACACGTTGAACCAATGAGTCAATAAACAGATCAGCAGGGCCTATTCCGTCCATAGGTGATATTAATCCACCCAGCACATGATACACACCAAAATACTGTCCGGTATTTTCAACCGCCATTACATCTCTCGTATCCTCTACTACACAGATAATATCCTTATCTTTTTTATTGGCAGAACAAATATTACAAATCTGATTATCAGAAATATTGTGACATACGCTGCAATGTTTGATTTCCTTTCTAAGCCTGATTATCGCATTTCCAAAGTGTTCAACTTCTTCCTGCTCCTTATTCAACAGGTGCAAGACCAACCTCAACGCAGTCTTTTGCCCCACACCGGGCAGCTTTGAAAATTCATTAACAGCGTCTTCAAGCAGTTTAGAAGAAAAGTTCATGTTACAAATTTAAATAAAATAGCTCAACAAGCTGATAAACTCATCATGGTTTCTTACATTTAACAGCTTATTAAAACCACAATATGAGTCCCATTATACTTTTATCCTTCCTTATCGGTTATTTTGTGTTATTGATTGGGGTGGCATACCTTACGTCCAGAAACAACTCTGATAATGCCGCCTTTTTTATCGCAAACAGAAATTCCAAATGGTATCTTGTTGCCTTTGGAATGATAGGAACAGCGTTATCAGGTGTAACTTTTATATCTGTTCCCGGAGCGGTCGGCAAAAGTGAATTTGGATATTTTCAGTTTATATTGGGAAATGCCGTAGGCTTTATCATCATTGCAACAGTATTATTACCTCTGTATTACCGCCTAAACATTATCTCTATATACACCTATCTGGAGCGTCGCCTAGGCTTCTGGAGCTACAAGACAGGCGCGGCTATTTTTCTTGTATCACGCACCATTGGCTCTGCTTTCAGACTTTACCTTGTTGCTATTGTCTTACAAAAGTTCATTTTCGATGCATGGAATGTTCCATTCTGGCTAACCATTATCATCTGTCTCGTACTAATATGGCTATATACCCATAAAGGAGGCCTAAAAACTATCATCATTACCGACACATTGCAAACTGTTTTCCTGCTGCTTTCAGTTGTCTTATCTATCGTTTTTATTGCCAATTCATTAAATCTAGATCTGGCAGGAACCTTCGAGGCTGTAAAAACAAGCAGCTATTCAAAGATTTTTTTCTGGGAAGACTTTATGGGTAGCAAAAGTCACTTCATTAAACAGTTTTTAGGGGGAATATTTGTAACGATTGCGATGACAGGTCTGGATCAGGACCTGATGCAAAAAAACCTAAGCATGAAAACGATAGGTGAGGCACAAAAAAACATGTTCACCTTTACCCTGATATTTGTCATCATGAATATCTTCTTTTTAAGTGTAGGCGCTTTGTTATACCTTTTCGCAGCGAATAATGGTATTGATGTTACAGCCTTGAAAACGCCTGATCATTTGTACCCGGAAATAGCATTGAACCACTTGAATGTAATCCCGGGAATTATTTTTATGCTGGGATTAACCGCAGCAACATTTGCCACTACAGACTCTGCATTAACTGCATTGACAACCTCTTTCTGCGTCGACTTTTTACACTTCGATAAAAAAGCAGATCAGAATGCACCAAGCCTGGTTCGTCAAAGACATATGGTTCACGTAGGCTTCTCTGTTTTGATGGTTTTGGTTATTTTAATCTTCAAAATAATCAATGACGACTCTGTGGTAAACGCTATTTTTAAGGCAGCCGGTTATACCTACGGCCCATTGGTTGGTCTTTTCGGTCTGGGTATGCTTACCAGAAGAGCTGTAAACGATAAACTTGTGCCTTATCTGTGTATCCTTTCTCCAATATTATGTTTTATTATTGATACAAATTCCTTAAGCTGGTTTGGTTATGCTTTAGGATTTGAACTGATTATATTAAACGGTTTGATTACATTTATCTTGCTTTGGGTTACCGGAAAAACTTCTACGGCCCAAACCAAATTCTAATATTTAATACCTATAGAATGACAAGTGAAGAGAAAATAAGAAGCGCTTTCGAAAACAAAAACTGGCAGGAAATAAAGGTTACTGACTCCTGGCAAATCTTTAAAATCATGGCTGAATTCGTTGATGGTTTTGAAAAATTAGCTAAAATTGGTCCTTGTGTTTCCATCTTTGGGTCAGCTAGAACTGCCGAAACAAATAAGTACTATGAAATTGCTGTGGAGTGCGGAAGGCTCTTAACAGAACGTGGTTACGGTGTAATTACCGGTGGTGGCCCTGGCATTATGGAAGCGGGGAACAAAGGGGCTCATACCAATGGAGGTAAATCTGTAGGTTTGAATATAGAGCTCCCTTTTGAGCAGTTCCACAATAAATATATCGATCACAACAAGTTGTTGGAGTTTGATTACTTTTTCATCAGGAAAGTAATGTTTATGAAGTATTCTCAGGGCTTCATTGTTTTACCTGGTGGAATGGGAACTATGGATGAGTTGTTTGAAGCGATTACGTTAATCCAGACAGGAAAGGTTGCACGTTTCCCAATTGTTTTAGTGGGAAAAGAGTATTGGGGTGGCTTAATAGAATGGATCAAAGGAACTATGCTGCAAAAAGAGCATAATATACATGCTGAAGATCTGAACCTTTTCAGACTGGTTGATACAGCTGAAGAAGCGGCAGAACACATCTTCAGGTTCTATGAGAAGTATGTACTGAAACCGAATTTTTAAACGATTTATTGAGTTCTTTGAGCTTAAATATCCATTAGCTAAAAATATTCACCCCTTAACTCAAAAAAGTCAAATATTGTTCTCCTCCTCGTATATTTAGCCCTGAAGAAGGGCAAATCTACGCATGTCGGCTCACAGCATTTGACTTTTTTATGAGTATTATTACACCATGCAAAGACGCAATAAACTTATATAGTGCTTTTTCTAGACGTTAGAAGGTTATTCGCCTAATATCTCGTTGATTTTCTCGGTAGGCCTTGCTATAACGGCCTTATCACCGGAAACTAATATTGGTCGCTCAATAAGAATGGGATACGCTACCATCGCTGCAATCCACTCTTCATCAGAAAGTTCTTTCCCTTTATAGTCAGCTATATAAATCGATTCATTTTTACGAATAAGCTCATGGGGCTTAACACCTAACTTGTCAACAATTTCACGCAATTCTTCTGCAGTAGGTACTGTTTGCAAATAATTAATAACCTCAAATTCTTGCCCACTTTCTTCTAAAGCAGTCAATGCACACCTACTTTTACTGCATCTGTTATTATGGTAAATCTTTATCATATTAAAATTTTGATAAAAATATCGATATTTTGGAAAAAGGCACCAAGGCGATTAACAATTTCTATGTGGATGCAAACAGAGTTTTACCTTTGCTTAGTAAACAATTTACCAAATGATAATAAGAAAGAAGGAACACTGGTTTAAAATGCTCTTTATATGGCACGGATCTGTACTACCAACAGTTCTCCCACGATTAATTTTACTTCTTATTATATCTATGTGTGTAGTATGGCTTCGTGGAACTATTTTTTCATTCAAAATCCCCCTCAATCCTGTTCCATTAACTTTGTTTGGATTCGTACTTGCACTATTCCTCGGTTTTCGCAACAATGTTAGTTATGATCGTTTTTGGGAAGGCAGAAAACTTTGGGGAGCTTTGTTAAATGATACCCGATCGTTAGCACGTCAAGCTATGACCCTGCCGAATATTACTGCAGACAACAAGCTTACTACTAACTTTATTCAGTTATTGATATCTTTTACTTACGCATTAAAACATCAACTAAGAGGTACAGATGCTAGCCTGGATTTAAAGACCCGCCTTACTGAAGAACAATTTAAGGTTATAGCACCAACAAAATTTAAACCTGTCATGCTCATGAAACTCATGGCCGAATGGATAAAAAATATTAAAAATGATAATAAAATTGATTCCATTCAGCAAGCCCGATTTGACGAAAACCTGGATAAGTTATCTGACATAGTAGGTGGTTGTGAGAGAATTATATCTACACCTATCCCGTATAGCTATCGTGTTTTATTACATCGCACCGTTTATTTATACTGTTTTCTATTGCCTTTTGGCTTAGTAGATAGTTTACAGTGGCTCACACCCCTTATCGTCGTTTTTATAGCTTATACGTTTGTAGCCTTTGAGGCTATTGCAGATGAGATTGAGCAACCATTTGGAACCGAAGCAAATGACCTTGCTCTTAATTCAATGTGTTTAATGATAGAGACTACATTATTGGAATTAGCTGGAGAAAGACTACCTGAAATTGAACAGCAAAATAGTGGAATTATTGATTAATTGCTTTTAGAATTCCCTTTGCCCAAAATTCAGCTAAAGCTTTAGAGCCCTCAGCATTGGGATGCAAATAAAAAACTCCATGCTTGCCATTCTCAGGTTTAAATAATTTTTTATGGCTCTTTTGAAAAAATCTAAAAACACCATTATCACCCAGATAAACCTTGTTTGGATGGCTAAGTTTATACTCCCCATATAAAGTTTCTATTTGTGGAAAGTAACTGCTTAAACGATCGAGACCTTCCTGCATGTATCCTGTATTATTGTCTGTATTTGGGCTGTACCAAAGCGGATATTGTATAACAAATTTGGCGTCGGGATATTTCTCGATCAAGGTATTGATTAGGGCACTTAAATTATCTTTGTACTGAACTGCCTGGACAGGTGCACCATTTGGTCCGAACATGGCGCTATCATTTGTACCCAACATGATAGAGAACAATAAGACGGCTGTTTTATCTTGCGCAAAGAGATCGGCGACCTTCACTACTTTTGGGAAATCAATGTCGTTCTTTGGCAAAAAATCTACAGTAGTATGTCCACTAAACCCCTTATTATTAACATTCACAGAACTAATACCTTTATGTTGTTTCAATAGTTGCGCCACATAGATTGGTGGAGCTTCAGTTTTTGGATTTGCTAAAGCACCGCCCTCAGTAATACTGTCACCTATAAAAACAATATTTATCTTTTGCTCTTTTTTTCCTGAAAAGGAAGTCAAAACGAATAGCAAGAACAAACAGGTGTAATTAAAGATAGCTTTCATCATTTTTATACGTCAATAATTTCAAATTAAGGAAAATCTAATATAAGGTTTTGTGTTTATTTACACCATTTTTCAAGTTTATCCATCAAGTCTTCCAGGCGAATAGGTTTACTAATATAATCGTTCATCCCGGCATCTAAACAATCTTGTTCATCACCTTTTAATGCATTGGCCGTTAACGCAATAATAACTGGTTGTTTCAATTGCTTTTTTCTGATCAGTCGGGTTGCCACTAAACCGTCCATTACCGGCATTCGCATATCCATTAAGATAATGTCATAATCTTTTTCATTAACAGCGTTAATGGCCTCTTCTCCATTTCTCACCAGATCAGGTTTATAACCCAATCGATCAAGAATATTAACGATTACCAATTGGTTTATTAATTTATCCTCTGCGATCAGCAATGTGCAAGGGTAATTTGTTGAAAAATCAGCAGACATTCTTTTATAAAACACCTGTTCTTCTATTTCTGCATGCCTTCTTGTTTGCAATGCACTTGAGACTTGTTTACTAAGTACATGCTGGCGGATAGGCTTTGTCATGACCGAATAAAACAAACCTCGTTGACTTTCTTCAAATTCTTCGCCAATAGAACTCAGCAAAAGAATCGGAATAAGTGGATAGCGTTGCTTCATCAGCTTGGCCAGCATTACACCATCCATTCCAGGCATTTGCATATCTGTAATCACTAAGTCAATTGCCGGATCAAGCAACAGCATTGACAATGCCTGTTTAGCCGAACTGGCCGATATAGGTTGTAAGTTCCAATACCCAAGCTGCTTATTCAAAATGGTCAGATTTGTCGCGTTATCATCTACAACCATTACTTTTTTGCCTGCATGTTCCGTCATGCTATAATTGGTATATGGCTTCAGTAGCTTAGTTCCAATTTGTGTACAGATCGTAAATGAGAAGGTCGTCCCCTGATTCAGCTCACTCTCCACATTAATTTCGCCTCCCATAAGCTTGACAAGCTTTTCTGAGATTGCGAGGCCCAAGCCAGTACCACCATACTTACGGGTTGTAGAGGAATCAACCTGCGAAAAAGCGTCAAACAAATTATCCAATTTATCAGCCGCTATTCCAATACCTGTATCACGCACTTCAAATTTCAGTTCGAACAGTCCGTTTTGTAAAATATCCCCTACAGAAACAGCTACAAAAACCTCACCCTGTTCGGTAAATTTCATAGAATTTCCAACCAAATTAATCAATACCTGCTTCAACCGCAGCTGATCACCAACAATTTGCGAAGGAACATCTTCTTCAATATGATAAACTAAATCCAACTGAAGTTCAGCAGATTTTACTGCAAATATATCAAGGACATCTTCTATACATCTACGCAAATTAAAATCTTCGGACTCTAATTCCATATTGCCAGACTCTATTTTAGAAAAGTCCAGTATATCGTTGATAACATTAATCAATGTTTCGCCACAATTAGCAATCACATCTGCAAACATATACTGCTCTTTATTCAGATCTGTTTCTTTTAAGAGCATCGCCATCCCCATTACCCCATTCATCGGGGTGCGGATTTCATGGCTCATGGTAGCAAGAAAGATGCTTTTGGCCTGATTGGCCCGATCAGCTTCAGCTCTGGCTTTTTCCAACTCTAAATTAGATACCTTAAGCTTCTCGTTAGCTTTTTCCAATACCTCTTCATTCTGTTTCCGGACCAATGATAGTTGAGCTTCTTTTTGTAGTTCGGCCATTGCTAAGGTCTGAACAACCTGCCTTTCATTAGACTTTCTTAATAAGTAGGCCCATAATCCACAGATAAAAAAGATCATGTCGGCCAATAATATATGAATTATGAAAGTCTGCAAATCAAAAGAATCCAACCGTGTAAAATAGATTTCACTTACCCCACTATTTTGCAAATAACCAAATACCGCATGATGGACCATCACCACGATAAGCATGGGTATCTGTAGTTTCCATTTCTCATAGGTAATTAGCAACGTGCTCCCAATAAAGGCAAAGAAATGCATTTCGAATAGTCCATGCATCTGGTAAATAAACTGTGCCATAAAAATACCCAGCACTGCGCTTAAAACGTATTGATAAAGATTGGATGACGGTAAAAAATATTTCACGGAATAATAGGCCAGCAAAGAAAGACCACCTACTCCAAATGCAATTAACCAGGTATCATAAAATTGCGCAAAGATCAGCCCCACTATGAAATAACCCCATAAAAAGTAATTCATTAAACGATCCGTTCTTTCTTTAACTCCCAGGAAAAGTAAGCGGTTTTGGTTATCAGAAATAGTCATATGATTGTTTGAAATCATTGCTTAATCAGTTCAAAATTTTTAATTATTTACAGTCTGGCAAAGTACAACCATAGGATTTCAGTGCTGCCTCACTAAAAACCAGATCAGTTTGCTTTTTCAACAAACCGTTCAGAGCTATTTTTGCGAAGCTGGTTTTTTCATCTGTACAATAACGGGTGGTGTTATAGTTTCCTCTGTAATATAAATGTTGCTCCTGATCTAATAAAACAGCCTGAGGAGTAGAATACACACCACAAGCTGTGGCAAGCGTTTCATCAAATAGAATAGGGATTTGGAGATCAAACTTACTTTGGATAGTTTCCGAAGTAAAAGATTTGGGACTCAATACTACCACTCTAAAATCAATACGATCGCCATACTCTTTAACAAGTGATTTAAAATGTTTCATGTTAAATCGTGAACAGGGACAGTCTGGATTAAAAAAATGAAGAAAAATGGGTTTACCATGCTTATTGTCCAAAGTTCCGTTAGAGGCTATCAAACTTCCTATCTCAACTGATTTATAGTTTTTAGGAATTGGGGTTGGCAATTGGTAAATGATATCGTTGTACCAAAATAGATATCCAATGGCAGAAAACAAAAGTATTAGCCAAAAAAACACGAAAGCTTTCTTCATATTGAAATACAGAGTATTAGTAGATTGTGTTTATAAGACCAATAACGTCATTTATTATATTAATCGGAAGGAAATATAAAATTTATTTGATGTTTCCTTCCGATAATAAATGTTAAAAATCAATTAAAAGATGTCGTCATAGATCAGCCTCTTCTTGTTACTTAATATGTTTACTTAAAACTAAAGCTGTTCTTTAAGCTTAACCCAAACGTTTTCTGCAAGTATTTTTTGTCCCTCAGCTGTTGGATGAATGCCGTCTTCTTGATTTAGTTTCGCTACACCCCCCACCCCTTCAAGTAAAAAAGGTACATAAACCATCTTATTTTTGTCGGCCAAACTGCTAAAAACAGCTTTAAAATCACCCGTATATTTTGCCCCCATATTGGGTGGCATTTGCATGCCTAGCATCACCAGTTTTACAGCCGGATATTTAGCCTTTACCTTATCAATTATAGACTGAAGGTTTGCCTGCGTTTCGGGAATAGATAAACCTCTTAAACCATCATTAGCTCCTAATTCCAGTACAAAAATATCAACCGGCTGTTTCAACAGCCAGTCAATCCTACTCTTACCACCTGCAGAGGTTTCACCACTTAGTCCGGCATTAATTATCTTATAGCTCAGACTTGCTGAATCTATTTTTTTCTGAATCAGCGCAGGATAAGCGTCTTTAGGATCAAGACCATAACCCGCTGTTAAGCTGGTCCCAAAAAAAAGAATATGCTGCACATTTGGATTCGAAGATCTTGTAGCAGATTCTCCTTCTGCAGCTTTTACTGTTGACTGATCTGTCTTTTTTTCATTGTTTCCGCAGCTCATTAATAGGCTTGTCAAAATTAGTGTACTGATGATGTTTATACGTAACATATATAGGATATATAATTCTAAAAGTAGTGATTTACTGTATATTTAACAGTGGATAATCCGTTAAGTTTAAAATAGTACTTCCTAATTATAAATATCTTCCATGCCTACAGAAAACATCCTCGAAATTCAAAACGTTAGCAAAACCTATAAAAGTGCAGGAACAGCTTTAACTGTACTTAACGACATTAGTTTTAGCGTGAGTCAGGGTTCAACCATGGCCATTACTGGTCCTTCGGGTAGCGGAAAAACAACGTTATTGGGACTATGTGCAGGATTAGATCGTGCAAGTTCGGGCAGCGTGATACTGAATAAAGTAAGACTTGATCTGCTGACGGAAGATCAGCGAGCTGCCGTTCGCAACCAGTATGTAGGTTTTATATTTCAGAACTTCCAACTGATGTCAACACTTACCGCTATTGAAAATGTAATGGTTCCGATGGAGCTGCGAAGGGAGAAAAATGTACGCACAAGGGCAATGGAACTATTAGACAAAGTAGGGCTCGCAAACCGCGCTCATCATTACCCGGTTCAACTTTCCGGTGGCGAGCAGCAGCGTGTATCTCTTGCAAGGGCATTTTCAAATAAACCGGCTATTTTATTTGCAGACGAACCGACAGGTAATCTGGACGGAGAAACAAGTGAAAAAATTGAGAAACTACTTTTTGAGCTCAATCAGGAAGCCGGGACTACCCTGATTATTGTCACCCACGATCTCGAACTGGCGTCCCGGACAAATCGCATCATCAAATTAAAAGGTGGAATCGTTCAATCAGATTTGTATGCTTAATGAAAACCAACTAGCCAACAGGCCTTTAAATATCAGCTGGTTATTTAAAATAGCCTGGAGAGACAGCCGAAAAAACAGGTCACGCTTGTTCCTTTTCATTTCTTCAATTGTACTGGGGATAGCTGCCCTGGTTGCAGTTTATGCATTCAAAGACAACCTGCAAAAGGATATAGATGAACAGGCAAAAATACTAACGGGTGCAGATCTGATCATTGAAAGCAGGAAAATTCCTGGCAGGAAGGTGCTGGCTATGCTCGATACACTTGGAAACCAGCGCGCAGTAGAAAACAGCTTTGCTTCTATGCTTTACTTTGTAAAAACCCAACAAAGCAGATTGGTGCAAATCAGAGCATTAGAAGGCGGATACCCCTATTATGGTGAAATCGAGACCACACCTTCAACAGCAGGAAAAAGCTTTAGAATGGGACAAAGAACGGCATTGGTAGACAAGACACTGATGCTACAGTTCAATGCAAAAACCGGGGATTCTATTAAAGTAGGCGAACTCACTTTTAAAATTGAAGGTGCGATTGATAAAGTACCCGGACAAACAGGAATAGCAGCTACCGTTGCACCTGTGGTATATATACCGTTGAAATATCTGGAACAAACCGGCCTTACTAAAATTGGTAGTCGAATTCAGTATAAATACTACTTCAAATACAACAACCCTAATGCTGTTGATAAAGCATTAAAAAAGATTCAGCCCACACTGGAAAAAGAAGGTCTTGATGCGGAAACCGTAGCGTCTAAAAAAGAGGATACCGGTAGGTCATTTAGAGACGTCAACAGGTTTCTTTCTCTTTCTGGCTTTATAGCACTACTGCTGGGCTGCATTGGTGTAGGTAGCTCGGTACAGGTATACATCAGAGAAAAGTTGGCCGCCATCGCTACCCTTCGCTGTCTTGGTGTGAAATCCTCAGAGGCTTTTCTTATTTACCTGATTCAGATTACAGCCATTGGACTTATCGGCGCCCTTGGAGGGGCCTTATTGGGAACAATGATCCAGTTCCTCCTTCCTGCAGTATTAAAAGATTTTATTCCTGTTGAAATTAGTGTTCAGATATCCTGGTGGGCTATTGGACAGGGAATTTTGCTGGGGGTAATCATTTCCATATTATTTGCACTTCCTTCACTCTTATCAGTACGACACATCTCGCCATTAAACGCATTGCGTATGTCCTTCGAAAGACATACGTTTAAACCAGATCCGTTGAAATGGGTGGTTTATTTACTTATCATACTGTTTGTGCTTGCCTTTACAAAGCTGCAAATGAACAGCTGGAAACAAGCGCTTGCTTTTACAGGGGGAATTCTAATCTCATTTGCATTGCTATTTGTACTCTCCAGGGTATTGATGTGGATGGTGCGTCGCTTGCTCCCCGAGCAAGCTGGCTATTTATGGAGGCAGGGATTCGCCAATCTATACCGCCCAAACAATCAAACGTTAATGCTCACAGTCTCTATAGGCTTGTCTACCGCCTTTATCGGAACCCTGTTCTTTGTACAAGGAATACTAATCAACCGCATTACCCTATCTTCTGGAAACAATCAGGCCAATATGATCCTGTTCGATATCCAGAATGATCAGCAGGCAGCTGTCGCAGCACTCACCAAGTCTTATAAACTTCCCGTCATAAACCAGGTTCCAATTGTTACTGTACGCATTGAAGAGATAAACGGAAAAACGGCAGCCACTGTTGCTGCGCTCGACAGTGCAGCTTCCACTGATAATGAAGGCCCGTCCCAACGTGCCTTTAAAAGCGAGCTCAGGGTAACTTATCAGGACACTTTAACCAGTGCTGAAAAAGTGACTGATGGCAAATGGATTGGCCAGGTAACCCCTTCCGAAAACAAAGTGTATGTATCCCTCGAAGAAAACTATGCCCGACGAATCCATGTAAAAGTTGGTGATCAAATCGTTTTTAATGTACAGGGAATGCTCATTCCGACGGTAGTTGGTAGTTTAAGAGAGGTAAACTGGAACAGAATGCAGACCAACTTCAGGGTAGTGTTCCCGACAGGAGTACTCGAAGAAGCTCCTAAATTCCATGTATTGATGACGCATGTACCTTCAGGCAAGGTATCTGCAAATTTTCAGGCTGGTGTGGTCCATGCCTTTCCAAACGTATCTTTAATAGATCTCGGTCTCATTCTAAAAGTTCTTGATGAATTGTTATCCAAAATAAGCTTTGTGATTAGGTTTATGGCGGCTTTTAGTATGGCAACAGGATGGATTGTGCTACTTTCTGCAGTCCTGACCAGTAAAGGACAGCGCCTCCGTGAAAGTGTATTGCTGCGAACGCTTGGTGCCAGCAGAAAACAGATTTTAACCATCACGGCTTTAGAATACCTTTTTCTAGGTGCTGTAGCAGCCGGGGCCGGTTTGATTCTGGCTATTGGAGGTAGCTGGGCACTGGCCACCTTTAGTTTTGACGCCAGCTTTACACCCCCTATATGGCCGGTCATCATCTTCTTTACATCAATTGTATTACTTGTAGTGCTTACAGGAGTGCTAAGCAGTAGAAATATACTTAACCACCCTCCCTTAGAAGTATTGAGAAAGGACAATTAATTGAATTCAAAAATACTGTCTCAAGATAATTTAGTATAAAATGTTTACATTAGAATATCCTTATTGATTTGTATGCGTTTTCTAATCTTCCTATTTATCCTGTTTGGGCAATTCACTAATGCTCACTCTGCCGCTACACCCATCATAAATCTGGATAGTAACTTGAATTATCGTAATCTTGGTAAAAGTGTTACTTATTATGAAGACAAGTCTGCAAGCTTAACACTGCAACAAATGCAGATCCTTTCTGGCGCAGGACAATTCAAACCTGGCAAAACAGACATTCTTAATCTTGGAAACACCAAATCTGCAATGTGGATCAGGTTGGAATATACTGGTAATATAGACGAAAGAAACTACATGGTACTGGATGTTCCCAACATCGAACAAATTGACTTTTATGTTAGTACTGTTAACGGGTTGATACACAAAACTGCCGGTTCTATCAAGCCGCCCTCTCCCGGCGTAACTGTTACAAACAATTTCATATTTGATCTGCCGATCCAAAAAGAGGCGCAGAGTTCAAATACCATATGGCTTAGGTTAAAAACAAACAATATCCTTATTGTTCCAATTAAGATGGCCACCTCGGAAAATTTTGCCCAGGGTAAATCTGTTAAAAACAGTCTCGAGGTGATGTATATTGGCATACTGTTAACCCTCTTCCTGTTTAACCTTTTTCTTTATTTCAGTATCAAAGATAGGACTTACCTCTACTACTGCTTCTATGTTTTTTCGATTGCCATTTATGTAGTAACTTATCTAAGAGGTTACAGTTATTTATTTGGTTATGAAGCCCGTATAATTCTTAATCTTTACCCGCATATTTTTATTAGCATCTCTCTCATTGCTTCCATTTTATTTTCACAGAAACTCCTCAACCTTAAAACTCTTGCACCTGAATGGACTAAAATCTGCAACTTCCTTTTAGGATGTTGCATCCTAATGTTCTTTACAAGCTTATTGGGCTTTAAAAGTATTTCCGCAACATTGGCGCAAATTATGTCCCTCGTTTGCGCAGTAGTCTTATGGTATTCAGGAGTGGTAGCTTACAGAAAAGGGCATAAACAAGCAAAATACTATCTCCTGGCATGGTCATTTATTTCGGTTACGGTTGTTGCGGTTGTATTGAGTATGGCTGGAGTATTCACCTACCATGAATATACTTTTGAATTTGTACCCATAGGATCTACAATCGAGCTCCTTCTATTGGCTTTTGCTTTAGGCGACAGGTATCGGGTCATTCTTACCAATGAACAAAAGGTACGGGATGAGAACTTTTTACTGATCCAGACACAAAACCAGCGTTTGGAAAAACTGGTAGAAGAAAGAACAATAAAATTAACAGATACCATTTTGCAGCTGGAATCGTCAAATGCTGTCAAAAACAAATTGTTCTCGATTATTGCGCATGACCTGAGAAGTCCTTTCAACAGTCTGATGAGTATTTTTTCATTAAAGGACATGAACCTGCTTTCACTTGATGAACTGAAAATGCTCCTAAATGAAAACAAGAAAAATATTGACACCATACACAATACATTGAATAACCTTCTTTACTGGGCAAAAAGTCAAATGGAAGGTATAAAAACGCAACCAACAAATTTTAATCTGAAAGAACTTGTTGAAGATCTGCGATTGGTTTATTCTCCCCTTATTCAATCCAAAGGCATTACCATTAATCTACAGTATACAGACAACTGTATCGTATATGCCGATGAAAACCAAATACAGTTGGTGTTGCGTAACCTGATCGACAACGCTATAAAATTTACACCTGCTTCGCACAGCATTGGTATCAATATGGTAACTGAGCAAACGCACATGAAAATTTGCGTTAGCAATACTGTTTCTAATGCAAATGAACTAAATCTGGAAGGCATGTCCAACACGGAGGCATTTGAATTTGAAGCCACCTCTGGTACCGGGAATGAAAGAGGGATAGGTTTAGGCCTGCATTTATGCCGCGAATACATTAAAAGTAACGGGAGTGAACTACATCTTAATATCAATGACAATGAGGTTGCTTTTTGCTTTGAGCTACCACTTGCTTATGCCGACAACACTATTCTAGCATAATTATCGTTTATAAGCATGTTATGAAGACTAAACTGATCCTCCTTTTTTTACTTTTCCATACTGCTATATATGCACAGCCATTTGTATTTCCAGAACTCCCTGAATATGGAAAATCAATAGCCACACTGGTCCCTCAAAACTGGAAGATACTGGATAGCGTCTCGGGTGATTTAAATAATGATAATATTAAGGATATTGCATTTGTGATTGAATTTTACAGACCGGTAAAAGAAAATCGTGCCTACGGCGATAATGAAACAGAAATCATTACTGAAATTCAAAAACCAAGAATATTAGCGGTGTATTTCAGGCGGTCTGAAAAAGGAGCCTACCGATTATCTACTCAAAACAACAATTTCATATTACGGTCCGAAGAAGGCGGAGAAATGGGAGACCCCTTACGCCCCATGAATATTACGGCCAACAATCTTACTTTATCCTTTGAGGGCGGAGGAAACTGGCGCTGGAAACTCAATTATAGTTTCAAATATCAGGACAAAGACTGGATGCTGGCTAAAGCCAATAATTATGCATATCAGGAAGGAACCGGGGAAATGAACGATAAACAATACGACTTCCTGAATAACAAGAGAACGGTTGTTAGTGGTACAATTAGTAGTGGAACGCTTGCCAGCGAAACTTTTGAACAGCCGTTGAATGTTAAGACCATGCGTACATTTAACAGCTTTAAAAAGCCCTGGACCTGGGAAATCAGGTCAGATGAGTTCTTGTAAAAAAATAGACATAAAAAAAGGTGTGTTATAGCTAACACACCTTTTTTTATGTCTGGTTATTTATTTTACCTTGAATAATTTGGTGCTTCTTTAGTGATAGAAATATCATGTGGATGACTTTCTCTCATACCAGCAGCAGTGATACGAACAAACTTAGCTTTTTGTAAATCCTCTATTGTTGAAGCACCACAGTAGTGCATACCCGCTCTTAAGCCTCCTACATACTGATAAATAACTTCTGCTAAAGTTCCTTTATATGGTACGCGACCTACAATCCCTTCAGGAACCAGTTTAGTTACTACATCTGTCTCATCCTGGAAATAACGATCTTTAGAACCTTGTTGCATCGCTTCTACAGAGCCCATACCACGGTACGACTTAAATTTACGACCTTCATAAATAATAGTCTCACCTGGCGACTCCTCAACTCCTGCGAACAATGAACCTGCCATAATTGCGCTTGCTCCTGCAGCTATTGCCTTAACAATATCACCAGTCTGCTTAATACCACCATCAGCAATAACCGGAATTCCTGTACCAATAAGCGCCTGAGCACATTCAAAGACTGCATACAATTGAGGTACACCGACTCCTGCAATGATTCTTGTGGTACAGATAGAACCAGGACCAATACCT
The DNA here is from genome assembly GCF_032678475.1 of Pedobacter nyackensis. Lineage (GTDB taxonomy): Bacteria > Bacteroidota > Bacteroidia > Sphingobacteriales > Sphingobacteriaceae > Pedobacter > Pedobacter nyackensis_A. The sequence goes on from NZ_JAVTSF010000001.1 coordinate 1,135,221, forward strand.
ACTTTTACAGCGTCAGCACCTGCGGCAGCGAGTGCCAAAGCAGCATCAGCTGTAGCAATATTACCCGCTATCACCTGTAGATCAGGCCATCTTTCTTTGATGGCTTTCACCATATCAATTACACCTTTAGAGTGGCCATGGGCTGTATCAACAGTCACAACGTCAACCCCCGCCTGTACCAACGCAGCTACACGCTCAATGTTGTCGGCCGCTACACCTACTGCAGCACCTACGCGTAAACGTCCGCGTTCGTCTTTACATGCTTTAGGGTAGTTTTTATATTTTTGAATATCCTTGAAAGTGATTAGTCCAGCCAAACGACCATCCTTATCAACCACAGGAAGTTTTTCAATTTTATAATCCTGTAAAATCTCTTCAGCCTGTAAAAGTGTTGTTCCTTCAGCAGCTGTGATCAGATTTTCACGGGTCATTACTTCAGATACGTTACGTTGCATATCTTTCTGGAAACGCAGATCTCTGTTGGTAATAATTCCAACCAGTTTGTTGTCGGCATCAACAACAGGTATACCACCTATTTTGTAGTCCTTCATGATCTGGAAAGCATCAGCAACCTTCGCATTTGCATTTAAAGTAACCGGATCCTGGATCATCCCACTTTCGGAGCGTTTTACCTTTCTTACCTCCTCTGCCTGACGCTCAATGCTCATGTTTTTATGCAACATGCCAATACCACCCGCCTGAGCAATGGCAATAGCCAGACCAGATTCGGTTACAGTATCCATAGCAGCAGAAACTATAGGAACATTAATACGTATTTTTTTTGTTAAGAAACTTCCGGTATCCACATCGCGTGGCAAAACTTCAGAATAGGCTGGTACTAATAATACGTCGTCGTATGTTAGTCCTTCGGCAATAAATTTATTGGGATCGAGTTGCATAGCAAATAATTTAAGAGTTACTATTTGCCGGGCAAAAATACGATTATTATTGATACTGCACAACAGTTTTATGAATAAAACCGGATAGAGCTAAAAGATTACAATCAGATTAACTATCCATCCACCAATGTTAAAGATTGTTAACGTGTTTTAATCGCTGCCTTTATTTTTTAATTTTATAATTAAACACCTAACAAATGAAAAAACTATTACAAGTGCTAACTTTATTACTTGCTGCTTTACAAGTATCGGCCCAATACATCAATAAAGAGCAAAAAATTTCAAACCTTAGTAGTTTTGCTAAGCTATATGGATATGTAAGGTATTTCCATCCATCTGATGAAGCAGCAGAAATAAACTGGGAAAAATTTGCTTACTATGGGATAAAGCAAGTTGAAAATGCCAATACCCCTGCCGCATTAACAAAAACCTTAAATGATCTTTTTTTGCCCATCGCTCCTTCCTTGCTCATTACACAGAGCAACTCGGTTAATGGATTCAACATAAAAACAATTACCCCTCCGGATACAACATCGATGCAAGAAATAAGCTGGCAACATTATGGACTAGGAACCACATCCGGGCTTTATAAAAGCATACGTACTAATCGCCCCAATCTAATTGTCGATCCTAACTCAAAAGGTTTTGGAACAGTAAGCAACTATATAGATGCTATTCCTTACAGAGGGCTGAAAGTTCGGCTTAAATCGTCCATAAAAACAGATGCCAATGGGAAAGGACAGATGTGGATACGGGTTGATCTGGAAAAAGGTAAAATGGGCTTTTTTAATAATATGGACGACCGCCCCATAAACAATAGGAATTGGGATAATTATGAAATTATTGGAAAAATTAATGAGGATGCAGTAGGAATCGCGTTTGGTACTTTTTTAGCTGGACTTGGTAAAGTATGGACTGATAACTTTAGTTTAGCGGTTGAAAAAAATGGCAAATGGATAGACATTCCAATTAAAAACAGCTCATTCGAAGAAACTGAAGAAGGACTTCCAAAAGAATGGTACGCTAAAGCAACTGGATATAAGTTCGAAATTGTTTCTGGAAATGCTCCAGATGGCAATAATTCAGTTCTTATCCAGGATAACTCTGTATCCAAAACAGAAAAACAAATCTTTGACACGAAAGCAAGCTTTGGTAAATATTTCACAAAGAAATTAGGAAACGGCATTAGCTGTGCAGTACCAATGGTCTTAATGGGAAACCAAAAAGCGACCTACCCAAAGGCAGATACCCTGAAATTGAAGAAATTGATTACCGATATCAATACATCAATCCCAAAATCTATGGTAGACACTGATCTTTATACCCGTTTAAACGGGGTAATCATTACGTGGAATGTTTTTCAACATTTTTATCCTTATCAGGATGAAATAAATACAGACTGGGCTAGCCAACTATCTATAGCCTTAAATGCTGCTTACCAAGCTAAATCAAGCAACGATTATACAGTTTTATTAAAGGTCATGACCGAGAAATTGAAAGACGGCCATATTTATGTCAGCAAACGTGTGCTTGACGATAATTACAACATACCGGCTGGCTTAGCGCTAATTGAAGGAAAAATGGTGGTTCGTGTAGTGGATTCGGTAGTAAATGAGGCAAAAGTACCATTAATGCCAGGTGATGAAATTACCTACATAGACAACCAACCAGCTTTAGAAAAGCTGGAAGCCTTGAAAAAGGAAATTTCAGGTTCAGAACAATGGAAAAATACACGCGCACTTACTGATGTACTCAATGGAGCAAAAGATTCATCCTTATCACTTCGCATAAAAAGAGATAACAAGGAACATATTTTAAAGCTTTTGAGGAAGAATCACAGAACTACAAAGGATACCACAACAATTAAAAGACTAGGTACTGATATCTATCTTATCAATATCAGTAATGCCAAAATGGAAAAAATTAAAGCAATGTTACCTGAATTAACTAAAGCGAAAGGTATTATCTGCGACTTAAGAGGTTATCCGACCAATAATTCCGAATTTATTACTCACCTTTTATCAACAAATGACAATAACAAGTGGATGTTCATCCCTCAGATTATTTATCCAGATTATGATCAGGTAACTTATGATGGTTTAGGTTGGAACCTGAAGCCAGCTTCACCTCATATAGCTGCAAAAATTATATTCCTGACAGGCGGCGGTGCAATCAGCTATGCCGAAAGCTATATGGGCTTTATTAAGCAATACAAACTAGCAACAATTGTAGGGCAACCTACGGCAGGTGCGAATGGAAATGTAAACCTATTTAATGTCCCAGGCAATCACTTAATTAGTTTTACAGGAATGAAGGTTAAACAACAAGACGGTAGTTTGCTGCAAAGTATAGGTATACAACCAGATGTAATGATAACTGAAAGTATTAATGCGGTAAAGGAAGGTAAAGATGAATACATGGAAAAAGCGTTGGAACTTTTGAAATAAAAGTAGCTCCATAAATAGCTTCTCTTATATTCAAAAAGATGTAACTTAACCCACCACAATTATTAACTGGAACATGAAGCTATTTTTCTCCGCCATCACCTTTATTCTCTTGTTTTTTAATGTAAATGCCCAGACCTTTAAATATGCTTTTGTTACCGATACCCATATAGGAACACCTGGCGCGGAAGAAGATTTAAGAAAAACTGTTAAAGATATCAATCAGCAGCATGATCTGGATTTCGTTGTAATAACCGGCGATGTAACTGAGATGGGTACCCGGTCGGAAATTAAGTTGACTAAAGAAATTTTAAAGCTCTTAAAAAAGCCCTGTTATGTAATACCCGGCAACCATGATACAGGCTGGTCAGAATCGGGAGGTGTAGATTTCATTAAGGCCTTTGGCGATGACAAATTTACTTTTGATCACAAAGGTTATAGATTTATTGCATGTGCTTCCGGTCCTTATGTAAGAATGTCTGACGGGCATATTCCACGTGATGCAGTTATTTGGCTCGACAAAGTATTACGAAATACCCCTAAGGATATGCCAATCGTTTTTATAAACCACTACCCTATTGACAGCAGTTTAGACAACTGGTATGAAGCAACCGACAGGATAAAAAAGTACAATATTCAATACGTTATATGTGGACATGGCCACAACAACGTTGCCCTTGATTTTGAAGGCATACCTGGTACTATGGGACGTTCTAACTTAAGCAGAACAGATGAATTGGGCGGCTATAACGTGGTAACAATGCGTACTGATTCTGTATTATTTGCGACAAAACAACCAGGACTCCCTGTTGAGGAACCCTGGAGAAAAATTTCTTTAGGAAAATTTAGCCTGTTAAATACACGAAATGTAGACCGGCCGTCATACCTGATCAACACCATTTACCCCGAAGTTACGCAGACCTGGACTTACCATGCTCCGGCAAATGTAGTACTGACACCGGCTACAGATGGCCGAATGGTCATATTTGGGAACAGCATTGGACAGGTAGAAGCCTTAAGTCTACAGGATGGCAGCAAAAAATGGACTTTTAAAACAAAGGGAGCAATTTATTCTTCTCCGGCAATCGCCGATACCATTGTTGTAGTAGGTTCTGGGGACGGAAGTATTTATGCCTTGCACACTGGTACAGGTAAAAAAATATGGAGTTTTAAAACACGTGCGGCAGTACTGGGTTCACCTGTAATTGAAAAAAACACGGTTTATATAGGTGGCAGCGATCATCATTTCCGTGCCCTGAATCTAAAAACCGGCAAACAATTATGGACACTTCGTGGTGTGGAAGGAGCAATTGTTGGGAAACCATTACTTTACGAAGGAAAGGTGATTTTTGGATCCTGGGGCCGGCATCTGTATGCAGTTAATCAGCTAACTGGCAAATTACTATGGAAATGGAACAACGGGCATCCAAACCGTATGTTCTCTCCCGCTATGTGTACGCCTGTAGCGCATAATGGAATCGTATATATCGCTGCACCCGACAGAGTACTAAGTGCTATTGACGCAAATAAAGGCACCACCCTCTGGAGAAATAAAGAAGCAACAGTAAGGGAGTCGATAGGAATCGCAGAAGATGGCAGTATGATTTTTGGAAAAACAATGAACAATGAAGTTGTTGCTTATAAAACACAGGCTACAGATCCGGGCATAGCCTGGAGATTAAATATGAATTTTGGATATGAGCATGTTCCATCCATGTTGATCGCAAAAGAAAATCATGTTTTTTTCGGCACAAGAAATGGCATTGTATATACGTTTGATCCTATTCTTTGTAAAATGGTATGGGCACACAAAATTGATAACTCCATGATAAACACAGTAAATGTGCTTAGCAAAAATGAAGTATTGGTTGCTACTATGGACGGAATTATTACCCTGCTGAAAATTAAATAAACAAATTCTTTTCTTTTCGTGATATATGTTATAATTGTATAAAAATTATCGCAATCATGAACAAGAAAAAATTCCTCTTAGCAGGCTTTTTACTATTCAGCATCTTCTCTTATGCGCAGGAGAAAGCTATTTCTAAATCTAAATCTTTCAAATACGGTAAAGTTGATATAGCCGAATTTGACACCAAAGTACAAGGCACAGATTCGGCAGCTTCAGCTGTTACCTTGTTTGACGTTGGCAGAGGCTATTTTGAACTGAGTTCAAAAACAGGGGATTTCGTCTATGTTTTTGAACGGCATACCCGTTATAAAATCATCAATAAAGGAGGTTACGACTATGCCAATATGGAACTTCAGTTCTATAAGCAAAACAACGGCGAATCCAAATTAGATAATATGGAAGCCGCTACCTATAACCTGGAAGGTGGTAAAATTGTAGTCAGTAAACTCAGCAAAGACGCTAAATTTTCGGAGAAACAGGATAAGAACTTTACTCTTAAAAAATTTGCTTTACCCAATGTAAAAGAAGGTTCAATTGTAGAATATAAATACAGAATAAGCTCTGATTTTATTTATACCCTTGGTCCATGGTATTTCCAAAGGTCCATCCCTACCCTATATTCCGAATTTACCGTTACCATCCCGGAATATTACAAGTACAAACCCAGCGCAAGTGGTTATGTATTCTTAAACCCCAAACAGGAAACTGTGAATGATACATTTTTGTTAAATGGACAAACACTAACCGCAACATCTGCAAAAATGCACTACCTGGCTGAAAACGTCCCCGGACTTAAAAAAGAGAATTTCGTTACTACAATGGACGACTACATCAGTAAGATCGGTTTCGAGCTCAGTTCAATCACTGTACCCGGACAAGTTTACAGAGAGTTTAATACCTCATGGCCAAAAGTCGTTAAGCAGTTAAAAGAAGATGAAAACTTCGGACTATTTTTGAACAAGAGAAGCTATAGCAAAACGATATTAAAAGATATTGTGAAAGGAGAAACTAAACCTGATACCGTTGTGATGATGATTTTTGATTATGTTAAAAACAACATCAAATGGAATGATGAACATAGAAAATATACTTCTGAAACTAATCCAAAAACAATTTTCGAAAAGAAAACAGGAAGTTCCGCGGATATTAATCTTTGTTTATTAACCCTCTTAATGGAGGCAAATATTACCGCTTCTCCGGTTTTACTGAGCACACGGGAAAATGGCAGTCACCCAGGTTTACCGATGATCACAGATTTCAACAACGTGATTGTACAAGCAGAGGTTGGCGACAAAACCATACTTTTGGATGCAACAGACAAAGATCATAGTCTTAATTTAATTGCCTACCAAAACCTTAATCACCAGGGTCTAAAATTAAGCCTGAACGATGAAAATGCGGAATGGATTTCTCTTGAGGAAAGTAAAATGAGCAGAAAAAACATCAATCTAATGCTGACTTTAAATAAGGAAAACCAGTTTAGTGGTAAGTTGTATTTATCCTCTACAAATTACGAGGCCCTACACCGAAGAGACCAATATCGCTCCGCGACAAATGAAACTGATTTCCTTAAAGAATATAAGTCGGGAAAAGCCGGACTTGGCATCAGCAATTACAAAATTGAACATCTTGATAATGTTGGTGAATCTTTAGTAGAAAGCATGGATGTAATGCTTGAGGACAACATAGAAGAAGCTGGTGATCTGATCTACTTTGCTCCCTTGCTTTTTGAAAGGACCAAAGAAAACCCGTTTAAATTAGAGGAAAGAAAATTCCCCGTTGATTTCGGTTTTCCGAGTGAAGAGAATTTCCGTATCACTATAGATTTCCCAAAAGAATACAAATTAGATAAAGCACCAAAAAATGAGAAAATAACCCTACCAGAGGATGCTGCTGCTTTCACTTTTATCTTTGCTGCAGAAGAGGGAAAGCTGATGATTAACAGCAAAATTTCTATTAAAAAAGCCTATTTTACACCTGAAGAATATCATCATTTAAAAGAACTGTTCAAAAATATTGTAAGAAAACAGGCTGAACAAATCGTATTTAAAAAGGGCTAATGATGAAAAGAACCGTATTTTTTGCAATTGTATTCTTTGCTTTTGCAAAGTTAAACGCACAAGGAGTTTATGATGTAAATAAGATACCTGCTGAATTGAAAACTAATGCAGCTGTTGTGATTAGAAATGAAGAAATGGTATACGAAGTTAAAGACCCTGGAAATGCGGTTATGACTTACAAAACTGCCATGACTATTTTAAATAAAAATGGTGAAGATGCTTCAAACATGAAGGAATATTATGATAATTTTTCAAGTATCTCTGGCTTAAGGGCTGCACTATATGACGGCAATGGGAATAAAATAAAAGACTATAAAAGCAGTGATTTTAAAGATAGAAGTGCAGTTTCCGAAGGTACATTGTATCAGGACACCAGGGTTAAATACCTTGAATTTTTACACACTAGTTTTCCATATACAATAGAATTTAGCTATACTGTCGATTTTAAGGGCATATTAAGCTACCCCACCTGGTATCCAGCAAGTACCTGGAGCCACGCTATAGAAAACTCCAATTACACTTTTAAAATACCTGAAGCAATGACTTTTAAGTATTTAAAAAGTAAAGGTCTAAAAACAGATTCAATAAAGATTAAAGACAAAACACATTACAAATGGACTTGTTCAAACGTCCCGGCCATGGAATTTGAACAAATGAGCATAGGTTTAAGAAATGTAATGCCATGGGTAAATCTTGCTCCCAATCAATTTGAATATGACAACTCCAAAGCAAATATTGAAAACTGGAAAAACCTGGGTTCCTGGCTATTTACATTAAGTAATGGTGGGCAGGTACTTCCTGAAGCAACAAAAGCCAAGGTTCAAAGCCTGATTAAAGATGCGAAAACACCAAAAGAAAAGATTAAAACACTGTATAACTACCTGCAATCGAACACCAGGTATGTAGGCGTACAATTAGGAATAGGTGGTTTTAAACCTATAACTTCAGAAAAGGTCTCTGCTGTTAATTATAGCGACTGTAAGGGCTTGTCTAATTACATGAAAGCATTATTGCTGGAGGCTGGAATTAAGTCCAATCTGGTAGTTATTGGCAGTGGTATACCATCTTTAAAAAAGAATTTTGCCAGCATGAACCAGGCAAACCATATGATACTTTGTGTACCTATGGAAAAAGACACACTCTGGTTGGAATGCACGAGTCAGTCTAAACCGGCTGGTTTTATTGGCAATAACAATTCTGATAGAACAGTGCTACTGATTACCGAAGAAGGTGGCAAGCTGGTACAAACACCGGCGTATTCTCCAAACAGCAATTTTCAAAAGAGAAAGGCGAAAGTTGATCTGGATGAAGAAGGGTCAGCAAATATTGGGATTGAAACACAATATGGAAATTCGCAGTACGAAGACAACGTAGGAATGTTATTCATAGAACCCTCCGAAAAAAGAAAACGGGTAATGAATAACCTGAGCATACCAAATATGCAAATTACAGAATTAAACTATGTACAGCCTGACAAGGATGTTCCGGTTTTAAATGAAAAGATAAACCTGAAATGTACACAACTACTGACAAAAGGTGGAGACAAATTGTTTCTGACTTTAAACCTGCTGAACCGACAGGAGAATAGCATAACACCAATAGAAGCGCGTAAAACATTTTTCGGCGTTGAATATGGTTTTAATGATGAGGATGAGATTACTTATACCATACCTAAGGGGTATAAAGTAGAGTTTGTTCCTAAAGACATTGTCATTGAATCTGAATTTGGCACATATACTGCAAAAGTTACGGCTAAAGATAATACACTTGTATATACCCGTACAAAGACTATGGTTAACAAGCAGTATCCACCAGAAAAGTATAATGATTTCGTAGCCTTCTATAAAAAGATTTATCAGGCTGATAAGCAAAAAAGTGTCCTGGCTAAAATAAATTAGCCAGGATAACATTATTTTTTACCTACAACAACTTTAGTAAAGTTGTCTGTATTCAGATATTTGTTTGCCAGATCTTTTAGATCAGTAGCAGTAATTGTTTTAACCGTCTTAATGTAATTCTCATAGTAACTGTAATCCAGTCCGGAGAAATAAACGTTTTTGAATTTATCAGCATGAGAGAAAGCATTTTCAAGGCTACCTAACATAGCTCCTAACATGTAGTTTCTTACTAAAGCTAATTCTCCGTCCTGCACCAATTCATCCTTAAGAATACTGATCTCTTTTTCTATTTCTGTAAGTGCACTGCTACAAACTTCAGCCCCTACTTCTGTAGCAATAAAGAAGTAACCTGCATCTTTTAAGGAAGCTACCGCTGAGCCAATACCGTAGGTATAGCCTTTGTCTTCACGGATATTCGCCATCAACCTGGAACCAAAATACCCCCCCAGCAGGCAGTTCAACACCTGAAATCCAGGAAAATCAGGATGGCTTCTGGTAATCGACAGGCTACCCATTCTTATAGCCGACTGAATGGCATCAGGTCGTTCTACTAAAATTTCTCCTTTATGAACCGCAGTAAATTCAAATTTATTTATCCCAGCAGGTTCGTTATTGTCCCAGCCCTTACCAATAATGTTGTTTAGAATATTAAACTCTGGTTCTTCAAACTTACCGGCCACAAAAATGGTACAATTCTCAGCTTTATATGCAGCTTTAAAATAGTCAAGTAAATCTGTTCTTTTTATCGTTTCATAGTGAGAAGGCTGAATATTAGAACCATAAGGCGTATCCCCAAAAAGTGCATTGGCAAAATGTTTCCTTGCCAGGAAATCGTTCTTTTGCAAGCTTACTTGCAACGATTGTTTTTGGTTCTGTATAAAAATTGCCAATTCCTGTTCCGGAAACACACTGTCATTTAAAATAGACCGTAGAATTGGCAACACTGAATTCAGGTGTTTATTTAAAGTATAGAGCTTAATACAGGTTTGGTCTGCACCATATTCCGTTTGCAAAAAGGCACCGTAGTAATCTACCTTATCGGCAATTTCCTTTGCACTAAGTGTACTGGTACCATTATTAATTAAATGACTTACAGCAATAGCATCCAAAGGTTTTGAGGCATTCCAGTTTACATTTTCAAATATAAATTCTATACGAACAAGTTCTTGTTTACCAGCATTAATGGTAAAAACAGGTATACCATTATCCAGCACTTGTTTTAAAGGTTCTATGAAACTAATTTCATCAACCAATTTTGATTCAGGGGCTAGTGTACGGTTAAGCATTTTGGGTAGTTAAATATTGTAAAACTGAACATTGTTCTTTCGTAAAAGTTGCTTTTGCTGCCTGTTGTATATTTGACGGGGTTACCGCAAGATACTTGTTGATCTCTGTATTCAATCCGGCAGCATCACCTAATAACTCATAGTAAGCAAGATTCATTGCTTTATCTAAAAGGCTCATCTCAGCAAATACCATAATAGATTCTGATTTGTTTTTCACCTTTGTAATTTCGACATCCGTAACAGGTTCCTGAACAAGCTTGTTTAATTCTACCCAGATTGCCGCTTCAGCCTGTTCCAGACTTACACCTTCAACCAATTTACCTTCAACAATAAATAACCCTTCGTCTATACTACTTGTTATGTAGGCATGAATATCACTAAACAACTGCTGTTCTTTTAACAGACTATTGTACAAACGTGAAGACTGTCCCTGCGACAGTACATCCGACATTAAGTCGTAAGCCTGATATTCAGAGTCCATTCTCGCAGGCATTTTAAAGGCCATATAAATGGCATTTAAAGGGACGTCAGCCATGACTGTTTCTCTACGTTCTGCTGTTTGAACAGGTTCCTTAGGTAAATTTCTTACATATTTTTCTCCGGCAGGAATCGGCGCAAACCATTTCTCGGCCAATGCTTTTATATCCTCGGTTTTAACATTCCCTCCTACTACCATAATGGCATTTTGCGGGTTGTAATGCTTTTGGAAAAATGCTTTTACATCTTCCATCTTAGCATCTTCTATTTGCTTTAAATCCTGTCCGATTGTTGCCCAGCGATAAGGATGTGTAGTATAGGCAAGTGGTCTTAACTTTAACCATACATCGCCATAAGGCTGATTGAGATAACGCTGTTTAAACTCTTCACACACTACATTCCTTTGTGTTTCCAGGCTCTTTTCAGAAAAGGCAAGACTCAACATCCGATCACTCTCCAGCCAAAATGCTGTTTCCAGATTTACTGCAGGTAAAGTGATGTAATAATTCGTGATATCGTTGCTGGTAAAAGCATTGTTCTCACCACCTACTCTTTGCAGGGGCTCATCATAACTTGGAATATTTACAGATCCACCAAACATCAGGTGCTCAAACAAATGTGCGAAGCCGGTTTTCCCCTCCTCCTCATCTCTGGCACCAACATCATATAAAATGTTTAACACCGCCATGGGCGTTGTATCATCTTCGTGTACCAGTACACGTAAACCATTGGCTAATGTAAAACGATTAAAATCTACCATAATTAAAAATAATTGCGCCAAATATAGGAATAATGGGGAGTCGAAAGCAGATGATATTTAATTAAGACAAACAAATTATATTGATAAAAACAACTTATGGTATATTTGTCCTATGAATACTGCCGAATTATTACACAGGGCCTTGCATTTCGACTTTTTAACTAAAGAAGAGGGCGTTTTTTTATATCATCATGCAGCAACTGCTGAACTGGCTTATGTAGCCAATGAACTGAGAAAAAAACAAGTACCCAGTGGTAAAGTTACCTGGCAGATTGACCGGAACGTAAATACCACCAATGTATGTATTGCCAACTGCAAATTCTGCAACTTTTTTAGAAGACCAGGGCATGACGAAAGCTATATCACAGACATTGAGACTTATAAACAAAAAATAGAAGAGACGTTTAGACTAGGCGGCGATCAGTTACTTTTACAAGGCGGACACCATCCCGACCTGGGGTTAAAGTTCTATGCCGACTTATTTAAACAACTTAAGGAGTTATATCCTGATTTAAAGCTGCATGCTTTAGGTCCACCCGAAATTGCACATGTTGCCAAATTAGAAGGTCTTTCCCATACCGAAGTTTTATCGGCCTTAAAAGCTGCTGGAATGGATTCATTACCAGGTGCCGGTGCCGAAATATTAAACGATAGGGTAAGAAGACTAATATCTAAGGGCAAATGCGGAGGCCAGGAATGGCTGGATGTAATGAGGGCTGCACATCAGTTACATATGACTACTTCTGCGACAATGATGTTTGGCCACGTAGAGACTATTGAAGAACGTTTTGAACACCTGGTGTGGATCAGAGAAGTGCAAAGTGAGAAGCCGGCAGATGCAAAAGGATTTCTGGCATTTATTCCATGGCCTTTCCAGGATGATGGTACTTTACTGAAACGTTTAAGAGGTATAAGTAATAATGTTTCCGGAGATGAATACATCCGTATGCTCGCATTAAGTAGAATTATGCTGCCCAACATTAAAAATATACAGGCTTCATGGCTTACCGTAGGTAAAAATGTTGCAGAACTTTGTCTTCATGCAGGTGCCAACGACTTTGGTTCCATCATGATAGAAGAAAATGTAGTATCCGCAGCTGGTGCACCACACCGTTTTACCGCAAAGGGTATACAAGACGCGATTAGAGAAGCTGGTTTTGAGCCTCAGCTTAGAGGACAACAGTACAACTACAGAGATCTGCCTGATCATTTGGAAGAGCAGATCATCAACTATTAGTAAAACCAATAAGGCATAAAAAAGGGAAGGCAACATGAAACTACCTTCCCTAAAACTAAACAAACAATCCTTATAATTTTAAACAAACAACTGTTACAATTTGAACCCCGGTCTAAGGAACAAATTGGCAATAATTACTACTTCAGCTTTTGACAATGGTTCATCGAAAGATTCCACTGCTGCTGCTTTAGTTACACCAGTCGCAATACCTGTAATGGTAATACCCGCCTGTGCATCAGTACTTTCACCGGCATAAACAGGATCTACTGCCCCCACACCAGTATCATTGGCAATACCTCCCGATCCTAAACTAATCCATGGTTTTAAACCTGTAGCACCATTTGCAGCCAGCATTTGACGAATGTGCGAAGCATGACGTGCCTCTACAGAATGGATCTGCAATGCTGTTGTCAACACCGCATTTCCTTTTAAAACAGTTGCCTGGCCTTTATAAGCCCTTACTCCCGTATCTTCAAATCCCAAAGCAACTTTTAAGAAAGTTACGTAATCTGAATAAACCAATGGAAAAGTTCCACCAGCTGTGAAGTCAGTCATAGCATAAGTAATTTCAGCTCTCGCTGAACCTCCTAAAGCTCCTTTTAATAAGTTTACATGAGCCAACTCATGGTCGCGAATCGTAGTAATAGCTCCTTTTGGTGCACCTGCAGGTACTAAAGTTGGCGCTGCTACCAATGCATGATTATAAAAATGATACTCCAGATATTCAAGTGCCAGTGCAAAATTCAGTACATCTGTCACCGCACTTGGTGTACTTTGGCCATAAGCTTTTTGAAATACTGAACCCAGCGCCAGCGGTAATGCCGCTAAAGATATTTTTTTACCCATGCTAAAAAAATCTTTCATAGCAGCCCTTCTAGGGTTTAAACGCTCATAGATCTCTCCATCAACCTTTTCAATTTCCTCCAATATATTTACGATATTCATGATTTGTGGTTTTAAGATTAAAGATTGATAACATTAATTTTTGTTTTAACATAAGCACCGGCAATTGCCAGTACTTTATCAGGCATTAAAGCACCATCCAGTCCCAGGGAATCTTTGGCCCCCAGCGCATTCATACTCGCCAGATCGGCAAAACTTCCATTTGAAATTAAATCCCTGATATAAGCGGCATGACGTGCTTCAACTGAAACAATCTTTCCGGCCAGCGTTAAATAAGTATCGCTTTTTAAACGAACACCAGCCCCATTGTATGCTGCAACACCTAAATCTTCAAATGCTTTCGCGGCATTTAAAACACTGGTTCGATCGGTAAAGTTGATGCTTGAAAAATTAACTTCAAGTCCGCCAATCGCTGCCGGCCCCAATGCCTTTTTAAAAAACTCACGGTGGGCAATTTCATGAAACTGAATATCCTGGAAATAAGCCTTTTCGGCAGCACTAAACGTAGATGGTGGATTAGAGGCCACCTGAATGTAAAATGCGGCTTCCAGCTGCTCTAAAGCATACGCATAGTTCAATACACCAAAATCATCTTTAAAATCTAAAGTAACGCCAGACATCATAGGTTCATTATGACGGTCTTTTTTACACCCCGCGGCAATTAATGCAATCCCAGCTGCTCCAGCACCTGCATATTGCAAAAAAGAACGACGCTGCAAACGTGCATTAAATATGCTACGCTCTTCCTCCAGCGTATCGCATCTTTCTTGTTCTTGTAAATTTTTCATAGTTTTAAGTTTTAAGTTTTTCAGGTACTTGGTTTTCTTATTTCTTCGACATTTCAATGCATTTGTATAGGACGTTCAGGGATCCAATGAAACGCTTCCCTTTTAATTACGAAAGAAAAAGGCATGCAGTTTTTGACATACGGATTATATTTTGTGAGAAAACCCGGATTTACTTTTTTTTTGATAAATTGAGCCTATTAAATAAAAACCGTGTTAAATACTATTATTGTTGACGATGAAGAATTCGCACGTTCTTCATTATACTTTCTTTTACAGGAAAATTGCGAAAGCATACATATTGCCGGCATCGCAAAATCCGTTGCAGAAGCACGTGGTTTGCTTACAAGCAATACTATTGATTTAATTTTTCTTGACATTGCGATGCCGGGAGAAAATGGCTTTGAGCTGATACCTTATGCCCAGGCCGGCAAAGCTCATGTTATTTTTACAACGGCTTATGATCAGTACGCTTTAAAAGCAATTAAAGCCAATGCCCTTGATTATCTATTGAAACCAATTGACATAGACGAATTAAAAGCAGCAGTAGACAAAGCCGAAAAGTACATCACACTAAATAAAAATGAAAACGGCCGTAAAGAAAGCCTGCAAAACCTGGCCCTGAATCTTTCTGAACGAAATGAAATTAGAAAAATCAGCTTACCAAACGGACAAGGATATAGTTTGATTAACATTGATGATATCATTCATATTGAAGCTGACAGCAATTATTCTGTTTTTTATCTGCAAAACAAAGATAAAATCACAGTTTCCAAAGTATTGAAAGAATATGAAGAGATTCTACCTGATAACCAGTTCGTAAGAATACATAAATCAAGCATCATTAACCTTAATTACGTTAAAGAATACAATTCGAAAAACGGGTTGGAAGTTATTCTAAAGAATGGAGATAAAATTGCCGTATCGAGAAGACGTGCCAGTGATTTTGCCGACAAAATTAAATCCTATACAAGCTTTGATATTGACAAATAAACAAACATATCTGGCTGTGAAGCTTTTAACAACGGTAATTATACTGCTGGCATGTAGTTTTTTCGCTTACCCACAAACTACACACCTGCAGCACTTTAGTACAAAAAATGGATTACCAAGCAACAACTGTTATTATACTTTACAAGACACTAAAGGTTATTTATGGGTGGCAACTGATGCCGGTGTAAGCCGGTTTGACGGTAAAGTGTTTGAAAACTTTTCCATTGATGACGGACTGCCAGACAATCAGATTTTACAGTTAAAAGAAGATAAGAGTGGCAAAATATGGTTCTTAGCTTTAAACGGACAACTCAGCTATTTCTTTAACGGAAAAATATACAATGAGAACAATGACAAGCTACTCAAACTGTTAAAATTTAACGCCGTAGTAGTCTCCTTTCTTGAAGATAGTAAAGGTAGAATCTGGTTTGGAACCAATAAAAATGTATTGGTGATGTGGGATGGAAAAACAGTGATGAAATACGTTTCTGCAGATCCCGTACACCCTTATACGAGTACTTTTATACATGAAGATAAGTCGGGAATGATATGGGCGTTTAGCAACCAATGTATTCGTATTTTCAAGAACAACACCTTCATTATAGCTTCTCATGGCACACTTCCTCTATCTTATAAAACCATTATTAACCTGCCTGATAAAAAACTCGGTTATCTGGACAGAAGCGGGCTCAACATCAGAGAAGGTTTTAACCAGCATCTGCTCCTAAAAATTGATACTACTTTACTGACCAGTGATCCAGGCTACTTTTATCTGGACAAAAATGATGATCTATGGCTGAGCAATAGTAACGGTGTATATTGCGTTGAGCCTTCCGGAAAAACAACAAATTATCTAAAGAACGTTCCTTCCAGTCAGGTGATCAAAGATTCAAAAAATAACATGTGGTTTACCACTAGTAGCGGCATTTACATGTTACCTCAAAAAGACGAACGCCTGTATATTGTCAATAAAGCAAACGGATTAAGTACTGACATCGTAAAAAGCCTGGTTAAAGATGACCACAATAATTTATGGCTTGGTATGGATGAAGGTCATATCAACATCCTTAGCCTAAATAATTACGAACTAAATAAAATCCAGTTACCAGATAAAAAAAGATACAATGCCATTAAGCAAATGGTATATGACACTACGCATCAGGCTATATATTTTAGTTCTGATTATGGTTTGGGGAGGATAAACCATAGTGACAGCAAAAGAGCTATCAGCTATTTGAAAGAAACAAACAACAGTATGTTTGTCATTAAAAGCTTTAGCATATCTAAAAACAATACGCTGGCAGTGGCACTCTCTTCAGGTGTGTTCATTTTACCTGATCGGATGAATACGCTTCAGTTTACATCCAGGTTTTTTAAACAGGGAGTAGATTTCTTCAACAACAGAGCGTATAGTGTCTTTTATGATAAACAGCAAAACTTATGGTTTTCAAATATCAATGGACTTTCCAAATTTTCAAATGGCATATTGTATAATTACGCTGACGATCATGTACTGCTCACCAAAAGGATCAATGATATCCAGGAACTAAATGACGGAACAATTGTACTGGCTACTGATGGGTATGGAATTGTTTTCTTTAAAAACAAAAAGGTAACAAGAGTAATAACACAAAAAGATGGACTCGCTGACAATATTTGCAAAAAGTTATTTGTAAAAAACAATTACCTATGGATCGTTACCAATAATGGGATTAACCGAATTGATTTGAATGATAAACAATTTGCAGTTGAGTCTTTTGAATACACCAATGCGCTGTTGGTCGATGATGTGAACGGTTTGTATATTGACAACCGCTATGCCTATTTCGCAACGAATAATGGCCTTGTTTATTTTTCTTACCACAGAACAAGCAGTGTTCATGAAGCCCCGAGAGTACTGATTTCGTCCATTATAAGTAATAAAACTAAACTGGGCCTTAACTATGCGATGCATACACTTGCGCCTTCCAACAACAACATTACGTTTACCTACAGTGCTATTGATTTCCAACATAAAAGTATAACCTATCGCTATCGTCTAAAAACAGAGGCAAACTGGACAGAAACTAAAAACAGAAGGCTTGAATTTTCTTCGCTCGAACCTGGCGATTATACATTTGAAATCAGTGCAAAATCCCATTCCAATAACTGGAGTACGCCAGCCAGGGTTAATTTCTCCCTGAAACGGCATTTTTGGCAAACAGGTTGGTTTTTAGCAGGTATCTTTCTTTTAGCAGGCTTCGCCTTCTATAAAGCCGCTGTAATCATTACTAAAATCCAGAAAAACAAAGAACAGCAGCAATTGCTGTTAAAGAATAAAATTTTAATGCTAGAACAACGTGCCTTACAAGCCATGATGAACCCCCATTTTGTTTTTAACGTAATGAACTCCATCCAGCATTATATCAATACAAAAGATACCAATTCAGCAAATAAAATATTAACCGGCTTTGCCAAACTAATTAGGAAAAACCTGGAAATCTGTACCAAAAGTTTTATCGGCCTGGATGAAGAACTCGAGTATCTTGAATTGTACCTTAGTCTGGAAAAGAAAAGATTTGGTGAAAAATTCAAATACAGAATACAAGTAGACCCGGCAATTGACAAAGAAGAAACGATGATACCATCGATGATCCTTCAACCTTATATTGAAAATGCTATATGGCACGGTTTAATGCCTAAGGAAGATGGCGGCCAGCTAAGCATACATATAAACCTTAAGGGCGACAAGCACTTATTAATTGAGATTGTTGACGACGGTGTGGGAATAAATAACTCTCTGAAAAACAAAAAGGGACAACATGTAAGTAAAGGTATGAGTCTCACTAAAGAACGTATTAACTTGCTAAACCAGGTTGAACCAAATCCGATACAAATAGAAATTAAACAAAATGGAATTTCGGGCACTTATGTGTCGATATTGGTACCTTTAATCCACTAATTTACCGTTTACTCAATTATTCATACCACTTACTAAGTTTAAAATAATCATTGTGAAATTAGCATTAAACTTGTTATAGATATTAAAACAAACAGAAGTTTGTAAAAAGCGTTCTTATAGGATTGATCAAAGATATTTTTACCTAACCTAAAACTATATCTCAATTCAGGTTTCATTTGTGTGTTAAAAAATGGTAAAGTTCATAGCTTTACCATTTTTTTTTTAAGTATCTTCAATACCAGATCCACATACCCCAGCACTTTTAACCCTCTACTCCCCATCTCATCTCCAAAACACTTCAATAAAAAAAGATTTGTAAGATTATTTTGTAAAAAATTCTTTGTGATTTTTCTTTTTGTCTTACTTTTGAACAGCTAAAAATTTAAAAAAAACATCGTTCTTTTGATTTAAGAAGATTTTTAGTAAATTTAACTTATCAAATAAAAACCTTACGGAATTATATTTTTTGTAATGAAAACTCCAAAAAAACCAATCAACAAAAGCCAAGCAGAAGATCCAGAGAATGACCTGGATGATTCGTATGAAGGAACAAGCAAAAAGAAATCATACGATGATGATGATGACGACCTCGACATGCCATTAGATGATCTGGACTCCTTTGATAGTTTTTCGGATGATGACGATGACGACTATTAACAATTAAAAAAATAATGATTAATAAAGCATCCTGAGAAGGATGCTTTTTATTTTAAATTCCATCAGGAAAAATGCAAATAACCACAGTATCCGGAAAGCGTTCCAGGAAAGATTTTTTAGCCACTGCCCGTTTTATATATAAAGATGATAAAAATTGGATCTGTCCGCTCGATCAGGATATTGAACAAATATTTGACATAGATAAAAACCCGTTTTTCCAACATGGAAAATGTATAAGATGGATACTTCAGGACAACAATGGAAATTGTATCGGTCGGGTTGCCGCCTTTATCAACGATAAAAAAGCATATCAATACGAACAGCCTACTGGTGGCATGGGCTTTTTTGAATGTATAAATAATAAAGAGGCTGCATTTTTACTTTTTGATACCGCAAAATCCTGGCTTCAGGAAAATGGGATGAAAGCAATGGATGGGCCTATCAATTTCGGAGAAAATGATTCTTTCTGGGGCTTACTTGTTGAAGGCTTTACACCTCCTTCTTATGGCATGAATTACCATCACCCATACTATCACTCATTTTTCACAGACTATGGCTTTAAAACAGCTTATGAGCAAATCACCAACCATTTGGCTGTTAGAAATCCTTTTCCGGAACGTTTCACTAAAATAGCCAACTGGGTCGCAAACAAACCCGGTTATACATTTGAACATTTTTCCAAAAAAAATGCGGCGAAATATGTTGCCGATCTGATGGAGATTTACAATGACGCATGGAAGAATTTTGAGAACTTCGTTCCGATTAAAAAGGAAACACTGGAAGAAAGCTTTGAAAAAATGCAGACTATTATGGACGAGAAACTCATCTGGTTCGCATACGTCAATGGAGAACCGGCCTCATTTGTAGTGATCATCCCTGATGCCAACCAAATGATTAAAGGATTTAACGGAAAACTCGGACTGATAGAAAAATTAAAATTCGTATACAGAAGATGGGCAGGCGTAAACCGTATGCGTGCTATAGTAATGGGAACCAAATCAGCCTATCAAAAACACGGGCTCGAATCGGCACTGTTCATTAAACTTAAAGAGTATGTTCTGCCAATGGATCAATATGATGAGCTGGAACTTTCCTGGGTAGGAGATTTCAATGATAAAATGCTCTCGATTCATCAAGCAACAGGTGCCACTTTTGGAAAGCGACACCTGACTATGCGAAAAGTATTTTAATTCTATTTCTCTCTGATTTCTTCGTAAAGATCAATAACCTTCTTCTGAAGTTTGATAATCTCTTCCTCTCTTTGAGCAAGCTTTTCTTTCAGATTATTGATTTCTTCAAAATTAAGTGATTGAGGGTTCTCGCCCTCTTTAGAGATAATATCCATTGTTGAAACTTCAAAAAGGTTTGCAATCTGTGCAAGCCTTGAAATGTTTATATCTGTAATACCAGTTTCGATTTTTGAGAACGCAGGGATTGAAATATTTAGACGCTTAGCCACTTCTCCCTGGCTCCAGCCATTTTTTTGGCGCAGTTGTCTAATGTTTTTTCCAATGATATTCATATTTTAAATTTAGGTGTGTAATCTTGTAATTATATTCCTTGCTCTACTATATTCAACTCACGTGCCAATTTAACGAGATCAACTCCTCCAAAATTACCCGAACTCATTAGAAGTAAGTTCGAACGATAAAAATTTACTTTAAGCAGATATTCTTTTAACAGCTCTGAATTATCAAAAAAGAGCAATCCAGGGCAATTAAATGCTGTTTGAACATCTATTTTCGTAAAAGGATCCAGTTTTTTATGCTGAAAAGTTTTTTTATCAATATATACAATTGCTATATCAGCAGCCGACATGGTGTCCGCATATTGAACCAAAAAATCTTTATTTAGACTACTAAATGTATGTAACTCTATACACGCAACTAATTTCCTATTGGGAAACTGTGCTTTTACAGCTTCAATTGTAGCCTTTAATTTAGACGGCGAATGAGCAAAGTCTTTATAAACGTTTGTCTCTGCTTCACTCAACAAAAGTTCCAGTCGTTTTGCTGCTCCGGTAAAAGAACCAATGGCAGCATCAAATTGTTTACTGTCGATCCCTAATTCTGCACAAATTGATTTGGCAGCATTGAGGTTCATAAGGTTATGATCACCAAATACTTTCAACGGTGTCTCATCAGGTAGTAAATAAGTTATACCATCCTTCACTACGTGTGCAGGTATTGCATAAGCTATCTTCTCTATATCCGCCTTGCTATTTTTTACAATAGCCTCAAGATCTTTATCAGCACTACAGTAAATTAATTTTCCGCCCGGTTCAATGGTATCTATAAACAATTCAAACTGCCTGGTATAATCTGCATAAGTTTTAAACACGTTGATATGATCCCATGCAATACCACTTATGACCGCAAGATTTGCTTTATATAAATGAAACTTAGGTCTTCTATCAATAGGCGAAGCCAGGTATTCATCTCCTTCAATAACGATCAGTGGCGCTTCATTGGTGATTTTAACCATCGTATCGAATCCAGCAAGCTGGGCCCCCACTAAATAATCAAAATCACGCTCATAAAAGTTAAGTACATGCAATATCATCGAAGTTATAGTTGTTTTACCATGACTTCCACCAATGACAACCCTTAACTTATCTTTAGTTTGTTCATAGATATATTCAGGATAAGAATATATTTTAACCCCAAGTTCCTGCGCTTTCAGTAGCTCAGGATTATCTGTTAATGCATGCATCCCCAAAATCACAGCATCCAGGTCGGCGGTAATATTTGCCTCATCCCATCCCATCTCCTCAGGCAAAAGACCATGTCTGGCCAATCTGCTACTCGACGGCTCAAAAATCGCATCGTCTGAGCCGGTCACCCTATACCCCTTTTTGTGCAAGGCAATTGCCAGGTTGTGCATAGCACTACCACCTATAGCTATAAAATGTATACGCATTTGATATATGTACTTTTAATTCTTTTTAAAGTAAGCCGCCACCCACTCACCGTTTTTTTTGTGATTAATATATTCAATTCCGAATGGTACACAGGCCGCTTTGATCATCTCCAGATCAGGTGACTCATAAAATCCACTGAAGAAAATACTTCCCCCATCTTTTAGAACTTTTGCATAAGTAGGAATTTGGTCTAAAAGAATGTTCCTGTTAATATTAGCCAGAATAATGTCGAACTCAACTGACGGAATAACTTCCTTTCCACCACAAATAGCTTCCAGGTTCTCTACTCCATTTAAGGCTGCATTTTCTACTGAACTCTGATAACAGACCTCATCATAATCTATAGCAATAAGCTTTGACGCACCTTTTTTTGCGGCAAGAATTGCCAGTATGGCCGTCCCGCAGCCCATATCAAGAATTTCCTTATCCTTAACATCGGTTTCCAGAATATACTGCATCATCATTGTTGTAGTTTGATGATGTCCTGTACCAAAAGCCATCTTAGGATCTATCACAATTTCGTACCGATATGCAGGCTGCGCCTCGTGAAAGGTAGCCCGCACATAACACTGATCATTTATGATCAAGGGTTCAAAATTCTTTTCCCACTCTTCGTTCCAGTTCTTACCTTCGATCTCCGAAATCACATAACTACATTCGAATTCTCCCTCAAACTGTTTCAGTACATTTTTTAACTGATCTTCACTATATGTGTTTACATCAATAAATGCCAGAAAACCACCTTCTGCCTCTTCAAAAGTATTAAAACCTATATCTCCGAGCTCAGCAATCAATAGATCCTGCTGATACTCTTCAATCGTCTTAAAACTGAAAGTTACCTGTATATATTTCATTAAGAATTAAACGTTTTAACGATATCAACAAAATCTCTTGATTTTAGAGATGCCCCACCAATCAAACCACCATCTATATCTGTCTGAGCAAAAAGCTCTGCTGCATTTTTAGGATTACAGCTACCACCGTATAAAATAGTAGTTTCATCAGCAACTTCACTGCTATATTTAGCCGCAATTTCTTTTCTAATGTAAGCATGTACTTCCTGTGCCTGATCAGATGTAGCGGTAAGTCCTGTTCCAATTGCCCAAACCGGCTCGTAAGCAATAACAATTTTTGCAAAATCATCTGCACTCAGACCAAAAACACCTTGTTCCAACTGAGTTTTAAGCACGTCAAAATAAGTTCCGTTGTTTCTTTCTTCAAGCGTTTCACCTATACAAAAAATAGGAGTAAGTCCGTTTGCCAGTACTTTAACTGTTTTCTCTGCAAGTAGTTCATTGCTTTCTGCAAAATACTGACGTCTCTCAGAGTGACCAATGATTACATATTCGCAACCAACAGATTTAACCATTCCTGCAGAAATTTCTCCGGTATAAGCACCGCTATCATTTTGGTGACAGTTCTGCGCACCTATTTTAACAACATCTCCACCTAATTTAGCCAGACTGTTTAAATGAATATATGGGGCGCAAATGATTGCGATCTGATCGCCTTTTTTCTCATCTCTTACCATATTAACGATTTCCGAAAATAAAGATATGCCTCCAGCATAATCCAGATTCATTTTCCAGTTTCCTGCAACTATTTTTTTTCTCATTGTATATTGTTATTTAGTAGGTTTTATTTAAAAATTGATTTTGTTGAGGCTACACACTTAAAAACGTCTGTATTTATTAGTCTCCTCGAAAATAACTGCTAATATATCCTTTTCCGTTTGATCAAATGCTATATTTCTGCGTTCATAAACCTTTTCAGAAGTTTCAAACATTTTATCCAGCTTATACACATCAAATCCACTGGATCCTCCCCAGGCAAAATCAGGGATAAAGTTACGAGGGAAGCCTGAACCAAAAACATTTGCACTAACACCGACTATAGTACCGGTATTAAACATGGTATTGATACCACACTTAGCATGATCAGCCATAATCAATCCACAAAACTGCAATCCTGTTTCCCGAAAGCTTTCTGTTTCATAATCCCACAACTTTACATCAGCATAATTATTTTTGAGGTTAGAATTATTGGTGTCAGCACCAATATTACACCATTGTCCCAATACAGAATTCCCCAAATACCCCTCATGGCCCTTAGAAGAATACCCCCAGATTACAGCGTTATTGATTTCACCACCAACACGGCTAAATGGGCCAATCGTGGTTTGTCCATAAATCTTCGTGCCCATTTTCACTTGTGAATTGTTACACAAGACAAATGAACCACGTATATGACAACCTTCCCATACCTGTGAATTCCGCCCGATATAAATCGGGCCACCTAAACTATTGAAAGTAGAACATTCTGCCTGCGCACCTTCTTCAGCAAAAATCTCTTCACCCAAAAAAGTATTTGTTCCGCTTAAGGTTACCGAAGTTCTTCCTTTAGTAAGCAAAGCAAAATCCTTTCTCAGCTCTATATCATTATTTCTAAAAATATCTTCCGGCACCGATATCCTCACCAAATCATGAGTATACTCCTTTACATCAAACCGTTTATATAAATCACTATGAAAAGTTTCACCCAAGCCTAGTCTGCTGGCGATATGGAGCCCATCTTTTGTCAGGACTTCTCCGGATTTAAGTTCAGCTACAGCTTCAGTTAACCGCTCGTCCGGACAAACGGAACCGTTTATATACCATTCTGCATTTTCAGCTGAAGAGTATTTAACAGACAAATAAGTTTGTGTGACAAAACCGTAATCTGCATTCAAATACTTTTGCCATTTTTCTGCAATCGTCAGAATTCCTATGCGAAAATCTGCAACTGGCCTTGTAAAAGATAGCGGTCGTAACGACAGCCAGGCCATATCATCAAATAAATTGATTATCATAAGCTACAAAAATAAAAAAAGTCCCGAAGCAATAGCATCGGGACTTAAATAATTTCTTATTTCTGTATAATTACTTTTTAGCGTAACGTGTTTTAAATTTATCGATACGACCAGCAGTATCAACCAATTTCATTTTACCAGTATAGAAAGGGTGAGAAGTGTGTGAGATCTCTAATTTATATAAAGGATACTCGTTGCCATCTTCCCATTGGATAGTTTCTTTAGTATCTACACAAGATTTAGTTAAAAAAGAATACTCGTTTGACATATCTTTAAACACTACAAATCTATAGTTTGATGGATGCAGATCTTTTTTCATAATATTATTATATACTTATTTGTCGCTTATTTTTAAGGATGCAAATATCAACATTTTATTTTTCAATAACAAGTATGTGTTGAAAAATTATCTGCTATACTTTTTTCTGGTCTCAACTTTTTCCTTCTGCCTGCTGATATATGCATCTGCTATAACTTCTGCAGAAGGCAAATTTGAATTACTGATCAAAAGTGCTTTGAGTTTTTCCTCGTTCACATCTGTACGATAAAGAATATTCATCATTTTAGAAATGTTGTTGTCTAATAAATAGGCAAAAGCCTCAATCAAACGCGCACGCAACGCCTCTTCTGATAAAATATCATCTACTTCAAAATCCGTACTTACAATACGGCTGAGTGATTTAAAATCTTCCATTTCTATTTAATCTCCTGACATAACTCTATTAAAACACCATTGGTTCCTTTTGGATGCACAAAACAAACTAGTTTATTATCAGCACCCCGCTTAGGCATTTCATTTAGCAATACGAAACCTTCAGATTTTAAACGTTCCATTTCTGCAAGAATATCTTCTACATCAAACGCGATATGATGTATCCCCTCCCCCTTCTTTTCCAAAAATTTAGCAATCGGACTATCCGCCGTACTTGCCGTCAGCAATTCTATTTTGTTTTCTCCTGTTTTAAAAAAGGCAGTATTAACCCCCTCAGAAGCCACCTCCTCCTTTTTATAGCAGGCTGTTCCCAACAGTTTCTCATAAAGATTACAGGAAATATCCATATCCTTAACTGCAATACCTATATGTTCTATTTTATTCATATCTAACACAAACGTTAAAAAAATGTAAAAATGCATGTTTTACCTATACCGTCATAGGTATTATTTATAATTGTTGGCAATCTTTTTTCGTATCTTTGTATATTAATAAAGAACAAATATATTATAATGGAACTTCCTATTTACTTAGATAATAACGCAACTACCCCTCTTGATCCGAGAGTGTTAGAAGCGATGTTGCCCTATTTCACCAACAAGTTTGGTAACGCCGCAAGCCGTAACCATGCATTTGGATGGGTTGCTGAAGAAGGTGTTGACTATGCGCGTGAACAAGTTGCCAAACTGATTGGCTGTACTGAAAAAGAAATCATTTTTACTTCAGGAGCTACAGAAGCAGACAACCTGGGTATTAAAGGTGTATATGAAATGTACCAGGACAAAGGCAATCACATCATTACTGCCACAACTGAACATAAAGCCGTTTTAGATACTTGTAAACATTTAGAAAAGCTAGGTGCAAAAGTTACTTATCTGAAAGTAAAAGAGGATGGGTTAATTGATCTTCAGGAGCTTGAAGCTGCTATGACAGAACAAACTATCCTGGTTACCATTATGTATGGGAACAATGAGATAGGTGTAATTCAACCAATCAAAGAAATTTCTGCCATTGCCCATAAATATGGTGCTTTGTTTATGTCTGACGCTACACAGGCTGTAGGTAAAATACCTGTAGATGTAAATGCCGATGGTATTGACTTAATGGCCTTCTCTGCACATAAAATGTACGGCCCTAAAGGTGTTGGTGTACTTTATGTACGTCGTAAAAACCCAAGGGTTAAGGTTACTGCACAAATTGATGGCGGTGGTCATGAGCGTGGTATGCGTTCTGGTACATTAAACGTTCCCGGTATCGTAGGCCTTGGTAAAGCATGTGAACTTTGCCGTTTAGAAATGGACGAAGAAGCAAAACGTTTATCGGCTTTAAGAGATAAACTAGAAGCATCACTTAGTCAAATGGAAGAAAGTTATGTAAATGGTAACGTAGAACACCGTTTACCACACGTAGCAAACATCTCATTTAAATATGTAGAAGGTGAAGGATTGATGATGGCTATGAAAGACCTGGCGGTTTCTTCAGGTTCAGCTTGTACTTCTGCTTCGTTAGAGCCTTCTTATGTTTTGAAAAGCTTAGGCCTTTCAGATGATTTGGCGCACTCTTCTATTCGTTTCGGACTTGGTCGTTTTACAACTGAAGAAGAAATCGATTACGCAATTGAAAATACTAAAAAAGCAGTTAACCACTTGAGAGATCTTTCTCCACTTTGGGAAATGTTTAAAGAAGGAATTGATTTAAGTAAAATTGAATGGGCCGAGCACTAAGCTAGGCTCTTAAAAAAGGAACAAAATGGCATACTCAGAAAAAGTAATGGAACATTATACCAACCCTAGAAATGTTGGTACTTTAAATAAAGATAGCAAATCTGTAGGAACAGGATTAGTTGGCGCACCGGAGTGTGGCGACGTAATGCGTCTACAAATTGAAGTTGATGACAACAACATGATCACTGATGCCAAATTCAAAACATTTGGTTGCGGATCTGCAATTGCTTCATCTTCTTTAGCTACAGAATGGTTAAAAGGTAAAAGTATCGATGAGGCATTAGCTATCGATAACATGGACATTGTTGAAGAATTGGCTTTACCACCAGTAAAAATCCACTGCTCAGTATTGGCAGAGGATGCAATTAAATCTGCAATCAATGATTACCGTGTTAAAAATGGCATGGAACCATTTGAACTGGCTAAATCTCATCACTAATTAGATATGAGCAGCTTGCTCATTCTTAAAACGATAAGAAAATGATAACAATCACTGATAAAGCAAAAAGCAAAATCGACCAGTTAATGGAAGAGTCGCAAATGGATACCACCTATTTTTTACGTGTATCCGTTAAAGGAGGAGGATGTTCAGGATTATCATATAACCTGGACTTTGATGATGAAGAAAAGCCTGGAGATCAGTTTTTTGAAGATAGAGGCATCAGAATAGCGCTAGATATGAAATCCTTCCTTTACCTGGCTGGAACTGAGCTGGACTTTTCAGATGGTTTAAACGGAAAAGGATTCAATTTTAACAATCCTAATGCAAGCCGCTCCTGTGGTTGCGGCGAAAGCTTCTCTGTTTAAAATAGAATTATTATATTTACATAGGCCGGTACAGTTCATCTGTACCGGCCTATTTTTATAAGCAAGCAAACCTTCCAAATGGAATTATTTAACGAGCATTCTACCATCCCGACCTTATTACGGAATGTAGTAGCAAACATTCATAAACCTGAAGAGACGTTCCTCATTCATAAAAAAAATACGGAATGGGAAGAGATTTCTTATCAGCAAACCCTCAATAATGCTGATGCGGTATCTGCTTTTTTCTTAGCCAAAGGCATAAAAAAAGCAGATAGAATGGGCCTGATGATAGAGAATTCTCCGGAATACGTTTATTACGACCAGGGTATACAACAAATTGGAGCAATTAATGTATCCATTTACCCAACCTTATCAGAACAAGAAGTTACCTATATTGTAAACGATTCTGGTATTCGGGCTATTCTGATTGGCAATACCTTTCTCTATAAAAAAATCCTAAAAATAGCCCCCAACTGTAAACGTCTGGAATATATCATACCTGCCTTTCCTGAGTATCTGAAAGTAACAGTCCCTGAAGATTTACATGTAAAAATCATCAGCTTTGATGAAATATTAAAGAGCGCAGGTAAAACAACACAGGTTGACCTCGATAAAATCAGTCAATTACGGACTGAAGTGCTGCCTTCCGATATATCTTCTCTGATTTACACCTCAGGTACTACCGGAACACCAAAAGGTGTGATGCTTTCTCACAGTAACTTCGTTGAAAACGTAAAAGTATGTTTACAACAAATCCCCGTTATTGATGAAACGGAGACTTTCCTCTCCTTTTTACCTTTATCACACGTATTTGAACGTACAGCAACCTATCACGTATGCTGCGCGCAGGGTTGTAAAATAGCCTACGCACAAAGTCTTGAACTTTTAGCTAAAAACATGGGAGAAATCAAACCTACTGTAATGAGCTGCGTACCAAGACTACTCGAAAAAATACACGACAAAGCTATTAAAAGTGGTACAGCAGGCGGAGGCTTGAAATCCAGAATATTCCTTTGGGCATTAGAAACTGGTCAAAAATACAGACAAAAAAAAGAAGCTGGTAAAAATACAGGTATCTTTCTTTCAGCCGAAAAAGCTTTGGCAGAAAAACTGGTATTCAGCAAAATCAAAGAAAAAACAGGCGGTCGCTTAAAATTCATGATCTCAGGTGGTGCAGCCTTACCTAAAAATGTTGGTGAGTTTTTTGGAAATCTGGGGATTAAAATCCTTGAAGGCTTTGGCCTGACAGAAACCTCACCCGTAATGGCTGTTACAGAATACCACAGACAGGTATATGGTACTGTAGGTAGGGTTATACCAGGTATTGAAATTGGTATTCAGGATGTAGAAACTAAAAAAATCATTAACATTCAAACACATGAATCTTTTCAGGAAGATTTTGAATGTGAAGAAGGAGAAATCATTGTAAGAGGACACTGCGTAATGCAGGGCTATTTCAATAAGCCTGCAGAAACAGCAGAAGCTATTGATAAAGACAACTGGTTTCATACCGGTGATATTGGTCGTTTTTACAAGGGCAATCTGCAGATTACCGACCGTTTGAAAAACATGATCGTAAATGCTTATGGTAAAAACGTCTACCCTACCCCTGTTGAAAGCGTTTATATGAAAAGCCTTAAAATAGATCAGCTCTTTTTAATTGGAGACAAACGCGAATATCTGACTGCAATTGTAATCCCTAATAAAGAAAATCTGCAGGAAGCTTTCAATCTTCCCGAATCTTTTTTCCAGCTGCCAGAATTGTTCATCACTGAAAAGGAGATTGTTGACTGGATCGGACAAGATTTAAGGAAACTATCAGGAGAACTCGCTAAGTTCGAACGTATTAAAAACTTCAAAATAAAACGTACCCCATTTAGTATTGAAGAAGGTGAAATCACCCCTACGTTAAAGCCTAAACGAAAAGTGATTGAAGCAAAATATGCTGAAGTCATTAACGAAATGTATGCAGAAGCTGTTGACACAGATTAACATCCTGAAAATATTTTACGTTTCTTAATCCAAACCACATAAAGAACTAAGGTAAATCCCTATTTTTGCCTAATTTTAAATTAATATACAAAACAGCTATCAGGCTTGATGCCTGATACATAAAATATATGAGTACAGGACTATCAGAATTAGAAGTATTGCGCCGTAATTCGCTAAACCAATTACGTGAGCTTGGAATCAATCCATACCCTGCAGAAGCATTCGAGATCAATGCCAATGCTGCAGATATATTAGCAAACTACGAACGCGATAAAACAGCCTATAAGAACATCAGCATGGCTGGCAGGATCATGAGCCGCCGCATTATGGGAAGTGCTTCTTTTGTAGAACTACAGGATTCAACAGGTAGAATACAGGTTTACTTAAAAAGAGACGACCTTTGTCCGGATGAAGATAAAACCCTATACAATACAGTATTTAAAAAACTGATGGACCTGGGTGATTTCATCGGCGTTAAAGGATATGTTTTCACTACACAAACTGGAGAAATATCTGTACACGTTACAGAACTCACCTTATTGTCCAAATCATTAAAACCACTTCCAATCGTTAAACGTGACGAGGAAGGCAATATTTATGATGGATTTACTGATCCGGAAATGCGTTACAGACAACGTTACGTTGATTTAACGGTTAATCCTGGTTTCAAACAAATCTTTATCAACAGGTCTAAAGTAATCAATACTATGCGTGGTTATTTCGATAACCAGGGCTGGATGGAAGTAGAAACTCCAATCCTTCAGCCTATACATGGTGGTGCTGCTGCACGCCCGTTCGCTACGCATCACAATACACTGGATATGCCACTTTATCTGCGTATCGCCAACGAATTATACCTAAAAAGGTTAATCGTTGCTGGTTTTGATGGAGTGTATGAATTCGGAAAAATGTTCAGGAACGAAGGAATGGACAGAACGCACAATCCTGAATTCACTTCCATGGAAATCTATGTAGCCTATAAAGACTATATCTGGATGATGGGAATGGTAGAAGAATGTCTGGAAAAAGTAGCTTTAGCTATTCACGGAACAACAGTAGTAAAAGTTGGTGATCATGAGATCAATTTTGAAGGTCCATACGAAAAACTGACCATGTATGAGTCTATCCAAAAATATACTGGTATTGATGTGTCAGCCATGACTGAAGAGGAATTGAAAGAAACCTGTAAAAGTCTGAATATTGAAATTGATGCTACCATGGGCAGAGGAAAATTGATTGATGAGTTGTTTAGTGAAAAAGTTGAAGCCAACCTGATCCAGCCAACATACATTACTGATTATCCGATTGAAATGACTCCACTTGCTAAAAAACACAGAAGCAAGGAAGGTTTGGTAGAGCGTTTTGAGTTATTTGTAATGGGTAAAGAAATTGGAAATGCCTATTCTGAACTAAACGATCCGATCGACCAGAAAGAACGTTTGGTAGAACAATTGAAACTTGCAGAAAGAGGTGATGATGAAGCGATGGCTATGGACGAAGATTTTATTCGCTCACTGGAATATGGTATGCCTCCTACTTCAGGCTTAGGTATCGGTATTGACCGCCTGGTGATGTTAATGACTAACCAGTCGACGATACAGGAAGTACTATTCTTCCCTCAGATGAGACCAGAGAAAAAAGCTAAAGTAACTACAGATGAAGATTTCGTAGCTGTTGGCGTTCCTGCGGAATGGGTACAGGTAATCCGTAAAATGGGTATCAATACAATCGAAGAGTTAAAAACTGCCAACCCCAACAAGGTATTCAATGATCTTGGTGGAATGCGTAAAAAAATGAAGCTTGAGCTAACTATGCCTTCGAAAGAAGAAGTTACAGCTTGGTTCGCTTAACATAAACATAACAAAAAGTTAAAGGCCTGCTACACAAATTGTAGCAGGCCTTTTTTACTTTTATACAGATTTAAAATTTAATAATTATGAACAGTTCAAGTCTAGAAATTACAGAAAACGAATACTGCATTAAACTAAGCAAAGAAGCTTTTGATTTGACCCTGATCCGTCAATTGATTACCAGGATTCAGTCGGAACAGAAGTTCTTTAACAGGAAGAAAGATTACATGGAGGATGATATCATCAGCAGAGGGGCCTATTCAGAAGCAAGTGAGAATTTTGACAGATTAAGTGAAAAATAAAAGGCCACATTCGCATGTGGCCTTTAGTTATTTCATTAGGTTTAATTACCTGTATCTTACTTGCTGTTGTCTGTCCATCATCCCCAGCTGATCTTTCATTTGTTTAATCTGGTCAGCCAGCAATTTATTCTTATCAGCTTTCTTAGCTTCTGTTAAATACATCTGAGCTTCACGTTTATTTCTTTTAGCCATTGCAATTCCAGCAAGACTTAACTTTGCCAGGGCAATGTTATGGTCCATGTTCATTCCTAAAGAAAGTGATTTCTTAAAATACTTTTCAGACTGCATAGGTGTTTTTCTTGATTCAATCAATCCGATTAACAAGTTGTAATAACCATGCTGACCTCTGATTAACTGTTTTTCATAATCAGTTATTCTTCTCAGATAAGCTTCAGCCTTAACCATATTATCTTTTCTTAAAAACCACTGAGCCAGCAGCATATTCTCATTAAAGAAAAAAGTAACGAAAACAAAAATGCTAATAAAAACGGCCAGAATACCCCATCCCCATAAACCAAAGATCATAAGGGCTATAGCACCACCCAACACTGCAAAACCTAAAATAAGACGAACTACATTTGGCATATTATATTGTATTTTTTTTTGCAAATATCGTGTTTAAATACCAAAAATCAGATTTAATTTATAATTTCAGCAAAAAAAAGAAATAGCAGATCACGCAATCCGCACTGCTGAAAAAACAATTGATTACAATCCTCCTTAAATCATAAATTACACATGTCTGTTTCAATAGAAGAAAGCTGGTTAAAAGTGCTGAACGATGAATTCGAAAAACCTTACATGAAATCATTAAAGAACGCTTTACTGGAAGAAAAACAAAAAGGCCATACGGTTTATCCGAAAGGCGCAGATATCTTCAATGCACTAAATCATACACCTTTTAATAAAGTTAAAGTAGTTATTTTAGGGCAAGACCCCTATCACGGAACCGGACAAGCACATGGACTTTCTTTTTCTGTACAAAAAGGCGTTGCCGTACCACCTTCATTAAAAAATATCTACAAGGAGTTGGCTACAGATATCCCAGGCTTCACAGTCCCTGCACATGGCAACTTGACCCAATGGGCAGACGAAGGTGTTCTATTATTAAATGCAACTTTAACTGTAAGAGCTCATGAAGCAGGATCTCATCAGAAGTTAGGCTGGGAAACGTTTACTGATAAAATCATTAGCGAACTGTCTCAACAAAGAACCGGGCTTATTTTTCTTTTATGGGGCAGATTTGCACAAAATAAAGCCGCACTCATCGATCAGAAGAAGCACACCATTATTGCTGCAGCACACCCATCTCCTTTCTCGGCATACAATGGGTTTCTGGGTAGTGGCCCATTCTCTAAAACTAATGCAAAACTAATTGAGCAGGGAGAAAGCCCGATTAACTGGCAAATTGATTAAAAAATCAACAAAATACGCATAAAAAAAGTGCCTGTATCAAATAATGATACAGGCACTTCGGCTTTTAATTCTTAACATTAATATTCCAAAGGAACAATTGGTTCTTTCTTAGTTGTAGACATAATCATCATCGTCTGAAAAGTTTTCACTACAGAGATTTTACTGATTTTATCCATAATCAAACGCTCATAAGCTTTGATGTCATTCACATAAACTTTCAGCAGAAAATCGGCCTGGCCAGTAACGTGATGGCATTCCGTAATTTCTTTAATCTGGTTTACTTCATCCAAAAAGATTTGAATGGTATTGTTCTTATGAAAATCTAGTTGAACCTGTATAAAGGTCTTTATTCCCAATCCAAGTTTCTCCTCATCAACCAGAGCATGATAACTCTTAATAAAACCAGAAACCTCAAGTTTCCTAACTCTTTCCAATGTTGGGGCCGGTGAAAGTCCAATCTCCTGGGATAAAAGCAAGTTTGTCATCCTGCCATTTTCCTGTAACAATTTAAGAATTTTAAAATCTGTTTTATCTAGTTCTGTCGCCATTATTTATAAGTATGCCCAAAGATAGAATAACAATGCATTACACACCAAATTTTATTCTAAAAAAAAACCTATAATTTATCGTTTATTTCTCTTCTATTTTTTTAGATTTGTCTAAACATATAGTTAGGCAAACAAAAATGCAATCATTCACTGAAGAGAACTACCTGAAAATCATATATCATCTGTCTCAGAATAACGAGGAGGCCATACAAACCAATGCCATTGCAGAAAAAATGCAGACCAAGGCAGCATCGGTTACAGACATGATAAAAAAACTGGCAGAGAAACAATTGATCAACTATAAAAAATACCAGGGGGTTACCCTAACCCCTGCCGGCAAATCTGCCGCTATTAATATTGTACGAAAACACCGTCTATGGGAAGTCTTTCTGGTAGAAAAACTAAATTTTAAATGGGATGAAGTCCATGACATAGCAGAAGACCTTGAACACATAAAATCTACAGAACTGATTGAAAGGCTGGATGAGTTCCTTGCATTTCCGAAAAGTGACCCACATGGCGACCCCATTCCCGACAAAAACGGACAATTCGACACGATCCCTTTTACAAAACTAAGCAAGCTGAAATCAGGTGAAAAAGGTTTAATCATGGGCGTTAGCGAACACTCATCAGCCTTCTTAAAACATTTGGAAAAACTAGGATTAACTCTTGGAAAAAAAATTACCATTACAGAGATTAATGATTTTGACAGCTCTGTAGAATTGATGGTGGAACAAAAAAGAATAAGCGTAAGCCGAGAAGTCGCCAAACATATCCTTATTAAACTATAGTATGAAAGCCGAACATAATGCCCCCCAATCCCTAAGCGAAGTTCACCGTAGTGTAGATACCAGCAAACGCACAGGCTGGCGGCGTATCCTTTCCTTTATCGGTCCTGCTTACCTGGTCAGTGTAGGCTATATGGATCCCGGAAACTGGGCCACAGACCTTGCAGGGGGCAGCAAATTCGGTTATCAGCTCATCTGGGTACTGTTAATGTCAAACCTAATTGCATTACTCCTGCAATCACTTAGCGCACGTTTAGGCATAGTTAGAGGACTTGATCTGGCCCAGGCCTCCAGAAATGCTTACCCAAGCTGGATTAACATTCCTTTATTCGGCCTTGCACAAACTGCAATTATCGCCTGTGACCTCGCCGAAATCATTGGAATGGCTATTGGATTAAACCTTCTTTTCGGCCTGCCATTAATATGGGGGATCAGCATTACAATTTTCGATACGGTACTGCTCCTCTTTCTACTAAACAAAGGCATGCGAAAAATGGAAGCATTTATCGTTTCCATGGTATTTATTGTCGGCATTTCCTTCCTTGTTGAAATGTTCATTGTCGAACCCTCAATAAAAGAAATTATTGGCGGGTTTGAACCCTCTATGTTATCTGGCGAAGCACTTTACATCGCCATCGGTATTATAGGCGCTACAGTAATGCCACACAATCTATACTTACACTCATCCTTGGTACAAACCCGTAAATTCGAGCGTGACGAGAAAGGAATGAAAGAGGCTATAAAATTTAACTTCATAGATACTGCAGTCGCACTAAATCTGGCTTTTTTTGTAAATGCAGCTATATTAATCCTTGCTGCAGCCGCATTTTATAAAAATGGTCTCCATGAAGTTGCCGAAATACAGGATGCACATAAACTCCTTCAAAATATTTTTGGAAACGTGGCCCCAGCCCTATTTGCCATCGCACTAATTGCAGCCGGACAAAGCTCAACCATTACCGGCACCCTTGCCGGACAGATTGTAATGGAAGGTCACCTTAAATTACGAATCCAACCCTGGTTACGTCGTTTAATCACACGCCTGCTAGCCATTATCCCTGCATTTTTTACCATTCTCTGGTATGGAGAGGACGCTCTCGGTGGACTACTGATCCTTAGTCAGGTTGTCTTAAGCTTACAGCTTGGTTTTGCTGTAATCCCTTTAATACACTTTACATCCGATAAAAAAGCGATGAAAGGATTTGCGATTAAGACCTGGGTAAAAGTACTGGCCTGGACCAGTTCCATTATCATAGTATCCCTAAATGTCAAACTCGTTATTGAAGAAATTAAGACCTGGGGTGCAGAAGGAGGCTGGTACGTTTATGTGTTGGTCATTCCACTCGCCATATTAATTGGATTACTTTTACTTTATATTTTTATATATCCACTGACCCGTCGCCTAAAAGACGAGAACAATAATGTTCCACATGGTAAAGCACTGGACATCGAAAATGTAGAGAAGATCAACTATACCCGTATAGGCATTACTGTCGACTTTTCTAAAAATGACCGCAACACAATCCGTCATGCCCTTATCCAGGGAGGAAAACATGCCCATTATTACCTGATCCACGTGGTAGAAACAGCGGCAGCCCGGTATTACGGAGAATCAGCTTTAGACCTCGAGACAAAAAGTGATATAGAAAATCTTCAGAAGTACTGTAACAATCTGGCCGAACTAGGTTACAAAGCCAGTCCGCATATTGGTTATGGAGGAACAGTAAAAGCAATCGTGACCATCAGCAACGAAAGTAACCTTCAGCTATTGGTGATGGGAGCTCATGGACATAAAGGCTTAAAAGACCTCATATTGGGTACTACAGTGAATTCTGTACGTCATAAAGTATCTATTCCTGTATTGATTGTGAGATAAAATTGAGATATTAGCCGATTCTTATGAAGAACGATATCCAGATAAAAAACAAAAGGGCCTTTTTTGACTACCACATTATTGAAAAATATAATGCCGGACTGGCCTTATTAGGTACCGAAATCAAAGCAATCAGACAGGGTAAGGCCAATATGACCGACGCTTTCTGTATGTTTATCGGCAATGTACTTTATGTAAGAAACCTTCACATCTCAGAATATAGTCACAGTTCATTTCATCATCACGAAATTAAGCGTGACCGCATTTTATTACTCCATAAAAAAGAGCTCAAAAAACTAAAAGCAAAAAGTGAAGAAAAAGGCTATACCATTGTCCCATTACGCATCTTTACAAACGAAAGGGGCTTTGCGAAAATAGAAATTGCATTGGCACAGGGTAAAAAGGAATTCGATAAAAGAGATAGCATCAAGGACAGAGAATCAAAAAGAGAAATGGACCGGGCAATGAAAATTTAACCGGTCTCTAATCCTTTATCTTCCTACCAGGCCTGATCACCTACCAGCGGTACAAATCTGAAAGTATCCAGTTCAATCCGGTCATAATCTGTTTCACTAACACGGATTACCGTTACCATTTTTTGCGAATGTTCATCTCCTACCGGAATCACCAATATACCACCAACTTTTAATTGTTTCAATAAGATTTCCGGTACAAATGGCGCACCTGCAGTTACAATGATCTTGTCGTACGGAGCGTGTTCTGCAATCCCCTTTGATCCATCACCAAAAAAGAAATGCGCATTATACCCCATTCCAGGTAACACTCTTATGGTATGTCGATATATGCTTTCCTGACGCTCAATGGTATACACATTAGCACCAAGCTCCATTAAAATACAGGTTTGATACCCCGATCCTGTTCCGATTTCCAGAACTTTATCACCTTTTTTGATATGTAGCAATTCACTTTGATAAGCAACCGTATAGGGTTGAGATATAGTTTGCCCGTCGCCTATCGGGAAAGCGATGTCCTTATAAGCCTGGTTCCAAAAGGTTTCATCAAAAAAGAAATGCCGTGGTACCTTACCTATTGCCTTAAGTACTTTTTTGTCAGTAATCCCTCTTGATTCAAGATGAACCACCAAACGCTTCCTTGCCCCCTGCTCTCTGTAATTATCAACAAACTTGTATGCCATTTCACATCAAAAATAGCTATTTGAAAACTAATAATTCAATATTTCCAACGCCAAATAGAATTGAAAAGCCTAATCAACACAGGATCAATCGTAATAAAATCTAGTAAGGATCAACATCTACCTGGATGTTTACTGCTCTGTAATCCTTTTCAGATTGAAACTGCAGGATAGTTTCCTTAAGGATAGATTTTACTTTCTGGATGGACGTATCTTTATCGCTTTTGATGATTACCTGTTTGATATAGTAATTCCTGATTCTGCTCACTATTGGCTGCTCAGGTCCCAATACCCTACGTCCCAATTGCGCCCTTAATGCCGACGCGAAACGTTGTGCAGCTACATTTAAAAGATCCTGGTCCTTATGTTTAATATTGATAAAAATCAATCTTGTAAAAGGAGGGTATAGAAACTGCCTGCGTTCCGTAAGTTCATCATTATACATTTCAAGATATTTATTTTCAATTACCTGTTTAATGATGCGGTGCTGATCATCATAAGCCTGTATAATCACCTTACCTTGTTTATCTCTTCGTCCAGCCCTACCAGCCACCTGTGCCAGCAATTGGTAACTACGTTCAAAAGCCCTGAAATCCGGATAATTAAATAACGTATCTGCGTTAATCACTCCAATCAGGGTTACATTATCAAAATCAAGCCCCTTGGCTACCATCTGCGTGCCGATCAGAATATCTGTTTTCTTCTCCTGGAAATCGGTAATAATCTGCATTAGGCCGTTTTTAGTACGGGTACTATCCACATCAAGCCTCGCAATTTTTGCCTCCGGAAAAACAAGACTCAACTCTTCCTCTACACGCTCCGTACCAAAGCCTTTTTGCTCTATATGTACCGAGCCGCAAGCCGGGCAAACGTTCACGCTACTTTGGTGATAACCACAATAATGACAATGTAATTTACCACTGGTTTTATGGTAGGTTAAAGAAACATCACAGCTAACACATTTGGGTGCATAACCACAAGTTGCGCAGATTAAAATTGTCGCATAACCACGTCGGTTCTGAAACAGTATAACCTGCTCCTTTTG
The DNA here is from genome assembly GCF_032678475.1 of Pedobacter nyackensis. GTDB lineage: Bacteria > Bacteroidota > Bacteroidia > Sphingobacteriales > Sphingobacteriaceae > Pedobacter > Pedobacter nyackensis_A. Next base: position 1,174,451 of record NZ_JAVTSF010000001.1, read on the forward strand.
TTCCATGGTATAAGCAATTTCGTCAATCAGCTTACTGGAGAAGTAAGAAACCATCTTCTTCTTTTTCGTTTCTTCGGAAATACTAACCACCTCATGTAAGGGCAATTCCACTCCACCAAAACGCTCAGTTATGGTAACCAATCCGTATTTATGATTTACAGCATTGTAATAACTTTCTATTGAAGGAGTAGCCGACCCAAGCACAGCTTTAGCCTGGTGTAAATGTGCCAGGTAAACAGCTACATCTCTCGCCTGGTAGCGTGGCGACGGTTCCTGTTGTTTGTACGATGATTCATGTTCTTCATCAACTACAATCAATTTTAAATCTTTAAAGGGTAAAAACACGGCAGACCTTGCGCCTAGTACAACCCTGTATTTACCATTCAGGACCTTATTCCAGATCTCCACCCTTTCATTGTTATTAAACTTCGAATGATATACACCAATAGCATCTCCAAAATAACGCTGTATACGCTGAACAATCTGTGTTGTTAACGCAATTTCAGGAAGCAGAAATAATACCTGCCCTCCTTTCTCGATTGCCTTTTCAATCAGTTTAATATAAACCTGTGTTTTGCCAGAAGCAGTAATACCATGCAACAGTACCACATCCTTCTCCTCAAACCGATCTTCAATCTCTGTTAAAGCTTTATGCTGAACTTCACTCAATTCAAAATTCAGAACAAAGTCGTCCTCATTTTCCTTCAAACGACTTACAGGACGCTTCTCGACTTTAAAAATATCTTTATCGAGCAGTGTTTTAAAGGCAGCCTGTCCACAACCACTCTCTTCCAGCAGCTGATGCTTAGGAATTAAATTCTGTTGCCTGTAAAGCTTAATATAGGTCAATAAAGCATTCAACTGTTTAGGCGCCCGTTCCAAAATTGAGAACAACTGTTTCAGGTTCTCTTCTTCCTGGTAAAAAACATTCAGGGTAACAAAAGACTTTAGCAAAGGTCTGTATTTCTCAACCACTTCCTCCGCTATATAAATCAATCCTTTTTCTATTAGAGAATTGATAATCGGATAAACTGTTTTTTGTCCCAATAAAGCCGAGACCTCATCAACAGTTAAGCGCTTTTGACTATTTAAAGCTGCAACAAGGATATTTTCCTTGTCTGTCAACACCTCTTCTGCTTCAGCATCTTCCCTTAGCATAATGATGGTTTCGCTGGCCAGTTTTAAGCCAGTCGGTAATGCGGCCGACATTACATCCCCTTCATTGCACAAATAATACCCCGTCATCCAATCCCATAACTGCAATTGCTGAGCAGTAATAATCGGGTGCTCATCTACCACATCAATAATATACTTTGCCTGGTATAGTTCCGGTGCAGTTTTACTAATGCTCTTTATTAGGGCTGTATATATTTTGTTCTTCCCAAACTGTACGACTACCCGTTTCCCTACAGCTACCTGATCATTTAAATCAAAGGGCACCCTGTACATATAGTTTTTAGCTAATGACAAAGGTAAAACGACCTCTACAAACAAAGTTTCCCGCTCTTGAAAGCCACCACCACTAATGTGCGCCCCAAACTCCAACTCACCAGTCTCCATTGTTACTTACGTTTTGAGGCTGCAACAAATAACAAGGCCCATCCAAGTATAAAACAAAGTCCGCCAATAGGTGTAATCGGACCAATAAAATTCAAGAAACCAATATTCAAAATCTCACGGGTTGCCAACAAATAAAGCGATCCGGAAAAAAACACAATACCCAGTGTAAAAAAAATATAAGACCATTTTGCCAGTTTATCATGATCAACAGCAAACAGCGAAAGGAAAAGCAATGCAAAAGTATGGTAAAACTGATATTCCACCCCTTTAGCCCAAATTTCAAGTGCTCCGACACTCAGTACATTCTTTAAACTATGGGCACCAAAGGCACCAAACATTACGGCTATAGCACCAAACAATGATGCGGTTAAGATGATACGTCTGCTCATGATAGATCGGCTTTAATACAACAAATTTAGCAAAATGCAGGTATTTCCCCAGTAATCACAACGATTAAATTAAATAGTCAAACTATTCAGTTAAATTTGTAAGTAACACATGAAAAAGATTATAATTATTATCAGCCTGTTGGTTATGGCCATTGTAACAATGGCGTATTTATATTTTTCTAAACTAAATGCAGACCATAACACAACTGATGTTGGTTTACATGCCGCTACTTCTACCTCCGGTCTGATCTTCTCTTTTGAAAACCAAAAAGAAATTACAGACATTTTAAAAGAACAACCTTTGTTCAGTGAAATTCTGGGTGCAAAAAAATACAAGCAACTGTCTGCTATAAAAAAATACCTGCTTATGCTACCCAGCGTAAACCAGGAAACAGAAAACCAACAAGCATACATAACCTTTGTTCCCGGGACGGCGCAAGAGATAGATTTCATATGTTTTACGCAACTTCAAACTCCTGTGCAGAAAACGCAGATGCTACAGTCAATAAAGCAAAGTGGAACCCAGGTACAAACCTTAAAGAACCTGAGTAAGCTAAGTCTGGCCGACAGTACCATTTGCTACCTGGCTGTTAAAGAAAACCTGATTGTACTTTCCAATTCACAAGAACAGGTAACAGCATTTTTATCTAAAAAAATACAGGATAAGGAAGACAAATTTGCCAACTATATTCAAACGGGCAATAAATTCAACAAAAATAGTCTTGCGCAACTATACATCAACTTCAACACCATCCCACTGCTGTTAAAAAACATAGTGGCTGGGAAACTAAACGGAGAACTTTCTGTGTTGGATAACCTTGATGCTTTTGCCTCCTTAACCTACAATTACAGTAAGGAAAAGGTATTACTTACCGGAACTACAATTGACAATAATCCAAACAGCTATTACAACCTATTCTCCGAACTACAGGCAAAAAAAATGAGCATACAAAATATGCTACCTGCCAACACTTCCTCCTATACCATATTTGCAATAGACAACTATCTGCCCTGGAGAAAAAAACTTTTGAACTGGCAGGCAAATAATAAAGAAAACAAAAAAGCTAATCAGATCATTGAGGAAATCAATGCAAAGTACCACCTGAACCTGGACGACATACTCCCTAAATACTTTAAAGACCAGCTGATTACCTTTCAACTGAGCAGCACTGAAAAAATCGGTGCAATAAACCTAAGCAACGGCGATAAACTGACACAACTATTAATTGACCTGAGTAGCGACTACAATGGTGAAATAAAAGTACTTAAAGAAGCCGGAATACTTAACGCGTACTTCGGGCTACCATTCGAGGGCTTCAAAAAACCTTTTTACGTGATTTTTGATAACTATATGGTTTTCGCAAACAATGCAGCTACTTTACAGGATTTTTTAAACAATTATGACAACAACCTTTTACTGATCAATACACCGAATTACATCAATGCCAGCAATCAATTACCAGTCAATGCTAGTATCAGCATCTATATTGACCATTCCAATTCAAATGAACTCTTTAGAAAAAACATCTATTTACCGTACTATAAACACCTTCAATCCGATGAAGGATTAAAAAAATATGATTCTTTCACCTATCAACTTAGTGGCGACAATGGTAAGTTTCAAACCAATATCTTAATCAATAAACAGCCCGAAGTTTTACAAAAAGATTCTTTAGCTTTATAGCGTCCAATCATCCCACATGGCAAAAAAGTACCTTATCCTATGCGCTTTATGTATCTGTATCGCTCCTTTTGCAAAGGCACAGCAATATGGATTATTCAATACCAGAACCCTCTTTGATGGTTTTGAAAATCCAGCACAAAGAACATTTGTAGTAGACTCGTCCCGAAAGTTTGCCTCCAACTTTTTCCTGCCGAATTTAGGTATAAATGCAGCGAACAAGGGCAATTCAGATCTTATCCGACGAGCCATTAATGAAGGGACTTACAGTGCCAAGGATCTGGTATTAGGGAGTGGCGATATAAATACCATACATCAAAACACAAACATTTACCTACTAACTTTCAGAATATTCCAGTCGTACAAATTCCAGAAAGAACTCGGCTTTGCATGGCAATTGCGTAGTGATGCTCACCTGGATTATACCAATGAAACACTGGCTATACTTGATTCGTACAGACGCTTTGTCGGCAGAACTCCATATGATGATGTTTTTAATAACGATGGATACGAACAATCTTATCATCAGTTTAGCGTAACCTATCGGGAAAACATCAATAAAAGACTTGCATTTGGAGCTAAAATCAGTCTCTTAAGTGGCGTTACTTATAACAGGTTAAATATTACCGATTCTTACCTGTTGATGGATCCTACAAATAATCTGATCAATGTAAGAGTAAAGGGCGCATACAAAGCCAGTTTCCTGGAGACGGATGAACTTTCGCATAAAACTGCAGCACCTAATTTCAGAAATCCAGGTATATCTTTAGGTTTTGGCACCAGCTATACGGCAAAAAACGGAGTCTTCATGATGGCTAACATCAAAGATCTTGGCTTCATCAAATGGGGAAAAACAGCTTATGTAAATAACATCAGCTCAGAGGTAAACATTACAGACCTCAGTCAAAAATCCTCCTCCCAGATAGAAAGTGAATTAGCTAATATCGCAACTGATGAATCGGTGAACAAAAGTTTCTACTCATTAACCAATGCTAAAGCAGATTTTATGATCTCAAAACCATTTAGCATCACTTATTCGTTTTCTTATACACCTGGCCTTGTTGTTTCCAAAAATCTATTTTACAAAGGTGGAGATGCTGCTTTTGTGAATAAGTTCAAATACAATACGATGGCTTTAAGCGCCATCCCTACCTATAATTTTAATGGTTTATTTTTGATGGGAATACAAGGAATGTATCAGACTCCTAACTTCGAAATATTCCTGGGATCAGATAATCTTTTCAAAACCGTTACACAGATAAATGGAGCACTCAAACAAGACCACACCATAGGAACTGGCTATAATGGTGCATCGTTCTATATGGGCGTTGGTATAAAATTTGGAAATACAGTTGAACATGCTCAAAACACCAGCACAATCCCAGGAATTAACGATCAGGAAGCCAGCTTTTTCAAACGAATTTTCAGCGTATTTTCAAAGAAACGATGATATTAAAATAGGAGTAATAACAGATTCTTTCTATTTCCTGGAAATAATTTCTTGACGAACCTTCTTTACGAAATCTACAGAAACTTCCGCAACATCAGCCACCTGCTGATCAGAAAGCGTCAATTTTATAATTAGGTTCTCTACAACATCATGGCTTTTCCGCGCTTCTCCCTTCTCAATCCCTTTCTCAAATCCTTTTTCAATTCCGATTTTTTCACGTCTTTCCAGTAAAATCTCTTTAACGCCCATAGGGGTAGTCCTTCCTGTTAATTGTTCCACTTCTTTTTCAAATCTAATCATCATTTTCGGGTTTTCAAAATTCACATAATAGGCCAGAAAAGCCCAGATTTTATCATATTTTTCCTTATCCAGATTTCTTTTCATTAATTCATAAGTCAGATCAAGCTTGATTCGTTTTAACCCCTCATCGTCGATTTTCTTATTCTTTAATGCCATTAAAACGGTCAGTGCGACAACTGCAAACGGATTCGGATTTGCTCTTAGCATACCTTCATCCTGCTCTAAAAGCTTATAGGTGTTAAATTCATAGCTCAATCTTGTGCCTAAATATTCCTCCTTATATATTTTTGGATGATGACTTTTAATATCATCTATTAAAATGGCAAATGCAGTAATCGATACATTATGTTTATCCTTTGCTCTATAAAAGTAACGGAACATTCTTGAGCTTAGTTCTTCATGCCTTCCGTTCCCCTGGACTTCCACATGCACCAATATAAATTTAGAACCACCATTTTTCAAATGAACTTTCACTAATTTGTCTACGAACCGCACACCGGCAGTATCTTCTTCCGGCGGAAATAATCGATTGAACTCTTTATCCAAAAAAGCAAACTTCTTATCAAAGTCAAACAATCCACCTGCATCCGCAAAAAAGAAACGCAGAAAGTCCTCAAAAATATCATCTAGGATACCCTTCCAAAGTTCGTCATCGCGTTTATATGGCTTTGCATTAATTGCTCTAGCGGAGACTTCTGTTGTGCTTGTTTCTACTGCCATCTATTACTGAATAAAATATTTCAGTAAACGTCGTAAGATCAGCGATGAAAACTCTTGATTATTACAAATTCAACGGAAATCACGGAATTATCCATTTTAATCCATATAAAATTTGCTTGATTATAAGATGGACAATGAGGTGCGACACATAATTCTGCTCACGATTCTAGCTAACCTCTGCAATAGCAAGACCAACCTTCTCTTGCGAGATCCTTTGTTAAACTACCAATGACGAGGAGCATATAGCATATACCTGTCATTACCAATTTTTTGTATTTTTTCTAATGCCAGGTTCTCAGAATGACAACCGTATCATATTACTTCTTTTTGGGAGTAGTCAGCACGAAGTCCTTTAGATAAAATGGCTCAAAATAAGCTACATCTTCAAATTGACTATTATTGAAAGCTTTAAAAGCCAGGGCACTCATATTTGCAGCAGAATTAAAGTTTAACTCAGAAAATACCGCATTAGGGTGCTGTATTACAGCCGCACATTTCAAAGCACCATCGCCTACAAAGGTAACCGTACCAGAAGCCAGTTCAGCAGCAAAACTATGTTCATCAACAATCTTAGCTTCAGTAGCACCGGCATAATTTAAACCGGAGTCAAATACTGCAGTAAACACCTCCATCCTTCTTGCATCTATCATGGCGCAGGTTAAGCCATTATACCCCTTCTGTTGCGATAAAAAACCTCCGGCCATCATCTGCAGTGTATCAATAGCAATTAACGGCTTATCCATTGCAAAACACAATCCCTTAGCAGTCGAAACACCAATACGTAACCCAGTGTAAGAACCAGGTCCTTTACTCACCGCTACAGCATCCAGGTCAGCAAACTTTAAATTTGCCATATCCATGGCTTCTTTGATGAATAAAGTTAAACTACCTGCATGAATATTGCTGGCCATTTGTTCTTTTAATGCAACAGTTTCCCCATTTACGGAGATCGCTGCGGAGCAAACTTGGGTAGCAGTTTCAAGCTGAAGTATTGTAGCCATTGTATTGATATTTATAGTAATCGAAAATATTAAAATTAAGGAACCGGATCATGACCATGACTACCCCAGGGGTGGCAACGTCCAATCCGCTTTAAAGTAAGCCAGCCGCCTTTAAAAGGGCCATGTTTTTTAATGGCTTCAATGCCATATTGTGAACACGTAGGTGTAAATCGACAGTTTGCACCTAGTAACGGTGATATAAGCCATTGGTACAATTTAATCAGCACCAAAAACACCCAACCAATAACCAGCTTAATTACCCCCATCTGCTTTCTTTATTTCATTAACTTCAGCAATAGCCGAAGCCAGTCTTTTCAGGGCAGCAGCCAGCTTCTTCTCAAAAAAAGAATAATCGTAAATCTTTTTACCAACAAATTGAAGGGAAAGTAGCAGCAGTTCTTCAGACTCTGGCAATAAGTTATATAGTCCTTGCTCCTTCTGTAAACGGTAAGCCTCGCGACTGCGACGCTTAATCAGGTTTCTGTCTACCGCTCTTTTGTATCTCTTTTTAGCGACATTAATCACCACTTGTACTGGAAACTGATGTTCAACAGGTACATACAAATAAGATACGCGAAATGGGTACAACAAAAAAGAAGAACCGTTCTTAAATAGCAGGTCTAATAATTTCCTGCTACATAACCGTTCTTCTTTATTAAATGTGTTCATCCTTTTGATTGCAATTTTGCAGACATTTTGATCTGCTAACACATCAAGTGCTGCAATCAATGAATTATGATTTGTGGCGGCCTTCGCTTGAAACCGTTAATCTTTTTCTTCCTTTTGCGCGGCGTGAAGCTAATACTCTTCTACCGTTTGCTGTAGCCATTCTTTCGCGGAAGCCGTGTTTGTTTCTTCTCTTTCTTTGCGAAGGTTGGAATGTTCTTTTCATAACTGTATTATATCTTGACTAATATTTTTAAATAAGAGGTGCAAATATAGGTCGATTTTTATTTAATTGCAAATACATTTTGCTATAGTTTCCAATTTCACGAAAATCATCCTACATTCCCAATGCGGCTTTCAGCTTTATATAGCCTGTTTTGCTCACTGGCAGCCAAATATCCGTTTTTAAAAGGACAATATAACTATCTTTCTCTTTCAATTCAATCCTACTAACCTGGGCTAAATTTATGATATAAGAACGATGTATACGGATAAACTGACTACTTTCCAGTGTCCGCTCAAAAAAACTCATCGTTTTATTTTTATGAAAAACACCTTCTATTGTACTCAATTTCACATAATCATCGTCAGCCTCCAGGTAATGAATATCAGCTACAGCGATAATTTTAATTACTCCGTTCTTTTTCACCACCACCCTATTGCTCTGTACCGGACTTAAAGCAGCGACATCCAGCAATTCCTGATCTACAGCTGCAACGTTGTTCAATCTGGCAGGTATTTTATGCATAGCCTGTTCAAATCGGCTTTGCTCAATCGGTTTCAATAAGTAATCCACGGCATTTACTTCAAATGCTCTAATGGCATATTCGTCAAAAGCGGTCGTAAATATGACAGCAGGATGCTTATCTACCAGTTCCAACATTTCAAAACCACTGATCTTAGGCATTTGTATATCCAGAAAAATAAGATCGGGCTGATATGCCGCAATTGCCTTTATCCCCTCAAAACCATCGCTGCATTCGGCAACAACCACAACATCAGGAAAACTGCTCAAATAGTGCTTTACAACATCCCGCGCTAAAGGTTCATCGTCAATTAATATTGTTCTTATCATTTTGTTGAGGTATTTTAAGCGTGGTTTCAAACATATTATTATCAATTACTTTTGTTTGCAATAAGTGTTCATCAGCAAACAAAAGATATAATCGGCGCCGGATAGCTGTAAGTCCAAACCCGGTACCTTCCGAAGCCTTCATTTCAGGGTCAAAAGGATTCTGAACTACAATTACCAGATGACGGTGTTCCAGTTTTACAAACAAAGATATGGTAATCGGAGCAGCAGTATTATAAAGACCAAATTTAATGGCATTCTCTACTATTGGCTGTAAAAAAGTCCCTGGCAAACGTAAATTTAAAGTTTCTTCTGCTACTTCCAGCTCCACATTTAAGCGGTGGCTAAAACGCACCTTCTCTATATCGAGGTAAAGGCGAATGTATTCCATTTCCTCGGCCATAGATACCCAAACCTCATCATCTCGTTTTAAAGTCCCTCTTAAAAAAGCTGCCAAGCGGGTAATCATTGTCCCGGCTTCTTTGGGATTTACAATAGTAAGCGCGTACACAGAATTTAAACTGTTAAACAAAAAGTGAGGTTGCAACTGGTGGCGAAGTTTATTTAACTCTGCTTCTTTCGATAAATTCTGCGCTGCCAACAGTCGCTCCTGGGTTGCCGACTGCTCTTCCAGTCTATACCATAAAATGTTAGCCAGGGCACACCAGGCAATAAACACGAACAAAATTAAGAAGCGTATAATCAGTGAGTCTTTCAGAAAGCTGAGGTAATCCGTCTGATCTCCAAATAAAAACACGAGTAAAAATTTACTCATTAAAGTAATGAAAAGCGCCATGATAAAAGTTAGCGCCAGTACAAAAACTATAGTTTCATTTTTTGGCTGGTAAAACCCGAGCATATTGCTCAAAATGATACAGGCCAGGGCCAGTAACCCATTCGTAACTACACTATCGGCAACAGATATGGTTAAACTAAAGTTAAGTGTAGTATAAAAAAGACATATAAATACCACTACCCATCCCAGGAATATAAAGGAAGCTATTTTCTGAATTCTACGGACAGATAATGGTCTGTTTGTCAAAACAATTTAATTGAAGGTGTGGAAAATGGTAAAAGTTCCTGTAAATATGATTTATGTTGATTTACTGTATCTAAAAAAGCATTGACATCATCTGGCTCATGCAAAACTGAAGCCAACTCGGCGCCATCCGCTGGCGACTGAACTTCATAAAGATCTGCCACACAAATGAAATTCCAGGTCACCATATCTCCATTACAGTTTCTAAAAGGCTGGTGAAACTCGTCAGCCTGTCTTTCTGCTTTCAAAAGTGCTTCATCACAATTATCAGCAATGGTTAACCGTAACTGTTCATCAAATTGCGATGCATGATCCCCATCGCCGGTAATTATCTGGTAAATATATCTTACTACAAACCACTTCATTGTATTTAGTTTTAAAAGTTTCTGATATCAACCCCTCCAAACAAAGCCACCCCTTCAATTATTAATACTTTACGAGGCTCAACCGCAGCCACACCCAACGTCCTTTTATCATCAATACCACCAAAAATAGCGGCCACTTCCGATTTCACTTCCCATCCCGGGGGAATAACAATTTTCACTCCGCCAAAAACGGCAACCACATCTATTTTAACAACCCCCTCAAAATCAGCCTGCATTAGATTGATATCAGAGCCACCAAATACAGCAACCACATCTCCACCTTTAAAATTTTTGGAGTAAACCTTGTGCTGATTGCCTGCAAAAATACTTACAGACTCTATAATGTCGTTCCTATCCACAGCTGCATACCTGTCATCCTCTGTCCCATCATCTGTATCATCGCCTGGTATATTTAAATCGCCCATCGCAGCATACTTCCTTTTCATTCTGCTTTTCCACCTTGCTTTACACCTGTTGGTGCGATCTGCATCTGATTTCTTAGGTTTAAACAACAACAACAAACCGATAATGATAAACAACAATGGGAAGTAGTATTTCGAAATGTCAAAATCAAAAATTGCCCTTGCTGTGAAAAACACGCCTATTAACGTCATAATAAGCCATCCTGGTCCATTAAAATTCCGTTTATACCCAATCAGCAATCCAATAATAACCAACAATATATGCCAGCTAAAAATCCAGTCAGGAATATAAAATCCAAAATTCCTCAAAAGAAAAACCAGGCCTACCCCAATAATGATCAACCCTCCACATATCCTGCTCGAATTATTATTATTCCTTACCTTTTCCATTTATTATTTTATTAATGTCTTTATCCTTATTATGTATCCAAAATTAGTTCGTCTACCCATAGCTACAAACAACTGTCGTACCTTTAGCCAATTATAGTCGGTAAACGACATGATTCTGTCGGTAAAAATTTTAGACCATTACAAAAAAACCCGGACAGTTATCGAGATTAACTGTCCGGGTATATAAAAGATGATATACTTATATCTATTTTTTCAATAAATCTCTGATCTCAGTAAGTAATTTCTCTTCGCTGGTAGGTGCAGGTGGCGCAACAGGAGCCGCCTCTTCCTTACGTTTTAGTGAATTGATACCTTTCACCAACAGAAATACAGCTAGTGCCAATAAGAAGAAGTTAATCGCTACACTTACAAAACTACCGTAAGCAAAAACCACAGCTTCAGGAACTTTTCTGGCTTCCTCTAAAGGCAAGTTAGCCGCAACATTCCCTTTTAATACTACGTATAAATTACTGAAATCGACTGAACCGATAACTGCAGAAATCAGAGGCATGATTAAATCCTTAACTGCACTATCAATAATTTTACCGAATGCCCCCCCGATGATTACACCGACAGCCAGATCCATCACGCTGCCTTTAACGGCAAACTCTTTAAATTCTTTTACAAATCCCATATCAAAGTTTTTTAAGTCTATCTAATTTATAAAAATCATACCAAAAAACAAAGATTTTATATTCAGTAAATTTATTTTATTTCGAATTATTTAGCTCCATCCTTTGCTATCAGATCATTATATTCCGAAATCAGAGAGCGAATAAAGTCAAATTTAAACTTATCTGCTTTTTCGTAACACGCTGCTACATGTGCATTATCCTTTACCATGTTTAAAAAAATGTCTTTTCTGTCCTTTCTATTACCCCACATTCCTTTTATAACCATAGAATGCGGTTAGGTTATATTTCCTCTACTTTTTTAGCAGCGAGACCAGTCCATTTTACAATATCGGAAACAGCAATACCCATTTTCTTCAACTCATAAGCTACTTCCAACTTACCTTTTTCCATGCCTTCTTCAATGCCTTTTTCCATGCCAACTTTAATTCCATCCTGATAAAATGGATCTCTTTCAATTTTAAAAAATGTTTCTATCGAATCCATAACTTGTTTTAAATCTTTTTCTAAATTTCTTAATTGCACTAAAACATGTAGTTGTTTAATATAGCGTTCTGCAGTAAGAGAGTCAGGGGCCTCTTGCTTTATACTATCCAAAATATCTTTCAAAACCAATTTCGGATCTTGTTTATTCATATTCCCTAAAATAGCAAGCATTTTCCCCTCTATATTCTCCGATTTTAAGAGCAAATCATAATCCACAGAAGAAAGTGCAGTGAGGTTATACCGAAACTGCATATCTTTAGTATTAATCATAGTCTGCATGGCAGACTTACCTTTCCCTATATAAATTACATACTGAAGCACAGGAAGACCATCATACTTTCTCTGCAACATCACGGAATACTCGGCCATCCTGTAAACCATTCTCTTTTTATCATTCTTATACTGGAATTCAATATGAAGAATAAAAACGTTGCCTTCCTTATCTTTTACCTTTTTCAGCAGATCTGTTTTCCGTTCCTTGGTATATTGTACATCGTCCTTCAACTCCTCAACTGTTGTCAAGTCCAATCTCAAAACATTTTCGATTAGAGTCGGCAAATTCTCATGCATATTCTCCCGAAATATTTTATCAAACTGACTACCCTGAATTGCTTTGTTAACTGCGACTACCCTTCTCATTACAATCTATGTCTAAAGAACATACCGTTTCTATTAAATCCACAACATAGTCAAACGTAATAACAAAAACTTAAATTAACACAATTATCTAATAAATTAATTAAAACAATGAAAAAGTAGATTACTACAAACAAATTCAATATTTTAACGCTAAAACACAGAAAAACAAAATCAACTCCAGAAGGGCAATACGACACCGTTCGAGATCAATACAGGATAATTACTATTAAACTATAAGATAAATACTGGGTTGCGCTATCCTTGCGCTATCATTAAAGTATCATTTCGCTATAGTTGCAATATCTTTAATGATAGCTTAATGATATTGTAAGGATATCCTAAGGATAGCGCAACCCAGTATTTTGCTAGTAATTATACTGTCACCATATTGTAATTATTCCAAACACACACCTAAATCATATTGATTTTCAATCGATTAGGTGTTATTTTTAATAAAAAACTATTATTAACCTTTTATTAGAAAAACAATGGCAATCGCAAGTAATGGCCCTAATGGCTTTCATCGTGGACGAATCGGCAACGTCGTTTATTACGTATTAAATGGTCAAAATGTATCGCGAAGAATTGGCGAATACCCAGATCCTAATACTGAGAAACAGCAAGCTGCAAGGCTAAAAACAAAAATGTGCAGTGCTTTTTTACAACATGTAAATGATTTTATTGAAATAGGCTTTGGCAGGGAGGCTTTAAATACTCCCAAAAACTCCTTTAACATTGCCGTGGCTTACAATAAACCTAACATGTTTAACGGGACTTTCCCCAACCTTGAAATTGGATATGATCTTTTGATACTCAGTAAAGGCCCTTTAACACCTGCGCAAAACCCAAAAGTAATCCAAACTGAAGCTGGATTATCCTTTAGCTGGGATGCAGATCCAAAAATGCCCTTTCCCATGAACACAGATCAGGTGATGCTCCTGGCCTATTTTCCAAAAGTAAAAAAATCATATTATACACTTTTTGGGACAAATAGATCTTCAGGCACAGCGTTACTACAAATCCCTGAAAGTCTAAAAGACAAATACATGGAAACGTATATCACTTTTGCATCGGCCGATGGAAAAACAGTGGCTGACAGCACATACACTGGAAGTTTCAACAAACCCTAATCATTCCAACTTAAAACAAAAAATTATGGGAATATTAAGTTCGGGCCTACTTGGCCCTGTCCGTAAAAAAGTCGGTCCATCAGTTACACGCGTTCATAACGGTATTAACGTGGTTGGTGCAACGTACCGAAAAACAAAAAAACCAGCGACAGACAAACAACTCGAAGCACAGGCTAAGTTCGGTTTGTTAAATAGCTTTTTAAATCACATTGAGGAACTGGTAAAACCTGGATTCAAGAAATACGCAAAGAAAAAGAATGAAATCAATGCTGCTTATGAATACAATTACGAGCATGCTTTTATTAAAGAAGACGATCATTTCTTACTCAACTTTCCAGAAATTCAATACAGCCGAGGTAGAATTGCTACACCTGATGAGCCAAAGATTAGTGTGATTAATAACCAGCTTAATTTTAGCTGGTTGCCACAGCAACAATATTCAAGCTGCCAGTTTACTGATTTAGCTTCCATATTGGTATATAATGCTGATCGGGAAGCGTATCATCAATTGATTAACGTTACGGACAGGTACGCAGGAAACCACAGTATAGAAATACCCGAACATTATGCCGGCAATACGCTGCACTGCTATATCAGCTTTGCGTCGGCCAACGGCAAGTTGACTGGCGATAGTACTTACATTGGGGGCATTATTTGCCCCTGATCTTAAAATCAATTGTCTATGTGTATCAGCAACCTCCATCATTTATATTTTCGTAATTACTTTTATCTGTACTAAATGTGTATTTTTGGAACGGGTACATTAAATACCTGCTCATCATTTTATGCTAAAACAACATTTACAACAAAAATTACTTCAAAAATTATCACCTCAACAGATTCAGTTTATAAAACTGTTACAGGTGCCAACAGTTGCTTTAGATACCCGCATAAAAGAAGAACTGGAAGAAAATCCAGCTCTTGAAGATCCCAGCTTAATGATAGCTGATGAGCCTAAAAGTGAATACGACGACCTGAATGATACACCGGATGATTTCGATGCCGGTTCCAAGGAAGAAAATACGGATGAATTTAATGTTGATGATTATTTACAGGATGATGATGTAAATGACTACAGCACTTCATATAATAACAATGACGACGACGAGGAAAAAAAAGAAACTCCAATAGCCATTGAAAGTACTTTTTTTGAAAGTTTACAAGAGCAGCTTGACCTGGTACCGTTATCAGACACGGACTTTATTATTGGTAAACAGATTATTGGCAGTTTAGATGATGACGGTTATTTAAGAAGACCGATCACTTCCATGATTGATGATCTTGCCTTTTCTCAGAATGTAATGGTTGAAGAAGAGGATGTACTGGAAATGCTTAAGGTAATTCAACATTTTGATCCCCCAGGCATCGCCGCAAGGGATTTACAGGAATGTCTTACTTTACAGTTGAAACGAAAAGATCCAAATAATCCGATCATTCAGAAAGCCATTCTTATTGTCGAAAACCACCTTGATGAATTTACCCGGAAACACTACGATAAACTGGAGAAATCTCTTAACCTGAACAGTGAAGATTTAAAAGAGATTATTGCAGAAATACTTAGGTTAAACCCTAAACCAGGAGATTCTAACCAGGTAACTACTAAACAGCTGCAAATTATTCCGGATTTTCATGTATCAAATAATGATGGTGTACTGATCCTTACCCTCAACTCAAAAAACGCCCCTGAACTGCGTGTCAGCCGATCGTATATTGATATGTTTGATCACTACGACAAAGCAGCTCAAAAAGATAAAAAACTAAAAGAAGCAGTACAGTTTGTAAAACAGAAGCTGGACTCTGCTAAATGGTTTATTGATGCTATTAAACAAAGGCAGCAAACTTTATTAAAAACCATGAATGCCATTATGCAATACCAGTACGAGTATTTGCTTACTGGTGATGAGCGTAAAATGCGCCCCATGATTTTAAAGGATATTGCTGATAAAATAGACATGGACATTTCTACCGTTTCCAGGGTAGCTAACTCTAAATATGTACAGACAGAATTTGGTACTTTCCTGTTGAAATCATTCTTCTCTGAAGCCATTCAAACTGAAAGTGGTGAAGAAGTTTCCAACAAAGAAGTGAAGAAAATCCTGGAAGACTGTATTGGCAATGAAGACAAACGCAAGCCTCTGGCTGACGAAAAATTAACCGAAATCCTAAAAGAAAGAGGTTATAACATTGCGCGCAGAACAGTAGCGAAGTATAGGGAGCAAATGAACATTCCTGTTGCCAGGCTAAGAAAAGAACTTTAATGTAATTACCACATTCTTGTGGTGCTGAATACTTCGTAAATATTATTGAGCTGAATACCCAGTACTATTTCATGACTACCATTACTCACCTGATTTAAGCCTGAAGTAGTAAAGTCGTAAGCATAGGTAAGATTAAGTAACTTACTTACGTTTATACCAGCCAAAGCAGAAAAGGAATCGTCTTTACGATAACTTCCTCCTACCCAGAACCGATCTTTAAATGACATTTTCAAATTCACATCAATAGATGCCGGTGCCGGACTTACCTGCTTAAGCATAATGGATGGTGTCGCCGAAATAACGTCATCAATATATAAACGGTATCCTGCGGTTACAAAAAAGTGAGGAACTTCTTTTCCCGCTTTGTAATTACGATCGTTGGTAAAGGATAGTTTTTGTTGTAAAACCTGCTGTACGGAAGCGCCGGCAAAAAGACGACCGCTGTACAACCAAACACCAAAACCAAGGTCGGGCTTAAGCTGACTGGCTATACCATTTGAGATAGATGGGTCAGTACGTGTTTGATCTTCAAAAGTCAGGGCATTAATGTCAAGCGCTACCCTGCTTACTCCCGCAGCTACTCCAACCGAAAGGTTAAATGCATTGCTCAATTGAAGATGATATGCATATGTTAAATTAGCATCAAGTCTTGATAGCGGGCCAACTTCGTCATACACCGCTGTAACACCCATTCCATGATGCGCTGGTGATGAGGTGTAATTTTGCATATAGTTTCTACTCATTGGATCATCACCTTTATCTGGCAATGACAAGGCATTTTTCCATAAATAATCAGCACCAAGATTCCAATGCGCAGTAACAAACGATGTTTGTGGCGCATTGTCAATACCTGCCCATTGTTTTCTATAACCTACTTTTACATCTGCATAATTTTCTATCCCACTGATCGCCGGGTTTAACAGGTAATTATTGAAAATATATTGCGTGTATTGTGGTCTTTGCTGAGCGAAACAACAAATAGACAGCACCAATTGAGCGATGATAAGATATGCTGAGCGTGTCATTTATCTGATTAAAGTTAATGAACCAGTTATTATTTTTTTCCCGTTTTTTGGATTGATCATATAGTAATAAGTCCCTACCGGCAAAGCTTGCCCTTTGTAATTGCCGTCAAAAGGTATCGAATATCCTTGACTAAAAAAAACTTTTTCTCCGTACCTGTTAAAAATATCTACAGTTACGTTCGGATAAGTTTCTATGTATTTTATCGTCCATAGATCGTTTACCCCATCGCCATTTGGACTAAATGCATTTGCAGGTTCTATATTCTTGATCACATGAACAAAAACGCTTCCGGAAACAACACATCCGGTTACCGTGGTAACCTCAAGCGAATATACCCTATCACTAGTTGCAAAAAAAGTAGGATTTAACAGATCATCCCTGTTCAATCCCGTTGAAGGGCTCCACTTATAAGTATTTCCGGAATTACTTAGGGTTACTTCTATTTGTTTTTCCCCACCTTCAAGAATGTAAAGGTCTGAAGGGATTTTAACCACGGGAATTGGATAAACCACAACAGATTTGACTATAGATTCTTCACAACCACCATTATGAGCTATAAAAGAAAAGGTAATATCATGTGTACCTACTCCTGCTACTTCCGGGTCAAATTCGCCATCTACGGTAACGCCCGGCCCCGAATACCTGAAATCACCTGCAATGCCGAGTATTTCCCCGGCCTGGGTAAGCTGAACCTTTCCACCATTGACACATACCGCAGGGATGTCATCAAAAGAAAGTACGGGTGCTGGATTTAACAAAATATCAGTTGTAGCAATACTCGAGCAACTTTCGCCTGAATAAGCAACCATTTTAATCGTAAAAGGTTTTGAACCTGGACTTGTCAATTCGGGATAAGGCAGTTTATAGGTCTGATTGGGTGCAGGGTCTTCATACACGATAAAATGATCAGGTCTGTTTTCTGCATCAGGGTAAATATGTAGTTTAACAACATTTCCTCCAGACCGTATAAATGAAGTATTAATGATCTCCACTTCGCGGTTGCTACATAGTTTATCTTTGTCAACAATATCAAACCCAGCCACTACATCAGGTCCGTTTACCCTAAAGTTTTCCTTAATAGAACTAGAACAGCCACTTGCATTTGTAACCGTAAGCGTCACCGTATAAACTCCCGGTACCAGATATTTATGTCGACCGATAGCATCAGTAGAAATATTGTCCGGACTAGCATTATCGCCAAAATCCCAATGACTGGTTAAGTCCGCGGTACTTCCATCTATATGATGTGATAAGTTTTGAAATTCTGCGATGTTATCTGAAGAACATATTTTAGGCAAGGTAAATGCTGGTACTGGCAAAGCCATAATGGTAATATTCTGAGGAAAAGGTAAACTTTTACATCCATTGGCGGTTTCAGTTACTAATGTAACAGTAAACACGCCCAATGCCCGGTAAATATGAGTAACGGGGGAAAGCGTTGGACCTGTTGAAACCTGCGTACCATCCCCAAAATCCCAATACCATTTTACAATAGTTCCCGACTCTGCATTAGATTTATCGTTAAAGGTATGCGAGCTATTAATGCAGCCTATAGAAGTTGTTTCAAAGCTAGCATTTATTTTCGGCCCTATATTTATTACCTGAGGAACCGCTTCTGACATACACCCTTCATCCAGTCCTGCCGATAGTTTAATTGTAAAAGGCCCTGACTCACTAAAAATATGAACAGGATTTTGCTCCGTAGAAGTTTTACCATCACCAAAATCCCAAAGCCATCTGTTTAGTGTTTTGTTAGGTATATTAGAAGCACTCTTATCAAAGAACTGAATCTCTGTGTCAGCACAGTTCTCATCAGGAATTTGAAAATCTACTGTAGGCAATGGAAAAACATCAAATTTATAACTAAACTCTGCTGCTCCGCTCAAACACCCCGTACCGTCGTTGGGTAACTCTACGTTTATGGTAATCAAATGTGACCTAAGTTCGCTAAATATCTGATCCTTTCCATATTTGTATTCATAAGACAATGTACCATCTGCCGTAGGAATAACTTCATAACTTAAGGGTCCTGGTTCTTCAGGGCCATCATCTAATTTCCAGGTAATTTTAGCAACCTGATATGGAAGAATCATTTTGAAATCAGAAGTTTGTCCGACACATGCATTCTGAGTATCTCGATGTGTAATCTTATTAGACACTAAAAAATAGGTATTTGCCGCAAGATTTGTACCGGCAGAGTAAGCGTACGACTCATGATCACCATAACCGTATGCAATTGCATTAAAACCTTCATTGGCTGTTAAGTAAGAGCTTTCGGCATGAATAGGAATCTGTGTATAACTAAATTCAGGATTTGAAGGAACCGGTGTCCATACTGTATTCACAGCTATTCCATCAATCTTAAAAGTAGATGTAGCTGATGTTTTTATCAGTACATTAATGTACCGTTCAGTAATACGCTCCTTATTGGATGAAAATAGTGTAGTAGATTTTACGTTAAATTCGATAGGGTTTAGCAGTACCATCTCAGGATCCCCAAAAATTTCGTCCCCCACATTAGACGTACAAGCCTGTGTTAATGAATATTGTGCTACACTTATTTTTTTATCTGCAGTAATTAATGATGCATTAGTGAGCTCAGCACTGGTGTAATATTTGCCTTTATCAAGATTAATTGTATTACCATTAAACTGGACGCTGGTGTTGTCATCCTGGGCAAGTATCCTTACAACGTGTCTTCTATCACTAAATGGTACAACCCCATATTTTTTTCCCCAGCTCCCAGTGGGATAAAGCTGTTGAAAAAGTGGATCACGCGAGCCGTCGCAGCCGATACTAAGCGCAGTGCTACCCGAATATGCAGCAAAACGTTTATTGCAGTTATCCGGGGAACTTTTGTCTATCTCAACATACACCCCTGTGAGGTCTTCGTGGTTGTCAGGCATATACTCATACACTTCGCCGGCATTAGCGAAATTTACATTTAATATGCTCCCGTCTTTTTTATGAACAATAAGTTTGGTGTTTGGATCAGTAGCCACCAGAACCAGGAAATTTTTATTTACCTCTCCATTACTGGCATCCTGTGTATAATTCATGGAGTAATATTCCCTGCCGAGGGCTTCCCGGGGAAGAATAAGAGAAGCGGCAGACCTGGCTCCGGCATAAATATGCTCGAATACAGCCACTTTATCACGTCCTGGTGTAACCTGTATATGAATCCCCTTATTCGCAATAGGGTTGTTTGCGTCTGCGACATCAACGTAGGCATGTTCCCGGGGTACATCTACCCAAACAGCACTATTGCCGGGCACATCTACCAGTCCGGAACTAAAACCACCACAAGTTACAGTTACCTGTGAATTGGTTTTTGCGGTAATATAAATCCGAACATTAGCTAAATAAACAATACCATTTCTGGGTCTCGAAGGGTCATGTGTTGGGAATACGGCCCAGAAGTCTGTGCCTTCATTCGAAATATTCTGGGCTTCCGCATTAAAAAATGGGAAGAACAAGAGCGCCCATATTATTAAAACCCATCTAAGCATAAATTAGTTATCCCATTAGGATAACTAAGATAGCAGATTTTGTCTTAATAAAAATTCTAGTTGCTGATTTGCTAATAATAATTTAGCAGTTAGATCGCGATTTTCTTTTCTAAGCATATATATTTCGTATGCCTTTTCAATATTAATCTTCAAATCAGCTTCCATCCATGGTTTCTGGATATAGCGGTATACCTGTCCCTTGTTAATGGCATCAATTACTGCATCAATATCTGTATATCCAGTTAGGATCATCCGGATCGGGTCAGGATGTTTATCTAAAATAGAAGCTAAAAACTCTACCCCTGTAGTTTTCGGCATTCTCTGGTCGGTAATGATGACATGAATCTCTTCCTTATCTAAAATAATTCTGCCTTCGTCAGCAGATTCCGCGGTAAAAACATTATACAACCTTCTATAAGTGGCTTTAAACGCACTTAAATTATGAGGTTCGTCATCAACATAAAGGATATTCACATTCATTTGTCTGGAAATAAAAGTTAAAAATACTTTTTTATTATTACTCTTAAAAGCCTATTTTTAGTTCTTTCAATAATTTACCTATTTTTTTTTATTTTTATCGCATACATATATTAAAAAAATGCAGTCTAAAGCTTATTCAAATTTAAATTTTGAAGCACTTATTAACACCACGAAGCAATTAAATAAACTCTACAAGCCTGTATTATTTAATACCAAAAACAGTACCGAAAAGCAAAATCTGGAAAATATTTTAACTGAAAAACCTCATATACAAATATATGACACAATTGAATCTCAGTTAGAAGAATTAATTAAATGTTTAAAGCCTGGTATTCCTGCTGTTGAAATAAAAAAAGTTGCGGAGAATCACCGTGGTTCTATTTCGTTAGAAGACTATGGTGTATGGGTATATTATCCCTGGTCAGAAAAATTAGTACATATTTTAGACGAAGAAGAATTTATCATTGTTCGTACCAACAGAAACAAACATAAAATAACCGAAGCGGAACAAAAGACCCTTTCCCAAAAAAAAATTGGCGTAATGGGTTTGTCGGTAGGACAATCTGTTTCCTTAACCCTGGCTATCGAAAGAGGTTTTGGAGAGTTACGTATTGCGGACTTTGATGAACTGGATCTGTCGAACTTAAACCGTATCAGAACTGGTATACATAATATACATCTTCAAAAAACCGTTATCGTTGCAAGAGAAATTGCAGAAATGGATCCTTTCTTAAAAGTAATTTGTTTTCACGAAGGTATTACAGAAGGTAATATTGATAATTTCTTAACAGAAAATGGAAAGCTTGACCTGTTAATTGACGAGTGTGATAGCTTCGATGTTAAAATCAGTGCGCGGGAAAAAGCCAAAGCCTTAGGTATACCTGTTTTAATGGAAGGTAGTGACAGGTGTACGATTGACATAGAGCGATTTGATCTTGAGCCTAACCGACCTGTTTTACATGGTTTTGTTGAACACATGGACATGGCTGTTTTTAAAACGCTAAAAACCATGGATGAAAAGATTCCATATATCGCTCCTGTAACGGGTGTAGAAACCCTTTCGCCACGAATGAAAGCATCGGCAATAGAAATGATGACAACCATTTCAACCTGGCCTCAGCTGGCCAGCGCCGTTACCTATGGAGGTGGTATAACAGCAGATCTATCCAGAAAAATCCTATTAGGAAATTTGAAAGTATCAGGTCGCTTCTTTATTGATATTGATGAACTAATTGCAGATGAGTCTGCCACGAAAGAAGCAGTTCAGGAGCCAAGAATAAAACAGTTAAGTGCCGAAGAGATTAGCCGTTATTTCTCAACTCATCAGCTAACTGAAGATAAAAAAGGTGACATTATTTCTGAAGAACTGATCGGTAAACTGATCGCTTCAGCAGCTAAAGCACCATCCGGAGGAAACAACCAGCCCTGGCACTGGCATTACGAAAACGGAACTTTACACCTATTTTTAAATAAACATGTTTCTGGCGCTTACCTGGATCCGGATTACCTTTCATCTTATGCTTCATTAGGTGCTTCAATCGAAAATTTATTACTCGAGGCTGCCGTTAATGAACTGAAGGTAGATTGGAGGTTTACCCCGGAGTTTTTCCCTGATCATATTGCAGTTTTCAATTTCAATGGAAAACACGAACCTGATGCAATTGAACAAAAACTTGCTGCGCAAATTACAAACAGGCATACCAACAGGAAATTTGGCATATCACAGGAAATCAGTGCTAACGACATGCAACAGCTGAATGACATCATCAGTTCTTTCGGGTTAGACCTGCATTGGATTACAAACGACGAGGATAAAAAAGAACTGGGTGATATATCAGGACAAGCCGATTTATTGCGTATGTTTATTCCGGCGGCACATGAAGATTTCACAAAAAAAGAAATGCGCTGGAACCAGGAAGAAATTGTCGCAGCAGAAGATGGGATTGGTATAAATACCTTAGATTTGAGCAATAATGATCAGATTGGTTTAAGATTAATGAAAGATGAAAAAGCCGTACAGTTTTTAAAAGAAATAAAAGGCGGGAGCGCACTTAAAACACTTGCACTTAAGCAATTCCAATCATCCCCAGCAATTGGCTTAATGACCTCAACTGAGAACAGTCCGCTGAATTATTTAAAAGGCGGTATGGCGTTTGAAAAACTGTGGCTTGCGGCAACAGCATTAGGCTATCAAATCCACCCCGTAAATGTCCCTTTGATCTTCTTTTACAAGAATAATTTTCAGGAATTGAACGATCTACCGGAGGAAAGCAGAAAGCAAATTTTCAATTTACATCAAAAATTCAAGCATTTGTTTAAAATATCTGATAATTTTGTTGAAATATTTTTATTTAGAATATTTAAGGCCGAATCATCACCACAACGTACAATTAGAAAACCTTTAAATAAAACTTTATCCATTGGAACAAAATAAACCTCAGATCAATAAGCTTTATTTTAAAGCTTTCAGGGCCGTAGACGATCGGGCGGCCTGTATGAAATTTATTGAAGGGCACACACACGTATTAGAAATATTTGGCATTACTAAAATTACCTCTGCAAAAATAGACTGGGTACTTAACCCTGATGTTTATGCAGTACTGGTAAGTTCAGAAGAAAATGGTAAAGCATTGGCCGGTTCACGAATCCATAGGGCAAATGGCATTAACCCTCTTCCTATTGAAGAGGCTGTAGGTTTTATGGATGATAAAATCTATACCATGGTTAGCGAGCGCACAGCAAATGGTACCGGAGAGTTATGTGGTGTTTGGAATTCCTGGGAAATCGCCGGCCTTGGTGTAGGTAGCTTATTTTTAAGCCAGGTTAGTGTTGCATTATCAAACTTAATCGGTTTAACAACCCTTTTTGGTTTAACAGCTCCGGCTACCCATCGTAATGCGGTAAGGGGCGGGTTCAGGGTAATTTCGGAAATTGGTATAAACGGTCGTTTTTATTATCCAAAAGAGGATTTAACCGCAACTGCGGTAATTACTGATGAACTGGATACTTTACCTTTCGCTATTGATGAGGTACGTAACAATATTTTATCTTTCAGGGCTAATCCAAAACAAATATTCCAGATACCAAATAAAGCAAATGATGGTTTTATAGATGTTCATATTGATATTGCATTATGATCATAAAGCATTTTAGATATCTGCTTTTAATTGGCATTTTGCTGACGCTTGGAATGTACTCAAAGGCATCGGTACGCATTGAACAGCAAGTTTCCGAAGTCTTTTCAGACGATACATTGACAGATCCCGATATTCAAACACGGGATTCGTTAATTAATATCTTACACTTTTCTAAAGTATACATCAGTAGCTCCAGTTCACTTGGAATAAATTCGGTACTAACGAAAGAAGGGGAATTTAAAAAGCCTTCTTCCAATATGATCAATATCGGAAGTTATGCTGAAGGAGTTTGGATAAAAACAGAAGTTCCGAGCTCTATCAGCCTCAAAGACTATTCAAATATTTTGATAGACCAGCCAAGATTAAAATTGGCTGAGGTCTATTTTGTAAAGGACAAACAGGTTTTAAAGAAGTTTCAATGTAACAACTACAGCCTTTCAGCTCCACCAGAAACCTCTGGAAACCTTAAAACCTTTAAGATACCTAAAGAGATTGCTGCATTAAATCCGGTTATCTATATCAAATTGTATTCAGACGATGTAGTCATGTCACCTGTTTTTATCAGTAAAAGCAATAACCTACTGGAAATTTTTTCACTGAGAGACGTATTCTTTGGAGTCTATACGGGCATCATGCTGATCATGTTTGCCTATAACCTGTTTTTATTTTTCAGCATAAAAGATGTCAGTTATTTAAACTATATCTTTTGTATCCTCTTTACCTGGCTTACACAAACGACTATACAAGGCTATTTTGATAAATATTTTTATATCAACAGTGCCTGGTTTAATAGTATATCAGTCATTCTTTTTTCTAACCTGGGACTGATCGCTTCTATATTATTTACCAAGTCGTTCTTAAATACTAAAAAGAATATGCCCAAAAACAACAGGATGTTAAATGTTCTGCTTGTTTTAACGGTAATCAGTACATTCCTGCTTTTTATAGGTTTTAAAAAGATTTCTTTTGTTGGTATGCAGATCTCCATTTTTGGCGGTTCTATTATAGTCTTTATAATGGCATTACGTGCATATTTCAAAGATCGGTTTAAACCCGCTGGATATTATCTGGCATCCTGGTCATTTCTTTTTATTGGCATGATGATCTTCATTCTAAAAGATTATGAGATTATCAGCTATTCTCTTTTTTCTACCTATTCTGTTCAGTTTGCATCGGTACTCGAAGTGCTGTTACTATCATTCGCACTTGCCGACCGGATAAACTTCATTAAAAATGAAAATGAGATGGCACAGAAACAGGCCCTATTGGTATTAAAAGAAAATGAGCGCCTGGTAAGAGAGCAAAATATTGAATTGGAACAAAAAGTAAACGAACGTACTACCGAGTTACAGAATACCAATTCAAGTTTAAACGTAGCCTTGACTAACTTGAAGGATGCTCAATCACAATTGGTAGATGCAGAAAAAATGGCTGCATTGGGTCAGCTAACAGCGGGTATTGCTCACGAAATAAACAATCCTATCAATTTTGTAACCTCTAATATAAAACCGCTTCAATTAGATATTGATGACCTGAAGGAAATCATTACCAAGTATGAAAACGTTGATTTTACAGCTGCAAATGTTGAAGATCAGATTAAGGAAATAGAAGCTTTTAAAAAGCAGATTGACCTTGACTTTATCAACAATGAGATAGAATCACTATTGATTGGTATTACTGATGGTGCAAAAAGGACTGCAGAAATCATTAGAAGTCTAAGAAATTTCAGCCGTTTGGACGAAACTGACTTAAAGCCAATTGATATTAATGAAGGATTGCATTCTACCTTGGTTTTGGTTAGGAACTCAATGCCAGACAATGTAAAAGTCATTAAGAATTTAGGTAATCTACCAAAAGTAGAATGTTTACCGGGTAAGATTAACCAGGTATTCATGAACCTGATATCCAATGCGATCCAGGCCATCAAATCGAATGGAAAAAACCGGGATGAGGAATTCCTTACGATCGCTACTCATTATGAGAATGATAACGTGATCATTAGCATTAAAGATACGGGAACTGGCATGACGGATGAGGTTAAACATAAAATATTTGAACCTTTTTTCACAACAAAAGAAGTTGGAGAAGGAACAGGCCTAGGTTTGTCAATTGTTTTTAGTATAATTGAGAAACATAAAGGTCATATAGATGTCTTATCCGAATTAGGCCAGGGTACAGAATTCATCATTACATTACCTGTTAATACACCACAATAGCAAAACGCATAATATGAGTGCAACCAATGTAAGAGTTCTATATATCGATGATGAGGAAAATAACTTGCAGGCTTTTAAGGCAAGTTTTAGGAGGCAGTATGAGATATATACAGCTATATCTGCTGCCGAGGGGTTAAAAGTGCTGCAAAACATTTCTGTACATGTTATTCTTGCCGATCAGAAGATGCCCGGGACTACAGGTGTAGAATTTTTTAAAAGCATTACAGATACCTATCCTGACCCCATCAGAATACTGTTAACTGGTTACACGGATATTGAAGCACTGGCAGATGCAATTAACCATGGCGATATATACCGTTATATTACCAAACCATGGAACGATCTGGAACTTCATAACTCCATTAAAAATGCATATGACGCCTACAGGGCAAAGATTGACCTGAGGAATAAGGTTGCAGAACTGGAAAAAACCAATGATGAACTGAACCGATTTATTTACAGTATTTCTCATGAGCTGAGAGCTCCTTTGGTTTCAGCTATGGGTATTGTAAATCTTGTAAAAATAGAAGGCATGTACGAATCCAGTGGCGAATACTGGAGTTTGATAGAGACCTGTTCAAATAAGCTGGACTATTACATTCAAAAAACACTTCAGTATTATAAAAACAATAAGACTGTTTCTGAAAATACACTAATAGACTTCCAGAAACTGATACCCGGATTGATAGAACTTTATACCTATGCCGATAAAGAAACAACATTTACAATAAATATTGATCAGCAGGTAGATTTTTATGGTGATGCTTTCAGAATTGAAGTTATACTTGGCAACCTGATTTCTAATGCTATAAAATATCAGAAGGAAGATGAGGCCAATAAAAAGGTATACATCAATGTTGAAGTTAGAAGAGAACTGGCCGAGATTTCAATTACTGATAACGGGATGGGTATTCTGAACGAGCATCTGGAAAAAATATTTACGCAGTTTTTCAAAAGTAAAGTTAACCAGGGTAGCGGATTAGGTTTATTTATTGTAAAAGAAGCATTAAATAAGATTAATGGAAAAATATCTGTAAGCTCTGATCTGGCTGAAGGAACGACCTTTAAAATTACAATCCCTAATGTTAAATAACCCAAAAACAGTTTTATTGATAGATGATAATGTTGTTGATTTAAAAATCAACTCAAAAATCATACAGTTGTCTAAGCTGTTTGACGAGATTATTACCTGTCAATCGGGAGAAGAAGGCCTTGCTTATTTAAACAAGACCTTAAATGATAATGTCAAATTGCCTGATCTAATTTTGCTGGATATACAAATGCCCGACATGGACGGCTTTGAGTTTCTGGAAGCTTATAAACAACTACCTAAAGAACTGACAGAGGTTTGCCTGATTGCCATGCTCTCTTCGACACTGGACTTCGGAGATATTAAAAAAGCTGAAGCCAGCTTACATGTAATTAAACTTTTGAAGAAACCCCTCCTTCCTAAGGAACTGGAAGAGTTACTGCAAAAATACTTTTAAGATCAGGCTATATCTACATACTATCGTCATCCCTGTGAAAAGCGGGATCTCAAGAGAAAAGTAACCTCGCTAATGCGGGATACCGGCCTTCGCCTGTATGACGACAACTTAAAAACTATATATTCAGGTTACAAGATATGATGATCAATCAAAACCTGCTCTAATTCCCTTGGGTGTTTAGTCATTAACAAAGTATTTAAGCCAGCAAGCTTCGCTCCTTCTATATGCTGTGGACTATCATCTATAAACAATGTCTCTTTAGGGTTGAGGTTGTTCTCTTTAAGTACCTGCTCAAAAATCTCGACATTGGGCTTACGCAAAAACATTTGCTGCGAATAATAAGCCTTTTCAAACAGGCTACTATTATCTGGCATATCAAACTCTCTCTTCAGATAGTCTACGATGTAATTGTAATGGGTTTCATTATTATTGCTTAGCAAAAAGGTACGATACGTTTGTTTTACTTTGAGCAGCACTTCGTGAATACCCGGAGGAACCCCAATCAGCAAGCTATTCCATGCCCCATCAATTTCTTCATCAGTTAATTGATCATTATTCGCAGCTTCTCGTATTCCAGTCCTAAACTGAGCTGGCGAAATTGCTCCGGTTTCAAAATCATTGAAAAGATTATGGTGACTTTTGTGTGCAAAAAACTCAGTACTATTTGTAATTCCAAGCTGGGATAGTGCTTCTTGTGTTCTTTTAAAATCTATTTCAAAAATTACGTTTCCGTAATCAAATATGATGTTCTTAATATTTTGCATTAGGTACTTTTGGGAAATTATCAATTTATATTTTACGCTTCGAAATTAAGCAAATCCTTTAGGATTATTTTTTTTTACCCATCTTACTATTCAAAAACTCCCATTCGTGGATATGGGCATTCTGATGTTCTTTAACTTGTATACCTTTAAATTTCTCAATAATCTCAGGAAACTTCGCAGCCAAGTCGATTGTTTCACCTGGATCATTCTTAAGATTAAACAATTGCCAGGGGCTTTTGGCATTTTGACGAACATTTACACGTACCCCTTTCCAATCACCCATACGAATCGCGACCTGTCCACCGTTCTCAGGATATTCAAAATAAATATATGCTCTTTTCTGCTGTGCTTTTTCATTTCCAAGCAAAGTGGGCAGTATGGAGATTCCATCTGTTTGATTCGTTTTAGCGCCAGAAATTGCAGCAAAAGTGGCCATCATATCGAACTGTACGGATATCAGGTCGCTGACAGTATTGGGTTTAATCTTCCCTGGCCATCTGGCAATAAAAGGTTCACGAATGCCCCCCTCATACAAATCCATTTTCAATCCTCTTAAGCCCGACACGCTATTAAAATATTTAGGTTTTACCCCCCCGTTAAAAGTTGCACCATTATCACTGGAGAACATAATAATTGTGTTCTCATCTAATCCCAGGTCTTTAACTCTTTTCATAATTATCCCCACCTGTGTATCTAAATAAGTAATCATGGCGGCATAAGTAGACAATGGGTATTTAGATGGATTGTAGCCATTTTCCCCGTAATATGGCCGTTCATCAGGGAATTTCCCAATATATTCCTTAACATTCAAGTGGGGGGCCTGCAGCCCTACATGAGGAATGCTATAAGGCACGTAAAGGAAAAAAGGCTGTTGTTTATGGCTGTCAATAAACTTTAAAGCTTTTTCAGTGAACTTATCTGCGGCATAGTCCTGACCAATAAATTTCTCAAAATCCTGATCTGTTGCTTTAGCAGGATCAATATTTTGATGCAAAACAACGAATTTATTGTTTAGCATCTCTTTTTTACCATTCTCCCATAGATGTGTAGGGTAATAATTATGTGCTTGTTTCTGATCCAGAAAACCATAAGCATAATCGAAGCCTTGTTTGTTCGGATCGCCTGTAGTGTAATTCATTCCCAGTCCCCATTTCCCTGTAATTCCGGTAGCATAACCAACAGTCTTCAACATTTTCGGAATAGTAAAGGTCCCTTCGGGCAAAGGCATTTGTCCGCCCTCATTTTCATCCTCAAAGCCTCCCATTTCATAGTTCCCTCTAATGTAGGCATGCCCTCCATTCTTGCCTGTTAACAGCATACAGCGTGCTGGTGCACAAACTGGACTAGAAGTGTAATGTTGTGTAAATTTCATCCCTTCTTTAGCCATACGATCTAAATTGGGTGTTCTAATCAACTTCTGACCATAGGGACCGATCTCACCAATACCAAGATCATCAGCATATATATAAATGATATTAGGTTTTCTCTCAACACGCTTTTGAGAAAAAGCAACGAGATTAAACTGCAATAAACTTAATATACAAAGTGCCAATTTCCCAGCAAGGTTAACGTTATTCATATGATTTATTTTGATTAGGAAATAAATCTAACAAATTAAAAGCTCCTACAAAAAAAGAGGTGTTGAAATAC
Source organism: Pedobacter nyackensis (assembly GCF_032678475.1). Lineage (GTDB taxonomy): Bacteria > Bacteroidota > Bacteroidia > Sphingobacteriales > Sphingobacteriaceae > Pedobacter > Pedobacter nyackensis_A. The sequence goes on from NZ_JAVTSF010000001.1 coordinate 1,204,920, forward strand.
TTTGAATTTTAAGACTAGCGCCAGCTTAAAACTTAATAAATCATTAAATTAACTACTAACGTATCAAAAATTAACATAAATTTGATATTATAGGTACTTAAATAATAGTGAAAATTCTCTAGGTTTGAAATTTTATAGCGATTGTATGCCACAACTGGATTTGTTAAATGATCATCAGTTTCTTATGGAAATTTCCGAAGGAAATGAGAAAGCATTTGAACATCTTTTCCGTACCCTCGCCCCCACGTTAAAACCCTTTGTTTTCCGATTTACCAAATGTAATGAGCATACAAGAGAAATTATACAAGATACCTTTATTAGGGTTTGGCTAAACCGTGACAAAATAATAGAGGTCACGAACATCAAGTCATGGATATTCAAATTTGCGGCCAATGAGTGTTTACACCATTTAAGAAATAAAACCATTCATCAAAAAGCTGTACATAAGCTTTCCGGACACCAGGAAGAATACAGCGAACATACCACCCAGACTATTCAGCTTAACGAAATCAAAGCTGTAATAGTCGATGCAATTGAACATCTCTCCCCGCAAAGAAAACTGATCTACCAATTAAGCAGAGTAGAAAACAAAACAATACCAGAAATTGCCGAATTGCTGAATCTATCTCCAAACACGGTAAAAAACAGCCTGGTAACCTCTCTAAAGCTAATAAGGGCACATCTTGCTTTAAATGGCTATGCCTTTCTGGCTTTTCTTTTTTTCTATATTAAAAAATAATTTCAAAGTCATTAGTCCTAGTCACCGAGTTGTGGATCTTATATATGTTTAACGGGAAAGAATGCTAAATCAAAGCCAAACATTTCCATTAAAAAACTGATCAATAAAGAAATATGGAAGAAGAAGAACATATAGCGGGTGTAATAAAGAAATACATGGAAGGCGGAATGACACCTGCTGAACAAGCTGAACTACATGAATTATTGTTAGCTGGTCAGGATAATCAGATTGTTGATCATATTCTTACTTTGATGGATAAAGAACAAGAGCAATCTCCATTGGCAGAAGAAGAAATTACCGGGATACTCAGAAACATCTTTACTCTTGATCAGATAGAAAAACCTGTACTTCATATAAGACACAATAGGTTTCCACTTATAGCGGCCGCTTCAGTAGCCATTTTGTTATCTATCGGTTTTTTCTTTTACCAATCTATAAATTCTAAAAGACAAGCAGAACAGGCTCTGCAAATAGCCAAATCTAAAAACACAATCATACCTGGCAGTAACAAAGCCACATTAAAATTACAAAATGGTCAATTAATTGAACTAAATGACAAGCCACAGGGAGAAATCGCGTCAATAGCCGGAGTCTCTATTAGAAAAGATAAAAACGGACAACTGGTGTACCAGGTTTCCAATAATACGGAAAAAGAAAGCCAAGGTATTAATACCATTAGTACACCAAAAGGAGGACAGTACCAAATCATTCTTGCAGATGGAACCAAGGTTTGGCTCAATGCAATGTCCAAACTGAGCTACCCTACGTCATTCAAAGGGAATAAACGAGAAGTAACACTAGAAGGAGAAGCTTATTTCGATGTTAAAAAAAATACAGCGCAACCATTTTTAGTAAATAGTAATGGGCAACAGATAGAAGTATTAGGCACCCATTTCAATGTTAATGCTTATGCCGATGAAGATGATGTAAAAACCACCCTGATAGAAGGTTCAGTTCGTTTAACCACATTAAACAAACAACAAAAGATAAATCGAAATTCTAAAATAGCGACGCTTGTTCCCGGACAGCAGGCGATAACAAACACAACTGGTAAACTATCACTTCAAGCAGCCGACATGGAACAGGCCATTGCCTGGAAAAATGGAGAATTTAGCTTCTCTGGTCGCAGGGTAGACGAAGTTATGAGACAAATTGCCAGATGGTACGATGTAGATATAGAATACCGTACAGACGTATCAAATAAGGAATTAATGGGTAGTGTATCGCGGTTCAAAGATATCAGAGAAGTGCTTAGAAAACTGGAGTACACAAGTGTTATTCACTTTAAAATTGAAGGAAGGAGGATTATTGTAACAGAATAATACTAATCTAAGAGAACATTTCTGGTATCCCGACTACAATCAGGACACCAGCAATGCGAATAACTAATAACAGGCGACTTTTCGACCGGCAGCCCGTTAAATAATTGTTTAAATGATTAATCCATATGCTATCAATCGTGTAATACGATCTGGATAACTTATGACCTAACAAACCAAATTTATGAATTTTTTTATTCATTCAGAAAAGCCCTTTCTGAATACGAGATTAATACTAAAACATTTAAAAATAAGAAGTGGAGTTCTCATGCGTATAAATATTGTGATGATTATACTCTTGGGAGGGTTGGTACAGCTGCAGGCCAAAAGTTTGGCTCAGACAGTCACTATTAATGTCCGTCAGGCTAAATTTGAAGATATTTTTAAAGAGGTAAAAAAACAGACTGGTTATCATTTTCTTTATAACAAAAAGATACCTGAACTAAACAAATCGCTTACAATATCTGTAAAGAACAAGCCTTTAAAGGAATTTCTGGCAGCTTGTTTTGCCAATAGACCTTTAGAATACACTGTAGATCAGAACACTATCCTGATCCGTGAAAAATCAAAAAAAGAGATCGCGGAGCGTAACATGAACAGTGAAAAGCAAAAGATTATTAAAGGTAAGGTTACCGACGAACATCAACGTCCGATACCTGGAGTCAGTATCAGAATAAAGAAAAGTAACGAAGGAACAATTACTAATGCCGATGGAGAGTTTTCCATTGAGTATACTGATGAAAGTGATATGATTATCTTCTCAATGATTGGTTACAAGACTATAGAACAACCTATAGCCGGCAAAACAACTATAAACGTCATTTTGCTGGAAGACACACAGCTCATGCAGGAAGTGGTTGTGACTGCACTAGGTATCAAACGTGATGAAAAAGCATTGGGTTATGCCGTACAAAACATATCTACAAAAGGACTTACGGAAGCCAAAACTGTAGATGTAGGCACAAAACTTACGGGTAAAGTTGCCGGTTTAAATGTAAAAAACAGCACAGAGTTTAACGCGGCACCTGTTTTAGAATTAAGAGGCGGTGCAGCATTGCTGGTTATTGATGGGGTCCCTTTCGCAAACCTTTCCCTTCGGGATATTGCTCCGGATGATATTGAATCCATATCTGTACTAAAAGGTGCTACGGCATCCGCATTGTATGGTTCCAGAGGTGGGAATGGAGCCATCATGATCCAAACCAAAAGAGGACATAAAAACGGTGGTCTGGATATCAGTTTTAACAGCAGTTCTATGTTCACCAGTGGTTTTTTGGCCATGCCGGATGTACAAACTTCCTATAGCAGCGGTAGTGCAGGGAAATACCGTATCGGCGATTATGTATGGGGAGATAAGCTGGATGTTGGTCGAAAAGCCAATCAATATAACCCTTACACCTACGAATGGAAACAAACTGAGCTGGTATCGAAAGGAAAAGAGAACCTTTCGAATTTTCTCGAAAGCAGTTATATCCTTAACAACAACATTAGTATCAGTCAACAGGGTGAATTTGGCGGAGTACGTTCTTCTTTTACCTATGTAAAGAACAAAGGACAGTATCCAAATACCATGCTTAATAAATTTACAGCTGCTTTGGCTGGTAACATGCGCTCCGGGAACTTCGATATGGATGCTGGTATTACTTATAACAAACGTTATTATCCAAACAACGTTGGAACTGGTTATGGTGCCAGTGGATACCTCTACAATCTTATTGTATGGTCAGGTACGGAGTTTGACATCAGAGATTATAAAGACTATTGGGTTAAGGGTAAAGAAAATTCTGAACAGAACTGGATGGATAAAGTATGGTATAACAATCCGTATTTTATTGCCAATGAAATGCTGAACGGTAGCGACTATGATTTCTCTAACGCATTTGTAACCGCTAATTATAAAATCAAACCATGGCTAAAAGCTACAGTGAGATCTGGTATTGATTACTTCGCTCAAAAAACAGAGAACCGGAACCCGATTGGTACAGTTGGTGTGGTAAAAGGTTCATATGGTAAAAGTAATAACTCAGGATACAGTTTAAATAACGATTTCCTTTTATTAGCCAATCACAAATGGGGCAATTTTGGGATAGATGGTCTGGCCGGTGGAACAATTTATTACTGGAAGGACAATTCTACAGGTGTATCCACACAAAATGGCTTAAGCGTACCCGGCTTCTATTCTATCTATGCGTCCGTTGATCCTGTTAGCGCTACACAATCTCAATCTCAACGTCAGGTCAACAGTTTGTATGCTAAGGCTACACTAAGCTGGAAAAGTGAACTTTTTGTTGATATCACCGGACGTAATGACTGGAACTCTACTTTAACCAGAGATCAACGCTCCTACTTCTACCCTTCTGTTGCAGCAAGCTGGGTGGTATCTGAAACTTTTGCATTACCAAAAGTAATTGACCTTTTCAAACTCAGAGGTTCGTGGACAGAAACCAAATTTGCTCCTGGTGTTTATGAAATCAATACGACCTATGGACTGAGCATCAATAGCTGGAACAATATGACGGGCGCCAGTTATCCTTCAACGATACGAAGCAAAGGCATTAAACCGCAAAGTGTAAGGTCTTATGAAACCGGTTTTGCCGCAGCATTATTAAACAACCGTTTAAAGTTAGACTTTGCTTATTATAATAATTTGTCTTACGACAATATCCGTGCAGTAGGTGTAAGCGGAACCTCCGGATTCAATAATACCTATATCAACTACGACGAACAATTGGTACGTAAAGGATTTGAGGTTACATTAAGCGGAACAATTATTAAAAAGAAAGATTGGAACTGGGAAAGTACATTAAACTGGTCGACAACCAGAAATTATTATGCTAAACTTGATGAAAGATATTCTACTGATCAACCCTGGGTACAAAAAGGCAATCGTTGGGATTGGATTTCAGTATATGATTATGATAGAGCACCCGATGGAAGTATTATCCATAGTGGAGGCTACCCGGTTATCAGCAAGTTCGCTTCATTGTTAGGATATTCATCGCCGGATTATATTGTCGGTTTGACCAATACAGTGCAATGGAAAGACTTAAGTTTATCTTTTACCATTGATGGACGTGTGGGGGGTAAACTATTCAACACCATGAACCAGGCATTGTGGAATTCAGGTACGCATATAGACAGTGATAACAGTTATCGTTACGACCAGGTTGTAAATGGACTAAACAACTACGTGGGCCAGGGCTCTATCGTCGTTTCAGGGACGGTTCAAAGAGATACCTATGGAAATATTATCCCGGGAACAGATACCCGTGTTTTTGGTCCAAACACCAGGGCCGTGTCTTATGAAAGTTATTCAAAAAACACTAACCCTTATATCGGTACACAAAGAATACAGAATTTCTATGACCAAACTTTCTTTAAGTTAAGGGACCTGAGCATTAGCTATAACATCCCGGCCTCGGCAAGTAAAAAACTAGGGATGAAAAATGCTTCTGTGAGCCTGATTGGACAAAATTTACTGCTATGGACCAAAGATTTCAGGTTCTCAGATCCTGATGTTGGTTCAGATAACCTGAATTCCCCATCGATAAGGTACATCGGAGGAAGTTTAAAATTTAGTTTTTAAATAAAAGAAAAATGAAAAAATCTATTTTATTTCTGATCATATTTGCTGTAATATCTGGCTGTTCTAAGTTCGAAGAAATCAACAGTAATCCCAATGCAACCGAAAAGGTAACACCTGCCATGCTGGCTACAAGCCTGATATTAGGCATTACAAAGAGCGCTACCGGCAAACCTTTTGCTACATCCGACTTCCTAACCAAAACTATGGCCTGGGGCGAAAATGGAGACGGTTATCAATACAATTCCTTTGGTCGCACAAGCATGGACTATACCAGTCTTACCAACATCAAAAAAATGGTGGACCTTGCAGTTGATGCCGATAAAAAGGCTTACAATGCTTTAGGCCTTTTTATTAAAGCCTATCGTTTATTTTATATGTCGTTAGATCTGGGCGATATTCCATATAGTGAAGCGCTTCAAGGTGAAGAAGGAAATGTAACGCCAAAATATGACACGCAAAAAGAGGTAATGCGCCTTATTCTGGCTGATCTGCAAGCAGCTGATGAGGGGTTTGCTGCCGGCAGAAACTTTACCGGAGATCCGATATTTAACGGTAACATCCAGACCTGGAGAAGAACGGTTAATGCGTTCAGATTAAAGGTATTGCTCCATTTGTCTAAAAAAGCAGATGATCCTGACCTGAAAATAAAAGAAAAATTTGCTCAGATTGTTCAAAGTAGCCCACTATTACAGAGCAATGCTCAAAATTTCCAATTGGTATTTTCTGATAAAGTAAACCAGTACTACCCTTTCAACAAAACCATACATAAATATGTAGAATATCCGATGATCTCCGATTTCCTGATAGATTCATTAAAGAAGATGAACGACTACAGGTTATTCCATTATGCTAATCCTTCTGTTTTTCAAACTGAAAACCAGGGCTTATCTGTAGATGACTGGGATGCTTATCTCGGTGTAGATCCTTCTGATGTATTTAGTAATTTGAAAGTACTTTGGACAGCCGATAAATTTTGTTTGTTGAACCTAAGATACTCCGATTATATCCCTGGAGAGCCTTTGGTTAGAATAGGATTTGCAGAACAAAACTTTATTATTGCCGAAGCAATAAGCAGAGGCTGGCTAACAGGTAATGCGAAAGAGTATTACGAAAATGGTATCAAAGCTGCTATGAAATTTGTGGCAGACAACACTCCGGACAATGTAAACTATCATCATAACCGTAAAATCACAGACGCTTATGTGCAGACTTATTTAACGGGTATTTTTGTTAATTTTGCTGCAACTCCAGACAAACAAATTAAACAAATTCTGCAGCAAAAATACTTCCTGAGGTTCCTTCAAAATCCTTATGAAGCCTATTATGAATACCGCAGAACAGGGTATCCGAACTGGCCAATCAACCCTGCAACCAGTTTGAATGAAGTTAAAGATAAGATTCCGGTTAGATGGATGTACCCAATGGTAGAATATACCAGGAATGAGAAAAATATAAAAGATGCTATTGCACGTCAGTATGGCGGTCAGGATAGCCCTAATGAATTAATGTGGATATTGAAATGATAAACAAGATTGTCTTTTTTAAGTTTTTGTTGCTTGCATTCCTCTTTACCGATGCTACTGCTCAGGAGAAAAACTTACGCGTACTACAGTTTAATATATGGCAGGAAGGTACAGTAGTACCTGGTGGTTTTGAAGCCATAGCAGATGAAATCGCAAACCTGTCGCCAGACCTTGTGGCATTTAGTGAAGTCAGAAACTATCAGGAAACCAGGTTCAATGAACGCATTGTGGCAGCACTTAAAGCAAGAGGCAAAACTTATTATTCTTTTTACAGTAACGATAGCGGGATTCTTTCCCGCTATCCTATTTTGTCGGCCGAGGCTATCAACTATCCCGCAGCAAAGGGTACCATACACAAAGCAATTGTTGAAATCCCAGCTCACGGGCAGCTGGCTTTCTATACTGCGCATCTTGACTACCAACACGCTGCAAATTACCTACCTCGCGGTTATCACGGCAGTACCTGGGCAAAACTGCCCGCACCGGTAAAAAACCTGGATACTGTTTTAAAAGAAAATCTGGGTTCAAAGCGTGATGAAGCTATCGCAGCCTTTTTGTCGGATGCAAAGACTGAACTGAAAGCAGGTAGAACGCCCATCATTTGTGGAGATTTTAATGAACCTTCGCGTCGGGACTGGACAGCAAGAAACAAACATGATTATGATCATCAAGGTTTAGTTGTTCCATGGACAACCACAGTTACTCTTGAAAAGAACGGTTTTGTTGATGCATTTCGCAAGGTATATCCTAATGAAATAACTCATCCAGGTTTTACCTTTCCCTCGTTCAATAAAGATGTACCCATCAACAAACTAATCTGGGCTGCTGATGCAGATGAAAGAGATCGTATTGATTTTATCTTTTACAAAAAGAACAAAAAGCTAAAGCCAAAAGCAGCCTATGTAGTTGGGCCAAACGAAAGTATTCTAAAATCAAAACCCGTAAAGGAAACAAGTCAGGATAATTTTATCATACCAAAAAACATTTGGCCCAGCGATCATAAGGCTGTTTTAATTGATTTTGAATGGCAATAGTTAAAGACCTAAAAAATTGCAGTCAGCTTTTGCCCTTTCGCTAGCTTAATCTCATAGATATCACCTGCTTTATTTACGTTTTTAACATTCCATTTCGGTACTCTCCCGTTGAAATTGTCTTTAATCTTAACCAGGCCGCCCTGAGCAGCTGTTATGCTAAATCCGGTGGTCAAATTGTTTTTACGGCTTGCAGAAACCTTGTATCCTCCTTCAGCTCTTAAATCTGTAAAAGAAGCATCGGCCCATTTTTTTGGTACTGCCGGAAAAATACGGATAACCTCTGTATTGATCTTACCGGGAGTTGAGCTCCAGCTTTGAAGCAACATTTCATGAACAGCTTGCGATGCCAGGAAGTTACCCTCCAAAGTAAACGGACGATAAGTGAAGCTGGAAAAACCACTTTTTGTCTGATCACCGTTCACATGAAAACCATTACGCAATATAAAAGCCTTCACGAAAATATCAAGATCCTTAATAGCCCCTTCAGCGTCCCCTACTCTTGCTTTTAAGCAACTCATCCAGGAGAAACTGTAACCACACCACTGACTTGTTCCCAATTTTTCCCAGCTGCGCAGACTCGCATCAATGACTTTTGTAGCTTTTTCACCGTTTTCAGCAGTGATTAAATTAAAAGGATACAACCCAATGATGTTAGACAAATGACGATGGCTTTGCTCCAATTCATTATTTTCATCCAGTAGCAACACACCGTTGGCATTGGTATGATAATCACCTAATGCGGCAGCAGCCTCAGCCCATTTATTTACTTCATTCCGTTTACCGCTAGCTTCAGCCATTTCCTTTAAAGCCAAGAACAACATTTTCAAACTCATCAGGTCGTAATTGCTATTCGGTTCCAGCCAGGATTTAGGACTGTTATCAAAAATTTCCGGAGATGAAGACAGTGGTAATTTCAAAATCCCTTTATCATCTTTTTTCAATAAGCCCAACATACATTCTCCGACTTCCGAACTCCATGGGTAAGCTTTTTCTTTCAGGAATTTATCATCAGCAGAATAGCGCCAATGAAGATAGAATAAATGTGCACTCCAGGCACTCATGGATGGCGACATACTATATTGCCCCCAACCACCCAGTGGTTGTCCACTATATGACATTACGCCTGGACAGGCCAAGCCTCCCGTACCATAAAAATCCCTGGCAAAAGCACGAAAAGAGTCGCGACGGTCCCAAAGAAAATTCAGATAAGACGAACCTTCATCAAAACGACCAGATCCCTGGTAAGCCATATAAGTCATCTGCGTATTCAGGTCATTATGATAGTCACCTTTCCATGGAGGTAATGAACCATTATCTGCTGTCCAAACTCCCTGTAATGGCATAGGCGGGGCGTTTAAGCGTGAGGCTGCTCCATAAAAATATTGAACCAGGTTATATTGCTTTTGAATTGCTGTATCCGGTACATTTACACTAGATTTCTGCCAAAATGCATTCCACCATTGTTTATGCGGTTTAAGTACAGCATCATATCCTTTTGTTAAAGCAGCTTTGGAACGTTTCTCTGCAAGGGCAAGAAAATCTGGTGCATCAGTTGTAGAGGTAATGCTAACTGCCAGTAACGTTTCTTTACCAACTATCTTTTTTTCGACATAAACACAATATTTTAATCCCTCTGCCGCTTCCTGTATATACCATTGTGCATTACCTTTTTTTCCTTTTACGGCTTCAGGATACCCCAGTTTACTTACAGAACCGCCACTGCTTGGACCACCCTTTTCACTTGTATTTCTACGATATACGTCCGATGTACTTAAAAGATCGACAGCGTCAGGAACCGCACCTTTAATAGAAAACAATGCCACTGGCTCACTCGCGCTATACAGTCCTTTTATCACCGCACCCGAGCTAAAACGAACGAAACCTTCAGCAGTTGCCAGTTTCAATTCAAAATCTTTTACAATTTGCCCCACCGGCAATTTGATTTCAACACGTCCCCCTGGCAATTTAGTAGGACTCACACCATTATATGGGGTATCCCACCAGCCATTTACTGTCGTAAATTTCTTTTGGCTCACCATTTCTACTCCCTTCTGATAAGTATACTTTTTCCACCACTCCTTTTCACCAAAAGTACGCTCATCCCATAAATCACCTCTGTCAAGCGACAGTCTGATCGTGTTATTCTCCCCCCATAATAAACCACCTGTTAAACCATTTCCCAATGGAATACCTTCATCCCAGGAGGTTATGGGAGCTTTTAGCAATAAATTATAACGGGCCTCAGGTAAGCCTGATACTTGTGCCCCAACTGTTAAAACACAACATAGGTTTAACAGTAGCAAAATAGTTTTAATTGGTTTCATTTTATTTGGTTTGATTTGTATGTTTCGTTGGTTACTGAAATACCTTTACCCAGTCAACAATCATTTGTACAGGTAATTGATCTGGATCTACTTTCCCTACCCAGCTACCCCCAAGCTGCTGATCGATCATCACATAAAAGGGTTGATCGTAGGGCCATTGACTAGGATCTACATCAAGTTTGCGAGGATAGCGGAATGTCTCTTTCCCATTCAATGTAAATACAAGTTTATCGGGGTACCATTCCAGGCCAAATACGTTAAACTCATTTATATCCAATTTAGCTGTACCGGAATGTACAGGGTTAGTCTTTTGCTTTAGATCAAGTGTATAATAAGAATGTGTGGTTTGATAAATAATTGAATCGAAATTAAGATGCTCCATAATATCTATTTCTCCATTTCGTGGGTACTTTCCGTACTTATCCTGCTCTGCCAGCATCCAGATAGCAGGCCATGCACCCTGTGCACTCTCCAGTTTAGCACGCACTTCAATTCTCCCATACTGATAGGCGAATTTGCCTTTTGAATAAATCCCTCCTGTCAGATAAGGTCTGGGATCCTTCAATGTATCCGGATTCTTAATTCCCCTTAAATATAACTTTCCATCAGATTGACGATAGCAGGCCGAATCACTGCTCATGTGCTTATTCCAATCACTCTTTCCCGAAGGAATTTTGCTCCATTTACTATTATCCAGAACACTCCCTGAAAAATCATCCTCCCATATAAGTTTCCACTTTTTATTTTCTCTTCCTTCTTTTTGAATGTAGATGTATTTGGACTGATCATTTCTTAAGGAATGCATCATTTTACATGATGAAAAAACAATACACACAAAACCTATATATCCTAACAATCTATTCATACATTAATTTTATTTTAAATCTATTCTCTATGTAAATGAGCATTCACCTCCAAAAGATACTTATCCTTAAATCCGTAACTAACCTTATAAAAGCCACTTCATGAAGTAAGCCAACAAACGAATCATCTGCAAAAATCTCGCCCACCGAGCCACTGATAGAAGGTAGATAATTAACCTTCTACAGACGTTAAAACTGGCAAAACTAAAATTACTCTTATAAGACTTTCGCAGGAATGGATTAAATGATTATTTACATGGATTATTATTAATAATTTTCAACGTTTCCTCTTTAACATCGTTCTTATCCTGCAATCTAAAGGAAAAATGCTAAAAAGCACTTTAAAAAGAAGCATTAACCTGATAATGTTTCAAAATTTGTGGGTAATACCCCCAACAAATCTGACTTAACCCTAAAAATAACAATGTATTTTATTAATTACAAACCAATTTCTGGGCTATGTTTTGTGTAGTATTTATTACACACAAATATAACCCGTATGAAAAAATTAATCATTGCTGCACTGGCTTGCTATGGCCTGAGCGCCCGTGCCCAGATGCACGAATCCAAAAACTTTCTGTATCTATATTCCGATTCCGTTATCTATGCAAAAAAGATAATGCTGCGACCCGATTTTGCAGGCTACTGGCAGCTTCGCGCTGATTCCCGCCGGGTCCCGACCGAACAGGTCAAATTCTTTAACAATGAAGAAGGCTTCTTTGCCAATACCAGAAAACTCCATCTTGGCGGTCTCAGCTCTTTTTCAGAACGAATTATAGACGGACGGATCAATGTCTTTCAGGAAATGACCTACGATCCTTTTTTTGACAACAGAGGTCCCAGATACATGGACAGAAGGCAATCTCGTGTCGACCTTAGAATGTACTACAACAAAGGCTACGGCAATCTGAAAAAGGTGAATTACAATAACCTGAAAAACGACATGAGTGATCATGCAGAAAGCATGGACTTGCTAAAGGGCTACAAGAAAAGTATGAATACCAGCAAAATCATGTATACCGCCGCCGCAGTTTCTGTTATAGCAGGAATCGTCTCTTTCCTGGCTGCAGATAAAAAGGTTGATTCTTCTTTTCCCGGTCATTTCGGCGATAGAACTTCCGGTATGAATACTTCATTTTCGGACTACACCCCAAGTTTAATTATGTTTGGTCTTGGTTTAGGATTTACGGCAGGCGGCTATGTGATACAAACATCGGGATCCCGACACCTGGAAAGAGCTGTAGATGCTTATAATAGATAATATTATCCATTATTAAACTTGTAATACTCAGAAAAGCCGTCTTCTTTTTGGACGGCTTTCAACTGCAATACAGATTTCAACAGCCATTTACTATTGTTGTCTTACAAACTGAATATAATCTGTATTAACAGGTTTAATGTTATGCATTTTCATTTCTTTGGCTATCTGTGCGCGATGGTAAGTACCATGATTAAAAACATGTAACAAAATATCAGAAACAGATGTTTCGTAGTAGTCGCCATTTGAAGTTGTATACTTTATGACAGGAGTATCTATCATTTCAAGGTATTCCAGATCTGATAGACCATTTGCACTTTCTTCCATCAACCTACCACAAGTTTCAAGATCATTTAATTGCCATACAGCGACATTCGATGCAATCCCCTTAATTCGGCAAAGCCATATCGTTTGCGCATTCACAATGTGACTGAACAGTGAGATACAGGATTCAGGGATTGAGTCAGCGTTTGCCTTTAAAACATCCAGCAAAAGTGAATTTGCCCAATTGTTGTATTTGCAGAATTGATTTAACATCGCAATTTCTATTTTAAATAAACATACCCTAAAAATACAGTTTTATCAGCAACACACCATTGGTCTAAATACAATCAAGGGAGACATGAAAAAAAATAAACAACATCAATAGCCCTTTTTCCGATTTGCTACCTCTTAGTAGTAGCCGGAATAAACCGGCAATCTAAAAATAGAAGTTTAAACACTTATAATCATGACAAAAAAACAAATATTAATAGTCGCTATTATAATAATTGTAACAAGCTTAATTTCCTTTTGGTTTGGAATGTATGTTGTAATCAACGACGTTGGCGGAAAAGAAGTAAAATTTAAAGAATCAATTAAAGTTGAAGCACCTAAGATTGATACGCTAAACAAGCGATAGTATAAACAACAACAAGCTTACCGCAAGTTTCAAGATCATTTTTGTTGTATTTGCAGAATTGAATCAACATAGTAATTCAAACTGTTTTCTTGTGTACAAGATAATCATTACTTAAATAATGAAACCACCTTTTTACCAGCCATTACAATTGCAACAATAATTAATCCGGCAACCGATCCAACTACAAATTCCTTAACTATCGGTGTTATTTGTGGAAATAGATGGTGTAAAAAATCAATGTTATGAACAAAAATTCCACCAGAGACCAAGATCAACGCGATTGTTCCGACTACACTAAGAATTCTAATGATGATAGGCAGTGATTTAACCAGCAAAAGTCCAAAACTTGCAACCACGCCTTTTTCATTTGCGCGTTTAATTAGTTTGTAGCCCATATCATCCATTCTTACAATCAACGCTACAATTCCATATACACCAATTGTAGCCAACAGCGCAACAACCGAAACCGTTAGGATCTGTAATGTTAAACTCTTTTCTAAAACAGTCCCTAAGGCAATAATTACAATTTCTACAGATAGAATGAAGTCTGTTGTTATAGCAGATTTGATTTTTGCTTTTTCTGCTTCATTACCATCCTGCTTAATTTCTTCGACCACCTCGTGTCCTTCCTTTGGACGATGAAAAAAGTATTCGACTATTTTTTCAACACCCTCATAAGCCAGGTACCCTCCTCCTAAAACTAAGATGACTTTAATAGCGATCGGAAAAAATGCACTAAGCAGTAAGGCGATAGGAACAATAATAATTTTGTTAATTAAAGAGCCCTTCGTAATTGCCCAAAGTACAGGGATTTCGCGTGAGGACAAAAAGCCAGTAGCTTTTTCAGCGTTAACAGCTAGATCATCGCCCAAAATACCGGCAGTTTTCTTAGTCGCTATTTTGGCCGCAATGGATACATCATCCATCAAAGCAGCTATATCATCCAAAATCGCAAAAATACCTGAAGCCATATTTATTAAATAATTAGGGTTGCAAAATATAAATACGATTTCAAATTATCACCAAAAACAGTTGTATATATTTAAACAAATAGAAATGATAATCTATTATTTTTTTAGTAACAGAGCCCCAATGTTCTGGTTAAAAGTCCTCCCCTGGTCACAATTTGTAAACAATACATATCCATTTCGATTGCTTTTATTAATCTTAAATCCCGATTGAAAGTCTCCATTATTCCCTCCATGCTCATATATAATTCCGAAATCTGTTGGTTTAATAGCAATTCCTAACCCCCAGCCAGTATCTCCATTGTATATGTAGTGCGGACTACTTTTATCTAGCTGCACTTGTTCTTTGAACATTTCGTCATTCAAAGATTTTGATAGTCCCTCTCCATTCATCAATCCTATAAGAAAATCAGAAAAAGCAATAGCTTCAGTATGCAGTCCGCCGGCGGCGTCAAACCATGTTGAATCTTGCTCTGGAAAAGCTATCGGCCATGCTTTAGACACCACCTTACCATTGGCATGTCCTTTTACCTTATGTTTTGTTATGTATTTTGCGGAACTAAACCATGCCCTTTTCATATGAAGAGGCTCAGCAACTTCCTTCTGGAATAAAGGGTCCAGCGTTTGAACAGTTAAATTACTCAACTGAGCAATGACTTTAGTCAGGTAGACATAGCCCTCACCGGAGTAAGCAAATTCTGTACCCGGTGTAAATTTAAGATACAATTCACCATACTTGTACCTGCTTTCATCACGTTTATCTGAATAACGCCAGTTTGGAAAGCCTGTCGTATGTGATAACACCATACGAGCCGTTATCAATTTATAGCGTTCATCTTTTTCAATATCCTGATAAGGCAGGTAACGATACAATGGAGTATCCAAATCCAAAACCTTTTTGTCTACTAATCTCAATACAAAATATGCGAACACAGTTTTTGACAATGATGCAGCTTCAAAAATGGATTTTGCATCAACCTTCTTTTTTGTCTCCATATTTGAAATACCCAGGGAACGATGATAAACAACCTTTCCATTGTTGATCAAAGCAAAAGATAATCCAGGTAAACCTAAGGAGTCTTTTTGTTTTGTAATGAAGGCATCTAAATCTGTAATACTTATTCCATTTCCACTCAGCGTTTGTAATTGCGAGTAGCCTTTAAAATTCACCAGGCAAAACAGAACCAGCAAACTGTTATAAAAAATATTCTTATTCATAATCAGGTCTCTTAATTTTAAATCAACTATTTCATAACCGGTTTTAAGACATACCATTATGACATTATGTTACAGTTCTTTTACATGAAGATATTTTCTGATTTGTATGATTATGACATCAACCCTAATCAGTTACACTGTCTGAATAAATTTATGTTAGAGGTTTATGAATACATTCAATTATAGGAAGTTTCGCATTTGATTTAAATTCAAAAAACACGAACTTAATGTATTATGAAATCGCTGGCCTTTCAAAATATATTGTTTGTGATTTTACAACCGGGCATTGTAGCCGGAGTAGTCCCTTATTTTCTGGTTAGACATAAAATTGTAAGTCTGCTCAATGCCCCCTTTCAAACCTTTCAACATATTGCTTTTTTAATACTTTTAATAGGATTGATCATTGTACTTCATTGTGTATTCCGATTTTTTAAAGACGGAAGAGGAACCCTTTCTCCCGCCGTCCCCACAAAACAATTGGTAATCAACGGCCTTTACAAATATTCCAGAAATCCGATGTATATAGGCGTGATGCTAATCCTGATTGGGGAAACGATTTTCTGCAATTCACTCCATCTTCTACTCTACTCAGTTTTTGTTTTTATAGCATTCAATCTATTCGTCATTTTTAGGGAAGAACCACGGTTAAAAAAAGACTTTGGCGAACAATACGATAATTACAAGCAGCGGGTTAAGCGCTGGATTTAGTGACACTCTTCTAAAATAAAAGAAGTACAACATTCAATAAAAAGGCCATTTTTCTTATCAAAAAATGGCCTTTTTATTTTTATTTCCGTGCGTTATTTATTTCTCCAAAAAATCTAACTCAGCAATAGCCAGTGATTTTTTATTGCCGGTAATGCCTGTTGCCTGTACCTGTATATACCTCGCTGAAATTGGTTGTTTGAAATACTTAGTTCTGGGAGTTGGATCATTAATCAGATTGCCAAACTCAAAATTATCTACAGTCTGCCAGTTTTTACCATCATTACTAACCTGAACAATACCTTTTTCCATCATGCCATCTAAAAAGTTTTTAGGCGGCGTATAAACAAAGGCGGTTAAATGATAAGTATTACCTAAGTCAATAGCGATCTGACGATTTTCATCAGCAACTTCAGAAAGCCAATAGCTACGTTTGTCTGCATCAAAGGCTTTTGCTCCTTTATTTGCATTTACCTCACTACTAACTGTTAATAATTTCCAGTCTTTTTTCACCAAACCAAATGTCTCTGCAGCAATACTTCCTTTGTCTTTATTGGCGATAGCAATGGCTTTGATTTCACCTTTGCTTATTGAAACCGGACCGGTGTATTTTTTTGACGCGGCAGTAGGTTCAGTACCATCTGTAGTATAGTAAATCACAGTGCCATTGCTCAGATTTCCCGTGGCATCCTGTCCATGCGGTTTCCATCCAAATTCATGTGTTTTTGGAGAAATGGTTAATAAACCATTAACATCTCTGTTCATTTGTAACTGAGGTGGTTTTGGACGGTAATAATGAGCTTCAATTGTAGCTATAGCAGGATTTTCCCTCGATGAAAGTACTTTTAATCTAAATTTTGAAGAAGTAACCTCAGGAAAACGTAATATACGTTTATAACCAACATTTGTTGCTGAAGCAATTTTTTGCCACTTATTTCCCAACCAGGCTTCTATTACATGCTCTTCCACCCTTTCACTATGAGAAGCTATGGCTTCCTGCAAAACAATTCTGTTTATCGTAACAGGTTTACCGGTAACAATTTCTATACTTTTTTCTGGCTTAGTCAACAACAAATAAGTACCCATACTGTTATCCAATACTTGTTTTGGCCCTTTTGCATTGGCAAATAAGTTTTTGCCATAAGTTTCGTTGATGCGTTTACCTACTTCATTTAAAACTTTTACATCCTCCGGCGAGAATTTTCCGTCACGGTTTGGCGGAATATTAAGCAAGAAGGTTGAATTACCACCAACAGCTCTTTCATAAATATCAAAAACATCATCCGTACTGCGTACTTTTTGTTTTTCATCATCGCGGTAAAACCATCCTTCACGTATGGATGTATTGGTTTCGGCCTGCTGATAGTGCAAATATTTTCCTTTGTACAAGTCCTCCCTGCTTCCCAAAGATTCGTTGGTCATATCTGGAAAGTTGCTGGCCGTATTCGGATTTTCAGTATAAGGAATCACATTCCATTCAGTATCCCTTGTTGCACCCGCTTCATTACCACACCAGCGGATATCCTCTTTACCAAAAATAACTGCCTTTGGTGCCAAAGTATGGATCAGCTTTTTCCAGGCCGCATAGTTGTAGGTTTGTCCGCCTTTTGTTTTTGGGTGCGCACCATCAAACCAAACTTCATCTACCTGACCATATTCCGTTAAAACTTCAAACAACTGGTTAAGGAAGTATTCATTATAATCATCAACCTCAAATTCAAATTTGGTTTTATTAGCAAAGGGCCTTCCAGAAACCTGACGTGGAATAGTACGTTTAGTCACCTTACTTAAATTACCATACAAACCTGTAGGACTTTCAATCTGAAACAGATCAGCAGGAGATAAATAGATACCTAGTTTCAGACCATGCTTTTTACAAGATGCTGATAGGTCCTTTAGAATATCGCCCTGGCCTTTTTGGAAACCGGTCGACATAATTCCATGAGTAGTGTAACGACTTTGCCAAAGTACAAATCCATCATGGTGTTTTACGGTAAGTATCACCATTTTCATACCGGCGGCTTTCATTGCCTGGCACCATTGTTCGGTATCCAGCTGCTTTAGATCAAAAATCTTCGGATCTTCTTTACCATTACCCCACTCCATTCGTGTAAAAGTATTAGGGCCAAAATGAATAAAAGCAATAAATTCATTTTTAAGGGCAGAAAGCTGGTTGGCTGTTGGTACTACATGTGCCGCCTTGGCTATGATTGTAGCCTTAGTGTCGCCTGCAGAAATTTCAATTGTGTTTTTCGGTTTTATTGATTCTCCACTTTGCGCACGGGCGTTCAAACAAAACATCGCCATTAAGGGCGCTGCAATAAATATTTTTTTCATAATTCATTTGTGTTAATCTAATATCGTATTTATATCAGAAAATCAACATAATTAGGTATGAAAATTTAAACTATTATTAGCTACAGCATCCAGAGATCTAATTGATACTTTAATCGTTACTGAAGAGCAGGCTGAAAACGCTTGCTTAAAGGAACCAGATGTAGTTCGAAATGCTATTCCTCAGTTTTTTTAGGGTAAGACTGATTTTCTTTTCTACGGTTTTTACAGAGATATTTTTATGCTTGGCAATATCAATATAGCGAAGTCCCTCTTCCCTGTTCATATAAAATATTTCCTGATAATCTTCAGGAAGCGTCTGTATGATTGCGTTAATTTGCCCCTGCAACTCATTAAATTCTATTCTTTCGATGGTAGAGTTTTCCAGGGCAATCAATTCTATTTTAGCCAGTACAGAGACTTGATATCTGTTGCTACTGGCCTTGTGACGTAAATGGCTGATACATGCATTTTTTGTAGCAGTAAAGAGCAGGCTCTTCCCGTCTTTGTTTTCTTCAATGTTGTCTATGCGGTCCCATATCTTTGAAAATACATCTTGTACAATATCTTCAGCGTCATCTTTATCTTTAAGGTAGCTCATCGCAAAGCCGATGAGGGCTGTTCGATATTTTTCAAACAGCTGATTAAAAAGCAGTAATTCCTTTTTCTTACTATCTGTATTGCTACTTTCCATTTTATATCAAACAACCTATATATACGCCAAATAATCCGAAAATGCAAAGCAAGCAGTTAACTCAATAACCGCTTGCCAGAGATGATGCTGAATACTTATTTTTTTAAATCATTAATCAAAATTTTCATAGATTCTGCCCAAACAATAGCTTGATCACGATCGGATGCTTTAACCAATTCATAGTTTGGTTCTAGTTCCTGAACATATTTTGTTCTCAGGTCTTTGTCATCGCAACCGTTTTCCAGGCGCGATCCCCAGTTCCAGGTCCACATGAGACTTGCCTTACCCTTTTTCTTTTTCATATAAGCAACAGCTTCATTAACGTAACTATTCCAATCACCTGTAAGATGATAATTTTCCATCGAAGAAGTCATTTTTACATAATCATCTTTATCAATTCCGCTAGCCTCTATTCGTTTGACAAAAGCATCATATCCTGTTTTATCTAATACTTTTTCCCCATCTTTTTCAGTTACAAATGAGGTCGCTTTGATTAACCATAACATTCTTTCATAGGTATCGACATCTGCTTTACCTACATTTTTTTCAAAGATTTGTTTGTTTGTCAATATTTTTTGCGCCAAATCGGAATCCAAATCCCGAACAAACTCACTAATCAGGTAAAATGTCTTTCTATTAGCCAGATCATTTACTGATAGTGTTTTCAAATATTCTGAAGCCAAACCAGATGCTCTTTGTCCCTCGTTGGCATTGGCAAGCAGGGTAATGTATTCATTCATAAAAGCAGCCGATCTTTCTCCGTCCTTGTATCTTTTGTGGAAGGAATTTAGGCCGGTATTTGCAAGTACTCCCTTATTCAATTCTGTTAAAAATGAAGGTACACTCATATAGCCTACAAATTTATGGATGAGTTCACCGTTTTTATCTATCAATAAATGGGTAGGAAATGCAGTAGAAATGTATTTGTCCCGGTAAACATTAGACAGCGCACTGTCTAAATCGCATTGAAAATATATGCTGATGAAATTCTTGTTTAGGTATTCTACTACTTGTGGATCTGGGAATACTTTCTCCTGCATCATTTTGCAAGGCTGGCACCAGCTGGCACTCATATCTACATAAATAGCCTTATTCTCATTTTTTGCCTTTGCCAACGCATCTTCGAGGCTTAATTTTTGAAACTGTACATTGTTAGGATTTGAACTATTAGTGGTCATTGTAACCGCAGAGCTAGTTGCCGAACTACTACCTGCAGCAACACTGCCAATCATAGGAACCGATGCTGCAGCTGTTGTTGCCGTCCCTGTAACCTGTGGACTTGAGCTACCGCCTGAAGTACTTTGAACGCCAGTTGTAGTACCATCTTTGTAAGCAGTCAATGCCTTACGTCCCAATGCCATGAAATCATCCGGAGCTTTAAAACCATCATCTTTTGTAATTAATTCACCCGCAGCATTGATGTACAAAAAGCCTGGAAATCCAAATACTTTGAACTTTTCACATACACCGTGAGGATCTTTATCACGATCAATTTGAATACAAATAAAGTTCTGGTTATAAAAGTCGGCCACCCTGTCCAGGTTAAATACATCAACAACCATTTTTTTACATGGGCCACAGCCTACAAAATGACAATCTACAAAAACCGGTTTACCAGTTGTTTTGGACATTTCCAGTGCTTTCTTATAATCTATATCCAAAAACTCAATCTTCTTAGTGTTAGCTTTTTTTTCAAGATCCGCTTTAATAGCCGCCTCTAATGTTTTGCTGAAGTTTTCGAACCCCATAGGTATCGCATCCCAATGACATGCTGCGAGCATATTCCCTTTTTGATTTAGGAATACCGTAACCGGATAAGATAGATTAGCGATATACTCAGTAAAATCTTCATTTTCTGGTTTCATCAAATCGATACGAACTGGAATAAAGTTTTTAAGCATACGCTCGGTAGCGGCTTTATCTGAAAGCACTTTATCGATATTCGCCTTATCTACCCTTCCGGATATCACATCAACGATTAACCCTTTGTTTTCCTTTTTTGCCCTTTCCAGTGCCTTTTTAATATTAGTCTCTTCAAATTTCACCTGCGCAATTGTACAAATGGGAAATAAAATCAGAAGGAATAGAATTATTTTTTTCATCTTTTTTAATTTAATAATATGTTACTTTTTTAATTTCAGGTCCAGGATCTTTCCGAAACCATTGAATGTTTTTTTTGTGTTAGTTTTTAATTGTCCACTTAGTGGATTGAATTCATATTGTAGTAGTGTCCCCTGATTTCCCAGGTTATAGGCGATATACAAAATCGCATTGTCATAGGCTGGATTTAGCTTATCCTTCAGAATTTTGATAACTGAGATCGTTGCAGTTGCTGGTATATCAGCTGTAGATAACTGCAGTGTTTCCTGCTCATAATTCAACGTATAAACCTTGTTACCTATTGCTGAAAAGGCTATTGGACCACGTTCTGAAATTGCCCAAAGACTTTGTTTAGTAAGCTGATTTGAAAGTGTTGACAGATCAATATTATGGGTACAGGTTGCAGCCATCGGATCTGTAATATCAAAACGAACATAGTTTATACTTCCAGGATTTTGCTCCATAACCGCATCGATATAATAGTCTTTTCCTTTATCCATATAGATTAAATCCATTTGGGTCGCAGATATATCTATATCCGATTGGCCCAGATCTCCCGGGGCGTAAAAAAAGGGACTTAGGAATCCGAAATTGTCGTATTCAAATCTTTGGAATGTTTTATTAAATACTATGTTGCTAAACATCCTAAAAGTCTGCATATCGGTTGGGATAGTCATCATATAGGGTGAATATGCCATACCTGGTTCACTTATTTCTACAAACTTGGGAAGTGCCCCACCAGCCAGATAGTCTATACCAAACACACGTTCATTCTGTACCAGATACTCTGTTTTATTACTGCCATTCATGTGTCCCTGTGGTACAAAACTACCATCAAGAGGGAAAGCAAAGATGGCCCCACTGTTGTTATGTTGCCATACATGGGTTCTATAATTGACTTGAGTTATTCCACCGGCGGAAATAGCAAATATTTGATTGTCAAATGAAAGGTCACCTACTTCCCTTAGCCATAATTGAGTTGGATGCTGTATAGGATGAGTTGGATTGAGTGTAGTATACACCTGATGCCTTACGCCCATTTTACTATCAGGTAAACCAAGGTTCATTTCGGTCGTACGCACTGAACTATAATCACCTCTACTGTTTGCATCTTCCTGATATACCAGTAATCCATTGATGGACTCTACTGTCAGTATAAATTCTGAGAAGTAAGCATCTCCATTATTTCTGTTCGTCAGCTTTCTATAGAGTTTGTATTTCCCTGGCCCTTTTGAAAAGCTTTGATCCAGATTTTTCGTTACGGCGATTTGAGCCGCAGGATCAGGCATTGCTCCAGGTTTGAGCACAGGATCTATCTCATACATCATCCATTGATATGCCGGATCAATCCCTGCTTCTATTTCTTCATTAAAACTAATCTGCAGTCGATCATTTGTATTGATTGTCAGATTAGCTACATCCTGGGCAGGTATAGGATTACCATTAACTTGTATGGTATAGCCCTTATCATTAACTCCCGGTATCTCGTGTAACTCGTAGTTGCCTTTGTCTTTAACGCAGCCCAGTAGCACTGTCATTATTACAACTAGATTGGTTACCTGTAATCGTATTTTCTTCATGCTTTTAAGGTTTAATTTAGCGCTCGAATCTAGTCCCATGGATCAAATCTGAAACTTAGTGGTACATCTCCATATTTATGCTCATATTTATCAGGATTGAGATTGTAGTCGTCAACTTTCTTGTTGAGATATTTCCCTATATTATTTAAGTCTCCGTATGGAACCTCTGCCAAATCATAATACCCCATCATATCGTAAAAGAACTGATACTTAATTTTACTGCAAGTACCTAAAACATATGCGGCAAAAGAATTATTTACCCACTCCGTGGGGATGCCATCCGACACATTAATACGGGCTTTGCTTGTGTCGGGCACCTCAAACAGGTCATCAGCCACCAGGCTTAGCATAATTCTTTTTTGTGTATCCATAAATGTTGGGTTACGAATGATCCGACAAGGAATAAGTACATAATGTGCTCCGGCTGGCAGTACCACGTTCTCATTGAGTTCATAATCCGTCCCTTTTGTTGCATCGCCCAAAATCTTGATTTTTACTTTTCGATCTTCTTTGGCCGGTATTCCCTGCAAACGGACCATAAAATTGATAGTAGTTTCCTGTAGATCTGAAAATCCAAATGCTACACTTCGAACCGAATCCATATCATTTTCAGGAGTACTTCTTTCATCCATTTTCACACCAACAAATAGTGCCGACTTTCCGTTAAACAATTCGATTTCGTCTTCTTTGCAGGAAGATACTATGCCGATCATCAAGATTAGAAAGCAGAATATTATTATCTTCTTCATAATTTTTTCTTTAAGGTTTATGCTTAGTTGGGACGTGGTCTATCCCCAAAATTGATTTCATCTTCCGGCATCGGCAACACATATTTGAATGGCTGAGTCCAGCTACCAGCATCTGTAGCATTATGTCTTTTGTAATAATAAAACAACTGTCCTTCTCCAAAAAACTCCTTTTTATACTCCTTTAAAATTTCGGTTTTCAGCATTTCCGGATCCGGGTCCACCAATCCTACCGGGATATTACGTGCCTGCCTTACTGTGTTCAAATAACTCAGGGCTTGTGTAGGGTTATCTGTCGTCTCAGCAGCTATATAGTACATTTCCGTAATGCGGATCATCGGCATTTTGTAGGTATACTTTTTCAATGGATCTACCTGCCAGAGTTTAGAAGGGACTGATTGTACCGTACCATCCGATTCGAAGAACTCTTTGCGATAGTCAGGATATCCCTCAAATAGATCGTTTAGTGGCTCACGCGGGATTAATGCCAATCCACTTTGTACCTGGCTTACATAACCAGTAATAAAAGTTTGAAGCGAGCGGATATTCAAAGTAAATACATGCTCTGTCGAGAAAGTTCTATCACGCTTGTTGCGTTCAACATTTGTAGCATCTACTACCTGGACAAATGGAAATAACCCTTTGTTCTGCTGTGCATCAATTACTTCCTTTGCACAATTAAAAGCTTCCTGTTTTAAATTGCCGCGATAAAGATAAGCGCGCGCCATAAGTCCTTTTACCGCAAAATAATTGAGATGATATTGTCTGTTTTTAAAATATAAATCTGTCAGAGTTTTACCCGTGAGTATTGGGTCTACCTTCAATAATTTTTCTGCATTACTTAAGTCAATCAATAACTTGTCCATAAAAGCATCGTAGGATAGCGACTGGGACGTATTCTTGCTGAATTCATCAACATAGGGCAACCATTTTTCAGTTGTGTTATTTGCTATTTTATGAGGAGCATACAAACGCAACAGATCCAGATGTAAAAAGGCGCGGATAGCTAATGCCTCTCCTTTAATCAATGCATAAGTGGTTTCTGATGTAAATACAGACTCATTCTTATCAATAAACGCAAGGATGTTGTTTACATTCGCAATGGCATTGAATTGCTTCTTCCATAGTGAATTACTTAGCTGCAAGCTTTGGTTAGACTTAAACTCGAAGTACTGCGTATAGAAATAAGGGCTCGTTTCGTGTAGCGATCCATATTGTTGTGCAATCACATCAGCAAAGCCAAAAGTAAGTTCCCGGCCATATAGTTCAGGCTCGCTCATTAAAGTATACACTCCACTTAAAGCCTCTTGAAATCCCCTTTCTGTTGAGAAAAGCGCTGTAGCTTCTGTCTCATTTTCAGGAAGTACATTCAGCCATTTCTTGCAGGCATAGAATTGAGATAAAATAGTAAGTATGAATATGCTTACAATAACTTGTCGTATAATTTCTTTGTATTTCATAATTCAGTTCTATTTTAAAATGTTGCCTGGATAGAGCCTATAAATGATCTCGCATAAGGATAAGAGATACCTCGTTCAGCTCTTACAGTAGAAAACCTTAGCAAATCGTTCACTGCAAAAGATACCCTAAGCCTTTCCACTAACCTGGCATTCTTTATAAAGTTTACATGGCGAAAATCATATCCAATATTTAATGAAGATAATTTCAACTCATTGTTGTCTTGAACAAATCTGGACGAGGGCATAGTTGGACTGACACCTCTGGATAGTCTCTTATATTTTGCCGGTACACCAGGTGTTTCCGGATTCCATCTTTCAGTAAATACACGCTGATCTACATTATATTGCAAGTCCGCATTTTCTACCTGATTTACCAGGGTTTGGTTATAGCTTTGACCTCCTAGTCTGTAAGATAAATTAGTAGAAACAGACAGTCCTTTATAATCCAGATTAAAACCTAGACTACCTTGAACAGTTGCCAGCTCATCACCAAGTACAACTTTATCTGCCGTATCCCATATATAGGTCCTGGTCCCGTCTTTTTTCAAAAACACTTCCATCCCGTTGAAAGGGTCAATCCCCAGTGAACGTACCCCCCAGATTGCACTTAGCGATTCTCCTTCAGCGTATTCTACGCGAGGTTGCCTTTTCCAACCGTTTTCCGGATTGGGATCAACATCAGACTGTGCCTTATCGGTAGCATCATTGATGGCCGATAGCGCGTCCCCTATTTTTAACAATTTGTTTTTGTTATGTGCCAAATTTCCAAATACCGATAACTGGATATCCTGTTTCGCATTGGATATCAAGAGTACATTTGCCCTTACTTCAATACCTTTATTTTCTGATTTCCCCAGGTTCTCAGTATAGCTATCGAATCCGGTTGATGGCACTACTTTAATTGGTGTCAGCAAATCTGATGTGGTTTTGGTATAAAAATCGAATGATAAGTTGAAACGCTTAAATATAGAAAGGTCCACACCTATGTTTTTGTCCAGTGTTTGTTGCCATTTCAAATCAGGATTACTCAAAGCCAATAAATTGGCGCCTATCACATCATCATATATACGATCATTGAAATAAGCATAGGTCGCCATGGCAAGGTAAGATTCGAAATTTTGAGAACCTGTATATCCGTAAGACCCTCTGATTTTTAGATTATCAACAACGGAACTTTCTTTTAAGAAATTCTCCTGGCTTACATTCCACCCTGCACCGATAGACCAAAAGTGTCCCCAACGATTATTGGCACCAAATAGAGAAGATGCATTGGCCCTGTAGTTGGCATCTAAAAGGTACCTGGAATCGTATGAGTAGTTAGTTGATGCAACGATACCCAATTCACGAGCTTTTGTATCTTTACCAAAGGGCTTATCGTTTTCCATATATTGCCTGGCTTGTGCTATCGAGGTAGCATTGTCGGCAAAGCCCTGGCCTTTGAAGCTCTCCAGCTTGCTTTGGTTTTCTGAAACCGTATATTGGTTGTTAAAGAAGATCACGTGTTTCCCTATAATTTTAGAATAACTCAAGCCTACATCTGAAGCCAGATTGAACCGGTTCTCATGCGATTTGGTATATTGTCCACGTTTGTAATAGGCGTCATTAGCCGCATCGGGTCGTACAGCCCGGAAATTATATGGGGAATTGGGATCTAGCGTTGCATAATTGGATGGGTAAAACAGATCTCCATCCGTTTTCAACTTCGTAATACCAATACGCCCCGTAAGCCTGAAACCTTTTGGTAATGTCCACTCTACATAAAAGTTATTGGTCAGATCAAGGTACTGTGATTGGTTTAAGTACCTGGTGCTCGCATTAAGCATAGGGTTATAGATAGAAAATTGCTGATCTAAAACCCCGTCTCCGTCAAGATCTGTAGAGTGATACCTGTCATACATACCAAGTATAGGAATTAAATGTCCTCTTTCGTCCCTCATTTTCCAATATGGGTTCATTTTTGCGTAGTCTTCAAATGAACCGTAAGGAGACTCCTTGCCTTTGTTAGATATAATGGAAAGCTGTTCTCTGAAAATGAGGTTCTTATAGCGATATTGAAAACCAAAGCCGCCTTCAAGGCTATTTCTGCTTGATCCCTTCATTACGCCTGCATTGTTATTGTATCCAACATTAATGCTATACAATACACTCTCATCTCCCCCATCTAATGACAACGAATGTTTGTTTCCTATCCCCACACGTGTAGGTTGAGCTAACCAATCTGTATTCACCCCTTTAAGGACATCACTATGTATGGCCTGATATTTTTGGTCGAGCGCCAGTTGCTGTTCAGGATAAGGTGAGGAAAACATACCTGCCAAACGTTCCACCTCCAGCTTCTGACTGGCATCGGTTAGTCTATAGTCGCTTAATACAGGAGCCTGTACATTTAGATCTACTTTATAGGAAATGCGTAACTTTCCCGGCAATGGCTTTTTTGTCTCAATTACGATCACTCCATTTGCTCCTTTTGAACCGTAAATTGCTTTTGCTGTAGCATCCTTTAATAATGTAATACTCTGAATACGGTTAATGTCCATATCAAATACCCTTGAAATAGATTGCTCAAAACCATCGATGATGAATAAAGGTTGATTAGGACTGGAAGTATAACGTGCTTTCATGTCCGAAAAGGATGAAGCACCTCGCATCTGTATATCGGGTATAGCATTAGGGTTAGATCCCAATTGATCATTTACCAATAATTGAAAAGATGGGTCCAGACGGCCAATTGCCTCTATAATGTTAAGACTACCCGTCCGTATTATTTCTTCTGCTTTAAGGGTATTGACAGCTCCGGTATAGGTACTTTGTTTACGCGTAAACATACCAGTAACAACAGTTTCATCTAATGCTGTTGTTACTGGATTTAAATGGATGGCGACAGTGGATTTATTCTGAATACCTACTTTTGTCGGCGTATAGCCAACATACGATACTGATAGTATACTCTCAGTAGCCTCGACAGGAATGCTGAAACTACCGTCCGCCTGGGTAATTACCTTGGCAGAATTAGAAGGTGTTGAGATTGTTGCACCGACCAAGGGTTGCCTCGTCACTGCATCAATCACTTGTCCGCTTAGTCTTTTACCTGGTAAAGAGCTTGTGGGTGCATCGCTGCCAGACATTTTCTGCTGGCGAAAAATAGAAATAATACCCTTTTCAATTTTAAAGCCAAGACCAATAGGTTTTAGGACTTCTTCCAAAACCTGGCTAAGTAGTTTATTTTTGGCCTGGTAGGTAATCTTTTGGTTTTCATCTAAGTCAGAACTCGTAAATACCAACTCTAATTTGCTAAGTCTTCCGATCCGGGTGATAAATTCTTTGATGGAAATACTCTTAACATTGATGGTAATACGTTCCTCTTGCTGCTGTGCTGCAGCTTGTGAGGTGAAGACTATTGCAAAGAGGAGCGACATGGTCAGTATTGCTTTGGCCCCCTTTAACAAAAGTTGTTTGCATAAGCTGGTTAAGTGGTTCATAATTAAGCTTAGTGTTTCATAATTAGGTTATTGATTCATAATTGGATTGTTAAAAGTTAATGCTACAGTTTCCGTCACGGGCTTACAGTGACGGTATTCCCGTTTTTCTTGAATTTGATACGATTTGTCTGTTCCAGGGCCATAAGTATATCCTCTAATTTTCTATCTTTTTTAATTTTAATATAGATTGGCATTGATTTCAGCGTATTATTACTGTATTTAAACTCTACCGGATACCACTTTTCGAGTTCAGACAGCACTTCTGCTAAACTTCTATCGTCAAAAAGAAACAGCCCTTCTTTCCAGGCCAATACTTCTTCCGGATCAAATGTTGATACTTTTATGGGTTCGTTTTTTCGAAGTAGAACCGCCTGACCAGGAATAAGGGTCATCACCTCATCTTCTTTTGTTACCTGAATCTTTCCTTCAAGTAATGAGATGGCATCTGCTCCAGTATCTTCATAGGAATTAATGTTAAAATGAGTGCCCAGTACCATAACTTCCCCTCGGTTAGTTTTTACGATAAATGGTCTTTTTCTGTCTTTGGCAACCTTAAAGAAGGCTTCGCCTGATATAGTTACTGTTCGATTGTCACTGCCGAAAATAGCAGGAAATATGAGTTTACTATCCGCGTTTAGGGTTACCGTTGTTCCGTCCGTAAGATCTATATCGTACGTCTTTCCTTTTGGCACAACTAAAGTATAATCCTTTTGTTTAGCTTCATTTTCTACCTCATGAATATTAAAAAGCTGACTTATTGAAGCATGGGGAACTTTGTTGTTTTTCTCCAGCTTTTCAGAAAGTTGATAACTCTTGTTACCAGAAATGAGCATAATCTTATCTTCTGGTCTTGGGAGTGTAGGCGACTGCCCCGACTTCCAGTAATTCAGCGTAATGGTTGTAAGTACAACAATAGCAGCAGCCACACTGCCCAATCGAAACATCTTATAGATTTTCTGTTTTGTGTTGCTTTCGGACTTATAATGTTGTTGAACATTTTGGAGGGTATCTATATCCCTAAGTTTCACATATAGCGTTTCATTGGCTTTACTTTCCTGAATCCAGGCATACAAAATATTAGATTCCTCTTCATTTAGTGTTCCATGAAGGGATTTTGTAATTAATTCTTTTAGAAGTTTATTTTTCAAGGGTAGCTTCTTTTAGTTTCAAATCCGTTTATTGGTAGTAATACGCAAAGCCCCTGGGCATACCCTACGCTAAAAGAGAAAAAACAAAAACTTTGGTTATTTCAAGCTCTCATTTCCTCTTAACATCGTTCTTATCTCCTCCTAATCTCTTTCTTTTTTCTTTGTAATAAATAAAAAAGCAACTCATAACAATATGAAGAAAAGAAGATTTATCATTCTTGCGGTAGTTTCAAGCATTTCTTTTTCAGCTAATGCACAGCAAAAAGAACCGGACAGTTTAAAAAATTTAAGCTTGGAGGAAGTCTCGATCTCCTCAAAATACTTCAAGAGATATAAGTCTTCTCAATTGTCTGATATGTTACGCTTACCGACCCCTTTATTAAATATGCCTCAGAACATTCAGATTCTAAGTTCAGAGATACTCAGAGATCAGGTCATTTACAATCTTAACGAAAGTGTAACCCGCAATGTTAGTGGAACGCTACGCGAAGAACTACATAATGGAATATCTCCCGACATTTATTCCCGCGGAGGATACATTAGTGCTCAGCGAAACGGTGTAGATATGCGTCCACTTGGCAAGGGTCCATTGGCAGACGATATCTCTATTATTGAAAGTGTAGAGTTTCTTAAAGGCCCTAGTAATTTTATGCATGCAATGAGCGATCCTTCCGGATCCTATAACATTGTGACCAAAAAGCCTACTGGCCAAACCAGGAGAACTGCAGACATCCTATTAGGTAGTTTTAACATGTTCCGTGCTGCACTTGATTTGGAAGGTAAGATAGATCAGCACAATAAACTTCAGTATCGCATTAATATAATGGGCATGAATACTAAAGGATTTTTAAAGTATGACCGCAACAATAAAATTCTCTTTGCCCCTTCCTTAAAATACAAATTCAATGATAAAACTTCTTTAACCGGAGAATACATTTACCAACACCTCAATTACCTGATGTTAAGTGAAGCACAAGCCTCTCCATATGGCTATGGCACACTTCCGCGAGATTTTACAATGACAGACCCTGGTATCAGGCCTTTCATCGGAAAAGATCATAATGCATTTCTTACCTTCCAAACCAAATTTAAAAAGAGCTGGCAACTTACATCTAAGGTATCGTATGTAAATAGTGGCTACGATGGTAGCCTATTCTGGGTGAACGGAGCTAACCACAATGATCAGGATATATTGAATCGAAATCTTGTTTACGATTCCAATAAATATACTGTTTTTTCTACGCAAGCCTATTTGAACGGGACCTTCAAAACAGGAAATATAAACCACAATTTTATTGCAGGGATGGATTTAAACAGGAAATCATCCAGAAGCTGGGATACCTGGGCAACTGCTACTACTATTTATCCACTAAGCATTTCCAATCCACAATACTCAGAGGTAATTCTTAACAATGGCATTGGTGGGGATTTTGACTCAGAGAACAGCATATCTTCTGATCTGAATAAAATCCACAGAACACTTAATTACACCTCCGTATATGCTATGGATGAGTTATCTTTAATCGACGAAAAATTAAGAGTCTCGGTCGGCTTACGTTTAACTTCATCAGACGGAAATACAAATGACTATGGCCAGCAGAGCCAATCCAGAGATTGGGCACTAACACCTCGGCTTGGTATAAATTATGCCCTCGATAAAAGCTCAACTTTATATTTTTTATACGACCAGACCTACCTTCCTCAAAGCGGTATCTCCGTAGACGGGCAGTCACTTAAACCACTAAAAGGAACCAGCTATGAAATTGGTGTAAAGAGAGACTGGGCAAACGGTAACTGGAATACCACTTTATCACTGTACAACCTTTATCGGAATAGATTGCTCACATCAGATCCAACCTCAAATTTGCAATATCAAACGGGCGAAAGCCAGTCAAAAGGTATTGAATTCGACTTGAAAGGCCGGATCGCAAAAGGTACAAATGTAGTAGTCAATTATGCTTATACCGATTCAAAAATCACCAAAGATGAGCTCAATCCTGCAAACGTTGGTATGGCCACACCTAACCGGGTAAAACACATTCAAAACACCTGGATAAACTACTTACTTCCAATAGAAAAAATTGAAGGCTTTACTGTTTCTCTTGGGTATCAACTATTACTTGGAAGAACCGAGCGTATGACGACCACTACTCCCGACAACCTGAAAGATATATTCAGACTGGATAGCGGAATAGGCTGGAGTAACGAAAAATACAACATCAATTTCCTTGTCAACAATATCCTGAATGCAAAAATTTACTCTACGGCATGGAGAAATCAAAGTGGAGACATGTACTATTGGGTACAACAGGCTCCTATGAATGCCAGACTCTCATTTCGTATTAATCTTTAAATAATCATGAACAAAATAATAGCAATCATATTCCTATCAATAACACTCTTCGGATGTACAACGGGTACAAAAGACAATACCCGGGGAAAGAAATCGATCTCTGTTAAGGATGCTTTGGGACACAGTATAGAACTGGATAAACCTGTTGAAAGAATTGTATCCTTATATGAGCCTGCACTTGATGCACTTTATATGTTACAGGCAGAAGACAAAATCGTTGGTATTTTTAACGACGTTTATAGCAGCAATGAATTATTTCCATACTACTCCAAACTAGATGACAGGATAAGACAAAAGCAACTGCCAACTCCCGGAAGTAATGGCAATGGCAATATTGAGAGCATTATGATGCTTAATCCTGACATTGTAATTCTACAAGCTTCACAGGCAGATCTTGCACAAGCTTTACGAGCTGTTGGCGTAAAGGTTTATACCACCAAAGTAGAACAATATCAGGAAGTATTTCAAACAATGCAGGATCTGTCGAAACTCACCGGGACAGAGAGAAGAGCGAACGAATTAATTTCCTATGTCAAAAATGAATATACAACGATGAAAAATAAGGCCGATACCATCCAGTCTAAGAAAAGAGTATATTTCTCATGGGCTTATGGCCGAATATTTTCAACTACAGGCAGGAATAGCATGATGCATTTTTGTCTTGAGGCAGCAGGTGTAGAAAATGTTTGCCCTTTTGAACTGGATCAGCCAAATATCAGTCCCGAAACTTTGGTTGAATGGAACCCGGATTTGATTGTTATGTGGAATGATAGTCCCAATGAATTCTACAAGAAAAAAGAATTAGGAGAAGTATCAGCAATAAAAAACAAACAAATCTACAATCTGCTACCCATGTTCTTTTATAACCCACATACTTTAAAATCCCTTAACACTGCTGTTAGTATCCACAATTGGGCTTATCCAAATGCGGATATCGACATCAAAAAGAAAGTAGAAATGAATATTTTAAAGCTATATGGGGAAAAAGGCAAGCACTTATCCCCCATTTGATAAAGACAATTGAATGAAGTATATCTTATCGGTACAACTTTTAATGTGTGCAAACCGATTTCACTTCTCTTACCATAGGCTTCAAACCTAAATTAGTCAACATCTGCATATCCTCTGTAACGCCTGGATTTGGCGTTACCAATAAAGTTTCGCGTTCTCCCGTGAAAATAGAATTTGCACCTGCCATAAAGCACCATGCCTGCTCCTCTTCGTTCATTTCAATTCTTCCTGCACTTAAACGTACCATAGAAGCTGGCATCACTATTCGTGCAGTTGCAATCATTCTGACCATATCCCAGATTGGCACTTTTGGATTATTTTCCAGAGGTGTTCCTTTTACACGGGCCAGCGCATTAATTGGAACTGATTCCGGGTGTTTTTCCATAGTTGCCAACGTACAAAGCATGGAAATACGGTCATTAGGTGTTTCTCCTAAACCAATAATACCTCCAGAGCAAACCGTGATACCGGCTTTTCGGACATTATTAATGGTATTGATTCTGTTGTCGAACTTGCGGGTTGAGATGATATCATCATAAAACTCTTCCGAAGTGTCCAAATTGTGATTGTAAGCATATAACCCTGCCTCTTGTAACCGAAGAGCTTGTTCCTCAGTCAGCATTCCCAGGGTACAGCACACCTCAAGTCCCATCTCATTTACACCTTTCACCATGTCGATAATTCTATCAAAATCGCTATTGTTACGAACTTCACGCCAGGCTGCCGCCATACAAAATCTTGAAGACCCGCTATCTTTCGCTTTTTTTGCATGAGCCAAAACTGTATCTGTAGGCAACAAGGCCTGAACTTTAATATCAGTATGATAACGTGCTGCTTGTCCGCAATACGAGCAATCTTCTGGGCAACCACCTGTTTTTACAGATAATAAGGTCGAAATTTGAACTTCCTCCGGATTGTGAAAAGCTCTATGAACTGTTGCCGCTTCATATACCAATTGTAGCAAAGGCATATTGTAAATAGCTAATATCTCATCTTTAGTCCAGTCGTTTCTTAAATTTGGTGTCATTATTTTATGGTAAGTTGTTCGGTAATCACTTCTAATACTTCTTTTGAAATCGCGGAAAACCAATTCGCATGTAATTCAGTTTCCATTTCCACTATTTTATCTGCATACTGTTGCCAATTAGGATGAAACCTTTCCAATTGCTGAATCATTTCTTCCAAATGGCCTTCTTCTTCAATAATGATAGATTTTACCATCACTTTACTCTGATTTCGTGTTAATACATCCTGATAAATCGGATATAGAGCATCCGCACGAACTTCAATGGCGTAGGTAACAAACAAATAAGCTGCATATTTCAAAGCATCCCCGGTCAAATCAAATTCTTTCTTCAAAAACCTGGCGCACTTCATATCCAGACTGTTCAAATAATGATATGTTTCCCGTGCCGCCAGCAAATCTTTAGCTTCATAAAACGGACAAGCCGATGCATCTATTTTATTAATTTGCTTTTTCAAATAATAGGCATGCCGATGTTCCTCCGCCGCGTGCTTCAGCTGAATTAAGCTTACCGAATGAGGTTGTTCACAGGCGGAAATTTTTCGAGCTCCAACATTTTCCAGAAAAGACAAGGTATTGAGCCATTTCACATGCAGATCAATATTTTCCACTACATATTGAAGTATTTTATCCATCATTTTTTGTTTGCATCAAAACTCGTAACTTTCGTCGCGGTTATCAGGTACCGGTTTTTAGATTATGGGTAGTCCGGTTAGGTTTTCTTTTGCTTCATTTATACAAATCCATCGCGATCTGGAAACTCCAATTTATCTCCAAATCGCTAATCATATCATTAGCGCCATTCAAAGGGGAATCCTGCTTCCTGAACAAAAACTCCCAGGCACGCGTACACTAAGCATTGACCTGGAAACACATAGAAATACAATAACTGCTGCTTATGAAGAGCTGAATCAACAAGGCTGGATAAGCATTCAACAAAACAAGGGAGCCTTTATCCTCCCCTTTTCAAACAAAAACATCAATAAAGAAGGAGAAACAAGACAATACGATTCAAGTTATCCTCAAAAAACAGGGTTTTCGTTTCAAAAGTCCAATCTATTAGACAACCCGTTTGAACACATTCCATGTGATTTTGTATTTAATGATGGTACGCCCGACATTCGATTGACCCAAATAGATGACCTATCACGTTTCTATTCTGCAAATATGAAACGTAAAAGTAATCGTAAAAAAATGGGTTATTACAACCAGGAAGGAAGTGAGTATTTTAAAAAACACCTTTCCAATTACTTAAATGTATCTCGTGGATTTCATATTTCTCCTCAAAATTTACTGATTACCCGCAGCATTGAAATGAGTTTGTACATCATTTCGGAAGTATTGTTACAAGCCAACGACTTGATTATTGTGGGTGAACTCAGTTTTTTTTCAGCCAATATGATTTTCCAAAAATCCGGAGCCAGAATTCAATCCATCCCCATAGACGAAGACGGTTTATGTATAGATTCGTTGAAAGATATCTGCGAACAAGAAACGCCACGAATGGTCTACGTTACTCCACATCATCATTATCCTACAACAGTTAGCTTATCATCTAAAAGACGCTTAGCGCTTTTAGAATTAGCTAAAGAAAAAGGCTTTATCATTGTAGAGGACGATTACGACTACGATTTTCAGTACGAGGTGCTCAACAATTTGCCACTTGCCACAACAGACACCTCGGGTATGGTTGTCTATGTAAGCTCCTTTGGAAAATCGTTGGCACCCGGATTCCGTACAGGTTTTATTGTAGCGCCCAAAAATCTAATGATAGAGATGCAGAAACACCTTGGAATTATTGACCGCCAGGGTGATATATTAATGGAACAAGCATTAGGTGAAATGATTGATGATGGCATCATTCATCGTCATTTAAAAAAGTCATTGAAAGTATATAGGGAACGCCGGGATCATTGCGTAAAATTATTGCATTTACATTTAAATGATTGGGTAGACTTTGACATTCCTTCCGGAGGATTAGCCTTTTGGTTACGCTGGAAAAAAGCAGTGAACTTAATGCAACTCAGTCAACAATGTCAGAAAAAACAGCTGTTTATTCCCAAAACACTACTGTATCAAAACAAAAACATTACCGCCATTAGAATTGGGTTTGGTCATTTAACCTTTGATGAAATGGAGAATTGTCTTTTGATCATCAAAAATGTATTAGAAGAGCTCCACCACATTAACCGGCTTCTTGTTCACAATGATTAAGCAACTTTCCTATTAGTTTGCGTTAAAAAATGCTCTTGCGATTCCGAAAATAAAAATAACCAGGCTTAGAAAAAACAGAAGAACGCCGGCTAACATAAATATTGGTGCTAAATAAAGTGAGTCAGTTAATATTTTTAAACCAAACGTGGATACTAAAATCAAAAATCCAGCTATAAAAACCCAAAAATGCCAGTATCCTGTTTTTAATTTGATGGGACGTTTAACTCTTTCTAATCCAAGATAAATCAAGCCAGTTAATCCAGTGAAGATACATAGCCAAACAGCAATATATAAGCCTTCAATAACATAATAGGTATCGTGAATGTTAATATCAATTGTTTGTTTCTGAGTCCAAAAACTAATTAACAAAGAAAAAAATGCTGTATACAGAAAAAGTAATGCGGGTTTTAATTTCATAAGAGCACATTTCAACAAGTAGAAATTCAATAATTTATTATACTAATATAGAAATTAGAAAATGAAAAGGTTATTTACTATGCCCTAAACTCTTTAAAGCTCTATTCAGACTTCTTATCGTAATACCTAAATAAGCTGCTTTGTCTTCTCTGGATATTTCGATTTCTTGTTTCGATTGCAATTCCAGTAATTTTGCTAAAGTATATTCCGTTGTGTATAATTGCTGATATGATGCTCTACTGGATGTATTAACAATGCGCTCCGCAAAAACCTCGAGTAATAAATTGTTTAAACCAATATCAGTTTTAAGTAAGGAAGTAAAGTAAGGGATGGATATGGCATAGACAGTTACATCTGTCATTGCTTCAATGCTGCATAAACAGGGAACCTTACGAATTAATTCTATTTCGCCCACGATTTCACCCTTGCTCAAAAATTCTAAAATATACTCTTTTTCATTTTCCTCTGTAAAGAAGCATTTTGTTATCCCATCTTTTATCAGCATTATTTTAGATGCATTTTCATTCTGTACTAATAGCCTTTTACCTTTTGGAAAGGACTTCACTATAATGTCTTCTTTACGTTGCTGCGCATTGTAAAGCTGTTCTAAATAGCTCAAAAAAGATTGATTGGTTCGTAACATAATTCGCTAAGGACAAA
Organism: Pedobacter nyackensis; assembly: GCF_032678475.1. Classification (GTDB taxonomy): domain Bacteria; phylum Bacteroidota; class Bacteroidia; order Sphingobacteriales; family Sphingobacteriaceae; genus Pedobacter; species Pedobacter nyackensis_A. The sequence goes on from NZ_JAVTSF010000001.1 coordinate 1,242,578, forward strand.
TGTCCTTTCCTAATTAATTGTATATTCTGAATTTTGCCGGCAGTAAATTACAAAAGTAAAATGAATAACAATATAACAACCATTGCCTTTGATGCAGATGACACCTTATGGGTAAATGAACCCTATTTTCAGGAAGTCGAAAAAGAGTTTTGTGTTTTGCTTGAAGACTATTTGCCACAACATTCGGTATCGCAGGAGCTGTTTACAACTGAAATGCAAAATCTTCACCTGTATGGTTATGGTGTAAAAGGCTTTATGCTGTGTATGATTGAAACCATTAGTCGTATTTCTAACGGGACAGCTTCAATGCAATTGATAAACAAAACAATAGATCTCGGACATCAGCTATTACAAAAGCCTATCGAACTTTTAGAAGGCGTAACTGAAACTTTAGATAGTTTAAAAGGAAAATACAGATTAGTAGTAGCCACGAAAGGCGATATATTAGATCAGGAACGAAAACTTAAAAAATCAGGATTACAGAATTATTTTCACCATATTGAAATAATGAGCGACAAAAAAAACAGTGATTATCAAAAACTGTTAAAACATTTGGATTGTGAACCTTCAAACTTTTTAATGTTAGGAAACTCCTTAAAATCAGATATTTTACCTGTATTGGAAATTGGAGGATTCGCCGCCCATATCCCGTACCATGTTACCTGGACACATGAACAACACGACCATAATTTGAAACACGATAATTTCACAGAACTGGAAAGGATTGATGAAATTCTTAAACATTTATCCTGTTAAACTTTGAAAAAATGAATATCAATATTAGAGAAGAAAGACCCGACGATTACCGTTCAATTTTTAACTTGATTGAGAAAGCCTTTAGGGTTGAAAAATATAGTGACCATCAAGAACATTTTCTAGTAGAACGATTGAGAAATTCCGGAGCATTTGTACCTGGATTATCTTTGGTAGCCGAAGTAGAAGACCATCTGGTTGGGCATATCTTGCTAACGGAGATAGAGATTAAAACTTCCGAAGATAAGATCAAGTCGTTGGCATTGGCACCTGTTTCAGTCCTACCCGAATTTCAAGGTAAGGGAATTGGAGGGAAACTCATTGAAGCTGCACACGAAAGAGCCAGAGATTTGGGCTATCAATCGGTTGTATTGTTGGGGCATGAGAAATACTATCCAAGATTTGGCTATCGGCTTGCCGAAGAATTTGGTATATCTCTACCATTTGATGTTCCAAAGGAGAACTGTATGGCAATCGAGTTACAGCCTAATGCTTTGAAAAATATTCAAGGAGAAGTAGTTTACCCAAAGGCTTTTTTTGAATAGAGACACAAAAAAGCGCAGCCAGTCGGGTGCTTTTCGAGCCATTTCCCGGATGATTAACCAATAAGTACCTAAAAAAAATGGGCTATACCAAAATTGGTGAAGCCCATTTCAAAGTAATAAAAATGTTTATAACTAAACCTTAAGTATGAATATGTAATGTAATATCATCTGTATGTGCTACAAGAATTTTCATTTTTTCAATTTCACTTTTCTGTTCAAAAATATTTTTCTCCTTTTCAAACTGCATGATGGTTTCCATATTAACTTTAGTTCCAATTTGTTGGAGCAGTGTAGAAACTTCCTGATAACAATCGGCACGGGGATCCACAAAGCGGAGGCATGCTAAAGCTTGACTATAGCCTTCCTTAGATTCTTCCAACTTTGCTTTGAGCAACTGTTTGCTGCAATATTCATTTTTATGTTGTTGATAAATGGAAGTAATCAGCCCTTCAACTTCATTATAACAGCTCAATTCCTCAGGAACATAACGCAATAATGCAAAGGCTTTACTAAACTCCTTCCGATCAATATTTAGTTTAGCAGACTTTAAAATTTTAGGACAATTTTCCTGATAAAAATTATGGATCAATTGCTCTCCGGATTGTAAAAACTCATTGAGTTTTTTATCGTTGGGCCTTATTTCCTGAATAGCCTTTAAAATTGCAGCATCGACATTAGCGGCAGTGGTAATCGTGGTTTTATTAAAAGTATTAAATGTAACCTGAAGGTCAGGGTTTTCTACCGTAAATTGAACTTGTACTTTCATTACCTTGACATCGCCCATATCTCCCGCCGTCATATTACTTAAAATATTAATTTTAGGAACGATATAAAAAGGTGACTGATTGGAAAAACTCACACGATTCCTGAAGTTCCTTTTTAATTGCTCTACCAGGAATTCATAATGTTTTTTCTGAACCGGTGTATCTTCATCAGGAATGCTAAAACTGTAGCCTATGGAGCTTACCTTTATGTTTTGGGCGAAAGTCAATGAGCTTGAAAAAACCAGAAGCATTATATTTAACAGAATTCTATTCATAGTCCCCTACTTAATCGTAATAAACAAGCTCTGACCTTTAATATTCCTGGTTGCGTTTAAGTTTTTACTTTTTAAGAACCGGATGATTTCGTTTGCAAATTTGTTTGGATTAAAAGGCTTATCTGTCTCCTGATCAAACAATGGAATGCGAACTTCATCGAATATCATTTTATTTTCAACAATACCGGCCAAATTAGCTCTACCCCTAAATGCATTGGCAGAAACCCATTCTTCAATGGCCTCATTTAAAAAGTTGCCACCGTCAATTTCCGAATCAAAATCTATCGCACAATTTTCATCCAAATTGAAATGTATAACCAATGCTCTACCAATATCTCTGATCTCGTCAGTTTTTACCATCAGGTTATTCATAAACTCTTCCTGCATCTTTTCAAATGCCCGGGTAATGAGTTTCTCCACATCATTGGTTACAAATCGTCCACTTGATGCCGTTTGGTTTGAAAAACTTGCACCTGTATGAGTTTCAAATGCCGTTACGTTTAAGGTAATATTAGTACCACTATCATCCGTACTATTCTGCACATCTACCTGCACATAAAAATCAGCACCGGAGCCGCTCAACAAATCGGATTTGAAGTTGGCTTGCCTATCGGCTGTAAAGGCAGAATTAGCTTGTGCAGCACGTAAATTGGCGACAAAATCTACGGTAGACCATCCCCGTTGATCAAAAGCTTCTTTCACCTTAGATACAGCAGTACGTATAGCAGGATTGTTATCTAAAACAGTTTGAATGTTCTCATCCTGTTTATTATAGGGTACCACCATAATTTTTGCAGCAGCTCGGGTCACCTCACTACTTCTGGTCGCTGCTATTTGCGCCTTAGCATTTGGCACAAGGCATGCGGAGACTATGCAAAGTAATACAATTGCAAGAGTACTTTTCATATTAAAAACCTATTTTATTTAACACTTTATTACGTTCAAATTCCGTACGTAAGGCATTGTAATTCAATTTGAATTCTACGACAGCAGAAACACATTTTTTATTATCTGCACAGGTATAAAAAGTTGGATTTGAACTAGTGATAAACTGTTTATAATCACTTTCCCAGAACTTATCAAAAAATGCTTTTTTTTCATTTTCGATAGATTTTCCTTTGCGAATCATTGGGTTTTTGAAATCAGTACCGGGAAATCCCATATAAAATAATTGCTGCAAAGCTTTCTTCTGCGCATCCTTAAGTGCTACCTGATGTCCCTCATCTTTTTTATTGTTTGGAAATTCATCGCTAACTCCTCTCAGAGTCACCAGTCCCTGTGCCTCGTGCTTGATCACAGCAGAGTTTGAATATGGGTTTGTCAATAGTTTCTTTGTACAGCTAGACGATACGGATAAGCCTACAGCCAACAGTACCAAAAGTTTAGTTTTTCTCATGTTTATATTAAATTATTTAGTTAAGACTCCAAACGTTACTTTATCTGCAACGGCTTTTTTAATATTTTTCTCCCCATCGATTATCGTTGCGCTGGAGAAGTTTCCATCGTCTACGCTGAATACCCATGCCGTACCGATTTTTTGTTGCCTATCAATGGTTTTTCCACCTACATTTACCTTGTTCATGGAAACAATATCCAGTGATTGTCCTTTGTTGACCCCTAAGTTCGAACCGGCAGCAATGACAAAATCTTTAAACGGTCCTTTGAAATTCGAACCTGCTCCCTTTCCGGATTGCGATTTCCCACCTTTACCAATCCATTCCACAATCTCAATACGCATCGGAAAGTTTTTACCTGTAAAAAGCTTTACATTCTCACTTAAACGATCCAATGCAACTTTAAAGGAGGCATCCGAATTATCCTTTGATTGGGTTAATTGTATATTTCTATTTTCAAGAGCTTTAATCTCATCCTTGCTGTAATGCGCCTTGATAATAGCTTTTAAATTTTCCGCCTCCGTTACGGGTTCAGAATTTATACTTTCTGTCGTTACGATTTCACCCGTTGATACATCCAGTACTTTTAACTGTATGGTTACATTACTGTTCCATTTATCTTTCTTACCAATATGTTTTATTCCCAGGATATTGCCTTCAATCATGTAGCTGGCGCCCTTGCTAATACCATCTTTAAAAGACTCCTTACTATCCATAAAAGCTTCTGTTCTTTGAAGCTTCTTCTCTTTCTCCAGGCTTTCGAGATTATTGCGATCTACAACAGTAAATCTTTTAGAAGAAACAAATGAATTAATAATGGTTTCCTGAATGATTTTGACTTCCATCTTTGAAACGGTTTCCTCGTCATACGACATAGGAATAAATGCGACACTTATTTTTTCTTGTGCTTTTAGGTGTAAACTAAACAAGAACAAGGAAGCTAAGTAAAATGATTTTTTAATCATGATTTATTAAAATGGTAATGAAAATTTGTATTGAATAACTTGTATGATTACCATTAGGAATGGTCAATAATTATCCGGTAAATCAATGCTGCAAATTTTAGCTATTTAGACCGGCGATCCAAGGATGCAATAGGTAGTTTAAAGGTAGTATGGTGGTAGTTTACACAAGGCACAAAGGGTAGTCTACCGGGTAGTGAACTACACCAGCAATAGATAAACAGCTAGTTTTAAGCCAGTTTTATTGTAAAGACTAAAAATTAGCAATTACATCAAATCCGAGCGATTGTTAACCTCCAAAATATCATAAATAGTTTTGAGGTGATACTTTACTGTATTATCGGAGATAAAAAGTTCAGCGGCAATTTCTTTATTGGTTTTACCTTCACGAACGAGTTCAATAATTTCTAAATGACGCGGCTTTAATTTGGACGTATCAATAGTTTTTAATAGTTGTGTGCTTTCTTCGGTATCTGCCGATTTTGCATCTTTTAGTAAGCGGAAGCGTAATAATTCCAATTCTTTTTCAATAGAAAGACGACGTTGTTTATTAGCTTTATTCAACTTAAACAAAGCAATAATCAGCCCCAACAAAAGCACAATTACATAAATATAAAGCAAGGTTACTTTCTTTTGGTTCTTACTTTCTTCCAAATTGCGATCCTGTAAGAGTTCTTTCTCCAGCTGATTCAATTTTCCGCTACGATTAGCAGCATCATATTGACGTCTTTCTTCACTTACCTTTTTCTGTACTTCATACGCATTCTTATAATCATCATTCTCTACGTAGTAGAAGATCATACTTTCAAGCATCGTAATTCTATAGATATCTATACCGTATTTATTTGCGTAATAAAAGCCCTTATTAAAAGCTTCCTGTGCTTTTTGCTTATTTTTTAATTTGTTATATAATTCGATTTTGGCTTTGTATAATACCGGCAGATGCCTAGGGTTTTGTTGTTCTAAAAGCTTTATACCATCATCAAAGTGTTTTTCAGCAGCTACAGTATTATCTTTTTTTAACTCTAGTTGACCTAGAACACAGATATAAAACGCAAGTGTTTCTTTGTTTACATAATGGAGGTGACCAGGATCAATTTGTTTTATAGTTTCTAGCAACTCCTTCTCATTTTTTAAATCATAATGGATTAATATACGTTCAACTAATATGCGTGTCTCCGTTTCTAACTGATGCTTACTTTGTTGACCTTCCTGATAGGCCTTTTGGAGGTTTATCAAAGCGCCTGTGTAATTATACAATTGCTTATAGGTTAGGGATTTTTGCAGGTAGGCGTGGTACTTATCGTAGGCAGTAGACTTTGAATCGTTTATTATGGCTTCTAACCTGGTTAAGGATTTTTCATTTTGATTGTTGCCGTTTAATACAAAGATCTCTTCCTGTAATTTATCGTAGTTAATTGTTTGACCTAAGGCAGGTGTTAAAAGATTGAAAATACTAATCGCACAAATCAGTAATAGGAAACGTAAAAACATGGAGGGTAAAAGGGTATCGATTAGATAATTAATTTGAATCGACAAAGATAGAAAAATTAGCTAAAAATCATTAATATAAGCGTATACGATTTACTAAAAAAGATTTCAGATTAATTATAAGGAAAACAACGATGTATAATCACTGGCGCAAATGCCCCCTTATTTGTCCTGACTACACAGCATACACTGAATTTTTTACCACTAGATTTGAGTATCAAAGAGTTAAATTATGTTATTACAAGATAAAAACGCAATCATATATGGAGCAGGCGGATCTCTTGGGGGTTCTATAGCCGGCGCACTTGCAACCGCAGGTGCTCACGTATTTCTTACTGGCCACAATATGGATAGTGTAAGAAAAACAGCAAATATGATTGAATCAGCTGGTGGCAAAGTCTCAATCCATCGGGTCGATGCAAGAAATGAGAAATCCGTTAATTACCATATAAACGAAGTAATTCAAACAGTGGGATCTGTTGATATATCTTTCAATGCTATAAGCTGGCACGACACACAAGATATCCCATTAACAGAAATGTCTCTTGATGACTTTCTCCGCCCAATAAATATTGCTATGGAAACACAATTCATAACTGCTACTGCTGCCGGAAGAGTGATGAAACAAAATAAATCGGGAGTAATACTTTCGCTTACAGCAACACCAGGAGGTATAGGTTATGCCAATGTAGGTGGATTTGGTCCAGCCTGTAATGCTGTTGAGGCATTTTCCCGTAACCTGGCTTCAGAATTAGGTCCCTATGGAATTCGTGTCATAAACATCCGTTCAGCCGGATCTCCAGATTCAAGGGTTTTTAAGGAGGCAATAGATGCAGGTGGTGACGAAGTGAAGGCATTTCTTAAAAAAATGGAAAGTGACACCATGCTAAAACAGTTACCGCTTATGGAAGATATAGCCAATACAGCAGTATTTTTAGCATCAGCTATGGCAGGTAAAATAACTGGTGTTACCATTGATGTAACAGCAGGTACTACGAGTGCCCTGAATTATAAAGTGACAAACATTGCATTTCTGAAAAAAGACACTAAATAAAATCTTAATATCAAAAAACGGCTTTTCGCCCCAGGAACCTAACTACAGAACCTATTCCATTATGATAAAGTCCCTCATTGAGTTGAACCTCCACTTCAGCTAATTCAAGAATCTCAAAATCGGCGAAGTCGTCCTTAATCTCTTCAATTGAAAACAACATGGCAGGATCAGTAGGTCCTCCAACGTCCTTGTTTTTCGCGAGATAGTTGAGATGATTCTTACTAAAAGCTTCAAAAATAACGTGGCCGCCCTTTCGCAAATGCCTGCTCAGGATGTGGTGATAGGCTGATTTTATATCAGCAGGGAAATGGGCATAAATCAGTGCGATAGCATCGAAGCTTTCATCAGGATATCCCAGCTCTGGCAAAAACCCGATATGGTAATCAATCTTTACCTGATTTGCATCTGCAAGCAACATTGCTTTTCTTTTCCCCTCAGTGCTGATATCAAAAGCGGAAGCCTTCCAACCCTGACTGGCGGCAAATACCGCGTTACGCCCCTCTCCTTCGGCGGCAAAAAGGATTTCGCCTAGCGGCAATTTTTCCAACTGGGATTTTAAATAATTATTTGGGGTGATACCGTAGGCAAATTCGTCCTGTTTATAACGTTCTTCCCACTTTTGTAACCAGATTTCTTTCATATAACTCAAACTGACGAAATTAAGAGCTGGAATCATATAGGTATGTGCGCATTCTAAAGTCCAGTAAACAAATGTATCTTAATAATTTTCTTTTTCCAGGGAATCAAATAGAAATGACTTTGGTTAGATATAGCAGTTATTATATCCGGTAAGATATGCTTAACACCTGCTAAAAGAGCCGATTTTATAAAAAAATGCTAAATAACTTACCCGGGATATCTCGATATTGAAAACTTCACATGATAAGGTCACAACCGTTTTCCGTAACGAAAAACGGTTGTTTGGTGATGTAGCATAGGAATTTATCGAAGTCGCTTATTTTCCTTTTTTCATTTGATCAAGCGTAGCTTGATACTCATCTTTTTGATCCGCAGATGCTAAATCTACTGCTTTTTGTTGCATAGCGATGGCCTCCTCTTTCTTTTCCATTTTATAAAGCAGGTTAGCATAAGTATCTAAAAACGAAGGCTCTTTTTCCTGAGTTTCTTCCACACTGCGTTTGCTCCATGCCATTGCTGTGGCCAGGCAATTCGGATCTTTGCAGTTGTTAAAAAATGTCCGTGCAAAGCTGTTCAGCACTTCGGCAGTTACTTCAGTACCATATTTTTTTAAGTAAGTCAATACTGCTGGCTGAAACTTATCCCATTTTTTGGTACGCTGATAAAACTGCAGTTTCAGCAAACTGGTAGACTTACTAATATCAACAGTAGGGTATTTTGCCGTTGCCGCTGCGATCAGAGAATCTATATTGACATTCGGTTTTCTGAGTTGGGGATAAATGTTTTCACTAAGAATAACACTGGCCAGGAATTCATTTGCTTTCCCTTTTCCAAGTACAGCATCTACTTTTTTAGGGTCTTTTAACATCAATTCAAAGCCTTTGCTTTTGCTGTTTTTTGCATTTTGACTGATAAACTCCAGATTGGCTTTTGAATACGGATCTTTTTGTGTTGCCAAATAAGCGCTTGCAAATTTGGAGGCATTTCCTTCATCATAGGCGGCTTCTGCGAGTGCTACAAGCTCTTTTAATGTCTCAGGAGATGGGTTTCCGGCACCCTGTTTTTTTAACACCGTATAATACTGCGTTTCAGGATTCAATGCTTTTTGTGCACTTGCGATAAGGTCATCTGCCTCTCCACCACCAACAAACCGGTGTACCGGTTCGCCCTGAGGAGAGAAAATCAGAAAAGTAGGATAAGCCCTTACGTTAAATTCTTTGCGCAACGACTCTACATCAGCATACCAGCTTTTCACTTCTTCACTGTCATCTTTGGTTTTGTCGAACTGTACTTTTACGTTTACAAAGTTTTTGTTAAAGAAATCACCCACCTTTTCCTGGGGAAAAATATTGATGCTCATGTATTTGCAGGGGCCACACCAGGTTGTAAAACAATCCAGAAAAAGATACTTGTTCTCTTTCTTAGCTTTTTCTTTGACCTGCTGCAAACTAAGTCCATGTTCAAAATGGGTTCCTGTATTCTGGGCGGATCCAAGCAAAGGGATAAAAAGGAATAATAAAACTATTTTTTTCATATTGGTATAAATACAAGTTCTAATTATTTTTTTAACCGGATTCCATCTAAACAGAAGTACGGCGGTACCAACATATTTCCTGCGCCATCTTTATAGGATGATGAGATATTGAATACAACTTTGTTGACAACGCCAAGTGCAGTAAGGTCTACTTTGTTCCAGCTTGGTAAAACATAATCCAGGCCTGGGCTCGCATCAGGGCGAACTGCAAGCCAAAAATCGACACTTCCTGTAGCTGTAGCTCCGTTAAATCCTTGAATGGTCAGTTTAACATAACCAGTGCTCAGCTCTTCCAGATTTTGTCCGCCCGGCCCGGGTAGGGTAAACCTTCCATATAGTTGGGTAGAAGGATTCTCGATGTTGATATTTTTAACTTTTGTGTCTGAATAAATAGAGCCATAGCTCTCAAGCAGGTAGTTATAGGTGGTGTTGGCTACCAATGCATGTTCGATTACTGAGGGTTTATCCAATGTAAAGGAAGCATCCTGGTCCTTAACACAAGCAACCAGGAAGTTGTTGGTTTGATTGGGGACAGTGGTGTATACACTGAAAATGCAGGAATCAATCGCCGATTTTATTTTTGCAGGCGTAAGTCCACCAGCAGGCGGAAAATCCGGACTTAAAGTCCAGGGAAATGAGCGCCAGTTTTTATTAGATACCGCAAAACCTGAGAAAGTTCCATCTCCATTGTTTTTTACATTAAAGGTAGCTACTCCAGTTTTATCGTTCCCAGATTTGAAGGGTGCATTTGGAATATTAAACTTAAACCGACCCAGTGCCTGATCTTCAAAAGTAATATCTTCTGGATAAGGGATCAGGATTTTATCGTCCTTGCCACAGGAAAATAGCGCAATGCTGCTGATCGTGAACAGCAATATGATCATATTTTTTTTCATCTAAATATAAATTTGATAAGCAACTTCTATTTTAATTCTGGATTCTGTTCCATTAATGGATTGTTGATAATTTCCGCAGCAGGTATTGGCCTGCACATTTTGTTGATTTGAAGTGCGATTCCATTTTTGATCGTCACGATCCAGGGCTTGCCATTCTTTTGAAAACGTACAGAAGCATAGAATTCGCTGCCATTTTCCAGAAATGTTTCCATAACGATCTCCTTAAAGATCAGATCCATCAGTTCATTCTGACTTTCAGGGTTTAATGCTGTCAGTACCGGAGTGGTTCTTTTTGAACGCATTTCATTTATCGGTGCTATAGATTGCGCTATGGACGCCCCCGTTCTGGCCAGCAATTCTGCTTTCATCAGGTATAATTCTGAATAACGGAAATAATAAGCCGCATATTTTTCATCAGGTGGACTGGCTAGCTTACCTGCATAAGCACCCAATCTGGCAAGTTTTTTAAAGGTATAGCGAAAACTGGCATCCCAGGCTTCAGCAGCTCTTACCGGACCTGTTACCACTGGCCAGCGCGGATCAGAACCAAACCAGTCAAAGCCATATATCAAGCCTGCAGTAGCTACTTTACCTGCTGATAAAGGAAGCGCTGTTCCATAACTTTGAGAAAGAAAATAGCTATATTGCCTGCCACCTTTAGTGGTTCTGGAACCATCATTTTCAAGATACCTTACAAATAAGTTTTCTTTAGAGTCCCAGGCATTTTTATAGACATCTGCCAGATTGGCTTCCATACTAAATGTTGAAGGGTGGTTGGCAAGCACGTCATTTACCAGTACCAATGCAGCCTGCAGATCTGTAGTCGTATTTCTGTAACCACCTCTGTATAATAATACCTTGGCTTTTAAGGCTTTTGCAAATTGTTTGGATACGTAGCGCGGACTGGTAACATCGCCAAGATTGGCAATGGCAAAATCCAGGTCTTCATATATCTTTTGATAGCTTTCGCCTACGCTGATTCTTGATTTTCTGATGTTTTGAAGCGTAACCACTTCATTGCGGTAAAGCAAACCGAATTGATCTGAATCATCTGCCCACCAATGCGTATAATTCCACAATAAGTTGGCATTAATCCAGGCTCTTAAACACCGGCCTTCTGCGATTAGCTGATCTTTATCTGTTTTGCTAATTGCCGCATCAGATAGTTTATTTATGCCAGATATTGCAAAGTTTGCAGCATTTAAACTGCTATAAAAGGAGGCCCATAGGGAGCTTTGGGTATTCTGGTCATAAGACATGGCGTATTCAAGTGGATTGAATTTTACCAAACCAGATTTTGATGCCAATGCGCAGTATAAGCCCCCAGACCAGTCATTATTTTGAAAAGTAGCATACACGCCGCCTAAAGCAGCTTTAGCTGTTGGTAAATCTTTAACTGCATTTTCATCGGTAAGGGAGTGTATAGGTTGTAAATCCAGATAGTTCTTGCATGAAAATGCAGACAAGCTTGCTAATGTCAATAAGGTATAAAGTATCTTTTTCATGTGTAATTATTTAAAAGTGAACTTAACGCCAAGATTATAGATTTTGGCCGAAGGATAATAGCTATTGTCTATTCCCATTCCCGAACCTATAGCACTGTCTGACCAGTTTCCCTGCGGGTCAAATCCTGGATATTTGGTGATGGTAAATAGATTAGTTGTCTGGAAAGTAAGACTGATCCCCTGGATCAATTTATTTCCAAAGACCTTTTCAGGGAGCCTATAGCTAATGTTCAATGCATTTAACCTGATGTAAGATGCATCATGTAAAAAGAAATCTGAAAATGTACCATTTTCTCCATCACCATATGGGGTCATCCTTGGCATGCTTGCTTCATACGGACTCAATAAGGTAGCACTCTGGCCAGCGATGAGGTTACTGTGATTGTAATTGCCTACATAGCCTACATCGTCCATTGGCTGTTTCCATAATCTTTTATTGCCATAAGCATAGGTAAAGGTGGTGTTCACCATAAAGTTTTTATAGAACAAGCTGAGGCCAAAACCACCATATAATTTCGGATCTGCATATCCAAGATTGACTTTGTCATCATCATTGATTTCCCCATCTCCATTTTGATCAATAAAATAAAGGTCGCCCACATTTTCTGTTGTAGAACGATAAAATCGTTTGGAGCCATCGGCTGTTGTTCCCTGCAGTGCGATGATCTCCTCGGGTGTTACAAATAGCCTGTTTGCCGTTTTGAAACCGTACCATTGCCCTGTTCTATCCCCTTCCTTTACGTTCATATAGATTTCGTTATTGCCAGGGAAATTCAGTTCCTTGGTGATGCCATTAATTTTAACAATCCTGTTGATGTTATTGGCCATATTAAAATCGGCAGTTAAAGTGAGGTTGTTTTTCTTGATCACATCTACTTTAAGGTCGAATTCAAAACCATGGTTCTTTAAGGAAGCAACATTTGAAGTGATGCTGGTTAATGATGAACTTGGCGGCAGTGGCAAACTATAAATCAGGTGATCGGTATTTTTTTGATAATAACCAAATGTTCCTCTGATGCGGTCGTTCCACAATCCGTAGTCTACTCCAAAGTCTTTCATCAGGGTCTGTTCCCATTGAAGACCGTAGTTGCCTATTGAACTGGGTGCTATTGCTGGGATTTCGTTATACCTGGAAGAACCAATCCGTGTAATCCAGTCGTAATTCCCTAAATTCTGAGAACCTGCTTTACCGATAGAGGCACGTAATTTAAGATAGCTTACAATTTTATTTAAGGCCGTTTTTTTTACAAAATCTTCTTCAGAAATGAGCCAGGCTACTGCTCCGGAGGGGAATATGCCCCAACGTTTATCCGGACCGAACCTGGAGGAACCGTCACGTCTTATGGTTCCGGAAATGATGTAACGGTTGTTGTATTTGTAATGTGCCCTTGCAAACTGCGAGATGAGTGCGTTTTCTGAAAAAACCTCATTCAATGCACCCACGGTAGCCGCCGAACTAAAATCGTTCAAAATGTCATCATCGGGGAAATTGGTCGCTTTCATTGCATATAGCAAAGTACTGTTCTTTTCCATCGAGTAACCTGCAAGTGCAGTGATGTCATGTTTACCAAAGTTTTTGGCATAGGTTAATGTATTTTCCCAAACGTTGGTTTGTATTTTAGGGTTAGTCCATGATCTGCTGCCAGTCGTATTGTTCGTACTTCCTTTTCTCTTATACTCTAAGTTCTGAGCATTGCTGTAGCTGCTGGTATAAGATGACCTTAACATCAGACCATCCATAATGGTATAATCCAGGTATCCGGTACCATTAAACATCTGACCTTCTCCGTGTTTGGTATTTAATAGGGTTGTGTAGGGATTTTCCGTATAGACATCCTGGGTAAAGAGTGTACCATCTGGGTTATAAGGCGGGATATCCGGGCGAATCTGTTTCAAAACGGTCATCATATAGTCTTTGTCATTGGTCTTTCTTGATGATCCATTTAGGTTGAGCCCGAATTTCAGTGATTTTCTGATCTTAGCTTCCAGGTTAACCCTGCCGCCATACAGGTTACTGTTACCGGTTTTTATAATACCCTGGTTGTTGTTGTTATTGAATGAAACATAGTAAGCGATATTTTCTGTCCCTCCCCTTAATGAGAGGTCATATTGTTGACTGATTGGGTTTTGGGTCATTTCCTTCAGCCAGTTGGTGTTTCCTTCGTAATAAGCCCCGGGAAGTGTTTTAAATACACTTCGGTCAATTTCGCTGGTATTGAGGTTTAGAAATGCCTGTTCATCAAGATATAAACTTGTAAAATAGTCAAATGAGCCCCATCTGTAAGCTTCCTCTCGTGCTGCGGCATCCGCAAAGCGGATATATTCAGGGGCTTCCATATATTTATAGCCGTTAAAGTCCTGACGCATATATCCAATGCGGCTAGATAACTCAATTGTTGGCTTTTGACCGTTAATTCCTTTTTTGGTAGTTACCAATACGACTCCATTTGCGGCTCTGGAACCATATAATGCTGTTGCCGATGCATCTTTTAAAATGTCAATACTTTCTACATCATTCAGGTTCAGGTTATACAGCGAGTTCATGATGTTACCTGATAAGGAATTGGAAATTTTACCGTCAGTTTGAACGGTTGTTGAGGAGTAATCAGGAACGCCGTCAATCACCCATAAAGGCTGGTTGTTTCCCGACAACGATGAGGCGCCACGGACTACTACACTGATCGGAGCAGTGGGCGATGCCGATTGAATGACTACATTTACGCCTGATGCCTTTCCCTGAAGCAGACTCTGGATAGTAGAGCCCATCGGCGCGTTTTTAACCTCTTTTTCTCCAAGTCTGGATACCGCTCCGGTTACGTCTTTTGCTTTGGCAACGCCATAGGCCATCACGACCATTTCTTCCAGATCGGCAACTTCCGGTACCAATGATATGGTGATGAAGCTCTTGCCGTTTGTACGTTCTTCTTTGGTTTTATAACCAATGTAAGAGTATACCAATATGGCATTTTCCTTAACGTTTTTAAGGGTAAATTCGCCGTTAGAACCGGTAGCAGTGTGGTTGCCTGAACCTTTTTCTGAGACGTTGACACCGGGAAGCGGTTGTCCTTTTTCGTTCATTACGCGACCGCTAATGTCTGTTGCATTGATATATTCCGAGACACGATCCAATAGTGTTTTTGGCTTGTCTTTGATAACCACTGTCATTTCTTCGAGGGAATAGGTTAGTGGCTGGTTAGCGAAACATATGATCAGCGCTTGTTCCAGACTTACGTCTTTTACTTGAATGTTGACAGGTTTTGCAGATTTCAGCGATTTTGCATTTACGATAAAGTCATATCCGCTTTGTTTTCTGATCTCTGTTACAATCTTCTCAAGTGAAGCATTCTTTTCATTTAATGTAATCTTTTGTGCAAAACCAGCTGCGCTAACCTGTAAAAGGAAGGTGGTCATTATGATGATGGTTAACTTCACAATACGCAGTATTTGTCTAGGTCTGTTAGTCAGGGACACAGACCTAATTAAATGGTAAAATTTCATACATTTGTTAGGGTTTTGGGTTGTTGATTTTGTTGTTTCCGCAATAATATTCTAATGTATCCCAGAATTTTCCAGGTACCGGCTCGAACCCGGTTCCTGGCTTTTTTGAGTTACAGTTAAGATAGATTTAAGTCATAACTGTAGCCTCCTTTCTCCTTTTTATAGTTTTTGGTTTTTGTTGATTCATGTGGTTTCATTTCCCCAATAAAGGGGTGGTTATTAATATGTCGGCTCAGGAATGGCCAGGTATTAGAAAAAAATGAGAATATTGAAGAAATGTTAAAAAAGCAGGAAGATGATGAATTTACTGAGCTTTAATTTCAGTATTTTAATAGAATTGTTAATCTGTTTTTTAACGGTATGCTCTGAAATGTTAAATTTTTCGGCAATCTGTTTCTGAGATAAGTAGCCTTTTCTACTAGATTCAAATATTTGCCTCATTTTAGTTGGTAATAGATTGATTTCTTTTTCTAATAATGTGGCAAGCTCTTTTTCCCTAATGTAATTGTCGGTAATATACTCTCCCTGATCAATGAATTTCTGTAAAGAGTCAACATATCCAGATTTAACTTTTTTGTGCGCAAGGACGTCGAATATTTTGTATCGTACCGCAGAATAAAGATAGGAGGAAACTGTTTTTTTTATTTCCAGCTGTTCTTTTGTAAGTAGTGAGATAAATACTTCCTGCACAATGTCTTCAGCATCGTCTTCGTCATCTGTTAATTTTAAGGCGTAAACATATAACAAGCCACCGTAGCGCTTATAAAGCTCCTTAAACGAATCCTGGTCCCCAGATTTGAGCAAGTTAAGCAATTCGTTATCTAAAAGCGTGTTGTAAGCCGGCATTATTCTGTTCTAATTGCGAAAGTAATGATTAATTTATCATAGTTTAGTTGAGGATAATAATCTTTTTACCTTCTATTTTGAAATGAAGATCTCCCGCACTTTCCAGAATTTTTAATACACTGGAAATGTTTTTTGACCTTGAAACCATACCTACAAAAGATAAGCTTAAAGGTTTCCCCTGGAAACTGACATCTACATCGTACCATCTAGAAAGTTTACGGCTAATACTTTCCAAAGATTCGTCTTTAAAGAAAAACAGGTTGTTTTTCCAGGCCATTATACTTTCAATATCTGCTTTCACTATTTTTGGTAGTCGGTTATTGCCCACAATTGAGGTTTGTCCGGGCTTTAGAATTACCCCTTCAGTTTGAGGGTTATTCATTTGATTTTTAGTCTGTACACTTACAGATCCTTCCAGCAATGTGGTGTTGATCGTAGTCTCATCGTCATAGCTATTGATGTTGAAGTGGGTCCCAAGGACTTTTACTTCCTGCATTTTAGTTTTAACTATAAAAGGAATCTGATTTTTATATACTTCAAAATATCCTTCGCCCGATAGCTCGACTTCCCGCTCATTACCATTAAAGTGGATTGGGTATTTTAGCGAAGACTGTGAGTTTAGCCAAACTTTAGTGCCATCAGGGAGATTAATTTGATATTGTCCACCTCTGGGCGTAGAAATGGTGTTGATCAATGATGGTCCATTAGTTTCATTGATCAGCGTACTTTCCTTTGTGCTATAAATAATTTGTCCATCTTTTGTTTTTGAGATGGTAATGCCTGCTTGTTTGGCCAGATTTCCATTGGCTGCATCTGTTAACGATATTATAGACCCATCTGAGAGTGTTAGTATTGCCTTATTACCACCTGGAACAAAATCTTTACCGGTTTTAACTAAGAGGTCGTTAATTGTTGGGTGGCCAGATTTTCTGTTTACAAGAAGAAATAGTCCGGCGGCTACGGTGATGAAGATTATGGCGGCTGATGCATATCGATAAAGGGTCTTTTTTAGGGGTGCTTTTTTTTTAGCAAAAGCTTCCTTTGATATTTTGATCCAAATTTTTTCATATGCTGGTTCAATCTGACTTGACTGAAGTTGAATTTTTTTAATCTCCAATTCATTTAGATGCCAGCTCTCTACTATTGCCTTTTCTTCTTCTGTGCAATCACCCTGGAGGTACTTTTCTAATAGCTCTTTTGCAATATATTTGTTCATAGTTCCTACCCATATAATATTAGGTATACTTATATGTCGGTTCATGAAGGCCCAGGTATTAGAAACTCCATACGTTTTTTTGTTACTAGAGGCAATCCGGGCACTTCTCGAACCATTTACTACCTGACTTATATTTAAATAAGTGATTTAATTAAATAGGCTTAGATAATGAAATTTGCACATACTATTTCATTGTAATGATTTCACTTAAAATCTTTCCGTCCCAAATATATTTTTTCTGACTTTTTATTTCTTTATATTTTGGAGCATCCAGATTTTCGCTGCTATTTTCGGCCTCAATAATGTTTTTGTAGATCATTGATGGATCACCTTTGTGTTCGGACGGGAACAAGATATTCTCCTGATGATAAAAAACGCCAGCATCAGACACAGACATTTTTTCGGGAAAATGAATGAGGTTGGTCCCATTCCAGCCAAAGTAATAATACTGACTTGCAATGCCACATGCTTCGCCTAGAAAACCTAAACGGTGAATATTTTTGATATTTTGTAAGCCCATTCCGGGCAATATTTTGGTCTCTATTCCCGACTGACCATTTATATTAGCATAGAAAATCTCTTTTGTAATGAACACTTGTTCTTTATCGAAAATTTTCAATTCCGATTCATAATATGAGGAAGAATATGCTGTAGCAGGTCTGAATTTCTTAAAACCGCAAATAAACAATTCCCCTTCATTATTCTTAGAACCATTGAGGGCTAAAAGTCCTAACCAAACAAAT
This sequence comes from Pedobacter nyackensis, assembly GCF_032678475.1. Classification (GTDB taxonomy): domain Bacteria; phylum Bacteroidota; class Bacteroidia; order Sphingobacteriales; family Sphingobacteriaceae; genus Pedobacter; species Pedobacter nyackensis_A. Next base: position 1,260,693 of record NZ_JAVTSF010000001.1, read on the forward strand.
CCTTTTTTCTGTTGATTATCTTGCATATAATTAACCTCATGCCATGGGGCATAGAAACCTCTAATGGTATTACCACGATATGCCGCGCTTTTAATGATAACTTGATTTCCTTGTGTTAAAGAATCAATTACTCGTGCCTCAAGATTTGGGTAGTCACGGATATAGGCTAGATCTGCAAAAATATAAGCGGTATCCGCTTTCTGGAAATTCCATAAATTATATTCATCATCTAAGGCGTAAGCTGCAGGTTTTTCCTGTGCTTTAGCAAATATGGATAATACACAAAACAGTAGTAAAAATGCTGATTTCATATCGCCAAATCTAAAATTTATAATTTGCTATTGAAATAAGACATATTCAAAAAAAAACTTCTGTTGAAGAAATTATTTTAGGCATAGTGCGTGTCGTAACTGGTGAAAAAATCTTCTCGAATCATTTCTGATCTGATTTAGGTTTAATGCCTGTCACCAGAATAAACATAAATATGGCTTAAATCGAATTTAGCAGCTGATAAAACGAAAAAAGCCGTTCTTCTTATCGAAAAACGGCTTTTTGATTTGTGGACCCAACTGGGTGCTTCTCGAACCATTTCTTGTCTGATTTAGGTTTAATCAATGATTTGGTCAAGTATGTCATAACAAATATTATCTGATTTGATAAACTACTTTATGTGCCTCCCACAATGCAGGTACCTCTAGTTTACGAACCAACTTATCTAACACTCCTGCTGGCACTACATCATCTCTGTTTTTATTCTGATTATGCAAACTATAATAAGGCACCTCAATATACACGATGTTAATTTTTGCTTTATAAGTTAAAAACAGATCAATCAGCTGCATACGCATCTGACTGGTTGTGTTAGTTGCATTCCATACAAAAGATTGTTGCTTTCTCAAGAAAACTCTCGCACGTTCTTTTGCCTCCTGTATCACACGTCCGTTACCTACCTTATCTGTTGGCGCTATCCCTTTTTCATTACGAATACCATCCAATGAAATGATCGGCCAATCATTGTAATGCGCTTTAATATAGCTATCCTTTCCTGCACCCGGCAAACCACACATCAGAATAACTTCCGCAACCGGTGTTTCAAACGGGATATAATCCAGATAAGTATCCGCATTTTGCATATAGTACATTTGCGCCTGATCTGACTCAAACCGTCGCGCGTTACCCCAACATTGATTTTCTTTACAGTACTCTTCAAAACAAGCGATACGATACAACATCTCTTCCTGATCGTTGCAAATACGTCCTAACATATCAGCCTTTGCCAGTAAGCATAGCAATTCCAAATTAACTTCCATACTTGCTTTTACTAAAGATTTTAAAGGATCAGGTTTTTCAAATAACCAGATAGGCAAGCCATGATACCTGACTAAACCTACAATTTGTTCGCGAATAGCAAAAGGTGCCGGTTCATTAAAGTACAACAGCTGCCTGGCAAACTGCGCTCCTTTGCGCGCATGCCCGTTCGAAGTAATGCTTCCATCAGTTTCATGAACCGTAGTGCTGTATTTCTCTACATCGTGCAACAAAGCCGCAGCCCACAAAATCTCCTGGTTCTGTGCAGATAGCTGCTGAAAATCTGATTGGTTTTCCAAAGCTTTCAATACCATTTGCGTATGTATTGCCACGTCACCTTCTGCATGATAACCGGAGTCTTGTGGAACCCCTTTCATGCGCTTCACCCATTCAAACCGGTTTTCAAGATCTGTCCATTGTTTATTTTCACTAATAGTCCACATAACTACCTCCTTCATTTCTTAATGACGCACGTTTCCAGTTTTTTGTCCAATGTTCATTTGTTTTAACATGCCCTTTACGTACATATTTAAATACATTTTGTGCAAAATTTTCAACGGCATGCCCGTAGATATTTCTGGTAACAATACCCTCCATAGTGGTTTTTGATCTGTGCTGAACATCGTAAGGATCAAACGCACCCGAACCATTAACCAATGTTAACATTTCCTCTTCAAACTGCTTTTGATTTTCCGGCTTCTGTTCTATTTTAATAACAGGAACTGTAGGCAAATCGAGTAGATTAGCATAAAACTCAGTTTCCTCCCAGCTTAACCAACGATCATACTCTCGAATTCCAAACACGTAAAAATGATGTTCTAAATTACGATATTCTATAGAGTGGATTGCGTACAAGTTTTCCATAAAGAACTCCAGATCACCAAGATCATATTTAACGAGTTGCCAAAACCGTCTTAGACTCTCCGTCCAGGGCGATGTAGTTGGAGCTGCATGTGAGCGGGCAAACACACCATGTTTAGACAAACAGTTATTCTCTCCATCTAGCTTTTCGGTATGTATTAGCGTTGGTATTTGTTGTAAGTATTTCCAATAATCGTACTGAATCCTATCGTCGCTTGTTGTTCCCGGCGAAAACGGATAATGAAAAGTACGACCATATTTTTGTGAAATAGCCATATTGTAATAAGTAAAATTAAAAAAATAGTAATTACTCCCTCCCCGGTTGGGAAAGGTCATTTAACATTGTATGCGAAATGATATTACATGACTCAAGACTTAACAGTTTGTATTTACAAATGTAAAAAAATTGATCCATCAATCCTAGATAGAGACTGATTTAGACACAAAAAGCCGTTCTTCTTATCGAAAAACGGCTTTTTGATTTGTGGACCCAACTGGGTGCTTCTCGAACCATTTCTTGTCTGATTTAGGTTTAATCAGCGATTTGGCTAAAAAAATTGAAACTAATTAAAGGTGATTATAGAACTGAATGATTAAGTTATCTGACTCTTCCTTTAACAGTTTTCATTACGCTATACTCGCAAAATCCATTTTCAACATATTCTATTTTATATTCTGATAGAAGTTGAGTAAGTATTTGTCTGGTAGAATTTTCATCTAGATCAAGTTTTTCTCCAAGCTCTATTTCGTTACAACCTCCATTACTTTCTTTGAGAGCCTTAAAATATTTATCTTTATTTCTCATAAATTGATTGTTTTTTTACCGCTATCATCATATGTGGGCTAAAAGGTAAAAGATTGCTGTCGTTTTCAGTAATCTGAATAAGTTCCATTAAGGTCTTTCTCCTTTTCATATCTAAAATATTCAAAAAATAGTCTTTATCCAACCATGCCATCCCTTCAATAGCATAGGTATTTATATATGTCAAGTCCTGTTTAACAAATTCATCTTTTAACTCATTCGGTTTATGATAATAGGCTTCAGCTAGAAGCCAGGGGAAATCATTTGGAGGATTATGAATACCTGTGGTGAGCTCTTCTTTGCACATATTAAAAAAAGTATTTTTATGAATTAGTCCTTGTAAAAGCCCAACTAGAGTTGATGCAGTATAATTTATAGAAAACCCTAAAATAATACCACCTCTTTTTACAACTCGTTTGGCTTCACGAATTGCTTTTTCTCTGTCTTCTTTTTTTTGAAGATGATAAAGCGGCCCGTGTAGAATTATGATATCAGCAAAATTATCCGGGAAATCTAAATTTCTGGCTTCTCCTAAATAAACAAAATATTTGTTTTTTAATTTACTAGCTCTATCCTTAGCTATTTGAATATGTTTAAGGACAGGCTCAATTAAGTATACCTCATGACCTTTTTTTGCAAGCCATTCTGAATATTTACCTGTACCTCCACCAACATCAATTATTGTAGAGGATGTGGATGGAACATATTTTTCTACGAGCGATTTAATTCTTTCAAATTCAAACACCCCCATACCTTTGTTCAGTCTAGTTTCTTCGGATGCTTTATTATAAAAGAGTTCTATATCTCTACTTATTAACTGTTTACTATTCATCTTGAATATTTTTAAACTTTATCAAATTGCAAGAGATATTAATCATTTTGCAATGTGATAAAGTAATTGATTTGATAATCAATCTCTTTTTTTATTAAAAATTGTTGGGTAAAAAAATGATGCGCATACTATCCATTACATTTAGAATCAGGCGGTTCCAATGCATTAGGTCTTCAACTTAAGGAGGATATCCTTACGAAGGATTGAATAATATGTCAGATATAGTATAACAGATCACAAAGGTAGAAATTAATGTTATTTTTTGACACCCTATCTGGTAACATTCAAATTATTTTCTCAATAGTCTAAAGGATACGTTAAGGTTTTTCGTAAAACCAAAGAAATTTTACTGACAAAATCAATGTTTAAAACGAAAAAAGCCGTTCTTCTTTATGAAAAACGGCTTTTTAAGCAGTGGGCCCAGCTGGGCTCGAACCAGCGACCAAAAGATTATGAGTCTTCTACTCTAACCAACTGAGCTATAGGCCCCCATTGTTTCTGCCTTAGCAGGGCGCAATATTAAGGCTTTTTCCTGATATCACAAAATTTCTTTGCCATATATTTCTTAAGCTTTTTGTTTCCTATTGATATCCTGCAAGTTGAATTTCAACGTTTATTTTCTACGCTGCTTCTCTTTTATAATCAATCCAAGCTCACGACTGGTTTGTCCTGCAATTGATGTATTCTCTTGTGCCCTTCTAAACAAATAAGGCATCACTGCTTTAATAGGTCCATAAGGCACATACTTAGTTACATTATAACCTGCGTCAGATAAATTGAAACTCAAATTATCACTCATCCCCAATAGCTGCGCAAAATAAACATGCGGATGATTATGAGGTATCTTATACTCATCCAGCAATTGAGCCAACACACGACAGCTATTTTCATTATGCGTACCACATACAAAAGCGATATCATCAATATGTTCCATACAATAGTGTAAGGAAGCATCATAATCACGATCAGAAGCCGCCTTATCGGGCTGTATTGGAGAAGGGTACCCCATCTCTTCAGCTCTTTTGCGTTCCTTTTCCATATATGCACCGCGAACCATCTTTACGCCTAAAATAAAGCCAGAAGCTTTTGCGATCAGGTGATCTGCCTTCATATCAGCCAATTTATCATGACGGTACATCTGATAAGTATTGTAAACAATAATGCTTTTCTGATTAAACAAACGCATCATATCAATCGCCAGTTCGTCAATCGTATCCTGAATCCAGGTTTCTTCCGCATCCACCATGATCGGCACATTTTTCTCAAAAGCAGCCCTACATATTTTCTCGCAACGCTGTTTCACTTTTTCAAATTCAGCTATTTCAGCTGCATTCAATTGTTGTTTAGCATCCAGTTTTTCCAGCAAACCAAAGCGACCGATACCGGTAACTTTAAAGACTGTAATCGGAATACGCTTGTCGCCCGCAGCACGCTCAATAGTCCTGATAATCTCCTCACAGGTAAAATCAAATACAGATTCCTCGTCCTCACCCTCAACAGAGTAGTCCAGAATAGTACCTACATTACCCGACGCCAGCTGTTCAATAGTATGTTCGCACTCTACAATCGTTTCACCACCACAAAAATGTTTAAATATTGTCGCCTTAATCGCTCCCTTTATTGGTAAACCAATATTCAGAAAAAAATTAGTGATTGGTGGACCAACTTTAGTTAGAAAGTTGCTGCTGATGATTTTAAACAGCCAGTATGCAGCGTTTAATTCTCCATTTGATTTGTTACGGAAAGCAATTTCGGTATTATCAAAATTTAATGCTTTCTTGGGGGATAGTTCCATTTATGAATATCAGTTAGTCATTTTGCATGCAAAAGTATAAATTCCGAGGCTATTGGTGGTAAAACACTTTATAATTAATTGTAAGTTTGCGTTGCGATGATAAAATTCAAATTAGAAGGCGAATTTATTCCCCTTATTCAACTGCTAAAAGCAACAGCACTGGTTCAAAGCGGTGGAGAAGCACAAACCGTTGTAGAAGACGGCCTGGTAAAATACAACGGAAAAGTTGATTACCGTAAAAGACTAAAAGTTCGTGCAGGCGATGTAATTGATTTTATGGGACAAAAAATAACAGTAATTTAATGAACAAATTAGACAGCGCTGGCCATACCATACATTTTGAAACTCAGCTGAGCCCACTTACCGAGGTATTTGAATCTGGAAAATACAGTAAAATATTTGTTTTTGCTGACAGCAACACTTCGGAAGTTTGTTTACCGCTGTTCCGGGAAATGCTGGATGACTTTAATGGTTTTGATCTTATAGAAACCGACCCAGGTGAGGAAAACAAAAACATTGATTTTTGTATAGGCATCTGGAAAACATTGCTGGATTTCGGGGCCGACCGAAAATGCTTAATGATTAATCTTGGTGGTGGTGTAATTACCGACATGGGTGGATTTGTAGCCAGTACTTATAAAAGAGGAATAGATTTTATCAATATCCCCACCACACTATTGTCACAGGTTGATGCCTCTGTAGGTGGAAAAACCGGCATTGATGTAGATAATGTTAAAAACATGGTGGGTACATTCACCCTACCTCAAGCTGTTTTTATAGAAACTGCATTTTTAAAATCGTTACCAGACAGAGAATTACTATCGGGTTTTGCTGAAATGATTAAACATGGTTTAATTGTAGACCGCAATTATTATAATGAACTTAAAAACAGTAATTATCTTCAAATTGAGCCACAAGCAATTTACCGCTCAGTAGAGATAAAGAATGACGTTGTAACCGAAGACCCTCATGAAAAGGGTTTAAGAAAAATCTTAAACTTCGGTCATACCATCGGCCATGCTGTAGAAACGTATGCACTCATTAACGACAAAAATCCCTTAACACATGGTGAAGCTATTGCTATTGGCATGATATGCGAAGCGTTCCTGTCGCAGAAGAATAATACCCTAAGCGAAGAGGATTTAAATGACGTTACTACTTATATCAGTAAACTCTACCCTTCTTATCATATAAAAGAAGAAAGTTTTTCACAATTAATGGAATTCATGCAAAGCGACAAGAAAAATGAAAATGGGCAAATCATGTTTTCATTGTTAAGTAGCATTGGCAAATGCGATTATAACTGTAGAGTATCTGAGAGCGACATTTTAGAAAGTTTTGCATACTTTAACCGGATCAGCGCAAAATAGAAATAGCTAAAGTTTTGAATGCCATGCGCCAACACTTTTGCAACAAAAAAATATTTTTTTTAATTAGCTATTGACAAATTAAATTTTGTTAGTACATTTGGAAAAATAAAATAAGAAAAGACTTGTTTGCAAGTCGGATCAAAAATAAAAAGGAATAGAAAAAACGATGAGACCTGCATAGCATGCAAGCCTCATCACAAATGAAAAGCAATAGAAAAAACGATGAGAAATATCACTACATATTGGTTTGGTTACTTCTACTATTTTAGTAAGAGCCGGGACTAATATGCACTGATATCAACACGATAAATGTATACGAAAGTCCCGGCCAAACGCCGGGACTTTTTTTGTTTTAACGCAATCAAAAAATAAAAAAAAAGGTAAAAATAATCTAATGAAGCAAGGAACCAGAGTAGCAATTCAAGGCATTAAAGCATCTTTCCACGAAGAAGCAGCCTTCAAATTTTTCGGAAAGGACATTCAAACTATTGAGTGTAATTCATTTAAACAAACTTGCGAAAGCCTTGAAGCGAAAGAATGCGACTATGTGGTGATGGCGATTGAGAATTCTATTGCAGGCAGTCTTTTACCCAACTATACGCTGATCAGAGAATATAATTTTGCAGTGGTAGGTGAAGTATACCTGGCTATCCAACTGCACCTTATGGCTTTGCCAGGGATAAAAATTGAAGATGCAAAATTTGTTACCTCCCACCCTATAGCGCTTCGCCAGTGTGTAGAGTTTTTCGACGAATTCCCTCACCTTAATGTAGTAGAAAGCGTTGATACTGCCGCCTGTGCAAAAAAGATCAGGGATGAACAGCTAACAGACACTGTAGCAGTGGCAAATGCTTTGGCAGCAGAGCTTTATGGCCTGAACATCATTGAAAGAAGAATTGAATCTAATAAAAAGAACTACACCCGTTTCCTGATCTTAAGCAAGGACAGGAATGAAGAAATTAAAAACACAAATAAAGCATCTATCTGCTTCCAGACAGGCAATCAGGTAGGTTCCTTATCTAAAGTCCTTAACATCTTTGCAGAACAAGAAGTAAACCTGAGTAAAATCCAGTCAATGCCGGTACTGGGGAAAAGAAATGAATATTATTTCTATGTCGACCTGGAATGGTCGGATACAAAAAAATATGATATCGCAATTCGTAAAGCCCTTAAATACACCGTAAACTTTAATATAATGGGCGAATACGAGAAGAACGACCAGGTATAATCTTCTATAAACACAGCCTTCGTAAAATAAAAACAACAATTTAAACCCCAAAAAATGAAACTACAATTGAACATTCAGCCATTAAACACTTGGCTTGACATTAAGAACGAACCATTAATCATTTCAGGTCCATGCAGTGCAGAAACTGAAGAACAATTATTAACCACAGCTCATTTATTAGCTGCAACGGGAAAAGTATCTGTATTAAGAGCTGGAATCTGGAAACCACGTACCCGTCCGGGAGAATTTGAAGGAATCGGCAGCATCGGTTTAGAGTGGTTAAAAAGAGCTAAAGCAGAAACAGGTTTACCTACAGCTGTTGAGGTTGCAAATGCAAAACATGTTGAAGAAGCATTAGCTGCTGGCGTTGATATCCTTTGGATTGGTGCCCGTTCAACTGTAAACCCTTTTACTGTACAGGAAATTGCTGATGCCTTACAAGGTGTAGACATTCCGGTATTGGTCAAAAACCCGGTAAACCCTGACTTGCAATTATGGGCTGGTGCATTAGAGCGTATCAACCGTGCAGGTATTACTAAATTAGGTGCTATTCACCGTGGTTTCTCATCGTTCGAGAAAAGCTCTTTCCGCAACGAACCAATGTGGGAACTAGCTATCCAGTTAAAAACATTATTACCAGATCTGCCAATCATCAATGATCCAAGTCATATCTGCGGTAACCGCGAATTGATCCCTTACATTTCTCAGAAAGCACTGGATCTGGATATGCAAGGTTTAATGATCGAGTCACACGTAGACCCTTCTGTAGCCTGGACAGATGCTAAACAACAAGTTACTCCTGCTGCTCTTGAAGAACTTGTAGAACGTTTAACTGTTCGTGAGCCAGAATCTAAAAACGAAGCTTTCGTTGACCAGCTTGCAGATTTACGTAAACAAATTGATAAAATTGATGACCTGCTATTACAAAAATTAGGTGAGCGTATGGCTATCGTAGGTAAAATTGGTGAGTTTAAACGCGATAACCAGGTAACAATTTTACAGGTTAACCGTTGGGAAGCCATTATCAACAAAGGTGTTTCATTTGCAAAAGCCTTAAAATTAGACTTAAACTTTACTGAGAAATTCCTTGAACTTGTTCATGGTGAATCTATCCGTAAACAAACTGAGATTATGAATGCTGGTAAAGCTGAAAAAGGCATTGCAGCAGAAGCACATACTGAAGTTAAGTCTTAACAATGGGCAAAAACGCAATTGTTTCTTTTAAAGGGATTAAAGATATAAATGCTGAAATAACCTTAACGGGTTCAAAAAGCGAAAGCAACAGGGCGCTGATGATCAGCGCCCTGTCTGAAGGCATTGTTAAAGTTGATAACTTATCTGATGCCGTAGATACAGTAACGCTTAACGGCATTCTTAATCAGGTAAAAAACAATCAGGATAACGATGCTTTCATCACTATTGATGTAGGCCATGCCGGCACAGCTATGCGTTTTTTAACGGCGTATCTTTCCATTGCAAATGGCATGTTCCATTTAACGGGGTCGGGTAGAATGAAAGAAAGACCTGTTAAACTTCTGGTTGAAGCCCTTCAGGAGCTTGGTGCAGGTATTACGTACGCAGGCGAAGATGGCTTTCCACCGCTTGATATCCGCAGTAACTTTAACCAAAGCAACCGTACCGTTAAAATTCAGGGAAATATCAGCAGTCAGTATCTATCTGCACTTTTAATGATTGCTCCTTCCCTTCCTTTAGGTCTGTCTTTAGAAATAGAAGGAGAACTAACGTCAAGACCATACCTGGAAATGACCTTAAGTATGTTGCAGGAAGCTGGGATTGAACACAAATGGGAGAACAACACCATCCATATCGACAACCAGCCATTTAAAGCATGCGAGCTGATTGTAGAACCCGATTGGAGTGCAGCTTCATACTGGTACAGCATTGTTGCGCTGGCCGATCAGGGAAGTGTAGCTTTACCATATCTGAAAGAGAAAAGCTTACAGGGTGATAGCAAAATCAGGGACATCATGGTTCCTTTTGGTGTACGCACTTCGCAAACACCTAAAGGTATTGCTTTAAAATCTGGTACTTCGGTAGCCATAAATGAAGTATTGAATTTAAAAGATTGCCCTGATCTGGCCCAAACCATTATCGTTTGTGCAGCTGCAAAAGGATTAAATCTTTCTTTTACAGGGCTGGAAACCTTAAAAATTAAGGAAACCAACAGGGTCCTGGCTTTACAGCAGGAACTGGCTAAAATCGGTGTATCTTTAATAGAGGATAATGAAGTTTATACTTTAAACTGTGATCAACTGAGTTTTCCTAAAAAAGTACAATTTGATACTTATGATGATCACCGCATGGCTATGGCTTTTGCCCCATTAGGTTTCTTTATTGATGAAATCGAGATGGAAGATTACCAGGTTGTTGAAAAATCATATCCCGATTTCTGGAAAGATTTAGAGAAAGCAGGCTTTACAGTAAAGGAAATTTAGAACCTTAAAAATCTAAATAGTACATTTAAATTCTAAAATCATTAATCTATATGGCAGGCAATACATTCGGTCACTTATTTCGCATTACCACCTTTGGTGAATCACATGGAGTAGCCATAGGTGTTATTTTAGATGGCTGTCCGGCACAGTTACCTATCGATCTGGATTTTATCCAGTCGGAATTAGATAAACGCAGACCCGGGCAATCAAAAATTACAACACAACGCAAAGAAAGCGATACTGTTCAGATTCTGTCGGGCACATTTGAAGGTAAAAGTACTGGAACTCCAATTGCCATGCTGATCCCTAATGAAGACCAGCGTAGCAAGGATTACAGTCACAATACAGACGTTTACCGTCCTTCCCATGCAGACTATACTTACGATGCCAAATATGGGATTCGTGATCACCGTGGCGGGGGCCGATCTTCTGCAAGAGAAACAGCGGCACGTGTTGCAGCTGGAGCAATTGCGAAACTGTTGCTGAAACACCATGGTATTGAAATTTTTGCACATGTTTCGGCTGTAGGCCAAATACAGGCACCTAATCTGAATCATGATGATATAGCTACGTTACTGGAAACAAGAGAAGAGAACATCGTTCGCTGCGCTGATCCGGCAACGGCACATCAAATGATTGAGTTTATTGATAGCGTAAGGAAAGATGGCGATACAGTAGGTGGAAAAGTTAGCTGCATCATTAAAAACTGTCCCGTTGGACTTGGAGAGCCTGTATTTGACAAACTACATGCCGACCTGGGCAAAGCAATGCTGAGCATTAATGCTGTACATGGTTTTGAATACGGATCGGGTTTTAGTGGTAGTGAAATGAGAGGTTCGGAGCACAATGATATCTTTCTGGCCAATGAAGGTCAGCCTAAAACACTAACCAACTTTTCTGGTGGCATACAGGGTGGTATTTCCAATGGAATGGAAATCAATTTCACCGTAGCCTTTAAACCAGTTGCAACCATTATGCATAACCAGCAAACCATTAATGCTGCTGGTGAAGCTGCAGAAATTAAAGGAAAAGGACGACATGATCCATGTGTTGTACCAAGAGCCGTAGTTATCGTTGAAGCAATGGCTGCATTGGTAATTGCAGATCAATTACTAAGAAACAAAACGAGCAGACTTTAACAGTCTGCTCGTTTTGTTGTTTTTTAAGTGGACGTCATCCATAAGCGCTTTATCTTTAAAAGATAGCTGGATATTTACCAGGGTTACTTTCATTCATCATACTGTATACAGCTTCAATGATATCATCAACAGAAGGTTTACTGAAATAATCACCATCTGATCCGTAAGGAGGGCGATGTGCTTTTGCACTTAACGTTTTAGGTTGCCCATCTAAATGGTAATATCCTTTTTGTTCTTCTAAAATCTGTTGCAACAGGAAGGCCGTTCCGCCACCCGGGACATCCTCGTCAACCACCAATAACTTATTGGTTTTAGCTAAAGATTGCGCACAAATTTGATCTGTATCGAAAGGCAATAGAGTCTGAGGATCTACAATTTCAATAGAAATACCCATTTGGGCAAGTTCGTCTGCAGCCTCTTCAACTATTCTTAAGGTAGATCCGTAAGACACGACAGTAAGATCTGTACCTTCCTTAATCACCTCTGCTTTTCCTAAAGGAACGGTATATTCACCTACGTTTTCAGGTAATTTTTCTTTCAAACGATAGCCGTTTAAACACTCAATGACCAATGCTGGCTCATCAGACCTAAACAAAGTATTGTACATACCCGCAGCTTGCGTCATATTGCGTGGCACACAAATGTGTAAACCTCTCAATGACCCTAGGATCATTCCAATTGGAGAGCCTGAGTGCCATACCCCTTCTAACCTATGACCACGGGTCCTGATGATGACAGGTGCCTTTTGCCCTGCTTTAGTGCGATAAGACAAACTCGCCAAATCATCACTCAATACATTTAAGGCAAACAATAAGTAATCCAGGTACTGAATTTCAGCAATAGGACGTAGACCGCGCATAGCTAAACCTATTCCCTGCCCTACTATAGTCATTTCCCTGATACCAGTATCTGTAATTCTCAGGTCACCATACTTAGCCTGCAAACCAGCGAAACCCTGATTTACATCACCAATAGCACCTAAATCTTCACCAAAGGCAACCAGTCGTTGATCACGTGCAAAATTAGAGTCAAAACAAGCGTTCAATAATTCACGCCCATCCACCATTTTACTTTCCTCACTAAACACAGGCTTCAGTTCGTTCACTAAAAATGGGCTTTCGGCACCATCAGTAAACAACTTTGAGTTGTATCGGTCTTCATTTAAACCTATTTGCTCATTATACCAGGTTAAAAGACTAGCTCTAGCTGCAGAAGTATCTTTTACGGTTAAACGTAAAGCCTTTCTTGCCGACGAGATCACCTCTCTTCTTTGTGCATCAGGCGTATTACCTAAAAGGTTTGTAATTTTTATCAATGCAGGATCTCCGTTGGCCATACTATTGATCAGGGTGATCACTTCATCTTTTTCAATTTTAATGGCCGCTAAAAACTCATTCCATGCTTCTTTTTGTACGTCACGAATAAATTTCTTAGCGGTAGTTTCCAGTTCAACGATTTCTTCCTCCGAAATGATTGCCGATTCAAGCATCCATTTACGCATTTGGGTAATACAATCATATTCCTTTTCCCACTCTAACCTCGCTTTATCTTTATAACGTTCATGAGAACCGGAAGTCGAATGTCCCTGAGGTTGCGTAACTTCAGTAACATGAATCAATACAGGAACATGTTCATCTCTGCAAACATCAATTGCACGCTGATAAGTTTCGCATAAAGCAGGATAATCCCAGCCTCTTACCTTAAATATTTCATAACCAGCACCATTTTCATCACGCTGAAAACCTTTCAATATCTCTGAAATATCTTCTTTAGTAGTCTGATATTTTGCAGGTACAGAAATTCCATAGCCATCATCCCAAACAGACATCGCCATAGGCACCTGTAAAACCCCAGCTGCATTAATGGCTTCAAAGAATACCCCCTCTGATGTCGAAGCATTTCCGATGGTCCCAAAGGCTACTTCGTTGCCATCTACAGAAAAATTCTTTAAATATTCCAGTTCAGGATTCTGTCTATATAATTTAGAAGCATAAGCAAGACCAACTAACCTAGCCATTTGTCCACCAGTAGGTGCAATGTCAGACGAGCAGTTTTTCATTTCTGTCAAATCTTTCCAGCTACCGTCCTCATTAATGGAACGCGTTGCGAAATGGCAATTCATTTGTCTGCCTGCCGATGCCGGATCAGCCTCAACACTTGGATTAGCGTACAATTGAGCAAAGAATTCTTTAATGGTACAAATTCCGGCAGCGAAAGCAAAAGTCTGATCTCTGTAATAGCCTGAACGCCAATCGCCATTTTTAAAGGCCTTTGCCATGGCGATTTGGGGAAGCTCTTTTCCGTCTCCAAAAATTCCAAACTTAGCCTTTCCTGTCAACACTTCCTTTCGGCCTAATAAACTGGCCTGTCTACTCTCAAACGCTATTTTATAGTCGTTTACAACAATGGTTTTGAAATCATCAAAACTCAGTTCTGAAGTGTCTATTGGATTTGTGGTAAGTTTATTATTCGGCATCATACGCAAATCAATTATGCGGCAAAGATACACAAAATCTAAAGTAAGGCTTAACAGTGGTTAGTAATTTATATAATGGAATACTTTTTGTTTTGTAAATGAAAACATTAAATTTGTTCTAAAACAACATTGAAATGAAAAAACTAATTCTGTTATTTACGTTAATCTTAGGTATAAGTGTTGCTGCTAACGCTCAGTCAAAAAAGGCTGAATTCAAGTTTGACAAAGAAAGCCATGACTTCGGAAAAATCCCTGTGAACAAACCAGCAACAGTTGAGTTTAAGTTCAGTAACGTTGGTGATGAGCCTTTAATTATTACTAAAGTTGAGACTACCTGCGGATGTACTGTTCCTGTATACACACAGACTCCTGTGAAAAAAGGCGATGTGGGTGTAATTAAAGTAACTTACAATCCTACAGGTGCTGCACTTCCTTTCAGCAAGAGCATTACGATTACTTCGAATGCAAAAACGACCACTAAAGTATTATACATTAAAGGTGAAACTGTAGCCGCGGCAACTAAATAAACTTCAAAAAAGATATTTTGATTAAAACCTCGTTAATCAACGAGGTTTTTTAATTTTGTACCCTCTCGAAAAAACTAACTTATTAAACCCGGCATTTTTAATGCCGGAAACTTTTTGGACTGAATTTTAATTTTGAACTATGCCAAATATTTCGGAAAAGGGCCTGCAAATGCCCGCTTCGCCTATAAGAAAACTTACTCCCTTTGCTGACAAGGCAAAAAAAGATGGTAAAAAAGTATACCATTTAAATATTGGTCAGCCAGACATCTCTACTCCGGAAGGAATGTTAAATGCGATCAAAAACATAGATTTCAATGTTTGGGCCTATACCCCATCCGAAGGAACGCTTAGTTACAGAACTAAACTTGCAGAATATTACAATAAATTAGGTTACAACATTACGCCTGAAGATATCCTGGTTACAGTGGGTGGATCTGAGGCCATCACTATTGCTATGCAAACCTGCGTAAATGAAGGTGATGAAATTATTATCCCTGAACCTTTTTATGCAAACTATAATGGATTTGCCTGCATGAGTAATGTTGTGGTAAAACCAATCTTATCTCATATCGAGACTGGTTTCGCCTTACCTCCTATTGCAGAATTTGAAAAACTAATTACAGAACGCACAAAAGCCATTATCATTTGTAATCCGAACAACCCTACAGGTTATTTATATTCAAAAGAAGAATTGGAAGCCTTAAAAGCATTGTGTTTAAAATACGATTTATTCTTATTTTCTGATGAAGCCTATCGTGAATTTTGTTACGATGGCAGGGAATTTATCTCGCCAATGCACCTGGAAGGACTAGACGAGAATGTGGTGATCATGGACACCGTATCCAAAAGATACAGTGCTTGTGGAGCCCGACTGGGATGCTTAATCACAAAAAACAAAGAAGTAATTAAATCAGGATTAAAGTTTGCTCAGGCAAGATTAAGTCCGGGTATGGTTGAACAAATTGCCGGAACTGCAGCAGTAGATACACCTGACAGTTATTTTGAGTCCGTTAATAAAGAATATACTTTACGTAGAGATACCTTGGTAAAAAGATTAAACAGCATGGAAGGTGTATTTTGCCCTAATCCGGGTGGGGCCTTTTATGTAGTAGCGAAACTACCTATCGACGATGCTGATCAATTCTGTCAATGGATGCTGGAAAGCTTCGATCATGAAGGCCAAACTGTAATGATGGCTCCTGCAACAGGATTCTATTCTACAGCCGGGTCAGGTAAAAATGAGGTAAGAATGGCTTATGTTTTGAATACAGAAGACCTTAATAAAGCTATGGACTGCCTTGATGTTGCTTTACAACAGTATCCTGATAGAAATATGGCATAATTTTCGTATATTTGTGTCCTGATGGTTGGAAAGGCGTTGTTAACCACACACCATCAGGACATTCTGGGGTCGTATGGATTTGACAGGGTGAAGCTAAGTATGTTAGCATGCAGTGCGTTGTACGGAGAGCACTTAAAAGAGAACGTTCACACTATAATTGGCGAAAATAACTACGCCTTAGCTGCTTAATTTAGAATTAAATAGCTTTTGTCCCTCTAACTGCTGCACTGTTAGGTTAGAATATGGGGCATCGAAATAACAGCGCTGGCAATTGTAAGGTACGGTACAGTTGCGAGATAAAGTACCTAAGGTGAACGGTTAGGTCGGTTTCCAGCCCGCCAGATCCCTACAATTAATTGGAAAATAAGCATGTAGAAGGCATAATTTATCGCACAACTGGACAAGGGTTCGAAACCCTTCGACTCCACCAAACACAAGAAGCAGCTCCAAAGAGCTGCTTCTTGTGTTTTATACAACTAATAACTTCGATACAAATCACTTCTCTAATTAAAATTACCCATATTTGTACTACTATAATGTTAGTAATCACTAAATAAATCACATTACTGCTATTATGTTATCACTTACATCTCCATCCAAAGCACAATAAAAATTAGCCGAAAATGTTCGGAATAGAAGACTGCCCATGGAGTTGACACAACGCCCCTTTGAAGGATTAACAGGTACTTTCAGCGACAGTTCGCCCGATGGATGGGGACAGTTATTACATCTTACGCATAATGCAGTAAAATAAGTGATCAAAAGCACACTCAAATTCATTAGGAAAAGTGTAACACAACACAAAAGTTCATTTCAATAAACAATAAATGTAAAACTTAACAAAAATTCATAAGTATATATGTAATTTAACCAGGGCTTCGATAATAAGCCCATCCCCGCCATGGAACTAAAAGCAAAGAGTGGAAAATAGCCCCTCTTTCTTATTTTACAGCGTTTTATCTATATTTAACAACAATCAACCACTAAAATTTAATGTTGTTGATCCATTTAATAAATTTGGATAAATTAATTAACGAACCTTAAACAAAAAAATAATGAAAAAATCATTTTTAACGCTTCTTGTAATATTCACAACTTTAAGTGTGTTCGGCCAAACTGCTATAGAGATTCAAAAAGCTAAATCCGCATGCTCAGCCTATTTAAAAAGAAACTTAAATAACCCGTCTAGCTATCAACCCTCTTCATGGAGTAAATTAAAAAAGACTTATACAGCATTTGAAGACACTAAAAAAGTAAAGCGAATTGATGACATATTAGAAAGTTTCACTAACGGAAAAGACGCTTTGCAGGGAAAAATATGGGATGCTAAACGACGTGCTGACGGAGATTATACTCAAGATAGTACCTATAAATATTATGTAAACATGCAAAATGAAGTAAATCTATCGACTGACAGCCTAAATGCACTTAGATCTTCATTAGAGAAATCATATAAGCCTATATTTGACGGCTATTCAATTGAACATTCGTTTAGAGCCAGAAACAAATTTAACGCTCTTGTATTGCAGAATCATATCTTTATTCTAAACAAAACATTTAAAGTTATCTCATCCGGCGACACCGAAGAGCTTGAAAGACAACGTCAGGACCTTCAGCGTAGGATTGATGAGTTAACAAATAAAAAATATTAAACCACACGCAACCTCCAAAACAACTAAAGTAGCCATCAAACGTGAAAAGTAGGAACGAAAACGAGGCATCAGAAATAAAGTTACGGAGGCTGCATTACATGTAATACATGGTAGCCAACTAAACGGTTTAATGTTGTTGACCCATTTAACAAATTTGGATAGATAAATAAATTAACGAAACTTAAACAAACAATGAAAAAACTATTAACGTTACTCGCGTTTGCGATACCACTAGCCTCCTATTCACAAGCAACCTCCTCAGGAAGCTTTACAAACGTACCAGGTAGTTTAGGATTAATACTATCCTTAGTAATTACAATCCTAATATTCCTTGCCTTAAGATCTATCATGCTTTGGTACTGGAAGGTTGAAACGATGCTACAGAACCAGGAGGAAACAAATCAATTACTAAGGGATAATTACAATCTACTCAATGAGTATATAGTATACATGAAGGAAAAGGAAGAAAAAACACCCAAATCTTAACCACATGCAACCTAACAACAAGATCTAACAAACAAATAATCATGGAAATACCCGCAGGAATAATTTCAATATTAATGATTATAGCATTTTTTGGGCATGCACAATAACATTTAAAAATTGAGCCTGCTATTCCGGCTGAACATTTCCTTGTTAAATTTCCAAGTTCTGGGTTATTTCAGGTTGATTTCTTTTAACATCGCACTAACTATCCTTGTGAAATCATCATTGAAATGATGGTTCCCTGGTATAATTCCTATTTTAACTCCTACCTTTCTAAACTGATTTGTGGTATCCTGATCTTCAGCAGCTCCAAAAAGGCAAACCGCAGGCATTTCCCGGATCTTTTTGTATTCTTCAGGTACATCGTATGGGCGAATGCCGCCGAAATTTAACATGTCTGCGATATGAATTTCAAAATCGGCCGTTACATCCGGTGAAAGAGAAATTATACCCTTTAATTTCGATTTAAGGTTCGGTGAAAGTCTATTGGCAATAAAAGGAACAATTGAAGCACCAAAGGAGTATCCAGCTAAAATAAATGCATCTTTACCGAACTCATTACTATACTGTAGAATCGCCTTGGAAATGTCATCCGTAGTTCCGTTTGGTGTTTTTTCTTTCCAAAAATACCGCTGTGCATCCAGTCCTACAACAGACAAGCCACGATCAGCAAGAGTTTCAGCCAGCGACTGGTCAAAACTAGTCCAACCACCATCACCTGAGATCATAAAAACCAATGGCAAGCTGGTTTTTACGGCAGATGCTACCACATTCAATGGTAAATTATCCAACATTTTGATATTAGCAAAACCAGCTGCCTTCTCTATTTTTTGATAAGCCTGTATCAGTGCAGGCTGCCATTTGTCCAGAGCAGAAAAACCATGACCAACGTTCAGCGAAAGCAGTTCAGCATTAGGCATCCCTTTCATAAAACTCTCAGTTGCAGCAAAAGGACAAGTCAGGTCCTTTTGCCCATTCAGCACAATAAATGGTGAGGTTAATTTCATACTAGGTTCCAGATAAAAAGAAACGCCAGCTTTTAGCACACGCTGTGTTAACCCATTTCCCTTACACAGCGGCTTTTTAAGATTAATATCAGGACAAAATCCCAGAGCAATGGCTCCTTTAAAAGTATTAGCGGGTGCTTGTGCTAAAATTCCATAAACCAACACCGCACCGTATGAATACCCCACCAATATGGGCTTGTAATAATTCCCAAACTTATATTTCTTTTGTACAGACAAACTCAGAGCTTCGAAATCTGCCGCAGGGTACAAACAATCGGAAGTTTGTTTTGAAAGATAGTAATCATAATGCCTCGCATCTATTCCCAGAACCATTGATCCTTGAGCAACCAGGATTTTTGCCATTTTCATCTCCCCGCCCTTCCAGCCGCCATCACCGGAAACAAATAAAGTTACCGAAGTCGGATTTCCCTTTGGATGATAAACCAAAATCTTACCAAATTTACTAAAGGTGACAGAACTGGTATCAATTTGAGCAGATACTTTACGATTAAGGCATAGCAACAGCAGCAACAATATCGACAATCGGATAACTTTCATAATAGTTCTGTTTAAGGTTTAATGACATGGTTCAATACTGCGGGTACTTGTAAAAGATCATAATCCTGGCTGTATATTAAATATTTATTGCTCCAAATTGGTGAAAACTTATCTTTAGCGTCTCTTAAACCTTTATATCTGGAAAATGCGTGGATTCTTTCATAGGCGAATTTCATAGAGCGTTCAGGTATATTTTTAGCATGACTGATGCCGGACATAGGTGCAAAACCGATGTTCACCTTTTTAAAGCCTTCCAGCCTTAAATGCTCAAACATAGCCACCATAATAAAATCTATAATACCATTTGGTGCATCTGCCGTTTTTCTGATCAGGTCATAAGTAGCTTCACCTTCTACATAATCTGGCACGAGGTTTAAAAAAGCAACAATCTTTTCTTCAGCATTTTCTACCGTAATAATAGTTTGTGTTTTGAGTTCATTCCAATCGAACATCCCCTGAGAAAATACAATTTCTGTTCTCCCGGTATCTTTAAGCCATTCATCGGAAACAGATTTCAGCCTTTGCAGGATTCCGTCTTTAATAGGTGCATGGTAAACTTTACTGGTATAACCGCTGTCTGATACTCTCTTGAGTGCATTGCGAATCGATTTACGCCCTCCCCCTGCTAAACTAAAAGTTTCCAGATCAACAATACCTTCCTGCCCAAGAAACAACTTCTTTTTATTCAGTGCTTCAAAAACGGTTGAACCATTTTCAGAAACACGGTAGTAGAGATTTTTTAAACCCTTTTCCTCACAATATTTGTCGAAAGACCGGATCAGCCGCATGCTGTCTTCCGGCGCGCAGACAGGGCTTTCCAGTACCACCGCAAAATTTCTTGAAAGACGGTAAGCCAAAAAACCGTCCCCATCCCGATATATGAGTTTATCTCCATAGGTCTTGAAATAGTCCAGTGAAGAATTTCCATGTTTTTCCAATTGTAGACTGGCCCATTCCAGTTCATCATCCTCAATGACAGACTTAGGAATATAAGGACGAATCAGCGTGTAGATCAGGACAGCGATGGAAAGAAATCCACTGATGTTAATAGACAATAAGAAGTTACGCGCAAACCTATCACTAGCCACCAAATCATTACTTCCGATCAGGATAAAGTTTTCCATGGTGTACCTGACTGACTGCCACAAACTAAAATCAATATTGAAGTGTTTTTTATCTAAAAAATAGAATCCGATAGTACCATAGAGTATCACAGCGCCGATGCTCAATAAAATAGCCTGGATACCTACTGATCGCGTTCTTGGGTTTGTCTTGATATAATACTCTCGTCTTGAGATAAATAGAATGACAATTACTAATAAGGCAAAACAGGATTCTTCGTAATCTATTGCTTTAGTTATATGACCAACCAAAGATATAAAACACAGTCCCAATGCAAAATACCAGGCAATGCGTAATCCCTTCAGCATAAATGCAGCTGTAACCAGCAGAAATAAACCCGCAGTAAACACAAAATAATTGGAGACCCTGATTGCCTCGACCGGAAGGAAATCTTTTAAAAAATGAAGACGGGAATGAATGGCGGGCGTAAGTACCGATATCAGATTTACAACCCCCATTAAAAAAAGCAACAATGCAGGAAGTATGCGCATTAAAAGCTTGTTGATCTTTAACAGAAAACTGAATGCCCCCAGCAGCATAGGAATCCAGAACTCCATAAATCTGTACACAAAAGTAATTGATATAGCCTCGGCACTGGAGTAGCCTAGTCTTATTAGCATATAGGTCATAGAGGCTTCGACTGCACCAAGACCTCTTAAAAATGGAGATATAATAAGAAAAACAACACCAATAATATAGGCCACCATTGCATTAATTATGGAAGATTCAATCGCTAATGCCAACATTGCGATGTAAATATGTACAATGCCAATCACTTCTATAAATATGCTATAGCCCAGAGTTTTTAAGAAACTATTCCTTTCTATCGCGTTGCTTCTGAAGTCAGCCAAATAAATCTCAATCGTCGGAACGTATTTTATAATGAGACGATAGATTTTCCCTTCACTGATGACTGATCTATAAAGGCCATAAATTGCAGCAATTAATACCAATACAGCAATTAAACCAAGCCCTTCGCCATTTCCTATGCTGCCTTCGAAGATTGCATAGATAAACACAGGTATGGCCACTACCACTACAGACAAGATCCCTACAAAACCATATATAGAAGAAGCAAAATTGATCTGGGATTGAGATATACCTTTTTTTTCAATGTCACCACTAAAAAAAGCCAATGAAGAAACCCCACCTGCTGGCAAAAAGATACTAACGAAATTTCTTTTTAAATATAGCAGTGTGCCATTGCCAACAGAAATTCTGCTCCCAATTGTTAAAAATGCCGATCTGTACATCATCCCATGGACAAACAGATATACTATACTTAAACAAATCCCCCATGAAATCCAAACCCAGTTGGCCCTAAGCAATAACTGTCTCACTTGCTTAAGTTCACCTTGTTCATGTTTGATGAACCAGATGAAAAGTGCAAGAAAAAAAACCGTGAATATAAATCCAACTATGATTTTTCCATTCTCCCGAATAAATGGGGGAATGAATTTAAAAGATTTCATAGGCACCATTTTTTACATCAATATAAGCAAATATTCTGAGTAGATAAACCATTTTCACATTCTCATATCATCGTAACCACGCGATTTCGTATATTTAAAAGGTATAATCAATTCAACAAAAACATAATGAGAAATTTAATTTTTTTCATGCATACTTCACTTGACGGTTTTGTAGCCGGACTTAATGGAGAGATGAACTGGATAAATGTAGACGAAGAAATGTTTGACTTTGTTGCCACTATGACGGACAAAGCCGACACTGCACTTTATGGACGAGTAACCTATGAAATGATGCAAAGCTACTGGCCAACCGCTGCTGACCATCCAAACGCGTCAAAACATGATAAAGAACATTCGGCCTGGTACAACAAAGTTTCAAAAATTGTTTTATCAAAGACCATCAGCGAAAAAGGGCTTAACAATACCACAGTTATTAGTGGGCAACTTGCAGACAACATAAATAAAATAAAACAGCAAAGCGGACAGAACATTTTAATCTTTGGAAGTCCTTCTGCTTCTCATTCATTACTAAGCGAGGGTTTAGTGGACGAATTTTGGTTATTTGTCAATCCAATTTTACTTGGACATGGAATTCCCCTGTTTAAAGATGTAGCTGAAATGACAAAACTGAATCTGATAGAGACAAAAACATTTTCTTGCGGAGTAATTGCACTTCACTACGAAACAAAACGAGATTAATAGGTAACGCCAGATGCCGATCCTGAGTTGAGAAAACAATTAGATAAGTTATTAAAAAAATACCGCTAACGTATATGTTAGCGGTATTAAAACATTTAAAAAAAATGTTAATTTAAGCTGTCTGCACTAAAACCAGCTTCTTTAACTGCAAAAATAATGGAACCTTCATCTACCTCATCGGAGATAACAGTCAATATTTTTTCAGGGGTATTAATGTCTACTTCCCAGTTGTCTTCTCCTGCTGTCTCATTGAGGTTCGAAGAAACTTTTGCCAGGCATCCGGCACATTTAATGTTCGTTTTAAATTTTAACGTTTTCATTGATGCTAATATTTGTGTTAATGAATTTTGTTGAATTATTTTTTTAATCTTATATCCGAGACGCGTTACCGATTTGACTATTTTTTCGACAGATGTGATCAGCGGTTCATAGGAAATCACCATAACACCTGGCAGTACAGCGATCAAATATGCTCCCGGAGTGTTTAATACCGAAAGTGTTACCGTTGATATGCAATAACCATCCTTCAGGTTGCTGATGTTTAAACCAAGTGTTTTCATAATCAATAATTGATAGTACAAAGCTATAGCGTTAAACAAGCTGGCTATTGTATAATTGTGGCATTCTTTTATGAAATTTTAGTCAAATTCAATAGTTACATCCTCAGTTAAAGGATAACTCTGGCACAGTAAAATCATACCCTGTTCTACTTCCTTTGACGTTAATGCATAGTTTTTAACCATCTTAACTTTTCCTGAGGTTAGTATTGCTACGCAGGAACCACAGCTTCCGGTTTTACAGGAATGCCCAAAAGCAATCCCTTCCTTCAAGGCAGCGCTCAATAGCGTCGTTCCCGCAGGTATTTCAATCAAATGGGTTTGTTCATAAAAATGAACCAATACCTCATGCGTGATTTCAGGCAGATTTAACTGCTCGTCCGATGCATCCCCGGCAGTAAATTGTTCCATAAAAACCCCTGATTCAGGAACCTGTAAAGACTCAAGTACTTCCTTATACATCTTCATCAGCCCGTTAGGGCCGCAAACAAAAAAATGAGCATTTAAAGGCATCCCCATAGTTGTCTGCTTTAATATCTTTTTGACAACTAACTTACTCAACCTCCCCTCAATTAAAGTACCTGCAAAAGGCAAGCTTGTGCCCTTCTTCCCCGACAGGGCATGGAATATGGTCAGCCGCTCTCCATATTGCATAGTCAGGGCTTCCACAGTGTCACCAAAGATCACGTCGTACCAGTTGCGGTTTGCATAAATTAAGGTAAGCTGAATACAGGGTGATTTAGCCAGCAACGATTTTGCTATGGACAGCAAAGGGCTTATTCCACTTCCTCCAGCCAACAATACAACATGGCTTGTCCGATAACTACTTTCATCTGGGACAAATGAACCAAATGGACCTTCTATTTCCCATTCGCGGATTTCCTCAGCATGGTTAACCAGATAATTGCTTACCAATCCTTCTGGTATCCGTTTTACCGTTATGGCAGGATAAGGGTCGATGTCTGGCGAAGAAGACATGGAATAAGAACGGGTTAGTTTTTCTCCATTTATCACAACGCTGATATTGATAAATTGCCCTGGCAAATATTTGAACGCGGATCCTCCTGTATCAAAGACAATGGTAACCGCGTCGTTTGTTTCCCAGGTTAAGTTCCGGGTTAACCAGATAAATTTACGTTTTTGCATCCTTCAACTACTTAAATCTCCTGATTGAAAAAACCGCAATCAATGCACCAATGCCACTTACTACAGCAGCAGATTTAAATGCCGTGCGGAAACCTTCATTCAATAATGCCGCATCTATTGTACTTTGAGCTTGCACCATATCAGTTTTTGCGGCTACAACAGCGACTATGATCGCAAGTCCCAGTGCTGAACCAATCTGATAACTGGTATTCACCAGGCCAGAAGCCAACCCTGTCTCTTCCGGTTTTGCACCCGACATAGCAGCAATCGTTCCAGGGATATAAGCGAGCGACATACCTAGTGCCCCCAACAGAGATGCGGGTAATACATTAACCATAAAAGATCCATCTACGGGAGCAGTACTAAAAAGAAGCAGAGACGCCGTCAGAGCTATAAATCCCGCTATCAGTGTGGTTTTAAAACCGAATTTAGCAACAAGCTTCCCGGTAACCCCCATCATAAAAACCATGATGGCAAAGGTCATAGGCAATAAAGCAAGGCCACTATTAAAAGCTGAATAGTTTAACACTTGCTGCAAATAGAGGTTAAGAAAAAACCATAGCGGAATCCAGGCTCCCGCAAGTAAGCCCATCACCAGGTTGCCACCTGAAAGATTAGGCACCTTGAAGATAGATAAAGGTACAAGCGGCTCCGTTTTATTTTTTTGCAGGGCTAAGAAGACGATAAATAATGCAACAGCTAAGCCCAGTAATCCTAACGTTTGAAGCGAAACCCAGCCCGCAGCTTCAGCCGAAACAATAGCGTATACCATCAGGATTAATGCTGCTGTGGCCAGGATAGCACCAAGAACATCCACTTTCCCTTTTCGTGTTGCGCCTTTAAGTAATAAACGAGGGCTTAACACCAACACGATCAGGCCCAAAGGTATATTGATCAGGAAAACCCATTCCCAGGAAAGCCATTGCGTAATGGCACCACCAAAAAATACACCGGCCGAACCTCCTGCAGCAGCGGCAGCACCCCAGAAGCCCAAAGCCCTGTTCAGTTCCTTTGGGTCAGTAAATTTGGTTAAAACCATGGTTAACGCAGCGGGCGCAATGAGAGCAGCACCTAAGCCCTGCAATGCTCTACCTGTGTTTAAAATTCCATCAGACCAGGCTATCCCCGCTAAAAGAGAGGAGCCAGTCAGAATGGCAAATCCCCACATAAAAACCTTACGAGAGCCAAACAAGTCCGACATACGGCCCCCTAAAAGAAGGAAACCGCCAAAAACAATAACGTAGGCATTAAATATCCATTGAAGGCCCGTTTGCGAATAACCCAGATCGGTTTTGATTGCTGGTAAGGCTACTCCGATTATGGACGTATCCATAATCACAATAAACTGGGCCATACATAGCAAAGAAAGCGCTGCCCATCGCTTAGGATAGGGCAGCGCTTCTATAATTGGTTGTGTTGTTTTTTTAGACATAAATTTTATTATTTATGCCAAAATTAGACAACACCTGGCGCCAGATTTTATACAATTACCGGAATATGTTATAGAGTTTTGGCAGGCCTATAACTTTAACAAACCTAAAGACCGTTGTAACTCAACATGCAATACTTTCAGATGATATACCGCCTGTAAATAATTGATCTTGCCTTGTGTCAGCGCCAATTCTGCATCTGTTAATTCAAGCCTGGAACTTAACCCGTTCTTATAACGATCGTTCATCATAGCATAATTTAACACTGCAGCATCAACCGTTGTTTTGTGAATATTGAGCTGCGCATTGGCTTCCTTCCACCTGCTGATGATGGCCGCCAGTTCAGCATTCATTTCTTCCTTTACATCATCTAACCTGATTGTTTCCTGCCGTACTTTGATCCTGGCCTGATTGATCTGAGCATTGGTACGGTTTCCGTTAAAAATCGGTACAGTAAGCTGAAATCCAAGAAATGAAGTGCGCGGTACCGTATAGCTGCCCAGACGCAGGTGATCTGCCTGTGCCTGTAACTGATACTGACCTATAATTGAAGCCTGAGGCAGATGTTCCGCTTTACTGGCAGACAATCGCTTTTCTCCCTGTTCTATAGAAAGTCTCTGCAATTTAATATCATGACGGTTCAGTTCCGCCGTTTTTAAAGCCTGGTCAAGCGTATAAAATTCTGCCCGATCGGATTCAACATTCAAACTGTCGGTAGGCTTTATCTCTATCGCTTCATTTAAACCAATCAGTCTTTTTAGCTGAATACCACTTACCTCGATATTGTTTCTTAAATAGGATATGGAAGACTTTAAGTTCTCAACTGCAATATAACTTCTTAAAGTATCCACTTTCAGGCCCCTTCCCTCTGCAAACAATGCCCTGGTATCTACCAGTGCCCTGATATTCCTCGACAAGCTTTGTTGCTGTAAGTTGAGCTGACTACTCATTAACTGCAGTTCAAAATAGCTGGCTGAGACCTGGAAAACCAATTGGCTTTCCAGGTCATTCGTTTTTTCCTTCTGAATTTTCTCATCAATCATAGCCGCTGCCTTTTGACGGCGCGCATTTTCCATAAACACTGGCTGATTTAACGATAAAAACCCATTGAAAGCATTTTTTCCACCCACTGTAATATCCTGTACAGGCTTACTTGTTCCTGCAAACGAACCTGGAAGGAAGATCACCTGGCGGTCAAAGTAACGTGAATAACCCATATTTGCTGAAATACCGGGTAACAACCTACTCTTCGTTTCCCGGGTAATCTCCTTAAAACGAATTTCTTCCAGCGTTTGTATCTGAAGTTCCTTATTACCTTTTGCGGCCATCGCCAATGCCTCTGCAAGACTTAATCCTTTTTCCTGAGCATGTAAAACTTTGCCCGAAAATAACAGCAGCAAAGCCAGTGGTATATTTAAAAATTTCTTTTTCATTGTCTTTGTTTTAATAGATCAGCATGATCTGATTCCATTTCTTCATTTTCTTCTTCAATCACTTCTTTCCGCTTAGTTCCCGACAAATAAGAATAAACTGCAGGGATAATAAACAGGGTAAGAATCCCGGCAAAGGTTAACCCTCCAGCTATTACAATTCCCAGTGACTGACGGCTATTCACAGTAAAGGCAATTGGTAACGCACCGAATATCATCGCCAGAGAAGTCATTAGAATTGGACGAAAACGTGATACTGCTGCTTGTATGGCTGCATCATATTTTGAAAGTCCTTCTTCTTTCAAATGATTGGCAAACTCTACGATCAGAATTCCATTTTTAGTGATCAATCCCACCAGGGTGATGATTCCGATCTGGCTAAACACATTTAAACTCTGGTTGAACCAGTATAAGCTAAGAATTGCTCCAGTTACGGCCATCGGCACAGTAAGCATGATAATCAGCGGATCACGAAGACTTTCAAATTGTGCCGCCATGATCATGTAAACCAGTAACAAGGCCAAAATTAGTGTAGAGGCTATGTTGCCCTGACTTTCCTCATAATCCCTGGACTGCCCCGCCAAACTCGTTTTGAAGTTTTCGTTCAATACTTCCTTTTTTATCCGTCCCATTTCTTCAATCCCCGCTTCCAGACTTATCCCCGGAGCAAGTCCTGCAGAAACTGTTGCAGAAGTATATTGATCATAGCGATAAATCGCAGCCGGACTGATCCCTTCATCAATTGTAACCAGATTATCCAAAGAGATCATCTGCTGATCAGCGGAACGAACATAAATAGAACGAAGATCACTGATATCATTCCTGTTTTTGCGTTCTACTTGACCGATAACTTCGTATTGCCTATCTGATCGTAAAAAATAACCATAACGCTGCCCGGAAAACGAAAGCTGTAAAGCCCTTGATATTTCCTGTACAGAAACACCCATTAACGCAGCTTTTTGCCTGTCTATATTGATTTTTAATTCTGGCTTATTGATTTTCAGATCGGCATCTACGAACATGAGCTTTTTACTCTGACGTGCCGCAGCCAGGAACTTCGGAAGTACCTTGTTAAGGCTATCCAGTGTTGGAGCCTGAAGTACATATTGAACCGGCATACCACCGCCATAACGTGTACCGATTGTTGGCGGCAGATAAGGGAATAAAAGAAAACCCTTGAACTGAGCAGATGCCATTGCATATTGATTGTATAAATCCTGGGTCGAAGGTTTACCTTTTTCAGGATCATTCAGATAAATACTCTGAACAGCAATGTTAACCGGTGCCGGCGCCGGGATAAAAGAAATGCCTACCATCGAATAGGTCTGATACAACCTGCTGCCCGTAGAGTCATTCACATATTTACCCACTTCGGTCATCCGCTTTTGCATATAATCAAAAGATACACCCTCGGGGGCAATAGCAATCAAACTCATGTTCGATCTGTCTTCTATCGGAGCAAGCTCGGACGGAAGCTTCTTCCCTACAAAATATATAAGACTGGCAGTCCCGATTAAGAATATTGGAGCCAACCAGCGGCGTTTCATAAAAGCGGTTAACAAATTCGCATAGCCATTATTTAAGCGGATAAAAAATGGCTCTGTGTTTCGGTATAACCAGTTTGGCTTGTCGTTCTTTTTTAACAACAAGGCACTCAACATTGGCGAAAGTGTTAAAGCTACAAAAGCAGATACCAATACAGAACCAGATACAACAATGGCAAATTCTTTAAACAACTGTCCGCTGATCCCGCCCATAAAAATAATCGGCATAAATACAGCCGCCAGGGTAATGGTGGTAGAAATTACCGCGAAATATATTTCTTTAGAACCTTTGAAAGCGGCCTGGACCGGCGACATGCCTTCTTCGATTTTTTTATAGATATTCTCCAGTACCACAATCGCGTCATCAACCACTAAACCTATCGCAAGTACCAATCCCAGCAAAGTGAGTACATTAATAGAAAAGTCTGCCACATACATAATGAAAAATGCGGAAAGAATAGAGACTGGAATTGCCAGCACTGGTATAATGGTAGAGCGCCAATCACGGAGAAAAAGAAAGATAATGAGTACCACTAAACCGAAGGCTATAAAAAGAGTTTCTTCTACCTCTTTAATGGATTTACGCACAGGACTGGTAAAATCGAAACCAACGATCAACCGGTATTCCTTGGGAACTTCCTTACGCAATTGAGCTAGCCTGGCATGAAATTCATCCACCACTTTAATCGCATTGGCACCTCGCTGGATCTGAACAGCAATACCCACTCCTATCCGGTTTAAATTACCGGTCTCGTTGATAATTGCCGTTCGCTCGTTTTCTTCTCCCAGCTTCGCTGAGCCAATATCTTTTAATCGTACTACGGTATTCCCCTCACGTTTAATGATCATTTCATTGAAATCAGCTACGGTAGTTAAGCGGCCAAGCGTACGTACACTTAGCTCATTGTTTTCGCCTTCTATTCTTCCAGAAGGTATGTCAATGTTCTCTCTTGATAATGCCTGTCGGATATCTTCGGGAGTAAGCATATAACCCGCCAGTTTAACCGGGTCAAACTGTAGCCGCATGGCATACTTGTGTTCACCAACGACGGCAACACTGTTAACACCGGGAATGGACTGCATTCTGTCTTTTATGACCGTAGCAGCCAGGTGACTTACCTCTCTGATATCCTTAGTATCGCTTTCTACTTCTAAAAAGGCGACCAGATTATCCGGTGAGGATGCCTTTTCAACAACAGGCGGATCTACATCAGCTGGAAGTTGTTTTCTGGATTTGGCAACTTTATCACGGACATCGTTAAGTGCATCTTCCAGGTCAATATCCCGGTTAAATTCAATAGAAATCACACTCACCTGCTCCCTGGATTCTGAAGAAATTGTTCTGACACCATTGGATTCAGCAATAGATTCTTCCATCGGCTTGGTAATTTTAGAAGCAATCACGTCAGGGCTCGCACCAGGGTAATAGGTAACAACCGAGATCACTGGTGGCTCTGTCAGCGGATATTCCCTGACCCCTAAATATTTCCATCCAACAATGCCCATAATCACGATAAAGGCGGAAAATACACCCGCCAGAACCGGTTTTTTTATACTTAATGATGATAAACTCATAGCTTTAAACTTGAAATTGATTACTTGGAAACAACAGCCTGAACCGGCATACCATCACCAAGGCGAAGAAGATTAGATACAATAACACTGTCGCCGTTATTTAAGCCGGAGGTAATGATAGCAGTGGTTTCAGTTCTGTTGCCAATGCTGACAGGTGCTGATTTTGCCAGACCATTTTTAACTAAAAAAACACTATATCCATCTCCACCCGGGATGAGTGCTTCAGTTGGTAAATTAATCGCTTTTGCATTTTCTGCTGATGTCGGAAAATAGATCTTAACAGACAAACCTGCCTTGAAATTTCCACCCGGATTAGCAGTGATTGCCTGTACCTGTACAGCCCTGTTTTGGGCATTAAGTCCGGCTTCAGTTGCCTTAATAACAGCAACCTGCGGATGATCAGAAAGTGCTGTTGTAAAATTAATTTTATTGCCTGTTTTAACCAGGGGAAGGTACTTTTCCGCCACAGAGAAATTTATCTTAATGGTGCGATGATCCTGCAAACTAACCAGCTCCGTACCTGGCGATACAAAAGCACCCGGATCAACCTTTGAAATACCAATAGTTCCTGAAAAAGGAGCCCTGATCTCGGTCTTAATCAATTCCACCAGGAGCACTTCCCGTTGTGCTTCCAGACCTTGTAATTTCATCGCAGCTTCATCGTATTGCTGCTGATTTACAGTTTCCGTTTTCAACAGATTACTCATCCTTTGTTCATTCAGCCGAGCTAGTTTCAATTCAGCATCCAATCCCTTTAACCGCGCCTTCAGGTCTGCGTCATTCAGTTTATAGAGCAATTGTCCTTTACTGACATATCCACCGTCCTGAAAAGCAACCTGAATAATCTTTTGGGCAATTTCACTAACAACAGCAACCTGACTGTAAGGGACCATAGTGCCCACAATCAGCTCTTCCTGGTTCAGGTTCTCTTCATTCACGAGAACTGCATCCACCTCTAATTTGCTGACACCAGCACCTTCTGCGGCCGACATTTTTTGTGTTTCTTCTTTATTACCCTCACATGCAACCAGCAACATACTGCATAGTACAGGAAGGAAAATAGCTTTTAATTTATTTGTATCTTTTAACATGATATGATAAATAATTTGGAACAAATAGTTGTTTATAACAGGGACAAAACTACCGGCATTGCTACCCTAACCTTTACACTATTGCAGGTAAGAGTTATAGAATTCCCATAGGGTTATTTTAAAAAAAAAGCCCGGCAAAACCGGGCAGCAGAAAAGGAGTAAATTAGTTTTACAATTTTGCAGTCTTTAACCGCAAACTATTGCTGACCACCGAAACAGAGCTCAATGCCATTGCTGCGCCAGCAATCATGGGGTCCAATAGAAATCCATTTATAGGATACAGCAAACCAGCTGCAATGGGAATACCAATGAGGTTGTAAATAAAGGCCCAGAATAAATTCTGTTTGATGGTGTTTACTGTTTTACCAGAAAGCTTTAATGCTTTGGGTACCATGTTCAAATCAGAAGTGATCAAGGTCATTTTCGCCACATCCATTGCAATGTCAGATCCCTTACCCATCGCTATACTCACATCGGCTTGTGCAAGTGCATGACTATCGTTAATACCATCACCAACCATTGCAACTGTTTTGCCTTTTGATTGCAGTTCTTTTACAAAATTTGCCTTATCCGAAGGCATTACTTCCGCTTTATAATGCTTTAAACCCACTTGTTTAGCAACAGCGGCAGCTGTTTGTTTGTTATCTCCGGTAAGCATGTAAACTTCAATCCCCCTGTTCTGGAGTGTATCAATAGCCTCCTGTGAAGTAGACTTAATTTTGTCAGCGATGGCAATTACTGCAAGTCCGTTTTTATGATCCGCAAAATAAATCACAGTTTTAGCCTCCCCCTGCCATACTTCAGCTTGAATGAGCAAATCCTGACTTACCGAGATCCCGGATTCATCCATCAATGTCTTGTTACCGATAAAATATGGTACTTCCTGATGAACAGCCTTTACACCCTTTCCGGTAACACTTTCAAATTGTGCCAGGCGAACCGTAATTACCCCCTCTTCTTTTAAATGGTTGATCACCGCCTCTGCAAGTGGATGCTCAGACTGGCCTTCCATGGTATATAAAATCTGTTTATTCAGGTCATGACCTGTATTTGTATCTGCCCAGATCACATCAGTCACCACAGGCCTGCCTTCTGTAATCGTACCCGTTTTGTCTAAGATAATTGCATTCACTTTATGACCAAGCTCCAGGCTTTCTGCATCTTTGATGAGGATATTATTTTCTGCACCTTTTCCTACACCTACCATGATAGCAGTCGGAGTAGCTAGTCCCAGTGCACACGGACATGCAATAACCAGCACAGTAACTGAAGTCAGCAATGCATGGGTGAAAGCAGCTTCACCGCCGGTTAGCATCCAGATTATAAAGGTAAGTATAGCAATACCAATAACTACCGGAACGAATATACCAGCGATTTTATCTACCAGTTTCTGCACAGGTGCCTTACTTCCCTGCGCTTCCTGTACCATCTTAATGATCTGGGCCAGAATGGTATCACCACCTACTTTTTCAGCTTTGAACTCAAAGCTACCCTTCTGATTAATGGTGCCTGCAAACACTTTTTCACCCTTTGTTTTCGCAACTGCAATAGGTTCACCGCTGATCATACTTTCATCTACATAAGAGCTTCCTTCACTTACCACTCCATCTACGGGTATTTTTTCTCCCGGCCTTACAACAATAGTATTTCCAACCTGTACCTGCGAAACAGGGACTTCCTGTACCACGCCGTCAATAATGATGTTCACTGTTTTTGCCTGCATCCCCATTAATTTCTTAATGGCTGACGAGGTATTGGATTTTGCTTTTTCTTCCAGCAATTTGCCCAAAGAGATAAAAGCAATAATCACCGCCGCCGCTTCGAAGTAAACGTGTGCATGGAGGCCGCGTTGATGCCAGAACTCAGGATAAATGGTATTAAAGGCACTGAAGATAAAAGCAATACCTGTACTCAAAGCAACCAGTGTATCCATATTCGCTTTTCTATATCTGGCCTGTTTAGCTGCATTGATGAAATAGCTGCGCCCTAAGTAGAAAACTACCGGTATCGTCAAGGTCATCATGATCCAGTTACCATAAGGCATGTCCATAAAGAACATACCGATCACCGATATAGGGATGGAAAGTACAACTGCCCAAATGGTTCTTTTTTTCAATTGTTCATAGTGCCTGACCTGCGCATCCTGCTGGACCTGTTGCGAATCCTCTGCATCAACAATCAGATCATAACCGATACCGCGCATTACATTTTGTAATTCTTCCGGTTTAACCGTTTCATCATATTCAACCCAGGCAATTTGATTCGCATAATTAACGCCAGCATCATAGACACCTCTGGCCGACTTCAACATGCTTTCGACACTTACCGCACAAGCGGCACAAGTCATTCCCAAAACAGGAAATGCTTTTTTTATATAATTATTTTGTGATTGTTTTTTCTTGTGTTTTTCATCTAAACCGAGTGCTTCCATAAATGTTATTTTTTACAACAAAATTAAAGAGGCACAATGCCGGGCTCATTATACAATTGGCGGAAAGATGTATATAATTGTAAGATTAATCGCCCTGGCTTTTTGGCTTAAGACTGTTCTGCATAATGACAAGTTTGTCCTGTCTTATTCTTTTATAATAAGCAAAATCGAAGCCCGTATGTTTCTTTAATTGCCGCGAAAGATAAGCCACACTACTATACCCCAGGATATTGGCTATATCCGTTAACGACTTTTCCGTATAAACTAAAAGTCCTTTTACTTCCTCAATTTTCTTTTGTATAATGTACTTTTCCAGCGTAATACCCTGGGTAAGAGAAAATATAGCACTCAGCGAATCATAGTCTCGCTCTAATTCTTCACTAATCCACTTTGAAAATTTAACCGGGTATCCAGTTTCCGATTGTTCGTTGATACCACTTTCAACTGCCAATTTTATCTCAGTGATCAACTGCTCATTCTTATCATATAGTAGTTCAAATCCATTCTTTCGTAAAACCACTTTCAAAGTTGGTTCATCCACAGGAGTTTTACTATTCTCTTTTAATATTACCTCTCCCAGATTTATACTCGAAATATCTAAACCGAGTTTGAATAATTCATCCTTTAATACGGTAATACACCGATTACAAACCATCCCTTTAATGAGTAACTTATTGTTCTTCTCCATAACAAAATATTTATACTCAAAAATAAAACAGCTTATTAATGTTGCTGTTACACGATTCAAGAAAACATTTATAGAATTTACAACTGATCTAATGGTCTGCGCGCATTTTCTTTTATATTTTTAAAATGAGAGGGAGTAAAACCCGTAGCCTTTTTAAACTGAGTAGAAAGATACTGGACACTACTGTAACCCAATTTATAAGCAATCTCACTCAATGTAAGTTCGTTGTATTCCAAGAATTCCTTAGCCCTTTCTATGCGCTGCAGAATGATATACTGTTCAATTGTAATGCCTTCAATATTTGAAAAAAGTGAGCTGACATAATTATAATCAATACTCAATTTTTGTTGAATCAGGTAGGATAATTTAATCGTTAAATCTATTCTGTCAGCCCCATGAATAATTTCAATAATGAGATTCTTGACTCTTTCTACCAACACCATTTTACGGTCGTCCAATAACTCAAACCCATTTTCTGACAACCAATTTCTTAAATCATTCATCTGCATATCAGAGAGATCCTCTTCTAGTTCAACTTCTCCCAGCTGTACACTTACAGGTTTTATATGCATCTTTTCAAACATCTGTTTTACAACAACAATGCACCTGCTACATACCATATTTTTTATTGACACCTTCATTTAAAAGGCTAATAAACTGACTACTAAAACACCCATTATACTATGTAATTAAATCCTGCACTATTAACTCAATTGATGAATATCATCAAATCAATTCCAGCAAACATACTTACTTAGTAATATTCGAAAACTACACAATTACTGAAAAAATTTATATAATTCCCTTATAAAAGGCGGGCCGTAATGCTCGCTTTTTTCGTTCCCGCCCATATTATAATTACTATGAATAACGCCTTTTTTTTCATATAATTGAATATACAATACCAGCCAAACCAAGCCTTTAAATAAATGAAAATTAAAACTCTTTTAATCCTCTCCCTGTTCTTTTCTTTAGAATCAAATGCACAGGTTACTGTCGACAATGCATGGAGTAAATTCTTACAAAATGACCGTCTATCATCACGCAATTTATTCTTACAACTCGCTAAAAGTCCGAAAACGCAGGATGATGCTAACATAGGTTTATGTCTTATTTCTGAAATGGACAAGCCAGAACATGAGGCTTTTACTTATCTCAATAAATTATATACAACCTCAAAAAAACCAGAGCCCTACATATTCGCATTATGGGGAAGTCCGGCAAATTACCTGGGCTACCGAAAATCACCAGCGCAAATGGCTTTTTACAACAGCCTCTACCAAAGAAAAGATCTTGATGGGACCTTATCAGCTATGGCCTTGTCTCTTGCTGGAAGACACCATCAGGAAAACAAAAATTATGAGATGGCCAATAAGGCTTATGGCCAGATTGGTCAACTTGAAAATTGGCTTATTACCGGTGAGTTTGAAAATATTTCTACAAGTGGGTTTGATAAATCGTATGAGGTGATTGATCATCCCGAACTGAATGCAATATTCTCCGGAAAACGTAATCGTAAGTTTGGCTGGCGAACAGTACCGTACAACCGATTGGATAAATGGTTTGACTTTTCCTATTACAACAATTACAAAAATGCCGTTCAGTTTGCACAAACTTTTGTTAAAAGCCCTGCAAATATGACCGCCGAATTGAGGACCGGCGTTTCCGGATCCGTTAAAGTATGGGTAAATGATCAGCTTATACTCAGCGAAGCTGAAGAAAGAAATAATGATCTCGACTCCTATATCAATTCCATAAAATTAAATGAAGGCTATAATAGAATCCTTGTTCAGATAGGAGAAAGTTATGCCGACAGGTCTAATTTCATGATCCGCTTAACAGATCAAAAGGGAATACCACTTTCCAACATTACGACAACCTCTACTCCTCAAAACTATACAAAAGAAAGCAGTTATGTTTCTATCAAAATAAAACCCGTCGCATTTAATTATTTTGAAACCGAACTAAAAAAATCTCCTAACAACTATCTGAACCAATTGATGCTGGCAAGACTTTACCTCCGACAAGGTAATGTATTTGAATGCCGCAGTTTACTCGAAAAGCTAAAACATCGCTTCCCAAAAAGCACCTATCTGAACATGATGATGATTGATCTTTTTTCGAAGGCTGGTAACAGAACAGGGGTTGAAATGCTCCAAGAAGCTATTAAAACAAATGATCCGGAATGTGCCTATGCGCTTGAGCTCATCTATAACGACTATCTTAACCAGAAAGATTACAACAACGCAACAGCAACCATCGCAAAACTGGAAAAGATATATGGAGAGAATGACAATATCTTCTTAAAAAAAATGAATGTTGCGGCAAAACTCCAGAACCAGCAGGAAGTGCTTCTATTGGCAGAAAAGTCGTACGCACTATTCCCTAATTCGGTTGATATTGTAGGCGTAAAATACGCAGCGGAAAAAGAAATTAAAAAAAATCCCAATGCAATCGCTGTTCTGGAAAAATACATTGCAGAAAATGACGATTATGCTTCTGCAAAATACCTGGCAGAAATTTATTTTGACAAAGGTGATAGTGAAAAAGGTCTGGCCATATACAAAGAAGAAATAAAAAATGATCCTATATCATTTGGTGTGTATTCAGATCTTGCCGCACAGTATCATAACCTTCAGCAATATGACAATGCCGAAAAAGTGTATTTACAGGCACTCCAGATTGATCCAAATCATGCCGATACCTACACCTCACTTGGTCTCTTATATAATGTAAATAAACAAAAAGAAAAAAGTGCAGAAGCTTACAATAAAACACTTCAGATTAATCCAAATAATTACGAGGCCATCCGATCCCTTAGACGATTACAGGAGAAAAAAGCTGTCTTCGATTATTTTGTACAACCAGATATTAAAGCCATAATCAGCGCTGCTCCAAAAGCATCCGACTATCCTGATGATCAGGTAATCGTTTTAAACAAAGAAGTACAAAAAGTTGTTTATGAAAACGGTGGATCCGAAGAAAAACATTTCGAAACGACAAAGATACTTACCCAAAAGGGATTAGAATCGTATACCGAATACAATATTCCATATAACAGTGATCAAAACTACAATATCGAAGTTGCCGAGGTTATAAAAGCAAATGGAACTAAAGTACCTGCGGAGCAAAATGGAAACAACCTCGTATTTACCAATGTTGAAATTGGTGATGCTGTTAACCTTCGATATACCATCGAGAATTATTTTACCGGGCAAATGGCCACTCATTTTTCCGATTCCTTTTATTTCGCAGATGGCCTGTCTTACATTAATAAAAAATATTCTTTGTTAATTCATCAGGAAAAGCCGTTCAAATATGTATTCTCCCAGGAAGTTATTGCACCTCAGAAAGATAAAAAAGATGAATTTGATCTATATGTGTGGCAACAGGGAAATCAAAAGGCTTTAATTTATGAAGACAAAATGCCCCCTTCAGAAGATGTCGTTAACAAATTGTATCTCTCCTCGATTCCCGACTGGCAATTTGTCTCAGATTGGTACAGCAACATTGCAACAGCAAAAGCACGCAGCAGTTACGAAGTTAAATCTACGATAAAAGAGCTCTTTCCAAATCAGAAAAATACAGATCAGCTTACTAAAGTTAAAATGATCTATAACTACATCACACGTAACATAGCTTACAGTTCGGTTCCATTCAGACAAAATGGAGTAATCCCTCAAAACCCAGCTACCGTGATCAACACACGTATTGGTGACTGTAAAGACGTCTCTACCCTCTTTGTTGCGATGTGTAAAGAAGCAGGAATAGACGCAAGTTTAGCCCTGGTAAGTACCAGGGACAACGGCCAAAGTACCTTACCCCTACCTAGTATAGACTTCAATCACTGCATAGCAAAAGCAACCATAAACAATCAGGATTACTGGCTGGAACTTACCTCGGGAAACCTACCCTTCAACACATTTAACACTGGTTTTATAAATTCAAATGTGCTCGAAATAGGAAAAAAATCTAATGAACTGTTCAAATTTAATCCGCGATTAAGAAGTTACAATACCTTGAGTTACCAGACAGGAGTAAAGATCGAAAATATGGATATGGTAATCAACGAAACCAATCAAAATACAGGTGCTGCTGTCAGCTATGTTCGTTCGTCTTATAATGACATGAGTAACAAAGATCAATTAAAAAAGATGAAAACCGACATCAGCTCTACTTATCCGGAGAATGAAGTCTACTCACTTAATTTTAAAAACCTGGACCCTTCCACCGCGACTTCAGATACCCTAAGTGCATACTCTTCCTATAGACTGATCAATGTATTTAAGCCTGTTGCAGGAATGTCAATATTCTCGATCCCATGGTCCAATAAAATCCCTGCTTCGATTTTACAAATGGTACCAAATAGAAAATTTGGAATTGACCTTACCCAGATCTTTAGTGTAGAAGAATCCAACGAGCAATTAACACTGGAACTCCCTACCGGTAAAAGCATCGTACAGTTACCAAACAACATAAATCTTTCAAATGATTTCATAGAGTTTAGTATTGAAAACCAGCACACCGGAAACAAAATCATCTTAAAACGAAGGTTCCTCTTAAAAAAGGATTTAGTGCCTTTAGCAGAAACAGAAGCCTTCTATGCATTTTTTAAACAAATAGTTAATGCAGATGATCAGCAACTGGCCATAAAATAAGTTACTTAAATAAGTTTTAAAGAATCCGCGAATTTTATTAAAAATTCGCGGATTTTTTCTTGTGTGCAGTTGTAATAATATGAGTTTAAATATTTAACCTTGCATAGACATTCACTAAACAAGTCAATTATTATCATGGTAGCCTATGGCGCATTTACTGACCAACAGTTGCTCGACCTGCTTAAAAAAGGCGATCAGATGGCTTTCAATGAAATATACGACAGGTATGCACCAAAAATATATTATCAGGTAAACCAAATGCTCAGAGACGGAGAAGCATCTAAGGATGTAGTTCAGGATCTTTTTATTACCATTTGGAATAAATGTAACAACATCAGAACAGAAGGTAATTTAGCAGGTTATTTATACATCGCGGCACAAAATAGCGTACTAAAGTTCATGAGAAAAAGTCGCCTAAAAAGCGACTATCTGAATTCGCTGGCACAGTTTCAGGATGAAATCATTGATGAACAAGGTCCGGAATATGATATCGAAGTCTTATATAACCTGATTGAAAAGGAAATTAAACAACTTCCCGAAAAAATGAAGATAATATTTGAACTCAGCCGCCAGAAAGACCTCTCTTATAAAGACATTGCCGCACAACTTGGTATTGCTGAAAATACAGTTAGAAAACAAGTGAGCAATGCCCTCAGGATCATTCGTACAAATGTAGATAAGCATGGTCCTGCCGCTGTTATTCTGCTGGCGCTAATGCGCCGTTAAAATTATTTTATTTTTTTTCTACTACTTTTTAAAAGTCATGGGTAATACTTATATATCGAACAATAAAACCGATTTATAAAATAGCATGAATACCAAAAAAGCAGCAAATCTTTTAGATAGATATTTGCATGGTAAAGTCAATAAGGAAGAGGAAGCACTAGTACAATACTGGTTGCTGAACAACATTAATAAAAATGAGCCGGAAGAAGAAGATCAAGCCTATCCACAAAACCACATTGAAATGTGGGACAACATTTCAAAAACTATAAACACTAAAAAAATTAACCTTTGGCCAATCATTTCTGCGACGGCCGCAGCGGCTATTGCTATTTCAGTCGGCATCTGGTTCTATAACCCGCGCCCGGTAGCAGTAATCCCCAATACTAAAATTGCAAATCACAGCGATATTGCACCAGGGGGCAATAAGGCCACACTTACCCTAAGTAACGGAAAAACGATACAGCTAAGTAATGCAAAAACCGGTCTGGTTATCGGTAAAGATTTAAGATATAATGACAACACAACCATCCTCTCTACAACGCAGCCCAGCGAGAATGAGATGGCCAGTATTGTTACGCCCCGCGGCGGCACTTACCAAATCCAACTGCCGGATGGCACCAAAGTCTGGCTAAACGCGGCCAGTAGTTTAAAATTTCCTGCTACATTTACCAATGCCACCGAACGTAGAGTTGAACTGAAGGGTGAAGCTTATTTCGAAGTAGCAAAAGATAAAAAACATCCTTTTATCGTTGTAAGTGCAGAACAGGATGTAAAGGTATTGGGCACACATTTTAACATCAATGCATACGAAGACGAGGAAAGTATAAAAACAACACTATTAGAGGGAAGTATTTATGTGGTCAATTCATGGAAAAAAACTGGAAAAACACTAACGCCAGGTCAGCAATCCATCATTTCAGAAAAGACCATTTCCGTTAATAGCGAGGTAGACCTCGAAGAAGCCGTTGCCTGGAAAAATGGATATTTTAATTTTAATGAGAGCCTGGAAAGCATAATGAATAAGGTATCCAGATGGTACGATGTGGATGTGATCTATGAAGTACAACCAGCATCAGATCCTTTTGTAGCAAAAATTTCAAGAGAAAAAAGCCTATCGGCCCTATTAAATATCATAGAAAAAACCGGAGATGTTCATTTTAAAATTCAAGGAAGGAGGGTCATAGTGACGAGATAACTACCTAAACATCGAAACGCTAAAATGCTAAAAAGCCAGAGGTGCTGCAAACACTCCTGGCCAATGATTGGCATTTAGTCAACAATATTTTCTACAACAGTATCAACTTTATAACCTTATCAAATGTATAAAATATATACCAAAAAACCGGGTATAGCTTCGTGCTATATCAATAAACTCCTGCTCATTATGCGACTAACCACCGTTTTACTAATAGCAACCGTTATGCAGGTCAGTGCCAGTAGCTTTGCGCAAAAAATAACCATCAATAAAAAGAATGCTTCTCTTGACAAGGTTATCAATGACATACGCGAGCAAAGTGGCTACGATTTCATTTACAAGCTAGGCTTATTAAAGAAAGCAAAACCAGTAAGTATAAATGTTAAAAATATCGATCTGATTGATGTTTTAAAACAATGCTTTAAAGACCAACCCTTTACCTTTTCGCTCGTTGATAAAACTGTTATCTTACGGGAAAACGAGCCTGAAAAGGCAGCCATAAATATCACCGTAGAGGGGAAAGTAACCGATACCCTTGGCAGCCCTATTGCAGGTGCAACAATTAAAGTGATGCAAAGCGATATATTTGCCAAAACAGATGCCCAGGGAAAATTCAGACTAACATCCGTACCTCAGGATGCGGTCCTGTTGATTTCTTACGTAGGTTACAATACCAAAAGAGTTCCTGTAAATGGCTTAAAAAAGCCCATTGTAATCGTATTGGTTGAAGGATTAACCCGTCTGCAAGAAGCTGTGATTATCAGTACAGGTTTACAACACCTTAGCAAAAACGTTGCTGTTGGCTCTGTCGCTGTTGCGACGGCAAAGGATCTCGAAAACTCTGGAATAACCACATTCGATAAGGCCCTTTCAGGAAAGCTCCCGGGCGTTTATGTAAGAAGTGTAACCGGTAGGCCAGGTGAAACCGGACAAATTATCATCAGAGGTGTAAATACACTTACCGGGAATGTTGAACCCTTATATGTACTTGACGGAATGCCTTTGCAAGAAGGAGAAGTTTCCGGAGGTATGAATTCGCTGATTTCAAATGGTATCGGAAATATCCCACCAGAAAATATAGAAACAATCACCATTCTTAAGGATGCAACAGCTGCAGCTATCTATGGATCCAGAGCTGCAAATGGAGTAATTGTAATCACTACAAAAACAGGTAAAGCAGGTAGCGATTATATCAATTACTCGGGTAAATTTGGCATCACAGAAAAGCCTGTAAATAAGTTCAAATTTATGAACAGTCAGGAAAAGATTGGTTTTGAACGTGATTTATATAACAATTTCCATACCTCATACGAGCGAAGTGGCCGTGTTGGACAGTTGTTAAACCTGGCCGAGAATGGCTCTATCACGTCAGCCGAAGCAGAACGCCAAATTGCAGAGCTTGGACAAACCAATACCAATTGGATTGACGAGTTGTATAGAAACGCCTTTAGCCAGTCGCACAACATTAGTATGAGCGGTGGAAATACCAAGACAACCTATTTTACCTCAGTTAACTACCAGAACTCACAGGGTAGTCTGATCGAAAATCAGTTCCAAACCGCTGGTTTTAACATGAAGCTTTCCAGGTTCATTACCAATAAATTATTAGTTAACCTGAACCTTTACTCTACCATTAAAAAAAATGTGGAGGGACGACCTAATGTACCTGGTGGGTCGGGACTAACTGGAATTGACCCTTTCAAATATGCGATATTTGCCAATCCTTACGAAAAACCATATAATGCCGATGGATCCTACGCCTCCGATATGTCCTACAGGGAAATCCCCGTTACAGTAGGATCTGCTCCTTCATTATATTATTCAAACTTTAATATCCTTCGGGAATTGAGGGAGAATCGGTTAACTAATAATTATGGCAATATACGTGGACAGTTCGCACTTGAATATAACTTTTTAAGTGGATTTAAATATACCGGAAACGTAGCTGGCTCTTATACAAGTGTACATGACAAAGACGAATCTTATGCAGGAACCTATAGATCGTGGGTAGGTAACTGGTTAAATAGAGCTTCTGCATCAGGCAATGTTTTACCAGACTATAACCGTGGTTTTCTGGAAGAATCCACTGGACGCACCATGGATTATACCGTCCGCAATACACTTGAATACTCAAAAAGGATAAAGAACCATTTTGTTCAGGCATTTACGGCTTTTGAGTTTGGCGGCGTAACAAACGACAGGTTCAACAATTTTAACCCAATTTATTTGCAGGAATATGCTATTGCTGGTTATCCAAGCTGGGACTTAGTTCCTGACACAAGGTTCATGAATCTTGATCTTTCCAGATTGGGTGGCACATCAACCCGTGAAAATAGAAATGCTTCTTATATTGGTTCATTGGTATATTCTTATAATGACCGTTATGTATTTAATGGAAATGTAAGGTATGACGGAGTGGATATTGTTGGTTCAGACAACCAGTTCTCTCCACTTTGGTCTGCCGGTGTTAAATGGAATGCACACAATGAGCGCTTCCTAGAAAGATACAATTCTGTAATCAGCCGTCTTGTACTTTCAGCAGGATTTGGATATCGCGGAAGTATCAACAGAAGTGCATTACCATTCCACACCTATACTTTAGGTACAGATGTTTACAATAACATTGCTGTAGCAAATAGCTTTGCTTATGGAAACCCTGTGATTAGATGGGAAAAGAAACAAGAAACCAATTTAGGAGCTGAACTCTCATTATTTAACGGAAGGTTCAATACCGAATTCAGGTACTTCGACGAAAAGGTTAAAGATTTATTAGACAATACCATCACCCCACCTTCTGTAGGTAGACCATCTGCTATTGTAAACGTTGGTTCGATGAGCAATAAAGGCTTTGAGATTTCGGCCAGAATTGAAGCCATTAAAACCAAAGATTTACTTTGGGAAGTAGGTGGAAACATTACCAAGGTTAAAAACAATTTGGATAATGTTTATGAGAAAACACTTCCAAACGTTGCCAGCGCCACAAATTCCACCAACTCAACGACCAGAAATATACAGGGTTACCCGGTAAATGGATGGTATGGTTATAAGTTTGCGCATGTAGATCCAGCTACCGGAAGTGTAATGGTTTACGCCCAAAAGAAAAAAACAG
Organism: Pedobacter nyackensis; assembly: GCF_032678475.1. Taxonomy (GTDB): domain Bacteria; phylum Bacteroidota; class Bacteroidia; order Sphingobacteriales; family Sphingobacteriaceae; genus Pedobacter; species Pedobacter nyackensis_A. Next base: position 1,305,405 of record NZ_JAVTSF010000001.1, read on the forward strand.
AACAGGTAGGTACTGAAGTCGTAACCTCTTATACCGAGGAATTGGTGGATTTAAGTAAAACTTCAACTGCTGTCCTTCAATCAGATTATGTAACCTCTTATCTGGGACATAGAGATCCGGAACTTTATGGAGGTTTTAGCACCCGTTTAGTCTACAAATCTCTTGAATTTGCCTCTACTTTCGTGCTTGCTACAGGCAACCAGATTTTAGGTTTTAGAGATAGACGTGAAGGACCGACACTGAATCCTGATGACGTTACCGCCAGTAGAACCAACAGACTAAAAGAAAACCTGAACAGGTGGACCCAGGCTGGTGACATCACCAATATTCCACTTTACAAAAACAGCCCGGCTGGTTATACCCAATACTTGATTTCGACCGACCTTGAAAAAGGAAATTATTTAAAATGCAATGAAATGTCATTCTCCTGGAGAGCGCCAAAAAGCATTTTAAAACAAACAGCGCTTAAAACGCTAAAGGCTACATTGGTAGCTAACAATTTATTTATGGTAAGTAACTATAGTGGTACTGATCCGGAAACTCAAACGGCTTTTGGATATCCAAACACTAAAGCTTATACCCTTTCATTAACTGTTGGATTTTAACATTGGAAATCATGAAACATAAAATATTTATTACGTATTTGATCCTGATTTTTGGACTATTTACAGGTTGTAAGAAATTCCTGGATCTTCCGGCAAAAAATCAACGTACAGTAACTACTATTACAGACGTTAAATCCCTTTTGGGTGCCCACCTTCGTGTGCTTGTTACCCCAAGAATTACAAAACCTTTATATGGTCAGCCAGTCCCTGCATGTCCAATCCTTGCAGCAACGATGTTCGGAGCTTATTCAGATGATATCGATTTCGAAAATGCACTTCCGAATTGCTACCTGGCATCTAACACGCTGATCAAAACTCCGGAAAAAACTTATGCCGATATGCTATTGTGGAACCAACAAGCTACTTCAGCTATGTTGTGGTCGCACCATTATGAGCTTGTTGGTTTTTTAAACAGCTTAATAGATCAGCTTGGCACCATAAAGGGTGTAAGTAACACAGATCAGGATCAATTACTTGGCGAAATGTATACCAACCGTGCCTACTCTTTGTTTAAGCTGCTACAATATTATGGTATATACAATAATGCAGATATGGGGATTCCTATTTACCTGCATACCGGAGAGGGTGTATTGGGTATCAAACCAAAGCGTGAAACCCATGCAAATTCATATAAAATAATTTTAGAAGACCTGAATAAAGCATTGGAAATGGTGAACCGTACCAGTCCTGCTGTAGGATATAATGTGTTGTACAATAAACGTTACATCAATCATTTACTCGCTCAGGTATATTGGTATAAGGCTGAATCTCCTGCTAAAGAAGCAAGTGACTACTCAAATGTTAAAACACATAGCCTTGCTGCACTTGAAGCAGTAGATGCATTAATACCTACTACGGCAGCGGCGCGCATCGCTGCTTATGGTGGACTAGACCCTAATTATCCAGTTATCGTTCAGCAGGCTTCTTCGAATGCCGACGTATCGGGTCTTTATGGAGGAGCCTATCAATATATAGGATTTGGTCCAATGAACATTCCTTTAAGTGCGGACTTTGCAGCTTTGTTTACCAGTACTGATATTCGTGTCTCAAATTACTTTAATACAGCTGGTGCAACTGGAAAAATCTTAAGTGCAGCCTGGCCTTCTGACGGTACAGCAAGTGGAAGTACCAAAGCCGGACAAACAGTTATGTTTAAACCCGAGGAGGCTTATATGATGCTGATTGAAGCGCAATTCAGACTAGGCGCTGAGGGAGAAGCGTTAATTACCTTAAATAAATTCCGTGCTTTTAGAAGTGCCGGAGATTTTACGGGCTTAAGTGGTACCGCCTTACTAACGGAAATCATCAATGAAAGAAGAAGAGAATTTTTTGCCGATACGGATAAACGTTGGTTGGATTTAAAACGCTATGCCAATAAAACCATCAACAGAAATATCAGATTTTTCAACAAGCAGTATAACATTACGGTTCCACCTAATGACTATCGTTATGCCTTACCAATACCGTTGGTAGAAATACAACAAAATAATAACATTGTTCCGAACCCGGGCTGGGCATTAATTGAATACTAATTTTTATTTCAATAACGACGAAGATGAATATTAAAAATTTTATTATAAGCGCAATCTTAAGCGCTACAGCATGTTTTACCGGCTGTAAACAGAGCGAATTTGATTATAAAATGGTAGAAATTAGTGCTGATGATGTCAGTTCTATAAACTTTTATACAGGCAGCGACATGCTGATTGCGGATGGCAAGGCTACCTTAAAATTTATTGTAGAAACCAATAAAACTATTCAGAATGCTGATGGCACTACAACTAATCAAGTATTTGATTACAGAAAATTGCCCGCTGGAACGGTTAAAATATATGAGGAGACGACCAATAAAGAAGTTGGTTTTACTTACAACACGTCAACCGCGGTTGCAGGATCAAAGCTTAAATTTTATGCTCAGGTAGGCAATATCAAATCGCCCATAAAGGAAGTAACCATCAGGGCCACTCCACCGGTTCTGCCAACGCTATATGTTGATGTGATCTTCCATGTATGGGAATTAAATCCTACCAATCCGGCTTATGACCCTTCTTCTTTTCAACCTACAAATTATGCGGATATAGTTAATGGTTTGAAAATCATGAACGATATCATTAACAATAAAGTGGGTAATGCGCCAAATGGTGCTGCCGCGAATGTAGTGTTTAGATTGGCGACTAAAAATGCCGCTGGACAAACCTTACAATTCCCTGGTTACGACAGGGTTGTCTACAGCGATGAAGTTAAAACCAATCCTTTGCTGGCTCCAATTAACCCAAATGATTTTACCGGTTTTATCAATAAAACCCCAGCTAACGTGGCTAAGTATATCTGGAACCCTAAATTATACTTAAACATTCAATTATTTCCATTCGGTTCTGGTAGTTTTTTAGGAGCTTTATTCCCTGCAAAACAGTTAGCCCCCGGCTCAGGTCAGGTATTAATCCCTGGTGTTGCCGGAACTGCAGTAGATGAGGATGATTTTGTGACAGCCACCCAGGCCCAATACACAAGTGCCCTCATGCCGTATTCAGTATTCAGACCTGGTTTTGAACGCAGAATAGAGATTTTTAATGCCATTGGTAACTTTTACGGCTTATACGGAACTTCATTTAATGCCAGTCGCCAGTACTCAGATTTTTGCCAGGATACGCCAGAATATGCCAGCGCTAATCAAGACAATACAACAACCATTCAAACAGCAGTAAACGGTGAAAAGTTTTTTCTTGAGAATGCAATGGATGATAACCGCTATCCAAGTAGCCGTAATTCCCTTACACTTGATCAGGTCAATAGAATGCGATCGGTTATGTTAAGATGTCCGGGAAGGATGAATTCTAAAACACAATAAAAGAAGGTCAGTAAAAATGAAACAAAGATTATTAACATTAGCACTAAGCCTCGGTATGATAACCGGGGCAACTGCTCAAACCCGAGAGATCACTTTTAGGGAAGCCGACTGGAAAACTCAGCTGGCTACAGCAAAAAAAGAGAAAAAGATCATCTTTTTTGATGCGTATACTTCCTGGTGCGGTCCCTGTAAAATGATGGCAAAAGACGTTTTCACCAAAGACAACGTAGCCGACCTGTTTAACCAAACTTTCCTAAATGTTAAGTATGATATGGAAAAAGGTGAAGGCCCGGCATTAAAAGACAAATATGGAGTAAGCGCCTACCCTACTTACCTGTTTGTGAATGGCGACGGCGAAGTTGTACATAAAATTGTAGGCAGTATGTCTGCCCCTGAGTTTATGGAGGAAGCAAAAAAAGCTCTAAGCCCGGAAAATACCACATTTGGACTGGCAAAGAAGTTTAATGGAGGCGATCATTCGGAAGCCACTGCAATAGCTTATATGGAGGCTTTGGATAAAGCTTATGAGTCAGACAAAATGGGTGCGGTAGCAAGGGTATATTTTGATGGCTTACCAAAAGCAAGTTTGATGGAAGATAAAAACTGGAACCTTGCCTTAAAATACCTCAATAACCCCGCTGCTCAATCCTTTGTTTATTTGTATGCCCATAAAGCGGAACTAGGAAAAAAATACGACACGGAAAAGGTGAACATGTATTTCCAGAGAACAATGAGTTCATCTGTTTATGCGATTAAAAGAGCATACGAAAAGAAAACTGATCTAAAAGAAGCCGCTGAGAAAATAGCATCCATCAGAAAGATGCTAAGTGCCGGAACTGATTATTCAAAACCAATGCTTGCTCAGCTTGAACTTGTTGAATTCGCGGCCGCAAATAAATGGGATAATTTTATAGCTAAAGTAGACGTTGTTATGGGAGATGCTGATTTTAAAAACAAATCTGGTTTTGTAATTGGCGCTGCTAATGATTTAGTTACTGCAGCTCCGGCCCAACATTATAAACATGCTTTGAAGTGGGCAGAACAGATCGAGCAAACAAACCCTAATTTATTTGCTAATATTCAACTGGCAGATCTGAGAAAAAGAACGCTAAAAAAACAAGGTAAAACTGCTGAAGCTGAAATAATGGCCACTAAAGCACAAGACCTTAGAAAGGAAGCGGCTCAAAAAGGCCAGATGACTCCTCCAATGATGAAAGATTAAAAATTAACTTAAATACATAATACAAAACACCATGATTAAAAAAGGTTTAACACTGGCAATCGCCGCGTTGTTAATGGTAAGCAGTAGCTTTGCCCAAAAAGGAAAAACTGTAAATTTTACAGGTACGGTTAAATTCCCCGATACACAGAACAAATACCAGATTTATCTGGGTAAATACGAAGGTGAGGGCTTTAACAGAGCATTTAAAGCTATTGATAGTACAAAACTTGATGCGAACAACAACTTCTCATTTAAAGTACCTGCTGAAAAGCCGGACTTTTACCAGGTACGTGTTTATTATATGGATCGCATTGATTTCTGGGCAGATAAAGACAATATCCATGTAAATGTACGCGGTATTGATACAGCTAAAAGAATCGTTAAAAATCCTCCATACATCTATATGGAGAATGCTTCAAGAGATAATGAAGTGATCAATGATGTGAACCTGGTAAGTTACCTTAATTATCAGCAGATGATTGCTGTAGGTCAGGAACAATACAGAGCAGGACTATCAAAAGATACGCTATGGATCAACTACGTGAAAGATGGCTTCGACCGTATCAATAAAGAACGTGAAATCCGCATCAAGTACCTGGTTAACAAATACAAAGACCAACCTACAGTACTTTATGCGCTGAATAACCTAAGTCCTAAAAGAGATCAGGAGCTGATCATGTCTACCCTGGATTACCTGACTAAGAAGTTCCCTGACCTGAAACAGGCGAGAGATAGAAAAAAAGAAATTCTGGATGGTATCGCTCAAGCAGAGAAAATTGCCAATGGTAAAAAAGCACCTCACTTTGCTTATCCTGATGTGAACGGTAAAAACTGGAGCCCTAAAGACTTTAAAGGTAAATACCTGATCATTGATTTCTGGGCATCATGGTGCGGTCCTTGTCGCCAGGAAATTCCTCACCTGAAAGAAGTTTACAAAAAATACAAGGATCAGGGTTTAGAAATTTTAGCGGTTTCTGTTGACGCAAAAGAAGCTGACTGGAAAAAAGCAATGGCAGAAGAGAGAATGGCATGGCCACAAATCAATGCTAAAGAATCTAAACCGGTAATGGCATCTTACTTATTCAGCGGCATCCCTTACCTGGTTGTTGTTGATAAGGAAGGAAACATTATCGAGAAAAACGTTCGCGGAGAATCTTTAGATAAAAAACTGAAAGAGATTTTCGGCAAGTAAAAATAAACGGGCTGCGCGAATTGGCGCAGCCTTTTTCAATCATTTAAACCCTATATCAAATGAAGAAGATTATATTATCATTGTTGCTGTTAACAGGTTTATCAGCTATTAAAGCAAATGCCCAAATGGAGGCCGCCCGAAAAGTCAAATGGGATGTGGAAAAAGATGTGGACATCGCAATGGAAGCAGATATGGCATGGGATATTTTTACCAACGATGAACTATTGAAAAAAGCCTCAAATGGTTATGTAAGTGCCATAGAAGTAATAGATGCGAACATGCCGGTATCCAGAAAGATTGTTTTTTCGAATGGAGGTAACCGTGTAGAAAATATCACTCAGCGTGAAGCGCACAATAAGCTGATATCAATCCATTTTTCTGACACCAACCTTCCTAAAGGAATTAAATCTGCACAGTATGCCATATTTATTAAAGCTAAAGACAACAAAACGAATGTAGCATGGAGAGCCTTGGTTAAAGGTGACGAAGAAGCGAGAAAGGCTTTGATCACACAGTTAACGGCAGAATTCGATAGTTATGCTGTAGGCTTGGATAAGATGACGAAAAAGTCTATTCCAGCTGCGCGTATGAACTAATACCAAAAGCTTAACCGGGACTAAATAAAATCCCACCTGCAAAGCCCTGAAAACTATTGTCTTTTCAGGGCTTTGCAATTATTAGCATTATCCTATTTCAATAGCCGTATCCTTTTTTAGCTCTTTCAACACAAAACTACTGCTTAAATTAGAGATGTTCGCAATAGATGAAACCTGTTCAATCACAAAAGTGTGATAAGTATTTACATCTTCAACGGCAATTTTAAGAATGTAATCACTGCTTCCAGCAATACACATTACCTCCAGCACCTGTTTAAATTTAATGATCGACTGCTCAAACTCTTTTAAGGCAGCTATTGATTGCTCCTTAAGCGTTACTGTACAAATCACCATTAAATGTTTCCCTAGCTTCTCGCGATTTAACAGGGCAACATACTTATCAATATACCCCTCATTTTCAAGCTTTTTAATACGTTCGTAAGTTGGAGACTGACTGAGCCCGATTCGCGATGCGATTTCTTTCACATGAAGTGAAGAATCCTGCTGGAGAAGGTTCAAAATTTTTATATCCATTGAGTCTAGTGCTGCCATAGTATTTCCTTTTAACTAATCATTTAAGCTTCAAAACAAGCCATTTAATCTGACAAAAATAGCAATAAAAGAAATATTTCCTGAATTTATCAGAATGATAGACAATTCATCTACAAATCATCAATTTTGCAATACCAAATAATAAAGAACATGTTGAAAAAAGCTGATAGTGATAGATTAAACGCCTACATGAAAAAGGCAGAAGAACGGGCTGACTATTTTATCGGTTACCCAATTGCACAGGATTTTGATTATTCAGAACTGTATCCACTCTTAAAATTGCCTTTAAACAACGTAGGTGATCCACAGGTAGAGTCTACATACGACCTCAATTCGAGATCACTCGAGCAGGAAGTACTGAACTTCTTTGCTGATCTTTTTCATGCACCTGTAAACAACTGGTGGGGATATGTAACCAATGGAGGTTCCGAGGGAAACCTTTACGGATTATACGTAGCCAGAGAATTGTACCCAAATGGAGTTGTTTATTATTCAGAAGCAACGCATTATAGTGTACAAAAGAACATCCAGCTACTTAACTGCCAAAGTATAGTAATCCGTAAACAGCCAAATGGTGAGATGGATTACGAGGACTTGCATCAAATGATACAAATGAACCGGGATAAGCCTGTTATTATTCTGGCCAACATCGGTACAACCATGACAGAAGCAAAAGATGATTTGAACCGCATTAAACAAACACTTGCTTCATTGGCTGTAAAAAACCATTATATTCACTGTGATGCCGCACTTTCCGGAACATACAGTGCATTACTTGATCTTAAACCAGGGTTTGATTTCGAATATGGCTGTGACAGCTTAGCCATCAGCGGACACAAATTCATAGGATCTCCTATCCCTTGTGGTGTGGTATTGGTAAAAAAGAATTACAAAGAACGTATCGGTAAAACCATTCCCTATATCGGAACAGTGGATACAACAATAACCGGAAGCCGGAATGGCCACAGCCCTATTTTTATGTGGTATGCAATTAAAACGCTTGGCACTGAAGGATTAAAAAGACGTGCTTTAGAAAGTATTGAAACAGCACAATATGTGCTTGGCAGATTTAAAGAAATGGGTGTTAATGCCTGGTGTAACCCCGATGCCTTAACGGTTGTCTTCCCTGCTCCTGCTTTAGCATTAAAAGTAAAATGGCAACTTGCTACCGAAGATGGCATGAGTCACCTGATCTGTATGCCAGGCATAAGCAGAGCTAAGTTTGATGAGTTTTTAAGCGAATATGAATTGCTTCACGCTTCAGAACATCTTCAGCCTGTTTTAACTTCGTAAAACGTTCGGCATATTTCGAGTTGACTGGTGACAAAAACTGTCAACTCGGAATATTCTTCCCTCCCTTCCTCAAAACACTTCTGCTCTATAATCAGGAAGTTGAAAAATAATCATACTTTGATCAGTTAAAAGCCTAAATTGTACTCGCCAAATATGACTGAGTATCCTAAACTGACTGACTTTGAATTAGCTCATTTGCTAAAAAATGACGATAGAGCTGCATTTACGGAAATTTACACGAGATACACAACCTTATTGTTTAGCTATGCGTATAAAAAACTCCGCAATAAAGAAGAAGCTCAGGATATTGTTCAGGAAGTTTTTGTAAACCTCTGGAATAAAAGAAATGACTTTCAACTCAACACAAATTTAGCAGGCTATCTTTACATTGCTGTCCGCAACAGGGCCTTTGATCTCTTTGCACATAAAAAACTTGAAATAAAATACGTCGATTCTATGCAAGCTTTTTTTGAACTCAAAGAATCTGCAACTGATCATTTAGTGCGGGAAAAACAGATCAGTGATCAAATAGACAGAGAAATCAATGCTTTACCTGCACGAATGCGCGAAATATTCGAACTAAGCCGCAAAAATTTTCTTAGTCACCGGGAAATATCAATCGAACTTGGCATCTCCGAACAGACAGTAACCACCCAGATTAAAAGAGCTTTACGTGTGCTCAAAGTTAGACTTGGTATCAGCATATATTTAATTCTACTGTCTGCAATTAATTTTTAAAAAAAAATTAATGCTTTGTACCCCCTACACCTAAGTTGTCCGTCTTGGTTATCAATTGGGTTAAAATACCCTAATGCCAGGTATGAACAAAACGGATCTGAATAAGCTAGTTGAAAAATATCGCGCAGGCAACTGTACGGAAGAAGAGAAAACCCAGTTAATGAATTGGTTTCATGAAGTAGGTGCTGATGAACAATTAGGCCTCACTGACGAAGAACTGGAAGAGGCTCAACAAAACATATATTCAGCTATCCAGGCGCAGACAAAACACACCACAATATATTGGCCCCGTATTGCCGCTGCCGCAGTAATTTTAATCGTATTTGGACTTGGCTTATCGTTTTACAAAAACAGGGACAATAAACAAAACCTGGCTGGCAAAGAGATTGCCAATGATATTAAACCCGGAAGTAATAAAGCTACTTTGACTTTAGCTGATGGTCGGAAAATAGTTCTTGATGATGCAAAAAATGGTCTCCTTGTAGAAACTAAAGGTGTAAAAATCAGTAAAACGGCCGACGGAGAATTGGGTTATATGAGTACCAATGCGACAGCTGCTAATGTGGAAATAAACACTATAGAAACCCCTTTAGGTGGACAATACCAAATCAACTTACCCGACGGCACCAAGGTTTGGCTAAATTCTGCATCCGTTCTAAAATACCCGGTTAAGTTTACCGGAAAAGAGAGAAAAGTAGAACTTTCAGGTGAAGGGTATTTCGAAGTTGCCAAAAATAAATCAAAACCATTTAGGGTAATAACCCAAAATAATGAAGGAATTGAACAGCAAACTGAAGTTCTGGGCACACACTTTAATATAAATGCTTATAGTGATGATATGAACATTAAAACTACCCTGTTAGAGGGAAGTGTAAAAGTAAACAGACTGCAGGCGGGGACTAAGAAACAGGAATCCGAAATACTCCGTCAGGGTCAGCAATCAGTGTTGAACACACGCAGTATGACTGTCAATTCTGTAGATACGGAAGCCATAGTGGCCTGGAAAAACGGACAATTTATGTTCAACAATGAAGAACTTAAGAATGCGATGAAGTCCCTTAGCCGTTGGTATAATGTAGATATAAATTATGATGGGAACTTCGAGGACATTAGCATAGGTGGTACTGTTTCGAGGAAAAACACCCTGGCCCAGACATTACGTTTACTGGAACTTACGGGAAACTTCAAATTTAAAATTCAAGGAAGGAGGGTCACAGTTATGAATTAAACTTACTTAACTGACCCAAAAAGAAAAACCGGATGTATCTCACCACATCCGGCTCAATAAATTTGGGTCGCCTGTTTATCGTACCATTAGACTACAGTATCAATTAAACCCGATGATATAGCTTTTAGGCTATATCTATCTTTTACTCACCAAACAACCAAATGTATGAAATTTAATATTTTTAATTCATGCGGGACCTCCTGTATGAAAAAGAAAATTCAACGAGCCATGAAACTTACCATTCTATTGTTAATGACTGCGATCCTGCAGGTAAGTGCATCGAGTTATGGTCAAAAAAGTATTTCTATTTCCGAACGGAATGCTTCATTGGAAAGCGTTTTAAAGAAGATAAAGCGGCAATCCGGATATAGCTTTCTATTTGTGCTTAAGGATATAAAAAAAGCTAATCCGGTAACCGTAGAAATGAAAGATGTAAGTCTGGAAACCGCATTACAAACTATCCTTAAAGGTCAGTCACTAAATTACACCTTAGAGCTAAATACAATTGTTATCAAAAAAGACAATAAAAAGCCCCTTACCGCTTTACCTCAAATCCTTCAAACAAATATTGATGTGAAGGGAAAAGTACTGGACGAAACAGGAAATGGTGTTCCTGGTGCCACCATAAAAGTAAAAGGTACCAACCAGGGTACCATGACGAATCAGGATGGTAGCTTTTCACTGAGTAATATCAGCGAAAATGCAACGCTGATCATTTCCTACGTAGGCTATACCCCAAAAGAAGTAAAGGTCAGCAATTCGGAAATGATCATCAGAATCCAGGCACAACCCAGTCAGTTAAATGATGTTGTGGTAGTGGGTTACGGCAGTCAGCGTAAAAAAGACTTAACCGGCGCTGTTGCTAGTATCAGCAGCGAAAAACTCAATACGCAAAGCAACGTCAACATAGGGCAAGCCTTGCAGGGAAAAATTGCCGGGGTAGATATTGTGTCCCAAGGCGGTGCACCGGGTTCGGGCAGCCGGATTTCAATCCGTGGTATTGGTACATTGAATAACGCAAATCCTTTATACATCATTGATGGGATTTACATGAATAGCATGGACAACATCAATCCGAATGACGTAGCCAGTATAGATGTTTTAAAAGATGCCTCCTCAGCAGCGATTTACGGTTCACGCGCAGCCAACGGTGTAATTATCATCACCACAAAATCGGGTACTGATACCAATGGAAAGCCAACTATTGAATTTGGGGCCAATGCTGGCGTTCAAACTCCTTCTAAATATCTGGAAATGCTAAATGCTGCGGATTGGGCAAACATATCAACATTATCCAGGGCAGCCATTGGAAAGCCAGTTCTTGAAATGGCGCAAAACCTTGATCAAAAAGAAGACAACGACTGGCAGAGAATGATGATGAAATCTGCTTTAATGCAGAATTACAATCTAACGGTTAGTGGAGGCAGTAAATACTTCACTTATTATACCGGACTGGGTTACATGGATCAGAATGGTACAATTAAAGGAACATCTTATCAGCGGATAAATGGACAGGTAAAGATGCAATACAAAAGAGATTGGCTGACACTCGGCAATAACATTATCCTGAGCAATCAGAAGAACAATCCTTTGTATGGTTTTAGCAGAGGTGGCTATCTTGGCATTATCCTGCAATCCATCCCTACTCTGGCCAAATATGACCCAAACAATCCAAAAGGGGGCTATGGTAAAGTATTTGGCGATGCAACCGACATTCCCAATCCATTGGGCATACTGGATGAAAACCTTACACGCAGAACCTGGGATGAAAACAAAGTTTTCCTGAATTTTTATGCTGAAGTAAGCTTACCGCTTAACTTAAAATACAAACTCAACGTTACTCCTGATTTTAGCATCGCAAGGAATAAGGTCTACCAGAACGTATTTGATTTTGGTTTAAGCAACAATAGCATTTCGTCTTTATCTGATGACCGAAGCAACAGCAATAACCTGTTGGCAGAAAACTTACTGACTTTTGATAAAAGCTTTGGGAAACATAAACTTACACTCCTTGGAGGATACGCCTATCAGAATTTTAAAAACAATTACATCCTGGCCTCGGGCAGAGCGCTGCCGCCTGGAATTTACGAAGTAGGCGCAGCAACAAGAGATCGGCTAAATGATGCAAATTCTAACGAAAGTGCTTTAACATCCATTATATCCCGGGTCTTTTATGGCTACGACAACCGCTATTTACTTACAGCAACTTTTCGTAGAGATGGTTCATCTAAATTTGCGCCTAAAAACCGTTACGGGAACTTCCCTTCCGTATCAGTGGGATGGAACCTGGCTGAAGAGTCGTTTTTCAAAAAACCAACATGGCTTGATCAATTAAAATTAAGAGGTGGATATGGTATACTTGGGAACCAGGAGATCAGCAATTACATGTACACCAGCACAGTAACCTCAAACATCAATTACCCCGATGGAAATGGTGGATTGCTACTAGGCGCTTTTCCAAAGGATTTTGCCAACCCATCAATTAAATGGGAAGAAACAGCTATGACCAATATCGGCTTAGACCTGTCTGTACTGGATAGCCGCTTTAACTTCACTATCGATTATTATAAAAAAGACACCAAAGATATCCTCCTGACCGTTCCAATTCCTATTTCTACCGGTGGTGCCAATGATCCCTTTAGAAATGCAGGGCGTATAACGAATACGGGTACAGAGTTCTCCCTAAACTGGAACGATAAAACAAGCGGGGATTTCTCCTATGGTTTTTCATTCACCGGAAACTTTATAAAAAACAAAGTAACTGCTATGGGCGAGGAACATCAAATTATCAATGGCGGTTCAAACCGTACAAATGTGCCCACAACAAGAACAATGGCGGGCTATCCGATTGGAGGGTTCTGGCTAATCCCTACAAGAGGCTTATTCCAAAGTATGGAAGAAGTTAACGCTTATCAAAAAAATGGGGTCCTGATACAACCGAATGCCAAGCCCGGTGATATACGTTTTGCGGATGTTAATCAGGACGGAAAAATTACAGACGACGACCGCGAATACAAAGGGAGTCCCTTTCCTACCTTTTCATCAGGACTGAATTTTAATCTCGCTTATAAAGGAATAGACATGATGTTAGGATTCCAGGGTGTGTTTGGAAATAAAATTTATAATGCTTCCCGACTAGAGTTGGAGGGTGTTAACAAAGGTGTAAATTATCTTGGAACAGTACGGGATTACTGGACACCCGAGAATCCGGACGCAAGCTTCCCCCGTTTAGTTTGGGATGATCCCAATCAGAATAGCCGGCCACAGTCCGACCGCTATCTGGAGAGCGGCTCTTTTTTCAGAATAAGAAACCTTCAACTTGGATACACCATTCCTAAAACCGTATTTGGCGACAAACTTCAGAAAGTAAGAATCTATGCAAGTATGGAGAATTTGTATACCCTAACCAATTACAGCGGTTATACGCCAGATATTGATAGCGGAGGTTCCAGTACCTCAAGGGGATTTGACAACTTCGTTTATCCTGTAAACAGAATAATAATGTTCGGAGCTAATTTTTCATTCTAAACTGATCAATCGTGAAAACTTTTAAAACAATAATATCTGCATTTTTCATCTTGCTGTTTGGCAGCTGTGAAAATAAACTGGATCTAACCAATCCGAATAGTGTAACCAGCGAAACTTTCTGGAAGACCGAAGCCGATTTTAACCAGGCCATGACCTCTTGTTATACTCCTCTGAAAAATTGGAATGGTGGTTATTATGGTACACGTGGACTTATGACGCGCATATCCAGAGCCGATGATATCGAATTCAGAAATGACATCAATGAAATCTATTCAATGCATAGGTTTACTAATGATCAATTCAATCAGGTGGCAACAAACTTGTTTTATCAATTCTATAATGCAATATACAGGGCTACCTCAATCCTCACAGAGATTGAAGGCAAAACGTTTACTAAAGAATTTACCGATAAAATAAAAGGCGAAGCTTTATTTATTCGTGGAATGTATTTTTTCCAGCTCGCTAAAGAATTCGAAAACGTCCCACTGCGACTTACTGCATCACAAGACCCTAAAACGTTTCCATTACAAAAATCAACACAGGCAGAAGTATATAACCAGGCGAAGAAAGATTTTTTGGAAGCAGCCAATTTATTACCGCTTACCAATGCAAAGGGTAAGCCAACAAAAGGAACTTCTCTGGCTTTTCTGGGCAAGCTTTACATTTATACCAAACAATGGCTACAAGCTAAAGAAACCCTGGAACCACTAACCAAAGCTCCTTATAATTATAAATTGATGGATGACTATTCCTGGAATTTCGACGAGGCACATGAAAACAACCAGGAAAGTATTTTCGAAATTCTATATGAACCCGTAGGAGGAACAGATCAATGGGACAATGGCGAAGGTGCAAATTCGGCACAATCGACAACAATAGCGGTTGAGTATGCAGCCGGAAGTGTAGGAGGATGGTATGAAGCTCAACCCACAAAGAAAATAATGGATCTATTTAGAGCTGAAAGAGCGGCAAATGGAGAATACGACTACAGAGTACTGACTTCAGTTGCGTGGGATTATCCAGGATGTATGTATTATCAGAAACCCATTCAACAGGTGCTTAATGCAACCGAATTAAAACAATTTTGGATCTTGAAATCTCAAAACTCCAAAACCCGTATCAGAGAAGTTGGTTCTGATCCTTCGTATATTAATGAACGCGCCATGAGATATGCAGATGTCATCTTACTACTGGCCGAAGCTGAACTCGAACTCAAAAATGCCGTTGGAGCAGTAAAATATATCGACCAGATCAGAACCCGGGGAAATAACCTTCTCCCCTACTCAGGCAATACAGATGACATCTCTGTAAAAAATGAACTCATCAAACAAAGAGCAATAGAGTTCTTTAAAGAGGGAGAACGTTTTTATGATCTGAGAAGATGGAACCTACTGGAAAAAGAACTCGGCAGCCAGGACCCAATACGTTTTGCGAATTTCGGAAAACGTCATTATTACTTACCGATACCTGCCAAAGAAATTCAAACTAACCCATTATGCAAGCAAAATGATGATTGGAAATAAAATAAAAATGGGGAAAATACTATTTTTCCTTTCTGTATCGATCTTAAGTATAGCCTCCGCACAAGAAAAATCTGCATGGTTAGCCCCTCATACTTTAAAGCAGTTGGCCTCAGCGCCAACTGCTTTAATTCCCTTTCCCCAAAAAGCCAAATGGAACAATGGGGCTTTTAGATTACAACAAAACATCACAATTCTTTACCAGGCTAATGATAGTTTAAAGAATTCGGCCATTGCCTTACAGGATGTACTGCAACAGGCTGGAATAAAAAGCAACATTAGCGCCATTAAAAAAGGGATTCCGCATAAGCCGGGCAGTATTGTTTTGAAAAAAGATGCAGGACTAAATATCCAAAAGGAAGGATATCACTTAAAAATAAGTAATTCTGGTATCGAAATTAATGGAAAAGACGCTGCCGGTGTATTCTATGCAGTTCAAACAATCAGGCAGTTAATCCAACAGGATAAAAGAACCGTCTCGCTGCCCACATGCGAAATTGAAGACTGGCCTGCTTTTTCATTACGAGGCTTTATGCATGATACCGGCCGTAATTTTCAGGAGATTAATTCACTAAAGCAACAGCTGGATCGATTAGCAGCTTACAAATTCAATACCTTTCACTGGCATTTAACCGACAATCCTGCCTGGAGACCAGAAAGTAAGATTTTTCCACAGCTAAACGATCCTAAATTCAGGAAAGCGGGAAGAAATCCGGATAAATCCTATTCCTTTGATGAAATACGCGAAATTATCAATTACGCCGCGGTAAGACATATCAAAGTTATCCCCGAACTGGATATGCCAGGGCATAGTGCTTATTTTGAACCTACATTTGGTTTTAAGATGGGATCGCCACAAGGCATGGATGTTCTCGAAAAACTAATTGATGAATTCTGTGCAGAAATACCAGTAAAAGATTGCCCCATTATCCATATTGGATCTGATGAAGTTCATATTGATGAACCAAAATTATTCATCACACGTATGTCTGCGCGATTGAAAAAAAATGGCAGACAACCAATGGTTTGGAACCCGGGTTTAAAAGCTGAAAAAGGAACAATTGAGCAATTATGGAGGGATGAAGAAACCAACGATTTTCAAAACATTACCAACCCTTATGTCGACTCTTATGCTGGGTATCTTAATTCTTCTGATGCATTAACTTTAATCAGACGCTATTTCTTTCAGCAACCTTGTAATCGGGAACAAAGCGATTCACTGGCCCTCGGTGGTATCTTATGCTGTTGGCCAGATACACGTGTCGAAGATAAATCCAAAATATTTGAGCATAACCCGGTTTGGCCGGGAATGATCACCTACAGTGAGGCATTATGGTGTGGCCGTCCACAATATGAACCTGTTTACATGGCGAAGTTACCAGCATCCGGATCCGACGCCTGGAAACATTTCAACGAATTTGAAAAAAGGCTGGCTAATCACCGCGACCGCTTCTTTAAACAAGATCCGTTTCCTTTTGCTGCATTTAGTAATGTAGAATGGAAAATCGAAGGCCAGGGCAATATAACCGGTGGTGTTTTAAATTTCGATGACCTGATCAACTCCGGACAGCTGAAAGCCCCTGAAAACGACACCATTAATCTCAGTACTTATTTATACAGTGACCGCGAAAAAGAGATCTATGCCTGGGTAGGGTTTGAAACAGCTGCAAGATCCACCCGGAAAAGTGCCGGGTTACCGGAACAGGGAAAATGGGATGCCAACGGTGGGTATATCCAGCTTAACGACAAAAACCTTCCCGGGCCAACCTGGTCTGCACCAGGTCAATATCGTTACTTAGAACACACCTGGTTTTCACCGCCCAACGAAATTCCATTTACAGACGAAGAATTTTACTGGAGTAGAAAACCTGTCAAAATCTCCTTAAAAAAAGGCTGGAACAAATTAAAAGTGCATTCCAAACGTTCCTATAAAGAACAAGATTGGATGTTTGCCTTTGTTCCCGTAAAATTAAACAATGAGCATAAATGGGTAGAAGATTTGTCAATATTCATTAAATCAACCATGTAAAATCAAACATTTTTTATAAAAGCGAGAGGACTCAAGAACCATGGCTCCTCTCCTTTTTTATTCCTCATTATCGCCCTCTTCTTTTTCTATTTCCTTATCTGCGGTAGATTGGTTGTAACCCTGCGTATATTTTATACTTCCCCAGGCGGTCAGCATCAACACAATATCCTCATCCTTAAGCGGCCCCGAAACCTGGCTCTGGCAGTATACTAAAAATTCATTTTCTGTCATAATCAGCGCAAAATAACACATAAAAAAAACAAAAACCGGAAGTGATTTGACAAAATAGCTATTGCCGAACCAAGCCAAAAAATAAACAAGATAAGACAGAGTTATAATAAAGACTACTTAAATAATAGTAAACTAGTGCTAAAAGACTGTATAAACATACCTTTTCCTTACCCTTGCTATAGGGTTGGCTTACCGTTGCTTTACCCTAGGGGTAAGGCAACGGTAAGCCAAGGGTATGTCAACGGTATATTAATCCTATATTTTATCACTGATATATCAATATTTAATCAGTAAATAAATCTATCTAATTCATTGGTTATTAACTATTTATATATTAACTTTATCATCCAGCCTAATTTTGGGCTGGATTAACCAAATATAAATTGATTATGGCAATCGCAGAAAATGGCCCAGGAGGCCATCACAGAGGCAGATTAGGTAACATTGTTTACTATGTGCTCAATGGAAAAAATGTATCAAGAACAATCGGTGTGAGGACTAAGCCCTTTACCGATGCGCAGCTTAAAAACCAATTATTGATTAAAATTCGCAGTGAGTTACTTCGCGACTTACAGGATTTTATCAAGACGGGCTTTAGTATTGAGGCAATTCTAGCTAGCGACAACGGCTTTAATATGGCTGTTAAAAACAATTCCGACCTTGTAAAAGGAACTTTTCCGGAACTGGAAATCGCTTTTGATCAGCTGTTGCTGAGCAAGGGCCCGTTAAAACCTGCGCAGAACTGGAGCGTAACACTAACCAGTGCCGGGCTTGACTACAAATGGGATACAGATCCGCAAATGGCCTGGCCGGATTCCACAGATCAGGTCATGTTGCTGGCTTATTTCCCGGTACAGAGGAAGGTCTTTTACACGTTATTTGGGAACACCAGGTTTTCAGGAGCTGATTCACTTGAAATCCCACCAAGTTTAATAGGCAAACCTATGGAAACCTATATGTCCTTTATTTCGGCAGATAGGAAACAATTATCAAACAGTATTCACACCGGAAGTTTCAATTCAGCAGTACCTGAACTTCCACAATCAAACATTTAATTATGGGAATTTTAAAATCAGGGATACTTGGTCCCTTTCGTAACAAAACAGGCTCGGTAGTAGGCCGCATGCACAGAGGAAAAAATGTCATTACCGGACTACCTGAAACCAGCAATAAGCCTGCTACTAAAAAACAACTGGAGTCGCAGCTTAAACTTGGCTTAATCAATGGCTTTTTGCAGGATATTGAGGATTTGGTTAACATTGGTTTTAAGGCCTACATTAAAAACAATAGTGCCGTAAACGCAGCCTTAAAGTACAATTACAGGCATGCCTTTATCAAAGATGGCGAGAGCTTTGTACTTGATTACCCGAAAATTGTTTACAGCAGGGGTCTAATTGATACACCAGAAAGTCCGCAGATTGATGCCGCCGCTGGAAGTATTACCTACAACTGGCTACCGCTAAAGCAATCGACCTATTGTCAGTTTACTGATATGGCCAGCTTTTTAGTATACAATCCTGTAAAGGAAATGGCTGTCATTTTACAAAATGCCACAAACAGATATGCACAGGGTCATACCCTGGAAGTGCCTGAAGGTTTTATTGGTGATACCGTCCATTGTTATATGAACTTCAGTTCGGCAGACGGGAAAAAGAATGGCAATAGCATGTATATAGCAGAAGCCATAGTGAGTTAATTTTTAACCATCGAAGTTGGAAGAATTAAGATTCCAGCTTCGGTGGTTTTTGTCAGAAATTAGCATCAACATAGCCTTAATCTCTGACACACTAAAATTGGCCTGTAAATTGGTTAGGTTAAAATATGGTTAAATTGTTAAAGGTAATTATAGTACTGGCAGTTATCGGACTTATTGGCTGGCTGATTGCAATGAAGTTCAGTTTAAATACAACGGTAGAAAGCAAACACCAGCTTTTACTGGACCGAGTGGAAGCCATGGGTAAACTGGAACTCGTAAAATATCGCATCAGCGATGTGCTCGAACATAAAAATAAAACTCCTTTTTTACCTGATGCCAGTGTACTGCTTATTATTAAAGCCGATGCTGTAGGTTGTATAGATCTGACTAAGATTAAGTCAGAAAACATCAAGGTTTATGGAGATTCGGCTGCCATTCAACTCCCCGAACCCGAAATTTGTTATATAAAAATAGATCATAAAGCTTCAAGGGTATACGATACTAAAATGGCCTTTTTCCGGGAAGCAGACCTGGTTGATGAAGCATACAAAAGTGCAGAGCAGAAAATCTCTGACGAGGTGCGTAAATCTGATATTCTTCAGCAAACGAAAACGAATGCATTGAACGTACTCCGCCCGCTATTAACAGGTTTAGGGTACAGTAAGCTTAGTTTATCTTTTGAAGAGCATTCCGTTCAGATTCTAAAGCCTATGTAGTCTGGCACGAAAGTAGTAACTGTATGTTCATTAAATCATGAGCATATGAATTTACCATCGTTGAAACGGGTTAATTTTAAAAAAATGAAGACGGATGTTCGGCAGGGCTTTAAAAATCTTGCTGAAGGTGGATTTAAACAGATCTTTAGTCAGATCGATCAGCTGAATATCAAAAAAGGCGTTGACACGATGGGCCTTGACAAATTCATTAATCAATGTGCCTTATTGGCAGCAGGCTCTGGTGTAGTTACAGGAGTTGGCGGCATTGGAACCATGCTCATCGGTACACCGTTAGACATTGTCAACTTAATAACTCAGCAGTTCAGGGTAACTTTAGCCATTTCTTATCACAACACTGGTGAGTACAAAATCAGCTTTGAGGATTTCTTTAAAATTGTAGCCAGTTCCGTTAAAGCAGATACTAAACTTGCCATCAGTAAAAATATTATGGAAGAGGTTGCAGAAAAAATGCTTTTTAGTTTAGGCTCTAAAGCAAGCAGACGCCTTGTTCCGGTAGTTGGGGGTGTAATTGGAGGTACTGTAAACTATTTGTTTATTAAGGGGGTTGCAAAAGAATTAAAGGAAAAGGGGTAACAAAATAGCATGTATTAGGGAACTAATTTTTCCAGAAATCGACAGGAATAGGGTGCTTTTTTAGGAATGCAATAGCCTCTTCGTCCTTTTTCTTGAAAAATGGCGCATTTGCGTATTTAACTACAGAACCAACATCTTCAGTTGAAACCACTTTTTCGGCTTTTTTCTTGTTTTTTATATTTCCCATTTCACAATAGCTTGATAACAAAGATAATCATATTTTTTTCCTTACAATAAATGCTTCAAAATTTATATCCTTTTGGAATGGTTTCCATTCTTTATTCAGGTAACCCTTTACAATAAAGGATGCGTCAGAAATTTCTTTCCAGAATGCAGAAATATTTATTTGGTATAGTCTTGTGCGAGATGTCGTGCTACCTCTGGCAAATACAGATACATCAGGATGGCTTTTTAAGAAATCCAAAACTGTATCTGCAACTGTAGCTAGAACTCTTTGTCTATCCTGATTATTGGTATTAACCATATCATCAACATCACTCTCAGTTTCATCCCAATCACCAAACCCCAGGTTATAAATTTTAAATGGTATTTCCTGAATAAGTCTGTACCGTATTATTTTTTTTATAATGCCTTTCGGACCTTCGCTATAAAATTCATAATAGTATTCTTCTGGTATTTTTAAATAACTGTATCTGTCTTCTGCCATCTAAAACTGAGTAATTTTGAATTAAAGGGATTGAATTTATTCAATATCAACAATGACCTTTTGATCCTTAAAAACACCGTTCAAAAAGCTAATCAGGAAATCCCGGTTTGAGATCTTGTTAAAAACATATTTAAAACTGAAGCAGCTGTAAGATTCAATAAATTGAGTAAGTTGTGTTTTATATGCATCGCGAAAAGTAGTTAAGGTTGGATCTTGTATTGACATCTTTCGTTAAGAATTGCTCAGTAACAAACGTAATAAGCTTTGGAACAGAAGCGCTACTTTATTAAAAATTTGGTGGATTTCACCAAAAAAACACGAAAAACCGATATAAAATTCTGAAAGCAATGACTTCAAAAGACCTTAACAGAAGATTATTTGGAAGAAAAAAAATATTAGAAAATAATTCTATAACTATGCTTGTATCTAACAAAATGTTATTCCCAGTTGTATAGATCTATCTAAAAGGTCTTCTCGATCTGCCCGAATATCAGGATAAGACACCATTTCTAGTGCACCTATTTCATTGTACAAGGGGCATAAAAAAAGATGCATATAAAACCATTTAAATGAATTTATTTTCAGTATTCTAAATCAACTATTGTTATTATGCATTTAAATTTTAAACTTTGAGATAACCACTTAAATTAAACGCAACTCCATCATGAATAACCTTCTCAAATCAATACTGCTCTACAACCTCACATCATCTATCTTCTTCCTACACTCCTTGCAGTTATAATTACAATAACTCTGCTATAGCAACCACCACACTACATATACTCACACAACAATCTCAAATCAGCAACATATAGGTAATAAAAACCACCACTAAACCATTTAAACCAAAACGTATGGACTTTAAAGATCAAATTGCTCAACTAGCAGCGCGTGTTGAAAAAATGATACGGCAGATTCAAACTGAACTTATATTATTCTTCATTAACTTAAAAATTAATGTCGATGAATATAATTTTGAATGATCATTTCCACATTGGAAGGAAGATCAGCTGGAATAGGTTTCATTACAGGATTTTTAACCTTCATCTCCTTAAGCCATTTTACCCAATATTCACTTATCACATCCCCTTCAAATGGATTCCCCTTTAACGGATTAATACCTATTACAACAACCTCCAGATTACTTAAGCTATCATTAGCTTTTACAAATCCATAATCATTCTTTCTTATGACTTCCTTATACTTCGAAGTATTCAAGTTTAGAGCTCTAATAAATTCGGGTGTTAAATAGGAACTTCTTGGTCCTTCCGTGAATTTAGAGTTGTTATGATATATATAACCATCTGTTAGAATAAACAGGATATTTCTATGCTTAGGCTTGATGCAGTAATCATTTACCTTATCCTTGAAAAACCCCCATATATCCGATCCTATAAACTTACTGTCCTTAATTGCAAGTTTGTAAATCTTATTAGAGGCTGATATATATTGTTGAGATATTTTTAAAATGGCATCCTTAGTTGTATTATCCTTCGTAAAGGATAATTTTAATTCCTTTGCGAGGTTATTTATCTCCGGACTTAAAGGTTCCGGTTCAAAATAGATTTGGATGTGATCATTGTCTTGTCTAATTGGCTTAGATCTCAAATGATTCTCAAACCCCTTACTAATCGATGTAATGTAACCGAGATCTCTTTTATAAAACTCCATACCTGGATTGGAATTTTTTACTGGATCTATCCGATCAGAAAGGTCTAACAGAATACTGATGTTTAAATTATCTTTCCGGCTGGATGACGATTTCATTGAATCTCCTTCAGAAGTTGCCTTTTGATCATCATCAAAACTACAACCTACAGAAAGAAAGACTGCAGTGTACACACACAATCCAATAATTTTAGTTTTCATAGCTTAAGATATTTTAGAGTAAACCATGTTTTGAACAGTTTGATTAACCAGATTGAGTTTCTGAAGGTGTTCCTGAGCGATATTTTCACATTGTTCTAAAATTTCCGTTTGCCTTTGTTGAGACAAAGCAATTTCAGAAGATACCGCCTGAAACCAGCCTTCCTTGTATTGCGCATGGTATAAAAGATATTGTCTGATGTTAAACACAAACCCATCTATGGTAGCCTGTAGTTCAGTAATCTTACCGCTGATTTCAACTGCTTTTTTTCTTAACTGCTCGATTTCTGCTACAATCTCGTTTTTTGAAACCTCTAATGATTTTACTTCTTCAAGCTTTGTTTTAATATATCCTCGGATTTTATCTAAGTTTTCATGTTCTTTCATTGTGATGTCGAAAACTAAACCCCAAATAATGTAAACTACAAAACCTGCAAAAATGATCATCCAAAATTCTGCTTCTCCCAACGCAATCTGTAAATTGTATGGTACTGAATCTGGTGTCTTATTGAACTCATAAATTTTCTTTTCAATCTGGTAGGCTAATAGTCCATCAAATAAAAAGGTCGTGATAAAAAGAGCAATCATTCTAATGACATTCTTAACGCCCTTTCCTTTTTGCATCATATGAATTATATACCCTAATCCAAGAAATACTGAAGGAATTGTAAAGATCAGTACACCTTCCAACCATCCGGCTTTCATGGCATTACTAAATGCCTGTGCATCGAAAATAGCTGCAGTAAGACTATCATTTGAAAAGTCTTTGAAAAAAGCCGAGTATGTTGCGGATATATAGAAAACAAACAAGTAAAGGGTAATAGGGATTAACAATAATAGCCCAATATAAAACTGTGCTTTTGGACGCTTTGAGCTCTCCACACCATATTTTTCAGGATGATGCTTCACATCTTCAATTTCGTTCCTTGCTTGATTGATTTGTTCAACCAGCCCTTGCTTCTTTTCCTCAAAAATTGATATTGCAGTCTCAGTATTTTTAAGTTCGCTCTGTTTTCTAGTTCTCTCATCAATGTAAGGTTGCTTCAATCTTGCCTGCTGAGTTTCCTGATCGCGACACTGTTGCTCAAAACTTTCGTAAACGTTTTCAAGACAAGCTCTAAAATTAATGGGACCTCCCATAGCTTTTAAGGCAGCTCCATATCCACTTTGATAATAGGTGATCCTTATTTCAAGATCTTCCTTTTCCTCGCTTGGAGAGATGCCTGATTCAGGAATCTCACTTTTTTTGGTAAGGAATAATTTTCTAATTTCCATAGCGTTTAATTTATTGATTGCAATACTTTTAGAAGGGACTTTTCCTGCTTAGCACAGTCAATAAGATAGTCACATATAGCAGGGATGTTCTCATCCAAGAACTCGAATATCTTACAGTATTTCTTTAGTAGATTGTATTCATCTTCTGTAACTTCATGATCCACCCATATCATTATCGCCAAGTCATATAGATATTCTATCCGCTTTTCTATAGAAGTAGGTACTTCCATTCTTTGAATTGGATTAGTCAATATGCCATTTAAATGTTCGATATCTACACCTCTTTGTTCAGCGAATCTATAGAGTTGCTTCATTTCGAGTTTATCAAAATTTTCATCTGAACAGGCCATTTGATAGAGTCTTAAGAAATGACTCTGTAATTCTGTATTAATTGTGCTCTCCATACTGTTTATTATTTTTTCAATTCTTTATAATAAATCGTTCTGAAATCACTTAACTAGTATGACAAGTTGGTGAGCAGTAATAACAACCATCGGCTTTTGAATAGTATCCTCTTGCTACTATGACAGCGCTTTTACATGAAGAGAATTCGCCTAAATACAATCGATTAGCCACATCTGGCAGACGATAACAATTTTCATCATGAACTTCATGATCACCATTTGGTTGTGCATTTTTGTTTACGTAATACTTTTTCATAATTTAAAATTTTAGTTCCTAATTATGATTCGAAAGTAGGTAGGCAAATAAAGTATTCCTTACGGGAAACCGTAAAAGCGGAAATTAAAGTATTAGATAATTTTAAAATCTTTACAATAGGCAATAAGCTGTTCGTTAGTTGAAAAGCCCAACACATCTCTGATCAGATTGAGGCGTTTTTCTATACTGCTCAAACCAGAAGGTTTGATGCCTTGATCCTGCAGATACTCAGGAATTTCTTTTTGCTTTACACCATTGGCTAGCAAAGCAATGATGGTGGTATCATAATTGGTAAAATCATAAGTATTTCTTTCTTTAATTGGTACCTTCATTTGTGCAGGAAAATACCTATTCCCTTTCGCAATTGCTTCTATGGCTAATCTAAGTTCCTTGGCATCATGCCGAGCTTTGCGTACGTATCCATTAATTCCCAGGTCTTTAATCAAGGCTTCTATCACCGCAGGATTACCTTCTGCCGAAAAGACCAAAACTTTAAGACCGGGCTGTTCATATTTAGCAGCCTTAATCAGCGCTGCACCATCTACAATTTTCTGAATATAATGATCTTCCTCGAATGAAAGATCTGTGATTAACAAATCATAAGGCTGACCTATTTTATTTGCCTTTTGGATTCTGGCAAAAGCATCATCGCAATAAAACACATATTCAGGATCTTCAATGTTTAGATCTTCAATTGTTTTACGCACAGAAATACTAGTGCTTTCCTGATCCTCTGCAATTAGTACGCGTTCAAACATCATATATCTTTAGGTAATTGTAAAGGAAATGTGAATTCTCAATCCCTTGTCGTTTTTTGTATCAAAAGTAATTGTACCACCAATACTACCAATACGGTTTCCCGTATTGGTCAAGCCATTTTTAAAATTTGGCTGTCCATTGATCCCAACCCCATCATCCATATAGTGAATATTCATCTGATTACCAATTTGCTCAAACTTCACTACCACATTACTAGCACCGCTATGCTTTTTCATATTCACCATCAGTTCCTGAAGAATGTGTGCGATTTCATGTTTTACATTGACACTCATCTGGTCCCACAATTCCTTTTCATTACCTACCAGAGAGATGCGCAGATCAGCAGCACCAAACGATGCAATTAAGCTGTTTATTTCCTCCTGAAAATCAGCACCTGCATGTGGGCGCTCATCATAAGTGATGTCGCGCGATTTCTCGTAAAGTAGCTCTATCCCATCCAAAATGGTTTCCTTGTCCATACTTTCCCCGTTCTCAATTTCCGACATCATCCTGTACAATCCATTTGCCACAACATCGTGTACTTTTTTATGGATCTTCAGTTTGTTGTCGCGAATGGCAGCCTCTGCTTCCAGCGCTAACTTTTGTTTTCTTTTCCTATACCAGAGTACCGAAATTACAGCCCCACCGATGAAGAGCAAAACCGCTCCACCCAGCAAAAACTTTTGTATGGTAATCTGATACTTCTTTTCAACATTCTCTTTTTGCAAATTGAGGTTATCTGCTTTATTTTTCTCCGTTTCATACCTGATCATGGCAAACTGGTTCTTAGCGGCATTCCTTGCCGTTTCTACGCTGTCCTGAAGTTTCTTATAAGTTTCAAAGTATTGCTTCGCTTGTTGGTTCGGACTAAGTTTAACCAATCGCTCCAAAGCATACAGCTGGTCATCTGCACTTTTTATCTGCCTGGCCAGCAAATGCATGCTACGGGTATAAAACAACGCAGAATCTGGCTTTTTGTCCATATAAAAATCTGCAAGGTGTGCTAAACTTGCATTTTGCCCTAACAGGTCATTGGCTTCCTGCCGTATGTGTAACGCTTTTAAAAAGTCGGGTACCGGATTATAATGGCTATTTTGAAGCCATTTCGTTTTCGAGATGTTAGACAAAATTCTTGCGAATGTGACCGGGTTATCCCTCACACTTTTCGTATGGATGAGCGCTCCAAAATATTGAAGTGCCTCTTTGTATTTGAGCTGGTCTATTAAATTAACCGCCAGATTATTTATATAGATGTTCTTAGAGTTTTGATCGCGGGAGAGTTCAATGGATTGATGGTAAAATTTTGCAGCCTCCTTATAATTTTTTAACCGATTGGCCATTTTACCAAGGTTATTATAGTTGGTGGATAAAATTTCCCTTTGATCATTCACGTCTGGATTTAGATAACTGATCGCTGAAAGCGAAATTTCCTGACTTCCGAAAAAATCTCCCTGATCACCACTTGTAATGGCCATATTGATTAAAGCTTTCGCAACTTTAACACTATCCCCTTCTTTGAGTGACTTTTCCTTGGCTTTATTAAAATATACGAAACTACTATCAAGAAGATTGTTGTCTAAAAAATACCAGGCCCGGTCATAATACGGGTTTTCTGAATATACCTTAGGTCTAACCTTGTCCTGATGACAAGAAATGAGAAACAGTAAAAGAAGCGTTAGGTATCTTTTCAAGATTTTATCTATTTCTCGAAAATAAAAAAATACGGGCATTTTATGCCCGTATTTTCAATTATTATCTTGGTCGGTTATTTCCAGTTTCACCACCCGGACCGCCAGCTGGTCTACTATTTACCGTAACATCTCCTTTAGCGTCGCATTTTGAAATTGTACCCGATTGTGAAGGAGATACTAAACCCATTAAAAAAAAGAAAATAATATTAAACATGATTCAAAAATTTTAGAATTGAAATACTTGGTAGGTCTCCGCGAATCCTATCGTGGAGGTTGCTACATTGGCATTCCAGAAGCGCTTCTGAAATTTTTGGGAAGAATTGAGATTCCATTGCGGGCGGCAGTAACTGCTTCCCAAACCGGTCATTACCTACCGCAACTTCCTCTCGTTTAAAATCTGTGTATACATGAACCTCATTAGCTAAGCGAGGTTCCAACCGTTTTCGAAAACAAATGTATGGCGACCAAAAGCACTCATCATCATGCGGTTCCGATCATTCCGATAAATCCACCGGAATTCTGGAAAACCGTAAAAGATTTCGAAAATTCCGGTTACATTTACTTATTAATTCATAGGATAATGCTCGATGATTATAAAAAAGCGGTGATTTCAGATTACCATCAAAAGAAGGTTAAGGGATTGCTTTCTTTAAATTTATCATATTCAACACCCGCCAAGTTGCGGCACGAATGTCTTCTCGTATTAAATGCGAGGCCACAGGTAAAGGATGAGAAAATTATCAGAGATTTCTTCAGTCTAGGTGTAATTTCAAATGATTATACTGATCGTATTGAAAGGTTTGACCCTGAGAAACTCAAGCCCCTGGATAACTATTTAAAAGGGAAAACTGTATCTACAGAGCCAAGAAACATTGAACTTTTAGCATGGCTTATCAATTTTGAACCCAGACCATACCAGTATGGAATAATCTATAATCTTGCAGAAGCAACACCTGCTGAAGTTATAAAGGATATAACAAAAAAACCTGAACCAGAAGAAATTGAGCTAGAGGAATATGAAATTCCTCCCAGCTCTCCTGCAACAACACGCAAACGTGTACCGTTAACCAAGTATGGAATTGACATCATGATTTTGTTTATAACTGTTATTGGTGGAGTAGGCTTATCTATGCGTAACGCTAATATTGAAAAAAATACCACTGCCTACATCTGTACCAGTAAGGTTGCAAAAAAATATCATCTAAGTAATAAATGTCATGGTTTAAATAACTGTAAAAGTGAAATTATCCCAACAACTATCGCAAAAGCAAAAGATGCAGGGAAAACCCTGTGTGAAATTGAACATTAGCCTCAGTATTTTAAATTAACCATTTTATTATGGATTCAAATTTTAAACTTTGAGATAACCACTTAAATTAAACGCAACTCCATCATGAATAACCTTCTCAAATCAATACTGCTCTACTACCTCACATCATCTATATTCTTCCTACACTCCTTGCAGTTATAACTACAATAACTCTGCTATAGCGCCCACCACACTACATATACTCACACAAGAATCTCAGATCAGCAACATATAGGTAATAAAAACCAAAACGTATGGACTTTAAAGATCAAATTGCTCAACTAGCAGCGCGTTGAAAAAATGATACCGCAGATTCAAACTGAAGAAACTACTAAAAACGCACTGATGATACCTTTTATACAAATATTGGGTTATGACGTAATTAATTAACGCTATGGCTTATTTCCATAAAATACTCAACAATCCTAAGGGATCTGTAAATCAATTTGACGCCTCACGGGGGGGACAATGAAACTGAAGAGGAAATTGATTTGGCGGAACAAATTGCTGAACGTGAAGACAATTTCAACCAGCATAACAAACAGTTGATCAAGTCCAAACTAAAAGAAAAGAAACTTACTCAAAAAGAACTGGAAATAGTTTTAGGACACTACAACGAAACTTACATGTCCGAACTAATCAATGGAATCAATCCTTTTACCCTAAACGATTTAATCGTAATCCACAAGCTTTTAAACATTGGGATGGAAGATCTCGTGCCTACAACACTAAATGCACAAACCATCATCAAAGTACAAAATGTGATAGCTCAATTAAACAATCCAAAACTCCAACTAAATATAGAGGAGCTAGTTGAAGTTTAAATCGTTTTAATATCGGCAAACTTTATCCATCCCCCATTTCCATTAACCAAT
The DNA here is from genome assembly GCF_032678475.1 of Pedobacter nyackensis. Taxonomy (GTDB): domain Bacteria; phylum Bacteroidota; class Bacteroidia; order Sphingobacteriales; family Sphingobacteriaceae; genus Pedobacter; species Pedobacter nyackensis_A. The sequence continues at coordinate 1,335,095 of NZ_JAVTSF010000001.1, forward strand.
ACAACCTTAATCCAGTCGCCCTCCTGTTCCTGAATAGTGACTTTCGTACCTTCATGAATCACGAATAAGGTTTTCTGTTTACCATCTGGCCCACTTTTTACATCGGATGCTCCAGTAAACACGATACCTTGCCGACTCGCATTCAGGTAACTTGATTGTACACCTGCCATGATCATAAAGATCAAGCCCATTGACAGTACGGAAAGCCCAGCATAAAAAGCAGCTTTTTTAGGTGTCACAGCAATTAAAAACAAGTAAGCAATCACCAAAATAAAACCAGTGATAAAACAAGTAACGGTAAGCACAGATAATGTACTCAATGAAAAGAAGTAGATAAAAGCTTTCCACCATTTAGTGAGAAAGAACTCAGGTACAACTTCAATTCTATCCGTTATTTTAAGATTGGCAAGCTGCAGGTTCAACTGAACATCAGCATCACCAGGATTTAATTTCAATGCTTTTTCATAATTTAAAATAGCTTCAGGTATTTCGGCCAGCTTATAATTGGCATTGCCCAGATTAAAATAAACAGCCTCAGATTGATAACCTGCATCTAATACTTGTTGATAAGCTTTAGCTGCTTCCTGATATTGGTTTTTAGCATATGCAGCATTTCCCTGCTTAAGTAATGCTTCGGCATTAATCTCCTTTGCGGATACACAAAATGGCTGTACAAATAACAGTACGGCACATAAATTATATTTTAAAAGGTTACGCATTGTTTTCGATGTCATTAATGATACTTTTCGCTTTATCAAACACTTCTTGTTCGGCAATTCCTGTTACAGGTGCATACCTGGCCATTTCACACAAATCTAAAGTATCTGTCAGCTGATTGATCAATGGTTCTTTTACACTGGCATTCCTTAAGGTTTCTGTGATATTATCCTTGTTCAATTCTGCCGCAGGTATATTGAATTTGTCGCTCAGATATTGATACAAACCTTTATAAACATCCTGATAAAACAGTGTTTTATCGCCTGCAAGTAGTTGCTTCTGCGCATTCGCAAGATGTTTAGCTGCTATTTTGTTGGCATTTCTGCCTTTAACTTTTACCTGATCCTTGTTATTTTCTCTGTACTGTTTACGATAAGCCAAAGCACCTACAAACAGCAATGGCCCTAAACACATTAAAGCATAATAGGCTGCAGAACCATAAAAGACACTGTCTTTTTGATGCAAACCTGAAGTATCGGTTTTGATATAAGCGATATCTTTAGCCAGCATTTTAATATCCTGCTGATTTCCGGAAGAATAAGCCGTAACGTTTGAGCCCGGTGCACCTTTGGCTACTTTCAAATCAAAAGATGCTGCATTAAGGGTAACATATTTTTCAGTTGCAGGATTAAAATAAGAGAATTTTAACGGTTCAATGGTATAATTGCCTTCATGCCTTGGAATCAGTAAATAAGTATACTCCCTGGTTCCGCTAACGCCACTAAGACTTTCGGTAATACGGTCGTTAATTTTAGGATCGTACTTCTCCAGATCGGCAGGAAAATTTACTGTTGGTGCTTTTAGCAATTTCAAATTTCCAGATCCCGAAATTTTAAGGGTATAATTTAAGGCTTCATTAGCTTTTAATGATGATTTATCAACATTAGCATCAATAGAAAACTGTCCAACAGCACCTTCAAATCCTTCTGGTTTGCCAGCATCCGGCAATGGTTTTACATTGATAGCCACTGGTGCTGTCTTTATCTTATACTTTACATCTTCATAAGAACCACCACCAAAAAACTGCTCAATAGGATCATTGGAAGGCACATTTTTACGCACCACAAAAGTCATAATCAAGGGGTCCAATGTCAGCTTACCGAAGCGCTCAGGAAACAATATGATCTCCTTCAATACAGCAACATGGTACCTTTGTCCGTTATAAACTTCTTCTTTCCAATCTACGTTACCATTATTATTTTTGATTTCCTGACTCCAGAAACCGTTAAAATCAGGTAATTTATCTGGCGTATTACCCACAATACCTATGTTCGCGTATAGCTTGTAAGTCACCGCGATCTGCTCCCCCTGATAAACATTGGTTTTATTGGCGATTGCGCGCATAAACAGCTGCTTTGAAATATCGGATGAATTGCCAGTGGACATCCTATCGTTCTGTCCACCTGCCGGCCCCGATCGTGCCTGCTGTTGCGGAGCAGCCTTTCCCTTAGTGACCGTCATCCTGATGATGTTCGATTTGTACTGCTTACCACCTATGACCATGATTGAAGTACCAATAGTAAACTCACCTTCCTTCAAGGCCACCAAAACGTAACTAACAGATATACTGGCAGTAGTTTGTCCGTTAATGGAACTATAGCTGGACGACTGGTTCGGTCCACCAACTACCTGAAAACCCGCAAAGGTCGGTGGCTCAAATGCATCTGGATTACCATTAGTTGAAAAACTAATTTCAAACTGTTCTCCAACCGCTACCTGGCTTGAACTTACAGTCGCAGTAACCTTTATGTTTTGTCCAAAGCTAATGGCCGACCAAAAAAGTAATACCGATAATAAATAATATTTCATGTTCATTGTATACCCCTCTACCAGTCTTTAACAATACGTCCCTTTACCCCTTTTGCTTTTTTGTTTTTCAACTTGTCCTGGGTGTTTTTTTCTTCATTTTTTAAAGCTTCCAGCATACGCTCAGCATCTTCCTTCGATAATTTATCCGGTTGTGGCTGCTGTCCCTGCTGATCTTTTTTATCTTGATCCTTCTTATCCTGGTCTTTCTTGTCTTGATCTTTTTTATCCTGGTCTTTCTTATCCTGATCCTTTTTGTCCTGATCCTTCTTGTCCTGATCTTTTTTATCTTTATTCTTATCCTTGTCCTTTTTATCCTGCTGTTGCTGCTGCTTTAGCTTTTCCTGGGCATACGCCAGATTATAACGGGTTTGATCGTCCTTAGGATTATTCATCAGGGATTTTTTATAAGCTTCAATACTTTCTTCAAGCTTTTTAGATTCCAGCAGTGAATTACCAAGATTATGATAGGCCTGTGCTTTTACGGCCTTATCGCCGGATGTATTAGCTATTTCCGTGAATTTCTGCGCTGCATTTTCAAACTTTTTTTGTTTGTACAAAGCATCACCAAGGTTGAAGTTACCGGCTACTGATTCCTTTGTTTTCTCTACAGACTGGCGGTAACTGGCTTCGGCTTCAGCATATTTTTGTTGTTGATAAAGCTTATTACCGTTATGAATATATTTCTTTTCCTTCTGTGCGAAAACAAGGCTTCCCTGTAGTACAATGTATATAATAATGATCAACTGCTTCATAGCTACCTCACTTCAAATAAATTCAATTCACTTAATTTCAAGTTCCTGCGATTAGAGATAAAGAATTCCAGTATCAACAGCAAAAGTGCAAATCCCAGGAAAAACTGGAACCTATCTTCATAATTTTTGAATGTTTTACTATCGTAACTTTTCTTCTCCATTTTATTCACCTGATCCATCACAATGTTGAATCCGCTGTTGGCGTTGCTGGCCCTTACATAAACGCCATTACCTGCCTGCGAGATCTCCTTGCACATTTCTTCATTTAGCTTAGTCACCACAGTTTTCCCAGCTTCATCGGTATGAAAACCTACAGGTTGTCCATTTTTATAAATCGGTACAGGTGCTCCCTCAGGTAAACCTAAACCGATTACATGAATGGCAACGTCTTTGGCACTGGCTGCTTTGGCTGAAGCAATGGCATCGTCTTCATGATTTTCTCCATCTGTCATCAAAATCATGGCCTTACTCGTACCGTTTACAAAGTTAAAGGACTTCATTCCCATATCAATAGCAGCGCCAATCGCAGTCCCCTGGGTCGGTACAATATCAGTGGTAATGTTATTTAAAAACAACTTTGCCGCTGAATAATCGGTTGTAATAGGAAGTTGCACATAAGCCTCTCCGGCAAAAATGATGATACCAATTCTATCGTTATGGAGATTATCAATTAATTGAGAGATGGCACGTTTGGCATTTTCCAATCTGTTTGGCGCCAGGTCTCCGGCCAGCATACTATTGGAAACATCGAGCAGGATCATCAAATCAGCTCCTGCACGTCTGCCCTCTTCTATTTTAGTCCCTATCTGTGGATTTGCTGCTCCAATTACCAGCGAAGCATAAGCCAGGGCAAAAAGGCTAAATTTTAATGCAGGTCTGCTCAAAGAAACCTCCGGCATCATCCTTCTAACGGTATGTTGGTCGCCCAGCGACAACAATGCCTTCTTCTTCCAGCGACGAACCATCATGAAAACGATGATCATTAAAGGGATAAGCGCCAGTGCCCATAAATACCCTATGTGTTCAAAACGTAACATATTATTAAGTTAAGGCTCCTTTAAAAATTGTATTTCTCAATAAAAATTCCAGCAAGAGCAATACCATTGCGATCAAGACAAAGGGCAGGAAGCGCTCTGTTTTTTTATTGTATTGTGTAACGGCAACTTTTGCCTTTTCCAATTGGTCTATCTGCTGATAAATCTGTTTTAGCTTGGCATTGTTCGTTGCGCGAAAATACTGTCCACCAGTCGTTTTAGCGATTTCCGTAAGCACCTTCTCGTCAATAGTTACCGGTACCTGCTGATATTCAATTCCAAATGGTGTTTTCATCGGATAAGGTGCGTAACCTTTGGTTCCTACTCCAACAGTGTATACCCGAACCTTCATCTGTTTGGCAATTTCTGCGGCTGTTAAAGGTGGTATTGACCCGGTTGTGTTTGTCCCGTCTGTCAGCAAAATAACCACTTTACTTTTCGCCTCACTTTCTTTCAATCGGTTTACAGCTGTGGCCAAGCCCATACCAATGGCAGTACCATCTTCAATCATTCCGTTACTGATTTCGCTAAACAGATTAATCAGTACATCGTGATCTATGGTAAGCGGACATTGCGTAAAACTCTCACCACTGAAAATAACCAGACCGATACGGTCTTCCGGACGGTCCTTAATAAAATCGATGGCTATGTTTTTTCCTGCTTCCAATCTGTTAGGTTTCAAATCCTCTGCAAGCATACTACCCGAAATATCGGTAGCGATTACAATATCAATACCTTCGGTAGTAGAATTTTGCCAGCTGAAAGCTGATTGTGGCCGGGCTAGTGCAATGATCAGCGAGGTAAATGCCAGCACCCGTAATACGATCCCATAATGCCTTAAACTTGTATACTTACTCTTTTTTACGGATGAAAAACCTTTTACGGCCGACATACGTAAACTACCCTGAAGTTTGCTGTTTCTCCAGATGTACCAGCCGATCATCAAAGGGATGACGGCCAGCAGCCAGAAAAAGCCTTTATTGGCAAATTCAATTCCGCTAAACAGGTTCATTATCTTTATTTTGTACTTTATGATCTGTAGATGGAGCAGGTTTGGTATTCACTACAAAACTGATCGCATTTTCCATACTTTGTTCATTCTCATTATGCAAAGGCGTAGCTTTTGCAAATTTCACCAAATCAGCTAACAACAGCATCTGCCTTAGCTTATCCATGTTCCCGGCTGTAATACTCAGATGCTTTAACCCAGAAAATATCTCTTCCGAGGTTTGCTCCATTGCATTGATTTCATATCTTTTTTCCAGGTAATCACGAATGATATCAGTAAGTTCACTGTGGTAGGTTTTCACCTGGCCCTGTTCCCATAGCTTCTGACTTCTCAAAGCTTTCAGCCTATCTAGCACCATAACATCCAAAGGTATTGCGGGCTTGGCTGGAACTGCTTTAACAGGTTTGTTTTTAGCTTTTCTGATCAAGTACCAGATTAAGCCTATTATTAACAATACACCTAATACAGAAAATGTTACCAGTTTTGCGTTGTCCCTAAGCCAGTCCATAAAAGAATAAGAAACCGCCAGCGGCTCTTTAATATCATAGATTGCTTTTGTGGTATCAACCTTTACTTCTGTCACTTCCAAAGGAAGCGCTTGTGTATTTAACTTACCTTCTTTGCTATCGAAAGTATAAGCAGGAATCATGTGTAGTCCTGCATCAAAAGAGGTAATGGTATATCGTCTGCTAATGGTTTTAACCCCCGGGTTATTTTGATCGGTAAGGGTGTCGGTTTTACCCATCTCCACAATCTGTACTTTGGATGAAATGGTATCTGCGAGTACAGGGAAATCGACCTGTCCATTAGCAGGTACATGTGCCATCAAACGCAAAACAGTCTGATCACCTAATTTTATCTTCGTTTGATCCAGCTTTGCTTCTACCCTGATGTTCTGAGCCTGGGTTGTGTAGCTTAACCCCACTAAACACAGCATCAAACACCAGCTGAAATTAAAATATTGTTTCATATCCTTATCGTCTGGCCTCTCTTTTCTTAAACAATGTCATTAATGGTTTGATATAAGATTGATGGGTACCGATTTTAGTGAAGTCTACACCTGATTTCCTGAACTGATCTTCCAATCTTCCGTTCCTTTCCAGGGCAGCTGTTTTAAAAGCCTGGCGTACTTGCTTATCTGCCGTGTTTACCCATTCGATATGTCCTGTTTCTTCATCTTTGATAGGAATAAGCCCTAAGTTCGGGAACTCTTCCTCATGAATATCGTACAATCTTAAAGCAATCAAATCATGCTTTCTGTTCGCAATTTTAAGTTCATTTTCAAAAGGTCCGCTCATAAAATCCGAGATCAGAAAAGCGGTACATCTTTTTTTAATGGCACTTGTAAAATAGCGTAAACCTTCGGCAACGTTTGTTCCTTTGTTCTCCGGTTTAAAATCTATCAGTTCTCTGATGATCATCAGGATATGACTTCTGCCTTTTTTCGGTGGGATAAACTTTTCTACCTTATCACTAAAAAAAAGCACCCCCACTTTATCGTTGTTTTGTATTGCGGAAAAAGAAATCACGGCACAAAGCTCTGTAGCCAGTTCCTGTTTTAGCTGAATTTGGGTTCCAAAGTTTTTAGATCCACTCACATCTACCAATAGCATTACTGTCATCTCCCTTTCCTCATCAAATACTTTTACATAAGGATGGTTGAAACGTGCAGTAACATTCCAGTCTATGGTACGGATCTCATCCCCTACCTGGTATTCGCGCACCTCACTAAAGGCCATACCACGTCCTTTAAAGGCCGACTGGTATTCGCCTGAGAAGATCTGATTGCTTAAACCACGGGTTTTAATCTCTATCTTCCTAACTTTCTTTAAGAGGTCTTTGGTATCCATAATTAAGGTACTTCTACCGCATTCAATATTCCGGTAATGATCTCTTCTGAAGTAATGTCTTCGGCTTCGGCTTCATAAGTAAGTCCGATACGGTGCCTTAAAACATCATGACAAACGGCCCTTACATCTTCCGGGATAACATATCCCCTTCTTTTGATAAAGGCGTAAGCTTTAGCTGCCAGTGCAAGATTGATACTGGCACGTGGTGAAGCTCCAAAGCTGATCAGGTTTTTATAATCCGTTAGTTTATAATCGCCAGGGAAACGGGTAGCAAAAACAATATCAATGATGTATTGCTCGATCTTCTCGTCCATATACACCTCTCTAACCACCTTGCGTGCCCTCAAAATATCGTCGGTATGAATTACCACATTTGGTGTAGGCATTCCCTGAGGTGCAATATTGGCTCTCATGATGCGCTTCTCATCTTCTTTTTTCGGGTAACCGATTACAACTTTCAGCATGAACCTGTCTACCTGTGCTTCCGGTAATGGATAGGTTCCCTCCTGCTCAATAGGGTTCTGCGTAGCTAGTACCAGAAATGGTTTAGGCAATGGGAAAGTATTGTCGCCAATGGTAACCTGACGTTCCTGCATGGCTTCAAGTAAGGCACTTTGAACTTTTGCTGGTGCCCTGTTGATCTCATCCGCAAGGATAAAATTAGAAAACAAAGGACCTTTTCTAACTATAAATTCTTCTTTTTTCTGGTTATAGATCATGGTACCCAGCAAATCCGCTGGTAACAGATCTGGAGTAAACTGGATCCTGCTAAATCCTGCATCAATGGCTTTCGACAAAGTATTAATTGCTAATGTTTTTGCAAGTCCGGGCACACCTTCCAACAAAATATGTCCGTCGGCAAGTAAACCGATCAGCAGGCGTTCTACCATATACCGCTGACCAACAATAACTTTATCCATCTCCATTAACAAGAGATCAATAAATGCACTTTCTTTTTGTATCATTTCATTCAGCGCACGGATATCAGTTCCATACGATGAATGTTCAGTAATATTAGTTACTTCTTCCATTTATACCCATTTTTTTATTCGTTGCGAAAATTAGACAAACCTATTTTTTTTCACAACAGCTAAAGGTAGGATATAATGTTAAAATATGTTAAAAAGGGAAATTTTGGTTGACTCTTCGGGAACTGGAATAAGTTTTTTCTTTTTTGGGGAAGAAAAAAATGAATCCTAGGTTCCCTCTGAGCAACCAAAATTTCCGATCAACCCCGCCAGAGTAGAAGCAGCTTACTTTAGACCGTTTTCCTAGCTAAGATTTATAAGTACGAGCAACTTACCCTGAACAGTTCTATTTACTAAGCTTTACAAACTAAGTGGACTTTTTTATACTACAAATTTTGTTGTAGGCACCATCCCAGAGTTCGATACGTTTTTTTAAGGATTCGATGGTTGCTGCTTCAGCAGCTTTCCAATAGGCTTCGTTTTCACCACAAAGCTCTGAAGTCATAGCCAAAGCAAGATGACTGTGATGATCTCCATCAACCTCAATATGTCTGTCGAGGTAGTATTTAAATAAGGAAATTTGATCTGGGAATTTAGCATTCAAATCATTTACAATGGTCAGGAACATATTTGGAATCAGATCTTCTCTTCCAAAAGTAAAAGTACTGGCCTGTAAATGAGCTTCCCCGCTGTTAATAATTTCAAAAGTATAATCTACGAAACTTCTGGCTTCAGCAGGTGTATTTGCTACTTCATAAGCTTGTTCAAAATTAAGATTTACTTTTAAGCTTTCGATGAAATTGGTAATTTCAGCTGTGTTTGCTCCACATTGCTGCATTGCATCAAGGTACATTTCAAAATGGCTTTTCTTATCGCCGTTGGCGTCCAGGTCAGACTCTTCTCCGGCTACAATCTCATTGATCAACGCCCTCGTGCTACCCGATCCAACTGGAAACCAGGGAACGTTAGTACAAGTCAGATTAATCTGTAACGATTTCAACAGCGACATAAAATCCCATACCGCATACACATGATACTCCATAAAGATCCTCAAATCTTCAAGGTTTTCTATTACTGCGTATACTTTATGGTTGATGATTTGCTCCCTAAGCGGGATGATTGATGCTTGTATGTTTTCCAGAGGTCCGTTCATTGCCTTCCCATTTTTTATTTTCCGGCTGCAAATGTAAAAGGAAATTCTGGTTGACGTCTATAAGATCTGCAAAATTTCCTTAAAGCCAGATGAGATCCAAACACACCATTTCAAATCATTATTTCGAATACACAAAACAAACAACATAATATTCTTAATTAAACATTAATAATAGCGTTTTATTCTACTAAGTGTAATTTTGCAATTCAAACAGAACTAACTTACTTATAAATAAATGAACATAAATCCCTTGTCATCAAGCGAAAACGACGTACTTAAAAAACTATTGGAAGAAGTAAAGGTTAATACCAGTTTTTTTATGGGTTATCCCGTTTCCAAAGATTTCGACTATAGCGAATTGATGCCCTTTTTGGAGTATCCTATGAATAACCTGGGTGATCCTTTTGTTCCATCCACTTATGCTGTTGGTTCACGCGACATAGAAAAGGAGGTGGTACAATTCTTTGCTGAACTTTTCAGGGCACAAGCCGACGACTGGTGGGGTTACGTAACCAACGGTGGTTCGGAAGGTAATCTTTATGGTCTTTACCTGGCACGCGAGTTACATCCTAAAGGAATGGTGTACTATTCTGAAGCTACCCATTACAGTGTACAAAAGAACCTGCACCTATTAAACATGTCGAACATTGTGATCAGCACGCAGGAGAACGGGGAAATCGACTATGAGGATCTGGAAAATACCATAAGAATGAACCGGCATATGCCTGTTATCATTATGGCCAACATTGGTACCACAATGACTGAGGCCCGTGATGACATTAGCAAAATCAAACAAATCTTAAAAAAGCTGGCCATCAAACATTATTACATCCATGCCGATGGTGCTTTATCCGGTAGCTATAGTGCTTTAATTGAGCCCAGACCTGCTTTCGATTTTGCTGATGGTGCCGACAGTATTGCCATTAGTGGTCATAAATTTATCGGATCACCTATGCCTTGCGGTGTAGTGGTTGCCAAAAAATCAAACCGTGACCGTATTGCCCGCTCTGTTGCTTACATCGGCAGCATGGACACTACCATTTCTGGCTCCCGAAATGGTCACAGCCCCTTGTTTTTATGGTACACCATCAAAAAGCTAGGTATCGCAGGTCTAAAAGAACGTGCCCTTCATTGCCTGGAAACCGCAGCCTATGCCGAACAAAGACTCAAAGAAATCGGTATACCTGCATGGCGCAACACCAACGCCATTACCGTAAACTTTCCTGAGCCTGATGTAAAAATCAGACAAAAATGGCAACTAGCCGCCGAAGGAGGCTGGTCACACATCATCTGCATGCCCAACATCACAAAAATACAAATCGACCAGTTGATACAAGAAATCATTACCTGCGGAGTTCCTGTGCTATAAAGGGCATTCCGGAGCTATAAAACAAATTGCTGCACTATAAACATCCTGCTCTTTAAACGAAGTTCCTGCTCCATAAAAACAAATTAGGCGCTCTACAATAAAGCGCCCAATTTGAATAAAAAAATTACCTTCTCTGATGCGGCCTCAGGCGCTTTTTCCCTTCAGAAAAAGATGCCAGTCGCAGAAGAAAACGGTTATTTTTTCCCCGCCAACACCTTCTTAATCCGTTTGGAATTAATATCGGCAACCAAATACATACATGGAACCAGCACCAGGGTCAAGAAAGTGGCGAAACTTAACCCAAAGATGATGGTCCATGACAATGGTCCCCAGAATGCGACATTATCCCCTCCAAAATAAAGATGAGGATGCAGTTCAGTAAACATGGTTACAAAATCTATATTTAAGCCCACAGCTAATGGAATCAATCCAAGCATGGTAGCAGTGGCAGTTAACAATACAGGCGTCACCCTTGTTCGTCCTGCCTCAATAACGGCTTCCTTCACTTCCATCCCCTGACTAACCATCAGATCTGCAAATTCAACCAACAGAATTCCATTACGAACCACAATACCTGCCAACGCCACAATCCCAAGCCCAGTCATAACAATCGACAATTCCATTCGGAAAATCGTTATTCCCAGCAAAACCCCAATCACACTAAAGAGGATTTCACTTAATATGACTACCGGCTTACTGATAGAATTGAATTGTAGCACCAGAATAATAAGAATAATAAACAAAGCACTAATCATTGCCGTTCCAAGAAACGCTGCTGTTTCGAGTTGCTCTTCCTGTTCTCCCGCCATTTTAATCTCTACTCCATCTGGTGCTTTAAACTCATTGATCTCCGTTTGAATATTTGCGACCACTTCATTTGCATTGTATTCCGACAGAACGTTTGAAGAAAGGATAATAATCCTTTTCTGTTGTTTACGTTTTATGCCGCCATAAGTATTCACATAATCAATATCAGCAAAAGAAGAGATAGGCACCTGTCTGATTATACCGTTCATAGCCATATCACGATAGGTTACCTTCATATTTCTGAGCGCTTCCAGATTATTCCGCTGATCTTCCTGTGCGCGTACATTAATCTCATAATCTTCATTTTCATCTCTATATTTCGAAACTTCCTTCCCGTATAAGGCAGTACGCAAAGCAAGTCCGATCTGACCTGTTGAAACCCCTTCCCGGTTTGCTCTTTCCCGGTTTACATCAAAAAGAATCTCAGGTTTGTTGTTCTGAAAATCAGACTTTAATTCTTCCACACCGGCAATCTGCTTCCTGTCCAGATATTTCTTTAACCGATCGGATGTAACAGCAATAGAATCCAGGTTATCTCCTGTAATTTCAATACTGATTGGTTTGGCTGTCGGTGGCCCTCCCTGTTCCTGCGCAACACTAATCTCAGCTCCGGGGATACCCTTTACCGCATCACGTATCCGGCCCAAATAACCAGCAGTACGTTCTCCGGTTCGTTTTCCAAAAGGCACAAAGGCTACTGTAACTTTACCTTTATTGGTATACTCTCCCTGATCTTCGCCCTGGGGATCGGTAACACCTACGGTTACATTGGAAATAACTGACGACACATCAGGATTGTTCCTTCCCACTACTTTTATAACTTTCGCTTCAATCTTCTCTACGACTTTACTGGTATAAGCCTGATCGGTACCCACAGGTAATTCAATATACACATACACAAAATTAGGATCGGCAGTAGGAAAAAATACGATTCTCGGTGGTACAACTCCTACAAGAAAAATGGTAAAGAAAAATAAGCCAACGGTACTCCAGATCATGGTACGTGGACGCTTTAATGCCCAAACTAGTAAACTATGATAGGCATTAATCACTTTTGGCCAGGTTACCGTCTGGAATTTCTTGATTATCCTGGTCAAAACGAAATGGTTCAAAAGGTAGAGTAATGCCATCAACACCACGAAATTTCCTACTCCAAAATTAATGAGGTAGCCTAATAAAGCGATAATAGCAAAAACTGCTAAAGTACGTTTCACAGCCCTGTTAAAAGTTGGCTTATCATTTTCATGATCATCATGAGGCTTCATAAAATCAACCGCAAATACAGGGTTGATAATGTAAGCCACAATTAGCGAAGCGGTAAGTGTTACAATTAAGGTAACCGGTAGGAAATACATAAACTCACCAATAATCCCTGGCCAAAACAGTAAAGGAAAAAATGGCGCCAGTGTGGTTAATGTTCCCGATAACACTGGCATAAACACTTCTCCTGTTGCGGTTTTAGCAGCCTGCACAATGGGCACCCGACCATTGTCGAAAATACGGTGCGTATTTTCAATCACCACAATCGCATCATCCACCACAATCCCCAGACCGAGCAAAAAGGAGAACAGCACCATCATGTTCATGGTGAAGTTAAAATCAAACACTCCTCCCAATACTGGCATTGACAAGAAGGCGATAAACATAGAAAGTGGCACAGACAAAGCCACAAACAAGGCATTGGTTACCCCCATAAAGAACATCAGGATCAATGTAACCAATATAAAACCAATAATAATGGTATTGATCAGATCATGCAGGGTAATACGGGTCTGATCACTCTGATCGCCCGTAATGGTAATGTTCAGTTTTTCGGGCAGCAACTTTCCTTTCATGTCCTTCAACATCGCATTGATCTTATCGGAAGCTTCTATCAGGTTTTCACCACTTCGCTTGCGTACGTTTAAAGTAATTACATTCTTACCGTATAAACGGGCATAGCTGTTTTGCTCTTTAAATGAATCCTTTACCTCTGCAATATCTTTTAGATAGACAGAACCTCCGGTTGGTGTTTTAACGATCATGTTACCGATCTCCTCTGCGTTCTTAAACTCTTTCTTAACGTTTAAAGTCCGTAACATCCCATCCATTTTCACCGATCCACCTGAGATAGTCAAATTCTCATATTTCACCGCATTATCAATATCAGTGAAAGAAAGCTGGGCAGCTTCCATTTTACGCAGATCAACATTGATCTGAATTTCGGGTTCTAATGCACCGACAATATCCACACCGGCAATCTCTTTCAAGCCCTCTACCCTGTCTTCAATATCATCAGCATACTCTTTTAGCTTTTTCAAATCATAGTCACCAGAAATATTGATGTACATAATCGGAAGATCTGAAAGATTGATGTCCATGATCACCGGATCATCAGGTAAATCAGAAGGAAGATCTGTTTTTGCCTTATCTACAGCATCCTTTACCCGTTGTTTCGCATCCTTAATATCTACCCCGGTATTGAACTCAGCCGTGATAAACGAAAAATCCTGAAAGGAATTAGAAGTAATTTTCTTCAGCCCTAAGGTCCCCCTTATTTCCTTTTCCAATTGCTTGGTAACCAGGTTTTCCATATTGGAAGGCGAAGTACCCGGATAAATCGTCTGCACAAATATTTTTGGTATGATTACCTCCGGAAAATTCTCTTTAGGAAGGCTTTGATAGGAGAAATACCCCGCTATCATTAATAAACATGTAAACACGTATATCGCCGTCCTGTTATCAATCGCCCAGCTGGACGGTCGAAATTCTTTATTAATATCCTTCATATCGTTTTAAGAATAATCAATTACAACTTAACCCCATCGCCATCGTTCAGGTCCTGGAAACCAGTGATGATCACTTTATCTCCCGCATTCAAACCTGAAAGCACTTCTGCCTTGCCGTCCGACACCTTTCCTGTTTTAATTTCTATCTTCTTCGCTTTTCCATTAACAGCAGTAAAAACGTATTCACTGGTTTCTGATTTTTGTACTGAATTAACCGGTACGACCAATGCTTTATCGTTTTTATAGTCTACAATCTTTAATATAGCTACCATGTTGGGGCGATATTTTTTGCTGGAAGGCAATTTCACTTCAACATTAAAACCTCTGGAAACCGGATCAATTACCTTAGCGGCAAATGAAATATGAGCTGGCAGCGTTTCCGGCACATCAGGTAAAGAAACCTGGACCTCGTCACCCTGATTAACTTTTCCACCGTAATTTTCTGATACCAGTGCTTTAACTTTAAGTCTGCTTGCGTTCACAACCCTGATACCTGTAGGAGATCCCGGAGCCACTGAAGCACCCAGTTTCAAATCCATAGCGTCTACCGTTCCAGACACAGGAGATTTAATTTTATTCTGGGCGGCCTGTGATTTTAACCCCGCCAATTGCCTCTCCAACCCTTCCTTCTGACTTTTTGCCGTCAGGTACTGAACTTCTGTACCTATTTTTTGATCCCACAGATTTTTCTGGCGATTAAACACGGTGGTTGCCAGATCAAGCTGAGTCTGCAGCTGAGCAACACTCTGGCGCAATACCTTATCGTCTAACTGGGCCAACACCTGTCCTTTATTTACATTTTGTCCAACTTTTACAAAAATTGCAGTCACAGTTCCCGGAGATTCAGGCATAATTTCTACATTATCTTCTGCATCGACCCTTCCCTGCACTTCAACATAATTTCTGAAATGTACTTCTGCAAGTTCTGTTACCACAACATCCTTAAAATCAGCAGCTGTTTTCTTCTGTCCTAGTTCATCTTCCAGCTTATCTATCTTTCCATTTAGTGTGGTACGTTCCTTTTTAAGCTGTTCCAATTCTGCTTTTTTGTCCTTTGGTTTCTCCGAACCACATGATGCCAGAAAAATGGTTATTGCTAGTGTATATAATGGTGCTTTCATCGTTATATTTATATTTTGACGTTAATAATTGATTCTTCCTGCTGCTTTTTCCAGATCTACTTTACTGATCAGCATGTCATACAAAGCCGTGATGTATTTGTTTTGCGCTTCCTGTACCGCAGTTTCGGCCGTGGTTACTTCCAGACTTGAGCCTACCCCCTCCCCGTATTTGATACGGGTAACTCTAAGAATTTCCTGTGAAAGCGTAAGGTTGCGCTGCTGGTTTTCTACAGAGCGCAAGCTGTTCAGGTAAACTTTCTGGCTCGCTGAGATTTCCTGGGCAATGCCATTTTTTGCATTGATCATATCATTTTCAGATTTCCGGACTGCCAGCTTCGCATTTCGTACCTGATATATCCGCTGTCCGCCGTTAATTAAATTCCAGGAAAGCGTCAAACCGATGACTGAAGTTGGGAAACTCTGATCAAAATGCTTTGAAAATTCGTCAGACTGGAAGTTTTTAGAAGCACTCGCAAAACCTCTCAGTGTTGGCAGAAATAAACTTTTTTGCCTTTTTAAATCCAGTTCATTCAGCTTTTTTTGGGTTTCCAATAACGAATACTCTATTCTTCCTTTATAAGCAGTAGTATCAGTTTCCATAACCGGAACCGCTTCAGCCCTTACCTCACTAATCTTATCTGTAAGGCTAAGACTCGCCTGCACAGGCATTCCCATCTGGAATTTTAGCATATCTACATTCATCTGCAACAAGCGGACTACGTTCTCTTTGTCTGTTTCGAGGTTATTTTTTAATACCTGAAGCCGGTCTACATCTATCTTCTCTGCAAAACCATTTTTAAACAGGGCTTCGGTATCGTATAACGATTTGGTTAGCTGACTTAAATTGGCATCAATTAATGTCAGCTGCTCCCCATTTACCAATACGCCATAGTAAGCTTTAGTTACTGCTACTGCTGTTTCAATTTTAGTTCGTTTACTATTTCTGACCGATAATTCTTTATATGTTTTAGAAGCCTGTAAACCGACAATATAGCTACCGTCAAATATCAGCTGGCTCAATTCAATCCCTGCTGTAGAGTTGTATTTCGTTCCAAATTTAACTGGTATAGGTGTACTGGAAGGCGGGTTAGAAAACTCACCAGGCAACAGCGTAGTTGGTAATTTTAGAAAATCCTGAAAACTATAACTGGTTGAAACCTGAGGTAAACCTATGCCAACAGTTTGCTTGACCGTATTCCTTGCAATCTCCTCATCTACTATAGCATTCAACACGGTTGTCTGATGTGTTAAAGCGTAATCAATTGCTGCTTTCAGGCTAAACTTATAGCTTAGGGAATCGCCAGACTGCGCCTTAGCCATAATATTTGCCATCATAAGCAACATCATGATTATATAATTTATGTATTTCATAGTTGTATTAATTACTTCTCTTTAAATATTGCCCCGTTAAGGAGTCTTTTACATTAATTATTTGTGATGGTGTGCCGGTAAAAACAATTTCACCTCCATTTTTACCGCCATCAGGTCCCATGTCGATGATCCAATCTGCATTTTTGATTACACTCAGATTATGTTCAATTACGATTACCGAATTTCCGCTATCCACCAGATCGCCAACTATTTTCAACAAATGCCCCACATCAGACATGTGCAAACCTGTTGTTGGTTCGTCAAGTACATACACACTACCTTTTTTATGTAGGTTACCTGCCAGTTTAATGCGTTGACATTCGCCACCCGACAAAGTGTTTAATGGCTGTCCAAGGGTGAGATAATCCAGGCCTACATCATGTATGGCCTGTAAACGACGTTTCAGGTCTCTTTTATCAAAAAAATCTACAGCATCCTGAACTGTCATTTCTAAAACGTCACTGATGGACTTTCCTTTTAGTTTATAATTCAGCACTTCCTCTTTAAAACGTTTGCTGCCACAAATTTCACAGGGCGTTTTTACGGGCTCCAGAAAAGCCAGATCTGTATAAATAAAACCCAATCCCTGACAATTAGGACAGGCTCCTTTTGAGTTAAAACTGAATAAAGAAGCGCTAACGTTATTCTCCTGAGCAAAAAGCCGCCTGATGTCATCCATAATCCCGGTGTATGTAGCTGGATTAGACCGAATGGAGGTACTCACTGCAGACTGATCAATAAGAATTGCACCGGGATGCTGCTTTGCAAACACTTCATTAATCAGCGTACTTTTTCCCGAACCTGCAACTCCAGTTACCACGGTAAGTACGTCCTTGGGAATATCGACTGTTACATCTTTTAGATTATGTAACGAGGCATTACTTATTTTAAGAAAGCCATTAGCTAACCTATAGTTTGTTTTAAGGACTTCCTTTTGATCCATAAACTTGCCTGTAAGTGTATCTGCTTCCATCAGCCCAGCTACAGTTCCCTCATAAACAATCTCCCCACCATGTGTACCAGCGTTCGGACCAATATCTACAATATGGTCAGCAATTTTGATGACTTCCGGATCATGCTCTACCACCAAAACGGTATTTCCTTTATCTCTCAGTTGTAACAACAGTTCGTTTAGCCGGTGGACATCGCGAGGATGCAAGCCAATGCTAGGTTCATCAAAGATGTAGATCATATCAGTCAGACTACTACCCAAATGTCTCACCATTTTTATTCTTTGCGATTCTCCGCCAGAAAGACTTGTTGTAGATTGATCCAGACTCAGATAACCTAGTCCGATATCGATAAGATGCTGTATTCTTGCTTTCAAATCTGCCACCATAGGTCCTGCTCTACGGTCATTGATATTTGCAATGATATCGATTAACTCATCAACCTGCATAGCAGTAAGATCAGCAATATTATAACCATCGATCTTACAATTTAAGGCGGTCTGATTTAGACGGGTACCTTTACAAAGCGGACAGGGTGCAAACGAAATAAACCGTTCCAGTGTTACCCGTGTACTTTCAGACAGGATACTGGTATCCCTCTTAATATACATTCGATTAAATTTATCCACCAGCCCTTCGAAACTCACATTTAAGGGAACATTATCTTTTTTTACCTGAAACTTCTTTGGCTTTCCGTGTAACAAAAGCCGCCACTCTTCTTCGCTGTAATCATTCAGCTTTTTATCGTTATCAAAAAAATTAGAATAAGCGTAAGTATTAAAATACCAGCTGCCCACAGCAAACATTGGAAATAAAATGGCTCCTTCATTGAGTGATTTTGAACGGTCTAAAAACTTATCCAGATTCAGTTTCACCGTTTCGCCCAAACCATTACACTCCGGGCACATTCCTGCAGGATCATTAAATGAAAAAATATTTGAATAGCCTACAAAAGGATTTCCTATTCGTGAGAATAACAACCTCAATACGGCATAGATATCAGTAATTGTACCTACAGTCGAACGGGAGTTTCCCCCCAACCGTTTCTGATCTATTACTATGGCAGTGGAAAGATTTTCAATGCTATCTGCATCCGGCTGAGTATACCGGGGTAAGCGGTTTCGTACAAATGTAGAGAAGGTCTCATTCAGCTGCCGTTGTGCTTCGGCCCCAATGGTTTCAAATACTATAGAAGATTTGCCCGATCCCGAGACTCCGGTAAAGACTGTAATTTTGCGCTTGGGAATGCTCAAAGAAATATTTTTCAGGTTATTCTCCCGGGCACCTTTTATTTCTATGTACGCTTGTTCCATCTAAGATCAAAATTGAAGATAATTAGCCGCTACCTAACCGTTCAATAAGGAGTAATTACCATCCTAAAAGGAATTATTTTCCTGACCAACACCTTTATATTCATATTTTTTTCATTAATTTAGCTCATTCAAGCGTCAACATCATTCAATCCCTAATAATATGATCGACAATGAATTGAATACAATCATGTGTACCGAAATGCCGGAAATCCACAAAGCTGAATTTACTGACTATTTGGGTAATACAGGTTATCTGGACTTCAATGAAGTGAAGATCAATGGTGCGGCCATCTTCTCGGGAAATAGTAAACTAGCGAATGAAATAACTTTAAGGGAACAACATGAAACGCCTACGCTAAACATGTATTTTTCCATTCAGGGTATTAGTTCGGCCTGGGAAGCAGACAGCAATAAAAAGTACGTATTAAAAGACAATGAACATACTGTTGCGTTTGCCCCTGCTTTTGACGGATATTATGCGTTGAGCAGTCCTGAAGTACGCAACTTTGGTATTTCATTATATGAACCTTTTTTCAACAGACTTTACTCCACTGATCTGGAATGCCTGAAACGCTTTTGGGATAAGGTAACTGCTGGAAAAATGGCCGACATATCAGATCATGCCTTACCCATTACGCCGAAACAGCAATCTGTGATTAATGACATGCATCAATGTGTGTACAGCGGAAATATGAAACAGCTGTTTTATGAATCCAAAATCACGGAGCTTTTTTTACTCCAGGCTGAACAGGCCGAGGCTTTAAATGGTATTAAATCAGTAAAAATAGAACGGCATCACATAGATAAGCTCCATACCGTGCGCCATTATATACAACAAAACATGTTTGATCCTTTAACTTTAAGTGGTATCGCACGCGAAGCTGGAATTAACGAATTCATGCTTAAAAAAGGTTTTAAGGAGCTTTTCGGCATGACTGTTTTTGGCTACCTCAATGAGTTAAAAATGAATTATGCCAGGCAGATGTTACTTGAATCCGCATGTACGGTATACGAAGTTGCCTACACAATGGGCTACAATGAGCCTTACAATTTTTCAAAAGCATTCCGTAAACATTTCGGTTACCTTCCCGGAGAACTAAGAAAATAGACTATCTAATTTCTACAGCAATCATATTGCTATTTCGCGAACCTCCAAATGGCTCTGTGCGTAATGAGAAGATCATTTTATATTTCCCGGCATTCGCTGGCGCTTGTACAGTTCCTTTCACCACAACCGACTCACCTGCGGGTATTACTACATTTTCCAAATCGGTAATCACCGGTTTAAATTCGCTTAGGTCTGGCCCCAGTTTAAAACCATACTCCAGATAGCATTTCCATTTCTGTCCTGCATTACCTAGTGAAATCGTTTCATCATAAGGATTACTGATTTTCAATTCCAGCTCTTTTGACTCTCCCGTCTTCCAATCCACCGGCATAGCCACTGGGTTTACTGTAACTTTCTGGTACATTCTTACCTGTTCCAGCCATGTCCCATAGTACAAACCCTTAGTTGTTGATATGGTATCGGCTTCCCCTAATCCGATATCTTCCTGGGTCACAAAATATGCTTTTTTATTCCTCAGGCTATCTTCAAGTGGCCAAATATCATACTGGTTTTTCCTATAGTACCTGGAATCGTAACCAAAGCCTTTTGTACTTTGCGTATAGTAATTGTATCGGGAAGGGACCTGGAAACTGTCTGTAAAGATAACGGGCGCATTACCAGCTTTCTCTTTAATTCCTTTTGCCCAGGTTTCATTTCCAAAGTAGTAATCAACAATCTTTATTTTTCGCAAGGCATCAATAGGTATGATCAAAATCAACCTAACCAGAACAATCAGACAAATATTGACTATCGCCAGTCTTTCAAACCATTTAGGGATGCTATATCTAGCCATGGCAACATAAGCCAGAATAAGTAGACAAAGCATCGCAGGCAGTGTCCAATGTGCTTCTACTCTTCCTTTCAAGGTACTGATGAAAAAGAAAATGAATATCCCAACACAGTTAAATTTTACCGCACGGATAAAAGCATCATCGGGCATTAAGCTAACAGCCGATTTATACATGTACCAGCCAACCAATGGCCCGGCCAAGGCCAGTTGTGCAATTAAATATTCAGTAGTAAATTTAAACTTGTAAAAAGCCGAAGAACGGTCTATTACGTGATAGTAAAATGAGGGATAATTATTTTGAACCTGCCACCAGATATGTGGAATAAAGGCTGCAATTGAAACGACAACAACAAACCAGAATGTTGGTCTTTTTAGTAATTTAAAATTAGAAAGAATGGTAAAGAACAAGACCAATATTCCATGGTATTTGCTGTACAACATACCGGCAATTACCAGTGCCAGCAAAAATGCCCATTTAAACTTATCTTCTGCTACATAACGCTGATAAACGTATAAAAACAAGACAATAAAGAAAAACAAGGGAGCATCAGGCGTGGTAATGAAACCATAAACATGAAACAATACGATTGCGGAAAAAAGCAAAACAAACAGCTTAATATTAGATGCATACTGGCTCACTATTCTCCATAAAAGATAGACAGACATTGTACTGGTAATGACAGTCATTAATCTTAAGCCTAATGTAGAAGTACTAAATATATTACCTATTTTGATAAATAAAGCCACCATTGGCGGGTGATCAAAATATCCCCAGTCTAAAAATCTTGAATATACCCAATAGTAAGCCTCGTCAGCATGTACTTCTACAAAAGAAGCCTGAATAACATTAATGAATGTCCATATACCTAAAAAAACAAACAGGATTTGTTCAGTTTTTCTTTTTGTTTCCAACATGAATAAAGGTGATTAATTGGTAAATGTGTAAAGATAATTTGCAAAGAAATTCCATAACGACACAATTACTATTGCGCATGCTTTAGCAACGTAGAAATTCCATTTCAATTTATCATTTAATATATAGATAAGGATATTGCTTAAAGCGAGTCCGACTAAACAGATCATAAAATACTTACCAAACTGAATCATCGTTGCCGCATCGTGACTATTGAAGGTCCAAATTCGGTTTAACCCATAATTGGTTGCTGTGGCTACGATAAAGCCCAATGAACTCGAAATGTACTTATGAATTTTTAGTTTTTCTTTGCAGATGTAGGTTACCGTGAAATCTACAATCAGTCCGACAAAACCCACAACACCGAATTTTAAAAGTTTAATAAAGAAAGCATAATTAAATTCAATGGCTAAAACAGGGGTCATATCTACTACTTTCAGCAAAAATAATATAATAATCATACAACTTCGTTTCCTTTCATTATTTTTACTACCAAAATAAGCACGTGCTCAATTTATTTAGATACAAGATCCCAGGTAAGTATTCTGAAGAATTTAGGAATATTTACAGTTATACGAACGTTAAACAAGTATCCTATTTAGGTGCTGTTTTGTTTGCTATTGCTATGACTGTAAGATTGATTTCTATTTTTTACAGTAATGAATTGGCATCAATGCCCAATTTAGTTAATTATAACATATTAAACTGGGTACAGCTTTCGGGTTCAACTACATTTATTTTACTTAGTCTTTATGCATCGAGATCTTCTCACTGGAAAACAACAGGCAGAGAAATACTTGTACTTGTATTTTGTTTATTTGTCCTGACAACATCTTTTGCTGTCAGCTTCTTCTTCTCTCAATTTAACCCAAAAAACACGCTTACCATTTTCCTTACCGGGGTTGTTGCGGTAAGTGTTTTCTTTGCGCTTGATTTAAAAAAGATCCTTCTTATTTCGATTTATATCATTTGCCTCTTTATTGCGGCAATGGTTATTCCCGATATCAGTGCACAGCAAAAGGTACTCAACGTAATCATGTCGGGTGTGCTTGCATTTTTCATGTATGCCTGTTCCAGATATAGTTATTATTTTAAAGCGGAACAGTTTGTAAAAGTAAAACAGCTGGAAGAGAAAAACCTGGAGGTACAATTGTTAAACCATCAGAAAAGTGAAATACTTGGTTTTGTTGCCCATGACCTTAGAAATCCGCTCAATAACATTGAAGCATTAACAAGAATTGTGATTGAGGAGGTTCCTGAACAGGCAAGCACAGAAATGCAGCTTATTCTGAGTTCTACACGCCAGGCAAAGAGCATAATCGATGATTTGCTGGAGATTGCACAAAATAACCAGGCCCCTTTCCATCTTCAGAACATGAACATCATTACGTTTATGGACAACATTTGTAACAACTGGCAAAAGAACCTGAATAATGAACGTAAGATTGTGTTTAACTCATCTAACCAGGAGTTAGTTGCCGCGGTAAATCCGTCAAAACTAACCAGGGTAATAGATAACCTGATTGGCAATGGCCTGAAATTTTCAAAGTCATCGACGCCCATTAATATAGAAGTAACAAGTTCTGAGAACACCTGCATTATTCGAATCACTGATTTCGGCATTGGCATCCCCTCGAACTTACAACAGCATCTTTTTGATCAGTTCTCAAAAGCTGGAAGACCAGGACTTAGGGGCGAAAAATCGATCGGATTGGGACTTCATATCTCAAAACAAATCATAGAACAACATGGAGGTTCATTAACTGTAAGTAGCAGGGAAAATGAAGGTACAACCTTTCAGATTGCTTTGCCTTTTATTGCGGCATAATTACCTCTTATTTTAAAATAGGAATGTTATATTATTTTTTTTTTGTGCCGGGGGTATCCAATTGTAAACTCTTCCTGTCTTACTATTAAATCAGGTTATAATCATGAATTTACAGGAAGTAAAAGAATTATTAGCATTAATGCCATCAGGCAACTTTACAAAGCAACAAGAAGACGCTTTAGTAGAGTGGCTTGACAGTGCTGAAAAATCTGAATATCTAATTGTTATGAAGTGGTGGGAAGAAATACTGGAGCAGAGAAATGACCATGAGGTTGTAGATCCCGGATTAATTTCAAGAATAGAGGCAGGACTAAATCATATTGAAACATCATCTGTAATTCCCCTTCAAATCAAAAGACAGGAACCTCTGCAAAGGAGTTTTAAGATGGCCCTGGCTATTGCCGCGTCTTTATTTGTGGTTTTGTCTACAGGTTTGTTTTTTTATTTTACAAAAAATAGCACTCCTTCTCCTGATCAAATAAGTCGGAGTCAAATTTCAAATGATATTAAACCCGGGGGAAATAAAGCCATATTGACGCTTAGTGATGGAAGTAAAGTAGATCTTAACGATGTCCATACTGGTGGTATTGTAGCAAATCAACCAGGGATCAGAATTGTTAAGAACAAGGATGGCCAATTGATTTATAATATTATCAGTAATAGTAAATCAAATACAGCCGGGTTATACAACACTATACAAACCCCTTTAGGCGGACAGTATCAGGTAAATCTTCCCGATGGAAGCAGTGTGTGGTTGAATGCCTCGTCATCGTTACGATATCCAGTAAATTTCGAAGGTGATGAACGAAGAGTAGAACTTACGGGTGAAGGTTATTTTGAGGTTGCTAAGAATAAAGAAAGACCATTCAGAGTACAGACCAGGAATCAGGTTGTTGAAGTTTTGGGAACTCATTTTAATATAAATAGTTATGAAGAAGAGGAGCATACAAAAACCTCTTTACTGGAAGGAAGTGTAAAAGTTCGGTCTTTAATTAATGAAAGAACAACTGTTTTAGTTCCGGGACAGCAATCTCTGCTTAACGATTATTCTATAAATGTGAAATCGGTAGATGTAAATGAGGTTGCTGCCTGGAAAGACGGATATTTTGTATTTAATGCAGAAAGTATTCCATCCGCAATGCGCAAGATAGCCCGTTGGTATGGGCTGGAAATATCGTATGAAGGAGATATAAATGATAAAGATTTGGCGGGTTCGGTATCTCGTTCTACAAATGTATCTGAAGTGCTTAAAACGTTGGAATTAACAGGAATCGTGCATTTTAAGCTTGAGGGAAGAAAAATAAAAGTTATAGCGAATTAAGTGTTTTCTATGAAAACCAAATAATAAAATCAACTAACCGTAAACCTAAACCAAGTATAAATATGAAGAAATAGAGACCCACCACTCTTGGTTGTTCTGGTATAAACCGGGAGGTGCTTGGAACCACCTCACCGGCATAGTCTGGACCTAACCTAAATAATTTTCGAAGACCATTTATTGTCAATCCAAACTAAACAAAAGTATGAATAAAAATACTCATTGCAGGCCAACCTATGCACAAAGGTGGCCAGGCATTAAAAAACAGATCATCATGCGCATTAAGATCATAGCCGTGTTAATGATTGCTGCATTTTTACAGGTTAGTGCGAGCGGGTTTGCCCAAAAAATCACTTTATCGGAGAAAAATGCTTCTTTGGAACAACTTTTTAGTAAAATAAAAAAACAAAGCGGTTATACTTTTTTATATAGCCCGAGATTAATTAAGAATACAAAACCGGTTTCCCTTATAGTAACCAATGAACCATTGGTAGACGTTCTTGAAAAATGCTTTGATGGGCAACCACTGACATACGCGATCAATCAGCATACAATTGTTGTTAGAAAGCGGGAAGAGGAATCAACCCTGACTGATATTCAGTTTAAGCTATTCAAAGGAAAAGTTGTTGATACTAAAGGCATGCCTTTACCTGGTGTAACAGTTAAAGTAAAAAATAAAAATACGACAAAATTAACTGACGCTAATGGTGATTTCAGCATAGATGTTGAAGATAATGATGTACTGATTTTAACCTATGTAGGCTATAAAAGAAAAGAAGTAGCTGTAAAAGGAAAAGAAACATTAAGGATTAGCCTGGAAGAAGATGAATCAGAACTTAAAAATGTAGTAGTTATTGGTTATGGTAAACAAGATAAACACCTTAACCCAAGTTCCATTACCCGTGTTGATGGAGAAAAACTGCAAAACAGACCAAGTGGCTCTATTGAAGGCTTATTGCAAGGACTTGCGCCAGGATTGATAGTTCAAAACAATTCTGGTCAGCCTGGAGGAAGAAGCAAGATTTCTATCAGGGGGGTATCGGACTTTTCCAGTTCTGCTAATTCAAACGTGGTAAGTACGCCATTATTTATTATTGATGGAGTGCCAATGGATCAGGATTCTTTTAACCCATCAAACCCAAGACAAGCAATTTCGAGTGTTTTAGGAGGATTAAATCCTTTCGATGTAGAGAGTGTAGACGTATTAAAAGATGCCGCTGCAACAGCTATTTATGGTTCAAGAGGTGCTAACGGCGTAATCATCATTACTACAAAACGTGGAAAGGCAGGAAAACCTATCGTAACCTTAAACACACAATTTGGAGGTAGTACTCCGCCTCAACTGCGAAAAACATACGGTGGATCGGCAGAGCGTAATTTTAAGCTTTATTTATTTAATGCCTACCAGAGTTCGAAAGTTGGCGGTGGAAGTTCTAACCCGCCAATTGAATTGACAGATAGCTTGAATAGCTTTTACAATAACAACACCGACTGGCAAGAGCTCTATTTTAGAAATGCCGCATTATATAGCGTTAACCTTGGTGTTAGTGGCGCAACTGAAAACGCAAGTTACCGTTTAGGCGCAGATTACTATAACGAAAAAGGTGTGGTATTAAGCTCTGGCTACAAACGTTATGCATTATCCTATCAAGGTATTTTTAATCCCACAAAAAAGTTAACAATTACCGGTAGGGTTAATGTCAATCAACAAGATGCAGGTCAGCGCCGTGGAGAGACGTTTAATGCTGCTGTAATTGGCAATAACTTTTCTTCTTCATTTGCACCCGGACCGAAATCAGGTTATTACGACGCCTTTTTAGAATCTTACAATAAAGGTGTTAATATTGATTTAACGAGAAATTTATCTGCCCAATTAGAAGGGAGTCTTGATATCACAGACTATCTTAACGTATCGTCCAGAGGTTCTGCACGCTATAGTTTCTATCGGACAAGAAATTTTAACCCATCCGCGGCAAATTTAAATGGTAAGGCTTCAGCGTCATATTATGCTCAGGAAACCTTAGATCTTTTGAGTGTGACCAACGTTAGATTACATCACACTTTTGCGAATGCACATACTTTTGATTTCTTAATTGGTACTGATATCAACACAAATGGTATCGATAATATTTATGGTAGTGGAGTAAACGGACCAAACGATGCTCAGCAGGTTATTCAAGGCTATGCCCAATCAGACATTACCTTACAAACAAATAACATTACCTATGGATTGTTATCATATTATTCAAGGTTATCTTACGATTATAACAAAAAATATATATTTCAGGGTGTAATCCGGAGAGATGGTTCATCCAAGTTCGGGAAAGACAAACAATGGGGTGATTTCTTGTCTGCCTCCGCAGCCTGGGTTTTTACGAAAGAAAATTTCTTTGCAAACAACGTAGGCAGCTGGTTTAACTTTGGTAAGTTAAGGGGAAGTATTGGTAAAGCAGGACAACAATACCAGGATAATTATCTGGCTTTAGGTGCTTATAACACAGGCGCCGCCAGTGGTGCCCTTGGAACCTATAATGGCTCGCCTATATTGGCACCAAATTATGCTGGTGCTAACGGCTTACCAATTCCAGATTTGACCTGGCAAACTTCAAAAGACTACGGAGTAGGTTTAGATTTAGAATTTTTTAACAACCGTTTGAGTGCTGCTTTTGATTACTACCGTAAAACTAAAGACGGATTCTTGTTTACAACTCCTTTAAGTAGCACAAGTGGATATACTCAAAAAAGTGTAAACAGTGGGGCAGTACTGAACACAGGTTTCGAGGCTGGCATTACAGGATACTTGACTGCACCAGATAAAAGGCTGCAATATAGCATGACCTTAATTGCTACAACTAATAAAAATCGATTGACCAAACTTCCAGACTTCGGAAGAAGTATTTCGAGAACAGGTTATTCAATTGGAGAACCTTATTTACAGCTTGGTAAGCCATTAAATGGTTTTTATTTATTGGAATATCTGGGCGTTTTTCCTGATGAGGCCTCTGTGCCTATTAACCCTTACACCGGGGGTAAATTGCGTCCGGTTGGTCCTTTTGCATCACAGGATCCGTACCATGCAGGAGATATTCATTTAAGGGATGTAGACGGAGATGGTCGAATAGACGGAACCGGAAATAGTGATAGAGTTTATATGGGCGATCCTAATCCTAAGGTTACCGGAAGTTTTTCAAATACTGTTTCATTTCGTTTAAAAAACAATTCATCATTTCAGTTTAGTTTCCTTCTAAATTACTCCATAGGTAATAAAGTGTACAACAAAGTATTAGCAGACCGAATCAAATCGGTAAGCTGGACAGCTAGTAACAACGTAAATTATCCTGGAGGGCAACGTAACCTTCTGGATGTTTCTGATCTTGATGTGTGGACACCAACTCATACCAATGCGAAATTCCCTGTACTAAACCCTTGGCGCTACTACCTTTTCTCTAGCTACGATTTTATTGGTAATTACGAATCGAATACTTCTTTATTCTTAGAAGACGGAAGCTTCGTAAGGTTAAGTAACGTTACTTTCGGATACGATTTTTCGCCTAAGTTTTTACAAAAAACTAAAATTAGAAGATTACGTGTTTTTGCCGGATTAGAGAATTTATTTATCCTCACCAAATACACTGGAGTTGATCCGGAAAACGTGGATGATTATGGTTACGATGTTGGTAACGGATACCCTGTTCCGAAGAAATTTAATTTAGGTTTCAACTTTGAATTTTAATCACATGAAAAAAGATAATTTAAGAAAAATAGCAAGCCTATTTTTAATATACAGTTTGCTGCTGTGTTCATGCCAAAAAGCGCTCGATCCAGAAGTGATACAACTGCCTACGGCTGATAATGCGATTCAAACAGCGGCTGATGTTGATAAATCTGTCGCTGCCGCCTACTCATTTTTACGTTCGGTATTGCCAGATAAAATATTTTTAATGGGCGATGTCCGGGCAAACACATTCGAAAGCTATAGCCAATCGGTTAATACAAGACCGGAAACACCAATTGCGACCAATACAATTACAGCGCTTTTAAATGATAATAATAAAGGTGGAGATTGGAGTGGATTTTATAGGGTTATTGCACAATGCAATTTGGTGTTAGAGAAAATTCCTACGATTCAAAATTATGATTTGAGCGCTAAACGCAGGAGTTTGGGCGAAGCCAGCTTTTTAAGAGGATTGACTTATTTTTATCTTACCCGTTTTTGGGGAGACGTTCCAATGAGCCTTAAAGCTGTAGATGTTGACAATATTCCCAGAACGCCACAAGCAGAGGTTTACGATCAGATAAAAAGGGATTTAGATGTAGCAATTGCTAATCTTGATCCTTCCTATTCTGGAGGAGATAAGGCAGTTAGAGCGACAAAAGGTGCTGCCTGGGCAATCAAGGCCCATGTGCTGGCTTGGTTACAAGATTACAGTGGTTCAGAAAAACTTTGTGATAGTGTAATTAACAATGGGCAATACAGCCTTATTACCGATACGACCCAGTTGTTAAAAATCTTTATTGGAAAATCTCAGGAAGGTATTTTCGAATTAAATTTCGATGCTACTTTAAAAGAGGTACAAAAAAACAAAGTGTATAATCGTACGTTGGGAAGACCATGGTACAAAGACCAATCAGATGGTGGTGGTGGTACAGAATTATATTTACTATGTCCACCAGCGGCGTTATTAAAACAAATGTTCGCGGCTGGAGAAGTTGACGGACGTAGATCTACCTGGTTAACTAATTCTACTCTAAATAACAGCCCTACCCGTCCATATTTAGGCAAGTACAGAACTTTACAGGTTCAAGGTGACACCACATCTCAAAACATAAACGAATCCAATATTATAATCACCCGTCTGGCCGATATTATGTTGCTAAGAGCAGAGGCTTTGGCAAGCTCACAAGTAAACCGACCAGCAGACGCCATAGTTTGGTTAAACAAAGTAAGAGAAAGAGCAAAGGCTAGACTATATACGAGTGGCGGTAGTCTGCAAGACACCATTTTGCTAGAGCGTAGAAAAGAACTGCTGGGCGAAGGACAAATATTTTTTGATTACGTTAGAACCAGAAAACTTGCAGCTTATTCTAAAATAACACAGGCAGACTGGTACACTAAAGGTGCGTGGTTGCTGCCAATCAATCCGGGTATCATATCCCAAAGTGGTTTTATAATTACTCAAAATACCTTCTGGCAATAATTATTAAATTTTATTTAAAATTAGTATGAAAAATTATATATCAAAAAAGAACATCATAATAGCCTTTAGCTTTATATGTCTCGCAATTGCTTCATGCCAAAAGACAGACTATTTTAATGATGGTGGATTATCTAGGCAAACAGAAGCAGAAAAAAAAATGACTACGTATGATTTTTTGGCGAGCAGAAACAATCATATGTTCGATTCATTAATTAAGATCATCGACCTGACAAATGGGAAAGCACTCGTTAACCAACCTAATATTACATTTTATGCATGTCCAAATTCGGCAGTAATGAGGTTTCAACGGAGATTCCTGCCTTCAGATAAGCAAGCACCCAGACCTCTAAGTAAAATTGGTGTAGATACCTTAACTATGCTGCTGAAGAGGTTTATCCTTGTAAATAACCAGGTTTCTTTAGAGCGTGCCGTTGCCGATAAAAATAAAGCTTATAAGGATAATAATGCCGATAGTCTAATCATTTATGGTACAAGCGGCATTACCAATCCGGGCAGTTCGGTAAGAACCAGTGCGGACTATATGACTTATGAGCATCGAAAAATAAAAGTTATAGATTCTATCAATTATTCTGCAGGTATGCAAACCCACAATCTAATTACCGCAAATGCCATTTTACATGTTTTAGGTAACGGTGCGAATTTTAGCGGGGGTTTAAAATTGAAATATTTTAGAGTAAACGATAATTAATAGAAAATTATTTATGAAAAGAATTTATTTGAGTTCTTGTTTGCTATTTGTAACAGGAATGGCATTGCTTACAGCATGTAAGAAACAAGATAAAGTTGGGTTTATAAGCCCGACAATAGGATATACAACTAAAACTTTAACTGTAACCACCGGTCGGGGAATAATTATGTCGGCAGCTTTAGCCACAGACGATTCTACCAAACCGCTTGAAGTGAGTATCGCGTCTATCCACGATCAAAGCGGAAAAGTGCTCACAGAGTTGATGAATTATAAAGTGGACACCTATTATTGGACCGGTACACCTACAGGTTTAGAGACTTCGTTAGATCAAATTAATATGATCAGGATCCCGGCTAAAAAACCGGCGATAGATATTAATCCAACCAATGGTCAGATTATTATTTACGCTGAAGCCAATGATCCGAATATTTTTCCTCAGGGGCGTTATATTTTTGATATAAAAGTAAAAAATAGTGGTGGTGAAATGATCATTAAAAATGCATTAACCATAAATACAACGCCTGCGGGGCCTTATTCATACTCCTTCTCAGGCGTAGATAAAATAGATGGTCTGGATGTTAAGTTTGAAAAAACAGCAGCCTCAACCGGGCCAACTAAGCTGATTATTAAAACACTTAGAAATGATGACACCCCGATAGATCCCAAAACACTTTTAGGGTACGAATACGGTACAGCCGCAAATCCAAACTTAAAAGATTGGCATAATTTAGGACTTCAGAAAATAGTTAAATATACCGAATTTCCTGACCGTTTGGAGATTGAAACTGAGGGAACTCCGATTCCCGTTATTGGTGGTTTGCCAACAGGACAAGGTATTCCAATTTGGGGACAGCGGATAGATATGTACAACAACGGCAGCGCTATTGGAAGGTACTTCAACTATTGGTTCGATTTTGCAATTTTGGAGCCTGGAACCTGGAATATTACCATTAAACTGAAATACTAGCACTCATTTAGTACTTTAAAGTTCCATTTGCCCATCGATATAATATCGGTGGGCATTTTTTATATCTTTTACTTATTTACGAATTGCGGCAGCTATACAAAGCACAATAAATGCAGTCAGATCTGTATGTAAAAGGAGATATTCCTTTACATGCCTGGTAGCCGAATACAATTGTTTTTTAACCATTGATTTAGAGATTTGTAATTCATTCGCAATCTGATCCTGAGACAATTCCTCAAATGTACTCATTTCAAAGACTCGCTTACGCTTTGGTGGCAAAGCGTCTATTGCCTTCTTCATCACTTCCTGATATTGGGCATAGATGAAATTGTGATCAGCACTGTTTCCAGTCGTATCAGTATGATGAACAATATATTCTATAGCTTTTTGTTTTACTTTACTGTGTTCATGCAAATTAATCAACTTGTTCCTCGCCATGCTATAAAGATAGCTGTTAAAGGATTTTATCTTTGAAAGATCCTCTTTACGCTCCCAGATTTTCATAAACATATCATGAAGGATTTCTTCGGTATCCTCTTTGGAAAAACGTACAAACGGGTAGATGTACTTATATAATTTAGGAAGATAAAAAGTATACAAAGTCGTATATGCTGCCCTGCTGCCCGCCGAGGCTTCCTGAAGAAGTAGTAATTCTTCTTTAAGTGCAGTTCCCACTTTACTTTCCATATTTAGGTTAATTCAATAATTGCGTTAGTCTCAAATTCAAACATAATTAAAAATATGTAACAATATACTATACAAATGAATTTCTCTACGTGCTATATTTCAACCACATAGAGTAACCTATTGTTTCGACAGACTAATTCAGATTAAATTTATCATTGCTTATTTTAACCACATTGGATGTAAAAACGATTCCCACAATTAAAATACCAATAAGAATAGCTAACACCAACTGGAAGCTCGAGTAAATTTTATTTCCCGAAACCATAAATGCAGTATCTTTTGTTAGCTCTTCGCCAACCTGCCGTTGAATTCGCATCAATTCCGATAGCTTCTGAATGATCTCACCAGGTGCATTTCGGCCGAAAGTCTGATACATCATTCTGGCCTTCTCCAGTCCTTGTACGGAGGCCGCATTCAAAAGCCTGTCTTCTATCCTATTGTGCCCGGCTAACCAAGCTTTAAGTTCAGTGATTTTTAGTTTTTCCTGTTTTACCAGAAAGGTTTTTTCATAATCTTTAATCAGAGAGTCAATCGAAACATTTATTCTGTCCAGCTTTTGCTTCAAATCTGCTTCATTAAATGTTTGCGTAGTTGAAGAATAAAAAACCTCTTCTACTAAAGAACGTTTTTGATCAACATATTCTGCAATATAAAAAAGGTCAGTAGCTGGTATCAGTCTGTCGTTGTATAACGACACAAAAGATTTGTTCATACTTTTCACACTTTTATCTTCTAAAAACCTGATTAGTATGGTGCATGCCATGATGCAGAACAACAATACCGCGATCTTCATTTTTTGTTTTACAGAGTATGCAAATCTCATATAGTCTTTTATTTTAATAGTTAGTATTGATCCTCGGCAGGAGCTAAAAACAGATTAGCTGCAAAATTTACTAAAAATAATTCTCTTTTCGCTCTTGTGACCCCAGTATATAGCCATCTTAAAAAATCCATATCTACCATTTCGTCCGTTAAATATCCCTGATCTACAAATACAGCATCCCACTGCCCTCCCTGGGCTTTATGGCAAGTTACAGCGTAAGCAAATTTAATTTGCAGGGCATTGTAATAAGGATCTTCTTTAATTGCAGTAAATCTTTCTTTTTTATTTTTAATGTGCTCGTAGTCCAGATTAAGTTCTTCAAACAGTTTGTTGCTCTGCTCGTAGGACAAATTAGGCGCTTCTATGGTTAGCGTATCGAGCATTACTTTACAGGTTACGGATCCAACGTCAGGAAAATCCAGGAACTCCAGCTGTACTTCAGCAAAACGAAAACCATACCTTTCTTCTGTGCGCCTTACCCTAAGCACCTTGGCCATATCACCATTAGCGATAAAAGCTGCTGATTCATTTTCAGGCAGCCAAAAATAATTATTCCTCACCACCATAATCTGATCTCCACCAGTGAGTTCTTCTTCCCGGTAAAGTAAACGCGCACGGATCTGCTGGTTATACACATTGGCCGACTTGTTAGATCTGCAAACAACAAGCGAATTTTCAATTCCGAATTTACTATAGGCATACTCTAATCCTTCAACTAGTTTTACGCCGGTCATCCTGAAAATATCCTTGTAATTTTTAGTAATGAATTTCGGCAAAACCACTTCTCCGTTATCTTCCATTTCCAGCTCATTGATCAAACTCCTAAGCATAGTCGCATTTGCCAGGATACCTGATTTCTTTTCCTGCCTTACCACCTCCTTAAGCTCTACAGCTTTAACCATCATACCAAAATTTGCAGCCATATACTCCGCATTTAAAGCTGGGCTATCAATACTTCCTACTGGTGGCAATTGTGCTGTATCTCCAACGAATACAGCAGCACAGTTCTTCCCGTTGTAAACAAATTCCATCAGATCTTTCAGAAAAGAAGATCCTGTATGGGTAATCCATTCATCGGCAATCATCGATGCCTCATCAATAATAAATAAGGTATGCTCAGCCAGATTGGGCGCAATTTGAAAAGACAGGTCGGTGGCTACTGCCGAACGCTTTCTATATATTTTCTTATGAATTGTCAGTGCTTTTTTACCCGTATAATTACTCATTACCTTTGCCGCCCTTCCTGTAGGTGCTAACAATATGGAACGTAATTTAAATTTTGATAATGCCTTTACTAAAGCACCTACGGAAGTAGTTTTTCCAGTCCCCGCATATCCTCTTAATATAAAACACTGACTACCCAGGTCATGCGATAAAAAAGAGGCCATTTCTTCACAAAATTCCCGCTGTTCTGCTGTCGGATTGAATTCATATGAAGCCTCTATAATTGCTGCTTTATCCATTTAACAAATATGCAATGGTGATCT
The DNA here is from genome assembly GCF_032678475.1 of Pedobacter nyackensis. Lineage (GTDB taxonomy): Bacteria > Bacteroidota > Bacteroidia > Sphingobacteriales > Sphingobacteriaceae > Pedobacter > Pedobacter nyackensis_A. The sequence continues at coordinate 1,369,914 of NZ_JAVTSF010000001.1, forward strand.
TATAGAAAAAAGGATTAATTTTGCTAATATGGATAATAAAAACAGCATACTACTGGTTGATCCGGAATTTGACCTGAATACGGCTGCAGATTGTGATCTGTTGTTAAAAATAACACCAGACAGTTTCTCTTATGCCATCATTGACAAGAGCTGCAGACAACTTAAAGCAGTATACGATGAACAGGAATGTGATAATGTTCCGGCAACACTAGCAGCCAGACTAAAAAACGATATTTATTTAACGCTGCCATTTAATGAAATTAAAGCTGCTGTCTATACAGAAAATACGATAAATATTCCAAATGATTTGTATGATCCTGCACAATTGAACCAATACGCCAGGTTCTTTACCGGGGATCAATCCAATAATTTATATACAAGACCTTTTACAAATTTCGGCTTTACTTCGATCTTCAGTCTGCAACAGTTTACAGAAGATACACTTGTTACATCGTTAAAAAATTGCAGGTTATACACACATAGTGCCCCGGCATTAGCACTGGCATCGCATCATGACAAAACAGTACTACTGCTCGATTTTACAGCCACATCTTTCAATGCACTCTATACAATTGGAGAGCAATTGATCTTTCAGAATTATTATCAGATTGATAATGCCGAAGAATTTAACTACTACCTGCTGCTGATTATTAGTCAGATGAATGTTGACACCTCAGTTGCTGAACTACACATAAGTGGGATTATCCATCCTGGTGATGAACACTACCAATGTATCGAAAAGTACTTCAATACCATACACTTCAATTTACCTCCTATTGAGGAAATTGACCACAAAATTTTAGATGATATGCCTGCTCATTATTACAGCAGTCTGCTAGCCCTTGATTTATGCGAATAATAGGAGGAAAATTAAAAGGTATTCGCCTTAATGCCCCTGAAAGTTTACCCGTTAGACCTACCACAGACATGGCCAAAGAGGCTTTGTTCAATATTCTATATAATACTTACGATTTTGAAGAGTGCGAAGTCCTCGATCTTTTCTGCGGCACTGGAAATGTAAGTATAGAATTTGCATCCAGAGGAATAAAAAAAGTTACCGCAGTTGACAAGCATTCTGGTTGTGTATATTGGGTAAAGTCTGTTATCAGTAAATATGATCTGACAGAAATTGATGTACAAAAAGCAGATGTATTTAAATTTCTGGAACTCCCTCAGCAAAGCTACCAGATCATTTTTGCGGATCCACCTTATGATTTACCAACCATTCCACGTATACCGGAACTGGTTATGAAGAATAACTTACTTACTGATAATGGTTTGTTAATAGTAGAACATCCATCTTTACTAAAAATGAAGGACCAACCTGGTTTTAAAGAGACCAGACGTTATGGAAATTCTTCTTTTAGTTTCTTTGAAAAAAATTAACCGCTATGAAGATTGCATTGTTTCCAGGATCATTCGACCCAATAACCATCGCCCACGTTGATATATTAAAACGTGCTTTACCTTTATTTGATAAGATTGTTGTTGGCATTGGGCTAAATAGCTCAAAACAAAGCTTTTTATCTGCAGAGAAGCGTGAAGAAATTGTAAATACAGTATTTGCAGACACCAGGAATGTAGAGGTAGAACTTTATGAAGGTCTGACCGTAGATTTCTGCAAAAAGATCAATGCAAACTACATGGTAAGGGGTATCCGTTCTGTTGGTGATTTCGAATATGAAAGGGCCATAGCACAGATTAACCAGACGATGATGCCTGAAATGGAAACCATTTTCATATTGAGCAAACCGGAGTATTCGGCGATCAGTTCAACCATTGTGCGCGATATTTTGCGCAACAATGGCGATGTAAGTAAGTTTTTACCAAAGGAAGCGATCCAACACCTATAAAACGCGTTGCGGTAATAATTCTCCTGCTTCCAAAACGTCCATAATTGACGGATAAGTATTGGCAACCACTGGTTCAAGCTCAGTTTTGCTTAACCAGCTTGCTTTGGTTATACCTTCTTCTTTTTGAGGGACCAGTTTTGGCTCGCCTTTCACTGTCATACGATACCAGTTGGTTTTCTTTAATACTATTTTAGCACCTAAAGTGTATACATGATAGGTTTTACAGAGTTTCTCATCATTGGTACTGATCTTCACACCGCATTCTTCTTCTACTTCACGTACCGCAGCCTCTTTCATTCGCTCTCCCTTTTCTACTTTCCCCTTCGGCAGATCCCATTTTTTGTTTCGAAAAATAAACAGGTAGTTCCCTTTTGAACTTGAGACCAATCCTCCCGCAGCCTTAATAATCAAGCAGCTTTCTTTAATTTTAGTAAATACTGCTTTCGGATCTTCAGTTAACAGCAAAAAAGATTTACCTGGCAAATTACCAAGTTGTTTGTAAAAAGTTTGAAAATTAAAACCCAATACAGTCAATTGCTCTATTTCTTCAACGAGTTCAGGTACGTTAGCTGCTATATATAAGGTATGGTCGTTGATGTAAATCCTATAAGTCTTCATAATAAATGGCTATTAATTTAAAAAGGTCTATCTATAACTATCCTAACGCAGATTCCACAGATGAAAAACCGAATTTTAAAAGTACAGAATTACACCGGAAAAATAATTCGATTTCTTAGAGTTTATTTAAACCATACATAACTATTTACTTCCAGATCATATTTTCTATACGCGAGAAGTCTCAATTTAGAGGTACTGCTGCATCATTTCGATTCCACTTATTTCCCGTAGTCTAAACATTGCTTTGCCTTTTGCACGGCGGATGGTTTCAGAACTCAACCCCATCACCTCACCAATATCGACATTTTCCAAAGGCCTGCCCCCTCCCATTCCGTAAGCCATACGAATCACTTCCTTTTCTCGTGGACTAAGCACATTCATCATCATTTCTATATTGATCCGCAGCGCATCCCGCTCAAGTTCCGAGTCAGGCCATATCGACGTTGGGTCTTCCATTGTATGAACCCTACACTCCTGATCATCATCATTAATTGCTCCATCAAATGAATAAGTATAACCCAAATAGGATAAACAATCGAAAATACGTTCATAGGGCAATTCCATAGATTTTGAAATTTCCTGTAACGTAGGCCGCCTCTGCAGACGCTGCTCCAGCAAATCGCCAACATTCCAGAAATCAGCAATTGTCTTTAATTGGTTCATTGGAAGCCGGATCATACGCTTATGCAAACCGATGCTGTGCAGGATAGCCTGTCTGATCCACCACACTGCATAAGAAATAAATTTAAAACCTTTGGTTTCATCAAAGCGTTCTGCTGCCTTAACCAGACCAATGTTTCCCTCCGAAATTAAATCAGCCAGCGACATGCCCGGCAGCTCATACTTTTTAGCTACTGAAACAACAAAACGTAAATTACAATTTACCAGTTTTTCTAAAGCTGCACCATCACCCGAACGGATCTTTTTTGCCAAAATAGCTTCCTCTTCTGCGTCGAGCAGTGGATACCTCCCTAAATCCCGTAAATAACGGTCAACTGAATCGCTACTGCGATTGGTAACGGATCTTTCTATTTTAATTTCTTTCATATAACGCTGAGTCATTTGTTATTGCCAAAAAACCAAAGTTCTAAAGACATTTTCTAAAAGACCTACATTCTAAAAAGATCAAGCCGTTCCACGTAAAACAACATAAAAAACAGAATTAAATTCCACGAGCTACGATAAAAAAGCAGCAAAACAAAATTTCATAATGAAAGCTACCGTTCATATACTTCAAATCCCGATCTACCTAAAAATTCTTTATCCTACTGATAATCAAGTGAAGCCAAAAAAACCTTTTATCAGCGGATTTATTTAACGATATTTGTAGCCATAGGAACTAATTATTTAACCGAGCATTTTCTTCAATTTCATATACTGTCTGACTACATAGTTTAGCATAGTATTAACACAAATTGTAAAGAATTCTGTATTTTTGAGCCATGTATAATAAAAGTGATATTGAATTAAAGGTAGCTGAATTTTTATTACAAATAAAAGCAATTAAGTTACAACCTAACAACCCGTTTACCTGGGCTTCGGGTTGGAAATCCCCTATTTATTGTGACAATAGGATCACTCTTTCCCATCCATCTGTAAGAACATACATCAGACAGAAACTTACCCAATTGATACAGGAAGAATTTGGCTCTGTAGACGTAATTGCCGGTGTTGCAACTGCTGGTATTCCACAGGGTGCCTTGGTAGCCCAGGAACTGGGATTACCTTTCGTGTATGTCAGATCTAAAGCCAAAGAACATGGAACAGGGAGTCTTATTGAAGGTGAAATTATTGAAGGACAAAGAGTAGTTGTAATAGAGGACCTGATCTCTACAGGTAAAAGCAGCTTACAAGCTGTTGATGCGTTGAGAAATGCAGGCCTTTCTGTTGCAGGTCTTGTAGCTATATTTACTTATGGATTTGATCAGGCTGATGAGAATTTTGCTGCTGCAAAATGTCGTTATGCTACCTTATCTAACTACAATACACTAATTGATTATGCTGCTGAACACAGTTTTATCGCTCAAAAAGACGTTGATCTTTTAACTAAATGGCGCAGAAACCCAGCAGAATGGGCTAATGAATTAGAAAAACTAACCTGATCAGTATGACAGTTATTGAAAGTACAACTGAAGTAAATTTGCCGGTAGAAAAAGTATATGCTTTTTTAGCAGATATGAATAACCACCAGCAATTAATGCCTGAAAATATCTACAACTGGTCTTCAACTGAAGACGAAGCCAGCTTTACGATACAAAACATGGCAAAACTAGCTATAAAAATAACCAGTCGTGTTGAAAACAAAGAGATTATTGCTGTTCCAACGGAAAAAGCTCCTTTTGATCTGGAGTTAAAATGGGCGGTAGCAGACAATGGTAATGGAGGCACAACCGCATCCCACATCATATCTGCCGATCTGAACATGATGATGAAAATGCTCGCCGCCGGTCCGCTGAAAAAATTAGCAGATCATCAAACCGAAAGATTAGCTGAAATATTAAAATAATATAAAAAAAAAGGTGCCTTAAAGCACCTTTTTTTTTATATTATTTATATTGTAAAGTATATTCAAAATCTATAAAAGGCAATAAAGTATTTGTACGGATATTAGACACGCTATCGCTTTGTAAAGGATTTACATCATCACTAAAGAAACCGTTGGCTAATGTAATTACATGCTGCTTTACCGGATAAATATACCCTCCTTCTTTACTGTTTAACCATCCCACACAATCGCTCAATTCTCCATTCGCATCAACGTCTAAGTAAGTACGCGTAATATAATAGGTTTTACCAGGTTCAATTACTACAGGTCGCTTTAATGGAAAAAATTCAATTCCATTCGTATTTTTCGGACTTATAAAACAAGTGCTTAATGCCCGGTCTTGCCCTACCTGCCATAATGAGATGCTATAAGAAAGCCCCGCTTTCCAGCTCCGGTATCCTACTTTTGTAATAGCAATTAGCTTTTCAGCATGAAACACACAACCATGCGTTTTCATATCCATAGCCAAAAGAGTTTTATAGCCATTTTGAAAAACAAAATAAGACAACACTGTTTTTAAGGCATGAAAGCACATAGGTGCTTCAGGAAACTGCTGTGCAATTATAGAAAAAGGAATGCCAGCCAGAGAAGAAATGAGCTTTTTCATAACATATAGGGTTAGGTTTACATGATATCAACCTAAGTCCGTATTTGTTACCCCTCAAATTACATTTATTCTAAAAATCTGCGAGTTTCATCTTTTTCATTACTATAAGAAATCCAATAGCGGTTAACAACAACACAATTGCTGTTCCATACCATAACGTCTCAAAACCATAAATGGAGGCAATCCGGGTTCCTACAAAAGGAGAAAACACATGAGCTGCCGAAAAAGACAAAGCATTAACACCCATATAGGCACCCCTCGTTTTTAAAGACGAACGTTGCAAAGTAACTGTTGCCATAAATGGCATGGCAAGAATTTCAGCTATACAAAGTACAAAAATAGAGACATACAGCACCCATATTCCATGGGTCAGATTAAGGATTAAAAATGAAAGACCACATAATAAAGTACCCCACACAATAACAGCTCTTGCTGTCATTCTTTTTTCAGCAATATGCACCAGTAACATTTCCAGCAGAAAGACCACCAACCCACTAAAGGCCAATATCACTCCGATATCTGCTTCAGTAAGCTTATAGACTGTTCTGTAATATAAAGGAAGTGTGCTCAGTAACTGAAAAAAACAAATAGCGAATACACAGCTCAACACACTAAAAAGCACAAAGAGCGTATCTTTATAGGGCGATCTGTTCGTGCCCGGATCTTCAGCGACTTCCTCATGCACGATAGCCTTTTCATTCCCTTTTCGGTTACGGAAGTAAACAAAAAACAACAATGCCGAAAAGAATGCTGCAATTGCGTTTCCATAAAATAGAAAAGTATAGGAGATTGCTGCCAAAAAACCTCCAAGCGCAGGTCCTATCGAGAATCCGAGATTTAAAGCCATCCTGTTCAAAGAGAATGACCTGATAATGTTATCGGGTTTTGAATAATATGCAATAGAAACAGAGTTTGCCGGTCTGAACGTTTCAGAAATAATACTCAGCATAAATACGCCAATTGCCAGTTTTACTACGGTATTTAGCTCAGGCAATAAAAAGAACATAGGCACAGTGAGAATTAAGCTGGTCAGCTGCACTTTAAAATGCCCAACCTTATCCGTTAACCAGCCACCCAGAAAAGAACCTGCTACCGCTCCCACCCCGAAACAGCTTAACACGGTACCGGTATCTTCCAGGCTAAAATTTAGATGATTAACCATGTAAACGCCCAGAAAAGGAATAACCATTGCCCCACTCCTATTAATCAACATCACCAGGGCCAACATCCACGCTGGCGTAGAAAGCCCTTTATAAGCATCCAGATATAATCGTATAAATTCTCTCATTTTTATGCCCGCGAAGTTCGCAAATTTAGCCGAGTTTAAAGTCATTAATAATGTAAATGCAAGGCTACAAAAAGCCATAATTTCTTTTACCCTCCCTCCAACACCCCTCTTTCCTGGCTGCATGATATCGAATTCAAACTGCCCTAAGTTCATTGTACAAACAAGGTAAAGAATTAGATTCCGGAAAAAAAGTCATAAACAAATAAAAAACAACGACAAAATTTCCGATTTTTAACTAAAAAACAAGCAGGCACTTACTTTGTTTATTAGTTGATATGAACTTTAACAACTTCACGATAAAAGCACAGGAAGCTATTCAACAGGCTTCCGAAATAGCTCAAGGCAATCAGCAACAAGCTATTGAAACAGCCCATATTTTAAAAGGGTTGCTTACTGTTGATGAAAATGTAGTTTCTTATGTTTTAAAGAAGCTAAATGTGAATCTGAATGTTTTAAATCAACAATTGGATGCACAGATAGAGAAATTCCCTAAAGTAACCGGCAGCAGTCCGTACCTTACTTCCGGAAGCAACTCTGCTTTGCAAAAAGCACAATCTTATTTAAAAGAATTTAAAGATGAGTTTGTTTCGGTTGAACATGTTCTGCTGGGCTTACTTTCTGTAAACGACAATACAGCTAAACATTTAAAAGACCAGGGCGTAACAGAAAAAGACCTGAAAAAGGCGATTATTGCTTTAAGGGGTGATCAACACGTAACCGGTCAAAATGCGGAGGCTACTTACAATGCCTTGAATAAATACGCACGCAATTTAAATGAGTATGCTGAATCAGGTAAACTGGACCCTGTAATTGGCCGTGACGAAGAGATCAGGAGAGTAATCCAGATCTTATCTAGAAGGACAAAGAACAATCCAATCCTGATCGGCGAACCAGGAGTTGGTAAAACCGCTATTGCAGAAGGCATTGCGCATAGAATCATTAAAGGTGACGTACCTACCAACCTGAAAACAAAAACGGTTTACTCACTGGATATGGGTGCGCTCATTGCAGGCGCTAAATACAAAGGAGAGTTCGAAGAACGCTTAAAAGCGGTCGTTAAGGAGGTAACACAGAGTGATGGCGATATCATCTTATTTATTGATGAGATCCATACACTTGTTGGTGCTGGTGGTGGCGAAGGCGCAATGGACGCAGCAAATATTCTGAAACCTGCCCTTGCCCGTGGTGAACTTCGTGCAATAGGTGCAACTACGCTCGACGAATATCAAAAGCACCTGGAAAAAGATAAGGCGCTGGAACGCCGTTTCCAAAAAGTTATGGTAGACGAACCGGATACACAAGACGCCATTTCCATTTTGCGCGGATTAAAAGAGCGTTATGAAACCCACCATAAAGTGCGAATTAAAGATGAAGCAATTATTGCCGCTGTAGAAATGTCGCAACGCTACATTGCCGACAGGTTCTTACCAGATAAAGCGATCGACTTAATGGACGAGGCTGCTTCCAAACTACGTTTGGAAATGGATAGCGTACCCGAGGAAGTAGATGAGCTAAACCGTAAGATCATGCAGCTGGAGATCGAACGTGAGGCTATTAAACGGGAAAACGACGCAAAAAAAGTAAAATCTTTAGCAGAAGAAATTGCGAACCTATCTGCAGAAAGAGATCAGATCAAAGCAAAATGGCAGGGAGAAAAAGACCTTGTCGACAACATTAACAATGAGATTGAACAGATAGAGAATTACAAACTGGAAGCTGAACAAGCGGAACGTGCCGGAGATTATGGAAAAGTAGCCGAAATCCGCTACGGAAAGATAAAAGAAGCTCAGGATAATGTTGAAAGACTAAAAGCACAACTGGAAAACCAACAAGCTGAAGGCCGAATGCTTAAGGAGGAGGTAACAGCAGATGATATTGCAGGAGTAGTAGGCAGATGGACAGGCATACCGGTAACGAAATTGATCTCGAGTGAGCGGGAAAAACTATTAAACCTCGAAAATGAATTGCATAAACGTGTAGCCGGACAACATGAGGCTATTGAAGCAATATCTGATGCAATTCGTCGTTCACGTGCAGGATTACAGGATAAGCGTAAACCAATTGGCTCATTCATATTTCTAGGCACTACAGGTGTAGGTAAAACTGAGCTGGCTAAGGCATTGGCAGAATTCCTTTTTAATGATGAAAATGCCATGACCCGTATAGACATGAGTGAATATCAGGAACGACATTCCGTTTCACGTCTGATTGGTGCACCTCCGGGATATGTTGGCTATGATGAAGGTGGACAACTTACAGAAGCAGTACGACGTAAACCTTATTCAGTAGTCCTATTAGATGAGATTGAAAAAGCACACCCTGATGTGTTTAACATTCTGCTACAGGTGCTGGACGATGGAAGGCTGACGGATAATAAAGGCCGTGTGGTAAATTTTAAAAACACCATTATTATCATGACCTCTAACATTGGTTCTCATTTGATTCAGGATAATTTTAAGAATTTAAATGAAGACAATCATGATGAAGTGGTTGCAAAAACAAAAAATGAACTGTTTGAATTGTTGAAACAGACCATTCGTCCTGAGTTCTTAAACAGGATAGACGAGTTGATTATGTTTACACCGCTTAACCGCACTGAATTAAGGGACATTGTAAATCTTCAGTTTAAACACGTTCAAGACACCCTGGCCGAAATGGGTATTGAAATTGAAGCCTCCACAGATGCTTTGGACTGGTTGGCAGAATTAGGTTATGACCCTCAATTTGGCGCACGTCCATTGAAACGGGTGATACAGAAACGTATCTTAAATGAATTGTCTAAGGAAATCCTATCTGGAAAAGTAGATAAAGACAGCAAAATAAAACTGGACATGTTCGATCATAAGTTCGTGTTTCTGAACAATCAATAAGATTGTTTCTTCCAATAAAAGCCTCGAAAGTTCCAAATCTTTAAGACTGGAACCTTTCGGGGCTTTTTTATTGCGAATAATCTAACTCTTTTCACACCAACCCAACAATTAATTAAACAGTTTAATAGAAATACATTTTTTTGTTTAACATTTTTCGACTTTTCATGAATAAAATAAAGCTAACGAGAACAATTCTATTTAAAAATTGTTGATAGAACAGGAAGAACCCCTATTGAATATGAAAATCGCTTATATTTCAACCTATCCCCCACGTGAATGTGGAATCGCTACTTTTAACCACAATCTCCTCAGCGCAATTAGCTGTGACAAAACAACTGTTTCTGGAGACAGTTATGTGGTTGCGATGACTGACGCTGAAAACCTTTACACTTACGAATATCCAGTCGAAGTCAAGTATCAGATCAGGCAGGAAAACCAAAAGGATTATATCCGGGCAGCTGATTACATCAATACAAGTCTGGTTGATGCCTGTATTATGGAGCATGAATTTGGCATTTATGGTGGTGAAAATGGCGTTTATATTCTTCTATTAATTGCACGCTTAAAAAAACCTTTGGTTACGATTTTACATACCGTACTGAAGGACCCTACTTATATGCAATTGACCATCATTAGGGAAATTGCCAAACATTCATCCAGGATTGTTGTCATGAGCCACAGGGCTGTAGGCTTTTTAACCGGAATTTATGGAATTCCATTTAGTAAAATCCAGTTAATTGAACATGGCGTTCCCGATCTGGAACCATCAATAAATAATCCGGTAAAAGAATCTTTACCATTCAAAAACAAGAAAGTACTGTTCACATTTGGACTTATCAGTAGAAATAAAGGGTTGGAAACAGTCATTGAGGCCTTACCAAAAATAGCAGCTAAAAACCCGGACGTTATGTATGTGATATTGGGCACGACACACCCAGGAGTTATCCGTAATTCCGGAGAGGAATATCGAGATAGCCTGAAACGGCTTGCACGCAAACTAAACGTAGAAGAAAACCTTACTTTTATCAATAAATTCGTTTCGGAACAGCAACTGTTTGATTACCTGACAGCCTGCGACATGTACATCACTCCATATTTAAATGAAGCACAGATTACAAGTGGTACTTTATCTTATGCGATAGGTGCCGGCGCCGCCGTAATTTCAACTCCCTACTGGCACGCACAGGAACTTCTTGCCGACAACAGAGGTCGTCTGTTTGATTTTAAAGAGGCTGATGCGCTCGCAAATATCGTTAATGAATTATTTGATGACCAAAGTAAGCTACAGGAACTTAGAGCCAGCGCTTACGAATATGGACTTCATTTACGTTGGCCCACAACAGGACAGGTTTTTATAGATGTTTTGGAAGAAGCACTTTCCAAATCGCTCCGGGAAAAAGACGACACAAATCTGCAGATCATTGATGCAGATGCCATGCCCTCTTTTAACTTAGCCCACATACAAAGATTGACCGATGATACCGGAATTGTACAACATGCAAAATATGGCATCCCAAATCTTAAGGAAGGTTATTGTCTCGACGATAATGCAAGAGCATTGATCATGGCTATTTTGGCCTATCAGCAAAACAAAAGTAAAGTTGCACTCGAATTGCTGCCAGTATACTTAAGCTACATTCAATACATGCAAAATGAAGATGGAAGTTTTAGAAACTTCCTGAGTTTTACAAGAGAATACCTGGATGAAGTTGGATCAGAAGACTCTTTTGGTCGAACGATATGGGCATTAGGATACCTGATCAACAATGCGCCAAACAATTCCTATCGCGAATTTGCCAGAGAAGTCTTCGATAAATCTATTCCACATTTTAAAAAACTGCAACACCTTCGTGGAATTGGGAATACGATGATAGGGTTATCGAGCTACCTCAAATCTCATCCTGATGATGAATACATCAGGGAGCAGTTCGATCAGCTTGCAACCCCTTTAAAACAATCCTACCTCAGAAATAAAAAAGGGCAATGGCATTGGTTTGAAGAAAAAATGACCTACGACAATGCCATTCTTCCATTAGCTTTACTTTGCCATTATCAAGGCACCAAAGACCGGGAATCGTTAGATATAGCTTTGGAAGGCATGGAGTTTCTTAGTCTGAAAACCCTTAGCAATGGCTACTTAAATCCTGTTGGAAACGACGGCTGGCTCTATAAAGATAGCGGCGATATGGCTTTATATGATCAACAGGCTATTGAGACTATGGCTATGGTACTCTTATACTTTAAAGCATACGAGATCACCAGAGACCTGACTTACATCAAACAAATGCACTTATGTTATCAGTGGTTTTTAGGAGAAAACAGCTTACACCTTCCATTATTTGATCATGAAACCAAGGGTTGTGGGGATGGACTAAAACCACAGGGAGTAAACCGTAATCAAGGCGCAGAAAGTACTCTTGCCTATTGGATATCACATCTTATTGTACTGAAGGCAATGGAGTATGAGTACATTCAAAATAGTGACCTCGCTTCAGTTCAGTCGACTTAGGACTCATGTTTAATGACACAGCTTGAACTCTTTAATTTTTCCAGTAAAAGTTCAATCTTAACAGTAGCGAAAGATGAACAGTAATCTGAAAGACCATAAGGAATAATCAATTCTCCATCATGAATAATTGCCCCGCAAGAATAAAGTACATTTGGCACATAACCTTCACGTTCGTCTGTATTTGGGATAACAAGTGGTTCGTTTAAACGACCAATTTCAATAGATGGATCGTCTAAATTGAACAGACTTGCACCAAGACAATAGCGCCGCATTGGCCCAACACCGTGCGTAATCAGCAACCAGCCCGCTTCAGTCTCTATAGGTGAACCGCAATTACCGATTTGAATAAACTCCCATGGAAATAACGGTGCCTGTAATTTTACCGGATTATCCCAAACTGTAAGTTTATCGGAGTACATCAGATAGTTATTCCAGCCATCAATGCGCGACATCATCGCGTATTTACCATTGATTTTACGAGGAAAAAGTGCGAGGTTCTTGTTCTGTGCACCGACGCCGTGCAAAGGACTAATTTTAAAATCATAGAAGTCTGTAGTCTGCAAAAGTTTAGGCATAATCATGGCACCATCAAACGCAGTATACGTTGCATAAAAGATTACGCTTCCATCGTCTTTAACAAATCGGACGAACCTGGCATCTTCTATCCCTTTACGTTCAAATTCCGAAATAGGAAAGAGTACCCTATCGGAGATATCTGTATCTCTTGAAAAGCTGATCTCATGATAAGTATCGGATAACCATAAGACCTTATCATATTGCAGTTTTTTAAGATCATCTTCCTGCACACTCTTACTATCCAGGATAATTTTCCGAAGTGTTGCATAATCAAACTTATCATTTAGTTTCGTACCTACTTCATCCAAAACATCTATATCTATCCTCGATTCGGCAGCTTTTTTCAAAAACAATTTCTTGTTGTAAATCGCATTTTTTACGACCTCTGCTTCATCAATATAATTCCCGGCAGGAATTACCGTGATATTATGATTGCGATCAATCATTGCACGCCTAAATACTACCGAAGAGATATGTCCCTCACCTACCGCCCTAAAACTAATGATCAATCTTCTTTCTCCTTCTACTAAATCGGACTGATCCGGATCTTCGATCACAGAAGGGTTAAAAAACGCCGCAGACTCGATGGAGTATTCATGCGTAAAATAAGAGCCAAGCAATAACATCTGATACTTATCAAGCTCTTCAAAATCATAACCTGCCCGCTCTATACAGTCCTTTACCTTTTTACAATGACGGGTAAGGATTTTTGTAATGTTACGATGGCGCTTGGAATATTCCTGAAGCAGCGGCGAAATGAGACCAAACACATCTTTGTCAGAGAGTGCCATCACCTGCTTTACAACCTCCTGGGCCCTGTCCTCCCCATTAAAAAAAAATCTTGCTATGACCCGTTTAGGATCAGGATACACCTTAACTGGTTTTCTTTCTATCAATAGTCTCATAACATCTACAACACATTAACACACTACAATGATTTATGAATTTCTATTTTTTCGAAGAAAAAATCCTGACAAGAAGAATATTACTGCCAAAATGTACATTAAAACAGACAACTAAATAGCTGACAAAATTACAACAATAGTCAGAGTGTCTATTTTAAAAGGCAGGTGATTTGTCATAATTTATGTTGAATTGTCACAGCAAAATAATAAGGAAGTCAGAATAGTGTTTTATACTATTAAAGATTAACGAGTTACAAAAATCTGCCATAAAGCACGATTCAGAGGGGTTACACTTTGGCATACACATTGACTATATACCATCAATGGTCAGAATATAAAAATTTTAAAAGACCTTATTATAAATTAAAAAACACAAATATGAAAAAGTTATTATTATCATTAGTTGCAGTTTCAGCATTAGCATTTAGCACTCAAGCACAAACAGAAAAAGGAAAAATATTAGTAGGTGGCGCCGTAGGTTTTAACTCTACAAAAGTTGAAGGTGCAAGCAAATCAGATTTAAGATTTAACATTATTCCTTCGGCAGGATATTTCATCAGCGATAACTTTGCAATAGGTACCGGAGTTGGTTACAACTACAACAAGGAAGTAAGCAAAGAACGCTTAACACAATCATTTGAAGTAGCTCCTTTCGGACGTTACTATGTAGGTTTGTCAGATCAGTTCAAATTTTTCGGACAACTATCAGTTCCTATGTCTTTTGGAAACGTTAAAAATGTAGACGATGTAACTGGTGATGTGGGTGATAAATTAGGTACCACTACTAAAATTGGTGTTCAGTTAGCTCCTGGTTTTGCTTTCTACCCAACAAAAAGAGTAGGTATTGAAGTTTCTGTAGACGGCCTAGGCTACAACAACTACACAGTAAAAGATGCAGCTACAGGAAATAAAGCGAAAGCAGATTCATTTGGCTTAGATGCAAGTACTATCGCCCCTAAACTAGGTGTAATGTTCCACTTCTAAGATTAAATATTTTCATAATTTAAGTTAAGTTTGATTAGAAAAGGCCTTTGCGATTGCAAAGGCCTTTCTTTTTAACGTTTCCGTTCGATATCTCTATCCATTTCTACAATATTCACCTGTTCAGTTTGTGAAAAATCTCCAATCAGATACCTGTTAAAATGATCTGCAAGTTTCCAGAATGCATATTCAGTTAAATCACCAAAAGCATGTCTTTGTCCTGGAATAAGTGCAAATTCAAATCTTTTACCAGCACGCATTAATGCATTAGCTACTCTTATCGTATTTGCAGGATGGACATTATTGTCCACATCGCCAGTCATTAACAACAAATGTCCTTTTAGGTTTTTCGCCAGATCCGGGTTTTTATCAATACTATATGTAAATGTAGTATCTCCTTTTGCTGAAACAACCTCTTTTACCCCGTGGTGTTTTTCACTCCACCAACGATTATAAATACTATTGTCATGGTTACCAGCATTAGATACTGCAACTTTGAAGAAATCAGGATATACAAGCATTGCTGCCGTAGACATGAAACCACCACCCGAGTGACCGGTAATCCCCACCTTAGTCGCATCGATAAATGGATGGCGATCTGCCAGCTGCTCTACTGCAGCTTTTTTATCAGCCAGACCATAATCTCTTAGATTTCCGTAACCATAAGTATGATACCATTTGGAACGGGCCGGATTTCCTCCACGGTTTCCTACAGTTACAACAATATATCCAAATTGGGCCAATCGCTCCGTTCTGTCCATACTTTTACTGAAAGACTTATTAACAGCTTCTGTCTGCGGCCCAGGATAAACATACTCGATAACCGGATATTTTTTAGCCGGATCAAAATCAAATGGCTTATACATCACTCCATAGATATCAGTAATACCATCATCAGCCTTTACTTTAAATGGCTCAGGAAACTTATAACCAGACTCCATAAGTAAAGAAAAGTCGGCCGTTTCCAGATTCATCACCACCTTACCGTTGTTATCCATTAACACCGATTTAGGTACTGTATTTACTCTCGAAAAATTATTCACAAAATACCTGGCCTCATCGTTCATGCTTATGGCATGATCAAAATCACCCGGATTTAATAGTTTCATTCCAGTTCCATCGAAATTAATACGATATAAATGCAAATAATAAGGATCTTCTTTCGCTTCACGACCATTCGCTGTGAAATAAAGCACGCGGTTCTTCTGATCTATATTTACAATTTCCTCGCAATGGAAGGCACCTTTGGTAATTTGGTTCTTAAGCTTACCATTACCATCAAACAGATAAAAGTGTGCCCAACCATCACGTTCTGACCAATGGATCAATTCTTTTCCATCATTTACCAACCCGGGACGGCTTACTTCAACGTAGGTATTAAAACGTTCATCGATCAAAGGAGTAACCGCTCCAGTATTGATATCAACCATACATACATCTATGCGTTTTAAATCTCTACTGGTACGTTGAAAATAGACTTTACTATTATTACCTAACCAAAGAGATGGTCTGAACTCATTGTCACGGTCTTTATTTAACAGCGGCGCAGACCACACAGATACTGTCTGATCCTTAAATGCGGCTGTATTTAGCTTTTTGTAGGTTTTAGCTGCGAAATTAAACAATAGAATTTCACTTACCGGTGCTTCTTTTTCACCAGGCATCTGGTATTTATAAGTTTCCAATGTGGGTCTCCCCGCAGCAACATTATTAATCACCCACAGATCTTTAACTTTACGGGAATCGTTTCTGTTGAGCACGAAATGTTTAGCATCTGGCGACCACATCACATAAGCCGACCTCCGCTTTTTATTGTTCTTTTCGTTTTCTTCATTATTTTCACCATCTCCATTGCCGCCATACGGGTAGAATTTAACGCCGTCTTTCGTCAACTGATGTTCTACAATAGTGCTGTCTTCTTCATTTTTAACAGCTTTTTTGTAGTTTTCTTTATCCATCCAATACAAATTATAATTTCTTGTAAAAATGATGGCAGAAGAATCGGGCGCTACAGAACCCCAGCTAGGTTTAGCCTTTGGTTTAGTATAATTAGGAATCTCTGTAAGCTTTGATTTAGCGATATCATAGTTGAAATAGAAGATCTTTTTCTGCATAGAATCTGCAGCCTTCTTATCCTTCCGATCTTTTTTCAATTCATCTATTGTACTCTGCATTTCAAAAGTAATCTGCTTTTCATCGGCAGAGAATTTAAGATTTTGCAAAGGAAGATGCTGCGCATCAAAGGGGTCTCTAACAATAGTAGTAATTTCGGCTGCAAGTTTCGCATTATCAAAAATTTTCTGTTTCCGTTTAGCAACAGGATCTACCAGATACCATTCCTTACCGGCAGGAGTTTCATATTCATACCAAAAACGGTTACTCAGCTTAAGCCAGTGTGGATCTACAGCTGTCGAATAAATCATTTTTCTCAGCTTATTAGGCGAAAATCTTGATGCCAGCTGATAGTTTGCTTTTGGTGCTTGCTGCACATTTTCAGTAATGGTATAAGTTTTTGTTTGCGCCTTTACACCAGAGTCAATAGAGAGCGCAGTAAGTACCGCGGCCAACGGCAGGTATAGTTTGTTCATTATAAATTATTGTTAAGCTGCTAAAATTATTGATTAATAACTTGCACAAAGGAAATTCTTTGTAATAAATGCGATAGCTATCTTTTATTCAATTGATTTTTTAGTTTTGTATTAAATACGGATCTATGAAAAAGCACTTTTTACCTTTTCTCACAGCAGCAATTTTCGCTGCAGGCTGTCAGTCTAAATCACAAACCAGTACGGCAAATTCAGACTTAAAAGATAGTACTTCTGCACCTTCTGCTACACATCAGGGGACTATGGAAGGCGGGCAGCCCCAACAGGTTGATGTTTCTAAAATAAAAGTTGCTGATGCTAAAACCATTTTGACCCGCAAACAAGTACCTATTTTATGCTACCATCAGGTCAGAAATTGGAAACCCACAGATGGAAAAGTGGGCAAAGACTATATCGTTGAAGTCCAAAACTTTAAAGATCAGATAAAAATGCTGGCAGACAGTGGATATCACTCTATTTTACCTGATCAACTGTATGCATATTTAAATACAGGTGCGCCGTTACCTCCTAAACCAATCATGTTTACTTTTGATGATACGGACATGGACCAATTTACTGTAGCAGCCCCAACATTAAAAAAATATGGATATAAAGCCGTTTATTTTATCATGACGGTTACCATAGGTAAAAAAGGGAAGTTTGTAGATTATATGACCAAAGAGCAAATCAAACAGCTTTCTGACGAAGGGAATGTAATTGGCAGTCATACTTACGACCATAAAAACTTTAAAAAATACCAGGGTAAAGACTGGGAAGAACAGCTGGATAAGCCAACCAAGAAACTTGAAGAAATTACTGGAAAGAAAATGACTGAGTTTGCTTATCCTTTTGGCTTGTGGAATGCAGAAGGTATTCCTGAACTTAAAAAACGTGGTTTCAGAATGGCTTTCTCTCTTGCCGACAAGCGCGATCAGAATGATCCATTGTTTACTGTGAGAAGAATCATTGCAAGCGGATACTGGAGCCCAAAAACCTTACACAATAGCATAGTAAAAAGCTTTTAAAACACAAACAGGCTGTATCAATATTAATGATGCAGCCTGTTTTATATTAAGCGATATCTTCGATTAGGTAAGTTTTTCCGTTAAAGCTAAAACTATCCTTACTTTTCTTGCCCAGCATTAATTTACCAATTGGCGATGCGGCTGAAATAGCAAATACTGTTTTATCACCTACATGCAGTTGTCCTGCACTGATGCTGATGTAAAAAATACCTTGATTGGTATAAACAAGACTCCCTCCCTTGATGTTATCAGATGGTACCGCATGCCCAATAGCTTCTAATATCTTTTTGTTTTCTTCTGCATCAATCAGCAGCCGTTTATTGCGATCAATATCCTGCTGCATCATTTCTCTGCTGGTTTCGTATTTATCGCCCGCACTGCTCTTCGTATCGTCGTTACTAGCCTCTCGGGCCTGTGTTAGCGCTGTTTCAGCGGTCTGAATTCTCTGTTCAATAAAGCTCAGACAAAGTTGGTATAATTGCTCCTTATCCATAAATTACGACTCTACCCATTTAATTTTCTCTTCTATTGGTGTACGTTTAGCAGCTCTTGGTTCTTCGTTATGGTAGCCCATATAAAATAACCCGAAACATTTTTCCGTTTTACCTAAGTTAAGATATTCTTTCAAATCTGCAATCATTCCTGGGGAGCTCCAGTAAGCACCGACTTTAAGGGCCTCAGCAGTAAGCGCCATATTTTGTACAGCACAAGCTAATGCCGCAAGTTCTTCCCATTCAGGTACCTTATCGCTATTCAATTGAGCGTTCAAAGTGATAACACAGCTAGATTGCGTGGCCTTTTCTATAATGCTGTCGTATTTTTTCTGCAAAAACTGATGAGCAGGTGTTTTTTCTTTATATAAACGCGCCAGTTCGTTGCCTAATTTTGTCTTACCTTCGTTTCTAAACACAATAAACCTCCAGGGTTCTGTAAGTTTATGTGTCGGTGCATAATTTGCGCTTTCCAAAATCTGTTTAATAACTGCAACAGGAATCTCCTCCCGGGTATAGCTAACAGGGAAAATGCTTCTCCTGCGTTTTATGATATCACTTAAAATTGTTATTTCTTCTTCCATAATTCATCTGATCGAGCGCCTCTATCTGCAAAAATAGAATTTCTACCCGGCCAAAGTGTATAAGCCATGTAATACTTTTGTGCTGCAAATTCTTTACTTTCTCTTCAATTGCTTTTTCACCATTTTCGCCCTGGCAAAGAAAGCAATACTCTCTATGCCCATCAAATAATCAATAGTTTCCAGTAGCTCATCCTTAATCCAATCATAACGCGGTGTTAAGTTTGCCAATGCCTGCATACAATGTACTTTAGAGGCAACCAGCGTCTCCGGATCAACCAGCCAGGTAAAAAGCACCTCAATAACAGGCTCAAAATTCAGGTTCACCGCCATCTCTTTGTATATAGGACCAGCCTTCCTATCTGTCAGTAAAACCACCATTTTTGCATAATGCCGCATTGCCGAAGGATTTTTCTGTTCTGACAACAATTGCAATAATTTATCCACATACGGAGCAAACTGTTCAGGTTTGTGCGTCATAAGGTACTCCAGCATCCAGGCTGCTCTAAAAGCGATCTCCTTCTTTTTATGGAAGCTGATATCAAATAAATCATCAATGTCCAGATCGTTACTTTCAATGATTGCAGTTGAGCTGGCTACCATTTGAAATTTGACTGGCGCATTCATTTGTGCTATTAATTCTTCTTTATCCAATGCGTAAAAATCTAAATATCAAAACTAATAAATCAGGGTTGAAATCATTTTATAAATTATGATTACCTTTGCGGCTTATTTTTCAGCAATATGATTTCAGTTTCTAATTTATCACTCCGTTACGGAAAAAGAACTTTATTTGAAGATGTAAACTTAAAATTCACGCATGGCAACTGCTATGGTGTAATTGGAGCTAACGGCGCAGGTAAATCTACTTTCTTAAAAATATTATCTGGTGAAGTGAGCCAGACTACAGGCAGTGTAGCTTTTACCCCCGGAGAACGTATGGCGGTTTTAAAACAAAACCACTATGAATTTGACGAATTTAGCGTAATTGAAACCGTAATGATGGGGCACAAGGAATTGTACGACATCATGAAAGAAAAAGATGCTATTTATTTGAAGGAAGACTTTTCTGATAAAGATGGTGAGCGTGCAGGTGAACTGGAAAACAGATTTGCTGAGATGGACGGCTGGAACATGGAAAGCAATGCTGCTACTATGTTAAGCAACCTTGGAATTAAAGAAGAGCATCATTATAAACAACTAAAAGAATTAGACGGTAACCAAAAAGTACGTGTGTTGTTAGCACAAGCCCTATTTGGCAATCCCGACATCCTTTTACTGGATGAGCCAACCAACGATCTAGACATCGATACCATTGCATGGCTGGAAAATTTCCTTGCAGACTATCAGAATATAGTTCTTGTTGTATCACACGACAGGCACTTTTTAGATGCCGTTTGTACGCATATTGTTGATATCGATTTCAGCAAAATGAGTATCTATTCTGGTAACTATACTTTCTGGTACGAGTCAAGTCAGCTTGCCTTAAAGCAACGCAGCGACCAGAATAAGAAACTGGAAGAGAAAGTTAAAGAGTTACAAGAGTTTATTCAGCGTTTTAGTGCAAATGCCTCTAAATCAAAACAGGCAACTTCGCGTAAAAAAGCTTTGGATAAAATCGACATTTCTGAGATTAAAGCCTCAAGCCGTAAATACCCTGCGATTTTATTCAATAACTTAGGAAGAGAAGCTGGCGACCAGATTTTACAGGTTGAGAATTTATCATGTACCCTAAATGGCGAGGTGATGTTTAAAAACATCAGCTTTATGGTTAACAAAGGAGACAAAATTGCGGTACTATCTCAAAACAGTTTAGCGACTACAGCATTCTATAACATTCTTACTGAACGTGAGAAAAACTATACAGGTGAGTTTAAATTCGGTGTAACCATTAACGTTGCCGATATTCCTAATGACAATACTCCTTATTTCGAAGGAAAAGACGAAAACCTGGTAGACTGGTTACGTGAATACTCTGGTACCGACCAGGATGAGCAATTCGTAAGAAGTTTCTTAGGTAGGATGTTATTTTCAGGTGAAGAAGTATTAAAAAATGTGAAAGTGCTATCAGGTGGAGAGAAAATGCGTTGTATGTTCTCTCAGATGATGTTGAAACATGCGAACTTATTGTTACTTGACGAGCCAACGAATCACCTGGATCTGGAGTCTATTACCGCCTTAAATAACGGGTTAAAAGACTTTAAAGGTACTGCTTTGTTTACCTCACGAGATCATGCATTAACAGAATCAGTAGCAACCAGAATCATTGAACTTACACCTAAAGGCGTAATTGATAAGATGATGAACTATGATGAATATATTTCCAGCCCTGATGTTGCTGAATTAAGAGCGCAAATGTATTCAAAATAAGCGGCAAAATAAGCCATTCTATTCACAGACTGGAATCTTTTGCCTGCTTCGCAAAAAAGGCAAAACCTTCCCAGGTCTGTTCGTAGAAAGCATATTTTGTATTAATGTTACAGACTAACGTTTTAAACCAAAATATTTCCCAGGTCTGTTAGTAGCGTATATATTTAGGTTAATGTTACGGACCGAAGCTTATTTTAATAGTAGTAGCAAATACTTTACACGAATAGCATATGCAATTAAATTGCATATGCTATTTTTGCGTAGACACATAACACAATTATGAATAAGAAACTACTCTTCGCCGTATTTTTAGCTTTTGTAAGCATGGTTAACCCGGGCTGTAAACACGAAAAAAAGCATTGTTTAAAACATATAGACAAGCATCTAAAGAAATAACAGTATGATTTCATTAAAATCGGTTTCTCATGACTATCCAGGTGGTCATCAGATATCATTTAAAGACTGGCAGATCAGCAAAGGCGACCAATGGTTGCTACTTGGAGAATCTGGCAGTGGAAAAACAACGTTATTGCATATTCTAACGGGTATACTTAAACCTGAGCAGGGTGATGTACAAATAAACGGCACTTCCATTTATAAGTTATCGTCTAAGGAACTGGATCAGTTCAGGGGTAGAAATATTGGTATTATTTTTCAGCGCCCGCATTTGATTAAAAGCCTAAACATTGCTGAAAATCTGGTATTAGCACAAAGTTTTGCAGGCTTACCTGCTGACTTAAACCGGGTGGATGAAGTATTAAGTTCACTTGATATAGCTAACAAAAAGAAATCATATCCGAATGAATTGAGCCAGGGGCAGCTACAGCGGGTCTCTATAGCAAGAGCAGTAATCAATAAACCGGCTTTACTTATTGCCGATGAACCAACATCGAGCCTGGATGATAAAAATGCAACAGCAGTATTGTCATTATTAATGCAACAATCGGGACTTAACCAGGCTACTCTTGTGGTTGCCACACACGATAAAAGAGTTAAAGACGCATTTACAAACACTTACGAATTAACATGAGTCCATTAAAAATAAGCTGGAAAAGTTTATGGTCTAAACCTTTATCTGCCGCCTTAAACATAATGCTAATCGCTTTTGGCACGGGGATTTTAACGATTCTTTTACTGGCGTCAACCCAGATTAGCGAAAAACTGGAGAATAATTCGAAAGATGTAGATCTGGTGGTAGGCGCTAAAGGCAGTCCGCTACAATTGGTACTAAGCAGTATTTATTATATCGATTTTCCAACCGGGAATATCCCTTTAAAAGCAGCTATGGAATTAGCGCATAGCCCTTTTGTTAAACGCGCAGTACCGTTAGCATTAGGCGACAACTACAACGGAGTCCGAATTGTAGGAACTGACACTAATTTTGTAAGCCTTTACAAACTAAAAACTGCTCAGGGAAAATTCTGGCAGAAAGATTTTGAAACCACCATAGGTGCTTCGGTAGCAAAAAATCAGGGTTTGAAAATTGGCGACACCTTTTACGGTGCACATGGATTAACCGGAAGTACAGATGTACATAAAAGTCATCAATATACAGTATCAGGAATACTTGAACCACAGGGGAATGTAACCGATAACCTGATCCTGACTAATATAGCCAGTGTTTGGAAAATGCACGATGAACATGAAGATCATGACCATGAAGCAGAAGAACATAGTCATGAGGGGCATGATCATGCAGATGGAACACATCATGATCACAAAGCCGAACATCAGCATAAAGAAATTGAAAAAGCTGATGAATCAAGAGAATTAACATCTTTGCTGATTCAGTACAGATCACCTATGTCTGTAGCCATGTTCCCACAAATGGTAAATCAAACTACCAACATGCAAGCAGCCTCTCCTGCTCAGGAAAGCACCCGTCTTTTCTCTTTAATCGGCGTAGGCGTAGACACATTACAATGGTTTGCAGTATTAATTATGCTAATCGCAGCTATCAGTGTATTTGTAAACTTATACAACTCATTAAAAGAGCGGAATTACGACCTGGCAATTATGCGTACGCTTGGCGCTTCGAGAACCAAACTATTTATTATTGTTATTGCCGAGGGTATAATACTAACTTTAGCTGGTACTGTAATTGGTATTGCATTAGGGCACTTGGCGCTGGAATTTATAGGAAGCAACCAGGAAAGCAGTCAGGCGCAATTAAGTGGATTTGTTTTACTTTACGATGAAATATATCTATTTGTTGCCGGGTTAGCTATCGGTATATTTGCAGCTATAATTCCTGCAATACAGGCATACCGTTCAAACATTTCAAAAATATTGTCCAAAAATTAAAAGCACATATAAGATACATAACATGATGATTAAGAAAATAGTGCTGGTTGTTTTATTATTTACAGGCTTTGCCGTTAAGGCGCAACACAACCCCAATGACCAGATTAATTCAGACAATTGGGATATTGTAGGAGGTATAGACTTTAAAATCGTTAATGACACTGAAATGCAGGCTGTTTTTACGCCTGAAATAAAAAAACATGCAAATAAAGCTTTTGAGCTTGAAGGGTATATTGTTCCGATTAAAGACGGGATGAAACAAACCAAATTTATGTTGTCTACCCTTCCTATTAATCAATGCTTCTATTGCGGTAAAAATGGTGTACCTATTATGGTGTTGGTAGAAATGGCAGAGCCCATTAAATTCACTTACAAAACGGTAACCGTTAAAGGAACACTAAAATTAAATCCGGGTAATGCGATGGACAACCCTCCTATTGCATTGGTTGGCGCTAAAATAATATAACAATGATCATCGATCCCGTAAACCTATTAAAAGAGCATGATTTAAAAAACACAAAACAACGAGTACGTGTTTTAGAAGAGATTGCTTTGGATACAGTGGCCATTTCGCAGCCTGACCTGGAAAAAAAACTGGGAAAGGAAATTGATCGGGTAACGCTTTATAGAATATTAAATACCTATGAGGAGAAAGGTATTCTACACAGGATTATGGATATGAACGGAACAGCTAATTATGCGATATGTTCCTCTTCCTGTTCTGAAGCTCATCATCACGATGAACACGTACACTTTAACTGTACAAAATGCTTTAAAATTTATTGTCTGGAAGTAGAAGTACCCCGTATTAAGATGCCTAAGGGATTTACCGCAAAAACCGTAAGCTCAACAGCTTACGGCATTTGCGAAAAATGTAATGCTATTTAGTGACCTGAATGGCCATCAGCGCCATGCGCATGACCATGAGCCAATTCTTCTTGTGTAGCTTCACGTACAGCTAAGATTTCACCCGCGAAGATCAAATCTTTACCTGCCATAGGGTGATTCAAATCAACATTGATCACATCCTCATGAATAGCAGTAACACCTGCTCTGAAATGATTACCTTGATTATCTTGCAAAGGAATTACATCGCCAACAGCTGGCAAATCAACATCCTTAAACATTTCTTTAGGCAGATCGGCAAATGCTCCCGGATCAATTTCTCCGTAGCCATCAGCTGCAGAAAGCTCAAAACTGTAAGCATCACCAACATTTAGACCAGCCAAATGCTCTTCAAATTTCGGTAACATCATTCCTGTACCATATAAGAAAACGAGTGGATTTTCCTTCTCTGTTTTCTCTACAAAAACCTGTTGTCCTTCTTCATTAGTCGTATGCAATTCGTACGTTAATGATACCACTGTATTGGGCTTAATACTCATTAGAATGTTATTTAGTTATTAATTTTAATGCTTCATCAACGGTTGTAACCGGCAACTGGCATACTTTATTTCGGCAAATATAGATTTTTGTTTCAATGCTTTGCTTATCTTTTAACAAAGGAAGCTCAGATTTTGTTCCTCCCAATGTAATTTTATTGGGAATATATTGTTTGTTGAGTGTTTGTGTTATTTTTTCAAAGTCATTCCCTGTTATTGCAATTTCATTTACACCAAATACAGCTTCCAAAAGCTGTATTGCCCAATTTGAATAGGCAGAGCCATAAGTTTTAATTTGAGGCAAGACCGCAGCAAGCATTCCTTCTGCTTTAAGAATGTAATTATCGTTGTCATAAAACAAGCCCAATTTATGAAGGTTTTGCGCCATTACTGAATTGGAGGCAGGAATTACATTATCCATAATTTCATGCTTACGGGCAATCAAAGCTTCTCCTTTAGTAGCTGTATAAAACAGCATAGGACTCGCATTATCTTCAAAATTGATCAGCACATAATCTGTAAGTCCCCTTGCCTCACTTAACCATCTTTCATCAAAATCATATTGATATAACGATATGAGTGCTTCTATAAAGAAAGCATAATCGTCTAAAAACCCGGGAATAGTTGCCTTATTGTTCTTAAAGTTGCGATACAAGCCGCCATCAGCTGTCCTTAAGTTGGTCAATATAAATGTCGCAGCTTTTTTAGCAACACTATAATAATGTGAATGATCGAATATCCCGGCACTCTCTACCAGTCCTTTAATGGCCATAGCATTCCATGCTGTTAAGCATTTATCATCCAGACCAGGGCGCACCCTTTTACTACGTTCACCAAGCAACTTACGCTTAGCTTCTTCTATTTTACTGAGCAGCACCATAACAGGCAGTCCTTTTACCTCGGCATACTCTTCCGCGTCAAATTTTCTAAGCAGAATATTCGTTTGCTCCTCTTCCCAGTTTCCTTCTTCGGTAATGTTAAAATAATCAGCCAGTAAATCAGCATCGTCACCAAGTACTGCATCAAATTCAGCTTTATCCCAAACATAAAACTTGCCCTCAACACCTTCGCTGTCTGCATCAAGTGCCGAATAGAATAACCCTTCAGCAGAAGTCATTTCTCTTTCCAGCCAGGTAATTGTTTCTTCAGCGACCTCTTTAAAGAGTTCCGATTTTGAATATTGATAAGCCTCCGCATATAAACTGATGAGCTGACCATTGTCATATAGCATTTTTTCAAAATGAGGCACATGCCAGTTCCCATCAACAGAATAACGGGCAAAACCGCCACCTATATGATCATAAATTCCTCCCATAGCCATCTTCTCCAGTGTCAACAATGCAGAAACATGTGTTCCATCATCTTCCATCAGGTGACTGTAGCGCAGCATAAACTGCCAGTTGTTAGGTAAAGGAAACTTCGGTGCACGATTATATCCGCCCTCTCCCATATCAAAATACCGCTTCCAGGGTTCAATAATTTCCGTCAGGTGTGTACGTGTATATTCTTCAACTTTAAGGTTCGGAATAATTTTCTCCGCATTATGTATTCCTTCTGTCAGCCGGTCTGCATACTGCGTTGCTTTTGCAGGTTCATTTTTCCACATATCGGCCACGCTCAATAATACATTTATCCAATCAGTTTTCTTAAAATAAGTACCGCCATAAATTGGACGCTGATCGGGCAAACAAATACAGTTTAAAGGCCAGCCACCACTTCCGGTCATCAGTTGTATCGCCAGCATATAAATCTGGTCAATATCCGGACGCTCTTCCCTATCCACCTTAATGCAAACGTAATGCTGGTTCATTACTTCAGCAACTTCATGGTTTTCAAAACTTTCCCGTTCCATTACATGACACCAGTGACAGGCAGAATAACCAATACTTACCAGGATCAGTTTATTTTCGTCCTTAGCTTTCTGCAAAGCCTCAGTGCCCCATTCATACCAGTTTACCGGGTTGTAAGCATGCTGCAGTAAATATGGTGAAGAAGCTTTAATCAAGCTATTAGGTTCAGTATTCATAGCATAAAGATAAAATTTATGTTGTACTTTTACGTTAAAGCATCGTCACAATGAAGATCACCCATACCGAAATATATCGTTTCTCTATTCCTATGGAACCCTTCATGATTGCTACAGGAACAATGCATTTTGCACAAAATGTACTTATTAGAATCTATACTGACGCGGGTATTTATGGTGTAGGCGAGTGTTCTGCTTTTCCAATGATTGTAGGCGAGACACAGGAAACCTGCCTGGCAATAGCTAAAGATTTCGCAAAAATCCTTATGGGCAAAAATCCTCTCGATATTCCGGAAAGGATGAATGATTTGTCTAACCACGTAGCAAATAACAACACCATAAAAAGTGCTTTCGACATGGCACTCTTCGATATTTCATCAAAAAATGCCGGAATGCCTTTGTACCAGTTTCTGGGCGGACAGAAAAAGAGTGTTGAAACCGACATGACAATTGGTATCGATACGGTGGAAAAAATGGTTCAATCTGCTCTGAATTTTAAAGAACAGGGTTGTAGAATTATAAAGATAAAATTGGGCAAAGACGTTCATGACGACATTGAGCGAGTAAAACAAATTAGACAGGCAGTTGGCAACGACATTACCTTAAGACTTGATGCAAACCAGGGATGGAGCTTTGATGATGCACTCCTGGCCCTCGGTGCTATGGAGGTTTTTAACATTGAATTCTGTGAACAACCGATGCGTACCTGGTATGACGACCAGTTGCCGGAACTCAATCTAAATTCCCCAATTAAAATTATGGCCGATGAAAGTTGCTATAGTCACCATGACGCAAGGAGACTAATCAACAGTAAATCCTGCGAATACATTAACATTAAATTTGCTAAATCAGGAGGTATTTTGGAAGCTCAGAAAATTCATGAAGTAGCATTACAGACGGGTGTAAAGTGTATGATTGGTGGTATGCTAGAAAGCCGCATAGCCATAAGCGCTAAACTCCACTTTGCTTTTGCCAGTCCGAATGTCAAGTTTTTCGACCTGGACAGTTGCTTGTTAGGACATTTGATTGATCCCGTTGTAGGTGGGCTCAACTATAATGGTTATTTTGTTGACATACCCGATACACCAGGAATAGGTGCAGATGCAGATCCTCTCTTTTTATTAAACTGCGAAAAGTGGTTTATTTAACCTAAGAAGCCTTATTTCTTTATAACAATGGTTCGCCCGGTTACCAGATTAAAAGTATAAATTCTATACAAACCATCGTCAAAAGTCTCAATACTTTCCACCAAACCTGTTTTACTAAAAGTATCCGTTACCAGATCTCCCTTTTTTATTTCTTGCAACACCTCTAGAGGCGTGTCTTTGTTTAATCTGATCATACTGCTAAATTATCGATTTTTTTTCGGGGTTAAGCAAGGTTGACACCCCGTTCACTTCAAAAAACAAAAAACCGCCTAACTTGTTGAAAATTAGACGGTCTTAAACATTAATTGTGCCCGAAGAGAGACTCGAACTCTCAAGGATTGTACTCCAACGGCTTCTGAGACCGCAACGTTTACCAATTTCGCCATCCGGGCATTGACAAGCTAATAATAATCCTTATTGTGCGGCAAATATAGCATTATTGAGCATTTCTACGAATAGTCTTCAAACAAAAAAGCACTTTTTTTTCGAGGCCATATAGGAAAGTACAGCCTTTGTCCTGATTACAAAAAGATTGCCTGATTTATGAACAATCCGATTTTATAAAAATTGACAGTATTTTCTTAACTTACATCACATCTACTATTGTAAACTCATCTATATGAACTGGCTGCTAGTTGCGGAAATCACGTATGCCCTCGTTTTAATTTTAGTTTGTCTGCGCATTGTTTATGATACCCGCAGCACTACAAAAACACTTGCCTACCTCCTTTTTGCCATATTTGTTCCTGTTGTTGGAATGATCTTTTATTTCTTTTTTGGCATCAATTACCGTCACAGAAAAATGTATAGCAAAAAGCTATTCGAAAATGACGACCTGGCCGCAAAATTCAGGCAAGATCTACTTCATTACTCTGAAAAAACTTACCAGGAAAACAACGCAGAAATCATCAGCAACAAAGAGCTGGCCTTTATGGTGTTAAAGGACTCTATGAGTCCGCTGACCTCTAAAAACGCAGTAAAATTATTGGTAAATGGAGAAAATAAATTCCCGGAAGTACTTGAAGCTATCCAAAATGCAAAACACCATATACATATAGAGTATTATATCTATGAGGACGATGAAATAGGAAGAGCATTAGCCGAAGCCATGATTACAAAGGCAAAAGAAGGGGTAAAAGTCCGATTTATATATGACGATTTTGGAAGCAGGGATATCCGTAAAAAATTAGTACCAAAACTTGTTGAAAACGGTGTTGAGGCTTATCCGTTTTTAAAAGTTCATTTCATGTTACTAGCTAACCGCCTCAATTATCGGAATCACCGCAAAATCATTGTAATTGACGGATATACTTCTTTTGTCGGTGGCATTAACGTTAGCGACCGTTATATAAATAACAACGGTAACGAACTATACTGGCGTGACACACACTTACGTATTGATGGCCCTGGCACTCAATATCTTCAATATTTATTCTTATGCGACTGGAACTTCTGTTCGGAGAGCGTCCTTGAACCCGAAAAACAATTCTTTCCGTCACTACCCCGGAAAATCGCTGAACAAAATAAAATTGTACAGATTGCTGCCAGCGGACCAGATTCAGAGTCTCCTACCATATTATTTTCTACATTACAGGCGATAAATCTCGCCACAAAAGAAATTCTGATTACCAGTCCTTACTTTATTCCGGGTGAAAGTTTGCTGGATGCACTCACTATATCCTCGTTGAGTGGAATTTCGGTAAAACTATTGGTACCGGGAAAATCTGATTCTATACTGGTAAACTCGGCTGCCAGATCTTATTATAACGATTTACTAAAGGCAGGTGTGGAAATTTATCAATATCAAAAAGGATTTATGCATGCAAAAACTATGGTTACCGATAAAAAAGTAGCTATTGTGGGTACTGCGAACATGGATTTCAGAAGCTTTGATCTCAATTTTGAGGTAAATGCAATTGTATATGATACACAAATTGCAACCGAATTGAGTAATATTTTTTATAACGATCTTAAGGATGCTACAAAAATTGATGCTATACAATGGGCAAACAGGCCATTGTACAGACAACTATTAGAAAAAGCAGCAAGACTGTTATCTCCTCTTTTGTAATAGTTCACAATAAGTTAGCTCAATTTTTTCACAAAAGCTTTTTGATATTCCTCATATCCTTGCTTTAAATAGAATCGGTGCGCATCCTTACGAATGATATTACTACGTACAAGAACCCGTTTACACTTTTTTTCAATTGCTAAAGCAGTGCAATAAGCTTCCAATGCTGCCCCAACGCCCCTGCTCCGTATTTTATCATCTACAACAAGATAACTGATCACGGCATAATCACCATCGAATGCAATCTGAGGAATAAAATGAAAAGAGATGAACCCAATCACAATTCCATTCTCTTCATAAACCAGGTCTAAATGATCCGGGTTACTGGAGAGTGTACGGATACGTTCTGCAAGAAAACCATCCTCTGTAGGATACCCCAACTGCAACAATAGCGCTTGAATAGTTGAGGCGTCGCTTATTTCGGCCTTACGGATATTCATAAATGCAATAAGTTGATTTACAAAAATATAAAACAGAAATTACTTTATCAGCAAACGATCAAAAGCAAGACTATCACCATTAAACGCGTTAAAATCCACGACATGATTGATACCAGATATTTTGGCCTTATCAGAATGCTGCCAGAAATGCCAGTTGGTTGTATTGCTCACCTTTAACTTGGGTTGGTAATAATGTGCAATCCATAAAGGATATTCATCAAAATGCCCCTTAAGATAATCCTTATAAAAAGACAAACCAGTATATATAATGGCTTTAACTCCGGTTTTCTTTTCAATATGTTTCAAAAATTCAGCAAGCTGAACCCTCATTTTTGAAGCAGGAACCCCGTCAAGCTCTTCAATATCTACCACAGGAGGTAAATCTCCTCTTTCAAAATTAACAGTCTGCAAGAAGAACTTCGCCTGCCATTCACCAGGCTTCTGTGGCCTAAAGAAATGATAAGCGCCACAAATCACGCCGGCTTTTGGCGCTTCACGCCAGTTACGCTGAAAATAAGGATCTACCTTAAATAAGCCTTCAGTAGCTTTAATAAATGCAAAATCGATCTTTACATCATCCTCTTTCATCGACTTTACCTGCTTCCAGTCTATTTTACCCTGGTAATAAGAAACATCAATACCATGAATATTATATCCTTTAGGTATCCTGATATCAAAACTACTGTAGGTACGGTAATTAGGGTCCTCTCCTATATCCCTAATCCACCTCCAGGTCGAACTAAAACCTTTAATGATATATCCATAATAAAATGGGGAAAGCAAAACCAGCAACAAAGCCGCAATAAAAAACCTGAGCCATACCGGCCACGGCTTTTTCTTTACCGTTTTTTTTCTTGGAGTAGTTTTTTTACGGGGACGGCCTGATGCATCAGATTCATAGGTTTGACGGAACGTAGGCTTTCGGGGAGTAGTTGTTTTTCTAGGTGCTGGCGGCATGATGTCGCAAAAATACACCTTTCAGGTAGGCATCCAAAATAAAAACACCAATGTTCCTGATCTACATGTGCAGCATTTCTTCAAGGCTGCGAGGAGAGAAGGAATATTGGTGTTTTTTATAAAATTTAAGCATCATGCAAAACGCAGAATGCCAAAGCAATTACTTGCTCATTAATCTATTTGCTCAATTCTGCAAAATACTTGTGGAACAAAGGCAATGTCTCTATTCCTTTATAATAGTTAAAAATGTCATATTTCTCGTTTGGTGAGTGTAACGCATCGCTATCTAATCCAAAACCAAAAAGCACAGATTTAATACCTAATGCACTTTCAAACAAAGCAACAATAGGAATACTTCCACCACCACGTGTAGGAATTGGTGCTTTACCAAAAGAATCTACAATTGCCTTTTCAGCTGCACGGTAAGCTATGCTGTCTGTTGGGGTAACAACCGGTTCTCCACCATGATGTGCCGTAACTTTAACTTTTACATACTCCGGGGCAATGCTCTCGAAATGCTTGGTAAAGATCTCTGAAATCTCCTCAGAAGTTTGATTAGGCACCAAACGCATAGAGATTTTAGCATTTGCTTTAGATGGAAGTACAGTTTTAGCACCTTCACCAATATAACCACTCCAGATCCCGTTAACCTCTAAAGTAGGTCTTGTTCCGGTACGCTCCAACGTAGAATAACCTTTTTCTCCCCATTCTGCATTGATATCCAAATCTTCTTTGTACTCGTTCAAGTCAAAAGGAGCAGAATTTAAAGCCTTTTTCTCATCATCACTCAGTTCGACTACTTTATCATAAAAAGCGGGGATAGTAATATGGTTGTTCTCGTCATGTAAAGAAGCAATCATCTTACATAATATTGTTGCAGGGTTAGCTACAGCACCACCATAAACACCTGAGTGTAAATCGCGGTTAGGGCCAACAACTTCAACTTCCATATATGCCAATCCTCTTAAACCAGTTTCAATAGAAGGATTTTCCATGCTGATCATTGAAGTATCAGAAATCAAAACCACATCTGCTTTCAAACGCTCAACATTAGCATTAACGAAAATACCAAGGTTTGCAGAACCTACTTCCTCCTCACCTTCAATCATGAACTTCACGTTACAAGCCAGGGTGTTGGTTTTCATCATCAGCTCAAAAGCTTTCACATGCATGTAAAACTGACCTTTATCGTCGCAGGCTCCACGTGCATAAATCTTTCCATCACGCACAGTAGGCTCAAATGGAGGTGTATGCCACAATTCCAAAGGATCTGCCGGTTGCACATCATAATGCCCGTAAACTAAAACCGTCGGTAAATTCTCATCGATGATCTTTTCGCCATAAACAATCGGATAACCTGCAGTTTCACAGATTTCAACCTTATCTGCACCAGCATCTTTTAGTTTCTGCGCAACAAAGTCGGCAGTCTTAAGCACATCTGCTTTATATTTTGGGTCGGCACTAACCGATGGGAAGCGCAATAACTCAAACAGCTCGTCTAAAAAGCGCTGCTTGTTGTCCTCTACATATTTTTTGATCTCTTGCATAACAAATTAGTTTGGACAAAGATACAAGGTAAAAGATAAACTGAGGTAACTAAACCACCTTAAAATATTTCGTAACTTGTGCCTTGTTATTGCGTCAAACCCATTAAATGATAGACTTCACAAACGATACAATAGACATCGGCAATTTGCCGAAATATGAAGAGGTACCCCTGAATTCAGTAAGTAAAAACTACTGGAAAGTAGTGGTAATCAACCTGATTATCTTTCTATTTATCCTGGCAATAGGCTTAACCGCGGTATTGTATTTTTCGGTAGCATTCAGACCTTATATATATGTAGTAATTGCGGGATTCATCGCTTTAGGCCTCATTTTATTTATGCTGTACAAAACAGACATCAGCAGACGCGGCTATGCAGTAAGAGAAAAAGACATACTATATAGAAGCGGCATCATTTCCATATCCACTACAATTATCCCCTTTTCAAGAATCCAGCATATTGCACTGGATGAAGGTTTGTTTTCAAGGATATACCATTTGGGCCAATTGAGGATTTTTACTGCAGGCGGTAGTTCAGGCAGTCTGCACATCCCTGGAATCGACATTCAAGAGGCCAGGCAAATTAAAGAAATACTGATGAAACAGATCAACGCTGCCGAGTAATGAATAAAGAAACCACTGCACAGCATGATTTTTCTATACCTCAAAAGCAATCCGCAT
Organism: Pedobacter nyackensis; assembly: GCF_032678475.1. Lineage (GTDB taxonomy): Bacteria > Bacteroidota > Bacteroidia > Sphingobacteriales > Sphingobacteriaceae > Pedobacter > Pedobacter nyackensis_A. The sequence continues at coordinate 1,404,273 of NZ_JAVTSF010000001.1, forward strand.
CAGGTATTATCGTCTTGTTCATCAACAGTCTTCAAAAAACAGTAAGGGCAATTTTTATCCCCATCCTACTGATCATCTTCAAGTCTAAAGATTCGGGTAACCTGGCTACTATCATCATTACGGGGTCGATATTACTGGTTGTCATTTTAGCTATTCTTACCTATATAAGATATCAAAGGTTTAGCTTTTTTCTGGACGAAGAAAAGCAGGAATTTGTGATCAATGAGGGCATCTTCAACAAGAGTACACTGAGCATTCAACTCAATAAAATCCAACAGGTAAACATCAATCAATCCTTACTTCAACAACTGGTAGGCGTATATAGCGTGGAAATAGATACGGCTGGGAGCGAAAAGAAGGAAGCTAGTATCAAAGCCGTTGACCATACAACAGCAATAGAATTGAAAGAGCGACTATTGAGTAAAGAGGGGCTTTATGAAGAAACTCTATCCGACACTGAAACTGGGGTCAAAATACCCGTAACAGCCACCCCTTTTCTAAGTTTAAGTATACCTACGCTATTAAAAGTGGGTATTACTACCAATTACGGAGCAAGTTTTGTATTACTCGGTGGTTTTATACTGGGTTTAATCCAGCTTTTTAAAGATTATACTTCAGCATTTGAAATAGAAGACAGTCAGATTGACCAGGTATTGAACCGTGGGTTTACATTTTTTTCCATATGCGTACTCATCGTACTGGCTTTGCTGATTGTACTGGCTACCAACATTATCAGGACCCTGGTTAAATATTTTAACTTCAGGATATCCAAACAAAAAAATGCGCTTGCCATCAGTTCCGGCTTATTTACCCGAAAAAACGTATTGCTCAAACCGAATAAGGTACAACTGAGTGCCTATAGTCAGAACTATTTTCAGAAAAAATTTGATCTGCTGAACATCAAGATCAAACAGGCAACATATGAAACGGCCAATGAAGAGGAAAATAAAAAAACAGATATTGAAATTCCGGGCTGCGATGTAACAGAACGCGATGAGATCCTTAAAATGATTTATCAGCAAATTCCTTCAGCAGGAATTACCTTATTACCAAATTACAGGTTCGTGTTTTTACAGATAATGCGCTGGATTGTGTTACCGGCACTCATTTTTCTTAGCATAGGCCTATTCTTTCATCCACCTTTTCGTCAGTATTTTACTTTGATAATACCTTATGTTATTGTGGCCTCAACAATGATTTATTTCGAATTTAAACGCCATCGGCTCTATTTAAATGAAGATTTCATTATCAAACGAAGCGGTATATGGGATGTAACCCACGAAATTATTGAACCACATAAAATTCAGGCCATCACTGCAAAGCAATATTTCTGGCATAAAAAGGCCGATATAGGGCACCTGATCCTCCATACAGCAGCCGGATTAATCCACTTTAAATATGGCAATTACACCACAATAAACCAGATGATCAACTTCTGGACCTACAAAGTCGAAAGCACTAAAAAAGGTTGGAACTAGTCCATATTCCAGTTCAGTATTTTACCAACATATATCATTAAACACACATAATTTCTTAAATTTGTAAATTAATATAAGAATACACCATTCAACAGCATACTTAAATAGCAGGAACGGATTTTGGATTATTTAGCAGGTTTAAACCCCCAACAACGCGCAGCAGTAGAAAACACACAAGGACCGGCAATGATCGTTGCAGGTGCAGGCTCTGGAAAAACGAGAGTAATTACCTACAGAGTAGCACACTTGATTGAAAAAGGAGTAGATCCTTTTAATATACTAGTGCTTACATTTACCAATAAAGCTTCAAAGGATATGCGTGAGCGTATCATGAAAGTGATTGGTCCGGAAGCTAAAAATATCTGGATGGGAACATTTCACTCTGTATTTTCTAAAATCCTGAGAGTAGAAGCAGAAAAAATAGGCTATCCTTCCAACTTTACTATATATGATACTGATGACAGTAAAAGCCTCATCAGGACCATATTACGCGAATTGCAACTGGATGATAAACTATACAATGCAAACTTTGTTTATAACCGCATTTCATCAGCAAAAAATAACCTGGTTTCCTATACTGAATATATGGAAAATGCAGAGATTCAAGCCGAAGATATCAGTAATAAAAGGCCTTTAATCGGGGTTATTTACGAAACATATACCAAACGCTGCTTCAAAGCAGGGGCTATGGATTTCGACGATTTGTTGTTTAAAACCAATATCTTGTTAAAAACTCATCCGGATGTACTCAACAAATACCAGCAAAAGTTTAAATACCTGATGGTAGATGAGTACCAGGATACCAACTTTTCACAATATACTATCGTAAAAAAACTTGCGGCAGCTTATCAGAATATATGTGTAGTAGGTGATGATGCACAAAGTATTTATGCTTTCAGGGGTGCAAATATTCAGAATATTTTAAATTTTGAACGTGACTATCCTGAGCTTAAAGTATACAAACTGGAGCAAAATTACCGTTCAACACAAAACATTGTGCAAGTTGCCAACAGTATCATTGCCAACAATAAAAATCAATTGGAGAAAAATGTATTCTCTGATAACGAATCCGGCGATCGCATTAAGGTACAACGTGCATTTACCGACAATGAAGAAGGTAAAATAGTGGCCGATTCAATTGTCCAGGACCGTACAACTAAAGGATACAACTACAATGACTTTGCTATTCTTTACAGAACAAACGCACAGTCAAGGGCAATGGAGGAAGCTTTAAGAAAGCTAAACATTCCTTATAAAATATATGGAGGCCTGTCCTTTTATCAGCGTAAAGAGATAAAAGATTTAATCGCTTATTTCAGATTAACCTTTAACCCTGCCGATGAAGAAGCCATAAAAAGGGTAATCAACTACCCTAAAAGAGGACTTGGAGACACTACAGTAGAGAAAATCAGCGTTGCAGCTGACCAGCATAACATCACCATGTGGCAGGTAATTTGCAACCCTCAACAATATATACCAGGCCGTATAGCCAATCAATTGAATGATTTTGCAGTGATGATACAAAGCTTTGCCGCTGAATCAAAAAAACAGGATGCTTATGAAACAGCCTTATATATTGCGCAACATTCTGGCATATTAAAAGAATTACATGCCGATCAATCGGAAGAAGGTCGTGGCAGACACGAAAACATACAGGAATTATTAAACGGTATCAAGGAATTTGGTGAACGTGAAGACATTGAAGACCGCAGTCTTGCTGTATTTATGCAGGATATCGCCTTGTTAACTAACGACGATAAAGCCGACGATAAGAACAAGGATACTGTTTCTTTAATGACTATTCACTCTTCTAAAGGTCTTGAATTTAAAAATGTTTATGTTGTCGGACTGGAAGAGAACCTGTTCCCATCGCAAATGTCGCTCAATTCAAGAACCGACCTGGAAGAAGAACGCAGGCTGTTTTACGTGGCCGTTACCCGCGCAGAAAAGAAACTAACCCTAACCTACTCTACTTCAAGGTATAGATGGGGAACGCTGACCAATTGTGAGCCAAGTCGTTTTATTGACGAAATCGACGCCCGTTTCCTTGAAATTGAAGTCGCAAAACCTGTAAAAAGTAGTCTTGGAGAGAATAGTTTCAATGAAGAAAGACGTACCTGGACGCAACAGCGCGATACCTTTAGCAAACCAAAACCTAGTATGTCTGGCACTACCGGAACTGTGAGCGCTTCAGCACCAAGACCAAAAACAACTTCGATGTTACCAAAAGCACACGTACCTACCCCTGGTTTTGCACCAGATGCGGCAAGTGCTTTCCAGAATGGTATGGATGTAGAACACGAAAAGTTCGGTTTTGGAAAAATTATCAGTCTGGAAGGAACCTTACCTGACGTAAAAGCGACTGTATTTTTCCAGGGATTAGGTAATAAGCAATTGTTATTAAAATTTGCTAAGTTGCGAATTGTTAAATAACCCTTATATTTACAGCACTTAAACGTGCTCTTTTAGCATTTTTACAAACAAAAAACTGATTATAATATATTTAAAACCGGCTTTTTTCGTTATTTCTTAAATAACTATCCCGGTTTAAATGGTTCTGATTTGCTGATATATAAATGTATATTGATCATAAATAGTAGAGCCATATTGAGTTAAAAACGAATAATAAACTCAGGCTAGCCTCAGAACAATTAAAGAAATTAAAAATATTAACGAAAACATATAAATGAATTTCGAATATAACACCACAAGAAACGAGTTGATATTAGCCGAATATGGCCGTAATGTACAAAACATGGTGAAGTACATTATCGAACTTCCCGATCTTGAAGAACGTAATAAATATGCCCAGGCGGTTATAGACCTCATGGGTTTTCTAAACCCACATCTGCGTGATGTAGCCGATTTCAAACACAAGCTTTGGGATCATTTACACATCATTTCCGGGTATAAAATTGACGTTGACAGCCCATACCCAAAGCCAACTCCTGAGGATGCCATGGTAAAACCTCAGCATATCGGATATCCTCAACAAAGAATTACCTATAAACATTATGGTAAAACTGTGGAGATGATGATCGAAAAAGCTAAAGAGGTAGATGAACCTGAACGCAGGGCCGCTATGGTACAGGGAATTGCCAACTTTATGAAAATGGCATATGTTACCTGGAATAAAGACAGTGTAGCTGATGAAACTATTTTAAAAAATCTACGCGAATTATCTGGAGGTCAACTGGAACTGGATGAGAACATTAACCTGAATAAAGTTGAATTTAAACCACAGGCAGCAAGACCATCAAACAACAATAACCGCGGAAGAAATAACAACAACAAAGGCAGACAGAACAACAATAACAATCGTCCTGCACGCAATAACAACGCTAAACAGCGTCATTAATCTTTCCCGTTTTTTATATCCACATACCTTACGAATAACATGAACGCATTTGAAATAATTGGCGGCAAGAAATTAAAGGGCGAAATCCAACCTCAGGGAGCGAAGAATGAAGCTTTACAAATCATTGCTGCAGTTCTGCTAACCGACCAAAAAATTACCATCAGCAACATCCCCGACATCAAGGATGTAAACAAACTTATTGAATTGCTGGGAGATATGGGCGTAACCATCGAACGCCTGAATAAAGACACTTATACTTTTGAAGCCAAAAATATCAATCTTGATTTTTTCCAATCTGACATCTTTAAAGCTAAAGGTGGAGGATTAAGAGGTTCAATCATGATCGTTGGCCCCCTGTTAGGCCGTTTCGGAAAAGCTGCGATACCTAAACCAGGAGGTGATAAAATCGGTCGCCGTAGACTGGACACCCACTTCATAGGATTTGAAAAACTAGGTGCGAAGTTTGTATACGACAATAAAAAAGAGTTTTTTAATGTAGATGCGACCAACCTGCAAGGGGCATATATCTTACTGGATGAAGCCTCAGTAACCGGAACTGCGAACATTGTAATGGCAGCAGTACTGGCCAAAGGAACAACCACCATTTACAACGCTGCATGTGAGCCATACTTACAGCAATTGTGTAAAATGCTGAACCGAATGGGCGCCAAAATATCTGGTGTAGGCTCTAACCTTTTAACCATAGAAGGGGTTACAAAACTAGGTGGCACAGAACACCGTATGTTGCCCGACATGATAGAAATCGGCTCTTTTATTGGTCTTGCGGCTATGACAGAGTCAGAAATTACCATAAAAAATGTTTGCTATTCGGAACTTGGTGTTATCCCTGATGTATTTAAAAAATTAGGTATCAAATTTGAATTAAAAGGTGATGACATCTATATACCTTCTCAAAAACACTATGTAATTGAGTCATTTATAGATGGTTCTATGCTAACCATTGCAGACTCGCCATGGCCAGGCTTTACCCCTGACCTGCTCAGCATTGTGCTTGTCGTGGCTACACAGGCCAGAGGAAACGTATTGATCCACCAGAAAATGTTTGAAAGCAGGCTATTCTTTGTAGATAAGCTGATTGACATGGGTGCACAAATTATTCTTTGCGACCCACATCGTGCTTCTGTAAACGGAATCGATAAAAAATATAAATTAAGAGGAATCAGCATGACCTCTCCTGATATCAGAGCCGGAGTTTCCTTATTAATTGCCGCACTATCCGCCGAAGGAAAATCTACAATATTCAATATTGAACAGATAGAACGTGGTTATCAAGACATTGACACACGTTTACGTGCGCTTGGTGCACAGATCAAACGAGTTGAAGCTTACGCGCCTAGTCATTAACCGATAATATTAACTATTTATTAGTCAACTGTTTTCAGGACGTAACGATATAAAAAAAGCCCCACCCGGGGCTTTTTTTATATCGTTACGTTTATGCACTTCGTCATCCTGAATTTATTTCAGGATCCCACACGGGCTAAATTTGCCGTTCTCTTGAGAGATCCTGAAATAAATTCAGGATGACGACAGAACTAAAAATATATCGTTATTTACCCGGAAATCGCATTAATGATATCATATTGTGTAATGATTTCAATTTTTCCCTGCTCATCTTCAACCAGAACAGCACTATTCTCCTTATTGATCAACGACGAAATTCGGTCTATCGATGTATTCAGGTCCACAAAAGGGAACCCAGCAGACATAATCTGGTCAACAGGAGCCGATTTTAAAGATGGATTCTCCAGTAATGCTTTCAAAATATCGCTTTCAGCTAATTTACCAACCACCATTCCCTTCTGTGTAACGGGGATTTGAGAGATATTCAACGTATTCATATTGTTAATTGCCTCGAGAATAGTCTTTTCGCAATCTATAGTAATGATCTCCGTATTTTCCTTTTTAGCAATAATAGAACGGGCTGTTAACTTCTCATCCTTAAGGAAACCACGCTCTCTTAACCAGTCTTCATTATACATTTTACCCATGTAACGACTACCATGGTCATGAAAAATTACAACTACAACATCTTCAGGCTTCAATTTATCTTTCAATTGCAGCAGCCCTGCAATAGCTGACCCAGCAGAATTACCCACAAAAATACCCTCTTTACGGGCAATATCACGGGTCATCAATGCCGCATCCTTGTCTGTAACCTTCTCAAAAAGATCTATAACGTCAAAATCAACGTTCTTTGGAAGAAAATCTTCCCCAATTCCTTCAGTGATATAAGGGTAAATCTCATTTTTATCTAAAATACCAGTCTCCTTATACTTCTTAAACACAGAACCATAGGTATCTATACCCCAAACCTTAATGTTGGGATTCTGCTCTTTTAGGTATTTTCCTGTTCCGGAAATCGTTCCTCCCGTACCTACACCAACGACAAGATGTGTAATTTTCCCGTCAGTTTGCGCCCAGATCTCCGGTCCGGTTTGCTCATAATGCGCCAAAGAATTGTCCAGGTTATCATACTGATTAGGCTTCCATGAGTTTGGGACTTCACGCTCCAAGCGAGAAGATACCGAGTAATAAGAACGTGGATCTTCTGGTTCCACGTTAGTAGGACACACAATTACCTCGGCACCAAAAGCACGCAATGCATCTACTTTCTCTTTAGATTGCTTATCTGTCGTCGTAAAAATACACTTGTATCCTTTAATAATGGCTGCCATAGCCAATCCCATCCCCGTGTTTCCAGATGTTCCTTCTATAATTGTACCACCCGGTTTTAGCTTTCCACTCTTTTCAGCTTCCTCGATCATCTTCACAGCCATCCTGTCTTTTATGGAATTACCAGGGTTAGTTGTCTCGATTTTAGCCAATACCGTAGCGGAAATTTCTTTAGTAATGTTATTCAATTTTACCAATGGCGTATTGCCAATCGTTTCTAAAATATTGTTATACCACATGATGCAAAAATACATATAGAAGATTAGAATTCTACACAAAAACAAGTATTCACTATATAATATTACATTAACAGAATAAACGAAATAATATTTTACCCTAGTATTCCAATAGACTTACAAACCAACATTAATAATGAAGAACAAAAAATATGCTAATTCAGTTTGTAAATTTTACCAGGTAAAGAAATCAAAATCCCCTGCATTTCCAGGTTCAATAAGTGCATAGCCAGCTTACTCTGATTAAAACCAGCACGCATTCCCAGTTGATCTACCGAAAGTGTGCCCCCTTCTAATACTGCAATAATTTTTTGCTCTTCTTTGGAAAGGCTTATTGGCAACCGTGTCTGTATACTTTCTTTTTCAGGTAATACATCGTCCCATCCCAGATAATACAACAGATCCCTGGCATGATTAATCAGCGCAGCCCTATGCGTCTTAATCAGAAAATTACAGCCTTCTGAACATGGATCATTGGTTCTCCCCGGGAATGCATACACATCTCTATTATAAGAGTTTGCAATATCAGCTGTAATCAATGCCCCGCCCTTCGCCGTTGCCTCAACAACCACCGTGGCATCCGCAAGACCAGCAATAATACGGTTCCTTTTCGGAAAATTCTCTTTATCGGGATTGGTACCCGGTAAAAATTCAGTCAACAGTCCCCCATTCAATACCATTTTCTGTGCCACAGGCTTATGTAAAGGAGGATAAATCCGATCTAAACCGTGTGCCATCACACCAATTGTAGGTATGTGATACTGCAAACTTTCCCTATGAACAGCAACATCTATCCCATACGCCAAACCACTTACTATAATTACATTGTAAGATGCAAGTGTTTCAGCCAATTGCTGACACAACTGTCTTCCGTAAGCAGTAGCCCTTCTTGTCCCCACAACACTAATAATCCGGGAATGATTTAAATCCGCTTTACCCTTATAATACAATAGCACCGGAGCATCACAACACTGTTTTAATCTCTGAGGATATTCCCGATCTGTGTAAAAAAGTACCTGTATCCGATGTTTTTTAATAAATGAAAGGTGCTTTTCAGCTTCCGCAAGTGCATTGCTGTCTAAAATTAAGCTGGAAATTACAGTTCCAATCCCCTTAACCTTCATTAAATCCGCAGCTTTGGCTTTAAAAATAGCTTCAGGAGAACCAAAATGATTCAACAAATTGATGGCATGCGCATGCCCCACACTCTTAATTAGTGTAAGGGCTATTTTATAGATAAGACTCATTGGCTAACTTATGCATTTAATCATAAAGCAACCACAAATGAGTCTTTAAATAGGAATATAAAATCTATTGAGGAATGTAAACCACGTATTTGGTTTCAAAAAAATCTTCTTCGAAGTAAGCTGAAAGCGGATATAGTTCCGCTTTCAGGCGCGATTCAGCTATTTCTTCAGTCAAATCACCTCCTTTTAAATAAAGAATACCATTCTTTATCGAATTTTTCGACTCTTTATTAAATTTCCCCTGTATCCATGGGTAAAAGTCTATTAGCCTTGTTACTGCCCGAGAAACCACGAAATCATATTTATCAGGTACTTGCTCAGCTCTCAAATGGCTTGCTTTAACGTTCTTTAAGCCTAATGCCCCTGCCACTTCGACAACTACCTTGATCTTTTTTCCAATTGAATCTACCAGATGAAATTCCGTTTCAGGAAATAAAATAGCCAATGGAATTCCAGGAAACCCTCCTCCTGTTCCTACGTCAAGAACCTTTTCACCTGCTTTAAAAGTGCAAAACTTAGCAATCCCCAGGGAATGTAAAATATGACGTTCATAAAGTTCATCAATATCCTTTCTCGAAATGACATTGATTTGTGCATTCCAAAAGCTGTATAAATCATACAACTGATCAAATTGAGCAATTTGCTGCTCAGTAAGGTCCCTAAAATATTTCTGTATTAACGCTGACTTCATTTCCACTTTACTTTTTTAACAAATATAGACAGAATGCCATTAAACACTAAAAAAATGAATAATAGCATATCCAAAACCGGGAACCACCACCTCAAATCGCCGTAGCTCAATCGCTTCAGTATCCGCGGGTACACAAAACATCTGACGATGATACTTAAACCTAACACCCCTAAAGCAGGGTAAAGCGTTGATTTAAAACACAGCAGAATAACTAAGGTAACATAAAACAAGAACTGTATAATGATCTGGGCAGACAAAATAAACTTATGTTTTGCTTTATATAACTTACCTGCACCAAAATGACGCTTCTTTTGTCTTAAATAAGCACCAAAACTGGTGTTAGGCTCACTCCATACATGGGTATCGGGATGAATACAAATGCCCGTATTTCCTTCATGTGCATGGGCATTCACAAACAAATCATCATCTCCAGATGGGATATGCATATGCGCTGCAAAGCCTTTATTGTTAAAAAATAAGGATTTCTTATAAGCCATATTTCTACCAACTCCCATGTAAGGCATTCCTTTTATAGCAAATGAAAGGTAATTTACTGCAGTAAAAAAGGTTTCGAAACGAATTAACGCGTTCAATATTCCTCTTTTCTTCATATACGGAGAATATCCCAAAAGAATTTCTGTATCATCATCTTCAGGCTGCTGCATACCATACAACCATTTCGAAGAGGCTGGTACACAATCCGCATCGGTAAACACCAACCATTCATTAGCCGCAGCCTTAATCCCCATCGTTACCGCAAATTTCTTTCCGGCGATAAACTTACTACCTTCATTTACGGTCACAATTTTAAGACGTTTATATTGCTTTGAAAATGCCTCCAGCAAATCGTGCGTCCCATCCCAGGATCTATCATTCACTACAACAACCTCAAAATCAGGATAATCCTGTTCAAGTACGATTGGTAAATATTGTTTAAGGTTCTCTGCCTCATTACGGGCACAAATCACCACACTTAAAGGCCTTTTTGCAGTTTCAGGTAGCGGACTTACTTTTATAAGCCCTAGCTTAAGGTGAACAAACAAGCTAAAATATAGCTGAATGAGAAAACAAAAAATTAAAATGCCGAGCAGGTAATACTCAAAGCGCTCCAATAAAGCGCCCTCTAAAAAGGTTAATTCCACGATGTATTTTTGAAGGAGTCAAATTTCTGATTTTTAATCTGTAATGTTCCTTTATGTTGATAAAAAATTTAGCATGTTAATAGCGCGTTTTTTGCTACTTTTGCGCAGATTTTTAAAGAGATGATCTTTTACAACCTCTTTAAAACAATAAATACAGAGAGATGAAATTTAATTTACAAGCGAAAGATATACATTCGAAGGCTAGAGCGGGAACGATAACTACTGATCATGGAGAAATACAAACCCCTATCTTCATGCCTGTTGGCACTGCAGGAACGGTTAAATCCATAAATCAGCAGCAACTGGAAAATGATGTCAACGCACAAATCATCTTAGGAAACACTTACCATTTATACCTGAGACCAGGACTGGGTATTCTTGAACAGGCCGGAGGTTTACATAAATTTATTGGCTGGGACAGACCAATTTTGACCGACAGTGGAGGTTACCAGGTATATTCTTTAAGTAAAGTACGTAAAATTAAAGAGGAAGGTGTAACTTTTCGCTCACATATTGACGGTTCAAAACACCTTTTTACACCAGAATACGCAATGGATATCCAGCGTACAATTGGCGCCGATATCATCATGGCTTTTGATGAATGTACACCTTATCCTTGTGATTATAAGTACGCAGCAAACTCCATCAACATGACGCACCGCTGGTTAAAGCGCTGCTGCACACGTTTTGATACAACTGAACCAAAATACGGCTTCAACCAAACCTTATTCCCTATTGTTCAAGGATCTGTATACAAAGATTTAAGAAGAAAATCTGCGGAATTCATCGCCTCCATGGACAGAGAAGGAAATGCCATTGGCGGGCTTTCAGTAGGCGAGCCTGCAGAAGAAATGTATGGCATGACAGAAGTCGTTTGTGAAATACTTCCCGAAGAAAAACCACGTTATTTAATGGGCGTAGGCACACCAATAAACATTTTAGAGAACATTGCATTGGGTATTGACATGTTCGACTGTGTAATGCCGACCCGAAATGCAAGAAACGGTATGTTATTCACAAAAAACGGCGTCATTAATATAGGTAATAAGAAATGGGCAGACGATCTTTCTCCAATTGAAGCCGATAGCGATCTTCTTGCTGACAGAGTGTACTCTAAAGCTTATTTAAGACATCTAATGCACTCGAAAGAAATGCTCGGTGCACAAATAGCCACCTTACATAACCTACATTTCTACCTTTGGCTGGTAAAAACAGCAAGGGAGAAAATTATAAGTGGCGAGTTTTACGCCTGGAAAAACAAAATGGTTACTATCTTAGGTAATAAATTATAAATGAACATTATCAAAGACAGGATCAAAATTCTAGATTGGTACATCATCAGCAAATACCTGGGTACATTTTTATATACCCTAACGTTATTTGTAGTTATCATCATTATTTTTGATTTATCTGAGAAACTGGACGACTTTCTAAGTGCAAATCTGAGCTTCTGGCAAGTAGTTTCCTTGTATTACGCAGGTTCGATACCTTATTATGTAAATATGCTATCGCCATTGATCAACTTTATTGCTGTAATCTTTTTTACAGCAAAAATGGCCGATCAAACGGAGATTGTACCTATTTTAAGCGGCGGAGTAAGCTTTAACCGTTTCCTGGTACCTTATTTCGTTTCTGCGTTTGTCATATTCGCCGTCAATCTTGCTTCAAATTTATACGTCCTCCCCTATACCAATCAGCTTAAAAACAGCTTTGAGAACACCTACGTAAAGAAGAATGACCCTTCAAGTAAGAGTAATATCCACATGAGGCTGGATAACAACACTTACATTTATATGGACAACTTTGATAATAAAAGCAAGACAGGTACACGCTTTTCATTAGACAACTTTAAAGGTGATGTGCTAACAAAGAAGCTTGTTGCGGATGAAATCAAATGGGACTCCGTAAAACGCTCCTGGAAACTTTCAAACTACTCTGTGAGAGACATCAATGGTCTTAAAGAAACCTTTACCACCGGAGGCTCATTAACTAAAGATACGGTCCTGGATATGCGTCCAGACGACTTCTCTGCCTATGACAATATATTCGAAAACCTAACCAACAAAGAGCTTTCCGAAAAAATCAGAAAGGAAAGAATCCGTGGTTCAGGCATATGGAACGACTTGTTATTTGAGCAATATAAACGTTACCTGCATCCCCTTTCCGCTTTTGTACTCACCCTTATTGGCGTTGCACTATCTTCCAGAAAGGTTCGTGGGGGCGTTGGACTGCCACTTGGAATAGGAATCCTACTGAGTTTTGCCTATATTGTATTTAACCAATTCGCAAAAATGTTTTCGTTAAAAGGCGGCATGCCTCCCTTACTGGCGGTATTAGCACCAACAATTTGCTTTGGTTTATTAGGCTACTACCTGCTCAGAAAAGCACCTAAATAATGATAAAACAAACTGTAAACAACAACAAAAACCTGCTGATCCTCCATTTCACAGTGTTCATTTGGGGTTTTACAGGAATACTCGGGGCATTAATCTCTATAGATGCCGTTCAAATGGTATGGTATAGAGTTTTAATTGCCAGCCTGGCACTTTTCGTTTACTTCAGGCTTAGTAAAACCAGCCTTAAAGTAACAAAAAAGCAGTTTTTACAGTTCTTTTTTACGGGAAGCATCGTAGCTATACACTGGATATTTTTCTTCCATGCCATCAAAGTATCAACGGTATCAGTCACACTCGTATGCCTGTCCTCATTCACGCTTTTCACAGCTATATTAGAACCATTAATCAAAAAACAAAGGATACAGGTACCTGATATCATCATCGGACTAATCATCATTCTGGGCATATATCTCATCTTTAAATTCGAATCAAAGTACACAACAGGCATTATTTTCGGTCTCTCAGCAGCACTTGCATCGAGTCTTTTCGGCAGTATAAACTCTGTCCTGGTACAAAAAAGCAATCCTCTTGTTATCAGTTTTTATGAGATTACCGGAGCTTTTGTATGGATCAGTTTATATCGTTTAGCCGACAAAAGCCTGTTTGCAGAACGCTTCAATCTTAGCGCTACCGACTGGCTTTACCTCGGTTTATTAGGTACAGTTTGTACTGCATTAGCCTATGTCGCAGGGGTAGCTGTTATGCGTACAATATCGGCTTTTCAGGTAGCACTCATCACCAATCTTGAGCCCGTTTACGGCATACTCCTGGCCTTCATTTTCTTTGGGACAAAAGAGACCATGTCCACTGGTTTTTACCTTGGCGCCATCATTATACTTGGTGCAGTTTTCCTTTATCCGATCTACAAAAAACGCAGCAAACTTTAGCCCACATTCAGCTAAAATCCCATAGGGGAGGGGAGGAAACAGAGGCTAAAAACACCCCCTCAAAAATCAGCCTAACCGCTCCTTCCGGAAGACACAAACACCTCACAAAAACAAGGCGTACAAGCACCCGAAAATAGCCCCAAACCCGTCATAAATCACAGCTGATTTACTCCAAAAAATCAGACTAAAAATCAAATCCTTTGTATACAAAACCAAAAACCGTAGCAGAAATTTAGTTTTATTTATCGTCCAAATAGTGTATCTTAACAACGTATTTGAGCACATCAAGAGCAAAGTATAAAAATCAACAAAAACAGCTCAAAAATCAGCAAAAATAATACGGAAAAACAAAAACAACACCAATAACACAAAAACCAAATAACACTGAATATCAATAAAATAAAACAAACCAACTAAAATAAAAGATCAAATAAAATCAATCTAAAAAATTTAAAAATACTAATTATTTTAGCAAACAGGATAAATGAAGCAAAATAAACATCATAAACAACTGATAATCAAAATAAAAATAATCATAACATTAAGCTTAATTTCACATTCAGGTTTTTCACAGATTTTCAACGAAGAACAAAACCCACTTAGTGTAAAATGGCGCCAGATAAATGCATCCGGCTTTAAAGTCATCTACCCCGCGGAGTTAGAAAAAGAAGCGCAAAGAATGGCCAACACACTCCCCTATATTTACCCCCATGTCGGAGGAAGCCTGGGAGTAAAAAAAACGCGTATCCCTTTGCTCCTGCAGAACCGAGGCGTCATCGCAAATGGCTTCGTTCAGCTCGCCCCAAAAAAGTCAGAATTCTACACCACACCTCCGCAGCAGTTCGACAGTCAGGACTGGCTAAACAACCTCGCAGTTCATGAGCTCAGACACATCGCACAGTTCGACAAACTAACCGGAGGAAAGACCTCCCCTTTTCCTGAACTTGTGTACTTCGCATGGTTCGGTGCCAGCCTCCCGATCTGGTTTTTTGAAGGCGATGCCGTGACCACTGAAACAGCACTGACCAATGCCGGACGCGGGCGTCAACCTTCATGGATTATGCCCTACCGTGCAAGCCTGCTTGAAGGTGAAAAACTCTCTTACAGTAAAGCCAGTTTCGGATCAAACAAAGACGTCACACCAGGATACTATCAACTCGGCTACCTCCTATCTTCCAACATCAGGACCCAACAAGGGAAAGACATATTTGATGAAGTACTGACCGACATCCGAAAGCGTCCCCTCCGACTCTACCCTTTCTCAAACACTTTAAAAAAACTGACAGGTAAGGGAAGTCACCAATGGTTCAAAGAAACCAACACACTGCTCAAAGAAAAGTGGAACGAACAAGCTCAAAAAGAACCTGCAAAAACATACAGCTCATTAAACAAAGCGACAAAGTATGCCACCAATTATTTTACACCAGTAAAAATAACCGGCAACAGCATATTAACTTTAAAGCAAAGTAAGGCCGAAGTTCCTCACCTGGTTATGATCGACAGCAACAAAAAAGAAACACACCTGCTAAACATCGGCTACCAGGAACAACCCTGGTTCAGCTATGCCAACAACCTCGTGGTTTGGGACGAAGTGAGGTACGACCCGAGATACAGGCAACGCAGCTACAGTGTCATCTGCAGCTATGACCTCCAAACAAAAAAAGTAAAAAAACTTAGCGCAAGATCAAGACTATTCGCACCTTCCCTTTCCACGGATGGAAAAAAAATAATTGCTGTAAAGTTCGATCTCAGCAACCAGTGCAATCTTGTTGAACTGGATGCAAAAACAGGAAAAACTATTTACACCTATCCAAACCCGGAAAACCTGATTCTTCAAACACCTTCTTTTGATGAGTCCGGAAACACGATAGCCTACATCAGTGTCAGCGAAAAAGGCAAAGCACTTCACACCACCAACAGATCAGGAAAAACAGAACAACTCATTCCCCCATCACAACAGCAGTTAACAAGACCAACATTCATTAATCAGCAAATCGCATTTAACGCGCATTACAGCGGAGTTGACAATATTTACAGCATAGATATCCATTCAAAAAAAATAAGCGCTCTGAGCCGCGCAAAATACGGCGCCTTTAATCCGTCGTTTTCAAAAGCATCAGGCACACTAATCTTCAACAACTACACTCAAACCGGATACGAAATTGCCGAAACACCAATAAACCCTGAAGCACCAAAAGCAAACAACTTCGTTTACTTCGGTGCGGCAGCGGAAAAACAGGAGCACTCCGGAAATGTGTTTAGCAACATACCCGATAGTACATTCAGCTCCAAGCCATACCGGGCGCTCGGCAATTTGATTACCCTGCACAGCATCACTCCAGTCATCGAAGACGAATATCAATTCGGGCTCCAGTTAAATTCCGACAACCTGCTCAATACCCTCAGCGCATTTGCCGGAGCGGAATACTACCGGGACCTAAACCGATTCGAATACAATGCCGGATTTGTCCTAAAAAGCTTTTACCCAATCATCAGCACCACTTACAGAAACAGACCGCGAAGAACGTTTTACAACACAAACCAAGGCATTGTACAGGGCGACTGGCGAGAAAATAACATCCAACTACAGGCGCTGGTTCCGATTAACCTAAACACACTTGGAGACACCTACAGCTTCAATTTAAAAGCTGCCACCAGTTATACCCAAAGATACATGGGGCAAAACATGCCCACCAACTACATCACCCGTCTCAGGTTCCCAATGGAATACGGGTTTACATTCGCCCACACTATGCGACAGGCCGATCGGGACATTTTTCCTAAATGGGCACAAACACTCAGGCTAACTTACCTCCATCAACCATTCGACAAACAACTGGAAGGTCAGCTATTCGCAGCCGAAGCTTTTTTGTACTTCCCCGGCTTGTTTAAAAACCATTCCTTCAGCGCAAATTTTAATTATCAGCACGCAACAGGTGTCAGAAGATTCGACAATGAAATTAATGCGGTGTACGGCTACAACAACATCATGGCCCGGAATTTCCTAAGGAACACACTATTGTTCAACTACAGATTCCCTTTTGCATTCCCAGATGCAGAAATTGGCCCACTCGCTTACATCAGAAATATCAGGGGCGGCCTTTTTTGCCATTATGAGAATCTAAGTATCGATACCGATCTTGGCCAGCCAAAAACCTATGGTTTCGAAGTACGCAGCAGCATGAATTTACTGCGTTATCAACCCGTAGTAGATTTTGGCACGAGATTCATTTTCGTCAATAAGATTTACAATCAAAACCCTATATTAGAATTAATTTTAAACTACAGCTTTTAAATTATGCGCACAAAGACCATTTTCATTATCATTTTCACTGCATTAATCACCATATTTTTAATGATCAATACCGATCCGGTAGAATTTAATTTCATATTCCTGAAAAAAGACATTTCAAAGCTCGTAGTTGTAGGCGTGTGTACTTTTGTAGGATTTATATTGGGCTATTGGGCCGGACGCCCTAAAACGACTGTAAGCACGTATGACAGAGAGATTGATGCACACAGTGACAATAAAAATAATTTGAGCGACGAAGACAGAGAGTACATCAACTAATAGAATCATCGTCATGATGACCTTCAAAAAAAGCGCCGGATCAATTGATCCGGCGCTTTTTTTTATGTATTCAGTTTTTTAAAACTTAGCTCAATGCCTGTTTAATATCTCCAAGAATATCGTTGATATGCTCCAGACCAACAGACAACCGAACAGTCCCCTGCTCTATCCCCACCTCTAAACGTTCTTCCTCTGTCAGTTTTGAATGCGTACTCGTTGCCGGGTGCGTAGCAATAGATCTTGTATCACCCAAATTCGCCGATATAGAGAACATTTTTAATTTGTTCATAAAATTGCTGGCCGCTTCAACACCACCATCAATTACCAGTGTCACAATACCGCCCCCCTGTTTCATTTGCTTTTTAGCAATTTCATATTGAGGATGTGACGGAAGAAAAGGATACATCACTCTTTTGATAGCCGGGTGACTCTCCAAAAACTCAGCAACTTTCAAAGCACTTTCACAATGCCTGTCCATACGCACAGCGAGCGTCTCTAAACTTTTAGATAACAACCAGGCATTAAATGGCGACATTGCAGGCCCACTATGCCTGGCAAAACCTTCAATCTCTTTAATCAGCTTATCCGAGCCTAAAATAATTCCACCCAAAGTACGTCCCTGCCCATCAATAAACTTAGTGGCAGAATGAATTGAAACATCAGCACCCAGTTTTATTGGCTGCTGCAGGTAAGGCGTTGCAAAACAATTATCAACCACCAATAAAGCATTATGTTGCTTCGAAAACTTAGCCAGCCACTCCAGATCAATGATATCAATTCCCGGATTTGAAGGCGTCTCCACAAAAATCATTTTTGTGTTTGGCTGTATTCCATTTTCCCACTGTTCCGGCTTATCCAGATCAGCGTAAGTGTAAGTAATGCCCCATTTCGCAAAAATATTATTCAGCAGCTGATGTGTTGATCCAAAAACCGAACGACTGGATAACACATGGTCGCCAGACTTTAAAAAAGTAGCAAAGGTGGTAAATATTGCAGCCATCCCCGAAGCAGTAGCCCATCCAGCCTCAGCCCCCTCAAGCGCTGCCATTTTATCAATCAGCTCTGTCGTATTTGGATTTGCATACCTGCTGTAAACATTCCCTTCCTTCTCGTTTGCAAAAAGCGCACGCATATCCTCCGCATCATCAAACTTGTAACTTGATGTTAAATACAAAGGCACTGAATGCTCTTTAAATTGTGTTCTTTCCGCTTGTAAACGTATGGCCAGGGTTTCGAAATTCTCTTCTTGCATTTTGTTTATTGATGAATGGTATAAGTAAAGTTAATAGTAGCAGAACGGCCTAAAATATTAGACACTGAACAATATTTATCAAATGTCATGTTCAACGCACGTTCTACTTTTGGTACACTTAAGGCACCATAAAGATCGAAATGAATATCAATCACGTCAAATATCGGCGGCATCTCTTCGTCTTTCCTCGTTGCCTTTATCGCAATTTTAACGTCATCCAAAGGCTCCTTTTGTTTGGTCAACACATTCACCATGTCAATACCACTGCAACCTCCCAAACCGATTAAGAGCATCTCCATTGGCCGAAAACCTTTACCTTCACCTCCAATTGCAGGTTTAGCATCCAGCTCCACAGTAAAACCACTCGAATTTTCCGCTTCAAAATTAAACTTACCGCTTTTACGTACTAAATTAATCTCCATGTTCGTATCTGTTATTTTTTTATAGCTCGCTAAATATTATAATAAACTTTATGATCGCGTTCTAAATCCGGTAAACGAACCTGACGATCAAAAATTGCAAAAACACTTGAACCACTGCCACTCATTAAAGAGAATAGTGCGCCCGACTGATATAGCTTTGATTTGACCTGCTCAATCTCCGGATATTTTGAAAAAACTGAAGTTTCAAAATCGTTTTCCAGACCAGATCTCCATTCTTTCACAGGCAAATGTATTAAATCTTTTACCGATCTACTAGGAATTGTAGGCTTTATTCCAGCGTAAGCATCTGCTGTTGATACGTGTACCGCTGGTTTTACGAGCACAAGGAAATATTTTGACAAATCAATTGCTATTGAACTAAACTCATCTCCTTTGCCGAATGCATACACCGGTTTATTTTCAATAAAAAAAGCACAGTCGGCCCCCAAAGGCCGCACATAATTCTGCATAGTTGCAACAGACAAGCCCAGCTTAAATTTCCCGTTTAATAATTTCACCAGATGAGCGGCATCAGAAGACCCCCCTCCCAAACCAGCGCCGACAGGAATATTTTTAAGTAAGGTAATTTGCTGAGCAGGTAAATCGAAATCCTTTTGTAGTGCTTCAAAAGCTTTCATACAAATATTGTCACCTGTATCACCAGGCACATCAATGCCTTTTATCAAACAGGAGGTTTTATCGGCATCCGTTATTTCGACAACATCATATAGTTTTACGGGATAGAATACCGTTTCAAGATCGTGATACCCGTCGGATCTTTTTTTTGTAACATTCAGGCCAAGGTTTATTTTGGCATTGGCAAAAGCAAGCATCAGCTATCTATTTCTATTTCAAATACAAACTTACAAAAACGCAATCACAATGAAACAGCCACCCCGAGATGTAAATAAGCTAAACGAAATTTATCTATACCAATGCGGATCGAGTCCCTTTAATTTCTTTATTAATTTAGAAGTAAACAACTCAGCACCTGTAGTGTTCATATGTAGTGCGTTGTAAAAATACTTTTTATCAAAACTTAAACTGTCCGTCGAATAATCATAATAAGGAATATTATATTTTTTACTCAACCGGCTATAAATCGCCATCACTTCAGCTCTGTTTTCAATAAACCTTTGTCCTTCTATATATTCAGGAGTATAAACAAATATCACTTTGATGTTTGCTTTTGCGCATTCCTCCAGATATTTACTAAACAGTGCAATGGATGCCTGATCCAATTCCATTTTATAAGATTTCATTTTCGCCTTTGCGCGATCAAAATCAGAATTCCAAACCACATTTTGCCCCTGATACCCCCGTATCCTTCTCTTCCTGTTAGTTTCCGGAGCAACAACAGTTTGTACAACCCGCATAATTGCGTCCTTTTGACCATAATACCTGAGCAAGGGCACATTGTAATCCAAAATACCAAAACCTTTATAACTCCTGGTCGCGTTATAAATATCATCATTAAAAAGCATGTAGGGTAAAAACTGTTCAGAATTATACAACTCCGCTCTTTTTACCAAAGTCATCGGATCCAAAGTATGTATAATTAATTTCGGCTTCGTATTGTACTTCAGAAGCTGCTGATGTCTAAAATATTGTAACCAAAAGTTATGTCCATCAATCCCCAGGTTATAAGCTGTAGTATTTAAACTATCAGCAATTTTGGTTGGATTAACATGTACCCAGGCTCTCGAACTACCATAAATAACGACCTTGGAATTCACCTGACCGTCATAAATAGCCCTCCATACAGGGTTCTCCCTATACTCCGTTTTTTTCAGATTTTTCGAAAGAAAAACATCAATGCAGTAAGCAAACACCACAATTGGCATCAGAAATAAAATGACTTTGTATATTATTTTTTTCATTTATATACCGCTCTCCACTATTAAAATTGAAAATAAATGAATTCCTGACCAGAACCGGCAAAAACAAAAATGGCGATCAGCAAACTATAATAAAAACCCCACCTTAATGCCACAGGCCATTGGCCAATTTTAGCAATTGCATATTGTTCATCACGACCAAACCATTCAACAGTCATCATTACAAAAACAAACGCCATTGTAATCACTGCCATCTTCATTTTGGCTAACTCTGGTATAGAAAACAATGAACTCGAAAATATCTCGGATATATAACTCAAGGCATGACCGACGCTCTCGGCCCTAAAAAATATCCAGGCTATAGCAGTAAGTGAAAAAGTCAGGATTATAGCCAAAAACTCCTTTAAAGACGGAAAAAACCTTCCCGGAGCAACAGGCCCGAGATGATTCCTGTTTGTACTAAAAATGATAGATGGCATAATGTATAAGGCATTTAACAAACCCCAGACAATAAAAGTCCAGTTGGCACCATGCCAAAAACCACTAACGATAAAAATGATAAAGGTGTTTCTGATTTTCATCCACATACCACCTTTACTACCGCCCAAAGGAATATATAAATAATCTCTAAACCAGGTCGACAACGAGATATGCCACCTTCTCCAGAATTCAGCAATATCCCTGGAAAAATATGGAAAGGCAAAATTCCTTAACAACTCAATGCCAAATAACCTTGCTGTACCCAGCGCGATATCAGAATATCCTGAAAAATCACAGTAAATCTGAAAAGTAAAAAATAACGCACCGAGCACGAGTGTGCTTCCCGGATAAAAATCAGAATCGTTAAAAATCATATTGGCATATTCCGCGCAATTATCCGCGATCACTACTTTCTTAAAGAGCCCCCATAATATCTGCCTCAATCCATCCACCGCATTTGTATACCTAAAAGACCTTTTATGCTGAATCTGAGGAAGCAAATGCGTAGCACGTTCAATAGGACCTGCCACGAGGAGCGGAAAAAAGCTCACAAAAAGCGAGTAATCAATAAAGTTCAACTCAGGCTTAATCCGGTCTTTATAAATATCGATAACATAAGACAAACCATGAAAAGTATAAAAGGAAATACCAACAGGCAAAATAATATCTAAAGTACCAGCATTCACCTGAAAACCGAGGGCCGTCAGCCCCTCAGCAAAAGAACTTACGAAGAAATTGTAATATTTAAATACACCTAAAAAACCAAGATTAATGGATATACTAAGCCAAAACCATATCTTTTTAATGTGTTGGTTCTTTGCTTTCCCCATCATTATACCCGTATAATAATCCAGAAGGGTAGAAAAAAGGAGCAAAAACAAAAAACGCCAATCCCAGCAGGCATAAAAAAAGTAGCTGGCAACCAATAACAGGATGTTTTGAAGTTTTAACCGATCTTTTCCCAGAAACCAATATATAAAGAAAACTACAGGTAAAAATATAGCAAAGCTGATCGAGTTAAAAAACATATATTGATGAATGGTATCTATTTAGTGGCCTGGGCAGCAAACTTACTAAAAAGTGCAAACACCCAGAAACTAAACATCCTTCCTTTCAGCCAAAAACCTCTACCCCTCCAAATACGTCTTCCGACTTCAGACAAAAACCAGGTAAAATATCAGAAGTAAATGTCCTTCCAGTCACAAAAAGTTTCCCTGCAACGAATACACCATTCTCATTGAGCACATACTTCAACATCGAACGATCTGAGGGATTTAATATCCAATATTCCCGCACACCTGATGATTCATAAACATTGAATTTAAAATCAAGGTCCTTTCGGTTATTTCCGACAGAAAGTACTTCAACTACGATATCAGGAGCTCCCGCACAACCTTTTTCGTCAATTTTCCAATCATCGCAAACCACGCATATATCGGGTTAAAGCACTGTAAACACCTCCCGATCTGCCAATGATTTCCCGGGAAACCTCACATCAAAAGGAGAAATAAAAGCCCTGCACGGGCTCCGTTTTAAAAATTGATGCAGTTTTACAAAAACATTTCCGGTACAAACCTGATGTTTTGTAGTTGGTGCTGACATGGGAAATATCTTACCCTTAATCAATTCCACTCTTTCCTGAAATTGCCACTGAAGATAACTGGCATAAGTATAAGTGCCAGACATATCCATTTCATTGAGCGTCTGTACCTCTTTTTCTTCGATCTCATAGAACTTCGGTACTTTACCTTTATCGTCCTGTTTTACCTGATTCTCTTCCATATACTTTTTCAATAATGAACACTATACTTCTTCAACCCTCATCAAACTGAATAACTCTTCTACATTTAAACGAAAACCTGGCAGGATATCCGATGTAAACTCACTACGACCTTCATAAGGTGCACCGGAAACAAATACACCGTCATGACTAAGCATATACTTTAATAAAGTACGTTCCTGGGGATGCACGATCCAATATTCCCGCACCCCATACTCCTCATAAATATCAAACTTGTTTTTCAGTTCCTTTCTGTTATTACTGGGCGATAATACTTCTACCACTATATCCGGGGCACCGATGCAACCCCGCCGATCGAGCTTAGTCTCATCACAAATCACACAAATATCAGGCTGAAGCACTGTATACACCTTATTATCCGCCTTGGATTTATCAGGAAACCGAACATCAAATGGAGCTGCAAATGCCTCACAACGATGATTTTTTAGATAAACGTAAATTTCAGTATATAAAAACCCAAGCAAACGCTGATGGTTTACCGAAGGTGCCGACATTTGAAACACCTTGCCCTTAATCAACTCCACCCGTTCCTCAAATTTCCAACGTAAATAACTTGCGTAAGAGTAAGTCGCAGACAAATCAATGTCACTTACTTTACTAATCACCGGCTCTTTTATCTGATAAGTTTTCCCCTTAACAGCGCCATTCAATTCTGTTGATTTCTTATTCTTCATAATGACAAAAACCACACAACAAAGATAAAAATTATTCACAAAATATAAAAATACTTTATTTTGATTAAAAACACATCCTTTCAATTAAAACAACCGTTTTATAGAAACAATAAAAGAAATGTAAAATAAATACCAATAAACGGCGACACATCAAAATTTTACATTTCATCAAACAATTTAACTGGAAATTCCTTTTAACTTCTACTTAGGTTTTTATTCCGGTTCTATTTGATACTGATAATGTTAGGAAAGCTTTCGGTATGTCTGCGCAGTGAGAGCGCCATGAGTCCGCGGTGAGTCCGCCTTTTTCCAGTAAAAAGGCGGACTCACCGTGCTAGGATTAATGAATGAATGCGCAGGCATACCAAACTCAAACCGAACTTGGATAAAAGACTGATTAACTTAATAATTAACTAAAAATAAAAAGATGGCAAAATTCGATGGAAAATACCTCAAAGGCCTTATTGGCAAAGTAGTCGTAAGAAGAGGGAAAAAAGCACAAATCATACAAACGGTCCCACGTGATGTAAAACAAACTCAGGCTACGAAAAAAGCTGCAGGAGTTTTTGGACAAGGCAGCATATTAGCAGGGACGATCAGGAACAACCTATACGCACTTTTCGGTAGCAATTACGATGGAGAAATGATCAACCGGCTTAACACTCCTGTAAGGGCGGTATTGAGACAGTGTTATAACCTTGAATCCGAACAGTTCAATTTTACTGAAGACAGTTTCAGCAGATTAGCGGGCTTCGAATTCAACAGCAAATCTCTTTTAATCAATCAGCTTTGGGTACAGCCCAAACTACAATATTCAGACAATGTTCTTACCCTAAGCATTCCCGAAACCCAAATTCCGGCACAACTTAAATTTCCGGCAACAGCCAATATATGTAAATTCACCCTTGCTGTATCACAAATCGCATTACATGACGGACTAAATCACGATCCTTTAGTCCGACAGATAGAGATCCACAAAAACCAGGGATTTATACCTGCTCAAGAGTTCAGCTTTGATGTGGCAGACGGTATTTTATGCATTGCCGGCATTGGCTTAAATTATTTTGCATTAAACAACGATGTAAAAACGGTAATAAATAATAAAGTATTTAACCCCGCAGGAATTATCGGCGCAATTATTACCGATGGGACCTTTATATTACCGCCCCCGACAGCCACCCCAAACAGGATAGAAGCGTCTCCATGGCAACCGGTCTTTAATATGAAAATATAAACACTTTCAAAAACATTCATATATATGTACTTTTGTAAAATAGGTGTCTTGTTCAAAATGACACCTATTAATAAATTATGAAGCAATATTTAGATTTAATGCAGCACGTGCTTGATCATGGCACACAAAAACACGACCGTACCGGAACCGGAACAATCAGCGTATTTGGCTATCAGATGCGCTTTAACCTTCAGGAAGGTTTCCCTATGGTAACCACAAAAAAACTGCATTTAAAATCTATCATACATGAACTGATCTGGTTTTTAAGTGGCGATACCAATATCAAATACTTAAAAGACAATGGTGTAAAAATATGGGATGAGTGGGCAGATGAAAATGGCGACCTGGGACCGGTTTACGGTTCACAATGGCGGTCCTGGCCAAAACCCGATGGCAGTCATATCGATCAGATCACACAAATTGTAAATACCATAAAAAACAATCCCGATTCCAGAAGGATCATTGTTTCTGCATGGAATGTTGCGGAAGTTGAAAATATGGCCCTCCCTCCTTGTCATGCTTTCTTCCAGTTTTATGTAGCTGATGGGAAATTGAGTTGCCAGCTTTATCAGCGTAGTGCCGATATATTTTTAGGTGTACCATTTAATATTGCCTCCTACGCCTTGTTAACCATGATGGTTGCCCAGGTATGTGGTCTGCAATATGGAGATTTCATCCACACCCTTGGTGATGCACACTTGTACAATAACCATATTGATCAGGCAAACCTTCAACTGAGTCGCGAACCTAAAACATTGCCGGTAATGCAGATCAATCCTGAAGTAAAAGACATTTTCAATTTCAAATACGAAGATTTCACTTTAACGGGTTATGATCCACATCCGCATATTAAAGGAGCTGTAGCCGTATGATCGTATCTATAGTTGTTGCCATTGCCGAAAATAATGCCATCGGTAAAGACAATCAGTTGTTATGGCACTTACCAGCGGATTTAAAACATTTTAAACAGATCACTACCGGACGCACCATTATAATGGGCCGGAAAACATACGATTCTATTGGCAAACCACTGCCTAACAGGCGTAATATTGTCATTACCAGAACTACAGGACTACAGATCCCCGGCGTTGAAGTCACAAGCAATATTGAAGACGCACTGGCACTATGCAGCGCAGAAGAAGAGGTTTTCATTGTAGGCGGTGCAGAGATTTACAAAGCTACCATGGAGGTAACGGACAGGATATACCTGACAAGGGTACACCAAAGTTATGAGGCCGACACTTTTTTCCCGGAAATAGATTTTAACCTATGGAATGAAACGGATGTAGAAAAACATCTTCCCGATGAAAAAAATCATGTAGCTTACACTTTTTCGACACTTTCGCGTAAATAGTTGAGCCCCTATAATAAAAAATCAATAAGGTGGCCTATTATTTAAAAAAATAATTAGATTTGCCGACTTGTTAAAAAAATATATAGCATATATAGACTAATAATTACAAACAAATGCAGGGTAAAGGTTTTATTAAATTTATGGCAATACTATTAGGTATTGTCTGTGTGTATTCTCTCTCATTCAACTTTGTTACCTCGAAAGTTGAAAAAGATGCAAAGGCTTATGCTAAAGGAGATGTAGAAAAAGAAAAAGCATATTTAGACTCGATGGCCACTGTGCCGGTTTATCCGCTTTTCGGTTTTAATTATCAGTTCTGTAAAGCAAAAGAAATTAACCTTGGGTTAGACCTTAAAGGTGGTATGAACGTAACGATGGAAATCTCGTTAGGAGAACTGGTTAAATCTTTAGCTGGAAATACCGATGATGTTAATTTTAACAAGGCATTAGCAACTGCACAACAGCAGTTAAATGCAGGTGGTAAAGATTTCGTTAGTTTATTTGTTAACGAGTACGAAAAACTTGAGCCAAACAAACAACTGGTAGAATTCTTTTCTAACCAGGACAATGCAAAACTGTTAAAATCGAATGCAAGCAATTCTGAAGTAAAAAGCTTTTTATCTAAAGAAGCAACCAGCGCTATCGATCGTTCATTCATTATCATCAGAAGTCGTATCGACGGTTTCGGTGTAGTGAGTCCGAACATGCAGAAACAAGAAGGTACCAATCGTATCCTGATTGAGATGCCAGGCGTGCAGGACAAAGAACGTGTTCACAAACTATTACAAGGTTCAGCAGAATTACAATTCTGGCAAGTTTATGCTAACGAAGAAGTATATCCTGTTTTAGAGAACATCAACAAAACACTTGCTTCTACTTTAAAAGATACTTCAACCGTTACAGGTGCAGCAACAGACACTGCAGCTAAAACTGGCAGTAAATTAGCTGGCTTAGCTAAAAAAACAGATGCTAAAGATTCAACAAGCTTAAAAAATCAGGAGCTTTCTAAAAGCAACCCATTATTTGCAATATTAAACATCCCTACTTATCAGGCAGAGAATGGTCAGCCTGCATTACGTCCGGGACCAGTTGTTGGATGGGTAGCTCAAAAAGATACAGCTAAAGTAAACGCTTTCTTAAAAAGACCAGAAATTGCTGCTATCATTCCTCAGACTTACAAATTCATGTGGAGTGTTAAACCTGCTGATTTAGGTGCACAAACTCCAAGTAAGATTTTTGAATTATATGCAATTAAAGTTACTTCTCTTGATGGCAAACCAGATTTAGGTGGTGAAGCGATCAGTGATGCACGTGCTGACTTCGATCAGAAAGGACATCCGGAAGTTACCATGTATATGACAGGTGATGGTGCTGCAAAATGGAAAAAAATTACTGCAGAAGCTGCATCAGATCCAAACAATAAAAAAGCAATCGCTATTGTTTTAGATAACACAGTATACTCTGCTCCTACTGTACAGAATGAAATCCCTAACGGTATTTCTTCTATCACTGGAAACTTTACACAAAATGATACACAAGATTTAGCGAACATCTTAAAGGCTGGTAAATTACCTGCTCCTGCAAGAATTGTTGGTGAGTTCGTAGTTGGTCCATCTTTAGGTGAAGCAGCTATTCACAACGGTTTATTATCGTTTGTACTTGCCTTCGTGGTGATCCTGATCTTCATGGCATTATATTATAACAAAGCCGGATGGGTAGCTAACCTTGCTTTGGTGATCAACTTATTCTTCATCATGGGAATATTGGTATCACTGGGTGCGGTACTTACTTTACCTGGTATTGCTGGTATCGTATTGGTAATTGGTTTATCGGTAGATGCGAACATCCTGATCTTTGAGCGTGTAAGGGAAGAACTTAACCTTGGTAAATCAACTCCATTGGCGATCAAAGAAGGTTTCAAACATGCAATGTCTTCTATTATCGATTCAAACGTTACCGTATTGGTATTAGGAGTTATCCTTTATGTATTCGGTAGCGGTCCTGTTCAAGGTTTTGCAACTACCTTGTGTATCGGTATTTTATCTTCATTATTCTGTGCGGTTCTGATCTCACGTTTAGTGTTTGATACTTTATTAGATAAGAAAGTTGACATTACTTTTGGTAACAAATTCACTATCCACGCATTCAAAAACATTGCTTTTGACTTCGTAGGCCATAGAAAATTATATTACATCATTTCTACAGTAATCATTCTTTTAGGTACTGTATTCTACGTTAAACATGGTGGTTTAAACTTAGGTATCGACTTTAAAGGTGGAAGAACCTATATCGTTCACTTCGATAAGGGCATGCATACTGAAGATGTTAAAGAAAAATTATCTGCAGTATTCCCAGAGTCTGAAACCATCGTAAAAACCGCTGGTGGAGATGATGAGTTAAAAATTACAACTACTTACCACATTACTGATACCGATACTGAAGCTGACAAAATTGTAGAATCTGCATTAAAAGACGGTTTAGGTAAAACAGGTGTAAATTTCAAAATCGTAAGTAATGAGAAAGTTGGTCCGATCATCGCGAGCGACATTCTTTACAGTGCTTATGGTGCAATCTTGTTCTCTTGTTTAGTGATGTTTATCTATATCGTGGTAAGGTTTAAGAAATTAAACTACGGTTTAGGTGCGGTTATCGCTTTGTTCCACGACGTATTATTGGTATTGTCATTCTATACTATATTAGACGGTGTATTGCCATTCTCTTTAGAAATTGGTCAGGATTTCATCGCGGCAATCTTAACAGTAATGGGTTATACCATGACAGAAACGGTTGTTGTATTCGATAGGATCCGTGAGAAATTAGCAGAGCAAGGTAAAGAAGACCTACATGGAAAAGAAAGAGAAAAACTAATCAACTTTGCACTAAACAGTACATTGAGTCGTACTATTCTGACTTCATTAACTGTATTCTTTGTATTGTTGGTTATCTTCATTTTCGGTGGCGCAAGTATCAGAGGATTTATCTTCGCCTTGTTAATTGGTCGTATTATCGGTACATATTCATCATTATGTATCTCTACTCCTATTGTACTTGACTTAGGTGAAGCCAAAGTAAAAGACAAAAAAATAGCATAATTAAGTAATTACATATTTATGATAATTAAAGGCATCCTTTTTGGGATGCCTTTTGTGTTTATATTATATATAGCTATACATTTTGTTAGATCGGTCGTCATCCTGAATTTATTTCAGGATCTCACAACAGAAAGGCGGAATAGCGGATTCGAGGTACTGAAATAAATTCAGGATGACGACCGCGTTATGATAACTGGATTATAATATATTAATTTTATTATAATAATTACTGAAACCCGATATTATGGAGCAACATTTCCCAAAAGGCAGCAAACCAAGAATTGTAATTGTAGGAGGTGGATTTGGAGGCATCGAATTAGCTAAGAAACTGTGTAGTAAAGCGGTCGAAGTGATCATGCTTGATAAACACAATTACCATACTTTCCAGCCTTTACTTTATCAGGTGGCCACGGGAGGTTTAGAGGCTGATTCTATCGCCTTTCCATTAAGAAAGATCTTTAAAGGGCACAAAAATCTGAGCTTTAGGGTAACCGAAGTAAAAAAAGTGAACGCCAGCAAAAACACCATTGAGACCACGATTGGTCCAATTGAATATGATTACCTGGTATTGGCTACCGGATCTACAAGTAACTTTTTTGGGCAAAACAAAATTGAGCGCAATGCCATGCCCATGAAATCTATTCCGGAAGCTTTAAACCTGAGAAGCTTGATTCTGCAAAATCTGGAAGCAGCACAGATTCCCGGAAACCCGGAATTACAGAAACAGTTGATGAACTTTGTGGTAGTTGGAGGTGGACCAACAGGTGTGGAAACTGCCGGAGCATTGGCCGAGTTGAAGAAACATGTACTAAAAAGTGATTATCCAGATCTGAACATTAATGATGTAAATATATATTTGATTGAAGGTTCTCCGGAATTGTTAGGGAATATGTCTGTTCAGTCCCAGCAAAAATCAGCTGAATTTTTAACGGAACTGGGCGTAATCATCATGAACAATTCCAGGGTTCAAGATTACGACGGGAAAGTTTTAAGCTTGCTGGATGGTCAACATATCCCCTCTTCAACTGTAATCTGGTCGGCCGGTGTAAAAGGTGTAGTACTTGATGGGCTGAACACCGAAATCATAGTCAGAGGAAACCGTTTGAAAGTAAATGAAGTAAACCTTGTTGATGGTTACACTAATATTTATGCCATTGGCGATGTTGCGGCCATGATCACCCCTGAATTTCCAAATGGGCACCCAGGTGTAGCCCCAGCCGCCATACAACAAGGAAAATTACTGGCTAAAAACCTATTAAATGTCATTGAGAAAAGACCGCTAGAACCTTTTGAATATACCGACAAAGGCACAATGGCCACTGTTGGAAGGAACAGAGCGGTTGTAGACTTACATAAAATTAGATTTCAGGGTCTATTTGCCTGGTTTACCTGGATGTTTGTACATTTGATGACGCTAGTAGGGTTTAGAAATAAACTGGTCGTTTTTGTAAACTGGGTATGGAGCTATTTTAGTTACGACCGGGGTACAAGACTTATTATCCGACCATTTATCCGCCCGAAAGATTTAGAAGAAATAGAGACTCCTCATGACTCAACAACAAACCATTAAACTGATTGAATGTCCGCGCGATGCGATGCAAGGCATCCACGATTTTATAGATACAGATCTTAAGGCGGCTTATATTAATTTATTGCTGCAGGTAGGTTTTGATACGATAGATTTTGGCAGTTTTGTATCGCCGAAAGCGATCCCCCAATTGCGTGACACCGCTGAAGTTTTAGCTAAGCTTGATTTAGGAAATACCAATTCAAAGTTACTAGCTATTGTAGCCAATTTAAGAGGTGCCGAAGAAGCAACAGTTTATGAACAGATTAGTTATCTGGGCTTTCCCTTTTCCATCTCTGAAACCTTCCAGCAGCGCAATACCAATTCGAGCATCTCACAATCTGTTGATACAGTAAAACAACTTCTGGAGCTATGTGACAGGCATGATAAAACTGCAGTCATTTACTTATCAATGGGTTTTGGCAATCCTTACGGAGATGACTGGAATACGGAAATTGTAGAGAAATGGGCGAATGAGCTGATTGGCCATGGTGCAAAAATCCTGGCTTTATCTGATACAACCGGCATGTCGACACCAGAAAGAATTAAAGAAATTGTACCTGCTCTTATTAAACGGGTTGAAAACTTAAACCAGGGGATTGAAATTGGTTTACACTTACACAGTACGCCTTATACACGATTTGAAAAGATAGCAGCGGCTTATGAAAGTGGCTGCAGGCGTTTTGACAGTGCCTTAAAAGGTTTTGGAGGCTGTCCGATGGCTACTGATGACTTAACTGGCAATATGGCTACTGAAGACCTTATCAGCTATTTAAACAGCAAGGGCGAGGTATTAAACCTTAATATGGAAAAGTGGCAGGAAGCCCTTGCTTTCTCTGCCAGAATATTTCATTAAGCCTGTTTTTAACTCTTTTTCACCATTTTCATGTGTTGTATTCCTGCTTCATCAAAAGGCTCCCCTTCTGCAATAAAGCCAAAGCGGGCATACAGCGGCAAAGCATGTATTTGTGCGTTTAAGTAAATGTAATGGGCGTCATCAGGTAAATCAGCCAGGACTGCTGCCACAAGGGCCTGTCCTATTCTTTTCCCCCTGAATTCTTTAAGTACGGCAAAACGTTCCAGTTTATAACCTTTATCAGTTTTACGCCAACGACAGGCACCACAAGCTTCGCCATTTATCTCTGCAAGAAAATGAATTGATTCCTCTTCATTTTCCCACTCCAGCTCAGGTGGACAGTTTTGTTCATGTACAAAAACCTGTTTTCTTACTGCAAATACCTTCTCCAGTTCTTCCTTATTTTTAACCTTATTTATGAGCAGTGTTTCCATGACTTTTTATTCTTATTTTTTTAATACTCTTTTTTATTTCATTAATCTCCTGAGCAGCATCTATGGAATGTGAAGAATGGATATCGCTTTCTTTTTTGGCTAGGTCTGCTAAGGTTACATAAAATTTGTGTAGCTGATCCAGCTCCCTTTCTGTCAGATCCTCAATATCTACCATCCTGTTGCTGGCATGCTCATGGGCAGCAATCAGCTCATTTAGCTTTAACTGAATTGCTTTACCGTCTTTATTCTGTGCTTTTTGAATTAAAAACACCATTAAAAAGGTAATAATGGTAGTTCCTGTGTTGATAACCAGCTGCCAGGTTTCAGAATAATTAAATATTGGTCCGCTTAAGGCCCAGATGACTACAATGGCGGTAGCGGAAATAAAAGCTGCAGAACTACCTGTAAAAGTTGTGGCTGCATTCGAAAAACGCTCAAAAAAGTTATTATTATTTTTCATAAATTGGGATAAGTACAATTAAGTTTATTCAAGTTAAACAGATTCCTACTTAAGTACAAAAAAAGCGTCATAAGGTTTGACCTTATGACGCTTTAATTAAGTATATATTGTGACTACAATTTATCGCTTGCGTTTTTGCAGTTTAAATCTTCAAAAGCCTGTGTTAAACGTTTAACAAATTGCTCTTCACCTTTACGTAACCAAACGCGTGGATCATAGTATTTTTTATTTGGTTTATCATCTCCGTCCGGATTACCAATCTGTGCCTGAAGATAAGCTTCGTTAGCTTTATAATAATCAAGAATACCTTCCCACATTGCCCATTGCATATCTGTATCAATATTCATTTTAATGGCACCGTATGAAATAGCTTCTCTGATCTCTTCCTGAGAAGAACCAGAACCACCATGGAATACAAAGTTGATTGGCTTTTCAGCTGTAAGGTTAAACTTCTCTTTGATAAAATCCTGAGAGTTTTTAAGAATTACTGGTTGTAATTTAACGTTACCTGGTTTGTATACACCGTGTACATTACCAAATGCAGCTGCAACAGTAAATTTATCACTTACTTTACTTAACTCTTCGTAAGCATAAGCTACTTCAGAAGGCTGAGTATATAATTTAGAACTATCTACATCACTATTGTCTACGCCATCTTCTTCACCACCTGTTACACCAAGCTCGATTTCGATAGTCATACCCATTTTAGCCATACGAGCTAAATACTTAGCAGAAATCTCCATGTTCTCTTCGATTGACTCTTCAGAAAGATCAAGCATGTGAGATGAAAACAGTGGTTTACCATGTTCTGCAAAGAATTTCTCGCCGTGATCTAACAAGCCGTCAATCCATGGTAATAATTTTTTAGCAGCGTGGTCCGTGTGTAATACAACTGCTACACCATAATGTTCTGCAAGTAAATGAACATGTTTAGCTGCCGATACAGCACCTAATACACATGCATTTAAATTATCATTATTTAATGTTTTTCCTGCATAAAACTGCGCACCTCCGTTAGACAACTGGATCATAACAGGTGAATTAACTGCCTTAGCAGTCTCCATAACCGCATTAATGGTATTTGTGCCTGTAACATTTACTGCTGGTAAAGCAAATTGATGTTTCTTAGCCTGCTCAAACAATTCCTGAACAGCATCGCCGTAAATTACGCCTTTATAGCCTTTTAAACTCATTATTTTTAATTTTAGATATGCCGAAGTTATGAAAAATATAAGTTCAGGCAAATTAATTTAGGCTAAACTACCTTAAACTGTTCTAATTTTTTTTTGTTTCTTTGTACTCGCATTTTTCAACAAATAACATGGCTTGGTTTAAGAGAGAAAAAAAAGGTATCAGTACGTTAACGGAAGAAAAGAAAGAGGCACCAGATGGTTTATGGAACAAGTGCCCGAATTGCAAGAAAGCGTTACACAGTGCAGACCTAGTAGAAAATAAATATGTTTGTCAATACTGCAGTTATCATCTGCGTGTTGGCTCAAAAGAATACTTTGAAGTATTATTCGACAATAATCAGTTTACTGAACTGTTTGCAAACCTGACTTCAGGTGATCCGCTAAATTTTACGGATAGTAAACCATATACAGACAGATTAGTGGAGAGTCAGGCTAAGACTGGCTTAAAAGACGCTATTAGAGCTGCTCATGGGAAAATAGAAGGTGAAGACCTGGTAGTTGCATGTATGGACTTCAATTTTATTGGTGGTTCTATGGGTTCTGTAGTAGGTGAGAAAATTGCCCGCTCTATTGATTACAGTATTAAACATAAAATTCCTTTCCTGATGATTTCAAAATCAGGTGGTGCAAGGATGATGGAAGCAGCATTTTCATTAATGCAAATGGCTAAAACATCGGCAAAACTGGCTTTATTGAGTCAGGCTAAAATTCCTTACATCTCATTGTTAACCGATCCTACTACAGGTGGGGTAACCGCTTCTTATGCGATGCTGGGCGATATCAACATTGCTGAGCCAGGTGCATTGATCGGCTTTGCAGGGCCAAGGGTAATTAAAGAAACCATTAAAAAGGATTTACCTAAGGGCTTCCAGACTGCTGAATTTGTACTGGAACACGGATTTTTAGATTTTATTGTTGACAGAAGAGCGATGAAAGCAAAACTGGCGGCATTTATCAAAATGATGAAAAACTAATAGATCATCGACTCATCGATAAAGGCGAATCGAATATCAAAAAAGGGGATTGTGTTATACACAATCCCCTTTTATTTTTTATAAGAAATATTGCTAAACCACTACGTTCTTATCAACAATCTCTTTTATTTTTTCGACTACATAGTCCAATTCTTCCTTCGTATTGTACTTGCTAAAAGAGAAACGTACAGATGGTCTGTTCGGATCAGCTCCGATACCAGTAAGTACATGAGAACCGATATTAGAACCAGACGAGCAGGCACTACCACCCGAAGCAGAAATACCATTGATATCAAGGTTAAATAAAAGCATATCTCCCATATCCATAGCAGGGAAAGATACATTTAACACCGTATACAAACTTTTATCGGCATCTGTTTCCCCATTGAATTCGATATCAGCAATTTCATTGCTCAATTTATCTTTCAAATACGTCTTCAATCCCTGAATATGGTTCTGGTGATTTTCCATCTCGGCATAAGCAATTTCAAGTGCTTTTGCCAGACCAACAATTCCGTAAACATTTTCAGTTCCCCCGCGCATGTTGCGTTCCTGTGCACCACCAAAAATCATCGGACTGATTTTAATAGTGTGGTTTACAAATAAGAAACCTACACCTTTAGGCCCATGAAGTTTATGCGCAGCACAAACAATAAAGTGTGCTTTTAGCTTCCTTACATCATGAACATAATGTCCCATCGTTTGCACAGTATCACAATGATAAATGGCATTGTATGCTTCACAAATATCTCCTACCCTTTCCATGTCTGTTAAAGTCCCCAATTCATTATTGGCGTGCATTAAAGACACAAATGAACGTTCATTATTTTTAAGCAGTTCTTCCAGATGGTTGTAATCGATATTGCCCTTTTCATCAACATCTACAAAGCTCAGCTTATCAATTACACCTTCCTTTAACAACATGTTTAAAGTCTGCTCTACTGCATGGTGCTCTATTTTAGCAGTAATTGCATGCTTGATATTAAAAGCTGCAATACCACAGCGAATAGCAGTATTATCAGCTTCTGTACCACCAGAAGTAAAGAATATTTCGGCAGGGGTAGCATTTAAAAGTCCGGCAACTGCCTTTCTCGATTTTTCAATTAATGTCCGTACCTCACGGCCCTGGGCATGAATTGAAGATGGGTTACCGTAATAATTGCTCATTACGTTCACCATCTCTGCCATCACTTCCTTGTCTAAAGGAGTAGTGGCGGCATTATCTAAGTAAACCCGCTCCATTTTAATAAGTTAGTTAGTTTTTTTATTAATTCAGTTTTAATATGTCTTTGATGTCCGAAATGATCTTAGACGCCAGACCTTCGGCTACAGTTTCCGTTCCTGCTTCACTGTAAATACGGATAATAGGTTCAGTATTCGACCTGCGCAGGTGTACCCATTCTTTGTCGAACTCAATCTTTAGTCCGTCGATAGTACTGTTTGGCTGATCTTTATATTTCTCCTGAACTTTAATCAATAAAGCATCAATATCCATTTCAGGAGTTAAAGTAATCTTATTTTTAGAAATATGGTATTCAGGATAGCTTTTACGCAATACGGAAATAGACTTACCAAATTTAGCCAGGTGCGTTAAAAATAAAGCAATACCCACTAAGGCATCACGACCATAGTGTAGTTCCGGATAGATAATACCACCATTTCCTTCACCACCAATAACTGCATTGGTCGCTTTCATTTGGTTTACCACATTTACCTCTCCTACTGCTGAAGCATGATATTCACCACCAGCCAATTCAGTAACATCTCTTAAGGCCCTTGTAGACGACAGGTTGGATACCGCGTTTCCAGGGTTGTTTTTAAGGATATAATCAGCAACTGCTACCAATGTATATTCTTCACCAAACATTTCGCCGTCTTCACAAACAAAGCACAGACGGTCAACATCCGGATCAACAACAATACCCAGGTCAGCCTTTTCAGTTTGCACAACCTTAGCGATCTCTGTTAAATTTTCAGGTAAAGGTTCAGGATTGTGTGGGAAATGACCATTCGGCTCGCAATATAATTCATATATCGTTTCTACACCGAGTGCTTTTAATAAAGCTGGTACAAATATACCACCAGTAGAGTTTACACAATCAATAGCTACTTTAAAATTAGCTTTCTTTATCGCTTCAACATCAACTAAAGGCAAATCAAGAATAATATCAATATGTTTTTGCAGGTAAGTATCATTACTGATTACTTTGCCCAGGCTATCCACATCAGCAAATTCAAATTCGGACTTTTCAGCGATCTCCAACACCTCTTTTCCATCTGCATCACTAATAAATTCACCTTTATCATTTAATAATTTTAGCGCATTCCACTGTTTTGGATTATGACTTGCGGTTAAAATGATTCCACCACCTGCTTTTTCCATAGGAACAGCAATTTCAACTGTTGGCGTTGTAGATAAACCAAGGTCTATCACTTCAATGCCTAGTCCCTGCAAGGTTCCAATGACCAGGTTGTTCACCATTTCACCAGAAATCCTGGCGTCGCGACCAAGAACAATTTTTTTAATGTTGGTTCTGTTAATTACCCATGAGCCATACGCTGCGGTAAATTTAACAATATCGATGGGCGTTAAACCATTGCCGGCAATGCCGCCAATCGTGCCCCTAATGCCGGAGATTGATTTTATTAGTGTCAAGATTATTCTGTTTTCACCAAAAATAAGAAAAAATCAGGGAACGAATTATTTAACTTTAGTCATTATTACATCAAATGCAGTTAAATTGCATTTAGTATATAAATAATCTCGGCTGTTGCAGACCAAAACACTATATTTGTCTTTTTCTAAACATCAAAAATACTGGCTCTATGCAGCGTAAATGGTTTCAATACTGGTTCAACTCTCCTTATTATCACATCCTTTACAGTCAACGTAATGATGCAGAAGCTGAGTTTTTAATTGATAACCTTTCTGCCTATTTAAAGCCTGCAGCACAATCAAGAATACTGGATATTGCTTGTGGAAGAGGCCGACATGCCATTTACCTGAATAAAAAAGGTTATGATGTAACCGGGATAGACCTTTCTGAACAAAGCATCAAATATGCACAACAGTTTGAGCAGAAGCATTTGCACTTTTTTGTTCACGACATGCGGAAATTGTGTTTCATCAATTACTTTGATATTGCCATGAACCTTTTTACCAGTTTCGGATACTTTGAAACGGAGAAAGACCATGTCAATGCATTAAAGTCATTTAGAAAAAGTTTAAAACCCGATGGAACATTGGTTATTGATTATTTTAACACACAAAAAATAATCAAGAACCTTACCCATAAAGAAAGTAAAACTGTTGAAGGTATAGAATTCCATCTGAGTAAGTTTGTCGCCAATGGCAAAATCATCAAACATATTAATTTTGAACACCGCGACAAGCCCTTTGCATTTGAAGAACGTGTACAGGCTTTTGAACTGACTGATTTTGAAAGGATGTTTGCTAAAAGTGGTTTGCAAATTACAGCTATTTTTGGAAGTTATGCATTGGAAGAATTTGATGAGACAAAATCAGACCGCTTGATCTTAATCTGCAAAAAAGTATGATAGAGAGCTTACAGCAATTCGACGTTGAGCTTTTTTTAAAGATCCATAGAGGAATGGCTAATCCGTTCTTTGACTGGTTACTGCCATTAATGCGTAACAGGTATTTCTGGGCGCCTCTTTACTTATTTATCGTTATTTTTTGTATGATAGAATACAAAAAGAAAGGCGCATACATTATAGGGATGTTACTGGTTACCTTTGCAATGGGCGATCTTATTGCCTCCCGGCTGATTAAGCCTCTTGTGGGCCGGATCAGACCTTGTAATGAGGTAACGCTGATCGACGAGATCATCAGAAGAGTACCTTGCGGCAGCGGCTATAGTTTCCCTTCAGCCCATGCTACCAATCACTTTGCTATTGCTGTATTCCTGATTTTTGTTTTTTATGATAAATGGAAGCCAATTTTACCAATAGGTCTGGCCTGGGCTTTTATTATTTCTTTTTCGCAAATATATGTAGGGGTACATTATCCTATCGATACTATGGTAGGTGCCCTACTCGGCACTACAATTGGGTTAATTACCTCAAAAATTTATAAAAAAATACAACCGCAATTATAATGGAAATCTGGAAACTGGTCATTTTATTTTTTAGTGCTTTCTTAGGAGGTATAGCCATCTTTTTAGTCAAAAGCGACAAATCGCAATTATTAAAGTTAATTCTATCTTTCAGTGGGGCCTATTTGTTTGCGATTACGGTATTGCATCTGATCCCGGAAGCATACAGTGGCCCCGATCATGCAGATATCGGATTGTATATCTTAATTGGCTTTCTGCTACAGATATTACTGGAACAGTTTTCTGAAGGTGTTGAACATGGGCACATCCATAAACATAGTGATAGCAAAGCGTTTCCTTATGGCATTATGATCAGTTTATGCCTGCATGCGTTTCTTGAAGGTATGCCTTTGGCTAAAGACCAGCATAATGCGTTAATTTACGGTATTGCACTGCATCATATTCCCGCTGCTTTTGCATTGGCCAGTATCTTGTTGCAAAGCCATTTTAGCCGTAAGAGCGTTACCTTTTACATCAGCATTTTTGCCATCATGGCTCCCCTTGGCTTCTACGTAAGCTACGGATTAAGCAATGGTAGCATTGGAGGTATAGAAAACTATTTCAACAAGATTATGGGGATTGTAATTGGTATATTCTTACATATCTCTACAACCATTCTGTTTGAATCAAGTGTTGATCATAAAGTAAGCAAACGTAAAATGATAGCCGTATTATGTGGCGTAGCTATAGCCCTTAT
Source organism: Pedobacter nyackensis (assembly GCF_032678475.1). Lineage (GTDB taxonomy): Bacteria > Bacteroidota > Bacteroidia > Sphingobacteriales > Sphingobacteriaceae > Pedobacter > Pedobacter nyackensis_A. The sequence continues at coordinate 1,444,419 of NZ_JAVTSF010000001.1, forward strand.
AGGTTTTTATAGTTCTGGACATAGTGGACACTCACACGTCCACTAGCCTCTCATTTTATCTAAAAGCTGGTTTAAGTGTCTGGCTTCCTCTTCTGTTAAATTAGGGGAAACCATGCCAGATAAATCTACTTCTTCGTCTATCCGCTTAAGAAGCGACAAGCCTTTTTTTGTGATCAGAATATCTACTGCACGCTTGTCTTTTGAGCTCACTGTTTTCTTTACATATCCTTTCTGGACCAGGCGTTCAACAATTCTCGAAGCATCACACATTTTATCCAGCATCCTTGCCTTTAACAAGTTTATGGTAGAAGGATTAGGATGCTGCCCTCTCAATATTCTCAAAATATTGAACTGTTGAGTAGTGATATCATAGGGTATCATAACTTGTTTCAACTGATCATTACACCAGCCATAAGTAAAAATTACATTTACCATAGCCATCTGGTAAACACTCTCAAATCGGGAAGTTCTTGTTTCTTTCTCCAACTCCATCTTTAATTCCTTTATTTATCTGCTTCAGGTTTTCTTTCTTTTTTCTTACCAAATCCCCAGGGGCAGTGTTTACATTTATTTTTACAGCAGTATCCACGTTTAAGGTGATAAGCTGAAGTAAACACCATCAAACCATCATCATTAAAATAATAGTCTTCTCCCTCTTTCATCAATTAAGCAATTTAACGACCAATTTTCCGTCAAAATGATTTTTTAATTGCAGCCCACTCCCGTGATTCGTCCATATTTGCGATGGTTTAACTTTTTCAGCTGTCAACAGGATGTCGTTCCAATCCGCATGATCAGAGATATACAATTGAATCTCATTGTTATTCTGCAAATGTTTCCATCCTGTAGCAAATACCCTGATTACATTAATAGCTTTAAAATAGCTTTTAAATACCATTGGAGGCACCAGGTATATCATATTGGTCTGATTATTTTTCATCACCTTACGATCGTATATTTCATAGCGTCCAAGATTAACCCCCATTTGCTCATATATCTTCACGAAAGGCAACATGCTATGATGTACCAAAATCCTCTTTTCCGGACAATGGTCATTCATTAAACTAATCAAACGCTGGCATTTTCCTAAGGCATAGGCGCCCAGCATGATGTTCGTTTGCGTACTATTCAGCTTAAGAATCTCCTCTTCTGCGGTAGGATGCTGTGTGTTTGGATCTGCAAAGGTTGTCTCAGTAATCAGTACATCCGCCCCTACAAATTCAATAGGCTCACAAGTCTTATCCGGCTGTAGCTTATAGTCGCCGGTATACAGGTACTTCACCCCCTTATACTCCATTAAAACCTGTGCAGAACCCAATATATGTCCGGCAGGTATAAAACTAATCCTGACGCCATTCAGATCAAATTCCTCATGATAAGTTTTAAGATGGAATTCACCTCCTGCAAACTTTCGGTAGCGGTGTTTCATAAACAAAGCCGTAGCTTCGGTACAAAAGACATTAAGGTTACCACCTATAGCGTGATCACCGTGTGCGTGAGAGATCACCGCATTTTTAACAATCTCTTTGGGGTCCAAATAAAAATCTCCATAACTACAAAACAAACCCGTTTTAGTTATTACTATAAAATCATCAAGTATCATTCAGCAGTATTTAAAAACAGTTGATGTAATTTGGTCACCTGAATGATCAATGAATCTGTTTCGTTGTTATAAATAATATGGTCAGCAAGTTTTATTTTCTCTTCATCGGGCAACTGCTTATCCATCCTTGCCCTAACCTGCTCTTCAGTTACCCCATCACGCTCCATTACGCGGTGCAATCTTGTTTCTTCCGGTGCAATCACCAAAATATTCTGATCGCACATTTTATACGATCCACTCTCAAACAATAAAGCAGCTTCTTTTAGTATATAAGGAACAGTAGCAGGGACCTCGTTAACCCAGTTGTCGAAAGCCCTGAACACAGCTGGATGTACCAGCTCGTTTAGCTTAGCCAACTGCTGGGTATTGTTAAACACAATCTCCGCAATATGTTTATTGTTTAAGGCACCTTCCGCGGTATAACTCTCGTCACCAAAGGCTTCTTTTACACCCTTTACCAGGATCTCATCAGTTATCATAATCTGCTTGGCCACCATATCGGCATAAAAAACCGGGATACCCAATGTTTCAAACACTTTACAAAGTGTTGTCTTACCACTTCCTATCCCACCTGTAATCCCAATCTTTAACATTATTTCTCGATAATAAAATCTACTTTTTCAGGTACGATCTGAACCAATTTACAAAAATCAGGGAAACGCACTATTTTAACCCTTAGTCTATTATGATTTAATTCTTTCCATTCGTTCATATCTACCACGGCCTCAATAAACTCTTCTGTGACCTGGTTATATTTCGACAAGGCAACCAAAAAAGTAATCTTTACTTTTCGGGGGTATAGTTTCACACTATAATACTCTCTGTTGTTCGTTACCTTTAGCGGTACCTCAAGTACTTTTTCCGTAAATTCATCCACAGGAACCTTTACTTCAACGCTTGCCGGAAAAATACTTACATTCTTCATCTTACTTTGCGTCATAGGCACCATACTTTTAGAAGTATGTTGCACTTCCTTAAGATTTAAAGAATCTGTCTTCCATTCTTTTATCTTATCCAATTCTTCCTCGGGGCCTGAAATTGTTACATAATCAGGCGTAATTTCAATAGGATTGGAAATACCATACTGGCTTACGAAAGTAATATCCGACACGAGTTTTACCGGCACTCTTTTTACTGTTTTTTCAGAAAAATCGAAATACAAGGTATCAGGTTTAACAGAAATGATCTTTTGCGATGTTTCCAGTTGGTTGTTAACATTATACAGCTGCTCCGAAAAAAGAATGAAATTTCTGTTGTTTAACTTTTCAAGACTAATGGCAATAGATTGCGGTTGGATTCTTAAACGGGCAAACAAAAGCTGCCAGCCAGTTCCTTCAACCTGAAGATCTACCGTATCAGACTGTAAAGGGTGAAAAGCCTTCTTTTGAGGAATATTATTGTATTTTAAAACCGTTTTTACGGTATAAGGATATTTGTTGTTTAATGCCATAAACAACCATGCTGCAACTGCAAGAAGCAGACAAGTGGTTAAAACGAGGAATCGCTTCCGCTCTATTTTTGTAAGTTTAATAAAGGGCATCGCCGTAAAAATACAAATAATCTATTACTATAAAGACAATCTGATCTTAGCTGCAAAAACGACTGTACTATTTTGGAGTTATCATGAGCAATATAGTCCATGATAACTCCAATGGAATGTTATAAGAGATTTTTTGTCAAATCATATCTTTTACCAGGTACAGTTTTTAAATCAACTTTTTTAACACCATACCTTAGCTGACAGCTACCACCACTTTTTGCTAAAAGCGAAGCCGAGGTTATTTTCCCATCCTTCCATTTTATATCAATAACAAAACCACCTCTTGCAACCATACCTTTTATTTCTCCATCTTTCCATGCCTTTGGCAGGGCTGGTAAAAGTGTAATAAACCCTTGATGGCTTTGCAAAAACATTTCTGCCATACCAGCTATAACACCAAAATTTCCGTCTATCTGAAAAGGGGGACAAGCATCAAAAAGGTTATAATAGGTTCCTCCACCACCGTCGTATTTGGTATCACGTGACATCGTAGGCTTCAACTGATCGTTTAATATGCTAAATGCCCGGTCGCCATCGCCCATTCTGGCCCATAAGGCTATTTTCCAGGCAAATGACCACCCCACGCCCCCATCTCCTCTTGCGGATAAAGATTTTTTTGCAGCTTCCGCCAGTTCGGGAGTTTGCTCCAGGGTAATTTCATTACCGGGATAAACAGCAAATAAATGAGATAGGTGCCTATGCTGAGGTTCAACTTCTTTAAATTCTTTTGCCCATTCCATTAACCGGCCATCCGAGCCAATTTCAGGACGGGCTAAGTTACCTAAAGCATCTTTTAGTTTATTTAAAAATGCTGCATCCTGAATATTTAAGATCTGAGCGGATTTTAGGGTATTTGTAAATAAATCAAAAATCACCTGCTGATCGTGGCTTGGCCCCATGCTAATCTGTGCCCGTGAGCCATCAGGTGCGACAAAAGAGTTCTCGGGAGAAGGTGAAGGCCCCGAAACCAATTTACCTGTCTCTTTATCCTTTACCAGCCAGTTTAAATAAAAAATGCTTGAACTTTTTAATATGGGATACAATTGTGACAGATAACTTTTGTTATTGGTAAAAGCATAATGCTCCCAAAGGTTAAGGCAAATCCAGGCTCCAGCCCCAACGTGCATACCCCAGCTAGGATGCTCACCAGGCGAAGTATAACCCCAAACATTTGTAATGGGATGCAGCACCCAGCCAGTTGTGTTATATTGTATTTTAGCGGTTTTTTTCCCAGGCTCCTGAAGTGATGAGATTAAGTCAAATAACGGACCGCTCGTTTCTGAGAGATTGGTCACTTCCGCTGGCCAATAGTTCATTTGTACATTGATGTCTGTGTGGTAATCCCCATTCCAGGGAGTTTGTATCTGATTGGCCCAGATACCCTGCAAATTTGCGGGTAAACTCCCAGCTCTGGACGATGATAACAACAAGTACCTCCCGTATTGGTAGTACAAAGTATAAAGGGCGGATTCATTTTTTGTTTTTACATTTTTATCCAACAACTCATTTGTCGGAATATCAGTATTGAAGCCATTACCTAAAACCAGATCAGATCTGCGCATAAATGATGAAAAATCTTTAACATGACGATCCCGAAGTCGTGTATACTGTTCTGCAACAGCCTTTTTCGTTATTTCGTTCAACTCATTTTCAAAATTATTGTTGATGTAATCCGGATAATGGAGACGATAATCTGTAGCAGCGGTAACTACAATGGTAACTGAAGTGGCTTTAGTTATGCGAATTGAATTACCAGTTGTTCTTACCGAGCCACCAGTAACAACTGGTGTGGCGTAGGCCTTATATTTCATTCCTTCGCCACCTTTACCATCAGTCATTGAGCCGGACATCACCAATTTGTTATTTTCGGCAACTGTAGTAAATTTTTCGGGCCTGTTGATTGCTAAATTAAAAGATAGCGCGTTCGGCTTACTTGCTGTAAGACGAACGATCAGGGCTTTATCCGGATTACTGATAAATACCTCTCTTTGGTATTTCACCCCGTTCTGTTCATATTTTGTAAGTGCTATTCCGTTAATTAAATCCAACTCACGATAATAACCGGAATAAGGAGCCTTTGTTTCAAAGTCTAACCACAGATCACCTAGTGTCTGGAAACAACCAAAAGGCACATTAGCACCAGAACCTTGCCCCGACCCTTTGTTTACACATATTTGTGTTTTGTTGGTCAGTTCAGTAGCTTCTTTATACTTTCCGGCAAATAGCAAGTCCCTGATTTGCGCAAGCGATTTATGTGCTTCCGGGTTATCACTTTCCTGCTGACTGCCACTCCATAAAGATTTTTCATTAAGCTGGATACGTTCTTTATTTACGTCGCCAAAAACCATGGCGCCCAAAAAACCATTACCGAGCGGCAAGGCTTTTAACCATTCCGCATCGCTTACCCATCCATTTGGATTATCCTTTATTGATGCGTTGGCGGGTTCATTGTACCAAAGCTTAACGTGGTTGTTCGATTGTGCAAAGCTATAATTAGAAATGGATGCTATGCAGATGGTAACTAAGAGACGAAATGATATCATATTTTTAATGATTTAACTTGTTTTATGAAATCTGTTTTTAACTTAAAAGTATCAATTACCCACACCAACTTCGCTGATCATAGGTTCTTCAATAGCCTCTAAAATCTCAAGCTTGATGTATCTCGTTTTTATAGGCGTAAATGTGGTTACTTTTAGATCGGATGTTTTTTTCCAGTTCGCTACTTTAATTTGCTGAAAAGTCTGGTTATCTGTTGAAGCGGATAATTCATATTTGGTGATAATCCCACTATAACCTTTTAACTGTGCGGGCAGGTAATAGAATTTGCTAACGGTGTGTTCAGTCCCCAGATCAAGGATGAGGTAACGATTTTTTACTGGTGAAAATTTCCAGTAGGTTTGAAAAGCCCCAAATCCTCCACGGTCTCCTACCAGATCACTGATCCCATCAATCATCACACTGGCGGTTTTTTGGTTAAGCAATGCAGCTATAGGAGAACCAGCGTTAGCCGGTCCAGCGGGTTCTATAAATGCCTGTCCGTTAGAAGATGAAATTGATTTCGCAGTAATATATTCCTGGGGGATCAGGGGTTGTATTGGCAATGGAAGTCTTTCTGAACGTCGTTTCCATATTTTCCCTACGGCTTCAAGATGTGCTACCACCTGTTCATCAAAAAGACCATCACGATTTGGGCCAATATTAATCATATAATTACAATATAGCGGAACCACACGTTGCAATTTATCTAAGGTATAATTTACGGGTTTTACCTGTTGTGCTGCTCCCGGATGCCAAAACCACCCGTTGGTAAGGGTAAGTGCCATTTGTGAGGGATAAACGTTATCGCCCATAGGGTAAACGCCTTTTGGGCCTTCATAATATACAATGTCTGTTTGTAGCGAACTGTTACCGTTATGTTCCGCAATCAGGCAATTGGGTTGTAGCTTTTTAACGTGTTCGTAAATACGTTGGTAAGATATCAATTGATGCCCCATTTTCCAATTCCAGCCATCAAAAATAATCATTGGTATCTCTCCATACCTGGTAAGTAATTCAGTAAGCTGGTCCATGACAAACTCTTCTTCTTTTGGCCCTCCATTTTCGACGCCATTGTGGCGGTCCCATATCGAAAAATAAAGACAGGGTTTAAGCCCCTGACTACGGAAAGCATTAACGTATTCGGCAACCACATCTTTTTTTACCGGGCTATTTGCTATATCATATTCAGTACGTTTTGAATCCCAAAGACAAAAACCATCGTGGTGTTTGGTGGTCAGGATACCATAAGTCATCCCAGCAGCTTTGCAGGCTTTTGCCCACTGGTTACAATCGAGCTTTGTGGGGTTAAATTGTTTTGGATCGTGATCAGGGCTCGCCCATTCTTCATCGGTAAAGGTCCCCATGTTAAAGTGTAACATTACCCCAAACTGCAAATCAACAAAGTTGGATTGCAATTGGTGTAAATTGTTTTGCGCGATTACATTGTTCACATATCCAAAAAGAAGAAGCGCTATCAGGGTTATCCTATATTTTCTCATTTTATGTGTTTTTATCGGCTATTTAAAAAATATGTACATGCGACAACAAATAAACGCTGGTAATAAAAAAGTAACACAGCTTTATTATGTAGCATAATCGGTTATTTGGTTAGCAATTGAATTACTAATCTATTAATCAAAAAAAGAAATAACTGAAAGATAATTCACCAATAATAACGCTATATTAGCCATAGTCAACTTCATTATAGGCAAGACAGCTAATAAAGTGTCTTTTTCTACTTTTAAATTAAAGATATGAAACCAGTATTGGCCAAAATACTTGACGGAAAAATTAATGAAGCTTATGGCGTAAAGGTGGTTAATGCGCCATACTTTTCAACCGACTTTCATTTCCATGAGGAATGCCAGTTGGTTTACAATATAGAAAGCCAGGGAAGAAGAATGATAGGTGACAACATTGCTGATTTTGCCAGTGATGAGTTGATTTTTGTAGGCTCTAATTTGCCCCATGTATGGCATAATAGTCAGCAGTATTTCAATAATGCACCTCCCGATGTACATGCGCACTCGGTATCACTGTTCATCCATCCAGAAAAAATACTGGATATTTTTCGGGAACCAGAAAATATCCAGCGGTTAAAAAATCTTTTTCAGATCAGTAAACGAGGCATGAAGTTTGGCAAAGTGGCTAAAAATGAGATCAAACAGCTGTTGCTACAAACGGCCAGCCAGACCGAAGAAATCGGACGTTTAACAGGTGTACTACAAATTTTAAATGCACTTTGTGTTACCAAAGATTACAGTTTGCTAACTACGCCCGGGTATACCAACAATTATCAGTTAAAAGATAATGACAGGATGGACAAAATACTAAAATATGTTTTTGATAATTTCAATAAAGAAATTCTGCTGAACGAAGCGGCTCAAATGACCAATATGACTAAAGAGGCATTTTGCAGGTATTTTAGAAACAGAACACAAAAAACCTTTGTAACTTTTGTGAATGAGATAAGAATTGGTCATGCCTGTAAAATGCTGGCCAATGATGAAGATCAGATCAATAACATTGCTTTAGAATGCGGCTATAACAGCTTATCTAATTTTAACAAGTTTTTTAAACAAATCAAAAACCTTACTCCGAAACAATATCGGGACGAATTGAGAAATACCCTATAATGGTTTGTACCGGTAATAAATAAAAAAGCCTATACCAAAAAATGGTACAGGCCTATCAAATGATTTTACTTTTAAGGTTATGCTTTCGGAGTTTCTTCAGTCTTAGGTGCAATTGCTTTTGTTGCATCCAAAGATACCGCAGATTTATCGAAACGGATTTTTGTTCCACCTTCAACTTCAATTAAGAATGTAGTGTCGTTCATATCAGCTATACGTCCATGAATCCCTGCAGTGGTAACAATTTTATCTCCTTTTTTCAAAGCTTCAACCATTTTCTTAAGGTCTTTTGCTTTTTTAACCTGAGGTCTGATCATGAAAAAGTAAAAAACTACCATGATTAAAACCATAGGTATTAAAGTGCTTAACATACCATTTCCCTGGGCTTGCAAAATTACTGTTGATATCATATTCTATTCTATAAATGTATATTAATTTGATTGTTCTTTAACCTCACCAGTCATGTGTAAACTGGCAATACTTGGCTGTGCATTTGAAGTAACTGTGATCACTTTATCCTGCATCCCCATTTTTCCGTTGCTGTCGAATACCACTTTGATTTCACCTTCGTCACCTGGCTTAATAGGCTCTTTCGGAACTTCAGGTACAGTACAACCACAAGTAGCTGTAGCGTTTAGAATGATCAAAGGACTCTTACCAACGTTTTTAAATTTGTAGCTGTAAGAAACTTTTTCACCCTGTGTTATTTTACCAAAATCGTAGTTCTCATCCTCAAAATTCATTACAGCTTCCTCACCTGCTGCCGCAACAGCAGCTTCATTACCTGATCCTGTAGTTACAGTAGTGCTGCTATCTGTAGTACTTTTCGCTGAATTTTGGCAGGCTGCAAATGAGATAGCCAGCAATGCCAGTACAAAGATTTTCTTCATAATGTTATTCTTCTATTAGTCCGCGACCGATTTTGTGAATGCTATTTGTTCTTTTCAGATCGCCTAAAATTTTATCTAAGATACCGTTTATAAATGAATTACTTTTCGGTGTACTGTAATCTTTTGACAGATCAAGATACTCATTGATAGTTACTTTAACTGGTATAGAAGGGAAATTTAAGAGTTCACAAATTGCCATTTTCATCAGAATAGTATCCATTAAAGCAATACGTTCAGACTCCCAGTTCTTAGTTCTTTCAGCAATCAGGTCCTGATATTCCTTATTATTTTTAAGGGTATATAGAAAAAGGTCTTGAACGAATTTACCGTCCTCTTCCCAATCCTGACTAATTGGTGTCAGCTTATTTTTAAACGGATCTTCTGAGGTGAAGTTCTTAATTGTTTTAGCCACCATCCCCTGCATCACTTCTTTATCTACAGACCAGTTGATAAACTTATCTTCAAATGCCTGAATGATGTTATGGCTTTTAAGAATGATCTTTCTAAAGATAAACTTGATAATCGTTTTTGATTCCTCTAAACTATTATCCTCATCCGCCAGGTATGCAATATACTCAGGTGTCACCTTTAAAGTGTTAAAAATAGCTTTTACAAATTCCGGGTCGGCCATCCAGTTGATTCTATACTTGTGGATTGCCGCGATGTAATCGGGATTTTGTTTTAGGGTAACCGCAAATTTATTGTTTAACAACTTTAAATTCGGGTTTAGGTCGTCTGCGGTAGGCAGATGTTTATTAGATCGCTCAATAGCGTCTATCTGCGTATACTCTGTAGTTTCTACCAATAGCGAAAGCATGCCGATGTACATTTCGTACACATCGTCAATACTTTGCATTAACGCCTTCTTTGATGACGCCAGATCTCTCTTGTCTGTCATTTGCCATGCAAAAATATTTTGCAAAGCTTTAATTCTTAAGTGCCTTCTGTTTAACATGAATGTAAGAACGAGTGGTAAATTACCTGGTGATTAAAATGATGATTTTATTTTTTTGATATCGATTATCCTTTGTTCTGCAATACGGTTTGCTGCCCATATTGTAGGTATATTATCAGCCTTAGACATTTTTATAACGTCTCTGGTTGCATTATATATATTTTCTGTAAGCTGCATAGTACGTTTTTTACCAAAGCCAGTCAGTTCCGAGTAACAACTGATCAATCCGCCTGCATTGATTAAATAATCAGGCGCAAACAAAATACCCTTATCCAATAACAACTTACCATGCACATTTTCGTCTGCAAGCTGATTATTTGCAGAACCTGCAATAATGGCGAACTTCATTTTATGGATGGTTTTGTCGTTTACTGTAGCTCCCAGTGCACAAGGTGCATATATATCTGCATCCAGTCCGAATATTTTATCTGCACTAATCGGTTTTGCTTTATATGTACGTGCTACATGCTGTAGTCTTTCTTCGTTGATATCGCTGATGTAAACTTCTACGTTTTCTGCTCTTAGTAAAGCAACAAGGTGTTCACCTACATTGCCTATACCTTGTACTACAACCGAACGTCCTGCCAGCATATCTGTTCCAAAAACTTCTTTAACACAAGCTTTGATACCCAGGTATACGCCTTTTGCAGTAGTTGGGGCAGGGTTACCTGTTCCGCCCAATGATTCGGGTACACCAGTTACATGGTTAGTTTCCATGCGGATATACTCCATATCTTTGGTTGTTGTTCCTAAATCTTCTGCAGTAATAAATTCACCGTTAAGATTTTTGATAAATCTCCCATAGCTACGCATCATGGCTTCCGACTTTCCTTTTCTGGAATCACCAATGATCACAGCCTTCCCCCCGCCTAAATTCAGACCGGTGATAGAAGCTTTGTAGGTCATTGCGCTTGATAATCTGAGTACGTCTTCCAATGCTTCAGCTTCGGTAGTGTAGCTCCACATACGTGTACCACCTAATGCAGGACCTAGAGTTGTATCGTGAATAGCAATAATTGCTTTTAATCCGGTATCGGGATCATTGCAAAATACTACTTTCTTGTGCCCCGATGCACTCAACTGATCTAAAACTGAATTCACAATAGAACTATTACCAGACATATAATTTCGTTTATCAGATATGTCGCAAAACTAGCATAAAAAAACATTATTTACATTGTTTTAACCAAAGAGTTTAAAAAAAATAGCTTCATTTGGATAACTTTACATCATAATGAAACACCTGCGTTTTTTAAACAAATACTTCTACAAATATAAATGGTGGATTATCCCAGGGGTTTTCTTTGTGATCATTTCCAATATTTTCGGTGTCATTCCTGCAAAAGTCATCGGCCATGCCTTTGACCTGATCACCGAGAACATAGAAATCTACCGTTTATTCAATGGGTTTGAACGCGCATCTATTGTGTACGACATCTTTAGTATAAGCCTGTTTTATTTTGGTGTGCTCGTGCTCGTGCTCTACTTATTAAGAGGACTCTTTCTGTTCTTTATGCGGCAAACCATCATTTTAATGTCGCGCCATATAGAGTTCGATATGAAAAACGAGATCTATGCACATTATCAGAAACTGAGCCTTGGCTTTTATCGTCGCAATAATACAGGGGACCTGATGAACCGCGCTACTGAAGATGTTAACCGCGTGCGCATGTATGTCGGCCCAGCAATTATGTATACCATAAATACAGTAGTACTTTTTCTGTTGGTTATTTATGCCATGTTTTCGGTAAATTCAACACTGGCCATCTGGTGTCTGTTACCTTTACCAATCCTGGTCGTGATTATTTATTTTGTAAATACACTGATCAACCAAAAGAGTGAAGAGATACAGGAACAACTCTCCAGATTATCCAGTTTTGTACAAGAAAGATTTTCAGGAATAAGGGTCATCAAGTCCTATGTCAGGGAAGACTATACGCAAAAGGTATTTGCGGTAGAAAGTCAGGGTTACAAGAAGAATGCAATGGGACTGGTTAAGGTCCAGGCACTCTTTTACCCAACTATGCTTTTACTGGTTGGCTTAAGTACTATCCTTACCATTTATATTGGCGGGATGCAGGTCATAGATGGATCGATTACGCCGGGTAATATAGCCGAGTTTATTGTATATGTAAACCAGCTTACCTTCCCCGTTTCTATGCTTGGTTGGGTAACCACTTTAATTCAGCGTGCTTCGGCTTCTCAGAAACGCATCAATGAGTTTCTACAGTTACAACCTGACATTATCTCTGGCAGTATTGAAACGCCTCAGTTAAATGGTAACATCAGGTTTGACCACGTAAGTTTTACTTATCCGGATACAGGTATACAGGCCATTAAGGATGTGAGTTTTGAGATTCAGCAGGGACAGTTTGTTGCGATCATTGGTCGTACAGGTTCAGGAAAATCTACGCTGGCGAATTTAATTATGCGCATGTATGATGTGGATAAGGGTCTGATCAGTGTAGATGGGGTATCCTTAAAGAACATCAATTTAAATAATTACAGGAATCAGATTGGTTTCGTTCCGCAAGAAGTTTTTCTATTCTCCGATACGATAAAAAACAATATTGCGTTTGGGCTTGACCAGGTTACCGACAGTGAAATCGAGACTGCAGCAAAAAATGCTGCTGTGTATTACAATATTATTGACTTTGACCAGAAGTTTGAAACCATGCTTGGCGAAAGGGGGATTACACTTTCTGGTGGGCAAAAACAAAGAGTCTCGATCGCCAGAGCCTTAATTAAGGAGCCACGTTTGTTGATTTTTGATGACTGTCTTTCCGCAGTTGATACGAGGACTGAAGAAGAAATTCTGACTAATCTCAGCAGAATTATGAAAAACAGGACAAGTATTTTGATTGCACACAGGATTTCCACCATTAAAAATGCGGATAAAATCATGGTACTGGATGAGGGTAAAATCATTGAACAGGGCACACATACGCAATTATTAGCCCTAAATGGCGCTTATGCGGAGATGTATCAGAACCAATTGTTAGAAGAAGAGAATCAAACTGTTTAATTTCATTTTGAACTTTAATAATTATTAGTTTATATTTACCCGAACCAAAAACCAAGATCAATACCAACCATGGGAGAATTTGACAACAAAGAGAGAGAAGAGGTTTTTTCGAAGAAAGTAAGGGCAGGTAAAAGAACTTATTTTTTCGACGTTAAAGCTACTAGATCGGGAGATTATTACCTAACGCTAACAGAAAGCAAGAAAAGACTGGAGGACGGCGTATTTGTAAAACATAAGATCTTTTTATACAAAGAAGATTTCGAGAAGTTTGCAGAGGGGTTAAACGAAACAGTTGACTACATCAAGAACCATCAGGATGTTGTTGAGAAACGTTACGAGTATTCCGAAAATCATGAAGGAGTGGGAAGTAAAGGCCATAACGACGATTTTTCATTCTAAGAAGATATAAAGCTCTATAAAAAAGCCCTGCTGGATTCAGCAGGGCTTTTTTATGTACAGATCAGTTTTCCCCAAGTAATTCCTTGAGTTTATTTTCCAGATCTGCACCACGTAAATTCCTTGCAACGATTATCCCTTCGGTATTTACCAAATAGTTTGAAGGAATACCACGGATTCCATAATAGGTGGACACTTCATTCTTCCAGCCTTTTAAGTCCGAAACCTGGGTCCAGGGCATCTTATCCTCTTCAACAGCTTTCTTCCATTTTTCAGCATTGTCATCCAATGAAACTCCCAATACAGTAAAGCCTTTACTTTCGAACTTTTGATAAGCTTTAAGGACGTTCGGGTTTTCGGCCCTGCATGGCCCACACCAGCTTGCCCAGAAATCTACAAGCACATATTTCCCTTTAAACGAAGAAAAGTTAACTGGCTTACCGGACATATCGTTCTGTGTAAAATCAATCATTTTCTGACCATTCCCTCCTCTTTTCAGAACTGTCAGTATAGTTTCTAATTCTTTACCCCGCTCTGTAGCCCTTAGTGCAGGATCAAGTGTCAGATAAAGCCTATTAATTTCGGAATAATCATTAGTGTACCCCATTCCTTTTATTTTGTCCAGACTGACATAACTCTTTAAATGAGTAGCAATAAATGACTTTGTCAGGCTTTCCGAAGTTAATTGTATCTCTTTCAACTCAGCCGTTATGCGCTTGATCGCCGTTTCGTCTTTCTTATCTTCAGCTACATCGTACTCAGTGTAAAGTTTTGTTCTTGCTAGTTCTACCGACTTAAGCTTTGCTTCCAATACATTTAATTCCTCTTGCGTCTTCCCTCCTTTAACAACGATGTTCTCCTGATCTGAGATCTTACCAGTGATAGTAACGGGAACATTTTCTACATAAAATTCTCTGCTAAACTTATGTTCCCTATCTGAAAGATATAAACTGGTAGGTGCTTTTACAGTTCCCTTATAGGTAAATTTACCATCTTTAACGGCCGCAGAATCACGTTTCCCCGACGCGTAAATATACACATAAGGAGATGTCAGACCTGTAATATTTCCCTTGATGATATATCCATTTTCCAGCGTCTTTTTTATTTCTTTTTGCTGGGCATTTGTTGACAAGCCAATGCCAATCAGTCCTAAAATGATGAGCTTATTTTTCATTTATCTTTTTTGATTTAATAACCAGGATTTTGTTCAACAACTTTATTTGAAGCTTCTACCGTAACCTGCGGAATAGGTAGAATCAACTTGTTTTCATCTGATAATGTGGCTTTAATTGTTGCAGCCTGTACATCACCATTTTTGATGTAACGAACAATATCAAACCAATCCTCTCCCGATTCTGCACCCAGTTCCAGTTCCTTTTCTGTTCTGATCAGGGAAAGCAATTGTGCTTTATTCGTAGCCGAAACTATACCTGCGCCCCGCTTCAAACGCAATGCATTTACTGCATCAATCGCATCTGAAAGGCTACCACCGTCTCTGCGTGCTTCAGCTTCTGCGTAAATAAGGTACGCCTCCGCCAGCCTGAAGTAATACTCGGTATCATTTCTACTTCCATCCACACCTTTCAGAAATTTGCCGTTCCCATGCCATTTCGTAGGATCGGCAGCCGGATCCCTTGAGGTTTTACCTATAATTGTTTTTCGTACATCAGTTCTCAACAATGCAATATATCGGTCAGATAGATTAAATCCCCCGGAAACATAATAGTAACTTTTACCATTTTCGAAATAGATGTTATTGTTATTGGCGAAAGTGATAGCGGCCAAGATCACCTCATCTGATTTATATTTTTCCGACTGGAACATGTTCAGGAAGTTAGACGTGAGTTCTGCCGGTCCGTCCATTACTTCTTTTGCCAGGGAAGCAGCGCCTGTATAATCTTTTTTATAAAGCAGCACTCTAGATTTCAATGCTTTTGCAGCGAGTTTAGTTGCATAACCTTTAGCTACACCAGTTTCATAATCCGGACAGTTTTTAATGGCTTCATCCAGATCAGAAAGTATCAATTCATAGGAAGTTTTAACATTAGCCCTGGCAGTAACAGGTAAATTTGGTTTATCCTTAAGTTCAATTCCATACTTAGAACTGATATCCCAAAACTGGCCGAATAAACGAAGAACATAAAAATGGCCTAATGCTCTTAAAAACTTAGCTTCAGCAATAATTGAACCCTTACGCGGATTTGTAACTTGTAAAGCCTGTGTTTTCTCAATTACAAAATTAGCAGTCTGGATAAGCTGATACGGACCTGCATACACATTGCCGTTCAGGGTATTATTATTAGGCAGTACATTATTATTGATGAACGATGTGTAGGTAGCAGATGTAGAAGTCAGATTTACCCCCATATACCCCGGTATCGCTGCGCAATAGAGTGCAAGCGGTTCGTCTCTTAAACTGTAATATCCTCCAGCCAGTAACTTTTCCGCTGATGGAATGTCTACCACTACGGTACTTTCGTCAAGTTTATGGTCTGGTTTCAGGTCGGTAACATCTGTTAATTTACATGCCTGTATGGACAAGGCCATGAAACAACAAGCAGTATATATCAATATCTTATTCATGTTCGTAGCTTAAAATTTTAAATTTATTCCAAAAGTGACTGTTCTCGATTGCGGGTAAACACCGGTATCCCTTCCATTATCGGTGAAGGAACCTTCACTATTTACTTCCGGATCCAAACCTTTGTACTTTGTCCAGGTAAATAGATTGCTCATTCCGGCAAAAACCCGCAGCTGTGAAATGTGAAGTTTTGTCAGCATGTTATTCTTAAACATATAGCTTAATTGTACATTTTTTAAACGCAGGAATGAGGCATCGTCGACAAACCTGTCACTGTTGTCATCTACGTTTTGCGATGGGCCATTAATTGCATTTCTTGGCTGACTCGTATTCGGGTTTTCGGGAGTCCACGCGGTTAAAACCAATGGCGAAACATTTTGACCATAGCCATAAAACTTATCAGGAGATACTTCCCTCTGCAGTTCACTGCCTACATCAAACTGAAACAAACTACTTAATTCAAGATTCTTAAACCTTAGTCTATTACTCCATCCCCCGTAATATTTTGGGTTTTGCGCATAACCCAACGTCGTCCTGTCGGCGATTGTAATTACCCCATCGCCATTCAAATCTACATATTGTACATCGCCAGGTCCTGTTAACGCATTATGGTAAAATGCGTTTGGATTTCCTGTTTTTATTCTGGCAGCTGCATTGAGCTGGTCTACCTCCGCCTGTGATTGATAAAGACCTTTTGTTCTATAGCCCAGGATTCCATTTAACGGTTCTCCCTCGGTTAACAAAATACTTCCATATAATGCTGTACCATAAGTCTTTTCAACTTTATTCTTATTAAAAGTAATGTTAAAGTCAGATGTCCACGTAAACTCACCAGTACGTAGCGGAACAGCCGATACAGTGAATTCCCATCCCTGATTACTGATATCGCCTAAGTTTTTTGTCTGAAAGGTGTATCCACCAGATACAGGGATCTTCGGACCGGTAATTAATCCTTCGGTATATTTTCTATAATAAGTTATCGACGTTGTCAGCCTCGATTTAAAGAAACTAAGCTCCAGTGCTGCATCAGTTTGCTGTGTACTTTCCCAGCGAATATCAGGATTTGGTTGCCCATCGCCAGGGTTTGCCCTCAAACCATTTACACCGTTGTAAAAATACCCTGTGTTAAACAACGTTAAAAAGCCGAAACCACCAAACGCTGAAGTCCCGGTTTTACCTGTTGTGAGCCTGATTTTAGCATCATCTACAAAAGACAGTCCTTCCATAAATTTCTCTTTAGAGAACCGCCAGGCAACGCCGACAGAGGGGAAATAGCCCCATTGATTTCCAGGCCCGAATTTGGTAGAATTATCTGCTCTCCCGCTTAACGTCAGGTAATATTTTCCATCATAATTGTAATTCGCCCGCATAAAGAATGACTCCAGCCCGCTGCTTTCTCCATCACTGGCATATGAGCTGATTTGTCCTGCAGAACCAAGATTGTTTAGTACGTCATCATTAGGGAAATTTATGCTGGAAACATTCAGATAGTTACTTTTGTTCAATGTCCAGGAAGCACCGGCAACGGCATCAATATGATGGCGCTTAAAAACTTTGATGTAACTTAATGTATTGTCAAAAATCCTGTTGTTATATTGAAAAGACTTGTCATTACGACTTCCCTTTTGATCATAAAAATACTCCGAAAGCATCCAGCTCGGCGAATAGGTAAACCCTGTATTGTTATTGATATCGTATGCAATTGATGATCTTAATTTAAAACCGTCTGCGATTTCCAGTTCAGCATAAACCGAGGCAAGAAAGCGGTTACTTTGCCCAAGGTCCGTTCCTTTTCTGGACGCCACGGGGTTATCATTACCTCCGTCATTTGCATAGGTACCGTCGGGATTAAATATTGGCAAATCCGGACGATAAGTTGGTGCTAAATAATTAGCATACAATGATGATGAAGTTCCGATCTGTTTAATGAAACTATAGTTCAAATTGGTTCCGATTTTAAATGCGTTAAAAATTTTAGACTCTACATTTGCACGTAATGAATAACGTTTAAAGCCTGTATTAATCAGAATTCCATTTTGATCTGTCAAACCCGATGAAAACCCATAATTGGTAGCTCCGTCTTTAGATGCACCAAGCAAACTTAGATTTAAATTTTGTGTTACACCTGTTTCGATTACTGCTCTTTGCCAATCCGTATCAGCATTACCAGGGAAAGTAACATCATCAATAGTTTCTCCGGCGGCAGCATAAGTTTCCTGCATAAACTTCACATATTCAGGTCCGGAAAGCACATCATAAAACTTGGTTTGCTTATCCAACGCAACATCATAATTTAAACTAAACACTGGTTTTTCTCCTGCCCTGCCTTTTTTAGTAGTAATAATAATTACACCATTTGCTGCTCTGGAACCATAAATAGCAGTCGCTGTAGCGTCTTTAAGCACTTCAATATTTTCTATATCATTCATATCAATACCAGCAAGTGGATCAAGAAGTCCATTAGCTGGTGCAGAGCGAAGTGCATCTGTCCCTCCTCCGTTATATAGCTGAACAGGAATTCCGTCAATTACAAACAAAGGATCATTTACACCTAATACTGTAGACATCCCACGTATCCTTATAGCCGCACCCCCACCCGGGGCTCCATTAGGTCTGCTCACCTGAACGCCGGCGGCCCTGCCTACCAATGCCTGTGTAAAGTTGGTTGCAGGTTGTTTGCGCATATCTTCAGCACTTATAGTTGCTACCGATCCCACAAGATCTTTTCTCTTTGTCGTTCCATACCCCACAACAACTACGTCATTCAGGTCTTCGGTGTCCTCTGTAAGGCTTACATTAACTACCGTACGGCCATTAATTGCGACATCTTTGGATTTATAGCCCAGATAAGAGACAATCAACACCGCTTTACTGTCTACACCAGCCAACAGATATTCACCACCAGCATCCGTGATTGTTGCCCTTCCGCCTTTTTTAACCATCACAGTTGCGCCTGGCAAAGGCTTCCCTCGTTCATCCGTAATACGGCCTTTAATTTCTATTACATCAAAGTAACTGATCAGCTTATCAACCATCGTCATTTCCCTTTCCCTAATAACTATTGTATTATTCTCAATCGTATAGGTTAAGTCCTGTCCGTCCAGACACTTTTCCATTACATTCGGCAAACTGGAATATTTAAATGCTACATCTAACCTTCTGTTAGTTAAACTATTGGAAGACCAGAATACGGTGTAACCTGTTTGTTTCTTTATTTCCTTAAAAATCTCTTCCAGAGATGCATTCTTCTGTCTATAACTCAACTTCTGGGCAAAAGTTGAGGCAGTTACATGCATAATGGTAGTGAGTAATATAATTGCAGTCAGCTTCATCGTCAGCAGAATTGTAGGGGCATGGCGATTTCGCCAACCTAAATTTTTAGTATATATTTTATACATTTGGTTGTCTGTTAAATTCCTTAAATCGTTGTTTGTCACACTTTTTAGGTTTTCAGATATTTCAGGAGCGTGTGCAGCGCTCCTGTTTCTTCTCTTAAACCAGTTTCGAATGGCCGCTAAGCGCTACTAATGGTCTTTTTCATGGTTCTAATTGGTTTTAGTTGATATATAAATTGGTTACTTTTTATCTGCTATAATATTTTCGTTTACTATTTTAAACTGTACTTTACCAGTAAGTTCGAGCATTTTCAAGAGTTCAGATGCCTGGGCAAAACGGGTAATCGTACCACTAAAAGGGATATTTTTAATAGATTCATCGTTATAGATGACTTTTACATTATACCATCTGGAAACCTTTCTCATCACCTGATCGAGAGGTTCCCGGTTAAAAGTAAAATAACCACTCTTCCAGGCGATCGCCTCCTCCGGATCTTCAAGTTGTTGTATCTTAATTCCAGATGAAGTAAATGTTGACTGCATTCCAGGTTTAAGGAGACTTGAAACAGGAGAATTGTGCCTCGACACCTTGACACTACCTTCCAACAATGTAGTTTTAATACTGTATTCATCAGCATAGTTACTGATATTGAAATGTGTACCCAATACTACTACTTCTTGTGTTGCTGACCTAACAACAAATGGATGCAAAGGATCTTTTTCTACTTCAAAATATGCCTCTCCAGTCAGTCCAACTTCCCGTTGTTTCAATCTGGTAAAAGTAGAAGAAAATGTAAGTGTAGAAAGTGCATTAAGCCAAACGTTAGTACCATCTGATAAACGCACATGATAAGTTCCCCCGGGAGGAGTAGTAATCGTTAACATGGCATCAGCTTTAACAGCCTCTTTAATTTCTGTACCATCGTTATAGCTTAGTTTAGCAGCATCTATCACAACACCTGTTTTAGCATCACTAAGATTAATGTGCTTGCCATTGGATAAAATTAAAGTAGCCGTATTGCGACCAGGTGAGATATCATTTTTACTAACCATTTTCGATTGCGTATTGATCATTCTTTCACCTATAAAAAACCAAAGTCCTACGCTGAGCGCAATTGCTACCGAAGCCGCTACAGCAATTTTCGGCCATATTTTAAACTTATATGTCTTTTTAAACCTTTTATCGCTAGCCAGCTTATGGTAAAGGGTATCCATTTCTTCGGGGCTATGTGTATCGTCAATGTGCTCTGGCGTCCATGCCCTATCCATTGCTAACAATACTTCATCTGTATCTTTATCACTTTTGAAATGAGCCATCAGCTCAACATAATCCTCTTTACTAATGATTCCCTCAGTAAATTGTTTAATTAAAGCGTTTAAGTGTTCCTGGTTCGCCATGAGATTCATCTTCAACCCAATTGGGTTGATATAAGGTATTACACGGCAAAATGAAATTAGGACTAGTGGGAATAAAATTTATTTTAGCAGCACAACCGAAAGGAGTAAAAAATAAGCGGCATCCGACTGGTTAAAATGAGTACGTAAGGTTTTCAAAGCAGCTACAAGGTGGTTTTTAACTGTATTTCTCGATAGATTTAACCTTTCTGCAATCTCATCATAGTTAAGTCCTTCGTAACGACTCATTCTAAAAACAAGCTGTTGCTGTACTGGTAAATGAATCACTGCACTTTCTGTAAATTGTCTCAAATCGTTCAATAAAACCAATTCTTCGGTTTCATTACTCAATCTTTCTATATTTAACCAGAGTTCATCCATCGCTTTTTGCGAGGTAGCAATATCTCTTAATGCATTTAATGCCAATCGTCTGGTTATAGTGTATAAATATGGTAACACAGACCGGTTTTCATCCAATTTATCTTTATTTGTCCAAACATTTAGCAATGCATCATGAACAATTTCTTCTGCATGCTGCTTGTTTTTTAAAAAGCGAAAGCAAAATGTATAGAGCTTTTGAAAATGTTGATCAAACACTTTTCTGAACGCAAGTTCGTCCCCTGCTTTTAAAGCACAGATAATCTTTCGCCCCTCAGTTTCTCTGTATCCCAGCATTTGTTTTTTGATTCCTCAAACGCTAAGATAAAAATCCATTCTATAATTATACTAAAGTTTAAAAAGGTCTGTTGGTTACATGGCCAAAAAAAAGAGTAGGATCGTTAAATGATCCTACTCTTTTTTTTGTTTTCAAACTTAATAAATTGGCGTTACAGCGCTTCGACTTTATCCAGCAACTCTTGTGCAAGTTTTTGAATTTTAGATGTCTCGGCATCTGCAAGTATTCTTGATTTCTTTGCAGCGGCAAGTGCTTCCGGTTTATTTTTCACGGCCAAACATGCATAAGCAAAAGTTGACTGTATACTATAATCTTCCGGTTCAAGCTCTACAGCACGCTTTGCCATCAGATACCCCTGTTGCAAAACAGCTACAGGAGCCACATCAGCACTTCCTTTTCCGCGTGATGTTTTCCTGGACAGAAAGCTTAATTTGTCAGCATCATTTTTCAGTTCATTTTTTAATGCTGCGCTGGTTAACTTTACATAGTCATCATTCCTTCCTGTATTCAGGTAATACTCAGCTTCCAACATTACACCTTGTTTTTTACGATCCAGCTTATCCGATTTTTTGAAGTAAACGAGCTTATCCATAAAGGCCTGCTCATTACTACCTCTCATCAAACCATACATCGTGTTGATAGTCAAACGATCTTTTAGCTGATCGCGCTCCTCTTCTTTGCTCCATTTATTAAAAGCAGTTTCATTAGTCATGAAGTATGCACCTAATTTATCACTTTCGCTTCTTGCTAAAGTCTTAATCGCGTTCCATCCAAATTCAGTATTTAACTGCTGTACAGAAATTTCACTAACGATATTCTTAGCAATTTTATCAGCATTAGCTCTGTCTGATTTGTTTAAAACAAGGTAATAGTCTAATAAGAAAGGAAGATCACGAACACCTTCGCTATATTTCTGACTTAAGAAAGAAAGATTTTTCTTTGGATCGGCAGCTTTTTGTCCTTCTTCCAGAAATTCCTGTGCCGACATTTTAGAAGCAGTTCTGTGTATCACCTCACCTTTGTCATTGATAAACAAAAAGGTTGGAAACGACTGTACGCTGTATTTTTTACGCAGCTCCACTCCTTCGCCTTTCTCCATATCAATTTTAGCATTGATAAAATTCCTGTTAAAAAACGCCGCTACTTTTGTATCTGTAAATACATTCTTGTCCATCCACTTACATGGAGCACACCAGGAAGTATAACAATCCACAAATATCAGTTTACCTGATTTTGCTGCAGCTTCCGTAGTTGCTTTCCAAGTAGTAGTTTGGTTGAATTTTATTTCAGTTTGCGCACTTAATTTATTGGCCAGCAAAGCACTAAGCAGTACAAAGGCACTAAATATTCTTTTCATTTTTATTTTTTGTTCAATGTAAATTCTACAGTTTTAGTTTGCGTACCTAAAGTACCTTCCAACACGATTTTACCTGCAACAGCCGTAGTTGACGCATTTATTTCCATATTGTTATTAACCAATGCAACTGTAAATCCCTGAGGTGCTGAAACAACACGAACATCAACTCCACGGGAGCTTTTATAGCCAATTGTATATTTCTGCCCAGGTGTAAAATTAATGGCTTCTACTTGTACGCCAAGATAAAGTCCGACAGGCTTATTGAAAGGGTGCAAGCGCATAAATTCCCACATTAGTGGCATAATAGTATTCCAACTTACACCATGGTCGGCTTCGGCGATAGAATAAAATTCTATGTCGCCATTTCCTCCATTCCATTTATAGGGCGTAATGTTGTAATTGCTCAATGTAATCACAGATAATCCTTTAACGTTATCTTTTGCATAATAATTCGCCATCTGATCAGCCCAGCTATTGATATTTGTCAATGCTGCAGTATGATTTACTGTGGCATCCAATACACCATTAAATGCCCGTATCGGAACTGTTCTGTTGGGGAACACAGGGTTAACCTGTCTCATCTGACCAGAAACAGGGCACGCGGCGGCAAAAACATCATTCATTTCTTTAGCCAGTGCGAACGAAAAATTCGCACCACTTGAATGTCCGCACGTATAAATCCTGTTTACATCTATAGCTGGTGTAGCTTTTTTAAAATATTCGATCATGGCTTTCACGAAAGGGATGTGTTTTTCCGTAAACTGCCAGTTTACCGCTCCAGGTTCGGCAGTCCCTGCCGGCCATACTGCAATCATATTAGCTGTATCGGCCACCTTATTTAAGGGATGACTTGGATAGACATCCAATATAGGGTCTGGCGGTACAGTCCCGTTATACAAATAACTTCCATGAAAATTGAACACCAGAGAAATCGGCTTGTTCGGGTTAATGGAAATAGGAAAATAATACTTAAAATTACGCATCACCTTTTCGCCATCGGGCATAATTACTTCCATATTAACCTTATTCATACCAGCTCTTAAACTACCGTCATTTGGGCGGTCAGGCCCATCTGGATTGAAAAGGTCAATCGGAGGAACGGCCTCCTTTTGCTGAGGTTCATACCCACTTTGATCTTTGGTGCAGCTAAATAAAGTACATAGCAATGCCAATATTATAATTTGTGCTTTCATATTTTCTAAATTTTATCTACAAGTTCCCCATCTTTATTAAAGCCATCACGATAGAATACCTGATATTTAATCTGAATATCTGCTGGTTTACCACTTACCCCTTCATATTTCTTTTTAAACTCAAGACTGATAGTCGATTTGTTAAAATCCATCTGAACTACATCTCCTAGTGGTTGTGTTCCGTTTAATTCAGTTTCATTCTTATATCTTGAAACGGCCATAAGTAGGGTTTTTTCCGTTCTTGATACCGTAAAACATGGAATAGTAGCTTCAGTACCATAATTCATAGTATTTAGATCTGCGATGATATCTGTGGGAGGATTGTTACCAATTGCACTCAGCACATTATAACGATAAATTTTACTGCCAGAGCTGAAAAGAAGGTAAGGTGAATACCTCATCATATAAAATTTACTGTCCTCTCTTAACACATCTTTAGATACTTCGGCTATACCTTCAATGGCAAAAGGCATTGTTTTAGCCTGAGTAGATGTTGCAGGTACCGTCAGATACACTATCTTAGCCTGAATGCCATTATGTAATATGGCTACACATTTATTCGGTGCAGAGGTATGCGAAGCATAAATCATTTTATAGCCAGGAAAACTTGGCAGGTACTCTATTGGATTTTTTTTATCAGAAGAAACAATCTTAGTTACGTAACTTCCCCCATTAGAATAAACAAATTTACCATTGGTATTATCAAATAACAGCATATACTGGGAAAGAACATACCCTTTTGTATTTAAGGGTCTTGTTGGATCCGGTACACTATTCGCAACCGAAGCATAACATAATGCCGGAGCCAGATAACCATTTTCGATTTTTTCATTAATACTAACCGTGTTTACGCTGTTACTCATTACACTATAATACATTGCCCCACCGGAAATCAAAAACATTTGTCCTGCCTGATTAATCCCCCCATATGGAGTGTATATCCAATTACCTACCTGATAAAGCACAAATTCCGGTTTAAAATTGGAAACATCTTTAACAGGATATGGTGGTAAGAATGAAGTAAATGAAGCTGCAGTAATTTTATCAGGGTTGGCATTTGGCCCCATGCTATTCTTATCAAGTATTTTGAGCCCCTCTGCCGTAAGCACCTGCACTCCCCCCTGCGTATTAACAAATGTAAAAGGTATTTTACCAGAGTTAAAATTGTAATTAACATACACGCTTTTTGGCTCTGTTCCCAGTGACTCACCAAAACGTTCCTTATAGTAGTTAATAGAAAACTCTCCTTCTTTATCTAAACGTTTATAAGACAATTCTGCCTCTCCCTTATACTTACTCAATACCACGATAAGGTCCCCTGCAGTTGAAGAACTGACCCTCAAAGAAAATCTGAAATATGATTTAGCACCATTGGCCTTATCAGTAATCGTAAAACGGGCAAAATGTTCACCTACGTTCATATTCACCTTAATTTTTAAATCTTTATATCTGGATACAATTCTGCGTGAAATTTCCCATTCGTAGGTAAATTTACTGCTATCGGAGTATTGCGTACCCGAAAGATCTACAGGAATATTCAGTGAATCATCCTGATCTCTTTCATAACGGTTCAACAAACCTTTAATTTCCAGTTCATTTATTTCGTGATAGACATCGTTACCCAAATCTTTATAACAAGATGTTAAAGCGGTGCTTAGCAAGCTTAGGCAGATCAATAATTTTATTATTTTCATCAGTATACAATTATAAATTCATTTGAATTATACTATTTGACCAAACGGTCCATCAATACCCTTTCATTGGTTTCTTTATCATAGGTAGGATTATCGTCCAGATATGATCGTAGAGAATTAAAATAAGCGTTTACGAGATTACGATCCATTGGATAATCACTATTGGGATTTTTAAAGGAATCGTGAAACTTCATCAGAACTTTCCATTTTTCCGGATGGTAATAATTTAATCCAGAGCTTAGGTAGGTCTCCCACCATTTCGGTTCAGAAAGGTAGTTGTTAATCAGGAGTGGCATACGCTCACCTTTGTTAATTCCGACATTAAAATCATCGCTTTGTTTGATCTTAAAATAAATCCTCTTCATTTCCCTGGTCAGGTGACTGCTGCCTAAATTTCCACGCAGTACCACAACTTTCAAGGTATCGACTAACCTGTTTGCTCTAAATTTCTGTAAAGGAGCAACGCTCTCATAATGCAGACCTTCTACAGCAGTGCTGGAATCCGCATCAATTGAAATGCGATAAAAACGATCTTTGTCTACAGCCTTCCCCATCAATTTCACTAAGAGCTTAGCAGTGTCCTTCATTTTTGTTTCTTCCAACATTCCGAATGAATAAAGGACCGAATCATATTCAATGACGGTTTTATAATTCATATAACTGTATGCAAAATACACCCCATCTTTTTCCGTATAGGAAAGTCCGGGATCCTTTGAGCAGGATGTTATTAACAACACCAATGCATATATTAGCAACAACAATCTTTTCATAATATTTTGATTAATTTCTGTGTCCGGTTTCAATTTCTTTATCGGGGATCGGGAATACGAAAATGCTGTTCGACGGTTCGATATTCATTGTCCCGGAATTATTTTTTATCCCTCTATTGAGTCTTTTATAAGCATAAAACAATTGCCCCTCACCTGCATATTCCCTCATCATCTCTTCAAAAATATTATCCCTGGTAATGTAAAACCAGTCTGCTGCATTTCGGATTCTTGATTTCCTCAATGTATTGATATAAGTTAAACATCCGTTCAGATCAGTATCATACAAACACTCTGCTGCAATCAGGTACATCTCACTTAATTTGATCATGGGAATTTTAGGAAAAAATGCCTTTACATCTCCTCTTGAATAATACTTAGTCATCTCGACATCAGACCAATGCTCGTATCTTGCATCATCTGCGTTAGAACCATAAATCTGATAGGCATCACTAAAAAGCAATTTAGCAGAAGCTGTTCCAGTATTAGTACGTACCTCAAAATGCAAGGCTTTAGACCAATCCGGAATGTCTTTATTACGGAGTGAGAATATATGTTCATCTGAAAAAAGTATATCTTTCTTGGCTTCTTCCACATCAATACCGGTCTCATAATCCAATAGTCTGAATTTCTTAGACTCAATTACTTCTTTTGCACATTTCAAAGCATTTGCTTTATCACCAAGCGTAAGGTAAACCCGTGCCATTAAAGCCTTAACTGCATATTTGTTCATACGGGCCACATCTTTATCAGCCTGATTTTTATTTGGCAGTGTATAAGGTATAACTTCATTAATCGGATCTACCTGATCTAAATTTGTATACGCATCTTTTAAATCCTGTAACACCAACTGATAACATTCGGCCGCTGTATACATCGGGGGCAACGAGACCCCAAACTGCTTATTATAAGCTATTCCTTTAGCATTGTGATTAAACTTAATGTCTTCACAAAACATGCGCAATAGGTCGAAATGAAGATATGCACGCAGTGCCATTGATTCACCCAGTACCTGTTTCCTTACATTAGGGCGCATGACGTCGCCGTTTTTCTGCTCCCACTTCAAAATATTATTGACACCCGAAATACCGCTGTACAGACCACTCCATATTCCATCAATTTGACTTCTGACTGTAGCATCTTTATAATTGTAATCGCGGGTACGTTTATACTCTTCAGCAATACTGTTGTAATTGTAATATTGAGCCAGTACATCCATAAATTCGAAACTCAGTCTTTCCCCATATAAATTCTGGCCTGAAAGCTGATTGTAAACCCCTGCAAGCGCATCATTAAATCCCTGTTCTTTGGCAAAAAGTTTATTTTCGTCTACCTGGTTAATCAGGTCAACGTCCAGCCATTTATTACAGGATGAAAAACCAAGAAGGGCTATACCTAAAATTATGATCTTAAATTTCATGTATTGATATTTTTTAATTGTCATCATGTTACTCGTTTTAAAAAGACACATTTAAACCTGCGTTAAAAGTTTTTGCATAAGGATACATTGTTCCACGCTCCGCTTTAACTGTCGCAATTCTGAAAAGGTCGGTTGTAGAAAACATTACTCTTACTCGTTCTGCACGCATTTTTTTTGTAAACCTAGCCGGCAGATCATAAGTAAGTGAAAGTGATCCTAAATTGAGTGAATTGTTATCTTGCACAAATCTTGTCGTCTGATAGGAATCTGAAGTATCATCAATACGCTTGTACTTTGCAGCACTTCCGGGACTTTGCCATCTGTCGTACAACACACGCCTGTCTGCATTGTAAATCGGATTAGCTCCCTCAACCTTGGTTTTTAGTGTAGAATTAAATATTTTACCACCAATACGATATTGCAAAAGGGCATAAAGGTTAAATCCTTTCCAGTTTATATTGTTACTGATATTTCCTTCAAGGGTTGGTCTTGTATCTCCTGCAATAACCTTGTCCCGATAATCGTAGTCAAATGTATACTCGCCGCTTCTTTTGATAAAAATTTCATTTCCGGTAGCCGGATCAATACCTGCCGAACGAACGACCATTAAAGCACTTTGTGAACGTCCAACTTCATAAGTTCTCAGAGGTTGTGGCCCAACAACATTTTCCAGCTTATTGGCTTCAGCATTCATCACCTCTAAAGCGTTAGATAATTTCTGAATCTTATTTTTATTAGTGATAGCGGCCAGGGTGATATTCCAGTTTAAATCTTTCTGTCTGTTTCTAATGACATTGAAACGTAAACGGAAATCAATACCTGTATTTTTCATTTGCCCCATGTTTTCTACATAACTTGCAAACCCTGTAGATGGTGCTACGTCAATTGGCAACAATAGGTTATCTGTTAATTTGATGTAACCATCAATATTTAACTGCATGAAATTCTGAAACAAACTCATATCCACCCCAACGTTATAAGAAAGTGTATTTTGCCATTTTAATGAAGAGTTTCCATACCCCATTAGCTGCGCACCCAGCACACCATTATAATCACTATTCTGACTATAACGATAAGTTGTCAATGCCTGGCTTGAAGAAAAGTTAGTGGTTCCTGTACTTCCTACAGACCCCCTAACTTTTAAGGTATTCACATTATCACCCCAGAATTTTTCACGGTTCACATTCCAGGCTAAACCAACTGCCCAAAAGGGAGCAAATCTTGAATCCCGGCCAAATTTACTCGAACCATCTGTTCTGTATGATGCATCGATAAAGTAGCGGTTGTCGTAACCATAGTTCAAATTGGCAAAAAGGCCGAGCATTCTCGATTTATCGAAAATACCTTTTGGCTTAGAATTCTCTTCAAATTGAGCCGCATATTCAATAAAGGTCATGTTATCATTTAAAAAACCAGTCGCAGTAAAACCATTTCCTTCTTTTGAATCAGACATTACGTTTGTTCCTATTCCGGCATTAATCACACTTTTATCGAATACTTTAATATAGGCCAGTGTCATATTTCCATCCATTCTGACCTGTTCGCTATTCATTCCAGTATACTTACCTCTCTTTTCGGGTAATAACTCACTGGCGAATTCTGATGAGCCAGGAGAACGGTAATATTCCGTTTTGTCCATACGCTTAGACAAACTCATTCTTCCCTGCAGGCGAAGCTCCGGAATGATACGCCAATCGATACTAAAGTTATCCTGGATAGAAGTGTATTTACTATAATCCTTCTGAGGTAAAGTTGCATTAATCAAAGGATTAAAGTTCCCGCTGCTTAAGGTCAGTAAATAGCCTCCATCTTGAGCAAAAATCCTATCGTGTGGGTTTTGTCTGGCAAAATTATCAAATGATCCATATGGAGAATTGTTTCCCTTAACTTCATCAATCAGTAAATCGTTCCGTACAAAAAAATTATCCCCAATGTCATAATTAAAAACAACACCAATGCCAGTTTTATTTCGATCAGAGCCCTTCATTATTCCTTTATCGTCTTCATTCCTCAATGAGATACCATAACGAAAATTCTGGTCGCCACCTTCCAGATATAAATTGTAACGCTGATTTACAGAAGTAGTTAAAGGCTTCGATAGCCAGTAGGTATCCACGCCTCTTAAAACATCTTTCATCTTTTCGTTATATTTGATATCCAGTGCCAGTTGTTCTTCGTAATTGTTAACCGGATTTGTCCATACACCAGCCAGCTTTTCATATTGAAGCTTTTCAGCAGAATTCATCAGGTTGTAATCTCTCAGATCGGGAGCTGATACGATAAAATTAGCATTCAGCGAAATCTTGATTTGTCCGGGCCGGGGGCGAATGGTACGAATCACAATCACACCATTAGCACCTCTTGATCCGTACAATGCAGTTGCAGCAGCATCCTTCAAAATTGTGATGTTATCAATTCTATTCATATCCAGATCATATATCCTTTCAGCCTCGGTTTGTACCCCATCCAAAATAAATAGAGGTGCATTTGGATTAGTTTTACCATCGTCGGCCAGGCCTCTTAAATCAAAGCTATTCTCCCCTCTTATGGTTAAATCCGGCACTCTGTTCGGATCTGATCCAAACTCAATATTTTCTTTCATTTGAATCGCTGGATCGTAAGCTGATAAACTCTGCAAAACATTGGCGTAGCCAATCCTTCTCAGGTCATCGCCTTTAATCGTTAACTCCGAGCCGGTAAAAGATTCTTTAGATTTCGTGAAGTAGCCTGTAGATACCGTAACTTCATTTAAGCCTGCAGCTTTGGGAGTCAATCTGATCAACATGTTCCTTTTTGGCAGGACTTCCTGTTTTTCGTAACCAATATAACTCACCTCCAGAATGCGCGTTGAATCGGGAATGCTCAATTCAAAAGTACCTTTATCATTAGTTTTCGTACCTGTTTTCGTATGTTTAACTTGTACCGTAGCACCTGCTAAGGGCTCCCCCTTTTCATTAGTTACCCGGCCTTTTACCACAAAAGGTGCTACCATGTCTGTAAAGCTTATTGATGCCCCAGCAGGTAATGGGCTGATCAAAATGGTTTTGTCAACAATTGAATAATTTAGTGCCTGCCCGTTCAGACATTCCGCAAGCGCCTCTTTTAAGGGCACGTTTTTCAGGTTTACACGAACCTTAATATTTGAATTGAGCAGTTTTGGATTATATAAAAATCCGTAACCAGTTTGTGCCCCCATCTGTTTGAACACTTCTTTAAGGGTCATATTATTCCCTTTGATGCTTATATTCTGAGAAAATGTACTGGCGTTAACATGTAAAAAAGCAACGAGTATAAAAATAGAAGTGAGTTTCATTATCAATATCGTTCTATGGAAACGCGTCAAAGGCGTTTTATTTCCAAAATCCAATCCACTAGGGGGTTGGCGTTGCAAAAAACCTTGTTTACACAGGGATTTGCAATACATAAAAAGTTGCATACTTTTGTATTGGTTGAGGTTTAAAGTAAAATTAGATATTAAACGTGTCGTGATTTTTAGGTGAGCCTTAACTACTTAACGGATTCCGATGGCGATCGGGGTCCGCTTTTCGTTTCATAGCTACCCAATGTGGTTTTAGTCTAGGTTCGGATCATAAATTTGCTGGTTTTAGTTTAAGGTTTAATTATTAGTAATTATTTATAAGGAATTACCGTTATGGTTCTCCCATTGATTATAAAATCTATCTGCTTCGTTCCTTTTAACAACTTCAATACCTGCTCAGCATCTTCACCTCTTGATATATTACCTGTAAGTTCCACATTAGAGAAATCCCCCTTATAAAGCACATCAACATCATACCATCTGGTTACCTGCTGCATCACGTCCTTAATGTTAGTTTCGTCGAAGCTAAACCGTCCATGCTTCCAGGCTACAACAGCATCTATATCAACATTATTTGCAATCGAAATAACATTATGCGAATTATCTAAACTAGCTTGCTGACCTGGTGCAAGCACATAACTTTGTTTTCCCTTACTTATTTTTACTGCCCCTTCGAGTAAAGTTGTTTTGATCAGATTATTATCATTGTAAGCATTGATGTTAAAGTGCGTACCCAATACGGTAACTTCCTGTTCACCGGAAGCTACCACAAAGGGTTGACGAGCATTCTTTTTAATTTCAAAATAGCCTTCGCCACTTAACTCCACTCTTCGTTCTGCTCCCACAAAAGATGTCGGAAAACGAAGTGAAGATGCTGCATTAAGCCATATTGATGATCCGTCTGATAAAATTATCTTGTACTGCCCCCCCCTGGGCGTAACCACTGTATTATAAGTCACCTCTCCCCCCACCGGTACTTCTTGTTGAGTATCATAAACAAGTTTACCATCCGCTGTTTTGGTAACCGCTATTCCTTCTTTATTTTCAAGCTTTCCATTAGCGGCTTGCTCCAGATCAATTACGCTGCCATCTGCCAGTGTAAGCTGTGCTTTATCAGTTCCCGGTTTAAGTGATGCCTGTGTGACAGCATTATGGCCGACAGTATTTGGTTTGAATATTTGAGTAAAATAGAAAATGGTACAGGCTGCCATAAACAAAGTAGCTGCCACCGTCCATTTTACATAAATGGGCTTCAACCAAACCTTACGTTTAGAGGGCATTACTCTATTCTCCATTATGTTTTCAAGACAAATTTTCAACCTTTGCCCTGTTTCCACATCAACAGCAGATGTTTCCTGCCTGTTCAACACCTCTTCAACTAGTTGTCCAAGTGTATCCTCATCACTTTCGGACATGGCAAAGTAGTCCAAAAGTTGCGTCATTTCATCAGGACTACAACTCTGGTTAAGGTATTTTTGAAATATAATATGCAGCTGATCGGTATTTTTCAAAAGTTCTATTTATTATATTACGATTGAAAAAAGAAATCATACTACTCTACAATAAAAAAAAGTTAAATTATTTTAATCCTTTGGTTAACATCACAGAAACTATGATGATTAAAGCATCCTGCGAATTAATCATTGCTGAACGAACACTTCTTAGTGCCCTTACCAATTGGTTGCCTACTGTTGCCGCAGAAATTCCCAGAATCTCTGCGGCCTCTTCATAACTCCGACCTTCCATTTTACAAAGATTAAAGATCTTTCGTTGCTGGGGCGGTAAATTATCGATTGCAACATTTAAAATAGCAGCAGTCTCTTTATGGAAGAAAACCTCGTCCACATGATTGTACAGTTCGGTACCAACGGCAACCAGATGGTTTTGCAGATTCAATTCCCGTGCAGCACGGCGGAAGAAATCAATTGCCAGATTCTTCGCAATACTAAAAAGATATGCTCCAATACTTTTATCTATATCTATGGATGCGCGACTATTCCAAAGCTTTACATAAAGATCCTGAAGCAGATCCATTGCCATATCTTCAGACTTCACCAATCTTAACAAATTGTTGTAAAGCCTGGCGCTGTGTAAGTGATAAATTTCCTGAAAAGCCTCATCATCCCCCTGCTTCAATCGAATCAGCAAATCCCTTTCATTCAATACCGTGGGTGAAATCATATCAAAGCTAGTTGTGGGTTCAGCAAATGTATAAAATTTCGGGTAAATCGGTGCCCGGCATAAACTTAAAGAAATCAAACGCATAAAAAAGGGGTTTCCAACTTATTGAAAACCCCTCTTTTATAATAATCTTAAACTTTTTACAATGCCTCTACCTCATCTACCAACTGTTTCGCACGGTTCTGGACTTTAGAGCCTAAGGCATCAGCCAGCAGCCAGGCTTTCTTTGCAGCTTTTAAACCTTCTTCCTTATTTTTCATATACAGACAGGTATAGGCAAAAGTAGAAACGACACCATATTCTTCAGGTGCAATTTCAACAGAACGTTTTGCCAATACATAAGCCTGCTGTAGGAAAGCCGCTGAAGCTCCTCCTTTAAACCCAGCTCTATTAGCCAGAAAGCTCAATTTCTCTGCTTCGTTTTTCAACTCATTTTTTAATGCTGCGTTGGTCAACTTCACATAATCATCAATTCTTCTTTTCCCAAGGTAATAATCAGCCTCCAGCATTACACCTTGTTTTTTACGATCTGCCTTACCTGATTTCCTGAAAAAGGCCAGTTTATCCATAAACGCCTGTTCGTCATCACCATTCATCAAGCCATAAATAGCACTGGTAATTAAGCGGTCTTTAAGTTGCTCCCTTTCTTCTTCCTTACTCCAGCTATTGTACCTATTCTGGTTGGCTATAAAGTGTGCACCTAATTTATCGTTTTCATTTCTTGCTAAGGTCTTAATTGCTTTCCAACCAAATTCAGTATTTAACTGCTCAACAGAAATACCATTAACAATATCGTTACCGATTTTTTCAGCAGCTGTTCTGTCTGTTTTATTCAATACCAGATAATAATCTAACAAAAAAGGAAGATCCCGTGCTCCGCTATTGTATTTCTGGCTCAGGGATACAAGACCATTTTTTGGATTAACAGCCCTTTTTCCTTCTTCCAAAAACTCTTCAGCAGACATTCTCGAACCTGTTCTATGAACAACTTCTCCTTTACTGTTTACAAACAAAAAAGTTGGGAACGACTTTACGCTGTATTTTTTAAGTAACTCAATACCTTCTCCTTTTTCCATATCAATTTTAACATTGATAAAGTTTCCGTTGAAAAAAGCAGCGACAGTTGGTTCAACAAACACATTTTTATCCATCCATTTGCAAGGGCCACACCAATCGGTATAGCAGTCTACAAATATTAACCTGCCAGTTTTTGCAGCCGCCTCAGTTGTTTCTTTCCAGGTCGTGTTCTGGTTAAACTGAATTTCATTTTGCGCATTTGCCTTAAATGCGACAAACAGCATAATTAAAGCACAAATTCTTTTCATTCCTTTTTCTTGGTTAGGTTATCCTTAAAGTGCTTCAACTTTATCCAATAGATCCTGTGCTAACTTTTGAATTTTAGAAGTCTCTGCATCTGCGAGGCTTCTTGATTTTTTCGCTGCAGCTAATGCTTCCGGTTTCTTTTTCATCGCCAGACATACCCAGGCAAAAGTCGACTGAATACTGTATTCTTCAGGTTCAATTGCTACAGCGCGTTTGGCCATTAAGTAAGCTTGCTTTTGAATAGCTGCTGGAGCCTGATCATTTACACCTTTCCCTCCAGATGCTCTTCTCGCCAGAAAACTCAGTTTCTCTGCATCATTCTTCAATTCATTTTTTAATGCCTTGCTGGTTACTTTCACATAGTCTTTAATCTTTCCGGTATTCAGGTAAAAATCAGCCTCCAACATTATACCTTGCTTTCTACGATCAATTTGATCAGAATTTTTAAAGTAAGGCAGTTTGTTCATAAAAGCTGCTTCATCTTTAGTATTGATATAGCCATACATGGTACTGGTTACCAAACGATCTTTAAGCTGGTTTAACTGGGTCTGACTACCCCATTTTGTATACACACTTTCATTAGCGATAAAATGTTTACCAAGTTTATCATTTTCAGTTCTTGCCAGTGCCTCAATAGCTTTCCAACCAAACTCCGTATTTAGTTCTTGTTCCGAGATTTTATTGGTAATCTCCTTTGCTATTTTATCGGCGTTGTTACGATCTGATTTACCCAGAACCAGATAATAATCTAATAAAAATGGCAGGTCGCGCGCTCCCTCTTCATATTTCTTACTCAAATACGAAAGATTTGTTGTTGGATTTGCGGCTTTCTTGCCCTCTGCTAAAAATTCTTCTGCAGACATCTTAGAAGCTGTTCTGTGTATTACCTCTCCTTGATCATTGATAAACAAAAATGTTGGGAAAGACTGTACATTATATTTTTTACGCAATTCAATTCCTTCTCCTTTTTCCATATCAATTTTAGCATTGATAAAGTTCCGGTTGTAGAAATCAGCTACAGCAGGTACAGTAAATACATTTTTATCCATCCATTTACATGGTGCACACCATGAAGTATAACAGTCTAAAAATATCAGTTTACGCTCAGCAGCAGCCTTTGCTTTAGTATCGTTCCAGGTAGTGGTCTGGTTAAATTTAATCCCCTCCTGGGCATTAGTGGTCAAGGCTGCAATCAGCAGAAACAAAAAGGTTAATGATCTCATAGAATTTGTTTTTAAAAATGCGAACCGAAGAGTTTTGGCTCTTCGGTTCGCGATAAATTGATTAATACTAGCGGCTGTAAACCGGAATGCCTGGATTAAGTGCCAATACTTTTGGTGGTATTGGTAAAACATAACGTAAGTCGTTTGGCGGCAAAGTGAACGTTGTCGTTTCCGTTTTATGCGTAACAGTTTTTGCAAAACGAGGATCTTTGTTCAAACGTTTAAGATCTACCAATCTGGTTATACCCAAATAAGGCATTTCTCTTCTTCTTTCGTTAAGTGCAATTTTTAAAGCTTCATCATTTGTAGCAGCAACTAATGGCACATTACCAACAATACGTGCAGTACGTAATTTATTTAGATGTTCGAGTGCTTTGTCTTTGCTTCCTACCCTGGCTTCACACTCTGCCGCGATTAAATACAATTCAGGGGTACTGAAACCTATATTAAACTCTACGTAAGCGCCCCATAATACTCTATCTTTAAAGGAAATCACTTTTGATCCAAAATTAGCTTCGTCTTTAAGGAAAAACAGCGAAAAACGCTTATCTACAGCTCCGTTAGGCAAATCTGCTTTATAGGTTGCTAACAAATCTTCACTTGCGTATACTTCAGTGAAAATACTTGAAGAGCTGGAGCCTGATGGCCTTACCAAAATGTTCTCCTTGTTATCTTTAATTTTAGGAAAAGCAACAGCAGCGTTATCTATTACCCTTCCCCAGGTACCCGCTTTCGTAGTATAAGTGCTATAATCAATCAAATCACTATTTAATTTCAAAGCCTCCTCAGCATTTTTTAACGCCTCAGTATAATTCCCCATATACAGATTTAATTTACTTAAAAAAGCATAACCAACACCCTTTGTCGGGCGGTACTTATGAGGCGCTGTTGTACCTAAATTAGGTAACGCTTCTTCCAGATCATTTTTTATCAACTGATAAACTTCTGCAACCGTATTTCTTGTATACTTCACATTAATATCTTCAGTTAAAATCAAAGGTACCCCAAGATCTGTAGCAGCTGTGGCAGGGTCATAATGTACTGCATAGGCATTTACAAGGTTAAAGTACTCAAAAGCTCTATTAATCTGGGCCTCAGCTTTTAGTTGCTTTCTCTTGGTTTCCGTACCATCAAGTACTTTTTCAACATTATTGATCACTGTATTGTAAACGAATATATGCTCATATGCTGGTTCGTAAAAGCTATCAAACTCTCCCGACTCCAGAAGTGCACCATGTTGAAATTCATACATTTTAAGCTTTTGTGGCGCATAATTTGCATAATCTGACGCCAAATTCACATCTCCTACTAATCCAGACTGAACATCATCAGTTAGAAAATTCGGATAGGCCGCAGAAACACTATATAATGATGGGTCATTTAAGAGCTTATAATAGTCATCATAAAATTCAGGGATACTATAGCCCTTTGGTTTTATATCCAGGTATTTTTTACAGCCTGAAAGTGCAACTGTTGCTATTAGTATGGTAATAAATATCTTTTTCATTAGAGTTCAATTAAAAGTTAGCAGATATACCGAATGAATAGGTTGTTGGGACAGCCATACCTCTTGATTGTGCTACATAAGAACGTGTAGCTGTATAATATGCCCCAGTCCATGATTCTGTATCCAGATTTTGTCTATTCGCGGCCCATCTCCACGGGTTTTGTACCTGGAAGCTGAAACGCATACTTTGAATATGATTTCTTTTCAGTAACTCATTTGCAAGGTTATAACTTAAGGTAACATCTCTCAACTTAATGTAATCACCCTTCTGAATAGACTGATGTCTCGCTTCCCAGATGTTGGTAATAGTTGAGGGTGCTGCACTTAAAAAGCCTGGTGCTATGCCTGGAATATTTTCATCACCAGGCTTCTTCCAGTAATTCAAAGCACTTCTTTCCATATTACTGGTATAGTTTAACTCAGCAAACTTACTTAGATATGGTGACTGCACTTCACGCATTACATGACCTCCATAATAAATAAACATAAAGAACAAGTCAAAATTCTTGTAACTCATGTTGTTCATTAATGAGGCTGCAAATGGAGGTGTTGCAGTGCCTTCATAAATCAGGTCATCTACAGATAAATCAGCAGTACTTTTAACTTCCCTACCATCTTTTGTCAAAGCAATTGGCCTACCCTTATCGTCCAATCCTTTATAACGCACACTATACAAAGCATCCATAGGTTTACCTAACCTATTTTGTGCTTTATCCAGGTATGAATACATGCTATTGTCCGACACGTCTAATTTCGTCAATTTATTTTTATTGTAATTGAAGTTTAAGCCGCTGCTCCATTCAAAATCGTTAGTGGTGATGTTCTTACTTTTAAAAGTAAAATCAACCCCACGATTGGTCATACTACCATAGTTCAATTTAACTCTATCCCAACCAATCGTCGGATCAGAAGCCATTTCGCCTAAAAGGTCACTCGTAGATTTGTTATAAAGCTCGATACTACCTGTAAAACGGCTTTTTAACAAGCTAAAATCAAGCCCTAAGTTGGTAACTTTTGTTTTTTCCCATCTTAAACCCGAATTTGGCGGACTGTAAATATATGCACGTGCCTCTTGCGTTTGAGGATTGGGACTTGTATAATCTTTTATAATCATATATGGACCGCTATCCTTTGGTATGTTACCGTTGATACCATAGGTAGCACGAACGGCAAGACGATCCAACCATTCATTTTGATTCTCTGACAAAACATATAAAGCGCCAGCAGACCAGAGTGGTTTATATTGATATTTAGGATCCGTACCAAATAAGTTGGATTGATCCATGCGGATGCTTCCTGTCAAGGTTAATTTACGGTCGTAAGTATATGAACCATTCGCATAAAAGGAAACATATCTATTTTCACGATTACTGAAACCTTTTTCCTTTCTATCATATATAAAATTGCCAAATAAAGATTCAGTTCCATCCACAGTAGTAGACAAAATGCGCTCA
This sequence comes from Pedobacter nyackensis, assembly GCF_032678475.1. Lineage (GTDB taxonomy): Bacteria > Bacteroidota > Bacteroidia > Sphingobacteriales > Sphingobacteriaceae > Pedobacter > Pedobacter nyackensis_A. The sequence goes on from NZ_JAVTSF010000001.1 coordinate 1,483,427, forward strand.
TCAATAAGACCATAACTCAAACTATTATCGTTATAACCATATCTATAGACATTGTTTGAAGTAGCCAATACCCCGCGCTGTTCAGCACCTGCAATCACATCAATTCTATGTTTTTCACCAAATAATTTATTGAAATTGACTTGTCCACGCAAGGTATGTGAATTCTGATCAGCACGGGTTTCATCTACCTGTCCACCTATTGGAATCAGAAAAGAATGCCCAACCTGCAATTTTTTAGTTGCATTGTTAATCATCGTTTTCACGTCATAAGCATCTTTAGTCAAATACTGCTTAGTATAATTATCAGTTCTTTCTTTTTGATAAAGGACATTTACTGATAATCCATCAATGATTTTAAAGTTTGCTGCGAAATTTACGTTCAGGTAATTGCTGGTATTGTTGTAATGCTTTTTATTCATCTCATCAAGCGGTGAATAACTTTCATCCTGTAGACCTAAAGCATTCAGACGATCAATTTCAAACTGAGATTTAGAATTATACCAATTTGCATTTCTGCCATTTTGGTCTTTCAGCATGAAATACGACGCTTTACCTGCATTCAACAAACTCATACCCAATATACCATTGTCGTAGTCTTCATTTACCTTACTACTGATCACCCCAACATCAACCTTCATCCATTTCGTAAAATTGAAAGTATTGTTCAGGTTAAAACCAACACGGCTGGAACTTTGCTCACGCTCGTATGGATTGTTTAACATATAGTTACCACTTAAGTTATAAGTGTAGAAATCTGAACCACCTGAAAAGGAGATATTATGTGTCTGATTAATGGCAGCTCTACGAAGTAGGTTGTCAACTACCTGATCGTACCTATCGTTATTTCTGTAAGGCTCCAAAGCAGACTGCAATTGAGCCTCAGTAATAACTTTTTCCCTCGCATCGTAATACAATCTGTACACATCATTCATCGCTTTACGTGGATCAATTGCAGCATAAGATCCAGATCTGTAATTAAACATCTCTCTCTGAAAATCAACCAACTCTGAACTGCTCATCCTGTTCGCATAGTCGCGGTCAGGTAACGGTGTAAATTTAGCAATACCATTGTAAGCAATTCTTACCGGACCTTTTTTACCACGGCGGGTATTAATTACAATTACTCCGTTTGCAGAACGGGCACCATAAATAGAAGCTGCAGTAGCATCTTTCAAAACCGTGATCGTTTCAATGTCAGCAGCATTGATAGACTGGATATCCCCTTCAAACGGAGAACCGTCTACCACATATAATGGTTTCGCCTCCCCTTCCAGCGTAGATACACCACGAATACGAACTGAATTTTGAGTATTTCCCGCTGATTTATAACTGGTCAAACCAGCCGACATCCCTTCAATTCTGTCTAAGATATTAGCTTGCAACTTACCTTTCAAGTCTTTATCGGCATTGATCACCTCAATAGAACCTGCAGCACGTTCTTTTGGAATGTTCTGATAACCGGTTGATACAATAGCAACTTCAGCCAATTCAGCTGGATTAGGTTGTAAACGAATCGTCAATGGTGAAGCCTCTTTTACAGAAACTTGTGATGCAGTATAACCAACAAATGAAATTACCAATGTAGCTTTCTCATCCAGGCCTTTCAGTTCAAACTCTCCTTTTTCATTGGTAAGCACAGTTTTGGTCGTATTTTTAACCTGAACAGTGGCACCTGGAAGTGGCAATCCATTCTCATCCAAAACTTTACCTCTCACATCAATTGCATTCAGGAAAGTAGCTACTTTATCCAGAAATCCAATTTCCTTCTTTTTAACCAATACGGTTTTTTCAATGATCTTAAAAGTAAGATCCTGGTTTTCAAAACAAGCTTTTAAGGCTTCCTCCAGCGATGCCTTTTCTAAATTAAGGCTTACCGGTTTAGCACCCTTTAATAACTTACTGTTATAAAGAAAGGTGTAATTTGTTTGGTTCCTGATTGTTTTAAGTACCTCATTAAGGTCTGCATCTTTTTTATGCAGCGTAACAGTCTGACCAAAACCACTGGCCGCAGCCTGTATTAAGGTCATGGTAATCAAAATAGCAATAAGATTAATTCGCATAATAATCCGTCTTCTCGTAGCGGGATTCATAAGCGCGAAACACTTATAAATGCCCTTAAATAGTTTAAAATATGGCGCAAACCAAGGTTTGTCCATACCGTTTGAAGTATTAATAAAATACATACATTTGTAAGGTTTGGTTGATAATTTAAGAAGTTGTTACATGTTTTTCATCCTGATCTTCATCGGGATAAACTGAAAAAGGAATTAACCGAACATTGACAAGGACTGCAATCCGAGTCTATACCGGGTAAGGTGCTTCAACACTTTTCCCGGTTTTTTATTCAGTTACCTCAAGGTCGTACGCTACTTTGGTGGTAAATTTATTTTCATTCGTTTTTATTTAAGTTTTATTGATTAATTCTGATCTATCTGGAAACAACAATTCGCCTCTTGTTTCCCCCAAGGCTTTCTATACTAAATTTCACATCCAGATATTTTAACATATCTAAAAAAGTAGCGGCATTTACACTTCTGGAGACTTCACCACTAAATCTGATTGTTGGAATTTTCCCTTCATACACCACATCTACATCATACCATCTCGAAGCCTGGCGCATAATGCTGCTCAGCTCCGTATCATTAAATTGGAACATTCCATTTTTCCAGCTCATTATCTCGCCAACATCGGCCTTTACAATATTAAACCCTTGGTCACCCAATACAGCTTGCTGACCTGGCTTCAATATAACCTCAACAGGATTCCCTAAATTAGAACGATAATTAAACGGAAGTATTTTCACCGCGCCCTCCAACAGGGTGGTTCTGGTTTCCTGCTCATCTTTAAAAGCATTGATATTAAAGTGTGTACCCAATACTTCCAGATCCTGTCCGGTAGTCTTAACGTGAAAAGGACTCTGCTTATTCTTAGAAACTTCAAAATATGCTTCACCACTCAATTCAACTCTGCGTTCATTTGCAGCAAAATTTACAGGAAACCTTAACGATGAAGCTGCATTTAACCAAACCTTAGTACCATCAGGCAGATTTAACTGGTATTTACCTCCTCTAGGTGTGGCAATCGTATTGTACTCCATTTTTCCACCCTGGCTTTTTCCAGGCGAAACATTACTATTGTAAATAATTGTACCATCTGCGGCCTTGGTAATGGTTATACCCGATTGCTGAGCAATCTGACCACTGGCCGTTTCATTAAGAATAATTTTTTGCCCGTTAGAAAGTGTAAGAACCGCATCATTTTTACCGGGAAGTAGAGATGAAGCCAATTTAACCTGTTCCTCTTCTTTTTTTACTCCTTGCAGATAAAAAAACAAACCCAGCCCTGCCACAAATGTTACAGCAGCGGCAACTGCTACTTTAGGCCAAAGCCTGGTTCTTTTTACTACAGGTTCTTCCTGTTCCTGCAAAGCAGCCCATACTTTATCCAGATCTTTTACCTGTTCGTCAAAATCAATATCCTCAACAGCATCAAGCGGATAGCTTAAATGCCAGCTTTCCAACAAAGCTGCTTCCTCCTCTGTACATTTTCCTTCGAGGTATCTGTTTAATATTTCTTTTGCGTTTGCTTCTTTCATTTTATAGAGCGTATTTGTTTGGCTTATAATATGGAAGACAAATGAAAAATCCTTAGGGGGTAAATAAAAATAAAAAAATAATTAATCCCAGTTTAGACTTCAGAATTCGAAGTGCATGCTGGATGTGTTTACGAACCGTCTGCTCCGACAGCTCTAATTGCTCGGCAATTTGTTTGTGGCTTAAGTTCGATTTACGACTGAGCTCAAATACCTCCTTCATTTTAGCAGGAAGGGCTGATATTTGTTTCTCAATAAGTTCAGACAACTGTTTTTCGCGAATGCGATGATCAGTAACACAATGTCCTTTATTAATAAACTCCTGAAGGGAATCTATATACTGCGCTTCAAATTTCTTTTTTGAAACCCTATTAAAAATCTTATTCCTTAGTGAAATGTATAAATATCCCGATAGACTGGAACTGAACTGAATGGTTTCCCGTTTGTCCCATAGCACTGTGAAAAGTTCGTGAATGATATCCATCGCTTCTTCCCGGTCGCGCATCCATTTATAAGCATGGGTATGTAGCACCAACTTATACCTGTTGTAAATTTCAGTATAAGCCAATCTATCACCAGACTTGAGTAAGCCGAGTAGTTCAGTGTCTGACGTAGATTCGTAAATAAGCCCCATACCGCGATTTCGGCACAAAGGTAGCAAATATGGAGGAATTGAATAGAACCATTACCCGATCACTCCAACCGACCAGGTAATGGCTACCTATATTAAAGTAATTCTTCTAATTTTTTATGTAAGCCTTCAGCTCTTAAATTTGAAGCAATGATCTTTCCATCCGGTCCAATCAGGTAATTCTGAGGAATGCCTTTCACCCCGTACAATTGAGATGCAGCATTAGCCCATCCTTTTAAATCACTTACCTGGGTCCAGGTTAATCCGTCTGCTTTAATCGCATTTAACCAGTTGTCTTTTTTACCTGGCATATCTAAAGAAACACCCAATACAGTAAAGTTTTTGTCTTTAAACTTGTTATAAGCCGCAACTACGTTAGGGTTTTCTGCGCGACAAGGGCCACACCATGAAGCCCAGAAATCAATCAGTACATATTTTCCGCGGAAGTCAGATAACTTAACAGGTTTGTCGTTCTCATCATTTTGCGTAAAATCAGGAGCAATTGCACCAATTGCAGTAGATTTCGCAATGTTCATTAGTTTCACGAAATCCTCACCCGCTTTACTTTTCTTCAAACGATCGGAAAGCTTATTGAAAGCTGGCTCGACTGTAGGGATATCCATATCATATTCAGACATGTCTTTTAAAGACATCAGACTAAAATAAGAATCCGGGTTTTCAGCAATAAATATTTTCTGTAACCTGGCTTTTTCTGCTGCCGCAGGTTTATGACGTTCGCGAAAGCCTTTTACAAAATCCTCATTTTGCTTCTGATCCATGCTTGCAGCAGCCCATGCTTTATTTAAATCAGTAATGATTTTTTCAGGAGCTGCAATAGCTTTTTGGTAATGCTGATATTGAGTGTTAATAGCAGAACCCGAAACTATTGCATTTTTAACGGAATCCCTGGCGTCAACTTTCACATCACCCTTATCCAGATAAAGAGAAAGTACATCGGGATTTTTTGTAGCCTGACTGATCCCTGCACCGGTATGATCTAAGCTCAGCTTTGCAGCCAATGGTCCCGGTACCGTTCCCTTAAACGAGAATGCACCATTTTTTACCAGGGCTGAATCACTAACAGTTGATCCGGCGGTACGGTAGGTTAAATAAACTTTGGCTTTAGGGCCTGCTTTGGCAATTTTGCCGGCTAACTTAAATGGTTCGCTTTGCGCATTCGCCAAAGCCGGAACGGCACAAAGTAGAGTCAATAGTAATTTATTCATGTGTAATTGTTATTTTAAAATAGAAACCCGTACAATTTCTTGTACGGGTAGGGCGGGAATTATTTATATAAATCCAGCTGTTGTCTGTACTTATTACCTGCAGCCTGAATATCCCAACCATAACTTTTAAAGTACTTGATCAGGATCTCATACTTTTTTGTCCTCCTTTGATTATTATCCAGATATTTCTTTTTGATATTGTCATAAGATTCTGTCGTTAATAAGGTAAGCCATTGCGGAAAATCCGTTTCAAATGAGGAGGATCCTGAACCTTCAATAAAGCCGCCAATAAAAGCTAATTCCGCAAGTGCTGCATCTCTTTTGTCCTGATCTCGATCTTCCAAATAAGCATCCTGAATCTTTTTCGAAGCAACACCATTATCATAAGCCTTACCTGCCAATTCAAATCCTTCTACAGGAGTGTCCATCCTCAAAGTAATCATGCTACCGACGTTACTCCATACAGATCGTGTCAACACAGAATCTCTGTAATAATGGTTTTCCGGATCAATTACCGGTTGTGCATTTCTCATCTGATTTGGCCAACAAATCACAAGTCTGCTACGACCAAGTGCCTGAATATCCTTTGCCCACCAGGAACCGTTGTAAGTTTTCACAAAGAAAAATTCAAGTGGAAAAAATGACTTGCTATATTTTTCTGACACATTGGATAATAATTTCTGAGAATAAGTAATGACTGCCTGACGTTGATTCTCATCAATTTTTGTTGCACCAAAACGATTGCCAACATCATTAAAAAGAATAGCGTTGCTCACCTCTTTTGGATTTGTAAAATCCATACGGATCCATAATCCATAGCCATTAAAAGCAGCCTTTACAGCAGGATCAGCATTAGCAGGTGGTTCAAACTGTTGTACAATACCCAGATCTTCCGAAGCCACCGGACTTTCTTCTTTTTTGCAGGCAGTAAAAAGCATGGAAAGGCCTAAAACTGCGAAACTTATATTTTTTAATTTCATGATCATGATTTCTAAATAAACATTACCTTGGGTTAATTGGCATATCCGGACTATTGTTATATTCCGATGGTGGAATCTGCAACAAGTATCTTGGATCGTCTTTTTTCAAGGTATATACCAGTCCATTTTTATAATTGTGCGTAATTTGAGGCTTCCCTAAACGACGCAGATCCAACCAACGTAACCCGGCATCCATTGCAGTTTCAAGCCTTCGTTCTTCCAATACCCTTTTTAAGAGCGCATCATTGTCAACAAAATCAGCTGAGGTTAGAGGTACATATTTATTCTTTTTTATCCTGGTTTTCAACAAACTATTTAAGTCATTAATAGCTAAACCTCCTCTGTTCGACCTTACATAAGCTTCAGCCCTAATCACATAAGCCTCACTTGATTTTAACCCTATGAAATAAGATGGATTTTCCTGCTTTGCAAACATATTATACATCGTAGCCCCGGTCTGTGCACCTTCCGAAGTATTAGGAATTGCAAAAGAATCAAAAATATACTGCCTGTAATCCGTCAGGTCACCATAACGCTTAGTCAGATTAAGCAGCTCCTCTGTAGGTTTACCAGCACCAGTACCAAAATAGAACAGGTTATTATTTGCCTTTCCACCCATGTAAAACAAAATTTCATTTTTGTAGTCAGTATCAATAAATCCTGTTGTACCAGTAAAAGCATATGAGTTACCTTTAGCATCTATATGTGGCTGTAAAGAATTCAAATCAGCAAGCGTACTTCCACCAATTGTCTCAGAAGCAGCATCAATAGCAGCCTGATAATTCCCCATAAATAGCATTACTCTGGCTTTTAGCAATTGTACAGAGGTATAATTGAACCTGAACTTCCCTGCATCCGGCTTAGCAACCAACAAACTTGAAGCCTGTTCAAGATCTGCCGCAATCTGCCCCCAAACCTTTTCAATAGTTTCGCGAACATTATTACTTTTATTGGCATTGATGTCTTCTGCAGTTAATGGCATCGGCACCCCTGGCAGCTGAAGATGTGCCGAAGTATAAGTATCAGCATATAAATTGATGAGATAGAAATAATTGAATGCTCTAAGCGCATATGCCTCACCTTTTACTTTTTCATAAAGCTGACGATCCTGGGCATCCGGCGTACGTGAATTTAAATTATCAAGTACTGTATTTGCATAAAAGATCGACTTATACATAAGTCCCCAATATTCATCTTGTTGAATACCATCAAGCAACATACTTGATGCCCATACAAACCAGGGCTCCTCTGCACGTGTTAATGTATAAGTGGTGACTAAATTTACCATTGCATTATCCGTCATCAGCTCTGTTCTATAATAAAAATCCTTTTTAGGATAACCACCAATAAGTACAGATTCATAATCTTTAATGGTGACTGGCATCATACTGTTAACGGGTTTAATATCTAGCAGTTTATTGCAGCTGCTTAAAGCAATTAGCATGAATGCCAATGTGTTTATAAAAAATATTTTCTTCATAGCTGTTAATGATTAAAACTGAACGGATAAACTGAGTGAATATGCCCTTGAGATCGGCAAAAAGGTATTGCCAAATGAAACCACACCTTCCCGGGTGTCACTATATTTAGACATAGAACCTGTCGATTCCGGGTCTTGGCCTTTTAGCCTACTATTTCTCCAGGTATAAAGGTTACTGCCTTGCAACATAAACCTGATGTTCTGAATACCATTTGCCCTTAATCTCGGTGTAAATAAATCATAAGCTAGTGAGAGGTTTTGTAACCTGACAAAATCGCCCTTTACTGTTCTTAAAGTACTTCTATCGTACATATTTCCATTGTACGGTGATGATCCGGTTACCGCTAACTCAAAAGGATCTTTTTCCAGCACTGGAATGTCTGTTTTAAGCTCATCACCAGGTTGTTTCCAGCGATCAACCCATTCTTTCGCCATATTTTGGGTAGCCTCCGGGTAACCTAAAGCCCAACCTTGTGATAAATTCCTTAGTCTGATTACATTACCAAAACTTCCAATAAATAAAGTCGATAAAGTAAATTTGTTGTAAGAAAAAGTATTGGTAAAACCACCTTGAACAATTGGCATGGTAGTTCCTGAATACTCAAGCCCTTTGACATTTCTCATTCCATACAGAACTTTTTGACCTTCCTTTTCAGTATAAAAAGTTGCCCTTCCGTCCGAATTAAGACCCGCATAACGGTAAGACCATAATCCATTAATAGGCTTACCCACCACTGCTGCAGATGAATAGTTTGAACGTTGGGCATCGGTCAGACTACCCACAGTTGGAATAGAATATACCTCTAAAACTTTATTTTTGTTATAACCAAAATTGACGTTTGTAGACCAACGGAACTTTTTAGTATCTATATTGATTGAACTTAGCGAAAACTCCATCCCGCGGTTTTGCATGGATGCCCAATTCACCTGAACGGTATTAAAACCTGTTACCTGTGAAACTTCTTTACTACCCAATAAATCTACCCCCTTTTTATTATAGTACTCCAGTGATCCTGTAAGTCTGCGTTTCCAGAAACCAAACTCCAATGCCGCATTTGTGGTGTAATTCATTTCCCATTTTAACGTTGGATTTTTAGGTGCTGTAATGTTTAAATAACCCTCGGTACTGATCACATCTACCGTACCTACATTAGCGACAAGATCCGAATAGGCTTGTGAAGCGACATTACCCTGACTTCCATAAGATCCTTTAAGCGTTAAATAGCTTAACCAATCTTTATCTCTTAAAAAAGCCTCTTCTTTAAGCTGATAATTTAACCCCACTGCCCAAAGTGGCTGAAACAATTCATTTGTTTTTACACCAAACCTGTTCGAACCATCTGTACGTGCATTCAAACTAATGGAATAGCGGTTATCATAGGTATAACTTGCCACTCCAAAATAAGATACAGCAGCAGTTTCGTTTAAGTTTTCAACCCAATATGGCTGCCCCATATATTTCATTAAATCGAATTGAGGTATCTGTTGATGTCCCCTATCGTGTGCATATCCATAAATTTGAGTAGCCTCTTCTTCATATTTTGAAGTCCGGATTTCCTGACCTGCCATTACGTTTAAATAATGAACATCATTGAATACAGGATTATAAACCAGCTGATTTCTAAAGGTAATTGAGCCGTTATACGTATTTTTATCTTTTCTATACCCCCCGGCAGTCCATATAGGCTGGTAAATATAGTTTATGGTGGTAAACATATCTTTTTGTCTACCCTTAACAAAATAACTATCTTCTGTAGCCACGTCCTGATCAGTGGTATGCTGCTTTGAGTAGGCAAATAATCCAGAATAAGTTAAATCTTTAGTTAATTTCCATTCTAAATCCAAGGTACCACGCATCCCAAAATTTCTGGAATTCCTCCATCCTTCTTCTCTGTTCTCTAGAAAATTGTATTTTAAACTATTATAATAAAGATAGTTGTAAGCCCCGTTTTCATCAAAAGCCCGCTGGGCACGTGTTGTATAAATGGCCCATTCATATGGATTTTCCCTGGAATCCGTTGCAAAAAAACTCTTGTTATCACGTGCATTTACATCTAACATTATCCCCAGGCGAATATTATCTTTAAGTCGTGTAAAAACTTTTAATGATCCTGTATATGTTTTTTGTCCAACTCCTTTTGCGGTAGCCTTATCATCCAAATAACTGCCCGATGCATAAAAAGTTGTTTTTTCATTACCTCCTGAGACGTTAATGCTATGACGTTGCGTAAATGAATTTCGGAAAAGGTACTTAAACCAGTCAGTATTTACTTCTTCTAATTCTTTTACTTTATCTTCAAACTGGGCCCAGCTAATTTTCCTGTCGTTAACATCTGCAAAATAACGCTCAAAATCAGTAGCGGTACCATATTCTCCTGCTTTAGGCGAAGTGGCATTCAGTATCCCTTTGCCCAACATCTCCATGTTTACATCGATGCGGTCTTTCGAGTTCATCATATAAGCATCTTTGATTTTAGGTCGCTCGCCTACTGAAAAATTAGTGGTATAATTGATTCTGGTTTTTCCCGCTGTACCTTTTTTAGACGTAATTACAATTACTCCATTTGCAGCCTTTGTGCCGTAGATAGCAGTCGCCGCAGCATCTTTTAACACACTAATGGTTTCTATATCATCTACGTTAACGCCGCCGATACCTGAAGCAATCAGGTTACGGTTATTCAAAATATCATCTACCGACCCGTTCACTGCGTCCTCAAGTATCACACCGTCAACAACCCATAATGGTTGAACATTTCCTGAAATTGTAGAAGTACCACGAATCCTGATTTGAGGGACTGCACCCGGAGCACCTGAAGTAGTCATTACCGTTAGTCCAGGAACTTGTCCTTGTAACAATTTATCAATATTGGGCTGATAAACAGATTGCAAATCTTTAAGTTGAACCGTTGTAATTGAAGCTGTTAATGTTTTTTTGTTTAAAGACTGATATCCGGTCACCACTACATCATTAAGGTCGCTTTCTGATACTGTCATTTTAACATTCACAGTAGTTCGCTGTTTAACTAATTCCTCAATTGGCTTATAACCTATGTATGAGAAGACTAATACCGCGTTTTGATCAGGCACCGTGATTTTAAACTGGCCAGAATTATCTGTTGCTACAGTTACCCTTGTTCCTTTTAGCTTGACACTTACTCCCGGAAATGGCTGTCCACGCTCGTCAAGCACTTTTCCAGTGATTTCTATAGCCGCTGGTGACAACGCTTCCGTATTTTCTTTCTTCTGGACAACCACCATTTTCTGTGTGATTACATAGGAAATAGGCTGATCCTTAAATAAAACTTCAAGGGCTTCCTGAAGTGTAACGTTTTTAAGTTTTACATGAACAGGCTTAGTCCCTTCCAGTGCCTGAGCAGTATATACGAAATTATAACCACTTTGATCCTGCAACTGTTTAAAGACGCGACTCATTGTGATATTGGTTTCAGAAATTGTGATTTTCTGCGCAAGGCTACTTGCACTTACCTGAAACAAAAAGGCAGTTATAATAATAGTGGTTAACTTCATTATCCGCAATATTTGGGTGGGCACAAAAGCGGGCAGCTTGCGCCTAATGACATTATAAAAATTCATTACATTTGTTTTGGTTTGGTTTGTTGATAAACTGTTTTCTGCAAATTATTGAGTAATCCAAACCTACGTCAGATCCCGATGGCAGTCGGGTCTGGCTTCTTTTTTGGATTACAGTTGTGTGGAGTAGATTTACGGCATAACTACAATCCTCCTTCCTTCAACTTTAAAATGAACTGTTTTGGTAAGTTCGAGAATCGCTAATGCTTCCGAGACATTCTTAAAACGAGGTACCGTACCTACAAAATCATTGTCTGTTATTTTACCCTGATATATGATTTCTACATTATACCACCTGGAAATTTTGCGCATAATGCTTTCGATCCCTTCGTTAGCAAATACGAAGTTCCCATTTTTCCAAGCCACCGCTTCTTCTGTATCTACAGTTAGTGTTTTCAATTTCTGATTACCGAGTATGGCTTGTTGTCCTGGAGATAGGATGACATCATCCTTTAAATGGACGTTTCCTCTATTTGTAACCTTTACAACGCCCTCTAAAAGAGTAGTCTTTGTTTCAGGCTCGTCATTGTATGCATTGACATTAAAATGGGTGCCTAATACTTCAATCTCCTGGGTTCTCTGTCCATCACCAATAGAACTCACAACCTTGAAAGGTTGCGTTTTATTCTTGGCTACTTCAAAGTAAGCTTCGCCGCTAAGCTCAACTTTACGATCTTTTAATTTCGCAAAAGTTGTAGGGAACTTCAACGCTGAAGCAGCGTTAAGCCATACTTTAGTGCCATCCGGCAAATTCACCTGATATTGTCCTCCTCTGGGAGTTGTAATTGTATTGAAATTCAATTCGTCGTCATTTCTTTTTTTATCTGCATCCAAAGTATAAACTAACTGTCCATCCGCCGCCTTAACGATATTTACTCCGCTGGTGTTCAAAAGTTCTCCCTGATCGGCATCAGTAAGGGAAATTTTAGATCCGTCGGCAAGCGTCAATACAGCATCATTCCCTCCCGGGGCGATATCATTTGCATATCCTGGGTTAATTTTATCCTGACTTGATTCCGACCCATAAAACCAAAATCCGATACCAATTGTAATAAGAATTGCTGCTGCAGCTGCCCACTTTGCAAATGACGATGATATTATTCTTTGGGAACTACGCTTGTCAACAGATACTACCCTCTCCAGCAAAGCATTCCAATCTTCGTTTTCTGTTACAACCGAAGGCACCTGTATATTTATCATTTCAGCGATAGTATCAGCAACCTCGGGCTCCCTTCTATCTGTTAATTCAAGTAATTCCGCTACTTCAGCCTTGCTGAGTTTTCCTTCTTCAAACCGAAGCAACAAGTAATTTATTCTGTTATTCATAAGACTCTGCTACTAAGAAACCAGAAACACCAATAAGGACTATCGGTGCTGAAACTTTTTTTATTTATTTTAATAAAGCGATATAAGTGAGTGCGGAGAGCACTATTCCATTTTTATTTAAATGTTCTCGTATAGTTTTAAGCGAAATTACGAGTGCGTTTTTAATCGTATTAGGAGAAAGTTCAAGTGCGGCAGCAATTTCCGGGATATTCATACCTTCCGATCTACTCATGAGATAAATTCTTTTACGTTGTCCAGGCAATCTATCAATCGCCTGCCCGACCAGATAATTGACGTCATTTAAATTGAGGGTATCTATCGTATCGTTGCTCTCTTTCGGGTACTCAATCCCGAGGTTGTCGATTGCTCTCGCCTCCTTAAGTTGTTTGCGGAGATAATTCAGGCACTCGTTAGATGCAAACTTATACAACCATGATTTTACATTTTCAATATCATCAAGCTTTTCCCTGTTTAGCCATACTCTCAAAAAGGTATCCTGAATAATTTCTTCTGCGGCATCTGAGTTTTTGGTAAACTTTAATGTAAAAGGCTTCAAAACGGGGAGGTAACGATAGAAAAGTACCGCAAATGCCTGCTCATTGCCTTCGGCAATTTGCTTCAATAGCAAGCGCTCTTCATTATTTCCCGATGATACCATCCAATTATTTTATGGACTTGAAATGTCCCCCCAATGTTAAATAAATATTTTTAATTCATCAGCATGTCTTAAAATTTTATCTGTGTGCGACACAGACTGTTCATAGCAGACACAAAAAAAGGGTATACCATAAAAATGATATACCCCTACTACATAAATATGAGAACTTAAATTAGGACTTATTTATTAAATACTTTAACTGCACGCCCTCCTTTTCCTGTTGCAGTAAACACGCGGAATTGTAATGTTCCTTTTGTCTGCACAGGTTTCGAGTAAACAGCGCTTTTTGCCGTTGGCATAGAACCGTCGGTTGTAAAACGGATCACCAGACCTGGTAAATTCACATTAGCCTTTACCACTCCATTTTCAACCGATACCCCAGGTGCTGGAATACGGTAATTATATCCACCCGAATAATAAGTCATTCTTGGCATTTCCTTTTTACCAACTATATTGGCAAACTCAGACCAGGCCTGGCTGTACAATTCTGCACTTCTAGCCGAATCTTCTGTTGTTGCCCATTCCGGGTCTTTGGCCCAGGCTCTTTCTGCAACGCCAAAAAGTTTAGGCAGCAACAGGTATTCAAACCTTTCAGGACTTGTAATGATCTCGCTCCACAATGGTGATTGCATCCCTACGATATTTGACTTCCCAAATTCTGTAAGTTTTTCTTTGCCCGCTAATGCGGTCTTGTCAATCGGGTTACCACGCTCATCTTCTTTTATATTCTTATACATATCATAAGGAATAAAATAAAAAGGTTTATCAACATCCAAATAACCACCCCAGTACTGTCCGATTTCCTCAAAGCTTTTGGTAGTGGCCATATCCAGGTATAGATTAGTTACCGGGGTCAGCACAACTTTATAGCCTGCATTTGCCATTTTATAAGCAAGATCTTCGTTTCCTTTTAAATTATTCCATACATCAGCATGAAAGTTTTCTTTGGTAAAACGCTCGTCCAATACCATTTTCTTTTGACCGTTTACCAGTGCTTTTCGCAAACCAATTTCTTCCCAGCCAGACAAATACAAGCCTTTAGATTTAAGCATGATGTTGATTTTATTAAAGTAATAATACCACATTTCATCAACTCCATTTATTGAAGTATCCTTATTCAACAGGTCAGCAACAGCCGGAGATTTTTCCCATACACCAACAGGTACTTCATCACCTCCAAAATGAACTGTAGCTAATGGTGCACCCGCAGCATCATACATTGCACGCATTTCATCGACTACCTTTTCCAGGAAAGTATAGGTAGATGGAAGCGCTACATTGATGATGTTATCATTAAAACCCTGAATGGACTCATATACCGACTTGTCATTTAAATCGCGCAATAAAAAACGTTCTGCTTCTTCTTTTTTACCTTCTTTCATTAAACGCGCATACCTGGCGTCCATTGATTTAATAGCAGCGCGAGCATGACCAGGCGTTTCAATTTCCGGAACCACACGAATGTGACGAGCAGTAGCATACTTCAGGATTTCAATAAAATCAGCTTTTGTATAAAATCCACTTCCAGAATTTACTTCTTTATCTGCACCAGACCCATATGATGGCATAATACTAGTCAGCTCAGCTATAGAATGTCCGCGTTGTGAACCTACAGTGGTTAGCTCGGGTAAACCCGGTATCTCCAGTCTCCAGCCCTCATCATCATTCAAGTGAAAATGAAGTACGTTCATTTTATAAAGTGCCATCACATCCAGAGCTTTCAAAACCTCCTTTTTAGATTGAAAATTCCGTGCAACTTCCATCATAAATCCCCTGAATCCGAACCTTGGCGCATCTTCAACTTCTACAGCCCTCACCGAAATTTCTTTCTGAATACCTTTCAAGACAGCAGCAGGAAACATCGTTTTTAAAGACTGTAATCCATAAAATGCACCTGCAGCATCAGGAGCCGTAATCAGAATCCTTTGGGGGGTCACGCTTAAAGTATACGATTCAGCTCCCTTTACAGTTCCTTTTTTAAGTATAACTGCATTACTGCCTCCCGTTTCTTTTACCAATGGCTTTTTACCAAAAATACCAGCCAGTTCATTTGCAAACAGCACCGCTTCTTTTTTAAATGCATTATCGGCAACAATCGACACTGTCGGTTTTAGCTGAAAAGTACCATCCGTTTCACGATAGGAAACTGGCGTTGGAAACACTTTAGGCAGCTTTGCCAAAGGAATGTCTTTGATTTCTTTGTTTAAATTAAATGCATGAGCTGCAACTTCAATTTCTCTCGTTTCTACCCTTGCCTTTGGATGAATATTGGTAAGGCCAATGTTATATCCTTTTGCAGGGGTTTTATCCCATACCAGGTAAAAACCCCAGGACAGATCTGTTTTATTTTTAACTTCAGTAGATAAGACATTGATCTTGATCGCTGCACCCGGCCCTAAAGACTTAAATCCATTTAAGGGGTTCAACTTAAATAGATCACCATTTACATGGCTTATTTTAGCCTTTCCCTCACTTCCCTCAGCAACATCAAGCGGCCTGGAATTAAAATAAATCGTCCAGCCAGCACCAGGTAATGTTTGTTTTCCTTTGTTTGAGAATGTTATTTCTGACAAAGTTTTACCTGAAACATTGTCTAATACCTTACGGGTAATGTGAAGGTCTTTCACGTTGAACTCAGGTACAGCCTGTGCAAAAGCGATTGCCAGATTGCAGCACATGACGAGAGTTAAAATACAAATTTTCTTCATTTGGTTAGTTTTTAAAAGCGTATATGTATTGAATAACTGAATTCGAGCAAAAAATCATAATCACTTATCATTCACATTTTTACCTACATTAAAAAACAAATTTAATAATATAATTGAATTAACGTAAAAAATTACAAAACTCCGTTAAACACGTATATATATTTTTCTTTTATCAAGAACATAGCCCACACACCAACAAATCAGCATAAAACAGATGGCAAAAAGCAATGAACCAAGAGGCCCCGGTGCGATAACCTGAAAAAAACTACGATTAATCCAATTGACAAAATCAGCATTAGGAAAGAGTATACGAATGGTTGTGAGTAAAATTTCTGACACGATATAAATAAACAATGGATTTTTGCCAAAAACAGTAAAAAAACCAGTCCATTTGGTATAACTCTTTACTTCTATAACATACATCAGGGAGCCGATAATAACCAGGTCAAGCCCACACGTAATCAATACAAAGGGGCTTGTCCACAGTTTTTTATTAATCGGAAATACCGGGTTCAGACAAATAGCCAGCAGAACCAATAATCCCCCTGTCAGCAATAATTTGGCAATACTCTCGTATCCCTTACCTCTTTCCTGAATAAACCGGCCAGCGTAATAACCGATAATAACATTAACACAAGCTGGGATTGTACTTAATATTCCTTCAGGATCAAACGCAATTCCCTCTCCATGATACAGGTGTTTATCGCCCAGAAGGAACAAATCCAGGTACTGACCTGCATTGCCTGTCATACTAAAAGGATCTGTTGTATTCCCAAATAGAAGTAACAAAAGCCAATAACCAACTAAAAACAACACGCTGATCACAATTACGCTACGTGTACTGAGGTAATGGATTAAAAGCGATGCTATACCATAACAGATTGCGATACGTTGTAAAACGCCAAAAATTCTTGTGTTCGCTATGGGAGATAAACTGATACCGCCATTTTCATTATAGCTAAAAAAAGGGAACCAATACATTAGGTAGCCCAAAAGAAATATAAGGAGCATCCGCTTAAATATTTTCATCAGAACGGCTGAATTTTCCATCTGTGCAAATTTCTTCATCGAAAAGCTCATCGCATTCCCCACTGCGAATAAAAAAGAAGGAAATACAAGATCTGTTGGTGTAAAACCATGCCATGCTGCATGTTCCAGCATGGCAAAAGGTTTGGCTCCGCTACCCGGTGTGTTCACGATAATCATGAAACATACGGTCATTCCCCTAAATACATCAAGGGACAAAAAACGTTGTGGTTGGTTCATTTAGTTGGTTATATTATGGGTTAATTATATCCTGGATTTTGTTTTAAAACTGCTGCACTTTGAACCTGACTTAAATCGATCTGCCGCTGTGGTATCGGGTAATAGTCATGTTTACCTTTAACAAACTTACCTTTTCTTACATCCGAAGTAAATTGTCCCTGATAACTAAAATAGGCATTTAATTCCTGTTCCGCTATTCCCCATCTTACAAGGTCAAAAAAGCGGTGTCCTTCCATAGCCAGTTCTATTTTCCTTTCATAATAAATAGCTTTTAGGGCTTCTTCTTTCCCTCTGATTACGAAATCTCCCGGAGGATAAGAGTTTATCTTATAATTGGCAGCCGGCACATTAGAAAATCCGGCCGAAGGATTTGCATTGTCTTTATATTTGTAAAGCCAGGTTACTGGATTTGCAGCCCTTGCCCTCACCAGATTAACATACTCCTCTGCTTTACCCAAACCGCCTGTCTGCGCCTCACATTCAGCAGCCATTAACAATACATCAGCAAACCTGATAATTGAATAGTTTATAGCAGTACCAGGGGCCCAGGTTCCCTGATCACCATCCGTATCTGCACTTTCACTCCAGTAAACGTTCTTTTTGGGGCCATAAGGTCCACCATAACTCTGGTCCCTTGCCCAGGGCTTCCCTGGATAAATTCCCCAATCGTGATATGGAATTCCACGTCGGCCAACTGTCCAGTCTAAACGCGGATCAAGCGTCCCGGCATCAGGAGTAAATGGTTGATTGCCCTCTATCCCCATATCCGTTTTCACAGGGAAATCATTATAGTTCGAAATATAAGGTAAACCTGTTTGAGGATTGGTACGAAAATGATTAACCATGTCAATAGATGGTTGAAAAAAACCGCAGCAGCTAAACGGACTACCATCGCCATAAGGGAAATTCAACATATCTCCGTTATTTGCGTGTGAAGGTCCTGAAGCATCTACATTTGCAGCCATCTGAATAACAAATACCGCTTCCGGATTATTTTCACGGCTTGGTCTCCAGTTGTCTTCAAACTCTTCGTTCAGCTCATACTTGAGTCCTGAGCTGGTGGTTCCCGATGTAATTACCAGATCAAATATCGGCTTCGCTTCTAAATATTTATGCTGGTACAAATATGCTTTGGCAAGGTACGCGCCTGCTGCCCATTTATTTGCACGACCTATTTCCGGCTGTGTGGGTGGAAGGTTTTCATAGGCGAACTTTAAATCGGCTTCTATTTTAGGCCATAAATCCAGGTTATTAGGCTGATTAAAGACAGTAGTACCTTCATCTATCCATGGCACCATGTTCCACATTTTTTTAAGCTCAAAATAATAATGCCCGCGAAGAAAACGTGCCTGCCCTTCAATATTTTTCCGTTCATCGTCTGTTAAATCAGTGGCCTTAGCTAAAAATTTCAACACGTTGTTCGTGCGAACCACACATTCAAACAGTGCTTTCCATTTCCCATTGTACAAAATGTTATTGGCATCTGAGTAAAAGTTAGCTATCGGATCTATCGCCGGTTGATCGGCACCATCACTACCTTTTGAAGCATCGCCACCAGCTACAGCACCAAACACCCAGTTTGTCGGCGATACCTGCCATGCATCACCGCCGCCCAGCGCCCGGTCTCCTCCTTCCATAAAATCGAGTGCGGCGTATGCACCAATAAGCAACCCGTTAACTCCATTTTTATTAGCGATGATATCCTCACTAAGCGAACCAAGAGGAGGTTGCTCCAATGCCTTTTTACATGCGTAAAATTGTGTTGTAAAAAACAGTACAATTAATATATATGCTGATCTTTTCATGAGTTCAAATAATTAAAAATGTAAGTTTAAACCTAACAGAAACGTACGCTGACTTGGATAAGATCCGTCATCTATACCATAGGCAGTTTGTCCCCCGGCCTCATCGTCATTATCGCTTGAAATGCCGATTTCCGGATCAACCCCAGAATATTTAGTAATCGTGAACAGATTCGCAGCGGAAAGATAAACCCTTAGCCTGCCTACGCCTAACTTCTGTAGCTTACCTGGAGGTAAAGTATAGCCAATCTGTGCATTTTTCAATCTCAGATAGGATCCCTTTTCAACAAAATAAGAGTTAGGAACGCTATTGGTACTGAACGACTGTGCTGTTTCCTGGATCGGAGCTTTCGCGTTCATGCGCGTAGGTGTCCATGAATCGTAAAGCGCTGTACGACTTTTCGCACCATCAAATGAAGGCATAAAATCGGTCCACCATTTCACCTGGTTCCAGATAGAATTCCCCTGAACACCATAAAAGAAAACACTAAAATCAAATGCCTTGTAACTCAATCCCAGATTTAGCCCATAACTAAAATTAGGATTCGCATTCCCTAAAAAAGTACGGTCATCCCCCGTAATTCTACCATCTCCGTTAACATCGGCATATTTAAAACGTCCAAGGCCGATATCATTCTGATAAATAGCCGTTGGATCACTAGTTGCAGCACGTGCAATTACATTCGCTGCTTCAATTTCATCTTCAGAATTCCAGAAACCGGCTACTTTATACCCGAAAAACTCACTAACCGACCTCCCTACTGCATTCCTTATGATGTTACTACCATCGAACCTGCGTGCATCAATTTCATAATAGTTTGCGTCAGCAGAAATCTTCTGGATTTCATTACGATAAGTAGTAATGGTAGCAGTCGCGTTCAATTTAATATCCTTACTCAAAAAAGTATTTCCGGATATTGAAATATCAAAGCCATCATTTTTCATCTGACCAATGTTCACAAAAGGTACCGTTGCTCCACCTATCGTACCAATCATTTCCGGATTATACAGAAGGTCACGGATATTTTTACGATAGTAATCTGCCGACACTTCTAGTTTTCCGCCCCATAAAGTAGCATCAAATCCTATGTTTGCATTGATGTTTTTCTCCCACTTCGCACCAGGATTTCCAATCTGGTCCTGGTAAAATCCTGCGAGTATATTGTTCCCTCCGTTTATAGCATAATAGGATTGGCCTATTGCACTGCCAAACGTACTGAATGAATTTCCTCCGGTAACATTAAGCTGATTGCCCATAATCCCCCAACCACCTCTTAATTTCAGATCTGTGATCCAGCTAACATCAGATAAAAAGCCTTCTTTTGAGATCCGCCAACCGGCACTTACTGCCGGAAACCAACCATATACGTTCTCTAAAAATTTTGACGAGCCATCTCTTCTGATTGTGGCCCCTAACAGATATTTATCATCAAAACTGTAATCCACCCTTCCGATCAACGAGAACAAGGCATCAGCAGTCCTCGAACTGGATGTCTCCATTGGCCCACTACCAGTCGATAAGTTGGTATAATCCGGATCAAATGAAAAATATCCTTTGTTAGTACCAGTCATAGTACTGTACCGGTTTTTAAAATATTCTGTACCCGCCAGCACTTTTAAACTATGCTTGTCAAAAGTTTTGTTAAAAGTCAGCGTATTTGTCCACACATATTCCAGTCCAGTATAGGAGGTTTCTGTATAGCTGTTATTGGTATTATTTTCTGCATTTTCATATTGAGGGTACACAAATGCATGTGACGAGCCAGAATATGAATCTCCACCAAACGAGGTCCGGAAAGTCAGCGAACCAAGAAAATCGGCCTCAGCAAAAACATTCCCGAACAACCTGTTATCACTAGCCCTATCATCTTTGGTACGTTGTAACATGGCAACGGGATTAAAGGCATCGCCGAGCTGACCGCCATATCCGCCTGCAAAATTTCCCATAATATCATAAACTGGTATAATGGGCTGTTCACGAAAGGCATGACCGATGGCATTATCTCCGCTCAAACCTCCTATCTGAGGGTTGTTTGTTATCGTATATGCAAGGTTTTCCCCTATTCGGATGTGTTTTCCAATATTGTATTGTGTATTTGATCTAAGTGTATATCTTTTTAAATAAGTTTCGGCTAAAGTTCCTTGCTGATTAAAATAGTTAGCCGAGAAAAGATAATTCCCCTGATCAGAGCCACCACTAACTGAGATATTCTGACTGTTAATGGGCGCCGGACTAAAGATCTCTTCATACCAATTGGTTCCGGCTTTATTTGCCCTATTTATTCGGCGAAAATTATTGTACTCATCTACCGAGGTAAATAATGGCTTTAGGTAATAGTTTGAAGGATTTACCTCAGGATCTCCTTCTTTAGCTTTTAAAGGGTAAATATAATCAGGCAACACATAGGTTGGCCCATCACCATATAAAGGATCATCAAACTCCTCAGCACCAGAATTTGTTTCTGCCAGTCTTTTCAGATCAGCCATTTCCTGTGGAGAAAGGATATCCCATACATTACCTTTTTTTGGTCGTTGAGTACCATAATAAGCATCATATTTTACGCTTACTTTTTCTTTCCCTTTCCGAGTCGTGATAACAATAACGCCATTTGCTGCTCTTGATCCGTAAATTGAAGCCGCACCTGCATCCTTAAGCACCTGCATAGATTCAATATCGTTCGGATTGATATCAGCAACGTTTAATGTAGGCACACCATCCACTACATAAAGTGGATTATTGTTACCGAATGTATTCACCCCCCGTATACGAACCTGTGGTTCTTCCCCCGGTTGTCCGGAGCCCAGAATCGTTACACCAGAAGCCTGCCCCTGTAGTAAATTATTAACGGAAGCACTAGGCTGTTTGATCATCTCTGATACGTTTACCACAGAGACTGCACCGGTAAGGTCTTTCTTCTTTTGAGTAGAATACCCCATTACCACAACTTCCCCTAAAGAAGTTTCCTCACCGATAAGTTGCACGTTTAACAGGCTCTGACCATTAACTGCAATTTCTTTTCGGACAAAACCGATGTAGGAAAAAATCAGGACAGCACTTCCGTCCGGCACATTGATCACATAATTTCCATTGGCATCCGTAATGGCCGTTGTTGTACTTCCTTTTACCTTTACACTAACACCAGGCAAGGTTTCGCCCTTACTGTTGCTTACTTTTCCCTTAACTGGGAATTGTATCTTCTCTAAGTCAGATTGATGGTTCTTTTTTGAGGTCTTATCATATAGAATGATTCGGTTATCAATCACCTTATAAAATATGCTAAGTGGATTAAGGGTTTCGTCAAGAATATCGCCAAGCCGCTTCTTAACATAGTTTGCAGATGTCTTCCGTTCGGCTCCGATTACCGAGGGGCTATAGATAAATTTAACTTTTGTTTTAGACTGGATATCTTTTAAGATCTCTGTTATTTTGCCCTTATTGATACTGATCGAAATTTCCTTATTCAGTATCTCCTGAGCACCGGCATTTTTTGCTGCAGCACTACAAGTAAACAGAATTACAAGAAATATTTGGGCTATAGATAATCTCATTGCTATTTTTATTAAAGCAACAAATCGCTTTTTTTTCATAACTTTAGAAGTTTTGTTCGTTAATGTGAAACTTTTCGTACAGAATTCTTTAACTGGCAATGTCCCGCAACATTGTCAGTTTTTTTTTGAGATTTGGTTAGTAAAATTCTTTTCTTTTCATACGTTGGTTAGGTTTTAAGGTTAGTTGATTGTATTTATTCTTTTGTCGAAATAATAATTTTTGTGCCTTTTACAGAATAACTGGCTTTAATGGATTCGCATAAGAAATCCAGCTGACTATACAGGTTTTGTTCCGATAAATCACCGGTGAATGTGTAATTGTATAATTCTTTATTATCTACGATGAACTCAATGCCATAGGATTTCTGCAATTGCCCCAGTACATCTGCTACAGGCGTATCATTAAAGACATAACTTTCTTTTACTTGGGCTTTTGGAGTCTTTAGGTCAATAGATAATGGCTGATCAACCAAACTTGTCGCGAATGTATTATCGATCGCATTATACACTGTTTTCTGGTTCGGTGTCAGTACTACGCCATCATCAGATTTCAAAAGGTCCTTAATGTTAAGTTTGCTGGAATTAGGTGAAACGATTACTTTTCCAGTTTTAACAATTACCTCTGTTTTATTGTGCGCTGTTTTTACAATAAAGCTGGTTCCTACAACCCTTGTAATTACATTCTTATTATATACCAGGAATGGTTTCAATGGATTTTTACTGATCTCGAAAAAACCTTCCCCTTCAAGCGAAACTTCGCGTAAAGAATCCGAAAAATGTATTGGGTATTTCAATACCGCCTTTGGCTGAAGCGTCACCAGACTACCATCTTCAAGTTTAATCGTTACCGGCTTCTGATCAGCGTTGATATATTGCTTAACATCATTTGACAGCACAAAGCTCTTTAATTCCGATTTGCTTCCATTATTCACAAAAAACAGGTAACCAACCGTCAATACCAGTCCTGCAAGTACCGCAGCAGCAGAAAACCGAAGCATACGAGAGAACCTAACAATTGGTTTAAGGTCAGTTACCAGCACTTCGTGCTGATCTGGAATAACCTCCCCGTGTATCCTTTCCCATAGCTTTTCCTCCAACGCATTTATTTCCGCTGTACCCGCATCTTGTATATCTTGCTTATCCAGCATTCCATACCACTTTTTAACAATCTCTTTTTCTTCATCTGTACACCTGTTCTCCAGGTATCTTTCCAACAATAGATGAAATGCTTCTCTGCTCATTTTTATAGCTTTTGAACTATAAGTAAGCTAAGTAAGTCCTATCCCTAAAAAAAAATTAAAAAAAATGAAATTTATGAAAACAGTATAAACAGCAGCACCAGAAAAAGGTACTCTTTGAGGTAAAGGCGGATAGACTTTAGCGACTGGGTAATATGGTATTCAACAGCCTTTTCGGAAATATTAAGCTGTTCAGAAATGTCTTTTATTGAACGATGTTCCATCCTGCTCATTCTAAATACTTCAGCAGTTTTTTTAGGCAACAAAGCAATTCCTTTAGCTAAAGCCTCCGAAAGCTCGTTCAGCATTAAAAGATAATCGGCATTATTTACAACCCCGAAATTATTAGATGCCTTGATATAATTGTGATAATTTTCCTGAACGAGCAAAGATTTGTAATGATTGATGATGCTGTATCGTAAACTCCCAAACAGGTATGCGCCCAGCGTATGGATGGCGAGTGTTGCCCTTCTTCTCCAAAGCTCAACAAACAAATTCTGTGTTAACTCTTCGGCCAGTTCTTTATGGTGTACTTTTCTATAGGCTACATGATATACCTGCCGCCAGTAACGAAGATATATTTCTTTAAACGCACGCTCGTCATCTCCTTTAAAAAGAACAATCAATTCATCGTCAGATAAGAGCTTATAATCCATGATCTTACAGGTACATAACACAAATTTAACAATATAATTGAAAGCGCCACATAAAAGTTACATTTGGAATATAATGCAAACACCCGATACAGTTTTGCTGTACCGGGTGTTTTATTGTTATAAAATATATTGGGTTACTTACATGAAACTTCCATCACCTCTGCGCATAATTCCTCTGCCGCCGCGCCCTTGTGCACCTGACCATTTTTGCAAGCGCATACTAAGCTTCAGCATAAAGTATCTGCTCGTAGGGTTTACTCTTGTATTCGTATAACCACCTTCTTCAAACTGCTCATACCTTAGGAAGTTATTCTGATTTAAAATGTCAAACGCCTGAAAAGTAATCTGACCTCTGCGGTTAAATAGTTGGCGTTCCAAACTTGCATTGATTACTAACGGGCTATTATTTGTGTTTCCGACTACCCCATCTATAAACTGCTTGCTACCACGGTACCCCAACATCCATACATCCCACAAATAGATCCTTCCATCTAAATTAAGAGAAAGCGTATTGACTGTATTATTAACAGTGTTCAATACCGAATTGTTAGATTTTTCAGTTCTATATCCTATATCCGCATTAATCTCAAACCAATCCGTAGGATTGATTTTCGGGCCAAAACGATGATCCAGTACGGTAATGTTAGTTGTATTCAAGATACCATCCCTCATACTTAGGTTATGGTTATAGCTCGCAGATCCGTTAAGCTGCAGGTTATATTTTCTGTTATTAAGCTGTTTACTGATGTTATAATTACCAGCCAATCTGTACACTCCACTAACGTTCAAAAAACGGGTTTCATTAATTTTACTTCCTGGTAGATCCGGGTCTGGGTTATCCACAGTCTGCACATTTCTGATTACCGCATTTTCCGTATAAGAACCATTTGCATTTAATGAAAAATTAAGCTTCGAATTTGCGATGTAATTATTATAATCTCCTCTTAAAGTATGCACAAAAGTAGCATGCAGATCAGGGTTACCAATAATCGGATTATTGGGGTTCGTAACATCCCTTACCGGCTGTATCTGATCAAAAGTTGGTTCTACCGCGTTCCCTGAATAGTTCAAAGACACTTTTTGTTGTCTGGTCCAGCGGTATTCAAATCTGGCAATAGGTATTAGGTTAAAACTACTCCTGTTTGTCGTTGTACCCAAACTTAATTTAGTACCAGATAGTAAAGCTGGCACACCTGTTAAACCGACAGAAAAACGAACTTTAGAGGTATTCGTCATTCCGTATCTAAAATTTAATGCAATCCTACCTTGTGTAAAGGAATAGTTATAGATATTACTTAATGAATCTACAATGCCGGAAAAGCCATCTTCTAAAATATCTCTTGTAGTCGCAGTATTATCATAACCATTATAATTCACCTGGGCATTCACTTCAAATTGAGTATTGACACCTAGAGGCTCCACATAAGTGAGACTTCCGCGATAATTATCACGCATGTTCTTGCGAGCGATAATCTGATTAGTTACCGAATCTATACCTTCCGGGTCAATTTCAGTATAAAAAGTTGTCCTGTTAAGTCGTTCCTGCACATTATCCTGATTATTCTTATTCAGATCTATCTGCGCAGAAAAATTCCTTCTGTATTTTTTAAATGTATGCTGATAAAAAGCAGAAATACCAAATTCAGGTGCTGTCCTGGAACTCAAACTACTTACGTTACGATACTGATCCAATCCAAGTGAAATGTCACTCGCCTTTTGATTTACTTCTGACCTATTGTTATTATTAGTAGAACCATACTTAAAACTTGGGATAACTTTAAGGTAATCGTTTGAGTCCAGGTTTATTTCAACTTCAAGTTTAAAATCATGATTGTTCGCTTTTTGCTGGCCACTGCTTGAACTGTTAGAAAACAATTGACCGTCACTGATATTACGCAATGACTCTGTCTCATTTACATTGTCCCCATTGGAATTAGTGAACTGATAATTCAAATTATATTCTATCTTTTTCCCAACTTTATCACGTAAACTAAATCTGGCATCGGCACTCTTGTTTGAACCGCTCAATGCATTGAGGTTGACTATGTCCCGGTAATTACCATTTATCCCCATCTGCTGATTTTCGTTAATCCGAGTCGTAAATACCCCAGCTTCCTTTCGTTCGTTACTACCACCAGCGGCATTCAAATTCATCATATTCCCTATCGACTTATCTGTCCTGGTGGTAATATTCAATACCTTTTGAGGATCGCCATCTTTAACTCCGGTCCGGGCTGCCTGATCACCATAATCATCTACAATCTGAATTTTATCAACGATCTCTGCCGGAAGGTTTTTAATCGCATTGGCGATATCACCCCCAAGGTATTCCTTACCATTCAGCTTAGCCTTGGCAACAGTTTCGCCTTGATGGACCAGGCTTCCGTCGTTACCGACTTCCATTCCTTCCATTTTCTTCAACAGTTCATCAACGGTCGCATTTTGTCTAACCACATAATCGCTCGCTTTGTATTCTACCGTATCAGTCTTATAAGTAATGGATGGAGTACCACTAATTACCACTTCATTTAAAGTGTTTTTTTGCTCTTTCAGGAAAATCGGATCCATCACAATCCGGGGTATCATGTCGTTTTGTTTAAAACGCATAACCGGGGATTTCTCATAACCTATACTCTGAATAACAAGCGTATAAGTTGCAGACTTTACATCTTTAAAGATAAAAATCCCATCGTTATTGGTCGATGTTTTTAAGGTATCCTTATCGGATGTAAGACTAACTGTTGCACCGATTACCCCCAAATCTGTACTGTCTTTAACAATACCGCTGATTTGTCTCGTAGGTAGTGGTGGAGGTGTTTCTTTCTTAGCAGGTTCCTGGGAAAACACCTCGGAAAAGCTAAGCGCCGTCAAAAATATGACCGCCAGTGTTTTTAAATAATTCATTTGTGTGTGTATGGATTGGGTTTGTTTGTGTGTGTTTCTTTACCCCTGGAGATATCTATTTTTTTGCGAGGGTATATTTTCCCCAAAAATCGGTAGGGCTTAACATGGCCTGGAAATCAAAACCTCCATGACCACCACCGCCAAAGCCTCCGCGACCGCCACCACCGCCGCCGCCACGGCCACCAAAACCTCCGCCATCAAGGCCTGGCATTTGTAAACCATTAAGCTTAATGTTATAAGCAAATTCTTTTGGTGCGTCTACCGAAATACCTAAGGCCTCCAATGGAATCGCTACTTCATAAAAAAAAACATTATCCTTATCGATATTGGCAAATGCTTTTATACCATATTCGTTGTAAATAGATACCAGTGTATCGGTTGTATTTTTAAATCCGCTTATTCTAATCTCTTTAGCGCTTGCCAATTGTGTTTTTTGTCGCACAACCATAAAGGAATCTCTTTGTTTTGCTCCCTGAGGGCCACCTCCCATAGCCATAGTCATTCCCATAGCCCTACGGCCACCTCCCCCGTTACCGCCGCCGCCACGACCGCCAAATCCTTGACCTCTGCCACTATTTGATGCAAGCGGATAAGTTAAAGTTATACTCTCCTTTTCCTTCTTTTTACCATCCGGATTCACTGAAAAAGTGATTCCACCCATCATAATTTTTGAGTTGTTGGACACATCCGCAGATTTAATGATCAGGTAAAGGTTCTTATCATCATTACTGACAATATAAGAAAGACTCGTCCGCTTATTTACAGAGAAGTCGGTGTCCTTCCACTCAAAGTTCTTGCCGTCGATTTTAACTGCGTGAGAAGCGAATATGCTAACTTCCTGTAAGTCCTTCGCCTTTTGAGCCTGGGCAACTGAGCCTAAACCGGCAAACATGACAGTACAAAATGTAATTTTTAAGAATCCAGATTTCATAATTGGTGTTTTAAGTGCAACATCAGGTTTAAGACTTGATAAATTGCTTTAGGTTTAATTTAAACACCACGAATTAAATACAAAATCTAATCTATTGCCTATTGTTCTCTTATTTTGTTACACAAACGTCCAATTTTCAGGAATTACATCCATTATTTTCAGAAGTATATACGTTACTTTTTTATGGGTATAAAGCAACCATCAGCTAATTTCATTAATGATCTGTCAATATATTTCTGGGCTTTTGAAAAATATAAATCAAATAAACCAAAGCAGGTAAAATAAACAAGCTACCAATCAACAGGGCATAGCCCAAAGTCTCAATAGTCTTAGCTTGTCCCTGATGCGCAAGTAGAGAAAGGTTGTCTCCATTTTTAAGCAGTACAATATCCGGAAAATGCGAATAAGTAGCTGCAAACAAAATCATTGTCACCTGGAAACCAGCAAGTAAACGTAACAATATCGGCTTATTATTATTCAATGCATAAAACATAACAATCAACGATAAGCTTGCAGCAATAATAGCGATCAGCCCAGGCACATCACCAAATATCCAGGTTGCCAATGGAACATGTTCTACCCCAGCGGCAATAAAAACCAAAGCACCGCAGCCCATTACAATAAAGATAGTGCGTTTTGCTTTTCCTATAAAATGCACCCTGTCGCCCTCGTCGTCAGTCTGCCCAATAATAAAAATCGTAGCAAGGAAAGCACATATACTCACCGTAAAAATACCCACGGCTACAGAGAACCAATTGAGCCAGCTAAAAATAAATGCCGATAAAAAATCATTGGCTTGTGGATCAATCTGTCCGGAAACAGCACTCCCAGCTATAATACCAAGAAAAAAAGGTGTAATTAAACTTGAATAAACAAAAATAGGTGTGTATACCTTTTGCATATCATCTTTTACAGCATCATAATTCCTGAATACAAAGGCTGTCCCCCTTGCAATAATCCCCAACAGCATACATACCAGTGGAATGTGCAGGTAAACGGAGATGGTTGTATAAATCTTTGGGAATCCCACAAAAAGGATCACGACCGCAATAATCAACCACATATGGTTGGCTTCCCAAATTGGACCTATGGCTTTATACATGGTTTTACGGGTTTTGGCCCTATTGCTTTTAGCCGTCATCAATTCAATAATACCCGCACCAAAATCAGCCCCTCCAAGCAGGATATACAACAAAATAGCGGTCCAAAGGAAAACGATAACTACATAAATCATAACGACTGGTCTTTTGAAGGATTTTCGGAATCATACAAGGTATCCACCATAGTAATCTGGCGGAACAACAATAAACATACAATGATCGACAGCGATATGTATACCGCTGTAAACAGGTAAAAGGAATAGGCTATACCAGGCATGGGGGTTACTGCATCGGCGGTACGCATCACCCCACGGATGATCCAGGGTTGTCGCCCAACTTCCGTTACTGTCCAGCCAGCTTCAAGGGCAATAAAGCCTAAAGGAGTGGCTATGACAAACAGTTTAAGTAACCAGCGACTGTTCAGCCATTGTTTTTTCTTCCACAAAGCAACAAAGTACAAAATGGCAATTAGCACCATAGCCATCCCCAGTCCTACCATAATCTGAAAAGCATAATGTGTGATGGCTACCGGTGGCTGCTCATCCTTAGGCACACTATCCAATCCTTTCACTTCCCCGTTAAAATCACCCGTTGCCATAAAACTAAGCAACCCCGGAATTCTAAGCGCGTAATCAACTTTCTTATTGGCTGTATCAGGAATTCCGCCGATAATCAATGGCGCATTACGTTCTGTATGAAAATGAGCTTCCATTGCAGCCAGCTTTTCAGGTTGTCGTTTCGCAACATCTTTGGCCGAAATATCACCACTTATGGGTTGTAAACAAGCTGCTACCGTACCAAACACAGCCGCAATTTTAAATGCTGTGCTATGGAACTTAATATTTTTCCCTTTAAGGATCATGAGCGCATGAACACCGGCAACGGCAAATCCTGTCGACACAAAAGCTGCCACACACATATGTAGGGCTTGTGAAAACCACGCATCATTAAACATAGCTTTTACCGGATCGATATTTAAATACTGTCCGTCAATGTAATCGAAACCTGCCGGACTGTTCATCCAGGCATTTGCAGCCACCACCAGTATTCCCGAAAGTAAGCCACTTATGCCTACCACCACTCCTGTTGCCCAATGAAACCATGGGTTAATCCGGTTCCAGCCATACAGGTAAAAGCCAAGTGCTATTGCTTCTATAAAAAATGCCGTTCCTTCTAATGAAAACGGCATTCCAAATATAGGGCCTGCATGTTCCATAAATTTAGGCCAGAGCAAGCCGAGTTCAAATGACAATACCGTACCCGAAACTGCCCCGGTAGCAAAGAAAATAGCAACACCTTTACTCCAGGCTTTGGTAACATCTCTGTAAACTACTTTTTTCGTCTTCAACCAATAAAAATGAGCAACAGTCATAAAAAAGGGCATCACCATACCTATACAGGCAAAAACAATGTGGAAGCCTAGGGAGAAAGCCATTTGAAGGCGGGCAGCTAAAAAATCGTCCATATAATAAACGTTATGTGCTATAAAGAAATCGTTCCGTAAAAGTAAGGCTTATAATAATGGGAAAATATGATTATTAATAAAATAATTCTAATTACGTTCACCAGCATACAGTATAAATGTCAACGTAAATAAACAGGACTATGAAACGTTTAAAATCTACACATTTATTAATGCTCTCCGTATTGCTAGTGGTATTCGCATGTAAAAAGGCAAAAAATCTTAAAATAGACGAAACACCTCCCCCGAAGCCTAGTGCCCCCAAAACTTATGTCCCTGTCAAATTTGAAACAGCAGGATCTAGCCTTATTCTAAAATATAAAGATCTGACCTCTTTACTCAGCGAAATTGCCGATGCAAACGGTAATAAAACTGTATTCACCTATACACAGGAACGACAGCCTTTCAAATTAGAAAAATACAGAAATGAAAAGCTGTTTTATGTGGTTTACTATGAGCAGTCGGATAAAAAAACAACAAGTAAAGCCAGAGCATTTGGTTACAATGTGATGGGGGTATTCACTCCGGTTAACGTCTATACACTGACAAACAACGATCAACAGAAAATCAAGCAGTTAGACTACTATGATTTAGACAACAAGCTGACCAACACTTATTCACTTTTCTATTCGGCTTCTGGGAATTTATCGGAGATGAATGCAAGGGCACACCCAGGCTCAACAACAATGACCACATATACTTTTGATCAGCAAAAAGGAATCAGCCGCTACATCAGTCATAGCGAACTATTCGCTTTCGAATCCGAACATTGGTTCTTCCTGTGCCCGGGCAACAACATTTTGAATGTCATGAACGAAAAAACACCACAGAAAAACATCAGTGTCAAATACGAATACAATGAAAACGGATATCCATCAACTGCGATTATAACCAGTAACGACCGTACTCAAAACATAAAAATAACTTACAAGCAACTGGAAACCTAAAATTTCAACAGCTTTTGTGCCCGGAACAGGTTATCTGCAGTCTGTAATATCTTTGCTTTTAACTTAGGATTATAGTTAGGATGTTTTTCAATAAAAGTCCTAACTATCCCTGCAGCTTCTGCGCTTTGATAATAGCCCAGGGTGGCTTGCAACCAACTCTGTGGAAAAAATATATCCCCTGTCACTTGAATTTCTTCCAGCAGATCCAGGCTTTTCGCCAGGTATTTTACGGATGTGGATTGTCGTAAAGGATGATGCAAGTAATACAGTGCTACGCCAACATTAGATTCTTTTTCACGATTGGCTTTCAGTTCTAAACTTTTAAAAAACAGATCCCTTTCCATCACATCAGCAGAAAGCGCAGGCACAATAAATTCAAACCTTTTCTTTCTGTCAGGATTATTAATACGCAGGAGCTGTTCGCCCAAAACAGCTGCATTCGCTACATCCTCAGCAGACTTTGTTCCGTTTGCTCTTAATGCAATCGAAAAAGCAAGCGCAGTATAATCGTCTTCTGAAAGCTTTACACCCTGAGGGGCTTTTTGTGTCTTCCAGATTTCATACAAACGGCTGTTCGCGGCTTTGGTTAAAAAAATGTCCTGGTAAGTCTTAAAAAGTAACTTCTTAACATTAGATTCCTGCTGCTCCTCCATCGCAGTCCATACCTTTGCTTCTATTAATCCACTTAACCTTTCTCTACTTTGTTTTTCGATAAATTCCCAGTAAATAGTCCCAATATAACTGCTGATCAATTTAATATTCAATTCCTCTTTTTCCTTACTCAAACCTTCCAAAAGTAGAGTTAACAATGCCTCTGGTTTTATACCTCTGCCGTTCAGCATATTTTCATACAGTGCAATATATGCCGCGGCACGGTTTAAAGGCTTATCAATCTGGTACAAATGATCAAACATATCCTGATCAACCGGCCATAAACCATACCCTTGTCCGGATGAATTAAAAAGAACAAACAGAGGTACGTCCAGGCCAACAACTTCCTTAAGATCAACCTCAGCAGCATTTAAATTAACCGTTATTTCTTTACTATACCCTTCGTAATACAAAGTCAGCTCAAAAAACTGTGGCCAGATTCTCTTCCTACCATATTCGGCAGTTTGCTTAACAGTAAACCGACTGATTTTATTCTCTTTCTTTTCTATGCTATAATCTATTATAGGCCGACCAGGCTCATTCACCCATACTTTATTCCATTCCTGCAAATCAGCAGTGGCATACTTATCCAGAATACTAATCAAATCCGGCCACGATGCATTACTATTGGCAAATTTCTTAAGATACTCCCTTACGCCTTGCTGGAACTTTGCCTTTCCCATCAACCTTTCCAGCTGACGCATCATAATCGGAGATTTATGGTAAATGATATTGCCATACATTGAACCTGCATCCTTCAGGTTATCCAATTGCTGACGTATCGGGTTTGAACCGGTAGTTCGATCAACCCCATAGGCTGCCGGAAAATGATCCACTAAGAACTTTAAGTCAAACACTTCCTTACCAACACTTCCCTCCTCACTTTTATCCGCCATAAAATTGGCAAATACTTCTTTCATCCAAACATCGGTAAACCAGTTCATCGTTACCAGATCGCCAAACCACATGTGTGCAGTTTCGTGTGCAATCAGATGACTTCGTGAATTGAGTTGGTCTTTAGTAGCTGTACCATCTAAAAACAAAGCTGCTGCTTTATATTGTATGGCACCAACATGTTCCATTCCACCGAACTGAAAATCCGGGATTGCAGCAAAATCAAATTTTTGAAAGGGATACGGAATCGCTGTCCATTCTTCAAAATACTTTAGTGCATCGTTATGGATCTTAAAGATCTCACTCATACTATGTTTTATTTTCGCAGTATCGGTTTCACGGTATAAAAAATCTGCCTTTTGATCACCTACTTTTCCAAACTGTTGTTCAAATTTCCCAGCTACAAACGAAAACAGATAAGTACTTAAAGTATCCGATTTCAGGAATTGGTAGGTTTTTCGATCATCAGATACAACAGCATTTTTTAACGGTGCATTGGCTATCGCTTTCCAGCTGGCAGGTACTTTTAAGGTTAAATCATAGGTAGCTTTAATGTCAGGCTGATCAAAGCAAGGAAAAACAGTCCTGGCTCTATCTGGCACAAACAAAGTATACAGGTAATCAGCGTTACGGTTCAGTGCACCTTCGCCCGACTGGAACTCTATTTTTACCTCGTTAGCTCCTTTTTTCAAGTACTTTGCCGCAATCAACAGATGTTCTTTTTCATGCTGCACAGGCACAACCTTTCCATTCACGATCAACTTCCGAAGTTTTGCCTTATCTTCCTTAAAATCCAGCTGCAAAATGCGGTCATTTGTACTCAGGTTAAAACTCAAAATCTCCCATGCATTAATTCCTCTTGCCCGTTCCGCAGGAATATCAAATTCAAGCGAATAATTAACCTTAGTGACAATTGATTTTCTATACTGGGCAAGCTGTTTTGAAACACCGGTTTCTACTTGCTGTCCATTTACAATTTTAGGGGCAGAACACCAGATCAAAAGAGAGATGCTACTGAATAAGATATTACGAAAATTAACCATGGCAGCTAATTTAAGTATGATTTTCTAATTTCTTCGTCATGTTTCCTTTTATACTATTTTTTAATATAGAATACACAAACAGAAATGTAATTTAGTACCAGCAAAACTTACGATCGGGTAATTAAAAACCTGAGCAATATTTAATAACAAAAGCAATCATATGAAAACAACATTTAAAACAATGTTATTGTTAGCACTAACAGTAGCATTGAGCTCTGATCTTCAGGCACAAGGCTTAAAAATGCCACAAGCCAGTACAAGTCAGACTGTCAGCCAAAACTTTGGACTGGGAAAAATTACACTTAACTATTCACGTCCAAATGTAAAAGGTCGCAAAATTTTTGGTGCAATGGAACCTTATGGTGCTGTATGGCGTACCGGTGCAAACTCGGCAACCATTATCAGCTTTACCGATCCTGTGAAAATTGACGGGAAAGAATTACCTGCTGGAGAATACGGCTTATTTACCATTCCTGGTAAAAGCGAATGGACTGTAATTTTCAACAAAGGTTCAAAACAGTGGGGTTCTTACGAGTACAAAGAATCAGACGATGTATTAAGAGTTAAAGTTAAACCTATCAACTTAAAGGACAAAGTAGAAACTTTTACCATACAGTTTGCTGATGTATATCCTACCTCTGCAAAATTGCAGTTGATGTGGGAGAATACTGCCATAAATGTAGAGCTAACTACAGAAATTGATGCAACTGTAATGGCTAGCATCGATGAAGCGATGAAAGGTGATAAAAAACCATATTTCCAGGCTGCACAATATTACTTCTCAAATGGTAAAGATCTAAACAAAGCTTTGGAATGGGTTAATGCAGCTGAAGCAGCAGACGATAAAGCTCCATGGATAAAACTTTGGAAAGGACGTATTCAAATGAAAATGGGCGATAAAGCAGGAGCAGCTAAAACAGCAGAAGCAGGCTTAAAATCGGCTACAGAAATGAAAAATGCTGAATATGTACGTTTACACACTGAATTGCTAAAAGAGGCTAAGAAGTAAATAAATAGTGCTTAAAGCTTTAACAGAAGCGAATGTTATTAATCAACATTCGCTTCTTCTTTTTTATAGCACTTCAATTTCCTCCACTGTTAATCCTGTAGCAGTAGAAATGGTCTCTAAAGAAACCTTTTCAGCTTTCAACTTGAGCGCTATTGCTTTACGCTCTCTTTTCCTCGCTTTCCGAATTGTAACTCGGTTCTCAAATTCCGATTTTTTGCTTTTCAGGTATTCACTCATCCCTTCCGGAACTATGAGAACTATCCTTGTCGCTGTGTCTTTTTCCATTTTTTATTGATTAGATCTATTTCAACAAACGTAATAAGGCTGCAAAGCAAAATCTTTACTTATCTGAAATTCAAGCGAAATCACGGATAAATTGCATTTAACCTATATAAAATAATGTAGAGTAAAAAAGCAGTACAGGCTTTCAAAATTTTATTTCGCAATCGATTTAATTAAAAATCGACACAACAAATTAATAATCAATACGATACATCAATCAGATTTAGGTTCGGTCTGGGACAAGCAGGTAGATCGTAGGTACCCTGATTAAAGCAGAGCGCATAAATAACCCCACAAACAACTGACCACTAGAAAATTACAAGTTTATTTGATTTTTCGTTTTACCTATATTGATAATCCGTTGCACAATTAGCGAAATCAACACCACTAATAAACATCCAATTACATTGAGCCATAAATAAGCGACCAAATCAGACCTTCCAAGAACAACAATAATGGTTTCCGTTAAAAGTGCTGCGATGAACACAGCTCTTCCGTTGACCTGTTTCACATAAAACGCCACAAGGAAAACACCCAATATAGTACCATAAATATAAGAGCCGAGTATGTTTACAGCTTCCAGCAGATTACCAATTTTACTGGCATACAAAGCCATTACAATACAAACCACTCCCCAGAATACCGTTGCGAGTCTCGATGCCTGAAGATATTCATGGTCTGAAGCATCTTTTTTAATCAGACGTTTATAAATATCAATAACCGTAGTTGAGGCCAGTGAGTTCAATGCGCTGGCAGTTGATCCCATTGAGGCCAGAAAAATAATAGCGATCAGCAGTCCGATCAATCCTCTCGGCAAATACTGCGTTACGAAACTTAAAAATATATAGTTGTTATCTTTTATATTCGCATCCGGATCGTTCTTTACCATTAAATCTGTCACTTCTTTTCTGATGGACTTTTCTTTCTCATCAGCTAGTTGTAATGCTATTCTTTGTTGATCAATAAATACTTTATCATTGGCATTCAACGCATCGTTCATCTTATTAACCTCAATCTGCTTTTCTTCAAACGCACGGTCATAGTCAACTTTAATCCTATCCAGTTCCGGAGCATACTTACTCTTCTCCAGTTTGTTCAATTCAAAGCTGTTAAAAAAAACAGGGGGACGATTGTATTGATAAAAAGCAAAAACAAGCACACCAATCAATAGAATTAAAAACTGCATTGGGATTTTAACAAGACCGTTCATTAACAGACCCAGGCGACTCTGACTAACAGATGCCCCCGACAAATAACGTCCAACCTGGCTTTGATCGGTTCCAAAGTAAGAGAGCTGTAAAAAGAACCCTCCGATTAATCCTGTCCACACTGTATACTGGTTGTTTAGATCAAGCTTAAAATCGATGGCATTTGTTCTCCCCATTTTGCCCGCGATACTGATCGCCCTGCCGAAGCCGATATCGCCAGGGAGTAGGTGTACCACCATTATTCCCGCAGCAAACAACCCACAAAAGATAATACTCATCTGCAACATCTGCGTATAAGAAACTGCTTTGGTACCACCATACACGGTATAAAATATGACCAAACTACCTATAAACAGTGTCGTATACGTGGTATTGATATTTAATATGGTCGATAAAATTATAGATGGTGCATAAATGGTAATTCCTGTGGAAAGTCCTCTTTGAATTAAAAACAGGAATGCTGTAAGCGCCCGGGTTTTTAAATCAAAGCGTTGCTCCAGATATTCATATGCTGTATAAACCTTTAAACGATGAAATATAGGTACGAAAGTGATACAAAGTACAATCATTGCCAGGGGCAGCCCCAGGTAAAATTGCACAAAACTCATTCCTGAAGAATAGGCCAGGCCAGGAGCTGATAAAAAGGTAATGGCACTGGCCTGGGTAGCCATGACCGACAAACATACATGATACCAGGGTAAAGACTGGTTACCCAGTAAATAACCTTGAATATTTTGTGCACCACGACTTTTATAAACGCCATAAACAACAATTACAACGAGTGTAATGATTAATACCGACCAATCTATAACACTCATCCGAAATACTTTGTAAAGGCGTAAAAAATTAAGATTAAAAATACCAGCCAGCCGATCAGCAAGCGGTAAAACTGCTTCCATGTTTTAACAAAAGGAGGCAGATCCTGTTCTTTGTCGGCCAATGGTTCTTTTTCTATCATATGCTAAAACCGTTATGGTTAACTATTTTTTGTGGGACAATAGATTCACAAACAAACGATATGCACCAGGGACACCTGCCGGAAGTTGTCTGAAAAAAGAAATGCCAGTATATACATATCTACCTTTACCGTAATCTGCAACAATCAGCGATCCTGTTTTAGCACTTTCTCCATTGTCGTTCATACTCAATATAGCTGTATATTTTTTATCCATATCACTGGTAAAATACAGGCCACGTTCCTGTATCCATCCATCAAAATCCTTGTCTGTAATTTTATTAGGGTAATTTAAAACAGGATGTTCTGGCGCCAGGACGCTTACTTTTGCATCTTCTTCCGTAACTCTGTCGCGTGACAACCTGAATGGATAGGGACCTAAATTTTCGATTTTCAAAGGTGAATTCACATTATACTGGATCACCAGGTTCCCTCCTTTTTCCACATACTTCATCAGTATCGGCTGCATGCTTTTAATCTGGTCGTTTACATTATATAACCTTACCCCTGCAACAATTGCATCAAAACCAGAAAGATCGGCACTTAGTACCTGCCCTTCGGTCAGATTAACCACCTCATAACCGATCTGCTTCAACGATTCCGGCATCAAATCACCGGCACCAGCAATATAGCCTATACGTTTTCCTGCAAATTTCAGATCTACTTTATCTAACCTGGCTTCGGCAAAAGGGAAAAGTGTTTGCACCGGAATATGCTCATAGTTAATTACACGCAAACCTTTATTATAGATTTTTCCATCGACAGTTGCATTGAGCAACAAACTTCCACCTGTTGTATTTCCTGCAGGTGTTATATTGAAAACAACGGACTGTTCATCTCCTTTTCCATCCAGGGTAAAATCAATTTTCTGCGGACTAACTTTCCATCCCGAAGGTACCTGAGGTTCAAGCACTCCGGTAGTGTTATCTTTAAAGCTTTTTAATACAATCGTAATGTTTTTAGCCTCATTTCCATTAAAAATAAATGCCTTTTCGGAAAGTGTAGCGGTTACCGGAGGCGCAATAACCAGAGGCTGATAAATTTCTCCACGAACCTGGTCGGTATATTTATACACCACGGGCCTTTTCTTTTCAATCAGCTGATCACCGATTTTGATTTTAAATATCGCCCCAACAGCAGGACCGTTCTCCGGCAATCCAATTTTTGATAATGAATCAACAACAAAGTATCCTAATGGATGTTGTTTTTCAAGCCAGTAAGGTTGTGCAATGCCAATGTTAGTTGTGGCAATTTCCTTATCCTGACTTACAAATTTATTAGGTAATAAGGCGAATGCAGCCCCACTATTGGTTTCCTCCATACTTATTGGTAATGAGAAGGCTGGGCTTACTCTTGCAATACCTTGCACCTTTACGTTTATAGGCTGTTTTAGTGCATATGAAGGATTTGTAGCCGCACTTTCGAACCAGATTCCGGCACACGCAAGAATAAGGTCATCTAACAGATCGTGTTTGAAGGCCTTTCCCTTTACAAAGGTTCTTAATTTCAACAATTTACCTACAGATTGCGAAGGATCGGCAGGGTTATATTCTTTATTGATTTCATTAAGTAATTGTTGTATAGCTGCAGTACCCGGTGTCCTCTTTAATGTAAAGTCGACACCATCAAATACATCATTATTTGCTTTTTCTCCTGCTACAGGTGTAAAATACTCGATTGAAGAACCGCGTTGTCTTGCTGCACCAAAACCCTGACTTCTGTGATTAGATCTGCTTTCTGCCGCTATCTCTCCATAACTTTTACCCAGTAGCGGATTGTATAGTCCCACATCGATCTTCATCTGATCATCAGCAGTTGTATTGTTACCGCCGAAGTTAAAGGTATTCCAAACAATACGTTTGGTTTTCCAGGGTTTTACGAAAGTCAGTTGTTCAGGAAATTGTTTAGGATCGGCAGCAGCAACAAATGCTTCACGTGCCAGAATTGCGGAACCCGAATGATGGCCATGCCCTGCACGTGCATCTTCCGGGAAGCGGGTAATGATAACATCGGGTTGAAATTTCCGGATCACCCAAACTACATCCGCAAGGATTTTATCCTTGTCCCATATTTTAAAGCTTTCTTCCGGATTTTTAGAGAAACCAAAATCATTCGCCCTGGTAAAGAACTGCTCTGCGCCATCCATACGGCGGGCAGCCAATAATTCCTGAGTACGGATTAATCCAAGTAACTCGGCCTGCTCGTTACCGATCAGGTTTTGCCCCCCATCGCCCCGGGTTAAGGATAAATAACCTGTTCTGACCTTTTTTTCTTTAGCCAGGTAACCTAATAAACGAGTATTTTCATCATCGGGATGTGCAGCGACATAAAGTACGCTCCCTGTAACATTTAAAGCTTCCAGGCCTTGTTTGATCTCGGCAGCGTTGAGTTGCTGCATATTTTGTGCCCTGGTAAAAAAGGGAATAATAGTCGTAAAAAGGAGCAGGGATAAACGAAACTTCATATTAAGATTTTAAATAACAATGTCAGAGAGTGCGGTTTATTACAACCTCCGAAAATAATTAAAAATCATTAATATGAAGTTTTAATTTTGGACTAAACTCCGTAACAATACTGCAAAAATACTACAGTTTTTATAGGAGAATTTTACTGCTTACTTCCTTATCTACAGTAATAAAGCCTGGATACTTAACTACAGTACCTCCTACTTTAATACTAGGTCTGATTTTAAGCGTTAGTATTCCTTTTTTTTCAGGGCCACCATTTTTTCCACTTTTAAGGAAATCCGTAATCTCTCCCATCACCTTACTATTGGAAACAAAAGGATAAACGTTAATTTCCATATCAACAGGTACTGTTGAGATTTGACCAGCACCAACGTTCAAAGCCTGGTTTACAAAACCGGTAGCTAGTTCCTGCCTGTTGATCAGGATCTTGTATTCAAATTCATTGATCGAAGCATCATTGCCTGTCGGATTTTTAACTTCCAGATTTAAACGAGCTCTTAAAGGCACATCCTTTCTGAGTAAACCAAGTGCTAAACCCGGCAAACTACCCAGGTTGATGTCCTGATTGGTAATCATTTTTTTCACATCAGCCCCACCCAGTGTAACCTGATCGGCCGATGTGATTCTATACGTACATTTTTCAAGGGCTTTAATCTGTTGCGCCTGTTTATTGATGCCACAACTTGATATAACGATAGCCGTAAGGCATAACAACAATATTTTCTTCATAACAGCTATAACGGTATTTGAGATAAAATAATATCTGCCTAGCGATTGCGACTATATAAACTTCTGCTGATCAACTGATCAATACTGTATTTCCCAGGACCAGAAACCAATAGAAAAACATAAGCCACCAGGAAATGTAATCCAAGTTCTTTCTTATCGAAACCATCCGGAGCATGCACAATAAATACAGCTACTATCATTGTAATGATCAACGGTATCGTGGCCAATCTTGTCGCAAAACCCAATAACAGAAAAATAGAACAGAAAAATTCTGCAAAAACTGCTAAATACAAAGAAGCCGCTGCACCTACGCCTATTGGATCACCAAATTGAATTTCACCACCTGCAGTAAGCCATCCCAATTTCTGATAACCGTGAACGATCATAAAAGAGGCAATACAAACACGTAATACAAGCAACATAAAATGAACTGCCTCATTGTTAAAATTGGTGTTAAATAGTTTTTTCATAAATAAATCTTTGTTTGATAATTGGTAAATATGGATAATTAAATATAATGAAATTGCACGTCAATCAGATCAACAGGGATTTGATAAATCCAGATATTGCATCTTGTAATATTCGCCGGTTCTCTTCAGTAGGCTTTCCATCATTTCGGATCATCTGAATCGAAACCAATCCATGAAGAATGGATAAATAGGTATGATATTTTAGAAAAAAATCAGCATCCGGGTTTGGACTAAGGTTGATCGTTTCCTGAATAGTTGAAATCATCACTGTGCTCATGTTCTTCATCTCTGCAATCTGATTCACCTTCTCGCAGGCAGGAATGCCCAGTCCAAACATCAACTGATAATATTCTTTATGTTCAAAAGCAAAATCCCAGTAAGCATGGGCTATGGCCTCCAGTTGTGCAGCAGGCTCCACATGTTGGGCTTTAACAAATTGCAGGGAATCGGCCAGCTTCTGAAAACCTTCTTTAGTAAACTCGAGCAATATAGCTTCTTTATTTTCGAAATGATTGTAAATAACGGGAACACTATATTCTATAGCATCGGCAATTTTGCGAATAGATAAAGACTGCCAGCCATCCGATAATACCTGGAGCCAGGCTGCTTCCAAAATACTCGCTCTGAATTCTTCTTTCTGTCTGATCTTACGTTCTGCAATCCCCATACGCTATATATTTTAGTTAACAGTGTTAACAAATATAATAGGTAAAATAGTTTTACAAAACCATTAAGTATTTTTCTGACTTAATTACAACAAATACGTTTAGATGTATTCCATCATATAAGCTCTCGGTTTTTCCGAACGGAGTGTTTTCAGCGCCTTATCCTTAATCTGCCTAACACGTTCTTTACCGAGGTTCATCTTACCTCCTATTTCGTCGAGACCAATTGCGGTATTACCACCTAAACCGTAAAACATAGAAAGAATTTCTTTTTCCCTTTCCGGCAATCTTTTCATTAATCGCTTAATATCGATTGAAACAGAGCTCTGCAATACTGTCGTATCTGTTTTTTCCGTATTTGCATCTTCAATGGTTTCTGCAAGTGTAAAGCCCGATTCTTCTGCTATTACCGCATCTAAAGAAGCTGTCATTGGTGCATAAAAAAGGTAATCTACCACCTTTTCTTCAGGCAACTCGATAAATTCACAAACCTCTTCCAGACTAGGCTGTCTTTCTAACTTTTGTTCCAATTCTCCCATTGCCTTATTGATTCTCATGATTCCGCCAATTTGGTTTGCGGGTAAACGTACCATCCGTTT
The DNA here is from genome assembly GCF_032678475.1 of Pedobacter nyackensis. Lineage (GTDB taxonomy): Bacteria > Bacteroidota > Bacteroidia > Sphingobacteriales > Sphingobacteriaceae > Pedobacter > Pedobacter nyackensis_A. The sequence goes on from NZ_JAVTSF010000001.1 coordinate 1,526,447, forward strand.
TTGTTCAGCGATGGCAATCATAATGCTCTGGCGGATCCACCATACAGCAAAGGAAATAAATTTAAAGCCTTTGGTTTCATCAAAACGTTGTGCCGCTTTAATTAAGCCCAGATTTCCTTCCGCTATCAGATCTGACAAACGAATGCCCTGGTTCTGGTATTTTTTAGCTACAGATACTACAAAACGTAGATTAGACTTCACCAGACGGTCTAATGCTGCCTGGTCACCTTTTCTGATCTTCTTAGCCAGTGCGATCTCTTCTTCAACGCTCAGCAGGTCAATCCTTGCAATATCATACAAGTATTTTTCTATCGAGTCCGAATCCCGGTTGGTAATGGACTGCTCTATCTTTAATTGTCTCATCGTGGGCAAGGTCTGAAGAAATGAGTTTCAGATCAATGGATAGACTTTATTTCCGATTATTTTACGGAAAATCGATTAAAAATTTACAACTTTTACGGAAATTAAAGTCTATGTGTTCGTTTTTTTATTAATTTCGAAATCTCGGTGTAATAGGTACACTTTAAGCTAATTAACTTGTAATGAATAACACAGACCTGGACAAAACAGACATCGGCATTTTAAGACTTTTACAACAGGATGCATTGCTGAGCAATAAGCAATTGGCATTGGAATTAAACAAATCGACTGCCACCATTCATGAGCGGGTACGGAGATTAAAATCCGAAGGATATATCAAACGCTCGGTTGCTATTCTTGATGCAAAAAAGATCGGTAAAAGTCTCATAGCCTACTCTCAGGTACAGTTAAAAGAGCATACCGATAACGCTTTAAGTGGTTTTGAAAAAGAAGTTGTAAAATTCCCTGAAGTCATGGAATGTTACCATATGACAGGTGCTTTTGATTTTATCCTCAGGATTGTAATCTCTGATATGGATGCCTACCATCATTTCTTAAGAAGTAAGCTGGCGCAACTCAGTAACATCGGCACTGTACAGAGTTTTTTCGTAATGTCTGAGATTAAAACAGAATCGGCTTACCCGCTTTAACCTCTTTTTTCTTCAACAATAAAAATCACCTTCTCCGAAAAGGCCTCAGCACTTTTTCCCTTCAGAAAAAACCGACTGAAAGGAGCTCAACGAGACCATTAAAATTAACAACGGTCTCTGAGTTAAATGTCAGCCTTAGAGAAGAACGGTTATTTTTACACTTTCGTTGCCCGTACGATCAACAGCCGTAACCGCAATCTTACTTAATTTAATACCACCTTCAACTGCCGTTTTAATAAGAAACCGATCATTTCGGTTCAGTATTACAGACTTCCATACATTGCCGTACTTGTAATATACAACCCATCTGAATACGTCTTTAGCATCAATATGACTCCAGCTTATCTTCCACTGACCTTGCTTTAATTCCGTTTTTACATCTGGTGAAACCGGCGCTTTATCATCCAGCCATGAAGTAGCCGGCACAAGCGCCTGTTTTTTATATGGGCCGTCAGCAATCCCCTTTAGCAACTTTTCATGTTTAACTAAACCAGCGATACTCCAATGTGCTGCACCCGGACTATTGGGCAACATCCCACGGGTAATCATAATCTGATTTACAATTTCATCTACATTCCTATCATCCCCCCCGAGAGATATATTCATACCCGGCCAAAGATGTCTGTTCATGGTATTCTCATCTGCCCACCAACGGAGCAATACTGGAAAACTTTGCGCAGGGCTCTTAATGGTCCAGTATAATTGTGGCATAAAATAATCGATCCAGCCTTTATTTAACCAAAGCTTTGCATCGGCATAAAGCTTTTCAAATTGATCCATTCCCTGAACAGAGGCTGGATAACCTGGCTTCCAAATGCCGAAAGGACTCAGACCAAACTTTACATATTTCTTTTCCGCCTTGATTTCTTTATATATTCTCTCTACAAACTGATTTACATTTTGTCTGCGCCAATCGCCACGACTTAGTTTACCTCCAGTTTTCTGATAAGCGGTCCAGCTTACATCATCTGGGAAATCAGCGCCACCATTATAAGATTCATAGGGATAAAAATAATCGTCGAAATGTACGCCATCAACATCATAACGCTTTACGATGTCCTTTACTACGGCGGAGGCGTGATCCTGAGTACCTTTATTAGACGGATCCATCCAGTACTGCCCGTCTTTTAATTTCACAACGAGGTCAGGTCTTTTCTTAACGATAGACTGATCGCTGATTACCTTACCTGTGGTATGGTGTGCACGATAAGGATTTAGCCATACATGTAATTCCAGTCCACGATCGTGTGCAGCATCAATCCAAAACTGTAGAGGATCATAATATGGATTAGGTGCCTTCCCTTGCTTTCCAGTAAGAAAAACCGACCAGGGCTCAATATTACTTTTATAAAAGGCATCAGCCTGCGGCCTGACCTGGAATATCACAGCATTAAAATTATTCTTTTTTAAAAGATCAAGTAAAACGATGGCTTCCTTTTGCTGATCTGCCGTACTTAAACCTGGTTTAGAAGGCCAATTGATATTAGCTACCGAAGCAACCCATGCGGCACGAAATTCCCTGTCCACCTGCGGTGGTTTGTCAGTAACATTCTTTGTTTCAGAAACAGGCGCTACAATTTTCTTGCTGGTACCGCAGGAATAAAACAAAAACAGGCTGCAGCAAGATAATGCCAACAGTCTTTTTTCAAAATTCTTAAATGATATTTTCAATAGTTTGTCCCTTTATTGTATATAACAAAGCTACAAACTATTATCCGTCTTAACCTATAGGTAAAGAATTTATTACGAGCAGTTAAGCCGTTTGTAATTTGGCTATATTTCTGTAAGGAAAAGAGCCAAAAATATGGCGACGAGCAAAACGGCCTGGTGAATCTGCGTTTACCAGTTTCACATAAATAGCTTTAGGCACACCAAAATATTCATAAGCACTACCATCCAAAAATTGTACAGTAAGGACTAATCCAGCCCAGTTATAATCAGCAATACCGCAGTTTGCCGTAGTTTGCGTATATTCATCAATAGAAAGTGCAAGTGTTTCAGGTGCTATGCTCACCAAAAAGTGATAAGCTTCAATGATTTCCTTACTTTTAGTTTCGGCTTCCAGTTTTGCCTCTTCGCTGTCCTGAAACTTGTCAGGGTGCCAGTCTTTCATTAAATTCCTGTAAATGGATTTCAATTCTTTCAATTCGGCATCCTTTTGTACACCCAATAGTTTTCTGTAATCAGTGATCTTCTTCATAAAATTTGCGCAAAGGTAAGGAGATTAACTTGTAATTGCATTAATTTTCAATTATTTATCAGACACAGTCGTTCTTCATCTGTTCTTCATTCTATTACCTCAACTTTACATCAACAACTAACGATAAAAATTTAAATTAAAAACATCATGAAAAAGTTATTAGGATTAATCGCAATTATGGCATTAGGTTTAACAACAGCATTTGCTCAAACACCGGCAGCCGTAAAAACTACACCAGCAAAAAAAATGGTTACAAAAGAGGTAAAAACTGTTACTGTTCCGGCAAAGCATCATGCTAATGCTGCTACGACAGCCGCTGGCGCTACCAAAACCAAAGTAGAAACACTGAAAAAAGATGGTACACCGGATATGCGTTTAAAAGAGAACAAAACAAAAGCTGTTGCAAAAACCAGTGCTCATATCAAAAAAGACGGCACACCAGATATGCGTTTCAAAGCAAACAAAACTGCTAAAAAAAGTAAATAAGAGATTCAAAAACTACAAAAAGAGCTGCCAATGGCAGCTCTTTTTATTTGTAATAACCAATTATTAACACCTTCTGCTATATTTGCCAGTATGCCAAAAATTGGATTAGCAGAAGATGACTTGAAAATAGCCAGCCTGATTAAAACTGGTTTGGAGGAAAATGGCTATGCCGTAACGATAGTAACCGATGGGCAACTCGCACTGGAAACCTTCCATCTTATTGCGCCCGACCTTGTCATTCTCGACATTATGATGCCGGGATTAAACGGAATAGAAGTTTGTCGGCAATTGAAAGCCAGCAATAAAAAATTACCCGTTCTCATGCTTACCGCACTCGGATCTATTGATGATAAAGTTACCGGACTCAATGCCGGAGCTGATGATTACCTGGTAAAACCCTTTCATTTTAAAGAGCTCCTGGCTCGAATCGCTGCATTGCTGAGACGATATGAACCACAGGACATCGAAGTGAATAATCATTTACTAAGCTTTGAAGACATCACCCTGGATACCTCAAGTAAAGAAGTTCAGCGTGCAGGCATACCAATCACTTTAACTGCCAAAGAATTCACTTTACTGGAGTTGTTTTTACGTAACCCTAATCGCTTACTTTCCCGCCAATATATAGCCGAAAATGCCTGGGACGTTAATTTTGATACTGGCACTAACGTAATTGATGTATATGTAAACTTTTTACGCAATAAAATAGAAAAGGGGTTTGGCAGGAAACTGATCCACACCAAAATTAATATGGGGTACATCCTTAAATGATACCATGAAGATAAAAGACCGTCTGGCATTATATTTTACATTGATTAGTACACTAACACTGCTGATCGTTCTTTGTGCGGTTTATTTCATGTTTCTCAAATTTATGGAAGCCGATTTCTTTACCAGACTGAAGGACCGGGCGATGGTTACTGCGAAACTCTATCTGGAAGCAGATGAAATAACAGCGGATTCATTAGATAAGGTTCGCAGCCAATACCTTGAGAAACTAAATGGAGAGGTGATCAGAATTTATAATTCAAAAAACACGGCCATTTTTATTGGCGACAAACAGCAATACTGGGATAATGCAACTATAAACAAGGTTAGAAAACAAAAAAAACTACAGTTTAAAGACGGCAACAGGCAGGTTGTAGGTATTTTTTACAAAGATAACCAAGGCGATTTTATCATCCTTGCATCTGCCGTCGACAAGAGCACCTTCTATCGTTTAGAAAAGCTCCGTAATATTATGGTCATCACTTTTGTCATCATATTTATCCTGTTGCTGATTTCCGGAAGATGGATATCAAAAAAAATATTGAACCCCTTAGACCTCTTCATTGACGAGGTAAAACAAATCAAATCCAACAATCTCCATTTCCGCGTTCAGGAAGGAAAAAACAAAGATGAAATCTATTTACTTGCTAAGAATTTCAATGTACTTATAGAGCACCTGGAACAGGCTTTTGTACTTCAAAAAAGCTTTATTGCAAATGCCTCACACGAATTAAGGACTCCGGTAACGAGAATTATGATGACCTCAGAACTATCGCTGTCTCAGGAAAGGACCAACAAATCTTATCAGGAAGCACTGGTATCTGTAATGGAAGATGCTGAAAATATGGACAAGATCATCAGTGGTCTCGTTGATTTGGCCCAGGCGGATCTTGAATTCGGAAATCAACAATTATCTGCTATTCGCCTGGATGAAATGCTTGTAACCATTGCACAGGAATGGAACAAGAAGGGAAATAAACTTTCCATTAGCATAGAAGACCATCATGATCCGGAACGAAGTTTTCTAATCTTAGCCAACGCTACACTAATGCTCATTGCCATTAACAACATCATTTCCAATGCATTTAAATTCTCTGAGCAACAGGAAGTCAGCTGTCGGCTAAAACTTTCTGATACACATATTATTATTTCTGTTACTGATCTTGGTCCCGGAATAAAAACAGCTGTGTTACCTGAAATATTTAAGCCATTTTACAGCTTTTCGGAAAAAATGCCAAACACAGGTAACGGAATGGGCTTGTACATGGCGCACAAAATCATTACACTTTTTAAAGGAAGCCTGGAAGCATATAACGAAAAAGAACAGGGAGCGACATTCCTGATCCGTCTTCCAAAACTTTAATCCCATTTTAATTCCGTTTTAATTTGCGTTTAATTCCGTCGGAATAGTTTTGTTTCAGATGAAAACAACAACTATCCTGATCGGCTTTCTGATCTTCGGACTCGCAAAAGTTAGCTGGGCTCAAGACTCCTTAAGGCTAGATCTTCGCCAGGCAGAACAGCGGCTTATCAAAGAAAATTATCAGCTGATTGCACAGAATTACCAAACGGAACAAGCAAAAGCAGATATCATTACAGCGAGGCTGTTCGACAATCCGGAGCTCAGTTACGAAAATCTGTTTTACAACAGGGAGACCAAAAAATTCTTCGAAACCTCTATGGCCACCGGACAATATGCCGCATCACTGTCTCAACTTTTCAAACTTGCAGGTAAAAGGAATAAAAACATACAGCTGGCTACCGCAGGTGCAAAAATATCTGAATATGAGTATTTCGACCTCATGAGAACCTTACGTTATGAACTGCGAAGCACATTTTATAAGGCTTATTATTCTGGTCAGTCGGTCTTAGTATATCAGCAACAGATCAATGCATTAAAAAAGTTGCTAAGTGCCTCTGAACAGCAACTGCAAATGGGCAACATCGCCGTAAAAGATGTATTGCGAATAAAATCCCTGCTTTACAACTTACAAACTGAATACAGCACATTACTGAATGATATCGAAGACCTGGATAGTAAAATCAAACTAATGACAAATATTAAAGCAGACATCCCGCTAAAGCTGGAGCTTAGTACTACAAAACAAACCTTCGACCTTAAAGATCATCCTTATATCAGTCTGCTGGATTCCGCAAAAAACAATCGTGCCGACCTTCAATTGAGTAAAGCAACAATCCGTTATACTGAGCGTAATCTTAATCTGCAGAAAGCCATGGCAGTTCCGGATGTTGAGCTTTCTTTAAGTTATGATTTAAAAGGTAACTATCCTGAAAAATATACAGGTTTTGGTATAAAAATTCCCATCCCTTTGTTCAATAGAAACCAGGGAGAAATAAAAAAAGCAAGAGTCGCCATTGCAGCCGGCCAGAACAACCTTAATCTGCAGGAAGCCAGTCTCGAAAATGAAGTATATAACAGCTATAAATCTGCCGCAAGAATAGAGGAATTATACCAGAGTATGGATCATCAATTTAACGCCGACTTCCAGAAACTGATTACTGAAGTAACAAAAAACTTCAGCAGCAGAAATATCAGCCTGATCGAATTCCTGGACTTCTACGATTCGTATAAAGAAAACACGCTTCAGATGAATACGCTTAGCTACGAAAGAATGAATGCCAAAGAAGAAATCAACTATGTCACAGGATCATCCATATTTAAATAACAGCCTCATGCAAAGCCTCCAAAATAAAATCAAGCTATTCAATCAACTTTCATTACTTGGCGGACTAATAATCTGCTTACAAAGTTGCACCAGTTCAAAAGAAGCTCCTTTGGCAGCAGAAAAATTCAGTGTTGGGGATTCATTAATCAGCAAATTACTTATTGATACAGTTCAGGCGCCAAACAGTAAGACAGATCTATCCTTCTCCGCAAAAATTACGGCCAACGAAGAACGTAAGGCAGACGTATTTCCAATGTTAAGTGGCTCGGTCACCAATGTACCGGTCCGTTTGGGCGACCATGTAAACAAAGGACAGCTGCTTGCCATTATGGCCAGTTCTGATATGGCTGGATTAGACAAGGAGGCGATTAGTTCCTCAGCTGAATTGCGCAATGCAGAAAGGGCTGTTAAGCAGGCCCAGCAACTTTTCGACAGCGGATTAAGTTCAGCAAGAGAACTTGAAGAAGCAAAGAATGAATACCTGGTCAAACAGGCTGAAGATAGACGGGCGCAAAAAACACTCAAGCTGAATGGTGGCAGTACAAATGGAAATTACACGGTAAAAGCACCATTATCTGGCTTTATCATTGACAAAAATGTATATGCCAATATGCAGGTACGACCTGATAATGACAAGAGTTTATTCACGATAGCCGATCTTTCAACCGTATGGGCAATGGTGAATATTTATGAATCCGATATCTCCAGAATCAAAGAAGGTGATCTGGTCAGCGTTTCACTACTCTCCTATCCGGAAGAGGAATTCAATGGGAAAATCGATAAAATTTATAATATGATCGATAATGAAAGCAGAGTAATGAATGCCAGGGTAAGCATCCCGAACCCCGGTTACAAACTGAAACCAGGTATGATGTCTACAGTAAAAATCTCAGCGAGTTCAGGAAGTGACCTGCCAGTAGTCAATTCCAGAGGGATCATTTTTGATGAAGACAAGAACTATGTCCTGGTGCTGGACAATAACAATAAACCAAGAATTCAGCAGATTGAAGTCGGCCGCAAAACAGCGAACAAAACCTATATCAGTAAAGGCTTAAATGCTGGCGATCGTATCATCGCTTCTAAACAGGTTTTCATCTATGAGAGCCTGAAAAACTAATTCTATTCATCCATTCTAAAAATTGCAATGAATAAATTCATTAAGACCGTCATAGGCTTTGCACTAAAAAATAAGTACTTTATTTTCTTCGCCACATTTATTATGATGCTGGCTGGCTACATCAGTTTTAAGAAAACAACCATAGAAGCTTTTCCGGATGTAACCAATACAAACATCACTATCATTACACAATGGCCTGGCCGTAGTGCAGAAGAGGTCGAAAAGTTCGTTACCCGTCCGTTGGAGATTGCCATGAATCCTACTGAAAAAAGAACCAGTATCCGCTCCTCCTCTCTTTTCGGATTGTCCATTGTAAAGATCACATTCGACGATGATGTCGACTATGCATTTGCGCGGGTCCAGGTTAACAATCACATTGCAGAGGCTGATCTTCCTGAAGGACTTCAGCCAGAAGTACAACCGCCCTATGGCCCTACTGGGGAAATATTCAGATATACACTCAGCAGTAACCAAAAAACCATACGGGAATTAAAAACGATTCAGGATTGGGTAGTCCAACGCGAACTACTTTCCGTCCCTGGCATTGCGGACGTAGTGAGCTTTGGTGGTGAAGTAAAAACATATCAGATTACCGCGGATCCTCAAAAGGCCATTCAATATGGTGTAACTGCAAATGAACTTTTCGAAGCTGTATCAAAAAGTAATATCAATGTCGGTGGTGATGTTATTGTTCAAGGTGGTCAAGCCTATGTAGTCCGAGGTATTGGTGTATTGAACAACATCGATGAGATCAGGAATGTAGTGGTCGACAATTTTAACGGTACACCAGTATATGTTAAAACCATTGCTGAAGTTTCGGAGTCAGCATTGCCACGGCTGGGTCAGGTTGGAAGAGACCAGGATCCGGACGTTGTAGAAGGAATTGTGGTAATGCGCAAAGGAGAAAACCCAAGCGAAGTTATTGGCAGGTTAAAAGAGAAAATCACAGAGATCAATAATAGTGGACTGCCTGGTGATGTGAAGATCAATCCTTTCTATGACAGAGAAGATCTCGTCAACTATGCCACACATACCGTAATGGGAAATATGTTGGAGGGGATCATATTTGTAACGGTTATTGTTTTTCTATTTATGGCCGACTGGCGAACAACATTAATTGTATCTATCATTATTCCCCTTGCCCTGTTATTTGCATTCATCTGTCTCAAGCTAAAAGGTATGTCGGCAAACCTGCTATCTATGGGCGCCATCGACTTTGGGATCATCATTGACGGGGCCGTTGTCATGGTAGAAGGAATATTCGTAGCGCTTGATCACAAAGCCAAATTGGTAGGGATAACCAAATTTAATAAGATGAGTAAGCTTGGACTGATCAAAAAAGCATGTCTGGAAAACGGAAAAGGAATATTCTTTGCAAAGCTTATTATCATAACAGGCCTACTCCCCATTTTCACTTTCGAAAAGGTGGAAGGTAAAATGTTCTCACCATTAGCATGGACTTTAAGTTTTGCTTTACTGGGAGCACTACTGCTGACTTTCACCCTTGTTCCAGCAATGGCAAGTATACTGCTAAAGAAAAACGTCAAAGAAAAACACAACGTCTTCCTGGAATTCCTCACCAGATACACCCTCCGTTTTTATGAAAAATGCTTTAAATTCAGGAAACTGGCTTTTGGTTTATCCATTGTCCTGCTTCTTGCCGGATTGTTTAGTTTCAAGTTTCTGGGTACGGAGTTCCTGCCTACCCTGGATGAGGGCTCCATCTACGTAAGGGCAACTGGTCCATTAAGTATCTCCCTTGATGAAACTAAAAAGCTATCCAATGAAATGAGAAAAATCTTCCTGAGTTTTGAAGAAGTCAAACAGGTCATGTCACAAACAGGAAGACCAAATGATGGAACAGATGCTACAGGTTTTTATAACATGGAGTTCCATGTGGACATCTATCCGAGAAAAGAATGGAAACGCAAACAAACTAAAGAGGAACTGATCGCCCGTATGCAGGATAAGCTAAAGGGATTCCCCGGCATCAGTCTGAATTTCTCACAACCCATTTCCGACAACGTAGAAGAAGCGGTTTCAGGTGTTAAAGGGTCAATCGTTGTAAAAATGTTTGGTGATGACTTTAACTTCATTGAAAAAGAAGAAGAGAAGATTGAAAAAATTCTGAAGACTGTTGAGGGAATTGAAGATCTGGGCATCCTTCGTAACCTGGGACAGCCGGAACTGCAGATCAACCTGGACCAGAAAAAGATGGCACTTTATGGTGTAAGTACTGCCGATGCAAATGCCATTATTGAAATGGCCATTGGTGGAAAAGCTGCCACGCAGATATTTGAAGGAGAAAAGAAGTTCGATCTGATTATTCGCTACCCTGAAGATTTCAGAAATGATGAAATTGCCATTGGAAACCTGATGATCCCAACAATATCAGGTGCAAAAGTACCATTAGGCGAAATTTCCAGCATCCGGAAAATCACTGGACCCAGTATGATCTATCGCGATAAACACCAACGTTATGGAGCTATAAAATTTTCCATTCGTGGCAGGGATATGGGAAGTGTGATTGAGGAAGCACAACGTAAGGTAAATGCAGAGATTAAACTGCCTAAAGCATATAAACTGGAATGGGCAGGTGATTTCGAAAATCAACAACGGGCAACAAGCAGGTTATCACAAGCAGTGCCCATTAGTCTATTGCTCATTTTCTTTATTCTCTTTGTTTTGTTTGGAAATATTAAAGACTCCCTCCTTGTGCTTAACAATGTTCCATTTGCAATGATTGGAGGAATTATCGCACTGCTGTTGACTGGAGTCAATTTCAATATTTCTGCAGGGATCGGATTTATCGCACTATTTGGGATTTGCGTTCAGAACGGCGTAATCCTGATCACCAAATTCAAAAGTAATATGGCCGAACTAAAGCATCGCCCGGACTGGAGCTTTTCTGAAGCAATAAAAGATGGGGTGGCCAGCAGATTACGTCCGGTAATCATGACCGCAATGATGGCGGCAATTGGCTTAATGCCGGCTGCACTATCAACCGGCATCGGCTCCGAAGCTTCTAAACCATTGGCTATTGTTGTGATCGGTGGATTGATCACCAATACAATTTTTAACCTCTTTATTTATCCTGTTGTATTTTACTGGTCTTACCATAAAAAAGCAGAACAATAATACTTGCTTTGAATCAAAGCTAATTGAGAATTCAATTAGCTTTGATAAGCATAAACCATTCGCTTATTAGTATGTAATTTATCGTTTACACGTTTCAGATGGTCTTTAAATAAATTATGATCTGTATCACTGGCTGCAGTCAACACCGCCTGGCGATACTGTTCTTTCGCAACAGCCAAATCCTGTTGCATCTCTGCATTCAAGCCCAAACGCCCGTAAATCTCAGCCTTGCATACTCCCGGCACATTTAAAGCCTTTTCAGCAATAAGTTCCACCGTTTTATACATTTTCATGGTAATCAACAATTCCAGATAATGTACATATACATCTGGAAACTCAGCTTCCAGATCAATACATTTTTTAAAATTGTAACCAGCTGTCTGGTAATTTTTAAATTGATAGTAATAAAAACAGCCCAACTGATAGTATGCTCGTGCATACTCTGGGTCAATATTGATAATCTCGTTAAAAAAGTGAAGTGCCTTTGGCAACTCACCGTAATTTAGTTCTTCTACTGCCTGCAGATATTTTTCGTCTACAGTATATAAAATGTCCATAAGGATATATTTTTTGCTAAGCGTTATTGTCTTAACAATTGATTTTTTAAAATAATTAATTTGAAAACTGTGCTTGAAAGCTTGTTAAGCAGCAAAAGGCACTAGTGACCAGAGAGAAAAATAAAGCACATGCCCCTATCCATTAGCCAATAAGACTGGCTATTCTGGTTTTTCCGGATATGTTGTATACGTAACATGGCTTTGTATTTTTTTACAAATATAGACATTTATCTGTATCTGCAAGAATTTAAGCATGTTAAGCATATTTCATAACAAAACCGGTGCAGACCAAAGCTGAATTAAAACGTTCAACAAACCAGAGCGACTAATTTCCGTTAACTGAACGAAAACCAATTCTTAATTTGATTGTTATTGATGTAACGTTTAAAAATAAGAATATGGGATTAATGGGTTACTATCTGATTGCTGGAATCATGTTTATTGTTGGCCTTATTGTAAGCAACAGGCTCAAAAGTAAATTTAACGAATACAGTCAGATTGGGCTCCGGAATGGGATGAGCGGTAAAGAGATTGCACAAAAAATGCTTGCCGACAACGGCATTTACAATGTGCAGGTAATTTCAACTCCAGGTCATTTGAGTGACCATTATAATCCACAAGATAAAACAGTGAACTTAAGTCCAGACGTATACGAAGGACGAAGTATTTCAGCAGCAGCAGTTGCGGCGCATGAGTGTGGCCATGCGGTGCAACATGCTACTGCTTATCCTATGCTTGCTTTTCGTAGTAAAATTGTCCCTTTGGTAAATATCAGTTCTCAGTTATCACAATGGATCATACTAGCTGGACTCGGCTTTTTATTTGGTGCCGCAAATCCCACGATCTTACTTGTTGGTATTGTCCTGTTTGCCATCACTACCGCGTTTACCATTATTACGCTTCCTGTCGAATATGATGCAAGTAACCGTGCATTATTATGGCTGGAACGAAACAACATTACTACCCCTGCTGAACATGATAAAGCTGCAGATGCACTTAAATGGGCGGCCAGAACTTATGTTGTAGCAGCAATTAGTTCAGTTGCAACCCTGCTTTATTACATCTTGCTGTTCGTGAACAGCAGAGACCGTCATTAATATTTACAATAAACCATCCAATAGACCATCATTAACTAAGTGTGGAACTGTAATATTTAATGTTGGCGTCCTTTGCATTTCTCTTTCGATAGCAAAGCGGGCTTCTTTGTTCCTGGCCCAGCTTCTTCTTGCGATTCCATTGTTTACATCAAAAAACAACATATTCTTAAGCTTTGTAGTTGCTGCTTCAGTACCATCAAGCACCATTCCAAAACCACCATTTATAACTTCTCCCCAGCCTACGCCCCCACCATTATGAATGGAAACCCAGGTTGCCCCTCTAAAGCTATCACCAATTACATTATGAATAGCCATATCAGCTGTAAAACGGCTACCATCATATACATTACTGGTTTCTCTGAAAGGAGAATCTGTTCCGCTAACGTCGTGATGATCTCTGCCCAGTACTACCGGTGCAGATAACACCCCTGTTTCAACAGCTTCGTTAAAACGCTCTGCTATTTTAGCACGGCCTTCGGCATCCGCATATAATATCCTGGCTTGTGAACCTACAACCAGCTTATTTGCACCAGCTTCTTTAATCCAGGTCACATTATCCTGAAGTTGTTGCTGTATTTCTACAGGAGCTTCCGCTTTAATCTCTAACAATACTTCCATAGCAATCCGGTCCGTTGTTTTCAGATCTTCCTCACCGCCGGAAGTACATACCCATCTGAAAGGGCCAAAACCATAATCAAAGCACATAGGACCTAATATATCCTCCACATAAGAAGGGTACTTAAAATCTATGCCATTGGCAGCCATTACATCTGCTCCTGCTCTGCTGCATTCCAATAAGAATGCATTGCCATAGTCAAAGAAATAAGTTCCCTTCGCGACATGTCTGTTTACAACAGCTGCATGCCTGATTAATGAAGCCTGTACGGCAGCTTTGAAAGCTTCTGGCTCCACTGCCATCATATGATTGGATGCTTCATAAGTTAGACCGGCAGGATAGTATCCTCCCGACCATGGATTATGTAATGATGTTTGATCTGATCCGATTTCAACAAAAATCCCTGTCTCATCAAAACGCTCCCAAACGTCAACGATGTTTCCTATATAAGCCAAAGAAACTGTTTCCTTTCCATCCTGTGCAGTTTTTATCCTTGCAACCAACACATCCAGATCTTCAATCAGCTCATCAACCCAGCCCTGCTCATGCCTTTTACGGGCTGCAACAGGATTTATTTCTGCGCAGACAGTAATGCAACCTGTAATGTTACCGGCCTTTGGCTGTGCACCGCTCATTCCTCCTAATCCGGCAGTCAGAAAAATTCTACCGGCCGGGCTTTCAGCTGTGCCCAGTTTCTTTCTGAAAGCATTCATCAGTGTAATGGTTGTACCGTGTACAATACCCTGTGGCCCAATGTACATATAAGAGCCGGCAGTCATTTGTCCGTATTGTGTTACACCTAATGCACTATATTTCTCCAAATCATCTGGTGATGAATAATTAGGGATCATCATTCCATTGGTAACCACAACCCTTGGCGCGGCCGGCGACGAAGGAAACAATCCTTGCGGATGCCCACTATACATATTTAACGTCTGCTCATCTGTCATCCTGGCGAGGTATTGCATAGTGAGCAAGTATTGGCCCCAGTTCTGAAATACGCCACCATTTCCGCCATAAGTAATCAGCTCATGTGGGTGCTGGGCAATTGCCGGATCAAGGTTATTCTGAATCATCAGCATCACGCAGGCCGCATGAAGACTCTGGAACGGGTACGCTGAAACCGGGCGTGCATACATCTCGTAATCTGGTCTGAAACGATACATATAAATGCGACCATATGCTTGCAGTTCGGCTAAAAACTCTGGAGCCAGCGTAGCATGCCATTCTTCAGGAAAATACCTTAAAGCGTTGCGAAGAGCCAGTTTTTTTTCTTCCTTACTCAGTATGTCCTTCCTTACGGGGGCATGACTGATCTGTGTATCATATTTTTTTTGCGCAGGTAGTTCTTTTGGAATTCCCTGTAGTATTTGTTCCTTAAAATTCATTGTAGCCAGATTAAATAGATAAATAAGCTTCGGGTCCTATCGTTTAAAAATTTTCAAACTGACCTGAAAACGCAGTGGTATTAACAACATTTTCCTGCGCTGCTATTTCTGTTGCAATTTGTAATATCGTACCATTCTGCACCATCTCAATTGCTTTTTCCATCATTTCATACATGATCTGATCTTCCTCCAGGTGTTCAATTTTTGAACGTACAAAATCATGCACTGCTGTTACCATTTTCCCTGATTTTAAAGGTGCATGATAATCCATTGCCTGTGCTGCACAGAAAAGCTCTATACCTAAAATTTTCTCTACATTTTCAATCACCTGCAGCGCTTTTCTTCCACTGATAGATCCCATACTTACGTGATCTTCCTGGCCTAAAGAGGTAGGAATACTATCGGCGCTGGCAGGGAAACAAAGTCCTTTATTTTCACTTGCTAAAGCAGCGGAAGTGTATTGTAAAATCATGAAACCGGAGTTCAGACCTGTTTCACGCATCAGTAATTTAGGGACACCTTCCGTATTTCCTTCCAGAGAAAGATAAATTCTGCGGTCTGATATATTCCCAATTTCAGAAGCTGCAAGACAAGCATAATCCAAAGGCATTGCAATAGGCTGTCCGTGGAAGTTACCGCCACTAATCGTCAGGTCTTCACTAAATATAATTGGATTATCAGTTACCGAATTGATTTCAATTTCCAGCGTATCCTTCAAATGTAACCAGGCATTTCTGGAAGCACCATGAACTTGAGGTATGCAACGTAAAGAATAAGGATCCTGCACCTTTGCACAATCCAGGTGCGAGTTTACAATTTCAGAATCTGCTAAAAGATTCCTGATATTGGCAGCAACATGCTGATTCCCTGCATATGGCCTTAACTGATGCAACCCCTCATCAAAAGGTTTTACCGACCCCATTAAACCTTCCAGCATCATCGCAGCAGTAATATCAGCTGTAGCCAGCACATTGTGAAAACGGGCAACTACTTTTACAGCATGTGCCGCAATAAACTGGGTTCCATTAATTAAAGCAAGGCCTTCCTTAGCACTTAACGCTATCGGCGAAAGTCCAAATTCTTTTAACAGGCCTTCGGTTGCAACAATATTACCTTTGTAATGAACTTTACCCAATCCAATCAAAGGGAGAAAAAGATGCGATAAAGGAGCCAAATCACCCGAAGCACCTACAGATCCTTGTTTTGGAACCATCGGGATCACTCCTGTTTCCAGGTGCCAGATCATACGGTCAAGCGTAGCCTCCTGTATACCTGAGTATCCTTTGGCTAGCGCCTGCAACTTAAGTACCAGCATTAATCTGGAAATCTCCTCATCTATTGGCTCTCCAACGCCTACAGCATGGCTTTTAAGAATATTTTCCTGAAGTTTCTTAGTATCATCCGCAGAGATCATTGAAGTACACAACGGGCCAAACCCAGTATTAATGCCATAAACGGCTTTATCTGAAACAGCTATTTTCTCAACAATAGCACTACTCTCTTTTATTTTTTGACGGGTTTCAAGGTCTAAAGCACCTTTCAATGTTCCTTTACTGATTGCCAGCGCTTTACTAACTGTAAGGAAATCTGAACCGTAATTAAAAATCTGATTAACACTCATATCTAAAATCATTTACACAAATATAACCCCTATCTTTGATACTTATAAATACCAATTACATCATCAACCAATAACTATGAGTTATCAAATAGAACTCCGACACTTAAAATATTTTCAGGTTCTTGCCCAGGAATTGAAGTTTAGAAAAGCTGCAGAGCTATTGTTTATTTCGCAGCCCGGACTTAGCCGGCAGATCATGCAGATGGAAGAAATTTTTAAGGTAAGTTTATTTGACCGCAGCAAGAAAAAAGTGGAACTCACAGCAGCTGGACTATATTTAAAGGAAGAGGTCGACTTTATTTTCAATCACCTGGAGACAATCAGGCGTCAGCTCGACAACATTAGTCAGGGTAAAGAAACAGAATTGCGTATAGGATTCTTAGGTTCTGCTGCACAAAAAGTAGTGCCAGAGCTGGTGTTAAGGTTAAACCAGGAATATCCCGGCATCCAGACTATTTTAGATGAAATGCCCAATAAATTACAGATAGAGCAACTGGAAAAGGACAAATTAGACCTGGCCTTTGTACGTTTGCATCGCTTACCAGAAGGCATTTCCCGACATTTGGTACACCAGGATACCTTTGCCATGGTATTACCGATGAACCATCCGGTAACCGAGGCTAATTTTAACAGTGTAAGAGATTTTAGCCAGGAACCCTTTATCTTTTTTTCGAGTGAGGACAGTCCCTTTTATCATGACCTGATTACGAGTATTTGCGAGGATGCCGGCTTTCGACCTAAAGTTTTCCATAAATCCGTTAATGCGCTTACCATATTTAAATTAGTCGAAGAAGGTCTGGGTGTAGCAATTGTACCCACATCCTTGCAATATGGGTACAATTTAAATGTAAAATTCATTGAGCTAAAAGACATTCCGCAAAGAACAGAACTATATGTAGCCTGGAAAGAATCCAATAGAAATCCTGCTTTAAAAAACGTAGTAGAACTTCTGTTAAGGGAAAATGATATTTAATACTTAGGAATCCTTAAGTAGTTCCGGAATCGTAAAATAAAAAGTAGTTCCTATTCCTTCCTCACTTTCCACCCACAATGCTCCTCCATGTTTTAAAACGAAATCATTGCAAAGACTTAGTCCGAGACCAGTACCTTTTTCGCCCGAAGTACCAAAAGTAGTGTAGTTTGAATTCTTGTTAAACAACTCATCAATTTTATGTTTTGGAATTCCAATTCCGTTATCTTTAACAGAAAAGAGGACACCATTATCGTTACCCGCCACTTTAAGTCCGATCCTCCCTCCTGTACCGGTAAATTTAACTGCATTAGAAAGTAAATTTCGGATAATCGTTTCCAGCATCCCGGTATCTGCATGTAGCAGCAGATCCCCCTTCAGATTAGGGACAATGCTGATATTTTTCTTAACGGCCATAGGAGAAACCGTTTGAATACACTTCTCAATAAGGCCGTCAAGATTCTTAATTTCTACAGGATTAAAACTTACCGCATTGAATTGGGATTTCGCCCAGGTAAGCAAGTCTTCAAGTAATACATTCGCATTCGACAATTCAGTTTTCATCATCGAAAGGTACGAATGCACTTCATCGGCAGAGCTTGATTCAAAATCATCGAGTGTCAGATCCAGTAATTGCAGACTTCCTGATATAGGATTTCTCAAATCGTGCCCAATAATCGAAAAGAGTTTATTTTTTTGCTCATTTGAAGCCGTTAGTTCTGTATTTAGGGCTTGTAATGCATTCTCATGAAACTTTCTTCTTGTTACATCTCTCATACTGCCCTCCGTACCGATGATCACACCATTTTCTACGTTCAGTTTAGCGTTTACTGATGCATAACGCAACTCTTCGTCTTTGGTCTTCAGTCTGACTTCAAAATCAATAACAGTACCATTGATACGCAATTGTTCAATAATCCGCTCCCTGTCCTGAAGATAATAATAGAAATCACCAACAGGTCTTCCAATTATCTCGGTACGGAGATAACCTGAATGCTGGGCAATTGAAGGACTGATTTCAGTAACAATGCCTTCCTGGTTGGTTTGATAAAATACATCCTGTACATTTTCAAAAATGGTACGGTACTTCTTTTCACTCAATACCAGGTCATTTTCAATTTCTTTTCTTTTCGTAATGTCTTCAATCTGTGATACGTAATGGAGTGCTTTTCCTGTGCTATCATAAAGCATTGTGGCTGCGATAACTACCCAAATGGGGCTTCCATCTTTATGCAGGTATCTTTTTTCGTATTTTACTTCTTCAATTTTACCAAGTGCCAAATCTTCTAAAATAGCCTGACTACCTTTAAGATCATCAGGATGAGTCAAATGCTGAACGCTAAGCAACTTCATTTCGTTCTCTGTATAGCCGAGCATATGACATAAACTTCTATTTACCCTCTCCCATTTCCCCTCCGGACTAATCAGCGCCATTCCAACTAATGAGTGTTCAAAAGCCTGTTTAAACTGAGCTTCACTCTGATACAACTCTTCTTCAAGTTTAATCCGCTTCGTTACATTAAACGCTACTGCGCCGACCATACCTCCCTCTCCATCTTTAAAGGGAAATTTATAGGTCTTATAGTGTTGTGGATGTCCATTTCTATCTCTTACTGTTTGATGGTATTCCTTGTTTTCACCAGTTTTCAATACATCTTTATTCTTTATTAATGCTATCCTGGCTATCTCATGACCAAAAATTTCTTCAAGGGGCCTGCCAATTATTTCAGGAGTAAAATGAAGTGTATCAAAAAAGCATTTATTGGCATATCTTAAAAAATTATCATCATCCGCAATCCAGCACAATCCTGGCAATTCATCCATAAATGCATAAAATCTCTTCTCATTCATCGTAAAAACACTATGCTCTGTATTATTCGTAATATCAGAAATCACATGGTCCAGTTCTAACGCCGATTTTGAGAGGTATTCATGTAATATCACCTGGTCTTTCTCGGAACAATGGTCTTTCAATAATTCAACCAGTGACATAATTCGCGTTAAAGGCCCTCTAACCTTATGTGAATGCATCCAGGCAATATCAACCAGTTTTTTATTTTGATCTTCAATCTCCTTGATATAATTCCTGTTTTTAGTCATGTCTCTTTGGATAGAAACCCAATGTGTAACAGCTCCGGTATGGTCAGTAACGGGACAAATATTAACACTTACATCATAAGCTTTCCCATTTTTGGTATAATTGATCAGCTCAACATTACATGGCTGCTCATTTTTTACGGAGGTGTTGATCTTTTTTAATCCTTGTTGGGCATGGTTAAATCCATGAAAAATATCGGGAGTCTTTCCAATTAACTCTTCCCGACTAAAACCAGACATATCCACCAATGCATCGTTAACATAAATAATAACGGTCCCCGACTCAGCAGCGTCTGTAATTACAACTCCATCAGTAGTATTAATGACCACAGATTCCAGTAGCTTAGACCAATGTTCCTCTTCTACTACCTTTGTGACATCCTGCATCGCACCAATCATACGATAAGAACGTCCCTTCTCATCCAAACCTATGTATCCCCTATCTAAAATATGTTTGTAGCTACCGTCGCCACACAAAAAACGGTACTGATCTTCCCATCTCTTCAGTCCTTCCTCTAGGTGTCTGTCAAACTCTGCAACAACCCTTTCCCGGTCTTCCGGATGAATATTATTTTTCCACCAGTCTATATCTGTAACCGGACCTATCCCCTCATACTTGAGAATCTCGTTTATTCCCCTGTTCCAACTTAACTGACCTGTATTGATTGTATAATCCCAAATCACGTCGTTTGTTGCCTCCGAAACAATATTATACCTTTCGACGCTCTCCATGATCTCTTTCTGACTTTCTACACGCCTGGTAATATCATGTACAAGAACAACTCTGGCTTGTTTATCATCAAATTCAATCTGACTACTTTCAATTTCCACATAAAGCAGTTCACCACTTTTTTTTACATGTCTGAAAGTATTTTTATAGAATTCTCCCGTTTTAATATTTTCCTCCACGACACTTTTAGCCATATCTATATCTTCTGCAGGAATGATAGCCGTTATTGTCATGGTTAAAAACTCTTCCTTTGAAAATCCGTAAAGTAGTGTGGCGGCAATATTTACATCCAGAAAACAGTAAGTATTTACATCATAGACCCACATAGGTAGTGGGGACTTTTCAAATAAATTATAATAGCTCGCTTTTTTTTCCATTTTAGTCCTTAAACTTTCGCTTGTTACCAAACGAAATGTAGTATTATTTGAACTAAGAACACATCAGAAATTATATTGATTTAATTAAATTCAATTGAACAACCTTACAAAACACTTATTCAAAGAAAGTTACAGCATTAATATTTTTATTTTTTTTTAAGAATACTAACATCTACTGCTACTATTTAGTGCAGTAGATGCCATTGTAGCTTGCAAAAGCTACTGTTTAACCTGATAATTCCCTGCAATAGCTCCTGTTGATTTCACGATCCTGTTCCAGGAATTGATTTGTGCAATCGCCAACGTAAGACTGGCTATTTCCTGTTTACTAAAATGTCTGGATAATACTTCATGCGATTCATCAGCGTCAGTTTCCGCTTTCATATAAGTAAGCAATTCAGCAAAAGCTAAAACGGCCTGTTCTTTAGGTGTGTAATAGGGAGCCTCCCTCCATGCTGAAACAGAGATCATCCGTTGAATGGTTTCACCTGCATGCAGTAACTCTTTGGAATGCATATCCAGACAATAGGCACATCCGTTAATCTGCGAAACCCTAAGTCGCATCAACTCCAGCAATGAATGATCTAATCCGCAGTTACTTAGATAAGCTTCCACCTGGTGCATTGAAGCCATCAATCCATGTGGCAGTTCGTTATTTTTAATTCTTTCCATTGTAGTATATTTTTAAAATCAATAACAAGACAAAAAATAGCTACACAATGTGACAGGTATTTAAAATTAATTTAAGTTTTTCAATTTATCGGGATTTCTGATGATATAAGCGCTGGAGATCTGATCATTCACAAGTGTAAATATCATACACTTGGCAAGAATACCGTCCTGATAGTATAGCAAAGCTGGTTGTTGATTAATGATACCATAACGTACAACCGCATGCTCATAAAATCTGGTGTAAAGACCTTTCAGTAATGCCGCTACAGACTTTTTACCAAATACCGGTTTGATGGCCGCACGAGCTTTACCACCTCCGTCAGAAATAGACACGATATCATCGTTTAACATAGCTTCCAGCCTCTCCATATCACCCGAATGAAGGATATTGAGATAATTATTTAAAAAGGACTTAGACACACTATTATGAGTCACCGGTTTTGGGTCGCCAATGCTTTTCCTGGCCCTCGTTAAAAGTTGCCGGGAAAGATCTGGTTTAATATCAAGCACTTCGGCAATCTCAGCATGCTCATAATCAAACGCTTCTTTTAAAATAAAAACAGCCCTCTGCCTGGGATTTAGTTTCTCCAGCAAAACCAGCAGTGAATATGAAAGGAGTTCCTTTTTACTGATTCCACTATCCGCACTTTCCATCTCAACAGGCTCCGGAAGCCATTCTCCGGGATAATTAACAACACGCTTATTTAAACTCTTCTTTTGATTGATGGCCCGGTTAATAACCATTCGGATCAGATACGATCTAGGGTTGTCTATTTTAGCTTCATCCAGCCCCAGATATTTTATCAACACATCCTGAACAACATCGTCCGCGTCATCAACAGAGCCACAAATGTTGTAGGCATAAGTTTTTAATAAGGGTCTTAACCCCGCAATCAGTTCAGTATTCATTACAATTACTTACCTGCAGCTTGCTTTTTCAGGTTCTCATCGATCAGGGTTACCATTTCAGCAAATTCTTTTTCCGAATATCCGACTGACTGGTAAATGATCTTACCTTCCTGATTAACAATAATATTTCTTGGAATAGACTGTGTCGCAAACTGCTTAAATATATTGCGGTCAGCATCCGGAAGTATAGGAAAAGTAAAACCCTTTTTCTCTTTATAAGGAATCAGCTTATCCCATCCTTCTTCACGTCCAAATACAAAAAATGCGAACCCTTCATTATCGTTATGTTTTTCCCATATCTGCTTTTGAACTAAAGGTAATTCTTCATTACACGGCGGACACCAGGTGGCAAACAGGTTGATCAAAATCAATTTTCCCTTATAATCCTTGATATTTACCATTTTCCCCTTCTCAATTTCGAAACTGAACTGCGGTACAGTGTCACCAATTTTTATCAAAGTTGACTCATCTTGTTGTGCTATTGCAGCAAAAGGCAACAAAAGGAACAAGAAATATAAAAGACTCATTTTCATCGGATTTCCATTAAAGGTTCCTTACAAAATTAATAAAAAACATTTACTAGTACTCCCCAGAAAGTTTAAACCGACAAGATAACATTGTTGTCTGCCTCAATTTCGGCATAAGCAGCAAGCTTATAGTCCTTCTCCCTTAGCTTTACGATCAATGTAACTTTAGTTTCATTTTTGATGTTTATTCCATGCTCCGTAATCTTTATTTTCAAAGTAGCACCTCTAAATATTACCGTAAAGGAAAAAGCCTCCCACCTACCTGGTAAAAAAGGGTTAAACTGTAACTGACCATTTCGAACACGCATACCTGCAAAGCCTTCAACGATACTCATCCATGTTCCTGCCATCGAAGTAATGTGCAGACCATCTTCTGTGTCATTATTGTAATTATCGAGATCAAGACGGGCTGTACGCAGATAAAATTCATACGCCCTGGCCTCATCATTTAATTTTGCTGCCAAAATACTATGTACACAGGGTGACAACGAACTTTCATGTACTGTTTTAGGTTCATAATAATCAAAATTTCTTCTGATGGTTTCCAGATCATAATCTTCTTCAAAAAAATACAAACCCTGTAAAACATCTGCTTGTTTGATAAAACAAGAGCGCAGGATACGGTCCCAGCTCCAATTCTGATTAAGTGGACGGTCTGTCGCAGATAAGTGCTTTATTGTAAGCGGTTCTTTATCAAGGTAACCATCCTGTTGTAAAAATATCCCTCTTTTTGAATCCTCAGGGTAATACATATTTTCAACAATATAGTCCCAGTCAGCGAATTCCTTTTCTTTAATGTGCAGTTTCCTGAGCAACAGGTTATATTTTTCCGGTTGTTGTTGTTTTACAATTTCAGCAGATCTTTTCGCATATTTTAAACACCATGTTGCCATGAGGTTTGTGTACCAGTTATTGTCAACATTATTTTCATATTCATTAGGCCCTGTTACACCCAATATCACATATTGTTGTTTATGATTGCTCCAGTTTACCCGCTGTTTCCAAAACCGGGCAATGGCGACCAATACTTCAAGACCATAATCGGTCAAATAAGCTTCATCCCCTGTATAACGGATATAATTATAAATGGCAAAGGCAATGGCCCCATTACGGTGAATCTCTTCAAAAGTAATTTCCCATTCATTATGACACTCTTCCCCGTTCATCGTTACCATTGGATATAAAGCCGCTCCACCAGTAAAGCCTAACTTTCCAGCATTTTCAATAGCCTTATCTAACTGTTTGTAACGATATATCAACAGGTTCCTACTCACTTCTGGCACTGCAGTTGCAAGATAAAAAGGCAAACAATAGGCCTCAGTGTCCCAAAAGGTAGAACCTCCATATTTCTCTCCAGTAAAACCTTTAGGGCCAATATTCAATCTATCATCTTTCCCCGTATAAGTTTGAAACAACTGAAAAATATTGAACCTTATGGCCTGTTGAGCGGCCACATCTCCTTCTATTACAATATCACTTTCCTTCCATTTACTTGCCCATGCAGTGGCCTGAGCCGACAACAACAAATCAAAGCCCTCTAAAGCTGCTTTTTGTACCACAACTTTACATTGATCCATCAATATCGGCTTCGGATGGTTTTCAGAGGAAAGATTTGCAGCAACTTTATAGATGGTAATTTCGTCCTCGTATTCAGCATCAACAGTAAAAGTCTGTCCAACATATTTATCCTGATACACAGGCGCTAAAGCAAGTCTCAATTGTTCCTGATTTTTAAAAATACTAACACTGCTCCCCGTACAAACCTCAAACCCTGTTTTTTTCGTCCTTAAAGTTAAATAAGCTTCATTTCCACTAACTTCAGTAGCAACGGGCTCCCAGAATTTCTCTCCATAATTGCTATCCTGATTTTTAACATCGCCATCTATAAAAGCTGTAAAAGTTAGCTGTCCGCTAAAATTCAAAGGTGTTACACTGTAGCGCAAAGCAGCGACTTCATCATTAGCAATACTGCAGAAACGAGTAGCTTTTACGCTTACTTTTTTACCGCTCTTTAAACTAGCGGTAAAACTACGTTGCAGATAACCTTCCTGCATGTTCAGCTCCCGTTTAAAATCACTGACCTGCACCTGTGCCAGGTCAAGCACTTCTCCGTCAATAGTAACATCTAAGCCAATCCAGCTGGCAGCATTGATCACCTTGGCCAAAGATTCAGGGTAACCATTCTTCCACCATCCGACCCGGGTTTTATCAGGATAATAAACCCCGGCAATGTAATTGCCGGGTAAACTATCGCCAGTATAAACCTCTTCAAAATTGGCACGCTGCCCCATCCTTCCATTCCCCAAACTAAAAATACTTTCTGATATTTTGTTTAAATGTGGATCAAAGCCCTCTTCAATAATCCGCCATGCATCTGCTTTAATGTACTTCTTCATTTTTCTATTTTACTCAGTTTTTAATCATTATATAGCTCCCCGTTTTCCCATCCGCATTCACTGTTAATGTAAGCGTATAACTGCCAGCTGCCGTAACTTTAATATTTGCGGCCCCGACACCAATCGTTACACCCCAATCGTAATTTCTTCTGAATTTAAATTCCCCTACTCCCAGATTAGTAACCAGAACATATTGGTCTTTCCCGTCGTTTACGAACTTCATATCCGTATCGAAAAACCAGCCGCTGCCAGGAACAGCGTCACCTATAACAGACCAGCGGTTTGCAGGTTCAATAGTCCATACGTTGTTATTCAGATCAACCGTCAGCAGCTGCGGACCGGCAGCAGTGTTTTTGAGGTTACCTCCCGTTGTACTTAACTTTCCTACGCCACCATTTCCATAAGTAAAGTCCCATTTCTTGGCCGGCGCAATTTTAAATTCTGAATTTTCAGCCACAAAATTGATGACCCCCGTATAGATACCATTACCGGTAATCGACACCAGACTATCTGCCTTCAGAATATCCCAACCCTGGTAAGCACCGGGTACATATACCCAGCTGGTTAAAGGAAACGGCCGGGCACTGATGCCAACCACATTACTGTAAACAGGTGCCAGGTTTTTGGATATGGAAGATTTAACCCTGATTTCTACATCAGAATTATCCGTAGTCGGTAAATTTAGTGCCAGCAACAGGTTATTAAAATCAAAACCGTTGTAACTTTTAGTAGTGACTTTAGGGTCGAGCGTAATCTCTTTCGTTTTTTCTGCCGCGAAATTTTCACCTTTAGGTGATAACTGCAAAGTGTTTGTTACAGCTGCCTGATAACCGAAATCAGCCTCATTCATGGTAAAAGTAATCACATTGGTAGTCAGCATGGTTTTATCTAAAACCACAGTTGCCACAGATGCTTTTAAAGCTCCCCCATTGCCAGATGTAGCAACAACCGGGGCTTCATCTTTTTTACATGACCATAAACCAGTTGCGATTAAGCCGATGGCAATGGATTTTAAAATAAATGGTTTCATATCTATAGCTTAAATATTAATATCCTGTGTTCTGGGTTAGATTTGGATTGGCTACCACATCCGTTATTGGCAAAGGGAACAAAGCCCTGAAATCTTCCAGTGATTTACCTGCTTTAATACCACCTTTCCACGGCCATAGATAACCACCGCCTGTAAACTTCCTGAACCGGATCAGATCCGTACGGCGATAGCCTTCCAGATAAAGTTCTCTGCCACGTTCATTCAAAATATCGTTTAGTGTAATAGCAGTTACATTACCGGAAGTATTGCCATATGCTCTTTCTCTAAGTGCATTAAAATAGTTTAATGCCTGCCCCATTGTACCTCCGGTCCCGCCTCTCAGGACAGCTTCAGCATATATCAGATAAACATCTGCCAGTCTCAGCAATGGGAAATCCAATGAAGATAACATGCCGTCCTGGGATCCGGCCATTTCACCTGTAGAAGTTACGTTTCTGAACTTTGTGGTCCGAAGTCCATCTGTAGATACCGAGATATCATCATTTGCGGCTTTGGCACCAAAAAACATGGCCCGTTTATCTGTGTTACCGGAATAATCTCCGAATAACAAAGGCAATGTACTTTTGGCCCGATAACCACTCCATCCGCCGCCAGGCACACCAAAGGAAGCAGGATTCATACCTGGATCAATATTAGCGTTGATCAGAAATGTGGTACCGCCATAAGTCTGTGTTTTAAATCCATCGTAATTAATGGTTAAAATAATCTCCTTGCTGGTTTTATAGTTATCCGTCAGAAAGAGATTTTTATAATTTCCAGCCAGTGCATAACCCGCTCCGATCACTTTGCTCGCATATTTAATAGCTTCCGTATATTTGCCCTTACCAGTACCCAGATAGACTTCTGAATTGAGATAAATACGGGCCAGGATTGTCCAGGCCGCAGCACGGTCCGCCCTGCCATATTCATTCGTCATTGGCATAGCCAGCTCTCCTTCAATTGCAATCAGCTCAGATTCCACATAGTTAAACAAGTCCGCGCGTTTAATTTGCTTAGGATTCACCTTACCAATCTCATCAACCTCCGTCAGAAAAGGAGGATTGCCATATAGATCCATTAATATGTTGTACTGATAAGCCCGCAAAAACCTTGCTTCTGCTCTATACAGATTAATATCGGTTACCGCAGATCCCCTTATGCCACGACTACTTAATTTTTCAGGCGTGCTTTCTCTTAAAAATTCATTCGCCAGCGTGATCTGATAAATACATCTGGCATACAATCCTTTGATCATATTGTTATCCGGGCCAGGCATACCGTATACCGCCTCAGGAATACCCGGATCGGGCCATGCGCAGGTAGAAGCATCACTTGTGAGTTCCTGCAAATTCCAATACTGCCTTAAAAAATCTGTTTGGGCAGGATCAAATCCAGCCAGGTCCCCAATTAAATTAGTTGGGCCTTTAGTTCCTACCAATGCCCAGCTGGCATAAACTTTAGCGAATGCCTGCTTATATCCTTCGGCTGAGCTGTACACCTGGTCAGCAATGATATCATTTGTCGGAACCAGGTTTAAGCTATCTTTTTTACAAGCGCTGACTGCCATCACCAATATCAGTAAAGCAGCTCTATATATTTTATATCTATTGCTCATTTTCTTTATACTTTATTTAAAAACCAACATTTATACCCAGCGTATAAGTTCTGGGCCTTGGATATAAATTGTAATCGATACCTGAAAAGATCTCTGGGTCAATACCTTTATAATCGGACAACACGAATACATTCTGACAATTTGCAGAAATAGATAAAGTTGCTGTACCTGTTCTGGACAGCTTTCCTGCGTTAAAATTCAAGCCCAGGTTATCCATTTTCAGTAATGATGCATTCTTCAAATAATAGTCACTCTTGTATTGGTTGTTTACAAACTTACTTTTGTAAAGATCTGTACTGGCGTTATTGATATATTTCTCGTTTAACATAAAACGGCTTACACCAAACTGTGACGACACATTATCATAAATGTAACCACCGATGTTTGATCGCAATACCGTACTCAAAGTCCACCTGCCATAATTAAAGGAAGTATTAAAGCCCATCACATAAGCCGGTGTAGGTGATTTGAAAAACCTTCTGTCTTCATCACTTATTCTTCCATCTCCGTTCAGATCTTCGTATACGCCCTCCAATGGATTTCCTGAGGCATCGTATACTTGTTTATAGAGCAAATAAGCATAAGGCTCAAGTCCGACAGTATGGTATTGAATATAATTATCGATACCTCCCGTAATTCCACGTGCCTGCAGTTTAAAATCAGGATTATTATTGAGTGTTAAATTAGTCACCTTGTTTTTATTATAGCTAAGGTTAAAACCGATATCCCAGTTTACTTTATCACTCTTTAACACGGCGATATTGATGCTGGCTTCGATACCTTTGTTTTCCATGTTACCAACGTTGGTCAGCAATTGGTTACTAAAATTGGTACCAATAGGGATTTCAACTGTAGACAACAGATCCTTTGTTTTTTTATAATAGATATCTACACTTCCGTAAATTCGACCATCCAGAAAACCGTAATCCAATCCTGCATTATAGGTGGTAGTCGACTCCCAGCGCAAATCTTTATCATAGGGAAGCGGGCTATACAAATGGTAAAAGTTATCGCCCATCTGGTATTGGGCCTGGTCTACACTAGTGCTGTAATTTGGCAAATACGTATAGTTTCCTATCCCGTCTTTATTCCCTGTTTCCCCATAACTAAGCCTGATTTTCAAGTCAGACAACGTCTTGCTGTTTTTCAGGAAAGCTTCTTCTTTTACTCTCCAGGTAAAAGCTGCTGAAGGGAAATAACCCCATCGGCCTGAAGGATTAAACTTAGATGAGCCATCGGCACGCATTGTAGCAGACAATATATATCTGTCGGCCAGTGTGTAAATAAAACGGCCATAGTAAGAGAGCAGTTTATTACGCTGAACATCAAATGGGAAATTCGGCATCGCTTGTAATTCTCCCAATGCATTGTACGTTGGTAAAGCGTAGTTCTTTTTGGAATTATCGTAATTACCATATCCGGCAGTGATGTTAAAATTACTGTTGATACTTTCTACATCTTTCGTGTAGTTCAGATAAGCCTCGATAAATTTATCCTGCTGCGTACCCAGGTAGCCCAGCGAATATCCCTTAGTTAGATAATAATAGGCTGCATCCGCAGGAACCTTTGTCAGTCCCTGTCCTTTAGCTACATCATACCCTATGTTTACATTGGCATGTAATTCAGGCAGAAAATGGAATGAATAATCCAGTTGCAGGTTACCGTAACTACGATCTGCCTTACTATTATTCGAATAGTTTTCCAATAAAGACACCGGATTACGGGGGGTATTGACATTAGGAACAGTCCCGCTGATCCATTCAAAATAATTACCAAACTGATTATTGGCACGAACGGTCTGCGTAGGATCGAAAGCAATCGCATTCGGTACTGCCAGCTGATTGGCGAATCGTGAATTGGAAATCGTCCCTTTAAGATTAAGATCTACCTTTAAATGATTATCCAGTAAAGAAGGTGTTAAACGGATACCTCCGGTACCTCTTTTTAAACGATCCGTTAACAACAGCCCTTTTTGATCCAGATAACCTGCGGAAACCCGATAAGGCACATTCTGGAAAGTACCCGATAAAGTAAAGTTGTTATCTGTACCAAATGCATTGTCGTATATTTCATCCTGCCAGTCGGTATTTGCCGTCCCCGGTAAAGCCTTGGTTGCCGCAATTCCGTTCTCGTTTACATACGCCCTCACCTGATCGGCAGAAAGTACATTCACCTTTCTGGCAACTGTAGCATAAGAATTATTGGTACTGAAATTAAATGTCGGTTTGGCAGCCCCACCTTTTTTGGTAGTGATGAGTACCACGCCATTAGAAGCACGGGAGCCATAAATCGCGGTAGCATTCGCATCCTTAAGTACCGTAAAACTCTCAATATCTGCGGGATTGATTAATGAAAGCTGACTTGCAGCTCCAGATATACCTTCCCCACTCAAAGGAATTCCATCAATCACATAGAGTGGGTTATTACTTGCAGTTAAAGAAGCTCCTCCCCTGATTCTAATAGTTCCCGCCGAGCCCGGCTGTCCGCCGCCCGGTACGATGACCACCCCCGCTACTTTACCCTGGATCAACTGATCAGGGGTGGTAATCACACCTTTTTGAAAATCCTTACTGGTTACCGTAGTGACAGCACCGGTAAGGTTCTTCCTGGTTGTTGTGCCATATCCGATAACGACCACCTCAGCTAGTTTTTGAGCATCCGGTATAAGGTTAAAATCAAGCGTAATATTTCCGGAAACTGCAGCCGGTTTTTCCAGCGTCTCATACCCCACATAACTGGCTACGAGTACCAGGTTTCCAGCGGGCAATGCGCTTAAACTATAATTGCCTTTTGCATCGGTTGCGGTACTTCTTGTTGTTCCTTTAACAACTACAGAAGCACCCGGAAGACCCTGACCCGTTTCATCCAGTACCCTACCTGTTACCGAGCCATTTTGGGCACTGGCAGTAAGTACAGAGAAAAAAAACAGCACAAAGAGCCCCTGTTTTAAAGGGTAAAATACGTTCATACGTCAAGCTGGTTTAATTAATATTTGGTTAAAATTTCTTTTTGATTGTCTTACTTATCCGTACGCCAAACCTGTACGCCGTAAGCACCTAATTTGGATTCAATAGCTCCGTTTTTTACATTTCCAACCGACTGACCGAACAACTTAAGTGCTTGTTCAGCTCCTGCACCGTCGATGGTAAATTCCTGTTCCTGATCGGAAAGGTTTACTGCTACAACTACTTTTTGCCGACCTGAGACTCGACTAAAGGTGTATATCTTAGGGTTATTATTTTTTAAGGTGTGATAGCTACCAGCAGCTAATGCCGGTTGTTTTTTTCTAACTGCAATCAGGTTCTTATAAAAGTTCCATAGCGACAAGGGGTTAGCTTTCTGCTCTTCATAAGAAATACCGTCATTACTTTTTACAGTACTCGTATCCCACCATGGGCCACTATTTTTATACCAGAAAGTCATCCCTTTACCTTCAGCCTGCTTGTACCACTCAAAAGCTTCACGGGATGGGATCTCATTGGCATCGGTAATGCCACCATATTTACCGAACCAGGTGTCACCAAGCATGCCTATTTCCTGCCCATAATAAATAGATGGGATTCCTCCTATCAATAAGTTCAGTGCAGCGCCTACGCGTTCCTTTCCTGGATTTTGTTTAACCACTGTTCCAAATCTCGCGATATCATGATTTTCTATAAATACAATTTGCTGCTTATTTTCCGGTGTTCTGGAAAACGTGGTATCGGCAAAGGCGGCAATTTTTTCCTTGCTGAAAGTAGGAATGGCTTGCTGAATACGGAATGCAAAAACACGGTCAACAGCAGCTTTTTCAAGATAGTCAATCCCATACGAGCCCCAGTTGGCCTGCTCGGCCATGATGGTTAATTTAGGATTTACCTCTTTTAATTTATTAATTAGTGGTACCCAGAATGTGCTGAACAGATTACTTAATCGCTTTTTATTATCCAGATCATCCATCATATGATCTAACCGATAGCCATCTACCCCATCATCAAACTTGCCGTCGCCGTTCGGATCAAGCCAGAACTTAAATAGCTTATAATTGTAATCATGAACAGCTTTACTGTTCAAATTGACAGTGGTAATTTTACGCACTGTCCCGTCGTACCCCTTCAATTCTGTAATGTCATACACGATAGATGAAGGTTTGTTCTGCTCCTTATCATCATACAGGATATACTCCGAATATTTTGAGGCAGGGTTATTTAACGATTCTTTGTACCATGGGTGGTCCTCCGTTACATACTGAGTTTCCATGTCCATATAAATTTTCATTCCCCTGCGATGAATATCCTTTACCAAATCGATGTAGTCTTTCATTGTTCCGTATCTGGGATCTATTTTATCAAAATCGCTGGAATAGTAATTGTGATAGTAAACAGACTCATACAATGGAGTCATCAAAATAGAGGTCACCCCTAAATCCTGCAAATAGCCGAGCTTTTGTCTTAATCCTTTTAAATCGCCATGCTGATCACCATTTGCATCGTAAAAACTGCGTTGAAAAACATGATACATTACCTCTGCGTCAGATGCTTTTTTCTGTGCCAGACCATTCATTGCAAAGAGAGAAGCAATGAGTAAACCCACAATTTTGTGTGTAATTCCGTTCATAAATAATTTGGTTAGTGCTGTAATATTAAAGGGGGGTACTGTTTTTTAGAGGTAGCTGCATTGCTGTTGGTTACAACAGCAATGGATTCAGCTCAGAATCAGCAAGACTTCCAGGTGCTTTCCCCATTAGCCATTGCTGACGGTCATTTTCCTGCCATTTATGTTGTGGTTCGGTTACCCTGGCCCCATCGGCAAAATAAATAATAGTCATCACCTCGCGCATTTTATCAGAACTGTTGCCCGGTGCATTATGAATGGTGTAACCACGATGCCAGGTCGCATCACCAGCTTTCATACTGTTAGCTCTGGAAATTTCAAATCCTTTTTCCTTTACATGGTCTTCAAACGCATTTTCCGATTCATCAGATATGATAAAATCAAAAACATTGTCGTTCTTATGTGATCCTGAAGCAAAAGTAAGCATACCCATTTCTGGATTTGGTATATCAACCAATGGCATCCACATAGTAATCGTGTTATTCGAATCTAATGGCCAGTAGTTTTGATCCTGATGCCATGGTGTAGGGCCACCACCTGGTTCTTTAAACAATGCCTGATCGTGATAAAGACGGACATTATCTACTCCTAACAAATCAGCAGCTATTTTAGCGAAGCGTTTAGCCAATACAAATTTCTTTACAGCCTCGTCACCGCGCCATAAATTCATGATCTGTAAAAATGCCTTTCCATAAGTATCACGATCTTCAAGCTTCCTTTTCTCCTCGTTGTACTTAGCTGCAGCTTTACTGATTACTTTTTGATAAACATCAGCTTCTTCACTGCTAATTACGTTTTCAATCAGGGTGTGTCCCTTTTCTTTAAATTCCTCAATTTTATCCTGGGATATTGTTTTTAAACCATTAAGCTCGGGTAGTTGCATACTTTCAGTGTTCATAATCTTTAAATTGGTTAATCCAAAGTAAAGCCAATATGGAGGGAAAAAAAATGAACAAATTACTTGAAAAATGGTGTATTTTATCCAAATATGTTTAAATTAAAAATAATACTGATAAATATACCAATTCGAGATTAGAACTAAGCTTTGGTATCGTAGCCTACCATGAACTTTTTGCGATAGCTTAACGGGCTTAATCCCATTTTAGATTTAAAGACTTTATAGAAATGGGAAACATCAGTAAAACCACTGTTAAAAGCGATATCTGAAACAGGTTTATCAGTCTCAATAAGTTGCTGGGTGGCATAGTTGAGCCGATACTGTATAACCATTTCCATAAACGTTTTACGTGTAATTTTCTTAAAGTACTTACAGAATGCGTTAGTCGTCATATTGGTTAATGCCGCAGCTTCATTTAAAGATACCTGCTTTCTGAAATTATCTACCAGGTAAGCCAGCACGGGATTAATTCTTTTTTGTTCAACAAGACTTAAACGGGCTACGTCGGGTTCCTTATCTAACAAGGCCAGTTTGGAAGACTGGGTAAGCCTGTAAAGTATTTTTAAAAAACCAATCAGCATATGAAAATTATCCTGTTGCTGCATGGCTTTGATATCGGCGTATACCTCCTCAAAACTGTCATTATCAAACCATATTCCATTACCAGCCTTTTGGAACATAGATTTTATAGGCGCATTTTCAGGCTTTTCAAAAAAAAGCTCCCCGATAAAATCTGCCGTAAATTGTATAACAATTGCTTTCGCATCAGGCTGTTTTTCAGGTACGAGTTTCCAGCAGTGGGGCAGATTAGGACCAACAAGCACCATGTCGCCTGCTTTAAAATCGGCCATATGGTTCCCTATGTAACGTTTACCCTTACCCTTTAAAATCAGCGTCAGTTCAAATTCAGCATGAAAATGATAAGGCGCCCTAAAGGCCTCATCTCCAAAAGCGCGGACCAGGAAAGACTGTTCACTGGCTGGTTGTACAATTTCTGGCGTGGCTCTAATCATTGTTGTTTTTTAACACCAATATACATCTTTCGCAACAAATAAGATAATATACTCCATTTTTAAGCCAACTTGTGCATTGTATCTGTAAGTTATTAACCTTTATTTTGAAATCAACCAACCTCTTCGAAAAACGGATAGGAATATAAATACTGTACGAATGAGCAAGATCCCTCTTTTAACTATCGCATTGCTGGTGGGCATAAATTGTTATGCTGATCGTTTACTGGCACAATCTGTTAAACTAACCATCAAAGTTATTGAGCCTTTTAAAATGACGGACACCTTATTGGTGATCGGCGATCAGCCTCAATGGGGAAATTGGATTTATCCGCGCAGTCAGAAAATGCATAAAATTAACGATAGTACCTGGATCCAGGAAAACAACTTACCACAAAACACAAAAGTGAATTTTAAAATCACGCGCGGGTCTTACTACAAAGAGGCATTATACAACAACAGCGGACAAATTCCAACTGCTATCAGTTTAACGTTAACAAAGGATACCGTTGTTACACTCCGCCCAAGCAACTGGAACGACACCTATCAGCGCAGTATTAAAGGGACAGTAAGGTATTATCATAATTTTAGCAGTCCGCTTTTAAAAAACACACGTAATGTAGTGGTATGGCTACCTCCTTCTTATTTTAAACAGCCTGGTAAAAGATACCCGGTATTGTATGCCCATGATGGCCAGAATATTTTTGACCATACCAATGGTTCGGGAGGCGAATGGCGTATGGACGAGGTCGCGGACAGTTTAATGCGAAATGGTAAAACCGATGAATTTATTATTGTAGGCATTGCCAATACCAAAGACCGCTGGGTAGAATATTCCGGTACACCGGAAGGAATGAATTACATCAGGTTTATTGCGACGGAATTAAAGCCTTTTGTTGACAAAAATTTCAGAACGCTGAAGGACAAAGCTAATACAGCTGCCATAGGATCTTCTATGGGAGGACTAATCTCCTTTTATATGGTCTGGCAATATCCTGAAGTATTTTCTAAAGCAGCATGTTTATCCAGTGGCTTTTACTTTGATGACGGGAACATACTGGCGAAAGCAGCCAGACAAACCAGTAACCTGAACGGCAGCAGATTATATCTTGATTGTGGCGGACTGGATTTAGATAAAGATTTTTTACCTGCCAATGAGGAAATGAATAAAATATTATCGAAAAACAAGCTGATCAAATTGAAATACATGTACTTCCCGGATGACAAACATAACGAGATGGCCTGGTCTAAAAGACTCGATATTCCACTGACTTTTCTTTTTGGCAAACCTCAAAACTAATTCTATTTATATCATTATATCTATACAATGTCTATAACTTGTAAAGCAGCTATCACCAATGGAAATGGCGATTTTTATATCGGAGAAATACAGGTCGGAGACCCGGGACCAGATGAAATCAGGGTAAAGATACTGGCAGCAGGCCTTTGTCATACCGACTTTGATTCCTTAAACTGGGGAAAGCAAATGGTAATCGGTCATGAAGGCGCCGGTATTGTCGAAAAAACAGGCTCAGCAGTTACCGCATTTAAAACGGGCGATAAGGTAATTCTTAACTGGGCCATGCCATGTGAACATTGTTTTCAATGTACTGAGGGTAATCAGCACATCTGCGAGAACAACTCACCTGTTACCGGAGGGATGCACGGCCCTAATGGTGGTCATGCCCATAGTTCAGGTACAGTTATAGCAGATAAAGCCATCGAAAGATCTTTTAACCTGGGAACGATTTCCGAATATACTTTAGTAAAAGCTTCGGCTGCCATTTTAAATCCTTCGGAAACTATGTCTTTTCCTGCGGCCAGTATCATCAGCTGTGGCATCATGACTGGTTATGGTTCTGTTGTGAATGCAGCAAAAGTAAAGCCCGGAACAAGTGTAGTGGTTCTGGGTACCGGAGGAGTTGGCCTTAGTGTAATCCAGGCCGCAAGACTTTCTGGTGCGGTAAAAATCATTGCCATCGACATTAATCCCCAAAGACTGGAAATGGCTTTATCCTTTGGTGCTACAGCTACTATTTTAGCAGATAAGGCAGACAAAGGTTTACTAAATGCCGCCAAACAGGTAAAAACGATGACAAACGGACGAGGTGCGGACTATGCATTTGAATGTACAGCTATCGCTGATCTGGGGGCTGCTCCATTAGCCATGATTAGAAATGCCGGTACAGCTGTACAGGTAAGCGGTATTGAACAGGAAATCACTTTTGACATGAACTTATTTGAATGGGACAAGGTTTATATCAACCCCCTATATGGCAAATGCAGACCAAAAGTTGATTTTCCGGCAATCGTTGAGCTTTACGATAAGCAGCTACTCCAACTGGAAGAAATGATTACCAATACCTATGCTATTCAGGATTTGAAACAGGCATTTGATGATATGCTTGCGGGGAAAAACGCCAAAGGTGTAATTGTATTTAACTAAATTATGGAAAAAACATCTGCGTTCAGGACTATAGAAATATCAAATCCTGCTTTTGAAAAAGATCATCTCCGGTTCATGACCGTAGGTACAGCTAGTCTGGCCGGCCGCGCCGACATATGTGTATTTGTTCCCCCCGGTACAGACGAGCTATCTGATTTACCGGTAGTTATTTTGCTACATGGGGTTTATGGAAGTGCCTGGAGCTGGGCATACAGTGGTGGTGTACATTTACAAGCTATAGAGATGATCCGTAACGGAACTTTACCAAATATGGTCATTGCCATGCCTTCTGATGGCTTGTGGGGCGACGGATCCGCTTACCTTCCGCATCATGATCAAAACTTTGAACAATGGATCAGTAAAGATGTACCGCAGGCACTTAAGGAAACACTGCCCCAGGTATCCGATCAGTCGGCCTTTTTCATCTCCGGATTATCTATGGGCGGTTTTGGTGCCTTAAAAATCGGTGTAAAATACAACCAGATTTTCAAAGCTGTATCCGCACACTCTTCTATAACGGCCCTTGAACAAATGAGTTTATTTACAGGAACTGATATTTCAGCATATAGGCAAACCGATTCCACAGCAGAAAGCGTACTGGCGACTATTCTAAATAACAAAAGCAACTTACCTCCGCTCCGGTTCGACTGCGGCGATCAAGATCTTCTTACCCGCTACAACCGTGATTTGCATGATGCCTTGAAAGGTCATAAAATTAACCACCAGTATGAGGAGTTTGAAGGGCGACATGAATGGCCCTACTGGCAAAAACATGTCGCCCGGTCGTTACTATTTTTTGCCGATAACCTCTGATAATTATACCATCCCTGTTAAACTAACCAAATCATATCCCAAAGCCGACGCATGAACACTATACAGCAACGCATCACTAAGCCACAGCTATCCTTTTTACAGATTTTTAATATGAGCTTTGGCTTTCTGGGTATACAGTTCGGATTTGCTTTGCAAACTGGAAATGCATCCAGAATACTACAAACTTTTGGCGCTGATGTAGAGCATTTGTCTTTGTTCTGGCTGGCCGCACCAATAAGTGGCATGCTGATCCAGCCTATCATTGGTTATTATAGCGACCATACCTGGACAAGGTTGGGACGCAGGAGACCTTATTTCCTGGTAGGCGCTATCATTGCCGCTGTGTCGCTCGCCTTAATGCCCAATGCGGCATGGTTCACCATGTTCCTGCCTCCTTTACTTATTGGCGCAGGGATGCTGATGCTAATGGATGCATCGTTTAATGTCGCAATGGAACCTTTCAGAGCATTGGTGGCAGACAATCTGCCTACGAATCAACGTAGTGTGGGTTTTTCCGTTCAGACCTTTCTCATTGGTGCCGGGGCCATTATAGGTTCTTTTCTTCCTTATGTATTGGCAGAATACGGAGGTATTTCAAAAACCGCAGCCCAGGGAAAAGTGCCGGACAATGTGGTTTATTCCTTCTATGCCGGGGCTTTAGTATTATTAGGTACGTTATTGTGGACTGTATTTACCACCAGGGAATATACACCGGAACAACACCGGGCCTTTGAGGGTGAAAATCATAAGGAAGCGCCGAAAAAGGGTCTGATGGATATACTTACGGATTTTGGCAACATGCCTAAAGTCATGATCAGGTTAGGTATTGTACAGTTCTTTTCGTGGTTTGCCCTGTTCTCCATGTGGGTATTCACTACTCCGGCCATCGCGCAACATATTTATAATCTTTCTCCCAGCGATACTTCATCTGACAGCTATGCCGACGCGGGTAACTGGACAGGAATTCTTTTTGGAATATACAATGTGGTATCTGCCGTATACGCAGCTTTTCTTCCTTCATTATTCAGATTAATCGGGAAAAACAATACGCACATCATCTCATTATCTGCTGCCGGCATTGGTCTGCTTTCCATTTATTACATCCATGATGTTGATTTGCTGATCTACCCGATGATTGCTGTTGGCCTTGCATGGGGCAGTATCCTAACCACACCGTATGCCATCTTATCCAATTCCATCCCATCACATAAAATGGGCATATATATGGGGCTTTTTAATTTCTTCATTACACTCCCGCAATTGGTCAATGGATTTATTGGTGGATATATGGTAAAATACCTGTTTAACGGGCATGCGATTTACGCCTTGATAACCGCTGGCGGCTTTATGATCCTCGCCGCAGTCTCAACTCTTTTGGTTAAAGATCAGTACAAACAAACATAGTAAGTTTTCTGTCGATTTTTAAGCAAACTGCTGACAACACAAGCCTGCCTGAAATTCAAGTAGTGATTTCTTTCTTTTTATAAGATCCGTTTCCCGGGCCTTACCCACATCATAGCCTATAACTTCGAATTGTTTTAGCGTATGCTCCAACTCGTAAAAATCACGATATTTTGTCTTCAGTTCATACAAAACATGTCTTTGCGCAGCAATAAAATGAAAATACTTAAAAATGTGCATATCCCGCTCCCTCAGCTGAGCTTCCAGTATTTCACACTCATCTTTAAAATCAGGTTTGTTGCTAATTTCTTGTAATCTATAAATATCATTTATTGCCTGATCATTAAACAGTTCATCAATATGATAGATAGGAATTACTACAGGTCTCAGGTAAATATCCTCCAGATTTTCAGTAAAAGGTTCTCTGTAATCGAAATACCCTTTGTAAACATCTGGATATTTTTTATCATACTCCATAGAAATAGTTATTTGGTTCTGGTTAGGCCTGCAAATTAAATAAATAAAACATAATTTCCGCTAAAGTGTTAATATCTGAGGCATCTGTTAGTATTTAATAACCTTAATACAAACACAATGGGACAATCAGAAGTACATCAGGAAGAGTTTGAAATCAGCGTTGATTTAAATGGATCAAAAAAAACACTCAAGGTAAAACCAGAAGAAACCACAGACGGAGCTGAATATTTTAAATGTAGTCAGTCCGGCAAAAACATCACGCAAATCAGGCAGGAAAAAGACGGAAGCTGGGAACAGATTTGGGGCGATCTGGACGACGCCATGATTCAGCGCATTGGGAAAGCGATAAATGCACATACCAGATAAGAATTAAGTCAGCCCCCCCTTTCAGCGCACATTAGTTAATCAACCAAAATAGAATGAGCACACATCTAACTAACCTAAAACTACGTTCGGGCAAATTTTCAATTGAAAAGCAACATTATGAGAATATAGGACTAAATGAACGTATGGTATCTATGTTTTTGAGCGGCATATTGATAAGCCGTGGAATTAAACGGCCCTTTAGCGCTTCATTTTTATATGGTGGCTACCTCGCGTACCGTGCATTTACCGGTCGCTGTCTATTTTACGAACAATTAGGTATAGATGCAAGTAAGCCACATGCAATAAACATAAGAGGTGAATTTATTATTGCCAGGCCGGCAAACGAAGTATATACTTACTGGCGTAATTTAAATAACCTGCCGGCAAGTATAAAACATCTTTTAAATGTGGAAATGGTTGACGAAAACCTTTCCCGATGGAAATCAAATGTAATGGGTAACCTGTTTCCCGTAGACTGGCATGCTGAAATTATAAAAGATGAACCCGGCCGTCTAATCGGTTGGCGTTCTACACCGGGCACACTACTTCATCACGTTGGTCGTGTTGAGTTCGCACAAACACCAGATCCCCGGGAAACATTGTTAAAAATTGTTCTTTCTTATCATCCCCCCGCTGGCGGCATAGGACTAGGACTGGCTAAACTCTTAAATCCTTACTTTGAAAGCTTACTTAAAAAGGAGATCAAAACGTTTAAACATACTATAGAAACAGCTATGCCCCACCAATTTTAGCTACAATTGCCAGCAAGATGCTCAGTATGTATAGCGACAGTACAATGATAGCGATGATGCCCCAAAACTTAAATACGGACTTCATCTTTTTCATGGCTACTGTAAAGTTCTCCTGATCAGCATATAGTACGGCAGTAGTAGCTGCATTGGAATACTTAAACAGCATAAAACTTGGGTAGAACAGCATTAACGAGATACTTAAAAAGTAAATGGTTAAAAAAGCTGTCCCCATCTGGGCCAAAGGATTGTTTGGTGTTGCAACTACAAGAGCATCAATAATTGCATTTGCACTAAAAGCCATTAAAGCCAGGAAGACTGCAAATACAAGCCCTACAATGGAAAGAAATTTTGTCCACTTTGCGGTTTCATAAATATAACTTCTGATCTCTTCGGTTACAATCAGCTGCTCTTGCTCCTGCTCTGTTGATTCCGCTTCTTCAAAATTTTCCATAGTTGTTAATTATTATTCAATAATGTAAGTACCCCTAAACATAAAAAATATTTTTAAAAAATTGATACCTTTGCGCCAAATCAAGAAAAAAATCATTCATGGCATTACAATGTGGTATAGTTGGTTTACCAAATGTTGGAAAATCTACATTATTTAACTGTTTATCTAACGCAAAAGCCCAGGCGGCTAACTTTCCTTTCTGCACTATCGAACCCAATATAGGTGTAATTACCGTACCGGACGAACGTTTGACAAAATTAGCTGAGCTGGTTAAGCCAAACCGTATCGTTCCGAACACTATCGAAATCGTAGATATTGCAGGTCTTGTAAAAGGAGCTTCAAAAGGCGAAGGTTTAGGAAACCAGTTTTTAGGTAACATTAGAGCAACAAATGCTATCATTCACGTATTGCGTTGTTTTGATGATGGAAATGTGATCCACGTAGATGGATCTGTTGACCCAATCCGCGATAAAGAGATCATTGATACTGAACTACAGTTGAAAGACTTGGATACAGTTACCAAACGCATACAGAAAGTAGAGAAAATGGCTAAAACCGATAAGGATGCCAAGAGAACTTTCGATATATTAAGTATTATTAAATCGCATCTTGAAAGTGGTAAATCTGTTCGTTCAGCGGCAGTATCTGCGGAAGATTTTGAATATATACAAGACCTGGGCCTGTTAACACAAAAACCAGTAATGTACGTGTGTAACGTGGATGAAGGTTCTGTAATTGATGGAAACGCTTATGTTGACCGCGTTAAAGAAGCAGTAAAAGATGAGAGTGCTGAAGTACTGGTTATTTCTGCGAAAATCGAATCTGAAATTGCTGAGCTGGAAAGCTATGAAGAACGTCAGGAGTTTTTAGCTGATCTTGGCTTAACTGAGTCGGGCGTAAATAAACTTATTGTTGCTGCTTATCGTTTACTGGATTTGTATACTTACTTTACTGCTGGTGTACAAGAAGTAAGAGCCTGGACAATTACCAAAGGCTTTACAGCGCCTCAGGCAGCTGGTGTTATCCATACCGATTTCGAAAAGGGATTTATCCGTGCAGAGGTTATCAAATATCAAGACTTTGTAACCTTAGGCTCTGAGAATGCCTGTAAAGATGCAGGTAAGTTAGGCGTTGAAGGAAAAACTTACGTTGTAGAGGATGGCGACATCATGCACTTCAGGTTTAACGTTTAATCAGGGAAAATAAAGCATTACTCTTCGAAGACTGGAACTTTTTGCCATGAAGAATGTCAAAAATTCCTCGGTCTTCTCTGAGAACGCATTATTTTCTGCTCAAAACAGGGAACAGATCATTTCAGAAGGCTTCGAGCAGCATTTTAAATGCAATTAATGATAGAATTGTTTAGGTTTTTAAAAATAAAATTAATGAAACAGATTAAATATTTAGTACTTCTTGTAGCTGTTGCAGCGGGTTTAACAGCTTGTAAAAGAGACAGTTTTGATACAAAGGCCCAATTTTCTGCAGATACTACTGCAATTAGAAAATATGTTACTGCCAACAACATACCAGATGTTAAAAAGGATAAATATGGCGTATTTTATCAGATTATCACTGCTGGTTCAGGGAACACTACATTTACTGGAAATACTCAGGTTACTGTAGATTACTCAGGTAAAGTATTAGGTGGCTCACAAAACTTTGACAGTAGTGCAGGTACGCCAAGAACATTTGGATTAGGTGGTTTAATTGCAGGCTGGCAAATTGGAATTCCATACATCCAAAAAGGTGGTAAAATCAGACTTTTTATTCCTTCGGAATTTGGTTATGGTAATAACGGACAGCCGGGAATACCAGCAAATTCGGTACTTGACTTTACTATTGAACTTAAGGATGTTCAATAATTAGCAATATTTATTGCTCAACAAAAAGATAGCGTCTCCTGAGTAAAAACAGGGGACGTTTTTTTTAAACAATATAACTACCCCCATATAGAACCCAAAAATTAGTCGTAAATAATAAATTATGCGACTTTGGTACGACTCTGTAGCGACTCTGCTACGACTCTGTACGAGGTAAAGTCAATAAGACCCACCTGAAACTCATCTTTTAATCAGTTGTGGGTTTAAAGTAGCACTCCCCGTAAAAACAACAATGCCATCGAGAAGTAAATGATCAGGCCGGTTACATCAACCAGAGTAGCTACGAATGGTGTAGAGGAAACAGCAGGGTCAGCCCCTAGTTTCTTTAACAATAAAGGTAGCATAGAGCCCATTAAAGTTCCCCACAAAACTACACCAACCAAGGAACAGCCAACCACCAGGCCGATTAACACAGGCTCAGCCAATGATCCTGAAATTAATTGCCAGCAGATGATCACGGAAAAGCTAAGGAGGCATAAAGTTGCACCCAGAAAAATACCCGAAAATATTTCCCTTCGCATAACCCGCCACCAGTCTTTAATGGTAATCT
Organism: Pedobacter nyackensis; assembly: GCF_032678475.1. GTDB lineage: Bacteria > Bacteroidota > Bacteroidia > Sphingobacteriales > Sphingobacteriaceae > Pedobacter > Pedobacter nyackensis_A. The sequence continues at coordinate 1,570,092 of NZ_JAVTSF010000001.1, forward strand.
CTCCAAGTGCCATTGCCTGAATAATCAATGTCGCAGCTTGCGAGCCGCTATTACCCCCACTTGATATAATTAATGGAATGAAGGTCGCTAAAATAACTACCTTTTCTATTTGTCGCTCGAAATTCGACATAGCAAAAATGGTGAGCAACTCTCCAAAGAAAAGTACAATTAACCAAACTACCCTTTTTTTATACAATTGAAATACGGGAACGTCCAGGTAAGGTTCGTCGAGCGCCTGGGTCCCCCCTATTTTATGGATATCCTCAGTATACTCTTCATTGGCAATCCATAAAATATCATCTACCGTTACAATACCCAGCAATACGTTGTTATCGTCCACAACTGGTAAAGCCACCCTATTGTTCATCCTAAACACATTAATGGCTTCCTCCTGTGGATCGCTTACCTTTAATGAAATTAACCTGTGATCGGTTAATGTTCCAATTTTAGCCTCAGGATCTGCGAGTAACACCTCTCTGATCCTGATGTCGTCCAGCAATATGCCGTCCTTATCAATTACATAGATTACATCAATGGTTTCCGAGTTTTTCCCATAACGTCTGATGTGCGACAATACACGGTTAACTGTCCAGTCCTTTTTAACAGCAACATAGTCAGGAGTCATTAAACGCCCAACACTATCCTCTTCATAGCCCAATAAGGAAAGTGCCTCTATCCTATCTTTTGCAGGCAGCAGAATGATCAGTTTTTTTACAGCGTCACCTTTCAGCTCGCTAAACAGAGAAGTACGGTCATCCGGTGGCAGCAAGTTAATGAGTTCTGCCAGTTTATTTCCGGGAAGTTTTTTAATGATCCTTTCCTGGGTTGGAAAGTCAAGGATTCTGAAAACATTGACAGCCCTTTTTATAGATAAAGTGTCAATAAACTTTACTGCATACTGGGGAAGTTCATCTATCAGGTGCTCAACATCCGAAATGTTAAGATCATCCAGGTAAACTTTTAATTGAGCGTCGTTATCCTCTTCTATCAGCGTAACGATCTCTTCAACAACTTCCTCTTCCATATATCTGCAGTTCTTTTTTACATCATTATTCCATTCTTTTCAATTTTGCAAAAGTGCCTTTTATTTTTTAAAAAGCCAGTTTTTTCACAACAAATCTTCTATTTTAACCATAATGTCCCTATACCCGTCCTGACGACTGGTATTTCATTCGTAATTGTATAAAATTCTGTTCCAGAAGCCCCTATTTAAGCCGGTGCTCACATAAAAAAACGATCAAAATTACTACAGTTTCATCAGTAGTATTTATTGTTAACTTTGGCCCCATGAATCTGGTAAAACAAGAAAAGAGACCTGCAGCATTAAGCTTCATATTCTTTACGCTACTCATAGATGTTATCGGTCTGGCAATTATCATTCCGGTTTTTCCGAAGCTAATTGAAGGGCTTATCCACGGCGATATTAGCGATGCTTCTAAAATTTCAGGGCTTTTACTGGTTGCCTATGCTGTGATGCAATTTCTTTGTGCACCATTGGTAGGGAACCTTAGTGATAAATATGGTCGTAGGCCTGTTTTACTATTCTCCTTACTCGGTTTTGGGATTGATTATCTTTTTCTGGCTTTTGCGCCCACTATAGGCTGGCTGTTTGTAGGCCGGATCATTGCAGGTGTCACTGGTGCCAGCTTCACCACCGCATCTGCTTATATTGCTGATGTAAGCAGCCCCGAAAAACGGGCACAAAACTTCGGCATGATCGGCGTTGCCTTTGGCCTTGGTTTTATCATAGGACCTGTTATTGGCGGAATTTTGGGTAAAATGGATACTCATTATCCTTTTTATGCAGCCGCGGCTCTTGCTTTATTAAATGCCGCATATGGTTACTTTATTTTACCGGAGTCCTTAGCGAAGGAAAATCGCAGGGAATTAGACTGGAAACGCTGTAATCCACTTGGATCACTACTTCAGCTAAAAAAATACCCTTCAGTGATTAGTCTTTCGGTTTGCCTCTTTATCGTCTATTTTGCTGGCCATGCTGTCCAAAGCGTATGGACATTTTATACCATGCAAAAGTTTAAATGGGATGAAGATTTAGTCGGCTATTCTTTAGGCTTTATTGGTTTAATGATTGCATTGGTACAGGGAGGATTGATAAGAATTGCCATTCCCAAACTCGGACAGGAACGTAGCATCTGGATCGGGCTGATGCTTTATGCTATCGGCATGGTATTGTTTGGATTAGCCAACCATGGCTGGATGATGTTTGCATATATGGTTCCTTATGCATTAGGTGGAATAGCAGGACCAGCTTTACAAGGCATTATGACCAACCAAGTGCCAGCAAATGAACAAGGCGAACTGCAAGGTGGCTTAACCAGTTTAATGAGTTTAAGCTCCATATTTGGACCTTGGTTTATGACTTATATCTTTTATTATTTTACAAATGCAAATGCTCCATTTTATTTACCGGGGGCACCGTATTTTGTTGGTGCAGCATTGATGATGTTGAGCGCTATTTTAGCGATGAAAAGTTTTAAAAAGAAGGCTTAACCTGAACCGACTATAGATCGCTCTTAACTTCTGGATAACTGCCCCAAATAACATCTGATCTTTGGGGCAGTTTTATAAAACTTAAAGATTACTGATATCTATTGTATTTGACCACTCAGCGGCAAATGTATCAATAGCCTTTAATCCAGGATTGTAAATTGTCCGAAATTTTATCGGTTTTGAAAAATCAACAGCACCTGAAATTACAGTCTCGTTACTATCACCCAATGTAGTTTCAGAAAGCACAGTATTTGAAGTGCTGGTATACTGCACCTCTACCCCTATCATTTCTTTCTCAGGCAGGTTCCAGTTAATTACCAACTGACCATCCCTTTTACTGATTTTAATATACAATCGGTTTAACAAACCTTTGCGGTATACCTCTCCATAAGCTACAGTGTTCGTAGTATTCTTCACCGAGATATTGTTTTCCTTATCAAAAGTATATACATCAAATAAATATGATGCTTCAGGCATATTTTCAAGTATATACGCATAGGTATTATCAGCACCTTTTATTAACGGGATCTCTCTTGACTTGGTTTTATTGTCCCAATAAGCAATCGCCTTGACCGCAGAATTGTTAGCAGGTAATAACCAGGTTAATTTGATCCTGTTGTTACCGGGAAATGCTTTTAGAGAATCTATTCTGGTCGCATAAATAATTTCTCCGTCTTTGGTATATGGACGGGTTGGATCGTCCATTTTAGAACAACCCATAAAAAGCAAACAAACTAATAAAACCGGCGTAATGATTTTTTTCATATCGTTCATAATCATAGTACAAAAATTAAGTAAGACACATTATTGAAGATTTCCCCAAAACTGGGCTTCCATTATCTGCAGAAAACCTCCACCCGACCAATTGCTGAGTGCCTTTATCCTGATATAGCTTACTGCCGGTGAACCAATTGGCATGGTATAATCTTCACCATCATTGGCTTTTGCCCTATCTTCAGCAGTATTCTGTCCGACCGGGAGTCCTGAAGGTTTAATGGATTCAAAACGGCCCATAAATACCCAATTATCCCAATTTCCATCTGGCGAAGGATTATTGGATCCCCAAATTTCAAAAGTCCTAATGTTAAAGTGACTAAAAATAAAACTTTCATCAGCAGTACGTTGAAATAACTTAAAGCGGCTCAATTGTGCTTTCACACCCAGGTTAATAGAAACCCACTGTGGAAACAAAATAGTAGGGTCATCATAAATACTATGAAAGCCACTCCAGGTAGAATTGTCCCATATTTTTGCTACACCCCAGCTGCCCTCATCGAAAGATTTCATATCGTTCGGGAATAATGGAGCTGAAAACAAAAACCGATCTAAACGAACTTCTTCTATGGGTGTTACCTCCTTGTATATCATGTCAGATACGTTACCAAATTTATCGCGTACATATGCTCCAAAAACTACTGGTTCGGGCTTATAACCCCGTATATTGAAGACCTCATTTTTTGATCTGGTATAAAAAGTATTCAAAGTCTTATCAGAACCATTAGCAACCTTCTCAACCATCACTACGGCAACTTCCGCCCCGGTAGGATTGTTGGTAACCACACCGACCCCACCAAAGTCACTAATTAAATTCAATGAATTTAAAATGGTAATTACGGGTGGTAAGGTCGGATTTACAGTTACAATTACGGGGTCGGATTTATTTTCGCCATTATCAACAGCATACAATTTAACCTGGTACTCTTTGGCTTGTCCGAAGCCATCTACAATCAGAGAATCGTTCGTTTTAGAAGATTTAACTTCCCTAAACACACCGGGCCTGATTTCATACTCGGCCTTAATGTAAGACAAGTCATTATCGCCTGGTATCTGATAAACAATCTTAGCGGTTCCCGGCCTGTTGGTTACAGAAACGCCGGAAACAAGTCCTGGAGCAGCGCCATCATTAACTAAAGGCTTTGAAATACCAAGATCTTCCTTACAGCCGCCCAGGTAGAGGAGCACTATAAAACATGTGGTTATTATACTAAGCTTTTTCATTGGAATATATTTGTCATTTAATCATCTATTTTTAATTATCAGGAGTACTTTTATTTATTCCTTACCATCCAATATTTTGAACCAGCTTATCATTCACCAGAACATTATTGGTTCTTATTGGCCAGAAATAGTCTTTAAGCTGGAAGGTTTGTGTAGCCAGGATCTTTTCCCTATAATAGTTTGAAGCCTGTTTTTGCTCTATGTCCCAGCCTTTTATAGTACCTCTATATACATTCTCCGCTTCTTTCCAGCGCCTGAGGTCCCAGAAACGGCTTCCTTCAAAAGCCATTTCTATCATTCTCTCCTGATGAATAATACTTCTCAGTCCTTCTTTTCCTAATGGTTTATTCGGATTGTTACTGTTATCTGCCCAGGATTCAACAACGCCTTTCAATCCTGCTCTCTTTCTTACTTTATCCAGATAATTGTATGTATCATTCCCTGGTCCGTTAACCTCATTAGACGCCTCTGCATAGATCAGGTATAAATCCGCCAGACGAACATTTGGCCAGCTGTATTGTTGTGTAATATGACCTGAACCTACATTTTGGGTATTTAAATAACTTACCAGCTTTTTAGGCCAGTAACCTGTTATCGAAAAGTTTTTAATTTCAACCCTACCGGCAGTCTGCCCGAATTTAGCCTGAACATGCCAAACATCCCCTCCGGCTTCATTGTATTTCCCTAAACCGTACCAAATTCCACCGTCAAAAGCCATATCAGCATAAAAGCGTGGTTCTCTGTCAAAATTAATTTCAGCGGTTTCATAGCCTTCTTTAATGTAAAATTTTTCAGCAGCAGTCGCAGTACGCAGTTTATTTTTATTGGCCAGATTCCATGTCTTATCCTCTGATATGGGAACTCCATTTTTACTATAAAACAACTCTGCCATTCGTTGGGTAGGCGCCAGCGCAGATATCACCGTGATATTATTTACGATTCTGGGCATCGAAGCCGATTGCAGCAATGCGGTATTGTCATTAGCCAGGCCCCAGATAATCTCCGTATTCCATTTATCTGTAACTGCGTTTTGGATACTTAGTCCCATTACCGTTTCATTTGATAAAACACCAAGGGAGGGCGTAGGAACAAACTCGTATAGCCGCGCACCTGCACCCTCGGCAATAGTAATCGCTTCTTTTGCGGCCAACAATGCAGCATCCCATTTTTTTGGGTCATTTACCTGGTTAAACAGTTGTAACCCATCCTTATTCCTGAGGCTGGAAAAATCAGTGTTTCCATTATAAAGCGGACTGGCCGCCATTAATAATACTCTTGCTTTAATAGACAGCGCGATCGGTTTTGTAATCCTCCCCATCTCTTCCAAAGGCTTTTCAATTTTAAGAGGCAAACCACTTGCTGCCTCATCCAGCGTTTTAACAATGTATGCAACACATTCATCGATTGGTCTTCTGCTTACCCTTACCTCTTCTGCTGATGAGGAAGCCGGTAAATTCTTATCTGTAACCGGAATCGGCCCATACATTCTTAAAAGATAAAAATGATAATATGCTTTTAAGAACTTCACTTCTGCAATCCATTTATCCCGTTCAAAAGAATTAAGATCTCTCACAGTACCTATTTTCTCTAAAAAAGTATTACAATCCCTGATTCCTTTAAACAAGGCTTTACCATTCTGTAATCCATCCCAATAATTAAGATAGGGCTCACTTGAGGTTTGTTCACCCAAAGCAATAAACCAGCTTATTGGATTTAGAAAATACCTGTTATTCCGTATATCTGAATAGAGCCACAGTTCATCCCCAGCCAGCATAGCCGGATTACTTTGGGGATCAGCATCCGCTGGTAAATAGGAATAGCAGGTAAACAAAAATTTTTCTGCCTGCGTACGTGACGTAAAAGCATCATCAATGGTGGCAATGTTATCAGGCACCACATCCAGGTATTTTTTGCAGGAACTGGTTATCAAACAAACCGACATCAGCAGAAACACAATATTTTTCTTCATAATATTTTGATATAAAAACACTTATTGTTAAAAGCTTACATTAACACCCATATTGAAAACACGTTGTACCGGATAGTTAAGACCACTTCCGCCTAACTCAGGATCCCATAATTTAAACTTACTGAAGGTGAGCAGATTATTTGCCGTAGCATAAAAACGAACTCTTTTAAAGAAGAGCCTTTTAGCTACTTTTTCATGTAAAGTATAGCCCAGTTCTAATTGTTTTAACCTTAAAAAAGCCCCATTACGCATGAACCAGGTACTGGTTTGTGCATTGTTCGAGATGACATCAGGGCTCAATCTAGGCCAAAAAGCATATAAATCCCGATTATCCTCAGACCAATGGTTGTCTGCAATAACTTTAAGCAAAGCTTTTTGATTATTGATAAATGGAGAGTTGTCGGAATTAATCCAAAAGGACTCTCTTCCCAGGCCGCTGAAAAATGCGGATAGGTCAAAGTTTTTGTAACCAGCAGAAAAACCAAAGCCATAAACGATTTCTGGATTAGTAGGAAAACCAAGTGCAATTTTATCAGCTTCATTGATGACGCCATCGCCGTTAAGGTCCCGATATTTAATATCTCCAGGCATATATTTACCGAAGGTCTGTACAGGAGAATTTTTGATATCCTGCTCGTCAATAAATAACCTTTCCGCAATATAACCGCGTTGCTGACTAATCGAACTACCCACAACACTTCTATAAGCTTCCGGATAATACGGTTCCTCATATTTTGAGTATTTATTGACAGCATAAGTAAAGTTTGCTCTTAAACTGATCCACATTGAATTCTGGAAATTCTTTGTATAATCAACCGATGCCTCAAATGATTTTGACTTGGCTGCGCCTACATTCGCTCTTAATGATGCAGGAAGTCCCATCGTAGTGGGAATGTAAGCCCTGGTCATTAATATATTACTGCGATCATCCGTAGAATAATCGGCAGTTACATTAAAATCTTTAACACTAAAATCAACCCCCAGGTTTAAACGTTTAGACCTTTCCCAGGTGATTTCCCGGTTATCAAACCGGTTAACAGATACACCCGCCCGGGAATGATTGAAGTTCTGTCCAAATAAAGCGCCCTTGCCCCAATCATTTAAATTAACATCAGACAGGTAGAAAAAGCGATCGGTCTCATTACCTATAGCATCATTTCCTATTAAACCGTAGGTTGCCCTGATTTTAAAATTGGATACCGTACTTTTCAGGCCCTGCCAGAATGCTTCATTAGATACATTCCAGGCCAAACCGGCAGAAGGGAAAAAACCAAAACGTTTGTCTTCATAAAAGCGTTCCGTACCATTGTAACCGAAGTTAAACTCAACCTGGTAACGGGAATCAAATCCATAACTAAAACGGCCTGAAAATCCAATGTTCCGGAATGGCAGGGATGCCTGCAGCGAACCAGCGTTTGCCTTCAAGCTATTATTCATGATCCCCACCAACAGCCCACTAATGTTATGTTTAGCTCCAAATGTCCTGTCATAATTGAGTGCGAATTCCATGTAAGATGAAGTAGAAATTTCCTTTGGTCCCTCATAGTAACTTAAAGTTTCCTGACCCAAAGGGATCTGGGCTCCGTTGAGCTCTGTACCTGTTTCGTTAAGTGGGTTTAATACATAAGGTTCATCAATACCACTGAAAGCTGAAAGCGAATAATAAAACGGGGTATAGTTTCTAATGATATCAAAATAAGACCTGCGATTTGTACTCGCCATTAACCTTGCACGTAAACCACTGGTAATTAAACCAGAAAGATCCTGCTTAAGTTCTATTTGCGCAAGCATTAACGATCTGGAATAATTTTTATACCCTTTTACCATTTCCGCATAAGGATTTAAATAATTTCCATTTTCACTGTTACCAAACAAGATATGATTGGTAAATTCATGTGCTTTATCCGGATTATAGTATGGGAGGAACATCACCGGATTACTATTCATGATCTGCCTGTACACCTCACTTCCACCATTGATCGGCCCTGTATAGTCATCAAAATTACCGTAAAGCCTAACGGCCATGGTGGTCGTATTCGTTAAATTCACGTCTACATTTGATCTCAAAGCATAGGACTTCAATTTGATGTTGTTGTTAAAATTATTTCTTTTATCAACTTTTAAAATTCCATTATCGGTATTCATCGTTCCGGTAACGAAATAAGTCGCTACCCGACCTCCTCCTCTGACACTTAGGTTGGCTTTAGAATTATAGGTCTGATTTTTTAATAACATATCCATCCAGTCTACAGCCGGATATCTTATAGGATCTATGCCGGCAACTGTCCCATCAATTTTCGACTGTGGATATAGCTGTATACCCAAGGGGTCCCGGGTGCTAATCGCTTCGTTGTGCAGTTTCATATAAGTTATCGGATCAGCGATTTTTATGTTATTTGTCGGTTCAGACATAGAATAATCATACTGGAAACCAATCTCCGCTTTCCCTTCTTTACCTCTTTTGGTAGTTACCAATATCACTCCGTTTGCCGCTCTTGCTCCATAAACAGCAGAAGAGGTCGCATCCTTTAAAACAGAGAAACTTTCAATATCATTGGGCTGCAAACGCGCCAGATCCGTTGATGTCAGCTCCAATCCATCAATTAGAATCAAAGGATCTTTTTTATATCCAAAAGTTGCTGCTCCCCGTATAAAGAAATCCGCATTATCCTGTCCGGGCTCCCCGCTACGCTGATAAGCAACCACTCCGGCAATCCTGCCCTGTAACGCAGTAGTTAAATTACTGGAAGGCACTCTCAATTCTGATGGCTTGATGGTAGTTATTGCACCGACCACACTTTCTTTTTTCTGTGTTCCGAAAGCGACAACCTGCACTTCGTTCAGGTTAGAGTTATCTTCTCTCAGAGAAACATTAATCACAGGTTTATTAGCTGACCTTTCTTCAACCTGGAAGCCTATCATTTTAAAGACCAGACTTGCATTTTGCGGAACTTTTAAAGAGTACCGGCCATTGAGATCGGTAGTGGTACCAATATTTGTTTTATTTTTAACAAAGACTGTGACACCCGGCAGGCCACTATTTAAACTATCCGTTACCAATCCCTGAATTAAGGTATCAGTTACAATAGCTTTCAATTTCGGCTGCTCTATTTTTTTAGGGGGCTGAAAGCCTTCCATAGGCGTAACACCAATTAACAATCGCGAAAGATTAAATTGCAGTCCCGATTTACTACTTAAATCTTTCAGCAGCGCGATGATATCCCTTTTTTTGGGTTCGAGTGTAATTGGTGCTACAGACTTGATATCTTCAGGGCTATAAGAAAATTTTAATCCTGACAGCTGTTCAATTTTAGCAAACACTTTAAGAATCGGTTCCTTATTAAAGCCAATCTGATAGGTTTTATCTGGCTTATAAAGTCTGGCCTGTGCTGAAGTAGCATTCATAAGGGCAGGCCACATCAGCATAAAAACTAAGACAAAAAAGCATGGGGAACCGTGATAAAGAAGTAAAGTTCTTTTATTCATAGTTTATTTGGTTAGGTTAGGTTTATTTGGTTTTAGCAGTAAATACTACTTTTTGATTGGTCAGCTTCCAGCTCAAATTATTGATATAACTTATTGTATTTAAAACAGATACAAGGGAATGATTTGAATAATCACCATTGATTTTTTTAAACTTACAATTACAGGAGGCCAGGTCTATCTCGATACCGTAAAACAACTCCAGTTTTCTTACAATATCAGGCATATCCGCCTGGTCAAAATATAGTTTCTGTTCTGCCAGAGCGAGCAGTTCGTTCTTATCAATAACCTTTTTAACAGCAGTAAGTGTTTGCTGGTTAACTTCTATAGCTGTACCCGGTTCCAGGTATTGTATGGATTTACGGTTCGGTTCCTGAACTTTCACCTTACCTTCAATCAGCATAACCGAGGACTTTTGCGCACGCTCAAAATCACGTACATAAAAGGCCGTCCCAATCGCAGTAGTTGCGGTATGTTTACTATATGCAACAAAAGGCTTATCTTTCTGATGAAAAATTTTAAGATAAACCTGACCATAGACAGCAATCTTCCGGTCTGTTTCATTAAAATCATTGGCAACAATCAGCTTACTTCCCGGGTATAAAACGACTTCTGTTCCATCAGTCAGCACAATCGTTTTACGCATATTATAAGGTGTTTCAAATTTCTTACCTGCAATTTGCTCAAACGTATAAGATTTAGGAGCAACATTAAAATTAAACAACATGTAAAAAGCGGTTACAATCAACACTGCTGCAACCCCTATCAACATTCGGGGCCACAGTCGTACAGTTCGTCTATTTCTGATGCTGGTATAGATGTTATTTAAAAGGTAGTTTTCCTTCTCAGTAATGGGACCAAGTTCCTGTTCGTTCCATTTGTCCTCTATCTTAAAGGAATTATACCAGGTATTGTAAAGCACAATATCCTCATTGGTGGCACTACCATTGCTGATTTTTTCTGCCAGCGTGATTAATGTTTGTCTATCCATCTTAACGAACAATTATTTCTGATTAAAGAAATTATCCAACTATTTTTAACACTACAGCATATTTATTAAACACATTTTTCTGTGCCGATTCAGGAATAGTGATCTGATTTGTTTCTGCATTATGTTTCAGCTTTATAGTGGAGCCCATTATGGATATTTTACTATTTTTAGAAATCACTCCTGTAGCCAAAGAAAGTGTTTTAGACAACATCACCCGATTATCCCCATCCGACAGTAGAAACACATATTTAACTTTTTTGTCTGCTGATTGTGTGTAAACTATTCCCTTACTTTCATAGGGAGCTAAAGCTGTTGACTCATAAATTGCTGTTCCGTATACATTCATCCAACTCCCTATCTCCTTTAAACGGCTTAGTGCTTCAGGAGGAAGTTCTCCCAAAGGCGATGGGCCGATGTTTAATAAAAAGTTCCCGTTACGTGAAACAATTTTGATGAGCGTATGGATTAGTTCGTGTGCAGGCTTATAGGTATCATCTTTAACGTAGCCCCATGAATTACCCATTGTAATACAGCTTTCCCATGGTTGGTCTAGCGGCTTATCTGGAACTGTTTGCTCTGGTGTTTGATAATTTTCGAATTCACCCGGCACCGTCCGGTCTACAATCAGTATACCAGGTTGTTTTTTTCTTGCCATAGCAGCAATTGCAGACATATTGAGATCCTGATTATTCTTACCTGTTGGTTCAGGACGAACCCAGCCGCCATCAAACCACAGAATATCAACTTTTCCATAGTCGGTCATCAGTTCTTCTATCTGATTATAGGTGAATTTTTTAAATGCATTCCACTTTTCAGGATGCTGGGCTATCTTATAGTTTACATCTCTGTTTCTAGCTGGAAGGTATGGCCACCAGAAATGCTCACTGTGCCAGTCGGGTTTAGAAAAATAAGCCCCTATCATAAATCCATCGTTTCTGAAAGCACTGAATACTTCTTTTGTGATATTACTTCTCGGATTGCTTGAAAAAGGACTCTTAGCCGAAGTGATTTTATAATCCGTTTCCTTCGTATCAAACATAGCAAAGCCATCATGATGTTTTGTCGTAAACACTACGTATTTCATACCCGCATCTTTAGCGGCGGCAGACCATTTTTCCGGGTTAAAATTCACCGGATTAAATTGAGTCTGCAAGTCTTCATAAGCTTTTACATAGCCACTGTAACTTTTGCTAAACGGTCCTTTACGGGCTGTGTATTCGTCATCTTCCGGACAAAGGCTCCAACTTGCTTCAATGCCCCATTGGCTGTACGGCCCCCAATGCATTAATAGTCCAAATTTCTTTTTCTTCCAATCTTCGAGTTTTTCTTGTACTAACTTATTTTCAGGTGATGAGTATTCTTTAGATTGTGGGTGTGGCTGGGAAATGGCAGACTGCCCCAGGCAAAGCAGCATAATTAGGATAAAGTTTTTCTTCATGTGTTTATATATGGTTTTATTTGGTAATAAAGTAATTCGTACTTCATACTTATAAGCGGTCTTTTACTTGCGCCTATATTAACATAGCACTTCAAGATGGCCTAGCACCCAAGCCTGTTAAAAATAAATCACAAAAAAATCCATATACAATTAATACACAATAAGATAAATTAAACAAACACACTCCAAAATGAGAGTCTGCCTAACGAACCTTTCAATTTTTTCAGGTTAATGTTCATTTGATTTTCGACAGTCTTTTCTGATATCCCCAATCTGTCAGCAATTTCTTTGTTACTCAACAGTTCGTTTCTACTCAAATGAAAAATCATTTTTGCACGCTCGGGTAAACTGGAGGTAAACTGAGCAATAATTTCTTTTAATTCTTTCAGTTCCACAGTGTTGTCGTCAGCACTTAGTTGATTCAAATAAGCTGACCGTTCAAAAAATGCATCTTTAACTTTTCCATGTCTGATCAGATTAGCTACCTTATACTTAACCGCAGCGTATAAGTATGGCTTAAAAGAATCTGTGATATGCTTTTCCTTGTTTGCCCAAAGCCAAACAAAAATTTCCTGTACTATATCATCGCAACTATCGCTATCCTTTAAAATGGAGTAGCAGGATTGATATAAAAATTCCCAGTATCGTTTATAAATTTCAGTAAATGCCAACTCATCTCCTTCTTTTAACAAAGAAGCCAGCTCCAGATCTGAAAGGTGGGAATAGGTTATCATGAGATATAAAATGGTGAATATCTATAATTTTATCTGAACAGAGGCAAGATCCCTTTGTAATAAATACAAAAGATTAAATTAATCAATCGAAGTTGATTATTTCTGGAACATTGTACTGAGATAAATGTTTAATCTTTACGGGACCAACACAATGAAAAGGCTTTTGGCTTCACCTGGCTTATTATTCATTATCCTACTTCATGTAGTTTCCTATTCATATGCTCAACACGACACGCGAAACCGGCTATTACAAGCTTACTGGGACGATGATTATATAAATTTTTATGGGAACGGTACAGATAAGGCCTATACAAATGGTACACGGTTTACGCTGTTTTATACTAAAAATAAACCTTCCCATTTTCTGTTTGAACGTGTTTTTCCTAAAGCCGGAGACAGTAGTAAGAATGTATTCGGCTTTGGACTTTCGCAATTGATTTTTACTCCCAGGGACATTGCAAATCCGAACTTTCAACCAAATGACTACCCTTGGTCTGGTGCCCTATACGCTACTTACAGCCACTACTCCTACAACGAAAAAAAGAAATATGATTTACAAACGGAGTTGGATCTCGGTGTTATCGGGCCTGCTTCTTTAGCCGAGCAGACCCAAAAAATGATCCACAAGTTTGTCAACTATCAGGAACCAAACGGCTGGGATAATCAGTTTCGGAATAGTTTGATGCTAAACCTGAATTTCACTGCAGAGAAACAATTACTTACAAAAGGAAATTTCCTGGAAGTGATTGGAGGCGGACAGGTGATGATAGGAACGGGAACAAACGCTGCCGCAGTTTATTCCCTTATCCGGATTGGAAAAATGAGCCCTTATTTTCAAGGTTTAATCAGGCACTATAGCCGCTCAGACGCATTGAACAAAACTCAGTTATATTTCGTTTTCAAACCCAGGGTCCAGTGGGTATTGAGTAATGCCATCCTGCAAGGTAGAACAACCGCTAATAAGGAATACTATCGTCCAATTAACAACCTCCTGGCCAGTTATTCGTTTGGAGTTGTCCTGGTTATTAATAGGTTTAGCGTATCTTCTATTCAGACCACTTCAACGCCCTGGCTGCAAGGCCTATATAGTCATACCTGGGGAAACTTTACCTTTACTTATTTATTCTAAGTTAACCTGGAGTAATTACCTTTTCTACGTTTAAAGAGGGTATAAGTCGAACAGCCCCAACGCTTACTGCCGATAACAAACATAATATAGCAACAACAATAAAAATACTATTGGTATTACCCGTAGCATCAATTGCATAACCAAGCAAGGGTTCCCCAAAAGCAGCAAAAAGATATCCTGTCATATTCATGAAACCTATACCAGTACCGGTAAGGCTGCTACCAAGTAAGTCTGGACTCAGGGGCCAAAAACATGCCTGCGGACCATACACAAAAAAACCTGCAAGCAACATTAGTCCCCCGCCTAGCAAGAGGTTATGTACAGGAGAAATATAAATCAAAACTGCTATTACCGCACTAACCAGCATTCCAAATGAAATAGCCTTTATTCTGTCTTTTTTAAATAGGCTATCCGAAAGCATACCGAATGTCAGCGCCCCCGCAGCCATTCCAACAGGTAGTAAAAAAGTAACCCACAGATTTCCAGGATTATCCTTCCAGTTGTTACCAAGATAATGAACAGGAACCCAGAGAATAAGCCCGTAACGTGCCATACTCTCAAATCCAAACCCTAAAGACGCAACCATAAATTTTCTGTTACGTAATACCGCCCGATACTGTCCGATCCAGCTTACTGACGCTTTTACCGGAGCAGAAGGAGCTATTTTGACTTTTGGTTTATCCCGGGCGATGATCAGAAATGCAGTGGCAGATATCAATAGCAGTAGCACCGGCAATCTAAACAGCATACGCCATTCATATCCCTGCTGCAATAAAATGATGGAGAGCAGGTAGGTAACTACAGAGGATAGTCCTGCTGCCATAGTATAGAAGCCAAAGGCCTTCCCACGTTCTTGTTCATTCCACCAGTTGTTAATCAACTTAGCGCCGGGAGCCCAGGCCATAGACTGAAAATATCCATTCAAGGCCCAAAGTACCATAATCATGATTGCGCTATTGGAAAAGCTAATTGCAATATTGGCCAGAATAGACAAATATGCCCCGACGGTAACCATTAATCTGGCACTAAACCGATCGGCCAGGCTTCCATTGATCAATTGACCAATGGAATAACCGATTAGCATCGAAAAACTAATCCACCCGATAGTTGTAAATGGGATAGCTAAATCAGCTGCCATTCCCTTTGCTGCCCAACCGAAATTGTGCCTGCCAGTATAAAAAAACAGGTAGCAAAACATGGTAATAAGCAACATCTTCCACTGCTGTCCCCTAAATCCCTTATCCATTGGATTGACCTGTTTGCTGGTCTAAATTAATGCCCACCCTTAATGGCTTATTTGCTACGGCATATTTAAACGCTTCATTGGTATCCAATAGGCTAAACTCTTTTGATACGACCTTTTCAAAAGGAAACACCTGATGATTTTTGCTGATAAAGTTTACGGCATAAACAAAATCTTCAAAATTGTAATTGTGCAAGCCCTTAATGGTGATCAACCGGCGAACAATTGACTCAGCATCAACTTGTACTTTTCGGGTATTAAATACCGCCCCAATCCATACAGCCTTTCCTCCAATTGCCAGTGCACTCAAGCTATTCTCCATTGCATCAGCAGAACCGCTCATATCGAATGCTACATCAATTCCTCCAGGTAACTGAACAGATGAATCTGTTAATAAATGTGTTTCGTTTGCACCAAAGTCACTCGCTTGTTCCAGGCGCAAAGGATTAATATCTGCTATGTGTATAAATCCTGCTCCCGCAACCTTACACATTGCCGCGCAAACCATCCCCAATAACCCACTCCCTGTAATGAGTATTGTTTTTTGCGAAAGGTTTCCGGCAAGTCTTAAGGCACCTGCAACTGTAGCTACAGCACAGTTTATAATCGCCGCAACAGGCAAAGGGACTTCTTTTGAAATTCCCAGGATAGCGGTACCAGGTTTAAGGATACAGTGGGTTGACAACCCGCCGTGAAGCGCGTCATCAATAGTAACCTGTGCGTGGCCATATTTAAAAAGCCTTTCGCCTTTTTGAGGCATCCCTGCTTTCGACAGTTCAGAATCGGGATCAGAGGAAAATATACTCCAGGTAACACGGTCGCCCACGTTTAATTTATTTCCAAGATGGTCTGTTTTACTGTGATCATCTGAAAATGATATAATCTCTCCAACAATCTCATGGCCTAAAACAGTAGGAACCTTTTCCTGGCGCAAACCACAATAGGTGTGCAGGTCGCTTCCACAAATAGAAGTATATAGATTTTTAACTAAAATCTCTCCGGATTTTAAATCAGGGATCGTCTGTTCCTGTAAAGACATTGGCTGCCCTTGTCCCTCAAAAACCATTATTTTTGCCTTGTTCATAATCATTTCTTTTTTATCGTTCTTTAATCACCAGGAGATACCGAAGGTTGTGGCATCAATAGTAAATGTTGCAGTCTTTTGCTCATTGGCTTCCCTTGTAAGCAAATTATCTACAAAATAATAATTCGTTTGGAATCTTTTTTTATTAATGGTGGCTATAAAATAGCCATGACTTTTGATGTCAGCAAAGACCAGGTGAGGATTAACATCCTTGTCATGTAGCATCTATTGATTAAGGTATCTACCCGGCGGTAGTCTACCATTGAGATGGAAACCTTATGTTGTCCTTCAGGTAAGGATAGAGAAAATGTACCATCAAGGCCCGATATTGTTTGCGCCTTTATTTGGCTGACACTGATTGTTGCGAAGGCAAGGGAAATATTCAGACCCAGGAACAACATGATTATTGTTAGATAAATGTGTTTCATGGTCATTAGTAATTAAGTGTTTTTAGTATGTGCGTGAATAATCCAGGCATGAGTTTTACGATTAAATATTGTTTAGCAAAACTAAACTTTGTTTATTAATGATATACTAAACTTATGTTAAGCTTCAGTTAACCAAAACAAACAACACGCTTAAAATCAACACAATAAAAAATAAACAGATAAAAAACCAGGTACTCGCTATATCCTATCTAGCAGAGGTCTTTACAAATCCAATCAACAAAAAAAACCGTCTCTATGAAATAAAGACGGTTTTCTTAAACAATATACAGTCCGCGACAACTGATTTACAGCAACGCTTTTTTGGGAGATTTTAAATGAGTAATGTTTAATTTTTAATCAGCTCGTTCAGTTTCTTTTCCAGTTCATCACCACGAAGGCTTTTGGCGATGATCTTTCCTTCAGGATCAATCAAAAAGTTTTGCGGAATAGCCGACACACCGTACATTAGCGTCACCTGATTTTTCGTGCCTTTCAAATCGCTTACCTGGGTCCAGGGCACACCATCCTCTGCGATAGCTTTTAACCATGCGTCTTTTTTATTATCCATGGAAACTGCGATGATCTCAAATCCCTTATTTTTAAATTTCTGGTAGGCCATTTTCATGCTGGGGTGTTCATTCCTACACGGCCCGCACCAACTGGCCCAGAAATCCAGCAGTACATACTTTCCTTTGAAAGAAGATAATGACACGGGTTTCCCTTCGGTGTTATTCTGAACAAAGTCTTTTGCGGACTGCCCCACATCAACACTTTTTATAGCATTCATTGTGGCGATAAGTCCCCTGCCCATTTCTGAATTTCTAATGCGCGCACTAAGCTTGTTAAAATTAGCCTCAAATGATGGGTTATCAGTCCCACCATGATTATTGAGAATATACAGACTCACATAAGAATCAGGATTTTTTTTGAAATAATCATCTTCCACATCATTTTTGGCCTTAGCCAGAGCCTGAAGTTGTGGAAACAACTCCTCTCTGCCCTTTTCATTCCCTTCAGTATAATATTGTGTCATTTTCTCCGTGAGCGGCCGCATCTTGTCTTTCACCAGTTTGAGTTGCGCTTTCAATACCAGGTAATCTGCCTGAACGGATCCGCCTTTAATCATCGCCCGTTTTATATTTGGCCCCGTAGCCGTAAATACTTTATTTTCAAGATAAAATTCCTGAAGGTCCATTTCTTCAAATCTTCTCCAATCCGCCCGGTCTATTTCTTTTCCCGGGGCACTCATAACCAGCTCTGCGGCTACTACACCCGCTATCTTACCCTTAAATGAAAAACTGCCGTTTTTTACGATAGTAGAGTCTTTAATATTTTCTTTGAGACCTGCCTGATTCGGATAGCTAAGTATCACTTTTTTTCCTTCATGATTTCCGCTGATTTTTCCTTTGATCAAAAATCCTTGCTGGGCATTTACAGACATAGCCAACAGGCTAATTACTGCAGTAATTAGTGTCTTTAACATATTTACAATTATTTATAAAAATTATGGGTTATTTCTCCTTATGGATTATTCTGCATGCCTGGGTTTTCATCGATTACCTTTTTCGGAAAACGCAACACGAACCTTTCCGGCTTAAGTGTGAAAGTGCTGACCACGGTACCTGTTTCTGAATATACTGTATGGCTAAATGTGCTGTTGCTAAAAAGCGGATCAACAGAAAGTCTTCTCATGTCAAACCAGCGATAACCATTCATAGCAAATTCCCGGATACGCTCTTCCAGAATAAATTTAATGAGTGGTAATTGCTCACCGGCAATAACCGCTGGGACATCTGAACTGGTTGATGGCATTCTTTTTATACGTAAGGCTTCTACATCTGCTTTTGCACCTGGTAAATCATTAAGCCTCGCTTTACACTCCGCCCTTAGCAAGTATAGATCCGGTACCAAGACGCCTAATTGCGTGTTTCCCGGACCAATTTTCCTAAGTAAACCATTCGGATAAACAGGGCCGAAAAAGGCCGCCGGAGAAAAGAATTTTAATCGTAAATCTGATGAACCATACAGGTCTGCAGTTTGTTTGGTGATCACCAGTTCATTTGCCGAAGATGTCCAGTAAGTATACGACTGCTTTCCAAATACACTCTCCTTAATATTAGGATAATAAGGATAAGCAGGGCCAAAAAGACCGATAGGCATAAATTCGCCTCCCGGTGCGAAAGTTACATTATAGTCGTACAGACGTACAGGGATCTCGGCATTATTTATGCCTGTTAATGCTGCATTTAAATGTGGTAAAGCCTCATTAAACTTACCCATAAACATATACACCTTACCCAATAAACCTTCTGCCGCTGCTTTAGACATTCTTAAACGGTGTGATGTTTTTAACGGAAGATCAGGCATGGCCTTAATCAGATCATCCACAATAAATTTGTAGACCTCCATTACACTGGCTCTTGTAAACTTAGTTTCTGTCACATCCGCCTTCAGAATAATTGGAAATCCCGGGTCGGTTGCAGCAGTACCAGGGTGATAGGGCTTGCCGAAATAGTTTATCAGTAAAAAATACGTCCATGCCCTACCAGCCATCGCTTCCGCCTGTATTGAACGTTTTTCCTGCGCTGTGCCATCAGTTGCATCAGGCACTTCATTTATGATTTTATTAAATGTGTAAATATTTTTTAATGGAACCTCCATCTCCGCAGCATTTTCAGTAGGTTCATAAGTCACATCGTCCCAGCGAAAAAGCCTTTGTGTTTTTACAGCAGCTCCGTTAAAATAGGTCGCTATAGCAGCTACTTCGTCACCCATTGGTACCTGCGCAGTCGCATTCATATTCACCAGTTCCAGATTACTCAGTAGTAAATTATAATCGGATACTTTTTGTGCAATCAATTTCCCTTTTGGCGTGATCTCCAAAAAGGACTTTTTACAGGAGAACATCATGTTACATAGCATGGCTACAACAATTGCTCCGGTAAATTTATATATCGTTTTCATGTCCCTTTAAATTAAAATTGTACATTAACTCCAAATGATATAGTACCCTGATTAACAAGTGTACTCCGCAAACCAGAAATCGCATCCATGTATTCCGGATCAATATCATCTTTATTGGCTTTCCAAAGCATCAGATTAGACAATTGAACCCGAAAAGTAACCTGTTCTGCCTGCACTTTTTTAACCAGCAGTTTGGGTAAACTGTAGCCCAGTGTAATGTCTCTCAGTTTAACATAAGAGGCGCTCACGACATTGATATCGGAAAAAGTATAATAATCAACTTCTCTGCGCGTATAGCTCAATGAAGAATTAGACACATACGATGGAATATTGGTTCGCTCCTCATCTCCGGCCTCCTTCCATCGATCAGCAAAATCGGCATGAAGGTTTCCGCTTGTAAAGCCATCATAATTAATATTTGAATGTGTTAACCTGTTTGTGAAAGTCTGATTAACATCTTTCCTCATCTTATGGCCCAGATTAAATACTGCATTTGCACTTAAACTAAAGCTTTTATAATAAAACATATTGGCTATCCCACCGCTCCAAACCGGTTGATAAGTTCCCATAAAACGTACATCTTCAACCTTAGTCGAATTAGGCGCTTTGGTTACTGACCCATCCGCGAGCTCAATTTGCGGATCGCCGAGCTGATCTAGTCCCGCAAATTTATAAGCAAATAAAGCGAAAGCAGGAAAACCTTCAACATACTGCTGATTAATCCGCTGCTTACCTGTAGTTGCAGGTGCGTCAAGGTTTAAACGGGTAATGGTATTTTTATTATAGGCTATGTTGAATAAAGTATTCCATTTAAAATTTCCTTCACCAACATTAACCGTATTTAAATTAAGTTCCACCCCCCTATTTTTAAGGTCGCCGAGGTTACCGACAATACTTGAATAACCTGTATAAGTGTTCGTCGGCACATTGGCTAGCAGATCGCTTGTCTTTTTCTGATACACATCTATACTACCACTAATCCGGTTGTTCAGCAATCCAAAATCAACGCCCAGGTTGATATTTTTAGTGCTTTCCCAGGTTAGCTTTTTATTGGATGGTGTGGAAATCCGGACACCCTTTCCACCTGGTAAAAAGTAACTTCGCTGTGCTTCTAAAATATCATAGGAAGCAGCTGTTCCCGGATCAGGAGAGTTACCTGTAAGGCCGTAAGTAGCCCTGAGTGCCAAATTGTTTAACCATGGCAGATTTTTCATAAACTCTTCTGAACTGGCTATCCACTTTCCTCCTATACTCCATACCGGCCTGTTTTGCGCCGATTTATCCAAACCAAAAAGATTGCTCTTGTCTATTCTAAAACTTGCGTTGACCGCATATTTTCTATCGAAGGTATAGGCCAGATTAGAAAAATAGGATGAAAACCGGGTACGGCGTTCAACCTGGCCGAATAGATCATTAATCAGTAAACTTGAACCGTAACTATTGGGCATTACGGGTGATGATACACCGTCTACGCCCAGGGTAGCATAATCTACAGCACCGAAAGTCTGCAGCAACTCATTGTACCCTCTTAATGTATTGAAGCTACTGGATTCCAGTTTTTCATTTGCTTCCTGTCCCAATAAAACACTCAACTGATGAACATCTTCATCCCAGTTTTTGTTGTAACTCAATTGATTTCTGATGGTCCAGTGCTGCTGGTTCAAGTTCATCTGGCTATACCTTCCTCCCTCTTCCGGCAGATAATAAACCGGTGTGGAATTGATATCAGGTGCGACTGTAAACTGCACCAGTTCACTCCTTACCATGTAACTTTTGGTATCGTCGTAAATATCCCGCTTACCATTCCCTTTAATGAAGCCGTAAGATCCTTCAAACTTTAAACCATCCAGCAGTTTAACATTCAGCCCCAGAACATTTCTGCTCAACAAGTCATTGCTGTTGGTATGCCCGTAATTAAATTCATCCAACGGATTGTAATCCAAATCAATGCGGCTAAGATTTTGAAAATCCGTCCTTACATCTTCGCTCAGGTATCCCATATAAGGCATAGAAATATTATTGCCCCGGGCATCCTTAAACATTTGGTACGGATAAAAATTACGATTGACCTGGATATTACGTTTAGAACCAGCTGTGTTATTATTCAGATCAGTAATCAGGTTTAACTGGATCAACTTACCGATAGAAAAATCTTGCCTCAGGTTAATTTTATAAGCATTATTTTTTTCACCTGGCCGGTTACTAATGGTATTGGTATAAGCTGCTGAGCCATAAAAAGAATATTTATCGCTGCCTCCCGACAAAGATATGGTATGGTTCATTACAGAGGCATTCCGATACCACAGATCCTCGATTTGCTGTCTGTTATCCATGCCAGCCAGACTATCCAGACTTGTTTTAGCCTGTGCATCCGTAATAAGTCCTCTAAACAAATTATATTGAATCACTTCGTGTGGTGCCACACCCGCATTCCCCATATTCGTGAAGCTTGATGCTTCCTCCCATGGATATATTACGGGATCAAAAACTTCGGTAGCTGCCTGAATAAATTGCCTGCTGTTTAATGTTTTAAAATAATTCTGATCGGGCTTACCTTGAAAATTGACAAAGGCATCGTAGCTGATTCTTAATCTGCCACCTCCCCCTCTTTTTGTAGAAATAACGATTACACAGTTGGAAGCTCTGGCACCCCATATTGAGGCTGCTGTGGCGTCCTTAAGCACAGTAATATCGGCTACATCCTGGGGATTAATGGTAGAAACATCGTCGATAGGAATTCCGTCAACCACAAACAATGGGTTTCGGCTTGTACCGGATAGAACGCCCGAATCATCCCTCACGCCAATTGTAGAAAGTCCGCGCACTATAAAAGGATTTTGACTGGCATTTGGTGCGTTATTTATAGTTAAACCTGCAACCAGTCCGTCAAGACGTTGCAAAATATTCATACTACCGGTACGATTTTCAACTATAGTCATATCAGGTTTCGCGAAAGAACCTGCGCTTCTTTCTTTGGCTATGGTTTGATATCCGTTATTGATACTAACGCCTACTTCTTTTAACTGAGTGGATTCAACTTCCAGTCTGATGTTCTTTAAATCTGTTTTAGCACTAAGTTCTTTGGTTTTAAAACCAATATACGAAATGACCAATACGGCTTTTTCATCTTCAATACTGATGGTGAACTCACCCTTAGCATTGGTCATCACGATTTTGTTGCCTCCCTTTACAGACACAGAGGCTCCGGCAAGCGGCAAACCTTCGTTGTCATACACTACACCTTTCACAATCTCATCAGCAAAGAAAGAAGTTTTTTTATCCGGCAGGACTGGCGTGTACTGCTTTAAAATGATGGTTTTATCTTCAATGGTATAGGAAACAGACAGGCCTTGCAAGGTATTGTCCAATACCTCCTTTAAAGGGGTATTTGTATAATTTACATTTACTTTTTTACGGGCATCCAGTTCTGCAGAAAACCAAAGTACATTGTAGCCGGTTTGTTTTTTGATTTCCTTAAACACCTGACTTAAGGAAACATTTTTCTGCCTGTAAGTTAGCTGCTGCGAGAAACCTGAAGCACTTACCTGCATCATGGTAACAATTAATAAAACAGTTGTAAGGTTAATTCGCATAATCAATTTCTTTTTATCTGCTTTGCTGAGCCAGCGGAACGGTGGTCCCTCCGGAATCAGCATTTTGGGCATACGCTGGCCTGACCAGCACAAAATTTTAGTATAAATTTTATACATTTGGTTATCTGTTTTAAATTAAAAAAGGGTTCACATACTCACATTGGTTTATCAGATATCTGATCAGGAGCGTCGCAAGCGCTCCTGATTATCTATAAGATAAACGATAGGTTCGCACTAAGGTTCTGTTGGTCTTTTCATCATCTTGTTGGTTTATATGGTTTAGTTGTTAATTCAATACGGTTATTACTTTTCCTTCTATTTTAAAATGGACATGTCCTGTTAATTCAAGCATCTTCAGTACCTTAGAAACTTTCTCAAAACGGGCAATTGTTCCATTAAAAGTTTTGTGCTTCGTATCAACTGACTGAAACTTTATATCGACATCATACCATCTGGACACTTTGTTCATGATACTTTCGAGCGGTTCATTATTAAACATAAACTCACCGTTTTTCCAGGCGACAGCTTCGTCTATATCAGCATTACTTATG
Source organism: Pedobacter nyackensis (assembly GCF_032678475.1). Taxonomy (GTDB): domain Bacteria; phylum Bacteroidota; class Bacteroidia; order Sphingobacteriales; family Sphingobacteriaceae; genus Pedobacter; species Pedobacter nyackensis_A. The sequence goes on from NZ_JAVTSF010000001.1 coordinate 1,594,208, forward strand.
GTAAATGTATGATCATGTAAATAAGTCTGTTCTCCAGGTTTAATTTTCAGTTTATTGCCACCGGCAGCTACCACTTCAACTGAGCCTTCGAGTAAAGTCGTTTTGGTTACATGTTCGTTGCGATAGGCAGCAACGTTAAAATGAGTTCCTAACACTTTTACCTCTTGTTTTTCGGTTTTAACTATAAATGGACGGCTTTTATCTTTAGCTACTTCAAAATATGCTTCACCTTCCAGTAATACTTCTCTTGATTTTCCCGAAAACTTAGCGGGAAAAATCATTTTAGAATCTGCGTTCATCCATACCTGGCTACCATCGGACAAAGTAATCTGGTAAGTCCCGCCACGGGGCGTGATTGTTGTTAACATATTACCTTCCTTAATGTCGCCACTTTCAACAACACTACCATCGTTATACCTCAAATTGGAATCACCAATAGTTACTCCATTTTTCGCATCACTTAACTGAAGGATTTTTCCGTTGGCAAGCGTTATGGTTGCAGTATTTTTCCCCGGCGACACATCATTGGCAAAATGAGATGAAGTACGCAATTCAGATTGATGGTAATGATCAGACACATAGAAGAACCAAACCCCAACAACGACCGCAATTACCGCAGCTATTGAAGCCACTTTATAATAACGCAAACGAATGGTACGGGTATGATCTATTTTTTTATTAATATTGACCAGCATGAGGTCTTTTACAGCAGCAAAGTTTTTAACAGGCAAATCTGCTGTCTGACAGGCATTACACCATGCGTTATACCTGCCCAGTTCTTCGTCGTTCGCAACTCCACTTGAAATACGCCCGATTAGCTCGAACCATTCTTTATCATTCATCATGGCTTATTCGTATCTTTTAATATATAGGGACATCAACAAGGCCCAGCCCCCAAAAGAAATTACAATTTATTTTAAAGTCAATCTCCTGATCAGATCAGGGTAGACCAGAATGACATTTTACCTAATCCCAATTTAAGTTTTTTCAAAACAATGGTCATCTGATTTTCGACAGTTTTTTCGGAAATGTTTAGCCTGGCGGCAATTTCCTTGTTAGAAAGGTATTCATTACGGCTCATCTCAAAAATCATCCTGGCTCTTTCCGGAAGTCCCAGTACAAACTCATGAATGGCTTGCTTAAGTTCTTTAATTTCTAAACTATCTTCGATAAATGATTCTTCCTTAAAAGGATTTAAAGACAGAATCTCTGATCTCCTTTTACTGCTCTGAATTACCCTTGTTAATTTATATTTTACCGCAGAAATGAGATAGCCCTTCAAAATACTGACATTAATCTTTCGTCTATTTTCCCAGAGCCAGACAAAAATATCCTGCACGGCGTCAGTGCATTCATCTTCATCTTTCAGAATATTAAAGGCGTATTGATACAGGTATTGAACATAACGATTGTAGATCTGATTAAAAGCTTCCCGATCGTCCTGTTTCAATAAGTCCGTTAATTCCTGGTCTGTGTATTCACTATAAGCATCCATTGTGATATAAAGTAACAAACTTTACAACAAACATATAGAACAAACATGCTATTATGCAATAAAACTTATTCGGGAAGATTAGATTAACAATTTAGTTTAGACACTCTTTACTCTGAGTTAAATTAGCTAAGGAGTTAAACCATATATAAACAGGGTCTAACCTCGGTCTAAACAGGGTGTAAACAGGGTCATTTACATAGTTTACACCCTATATAAACATTGTAACTATAAAGAAAACACAAAATAACACCCGATCTCTTATAGAACCCTTATCGTACCTAATCTTAAGTTAGACGGAATTTTTCTTTCTAAACATTACTACAACCAAAACCACTATTTATTCCGCTAAAAGATTTGTAATTTTATACCTACAAACATTTCCTGTGATTTTTAAATTTATTGTTCAATGCTTTTGCATTAAAAATGCAGCTGCAGGCATTAAACTAAAAGCATACTTTATTTTAATTGCCTTTTTTTTATTTCAACAAATCGTAAACGGGCAGTCTAATGTATACGCAGACAGCCTAAAAAATCTTTTGAACCGGACAAAATCTGTAGAAGAAAAACTCAGGTTAACCATACAACTTTCAGAAGAGTTTTATAAACCGAATCCCACGCTTGCACTTCTATATGCCAAACAATCTGAACAACTTGCAAATCAAATAAATTCCGATTCCATGTTAAATAAAGCCTATGTAAACCAGGCTACCTCTTATTTACATATGGGAAATTATCCACATGCACTCCAGCTTTACTTTAAAGCTATTCCGGGCGCCCAAAAATTGGGGGACTCCTATACACTTTTTTCCATTTACGAGAGAATGGGAATCCTTTATCATTTTGAAAATGATAACAACAATGCCCTTAAATACTTTTTTCAGGCGCTCAAACAATTCTCTCTCAAAAAGCCGGAAAATAAGAAACAAACAGAACGTAAAGCAGCACTATTGAAAAATATTGGTATCGTTTTTAATGAAACAAAAAAATACGATGAATCGGCGCAGTACTTTAACGAAGCGCTGAACCTTGCCAGGCAATTAAATGACCATGAACTTATAGCAAATGTTATCAATGATCAGGCGAGCCTATATCTTAATCTAGGCAAAAGTGATCTGGCCTTTAAGCAATTTAAAGAAGCCATGGAGATCCGCAAGAAATACAATGACGAATGGGGGCTTACACGCTCCTATCTCAATATCGGACAGTTTTACTTAACCAGAAAGGACTATAAATCTGCAGAAGCCTATTTAAAGGATGCTATTGCACTTGGGAAAAAAGTCCAATTTTGGCAAAATGTAAATACGGCATCCTTATACCTATTCCAATTGTATAAGGAAAAAGGTGACCTTAGCAACGCCTTAAACACACTGGAATTAAATAAGACAGTAAACGATACCCTTTACGATGAGGAACGAACACGCAAAATAGGTCAATTGGAAACCCAATTCGAATTCGAGCGAAAACAACTCGAATTCGAAGTCAAACAACGGGAAAAGAATTTATATTACTGGCTGGCCGGAGTTACCCTTGGCCTTTCCCTGATTATAGTAACACTGCTTTTCTATTTGCAAAAAAATAAAACAAGAAACGTACAACTGGAACAAGCCCATTTAACACTTGAAAAAATAGAGCTGGAACGCAATATCGAGTTAAAAGATAAAGAACTAACCACAAACATCTTACAGCTTATTCAAAAAAACGAACTTATTGAAGAGGTTTCAGAAAAGTTATATGATTATAAACGAAATGCAAGCGAAGAATCTCAGCTTGTTATCCAAAAAGTACTGGCTGACCTCCAATCTAATCTCCATCCTGAACTTCTACAGGAATTTGAATTTAGATTCCAGCAGGTACATCAGGAATTTTTCAACATTTTAAATGAAAAATATCCAAACTTAAGTCCCAGTGAACGAAGACTATGTGCATTTTTAAAATTGAATATGACGACTAAAGAGATTTCTGCCATAACATACCAAAGTACCAAGTCCATTGAAATAGCCAGAACCCGGTTGCGTAAGAAGTTAAATCTGACAGGTACGGACCTGAACCTGGTGAATTTTCTTATTCAGTTAGATGCGAAAAATTGAACATAAATTTAATTTAATGTAGCATTTCAGATAGTTTTATCGTCTTCAGATTTGTATGTTTACGAGACCAAAACCCTAAATATTGATCCTTTTGACTATCCATAAAATTTTATTACAGCATAAAAAAACGCTACGCCGTATTATAAATAATGTATCTATTTTAATCGCTTTCATTTTACTGTCATGTTTAGGTGTTAATGGGCAGTCTAAAAAAGTAGATAGTTTAAAATCTCATTTAACTAAAACGGAATCTAAACTCGAAAAGATAAAGACGACACTTGCTCTTTCGAAACTAACAAGCAAATCGGATATTAAATCGGCTTTAACTTATGCCGAAGAGTCTAAGAAACTGGCGAATGAGATCCAATTACCGGACTGGATAAATAAAGCTACCTTAAATCTTGCTAAAACTTATCTGCTGATCGGAAATTATCCAAGGTCTTTAAATTTTTATCAGGAAATCATTCAAAACAAAACCGCAAACTCTAATGATCTTTTATCAGCTTATAACGGGATAGGCATCATCAACTATTATCAGAGAGATTATAAAACTGCTATTAAATATTACAACCAGGCGCTTAAAATTTCTTCTACGAAAAAATCAGAAATCGGTATTGAAAAGACATTAAAACAAAGCCTTTTTAATAATCTGGGGATAATTTATGAAGAAATGAATGACTTTAGCAAGGCAAATTTCTTTTACACAGCATCGTTAAACCTTTGTAAACAATTAAAAGACGAGAGTAATTTAGTACATGTATTAACGAATCAAGGCCGATTATTTCATAAACAAGGCAAAAATGAACTTGCGCTTAAATATTATTTAGAAGCTTTAGCTATCCGCAAAAAAAACAATGATGAATCCGGCATATCTATATCTTACGATGGCTTAGGAGAGTTTTATTTTGAATTGAAAAACTACAGTATTGCTGAAACGTACTTAAAAGAGGCCATTAAGCTAGGACAACGTACAGGAGATCTTTTAACCATACGTCGTGCTTCGTCTAACTTGTACAAATTGTATCAACAACTGGGGAATTACAAACCGGCATTCGAGGCCCTTGCATTAAATAAAGAGGTAAGCGATACCTTATTTAATGCTGAACGCTCAAATAAAATCGCTCAACTGGAATTACAGTTTGATTTCGACAGAAAACGTGACGAAGAACGGGCCAGACAAAGAGAAAAAGAGCTTAGATACTTATTGGCAGGAATTGCCCTTACGCTATCACTGATTATTGTAAGCCTGTTATTCTTTATGCAGAGAAACAAAGTAAGAAATTCATTACTTGAACAAGCCCATTTGAAATTAGAAAAAGAAAACCTGGAAAAAGACATTGAGCTAAAAGACAAAGAACTTACAACCGGCATTATGCACCTTATGGAGAAAAATGAACTCATTGATCATATTTCGGAAAAGCTACATAAAATTAAGCAGAGCGTAGATAAAGAGGTGCAGCCTGAGATACAAAAGGTTGTTACGGATCTCCAGTCTAACCTTCGGCCGGAATTATTAAAAGAATTTGAATTCAGTTTTCAACAAGTTCATGAAGATTTTTTTAATATCATAAATGAGAAATTTCCAAATCTCAGTCCTAGTGAACGGAGGTTATGCGCCTTTTTAAAGTTAAATATGACAACTAAAGAAATCTCGGCCATAACACATCAAAGTACAAAATCTATAGAAATAGCCAGAACACGGTTACGTAAAAAATTAGACCTAACGGGTACGGAACAGAATTTAGTAACCTTCCTATCTCAGTTAGATCAAACTCGAAACAGAAGCTAAAAGCTTACAAAAAAAACATCTCTATTGGAAGATTAAACGGCTGTAGTGGTAAAAACATGGCAAAAACAACACTATGTAGTGGTTTTGTAGTGGTGCATTTTTCCTTAAATGCTGATTGAAACACCATTTTTGATCCATCAATTAAAACCAAACTATTTAAGGACTATGAAAGACATCAGGCGTACAACAAACTTGTACATTAGAAAAACACCTTTCAGAAACGCTCTCTACATAAATGGAATAGGCAATTCACCCAATGCCCAGTTCCATTCCCACGTTCAGGAAAGAGGCTGTCCGGATTACATATTGATTTATTGTGTGGATGGAAAAGGCTATTGCCAAACTCAAAAGAACAACTTCGCTGTTCTTGCAAATCAATTTATTCTGTTACCCCGTGCACAATTCTGTTCTTATCAGAATGATATTGAAAACCCATCCACAATTTACTGGGTACACTTTAGTGGAAGTATGATCAATGAGTTAAAGGCTGATTTTGATCTGGAAAAATATGAAGTTCCTACAAGCTTAACCTACAATGAGCAAATCCTTGAATTATGGCAGGAAATGTACTCTAGTTTAATGGATGGTTATACAAATGAAAATGTTGGATATGCCAGCCTTTGCCTGTATCGTTTTTTTTCCTTCTTTATTTTTCCAAACCGCGCCAATAAAAGCATAAAGGAAGCCCGAAGTAAAGACCGGTTTGTTCAGTCTATCTCCTATATGAAGGCAAATGTCCATAAACGTCTTACCACCGATGAAATAGCTGAACTATTTAACTATTCTTCAGCCCATTTTTCTGTGTTGTTTAAACAAAGAACCGGCCTTTCCCCAATTGATTATTTTATCAAAATTAAAATCCGACATGCCTGCACGCTTTTAACTGAAAGTAATCTGATCATAAAGGAAATTGCCGAAAAAGTTGGATACGAAGACCCTTTTTATTTTTCCAGAATCTTTAAAAAGGTTACAGGAAACTCACCCCTTGAATACAAAAGAAATCATGATATCGGAATGAAAATGGAGGTTCCGGAGATTGAGCTGGCTTGTTAAAAATATATCCGCTATAAAATAAGAATGGCCCCAATTGGGGCCATTCTTATATACTTTTATTCAGTTCGCGATCAATATACTTTTTAAGTTTATCCTTATTTTCCGGTAACGGGCAACGTACCTCCGCCCAGTTTCCTTTCTTATCAATTAAAAAGAAACGTGGAATAGATACCGCTTTGTATTTTCTACCAAAAGATTTCCCTACATCATCCAAAAGCTGTATTCCCTCTAGTTCTTTCTCTTTGATCATGTTAAGCCATTTCTGTTTATCCTTTTCAGCATCTAATGAAATGCCAACGAAAACCACATTATCATTCCCTTTATAAGACGCTTCTACTTCTTTTAAGAAAGGCATTTGTGCCTTACAAGGTCCGCACCAGGTAGCCCATACGTCAATTAAAACTACTTTACCTGCAAAATCTTTCATGCTCACCATTTTACCGTTTACATCGGGCAGAGTGAAATCATAAGCAGACTTCCCAATAAAGGCTGTATCGGCAACAAACTGTTTTAAAAGGAGGTCATACTTTTGCTTAACCGAAGGTAGTTTGGCATACTTTTGATAAGGCATAAATGTTTCTCCAAACTCACTATAATTAGATACACTCAGTTCCAGTTCCTCCAATTGAGATTTTAATACAAATGACTTTAAAGTATCATTCGTAATTGAATTCATCATCAATTTCACCCTGTGGGCATCATCCATTTGTCTTCTTTCTACCTCATCCAAACTGCATAAACTAAACTTCGCATACAGATTAACATAATCATTTGCTTCTGCCAACTGAAGAATGTTAGCCGATTTCAATCTGTTCTCCTTAAGAAACGACCTGTAATAATCAGGGACATTTAAGAAATCCCTGGATGGCATCATAAATGCACCTCTCTTCTCCAAAGAAGATTTTAACAGCACGTTTAGCGCCAGCAAGTTGTTATCCAATTGAATCGCGGATTTAAAAAGCGAATTGAATTTAGTATCAGTCGTGTTAACCTGTTTCATAAATGCACCAATCTTTGGCTGTAAGTCCTTATAAACCGCAGAAAAGGCTTCGCGGTCAGGCTTAGCTCCCATAGCAACGAAGGACATTAATGGAGCCTTCAGCTGTTCCCATTGAGCGATCAATTGATTTTCAACAGTTGATTTTGACGCACTAAGCTCATTTCCGGATTTAGGATCCAGTACCAGATTGATCTGATCATTTGGTTTAAGATACAACCTCTTTTTAATCCTCACCGTAGAAAGGTAATAGAAACCCGCTTTTTCAACAGGTACCGAAAAGCTAAAAGACGAATCACCTTTAGCGATACAATAGGTCTGGATTGTTTTTAGCTGCCCCTCCACAACCTTCCCGATAGAGAGGTCCATACCCATTGGAATCCCTTTTAACCAGCCGGAAACAGAAACTCCAGCAGTTTTTGCTGGTAACTTCCCAATAGTAAGGCCTTTCCCCGGCTGTTTGAATAATGCAGGATTAAGCGTTACATGCAGACGCTGACTTGCAGCCGCTTTCAACGGAAAACTTGCAACAAGGTCAACCTCCAGTCTTCGATTACCTTTCTTCATTACCGCAACCCGCATTTCATAGGTCGCACCCGTACGAAATGGAAAAACAATAGAAAAATTATTTGTAGTTGTATCTACAAAATACTGGGCAGCCCTGAAAGACCCTTCATTAGTTTTCCCGGCTATGGTAATCTCATAATTTTTCTTTTGCGTAAACGTTCCTGTTATTTTAACAGCTCCCTGTTGGCCGAAAGTACTTATTGCACTTATTAAACAAAAAAAACCAACCAGAAGACTTTTCATATACTTTTTCATGTGTATCAGATTATTTTGCTGCTAATGCATCGTCTACTATTTTTTTAAACCTACCGGATGAAGGCATAGGAGCATCAACCGATACAATTTTGCCCTCTCGGTCAAAAATCAAAAAACGTGGGATGCCTTCAATCCTGTAATATTTTTGAATGGATTCAGTGGCATTTGATAAAAGTTCAATACTGGTAAAACCATTTTTTTTGACAAAGCCTTTCCAGATCTCCCTTCTGTTAAGGCCATCAACCGATACCCCTACAAAAACGATATCGTTCCTATCCTTAAGTTCGTGGGCAATTTTTTCCATCACCGGCTTTTCAGCCAAACAAGGAGCGCACCACATCGCCCACATATCAATTACTACCACTTTACCTTTAAAACCAGCTAAAGTATAGGTCTTATCGTTCACATCCTTCAACTCAAAATTATAGCCTGGCGTTCCTTTAGCAAAAAGGTACAACTCTTCGTATTTTTTCTGATAAGCAGCTTTATGTTCCTCTTTTATCAGTAAAGCCTTGTATGGCTGAACCTGTTTAACAAAATCCTCATAGGTCTTGATCGGCTGCATCTTGTAAACTAAATAAGCCGCTTTTACTTCATTGCTGGTAATGAACTTCAGATTCTCAGAGAATGGCGCCATGGCCAGCCCATCCCCGCTTTTCCTCTTGTTAAATTCCCAGTAAGCAAAAACATAGTTCAATAAATCCAGGCCGTGCTCAGAACGCAGCAATCCCGGATTGGAAACAATTCCTTTATCCAGCAAAGGTTTGTAAAAGTTTTTTACCACAGCACTGCTGTCGTAATATCTATTTAAACGCTTTCCAAAACCAAAAAAATTAGCTGCTCTCAGATATTTTAAATCTGTGTTCACTTTATCCTTCATCCAGTTATTAAAAAAAACATTAGAGGTCTTATTGGCGGTTAAGAATGAACCAGCTTTCTTTTCAAATGCGGAATATTTAATATAAGTGCTATCGCTTTTTACAAATACGCTTTTAGCGTAACTATTTAAAGCAGTTGTCCATTTCTGGATAACTGCAGTTTCAGGATTGGGTTTATTCACCACACAGCTGTCATAGTCAACAGAAGTCTGCTCCAGGTAAAAATCTATTTGTTTTTTGTCACCAGCTTTAAGATAAATTACAAATTTATAATCTGAGCTTTTACCACCTGCTTTTGCAAAAAAATAGACCCCCTCTTTTTTTTCAGGGACATTGAACGTACAATTTCCATTGGCATCAGGCTGTTGAGAGCCTACACGCGTAGTATTGCCATCCTTTAATGCATACAGATTCATACTGCTCCCTTTTGGACCATGAACCGTACAGTTAATGGTTGTTTTAATTTCGGCTGCATAGGCCGTAATTATATTTAAAGCGCAGTATGTAATGACTGCAAATAACTTCTTTATCATCCCTTTTTTAGAATTGTTTTCTAACAAAAAGGCTGTATTCAAAATTTTCATTTATGGATACAGCCTCTTCATTTAAAATTTATTTAACATTAAAACGGTTATCTAACGCTTTCTTGATATAATTTGCAACATATTGCAGATGTTCCTTTGAATCTGTATCAGCTGCAGCTGGAATAGCCTTCAGAATATCTTTACGTAAATCTTCCAAATGAACTGCAATTAATGCACCTATGTCAGTTGCTGTAGTTATCGGCGCCATTTCTGCAGCCTGATTACCTCCAAACAATAAGCCGATGGCATTGTTACCAACCTCAGCCTCTTTCATGCTTCTCAAAAGTGCATTGACATAAGATTTCTGAACATCACGACGGAACTGGTCAACCGGCTTATGTGTATTAAGCTCACTCCATACACCTGCCTTCATGTCCGCCAATAATCCAGAGATCGAATAAGTATTCTTTGTACCGAAACGCTCCTGCATCATGTATAAAGTATTAAATACGCGATCATTGAACACAGCCTCCATCTGTCTATCCTGAATAATTTTAACACTGCTATTGCGCATTGGGTTACCTATTTTATTCAAAATATCCTGATTAATCAACCAATATGGCGTTTCGAAAAGCTCCTTATTTAAAAATGCTACAGCGAACCTTTGTTTTTCGATCGGGGCAGATTCATATACATCCCCTTCCTGGCCCGGATACTTTATGGTTTCATATACACTCCCAATATTCTTAGTAACATGATTAAGATAACGGTTATACTGGTTAATCAGCTGAACATACATCTGGGTAAGGTTTTTGTATAAATCTCCCTCTTCTTTTGTCCATTCCGGTAAATTCGCCAACACATATTTCAGGTTTTTGATACCATAGGCACTTGCTTCCATACTGTTATCACCAACATCTTCGGTTTGGCAACGGGCATCATGGTTTAACCCCTCACCACCAAACCATAATTTTGGATTAGCAGCTAAACTATCAACAATCCACTTCGAAACAATTTTTCGGTCAGCCTCAATACTCTTTGCGCCTGTATAAGCGTAGCCCCATTTAATTGCCCATTTGTCATAGTCGTTGATGCGTGGCATAATACCTTCAGGGCTAATTCCATCTTCAGGCTGCGCTACATAGTTAAAGCGTGCATAATCCATAATCGAAACACTATGTCCATGTTTCTCCACCCAGGCTTTGTCTCTCAACTTTTCAACCGGGGTCTGGGAGCTTGCCCCCATATTATGCCTTAAGCCAAGTGTATGCCCAACTTCATGGGAAGATATAAAACGGATCAACTCGCCCATCAACTCATCACTGAACGTCATGGTACGTGCTCTTGGATCATTTGGACCTGCCTGAAGCATATACCAATCGTGAACTAATGTCATTACATTATGGTACCAGCCTATGTAACTTTGCAGGATCTCTCCACTTCTTGGATCATGAATATTAGGTCCATAAGCATTGGCCGTCTCCGAAGGCAGGTAACGTAGCACCTTATAACGCGCATCTTCGAGGCTCATGGTCGTATCGTTTTGAGGCCATTCTTTACCGATAATGGCATTCTTAAAACCAGCAGATTTAAATGCTTCATTCCAGTCATTTATCCCCTGGATAAGATAAGGGCGCCACTGTTTAGGTGTAGCTGGATCAATATAGTATACAATAGGCTGTTTTGGTTCAACCAGTTCACCTTTTTTATATCTTTCCATATCCTCAGCCTTAGGCTCCATCCGGTAACGGACAATAAACGATTTAAAGTTGACATTTTGCTGATCGTCAGTAAGCGGAATATACCCATTTGCGAAGTAGCCCACGCGCAGGTCAAATTCGCGACCAACCATTGGCTTTTCAGGCATCAACAAAATGGATGTTGAAACTTCCAGCGTAACTGCATTACCAATTCTGGCAGCATCCAGAACCGGAGCAAATGGAGTAGGCTTTGCCGGCGGAGTAGCAGAGTAAGTGCGAACCGATTTCATTGTAAGGTTGATCGGATAAGCTGTGATGCTCTTTAAATAACTTCTGTCAGCAGCAATAGCACCTAAACTCAACTTTTTTGTTACTTCTTCTCCTAATTTGGTAAAAGGGTTTTCTTTTTGAAGAAAATCCGTTACATCAATAAAAGAGCTCTTATCATCTTTACCTCTTGCCTTCAGATCAAATACCGTAGCAATCACATTGATGTTTGAATTTTCAACAGCCTTTGCGATAACATTATTCGGATCAGCTTTCGTAGATATACCAACTATTCGCAAATTGATTTTTTTCCCTAAGCCCTTGTCAAACAAAATGGTCTTTTGGTCCATCTGCTCACCACCATATTTCGGACTTCCACCGGGAACTTTAACCAACCAGTTAGTTAAAAGCAATTCCCTGGTTAAAAGGGAATCGGGGATTTCGAAATAATATTTATCCCCGGTTTTATAAATATTAAATAAACCTTTTTGAATTACCGTATTATTGGTAATGATCGCTTTCAGTGGGTCTATTTTTTTTACGGTATCAGCTTTTGAACCCGATTGCTTTTCTTTTTTATCCTGTGCAAACAGCGACGTACTGCACAATCCAAGCACCACTATACCTATGAATTTTAATCTCATTATTTACTTGTTATCTTGCTTATAAAAGTCAAATTGTTAATTCTTCGGGTTTAAAGCATTGTTAATCTTTTCCGAAATATATTTAAGGTGCGACACCATTAATGGGTCTTTATATGCAGGAATGGCTGCTTTACATTGCTCCATAATAGCATTCAATTGCGACCTTAAGACTACCGGAACATCTGTACCGGCAATAAGACCATCCTTGGTTGGATCAGGAAGCTGTTCTCCCTCTGCCAGGGCTTTAAGTAAATAGGTTATTGCCGACTTCTGCAGGTACCGTTTGTTTCCGTCAACCAATTGGCGGTTTTGTACCTCTGCAAAAAGACCTTTTCTTAAATCAGTAAGCATCTCATCAACCGTATATGCTTTTTCTTTTCCATAACGCATGGTAACTGCATTCATACGGAAAAGCCTTGCAGTCGAAACAAGATAAAAAATCGCATCTTCCTGCATTTTTGTAACTTCCCCTTTTTTAGCCGGTTTCTGGAATTTATTTAACACTTCAGGATTCATAATCCACTCCGGAGTATTAAATACCTCTTTGTTTAAAAAAGCAACTGCCGCCCTTTGTGTTGCTTTGGGAACTGGTGCATAAACATCACCAGCCTGATTTATGCTTTTAATATCCTCATTTACTCCACCAACCTGAGTAAAGGCATGACGCATAAAGAAAGAATATTGACTCACCATCGTATAATAAATATCAGAAGTATTATAATACGTATTTTCATCGGTTGTGGTCCATTTAACCAGGTTTGTCATCAAAGACTTCAGGTTCTTTATTCCATATTCTGCAGCCTTAACCGGATTACTGCTTAAATCCTCCCACTGCGCAGAAGGGTCTGTAATTTCCTGGGGTTTTATTCCGGCAGGCTGATTAGCATATAACAAGCCCGAACCTGGCTTCACATTTTCGTTGATCCATTTCAAACGGATTTTTTTATCCTGTTCAAAATCAGTTGTACCTGTATAGCTATAGGCCCATTTAATTGCCCATTTATCATAAGCACCAATCTGAGGGATTAACCCTTTACGCGGAACCATGTCACCAGGCTGTGCCACATAATTATAATGGGTATAATCCATAATTGAATTGTTGAAAGGATTGTTTGCCAGCCAGTTTTTATCCCTTAAACGCTCCACCGGGATAGTTGAACTACTGCCAAGGTTGTCGGTTAAGCCAAGTGTAAAGCCTACTGTACGGCTAATTTCAGCTGTAATCAGTGCCCCCATTAATTCTTCGCTAAATTTCATGTTCCGTGCGCCTGCATCGGCAGCACCTGCCTGTACCATGTACCAATCATGAAGTGTTTTAACCTGACTATGAGACCAGCCGATATAGGTCTGTACAATTTCACCTGTACGCGGGTCTGCTATCTGGTTGTTATCCACAAATGGAGTAGCTGAAGGCATGTAACGGATTACGCGGAAACGCCCGTCTTCCAGGTCCATAGATTTGTCATTTTCAGGCCATTCCTTACCGATAATCGCATTTTTAAATCCTGCGCCCTTAAATGCTTCGTTCCAATTGTTTATTCCCGCAATCATATATTTCCGATATTGTTTTGGGGTAGCCGGATCTATATAGTATACCAGCGGTTCTTTAGGCTCAACCAGTTTACCAGCTTTATAACGGGCTAAATCTTCCGGTCTGATTTCTAACCTGTTCTTGATGATAAAACGTCTCTTGTCAACTTTCTGCTGCTGATCAGAAAAAACCAGATAATCATCAGATTTGAAACCCACACGTGGATCGTGAGCCTGAAGCTGCATCGCGTCCTTAGGCAATACCATTACTGAATTGCTGATCTCAAATGTAACACCGGCATTTGAAGCTGTTGGAGCAGCTGCACCTTCCGCGCCCTCACCTGCAGGTTTTGGTGCCGCCCCCAATGAATAAGTCTTCATTGATCTTACCTCAATATTTACAGGATAAGCTTCCATTGACAAAATAGCTGACCTGTCTGCAGCCGGTGTACCGGTGCCCATTTGTCTTTTAGCTGCCGGATGAAAACCTGAAATCAGGTTGTCCTTCAGGAAAAAATCAGTCATATCTATAACCGATGATTTACCATCATTACTTCTGGTTTTTAAATCCAACACCATTATGATCGGATCAATCGTCGAATTTTTAACCGCTTTGGCCAACTCATTACTATCATCACTTTGTGCAACATTGGTTACTGCACGTACATACAATTTATCACCAGGTGCTTTTTCAAATGAAACAATCATAGTATTCATCAAGTCGCCACCAAAACGAGGACTTCCCGTAGGTACCTTGCTTAAACGTGTAGAGAATAAAAACGTTCTAGACAAGAGCTCATCAGGAATTTCAAAATAATAGCGTTCATCCACTTTATGAACTTTAAACAAACCGGTTTTTGTAACAGATTTTGCAGTAATAACCTCTTTATATGATTTTAACTTGGCTACAATTGCAGGCTTTTTAACCGCAGCAGAATCTTGTGAAAAGCCTGTTTCAACTGCAAACACTGCAAATACAAAAACAGGAATAAATTTTAATTTCATTATTAATTATTAAAAGGTGATTATTTATTTTTATCGGCCAAGGGCCTTTTTAAATACGATATCAGTAATTTTATCAAAGCCTGTATATACATCGGCCGGAGATGACGGCGAACCAAGGATAGCTCCTGTCTGAGCATTCAGGTTAAAGAAATAAACTTTATTCCCTCCCCCATTCGCGGTCTCATCTGTAGCTACCACCAGTACTTTACCTTCCGGTATAGCAAGTGAGATAATATTAGCAGCGGTATACCCCGAATTGAATACCTTCATTGCCTTGATGACTGTCCCAGGCGCGAAAGTCAGACCCGGTGATGCCGCAGAACCAGCCAAAGTATTTACTGTACAGGTATATACCTTATTCTCGTTCACATAATAAAATACGCCCCTTGGCATAGGAAGAGATGTGGGATTGGCAAAGATGGTTGCAGAATTAATTCCCGGACAGGATGCTTCTTTTAACTGGAAGCGGCCTGTAGTAAAATCATTTTTATAGGACAAATTACGAAGGAACTGAACCAGGTATGTATTGTTCCCTGCATCATTTCTAAAGAAACAATTCCAGTAAATTGCACTATTGGCTGTCATCGGTTGCACATTTTCAGCGTAAATCATGTTATCTGTCATATTCCTGAGGTCAAACCCACTACCCGTTACAGGATCCAGATTTGTCGCTGCCGCTGCATAAGCAGGTGGAACTGTAAGTGCTGATGTGGAGGCATTAAAGAGCACAAAACCCTTGTTCACCTTATCAAAAAGTGTATAGAACTGATCACTAGCAGCTGCATGAATTACAAAAGGGGCAACTGAAAGTCCTTCAAAAGGAGGAAAGAAAAGTGGTGGATTAGCTAAATGAGCTACACTTCCAAACTGACGATAGGCAATTTGATTATTTACAATTACATATTCCCATCCTGCGCTTGAGCCACCAGCAGAGCCATTTGCCTGTAGGTTCATTGTTGTGATCGCCCCGGCAAACCAATTCTCCGCTCTTGTAGAATCTACAAAATCGATACTTCTGGTTTGCAAGCCACCATTCGGATAAAGGAAAGACACTTTTTGTGCACGTAAAGCAGTTCCATAATTGATGACATTTACTTTATATGTACCTACAGGCAGTTTATGACCATTCATTGTAGAATAAACATCATTAAAAACTTTTCCTTTTACAGTTCCATCCCTGGTTGTAATTACCGAAATATCAGATCCTCCGGCCTGCTCCTGTAAAACTACCCAGCCTTCAGCGCCCCATTCAGACCCGGAGACATTCAAAGAAAACGTTTTATAGTAAGACACGTCCGTACTTTTATCTGTTACTTTAGCCACCAAACGGTATAAATTGGGCACCAGGGTGATCTTGGTTTTTAACTCTTCAGTATTACCAATTAAATACGAAGGTGGATTGGCATTAGATTGTTCATATTGGGTAATGAACCATTGGTAAGACAGTCCCTTTGAAGTTGCCAGTGACTGATCTATTTTTAACCTTACCTTTAAACTGTCGTTCTGTCTTAAATCAATAGAATCCGGTGTAATAAATACATTCGGATCTGTTCCGCTCATATCCGTTGAGAGCTTAAGTGTATTAATATCATGGTAGTTATAATCTCCCTTATCCTTTGCACAGCCCATAAGCATTGCTCCAAAAATTACCAAAGCGAGGAAAACATTTAAAATTCTTTTCATCCGTATATGATTTATTTTTTAATAGTGATGACCATCTTTAATAGTTTGCCGGACCAACCTGGACAGGCATATTATCATTATCAGGATCGATTAAAACCGCCCCGTCCAAACCATAGTTGCCAGGATATTTCACTTTGATATAATTTCTCACAACTGCTAAGTATTGGTTATAATTTGGAGGTAGTGGAGCGAATCTGCTTCCCGGAAATTCAGTTATAGTTGAACCAGTTTCGGGATCATACAACGCATCCAGGATCAATTTATATTTTGTAGGAGTCCAGGTTCCAAAATTAGTTCTATAGCCGGCCCAAAAACCTGTAATAGAGCCTGTAAACTCGCCCCATGAGGCCGGTTTCTGCAAATATGCCAGGTTAATTGTCAATTTTTGCCTTGTAGTAATGCCCTCGGCCGGGAAATTCTCGTCTTTCTTTATCCTTAAGGCTAATTTAACCGCCTTATCTGATTCCAGGTCGGCAGTACGATACACAACAACCGGAATAACACCGGCAATTGCCTTAGCCGGAATTACCGCTCCACCAGGTATTTTAAAGTGCGTTCCTTCGATTGCTGCGCCATCGCCAGATTCGGGAACCAACTCAAAAGAAATCGGCCTGTCACCGGAAGTTGAGCTGCCCAATACATTAACCGGCACCTTAATGGTATCTGTGGTCCTGTTCGGATACTTAGCAAACAAATAAGAAATTGCCGTATCTGCTGTGCCAAAATAAAGGCCATCCTTTTCTACAAACAAAGCGGGATCTTGTTTACATCCGAAAAGAGACAGGGCAATGAAAAATGTACATATATGTTGAAATCTAAGTTTCATATCTTTTCCTTAATTAAATGGATATACTATTATTTATTATTTTCGACTTCCTTATCAGGTATCGGAAATACATAAGCATTTGCAGGTACGGCAACTGTTGTACCCGATTCTATCTTTAAATCCTTGTTCAGCCTTTTGTAGTAAAAAAACGTTTGCCCCTCCTGGATAAACTCTTTTTTATATTCTTTGGTGATCTCATTTGAGAGTGCAGCTTTATCAGGCACATTGGTTTCCGTTAAGGAGTTCAGGCCCCTTGCATTTCGTACCTTATTTAAGTACAATAGCCCTGTCGGCAGATCGCCCATAGCATTAGCACATTCGGCAACGATATAATACAGTTCAGAAATGCGGATTACAGGTGCAATATTTTGCATAATATAAGGCAAGTTGGCATCCTGAAAATACTTAGATGGCACATTAACATTTTTCGTATTGTTATCAAACCAGGATAAACGCCAATCTAATGGTGCCGTATTCCCATAAATTGCATTCTTGCTATTAGCAGCAAGCTGAAGCGGCGTACCCTCGCTCACATTAAACAAACCTTCATTAATAATCTTAAGGTTTGAACTGTAAACTGAAAAAATCAATTCTTTTGAAAACAGACGGTCCCTGACTGTAGCGGTTGCAACAGCGACATTCTCAGTTGATAGAGGAAACTTATTACTTGCAATAACCTGCTTTGCCATCTTCATCGCATTTTCATAATCGCCTTTATACAAATAAACACGCGCCAGCAAAGCTTTAGTAGCCCAGTAATTCATATGATTCTGCGTATACCCCGAAAAGAGATCTAAATTACCTTCATGCACTTTCGAAGTATCTGTCTTTGCCAATATTTCATTGGCCTTGTTCAAATCCAGAATACAAGAATCCAAAGCCTCATGAAGTGGTATAAAGCGTGTTGAAGTTGACGTGAATTTTTTCACATAAGGTATCGCCTTTTCATTCATACCCGTTAACGGCGGCTGACCAAACGTACGGGCCAGATCAAAATGAAACAGTGCCCGCAATGCCAGCGCCTCTCCTTTTACTTTATTGTAATGATCAAGAGAAAAAATACTTGCTTTGGCATCTATCTGTTCAAGCATATTATTTAAGTTCGCGATATTGTTATACATACCACTCCAGAAAAACGCAATCTCCTGTTTTACGCCCACCTGTTCATAGTCATACCTTGCAGCATTGGCATAAAGGCCATCCGCTATTGAAGAGCTTAATGCATTGGTATAATTATTAGCCATAACAGATAACATCCCAACAGAAAGGTCATTGGTGTAAAGCCCTTTGGTAGAAACCGTAGCAGGTTTATCCATACCCAGGTAAACCCCGGTCAAAGCATCAATAAATCCTTCTTCATTACTAAACAATGCTTCCTGAGGCACCTTATCTTTTACGGGCATCTCCAGAAACTTCTTGCAGCCACTTAATGAAATAAGCAGCACAAAACAGAACATTAAATTAAATTTCCAGGTATTTTGATTGATTCCAGACATAGTTTTAAAAATTTGTTGATATGCCAAAATTTAAGCTTCTGGAGAAAGGATAACTTGTCCCCCTCTCAGTTTTGATGGTCGCAAAACGAAGCAGGTTATTTTGAGTGATCATTAAACGGGGAGCCGATAAGCGGGCCGCTCTTACCCACTTCAGATTTGGAGGGATATTATAACCCACGCTTATACTTGCCAACTCCAGAAAATTATCCTTTTGAACGAAACGCGAAGTTACATTTGTTTGTTGCAGGCCTAAAGCTCCATTAGCAGTCAGCGCTTTAAATGAAGAATGATCACCAGGTTGCTTCCAACGCTCTGTTAACACCCTTAAATCAGCATTTCCCTGCATCAGGTTTACATTCTCTACCTTGTCTACCAGCGTTTGGTTATACATGTAACCACCATACTGATAGCTAAAAATAAAATTGAACACAAAGTTTTTATAGGTAAGGTTAGAACTCATGCTTCCTTTTATTTTCGCAGTTCCGTCAGCTATAGGACGTTTATCTTTTGCATCCCATACAAAGGAACGGCTGCCATCCAATTTCACAAATACTTCTTTACCAGTTGCCGGATCGATTCCTAAAGAAGGTACGGCCCAGATCCTCGACATCGACTGACCTACTTCAAAACGAGGCAGCGGACTGGTCTGGTATCTTGTGTTTGTTGCATTATTCGGGTCCTCCTTACTATTAAAAGCATCATTGATGGCAATAATTGCTGGCGACAACTTCGTAATCACATTGGAATAGTGCCCTGCATTAAAAGCAACTGTCCAGAATATGTTACGCTTAGAATCTTTAATTACCGGGGCAGACAAGGCCAGTTCATACCCCTGATTGCTTGTTGCTCCCAAGTTATTCTGATAACTGGCAAAACCTGTAGAAGGTGCGAGGTCTAATGGCAGGATCAGGTTATCCGTTGTTTCTTTGAAAAACTCGAGGTTTACATTTAGCTTGCCATTTAACATTCCTAAGGTTAAGCCAATATTCTTTTTCAACGTTTGCTGCCATTTTAAATCGGGATTAGCATAATTAAGTGTTGAAGAACCTACCATCAAACGGTAATTGTTCTGATAATTATACTGATAGATCTGCTGCGCCATATCAGAAGAAAAATTCTGATTGCCGGTAGTACCTATACTCGCATTCATTTTTGCGGTCTGTATGATGTTATTGGGTTTAAAGAATGGTTCATTGGTAATGTTCCAGCTAAGACCACCTGCATAAAAAGGAGCAAAACGGCTGTTAGAACCAAATTGAGACGAGCCACTTTGGTTAAATGTAAATTCGGCTGTATAGCGGTTATCGTAATTATAGCTTACACTCAAAAAGTTAGAAAGGTTCTTGCTCATATTGGTGGTAGACCTTGGTTTAGTACTCTGGTAATCAAAGCCATTGGCCAGTCCTATTTCCCCCAGATAATCATTAGGGATACCATAAACAGCTACGGCAGTAGAGTTACTCGAAGTTTTTTGCATCTGGGCACCAAGGTTCGCAAGGATAGTATTCTTACCAAGCCTTAAATGGTAACTTGCATTCAGCCTGCCATTTATTGCACTGTTCCGCCCATTAAGCTGTTGATAATAGCCCAGATTAGGGAATAAAGCCAATGGATTTGAAACAAAGCGGGTATGATCTGCAGGATAAAATGTTTCAGCTCCCGGGGCATTTGAAGTCCAGCCCAGACTACCAGTTATTTTCAGGTCTTCCGTTAAAGACCACTCCAAATTGGTATTGTTGGTCATATTCAGTATCGTAGAATAATCCTTTACGTTTAATGTAGAGTTATAGGAAGGATTGACAAATGTCCCACCCGGCGCAGAAATACTGAAACCAAGTTCAGATTGAGCAGGCTCAAGAATTTTTATCGGCATCCCCGTAGCATCTGTATTTCTGAAATACGGGAATAGTTTGACATACGATTCAAAACTCCCCCAGGGTGTATTATTTCCTTTCATATAGCTAACAGCAATGGAATTGCTCAGCTTAACATTCTTAATTGTATAAGAGACATTATAGCTCATTCCATAACGATCTCTCCCTGACTCTTTCATCACACCTTCAGCTGAATTGTAGTTCAGGCCAAAAGAATAACGTAAAGCCCCACTACCACCGGATAAAGAAAGACTGTGGCTTAAACCGAACCCTGTTTGTACCGGCTGGGAGAGCCAGTACGTATTTACCCCGCTTCTTACCTGCCCCAGTCTGTGATCATACCACTGTTTTCTGGCCAGATCAACAAACTGGTTGTTTGGATCACTATAAACTCCGGTTAAACGCTGTGCTTCTAAAAGCTGTTCTGCATTCATCATGTTGTAAGATGAAAGGTCAGGCAATTCCAGACTGGCATTTACCGAATAAGTAACTCTTAATTTACCGGGAACCGGCTGTTTGGTATCTACTACAATTACCCCATTAGCGGCCTTCGATCCATAAGCAACAGTTGCCGCAGCGTCCTTTAATACCGTAATGTTGGCAATTAAATTGATATCCAAATCATAAAGCGTTTGCAATGTAGTTTCAAAACCATCCAGGATAATCAATGGCTGGTTAGGATTGGACAAGTAATTAGACATGATATCACCACTTGATACCGGATTTGCTGCACTACCCGGCGCCAGAGTAGAAAGGTTATTGGCCCCCCTTATCTGTAGATTAGGTAAGCTGTTCGGATCACTACCAAGTACATTGTTCTGTGCTATCCTTACCGATGGATCAACCACAGACAATGCCTGCAGTACATTTCGGGGATTAACCATTTTCAGTTCCTCCCCCGAATAAGTTTTAGCTGATCCTGTAAAATTACCTACCGGTCGTTTATATAAACCTGTATTTACTGTTACTTCCTTAAGAGTAAGGTTGTTAATTTTTAAAGTAAAATTCAGGGTTCTTTCACCTGCTTTTAAGGTTTTCTCCACCATCACCCGGCCAACAAACGATGCTCTTATCACGGCACCGGGGCTTACATTTCTCAATTCAAAAGAGCCATCTTTCTCTGTCCGTGTCGCATTTTTGGTGCCAACCTGTAGTATATATGCACCTACCAGCGGTCCTCCCATTTCATCCCTTACCATACCTTTAATGATCACATCTTGTGCAAAAAGTATGATACTAAAGAAGTTCAGGAACAGCAGCAACAGCATTCCTTTGCCCCGCCCCCTATTTATAGTTATATTATTGCTATTTATAACAATCATGTTGCAATTAATTTGTTGGTTCAGTTTAATTACCTTTTATTCAGGTTTTACAAATGTGTATGTCGCATTAGATGCCACCGGCAAGTAAGCCTCGCCAGGTACAGCCGGCACCTTTGGATAAAATGGTAGTGCGTTAAAGGGTATATTTTTACGTTTATAATAGAAAAACACTTGCCCTTCACCTAAAAATTCTTTACGGTATTCATTCATAATCTCTTTAGAAAGACTTTCCGGATCAGGTACATTAACTGCTGTTAAACCTGTCAGGTTTCTGGAAACCCTAACCTTATTGATATAGGATAAACCTGTTGATACATCAGCCGCACATTCAGCAGCGATGTAATACATTTCTGTTAACCGTACCATAGGGAATATATTTGAGGCCGTTACTGTAAACTTCTTAGGTAAAAGTGGCACACCTGAGGCCGCACCAGTGGTAGCATCAATGAAGCTTTTACGATAATCGGTAACCGTACTACCATACAAAGCACTCTGCCCTGATACAGATAAACCAATCAGTGACGGTGCTCCAAAAATAGCCTTGTAATAAGCGTAATAGTTATTGCTATAGATATAAAGCGTAAAAATGTTTTCCTTATTAAAAAACAAATCAGAATTTGTGTTTACTGACAATTCAAACTTTTTGCTGTCAATTACTGCCAGGGCATTTTCATTAGCCTTTCCTGTATCTCCTTTATATAAATAAACCCGCGCTAACAGACCTTTGACTGCCCATTTTGTAATCTGGGAAGTACTCATGTTATCTGCTGCGAGTAAAGCATCAGCTGCCGACAAGTCCGCGATACATTGTTCAAGGGTATTCCCAACGGTACCAGCCTTTGTTTCATTAAAATCAATAGTTGTTACATAGGGAATGCCAGGTGTCCCGGCATCAATAGAGGCAAATAACCGGAGCAGATCAAAATGCAGATATGCTCTTAGGGCCAACGCTTCTCCCTTATAAGTGTTGTAATTGTTACCCGTAAATATGGTTTTTCTAAGTTCCAGATTATAAAGCAGGTTATTCAGATTGGCAATAGCCTTATACATTTTATTCCATACGTCATTCGTATAATCCTTTATTTTTGGATCGGTAAAATTGTAGATTGCAGCATTATAGTACAATGGTCTTACTTTCTTTACACTAACACTATCATAGTTTCTCCCTGCAAGAGAAAGCACCCCCATTGTTAATTCCTTTCCATACAGGGTTGAATCGCCCATTTGCAGATATACGCCATTTAATACCTCACGAAATCCCTGCTCAGTAGAAAATACCTTAGCATCATCTACCCCTAAAGGCTGACGGGCATCGGAAACCCATTTTTTACATGCCATCATACTAAACAGGACCAGCAGACCTGCAATAACTGACAATTTCTTTCTCAAAATCTCCATTGTACTTGATTTAAAAGTTTGCATTTAAAATGAAGGTGTAACTGCGTTGGAACGGATAATAAATTCCACGCTGCATATCGGCCCCACCAATATCAAAAGCATTATTGACCATACATTTCAGTTCCAGTCTTTTGGCTTTAACCTTTTCGGCCAGTACCTTTGGCAACATATACCCCAGTAAAATTGATGAGCACTGGATTTTGTTATCATTTTCTACCAATCGGGTTGTTGCATAAGTTGACGAATTAAACAAGCCCTTATACTTAGCATTTGTCATACCTGGTACCCAACGTCCTGAATTAAAAACACGTGCATCAAGGTTATCATTCACACCAGCGTTTTCAATATCAGCCATAGTTTGATTATAAACTTTAGCACCAAATTGATAATTGAAAAATGCAGCAAAAGAGAACTGACGAAAAGTGGCCTCAGTACCAAAAGAACCAGACCAGTCAGGGGTTAAATTACCAGCGAATACCTTATCAGCTGCATCCCAGATCATAGTAGAGGTACCATCCTTTTTCTGAAAAATCTCTTTCCCCGACTGAGGGTCAATACCCAGTGATGGAACAGCCCAGATGGCAAATGGCGATCTGCCAACCACATACTTTGGCTGAATAATATTCTGAGGTTCAGCAACATCATTATAATCATTCTGATCATTTAAATATGGCCCGGAAGCGGTAATCTTATCCTTTGAATGAAATGCATTTGCCATAAGACTAACCCTCAGTTTATTCCTGTCTGATTGATAAACTCTGGCCATAACCCCCATTTCAAAACCTGTATTCTCTATTTCCCCATAATTGTCGTAATAAGAAAAGTTCTGGTATCCGCTGGAAGCAGGAGAATGAACAGGAAGTACCATTCTGTAATTCAACTGTCTGTATGTATTAAAGTTAAATGCCACACGGTTGTTAAAGAAAGCAGCATCTATACCAATATCTTGTTTAAATGTTTCGGGCGATTGCAGGTTTTTACTTGCATATCCTGTAAGGTAGGCACCTAAGCCAATTCCAATTGTCCCAAGGCCGCTACCAGTTGGTATATATTGCTGATTGGTATAATAATCGTAAGTAGTTCTGTTTAGATAAGATAAAAACCCCTGGTTACCGGAAATGCCGAAACTCCCTTTAATTTTTAAAAGATCGATCCATTTTACAGGTTTAAGAAATTCTTCATTGTTCACATTCCATGAAAAACCTATTGCACCAAAACCAGCACCTTTGTCCAGTCCGGAATAAAAGTCCTTTGACCCCGTAAGGTCAACCTGGTAACGACTATCATAGCTATAAGCAACATTACCAAAAGTAGAAGCATACCTGGTCATAATTTTACCACTTACCGGCTTTGGAATAGCATACCCGATCCCAAATCCAATGTCAGCCAGACGGTCGGCAGCAAACCCTCTTACAGCTATGCTTTCAGATTCACTGGATGTTTGCGACACGCTTTGGCCAACATTTACAAAAATGTGGTGCTTATTAAAATACTGCTGATACTGCAAACGGAGCCCTCCCTGAACATCCATAAATGAGTTGGAAGTATATTCATACAACCCTCTTTTAAATAAGTTATCGGGCGTAATGTCCTTAAATACGGTATGATTGGGTGGCAAAAAATAATTCAGTTCATCAGATTGTTTAGTAATACTTGCTACCCCATTCAATTGAAATCCGGAACCAATAATCCAGTTCAGATTGGTTAAATTGCTGAACCTTGCATAATCAATATGATCTAAAGTAGAAAGGCTTGCATTATAAGCCGGGTTTACAAAACTAAAAAGCTGGTCACCAATTGTATTTAACTCCACAATCTTTTGCACTTTTCCAGTTAAAGGGTCATTAGATTGCCAATAAGGGTTCATTTTCACATAACTATTAAATTCGCCATACTCAGAATTCGCCGCATTTGACCCCAGGTATGAAAATTTGTTATTGAAAGTCAACGCACCAAGACGGCCACCAAAATAGGCTCCCAGATCAAGGTTTTTTCTGGATGAACCTTTCATGACACCTTCTACATCATTGTAAGCTGCATTTAAACCATACACGATATCATCATTACCGGCATTTAAAGCCAGGGAGTGTTTTGTACCTACCCCATTTCGCAAGGGCATAGATAGCCAATCGGTATTCACATTATTATTATAGGCCTGATTATATCTGTTTAAGTAAACCGGTTCCAGGACTCCATTAAAAATTCCGGAGTTTTTCTCTATATCTAATTTCTGTTTTGACGATAAAGGCCTGAAGGAAGAAAGATCAGGACTGGCGATCTGAAGTTGTTCCGAGAAGGAAATTTCAAATTTGCCCTGAGGTTTATTGGTCTGCACAGCAATAACCCCATTACTGCCCCGCATACCATAACTTGCAGTAGCAGCTGCATCTTTTAACACGACAACATTATTTATACGGTTAAGATCGATATCAAGAATGGTTTGTGCTGAAACCTGGATCCCATCCAATAAAATTAAAGGTCCGCTATTTGAGCGTACACTGGAGGCGACATAATCTGCTGTCGACGGGGTCGTCTGCACCCCGGATATAACATTACCATTTATAATCCTGGCCGGGAAGGGGATACTAGTAGCACCGCGAAGCCGGATTTGAGGAAGCACATTAGGATCGTCCCCATTATTGTTGCTCCTCAACACAAATAGCGACGGTATATAAAATTTTAAACCATCAATCAGGCTAAGGGAGCTTACCTTCCGAAGGTTCTCTCCCGTTACGGTGGTTGCCGAACCGGAAAACAGCTCAACTGCATTTTGCGACAAACCAGTATTCACAAAATAGCCTCCTACTGATTTATCTGCTTTCATCAGGCGGACCGTTACAAAAGAGGACGTTATTTTTTTTCCAGTCTTGCTATATCCCGGTTTTGAAAGTATAATTACAGAATCGCTGTTGTTTTCAAAAACAACTATACCTTTACTATTGGAATATTTGGATTCCTTTCCCATTACAACCTGAACACTATCTAATAATCTAGAGCTCGAAAAATCCTTTACTGCGATAGTAATCTTTTTAGGGGAAAGAGTACCGACTACTTTTGAATCCGGCTGCTTTACCTCTGTCTCCTGAGCATCTGCTGATTGAACAGTCAGACAAGCTAAACCCGCAAGCGTTAATAAACAGTATACTTTTTGTTTCATTGAATCAAGTAATTGATAAAAGATTAATCCTCATGGTTTTCCCAAATCCATCAGGATATCAAAAGTATATTGCAGTGAAAGAAAATAAAATGGACAATAGGAATAATAGACTGGATTATCCTTAGAAAATAAAAAGCCTTTAGTCTTAAAAACTAAAGGCTTTTTACGAGGTTATTTTGGTTGATGAAGAATCTATATGGTTTTAAATCTGGTAAAATATGCCTGATCCAATTTCTCCCGATGATCCGGATGGGCTATTTCAATCAGCGACCTGGCTCTCTGTTTCAAGGATTGTCCGAATAAATTTACTATACCGTATTCCGTAACTACCCAATGAACATGCCCTCTGGTAGTAACTACTCCTGCCCCTTCCTTCAAAAAAGGTACAATCCTGCTGATACCTTTGTTGGTCTGAGAAGGTAAAGCAATAATCGGCTTTCCACCTTCTGACAACGAGGCGCCGCGCATAAAATCCATCTGCCCCCCAATCCCTGAATACTGATACGTTCCGATGGAATCGGCACAAACCTGACCGGTCAGATCTAATTCTATTGCGCTGTTAATTGCTGTGGCTTTAGGGTTCTGCCTGATGATACTGGTATCATTCACGTAACTAATGTCCATTACACGTACAGCAGGGTTATCATCAACGAAATCATATAGCTTTCTGGTGCCTGTTAAAAATGAGGTCACAGATCTTCCCCTATTCAATTTCTTTTCACTGTTATTGATCACGCCTTTATTGATCAGGTCAATAACACCATCTGAAAACATTTCAGTATGTAGACCCAGATTTTTATGATTGGTCAGATTTTTAAGGACCTGATCAGGAATACTTCCTATGCCCAACTGTAATGTTGCACCATCTTCGACAAGCGAAGCCACATTATATCCGATTTTCCCTACAATATCATTGACGTCTGAGCTGTAGTCTACCACAGGAAGTTCTGCATCCTGATAAACCAGGGCATTAAGCTTATCCACATGAATAAAACTTTCTCCATGCGTTCGGGGCATTCGATTATTTACCTGTGCAATTACAATTTTTGCAGTATCTACCGCAGCCCTCGCTATATCAACAGAAGTCCCTAAGGAACAATATCCATGAACATCCGGAGGGGATACCTGTATAAGTGCCACATCAATAGGCAAAATTCTTTTACGGAACAACTGAGGGATCTGGCTTAAAAAAATAGGTACATAATCTCCCCGGTCACTATTAGCTACATTACGGGTCGCAGCAGAAACAAACAAAGAATTAAAGAAGAAAGCCCGTCTCAACTCAGGCAAGTCAAAACCAACATCTCCCAGCGTAGTAATACTTACCAGTTCAACATTTTCAAGCTCATCAGCCCTTTGCTGCATCGCGTTAACCAAATAAACAGGGGTTGCGGCCCCTCCATGGATAAAGACCCGGTCTCCTGATTTGATAAATTGCGACGCCTCGGCCGCTTGTATAATTTTTGATTCCATATTTTACATCATATATTACTAATCTAAGATTCTAATCCTATAAATCTTTCTTGGAAAACTTTTTCAGCGATAAAAACAAAGGGATTACAATCCAAATCAACAATCCAAAAAAAGATAACAGAATTCCTGTCTGATTTCCAAAAAATTCTCTGAATATTGCTCCCGTATATCCCATCAAAGCCGAAATATCCATCTGCAACAAGATCTGAATACGACCTAAGTCAATTGGATTAAGAAAGCTAAAAAACACCATAGCCCTTTCCAGCGGATAATCCTGAAACTGAAACAGGAAGAATAAGACCAGGGCATCAAAAAGAAGTGAAAAATAAAGCCATAACAAAATGGAAAGGCCTATTCCCTTCGCCTTGTCACGGGTAACACCTGCAGCCAGCATCGCTATACTCACAAAAATAACGGTTAAAAAAAGTCCGGTTAAAATCATCATAATCCCGGTTGCATCACCATGATATAGCAAAATAGGAATACCTGCACCAATAAAAAAGGCGAGCGACAAAGAGGCCGCCAGTCCACCAAATAAACTTAACCAAATGGATTTCCTTTTTACAGGCTGACTAACCAGTAACTCTATAAATTCCGAACTATTATATATATATATTGTCGAAAAAATGATACTGATTAACGGAACGAGTATAAGAATGATGTTCAAAAGACTGAGCACCCCCTTAGCGGCATTACTTTCCAGGTTAAAAACACTTAAGGAAACCAATAGTAACAGAAACGTATAGATCAATACGATCTTATTCTGGACGATATCTAAAATTACATATTTTAATATTTTCTTCATCTCTAGGCGATCATAATTTTAGCGATTGCTTTTGCCAGCTTTTCTTCTCCTGTAGCTTGCATTAAAGCTGAAAGTTTTTTATAAAAAATCAACCTCCCATCCTGCATATAAAACACATCAGTGATCAGGTCGTCCAATTCACTTAAAACATGCGAGGTGATTAAAATCAGCTTTCCTTTTTCTTTCTCCAAAATGATT
Organism: Pedobacter nyackensis; assembly: GCF_032678475.1. GTDB lineage: Bacteria > Bacteroidota > Bacteroidia > Sphingobacteriales > Sphingobacteriaceae > Pedobacter > Pedobacter nyackensis_A. The sequence goes on from NZ_JAVTSF010000001.1 coordinate 1,623,231, forward strand.
TTTCTCTTCAGCTTTTCAGAGGATACCGGATCAAGTCCTGCAGTGGGTTCATCCAGGATCAGCACATCCGGATTGAACAAAAATGCCAGGCAGGCACTAACCTTTTGCCGGGTACCTCCGGAAAGTGTATGCATTTTCTTATTCATGAGCGCATGCAGATCAAAACTTTCTATCAGCTCTTCATCCAGATGCCCCTGACACTCTTTTCTGATGTCTTTCATCATTTCAATGACATTCGCAATCGTCATATTCTCTGGATAACGGCCAATCTGAGGCATATAGCCTATCTGTCCGCGATACAACCACTGTTTACCAATAGATTGTCCATCGAACTCAATGGTTCCACTGTCCGGTACTACCATTCCCAGAATTGATTTGATCAAGGTCGTTTTACCACAACCATTAGGCCCCAGTAAAGCAATACATGCCCCTCTGTTAAAAGAAACAGAAATATCATTCAAGGCCTTTAACTTTCCAAATGTTTTCGTAATATTTTTTGCAGCTATCATAAAGCTATTGGTCTCATTAAGGGTTTATTATCTTTTAAATTTTCGGGTGTTACTCCGGGAAGGATTTTTTCTGTTCTATCCAGCAGGGAAACAATCAGGCTCCTGAAAAGCATCAGTGCGGCAGGGTTGCTGTCGATAATCATAGAGTACATACTTACCGGGTGATAAGGCACATCTCCGGTATTGTCCTTTAAGAGATCATATCCTTCATATTTGTCCCAATAGTTGCCAGTAAAAGTATTCAGCACCAATGAACCGTTCGTCCCGATGTCGAATGTATTTCCAATAAAATTATTTCTGGTAAAATCATTGTTGTCACAACTGGCCTGGATTTTAACAGCCCATCCGTTACGGCTAAAGCTATTTTTATACAACTTGATCCTGCTGCAGCCTTCCATGTGTAGCCCGACTGTATTTTTAGTAAAATGGTTACCTGAAATATCGCTGTCCGTGATGTCTTTCAATAAAATTCCATAAGCTGCATCTCCCCAGTTATCCAAAAAATGATTGTTATACATGTGGATGTGATTACTATACATAACCGCAACCCCAGCTTCATTGCGTTCAAAAATATTCGATACGTAGGTGTTGCGATTGGAAAACATAAAATGAATGCCATAACGTACATTTCGCGTACTTACATTTCTCCATATCAGGGAGTTTTTAACGAACTCAAAGTACAGCCCATCACGATGCCCTTTTATCTTATTCCCAATAATAACCAGGCTATCCGAACGCCAGCAATGAATTCCGTTTCCACTTTGCACTTCATCTTTCCCGTAAGCAGTTATGGCATTGTCTTTTATCGTACATCTTTTGCTGTTCTGAACGTAAATACCAAAATTGGTATCTTCCAAAATGTTATTAAGGGCTTTAACATTATAACTGTCGTAAATCATAATCGCCCCCAGGTCCCTGATCTCGGAACGTCCGGTATGCTGTAACCTGAACCCCTTCACCGTCGCATTTTTTGCTTTTATGGAAAGAATAGCGTATTTATTTTCGCCATCAAGAACCGGATAGTTTATACCACTTAAGATGATCTCTTTTTGAATAATGATGTTTTTCTCTTTGTATATTCCCGGATCAACAAGAATGGTATCACCATTATGTGACAAATCTACTGCCTTTTGGATCGACTTCACATTTCTCGTTTTACCGACTTTTATCGTCTTGGCACTTGTAGCAAAAACGCTGAAACAGCTAAACAATAAAATATATAGGAAGTTTCTCATTGGCTTGCCGGCATCAGTGTACTTAATTGTACCACACTCCCCTTTAAAGTCTGCGTAGCTGCCTTTAACTGTTTCTCCGTAAGGAAAGCAGCAACATCACTACCCATCGGCGACCTGAATGCTTCACTTTTAAACAAAAAAGCTTTCTCCAATTCAATAAAACCATGAGGTTCCTCATAGTCAACGAGGTACATCCGGGCGATATCAGCGTTTTTCTCTACATTTTCTTTCGTAAATGCTAAGAGACAATGTAAATCATCAAACTTATAAATCTTTCCTTTTTTGGTAATCAGTTCAGCTCCAAAGCGTTTATCTACCACTCCCATTTTACAAAAACTACAGGCATCCGTACCTACTTTAATAGGCTTAGGTTCAACGCTGCAAGAGGCCATTAATGTGATGAATGACAGGAGCAGCAGAACTGGCATTTTCGGTTTCATGATTGTGTGTTTTTTATTTTTAAATTCGAGTATCAATGTCATCATTAAACTAAGTCCTACAACGATAAATATCCAGCCACCTATATCCGGAACGGAGTAAGCACCAAAATTCAACAACTGTTTATAACCGATCAAAGGAGGTTGGTAACTCATCCCAGGGACATTAATGGCCGCATTAGGGTCCAGGTCATGTCCATACTGATATTCCCATCTCCAGAAGTCTGCCATAGCTACAACCCCAAAAATTACAAAAAGGATAAAAAGCCCCTTTAACCATTTCATAGTTCGCAGAAAACCGGCTACAGCCAATGAAAATACGGCAAAAAACGCGATGATATATGGCAATACCTTAAACTCCGGAAAATCTGCTGTGTGTAATGTTTTCATCCCTATATAGTGATTTAAACCATTGATAATGTCAACATTTCCTGCAAGCTTGTGCGGGTACATTTTAAGTACAAGTCCCTCAGGGTACTGCGGTGCCGCCAGTTCTATTTGCCATAGGGGAACAAAAAGTACAACCAGCAGGGCAAGTCCGCACACCAACACTATAATTCTGCTCACACCTGTTAATTCTGTAGATTTCATCGTTTAGGGTTCATGTTATTAATTAAACTTAAAACATGATGCAGGCAGTGAAAAAACACCGCCTGCATCATTAAGCTTTTACTTTTTGAGCGCTTCTTCAGCCGCTTCGGAATTTTTACCGAGGCTAAAAGAAATAGGTACTTTTGATCCTTTTGCCGAAACTCTCACATATCCCTGCATTTCCTGGTGTAAAGCACTACAGAAATCGGTACAGTAGATTGGGAATATCCCGGCTTTCTCAGGAACCCATTTTAAAGTAGTGGTTTCACCAGGCATGATCAGCAGCTCTGCATTTTTATTTCCTTTCACACCAAAACCGTGCGGCACATCCCAATCTTGTTCCAGATTAGTCACATGGAAATAAACTTCATCTCCAACTTTTATCCCTTCAATATTGTCGGGAGAAAAGTGTGAGCGCATCGCAGTCATATAAACATGTACTTTATTTCCGTCCCTGGTTACTTTAGAACTTTTCTCTCCCATAGTCACATAAGGATGTTTATTTTCTTCCAGTTTGAAGATCTTTTGTGAGTTTTTAGAGATCAGTTCAGCCGGAACCATCTGTGCGTAATGCGGCTCACCTATAGTAGGGTAATCCAGCAACAACTTCATCTTATCACCACTGATATCAAAAAGCTGTGCACTTTGAGATAATTCCGGTCCTGTTGGAAGAAACCTGTCCTTTGTGATTTTATTATATGCCACCAGGTACTTTCCATAAGGTTTTTTAGTATCTCCTCCAGGAATAGTCAGGTGTCCGGGCGAATAAAAAGTCGGCTGTCTATCCAATACCTTCAGTTCTTTTATATTCCATTTTACGATCTCAGAGGAGATAAAAAAGGTGGTGTATGCATTGCCTTTACCATCAAACTCGGTATGCAACGGTCCTAAGCCCGGTTTTTTAACCTCACCATATAGTGCAGCCTCATATTTTAACACCGGAATGCCCCCGTAGTCACCATCATATGTTTTATTTGTAATGGCCTTCTGGATTTTGCTGAAAGAAAATACCGGAATAAGTGCTGCCAGTTTTCCGCTGCCAACTATATATTCACCGGATGGATCCACATCACAACCATGAGGAGATTTCGGACAAGGAATCATATAAACCAGGTCAGGAAAGTCCCTCACATCAATTAATGTAGTTTCGGTTTCCATTTTTGATGTGGCACTATGAGTTACTTCGCTAAAGGTATTGTGTGCATAATTTGCTTTTACCTTTTTTCCTTTACCTTGTTTAACATACTCCTCTGCTTTCTTCCAGTTTACAGCAAGGATATAATCCTTATCACGTTTGGAAGCATTGACTTCCAGCAAAGTGTGTGCTTGTTCGGAATTATAGCAACTGAAGAAAAACCATCCGCTGCTGGGACCTTTGCCACTATGGCTCAAATCAAAATTCATACCTGGAAGTAGCATCTGAAAAGCAAGCTTCATCTCCCCGTTTGCAGGGGCAACACTGACAAAACTTAGTGTACCTTTAAAATTCTTTTTATAGGAATCAATGGGTACATCTCCGTCTTCATAATCCATAGGAACGCTAAAACGTGTTCCGGCAACTACGTACTCCGTATTTTCGGTAATAAAAGGTGAAGAGTGGTTTCCGGCACTGTTCGGGATCTCAATAATCTCTGCGGTCCGGAAAGTCTTCAAATCAATTCTGGCAATCCGGGGTGTATTGTTTTCATTTGCAAAAAGCCAGCGTCCATCAATCTCACCATTGGTTTGTGAAAGGTCAAGATGGTGCTGATCTCCCCAGGGAATTTCACCATGAGAGGTATTCAGCATAGGCTTGGTTTCTTCGCTGTATCCCCAGCCTTTTTCCGGGTCAACAGAAAATACCGGGATTACCCGTAGCAAGCGTCCGGAAGGTATACCATATACACTTACCTGACCGCTAAAGCCACCCGAAACAAAATTGTAAAGTTCATCGTATTTCCCGGGTGCTACATACACCCTTCCGGCAGCGTCGCTGCCTGTGGCATCTCCTGCATTCTTTGGTTTACAACCAGAAAAGTTCATCAGCATCAATAATGCCGTACATGAACACAATAGATATAAGGTCTTTTTCATATACATAAGATTTTTACTATTTAACACCGTCATTTTTTCTTAGAAACTCCAGAATGTCCCTGGCATCGCCATCGCTCAGATTCTGATTCGGCATACGCACCATGCAAATTTCAAGCATGGCCTGTACCTTTGGATCCTTATCGATCATGACATCGGTATTGGTCATGAAATTCATGATCCATTCCGGTTTATTACGCTTGGTAACACCTGCCCATCCCGGTCCCACTAACTTTTCGTCGGTAAGTTTATGACAGGAGATACATTTCAAATCCGCAAGTTTTTCACCACGAGCAGCCATTTCGGCATCCAGTTTATCACTAATCTTAACATCCGTAAATTTGCCTTCTCCCCTGTTTGGATCATAGCTACCTGTGCCTGCAGCCGGGGCTTCAGCAGCCTCGGATTGTCCGGCTGTACCGTTCGGATCAGAATTGCCTCCTCCTGCGCATCCTGCAACAAACAAGGCTATTGAAAACATTAAAAACAGCTTTTTCATAACATTTTATTGATTTATTTTATGATGTAATGTTACGGCTTTCACATCCCTCTAAATATGATCTCAATCATAATAAAGCCCTTTAAAAACATGATTCTGGTCATATTTTAAATGACATTTATTGTCTTAATTGAAGAAAATTAAAATAGCAGATTTATACTGCCCCATATCATGAAAATCATTGAATTCAACAGCAAAAAATGGATCAGGATCGCACTGATCAATTTCTTCATCGTCGCCCTGGCGGGTGTCATCTTAAGATACAAGATCAATTTCCCACTACCTTTCCTCAATCAAAAATTCCTGTTGCATGGTCATTCACATTTCGCTTTCGTTGGCTGGGTAACACTCGCGCTGATGGCTACGATGGTCAACTATCTTGACAAGTCCCGAGTGATGACCAGTTATAAAAAATACCATTGGTTACTAGGTGCCAATGTATTAACCGCATACGGGATGTTGTTTACCTTTATCATTCAGGGTTATGCCTTCTTGTCGATCACTTTTTCCACCTTATCTATCTTAGTATCCTACATTTTTATATATCACTACTGGAAGGATTTGCGTAGGATTAAAGAGAATAATCATATCAGCATCTGGTTCAAAGCTGCCTTAATTTTATGGGGAATCTCCTCTCTCGGTACATTCGGACTGGCCTATCTCATGAGCAGTCATACCAAGGTTCAGGAACTCTATTTTGCCTCCATTTATTTTTTTCTCCACTTCCAATACAATGGCTGGTTTATATTTTCATGTTTCGGATTGTTGTTTTCATACCTGATGGAAAATACCCCTTCAAACCTCATAAAAATTAGCAGAAAATTATTCCTGACATTGTCAATAACAGTTGGTCCCACTTACCTGCTTTCTATAACAGGCTTTAAAATACCATCATTTCTATTCTGGACGGGCGCAATTTCAGGTATAATTCAGCTCACAGCGCTTGTTTATGGCTATCAGCTTCTAAAAGCCATCAGAATTCGTCCCGATTTATCTTTAACAAAAATGACTACACTTTTATGGAGCCTGGCTTACACTTCATTTATACTGAAGGTCATTCTTCAATCATTATCCATTGTCCCTTATTTTGAAACTTTTGCCTTCAGCCTAAGGCCTGTAGTTATTGGCTACCTTCATCTGTGTTTTCTTGGCCTGATCTCATTTTTTATCCTGGGCTATTTCAATGCGTTATTAAGCAGTAAGCATATCAAATTAAACAAATCAGGATTACTACTTTTTATATTCGGAGTAATCTTACAAGAAGTGGTTTTAATGATCCAGGCTTTAAATGCAATCCTTAACGAACATTCCCCCAACACGGCTATTGTCTTATTTATCAGTGCCATCGCTATGGCGGTCGGTTTGGCAATGTTGATCAATTCCGGAAAACACAAAACATCAATTATAAAAAAAGCCATTGCTTAAAATGCAATGGCCTTCCCAAAACAGTTCTTCTGCAACTAATCTCTGTTGACTTCTAAATTCTTTTCGGCTGCAATGGCCCGGGGAAATAAGATGTTATTCTCAAGATGTACATGTCGGTGAAGGTCGTTCTCAAATTCATCCAATTTTTTATAGAGTATGGTATAAGAATTACATGCATCCGGAGGCAGACTGAAATTATTAGTAATTTCCCGGATCGTATGTAATGCCTCACCAGCCATCTCATGCTCCGATTCCATCATCTGGATAGGATTGGACACTTTTCCGAAAGTAGCCGCCGGAACTGCAGGCCCTCCCTGTTGCTGGACCGCAGACAACTGCTTGATAAATGGGAATAGAATTTTCTCCTCTTTGCTCATATGTAGCATCAGGTCTGCCCCTACCGCGCTGAAAAGCTCGGCTACACGTATCGCCTCAGGATGCTGACCACCGTGTACCTTCGCCACTTTATTTGCCAATTCCATAATGAATGGTGTATTTTCTTTCACATACTGATGATGGGTGTTGATGATGTAATCCGTTAAAAATCCGATATCCCATTTTGAGAAGTCATGTTCATTTGTTTTCGGATCATTGATCAATTTTTCCAGTTCTCTTTTTACTGCCGACGGATCAATCCCTTTTTTTTCACAAACCTCTGTGAGTGTTTTTTTTCCGCCACAACAAAAGTCAATCCCGAAATGCTTAAATATCTGTGCTTTTCTATAATCCTGAGTAACCATTTCGCCAATAGTTTCCTCATCATACTGGTGGTCCTTTTTAAAGATTTTCACTTTCCAGACTTCCGGACCTTTCTCCAGATAATCCCAGGTAAATGTTTCTCCCCGCTCCGCCAGCATCTGGTAATAAAGCGGCTTAGGATCATGGTCATTTTCAATTACAAAGGCTGATCCCGGTTGTAATTCATCATATATTTCGAAAATTCTGGGATGTTTTAAGCGTGGCTCCAAAGCCGTTACGTCTAATGTGGTCATTGCTTCCATATTCGTTGATTTTATTATATAGACACAAATTTACAGCGTGAAAAACCTGCGGTTTATGATCTCAATCACATTACACCTATTAAACCAACTTACTGATGATCAACCTCCGCGAAGTGCTTTTATACCTTCTGCAGGTATGGTACGGTAATTCCATTCCGGCTCCCAAACCAGATCGACCTGTACTTCGTAGCCGGGGAAACTACGTAATAAACAGTTTTTTACACCCGATAAAATGCTCTCACTCATAGGGCAGTTCTTTGATGACAATGTCATCTCGACCAAGATATGTATTAGATCCACCTTCACATGATAAATCAATCCAAGATCCATTACATTAACATGCAGCTCCGGGTCAATCACTGTCCTCAAAGCTGTCACAATAGGCTGCTGCATGGTAGCTAAAGATTCCGGAATATCAAACGTCGTCATAATCTTCGATTTTAGTTTCGTGTAAAAGAAGAGCAACCAGCTGCAACAAATAACTCAGGGCTGTTATCATCAAACTGACTGCGGCAATCATTTTAAGTGGGTAAGAATTCAACAGAAATCCAGCCAGGAAGCCGGTCAGGAAAAATAAGAAAGCAGCAAACTGCACGTAAAGTAAAATATTGTTAACCAAATCTGAGGGAAGTGGTGTTTTAACTTTACCCACCAACTGTTCATAGTGCTTTACCCATACAATAAAAGGCAGGGTTTTAAAAGTCTGCCCCTGGATCAGCATACTGATCCAGCCCATAAAAATCAAACCTCCGTAACAGGTAGATAACCTTACTGCAATTGCATCATTTTTTAAATGCCAGTATAGAATAAAAGGTAGGATCAACATTCCTGCAACAAGAAAAACAAAAGAGAACAAACTCTTCAGCATCGGCAAATCAATTTCCTGCCGGATGCGGAATTGAAAACATCTGAAAATATAAAACAGGTACGAAAAAACTCCAGTTGCCCCAATTGACAAAATCAGGTAGGTACGATAATTGATCCCATAAAGGTAGCCATCAACAAGGAACAATAACAGTGCTGCATTGATAAGATAATACGACCAGGAGAGTAAACCAGTTCTTACATATTCAGAAACCAGGAACATGGGCATCAGCTTTGCGCTGACACCAATGATGAGCATAAGAAACCAACCTGCGATCCCCATATGTGCATGCAACCTCAGGAAATGCAAATGGTCCTTCTGCAAGAACGGATACTGAAAATTAAAAACCATCAACGTTCCCAGAAAAGCAGTCAAACCAAGCCATAAACATGCTGTTAGTATAAAATCCTGAACAATAAATGACTGTTTTTTATGTCTGACGGTAAAAAAAACGTTTATATTTACCAATACGATTGCAGTCAAAATCAGCATAGCGGCCATCTGCATAAGGTGTCCGGGATCAAAAACCCAAAAGCAATAAATCAGCAGGATAATTCCGGATGTAAATAAAACCAGGCTATACCAGGCCAGTTTAGTGCTGTATAATTTCGTTTCCAGAATTACAGGCAGCAATTGGTACAATGCACCAAAAATGATCATGCTCCCCCATCCCAGGGCTGCCATATGGGTTAGCGCTAAAATTTTCGGCTGAAAATAATGACCTGACAATGCTTCAACCGAAAACAAAAGCATTACAGAAAGCGCCAGAAAGAACAAACCTGCGATTAAATAATGAGCCGTCACAAGCTTATAAAGGGGTTGATGATGACCGACAGTACTCATTATCTGTAAATTATAATATCAACTTCATGGTTCTCTTTTGGATTGAGCAGATAAATCAGTCCTTTCTTTTTGAGTTCCGGGAGTAAGTATACCGGAAGCTTTTTGTGGTAAACATACAGCAACTCATCCGTTTTAAGATTTTCAATAACACTCAGAATCCGTAACATAGGTTGTGGCATTTCCAGTTCGCGCACATCCAAATACTTAATTTTATTCTGGCGAAAGCGGCTCATAACTTTATCAAAAAGTTTAGATGGTACTTCAGCTGCAACCTCCTCCGTTGATCGCGTAACACAGAGTTCAGATCTCGTTTTTTCAAACCAGGTAATCACTAGTTTGTCACTCACTGTTTCACTAAAAACAAGAAATCCTTTTTCGGCCAGTAAATGGATTAAAGGTACCGGTTCAAAGGAGTTAATGATCTTCATTCGCTCACCTATGCCTATTTTTTTTGCCAACCTTAGAATTTCTTTCAGCGGATCTTCATTCCTGGAGAGGAAAGGACGGACATCCAGTTCATAAACTATTGTCTGCCGGATAAAATCAATTGCATTTTCATTTGCTGTCTCCGAAACAGCAACGTCCTCATCAATAACAAAACCTATGGCCCTCATGTTGTTGAAAAAGTCCTGCTGACTACAGCCTCCTATTTTACAAGCTTCAGCAATTGTTATGCGACTTGCCAGCAGCTTCCGCAGTACTGGATTGCGCAATTTTGAGAAATTGCTGTTCAGTTTAATCAGACTATCCATCACTCCTTTCATGTCGGCATCCAACAGTACTTTTATCCGTGTATTCAAATCAATTCTCATCGCTACTTTTTTATCTGAAAACCAAATCTATATGATATCTCGAATGAGCTGCATTTTCTAATTCACTGACGATGTCTTGCATGTTGAAAGTACTAATGGAATGTCCTACATTACCTACTGTAGGCACACCGTTAACAAATTGCTGAATGTAATAAGTCCCTTTGTATTTCATTAAACTCAGGTATCGCATCATACGCTCCAGGTCGTTCTCTTTGATCAAATCAGAATGAACAGTAGTTCTAACCTCAAATTTTTGCCCTGATGCAATCAGAAAGCTTAAGGTATGTTCAAAATTCTCAAACAGATCTGAGCCAGTTATCGCTTCAAACTTATCAGGCAGAGCCTTAAAATCCAACGCGATATAATCTGGCAGCTTCAAATTAACCAGGTGCTCTATCATCAGCGGTCGTGATCCGTTAGTATCGAGTTTAATCAAAAAGCCCATCGCCTTGATCTCTTTCATCAGCCAGATTATTTTACTGTGCATTGTGCATTCTCCACCGCTCAGGACAACGCCATCCAGGATCCCTTTTCTCAGTTTCAGGAATTCCAGAACCTTTTCAAAGTTGATGGTCCCCTTACCTAAAACAATCTCAGGATTGTAGCAGTACACACAACGCATATTGCAGCCCGCAAGCCGAATTATACATGCAACTTTATCCGGGTAATCCAGTAAAGTGAACGGGGTGATGTTATATATTGGTGTTTGATCCTTCATACATAGTAAAATTTTATCGTTTAAAGGGCAGAACTCATGTTAACGTTATTATCATCAAAGTTATCAGCCCCTGAAGCAGGCCTTTATGATCTCACTCATAAAAAAGAAAAAAATTAACCTCGATCGGTCACAAAATTTACCGGTAAACTTTACGGTTGCTGATCACCAGTTCTCCCTTCTTTTCCAGCGATTTTATAGAACGAATAACCGTTTCTACTCTCAGCCCTGTCAGATCAGCAATTTGTTGTCTGGTAATTTCTACCTTATAGCTCTCCCCTACGGGTACTTTATGGATCTTTGTCTTAAAGTAATCCATCAGCTTTAACACCCGGTGTTCAGGTTCCTGGGAAGCAATTTCTGAAGCCATTATAGACTTATAATAAAGTCTTTTCGCCAGAATAGTTGTTACATTCAGATGAATTTCCGGATTGGCCATCAGCAAATCCATGAACTTCTCTTTGGGTAAAAGAAAAACTTTGGAACAGACAATCGCTACTGCATTTGCGGGATAAGTGTCTTTAAGAAAAAGCGGGGGTTCACCGAAACTATCCCCCTCACTGAAAAGCCCCTGGACAAATTCCTTTCCCTCATCATTGAAATTATTCATTTTTATTGCTCCACTATGGATCTGGCAATAATACCTCGGCAGCTCTCCCTGATTAAACAAAACTTCCCCCTTATCAAAACTTGCAAGCCTGGCGCCAAAACGAGTCAATAAATGTTCATCAATCATAATTATTAAGGTTAGTCATTACTTAAAATTTTAATGTCAGCAAGCCATATATGTTCCTCCCTGGTCTTAGCACTTTCCCCCAGTCCAGGTGGTCTGCATAAGCTTTGTCAAGTAGATTTTCTATACCGGCAGAAAATTCAACTGTGTACTTCTTCATCACAAAACCATAGCCTGATCTGAAATGAAACAAGGTGTAGGCAGGGCTAACGCTTTCACCAAAGTCGACATTGATCTGAGTTTGACTGGTACTAACTTCATTCTCGGCCTGGAAAAATAAAGCCTGGTGCCGGAAACGGACGCTGGTCATAATTTTTAAGGGAGCAATCAGTGGTAACGGAATATTTTGATAGTCTTTCCCCCTCAGCCATTTCCAGGTGTTATTAACCGTCAGATGCCGATTAAACAGCTGATAATTAAAACTGCTTTCGGCTCCGAAAAGTCTGGCAGAAGGAATATTGACATACGAACGTACTGCACTCGCCCCAATCGTCATCACACTTAAATCGGATTGTGTTTTTCCGATGATGTAATGGGCTACATGACTACCAAAGGCACTCAACTTCCAGGATAAGTCTTTCGTAGTATACAACAGATTAAATTCCGCATTCCAGGCCTGTTCGTTTTTCAGTAGTGGATTTCCCACATAATCGTGATTGTCCATCTGGTTAAATAAATAGAAACCGTAACGTTCAGAAGTAGTAGGAAACCGTTCATTAAACCCGGCATTAAAATAAACACTGAACTTTGAACCTAAAAACCGTGTGTATCCGATGTTTGCATTTTTCAATATCCGGTTAACCGGTCTGCCGACATCATATCCCATCACTGAAAACTGATCCTGTCCCATTTCGTCTGTAACTCTTGCATGAGCAGCTTCAACCCTTAACTTTAATGCAAGGCGGCTCTGATCTGAAATATACATCTCATCCTCGACAAAGAGTCCGGCTACCACCTGGTGGTTTTTCGGCCAGGTCAGCATAAACATGGGCGCAGCCCCTTGAGGATACATTGTCATATCGGCCCGTACCCTATTATAATAAAAGTCAGATTTCAGCTTAATAGTATGTATTCCAATTCTTTGGAGCTTCAATTGTGCAAAGGCACCTAATGTGTGGCTTTGCCCTGGCATATCCATATGCATAGCCGTTGCAGGCCTCTGTGTGTCATCCATAGCATGCCGGATACTGTTGGCATAAGCTTTAACTTCCAATTCCTTAAAAAAACTCATTTGGTTTTTCCGCTCATAAGTGACAGAAGCAATTCTGGCTTTTGCATAGCCCACATCCATAGGCAATGCAGGAAACCCGATGTTCCAGCCATCGTCCCATAGTAAGTCTGCCTTTATCGTACTATTTTTGCTGATGAGGTATTTCCCGGAAATACTGGTATTCATTTTACCATACCCGGAGAATGCGACAGTATTGTTTCTGCCATCGGTATAATCTCCTCCTTTGCGATAAACCCCACTCAAGCGAACAGCCCATTTTTCTTCACTATAATTCATAGCCAGTACATTTTGGGTAGCGGCAGCAGCCGAATAATATCCAGTAGCTAAACTTCCAATTAGTCCGCCATCAGTACTGATCGATGCATCAGCCAGCTTTAAATTCAGTGTTCCGCCAATAGTCGCTCCCATTCCAATACCATCTCCACCAAAACTGAGATCTATACTTTTTAGATTTACAGGTTCTGTATAAATAGTTACAGGATCCATCTTATCCGTACAGGCACCAAAAATCCGCATTCCATCAATGACCACATTGATCTGTCCCGCTGAAAAACCTCGCAGAGTAGGCTCCATACCAATAGCCCCCCGTCTAACGAGGTTCACTCCTTCTATTCTGGCAAGGATATCCTCGGTACTGGCTAACATAGACGATTGGTAGAAGGCGGTTTTCGGTTGTTTACTTTTCTTAATCGTATGGATTTCTACTTCTTTTAATGACAGCTCCCTGACTACACTATCCTGCTTGTTCTGCGCTACAGCCAGGGATACCGAAAACATCAGCACAATTGTTATGACAGAAGGAAGAGCACAACACATATATTTAAAAACTAAGGTCAAAAAATGTATTGATTTTCTGCCTGTCCCTGGCCAGTTCAAGGTTGATCCTCCAGTCACCTGTCATCGTAAAATTGACCTTACCTTTATAAACCCCATTTTTAGCGTATACGGGATTAACATTATTAGGAGATCCGTGCCCCATGGCCGGCATTTCAGGGGTAACGCTTAGCAGATAGTCTTCAGTGGGGAGAAAATTCATTTTATCCTGCTGACGATAAACAATCATTTCAACCTCATTTATTCCGATTTTCGGAGTGACAGGAAAAAAACAAGCAACAACCAGTTTATCACTTTCAGCAGTTGTCAGCATTTTTACCCGCTCGGATGAGGAAGATCCTACATGCAATCCTAATGTGGCTGTACCAGCCTTGGATTGGCCGCCTCTTTTAACAGCGACTTCTAAAGACCACTTACTTTGCTGGGTATTACCTGGCATCGTAAAAACCGTTGCAAAAGGGAACAGAGTATTTTCAGCGTTATCACTTTCTGGTTGCACACAGGGGGCTGAATGAGACATTTTCATGCCATTCATTTCCATATCCATAACAGGCAGGATTTTGACAACTGCCTTATCAACCGGCTGATTGGAAACAGAATCTTGCAATAACAGAAATAATCGGTTGTACCCGGTTACAAGATCATTTTTTGACCATAATTCTACTTTGGTTGATATTCCCGAAGCATAAGCTTCGGAGATTTTTTTAAGACCATCTTTAGGGTCAGTCATATTTTTATTTTCTGCGTCTTTTTTGCAGGCTATTAAAATGGCCAGTAAAAAGACAAAAGCAAATAGTTTTTTCATTATTGTTTAATATTAAGGAGCATAAAACAGCCGCTTCGCAATGCGAAAAAGCAGACTAGCGTATTAAGATATTTCAGGTAACAATTTGTCAGCCTGCAATATAGAGCCACAAAAATCACTCAAAGGAAAACAGCCGACGGGGGATGAAATATATTGAAATAGATGATATGCATATAATGCACGGTTAAGGAGATATTGCCTTTTACCAGAGCAAATGATCTGACTGCGATCTGTTGAGCAACAACGATAAGGAATGAAGGAATCTCCAGCTGTTTTTCTATTCCGGAGGCTTGCCGTTCATTCTTTTCCGCTTCAGCCAATCTCTTTTTTAGGAAACACTTTCCTTCGCAATGCATTTCAGGTTTGTCCTTATTCTCACAAAACGAGGAAACTATATATGTTTTATGCAATTGATAACTAGCTACCAATCCCAGTTGGACCAGGCACTGTGCACCTAAGAGTAAAATTAACACGATACTTATTAATTGTTTCATCTTGTGATCACAACCTTTATTCCGGTGGTAAAAGTAATCACTGTATAGATGCGGCTTAATGATTAACATTGCTTAAAAAGCTGATCCTTATCACTTTTAAGTAGCAGTACCTTAGTGATGAACATCATATTAAAGTCTGATCACTATCAATCAAATTAAGAAATATTAACCCAAAATTTACGAATAATTTCTTAGCTATGACAACAACAATAGAAGACAATGAACTGAATGCAGAGTTACAAGAACTCTACCTTACAGGCAAACAATGGTTATCAGATCTGGACTTTTTTGAAAACGAGCTTATCTTTTTAAAAAAACTCAGTCAGTCCAATGTTAAACTTCCTGATGAAGATAATTTTTCAGAGAGACTAAGAACATTAACAGATCATTTTAGGAATTTAAAAACTGATATTCAACAATTCATTCAAACTCTAGGTATACTTACCGTAGCGACTCAGAAAAAAATAGAGCTGAGTTTTCTGGAAGACCATATACAATTAAAACTCAAAATTGAACAATTGCTAAAAACCTTCCGGACTGAAAGAAAAGCTATTTTCTCGCTCTCCCTGGGAAACCGGTCGACAAATAAAGCGGTGCAGGATAAGCCAACCGGAACATAAAAGAAATTGCCCCCTGAAAGTCTATTTTATCAAGTTCAGGACATAATGCATGGCCGGAAACGAAATCCAAAAAATATTTCCGTTCCGATTTTCAAATACTTATCTTAGTATTAAACGGAAGCGCATGAAAACAACCTGCCTACTTGCTTTTTTTTGTTTACTGGTATCCAACCAACTCCACGCTCAGGAAATCAATAAGAACTACGACGAAGCCCTGGCGAAAGAACTGAAGGCAGATGAGTATGGAATGAAAAAATACGTACTGGTCATTCTTAAAACAAGTAATGCACCAGAACTCCCGAAGTCGATAAGAGACAGTGTATTTAAAGGGCATATGGCTAATATCAATCGACTGGCCGCAGATGGCAAACTGATTGTTGCAGGTCCCTTGGGTAAAAATGAAGCTGGATACAGAGGTATTTTTATTCTTGACGTAGAACAAATTGACCAGGCTAAGCTTCTGGTTGACACCGATCCGGTTGTTAAAAGCAAGATGATGATTGCAGAATATTATAACTGGTACGGCTCTGCGGCCTTAAAGGAGACTTTAAAGATTCATAGTAAAATAGAAAAGCTAAAACATTAAGGCCATAGCATAGTTTAGTTTAAACTAAAATTGCTTGGGAAGCTGTCAAAAATGATTTAACAGAAAAAATAATGTTATAGAACAGAAAATGGGCTGTAGATATCGTTATGAAATATGGATTTTTGACCATTATTAAATATTTTCACAAATTTTCATTAACATTGGGCACCGTCTGATAATCCGGAGAATACTACTAAACCATGACTGTTTATGCTTCAAATTCTGATCTGGAACTGGCTACAAAACTTGTGACCGGGGATGAATATGCATTTGCCGCAGTATACCAGCGGTATAAGCAACAAGTATATGGTTTTGTAAAGAAAATTGTTCATGCTGAAGAGATGGCGGCTGATCTAACACAGGAGGCGTTTATTAAGCTTTGGGAAAACAGGCAAAAGTTAGCAGAAGTTCAATCTTTAAAAGCATATGTATTTACAATAGCCAAAAACCATACCCTTACTACGTTAAAAAAGACACTGCAATCTGATACGGCAATGTCTATAATAATCAATGAATTTAAAGAAGACAAAAGTAGCGTAGAAGACAATTTTCAAAGCAAGGAATACGAATCGTATTTTAAAAGAATCTTAGAAAGCCTTCCTCAAAGAACCCGTGAAGTATTCAAACAGTGTCGCGAGAATGGACGAAGTTATGATGAAGTAGCAATTGAACTGGGCATATCCAGAAATGCAGTTAAAAAACATATGGTCAATGCCATGAAAAACCTTGGGGCCTCAGTTAAAAAAGACTTAGGCATACCACTGGGAATACTATTAGCCCTTTTGTTAAAATAATTTTAATTCCGCGGTACCCTAAGGACTACATCTGGAGTCTATCTATTTGTAAGCCCTCAATATGGAAGAAAAAGATTTTTATCAAACACTGGTACAACGTTATCTAAATAAACAGCTTAGCGGCGAAGAGCTTGAAGTTTTTATTGAATTAACCCGTTCAGGAAAACTGGATGCGCAGTTCGATGCAGTTATGGACTTTGAAATCAACAATATGATGAATGTCCAGCCAAAACAGCCAATAACAAGAAAACTATGGTACAAATTTGCCGTAGCGGCGAGTGTACTGTTAGTTGTCGCCACCAGCATTTTCTTCCTTTTCAATCAAAAAAATGGGGTTTTAGTCCAGCAAGATATTGATCCCGGCAGCTACAAGGCTGTACTTACCCTCGCTGATGGCCGTCAAATTGCCTTAACAGACGCTGCAAATGGGAAACTCGCGGTACAAAACGGTATACAAATAACAAAAGCAGCAGATGGGCAGTTGATTTACGAGGTAAAAGACTCAGGGCAAAAAATAAACGATACTCCACTGTTTAATCATATTTCCACACCAAAAGGTGGTCAATACCAGATTAATTTACCCGACGGTACAAGAGTTTGGTTAAATGCGGCATCCAGTCTTAAATTTCCGGCCAGTTTCACAAATTTAAAAGAACGTAGGGTCGAATTAACAGGCGAAGCCTACTTTGAAGTCGCTAAAAACAAAAACCTCCCCTTCCTGGTGTCTACGCATAAACAGAAAGTCGAAGTGTTGGGGACACACTTTAACATCAATAGCTACGACAATGAATTGGCTGTAAAAACAACCTTACTTGAAGGGAGTATAATGGTAAGCACCTTAAACAACACGGTTAAGAAATTGCTTAAACCCGGAGAACAATCCATTTTACAATCTGGTCAGATAGAAGTTAATGCGGTCGATACCGAATCCGAAATTGCCTGGAAGGATGGGAATTTCAATTTTGAAGACACAGATATACAAAGCATCATGCGTAAGCTGGAACGCTGGTACGATCTGGAGGTAATTTATGAAGGTAATATTCCAAAGACCACTTTCGGAGGTAAGATATCAGTCCACAGACCACTGTCAAAAGCACTTAAGCTATTAGAATCAACCGGAGACGTACACTTTAAAGTAGAAGGAAGGAGGATTACCGTGATGCAATAGCTTTACCTTCCCGGTAATTAAACATTAACCAGGAGTGATTGAGCCCACCCCTGGTCAGTGGTTTAAATTATCATCGATTAACACGCTTAAATACCAATCAACTAAATCTTAACCACGCCCCTTTGCATCAAATACAGCGGGCCTAAATTCAAATATATGAATTTTTATTTGGTCAATTCGGTCTTATCCCGAATCCAAAAAATAGACAAGCGAAAATATATAATGCGGATTAACCTGACCATTATAATGCTGACCACATTTCTATTACAAATCAGTGCGGCCAGTCATGCTCAAAAAATCAATCTAAACAAAAGAAATGCTTCTTTACAAGAGGTATTCAAAGAAATTGGTAAACAAACCGGTTTCGATTTTGTGTACAGCACCCAGGTCATGCGTGCAGCAAAACCAGTCAACATCAAGGCAACTAATGTCTCCATTCAAGAGGTATTGAATGCATGCTTTAAAGATCAGCCATTTGAATATGAAATCAATGACAATAGCATATTTATTCGTGCGAAACCCGGTTCCATTAATGTAAATGAAGCCAGTCAAAATGCAGCCATTGTCATTACAGGTAAAGTAACAGACGAGCAGGGCAAGGCTATTCCGGGGGTAAATATTCGTTACCCCGGGCTTAAAGGTGCAGCAATCACAGCCGAAGACGGAAAGTATAGCATAGAAATCCCTGATGGAAATACGGAATTAACATTTACATATGTGGGTTACAAAATGTACAAAGTTGTTCCTAAATCCAGGAAGGTTATCAATGTCCAGCTGGAACCTGTAACCAGTGAACTGGATGCAGTTGTTGTAACCGGTCTCTTTTCACGCCCTACAGAAAACTTTACCGGAGCAGCTACAAGAGTTAGCGGTAAAGACTTGCGCAACATTAATTCAATGAATGTTTTTGATGCGTTAAAAGTACTGGATCCGGCGGTAAGAATGCCTGACAATTTAAACATGGGCAGCAACCCAAATACACTCCCACAAATTAGTTTAAGAGGAACAAACAATTTCCCGGTACGACAGGGCAATTCAAACATACCGGCATCTGGTGCCGATTTTATGTCGGCATATGCAACTAACCCCAGTATGCCGCTTTTTATACTGGACGGTTTTGAGGTAAGCTTGCAAAAGGTTTACGACCTGGACATCAACAGAATTGCCAACATTACCATCCTAAAAGATGCGGTTGGAACCTCTGCTTACGGTTCCAGAGCATCTAACGGCGTTATTGTTATAGAAACCCTGCAACCTAAGCCTGGAAAACTACAGGTAAGTTACAATACAACATTGCAGGTTACAGGTCCTGATTTAACATCTTATAAGCTATTGAATGCTACCGACAAACTACAACTTGAACAAATCGCAGGATTATACAATGGCCGTGACATTCCGGAAAACCAACTTTATTTCGACAAGTTATATTCAAAAAGAAAAGCTGATGTAGAACGGGGTGTTGATACCTATTGGTTATCTCAACCACTACAAACCGGAATTGGAAACAAACAGTCCTTGTTTGTAGAAGGTGGCGACGAATACATCCGCTACGGTGCCAATTTCGGTTATACCAATAACCGGGGTGTAATGAAAGGTTCTTCCAGAAAGAACTATGAAGGAGGAATGTCCCTTTCTTATAGAAGAAAAAACCTTTTGGTACGAAACCAGTTAAACATCAACTCAAACAGAGCTGACAATTCTCCATATGGAACATTTGCCGATTACACCAAACAGAACCAGTACTGGTCACCTTATGATGAAAACGGCAACATCAGAAAAATATTGGAAATCACCTCCAACCCCGGTATACTTGGACAAACCATTTATACCAACCCAATGTATAATTCAACTTTAGGAACAGTTGATTATGCAAAATATTTTGGTGTAAACAACAATACATTTCTGGAATGGCGTTTCAATAATGGGATAAAATTAACGGGCAAACTGGGGATATCCAATCAGAAAGATGAATCTGATGTATTTCTCCCTGCCGATCACACCAATTTTGCCAATATTACAGATTATGATTCTGCCGACTATTTTACCCGCGGAAGTTATGATAAAAAGAATAGCAGCTTCTTTTCATACGATGCCAGTTTATTAATGGACTATAATCGTACTTATGGTAAACACTTGATTTATGGAACCCTGGGTTTATCCGCGGCCGAACAAAATAGCCGTGCCAGCGGAGTTATAGTCAGAGGCTTTCCCAACAGTAAACTTGATGAATTGTTTTTTGGTAATGAGTACCTGAGAAGCAGTCGTCCAAGTGGCCAGAATAACATCAGCAGAAGGGCCTCAATGTTTACAAGCTTAAACTACACCTATGATAAACGTTACCTTGTAGACTTCTCTTTTAACGTTGATGGGTCAACCCAATTTGGCGCTGAGAATAGATTTGCACCATTTTGGGCCGCAGGACTTGGCTGGAACCTGCATGAAGAAAGCTTTATGTCCGGGCTAAATGGTTCCATCATTAACAGGATAAAGATTCGTGCCGGCCTGGGTACAACAGGAAGTCAGCAGTTCCCCCCTTACATGGGAATCAGCACTTACAGATACAGCACTGACCGGGATTACCTGGGTATGCTTGGGACTTCATTAATTGCCTATGGCAACGAGTCGTTACGCTGGCAACAAACGCTTAAACGTAATGTTGGTGCCGACATTTCGCTCTTAAAAGACAGGATAACATTGAGACTGGATGCTTATCTGGAAACTACAAACAATCTATTGCTGGATATCAACACACCTCCGTCATTGGGCGTAAGTTCCTATAAAGAGAATATCGGAAAATTACAAAACAAAGGTATTGAAGGTAATTTAAATGTATTTATTGTTCGCAATGACAAACAGTCTACATTCTGGAGCGTGTTCATTAACGCCATTCACAACAAGAACAAAATACAGGAAATTTCCAATTCCCTAAAGAAAATGAATGCAGCAAATGATGCCACCAAAAACCCGGATGGAACTACCAATACACTTCAGACCAGACCACAGCTCCGTTTTGAAGAAGGACAATCTGTAAATGCAATTTGGGCAGTTCGTTCAGCAGGTATCGATCCAAGCAATGGTCAGGAGATATTCATTAAAAAAAATGGCGCCCTTACTTATACCTGGGATGCATCAGACAAAGTAATTGTTGGTGACGCCCTACCGGCTGTCAGCGGAAACCTTGGTACAAATATCAGTTACAAAGGCCTGCAACTTGGACTTTACTTTAGTTATCAATTGGGAGGAAAGTTATACAACCAAACACTGGCAGACCGGCTTGAAAATGCCAGGATTGTTTGGAATGTGGACGAACGTGTATTGCTGGGCAGATGGAAAAATCCGGGTGATAAAACCTATTTCAAAGGTTTAACAAATCTGGATGGGGTTACCGTAACTACGCCAACAAATGCGACATCAAGATTCGTTCAACGCGATAACTTCCTGGACCTGGAAAGTCTTTCTTTAGGTTACCTCATCTCCGATAAAGCAACAGCAAAATGGGGAATTAAAAATACCCGCCTGAGTTTTCAGGTAAATAACCTGCTTAGACTAGCAACTATACAGGCGGAACGTGGGCTTGATTATCCTTTCGCACGCAACTTTACACTGAACCTAAGTACCTCCTTTTAAATCAAAAGATTATGTTTTATAACAATAAATATTTATACCTCCTGTTATTTAGCCTGATAATCCTGGGCCCTGGTTGTAAAAAATGGTTGAATGTGAACCCAAAAACAGAGGTTAGCGAACAATCACTATTTCAGGATGAGCAGGGTTTCAAAGATGCATTAATTGGAGTTTATACACAAATGGGTGCAAAACCCCTGTATGGCAAGGAATTTACCATGGCTTTTATGGATGTATTGGCGCAAAATTACAATGTAGGCATTACTTCCAACAAATACTATCAGCCTGGTCGCTACAACTACGCCGACATTGCAACCAAAAGTACGATAGACGGCTTTTGGAATAATTCCTATAAGGCAATTGCAAACATCAACAATCTATTAGCTCAAATTGATGCTAAAAAACAAGTATTTAGCAGAGATAACTATCAGATTATAAAAGGAGAAGCGCTGGCTTTAAGGGCTTTTCTTCATTTTGACCTGCTAAGGCTCTTTGGACCTATGCCAGTTCAAGGCTTAAATAGCAAAGGAATCCCCTATCTGAAATCATTTAAAATGAACGTGAGGCCATTTTTAACTTTGACCGAAGTAATTGATAAATGTATTCAGGATCTAACGGAATCCACACGCTTATTGTCGGTAGATAAAGGTGTCTACTATGGTACGAGTGATGTTTTCCGTTCACATACACGTAACCACATGAACTACTGGTCGGCAACCGGATTAATGGCCAGGATCTATTTGTATAAAAATGACCAGCAAAACGCATTGATTAAAGCTAAAGAAGTTATTGATGCAAAAGTTTTTCCGTTTGTAACCTCTGCCGGAATTAGTGGTGCTTTCCCAAGTCGCACTTTTACATCTGAGCATTTATTTGGCTTATATGTGGCAAACCTGCAGGATATAAACGCGGAACTATTTAAAACAGCTGCAAACTCAAGTGTACTAACCAATACCACTACTTTTATCAATAGCCGTTTTGAAGTAAGCAATGGCGGAAGTACCGATTACAGATACCTGTTTTTATGGAAAACTGACGGAACATCAGCTGCAAAATATCCGATAAAATATTGGAGTGATGACGTTAGCTTATCAAGTTCATCTATTAAGAGAATACCACTCATCCGTTTATCCGAAATGTATTTTATCGCAGCGGAAACTACGCCGTTAAGTGCGGACAAAATTAACTTTTTAAACGAAGTGCGCAGCCACAGGGGCATCGCCACCTTACCATTAACTTTAACGACCTCAGAAATAGAAACAGAACTATTTAAAGAATACAAAAAAGAATTCTATCAGGAAGGTCAGCTTTTTTACTATTACAAACGAAAAAACATGAGCCAGATTGAAGGTTATGGCACTCCGGTAGGTACAGCTGTTTACGTACTCCCTGTGCCAGATGATGAAATAGAGTTTAATAATCAATAAAATATTCAAATGAAAAATTATACATACCTACTTCTATTGGTACTGGCTATATTCGGTTCTGGATGTAGTAAGGATGAGTTGCTGTCCTTTCAGGAAAAACCTAAAGTTTACATTTATAAAAAAAGCAATGACCTGGTTAAGGACAGTACAACCTATTCCTTTGCGATCAGGGCAGTTTCAATAGTTCAGGATACTGTTTTCGTTCCATTACGGATTATGGGCGACGCAGCAGCACAAGACAGAACGGTAAATTATCAGGTGATGAGCAAATCTACCGCTGATGCCGATAGCTATCAGTTATTACCTGCAGTGATCAAAGCAAACCAGTTTACAGGGTACATACCGGTAGTGGTAAAAAAAACAGCCGCAATAAAAACAAAAGAAGGAAAACTCTGGCTGTCAATCGCTGCCTCCGATAGTTTTGAACCTGGTGTTGCAGATCAGCTGAACTACCTGATAAAAATCAATGATTTTTTATCCCGACCGTCATCCTGGAGCGATGTATATTTAGGCAAGTATAGCCGGGTAAAATTTGAATTGATTATCAAAGAAACAGGTTACACTGATTTTACAAATGTATCTTTTAGGGAATACCGGTTCATTTCCCAACTCTGTAAAAACGCAGTATTACTTTATCAGGCAGCACATGGTACCATGTACGATGAAGACGATGATGAGGTTATATTTCCCTTTTAGGAAGGGCGTAATCATTTTTTTAAATCACATTAAATTATAAATAATGAAAAGATACTTTTTAGGGTTAATCTGTCTCCTTTATGCTGTGGTATTAAGTTGCTCGAAAGACAAAGGGAACTATGATCTGACTCCGATTAATGAAATAAAAATTGAAGCGAAAGTAAAAGACACGATTACTGTATTTCAATTTGAAACCTTACAGATCACGCCAACGTTGCAGCAAACGATAGAGCAGGACGAGCGTAAACTAACTTATCAGTGGAGCATTTACCAATATCCAAATTCTTCAGGAAATAAAGCGGTTCTGGGACATGAAAAAAACCTGAATGCTGCAATAAACGTAAACCCGGGTAAGTATACGATACTTTATACTGTAAAAGACTCAGAAACCGGTGTCTCTTTTTTTAAAGAGTTTTATACTGAAGTGAATACGAAACTGAGTGAAGGATGGCTCGCATTAGAAAACCAACCAGGTGGCAAGCAAGACCTTGCTATCATCAATAGCAGTGAAGAAGTCATCCATGAACTGTACAAAGGTGCAAATGCGGGAGAACTTCTTCCAGCAGGCAGCTATGCAATCAGGGTATTAAATACCTATCTGGGTAGACAAAGTATGTTTGTATTGGCAAAAAACAACGGCGTTGAAGTTGATTATGTGAGCTTAAAAAAGTTCAATGAACTGAACAGCTGGTTTTTTGTTCCCCCAACGGTTATCAACCTGGAAAACTATTTCTACAACAAGTTTGGCGTTGCCGGATATATTGTAAATGACGGCGAGTTATATTCATTGTCATTTGCAAATCAGGGGCCCGAAAAATTCGGGGCACCAATTAAAGGAGATTACAAAATCTCGAAGTTTGCTATGCCTTTAACCAATAACGATTTCACCATATTATATGATACGAAGAACCAACGTTTTCTAAACCATGCCGCAGCAAAGATCACTACTTTTTCCAGTCCGGCAGGTTCAGCGTTCGACCTTAACAATGTTGGAAAACAGTTAATATATAGCGGAGTGAGTATCGGAGAATACTACAACTGTATCATGAAAAATAATACTGACGATCAGTATTATGTATATCGGATCAATACTACAGGTGCTATCATTGCTGCAGAGAAATATGATATTGAGGATGCTCCTTTCCTGAATAATGCAAATCTTTTTACTTCATCTGGATTGTATTTACATATTTATTATGCGGTAAACAACAAAATTTACTTACTGGATATTCCAGCAAAAAAAGCACGCCTGGTATACACCTTCCCTACCGGAGCTGAAATTACAGCCTTAGAACTAAAACAGGCACAAAGTATTTTAATTAGCTATCCGGACAACAACAAACAGCTGGCAGTAGCCACCTTTGAAAATAATGAAGGTAAAATTTACAAATTCAGCATTTCAAACACCGGTGATTTTGTAAATGGCACCTTTTCAAAAGAATACAGAGGTTTTAATAAGGTAATAGATTTAGAATACAAAAACAGAAAATAATGAAGCAATCATTTTTAAACCAGAGTAAATGCATTAGAGCATTTACTCTGGTCCTGCCGTTGCTCTTTTCGGCATTTACCACATTTGCACAATCGCAATACACCATTAAAATCAAAAAAAATAACGCTAATACTGAAAAAGCTTTTTTTACATATACATTAAACAATGTTCAGCAGATAGATTCTGTAACATCAAAAAGCGGTTTTTACATTTTTTCAGGGAAAGTCACAGAAGCCCGACCGGCTGTGATCAGTACCGGAAAAACGTTGAATGCAGCTAAAAAAGCTGCTTCTATTCCTTTTTTCCTGGAACCAGGAATAATCCAGATTAATATGACAACAGCAACTGTAACGGGTGGCAAACACAACCGGGATTTCAATTTACTTAAAGCGGAATCAGACAGCACAGAAAAAGCTTTAAAAGTGGCTACTGCACTAACACCAGAGCAGGCAAAAACACTAATGGAAGACAAGGTTTTGCTGAAAAAATATATGGAAACCAGTTCCGAACTCAAAGCAAAAAAAAGGGCCATACAACTTCGTTTTATAAAAGCCCATCCCAATACGATGGTAAGCTATTTCACGCTGCAGGATTATATGGGAAAAACATTTGATCTGCAAAAAATAGATTCTATGTATAAATTCCTTTCGCCAGATGTACTGAACAGTGAAACGGCTAAAAAATACTTCGAAGAACTAAAGCCCTTAAGGGCATTAAATGTAGGGAATAAAGCGCCTGACTTTACACAAAATGATACAGAAGGAAAACCTGTTCGCTTATCTGATTATAAAGGTCAATACGTATTGCTCGATTTCTGGGCCAGCTGGTGCGGTCCTTGCCGGGCAGAAAACCCACACGTAGTAAAGGCTTACCAACAATTTAAAGACAATGGATTTACCGTTCTAGGGGTCTCATTAGATAATCCCGGTGGTAAAGAAGCCTGGTTAAAGGCAATTAAAGATGATGGATTAACCTGGACCCATGTTTCAGATTTAAAGCACTGGAAAAACACTGTTGCTGTACAGTATTTTATAAACAGTATCCCCCAAAACTACCTGATTGATAAAAATGGTGTCATCGTTGCCAAAAACCTGCGTGGTGATGCCCTGATCAAAACTTTATCAAAATTATTTAACGAGAAAACACAATGAAAATCCAAATAAAATTTAAAAACAGATTGGCTCTAATTGCCACAACCTTATTCTTTTCTACCACATTTAACTCAGGTGCTTTAGCGCAGGAAGAATCAGTTTCCGGAAAAATCTTAAAATATATCGCCAGAATTGGAGAAGCCAAACAACTTGATTCTGCGAAGGCTATATATGCTCAGTTCTTAAGAGAATATCCGGAACAAGATCATAAAAACACTCCCTATTTTTTCAATATGGCGCGAGCTGGTTTAGCCAGAACAATGATTAAGACAAATGCACCTCAGGCGTTACAGATGATTGAAGCCGTAGCCCCTGGACAAATCAGGAGAAACTCTTTAGGTGGTCTTTGCAATGAGCTTCTTAAAATAGGTAAAGCTCAGGAAGCCGAGGCTATACTAAAGAAAGAACTTGCTCCCGGTAAGAGCGACAGTCTAAATTATTATACCTACAGTTACAACTACGCAGATTTACTGTACCAGCTGAAAAGATATCCGGAAGCCCTGCAGTGGATTACTCCTGTTAACGAAAAGAAAGGGCTTAAAGGAAATCAGCAAATGGCACTTTATGCTTATATCCTAACAGAAAACAAGCAGTATGAAAACGCTTTTGAAGTTCTTTCTAATTTAGTTAAAGAAGGTATGGCAACTGATGAAATGAAGGCAGGACTGAAAAAGGTATGGCTGGCAAAAGGGAACAAAGCGCAAAATTACGCTCCCTACGTGCAGGGTTTGATGAAATCCTTAAACCTCGCGACTGTTGAAGATCTCAAAAAACATGAGGTAAACTATGCTGCTCCCGATTTCACACTTACTGATTTGAACGGTAAAGAAGTAAACCTGGCTTCGTTAAAAGGCAAGGTAGTTATGCTTGATTTCTGGGCGACCTGGTGCGGGCCATGTGTAGGGGCTTTTCCAGCGATGCAGAAGGCTGTCAACAAATACAAAAACAACAAAAACGTTGTATTTCTTTTTATCAACAGCTGGGAATCTGAAACAAACCCTACAAAAAGAAAAGCCTTGGTCCAAAAGTTTTTTACTGGTAAACCCTATCAATTCGATGTGTTGTTAGATCCAAACCCTGGTACAAAACAGGGAGATTACGTTGTTATTTCCAAGTATGGTGTAAAAGGCATTCCTGCAAAATTCATTATTGATAAAAAAGGCAACGTACGTTATGCCTTAAAAGGATTTAACGGTGGCGACGATGCTACTGTGGAAGAAATCAGTATTGCAATCGATAATTTAGTAAAAATGTAATCTGGTACTTGCTTCCCTAACATCTTCTAAAATAAAAAACCGTCTAATATATTATATACTAGACGGTTTTAATCTTACTATCTGTCCCCGACGAGATTCGAACTCATATCATTGATGACATCCGCAATGCAGCTACAATAAAAAAAATCGATGAATTGTTATTCTAATTGGCTTTTGCAAACGGGTGCTGCATATAAATAATAATCAGATTGAGTAAAAGAAACGGCAACTCTATGATCATCCCTTTCATATCTTTATCTAAAATGTGTAAGCAAATAATCAGTAGAATTCCGGCTGCCATTAAAAAATTTCCCCAGAGAAATGTTTTTGGGTAAAGTATCAGCAATGCACTAATCATCGTGATGGCTCCGTTCATCATCAACCCTGTTCTGCTAAAATTCCATTTGTTAAACATTTCTATCATTTCCGTTTTTCCTATGAACATCGCCCAACCTTGCTTCAATCCCATAAAAACAGCTATGAGAATTAATATTGAATTGAAAACTTTCTGTATCATGATTTTAATAAAAAAAAGAAAGTCAGCGTATGCTGACTTTCTAAAACTACTATCTTGTTGTATAACCGCCATTTGCAAAAATGGTTTGTCCAGTGATCCACCACCCCTCAGTCACTAAAAACTCCACCAACGGTGCAATATCTTTAATGTCTGTTAATCCACCAAGAGCGGAAGCAGATTTATGGTAGGCTACTGCATCATCATTTTCCTGTCCATAGAAGAAAGGCGTATCCATAGGCCCGGGAGCAACTGCTGTTACAGAAATTCCCCTCACTCCAAATTCTTTAGAAGCTGCCCTTGTAAAATGTTCAACAGGAGCCTTTGCACCGGCATAGGTCGAATATAATCCCGTATAGGCAGCTAGCAAAGAAGTAACAATCGTACAGATTTTACCATTATCATTTATTTTTTTACCCGCTTCCTGTAAGAAGAAATAAGCCGATTTGGAGTTTACTCCAAACATAGTATCATATTCTGCTTCGGTTGTTTCAGTAAATGGCTTTTTCAATACCATGCCTACAGTATTAATCGCAATATCAATGCCACCAAACCTAGCAATGGTTTCATCAAAAAACCTGTTTAAATTGCTAATCTGGGTTAGATCGGCCTGAAATAGAAACGCTTCAGCACCCAATCTCTGTACTTCTGCTAACGTTTTTTCACTTTCTGCCTTTGCACTTTCACTATTGTAATGAATAGCTAGTTTTGCACCTTTAGCTGCAAAATCTCTGCTTAATAATCCACCAAGGTTTTTACCACCACCGGCGATTAAAACTACTTTCCCTTTTAAATCATTTCTTGCCATAACTTATCATTTTTATGCACTTTACCTACATGTTTAACAATATCAATTTACACACAGCATTATGATACAGCAACTAGAATGTACATTACAACAATAACATGTTATTAAATTTAAAAGAATGGCAATATTTTGTTAGTGAAAAAACAATTAGAAACTATTCTGCAAATACAACTTTTACCGAGTCTGACTTAATTCTATTTTTTAACCATTTTTGCATCCGTCCTACTTCAATATCAGAAACCTTTGACTTGAAACTCACCAGTGCTACAGTAATTGTATCTTGAAAATTTGCATCCAATCTTTTAGAGACAACGTGATTAATGCTATACCAGGAAAGCTGTGGATACAATGACTTCAATTCACCACTGATATCCGGGATGGGAATATCTAATTTACTAGTGGCTGTTTCATTCCTTTCCGGATCATTTTTGTATACAGCCTCCAGGATACTTGCTTTTATCTGGGAATAATCCAATTCATTTTTAGCATCAATTCCTTGCCTGATTACTAATTTTGTATTTCCTAATTTGTACTTTGGCAATTTACTCCTCAAAGAATCTATCTGACTTTCACTCAAACCATTACCAAACAACAATAAATCGATCTCATTTCCCTTACTATTGTATTTAAAATTTTTACTCATCACCTGTGTATTACGATAATGCATTTCTTTTTCAATAAAAGTATTGGCATTATTCTGAAATATACTTTTATCAACTATCCTATAGGCAAGATATACACTTGGGGTGGCAGTAATGAGTACCGTTAGAAGGATATATCTCTTTACTTTACGTTCTTGTCTTTCATCTTCAAATTCCTTTTTATGAAATTTCAGATACCTAACAATGAGGTATGTAGCCACACATATAAACACGCTATTTATAAAGTACAGATACATCGCTCCAAAAAAGAAATACAAATTTCCGGTAGCAATTCCAAAACCAGCTGTACACAATGGAGGCATTAATGCTGTTGCAATAGCTACCCCAGGAATGGCATTACTTTTCTCCTTACGGGTAGCAGCTACCATTCCAGCCAACCCACCAAAGCCCGCTATAAAAACATCCCATATAGTTGGAGAAGTTCTGGCTAATAATTCTGAGGATACATCACTTAATGGACTAATCCAAAAATAGAGCATGGAAGCCGTAACACTGATTAAGGTAGCAATAAACAGGTTCCTTAATGCCTTTTTTACAAGTTCAAAATCATTAATACCGATTCCTAATCCTACTCCCATTATTGGTCCCATTAATGGGGAAATTAACATGGCACCAATAATAACGGCAGTAGAATTGACATTGAGGCCAATAGATGCTATAAAGATCGCAAAAATTAAAGTCCACAAATTAGCTCCTTTAAATTCTACATTTTTACGAAGTGCCTCTACAGTATCCTGTTCATCGGCATTATCTTCGTGTAAATTAAAACGATAAGAAATAAAATTAGCAATTGTTCTTAAAACTTCTTTCATGACCGAATGTACAATGAACTTTCTATAGATTTAAGTTAATAATTAAAAGTTAGTCCAGCACCATACCCCATATCACTATCATAGTGGGTAGAAAGACCAAAATTTTTAGTAACTATATATCTGAATCCAGCCATATACTCTTTATCTGTATTTACCATAAATTGAAAACGCAACCTACTGGAAATAGGAATATCTTCTCTCATCAATTGAAGTCTTACATTTCCTTTGTGATCTATAGAGCCATCTGCGACAATTAACATAGGCAACGTATACTGAACACCTAAATGAAACACCTGTCTGAAATTCTTTGTATTACTCTGTCCGAAAAGATTACTTCCAGGTGCCAGAGATTGGCCAAAAATATTTTTTTCCATTGGATCAATAGTCCTTTTTCTAAAGTCCCATCCCACGTAAGGGAAAAGCCATTGATTCCTTCCTATATATCTTCCAAAATGACTTTCACTTTCATATCCCATTTCTTTATCAAACCCCACACGCCATTCGGTACTAAAACGATAGCGGGTATTGGCCAGCATGATCTCGCCATCACTACCGTTGGTTTCAATTCCTACTCTTGCCATTGGATGCAACGCTCTGTCGTCGCTGAACAACATCCGTTGTGCTAATTTCGGATCTGGGATTTCCGGGTTAGGTGGCGAATCCTCATAACTAAAAACGCGTCCCATACCACTCATCATGTGGTAAAGGATATGACAGTGGAAAAACCAATCCCCACCAGGTTCTGTAGCTGCAAATTCTATAGTATCACGTTCCATTGGCATAATGTCAATTACGTTTTTCATAGGAGCATATTCGCCTTGCCCATTCACTACTCTAAAGTCATGCCCATGAAGATGCATCGGATGACGCATCATACTATTGTTAAACAGAATAATCCTAACATTTTCACCCTTTTTAATCAGAATTTTATCGCTTTCAGAAACCGTTTTATTATCCAAAGTCCAAACATAACGGTTCATATTCCCTGTAAGATCAAACTTCAACTCTTTCCATGGTCCCTTAGGTAAAGTTGTTTTTTTAGGATCGCGAAGCATTCCATAATTTAATGTTACAATGTCAGGGTTATCGGCAGTCATATTCATCCCTACCATGCTTTCATCATTTCCCATATGCATACCTGGCATTTCTGCTTTTTTTAAATTCGCTTTTGAATTCTCTTCACCTGTTACTTCTGGGTACATCACCGTATTCATGTCCATTACCTGGTTCTGCATCTTCATACCTTCCATTTCAATCATATTGCCTTTCATGTCCATCATGTCGTTCATCATTTTCATTCCGGCGAAATATTTAAGTTTAGGTAACTGCCTGGCATGGATTTTTTCGCCTTTACCAAGCCACAGGGATGCTGTCTTGGTTCGATCTTCCGGAGTTACCAAAAACTCGTAACTCTTATTTTCCGGAATCGTGACTACAACATCATAAGTTTCCGATACAGCGATAATTAACCTATCCACTTCTACTGGTTCCACATCATTTCCATCTGAAGCTACAACAGTTATTTTACCGCCTGAATAAGTCAACCAGAAATAATTGGATGCCCCTCCATTAGCAATTCTTAACCTCACCTTATCACCAGCCTTAAACTGAGGCTGAATATTCTGATTCTTACCATTGATTAAAAATGTATCATAATATACATCACTTACATCCATAGCATTCATCCTTTTCCACTCGTTGTTAATTTTGGTTTTAAAATGCCCTGTTCTAATCGCCTCCGTATAACTTTGTGTTGTTCCTTTCTTAATAGCAAACCAATCGTTGGCATTTTTGAGACTTCTATGTACCTCCTCAGGCTTCATATCTGTCCATTCGCTGATGACCACAGGGATACTCGGAATGTCCCATTCTTTCCTTTTATTCATAATGAATGAACCATACATTCCAATCTGCTCCTGCAACTCACTATGGCTATGGTACCAGTGTGTACCATTCTGTACAATTGGAAATTTATATATATAGGTAGAATTTGGCTTTATAGGCATTTGAGTAACAAATGGAACTCCATCCATTTTATTTGGTAAAAATAGGCCATGCCAGTGCAACGATGTCTCCTCATTCAATTGATTATGTACATAGATCAATGCAGTATCACCTTCGGTAAAGGTTAATGTAGGCATCGGTATCTGACCATTTACAGCAATTGCTCTTTTTATTTTCTTGCCATAAGTTACGGTTGTATCAGCAATATAAAGGTCATAACGAACAGTTCGAGGTGGTACCGTACTTGAGGTAGTTTTAATTGGTCCTAAATTTATTTTTGCCCTTTTTATGTTTTCCATTGTGGCACTGTTATCCCCCATTCCCATCCCCCCCATATGCTCCATTTCGTTGGCCTTTTTGGGAATATCCTTCTTATCCTGAGCAAAAGCTATTGAATAAAGAATCAATAGAAAGGCTGTTATTATAGTTTTCATGTCGTTTAAGATTAAGAGTCAGTTAAAATTTCTTTTTGTCTAAACTATCCTTTGATTGTTTTACCCAATTGATGATCAGCAATTTTTCTGCTTCGCTCAAAATTGCATTTCTATGGATTAGCGTATATGAGAACAAAGGCATAGAACCATCATTTAAGCTATTTTCTATAGCCCGCAATTTGTTCCGCTGCCTCCTTGGCGTGTAGTTACCAAATTCATCAAAATTTAAGTCCTTTTTACCAGATTGTATATGATCATTCAGTAACCAGTGCATGGGCTGTATATAAGCATACCACGGATAATTTGTATTGTTACTATGGCAATCGTAACATGCCTTTTTCAAAATACCCTGTACCTGAACAGGCGTTGCAAGTATTTTAGAAATATCATTTGGCATAACCTGCCCGTTTTCATTACGGACAGGTTGTACAAATTGGATTATTACAAAGATTACCAATAATCCAAGAAGTACTTTTTTTATGCTTTTCATGGCTATTTTATTCTACTTTCTCTTTAACATTACCACAATTTGGCATAGCTTTTCCCAGATATGGATTTTTAATCTCCTTCATTTCGCTTAACCAAATTGCGCCC
Source organism: Pedobacter nyackensis (assembly GCF_032678475.1). Taxonomy (GTDB): domain Bacteria; phylum Bacteroidota; class Bacteroidia; order Sphingobacteriales; family Sphingobacteriaceae; genus Pedobacter; species Pedobacter nyackensis_A. The sequence continues at coordinate 1,656,972 of NZ_JAVTSF010000001.1, forward strand.
TTATTGTTATTGTACATTGGACAATGGTCAACGTACAAAGGCAAACTAGTTCCAAGAGCTTTGATCAGATCGTACATATCTACGCTCAACATATCAAAATGTTCTCGCTGATGAGCTAAATTGCCAATATTGGAACTAATATGTTCTGCATGCTCTTTGGCCGCCTCCTGAACATCCATATACACTTTACCCTGTTCTGAGTTTAAAGATTTTGAATCAAAATTGGTAAATCCAATAACCATTTCATTCCCTGCCGCTGCCGCGCCCTTATCGTTATCAGTTGCAAGGGCATTTTTTAATTTAAGGTATGAGTTTATTAGACTTGTTGTAGATGACCTCTTTTTAGAATTCACAGCCATAGTATTACTAGTATCCATAGAGGACATTTGAACTTTTGATTGGTCTTTCTGACTATTCTCTGAGCAGGCTGCTAAAAGCAATACAGAAAAGCTCAGACTATATATTAATGTTTTCATTTTCTTATTTATTTAAATCATTAAACAGATACTGAAATCGAAAAATTATATTCCTATTGATTATCAAATCTGTAACTATACTATTGAGAATAAGTTCTACTTCAAAGTTTCCTTAACAGTACCACAGGTTAACATTTCCTTACCGTAATAAGGATTTTTAATTGTTGCATTGTCAGTTAGCCAATAACTTTTCTTCATTGGACAATAGTCATAGTAAACGGGTTCGTTAGTAAGCTTAACTACTTTAGCAAGTTTAAATAGGTTTATTGAAAGATTTGCGAAGTATTCACGTTGCTTAACAATACTTTTTGCTCCAGAAATACGCTTGGAATCAGTCACAAGTTTCTCTTGAAACTCCACGAAGGTCATCATGTCTGATTTAGGCATGGACTTCATATCAATATTACCAAGTGTTTTCGAGAATTCGCTTGCTTTTAATGCAGCGGCTATTGCATCAGAGTTTACTAAAGCATTTTTGATTTCATAGTAAGAATTTAACAATGATTTTGTTTGGGTATTTTGAGCAAAACCTGGTTTCACCCATGCGATTGCAATTAAAGCAAAAGCTATAAGTATCTTTTTCATGATGTAATAATTTATGTTTTACTAATTTTTGATCATAGCTAAAGCTATGTGAAGATATTTTCACACTAACAGCAACGAGTTTGCTGTTTAGTTATTCACAATAAATCCTATATCTGAAAGCTTTTAATGATTATTCGAATATCCTGATTAGGTGGTCTATCTCTATGATCAATACAGACACCTTGGGCTGACTTTACACTTGTTTCATAAAAAAGAAAAGCGTAAGAGGATTCAAGAAGCCACAATACAGGTAAAACAACTGATACTTTACCAATTTCAGGCACTAACTTACTCTGAGTAACGAAGCTAGTTGATAATGACTGACAGCAATGATCCTCATTTGAAGGATTCTGATCAAATATATTGGTCTTGTTGTGTTTATGATTTGAATTTTGGTGATCATGATGAACATGATAAGCTGATTCTGCAACGGAATGATTTTCGTCGTCATTTACCACCATTGCCAAGGCACAAGCAAAACCTACTATGGTATTAAGTAAGAATGTAACTAACAGAAAGACAGCTTTACTTTTCATGACTATACGAATCTAATAAAGATTAAAAAAATAATTTTATATAATTCCGATGTTATTTTATAAGCACAATAATGTTTAATTATCTATCAGCAAAATAAATCAATTCAAAAAGATGCATATAACTTATCACCAAATCGTTCTCATCAATCAGCATCTCCGATTGGAACCCGCTATTAAGATTATAAAAATGATAATGTCTTTCTGAAATCTTAGCGTATTCATGTGCAACCCTTGATGCCTTTAATTCAGGGATCTTAATGTAAACAACATTTAATAAGTCCCACCCTTTTTTCCCATTACCAAGATTTTTTATTGCAAGTGTTTTAGTAAAAGGGGTAGCAGAGATGTCTATAACCAAGCAACCGTCAAGCTCAGGGAGGTGTTTGTTATACTCATTAAACCATCGTCCAAAACTATCTGATGAAAGAAATAGAAATCTATTGGGGCTTCCTAGTAATTCAATCTTAACGGATTCGATTTGGAAATTTTCATTCATATTAATTTGGTATTTCATCAACAATGCTACATTATCAATTGTTCCTGAAATAATTCCACCTCCAATTTTACGAAACGCGTGATCTTCGAGTGAAAAAACTTCAAGGGTTTGCTTTCCTTTCCAGATTCTTATGAATGCATTGGTCATGTTAATTAGGATTAATAGCTGTTTTTGACAAAGGCAATTAAGATATATCTATGAATATCCTATTTAACCCTTGTCGATAAACAGCTTAAACAATGATTATCCTATTTTGATTTCAGAATCACCATATTCCCAGGATAACTGATGGCAGCGTCATTTTCTGCAGTTATAAAAAATCCTACAGGCTTAAAAGACGTAATAGTCACAAGTGCCCCCTTTAAAAGTTTTGAGAATAATCCTGAATTACTTTGGAACTGGCCGATATTCTTAGTCCCATTGTTATCCGTTTCCATCCAGACTACATAGGTTTTCTTTGGAGGATTTAAATCTTTGGCAGGTGCCAGGTGTGTCACCTTAACCTCAACGCTATAATTATCATCACCCCCTTTATTTACTGTGGCTACTGCCCTTGCAGCAGGCGCAATCCCTGAATTTTGCATGATGAATTTTTTTGAACATGATGAGAATAATATCATCACACAAAACATCAGGCAAAATGTATAGGTAAAAGATTTCGTTTTCATTTTATTAAATTTTATACAACAAATTAATTTTTGTTTAGTACAAAAAAGCACTATTTTAAAGAAATGAAAGTTGACGACTGTCAACCTCAGTTAAAAATATTTCCATATGAATTTCGACATCTCAAAGTACCATTTCAGAAGCGATAAATTATTTAATTCGGTATTACCTCTCTATATCGATGAACTACAAGCTATTTCAAAAGTTGTACAATTAAAAAAAGGTGAAGAGTTATATCGTGAAGGAAGTATGCCCAAGGCAGTATACCGAGTAAAAAAGGGAAAAATAAAAATACAACAGACTAGTGCTGATGGCAAAAGCCGGATTGTCTATATTTATACTGTCGGAGAGTGCTTTGGTTTCAGACCTATTCTTTGTAATGAAATGCATCCCGTATCTGCACTTATCCTGGAAGAAAGTGAGATTGAAGTTTACAATGGAAAGGGATTTGTAGATATCGCTAAACGTTCACCGAACCTGTCTTTTAATCTTGTAGAAATTTTAAGTTTCGAGTTCAATGTTTGGATCAACCTGATCGGATCATTATCACACAAATCAACTAAAGAAAGAATTGCTCTAATACTTCTTATTCTAAATGAAAAATATAGAACATCTGATATAGATCCAATTATCACACTTTCTAAAGCCGACATTGCCAGCTATTCCGAAACCACAGAAGAAACAGTTGTACGGGTGCTTACCTTCTTCAAGGAACAGGGTATTCTTTCAAATGAAGCCAAAAAAGTCATTATAAAAAACAAACGGATACTTGAAATTATTGCTGAAGGATTTTAATAATACATTTGCTCTTTTTTATTGTTTTATTTTACTCCTATATTTCCTGTTCTCCTTCTTTGTTTATAAAAGATAGCTTTGCAAACAATGTAACTCTTCAATAATATGATTTCAAAATGGGGACAATTTATCCAAAAGAAAGGCAACTACACACAATCCTCCCCCATAATAATACATTAAAAATCTAAAAATTAATAGTAGAATAATTTAAATGTGAGTTGATCATGATCAACTTAAATTATTTTAAAACTGTGCTTATTTGTATTAATACAAAAATGAATTTGTTAATCTATAAAATTATGGCACAAGATCAGAATACAGGCGAATTGAAACGCATCTCCTTTTTTGTGGTTAAAAACAAGATGTTTCTTATTGTTTTAACAGCTCTAATCCTAATTGGCATACTATGGCTTTGGAAAGACAGTCAGATCAAGCATATCAAGGATAATTCCCATGATCAATATTCCAATAGGCAACTAGAAGAATTAAAATTACTAACCAGACCTTATGTATGGGCCGTTCGTAGAGAAATGCTGAACAAGAACTATCAGCAAATTGAACTTTATGCTGCAGAGATGATCCGCTATAAAGGATTTGAATCCATTATGGTCTCTGACGCTGATGATGTTGTAATAAGCGCTACAAATAAGAAATTTGAAGGGCAAAACATTCGGTTACTTGTAGATACAACCTTTACAGCTCCCGACTCTACTACTGTTAATAGAGTTAATGATAGCTTGGCTATTGTCAGTAGTCCAATTATGGGATTTAACAGCCGATTAGGAACCTTAATACTTAACCGGAAAATATATCGCATCAAATATTAATTAATATTTATATCCTTTCCAGGATTGGTCGCTTAGTGAGCCCCTTAATAGAGATTAAAAACCCAGTATTAATTGTAGTATTCACAGAATTGCCATAAGATAGGCACAGATCCGTCGCCTTAGCTTATAGTTCAATGTATTATTCTTATTTTTGGCTTTTAAATAAGAATAAGGGAGGTGATAAATGCCAGTTAAGATTCCGAATAATTTGCCAGCGATTGAGCTTTTAAAGAAGGAAAATATATTTGTTATGAGTGATCTGAGAGCGAATACTCAAGATATTCGCCCGATGCGTGTGCTTATCCTTAACCTGATGCCTCTTAAAATATCTGCTGAAACGGATTTTGTTCGTTTATTATCCAACAATCCCCTACAGGTTGAAGTAGAATTTTTAAGACTCGATTCCCACACTTCTAAAAATACATCTGAAGAACATCTGGAAATGTTCTATAAAGGTTTTGGCGAAATAAAGAAAAACTTCTATGACGGTTTGATCATTACCGGCGCTCCTGTAGAAATGCTGGAATTCGAGGAAGTAAGCTATTGGAATGAGATCACTCAAATCTTCGACTGGGCCAGAAAACACGTTACTTCAACGCTCTATATTTGCTGGGCATCTCAGGCTGCGCTCTATCATTTTTATGGGGTAGAAAAAAAACCATTAAACGAAAAATTATCCGGGGTTTTCAAGCATACTGCCACTGAAAAGGGGCACTCTTTGTTAAGAGGCTTTGACGACGAATTCTTTATTCCTCATAGCAGGCATACTACAATATTGAAATCGGATTTGGCTGATAAGGAGGATCTTCATATCCTGTCAGAATCTTCGGATGCAGGAGTAGCCGTTGTATATTCCCGAGGCGGGCGTGAATTTTATCTTACTGGTCACTCAGAATACGCTCCGCTAACCCTTCACGAGGAATATGTCAGAGACCGGGAAAAAGGTCTTGATGTACCTGTACCGAAAAACTATTACCGGGACAATAATCCAGAGAATGCGCCATTGGTATGTTGGACAAGTCATGCGAATTTACTCTTCAATAATTGGCTCAACTACTTTGTGTACCAGGAAACACCTTATAATTTAGAAGACGTGGGTAAATTGGGAGAGATACATCTACAGTAACGAACAGATATTGAATATTTTTTATTTACAAAGCTATTTTCAAAAGTAACATTAAGTTACACTTCCGGAAATTTCGTAATTTCATAGTATACTCAGTATAATGAAATGAGATTATGCACCACCAGCTACTTCCTATAACGGCTCCTCTAGGCAGATACATTGCCAACGCTTCGTATTTCCGACAAACCGTGGGAGATTTTTGTGCATTTAAGCTAGTTCCCAGGATTTTCTCAACCCTGTTTTTTGTAATAGAAAAGAAGCAATCTCTTGAAATGTGTTATGGCGGGACAAATCATAAATTCCAGTCCAACTCCATTTATGCTTTTGGTGTAGGCAATCTTCCCGCTGCATTTCACGTGACGTCTGAAATTGAAGTGATATTGGTACAGATGCACCCTGGCATTTCCTGTTTGTTCCATAATGATCAAGCACATATTTTCACCAATCAGCAGTTTGATATTTCGGATATAGACCAAAATACAGAACATCTGAACGAAAAACTGTCTTATGCTGATTCTTTGGCCTTGAAATGGCAGCTTATACAGGAGTATCTCATAAAAAAATTCAGCGTAAATTTTCCCCAAAAATACGGTACGGTTGCAAAAGCCATTGATATTCTCCGTAAAAATTCTGGACACTTTCCTATAAAGCGTTTGAGCGAACAAGTATTTACCAGTCATAGAAACCTGAATTACCTTTTTATGGAATATGTTGGTTTCTCTCCAAAAAAATATGCCGACATTATACGCTTCAATTCCTTTGTGAATCTTTACAATCAAAATCCTGAAATTTTATCTGATGTCGCCTTTCAATATGGCTATCACGATCTTTCCCATCTGAATAAAGATTTCATGCGGTACATTGGTACTTCTCCTTCCGATTATTTTGAGAACTTCCACTCTGATGTTAATAATTGGTGCGAACTGGATCATCTTAAGCCTTAAAAATTTCCATTTTTTACAAACAACATTGCTAAAAGCAAAAGTACCTTTGAATAATATGAAAGGGGTTTCTGTACTTAAAAGTGTTGAAAAGAAAAATTCGAAGAGAAATGAAAAAATATTATAAAATTATTCCCGCTGCATTTCTACTAATTATTGCCATATCATGTAGTAAGAATGATGATAAGGTAGAAAAAGTAGATTATCCTGAAGAAAATCCACTGGCAGTCTATCTTGAAAAATCAGGGTTTAGTAACATCCCATCGTTCTATACCAATGGAGAAATTTACGTAAACGGGTTTCAATTTAAGCCAAAAGTAAAAGGAAAAATAAAAACTGTAATACTTAAAATCCCTTCTAATGCAACTAATCAGCTCATTACTATTTGGGATGTAGAAACTCACGCCGCTGTTAGATCAATAAGAGTTCCGAAAGTAACAGCCAATATGGAAATGCGCCAGGAAATTGAGCATTTGGAAATTGTACCCGAGAAAAGATACAATATCACTTTCAATGGAATCAGTTATTATAAATATTCAAAACCGACTTTGGTAACTTATCCGATAGATGCAGGAAACATATCGATACTTGATATTGTTAATACGCTTTCTTATGTTGGTGGTGAACAAGATTATCCATGGGCTTCAACTGGCCATGGTGAAAAAAGAAATGCCTATTGGGGAGTTATCAGCTTCGTTTTTCAGCAGACTGAGTAATAATTACAATCTCAACAAGAAATACACCGTCTAATATTTCTAAAACAAAGCAAAAAAAGGCTGTTGAAACTGTATTTAATTCCCTCAGAAAATAAATTATTCAATAAAATACTAAAGTTGGGAGCCTGCTTTCCGGTACAGGCACTACCAAAAAACTTTCAATTTATCTTGAAAAATGGATTTTTGATGGCGAAATACATCGAACTCCTAAAATCGATGAAGCCGACAAGCTCATCTACCACATTAACAGAAATTTAAGGCATAAAAAAACCGGAGCAAAATCTTTAGCAGATTTTCACTCCGGTAGGGTGTTCCCCAACGGACTAAACTCAAAAAAATTTATCGATGATTTGAAGAAAATAGCAAACTTGAACACCCTTGTTAATAGTGAGCCCCTTAGTAGAGATTTCAAACTTCGATACAAACGGCATTATACCAGTCAGGAAAGGAAAGATAAGCCTTTAACGCAAGTATGGGCAGAAAATGGTTTTACAAAATACAAGATTGAGTAATCATTAAAAATTCATTTATTGTCTAAATGGGACGATTTTGCTAGTGATGAAACTTGAAAGTCGTCCCTACTAGAGATGTGATATCACTAGGTTATCTCTACTAGAGTAGTGAGGAATTATGAAATGAACTCTGATATCTAACGTTCCTTGCTGTATAGTTTAACCATTTACATCGAATGCGTTTAATATCGGCTTAATATAAGCGCCCTCTACTCAAAATTCAACCCCATAATTCTTACTTTAGAATCTCGAAAATAATTTACAGATTTGAAGCATAACGTTTCATTACTTATTTGTTTGCATTTAGGGAGTGACCGAGCTGAGTATGATTAATGGCATGAACAACTATAAAGCATTTACTGATCCCGAACTAATCGATTTACTCAAAGAGGGAAATCAGGCTGCTTTTACTGAAATTTACGATCGTTATAAAGATGTACTCCACAACTATGCATATCGTTGGCTACAAGACCGAGATGCAGTAAAAGATGCCATTCAGGAAATCTTTACTTTGATATGGACAAAACGCGATAGTCTGTTTCCGAGCCAAAATCTTTCTGGATATCTTTATACTTCAGTTCGGAATGGCATTTTGCGGAAAATTCAACAAGATAAACGTACAGAGGAATATATTTCTTCGCTGCAACAACACATAAACAATGGAGAGAACATTGCTGATTATAAAGTCAGAGAAAGCCAGCTCAAGTCTATCATAGAGAAAGAGATCAATGCCTTACCTAGGAAGATGAGGGAAGTATTTGAATTGAGTCGGAATGAACAACTGAGTCATTCAGAAATAGCAGAAAAATTAGGCATTACAGAACAAAGTGTTCGTTCACATGTAAAAAATGCGCTAAAAATTTTACGCAGACGTTTAGGAATTCTTCTCTTTATCTATTTATTATTACACTAAAAATCAACACATTAAAATCAATTTAAATTATTATTATATTTTTTACCCCCCTAAGACCTTTTTAAGTCTCTTATGCTTGAAATGTTATAAGTCAGCTTATGAATACAGAACAGGCGAAATCGTATCTAAAAAAGTATAATGACGGCACAGCCAGCGATGCAGAAAGAGTCATAGTAGAAAGTTGGCAGCTGAGTCATGCTTTAGATGACTACGACATCTTGGACGAGGAACTGAAACAGACTGACCTTGCTGAGGTCCGCGCAAACCTGGTCAGGCTTTCCCAGCCAGCGGGGTTTAGCAGGAGACCATGGCCGAAAATGACCATAACTGGTAAATCAAAAACGATAAAATTACTCCGTTCTAACTTAATTAGAAAAATTGCAGTAGCTGCAATTGCTTTGCTCTCTATCTCTATAGGCTACTATTTTATCCAGAAAAAGGAATTAAACCAAGGCAATACGATAGCTAAATATGAACAGATTTTACCTGGTGGCAATAAAGCTGTACTTACTTTGGCCGATGGTACTACAATAAACCTTAACAATGCTCGAAAGGGTAGACTTAAACATAGCAGTGGCGTCAATATCGTTAAAACCGACGAAGGAAAAATTGTTTACAACACCAATGTCACCCCAGCACAAGAAGTAACATGGAATACCCTAAGCATTCCCGCAGGTGGTTATTACAATGTTACCTTAAGCGACGGTACTATAGTTTGGTTAAATGCAAAATCTAGTTTAAAATATCCAACCGAATTTATTGGCGACAGCAGAGTTGTGGAACTCAGTGGTGAAGGTTACTTCGAAGTAACGCACAGAAAGCACCAACCATTTAAAGTAATTACTGAACATCAAACAATAGAAGTATTAGGAACTCATTTTAATATCAATGCCTATAAGGATGAACAAAGCACCACTACTACCCTATTACAGGGAAGTATAAGGGTTAACGCTCTTGGAATTCAGAAGATATTAATTCCAAACCAGCAGGCTAAACTAAATGGTGGTAATATGACCATTACACAATGTAATACAGAAAACGTAATAGATTGGGTAAACAACGACTTTATTTTTGACAATGAGAGTTTAGGTAGTATCATGAGAAAAATATCGAGGTGGTATAATGTTGAAGTATACTATCCTAAACAATTAGTCGATTTACAATTTTCAGGCTTTATCTCTCGTAAAATGAACATCGAAGAAGTGTTAAAAATAATGGAATTAACCCAATTAGTAACCTTTAAAATAGAAGGAAGGAGGATTACTGTAATGCAATAACTATACATCACAAACAATACAGTAGTTAAAAAAAATCCAGAGGTGGTCGCAATACCTCTGGACAAATTTTAGGCTAACTGTTTAATATTTTTCACTTAACTAACTAAACAACACCTAAACATAAACAAATGTATGAATTTTCACATGACATTTAAAAACGATTCTGATGGACGTTTTTATGCCAGAATTCTGTTAAAATTGAAACTAACCTTAATCATATTAGTAACGGTAATTCTCCAAAGCAGAGCTGTAAGTTTTGCTCAAATTACCATCAACGAGAAATCTGCCTCATTAGAAAGTATCCTGCAAAAAATCAGGAAACAAGGTGGGTACTATCTTTTTTATAGCAATGCAATGTTGAAAAACACCAAACCAGTGTCTATCAATGTAAAAAATGCAAGCGTAGAAGATGTTTTAAAAATAAGCTTCTTAAACCAACCGCTTACTTATATCATAGAGAAAAAAGCTGTTGTTCTAAGATACATTAAGACAACAGAAAATAGCCATGCAGAACAAAAAACAATAACGGGTAAAATAGCAGATGACCAGGGCCCCGTAGTAGGAGCTTCAGTGAGAATAAAGGGTATTGCAGCAAGTCCCATGGCTGTTTCGGATGGAAAAGGCTATTTTACGATTGCCGCTACTGAGGATCAGACCTTGGTAATCTCTTACATAGGTTACGAAACACAAGAAGTAGTTTTAAAAGGAAGAAAACTTCCCTTAACTATTTTCCTTAAAACTGCAGAAACAGAGATGAAGAATGTGGTGATTAACGGTATGCAAACGGTGAGAAAAGATATCCTAAGTGGTGCATCGGCACAGTTTAGCGGCGCACAGTTGAAAGCAATTGGGAATTCAAATATCATTCAGAGTCTTAAAACCCTAGATCCTTCGTTTATTCAGATTGAGAACAACATAATGGGATCGAACCCAAATGTCCTCCCAACGATTGAATTGCGAGGACAAACGAGTATCACAACTTCCGGTTTAAGAGATCAGTTTTCTACAGATCCCAACCAACCCTTATTCATTTTAGATGGTTTTGAAACTTCTTTACGCAATATAGTTGATCTGGACATGAATACGGTAGCCAGCATCAGCATTTTAAAAGACGCGTCATCAACAGCTGTATATGGTTCCAGGGCATCGAATGGTGTAATTGTAGTCGAAACTAAAAAGCCTGTACCAGGAAAGCTGAGGATAAATTACACAATGGATTCCCGTTTTGAACTGCCTGACTTATCATCATACAACATGATGAACGCAACCGAAAAACTGGAATTTGAAAGACTTGCCGGAAGATATAAACAAAGAAGCGGTATTGAGGACGTGCAATTGGTACTTGATACTTTATACAATAAGCGCTTAAAAGAAGTATTGAGAGGGGTTAACACCTATTGGTTAAATAAGCCATTACAAACAGGTTTTTCACACAGACACTCGCTCAGTGCAAGCGGAGGTGACGAAACTTTCAGGTACGATGTAGGTGTAAATTACAAAACAAATGATGCAACCATGATTGGTTCTAAACGTAATGATTGGGGTACAAATATTGGATTAAATTATCGTTCAGGTATTTTTAACATAAATAACCGTGTGTACATAAGTGGTGGTGATAACGCAGATTCACCCTATGGTGAGTTTTCGGACTGGGCAAAAATAAATCCTTATTACAGGTTTTTACCCGCATCTGAAAAATATCTGGATATAGCCATATCCGCATCGCCACAGGCAACTGGTTTATCAAAAGATGGTACAGAACGGATTCCAAACCCATACTATAACGCTGCTTTATTGAGCTTTGCAAAGGGAAAAAACTTCAATATCACTAATAATCTTCAATTCATTGCACAGGTCAATACTGCTTTCAGGATATCAGCTAACCTACAACTTTCAAAAAGTACAGATGAGACGCAGGACTTCGTTTCTCCGCTAAATACGAAATTTGATAATGTCTCAGATCCTCTTTTAAAAGGAACTTATGAACTCGAAAGGACTAATGGATTTGGATATACGGCGAATCTAAATCTAAATTATAACAAATTAATAGCGCAAAAACATAGTTTCGGAGCGATGGTACGAACTGAGTTCAGTGAAAGTAAAAGAGATGCAAACGGTTATACAGCAATGGGCTTTCCAGGCACAAGTAATGGGAATCCTGCATTCGCTTACGGCTTTTTGACGGATTCACACCCATCAGCTGCAAACTCTACATCGCGTCGTCACTCCATTATAGGTAGTTTGAACTATTCCTATGATTACAGGTATAATATTGATATGAACGCCAGTATTGATGGCACTACATCATTTGGTTCTAATAAAAGATACAAACCTTATTATGCTATTGGTGCAAGCTGGAACTTGCATAACGAGGCTTTTTTAAAGGAAAGTAAAGATGTTAACTCATTAAGGCTACGCGCGAATATTGGTTTAACGGGTAACCAGAATTTTGGCAGTGTAAGCGAGTCGGTTTATAACTATTACAGCAGTATAAGTAGTTTCGGTCAAGGAGTATTTTTAAGCGAACTTGGGGCTCCTTATTTGGAGCAGCAACAAACCTTACAAATCAGTTTAGGTTTAGATGGTGTATTCTTTAACAACAGACTTGACATTCAGCTCAATGCTTATCAGAAGACCACCGATCCTCAGGTGGTGGCCATCACTTTGCCATCGTCAACAGGTCTGAGTAACTATCCATTCAATGCAGGCGCATCTACAGTAAAGGGGGTCGAGTTGATTAGCCGGGTTACGGCAATCAGAAAGGAAAATGGGTTAAGATGGGATATTGGATTAACCAGTAGCTTGTACAACCAAAAATTCAGTAAATTTAACAATCAGTTAGATGGACTAAACAGTATCCTACGCGAAAGCAAGTCATTAACACGTTACCGTGATGGCTATAGTTCGTACGATATATGGGCTGTACCATCTTTAGGTATTGACCCGGGTACCGGACGTGAAATTTTTCTAAAGAAAGATGGTACCCATACCTTTGTTTATGATGAGAATGATATTGTTGTAGCGGGCTCATCTAAACCAACCGTGGAAGGGGTAATAAGTACAAATGTATATTATAAAGGCTTTACAGCTGGTGCATATTTTAGATACCTGGTGGGTAGAAGTAATCTCAATAGTGCATTGTATGAAAAAGTAGAAAATATTTCACTCGAAGCTTTGAGATACAATCAGGATAAACGGGCATTGGACGGCCGCTGGAAAAAAGCGGGCGACCAAACTCAATTTAAAGGGATTTCTATCACAGAGAGTACCCCTATCTCGTCAAGATTTATTCAGGAAGAAAATACGATTACCGGGGAGTCATTGAGCTTAGGTTATGAGTTTAGGAATAAGACCTGGCTGGATAAAGCATCGTTATCTGCTATTAGTATCACAGGGTATACGAATGATTTGTTTTATGCCTCAACTGTGCTGAGAGAAAGAGGAACAAGCTATCCTTTTGCCAGGTCATTTTCCCTGAGTTTAAAAGCAACCTTCAAATAAAAAGAAATGAAAAAATATATTTTAATATTATTAGGTTTTATAGGTATTGGCACCTTCACTGCTTGCAACAAGTGGTTAGATGTGAAGCCTGAAGATAAATTTATCGAGCGTGATTTATTATCTTCTCCCCAAGGGTTTGCAGATGTGATGAATGGTTTCTACATCAACATGGCTGGCAATAATATGTATGGTGCCCGTTTAACATCAACAACCTTAGATGCAATGGCGCAGTTATACCGGGTAGGCGATGGAAATGCCAGTTTCATGATGTCGAATTACACATACAACGAGAATAGTGCGAAATTAATGATTGACGCCATTTGGTCTGATTTTTATTCTGCCATTACTAACGCCAATAAATTTTTGGAAAATCTGGATAGCTATGGCAGCGTCTTGCCATCAAATACAAAAGCTTTATATCAGGGCGAAACTTATGGTTTACGGGCAATGTATTATTTTGATTTGTTAAGGCTTTTTACACCAACCTATAGTACCGCTGATTCTGTTGCTAGGATATTACCTTATTACGATAAAACCGGTTTTGGTATTTCAGAATTTCAACCTTCAAACTTTATCATGGGAAAAATACTGGAAGATTTAAATAAAGCGGAAGCACTTTTAGTGAATGCTGACCCGGCCGTAACCGCAGCGCGCATTAGCAAGGAATCTCTTGACAGAGATGGCCGTACCAGTAGAAATTATCGCTTAAACTATTATGCCATCAAGGCACTTAAAGCGAGGGTTTATCTATGGAGAGGCGATAAAGAATCGGCATTAAAAGAAGCAAAGTTTATCATCGAAAACCAAAGCAAATACCCATGGGTTGTTAACAGTGATTTTACTGCTGCCAACGCCGCCAATAGAATATTTGCAACCGAGATGCTATTTGGAGTAGAAAATTTAAAATTGGAAACCATTTTTATCAACAATTTCAGTCCTGCTATTGAAGATGCAACGCTGTTAGCTCCCGAGTCAACAGGCGCATTTGTTAAAAATACTGTATTTGAAGGAAAAGAAGCAGACTGGCGCTATACGCAATGGTTTAAAATTGAAGGCAAGCCATATCCTACCTTTTTTAAATATAAAGCGGTATCATCCGAGGGATTTATACCAAGCAGCGGTTTGACCCTCCCCATGATAAAAGCCAGTGAAATGTACCTGATTGCTGCAGAATGTGAGCCTAACGAAGTTACGGCTTTGGACTATTTAAATAGTTTACGCACCAACCGTAATATTTTACCTGTTTCAGTTCTAAATGCTACAGAGATTATGAAAGAGTACCGGAAGGAGTTTTATGGAGAAGGACAATTGTTTTACTATTACAAGCGTACTTCAGCTGGTTCTGTTATCTCGGCTAACAATAATGCTTCAAGAAGTATAAGTAAAGCCAACTATACCTTACCTATACCACTATCGGAAACCACACCAAGATAAAAGATTATGATAAACAAAAAATTATCGTACTTAATGCTGATAACAGTTATCGGTGTTATGGCTTCCTGTAAAAAGGAATCGTTGACTACTTACGACAATGATAAAACAGGTAGTTCAATTTATTTTAAACAGCTGGACCAATCCACTAATTACCGTTCTATTTCATTTGGATATGTTGAACCCTTTAAAAAAGATTCAATTGTAAATTTTATTGTTACTGTAACCGGAAAAGTTTATGATCATGACCGCGAGTACAAACTTGAAATTGCGGATAGCAGTACTATGGTTGCAGGCGTGGATTATGACCTGCTAAATACTAGGACCGCTATAAAAGCAGGCAAAATAGCAGATACGTTAAGGATAAAACTGCATAGAAATGTAAAAATGGCTAGCGACAGCCTTTCTTTGTATTTGTCCGTTAAACCAAATGAGCATTTTACCAACAACCTTGAGTACAGAGAAAAAACTGTAGCAGGGGAAAAAGTAAAGTTGTATTACAACTGGGTTAAGTTATCTGTAGATGATATAGTTGGGGCTCCTTATTTCTGGGATATAACAAAAAATGCAAACGCAAAAAATTATATAGGTTATTTAGGCAGTTATAGCGCATTAAAATTTCAATTGTGCATACAGCGGTTTAAATGGGACGTGGCTACTGTAACAAAAACAACTTATATGCCATCGCCAACGCTTGCCGTGGCCTGGGGCAATAACCTTAAAGCCTATTTAGATTATATGTCCTGGCTGAACACCCCAATTTATGAAGCAGATGGTGTCACACTAATGAAAGCAGGCACCTTTGCCAAATAAATAACCCCTTATTAGCAACAATTATGAAACATATAAAAACCAGAGTGCTTTTATTTCTTGTGGTTTTGGTTACCGCTGCGGCTTGCAGAAAAGATTTAGGGAACTATACTTATAATGAAATAAACAACGCAGAAATTAGTGGCTTAAATGATTCTTATACCGTATTCCGTAGCCAGGTATTGGAAATCACGCCAAATCTTTCTTTTTCAAAAACAGCTGAAACAGCTGATAACTACTCCTATGAATGGTTCTGTATAGATTTTAGCACTTCGTCTGTTACAAAAACTACCATCAGTACTACCCGTAATTTAAAATGGCCGGTAAATCTCCCTTCAACAAATATCGACTATGCCATATACCTGCAGGTAACTGAAAAAGCCACAGGACAAACATGGCGTAAATCGGTCAAACTACGTGTGAACACCAATGTGAATGATGGCTGGCTTGTTTTAAATGACGACAACGGTAAAGCAAGATTGGATTTCTTAAACTATCAGGAAGCAACTGCCAAGTTTGATCACATTACAGATGTGCTTGCAACTCAAAGTAAAATTGTACTTAATGGTGCACCAAAAATGCTTTATTTCTACAACCGTTTAAATAACCTTGTAAGCGGCCAAAGGTATCGCTGTATTGTGGTAGGCACAGATAAAACCTCCTATTTTATCAATACCCATAACAATAGCTTTGATACCTATGGTCAAATGACTGATGTCATGAGTGTATTTATTCCGCCTCCGTATTATGCACAAAAAATGGCGACGATGAACAAAGTAACTCCGGGCACACCATGTTACATGTATGACAGCAACGGCAATTTATTATTTGAAGACAATACCAGTGGTTATAACTTCGGCATTACAGTGAACAGGACCAGTGCGGGCGGGCCATTTAAAATGTCGCCCTATTTTGCGGCCAGCAATAATGAGACGTATCTTGGTGCATTAATGTATGATGTAGATAATAAACGCTTTTATCAGCACGTCAGAAGCAATACAACCTCATCAGTTGTACCTACTAAACCTGACTCCTGGACAAGTTATGACCCTGCAAATATGGGGATGGATTTACTATATATGGCACTTGTATCCAAATATAGCGGCGGGCAGGTATTTGCACTCTTAAAAAACAGTGCCGGCAAGGTTTTTCTAACCCGTATCCTCTTCGATGCCGGTGCAACAGCTGCCAATGTTTTCCTACCCCAAAGCTATCAAGAAGTTACCGATATCGCTCCTGAAATAGCCAATGCCACACAATTTGCCATCCATCAAACAGAGGGTTACATTATGTACCAAGTCGGCTCAAAAGTTTATCGCTATTCACTTGCAGATAACTCAAACAAATTAGTAGTAGATGCAGGCAGCAAAAAAATATCGTTGATTAAATTTCAACGTATGACCAATGGTGGAGGCAATACTGCACGTATTGCGGCTTATCAGGATAAATTAATGGTTTGCACCTATGATGAAGCAAATCCTTCAACATCGGGTCAGATAGATTTATATAATGTTCCCCCTTTAAATGGTGATGTGACCTTATTTGAAAGCTACACAGGCTTTGCCAAAATTGTAGACGTAAGCTATAGAGAACCATAAACATCAAATTAAAAGAGGTTGCCTTAAAATCAAGTTTTAAGGCAACCTCTTTATTTATAACAGATTTGAAAAACACATGAAACTAAAATTTTTATTCCTTACTATAATAGCTTTAACAACCTCTTCCAAACTATTCGCACAAAATCCTGTTCAGATAACTGCTTCTTTTTCAAGTTCCAGAAAAACCGCCGTGAAATTGTTTAAGGTAATTAATGGCAGAACCACTGAAATTGCAAATGCTATACCGGCTATAAACGGCAGATTCGGTTTCCTTTTCTATCCTGAATATGATGGAATATATGTAATTGGTACGGGTAACGATCTCAATCCGAATCAAAATAATCTATTTTATTTCAAAGGAGGAGATCAACTTGATTTCACCATTTCTGATACGTCCTATGTCTTAAACGGAAAACTAAATTCAAAAGAAAACATTGTTCTAAAACAGTGGCAGGATTTAACCAATCCTCTGTATCAAAAGGCAATAAATTTCATGGGCAAGAACAGTACTTTCAAGGATTATTTCCCTCTGCAAGAGGAAATAGTGGCCAAATCGAAAAAATTCCTTGCTGGAAAAGCTACCGGCAATGCTAAATTCGATAAACAGATCAAGGACATTATGGAAATGGACCTGACCAACTTCGCCACCAATTTCTTAAACACACCGCGTTCTGCACATCCATCCGTAAAAGAATATAGCGAGTTTTACAATACGCTAAAAGCATCTAAAATTGCTCAGACTACCGGAAAAGTATACAATTACCCTTACGGACAAAAGGTCTTATTATCCTTGGTCAGCGTGAACATGCGCCAAGAAGGAAAAGCCTACAAACCAGGTTTAGAAGGAATAGAAACCTTTGCTTCTTATGTCCCTAACGATACTTTGAAGGGAGACATCACTCTTGATTTTATTTCGAGGTACAAAACCTACAATGAGTATAAGGAAGCTATGAACCTTTATGGAAAGTATATACTGACCAAAGCTCAAAAGGACAAAAGCGAAGCATTGTTGTTGCCCTTGCTCACCTATAAAACCGGTACAGACGCTTTTCAGTTTTCTTATCCAGACAAAGACGGCAAAACCATTAGCTTGGCCAGTTTAAAAAACAAGGTAGTATTGGTTGATGTATGGGCAACCTGGTGCGGCCCCTGCAAAGCCGAAATTCCATTTTTAAAACAATTGGAAAAAGATGTAGAAGGCCAACCTATCCAAATCATCAGTCTTTCGACCGACAATCCTAAGGATAAGGAAAAATGGCTAAAAATGATCAAGGATGAAAATTTGGGAGGTCTGCAATTATTTGCTAATGGACCTGGCAACGAGTTTTCTAAGTATTATAAAATCAATGCCATTCCACGCTTTTTGGTATTCGACAAAAATGGAAAGATAGTAACTGTTGATTCCCCACGCCCATCCAATCCGAAACTAAAGGAACTATTGTTGGCCGAGGCCGCAAAATAAAGGTTAGAGGTTTAGGGCCTCTATTTGCGGTAGAGCAGAAAGAATGATTAAATACCAAATATATAAATAAAAAAAGAGGGAATCTCATTACTGAAATTCCCTCTTTCTGAAGTGTCCGTTGACATATTTTTAACGAACGACTTTATTGAAGATTTGAAACGAATAGCATCGTTAGGATCATTAAAGAAGCGTAATGACTAAGGCTACAAGACAACATCGAACTAATTCATGGGATATTACATATTTGTACGGCAACTAATAAACTGGATTTTTCATCTTAAGTGTAATCTCTCCAATGTTGTAGGCATATAAGGAAGAAGGGACAAAAGTAAATTGCAGGTCACCTATCTCTTTTACACCTTGCTTATCTAAGGAGGTTACTAAGGCTTTTTTGAAATCATTTGCTTTACAGAATTGAATTAGGCTACTCAATTCCTGTGGTTTATCAAAATAGCGATTACTCCATTTTATCTCAACGCCCCATACTGGTTTAAATTTTTTGTCATCCAATAGAACCAAATCAACCTCACCCTCTTTTCTATCTTTCCATCTGGCATAGGTAAGATCAAGATTTTCCCGATGCATCCATTGAGATAAGATAGCCGTTTCCACCATATTTCCCATTTCAGCATCTGTCTCAGATATTGGAGAAAATAAAGCTGTCCTTAGTGATGGATTTGTCAAATAAACTTTAAAACTTGTGATTCGTTTCAGTCGCTTCGCATTGATGTCTACTTTATTTAAAACTTTAATTAAAAAAGCTGATTCTAAATACTCTAAGTATTTTTTTAGGGTATCCTTAGGTATACCACTTTCCCTAGACATACTTTCGTACGAAAATTCATTACCAGTATTATAGGCTATGTATGTAAAAAAGCGGTTCAGTTCCTGTACATCTTTAATGCCATAAAGACTTGGTAAATCTCTTAAAAGCACCTTATCAACAATATCATTTTTAACATATCTCCCCATATCACTTTGAATTTTCTCAGACAAAACAACTTCGGGATAACCGCCAAAATTCAAATAGTTGACAAATTCTTTGTTTAATGCTTTAATGTCATGTGTTAGTGTGTATGGAACTTTGTGTTCACCATATTCAATTTCCCCACTCAACACCAGATGATCCATATTTTTTAAGTGAATATATTCCTGAAATGTTAACGGCGGTAACATGAAATCAGTAAATCGTCCAGCACCACTTTCTGTACTATGCCATTTTAAAGCTGCGGCGGCCGAACCTGATACTATAAATTTGGTGTTAGGATAAGAATCCACTAAAACCTTTAAATGGCGTTCCCAATCTTTTAAATACTGTACTTCATCGAAAAAAACATAACAACCATCCAGATTTTGAAGCTTAACAGCATCTCTACCTAAAAAAAGCAAATCTTCCAGGCTCAAACTTAAATAAATAGGATTATCAATACCTACAAAGAATATCTTCTGAGGATCAATACCTTCATGTAGTAGTTTATCTATAGCATGGAACATCATAACAGTCTTCCCTACCCGTCTTGGCCCCATTAGAACAACCGCTCTTCGAATATCTTTTTCTTTAACAAAAGGGAAAAACAAGTCAAAATACAACCTCCTTTGCATCCTTTTATATTCCTCATGTATCTGTTTAGAAATCCACCAAGGGTTTTCATAATGCAAGCGCTCAATAATTTTTTCAGGAGGAATAATACTTGAATTTTTCATAAAATCACTTATTTCACACAAAAATACAAAATAAGTAGATTCAAGACAGTCTATTTTACAAAAATACATGTAAATAAGAAAAATAACTTTAAAAAATCGCTTATACCAACACCACATAAGAATGACGTTCCTTGAGATATATTAAGTTGAACAAACGCACCTATTGGAGAAAGACAACATAAAAGGGCCACAGAATAACCTATAGCCCTTTAATAATTTTCCTGAAAAACTTTAACACTATACTAACACAGTGTTAAAAAAGTGTTCCCATTCGAACTGAACTCAAAAAAATTTATTGATGATTTAAAGAAAATCGCAAGAATTAGTGAGTTGGTTTCTCAGCCCCCCCTTAGTAGAGATTTTGCATTAAAATATAAGCGAACCTGGAAAAAGAAAAAAGATAAAAAATAGCTCCAATAGTGAAATTTGGCAGATAATGATTTTATCCAGGCTCCAAACAATTCCATTCAAATGACCCAAGGTAATCTCTACTATATAACTTATTACGCAGCCTCGTTTTTCAACCGTTTTAAGACCTTTTCCAGACTGGCAATTTTTGCCAGTCTGGATTTTTCTTTATACTGTTCATAGTCGTAAGGGGTAAAATCTTCTTTGTACCTGACCATTCTGTAATAGACAGTTGCGATTTTTCTTGCGGTTGCGATGATCTCGTATTTATGTCCGCCTTTTGCTTTGATTCTTCTGAAATAATCACCCAGCCAATTGTTACTTCGCTTATAAAGCCCTATTTTGATGCGTTTTATCAGAATATCAACTGAAGTACACTTTTCAAGAATAAGCTACCAGCCTCATGCGCCTAGTGGCCTTTTCTAAGAACACCCTTCGCTTAATCTTTATTGGTATCAAAAATGTTTAATACTTATGCTTCTACCTCCTCTGCCCATACTGTTAAATGCCCGAAAGACAATAGTTCCTTTTTCGCTGATTGGTGAAGTATAAATCCGACTATTCAAATCAGGTTCAGTCCCGTCTGTAGTGTAACGAATAGTAAAGCCGGGAAGCTGAAGATTGGCTTTAACCCTACCTGCCTCTACCTTAGCACCAACGGCCGGAATCCTGTAATTAAAACCGCCTGAATAGTGGTCCATCCTTGGGAGTTCACGATTACCTAACAGGTTAGCAAAATTACTCCAGGCCTTCTGATACATGAAATCACTTTTTACTGAATCTGACTCAATGTCCCAGTCGGATCTGGCTGCCCATGCGCGTTCTGCAAATCCCAGTAGTTTAGGAAGTAACATATATTCCAATTCGTTGGCTCCATGGATTTTTTCCGACCAGATCTGAGATTGAAGACCAACAATATTAGATTGTCCAAATTCAGTCAATCGCTCTTTCCCTTTAAAAATATCTTTGTCAACGGGTGATCCGTCAGGCATTTCTTTAGCGGTTCTGTAATAATCAAACGGACTGAAATAAAATGGCTTATCTACATCAAGGAAAGAACTCCAATACAAACCGGGTTCATCAGCATCCTGCTCGTAAGCCAGGTCAAAATAGAAATTGGTTACTGGGGATAACACAACCTTATATCCTGAATTTGCCAATCTATAAGCCAGATCCTCCGCACCCCATCCCCAAACATTATTCCAGACATAAGTATGGAAATTCCTGTTTAAAAAATCAGGATTCGGAATGTACCTGCTATTTCCATCCAGCTTTGTTTTCCTCATTCCCACTTCTTCCCAGCCGGATAGATATAAGCCTCTACTGTCCAACATCTTACTTACTTTATCCAGATAAAAATACCATAATGCATCAAAATCTTTGATAGCCGGCTGCTCCTTCATCAGTCTGTTAATTGCGGGCGATAACTGCCATACTCCAACCGGCACCTCATCTCCTCCCATGTGAATGGTATTTAAAGGACTTCCGGCTTCCCTGTACATTGCCCTTATTTCGTCAATAACCTGCTCTATAAAGGCATAGGTAGATGGCAACGCTATATTCATCACATTATCTTTATACCCTTGAACCGAACGATAAACGGAGTGGTCCAAAGTATCCCTTAACAGATACCTACGGGCTTCTTCTGGGCGCCCAAGTTTCATCAAACGACGGTAACGTGCATCCATCGCCTTAATGGCCGCACGTGCATGCCCGGGTGTTTCAATTTCGGGGATTACCTTAATGTGCCGTGCATTTGCATACTTCAGAATCTCTATAAAATCCAGACGGCTGTAAAAGCCACTTCCAGATCCTGCCTCCGGATCGGGACCAGAACCATATGCTGGTCTGAGATGATTATTTTCATCAATGGTATGCCCTCTTTTAGCACCAACTGTGGTAAGTTCTGGTAAAGAAGGTATTTCCAATCTCCAGCCTTCATCATCACTGAAATGGAAATGTAAAGTATTTAGTTTATATAAAGCCAAAAGATCAATCAGCTTGAATATTTCCTTCTTAGTCTGAAAATTTCGGGCAACGTCCAGCATAAACGAACGGTAAGAAAAACGAGGTTGATCTTGCACCTCCGCAAACGGAACAGTTACACTTGAAACCGGCATTTTCCATACCGAAACCGGAAACATCATTTTTAAAGACTGAATGCCATAAAACACACCGGCTTTTGTAGAAGCTCCTATAACAATCCCTTCCTGCTTAATACTTAAAGTGTAACCTTCTTCGGCAAGCCCCTCAACTTTCTTCAAAATCAATCTCCTTGACGGGACTTTGGAGTTAACTTTTATAGTCAATTTTTCACCTAGTATCTTTTTAAATGTTTCATTCAGTAACTCCGCTTCAGCTCCAAAAAAAACATCATAAACCAAAAAAACTTCATTATCTAGCTCAAAGCTACCTTTACCTGCACGATAAGCAACAGGTGAAGGCAGTATTGGCTGCAGCTGATCATCAGCAATAACTTTAGTCAGTTCGTTCTTCTCATAAATAACTGCCGGATTCAATTTTAAATTATCCCTTTCTTGCGCAGGGATATGTTTCACTTTGAAGTGAGGCCGCTGCAATGCCTTATGTTCATCTGAGTTGTGTACAAAGTACAAACCAGAAGGGGCATCCGTATAATTCTTTGACTTACCTTCAGCTATATACTTGATAATTAAAGACGCAGTAGGAGGAATGATTGCAGAACGGGACAAAGGAACTATCCGACAAAACTCTCCGCTTACATTCTCAAACCTAATGTTTTCAGCAAAGGTCTTAACAAATGTTCTGGGGTACGAAAAATACATTTTAAGTTCCCCCAGGTTGAGACTTACACTGCTATTATTGGTTATCGTAAAAGCAGCCAGGAACTGAGACTTACCCTGATAATTATTTTCAAGCAATTGCCACTCCACTTGTAATTTACCGGTATCAAACTTTGCCGACTGAGCGTAAACTGCGAAGGTAAGTCCCTTTAAAAGTAAACAAAAAAACAATAACTTCTTCATCTTATTTACCCTCTTTATTTACAGTATATCGCCAAAGTTCCTTTGTCCGTCTGAAATAAAGATTTCCATCCTTATCCATAGCTAGTAGGCTGGCTCCCTTAACCAACATCGTTAGTGTTTTTGTTTTCGGATCTATTTTAAATAAATGATCGTTACCAGTTCCATATACCTCTCCTGAAGGATGAACCACAAGTGCGCCTCCCCTCCAGACATGACTGGTAAGCGGAGGAACATCGTATAATTTATGAGTCGATATCACTGCTCTCTTTTCTGTATCAAAAATAAAAAGCATCCCTCCTGCAATTCCCCACACATGTCCGTCCGGGCCATTGATCATACAGGTAATGGCTGCCGCACCGGGTACAGGAACCAATTCAAATTCCTTTGTATTTGTAGTTGTGTTCCAACCAAAAAGTACAGCCTCCTTTGCAGTGGGTTTTACACCCAATCCACCTGAAATAGTAGTACCCGCCAATACCAGACCTTCAGATTCAACAAGACTGGCAATAGCATGTAAAGGGATAACTTCTCCAAATGAGGTAAGTTGGTCGCTTGTTTTATTGTATACCACCAATGCTCCTCCAAGCTTACCATACTCCGGAATCATACCGAACACCATTTTCTGCTCCTTGTCAAGACTGAGTGCAGCAAAAGAGCGGCTCTGCCCTTCAATTTCTCCAATTTTACGTGGATTATTGCTGTCAGGATTCCATTTCCCCTCTGTATTATAAACATAAAACCTACCCTTTGGATAAATTCCAAAATAAATAGAATTCCCCTGAACAGCCATTCCCTCTGTTTGGTCAAGTCCACTGTACCTCACATTCTTTCCCGTCGCCGGATCGTATGTAGCATGCCCGCCAGCAAGATAGCCACCCATCCATATTTTTTCATCAGGTCCGTATAAGATTGCATTAATTGGAATCGGTTGTTGCGGAATATTCAGCTTTTTCCGCTCAGCTTTGCCATTTTCCGGATTGTACTTCACCAAAGTTCCGGTAGCGGTTAAAATATATATTTTTTTATCCCTCCCCATGGCAATTGCATTCGCAGTCCCCATATCAAAGACCAAAGCTTTTGCCAACTGTACAGAGCCCGAGGGGTCAAAACTCATCAAATTGGATTTCGAAGTATAAAACACCTTACCATTTACCCTATCACTATAGACCATCTTCATGTCCATATCCTCGATTTCCTGCTCCACCTGCCGTGTCTGCAGATTATAAACAAGCGTTTTGCGGCCCGAGGTAAGCAATACAAACAATCTATCTACACCATCCTTTCCCCTTACCTGTTCAAGTCCATACACAAACTCCATCGATTTGTATTTTTCCGGAAGAATATCTTTTTTAATCCCGCTTACCGGATCTATTTCTATTAAATGCGCATGAGAGCCTATCCCGGCATATAACAAACCCGTTTCTTTATGAAAAGCCAGACTTCTGACATAATTTTCTCCAACCACCAAAGGCCCCTTACCTACATCCGAAAAACCGTCCTTAGGATGGTACCTGAATACCCTGCAGCCCGGATAAGTAGCACCGAATATTTCGCCTTCCTTCCCCACAGTCAAATTCCACACATAGGTCTCCCCTTTCAGAGCCATACCAAGATTCTCAACGATCTGTGTCCCGGGACGATGCCGGAACAAAAAACCACTTGCTCCGGGAATGTATAAATAGCCATCTGAAGAATAAGCCATGTCCCATGCGCCGTCAGCCCCCTCCAATTCTTTATCCAATATCAGCTGACCTGATTTAACTTCATAACCCAGCAAATGAGCGGGTTCCCCCCTAACAACTGTAAATACCAGTTCTTTCCCCTTACTATCGGTTAGGAAAGTACTTCCCTGAATCATTGCAGCGCCTACCTGCACGCCCAGGTTTGTTAATTTCCCGTCATTTTGCTGAGCTTTTCCAGCTGAAGAAAAAACTGTGGTTAGGCACATTAGCATCAGGAATCTTAGATATCTGTTCATGTTTAATTTTTATTTAGCTTAAGGAAATCCGTTACAAATTCATCATCAATAAGTCCAGGATAAGCCTTACATACCCTGGTTATTTCATCCGCCTGGCCATCAGAAAGTTGTTCATCAGGATTTAAACACCAGGTGCCTTTGAGCAGTCCCTGTCTTTTCAGTACTTCATGGATACCAGGAATACAGCCATGAAAAGCATGTGCAGGATCAAATATCGCCGCATTCATATCTGTAACCTGCAGTCCTTTACTCAGCAATGACGCCATGTTTGCATAGCCATTTGCTTTGCAGGCTTTAACTTCCTCAAACAACTGCACCGAGGCTTTTGTCCATACGGCCCAATGGCCTAATAAACCGCCTATAAACTCCTTTTCTACTGTTACTCCGTTTACCTCAAACCTATAGGTGCTGAGTAGATCGGCAACAATGTTGTCATCATTCCCCGTATATAAAGCTATTTTCTCACTTCGGGAAGAATTACATATCGCCCGCACAACATCTAATGTTTGATATCGGTTGAAAGAGGCTACTTTAATCGCCTCCACATTTTCAATTTCGCTGAATTGCAACCAGAAATCATAGCTAAAGATTCGTCCCCCAACACTCGGCTGCAAATAAAAACCGAACACCGGCATCACTGCGGCCACAGTTTTTACGCGTTCTAAAATCTGAGCTTCTGTCCAGCCTTGTAAACCACCCATACTCAAAAGACCCATATCATAACCATACTTCAGTGCTGTCTGTGCTTCTTCGACAGCCTGTTTTGTCAGACCACAGATACCCGCAATTTTGATAAATGGCCTGTCTAAACCAGCTTTATCTATTTCTTCAGCAGCCAGTTTAAGTACAATTTCATAAAGATTTATTCCCGGATCCCTGATTTCGAATTGTGTACTATGTACCCCTACGGCAATTCCTCCGGTACCCGCTGCCATATAATAACGAGTTAATAAGCGCTGTTGTGCTTCATCCAGCCTCCGCTCAGCCGTTAAAGCCAGTGGATGTGCGGGAATAATTGTTCCAGCGTCGAGGAACTGTTTCAGTTCAGGTTTAAGTTGCTGTGCCATTAGAATTGTCCCTTCCTTTCCTGAAAGTGTGTAGGCTTATTGGAAATTTTGCCACCTCCCTGTAACCAGCTGACCGTCATCTCCATCATTTCGCGGATCGTTACTCTTGGGTAACCAAACAGCTTATGTGCTTCAGAAGCATTATTTAATAATGCGGTAGGTTGAACTTCGTTTTCGAACAAAGGTATTTTCCCCATTAACAGTCCAAATTGTTCCGCCAGCCATTTTACAGATAGTGTTTCAGGTCCGGTTACGTTAAGAATTTTAGTCGGCGTACTGCAATGCAATAATGATCTGATCGCAATTTCATTGGCATCGCCCTGCCAGATCACATTTACGTTTCCGGTGGTCAGGTCAATCGGCCTTCCTTCGTTTACCGATTTAGCGATTTCCAGTAATACTCCATAACGAAGATCTATCGCATAGTTCAATCGGTAAATTAACGTTGGCGTATGGTTCTTTTCTGAGAAATATTGGAAGATCCGCTCCCGCCCCAAACAAGACTGACCGTATTCACCTACCGGTGCTACCGGATGATCTTCAGAAAAACCACCGCTGCTCACCTGTGTAAAAGGGTATACATTCCCTGTTGAAAACGCGACTATTTTTGAGTGCTTATAACGTTCTACAACACGTCCGGGAAGATAGGTATTCATTGCCCAAGTAAAAGCTTCTTTCCCTGTAGTACCAAATTTGGTACCGGCCAGGTAAATGATATTAGCGGCATCCGGCAGAGCCAAAAGGTCAGCTTCATTCAGCAAATCCGCAGATATGGTTTCTATTCCCGCAGCTTCCAGTTCTTCCCGTGCCGATGGATCAGAAAAGCGGGATACGCCGATGATTCTTTTCTTGATACCGGCCTGATCTACGGCCAGTTTAGCTAATTTAGCCATACTTGGCCCCATTTTCCCACCTACGCCAAGCAACATGATGTCGCCTTCAATTTTTTGTATATCAGCGATCAGTCTTTCAGATGGCTTTAATAATTCTTGTTCCAGTTGTTCTAGTTCAGTCATTTTCTGTGTATCAATTTATTTTAAAAACAGTTCTTTTACATTGCTTAAAGCAAGAAACAGGAGAATCAGCAAGCCTAGTCCAGCTAAAATTTTGGAGAACCATGTGTTTACCTGTGTACCCATAATTTTTCGATCATTGGAAATGGCATACATCGCTATACCTATAAAAGGAACCAGGAAAATGGTTACACTTTGCGCAAAAACGATGAGTTCCAGTGGAAGTTTACCAAATTTAATGGCTATTGCAGCGCCAAATATCATGACAAGGGCAATCAATAATTTA
Organism: Pedobacter nyackensis; assembly: GCF_032678475.1. Classification (GTDB taxonomy): domain Bacteria; phylum Bacteroidota; class Bacteroidia; order Sphingobacteriales; family Sphingobacteriaceae; genus Pedobacter; species Pedobacter nyackensis_A. The sequence continues at coordinate 1,685,101 of NZ_JAVTSF010000001.1, forward strand.
ACAGGCTTCGAGTTCAACTGGCTGCCTTTACCCAGGGCATCACCTAGCAAAACACCGCCTACGGTAGCATTCCCCACCAGCGACGAAAAGGAAGCACCAAAAAGTCCAACGAGGAAAAAAGTAGCTGCGGCACTGCCAAAGAGCGGTTCGAGCGCCCTGGCCATATCTGAAGCATTGTTAACTTTAATTCCCTTGGTATTCAGTACCGCCGCCGCGCAAATCATGACGATAGCACTCATGATTCCCAATATGATTATTCCGGTAAGGCTATTACTTCTTTTTTCCCTGATTTCAGGATTAACTTTTATTCGTTCCTGTACCAGGTAGCTTTGATAAAAAGCACCAACGATAGAGAAGCAGGAAGCAAAAAAGGCAATTACCAATCCGGTTGATCCTGCGGGAAGCTCGGGTATGAATCCACCTGCAATTCCCGCAATACTCGGCCGCGCAAAAAACAAAGTGGTTACAAACGCAAAAAGCATCAATGCGACTAAAAAGATCATCAGTTTCTCAAGTACTTTATAAAAGGCACGAAAGAAAAGTAAACTGATTCCCAATAGATTAAATATGACAATCCAAAGTGTAGCAGAAGTGCCACTTGCTTCAGCAACTGCGATCCCTACACCTACCGAATTACCAGCCTGAAAAGAGGTGGCCACAAGAAAAATACCCATTCCAACAGCTACTGCGGCAGCGTTACCCCATTTCTGCCGGATGGTTGTCAATAAGGACTGCTGTGTTGCCACACCAATCCTTGCGCCAATCATGGTAAAAATGGTCATAAAAAAAATTGCAACAATAACAATCCACAATAAACTATAACCATAATCTGCCCCAAGCTTGGAGGTGATGGTCATTTTACTGGGACCGAATACCAGTGCCGCCGTAATGATTCCGGGTCCTAGTGAAAGAAGTCCTTTTTTTAGTTTTACAAACATTTCTTTATCTCTTTTGGTTAATCTGTTCTTTTTGAATTTCCATCCCTTTATTGCCCCAGCTGTTTCTGATATAATTTAGTACAGCCGCAAGTTCCGCATCAGGTAAAAATCCAAACGCAGGCATTTGCTGTGCTGATCCTGATTTCCCTTTGAGTACCGTATGGATAAGTGTAGTTGCTCTGCCTGTCACTATTGTCGAATTAACGAGCGCCGGGAATATACCTTCAACCCCTTTTCCATCCTCCTTATGACAAGACGCACAGTATTGAGTGTATAGTGCCTTTCCATCTACTAAAGCTGGTTTAACAGGTATATGACCCCTCAAGGCATCGGGTTTCAACGCCCTGGAAACACTAATTTTCAGTATCCTGTCATCCCCTTTTAAAGGAAAACCAGGGCCTGGATTCCAATCGCGGTTACTGGTACTGATAAAAACAGCACCATCGTTACCCACACAGACGTCCCGAAGTCGACCGTAGCGTTTGTCAAAGTATATCCATTCGTCTGTTATTTCCCCTCCTTTGTCATCCAGTTTCAACATCCTCAAACTCTGACCTTTTAGTGTAGTCATCAATAGACTATTGTGCCATTCAGGAATTTCATTGCTGCCATAGTAATCCAAGCCCGAAGGTGCGATTACCGGTGTCCAAGAACGCAAAGGTTCTATAGTTTTCCATTGTTGTGCAAACCACTTTTCTTCCGGCAAGTCATGCATACCTTCGATATTCGACCAGCCATAGTTTCGACCAGGTTCAATCAAATTCACCTCATCCTCAATGGCATCGCCATGTTCAGAAGTATAAAGTTTTCCACCAGTACTATAGGTAAGTCCCTGAATATTGCGAAATCCCAGGGCCCATACGTAACTTCCTGGATAAGGATTATCTGCAGGAATACTCCCATCTATGTTCAATCTTAAAACTTTACCGTTCAAGCACTTTAAATCCTGAGCGTTTTTATTGTCATGCGCATCGCCCGTAGCCCATATCAGTTTTCCGTCTGGGGAAATTTTAACGCGAGAACCGTTATGACCGGTGTTTCCATTAATCTCCAATAAAAGTTCAGGTTTGGTTAATACATGATGTGCATAGGTATATTTCATCAACCTGGAAAAAATGGAGCTATCTCTTTTGACCGTATAATTAAGAAATACGAAGGGATGTCTGGCAAAGTCGGGATGAACCGTTATTCCAAGCAGCCCCGTTGTACGCTTTTTAAATACGTCTTTGATATGCAGAACAAGGTACTTTTCACCAGTTTCCTGATCTATTCTGTAAACCTTTCCGGCCTGTTCAGTAACCCATAAAAACCCATCCTGCCCGAACTCCAAATCCCAGGGCACATCCATTCCGGTTACCAGTTCTTCCACCTGCAAGAAGGTATGCTCTAGCTCCAGGTGATCCACTATTTTTAATCTCGTCTTTTTAGAAGTCCGAGGTTCTCCACAGGAGAATAGCAGTACCGACAGCATCAAAATCCAATATCTGCCCATGAACTATTTTTTTTGAAGCTTTACCTTTTTTGGCTTAGCGAAATCGGCCTTCATTTCTTCCGGCAACAAGTAAACATTTCCTTTTTTATCTGCGAAATACAAGTGTGAGGCTGACTTTTTCCTTCCATGTCCATCAGCCCAGAAAGCATAAAACCCATCCTTTACATTTACAGGTTTGCGCGCATAAGAATGATTGTAAAGGCTATTTTGTGTCAAAGCTTTAGCTTTCCAGCTTTTACCTTGATTGTTACTCGTCCATAGCACCATCTCCCCTCCGGTATTATATGCCTGAGGTCCCTGAGCAGTTGGCCCGATGATTCGCCATACGCCTTTGTCGTCTACATACAAAGAGCCCATATCATAATTATTATCAGAGTCCGTTACAGGCAATATTTCCCATTCAGTCCCTGTAAATCTTGCCGTATGCCATGTCCTTGGACCATTTTTAGGACCAGCCTCATATCCTTTACCAGTTAGATAAAGAATAATTGGATGACCTTTTTTATCAAAAGCCAGGTCATTGATATACACGTTTAAACCCATACTATAATAATCTTTAACCAGCGCAGGGTTATCAATGGTGCTTAAAGGTAGTTGAAGTGTTTTACCCTGGACATTAGTCCAGCTTTTACCAAAGTCCTCACTTTGTATATAATATAGATTTGAACGGTAATTTAAACCATTCTCATTCAGTTTAACGGGATGGAAGTTAAATGAAGTAGCCAGTTTATGCTGATACTGACCACTGGTTTGATAATGTCCCTCTTCAATCGTAGCCAAATCAATCCATTCACCGTATTTGATTCCATCCGCTGAAGTCATGTAACTAATTGTCCTTCTTGGCTTGGTTGGTTGTCCAGGAATAACTTTCCTGTCGTAATGCGTAAAAAGGTTGATAAAACCATTCTCTGGTTGGTACCAGCTCTGTAAATAAGAGAAATTATCCATTGCCACAATTTCTCTATTTACGGTTTTGGTGGCTTGAACCTGCGTAAAAACAGAAATATCATAAGGTTTTAAACTTTTGTGTACATAAGCAGGACTATTGGTACCATGTGCAGTAGAAAACAACCATATAAAGCCCTCCTTATCTATGTTCATGACAGGATTGTCGTGTGCATTGTCAGTTTTTTTATCCAGCAAAATCGTTGGTTTCGGCACCATTCCTGTCCGGTGGTCAAAGTAAGAAACCATGTGCAATAATGTTTTTCCAGCTTTATCTGTTCCACCATAGCAGAAGAAGGTTTTGTCGACCGCCTTGACATATACTGAAAAAGGATAGTGATTTGCAGGATATGTACCTAAGCCCCCACTGTATTTGTAAACATATTCATCATTAGAGGGTTGATTGCTATACCAGATACCACGATAGCCCTCATCTTTTTGGTTAAGTGTTAATTTTTGGGCTTGTACGATCCCGCACCAGCAAACAGCAAAAAACAGCAAAAACATCAATCTCTTCATAGGGTTGCAGACAGTTAAAAACAGTAAAAACTAAACATTAAAATTCAAGTCAGACACTGCAGCAACAGTGTTGACGGATATAAAAGTATGGGGGTAAAAGATCCCCCAAACTGAAATAAGTTAATTAGGATACAGGGGGTTTTGAATAATCACACCAGGATTGATATCGATCTGACTTTGTGGTACAGGAAACACAACATGATGTGCCTGCATTCCAAGCGGGCCTAATACAGCTAATGCTCTGCCAGTCCTAACCAGGTCAAACCAACGGTGGCCTTCAAATGCAAGCTCTACCCTTCTTTCCTGCTCAATAGCTAATCTAAAGGCAGCCTGATCAGCAAGTCTTAAAGCAACGATAGGGTTATTGCTGGTCTTATTTGCAAGCCCGGCCCTTGCCCTGATCTGGTTTAAATAGCCAAATGCAGATCCATCAGGTACATAACCAATCTCATTTAAAGCTTCGGCATACATCAGCAAAACATCTGCATACCTTAACACAATCCAATTGTTATCACTATCCAAACTTGCTGCAGGCACACCAGCATACTTAACAACATAATTATGCATTACTGTGTTAGCACCCAGTACATAGCTGTTACGCATAGAAACTGCTTTCCTTAAATCATTCGTCTCGTAAGCATTGTTCATATCTGCTGTAGGGATATTCTGACCAAGCGGATTACCAATTGATACAACGGCGGTACCAGATCCAATAGGCGCGAATTGATTGGTGAACGGACTCCCTTCACCTCCCGAACCTTTCTTAAACTGAACTTCAAAAATAGACTCTCTGTTGTTCTCATTTGCGATTCCGAATACACTTGCATAGGCAGGAAGGAATTGATATTTATTGAGGTTAACCTGATCGATCACTTCTTTAAGTTTCTGAGAAGCCAGGTCCCATCTTCTTTGAGTTAAGTAAACTTTGCCCAGCAAACTCATGGCAGCCCCCTTAGTTGCACGTCCAATATCAGCGCCTGTATATTCGTAATTCAGACTCAGTTCCGCATCTTTAAGGTCAGCAATAATCTGATCATAGACTAGGTTTGCAGCTTCCCTTTTGTATTTATAACCTTCTTCAGGGTTAGTGATCACTTCAGTTACCAATGGAACATCCCCGAAAATCCGAACCAGATTAAAATACATCAGTGCTCTTAAGAACTTTGCTTCACCTGTATATCTGGCTTTTAGATTTTCATCCATGCTTACTGTCTTAATTTTCTCAATCACAATATTGGTAGACTGAATAGCCTGATAATGACCTGACCAGGTGGTACTGCTGATAGAGTTGGTCGCCAAATTCTGGAATTTGTCTACAGCATCCTGATCTGCACCAGCATTAACATTTGTGATTTCGGTATTGTCAGAACGCAAATCACCGATAATGTGTATAGAAGAATAATATAAACCTCCGTACTGTAAACCTCCATAAGCAGCTGTAAGTGCATTTTTCATATCCTCGGCCGTTTTATAAAAGTTGGTGCCATTTTGCTGCGCTATCGGAGCCAGTTCCAAAAATCCCTTTTTGCAACTGCTAGCAGAAAATAATACAATTAATCCTGCGGCGAATAATGTCTTAATATGTTTCATATCTATCATTGTATTAGAATCCAAAATTTAAACCAAACATAAACGTACGGGCCAGCGGATAACCTCCTGAGTCGACACCCGGCACCAGAGGATTCGCGCCCTCCACACTAACTTCAGGATTATAACCTTCGTAATTCGTAAATGTAAAGGCATTCTGAACAGTGAAACTTAATCTTGCATTTGCTACTTTTAAAGTCTTCAATACAGAAGAAGGTAAATTATATCCTAAAGTGATATTTCTGATCCTTAAGAAGGAGCCGTCTTCTACAAATTGAGAAGTAACACTGTTCACTACAGAACTGGCACCTACGGCGCCAAAATTACGATCAATCTGAGGACTTACACCATCCCCTGGATTAGATTCCGATTTCCAGCCGTTTGCGGTACTGCTCAGCACGTTGTAAGAACCCGCATAATTACCGTAAAAACGTCTGGCCGCATTTAAAACTTCAAAACCTTGTACCCCTTGTAAAGTAAAGGCGAAATCGAAGTTTTTATAAGAGAAACTATTAGTCATGCCATAAGTAAAGTCAGGAAAAGGACTTCCTATAGTTGTTCTGTCATTGGCCGTAATCACACCGTCACCATCCACATCCGCAAACTTAAGCTGACCTGGCTTAGAAGTCTTAACGCCGGAGGCATTTTGAAACGCCGCGTTGTTCGCTACATCATCAGCATTTTGATAAACACCTAAAACTTTATAACCATAAAAAGAACCCGGCTCAGCGCCAATCTCTGTAATGTGTGTAGAACCCGCCGCAAATGTCGTTTGTCTGGCCAGGATAGGCGAACCATCAGGCCCTAGTGCAGACACTTTGATATTATTTGTAGAGATATTAAAATCGGTTGTCCATTTAAATTCTTTTAACATATTTCTACTGGTAATTGTAAACTCGAAACCTTTATTTTTAATCTCTCCGATATTACGCAACGCATTGCTGTAGCCTGTTAAAGTTGGCACCGGCACATTCAGCAATAAGTCTGAAGTTGTCTTTTTATAATAATCGAAAGACATCGAGAAACGGTTCTGAAGTAACGAAAGTTCCAGACCAAGATCCAACTGTTTGTTTCTCTCCCAGCCTAACAATGAGTTTTCTATACTTATCAGTTTGATACCGTTATTCACACCACCGCCACTTGCACCGAAAACGTAATTCTCAATTCCGGTTAAACCAATAGATCCGTAGTTAGTGATAAAATTATTTCCGGTTAAACCATAGCTTGTTCTTAATCTCAATTCACTCAGCCAGCTCACATCTTTCAGAAAATTTTCTTCAGACATTCTCCACCCTAAAGATACAGACGGGAAAGAACCCCATTTATTGTCGCCACCAAAACGAGACGAACCATCGCGTCTGAATGTTGCAGTTAACAAATATTTGTCATTAAAGCTGTAATTGATACGTGCTAAATAAGAAAGCAATGACCATTCCTGCGGACCTGAACCCGGGCTGGTCGTCACTAAACCAGCGGCGTTAACGGTTTTCACTAAATCGTTAGCATAGTTGGTTCCGTTTAATACCGTTAAATCTGTCTTTTCCTTTTGAATCGTATACCCTGCCAATACATCAAATGAATGTTTGTCAATCTGCTTTTTGTAATTCAGCGTAAACTCTGACAACCAATTTTTGCTACTGGAGTCTTCATAAGTGCCTGTAGGCAATTTTGTAGCATTTACACTATTTGGATTAATTACAGAAGGGTTGAAAATATCTTCCTCGAAGTTTCTGAAATCAACGCCGACTAAAGTTTTAAAATTTAAATCTTTCAGGATGTTAATGTCTACAAAAGCAGTCCCCAATAACCTGAGGTTACCTTGCTGATGAAAATATTCCTTCGCAATTTTCACCGGATTGTCTACTTCGCTGGTACCAATACCCTGACCGGTTATTTTCGTATAATTTCCATTTGCGTCATAAGGAGTTAAGTGCGGACCAGCAGTCAGAGCAGATTGAATGATCCCTCCCCCCTGCCAGTTTCCTTCTACCAGCCCCTGGTTTGAGAAATTATAAGATGGCGTAATGTTAGCACCAACTTTTATGCTTTTATTTACCTGTGACTCTACATTCAGCCTAAAAGAATACCTTTTTAAATCTGTATTTAAAACTACCCCCTGTTGGGTTAAATAGCCACCTGAAAGGAAATATTTTGTTTTTTCGTTACCTCCGGAGAAACTCAACTGGTAATTGCTCATTGGAGCGGTTCTGAAAATTTCGTTCTGCCAGTCTGTACCTGTACCTAACGATTCCGGATCAGTAAATATGGCAGGTAAGTTATACATCACATTGTTACGGACTGTATTGGGATCAGTTATCAAGCGACCCGGGCCAGAATTCACCCAGGCATTATTTCTGGCTTCATTAATATACACCGCAAATTCTTTGGCATTTAATACATCCAATGTTCTTTCCACCTGTTGTACACCTGTATTTATACTGAAATCAATTTTAGAAGCTCCGGATTTTCCAGATTTGGTGGTGATTATAACTACCCCGTTTGAACCTCTAGATCCATAGATAGCCGTTGCAGAAGCATCTTTTAACACCTGAATATTGTCTATATCCGCAGGATTAATTGTACTCAACGGATTATTTCTCTGGTTGTAATCGTTCGTTACCGGAAAGCCGTCTACAACATATAGAGGCTCATTCCCTGCACTTAAGGATCCAGCCCCCCTAATTCTTACCGAAGCACCACCACCAGGAGCGCCTGTTGCCTGAGTAACCTGCACACCTGCCATTTGACCGGCCATTGCCTGATCCAGACTAACCACCGGCTGATCTTTGATTTTCTGGGCATTCATAGAACTGATTGAACCAGTAATATCTTTCTTTTGCTGGGTACCATACCCCACAACTACAACTGTATTTAAGCTCTGGTTATCCTCTTTTAAAGAAACCTGAATTACGGTTTTATTGCCAACAATTATTTCCTGCGGGATATAACCCGTATAAGAAATGACCAATACCGCTGTTTCAACTAAATCATTGAAGCTGAAATTCCCGTTGGCATCTGCAGCAGTTACTTTGCCGGTGCCTTTTACTTTGATCACCGCTCCCGGAAGCGGTTGTCCCTTCTCATCCACAACCCGGCCTTTAACCTCTACCGCCTTTTTTACCGGCTGATGATCAGCAATTTTGACAATAATCGTCTTACTGTCAATCGTATAAATGAAAGGCTGGTTTTTAAAACTCTCTTCCAATGCTTTCTGCAGGCTCACCCCCTTCAGGTTAAGCGTTACAGGCTTGGCCTTTACCAGCTCAGTGTATTTATAAAAAAAATAATAACCACTTTGTTCCCCTATGGAGATAAGAGCCTTTTCCAATGAAATATTTTTCCCTGTTAAGGTAATACTTTGCGAAAAGCTCTTTGCACTGATCTGCAGGCAGCCTAAAATTAATAAAGTAATGGTTAGTTTCATTGCCAGAAACATTTTTGAGGGGAGTAATCCAGACAATATCCGGATTTTACCGTAAACATTTAATTGCATACTTTTGTAAAGTTTGGGTTAGTTAGTAAGTTCTCACACAGATTTTATGGGCTTAATCCAGACGGTCTTTTCTTTTAGAATAGACAAAAAGCCGGTTGTGTTGGTAGCACGCCGGTTTTTTTTTTGGATTTTTAATTATCATGTAGCTATGTTTTCATATGCTCAGTCATTAAGTAAAACCATCAGTTAGTTGGAAATTATAATTGTTCTTCCTTTTATAGTTGTGTTGATATTACTCAACTTCAATATCCTCAATACACCAGAAACACTATCTGTCCTGTTAATTTTGCCTCCGAACAGGTCGTTTCCGAAATCACCTTTATAGACTACATCTACGTTATACCAGCGGCTTACCTGTCTCATAATGGTTTTAATATCTGCCTTACTGAATTTAAAGTAACCATTTTTCCATGCTATGGCTTCATCATCAACAGCCCGGGCAACCTTAATATCGACGGTACCTTTTGCTGCAATTGCGACCTGTCCGGGTATTATCGTTTGCGCATTTACACTACTACCCGCCTCATTAAGCCGATAAACTTTCACACTACCCTCCAATAAGGTCGTTTGGTCATATTGTTCATCTTCATACGTATTTAGGTTAAAATGCGTACCTAATACTTCTACCTCCTGGTTGCGGGAAAACACCTTGAAAGGCTTTTCTCTGTTCTTCGTCACTTCAAAATAAGCTTCACCAGTAATTTCCACATTACGTGACTTCCCCGCAAATACCGTTGGAAACCTGATAGATGAAGCTGCATTTAGCCAGACCTTAGTTCCATCGGCGAGCACCAGCTGATACTGTCCCCCTCTGGGCGTACTGATGGTATTGTAAACCTCAGCAGCAGCTTTACCTTCATGATGATAAACAATTTGTCCATCCTTCGTTTTACTGATCACTGCACCTTCCTGATTGGTCAACAGACCATTCTTTTGATCATCGAGTTTTATTGCCGATCCATCTGCCAGTGTAAGCACAGCATGATTTCCTCCAGGAGCGATATCCTTAACTTTAGCTTCAGCTATCTGCATACGAACATCATTCAGGCCTGTCAACTGCAAGTTTATAAAATATACGGCTATACCAACTACAAGTAATACGGCTGCCGCAGCCAGGATTTGGTTTAACCTCCATAGCTTGCGGCCTGCCGGAACGACTGTTTGCGCAATCTTAAAATCCAATTCTGACTTAATCTCTTCTTTCAACAAAGCTTTGGATGAATGGTCCATTTCTTCGAAAATATTTCCCTTGATTTCAAAGAAATTATAATAAGCATGCAAAAACTCCACTTCTTCTGCACTGGCTTCGCCTGCCCTGTATTTTCCAAGAATTGTTAAAAATGCCTCTTTATCCATTACTGTTAAAGCCCATTAGCAGACTCCTATAATACAGACCGCTGAAAAGCAAAAAGTCCCACGAAAAAAATAAATTATTTATCGATGTGGAGCAATACGAGTAAAAAGGCAACCGATCCAAGGGAGGAACGAAGCTGTACTACACTTTTACGCAATTGATTTTGAACAGTTTTACGACTTATATTCAATCGGTCAGCGATCTCACTGGTTGAAAGGTCTTCATGATAACGAAGTTTAAAGATCTCTTTCTGCCCGGGGGTCAGGGTGTTGATGATCACCTCGTACCTTGCCATGAGTTCATTTTTAAGCAGCAACCCGTCACTCTGGTCTTTGGCCGTTTCCAATTGCAAGAGCAATTCGGATATGGGTGTATAACGCTGTTCTTTATCCAACCATTTGAAAACATTATTCCTGACCGATGTAAATAAATAAGAGCCCAGATTCTCAATATCAATCTCAGCCCTTCTCACCCAGAGCTGAAGAAAGATATCCTGAGTAATATCTTTCGCATAAGCAGCATCTCCCAACCGCTTATAAGCTGCTGCATAAACGTGTTCCCAATATTTGTCATAAAGAGCATCAAAGGCGCTGCTACTCCCTTGCTGCATATGCAACAGCAACAACTTATCGTCGGCCTTATTGTCGTTTACATTAATCATACAGATCAGTTAACCAAATTTATCGAATAATTCGGTTAACACAACTTCCCGAACATTAAAAGATGTTCAAATTCACGATTTACCAGCTTTCAAAATATGACCATACTTCAATAAAGCCTCCAGATAATAATAGTCTGCATAAATTAAAGGAACATCAATTTCTCTGCCGCTTGGAAAATTACCAGTACTGTGTTTAAGCAAAAAATAAGGGTTCGCCTGACCTGTATTCAAATATTGATCGGTACTCAAAGACTTTAACATAAACCCCGCAGCACTAAAATAAGTCTTGCGCTTTTTACCCCTTACCAGTTGACTGAGTTCCAGTAAAGCAGAACTTGTTATTGCCGCAGCAGAAGCGTCCCTTGGAATCTCTTTGTACAGCGAAGGTTGGTAATCCCAATCCGGGCGATATCCGTTTTCTCCGGCATTGAAATCCCAGTAAGGCACTTTATCTGCCGGTAGTTTTTTATGGTTAAGATAAAAGTCAGCCATTCCTATCGCTGCTTCTAAAAACCGCTTGTCTCCGGTTTCTCTGTAGCAAGCAGCAAAGCCATAAATGCCCCACGCTTGTCCCCTGGCCCATGTAGAATTATCCGAAAAACCCTGTAAAGTTTGTCTGTGTAACACCTTACCCTTAGCCGGATCATAGTTCACCACATGAAAAGAACTGAAATCAGCTCTTAAATGGTTTTTCATTGTTAGCTCTGCATGGCTAATGGCCACATTCCTATAAGTCACATCACCAGTTTCTTTACTGGCATAAAACAACAGTTCCAGGTTCATCATGTTATCCATAATTACAGGATAAGACCAGGTATTAATCTCACCTTTAGATTTTCTTTCATTCCATGACTGTATGCTACCAACAACCGGACTATATCTTTTACATAGTGACTTCGCCGATTGAATCAGTATTTCCTTATACTTAGGATTTTGCTCAAACTTTAATGCTTTGCCATAGCTATTAAACATCATAAATCCGATATCATGATGCGCAGTATTAAATTGATTAGACTCCAACGATTCCGTCCAGACCTTAGCCTGTGTTTTCCATTTTTCATCCCCGGTATATTCATACATACTCCACAAGATACCCGGCCAGAAACCTCCCGTCCATTCATCAATCTGTAAATATTTAATCGATCCGTCCGGATTCAGGGAATGAGGGTAGTCCTTAGAATTACCCGCTGTAGTTTTAAGCAAATTTTCATACAAAGGTCCAGCAACGCTGAAACTTTTCGCGATAAAATCATTCTGACCAGAAGGTATTCCATTTCCTAAAATCAACGGGATCAGGATTGTAAAAAGCAATCCTGCAAATAGCAGTTTGGGTATTTTCATCATTATTCGGTTTATAAAATTTGGTCTCAGGCTATTGATATCAGTCACCTTATCTATTAGACCATTAAAACATGAAAACTCCCAGATTTATTTTCACTTTGCATTTTGAAGAATCTTCTCCAGTCTGACAGAGATACCTCCTCTGTCTTTACTTTCTTGGGCAGCAGCCATGAAAGTGTATATTTCTATCGTTTCCTCCCTGCTTACAGGAGCTATTCCCGTATTAAAAAATTCAATGATTTTTAAAAGCATATGTATGGTTCCTTGTGGTTGTCCAAGCGTTTTTACACCTTTCTCACCAAAAACTGTCCCACCGTATGCGTGCTGTCCATCCCTGGTTCCCCTAAACACTCCAATTCTACCATCCCTCCAGCTACCAACCACAACATCTGTACTCCCAGAGTAAGTTCGAACTACACGCTCACAACCTCTACCCATTAAAGCGAACAATGATTCTACACCATGAATCCCATACCAAAACAAGTCTGGATGACTAGGTTCAAGATTTGCCGGACTGTAAGTATCAGCCCCCAGGACTTTGCCTATAACATTACCTTCTAAGATTTCCTTCGTTCCAGAAATATAACGTAAAGATGAAGTTGAAAAAACCGGAACCCCATATTTTTCGGCAGCATCATAAATTTTAACGATATCTGATAAAGAAGCTGCTACGGGTTTATCCATAAACATCGGCTTTCCAGCCTTCAGCACCTGAAGCGCCTGATCCAATCTTGCGCGACCATCATTTGTCTCCAGGCAAACATAATCTACATCTTTTAACAATTCGTCAATTGAACCTACAATTTTCACCCCCATTGTTTGAGCCTTTATCGTATAAGCCGGAATTCTGTTAGCACTGCTTGCTATATCTGCGCTTCCCCTTGGGTAAGCAGCAACCACTGTATAACCTTGAAAGTCCTCCACCTCTGTTGTCCTACCATTTAGCGCATTAATGATCTCTATACTATGTGAAGTATCCAGGCCTATTAGGCCAATACGCCTACCTTTTACAGCTAACGATGCCCCATACAATGACGACAAGCCTGGAGCAAGACCAATGCTGAATCCTGCCGTTGACGCCATTTGAATAAACCTACGTCTGTTAAAAATTGATGTCATGATCAATTGCTTTTACTTATTATTAAAGTACAAAAGGGCAAAATTCACCTTATTGATGCCCTTCATCCCTAAATGAATTTTAAACACCTACACTCTTCTTACCCCCTCATTTCTATTAAGACCGACAAAACATGAAAACTCCCATATTTAAAATCAAAAAGCAGTTTTCATGCTAACATTATCCCGCGTATTCTTAAGCAATTTAAATTTTATCAATCCGCCTCTGTAAGTTTTTTAACATTTCCGCTACTTATAAAGGAAACTAGAAAATATGAATAGGTCTATAATACTGCTTTTCTTCACTCTTCTTTGTTTTCGTCAGCATAGTGTTACCTAATCCACTAATAATGCTGCAAAACTGCTTAATCAGTATCATACCTTGCTGGCTGTTATTGATTTAGTTTTTCTTATTCAATTCGGGATCATATGTAGCATATGGGCAAAGCGTTAAAAAAAACTTAGAAATTCATTAGAATCATTCTGTTGATTAATCACGTAATAAAAAGGTTTAAATCATAAACAACGCTGAGTAATCTTAAATCAATTCATAGCATTTGCATTAAAATATAGAACAGAGTTTTTCCAGCTTCTCTATGCTTTTTAGAAGTTCTTTTAAAAATATTCCGTTATTTTACCCCCCATGGAAGAAATCATTGGTAAAATAAACGATCTGGTCTGGAGTAATGCACTCATTTTGCTGTGTATGGGAGCAGGCATTTATTTTTCAATAGTCACCCGTTTTGTACAACTCCGATATATCAAAGAAATGATCCGTCTTCTGTTTGGAGGGAGCAGTTCATCCAAAGGAGTAAGCTCATTCCAGGCTTTCGCCATTGCCATTTCCGGCCGTATCGGAACCGGGAATATCGCAGGCGTTGCAACCGCTATTGCGATGGGGGGTCCAGGAGCAGTATTCTGGATGTGGCTGATCGCTTTTTTAGGAAGTGCCTCAGCTTTTATAGAAGCTACCTTAGGGCAGATATACAAACAGGTCAACAACGGCCAATACCGTGGTGGCCCTGCCTTTTACATTGAAAAAGGATTGGGCATCAAATGGTACGCCATTGTCTTCGCAGTAGCTACTATATTGAGTACGGCATTATTCCTGCCGGGTGTTCAAAGTAACAGTATAGCCCTGAGTATGCACAACGCTTTCCAGATTCCAGTTGCTTATACGGGCATAGCGGTAGCGGTTTTACTTGGACTGATCATTTTTGGTGGGGTAAAGCGGATTGGGAAAGTGGCCGAGATCGTTGTACCCTTTATGGCAGGAGCTTACATCCTGATGGCCATTATTATTATGGTGATGCACATCCACCAAATTCCATCTGTAATTATGCTCATCATAAAATCAGCTTTTAACCTTGAGCCAGCATTTGCCGGCGTATTTGGTATGGCCATAGCCTGGGGCGTAAAACGAGGTATTTATTCCAATGAAGCAGGTCAGGGAACCGCACCTCATGCAGCTGCAGCTGCCGAAGTAAGCCATCCAGTAAAACAAGGATTGGTGCAAGCTTTTTCAGTTTATGTTGACACCCTTTTTGTATGTACGGCCACAGCTTTTATGATCCTGTTTACCGGTCAATACAATGTCATTGACCCCAAAGGCGGTTTTATAGTTGAAAACCTACCGGGTGCAAAAATTGGCGCAGAATATACCCAATACGCAGTAAATTCACACTTCCCTGCTCTTGGTGCAGGATTTGTAGCAATCTCCCTGTTATTCTTTGCCTTTACCACCATTATGGCCTACTATTACATTGCTGAAACCAACCTGAGCTATTTGGATAAAAAAGGCAACAGATGGGCAGTATGGATTTTACGCGTTCTGATTCTTGCAGCCACTTTTTATGGCTCGGTCAAAACTGCCGAAGCTGCATGGACTTTGGGAGATATCGGAGTAGGTGTTATGGCCTGGTTAAACGTCTTAGCCATCCTACTACTTAGAAAACCTGCTTTAACGGCTTTTAAAGATTACCAACAGCAACGCAAAGCCGGCAAAGACCCTATTTTTAATACCAAATCATTAGGCATTAAAAATACGGATGAATGGTAACCATCATGGTAACTTGATGGCAACTACAATTAAACCAATTAGATATTTGACATACCATGATAGAAAAATCACCTATAGATAAGATCATCGCCCCGGTAAGCCGCTTCATACACCTGGAATACACCAGTGGGATCGTCTTGCTGATTAGTGTCATCGTTGCCATTATTTGGGCCAATTCCGCCTATCACGATTTTTATGAACACCTGTGGCATATTAATTTTTCTATTGGATTTGATGATTTTACCCTGAGCCACCCCCTTCACATCTGGATCAATGATGGCCTGATGGCAGTATTTTTCTTTGTCATCGGCCTTGAACTCAAACGGGAATTTATGGAAGGGGAACTTTCCTCATTGAGTAAAGCAGCTTTACCCATGTCTGCCGCCCTTGGCGGCATGATTGTACCTGCCTTAATTTATTTCACCATCAACAAAGGTACAGGTGCCGATCATGGATGGGGAATCCCCATGGCAACAGATATTGCCTTTGCACTGGCTTTACTGTCTATGGCAAGTAAACACATACCCACCTCGGTAAAAGTTTTTCTATCGGCACTGGCTGTGGCTGACGACCTGGGTGCAGTACTTGTAATTGCTTTCTTTTATACAGAACAAATACACTTTTTACCCTTAATTATCGCTGGCTGTTTTCTCACAGCACTCATTATCGGCAACCTAATGGGCATTCGCAATAGCACATTTTACCTGATTATCGGATTCGGAGTATGGGTAGGCTTCCTTTTGTCCGGCGTTCATGCCACTATCGCTGGAGTACTTGTTGCCTTTACCATACCGGCTGTTACCAAGATTAATGAGCATATATATTCTGAGAATCTGCGCAAACTTTCCTACGATTTTGAAAAAGACATCCCCGAAAGAGGAAACCTGATTACCGAGAAGCAAAACAAAACAATTCAGGAAGTAAAAACTTTGAGTATGGCAGCAGAAACGCCCCTGCAGACCATAGAACATGCCCTACATCCATGGGTTGCATTTGGTATCATGCCACTGTTTGCCCTATCCAACGCCGGAATTGTTATCGGATCAGATTTTTTCTCCTCGATCATTAATCCGGTTTCTATTGGCGTAGCAGCCGGCCTGTTGATCGGAAAATTTGTAGGCATCCTGCTATTCTGTTGGATCATGATCAAACTTGGATGGGCCACACTACCAGAACAGGCCAGCTGGAGTCACCTGATTGGAGTAGCCCTGCTTGCCGGAATCGGCTTCACCATGTCCCTGTTCATCAGCGGTCTTGCCTTTAAAAACCCCATCTTCATCGATCAGGCCAAATATGGAATATTAATAGCATCTGTAATCGCAGGAATTTTAGGAACCATAGTATTGAAAAAAGTCTCGAAATCCAGGGCGTAAGTTTATCACCCAGACGAATAAAATCAAAAAAATAAAATCATGAAACCACCATGATTTTTCAAACCACACAGTGGGATGAATAAATCTAGTAGCTTCATCACAATTGAAAACAAATTTATACTGATGAAAATTAAAGTAGGATTAATAGGATTTGGACGTACAGGGAAAGCAGTAGCTTCGGTGATTTTGCAGAACAGGGAATTTTCCCTGGAATGGGTATTTAGAAAAACATCCGTCTTAGAACACAGATCAGTTCCAGAGTTTCTAGGTTTGGAGAGTGACGAGCCAGGGCTCATCTTTTCCGGTGAACACATGAATATCAAGGAACTATTTGAAAAGCATCCGATCGATATTCTTATTGATTTCTCATCAACTGAAAGTATTCATCAATACGGTGAGGAAGCAGCAAAACAGAAAATCAAAATCATATCTGCAATTTCACACTACGGCGATAAAGAATTAGCACTTTTGGATCAGCTATCAACCCGGACAACTGTTTTCTGGTCACCCAATATAACCTTAGGAGTTAATTATCTTCTTTTTTCCGCTCAGTTTCTTCAGAAAATCGCTCCCGGTGTTGACATTGAGATTATAGAAGAGCACTTTAAACAAAAAGAGGGAGTTTCAGGAACTGCTGTAAAAATCGCGCATGCACTAGACCTTGATGTTTCCCAAATCAACTCGGTAAGAGCCGGAGGAATAGTAGGTAAACATGAGCTGATATTTGGTTTCCCTTATCAAACCGTCAGGTTGATTCATGAATCGATTTCAAGAGAAGCCTTTGGAAACGGAGCTATTTTCGTAGCCCGAAACCTCCTGAAGCTGCCGGATGGATTCTACAATTTTGAAGATATCTTAAGACCGTATTTTAACATTGAACAATAAAAAAAGAAAAGACCAATGCTAAGCTCCTAAAAATCTATATTAAAGAAGCATTTTGCGGACTGACAAATAGTGTTTGTGTCGGATAAGCAAATTCAATTCCTTTGCCCTCAAAAGCTTTAAAAATATCCAGATACACAGCCTGCTGGTTGTCCATGTATACCGTATAGTCCGGATCAAGCACATAATATACCACCTCAAAGTTCAGGCTAAAATCCCCATATCCAGAGAAATGCGCACGATCAAACTGAAGTTTTGTTCTTTTTTCAATGGTATTTTTTATTATTTCAGGAATCTCCGACAGTTGAGCATGTGTAGCCTGATAAGTCACCCCAAAAGAAAATACAATCCGCCGTTTTTGCATGCGCTTAAAATTATGTAATCTGGAGTTAGTCAGATCTGTATTCGAACAAATCAGCTGTTCGCCGCTCAGTGTACGAATACGGGTAGTCTTAACGCCGATATATTCAATCACACCATTCTTATCACCCACCACAACAAAGTCACCAATTTCAAAAGGACGGTCAAAAAAGATCACAAAATAACTAAACAAGTCTCCAAGCACAGCCTGGGCAGCCAATGCGATAGCGATTCCACCAACACCCAAACCGGCAATTAGTGTAGTCACATTGTAGCCCAGATTATCCATTAAAAAAATAATCCCAAGGATCCAGATGATCACATTAGCAATCACAATCAGTCCACCCGCCTGTTTCTCCTTACTCTCACTGTTTTCCTCACGCTGTATAAAAGAATAAACAAATTTTCTAAAAGCTGAACTGATGATCCTAAGTACAAAATAGGTGATAACCACCAGATAAGCCACATGAATGATCTTATCGAGTTTATCCGAAATATTCAACGTAGATAATGCAAAATAAAAAGAGCTAACGTAAAGTAGTGGAATAACCGAACTTTCAACGATAGCAATTAAAAAATTGTCCCAGGTTGTATTGGTAGTCAAAGCCCAGGATTTGACCTTTTTCACCACAAAAAACTTAAACAGTTTGATAAACAGGAACAAAAAAACAACAATTCCTATTGCGACAACCCATTGATAAACAGAATTGCCCCAGAAAACATACTCAAAAATGCTACTTGGTTGAATGAAGTTTGAATTTTTCATAATAAAATAGGACAACATTTCCTTAAAAATGGAAATATCATCATGCAAACACAGCTCCTTTATGCTGATATATAAGGATAAACCTCAGTAAGAAAAAAGATCATCCAGGCTATTTATGACAGAACAAATGTTCAAATGCCCAAAGCAATGATCTGACGGATTTAGCGTAAAAGTACAAAAAATAAAATAAACAAGAATTCAGCGCAATACGTTAAGGAATCAGCAACCTTAAAGAGTCTACCTGTAACCTTGTCTTTAGCCATTGGTTGAGCTTAACACGATCTGCACGCTTAACAGGCTTTGAAAAGCCTGCCACTACCATTGTTAGTGTATCCTTTCCAGGTCTATCCAACCTATCAACAACAACATTCGCTGCCGTATAATCCAGCATTTCCGGATAAAGCACCATAAGTTCTGAACGGATATCCGGCAGTTCCCTTTCCAATAAAGACACTTGAGGATTGGAGACCTTAGCTGAGGAATCCTTTTTAAAAACATCTTCCAGGATACTCGCTTTTATTTGTGAAAAATCAATTTCCTGTTTTGCATTCAATCCCTGGCGTATGTTTAATTTAGTAGTCCCAAGCTTATAATCCTCTAAACTATTCCTGATAGAATCCATCTTCGAGTTTGAAAGCTCATATCCAATTAGCAGCAAATCGATTTCATTACCTTTTGAGCGGTTGTATTTTAAAGATCTGTTCACCACCTGGGTATTTTTAAATTGAAACTGCTCAGCGATAAACCGCTGTGCATTATTCTCAAAGATACTTTTGTCCACAATGCCATAAGCCAGGTAAATACTGGGTAGTACTGCTACCGTAACAATGATCATAATGTAACGACTGACTTTTTTTTCAGTTTCCTGATCCTCAAAATGTTTCTTACCAAACCGCAGAAAACGTACGATTAAATAGGTGCTGATACAGATAAACACACTATTGATAAAATACAAGTAAATCGCACCAAGGAAATAATAAAAATTGCCTGAAGCCAGGCCGAAACCAGCTGTACATAAAGGTGGCATCAAAGCCGTAGCGATAGCCACACCAGGGATCACATTACTTTTCTCCTTGCGCGTTCCTGCCACAATTCCGGCGAGACCACCGAAAAAAGCAATAAACACATCCCAAATAGATGGCGTAGTTCTTGCCAGAAGCTCACTCTCAGCATCATGTAAAGGAGTTAACCAAAAATAAATCGTAGAAACTACAACACTGATCAGGGTAGCGATCAGCAAATTGCGTAACCCCTTCTTCACCAGCTCAAAATCATTGGTCCCCACCCCAAGTCCAATCCCCATAATTGGCCCCATCAATGGAGAGATTAACATAGCCCCTATAATCACAGCCGTAGAATTCACATTTAATCCAATAGATGCGATTAGAATCGCAAATATTAAAGTCCAGAGATTTGCCCCTACAAAATCTGAATTCTTTTTAATAGAAAGCACAACATCATCTTCATCGGCCTTATCCAGATGAAGGTTAAAACGTCTGGCCACCGACAATTTAATAATCCTAAAAAGCCGACCTGTTTTTTTTTGTTGAGGTTTCTTCAAAATAAATATGTTTAGTAGAAAAACAAGACAACAGCAAAATATAGTCCATTTTCAGTAAATAATGAAAATAACAAATTAATCTGTCATCATTATAAATTGGAGATAATTGAAACCTTAGGTAGCCTACTACTGTTCATCTTTTATAATCTAAAACTCTACACTATGGGATATCACCAATGGAAATCTTGTATTGATGACCACAAATAATAGCCCACTAATTGGGCTATTATTTAAATAAATTTTTGCTTTAAACTTTCTGATAAACTAAATTGGGCCGATGGACAAATGTGTATACTTAGTAGAAGACGATTCAGATATTGCCTATATCATACAATTTTTGCTTAATGAAGAAGAAATAAATGTAATTGCATTTTCTACCATAAAATCCTTTAAAAATTTTAACAGCCACCACTTACCAGACTTGTTTATTCTCGACGTTAGCCTTCCCGATGGGAACGGGATGCAGTTATGTAATGATATTAAAGCCAGTTCAAAATATCAAAATATTCCGGTATTGATGTTATCTGCTCACTGTAATACAGATGTAATGAAGAAAAACACAGCTGCAAACGCATACATTAGTAAACCCTTTAACCTTGACCATTTACTCAGCACAGTTAACCGCTTAATCGAAAAACAATATCCTCAATAGTTTAGCTTTAATGTTTTTAGTTCCGGATACCAAGATAATGGCTAAGAATCACTTTGGGGTTAAATGGCCGCAAAACTACTTTCAAAATAAAGCATATAGGTGTTAAAAGAAACAACAGCCAGGAAGAATGATGAAATACATAACTGGTTAACACTTCAGCAAGTAAAAACAATTTGGTATAAATCACAGCAATCAGTCCGGTAATGATCGAAGCAATCCAGAAAGGAATTGCCTGTAACATGTTGTTTTTTTTAACCGGTAAGACAAGCCTAAAGTATTGAATCTCCCAATTCAAGTTATTTTGTTTAATTTTAATATCTTACCAACCTTAGCTCTGACCAATTGGTCACAATTTCTTTTTAGCTATCATAAACTAACTATATGTTTAACAGTTATAACAAGAATTTTAAATTCGTCATCAATAAACCAGTTTTCTATACCTCAATTACATTGATTGTATGTAGCCTTATGCTTTGCATGATATTCCAGCATTCAATAGAAACCTGGTTCGATAACACCAAATATTTAATTACTGCAAATTTAGGATGGTTCTTAATCCTGACCGTAAACTTTATCCTTGGATTCTGTCTTTATCTGGCCTTTGGAAAATTTGGAAAGATCCGCCTTGGGGGTGACGATGCTGAGCCGGAATTTAGTAACTTATCGTGGTTCGCCATGTTATTCAGCGCAGGAATGGGGATAGGCATTATGTTTTTCAGTATTGCAGAACCCGTTTCACACTTTACACAACCTCCCAGGCCGGTGAGTTCTGATCCCGAGTTAGCCATACAAGCGATGAAATTTACCGCCTTGCATTGGGGACTACATGCCTGGGCCATTTATGCAGTAGTAGGCCTTGCACTTGCATTTTTCTCTTTCAACAAAAAATTGCCTCTTACCTTTAGGTCGCTATTTTACCCTTTCCTGGGAGAACGTATACATGGCTGGTGGGGACATGCCATAGATATACTATCGGTAATCGCTACCCTATTTGGGCTTTCCACTTCCCTGGGACTTGGCGTACAACAAATGAATGCAGGTTTAAACTTTTTATTTGGCTGGAGTATCTCAACCACACTGCAATCATTTATCATCATTATCGTCACCTCAATTGCAACGATCTCTGTTGTTTCCGGACTGGATAAAGGCGTTAAGCTACTTAGCCAGGGAAACATGATCATGGCTTTCCTTTTGATGGTGCTGATATTTGCATTCGGTCCCACTATATACCTCCTAAAAGGATTCATTCAGAATACAGGGGCCTATCTGGCAGATTTCATTGAAATCAGTACCTGGAACGACAGTTACCGGCAATCCGGCTGGCAAAATTCCTGGACTGTCTTTTACTGGGCATGGTGGATTGCATGGTCTCCATTCGTAGGAAGCTTTATTGCCCGTATATCAAAAGGACGAACGATTAAAGAGTTCATTCTGGGTGTATTAATCGTACCAGCCCTTATCACCTTACTATGGATGACCATCTTTGGAGGTACCGCTCTTCATTTTATATTGGAAGGAGACCGCAGTCTAATAGACGCTGTAAACTCTAATATTTCCACCGCATTATTTGTTTTCTTACAAAAAATTCCGTTTACTCCCATTCTATCAGGCCTAGCTGTACTTCTTGTCGCGTTCTTCTTCATCACCTCTTCAGATTCCGGCTCATTAGTGATCGACAATATCACCTCAGGTAATGCTACCTATACGCCCCCCTTACAAAGGGTATTTTGGGCATTCCTTCAAGCTATAGTAGCAATAGTTTTACTTTGGGGCGGCGGATTGGAAGCCTTACAAACGGCCGTAATTATCGCCGGTCTTCCTTTTGCAGTCATTATACTGCTCATGTGCTACAGTCTGAAACAAGGACTACAGGAAGAACTCAACAAAAACAAAAAGAAACTACGCTCCAAACAGGAAAAGAGCTACAAAGAAACCATTGCAGATCTTTTAGCTGACCAAAAGTAATTGATCAATTAATGACCAACACCATGACTTTAACCCATAAACTAAACATCCTGGTAGGCCTCGACCTTTCCGAAATGGACCATGCTTTGATTCAATACATCAAGCTTTTGGCACAATTACTCCCTTTAAATAAGGTTACCTTTTTCCATAACATCAAACAAACCGAACTACCTGAATCATTTAAAAGTCCAGAAAAATTAAATACCATTTCCACTACTATTAAAAATAAGTTAGCTGCGACCATACCTTCCATTATAGGCGATCAATTACCCTATGAAATTGAAGTTACATTTGAAGATTACACGGAATTGTCTTTTACTAAGAAAGCAAAAAAAAGCCACATCAACCTTGCTGTTCTGGGTAACAAACAAAACCTGGAAGGCAATGGTGGTTTAGCTCACAAGCTAATCCGCATGCTTCCATTCGAGACCCTTCTTGTTCCGGAAACCTATAATCCAGCACCGAAAGAAATCATTGGCGCCGTAGATTTCTCCAAATACACCAGCACAGTGATGCAATGGGGAAACCTCATTCAAAAATACAGCCAGCTACAACAGCTGTCTTTTCAACCTTTACACATTTCAAAATTAGCCTGGCAATTTTTCCCGGGGCTTCCGACTTCAGAGATTAAGGAAAACACCCGAGCTGACATCAAAAAGAAGTCAGAAAAATGGGCTAAACTCTATCCCGAATCCATTCCTTTGAAGATAATTCCAGCCGAAGATAAAAACATCGCATCTGCACTAATGTATCATATTAGACAAGAGAAAGCAGACCTACTGATAATGGGGGTTCAAGGTGTAACCTCGCTAACTACTCTTTTTATGGGAAGTGTAGCCAATGAAATCCTTCATTTGGAAAGCGATGCATGTTTGTTATTTGTAAAACACAATATTGAAGAATAAGATTCAGCCTTTCGTCAAAAATGGTTATTACATCCTTCCAATTTCGTAATATAAACTAAGAGAATATGCCAGAAAGAAGCCATGATATTTTAAGAAAAAAAATCTATATCATCATTTTCAGGTCGGACACTCCCGCTGGAAAATTATTTGACATGGTCCTATTGGTATTGATCCTGCTTAGCATACTTTCTGTTTTCCTGGAAAGTGTCGCCAGTTTCAAAAATGAATATGGGACATTAATCCAATCTTTAGAGTGGATCTTCACTGTCCTGTTCACCATTGAGTATGCACTGAGGGTCTATAGTAGTCACAAACCATTTAAGTACATCTTTAGCTTCTATGGTTTTATTGACCTTATTGCATTTCTTCCGACATACCTGAGCCTACTTTTTATGGGCACCCAATACCTGGTAGTCATTAGAGCATTCCGCTTATTGCGTGTTTTCAGAATCCTGAAATTGACCCGATTCATGTATGAAGGAAATATCTTGAAAAGTGCATTAAAGTCCAGCATGTATAAAATCACTGTCTTTTTAGCAAGTGTTATTACCCTGGTGACGATTATTGGCACCTTAATGTACATTATAGAAGATGACAATAGTGGTTTTACCAGTATACCCATATCCATTTATTGGGCAATCGTTACCATTACCACTGTCGGCTATGGAGATATATCGCCTCAAAGCCCTCTTGGCCAATTCCTGGCCAGCATTCTTATGATCATCGGCTACGGAATTATTGCCGTACCCACCGGAATAGTATCAGTGGAAATGGCAAGAGCTACCGAAGAGGCAAAGGAAAAGTGTCCCAGCTGCCACTACGTAATTCATAGTTCAAAAGACAAATTCTGTTCACATTGTGGTAAACACCTTTCCTCGCTAGAACCGTAAAATCAATAGCAAAAATCACTATTTCAGAATACTTTCGCAGGTAATCTTAACTTTCAACATTAACCACAGGTATTGCAATTGAACCGAGCATAAAGACAAATATCCATTTTGCGTTTTTTGTATCTATTCACCTTTCTACTCTCCCGGAATTTATTTTAGCTTTCCAACAATTTCTATATTAATGCAACCACCAAGTATTAGCTAAGCGCGATAAATCGGGCAAAATCCATTCCTGAACATCATTGTACAAACTATATACAATTCAATGGATTTTTTATATTTCTTGCTGTTCGCAAAAAACCTGACAATCTTATCAGAGTCATTAATCCTCCAAAAACAAACACCTATATATTTAATATCCCAAAACTAGAAGCTTCCCAGATTATAAGACGCAGCAATGTTCGTATAAATATTTCTAAGTTTATACCCAACCCCTTTGAAAGAATCGGGAAAAATAGGTTCCAATCCCAACTGTACATTAAAATTCACAGACCAATTGGCATCAAATCTACGCCCAACACCAGCATATACTCCCCAATCCCAGTCCTTCATTTCATTTGAAAAATCAAAAGAAGATTTATCAATTAAGACCTTTCCTCCCAGTGAATTTCCCTTGCGGATATATCCATCAGCTACAAATCCTTTGAAACGTTTAGACATTGCATAAGCCAGATAACCACCCAATTTAAAACTCCACAATTTAGATTGATAAACTCCATAAAGTGGGACTACTAAATAAGCGTTATACACCTGCGTTTGATTGGTGCCGCTAAAATCTCCTTCAAACTGTCCATCTTCCATCGTCAAAATAGTGTGAAAATATTGAACACTGTCTGTAACCTTCATTCCCTTAATTCCAAATTGGATTCCCCCACCTATACCCCAGCGATCATTGAAATGACGTTTCACCTCATAACCAATTGACGGCGTAAATAACAATTGATAGCTATTGATTTCTCGTATTGTATTTGGAAGGGAAAAAGGTGCGGTTGCTCCTAAGTTATAACCAAGGGTAACAGCATGTGAGAACTTTTTAATGCCGGAAGTTGGTTCACCCTGAGCAAAACTAATTTGGTTAAAAAAGAGCATTAATAAAACGCCCATTAGATACGATATATTTTTCATTGAGGGATAATCCTTAAACTGTCCAATGTTAACTTACTACCAATTGCTCCAATGTATTCATCACCTCTTGAGCTTGAAGAAGCTACAATTGCAACCATAATATTTTTTCCTGCTACCCCATTTGGAGAATAAACAAATGGAATATCAAAACGTGTAAACTGCTGTTTAGCTCCTCCATCTGCTAGTTCGGCCCGCGCAATCACCCGGTCAGAGGTCATGATGTTGGTTGCGTTTAACCGCTCTGTACCATTAAATACTACAGCATAGATAGAACATTTGTCAGTTTGTCCTGCAATAGGATTACCATTGCGGTCTTGAAAAACTGAGCCTGGTGAATATTTATAGTAGCCTGTAAATCTTGTGGGGAGCCCCGTTATGTAAGGCTGACCGAATTCTGTTGCAGCTAAGGGGTTAAGTAATGCCTGTGAAGCATTAAAGTCCCCAAGAAACAAAGAGCCAGCAAAAAGACGGATTCCTATAAATTCAGACAGCGATGTACCCTTAATGGTTGACAGTGAAGCAGCTTTTGACCCCAGGTATCCATCATCTGTGGACTGAGTTGGATAAGCTTCAGCACGTTGTGGAACCCCAGCTAAAGCTACTCCTGGATTACCTGAAGACCAAACCTGTGTATTATTTGATTCAATCGGAAATTCAAACTGATCAGAAGGACTTAGAGACCAATCTTCGAAATCAAAGTCCCAATGCCCGACATTAACTACTTTGACTTTATATATTTTTCTATTTTCACCCGAAGCCGAGGTGACAACATACTCAACATCCTTTTCAAACGTAATCCGAGATCCGGACTCAGGAGTAACTGATGCCCCCTGAGAAACTTTGATTAGCGGTACAATCCCATTGTTGAAAGCATTTTGAGTTAAATTAAGTGTGATTACACTACTTTCCTGATCAATAAATACCTCTCCGGTAAGTAATGCGTTATCAACGTTAAACAATTCTATATCGGCTTCTGGGTTTACCGGAGGATCTTTAATACAGGACTGGAGTAACATCGTTACAAATATGGCTACAACAAGAGTTCTAATAAAACTGTTCATATAGAATCGGAAATTATCGTGTTAGCTATCGCCTAAAGATAATCATTATAAAAATAAATTGGGTCTTGGTTCTTTTTTGATATTTTTATATCAGCTTACTCGCTTAATGACAATCCAAGGATTTATATTAAAATATAACTTATAGTCACCGACGACAGTGCAAATATTAACAATGAGCAATTAAAAAATCAAATAACTAACTTGTAACCCTCCCTGGAGATCGAACTTTTCTTTATAACTTCGATCAGAAAAACAAAATCAAACACCTATAAAACAAGCAATTACAAACAAAACAAACCACAAAACTAGCAATAAGTAGTAAGATTTTTGTGATCAAAAATCAACCAAACTATAAAAAGAAGAAAACACTGAAAATCAAATAATTGAATAAAAAAAAGAGGGAATCTCATTGCTGAAATTCCCTCTTTCTGAAGTGTCCCCGACGAGATTCGAACTCATATCGTTGGTACCGGAAACCAAAATTCTATCCATTGAACTACGGAGACAGGAGCGCAAATATATGGATTCATTTAATTAAAATCCACTCCAAATTACTTTACTGTGAAAGGAACCTGAATATTACCCCATATTAAGGCTACTTTTCCGCCTTTATCAATCTTAAATGTCATTTTTTCAGTGAAAGCAGCAGCTTTAACAGGCTTAACCTTAATACGTAAAGCATCATCGGCTTCAATATGCTTATCAGCAGATACATCTGGTTTTTTACCAAAAATAATCACCCATTCTTTTTCACCTGGAATAGAATACATACCATATTTACCAGCAGGCAGTGCCTTTCCATCAATTTTTACTGCTTTACTAACTTCAAATGTAGTTGGTTCGTTAGCTCCGGTGCGCCATATCTTACCTAATGGTGCAATTTCCTTACCTATTGTCCTGCCCTTTACAGAAGGCTGACTATAATCTATAGTCACCGTAGCTCCTGAATTCAGTGTTTCTTTTACAACGGCAGGCGGACTTGGTCTTTTGCTTTTATCCTGTTGCGCAGAAAGTGTTAAAGAGCTAAACATTCCTGCAATCATTGCCAGTACAATTATTTTTTTCATAATCTATTTTTTTTACTCCTAAGATAAGTAATTCATTCTCATCCTACAAGTCACAATAAAGCGAATAGATCTATTCAATTGCAATATTTTTATACGAACAAAATTTTGATGTCTGCATTAATTTGAATAAATTCAATAGCTATATGACTAATTGGTTTTAACGTAACCTACAATGTTCGATCAAAATGTATTAATTGTTAAGGAAAACAACCACAACGAGGACGAAAATTTTCTTAGCCATCAGCTCTTAAATATCGGCTACCAACTATCTCAACTGACTGTATGTAGGGAATCAACTCACAATAAAGGCCGGACTTCAGGCTACGAAATCATTTTATTCCTTACAGAAAACATGGAAAATACAGCTAAGCGAGTGCTACAGCTACATTCAGATTTTCCAACAGTACCTATAATTATCATTACGAACACTGTTTCTTCAAGACAGTTACTACCAGTGGGGGCCGATGATTGGTTGCTCAAATCATGGACTGAGCCTTTACTGTTAAAGAAAACCATCCAGCTTGCCATCTACAGAAAGAAAAACTCGCATAACTATTTAAACATTTTCAAGGAAAACCCTAGTCCAATGTATATCTATGAAAAGGAGTCCTATCGCTTTTTGGAAGCAAATGTGGCTGCATTGAAACAATATGGCTATAGTAAAACAGAGCTCCTTCAGCTTACTGCAAAAGACATTCGACCGGAATCAGAATTAGACGCTTTTTATAAGATCAACGAAGAGTTACCCCCCGACTATTCAAACGCCGGAATCTGGTTACATACCCGTAAGAACGGAGAAATATTTTACGTCCATATTTTTACCCATCAGATTCTGTTTGCTGGTAAAAGCTGCAAATTGGTAATGGCTATGGACATCGATAAAAGTGTTAAAGCTGAACTCGCAGTAAAGAAAAAAGCTGAGGAGATTGAAAATATACTGGAGAGTATCACCGATGGCTTCTTTACCGTCAACAAAAATTGGAATTTTACTTATATCAATAAAGAGTTTGAAAGAATACTGAAACGTACCAGGGATGAATTATTGGGAAAAAACCTATGGGAGGCTTTCCCTGAGCTGGCAGATCTTGATTTCTTTACACAATATCATAAAGCAATGAATGAAAATATCTCCGTTCATTTCGAAGAATTCAACCCTGTTCTAGGCTCTTGGCTGGCAGTAAATGCTTATCCAACGGATACAGGACTAGCAATATATTTTATTGACAATACTGATCAAAAAAATTATCAGCAAAAAATTGAAAGTCAGAACAAACAGTTTAAAGAAATTGCATGGGTACAGGCACACCAGATCCGCGGCCCGGTATCTAATTTACTTGGCCTGGTCGACCTATTTAACATTAAACAGCCAAATGATCCCGATAACCTGGAACTCCTGGCCAGGGTTAAGCATACAGCTATACAAATGGACGAATCCATCAAAGAAATTGTATACCTAACCCGTAAGCTTGAATCCTAACCAAACCAATCTTACCTTTGCCATTTCCAATCAACCATATATGAAATTCAATCCCATCGCTTTTGTCGTAAATATTGCTATTCCACTTGCTATTGGAGCATTAGGCGCCTTTTTTACCGCCAGCTCTGTAAAAACCTGGTACATAACACTGGCAAAACCTTCATTCAATCCTCCTAACAGCATTTTTGCTCCGGTATGGACTACCCTCTACATTATAATTGGCATAGCCGCATACCTGGTATGGCAAAAACGACATACCATTAAACAGCTTCCACGAACTATTGCCATTTATTTAATTCAGCTGATCCTTAACCTGATGTGGTCCTTTATTTTTTTTTATACGCGCCAAATAGGCGTTGCATTATTCGAAATCATATTCCTGCTGCTCGTAGTAATCATTAATGCCATCATGTTCTATAAAATAGATAAAACAGCAGGGCTTCTCTTTATTCCATACATCCTATGGGTAAGTTTTGCTACTGTGCTCACCTATAATATCTTCATTCTAAACTAATTTCCCTATTTTTAGGGGTGATGTTATTAAAAAAGATACTTGTATTTATATTAGCTTTTTTGACATTCCCCCTATATGCCCAAAAGGTAGGGCTTGTATTGAGTGGTGGTGGTGCCAAAGGCATTGCACATATCGGTACATTAAAAGCCCTCGAAGAAAACAATATCCCTATTGATTATATCACCGGTACCTCTATGGGCGGTATCGTAGGCGCCATGTATGCAGCTGGATATTCCCCATTGCAAATAGAAATGGTAGCTTTAAGCCCCGAATTTCAAGACTGGGTAAACGGTCGGTTTCGGAGTGACTACAGTTTTTTCTTCCAGAAACAACCCGTTAATCCATCCATTTTAACAGCAAAACTGTCCCTCGACACCAGTCTACGTGTAAGTTTCAGGTCCAATATCATCAATGATATCCCTCTAAATTTTGCACTCCTTGAACTGTTTTCGCAAGCGTCAGCCATTTCAAAAGACAATTTTGACAACCTCTTTGTCCCTTACAGGTGCATGGTTTCTGATGTATTGTCGCAAACCAGTATCACCGTAAAGAAAGGAAGTTTAGCCGAAGCTGTAAGGGCTACCATGACAGTCCCGCTGATATACAGGCCCATAAAACTGGATGACAAATATGTATTTGATGGTGGCCTGTACAACAATTTCCCGGCAGATATCATGAAGAAGGAATTCAACCCCGACGTCATGATTGGTGCCAATGTGTCCTCAAAAAATTATAATGAATACCCAAAAAATCGCGATGAAAGATTGATGAACAGGCTCATGTTGTTCATGTTCCTTTCCAAGTCCGACTCAACTCTTATTGGCGATAATGGCATCTACATCCAACCCAACCTTAAAGATTATACTTCAACTAACTTTAACCCGGTCGAATTGCTCATAAAACAAGGATATGAAGCAACGATGGCCGATATGGATGAAATTAAAAAGAAAATAAAAAGAAGAGTAAACAATGCTGATCTGATCAAAAGAAGGAGCGATTTCAATCAGAAAAAACCAGATCTGATATTCAGCAATGTAACGGTAACCGGCGTAAATACGCAACAGAAAAAATATATAGAGCGCCTTTTTAAAAGAGACCAGGCAACATTTGATTTGACCGATATTAAACGTGGATACTACAAACTGGTGGCAGATGAAACTTTTGAAACCATATACCCTAAAATATCTTACAATGCAGCTTCCGACAGCTATAACTTTGAAATATTGGCACAGCCGACCAAAAGCTTAAAAATCGACTTCGGAGGCAACATCTCAACCAGACCCATCAGTAATGTCTTCTTAGGGGTGCAATACAATTACCTTAACAGAAAGTCCTACACCTTTGGCTTAAACCTTTACTCCGGACGTTTTTACGAATCTGTGCAAATGACCGGACGTATAGACTTCCCTACCCGTTTACCACTGTTTCTTGGCGCAGATGTGACCTACAATCACTTTAACTATTACAAAACAAGTTCAATCTTTATTGAAAACCCTCATCCGACTTATATTGAGCAGTCCGACCGGAAAATTGATCTCAAAATAGGCATGCCGTTAAACAGAAATACCAGGATAATATTAGGAACCGCTTTTATCAACAATAATGACAGGTACAGTCCCAACAACACATTTTCTGTAGGTGATGAATTAGAGAAAACTGTGTTCAACGGTTCGAGATCTAGTTTATCATTTGAACAATATACCTTTAACCGGAAACAGTATGCCAACAGAGGGCGAAACTTCTTGTTAAGCCTAAATTATTTCGCTGGCCGTGAAAGTTACACACCTGGCAACATTGTGGCTATCAGCGGTACGGTTACTGCTGCCCAAACATTGGTTAACAAACAATTCAGACATTGGCTTAACCTAAAAATAAGCGATGAAAACTACTTTTTAAAAATCAACAAATATACTTTGGGCTATCAGGCAGAAGCAGTAATATCTAACCAGCCTTTGCTTTCCAACTACTACTCTACATTACTTGCTGCTCCAGCGTTCTATCCCCTTCAGGATAGCAAATCACTCTTCCTTGAAAACTTCCGTGCAAGCAGCTACCTGGCCGGCGGACTTAAAAATGTTTACAATGTGAGAAGAAACCTCGATCTGCGTGTAGAAGGCTACATTTTCTTACCCTACAAGGAATTTGAAAAATCAGGATTTCAGAATGTACAGTACCAACCGTCCTTTACCAAATGGCATTACGCAGGTACTGCCGGATTAGTTTACCATACACCCATCGGCCCAATAAGCCTCAGTTATAATTTATATGACGATCCGATAAAAAGAAACGGCGTTTTATTACATTTGGGGTACCTAATTTACAATAAACGATCTTTAGAATGAGACAAATTTATTTGTTCCTCCTGTTTTTGGCTTGCAGCAGCTACACCTTTGCACAAAAGGCAGACATTAATAATTTTATAGTAAAAGAAAGTTTACTTAAAAACAGTAAACTAGCCATCATAGCAGCCGATACACTAGACAATCCCATTGAAAAGATAAACGGTGCTTATACATTTACAGTAAGCGGCTTCACACAACCATTAAATTTTCATGATGGCGTCGCTATTCTTCCGCTACAACTGGAGCGTTCTGCCTTCGTTTATATCAAACATCAAAACGAAACTGGGACACACAGTAAGCTCCTATATGTATACAAAAAAGAAGGAACATTAAGTCCTTATGCGATCAATAGCATGTGGCTGATTATCTTCCCAGCCATCATTGTATTCCTGGCCTTTGCATTCAGAAAATTTATCATTGCAGCTGTAATTATATTACTCGTTTATATCTATTTCAATCACAGTAACGGATTAAACCTCTCTACTTTTTTTGAAACAATATTCGACGGTTTGAAAAGTATGTTCTAAGCGTTAAGCCTAAAATGGCATACCTATACCGAAGTTGTACTGCACAAAACGATATCTATCCGGAGCATAAGCAGCTTCATAAGCATCTTTAAAGGCCCTTCCGCCATTAAAAAACTTACCAATCACCCATTGGTCGGAACTGGCAAACTGTGGATCCTTAAGCTTTAAACCTACGTCAAATCTAAACACGAAATACTGTACATCATACCTGAATCCAGTACCAGCTCCCAATGCGATTTGATTTCCCAGCGATTTAACATCAAACCGGGTGTTGTATGCTCCACTAGATACATTCCAGATATTCCCGGCATCTAAAAAAATAGCACCTTTTAGTTTTGCCCCAAAAAACTTATTCAGCAACTTATATCGGTACTCCAAATTTGCTTCGATGTGCAGCTCACCGGTCTGATCAAAACCATATAAAACCCGGCGTAAATACTCCGTTTCTAAGGCCAGCGACCTGTTATAATTCCCTGGCCCCAAAGTTCTGGCTTGCCAGGCTCTTACACCACCTGATCCACCCGCATAAAACAATTTTTCAAATGGAACACCGTTTTCCCTTGAATTTCCGTAAGCATAAGCTACCCCGGCATTTATACGGGCAACAAACTGTTTATCCCCTCCCAGGCCTTTATACCAGCGGATATCAATCTCCGGGCGCACATATTGATTAAAGGGAACGCCAAATATTGTTGAAGCACCAGTTGAATCCACTCTCGTCTTTAGAATTTTTGTGATTCCCTGTAACGCATTACCTGCCAAATCCAAATCTCCTTTAAGATAAATAAAGTTGTTATCGGCTGCCAGCTTCTCAGCATTCAGGGAATAGGAGTATTTTATGCCGAATGTGACATTCTTTCTTTCCAATAGGATCAAGCTTACAAAATTATTGCTGATCAGGGGATAGTTAACATTAGACGTATCCGTCTTGTCGAAAAGCAAACCACCAAACCTATATTCAAAGTTTAAAGGAGTAACTGTATGAAATTTAGACCTCGTTTCTCTAAATTCATATGCTACCGAGGTTAAAACCACCTTACGCTTGAAAAAATCCTTTTGCAAAGCATAAACATAACTTGCCGAGAATATAGTATGTGGCATACCTCCTCTTCCCGGCTTCGATCTTGCAAAGGGAATCATCAAACGTGGTACCGTCAAATTTGTACTTACCGAAAAATCACGTTGATAAATCTCGTTGATAAAAGACTGCCCTTGCCCAAGTCTGGCCTGTAAGCCTCCTTTAATCTGAAACTCAAACTTCTCGGCTCCTTTAAACAGATTATTGTTCGTATAAGTATTACTTAAAGTAAAACCAACAGTTCCGGCATTAAACGGCACCTCGCCCTCAACCCGGTTGCTCATCATCTTCTGTGGAATCAACTGAACTACCGGATTTACAATATTGGTACTATCCTTTGGTTTATTGTAATCTATTTTAACATTTTTAAAAACATTAAGCTCATACATCCGATCGTAGGTTACATTTTCGTTTGCAATGTTATATTGCTCTCCCGGATGCAAAAAATTATACCTGGTAATGGGATTTCTTCTGAATTTCCCCGAAAGGTCTGTAAACCTCACATTCTTATAAACCCTGTCATTCATTTTTATAGAATCAGGAAAACCGTCTGAATTAGGTGCGATAATAATATTCGTTTCCCCTAGCTTATATTGCAAATGCCTGGGCTTATCTATCGGGTTGTCAATAATTAGTGTCACATTAGCTTTACTCGCATTCAAATTTGAATCAACCAGAAACTTAATGTAGGGACGGGCGAAATCATAATACCCCTTCTGTTTCATTACCTGGTAAATCTGATCGCGCTCGTAGCCCAGCGAGTCATCATCATAACGTTTCCCTTCTTTCAGATGAGAAAAATCAGCTTTCCCGGATAAATACATTTCCTTAATTTTTTCGTCAGGAATCTCATAGATAATCTTATTGATCGTAAACATCGATCCTGTATCTGCCTTAAAAAAAACCTCAGCACGCTGGTTTTGCACTTTTATCTCAGACTGCACCTTTGCATTAAAATATCCCTTACTCATCAGATATTTTTCTATCTGACTACGAGAAATTTCAACAAGGGTACTATCTAAAATCGGGGGCGGTGTACCCAGGGGCTTAATGTTGCTCGTTTTATACTTACCATCCTTAGTATTAAACATATTATAGATTAATACATTGATTCCCAACTTGGCAGTTGGCCTGATATCTTTTTGTATATAGTTCTCTGCTTCTTCCGCAAAAGCCTTCGGAATACTATCAATTTCTACCCTTTTCACAATAGATTGATAATCGGCTATGTACTTTGTTGATGAACATCCTGTAACAAAAACAATAATAAATAGTAATATTGCACGAAACAGGACATTTCTTTTATAATCGTGGTATGGTTTCAAAATCACAGATAAGTTTTATAAAATCGTTACATCAAAAAAAGTACCGTAAAGAAAACGGGATATTCATTATTGAAGGTATAAAATCTATTGAAGAATTTATTCAATCCAATTACCAGGTTCATAGCATCTATTATCTGGCACAATATCAATCTTTACTAACAGCTTTGCCAACAAATATAAAGTTATTTGAAATAAACAACGCTGAACTGGATAAGATTAGTACGTTGCAAACTCCGCAGGGAATCCTGGCTTTAGTACACCTACCTAAACCTACGGTTTTAAATACAGCGACTTTAAAAAATGCTTTTACATTGGTACTTGATGGCGTACAAGACCCCGGAAATATGGGAACGATTATCCGCACAGCCGACTGGTTTGGTTTTAATCAGATCATCTGTTCCCACAACTGTGTAGAAGTTTACAACCCTAAAACCGTTCAGGCTACCATGGGATCTTTAAGCAGGATAAATATTTTTTATGAAGAGCTGCCTTTGGTCTTAAAAGACATTAATTTACCTATTTTCGGGGCAGTATTGGATGGGAAAAGCATGTATAAAACAGATTGGGGTAAGGAAGGATTAGTCATTTTGGGGAATGAAGGACAAGGAATCACCCCGGAAGTGATAAAATTAATTACAAATCCTGTAACTATTCCACGCACGGGAAGTGCTGAGTCTTTGAACGTTGCAATATCTGCAGCAATTTTGTGTGCAGATATTAGTAGAAATTTGCAGAAATAAATTGCATACTAATTTATAATTGCTATTTTTGCATCCTGAAATTTAACAGGTCGAGTGGCCGAGTGGCTAGGCAGAGGTCTGCAAAACCTCCTACAGCGGTTCGAATCCGCTCTCGACCTCCAGATTTATTAATAAATAAAAAAGATTGACATGGCAGTTACCAGATTAAAAAGAAAAGACAGAAGAAATAAAACATTTGCTAAACTAGATGTTAAATTCTTAAAATTAGCTACTAACATCGAATTAGGTAGCAGATCAAGACAGTCTAGCAAAGATCAGTTAGCTAAAAACAATGCTGTTTTAGCTCAACTTACTGCAAAAGCCTAAGCTTTTCTTAAAAAATTTAAAGAACACTTCTGTTTTACAGAGGTGTTTTTTTATGCTTTTTCTACGGGAAGATACCGGTCTTCGCCGGCATAACGACAAACAATTATACACTTCGTCATCCTGACGCAGGTCAGGACCTCACACTAGTTGATCTTTTACACAGAGAGATACCGGCCTTCACCAACATGACGAACACCTTAGATCAACACCGAAAAACAATTATTACTTCACCAGCTCCTTGCAAATTCTTTTTACAATTGCAGGGCCTTCATAAATGAAACCAGTATACAACTGTACCAAAGAGGCTCCGGCTTCCAGCTTATCCTTAGCATCCTGTGGCGAATGAATACCCCCCACTCCAATAATAGGAAAAGCTTTATTCGATTTATCAGACAGATATTTAATAACTTCTGTAGAACGTACAGTTAAAGGCTTACCACTTAACCCACCAGCTTCACCTGCAACCTTCTCTGTGGTTTGCAACCCACTTCTATCTATAGTTGTGTTTGTCGCAATCACACCAGCTATTCCGGTCTGCAACACAATCTCTACAATATCGTCCAGTTGTTCATTCGTCAAATCTGGTGCAATCTTTAACAAAATAGGTCTGGAGATATCATTCTTCTTATTTCTCTGCTGTAATGTATTTAAAAGATTCATC
Source organism: Pedobacter nyackensis (assembly GCF_032678475.1). GTDB lineage: Bacteria > Bacteroidota > Bacteroidia > Sphingobacteriales > Sphingobacteriaceae > Pedobacter > Pedobacter nyackensis_A. The sequence goes on from NZ_JAVTSF010000001.1 coordinate 1,722,204, forward strand.
AAAGGTTCCTTCTCCTGCAACTCCCTTAAGCCAGGTGTGTTAGGAGAGCTCACATTCACTACGAAATAATCAACCACATCAAACAAGCGGTCAAAACATTTGATATAATCACTTACAGCATCTTCATTAGGGGTATTTTTATTTTTACCGATATTACCACCTACAACTATATCACTATGTTTATTCCTTAATAACCTTAGTCTTTCAGCAAGCGTATCCACTCCCTTGTTATTAAAGCCCATTCTGTTGATCAGGGCACTATCCTCTTCCAAACGGAACATCCTCGGCTTATCATTACCAGGCTGTGGCAGTGGTGTTACTGTACCTACCTCTATAAATCCAAAGCCCAGGTTACTCAAAGCCTCTATATACTCACCATTCTTATCAAAACCTGCTGCCAGTCCAACCGGATTTTTAAATTTAATCCCAAAAACCTCTCGCTCCAACCCCTTGATGTTGACATCAAAGCTGCTACGCAGAATAGTCTTACCCAAAGGAAAATGATCATGAAACCATTTTAAATTTTTCACAACAAAATAATGTACTTTTTCAGGGTCAAACTGGAAAAATATAGGCTTGATAAGTTGATACATGCTGCGAAGATAAGCAACGTTTTGATGTATCACAAAAGTGCAACAGGCATGTTTTTATATAATATTTCAAAGCTGTGGCAAAAAAAGCTATAAAACTACCGCATAGCTTACTAAAATCCCCAGAATTAACTGTTAAAATTGTATTTTTGCAGCCAAATGATTTCTATAAACGACTTAACATTCCTGCTGGGCTCTAGAGCCTTATACGACGAAGCAGACTGGCACATTAAACCGGGAGAGAGGATTGGACTGATTGGTGCCAATGGAACGGGAAAATCAACATTACTAAAAATAATCGTTGGAGAATATGCGCCTTCTTCGGGTTCGATTTCTATGTCAAAAGACTTAAAAATCGGTTACCTGAACCAGGATTTACTTTCATACGATTCGCATCATACTATTTTACACGTGGCCATGGAGGCTTTTGAGCGCCAAAATCAGCTACACGATGAAATTGAAGACCTGCTAAAAAAAATTGAAACAGATTATTCTGAAGAGGTTTTAAACAAACTGAGCGATAAGCAACAGGAATTTGAAGCTTTAGACGGCTATAACATCGAATACAGAGCCAATGAGATCCTTGCTGGTCTTGGATTCAGTACTCAGGATCAACACCGACCATTAAACACCTTTTCAGGAGGTTGGCGGATGCGGGTAATGCTAGCGAAGATTCTACTACAGACTCCTGATATCCTATTACTGGATGAGCCTACCAACCACATGGATTTACCTTCCATCAAATGGCTGGAAACTTACCTCCTTGGGTTTGAAGGCGCCATCGTTATCGTTTCTCACGACAGGTACTTCTTAGATAAAGTAGTTAACAAAATTGTAGAATCCCGCAAAGGAAAACTTACACCTTACGCCGGCAACTACACTTACTATTTAGAGGAAAAAGCCTTAAGGGGTGAAATCCAAAAAGGAGAATTTAAAAACCAACAGGCTAAAATTAAACAGGAAGAGCGCTTAATTGAACGTTTCAGAGCTAAAGCATCTAAAGCAAAAATGGCACAATCCAGAATGAAAGCCTTAGATAAACTGGAACGTGTAGAAGATGTAGATGATGATAACCCAACGGTTAACTTCCAGTTCAAGTTTTCTAAACCATCCGGCCGTCATGTTGTACGCATTGAAGAAGCAAACAAAAGCTATCCTAATGTAGAAATCCTTGAAAATGCAGAAGGCGTTATTGAAAAAGGTGATAAGATTGCATTAATCGGTGCTAACGGTAAAGGTAAATCTACCTTATTGAGAATTATTGCCGGGGCAGAAGGCTTTGATGGTAAATGTGAAACCGGTCACAATGTTACAACAACTTTCTTTGCACAGCATCAGTTGGAGTCCCTGCACCTTGAGAATACCATTCTCGAAGAACTACAGGCTTTTGCCCCTAAGCATACCGACACCGAACTTCGTGGAATCTTAGGTTGTTTCCTGTTTACAGGTGATGATGTTTTCAAAAAGATAAAAGTACTATCAGGAGGAGAAAAATCCAGGGTGGCGCTGGCCAAATCTTTAACTACAGATTCTAACTTCCTGATTCTGGATGAGCCTACCAACCACCTGGACATACAATCAGTAAACATCCTGATTCAAGCCTTAACTCAATACGAAGGTACATTTATTGCTGTATCCCACGATAGGTATTTCCTGGATAACGTAGCCAACAAGATCTGGTTCATTGAGGACAAAGATATTAAAGAATACCCGGGTACTTATGCTGAATACGAAGAATGGAACGCTAAAAGAGTACAACCTGCCGCCACAAGCATTCCTGTAAAACAGGAAAAAGAGGTAAAACCTAAGGTTGTAGAAAAATCGGCACCTAATGCACAGCAACAACTTAAAAAGCTGAATGATCAGCTGCAAAAAATAGAACAGGAAATTGCAGCTTTCGAACAAAGTGTAAAAACCGTTGAAGCCAAAATTGCTGATGAAGAAGTTTATTCAAACTCAAATAAGTTAGCAGAAGCTAACAAAGAATATACTACAGCTAAATTCTTACTGGATACCGCACAGAAAAACTGGGAAGAACTGGCTTCACAAATTATGGAACTGGAGACAAAATGATAAAACGGATAGGATTGTTCTTTTTGCTTGTATTGAGCATTCAACTTGCCGGGGCACAAACTCAGCAATTTGTTTATGACAACAAGGTATATCTGCCGCAAATAAAAACGGTGCAGTGCTACAACACAAAAAAAGAACAATCCATTCCCATCATTACATTGAAATCAAGTGAACAACTGCTCTTTTCATTTGACGACCTGAATGGAGGTAGCAAAATTTACTGGTATACTGTAGAGCATTGTACATCCGACTGGAAGCCTTCCCGTCTCTCCCCTATCGATTACCTGGAAGGGATATCGGAAGACAGGATCAATGATTACAAATACTCATTCAATACGCTGCAAAAATTCACACATTACCAGCTTACTTTACCCAACTACCAGGTCAAACCTAAAATATCCGGCAATTACCTGTTAAAGGTTTATGAAGATGGGAACCAGCAAAAGCCCGTAATCTCCCAGCGCTTTTACGTAGTAGAAAACCTGGTTGAAGTAGGGATAGAAATTATGCCCAGTACCCAGGTACCCCTGCGCTTTAGCAACCAGAAAGTCAATTTCACCATCTTTCATAAAACACCTATTCAGAACCCGTATACAGATCTGAAAGCTGTGGTCATGCAAAATTTCATTCCGCAAACAGCTATCGTAAATACCAAACCGACTTTTATCAAACCAGGATCTTTAGTATATAATGAACTTACAGCTAACGATTTTCCGGCAGGTAATGAATTCAGAAAATTCGACATACGTAGTTTAAGGTACAAAGCTGAAAATGTACAGGATATTGTAAGAGGTACACTTATAGATGTGGTACTTTTCCAGGATGTAAATGGCAATAAGCCGAAATATACAAACCTGGTAGACGAGAACGGCAACTTTTTTGTTCGCAATACCGATGGCAGGGATAACAATACAGATGCAGATTATGCAAACGTAAACTTCACCTTAAATGCAACTCCTCCAACAACCAATGGTGAAGCTTATGTGATAGGACGCTTCAACAATTACATTATGGACGAAAGCAGCAAAATGCGTTTCGACCCTGCTAAAAAAAGATTTTTCGGGAACATTTTACTTAAACAGGGATTATACGACTATAAATATATTTGGCTAAACAAGGCCACCGGACAGACTGACCCGACCATTTTTGAAGGCTCCTACTTTGAAACAGCCAATACTTACCAGGTATTTACTTACTACAGAAAACCTGGTGCAAGATGGGAAGAACTGATCGGCTACAGTAGCGTAAACACACTGAGAAAGTAATTTAAACGGAAAATACCCATACAGAAACACTCCCGGCATTACAATAGAACTCAGCCCAACCCTTTTCATCTACCAACACTTCTTCTTTTCTACCTCCCAAGGCATCCACCATCTTTTTCCCTGCGTGGATTAACCCTATTTCCATCAGTTTTAAACCAATATCTCCGTTACTCATTAACACAGCTATTCCCGATTGCGGTTTTTCTTTGCGCCCCTCCCTGGTCCAACCAATACAATTGGGGAAATCCAGGTAATCACGCTGTGCCCCGTAAGCCAGATCCTTTCTAATGCCGATCATTTTAGGTAAAACGTGGAGTGCAACAAGCTCAACACCAGTCTCATATCCTTCGTCGGTCTTATCAGTATATTTTGCCCCATATAAATCGGGATAAAACACACAAGGCATCCCCTGCTCCCTTAACAAAATCAATGCATAAGCCAAAGGCCTGAACCAGAAGTCTACATACGATTCAAGCGCCTGTAGTGGTTGTGAATCATGATTATCCACAAAAGTAACCGTTAACAAAGGATGTGTCTGCACCAATGTATTATCGAAAATCGTTGTGAGGTCATACCTCTTGATAGTAGATGCAAGAAACAGGTTATGATGTAACAACGAATCAAACAATTGCATTCTTCCTTCAGTAACATCCAGGTAATCCTGCAAGTGCTCCAAACTGTCAATGTTCCAGTTTTCTGCCACGATAAAGAAATCCTGTCCACAAGCCTTTTTCATGTGATCAATCCAATCAATCAAAAAATCCGTGGATATATGTTTTACCGCATCCAGGCGGAATCCTTTCATGCCACAGGTGTGATAATACCATTCCCCCCAGTATTTCAATTCTGCCCTAACTGAAGGATTTCGAAACTCAATATCATTAAACATCAGATAATCATAATTCCCCAGCTCGGTTGAAGGGACTTCTTCCCAGCCCTCACCGTACTCATTCTGAATAGAATAAATTCCCATTTCCTTTATATCCTCAGCCCAATCTACACCACTAAAACAACTTTTATCCCATATAAAGCCGGAATACTCTCCATTTCTCCCCGGAAATGTAAACCTCGTCCAGGCTTCAATTTCAAATATATCAGAAATAAACTCCAATCTGTTTTCCGGATCTACACTTCGTACAGCCACCTTTTCCAGCTCATCACCACCTGCCTTATGGTTCAGCACTACATCTGCAATTGCGGCTATACCGTTTTCCTGGAATATTTTGATAACTTCCAGATACTCATCTTTGCTGCCAAATCTGGTTTCAATAGTATCTTTCTGATCAAATTCACCAAGATCAAAAAGATCGTAAGGATCATAACCTACAGACGCAGCCCCAGATTCTGCTTTATATGCTGGCGGCAACCAAACAGCTGTAATACCAACTTCGGCCAATGATGCAACATCCTTTTTCGCCTTAATCCACAACTTATCTTCATCATTGTAATACCAGTGAAAATACTGAAGCAATGTTTGATTATCCATATATCTAATATATACATTCACAAACGGGAATTGTTTCCTTATTTCTGAATTGGTGATCTCTCTTCATTTTTAGTTACTTTTGCAAAAGTTATGAGTACAAAAATTAAAAGCCCGAAAGACTCCTTCACAATTATGAACGAGTTGGTATTGCCTAATGATACCAATACCCTGAACAATTTAATGGGAGGCCGGTTGTTACATTGGATGGACATCGCCGCTGCCATTTCTGCTCAAAAACACTGTAACCGGATTGTCGTAACGGCGTCTGTTGATAATGTTTCCTTTAAACAACCTATTAAACTGGGTGATGTGATTACAATCGAAGCTAAAGTAACCCGCGCTTTTAATACTTCCGTTGAGGTAAGACTTGATGTCTGGGCAGAAAATATCCCATCCGGCAGCAGAGCAAAATCAAATGAAGCTTACTATACTTTTGTTGCGGTAGATCAAAGTGGCAGAACCATTCCTGTTCCAGAGTTATCTCCGGGAACTGATGAAGAAAAAGAGTTGTTTGCAGGTGCATTGAGAAGAAGACAGCTTCGCTTAATACTTGGTGGAAAAATGAAACCAAATGACGCTAAAGAACTTAAAGCATTATTCTTCCCTGAATAAGGGAGAAAAATAACCGTTCTCCTCAGAGCCCGGCATCTTTTGCCGAAGAAGCAAAAGCGCCTAAGGTCTCCTCTGAGAAGGTGATTTTTCTTGTTAATTATTCAGGAGAAGAGTGACATTATCAGAAAAAACTGTATTAATGTTGTCATAAAACTGCTTTTTCAAATCTGTGGTACCACTTTTGTTCAAATTGATCAAATATGGAAAACCCTAAAAATGCCGTTGCTATTCACGATTCCGGAGCAAAACAAAAGAAAATATTAGTCATAGAAAACGACACCTCTATTGCAGATGTGATGGGGGAATTTTTAGAAGATGAAGGTTACAGCTATGTGATTTATAGTGATGCCGTTGAAATTCAACCACTGATACAGGAACATCAACCTGATTTAATATTATTGGATTATCTGCTAGACAGCACCAACGGTGGGGAATTGTGCAGTCAGGTCAAAAAAACACCTGAAACTGCACATTTACCGGTTATTATTTATTCAGCTGCGCCTAAAGTACTACAATCATTAGGCTATTATGGCTGTGATTTGTTTATCGCTAAGCCCTTTGACTTGGATTACCTGGCAGAGCAGCTTAAGCTCCTCCTCATAAGTGACGAAGCAATAGCCTAACTTCCCATTTCAAGGATCTTGTCGAACTCCTCCGCTTTAAGGGGCATTACTGATAAACGGCCTTGCCTAACCAACGAGATGTCTTTAAGACTTTCCTCAGCTTTGATCTGTTCAAGGCTCACAGGATGCTTAAGCGCTTCAACTGGCGCAAGGTCTACCACTACCCAGTTGGCATCATCAGTAGTTGGGTCCTGGTAAAACTCCTTTACAACTTTGGCAATACCGACTACGTTTTTCCCCTCATTGCTATGGTAAAATAAAACCAGGTCGCCTTCTTTCATTTCTTTAAGATTGTTACGTGCCTGATAGTTGCGAACACCATCCCAAAAAGTACGTTTATCTTCGTTAAATTTAGTCCAGCTGTATTTGAAAGGTTCCGATTTTACTAGCCAATGATTCATTTATTCTATATTTAAAAGGGTTCTGTTATTTTAAACCCAAAGCTAACAAATCAGAGAGAATTAGAAAGTAAAAAAATGGGCTGCATCTTGATACAGCCCATTTCATTATTTTAGGTCTTATTTATTTAATAACCGTTATTACCAAATTCGTTTCCATTGTTAATTGTATTCAGGAAAGAGAAAGGAATAGGCCTGTTATAGTGTTTTGCCGGATTAAAGCTTGCTGAAGCCCTGCCATTGTATTGCGCTAAGCGTGTCTCGAATGCTTTATGACGTTTCAAAAGCGCCCAGCGGTTAAATTCACCACAAAGCTCCCTGGCGTACTCATCAAAAACATCGTTCATCGTCGCCGAAGATAACATCATTCCCGTTCCCGCATTAAAATCGGCAGGATTACGGCAGGCACGTTTGCGCAGCTCGTTTAAATATCCCGCAGCAACACCTCCATTTCCACCGGATTTAAGGGTAGCTTCTGCAGCAAGCAAATAAACTTCTGCCATACGCATCACCATAATATTACCTAGTTTTTGCTGGAAGTTACCCCCTAGCCAGCCACCATCAAAATTATGATTAAACTTACTTAATGCCGGGAAAAGATTTGCCATACTTATAGGGGTCAATCCATTACCCGTAGGATTTTTATATTTGGCACCTGTTGGATCTGCCGGATCGAAAAGATCGTTGATATTAACCACAGCATATTTGCGAAGTGCTTTATCTTCAGGGCTTAGCTGATCTTTACTTAAAAATGCAAAAAACCTGTCTTCATCAACATCCAGCGGATATGGATGCACATTGGCATTTGCAACGGCAACCAAAGCAGAAGTTGCCCCGGTAGTTGCACCTTTCGGCCATACTTTTGGAATGTATTGCCAGGTTGCATTCGCTGAAGCATTTTTGGCATCAACATCTGCGTAAGGATAAATTTTCTGACCAATAAATGCGGGATTAATGCCATACTTGGTACACATTGCAGCCGTAAGAGTAACCGTAGCGCTGGCATAAGTCACATTTGCAGGCCCCGGAGGAGTTGGATTACTTGCTTTGGCCTGTTCGCCCGAATAGTTAGTAAATGCTGTAACGAATGAGTTTTCCCACCGCTTATCATAGGTTGCATTAAAGCAATTGATCAGGTATTTTGTAGGTGCAATAAATGACTGGTTCAGGCGTCCATAATAAGCATTTGATGTATTTGAACCTGCAGCCCGCTTAAAAAGATCTGTACCTGCACCAAATGCATTGTCGAGCGACGGATAATAATGCAAATAAAGGTTAGGCTTATTATTGGATGTAGCCACATCGTACGAAGGGCTATACGGGTTTAACCCATATGCAGTAAATAATGCTTCAGCATTATTTCTATTGTTAGCAGAAGCAAACACCTGGGCGAAGTCAGTGTACATGGTAGCACCGTATGCTCCTTTATTTAAAATCAGGTCTTCAGCAACTTCTTTTGCCCTCAACCAATAGCTTTTAGTTCCCTCCATTAATCCTTCGCCACCTCCTTGCGCATAAGCACGGGCAAGCAGACCCAGCGCAGATTTTTTGGTTACGCGCTGAAGATTGCCCTGATAAGGAGTTACCGACAAATCCTGGGCAGCTGTAGTCAGATCAGAGATAATCTGGGTATAAATCTCTGCAACGCTATTGCGTACAGGGTTTAAATTCTTTACAGGATCGTCAGTTGTAACCAATGGAATGGGGCCAAATTGAGCAACCAATACGGAATAATAATAAGCTCTCATTACCTTCGCTTCTGCTACAAGCGTTTTAATATCCGCAGCATTTCCATCTTTTATCAGTGGGGCAATCTGTATGGTTTTATTACAGTCCTTAATTGAACTCCAGGCATAATCCCAGGTATTGGTTACCAGGTTAAAATTATTGGTAAATTCTTCATAGGCCATTACCTGCCTGTTACTTACAGAATTTGTAGGTGAGGTCCATAAATCAGTCCCAACTTCAGATACAATCCCGTACGGCATACTGATCAAGGTGCCCCAAAGTCCTGTATAAATATTGGATTGAAACGATCTGAAACCGTTAAAATCCCTGAGCACTTCCTCTTCCGCCAGAGAAACAGGATTATACTCGTCCAATTTACATGATGGTATACTCAATATCATTAGTACGCCCAATCCACATGTACAAAATACTCTCTTTATAAATTGATTTTTCATCTTTAATTTTTTATTTGTTATGGCCACAGAACAACCATTCCCAGTCATTTATTATTTAACAATTAAAACGACACATTCAAGCCGAATACAAACTGCTTAGTCAATGGGTAATCCATCTCGCCATTCATTTCCGGATCATAATCTTTTAACAAATGGCTTTTCGTAATCACTAATGGATTGGTAAGCGTACTATAAAAACGCACTTTACGCATAGCAATCTTTTTTGCAATATTTTCAGGCAATGTATAACCCAGCGTGATGTTCTTGATTTTGAAGAATGAACCGTCCACATAATTTAGTCCTGAAAACCCTAACATACTTGAAGGTGAAGCAAGAACATTCATTACAGGAAAGTCATTGGATGGATTTTCCGGTGTCCAGTAATTAAAATCCGAAAGGAACGTTCTTGGTGGACTGGCAACAGTGGCCAATGCGCTTGGATTATACCATCCGTTCATCACATAGTTGATCGTTTGTCCCCAACGCAAATAAGAATAAATGCCCAGATCAAAATTTTTGTATTTAAAACTATTTTGGAAGCCAAGCGAAAAATCAGGTGTATTATGCCCAACTATCTGATAATCGTTAGTGTTGTTATAAGTATAAAGAGAAGATGCAGCAGTTAATGCAGGATTAAATCTTTGCGCATCAGCAAGATTGGTATAATAATATTGGTTCGTACCTTCCCTCATAAATACCCCGTCAGCCAGTTTAACAATACCAGGTGTATTGACTTTCAAGTCTCCGGGGCGTCTTCCAAATGCACCTGCATCTGCTTCCTCTCCTATTTGCCAGATTCCGTCGATCTTGAAGTTTCTGAATGAAGCAATCGGCTCGCCAATGGTCAATGAATAGTTTCCGGGTGTGCGGTTTTCTCCTGCCGCCACGTTATTGGTAATATTGTTTGCAAAACCATCAGTCAACTTTAAAATTTTCTCGTTATTACGGGCAAAAGCAATAGAAGATGTCCATTCAAAATTCTTGCTCACGATGTTACGTGTATTCATGGTGACTTCGAAACCTTTGTTATTGGTCTTTGCTAAATTGAGATAGGTTTGATAATATACATTACCGGCCCTGTATGCGCCATAAATAACTGGTGAGTTAATGTTATAGATTACCCCGTCCGTATTGGTATTGTAATAATCTATTGCCATATCAATGCGATTATTAAATAGTCCCAGATCCAGACCAAGGTTCAAACTCTTAGACTTCTCCCATCCAAGGTTTTGGTTAGTAATAAATTGTGAATTACGGTAAATAGGAACCAGTTCACCACCTAACGCCATATTAACTTGTTCAACGGCAGCAACAGAAGAATAAGGATCAATTTTTGCAGTTCCTGTAATACCCCAGGCAGCACGCACTTTCAGGTTATTGATATATTTCTTCGTACCCGCCATAAAGTTTTCATCAGAAAGCCTCCAGCCTGCAGACACCGCCGGGAAATTATCCCATCGATTAGCTTCATACAATACCGAAGATCCGTCTCTGCGTACTGAAGCCGAAAAAAGGTATTTGCCTTTATAAGCATAATTAATACGCCCCATCAAGCCAAAAGTCTTAGACATCGTATAAGATGATGTCGATGTAGTGTTCACATCGCCGCTAAATCTATACCATTTAAATTTGTTGTTCGCGATGTTGGTCTGGTTCATTTCCGTGTTCGTATTCTGGTTGTGAAAGTAAGAGGTAACACCGGTAAATGTAAAGTCATGATCGTTTCCAAGCAGGTAATTATAAGTCAAGACGTTCTCCCACTGATACTGCTGATAACGGTTTTGATTGATCCTCGCCCTCGCTGTGTTCGCATTTACGTAGGTATAATTTACCGAACCCACACCATCAAAACGATAGGTATTAGAATAATCCATACGTACACCCGCACGGCTTAAAATAGTTAACCCCTTAATTGGCCTGATCTCTAGATATGGATTAAAAAACATTTTAGTGTTATTATCTACGTTTCCATAAACTCCAGGCTGATAATCGAGTAAAAGATTGTATACGTTACTACCCAGATCAGGATTCAAAGAGCCATCAGCTTTATAGGGCTGCACCAGGGGATCGGTAACAATAGCATTTTCTAACTTATCCTGCGCTTTATCTTTATTTACATAAGACGCCTGAAGGTTAGCACCAATAGAAAGCCAGCTTCTGATCTTATGATCCAAACGCATACTTGTCGAATAAAGCTTATACTGGTCTCCAATATACTGGCCTTTCTCATCAGTTAAATTAAAAGAAACGTATGCTTTCGTAGCATCAGTCCCCCCCGAAGCAGCCAAACTATAGTTTTGCAAAGCCGCGTTTTCTCTCAGGAAAACATCCGCCCAATTCACAAAATTGCCTTCACTGAACAATTTGTACCTGGCTTCGCCAAAAATCGCTTCATCATTTGCCGGTGATTGCCATAGCGGCGGACCAGCCGCAGGAAATCCATTTGCTGCAGCAACTGCAGTGGTCACCCACTTTCTGGTTGCACCATCAAAGTTATATTTATAAGCCTCTCTTTTCGCCTCCAGATATTGGTCTTTACTAAGCGCCTCAGGAGTCACCGACCAGCCATTATAACCATAATATGAGTTGAAATCGATGTTTAATTTTCCTGCTTTACCAGTTTTTGTGGTAATGATGATTACACCATTTGCACCCGCAGCACCATATACAGCAGTTGAAGCAGCATCTTTTAATACATCTATGGTTTCAATATCATTAGGGTTCAAAGTCGCATAGTCACCAGGCAAGCCATTGATAATAAATAAAGGCAAGCCGCTGGCAGTAAACGATCTGGTTCCACGTAACTGTAAGTTAACACCCTCTCCGGCTTGTCCGGATGAACGGGTAATATCCAAACCTGCGACCCGTCCCTGCAACGATTCCATAGGATTCGGACCCGGCCTGGCGGTTATTTCCTCTGATTTTACCGACACCACAGATCCTGTAAGATCTCGTTTTTTGACAGTACCATATCCAATCACGACAACATCATCCAATTCGGAAATATCATCTCTCAGTACTACTTTCATGTTATTCGACGCGACAACCTCCACAGTTTTAAAACCAATCATACTGAACACAAGTACGCTGTTCTGATTTTCCAGGTTAATAGTAAATTCACCTTTACTATTGGTTGAAGCTGCAGCTTTAGCATTTTTAGCCTTAACGCTTACACCCGATAAAGGAAGCCCCTTATCATCAACAACCGTCCCTTTGACAGTTATTCGTTGCTGCACAAAAAAAACGGAGCTGTTGTATTTATTAGTTCCAGGCTTTCCTGCTGCGAAAGAAGCGCAGGGTAAAATTGCAAGGGCTAATAGCAATTTAGTACCAGACAGTGCCCTCCAATGGCATTTACTGAGTAATGTTTTTTGCATAATTTTCATCAATATTTGGTTAAACGTTTTGGTTTATAAATCGCAAAATTCAATACCTTATCAACCAGGAGAAAAAAACACTTCATACTTCTTATCATGAACAATACGTTCATAAATAACGCCGCAAAGATATTTATACTTGGTTTTAAGATTCCGAATAAAGCGGAGTCCTTAGTAACAAACTTAACTTTATTTATTTTTATTTTCTATTATTTTCGATTATTTTTTATTCACACAAAACAAAAGCAAACTCATAAAATCTCAACTACCAATGCCAAAAAGGAGGAATAAAGCCCAAAAAAGCGAATTAAAACAGTAAATTTCATCATTTTTTCGAAACCTAAAAAATCAACATCCCCTTATTTTTACTCAGATTTTCAGCAAATAATATTTGAATATACTAAACATTTCGATATTCCAATTATCAAAATCTTCTTTTTTCTTCTTTTATTTTCTTTTATCTTGTTTTTACTTTGTTTTGCGCGTTTTTAGAAAAACGCCATGCCATTACCGGCTAAGCATCAATCTATTGATGTCAGAAGAAAACATTTTTATTAGATATATAGGGTTGAATGAAAGCCTATTTACTTTTGAAAAGATCTTTTACAAATTTCCCGGCTTTACCAATCACACCAAACTGTTCAGTAATCGTTTCGATCAGATGACTGTCAGCCTGTTCGATATTGCCCATATTGATACCAGACTCCAACTGCTTGGGATACAATACAATCAAACTTTGCTCAGCAAAATAGTTAGATAAATAATAAGGCAGTTTGTTCAATTGTGGAATATGAGAATCATAGCCTTTACGGGATGACACAATGATAAACAGATCATTAGGCTTCAGTTCACGACTAAAAATAAGGAAATCATCCCAATTGTTAAACTCATTGAAACTTACTTTAACCACATCAGGACTTCTCTCAATAACCTTTAAGATCGCATCATTTGTAGCAGGTACACCATAGAAATTAACTGATATCCCGGCTTCCTTTGCAATCATCATCAGTTTTCTCAGCCAATGCAAAAATCCAGGTTCTGTTTCCGCGTTTGGAGGCATCGCAACCACAATTCTTTTAAAGGTATTTAGTGGCTGGGTCGGTTTATAAATATAAATCGTCTCATAAACCTTCCTGATAATATTCTCGGCCTTAGTCCCAAGGAAACTATGCTGATCGGCTTGTTTGTGCATGCCAATAACAACATCAGCTACGCTATGTTCCTTAATGGTATATACAATCCCATTACTAATGCTTGAGTCATACCTTGTTATTGGGATGATACTATTTTCAGAAGCAGCAGCATGAGCAGTGGCTTTTTCTATAATCTTTTTGGAAGCCCCTGTATGCTGATGCGTAGCAACCTCGTCAGCAATTACATTCAATGCATAAATAGAAGTATCACTTTTTTTAGATTTCAGCATAATCCCAAAATCCACCAGTTGTGTCACCATATCCGGGTAGGCCAAAGATACCAGGATCTTTTCGTTAACCTTTTCTGTAACGGCATTTGCATCCTCCTGATCCTGGTCAAGCGACATTTTTTTAGACGCCCCCTCCACCACAAAAGAACTCACACCACAACTTACCAGTATCAACAGAATGGTACCGTTTAACACATCTTCGTTCAGCAACCTGATTGGCTCCCCCGATGCGGTCTCTCCCGTGATGATATTATACCCTACCAAAATAATTGCTAAAGTCGCAGCAGCATGTGAAGAGCTTAACCCGAAGATCATTGTACCTTCTACCTTCTTTAACTTAAATATTCTTTGCGTTAGCCAGGCCGCCAGGTATTTAGTCGCCAATGCAACGAAAAGAATTACCCCTGCAACTTTCAGGGCACCCCATCCCTTCACCAATACTGTCACATCTACCAGCATGCCTACACTGATCAGAAAAAAAGGAATAAACAATGCATTACCCACAAAATCTATCCTGTTCATTAAAGGAGAACTATGCGGCACAAACTTATTAAGGACCAGCCCCGAGAAAAAGGCTCCAATAATGGCTTCAATGCCAGCTGCTTCCGCAAGGAAAGAAGCCAGAAAAACCATCGCCAGCACAAAAATATACTGAGAAATACTATCGTCAAAATGCTTAAAAAACCATCTGATAACAATAGGAAACACAGCAAAAACAATCCCTACAAAAATAAGGGTCGACACCCCCAACTGAACCCAAAAAGCAGAAGAGACATTTTCTTTGGTCATCCCCGCTATACCTGCCAGGATCAACAAGGCCAGAATATCAGTAATCATAGTCCCGCCTACCGTCATACTTACCGCTCTGTTTCTAATCACACCATATTTACTGGCAATCGGATAAGAAACCAGAGTATGAGTAGAAAACATACTTGCCAGCAATAAAGACGACAAAAAACCATAGCCCAATATGTAGTAACTGGCCAGAGAACCAAACACCAACGGAAATATGAAAGTAAGTAAACCAAATACAAGGATCCGCTGCCTGTTCTTTTTAAACTCTGCCAGGTCAATTTCCAGGCCCGCAAGAAACATGATATAAAGCAAACCCACGGTTCCAAACAAAACAATACTACTATCCCTTTTAAGCAGGTTCAATCCATAAGGTCCAACAATTACACCGGCTATAATTAAACCGATAATATGAGGGACTTTTATTTTATTAAATAGTATGGGAGCAAACAGAATGATAAACAGAACCAGTGAAAAAATAATAACCGGGTTCTGTAAGGGTAAGGAAAAATCTAAAGAAGATAATAAAATCATAAGCTACAATGTGAACACTACTTTAACTTCCTGGCATTTAACACATAAACTATTTTACACGATTTCTGTCGGATTTCCCTGATGCCATCCATTCTACCCTCAGTAATAAAATTAAGGGTTGCACCAATGAGCGCATCAGCATTGGGCTTTTCATCAACAATTTTCAACGTATTGTTTTTGTAGGTACCTACATATACCCTGATCAGTACCGGGCCGGAATAAGCCCGAACCGTAAATGTATTTTGTTTATAACTGATATGCCACTGTTCCGTCTTTGTATCGCCTATTGCCGAACCATCACAACTGGTTTCCGTACAGCTCATCCTTACATTCCATTTACCCATGATTGCCGGATTATAAACCGCCCCCGAATCGAGATGGTTCTTTACGCTATCAAAAGATACCTTTTCATTCTCCAGCTCCTGCTCCCTCGCCTTTAACTGCTGTTCCCAGGCCATTAACTCCTGCTCTTTTTTTGTAATTTCTTCTTGTTGCAGTTTTAATTTCTTTTCACGCTCATTCAGTCCGCAACTCTGCAAAAAAACAATCATTATAAACAAAAGGATGGAAATTGGCTTCATAGGCTTACAGTTAAATTCTTCAGTCATGGCTATAAAACTACAAAAATTCGACCAATACCTGATTTTTTCAATAGAATGGCTATTATTGTAGAATGCACACACATGAATTAAACCCGGAAATTTTAAAAACCAAACATCATTTTGAAATCCTCGACGGATTAAGAGGAGTAGCAGCAATAGCAATTGTCGTATTCCACTTTATGGAAATAGTATACCTGCCCGACAAAAACTTCATTGCACATGGCTTTTTAGCCGTAGATTTCTTCTTCTGTTTATCAGGATTTGTAATTGCCTATGCTTATGACGACCGGATCGGCAAAATGGGTATCAAAGAATTTTTCAAGTCCCGACTGATCAGGTTACACCCATTGGTAATCATCGGAACAGTTTTGGGATTACTGGCTTTTCTCTTTAATCCATTTGCAGGCATACCTGAAGGATATACTGCGGGAAAAATAGCATTGATTTTTTTAGCAACACTCCTGATGATCCCTAACCCGGTGATGGCCGATCGTTATTTTAACGTTTTTGGGTTAAATGCACCTGCCTGGTCACTATTTTGGGAGTATATAGCCAACATTATATACGCCTTGGTGCTTTATCGGTTAAAACGTAATGTTTTACTGGTCCTGGCGGCAATTGCAGCAATTACGCTTTGCTACGTAAGTCACCGTGCTGGCGGCAGCTTGTTAGGTGGATGGGCAGGTGAAAACTTTTGGGACGGCGGTGCCAGAATAGCTTATTCATTTCTTGCAGGAATGCTCATCTTCCGTTTCAACTGGATCATCAAAAACAAACTGGGCTTTTTTGGACTATCGGTCTTATTGTTACTGGCTTTTCTATTGCCACATAGTGAATGGAACTGGCTTACACAATTAGTGGTAGTACTTGTTTACTTTCCCATGCTTGTCGCAATAGGTGCGGGCGCAAACCTTTCTCAACACTTAAAAGCTATTTGTGTATTTTTAGGTAAGCTATCCTATCCGCTATACATGACACATTATGCCGTAATGTGGATCTTCGCAAGTTACTACACCACTTACAAACCCAGCTTCACATTATTGGTAACCATTATCATTGGTGGCACAGCCTTGTTAATTGGTTTTGCTTATCTGGTTATGAAATTTTATGACAGTCCTGTTAGAGCGTATTTAACCAGCAAAAGAAAAAAGGTCAGCAACTAAAAGCATGGTCAGGGAAGGGTTCGGTAAGCCTTTGTAATGACTGCGCCCTGCCTGAATAATTCCAACGCGGTGAGTCCACCTTTTTCCTGTAAAAAGGCGGACTCACCGCGGACTCATGGCGGACTCACTGTGCTCTCACTGCGAACTCATACCTAAGCCTTCCTTACCCTTGTCTTATCCTGTTATAGCTCCTATACAAAATGTAGGTAAAAAATAAAAAGGCTGCATCATCGTCATGATGATACAGCCTTCCATTACCGCTAAAAATTAGCGGATTTATTAATATTTATGCTTCAATATCCGGATCTGCATGCAAAGTATCTTTGTGTGCATCTGCGTTGTAACCAGTTTCCAGCTCGGCCAGCTTCTGCTTTCCATAAGCCAGTTTTGTAATCAACACAAACAATACCGGTACAATAAACACAGCCAGAATAGTTGCCGACAACATACCAGCTGCCACTGTCCAGCCAATGGTTTGTCTGGATACCGCTCCTGCTCCTACCGACAACACCAAAGGAATAACCCCTAAGATGAATGCCACAGAGGTCATCACAATTGGCCGTAACCTCAGCTTAACAGCCTCCATTGTTGCAGGAATAAGTCCCATTCCCCAATCTACACGTTCCTTCGCAAATTCGACAATCAGAATCGCATTCTTTGCAGAAAGTCCGATCAGCGTAATTAAACCTACCTGGGCATAAATATTATTATCCAGATGAGGAAGGAACATCAATGCCAGAATAGCACCAAATAAACCTAAAGGAACACTTAGTAAAATTGAAAAGGGAACAGACCAACTCTCATATAAAGAGGCTAATAAAAGGAATACGACAACAATAATTAGTGCAAATATAACTGTGGTACTGTCCCCTGCTTCTTGTTCCTGCTGACTCATTCCAGAAAAGTTGTAATTGTAACCGGTCGGTAGGTTTTCAGCAGCTGCTTTCTCTAAAGCCGCCAATGCCTCACCACTACTCTTACCCGGTTTTGCAGCACCACTAATCTCAATGGATCTGAACAGGTTATAATGGTTAATAACAGAAGGGTTCTCTATCTTTTTATAAGAAACCATTGTACTCAATGGAACCGGAACCCCTTTTATGTTTTTCACATAAATCTGGTTTAAATCCTCAATCTTACTTCTGTAATTCGTATCGGCCTGGGCAACAACCCTAAAGCTCCTACCATATTTGGTGAAATCATTAATATAAGCACTACCAAAGTAAGAAGATATCGTACTGTAAACTGTACCGATAGATACGCCCATCTTCTTCACCTGGTCCCTGTCTACGTGAATCTTATAGTTCGGTGTGTTGGAATTAAATAAAGTATAAGCCATACCAATAGCCGGATCCTGATTAGCAGCTCCTAAAAACTTACCAACAACCTCCTGGAATTTTTTAATATCACCAGTTTGCTGCTCCTGAATCTGCATGGTAAAACCACCGCTGAAACCTAAGCCCGGAATTGGAGGCGGTTGTACCGCGATCAAATGACCTTCCTTATCACCAGCAAAAGCCCTTTGTACATTAGCTACAACAGCTGACACATCTGTTTTACGGTCATTCCAATGGTGTAACTGCACAAAGAATGTAGCTGCATTGGATTTAAATGAACTATTCAAAATGTTCATTCCCGAAATAGAGGTTACGTTTTTAATTTCAGGGTTCTCCTTACGGATCGTCTCAATAATCCTGGCTACATAAGCATCAGTTCTTACTGCAGATGAACCTTCTGGCAAAGTAGCACCCATAATAAATACCCCGGCATCCTCATTAGGAATAAACCCTGATGGCTTTGCACTAAACATACCAACAGTACCTACATAAATACACACCAGTAATACCATTACTAAAGGCGCCTTTTTCAAACACCATTGTACACCTTTAGAGTACTTACTGGTTACACGGGCAAACCATGCATTAAACTTGTAGAAAAATTTATTTAAGCCTTTTGAGTTTTTATCAATGTTCATCGGCTTTAACATCAATGAGCACAACGCAGGTGTTAACGTCAATGCAATAAATGCCGAGATCAATACAGATATCGCAATGGTGATGGCAAACTGCTGATACAACTGCCCAACCATTCCTGGAATAAATCCTACCGGAACAAATACCGCAGCCAGAATTAAAGCGATAGCAATAACCGGTGCTGTAATGTCTTTCATCGCTTTCATGGTTGCTTCCTTCGCAGACAAGCCCTCATGGTCCATATAATGCTGTACCGCCTCCACCACAACGATAGCATCATCTACCACAATACCGATGGCGAGGACGAAACCAAACATGGTCAATACGTTTACCGAGAAGCCTAGCAGGTTAAAGAAGATAAAAGTACCAATAATCGAAACCGGGATCGCCAATACAGGGATTAATGTTGCCCTCCAGCTTTGAAGGAACAGGAATACGACTACGGTTACCAATATCAGTGCCTCAATCAGTGTTTTAACCACACCATCGATAGACACATTTACAATAGATACCGTTTCGTATCCGATCGTATAATCCAAATCCTCAGGGAATGATTGCTTTAACTTATCAAGTGTTTTTATAATCCCCTCATAAGTTTGTACAGCATTACCACCTGGAGTCTGGTTAACACCCATCATTGCTGCCGACTTACCATTAATCTGCGCATTGATACTATAAGCAAATTCGCCCAGTTCAATTCTTGCAACATCTTTCAAATATACTGCTGAACCATTTTCAGAAGTCTTTACAATAATGTTCCTGAATTCTTCTTCAGTGCTCAGGTCACCATCCATAATTACCGAGAACTCGAAAGTCTGGTTACCTTTCTGAGGTGGCCCACCTACACTACCACCGGGAATACGGGTGTTCTGCTCCTGAATAGCTGCAGAAACCTCTGCCGGGGTAATGCCCATTGATGCCATTTTATTTGCATCTAACCATACACGCATACTGAATGGCTGTCCAAAAGCCATTACGTCCCCTACTCCTTTAACCCTTAAAAGGGCATCTTTCAAATATAAATTGGAATAATTAGACAAGAACTTTTGGTCGTAGGTACCCTTAGGAGAATACAAACCAAGTACCATCAACATATCTGTATTGGCCTTTTTAGTCGTAACCCCCAACCTTCTTACCGCTTCCGGCAATGAAGGTTCAGCAATACCAACACGGTTCTGCACATCCAGCGCAGCAATATCAATATCTGTTCCTACTTCGAAAGTTACCGTAATGGTCGACCGCCCATCGGCAGTACTTGACGAGGTCAGGTACTTCATACCTGGCGTGCCATTAATCTGGCTTTCAATAGGTGTTGTTACCGTTTGTTCAACGGTCTGTGCATCCGCACCGGTATAAGTGGCACTCACCGTTACTGTGGGTGGTGCAATATTTGGGTACTGGCTTATAGGTAGCCCGGTGAGTACAATGATACCCACCATAACGATCAGTATGGAGATAACAATCGCCGTTACCGGACGTTTTATAAAAACTTCTGAAATCATAATGTCTGACTAATATTTTAGAAACTATTTTTTTGCAGATTGCGTACTGGCAACCTCTGGAGCAGCTGTTGTTGGCTGAACTACTGCACCTGGTCTTAGGTTCTGCGCTCCTTCCGAAACGATTACCTCACCAGCCTGCAAACCATTCAACACCACAATCTTTTCTCCTGCTTCTGGTCCAAGCTTAATGATACGTTGCTGCGCTTTACTACTGTCACCAACTACATATACCATATACTCACCCAATTGCTCCGATACGGATTTATAAGGAATGGTCAGTTGTTTTGTTTCGGCTTTATTTAAAACCCTTACGTTACATGTCATTCCGGTCAGCAGCATACCTGATGCATTAGGATAACTGATCCTTACTTTAATCGTTCCTGTTCCAGGGTCTACTGCGCGATCTACCGCTACAATTTTACCTGCCATTTTATACACGCTTTTATCCTGAAGCTCGATACTGAAAACAGAATCTTTTACAGTCGACTGCGATTGTTGCAGCTTAATAAAACGTGGAATATCTTTTTGATTTACCGCAATATCAACTGCAATCGGGTCATTCGTAGATACCGTATTTAACAAGGTAGATCCCTGAACCACCAATGCACCGGCCTTTACCTGCGAAATGCCAATCGTACCACTTAGTGGCGAAACGATAACCGAGCGGTTAAGGTTTGCTTTTGCGGTAGCTAAATTCGCTTCTGCAACAGCAACCTGAGATGCCGCATTGATCATATCAGTTATTGCATAATCTACACGTTGTTTGGCAACAGCTTCCTGTTTTGCTAAGTTTGTATAGCGCTCTGCATCCTTTTTAGCTTTGCTGTGGTTTGCTTTAGCAACTTCAACATTTGCTTTTGCTGAATTATAGGCCGCCAGATAATTGGTGCGGTCAATTTCATAAAGCTTTTGTCCTTTAGTTACTTTCTGCCCATCCGTTACAAAGATCGCTGTCACATAACCACCAACTTCAGCTCTTAGTTCAACTTCATTTAGAGCTACAACCACACCTGGATAGGTGTCAACAGTGGTAACGTCGTCTTCAGCTACCGTATAAACACTTACCGGAGTAGCTGCCGGAGCTGCCATTTGCGCAGGTTTTTCTGAACTCCCGCATGATGCTAGAATAGCAGCGCCTAATATTAAAATGCCTGGTTTTATCGAATTGAATTTCATTGCTGATTTTATTGAGTAATGGTTATTGTTCCTAATGCTTGTTGCACGTCTAATTTTGCCGAAAGCAAGCTGTAAAGTGCGTTGAGATAATTGAGTTGTGAAGTTCTTAGATCCGTTTCCGCTGTCATCAGATCCAGGTATGTTTTAATCCCCTCATCATACTGTAACTTAATCGTTCCATAAACTTGTTTAGAGATTTCAACATTTTCGTTTGCTGTTTTCCAGTCGTTTAAACCTGCTTTGTACGTAGACAATGCCTGTTCATATTGTGAATTGATCTGATTTCTGGTATTCTCCAAATCATAGTCGATGCGTTTTTCCAGCAACTGCGACTTACGAATTTCCTGTGTACGCTTCGTTCCCTGAAAAATAGGGATGTTCAATTTCAATCCTGCAACCGATCCGGGGAATGACTTGTTATATAAATTACCAAAATCATTGTTCAGATAATTCCAGCTATAATTTACAAAGCCGGATAACTTAGGCATATAAGCCAGTTTATTATAAGAAGTATTGATCTGTTGTAGCTGACGTTGCGTTTCCAGTTGTCTGTATTCGATTCTATTTTGTGGATTAAGTACCTGTGCTGTATCTAACAACACATCTTGCTCCATCCCCTTATCGTTAAAAACGAGGCTCAGATCTCTACCTGCATCATAACCAATAAGGGATTTTAAATAAGCATACTTATATTTTAACAACTCCTGCGTCCTTTTTCTGTCCGCCTTTGCATTACTTAAACTAATCTGGGCTCTTTGGAAATCAGTTTTATCAACCAGCCCCACATCAAACTGAGCTTTAGCATCTCTGAATTGTTTTTCTAAACGTGCAATGTTTTCAGCAATGATTTTAAATTGCTCCTGACTGGTCAGGATATCATAAAATGCTTTACTTACTTCTACTACTGTAGTAATCTTAGTGTTTTCAGTACTTTGTTTGTACTGTTGCCTGTAATACTTTGCCGATTTTGAAGCCTGAATTAAGCCCGCATTTAAAAGCTGCTGATCAGCTTGCAAAGTAAGTCCAGAGGTATTTTTAGTACCAAATGTCATGTAACTAGTCTCACCATTGGTAGTCAGCGCATTTACCTGCTGCTTAATGTTGTGGTTAAAATTAGCGTCGGCATTCACCTGTGGCATCCAGCCGGAAAGTGCTGATTTGATATCGCGCTCGCCAATTTCTTCATCCAGCAAAGTCTGCTTTACACCGGGTTTGTTTTTAAGCGCATAGTTAATCACATCCTGCAACGTAGCCTGCTGCAATACTGTCTTTGTGCTGTCGGTCTGCGCAAAAATATGCGAAGGAATGAGGACTGCGCCCAGCACACAAAGTAAAAATGATATTTTATTAAGATTCATAATGTCTTTCGAATTGAGAATTTTGAAGCTGCAAAAGTAATTTTATCTCAAAGCGTCGATTGTAAAAGTTGACCGAACTCCTCTATTTCGAGACTGAACCGACACATGAACAAACTCAAATGAAAATTCATTTATGTAAATTTATATATCGTTAAGGGTGGCGTTTGAGTAGCAGGATTATCCGTTCTGGCTTTAAGTTTCAGGGCATTCAGTTAATTTTACGAATCAGATTGGCATTTAAGTGGTATCCTTGTATATTAAGTTCGTAAAAATGACGTTAAAGAAAGATTCACAAGACTTCTATAAGTATTTCAGGTTTATCATTATCCCTGTGATATTTATTGGCTTTTATTTACTGGCCTATATGATAGACCCGTACAGGCCATGGTCGGACTTCTTTAAAAGAAACACTACCGAAATCCTTACGGAATGGGTATTCGTTTCAATCTTCTGCTTACTGATTACTGAGATCAGTTTAGCCATTGCAAGGGCACTTGACCGTAAACTACCCTGGATGGAGTATCCACTGTCCAGGTTCTTTCTTCAACTTAGCATCCAGATTCTCACGTCTATAGTATTCCTTTACATCTATTTACAAATCACATTAACGTTTTTTGGAGGAGAAACAAGACTGGACGATTTGAATTCACTGGCATTGAGACAGTCGTTTGTAGTGAGCACAATCTTATCTGTACTGATCAGCTTGATTTTTACGGGCAATTTCTTTTTACAACAATGGAAAGCCGCTATGATCGAAACTTCAAATTTGAATTTAAAAGCTGCAGAACTTAAGCAGATTGCGCTCGAATCCGAGTTGCAATCGCTCAAAATGCAGCTTGACCCCCACTTTATGTTTAACAACTTCAGCACACTTTCTGCGCTGATTGCTGATGATCCTAACGCTGCCCAGCATTTTCTGGAAAACCTATCTCGCGTATATCGGTACATGATCATCAATGTTCATAAAAATATCATTTCCGTGGAAGAAGAGATTGGTTTTGCTCATGCCTATTTTTACCTCATCAAAATCCGTCTTGGCGAAAACATAAAAATGCAAATCACTTTAAGTGATGAAGTGCTAAAAAAAGGAATTCCCCCTATCACCCTACAACTGTTGATAGAAAATGCGATTAAACACAATACTGCATCCCGCTCTAAACCATTGACCATAAACATTGATGAGGATGAAGAGAAAAACCTGGTGATCACCAACTCGCTGCAGCGACTAAATTATAACATCCCCTCAACAGGTACCGGGTTAAAAAATATTGAAAGCCGCTATCGTTTACTATCCGACAAACTACCAGAGGTTACGGAAACAGAGAATCTGTTTATCGTGAAACTACCACTAATGAACATTTAAAATACCAGCAATGAAATTACTGATTATCGAAGACGAGATACATAATGCAAATAGATTACAGGCGATGATTAAAGAACTTAATCCGGATGTTTCTATTGTTGGTGTTTTGGAAAGTGTGGCCGACAGTATTGAATGGTTTTCACAAAACCCACAGCCAGATCTCATTCTAATGGATGTTCGGCTGGCAGATGGCCTTTGCTTTGAAATTTTTCCGGCATGTAACATTACAACCCCGGTTATATTTACCACTGCATACGATGAATATGCCATACGAGCTTTTAAAGTAAACAGCATTGATTATCTGCTGAAACCTATTCACAAGCAAGAACTTGCAGGAGCATTGGCAAAATACAAACAGCTTACAGGTCAGCAGCAAGCCGATCCTATGATTTCTGACCTGATCGACATCATTAAAAAACAGGATCCTGTTTATCGCTCCCGCTTTTTAATTCAGATAAACGATGGTTATAAAACAGTTGTTGTAAAAGACATTGACTACATCTACTCTGAATTTAAAATTACCCACCTGGTGCTTAACCAGGGACAGGAACATGCAGTTCCTTATACCATGGATGAAATGGAAGAGCAGTTAGATCCCACGTTATTTTTTAGGGCAAACAGGCAACACATCATCAGCATCAACAGTATAAGAGATATCCATAACTTCTTTAACGGGAAACTGAAAGTAATTTTACACAAATATCCAGATGCTGAAATCTTTATTAGCAGAGAAAAGGCCGCCGCATTTAAGCAATGGCTTGATCAATAAGAAAATTGACTTGATAGTTAATGCTAGTGCAGCATTTTAAACAACAGTTCTTTCAACAGCTCCCCATCAGTGGTATTTCCTGTACTGTCTACCCCCTTGCTCTTTAAATCATACTCCCGCATCAGGCTGATGATATCAAAAGTTTTGGGTAAGCTGTAACTACGCGCAGCGGTTTCAAAATCCTTAACAAAAAAAGGGTTTACTCCCAGCTCCTTAGCTGCATCGCCTTTGTTGGGCAGGTAATGATATTTCAATATTTTGGTGAAATAAGCGTTAAGGTTGGCCATTACCATCACCATAGGATTAGCCTTCGGATTATCAGCAAAATAATTGATGATCTGGTTACATTTCAACACATTCTTTACCGCTAGGGCTTTTTGCAGTTCAAATACATTGTACTCCTTACTGATACCTATATTTTTCTGAACGATATCTGTATCAATAGTGGTTTCTTTACCAATATTTAAAAGCAGCTTTTCTACTTCGTTGGCAATTTTAGAAAGATCAGCCCCAAGGTATTCTGCCATTAAGGCCGATGCCTGTGGTGCTATTTTATATCCTTTTTCCTTTACCAGCTCATCAATCCATTGTGCAAGCTTATAATCACGCACCAGGTCTGACTGGAAAACCACGCCATTCTTGTCAATCGCTTTATAGATCTTTTTACGTTTGTCAAAATTAGCATATTTATAACCCAGCACCAGAATGGTACTTGGCAGTGGCTTTTCGAAATAACTCAATACAAACTCAGCCGTTTTACTGCTACCTTCAGTTTCCTTGGCCCACTTCAAATCCTGTGCTTCTTTTACAACGATCAGCTGATAATCAGACATCATCGGATAGCGCTTTGCAGCATTCATAACCGTAGCCATATCGGTATCCTTCCCATACAAAACGGTTTGGTTAAATCCCTTCTCCATATCATTCAGAATGTGTTCTTCCATATAATGGATAATCTGATCTATATAGTAAGGTTCCTCACCATGTAACAGGTAAACAGGCTTAAATTTCCTTGCTTTAATGTCTTTTATTATGTCCGCAGCACTCATATAATGCCGTAAACTTAGATAAAAAATTTGTCTACTTTTGCACAATCTTCATTTAAACCTACGCTATGAATAATTTATGTCCAATATGTAAAAACAGCTACCCGCCTGATGTAAAATTCTGCATCAACGATGGTGCAAGATTGATTGCGACAGACAGTTCAACAGAACAAAACGGACCACAAATTCACAATCCTTTTGAACCAAAAATCCGCAATCCTTTTGAACCCGAAAAAGATGTACCTTTTGAACGCAGGGTACAAACCGGCCAAACTTATTACAAGGCCCAAATTGGCAATAGGATAGCAGCGGCACTATTAGATGGTTTAATTTTCGTCGGATTGACCATCCCTGCCTTAATCGCTTTCCTTTTTGCTTTTATTAGCGCCTATGGAAACGAAGAGGAGGCCGCAATTGCATTATGTGTGCTGGGGGCGATATTAACACTTATACCTTTAGGTTTTCAACTTGCAAAAGATGGATTCGGAAAAGGGCAGAGTCCGGGAAAAAAGGCAATGAAGCTCATGGTTATCGATCTGGAAACCAATATGCCCTGCAACAAACAGAAATCTTTTTTAAGAAATATCATTGTCCTGCTGATCAGCTTAGTACCAGTTATTGGCAGCCTCATTGAGCCTATTATGGCACTGGCTACTAACGATGGCAGAAGATTAGGCGACCGGGCTGCAAATACTATGGTTATCGATAAAAACCAATACTTTAGCTAAACCTACCTCATATGAACTGCATAAAATGTAATACACCCAATATTCCTGAAGCAAAATTCTGTAAAAACTGTGGAGCAAACATCATTACTCCCGAGATACAGGCTAAAACGGATAATCACACCATCAAATCGTTGTTGATCATTATTGGAATAGATTATCTGCTTTCCACGATCATGTTCCTTATTCAAAAGCTGGTAACCCCATATATATCAGACAGTGGAGGAGATTTTGCGCGAATCGATCTGATCTATAAAGTATATGGCTGGACATCAGACATTGTCACTTTAGCCGCAATGATATTCTTCCTGGCTACCATTAAAAATAATACCGTTAAAACCGCCTTGATTGCATTCATCGTTTTAAGGTTTATATTTATGATTGGCTATAGATTAACTCCATTTATAATGTAGTAACCCAATGCAGCGAAGCAAAAGTATGTCGTTTACCCCCACACCTCTTAACTTACCTGAATACCCTTTTAAAATAACATTAAAAGACGCGCAGCATTTTATATTTGATGAGGTAAGAAAGAAACACCTGGTATTAACACCTGAAGAATGGGTCAGACAGCATTTTATACAATACCTTGTTGTTGTAAAGAAATTTCCTAAAGCCCTCATTCAAATTGAAGGGGGCTTAAGCCTCAATAAGCTTCAAAAAAGAACCGACATTGTGATTTTCAACAACCAGGGCGAAAGGATCATGGTGATAGAATGTAAAGCCCCCGCTGTAAAATTATCACAATCGGTATTTGACCAGGCAGCGAGATATAACTCTGTACACAAAACCAAATGGCTGGTCGTAACGAATGGTTTAATGCACTGCTACGCAATTATTGATCATCAGGCCGGACAGTTTGCTTTTATTGAAGAATTGCCGGAGTATAGTCTGCTGTAATGTGTCAAATTAAGGCACAAAAATAAAGGACAAAATAAACCATTCTACTCTAAGGCTGGCATTTAACTCGGAGACTGTTGTTAATTTTAATGGTCTCGTTGAGCTCCTTTCAGTCGGTTTTTTTTGAAGGGAAAAAGCGCCTGAGGCCTTTTCGTAGAAGGTATATTTTGTTTCAAAGCATCACGCAACCTTTCATAACACCACTGTTCTGGCCACTCTCATTGAACGGAAAAATTACCTTCTCTGAAAGAGCCTTAGCGCTCTTTGCTCCCCTTCAGGAGCCTAAGAGATGCAGCTCTTGAGGAGAACGGTCATTTTTCACCCCCACCCAAGGAACGATACAATGCAATTACCGCCTGCCATTGCTGCAGCTTATCATCAACATCTTCAAGCTGTGCAGCAAGCAAATTCTGCTCAGAAGTTAATACATCCGTATAATTTGTTGCAGAGCTATAACGCAAGAGCTTCTTGGTAAAATCAACCGACTTTTGAAGTGCCGCCAATTGTTTCACACGAATACTTTGTTGCGTGATGGCCGTTTGATAAGCAAAAAGGGCATTTGACACTTCTTCACCTGCTGTTAATAGTGATTTCTGGAAGTTCAAAGCAGCTTCTTGTTGTACGGCTTTAGCAGTCGTTAGCCTTGCTTTGTTTGCACCTTTACTAAATATAGGCTGCGCAATTCCTGCTGCAATATTGCCGAACAAACCATCAGGAGTTAACCAATCCTTTAGACTAAAGCTGGTAAAACCACCTGCGGCAGTTAAGCTTATAGAAGGATAGAATAATTTACGGGCCACATTCGTATTTTCAAAAGCAGCCATAAAAGCGTATTCAGCCTGTTTTACATCCGGTCTGTTTTGCAACAGCTGAGCAGGAACCCCTGCTTTCAAATCTACCAGCAGGTGCTGATCATTTAAAGCGGTTCTTTTAATCGGACCTGAAGGTTTTGCAAGCAAGCCATTCAAGCTGTTTTCCACCTCCCTGATCTGCTTCTTTAACTTTGGAATAGCTACTTCAGCTGCATACATACTGGCTTCACTCTGCACTTCCGCAGCACCAGTCACAATGTTCGCAGCTTTTAATGACTTCATCGTATGTACATCGGTTTTCCTGTTGTTTACAGTTTGTTCCAGGATAATTAACTGCTGATCCATAGCCAGCAACGTAAAATAACGATTGGCGATGTCAGCTATCAATTGGGTTTGAATCGCTTTGCGCGCCTCGTCTGTTTGTAGCATATTCGCCAGGGCAGCACGTTTCGCACTTTTCAGTTTTCCCCAAATATCAGCTTCCCAGCTTGCTGTTAAACCTAAATCGTACTGAGTAGAAGAATTGATAATCCCGAACCCTTGTGGAAAGGCAAGTTTAGATTGTTTAACACTTGCACTCCCGTTCAAATCAGGTAAAAAAGCAGCTTTACTTTGTCTATGACTAGCCTCAGCAGCAATAATGCGCTGATAAGCGATCTTCAGGTCAATGTTTTGCGCCAATCCCCGTTCTATTAATCCAGATAATACAGTATCCGAAAACAACTTATTGAAGGGCAATGAAGCTACATTACTCGTATCCGTGCCGGTATAATCCCGGTACAGATCTGCCGTATTTAAATGCGGCTTTTGGTAGGGTTGCGACACCTTGCAGGAAGCAAGAATGAGCAACGATAAAATTCCTATATATGGTTTCATTAATCTATATTTTAATTTGATTAAACTGCTCCGGATAAGACATCGTCCATCCTCATCCGGAACAGCTTAAATGATTCGTTTTATGCTTCAGCTTCCCTGGTTTTCGGAGCACCACTAATCTTTTCCTGCAGCGATTGAAAAACCACAAAAAGTACTGGAATTACAAACACCCCGAATACAGTTCCGATCAGCATCCCTCCCACAGCCGCAGTTCCAATTGAGCGGTTACTAATCGCACCGGCCCCTGTGGCCAGCATCAATGGCAATAAACCAAAAATGAAAGCAAAGGAAGTCATCAGGATAGGTCGTAACCTCGCTGTTGCACCTGCAATGGCCGATTGGATCAGGTTCCTTCCGCTCAATCTGTGCATCAGGGCAAACTCTACAATCAGGATCGCATTTTTAGCCAATAGACCGATCAGCATGATCAAACTGATTTGCAGGAATATATTGTTATCCAGGCCAAACAAACGGGCAAACAGGAATGCACCTGCCAAACCAATTGGTAAAGAAAGCAGCACGGAGAAAGGTAATATATAACTCTTATACTGCGCACTCAGCAGGAAGTAAATGAACAACAAACTCAGGATAAAAATCAGGAGCGTTTGATTTCCACTAGAAAGTTCCTCCAGCGTTAAACCCGAGAACTCAAAAGTATATCCCTGTGGTAATGTCTGTGCCGCAACTTCCTGGATAGCTTTAATTGCATCTCCGGAACTGTAGCCAGGCTTTGGCGCCCCGTTCACCGCACCTGCGGTAAACAGGTTAAAGCGGTTGATAAACTCAGGCCCATAAGTCTTTTTAAGCGTTACAAATCCGGTAATCGGGGCCATTACGCCTTTATCATTCCGTACAAAGATTTTGCTCAACGATTCCTTATTGGTCCTTTGCGAAGCCTCAGCCTGGATCATTACTTTGTATTGCTTACCAAAGCGGTTAAAATCCGACGCATAAATACCGCCAAGATAACCTTGCAAGGTTTCCAGTACCGTATTTACCGCCACACCCGCTTCCTTACACTTCGCTACATTTACACTCACTTCATACTGAGGGAAACTCGTATTGTAAGAAGTTGCCGCATACATGATCTCCGGACGCTGGTTTAAAGTTCCCATAAACTTACCGATTACGCCATCAAAAGCTTTATAACTTCCACCTGTCTTGTCCTGCAACTGAAATTCAAAACCATCATTATTACCAAACCCCTGTAAGGTAGGCGCCGCAAAAAAGATAATATTAGCTCCTTTAATATTTGCCGTTTTGGCAAACAATTGTCCGACAACAGATTTAATGTCCTGTCCTTTTTTTGTACGCTCAGCCCATGGTTTAAGGCGTATAAAAATAGCCGCATAAGAACTTCCCGTTCCACTCATCAGGTCCATACCTGCAAGTCTTGACGACAGTTCTACTTCGGGAATGGAACGCGCAATACTATCAATCTGATTCGCAATCAACTCTGTACGCTCCAGCGACGTTGCCGGAGGAAGGATCACGTTTCCATAAATAGAACCACTATCTTCATTTGGCACAAAACCCGTTGGGGTAGTTTTTACCAGGAACCAAAACAATACAGAGAACAATGCAATACCTGCAAAAGCAATCCATTTTTTGTTGATCAGAAATACGACCGACTTTTTATAACGGGCAGTCATCGCTGTAAACGAAGCATTAAAACTATCGTAAAACCTTTGCATGAAACCCTTTTTAGGCTGGTCATGTGCCTGGTGGGGCTTCAGCAATAAAGCACATAAAGCAGGGCTCAAAGTCAGCGCATTAACTGCTGATATGATAATTGCAACAGCCAACGTTAAACCGAATTGCTTGTAAAATACACCGACCGATCCGGTCACAAAAGTTACAGGAACAAATACCGCAGCCATAATCAAGGTAATGGAAATAATAGCGGTACTAATCTCACTCATCGCATGCATAGTGGCCTTCCTGGCCGATTTAGCCCCCTGATCTAATTTCGCATGCACAGCCTCGACCACTACAATCGCATCATCTACCACAATACCGATGGCGAGCACCAGGGCAAATAAAGTCAGCAGGTTAATCGTAAAGCCAAACAGCTTCAGGAAAAAGAAAGTTCCGATAATAGCAACCGGCACAGCGATAGCCGGGATCAATGTAGAACGGAAATCCTGCAGGAAAATAAAAACCACGATAAACACCAGGATAAATGCCTCTATAATGGTAAATATCAGCTTAGAGATGGAAGCATCCAGAAACTCATTGGCATTGGCAAACACTCCTATCTTAATCCCTTTAGGGAAAGTCTTTTCAGCATCCTTCAATATCTGCTCACACTGCTTAATGATTTCATGCGCATTGGAGCCGGAAGTCTGACTAACCGCTACATACGGCGACTCCTGTCCCTGTGCGGTCAAAGTACTCGAATAAGTAAATGAACCCAGGTTAATGTCGGCCACATCCTTCAATTTAAGCACCTGTCCGCTGCCAACCGATTTAAGGATAATATTCTCAAATTCCACAGCCTTTTCAAACCTGCCTGTATATTTTAAGGTATACTGAAAACTCTGATTACTGTTCTCCCCTACCTTACCTGGTGCGGCTTCAATATTCTGTTCAGCCAATGCATTCACAATATCGCCGGGGATAAGACCATAGGCAGCCATTGCATCCGGTTTTAACCAGATGCGCATGCTATAATCCTTGCCACCATACACCTGGGCATCTCCGATTCCCTGAATCCTTTTAATCTGAGGAATGATATTGATCTTCAAATAATTGTCCAGGAACTTCTGGTCGTACTTACCATCTTCACTATATAGCAGGAAACTAAAAACCTCACTATTCAACCTTTTGCTGGTCGTAATCCCCATTTTTATCACCTCTGCAGGCAATAAACTGGTTGCTTTGGTAATCCGGTTCTGCACATTAATGGCAGCCATATCTGGATCTGTACCTTGCTTAAAATTAATGGTAATACTTGCACTTCCATCGTTACTGGCTTTGGAAGTCATGTACGTCATATTCTCTACCCCATTGATTTGTTCTTCCAACGGTGTAATTACACTTTTCATCACCACATCGGCACTTGCTCCCTGGTAAGCGGTGCTTACCTCAACTGCGGGCGGCGCAATATCCGGGTACTGGGATATGGGCAGCGAAAACAAACCCAGCAAGCCCAGTATGACAATGATTATCGATATGACAGTCGATAATACTGGATTGTCTATAAACTTCTTTAACATAATTGTTTAATATTTTGTATCAATTATTCTCTATTTCTTCTCGGCAACAGGCTTTATTTTTGTGCCTTCCTGCAACGTACCCATTCCTTCGGTTACCACCTGGTCGCCGGCATTCAAGCCTTTTTTCACCACGTAGAATTCTCCGGATGGAACGTCCATAATCTCTATTTCCACAGGCTTCACACTGCCGTCTTTATTCACAACCACGGCCATCAGTTTTTCCTGCATTTCGTAGGTTGCCTTTGCCGGGATCAGTACCGCATCTTTAACAGGAACAGGAATACTGATGGTTGCACTGGCGCCACTTCTGATAATGCCTTCAGCATTTGGGAAAGCGGCTCTTAAATTCACCGCACCTGTTTCAGTATTGATCAATCCGCCAATACTTTCCATCTTTCCTTTTTCCTTGTAAGTAGTTCCATTGGCAAGCATTAAGGTTACCGCTGGAAACTGCTTCAGTTTATCGTCCATCTTCGTACCTGCAAAACGTTCTGTAAAATCTAAAAACTGTTTCTCATTGAAAGAGAAGTAGGCAAAGACCCTTGCAATATTTGATACTGTGGTTAAAGGTTGAGGAGACGAACTGCTCACCAGGCTACCTGTTTTATAGGGAATACTCCCCACAACACCATCTGCCGGACTATTGATCTGTGTATAACCCAAATTTGTACGCGCATTGGCAAGACCAGCACGTGCTTGTGCAAGGTCCGCTTCTTTAGCGTGTAGGTTAAAGGTGGCCGATTTCAGCTCGTAGTCGCTCACAATACCTTCCTTTACAAGCGGCAGCGCTTTCTCTACCTGCATCTTTGCGGTATTAACTTCCGCTTCTGCATTTTTAATAGCTGCCGAGGCAGTTCTCACTTCCTGTTCGTACTGAGGTGCATTGATCCGGAATAAAGGTTGTCCTTTTTTAACAGATGCCCCTTCGTCAACAAAGATCTGTGCAACGAAACCGTCTACTTTCGGACGGATCTCTATATTCTGTTGTCCTTGTATCGTAGCCGGATATTCGGTATTGATGATAGCTTCTCTACTTTCTATAGTAATTACAGGGTACTCCTGGATGCTGTGCTCCTGGGCAACCTGTTGTTCAGGTCCACAGGCCTGCAATAAAAACAGCAGGGTTATAAATAGTGGTAATTGTATTGGTTTCATAATAAGTATTTGTTTTGTATTAAAAAAAAGCCACAACGGTCCTTTCACTCCCAAAAACCAAGGTTTCCGGACAGTCGGCTGTCATTAAAATTGCTACTGGATAGCCGCTACGGCCAGGTTAAAATTAGCGGTGGTCCGGTATGATAAAGGAGTATATTAACTTGCATGGCGAAACTATAAGTCCTTATATTCTTAATTGTTCGACAAAGTTAGTACTTTTGTTAATAAAACAACTAAACACTTGTTTTATTAGATTATGAAGACAAATCGTTTTTTAATGTTGTTGAAGACACGGGGTGCTTTAACGGCGGGAGAGATTGCTAAAGAATTGAAAATCACAACAGAAGGAGCGAGAACACAATTACTAAAGCTAACGGAGGAAGGGTTAATAGAATCTGTGCACGAATCAAAAGGTGTAGGCAGACCCACACAATATTTTAGTTTAAGTGAGCTGGGCAATAAAAGCTTTCCAGATACACATGCAGAGCTCACAGTGAAACTCATTCAACAGGTTAAAGAAACGCTGGGAGAAGAAGCACTGGAAATGGTAGTGTTCGCTGGTGAGCAAAAAGCGAAACGCCGATACCATCAACAATTAAACCAGGCCAGCACTTTAGAGGATAAAATTCGACTATTAACAGAAATACGTAGCCGGGAAGGCTACATGGCTGAATATACGAAAGAAGACAATGGATATCTGCTTGTGGAAAACCATTGCCCCATTTGTGCTGCCGCGCAAATTTGTCAGGGCTTTTGCACCTCCGAGCTCAACACTTTTAAGTTTGTACTAGGCGAAGATGTGGATATCACACGGGTAAATCACATTATTGCTGGCGACAGAAGGTGCGCTTATAAGATCATTCCAAATAAAATGGTAAAATAAAGGGGCAAAATAAACCGTTCTACTCTAAGGCTGCATCTTTTTCTGAAGGGAAAAAGCGCTGAGGCCTTTTCGCAGAAGGTATATTTTGTTTCAGCGTGATGCAAAGACAAAGAGCATACCAGACCTGAAGAATATCGTTTCAGCATGATGCAAAGACAAAGGGCATACCAGACCTGAAGAATATCGTTTCAGCGTGATGCAAAAACAAAGAGCATACTGTACCAGAAGAATATATGTAGACAAAAAAAGGTGATGTTTTTAGCAAACATCACCTTTTCTTTAATTCAAAATGTATGAGTTCAAGACTTTATTAATTAGTTCAAAGCAGTCAGACTTTCTTGAATAATCTTAATCTTTCCTTCAGCGTCAGCTTGTTTATTCCTTTCATTCTGTATAATTTCAGGTTTTGCATTCTGTACAAAACGTTCATTACTCAGTTTTGCATTTACTGACTTTAAAAAGCCTTCTAAGTAAACCAGTTCAGCGTTTAAACGTTCCTTTTCAGCATCAGCATCAATTGCTTCATTCAGGTGAATAAAGAACTCATCCTTCCCTACCATAAAGCTTACTGCGCCAGGAATTTTATCGTTCACTAGCTCAACCTGACTGATGTTAGCCAGTTTGAAAACGATGTTTAACCACTTTTCGTAGTCTAATCCCGAGTTCACTTTTATAGCCAATGGCAATCCTTCTTTTGGAGAGATCTGTTTGGTATTTCTTACATTTCTGATTTCGGCAACCAAAGCTTTGATCACTTCAACTTCTTTAAGTAAAGTAGCATCAGCATCTCCAACTTTAGGGTAGTTGGCCACAATACAGCAGTCCAGCTCTCCTCTTTCACCAAACAACTCATCATGCCACAATTCTTCTGTTAAGAAAGGCATAAACGGGTGTAGTAAGGTTAATATTCTTTCGAAGAAGCCTGCAGTTGCTTTTAAAGTTTCTGCATCAACAGGATGCTGATATGCAGGCTTAACCATCTCCAGGTACCAGGCACAGAAATCATCCCATACCAATTTGTAAGTCGCCATTAAAGCTTCCGACAAGCGGTATTGTTTAAAGTTATCTTCTATTTCAGCTAACGCTTCATTAAAGCGGTTCTCGAACCACAAAATAGCCTGCTGATTTGGATTCTCCAGGTTATCATTTACTTCCCATCCTTTTACCAGGCGGAAGGCATTCCATATTTTATTGGCAAAGTTACGTCCTTGTTCACAATAGCTTTCATCAAACATCAGGTCATTTCCGGCTGGAGAACACAAAAGCATCCCTACCCTAACACCATCAGCACCATACTTTTCAATCAATCCGATAGGATCAGGTGAGTTTCCTAAAGACTTAGACATCTTACGTCCCAGCTTATCCCTAACAATACCTGTTAAATATACATTGGTAAAGGGTTTCTGACCTCTAAATTCATGTCCTGCCATAATCATTCTGGCTACCCAGAAGAAAAGGATTTCCGGTGCAGTAACCAGGTCATTCGTCGGATAGTAATAATTGATATCCGCATTATCCGGATTTTTAAACCCATCAAATACCGAAATTGGCCATAACCACGATGAAAACCAGGTATCCATTACATCAGGATCTTGTTTTACAAAAGGAGCAAGTTGTTTTTTACAACCGGCAGCCTCCTCAGCTGTAAAGTTCCCGTCAGGATCTTTAAGTTTTAACAACTCATTCAAAGCCTCATCTTTAGTTTTGGCAACTACCCAATTCCCCTGGTTATCATACCATGCAGGGATCTGTTGTCCCCACCACAACTGGCGACTGATATTCCAGTCACGCACGTTCTCCATCCAGTGACGGTAAGTATTCACAAATTTCTCCGGGATCAACTTCACATCACCATTCAACACATCTTCCAGAGCAGGTTTCGCCATCTGGTCCATTTTACAGAACCACTGCATCGACAATTTAGGCTCAATAGCCGCATCTGTACGTTCAGAAAAACCTACCTGCGATTTATAGTCTTCAACTTTATCTAAATGACCGGCCTCATCCAGCAACTTGGCGATCTTTTTCCTCGCGATAAAGCGGTCTTCACCAACCAGGATTACAGCAAGTTCATTTAATGTACCATCTTCATTTAAAATATCTATAACAGGCAGTTTGTGTTTCAGGCCAAGCTCATAATCATTCAGATCATGTGCCGGTGTAACCTTCAAACATCCTGTACCAAAATCCATAGTCACATACTCATCCTCAATTACCGGAATTTCACGGTTAATTAAAGGAACAAATACTTTTTTACCTTTCAGATGTGTATAACGTTCATCATTAGGGTTGATACAAATTGCAGCGTCCGCCATAATAGTTTCCGGACGTGTAGTGGCAATGGTAATAAAATCATCAGATCCTGAAACAGTATACCTGATGTAATACAACTTCTGGTTTACTTCTTTACGGATTACCTCCTCATCAGAAACAGAAGTCTTACCTGCCGGGTCCCAGTTAACCATACGGATACCACGATAAATCCATCCTTTTTTGTACAGGTGGATAAAGCTATCAATAACGGCATCAGACATATCGTCTTCCATCGTAAAGCGTGTACGGTCCCAATCACAACTTGCACCCAGCTTTTTCAGCTGCTCAAGAATAATCCCACCGTATTTTTCTTTCCATTCCCAGGCATATTTCAAAAACTCCTCCCTGGTAATATCAGCTTTATTGATTCCTCTTTCTTTAAGCATAGCAACTACCTTCGCTTCAGTAGCGATAGATGCATGGTCCGTTCCCGGCACCCAGCATGCATTTTTACCCTGCATACGTGCTTTACGAATCAATACGTCCTGAATGGTATTGTTCAGCATGTGTCCCATGTGTAAGACACCGGTGACATTTGGTGGAGGGATTACAATTGTGTAAGGCTCACGCTCATCTGGTTCAGAGTGAAAAAATTTCTTTGAAAGCCAGTAACTATACCATTTGTCTTCTGTCGCCGCCGGATCGTATTTTGTCGAAATGCTCATTATTTTGAAAGTATCAGATTTATTTTAAAACTATTTAAGACCTTACCAGATATAGTTACCTGTAATGTCCTTTTAAAGAGTGTATCTTTATTACTGATTGATCTTCTGGTATTTCATAAATCAATCGATGTCCCTCATCAATACGCCTCGACCATTTCCCATTCATTTCATATTTTAAAGCTTCCGGCTTATCAATACCATTGAAAGGGTCATTTTGTATTGCATTGATTAGTTGTGTAATTTTTGTTTGTATTTTTTTATTGCCAGATTTTAGCCAGAATTTTATATCAGATTGAGCTTGTTGAGAGTAAATTATTTCCACAAATCTTCTGTCTTAATTGCAGTAAACTTCCCGCTCTTAAACTCATTATCACTTTTGTTTATTTTCTCAACAAAGCTTTTACTATAAGGCTCTTTAGCTTCTTTTACCTGGCTATTTTCACTGACGACTTCAGAACCATAAGTCGGTAGATCACTCTTGCTTTCCTCAAACGAGATCTTAAGCGCTTTCATAAATGCTTTCAGCACCGATAACTGCTCTTTATTTTTCGGATGTACAATTAGTGTTCCCATTTTACAAATTTAAAGTTTATTGCCCACAAAATGAAAAGGAAAAAAATACAGATGCTGTTCGCTTCCTCAAACCGACCAACGGGAGCTCCCGAGTACAAAAAACAATAAAAACTAACGAGAAATCTTTTGCGGAAGGGTAAAATCTTTGCATGTCAGCTCACTGCACTGATTTTTTTAGAAAAAGAAAAGAAGGCAGTACATTTTGCACTGCCCCCTTTGCCCCTTGTGACCAAAAAAATTACCTACTCCGAAAGCGCATTGGAAAATTTTTTCCTTCTTCAGGAAAAAAGGTTCCCGCGATTGAGGAGTATGGTTATTTTTTAAATTGGTTTAATATAATAACTATACTTATAATCTTTAAATGGAATCTGGTATTGGATTAAAGGCATTGCACCCCAGCTGTCGATCCCCTGCACCCCTAATTGCTGCAAATCCATATGTACATAAATTTGGTTACGCTTTACCAGCTCACCCGAATGGTATTGCTTTTTCTCGGCTTCAGGATCTAAATCCTCAACAGCATATGGCAAAGCATTAAAACTTAACAGCTGATCCGCAAATTCAAAACGCAGTCCTCTACCTTGTTTATTAGTAAAAGCTACCCAACGCACATCAGTCTTATTACCACTTTCCTGCGGACGGGCATAAGGAAAATATTGCTCCGCAACAGTAGATTTATAAACACCAATCAATGACGCCGTTTTTCTATCCACGTAATTCTCTCCGGGCCCGCGGCCATACCATTCAATATTGCTATAGTTTTGGTTCAGTTGCAAGTCATTCCCAATACGCATTAAGGTTTTATAATTACCCCTAACAGCTTTAAATTGATTGTCAACCTGAATGGTACCATCTCCCGATACATTAAAAACCTGCGTGGTTTGCTCATCTCCGTTTAACAAATTGGCTGTTACAGTAAGCTTAAAACTATTCGGAGTCGTGCTCACCACAGATTGAATATGGTTTGCACCTGTTTCCTGATAAACATTGCGCCACATACGCAAGCTTTGGTTCAAACCAGCACCGATATCGTTATCTGTTGGTGCACGATAGAAGCCTGGCTGAGGCCCTGAGGCCAGGACTTCCTGCCCCTTAGAAATGTAGCTAACCAATGTTCCTTTAGTTAAGTCAAAAGTTGCTGTAAAATCAGTCCCCTTAACAATAGCCTTACCTGGTGTCTGTTCAACTTTTAAAGTCTTTTTAACTTCAGCATAAGTATTCACCTTCGGCATACCCGACAGTACGATTTGCTCATATGCAACCTCATACCCCTTCTCCAAAAATGGCTCAGGTGTTTTTAGTCGATAATAAACATTCAAGAAATATTCCTTGCCTTGTTTATAATTTGTTTTGAATGGCAACACCATAGTCTGCACTTCACGCGGACCAATATTCAAATTATTAACTACACCACGTTGAATGACCTTCCCGTCTTCCGACACTTCCCAATTCAATTGCACATTACTCAGATCTTTAAAGAAATAGCTGTTATTTACATTAACCTGGTTTGTTCCGTTAAAAGTCGTTTTTATAAACTGATGCACTTTTTTAACTTCCACTGCCATAGGCGTCATTCCGCGGTAAGCGGTCACCACACCTTTAACACAGAAATTATTATCGCTAAAATTCTCATCAACAGGTCCGGTTAATGGGAAATCCCCTCCATAAGCCATAATACGCTTACCATTTTTAACGGTATCAATAGACTGATCTATCCACTCCCAGATAAAACCACCCTGCAGTTTAGGGTTATTTTCAATCGCATCCCAGTATTCCTTGAAATTACCCAGACTATTGCCCATAATATGCGCATACTCACTCATGATAAACGGCCGTGTATTTCCCGATTTCGAATAATAAGGCAAATCATCAGGCGAAGGATATTGAGGTACAATCATATCTGTATTGAAATCATCTTCCGCTCGTTCATACTGCACCGGGCGAATATCATTTTTCTTCAACCATTCATAAGCCTCATAAAAATTAACGCCGTTGCCCGCTTCATTACCTAAACTCCAGGTAACAACCGAAGCATGGTTCTTATCACGTTCATACATGCGCTGGATGCGTTCCAAATGTGGCACTCTCCATTGCTTATCATTCCCAAGAGTGGTTTCTAAACTGTAGTATCGACCATGACTTTCGATATTTGCTTCATCAACTACGTATAAACCATATTCATCACAAAGCTCCATCCAGTAAGGATCTGGCGGATAATGAGAATGACGGACAGCATTCACGTTCAGCTTTTTCATCATCTCCATATCCTTTTCCATGTCGGCATGCGTTAAAGTATGACCTTGTTTAGCATTGTGTTCGTGTCGGTTTACCCCCTTTAAAAACACACGTTTGCCATTCACAAGGAAATCACTCCCTTTGATCTCTACGGAACGGAAACCAATTCGTTGAGGAATCACTTCAATCACTTTCTGGTCTTTATCCTTTAAAGTGATATACAAAGTATAGAGATAAGGGGTTTCGGCCGACCATGGCTTAACCTGGTCAACTTCTGTTTTAAAAGATAGCTTACTATGAAAATTACCCAAAACAGTAGTCAGCTTCGAATCTTCTTTCCAAACGCTTTTACCTTTGGCATCAACCAGATCTAAAGCTACATAAAAACTATCCGGGCGACTGTGGTTCGTTCTTCTGTCAATTTTATAATTGTCGACTATAATCGTTGCACTCAACAAACCATTTTTATAGGTCGGGTCAAGCGTAGCCACCGTTTTAAAATCCCTGACATTTAATTTTGGTGTAGCGTACACATAAACATCGCGTTCGATACCCGAAATACGCCACATATCCTGACATTCCAAATAAGTTCCATCACTCCATCGGTAAACCTGCAGTGCGATTAAATTCTCTCCCGGTTTTACATATTTAGTGATGTCGAACTCTGCCGCCAGCTTACTATCCTCACTATAGCCCACCTTTTTACCGTTTACCCAAATAAAGAAGGCTGACTTTACGGCACCGAGGTTTATAAAAACCTGACGGCCGTTCCAGTTCTCTGGAATCGTGATTTTCTTACGATATGAGCCTACCGGATTGTTGTCCACAGGAATATCAAAGGGGGGATTCATCTTTGAACCAGTTAACTGCCTGCCTGCAAATTCATAAGGCTGATTTACATAAATTGGTGTTCCATAACCATTGGTTTCCCAATTAGCCGGCACTTTAAAATTGTCCCAATTGTTGTCATCAAAACCTGTCTGATAAAAATCAACCGGGCGCTTTCGCGGATCCTTCACCCAATTAAACTTCCAGGTACCATTTAAAGAAATGAAAAAGGTCGACTGCGCTTTAACTCTTTTTTCCGCCAATGTCCTGCTTTCAAAAGCGTAAGACTGGGCCCGCATCGGCATGCGGTTTATAGAAACAATTTCAGGAGTTTGTAATTCCACTGGTAGTTCCTGCATCTGTACCTGCGCTTGTGCCTGCCAGGCTAAAACTGAGAAAACTAATAAAAAAAAGGTCTTTTTCATCTGTATGTACGGTTATCAATTTCGGCTGCAACGACATATCCCTATCCGCTCAAACCAAGGTATTTAGATTGTGTTTTTGCAGTGATAAAAATACAATAAAATCCAATTGAAAATAATACTTCTATAAACAAGCAAAAGGGGGAAGTACATTTTGTACTTCCCCCTTTTTACTTCTTATAACTTTTTTACTTCTTATAACTTTTTTACTTCTTGTGACCTTTTTACTTCTTGTGACCTTTTTACTTCTTGTGACCTTTTTACTTCTTGTGACCAAAAAAATTACCTACTCCGAAAGCGCATTGGAAAATTTTTTCATTCTTCATGAAAAAAGGTTCCCGCGATTGAGGAGTACGGTTATTTTTTTCCGTTATTTTTTTCCGTTACTTTTTATCTTTCAAATACAGATCAAAGTAATCCGTTACTTTCTGATACAGATGTACCCTATCTTTCCCCATTACATTATGTTCATGGCCAGGATAAATCATGTAATCAACCTGCACACCTTTATCCACTGCATGTTTCACAAAATCAACAGAATGTTGCTGTACCACAACAGGATCCTGCTGACCATGGATCAATAACAATTTACCTTTCAGCTGATCCACTCTGTTACTTAAATACGTTGCAGCATAACCTTCAGGATTTTCCTGAGGCGTATCCATATAACGTTCCGTATACATTACTTCATAAAAAGCCCAGTTAATTACCGGACCACCCGCTACAGCAGCTTTAAACACACCAGGGTGAGTCAACATGAAGTCAGTAGTAGCAAAACCACCGAAGCTCCATCCAAACAAGCCCATATTGGCAGCATCCACATAAGGTTGTGCTTTCAGGTAATCTACCGCACTCATCATGTCTTCCATTTGTACCTCACCAGCACGACGGAACATTGACTGCTCAAATGCTTTACCTCTGTTATCACTACCCCTTACATCAACAGTAAGTACTACATAACCGTTTTGCGCCATATATCTCGACCAATAGTCGCCCGCACCGGCATTCCAGCCATTCATAACCAACTGTGCATGAGGGCCACCATACCAATATACCACTACCGGGTATTTTTTAGTCGCATCATAATTTACAGGTTTATACAAATTCATGTACAAATCGTCACCTGTTTTGCTTTTG
This sequence comes from Pedobacter nyackensis, assembly GCF_032678475.1. GTDB lineage: Bacteria > Bacteroidota > Bacteroidia > Sphingobacteriales > Sphingobacteriaceae > Pedobacter > Pedobacter nyackensis_A. The sequence goes on from NZ_JAVTSF010000001.1 coordinate 1,765,254, forward strand.
ATGGTAAAAATCGATGAATTTTGAGTAGCATAAGCCGCCAAAGGATTTGCAGCTTTTAACAACACCTTTGCTTTAGAAGTAGCAGTTTCTACCAGTTGAATTACTCTGGGCTCCTCAGGCGTACTGTAACTATCAATTACCGTATTTCCCGAAGTACTTACCTGTGCATTGTGCACTGCAAAGCCCTGTGTAATTCTACGTGATTTACCAGACTTCACGTTTAAAGCATATAAATTCCTTGTTATCGGCGACTCTTCAGTAGACACATAAAACAACTGATCACCTTTAGCATTAAAACCCTTTACGTCCAGAACTTCCCAGGGACCTTTAGTTAACTGCTTTAAAACTTTACCTTTTAAATCATACAGGTACAAATGGTTCCATCCATCACGACTACTTTGCCAGATGAATTTTGAAGGATCATTTTTCAAGAATAACATAGGCACTTGAGGCTCTACATACTTCTCATCTTTCTCTTCAAATAAAGTTTTCACAAATTCGCCAGTTACTGCATCATACTGATTTAGCTTCATGTGATTTTGTCCACGGTTCAATACCGCTATAAAAACATATTTATCATCCGGACTCCAGGCAATATTTGTTAGATATTGTTCAGAACGCTCTCCAGCCTCAGCCGTTTTTAAATAAACCACAGCTTTGGTTTCCGCATTATAAACACCTACAGTTACCTGATGACTTTTATCTCCAGCCATAGGATATTTGATATTTACATTCTGTGCAGGTCTGGTTGTCCAGTCAATAATCGGATAATCAGTTACCATGCTTTGGTCCATTCTGTAAAAAGCAAGCACCTTTCCGTTATTGCTCCAGAAAGTTCCTTTGCTGATCCCAAATTCTTCTCTGTGTACAGTAGAAGCATATACGATATCTTTAGTACCATCTGTAGTCACTTGCTTTTTGTCGCCACCCTTAGCTACAAACAAGTTGAAATTATCCAGGTAAGCTACATAGCCTGCGCTACTTTCCTCAACATTTGACTTCGACATCAACGATTGATCAACCAATACATCTACTGTATTTTTAACCGGATCAAGTGCAACTTTACTACCATTAAGGTTTAAAATCCATGCCGGTCCCTGGTTAAACTGAATCATCGGAAGCATTTTTAAAGTATCCTTTTGGGCAGCTCTTAATTTCTGGTTTAACTGTGTTAAGGTAAGAAAAGGTTTATCGGTTGCAGATTTAGCATTTCCGGTTAACCATACCGGGTTATTACCCATACGTTTTGCATAAACGTAATCTTCCGTTCCGTAAATAAATTGAATTTGACTTAGGTTTTCAGGGGCAAGCGTTGTTCGCGCATTGCTCATCGCATCCTGCATGGTAAATTGTTTATTTTGTGCAAAACCACAAAAAGCAATTGCTACCAGGCACGACAGCAGAATCAGTTTCTTCATTCGTATAAAAAATTAGTTTGGACAAACTTATATAAAATGCTGCAAATAACGTTACTTCTTACCTTACCTTTGCTGTAATGAAAACGATACTTGCCGGCTTACTTTTTGCCATGTTATGGGCTTCTGCTTCGGTTGCTACCAAATTTGGTGTTCTGTCGGCTCCTCCACTTATACTTGGCAACCTTCGTTTCTTTATAGCTGGGGCTGTTTTACTGGGGTTTTGCTACCTGATCAGCAGGGATAAACAATACAGGTTCCCAAACACAGAAGAATGGCGGCAATTAGCCATTTTTGGCTTCCTCAATACCACGGTATACCTGGGGATGTATGTGGTAGCTATGAAATATACCGCTGCAGGGATTGGCAGTCTGTCTACGTCCACCAATCCTTTACTTATTGTTTTACTATCCTCATGGTTAATGGGGCGCCGACCTGCAAAAGCTGAAATACTAAGCATCATTATCGGAATGTCTGGTATAGCATTGGCTACCTATCCCTTACTTAAAAGTGCCAATACCAGCATTTTCGGTGTAAGCTTACTGATGTTAAGCATGGTAGCTGTTTCCTTTGCAAGCGTTTACTATGCAAGGGTAAAATGGACATTACCAAACCTATTGATTAACGGATGGCAGGTAACACTGGGCGGACTATTTTTACTCCCCTTTACTTTTTTCATGAGTGACTTTAGCGCCGTACAGTTCGATAATCGCTTAATATTTTCTGTATTATGGCTCAGTCTTTCTGTTTCTGTAGTTGGCCTAATCTGCTGGTTCTATCTCTTAAAAATAGACACAGTGAAAGCTTCGTTATGGTTATTCCTTTGTCCACTTTTCGGTTTCTTCTATGCCTGGTGGCTTTTAGATGAGCCTATTACCTGGTATACCATTGCCGGAACCTTCCTGGTGGTTACAGGACTTTACATTGGCCAGCGCAAGAAATTAGGGGTGTAATAGTAGCAATCCGACATCCTGCCAATAACACTTTTTTTTCGGTTAACACAATATTTTTTGTTAAAATATGTTAAATACATATAAAAAGAGCAGAGATGAAGACGATAAATGTATTTTCCCTTACTGGCACCATCCTACGGAGACTTGGAATAGCGAAAATCTATTACTGGTTTAACAAGTAGTAATTTCAATATAGAAGGGCACTTACTCTTACTTAAATCAGCCCTACTTTAGGAATTAAATTTTTTCTATTTCTTCAATAGAAAGACCTGTAAGTTCTGCAATGTCATCATTGGATGAACCTTTCTTTTTCATCTTTAATGCAATTTCAATCTTCGTCCTTTTTTCAGCTTCTTTCTCAGCGTAGCGAATGCCCGCATTCCAATCAGATTTTGCTTTCACATCTGAATGGTACAACTCACGCTCTTCCTTAGTCATTTTACTCATCTCCGCAATTTTAAACACTTTCTGGAACACCCTTTTATCCAGGAAATCAGGAATTTTATCCAAACGGCTCAGGTTCTTTAATAGATAGAACCATTTGTCCAACTCTGTTATCAGTTCACTTTCCTTTTTATCAAAGTTAGGCAATTCCAAAAACTTATAGCCCATTCCTTTGTAAAAAACCTTCCCGGTATCCCTATTCATCAGCGCAATATTGTGCAGGTAATTACTATTGATATTATTGAACTGAAACTCCATAATTCCGATCAAGTAGACTTCTTTTAGAGGAGCATCCCAATTGGAACTTCCTTTTGGAAGTTGGGAACTAATTAATCCGGACATATAAAATACGCACCTGTCCCTAAAAAATTCCTGATCTGTGCGTTGCATCTCAATAATAAATTTCTCCCCATCCACACCTGTACAAGTCAAATCAAAGAGCACTTTTTTTCTTTTGAATCTTCACCGGAATACTCAGTAGGGCTATATGTAATGTCGGCAACAATTTTTTCGCCTTCAAACAAAGCGTTCAAAAAGTCAATCATAATGTCTTTGTCCGGCTCACTGCCAAACAAGCGCTTGAAACCATAGTCTGTAAGCGGATCAATAAAACGTGCTTTTGTCATAAATAAATAAAATTAGTTACGACAAATCTATATTGGTTTCATTCTAAGGGCCACAGTATAACCGGATATAAACGGATATAAACGATTAACACGGTTAATTAAGTACATCCTCAGGATTCTCCCTTACATTACAAGGTCCTACGCATACTTTGCCTGCGTTTTTTTAGGCAGTTTAGATAACACCAGTCTCCGGGATTCAGCGATCCTGCTTTGTAGTTCGGCAGATGGAAGTGCATCGATACTTTCCAGCACTACCCATTGTCTTTTTGCAAAATGCGGTGCCTGCTTAATGCCATGTCTAGCTGTCAGCTCATCAAAATCTTCCGGATCACACTTCATACACAGGTGTCCATCTTCCAATGAGGCCAGTACAAAAATCTTTTCTTCGATCATAAAGCAAAGGTGGTCCCATTTCATCCCTTCGGTGCTTCCGTTTAAACTCAGACAATAGTCTCTCAATGATTCAATATCCATACCCGGTAATTAATAAGCACTAAAGTTAAAAACAATTTTCTCTAAGTTTGCAGCAATGAATAAGATCACTTTAACTGCCGACGGCTCGAATACTTTATACAATGAAACCATTGGCGAGCATTATCACTCCAAACATGGCGCTTTACAGGAAAGTAAACATGTATTTATTGATGCAGGTTTAAAACATGCCATCAGTAGCTTCCCTGATCAGCAGATTAGTATTTTAGAAGTCGGATTTGGCACCGGGCTTAATTTTTTACTTAGCGCAGCATACGGACAAGAACAAAAGGTTGATCTGAACTACACCTCCCTGGAAGCTTTCCCCCTGCAAATAGAAGAACTGGAATCAACGGGTTACAGTAGCTATGTTCCCCAGGAGATATGGAATGGAACAGTCAACAACTACGGCAAAGCCTTACAACAGGCAGTACAGGTTGTGCCGGGGCAGCAATTAAGGATCGTACATACTTACTTACACCGGTACGAAACGGACCAGCAATTTGATCTCATTTATTACGATGCCTTTTCGGTACAACATCAGCCAGAAATGTGGACGGATGAAATCATTGCACATGTTTGCAAATTCCTAAAACCTGGAGGAATCTTTGTAACCTATGCCATTACCGGAAAATTAAAACGCGCACTAAAAAGTGTTGGTTTTAGCATTGAGAAATTACAGGGAGCACCAGGTAAAAGAGAAATGTTAAGAGCAACAAAAACTCCGTTCGTTTAATTTTGTTAAATATACGTTCGTCATCCCGGTGAAGACCGGGATCTGGCAACTGTATAACAAAGCTGTACAATAACACCTTTTTAAGAAAAAACAAATGGAGAAAAGAAAATTAGGTAATTCAGACTTATTCGTTTACCCCATCACTTTTGGGGGCAATGTATTTGGCTGGACCATAGACGAGAGAAAATCATTCAAAATACTAGACGGTTTTACAGATGCCGGCTTTAATTTTATAGATACCGCAGATTCCTATTCGCACTGGGCACCCGGCAATAAAGGCGGCGAATCAGAAACCATTATAGGCAACTGGATGGCAGACCGTAAAAAACGTCAGCAGGTTATTATCGCCACCAAAGTAGGCTCTATTCCAGGTTCCAAAAAGAAAAGCCTGGCAAAAGACTATATTCTTAAATGTGTTGACGATTCCCTTAGAAGACTAAAAACGGACTATATCGATCTTTACCAATCGCACTATGACGATCCCGATACGCCTATTGAAGACACCCTTGAAATATACGATCAGCTCATCAAAGCAGGAAAAATACGCTGGGTCGGTGCATCTAACTTTTCTGCAGCACGCTTAACTGAAGCACTGGAAACTGCTCAAAAATTGAGCTTACCAAAATACCAGACCTTCCAGCCCGAGTATAATCTATACAAACGCGAAGGTTACGAAAAGGACCTGGAAAAAGTAGTGACAGAAAACCAGCTGGGCGTAATTAACTATTATGCATTAGCCAGTGGTTTTTTAAGCGGAAAGTACCGGTCGGCAGCCGACCTTAATAAAAGTCAGCGCGGTGAAGGTGTTAAGAGCTACCTGGACGACCGCGGCTTTAAAATATTAGCTGCACTAGATCAGGTTTCGGAACAATACAACGCTAATCCGGCAAGTATTGCTTTGGCATGGCTCATTGCAAGGCCGTCAGTTACCGCACCAATTGCCAGTGTAACCAACCTTACGCAACTGGAAGATCTGGTTAAAGCGGCCAATATCCGATTAAATACAGAAGACATTGCTATTTTGGATCAGGCCAGTGCCTGGTCTTAATCACAAAAATATCGTTCAAACAAATGGCCTGTCAAATATTTGGCAGGCCATTTGTTTTTGGTTAATTTACATCATAATTAACCCGGACATATGAAAAACATCTCCCTACCCTTTTATACAAAGCTGGCGATGGTACTGTTCTCTATTATCTGCCTCGGCTACCTGGCAATATTAGGACAAACCATTCTTGCTCCGCTACTCACCTCCTTTCTGCTGGCCCTGTTACTATTGCCTATGGCAGATTTTATGGAGCGTAAATGGCGTTTCAAAAGAAGCATTGCTTCAATCATCTCTGTGGTACTGATGATTGCTGTCATTTCATCTATCCTTTTTTTCCTGGCTAATCAACTTACAGACCTATGGGAAGACTGGCCACTGTTAAAACACCAGGCAGAAACCTCTTTTCACGACATCCAACATTGGATATCCAGGACATTTGATGTCAATACGCAAAAACAAATAGACTACCTCAAAGATAGCGCAAGTACAGCAGTAGCAACAAGCGCTTCCGTATTAGGAGCCACCCTGCTTACCTTGTCTTCCACCCTACTGTTCCTCTCCTTTCTTTTACTGTTTACCTTTTTCATTCTCAATTATCGTGGTATCCTTTTCAGCTTTCTAACCTCTGTATTCGAAGAAAAACACAAACAAAAGGTAGGCGAAATTGTACGTCAGGTTCAGTACATCATTAAAAAATACATAACCGGACTGTTTTTACAGATGTTTATTGTTACCATATTAATGATTTTCACCCTTTGGATACTGAATGTAAAATATGCAGTATTGCTGGGTTTAATCTCCGGGATTTTCAATATTGTCCCTTACATCGGCATCTTTACAGCTTTGCTCATCAGTGTACTCATCACTTTTGCCACTGCCGGAGCAGCCAAAGTTTTACTGGTAGTTGTTGCTTTTGTAAGTATCCATGCCCTTGATGGCAATGTGCTGATGCCGTTAGTAGTAGGTTCAAAAGTAAAGATCAATGCCTTGTTTGCCTTTATTGGTATTGTTGTAGGCGAAATGATCTGGGGAATTTCCGGTATGTTCCTCTGTATTCCGTACCTGGCTATGCTTAAAATTATCTTTGATAAGGTCGACCAGCTGAAACCCTGGGGCATTTTACTTGGTGGTGAAGAGAAGCCCGAAAAGAAACGAAAGGTATACCGCATCACCAAAAAAATAAAACTGGAAGAACAGGAATAAAGCCCAGGAAAATAAACAAATGGCAAAAAACAAATCTCCCCATATACTCAACACCTCTGCAACCTTGCTGGGCCTTTGCTTTGTAGTACTTACTTCTATCAAAGTATCTAAAATGGAGGACAGTACATTGATTGATGAAACCACTGCACTGGCTATCATTTTATTTATGGCGAGTTCTATTCTTTCCTTTCTATCTATACGTAAAGAAAGAAATACACATGACCACCTGGAAAAAATTGCGGACTTTATATTTTTATCAGGCCTCATTGTTCTTTTTTTAACCACAATGATGGTTACCTTTAACGTCGTAAAATAAAACTCAAATGCCTAACAATATACCTCCTGTTACCGCTGCTGATCCAGCATCCGCGTTCACTCGTCTTTTAACTGTTTTAGATACCTTACGTACACAATGTCCCTGGGATAAAAAACAGACTATGGAGACTTTAAGGCACCTCACTATTGAGGAAACTTATGAGCTTTCGGATGCTATTTTAGAAGGCGATCTGGACGAAGTGAAAAAAGAACTAGGTGACGTTATGATGCACCTGGTATTTTACGCACGTATTGCTTCTGAAACCAATGACTTTACAATTGTCGACGTATTAAATAGTGTTTGCGATAAACTCATCAGTCGCCACCCTCACATTTACGGTGATGTAGAAGTTCAGGATGAACAGGATGTAAAACGCAACTGGGAAAAGCTTAAACTAAAGGAAGGCAATAAATCCGTTTTAGCCGGAGTACCTGCCGGACTACCGTCTCTAGTGAAAGCTAGTCGCATCCAGGAAAAGGCCCGTGGTGTAGGCTTCGACTGGGAAGACAAATCACAGGTATGGGAAAAGGTGGAAGAGGAAATGCAGGAATTTAAGGATGAATTTAACGTGGTAGACAATGAAGCTATTGACACCGAAAAGGCGGAAGCTGAATTTGGCGACCTGCTGTTTTCATTGATCAATTATGCCCGTTTTATCAATATCAATCCGGAAAATGCACTGGAAAAAACGAATAAGAAATTCATTAAGCGCTTTCAATACCTGGAAGAGAAAGCGAAGGAAAATGGTAAGGAATTACAGGATATGACATTGGCGGAAATGGATGTTTATTGGAATGAAGCAAAGAAAAAATAACCGTTCTTTTCGGAGCCTGGCATCTTTTAGGCTCCTGAAAAAGGAGCAAAAAGCGCCTGAGGTCTCCTCGAAGAAGGTAATTTTTTCGGTTAAACAGGGTGGTTAAGTAGGATGGTTATGCAGGATTGTTATGCAGAGTGCTTAAGCAGGGTTACTATGTAGGGTGGATGAGCAGGGTGGTTATGCAGGATTGTTATGCAGAGTGCTTAAGCAGGGTTACTATGCAGGGTGGTTATGTAAGGTGGTTATGTAGGGTGGATTTCCAAAATTAGATACTTTGCCTTATATTTAGTTCAAATATGATACGCGCTCTTCTTTTGCTTTCGGTTGTACTTTTTTTCTGTCGCGATTCATTTTGCGCAGTTCCGGATAATGACCAGATAAAGGATGCTAAAATTTTAACTGACATCATAGGCTATTGCTCTGGTGATGCGGCATATTCCAATATCGATGCTACGGCAAGTAGCTTCCAGAAAGCGTCATTCTGGCTTTCTGAAGGAAAAGACATCTGGTATAAATTTACAGCACAAAAAACGGACATCAATATTTCTGTAACGGGTAAAACCAGTGGCACAAGTACCAATACGTTAATTGCTCCGCTAATTGCTATTTATACTTACGACGGCATCAAATTAACGGAGATGATCGGGTCAATGGTTACAGCAAACAACTTAACCACAGCTTATAAAGGGGGACTCATTGTAGGAACGGAGTATTATATCCGAATTAGTGCAGAACAAAACAGCACAGGTACATTTAAGTTATGTATTAACAATTATACGCCTCCAACCAAACCTGGACAGGACTGTGCAACTGCAAGTCTTTTATGTACTAAAGAAACATTTTCGGAAACAAATATTACGGGTGCAGGAAACAATAACACGGAAACAGCCGGCTCATGCCTGGCTATTGAGTCGAACTCTGCATGGTACAAGTGGACCGCCGCCAACAATGGCACCCTGACTTTCGCCATCACGCCAACATCTAATACTGATGATATCGATTGGGTGCTGTATGACCTGGGGCCGAATGGTGATTGCTCCAGGTTGATTCCCGCAAATGCCATCAGGTGCGCTACCGGAAATGGTATAAACTGTACACCGTCCTATTTTGTTACGGGGCTAAACCTTACTTCTGTAGATATCAGTGAACAAAGTAATTGTCCACCCGGACAAGATGGATGGCTCAAATATGTAGATATGATTGAAGGGCATACCTATGCGCTGCTGATCAACAATTTTTCTAGCGGAAATAACGGCTTCACACTTTCCTTTGGTGGAACAGGAGAATTTGAGGGACCAAAAACAGAAATACAGATCGACAAAAACAGTTTATGTGAGCTCGACCAGAGTTATACCTTTTCGGCTGACTTAGATAATTCCAGGACTCTGGACTGGGATTTTGGAACGACCGCAAGTATAACCAGTGCTACCGGCCCCGGGCCACATTTGGTAACTTATAATTCCGTCGGACAAAAGAGTATCAGCTTAAAGGCTACCAACTCCCTGGGTTGTTCTGTCATCAGCTACTATAATCTTTATGTGGCATATACACCCGAAAAGCCTATTATTACCGCCTCAGCTACAAAATTGTGTGTAGATGATGTTTTAAAATTTAATACACCAGATGTTAAGGATGCCATTTACTCCTGGTCTGGGCCCGATAATTTCAGTTCTTCCCTTCAAAATCCTGAAATTATAATCAGAGGTCCGCAAAATGCCGGAGATTATAAACTAACTATACAGGTTGGAGATTGTGTTAGTGAAGAAGCCATATTTAATATTCCTCCAATTCCACCAAAGGCCTTTGCAGCATTTCGTACTGATACCGATTTTTCATTAAAATATGTATCCCCTACCACCATCACTTTCATCAACGAATCTGTAAACGCATCCGCATACATCTGGGATTTTGGAGATGGCAGATCTTCTACAGAAATCAATCCCCGTCATACCTATACCAGTCCGGGGAACTTCAACATTTCTCTTACCGCAATTACCGACAATGAATGTTCCAATACAACATTCAGGGGTAAGCTGGTTATTTTAAAAGACGCTTCTATATTTGTTCCAGATGCCTTCTCGCCAAATGGCGATGGAATAAATGATGAACTGAATGTCAGTATCCCTAATTTAAAGGAGTATCGAATCATCATTATTAACCGCTGGGGCACCAAGATTTTCGAAAGCACAAATATATTTAAGAACTGGGATGGCCGAAAGGATAACCAGGACCTGCCAACAGGAGTTTATTATTATGTGATTAACGGAAAAGATGTCCATAAAAATACCGTAAAAAAAACAGGATCAGTTATGCTGCTTAGGTAAAACCTATTTTGTGTTTTTTTCTATTTTATCCACTCTGCTTTTTAACGTTTCATTTTCTTTCTTTAACTCAATAAGGTACAACGTTAATTCTTCAATTTTCTGTAGAAGTTTAGCATTCATCTCTCCCACGTCAATACCCTCTTTTTTCACCTCGGCGGCATTTGGAATATTTGGTAAGTGTTTATTTTTCAAAACGAACTTTTCCAGTTCATTTAAAGGAAGAATGGGATAATCTTTTTCGAAAACATAATCAGGCCATTGTGCCTGTGGTTTAACTTTTACACTTTCTGCCATGATACCACCACCTACAGCTAACTTATAACTGTGTACATTAGTGGTTCCGATACCAACACTTGTACTAAAAAGTTTGACACCAGCTATTGTTTCATTTCCTGTTTTGTGAACCGCATTCGCGTCCAGCGTAGCAACCGATGCCTGAGTCGCAGCATCAATAGTAATATTTGCAGATCCATCAAATGAAACTCCATTAATTGTACGAGGTGTGGCCAGCTTTGTAGCACTTGCAGCATTATCCCCCTGGTTCATTAAAGTTTTCCAACCAGTCCATGAGTTACCCGAATTAACGGAATAGTTACCAAATCTTACTTGTAAATTGTCTCCACCATTAATTGTTCCATAAGGAGTATACAACTGTAAAGTACCTCCTCCGGCACCATAAGTTCTCATAGTCATTACAGAACCATAATTTTGCCATCCACCGGGTGCTCCTGGCTGAACAAATGATGATTGGATTCCTAATGAGTAATTATTAGGTAACATATCATGGGTCCAGGTGTATTGAGGTATGGCTGAAAGCACCTTGGCACTTGTTGCAGTTGTCGCATTACCAGTTACATCTGCAACTACTCCAAAAGGAACTGTCACCATGCCATCATTTCCAACAGTCAGTACATCTCTATTTGTTGTGCTATTACCTTGCTGTAACTTTAGTTGAAGGTAATCAGCTGTTAATGGGTTTTTACCTAATATATTTCCAGTTCCTCCTTCCGCATCTATTTGCATATATTGAAGTGAGGATGTTCTTTCTATTTTAGTAATACCTTTTGCACTTACCCCTCCTTTGAATAATTCTAATTGATAACCGCTAGGTAAAGCTTCTGTACCAAATGTAAATCCTCTTGTTCCTACTCCAAAACCATCAATCTGAACAGCTGCATGATTGGCCATTTTGCCAATACCTATAGCGTTATTATCATATACTGTTGCTGCACTAGATTTAAATAGATGCGCGGAAGCCACATATGCATTACTGCCTAAATCACTTACTATATACATATTGTTATTCGTGCCAGAACCTAAACCTACATATCCCAATCTCGTACCTACATTATTATGATAAGACATATAAGTATTTCCTGTTCCTGTTGTGCTGTATAACTGAAGAGAGTTCCCTGCATTTGTTAACCTCGTTATCCCAAGAACTTCCAGTTTAGCACTAGAAACTGCATCAGTCCCAATACCTAAATTTCCTACTAAATAATTTCTGGCAGTACCACTCATGTAAAGGTTATAGTTATTAGTTCCAGCAGGGATGCCACTACTAAAGCCTCTATTTGTAGCCCCACCTACTAAAGTAGAACTCACTTCAAACCCTGTTTGAAGCGACACTGATGATCCTGCGCCAAACGCACGTTGAGCCGCACTAAAATGAGTCAAATTACTTAAAACTGTAGATGATGGAACAGTGCTTAAGGATGTTCGAAATCCATATCCACCACTAGTTACGTCGCTGCCTATATTTGTTGTCATTTGATAACCCACAGCACTTGATGCACCTTCTAAGTTTGCAGTATGGTTAATTCCTACGTTATTTGCCGCACCAGCCGTACCTACACCTAACCTAAGACCATATAACGATCCACTGAATGCTCCAACAGTTCCATTTAATTGACCTGTCATGGTATCACCAGACTTCAAGACATAATTACCACCTGCTGTTGGAGCATTCATGACTTGAAAATTAGTTCCATCATAATAAACAGCATACACTTTATTCGCCAATAAATCACCTGAGACCAAAACTGCACTAGCGTCTTTAACCAACGTCTTAGCACCTAATCCATTTAAATTTAGGGTCGAAGCGCCCGTATTGGCGGTTGTTATTTTGATATAAAACACCTGTCCCATACTGTAAGCAGTTATCGCAGGGTTTATACTAGCTGTATACGTATTAGCCCCTGCAGCTGTTACAGCAGAAACTTTAGCCCCATTTTGGTCTAAATATTTTGAGCCTTGTAATGCCAAAGCAGTTGCAAATTTATCATCATCTGTACCGGTATTAATTTCAGACGAAGTCGCCTTAACCTGCCCATAAGTAGAATTTAAAGTAAGTAGCGCAAAAACGGTAAAAAAGAATTGTTTCATGAGGTTAATCTAATTTCTATTTGTTCTTTATTGAATTTACTTCGGCACTTAATTTTTCAACTAACTCCGATAATTTCGTCATTTCATTTACTTTGCCCCTCAAATCCCTTATCTCCTTTTGCTGATCCATCATACCTTTTTGCTGATCTATGATATAGAGTGTTAACTCCTCAATTTTCTGCAAGAGTTTAGCATTCATTTCCCCGACGTCAATACCATCTTTTTTTACCTCGGCTGCATTTGGCACATTAGGTAAATGTTTGTTTTTCAAAACGAATTTTTCCAATTCATTTAATGGGAGGATTGGATAGTCTTTTTCAAAAACATAGTCAGGCCAGCTCACCTGTGGTTTAACTTTTACACTCTCAGCTATAATTCCACCTCCCACTGCTAGTTTATAAGTATGCACATTAGTAGTACCAATGCCAACACTTGTACTAAAAAGTTTCACTCCTGCAATTGTTTCATTCCCCGTTTTATGAACAACATTCGCATCCAGGGCAGCATCAGTAATGCCATAACCTACAAGCGTTGTAGGTTTACTGGCAACACCTGCCCAGGGCACTGAAGAAGCAGTACCAGTTAAATTACCTATAAAGGTTGAAGCCGTGACCGTTCCATCATTTCCAATAACTAAAGCGTCTCTATTAGTAACATTATTGCCTTGCTTTATTCTGAATGAACTAAACACGGCAGAAGTCGTATTTTTGGCTAACAGATTACCTTCCCCATTTTCATGATCTAACTGAACATACTGAGTTGTATTTGTTCTTTCGATTTTAGTAGGACCTTTGCTATTAATTGGTAAAGTAGAACTTAGTAATGTTGATGATATGCCAACTCTATGAGTTCCGCTTACAGTAAAACCTAATATACCTGGGTTATTCCACATACCAGTACCAGTATCACCACTAAATGAATGTGAAGGTGCTGCTGCTGAACCTGCTGAAGTAACTACAGGTACAGTCGTCGTAATTCCTGTTGTAGCTACACTAAACTGATTAGTTCCAGCTACTCCCAAGTTTACAGTTGTTCCAGGTAAATCTGATACTATATACATACTAGTACTAGTAGTACTACCATGACCGATGTAACCAGTTCGGCTAGATCCCTCATCTAAAAAATTTATGTAGTTATTTTGATTACTGGCAGTTTTTTTCATGGTAAATTTTGCTCCTATCGCTGAAGATATGGCTAAAGGTCCAGTCATAGTCTCGCCAGACTTCAAAACGTAATTGCCCAATCCCATGAAAGTGCTTAACCCTAAACTATTAAACTGATAAACGTCTCCATTTGAATGTCTTCCTAAAATTGATGCCATACCAGAACCTTGTAAAGCTTCGCTAATTCTACCCACTACCCCGTTCCATTGTATGGAGTTTGTAGCTAAAGTTGCCGTGGACGCGTTACCAGTTAAATTACCTATAAAGGTTGAAGCCGTGACCGTTCCATCATTTCCAATAACTAAAGCATCTCTATCAGTTGTACTATTTCCTTGTATAAATCTAATAGCTGAATATACAGCACTAGTCGTATTCTTAGCTAAAAAGTTGCCTGAGCCGTTTTCACTATCCATCTGGATGAATTGACCTGTATTAGTCCTCTCAGATCTAATTTGCCCCTTAACATGGAATGGCACAAGGGGAGCCACACCGTTAACGCTCCCAACACCAACCCATCCGCCTTTAGGATTTAAAATAAATGACGGAGTAACTGTGGCCCCGTTGAAATACCCACTTTGAAGCCAGGTTATACCATCTGAATTTCTAACTCCCATTTGGATTCCGTATAGTCCTGTAGATGTGTTAGCTAAAGTTAGTGCACCTGTAGGTAAATCACCCAATACAGGAAAATCACCCGTTCCAGATTGCCGCCCTATGATAGGGCTATTAAATACATGAGAAGACCCTATATAATTTACAGAGCCCAAATCACTTGCAATATACATATTGTTATTAATGCTAGAGCCTAAACCTACATATCCCAATCTTGTACCTACGTTATTATGATAAGACATATAAGTATTTCCTGTTCCAGTTGTACTATACAGCTGAAGAGCACTACCTGCATTTGTTAACCTCGCAGTTCCTAACACATCTAATTTAACAAGTGGACTTGCAACCCCTAAACCAAGGTATCCAATATTAGATAAAGTCATATGAGTATTACCCATAGTACCGAACTCCAAATTAGTCAACTGTCCAACTGCAAAATGTCTATTAGCATTTATAAATGCTCTTTCTGCACCTCCAATAGAATAACTAATTCTTCCTATACTTCCGATTATATCACTGCCGTTTAGGCTTAATTTAGGAAGCGACTTAGTAATACCTAAATCTCCCGACATTATATCACCTGACTTTAGTACATAGGCTACACCACCTATATTCATGACCTGAAAATTAGTTCCATCATAATAAACAGCATATACTTTATTCGCCAATAAATCACCAGCATCCAAAGGGCTGCTGGCGTCTTTAACCAATGTCTTTGCACCTAATCCATTTAAATTTAACGTAGACGCCCCTGTATTCGCGGTTGTTATTTTGAGATAAAACACTTGCCCCGAAATATATGCCGTTATTGCCGGCGTTATACTGGCAACATATGTATTAGCGCCTGCGGCAGTTACGGCAGATATCTTTGCACCGTTCTGGTCTAGATATTTTGATCCTTGTAACGCAAGAGCTGTTGCAAATTTATCATCATCTGTACCGGTATTAATCTCTCCCGAAGTTGCCTTAACCTGAGCATAAGTAGTATTTAAAAATAGTAAAACTAAAACCGTAAAAAAGAGCCGTTTCATGAGCGTAATATAATGTGATGGGGTTATTTTCTGTTTCTGTCTATTTGTTCTTTAACAAATTCATTTCTGCACTTAACTTTTCAATCTCCATTGACAATCTTTGTTCATTTGTTTTTAAATCTTTTATCTCCTTTTGTTGATTTATCATACCTTTTTGTTGATCAATAATATTTTTTTGCTGATCTATAATGTAAAGCGTTAGCTCCTCAATTTTCTGGAGTAGTTTAGCATTCATTTCACCGACATCAATTCCATCCTTTTTCACCTCGGCTGCATTTGGCACATTAGGTAAATGTTTGTTTTTCGAAACAAATTTTTCCAGTTCATTTAAGGGAAGGATGGGATAATCTTTTTCAAAAACATAATCAGGCCATTGCCCTTGTGGTTTAACCTTTACACTTTCTGCGATAATTCCACCACCTACAGCTAATTTGTAAGTATGCACATTAGTTGTTCCAATGCCGACACTGGTACTAAAGAGTTTTATTCCAGCTATTGTTTCATTTCCGGTTTTATGAACGGCATTGGCATCAAGGGTAGTAACTGAAGCCTGAGTCGCGGCATCAGTAATACCATAACCTGCAAGGTTTGTCGGTTTACCTGTTACACCCGGCCAGGCCACAGCAGAGGCAGTAGCAGCATTACCAGTTAAAGCACCTACAAATGTGGGAGCAGTTACCGTCCCAGTGGCTATTATGGATCCGTTAACATCTAAAGCAGCGACTGGAGAGGATGTTTTATTTATTGCAACAAACCCTTCACTCAATAAAACCTCACTACCTCTTATATGTATAGGCCTATGCGTTGACGCTACATAATCATAAGCTTGTATGGTTCCTACGCCTCCTGTGTAATAAGTAGACAACCCCACCCCTGAAGTTGGTAAATTCCCGGCGGCTGTAACTCTAATCAGATTAGATGTAGAGTTATTGCCCGCTCCAGATGTGACACTTGTAAGGTTGAAAGTAGGTACGCCTGTAACTCCGGACCATGGTACAGATGATGCTGTTGAAGCATTACCAGTCAATGCACCAATAAAGGTAGGTGCAGTTACAGTTCCTGAAGAAGTAACATTTCCTGTCGCCCTGTTAATTGACAAAGTAGTAGCTATAGCAGCACCGGCATCATCATATCTAACGATATCAAAGTTACTTCCTGTGTTACTTCCCGTTTCGGCAATTGAATTAGTCCTCAAGTACCACCTATTAGTCGCGCCTACTCTTGAAACAAACCCTTTATCTTGACCTGATGTACCTGCAGATATAAAAATCGAACCTTGAACATTTCCACTAAACGTACCGGCTGTGCCGTAGTATGGAATTGTAGAAGCTAAAACTGTGGGTGATACTGTTAAACGTGTTGTACCTGCAGCTGATAGCGCCACATCTCCTGTTGCAGATCCAATAGACATAGTATTGCTGGCATTAATTAGCTTACCTACATACCCTATTGAAATTCCTGTCTCATTTATAAAATCTATGAAATTTGATTGCGATACAGCAGATTGCTGTAGTTTAAGTTTATTTGCCACTGAATTAGTAATTTTAACACTACCTACAACATCCAGTTTTTCTGTAGGAACTTGCACACCCAAACCGAGATTACCTGCCATATAGTTCTGAGCAGTTCCTCCCATATATATATTGTGATTATTTGTTCCGGAAGGAATAAAACTACTGAATCCTCTATTGGTACCAGCGCCAATTAAATTAGAACTTACTTCAAACCCGGTTTGAGTTGTTACTGAAGATCCGGCACCAATTGGAAGTTGATATGCAGAGAAATGAATTAAGGTAGGTAATGTTGTAGATGATGGAACAGTACCTAAGTTTGTTCTAAATCCGTATCCTCCTGTGGTCACATCACTGCCTATATTCGTTGACATTCTATAACCTAACGCATTAGTACCACCTTGTATCGTAGCTGTATGATTAACACCAATGCTTGGGTCTGTACCAACCCCAACACCTAGTCTATTACCCACTAATCCTGCACTAAATATTCCATTAACACCATTTAAATTACCTGTCATGGTATCACCAGACTTCAAAACATAGTTACCACCTGTTATTGAAGCATTCAAGACTTGAAAATTAGTCCCATCATAATAAACAGCATATACTTTATTTGCCAATAAATCACCTGAAACTAAAGCTGCACTGGCATCTTTAACCAACGTCTTAGCACCTAATCCATTTAAATTTAGGGTCGAAGCACCCGTATTGGCAGTTGTTATTTTAATATAAAACACCTGTCCCATACTGTAAGCAGTTATCGCAGGGTTTATACTAGCCGTGTATGTATTAGCGCCCGCAGCTGTTACAGCAGATATCTTGCCTCCATTCTGGTCTAAATATTTAGATCCCTGCAATGCCAAAGCCGTTGCAAATTTATCATCATCTGTACCTGTATTTATTTCGGAGGAAGTTGCCTTGACCTGCCCATAAGCAGTATTTATAATAAGTAGGGCAAAAACAATGAGGAAGAGCTGTTTCATAAGGTTAATCTGGTCTGTGATTGGTTGTTTTTATATTTGTTACTTCTACTTTTTCTTTAATAAATTCATTTCAGCACCTAATTTCTCAACCTCCTTTGACAATCTTAATTCATTTGTTTTCAGATCCTTTATCTCCTTTTGCTGATCTATCAGGCCTTTTTGCTGGTAAACAATGCTTTTTTGCTGGTCTATAATATTTTTTTGTTGTTCTATTATATACAGCGTCAACTCCTCAATTTTCTGAAGTAGTTTCGCATTCATTTCACCAACATCGATTCCGTCTTTTTTTACCTCTGCCGCATTGGGCACATTGGGCAGATGTTTATTTTTCGAAACAAACATTTCCAGTTCATTTAATGGGAGGATGGGATAATCTTTTTCAAAAACATAATCAGGCCATTGCCCTTCCGGTTTCACTTTTACACTTTCTGCGATAATTCCACCACCAACAGCTAGCTTGTAGCTATGCACATTAGTAGTTCCAATGCCGACACTAGTGCTAAAAAGCTTTGTTCCTGTTATTGTTTCATTCCCTGTTTTATGCACAACATTGGCATCCAAAGTTGAAACTGATGCCTGCGTTGCAGCATCAGTAATCCCATAACCTGCAAGGTTTGTCGGTTTACTTGTTACACCAGACCAGGCCACAGCAGAAGCAGTAGCAGCATTACCAGTTAAGGGCCCAACAAAAGCCGGTGCTGTTACCGTATTAGAAAATGTTGCATTACCTGATGCTCTATTAATAATTAAAGCATTACTTAAATATACTCCGGCATCTGAATATCTGGCTATATTAAAATTTGAACCAACATTACTTCCGGTTTCGGCCCCTTGATCTGTGTATACATACCACCTGTTTACATTGTTAGTTTGATAGGCTAAAGATCTTATGGTAGCAGGGGCTCCATTTAACAGGTAACTAGTAGTAGCTCTGACTGTACTGCTAAAGCTTGCAGCTGTAGCAGTCATAGGAACCAGGACATCAACAGATGAACCGGTAACACTAAGTCTGGTTGCTCCATTAGCGTACAAACTTATATTCCCTGCGTTTGAAACTAAAGCAATATCATTTGTAGTTCCACCATGTCCAACGTAACCAGTTTGGACATCAGTACTATTTGTAAATTGTACATAGTTGGGTTGATTATCTAATTCCTTTTTTAATTTTAGCTTATTACCCATAGATGACTGCAAAGTACCTCCAGTTAAAGGTAAATAGGCACCACCTGTAGCAGGAGCGAACATCGATGATGCTACTTTTTCAACGGCTCCAGTAGTTGTATTACGTGTTAATAAATCGTAAGTTCCGGTTGACGTAATTGGAGCATTTAGCAAATTCAACCTTCCAGCATTATCTATAGAACTTATAACAGTACCACTACTGTTTTGCCATTCTTGCAAATTAGCTGTTTGTGTAGGACTAAATCCTCTTACAGTCAGCCCTCTTTGAGTATTACTACCCGATCTAATTGAGTGAGTAGGACTACCGGAACCTGTACCTGTGAATTCAGTTTCTCCTACTACATTAAGTTTGTATATATCCAAATTATTTACGGTCCCTATACCTAGAGATCCATTTAAGTAATTCACAGCATTTCCAGCCATATATAAATTATAACGACCTGTACCAGCAGGAATTAAACCATAAAATCCATAGTTATTAGTAGCACCGATTAAACTTGGATGTGCATAAAATCCAGTTTGGGTAGTAACTGCAGAACCAGCTGGTAATACTAATTGAGCTGCTGTATAATGTATCATATTGGTCAACGTTTGACTAGTTGTTGACAATGTCATCTCAGACCTAAATCCATGAGCTACATCAGTCACATCAGGAGATACAGGAGATTTATTGAATAAACCATATGCGATTGCCCCTCCAGTTATAGGTAAAGTTTGATACAATCTGGCAGACAATGAAGTCGAAGCGCCAAAAAATAGCCGTTCTCCTACAGTCCCCTTACCCGAAATATTAAAATTAGAACCAGGTTGAACCAAATTAGAGTTAGATTGATTTACTATATAGCTTGTACTGTTTATACCAGCTATATTCATCACCTGAAAATTAGTACCATCAAAATAAACGGTATATACTTTATTGGCCAATAGGTCACCAGCAACCAAAGCTGTACTAGCATCTTTAACCAAAACCTTTGCCCCTAAACCATTTAAATTTAAGGTAGAAGCCCCCGTATTAGCAGTTGTTATTTTAATGTAAAACACCTGCCCCATACTATAAGCCGTTATTCCAGGAATGATACTGGCAATGTACGTGTTGGCACCAGCAGATGTTACCGCAGATACCTTGCCGCCATTCTGGTCTAAATATTTCGATCCCTGCAATGCCAATGCAGTGGCAAATTTATCATCATCTGTACCTGTATTGATTTCAGCGGAAGTTGCTTTGACCTGTGCATAAACATCATTTAAAATAAGCAGGATGAAAATGGTAAGAAAGAGTTGTTTCATGAGGTTAACTAGACTGTGATCAGTTATTTTTATACTTGTAACTTCTATTTATTCTTTAATAAGTTCATTTCAGCACTTAGCTTTTCAACCTCTTCTGATAGTTTCGTCATTTCATTCACTTTGCCTTTCAAATCTTTTATCTCCTTTTGCTGAGCGATAATACTTATCTGTTGATCTTTAATATTTAACTGCTGATCTACAATACTTTTTTGTTGTTCTATGATATACAGCGTCAACTCCTCTATTTTCTGTAGTAGTTTAGCATTCATTTCACCAACGTCAATACCATCTTTTTTCACTTCAGCTGCATTTGGCACATTCGGTAAATGTTTGTTTTTCAAAACGAATTTTTCCAGTTCATTTAATGGAAGAATCGGGTAGTTTTTTTCAAAAACGTAATCAGGCCAACTACCTTGTGGTTTCACTTTAACACTTTCGGCAATGATGCCTCCAGCTACCGCCAGCTTATAGTTATGTACATTAGGAGTTCCAATGCCAACACTTGACGCTTGAACTAATCCTGAAAAAGTACCGGATGTGCCGCTGTATGGAATTGTAGAAGTCAAAAGTGTGGGTGATATGGTTAAGCGTGTTACATCAGCGGCGACAAATGTAACGTCTCCCGTCCTGGAAGCAACACTCATATTATTACTAGCAGCGCTAGGTTTACCTATATAGCCCATTGAAGTACCCGATTCATTTCTAAAATCTATGATATTTTGTTGGTTAACCGCTGATTGTTGTAATATTAACTTAGCGTTTTCGGTACTGGAAATAGTCAATTTTCCGGTCATAGCATCACCCGCTTTTAAAACAGTATTACCCAAAACAGGTTTATTGGTAAGATTATTATAATTTAACGCATAACTATCTCTAACAAAACCTGAATTCAATATAGTGCGAGTATGTACATAGTCAGTATCATCAGTTGCCAAACTCATGTTGTATTGACTGGGATCTTCAAAAGCGGCAGCTGTATGCGATGTATGGTAAACGGTAAATTCTTTGAGATTGGCCTTGAGGTACTTTAAAGTACCATCATTGGTAGTAATCATCAGTACAGTTTTTGTATTTGCTGCATTTCGACCTATTCTTACTTGTGCAATTCTATCAGGCGCATTACATAACACAGAAAAATTAACATTAGAAACTGCATACCCTGTGATTATTAAGTCTGTAGTTTTAACATTTGCAAGTATTGTTTTATCATATTCCATCATAGTAATTCTAGCTACCCACATCGTACTTGTGCCGATTGGCAGGTCTACTCTCAATTCGCCAACAGGAGCTTCTGTACCATTATTGTAATATGTTATATCATAAAAACTTCTGGATCCCGTCACTGTTGTAGCAGGATCCCATATCCTTTGAGATAAGGTGTTATTAACTACCCTAACATTGTTGATAACAGCAGTTGGTGATGTACTTGCCACAACAGTTCCAGCGCTATTTTGAACCTCTAATAAATTCGCAGTACCACTAGCAGCACCTCTAACCACTATTCCTTTTTCTGCAATTGATTTTTGCCAAACTGTAAGTCCTCCAAGTTGTGCTGTAGCGCCCAAAGCTAAGTTTCCCGCTAAATAATTGGGTGCGGTTCCGTTTGCATAAAAATTCCAGTTTTCCTTTCCTGCTACTACTGGTATTCTACTTTCAAACCCTTTATTTACACCAGCACCGACTAACGATGCAGCCGCTAAGAAACCATACTGCGTCTGCACAACAGCATCTGTAGGCAATGCTACCTGATTAGCTGCATAATGTGCCAAAGCAGGTAAATTCTGCCCCGGAGTTTCCAGCGTTAATGAAGAATTGAACGCATAGGCAGCAGTAGTAACATTATTTCCAATTACCCCCGAGTTAAAAAATCCATAAGCAATAGTCCCTCCTGAAATAGGTAAAGTTTGGTACACCCTAACAGCTGCAGAACTGGAAGCACCTAAATGTAATCTTTCTCCAATTGTACCTTTGCCGCTAATGTTAAAGTTTGCAGTCGGTTGAACCACATTAGAGTTAGATTGGTTTATAATATAGTCTGTGCTGACTGTAGCACTTAGATTCATTACCTGAAAATTAACTCCATCATAATAAACCGCATATACTTTATTAGCCAATAGGTCACCAGCAACCAAAGCTGTACTGGCATCTTTAACTAAAGCCTTTGCCCCTAACCCATTCAAATTTAAAGTAGAAGCACCCGTATTGGCGGTTGTTATTTTAATGTAAAACACCTGCCCCATACTATAAGCAGTTATTGCAGGAGTGATACTGGCAATATAAGTGTTGGCACCCGCAGCAGTTACCGCAGATACTTTGCCCCCATTCTGATCTAAATATTTTGATCCCTGCAATGCCAAAGCAGTTGCAAATTTATCATCATCTGTACCTGTACTGATTTCGGAAGAAGTTGCTTTGACCTGTGCATAACTAATATTTACAATAAGCAGGGCGAAAATGGTAAGAAAGAGCTGTTTCATGAGGTTAACCTAGACTGTGATCAGTTATTTTTATAATTATAATTTCTATTTATTCTTTAATAAGTTCATTTCAGCACTTAGTCCTTCAACCGCCTTTGATAATCTTAGTTCGTTTGTTTTTAAACTCTTTATCTCCTTTTGCTGGTCTATGATATAAAGTGTTAACTCCTCAATTTTCTGAAGTAGTTTCGCATTCATTTCACCAACGTCGATTCCGTCTTTTTTTACCTCAGCTGCATTTGGCACATTAGGTAAATGTTTGTTTTTCGAAACAAATTTTTCCAGTTCATTTAAGGGAAGGATGGGATAATCTTTTTCGAACACATAATCAGGCCATTCCCCTTGCGGTTTAACCTTTACACTTTCTGCAATAATACCACCACCTACAGCTAATTTATAAGTATGCACATTAGTTGTTCCAATGCCGACACTAGTGCTAAAGAGTTTTATTCCAGCTATTGTTTCATTTCCGGTTTTATGAACGGCATTGGCATCCACCGTAGTAACTGAAGCCTGAGTCGCGGCATCAGTAATGCCATAACCTGTAAGCGTTGTGGGCTTACCAGTAACACCAGGCCAGGCCACAGCAGAAGCAGAGGAAGCATTGCCTGTTAAAGCACCTATAAAGGTTGCAGCTGTGACTGTTCCACCAAATATTGCATTACCAGTTTGCCTGGCGATTGATAAAGCTGATCCTAGCATTGTTCCATCATCCGAATGTCTGGTAATAACAAAATTTGAACCTAGGTTACTTCCAGTTTCAGCAATTCCCGTAGTGAGTAATCCCCATCTGTTAACACCTGCTGTTTGTGTATAAAGACCTCTGGTTTGTGGAGTGCTCGTATTAGAAGTAAAGATCGGAGCTGAAGCTGATCCCGAAAAAGTAGCAGATGTTCCGTTAAATGGAACTATAGCTTGTATGTCACTTTGCGCCAGAGTTAATTTAGTAGTGTTATTACTTCCCAGCATTAAACTATTCCCTACGTAAGCTGTCACATTAATATTACTACCTAAAGAGGCTCCCACTCCTATATACCCTTCCCGAACACCTGACTCATCCTGAAACTCCAGAAAGTTAGTTTGGCCAGAAGCTGATTTCTTTAATACCAGTTTATTTCCAACCGCAGATTGCAAAACACCTCCAGTTAAAGGTAAATAACCACTTTTTGTAGCATTAATCTGTGCCTGGGCCTTACCAAATGCTTGTGCAATATTATCGGTGTTAGCAATAGCAGTATTGGTACCCAACACATATTTAGCTATCGGATCTAAGTCAGTGTAACTTACTACCGGTGTAACCGTTACTAACCTTGTAACTCCTGTTGAAGGTATGGCCGCATTAGTTATAGATGTGACTCTGTTGGTCACTACAGGTGAGCCTGTCGAAGCATATGCAGTAGCTATAATTGTTTCTGAAGCACTACCTTGGGGGATCCAAAAACAAATGAAGCCGTTATATAAGAACATGCTTACAGTTTTCGTAATTCCTGTAGAAGTTGCCTTAGCATTTAATATAACATTACCAGCATCATAATTATACCCTTGCGCATCAATGTTAAATGCTGTACTATTAGTGGTATAGTAACCATTACCCTTTATATGGAGCGTGAACATTACATTCGATCCGGACATATCTGTCTGGATAAATGCTCCATTTGTATAATTATATAGGCTATAAGGTTCTGCACTTTGAGCCGCACCTGCATTCATCACCTGAAAATTAACCCCGTCGTAATAAACAGTATACACCTTATTAGCCAACAGATCACCAGCAACCAAAGCTGTACTGGCATCCTTCACTAATGCCTTTGCCCCTAACCCATTCAAATTTAAAGTAGAGGCACCCGTATTAGCAGTTGTTATTTTAATGTAAAACACCTGTCCTAAACTATAAGCCGTTATTGCAGGAGCTATACTGGCGATATAAGTGTTGGCTCCCGCAGCAGTTACCGCAGATACCTTGCCGCCATTCTGGTCTAAATATTTTGATCCTTGCAATGCCAAAGCTGTTGCAAATTTATCATCATCTGTACCCGTACTGATTTCGGAAGAAGTTGCTTTAACCTGTGCATAACTAATATTTAAAATAAGCAGGGCGAAAATGGTAAGAAAGAGCTGTTTCATGAGGTTAACCTAGACTGTAATCAGTTATTTTTATAATTGTAACTTCTATTTGTTCTTTAATAAATTCATTTCAGCACTTAGTCCTTCAACTGTCTTTGATAATCTTAATTCATTTGATTTCAAATCCTTTATCTCCTTTTGCTGGTTTAAAATATTCTTTTGCTGGTCTATGATATAAAGCGTCAACTCTTCAATTTTCTGAAGTAGTTTCGCATTCATTTCACCAACGTCGATTCCGTCTTTTTTTACCTCAGCTGCATTTGGCACATTAGGTAAATGTTTGTTTTTCGAAACAAATTTTTCCAGTTCATTTAAGGGAAGGATGGGATAATCTTTTTCGAACACATAATCAGGCCATTCCCCTTGCGGTTTAACCTTTACACTTTCTGCAATCATGCCCCCACCTACAGCTAATTTGTAAGTATGCACATTAGTTGTTCCAATGCCGACACTGGTGCTAAAGAGTTTTATTCCAGCTATCGTTTCATTTCCGGTTTTATGAACGGCATTGGCATCCAGCGTAGTAACTGAAGCCTGAGTAGCGGCATCAGTAATGCCATAACCTGTAAGCGTTGTGGGCTTACCACTAACACCCGTCCAGGCCACAGCAGAAGCAGTTGAAGCATTTCCGGTCAAAGAGCCTACAAAAGGAACAAAAGCTGTTACAGCTGTAGGTGAAGCTGACAACACTGTAGCATTATTTGGCGCTAATCCAACATTACCAGTTACTGAAGCTAGGAATATGTTATTACTAGCAGGTACACTCTTGCCAACAAATCCTATAGATGTTCCTGATTCGTCAAGAAAATCAATATAGTTTGATTGACTGGCGACTGATTGCTGTAACATTAGCTTACCACCTGCGGTACTGGTTATTTTAACATTACCTGCTACATCTAATTTTTGTGTGGGTACAATGACACCTAATCCTAAGTTGCCATTCATGTAGTTTTGAGCTGTACCACCCATATACAAATTCCATCTACCCGTACCTGCAGCTAAAGTGCCGTAAAAACCATAGTTATTAATGGCTCCAGTTAGCGAATTCTCAGCTAGGAAACCATATTGACTGTTTACTGTTGATCCTGCGCCAAAAGCCCCTTGACTGGCACTATAGTGAGCCAACCCGGTTAATGTGAAGGAGGCAGCCTGTGTGGTTGGTAGTGTCCTGTAGACATAAGCCGTTGCAGTTACACTTGACTGAATTTGGCCGGATGAATAGTTTGCATATGAGGTAGTACCGCCAACTATAGGTGAATTATTATAAAAACCAACGGAATTTGAAAGCGTGCCTACTGCTAATCTTGCTACTGAAGTATTTCCGCTAAAATTAGCAGATGTTCCGTTCAAATTACCCGTTAAAGTTCCACCTGTTAAAGGAAGATAGGCACCACCTGATATAGGAGCAAACTGACTTGTTGCCCAGTCCCGATCAGCTACAGTTTTCCAAGCGCCCCATGCCGATTGTGAAGTAGCACTCTGAAAATACATATTACCTTGACTATGAGCCATCCTATATGCGACAGAACCATTACCACTAACATCAACATAGGGTACGAACGTAGTAGTAGCAGCCCAGGATCCGGCTCCAGAAAGTCCTAATGTAGATGTACCTTTAAAGTCAAATGATATACTAGAACTGAATTCACTCGGTAGTTCATTAACAGATCTTGTATCTAATACCCTAACTGAATTTACACTGGATAAAGTACCTCTACCTCTTTGAGTAAAGTTCAAACCAGCCCATTCTTGCGAAGCAATAGTTTCCCAGGGAGAGAATGTTGTCGCTGTTATACCTGATCTAAATTTAACTGTATTACCATCGCTTGAATTTGCTTTCCAAAAATCTACCTGACCTACAGCAGATGAAGAGCCATTCCTACTTAATGTCCATCCAGCACCGAGGGCTGAAGGAAAATTCAAACTACCTGTAGTATTAGTCCATGGTCTAAATCCAACCACTCCTAAATTGTTGGCATCGGTGTTATTACTGTAACCTAAAGATGATAAAGTCACATTATTACCTTCACTAAGCGCAATATTTCCAGATGCAGCACCCAATGATAATGTTTGAGCTGCCCTTGCCACACCTGCATTCATCACCTGAAAATTAACCCCATCATAATAAACAGTATACACCTTATTCGCCAACAGATCACCGGCAACCAAAGCTGTACTGGCATCCTTCACTAATGCCTTTGCACCTAACCCATTCAAATTTAAAGTAGAAGCACCCGTATTAGCTGTAGTTATTTTAATATAAAACACCTGGCCCATACTATAAGCCGTTATTGCAGGAATGATACTGGCAATATAAGCGTTGGCACCAGCAGCAGTTACCGCAGATACCTTGCCGCCATTCTGGTCTAAATATTTCGAACCCTGCAACGCCAATGCCGTTGCAAACTTATCATCATCTGTACCAGTATTGATTTCGGCGGAAGTCGCTTTTACTTGTCCATAAGAAACATTAAAAATAATTAAGAAAAAACCAAGAAGAAAGAGTCGTTTCATGAGGGGCAATTTAGAAGCTTAATTTTATGAAAATCAATGCCGCACAAGATTAAAAGAAAGAATACACCTCCCCCTTCTAACACTTTAGCAGACAAATGATTGAATTGATAATTTAACTGACTGCGGATCAGTCCGGAACAGACAAAACCCGATAAAAGAAAGAATATTAATGAGACGAAAATTTTCACATTTGAGAGCGTTTCAGTTATTTAATTAAGAAAATCTATATAGATATTTTTATACTATAGGTACATAAAGTCAATCTTAAATTAAAGATATATAAAAATTACTTTAAATGGTAAATTATTTCAATAAATACACCTCCTTCCTTTAGTGGTGTACCGCCCTTTCCGACTAGCATCGTCCGGAAGAAGTGCATATCTTTATTAAAAAAATCGAAGTCATCCTGTATTTTGATCTGGTTTTACCCAAATCTCAGTACATATGGCAAGGGAAATGTCGACTTTTTGGCCAAAATAAGGAATCGTTAAACCCGATTTTGACCAAAAAATCCACCTGTTTGTTGGGAAAAAAACTATTTAAGCGAACAGCGGATGTCGCCCGGACTACATTTATAGTGCTTTTTAAAAGCCCGGCTAAAATAACGGGCATCGTTGTAACCAACATCAAAGGCTATTTCCTGAATAGACTTGCTCGTAGTTTTCAATTCCTGCATCGCTAAACCCATTCGTAGCGCAATGATCTGTTTGCGCATCGGCTGACCAAAAGCAACAGCGGATAAACGGCGAAGCCCCTTTTCAGATACGCCGAAATGTTTGGTTAACCGGTGTACATCATCAACAATCTGATCTGTAAAGTTTTCAGTTATAAAATTGGAGATCATCACCGCTTTTTTACTGCGTGCTGTCTTAGTGGTATAATTGCGATATACCAGCATTTGCTGGTACCGTTCAAGCAGCCAGCTTACAAATGCATTTATAGCAAGATGATATTCGTTACGGTTTGCATATCGAGTTGAAAATGTTCGTTTCAAGGGTTTTAGGATGCTCTTGTTTAACGGACAAGAGGCCAGCGCAAAATATCCAGGCTTTTTATTTAAGTAATGTATCGTAAGCGTTTTAAACTCCCTCAGATGTTCTGCACTTTGAATAAACCATTCAGCACGCAGGGTTAAAAATAAAAACTTATGATCGCCCGCATTTAATTTTACGGTGTAACTGCCTTTTCCAAAATAGGCAAGGTAAAAACAACTACCCTCCATTTCGGCAATCTGCTGTTGTCGTTCATCGTATAAAACGGAACGCCCCCGCAACAAAATCAGCATCACTATCGTTGCTTCTTTTTTAATAAAGTTAAAAGTCAAATCTTCCTTAAGCAGAAAGTTGAACAAATCTGTATGGGCCAGGTAATTGCTAAAAGACTGTTGTAAAATTTGACCTTTAGACAAGGTAAATAAATGAATAAGCGCATATGGGATATGCCAGTTGCAAAAATTGGGGAGCCGGTGTGTGTGGAGAATTTCGGTAAAGGCATTTACCAACTGGAGAATCAGTTGAGATTTCATGAGCGTTAATGAGTTAATTTTTAGGTTTCTATCAAATGTAGAATTATTTTTTAAATTAAAAAGCAGATACAGGATATTGTGAAATAACACCCCGTACCTGCTAAAAATAACAGCGGAATTTATTTCAGTTTAAACGAATCCGGGTCAATGTCCAGATAATTTGCCAGCTCCTTTTTGGTAATGTATTGATGTTTTTTCTTTTTCAAAATAACCCTGAGGAGCTTTAACAGCTTTTGTGAATATCTGATCCCGCGTCCGGTAATCTTACAAACGTCTGAAGCATAAATGCATATTCGTTCCATGTCGTGGTTTTCTTAGTACCGCAACAGATAAAGTGATGCTAGCATAAGGCCAACTGACCTTTATGGAACCCAACTGGCAGTAGGTTTACATTTGGTTTATTGGCTAAAATAATGATTTTCAACCGAATGTATAGTCAATTCAGAATTAATTCAGACAACTTGTATAACCATATCGGGAGTAAACGCAAAAAACGCCTGAAAGCGCACAAAAGCATTAAAACGCGCATACAGTGTACAATTGCAGGCATAAACGTCTAAAAACGAATAAAGCGTCAATTTGCGCCCCAGTCGGTTTTTATAGCTTATATATTCGGCTATGAAACAAAAACAAGCAATCAGGAACAAACTAAAAACCCAATGTAACTCCGGGCAGCCCCTGGTTACTGCTCGGATACGGTTAAGGTCTGGTAGGACTTAGGTAGGACTCTCCTAGGAGTCTGGTAGGACTCTGTTAGGACCCAAAGTCCTTGCAAACTCCTAAACAAGTCCTTCAAAGCTCCTTGCAGTTATACAGTGATAAGCATGAACTCAGTAATCAATAAATAATTAATCAATATTAACCTTTAAAAATCAAAATTATGGCAAAGCTAAAGAAAGGGATTTTCGGCCCGTTATCCGGAAAATTAGGTAATGTGATAGGATCAAGCTGGAAGGGTATTGCTTACATCCGTGAGGAAACAGAAAAAAAAGAAAACCCACCACCCAGATCGCCTGCGCAAATTGCAAATGAGCAAAAGATGAATTTTGTCAATACGCTGCTCATGCCTTTTCACACTTACATTGAAGTGGGGTTTCAACACCTGGCTATTCAAAAAACAGCCTTGAGTGCTGCTTATTCGCAAAATTTTCATCATGCTGTAATCGGTGTATACCCAGATTTGAGTGTTGATTATAGTAAATTCATGATCAGTAAAGGAGCACTTCCAGGGTTAATTAGCCCAAACCTGGAATTAACGGCACCCGATACACTGACAATTGATTGGGAGGACAATACAAATCCGGTAGCTTCTTACGATGATTTGCTCATGTTGGTGGTTTATAGTCCGGAGCTTCATTTTTCCGACGGTTTTATTGGCGGTGTTAAAAGAGCATCGAAAATAGCGGACTTCACTTTTGATCCACAGCTAATCGGTAAAGAGCTGGAAGTTTACCTGGGCCTGGTTTCTTCGAACGGGAAAAAAGTAGCCAATAGTGTATACATGGGGAGGATAACGCCATGAAGACAGAAATGACCACAACGCTTCGTAACCTGGTCGTAAACGATTTGCAGCCTGCTACGAAAGCCCTGACACTGCCAAAAATCAATAAGTGGCTGAAAGAACTTCCCGGTATTGCCGATGGGTTGTTTCAGCTCATGTCGACCCTTGTTTTTAGTCCGCTTTCTGAGCAGCTGGTTAACCGGCACATCCGACAGATCCAACATGAAAGTATCTGTTTGATGAACATCCTGCAAAGTTATCAGAAGGTACCTGCAAAGATGTTGCCCCTGCATAAGGCGGTGCTCGGTATCCTCGAAGCTGTACTTGAGCATATTGAGGCACATTATCCGGCCCATTTTAACCTGGACCTGGCTGTTCCCGATACCCATTTTAAGTTAGCCGTAACAGCGGTGGAAGAGAAAATGAGCTTTATGCTGAACCGGTTGAAAAGTAAAAGCAATGATAAAACCCTGCAGAAACTGATACACGATAGCCTGCTTGATTTTACCACAGCTCAAAAATGTAGCTATTATCGCCTGGCTTATATAAAATCATTGCAGGTTTCGGTGACAGAACTGTGTGAGGATATGGAGCGCGAAGAAGGGGATGAAAAGCTAAAGGAGCTTTTGATTTACCTGAACCTGAATACGGCTGCACATGTTAAATATTACAAAAAGAATATCAACACCGAGCTTGCTGGCATTTTCGACCTGCAGGAACAGGATGAGCTGTTGTATGCTTATCAGAAGCAAATTAAATCCATCAATCCGCAAAGGAATACTGGTTTCACTCCTTTTCAGGACAGCATTAAAACAACCTTGTTGAATTATATCCGTGCCGAAATTAAGTACAGGGAAAAGATACGTCCGGCGGCTTCAGCAGATCCTTACCAGCGTATTGGCGGAATATGGCCAATGCCTCCTGATCCTTATAAAATACAGGTGTCGTTTTCTGTAGATGCCCTTGCTTACTTCTTTAAGCTGATGATCAGGGTGGGACTGGTTAATGGTACGCCTAAAACACAATTGCTGCAGTTTATTTCTAAAAGCTTTAAGACTGTGGCCATGGATAGCATATCGACTACCAGTTTAAGCCGCAAATATGACCAGGTAGTGCAAACTACCGCGAAGGCTGTAAGAGTGGTTTTGCTGCGGATGCTTAAGATTCTGGACGAAGAGTTTAAACTTTTTTGATTAAAATTTTATTGCGGTTCCAGCTTCAGGACGCAGTTTTTGCACTGTTTTACCAGGGGGGTGTAACACCCCCTTACACTGCCACAGGTTATTTTTATTTATTCCCTTTGCATCATCATTTGCAAATAGCCGCTGAGGTGACGACTTCTTTGTGGAACTGCAGATGATAGAATTAACAAATTTATTAACCATTAATTTTTTAAAGTATGGGAATTATTAGAAAAGGAATCCTGGGAGGATTCAAAAACAAAGTAGGCGCAGTTGTAGGTTCATCCTGGCGTAACAGGGATGTAATTAAAAGTTTGCCACGTGTAAGCAACAAGCCACCTACGCAGAAACAGGTAGAACAGCGGACCAAGTTTGGTTTGGTAACTAGTTTCTTAAGTAGCATGACTGAATTTATTGAGGAGGGTTTTAAAAGTAAGAATGGCTCTACCTCGGCAATGAACGAAGCGGTTGCTTACCACCTGAAGAATGCTGTTACGGGAGTTGCGCCAAACTTTTTGATGGACTACACCAAAATTAAGTTTAGCAACGGCAAATTGAGGGTACCCTCAATTTCTACCGTGGATACAGCGGCCCCGGCCTCTGTAGATTTTAACTGGAGCCTGGATGGGGCGGATAGCAAATACAAAGATGCTACCGATATGATCAATCTATTGGCTTTTAACCCAACAAAGAAACAGTTTGTGCAATTGATGGCGGCAGCCCCGCGTTCGGCACTCACTTTTTCTTTGCCACTTCCACTGGACTTCGTTGGCGACTCCGTTCACTGTTTTTTCAGCTTCAGTTCTGTAAAGAAGAAAAAGCTGACCTCTGACAGCGTGTACATCGGGTTATTACCGGTGGCCTAACCCGCTGAAATGTTGATTAGAAGGTTGTTCTGGCCTGTGTAGTTGCAAATGGTAAACACCAGTTTGACGCGTTCCGGAGCACAGGAGCTGAACAGCCTTCTTAAATTTTTCGTCTGAAATGCAGGCGGACAAATCAAATGAATATTAAAAAATAAATTATGAAGACTTTGAAAATTTTAAAAGCAGATCCTTTTAGAAAGGAAGCTGCTGTTGAGGGGCCTCATTTTAAAAACGAGGCGAATTATATGGGCTATCTGATCACAGCAATTTTGTTATTGCTGTGGCCGGTGGCGCAACACCTGTTGATCGGGACAGACCCCACGATTGGATTTATCGACCCGAATATCTGGTTGTTGATTTTGCTAAGCCTGATCTGTTTTATGGTAGTTGTTGGATTGTGCTGGTGGGTTTTACAACAGTTTTGGTTGAGTTTAGGTTTGCCTTTGTTAGGCAATATGGTTTTACAGTTTAGAGAATTATCGTTATGGCAGCAGTTAGGTTTTTACTGGGCTTCTTTTGTTTCATTATTACTGGCAGCCGTTGGGGTGCTGACCGCAATTTTATAAGTGATGGCGGTGCGTATCAGCAGCATAATTATGAATGGATCGGCAAGGCCGACCCCGTTAGAAAGAAAATACTCGCTATTGCAGAAAAGGAGGTTGGTGTTCAGGAAAGTGACGAAAATGCTGGTCCGCGAGTGGATGAATACAATGCGTATGTTGGATTCAAGAAAGTGGCTTGGTGTGCAAGTTTTGTGTCCTGGGTTTTTGGGCAAGCTGGGCATCCGCAACCGCGATCGGCTTGGAGTCCTGCAATTTTTCCCGCTGATCGGATTGCCAAGAATCCGGTCGCTGGGATGGTAATGGGAATTTACTTCCCTAAGCTAAAACGAATAGCGCACTGCGGAATTGTAACGCGTGTTAAAGGTGAACTGATATTTTCAATTGAAGGTAATACCAATTTAAGCGGCAGCAGAGAAGGTAATGGTGTTTATCGCCGCATCAGACATGTGAGAAGTATTTACCGCTTTGCGGATTGGCTCCACCTGCCACCCCTTCGAGCCCGTCATCCCGGCGCAGGCCGGGATCTCTAAACCGAGCACTTAAATAGCGTTTGCGAGGTGCCGCCCTGCGGCCAGCATGACATATATCAAATACTTAAAACGATGAACAAAATATTCTTAATTATACTGCTCTGCCTTACAGGTTGTGCAGTTTTCAAAAAAACAAATAAAGAAAATACAATAGCAACAAAATCAACAACTAACCAGCTGGAATCTAGCCAGCTGGTTTTAAAAAATGTGAATAAGGAAACACAGGTTTTCACTTATTGGAACGATAGTGGTTTTTACCAGTTTCAACAGATTAAAGAGCAAATAGATCAGGCTCAATTGACGGCCTTAAAAACTGAAGAAAAACAAGAGGCAAAGCAACGGAGTACAACTAAGCAAACCAAACCTGCTAATACCTGGGTTTACCTTGTCGTATTGTTAGGTTTGTCTGGCGGTTGTTTGATTTTCTGGCGCCTTTATAAATTGCGTTGAAGCGGTTATGCTGTATCCAGATTAATAATTAATTGTCCTTTCTTTTCTATAACAACGATATGTTTTTGATATTCAAATCCTGATTTACGCAACCATTCACCAGCCAGCGTAATAACCGGAACAAGTGTAGATGATCTTACATGGGCAACAATTTTCTGTTGAATTTTAAGGCGTCGCATTCCGGCAGGAAGTTTCGGCTTTGGTGGATCACAAGCTCCACATGTACATGTTTTGTTGGGTTGTTTAACCTGGTCGACCTTTGGCCGGAGGGTTGAAGCAGCAGTTTGATTTTTCTGTGTTCGCATAATAGAAAAATAAAGCCCAGGTCACCGCGAACACAGTCGGAAACCGAAAAGTTACCGGACTTTCACCGGTTTGCCTGGGATATTGTAAATAAATTATTTGCTGGATTTCTCCAACTGTATTCGCATTATAAATATAACGAAAATCTTAAAATTAACCACAAAAATAGGGTTGATAAAATTACATAGATTTATCGAATTTTAGTTCCGTAAAACTTTTGTATATCCTATTTTAACTCATACTTTGAAAACTCAAGAACATACACGTACCATTAGATTATACTTTTCTAAATTTCTACCTATAAACTCTTTCGAACTTGCTTCTAGCAAAGAAGCATATTCTTCTTTAGAAAGTACTTTACAAGCAACACTTACCTCATTGCTCAAGTTAATTTTATCCATATCTCGTTTAGCATTTCCGCTACAATCTACAACCAAAAGTAGCATCATAGCAATAACTTTTTCCAAGTTGAAGGAACCTACAACGGTAAAGAGCTAAACTGAATCATCTCCCTCGCGATATCTAATCACATTTATTTAATACTTCAATAAAGACTCTCTTAACATCTAAATAATCGTCCTTTAAACTGTAATCCAATTTATCTTTAAATTGAGGAAGATAATGAGTTCGTTTATCATTTCTTTTATTAGGGATAAAAGAAAGGTTATCATTGTCAAGTATAACCATAAAACTCTTTGCTACCTTTTCTATTTTGGTTCCTTTTTTTAAACCTAAAAGATTATAAAAATCAGGGGTTGATAATGCATCCTTTTCTTTTAATTTATTATTCGATGCATTTAGAATCTTTAACAATTTTTCAAAATAGCTAAATGTAGCCTCTTCCTTCCAAATAGTATCAATACTACTAGTTGCAGACCAAATTCCAGACGGCAATTGAGAATAGGTTACTATTTTATATTTATCATTTAGTTCATAAATCACGCTTCTCATATTATTTAACTTGATTAAATTCTACTTTTATTTTTTTCTCTTCGGCATACTTTTTAATTCTCTCAAAAACACCTAGTTGCGCCTTTGAAGCGGTACCTTTTTGATATCCAACATCCAATGCTTTTGAACTATAATCGAGTTCCGTTACGAGTTTCCCTCCACTTGTGCCGGATTCAAACTTATCAAGCGCATCAACATACTTTCTTAATGTGTTATAAAGAATACTATTATTTTTATACGACTTTGCCGTTAAATCAATGCTCTTAATACTAGTCACTTCGCGTCCATATAACCTATCAATTGTAGGGAAATTATTAGGTGAGTTTCCTCCCCTAGCTTTTTCATAAGCAAATCCTCGGTTTGACGCATCCAACTTATAAATTGATATATTTTCTTTAAATGTCCCTCTAAAAAGTAAGGCGGTAGCAGCTAATTGTCCCCATTTTTCAGCATCTTCCGGATAGTAAATTACATCTCCAATAGACCTTACAGGTCCTTCAACAGCTCCTAAAGCAAGAGTTCCAAAATCCTGTCCGTAAGTTAACGGAAATGCATTTTGTTTTGCTGGTTCAGACATTCCTTTTTGATGTACCTGTAAAGGTATCTCTAATATAGCTCCAATTGTAGCTGCCATGAACTTCGCTCCACCTCTAATAAAATCTGATATAATAGCATTTTGAGAGTGCATCATATCAAGTGTAGTTTTATTATCTGGCACATACTGCCCAGTTTTAGCGTCTTTTTTCATAGCGGGATACCATTCTAGTCCATCTAAATCGATCCCATCAATAGGTCGATTAGAAGCAAACTGATATGGTGTTAATTCGGGATACTTTGATGTTAAAGGATCCACACTCAAGAACTTCGCAATCCTCGGATCATAGATCCGCATCCCGTAATCCTGCTGGTTACCTGTCCCTTTTACCTCATTGTCATTCTCCTTACCATTAAACCCGTAACGATATTTAGCAGAACTGAATGATCTTCCCGGCTGGATCATCCCAAAGGGGTAATAATCCTGTCCGCTCACAACCTCAGGAATAGAATTGATCGCCTTATCGGAAATTACTGCAAGTACATTCCCCAGATGATTGTTTAACTCAAAGAACTTCAGTCCGGTGGAATTCCATTTAACCCTCGCACTATCTTTAGCTAAGTTAAAGTTTGGTTTCCACATCCCCAAACGGCTACTGCCATAAAGCTGCTGCTCTTTCCAGTTTGTCACACTCCCTGCATTATCGTAAACACCAAGTGAATTCCCCTGAGCGTCGCGCACATACCAGGTTGTTAAAGTCCCTAGCTTCTTACTAACTCTGTTCCCTGCAGCATCGTATGTATAATCAAGAACGCTATTATTACGCAAGGTAACTTTCTTAATCTTACCATAAACATTCCATTCTATTACACTGGTAGTATCAGCGTACTTATCAGTGATCAGGTTCCCTATAGCATCGTAAGTATAATTTCTTAATCCATTTAACAATTCGCCAGACTGGTTACTTGAATTGCTATCATCTTTTAGCTGCGACAATTTATTGTTCTGCAACTTACCATTGACCTTATTATACGTATAGCTCAGATTATCCATCAAGGTACCTCCTGAACCATTACGCTGTAGCGTCAGGATATTGCCATTTCCGTCATAGGTATAGTTTTCTTTGTATTTTTCTGTACCATTACCACCCCAGACGGTTGTGCTATTACTTAAATCGTGTTGGCGCATCTTTGTCAGTCTGTTCAGCTGATCATATGCGTAGGTATATCCGGTAGGATTATCACCATTGATCCCTTTTATGGCTACCGTACTATTACTGATGTTACCATTAAACAGCGCCTTACCTGTTTCGCCACCAGGTTGCCATTTCATACTATAGGCTGAACCCGAACCGATAGGCATATAGTCATTTGGATAATACCCCAGGCTGTAGGCCATCGCATCTTTGGCTATACCATTGTTACCGTCTCCCCCCTGGTCATTGGCAGGTAACAATGTATTACCATTTACTCCTTTTAACCAGCCCTGCAAAGTATAGGCATAATCCAGCCCTTGTACTTTACCGCCCAAAGGACCTAAATCTACCCTTGCCAATGGGCCATGAAGATAATAACGATAGCTCGCATCCTGTTTCTGGGTA
This sequence comes from Pedobacter nyackensis, assembly GCF_032678475.1. Classification (GTDB taxonomy): domain Bacteria; phylum Bacteroidota; class Bacteroidia; order Sphingobacteriales; family Sphingobacteriaceae; genus Pedobacter; species Pedobacter nyackensis_A. The sequence continues at coordinate 1,802,884 of NZ_JAVTSF010000001.1, forward strand.
GCCAGGTTCAGTTTGCTGCCGATACCATAAGGTACCATGTTAGCTTCTACCCCACTCCAGGCTTCAGTCAAGCGGTTTTCCTGGTCATATTTATAAGCATAGTAAAACTGATCAAACTGACCCGGTTGATAAGCTACGAAGTTCACTTTTCCACTGGCAAGATCATATTCATAATTTATCTTTTTTACCCCAAGGCCATGTACCTGCTGATACAAGGTTTTCACGTTCCCGGAAAGGTCGTAATCATAATAACTTGCATTGATGCTGGTATCACTGTCATTTTCTCTATAAATACTTGCGGTTACACGTTTACGCAAATTATCTTTCAAGAGGATATTCGGTATACCATTTCCTACCGGAGGCTTTGCATCATAAAAAGTTTGGGTAAGCTGGCTATTGGTACCCGAAGACAAAAAGCTTAAGTAACTACTTTGCGGCAAATAATCTGGAAGATCTTGCAAAGCAAGATTTCCATTTAACTTTTCACCAACTTCTGTAATACGCCCCAATGAATCATATTTAGTGTAACTGTGTTTATTTAAGGGCGCTTGTTTCGCATTTTGCGAGATCACCAACCGGCTCTGTAAATCATACCAGAACCTACTTACTCCTGCATCCGGAGTTTCCTGTTTGATAACTTGATTGGCACTATTGTAGGCGTAGGTAGTGGTTAAATCATTTAAAAGGAACATAGGATTAAATTGCGTTTCCACATTAGTACCTTCTGCAAGTGTAATACCTCCGGCAAGTGGTACATTGAGACGATATTTATTTGTGACGATATTATCAAAGAAGACTAGAAAAGAAAAAAGGCTACTTTATAAAAAATAGCCTTATGATTCCATGGATGAGAAATCAAAACACTTAGGCCGTATCCAGATTAATAATTAACTGTCCTTTCTTTTCTATAACAACGATATGTTTTTGATATTCAAATCCTGATTTACGCAACCATTCACCTGCCAACGTAATAACCGGAACAAGTGTAGACGACCTTACATGGGCTACAATTTTCTGTTGAATTTTAAGGCTTCGCATTCCGGCAGGAAGTTTTGGCTTTGGTGGATCACAAGCTCCACATGTACATGTTTTGTTGGGTTGTTTAACCTGGTCGACCTTTGGCCGGAAGGTTGAAGCAGCAGTTTGATTTTTCGGGTTTCGCATAATTGAAAAGTTTCAAAAAGCCCAGGTCGCTGCGAAACCCGCCGGATACCGGAAGAATTGCAGTACTTTCAGCTGCTCGCCTGGGATATTGTAAATAAATTATTTGTTAGATTACTCCAACGGATTTCGCATTATAAAGATAACGAAAATCTTAAAATTAACCACAAAAATAGGGTTGATAAAATTACATATAGTTAACGAAGAGGGATCAGCTTATAGTCGTTTATCCAGTTATGCAAACTGCTTCGTTATATTTCTTTTGTTATAGGTGGGCAAAATATCATTCTCAAAATAAAAATAACTAAATAATTCTAAGGCTTCATCAACATTTAACACCTCATGACCAAGCACTCTTATTGGCCCAACTTTACATTCAATTGTATGCCAAACATTACTCATCTCTTTTTTCCCTATAATAAAATGCTTAAATGAATCTCCCTCATAAAATCTTGCTTCGACCACTAGACTTTTAATACCTCCGGCACATTGTATAAAATCATTGTTATTAAGAGAAAATATTACATAAGGACTTACATTAGACTCCAAATTTATTATACTGTTTCTAATAATATCAATCGTTACCCTTTTAATATTTTTTTTTCTCCTTGATCTTCAAAGTTTAGTTCCATCAGTTTGTTTTTATTTCCTTTGTTCTATTTAAATGTTTCTATTCAAAGAACTTTTTTCTGCCACATGAAGTTAGCATCACTTCGGGATACTATGGATTTCATTCACGATAAGAACTATCTAAACATACCAGCTTTTCTAAAGGCGGTCACAAGAGCTTTCGCTTTATTTGAATGTTCAATAATTTGCGGATTAAATGGTTCATGAGAAGTGATTAATAACTTGCCACCAGTTGAAAGCTCTTCAGTAATTATGTTTTGTGGAATTTCTGGCAACCTAATTGTTTTAGAAAAGTAGGTCATCCAACCAAACCAATATTCATCTATAGTTTGACCAAGTTCTTCTTCTATGTAGTCAATTTGTGTAATTACTCCCCAATCTGGCTTAAAATAATTTATACTGGTTTTAAAAAGCTCTGGAACATCTAATAAATGCAGATTTCGACCTTCAATAATTATATTGTTTGAGGCATTTTCCTGACAACCTCCAATTGCGATTCTAAAACTAAGGCCTTCAGATCGAAATGAGACACGGCTACTTACCTTTTCAGTAAAATCATCAGGAATATCTTTTTCCTTATAATGTTTTCTAATCTCTCGTTTTATTTGTTCAAGAATAATAGAAACAGTCTCAGATGAAGATTCCATTTTAACTTCTTTACCTTTTTTACCGTCAGCAATCTTCAGTTTTGCAACCGGCAAAAAACTTGCGATTGACTTCAAATAACCACTTATATCTATTGCCCGATCAATTAAACTTAGTTCATTACAAGCCCAATACAAATATATTTTATTAATTCCCACTTTTTTCAAATTTTATTGGTGTATGCTTAACGTCTATTCCTTCAATTTTATTTTCCCTTAATACCCTTGAAAAGTCATCTGCAGCTTCCTTTTCCGCAAAATGCCACTCAAGCTTTTTACCCTTAGCTGCATCTACCTGTCTCTCTGCTTGGTTCAGCAAATTATCCAAAACATTATCTCTAGTCTTCTCATTCTTCAAAAGTTTTTTATAACCTAAACCCTTTGCTTCCAGCAAAACCCCATCCTTCATACCATCAAAATGGACTTTATTCAATCTATAATCAATATCTCCCGCTAATCCACTAATTTGACTTTGGTATCTCTTTGCAATATCAGACATATAATGCGCCTTTTTCACAAATCCATCTAATAGATTCTTTGCCGCTTTTGTGCTCTGTGCCTTACCCTCAGTCTTCACGGAAAGGAAATCTGTTGCATCTATTTTTGATCTTCCAGCAATATTTACAAGATCTAGTGCCGTCTCCAGGCCTTCAACCAAAACTCCTTGTCTAGGAACTAGTTTGAATACCGTCTCAAATATTGGGTCTCCATTTTTGTTGACTTTATAAGTTGCAAGCCATTTTTTACCAGGATCTTTTGGAGTATAAAACTTATTCAATACTATATTCTCAATAGAATGTTTAGTATCATACCAAGTTGTAAGAACTAATTTTCCAATAAAAAATGGATCTTCACCTGGATTATATTCTTCTGCCCCATCCAAATCAACAAATTTAATGGGATTGTTTCCCGCAAATTGATAAGGAGTATACCAAGGGTACTCTTTAGTTAAAGGATCCACACTCAAGAACTTCGCTATCCTCGGATCATAGATCCGCATCCCGTAATCCTGCTGGTTCCCTGTCCCCTTCACCTCATTATCATTCTCCTTACCATTAAACCCGTAACGATAAGCAGAAGAACTGCCAAGCGTATGCGTTCTGCCAGGCATCATACTACCAAAAGCATAATAATCCTGTGCATTGATCACAATAGGAGCATAATTCCCACTACCTCCGGTACGGTCGTCGTTAATTACCGACATCACGTTACCCAGGTGGTTATTCAATTCAAAGAACTTCAGGCCGGTAGAATTCCACTTGAACCTGATACTATCTTTAGCTAAGTTAAAGTTTGGTTTCCACATCCCCAAACGACTGCTGCCATACAATTGCTGTTCGCGCCAGTTAACCCCTCCAGATTTGTTGTCATATACCGCAAGTGAATTACCCTGTGCATCCCGAACATACCAGGTGGTGATATTGTTGATCGTTTTACTAACCCTGTTACCTGTCGGATCATAACCATAAACGATGTTTTCTGCTGGATTGGTTTTATTGACCTTAGCAATCTTTCCATAAACCGTCCAGTCGAAACCCGCAACCAAAGCACCATCTTTTTTCTCCTCAATTAGGTTACCAATTTCATCATAACGATAGTTGTTTGTCCCTTTTAACTCATCAGTAGTATTACTACTAGCTCCATCAGTTAAAACACCTAACTTATTGTTCAACAGCTTCAAGTTTGCATCTCTGTTGTAACCATAAGCCAATTGATCCATGGTAGAGCCTGCACCATTTCGCTTCAGCGCAAGTATGTTTCCATTTCCATCATAATCAAAATCTTCACTGTAATTATTAAGGCTAATGGTGCCCGCAGCCCAGGTGCCAGTGGCACTACTTAAATTATGCTGACGCAACTTTTTCAATCTGTTCAGTTGATCATATTTGTAAGTATAACCAACGGTATTACCAGCGCCAACACTCTCTATTGCATAAGTACTGCTACTAATGTTACCATTGTAAAGACTTTGCCCGGTAATATCTCCTGCACCTGGCTGATAATTCATATTAAATGCGGTGGAACCTGCTCCGCCAATCGGAACATAGTCACCCGGGTAATAGCCTAAACTATAAGCCAAAGCATCTTTTGCTATAGTAGCCTTATCATTCCCAACATCTATGATTCCTGCTCCGGAGAGTTTATTCCCGTTTACACCTTTTAACCAGCCTTGTAGCGTATAAACATAGTCAACTCCTTGTACTTTCTGTTCCTCGCGACCAAGCTCCATCCTGGCCAATGGACCATGTAAGTAATATTCATATTTAGCATCCAAACGTTCATGTCCGGTGAAAATAGTACTTCGGAAACCATAGGGATCCAGATGTACGGAATCGCTGGTATAAGCAGCAATCAACCTGTTTTCAGCATCGTAATTATATTTGTAATAAAACCGGTCTCTTTTACCATGTTGATAAGCCAGTAAATTTACTTTTCCACTAACCAGGTCATACTCATAGTTCAGCGTTCTTGTGCTGTCTAAACCTGCAAGCTGCTGATAAAGCGTTTTTACATTACCCGATAAATCATAATTGTAATAACTGGCATTGATACTGGTACTGGTTCGTGTTGGCCTGTACACAGATGCTGCTACGCGTTTACGAAGATTACTTTGCGCCACACTGACGTCAATCCCCGGGCCAACGGCCGGAACATCGTAAATGGTTTGCGTAAGCTCGGTATCGTTACCTCTGGTTAGAAAACCTCTGTAAAAAACATCAGTTAAATATCCCGGAGTTGCCTGCTGTTCAGGTGTAGTTAAGGTCGCATCAGTAACGGTTTTCTCTCCGACTTCTCTAATCCGTCCTAGATTATCGTAATCCGTATAGCTATACTTTCCTCCTATTGTTTGTTTCGCGTTCTGAGAGATCACCAACCTGCTCAGTTCATCGTACCAAAAACGACTTGTGCCACCATCAGGGCTTGCCTGTCTGATTACCTGGTTGGTGCTGTTATATGCATAAGTAGTGGTTAAACCATTTAAAGGGAAAGTAGGATTAAATTGCGTTTCCACATTAGTACCTTCTGCAAGCGTGATACCTCCGGCAAGAGGTACATTGAAACGGTATTTATTTGTGATGATATTATCAAATATCCGGAAACAACCACTCTCTGCATTTTCCTTGATCTCATTGGCCGTCAGTAGACGACCGTTGTACATCCGCAGATGCTTTAAGTTTGCAATATTTTCGGGCAATTGTAAGGAAGGCAAACTCGTTATAGTCCAGGTACTGCCAGAACCAGGCGAGGTTGCTACTACCGGGTAGCGTTTCCCGTTGACCCATAATTCCAATGAACCGGAGGCGAGTTTATTTCCCTGTACAACAATATGGGTCCAGGGCACTAAAGGTAGAAGTGAAGCAATATTTACCTGTGCATGATTAGAATGAATAATACTCACAGATGTGGCATCATCCTTACGCAGCGTGTAAATATCAATGCTCAGCAGTTTATCGTTAATAGAGGCCTGGAACATATACTTCGTGTCCGTCGTAGTCACAAGCATCTGCCTGCTCAGGTTATCATTTTGGTGAAGCCACATTTCCACCGCAGCATTTCCATCATATGCTAATGTATTCGACAAGCTTTGAAAAGCATCCGTCTTAATTGCATTAGCCGTCGGACCATTGTATGTGCATAAATCAGGTTCAAATTGTCTCGCTTTATCTACCAATGCCGTTTCAATATCCGACAATGGGTTTACACCCTCCGGAGGTACTGTACGGATGAGGTTTCCAGCCAGATCGTAATAGTACAGAGTATAGTGGTATATCTTTTCTTTAGCAGTAAGGTCGACCGATGGTTTTGCCGCAGCACAATCACTTACATAGGCATTTCTAAACTTATCACGTTCTTCATTAATGTAGGCCAGATATTCCCGGGTAGCTTGTCCATGTGCCACTTCAATGGCAGTTTTAATGCAAGCGTAGGGATCTTCTTCGAAGCTTGTAAAGAGCGCCTCATTACATAATTTCTGTCTGGTTGGAGTGTTTGCAAAATCCTGATATTGATCGTAGCTAAAGGAGAAACCCCACTTAAAATTCAAATAGTTTGTTACAATAGTTTCGTAGTCGTACCAGGTTGCACTTGGCACATCAGAGAAGTGAAACGATAATGAATCCATCGCGTTTGTATACTCTGTTCTGGTGATACATCCTTTACCTCCGGGGATTAAAAACTGGGGCAATTGGATATCTTTCTTCAGTAAAAACTTACAATTACCACAGCCAGCTAAAAGCGCATCGAAATCATCAAAATTCAGCGTCATTGCAGCACCGTATTCTGTCTTTAGGTGGTTGTAAAACTGCAGGTTTGTTGCCCCGTTCGGTTTTAACTGGTTTATCGCAGTGCAAAGTTCATTACTCGTACTTGAAATTATTTTCTCGGTAGCATGTTGGACGGGTGTGTACGGATAAGGAGACTCAATTAACCAGGGGTTTACGTGCCTGGTAAATTTTTGTATCCCAAAAATGACCTTAATGATCTCCCCAAAGCTACTGCATCGAATACCGTTTACCAGAATTGATCCTGATTTTAAACTACTTGCTCCGAATGGGTGGCTTGCATCTCCTCCCATCGAACATAGTTCAATCAGTTTCAATCGTAACAATGCAGTATCTACTTGTGAATTATTAATCACTGCTGTATCCAATCGCTTCATCCACATATCAGCATTATTTTTGCAGAACGAAGCAATCGAATCTTGTAATTCCGACTCAGCATTATTGAAAACTTCTAAAGCATCTATATTTGACGAAGGAGTAGTTCTGTTTACCGAAGTAAAATGGGACTTCTTTGTTGATAACACTGCGGGGCAAGGAGCCTGAAGCGCATTAGGAGTAAAAGGCAATGCCGCTTCCTCTATGTTCTCAGCTTTTAAATTTTCAGGGCTTAAATAGGTTGCTACCCAGACATTTTTCAATTTTCTAAAAGCTTTATGGGCTATTTCTATAAGGAAGGTAGACTTATATTCATACGGGGAAAAGCTTATTTTAGATACCGGCTTTGCATATGGCAAAACGGTTGTTGTATTGATAGAATCGGCATTTATTATACTATAAATTTGATTATTGTGTATATTAGTAATTATAGTTTCATGTGCTTTTTTATCAGCATCGACAAAATTATTACTCTGAAAAATTTGAGTCGGTAACTGAGTATTAGCTGTTATCGTGTCTAATGAATCTGGACTAATTGAGCTTCGATTAAAACTTCTATCACATGTTAAAAGCCAAACGTTTGTGTGATCTTTCAACAATTGGCCGTAAAGATTGTAAAAGCTTAAACAAGAGTAAAAATTTATTGTTGGAAACCTGCCATTGCAACTAGATGTAGATGGATATACCTTAGATACAAAATAATCAACGTTAATAACAGAATTCGTATATTGATAATTACCCGCACCATCATGATAGTAGTTATGATCAACATGATAGGTCAAAGGCTCTTCGCAATTAGGAATATCATAACAAACATGAATCCATACATCTCTATAACTAGCTAACTCATTACCAATATTATCATAAACAGTATAACAGTTGTAAAAATATAAATCAGAAGAATCATCGCAAGACTCAACATTCGGCCGATTATTTTGGCTATATCCAGAAATGATAGTATAATGATCTCTATTAAAATTACCATAAGGTCTAATTACATAAAATTTATTATTAGTAATCGGACTACTTGAAAAGACGGAACCTTCATTGGCACAAGGTGGTGGAATCGTTTCTGTACAGATAAACCGCCAAACATTAGTAAATTTCCTATAAGTTCCATTCGGCATGAGAATAGATAGGCAAGGATAAAATATGGGAGTACCATTACTCCCGCTACAAACATTTGGCACACCAGGAGTTACACCGGGTGTTCCTTTTACAAGCGTGTATGTATTTCTTGTAGTACCAGACTCAGCAACAAATTGATTTGCATTCAATTGTTTTCCAGCGGCGCCCAAAGTTAAAACAGTACTACATTCATTAACCGTATTTCCTTTGGGAGGTAAGCTTACCGGAGTACCAACCACACAAATGTTTTTACATGTACTATCACTCCTCGACTGTTCAAAATACTTCTGTTTTAAATCCAGGTACAGATCTCTATACAACTGCCATTCCCTATCCCTTACACGACACTCAACTTTAGGTGCACAATTTGTCCAGCGATCGGATGTGGTCTGATAAGTAGTCGCCGTTGAATCTGCACAATACAACTGATAATCGACAAACTGGCTTAAGCCCTTACCGACAGCTTTAGCTAAACTCAGACCTAGAACATTGCTGCTATAATTATTCAGATCAGCCCTCATCGCTGGCAGATAAGGTGCGCCTTTAACAGTCTTAAAAAATGGATCGGCGGTAAGTAACCAATCACTCAGTGTATTGCTAAAAACGGCTGGACTTGCAACCGAAGGGATATCAGCATGGGCATCGGTATTTCTTAATTTTTCATCCCAATTCATCGATACCGCATTCTCATTACAGAATAATAGCTTACAATATTCCGGATGAAAAGGTAAAAATAGTTCAGCCCATTCCGGCCGCCAGTACTTTTTAAGATCTTCAATGCTAAAATTACTATCGTATGGTGTAGCAGTGGTACCATTATCTTTTGTAACTATATATATAGAATCTGTAGTTGTAGTCCCATTATTAAATACCCCATTCTTAAAATAACTGGTAATTACATTAACTTCTGGTTCGATAAAATTGCCCAATGCATCCATTAAAGCATATTGTCCACCGGGAGAAACATCAGCAAGCATTGGAGTGCGGTAAATTTCACAGGGAGATACCGGAGCCGAAATACATTTCATTTCCAGTGTATCTACCTTTCTGGATAAACTTTGATGAAGCTCACTTATATAAGATGTATAACTATTAGGTTCTTCCTCTCCCAGATCAATCAGTTTGTTCTTAAACATTGTAGAAAAATCAGTCAATGTTCCTAATTTCTTTCTGGCCGTTTTACAATCAGCAAAACAATCTATAAAACTTGCATCCCTGAAATGCTTTACAATAAATTCCTGTTTTTTCTTAATTACACCTGCATCTTGTGCACTTGTTATGTAAGTGTCCGTAAAATTTTCAATTACGGTTTTGTCCAGCGCAAATTCAAAGGTGATGTAGTAAGATCCGATTGATGTAAAATTCACAACCAGCGTTTCTTCAGCAAGTCCATTATCATTACAATTTGCGGTGTCAGAGCCTATACTGATGGGCATCACTTTGTTAAGTGCTATAGGGTTTCCACAATCATCATTAACCGTAATGGTGAGTTTATAATGGCAGTTGCTGCAAGGTTTAAAATTCCCCTGCTGTCCATAAAGACTAATCAGTTTTTTTACACTATACTGCAAAGTATCAGAGCCTGTTACTGCAGCCATATAGGTAGTAGTTGCACTAAGCTTAAGTGAACTTCCATCAAAACGAAATTGTTCTGGCTTTAAGATTCTTGTTTTTCTTCTCTTTTCGCCCGCAATAGTGCTTAATGAATCTACATTATCGGGGCTTGATCCAGTCAAAGCAGTTGCTATTGTTTTGCCCCCGGCATTAAGATAACTAATGCTAATCTGCCCGTTAGGATCAACCACCATGTTCTTTAGATAATGTTCTGCATAGCCTACATCATTACCAAACAAACGATCGATCTCCCATTGTTCTGGTTTGCCATAAAAATATTTCGTAGTACGGCTTTGACCTGGGGTTCCAGGTTGAAACACTGGTCCCACCCCACCCTGGATCTTGATTCTACCTGTATTGTCTGCAGTATATTGGGTAACACTTAGTGGATAACCTTGCGCATCTGGAATATACATATTGTAAGGACGAAGCGCTTTGAAATCATTCCCACTGGAATAATACTTAGCGGCCCCTGAAGTAACTTTTAGCACCTTGGGATTAGGTTCGCAAAGCGCAGAATTCAAGTCAAGAAAATTATAAGTACTATCCTTGCTATTTAAGTTGAGGTTATGAAAATATTGTAAGCTCGGGACACCGCTTCCCTTTACAGGGGCTGGTAAAATACTAGCCGCGGCACGTCCAAACTGGTCATAAATATTCTCCTGAACCACAGCCACAGTTTTATCGCCATCAACTACATCGACTCCACTATTGCTTAAAGTTACCGTTTGACGTCCACGCAGGGATCCATCAAAATAACTGACAACCTCTTTCTTTTTTCCTCCTTCGGCATAAGATGCGGAATACTGCCAGTTGAGTTTTTCTTCATGCCATGTTGAAAGTTCCCAGATAGCATATTTATTGTCTGTTTTCTTATAAAACCAGTCGCCCGGAATCCTAATCCCATCCACATAATGCGCTTGTCGCATGCGCACAGCAATATAATTTGCATTATAAATTAGTGAGATGAGATAGCTATGCTCCGTGGTGGTGATCCTTGCTGCATTATTCCGAAACATCTGCCCAATTCGAGCATCATAGGAACCTAGCTTATTCGTATTCATAGAGTCTGCGAGCAGCGACCATTCGGAACCTTGATCTATAGTAACCCACTCCACATCGAACTCTTCATCACCCACAGCTCCAGCCCAGGTTAAAGACAAATTATTGCCATTTACAGTTCCGGTACTCACACTCCTTAAGCCGGCATTTGTTCCACTACCCGAAAGCTCACCGTTTAATTCGAGAGGCAAAAATGGTCTAAAGACGTACTTTCTATCTATGACAATCTGACTGCTAAGCTCTAAAACCGGTGGTATTTCGGAACCAAACTCTGGCGAATTAATGTCAATTACTGTAATCTTTACGGCATAACCATTTATGAACTTATAAACGTCTTTCCCCTGGTAAACTGCCCCGGCTTCCTTATTATAGTTAACGTTTAAGCTTACAGAATCTATTAATGTTGCTTTTACTTGTTCGGGATCAGAGAAATATTCGATTTTGAGTTTTAGTTTGCAACTAAAAGAACGACTAATTGCCTCTTCATCCAGAATCCTCAGGGCAATGGAATTCTGTACAGAAATATTAGTGATATCTGCCCAGTTGAATTGCGGATTTTTGAACTTTTCATCTTTAACCTGCAAAGAATCATTCTTACGAATTTGTCCTTTTATAAAGTTTTCATAAGGTTCTACACCGGCAAAACATTCGCCAGCAAAAAGTAACATCAAACAAAACAAACTGAGTATACTGCGGAAAGCGTTTGGCATCATATGATCTTTATTAAAGCGTATTGATTAATTCGTAATTTTTAAATGCAGGGCCTAACGACCATGATTTATTTCCTTTTATGACGATATTTTGGGCGATATATCTGGCTATTTCTGAATCGGTGGAAGAGCGTTGAATCCTGAAGTCGATCACGTTATCTTTTTTGTTGTTTTCAGGCTCTTCACCATCGCTCAACCGCACATAAAGTTTACTGGGCGCTAAACTTTGTTTGTTAAAAGTAACCGAATATTCTTTGCAACTCAGATGATCAGGATTTGTGAAACTGATCCGCTCGTTTTCACCATTGATTGTACTATTTAACCTAAATCCCTCTTCAGTAACTGTTTTTAAAACTGTGGATAATTCGGGCATAGCAAAACCTGACACTACCTGTTTCTCTTTTGCCAGCAACACTTTTTTCATCCCATGATCAACATAGAGATAAATGCCATTGGCATTAAAGGTTTCTGTAGCACCCATTTTAAAGTAAAAGGAAGTTCCTTTTCTGCTAAAAACATATTGCGCATTTTTTAAACGATCTGTGGTATCCGCACCGTTTTTTGCACTCATACTTCCCGTAATCAAGAACTCACTTTTATTTAAGTTGAGCTTACTGTAAACACGCTTTAACAAAGCTACTTTTGCAGTATCTATTTTGTAGGTGGCTACAGAATCTACGACAGCAGACTTCCCTGTAGCTTTAACAAATGAAGTTTTATATTTTGCCCATCCCAGAAAACTGATACTCGCAAGTACCAATACAAGCGCAACAAGACCGGCTTTTTTATTTGCTTTAATCATAATTCATTCTTTTATTAAATACCATTTTTCTTGTAGGAAGATCTACTCTCCTTTATGGTCATGATTCCTCTTTCCGTTTCTTTTTTCACCCTGACCAATGAGCCTTCATCATCATATTCATAGAAGGTAGCAAAGGCATTTTCATCAAGTTCGGCCATGAGTTTAAAGTTCTTATCATCGTATGCATAAGTTTTCATATGGGCTGCTTTTGGATGAATACGGACATCGTCGATGTTAACTATCCCACTGTTGGATTTCATGGTCAACTGCAACTTATTTCCCGAGGTAATGTCTCCGGTGTTGAACTCACCCTCCAACAACTTCCAGCCCTCAACAATTGCTTTGCATGTAAGAGAAACCGTTTTAGAAGACCCATTTTCTCCTTTTATGGCAACCGCAATATTGATACTGCGATTACCTGGATATGCGTCTTTTACCCATGTGCTGATAATATACTTTTCGGCAGGTAAAGGAGCAAAGCCTTTTGGATATAGACCCAGGGTGTCTTTCAGTTTATAGCCTGTAGCATCAGAAGTGAGATAACTTATTGTTTTGTGGCGTAGGCTATGAATATTGGTATTCAACAAAATACCATTTGAATTTAAATTGAGGCAATAATTCCCAGAGTGTGACAGGCTTGAATTGGCTAAAGAAACCATATTGCTACCTGCTGAAGCATTGCGGAATTCACCAACTACAGTTGAATCATTAGCCAATCTAAATTTAGTATCTTCAAAACTGTTTACATAAATCTCCCGATTCATTGCATTAGAAGCAACTGCAGAAGGAAGTTGCCCGTTAAAATCAAAATTTGCTGCACTGTACCGACCTAACGCATCTTTATTCTCCAATTCCTGTCCGTATTTATCATATAATGTCACTGTATTCGCAGTTGCCCATTTGACAGATGGATTTTCAATCCATAATCCATTTTGGTATCTCCACCATGGATTGAAACTGTTTAAATACCCAGCGGTTTTAGTATCCATGCTTTTACTGGCATGGTTAAAAATATCAGCATATTTACGAGTCTCTTGGTATACTTTAGTTTGAGAAGGACGCCAGTTACCAAGGTAACCGTGAAAGTATGGATTTATAATATTAGCGGTAGCCGAAATGGGGGGAGTGCATATATCGATAGGACCACCAGAGAATGAATAGTGTCGATATATAAGAGGATTATCTCGCCAACTAAATAGATCCGTTTTACCTTTTATTTGCGCAGTACTAAATATTCTGTTTATACCGGTTCCGTTTCCATCGACATTTATTAGTTCATTGACTGTATTTCTATAAACCTCGACCCCTCCTTTTCCATTGAAAAAATCAATCTGAAGTTTATGTTTACCGGCTGAAAGAAATATCTCAGGGTATAAATTCCAAGTATAAAAATCGCGAGTTGGCGGAAAATAATAATTGCTATAACCTGCCAAAAAATTATCATCTATTTTCACAAATGCTTGACAGGCTCCTACAGAATAATATCCATCTTGAGGTATAGTTAGGCAAAAATCAAACCCAGTACGTGAATGTGAAATATTTGAAGTAACTACTACGCTGTCAAAAAAGTTCTTATTCTTCCAAAACTCATTTTCTATAAAACCATCAGGACCTTGGGGTTTATTAGTAAATTTGAAATTTGAGCCATTTGGAAACTCTACTCCAACATATACAAAAAATGGAACAGTTTCAATTAGGCCGTTCTCAATTTGAGCATTTTTGTATATAGCCCACTTCTCATCAAACAAATTCGTTGACGTACTGATCACCTTCAAACTGCTCAAGTCGCCATTACCTGCTAATTTAAACTGACTTGCCTCTATCGGATTTTCCATACAAACCAAAGTTGAAGTTGGTGGTTGCAGCATATTCCTATAACCAGACCTGATCACTTTTGCCATTTCAATACTCACAGTCTTAACTTTTCCTTCCCTATCTATCAATCGCTTTGCTCCGGCTGTTTCAATCACCCAATAGTGCCCACCCAAACTAACATCGACCAGCTCATCCCCAGCCATTAAATAACCAGAATATGTGCTGTTTGTAATTACGCCATTGGCTCCTGTATTTAAGTTTTGTAACAGGCCTCCCAATGTCTGATAGGCTGGCCCCATCCCTTTATAAGCCCAATAAGCTGGCAGATTTACAGAATAATAACTCTTCTTAAATTCATTCTGGGTTTTAGTCACTAAAGCTTCTCCGGTTACCCCATCATAAGCTACGTTTTCAACGGCAATAGATGAGCCGTTCTCTGTTTTCACCACTTTACTAATCAGCCCGGTTGTTTGAATTACCTTTACCGCACAAGCCGAGCGAAAGAGTTTGTACTCATTGTTTCCATTTACAGGCCAATGTGGTAAAGGGATAGGAAACCAAAAAGCTGGGATAACATCGAGACCAATGTTAATTGCGTCTCCGCTATTGCTTGTTTCCTGCTCCCTAAAATCTGTGAAAAACTCAATATCTCTACCAATTATCTTATTCTCCACCTGACCCGACGGGCTGATCACTTTAACCCGATTGTTTAAAATCGGCTCTTCTGTGTTTAAACCATCAGCCTTATAAAAATATTCGGTAGACGAGATCTCGGATCCTGATCTGTTATAAATACGATTGGCTTTTGCTTTGCCATGCATATCATTCAATTCAATGCTATAACCTTGCGATAGGATCATCTCCTCCACACTTTGCGTTTTAATCAGCGAATAGGTACTTGACGGCCTTGGGTTATGTCGCTGCATAGGTGAAACCTTTATACGAACAGGAAAGTCTTTTGCTGTATAAAACTCATTAACAATAAAACCTGTATTTGGCGTTTCTTTTCCGATAGGATCAAGGTCACGAACAGTAACTTTACTATAACCAACCGCGGGAGCAGGGTAAAAAGATTCTCCAATTGGCTCTTCCAGCTCAAAGTAGTTATTGATAGCACCCTTTATTTTTTGAATATATGGGATAGGTTGTTTTAGCGCATTCTCATCATTCCCAATAGAAGGTTCATAAGTGGCTACACCGCTACTGATTTTTTTACCATTGTCAATGGTCGTATAATCATAACTTTGACCATAATGCTGTTCCTTACGTAATTTATCACCTGTAAACTCGTCCCAGTTATCTTTTATGATGACATTTTTAACCCGGACCCCACCACCAATTTTAAATCCTGATGTTTTGACAATTTTAGCAAAACTCTTGGTCAGATTTATGGCTGTTGCATACTTCTTTCTATTGGCCTTTTTATAAAAGTTTTCCTTAAGTTCACTTAAATTCCCTGCAGCACTGAAGATTGCTGTTACTGCAGCCTCTAAACCATTAACCCCATCACCCACTTTATTATTATAGCCCGGATAAGCATAACGTGGATATTCGTTTTTTAAACGTTGCCAGGCAGCAAAAAGAATAGGATTTACTTTTACGCCCGCAGCATCAGACTTTTCAAACATGACTTTTGCTACTCCGTTATTCACCGTTACGCAGGATACTTTACAATAAGAAGGGATAAACTCATAATCCATCCCCGAACTCCGCGCATTCTTATTACTGATCTTTACATACGATTTGGTATAAATGTAATCCGATCCGTTTAAATAAGTGCGTTTAAACCATTGGGTTAAATCTGCGTTACACGAACTCAAATTCGTAATTCTTGAAGGGGGAAGCTCATCCAATGCGATTTGTATTCCTTCTGTACCATCTAAAGATTGGCTATTGTTATCCATTGTAAACGGCACCATCACCATTGCCCGCTTATTTTGCACATAAGCGTAATCATCAGCTTCGTAATTCACTTCTATTTTACCGCCTGAAGGCAACTGAATCGATTTAATATGCCATAATGCTGCAGCGGCATCTGCACTGTCTTTAAGCTGGGTACTATAGGGAAATTCTTCATTCGTCAACCCATTCAAATGATTCCCAACGGCCTTGTAAGTTCCCCAGCGATCAGATTTCATGTTGGCATAGCTCACAACCACATTATTGTACTTATTGTTATAAGTAAAACTATAGGGGTGATTGGCTCCTTTTTGGGTCAGTCCATATTCAAACCATACCCTTTTTAAAGTAAGCTTACCTTTTGTTGCCGCATCGGAATTTGGTGTACCTGGACAAAGCTCATAATCATAATCAAACTTCACCACTTTAATTGGTTTAGAGGTATTGAACTTTGAGTATAAACGAATCTCTTTTAAGCGTTTCTGTCGGACACCAGTTTTCATATCTCCATTTAAACCATTTACTCCTATAGCATCCTGACGATCCTCTGTGATAAAATACGCAATCTTAGTTTTCGACTCAATGCTATGCACATAGTAGATTTCTTTTTCACCGTAAACAATACTGCCTTTGTCATCCTCCGGATCCGCCAGCAAACCTCTGTTTAATGCAGCTGTTTTTCTAATCGTTTGGTCATTGAATTTATTGTTGTAAGGTGTTCGCCATTGATAATTCGATATTTTGGAGTAACGAAACCGAATTGCTGTACCCTGATCATCAACGCTGGGGCTGTCTATGTTTTTAGCAGAATGATCTGCTGAGAGAATGCCGGTTAGTAAATAGCTATAAGCATAAGGGGCTTGTGTTTCTTTATGATAATAGTGGTCTATCCCTTTATTTCTCACAATACCGTTTTCACCAATTGCAGCTATTCCGTCTTTACTATCATAACCTTCGCCCATCGCAAAAGAATATTCTTCATGTTTAAGGTTATAAACAGGTAAGCCATAAACGGCCCTTTGTCCGTCACTACCAGTTACTGTGATCTCCGAAATATGGTGTTTTTTCTTTACCGGATCATTTTTCCTGACTATCGAATCGGTTCTTTTAACTGCATGCTTATTCTTTACCTGGAATAATCCAAGTTTATTAAACTCGTAGCTATCAATGGTTTTATTTAGCCCTGCAACTGCAGCTTCATTGGCGGTTAAATAAGAGATTGCCGTACTTTGAACCTGCGGCCGGTCTTTAACAATTTTCTGATTAACAGCCTTGAGGTTGCTACTATAGTTATTTCGGATCAAAAAAGATGAATTTGCAGCATTTCCGGAAGTTGATATGGATAAAAGGGACTGACTATGAAGTTTATTCACATTTAACACCGTATCTTCAATATTCTTCTCGTCTGCTTTTCTGAAATAAACATGCTGTTGCCTTGGATCAGTTTTAGATGCATTTTGAAAATCACCTTTTTCAAGATAACGATTTGAATTACGCCATTTAGATGTTTTGTTACCGGTCTGTTGTTCAAAGTGGCTTATGCCACCATGGGCATAAGCTCCAAAACCGACATCACCGCCAAAAGTTTCCACCGTTGACTTGTCTTCCGCCTTATTATCGAAGAAAATACCTGTTCCACCTCTGTACAATCTAAATTGGCCAGAGCCAGTCTGACTGTTATAAGTAAAAATATCAGGTGTATGAACAGGCAGTGCTAAATTTGGCAATTCCGGAATAACCGGGTTCTCCTTTTCTCTTGTAAAATCCATAACGGCAGCACTATTGTCTTTACCCAGCTCCGCATACAAAAACCCATATCCAGGTTTTTTTTGTATCGGTTTCTCAACCTCACGAATACTTCGATAACCTGTACCGCCAACTCCTCCAAAAATACCAAAAGCCACTCCACCCGCATCAAAACTAAATGATCCGTACTTTGATTTATAGGGTATTTGTATTTTAGGCATTACAGGCTCAGTATTGAAAGACAATGACATACCTGGACTGTTATAGTTACTAAAACTTCCTCCGAAGCTTAAACTCTTTAAACCTGAACGACTATTATACCCCAAAGAAGAAGTGAGGCTGGCAATATTTGTCGTTTTTTCCTTTGAATTTTCCATGATGGAAAGGGATACATTAGGTGAAACATCAACACCGCTTGCCGTATTAGAAAGTACTCCGATCCCTAATCCAGAGGTTAATAAGCCGCTATTAGTTAAGGAAAAAGACATACCGGCATTTGCTCCAATCTCGGCACCAATGCCTGTATAATTATCACTGAAAATCCCAAAGGAAAAAGAACCTCCTATTTTCGCATTACCAAATTTTTCTAATTTGGCAGTAATTCTTCCGCCTACAGTTATTTTCTTTTTTGTATAGTGTTCTGTTTCAATCTCGTCTCCAGCAAAGTCATCGGGAATCCCTCGCAATTGCCTGCTGATAGCACCGACATTTAAATTCCAGCCCAATCCTACCCAGCTTGCCTCGTCGTCCATACCTACCCCCGACTGGTAATTGAGGTTCAACGGATATCCATCCACATCCAGTAAAGGGATATTGTATTTAAAATCTCCGGTACCCAAATCCACCATATCCGTAATTCCCACTGGTTGGAAAGATTGGGATTCTGGTTGCCCCGGACCTGATGTTAGGGCAAAAGCGGTTAAAGGCTGCAACAAATTAATGGTGAGAACGCCAAGCATCATGATGGCTATACGTTTGTTGGTTTTTCTGTTAAATGTACAGTTCATGCTATTTAAAAATCAGTTTGTAGGTTGTAGCATTAATATATTTACTATCGTAAAGCAATTCATTGGGCTCCTTATCATTCGCCTTTCCTGGAAACACGATCAGGTATTCAAAACAGTTTTTAATCCCATTCGGAATTGGGATAACAGTCTCGGGAAATTCCTTTTCCACGCCCCGGATTTTATAAAAACAGCTATCGATCTGATAAGCCATTTGTTCGTTCACTTTCTTATCTACCGACTCTCCATACTTAAGCTCCGGGTAGATCCGCACCTTGTATTCCAGATCTGGCTCAGCTGAAGAACCTTCCTGGCAAGTTGCCTGAATCAATAGGTCTTTATCTTTAATTTCAACTACAGCAACGGATTTGGAACAGGAAATAAAAAATATGGCAACAGCTAGTATTTGTAAATATCTCATTGTACATCTTTAAAAATAAACCTTAAACTTTTCGACATCCCATCAGGCAGCGTGGCCTTTAGGATATAAGAATATCCATCCATAAAAGAAAAATTTGTAGAAAAGTCAAGATTGATCTTGTTCTTTCCTCTTTTAAGTTTAACTTTTGGTAATCGCCTTATTTTTTGCTGAGGATCGGTAACACAAGTAATCGTATACTTTAAAGGTTGCTCATCATAAGAGTTAACCACTGCAAACTTCACCACCCCATGCGCTATATAGAAATTGCCTTTAAACAAATCTTCAATATCCCGATAGCCATTGTCATCTTCTACAGGTGCCTCTTCTTCTTTACAGTCCAGCTTAAACGACCAAACCTCCGACCTGTTGATAACCGTCTGGTCTTTATAAGCCGTTACCTGCCATGCATATTGTTTACCCTCAACAAGATCTTTAGATGATGGTGGGTATAACAACATAGGCGTCATGATTCCTTTTTGTTTTACAATAGGCAGGTTATAGTTTAGCGCCTCAACAGGACTTTGCCTGTCTTTTATTTCGACCATCAACAGTTCGTACATTGTACCAAGAATGGTAGGCATAGATGGTTGCCAGGTTAGTAAAGGTCTTTTTTCGCAGATTTTATCTTCGTTATATGGCTCAATCAAATCCAGTGGTGCCGGAGGTAATACCTCCTGTTCAAAAATCTGTTCAATAATCACTTCTTCTACAACAGAGATCGCTGAAACAACACTGTAATTATACTCGTAATTCCCTTGTGGCAGGTAACCGTTCCTGCGCACATAATTTGCAACAGGGCTATTCCCCATTTGCACACTGGCCGACCGCACTGCTGTTACCGGAACAGGGTTATTACCGGGAACAATGGTAAAAGGCTGAGTAATGATGCTAACTACTTTACCAGATTTTTCTTCCTTAACAGTAACGGAAAGCCTTACTGATCTTTTTTCAGCCGCATTTATGATATTTGCCGTAAGCAGGCCATCCATGCTTCGTCCATAAACTTCGGGGATAAAATGAATACTTACCTGGGCAGATACCTTGCACGTAAAAGCAATACATGCCATTAATATTAAAACTCTATGTAGCATCTTATTTATTTAAAAAATATCTTATAGACAACTCTCCTCTTCCTGTTGCAAACAACTCTGGATAAAGTGGATCGATCAGGTTTTTCCTGAAGTCGAAAAATGCACTGACATCAAAATTTTTGAGCATAGACACTTGTACGTTTTGCCGGATACCGACTTGCTTTGCGATGTTCTGATTATCGAGATAAGTTACCGCTGAAGAAACACTGAAGTTTTTTAACAAGGTATACTGGCACCCCACATCGGCATTGAGCATGTCGCCCAAAATACGAACACCGTTGAGCTCTTTATTGTAGAAAGCATTACCTGATAAAGAGATGTTTTTCATCATCAGATTTTGGGAGTAAACGATGGTCATAAAACCTATTTTGGTTAACAGTGATGGGTTTAGCATTTCTTGCCGGCCAACGGATAAACGGCTAAAACCGTAATGTGTGCCCATTTTGTAATTGGCATTCATATCTACCTGTAACTTTTGCGACGAATAAACTGCATTACTGCCTCCGTCAACCTTGTCCACACCGTTCTCGGCATATTTCAGGCTAAAGTTATATTGCTTTGTTAATTTGATCCTGCTGTCCAATTGCAGGTTGTAGTTTCTCCAGTGTGCTCCGGAAACCGCACTCATTGGTGTATTTTTAATATCTGTACGTGCGTTTAAAACAACTTTGTTTTTTAAAAAGCTCTTTTTCACATTCCCTCCAAGGCGCATTCCCATATTACTATAGCCTTGCTGTCCTGGATTCTGATAGCCTAAGCCTGAATAACTGAAAAAAGTATTTCCGGACAGCCCCATTTTCTTAAGCTCAATGCCATGTTTTAGTCCGATGGAAACGGTCTCTAAAAAATCATCCCTGAAATAGTTCCCCATTTTTAGGTCGTTGTTAAGTACCAGCTTATCGGTCTCGTTTCTGGAAAGGTTTTTATATTGTGTACTGGACTTAGACAACTCCACTGTAAATCGGCCGAAGTTGTTCATGTTCATATCCTGGCTCACCATAAATGCGAGGTTATTTTTGGGCAGGGGATTGAGCTGAGTAAAACCACTTGTAGCCTGTTTATCAAACGAGCCAACCCAGGATAGTTTACCCCTCCCGAAAGCAAAATTGGTAGTCGGAATACTTACATAGGTTAACAATTTAGGGGAATCGTATAATGATGTACTGAAACCGGCATCCTTAGGCATCCCTATATCTTTGTTTAACCCAAAACCTACATTTACCGGCCCTCTGTCAGTTCTGACTACAAAATTGGCTCCTTTCATCAAGAGGTCCTTATTCATAATACCGGGCACACGCTGACCAAAACTACCGGTTTGAAAACCTTTTATTTTGGAATAGAATTTACCCACCTGGCTTTGATTTCCTCCCTGGTTCATTTCGTTTTCAAAAACGGCTTCTAAATCTTTTAAACTTCCTTTGTTGGCAACAAATTTCTGTAGCAGCAAAAGTTGCTGTTGATCCAGTCCATTTTCTTCAATCTTTTGTTTAAGCGAAACGATAACTTCGGTAACTTCCGCTTTCTTTAATTCTACCTGATCCTCTACCTGCTTCTTTTTACTCGCCAGCAAGCTGTCGGCTTTGTAGGTAAGAGACTCCTTATTAGGAACTATACCCACTGTTTTATTGGATATGCTATCTGCTTTTCTTTGCGCAAACCGCTTCTGATCTGACAGGAGGTCACTCACTTTTTCTTTAATCTGGTCTTTGTTTAATTTGAGTAATCCTGCCAGCTGCTCCTTATTGTTCAACAAGGTATTTAAACGCTGAAACCTGGATGGGTCAATAAGTGTGGCAGCGTTCAGCTTACTGGATATATCCTTTTTTAAATAAGAGCCTACATCCATTCCCGACAATTCCATTTTTTGAAACCGCGTTACTTTTTCTATATCGGTTTTGTAAACCTGCGTGAGCTGGGATTTGTCGAGGTTTACCTTAAACAGTGCATCTCGTAAAGGGTCCAAACTAGGGAAATCACTCGAATTGTTTGAAAGATCTATTGCAAAAGGGAACTTAAAAACCTGGACCTGACCATAAAAACTGGTATTATTGAGTAGCGGCTGTTTTTTGAAAGAGCGGTTAATGCCATTGACCATTGTGGAATTTTCAATAGCCAGGTTGGTTAAACTAAATGCTTTATTCTTTTTGATAGAATCAAGAACAGCCTGTTTTTTATTGTTGAGTTCGGCTAGTTTTTTACTTCCAAATGCTTGTGTTGCAGACTTCCTATTCGCAGTATCTGTAAATTTAGAGGTTTGTTCTTTTAGCTTGTTTTTGAAGTCCTGCTTCTTATCCTGAACAATAGATTTGAGCATCTGCTTACCCGCAGAATCAACTGACTTAATTATAGGTTTTTCCTGAGCTGACGAAACATGAGCTAAGATACTTCCTGTAAAAAAAACGGCAAACGCAATACGGCGATTAAAGGAGAAAAGAGCTTGTGTTAATTTCATGTGGAGCAGCATTAAAACTGCTTCTTAAAACATCCACTATCCGACCACGTCTATACAATTTTGAGAAGCGTTTTTAGGTATAAATTTCTAATTTTAATTGAAGGTAAAGTTTAAGAATTAAAAAAGCAAATCTGCGCTACATTTTAATTACTATTTCTCAATTATTTCTGCATATACGCAATAAAAACCGCCCTATTGTATCGTTAATAGGGCGGTTTTTTAACCATGCTTTTTCTTCATGGTCATTTTGGCCTTTTGCCCAATACCGTAATTATAGGTTTTAGAATTACTTTCTTTCTTTTCATGAAATGCACCACCGCCCTTCGGGCCTTCGTCAACCACTTTCTTAACTTTAACGGCAGTAGGTTTAACAGCCTTATCAATCACCAGGTCTTCAGGTAAATCTATCACCTCGATTTTTTTACCCATAGATTGTTCAATCTTCCGCACTTCTGCAAGCTCAAGATCGGTCGCAAAGGTAATGGCCACCACCTCTTCTTCCCCCTCTTTCACTACCCTGCTTAAAAATGTTTCTTTTTCTTCAGGGACTTCAAAATGGAACATGAAATTGATTCCGGAAAGGTCTAAACCTGAGAAACCTTCATTGGCTATGATTAAAACACGGGCCTCTGGTGTTTCTTTAAAATCATCGATATGATCAAAACCTTCTTCGTCAAAAAACAAAGGGTTCAGTACTGAGATTGCTCCTGGTTTTCCTGAATGAAGATTTTTAGACAGTTTTTGTGCCGTTAACCTGGTATTTACAAAAACAACCACCTTATCAAATACCTCATCGTCTCTCAACATCAGGTTCAGCAGGTTCACTTTGGTTTTAAAATTAGGTACCTGGTACAACAAAAGCTCATGAGTTTCAGCTGTACTTTCGCCAAGCTCTTCCACTTCAATCGTAACCGGGAAGTTCATAAACTGATCGATCATCAGGTTCAGCTTATCGTGGACTACCGTAGTAAATATAAGATGTTGCACTTTACCTGCACTTCTGGCAAGTTCGGCCACTGGCAACTGCATGCCCTGTTTTACGATAACTTCGGCATCATCAACAATTAAAGTTTGCAGCCTGTTTAAGTTTAAACCTAGTTTAAGATAAACTGCACGTGCCCTTGTAGGGGTTGCAACTACAATATCGATCCCGTCGAGCAGTTCATTAATCTCTTCTTCCATGCCTCCGGTACCATACAGACCTATAATGCGCAAGTTCCTGTTTTTACTCAACAGCATAAATTCGGCGATCACCGCTTCTACGCGTTCTCCATCAGGTACTAGGATCAATACCTTGGGTGCTTCGTCGGTACTGTATTTTAGCTTCATTAAAACGCCTAGTACGTAAGTAGTAGTTTTACCGCAGCCCTCCGGGCCTACCGCAATAATGTCCTGCCCGCCAATAATGCGTGACATTATTTTTGCCTGAATTTCTTTTGCAGAGATGTATCCGGCATCATTCATTGCGGCTACCAGCGACTTGCTTAGTTTTAATTTATCTAACGACACAGTATCTTTATTTTTTATGTTGCTGCAAATTTACTGATTTTAGTATGGACTAAGGCTTTCTGTAAAAAAAACATATCAAATTGTAGCATTTAATCATAAACCTACGTATTGGCTTCAAAACCAAAGCTATGAATAAAACTATACTAATGCTCCTGTTGCTGGCTGGACTGGCGGGGTGCAAAAAAAACAACACCAAACCAGTTTTTAATGGAACTTACAGCGGCAAGTTTACACATGGGATGGAAAAAAACCGAGCTACTACAGACTCAGAAATTAATTTCAGTGGCAACAGCTACACCTCTACACTGGGCTCAGGTACCTTTACTGTACAAAAAAACAACGTTATTTCGTTCGAGGATAAGAACTTTTACACAACAGAATTTGACTGGAACATGATCCTAAAACAGGATTACACTTATCAAATTAAAGGAGATAGCTTAATTCTAACCAAAAAATTTCCTCAGGTTGCTAAGCCGGGAGAGGTCAAGGTAACGGATTGGCTTTATCAGTACAGATTAAAAAAGAAAAATTGATCCATGGCTGGTCCTATTGGGTTGGTCTTTGTAAAGATGTCGCAGACAACCCCTGATATTGGCGTATTGACACCCGCGTAAATCAGGTAATACAGGCTAAATTTGAATAAGAATTTTAAGTCTAACCATTAAAAACTTACAAAATGATAGCGATTAACCCTTATTTAAACTTTCCCGGAACCAGCGAAGCTGCCTTTAATTTTTACAAATCAACAATTGGTGGAGAGATCACAATGATGATGCGTTTCGGCGATATGCCGGATGACCAGACGCCGGGAGCGGATAAAGACAAGATGTGTCACATCTCTCTACAGCTTCCTAACGGCACTATACTGATGGCCACCGATGCATTAGAATGCCATGGACAAAAACTTGTTTCAGGAAACAATTTCCACCTGTCCCTGGGAGTAGAAAGTAAAGCTGAGGCCGACCGTCTGTTTGCTGATTTATCGGCTAAAGGAACTGTTCAAATGCCTATGGAAAACATGTTCTGGGGAGATTATTTCGGCATGGTTACCGATCAGTTTGGCACCCAGTGGATGATCAGTTACAATTCTGATCAGCAACAGTAAAGCCATTTTTCGGAAACCACCGCAGCGGTAATTTTGCAAAAAGATCAGCACATCCTGCTGGTCTTTTTCTGTATAAAAAGTGTTAACTGCCAGGTTCTGCCTTTCCAGGTTTATTTAAACCTGATGGCCTTTAACGGGCTAATCCGGGTAACCAGCATAGAAGGTACGATCAGCACCACTACACAAATCACAATGGTAGCCACGTTCAGAATCAGTACATCCACAAAGTGAAATTCTATAGGTACGTAGGATAAATAATAAGATGTCTGATCCAGCTTATAGATATGTGTATATTTCTGTAGAAAGCCCAGTCCAAGTCCCAGTACATTTCCCAGTAACAAACCAAAACCAACCAGATAAAGTGCATTGTAAAGAAATATTTTCATTACGCTCCTGTCCGGCATACCAAAAGCTTTCAATATGCCAATCATGTTTGTGCGTTCCAGGATCATAATCAGCAATGCGGTAACCATATTAATTACCCCTACCAGCATCATCAACACCAGTAATACCTTCGTATTCACATCAAGAAGCGACAACCAGGTAAAAATAGCGGGAAAGTAGTCGGCCACAGATTCAGATTTCAGGTTCAACTCCATATCGTTGTAGATCCCGTCCGACACAACTTTTAACTTAGAAAAGTCCTTGATCCTGATTTCTATTCCTCCTACTTCATCTGCTTTCCAGTTGTTTAATCTCCGGATAAGGTTCAGGTCTCCGATTACAAAACCTTTATCTATTTCTTCTACACCGATATCATAAATACCAACTATTTTAAATGGTCTTTTTCGTGGGGGATTCTGAACAAAATACATGATAAAATCATCCCCTACCTTAAGCTTTAATCGATTTGCCGTAAACTGAGAGATCAGGATTTGTCGGGTTGCTTTGGCACTATCAGCAAAGTCAATAACGTTTCCACTCACCAGGTGTTTACGGATATAGTCCCAGTTAAAGCTTTTATCTATGCCCTTGAAATTAATACCTTCTACCTCGTCGTTTGCCGAAATGATAGCCGGTTTAGTGGCATATGGTTGAAAGAATTCTATTTCAGGGTTATTCTTAAGTTTGTTTATAGTCTCCGTACCAGGTACAAAGGGCGTAAGTTCAAAAGAGTTATTGAGGCCGTATTTAAAGATCCTCACATCACCGATATACCCTCTTACTTTTTCCCTTATTTCAGTTTTAAATCCTTTTATGATGGCTACAGAAAGCATCATTACCGCAAGACTGAGCATCACCCCCGCTATAGCGATCCTGACAATCAACTTCGAAAAAGTACGTTCAGATTTTATGGCGATCCGCCCTGCTATGAAATATTCTGTATTCAACCTTTGTGCAATAAATTATTTTGTCTCTTTTTTCAATGTGATTTTGCAGCGTAAAAGTGCAACTTTTTAGCAACATATTATCAAAAAAACAGTTTACTGACAAATAACCCAGACTACGATAGTACTAAACAACTTTGGCTTGCAAATAAAAACTTACTCAGCTATCGGCAGCATAAAACAAAATTTGCTTCCTTCACCGATTTCACTTTCCACCCAGATCTTGCCGCCTTCAGCCTCAATAAAATCTTTAGAGATCGCAAGGCCAAGGCCTGAGCCCGATTTGTTGTTACCATCGGTAGGTACCTGGAAATATCGTTCAAACAGGCGTTTCTGATATTGTTCGTCTATGCCCTTCCCAAAATCCCTAACCGAAAATTCGATGTTACTCCCTATTTCAATAATCTGAATAACTACTTTTGATTTCTGTGAACTATAGCGCAAAGCATTCGACAAAAAGTTAACCAGTACCCAGGCAGTTTTTTCGGTGTCTACATTTACCTTGGGTAAATCATTTCTTGAGATCAGTTCCAATTCGATTTCTTTTTGTTCAGCCTGTAAGCGTACGGTATCCATCGCGTAAACAGCTACCTTTCTGGGATCTGATTTCACAAAATTCAGCTGCAGGTTTCCAGTTTCCACCTGCGAGAGGTCCAACAGTTCACCGGTGATTTTTAGCAGACGTCCACAATCTTCCTTAATGTGCTGCACCAGTTCTTTTTGCTCGTCGTTCATATTACCGATCCGCTCATCATCCAGCAGTTTAAGGCTCATTTTGATAGAAGATATCGGGGTTTTTAGCTCGTGCGATACCGTAGCGATGAAATTAGTTTTGGCTTCGTCCAACTCCTTATACTCGGTCACATTTTTAAGGACATAGACCTCCCCTGCAGTTTTTCCGGATTCCCTGATCACCTTATCGAGCTGGTCATCGAGCACTGGCACAATGATCTCCCGACGTTCCAGTTTGAAATAAGACTCTTTGCCATCGGCATAGATCTTCATCGGCTTAGTGTTTCCCTTTGATTGGATTATGCTGCTCAACAGGTCATTCTTTTTCATCAGTCCCAGTGCTCCCGCCCCCACCACATCCTTTTCGTTCATATTCAACAATTGCCCTGCAACCTGATTTAAGAACAGAATTTCTTTTTTCTCATTCAGGCCGATAATCGCATCCTGCATCTGACCGATGATCGCTTCTATTCTTAATTTTTCCGATTGCAGCTTGGCCAGGTTGCTGTTTTCCCATTTATTGAGCTGTGCAGTCATGGCATTGAACTCTTCAGCCAGTTCAGAGAACTCATCATTTCCCTTAAATTCCAGGCGCTGTTTATAATTCTTACGACCGATGGCTTTAATGGCTTCCGAAAATTCCTTTAAAGGATTGGCCACAAAACCAGGAAAGTTTATACTGAAAGAAAATAAGACGATAAAACACAGTGAAGCTGCAAATATCAGATAGGTTGCAGCTTTTTCAACACTCAGCTGCGCGGCATCATTCTTCCTTACAATAGCCTGCATATTCACATCGTCGATAACTCTAAGCTGCAGATGTACCTTTTTTAAAGCCAGTCTTTGACTGGCCAGGTCAGCTCCGGGGGCTGTAAGTTGTCCATATGCTGCTGCCAGTGCAGCTACCGCTACTCCTTCGCCTTTCTCTGTCACATTCTTCTTTTCCAGGTCGAGTTGCGTAGCAAACTTTGCAGTTATTTTTTCAGAAAGTGGCAGCTCATTGTCATCGAGTATCGTTCGCATCTCCCGCGCATACCTCAGGCTTTCATAATTGTCCTTTAAAATGACTTTAGAGCTTACCGAGATCTTGTTCATATAATATAGGGAAATTGCCCCAAAGAAGATGACCACCACGAATAGAAAGCCGAATCCAAGGCGTAGTTTTGTTTTTATTTTCATGATTTCATGGCATTAATTATTTAGGAGAGAATAACCAGATCAGTTTCTGTTTTTGCTATGTTTTTTAAAAGTTTATTAAATATGGCTGTCCGCATAATTAACTGGAACAAATTCAGGTGCGGCTTGCCAATACAGATCGTGGTCACCTCTTTTTCTGCTGCAATCCTGGTAATCGTTCCGGTTACGTCTTCACTTTTTACCTTCAGTACTTCGGCCCCAAGCTCTGTGGCAAGTTTGAAATTATTAATCAGGTGGCGCTGCAGGTCGAGTTTGATCCGGTCTCCGCCTTCATGGCTCCGTTGCACATACAACACAATCCAGGGCGATCGGTAATAAGAGGCCAGTCGGGCAGTTTTGCGGATGATGATCTTCGCGGTTTTGTGGTTGGTCGATATACAGGCCATGAATTTTTCGGGCCGGAGTTTGATCTGTTTCGGCACTTCCATATTGATCTTTCGTTCCAGGTGGTGTGCGACCTCTTTCAGTGCCATTTCCCTCAATTGTAATATCCGTTCAGGCTGAAAAAAATTGTCCAGTGCACGTTTGATCTTGGTCTGATCATAGATTTTCCCTGCTTTCAGCCTATCTATCAGCTCATCGGCTGTTAAATCTATATTAACAATTTCATCCGCTGTCTCCAATATCTTATCTGGTATCCTTTCGTTGATCGGTATTCCTGTAATGGTCTCAATCTCTTCGTTCATGCTCTCCAGATGCTGGATATTCACGGCAGAGATCACACTGATCCCCGCATCCAGGATATCGGCCACATCCTGCCATCGCTTGCCATTCTTACTACCTTCAACATTGGTATGCGCCAACTCATCAACAATAACAACCTCAGGATGCAGATTGATGATGGCCTGCACATCCATTTCTTCCAGCTCCTTACCTTTATAAAAGATTTTTCGTCTTGGAATTAATGGGACCCCTGCCAGGAGCGCATGGGTTTCTGCCCGGTTATGGGTTTCAATATAGCCGATCTGTATGTCAATACCGTTCTTTAACAGCTCATGGGCTTCCAGTAGCATGCGGTAGGTCTTGCCCACACCCGCGCTCATGCCAATGTACACTTTAAATTTACCCCGCCTGGATTTTTTAACCAGGTCGAGGAATTTTTTTACAGATCCCGCTTTATCGTCTTCTTCCATAATTTATTACTACCATTCTAAAATAACATATCCTTTTTCTACCAGGTACCAGATAGTTGCAAAGACTAATCCTGCGATTGCACACAGGATTAATCTAGCGAAAGGGTTCTTTGAAAATTCAGATGCCATTCTGATTACTTAAAATGAAACCGCAATACTTGCGGTCAATGCCGCATTGTTATCTACCGGGTTCAGATTTCTTACAAAGATCTTATCCTTACTATTGTACATTTTACCTTCCAGCCTTACTACTGCATTGCTGATTGGCGCATAATCTAAATTTAATGAATATCCGGTGGTTTTAAAGCCATTTGGAGTTCCGGTGGCAATCAGCACCCCGTTCCTGTCTTCATAATATTCAACTCTACCGGCAACAGCCCATTTGCTGTCAATCTTATACTGGGCAATGGCTACTGGAGAAAACACTTCATTTTTACTATTGTTTCCTTTTGCCTGCTGCTGTGTTCCATAATCAAAACCTAAGGTTAAGCCAAACTGATCTGTAACCTGGAATACACCGTATACATTATGATAAAACCGTTTTACACGTACCGAATCTACCCCCTCTGTCCCAAGGTAATTGCTATAATTGACAGTAATCTTTGACGTTGGCTTCCAGGTCAGCTGCAAACCACCCGCGGGCTGACTGTTCCCATTCTGACGGGTTATCCTCTGCCAGCCGTTCAGATACAATGCAGTGGCGGTAAATTTCCCGTCAGTAGTACCATAAGTCAACTTTGCTCCTGATTCATAATATGGTGTATTTTCCGAAGAAATGTTCCTGGTCAGCACCCAGCAGTCTTTAGAGATTGCACTTTCAAAGCCAATATGAGAAGCAAATACTCCGGCATCCAGCCAAAGGTTAGCAGTTTTGGAAAGTTTCACTCCGGCATTAGCTTCAAAAATATTTTTCAGCACACCAGGTTCTGCTGCAAGATTGGCATTGGTATAAGTTCCTGCCATAACAGCCAGATTCGCCCTGATCATTCCACTTTCATAACTTCCCTTAATAAAGCCCAGGTTTAGATTGGCCTCATTGTGGCGGTTATGGGAATAGATAAAGCCTGGTCTGTTGTTATCAGCCGGTTTATTAAAATCGTATCCAAAGTAAGTTTCCAGGTAACCGCTTATTTTAATTTTTGGCTGTTCATCCTGGGCATGAGCATACAATCCTGTTGACAATGCTGCTGCGAATACTAATAGTTTTTTTTTCATATATTTATTGTAATTATTTATTCTGTAAATAAGATTCCGCTGAGCTGCCTGTTCCTGAAGGTCGGCAAACGCAAATGGTCCAGGCAGCGGTTCGGAATTTTGTATAGAGGTTAATTGGTTATTTTTTCAGTTCGTCGAGCGCAAGATTGAGTTTCAACACGTTTACCTTTGAAGGCCCAAACATACCTAACAAAGGTCCTTCAGTGTTTTTGACCAGCAGTTCGGCTACGGTCCTTTCATCCAGTTTACGGTAAGCCGCAACTCTTTTGATCTGGATAATAGCTCCCTGCTCAGAAATATTCGGGTCAATACCACTGGCCGAGGCCGTTACCATATCAGCTGGAACATCCGCTTTTTTAAGGTATGGATGATATTTCAATAAAGTATCGATCCGATCAGACACCTGTTTTAAATAATCGGCATTAGAAGCACCTTTATTGGATCCACCTGATCCGGCGGCATTGTAGCCGGTAGCCGATGGTCTTCCCCAGAAATATTCCGGCCTGGTAAAAGACTGACCTATCAGGGCATAACCTTTTACTTGTCCATTCTTTTCGATCTTTTCTCCTCCTCCATTTCCTTTGGAAAAACCTCCGGCAAAGGCAACAATTAATGGATAGATAACGCACAGCAGTACCAATAAGACTGCCGTTAAGCGGATAGATTGTAAGATGTATTTTTTCATGATCTTTTATTTTTAATGCTTATACAAATAAGCCTACCATTAAATCAATTATTTTAATCCCAATGAACGGAGCTATCACACCACCCAATCCATAGATGAGCAGATTCCTTCGCAATAAAGCGCTGGCCCCGATTGGTTTATACTCCACGCCCTTTAAGGCTAGAGGGATCAGAATAGGTATAATGATCGCATTGAAGATTATTGCTGATAAGATTGCACTTTCCGGACTATGCAACCCCATAATGTTCAGGCTCTGCAACGCAGGAATAGAGGCGATAAATAACGCCGGTACAATTGCAAAGTATTTGGCTACGTCGTTGGCAATAGAAAAGGTGGTTAGCGTGCCGCGCGTAATTAATAGCTGCTTACCAATCTCCACAATCTCAATCAGCTTGGTCGGGTCATTATCCAGGTCTACCATGTTACCAGCTTCTTTCGCCGCCTGGGTACCACTGTTCATCGCTACACCTACATCGGCCTGGGCCAGTGCCGGAGCATCATTGGTCCCGTCACCCATCATAGCCACTAGCCTACCCTGTGCCTGTTCTTCTTTGATGTAGTTCATTTTATCTTCCGGCTTGGCTTCAGCAATAAAATCATCCACACCAGCTTTCCGGGCAATAAATTTTGCAGTAAGCGGGTTATCGCCTGTTACCATTACCGTTTTCACACCCATTTTACGCAAGCGCTCAAAACGTTCGCTGATGCCCGGTTTAATAATATCCTGTAGTTCTATTACACCCATGGCCTTTTCATTTTCGCAAACCACCAGGGGCGTACCGCCATTTCCGGCAATTGCTTTCACATGATCTTCAATATCCATAGGAAACGGGTTCCCTGCTGTTAAAACAATATTGCGAATGGCATCAAAGGCACCTTTACGGACTCTCTTTCCATCAGTTGTATCCATCCCACTCGACCTGGTTTCAGCTGTAAATTTGATAAACTTAGATCCTTCCGGTGCGGCTAACAATTTATTGTCCTGCGCAATGGCCAGTTCTATAATTGATTTTCCTTCAGGGGTCTCATCTGCAAGTGAACTCAGCACACAGGCATCCACAAAAGCTTTTGGATCGGTTCCCAAAGTTGGATAAAAACTGGTTGCCTTACGGTTACCAATGGTAATGGTACCTGTTTTGTCCAAAAGCAGTACATCAATATCACCTGCAGTCTCTACTGCTTTACCCGATTTGGTGATCACATTGGCCCTAAGCGCCCTGTCCATACCTGCAATACCAATGGCCGAGAGCAGACCACCAATAGTTGTGGGGATCAGGCATACAAACAAAGAGATAAGTGCTGCGATTGTAATCGGGGTATTTGCGTAGTCTGCAAAGGGCTTTAGGGTTACGCAGACGATAATGAATACTAAGGTAAAACTGGCCAGCAAAATAGTCAGCGCAATTTCATTCGGCGTTTTCTGACGTGATGCCCCTTCTACCAAGGCAATCATTTTATCCAGGAAGCTTTCACCCGGCTGGGTATTCACCTGTACCTTAATCTGGTCCGACAATACTTTGGTACCACCGGTTACAGAGGATTTATCACCTCCCGATTCCCTGATCACGGGAGCAGATTCTCCTGTTATAGCCGATTCATCGATAGTAGCAATACCTTCAATGATCTCTCCGTCTGCCGGAATGGTATCGCCAGCCTCGCAGACAAACACGTCTCCTTTTTTTAACAGTGCAGAGGAGCGTACTTCTGTTTTTCCATTGTCAAGGAGAACTTTGGCGGGAGTTTCCTCACGTGTTTTTCTTAAAGAATCAGCCTGTGCTTTACCCCTGGCCTCTGCAATAGCTTCCGCAAAGTTGGCAAAAAGAACAGTAAGCAGCAGGATCAAAAAGATAAGGAAATTGTAAGCGGGTGAACCTTGTCCCGGATTACTCATGGAATATATGGTCACATAAGCCATAATCAAGGTTCCGATCTCCACGGTAAACATCACCGGGTTTTTGATCATAACCCTTGGGTTAAGTTTGATGAAAGATTGTTTTAGCGCAGTCTGCACTAAGGCAGGTTCAAATAATTTATTTGATGAGTGTTTCATTATAATCTATTTAAGCATGGTAAAGTACTCTGCCAAGGGCCCCAGGGTCAAAGCAGGGAAATAAGAAAGTGCATTCAGGACAATGATTACCGCAAAGGTCATCAGGCTGAACGTCAAAGTATCTGTTTTCAATGTACCTGCCGATTCAGGGATGTATTTCTTCGCGCCCAATAAACCTGCAATGGCAACGGGGCCAATGATGGGCAGGAAACGGCCCAGGAATAAAACAAAGCCAGTCGAGACATTCCAGAAAACGTTATTATCACCCAGGCCTTCGAAACCAGAACCGTTATTGGCATTGGATGAGGTCATCTCATAAAGCATCTCTGAGAAACCATGAAAGCCCGGGTTATTTAACCAGTTCTTCGGCATTACAGACCAGGCTGCATCACCGTGATAAGTAATTACATAACTGGCAAGTGCTGTTCCCGATAGGATCAGAAAAGGACTAAGCAGGGTAATCATTGCAGCAATTTTCACCTCCCTTGCTTCTACCTTATGGCCAAGAAATTCGGGGGTACGGCCAACCATCAGGCCGGAAATAAATACGGCAATAATCAGGTAAATAAAGTAATTCAGTACCCCCACTCCACAGCCGCCATAAAATGAATTGATCATCATGCCCAATAGCTGCCATCCGCCGGTAAGCGGCATACTGCTGTCATGCCAGCTGTTTACGGAACCTGTAGAAATAATGGTCGTTACCGTACTCCAGTATGCACTCGCCGTAGGCCCAAACCGAACCTCCTTGCCTTCCATAGCTCCTGTAGCTTGTGAGATTCCCATTTTTGCGATTGCCGGATTCCCGCCCAGCTCGGAACTTATGGTCGGGATCAGCAGCAGCAGCATACCTACAGTCATTACCCCAAAGATCATCCAACCTAGTTTTTTGCGCCTGATGAAAATACCAAAGGCAATCACCATGGCAATAGGAATGATGACCTGGGCTACCATCTCTGTCATATTGGTAATGTAGTTCGGATTTTCAAGCGGATGGCTGGAGTTAGCGCCAAAATATCCACCACCGTTAGTACCTAAGTGCTTAATGGCCACAAATCCGGCGGCAGGTCCTCTGGATACATTTACCGTATCACCCTGTACAGAAATGAACTGGTCTTTGCCTTCGTAACTGGTTGGTGTACCATTAAAAGCAAGAATGATTGCTATTACTAACGAAAGAGGTAATAGTAAACGGGTAATCGATTTTACAAAGAACTCCCAGAAATTACCAAGTTTAGTGCTGGTTTTATCACGAAAAGCCTTAAAGAATACCACTGCAGCGGCTATACCCGTGGCGCAGCTTACAAATTGCAGAAACATCAGGACAAAGTGCTGTGTCAGGTAGGTAACGCCTGTTTCTCCTGAATAATGCTGAAGATTACAGTTCACCACAAAACTGATGATGGTATTAAAAGAAAGATCAGGTGTCATCCCGGGGTTTCCATCAGGATTTAAGGGCAGTTTATCCTGGTACATCAACACAAAGAAGCCGTAAACCAGCCAGACCAGGTTAATGGTCAGCAACGCTTTCATGTGCTGCTTCCAGTTCATCTCTTCTTTAGGGTTAATTCCCGAGAGCTTATATATCCCGGATTCAATTGGTTTTAAAAAGTCTGTCCAGACCTTTTCTCCGGCAAATACCTTGGCCAGGTATTTACCCAGTGGAATAGCGATCACCAGCGTAAGCCCATAGGTGGCTATAATTCCAAGTAATTCTGTGTTCATTTTGTTTGATTAAAATTTTTCGGGTTTGATCAGCACGTAGATCATATAGATGAATACGGCGATGGCGATAATGAATAGTGCGGTCATAATTTCTAGATTTTTTCGAACCAGTCAATCGATTTGTAACATACCCTGCTTAAGATCAGCAGGGCGAGAAATAGTACGGTTATTAACATGATGTTTTTATTTTTTGTTTTGCCTATTCCAATAGGAATGCCATTTTCACAAAACCAAACACAACAAACTACAAACCAACATCTTACAGACAAAAACACTAAAAACACTTCTTTTTTAAACATAAATACCCTTCCATAATGGAAGGGTATTTATCATATTGGAATGTTTACTGCTTAGATTTTTATTTTATTCCTCAATCTTAATATTCCTATTTTATTTCTACGAATATATTGCAGGTTTAATTTACAATACTTCCAGGATTAATGGCTTAAAAATTAACCATTTTTTGGTTACCTTTAGCCCTGTAGATGTATGGCGGATCAAGTGTGAAGAAAATTAAAATGCTCATTTGATTTTGACTTAAAGTATATAAAGTAAAAAAGGTTCTTAAATGATACGATCCCTGATACACATGTTAAATACAGTATTAATTGCTTTCGTCCTTCAGGCTTGTAGTCCTTCGACCACAATCGCCTTCAACCCGGGTGTACCAAATCCATATAAAGTGAAAGCTGAGGACATCGATAAGCCTAAAAATGAAAAATTACTTACCGGTGCCGAACAAACTGATCTGTACGTCCCCTACCTGAAAGGGAAACGCGTGGGTATGGTAGTGAACCCAACATCCATTATTGGCAAAGAAACAACTGTGGACAGTTTACTTAAGCTAGGCGTAAACATTGTTAAAATATTTGGACCGGAGCATGGTTTTAGAGGAAATGCCAGCAATGGAACACATGTAAATGATGAAATCGATACTAAAACGGG
Source organism: Pedobacter nyackensis (assembly GCF_032678475.1). Classification (GTDB taxonomy): domain Bacteria; phylum Bacteroidota; class Bacteroidia; order Sphingobacteriales; family Sphingobacteriaceae; genus Pedobacter; species Pedobacter nyackensis_A. The sequence goes on from NZ_JAVTSF010000001.1 coordinate 1,839,345, forward strand.
CATCAAGGCTATCTCATTATATGGCAAAAATTCGACACCAACTAAAACGCAGTTAGCTGATGTGGATGTAATGGTGTTTGACATCCAGGATGTAGGCGTACGCTTTTATACTTATATCAATACTTTGCAGCATGTGATGGAAGCTTGTGCAGCCAACAATAAGGAAGTATTGATACTAGACAGGCCAAACCCTAATGGCTTTTACATTGATGGACCTATATTAGACCCTAAGTTTAAATCGGGTATTGGACTAAAGCCTATTCCAGCGGTACATGGCTTAACCGTTGGTGAATATGCACAGATGTTAAATGGTGAAAACTGGCTGGATAATAAACTGCAATGCAAAATCAAAATCATTAAGGTTGCGAACTATACACATGATACGCCTTATGAACTTCCTGTAAGTCCTTCACCAAACTTAAATACCGCACAATCTATTTTATTATACCCAACCATGTGCTTGTTTGAAGGAACTTACCTGAACTATGGCCGTGGTACGCAATTCCCTTTCACTATTGTAGGTGCACCTGCGTTAAAAGGCAAGTATAGCTTTTCTTTTACACCCATAAGTATTAAGGGAATGTCTGAAAGCCCTTTGTTTATGAACCAGGTTTGTTATGGTTTAGACCTTAGAGATTACGACACTGATAATTTCAGAAAAACAAAGCAGATTAACCTGGCCTGGATGATCGAACTATATAAAAACTCACCCAATAAAGCAGATTTCTTTAATTCCAGCCTGAGTAAACAAATGGGCGTAATTGAAAGGCTGATTGGTGTTGCCGATTTCAGACAACAGATCATTGCTGGCAAATCTGAAAAAGAAATCAGAGCGAGCTGGGAACCTGGATTGAGTAAGTACAAAACAATGCGCAAAAAATATTTGTTATATCCATAGTAGATTGTGTGGGATTCCGGCCTTCGCCGGAATAACGAAGCTTAAAAATCTGCCAGAGTTAAACTCAAGGATATAAGATGATGAATAGCGAACCTAAAAAGAAGAACGAAAGTCCCGGTAGTAATTATATGGAAGAAGTCCCAAAGGATAGAATTCCTGAAGGTGATAAAGTCGTAAAAAAGCCGGAAGACAAAGATTACAACCAGGAGGAGGCACATTTTAAAAACCCTGCTAAAAAAAGGGAAGAAGGCGAGCAACCAGTACATCCTGTAAAAAAAGCACCTGAAGAATAATAAAGGAGGCATCTAAACTTTGTTTTGCTTATGCGCTGCCTTTAAAAACTGCATAAGAACCTTTTCGTCGTTTTCCAATGCTTTAATGGTATCTGACTGATCTTTACTAACCTTTTTGAGGTATTTACCAAGTTGGTCAGCTTCAAATGCCTGCAATAACAAGGGATATACGTATGAACTTTTGCAGACGGACCGGGTATTACCTAGTCTGCTGGCAACGCAATCGAGTACCTCTACAATGACTCTCTTTTTAGATTTATTGTTGTCGGTACTATCCTGACAAAGCGCAAACTGTCTCAAGGCTTCCAGTGTACCTCCCCATGTACGGAAATCCTTGGCGGTGAAGTCGCCACCGGTAATCTCTTTAATATAGTTATTTATCCTTCCTGAATCGATAGGACGGTGTTCTGTACCATTTATATAAAACTGGAACAAATCCTGGCCGGGAATATCTCTGCATTTTTTGACGAGTCTGGCCAGGGTTTTATCATTCAGGACAACTTCGTGCTTCACCCCTTTTTTACCTATAAAACTCAGCATCATTCTATGCCCGTTAATTTTTACATGCTTATCTTTTAATGTACTTAAGCCATAGCTTCCATAAAGCTGTTTATACGCTTCATTTCCTATACGAATTAAAGTTTTTTGCATGAGCTGAACGCTAATGGCCAGCACTTTTCGTTCATCCAGTTCTTTTCGACGCAGATCTTTAGCGATTGTTCTGCGGGCCTGAGGTAGTACCTTACCAAATTCCAGTAATCTGAAATATTTACTGTCCGACCTGCGGGATGTCCATTCATTATGATATCTATATTGCTTGCGTCCGGCAGCATCAATTCCCGTTGCCTGCAAATGTGCCATTTTCTTTGGTGCGATCCATACGTTAGTCCAGGCCGGAGGTAACACCAGGGCTTTAATGCGATCCAGCTGTGCGCCATCAGTGATCCGGGCACCATCTTTATCTACGTAATAAAACTTTCCGGGCTTACCTTTTCTGTATATACCTGGATGGCTATCGGTTAAGTAAACTAACCCGCTTTCTTTTAGTTCTTCTAAGGCCGGAGTCATATACATTGAATGAAATATCCGTTAAATTTTTAGTTATTTTGTGACTCAGCTCTTAACGCTCAATTACCGTTACACATAAACATATACCGATGAAAATAGTTTTTATGGGAACCCCCGATTTTGCAGTTGCTTCTTTAAATGCACTTGTGGAAGCTGGATTTGAGGTGGTAGGCGTAGTCACCGCTGCCGACAAGCCTGCCGGACGTGGGCAAAAACTTCAGGAAAGTGCTGTAAAACAATATGCAGTAGCTAAAGGCTTAAAAGTATTGCAGCCACTAAAACTTAAAGATCCTGAATTTATTGAGGAGTTAAAGGCTTTAGGGGCCGACCTACAGGTTGTTGTAGCCTTTAGAATGTTACCAGAGATGGTATGGAACATGCCTGCAAAGGGAACCATTAACTTACATGCTTCTTTATTACCTCAGTATCGGGGTGCTGCTCCTATTAACCATGCGATTATTAATGGCGAAAAGGAAAGTGGGGTAACAACCTTTTTCTTAAAACATGAGATAGATACCGGAGATGTTATATTTTCCGAAAAGGTAAACATTGCAGCTGATGATACCGCCGGAGACCTGCATGATAAATTAATGAACGTTGGTGCAGGCTTACTGGTGAAAACTGTACAGGCCATTGCCGACGGCAATTACACCGAACAACCACAGATTCAAAGCGATGAGCTTAAACATGCACCCAAAATATTTAAAGAGCATTGTTTAATAGACTGGAACCAGTCTGCCACCTCAATTTACAACCTGATTCGTGGCTTAAGTCCATACCCTACTGCTTTTACCAAACTGAACGACAAAACGCTTAAAGTTTTCAAAGCAGAACTGGAAGAAAAGGAAACGGGTTTAGCTGCGGGTGCATTTTTATCTGACGGCAAGACTTACTTAAAATTTGCGGCGAAAGACGGTTTTATTAAGCTTACCGACTTACAGTACGAAGGTAAAAAACGGATGCAGGTTGATGAGTTCTTACGAGGAATGCGGTTGTAGAGATTAATCGATATTTCCGGGGCTTTTGCCAGAACAAAGGCCCCGGAAATGATAAACGGATACAGTTATATCGTATTTAGTTTTGCACTTAGCAACTTTGTAACTTCGTTAAAATAGCGTTTTCGGCCATAGCCCATAACCCAGCGAATTCCGCTAATGGCATTGGTAATAAACACCTCTTCTGCTGCCTTGAGTATTTCAGGATTAATCTGTGCTTCAATTACGTCAATGTCGTGTGCCCTCGCCATACTCATCACTACGTTACGCATTACGCCAGCCACACAGCCTTCGGATAACGCAGGTGTATAGATCTTTTTGTCGTAAACCACAAATATGTTGGAACTAATACTCTCACACAAGAATCCATTTTGGTTCAATATAAATGCATCATCCAGACGGTGTTGCTTTTTATATAAACCGGCCATTACATACAATAGGGAATTACTTGTTTTATAGTTGGAAAGGCTATTTACCTGCTTGGTCAGTTCATCAAATACATCAATGATCAACCCTTTCTTGTTCAATTCATAGTTATCTTCTTCAAGCGCCGAAGCCTCTAAAACATAACCTGATTTGTTACTGTTTGGGGTGTACAATCCGTCGCCCGCGCGGTAAACTGAAAGTCTGAAACGGACATTATCTTTTAATTTGTTCTTTTTACAAAGCTCTGCGGTTTTTTGCTTAAAAAAATACTCATCAAGCAAAGTACTACCATCTATTTTCAGGGCTTTCATTCCTGCTTTTAATCTATCCGCATGCAGTTCGGCAAATTTAAGCTTGCCGTTACTCATGCGCATCGTCTCAAAGAGTCCGTCGCCATATTTAAATCCCCGGTTAGCGGCCGTTAGGATCGGATGATTGATGATGACAAATTCATCATTATGTAATATATATTCGTGCTGCATTTATCTTAGCCAAAGCGTTAGGACGGTTGTACAATGTAATTTCTCCATTTATTCAATGCCGAGTCGAAATCGGAAGGCAAAGGTGCTTCAAATTCCATATATTTTTTAGTCCTCGGATGAATAAATCCTAAAGTTTGTGCATGAAGTGCCTGACGGGGCAAAAGTTCGAAGCAATTTTGAACAAATTGCTTGTATTTGGTAAAAGTGGTCCCTTTTAAAATTTTATCACCCCCATAATTGGCATCATTAAATAAGGGATGTCCGATATGCTTCATGTGTGCTCTGATTTGATGTGTACGACCAGTTTCAAGCTGGCAGCTAATTAAGGTTACATAACCTAAACGCTCCAGCACACTATAATGTGTTACCGACCACTTACCTTTTTCTTCATCATCATAAACATCCATTACGATACGGTTCTTCGCACTACGTCCAATATAACCTGTTACGGTACCATCCTGTTCAATATCACCCCATGCCAGAGCCACATATTTACGGGTAATGGTATGGTCAAAGAATTGCTTGGCCAGCTTGGTCATCGTCATCTCGTTCTTGCTGATCAACAACAGTCCGGAAGTGTCTTTGTCAATACGGTGCACCAAACCCGGTCGGCCTTCGTTGCCTGGCAATTGTGGCAATTGCTCAAAATGAAAAGCAAGTGCATTAACCAAAGTTCCTGTGTAATTATTAAAGCCCGGATGTACAACCATACCGGCGACTTTATTTACCACCAACAGGTCTTCATCTTCATATACGATATCCAGGGGAATATCTTCAGGATAAACTTCGGTATCCCTTGGCGGGTGTGGAAATACAATTGAAATTTCATCTGCCGGTTTTACCTTATAACTGGACTTAACTGTTTTCTGATTAACCAGTACATTTCCGGCATCTATTGCATTTTGGATACGGTTACGTGATGCATTTTCCATGCGATGCATCAGGAATTTATCTACGCGCAATAAAGACTGTCCTTTATCCACAACAATATTAAAATGCTCGTATAAATCCTGTTCCTCTAGTTCTACCCCTGTATAACTGTTTTCCGTCTGCATGTTTTCCATCCTACAAAACTAATCTTTAACAATTACATATTTAAAAAGAAATTGGTCTGCTTTTTGTTAAGTTACAGCGCATACCTAAAATAAAAATGATGAGGCTGTTAGAATTTTTATCCGTATTACGGAATAACGAACCGCTAACAAACTCATAACTAATGAAAAACACAAGAATACGCTTATGAAAAATTTTACTCAAAATGTTAAAATCATCCTGAACTTCTTCCCTTACCTACTTAAAAAGATTTATTTTAAACATTAATTGACGGGTAAGGCATCTATATTTGCATAGATGTTTACAGATATAGATAGTCCACTACAGCAATTAAAAGGTTTTCCGTCGCACCAGGTTCTGGTGAAAAGAGACGATTTAATTGACCCCTATATATCAGGAAACAAATGGCGTAAGTTAAAATATATTTTAGCTTACGCCGTTTTGCATTATAAAAACCACCTGGTAACATTTGGCGGAGCTTATTCTAATCATTTAGTCGCTACAGCTGCAGCATGTGCAAAGAAAGGTCTAAAAAGCACCGCTTTCGTAAGGGGTGATGCAGCAGAATGTTGGAACAACGAGATGTTGATGTTATGCAAACTGTTTGGCATGCAACTGATTTTTACGGACCGGCTCAGCTATAAAAACAAACCTGCGCTATTTGAATCCCATTTTGGAGAGGATAATAATACCTTATTTGTAGATGAAGGTGGGGCAAGCCACGAGGCTGTTAAGGGATGTGCCGAGATTATAGCCGAACTTCCTGCTGATGTAGATCATTTGTTTTGTGCTGCGGGCACGGGTACTACCGCTGCAGGCTTACTGACAGGTATTCATCAACAAAAATTAAAAACCCAGTTACATGTTATCCCTGTTTTAAAAGGTGGAGCATTTATTGCCGACGAGATCAATAAATATACAGGCAATACTGATCAGCTTGTGTTACACACAGATCATCATTTTGGAGGTTATGCCAAAACTACTCCCATATTAATCGATTTCATTAAAAAGTTCACTGCAAAAGAAGGCTTCCTCATAGACCCCGTTTATACCGGAAAAATGTTTTATGCCATTGACCACCTGATTGCAGCACAATATTTTAAACCAACTGACAAAATTGTGGCTTTACATACGGGAGGACTACTCGGTCTGATGGGTATGAAAGACAAATTCAACACATATGACAAAGAATAATATAGCCCTGATTGTACATACTTGCGACAGATATGAATTACTGTATAAAGGTTTCGAATATTTTTTTCAAAAAAACTGGGATTTCGAAATTCCGGTAACTTATTACTTTGCAACCGAAGAGCTATCGGTTGACGTTAAAAATTTTAAAAATATTAAATCTGGAAAAGGAGAATGGAGCAACAGACTGGTTAACCTTCTTGATCAGATTGAGGAAGATTATGTCATCTATTTTCAAGAAGACATGTGGTTAAATAAACCTGTAGACAAGGATGTATTTATCGAACTTTTTGAAAAAACTTTAGCAAATAAATGGCAGCTTGTAAAGCTCAATTCTTCAGACGTTTTTAAAACTACAGCTACCGGGAATTTCATTAAGGGCTTTAATATTTCGAAACTGGACAATAAAGAAAGTCGGTTTTTAATGTCCCACCAGGTATCACTATGGAACAAGGCTTTTTTTAAGGAACAACTGAAACCTAATGAACATCCATGGCGCAATGAACGAAAAGGAACAAAAAGGCTAAGAAAGCTGGATCCTGAAATTTTCCATTTGGATTATTTCGCGGAAAATGGCAACGCTGCCATTAATAAAAACTTAGCTGATGTTGTTAGAAGTGAGTATCAGAGTATATCTTTTAATGCGACACTTCATCATAATGCAGCACCCTTTTTAGAGGACCTTAAGTCAGTAAGTTATCTATCAGCCTATACGGAACAGCTAATTCACAATTATACACATCAGATTACACATGATGGCAAAGCCAAGCCCCTAAAAAAAGATATTTTTAAAAAAATAAAAAACTGGATTAAAGGAAAATAATGTAAATGCTTTCACATAATCACGATTATTTCGTATATTATGTTGCACATTGCTTGCCCTATTAGCAGTGCCAAAGGGATAGGACTATTTTTTATGGACAAGCTGAAAAATGATTTTTATCAGTTGATAAAAATGAATGAAAATCTATTAGATTTCATTTTTGAAGCAGCCCCAAAAGGGCTGTGCTATTGTCAATTAGGAGAAGACAAACAGGTCTGGGTAAACCCTGAATGGAAGCAGGCTTTAGGCTATAGCCCCCAGCACGAGTTCATGAGTATTGAAGATATCCTCAACAAGGAATGCCTGAACCATATTGTCAACAATCTAAGTGGTAAACGTTTTGATCCTACCGCCGAATACACCGTTTATTACAGACGGCATAATGGTGAGATCATAAAAACGTTTTGCACTGGGGTAATCTACAACGGTAAAGAAGGTACTGCACCGTGCCTTTTTATTGCGATTAAGCAGCTTAGTCCTATGGAAGGGTCACATGGCCATGCCAATGATGTCGCTATAGAAAACACGCAATTAAATGAAAAACTAAGGATAAGCGAAGAAAGATTCAGGCGTGCCTTTGACCATGCTGCAATAGGTATGGCCATAGTTGGTTTGCAAGGTAACTGGATGCGAATAAACCGCAGTATTTTTAACATACTTGGATATAAGCCATCAGAATTACTGAGACTAACCTTTCAGGATATTACGCATCCTGAGGACCTGGACAAAGACCTTCATCTCTTAAATGAGGTGATACAAGGTACCCGGGATTCTTATCAGATGGAGAAGAGATATTTACATAAGAACGGACATATTGTATGGGTTATTCTGGCGGTCTCTATTGTAAAAAGCAGTGAGGGCAAACCTTTACATTTTATTTCTCAGCTTACAGACATCAGCAAAGCTAAAGAGGCCGAATCGGAAATGAAGTCTGTTCTGGAAGTAACAAGTGATCAAAACAGACGTCTATTGAATTTTGCACATATTGTTTCACACAATCTCCGCTCCCATTCTGGAAACCTTAGTATGCTGCTAAACTTTATAGAAACAGATGTAGATGAGCAATCCAGACAGGAACTTTTTAAAATGTTCAGGCACGCTGCAGCTAACCTTCAGGAAACCATCGGACACCTGAACGAAGTAGTGGCGGTAAATACAACGATTTCAGAAAATCTCATAAAAGTTAACCTTAACAAAGCCATAAATGGAGCCATAGGAAATATAGAAGCTCTTTTAAAAGCTGCAGATGCAGTATGCCTGAATGAAGTAAAAGATAATGTCCTCATTGATGCTATTCCTGCTTACCTGGATAGCATTTTGCTTAACTTTTTAACCAATGCGATTAAATATCGTTCGAAAGAGCGAAAACCGGTTATTCATTTACTTACGGAAACTCAGGCCGAACTGGTTGTACTCACCATTCAGGATAATGGCATCGGAATTGACTTACAAGCCAACAGAGATAAAATATTTGGAATGTATAAAACCTTTCACACAAATAAAGATGCAAGAGGAATAGGCTTGTTTATTACAAAAAATCAAATTGAAGCTATGGGTGGCAGGGTAAGTGTAGAAAGTGAAGTAGATAAGGGCACAATTTTCAAGATATATTTCAAGTCACAGAAATAAGGATTTCATACCGTTTGCAAGTTTATTTTATAAATTATGTTTTTTATTACTGTATTTTTTAAAAAAAAGCTATTTTTAGCAGACAGATAATAAAAAAACCTAAAAACTAAACTAGCAATGAATAATTTGATGAATGAGTTCATGAACAAACTTGAACTCCGGAATGCACACGAACCTGAGTTTTTACAAGCGGTATATGAAGTAGCCGAATCAATTATTCCATTTAGTGAAGAGAATCAAAAGTATAAGTTTCATAAAGTTTTAGAACGTATAGCTGAACCGGAAAGGGTAATCATATTTAGAGTTCCCTGGTTAAATGACAAAGGTGAGGTTGAAGTAAACCGAGGTTTCAGGGTACAAATGAATAGTGCCATTGGCCCTTACAAAGGTGGATTACGCTTTCACCCTTCTGTAAACCTTAGTGTACTGAAATTTCTTGCTTTTGAGCAGGTTTTCAAAAATAGCTTAACCGGTCTCCCTATGGGTGGAGGAAAAGGTGGTGCGGACTTTGACCCAAAAGGAAAATCGGATGCGGAAGTAATGAAGTTTTGCCAGAGCTTTATGACTGAACTATATAAATACGTGGGTGCCGACATGGATGTTCCAGCTGGTGACATTGGCGTGGGTGCCAGAGAAATTGGTTACCTGTTTGGTCAGTACAAACGCATAAGTGGGGAATTTACCGGTGTGTTAACTGGAAAAGGGCCTGAATGGGGCGGCAGTCTGATCAGACCAGAAGCCACAGGCTACGGTGTCGTTTATTTTGTAGAAGAAATGCTTAAACTTCGGGGCGATTCCCTTAAAGGAAAAAATGTAGTCATTTCCGGATCTGGAAATGTGGCACAATACACTGTAGAAAAATGTATTGAAGTGGGAGCAAAAGTGCTTACCATATCCGACTCTGAAGGCTATGTATATGATCCGGCTGGAATTGACACGGAAAAACTGGCCTTTATTATGGCACTCAAAAATAACCGGAGAGGACGTATAAAAGAATATGCTGATCACTTTAACTGCGAGTTTTTCCCTGGTCAGAAACCATGGGGTGTAAAATGTGACATTGCATTCCCTAACGCTACACAAAATGAACTCGACGAAGCCGATGCCTTATTGTTGACGCAAAATGGTTGTTTTTGTGTCGCTGAAGGTGCGAATATGCCTTCAACTCCTTCAGCTATTCATGTGTTTGAACAAGCTAAAATCTTATATGCACCAGGTAAAGCTGCTAACGCAGGTGGCGTAGCAGTTTCGGGGTTGGAAATGTCGCAAAATTCACTTCGTTATGCTTGGGGACGCGAAAAAATAGATGATAAATTAAAAGTGATTATTGAGCAGATTCATCATGCCTGTGTTAAATATGGCAAGGAGAAAGATGGCTATATAAATTACGGAAAAGGAGCCAACATAGCTGGCTTTGTAAAAGTGGCCGATGCTATGATTGCCCAGGGAGTAGTATAACCACGTTCAAAAAAAGAGCTATTATGAAGAAAGGTTTAATCTGGCTGCTGCTAAATTTCTACTGCTTAACTTCATCATTAGCTCAAACGAAAGAACAACTCATTTCTAAAGAGGATTTATTTTTTTTGGAAGGCATAACAAGAGCTGTACTTGACACGTCAAGAATCCACCCTGGTCAGTCATTACCTGATCCTTTTGGGAAAAACAATACTGGAGGCACCCTGATCAGACCAGGAGGAAGGTCTACCTATCCTTCATTCTGGATTAGAGATTATGCAATGTCTCTTGAAACAGGGTTTGTTAAAAAAGAAGAACAAAAACACATGTTATGGTTAACTGCGGCAACACAGTGTGATCAGACATGGATTACAAAAGGAGGAAGCATGGTTCCTTTAGGTGCCATTGCCGACCACATAAGAGTGGATGATTCTTTACCGATCTACTTTCCGGGGACTTATGACCATGCTGCTCAGGGAACAGCTGAATATGGCACCCTTCCTCCTTATTGCGATCAGTTTTTCTTTATTCACATGGCGCATTTTTATGTTCAGAATTTTGGCACAACAAGCGTTCTGCTTCAAGAGATAAAAGGGACAAGATTAATTGATCGCCTGGAACAGGCATTTAAGGTACCTCCTTGTGGAGACGACCAGCTAGTACTAGCCACCGATACATTCAGGGGTGTTGATTTTGGATTTCGGGATGCTATTACGATTACTGGAAGGCTAAGCTTCCCTTCTATTTTGAAATATCAGGCAGCGGTTCAGCTCTCTTCACTTTTTCAAAAACTAAAAAATAAAGCTAAAGCCGGGCATTATGAAAAAATAGCAGGTAAAATTAAGGCTGCTTTACCTGCTCTTATAGATGGAAATGGAATGCTTAAGGCATCAGACGGAAAAAGTGCACAGGCGGACGTATGGAGTACTGCAATAGCTATCTATATGAACATTTTGGATCGCCAATCTGCGTTAAAAGCTTCCTCACACCTGGCACAAGCTTATTTATCAGGAAAACTAGCTTACAAAGGAGCAATCAGACATATCATCCATGGAGAAGATTTCAATAAGCTTACCGCCTGGGAGCAAGCTATTCCCCCGTTAAATCAATATCAAAATGGAGCTTATTGGCATACTCCTACGGGCTGGGTGGCACTTGCCATTGCAAGAGTAAACGCTAATGCTGCCAGGAAATTGATCAAAGAATTTATACAGGACTTAAAAGACAAAGATTTCCGAAAGGGAGCTAATTTTGGAGCACCATACGAGTGTTTTAATACAAGTAGCTATGCCGCCGGGCCGGTTTACCTAACCTCTGTTTCATGTCCTTTTATTGTGTTAAAAACTAAATAGAAGCATATTTTCATTACATTTGAAACGCACCAAAACGCGCGCTATACTTCCCAATTATAATGAACAATAAAAAACTAAACACATTTCTAGTTATACTGGTCCTTATATTGGTGGTATGGATGGTAAAAGGAACATTTATGCAGCCTGGGGTGAACGACTTAAAAGGAGGTTTTAAAGAAGTTGCCCACTACCGAAATGAAAACAATACAGGTCCTATACAACATGTGTTTGCAGTAACCGTAAAAGATACCGCTATTGCTGAAATAGAAACCTACGGGAATTTTATGCCACATCATAAAGGAGGAAACACAAAGGTTTATTTCTTTTTAGAAGGTGATCCGGTACCAGAAAACCTTTATGCCGGCAAAGTAAATTTTGATCCGCAGTTTAATCAACACTGTATTGCCCTTTACGAAAAAACTGCAATGGGCAATACAAGCATCGAAAAAGCCCCATTTAAATAAGTTATTAAACGAATGCCGAAAACCCGGTAATGGCCCGTCCAACAATCAATGTGTTGATTTCTTTTGTCCCTTCATAAGAATAAATAGCCTCGGCATCGGCAACAAAGCGTGCTACATCGTACTCAAGGAGGATGCCGTTCCCTCCCATTACTTCCCTGGCTCTGCTCACAACATCGCGGGTGCGCATTGAACAGAACACTTTTGCCAGCGACGCATGTTCGTCCGTCAGCAAGCCCTGATCTTGTAGTTGAGAAAGGCGAAAACATAAAGTTTGCATTGCTGTAAGATTAGACAGCATTTCTACCAGGTGATTCTGAATAAGCTGATAGGATGCGATTGGTCTTCCGAACTGCTTTCTGGTAAGTGTATATTTCAAAGCGCTTTCATAAGCACCTCTTGCGCAGCCTACAGCTTGCCAGGCCACCCCTGCCCTGGTCATCTTAAGCACTTTTGCAGTATCTTTAAATGAGTTGGCTCCCTGCAAACGATCTTCCTCATCAACTTCACAATTTGTTAAAGTGATTAATCCATTCTGAACAATACGCAGCGCCATTTTATCCTGCATTTTTTCGACTACAAAGCCCTTTGTCCCTTTTCTAACAAGGAATCCTTTAACCTGGTTATCATCTAGGTCTCTGGCCCATATAATAGTAACATCGGAAAATGTGGAATTACCTATCCATTTTTTTTGCCCGTTGAGTATCCATTTACTGCCTTGTCTTTTTGCTGTAGTAGTTAAACCTCCTGCTGCCCCCGATCCTACTTCAGGCTCGGTTAAACCGAATGCACCGATAACTTTCATCTGTTGCATATCGGGTAACCACTGCTGTTTTTGCACCTCCGAGCCCAGTAAATAAATAGACCCCATAGCGAGGCCACTCTGTACGCCAAAAAATGTAGACATAGAAGTATCTACCCTTGCCATTTCCATTGCCAGCATCCCCTCCATCAAATTGGTTTTACCGGGGCAGCCATAGCCATGATAGGTAAGTCCGCAGATATTTAATTCAGCAATTTTAGGAATCAGCTCAAACGGGAACTCGGCTTTGAGCCAGTATTTATTGACAACTGGTTTTACTTCTTTTTCAAGAAAAGCTCTTACTGTTAGCTGTAAAGCTCTGTCTTCATCTTTCAAAGCTTCTTCCCCTAAATGATAAAAGTCGCCCTCCACAGGTGGCAGTTCTTTCTTTTTACCAGGATTCCCAATCATTTTCATAAGCCCCTGTAACTGGGTCTCATCCAGATTGGAAACGGAATCTACGATTTTTGTCAGGTCAACCTTTTTAGATAAGGCTTCCAGTTTCTGAAAATCTACACTTTTAAAAAGGGTATAGGCATTTTTTAAAGACGAAAAGATATTGGCCATAATAAACTGTTTAAAATAAAACAGTTTATTATGGCTTTTGTTGGAAAGTGACTGAATTACCTCAGGTTAAACAAATTGTCGACGCCCAAAAGTTTACGGGATGTAAAACCTTCGCCATATGTTCCACCTACTGCTTTACCAAATTCCCGGGCGCGACCAATTACACTCTCAAAAAAATCTGGCGAGGAAATATAAGTATCCGGTTCATCCAGCTCCGGATTAAAAAACTGTGTTTTAAAAGCTTTAATTGCCGCTATTTTTCCATCAAAATAAGGTGTAATATCTATAATGATATCTGGTGCTATGTAACGGTCCTGAATATATTGCAACACCAATCCCGGTCTCCATGCTGTCTGTTCCTCGTTGTCCAGTTGCGTACTTATTTTCGACAACCCTGATAAAAAACAAGCGTCGTTAGCCAGATCGCCAGCTCTCCCATGATCGGGATGCCTGTCGTGCATGGCATTTGTCAGCACAATTTCAGGTTGGTATTTGCGGATCATTTTAACAACTTCCAGCTGATGCGCTTCGTTGTTTTCAAAAAAACCGTCTCTAAACTTAAGATTTTCGCGCGCATGTAAGCCCATAATCTTTGCTGAATCTGCGGCTTCCCCGTCCCGGATTTCGGCAGTCCCTCGTGTACCCAGTTCCCCTCTTGTAAAATCAATAATCCCTACTTTTTTACCAAGTGCAATGTGCTTTAAAATAGTTCCCGAACAGCCCAATTCTGCATCGTCGGGATGTACGGCAAGTACCAGTATATCTAACTTCATCTTATATTTTTTATTGTTAAAATAGCCTTTGAATTTTCTTCTTTACTTTGGAAGAAAGCGGCTTTGTGAAAGGAAAAAAGTAATCTACTACTTCACCATCCTTATTGATCAGGTATTTATGAAAATTCCAACGTGGTGTTGAACTTTGGGTAAGAAATTTAAATAATGGGTGCGCCTGTTCGCCACGCACCATAATCTTTTCAAATACGGGAAATTGCACGCCGTAATTCACCTCACAAAACGTGGCAATTGCCTCCCCTTCCAATGGTTCCTGTCGACCAAAATCATTTGAAGGGAAACCAAGGATTTCGAAATCATCTACACCAATCTGTTCTCTGAGTTTCTGAAGTTCATGTAGCTGAGGAGCGAAACCACAACCCGATGCAATGTTAACGATAAGCAACACCTTATTTTTATATTCGGAGAGCTTCTTTTCAGTTCCATTGATAAATTTCACCTTAAACTGGTGTACGCTTTTAGATTGGTCAGACATAGTATTATTGATAAAACCCTGAAGAAATGATAATAGACTCAATATCCCTATCTTCCTCCGGGCTATAGGTACTTTTCAGATTGTGGCCTACGACCCGTGCTACGGATTGGTATAAGAACGCAGTTACCCCCCCTTTTGTTTCCCGAATAATATCATAAGTTGTACGCCCCACTTGTCTGTCGATCAATTTTGTTAAAATCTGTCCCTGTGTAATCGTCAGCTCTTTAATTTCGCGATTAAACATTTCTTTGATTTCTTTATCGCATTGCTTCACCAGTTTCTTTTGCTCCTTTTTATCAGCAGTTACTGCAAGATCCCTTTCCAATTGTTCATAGCGTCTCTTAGCAAATAATGCGTAAGGCATAACTTTCATGACATTATAACGCAAACGATTATAAGCAGCCTGATCTGCGGGTGATTTAAAAATCCTTACCCCATAAATTTCAACCTCTTTTAGCGATATCCAGGGTATCATTTCCCCGTTCTCATTCGTTCCTGCAACTCTTATGGTATCGTTTTTTCCTAAAACAGGCATTTTCACAGGCACAGAGCTCACCTGAGCTTCAACCGAAGTAGCTGTAATAATGACAATTAAAGGAATCAACAACCTGTAAAAATTCATAATTTTATAACTCCTGCAAAGTTAGGGCTAATTTTATATTTTTGTCGCTTTGTTAGTCTAATATACCCATTTCGACCTAAATAGGTATATTTTTTACGCAAATAATACAAAAAAATCCGACAACAATATTAGAATGATGTAACTAATATTCCCTACAACATGGATTATTTTACGCATTCATAAATACCAATATATGACAAACATTCATTTGGTAGAATTATTGTTCATAATAGTTTTAATCTTTGCAAAAAGACTTATATTAAGGGAAAACATAAATACGGATAAAGTCATTCCGAAATGAATAGTATCAGGATAACTTTATTATCGATAAAAGACCAACATATACTACAATGAAAAACGCATTAGTGATTGATTTAGAAGCCGAGAAACAAGAGATACTGAAAAGATACCGTGCCCTTTTGCGTGCCTGTAAACCTACAATGCAACGGGGGGACAAGAAGGAGATCAGAAAAGCATTTGACATGGCCCTGGAAAGCCATAAAAATATGCGCAGAAAATCTGGAGAGCCTTATATCTACCATCCTATTGCCGTAGCACAGATTGCAGCGGAAGAAATAGGCTTGGGTACCACATCTATTGTATGTGCATTACTGCACGATGTAGTAGAAGATACAGATATCACTTTAGAAGATATTGAACGCGAGTTTGGAAAAAAAACTGCGAAAATTATAGATGGCTTAACGAAGATATCAGGCGTATTTGATTACAATAGTTCACTGCAGGCAGAAAACTTCAGAAAAATGCTGCTTACCCTTGCAGATGATGTAAGGGTTATTTTGATTAAACTGGCAGACCGTTTGCACAATATGCGGACCATGGATTTCATGCCGCGGCAAAAGCAGCTTAAAATTGCATCCGAAACCATTTACCTGTATGCACCCTTAGCACATAGATTGGGTTTGTATGCGATCAAATCTGAATTGGAAGACCTTTCCATGAAATACCTGGAACCGGATACTTACAAATATATTGCTACGCAACTGAATGAGAAAAAAGCGGAAAGAACGCTTTTCATCAAAAGGTTTGTGGAACCAATAAGAGAGATCCTTGCAGAACAGGGTTTGGTAGCCGACATTTACGGTCGCCCGAAATCAATCCATTCTATATGGAACAAGATGAAAAGTAAAAATATTCCTTTTGAAGAGGTATATGATCTTTTTGCAATCAGGATTATATTGGACAGTCCGCCAGAAAATGAAAAGGCTGACTGTTGGAAAGCTTATTCTATTGTAACTGATTTATACCGTCCAAATCCGGATCGTTTGCGCGACTGGGTATCTTCGCCTAAAGGGAACGGCTATGAATCGTTACATACAACGGTAATGGGACCTAAAGGACAATGGGTGGAAGTTCAGATCCGGACACAGCGCATGAATGAGATTGCGGAAAAAGGATTTGCTGCACATTGGAAGTACAAAGAATCCAGCAACGATAACGGTTTAGATCAATGGATCATGAAAGTACGGGAGATGTTGAGTAATCCTGAAGCAAATGCACTGGATTTTCTGGACGATTTCAAGATGAACCTGTTCTCGGACGAGATCTTTATTTTTACGCCTAAGGGTGCTTTACTACAACTGCCATTGGGAGCAACAGCATTAGATTTTGCTTTCGAAATCCATACAGATGTGGGTGCAAAATGTATTGGCGCCAAGGTGAACCACAAACTAGTTCCACTTTCGTATAAGCTTCAAAATGGCGACCAAGTGGAAATTATTACTTCAAGTAAGCAATCGCCCAAAGAAGATTGGCTAAACATTGTGGTTACGGCCAAGGCGAAATCTAAGATCAAATCTTCATTAAAAGAAGAAAAGAGAAAGATTGCGGAGATTGGTAAAGAAACGCTGGAACGCAAAATGAAGTCTTTGAAAATCACTTACAACACGGATAATTTAAATAAGCTAAGTTATTTCTTTAAGCTTCCTTCTACTCAGGAGTTGTTTATTGCTGTTGCGAAGGGCAAAATTGAATTAAAGGATTTAAAAGACTACCTGGCAAGTGAGAAAGAGATCGAGAATAGAGGTTCAGAGAAAAATGACAATCAGCAGATAGATGCTTTATTACATAAGGTAAAAGGTCCGGAATCCGACATTTTGTTAATTGGAGAAGACCTGCAAAAGATAGATTATACACTTGCCGCCTGCTGTAACCCTATTCCCGGTGATGATGTTTTTGGCTTCGTAACGGTGAATGAGGGTATAAAAATACATCGTACCAATTGTCCGAATGCGGCACAACTGATGGCTAATTATGGTTATCGCGTGGTAAAAGCAAAATGGAACAGACAAAAAGAATTGACTTTCTTAACAGGACTGCATATTATTGGTATTGATGATGTTGGATTAATCAACAATATTACTAAAGTTATATCAAACGATTTTAAGGTAAATATGCGTTCTATAACTGTAGATACAGATAATGGAATTTTTGATGGATCAATTATGATCTTTGTAAATGATAAAGAACATCTTGATAACCTGATTAAAAATCTGTTAGAAGTTAAAGGTGTAACAGGTGTTACCCGTTTTGATGCCTAAAAATAACAATAAATCGTAGCGATTATATAAAAAATTGATACCTTTGAAAGGAGTTTAAAAACTATGTCGACAAACCACAACAGCGAGTTAGTTAGGAAAATATTTGAAGCCTACCTCGAAAATAAAAGTCTGAGAAAAACACCGGAGCGTTTTGCCATCTTAGAAGAAATTTACTCAAGAGATGATCATTTCGATGTTGAGACCCTCTATATCCACATGAAAAATCAAAAATACCGTGTGAGCAGGGCTACGGTATACAATACTTTAGAGTTATTGGTTTCATGTGATCTGGTTACTAAACATCAGTTTGGTAAAAACATGGCTCAGTTTGAGAAATCTTATGGCTATCATCAACATGATCACATCATCTGCATTGACTGTGGTAAGGTTGTAGAATTCTGCGACCCACGTATCCACCAGATACAAAGTATGGTTGGTGAGCTATTAAAGTTTGAAATCAAACACCACTCTTTAAACCTTTATGGAGTTTGTTTCGATTGTTCTGCTAAAGCAGCAATGAACAATCAGAATACAGACATTAAACATGCAAGTTAAACAATTATAATATTTCCATTTTTAAATTTAAATAATGACGCAAGTAGACGTGCTTCTGGGCCTGCAATGGGGCGATGAAGGCAAGGGAAAAATTGTTGATGTTCTTAGTCCGCAATATGATTTGATAGCTCGTTTTCAAGGCGGTCCGAATGCCGGACATACTTTAGAGTTTGATGGCAAAAAATTTGTTTTAAACACTATTCCTTCTGGTATCTTTAACGAGAAAACAATGAACCTGATTGGAAACGGTGTGGTAATTGATCCCATCATTTTAAAAAGGGAACTGGATAACCTGAAAAAAGCAGGTCACGATCCCGTTGCTAAAGGCAAACTCGTAATTGCCCGTAAAGCTCACCTTATTTTACCTACCCACCAGTTGCTGGATGCAGCAAATGAACAAAAAATGGGAAAAGATAAAATAGGGTCTACCTTAAAAGGAATTGGCCCTACTTATATGGACAAAACCGGACGTAATGGTCTTAGAGTTGGTGATACGACATTACCTGATTTCAAAGAGCGTTACAATAAACTGGTAGAGAAACACAAAGAAATACTTTCTCATTACGAGTTTGAATACGATTTAACTGAAAAAGAAGCGGCTTTCTTCGAAGCTGTTGAATTCATCAAAAATATTCCTCATGTAGATAGTGAGCATTTTGTAAATGGTTATTTAAAAGAAGGAAAAACTGTGCTTGCTGAAGGTGCACAGGGAACATTATTAGATGTAGACTTTGGTTCTTATCCTTTTGTAACCTCATCTAACACAACTACTGCTGGTGCTTGTACTGGATTGGGTATTGCTCCAAATAAAGTTGGTGCTGTTTATGGTATTTTTAAAGCTTATTGTACACGTGTTGGTGGTGGTCCTTTCCCTACTGAACTTGATGATGAAGTTGGTGAAACTTTACGTCAGGTTGGTCACGAATTTGGTGCAACAACTGGTCGCGCCCGTCGTTGCGGATGGATTGACCTTCCAGCATTAAAATATGCAATTATGCTGAATGGTGTAACTGAGTTAATAATGATGAAGGCTGATGTGTTAGATGGCTTTGATACCATTTACGCTTGTACACATTATGAGCATAATGGTGAAACTATTGACTACATGCCGTATGATATCATTTCTGTAAAACCAATTCCTGTATTAAAAGCTATTGAAGGTTGGAAAACTGATGTAACGAAAGTTAGCAAGATTGAAGAGATTCCCGCGAAACTAAGCGAGTACATTGCTTTCTTAGAAAAAGAGCTGGAAGTTCCTGTTAAGTATCTTTCTGTAGGACCGGACAGAGTACAAACATTGGAATTGATCTAAAATTCTTTATTATATTAAAAAAGGGCGGTATTCAGAATACCGCCCTTTTTTATGAGATTAAGCTAAGCAGGTATATTTACCTACTTCAGTACCATCATCCTTCAACATACTAAGCTGTAGACTTTTTTGATCTGCTTTTACTTTTATGAGTGTACGATTTCCGTCTTTTGGCCCTCCTCCAATTATAATTGGATAAGGGTGCTCCGCTGACGGCGGCCAAACACCATATTTATGGGTATGTCCTGAAATAACGATATCGATTTTATGTTTTGCAAATAAAGGGGCAAATAACTGGCGACAATGCATCGGCCCATGCCAATCGCCAGAATGATAATGTGGAATATGCATCATGACTACCCGAAACTTCGCTTTCTTAAAAGCTGGTGTTGTCATAATCTCTTTTAACCAACGCTCCTGTTCTTCTCTATAGCCATCAAAATCGACTATTCCTGCATATACCGGGTGGTCATCAACCTTATCCTCGCCAGTATCGAGCACTATGTTAAATACCGGCCCCCATTTGTAGGCAAAATATCCCTTACCTCCTTTGTTAGAAAAATATTCAGGCAACTCTCTGGAAAACTTCCCTCTGGTTTCGTGATTGCCGCGAACAAACATAAAAGGCTTTGTACTGGCAAAAACATCCGTTGACGGTGTCAGCAAATGATCGATAATTTGCTGTTCGTCTGTTTGGTGATCGAATATATCTCCGTTGTAAAAAACATAATCAAATTCCTCATTTCCATTTAATTTCAAAAGATGGGGTATTGATTGCGGCCTATCATGAATATCATTCATCACCAGCCATGAAACCTGCTCCGGATTTAATTCAGGAGTGGTAAACGTATAAGTATCACTGGTAATGGTTTCTCCATATTTTAACGCGTAGGGTTGAAAATCGACGATTTCTTTGGCTACTACCCGATAGCTATATTTAGTATTGGGCTTCAATCCCTTTAATGGCACATTGTTGATTCGGTTATGTGCATCGACAAGTCCTCCGTTAACCTGGTGAGCTTTTTTATCAAGATTTATGGTTTCACCATATTCAACCCAGCTATAACATAGCTTATTGGTAAGCCACCTGATCGTCATGCTGTTTGCTTCAGGATCCTGCAAATAGGGTTTTGTAAGAAATACATGTCCTTGAACAGGATTTGCGGTTAAAGCATCTAATACTGCAGCTGAGCTGCTGCCGGGCAAAAAAGCGGCCAAAGAACCCAGTATGCCAGCTTTAGAAAGGTTGCCTAAAAATTCACGACGGGGATGACCATTTATCTCTTGTTTCATAATGCGTTATAAAATGATAAAGCAATATACAATTCCCTATCTTTTATTTTGTAACTATCTAGTAGAAATAAATGCGCTACATTTGCGCAAATTACAATGAGAGTTCAACATCTACCATCCTTTAAACAAAAAGCACTAAAATGGGCTGCATCTGCCGAAGTATGCTGCATCCTTGATTCAAATGGTTATACCGATCGTTATAGTAAATATGACCTGCTTATTGCTGTGGGAGCTAATGAAGAATTAAATGCCAAATCTGCATTTAAATTTGAAGAGCTGAAAACCTTTTATGATCGGCACAAAAACTGGATGTTTGGCCTGCTTAGCTATGAACTAAAGAATGAAGTAGAAGAACTTGAATCAGCTAACCCTGATCATTTGGGTTTCCCAGAGCTGTTTTTCTTTGTTCCAAAGTACCTGATTACCATCAAGGGTGATGACGTAGAAGTGCTATTGGGTGGAACAGAAGTTATTGACATCATTAGTGACTGTAGTCCTGTATATAGCACCAACAAAAGCAAGATTGATATAAAAGGAAGAATTTCCAGAGCTGCATACATTGAAACGGTAAAGGCCTTGCAACAACACATTGCACGAGGTGATATTTATGAGGTTAATTTCTGCCAGGAGTTTTTTGCAGAACACGCCGTAATTAACCCAATTGAAATTTATAACCGACTCTCTCAGGTATCTCCTACTCCTTTTTCTGGATTCTTTAAAATAAAGGGCCAGTATATCTTATCTGCAAGTCCGGAAAGATATTTGTGTAAAAGAGGAAACAATTTAATTTCTCAACCGATTAAAGGCACAGCAAAGCGTGATGCTGATCCAACAGTAGATTTAGAAATTAAAGCCGCTTTGCGCTCCAATACTAAAGAACAGGCAGAGAATGTAATGATTGTGGATCTGGTGAGAAACGACCTTACCAAAGCTGCCATAAAAGGCAGTGTTAAGGTTGATGAGCTATTTGGCGTGTATGGCTTCCCCCAGGTATACCAGATGATATCCACCATTAGCTGCGAATTGAATCCCGCAATCCATTTTATAGACGCCATAAAACATACTTTCCCCATGGGTTCTATGACGGGAGCACCTAAGGTAAAAGCAATGGAGCTGATAGAAGAATATGAAATTAGCAAGCGTGGTGCCTACTCTGGTGCCTTTGGCTACATTGGCCCCGAAGCTGAATTTGACTTCAATGTCATCATACGCAGCATTTTGTACGATGCTACAAAGCAATATTTATCCTTCCAGGTTGGCGGGGCAATTACTTATGCCGCTGACGCAAATGCGGAATATCAGGAATGTATGTTAAAGGCTTCCGCTATTATTCAAACCTTGACTTCATCGTAGGCTATATGAAATATTGTATATAAAAAAGGCCACCATACTTATAGCGGCCTGAATTACTTATTTTATAAACCCGGTTAAGGTTTATAGTATTTTTGAGCTTCGGGCAAAGCATTCTGAATTCTCGCAATACGTGTCCCGTCACTAGGGTGTGTACTCAGGAATTCTGGTGGTTTCTGACTACCGGAAGAGGCCTGAGACATTCTTTGCCAAAATGCGATAGCGTTTTGTGGATTATAACCCGCCATTGCCATAAATATCAGTCCCAATCTGTCGGCTTCCAGCTCTTGATTACGCCCATAACTCAACATAGCCAAAGGTGCACCTACTCCATAAAGCGTATTAAAAACAGATTGAGTTTTTGATTTATTCGCTAACGCCACATTGCCTAGTGTACCAATTCCCTGGCCAACCATTTCCTGCGACATCCGTTCTGCGGAATGACCAGCAATTGCGTGTGCAATTTCATGTCCCATTACTGTAGCCAGCCCCGCATCATCTTTCGTAACCGGAAGAATGCCGGTGTACACTACAATCTTGCCTCCAGGCATGCACCATGCATTCAGTTCTTTACTTTGCACCACATTTACTTCCCATTTGTAATTTTTGATGAGATCGGCATGTCCGTTGCTGTTCATATACGTTTTCACCGAAGCAATCAGTTTATTCCCTACACTTTTTACTTTTGCTGCCTGAGCATTAGAAGCCGGCAACACGGTGTTTTTGTTTTCAGTCAGAAATTGATTGTATGCTTGAAATGCCATTGGCAAAACCTGATCATCACTTACCAGATTTAATCTGCTCCTCCCTGTCAATGGTACAGTTGAACAGGACGAAAAGGCCAATCCTATCGAAATTAGGCCTACAATTAATACTCGTTTCATAAGTTAAGTTTAATTAGTTTTCTTTTTAAACAGGTATACTTTGGATTCTTTACCCATTAATAAGCGTTCAAGGTTCTTTTGGTGCGTAACTAAAATAAGTACACAGACACACATGCCATACAAAACCTCAGACTTTATTGATGAATGAAATATAAATACTATGCTTAATGGAAAGGTAAAACCTGCCATTATAGAGCTTAGTGATACATAATTCGTAACCAACAATACTGTCACAAATACAAGAACACAAAGCATTGCTGCCGGCAAGTTAACTGCCAAAATCATTCCAAAAAGTGTTGCCACTCCTTTACCTCCTCTAAAGCCTGCAAATATCGGGAACAAATGCCCCATTACGGCAGTTACACCTAGAGCAAGCTCGTAATTGACAAACTGAGCGGAGTGTTGTGGTCCGGTAACAGACAAGCCTATAAAATAGGCCAGTTTTGTTGCAGTGTACCCTTTTGCAATGTCGATAACCATTACCGCTATACCTGCTTTTTTACCTAAAACCCTGAAAGTGTTTGTTGCGCCGGCATTTCCACTGCCATATTCCCGTACATCAACACCATAAAATGCTTGCCCCAACCAAACTGCAGTAGGTATGGAACCAAACAAATAGGCCAGTAGAACGGCCGAAATAGAATAGATAGAAATCATAACCTAAAAGGCTTTTAAACTCATGTCTAAACTCTTAACAGAATGTGTTAGGGCCCCCATAGAGATGTAATCCACTCCACAAGCCGCATATTCTGCAACATTTTCTTCTATGATGCCACCAGAAGCTTCCGTAATATACTCTTTATTAATTAAACTAACGGCTTTCCTCAGATCGGCAAAACTAAAATTATCAAGCATAATTCGGTTTACATTGCCAGTTTCAAGTACCTGCCCCAGTTCTGAAAGATTTCTTACTTCAATCTCAATTTGCAGTTGTTTATTTTTGTCTTTTAAATATTGATTAGCTGCGTGAATTGCATTTGCAATGCCTCCGGCATAATCCACATGGTTATCTTTAATCAGGATCATATCATACAATCCGATCCTATGGTTTACTCCCCCACCTATTCTGACGGCCCATTTTTCCAGGTATCTTAATCCGGGAGTAGTTTTGCGTGTATCTAGCAATTGAGTATGATAACCGGAAAGCAACTGAACGATATGATGGGTTTTAGTTGCAATACCACTCATACGTTGCATGCAGTTTAAAACTAAACGCTCCGCAAGCAAAATAGATTGTGAACTTCCAGAAACGGTTAAAGCGATATCACCATATTTCACTGCTGCTCCATCATTAATGAATACTTCAGTTTTAAGGTCAGCATCTACCTGCTTAAAGATTTCGAGTGCGAGTTCCACACCAGCAATAATCCCATCTTCTTTGATGAGTAATTTTGCCTTGCCTTGCGCGTCAGCAGGAATCGTAGAAAGAGAAGTATGATCACCATCACCAAGATCTTCGGCAATAGCATTTTTTATGAATTGGTCTATGACTTGTTTATCCAAAATTAATATTTAAACCCAAAAATAGCATTTTTACTATTATTTATCAGGCTCTATCCTCAATTCTGTGATAAAAAAAGCAGTCGACGATTTTTTCATTGTAATAGAAACTCTGAATTTACCGTTTTTAGTGTGTAATGAAAGTATGCCAAACCTGAAATTTGGATTAGTATTGATCAGATGAATTACTGTTGATTTTACAGGTGGATATTTTGTAAAAAAATTTCTCAAAATTTGTTCGGCCTGAGCTTTAGAGTATACATCTTCATCGTCAATGATGATTAATTCTACAGAAGAAGAGAAGCTAACTGCAATCTCTTTTGAGTTTCCCGCTTTAAATTGTGCAGACAAATTGTCTATAATATCGCCTTGAAGCGTATAAGAGGAGGGAAATTGTGTAAAAAAAACAAATAAAAAAAGTAAGGGCTTTATCATCTCTATATAGCTAATATAAGAACTTCACACAAATTATGCCATTCATAGATCATAAAATCATAATGAAATATAAATTGGTTCAAAAAAAAGATTCAATAGGCTTATATTTGCTATTGTTCAATGATACACTAAAACAAAGGGAACCACGAATGAACAATAAAAAAGTAGTACTACTGATTCTTGATGGCTGGGGATATGGAAAACAAGATAATTCTGATGCAGCATATGCGGCCAATACTCCATTTTTCGATTCTTTAATTCAAAATTACCCAAACTCAAAACTTGAAGCATCAGGTGAGGCTGTAGGTTTACCTGCGGGGCAAATGGGTAATTCTGAAGTTGGTCACATGAACCTTGGTGCGGGCAGAGTTGTATACCAGGAACTAGGAAGAATAAATAAAGCAATAAGTGACAGAAGTCTTTTTCAAAACGAGACCTTGTTAGAGGCTTTCAACTATGCTAAAGAAAATAATAAATCTGTTCATTTTATCGGATTAACTTCTGATGGAGGGGTCCATGCTCATATTAACCATTTAAAAGCTTTGTGTGATGCAGCAACCGAACAAGGTTTAAAAGATGTTTTTGTACATGCTTTCATGGACGGCAGAGATACTGATCCGATTTCAGGACTTAATTTCATAAAAGATCTTGATCATCATTTACAGCATTCATCCGCTAAAATAGCCAGTTTAATAGGCCGTTATTATGCCATGGACCGGGATAGCCGATGGGAACGCGTTAAATTGGCTTATGATTTACTAACAAAAGGAATTGGACAAGCAACAAGTGATCCGGCGACGGCTATTGAACAATCCTACAAAGATGGAGTAACTGATGAGTTTATCAAACCTCTGGTAGTGACCCAGGAAAACGGACAACCTGTAGCAACCATACAGCCTGGTGATGTAGTAATCTGTTTCAATTACAGGACAGACCGAGGAAGGGAAATCACAGCCGTACTTACCCAAAATGATTATCCTGATTTTGGTATGCATAAACTTCCGCTTTATTATGTAACCATGACTACTTACGATGAAAATTTCGAAAATGTAAAGGTGATGTTTACAAAAGACGATTTATCGCAAACATTGGGTGAAGTACTGGAAAAACATCATAAAAACCAGATTCGCATCGCCGAAACTGAAAAATACCCACACGTTACCTTTTTCTTTTCGGGAGGTCGTGAACAGGTATTTGAAAATGAGAAAAGGATTATGATTCCTTCTCCTAAAGTGGCAACCTATGATCTGCAGCCAGAAATGAGTGCCGCTGGAATTACTGAAGCCATTTGTAAAGAACTGGAAAGTGGATGGCCAGACTTTGTGTGTTTAAACTTTGCAAATCCTGATATGGTAGGCCATACTGGTGTATTTGATGCTGTTGTTAAAGCTGTAGAGACTGCCGATAGCTGCGCAGAGATTGTTGTGAATAAAGGCATTGAAAATGGCTACTCTTTCATTATTCTGGCCGATCATGGCAACTCCGAATACATGATCAACAACGATGGCTCTGTAAATACAGCACATACCACTAACCTGGTACCATGTATTCTGGTAGATAAGGATTATAAAAGTATTGCAGATGGTAAGCTTGGTGACATAGCTCCAACCATACTTAGTATAATGAATATTCCTAAACCGGCAATTATGACCGGCAACAGTCTGGTTTAATGAACAAAAAAATATTATTACCAGGCATTCTTTTGGTTTTGCTAGGCTGTAACCCTACCGAAAAAAGCCAAAAGAATGCTTTAAGTTATTTTGACCTTAAAGGTTATTTTGACAAAGAAGCCTTACGACTTACCCAAAGCAATCCTCTAGTTACTAAAACTGTTGCGGTAAACCAACAGACGGAGACGAAGCAGGTCCGCATGACCGACTGGGCCAAAGAGCTTTCCGTTTTTTCGAATGCAGACATTAATCGGAACGCATGGAAAGGACTATTCGATGCAAAAAATACCGGACAGCAATTTCTTTATACCTCTGATCATGAAAAAGTACCTGTAAAAGAGGTATTGGTAACAAAAAAAAACGGACGGATATCTGCTATTAGAATCCTGATTATTTACAGTAACATCCTGTACAAATCTGCTGATACCCTCTCCTATTATCCTGACAGTCTATATCAGGTAAAGAAAAAACAGCAAATCAAACTATTATCTGAAAAGAATTATACGATTACCGGAAGGTTTAAATAAAGAAGGATGTTCAAAAATGAACATCCTTCTTTATTTAAACCTAACTGATCCTTTTTACTTGAGGCTCGTTACTTGCGCCTTTACATAATCAATTAAAGAAAGGATATCTTTTCTTTGGGGCTGAACTAATAAAACCTTTTGAAAATCGGCTACAGAATTGTTAAACAATGCGATACACGCGGCTTTTTCAGCTTTTGTTTTAATCTTGTACGACTTATATATTGCATAATCTTTATAGGCTAATGCTCTGTTCTGTAACAATTGCGTATCCTCCTCACCGTTGATTTCGATTGCTTTTGTAAAATCTTTGATGGCTGCCAGATAAAAGCTCTCTCTCATGTTGTTTAATGACTCTTTTGGATCATTCGCAACATTTTGTCTGGCTTTACCCCTGTAATAGTAGGCTGAATAATCTGATGGCTTTAGCGCTATTAAACGGCTATAGGTATCAATAGAATTTTCAAAATTACCACACTGGAAATAAGAGTAACCCAGCATTTTCAAGACATTGGCATTATTCGGGCTTTTGGTATCTGCCTTTTCAAGCTGATTAACAGCACCTTTATAGTCTCCTTTCATCATTGCCTGCATGCCCAATTTATCATAACCACTATTTTGCGCAAAAGCAGTGCTGGCTGAAAACATAAATAACAATACGATCGTTTGCTTGAATAAGTTCATTAACTTCTATTTAAAATAAATATACTTAAAAGGTTAGATACTGTCAACTATCATACCATTTACAAATATCTAACTAAAACGTCAAATATTTAAAAATATGATTTATTAATTAATTTTTATTGAAACGCATGACTTTTTAACAGGGAAAAGAGCTTATTTATTTTTTGGCACAGGAGTTGAATTTATCTATATAAGATACAATTAATACTTTTTAAACGACAGGCTGTCAGATTGTCGTTTTATTATTTTAGAAAGACTTATTTAATGAGTAAACGAGATCAATTTGATTTTAGCAGCGCACTACCTATCATAAACGAAGACACAGAATTCTTTCCATTGATGTCCCAACAGGATGAAGATGAAATGAATAATGAGGACACGCCGGAAATTTTACCAATTCTTCCACTAAGGAATACCGTACTTTTTCCAGGGGTTGTAATTCCGATTACTGTAGGGCGCGATAAATCTATAAAATTAATAAAGGAAGCCTATAAAGGGGATAGAATTATTGGGGTTGTTTCTCAACGGGATGTTTCCATTGAAGACCCCACATTTGATGAGCTTAATGATGTCGGTACTGTTGCCCATATCATTAAAATGCTACAAATGCCTGATGGGAATACTACCGTAATTATTCAGGGCAAACAACGCTTCCGTTTGCTGAAAGAGGTGCAATCTGAACCTTATATTAAAGTAACGATCAGCAAGTTTGAAGAAACTAAACATAGAAATGACAAAGAGTTTAAAGCTCTTGTTGCGTCTATTAAAGAAATGTCAAGCCAGATTATACAGCTTTCGCCAAATATTCCAAGTGAAGCAGGTATTGCATTAAAAAATATAGAAAGCACATCGTTTCTAATCAATTTCATCTCTTCAAATATGAATGCAGATGTTTCTGACAAGCAACGGATGCTAGAGATGACCAACCTTCGTGAACGCGCTACGATGGTAATGGAATTGCTTACGCTGGAACTTCAGATGCTGGAACTTAAAAACCAGATACAATCTAAGGTGCGTACCGACCTGGATAAACAGCAAAGAGATTATTTCCTTAATCAGCAGCTGAAAACAATCCAGGAAGAACTAGGAGGAAACTCGTCGGATCTGGAATATGAAGCGCTGGAAGTTCGTGCAAAAAAGAAAAAATGGGATACGCAAATTGCCGCACACTTTAACAAGGAACTGGAAAAACTAGGCCGCATGAACCCAGCTGCTCCAGATTACTCAGTACAGATTAACTACCTGGAATTATTGCTGGATTTACCATGGAATGAATTTACCAAAGATAATTTTGATCTGAAACGCGCCCAGAAAGTATTAGATAAAGATCATTTTGGATTGGAAAAAGTGAAGCAGCGTATCATCGAGTACCTTGCGGTACTGAAGCTTAAACGCGATATGAAAGCGCCGATTCTTTGTCTGGTTGGCCCTCCGGGAGTGGGTAAAACATCCCTGGGTAAATCAATTGCAAAAGCCCTTAACCGCAAATACGTACGTATGGCTTTGGGAGGAATAAGAGATGAAGCTGAAATTCGCGGGCATAGAAAAACCTATATCGGTGCTATGCCTGGCCGCATCATACAGTCCATTAAAAAAGCGGGAGCAGCTAACCCTGTATTCGTGTTGGATGAAATTGACAAAGTAGGTGCAGATTTCAGAGGTGATCCTTCATCCGCGTTACTGGAGGTATTAGACCCGGAACAAAACAGTGCATTTAATGACCATTATGTTGAGGCAGATTACAACCTGTCTAATATCCTGTTTATAGCTACCGCCAACTCCTTGAGCTCTATACAGCCGGCATTGTTAGACCGTATGGAGATTATTGAGGTAAACGGCTATACCATTGAAGAAAAGATAGAGATTGCTAAAAAATATCTATTACCAAAACAAAAAGAGCAACATGGTATAAAATCTAAGGACATAAATTTAAAGAGTCCTTTAATTGAAAAGGTAATAGAAGATTACACCAGGGAATCGGGTGTTCGTGGACTGGAAAAAAAGATCGGGTCATTAGTACGTGGGGTTGCGACAAAGATTGCCATGGAAGAAACCTACGATCCTAATCTTAATGAGGAAGATGTAGAACGCATTTTAGGTGCACCGATTTACGACAAAGACTTATACGAAGGAAATGAAGTTGCTGGTGTAGTAACCGGTTTAGCCTGGACACAGGTGGGTGGCGATATTTTATTTATTGAGGCAAGCTTAAGCCCGGGGAAAGGAAAATTGACCCTTACAGGAAATCTTGGTGAAGTAATGAAAGAATCCGCCATTATTGCCCTTGCTTACTTACGTGCACACGCTGATGTATTCAACATTCAATACGAATTGTTTGACCAATGGGATGTCCATGTTCACGTTCCCGCAGGTGCGACACCTAAAGACGGACCTTCGGCTGGTATAACTATGCTAACGGCTTTAACATCGGCTTTTACGCAGCGTAAGGTAAAATCTAATCTGGCTATGACCGGTGAGATTACGCTTAGAGGTAAGGTATTACCTGTTGGCGGAATAAAAGAGAAGATTTTAGCAGCCAAACGTGCAAATATAAAGGATATCATTTTATGTAAATCAAACCGTAAGGACATCCTGGAAATCAAAGAAAGCTATATCAAAGACCTTAATTTCCACTATGTAACAGAAATGAAAGAGGTAATTGAATTGGCATTAACGAAAGAGAAGGTTAAGAACCCTCAGAACCTTAGTGTTAAGACAAAACCTAATACAGAAGTTTAATCAATAAGTGAATAAATAATAGTTAAAAGCGTTCAGCATACTGAACGCTTTTTCTTTTTAAACTTATCTTAAATCTGATAACTTTACAGCAAAACCAACATAACGGATGAAACAACTAATCCTTTCCTTAATCATTTCAATATTCAGTATTAACGTATATAGTCAAACTTATAAAAATGAATTTGGCTTCCGCAGCGACAATGATTCCTATCTGGCACAAGGTTCCGACCGTTATTATACCAATGGTTTATTCATACATTTTAGAAGAGCTGTAAATCAGCAGAGCTTAAAAGAGGGGATTGAAAAAAAGACCTATGAAATTACTGCGGGTCAAGAGATCTACAATCCATATTCGGGTTCAGCACCCGACCCAGCACGACACGATCGCCCGTTTGCTGGTTATTTATATGCCGGAGGTGCATTAAACTGGTTTTACACCAATGAAAGCATACTAAAGACTAGTGTCGAGCTAGGTACTACCGGACCAAATTCACTTGCCGAAGATGGCCAGGAATTACTACACAACACTGTAGGTTTTTATACATTAGAAGGTTGGGATTACCAGATCAGGAACGCTGTCACTGTAAATATTTCTGCTCAATATACCAGATTGCTAACTCGTTCAGCCAATAATTCGACAGATTTCTCTTTTGAAGGTTATGCCAATGCCGGCACAACATTTAATGGCGCAGGAGCAGGCATTTTGTTTAGAGCAGGTGGAATTAATCAACTTTTTAACTCTGCTTATACCGACGCTGTGATTGGCAACAATCCAAAAACAAAAGCGCTGGTAAAAAGAGAAGTTTTCTTTTATGCGAAACCCCAGCTGAATTTTGTTGCTTATGATGCTACGATACAGGGCAGCTTATTTAATAACAATGACCCGGTTACTTTTGGGGTAAAACCTATTGTGTTTGCACAGCAGATAGGCTTCAATTACAGTTCACAACGCTTCACTTTTGATTTCGGAATGATATTTAAGACAAAAGAAGTGAAAAGTGCAGCAAAAGCCCACCAATATGGATCTATAAGTATGTTTTACCGCTTTAATTAATCTAACTGAGGACGTTTTCTTGTTTCTTTTTTAGCTGCTACAGACTGTTTGTTTTCCAGTCTCTTTCTGATTACTGCTTTAGGGATTTTTGTAGGTTTTCTTTTCTTATGAACATGTAAACCTGCTTTCAGCAAGACAATCAGCTTAGCGATTGTCTTTTCTTTGTTCAATAACTGGCTCCTGTCCTCTTGAGATACGATGTGTATATTACCTTCCTGATCTAAGCGCCCCGCCAGCCTTTCCGCTAACAACGCCTGCTCTTCATCTGTTAAAAAACTTGCTGAAGCCAGGTTGAATATCAACTCTACTTTACTGGAAACTTTGTTTACATTTTGGCCACCCTTCCCCCCACTACGTGAAGTTTTAAAGGTAACAGATCTCAATACATCTTCTTTTCCAGGTAACATTGCGCAAATTAACATAATAAAAAATTCATTTAAAACAATCCTCCAAAATATTAACTTTGCTTACCTATGAGAAAAAACCTCGTTATAGCCATCGATGGCTATTCATCTTGTGGAAAAAGCACACTTGCCAAAGCTTTAGCAAAGAAATTAGGATTTATATATATCGACAGCGGTGCAATGTACCGTGCAGTAACACTGTATTTTATTCGCAACAAGGTTAATGTAAACGATCCTATCGCTGTAACAGATGCATTGCAGCATATTGAACTCAACTTCCATTCAAGAGATTACCAGTCGCACATTACACTTAACGGAGAAGAAGTGTCGGAAGAGATCCGTCAAATGCCTGTTTCAGAGTATGTAAGTGAAGTTTCTGCGAATAAACAAATTCGTAAAGAAATGGTAAAGCAACAGCAGCGTATGGGTAAATCTAAAAATATAGTGATGGACGGCCGCGATATAGGAACAACTGTATTTGAAGATGCCCAGGTTAAATTTTTCATGACAGCTGATCCGAAAATCAGAGCCGAACGCCGGTTTAGAGAGCTACAAAGTAAAGGAGATACCGAAACAACGCTGGAAGAGGTATTTGAAAATCTTGCCCACAGAGATTATGCCGATACCACCAGAGCAGAAAGCCCGCTAACCAGGGCAGAAGACGCTATTATTCTGGACAATACAGAACTGACAGAGTCTGAACAGCTCAATTTTGCACTGGATATGGTACACCAACATCTTCCATAATATAATAGGGCCGCTTAAAAAGCGGTCTTTTTTTTGCAAATATTTAGTTACAATAATATCCTTAACTTAAACATTACATTCACGTGTTTTAACTAAAATATGAGATTAATACTTTTGTTTAACAATTTTGTCAAACTTAAGAAATGAGCACACGAGATACAGGTACCGAGCAGTTAATTAAGGACACAGCCAAACATTTATTTTTTGCTGAAGGTAAGCTACATGCTACTACGCAGGAGATTGCAGATGCAGCAGGTGTAAACCGAACCCTTGTAAATTATTACTTCCGATCAAGAGATGCCTTATTCGACCAGGTATTCCATGAAGCTCAGGAATCCCTATTAAACATGCTTGACGAGGTTATTGAATCTTCTATGCCCTTCAAGCAAAAAATAGAAAACCTCATTTCAGTATTCTTAAAAGAAACCATGCATTTCCCTTATCGTGAACTTTTTATCATTACCCACATGAATAGTAATGATGTCATAGAATCCAAAAAAGCGAGAGGAAAAAAAGTGAATGCTTTTTTAGAACAAATACAATCCGAAATGGACAAAGGAAACATAAGATCGATGAATCCAAGACATTTTACGATGAATTTGTTTTCGTTAATGGCTTATCCATTAGTTACAGCTCCCTTAAATAAAATATTATTTGGCATGAATGATGCTGACTATAACATATTGATGGAAGAGCGCAAAAACCTAATTTTTGAAACCATATTTCCTTAAATACATCAATATAAAATTAAATAAGCATCTATCTTGAAATTCACCCTATTAAAGGCAGGATTGCTTCGCCACTAAAAACACAATTAAGCAAATGAAAACTAGCATCAAGTCGCTCTACTTATTACTTCCGGCATTATTAATTATCGCCTCATGCGGAAACAATGATCAGAAAAAAGCAGGCCCACCACCTGTTCAGGTACAATCCTACCCTGTTGTTGCATTAAAAGCACAATCTACGTCCCTAGAGACAGATTATCCTGCAACACTCGAAGGGATTCAGAATGTTGACATCAGACCAAAAGTTGACGGATTTATTGAAAAAATATATGTGGATGAAGGAGCCTCTGTAAAAAAAGGCCAATTACTTTTCACAATCAATGCACCACAATACGAACAACAGGTTAGAACTGCCAACGCAGCAATAAGCAGTGCTGAAGCAGATGTTAATGCGGCACAACTACAAGTAAATAAAACCAAGCCTTTAGTAGAGAAAGACATCATCAGCAAATATGACCTGGATGCAGCTCAGTTAACTTTACAAAGTAGAAAAGCAGCATTGGCACAGGCCAGAGCTGAATTGGTAAATGCAAAAGTAAATTTAGGATATACTCGTATTACCAGTCCGGTTGATGGAGTTATAGGAAGTCTTCCATTTAAAACAGGAGCTCTGGTAAGTAGTAATAGTAGCAGCCCATTAACCACAGTATCAAACATTTCTAAGATCTACGCTTATTTTTCGATGAACGAAAAACAGCTTTTAGACTTCTCCCGCCATTATAAAGGGACTTCTCTTGAAGCTAAACTGAAAAACATTCCGGCAGTTTCATTGGTTTTAGCCGATGGTACACCTTATGCTGAGAATGGTAAAATAGAATCGATAAATGGCCTGATCAATACAGGTACAGGTTCGGCGAGTTTAAGAGCAACATTCCCTAACCCTCTAAATCTGTTAAGAAGTGGAGCTAGTGCATCTGTACGCATCCCTCAACATCTGGAAAACGTAATCCTTGTTCCTCAAAAATCAACGATAGATTTACAAGGGAAAAAATTTGTGTATGTACTGGGTGAAAAAGGTCTGATTAAAAACACTGAGATAGAGATAATGGAAATTACCAAAGGTAATTTTTACGTAGTAACAAAAGGATTAAAAGAGGGTGATAAAATTGTTCTGGAAGGATTTCAGTCGTTAAAAGACGGTACAGAGATTAAACCTGAAGAGAAAAGTGCAGATTCAGTTTATGCTGATCTAAACATTAAGTAACCTGGGTACTAACCTGCTGAAATAAAATATATGTTTAAGAAATTTATAGAAAGACCAGTATTATCAACGGTAATATCCATTATCATTGTTATACTAGGTTTGTTAGGTTTACTAACCTTACCCGTATCTCAATATCCCGAAATTGCTCCACCAACTGTACAGGTTTCTGCTTCATACCAGGGGGCCAATGCCGATGTGGTAATGAGCAGTGTGGTAATTCCACTGGAAGAGCAGATCAATGGTGTTGAGGACATGACTTACATGACCTCATCTGCTAGTAATGATGGAACGGCTACCATTACGATTAACTTTAAATTAGGTACCGACCCAGATCTGGCTGCTGTTAACGTCCAGAACAGGGTAGCGAGAGCAACGAGTTTATTACCCGCAGAAGTAACCCGATCAGGAGTAATTACCGCAAAACGACAAGCGAGTAACGTATTGATTTTTGGTATTTACAGTGAAAGCGATTCCTATGACCAGAAATTTTTGCAGAACTACGTAAATATTAACCTGGTGCCCCAGATAAAACGTATAAATGGAGTTGGGGATGCTACGGCCTTTGGCTTAATGGACTATAGCATGCGCATCTGGCTTAAACCAGATGTAATGGCTACTTACGGGTTAATTCCCAATGATGTGAGTATTGCTCTTGCAGAGCAGAACATTGAAGCTGCACCAGGTCAGTTTGGTGAACAAGGACAACAATCATTTCAATATACATTAAAGTATTCAGGTCGTTTAAAAAATGAGATTGAGTTTAGTAATATCATTATCAAAACTGCCGAGAATGGACAGGTATTACGTTTAAAAGACATTGCCCGAATCGAATTGGGCGCACAAAGCTATGCAAGTACGACAAGGTTTAATGGTAAACCTGCCGTAGGTATTGCGATTAACCAGACGGCTGGTTCAAACGCAAAAGACGTAATTGAAAGTTCGTTAAAAGCACTTGATGAGGCTTCTCAAACCTTCCCTAAGGGCGTACACTATACTTCGCTGGTTAACGTTAACGATTTCCTTGATGCATCCATTGAGAAAGTAATTCATACGTTGATAGAGGCCTTCATCCTGGTTTTCCTTGTGGTATTTATTTTCCTTCAGGATTTCCGTTCCACTTTAATTCCTGCTATCAGTGTACCTGTGGCTATTGTAGGTACCTTCTTCTTTCTCAGCTTATTTGGTTTTACCATTAATTTGCTTACATTATTTGCATTGGTACTAGCGATAGGTATTGTTGTGGATGATGCCATTGTGGTAGTTGAAGCAGTCCACGCTAAGCTTGACCATGGTTATAAATCGGCAAAAAAAGCTACTATAGATGCCATGGAAGATATTACCGGTGCTATCATATCCATTACCCTGGTAATGGCAGCGGTATTTATTCCGGTAAGTTTTATTCAGGGTTCATCAGGTGTATTTTATAAGCAGTTTGGTTTAACACTGGCTATTGCCATTATTCTTTCTGCGATAAATGCGTTAACGTTGAGTCCTGCACTCTGCGCATTGTTACTTAAACCACATGCAGATGATCATGGGAAGCCTAAAAACTTCATGAAACGCTTTTATGCAGCTTTCAACACATCATTTGATGTCATGACTAACAAATACAAACGTTCGGTAAGCTTTTTGGCGAGACGGAAGTGGGTTGCAGGCTTAGGAATTGCTCTTTTTACGGTTGCATTGGTATGGGCAATGAATACTACTCCTAAAGGTTTCGTACCTAATGAGGATTTGGGAACCATCATGTCTGATATTTCTTTACCTCCGGCAACATCTCTGGAGCAGACCGCCATAGTAATTAAACAAATCGACAGTATTGCACATACCATTCCAGAAATCAAAAACTCTTTAACCGTGGTTGGCCGAAGTATGATTAGTGGCTCTGGAAGTTCTTACGGTATGGTTATCGGGAAATTGCTACCATGGAACGAACGTAAACGTGATGTAAAAGCAATTATTGCAGAATTATTTGCCAAAACTGCCAATATAAAAGGCGCCAGGGTAATCTTCTTTGCTCCACCTACCATACAGGGTTTTGGTACCAGCGGCGGGTTTGAGTTTCAGTTGCAAGATAAGACTGGTGGGGATATTATGAAATTCAATGAAGTGGGAAATACCTTTTTGGCCGCTTTAAGTAAGAGGCCAGAAATTCAATATGCATCTACTTCATTTAACCCTAATTTCCCTCAATATCAGATTGATGTGAATGTTGCCATGGTAAAACAGGCTGGATTAAGTGTGAGCGACGTACTAGGTGTGCTACAAGGATACTACGGTGGTGTTTATGCTTCAAACTTTAACAAATACGGGAAACAGTACCGTGTGATGTACCAGGCTGATGCACCATTCCGTGCAAATCAGGAGACGTTGAATAGCATTTATGTAAGGAATTCGAAAGGTCAGATGGCTCCTGTTGGCAATTTCATCACCTTAAAAAAGGTATACGGTCCACAAGCAATATCCCGCTTTAACCTGTTTACCTCTATTTCAGTTACGGGTAGCCCAAAAGCAGGCTTCAGTTCCGGAGATGCACTGAAGGCTGTGCAGGAAGAAGCTGCAATCCATTTACCAACCGGCTATGGATACGAGTTCTCTGGCCTGTCACGTGAAGAAATGTCGAGTGGAAGTCAGACTATATTTATCTTCCTGCTTTGTGTAATCTTTGTATATTTCTTACTGTGTGCACAATACGAAAGTTATATCCTACCATTGGCTGTATTGATTTCTCTTCCAATTGGATTAGCCGGCGTATTCATTTTCGACAAGATATTTGGTGTAGACAATAACATTTATACGCAGATCACACTCATCATGCTTGTTGGTCTACTGGCCAAGAATGCCATTTTGATTGTCGAATTTGCTGTTGACAGAAGAAGAAAAGGAATGACCATTGTAAGTGCTGCCATTAGTGGGGCGACTGCACGTTTACGCCCTATCCTGATGACGTCATTCGCCTTTATATTGGGTTTGTTACCTTTGATGTTATCAACAGGTGTCGGTGCAGCCGGTAATAAGTCCATCGGTACGGGAGCTGTTGGAGGTATGTTAATCGGAACTATTTTCGGGATATTTGTGATCCCTACCTTATTCATTGTATTCCAGAGTCTGCAGGAAAAAGTAAGCAATAAATCGCCCTTTGATGAAGGCTATGGACCTCCTCAGAAAGACATTGATTTTCCTGAAGTTGATACCCGTGAACACTAATTTAAAGAACATGAACACCAGATATTATAAATATTATTTCCTCATAGGCTTTTCTATACTGAGCTTAACGGCATGTGTGACAAAAAAACATGAACGTCCTGCCTTAAACAGTAATGATTTATACCGTGAACAAGCATCAACAGATACGGCAACAATTGCGGACCTTCCGTGGAAAACACTATTTGCTGACGCTGGACTGCAATTACTAATTGAACAAGGTATAGCAGGAAACCTTGACCTGAAACAGGCCATAGAGAGAATTAAAGTGGCTGAGGCCACCTTGCAGCAAAGCAAAGCGGCTTTGCTGCCAAGTTTAACCGGTGATTTATCAGTTACGGATGCAAAACAATCAGTTGCGGCCTTAAACTTTCCTCCCGGAATTAACATAAATACAGAAACACAGCTTTATAAAGCACAGTTAAGCACCAGCTGGGAAGCAGATATCTGGGGTAGATTAAGTAGCGCGAAAAGGTCGGCTTATGCGTCCTTATTACAAACTGATGCTGCAAAGAGAGCAGTACAGACACAGCTGATTGCCAACATAGCGAATTCATATTACAACCTGCTCGCACTGGATAAACAATTGTCTATTACAGAACAGACCATTAAAATTAGACAAGCGGATGTAGAGACAATGAAATCTTTAAAAGAAGGTGCAGTTGTAAATGGTGCAGCAGTAGTACAAAGTGAAGCTAATCTATACGCTGCACAGGTTACACTTCCTGATTTAAAACGAAGCATCAGAGAAACTGAAAATGCTTTGAGTATTCTTTTAGGGAGAGGCCCGGGAAAGATAGAGCGTGCTACACTTGACCAGCAAATTGCATATAGCAACTTACAAACAGGAGTATCAGCACAATTGCTACAAAACAGGCCTGATGTACAAGCGGCTGAATTAGCATTTAGATCTGCCTTTGAAAACAAAAATGTAGCCAGAGCTTCTTTCTACCCTGCTTTAACCCTAACAGCAAACGGTGGATTATCCAGCTTAACCCTCAAAAATTTCTTTGACAATTCACTGTTTTATAACCTAATTGGCGGTATTACTCAACCAATCTTTAATAAAGGTCAGAATAAAGCACGTTTAAAAACCGCGGAAGCGCAGCAACAAATTGCATTTTATAGCTTTCAGCAGACCCTACTAACAAGTGGGCAGGAAGTTTCCAATGCTCTTTTTGCTTATCAAACCGCTGAAGAAAAGGAAAAGACAAGAGCAATGCAAGTTGCATCTTTGACTAAAGCTGTTGATTTTACCAAGGAATTATTACGCTACAGTTCGGCTACGAACTATACAGATGTACTGACCTCTGAACAGAGTTTACTAGCAGCCCAGCTGAGTAGCATTAACGACCGATTACAAAAACTACAATCGGTTGTCAATCTATACAGAGCCCTTGGGGGTGGATGGAAATAATATGAAAAAAAGAAGCGCATTAAGCGCTTCTTTTTTTTATCCCTCAATTTTAGCTAGCTTCATATCTCAATTTATCAAAATGAATATCCTTATTGTTGAAGACGAAAAGACCCTTGGTCTGGAGATGGCTGAATTTCTTGG
This sequence comes from Pedobacter nyackensis, assembly GCF_032678475.1. GTDB lineage: Bacteria > Bacteroidota > Bacteroidia > Sphingobacteriales > Sphingobacteriaceae > Pedobacter > Pedobacter nyackensis_A. Next base: position 1,879,188 of record NZ_JAVTSF010000001.1, read on the forward strand.
AAAGGAAGGTTATACCGTTGAACACGCCTGGAAAAAGTCATCTGCCGAGGAGAAAATATTTGTAAACACTTATGATTTTATCTTATTAGATCTCAGTTTACCCGGAGGTGATGGGTTAGAATTGCTGGATCAGTTGAAAAAAATACCTGACCGTGAAGATGCAATTATAATCCTTACTGCCCGTGGAGATTTGGATGACCGGATTAAAGGACTGGAGGCTGGTGCGGATGACTACCTGGCTAAACCATTTTCTTTGACTGAACTACTGGCCAGAATGCATGCCATAATTCGTAGAAAACACAAACTGGTCTTGAATGAGGTAAATGTCCACGATTTTATACTTGATATTAAAAATCATAAACTCAGTTTTGGTGACGAGCGTGTAGCATTAACCAATAAAGAATTCGAGATTTTTAACTACTTAGTCTTGAATAAAAACAGGGTAATATCACGTGTGAATTTAACAGAACACGTTTGGGGCGATATTCTGGAGGTAAACTCCGATTCAAACTTTGTGGATGTACATGTTAAGAATCTGCGTAAAAAACTAACTGCCCATGCACCGATAGATTGGTTTGAAACAGTTAGGAGCATTGGTTACCGTATTAATTTTTAACCTCGTTTAAATTAAAAGCATGTATTTATGAAACTACAGTTCAAACTTGCTTTATATAATACGCTAACCAAGGTTGCCATTATTACGCTACTTGGCATTCTGATACTCGTATCCATTAACCACATTTCGGTAAACCACACGCAACAACGCCTATTGCAAAAAAAAGCCAGGCTGATTTCTAATTTATCAAATGTAGAAGTAAATGATTTACTGCAGCAAAAAACCTTTACAGACTATAACTTGTTGAGGGAGGAGTATATTATACTAAAAGAAATCAAAAAAGATGACAAACCGATAAAACAACATTTCGTTCAGGAACTGAGAATCATTGAAGGAAATCAGGAAGAATTTCAGATCCTGATTACTGACTTTAACTACGAAGGAAAAAACTATAGATTGGAATTGGGTGAAACCATGTCGACCCTTGCCCAATTAGAACGTACCATATTAATGTTCACCTTTGGAATATTAATAGCGGCTGTTATTCTCACCTTGATTATAGATCTGGGATTTATGCAATTTCTTCTCACCCCCTTCTATCAGATTATAGATCAGAAACTGAATAAAGTAAATGATCCAATTAATTTCAACTATAAACCTGTAAAAACTACAACTGCTGATTTTAGAATACTTGATCAAAGTATTAGTGTCCTAATGAATAAAATTGCAACACTTTTCCTTACTGAAAAAGAATTTATAGCAAATGTATCACACGAATTACTTACTCCCCTTTCTGTATTGAGTACCAGACTGGAAAATCTGCTAAATGACGAACAACTAAGTCCCGAAGGAGAGAACAAACTGTTTGCATGCTTAAAAACATTGAACAGACTTAAAGCAATTATAAATAGCCTTTTGTTAATCTCAAAAGTGGAGAACAATCAGTATAACAAACCAGATATTATTTCTGTAAGAGATACGGTAGCAGAAGTTTATGAAGAACTTGAACATCGGTTATTAATGATGAAACTTAAGATGCACTTCAATCTATCAGAGGACCACACCTTTACAGGAAACAAATCTCTGTTTCACATCCTGATCACTAATTTGGTTAACAATGCAATAAAATACAACAAACCTTCCGGATCTGTAATTATTTATAATGAAGTACATAACCAAACCTATACACTTGTCATTGCCGATACAGGAATTGGCATGGATCCTGAACTCGTGGAAGCTGCATTCATTCGTTTTGAAAAACTGCAATCAGAAAAAGCAGATAGCCACGGATTAGGGTTAGCCATTGTGAGAAGTATAGCAACCTTTCACAACATAAAAGTGAGTATCAACTCAAAAAAAGACCAAGGTACCCAGATAAGCATTAGTTTCCCATCCTGAATTCTTCTTCATCAAATCTTCATGTTGTGTTTGCAACTTTGATCTAACAAAAAACACTAAATAATTTATAAACATGAAAAGAACAATTTTAGCGTTAGCATTGGTTGCAACAACTTTCGGCGCATTTGCACAAAACACAATTCCAACAACAAAAACAGCAACTGCTACAACAGAAACTGCAAAACCAAAACATCATAAAAAAGCAGGCAAGAAAGCTGCGAGAACAGAAGCAAAACCAGCAGAGACCAAAAAACCTGGTAAATAGTATTTCGTTAAGTTTTTAGTTCAAGGCCATCTGTTCCATAGCAGGTGGCCTTTCTTATATTCCATAATTTTTATGCACATCAGTTAATAAGAATAACTATAGTTTACTCATAACAGGTTCTTTAATTTGGCCTGGTCGAAAAAAGTAATTCAGGTACAAGTCAAAAAAACTTAATCGCAAAAACTAAAAAGAAAGGCCAATCGTTCTATAAAAGCTAACCTTTCTTTTTTGCTGTATTTTTTTCTAATTTGCATTCCCCTAACCAAAAAACAATGACACAAGTAGCTTTATTATTAACCAATAAATACCGACTGCTTAGTGTAGCAGCGATATTAGATGTGTTTGATACCGTAAATAGCTATTATACCGCTAACGGTGAAGAAACACTGTTTAAAGTGAATGTCCTTTATGCTGAAAACAGCACCAATGAAATTCCAGCTTTTAACAGCCATAAGCCGCAACCCCTAAAAACAGCAGCATCACATGACCTCATTCTTATTCCTGCTTTTAACACGACTGACTTAAAACATGCTATACAGGAAAATCTTGAATTCATCCCCTGGCTGTGTAAGCAACATGAGAACGGGGTAGAAATTGCTTCTTTTTGTACCGGAGCTTTTCTATTAGGTGCAAGTGGTTTGTTAGATGGAAAAAGCGCAACAACCCATATCCATGCGAGTACATCATTTGCCGCTAATTACCCTGATGTGTTCTTACGTGCAAATGAAGTAGTCACCTACGATCATGGCATATATACCAGCGGAGGGGCAACCAGTACTTTTCACCTTCTTTTGAGACTGATTCATAACTATGGAAACCGGGAAATTGCAGTGAGAATGGCCAAAGTGTTCGCAATAGATATGAACAGAGGACAGCAAAGTTATTTTGGCACCTTCATTCCTTTGAGAGACCATGGTGATGACCTGGTCACTAAAACTCAGCTGTGTATTGAAAATCTATACAACAAGGCTGCTACCGTTGATGATATATTGCAACAGATCCCGGCAAGCCGACGCAACATTGAACGCAGGTTTAAAATGGCGACTGGTAACACGATGATAGAATATTTACAGAAAACAAGGATAGAGGTTGCCAAGAAGCTATTGGAACAAACGAATCAAAGTATCCTTGAGATCATGTTGAATTCAGGTTACAATGATCTCAAGGCATTTAGACAACTTTTTAAGAAAAGTTCAGGGATGACTCCAAAAGACTATCGCGATAAGTTTAAAGCACGGGTTGCTTAATTTTCTTATGCTTTACCTTATTTTTCTTCTTAAGCTTATTTAGCCATATGATCGTACCCGTAATAGGTAAACTTGTAGCGATTAAACATGCAAAGAAGTATATAATCTTAGTAAACATTCCATAAACATCACCAAGATGTAAAGCTTTTATAGAACCCGAAACACGTTCATTAAATGGTTTATCTCTATAAACTTCAATCTTCAATACCGAAGCCGTATACTGGTCAAGTAAAACTTTGTCACCTGCCGATGGGGCAAAGAAACCTGTCTTATTTTTTGTAATTGCAATTGCAGAAGTTGAGTCTTTCGGCAAACTAATACTGTAATCACCTTTATATGGTAATACCCGATCAGCAGCCATTAAATAGTCAGTAATATTTAATGGTTTAATTGTATTCAAAGTCAATTTTGACACCGGATCTTTCGGCGGTTCAAAGCCTTCAGGCTGATAGGTACCTAATGTTTTTCTTAGAGCCTCACGGTACCATGGGAAAGACCACTGCGGACCAGTTATCCCCATCAGAAAAAGAAATATACAAGCATAAAATCCTAAACTATTGTGCAGATCATGATTTTTCCTTTTCCAGCTTCCATCCCATTTGATCTTTAAGCCTTGTTTCCAGGCCCTGATCTTTTGAGGGAACCATATGACCATTCCTGTAATTACACCTAGTGTAAATAATATTGTTGCAGTACCTGATATATAACTTCCCAGTTTTCTATTTTCCAATTCACCAAACAATGGTTTCTCAATTTTATCTAAAAGCAACCAACGGTGTAAGCTAAACATCGTTTGCATAAAAGATGCTGTAGCAGTTTTAGATTCTGATATATTACCAAGAATTTCTCCTGTATATTGGTTTACGGCAAATGCCGAAGGACGTTTTCCACCACCAGGGCCTTCTTTTCCTTTTTCAGACCTTTTATCACCTTTGCCATTTTTCTCCTCTTTAGCACCTTTATGATCATTGTCCTTTTTGGCTACGTGGCCATCAGATTTATGCTCAGGTCCACGAGCTCGCTCTCCCCCTTCTTTACCTCTTTCCTTATCTTTTCCTTCTTCTTTATCCTTTAAACGCACCATAAACTGATAAGCCCGATTCGGGTCGGCAGGAATCTTTACAGAAGCAACCTTTCCGCCAGTACCGGCATTCACTTTAGCAACAAGCTCCTCAACAGCAATCGGTTTAGCGCTTTTATCATGTTTAACCTTATACAATTCCGGTGAAGCCATTTCCCGAAGCTCTGTATTAAATACGTATAAGGTACCGCTTAAGCAAACGAGTATGACAATGATTCCACTGGCCAAACCAATCCATAAATGGATATCATTAAAGAGTTTTCGGACTTTCTGCCAGGTGGATTTTGTTTTTTGTGTTGTCATTATTGATGAGTGTTTTTTATACATAATGCCAACAGATTGCTTTCCATTGGCATTATTGTTATTTAAGGATGCTAAAATACAATTAATTAGACTATGTCTAAATAATTAAAATTACTTTTTATAATTATTTCATCCACCAGATTTTACCAGTAATCATATCATCGTTGCCTTGTTTGGAGGCCTCATCATTATTTGTCATTCTTTCCGTCTCAGGGTACATTAAACGAAGCGGACGAGCTGTTGATGATGGAGCATCCAATGAATTAGGAATATTCGGCAAGTTGAGTCTGCGATAATCATTCCATGCTTCTATGCTGCTGATACTGTTTAAAGCAAGCCATTTTTGTTCAATGATCCTTTCTATCTTCCCCACTGTTGTAGTCGGGATGTTATAATTAACTGTAGGCTGCAGGTTATAAGCTATAAAATCTGTCGCTCCAACTTCCATATACTTGAACGATTCTTTAATTGCATTTTCATATAGAGTTTGTGCACTTCCACTTATCCAGCCTCTTTCTGCTGCTTCGGCTTGTAAAAACAAACTTTCAAATGAGCCCATCAATACAGATGGCTGTGAAAAACTCTTAAACAATGCTGCTGCCTTATTATCATTTTCAGCAGGTCCTTTGAACGCTGAAGTAACAGCCTGTCCGTATATTGGATCATTTGAATTGGGATTACCAAATAACACACCTTTATACTCCCCCGCAACAGTTACATACAAATTGCTTAAACGGGGATCATTTAAACCTTTATACTTATTAATTGCATAAATGGTCGGTCTGATCGCTGTATAATTAGTTGTAGCCTTGGCTTGAACTGTTTTATAATAATTTTCCCAAAAAGGATTTAGTTTACCTGAAGAATTCAAATAACCTGGCTGAATATATGCGTTTTCCGAAACACTTAAAAATCCACTTCCTTCGGAAACAATCTTATTGATCTCAGCATCAATATAAGCTTGGTTTCCAGCCTCACTCTGACGGATCAATGCTCTCAACTTAATGGTATTCCCAAATTTATACCACATATTAGCAACTCCTTTAAACAGAATATCATCGTTGCCCATTTTAGATATACCAGGCCCATCCTTATGGTTTTTGATATCAGCTATACCCGATGTGATTAAGTTAATGGATTTTTCATACACAGTTTTTCCTGGTTCATATTTTGGAGTGGCAATTTCGAAACCTCTCAAAGCCTCATCAAACGGGATATTGTTGTACATATCCACTAGTCGTAAAAACAACCAGCCCTGCATAATTTTAGCCGCGCCGGCATAGGACAAAGCATTTTCGGCTAAGGCTTCTCGTTTTATCAACTCTAAATAAAAAAGATTATTATAAGCCGTTTCCCAAACAGGGATACCATCCCTTTGGTGCATTATAGCTAATCCGTTGTAAGATTTTAAATCTATAAAGGAGTTAACGGCTTCATTAGTCGTTCCCCAATAACCACCCCAAAAGGCACCAATCTGATTAATCTGTCCCTGTTCCTGGTTTACAGTAGCTACCAATGCAGCTGGGAATTTAGCACTAAGTGATATGGTTTCCTGACTAGGAGCATTTGGGTTGGTATTCACATCTAAAAACTTCTCACATGAGCTAAGCCCTGTTACAGTAATCAATCCAAGTGTAAATATTTTAGCAATTCTATTCATCTTATTATAAATAACGTATATGTAATAAACTTAGAAAGTAAGGTTTACATTGAACCCAAACGTTCTCATTGGCGGTACCTGACGGAAGCTGATGTATCCATCGGTATTGTTGTATAAATATTCCGGATCCCCCATATCATTGTCTTTATGTCTAATGATAAACAGGTTATTGGCAACCAATCCAAGACTAGCTTGTCTGATAACCTTTTGAGCAGCTAGAAACTTTGCTGGAACAGCATAACTTAGGCTTAGTTCTCTCAGTTTAAGGAAATCAGATTTTGCAGCAGTATTAATTTGAATTTCTCCCTGTTTTGTCCAGAATGCCCGATCTCCTTTTGATAAGCGATTGGTATTCGGCTCATAAACTCCCGGAGCTGTTTCAATCACCGAATTCGGCCACACAAATGGTTGTCTGTCATATTCAACTGTTGCCGGGTGTGTTCCTGCCGCATACATACGTGGCACAATTTCAGAATACAACCATCCTCCCATTCTCCAGTCCAGCTGGGCATTTAAACTAAATCCTTTATAACTCACACCAGTATTCAATCCCATCAAATATGGAGGAATAAGAGTTCCAAGATTCGTATTTGCCTGAGCCTTCAGGGGCTCTCCATTTTTATCAATAATCACACGTCCCTGAGGATCTTTAGCATAATCACTTACCAATAGACTTGGATATTGCTCTCCTTTTACAGCATAAGACTGGCGGAAATTATTGATATTGCTTAAGCCTTCAGACAGGTCCTTCACCGTATTTTTGATATAGGTAAAGTTGATCCCCATATTCCATTTCAACTCATTACTTCTGATAATGTCACCATTAAGGCTCAGTTCAAAAATATTGTTCACCAGACGACCTGCATTAATGATTTTCACATTATAACCGGTAGTTCTAGAGGCAGTTGAATTAAAGATCTGTCCATCTGAATCCGAGTATACGTAAGCTCCGTCAAAGTTTAAACGGTTATTGAATAAACCAAACTGTATCCCTGCTTCATATGAAGATACAAACTCGGGTTTAATACCCGGAGCGGTTGCAGTAAGATTCGGCAAATATCCAACTGTATTACCAAAAGGGAAACCGTTTGATTGTGTATAAGCATTTTGCAAAGCGTATGGCCCCAGGGTCACGTTCCCTGTTCTATTCCAGGAAGCGTAAACTTTTGCAAATGAAATTGTTGCACTATTTTTAATGCTTTCTATAGCATCACTTGCAATGAAAGAAGTACTTACACCTGGATAGAAAAATGATCTGTTCTCTTTACTCAATGTAGAAACCCAGTCATTTCTTCCCGTAAATGTTAGGAAAAGATAGTCCTTATATCCTGCAACAAACTCACCATAAACAGCCATTGAACGCTGCTCAGTAATTGTCACCGCACCACCAAGTTCTCCCTGGCGACTTCCAGGATTTAGTAAATCTGTATATAAAAGATTGTTCGCACTAACATTATTTTCTTTTCTATAATCCGTACGAAGGTTTTGTCCTAGCAAAAGTTTGGTTGTAAAATCACCAAATTTCTTATCAAAGTTAAGGATGAGGTCACTATTCAATCTGCGATAATTATTATTTCCGTCATTCACCGTTCCCTGTACATTTCTGGTTCCTGCAGCCTCGAATTTATTAGTCGACGTGCGCATCTCTTCTGAAATGCTATATACACCTACCCGATAAAGTGCGCTAAACCACGGTGTGAATTTGTAGTCGAGATCAATCTTACCATTTAAAATTTGCTGAGTACTGTTGTCCCTGATGTTATCAATCTGGAAAAACGGATTGCGTAAATTACTTGCTTCAGGAGTGAAATAGTTATGAGGACTAGCCATTGAATTGACATCTTTCCAGTCTTTCAACTTGCTAAAGTCAAGATTTGCAGGCATGGAATAAGCACCTATCCATGGACCATCTGGCGTGATAGACTTCTTATTATGAATATAATTGATGTTATAAGACGTCTTAAGCTTATTAAAATTACGGCTGCCATTGAACCTCAGTCCCAACCTGTCATTCTTATCTTTAGGTATAATACCTGTCTGAGTCACATATTGTGCAGACAGGAAATAAGTACTGTTCTGATCTCCACCAGAAAAAGAAACGTCGTTCTGTACGTTTACCCCAGTTTGAAATAATCCTAGTCTATTGTCTTCGCCCGGCGCAGCATACAATTGCTGAGGTTGCGTTCCGTCTGGCAAAGGCAGACCAATATTTTTCATTGTACCATCAAACTTAGGACCCCAGGAGGCATACTGAACTGGATCATATACTCCATTCACCCCTTGTCCGAACTGCGTTTGTGCCGGCGGCAATAAAAACGCATTTGAAAAAGTAGTGGTATTGCTTACATTAACACTATTACTACCACGTGCGCCACTTTTTGTGGTAATCATTAATGCGCCATTCACACCCTCCGAACCATAAAGCGCAGCAGCATTTGCACCTTTTAACACGGTAATACTTTCTATATCATTTGGATTAAGCCGGTTGATATTCGGAACAGGCATTCCATCTATTACATAAATCGGCGCATTTGTATTCCTGCCATCAATACCTGTAGAACGACTAAGAGAACGTGTTCCACGAAGTGTAATCTGTGCAACAGGGTCTACCTTACTGTCATACATATTAATGCGGAGGCCCGCAACTTTACTGCTCAGACCGAAAAGTGGATTTACCGTTTTACCTTGATTTAAACTTTCGTTACTAACCAATTGAGCACTTGTACCCAATTCGCGAGCAGATCTTTTGAGACCTAACGCTCCAGTTACCACAACTTCGGCAAGGTTTTTAGGGTCTTCGCTCAGTCCAATTAACAAATTAGTCTGTTTTCCGACCAATACCTCTTTAGCTACAAATCCAGTATAGGAAATAATTAAGCGTTCGCCTGCATTCGCATTGATACTAAATGTACCATCTGCCGCAGTGGACACCACCTCTCTTGTTTTTTGATTTGAAACGGTAGTACCCGGTAATGGACTGCCCGACTCCTGATCAATCACTTTACCACCAATTACTTTTACCTGAGCAAAAGCAAGCACAGAAGTAAAAATCATTAGTATTAGAATTGTAACTTTTTTATTCATACCTATATTATTTTATCAATTCAATTTAGAAATAGTCTTAATAGTTATAACTTCGCCGCAAAGATATCATCAGCTAATGACGGAAAAGGGAGAACAATTAACGGTTAAGGGAGAGTTTGTATCACCAGGATTCCAACCTGAAATGCATGTGAATGCTACTTTCGTTAAAAATGCCGATGCAACAGCTGTTCTTTCCCAGGTAAGTGAGACTCAGAATTTACTGGATTATGTAATGGTTTTTGCAATAAAAGGGGATGTCCGTTGCATTTATAACAGGGATGAAACAACTTTTATTACCATCAACAATCAGGAACATAACCTGATTGCGGTTCCGAAAGGCACAAAGTTAGCGCCTTATGAAAATACTGAAGCTTATGAAATGGTTTCTATTAATTTAAGCGCTAGTTTTTTGTCAAGATACCTCCCCGAAGCTCATCCCGCATTTAACCGTATAAAAAATGCAAAGATTACCAAGCCGATTTTATTCACTGAACGTCAGCTTTATATCACGCCTGAAATTAGCGTAATCTTAAATAGCATTGAAAATTCCGGACATACTGGCTTTTGCAAAAGACTCTTCCTGGAATCAAAGGTAATTGAGTTACTGGTTCTCCAACTCAGCCAGTTTGAACTTAGCGAAAGTAGTGAACAGCAGAGCAAACTAAAAAAAGATGATCTCGATAAAATGCATGAGGTTAAAGAGATCCTGATTACTAACGTTAACAGTCAATTGTCGTTACGCACACTTGCGCATATGGTGGGGACTAATGAATTTAACCTGAAGAAAAATTTCAAATCTGCATTCGGAACAACTGTATATGGTTACCTCAATCAATACAAAATGGAAAAAGCAAAAGCGATGCTCGTGGAAGGTGATTCGAAAATATCAGAAGTGTCTGTCAAAATGGGCTATAAACATGCCACACATTTCACCAGCGCCTTTAAAAAGTACTTCGGTTATCTGCCTACAAAAATAAAAATGTCATTCTTATTGTTTGATCCGGAATTTTGTGTACTTTTCTTCACGGCTTAAGCCATAATGATTACTTTCCTTTACAATCTGTTCTAAATCAACAAGATTTATCAAAAAAATCTTTGTTGGAAAAATATTAATTTCTATCTTTGCCGTCCCTCACGGGAAAAGGAGATTTAATTTTAATGGCTAAAAAACAAGTAGCAGAAAAAGAACTAGAGGCTAAAACAGCCGAATTACAAGGCGCAGACGCTCGTCTGGCTGAGAAAGAAACCATTGAGTCAGAAGCTGATTCAGTGTCGATCGAACAGATCAAATCATCATTAGCAACTCCAGATCAAGATTTTGACTGGGATGCAGACGACAAAGCATTCGGAAATTACAGTGACGAAGACCGTAAGAAGTTTGAGGACATGTATACCGATACTTTCAATCAAATCAACCAAGGTGAAATCATCAGTGGTACTGTTGTTTCAATCAACAACAAAGACGTAGTATTAAACGTAGGATTTAAATCTGACGGTTTAGTATCTACTTCAGAGTTCCGTGATACACCTGATTTGAAAGTTGGCGACAAAGTTGACGTTTTCGTGGAAGCCCCTGAAGATGCTAACGGCCAGTTAATTTTATCTCGTAAAAGAGCTAAAACCCAAAGATCATGGGAGTCTATTAATGAGGCTCTTGACAATGACAGAATCATCAATGGATTTGTTAAAAGCCGTACTAAAGGTGGTCTTATCGTTGACATCATGGGTGTTGAAGCTTTCTTACCTGGTTCTCAAATTGACATCAAACCTATCCGCGATTACGATGTATACGTGGGCAAAACAATGGAATTCAAAGTTGTTAAGATTAACCACGAATTTAAAAACGTAGTTGTATCTCATAAAATCCTTATCGAGGATGACTTAGAAAGCCAAAAAGTTGAAATCGTATCTAAACTTGAAAAAGGTCAGGTATTGGAAGGTACTGTTAAAAACATCACAGACTTCGGTGTATTCATCGATTTAGGTGGCGTTGACGGATTACTTCACATTACTGATATTTCTTGGGGCCGCATAGAGCATCCAAAAGAAGTATTGAGCTTAGATGAGAAAATCAATGTTGTAGTTCTTGACTTTGATGACGAGAAAAAACGTATTGCATTAGGTTTAAAACAATTGACTCCACACCCTTGGGAATCTTTAGATGCTAATTTAGCTGTTGGTTCTAAAGTTAAAGGTAAAATTGTTACTGTTGCTGATTACGGTGCTTTCTTAGAAATCATTCCAGGTGTTGAAGGTTTAATCCACGTTTCAGAAATGTCGTGGTCACAAAACTTACGCAGCCCACAAGAATTCTTGAAAGTTGGTGATGAGATCGAAGCTGAAGTTTTAACTTTAGACAGAGACGATCGCAAAATGAGCTTAGGTATCAAACAATTAACTCAAGATCCTTGGCAAAATGTTGCTGAAAGATATCCTATCGGAAGCAAACATACTGCAGTAGTTAAAAACATGACTAACTTCGGTGTATTTGTTGAAATCGAAGAAGGTATCGACGGATTAATCCATATCTCTGATCTTTCTTGGTCTAAAAAAGTTAACCACCCTAACGAATTCACTAAAGTTGGTGATACATTAGACGTAGTTGTATTAGAATTAGACGTTGAAAGCCGCAAATTAAGCTTAGGTCACAAACAATTAGAAGAAAACCCTTGGGATACTTTTGAAACTATCTTCACGTTAGATTCAATCCACCAGGGAACTGTTGTTAAAGTAACTGATAAAGGTGCTGTTATTGCTTTACCATATGGTGTAGAAGGTTTCGTACCAACTAAACACATGGCTAAAGAAGATGGTGGTACTATCAAAGCTGAAGAAACTAATGACTTCAAAATCATTGAGTTTAACAAAGATGCTAAACGTATCGTTGTTTCTCACGCCCGTATCTGGGAAGAGGCTAAAGCTGAAGCTGTTGCAGAAGAGCGTAACGCTAAGAAAAAAGAAGCTAAAGCTTCTAGCAGTGCAGTGAAAAAAGTTAAAGATTCAGTTGAAAAATCTACATTAGGTGATTTAGGCGTGCTTGCACAATTAAAACAACAAATGGAAGGTGAAGAAAACAAAGCCAAAAAAGGCGAGTAATCTTTAAAGCTTACATATTAAAAAGCATCCCCTAACCGGGATGCTTTTTTTTTGCTATTTTGCAGCCTTACCGATATTTGTTCAAGACAAGACCTCATTAGTTTATGAAGAAGATAATCTCAGCGCTCGCATTAAGTTGTATCCTTTTTACCGAAACAACAACAGCACAGTTAAACGGCATTATCCCTCAGCCTGTTCAAATTAAATTCGCTACAACTGAAGGCCATTTTATCTTAGACCCACAAACCCTTTTGCTGGCTGACTCCCTAATTAACCCTGCAAATTTCTTAAATGAGTATTTGCTAAACTACTATGGTTTTAACCTAAAAAAAAACAGTAAAGGGACCAAACATGGAATCAGCCTATCTATTGATAAACATATTAACACGAAAGAAGGTCAATACACCCTATCCGTTAACAAGCAAGACGTTAAAATAACAGGAAACTCAGCACAAGCAGTTTTCTATGGTGTACAATCCCTAATACAACTTCTTCCTGCTGAAAAAACCAGCGCAAAATCTTTAAAACTGCCAGCGGTCAATATTGTCGACTATCCCCGTTTTGCATATAGAGGAATGCATTTGGATGTAAGCAGACACTTTTTCGATGTCGCCTTTATCAAAAAATATATTGATTACCTGGCCCTCCATAAATTGAACAATTTTCACTGGCACCTTACTGATGACCAGGGGTGGAGGATTGAAATAAAAAAGCACCCTAAACTTACTGCCATTAGCGCTTGGCGCAATGGTACAATTATAGGTTTATATCCGGGAACCGGCAATGATGGACAAAGATATGGTGGCTATTATACCCAGGAAGATGTAAAAGAAGTGATCAGGTACGCGGCCGACCGTTATATCAATGTTATTCCGGAAATTGATGTACCTGCACACAGCATGGCTGTACTTGCAGCTTACCCTGAATTCGGAACTGAACCTACCAAAAAATACGAAGTAGCACAAACCTGGGGAATTTTCAACAGGCTAAATAATGTATTACAACCAACGGAACAAACCTTTAAATTTCTTGAAGAAGTGTTAACAGAAGTTATTACACTATTCCCCTCCCCCTACATTCACATAGGTGGAGATGAAGCTTCAAAAATCTGGTGGAAAAAATCATCAGTTTCACAAAAAATAATGAAGGACAACAATCTCAAAGATGAGAGTGCCCTGCAAAGCTATTTTATACACCGGATAGAAAAAATTGTGAACAGCAAAGGGAAAACCATCATAGGCTGGGACGAGATTCTGGATGGAGGGCTAGCACCGAATGCAATTGTAATGAGCTGGCGTGGAGAAAAAGGAGGCATCTCTGCTGCAAAACAAAAACACAAAGTAATCATGACACCAGAAAACATGATGTACTTCAATCACAGTCAGTTTTTAAAAGACGACTCACTTACTGCCGCCAGATACGTCCCTTTAAAAACCGTATATGATTATGATCCCGTGCCAACAGCCTTAACTGTAAGTGAAGCTAAATACATATGGGGTGCACAAGGAAATTTATGGTCCGAATACATCAGCAATCCAGCTAAATTAAACTATATGCTGTTCCCCAGATTAGATGCCTTGAGTGAAGTACTGTGGAGTCCTAAAGAGAAAAGAAACTATAAAGACTTCCAAAACAGATTAAAAACCCAATTTAAACGTTACGATTTGATGAAGATCAATTACAGCAAACGCTACCTAACCAATTTGTATCCTTAATAAAATATTATTTATCCATTTAAACACATAAAGCATTTAAGCACAAGGCTGTACCCATACATTTTACATTTTTAAAATTTAAAAGCGCATTTATGTATTTGAGGTTACAAAATTTGGCTATATTTGCATAATCTTTAAGTCAATGCAAAAACGAACCCTGCTAGACGGTCAAAAATTCCAGATCACAATTAAGCGACTTTGTCACCAATTAATTGAGAATCACAACGATTTTTCTAATACTGTTTTAATTGGCATACAGCCACGTGGCAGCTACTTTGCCGACAGAGTAAAACACGAATTATCTGAAGTCCTGAAAAAAAGCGTTATCCAAAAAGGTAATCTGGATATTACATTTTTCAGAGATGATTTCAGACGAAAAGACGGTTTGGTCTCAGCAAGTAGCAATACAATAGATTTTATCATTGAAGGAAAAAACGTAATCTTAATTGACGATGTATTGTGGACTGGACGGACTATCCGCGCAGCACTAGACGCATTACTAGCTTACGGTCGGCCTGCAAAAGTAGAGTTGATGGTCCTTATTGACAGACGCTTTTCAAGACATGTACCTATTGAACCAGACTACATCGGGCAACAGGTAGATACACTTGATTCGCAACAAGTAAGGGTGAGTTGGAAAGAAACAGAAGGAGAAGACAAAGTTATCTTAATATCAGAAAGCAATAAATAATATGGCAGTAGAAAAATTATCAACCCGACATCTTTTAGGTATCAAAGATATTAACCGGAATGATATCGAACTTATCTTCGAGACTGCCGATAATTTTAAAGATGTAATCAACAGACCTATAAAAAGGGTTCCTTCATTAAGGGATATTACCATCGCCAATATATTTTTCGAAAACTCAACTCGTACGAAACTCTCTTTTGAACTGGCCGAAAAAAGACTTTCTGCTGATGTAGTCAACTTTGCTGCCTCGTCTTCATCTGTTAGTAAAGGTGAAACACTAATTGATACCGTAAATAATATCCTGGCCATGAAAGTTGACATGGTCGTAATGCGCCATCCCTATGCTGGCGCAGGTCAATTCTTAAGCAAACACATCAAAGCGCAAATTGTCAATGCAGGAGATGGTGCACATGAACACCCTACCCAGGCACTGCTGGATGCTTTTTCTATACGCGAGAAACTGGGTGATGTAGCAGGCAAAAAAGTAGTGATTGTTGGTGACATTTTACACTCCAGAGTTGCCATTTCGAATATTCTTTGTCTACAAAAACTAGGAGCCGAAGTAATGGTATGTGGACCAACCACCCTAATCCCTAAACACATTGAAAGCTTAGGTGTAAAAGTAGAGCACAACCTGATCAAAGCATTAAATTGGTGTGACGTAGCGAACATGCTTCGTATACAACTGGAACGACAAGACATTAAATATTTTCCTTCTTTAAGGGAATATGCCATGATGTACGGATTGAATAAACAGATCCTTGACAATCTGGATAAAGAAATCATCGTAATGCATCCCGGCCCTATAAACCGTGGTGTAGAGATCACAAGTGATGTGGCTGACAGCAAACAATCGATCATTCTTGACCAGGTGGAGAATGGCGTAGCTGTTCGTATGGCAGTATTATATCTCCTTGCCGCTCAAAACGACTAAGCTCTGACCACGGTCCCATCCCTAAATAATATTAATCGAATATTTTTTAAGGATCAATACGAACTTTCTTTTATAATCGTTAAACCTGTGTTATCAACACATGTTAATTTCTTATGTTAATAAGACACAATACTATTTTTATATTAGTACCAACCATATTTGAAATCAGATGTCAAAAAAATACTTTTTTATTCCGCTACTGTTAGCAGGCGGCTTTACGGCCGGATATGCCCAAACAAGTGTACTAGTTAACCTGAACAAGAATTACCAAACGGGCCTTGAACTACTGGATAATGAGAAATATGTCGCAGCAGCACAACAGTTCAGACTGGTTGAGCAGCAGAGACAAAAACCAGGTACACAACCTGAGAGCAATGCAGAGCTATCCATGCTTAAGGAAAATGCTAAGTTCTATGCAGCTGTATGCGCTTTAGAACTTGGTAACAGAGATGCTGAAAGCTTATTTCAAAACTTCATTAAAGACTACCCGTTAAATCCCAATACAAAATTAGCTTACTTTCATGTAGGTAAATCTTATTTTGATCAAAAAAACTATCAGAAAGCACTTGAGTGGTTTGAAAAAACAGATCCTTCTACCCTTTCAGGAAAACAGCGTTTGGAATATCAATTTAAACAAGGTTATGCCTATTTTGAATTAAAAGATATTGAAAAAGCAGAGCCTTTGTTTGAAGCCGTTAAAAAGGAAAAATCACCTTTTCAGGAAAGTGCAACTTATTATTTTGCATATATAAACTATCTGAATAAAGAATACAAAACAGCATTAAGCAATTTCGAGAAATTAAAAGGGTCACCTACTTATGAAGCTAGCTATCCTTACTACATTACATCAATGTACTACCTCGATGAACGTTATGACGATGTGATTAATTATGCAATTCCGATTTTAAAAACGTCAAAACAGCAATATGAAGCCGAAATGCTTAGCCTTATTGCTGCGTCTTATTTTGCTAAATCAGATTATCCAAATGCAGAAAAATATTTCAGAGATTTTTATTCCAAGGATAAATCAAATAATAAAAACAACCTCTTCATTTATCAATATGGATATTCACTCTTTGAACTAAAAAAATATACCGAGTCTGTTAGTGTATTGGAAAAGCTTGATACAGATGATGTTTATTTACAAAGCGGAATGTACACGTTAGGCCGTTCCTTCCTGCAATTGAAAAATAAGGAGAAAGCCAGAAGTGCATTCTTCAGGGCATCAAGACTTGACTTCGATAAAATTATCCAGGAAGAAGCATGGATCAACTATGCACGATTAAGCTATGAACTTGAGTTCAATCAGCAGGCTCTTGAAGCCACACAAAACTTCTTAAAACAGTTTCCATCTTCACGCAAAATAAACGAAGCGAAAACCTTGCTTGGCGAGATATTACTGACCAGTAAAAACTACCAGGCAGCAATTGACATTTTAGAGCCTATACAAAATAAATCGGCTGAAGCTAAAGAAGCTTATCAGAAGGTAACTTATTTTAGAGGTCTGGAGTTTTACAATGAAAGAGCATTCCCTAATGCACTTTCTATGTTTCTGCGTTCCGAAAAATTCCCCCAGGATGAGGAGATTCTGGCCTTGAACACTTACTGGAAAGCAGAAGCGAGTTATGAACTTAGAAAATTTGGAGAAGCGGTTAAACATTTTGAAACTTTTCTGGATATGCCGGGAGCAAGTAAAACCGGTGTTTACAATTTCGCTAACTATGCCCTTGCTTATTCAGCTTTTGAAGATGAACGTTATGGAAAAGCTGCAACCTATTTCGAACGCTTCCTAAGGGGCAACGATAAAGATCAAAAAACAGTAAACGATGCTACGATCAGACTTGCCGACTCTTATTTTGTGAATAAAAGCTATGGCAATGCATTGGTTAACTATAACAGAATCATAGCAAATAGATCTACAGGAGAGGATTACGCTTTGTTTCAACGAGGTATGATACAAGGTCTGGAGAATCAAAATGACGCAAAAATTTCAACCATGGAAAACTTGCTGAAACAATTCCCGACTTCAAACTATGCAGATGATGCTGGTTTTGAAATGGCCTATACCTATTTCAACAAAGGCGACTTAGACAAATCTAAATCCGATCTGATCAGTTTGGTAAGTCAATATCCTAACAGTAGCTATGTCCCACGTGCTTTGGTAACTATTGGCCTGGTACAATACAACCAGGATCAGGATGATGCAGCACTGGAATCATTCAAAAAGGTCATCAGAGATTATGCAAGTACCGAAGAAGCTAAACAAGCATTAGAATCTATAAAAAATATTTATGTAGACAAAGGTGACTCACAAGGTTTCATCAGCTATGCAGGAACTACCCCACTAGGTAACTATTCGGCTGCAGAGCAGGATAACATTCTATTTCAGGGCGCAAATAACCTTTATCTAAAAGGAGACGCTAAAGGAGCATTTGAGGCCGTTAACGCATATTTTGATAAGTTCCCTAAAGCTATACATGATAAGGAAGCAAAATTCATCAGAGCAGAGTCGTTGGTAAAATTAGGTCGTCCCGATGATGCCATCCCTGATTATGAATATATTTTGAACGATTGGACAAGTGATTATACTGAGCGTTCATTGGTGAGCATTTCCAAATTATTCCTTGATCAGAAAAAATACAATGAAGCCATTGTTTATTTGAAACGTCTGGAAACAACTGCAGATTATAAAGTGCATTACACTTATGCCTTAAACAATTTGCTAAAAGCTTACAACGAATTGAACATGCCGGATGATGTACTAAAATATGTTCAGTTGGTTAAAGAATCTGATAAAGCTTCAGAAGAAGAGAAAAATAGCGTTGACCTTTACGCAGGAAAGGCTTATTTATTGAAAGCTGACACTACACTTGCTGTAAAATCGTTTAACAGTGTCGTGAGTAAAACGAAAACACTTGCAGCCGCTGAAGCCAAGTACAATCTGGCTGCAGTACAATACGCTAAACGTGAGTATAAAACATCAACAAAAACTTGTTTTGATCTGATCAATAACATGCCTTCTTACGACTATTGGGTAGCTAAGGCATTTATATTACTGGCCGACAATTATGTTGCCCTTAAAGACAATTTACAGGCAAAAAGCACGCTGCTGAGTATTATAGATAACTATGATGGTAAGGATGACATTGTACCTACTGCCAAAGCTAAATTAGAAAAAATTAAATAAGACCACGCGACATGAGATTGACCAGATTAATATATACAACCCTATTTTTTATTACAGCAGGAATTTTAAATACAAGGGCACAAGATCCGAAAACAACAGAAAAAAAACAGGAAGAAAAAGCCGTAACTGAAGAAATCGAGGTAGTACGTCCATACAAACCAGTGTTGGCCGAAGCGGTAAAATTAAGAAGAAGCCCTGATTTGAATGATGTTAAAACCTACAAAGCGAAGTTCAATTATAACCTGACAGACAGAAAGCTTGAACTGAACTCGGATATCAATAAACTACAGGCACAGCAGCTTGCTGCTCAAAAAGAAGCTGAGCTGATTAACAACTACGTGAAAGGTGCGTTGGGTTCTGCAGGAACTGTACTTGCTGAAGCCTACGTAAATATTGGAAGAGACGAAGCTTTACAAGCTGGTGCCTTTTTCAAACATTTTGGACAGTCGGGAAGCTTGAATAAACAAAACGCCAACCAGCAACAATTAAGCATTTTTGGCAGAAGTATTGGTGATCAGGTAACCATGACCGGAAAATTAAATTTCCAAAGACAGGGTCTATACTTTTATGGTGTAGACAATGCCCGCCCAACATTCAACACAGATCCTGCGAGACAAGCGCTAAGCTTTATCGAAGCTGAAGGTGAAATAGTAAATAAATTCACTGAAGATCCAGATGCATTAAGCTATGCTGCAAAATTAAACGGATATGTTTGGAGCGATCAGTATAAAGCTAAAGAAAGCTCAATTGTATTAAATGCATACCTTAACAAACGCATCAGCAGCTTAAATCTAGGACTTGCCGGTTCAGTGGAGTTCGGAAAAACAAAAGATGTACTGACAAGCTTCGGCAACAATTTACTAAAACTAAATCCTTACATCAGACTACAAACCAACGGCGTTAAAATTAATGCAGGTATAAACTTTGTACAGGAATTTGGCGCATTCTCTTCCAGCAGAATATTCCCTGCTGTAACTGCAGATTTTACTTTAATACCTGATTATCTACAGATTTTTGGAGAAGTTAAAGGTGACGTAAACCGTAATTCTTTAAAATTACTAACAGACGAAAATCCGTTCTTAAATAGCAACATTAATATCAAAAATTCGATTGAAAAGCTAAGTATCAGTGGAGGCATCAAAGGAACAGGTGGTCCTGGGTTTGGCTATAAAGCTAAGTTCTATCACAAACAAATTGAAGATATGCCCCTATTTGTAAATAACTTTACTGACTTTAATAAGTTTGATGTGATTTACGACTTCGGAACCATGAAATTGAGCGGACTTGAAGGTGAAATTTCAGTGCAGATCAGTGATGCCTTGAAATGGACAGGCAAACTGAACATTGAAGACTACAAACCTGCTGCTGAAACACAAAGCTGGTTCAAACCAACTATGCGCGTAAGCTCTGATTTTATGTATGCGGTGACCAAGCAAATTACCTTTAATGCTGCGGTGGCTATGCAAGGTGATAGTAAAGCAAAAATTTATACTGCTGCTCCTGCCAATCCTTACTTCACACCTGACTTAGCTAACGAAACTGTGATCACAGTGAAAGGCTTTATAGATCTTGGTATAGGTGCAAGTTATAAAATCAACAACAAGTTTTCGGCCTTCGCAAAAGCAAACAACTTATTTAATAAAAAATACAGCAAATATTTATACTACGAAGCAATTGGCATGAATATATTTGGTGGAATATCATACTCATTCTAATGCTTTTCAATTAATAATTGCTTGGTACGGAATTAAAATTTATTTTTACCAGAATGGATATATTATCATACCTGACAACACTTATAAAAACCCATAAAGAAGTGGGAATTCCCGGACTGGGTACTATTTATAAAAGGAAATCTCCAGGGAGGTATGATACCAATACGCATTCTTTTTTGCCGCCGAGCTATACGCTGGGCTTTACTTCTGATTTAAAGGAGCATACATTGCTAACCGAACTCATCAGTAAGAAAAAGAACATCACAGTTGATTCGGCAACTTACTTTGTCGAACAGTTCTCTCAAAATATTCTAGACGAACTTTCAGGTCACCAGGAATCAGACTTTGGTGACCTTGGAACTTTCTCAACTACCACAGGTAGTCTTACTTTTATTCCTAAGCAAGACAGCAATTTAGGTTTTGATTTTTATGGATTACCTACTTTAAAGACAGAACCGAACACTGACAAAATTGAAATCTTTGAGGACCAACCTTCAGTAGAAAATGGACAGAATGAAATCGAACAGGTTGAAGTAGCCCCTATTGAAATTGTCGGGCCTGACATAGTGCAGCCTCAGGTAACAGAGGAACAGCTCGAGCTGGAAAACAACAACGCTGACCTACGCGATGGTACCGAAAAAGAAATTGAAGAGGTTATAAATGTACCTGCTGAAAATGATGTCCTCATTTCACATCTGGATAGTACAGAGCTTCCTGTTGCAGAACAAGAAACCCAGAATGATGAGCAACCTGTATATGAAGAAATAGCAGAAGCAACCGCTCCGGTTGAAATACAACATAACCAACCGGTCCCTGTTATAGAAACTCCAGAAAATATAACCGAAGCCAGTGAACCTGTTGAAAATATAGAAAAAACCGCTGAGACAGTCCATTTTACACTGGATTATAGTGACCAGGAAAAAACGGGAATGCCAGCTTATCTAAAAGTAATTATTGCCCTGGCAGCTATTATACTACTTGCGGGAATTGCTTACCTGGCAAAACCAGAGCTTTTTGATAGTTTTATTAAGAAATCGGCTGATCAACCTCTAACAGTACCTGATACTACAACAATCGTTAAGGATATTGAACAAATTAAAATAGATTCCATAGCACTTGCGGATAGCATTAGAAAAAGCAATGAAAGAGCAATCCTTGCAGCGGATTCGGCTAAAGATTCAATTGCTGTTAAAAAAGCTATTCCTGTTGCAAGTACATCTGATGTGACTTATGAAATTATTGCCGCATCCCTACTTAATCAAACAGAAGCTGATAATTTTCTTGCTGATATGAAAAAGAAAGGCATTCCTGCAAAGGTAGCAGATATGCCAGGCAGAAGAGTTAAAATTAGCATTGGCTCTTTCACTGATGAAGAAACTGCTAAAAAAGAACTGGAAGTCCTGAAAAAAACAACGAAAATTCCAGGCATTTACATTTACAAGGTTAGACACACAAACAATCCTAAATAATTATGATCGCATTAATTCAAAGTGCCACTGATACCATTACACAAATTACTGATACCGCAAATGCCCTAAATCCAGGTGTTACTCCGGCGACCCCGGAATTACACTTTATAGATCTTTTATTAAAAGGAGGCTGGGTTATGCTTCCTCTTGCTTTTTTAGCATTTATGGGTCTTGTTATCTTTGTTGAAAGATACCTGACAATTAGAAAAGCATCAAAAACAGAATCTAATTTAATGCTTCAGATTAAACAATATATTCACGATGGCAGATTAGACAATGCAATTGCCTTGTGCAAGAACAACAATTCACCTTTAGGCAGGATGTTGGAAAAAGGACTAAAACGTATTGGAAGGCCAATTAAGGATATTGAAGCTGCCATTGAAAACAATGGTAAGCTGGAAGTATCTAAATTGGAAAAAAACATAGGTGTTCTTGGTATTATTGCTGGTATTGCACCCATGCTTGGTTTCGTAGGAACAATTATTGGAGTAATTACTATTTTCCATGATGTTTCCATTAAAGGAGCCATCGAAATCGGAACGATATCGGGTGGTCTTTACACCAAAATGATTACTTCAGCTACCGGATTGATTATCGGTATCATTGCATACGTGTTGTACCATATCTTAAACATGATGGTTGAACGTATCATCTTAAGAATGGAAACAGATGCAATTGAGTTTATTGATTTATTAGAGGAGCCAGGTAAATAATGAATCTACGCAAAAGAAATAAAGGGACAGTCGAGGTACATACCTCTGCCCTGAACGACATCATGTTTTTTCTGTTGCTGTTTTTTCTATTGGCATCTGCAGTAGTTAATCCACAGGTAGTAAAATTGTTACTACCGAGATCTGAGTCAGGACAGCAATCTTCAGCACAAAAAACCGTTACTGTATCTATAGATGAGAAACTAAATTATTTTGTAGATAAACAAAAAGTTTCACTGGATCAGATGCAAGCCACTGTTGAAACTTATCAGAAAGCTTCGCCTGATCTGACCATCGTACTATATGTGGCCCGGGGTGTTTCTATTGAAAATACCATGCAAGTATTTGATGTAGCAAACAAATTGAAACTTAAAGTTGTACTAGCTGTAGAACCTAAGAAATAATGACCTATCCTAAAGAAGAAAATAACTATCCTAAAGCATTTGCAATATCAACCGGTATTATGGCGGTATTGCTTGCTTTAAGCTTTTTTATTGCCATTGGTACGTTTCAACCAGAAGTTGAAGCTGGTATGGGTGGTATGGTGGTTAACTATGGGACTTCTGTTGAAGGTATGGGAACGGATTATACGAGCATCGAAGAACCTTCGGCAGATCCAAATGCCAACAACCAACCTCCTGATAAAGTCGTGATTGAGGAACCGACTCCGCAAACATCAACTGCACAAACAAGTGATAAGGAAATTGTAACGCAAAGTACAGAGGAAGCGGTAAGTGTTAAAACGAAAACAACCAAGAGTACCTCTACTCCTGTTGCGACACCAAACCCCGATACAAAACCCGCTAAGCCGGCTATCAACCAAAATGCACTTTATAAAGGTAAAACCAATAAAGGAACCGGAGCTGGTGATGGTACAGGTACTACACCAGGTAATCAGGGTAGTGTAAATGGCGATCCTTTAGCCAACAATTATGGCGAAGGAGGTTCTGGTTTTGGAGAAACGCCAATTGCATTAAGGAAATTCACCAACCTGGTATTACCTCAGGATGATGGCCAGAAAACCGGAAAAATTGCCGTAAGGATAAGTATCAATAAAAGCGGAATTGTAATTGCTGCTCAACCTGGAGTCAAAGGAACGACATTAAACGACAGAGAATTATGGCAAAAATGTAAAGATGCAGTAATGGGTGCTAGGTTATCGCAGTCGGAATCTGCACCAGATGTTCAAATCGGTGTAGTTGTTTTCAACTTTAAAGTGAAATAGTCCTACAGCTTTGGTAATTTTGCCTATCAGGTAACACAAATGAATTACAAAGACACCATTGATTATTTATACAGCAGGCTGCCAATGTTTACACGCATTGGCGCTGTTGCTTTTAAAAAAGATCTACACAATACAATCGCCTTGTGCGAAAACCTTGGAAATCCACACACCAAATTTAAAAGCATACATGTTGGCGGTACAAATGGTAAGGGCTCCACTTCGCATATGCTGGCAGCAATTTTTCAGCAAGCGGGCTACAAAACAGGACTATACACTTCTCCACACCTTAAAGATTTTAGAGAACGTATTAGAATAAACGGAGAGATGGTACCTGAAACCTTCGTAACTGATTTTGTAGACCAGCAGCGAATTGCTATTGAAAAAATAAATCCCTCCTTCTTTGAAGCCACAGTTGCAATGGCTTTTTCATATTTTGCAGAAGAAGAAGTTGATATCGCAATTATAGAAGTTGGCTTAGGTGGTCGCCTCGACTCCACAAATATCATTATTCCAGAACTCTCTGTAATAACCAACATCAGTCTTGACCATACCAATATACTTGGAAATACATTAGCAAAAATTGCTGTAGAAAAGGCCGGTATTATTAAACCAGGGATTCCTGTGGTAATTGGCGAGCAACAAGAGGAAACAACTGCTGTGTTTAGAAATAAATCTACAGAAACTGGCAGCGATATTATTTTTGCAGATCAGGAACTACATACCGATTACACGGGTATAAAAAACGAATACCTTTGTACCTCTGTTTACAAAGATTCAGTTCTAATATATAAGGATCTTCAGCTCGACCTGAACGGCTTCTATCAGTTAAAAAATGTGCTTACCGTATTACAGGCTATTCAGGTTTTAAAACATAAAGGGTACGCCATAACTGATGAACATATTTACACTGCATTAAAAAACGTTAAAGCATTAACAGGGCTTCAGGGCAGATGGCAGAAAATAGCCGAAAACCCATTGATTATTTGTGACACCGGGCACAATATTGCAGGTATTACCGAGGTGATGCAAAATATCAGGAATACCCCATATGAACAACTTCATATGGTTATCGGTATGGTAAAAGATAAAGATATCAGTGGTGTCCTATCATTATTACCTGCAAATGCAGTCTATTATTTCTGTCAACCAGAATTGGAACGCGCATTATCGGCATCAGAATTGGCAGAACAAGCCAAAAACTACCATCTAAACGGTCAGATATTTAACTCAGTCAACCTAGCTGTCTATGCGGCCAAAAATAACGCTGGTATAAACGATCTGATTTTTGTTGGTGGAAGTACCTTTGTGGTTGCAGAGGCCTTATAAAATATTAAGAACAAAGTGTTTTTTTATGGTATTCTTAATTTAAGGATAAAATAATAGCTATGGATACTTCCGTAAGTATATAAAAACGATAAATTAGCTTACCAAAATTTCTAAACACAAAAAACACACAATGAGAAAAATCTATTTACTATTAACCGCTCTTATCCTGATCACACAGGTATCAGTAGCCCAACAAAAAGGGGCTAAAACAAAAGTATCAGCAGAAGGAGTAAAACGACCAAAAATTATTGTTGGTCTTGTCGTAGATCAAATGAGATGGGATTATCTATACAGATATGCCAGCAGGTATTCAAATGGTGGTTTTAAAAGACTCGTTAGTGAAGGCTTTTCGGCTGAAAATACCTTAATACCATACACGCCAACTATCACTGCATGCGGCCACTCTAGCATTTACACAGGGTCCACCCCTGCCATCAATGGCATTGTTGGAAACGATTGGTATGACAAAACTTTAAAGAGAACTATGTATTGTGCAGAAGATACAAATGTAACCACAGTGGGAAGCAGTACAAGAGCGGGCGTAATGTCGCCAAAAAATATGCTAACCACTACCATTACAGATGAGCTTCGTTTAGCGACAAACTTCAAAAGTAAAGTAATCGGCATATCTCTTAAAGATCGTGGATCTATCTTACCCGCCGGACATTCAGCAAATGCAGCTTATTGGTATGACGGACAAACTGGCGACTGGATTACCAGTACATATTATATGCAACAACTTCCGTCCTGGGTTCAGAATTACAATAATCAGAAACCAGCTGATAAGTTTTTCGCAAACAATTGGAACACATTATACCCTGTTGAAAGTTATTCTCAAAGTACTGCTGACAATAAAATCTATGAAGGAAAAACCAGAGGAGAACAAACACCTACTTTCCCGCATCCATTAAAACTGTACATCGGTAAAAATTATGAAGTCATAAAAAGTACACCTTATGGAAACACCATGACACTTGATCTGGCTAAATTGGCTATAGCATCAGAAAAATTGGGTCAAAATAATGCAACCGACTTTTTAGCAGTTAGCTGTTCTGCTACCGACTACGTCGGTCACCAATATGGTCCGAATTCTGTAGAAGCTGAAGATACTTATCTGCGACTGGACAAGGATCTCGAAGATTTCTTTAACTATTTAGATACCAAATTTGGGAAAGGTAATTACTTGTTCTTCCTTTCTGCCGATCATGGAGCAGCACATGTACCAGGTTTCATGAAAGAAAACAAATTACCCGGAGGAACATTTAATGAAGGACCGGTACTTAAAAATCTGAACATTAGTTTAGAAGAAAACTTCAAAGTAAAAAAAGCAATTATCGCTTCTGAGAATGGCCAGTTCTACCTTAATCATGAAGCGATTAAAGCAGCTAAAGCTGATTACGAAGCCATAAAGGCTCAAATTATAGAAACCCTACGCGCTCAAAATGAAGTGCTGGATGCGGTTGATATGAGTAAACTTGCAGTAACCACGCTACCTGAGCAGGTAAAGAAATCTCTGACTTATGGTTATAACAACAGCCGGAGTGGCGATATCTATTACATCTTGAAATCAAATTACTTTAGTGGAGGTAACACAGGGACAACCCATGGAGCCTGGGCTCCATATGATGCACATATCCCCTGTGTATTTATGGGCTGGAATGTTAAACCGGGTAAAACCAACAAAACACATTACATGACTGACATTGCTCCAACTTTAGCGGCGATGTTACATATACAAATGCCTAGTGGCTGTATTGGCGAACCGATTACAGAGCTAACACATCAATAAAAAAGCTATTTTAATATGATTAAAGGCTGTTCTGGAACAAAAACCAGAACAGCTTTTTGTTTTAATAGCATAGTGTATTTGCAAAGTCTATTTTTATGTCCCTCCCCTCAGTTTTTGTTACCTTTGTATACCGATTATAAAACCTACTATGGAGCAAATTGAAATCTATAAGCCCAAACATAAAATCCGCTTTGTTACAGCTGCAGCCCTTTTTGATGGACACGATGCAACAATAAATATCATGCGCCGAATCCTTCAATCTTCGGGAGCCGAAGTGATACACTTAGGTCACAACCGCTCTGTCGACGAAGTGGTGAACTGTGCAATTCAGGAAGACGTACAGGGCATTGCTATGACTTCCTATCAAGGTGGGCACATTGAGTATTTTAAATACATGTACGACCTGCTAAAGGAACGTGGTGCTCCACATATAAAAATATTTGGTGGAGGCGGTGGCGTAATATTACCATCTGAGATTGCAGAACTCCATGAATACGGTATAACAAGAATATACTCTCCTGATGATGGCCGAAAAATGGGCTTGCAAGGTATGATCAATAACATGCTGGAACAAACAGATTACATCACTACAAAAGCTTTGAACGGTGAGCTCAAATCTATCCCGGAAAAGAATATAAAAAGCATTGCATCAGCCATTACAGTAGCGGAAAATGACCCAGATGCAGCTCAAAAATTTGTAAATGAACTAAAGAAATTAACGTTAAGTAGTCAGGCGCCTGTTTTAGGAATTACCGGCACAGGTGGCTCAGGTAAATCATCCTTAGTAGATGAACTGGTAAGGAGATTCCTAATAGAAGTAAAAGACAAAACATTAGCTATTATATCGGTCGATCCATCCAAACGTAAAACTGGCGGTGCATTACTTGGAGATAGGATTCGTATGAATGCAATCAATAATTCCAGGGTATATATGCGCTCCCTGGCTACCAGACAAGCCAATCTTGCCCTGTCAAAAAATGTACAGGAAAGTATTGACATTTGTAAGGCTGCAGGTTATGACCTCATCATTGTAGAAACATCAGGTATCGGACAATCTGATACCGAAATTACAGAGCATTGCGATGTATCACTGTATGTAATGACACCTGAATTTGGTGCCGCTACACAGTTGGAAAAAATCGATATGCTTGATTTTGCTGATCTTGTAGCCATCAACAAATTTGATAAAAGAGGTGCGTTAGATGCTTTAAGAGACGTACGCAAACAATATAAACGCAACCACAACCTTTTCGATGCGAAAGATGAAACCATCCCTGTATTCGGTACAATGGCGTCCCAATTCAATGATCCGGGAATGAACAATCTATTCAGTGCATTGATCGATAAGATTGAAGAAAAGACGGGTGTAAAATTTGAAGCTCAAATGGAACTTACCAGCGAGCAATCTGAAAAAATCTATATCATTCCCCCAGATAGAATCAGATACCTGGCAGAGATTGCAGAATCAAGCCAAACTTACAACGAATGGGTTGATAAGCAAAGTAACATCGCCCGAAAGTTATACCAGCTTCAGGGTGTAATCAATTTGTCTAAGGACGAAAAAACTACAACGTATATACCGGCAGGCAAAAATCTTACTGAGCCATTACAGGACATTTATGCGCACCTCGAAGAACAATTAGATGGAGAATGTAAACGACTACTTCGTCAATGGCCGGAAACTAAACTAAAATATAAACAAGAACACTTCATTTATAAGGTTAGGGACAAGGAAATAAAACAGCCATTGTTTTACGAATCATTATCTAAACTACAGATCCCTAAAGTTTCTCTACCAAGATATGAAGACTGGGGAGATATCCTGCGTTGGCTTTTAACAGAAAACGTACCTGGTGAATTCCCTTATGCAGCCGGAGTATTTCCATTAAAACGAGACGGAGAAGATCCTACCCGTATGTTTGCTGGAGAGGGCGGCCCCGAACGGACAAACAAAAGATTCCATTATGTTTCGTTGGGTCAGCCCGCCCACCGTTTATCTACCGCCTTCGATTCTGTAACCCTTTACGGGGAAGATCCACATATCAGACCGGATATCTACGGAAAAATCGGTAACTCAGGTGTGAGTATTGCCACTATTGACGATGCTAAAAAATTATACTCAGGTTTTGATCTTTGTGCACCTTCAACCTCTGTATCTATGACCATTAATGGCCCTGCACCTATGCTTTTGGGTTTCTTTATGAATGCGGCTATTGATCAGCAGTGTGAAAAATACATCATCGAAAATGGTCTCGAAAAAGAAGTCAGTGAAAAGATAAAAGCTATTTATAAATCAAAGGGACAGGAAAGGCCTGCTTATAGTGGCAAACTTCCAGAGGGCAATAATGGTTTAGGACTCATGCTTCTAGGAGTAACAGGTGACCAGGTACTACCAGCTGATGTATATGCTAAAATAGCTTCCTATGCAATTAGTACAGTACGTGGGACTGTGCAGGCCGATATATTAAAAGAAGACCAGGCGCAAAATACCTGTATCTTCTCTACAGAGTTTGCTTTAAGGATGATGGGAGATATTCAAAGTTATTTCATCACCGAAAAGGTCCGCAATTTCTATTCTGTCTCTATCTCAGGATATCATATTGCTGAAGCTGGTGCAAATCCAATATCACAGTTAGCATTTACACTCAGTAATGGGTTCACATTTGTTGAATACTATTTGAGTAGAGGGATGAACATTGATGATTTCGCCCCTAACCTATCTTTCTTCTTCTCTAACGGCATAGATCCCGAATATTCGGTAATTGGTCGGGTGGCACGTCGCATATGGGCTAAGGCTATTAAAAACAAATACAAAGGAAACGACAGATCCCAAAAACTAAAATATCATATTCAAACATCTGGCAGGTCACTCCATGCACAGGAAATAGATTTCAACGATATCCGTACTACCTTACAGGCATTGTATGCGATATACGACAATTGTAATTCACTGCATACCAATGCGTATGATGAAGCGATCACAACACCTACAGAAGAATCTGTACGCAGAGCGATGGCCATTCAGCTAATTATAAATCGTGAACTAGGACTTGCTAAAAATGAAAACCCTCTGCAAGGAGCATTTATCATTGAAGACCTGACTGATTTAGTTGAAGAAGCTGTATTGCTTGAGTTTAAACGGATCAATGACAGAGGAGGTGTACTCGGTGCTATGGAAACCATGTATCAACGTGGTAAAATACAGGAAGAAAGCTTATATTATGAAACCTTGAAACATACAGGCGAATACCCTATAGTGGGTGTAAATACATTCCTAAATAAAAACGGGTCTCCTACAATCGTACCAGGGGAGGTAATCCGTGCAACAGAAGAGGAAAAAGAATATCAGATCACAGCACTTCAATTGTTCCAGGACAGAAATGCGGATAAAGCTGAGCTTGCTTTAAAACATCTTCAAAAATCAGCTGTTGCCGGAGATAACATATTTGAACAACTAATGGAAGTATGCAAAATATGCTCATTAGGTCAAATCTCCAATGCTTTGTACGAAGTAGGTGGACAATATCGCAGAAACATGTAAACAAGCATTAAGCAACCCAAATTGTTGCTTAATACCATATAAACAGAGAAGCCTGAATAATTATTCAGGCTTCTCTGTTTATATATATGTCTTAGCTAAGCATGTATCCAGCTAAATTTATATTCCATCGTAGGTGTTTTCATACGCTCAGCAACACGCAACAAACGAGAAGGTAATGCCATGATATAATCTCTGGCTTTTTCACCTGCATCATTTAAATCACGCATACTATCTAGTTTCCACTCTTCAATTAATTGTTGCATAATTTCAACGTAGTCAATCGCAGTATAAACTCCTAGGCGCTGAGCTGCATCTGTAAAATGACCAAAAGTCTGACCAATTTTTAATCCCATTTCACGAAGAAAATGTGCAGGCATCACTATTTTCTGACGCATCATATCTTCAAATGCAATCATTGCTTCATTCGGATCAACTTCAAAAATCTTACTCATAAAATCTTTGTAAGCTTTTGCGTGACGAGCCTCATCAGACGCAATTACACCACACATTTTTGACAATAATGTATCACCATCTTTTTTCGCCAACGAAGCCACCCTTCTATGCGAAATGTTCGTTGCCAATTCCTGGAAACTGGTATAAATAAAGTTTCTATAAGGATCGTGCCCGGTACCGATATCAAAACCATCAGCAATCAGATACTGTGTAGATATTTCCATCTGACGCATGTCAACACGGCCAGAAAGGTAAAGATATTTGTTTAACAAATCACCATGCCTGTTCTCTTCTGCAGTCCAGTGTCTGTTCCATCTCATCCAACCCCCGTCTTCCCTACGACTTACACCTTCTACCATGGCTAACCATGATTCGTAAGTAGGTAAGGCTTCTTCTGTAATGGTATCCCCTATCAAAACTGCTACCAGATCATAAGACAGATCGTTAGCATTTTCGCGTAGCACTTTTATATCCTGGAAAAAAGTTTCGCTTGTAGAATCAGGCAAAAAATCAGATGGCTGCCAATTTGTATCAATCGGTTTTAAGTAGGTATGCATCATTTCAAGCATATACTTCTCTATGTGCACCATTACTTCCCCTCTTTTCTCTGCGAAAAAACTCATTAGTTTATATTTTAATTTTGTATCAAAGATAACCAAAAAATGGACAAAATAAGTGACGGGTATCACATATTCGCAATTTAGTTCTATATAATTATCACAAATAAGATAAAATTTGGCTTTGTTTATAAAATGCGGTTAAGCCGTTAAAAAAAATATTAAAAGTATTTTCAAA
>NZ_JAVTSF010000002.1:0-813404 GCF_032678475.1 Pedobacter nyackensis
ACCAGTTGTTCTTTCTAATGTACCTGTAAACTCATCTGTTCCGATCAGTGCCGGAGCAACAGTATACGTCAGTTCAGGATCAGTCTCACCATATACTTTGGTTTTGGCAGCGGCTGTCACCGTAACCGCTTTAGCCGTAATGCTTAAGTTCGCTGGAACATAAGTCACCGCATAATTGCTGTTCAGTGCCAATGTACCCTGACCAATAGCATGGTTACCAATGTTCTCACCAGTTGTTCTTTCCAAGGTACCTGTAAACTCGTCTGTTCCGATCAGTGCCGGAGCAACAGTATACGTCAGTTCAGGATCAGCTTCGCCGTATACTTTGGTTTTAGCCGCAGCAGTCACCGTAACCGTTTTAGCTGTAATACTTAAGTTTGCTGGAACATAAGTCACCGCATAGTTGCTGTTCAGTGATAGGTTCCCCTGACCAATGGCATGGTTACCAATGTTCTCACCAGTTGTTCTTTCCAAGGTACCTGTAAACTCGTCTGTTCCGATCAGTGCCGGAGCAACAGTATACGTCAGTTCAGGATCAGCTTCGCCGTATACTTTTGTTTTAGCCGCAGCAGTTACCGTAATCGGCTTACTGTTTACAACTAAATCCTGGGTTACAGGAGTAGCTTCATTATATGCTGAATTTCCTGCTTGCGATGCTGTAATCGTTGTTGTTCCTGCAGTCAGAACGGTCACTGTACTTCCCGATACGGTAGCGACATCTGTATTGCTGGACACATAAGTTACAGCTAATTCCGAACTACTCGTTGCAGTCAGGTTAAAAGTAGGAACTCCATATGTTGAAGCTGCTACGGGGGCAAAAGTAATGGTTTGTGCCGCCTTAGGTGTAGCTCCAACATTATCTGACTTTAACCCTTCATTTCCAGCTAAATCTACCGAGGTTACGCGATAAAAATAAGAGGTTCCATTGGACAGTCCCGTATGCGTATAAGTCAAGGTTCCTGCCGGAATAGTCTGTACAGCTACAGTTGGATCATTTGTAGTTCCTGCATAAATGATGTATTTGTCTACATCTGTAGATACACTGGCATCCCATGTAATGACATTCTGCCTATCTCCGGCAGTCGCAATTATCCCTGTTGGAACAACAGGTGCAGTGCTATCAACGTTAACGGTTACCCCTACCGATCCTGCACTTATATTTCCTGCAGCATCACTTGTTTTTGCAGTAATGGTGTGAGGTCCTGTAACCAGCGCCGAAGCCGTCACGGACCAGCTACCGCTGATAAGATCCGCTATGCCAGTTCCCAGGACAATAGTACCATCTTTATATAGTGTAACAGTAGCACCTGCTTCTGCAATACCGGTAAAGGTAGGTGTCGTCACATTAGTGATATTGTCACCTAATATACCTGAATCACTTCCAGCAGCCAAAACTGGTACAGATGGAGCATTCGGAGCTTGCGTATCAATTACAATATTTTTACCTGCTCCTAATGAACCTACAGCTCCAGGTACTGGTAACGTAAGTATAGCGTCTGCCCCATTGCCCCTTATGGTACCGCCATTAAGCATTATTGCATTTATATTAAAATAATCCAGATCAGCACTGCTGTCCCCTGTTTGTATCGTATACCTAAAAGTAAGCGAACCGCTACCGCTGCCTGTACCTGAATAGTCAATTATCCGATCTGTTGTACCGGTTTCCAGTTTAAGTTGTGGTGTACCTGTTACATCTACTGCTGCAGAAAAGTTAACCTGTATGGAAATAATGTCACCTGCCTTAAAAGCACCATTCGGGGTATCTGAAGATACAGATGTCACTCTCGGATAAGCAGGTGCAGTGAACACTGCATCATTGCCATCATTGCCAATGTAAGAAGCTGTTAGCATCGTACCGTTACCTGCCGCTGTTAGCGTAGCTCCTTGAGCCAGACCATTAAATGTACCCGTGATCGCATTTGTTCCATTATTTTTGACGAGGATATAAGGATCTGCGTCACCAGCTGTATAACCATGTGATGCTAAAAGAGATACTCCTGAAACGTTTACATCCCCGTTCACAATTACCTGGTCATACAAGCTACCTGCAGTAATCCCATTAATTTCCACTTCAAGCGCACTGCCGGATACCATTGACAAATTTCCGTTGATAGTTAGCATACCAGGGCCATTACCCGGAGCCAGTTTACCGCCATTGCCCACGGTCAGTGTATTTATTGAACCCGTGCCAAAAATGCTACCAGTCCCTCCTAATATTGCACCACTCCCTACAGTTAAACTGCTACTGCCATTTAATGTACCATCAACTTTTAAAGTTCCCCCTGCTACGGAAGTACTGCCTGTATAGGCATTTATACCCGATAAAGTTAATGTCCCAGTACCTGTTTTATTCAGACTACCTCCATTACCACTTAAACCTCCGGAAAAAAGTGTACTTAAGTTATTTCCACCAGTAGTCAAGGTATAGCTTCCCAGAGCAACACTTCCTCCACCAGCCAGGGAAGCAAGTGTTTCATTAGCCCCCAGCGCGAGTATAGCACCACTCACGACATTAACTACACTCGCATCGGCAATCGCCAATCCACCATTAAGTATGAGCGTTCCGCCGTTAATATTAGTTGAGCCAGTATAAGTATTAGCACCTGAGAGCGTAAAGGTACCAGATCCATTTTTTGTAATACCACTGGTATTGAGCGAAGATATCACCCCTGAAAAAGTTGTACCCGTATTATTGTTGCCTGTTGTTAAACTGTAACCAAGAACCACATTTCCGGCACCTGCAAGAGAACCAATAGTTTCAGAACCGCCTGATAATGTCAGCGTGGCGCCACTAGCTAAGTCCACCAGGCTATTATCACCAATAGAATTACCACCGCTAATACTTAAGCTTCCTGCTGATATTAAGACATTTCCAGTATGTGTATTGATTCCCGTAAGTGTCAAGGTATTGGCACCGGTTTTTGTCAATGTACCTGCACCACTAATTACTCCACTTATCGTAGCATTTGCTGTGGTGCTAATAACCGAATTTCCCGAAAATGTAATGCTGTTATCGATATTGGTATTACTGGTAATTCCCAGCGTGCCTCCATTTAGTATTAAAGTACCCGTGCCCAGGTTAGCGTCTGATGAAATATTCAGACTTCCATTATTTACTGTAACAGGCCCCGAATTGGTATTGGTACCGGAAAGGGTTAAAGCTCCTCCTCCCATTTTAGCAAATGCTCCTCCACCGCTAATTACACCAGATAACGTCACGGCAGCAGGGAATTGTATAAAGCCTCCATTCACACCCAAAGTAATATTATTATCAATAATAGTGCCCACACTACCTACAAATAGGCCACCACCATTCAGGGTTAAAGTACCGGAAGACAGATGGCTATAGCCTGAAATGTTAAGTACACCTCCTACAACATCAATCATTCCCGACATACCGGTCGAATTGCTGGAATTCGTGAGCGCTAAGGTACCCTCTCCCATCTTTCGCAAATTTCCACTACCGGCCAGTGCACTTGAGATTGTTATGGTACCGTTGCTCTTGCTAAGGGTCAGGCTTGTGGATCCAGCTTGTGTAATTATATGATTGGAGATATTGAGATTGCTGGTCAGATCGGCGTTCAGCGTCAAGCTTTCATTTATAGCCAGGTTACCTGCCAGGTTCATCATTCCAGTAAAAGCACTGCTTAAAATAAGGGTCTGGATACCTGTTTGGTTATTAGAAATAGCCACTGCTTCGCTAAAACTAACCCCATCATTTAGGTCTATTGTTGCTACATCAATAGCATTTGTTACGTAAATATCATTTGAGGTTACATTTACATCTGCAACCGTGGTGGAGATACCGTCGCTCAGACTAAAACGAATAGTTGCATTACCCGCGGGAGTGCTATTCTCATACTTAATACTTCGGATAACGTTTTGTACTAAATCCGTTGTAGCATCATTTAAAAAGTTAATATAAAGTAAACCATTGTTGTTGGTAAAGGTGGCAAAATTAATGCTTCCCGATTTGAGATTGTTGCCATCGATGGTAAAACCTGCCCCGGGATTGTTGAAAGAGAAGACATCCGAAGATATAGCAGTAATGGAACGTTGAACAGTCAAACTACTACCAGCCCAATTACCTAAACCACCATTTAAGGCAGATAACTCATCATCAAAAACGGTTGCATTTGCACCTAGATCAAGGGAAATCGAACCGCCAGACAAGGCAACAATATCACCATCCAGGTTACCAATCACTGGGGGAACTACAGCCGCTAAAGTCCTTTGCGTCCCCGTACCTGAATTTGGTCCCGTACCACCTGAATTTACACCTCTAACCCTGAAATAGTAGGGCGTATTGGCACTTAAGCCGTTCACTAACTGTGATAAACCATTTACCACTAAGTCATTGTACAAAGGCAATTTATTGTTAAAGGCGCCATCAGTTGCTACATCCAGCAAATAGGATGCGGCGCCATTAGCGCCAGTCCAATTTACAGTAAATCCTGTTGTAGAAACAGTTGCAGCCGATGGTTGCGAGGGCGAAGGCGGAGGAGTGGTAAAACTTAGTATATTTCCGCGTGTCGTACCCGCGCTGTTGGTGGCGTTTACTCGATAGTAATAGGTATTTCCACCATAGATACTGGTAACATTCGCCGATACAGCAGTATTTCCTGAACCAGCATTAACCGCATTAGCCGACCATTGAGACCCCTCTCCATTATTTACATTAGCGCTATTAACATGGAGATTAAACGTCACAGTCGTTTGTGCACCATTAGCGTTAACCATACCGTTTATGGTCGCGGTATTAGTTGTTACGTTGGTCGCAGCCATAGTACTTACGGTTGGAACGGAAATAGGTACAACAGCGGCCCCTATCACTACATCATCGAAATAATTATAAAGTCCACCAGTACTTCCTTTTTTCCCCGTAATTTCAACACGTGTCACATTACCAAAATTCGCATTTTGTGTAACTGTGTTTATAGTAGTCATACTGTTCAGTGATGCTGCTGGTAAAGCAGGTAAGCTTGCTACCAACGTACTCCCATTATAAGCATTCACATAGATATCAAATCCCATAAAACCGGAGATTCGGAATGAATTTAGAGAAAACGGTGACTGATCGGGAAGCGAAATGATAAGCTTATCATTAGGCAAACCACTCATTACCGACAGGGCCCAAGAGGCACCAGGATAATCCATGGTAAAGTTCCCCATGTCAAATGGATCTGTAGTTGTAGCGGCATTGTTGAAATGGAATCGTACAGACTTCCCTCCTTCTACAAAATCAATAGTCGCGGGAAACTGCTCCTGATAATCAAATCCGGCTGGAGGGGTATTAAAATTTATCGTAGTTTGTCCAAAAACTGCCCCACCTATCAGAAGAAACAAGAAAGTGAAAAATAGTTTGTAGAAGTTTAAAATGAGTAGCTTTTTTTTCATACAGAGGGAGTAAGCGATTTTAGATTTTTGACAAGCGTTTTAATGGAATTGAACAGTTAAATAACCGTGGTCAAATTTACCCAACCTGTTACACCAATAGTTAAATTCGGGGTATACTTTCCTCTAACTATTCAATAGTTGTAAGTAAAAAACTGATAAAACATACAAAAAAACTACATTACGACACTTTCTTAGTTAAGAAGAAGGCTTTTGGCATCAAGCCTGTTTCCTTTTTAAAAGCATTATAAAACGTAGCCAAACTCTTAAAACCAGACTCGTAGGCTATAGCCTCTATGGTCATTTTATCCGACTTCAAAGGATATTGAATTATAAAAAAATCAATCCGATAGCCATTAATCCAATCACGAAAATTTTTCTCGAGGAATTTATTAATTACAAAGGAACAATGATGAACAGGGATATTAATTTCATTAGCCAGATCAACAATTTGAAAATTAGCTTGCAAATATGGCCTTTTACTCTCCATGAAAGATTTCATTAAATCAGCATAGACTGAGACCTGATCAGACATTAGATTCACCTTCTTCGCTGGTGCTTCAGTTTTCGGAAATTCTTTAACCTCTTCCTCAACCTCTTCTTTATCCTCCTCCATATCCACAGCCACAAACAGATAACCGTAAAACAACTTTGGCTGATGCATAATGAACACAACAATAACCAGGAGTACGACACAGTTAAGCATAATAAACAATGCATTGAACAAAGACCCTTCTAAGTCCCATATCAGCAATGGAACGAAGCTTGTTAACTGAAAAAAGGTTGCTGCCCTGACGAAGAAAAGAATCCACTTTTTACCATCAGCACCAACTTTCTCTTGAATAAACTTCGATTTCAATATTGCAACCCAGGTTGCCGTCAGGTAAGCCAGCAATAGAATAGGCCTACCCACATAATAAAACCAGGATGGAAACAATCCACTCCGTTCGGTTATAAAAAGCTGTTTATTCTCTAAAATCTGATCAGCTATAGCACTCCAGTTAACCGGAGGCGAAATAGGCCAGGGCAGTATATGAACAATTGCAAGGAAAAACGGAATAAAATGAAACCATTCAAATTTCCGTAGTTGACTACGCCCGTTAATAAAAGCCGTTACATACAAATAGAAACAAGCAGGAGCAAGGTAATAAACTGGAGTAAAAACCTGGTAAAAGAAAGAATAAACAGTCCTTTCATTAGAACCAACCAGCAGATAGACCAGCACCTGGCCAAATCTGGAAATAAAAATAACTGAGAGTAAACGATTTAATAACCTTACTCCTCGTTTTGCAAAAAACAAGTGCAACGAAAGTAAAAGCAAGAAAAAACAACTAATACTTGAAATAAAGCTCAAAACCCCCATATTTGAAAGCGCAAGATATACGTTTTTATTTTAAATGAATATAAACAATTTATAAATTCAAGCAAAAAACAGATTTTAAACTTAATTTAATCTAACGACTTTTGTACTCAGAGTTAAAGCTCACGATCAATCATTAGCCTATACAAAATGGACCTATTCAGCAACGAAACAAATGCATACAACAACTTATTACCAAACGATGGTACAGTAATTTATTACGGAAAGTTGATGTCATTACAGACCGCCAACGATTACTTTGCCATTTTAATGGAAACTATTGAATGGAAAAACGATGAAGCGATAATTTTTGGCAAACATATATTAACCAGGAGAAAGGTGGCGTGGTATGGAGATAAAGAGTTCGAATATACTTATTCCAACACTACAAAGAAGGCGTTGCCCTGGACTAAAGAGTTGCTGGAATTGAAAGCAATCGCAGAAAAAACACTAGGAGAAACATTTAATTCCTGCCTGCTGAATCTTTACCATACCGGAGAAGAAGGTATGGCCTGGCATAGTGACGGGGAAAAAGACCTGAAAAAGAACGGAGCAATTGGATCTATGAGCTTTGGCGCAGAAAGGAAGTTCGCTTTTAAACATAAACAAAGCAAACAAACGGTATCTTTAATTCTTGAACACGGAAGCCTATTGGTCATGAAAGACGACACACAGACCAATTGGCTGCATAGACTCCCTCCTACCAAACAGAAACACAAACAAAGGATCAACCTGACTTTTAGGACAATTATTGATTAAATATCTTTTCCTCCCGGAGTATACTCTAATACATCTCCCGGTTGGCAATTCAGGGCTTTACAAACGGCATCTAGAGTTTCTATGCGTATAGCTTTAGCCTTGCCCGTTTTTAAAATGGAAAGATTAGACATAGTAATGCCTACCTTTTCACTGAGCTCAGTAAGAGACATCTTACGTCGGGCCAGCATTACATCAATATTTATGATTATCGCCATCTTAAACTGTTAAATCCTGTTCATCTTTCAATTCTTTACCTTTTTTAAAAGCAAAATACAATGCAGCAAAAATAACACTTAAAACCGCAGGCTTCCAGAAAACCGCCCATGCATCTGCACTTAATTTAATATCATCGGTAAAATACTTGTAAAAAATCAACCGCATTAAAAGATTCAACAGAAATACCCCCAGAGGTATCCATAAAAAGCTCAATGCTATTATCTTTAATCTTAGCACATTGCCTTCCGAAAAAGGCGTCCCCCTCGCAATCTCCAGTAAAAATTTGATGAACCCACCAACAATAA
Organism: Pedobacter nyackensis; assembly: GCF_032678475.1. Taxonomy (GTDB): domain Bacteria; phylum Bacteroidota; class Bacteroidia; order Sphingobacteriales; family Sphingobacteriaceae; genus Pedobacter; species Pedobacter nyackensis_A. The sequence continues at coordinate 8,035 of NZ_JAVTSF010000002.1, forward strand.
AATAGAGAAAAAATAAGAAAAGCAATACCATAAAAACAAGACATACTATATTTAAGACATTAACAATATGGTTACTTGCAGGGATAAGCAGACTTTTAGTCCTTACATCATACCTGAAAGGGATAGCAACATCCACCTCTTTACAATTATACACCTTATGATTTTCACGAGAAGCCTGTTTGAGTTCACAAATCGTCTTTCTTAAATATGGCTTTCCATCTTTAACATAGTACTTAATCGGTTCCGGTCTGCCAACTGTATCTAAAGTCCACCAGTTAAGCTTAATAAAATGTTCTTTAGTCTTAAGCCGATCATCATCAGACATCGAACAGTTTTCGCACCTTTCCAGTGTCAATCCACCTATAAACATAGCCTGAGCAGAGCTCCCCGTTAACATCCCATTTTTCATATTTCGACGCTGTCTTACACTATCTGTCAATTTACGATACTTTTTATGTGGTAAAGTATCCGAGATTAAATCATCTATCGGCTCCAAAGAATTATCAATTGAATACGTAGCACTAGTAAATGAGCCATTTAAATCAATATTGAATGTAGAAGGCCCCGACTTGATCGTAAACGGAAAAAAAATGCTTACTATAAAAAAGACAAACAACAGTGCAAGCAAAATAACAAATATGTTAACGGTCATATTAACAGTCCGGGACTGGGGAAGGTTAAACTTCATAATTATAGATTAAGATCACAAACCTAAACATTATTCAATAATTATTTATTGATTTGCAATAAATAATTATTGAATAATGGAACATTTGGATTAACAATTATGTTTTCCTATTTTTAAATAATCATCCTTACCGCTCCATGGAAATACAATCTGGCTATGCCACGCGCAAGCCTTTTCTTTTTATTATTCTGATCTATCTTATTGCTGGACTGACCTGGCTATATCTAGGCGGCATCCTTATTGGTATAATTGATAAAAGCCATCCTGATACTGACCTTCGTTATTTATATGCCTTCAAAAACGTTTCCTTTATGTTTTTTACAGCTGTGGCGCTATTTTTTCTACTGAGAGCTTATCAAAAACGGCTATTGCGTGCAGAAAGTAATTATTTCAAATTGTTTGAAGCTTCACCGGGAGCAATATATGTAATGGAAAAGCTAAGCTTCAGGTTTCTTGCAGTAAATGACGTGATGGTCAGTAAATATGGATACAGCCGGACTCAGCTACTTAAAATGACCGCAATGGATATCCGGCCTAAACACGAACAAACAAAGCTAAGAAACTACATGAATTCGGATCATGCTGAAGGGCATGAAACGGGGATTTGGCTGCATCAAAAAAGAAATGGAGATGCTTTTTATGTACTGATTTCACATCATTCGATAAAATTCAAAGACAGCGATGCTTATATTGTTATTGCCATCGATATAGACCGGGACATAAGGAATGAACAAAGACTGAAGGAAATAGCCTGGACAAACTCGCATGAGATCAGAAAACCCATCAGTAATATATTAGGGTTAATTGAAATCATGAAAACTGAATCTCCCAATCAACCAACCGATCCAGAGCTACTCAAAATGCTGGTCAGTTCCGCCTATGAACTTGATGGGATCGTAAAAAAGATCAATTCACATGCGGCAGAACTAGATAGAATCTAGTCCTTAGGTTTAGATGTATCTTGCTTGGGCGGACGAGGTCCTCTTTTATAAATAACCAATCCATTTAAGAAATTACGCAAGATCTGATCCCCACATTTTTTAAAATTAGGATGATCATCAGCCCTAAAAATATCCCCAAGCTCACTTTTACTCACTTTAAACTGCACCAATTCCATTATCTTAATGATATCATCATTGGTGAGCGACAACGCTACACGTAGTTTTTTAAAAATATCGTTATTACTCATATTACATTGCTATTTCAATCTTTACCTTCTTGTTCTTTATTCTTTCATTAGACAAAGCGCCTAACACATTTTTCACCATCTTACGTTTTACCGCAACATAAGATGCCTGATCCTTCACCTCAATCAAACCCACATCTTCTTTTTGTAAGCCTCCTTTTTTCAAAAGCAAACCAACAATATCTATTTTGTTTACTTTGTCTTTTTTACCAGCAGCGATATACAAGGTTTGCCATTCGCTATCCTTCGGCAATTTAAAATCACCTTTAAGGCTTTCCGTTTCAATATCAGTTTTCAGAAAAGGATACTTCTCATCATCTGCAATAATCAGATATGCCGTTCCCTTTGCATTCATTCGCGCGGTACGCCCATTGCGGTGTAAAAATGCATCCTCAGTATAAGGCAATTGATAATGAATGATACAGGCCACTTCCGGAATATCCAGGCCTCGGGAAGCGAGATCAGTAGTAATGAGGATTTTGATACTTCCATTTCTGAATTTCAACAAGGCACGTTCCCGCTCATCCTGTTCCATTCCACCGTGAAAAATATCATGCGCAAGATCCTGATCTATTAGCAAGTCACTAATACGATCAACCGTCTCCCGATGGTTACAAAAGATAAGCATATTTGAATTGCCAATCTTACAGATTAGTCTTAACAAAGTACTTAACTTATCTTCAGCAGTGGTCAATACCTTCTTTAATTTTAAATCAGGCACAACTTCAACATGCTGCAAAAAATTGATCTCCACAGGCTTACTAAGTCCCGTAAACTCAGGAATATCTTCCATTGCCGTTGCCGATGTCAGTATTCGCTGTTTTAAGGAAAGTAACTTACGAATGATGTAAGACATATCCTCCTGAAAACCAAATTCCAATGCCTTATCAAATTCATCTAACACCAAAGTAGTGGTCACCGACTCGTCAAAATTATCATGTCTAAGGTGATAGGCTATCCTACCGGGTGTCCCGATCAAAACCGCAGGCGGTTCTTCAAAGTTGTTCCGTTCTATCTTAACCGGATGCCCGCCATAACAGCAATTGACTTTAAAGCCTGTCGACATCTGCCTGAATACCATTTCAATCTGCAATGCCAGCTCCCGGGAAGGAACCAATATCAATGCCTGCACACCCTGAACCTCCTTGCGCAAATTGTTTAATACAGGCAGAAGAAAACCTAAAGTTTTACCAGAGCCTGTTGGCGCTAATAAAACAATATCACTTCCTTTTTTACCAGCAGCCAAAGTATCCAGCTGCATTTGATTAAGGGAGGCAATCTTTAATTTCTCCAGTATCTTTTCTAGCATCATGCTGCAAAGATAGTGGAATTAAGGCATTAAAATTTCAGATACTTCTTTCTAAGAAACTTCAATGAACTGTTTAAGCGAACATCAAGGTTCATCAACATGTGCCCTCTTTCCGAAATCCATGTGGTCATCTTATTGTTTGCACGCTTAATTGGCACATACACACGCTCCTCCATCACCTCCTGATAATCAACAGGAGCCATGCTTCGCTGAAGCAAATAAAATTCATTTAACAATTCTATCTTCATAATGCTTATATTTAGTTAGCGATTCAATTATTTAACGAATAACGCAATGCCTTATTATAACAACTCTGAGTCTAAAGGGTTTCAACATATATCAAATCTGTTGACAACTAATTGATTGTTAGCAATTAAACAACAGTAAGTTAACACTTTTTTAAATTTATCCACCTATTTTTAAGAAACCTGAATACGGGTTGTTTAAATATTAACACCAATAACGTATGACCTGGAAGAAATTTAGCGGCGAAATCATCCACTCGCCCATCTTAGAAGAAGTTGAAAATGCCATTATCAGAGAAAATGACAATGGTTATCGGCTTAAAGTATGCATCGGCACCGACTCACAGGTAAAAGGTGCATTCACAGATTTTGCCACCGTAATTGTTTTGTTACGGGAACATCATGGCGGCTTTATGTACATCCATCAGGAAAGAACCAGTCAGAAAATGAGTATAAAAGAAAGAATGTTGGTTGAAGTACAGAAATCTATCGAAACGGCTTACTCAATTTGCGACCTGTTGGATTTGTACCGTGTTGACCTGGAAGTACACGCAGACATCAACACAAACCCAATGTTTAAATCTAATAAAGCCCTCAATGAAGCAATGGGATATATACTGAGTATGGGCTTCATTTTCAAAGCTAAACCAGAAGCTTTTGCCAGCTCAACCTGCGCAGATAAAATGGTGCATTAACTGGAGCTTTCTTACCATTTTTGTCCGGGACTTACAGGCAAAACCTTAGTTACCGGAGGAACAATTATTTTTTTCATCATCACATCTTTAAAGCGTTCAGCAAAAAGATTAACCTCTCTGGTTGTAGCTTTAACATAACCAGCCCACTCAGCAGCATTTAACTTTCCTGGCTTATTTTCAAGCGGCATGCCCACGGTAGTAAACGGGACAAAATTCCCATATCGATCTCTTTGATAGGGGATAAAATTAAAATCCGTTAACCAAAAACGATATTTACCATCCTTTGTTTCTACGTAAAAATTATAGCGTACTTCTCCAGAAGGACGGCTTAAAACCAACGCAGTTTTATTGATGACCAATTTTCCAGTTGCAGACATCAACGAATCGCTATCAGCCGATTTCGGCTTTAGAGATTTGGCAGACTTATTTAGAAAGCCACTCGCCCTTACCCGCAATGAATCTTTGGATACATCTTTTAACTCCACCACTTCATAATAAATCAGCTTACCCCGATCATCCGTAGCCAAGGGCTTCTCCTGCGCAAATCCGGTTCCTGTCAAAAACAATAAAATAACCAGGGTTAAAAGTTTCATAACATAAAGATAAAAAAAGCCACCGGATATATCCCGGTGGCTCAAGATAATATAATCGAGACTAAAATGCGTAAACAGCAGCCAGAGAGAACTGTGAAGCCGATTTAGTTAGTGTAACACCATCGCTTTTGAAGAAAGACTGTGAAAGATCTTTATCATTATCGAAACGAACTTCAGGAATAAAGGTCAAGCCGCCTGCTTTAATATTTGCAGATAAAGTTCCTGAAAGAATCCCTGCATCGGCACCACCTGCAACCCCTTTAATATTAAAATACTCACCTCTTAAGCCCAGAGAAACAGCTGGTGTAAATGCATACTGAGGATACAATGCACCGCCGGAATAACCGCCGTTATCATTTGACACAGAATAATCAGCTGCATTGATCCCTAATTTAAATTTATCTGTAACCTGGTAACTTCCTGTGAGATCGAAAATCGTTCCTACGCCACCTGCACCTTCCGAATATCCGGAAAGTCCATTCAGATAAACTGTCAGACCTTCAACAGGCGCCAGCATCAACTGACCGCCGACATGAGACACCCCATTGAAATCCTGATAAGTATTCCAGTCATTAAACAAACCCAGCATTAAACTAACTTTATCAGAAAAAGCATAAGTACCTTTGATGCCGGCATTCTGAAAAGGCCCCGCACCAAACAAATATGAGGTTGAGTAGTTAAAATTAGCAACAGGTGAAATCACCTCGTAACCAATGAACGTTCCCATATAACCCGCAGTCATACTAAACTTATCAGAGAAGGCATAGTTCACATAAAGGTTCTGGATATGAAAACTAGAGGCTGAAACATCATCTCCATTAGCAGTAAAGGCATAAGAACCATTAGGAATCGATTGCTCCTGCCCTCGTGGTCCAAAGGACAGCTCTCCAACAAACGATGCTTTACCGGTAGTTTTCTTTAAAGCCAGATCAATCATACCTATTGAGACTGAATTCTGCTCTGAAGCAAAATAAGTTTTAATATTAGGCGCTTTTGCAAAATCATATTTAAAATAAGTATCTACTGATCCTGAAATTTGCAAAGGCGCTTCTGCAGCTTCCTGCGCGTAGGTTGCAGAAGCGATTGTTAACGTGGCTGAGGTTAATAATGATCTTAATTTCATAATCTGGTTTTGGTTTTGGTTTGAGGTTGAGAATTTAGATGGTTAATTGGTTGAACTAATAGGCATTTTCAATTTCCTGGCCGGTTGAAGCCACAATCAAAGTGCCTTGAGTATATTTCTCGTTGTGCTGACTTGCATCAAGTCCTTCTTCTTCTTCTTCAGAAGTTACACGAATTGGCTGTACCAGATTAATAAGTTTGAAGATGACGAATGACATCACAAAACTGAAAATCACTGTAATTACCACACCTTTCAATTGAGTAATAAAGAATGCAGGATTACCATACAACAAACCATCCACACCAGCACCATTCACTGTTTTGGTAGCAAATACCCCAGTCAACAACATCCCTACAATCCCCCCTACACCATGACAAGGGAAAACATCCAAAGTATCATCCAATGAAGTTTTTTGTTTCCATGAAACTGCAAGATTTGAAATAACAGCTGCGATTACGCCAATGAATATAGCTGAAGGAATACTTACAAAGCCAGCACCAGGCGTAATGGCAACCAAACCTACAACGGCTCCGATACAAAACCCTAATACCGAAGGCTTCTTACCTCTCGACACATCAAAGAACATCCATGACAAACCAGCGGCACCAGCGGCAATGTTGGTCGTAATGAAAGCAGAAACAGCTAAGCTATTTGCACCCAATGCAGAACCTGCATTAAAACCAAACCATCCAAACCAAAGCAATCCTGTACCTATTAGTACATAAGGAATGTTGGCAGGAGGTACTTCCTGATGTTCCTGATGACTTTTTCTTCTTTTAAGAACAAGGGCTCCCGCTAAAGCAGCCATACCAGCAGAAATATGCACAACAGTACCACCAGCAAAGTCAAGCACACCCATTTTAAAAAGAAGACCTTCAGGATGCCATGTCCAATGCGCAAGTGGAGAGTACACAAATAAAGAGAACAGCACAATAAATAAGATGTATGAAGTAAAGCGGATACGTTCCGCAACAGCCCCCACAACCAACCCAGGGGTAATGATTGCAAACATCAATTGAAAAACAGCAAATAAAGAAAGTGGAATTGTAGCAGCAAGACTCCATGAAGGGCTTGAATTTACACCTTGAAAGAAGAAAAACGTTGCAGGATTTCCAATAAGGCCTCCAATCGAATCACCAAAGGCCAAACTAAAACTTACAACTACCCACATTACTGAAATTATACCAGCAGCCACCACACTTTTAATCATGGTAGAGAGCACATTTTTGCGATGAACCATACCACCATAGAAAAATGCAAGCCCCGGAGTCATTAAAAACACCAAAGCCGCTGCAATTAATACAAACGCGATATCTGGCGCGCTGTATTTTCCCTCGTCAAAATTAGGAAGCAAGGGAATAAATAGAGCAAGAATTGCAATTATTAATAAAACTGCAAACGGTCCCCACTGTTTAAACAAAACTTTTGCCATAATTTTAGATTTTACTTGTTATAATTATTAGTTTATCTGATTTTTTGATAAATCTATGAATTTATTTCAACAAAAATCAAAATAAACACAAACATTAATACAAAAACACATTAATTTTTATAGAAAAATCACTAAAAACATAAAATATTAATAATTATAGACTTAATATTTTACACATTTCTAATATTACAACCAAAAACATAGTTATTTTTTGATAAAAAAATAAAAATTACACATTTTAAAATAAAAAACAAACAAAACAACAACAAAACAGACAGCAAATAACACGAAATACAGAAAAACACAATAAAAAACAGAAACACTCAGAAAATCCGTACATTTAAGAGATATGAAAGCTTATCATCTCACTTTTTGTCAAAAAATCCCAATTCCTCTGGCTGAAGCCTGGAATTTTTTCTCGTCACCATTAAATCTGGCCAAAATAACGCCAGAAAACATGGCTTTTACCGTTACTTCAGTTATTAATGATCAGCAGAAAATGTATCCGGGAATGATCATTACCTATAAGGTAGCGCCAATAACAGGAGTAAGTCTTGATTGGATGACAGAAATCACCCAGGTAGCCGAAGGAAAGTATTTTATTGACGAACAAAGATTTGGCCCATACAAATTCTGGCACCACCAACACCATTTCAAACCAATAGAAGGCGGGACAGAAATGAATGACATATTAACCTATGGCTTGCCAATGGGCATATTTGGCAGAATAGCCAATACTATATACGTAGCGAAGAAACTACAGGAGATATTTGAATTCAGAAAGAAAAAGATAACTGAGTTATTTGGAACTTATCCGGAGATTAAAAAATAATCTCCGGATAAGGGGATTTTAATGAAAGAAAACAGAAGCATCTACATCTTTAAGACTTCCGGAAGGAGTCTTGTACTGCAACTGTAATGTATAACCACCCCCACCTTCAATGAATAGAAGTTCAAAAGGATGATAACCTTTTTCAAGCGCTATCTGCGCCGTTTTTTCAACCGAAGGATGTAAGCCGTCATTATCGATCAGCAAACGGCTCCCGAACTTCAGCACACTACCGTCATCCGAACGAAGCGCAAATGAATAAACCCCTGTTTCAGCAGCATAAAAATAACCGCTATGACGGGTAGCAAAACTTTCTACTTTTTTCACTACAGGAATTTCAATAGCCTGACTAATACTTACTACACCTAAATCTTTTTCCTGAATTGCATTTACAGTTTTATACGCTACAGGATAATAAGAGAAGTTTAAGCCTTTTTGAGCTGCAGGCAACTGCACCGGCTTCAGATAATTCTGCTGCTCATATTTAATGGTATAAATATCTCCTCTATTTCCATTGGGCCTAAATGCTGCTACTTTAAACTCCACAGGCTTAGTTACCGTCAGATCTTCAGTATAAACCCTGGAACTTAGTGTCGGCAATGTACCATCTGTAGTATATCTTACTGTCAAACCAGCAAGTGGCTTATTGATATGCAATTTACCTTTATCTACAAACACACTTTGCGTAATAAAGCCATCCAGATCAGGGAGACGATAATTAACATTCATGGCATCCAGCAAGGAGAAATGTTTTTGCACCCGCTTCTCAAATCCTGTCCAGTTTTCAGCGCCTTTATACCAGGCCACTTCAGCCATTGCCAACATCCTTGGAAACACCATATACTCCAACCTTCTTTCCGAAGGAATGTACTCAGTCCAAATATTCCCCTGTACACCTATGATAAATTTCCGCTCGTTTTCGGATATATTAAACTGAAACGGATCAAATGAATACACTTTCTTTAATGAGCCTCCATCCTGCTAGGCATCAAAATAGCAATACTCACCCGGGGTCATGATCACATCATTCCCTTTTTCCGCAGCATGCTTAGGCGCCTTAGGTACCCAGGTCCGCCAATACATCATAGTAGCAGTTGAAGAAACCCCACCATCCAAAATTTCATCCCAGCCAATTAGCTTTTTACCCTTACTGTTAAAGAACTTCTCCATTCTGCGCACAAAGTAACTTTGTAGCTCATCCACACTTTTCAACCCTTCCTTGTGCATCAAAGCCTCACACTCCGGTACATTTTTCCAGCTACTTTTTTCGACTTCATCCGCACCCAGATGTATATACTTACTTGGAAACAACGCAGCAATTTCCGTAAAAACATTTTCAGCGAATTCAAAGGTCGTCTCCTTGCAAGGACACAGAGGCTCAGAAAAATCTTTCGCATGTCCACCTTTACCACGAGAGGTTAACCATGGCATCAGATTGGTTGCCGCCATCATATGTCCCGGCATATCGATTTCCGGAACAATCTCTATCCCTTTCGATGTTGCATAAGCAATCAGCCCACGCATCTCTTCCTGAGTATAAAAACCACCATACATTCTTTTACCGTCTATTATTTTGAAATGTTTTTCAGGTATGGCATAATCAGGATTTGTTTTAGAACGAGCGATACATTCAGCATCCTGATCATTCATATTTCTCCATGCTCCTTTTTCTGTTAATTCAGGATATTTCTTGATTTCTATCCTCCAGCCCTGATCATCTGTTAAGTGTAAATGGAATTTATTGAATTTATAATAAGCCATCCGATCAATCATCTTACGAAGGTAAGGCAAATCAAAAAAGTGACGAGATACATCGAGATGAATCCCCCTCCAGGCAAAGCGAGGGGCATCTTCAATTTTCACACAAGGAACAACGATTGACTGCAACATTGCTTTTCGCAAAACAGCTGGTCTGGATGTAAGCCCTTTTGTTCCCATCAATTGCTTCAAACTGGCTACCGCCCAAAAAGCACCCTGTGCAGACGCAGCACTAATTACGATTGTATTTTTCTCTACTGACAACCTGTATCCTTCTTTTACTATGGAAGGATCAAGACTTAACTCAACTGTATTCCGGATAGATTTCCCTTCCCTAAGTTTTGCAGAGATAGATTTTAATTCATTTAAGGCCGGCATTAAGGCTTCCGAATTTTTAGCAAGAACCAACTTTGTAGCGCTAGTCCATTCAAAGGCACCTGCAACAGGTATCAGCTTTACTGGTTGTGGTATAATTGCATAAGTAGGAACTGCCTGCTGTCCGACGGCAGAAAGCACACACAAAGAGAGCACCAAAGTCATCTTTAGTGTCCAGGTCATTACATTATTCATAAAGTTTATATTGTCTTTTTAGGTTCGTATTCAGACCCCTGCACTACTCCTCTGCGCTCTATTTCCTTATCGATATAAGTTTGAATAGCAGATTTATTTAAACCCCAGTTAGGCGCAATCAGCAAATCCCAGTCAGATATACCAAACAAACGTTGAATAACAATATCCGGTCTCAACAAAGGAATCAGTTTACAAAGCAGATCAGTATACTCTTCCAGTGAGAATAGTTTGAAAGGCTCTTTTTTATATTTAACACCCATTATCGAACCTTCAACAATATGAAGGTGGTGGAATTTTACAAATTTAATCTGTGGAAAGCGGTTAATTTCATGAATATAACCTAACATCATCTCTTCTGTTTCCCATGGGAAACCAAAAATAGTGTGCACACAAAGATCTAGTTTACTATTCTCCAGCAATTTCACAGCCTCAACAAACTCTCCATGACTGCAACCTCTGTTAATCTGATTTAAGGTTTCATCATAAATAGACTCCATCCCCATTTCCAGGTCTACATCAAACCTGTCCGTATAGCTTTCCAATAACGCTACCTTTTCTGCATCTATGCAATCAGGCCTTGTACCTACTGAAAAACCAACGACATCTTCGGCGTTGATAGAAAGCGCTTCATCATACATCATCTTCAAATAATGTACGGGCGCATAAGTATTGGTATTTGGCTGAAAATAAACGATGAATTTATCCGCTTTGTAAAAACCTTTACCTCTTTCCATCCCTTGCTCCAACTGCTCACGAATGGTAGGGAGCTTACGGGAAAGTTCAGGAGTAAAGGAATCTACGTTGCAATAAGTACAACCTCCATAACCTTTACTACCGTCCCGGTTAGGGCAGGTAAAACCTCCATCAACAATTACTTTAAACACACGCTGCCCCTGGTACTTTTGTTTAAGGTGCGTACCGTAATTATTATATCCTTTAATACCTAAATCTAACAGAGTTCCCAATTGCTTATTTTTTCTGCAAAAGTAAGGGTTTTTAATTACTTATCTATCCGCATGGCTTCAATTTCACTCATATATCGGGTGAGGGCAACCTTATAAGTCAGATTTTCTGATGCCACACTTGTCAAAAAACCTTTAAAATCGTCCAGATCTCCTACAGTAAAGCCCATTCGCACAAATAGTTCTTTATCAGTCTCCCAATTGTCAAGGTTTACTTTTTTCATAGCCATCTCTTTATAAAGTACCAGTCCTTTTATAAAATCCTTGTAACCAATTGTTTTTTTAAACTCTGCGAAGTATTCAATCAATGTTCTATAGGTAGCAGGCTTCCCAAGTCTAACCTGATCAAGCATAAGACTTCCCAACATTTGTCCTTTAAAAAACACGCTGTCTATGCTTTCGAAATTCCCACAATGTTTAAGTATAGCAATATCCCGCTTCAGCAAACTGTCCTTTTCCGATGTTTTATGCTTTACAAAATAAGGCTCCTTGTCTAACTCCTTTTCACAGTCAATTGTACGCTGGGCATTAACAACAGCACTAAATAAAAAACATATAAAAAAGATCAGGTATCTTAGCATCATAACATTATATTGAACCACAAAGGTACAAGCTTTTGTCCGAGTTTGTATTTAGTTGAACATTAACTTATACTTAACAGGGCGTTAGTAGGGCCTTACTAGGGCAAGGGGGTAAAGCAAGGCCCTACTAACACCCTATTAAGGCCCTACTAACGCCCTAGTAACAGCGAAGGCTTACACCTAGAAAAATTAACCCTAAAGAAATTTTACCCTTTATGAAAAAACTAACATTTACCTTATTATTTACCCTCATTTTTACAGGTATAACGCTCGCCCAGTCAGAAAGTGATGCGAGTAAATATACTATGACTAAATTCCAAATGTTCTACAATTCCGGGCAACCTGACAGCATTTTTAATCTCTTTAGTCCGGAAAGCAAAACGGCATTACCTCTCGATAAAACGAAAGCATTCCTTACTCACCTTAAAAACAACTTCGGATTGATCAAACAAACTCATTTTGTCAATTATCAGGACCAGTTTGCAGTTTATAAGACGGATATGGAAAAAGAGACAATACTACTTAGCCTTCGGACCGCCCCAAACAAAGCAATTACAGGTGTTTATGCAAAACCTTACGAAGTACCTCAGGTACAAAAACCAAATACCACTAAAATGCAATTACCTTTTAAAGGTGAATGGACTGTATTCTGGGGAGGAGACACGAAAGAGCAAAATTATCACGTAGTTGCCAAAATGCAGAAGAATGCGTTTGACATGATCATCACCAATGCTGAAGGAAAAAGTTATAAAACTGACGGTAAAAAGAATGAAGATTATTATGCTTTTGGGCAAAATCTGACTGCTCCATGTGACGCTGAAGTAGTGTTTGCTGTAGACGGAGTAAAGGACAATACACCTGGTGTAATGAACACTCTGCTGACACTCGGCAACACTGTACTTTTAAAAACACAAAACAACGAATACATCTTGTTTGCTCATTTTAAACAGGGCACTGTAAAAGTAAAACAGGGCGAGAAAGTAAAAACAGGGCAGCTTTTAGGTCAATGTGGCAATTCAGGGAATTCTTCAGAAGCACATTTACACTTTCACATTCAGGATGTTGAAGATTTTAACCAGGCAACAGGCATTAAGTGTTTTTTCGACAAGGTTAAAGTGAATGGAGTTGTAAAATCTGACTACTCTCCCGTTAAAGGGGATAAAATTAGTATTCCGCTGAAATAAGTCTATAAACAACAAAACCATGTTTTATATAAAACATGGTTTTGTTGTTTATAATTCAAAAAAGTATAGGAACTAATATTCAGTTCTAATTACGTTTAACTTCAACACGTCTGTTCAACACCCTACCTTCTTCTGTACTATTTGGAGCAGCAGGCTGAGTAGCACCGTGACCTTTTACAGAAAGGTTAGCAGAATTTACACCTGCATTTACCAAATAAAGTTTCACAGAATTAGCCCTGTCAACTGACAACGACATATTATGTGCTGCAGAACCCTCAATAGATGAATGTCCGTTTATTACAAATTTTACTGAAGGATCTTTCTTTATTTCTGTAGCAATCCTGTCTAATACTTCAAAAGATTCAGTTTTCAGTACTCCTGAGTTAAATTCAAACTGAACATTATTAAAGCTGTAATTAGGTTTTTCCGCAACAGGAGCTGGTGCCGGCTTCGGTGCCTCTACTGGTTCAGGCTTTTTTTCTTCAACAGGTGGCGCTGGTCTTTCAACAGGAGTGGGCTTAGCAATAACTTTCTTGGTTTTGCATGATTGTACTGACATAGCAAGCAAACCTATGCCCGCCAACATTAAACTAGTTCTTAAAAATTTCATTTGTTTCTTTGTGTTTTTGTTTGTGCTCGTAATAATATAAAATAGTTTTCAGATCTTAAAAAGAATACCTCATTAAAACGAACTAATTACACAAATAGTGCAGGATATTTAATCTTGTCCAATTTTATAGCTACTTTGAGGTATTTTTTCCAGATTATTTTTGAGAAATTGTCATCAATAGCTTTTGGCCGTACGTAGCTGTTTAATTCCTGTTGGCTAAGTCTCAACACCTTAAAAACGCCTTTGAAAGTCCTCTCAAACACGATTGACACCTAGAAACATCTGAAAGTGTTATATAATGCTATGATTTATCAATTACACCGAAAACAGTGGTTTTCCATTTTATGTAACCAAGTTTGGCGCATTGATCGGCTACCTCGGCCTCTATTCCACCGGGTACATCGTTTACGATTTTCCAGCGGATACTGTATTTACTGTTATAACCTATGTAAATAACAACATCATCAAATAAAGGCTCAACTGTTTCCAGGCCTTTAAGGTGGGTATCCTGCAGCTCTTTGGCAAAGCGTACAAGTCTTTCGTTCATCACTTTTGCCAGTGGAGGTGCGGGCTTAACATCTGGTTCTATAATCGCAAGTACAGTTACAGTCATCGGCTAAAATCTCAGTAATACTACTATTTTTAGCAAAAGTAATTAATATTCGGGAATTAATAAACACTCCATTTGTTTTTCTATACTTCATTTCTAAAAAAAATGTCATCTTATTACTCTTTCTATAAGAATGAATATATAGACGCCATATACATTTCAACAATACTCCCTACAGCAAAAAAAATCGAGTAAATTTGCTGTATGAGTAATTCCGCTTCTTCCAATTCAATTTTCGACAAAGTCTTATCTTTTATTGACTACACCAATCAGAGTATTTTTCTTACCGGAAAAGCCGGAACAGGAAAAACGACATTACTCAAAAAAATTAAAGAAACGAGTTCAAAAAAAATGGCTGTTATCGCTCCTACCGGCGTTGCAGCTATGAATGCGAAAGGCACAACCATAAACTCATTCTTTCAGCTTCCTCCCGGATCATTTTTTCCCGGCGACATTAGTTTAGAGCATCTGCAATCTGGCTTTATTTCCATTCAGTCTATGGTTTCAGATCTTAGCTATAACAGGGAAAAACTGAGCCTTTTTAACGAATTAGAATTACTGGTAATTGACGAGGTGTCTATGGTACGTTGCGATTTACTGGACGTAATCGATGCCATCCTAAGGTCTGTTAGAAAAAATAATGCTCCTTTTGGCGGCGTACAACTACTTCTTATTGGCGATTTATACCAACTGCCACCAGTAACCAAGAGAGAAGACTGGAGCTTTTTGAGCAGGGCCTATCCTTCTCCCTACTTTTTTGATGCGCTTGTAATCAGAAGAAATCCCGTTTTGCAAATAGAGCTAACGACTGTATTTCGCCAGACTGAACCGGAATTCATTAATATATTAAATGACATCAGAAACAATCAGATCAATGAAAATGGGCTTCAATTGCTAAACAAACGATATAACCCCGAGTACAATATTGCTGATGAAATAAGTCCGATCATCATTACCTCACATAATGCAGAAGCCAATACCATCAATAAAGAGAAACTGGATGAACTTCCAGGCACAGCCTACACTTTTGAAGGCGAGATAAGTGGAGAATTCCGGGACCTGGGGCTGCAGGCAGAGCAAAGTCTGACGCTTAAGGAGGGTGCCCAGATCATGTTTATCAAAAATGACACTGGTGAAAACCGTAAGTTTTACAATGGAAAAATTGGAAAGGTCAAGTCTGTAAACGATGGTGAAATCTATATTTCTTTTCCAAACGAGGAAGACTTGTTATTGGAAAAGACTTCCTGGCAGTCGTTTGAATATAAAACAGATACAGAAGAAGCTATTGTTCAACAGCAGGTAGGTGAATTTTCACAATACCCAATTAAACTGGCCTGGGCGGTAACCATTCATAAAAGTCAGGGTTTAACGTTCGACAGCGCCATTATTGATGCCGGTAAATCATTTGTGGCCGGGCAGGTCTACGTAGCCTTAAGTAGGGTAAGAACATTAAATGGTTTGATTTTAAAATCGAAGATCGGTACCGACAGTCTACGATCAAATACAGAAGTCATCAATTACATGAAACCTGTAAAAGAAGAAGAATTGGACAATATTCTGATAGCTGAGCAGGAAAGTTTCATTCTGCAACTGGTGCTAAGCCATTTCTCTTTTAGCCGCATCCATAGCGGATTAGAAACGATGGCATCGAACCCGGAAGTTGTCAAATCAATCCTTCCTGAATTCAAGACATTAGTAGCTCAGCTTAATAAATCCGTTACTGATCTTTTAGGATTGTCTGATCGTTTCCAAAATCAGGTTAAACAACTTCACCAACAAAATGGCTTTAAGGACCAACAAGCACTCCAAGCCAGAATTGAATCAGCATTAACCTATTTCACTAAAGAGCTAAATCTTCAGCTGATCAATCAGCTCAATAAAAACATTAGGGTAAAACCGAAAAACAAAATACAGCAGCAGCTTCAACACCTGATGCAAAAATACAGACAGGTTATAGAAAACCGGATTTCCCTGATGCAATATGGTGCTGGCTTACTTAAGGAACCGATTCATCCTGCAAATTATGTGGCCTGGATCAGTAAACATAAGGCACCTAAAAATGCGAAGCCAAATTCACAAGCCAATGATCAGCCAACCATAAACCTCCAGTTGTTTTAGTGAACTATTAAACTGTTTCTTTTTGTCTGGTCAGGTAATAAACAGGAATCCCGATAAGCACGATAATAAGTCCCGGCCAGGTAAACTGAGGTTTGAACCAGATTAACAAAGAACAAAAACTAATACCAAGAATAATATATAGCGCAGGTAAGAGTGGGTATCCAAATGCTTTGTAAGGGCGCTCGGCATTGGGCAACCTTCTGCGAAGAATAAAAATACCACCGATAGTAAGTACGTAAAATATAACTACAACAAAGGAGATCATATCCAGCAGGTCACCATACTTACCGCTGAGGCAAAGAATCGCAGCAACCAGGCATTGCGCCCATAATGCCCATTCCGGCACACCATGCTTGTTTAATTTCCCTGCATTTTTAAAGAACAAACCATCCTGGGCCATGGTATAATATACCCTTGACCCCGCAAGTATAAGTCCATTGTTACAGCCAAAGGTTGAAATCATAATCATCACGGCAATCAATGCTGTCCCGATACCGCCAAAAATAACTGTAGAAGCTGTTACTGCAACTCTATCTTTTGTTGCATGTGCTATTTCATCCATAGGTAATACCGCAAGATAAACCAGGTTAGCACAGACATAAATAACAGTCACTATAAGCGTTCCCAGAAACAGGCTAAGTCCTATATTCCGTTTCGGATTTTTCATTTCGCCCGCAATAAAGGTTACATTGTTCCAGGCATCACTGCTAAAAACAGAGCCTACCATAGCCGCTGCAATACCACCTAACAGGGCTGTCCCTGCGATTGGCGCTACACTGAATCCTGCGGCAGGGTTACAGCTGTCTACCAATGCTGCCTTTGTGGCTATCCAGGTATTGGCCCAGTTGGCATGCCACACTTCCGGTTTAAACATGACCACTCCGGCTATAATCAAACCAAACAGCGCAAGTAATTTTGTAGAGGTAAAAATATTCTGTATCCACTTCCCTCCTTTTACACCACGGGTATTGGAATAGGTGAGCAATGCTATAACAGCTATTGACATGATCTGTGCAGAGCTCACTGAAAAATAAGTTGGAACATTACAACTATCCAATCCGGTCTGTATTTGAAGCAACTTATTATCTTCACTCAACGCCGGAATAAGGTAAGCCGCGAATTTAGAGAAAGCAACGCCTACAGCGGCTATAGTACCTGTTTGGATTACCGCAAAAAAACTCCAGCCATATAAAAAGGCAATCAGCTTGTTGTAAGACTCTTTTAGATAAACATACTGACCACCAGCTTTGGGATACATGCCACTCAATTCCCCATAACTTATTGCCGCAGTCATAGTCATCAGCCCGGTAATTACCCATACTGCTATCAGCCATCCGGCACTGCCTACATTGCGCACAATATCGGCACTGACAATAAATATACCGGAGCCGATCATTGATCCTACGACCAGCATTGTACCATCTAAAAGGCCAAGCTCCCGTTTAAAAGAGCCATCCTGATTTTCTTTTTCCATTATTTGTTGGTTGGTTTGGTTGGTTTTGTCAGGGACTTTATCATTTAAATCACGGTCAGCAATCACATCCCTTTCCAGAGCTAATATATTTAAAAATCGCTTTGTTGCGTAATGCTGATTTTTTTTATTTAAAATTCCGACTAAAATGGCTCCTCCATATCAATCAAAGCACATCAGTATATATTTTTAAAAAAGGATTGCAATCAATTGATTAAAAATTTGTTAATTACGTTTACACCGTTATTTTTGTTGTAAGCCAGATTGTGATAAACCACATAAACGAACCACTACTTATTACAAAAAGGAAAACCAAACAAAACAAATTAAACAATCTAAACGAGAAGAATTAAAGTATGGAGTTTTTACAAAACAATTTAATTTATCTGATCCCTTTGATGGGCTTAATTGGCATTCTGGTAATGGCCATTAAAAGTGCCTGGGTAAACAAGCAGGATGCTGGCGACAAAAACATGCAGGAGCTTGCCGGGTACATTGCAGATGGGGCCATGGCCTTTTTAAAAGCAGAATGGAGAGTATTGAGTATTTTCGTGGTATTTACCGCAGCCTTACTGGCGTATTCGGGAAGCATTCATGAAATAAATGGTGTAGTCCTGCATTCCAGCTGGATCATTTCCATTGCCTTTATTATTGGTGCTGTATTTTCTGCTACCGCAGGATATATTGGCATGAAGGCCGCCACAAAAGCAAATGTACGTACCACACAAGCTGCGAGAACCAGTTTAAAACAAGCTTTAAAAGTATCCTTTACCGGAGGTACTGTTATGGGACTTGGTGTTGCCGGACTTGCAATTTTAGGTCTGGGCGGTCTGTTCATAGTTTTTCTTCAGATGTTTAATGTTGTGGCTGCAAACAGCACAGAAATGAAAACAGCAATTGAAGTGCTGACAGGTTTCTCGCTGGGTGCAGAATCTATTGCACTTTTCGCACGTGTTGGGGGGGGGATTTATACCAAAGCTGCCGATGTAGGTGCCGATTTAGTAGGTAAAGTTGAAGCAGGTATTCCTGAGGATGATGTGCGTAACCCGGCTACGATTGCCGATAACGTAGGTGACAATGTGGGCGATGTTGCAGGCATGGGTGCCGATTTATTCGGTTCTTATGTAGCGACAATTTTAGCTACAATGGTATTGGGGCAGGAAATTGTTGCCATGGATAACTTTGGCGGCATGTCTCCAATATTACTCCCTATGGTGATCTGTGGAATGGGCATTTTGTTTTCTATTATAGGTACCTGGTTTGTACGTATTAAGGGAGAGGATTCCAATGTTCAAACAGCTTTGAATTTAGGAAACTGGGGTTCTATTGTAATTACAGCTATCGCTTCTTATTTCATAGTGATGTGGATGCTACCTGAACAGCTTCATTTGCGTGGGGTTAATTTCACGAATATAGATGTGTTTTGCGCCATCATTGTAGGCTTAGTGGTTGGTACTTTAATGAGCATCATTACCGAATACTATACTGCCATGGGCAAAGGACCGGTTAATTCAATTATTCAACAATCAGGTACGGGTCATGCGACCAATATTATTGGTGGTTTATCGGTAGGAATGAAATCAACGGTTGCCCCTATCCTCGTTTTAGCTGGTGGTATTATCTTCTCTTACGCCTTTGCGGGTTTATATGGAGTAGCGATTGCTGCTGCTGGTATGATGGCTACTACAGCTATGCAATTGGCTATTGATGCTTTTGGTCCAATTGCGGATAATGCAGGTGGTATTGCCGAAATGAGTCAACTTCCTCCTGAAGTACGCGGACGTACTGATAACCTGGATGCTGTTGGGAATACGACTGCTGCAACAGGTAAAGGATTTGCCATTGCTTCAGCGGCCTTAACTTCATTGGCGCTATTTGCTGCCTTTGTTGGTGTTGCAGGCATTTCGGCCATCGATATTTACAAAGCCCCGGTTTTAGCTGGCTTATTTGTAGGTGCTATGATCCCCTTTATCTTCTCGGCATTGTGTATTGCAGCAGTTGGTAAAGCAGCAATGGACATGGTAACAGAGGTTCGTCGTCAGTTCCGCGAAATCCCCGGAATTATGGAGTATAAAGCTAAGCCTGAATATGAAAAATGTGTAGCCATATCAACTAAAGCTTCCATCCGCGAAATGATGTTACCGGGAGCTATTGCACTATTGGTACCAATCATTGTTGGTTTCGGATTTAAAGGTGTTTTTCCTTCAGTAAGTTCTGCCGAAATACTGGGTGGTTTACTTGCTGGTGTTACCGTTTCGGGCGTATTGATGGGTATATTCCAGTCTAACGCCGGGGGTGCATGGGACAATGCTAAGAAATCATTTGAGAAAGGTGTAGAAATCAATGGTGAAATGCATTACAAAAAATCAGAGCCTCATAAGGCTTCTGTAACCGGTGATACTGTTGGTGATCCTTTTAAAGATACTTCAGGCCCTTCTATGAATATCCTGATTAAGCTGATGTCTATCGTTTCATTGGTTATCGCTCCTTATATTGCGGTAACAGTCTCTACAGACAAGGCAAAAATTAAAGAACCTATTAAAAAAGTAGTGATTGAAAGTGTAAAAACTGCATTAATCAAGCACAAATAGCATACATACTGTTTAAAAATAAAAGGGATTTCTAAAAAGAATCCCTTTTATTTTTAAATATATTTTATTTAGGTTTGACACTATTATGATAAATTCGATTTTATCACAATAGCTAGAAAATAATATTCAATTAAAGAGCATAGTAAAAACTAACTTATTAAACTAAACCACAAATTATGAATTTTAGAAAGTCTATTGACTTACTCACCATGGAAGCAGCTGAGAGCGGTGAGGGAACACTAAAAAGATCACTTGGACCAGTAAATCTGGTGGCCCTGGGTATTGGAGCCATTATTGGAGCTGGCCTTTTCTCTATTACCGGATCAGCAGCAGCAAACAATGCTGGACCGGCCATTACCATTTCTTTTATCATCGCTGCATTAGGCTGTGGTTTTGCAGGATTGTGTTATGCAGAATTTGCATCGATGATCCCTGTTGCGGGTAGTGCTTACACCTACTCTTATGCCACCATGGGCGAATTCGTAGCCTGGGTTATCGGATGGGACCTGGTATTAGAATATGCACTGGGTGCCGCAACAGTTTCTATTAGCTGGAGCAGATATTTAGTCAAATTCCTTGGTTATTACGACCTTCACCTGCCTCCGCAATTCACCATGTCACCTTTTGAACATGCAACCTTATTAGATGGTACTGTAGTTTCAGGTATGCTTAACCTGCCAGCGGTATTTATCATCATAGTGATGTCGTTCGTACTGATTAGAGGAACAAGTGAATCTGCGTTTGTAAACGGCCTTATCGTTGCCATTAAAGTGATTATCGTGTTTATCTTTATTTTCCTTGGATGGAAATACATCGATACAAATAACTATTCTCCATATTTTATACCTGGCGATAAGCCTGGTCACGAAAGTGCATTTACACACGGATGGGGAGGTGTGATACGCGCCGCCGGAATTGTATTCTTTGCCTACATCGGATTTGACGCAGTATCTACTGCAGCCCAGGAAGCAAAAAATCCTAAAAGAGATATGCCAATTGGTATCTTAGTTTCATTATTCATTTGTACTATTCTATACATTCTTTTTGCACACGTAATGACTGGTGTTGCTAACTACGACCTGTTTAAAGGTCAGGATGGTATTGCCCCTGTTGCTGTAGCAATTGACAATATGGGTCTTAAAAATGCTGCCGGAATAGTTGAACCTGCTTACCCATGGTTAAACAAACTAATTATCCTTGCAATTTTAGGTGGTTATGCTTCTGTAATCCTGGTAATGTTACTGGGACAATCAAGAGTATTTTTCTCTATGAGTAAAGATGGATTATTGCCAGCGGTGTTCTCAAAAGTTCACCCTAAATTCAGCACACCTGCAAAAAGTAATCTATTGTTTATGGTGTTTGTGAGTTTATTCGCTGCTTTTGTACCTGCAACTGTTGTAGGTGAAATGACCAGTATTGGTACCTTACTTGCATTTATCCTGGTATGTATTGGTGTGGTTATCCTAAGAAATAGAATGCCGGATCTGCCAAGAGCCTTTAAAGTACCATTGGTTCCTTTAATTCCAATATTGGGTGTAGTGGTTTGCTTGGGTATGATGGTATTTTTACCGTTGGATACCTGGGTTCGCTTATTGGTTTGGATGATTATTGGGGTAAATGTTTACTTGTTCTATGGCATGAAAAACAGTTTGTTATCTGACAATAAACAATCGACCTTAGCCAAGAGCACAAAAACAGTGTCCTATATAGGACTTGCATTAGCTGTGCTTTTAGTTATTGTTGCCATTATACACCATCACATTACTGATGGCAAAGATACAGGCTTGTATTACTTCTCATTGGTTTTTGCCGCTGTACATTTTATAATTTATGCATACAAAGCCGCTACTGCTGCAAACGTAACTCCTAAAGAAATTAGGTAAGCTAAAAATAACATTATAAAAAAACCGCCTTGTACAAGAACAAGGCGGTTTTTTTATGAACACCTGGACGATCTATGCAAATCTTAATTCTTCCCCTACCAAACCATTCTCTCTCAAAATAGCTTTTATCATATCCGCACAAGGTACCGTCGTCATTACTTTAAGCAATTTATCATCAAATGAAAATAGCCAGTTTTGTTTACCAAACAAAAGATTAAAAACTGGTTTCACAGCAATCATATCGATTCTGTTTTGTACTGATGTTTTAAAGATGACCGTGTTCATAGCTTATTAAATTATACCTCAAAGATGGGTAGTATAAACCAACGACAAAACAAGCTATGGTCAGGACGGGTAAAAAAACCGGTGAACGACATTAAATCTTCGGCGAATAAAACTCGTCACTAAACACAACATTTCTTTCTTCTAAAATAACCGCCATAACTGTCCACCCTGCTTTCCAAAAAAATCACCTTCTCTGAAGAGCATTGGAAAATTTTGCCTTTCTTCAAGGCAAAAGGTTCCCGCGATGAAGAGAACGGTTATTTTTTTCCGTTACTTTGCAGAATAAATCTACTGCTATGGAATTTAATTTCAGTCAAATCCTCTCAACGACAATGGTACTATTCGCAATCATTGATATCCTGGGTGCTATTCCTATTGTCATCGAACTTAGAAAAAAAGCAGGACATATCCAGTCGGAGAAGGCAACCATAGTAGCATCTGTATTAATGATCATCTTTTTATTTGCCGGAGAAACCTTATTAAAAATCATAGGCTTAGACGTAGCATCTTTTGCCATTGCCGGCTCTATGGTGATCTTTTTCATTGCAATGGAGATGGTACTTGGCTTGACGATATTCAAGGAAGGAGATGCGCCTGAAACAGTGTCTATCGTACCTTTAGCATTTCCATTGATTGCAGGCGCAGGTACCATGACGACTTTATTATCATTAAAAACGGAATATGCTACACAAAACATTATTGTGGGCATTCTGCTTAATATGATGTTTGTTTACTTTGTATTAAAAAATACTGAGCGTCTGGAAAAGCTTTTTGGTAAATCAGGGCTTAATGTATTGAGGAAAGCATTTGGGATTATTTTGCTGGCTATTGCAATTAAGTTATTCCGGAACAATACCGGTCTGTAGTCATTAGCATATTCTTTTGCTTTCAGTTTGGTTTAATCTTCCTTTTCTATCGGTTTGAGCAAAAGGATAGCAAAATAAAAGCAAAAGCGGACCAAAAGCCGGGCAAAAGAAACTAAGACTTTTTCAGGCGTGCAACGAACATCGTGTCGGCCTTATAGTGATAGCCTTTGATCAGTTCCATTTTCTCCAGTTTTAAAGGCAGGTTTTCCAGCAGATAAGCAATTACATCTTCGTTTTCTTCTTTAAACACAGAACAGGTAATGTAAATCAAGGGCTTATCGGCTTTCAAATACTTAACCACGTTGGTAGCAATGGTGCGTTGTAATCTTGAAAAGTAGCTGATTCTATGCTGTTCAAAGTAATACAACATCTCCGGTGTTCTTCCCCATGTTCCCGATCCAGAGCAAGGTGCATCGAGAATGATCCCATCGAATTCATAGTGATGAAGATCCTGATCATTATTCTGAAGCAGATCTAACACTTTTTTCTGATATTTCTTTAACCCTGCTGCCCGGAAGCGCTCATCCAGATTATTTAAACTATTTTCCCGCACATCGCTAACCAGGAGTTCTACTTTTGGTTCCAGATCATACAACAACAATGATTTTCCACCTGAAGCTGCACAACAATCCCACCATTTATCCCATTGCTGGGGTTGAAAGAACTCACCCGTCTGTTGGGAAGAAAGGTCTTGTACCTGATAAAGCTGTTCAGGGGTTAATACCTTATCCAATTTAGTCCCGTTCGGAACAGCAAGTGTATGTGCACCTATTTTTTCTGCCACTATCCCCTCTTGCTCCAACACGTCGGCTATTTTATCCTGTTGCCCATGAGCAGCCCTGATAAAAAGATCAGGCTGAGTAAAAAAGGATTCGAAAAATTCCTGCTTTTCAATATCAGTAGATAATGCCTCATGAAAGCTAAAAACATCAGTCAACTTAAATGCGGGATAAGCGGATTGAACCAACTTAATCTTCTCAGCAACAGAAAGGCCAACTTTATCTTTTAGCGTCGGCAGATAAGCTTCTATTACCAGGCTTGGACTTTGATTACATAGGAAGTCTGCAATTGCCAGTCGTTGTGATCTGTCTTCCTTAAGCAGTGCTTTACCTAATCTAAAAAAGCTATAGATATACCTTGATGCCCATCGCCTGTCTGAGGACCCCATTTGCTTGTTCCGTTTAAAATAAATAAACAAAAACCGGTGCAATGGTACTGCCCCATCATAGCTGTTAAAGATCTGCTCAAACGTCCTGATCTGGTGTTCTACTCTCATTCTACAATATTTAAAGCAAAGTTCTTATAACGTAACAGCATCAAACTGGTATTAATATATCCCAGCTCATGATCGTGTATAAAATGAAATGAATTATGGAGGCCTTTATAGTTTTCTTTAGTTAGATGCTTCAAATAATCTTCTCCATAAATTGAAAATAATCTACCAAAATAATAGCCAATATCAAATCCCTTAAAGGCATACTCTCCGGGTTCGAAATTGAACAGCAATCTGTATTTTTTGATAAATTTATTTACTTCCGCCCTGGTATAGTCCACCTTATAAGAAGAAGATATAATCGTATTTAAAGCCTGGAGCTGATCTGTATTGTAATTCTGCTTAATCCAGTCAGGATGGCCAAACAATGAGGTATTCAAGCCAGTTTTCTTTAACTTCATCAGTTTATCCAAAGTAGGTATAACGAATTTCTTATCGGATGAACTCACCATAATCACATACTGCTTCCCTTTAACAATCCTGGTTTCCAGGGTAAACACAGATGCATACTCCTGAAAAGTAAAGGGCTTTTTAGTGTTTGCAAAATAGGTCCTTAAAGGTTTTGCGAACACCTCATCATTTGCCCCTTTTGGGTTAATGAGTACAATGACAGTAGTTGCCGGATTATAATTTTTGCTGATATAATTACCTATTTTTTCGGCATGGAGATCGATGTTATTCACAATCGATATCAGATTAGGATTTGCGAACTCAGAAGGTTGCGTAGCAGCCAATGGGTTCACTATCGGGATATTTCGCGATATGGAATAGTTAGTCATGTACTTTAGTCCATCAGGAAACACCGGTCCTACAATCAGATTGCTGCCAACTAACCCACCATTATCAATCAGGGACGAAAGTTGAGAATTGTTATCCTGCGTATCGTATACCTTAAGTTTAAAGTTCTGACCAAGTAACGCGGCCGAATCTACGCCAAGTTTAAAACCCTGGTAAAAATCGATAGCCATCGCTGCTTTTTCTACATCAGCTTTTGTTGCAGCCTTAAGTTTAATCTCATTTAACCGAAAAGGAGCAAGCAGAGAAATATTAGCCTGCTTAAATTTTTCAGCAGGCTTTTCTATTTTCTCGACTTCTTTTATTGGCTCGGGTTTCTTAGCTACAGGCCGTGTTTTTGGGGAACAGGCTGATAACAGTAACGCCGAAAGTACAATGATCCAATACTTATTCCCACTCAATTGTTGCTGGTGGTTTTGAGCTAATATCATATACAACGCGATTAATTCCTTTTACTTTATTAATGATTTCATTAGAAATTTTTGCGAGTACGTTATATGGTAAATGACACCAGTCGGCGGTCATACCGTCAACAGATTCAACAGCGCGAAGTGCTATTGCGTTCTCATAAGTACGCTCATCGCCCATTACGCCCACTGATTGAACCGGAAGGAATATCGCTCCTGCCTGCCATACTTTATCGTATAATCCAGCTTCTTTTAAATTGTTAATGTATATCGCATCAGCTTCCTGAAGTATTGCGACTTTCTCTGCTGTTACTTCACCTAGAATCCTGATGGCCAAACCTGGTCCCGGGAAAGGGTGGCGTCCGATGATAAAGTGTTCCAATCCCAAAGATGTACCTACTCTTCTAACTTCATCCTTAAATAAAGTATTAAGCGGTTCTACAACTTTCAGCTTCATAAAGTCAGGTAAACCACCTACGTTATGGTGAGATTTAATTGTAGCAGATGGACCTTTTACTGAAACTGATTCAATAATATCCGGATAGATTGTACCTTGAGCCAACCATTTTACGTCTTGTACCTGATGCGCTTCGTCATCAAACACTTCAATAAATACTCTTCCGATTGCTTTACGCTTTAACTCCGGATCGCTTACACCAGCCAGCTGACTTAAAAAGCGTTCTTTTGCATCAACGCCTTTGATGTTTAAACCAAGATGTTTGTACTGCTCTAATACGGCCTCATATTCACCTTTACGTAAAAGACCATTGTCAACAAAAATACAGTGTAGGTTAGTACCGATAGCTTTATGCAATAAAATAGCAGCAACACTAGAATCTACACCTCCAGAAAGAGCAAGTACAACTTTGTCATTTCCAAGTTTCTCTTTTAAATCAGCAATTGTAGTTTCTACAAAAGCATATGGTGTCCATTCCTGTTTACATCCGCAAATGTCTACCAGGAAATTCTCCAATAATTGTTTACCATCAGTACTGTGTGTTACCTCCGGGTGAAACTGAATCGCATAAGTTTCCGTACCTTTTACCTGGAAAGCGGCAACCTTTACACTGTCGGTGCTGGCAATCAGTTCGAAGTTTTCAGGAATCTTAGTAATCGTATCACCATGTGACATCCATACTTGTGAATCCAGAGCTATATTTTTGAAAAGTTTATTACCTGAAGCAACAAAATTAAGGTTTGCACGTCCATATTCACGGGTAGATGAAGCCTGAACTTCTCCGCCCATATGTTGCGCTATATATTGTGCACCGTAACAAACCGCTAAAACAGGGTAGTTAAGGTGGAATTTTTCCAAATCTATTTGTGGTGCATCTTCCTGGCGTACAGAGTATGGACTACCTGAGAAAATAATACCTTTTACGTCTGAAGTGATCTCAGGAATATTATTGAAAGGATGAATTTCGCAATAAACGTTTAACTCGCGTACCCGACGTGCAATTAACTGTGTATATTGGGATCCAAAATCGAGAATTATGATTTTTTCTAGCATGGCCAAAGTTAAGAATACTTAATGACTTCCACGCCAAATCTCTTTAAAAAATCAACACCTTCATCACTGGGTAACCCTTTGTAGGCAGCATAGGAGTCTCTGTAATAAACTATCTTAATACCGGAAGACAAAATTAGACGAGCACAGGCAATACAGGGAGAAAGTGTTGTATACAAAGTAGCACCTTCTATTTTCGATCCATTTTTCATTCCATATAAGATAGCGTTCTCCTCCGCATGCAGGGCAAGTGAACAACTACCTTTTGAATCTCTTGCACAGCCATCCTCAGCCCATTCTTCATCACAATTATGCGTACCTGCCGGCGGACCATTGTAGCCAATAGAGATGATACGGGTATCTTTTGTCAAGACTGCCCCAACCTGCGCACGCACACAATGCGAACGGAACGCGAGATCGGTAGCTAAATTCATAAAAATATGGTTAAAACTCGGTTTTACTGTCATGCTATTCATTATTCTGGTGATACTTTTAAAATATCAGCAGCGTTTATTTTTTATATTTATGATAAAAGGATCGATTTTTTTGAGGCTAATTTATGTTTAAAATCGCATATTAGCACAATATATAACGTTAGGTGAATGTTTGAAGCTATATTACAAGGGATTGGTGCAGGGATTTTATTTTCATTTTTAACAGGACCAGTCTTCTTTTCAATGATCAAAACCAGCATTGAAAAAGGATTTAAAGCAGGTTTTTCCTTAGCCGTAGGCGTTATTCTAAGTGACATCATTTTTATCAGCTTAACGATCTTCAGTTCCCAGTTTGTAGACTATAAAGCTGAATATTTCGAATATATAGGAATAGTTGGTGGTTTGTTTTTATTAGGCATCGGCTTTTATTACTTATTTAACACGGTTAAAGTTAACTATGATATTGCCGAGATTGCGAAAGTAAAAAAAAGAGGCTACGTGTTGAAAGGATTTTTAATGTGCCTGTTATCACCTACAACGCTTATGTTCTGGGTTATGGTGGGTGGTATCATTTCTGTACAGCTACATTATGACATGGCTGAAAAGGTTGTTTTTTTTATTATCGCGATGATTACACAGTTAACGGTAGACGGCTTTAAGACATATTACGCGGCTAAATTAAGGTACCGGATTAAAGAAAAAACCATACAGAACCTGAACAGGATTGCGGGAGGAGTTATACTAATATTCGCTATAAGGTTGCTGATTGAGGTATTTTTAAAATCTTACTAGTCAGAAGAGTTTGTAGGTTCCCTGCTACCCCTGAACCCTTTACAAATTTACTTATTAATGCCACTGGAATAGCCAGACTACTGGTGCGGCTTACCCGGGCAATATTTATTCCATAGAAATTTCCATCGATATCATATAAAGGTCCACCACATTCGGTAGGTTTTAATTTAGCATCATGAACCAATACAGACTTAAATCCATCTCGCCTTTCGCTACGTCCGTCCGTAAAACGGTAAGCGATATGTCTTTCATTTAACCTTCTTGGTTTGAGCACTATGTATTTATGATAAGGAACACCAGATCTAACTAACTGAAGACTGAGTGTATCATCAGGATTGTGCTTTGAAATTTCTGCGCTCAAATCTTCCATTTTTAAAACAGGTTTTCCATTAAAGCTATTCAGCTCATCACCTACTTCGAGTTCTGCGACACTGGCAGGGCTACGCGGCATAACCATTGATATCACGACCTTCCCATCTTTTAAGTTGGTATTCACCCCCATATATGCTGCTGTAGGGCCTTTAGCTATAACAAATTGTGTATTCCCTAATACACTTACCACTCCTTCACCCTCAGGTTGGGGAGAGATTAAAAACTTACCTACCTTTACAAAAGTTACCGAATCAAGGCTCACCGTTTTAAGCACTATGCCCCCCTTAATTTTTTCCTGAACCTGAAGTAAGACCAGATCATTATCTTCATCTCGTTTTATTACTTTAGCAGGCCTGACAACACCTTTTTTCACTTCAACAAATGGTTCATTTCCTACCATAGAACTTTTGCTCAGCAAAAAACTCTTTTCTTTCAAGGTCATTTCCGGAACAAGCCCTTTTAAATCCAGCAGGGTACCGAGAATCTGGCAATCAGCACCTTTTACTATGCTTTTGATTACCACGGTATTTTTATCCAGCCGATTTTCTATCCCATTTAGGTTTTGACCTAAATTCATCATAACAGGTTCTGCTTTTAACACGTCTGCATAGCGATCAGCAGCAAAACCTTCAGTTTGCGGTAATGAAGTATAGCTAACAGGTTTAATCAACGAATTCCAGTACTTTCTATATAAATCTACAGGGATTTCAAAATTATCCTCCGGAGAGAGGTTAATTTTACTATGTAATCCGATTACTCTTCCTTTCATATCAAACACAGGCCCTCCCGAATCACCAGGTTCCATCAAACAGGTGGTACGTATAAAACCTTCAGTTGTTTCCGTCTCGGCCACATAGCCTAATCTTACTGTCGGTGTTTTAGCCGCTAAGGTTCCTGGATATGCGATACTGATACATGGCATACCTTTTTTTAAAGAAGAAGACCATCCCATTTCTGCAAATGGCCAGCTACCTTTTTCTTCTATTTTCATTACAGCTGCGTCATTAGAAGCAATCCTACCCAGACCAATTGCCCTAAATTTTGCTCCATCAGGAAAAGTAACTTCGTACAGGTTGTTAGGCTTAACCGCATGTGCCGCAGATAAAATATAGCCATCGGCATCAACCACTACCCCACTAAATGAGCCCCCGGTGGCTTTCTTACGAATTGAATCATAAGGGGTGATATAAACACTAGCTTTATAAACTTGCTGAATAACACTTTGGACGTTATTTTCCAGATTCTTAATAGCTTGATTAGGCTTAGGCACCTGGGAAAACACAGGGGCAGTACATTGTAGGAAAATGAATAAAAACAATAATTTCTTCATCTGTGATTTCGGTTGGTTTTACACCTGTTAGGACATAGGTAATGACAGGAAGTTTAAAATACACTACGTAATATTTTAATTACCTGATAAAAACGTACGTAGGTAAAAAACAAAACCCCGGTTGCAGATAGCAACCGGGGTTTATGCACAGGTAAAAGTACCTGCATTGTACATTTTATTTAGTATGCACGTTGATTATTTCCTTCTTTCCAGTTCACAAAAGCTTTGTTTACTACTTTGTTACCACCTGGAGTTGGATAGTCACCTGAGAAGTACCAGTCGCCGCTATTGTTAGGACATGCCACATGTAGGTTATCTAAAGTCTGATAAATTACTTCTACTTCAGCAACAGTTTCAACGGGAGTAATGATCTTAGCAATCTGAGCAGAAATTTCTTCCTGTGTAAATGGACTATAGATATCTTTTACATGGTTTACGATCTGTTCTTTTGGTAGTAACAGGGATGCTTTACATTTTTGGTAAACTTCCTCAATTACATTTTCCATTCCTCTTGCTTTTAACAATTGGATCGCAGCCTCAAATGCAACGAATTCACCCATCTTAGACATGTCAATACCGTAGCAATCCGGGTAGCGGATTTGAGGTGCTGAAGAAACGATGATGATCTTCTTAGGATGTAACCTGTCTATAATTTTGATAATACTTTGTTTTAAAGTTGTTCCTCTTACAATTGAATCATCAACCGCAACTAAAGTATCTGTATCGTTTTTGATAACGCCATAAGTAGTATCATAGACATGTGCAACCATATCACCCCTGTCTGCATCCTGAGTAATAAATGTTCTCAGTTTTACATCCTTAATGGCCAGCTTTTCAACTCTTGGCGTCATTGAAAGCAATTCTTCAAGTGCTTTATCGTCCAAACTGTCCTTCCGATTAAGCAAGGTGTCTTTTTGTACATTTCTGATATAACTATGCAAACCTTCCACCATTCCATAAAACGACACTTCTGCTGTGTTAGGAATGAAAGAGAATACTGTATTTTTCAAATCGAAGTTTACAGTTTTAAGAATCTGATCACACAATAGCGCACCTAAATGTTTTCTTTCTTTATAAATTTCAGCATCACTTCCTCTCGAAAAGTAAATGCGTTCAAATGAACAAGCTCTTTTTTCCTGAGGCTCTCTAAAAACTTCCTGGGTTACAGTACCGTTCTTCTTAACAATCAGTGCATGTCCTGGTTCGATCTCCTTAACATTCTTAAACTGAATATTAAAAGCAGTTTGAATCGCCGGTCTTTCTGACGCAGCAACTACAATTTCATCATCAGCATAGTAGTATGCCGGACGTATTCCTGAAGGATCGCGAAGTACGAAAGCATCACCGTTCCCAACAATACCTGAAATGGCATATCCACCATCCCAGTTCTTTGCAGAACGACGTAATATTTTAGCGATATCCAGATGCTCTGAGATCTTATGCGTGATCTCTACATTATCCAGACCTTCTTTTTTATATTCATCAAACAATTCCTGATTCTCGTCGTCAAGGAAGTGGCCTATCTTTTCAAGAACAGTAACCGTATCAGCTTTCTCTTTAGGATGCTGACCAAGTTCATACAGTTGTTCTAACAACTCGTCAACATTCGTCATATTGAAGTTACCGGCAATCACAAGATTCCTGGTCATCCAGTTATTCTGACGTAAAAATGGGTGACAGTTTTCAATACTGTTTTTACCGTGTGTACCATACCTTAAATGGCCTAGTAAAACCTCACCAATAAAACTCACATTTTGTTTCAACCACTCTGCATCCTGCATCAATTCAGGAGTTTCGTTTTGAATGTCTACAAATTTACCTTGTACATATCCAAATATATCGGACACGGCGTTTTGCGCCATCGACCTATATCTGCTGATGTAACGGTGACCGGGTTTTACATCCAGTTTAATTGTAGCAATCCCAGCTCCATCCTGTCCACGGTTGTGCTGCTTTTCCATCAAAAGATAAAGCTTGTTTAGTCCGTAAAGTGCAGTCCCGTATTTTTCCTGGTAGTATGAGAGCGGTTTTAAAAGGCGGATAAAGGCAATTCCGCATTCATGTTTTATTGAGTCACTCATTAGTGTGTTTTATTATGAGCTGCAAATTTACCGTTAATAATAATCAGAACCTAGAAAGATATTGTCAAAAAAAACAAACATTTTAGAAATGGCTTAAGGTTGAACCACTGCTGCCCAACCTCCATTTCTTACCATCTTGATGCGAATACTTTCTCCTGAACGCACATTAAATTCTCTCCTCCTGTAATCCATTGCCTGCCGGCCAGCATTGATTCCGTCTTCAAATGACGTGACTTTAAACGTTTCCCCCGTTTTTAGAAAATCAAACTTCAACTCAAATTCACGTTCTCCCATATTGTTCGTCATTCCACCAATAAACCAACGGTCGCCTTTTCGTTTGGCTACAATCGCATACTCCCCGGCTTTAGCCGCCAGTGCTCTTGTTTCATCCCAGGTTGTCGGAACCTGTGTGATAAAATCTGTACAATCCTGATTCCTGTAATACATAGTAGGATTATCGGCCAGCATTTGTAAGCCACTTTCAAAAATAACGAAGAGTGCCATCTGATAAGAACGGGTACCGATACTTGCCGCATTTGGGCGCTGCGCTCCGTAAACCTCAGGTTGCATACTTAACATCGCACCGGGTGTATAATCCATTGCCCCTACAGCATTCCTTATAAATGGTAAAAATACACTATTGTCTGGTATGGCCCCTGCCATCTGTTCCATCCCACGAACACCTTCATAAGAAAGTACATTTGGATACTTATACTCCAGTCCTGCAGGTTTAAAAGAACCATGAAAATCCACAAATAGTTTGTACCTGGCCGCTTCTTTAGCTACACGTTCATAATAATTCACCATCCATTGGTCACTGCGATCCATAAAGTCTATTTTCACTCCCTTCACTCCCCATTCACTGAAAGTTTTGAAAAGATGGAAGTTTTTTTCGACTGTAAGCCAGGTTAGCCATAGGATAATGCCTACTTTTTTTTGCTGACCATATGACAGGAGTGCCTTAAGGTCCACATCAGGATTTGGCTCAAATGGATTCGTGGTATCTTTTGCCCAGCCCTCATCCATAATGATGTATTTAATACCATTCTTAGCCGCAAAATCGATGTAATATTTATAGGTTTCCAGATTATATCCCGATACAAAGTTCACATCGGGACCATATGGTGCAGCATCATTCCACCATTCCCAGCTAACCTGCCCGGGCTGAATCCATGAGGGGTCTTTAATCGTGCTGGCGGCAGCCAGCTTGCCAGTCATCGTATTCGTGAGGAGCTGACCATCGTTTTCCGTAACAACGAAATAGCGCCATGGGAAACTTCTCGTTCCAGCGGTTTTTGCAATATAATCAGCTTCCTTCAGAATCTTTTGGCTCCTGTCTCCGTTTTCACCAAACGCTAATGGTGCTTTAGGAAAAGTCGCGGATACTCCATTTTGACCATTTCCTTTTATAAACATTGCCGGATAGTCTTCCAGATCAGACTCAGAAATGAGTATTTTATATTTTTTGCGTGTGTCGATCAATACAGGCAAGGTCGACATGTGATTTTCGGTCTTCCATATGTTGGAAACAATGGCCGAATAAGGTTCTTCATAGGCAGTACCAAAGCCTCCGGTCTGTTGTACATGCAATAAGTAACTGGACGGAAATTGCAGGAATAGGTTTTCATTTAAAATTTCTACTTGTCCTTTTTTCCCGGTGATAAAACGGTAGGCTACCCCTTCATTATAAACTCTGAATTCCACAGCATAATCACCTGAAAATTCCATACTCAGCAGGTTGTATTCATTTGATATTTTAGAAAACTTAAGTGGGACAACTGGTGCAAGTACATTTTTAAGCGAGGTAATCTTTTGCTTTTTAAGCTTAGGCTCTTCTCCCAAAGTTTGCCCTTTTAATTGCAAGCCAAGTACAGACCTGGCTAAAAGCTGTTCATTTTCGTGGGCAAAGGTGTAGTAGATTTTATCACTCAGTTCAACAGCGAGCTTTAATTTTCCATCAGGGGATTTAACGGAGATATTTTGTGCAGGGGATAATTTAGTAAGGAACAGGAGGCTAAGTGTAAAAATAGTCGGGATAAGGGTTTTATTCATGTTTATTTTAAAAAGTTGAAGTATCTGGAAACTTGAGCGGGCTGTGTAATGACCTGCAGCCCGCTTTGAGAGACCTTACCAATCCAGATTCTGGACCAGTAAATTGTTTTTTAGTATTTCGTCATTTGGTATTGGCCACAAGTAGTCACGCTGTTTAAAAATACGATTGGTAATGATTCTGGTCTGGTAAAATGCATTGCCATCCACGTACATATTCATTCCCCTAACAGGTTCGTTATCTGTTACCATAGAAATTTTCCATCTGCGGCAATCGAAGTAGCGTACACTCTCGAAAGAAAGCTCTACCTGTCTTTCCTTTCGAATTGCCGCTCGCATTGCTATTTGTGAAGCTGGCACAGGGACCTGACCAGGGCCAGCTCCATAGATAGGGATTCCAGCCCTCGACCTGATCAGGTTCAGGTATGTGATGATATTTGGATTGTTAGGATCGTATTCATTCAAGGCCTCCGCGTAGTTGAGATAAACTTCTGCCAGCCGCAACAACATTGATCCACGACTATTGTCATTATTGGTTACGTCTTTACGTACCGTATACCCTGTTGGCGAAATATCAGAAGCACTTTGACTCCTACCAGAATTTCCAGAAAACTCCATTATGGTTACGACTTCCCTATCATTACTCCCCTGGTACAACCAGTAGCTATTGTTATAGGTTACACCTACATAAAATCTGGGTTCCCGGTTTACCCATTGCGCGTAAGTACTTCTGGCTTTAATATCAAATGGTGCCTTAAAATTAACGAAACCTGTTTGCTGATAATTTGACCCATTTTCATTAATGCCAAGACCATTGTCCATAAAATAAGCATCCACCATTTTTTGGGTTACACCCAATGCACCATACCCTTGAACTTCTGTTGTAAACCCTCTGTGCAGCGGTGTTTTATCGTGCCAGCTGAGCACTCCCGAGTTCGAACGTCCAAAGATCCATTCTCTATTCCAATTGACAAGAGATACGTCTTTGCAAGCCAGGTAAGCGGCCATGAAAGGATCGTTATCTGCAACCGTATACAAACTGTAAGTTCCCGGTACAAACTCATCAATAAAAGCTTTTGCTGCGTCGGCAGCAAGCTTCCATTTATTGGAATTGTACTGCTGATTGATCAGCGGGGTACCTGCTTTGTTGACCATTGGTGCCAGATCCGTATTTCCATTAAACAACGGACTGGCACTTAACATCAGTGCCTGGCCCTTATAGGCTTTAACAATACCTTTCGTAATCCGTCCATACTCCTGATTTACAGGAACCCTGGGCAAGTTGATGTATGCAGCATCTAATTCTGCTACGATAAAGTCAATGCATTCATCAAAAGTATTTCTTTCTACCAGTAACTCCGTTAAAGGTGCATCTGGCTCCAGTACTTTATTAATCAGCGGCACTGGTCCATACATCCTAACCAACCAAAAATAATACATCGCTCTCAACGCTCTTGCTTCGGCTTTATACCTAACCTTCAAGGCATCACTAATTTCTACTGAATTGGCAGCATCAATCTTATCTATAAAATCATTGGCACTTCGGATAGACTTATACCAGTCTGTCCAAAAAAATGCAACGTAATAATCTGTTGCTGCCCATGTACTTTTATTCATGTTATTTGAATAATGGAAATCCCAATTGTACATCGCTTCGTCAGAAGAGCTAACCCAGGGGCCTGAATGTCCCCAGCTAACAACACGCTGCATCAGTTCGTTCGGGATATTGGTATAGATATTAGCCAGGTACTTGTCTACATATTCTTTGGATTTAAAGATATCATCTACGGTCAACACATCATCCGGTACCTGATCCAGGTAATCCTTACAGGATTGAGACAGTGCCATACCTATAGTCATCAGGAAGATTATAATTATTCGTTTCATCAGTTTAATTTGTTTTTTTAGTTGTCGGAAAGGGCCTTTGATGGTCCGTTTACTGTCATTTAAAAACTAGCTTGTATCCCCAGAGATATAGTTCTTGTATTTGGATAAGCAGCTCCGTTGTTAGTACCCAATTCGGGGTCCCATAACTTAAATTTGCTCCAGTAAAGAACGTTTATACCTTGCGCATAAATCCTTGCCATCTTTACCCCCATACTTTTAAGGGTACCTGAAGGCAGGTTGTATCCCAGATCCATTGTCTTAAGCCTCAGAAAGTCTATATCTTTTTGCCACCATGTACTGGCAACGGCATTATTTCGATTGGCAGAATTTCCGAATGCCAATCGTGGATAAAGCGGATTTTCCAATGGATTATCTGCTGTCCAGCGATCTGACGCAGCTGCAAACAGGTTACTTCGTTCTCCACCATTGGGATGATTAAAAGGAATAATACCATCGCCACTTAACATACGCTGTGCCCCACCGGTTCCCTGAAAAAAGGCCCCTAAATAAAATCCTTTGTAGCTTACATTAAAACCAAATCCGAAAATCCAGTTTGGAATATCTCCATTTCCAATTTTTGTAATATCCCTGGCATCTACCTTTCCGTCGCTATTCAGATCTTTGTATCTGATGTCTCCTACACGTTGTGCACCCAATGCTGACTGACTTGCATGACTGGTGATTTCTGCTTGTGACTGGAATAATCCATCAGCGACATAGCCAAAGCTAGCGAGGTAATTGTGTCCACGTCGTTCCATGTAAGGAAAAGGCTGTACCGGATCATCATTTTCAATCACTTTATCTTTATTGTAAGAAAATGTTCCATTAAAGGTCCACGAAGTTTGTCCGATTTTGAATGGAGCCAGATCAACGGTACCATCAAAACCCTGGTTATCTATAACACCGAGGTTACCGTATGGATAATTTTGTAAACCAAGATAATTAGGTAAGCTTCTGCGCTGAAGGAAAACGCCTGTACGGTGTTCTTTAAAATAATCAATAGTTACTGATAGTTTTGAATCAAGTGTTTTAAATTCCAATCCCAAATCTTGTTTGTGAGATTTAGACCACGCGACTTTAGCACCGTAATCCTGGATCGCAATCCCTCCATATCCTGCATTGTTAGCCCCGTTACCAAAGTTGTAACCATCTGCACCGTCACTAACAATGGTTAAGAATCCAAATCTTCGCCCCCCACTTCCAGAGCCTACATATCCGTTGGAATAACGAAGTTTGAAAAAAGGCAACACTTTAGTCAGCGGTTCAAAGAATTTCTCACTGGAAAGTACCCATCCTACCCCCATAGAAGGGAAAAAGCCATATCGCTCGCTGGGCGCAAAGTTTTCAGATCCATTGTATCCGAAATTAAATTCAGCAAAATACTTCTCCTTCCAGGAATAAGTAGCACGACCTGCAATTCCCTGAGTACGCACCGGGAGCGAAGAAGTCAGATTATCAGCAAATGCACCAATATTACTTGTTTGATTGTACAAGAGCATCCCACTTACATTATGACTTCCAAAAGCTCGATCGTAATTGATGGCACTCTCTACATAAAATTTTCGGTTGCCATTGTTACCCCGGCCATAGCCCAGTTCGTCGGAACCATTAGCCAATACAACCACATTTAGTTCTCCATTGGCATTATAAGGATTTCCTTTATCAATCCCATACAGGGTCCGCGCTCTTGTTCTGCCGATGGTATGTTCATTCCAGGTATCAAAAGAGAACAATCCACGTGCAGAAAGTCCTTTCAGAAAAAAACCAAGATCCTGATTGATTCCTGCATTGGTATAAATCATACTACTAAAGTTATTGGTATAACCGGTCTGTGTTAATTGCGCGTAAGGATTAGGCTGGTAATCACGTGATGAATTGATGCCCGGTACACGGTTGCCGGGAAGCATAACAGGATAAAGCACCGGATGAGTTTGCATCACGCTGTTAAATGCTTGCTGTGGGCCGATTCCGGGCATATTGGTGTTACTGATATAACCTTGAATTCCTAAAGAGAACCTGGTGGTCTTTGTCCAGTTCATATCTACATTAGAAGTAAAATTATACCTTCGAAAGCGGGTATCAGCCTTATAACTCTGAAGATTATCAGTCCTTAATAAACTTGTTTCATCGTAATAGGCCAATGAAGAATAGTATTGTACACTTTCAGATCCTCCACGTGCACTAAAATTAAAGCGTCTGTTGGAGGACTGCTCTTTAAAAATGGTCTTCATCCAATCTACATTGGGATATAAATTTGGATCTACACCATTCAGGGTTTTATTGATGTAGTCTGGAGAATAATCAGGTTGGGCCCCAACGGCAGCCAATGCTTCATTACGCAGGTTCATATACTGCTCGGCACCTGCCAGTTCTGGTGTTTTCGTGAAAGAAACAAAGCCCTGATTGTAGTTAAAAGTTAAGGAAGGTGTGCCGGCACGCCCTTTTTTCGTGGTAATCAGAATCACACCATTTGCACCCTGCGCGCCATAAACAGCGGTTGAAGTTGCATCTTTTAATATGGTGAAGGAAGCTATATCTTCCGGATCAAAGGCATCGAGGTTTCTGTCCTGTACACCGTCTACAATAATCAGCGGACTAGAATTATTGAGCGAAGTGAAGGTCGAGATTCCGCGAACCCAGACATTTGCGGCATTACTACCAGGTAA
Source organism: Pedobacter nyackensis (assembly GCF_032678475.1). Classification (GTDB taxonomy): domain Bacteria; phylum Bacteroidota; class Bacteroidia; order Sphingobacteriales; family Sphingobacteriaceae; genus Pedobacter; species Pedobacter nyackensis_A. Next base: position 47,217 of record NZ_JAVTSF010000002.1, read on the forward strand.
CCCTGTACGTTGCACACCAATCAGCCCCGCAATTCTACCTGCAAGCGTGGCACTGAGGTTGGCCACCGGCTGTTTGAGATTTTCTACATTAACAGTGGATTGCGCGCCTACCAGACTGATCTTTTTCTGTTGACCATATCCTACAATAGCAACCTCATTCAAGCTGTTGTTCGCTGCCCTAAGTATAACATTGATATCGATGGTATTGGAAATTTTTGTCAGATATTCAACATATCCTACGTAACTGATACTAATAGAATCTCCCCTGTTGGCCATGATGTTAAACTTGCCATTATTATCTGTAGAAACTTTCTGTTGACTGGCTAAATTGGTTACACTTACCCCTGGCAAGGGAAGGTTCAGTTCATCCTTAACAGACCCTGTAATTTTTATTTGACTGCTCTTATCCTGTCCGTAGCTGGGATGTATATATACTACAGACATAAAAAGAACAATAAACAGCAGCAGCTTATAAATTTTAGGTATACTGTCATTCATAAAAACATTGTTTTAGTTGGTTATACATTTGGTTAATTGTTTGGTTCTTTGTTCCAGGTAACTGCAAGGGATATATGAAACATGAACAACTGGTGTTCAATCAGATACAAGCGCCTTACATTTCGTAAAAGTAGGATCAGGCCGCTTTCATTTTGTTAATGAAAACTTAACGAATTGTTAACATCAAAAAACCGCGGCAACATTTTATTATTTTTAGCCAATGAGCGATTTGAAAAAACATCAGGCTATTGCTTTTCTTAGCTTTGTAACACTGGTTGTTGTGTTGTTTTATTTGATCTATAATACCTTTATGTTAAAGGATCACCAGTACCAGTCTATAGAAAAGAACCTGTTGCACGAGGACTTCAAAGCGCTGGCTGAGCATGAAAACATTTATCCGGGTGGTTTTAAAATTGTAAGCAATCATCTGGAGAAAAACATGCATACGCTAGAACGACATTACCAACAGCATAAGGCAATAAGAAATCCATATGCTGATTCTATATTGAAAAATATGTTCCATGAACTCACTATCAACAGTCCAATGGACACGCTTTTCGAAGCCATGAAAAAGAAATACCAGCTCAGTAAAAACCTGGACTACCTACTCACGGTTAACAACATCAAACTACGTTTCGGCCCTGGTGTAGTGACTACCTTATATGATCACCATGAAAATTATTCCTTTTTAAAAAATGACGCGCAAACAAAAAGTGGCTACATCTTAGATGGCCACCTGCAAACCCCCTTAACCCAAAACATAGCATATTCAGTAACTACAGGTTCCTCTTTACAATATTCGTACGACATGACCTTCACCGTTTACGTAGACCACAATAACCGCGACATGGAGGTCCTTAAATCGGCTGTTCCAACATTGATGTTAACTCTTTTTGCGTTAACTACAGTGATGGCCATCTACTACATTACTTTTAAGAACTGGTTGCAACAAAAAAAACTGGCAGAAATGAAGTCGGATTTCATCAATAGCATTACTCATGAATTCCATACCCCCATATCTACAATCATTGTCGCGAACAAAAGTCTTCAGAATGAAAAAGTTCTGCTAAATAAATACCGGGTTAAAGAACTCACTGAAGTGATCTACAGACAGTCTAAACGACTGGAGAAATTATTTGGTCAGGTATTAGACATTACAAAAATTGAGAATGCCAATATAGAAAAAGAAGAGACAGATATCTACGTATTGATTGATCAAATTCTGAAAGCGTATCGCCTTAAAATTGCTGACAAACACGTTCAGCTGGTTATGAATCAGATTCCTTCTGACCGGCATATGGTTTTACTCAATGAGTTCTGGTTTACCACCATGCTGTTCAACATCTTCGACAATGCCATCAAGTACAATGATCACCAGGAGAAACATATTCATATTCATTTTGTCATAAATGATGGAAAACTGCAGCTGATGATTGCCGACAATGGTATAGGAATGGAAGATCAAACTGTTAAAAACATTTTTGATAAATTCTACAGAGCAAACAAGGAAGAAATGCAACATGTAAATGGACTTGGACTTGGACTCTATTATGCACAGCAGTGTGTATATGCACACAATTGGAAAATGCTTGTTAACAGCAAAGTAGGCATAGGTAGCGAATTTATCATCTTTATTTCCTGATTATCATTTAAAAACATGAAGACCAAAATTTTATATATTGAAGACGAAGTTGACCTGGGCAATGTAACCAGGCAGTATCTTGAGCTTATGGATTTTGATGTAGAATGGTGTACATCTGGCAAATCTGCCCTGACTTTATTCAATGCAGATCCTTATGGTTATCAGTTGATGATTATAGACATACAGCTCCCAAACATGAACGGCTTTGAACTTGCAGAGCGCATCCTGCACATTAATGAAGAAGCTTATTTTCTTTTTCTCAGTGCAAGAAAAGAAAAATCGGACCGGTTAAAGGGACTAAAGATTGGTGCTGTAGACTACATCACTAAACCTTTCGACATCGATGAACTGGTACTCCGCATTCAGAACATTATCAAAAGACAGAAACAAACTCCAATGTCTATAATACAAAAATCACAAAGTTCTCCCCTTGTGAACATTGGTGATATGCAATTGAATAAGGACCTGCTAACGCTCACACTGATCAAGGATAAATCAATTGTACTGACACAGCGGGAGGCAGAACTTTTAGAGTATTTGAACAATCATCAAAACATCATTATCAAAAGAGCAGACATACTGATGCAGGTATGGGGCGAAAATGATTATTTCCTTGGCCGTAGCCTCGATGTTTTTATTTCCAGGTTACGTAAACTCCTCCGTTCCTCTTCAAATGTTAAAATTGACAATGTATATGGGGTTGGATTTATATTTTCTGTAAAAGCGATGGATTAATCTAATGATGTATCAGATCCACCCTTGAGGAAACAACTTCATTATCAAAAAAAGTAGAAGCATTGATATCGAAAACCCTTGGATCTCCAGAAGTAAAAAACTGCTGATGGCCTTCTTTTGAAATCCTGCTTTCAATTTCAGGATGATTTTCCAGGTAAAGGGCCAAACTATCGGCCACTATATCATCCTGTGCAAGCAAATTGATATCAGGAGGCAGCATTTCCTTTATTTTTGGTACCAACAGGGGATAATGCGTACAGGCTAAAACAATACAATCTATTTCATCATCCTTAGCCAATAACTCATCCAGATATTTTTTAACAAAGTAATCTGCCCCGGGATTCCGGTGTTCGTCGTTTTCAATAAGCGGAACCCACATTGGACAGCTCTGCTGGGCGACCTTGATTTCGGGAAAAAATTTATTGATTTCCATCAGGTAAGATTCGGAATTTACTGTTCCCCTTGTGCCCATTACACCTACGCTTTTTTTATGGGTATAGTTCCCCACAATTTCTGCTGTTGGTCTGATCACGCCCAATACCCTACGGTCGGGGTATTTGAAAGGCAGTATATTTTGCTGTATAGACCTCAGTGCTTTTGCCGAGGCCGTGTTACAAGCCAGTATAACGAGTGGACAGCCTTGTGCAAACAACCATTCCACGCATTCAAGTGTATATTGGTAAATCGTCTCAAAAGAATGATCTCCGTAAGGTGTACGCGCATTGTCACCAAGATAAATATAATTGTATTGAGGCAATTTCCGGGCAATTGATTTAAACACAGTTAGTCCACCATAACCTGAATCGAAAACACCTATTGACTGTTTATTTTTTACCATAAAAAAACGGGATTGAGCTTTATAACTCAATCCCGCAATTTAAATATTTTTGCTTGCAAAACCTTTGTTCAAAGATCAGAAGCGTTAAAATCTTATTGATTATTTTTTAGGGGCCGCAGCAATACCTAATTTAGCTTTCACAGCATCAGTGATGTCATCACCACCATCCCAGTAAACTAAAGACTGGTTTGCAGTATCAAATACATAAGCGTAACCTTTTTCTTTAGAAACAGCTTTAATTGCATTGTCAGCTTTAACTTGAATAGGGTTAAACAATTCAGCGTTCTTAGCTTCTAATTCTTGTTGTGCTTTAGTTCTAGCTTCAGTAATGCGTTTTTCAAGATCCTGAAGTTCTGCGCCCATAGTTTGTAATTCTTTACCTACTACTTCTTTGTTCGCCTCACTCATTGTTTTCTCTTTGTCCTGAGCAGCTTTAAGCTTTGTCTGATATTCAGAGATCATTTTCTCAATATCCGCTTGTTTCGCTTTCTGAACAGTTTCTAATGTAGTACGGGCTGTTTTAACCTCTGGCATTGCTTCAATAATTTGTGCAGAGTTTAAGTGTGCGAGTTTTTGTTGTGCATTTGCAATGTTAGCAGTAAACAATAATCCTGCTGCTAAAAAAAATGCGTTAATTAACTTTCTCATTCTATTTGTCTTAATAATTGTTTCTAATTTGTGTTTAATATATCTATTTTATTCCTGAATCAGGCTTGTAACCTAATTTTTTAATCACATCATTACTGACGTCATAACCACTGCTGGCATAGATCATCATGGTTGCTTCGCTACTCTTATCGAAAATGAAATCCAGCAATTTGGCTTTAGCAATCTCGGCTACCGCTTTTGTTACACTTTCCTGAATAGGGTTTAACAATTTTGTTCTGGCTTGAAACAACTCTCCCTCAGGTCCAAATATCTTGCGCTGAAACTCTTTCGCCTGCTTTTCCTTTTCTATAATGTCATTCTCTCTCCTTTTGCGCATATCCTCAGTTAACAATACCTGATCTGCCTGATAAGCTTTGTACATTTTATCGATCTCAACAAAGTTGTTGTCGATCTGCTTTTGCCATTGTTGTGACAAAACGTTTAATTGATTCAATGACGACTTATAATCCGGCAAGTGTTTCAGAATGTATTCTGTATCCACATATGCAAACTTCTGTGCAAATGCACCAAAGCTTACGAACAGCAAGATGCAAATTAAAAAATACTTTTTCATTAGTATATGTTTATTTTTTCAGTGGTAATTGTTATTTATTTTTTACTAAAAGCCCTTTGCAGCTTCATGGCTATGAAATTAAGATAGGTTTGCTGAACGCTATCCAACAAACCTATCTTAATTTCATTTAATATTTACTAGTTAAATCCTCCAAGTTGTTGCGCTATACTAAAGTGGAACTGTCCTTTATTAGCATCTGGTGATCCAGGGATCTTATCAAATCCATAACCCCAGTCAATCCCCAACAATCCAAATATCGGTAAAAATATTTTCGCACCAAAACCTGCAGACCGTCTAACATTAAACGGATTAAAGTCAGAAAACTTATCCCAGGTATTACCACCCTCAGCAAATGCTACTAAAAATGCAGTAGCCTGCTGACTTGCAATTACCGGATATCTTACCTCCATTACATATTTAGTGAAAATCGGACTACCAGATTGCTGCGCGATATTAGGGTCTGATCCAACTGGAATTACAGAGTTGTTGGCATATCCGCGCATCGCGATCAACTCAGATCCCTGAAGGAAGTCAAAGCCTTGCATACCATCACCACCCAATTTAAACCTTTCAAATGCAGACTGACCAACAGCGCTGTTATACGAACCAAGGAAACCAAATTGAGCTTGTGCTTTAACAACAAACTTACCTGCTAATCTTTGGAACCATTGCGACTCAAATTTCCATTTGTGGTACTCTGTAAACTTATAACGTTGTTTATCTGAAGCCGTCTCATAATTCACATTGTTCATCAATGAATATGGAGGAGTTGCCTGAACAGTAAACTTAAAGTAAGAACCTCCGGTTGGGAAGATTGGGGAATCCCTGGAATCCCTGCTTAGCTCTTGTGTTAAGTTAAAGTTATAGGAAGTACCTGTGCTGAACAAGAATCCACCATAGTTATTCAGGATATACTGTTGTGCATTAATCGCATGTGTAAGCTGGAAGTAGTTATCCGGGAAGTTCAATCTTCTTCCTAAACTAACCGTAACACCATTTAAACGAATTTTAGAATACTGACTGCTTGAAGGATCAATTGTACCGTAGTAACTTCTTCCACCATTAGATTGTAATGAAGTAAATGCACTTACACCAAAACTGATTGGTTTTTTACCACCTAACCATGGCTCTGAGAAAGAGAAGCTGTACGACTGGTAATACTTACCATTTGTTTGTCCGCGTAAACTTAATTTCTGTCCATCTCCTTTTGGCAAAGGTTTGTAAGCACTTAGGTTAAACAGATTTCTTAACGAGAAGTTATTGAAAGTTAAACCCAATGTACCTATGATGTTACCACCACCAAAACCACCTGATAACTCAATCTGGTCAGACGGTTTTTCCTCTACGTGATATTCAATATCTACGGTTCCGTCGGCAGGATTTGGCTTAGGAACAGGGTTCGTCTTAGACTCATCAAAGTTACCTAACTGACCAATCTCACGAACACTACGGATCAACAGGTCTTTTGAGAATTTCTCTCCTGGTTTTGTACGGATATCACGTAAAACAACGCGGTCATTTGTAATGGTATTTCCAACTACGGTGATTCTGTTATTGGTATATTGAGGACCTTCATAGATTCTCATCTCCATCTGAACTGTATCTCCTGTAATTCTGGTTTGAACCGGATCAACGTTAAAAGTCAAATAACCATCATTCAGATAAATACTTGATACGTCATCACCATTTGCACTTCCTCTTAATTTTTTCTCCAGCTTCTCCTCACTAAATACCTCTCCCTTTTCAATACCTAATGCTCTTTGTAAAAACTCAGTTGTGTACTTCGCATTACCTACCCAGGTGATGTCACCGAAATAATATTTAGGCCCTTCAAATACGTCTATTTTAATACCTACCGCTTTATCACTATACTGATAAATGCTATCTTTCAGAATTACCGCGTCACGGTAACCTTTGTCATGCATTTTAGCAATCAGTTTTACTTTATCTTCATCGTATTTTTCCTTATTGAACTTTCCGGAACCAAAAACTTTATAGAAAGCCTGTTGCTTAGTTTTCTTTAGAAACTTACGCAATTTAGCTGATGAAAATTCTTTGTTCCCAGTGAACTTGATCTCGTGAACTTTAACTTTTCTGCCTTTGTCCACCATTACTTCCAGAATCACATTATTCTCCTGACTAGGATCTGGTTTCGTTTTATATTCAACGTTGGTAAAGAAATACCCTTTACCCAATAAAAACTTCTTAATCGCTGCAGTAGTACTGCTATATAAGTTATCATTAATGATCGCCTTACCAGGTTTCTCACTTAACTTTTCAAGGATATCTGTTTTTTGTGATTTACTAATCCCAGTAAATTCAAATGAACCCAAACGCGGACGCTCAACAACTTCAATATCGAAATACACCGTATCCTCAACAATCTTTACAATATCCAATTGAATATCATCAAACAACCCCTGGGCCCAAAGATTTTTAATTGCATTTGCAGTAGCTTCACCTGGAAGCACTACCCTTTCTCCTGGAGTCAATTTTGAAAGCGTGATAATTACTTCTTTGTCCAGATACTGAGTACCAGTTAAAGTTGTACCTCCAATGATATATTCTTTAGGATTGAAATAATCCAGTTCTAACCCTTTAACTTTTAAAGAAGGAGCTGCAGGATTGGACTGAGGACGGGTAATCTGTGCCATTGTTGGTAAACCAATCAACAACAATAATATAAGTTGGTATATTCTTTTCATTTACAATCTAAAAATCGATGCTAAGTTAATTTAAACACATGTTAAAAAGTGTTAAAAGTAAAATTAGTTGAGTTGTTCACTAATTTTACCGAAGCGGCGTTCGCGTTTTTGGTAGTCTACAATAGCTTCAAAAAGGTCTTCCTGCCTAAAGTCGGGCCAAAGGGTCTCGGTAAAATATAATTCTGTATAGGCCATTTGCCACAACAGAAAATTACTGATCCGATGTTCACCGCTTGTTCTGATCATCAATTCGGGGTCGGGCATATTTATAGTGGTCAATTGAGCAGAGAAATGCTCTTCATTAATATCTTCAACATTTATCGTCCCATCTTTTGCTTGTTGTGCCAATTTCTTCGCAGCTTCAAGAATCTCCCATTTAGCACTATAACTTAAAGCCAGGGTTAAAGTACAACGTGTATTATTCGCCGTTTTATCCATGGCATTCTTCAGGTCATCAATACATTTCTGAGGAAGGGAAGCTATATCTCCGATAGCATTAAGCCGAATGTTGTTCTTGTTAAGTGTTTCCGTTTCCTGGTTAATAGTAGAAATCAACAATTCCATCAACGCATTGACTTCTTCAATAGGTCTGTTCCAGTTTTCGGTTGAAAAAGCATAAACGGTTAGGTACCTGATACCTATTTCCACACAGCCTTCAACAATATCTTTTACCGATAAGACTCCACTTTCATGGCCAAATACCCTGAATTTACCTTGATTTTTGGCCCATCTACCGTTCCCATCCATGATGATGGCGATGTGTTCCGGCAAGCGGGTAGTATCTATTTGTTCTTTAAATCCCATTTATTTTCCGCAAATATGCTTAAAATGTATAACATTTTTGGGACACAAAGGTATAAGATATGCCAATACCTACAAACATATATGTATCTCTTTTTCTAAAATCGCCTCTCTGAATACCTGGGGCACCATATTGACTATGAGATGGATCTGAAAGTTTCTTACGATCAGCTAAATAGCTATCATTTTTCCAGACTGCGGGGTTCGGATATCTGCTACTTACATCATCCAGATAATCAGTGTGAGCAGTCCGGTAACCGATCTGAGAAAACAGCCCCCAATTGTCCTTCAATCTTAGTTTTACCCCTACCCCATAAGGAACAGTCAAAGTATAATTACGGTAGGCCCCACTTTGTCCCTCCGTTTGATAAAATCGTAGATTATATTCTTTATCAGCGTAAACTGCTTTTGGGCTGTAAAACACACCTCCGATACCAGTAAAAATATAAGGCGTAAACCGTTTCGTTCCCCCACCAGCAAAATAATTCAGAAAGTTAAAATCAACTTGAAGGCTCAGCTCATTTAAAGCTGTCTTAAAATTGAGGTTCCGGTCTCTGAACTGGCTATTTTCCGAATCTGCATCATTGGCCTTAATCTTTCCATAGTTATAATGGAGACCAATAGCCCAATAGGCATCAATATTCATTTTCGCATAAGCACCCGCCGAAAAACCACTTATTTTCAGTAATTTATCCTGGTTCAGATCTCCGATATAACCGGCACCACCACCCATTACCCCAAGTTCAAAAGTCTGCGCACAGACATTTAACATCCCAGAAAAGAAGACGATAAAACAAGCCAATTGCCGGATGAAATGCATACTAGTAATTACGGGTATCTATTCCCCAAAGTAGTTTATTCCTTAAAGTAGTCAGATAGCTTTCATTATTAAGCCTGATCAGATTTACGTGAAATTTAGCCTTATTGAGCGTTATTTTCACCGATCTGTCTACCGTTTCCGTTCTCGAATCACATGAAACAAGGAATTTCGCACTTCTTGCTTCTACTTCAAAAGTCAGGGTTACATCATCAGGAACAATTAATGGACGTACATTTAAGTTATGTGGAGCTATGGGAGTGATGACAAAGTTCTGGGAGCTGGGATAGATAATCGGTCCGCCACAACTCAAAGAATACGCTGTTGATCCCGTTGGGGTTGCAATAATCAAACCATCAGCCCAATAAGAGTTGACGAATTCATTATTCATATAAGCATGAATAATCATCATGGCCGAGTTATCTCTTCTGTGAATGGTAATATCATTCAGCGCGAAGTTCTCTTCTCCAAATAGGTCATAAGTCGACTCTAAACTTAAAAGTGTGCGTTTATCAAGTGAGTACTCTTTATTCTTTAAAGCTTCAATAGCGGTTTTGATTTCATCTTTATTGATACTCGCCAAGAAGCCAAGTCTTCCGAAGTTGATTCCGATGACGGGAATTCCAGAGTCACGAACTAAAGCCAAAGTATCCAGTAACGTACCATCACCGCCTAAGCTGATCAATACATCAGCATGTCCAATCAGCTCTGTATGCTGCGTAAAAGCAGTAATATGATCTGGAAGTTTAATCTTATCTTTTATAAAATCCAGGTATTTTTTATAAACGAGTATGGGGGCTTTATATTGATCAAGAACATTAAAAACTTCCTGAACAAATGGCAATACACTATTATTGAATTCCCTACCGTAAATTGCAATCTTCATTTAGCGTCTAGTTTTATCAGTAGATAATTATTTTATTGTGTTTATATTTTTAGACATTCAAATAGTTCATAAATGAATTGAACCGATCTTCTGTTCCATCGTCGGTCTTAGTGCTGTTAAACACTGCCTTAACCTGGTAATTATACCTCTCAAAAGACGCGATAATACCAGACAACTCTGTTTTATTTATCTTCAACGTAACTTCCAGTTTTGTTGAATCAGGGAATGATTGCACATAAGAAGACAAGATCTGGGCATTGTCGGCCTCAACAATCTGTGCCATGTGGGACAAAGAGTTATTTCTGTTACTGATTTCGAGGACAATAATTCCTCCCGGCTCTTTTACCGCAAAGATATCTGCTATATAGCATAACAGATTATTAATAGATATTAATCCAAGATAATTTTTCTTATAATCTAATACAGGAACTACTGATAAATTTAACTGATTTAGTAATCTGACCACATCATAAACATGTGCATCTTCATAAACAAATGGATTTAAGAGTGTAAGCGACAATCCACCAATTTGCGTTTCTACATCCTTCACTTCTATCAACTCATCTTCAGCCAGCAAACCTAGAAACTGACTTTCATTTACGATTGGTAAATGGGAAAGTTTGAACTCAGTCATCCTTTCCATAGCCTTCTGAACAGTGTCAGACGTCCTTAATGGAGGTATAGAATTTGATATGAGTTCGGTTGCCAACATTGTTTATTTCAGTAAAATTCTGTTTAAAAATTTATCAAGGTATCCATTAAAAACTTCAGGGCGTTCCATCATTGGTGCGTGTCCGCATTTGTCTACCCAGTTCAGTTCCGAATTTGGTAAAAGTTCATGAAATTCTTCTGCTACCTCCGGAGGTGTTACTTTATCCTGTTGTCCCCATATGAGTGATACGGGAATAGTGATTCTCGAAAGGTCTTTTGACATATTGTGTCTGATAGCCGATTTAGCCAGAGCAAGGATACGAATCACTCTCGATCGCTCATTTACCGTCTTATAAACCTCATCAACCAGTGACTTGGTTGCTGTAGCCGGGTCATAAAAAGTGAATTCTACTTTTTCACGGATATAATCATAGCTTTCTCTTTTAGGAAAAGATCCGCCGAATGCATTTTCATATAAACCAGAGCTGCCTGTAAGAACCAATGCTTTTACATTCTCCTGATGTGCCAATGTAAATACCAGTCCAACATGCCCCCCCAGGGAGTTCCCTACCAAAACTACCTGATTTAATTTTTTATGCTTTAAAAATTTGTGTACGTATTTCGACAAGCTCCTCACACCAAGAGTAAGGATAGGAAGTTCATATATTGGCAATATTGGTACCAGGATATGATAATTAGCTTTAAAATGGTCAATTACGGGTTCCCAGTTACTGAGCTCTCCCATTAAACCATGAAGTAATACCAGGGTTTCACCTTTTCCGGCTTCTATATATTTAAACCCGCCTTCGTCTATTACTTCGTATGTCATATATATTTTGTGTAATGATTATTGCTACTAAGTTAGTAGAGTAAAATTAATTTAATGTAATTTAATATATTAATTTAAGGAAAATAAATGAATCACTTTAAATATGCAGCATATTTTATGCCAAGTGTTTCTTTACCAATTCAGCGATAAGCTTCCCATCTGCCTTGCCAGTCAGCTCTTTATTGGCCAGCCCCATCACCTTTCCCATATCTTTAACTGAAGTAGCGCCCGATGCTTCGATCAGCTTTACAATTATTGCCTCAATCTCTTCAGCATCTAATTGTTTAGGCATAAATGCACTGATTACAGCAATCTCTTCCTCTTCAACCACACTTAAATCTTCTCTACCTTGTTGTTTATAAATATCCGAAGATTCTTTTCTTTGTTTAATCAGCTTCTGCAATAGCTTCAATTCTGCTTCTTCAGTAATTTCTTCTGCATTACCTTTTTCAGTTTTTGCCAAAAGTAATGCAGCCTTAATTGCTCTTAAACCTCTTAACTTCGCCTGGTCTTTAGCCAGCATAGCTTGTTTTATTTCCTGATCTATTGTGTTTGATATCATTGTTTGAGTTGTGGTTATATATTGTTTGTAATATGTTGTGGATTGTAGGTTATGAGGTATGAGGTACAAACCTTTTAATCTCTTTTAATAATTGTACCTGTTGCCTGTGCCGTTGGCATGATGAGCATATCATTGATATTGACGTGTGCCGGTCTGCTCACCACATACCAAATGGCATCTGCAATATCATCGGCCATCAAAGGATCTACTCCATCATAAACTTTCTTAGCTCTGCCTTCGTCTCCCTTAAAACGAACTTTAGAAAACTCTGTCTCCACCATTCCAGGATGTATTGCTGTAACTTTTATACCATAGGTAAGCAAGTCAATCCGCATACTTTTACTCAAAGCATCAACGGCATGTTTTGTTGCACAATATACATTCCCGTTTGGATACACTTCCTTTCCAGCAATAGAACCTATATTAATGATATGTCCGCTTCTTTCAGCCACCATCCAATTAGAAACTATCTTAGTCGAGTAGAGTAAACCTTTAATATTTGTATCGATCATGGTATCCCAATCGCCTATTTCGCCTCTATGAATCGGATCCAGTCCCTGACTTAAACCAGCATTATTGATTAAAACATTAACTTTTTTCCACTGTACGGGTAATGTTTCCAAAGCATATGACAGATTTTCAAAATCCCTTACGTCGGCAACAATGCACTTCACTTCCACAGCATACTTATCTTCCAGATGTCTTCCGGATTCCTTTAGCCGCTCTTCTCTTCGTCCTACCAGTATTAAATTATATCCTTTTGCAGCAAATAAATGTGCGCATGCTGCTCCTATGCCAGAAGTTGCCCCTGTAATGAGTGCCGTTTTCATATGATATTATTTTTAGCCATACAACATTCGAAAAGGTATGTTTAGCAATTCAAACGTCCATTGTCACCTAGACTACACCTTTTTCGGATGCTTTCTGAGCAAGCAAAGCTATAATTTTTTTACGAGTATAAATGTGTTTTTAACGCGAATACCTTACTCGAAAAACAAACTGAAAGTAACATGACGCAACATCAACTTGTCAATTGGGGCTGAATACGGACTCGGGTCATTCTTTAATACGTTATTTAAAGCATAGGACAGTTTTATTTCCGGTGACATTTTAAAGTATTCGAAATAAAGGTCAACACCAAACCCCGCCTCGCATGATAAGAAGTTCTTTTTATTCTTCAAAAATTTCTCCATCGCAGCAAAAGAATCATCATTACTCCTCTTTTTTGAAGCAATATCCATTGAATACTTTGCTCCACCGATGACATAAGCTCTAAAATTATTTCTTCTGTCTGACTTTAACTTAATTCCAAGCGGGATGTCAATCATAGTCGACTGCACTTTTTTTTCTATAGGAGCCTCCAATCCTGCAAATTCATACGTAGCCAGGCGATCATTAAAAACGAGTGTAGGTGTAAACCTCACGTCTGCGTTCTCACCCAAACGTTTATTCACTACGAAGCCAATACCAAATCCCGGCGAAGATTTAGAAGAAAGCGATTTAAGTTCTCCAGAAACAATCCTTCCGTTTTCATCTATAAATGGTTTTTGCCAATCTATTTTTTTTAAAAACTTAAATTCAGAAGTCAGGTATTGAAAGGTAAAACCGAAATGGATCTCGTCGTCATCTACACCACCTCCCCAGTTTTGGGCAGCAGCAGTTTGTGCGGCCATAAGGCACACCAACAGTACATATAGTTTTGTCCTTTTAATCAATTTTATTTAATTCCTGTGTAAATGGCACATATACCAAAAGTAAGACGAATATCTTTACTCTTTTTAAACCCGACCTTATTCATTAACTTGATAAAATCTTCGCCATCAGGAAATGCTGCAACAGACTCTGGCAAATAAGTATAAGCACTATTGTCTTTAGAAAACATCCTTCCAAAAAATGGGAGTACCTGGTTTGAGTAAAAATTATAGCCTTGTTTAATTGGGAATGCCCTTGGTTTAGAAAATTCTAAAATGACAATCTTACCCTCCGGCTTTAACACACGATACATATCCGCCAGCCCCTTTTCCAGATTTTGATAATTCCGTACGCCAAAGGCTACAGTAATGGCATCGAAATGATTATCGTCAAATTGTAAACCTTCAGAATCTCCCATCTGAACAGAGAAAACATGCTGAAGATTTCGTTCGCTGATTTTTTTTCTTGCCACATCCAACATTCCTTCAGAAATATCTACACCAATGATTTTCTCCGGTTGTAAAATATTTATCGCTTCAAAAGCAAAATCACCTGTTCCGGTAGCCACATCCAGCATAATCCTGGGTTGTATCGCTTTAAGCTCTTTAATCGCCTTTTTTCGCCATAATATATCAATACCCAGGGAAAGAAAATGATTTAAAAAATCATAAGTTCCGGATATATTATTGAACATTGTGGCCACCTGTTCTTTCTTGGTAGCATTCTGAGATTGGTACGGTGTAATGTTTTCGCTCATAGTAAGCAGCAAAGATAAGTATTGTTGAAAACTAATTTTCTACCTTTGTCAAATGATTATAAAATCAGCAACATTTATTTGTAGTAATACGAAGGTTTCGGCCTTACCTACTGCCAACATGCCCGAATATGCATTTATCGGTCGTTCAAACGTAGGCAAATCATCATTGATCAATATGTTGGTTAACCAGCATGGTTTGGCTAAAACCTCGCAAAAGCCAGGAAAAACGCAGCTTATCAACCACTTTTTAATTAATGAGAAGTGGTATATAGTAGATTTACCAGGCTATGGATATGCTAAAGTATCTAAAAGCAGCAGAGAGAAATGGGAGAAATTCATCCGCAATTACATTACCAAGCGTGAAAGCTTGCAATGTGTATTTGTTTTGATCGACAGTAGACTTGAGCCTCAAAAAATTGATCTGGAATTTTGTTGTTGGATGGGAGAAATTCAAATCCCTTTTGCACTTATTTTCACAAAGGCAGATAAACAGTCCACGGTAAAGACAGATCAGAATGTCGCTTTGTTCAAAAAG
Organism: Pedobacter nyackensis; assembly: GCF_032678475.1. Lineage (GTDB taxonomy): Bacteria > Bacteroidota > Bacteroidia > Sphingobacteriales > Sphingobacteriaceae > Pedobacter > Pedobacter nyackensis_A. Next base: position 62,387 of record NZ_JAVTSF010000002.1, read on the forward strand.
GCATTAGGTGGATGGTTTGAAGAAATTCCTCCTTATTTTGTAACTTCTGCTGAAAAGGCCCTTGGAAGAGATAAAGTTCTTGACTTTATTGAAGAAGTAAATAAAGATTTTGCCATGCCTGATTTATCGCCCGCTTCTGACTATTAAATTTCTAATTATACATGAAAAAGTATTTTTCATTGGTACTATTTGCACATTCCATTTTTGCGTTACCATTTGCAATGATTGGTTTTTTTCTTGGTGTAACTACTACCGACAATCCTTTTAACTGGCTTAAACTAGTGCTTGTGCTCCTATGCATGGTGTTTGCACGCAATGCTGCAATGGCCTTCAACAGGTACCTGGATAGAAATATAGATGCCAAAAATCCACGCACACAAATGCGCGACATTCCGGCAGGCAAGGTATCAGCCAGTGAAGCTTTAACCTTTGTCATAATCAACTGTATACTTTTTACAGTGACTACCTTTTTCATCAATAGCCTCTGTTTTTATTTATCACCGATAGCCTTGTTTGTGGTGTTATTTTACAGTTATACGAAAAGGTTTACCGCATTGTGTCATCTTGTGCTCGGTCTGGGACTTTCCCTCGCACCAATAGGAGCCTACATAGCTGTAACGGGCATGTTTAACCTGGTTCCAGTACTTTATTCTTTTGCCGTATTGTTTTGGGTAAGCGGCTTCGATATCATTTACGCGCTCCAGGACGAAGATTTTGACAAAGGGGAAAAACTACATTCTATTCCTGCAGCTTTAGGCATAAAAAACGCATTAAACCTGTCGGTCGTTTTGCACATTTTATCCGCAACCTGTGTTATAGTCCCTATCTTTTTCAGTAGTTTTAGCTGGGTTTATTATATTGGTGTTGCCTTTTTCTGTACAATGTTGATTTATCAACACTTACTGGTAAAACCAACTGACATTAGCAAAGTAAACCGTGCTTTTGCCACTACCAATGGTTATGCCTCTGTTGTTTTTGCTATTTGCTTTTTATTGGACGCTTTTTTAAGAACTTATTATAATTTTTAGATCCTATGATCAACCTTACCATACCTAAGAAAACACGAGTTTATATTCCGCAGGATCTACAAATTGAATGGAACAACCTTGAACCCATTTTAAATGAGTTACTGGAACGTCAGATCGATAACGTTAATGAGCTGGAACAATGGCTTAAAGACAAAAGTGAACTTGAAGCTGCTTTAGAAGAAGATTTTGCATGGCGGTACATTAAAATGAGTTGCGATACGGCAAACGAAGAACTGGTTAAAAATTTCCAATATTTTGCAATGGAAATTGAACCTAAGATTTCTCCAATTGCAAACCTCCTGAATCAGAAGTTCAATGACAGTGCTTTTATTGATGAACTGGATCAGGAAAAGTATTTTGTCTATATCAGGGCAATCAGAAAAGCACTTGAAATTTACAGGGATGAAAACGTTGAACTGCTCACCAAATTACAGGTTAGCCAGCAGAAATATCAAGGTATTACCGGCGCAATGAGTGTAACGATAAATAACCAGGAGTATACACTTGAACAAGCTGCCAATTTCATTAAAGATACAGACCGGGCAGTTAGACAGCAGGCATGGGAAACTATACAGCAACGCCGTTTGGCAGACAAAGATGATTTAAACATACTATTCGATGAACTGGTAGCTATGCGCCATCAGGTTGCTTTAAATGCCGGCTTTGAAAACTACCGGGATTACATGTTCCAGGCGCTTGGCAGATTTGACTATACACCTAAAGACTGTTACCATTTCCATGAAGCTATAGAAAAGAAAATCGTTCCAATTCTTAAAGCGCAGGCTGAAAAAAGGGCGGAATTGCTAGGTATCGAAGTTCTAAAACCATGGGATATGGATGTAAGCACTACAGGTAAGCCTGCATTAAAACCATTTAAAAGTGGAGAAGAACTCATTGATAAAACAATAAATTGCTTTAATGCTATTGATCCTAAACTGGGGCATATGCTTTCCATTATGAAGGCCAACCAGCTTTTTGATGTGGAGAGCAGAAAAGGCAAAGCTCCGGGCGGGTACAATTATCCTCTGGCAGAAACTGGTGCACCTTTCATTTTTATGAATTCGGCCAACTCATTTAGGGATCTGACAACAATGGTTCATGAAGGTGGGCATGCTATTCATACTTTCCTGACAGCGAACCTGGAACTGAACGACTTTAAACACTGTCCGTCGGAAGTAGCAGAACTGGCATCTATGAGCATGGAATTGATCTCTATGGACAATTGGCATATCTTTTTTGATAATGAAGAAGACTTGCTCCGTGCTAAGAAAGAACAACTGGCCGACGTACTTAAAACCCTTCCATGGGTAGCCGTAATAGATCAGTACCAACATTGGATTTATACCAATCCGGATCACAATGCAGCTGATCGTGAAAATGCATTCAAACAAATATACAACCGTTTTGGTGCCGGCTTTACCAATTGGGACGGCCTGGAGAAAGAATTCGGCAACACCTGGCAAAAACAGCTTCATCTTTTTGAAGTACCTTTTTATTATATTGAATATGCGATTGCCCAATTAGGAGCCATAGCGATCTGGAAAAACTATAAGGAAAACCCGCAAAAGGCATTACAACAGTACCTGGAGGCGCTCGCACTGGGGTATACCAAGCCAATCAATGAAATTTACGAAACTGCAGGTATTAAGTTCGACTTTAGCCTGGATTATATTGATCAGCTCGCGTCCTTTGTAAAAGAAGAATTAGAGAAATTAGGGTAGTTTACAAACTAAATTTCTAAGTTTGAATAATACCGAACTAACCGAAAAAACTAAATATGTTTCAAAAACTGCTCAGGAAAAAGTCTATTGATAAAATATTGGCGGATGCCGAAAAGGGATATGGTGAACATGGTACATCGTTACACAAGACCCTTGGTGTAAGAGACCTGACAGCTTTTGGCATTGCAGCCATTATTGGTGCAGGTATCTTCAGCACAATAGGCAAGGCCAGTGCTGATGGTGGGCCGGCAGTGATATTTTTGTTCATATTTACAGCTATCGCCTGTAGCTTCGCCGCATTTGCTTATGCAGAATTTGCCTCGATGGTGCCGGTTTCCGGTAGTGCCTATACCTATTCTTATGTTGCATTTGGTGAGCTCGTAGCCTGGATTATAGGTTGGTCATTGATTATGGAATATTCCATAGGAAACATTACTGTTGCCATTTCCTGGTCCGATTATTTTACAGGTCTACTCTCTTCTATACAAATTCCAGCCATGGGCATTAATGGCATTCATGTACCCGATTGGGCAACAATGGACTACCTTTCGGCCTACAATGGACATAAACATGCAGAAGCATTGGTAAATGCTGGAAAAAGCTTTGCGAATTTAGACGACGCCACCAGAATAGCAAATAATGCCTGGATTACTGCCCCAAAAATTGGAGGCTTTCATCTGGTAGCCGATCTACCTGCCTTAGGGATTATCATTTTTATTACCTGGTTAATTTACAGGGGAATGAAAGAGTCCAGAAACGCAAGTAATGCGATGGTGATTGTAAAACTGGCGGTCATTTTATTGGTACTCGCAGTTGGTATATTTTATGTAGATACGTCCAACTGGAATCCTTTTGCCCCGAATGGTGTATCAGGCGTACTAAAAGGTGTTTCTGCAGTATTCTTTGCTTATATTGGTTTTGATGCGATCTCTACAACTGCTGAAGAGTGTAAAAACCCACAACGTGATTTACCACGGGGGATGATGTGGGCCATCATTATCTGTACAATACTCTACGTTGCAATAGCACTAGTCCTTACCGGTATTGTAAATTATAAACTCCTTGCGGTAGGCGATCCACTTGCTTTTGTATTCGATCAGATTGATCTGAAATTGATGAGCGGCATTGTCGCTGTGAGTGCTGTATTTGCCATGGCTAGTGTACTACTAGTGTTTCAAATGGGGCAGCCAAGAATCTGGATGAGTATGAGCCGTGATGGTCTATTGCCCAAATCATTTTCTAAAATACATCCTAAATATAAAACACCTTCTTTTTCTACAATTGTTGTTGGATTTGTAGTAGCCGTTCCTTCCTTATTTATGAACCTCACCATCGTAACCGATCTATGTTCAATTGGAACGTTATTCGCCTTTGTATTGGTTTGTGCCGGTGTATTGGTATTGCAAAACAAACCAGGTGTTAAAAGAGGTAAATTCAAAATACCTTACATAAACTCAAAATATATAATCCCCTTACTATTTGCAGGAATGATAGTAACCGGCTTTACTTTATATGAGAAACAAACAAAAGCCTTTTTATTTAATAGCCCTGCTATTAATGGACCTCTTAAGGTTGTTACCTCTCTAAACGAGATTGAAAGAGGTATTATCAAACAGGAAATTGCCTCCGCTGCAAAAAATGCTGGTATCCAAGCGAAGGATAACATTGATGCAGAAGCTTATTTAAATCAACTCACAGCACAACAATACCAGGATTTCATCGATAACTCAGCTATCCATGCCAGTAAAAAATACGAAACTGGCTGGGAACTGTTCAGGCATAAAATTCCAATGTGGATATTTCTGATTATCAGTATTGTAGTTACCTACTTTTGTATCACAAAGAACTTATCACTTATACCAGTTTTAGGCCTGCTTTGCTGCCTTTACATGATGTGTGAATTGGGCATTTCTAACTGGATAGGTTTTGGCATCTGGTTAATTGTTGGCCTGTTCGTCTACTTCCTATATGGCTATAAACACAGTAAACTTAATGTAGAAAATACTCATAAATAGAAATATTTTTGAGATTTATTATAATATTTAAGATTATATAGTTACATTAGACTGGTGATTTGTTATTGATCACCCAGGCTCTTTTATCTCAATAATAGATAAAATCGAGCCATATTAAGTTGCCCTCCTAATTATCCCTATAGTTGTTTGGTCGGACGACCAAAACAATAAAGGCTCCTCCCCGGAGCCTTATTTGTGTAAGGTTAATTCTGATAAATTATGCTAAATTGCAACTACACACAAATCGAATATAAACCTCAAATCAATCCTAAATTTGAAACCATTACTTCTTTGCCTGGCACTGATGATGCTCCATTTCCATCTCCGGGCACAAATTGACACCAACTTAAAAGAGATCGAAATCAAAGCAGTTAAATCAACTGTTAAAAACAACTCCGACAAACTGATTTACGACGTAGCAACAAGTGTTACGGCCATGGGATCTGATGCCTTAAATGCACTCAGCAAAGTCCCGGGTGTAAAAATTAGCGATGGTCAGGTTGGCATTGCCGGAAAAGGAAATGTAAGGGTGATGATTAACGATCGTTTAGTACAACTAAGCGGAATAGAGTTAACGAGATATCTCAAATCTATTCCCGCAGGACAAATTTCCAGAATTGAGCTCATTAAAAATCCAGGTGCCAATTACGATGCCGAAGGAAATGCCGGATTGATCAATATCATTACCAAAAAAAGCAGCCAGCAAGGCTATGCGGTTAACCTACAGACCAGCGGAAAACGCTGGTTTCATAACCCAGCCAAAGTATACGGGACCAGGAATTTCCAGGGACTAAATGCAGCCGGAGACATCAGTTACAATTCCGAAAAATTAACTGCCCGTGCCAGTGTAAATCTAGACCGGGGCCGACTGCTGGAAGGTTTCCGCACAGATTTCAGCTACCCTAAACAAATCTGGATGCAATCCGATACCGGCGATTATAAATACCGTATGCTGAACTATGAAGCCGGACTAGATTATAAAATAAGCACTAAAACCTCCATTGGCTTCAGTTATACTGGTGGAAAGAATATTTACGATGGTAACGATCATGTGAACAATACGTTTACGAACCCAGGAACTGCCTTACGCGACTCTAGCATTAAAGCCTTTGCTACTTATTATCCGGTTGCCCGCATCAACGCTGTAAACCTGCACAGCATTATAAATTTTGATACAAGTGGAAGAAAACTCATATTGAACGCAGATTATTTTAACCATTATAGGACCGATGTCTCGGATTTTGAGAGCAACAGTTTTAAATCAGATGGCAGCCCTGATCCTTCCGGCAGGACCAGGTTCTACGACACCAATAAACAGCAAATCAGGATCTATACTTTTAAAGCTGATGCCAGCATCCCTACACATTTTGCACAATTTGATTTTGGAGGAAAACTAAGCTTTATTGACAATTACAGCAATGCCTTTTACTACTACAAAACTGCTCAGGATGAGCTGATTTTTAACCCGGGCCTGAGTAATGAGTTTGATTACACAGAAAACACCCAATCGTTGTATGCCAGTATGAACATAGACCACCAGCAATGGAAATATAAAATAGGGCTGCGTTCGGAACTCACACAGACAAAGGGATATTCACATGTGCTAAAACAAAATACCATCAACAACTATTTTAAACTGTTTCCGTCTGTATCAATCAACTATCAGCCCACTGCAGAACAAAGCTTATCTTTTAATTTTGGAAGGCGCATCAACCGGCCTACTTTCTGGAACTTAAACCCGTATAAATCTCTATACACCGCTTATAGCTACGGCCAGGGAAACCCATTCCTGCAACCAGAGTACAATAATAATTTCGAATTGTTACACAGTTATAAGAACATACTCAGCTCTTCCCTCTTTTTTAACATGACCGAAAATGGTTTCAGTAATGTCATCCTTGCAGATGCGAATACCAATATTGTTTATACTACGCCTTTAAACTTTATCAAAACCTATCGCTACGGGATTTCCGAAAACCTGTCGTTACCTCTAGCTTCCTGGCTAGACAATAACAACCAGGTCACTTTTTCGTACACCCAGGCAAAATCTAAGCTGTCTAATATTGAAGGCGTAAATGGATTTGGCTTATACCTGGCGACCAACAATAACATCTTCCTTAACCAGGAGAAAACCTTGGCTGCTGCAGTTAACTTCTGGTACCAGTTCCCTGAGGTAGATCGTATCAGTAGGACAAATGCTTATTACAAACTAGACCTGGGACTTAAAGCAGCCATTCTGAAGAAAAAAGTAGATCTGGCTTTAACCTTAAATGACTTGTTTTTAAGCAGTGCACCAGTCATTACTACTACGGTTAATAACATCAGGCAAAAGTTCACGAACTTCCAGATGAACCGTTATGCCTTACTAAGCCTCAGTTATCGTTTTGGAAACAGCGGGGCTAAATCCAGCGATAAAAACACAGGGAATGCAGAAGAACGTAGCCGGGCGCGTTAGTGAATATTTTACTGGTCTGTCAGAGAACTACCGTTTGTCTTTTAAACAGGCAAACGGTTCAATTCAATATCATCAGGCGTAACAAATATCAATGGAACTTTTTCTACATCAACGTAACTGGAGTCCAATCCAAAACTCCTTTCTTCAGAAAGACTTAAACGTTTCAGGATGAAATAATAGTCCATAATGGTACGCTCATAAAGACTCAGTTTAGAGAACTTAGATAAATGCTTCTCTAAAAGCACAAACCTAAAGTCACCAGCAATCTTATGTTTATTTAACGAAGTATACTGACTGGTGATATCAACTTCACCATTCTTCACGAGCTCTTCAATCACCTTCCTATACAGGAGATTAATGCGTTGCTCTACCCTGAAACCAAGCTTAAAGTCAATCCTGATTAATTTTCCAGGGATTAAAAACTCCACCTTGTAATCCCTTGTAAATGGTTCATCAACTACATCAACATGCACCAACCAGTAAACATCCGCTCTTTTTGGCTCCTTCTGTATGATCGAATAAATGATTTTTGATTCGATCTCTGTTTTGAAATTCGCACTCGTTAAATACACCAGTTGAGAGGAATATTTAGGTACAGAAGTATCTTCACTCAGCTCGCTGATGATCTGATAATAATCCTCAATCTCCACGTATTTAACAAATCTGTTTTTGATTTTTCTGGACACATACCAACTCCACATTACGGTAAACAAAGCTGAACCAATGAGTACTGTTACCCAGCCGCCATGCAGGAATTTCGACATATTACCTACCAGGAAGGTTAACTCCAGCAGCATGTAAATAGCAAGAAATATCCCAATCACATACACCGGCACTTTTTTGCGTTTCATGTATGCGGCGATCAATATAGTCGTTGCTAAGAAGGTAAGGTTAATGGCTAAACCATAAGCCCCCTCCATTGCTCCCGAACTTTTAAATATCAAAACGATAGCGATACAACCTGCCCATAAAATCCAGTTGATGGAAGGCACATAGATCTGTCCTTTCTGATTACTTGGATAATTGATCCTAACTTTTGGCCAAAGATTTAACCTTACTGCTTCAGAAATTAAAGTGAATGACCCTGTAATCATGGCCTGACTGGCGATAACCGCAGCAACGGTTGCCAATGCAACCATAAATAACAGGTAAGGAGTTGGAACGATTTCAAAAAACGGATTTAAGCCTGTATCATAATTACCATGATGCAATATCCAAACACCTTGTCCTAAATAGTTAAGGATAAGCATGGTTTTCACAAAGATCCAGCTGATCCTGATGTTAGAGCGCCCGCAGTGCCCCATATCAGAGTACAAAGCTTCCGCTCCTGTGGTACATAAAAATACTCCTCCCAGAATTAACAGGGCCATAGGGTTATTGACCAACAAATTAAACGCGTAGTAAGGGTTTAAAGCTTTAAAAATGGTAAGATCTTGTACAACGAATAGTAAACCTAATACACCCAGTGCACCAAACCAGAGGAACATAATAGGTCCAAAAAGTTTTCCTACTAAATTTGTTCCAAACTGCTGAATAATAAATAGGCCTGTTATAATCGCCAATACAATCGGTATGACACTAACTGTAGGGAATTTTAACTGGAGACCTTCAATTGCCGAAGTTACCGTGATACTAGGGGTAATGATCCCATCGGCCAGTAAGGCACAACCTCCAACAACAGCCGGAATAACCAGCCATTTGGCATTTTTCCTAACCAGCGAATAAAGAGAGAATATTCCACCCTCACCTTTGTTATCAGCCCTTAAAGTAATCAAAACGTACTTAACGGTAGTTTGAAGTGTTAAAGTCCAGATGATACAGGACAAGGCTCCAAGTACAAGATCGGGAGTCACTTCCTGCCCCCCGCCAACTACTGAATTAAAAATTGCTTTGAGGGTATAAAGCGGCGACGTACCAATATCACCATAAACAATCCCTAAACTGACTAATAAACCACCGGCTGAAAGCGCGTTAAAATTCTTATGACTTGACACTATTTAATAATATGATGTGACACTATTTAATTAAAACAGAGGGCAAAAGTACAGTAAATAAACAAAACTCAGTTCAATAATGTTTAAGAAGAAACAAGAAATGTAAAAAAGTCAAAACGGTATTTAACGGATAAACATGTTAAATATTGTTAAATATGAAAATAGTCATTAAAATCATTGATTTTTTAATTTTATTATTTATATTTTTGGCAGTACCAAACATGAAGATACAACGGAAAATAGTGGCTCTCCTGAATATTTCATGCATCATATGCATGAGTGTTTTGTGCAGCGTTAGTGTTTTTGGTCAAAAAACCGACAGTTTGGCAAGTGCCGCAAGGGCTAAAAAGATCAATAAAACCCCGCAAATCAAAGCGAGTGTACAAACTTACAAACCAAAATATAGTTTTGGATACGTTCAGTATAACGATCTTGTGTCGAACAATAAAACTTCAAATAACCTTAAGCCTGAAAAAATCCTTACGGTTTTAAAAGTATATCCTAATCCTGTAGATGATCAGGTTAATCTGATTCTTCGCATGGACAGAGAGTCGAATCTTTCTGTAAAAATCATGGATTTATTGGGCAATGAAATCGTAACCCTTTCCAATGAACGTATAGCGGCGGGAGAGCAAACAAAAAGTTATACCATACCAAATCGTTTAAACGCCGGCATTTATTTTCTGAAGATCATGTCAGGTAGCGAGACTGTAGTAAAACGAATCTCCGTTTTATAGTCCCCCTTTAATTGTTCCCCATTTATTTCTTTTGTATTTTTGAAACCATTCTGGCCTAAGTCTTGATAGTTTCATCATCATAAAAAAATAAATACATACAAATGAAAATAATTGCCATAGGTCGTAACTATGCCGAACATGCCAGGGAATTAAACAACCCTATCCCGGATAAACCTGTTATCTTTTTAAAGCCTGATACAGCCTTACTTAAAGACAATAAGCCTTTTTATATTCCAGACTTTTCATCAGACATCCATTATGAACTGGAAGTAGTTTTAAAAATATGTAAGGAAGGGAAACATATCGCTGAAAAATTTGCTCATAAATACTATGAAGAAATCGGCTTAGGCATCGATTTTACAGCTCGGGACATCCAGACTGCCCATAAAGCAAAAGGGCTGCCCTGGGAGCTGGCCAAAGCATTTGACCACTCAGCTGCAGTTAGTAACTTTATCCCAAAAACGGATATTGAGAACCTTTATGACTTAGGTTTTGAGTTAAAAATCAACAATGAGACCAGGCAGAATGGCAATACAAAAAACATCTTGTTTTCTTTTGAAAAGATTATAGCCTTCGTTTCGCAATACATCACCTTAAAAAAAGGAGACCTTATTTTCACCGGCACGCCAGAAGGTGTGGGACAGGTTCAGCCCGGGGATAAACTTGAAGCATGGCTGCAAGGACAGCAACTACTTAACTTCGATATAAAATAACTTTGATGATTAAAAAATATATCTTTCTTACAGTTGCATTTCTACTTTCATTACACACTTTTGGACAAGAGATTCTTAGTTCAAGTAAATATCCGCTTGTAGATTTCAGATCACCGCTTGATATAGTTCCTCCTGCCCTAGCAGGCTCATTTGGTGAACTCCGGGCCAATCACTTTCATTCCGGAATGGATTACCGTACCAACCAGCGTGAAGGATACCCTGTTTATGCCATCGCTGATGGTTACATTTCCAGATTAAGGGTTCAAAACAGTGGATTTGGTTTAGCCATATACATTAATCATCCTAATGGTTTTACTTCAGTATACGGGCATCTGCAAAGGTTTGGTGCTAAAATTGCACCACAGGCAAAAGCAATTCAATACCAGAAAAAATCATACGAAATAGACGAATTCCCTAATGCACAGTTTATTCCCGTTCGCAAAGGTGATATCATTGCCTACACCGGAAACTCGGGGAGCTCCGGAGGTCCACACTTACATTTTGAAATCAGAGATACCAAAACTGAAGCAACCATTAACCCACAATTATTTGGACTTGAAATACCAGACAACATCCCACCTATTATTCACGCGATGTATGTGTACCGTCTAAACAACAAACCTTTTAATGAGTTTGTACCTAAACAGTATTTTCAGGTTGTGGGCGGTTCAGGAAATTACAAGCTAAATAAGGTAACAACTATTAATCTTGGCGGTGAAGTAGGCTTCGGCGTGATCACCACTGACAGGCACAATGGTGCATCAGGTACAAATGGTGTTTATTCCATCTCATTGGAACTAGACGGTCAACCTGTTTATACTTCAGCTTTAGAAAAATTCTCTTTTGAAAACAGTAAAGCCATCAACTCTCATATTGATTACCCTACTTATATGAATACCAAAAAAAGTATTCAAAAAAGTTTTGTAGACCCAGGGAACCCGCTGAAGATTTATTTCAACCTGGTAAACAATGGTAAGATTGAATTTAATGATGGGAAACTGCATCGGCTTAAATATATCACTACAGATGGCAAAGGCAATAAGAGCACACTTGCATTTAATGTACAGGCGAATGACAAGGCAACAATTAACACCCCTGAGCCACCAACCGGCAGTCTGAATTTTAGTTATGCCACCCCTAACGAGTTCAACAATGATGAAGTAAAGGTCATCATTCCCAAAGGGAGCTTATACAATGATTTGAACTTCGTTTATAAAAAACTTCCTAAGCCTACTACTAATGCATACTCAGCCATTCATCAGATCCAGAACAATTTAACACCACTCCATACAGGTTTTGAGCTTTGGATTAAGGCTGATAGCGCAGTAAATAAATACAAAGAAAAAGCTTTGATTGTAAACACCGGGAGATCATCACAGGGTGGGTATTTCGAAAATGGTTATGTAAAGGCGAAACCACGCAATTTTGGCAGTTATTTCATCGCCATTGACACCGTGCCTCCTACCGTTACGCCGATTAACATTGCCAATGAAAAATCTATGGCTGGCATCAGTAAAATGTCGTTTAAAATCAGAGATAACCTTTCAGGCATTAAGAGCTTTAATGGCTATATTGACGGCAAATGGATATTGATGGAATTTGACACCAAATCTGCCACCTTATGGCATACTTTCGATGAAGGTACGACTCCTGGAAAACATACACTCGAGATTATTGTTACTGACATGAAAGACAACAACAAAAACTATTCAATTACTTTTTATAAATAGCACTATGAGCGAATTAAAAGAGGGGCAGCAAGCACCGGCCATTTCGGCAAAAGACCAGGATGGCAATACGGTAACTCTTGACCAGTTTAAAGGAAAAACTGTAGTTCTTTATTTTTACCCTAAAGATTCTACTCCGGGATGTACTGCCGAGGCTTGTGATTTCCGGGATAATTATCAGGGTTTAACAGCTAAAGGCATTGTTGTACTTGGTGTAAGTGTTGACGACGAAAAGTCTCATCAGAAGTTTATAACGAAATATAGCTTACCATTTACGCTACTTGCGGATACGGATCAGAAAATTGTGCAGGATTATGGTGTTTGGGGAGAAAAGAACATGTACGGTAAAAAATACATGGGCACGCACAGAACTACATTTATCATTAATGAAGAAGGCAATATTGCCCATATTATTAAAAAAGTTGACACAAAAAATTCTACGGCACAGGTATTGGAATTACTTGGAAAGTAAGAACCAACTGAATTGAACCCAAAATGCGTCCACGTTTCTGTAAAAAGATGTGGACGCATTTTTATTTAATAGGCATATACTTTCGACACATAGACTTTGCTTCCTTCAATTCTAAATTTACATAGGCCTACCATCTCAAGTATATTCAATATTTCAGTCAACTTCATGTCCCTTTTCATTAAACCAGAAAATCTCGCTTCAGGCTTTATTCCTTCATAAACAACCGTCACATCATACCAATAAGAAATTTGACGCATGACGGTTTCGATTGTATCATTATCAAACCTAAAATTCCCACTCTTCCAGGCCAGGGCTTTTTCCCGGTCGGCCATGTAAATTTTCAAAGTATTTTTAAATACAACCGATTCCTCTCCCGGTTTTAAAACTATGCTGTTATTAGCTTTCGATTTTGCGTTAGTTGCTTGAGCTCCTTTTGGCAACACCTGACTCACCTTTACACTGCCTTCAAATAAGGTTGTTTTTATACTGCTATCATAAGTATTGATGTTAAAACGTGTACCCAACACTTCTACTTCTTGTCCGTCACTACTGACCACAAAAGGATGTTCTTTATCTTTGGCCACTTCAAAATAAGCTTCGCCACTTAAGAGCTCAACTTTTCTATGTGTTTGTCCGGCAAAAGATGATGGAAATTTAATTGAAGTTGCAGCATTCAGCCATATTTTTGTGCCATCAGGCAGTACCATTTCGTAGGTACTCCCGCGCGGTGTACTAATGGTTTTTTCACCACCGACAAGTTTGAGTGTGGCACTACTCTTTCCCGGAGCAATCTCAGGGCCTAAATTCACAATGCTCTCCCTATTTCCAGATAGTTGCTGGGAATTATAAAACCAAAATCCTCCACCAACTATCAATAATATAGCAGCCGCAGCAACAATACGCGGCCAAAGTTTAACGACCTTACGATCTGAATAATGTTCCCAGAATTTACTTAGAGATGCAGCTTCCATCCTGGGCAGCTCAGACTCCATACCAGGCCATGCTTTCTGTTCTCGCTGATAGGATTCACAAACAGCGTTATACAACCTAAGTTCAGCAGTGCTGGCCTTACCTTCAGTTATTTTTGTGGCCAATATGACCAGTTCTTCGTTACTCATACTTATGGTTTATACAAATAAGTAACCTTAGTTGGCCCATTATTTACAAGAACGGAAAATATTTTTTCATTAAACAAAGAAATACATCCAGAAGTTCATTTTGCCAAGATTTACTTTTAACTTGTCTAACGCTCTTTTGATCTGCACCGCCACGGTAACTTCAGAAATCCCCAATTTAACAGCGATCTCTTTATTGGTTAGTTGTTCTTCACGACTTAAGCGGAAAATCTCTGCACATTTTTCAGGCAGCTGATGAACAAAACTCGTAATAACCGCTTGAAGTTCCTGTAGCTCCAGGCTTTCTTCATTTAAGCTATAGTCTGCAACATTCAGAGATGAAATCAGAAAGTTTTCACGCACCTTTCCTTTACGTAGGTAATTCGCAACCTGATACTTTACAGCCATTAGAAGGTATCCCTTAATATTATTTACCTGATGTTGCCGCCGATGTTCCCAGAACCAAGCCAGCACATCCTGCACCATATCCCTACAAGCTTCTTTATCTTGGAAAATATTGAAAGCATAACGAACCAGCAAAGCATAATATTGATGGTGAATTTCATTGAAAGCATCATGACTACCTGTTCTAAGTTCTTCAATTAACTCCTGATCAGTAAGTGCGCTGTAAACAATCATATCGCTAAAACTTCATATTTGATTTTATAAATACGAACTTATATAAAAATAACATCAGGAAGGCAAAGGACGACCGATTATTTTAAACAAGGGTATTTATCAGCATATTAATCTTTTCGTACAATTCTTCTGCATGAAAAGGTTTTGAAATGTAATCGTTCATTCCAATAGCCAGGCACTTTTCTCGCTCGCCTTTGATCGTATGGGCGGTCATCGCTACAATTGGGATGTCTTTTTTGTGAGAAGTCATGTTACGAATATGGACAGTAGTTTCGTATCCATCCATTTCAGGCATTTGCAGATCCATCAAAATGATATCAAAATCTGTATGACTATATTTATGGAGCGCTATCTTCCCATTTTCGGCAACAGTGGTCTGATAGCCTCTTTGTTCAAGAAGTTTAATGACCAGCAGCTGATTTATTTTATTGTCTTCAACAATCAATATGCTGACCTCCTTTTCAATTTCCGCCCCTTCAGCCAGACCATGGACTTTATTCTGTGATTTCGTTAAGTCTTTACCAGCATGAGCTTTAAGGAACGGTAGTCTGAAATAGAATTCAGAACCTTCACCAGGCTTACTTTTCAACTGAATCACGCCGTCCTGAAGTGCAATTAAATGTTTAACGATGCTTAAACCGATTCCTGTGCCACCAAACTTACGCTTCATATGATTGGTCCCCTGCTCAAAAGGACTAAAGATCTTTTCCTGCATATCAAGATCAATACCTATACCAGTATCCTGAACACTAAATTCCACAATCACGTGATCATCATGATCGGAAACTAATACTGCAGAAATGAAAACACCACCTTCTTCAGTAAATTTAATTGCGTTTGAAGTCAGACTTAACAAGATCTGAGTAAGCCGTACCGAATCCCCATAAATTACTCCTGGTATCTCCGGATCAATACTATAGCTTATTTCAATTTGCTTTATTTTGGCTTCAGACTCCTTAAGCATAAAAATAGACTGAACGGTGTCTTTCAGATTAAAAGGTGAACAAACAAAACTAATCTCCCCGGCGTCAATATTGACAAAGTCAAGAATGTCATTTAAAGTAGTCAGCAAATGTTCACCAGATTTAATGATCATCTTGACGGAGTCCAAATCTTCCGGATCTTTTAGAGAACGTTGAAGATATCTCCCGAAACCAAGAATCGCGTTCATAGGCGTACGTATCTCGTGGCTCATATTGACAAGAAAATACTGTTTCGCCCTTTCGTAATGCTCTGCTCTCTGCTGTTCTTTCGCCAGACTAATACGAAGTGCGTCAACTTCATTTAGGTTTTGATCTCCCCTGACTATTTCAGCATGACCACTAAGACTATTTGTCCGCTCAATGCGCTCAAAGCTCCTTATAATAGAAACTAACACTAACACCGCCATAGAACCAGCTGATAGTGTAAGAATCGTTACAACTACTTTAGAAAACAAAAATGCGC
The DNA here is from genome assembly GCF_032678475.1 of Pedobacter nyackensis. Taxonomy (GTDB): domain Bacteria; phylum Bacteroidota; class Bacteroidia; order Sphingobacteriales; family Sphingobacteriaceae; genus Pedobacter; species Pedobacter nyackensis_A. The sequence continues at coordinate 78,449 of NZ_JAVTSF010000002.1, forward strand.
ACAGTCCAGCCACCATCCATAATATGATGGTTCCAAATATAAAATAGAGCTTCTTTGATATAGGAATATCATTCAGGCTCTGACACAATCGGGAAATGAACATAAATGATATTAGTTAAAGGTATTAAACTCCCAGCATTTAATAATGAGTGATAAAATTAGTCAATACACTGTCTAATAGACCTATTCATTTTGTTCAACTACCAGAATATAGCCTATAAAACACAAAAGGAGCAGCCTGTTAAAGCTGCTCCTTTTGTGTTTTATATTGAAAAAACTGACTAGACTTTCCTTCCTACTTTGTGTCCTAATACGGCATAGTACCAGATAAACAAATAACAAGGAACCATAATCCAATAAGCGTGCTGAGGGTTTACAGTATCAGCCAGGTAACCATACAATAACGGGATAATCGCACCACCTGCTATACCCATAATCAATAAAGAAGCACCTGTTTTTGTAAAACGTCCTAACCCAGCTATTGCCAATGGCCAGATAGCAGGCCACATTAATGAATTGGCTAAACCTAACAATGAAATGAACAATACAGATATATAACCTTCTGTAAGAATAGCTGCTATAGATAAAATCACACCTAAAATGGCAGACATTTTTAACGCTGTTTGTTGCGTGAAGTATTTAGGAATACATAAAATACCAACTATATATCCAACAATCATACTAATCAGCGTGTAAGTTGTAAAGAACTTAGCTGTAGACAAGGCAATCCCTTGAGAAGATCCGTAACTGATTACGGTATCACCAGCCATTACTTCCACACCAACATATAAGAATAAAGTTGCAACACCCAGCAATAAGTGAGGGAACTGTACAATGCTTGTTTTATTGCTGTTCGCTAATGCAACATCATCATCTTCCTTATCTGTATCAATCTCCGGAAGGCTTGAAAAATATACCAATACAGAAAGTACTGCTAATGAAGCGATAATAGCTACATAAGGGAAAATAACCTTATGAGCAAGCAGATCCAGCTCCTGTGCTTTTTCTACAAGATTCATATTCGCTATTCTTGCGGTTACGCCATCTGCATCTTTCAAAGTTACTGCACCCAGTATTATCGGAGCAATTGCACCTGCAACCTTATTACAGATACCCATGATACTGATACGTTTTGCAGCACTTTCTGGAGGACCCAAAATAGTAATGTAAGGATTTGATGCGGATTGCAATACTGTTAAACCAGTTCCTTGTATGAAAAGACCTAAAAGGAAAAGTGAATAAGTACGAGTAAGTGCCGCTGGAATAAATATTAGGGCACCAACCGCCATGATAACCAAGCCGACTGCCATCCCCTTCTTAAACCCTGTTTTCTTTAACACCCAGGCCGAAGGTAACGCCATTACTATATAAGCTATATAAAAAGCAAAGGCTACCAGGTAGGATTCAAAATTGGTTAGCTCACATGCAATTTTTAAATAAGGTATGAGCACTGAATTAAGCCAGGTGACGAAGCCGAATACAAAGAACAAAGCTCCTATAATAATAATAGGACTTGAGGATTTTTTTGTTGTCATGGTTATTTAATGATTTAGTTTAAGGTTTTAATTAGGTACTATTCTTACTTCTTTAACTATTTTAAAAACTTCAAGCTCTAAAAATATAAATTTTCATTGAATTACGTGCTTAATTAACTTTTTTCACGCAAACGTTTGTTTAATTTTTTCTATTACGGTCAACTTTGCCTTAAATGTTACCCCCAAAGTATTTTTAATTACATTTGCTTTATTAATCAACAACCCCAATTAATGAAACATAAAATAAATGAATTAGAGGATATCGCCGCTCAGGTAAGAAGGGATATTGTTAGAATGGTACATGCCTGCCAATCGGGTCACCCGGGAGGATCATTAGGATGTGCAGATTTTATGACTGCATTGTATTTTGAAATCATGAACCACAATACTGATTTCAAGATGGATGGAAAAGGCGAAGACTTGTTTTTTCTTTCGAACGGACACATCTCACCGGTTTTTTACAGCGTTTTAGCCAGATCAGGTTATTTTGAAGTAAGCGAACTGGCGACTTTCAGAAAACTTAATTCAAGGTTACAAGGTCACCCTACTACCCACGAAGGTCTTCCTGGTATCAGGATTGCTTCCGGATCTTTAGGCCAGGGGCTATCTGTAGCCATCGGTGCGGCTCAGGCTAAAAAGTTAAACAAAGATCACTCTACAGTATTTGTTTTACTTGGAGATGGTGAATTACAAGAGGGACAAAATTGGGAAGCGATTATGTATGCGCCCCATAATAAGGTAGACAACCTGATTGCTTCTGTTGATTATAACGGACAGCAGATTGATGGTCCGACTGAAAAGGTGTTATCACTGGAAAACCTTCAAGCTAAATTTGAAGCTTTCGGATGGCACGTAATCAACTCGGATGGTAATGATATGGATGCTATCGTTAAAGCATTACATTATGCAAAATCATTAACAGGCAAAGGAAAACCAGTTTTAAACTTAATGAGTACCCAAATGGGTTATGGTGTTGATTTCATGATGGGATCGCACAAATGGCATGGTGTAGCACCTAATGATGAACAGCTTGCCGCAGCTCTAGCTCAATTAAGTAGTACCCTTAAAGATTATTAAGCATGAAGAAGTATACATATACTGAAAAAAAAGATACACGTTCCGGTTTTGGTGCCGGATTGCTTGAAGCAGGAAAAAAGAACCCTGAAGTAGTGGCATTATGTGCTGACCTTGTAGGTTCTTTGAAAATGGACGCCTTTATTAAAGAATTCCCTGAACGTTTTTTCCAGATTGGAATTGCTGAAGCCAACATGATTGGTATTGCAGCAGGTTTAACTATTGGTGGCAAAATACCTTTTACAGGAACTTTTGCTAATTTCTCTACCGGCAGGGTTTATGATCAGATTCGTCAATCTGTAGCTTACTCAGATAAAAACGTAAAAATCTGTGCCTCACATGCAGGTTTAACCCTGGGTGAAGATGGTGCAACTCACCAGATCCTGGAAGATATAGGTCTAATGAAAATGTTGCCTGGTATGACTGTAATTAACACTTGTGATTACAACCAAACTAAAGCTGCAACAATAGCCATTGCTGAACATCATGGCCCCGTATACCTGCGTTTCGGTCGCCCGGTAATTCCTGTTTTTACTGATCCTGATCAAAAATTCGAAATCGGTAAAGCTTGGATGGTAAACGAAGGTAAAGATGTAACCATCATTGCTACAGGCCATATGGTTTGGAAAGCAATTGAAGCTGGTGAAAAACTTGCGGAATTAGGTATTGATGCTGAAATTATTAATATCCATACCATTAAACCTTTGGATGAAGAAGCAGTCTTGAAATCAGTAAAGAAAACTGGCTGTGTAGTTACTTGCGAAGAACATAACAAATATGGCGGACTAGGCGAAAGTGTTGCGAGGTTACTTTCAACAGAATTACCAACCCCTCAGGAATTTGTTGCTGTAAACGACAGTTTTGGAGAAAGCGGTACGCCAGATCAATTGATGACTAAGTACGGACTGGACAGCGTTAACATTGTTGAAGCTGCCCAAAAGGTGATGAAAAGAGCCAAATCTTAAGATCAGGGACAAACGAACAAAGACTAAGAACAATAGCATAAAACAATAAATGAAGCAGGTTGAAGATTCAGAGATTTTAGAGAAATTCTCAAATATAAAAACTCGGGATGAAGCCTTTAACCTGCTTCTTACTAAGTACCAGCAGAAAATCTACTGGCACATCAGGCGTTTGGTAATTGACCATGATGATGCTGATGACCTGGTACAGGATACATTTATCAAAGTATGGAAAAACCTTGATAAATTTCGCAGCGACGCCCAGCTTTATACTTGGATATATCGCATCGCGACCAATGAATCAATTACTTTTCTAAACAAAAAGAAACAAAGGAATAATACACCTATAGACGAAGTTTCGTCCGAACTGGCAGAGACGTTAATTGCTTCTTCTCACTTTAATGGCGACAAAGTTCAGCTAAAACTCCAGCAAGCACTACTTACGCTTCCTGAAAAGCAACGTTTGATCTTTAACATGAAATACTTTGACGATTTGAAATACGATGAAATAGCAGAAATTACAGGAACCAGTGTTGGGGCTTTAAAGGCTTCTTTTCACATCGCTGTAAAGAAAGTTGAAACTTTTATGTTAAATGAAGACATTACCTTTTAAACCTTTTGGGATTTAATGCATCAATATACTTGTAATGGATAATAATTTAGAAAATAACGACTGGAAAAAGGAAGCACCTACATTGGCGGCTTTGCCTGTAGACCATTCTTTTTCTGTACCTGAAGGATATTTTGAACATTTACCCCTTCAGATTACCAATGCCATATACCTGGAAAAGTTAAAAGCTAAGGTAGCTGATACTGACTTTAGTACTCCTGAAGGTTATTTCGAAGAACTAGGTGGGCAGATCAATGCTGAAATACTTACTGAACGGTTAAAAGTTATCGCACCCCTTGCTGAACAAAACACAGCTGTCCCGGCTAATTATTTTGAGAAGCTGCAGGCAAATATCCTGTCTAAAACGGTTGATGAACCTGTTAAGTCGCAACCAACAAAGATTGTTAGCTTATGGCATTCCAATATATTAAAATATGCTTCAGCTGCTTGTTTTGTAATACTAAGTGCTGCTGGCTTGTATTTTTATGCACAAAATCATCCAGGTACCAGGTTTGCCTATACCGATTCCTCTACTGAACAAATGTTATACGATATAGATGAACAGGTTATTATTGATCATATTGAAGCTAACGGTTTACAAGAACCTAAACCAGCAGCTAAAGATGTAGCATTAGAAAACTATATCCTTAACAATTACTCTCAGAGTGACATTGCATTAAATTTATAAATACATAAAATGAAACAGTTAATTATCGCTATGCTCTTTTTAATTCCTATTGTGACTATGGCACAAAGGCCTGGCGAACGCAGTGATGAAATTGAATCGTATAAAATTGCTTATTTAACTCAGAAACTTGAGCTTTCGCCCGAAGAAGCAAAGGTTTTCTGGCCAATTTATAATGATTGGCAAAGGGAACAAACCAACTTGCGTAAAGAACGTATGCAAATGATCAGCTTCAGGAAAATCACTGAAATTGAAGAATTATCGGACACGCAGGTTCAAACATTAATTCTAAATGATTTCAGTTATAAACAGCGTGAACTGAACCTTGATAAAAAATATTATTATAAGTTAAGTTCTAACCTACCAATCAAAGTAGTAGGTAAATTTTACCGCGCTCAGGAAGCTTTTAAAAGAGAACTACTAGCTAAATACAGAAACAACAGCGGCGGGCAACGGAATTAATTCGTATTTTTGGCCATGCTTACACAACGCCAATTATTTCTACAACACAACGCCCAGACTACTCTTGAACCTCTTCTTTTAGAATTCAACAAGGCCAATGGCATGTATCTCTATGATAGCCAAGGCAAAAGATATATGGATTTAATTGCCGGCATTGGTGTAAGCAATGTTGGACACTGTCATCCATCGGTAGTTGCCGCCGTTCAGGAACAAGCTGCCAGTTATATGCACATTATGGTGTATGGTGAGTTTGTTCAAAGCCCGCAGGTTAACTTTGCAAAAGCACTTGCAGATGTGTTACCCCCCAGCTTAAACTGCACATATTTCGTAAATTCGGGAGCTGAAGCAGTTGAAGGAGCCATGAAACTGGCTAAAAGATACACACATCGCGCTGAAATTATTTCCTGTTATAATTCTTATCATGGCAGTACCCAGGGCGCGCTTAGTTTGATGGGAAATGAAGAATTTAAGCAAGCATACAGGCCTCTGTTACCAGGCGTTAAATTTATCCATTACGGTGTGCTTCCAGATCTGGAATTCATTACCGAAAAAACCGCAGCTGTATTTGTAGAAACGGTACAGGGTGAAGCGGGGATCAGGATAGCCGATAAGGCCTATTTTGAAGCGTTAAGAAAAAAATGTACTGAAACAGGTGCATTATTGGTATTTGATGAGATACAATGCGGTTTTGGCCGTACTGGAAAAATGTTTGGCTTTGAACATTTCAACATCGTTCCCGACATACTTTTACTGGCGAAAGGAATTGGAGGAGGCATGCCAATCGGGGCTTTCATCAGCTCTCGTGAGATCATGATTACTTTGGCTACAAATCCTATCCTTGGACATATTACCACCTTTGGCGGTCACCCGGTAAGCTGCGCTGCTGGTTTGGCTACCTTACAAACTATAGTCAATGAAAATATAGTAGATGGGGTAACTGAAAAAGGCTTGCTCTTCAAAAAACTACTTCAGCATCCGGCCATTAAAGAAGTTCGTGGTATTGGTTTGATGATGGCTATCGTTTTTGAAAATTTCGAAATGAATAAAAAGGTTATCGACGCATGTATTGCCGATGGGGTAATCAGCGACTGGTTTCTGCATTGTAGCAATGCGATGCGCCTCGCACCGCCACTTATTATTACTGAAGAGGAAATTGAATGGGCTTGTGCGGTTATCCTAAAGAACGTAAATACAATAATAGCTTAGCGTCCTACTGTTAAATATTAATTCATTTTTTGTCGTTTTATCAGATAGGCTTGTAGTATCGGGTGAAAGCCTTTTGCAATATCCGCATCAATCATATCTATTTTGTACTGTGTACATTTTAACTGGATAATTTGTCGGTATGCTTCCATTTTGGTAAGGTAAGCATCCTTAACTTTTGAAGTATGCGTTTTCAAGACAGCACCAGTTTCCATGTCAATAAACTGATACGGGCGGTTCTCAAAGTTAAATTCAACTTCTTTTGCTTTATCTGTTACATTAAAAATAACGACTTCATGCTTATTGAATTTGAGGTGCTGAAGGGCCGAGAATAAATCGTCAATATGTTTTTCATCCTGGACCGTACTTAACATATCACTAAAAACAACCACCAGAGAACGCTTATGAATCAATTCCGCAATCTGATGTAGAGCCTGCTCCAGGTTAGTCTGTACATTTAACTGTTCCGTTTTCAAAATCTCTTCCAGCTTAGAGAAAAGAAACTTCTGATGAGTGGTGGTAGATTTTGCAGGTGTATTTAAGATCAGGTGATCGGTAAAAAGGCTAAGTCCAAATGCATCGCGCTGCCTTTTTAGCAGATAAATTAAAGACGCAACTGCTTGTACCGAAAAATTAAGCTTGTTATAAGCTTTCAAGGGAAAATACATGGAAGAAGAGACGTCGATAATAAACTGACAACGCAGGTTAGTTTCTTCTTCATATCGCTTGCTAAATAGCTTATCTGTACGCGCATAAAGCTTCCAGTCTATGTTTTTAACATTATCCCCTATATTGTAAAGCCGATGTTCCGCAAATTCAACAGAAAAACCATGAAATGGGCTTTTATGCAAACCGGTAATAAACCCCTCAACTACCTGCCGGGCAAGCAACTCCAGGTTAGCATTAACATGTAGACTTTGTTCATCAATGGGCGACTGCATAGTGTAAATATAAAAAAAGCGTTCATAATGTTATGAACGCTTTTTTTTTGGAATGATATTAAGTTATTATAACTGTTTATCTAATTTCTGAGCAAGTACTGATTTAGGCACAGCACCAACTTGTTTATCTACTACTTCACCGTTTTTAAAGTACAATAAAGCCGGGATGTTACGGATACCAAACTGAGTAGAAATTTGAGGGTTGTTATCAACGTTCACTTTTCCAACGATTGCTTTTCCTTCGTATTCTTTTGAAATTTCGTCTACAACAGGACCTACCATGCGACATGGACCACACCATTCTGCCCAAAAGTCAACTAAAACGGGTTTATCTGATTTTAACACAACTTCCTCGAAGTTAGCATCTGTGATTTCTAAAGCCATAATTCTATTTTTTTATAATTAGTTCTCTTACTTAGCTTGCCGGAGCATGATCCATTTAAAATCGTATAACCCCTGCAGACTACAAATATATAATCAATTGTAATGCCATCAAGCCAGCTAATGCCATTATGACATTAGTTCAACTTAGCACTTACCTGTAAAGCATCCAATTGGGCCAGGAAATCGTTCGTAGGATTGATTTTCATCGACTTTGAAGGTAATTTAACTACTACATTTTGCTCCCTGTCGTACACATCAAAAAGCAATTGGCAGTTCTGCTGCTCTGTAGTCGCTTTATTATTTTCCAGAATAGCCAACACCTGACTCATAAAGTCATCATTCACACGCTCTATTGGAACTTGTATCGTTACACTTTTAGCAAGTTTATCTCTTAATTCCGACATCAGGTTGATAGAAGTAATTTTAAACTCCCAGTCACCTTCTTTTCTAAAACGCTCTCCAACTCTTCCACGGATCTGAAGAAAATACCCATCCGTCAAGAATTGTTTGAATTTGATAAAGTCATCTCCAAATAATGCCAGTTCACTGGTGTCGTCATAATCTTCAAATACCATGGTACCAAAAGGTTTACCTGTCTTTGTCATACGTTGTGCAGCTACTACAACAAGTCCTCCAACTACCAACTCACGGTTCTTTATGGTTTCAAATTCAGCAAGCACCTCCTCATTTGTATCCCCAGTCCTTATCTTGTTCACCAAAGCCAGGTGTCGTACTTTATGCTGGCAAAACTCTTTAAGTTCCAGCTTATAGTTATCTAACGGGTGTCCTGACAAAAAGATACCAATTGCATCCTTTTCATATTTGAGCCGGTCTATTAAGCTCCACTCCGGAGCAACCGGCAAGGCAGGCTCGAGAATCAGGTCTGCCACAGAACCACCGAACAAAGAGGATTGTGATGACGATTCATTATTCTGAAAATCATTGGCATATTTTATAACCTTTTCTATCCCATTTAATTTATCGTTAATCCCAACAAAGAAATACTGTGCCCTATGATTTCCGAAACAATCAAAAGCCCCGCTATATACAAAACTCTCGTAAGCCTTTTTATTTACTGTACGTGTGTTAGACCTTCTGGCAAAATCATAAAGATCTTTATACAATCCTTTTTCGGCGCGGTCTTCTATAATACTTTCTACCGCTTTCTCTCCTACACCCTTAACACCCGACAAGCCAAAACGAACTTCCCCCTGGCTATTTACAGAGAATTTTGTACCAGACTCGTTTACATCAGGACCAAGAACCTGAACCCCCATTTGCTTGCATTCTTCCATAAAGAAGGCTACCTGCTTAATGTCATTCATGTTATTTGATAACACGGCAGCCATATATTCTGCCGGAAAGTGCGCTTTTAAATAGGCTGTCTGATAAGCAATCCAGGCATAACAGGTAGAGTGGGATTTATTAAAAGCATAAGATGCAAATGCCTCCCAATCTTTCCAGATCTTTTCCAAAACAGATGCATCATGGCCTTTTTCTGCAGCCTGCTTCACAAACTTAGGCTTCATTTTATCCAGTACATCCTTCTGTTTCTTACCCATCGCCTTACGCAAAACATCGGCCTCACCTTTGGTAAAGCCTGCAAGCTTCTGCGACAAAAGCATCACCTGTTCCTGGTATACGGTAATTCCGTAAGTTTCTTTCAGATATTCTTCACAAGCATCTAAATCGTATTTGATCTCTTCCTCACCATTTTTTCTACGTACGAAACTGGGAATATATTCCAGCGGACCTGGACGATACAAAGCGTTCATCGCAATTAAATCGGCAAATACTGTAGGCTTTAACTCCTTCATGTATTTCTGCATTCCCGTACTCTCATATTGGAAGATACCAATGGTCTCACCTCTTTGGAAAAGCTCGTAGGTTTTTTCATCATCAATCGGGAAATTATCCGGATCGAGATCTATATCATGTCTAAATTTAACAAGTTTAACAGTATCCTTAATCAGGGTCAAAGTTTTTAACCCCAGAAAGTCCATTTTTAACAAGCCAGCACTTTCAACCACCGAGTTGTCAAACTGTGTTACATAGAGATCAGAATCTTTTGCGACTGAAACAGGAACAAAATTAGTAATATCACTTGGTGTAATGATTACCCCGCAAGCGTGAATACCAGTATTCCTTAAAGAACCTTCCAGGATTTGGGCCTGTTCCAGCGTTTTCGCACCTAGATCTTTTGCGTCTGCCAGATTTTTAAGCTCCAGTACCTTTTCATATTCATCTGCACGTAAGGCTTCTTTTAAGTTCTTTTCATCAAGCGTGAAGATCTTGGCCAGCTTCATGTTTGGAATAAGCTTCGCAATCTTTTCAGCCTCAAATAAAGGTAAATCAAGTACACGCGCCGTATCCTTTACTGATGATTTGGCTGCCATGGTACCATAGGTGATAATTTGGGCCACCTGATTGGCACCGTACTTTTTGATTACATAATCCATTACCCTACCACGGCCTTCATCATCAAAATCGATATCAATATCGGGCATGGATACACGGTCAGGATTCAGGAAACGCTCAAAAAGGAGATCATACTTAATCGGGTCAATATTTGTAATACCCAAACAATAAGCCACAGCCGATCCTGCTGCGGACCCCCTTCCCGGTCCAACAGATACATCCAGGTTCCTGGCCTCCGCAATAAAATCCTGTACAATCAGAAAATATCCCGGATATCCTGTTTTTTCAATAGTTTGCAGCTCAAAATCAAGTCGTTCAACAATATCCGGCGTAATTTCTCCGTATCGTTTTTTGGCACCTACATATGTTAGATGTCTTAGGAATTTATTTTCCCCTCTTTTACCTCCATCTTCTTCATCTTCTTTGACCAGAAATTCGTCAGAGATATCAAATTTAGGTAAGAGGACTTCACGTGCGAGTTTATAGATTTCAATCTTATCAACAATTTCCTGAATGTTCAGAATCGCCTCTGGCAAATCTGCAAACAGATTTTTCATTTCCTCAGACGACTTAAAATAGTACTCCTGATTAGGCAAACCAAATCTAAAACCTCTACCCCGTCCTATTGGAGTAGCCTGCTTTTCACCATCTTTAACACACAATAAAATATCGTGTGCGTTGGCATCTTTTTTATTGATGTAATAGGTGTTATTGGTGGCAATTAGCTTAACGTCATGTTTTTTGGCCAATGTAACCAGGGAAGCATTTACGATGTCTTCGTCTTCCTGGCTATGGCGCATCAGCTCGATATAAAAATCTTCACCAAACTGATCTTTCCACCACAATAATGCTTCCTCGGCTTGTTTTTCACCAAGGTTCAACAATTTACTGGAAATCTCTCCATACAAGTTACCAGACAATACTATAACATCATCTTTATATTGCTCTATAACAGCTTTATCTATCCTTGGGATGTAATAAAAGCCTTTGGTATAAGCGATGGACGACATTTTAGCCAGGTTATGGTAACCAGCTTTATTTTTAGCCAGTAAGACCACCTGGTAACCGTTATCTTTCCTGCTTTTATCCAGATGATTTTCACATACGAAGAATTCACAACCTACAATAGGCTTTATAATGGTCTCTTCAGGTGTTTTCCCTTCATCAATAGCCGCCTGATTTCTGGCTTCGACACCCTTATTATGATTAAGTACCTGCGCCACAAAGTGGAAAGCCCCCATCATATTAGCATGATCAGTCATCGCTACCGCAGGCATTTTAAAGCCAGCTGTTGCTTTAATAAGAGAAGGGATGTTAATGGTAGACTGCAGTACAGAAAACTGCGTATGATTATGTAAATGCGCAAAATTAGCCGCAGCTAATTCACGCTTATTCTCATTTAATGTAGACTTAGAAACCTTAGGCGCTTCAGTTTGTTGTAACCGCTTCCTGATTTCATCTGATGCAGATTTAAGGTTAACGTGATTTAAGCCGACACGTTCAAATACCTGCGGAGTATTTTCTTTATAACGTTGAATGTATGCCTGATCGGCCTGAAGCTGATCTAATCTGAAAACTTCTAACCTGATTAATTGTAAAAAGCAACGGGTCGTAGCTTCCACATCGGCAGTAGCATTGTGCGCTTCAGAAAAAGGCTCACCAAAAAGATACTGGTGAAGTTCCGTTAAGGTAGGCAGTTTAAATCGACCACCGCGACCGCCGGGAAGTTTAAGCAACTCAGCCGTGGTTTCAGTACAGGTATCCAATACAGGCATTTGCGCCATCGGACTGTCAACACCCAGTCGGTGAAACTCGCAACCCATGATATTGACGTCAAAACCAATATTCTGGCCTACTACAAACTTGGCTTTGGATAAAGCAATATTAAACTTTTCTAAAACCTCGCTAAGTGGCACCCCCTGTTCGGCGGCAAGTTCTGTAGAGATTCCGTGGATACGTTCAGCATCGTATGGAATATTAAATCCATCAGGTGTTACCAGGTAATCCTGGTGTTCGATAAGATTACCAAGCTCATCGTGTAATTGCCATGCAATCTGAATACACCTAGGCCAATTGTCTGTATCAGTAATTGGCGCATTCCAATTGCGTGGTAAACCTGTGGTTTCGGTATCAAATATTAAATACATAGCTGGTAATTATTCTCCCTTTCTGAAATGAAAATGGTTGCCCAAAAATACGGATTTTTAGCTGCCTTTGATCAATGGAATTGTAATTTTAAGCGTGTTCCTTTTCAGGCTCCTGATGCACAGCCTTATGCTCCTGAAACACAAGTTTACTGGTATCGTACCCCTTCTTACTGCATCGATTAATGATCTCATTAAGCAGTTCTTTTGCCATTTCCGGCTTTCGCGACATGATATAAAGCCTTTCATGTTTAGGATGTCCTACAACCACATAGGAATAATCTTCGGCCAATTCAATTACCCAATAATCAACTTTAAAGGGCCAGACCAGCTGTGCTTTAAAAACTGCATTGCCAGTTCCTCTTACTACAAAAAGCTTAGACCTGATATACTTCCGTTTTTGCTCTCCAACAATATTGTAAGTAGTAAACACAGCATAGTAACCATCTGGGTGAATAACATAGGTTTCGACTTTTTGTCGCCAATGCTTATCCATAAATGTTGGGATGGAATACAACGAATACCACTTTCCAGCATATGCCATAATATCAACTCGTTGTACTGGTTGGTTGTCCATAATATGTCTCCGATTATCTAGTATTTGGCAAATGTAAATTCTTTATCATAAAACCCCTAACCAAGAATAAAGTTTTCAAAAGCATTTTTTAAACTCATGTTATTTTATAACTTCGACAGAGGTAACGTACATAAAAAAAATATTTATGAAGATAACAGTTGTAGGTGCAGGCGCCGTAGGTGCTACTTGTGCAGATAATATTGCCAGAAAAGAATTAGCTGAAGAACTTATTTTACTGGACATCAAAGAAGGTTTTGCTGAAGGCAAATCTATTGATATGATGCAAACAGCCGCTTTATTGGGCTTCGACACAAAAATTAAAGGTGTTACCAACGACTATGCCAGTACAGCTGACTCTGAAGTAGTTGTCATTACTTCGGGATTACCACGCAAACCCGGCATGACCCGTGAAGAATTGATCGGAACCAACGCCAATATCGTGAAAGGTGTTACCGAGAACATTTTAAAATATTCGCCGAACACTATTATCATTGTGGTTTCAAACCCAATGGATACCATGAACTACCTTACTTTAAAAACATCAGGACTACCTAAAAATCGGATCCTGGGTATGGGTGGTGCTTTGGATTCTTCAAGATTTAAATATTACCTCAGCCTTGAATTGGGCTGTTCACCTGCCGATCTTAATGCGGTGGTGATTGGCGGTCATGGCGATACAACAATGATCCCTTTGATTAACCATGCAACATGGAACAGCATTCCGGTTACCCAGCTATTAAGCAAAGAGCAACAAGACAAAGTAGTAAAAGCAACTATGGTTGGTGGTGCTACGTTAACTGGCTTAATTGGTACTTCTGCATGGTATGCACCTGGAGCAGGTACCGCAGCAATGGTTGAAAGTATTGTACGTGATGAGAAAAAATTAATCTCCTCAGGTGTTTACCTGGATGGTGAATACGGGCAAAAAGATATATCACTGGTTGTCCCTGTTATCATTGGCAAAAACGGTGTGGAAAGAATTCTTGATTTTAAACTTAGCGATGAAGAACAAGCCGAGTTTAACAAAAGTGCTGATGCCGTACGTAATATGAACGCGGTGTTAACCGACATGAAACTGATTTAAGACGACAAAAGAATTACAACATATTAATGAGAACAATTTCTGTTCCGCTTACCTTAATAAATTTACAAGACGATGGTTTCCACCTTTTGGTGGAAATTGTTGTTTTTGGGCAAAAGCTATTGGCTGTTGTCGATACCGGAGCTTCCAGATCTGTTTTTGACAAGTCCTTTATCGAAACCCATGTTAAAAACATCGAGAACACCGAAGAAACACATGCAACCACACTATTCACAACTTCAAGTACCCTACAGGCAACTATCCCTAAAGTTAAAATAGGTGCCCTCATCTTAAGGGATTACGAAGCTGTAGCGCTGGATCTCGAAGCGGTAAACCAGGCCTACCAAGGCCTTGGCCATCCTCCAATCGCTGCAATTATTGGCGGCGACCTTCTCCTTAAATACAATGCTATCATTAACTATAAAAAAATGAAGCTGTACTTATACAAATAACAGCCCAACCAATAGCATGCTAACAACGCCTACTCATTGACAACCCTACAACATAAAATAAAAAATACACCTATAACAAAACAGGGCCGCTAAATTAGCGGCCCTGTTTTGTTATGTTTCTAAAATAAAAATCACCTTTTCAGAGGAGGCCTCAGGCGCTTTTGCTTTTTCAACAAAAGATGCCAGACTCCGAAGAAAACGGTTATTTTTATCCGTTATTTTTATCTATTAATTTTCACTACGCATCAATCTTAGCATACTTCGCATTTCTTTCGATAAACTCTCTACGAGGCGCAACCTCATCTCCCATTAACATAGAGAATGTATGATCACACTCAGCAGCGTTTTCAATCGTTGCCTGCATCAAAGTACGAGTAGCCGGGTTCAATGTAGTATCCCAAAGCTGCTCAGCGTTCATCTCACCCAAACCTTTATAGCGTTGGATGTGTACACTTTCTTCCTTACCGGCACCTTTTAAGCGCTGTACAGCAGCATCACGCTGCTTATCATTCCAACAATATTCAAACTCTTTACCTTTTTTCACCTGGTACAAAGGCGGCGCAGCTATGTAAACATAACCAGCTTCAATAAGCGCTTTCATATACCTGAAGAAGAAAGTTAAGATAAGCGTAGTGATGTGTGAACCATCAATATCAGCATCCGTCATGATCACAATCTTGTGGTAACGAAGCTTAGTTAAATTTAACGCTTTATCATCTTCCGGTGTTCCTATACTTACACCAAGTGCTGTAAACATATTTTTGATCTCATCATTTTCATAGATCTTATGTTCCATTGCTTTCTCAACGTTCAGGATTTTACCTTTCAAAGGAAGGATAGCCTGGAAATTACGATCACGGCCCTGCTTGGCTGTACCACCCGCAGAGTCTCCCTCCACCAGGTACAACTCACATTTTTCCGGATCACTGTCAGAACAATCAGCAAGCTTACCAGGTAAGCCTGAGCCACCCATAACACTTTTACGTTGTACCATTTCGCGGGCCTTACGAGCTGCCGCACGAGCTGTTGCTGCCAGGATAACCTTATTAACGATCATCTTGGCTTCTTTAGGATACTCTTCAAGGTAAATACCCAAAGCCTCACCTACTGCAATATCCACAGCCCCCATTACCTCAGAGTTACCTAATTTGGTTTTAGTTTGTCCTTCAAACTGAGGCTCCTGAACTTTAACAGATACTACTGCGGTCAGACCTTCTCTAAAGTCATCACCTGTAATCTCAAATTTTACGTTTTTAAGTAATCCGGATTTATCAGCATAAGCTTTCAAAGTTCTGGTTAAACCTCTTCTAAAACCGGCAATGTGTGTACCACCTTCATGCGTATTGATGTTGTTAACATAAGAGTGTACATTTTCAGAGTAACTATCATTATACTGTAAAGCAAGCTCTACCGGTATACCGTTTTTAATACCCTCTACATAAATTGGTTCAGGAATTAATGACGGACGTGTACCATCCAGAAACTGAACAAATTCTTTCAATCCGCCTTCTGAATGAAAAAGCTCTGAAAGGAACTCGCCATTTTCAAGTGTTTCCCGCTCATCAGTTAATGTAAGCTTAATCCCTTTATTCAGGAAAGAAAGCTCTCTTAACCTTGAAGCCAGTGTATCATAGCGATATTCTGTAGTTTGTGTAAAGATCGTTTCATCAGGTTTAAATGTTACAATCGTACCACGTTTATCGGTATCACCAATAGATTTAACATCATACAATGGCTTACCGATATTATACTCCTGTACCCATATCTTACCTTCGCGGTGAACTTCAGCTCTTAAATGTGTAGATAATGCGTTAACGCAACTCACCCCCACACCGTGCAAACCACCTGATACCTTGTAAGTATCTTTATCAAATTTACCACCGGCATGCAGTACGGTCATTACAATTTCCAATGCCGATTTCTGCTCCTTGGTATTGATCCCGGTAGGGATACCACGACCATTATCTTCAACCCTGATAGAGTTGTCTTTTAAAATATTTACGTAAATGGTATCAGCATGACCTGCCAATGCCTCATCAATTGAGTTGTCTACTACCTCATATACAAGGTGATGCAAACCTTTAATTCCAGTATCGCCTATATACATCGAAGGGCGCTTACGCACCGCTTCCAAACCTTCTAATACCTGTATATTATCTGCCGAATAATTTGACTTTGGATCTTTTTCTTCGCTCATATTTTTTTATAAAACAATAAGATTCAAATTTAACCAATTATGGTCAATTTAAGGCAAATGTGGATAACTATTAGGCTTGGAAAATTATATTTTTTATCTAAGTTTGCTAAAGTTACCTAAAGGTGACCAAAGCTCAATTTATAAGGATGAAAAAAACAACATTAGGCGGCATTGCCACCGCAGTAGCCATCGTTTCCGTTATGGCATCTTGCCAGAATAAAGAGGATAAAGGCGCTACGGTTAAGAAAACAGATTCGACCACAGTTTCAAGCAGTGAAAAAATTGTTTATGTAAACTCGGATTCCCTGTTAACAAAATACCAGTACTTTAAAGACTTAAAAGTAAAGCTGGAAGGTAAATCTAAGGTAGCTCAAACTGACCTTGCTTCAAAACAGCAGGCATTCCAACGTGAAGTTGCCCAGTATCAGCAACAGGCCAATACCCTTCCTGCTGATCAAAGAGCATCAACTGAAGAAAGACTGGCCCGTAAACAACAGGAATTACAAGCTTACACCCAAAATGCAGGTGCTGCAATTCAGAATGAGCAAGCTGCAGAAAATGAAAAACTGTACGATAAAGTTGCAGACTATTTAAAAGAATACGCAAAGAAAAAAGGTTATAAAATGGTACTAGGTTACTCAAAAGGAAACGGTACAATTTTATTTGCTGATGAAAGTTTAGATGTAACCAGCGAAGTAATTGTTGGATTAAACGAAGCTTACAAAAAATAACATTTATTCATACGATTTTAAAATGCCCCGCTTAACGGGGCATTTTTTTTATGCAATTTTTATATTCTGAGCATGCATTAGCAAGAAAAAAATCATTTCCCCATATTACCTGATGAATTAACCAGTCCAATCATGGTATCTATCTCACTGACCACCCCGTCTGCGGATCCAGAGAATCCAACAACCTTAAATCTAATCTTTCCATTTCCATCTATGATAAATTTAGTAGGAATTCCCGGCACGTCATAGGCACTGACAAGGTCAAATTTATTCGGATCTTGCTTACTTTTCGTGTCGTATAGAACATTGAATGTATATTTTTTATCTGCAATAAACTTCTTCACCAATTCCTCCCTGTTGGGTTCAGTCTGACGGGTATTGATAAATAAAAACACAACATTAGGGTTATCTGCATACTTACTTACAGCCTTTTGCATTCCTGGAAATGATGCTACACAAGGGCCACACCATGTAGCCCAGTAGTCCAGAATTACGGTTTTACCTTTTAAACTAGCCAGACTTACCGTTTCTCCCTTAAGATTGAGCAAAGAAAAATCAGGAGCCGGGATATCAATCATCTTCTTTACCCAGTCTGCATGCTCCTTTTCTTTAACAGCACGCTCCAAAGCCACTATATAAGTTTCAAACGGCATGCTCATCCCTTTTGCTGCATATAAAGATTTTAACCGGTCTCTCATCGCAGCTGTCCCTTTCCCTTCTCTAAGAAAACGTTCAGCTTCAACAAACGCCTTTTCCTTATTGCCCGACAAGTCCAAATACATCACATACCGGGTGTTCCCTTCCGCATCGCTATACTCACCTGCTTTCTCCTGATATATGACAGCTTCAGCATCATTCCCCAGATTATGTAAGATCAATGCATAGGTGTCAGCAAACATTGCATACCCACGTAGTAAGCTATTCTGATAACTCTCTTTACTATCAAAATATATGGGATATTCATCATCCTTTGCCGCCTCCAAAAGATCCAGGGACAATTTGGAAATTTTAGCAGCATATGTTGAATTTTCATTCTTTTCAGCCAGTGGCCAGGCTATTGAATTGTAGATTCCCGCACGACTCCCCTTGTTTATTATTTTTTCAGCATAAAAGTCAAACTTTTCATAATTACCTGCTTCCCCATACATAGATGCTAGACGTTCATAAAGTGGAGACAACTTTTTCGTATCAGCAATGCTATCGCCATAGCCATATTTCTTTTTGAGTTGTGTTACTTTTACCTCAAACGCTATCGGATCTCTTTCGGTAAAGATCGCTCCAAAATCCAATGACCATGCATATTTTCCAGTCGGAAACTTTGTCAGTAACACTTTCTTAACTGAATCTGCTTTGGCTTGATCTTTTAGCACTAGATATAGGTTCATCGTCTCCGAAATCGACTGCTCGTCCGACGTTTTGGATAATTTCGCTATTTGATTCAGCAGCAACAGACGACCTCCAACAGGATCAGTGTTATAGGAACATACAAAATAGCGATACTCGTGCTGTCCTTTTTTCAACGCTGGCATCAGATCAAAAGCTTGTTTATACAATAGTGCTGCTTTGGCTTGATCAGGCTTCATTCTTAAATTAAGACCATAAGTATCCAGTAACATAGCCTCACTTAAATAAGTATATGGCGTTTGCTTGCCCGCTTTAAAAACCAGCGTATAATAACCGTTCGCATTTTCATCTATTTTCCCCTCAGAAGAAAGCTGCAATGCAACCAGGCTGGTACTGTCAGTCGTGGGAATCTCTCCGACGTATGTTGCACCAATTTTTGTCATTTTGACTTCCGATACTTTTTGCCTGGTGTTATGAAATACATAAGCATAACACTGAACATTTCCCCCACCTGTCACCTTGGTGCCCGTCGGATCATAAGTAAATCTGATCACACTACCTGCTTCCGGCTTAGGGTCAGCAAACTTCACATTTTGGGCATACACGAAAGCTGGAGCAGCGAAAAGCAGACCAACAACAACTTGTTTAAATAATTTCATCATCAAGAAGTTAAGATTAAAAATGTATAACTAAATATATAGTTTTCCTTTCACATAAGAAACAATTATCAAAAAAAAAGATCTAATGGAATAACTGTAATTTTGTTTAGGATGAGGTATGAAGAAAAAATAAGAATTGAACTTGAATTTTGGAAAAGAGAGATGATGCAGAAACCTTCCTTTCTAAACAAGGCTACACATAATATTCAGAAAAAGATCAATAGCTACATCCCCGATAAAGTTCATCAAGCGATTACAGTAGCAATGAAAGGAATGGTAAAAACAGTCTTGTACGGCTCTACTTATACGACCACGACTATACCATCGCAGGAAATGAGCCTGATCCATAGAGAATCTCTTGTACTTCAAAAGATTGACACCTATTGCAAAACCGGTGCCGCAGAAGGAGGCATAACAGGTGCCGGTGGTTTTTTAATGAGTATGGCTGATTTCCCAATTTTAATTGGAATTAAAATGAAACTGCTTTTTGAAATTGCCTCTCTCTATGGTTTCGAGGTAAAAGACTACCGTGAAAGACTATACATTTTATACATATTTCAATTGGCCTTTTCCAGCAAACAAGGTACTACGAAAGTTTTCTTACATATTAAAGATTGGGAAAACAAACTCAAAACACTTCCTGAAAACCCGGAAAACTTCGACTGGTTAACCTTTCAACAGGAATACCGTGATTATATTGATCTGGCCAAATTGGCTCAATTACTCCCTGTAGTAGGTGCCGCTGTCGGTGCCGTAGCAAATTATCAACTGATAAAAAAACTAGGAAAGACTGCCATGCAGGCATACAGACTACGGCTGATTGATCAGCCTAAATTACCAGGCTAGTCTTCTTTATCAAACAGCCCTTCAATCAAATCATCCGTCTCTCTTCTGTCTTTCTTTGTAGGCCTGCCCGTACCACGATCTCTTTTTAAGGTTGGGGCATGAAAAACAGATTTATAAGCATGAGTTTCCTCTTCAGGCGTAATGTCCTTGTATTTGGTAACGGCAATCTTTGATTCAACTCTGTTATACAACAACTCCACAACCTCAATCACTTTCTTTTCTATTCCCTTTGATACCTGATAAACATCTCCGGGCTTTACAATTGCTGAAGGCTTAAGATTCTGTCCCTTAAACTTAACCCGTCCTGCTTTACAAGCCTCTGTAGCTAAACTTCGGGTTTTAAACAACCTTATCGCCCATAAATATTTGTCGATCCTTAATTTCTCCTGTTCACTCATAACATCCCAAAAATAGCGATAATAACAATTTTAAAAACTTTTATATAGGAAAATACACAGAAAAGATCGCTCAATACATAAAATTGATTTATTTTGTCAAAAAATAACATACAATCATGATAGCAGAATTAAAAAAGTTAGTAGAAGCCGCTTGGGAAGACAGAACTTTATTAGAATATAGTGAACATTGCGAAGCAATTGAAACTGTAGTTATGCAGTTAGATAAAGGAGAACTACGTGTTGCAGAACCAATACTGAACTCCTGGGGTATCAATGAATGGATTAAAAAAGCAGTAATACTTTATTTCCCGATCAGACAAATGAAGGAAATAGAAGTTGGCCCTTTTGTTTTCCATGACAAAATGAAGTTAAAAACCAATTACAAAGAAATAGGTGTTAGAGTGGTACCTGGTGCAAGTGCACGTTATGGTGCTTATCTGGCTAAAGGCGTAATTATGATGCCTTCTTATGTAAACATAGGTGCTTACGTGGATGAAGGTACAATGGTAGATACCTGGGCTACTGTAGGCTCATGTGCTCAAATTGGAAAACATGTACATTTAAGTGGTGGTGTTGGTATCGGTGGTGTTTTGGAGCCAATCCAGGCTGCACCAGTAATTATTGAAGACAATTGTTTCCTTGGTTCAAGAGCAATCGTTGTTGAAGGTGTACGTGTTGAAAAAGAAGCTGTTTTAGGCGCAAACGTAGTATTAACAGCATCTACTAAAATCATCGACGTAACTGGTCCTACTCCTGTTGAATATAAAGGTATCGTTCCTGCACGTTCAGTGGTAATTCCTGGCAGCTATGCTAAAAAATTCCCTGCTGGCGAATACCAGGTACCTTGTGCATTGATTATCGGTAAACGTAAAGAATCAACAGATAAAAAAACTTCCCTTAATGATGCATTGAGAGAAAACAATGTAGCAGTATAAGATAATGAATATTGGTTTTGACGGAAAGAGAGCTGCAAATAACCTTACAGGTCTGGGAAATTACAGTCGCTCACTAATTGCACATCTCGCAAAATATTTCCCTCAAAACCAATATTTCGTTTACAGCCCAAAAGTAAAAGATAAGCCGCAAATCAATGCATTCCTGCAAACTGAAGGCATAAGCCTGAAGTTGCCTGAAACAAAAAGTTTACTTTGGCGAAGTCTGGGTATCAAAAACCAATTAAAAAAAGACCATATAGATATTTTTCATGGCTTAAGTCATGAACTTCCAATTGGAATACACAAAACAGGCATTCGTTCTATTGTCACTATCCACGACCTGATTTTTATCAAATTCCCACAGAACTACGGGTTTATTGACCGGTCTATCTATAGGCTAAAAACCAGATACGCCTGCAAACACGCTGATCGTATAATTGCCATTAGCGAACAAACCAAACAGGATATTATACAACTTTTTAAAACTGACCCCAATAAAATAGAGGTTGTTTATCAAAGTTGTGATGACAGTTTTAAATCGCAGGCGAATAACGACACAAAGAAGCTTGTTAAAGAAAAATACGACCTACCTGTCAAATACATTTTAAATGTTGGCACAATTGAAACCAGAAAAAACCTGGTTAACCTGGTAAAAGCGCTACAGCATATTGACCAAAATTATAAACTGGTTGTCATAGGTAAAAAAACCGCATACTATAAACTCGTAGAAAAAGAAATCCAAAAGTTAGGATTGCAAGACCGGGTAGTATTTTTAAAAGACATCCCTTTTACTGATTTGCCTGTTATTTACCAAATGGCTTCGTTATTTGCCTACCCATCGGTATACGAAGGATTCGGCATACCTATTATCGAAGCACTTTATAGCCATGTCCCGGTCGTTGCTGCAACTGGCTCCTGTCTGGAGGAAGCCGGTGGCCCCAATAGCTTGTACGTTCATCCCGATGATCACTTAGCTCTTTCCAAAGTCATAAATGACGTATTGGCAAACCCTTCTTTACAAGCTGACATGAAGGAAAAAGGCTTGGTTTATGTTCAAAAATTTAACAATGAAAACATCAGCAGGCAAATGATGCAGTTATACCATAAAACTTTGGATAAAACTGTAATTTTACCAAATGCTAAGAACAGAAATTGAAAAAGCCCTTACTGTTTTAAAGAATGGTGGTGTGATACTCTACCCTACTGATACAATTTGGGGATTAGGCTGCGACGCTACAAATGAACAAGCGGTAGCAAAAATCAATGAAATTAAAGGCCGTGCTGCTGATAAAAGCTTCATTATTCTTTTAGATACAGATGCAAAACTGCAAAGTTATGTGACTGAAGTGCCAGACGTGGCATATGACCTGATAGAGTATGCAGAAAACCCACTTACCCTGGTATTTCCCGGGGGAAAAAATCTAGCCAGCAATGTTATCAATGCAGATGGAAGCGTAGGAATAAGAATCGCCAAACATGAGTTTTGCCAGCAACTTATTCAGCGTTTCCGCAAACCAATAACCTCTACTTCTGCGAATATATCGGGAGCACCATCTCCTCTTTTCTTCGATGAGATCAGTGATGAGATTAAAGAAGCGGTAGATCATATAGTAGACTGGGAACAAGAACTTCGAATAAGTAAAAAGCCATCGACTATAATGAAATTAGCACCCGGAGGTCAATTTTCCTTTATTAGAAGGTAAGTTTTACTACTTTTGCAATCTCATCAATGGAACAACATTTACAACACCCTGTCTTTAAAGCTCTTGCCGATATTGCACACAAGCATCATATCGAAGCTTATATAATTGGCGGCTATGTGAGAGATATTTTTCTCGAAAGGCCATCAAAAGATATTGATATTGTTGTACTTGGGAATGGTATTGAATTCGCTGAACTTGCAGGCAAACACCTGAAAAGTAAAGTCGCAGTTTTTAAAAACTTCGGCACAGCGATGTTAAAATATCAGGATCTTGAAATAGAATTTGTGGGTGCCAGAAAAGAATCCTATCGTTCCGATTCACGAAAACCTATTGTTGAAAATGGTACGATTGAAGATGATCAGTTAAGAAGAGATTTCACGATCAACGCATTGGCAATCTCACTTAACAAAGAAAACTATGGTCAGCTGATTGATCCATTTAATGGGATCACCGACCTTAACAATAAACTAATCAGGACTCCCCTGGATCCCGAGCTTACCTTTTCCGATGATCCATTGCGCATGATGCGCGGAATCAGATTTGCCAGTCAGCTCAATTTCTCCATCGAAGAACAGGCCTTAACGGCTATAAAAAAGCAAAAAGATAGGATTAACATTGTTTCTAAGGAGCGCATTACCGATGAGCTCAATAAGATCATACTTTCAAAAGTCCCATCCGTTGGATTTAAATACTTGTTTGATACGGGCCTGCTCCACCTGATATTTCCACAAATGGCCAATTTATATGGTGTGGATATTATTAACGGGAAAGGCCATAAGGATAATTTTTACCATACCTTACAAGTACTGGATAACATCTGCGAAACGACTGAAGATCTTTGGTTACGCTGGGCAGCAATTTTACATGATATTGCCAAACCTGCAACCAAACGCTTTGAAGAAGGTCATGGCTGGACTTTTCATGGTCACGAAGATAAAGGTGCCAGGATGGTACCTAAAATATTTGCACATCTTAAACTTCCCTTAAATGAAAAGATGAAGTTTGTGCAAAAAATGGTTCAATTACACCTGCGCCCTATCGTACTTGCACAGGAAGTGGTCACAGATTCAGCAGTTAGAAGGTTACTATTTGATGCAGGAGAAGATATTGAAAGCCTGATGCTGCTCTGCAACGCAGATGTCACCACAAAAAATGAATACAAAGTAAAAAAATACCGCAACAACTTTGAGCTGGTCAAACAAAAGCTTAAGGATGTCGAAGAACGCGACAAGATCAGAAACTGGCAACCTCCGATCTCAGGAAATGATATCATGGAAATATTTGGACTGAGTGCGGGTAAGGAAGTTGGCCTCATCAAAAATGCCATAAGGGAAGCAATTCTGGAAGGCGAAATAACAAACACATACGACAACGCACTGGAATTTATGCTTGAAAAAGCGAAGGAATTTGGTCTTCAACCAATAAAGCGTTAATACAATTATATAAAGTATATTTTATTTTTTAATTTTATACCTAGAAAAGAGGCTAAAATGGCAATTTATAGATTTAGAATAAGTTTCGAAGATTTCGATGAAGTAGTAAGGGAAATAGATATAAAGTCAACCCAGACATTTGAAGATTTACATAAAGCAATTCACCGTTCAACCGGATACTCTGCTGAAAAACCTTCCTCGTTTTTTGTAAGTACTGACAACTGGATAAAAGGAGACGAAATTGCTTACCTGCCTATTCAACGTAAAATAGACAGAGGCGTAGCCTTAATGGAGAATTCTAAGTTGAATAAATTCATCGAAGACCCTCATCAGAAATTTTACTACATCTATAACTTCGACCGCCCTTTCGATTTTCACGTAGAACTGATTAAAATCATATTGGATACTGATCCTAATATTGAATACCCTTTCCTGGTAAAAAGTACAGGTGAAGCCCCTAAAATAATTGACAAAAATAATTTTGGCGCGGTTGCAGTATCTGCTGCTCCAGCTTCTACAGAGTTCGACTTCCTGAATGAAATGGACTTTGTACCTGAAGATACAGAAGAACTTGAAGCCATGGGCGGCAGGGGGATCAATGCAGAAGAAAAGTCTGACGACTCAGAAGAAGAAGAGTCTGATGAAGATGAATTCGCAGACAATGACGGGTTCGAAGACGAAGAATATAAAGAAGATGATTATTAATGCCTGATTATGGCATTAAATAAAACCCTGGTTGTAGTCGTTGGCCCAACAGGAATAGGAAAAACAGCCCTGGCTATTTCAATAGCCAGGCAATTTCAAACTGAAATTATCTCTGCCGATTCCAGGCAGTTTTTTAAAGAAATGGAAATAGGTACAGCCAAACCTTCCACAGAAGAACTTGCTGCCGCTCCCCACCACTTTATAAATTCTCACAGCATTGAAACCCTGTTTAGTACAGGTGATTTTGAAGTACAGGCCATTGCGCTCATGGAACAGCTTTTTAAAAAGCATGATTTATTGGTAATGGTTGGCGGCTCTGGTCTTTATATAGACGCAGTTTGTAAAGGCCTGGATGATCTTCCTGAAATTGATTTAAATATCAGGGAACAGCTAAACGATCAGCTTGCGAATGAGGGCATAGAATCCATTAAAAAACAGCTGAGTGAATATGATCCTGAATACTATCAAAAAGTCGATCAGGCGAACCCTCAGCGTATGATCCGGGGATTAGAAGTGTATTTATCTACTGGTATAAAACTATCGTCACATCTTACCAACAGCAAAAAGACAAGACCATTTAATATCGTAAAAATAGGTCTCAATATGGATCGTACTGCGTTGTACAATCGCATAAACCATCGGGTAGACAAAATGATGGAATCGGGCTTACTCGAAGAAGTTAAAAGTTTACGTTCTTATAGAAAGCTTAACGCCCTGAATACTGTAGGCTACTCCGAATTATTTAATTACCTGGATGGAGAAAGTACTTTAAAAGAAGCTG
The DNA here is from genome assembly GCF_032678475.1 of Pedobacter nyackensis. Taxonomy (GTDB): domain Bacteria; phylum Bacteroidota; class Bacteroidia; order Sphingobacteriales; family Sphingobacteriaceae; genus Pedobacter; species Pedobacter nyackensis_A. The sequence continues at coordinate 104,709 of NZ_JAVTSF010000002.1, forward strand.
TAGACCAAATTAAACAAAACACAAGGCGATTTGCCAAACGTCAGCTAACCTGGTTTAGGAGAGATGACAGCACCGCCTGGTTTGAACCCGGACAAGATGATGCCGTCATCAGTTATATCAGTAAGACAACAGACTAAGCCTGTGCGGTTGGTCCGCCAAAATTCATTGGAAAACCAGGAGGCTCTTCCTGTGTTTTTATACGCCCGTTTATAGCTTCATACTTTTCTATATTATCCAGCATAGCAGCCACCAATCTTTTTGCATGCTCAGGTGTTAATATAATCCTCGATTTTACTCTGGCCTTAGGTACACCTGGCATTACGCGGATAAAATCAAGTACAAACTCTGTATTAGAATGCGTAATAATAGCTAGGTTAGAAAATATCCCTTCTGCAATTTCCTCAGAAAGTTCAATATTCAGTTGGTTATCGTTGTTTTGTTCTTCCATAAAACAAACTTAGATAAAATTTCACTATTGATAAGGCAAAAAAAATCCCCCAACTGAAAAGAAGGGGGATTTTTAGAAAAATGTATTTAAATATTAAGCATCTACTTCTTCTTGTTTCGAAGCTAATAATTTATCGTATTCTTCCTGAGAACCTACAATGATACGCTCGTATCCACGTACACCAGTACCTGAAGGGATTAAGTGTCCAACAATTACGTTTTCTTTCAATCCAAGCATGTTATCACGTTTACCGGCAATTGCGGCTTCGTTTAACACTTTTGTAGTTTCCTGGAACGATGCCGCCGAGATGAACGATTTCGTTCCCAATGAAGCACGTGTAATACCTTGCAGCATAGAACTCGCAGTTGCAGGTCTTGCATCACGAACCTCTATTTGTTTCAAATCTTTACGTTTCAATTGAGAATTTTCATCTCTTAATTTACGTAATGAAATGATCTGACCAGGCTTAACAGTATTTGAATCACCAGCTTCAACTACAACTTTTTTGTCATAGATCTCATCATTTTCAATCATGAAGTCCCAACGATCTGCAGAGTTATTCTCTAAGAAAGTAGTATCTCCCGGATCTTCAATGTGAACCTTCTGCATCATCTGGTGAACGATAACCTCAAAGTGTTTATCGTTGATTTTCACACCTTGTAAACGGTAAACCTCTTGGATACCATTTACTAAGTACTCTTGTACAGCAGCAGGCCCTTTAATAGCCAGGATGTCTGCAGGAGAGATTGAACCATCTGATAAAGGCATACCAGCTTTTACAAAGTCATTATCCTGTACAAGGATGTGTTTAGACAATGGAACCAGGTATTTTTTAACTTCTCCGTCTTTCGACTCGATAGTCATCTCACGGTTACCACGTTTCACACCACCTAGTGTTACCACACCATCAATCTCTGTTACTACAGCAGGGTTAGATGGGTTACGTGCTTCGAAAAGTTCAGTTACACGTGGTAAACCACCCGTAATATCCCTTGTTTTTCCAGTTGCACGAGGTATCTTAACCAGGATCTGACCTGTTTGAACCATATCACCTTCATCAATTGCAATGTGGGCACCAACCGGGATGTTATATCCTCTGATCAGTTCGCCTTTCTTGTCAACGATTCTTACTGACGGGTTCTTAGTTTTATCACGTGTATCGATAATTACTTTCTCACGGTGACCAGTTTGCTCATCTGATTCTTCACGGAAGGTAACACCTTCAATGATCGCTTCAAACTCAATCTTACCGGCAAATTCCGAGATAATAACCGCATTGTACGGATCCCAGGAACAAATTCTATCACCTTTAGTGATTTTAGCACCATCCTCAACGTATAAGAATGAACCATAAGGAATATTGTTGGTCATGATTACTTTACCAGTATTTGGCTCAACAATCTTGAACTCACCTGAACGTCCCAATACGATTTGCGTATCACCTTCTTCAGTTTTAGTAGCAACCGTACGAACGTTTTCAAATTCGATCACACCATCAAATTTAGCTGTGATCTGAGATTCTGCAGCGATGTTCGATGCAGTACCCCCAACGTGGAACGTACGTAGCGTTAACTGTGTACCCGGCTCACCGATTGACTGTGCTGCAATTACACCAACAGCCTCTCCTTTTTGAACACGTTTACCAGTTGCAAGGTTACGTCCGTAACACAATGCACAAACACCTCTTTGATTCTCGCAGGTCAATACCGAACGAATTTCAATACCTTCTAACGGAGACTCTTCAATTGCTTTAGCAATATCTTCATCAATATCCTGTCCGGCAGCAACCAGTAATTTTCCATCTAACGGATTAAATACATCGTGCAGAGATATACGACCTAACAATCTGTCATATAATGGTTCAACGATATCCTCGTTATCTTTCAATGCAGTAGTATACATACCTCTCAATGTACCGCAATCCTCAGAATTAACGATCATATCCTGGGCCACATCATGTAAACGACGTGTCAAGTAACCAGCATCGGCTGTTTTCAAGGCCGTATCCGCCAAACCTTTACGAGCACCGTGGGTAGAGATAAAGTACTCTAATACCGACAGTCCTTCTTTAAAGTTTGATAAGATCGGGTTTTCAATAATCTCACCACCTGAACCTGATTTCTGAGGCTTAGCCATCAAACCACGCATACCGCACAGCTGACGAATCTGCTCTTTCGAACCACGGGCTCCAGAGTCCAACATCATATAAACTGAGTTGAAACCCTGGTTATCGCTCGATAACTGGTTCATCACGAATGATGTTAACCTGTTATTGATACGGGTCCAGATATCGATAATTTGATTGTAACGCTCGTTGTTGGTAATGAAACCCATGTTATAGTTATTTCTTACCTCATCAACTTCTGCAGAAGCCTGCTCCAATAGAGCTTGTTTCTCAACAGGGATGTTTACATCCTGTAAGTTAAATGATAAACCACCACGGAATGCCATTTGGAAACCTAATTCCTTAATGTCATCAAGGAACCTTGATGCACGTGCCATACCAGTGATTTTAACAACCTCACCAATGATATCCCTTAAAGATTTCTTAGTAAGCAGCTCATTGATATAACCTACTTCTTCCGGTACCATTTGGTTAAACAATACACGTCCAACAGTAGTTTCAATCAATTTATTTACGATTGTACCATCTTCTAATTTAACATTTACTTTTACTTTAATAAATGCATGAAGATCGATCATCTTCTCATTGTAAGCAATGATTACCTCTTCCGGAGAATAGAAAGAGAAATCCTGACCTTTAACTACACGTTTATCGTCAGTTCTACGGCCTTTAGTAATATAATAAAGACCCAAAACCATATCCTGAGAAGGTACTGTAATAGGCGTACCGTTTGCAGGGTTCAGAATGTTATGTGCTGCAAGCATCAATACCTGCGCTTCAAGGATTGCGGCGTGCCCTAATGGTAAATGTACTGCCATCTGGTCACCGTCAAAATCCGCGTTAAAAGCCGTACACACTAATGGGTGTAACTGGATTGCTTTACCCTCAACCAATTTAGGCTGGAACGACTGGATACCTAATCTGTGCAACGTAGGTGCACGGTTAAGTAATACAGGGTGTCCCTTTAAAACGTTCTCAAGAATATCCCAAACTAATGGATCTTTCCTGTCTACAATTTTCTTTGCAGATTTTACCGTTTTAACGATACCTCTTTCTATCATCTTACGGATGATAAATGGTTTGAACAGCTCAGCTGCCATATCCTTAGGTAAACCGCACTCGTGTAATTTAAGGTTTGGACCTACAACAATTACCGAACGTGCCGAGTAATCCACACGTTTACCTAATAAGTTCTGACGGAAACGACCTTGTTTACCTTTCAAGATATCAGAAAGAGATTTCAAAGCACGGTTACCTTCAGTTTTTACAGCATTTACTTTACGTGAGTTATCGAATAACGAATCTACAGCTTCCTGTAACATACGTTTCTCGTTACGTAAAATCACCTCTGGAGCTTTGATCTCGATCAAACGCTTCAAACGGTTGTTACGGATAATCACACGACGATATAAATCGTTCAAATCTGAAGTAGCGAAACGACCACCTTCTAATGGTACTAAAGGACGTAATTCTGGTGGAATAACCGGAACGATCTTAATGATCATCCACTCAGGGTTATTCTCAATACGAGATCTTGAACCACGGAAAGCCTCAACAACCTGTAAGCGTTTTAAAGCTTCGTTTTTACGTTGTTGTGAAGTTTCGTTAGCAGCCTGGTGACGTAAGTTATAAGATAAAGTATCTAAATCAATACGTTTCAATAAATCTTCTAATGCTTCAGCACCCATTTTGGCGATGAATTTATTAGGATCTTTATCGTCCAGGTATTGGTTTTCTTTAGGTAACTTATCAAGAATATCTAAATATTCTTCTTCAGTTAAGAAATCCATATACTGAATACCTTCCTCGGCCATAAAACCTGGCTGAATTACTACATAACGCTCGTAGTAAATGATCAGATCAAGTCTTTTTGTTGGTAAGCCTAATAAGTATCCAATTTTATTTGGTAAAGAACGGAAATACCAGATATGCGCAACGGGAACCACCAAATTGATGTGTCCCATACGTTCTCTACGTACTTTCTTTTCTGTTACTTCAACACCACAACGGTCACAAACGATACCTTTATAACGGATACGTTTATATTTACCGCAATGACATTCGTAATCTTTTACCGGACCAAAAATACGCTCACAAAACAAACCATCACGCTCGGGTTTGTAAGTACGGTAATTGATAGTCTCAGGTTTTAACACCTCACCACTTGAACGCTCTAAAATAGCCTCCGGCGATGCCAAGCTAATGGTAATCGAGGTGAAATTGCTTTTTAATTTATTATCCTTTTTGTAAGACATAGCTCTTTTGTTTGAAAGTTGAAAAATTTAAAAAGTTGGGATGCTTAGCACCCCAACAAAATAACTTTCAACATTAGTCTAACGTAATATCTAAACCTAATCCACGTAACTCATGTACCAATACGTTAAACGATTCAGGTACACCAGGAGTAGGAAGGTTCTCGCCTTTTACAATCGCCTCATAAGTTTTGGCCCTACCGATCACATCATCTGACTTAACAGTTAATATCTCCTGCAGGATATTGGCAGCACCAAATGCCTCCAATGCCCAAACCTCCATCTCACCAAAACGCTGACCACCGAACTGGGCTTTACCACCCAATGGCTGTTGTGTAATTAATGAGTATGGTCCGATTGAACGGGCGTGCATCTTATCATCAACCATGTGTCCTAATTTCAACATATAGATAATACCTACAGTTGTTGGCTGGTCAAATTTCTCACCCGTTAAACCATTATGTAAGTAGGTTCTACCCGAAGCAGGAACACCAGCTTTAGCGATCCATTCTTCTACCTCGTCATGTTTAGCACCATCAAAAATCGGAGTTGCAAATTTAACACCCAATTCTTTACCGGCCCATGCCAATACAGTTTCATAGATCTGGCCCAAGTTCATACGCGAAGGTACACCCAGTGGGTTCAACACGATATCAACAGGACTTCCGTCTTCAAGGAATGGCATATCTTCATCACGTACGATACGGGCTACAATACCCTTATTACCGTGACGACCCGCCATCTTATCACCTACTTTTAACTTACGTTTTTTAGCAACATAAACTTTAGCCATCTGTACAATACCTGATGGAAGTTCATCACCAACACTGATGGCAAACTTATCACGTTTGTATGCACCCAGTTCTTCGTTTACACGAATACCGTAGTTATGAAGCAATAATTTGATCTGATCATTTTTGTCATCATCAGTAGTCCATTTGTATGGATTGATGTGCGCATACTCAAGATCTGATAAACTCTTCTGTGTAAACTTAGCACCTTTAGGGAACAACAGTTCTTTATAAACGTTGTATACACCCTGAGAGGTTTTACCATTTACAATCTGGAATAATTTATCAACCAATTCATTCTTAAGATTTAAAACGGCCAGATCATATTTCTTATCTAGTTTTTCTATCGCAGATTTTTCTTCCGCTTTAGTAGTTTTCTTAGCCCTTGAGAACAATTTAGTATCAATTACCACACCTCTGATAGATGGAGGAGTTTTCAAAGATGCATCTTTTACATCTCCTGCTTTATCTCCAAATATCGCACGTAGTAATTTCTCTTCTGGTGAAGGATCTGATTCTCCTTTAGGAGTGATCTTACCAATAAGGATATCGCCTTCTTTAACTTCAGCACCGATACGGATAATACCGTTCTCATCTAAATCTTTAGTAGCTTCCTCAGAAACGTTAGGGATATCCGGTGTTAATTCCTCTTCCCCGCGTTTTGTATCACGTACTTCCAATTCAAACTCCTCAATGTGTAATGAAGTAAAGATATCTTCACGAACAATACGTTCGTTGATAACAATCGCATCCTCAAAGTTATATCCTTGCCAAGGCATGAAAGCAACTTTTAAGTTTCTTCCTAATGCCAGCTCACCATTTTCAGTAGCATAACCTTCGCAAAGTACTTGTCCTTTAACAACTTTCTGACCTTTCTGAACGATTGGTTTCAAGTTGATACAAGTATTCTGGTTGGTTTTCTTGAATTTGATTAATTTATAAGTTTTGCTATCACCTTCGAAAGAAACTAAACGATCGCTGTCGTTTCTAACATATTTAATAGTGATTTCATTTGCATCAACATATTCAACAACACCATCACCTTCAGCATTGATCAACGTTCTTGAATCGCGGGCTACGCGACCTTCCAAACCTGTACCAACGATTGGTGCCTCAGGGCGTAACAAAGGTACGGCCTGACGTTGCATGTTCGATCCCATCAAAGCCCTGTTCGCATCATCATGCTCAAGGAAAGGAATCAACGATGCAGCGATTGATGTAATCTGATTAGGCGCCACGTCCATTAAGTCTAATTTCTCAGGCTCAATAACCGGGAAGTCACCCTCATAACGTGCTTTTACACGTGGAGTAGTGAAGTTACCTTTATCGTCATAAGCAGCATTTGCCTGTGCGATCGTTTTACCATCTTCATCTTCAGCAGATAAATAGATAACCGGCTCGTCAACAGCAACAATACCATTCTCAACTTTTTTATATGGAGTTTCAATGAAACCTAAGTTATTGATCTTCGCATGAACGCAAAGAGACGAAATCAAACCAATGTTTGGTCCCTCCGGAGTTTCAATAGTACACAAACGACCGTAGTGCGTATAGTGAACGTCACGAACCTCGAAACCTGCACGCTCACGTGACAGACCACCTGGGCCTAAGGCTGACAGACGACGCTTGTGCGTAATCTCCGCCAGAGGATTCGTTTGATCCATGAACTGCGATAACTGGTTTGTACCAAAGAATGAATTAATAACCGACGATAAAGTACGGGCATTGATCAAATCAGTTGGTGTAAACACCTCGTTGTCACGAATGTTCATACGCTCACGGATGGTACGGGCCATACGTGCTAAACCAACACCAAATTGAGCGTATAATTGCTCACCTACAGTACGAACACGACGATTCGATAAGTGATCAATATCATCCACCTCTTCTTTAGAGTTGATCAGTTTAATCAAATATTTAACAATAGCAATAATATCTGCTTTTGTTAAAACCTTTACATGATCAGGAGTATCCATTTTCAACTTACGGTTGATACGGTATCTACCCACATCACCTAAGTCGTAACGTTTATCCGAGAAGAACAAACGCTCGATAATACCTCTTGCAGTTTCCTCATCAGGTGGTTCTGCGTTACGCAAAGCACGATAGATGTTTTCAACAGCCTCTTTTTCAGAGTTAGAAGTATCCTTTTGTAAAGTATTATATATAATGGTATAATCAGCCTGGCTTGCACCATCATCTTTAGATAAAATGATCGTTTTAACACCAGCGTCAATAATCATATCAATATGGTCATCTTCTAAAACAGTGTCCCTGTCCAGGATCACTTCATTACGATCGATAGAAACTACCTCACCAGTATCTTCATCCACAAAATCCTCAACCCACTTCCTCAATACTCTTGCAGCAAGTTTACGGCCGATGTATTTCTTTAAACCTGACTTGCTAACCTTAACCTCATCAGCAAGATCAAACAACTCAAGGATGTCCTTATCAGAATCGTAACCGATAGCACGTAACAACGTGGTAACAGGGAACTTTTTCTTACGGTCGATATAAGCATACATTACGTTATTTACGTCTGTAGCAAACTCGATCCAGGAACCTTTGAAAGGAATTACACGAGCAGAATATAATTTAGTTCCATTCGTGTGACGGCTTTGGCCGAAGAACACACCTGGAGATCTGTGTAATTGTGATACAATAACACGTTCTGCACCGTTAATCACAAACGTACCTTTAGGAGTCATATAAGGTATGGTTCCTAAATACACATCTTGAATGATGGTTTCAAAATCTTCGTGTTCAGCATCATTACACGAAAGCTTTAATTTAGCTTTCAATGGAACACTATAAGTTAACCCACGGTCGATACACTCAGGTATATCATAACGTGGTGGGTCAATAAAATAATCCAGGAATTCTAAAACAAAAATGTTTCTCGAATCTGTGATTGGGAAATTCTCAGCAAACACTTTAAATAAACCTTCTGTATGACGGTTATCCGAAGTAGTTTCGATCTGAAAAAATTCTCTGAATGATTGCAACTGCACATCTAGAAAATCCGGGTAATCTATGATATGCTTACTACGTGCAAAATTTACTCTTTGGTCGACTTTATTTGCCAATGGACTAAAGTTAATTTAGTTTAAGAATAAACTATTTGTTTGGTTTGCCGTTAAACAATTTCATCAACCAAACTAAATGAAATGTTTATAAACAGGTATAGACTCCGACTATACAGTCGGAGTCTATGTTGAATTTATATTAAAATTAAGTTATTACTTAATTTCAACTACTGCTCCAGCTTCTTCTAATTGTTTTTTCAAAGCTTCTGCTTCGTCTTTAGCAACACCAGCTTTTAATTCTTTTGGTGCACCGTCAACTAAGTCTTTAGCTTCTTTCAAACCTAAACCAGTTAAGTCTTTAACCAATTTAACAACTGCTAATTTCTGACCACCAGCTTCTTTTAATATAACATCAAAAGTAGATTTCTCTTCAGCAGCAGGAGCAGCGTCACCGCCACCAACTGCAACAGCAACTGCAGCAGCAGCTGGTTCAATACCATACTCATCTTTTAAGATTTGAGCTAATTCGTTAACTTCTTTAACTGTTAAGTTTACCAATTGCTCAGCAAACGCTTTTAAATCTGCCATTTTTATAGATTTTTAAAAATTTACGTAATAATAATTATTTAATATGAACTTATTAAGGTGTTCTTAACCTTCTCTCTCTTGAAGAGTTTTAACAATTCCTGCAATTTTGTTACCGCCAGACTGTAATGCCGAAATAACGTTTTTAGCTGGTGATTGTAATAATCCAATGATATCTCCAATAAGCTCTTCTCTTGATTTCAAGCTCACTAAAGTATCTAATTGGTTATCACCAATAAATACTGTTGAATCGATATATGCAGCTTTAAGCTGAGGTTTATCAGATCCTTTTCTCAAGGCTTTGATCAGCTTAGCTGGACCGTTACCTACTGTTGAGAATAATAATGCTGACTGGCCTTTAAGCGCAACAAAGATTTCTGATGCATCGCCTTCTAATCCTTCAATCGCTTTTCTGATTAAAGTATTTTTAGCAACCTGCATTTCAATCCCGCTTTCGAAACATTTACGACGGATACTGTTTATTTTCTCAACAGATAAGCTTGATGTATCGGCAATGTAAAAATTACCGAATTCCTGCATCTTCACTTGAAGAGCCGAAACGACTTCGTGTTTTTCTTCTCTGTTCATAATTAGATCCCCGCTACTGATTTAGTTTCGATTGCAATTCCAGGACTCATAGTTGAAGAAACATGAATGCTCTTAAAATAAGTTCCTTTTGCAGCAGATGGTTTTAACTTAGAAATTACTTGAAGAACTTCTAAAGCATTTTCATATATTTTTTCTGCTGGGAATGATACTTTTCCTACTGAAGCGTGTATAATACCACTTTTGTCAACTTTAAAATCAATCTTACCGCCTTTTACATCAGTAACTGCTTTACCAACTTCGTTAGTTACAGTACCTGACTTAGGGTTTGGCATAAGGTTACGTGGACCTAAAACGCGGCCCAGTTTACCTACTTTTGCCATACAAGCAGGAGTAGTGATAATAATGTCAACATCAGTCCATCCACCTTCAATCTTGGCTACATATTCATCCAAACCTACAAAATCTGCACCTGCCGCTTTAGCCTCTTCTTCCTTATCAGGAGTACAAAGAACTAATACACGTACAGTTTTACCTGTACCGTGTGGTAAAGTAGCAATACCACGTACCATTTGATTGGCTTTACGTGGATCTACGCCTAAAGCTACATCGATATCAACCGATGCATCAAATTTAGTTGTAGTAATCTCTTTTACCAAAGCAGCCGCATCCTTTAAAGAATACGTTTTACCAGATTCTAGTTTAGCATGTGCCTTTTTTTGATTTTTTGTTAATTTAGCCACTGTTGTAAACTGTTTTTTGTTAATTAATTTGTCCAAGGTGCATCACCGCTAACGGTGATTCCCATACTGCGTGCTGTACCGGCAACCATACTCATTGCCGATTCGATAGTAAATGCATTTAAATCAGTCATTTTATCTTCAGCAATTGACTTAACCTGATCCCAAGTCACCGAACCAACTTTCTTACGGTTGGGCTCAGCAGAACCACTCGTTAATTTAGTAGCATCCTTTAACTGGATAGCAACCGGAGGGGTTTTGATGATAAATTCGAAAGACTTGTCAGCATAAACAGTAATTACAACTGGTAGTACTTTACCGGGCTTATCTTGGGTACGAGCATTGAATTGCTTGCAAAATTCCATTATATTCACCCCCTTAGCACCTAACGCAGGTCCTACTGGTGGCGATGGATTTGCAGCTCCACCCTTGATCTGTAACTTAACAAGTGCACTGACTTCTTTTGCCATTTTCTGTTTTTGTTAATTTGTAATACTCAATGTTATAATGTTGGAAGCAAGTAACATTTAAGATCTTTATATAGTTCGAAGTTGCAAGTTTTGAGTTACAGCTCTGGACTGGTAACTCAAAACTCGTAACACTTAACTTTTTTATTCTTTTTCAACCTGCATATAGTTAAGCTCCAATGGAGTTTTTCTTCCGAAAATCTTAACCATAACTTTTAGTTTCTTTTTCTCTTCGTTAACCTCTTCAATAACGCCGGTGAAACCATTAAATGGTCCATCCATAACTTTAACGTTCTCGCCTACATAATAAGCTACGTTCATGGTTTCGCCTTGCTGGCTCATCTCATCAACTTTACCTAAAATACGATTAACCTCTGCCTGACGCATAGGTACTGGATTTCCGCCTTTATCTCCTAAAAAACCAATCACACTATTAATATTCTTAATAATGTGCTCTAATTCTCCATCTAAAGTCGCTTCGATCAAAACATAACCAGGATAATAATTGCGTTCTTTTGCAATCTTCTTACCATCCTTCATCTGATAGTATTTCTCCATTGGTATCAATACCTGAGGTACCAGATGAGAAAAACCTAAACGACTAATTTCTGAATCGATATACTGTTTTACCTTCTTTTCTTTACCGCTAACAGCTCTAACTACATACCATTTCAACTGACCGTCCATCTAGCTCTATTAATTAGAAAGTGATTTATAAAAAGTATCCAACACAAAAGTAGATCCCTTATCCATAGCAAATATTACACATGCAATGATTAATGAAGCTATCAAAACCAACACTGCCGAGTTTTGCAACTCGCCCCATGTAGGCCAGGTAACCTTATGGGTCATTTCCTCGTATGATTCTTTAATAAATTGAACTACTTTAGCCATAATTATCTTTTTGCACGGGAACAAGGATTCGAACCCTGATCAAAGGTTTTGGAGACCTCTATTCTACCGTTGAACTATTCCCGTGTATTTTTAATTCTTATCTAAGAATTGGCATCTTTTAGAACAAAGTACTCAGGCGGATAAAGCCTAAGTACTTTGCTTTATTTATCTATATTTCCCTAAGGAGATATTGACTATTTTACAATTTCAGTTACCTGACCAGCACCTACTGTTCTACCACCTTCACGGATAGCGAAACGTAGACCTTTTTCCATTGCGATTGCGTTGATCAATTTAACAGAGATCGTCACGTTATCACCTGGCATAACCATTTCAGTTCCTTCAGCTAGTGAGATCTCACCAGTTACGTCTGTGGTACGGAAATAGAATTGTGGACGGTATTTGTTAAAGAATGGAGTGTGACGTCCACCTTCAGCTTTTGACAATACATAGATCTCAGCTTTGAAATCAGTGTGAGGAGTTACAGAACCTGGTTTACAGATAACCATACCACGACGGATATCAGTTTTCTCAATACCACGTAACAATAAACCTACGTTATCACCAGCTTCACCATAATCAAGGATCTTACGGAACATCTCAACACCTGTTACAGTTGATTTAAGATTTTCTGCACCCATACCCAAGATCTCAACAGGATCACCTGAGTTGATTACACCACGCTCGATACGACCAGTTGCAACAGTACCACGACCAGTGATCGAGAATACGTCCTCAACAGGCATCAAGAATGGAAGGTCAGTTAAACGTGGAGGGATTGGTACGTAGTTATCTACAGCATCCATTAATTCCATGATTTTACCTACCCATTTCGGATCTCCGTTCAAACCACCAAGAGCTGAACCTTGAATAACAGGGATATCATCACCAGGGAATTCATAGAATGATAACAATTCACGAACTTCCATCTCTACTAATTCTAATAACTCAGGATCATCAACCATATCCACTTTATTCATGAATACAACCAATGAAGGTACACCTACCTGACGAGCCAATAGAATGTGCTCGCGAGTTTGTGGCATCGGACCATCTGTAGCAGCTACAACGATGATAGCTCCATCCATTTGTGCAGCACCAGTAACCATGTTCTTCACATAATCCGCGTGACCTGGACAGTCAACGTGTGCATAGTGACGGTTAGCTGTTGAATATTCAACGTGTGATGTATTGATAGTGATACCTCTTTCTTTTTCCTCTGGAGCAGAGTCAATAGAATCAAATGAACGCGCCTCAGATAAACCAGCATCAGATAACACTTTAGTGATAGCTGCTGTTAAGGTTGTTTTACCGTGGTCAACGTGACCGATTGTGCCGATGTTTAAGTGCGGCTTGCTGCGGTCAAACTTTTCTTTTGCCATGTTTTTATACTTATTAGTAGGTTAACTTTTTTATTTATTATTTGTTTTGATACTATTTCAACACGAAAAACCTTGCTCAACTGCTTTCTATCACAGATTCACAAAGCATCTCTTTTTTGAGCCAAAGATGGGACTTGAACCCACGACCTCTTCCTTACCAAGGAAGTGCTCTACCGCTGAGCTACTTCGGCTTTTAATCTTAGCCTGCTTTCTGTCTAACCAGTTACCTGGTTAATCTTAACTGCCTGCAGACTGCCCAGCTTCTTTTTTTTTCCAATTGAGCGGAAGACGAGGTTCGAACTCGCGACCTATAGCTTGGAAGGCTATCGCTCTACCAACTGAGCTACTTCCGCTTTTTTTTATTGTGGGGAGAGAAGGATTCGAACCTTCGAAGTCTTGCGACAACAGAGTTACAGTCTGTCCCATTTGGCCACTCTGGTATCTCCCCGCTTTTAATCAAGCATATCACTACACCATCTTAAAAGAGCCTCCTATCGGAATCGAACCAATGACCTACTGATTACAAGTCAGTTGCTCTACCAGCTGAGCTAAGGAGGCTTATATATCCCATTGCTTATATTTAAGCAATGTTTTCTACAATATTAATCTTTCACAGAACTTTCCTTTTTCTTACCGGGCCTACGCCCTCTCTGAATGGGAATGCAAATCTACAAGAATTTCTATACGAAGCAAAATTATTTTCAAAAAAAAATTGGCAGAAGTAAATCTGCCAATTTCATATTAAAAAGCTAAGAAATATATATCTAATAATCAGACACTTCATTCGCATTCAGTAAAACCTTGTGCTCACTTAACTTTGTTCTCGTCTTATCTTTATGTTTAGTAATTTGCTTTCTTAAGGATTCTATCGCCAAATCTGTCGCCTCTTCAAAGGATTTACATTGTTCTTTTGCAAACATTGTACCCCCGGGTACGATCAGTTTAACTTCACTGATCTTATTTGCCTCATCATCTACGTTTTCTAATTTAAGGTATACCTCGCCACTAATGATCTGATCAAAAAACTGATCCAGTTTATCCACTTTCCTCTGAATAAAATCTAACAACTTCTGGTCTGCATTGAAATGGATCGATTGAACTGTAATTTTCATATTTTCCTCCTTTTTTACGCCTTTGGATGGGCCTGTTTATATATTGTTTTTAATCTTTCAACTGAATTATGCGTGTAAACCTGGGTAGCAGCCAAACTTGCATGCCCCAATAACTCTTTAATAGCATTCAGATCTGCTCCCCTGTTCAACAAACTAGTAGCATATGAATGACGCAACACATGCGGACTCTTTTTATCTTGTGTTGAGATATATGTCAAATAATGTTGTACTATTCGTCTAATAAATTCCGGATAGGCTTCCGCTCCTTTATTAGTAACGATTAAGCCCTGCGTTTTGTTATCAAAATTTTGTAATGTTTTTAATGCAATATAAGCTTTCAGCTGATCACTTAATATTTTACCTATCGGAATAATGCGTTCTTTATTTCTTTTCCCCAATACACGTATTGTCGAATCATAGAAATTGACATCTGTATCTTTCAATGCTAACAATTCAGCTAAACGGATTCCAGTCCCGAACAAAGTCTCAATAATCAACCTATCCCGTACCGAAGGGAAACTACTGTCAAAAATCTCTTCAGAATCGAGTAAAAGATCAAGTTTGGCATCATCTACAAAAACAGGAAGTTTTTTAGGAACCCTGGGCGCTTTCACCAAACGCATAGGATTTACAAGCAACACATTTTCACGTAGCAGGAACTTATAAAAGCTACGCAAGGTAGATAACTTCCTTCCAACTGAACTCGCAGAAACTTCCTGGTCCATCAAATACACCATGAAATCTCTCACATGCACATACTTTACTTCCGTCAGGGGCAATTCAAATGTTTTTAACATAAAATCACCAAATTGAAGCAGATCTGTTCCGTAAGACTGAATGGTATGTGAAGAATATCTCTTCTCGTGTTGTAAATAGGTTAAAAATTGCTCAACCATCATAGGAATTAGTTGTATTGCTCGTTAAAGTGAATATACAAAACATTCCCGGCAATATTGTCTTTTTTAAGACAAAAAAAAACGCCACCGAATAATCGATGACGTTTTAATTTTATATTAAACTTTAAGAACTAGATTGTTCCTTCAAGTTGCATGTTCTGCTTATAAATAGCGTGTTTAACTTGTGTACGACGAGCTACAGATTTTTTCTCATAAGCTTGGCGGCTACGCAATTCTCTTAACACTCCAGTTTTTTCAAATTTCTTTTTGAAACGTTTTAACGCCTTATCTAATGATTCGCCGTCTTTAATATTAATGATAATCATAACGTAAAATACCTCCTCTCGTTGTTTTTAGGACTGCAAAGATAGGGCTTTCATTTGATAATCAAAAGAATATATTAAATTTAATTATTGGCCTACAATGCCTCCACATATTTAGCTATATTTAATGATCAATACCTTAACTATGAAATCTAAAAAAACACTTTTCATCAGCCTTGGAATCGTTATGCTTATTCTTGGGGGCTTTTTTTATTACCGTTATTATTTTGTATTTGGTGAGGGTGTTAAAGCAGGGCAACTTAACTATGTAGTTAAAAAAGGCTACCTGTTTAAAACCTATGAAGGCAAACTGATTCAGACAGGCTTCCGCACCGGACAGCCCGGAGCTATACAATCTAATGAATTTGAGTTCTCCGTAAGCGACAAAGACATTGCTGAGAAAATGATGGTTAATAGCGGAAAAACCTTTGAACTACATTATAAAGAGTATGTAAACAGCCTACCATGGCGGGGCTATAGTGCATTTGTTGTAGACAGCATTATATCTATAAAATAAGTCCGCCTTTACATAAAATAAATCCGGGTATTGCTCAATACGCCGGATTTACTAGTTTTAATATAGATATTTGGTTAGAATATTCGTCTTAACAAGAAGCACTAAGCTTTAAGCACTTCTCTTGCTATTACTATTTTTTGTATTTCTGATGTCCCCTCTCCTATTGTACACAATTTACTGTCGCGATAGAATTTCTCCACCGGAAAATCTTTGGTGTAGCCATAGCCACCAAAAATCTGTACAGCCTCAGTAGCACACTTTACAGAAACTTCTGAAGCAAAATACTTAGCCATGGCCGATTCTTTAGTCATAGGTAAGCCGCGGTTCTTCAAATCAGCCGCTTGTCTGATCAACAGTTCAGCCGCTTCAATCTCTGTGGCCATATCCGCTAGTTTAAAACTAATACCCTGAAAACTTGCGATAGGCTGTCCAAACTGATGGCGTTCTTTGGCGTAAGCTACAGACGCTTCGTAAGCACCTTTAGCAATTCCAAGCGCCAAAGCAGCAATTGAAATCCGTCCGCCATCCAGTACTTTCATTGCCTGTTTAAATCCTTCCCCCACTTTCCCTAAAAGGTTGGCTGCAGGAACACGACAATTGTCGAAGATCATTTCCGTTGTTTCCGAAGCCCTCATACCTAGTTTATTCTCTTTTTTACCTGCCGAAAAACCTGGAGTACCGCGTTCTACAACAATTGCAGAAATACCTTTTGCGTCACCTTTTTCGCCTGTACGAACCATCACAACGGCCACATCACCTGTTTTACCATGGGTAATCCAGTTTTTTGCTCCATTAATCACATATTCGTCTCCATCAAGAACAGCAGTTGTCATCATTCTTAAAGCATCTGATCCGGTATTGGCTTCAGTTAACCCCCAGGCACCTATCCATTCAGCTGTAGCTAACTTAGGCAACCATTTTTGCTTTTGCTCCTCATTACCAAAAGCAAGGATATGTCCTGTACACAAAGAATTATGTGCAGCTAATGATAAACCAATAGAACCACAAACTTTTGCTACCTCTACAATCACATCTACATATTCCTGGTAACCAAAACCGGAACCGCCATAGACTTCAGGAACCAATACGCCCATTAAGCCCAGTTCGCCCAATTGTTTAAAAACTTCAATCGGAAAATATTGTGCCTCGTCCCATTCCATCAAATTCGGCTTTATATTTTTCTCGGCAAAATCTTTTACCATTCTCCTGATCATCTCCTGATTTTCTGAAATACTAAAATTGTATCCTACAGAATTATCCATCGTTTCTAACATATTTTATTGTTTGAATTTGGGCAATGATAATCAAATAAAATCACAGCGCCCCAAGTTAAAAACCAGCAAAAAGATAGAACGAAACGGTATTTAGTTCATTAACCCTACCCTTTCATTTTAGGGAAAATAAAACAGGCTTAAAAGTTTTTTTATTTTTTTTCAAAAAAAATGGTGGAACGAGTTCAAAAACTAAAAAATAAGCGAACTGGACACGATTTAATAAGATGCCAGAGAAAATATTTTATTGCTATATGGTGCCAATCTTAACCGGCCGTTTAAAAAATCAAGACCAATAATGAAAGAATATCCTGCCACTTTTGCACCCAATTGCATAACCAGTTCAGAGGCCGCAACAACGGTCCCTCCGGTAGCTAATAAATCATCATGAATCAAAACCCTTTGTCCCGGACTCAGTGCATCCTCATGTACTTCTATCGTTGCTGATCCGTATTCGAGATCGTATGATTGTTTTACCGTTTTATAAGGCAGTTTCCCAGCTTTTCTAATCGGTACAAATGGAACATTCAACAACTCTGCTAACTGCGGGCCGAACAAAAATCCACGACTTTCAATTCCTGCTACTACATCAATATCCACCCCAATCAACTGTTCGGCAAGTGCTTTGGTTATTTGCACGCATAATGCAGGATCTTTTAATATCGGGGTAATGTCTTTAAAAACAATCCCCGGCTTCGGGAAATCATGTACGTCGCGTACAGTTAATTTTATTTTTGATTCAATCATGGTTAAAATTCAAGATAAGCCGCCAAACGGTTAATCGTTTCCTGGTCTAAAATAGCTACTTTATTTAAGTCTGCAATATTACCATAATTTCCATGCTGTTTTCTATAAGCGATCAATGCATTTACTTGTTTATATCTAATATAAGGATGATTTTTAAAGTCTTCAAAACGGGCTGTATTGACATTTATCCTTTTAAGCCTTGAGGCATCCACCAAAATCTGATCTTTAATTTCATTATACTTTACCGAATCAAGCCCAAATACTTCCATCAACTGTTCTTTTTTATAAAACCCTCCGATGCGGTCTCTGTATTTTACGATCCTGTTTGCGAAGGTCATTCCGATCCCCTTTATTTTATCCAGTTCTGTTGTATCTGCATTGTTAATTTCTATTTTAACTACTACCCTACTTTCATATTGTTGTTTGATATATACCTTTGGCTGAGACTCAGCGGTATTTATAGGTGCAATCTTAACATAAGGAACCAATCTGCGATATGTTGCTTCGCTTATAGTATACATTTTCTTCAAATCCTCTACTTTATTAAACCTACCGCCTCTGGCAGTATAGTTTAATATGGCCGATGCCTGTTTTACTGATAATCCAAGTTTTTCCCAATCCTCCTGGCGATTCGTATTCGGATCAAACATAAAAAGTTGCGTATTACGCTTATCACGATGTTTAAAATGTAGCTTATCCCTTCCTTTTAACAAAATTTTCTGCTGTTCCAATAACGCCAGCTTCAAAACAGCCTGTTGTTCGGCTTCGGTAACCGGTTCTTCTTCCTTAATTAAACTATATACATAAGGTAAGAGCATTGTCAGTCCAATGAGGGCAACTAAAGTCATCAAACCATTAAATTCCCTCTGGCTAAAGCCAAAATAGGTATCCAACCACTTCTTCATCAGCTAATTTAATCAGCAACTTTCAAATCATCCACAAAACATGGGGATTAACGCAGCGGTCAAGTAATATCTCGACAAGACACACAAGACACACACTTTGGAATATTTTATACAAGTTACTCATAAACGACTAATAAAATACAGGGTTGATCTACCGTTGACATACCCTTGACTTACCATTGCTTTACCCCTGGGGTAAAGCAATGGTAAGTCAACCCTAAGGGAAGGGTAAGGAAAAGCTATAGTTATCCAGTCTTTTATCCGTCATTTATCACAAGTTTTATAGTATTTATTCGACAGGGTGTCCTAAGCTGTTATAATATGAATGCTTACAGTGTCAGGTAAAAGTATGTTATATTTTAAGCATGTAACTAAATTAAAATAATAAGTCTTATTTTTGAAATTGCTTTACAATTCATAAAACAGATTTTAAATGAAGATCATAACTACCAAAGAGTTCGCGAAGGCTACTAAGATAGATAAGTTAGGTGTACCGGGGTTGGCAGCTTTGCTCATGGAGATGATGAAATTAAATGATATCAACAAAGTCTTTTCCCAGAATGAACATTTTAATGGATTAGAATTTGTTGACAAAATATTGGAAACTATAGGTGTAAGCATTGACTTTGACGAGGACGATCTTAAAAGTATCCCTAAAACCGGCGGCTTTATTGCCATAGCCAACCATCCATACGGAGGGGTTGAAGGTCTGGCACTGGTAAAACTACTATGTACAGTACGACCTGAAGCTAAAGTGATGGTAAATTTCATCCTTAAAAAGATTCCAAATCTCAGCGAATTCTTTGTAGCGGTAAACCCATTCGAAAATGTTCAGCATACCTCCAGTATCAGTGGTTTAAAAGCTACATTCGATCTTTTACAAAGTGGAACTCCTATTGGCATATTCCCTGCAGGTGAGGTTTCAACATTCAGCCTGGATAAACAGGAAATTACAGATAGGCTATGGCACCCGGTAGTAGGGAAGTTAATAGCCAGAGCCAAGCTTCCGGTTGTGCCTATATATTTCCATGGCAATAATGGTGTATTGTTTAATATTCTAAGTTTTATACATCCTACATTAAGAACAGCTAAGCTTCCTTCAGAGTTTTTAAATAAACAGGGACTTAAAATAAAAGTGAGAATTGGTAAACCGATCAATATTGAAGATATATCTTACCGGAATAACACCAATAAGTTGCTCGACTTTTTACGGGCACGTACTTACGCCCTGGGCACCGGACTTGAAGTTGAGAAAAAGATGTTTAACCCCATCAATCTTTTCAAGATTAAGAAAACACCGGAACCTGTTATTGAAGAGACCAGTCGCAATTTAATTGTGGATGAGATCGAAGAACTCGAAGGCTTCAGGGTATGGCAGGAAAAAAATTATGAGGTATATATTGCGCCAACGGTAGCAATTCCAAATATACTAAGAGAAATTGGCCGATTAAGGGAAATCACGTTCAGGGAAGTTGGCGAAGGAACCAATAAAAAGATTGACCTGGATAATTATGACATCTATTACAATCACTTATTTATATGGGACAAAGACCTTCAGAATATTGTAGGTGCATACCGCATAGGTAAAGGTGATGAGATTTTAAATACCATGGGGCGTAGAGGCTTTTATCTTTCTGAACTTTTCAAAATTAAAGAGCCGTTTTATCCTTTGCTTAGAAAAGGTATTGAGCTTGGCCGTTCATGGATACGCAAGGAATATCAGCAAAAACCACTGCCTTTATTTCTGCTATGGAAAGGCATTTTAAAATACCTGCTGGACAATCCACAATACAGATATATGTTTGGGCCGGTAAGTATTAGCAATAACTTCTCGAAATTCTCGAAATCGCTGATTGTAGACTATATTACTAAAAACCATTTCGACTATGAACTGGCGCACTATGTAAAGCCAAAGAACAAGTTTAAAGCAGATCTCTCGGCCATTGATAAAAATCTATTGATTGAAAGCAGTGAATCGTTAAAAGATCTTGACAGCCTGATCTCTGATATCGAAAATTCGCATATTAAAATTCCTGTTTTGCTTAGACAATACATGAACCTGAATGCTAAAATCATTTGCTTCAATATAGACCCTAAGTTTTCTGATTGTCTGGATGGATTTTTAGTAGTCGATATGCAGAATATCCCTTCGGAAATGCTCGAAAAGATTGGAAAGAATTTTTAAACCAAAAAGCCACGACATCCATCGTGGCTTTTTGTTATCAACTAAACCTAAACTTTATAAATACTAACCAAATATTTATGTCACAAAAGTAAGGTCATGATGTTAAGGGGTTGTTAATTATCGATTACTATAAAAGTTTTAAGACTGAAAACTTAATATACACCGTATGTTAATTATATGTATATTTAATATGAACATAACATTAACTAATCATGAACCGTTTGCTCAAAATATTCGGTACGTTTTGCCTTCTGCTGACCATAACTCAATCCTATGGCCAGGGCAAAGGATATAATGTCAGTTTTGAATTTTACAATGATACCTTCAATCTTGAAGTAGATTCCTCAATTATTGTAAATAACGACACCACTTTATCCAAGCAGCTTGTTATTGCTCACTATGACCGGGTAAATCAGGGTAAATACCAGATAATTCTGGACAAACTTTTAGCATATAAAAAAGAACAGCATCTAAATGACTGGTTGTATTATCAGCTGATCCGAAAAACTGCTCAGGCTATCAGTCCAAAAAAAGCAAACTATGAACGTTATACTTTCTATAAATGGTTTCTGTTAGGTAAATCGGGCTATGATGCAAGACTAACTATTGCCGACAACAGAATTATTTTTTATGTGTACAATGACGAAGACATTTCAGATATACCGTTCACAATATTCCAGCATAAAAAATACATGTGTTTAAACCGACATGACTATGCCTATGCCGACTTAAATAAAGTCCCTCCCTATGATATGATCAGTATGCCTGAAGCAAAAGGTGCATTTTCCTATAAGGTTACCAGAATGCCTGATTTCAAGCCAGAAGACTATTATGAAAAACAAGTTCAATTCAACTACAAGCACAAGACCTATCATTTTAACATCAAGCTCAATTCTGATGTAGAAACAATCTTTGCGAATTACCCGGTGGTTGATTTCGAATCTTATTTCAATATTCCGCTAAGCAAAGAAACTTACGGTTCTCTGATTCCTATACTTAGAAAGAATCTGGAGGGAATGAATCAAAAGAAAGGTATAGACTACCTGATGCGCTTTACCAGGTATGCTTTCTTGTATGAAGAAGATGATAAGAACTTTGGAAAAGAAAAACGGTTGTCGCCTGAAGAGACACTCTTTTCTAAATACAGTGATTGCGATGATAGAGCGGCCTTATTCTTTTACCTGGTTAAAGAGTTGTACGATTTACCGATGATTGCAATGTTGTATCCAACACACATTACCATGGCTGTACAGTTTGATAAACCTATTGGCCAGCCGATTGTTTACAAGGGGAAAACCTATTCTGTATGTGAACCTACCCCGCAAAAAGAAAACTTAAATATAGGCCAGATTTCTTCAAATCTTAAAAATGTGGCTTTTAAGATTGTTTATGCCTATGAACCTGGCAACAGATAACGTTCTATTTGGCTAAATTCTGACCTCAGTACTATGCCATGGCACAATCTTTAATCCGTTGCTAAGTCTATATGTAATTTAAGTATGTTTAATAATTATTGGCGGTATCTTTAATTCGACAAATTAACTTATGGTTGACCGTTGATTAATATTGCGGAAGTATTTTTAATCATGAAACTACTAAATTCCTATGCTCTCAAAATTGCAAAAGTTGCATTTTTAGGAGCTGCAACTTTTCTTTATAGTTGTAAAAAAGAAACTAGCCCTGTCTTAAAGCCTGTCAATCTAAAAATCCCTAATAAGATGGCAAGTATTACAACCCCCGTTTTTGACTGGGAAACTGCTGATTACATGCCGAGTCCTCCGGGTACAACTCCTATTTTGGTACCATGGGCGTCTGGAAGTAACCAGTTGTTTCCTGAAGAAATTGCTTTTGATTTCAAAAAGGTTGATGGTTGGAATATGGTGTACAATACTTTTAGTTCGGCACAATTAACTTCACCTAATTTTTTCGCACTGTACAATAAGTATAGGGGAATAATTCGCTTTTATTTATATATATCTCCAGGAAACCTCAATGCATCTTCATACTTCAGTGATGGACTAGGAATATCCGGACAATTTCCATCTTCGATAATGAATTTTTCCAAAGAAATTATCGATGTTGATAATGTTCAAAGATCCGTAACAAAGGTTCAAAGTTATCAGATACTCTCAACGGGTGCTTGGTACGCTTGTCAATATGAACTGGCATACGATCCCTATATAATATACGCAAATCATGAGAATTTAAACTTCGTTTGGAATGTGTCATCGACTAATCTATCACAAATCACATTAAATGGAGTATCCAATGGGACATTAACCGGAACTGTTGGAACAGCAAATTCAGGCGGTTTCAATCTTCCTAGTCTATTAGGGAATTTAAAGAATACGGCCTTGCATGTTGCCGGCTATAAAACAATAGGTGCAATAGGCCTGGGTAATTCAAAGGTATTTGGAAAAAATATCGAAGAATCTATAAAAGCTGGCGTTAAAGGAGGATTGACTGGTGCAGTCAAAGGCTTTTTCAGTGCGATATTGGGGGGAACTGCAACTAGCCCTCAAGTAGTAGATCTAAAGTTAAAAGTGGAAACCAATTTAACTGGTTCGATAACAAATAACAGTGGTATCGTAAGTACCACTTTAGCAATGCCCGGATCCGTGAATTCGAATTCAGTGGGGTATATCCCCAGTTACAACAAAATTCTGGGTGTTGTGACATTTCCAGCGTCTCCAACACTATACGTTGCAAATCAATGGGTATTGACTAATGAGTATGGATCTTCTCCAACAAACCCAAAATATATATACGATTATAGTGTAGCTTACCATCACGGTCAACTTAACGGATTTGCATTTCACATGACTAATCCAGAGGTTACAAGTGATGGTACAACAGTTAAAGTTACCAGGATTGATGTGCTTGTTCCCTACAAGCAAAGATATGAAAGCAACGGTCCTCCCTCTGAAAAAACAACAATAGAGAAATATTTGGATAGGAATGATCCGGATTATGCATTACCGGCAAGTTATGGCAAAGAAATCATAGGAGACGAAATCTATGCTTATGGCAGTAATACAAATGCAGGGACTAACAGTGTTATCCGTTTTAAGGTTCAGCATCGTCAGGATTATACCATGGGAACTGCCTACTATAATGCCACCGATCTTGATGGTATACGTATTCGTTATACAATTTTAGTAACGCCTAGTAATGGATCTCAACCAATTACCATCATAAAAACAGTTAAGCCGACATTGGAATTTATTTAACAGAAAAGCCCAATCCTAATGAATTGGGCTTTTCGCGTTTGGGTAGATGAAGACAGCGTGTCTGCTATATACCCCAGTTTTAAAGCAGCTCTGAAAAGGGCTGTTTTTTTTATGTCCTTTTTAGTGGGGCATTTCTGCCCAAGTTGGCGTTGATACTTGTTATTGGTTTAATTGGTTTGGGCTTGAATCTTGCATTCCACCCGTAGTTCTGTTGTAGGATAATTATCGTGTAACTGCATTTACCAACAACTCATATGGAACACTGTGTAGTGAGCCATGCATATTAACATAAGCCTGATTTAATTTGGATAGAGTGACAAGGTTGAATGTGTGTTGGGGCAGCAAACACCAACACGACATAAATCTATTTAAATCAGCAGTTCAATATTCCGCTAAGCAAAGAAACTTACGGTTCTCTGATTCCTATACTTAGAAAAAATCTGGAGGGGATGAATCAAAAGAAAGGTATAGACTACCTGATGCGCTTTACCAGGTATGCTTTCTTGTATGAAGAAGATGATAAGAACTTTGGAAAAGAAAAATGGTTGTCGCCTGAAGAGACACTCTTTTCTAAATACAGTGATTGCGATGATAGAGAGGCCTTATTCTTTTACCTGGTTAAAGAGTTGTACGATTTACCGATGATTGCAATGTTGTATCCAACACACATTACCATGGCTGTACAGTTTGATAAACCTATTGGCCAACCAATTGTTTATAAGGGGAAAACCTATTCTGTATGTGAACCTACCGCGCAAAAAGAGAACTTAAATATAGGCCAGATTTCTTCAAATCTTAAAAACGTAGCTTTTAAGGTTGCGTATGCTTATGAGCCGGGTTTAAAATAAAAAATCCGGCCATCCATTAAGGATAGCCGGATTCATAGTTGATTTCTAAAACTAGAAATCTTAATTTCTATAAGTTAGCTAATAAATTTACACCATCAACCGTAGCCCATTTACCAGCAGTAAGATTTGCACCTGTTGCGGTATTAGTTGGTCCCCAGTTTGTTCCTGGAAGGAAACTAGCTGCTGATAATACAAAACCCGCATTTCCTGAAACAAAAGTATTTGAAGAATTTGTGATTTTAATATTAGAAAATTTAATTTTACCGCCAGCGATCTGGTTGTTATAAGTATTTACATCTAAGACCTGAACAGCGCCGCCTGGAAAAGCATTAACAGTTACACCACCAATAGTACCTGCCACTTGACTTTTATAGCCATCGACAACAACATTGCTAAATTCACCGTTACCATTTGATTTAAACTGGAAAGCATCTAACTGAATTTCACCAGCCGGTGTTTCAGCGACAGCATCAGCAGCTCTTTTCAAAGTAATGTTACTCACTTTAGGCCAGAATGCATTATCATTACCTTTGGCTTCAACTTCCATACCATAGTTTGCTTTACCTGTCTGATAAGCGAACCAATTTGAGTTAAGTTCACCACTCCAGCTGTCTTGCCAGTCAAATGAATCATCAGAATTTCCATAAGAAATCAGGTTTTTAGCACTCACACTTCCACCATAGAATTCGAAACCATCATCACTACCTTTGTAAGATACCAGGTTTTCCAGAACTGTTCCAGCCCCTACCGAGTAAAATGAGAAGCCATTATGCTCCTTATTATTTGTAGTAATAACGAGTCCCGCATATTCAACACGTACATATTTTAATGAACCACTGCTGTGGTTTACTTTTGCACCACCGTAATTTAATTTTAAACCATCTTCAGATGTTGCACTTGTAACACCACCATTACCTTTGATTGGTGCATCTCCATACATAATGATACCAGCCCATGATCCTGCTACTTTTGATTGCTCCGTGAACACAATTGGTTCATCAGCCGTTCCATTAGCGATCAATATTCCGTCTTTCAACACAACAAGACCTGCTTCTCCATCACGTTTGTCAGCTGTAAATGTCGAGCCTTTTTCTATAGTTAAAGTAACTCCTGCATTGATTTTCACCATTCCTTTCAACTTATAATTTCCGTAAGGAAGGGTTTTATTTGCAGTGATTTCACCACTTAATTCTCCTTCAACAGGATTTTTTATTACTGGCTCATCGTCATCACTTGAACAACCTGTGAAGATTGTAGCTGCAATCGCAATTGCGTAAAATACTTTTTTCATCTTAAATAGATTTATTTATCCCTTTTATTTATTGTTTCAAATTTACCAGGCTAATATTGCCTGAACATTAATTTAGCTTTACCTTTACGTTACTGCCTTATTAACAAAATGTTAACGAAATCAGATTAAAAGGTGTATCCTAAGCCTAGAGATACTCCAACTCCACGCTTGTAATCCTTCACAGTTAAGTCGTCCTCAAGGATGTTCATTTTACTCTTACCACCCAATTCGATTTCATAAGTTGGATTTAAGATATTTTCAACACCCAATTTAACATCCCATTTATCAGAAATTTTATTGTTCCAAATCAGATCTAATTTTCCAAATGGTTTTTCATAGTAATTATCTAATCCATTTGTACCCACTGCAAAGATCCGCTCGCCATAGACATTATAAGCCAGCGTAAATGTATTTTTCCATTTCTTACCAAAATCAGTATCATACTTGATATCAGCATTGATCAGCCATGGTGATGCACCCTGAAGTCTTCTAGTGCTCTTATCGCCTAGCGTTGCCAATTCCGAACTATTCTTAACCCTATCTATAGTCGCTTCGGTAATCATTAATGAGGTATTGAATCCAATTGAGAATTTAGATAGTGATTCATCTATTCGACTCAGCTGCATTAATAATTCTAACTCAGCTCCGTAAAGGATGGCTTTTTTTGAGTTATCATAAGTAATCGTCTGACCACCACTACCAGCAGATTGTTCAAATAATCTTTCAATTGGGTTTTGTAAATACTTAGCAAAACCAGTAATTGAGATCATCTCTTTACTTGAAGGAAACCATTCGTATTTAACATCCAAGTTGTAATTTCTACTATTAACAACATTTGCGTTACCATTTTCTATTGTTCCGTCGGGGTTAACGAACTCCAAAGGAAACGCCTCCATTACAACAGGTTTAGTCAAAGTTTTTGACGCCGATACCCTAAAATTAGCTTGATCTGTTACTGCATACTTTAGGTTTGCTGCTGGTAATATATCAAAATTGTCTTTTGTTACTTTTAAAAAAGGGTTGCTGAAACTGCCGGATTCCCTGTACCGTGTAATCCTTTGCGATTGTTCAAACCTCGTGCCTACATTAAGGTTCAACTTATCGTTAAATCTTAAAGCCAAATCCAAATAGCCGGCATTCACACCTTCCTGCATTTTTGATTTGTAAGTTGAATTTGTTCCTTCGTGGTACTCGAAGTTACCTGATTTCAGTCCCTCATCTAAAACCCCATCAGGTTGGTTTGTCGGAAAGCTTACACCATTACTATTAAGAGCACGTGAGGTAATAAACCTAAAGTCAGATTCTATTTTGGAAAACGAAGCATTGTATCCTACCGAAAGCTTATGTGCTTTTGACAAATCCTCATTTCCAAACTTCCAGTTATACTCTAGCAGACCCGATGCGAAAAAGTCTCCATTGAAATCCATATACTGTCTGACAATTGTATTACCACTGTAACTAACTGAAGTAGTCTCTTCATCAATTTTTGTCCCTTTGTAAGATTTTCTATCCGGCAACTCATATTTAGTTTTTGAATAAGATACACCTGCTCTTACACTATGTGCATCATCAGCTGTTATTTTATAGTTCGCAAATAATTGACCAGTAAATAAATCTGTTTTTTGCAATTGATTCAGTCTGATAATTGTATTGTTATTAGTCGTCTGACTATTTACATATCCCAATTGATCCTGAATGGTATTTTCTGTCCCTTTAAGATAAAATGCATTGAAGTTCAAATTGAGACGGTTACTTACATAGTTTAGTGCACCTAGCACAGATGAGTTAGTAGAAAATCTGTAAGTGGTAGTGTATAAGTTATTGTCATAAATCCCTTGAGCTGTACTGAAGAAACGATCCACCCCTTCTCTAACCTGGAATCCATTATCGGTATTGATCGAAACCAAGTATTGAATAAAGCGATTGTCTTTTAATTCAATTTTATCGGCATGTAAAATCCCTATGTTACTATTCAGTGGAGCCTTGCCATTGTCAACATCAAAACCTGAACCAAATTGTGTTCTGGCTTCTTCTGCCGACAGCGTATAATTGGAAGGAACTTTACCCAATACTTTAGGCATTTCCCTACCATTACCAGTAAAACCAAAGTAGCTGCCAAACCCTGTTCCGTCTTCAGGTCTTAAAAACTTTTTGAATGTACTGTTTGATATGTAACTCGTACCGATATTAATTTTAGTGATACTTTTATCTGCTCTCGCAGTAACGATATTGAACGTTCCTCCAGCAAAATCACCGTATAAACTTGAATTAAAAGTTTTATAAGTTTCTAATGCACTTACAATGTCAGTTGGAAACAAATCTAAAGGAATAATCTTCTTAAAAGGGTTATTTGAAGGAACCGCAAGACCATTGATCAACAAGTTATTGTATCTGTCTTCCAGACCTCGTACAAATAGGCCCCGTCCGTCTACTTTTGTGATACCAGTGATTTTAGTTAATCCTTCTTCTACATCACTTACACCTTTCCTTGACAATTCCTGGATTCCAATACCCTGTTTAATTTCAGTTGCATTTTTTTGGCTCATCAGAATTGCAGTCTGGCTTTCCTTGCCTGCTACCCCCGTTACCACAACTTCATTAAGTTTTTGTGAATTGGACTCTTCCAGAATAAAATCTAAAGAAGTAGAACTTCCTTCTTTAACTTCTATATCCGCTATGCTTTTAGTTGTATAACCAATGTAAGAAGCCTCAATGGTATACTTACCGGCAGACAATGTGCCTAGCAAATATTTACCGTCTGCATCTGATGAAGCGCCTTTTGTTGTACCCTTAATCTTTACCGTTACACCGATCAGTGTTTCACCGGTTTTTTTATCAGATACTTTACCAGAAATTTTTCCCGTTTGCGCAAAAACTGTTGCGCCGATAATTACAAATAAGACCGTAATTAATGCTTTCTTGAGATTTAGTTGTGATTTCAATTTGCTGTATATTAATTTCCAGCAAAGCTATTACCACAATGTTAGCTATATGTTAGCGTCAAATTACCATTCGTTTATCTCCGTGTTAAGAAATCGTTAAATGGCTTTCAGGTCAATATTTTAGCCCTACTTTTTTGCAAATAAAGTGTAATAACCAAATCGGACCGATTAACAGAAACTTAACATCTTGTAAAAATGACGGCTTTTTTCCTTCAATTTTATGGCCTATAAACTGCCCTATCCAGGATACGACAAAAATCACTATACAAACCAACCAGAATGCAGGACCACCAGCTGCCTGCCAATATTCCAGCTGTACAATGAAGTAGCTCATCAAACTGATTACCCATAACATCAAAAACGACAAAACCGGTGACAACGTAAAATAATAGTATAAAGAAAAGGCAATAAGAAAGGATGCCCAGTTTAAGAAGCCATTAAACTTCCCTAAGAACTCAAGATGAGGAAACGGAATCGCCCATACCAATCCCAATAAGCTAAAAACAATTAATGGCACACAGATCCAATGAATAAGTTCATTCGTATGGTTTTGGTGACTTTCTGCATATTTATCAAAAAGTACATCAACCTCCTTTTTAGGCTCTGCCTTAATTACTTTACTTTGCTCCTTCTTCATGTCTTTATGGGTTATTATGTAATGTAAAAATAAAAAAAGCGATAGAATATTCTACCGCTTTCCATTTAATTATTTAACGTCTTTTAACGCGCTGGTGTTATTTTGCAAAAGCTACCGATCTTGTTTCTCTGATTACTGTAACTTTAATCTGACCAGGGTAGGTCATTTCTGTTTGTATCCTGTTAGATATGTCTGCAGCAAGTAATTCAGCCTGCTGGTCTGTTACTCTTTCACTTTCAACAACCACGCGTAATTCTCTACCTGCCTGTATCGCGAATGTTTTCTCTACACCAGGGTAAGACAATGCCAGTTCTTCCAGTTCTTTTAAACGCTTAATATAACTTTCAACAACCTCACGACGGGCACCTGGACGGGCACCTGAAATAGCATCACAAGCCTGGATAATTGGTGAAATCATTGAAGTCATCTCGATTTCATCATGGTGAGCACCAATAGCATTACAAATCTCAGGATGCTCCTTATATTTTTCCGCCAGCTGCATACCTAATATTGCGTGTGGCAATTCAGGGTTATCATCAGGCACTTTACCTATATCGTGTAATAATCCCGCACGTTTTGCCATTTTAGCATTTAAGCCTAACTCAGCAGCCATAGTCGCACAGAAATTAGCTACCTCACGAGAGTGATGTAATAAATTCTGTCCATAAGACGAACGGTAACGCATACGACCAACCATTCTGATCAACTCAGGGTGTAAACCATGAATCCCCAGATCAATTACGGTACGTTCACCTATTTCAACAATCTCGTCTTCAATTTGCTTCTTGGTTTTAGCAACGACCTCTTCAATACGTGCCGGGTGGATCCTGCCATCTGTTACCAAACGGTGTAAAGCTAAACGCGCAATTTCTCTTCTTACCGGATCAAAGCCTGATAAAATGATGGCTTCAGGCGTATCATCAACGATGATCTCAATACCAGTAGCTGCTTCCAGCGCACGGATATTACGTCCCTCTCTACCAATTACACGCCCTTTTATCTCATCACTTTCAATATGGAAAATTGAAACTGTATTCTCAATCGCCGCCTCTACTGCTGTACGCTGTATGGTTTGGATTACTACCTTTTTTGCTTCTTTAGTAGCAGTAAGTTTAGCTTCGTCTACTATATCCTTAACCTGGATCATCGCCTGTGTACGCGCTTCCTGCTTCATGCTTTCAACCAATTGGTTTTTTGCTTCATCAGCACTTAAGCCCGCAATAGTCTCCAATTGTTTAACATGCTGGTTCTTTAAAACATCAACTTCTTCCTGCTTTTTTACAGCCAGTTCAGTTTGTTTTTCCAGGTTCTTTCTATGGTTATCAAGTTCCTGTTCTTTCTTGTTGTAGTTCTCCAAACGCTGATTGATGCTCTGCTCTTTTTGCTTGATCGCATTTTCACGCTGGTTAATCTGGTTATTTTTGTTGTTTACTTCCTGCTCGTGTTCCGATTTCAGTTGTAAAAACTTTTCTTTTGCTTCCAGCAATCTGTCTTTCTTTAAGATCTCAGCTTTACTCTCTGCATCTTTAAGCATCTTTTTCACTTTAGTCTGGGCCGCAATCTCCTGCGTTTTCAGTAGGTTCCGCAGCAGGTATCTGCCCACCAGAACCCCGACAACGAGGCCGGCCAGTACATATCCTATTATTCCTAATATTTCCATTCTCTATTTGTATTTATTGTTTAATCAGATACAATTTTGATGATCTTATTCATCGAAAAGCGGTGCAAATCCTATCTGACTATTTATTTCTTCGTTTGTTTGTATATGGTTATTTCTGGTCAAAAAAAAACCGCAACTAATTTAATGAGCCTCAAGTTTTAAAAACCTCAACTAATTATAATTAGGATTTAAGTCATTTTCAGGTACATAAATGCAGATGAAATACACCCTCTTAATCCTATAAATATTGAAGTGTTAAGTTTTAAAAATAGTGAAACCCAAAAAAGTAGCTGCGGCTATATCTTTGTGCTAATCTTAACTTATATAAAGAACGTACTTATTTTGTAAAAAACCCGTTTAATAAACTATCCAATTCCTCCACCTTCTCGGCTACAGCACTATCTTCGTTCTGCACTTTGTTCTCTACCCTCAATACTGCTGTAGCATAATGCAGTACTGCCATAGAAAGCAAATCCTGTTTATCTCTAACCGCATAATTTTCCTGATAATCTTTTATGCGCTCATTAATAATCTTGGCTGCCCGCCTTACAATTTCTTCCTCTTCAGTATTTACCTTTAACGGGTAGATACGATCGGAAATAGTTATTTTTATCGAGATTTCTCCCATTTCTTAGCTTTGTTTCACTTTTCAGGTATTCCTTATTTCTTAAGCAATACAACACACTTATCTATTTCACGCACAAAATCGTTAATTTTTTGCTTTATATCAAGTGTCTTTTCATTTGTTCCCTCAATACTTTTCGCCAATTTTAAAACCCTTAGTTTTTCTTCAAGGTCGGAATTCTTGGTTTTTGACGTATCCAGTGCAACTTTTACTGATTCATTTTCCAGCTTAAGCAGCTCATTCTCTTCTTGTAATGCACTACAAAGCTCTATTAATCGAGCAGTTTTCTGCAATACGGAGGTTAATTGATCTGCAACTGATGACATGAATAAATATTTTTATTTTTTTACTTTCTAATTTCTGCTTTTACTGTTTGTGCTAAGTTATGAATAATCTTTTGCATAACGGCATCAATTTGCTTATCAGTTAGCGTTTGTTCTTCGTCCTGAATGGTAAAGTTCAGTGCGTATGACTTTTTACCCTCAGGCAATCTATCACCTACATACACATCAAATACCTGTACATTCTTAACCAACTTCTTATCTGTCTTAAATACAACTGCTTTTAAAGCATCAAAAGTCACATCTGTATCCACCAACATTGATAAATCCCTTCTTACAGCAGGATATTTAGGAACTTCCTTGTTTACAATTTTGTTCTTCCTCACCATGTCAAGCAACAATGCCCAATCAAAGTCAGCATAATAAACATCCTTATCCACATCGGCTTTTTTTCTGTCTGCCGCTGTTGCCGCACCAAAACTTACAATAACCTTATCTCCTCTAAAATACTTCAGTCCAAATGCAAAATTTTCATCTTGTAGTTCTTCCGACTGATAACTGCTAATTCCCAAACGTCCAACAATCGCATCAACTGCAGCTTTCAAATGGTAAAAACTAACAGCTGCGGGCTTTTGATTCCATTGTTCAGTCTGGCTATTTCCCGAAAGTAAGACCAGTAAACGCGGACGCTCCACATATTTATCATTGATTAAGTGATATGTTTTACCAAATTCATAAAACTTAATATCGGCAGTTTTTCTATTCTGATTGTAAGCAACACTTTCCAAAGCAGGCATTAACAACTGCTGACGCATAACATTAAGGTCAGAGCTTAATGGATTTAAAATTTGAACTGCTTCTTCCGGATTTTTTGAATAAACACCTTTTGTTAAAGAGTTACACCAGATCTCCAAAAAGCCATTAGCTGTTAGCATATCAGCAATTACATGCTGTGTTTGTTCCTTATCCGGCTTCGAAGTATAAGATAAAGAAGCATTGATTTTACTAGGGATTTCGATATTATTATAACCATAAATCCTCAATACCTCTTCCGTAATGTCACACTCACGCGTTACATCTACTTTAAAAGCAGGCACCTTCAAGCTTAATCCTTCAGCTGTTTCTGCAGATACAGTAATTCCTAAAGCAACGATAATCGCTTTAATCTCTTCTGCAGCAATATCAGCTCCAATTAGTTTAACAATATTTTGATAGTTCACCTCTACATCAAAAGGCTGCACAGGAGCAGGGTAAAGATCTGATACCAAAGAAGCTATTTGACCTCCTCCTAATTCCGCGATCAACAAAGCTGCACGCTTTAAAGCAACTACAGTCATTTCAGGATCTGTACCGCGTTCAAACCTGAACGAAGCATCAGTCTTCAAACCATGACGTTTCGAGGTCTTACGTACCGATACAGCATTAAAATAGGCACTCTCTAAGAATATATTGGTTGTACTTTCAGAAACTCCGGAGTTCTTACCACCAAAAACACCTGCGATACACATTGGACCTTCTGCATTGCAGATCATCAGGTCCTCTGATGAAAGTTTGCGTTCTACACCATCTAGCGTTACAAACGGTGTCCCTTCTGCACATTTCTTAACCCTTACTTTTCCACCTTTGATCTGATCCGCGTCAAAAGCATGCAAGGGAACGCCCAAATCATGCAATACATAATTGGTAATATCTACTATATTATTAATTGGCCTGATGCCAATCACTTTCAACTTATCTTGCAACCATTCTGGTGAAGCCTGAACTGTAATCCCACTGATTGTTACACTGCTATATCTTGGACAAGCAACTGCATCTTCCACAGCTACATCAATCAACAAGCTTTCGTTATCAGTTTTAAAACCAGAAATATCAGGCATTTGTATTGTAGTACGGAAATAAGCGGCCAAATCCCTGGCTACACCTAAATGCGATGCTGCATCTGCCCTATTTGGTGTAAGCCCGATTTCAAAAAGATAATCGTCTTCTAACTTAAAATAAGCTTTTGCGGTTGTACCCACTACAGTATCTTCAGGCAACACCATAATCCCGTCATGAGACACTCCTAAACCGATCTCATCTTCCGCACAGATCATCCCTTCAGATGCCTCTCCGCGTATTTTAGACGATTTGATTTTAAAGGGCTCACCTTCATTCGGATATACAGTAGTACCTACCGTCGCCACCACAACTTTTTGTCCCTGTGCTACATTAGGAGCTCCACAAACAATTTGTAAAGCTTCTGCTCCGCCAACATCTACTGTAGTTACACGTAAGCGATCTGCATTAGGGTGTTGAACACAACTCAATACATGACCAATGACTAAACCTTCCAGTCCGCCCACAACAGGCTGTACTGTTTCCAGGCTTTCCACCTCCAAACCAATATCGGTTAAGATCAATGATAACTCCTGTGGTGTTTTATCTGTTTGAATAAATTGTTTTAGCCAGTTGTATGATATCTTCATGTTGCGTATTCAAAATAAAACGCAAAGATATTATTTAATGCTGAAAGCAGAAAGGCAAGAAACAGGCTATATGGTTAATTTTATAAAATATCTGACTAAAAAAACAGCCTTGCTATAATCGGCAAGTGGTCAGAGGGATACTTTAAATCCTTACTATCTGTAAGCACACCGAATTTCTGGACTTTAAACCCTTTATTTACAAATATGTAATCTATCCTCCCCTTAAGCGGAGCATTAAATTTAAAAGCATTAAATGTTCCTTCAGGGCCATAAGCCGGCTCAATAGTAGCTTCTTTAGTATCAGCCAAAAACGACTTTATGGTAGCTATCGCTTCAGTTTCAGGTGTAACATTCAAATCTCCCGTCAAAATAACAGGCAAAGCAGGCGCAATTTCCTGAATCTTCTTTTTAATCAGTTTTGCAGATTCGATTCTGGCCTGAACACCTATGTGATCATAATGCGTGTTAAATACAACAAAGTCCTTTTTATTCCATTTATCATGAAGCTTTACCCAGGTACAAACCCTTACGATTGCAGCATCCCAACCTATGGAAGGCTTTTCCGGAGTTTCAGACAACCAAAATGTTCCCCCGTCTTTTTTAACAAACCTTGATTTATCAAAATATACCGCAGCAAATTCACCGTCACGTTTTCCATCTGTTCGTCCCACCCCAACCATTTCGAAATTTGTATTTTCTAACAACTGATCAACCTGCAAAGCCAAAGCCTCCTGTACGCATAAAATATCAGCATCGTGAAATCTCACTAAGGCTTTTACATTATCTTTCCTGTTCGGCCAGGCGTTCTCGCCATCCTGAGCATTGTTATAACGAATGTTATAACTCATTACATTCACATAATTTGCAGGTTTTCTTTGGGCATTTGCTGTTACGTTTAGCAACAACAATGCTGCGAATAACTTAATCATTGTTTTCATAGCACCAAGTTACAGCTTCATTGTTAAATTAAGCCCTCATCTCCAAAACTATAGAATAATTTATTCGTTACAATTAAGTGATCGAGCACATGTAAGTCAAGGATCCTTCCTGCTTCGACAAGTTTTTTGGTAATATATACGTCCTGCTGACTAGGTTTTAAATTCCCCGACGGGTGATTATGTGCCAGGATTACATAAGTCGCATTATGTTCAAGTGCGGTTTTGAAAATGATTTTGGGGTCCGCCATAGTACCCGACATCCCGCCACTACTTATTGCCTGTTTGCCAATCACATAATTGGCCTGATTGAGCATTAATATCCAAAACTCTTCATGATTCAGATCAGCAAACACAGGAAGCAACACATCAAATGCATCTTTTGCTGTTATTACTTTTACCACGTCGCTTCCAGCAGTATCTTTTCTTCTCCTGCCAATTTCTAAAGCAGCAACAATAGCAATAGCTTTGGCTTCACCAATCCCCTTAAATTTAGATAGATCTTTTACCGACACTTTACCAAGCGCATCCAGATCATTGTCATAAAAAGCCAATATCCGCCTGCTCAGATCTACTGCTGTTTCGTCTTTATTCCCTGAACCAATTAAAATAGCTATCAGTTCGGCATCCGTAAGATGACGTCTGCCATTTAGCAATAATTTTTCTCGTGGCCGGTCGGCTTCCGCCCAAAGTTTTATTCCTAGTTTTTCCTGATACGACTTCATAACTAAATTTCTTTGAACAAAAAAAAGGGATACACAGTGTGTATCCCTTTTCAATATTATTGTAAAGCTATGCTTATTTTAAAGCATTAACAAATTTAGTCAACTTAGATTTGTTGTTTGCTGCTTTGTTCTTATGGATAACATTCTTTTTGGCTAAGCGATCCAGCATAGAAACTACTTTAGGAAGTAATTCTAATCCTGTTTTTTTATCTTCTGCAGCACGCAATCTTTTGATAAACGTACGAGTTGTTTTTGCTTGATACCTGTTACGTAAACGTTTAGTTGCGTTTGCTCTAATTCTTTTTAATGAAGATTTATGATTTGCCATTTTTTGTTATTAATATTTTATTTTGGAGCTCACGCTCTTTATTATTCTATTTTTCGGACTGCAAATATAGAATTAATGTTTTTAAAATACAAAGGCATTATGCAAATATTTTTTTTTTCATATCCTATCACCTTCCTTAAACAAAAAATCACCTTCTCAGATTGAGCCTCAGCGTTCTTCGCTTCTTCAGCGGAGTAATGCAGCTCGTGAAGAGAATGGCTATTTTTTATATCTTGCAGCCACCACATCCCAGTCCACAACATTCCACCAACTGGAAATATAATCAGCCCGTTTATTCTGATATTTTAAATAGTAAGCATGCTCCCATACATCCAATCCTAACAAAGGCACTCCTTTTACCTCCGCATTATCAAACAAAGGGTTATCCTGATTTGGCGTTGAAGTAATTTTTAAAGTTCCTTTGTCATTCACCAGCCATGCCCATCCCGAACCAAAACGAGCAGCCGCAGCGGCAGAGAATTGCTCTTTAAATTTATCAAACGAACCAAATGTCTTAACAATGGCATCATTTAAACGACCCTGCGGACCGGCTGAAGTCCCCGCTTTTAAAGTATCAAAAAAGAAATTATGGTTCCATGCACCACCGCCATTATTACGGGCCTTAGCCGAAAGCTTTGACGCATTAGCAAAGAATGCTGCTTCAGTTTTATAAGGGATATGCTCTGCAGCAATGGCATCATTCACATTTTTAATGTAAGCCATATGATGTTTGGTATAATGAATCTCCATCGTTAGTGCATCGATATTCGGCTCAAGTGCATCATATGCATATTTTAAAGGGTGCTGACTGAACTTCAATGCAGCAGCACTATTATTCGTTTCATCAGTTAAACCGGCGGCCATTACAGCTCCCCCATCCAACAAAACAGGAGTTCCTATGGCAACAGCCAATGAAGCAGTTAAAGTATTTTTAATAAAATTTCTTCTGGTGTTTGTTTCCATGATTATTGATTTCTTATGGGTTTTAACAATTAATAATGGGAAAGTACGTATACCTTCGCATTAAATTAACCCATTTAACAGAAAATTGTTCTCTGACCATACTATTTTTACAAAGCATGAACAATTTCCATTGTATTGAAGTTTATTTTATCTTTGGTCACCGATAAAAGCCTCTATTTTTGCTTTATTGATAACAAACATCACCTTAATGACAACCTCATGAAGAAGCGCATTGCCATATTTGCCTCAGGATCAGGATCAAACGCTCAAAAAATAATGGAGCATTTTAAAAGAAGTACAGAAGTTGAAATTGCTTTGGTACTGACCAATAATCCTGATGCTTATGTATTACAACGGGCAGACAACTTTGAAATCCCTTCTCATGTGTTTGACAGGAACGAATTTTACCACACAGAAAACATCATAGACTTGTTAAAAAATCTGGAAATAGACCTGATTGTACTTGCAGGATTTTTATGGTTAATTCCCAAAAGACTAATAACTGAATACCCTGGTCGCATCATCAATATTCATCCGGCAATTTTACCAAAATTTGGGGGCAAAGGAATGTACGGCGATCATGTGCACAATGCAGTGTTAGCAGCAGGAGAACCTGAAGGTGGTATCACCATCCATTATGTAAACGAACATTACGATGAGGGTGAATATATTTACCAGGCTAAATACCGCATTGATAAAGGTGATAATTTAGAGATGGTTAAATTTAAGGGGCAGCAACTGGAACATCAGCACTACCCCCGTATTGTAGAAAGCATTATTAAGAAGATAAAGAAGTAAGTTACTTCGGCATATTGTTTATCCATTTACGAATTAACTCGACCCCCTCTTTGTGTGTTACTGTACGTGCAAGCTCAGGCATAGCTGTTCCCGGCTCTGTACTGTTCATTCTATAAAATAGGATAGAATGTATGGCATCCCCAGGTATGATGTCATAATCCAGTCCACCGGCCCCGCCACCAGCAGAAACCGGTGCCTTGTTTATGCCTAAATGACTCGGATTAGTTTGTTCATATTCTAAAAACAAACCTGTATTAAACGCATCTCCTCCTTTAGTATGGCAATGTGCGCAGTTCACATCAAGATAAGCTCTTGCACGTTGATTCAGACTAAAATGTTTTGGGTCTGCCCAGTTTGGCAATTGCGCCACAACACCAGTATCCGGTAATCCTTTTAACACACCTTTTGCTGCCCAAACTTTAAGCTGATTCTCTTTCTGACCAGCAACTGTAATGTTAAGGTTCCTGGCTTTTGGTCCTATTGGAATTAACGCTCCATCTTTAATATGACACCGCTTACAATCGTTCGTATTCGGCACCTGATAATTAGTCAGCAGCTTGTTACCATCATCATCCAATAGTGTTATAGGAATTTTAGCTCCTGTAATATGCCTAATAGCATCCGTTTGCTCTTTGTTCCATAAATAGTTCATCACTTTCCAGTCCTTATCACCAGGGTCCTTTACCAACAACCTTGTTTCAATCATTACCTTTTGATGATTTTCATTGGTATAAGCGAAATTCTTAACGATAATCGTTGAATCCGGAAAATCCAGGGCACCTTCAGTTGTATACTTCATAGCAGCGCCTTTTGGCAACACAATAAACCGATCTTTTATAGCATAGTCGGTAAACAATGCTGTACTGATATCATAGTGTAAAACGCCCTCATTGGGAACCAGATCAATTAATTTGCCTTTAAAAAATCCGTAATCGGATAATTTTTCTTTAAAAACAAAGCCATTATCCTGAACTGTTTGGCTGCCTTTGTTTTTACAACCTTGCCCGCTTAATAAAGATAAGGAACTGCTAAAAAGAAGGATAAATCCTAAAAAATAAGTCTTACGCATGGATACTAATTTTACTTGCAAATAAAAGGGCTCATATCTGTATTTGGTTTCCAGTTTTTCGGGTTACTGATGTTTAAAAAGTCGGCATTCACAAACAGGTTATCACCCGTCTGTTTGATACAAATATTATCAGGATTCACAGCAGTACCTTTTGTTAGTATATTACTCGAAATACCATCATACATAATTTGAGGAATACGTTTATTTTTCCGGTTAGGGTCGCTCGCATTCAATTGTTGCTCCACAGCAATCAATATCTTACCTATGCGATGTTCATAGGCTGGTTCCGGAAATGCCGCCCCCATCTCAATTTGATTATCATGAATGCTCACATTTTTTGAAATTGGAGAATAGTTGGCATTTATTTTCTCTGCCGCCTTATCATCAACAGCAAAGCCCGAAGCAATGGTTATCGACGAAGTATTATTATTGATGATTCTATTGTTATAAATTTCAATATCTGAGGCAGCGAGAATAATGATACCGCTTCCAGGTGAGGCGTTTCCTACACCCCATGAAGTACCGAAACTTCCAGCTTTGGCAAAATTCCTGAAATTATTATCATGGATGTAATTGTTATACACTTTAACATGTCCGCCTTTCTTAGAAAGATCCGGCAAATCAAATATCAGGAAGCCCGCCGTATTGTTATAAAACTCATTGTCATACACTTCGGCATTTGAGGTATTCTCAATCTCACACCCTGCCACATTTTTTGCGGCTTTACATTTCCTGACAATAGCACTATCTGTCTGACCTACATAGATACCTGCATCTGAAGAACCTTCCGTATAACAATTTTCTATCAGAACGTTCTGGCACATTACTGGATAAATGGCATAACCGCCACTTGTAGAATCAGCTTGACTCCATACGGCATGCAAGTTGGTAACTACCACATCACGACTTTTATTGATTTTCAGTAAATCTCCTTTTGAGTCTTTTATGGTCATCCCATCAATTGAAAAACCTTTTACATCAGTTACCCTGATGCCCTCTCCTCCGGAACTTTGTGTTTTAAAATCAAGTATGGTTTTATCAAAACCTTCCCCCCTGATTAAAATATGTTTTACCTGGGCAATACTTAGATTGTCGAACTGATAATTTCCCTTTGTCAGTACAATTTCGGTACTGTCTTTCAATGATAAAAAAGCTTCAGCAATTTTTTGTTCTTCACCAGGGTTAAAGGTTAAAGTTGTTTTATAATTTCCTGATTTCGCAGACGGATTACTGCAGGAAAACAAGCCTGCAACCAGTCCGATCGCAATGACAAATAAGTAGGTAGATTTCATGTTAAAAAATGTTATATGCATAAGTTACGTAGTATACGGCTCCAATATTTGGATTGGCAACTCCTGTTGAATAATATTTGTTGGTGATGTTTGTTGCACCAAGTCTGATACCTGAGCGTGCCTTAATCAGTTTATAACTCACTTGCGCATCAATCACCATAGAACTAGGCACTTGTCCCGACGCCAATCCCCCAGACACCACATAATGGTAACCTGGCTTATAACGCATCGATGTCCCGAACGACCATTCTTGTTTTTTACCAAATCCACTATTACCAAAATCGAAATTGATGTGGTAATTTGGCGTATTAAAGTTGTCGATCTGCTTGCTGTTTTTATTATCGATGTGATCAGAGAAGTAATTAACTTTGGCCATAAAATTATGCGTTAAATCTACACTAACACTTGCTGCATAACCATAAGTATTCACT
Source organism: Pedobacter nyackensis (assembly GCF_032678475.1). GTDB lineage: Bacteria > Bacteroidota > Bacteroidia > Sphingobacteriales > Sphingobacteriaceae > Pedobacter > Pedobacter nyackensis_A. The sequence goes on from NZ_JAVTSF010000002.1 coordinate 146,444, forward strand.
GTTTGTCCACCATTAAAAGCAATATTATATTGATTATAGCCTGCATGATTCGGTTCCAGAAATTTATTAACATCATTCGAACCAGGTGTGTTGGCCACATTAGCATACCCAATAAAGTTCTTCCAGGTTGAGTAATACCCCAAAACATCAAACATCACTCTTTTAGCGATTAACGCAGCATAGCCCAACTCAAAAGCATTGACAGATTGCGGTTTTATGTCATTGTATTCAAAACGTTTTAAATCATCAGGGTTCTGGGATTCCTGAAATTTATGCACGCTTTCCAACTCATAAGGCGGATATTTATCGAACTCGTAAGTACCATTCAACAATAAAGAAGAACCTCCCGAAGAATAGCTATTGGTACCATTAAGGGTACTCTGCAAAGCCTGAATATTTGAAGGGAAGCTATAAGCATTCTGATAAGAGAACCTGATGAAATTTTCTTTTACTGGCTCATATACTGCAGAGGCTCTTGATGTCACTTTAGGCGAAGAAAACAAAGTGTTCTTATCGTACCTAAAAGATGTACTTAAGTTTAATCTATCCGCGGCCACCTTTTTTGCCATTTGAACATAAGCACTATATTCCTTTACATTAATAGGTTTCCCCTTATCAGGAAACAAAGTATTTTTACTATTTAGGTTATACAAACGCCAGTTTGCTCCAGCAATTACATTCATGAACTTGACGTGTTTCGTAAAATTGTATTGCGCTTCCGCATTATACAACTTACTTCTGTCCAGGAATAATGTTCCACCTTCAGAAATTGGGGTATTGCTAATTTTGTCTTTAAGTGCATTAAATTGCGGCGTGCCCAACTCAGGTCTTCCTTGATCTGCAAAAGCCCGTGCAGCTAAATGAGCGTCGTTAAGTGGAGTACCGCCAGCAAGCGCTTCTATTAATGCACTTGTATACTCTGGATACCAACCTCCCGTACCTCCATCATAACTCACTTTCCAACCTTCGTTGATCAATTGAGCCGTTGGGCCTGCAATAATTGTTCTTCCAGAATTTTCGGATGTAGTATAAGCCCTTACAAACCAGTTGTCGCTTCTCAGTTCAGCCCGGTATTGTCCAACTTTAAAATCCTTTAATTGGTAACGAGTATCGTTGGTATACACGATATTTCCAGTTCCATAAGTACCTGATACAATTGCTTCTAAATTAGAATTAATCTTATACTTCAATTCTGCATTCACTTTAAGCAATTGCGCTCTGTTATCCAAATATCCGTATTCAGGATACCCTGTTCTAGCTACATAATTAGGTTTTTGCAATAAAGGTCCAATAATCGGTTCTAATTCAGGCATCCCCCCCAAAGCTGCCTCTAGAAAAGGGTTGATATTTTCGCGGGTAGCACCTCCATAATAATTTACACCGACATAACCAGGGTCTGTTAACGCTGTACCTGGCCCGTATTTATTAGTAGCATCACTTGCCACCCAATCATTTGCACGGGTATATTGTCCATTTACTTTGAAAGCTAACTTCTCATTGATTTTCTTGGCATAACGTATGGTCCAGTCGTAATATGGCGACGGGCCAACAGGATCATAATCTTTACCATTTTTAATGTGATTTACGCCTTGTGTAACCAAAACACTTAAACCTTGATATTTAAAAGGATCTTTCCCCGTCATCACCATTGTTCCGTTCAGTCCCCTGGAACCATACAGCGCTGATGATGCCCCAGAAAGCATTTCAATGTTATCTACATCCAATTGTGTTAAACTGATGGCTGATCCGAGGGGAAAGTTTAATCCCGGAGCCTGATTATCCATCCCATCTACAATCTGTGTAAAATTGGTATTTCCGCTGGTGTTAAATCCTCTGGTTGATATACTGGTAAAACCAAGGCTCGAAACCGTAACATCAACACCTCTTAGCCCCTGGATCATATCCATATAATTCAACTGCGGGGCATTGGTGATGTCCTTACTACTAATCTGCTCAATGGTAACTGGAGAGGCCAATTTCTTCTGTGCCATACGGCTTGCTGAAACCACCACTTCCTGTCCTAATATGGAAGTTGGATTAAGGCTAATATCAAGTCCTGTAGTGCTACTTTCTACACTAACCTCCTTTGTCTCAAATCCAATAGAAGACAGGATTAATACAATAGGAAATTTCTTTTTAACCGTCAGTTGAAACCTTCCCCGATCATCTGAATACGTTCCTTCCGATGAATTTTTCACATGAATGGATACCGCTCCCACACCCTCCTGTGTGGCGCTGTTCTTAATTGTTCCTTTTATCACCTGGGCACTTAAACTGCCTAGGGATATCACAAAGGAAATCAACAAAAATAGTAGTTTTACTTTCATAGCGTTTTGGTTATAGATTTATAATTGGTTAATGCAATATAAATCACTAAACCCTGGTTACGCAATGATGAGCCGCTGTTTGGGGCGAAATCCGACTATAATGGGGTGAGTGGGATAGTGGTATTTGTTAAGGTTTGAGGAACATTTGCAAAGTATTGCTCAAATTGCTTTTGATGCGAAGCTGATACCGGGATCTGCATATCCGGCAGGGAATCAAAATGAAGTGCATACCCTTTAGCTGTTCTTTTTGAAGAAGAAACAGTTTTTATATTAATTGTGTAAGACCTATGGACCCTAACCAGGCCTGAGTAGCTGCAAGTAGACTCAATCTTCTTTAACGTAGTACGGATCAATTCCGTTTTCAGCACTCCTCCCAAAAGGTAATAGACATCAACGTAATTGTCTTCCGATTTAAAGAACAAGACGTTACTTGGGTGCAGAGTCAAAATTACCTTTCCATTCTCATCACAAATCAGCAGATTATCTGAAAGAGGCTTAGGCTCTGTTACCAGAATAGATAGGTTATGGGCAAGCTTATATTGTTCTGCGCCAAATAAAATCAGCAATGAAATCACATAAGGAGGAATGGCAGTCAGCAATGCGTAGCTAAAAGTATCCAGATAATTACTAAGGGAAAAAGATGGGTGATTGTCAATGATCCAATCACAAACCATAATACCGATTGTTAAAATCATTATTTCTCCAATAAAAAAGAAGAAATACTGTCCATAATTCAGGTACTTTAACCGAAGCCATTTCCGCAACCCGAATTGGGTAAACAAAAGCGTTAATGTTCCTGCAAATGAAAAGAGGCTGAAAAACTTTAACAGGGTAAAATTGCTAACATCAAACCACCTATTGATATTAAAAGGAACAAAAGTATACATGAAAAGCAGGCTTAAAATAGTAACCAGGCTAATAAATATAATTTTATTAACAGAAGTATTCAGTAAGGAAAAGCGGCTTTCCAGCACCGTTTTAAAGATAGAATTCGCCTTATAAGAAGTAGTTCCCGACATAGAGCATGATTAAATACTTTATTGAATTTAATCATTTTTTTAGATTATAGTGAAACAAAAATAATTTCAGGCAGTATGGTAAACAAGAATTAGTATTAATCCTTTTATACTGTACAGCCTGAAACCAGCTCTTTTAAATTATTGTTACAAAACACTCAGTTGTGTCCTGGCACCCTGATGATCTGCTTCCAACAACAATACCTTAGAAAATGCTTCTTGTGCTTCCTTTATTCTGTTTAATCCCTGTTTACCCAATCCTTCAATAAAATAACAGTGAACCATATTTCTGGTCTTCAATTCATCATCAAAAATGAGCAGATTTGGTAAGGATACAGCAAAATAGTCCATTTTAACTTCATCGTTTACATGGCTATTCGCATAATTAACCAAGCCATTAAAAACCTTTTCGGCATTTTCATTTTGCCCTAATTTCTTCCAGGCCAGACCTTGATAATATATCTGATCAGGCTGCTGGTCGTTATAGAACATGGCTGCCGATGGTTCAGCCAAACCAAGAGTGGCCTTTTTAAAATATCCGGTTGCAGTTTCATGGTCATTCAGTCCTTCGTATGCACAACCCAGCCAATAGAAAATATCGTTTTCCTGTGCTCCAAACAGTTTACCCTCTCCAAGGTGGTGCGGGTACGTTTGTGCGCTTTCCAATAAGACGATAGTTTGTTCAAAAGCTCCATGCGCCAAATGGCTTTTTGCAATTTGAATTAAGCTATATACATATTGCCCGGAAGCTTTTCCTTCTCCTCCCTCCCAGGGGTGAAATTTCCTGTTCATGATCAGATCATATGCTTTCTCAAATTCACCGTTAAAATTCAATATAGCAATCCACTCCAGATAAAGGTCATCTCTTTCGGCTACCACATCAATATGCTGTTCTAAAAATGCGGCCCGTTCCTGCGGGCTCCTGTTCAGGCGTTTGTACAGTTGATCCAATTCCATCAGTATCCTTGCATCGGTTTTATCCAGTTCAAAGGCCCTTTCAAAATACTTCAGTGCTTTAGCAGGATCTTTTACCTTGTTATAATAAGCAATACCAAGGTTCCTCAAAACCGTTGGAAATTTAGCATCCAGTTGCTCAGAAAGTTCCCAGTTATTAATTGCTTCTGTATATTGTCTCTTATCATAATACAGATTCCCGAGGTAATAAGGCGCCTTTGCGTCAACAGGATTAAGGCGAATGGCTAGTTTCAGAATATTAATATCTTCCAGGCGATTAGGAAAACACAGATAGGAGTCTGCAACAGCCGCTTTATTAAGCCAGACTTTTACCTCCTCTTCATTTCCTAAATAATAGCTAAATGAAGCCAGGGCATAAAATACCATCGGATTAGCCTTTGAAAAGGTCAGTGCATTTTTCAAAAAATTATATGCTTCCAGATACATACCTGCGGCAGCATAATCTAACGCATACTCAATAAAGTTCTGGCTCTCTCCCCTTGACAATTGCAAAAGTTGATTTAATACATGTTCTTCTCTATCCAATCGCTTTAGTATACTAAAACAAAGACATTGTTCGTACATCGCCCCCAGGTTAAAAGGGTCTTTTTGCAAAGCTAAGGCCGTCACTGATAAAGCCAGCTCGTATTGCCCGGTTTCTCTATAGGCTGCAGCCTGTAGCACATAAGCTTTACTATTGTTTGCATTATTTTCGATAGCGAGCTCTGTATGCTGCAACACCAGATCAAAGTGCTTATTGGCCATATCTATTTGCGCCACTGCAAAAAAACCACTGTCTTTCCATGCCTTCGACCATGTAGATTTATAGAAGGCCTTATAAGCATCAACCGGACGATCCAGAAATTTAAGGCACATACCAAGGTTATAGTAGGCTTCCGTATCATATGGATTTGGATTTCTTTGCGAAATTGTTGCAATCGCCTTATTAAAATAAGGTTCCGCTTTTTCAAACTGCCCCCTGCGTAAATACCATAAACCTAATGCATTGTTACACCTGGAATCGTGAGGATCGCGCTCCAGTGCCTTTTCATAATAAGGAACAGGGCTATAAGTTGCATGACGATACTGTTCAAGATGCTGACCTGTAAGAAATAATTGTTCATTGCTTTCCACCTCATCTGGCTCAACTGCCGGTTTTGCCGGCTTCGGAATATCATTTTTCCGATTTAATGCCGGTTCGTACCTAATCACTTCCTTACCATGAGCAAATACCTGCAGCAACAATTCTTCTTCTGGTATGCTATGGTCAATTTTAATCTCTTTATTGTAAATCGTACGAGGATCGATGGTAACCTCTTCCTTTAAAAATATAGTATCACCATGCGACAATTGAACAGTTAAGTCCTTTTGCAGGGAAGTCACGTAAATCTTTATGCCAACCTGGTCGCCCTTCTTATTAATGGCTAAAAGAATATCTTTAGTGGCATTTTTCACCACTCCGAGTTCAACATATGGAAGAAAATACTGTGTGAAGCTCTTTTCTTCATTTGGAAACAGCCAGGTAAAATCGGGCTGATTGTCTGTAAACACCCCCGTCATCAATTCAATATACGGTCCATCTTCATCTGTCAGGTTTCTATCCCAGGCCTGTCCAAAATCACTATGTCCCCATGTCCATTGTTTTTTGCCCGGCGAAACATGATGATTCGCAACATGTAATACACCTGCCTGTGTATCATGTTCATATCCGCCTACGAAATCATAATCGGAATTAATAGCCATATAAGAAGTTGGAACAGGTATATTCTTATACATAGAGATATCGGTACCCGGCGAATAATCTACCTTATAATAGGTACCCTTGGCTATTGGAAATTCAGAAACATCACGCTTACCATGATCAAAAACGGCATTTACATCTGATGGGAATACGGATTGATAATGATCATTCACCTTAACAGCAGGATTAGCCCACCATAAAAATGTTTGCGGTAAGGACGAACGATTTAATAGCTTGGCCTTGATTTCAATATATGCTTTATCAGGATACAAAGTAAAGCCGGCCATTCCCTTGGTATGGAACATCTGCTCAATTTCATTTACCCAAACGGTTTTACTACCATCGCTATGTTCTTCCAGCTTATAGTCAATGGCATCAAAAGTACTTGGACGATGATGTTGAGGCCAGTTAAACTCTATACCTCCTGATATCCACGGACCGGTCAACCCAACCAACGCAGGTTTTATCACCTGGTTATAATAGATAAAATGCCGTTCTTTTATCTTATCATAGGCCATATGAATTCTTCCCCCAAGTTCGGGAAGGATCATTATTTTCAGATAATCATTCTCTAAGAACAGCCCCCGATATTCTTTATTTTTCTTTTCATCATAAATTTTCTCAATTACCGGATTTGGATACACAACCCCACTACTTCCCTGATAAATACGTTTTTCAAAAAACATAGGGTTCTTTTCAGGCTTTCCGACACCGTAGGTAGGTATCATAACTTTCTCTTCCCAAACCTTTACAGTCGAGTTTTCCATTAGCAATTCTGTTTTGTATAAAAAATATTTGACGGGTTAGAATAAGCCTTAATGTCTTACTAAATTACCCTCCAGTTCTTCAAGTGTCTGACCTTTTGTTTCCTTTACCTTCCTCAGTACAAATAAAAATCCAAGGAAGCAGATTCCGGCATATAGATAAAACGGACCGTATGTCCCGAGTTTTTCGGCTAAAATTGGGAAAGTAAATACAAGGATAAAATAAGCTGCCCATAAGGATACGATCGCTACAGAAGAGGCGACACCTCTAATTCTATTGGGAAAGATCTCTGAGATCAATACCCAGGTTACCGGAGCGAGTGAAATAGCGTACATACTGATCGCCAGCAGGACAAAGATGGATACCATACCTGCTGGATAATGGTTCTGAAGCAGGAAAGCAAGGATAATGTAGACAACCGATAAGCCCAGCGAACCCAGTAACATGAGTGGTCTGCGACCAAGCTTATCAACCTGCCACATGGCCAGCAATGTAAAAACAAGGTTTACAATACCAATAGCGACTGTTTCAAACAACTGACGATCTAAATTCGCTCCTACGGATTCAAAGATGGTAGAGGTATAATTAAATACCACATTGATTCCACAGAACTGTTGAAATACTGCCAGCGTAACCCCGACAGCTACTGCCGGCCTCACGCTCTTATGAAACACGGCGCTATAGGATTGTTTTTTAGTTCCTTCCAAAGATTTTTGAATGGCACTGGCTGTGGTTTCTGCAAATGAAGCAGAACCAATTTTATTTAATACGATTTTCGCCTTTTCTTCCTGTCCATCTTTTAATAACCATCTCGGACTTTCAGGGAGCCATAAAACGCCTACCAGGAAAATAACTGAAGGTACTGTCCCCAAACCAAACATCCACCTCCAGGCATCAGGACCAGTCTCTGCTAGAAAATAATTTACCAGATTGGTCACCAATATACCTATCACTACGGTAAGTTGGTTGATAGCTACATTACGCCCTCTGACTTCTGCAGGAGAAACTTCAGCAATATACATCGGACATAACATCGAAGCCATTCCTACGCCTATTCCCGCAGCAAAGCGCATCACTACAAAATAAGTGAGCCCGGAAGAATAGGCAATTCCGATAGAAGACAGGGCAAAAATTAAAGCAGCCAGGATCAATCCTGGTTTCCTGCCGTACCGGTCAGCTATTTTCCCGGCAATTAAACAGCCCACAATACATCCCAGTGCGAGTGAACCTGTCAAAAAACCTTCCCACCAGGCATCGAGCATAAATTGCGTCCTTAAAAAAGGTAGTGCTCCCGATATGACTGCAAAATCAAAGCCGAAGAGATAACCTCCCAATGCAGATATAAAAGAGATGCCAACTATGTAGTGGTGATTAAAAGTATTTTTTTCAGATCTCATATAATGAATGTATGCGTATTTATGGTTTATTCAATCGATATCATTGATCAATTCAGTAATTTCAAAAGTCGCTATAATGCGTTTATATAAAATGGATTTTTCGATCTTAATAATGGATAATACGATCAACAGGTTCCTAAAATTTATCACGTATTTAATAAATTGTTTAGATTAGCATATCATACAAAGAACCTAACCATTTATCCAATAAAAAAACCAATGGGACATCCAGTCATTGAGCAAAAAAAATCTGTAAAAGAAGGGTTTATTGGACAGCGAATGATTGTGTTGCCTCCAAACATCAAGCGCAAAATCAGCAAGAACCCACTGACTAAAAATTTTTACTTAACTGCAATCGGCCATTACCCCAAGGCATTGAATCATGAGCGGGAAAGAAAAACAGGTAGTAATCAATACATTTTTATCTATTGCGTAGACGGAGCTGGCTGCATTTATATAGACGATCAGCGCCATGAACTTCATCCTAATACTTTTTTTATTATTCCAAAAAACATTTCTCACCGTTACCATAGCTCTGAAACGACCCCCTGGACGATCTACTGGGTACATTTTACGGGCTTACTGTCGGAAAATATTTATGAACGGTATTCGGAAGCCGGCAAACCGACTGCACAGACAATTCCTTATGATGAAAACAGGATTAAGTTTTTTGAAGAAATCTACTCCATCATGGAGCATAGCTTTAATGATAAGGAAATGGAAGCGGCTAATTTCAACCTGCTCCATTTTATCTCCTCTTTTATCTATTATAAAGAAAGTCACCCTGAAGTGTACAATACGGATTCCATCAGCAGCTCTATAACTTTTATGAAACAACACATTCATGAAACCCCGGGTATTGAGCAACTGGCGAAACAACAAAATGTATCAATTTCCCACTATTCACGTTCGTTCAAACAAAAAACAGGGTTATCCCCTATTAATTATTTCAATCAGCTAAAAATCCAAAAATCCTGCCAGTACCTTTATTTTACTGACAGGAGTATTAAGCAAATTGCTTTAGACCTTGGATTTGATGATCAGTATTATTTCTCCAGGTTATTTAAAAATGTAATTGGTGTATCCCCGGCCATATATAAAAAACAGCACAAAAAATAAGTTTCAATGATTTTATGATTCTAAATTCAATGGGATATACTCATTTTCAATTTTGCCGTCGGCATATAATTTCAAAATAGCATACCCTGGTGGACTTTCCTGATAAAAATACGGACGGGCAGATTTTTCGTCACCCTTACCCCACCAAAAACCACTCATTGAACCATTACAGTGATATTTAACCCCGTTATAAACAGCTTCATCAAGTAAATGCTGATGGCCACTTAAACACACTTTAATCTTATCACGGTGCTTATAAAACAGCTTTTTAAGTTCTTTATGATCACCATGCTGACCACCTTCCCAGGTATTTGTTACAGTAAGAATTGGATAATGGGACATAATCAGGACCGGCGTGTTGGGCTTAAGGTCTTCCAATTCTTTTTCCAGCCAGGCCATTTGATCCGGATCTAATTTTATACCACTATTATTCCCATCTAATATAATAAAGTGCCAGTTTTGTTTCCTAAAACTGTAATATCGATTCGGAATTTTAAGCCGTTTCACAACATAAGGCTTCCCATACATTTCATCTCGCTGATCTGGAGCTTTCCACCAGATATCATGGTTTCCAATGCAACTATATACACTGAGATCTGTTTTTCCAATGAACTTGTCCCACACTGCCCATTGTTCAGTTACCTGACTTCTCGGAACATTATCATAGGAGGCATCACCAATAGAATCACCACCATTGAGTATAAAATCAATTTTATGCTTAAGCACTTCCTTAAGACTCCTTTCTGCTCTTATCGGCACATCTCCACCAGCAGTAATATGAACGTCGGTAATATGGGCAATCGTTAAAACAGGTTTTTCTCCTGCTGGAACTGCCATAGCAGCTCCAACAGGAAGAACACCTGTTACACCCAATAAAGCCGAATTTCTAAGAAAATTTCTTCTTTTCATTTAGGGTTTAATGTTTATTGATCCCAACCAAATACTTGCTTAAGCTTATCATTCAGCAATATTTGTTGCCGTGGAATTGGACGATAGTAATATTTTGGTTCAATAAAAGTTCTAGGAAATTCACGATCTCTTGTGAACGAAATAAAACCTGAGTTACCTCCTGATAAGTAAAAAGTATTATCTCTTCCACCAGCATCTTTCAGGTAATATTTAGTCAATGCAGTTTTAACAGGTTCAGGCACGTTTGCAATAGGACTTTCATCATTAACTGAGGCAAGTATTGCAATATCCACTACACCATCACCAGTTACGTCGTAAGCACCTAAAGCCGGAACGTAAATACCTTGCTGACTATTCTGAATAAGCTTACCTGCTTTCCAGCGCATCAAGTCATCATATCTCAAACCTTCGCAAGCTAATTCCACCCTTCTCTCTCTTCTGATTTCCAGCAATACACTTAAATTATTTGCTGTCGCATTAGGATAAAGTGTAACAAGTGCAGGGTCTAAAGCTACGCCCATATTCATGTTCGGCATCCCAACTCTTTTTCTTAGCAAATTCACAGTCTTGTCTAAATCCAACTGATTGATTGTTCCCAATTCCGCTTTTGCTTCGGCATTGATTAACAACACTTCGGCTAAACGAAATACAGGAATGTCATTGTACTGTTTTTCGTAACCCTGATTTAAGTCTCCTCTGGATGGATAGAACTTAATCTGACCATATCCACCCATTGTTGGATTGATCCTGTTCAGAGCAGCCCCACCAAACTGCGCCCAACCCGGGTAGTTTATCGTAGCCATCATCCTTGGGTCACGATTATCAAACAAATGAGCAAAAGGTTTGGTAAAATCTGTAAATGGTGTTCCATCGGTATTCAAATATGAATCTGCTAAACTTCTGCTTAGTGCAAAATTAAAGTTCAATACCAGCGAAGCGCCATGACTTACATTTAAAGCTGGATCGAAATCTTTCCATAAAATGATTTCTTTGTTTCCTGATAAACTAGTAGCATTGAAAAGACTGGCATAATCCGCGGAACCATTACCAAAAATAATAAAACCACCTTCGGTCATAACTTTACTACTCGCGTCAACTGCAATATTCAAAAACCGGGTATAATCATTAGTTAAGTTAAGCTCACTATGATACTTTCTAAATGTACCTTCATGTAGCGCAAAGCGAGATAACAAGGTCAGCGCTGCCCATTTAGTAATTCTGGTATTTTTTTCGCTAGCCTTAATATGATCTGCAGCAAACTGTAGATCTTCTAAAACTTTATCCGCCACAAATGCTCTCGGATCCTGACCTTTATATAAGTCCGGATCTTTGTCTTCAAGTGCCGTAGTGTACCATGGAACATTGCTATACTTCTTAATTTTATCGAAATAAAACATGGCTCTGAAAAACCGCGCAATCCCTACATAATGATCAATCTCTGGCTGCGTACCGGCAACCTGATCCAGATTGCTAAGCATATAATTAATTGCTCTCAGCTTTTTCCAATCGTCATAATCCCAGCCTCCATAAGTATCCTGAGAAATCTGTCCACGAACCAACTGATCTGTTTCCACAGTTACATTATGTGTAGCTATGTTATCAGAGTTCATATCATTCAGAGGAGTTGGCAAATTTTCATAAAACCCGTTGGTATAGGTCTCTAAATCTGTCGTCGTAAGAAAAAACAGAGGTTTAGTAATGGAAGTTTGTGGGTCTCTCTGAAGAAAATCTTTCTTACAGCTGCTAACTGATACTCCAGATAAAACCAATGCTATATATATTAATCTATTAAATTTCATGATGCGATAAATTAAAGTGTTACATTAAGGCCAAATGAGAACGTTTTCTGGAATGGGTAGATGTTACCACTCATTGCTTCCGGATCCAGATTGAATTTTACGCCTGACTTATCGAAGAGATTCTCGCCACTAAAATAGATTCGCACCCTGCTTAACTGAAGTTTGTTTACAACAGTCTGAGGTATAGAATAACCTACAGTTAGATTTTTAAGTCTTATGTAAGAAAAATTCTGAAGATATTTGGTTTGAGGATAACCCAATTCTGACACATCTTCTGCGATATAAGATTTAAGACGAGGAAAATAAGCATTAGGAGTTGACGGAGACCACCTATCCATAGCTTGTACGGTAGGATTTGTCCATGGTTGAGCATAAACACTCCAGAAATAAACGTTATTATTTCTTGGATAAAAATCCCTCTTGCCTACCCCCATAAAGAATGCACGTACGTCAAACCCTTTCCAACCCACATTAAAATCACCACCAAAAGTATATCGTGGACTGGTATTCCCAATTCTGATCAAATCACCGTGGTCGTCAGCCGTATTTTTTCCTTTGGTGATAAAGCCATCGTTATTCTGATCTTTCCACTTCAAATCTCCAACACCAAAAGTACCCCCTGCATCATCAGAAACGAACATTTGTTGGTTAGCATGACTGGCAAGTTCTGCTTCGTTCTGGAAAAACCCTTCAGTTTCTAATCCCCACAATTCTCCGAGTTCCTGACCTACATAGTAATCAGTTATCATCTTCGAAGGATTATCAAATCTGGTAATATACGAACGGCTATCTGCTACATTCAGACTAAATCCGTAAGAGAATGGACTTTGTGCTACTGTGGCCACATCTTTCCAGCCAACACGTACTTCCCATCCCTTTGTTTTTAAGTCTGCAGCATTAAGAACAGGTGGCTTTGCACCAAAAACACCCGGCAAGGTTTTCCCTGGAATTAACATTCCATCTGTGTAACGGGTATACTTGTCGAAATTAACATTCAGTCTATTGTTAAACCAGCTCATATCTACCCCAAAATTGACGGTAGATACCTTTTCCCAGGTCTGACTGGCAGAAACCGGCTTAGGTTGGTAAACAGCTTGCGGTACACCACCATCTAATACCTGTTTAATTGGTTTAGACTCCATATTAGCTATATAAGAGTAGGCATCAACATTCTGATTACCCAATGAACCATACGATGCTCTGAATTTTAAAACATCCAGCTTTAAACTACTAGTAATAGGTTTCAGAAAACTTTCATTAGATGCTACCCATGCGACAGATGCTGATGGGAAGAAACCCCATCTGTCACCTTCTGGAAATTTAGATGTTCCATCATAACGTCCATTAAACTCCGCAATATATTTATCATTAAATATATAATTTAAACGGTAAAAAATTCCCCTTACCGCCCAATCATTGATACTCTCCTTCGTTTCAGATACACCTGTAGCTAAGGCTATACTAGGCAGGTTATTACTGATTAATCCTGTTTTTTTAACTTCAGACCACTGGTCGTATCGATACTCCTGATTATACCCTAGTAAAGCTTGAAAAAAGTGTTTACCTGCTGTTTTATGAAGGTCAGCATAAAGGTTAATAATGTTGTTATTAGTTTCAGCATTATTTATACCAACATATGACGTACCTGGTCCGGAATAACTAACCGGTGTATTTGGCCCGGAGCTATATGGTACTCTAAAGTCACCAAAATGACGGACACCAACATTACGTCTGAAGGTTACATCCCCTTTAATATCCAATAAATCTTTAACCACTGCTGCTGTAGCATTAAATGTGGTCAGGAAGTTATTGTATTTCTGAATGGTACGACCTCCTTTTTGAACCCTTCCCAGAGTGTTGGCTCCCGCAGCTGTATAAGTGCCATCAGGATTGAATACCGCATCTAATGAACTTTCACGGTTAATTCCCCAGAAATATTCAAAATTATCCATTGAAGCTGTAGGCGCATCATAATTAGATCTGGTAAAAGCCATGTTATTGCCTAAACTAAGCCATTTTGTGACCTTAACATCTACTTTACCTCTGATGTTATACCTATCATAAGCCTCATTTGCATCCTTAATTACCCCTTCATTTCTCAAGTACTCGGTTGAAAGCATGTAACCGAAATCTTCAGTTTTTTTAGACAGGTTAAGATTGACATTATAACTTGGAGATGATTTATTGAATGCCTCTTTAAACCAATCTGTTGATGCCACTGAAATCCATTGATTCGGATTGGCTGGATTTAAATAAACACTGGGCAGAGATGGATCTTCAGATCTTCTTTTCGCATATGCTCTAATCGCCTCATCATTGAATGCCTGAGGATAATATGGATATGCAGCTTCATGCTTAGTAGTATAAGAAATATAAGGATCAATAATCGTCTGAGGCAATTTACCTAAATCCTTATAGGCATAATAGGCATCAGCACTGATATTTAATTTCCCGTTTTTTGGGGTTTTAGTTGTAATTAACACCACACCAAAAGAAGCTCTGGCTCCATATATAGCGGCAGAAGCAGCATCCTTTAACACAGTAACACTTTCAATATCATTCGGGTTAAGCAGACTCAACTCCTCAGTAGTATAGGGAACATTATCTACCAGAATATAAGGACTGGTATACAAATTATCTTTTCCTTTACCATCAACTAATCCACCTAATGTAGTTACTCCCCTGATGTTAAAACCAGATGCATCATTTGCACGTCCGCTTCCATTGCTGATGTTTAAGTTTGGAATTAATCCTTGTAAACCAGCACCAATACTAGTGATTGGTCTGTTCTCTATTTCCTTGGCAGTTATTCCATCAACAGCACCACTTAAGTTGATTCTTTTTTGCTTACCATAACCTACTACCACAAAATCATCCAACGCTTTTACATCATCTTTCAATGTAATCGCAATCTGTTTGCGGTTTCCTACCGCCACTTCCTGGGTTTTTGAACCCACATAAGTGATGATCAGGATATCGTCAGGTTTTACATTGATCGTAAATGAACCATTAACGTCTGTAATGGCTGTAACAGCGGTACCTTTAATTTTAACACTGGCACCCTGTACAGGTTTACCACTTTCATCAAAGATTCGCCCATTAATATTTTCGAACATCGAGATAAAAGGACTCGTATCTTTTCTTTTAAGAACAATCGTTCGGTTAAAGATTTTATAAGTTAAAGGCTGATCCATCAGGCACAGTTCGAGTACCTTTTCTATTGAAGCACCCTCTACTTCTATCGATACCTTCCCGGATTTCAAAACCTCGGTTTTATCGTATAAAAAAACATAGTCACTTTGTTTCTCTATAGACTTCAACAAGAGGCTGATTGAAACATTTTTCTGTTTCAATGTTATTGATTGGCTAAAACCATTTGCGCTAACCTGGCACAGGCTTGCAATCAAAAGTAGTATTGTTAGCTTCATAACCAGTATAAATTGCTTTGGTTTGCGCTGTAACTTAAATACAGCACTAAAGAATGTAAAAAAATTCATAGTTTTGAATTTGGGGTTTAAACATAATAGCTTAGTTAAATTTGTTCCCTGACCAGGACATTGTCTGTCAGGGCAATAATCCCAAAATTTAAACGGGAAGTGGTCTCAACACTTCTCGTTTTTTTTGAAGATTCCTTTCTGAATATACTTTGTACTATTTCTCCATATACATTAATTTAAGGTGAGTTGCTTCGGTTTTTTATTTAGAATTCACTATTATTTTATTATTGCTTATTGTGCAATGAATACCGCTATAAGAAAGCATTTCGATTAGTTCTTTCACGCTCACCCCTCTTGGGATCTTCCCTGTATATTGTTTAGCAGGCAATTCCCCATTAAATTTAACATCAACATCATACCATCTTGAAATTTGTCGCATCAACGCAGTAACATCTGTGCCATCGAACTGAAAATATCCGTTTTTCCAGGCCACTATACCATCTGCATCCTCAACCTCAATAACATTAATACGGTTGGAGCTTTTCCTTACACCAGCCTGTTGTCCTGGTCTCAATAATGCCGTTTGATCATTTAGTTTCACTCTAACCGCCCCTTCTAATAAGGTGGTGGTCTCTATCTCCTCATCATCATATGCATTGATATTAAAATGAGTCCCTAATACGGTTACTTCAGATTGTCTGGCACGCACAATAAAAGGCTTCGATCTGTCTTTAGACACCTCAAAATATGCTTCGCCCGTTATCTCAACTTTTCTTTCACTACCTAAAAATGCAGCGGGGAAAGTAATCGATGAACCAGCATTGAGCCATACCTCAGTTTTATCTGCCAGGATCAAATGGTACTGTCCTCCGCGTGGTGTACTTACCGTATTTATCTGAGCAAGTTTTGTATTGGGCTGATCGATCATGCTGTAAACTAACTCTCCATCTTTTGTTTTCGTTACCTTGATGCCATGTTGATTTGAAATCTGTCCGTCGGATACACTATTGAGGACAACCTTAGTGCCATTAGCCAACTGTAAAATAGCGTTATCGCCCCCAGGTTGAATTCCCTGTGCAGCGATTACTGGAGGATTTACATCAGCCTTTGGTTTTATAAAAAACAAATATGCGACACCTAGAAGTAAACCAATGAAAACTGCGGCTCTAACAAACGTATTATGATGGATCTTAAACTTGTTATTTTTCTTCGCATCTCCAACCTTATGCCCGATATGCTTTTCGACGTGAGAGAAGATAGCTCCTTTTAGTTCTGCTAAATCTTCGACGCTAATTTTCGGTTCCTCTCCATTCACCCGTTCATACCAATCTTCCACTATCCTGATTTCTTCAGGAGATGCAGTTTGGTCATTATACTTTTTTAATAAAAATTTTAGTTTTTCAGTATCCAAAATAATTGCCTTTTCCTATATATCCGACACCAATGGAAAAAGTACTATACGCTAATTTTTTTTTTAAAAAAAAGTATCCTTTGCGCTTATTTTTCTATGTTATCCTCCAACTATTTTTTCAATCTATAATCCACCACTTTTTTTGCGATCTATTTGTTTTAAATAGTTGCAATGTGCATATTTACCCTACAGGACATTGGTGATACAGATTTTACCATCTACCCAATTAAGGAGGATAGGCTTTGATTTGCTGACTATTGAAGAAATCGGAAATGCCATATCCGCCGGTCATCATTTAGCGAACCAAATACGAATTGTAAAAAAGCTTAATAGATAGATACATTGCATTACAGGATCATGCGAGCCCAATCTGGCCCCGAAATATTAAGATAAAAATTATAATCAATCAATAATAAAATATGAACAAACGCGAATTCTTAAAAACGAGTGCTATAGGAGCCCTGGGGATCATACTAGCCCCTTCTCTGTTGAGAGCTTCCTTAAAGGGGGAGCGACTGCGAACCGCCCATATCGGTGTCGGAAACATGGGAGCCGCAGATCTACAGGCTATCTCATCCCATGCGAGTGTTGATGTGGTGGCCCTTTGCGACGTAGATGCCCGAAATTTATCCGCCGCACACCAACTTCACCCTAAGGCCCGCGTATTTTCTGATTATCGTGTGATGATGAAGGAACTAGGCCATGAAATAGACGCGGTCATCGTATCCACACCTGATCATACGCACGCCCCAGCTTCTATGTTAGCCATGCAGATGAACAAAGCCGTTTATTGCCAAAAGCCGCTTACCCACTATGTGTCTGAATCGCGGGAAATGAACAAACTCGCTACCGAAAAAGCATTGGTTACTCAGATGGGTATTCAGGTGCACTCTTTTTATGATTACAAACTGGCCACACTTTTAATCCAATCCGGCATTATTGGGAAGGTTCATACCGTACACGCCTGGTCGCCAAAGAACCATGGTTACGACGGTCCTCCTCCTCAAGGTGAGGATCCGATCCCAGCATATTTGGACTGGAACCTATGGGCTGGAACCTCCCAAAAGAGACCCTATAAAGAAGGGATGTATCACCCTGGAACCTGGAGGAAATTGATGGACTATGGCTGTGGTACCTTGGGCGATATGGGGGTGCATATTTTTGATACACCTTACAATGCCTTGCAACTGGATGTTCCGCGAACCATCACCAACGAATGCCGACCAGCCAACGGGTTCGGTTTTCCCGAACATAATAAGGTAACCTACGAGTTTCCTCGTACCAAATATACAGCCAAGACCTTAAAATGGATATGGTACGACGGCCAGGGTGCACCGGCATTGAACGAAGACCTTATGCTCCCAGGCATGGATACCCAAGCCAATAAAAAGCAACAGAACACAGCAGCAGATAGTGCAGGAAAAGTATCCCTTGATCCCATGATTGCAGGCGAACATGAGTTGCCAGAACAGGGAGCGATGTTTGTGGGTAGTAAGGGACGTTTGTTGTTGCCCCATTTTATGCAACTGCCAAAGAAAATTGTCAAGGGGAAGTATGTTGATATTTCGGAAGAAATTGCCAAACTGACCAAAGAGCACAATCTAGGTGAGCCCATCCGGGATTACGACACCGAAGGGGCTAAGCACTACCACGAATTTGTAGATGCTTGTTTGGGAAAAGCGAAATGTTCGGCGTCTTTTGATTATGCCTCACGGTTAACGGAAACGATCCTTCTGGGAACAATTGCAGGGCGCTTCCCAGGAGAAACCTTACATTGGGATGCCGAAAACGCCAAGTTCAAAGAAGAAAAAGCCAATAAATTTTTGACCGGCGATTATAGGGTATTTTGAAAGTAGGGCATTTATTAGCTCGATCATCTTCTGAAGTACAGACCCTCTTTACGTAAAGTAGAGAGGGTTTTTTATAGAAACAAAAAATGAACATAGTTCCTGGCTCTTACCCTTAAGCGTTGATAGGCCGTTTGCAATTGATTTTTAATAGTCTGTTCGGACAAAGAAAGATTGACGGCAATTTGTTTAATGGAGAGGTCATCGTCTTTCTTCTGCAAATAGATCTCACGCATGCGTGGTGGCATAGCCTCCACCTCCTTGTCTATAATAGCTTTCAATTCCTTTTCCAGGATAGCATCCTGCGCATAGGCATCAGACGGAACTTCTTTTGCGGTGATGTGAATCGCATGTCTGGCTCTCACCTCATTCTTTTCGTAGAGCTTAAGAATATTATTTCTAAGTATCGCATATAGATAAGCCAAAACACAACCTTCCGAATCCAGTACATCAATCTTATTCCAAAGTAACAAAAAGGCATCCTGAACCAAATCCTTCGCAGTATCATTACATTGAACCTTTTTATAGGCCTGCTTATAAAGTACATTCCAATAGGCATCAAATACAACTTGAAATGCCCGGTTTTTGTCGGATTTAACTAACAGAAAAAAGTTGCCGTCCAATTTGTTATGCATAATAGTTTTGACTCTTCATTTAATATAGTTGCAGCGGTAATTACAAAAATGATTCACAGTTCAAATTAAGCTACTCCTTGTTAATTTATCATAAACTTTAAAATAAGATCTCATTGTCCCTTGTTTCTTTACAGTATTTCTATCAATATTTTAAAATAGTTAGTTTTTTATCTCCTCACTTTATATATACCTAAGCTATTTATTATTACTTGATAAAACAAAATAAATAAGGCAAAAAAAGACAGATAAATGTTTGTATAATCCGAGCCTTTAAATTCATGTTAAAGGATCAATGAAACCTAGTTTACAATACCACAAATAATCATTTGACAATAAAAGAAAAACAGGTAACTTTGCGGCTCAAAATTTTTCTCCAATGAGTCAATCCATAAAGATCAAAAACGCTTTAATTTCAGTTTATTACAAAGATGGTTTAGAACCATTAGTTCGCTTACTTGCTCAGCAAGGTGTACAATTATTCTCTACCGGAGGTACCGAACAGTTCATTAAAGACCTGAATATCCCTGTTACTGCTGTTGAAGACCTTACGGGTTACCCTTCAATTTTAGGAGGAAGAGTAAAAACATTACACCCAAAAGTTTTTGGTGGTATTTTAAATCGCAGAGCACTTGGATCAGACCAGGAGCAAATTGCACAATATGAAATTCCGGAAATTGATCTGGTAATTGTTGACTTGTATCCTTTCGAAGAAACAGTTAAAGCTGGTGGTTCTGAATCAGACATCATCGAAAAAATAGATATCGGTGGTATATCATTAATCAGAGCAGCTGCGAAAAACTTCAATGACGTAGTGATCCTTGCCTCAAAAGATGATTATTCAACTTTACAAGAACAACTGGAAGCTCAAAACGGAGAAACTACATTAGCACAACGTAAAGCTTTTGCTAAAAAAGCATTCCATACTTCTTCTCATTACGATACGGCTATCTTCAACTATTTTAACAATGAAGAGCCGCTTAACGTATTTAAGCATAGCATAAACCAGGCACAAACTTTAAGATATGGTGAGAACCCACATCAGCAAGGTGTATTCTATGGTGATCTTGATGCTATGTTTACCAAATTAAACGGTAAAGAACTTTCTTATAACAACCTGGTTGATGTTGACGCAGCAGTTGCTTTAATTGATGAATTTGAAGCACCTACGTTTGCAATATTGAAACACACTAACGCTTGTGGTGTAGCTTCGAAACCAACTATCTTAGAAGCATGGAATGTAGCACTTGCATGCGATCCGGTTTCAGCATTTGGTGGTGTATTGATTGCCAACAGAGAAATTGACCTGGCTACAGCAACAGAAATCAACAAATTATTCTTTGAAGTACTCATTGCACCTTCTTATCAGCCTGAAGCAGTTGAGCTTTTCCGCGCTAAAAAGAACAGAGTGATTTTACAACGTAATGATGTTGAACTGAGCAAAAAACAGTTTAAGACATTATTAAACGGAGTAATTGAACAGGATAAAGATTTAGTTATTGAAGGTCCTGAACAAATGACTGCTGTAACCGAAAAAGTTGCTACAGAACAAGAATTAAAAGACCTTTATTTCGCCAATAAAATTGTAAAACATACCAAATCAAATACCATCGTTTTTGTTAAAAACGATCAGTTATTATCGAGCGGCGTGGGTCAGACTTCAAGAGTTGACGCTTTAAAACAGGCAATTGTTAAAGCTGAAGCTTTCAATTTCGATTTAAAAGGTTCTGTTATGGCTTCTGATGCATTTTTCCCTTTCCCTGATTGCGTAGAAATTGCAGCCGAAGCTGGTATTACTGCTGTATTACAACCAGGTGGTTCAATTAAAGATGCAGATTCTATAAACATGGCTAATGAAAAAGGAATTGCGATGGTTACTACAGGAGTACGCCATTTCAAACACTAATTTATTTGTCTGCTAATACAATAAAAAGCCGTAGTTTTACATTATATAGTACATAGAATTATTAATACTTAAATTATCACCTATAGATGGGTCTATTTAATTGGTTTACACAAGAGGTTGCTATCGATTTAGGCACGGCAAACACCTTGATTATACATAATGACAAAGTAGTAGTTGATGAACCTTCAATCGTTGCTTTTGACAGACAAACAAATAAAATTATTGCAATCGGGAGACAAGCCATGCAAATGGAAGGTAAGACCCATGATAATATCCGTACCGTTAGACCCCTTAAAGATGGTGTAATAGCAGATTTCAATGCTGCAGAAGCCATGATTAAAGGAATGATCCGTATGTTAAACGGTGGTAAAGGATGGATGTTCCCTTCTTTAAGAATGGTAATTTGTATCCCTTCAGGTATTACCGAAGTTGAAAAACGTGCGGTAAGAGATTCGGCAGAAATTGCTGGCGCCAAAGAGGTGTATCTGATCCACGAACCAATGGCTGCTGCCGTAGGTATTGGTATTGATGTAGAGGAACCGATGGGCAATATGATTATCGATATCGGTGGTGGTACTACTGAAATTGCGGTTATTGCTTTATCTGGTATTGTATGCGATCAATCTATCCGAGTTGCGGGAGATAACTTCGATTCTGATATTGTAAACTACATTCGTCGCCAGCACAACATCATGATTGGTGACCGTACTGCTGAAAAAATCAAAATTGAAGTAGGTGCGGCATTACCTGAACTTCAGGATCCACCTTCAGATTTCGCTGTACAGGGAAGAGATCTAATGACCGGTGTACCTAAGCAGATCACCGTATCTTATACAGAAATTGCACACTGTCTGGACAAATCTATTTCGAAAATCGAAGAAGCAATCCTTAAAGCATTGGAGATTACTCCTCCTGAGCTTTCAGCTGATATTTACCAGACTGGTATATATTTAACTGGTGGTGGTGCATTACTACGTGGCTTAGACAAACGTGTAGCGGCAAAAACAAAACTTCCGGTTCACGTAGCCGAAGATCCACTTCGTGCAGTTGTTCGCGGAACAGGAATCGCTCTGAAAAACATTGGCGGATTTAAATTTTTAATGCAGTAAAATGAGTTGCGTGTTGCGAGTTATAGGTTGTGAGCCAATTTATGCTCCTATTACCCTTAACCCGCAACACCCAACCTTATAACCCGTAACCGAAATGCGTAACCTTTGGATTTTCATAAACAGATATAACGCATTTTTCTTATTCATTATATTTTTTGCAATAGGTATTATTCTTACTGTAAAAAACAATGCCTACCAGCGCAGCGTAACCGTAAACTCTACCAATGAAGTAGTTGGCGAAGTTTACCAGAACCTGAATGTACTAAAGAAATACCTTAATCTGGGAACAGTAAACGACAGCCTTGCTGTTGAAAATGCCAGGCTGAAAACAGAACTGCTTGCATTAAAAAGTATTGATTCGGCAAAGAAAGTAGTGGTTAAGGACACCCTGAATAACCCACAGTATACTTATCTCTCCGCCCGGGTTATTAAAAACTCAATTACATTGCGTAACAATGTAATCACCATTAATAAAGGTCGTGCCGATGGCCTTGCGCCGGAAATGGCAGTGATTTCGCCTGGCAAAGGTGTTGTGGGCTTTGTAATGGATGTTTCAGAACATCTTGCTACCATCCGGTCGTTATTACATAAAGACAGTAAAATAAGCGTTAATCTCCAAAAAAGCAACGCGCTGGGTATATTGGTTTGGGGCGTGGGGAATGCAGATTTCACAAAAGCATATGTAAAAGAAATTCCAAATCACTTTAAGGTAAACCTTAAAGACACCATAGTCACTTCAGGCTTCTCACATTTCCCACCGGGAATTCCGGTTGGAACGGTAACCAATACCTCCGTTCCTACAGGTGACAACTTCATGTCTGTGGAAGTAAAACTTTTCAACGATTTCAGTACCTTACAGTACGTCTATGTTGTCCTTGATAAATACGCAGCCGAACAAAAAGAATTAGAAGCAAAGTTGCCCCATGAATAGCAAATTAGTATTGATAAATATCGTCAGGTGGTTTGTACTACTATTAATTCAAATCCTTTTGTTAAGGAGCTTGAGTTTTTACAACATGGCAACTCCATTTGTATATATTCTTTTCCTGTTGCTGATTCCTTTCGGCACACCGAACCTGTTGTTGTACTTAATTGCTTTTGTAACCGGACTAACACTGGATGCTTTTTACGACACCCTTGGTGTACATACGGCAGCTTGTGTTACCCTGGCTTTTGTCAGGATCCTGTTTATTTCGATAACCATGAACCGTGACGGTTTCGATGAACCCGAGCCTACCCTGGGTAATATGGGTTTTAAATGGTTCATCATCTACGCATTTTTATGCACCTTATCTCATCATCTTGTACTTTTCTTTTTAGAGACTTTCAACCTGGCAGAGTTCTCTTACACCTTGTTAAGATGTTTTTTTAGCATTATATTTACTTTGTTTACTGTTGTATTGATAGAATTCATATTCTATAATAGAAAAATGCGCTGATGGATAAACTGTTTAATCGAAAATATGTTATACAGGGTTTATTCATTGTTATTGCTTTAATTTTACTTGGAACACTCTTTTACATACAGGTAGCCACCGACAAATACTTTATTTCGGCAGAAAGTAATGTTTTGCGAAAAATCTATAGCTTTCCGGCACGTGGGGTTATTTTCGACCGACATGAAAAACCTTTGGCACAAAATGAAGCAGTTTATGACCTGATGGTGATTCCAAACCAGGTAGATACGCTTCTTGATACCATGGCGCTCTGTAAAATGATTGACATTGACATGAAACGCTTTGAACGTAACTTCAATAAAGCCAAAGCACAATCCAGGTATCAACCTAGTATTTTCGAACGACAGTTGTCAGTACATACCTATGCAACCTTATCTGAACAGCTTTCCCGGTTTCCGGGCTTTTTTGTACAAAGCAGAACCATAAGGCATTACCCTGATAGCGTTGCAGCTCATTTCCTGGGCTACATTAAAGAGGTAACACCAAAAGACATTAAAAACTCGGGGGGCTATTACCGCTCAGGGGATTACATCGGAAAATCGGGAGTTGAGAAATCCTATGAAACTTTATTAAGAGGAGAAAGAGGTGTGGTCCGCATGATGTACGATGTCAAAAATGTGCCTAAGGGAAGCTATGCAGAAGGAAGATTTGATACTGCTGCTGTTTCAGGAGACCGTCTGATTTCCTCTCTGGATCTTAAACTACAAAAACTAGGTGAAGAGCTTATGCACAATAAAGTAGGCAGTATTGTTGCGATAGAGCCTGCTTCGGGGGAAATTCTCGCCTTTGTAAGTAGCCCGAGTTATGACCCCAACCTCATGGTTGGACGGCAACAAGGCAACAACTATATGTCTTTACTAGTGGCTCCTAACCGCCCGTTAAACATCAGGCCTATACAAGGATATTATTCCCCCGGCTCATCCTTTAAACCTTTGGATGCATTAATTGGTCTCCAGGAGGGAGTGATTGACCCGAATACAACGTTCAACTGTCCGGGTTATTTCAGAGTAGGAAACCACACGGTGAAGTGTGAGCATGTTGACGGAAACATCGCTTTGCGAAAGGGACTTGCCCGGTCCTGTAACACCTATGCCTGCTATGTATTTCAGAAACTCCTTACACAACGTAAATATGCGAATCAAAGGGTTGCGTATGACGATTGGCAGAAGAAAGTGCGCAAGTTTGGTATAGGGGAAAAACTAGGAATTGACCTTCCATCTGAAAAGGCAGGAAGGTTATATGATGCGGCCTACTATTCGGGAAAATACAGCAAATACTGGAATCATGGAACCATTATATCCCTTGCAATCGGACAGGGCGAGATGGATGCGACTCCCTTACAAATGGCCAATATTATGGCGATCATCGCCAATCGCGGGTATTATATCAAACCCCACCTGGTAAAAGCGATTGGCAAGAATAGAGTAATCAAAAAAGAATACGTAAAAAAGAATTATGTAGACGTTGATGCCAGGCATTTCGATCCTGTAATTGATGGGATGCAAGATGCGGTAAACGCTCCCTGGGGAACGGCTATTCAGTCGCGTATTGAAGGGATCTTAATGTGTGGTAAAACAGGAACTGTACAAAATCCACGTGGTAAAAACCACTCGGTATTTATCGGTTTTGCACCTAGAGATAATCCTAAAATTGCTATTGCCGTAATTGTAGAAAATGCAGGTTATGGAAGTACATACGCTGCGCCAATGGCTAGTTATATTGCTGAACAATACCTTAAAGGTAGTTTACCTAAAAACAAACTGGCACAAGTAGAATGGATGAAAAAGCAGGTGATCCTGCCTGCCCCTCCAAAAGCAAAGTTTAAGCCTAAAGCAACACCAACAGATTCAGCTGCGACAAAACCAGCCACAACACCAGCAACGTTAACCCGCACTGAACATACTCAACCTTCAGCAACTCAAACGACTGTTAAACCCATTCAAAGGACACAATGAACAATCAGCAAAGCAGCAACAGGTTCTTCTTTAATGTAGACTGGATCACGATCCTGATCTATGTGGCGCTTTGTGCTATCGGTTATGTGAATATTTACGCATCAATCCCACATACTGAAGAGGAGTCTGCAGCCTTTAATTTCGCAACAAATTACGGCAAACAGCTTATTTTCATTATCACAGGATTGATATTAGGACTTTCTATCTTATTACTAGATGCCAAGTTTTTCAGCATCTTCGCTCCCATTATTTATGGAATCACCATTCTGCTGCTGCTCGCTGTACTGGTCATTGGACGTAATGTGGGTGGTAACCAAGCATGGATCCCCATTTATTCTTTTCGATTACAACCCTCAGAACTTGCAAAGTTTGGCACCGCATTGTTGCTGGCCAGGTACATTAGCTCTTTCAACCCCAAGCTTACTACCCTAAAACCTGTATTAATTGCGGCAGCTATTATTGTGCTGCCTATGTGCTTAATCATGCTGCAACCTGATGCTGGCTCTATGCTTGTATTTCTTTCCTTTATGTTTCCATTGTATCGGGAAGGCTTACCGGGCTATTGGCTAATTATTTTCTGGGGTATGGTATTGTTGTTCATCCTGAATCTTTATTTGACTTCCTGGCTGTTAATTTCCATAATTTTAGCACTGGGTGCATTGTTCATCTATTTCAATAAGAAAAAACAGCAGCGGATGATCATAATCGGAATCATCACACTTTCTGCCATCGGCTATTTGTTCATCGCTAAGCTTATGTTCGAAAATGTACTGCAACCACATCAACGTACACGTATTGAATTGATCCTAGGCCTTAAAACAGATCCTAAAGGCGCAGGATATAACGTTAACCAATCGAAAATAGCCATTGGCTCCGGCCAACTTACCGGCCGTGGTTTTGGCGAAGGAACACAAACCAAGTATGGCTATGTACCTGAACAAAGTACTGACTTTATCTTTTCTACAATTGGTGAAGAATGGGGATTTGTTGGCTGCTTCGTGGTAATTGCTTTATACATGTTTTTACTGCTCAGGGTTGTCAACCTTGCAGAACGACAACGCTCCACATTTTCCCGGGTCTATGGGTATTGTGTAGCCTGCATCATCTTCTTTCACGTGTTTATTAATATCGGAATGACCATAGGTATTGTCCCTGTAATCGGGATTCCCCTCCCATTCATCAGTTACGGAGGTTCCTCCCTATGGAGTTTCACAGTATTACTATTTATCTTCCTTAAACTGGATTCGAACAGAATGGGCTTTATTTAATCCCTGAAACGTTGATTTAGCAATTCATAAAACTTATCCACGGTACTTTGTTTGGCTGTCCAATTGTTTTTAACCGCATAATTACTTTGTAAAAAGTTATCCGCTGTTTTAAAATCAGGCATTTTATTAACCAATTCAATCGCTTCTGCATATGCAAGATTATAACCATTGAATAAATCTTTGATATAAAGCAATTTCTCGTTCAGATTGATAGCTTGTTTCAAATCAGTTATACTGGTCTTGTTATTATCTTCATTCACGCTATTTGAAAAATTGCTTTTTCCAGCCAGCAAATCATTTAATGTAGGTCTGCCCTGAATTACTTCCGGCTCCTTTGTTATCTTTTCTACTGGCGTATCGATTACAACTGCAGGCGATACAGGTGATTGCGGAATTTGCTCCTTCGGCTCTTCAGACACCAATTTTACAGGCTCAGGTTTAACTTCCTGCACCCTTGGGATCGGATCAGGTACAACAACTTCTTCAACTGTTTCAACTGACCGCATCTGGCTATCTCTTAACTTTTGTTTTTGAGCAATAATCTCTTCCTCTTCTCTGCTTAGTGGTCTGTCGAAAATGCGCTCAATAGATTGCTCTTCAAATTCGAACTTATCACTGGCAGGATCATCATTCAGTAAAAAGTCGAACTTAAACGGCTCAGGTTGTACTTCCTCTTTTTCGTCAAACTCCACAACCGAAGCTACAGGAGCAGGTTCTTTTTCAGTAAACTCCAACTCATTTGCAGCATACTCTGCTTCCAGTTCCTCCAATGTTTTTTCTTTCGACATATTTGTCTCCTTTACCAGCTCAACCTCTTTTACCGGCTCCGGTTCTGGCATAGGTTCAACGGCTACGACCGGTGTAACCAGGACAACAGGCGACTGATCTTCCGTATGTTCAGGGATTACTTTTACAGGTTTATGGCTGTTGATTTTCTTTACAATCTGAACATGATCTGATAAAAAGTTGGCATTTGCCAGAAACAACTCCAATTCTAACTCATTGAGTTGATTTGGATTTCGGGCCAAAAACTCATATTGGTCCTGAAGTTCATTTAAGATCTGTCCTACTTTTCTAAAAATATCCTCTTGGTTCATCATAGTTTTATAACGGAAAAATTGGTGTTTTATGTTGATAACTTGACCTTCAAAAGTACTACAAAATTCTGATATTAGCAGGCTCTAAAATCCTATTAAGCATGTTATTCAGCGAACAAAATTACAGACGAGGCGAGTATTGCGGAAGTATCGAGGTAATTTGCGGCTCTATGTTTTCTGGCAAAACAGAAGAATTACTGAGAAGATTGAAACGTGCAGAGATCGCTAAATTAAAGATAGAAATCTTCAAACCAAAAACCGATACCCG
Source organism: Pedobacter nyackensis (assembly GCF_032678475.1). Taxonomy (GTDB): domain Bacteria; phylum Bacteroidota; class Bacteroidia; order Sphingobacteriales; family Sphingobacteriaceae; genus Pedobacter; species Pedobacter nyackensis_A. The sequence goes on from NZ_JAVTSF010000002.1 coordinate 174,858, forward strand.
CTATGATGAAATGGCTGTGGTTTCCCATGATCTGAATTCAATTGAATCTACCCCTGTTGAAAGTTCGACGGCCATCCTGCTGTTAAAGGCCGACACCCAGGTCGTTGGTATTGATGAAGCTCAGTTTTTCGATGAAAACCTTCCAGAAGTTTGTAATAAACTTGCCCAAAAAGGAATAAGGGTAATTGTAGCTGGCCTGGATATGGATTTTATGGGCAAACCTTTTGGTCCTGTACCAGCACTAATGGCTATTGCTGAATTGGTAACCAAAGTCAATGCAGTATGTGTTCGCTGTGGAAGTCCGGCAGTTTATTCTTACCGAACTGTTGCCAACCCCAGCAGACTACTCTTAGGAGAAAAAGACAGTTATGAACCACGTTGCAGACATTGCTACCATTTGGGCGACATCGACTAAAAACAACCTCACACAAGACTTATCATAATCTTGCCATAGATCACCTTATATTGGCTTCTCAACGTAATATTTCCGTCCTTTGCAGGTTAAGCAAATGAGATGAATATTGTTATTGAGAAAAAAGACATCAAAGAAGTTTACGAAACAGCCATTATACAGCAAACAGCATTCTGGTCTGAAGTAAAAACCAGGCAAGGTCTGCAATCAGAAGCATTTAATTTTAAAGTTGAAGATGGAAACATTTACAATAATGCTTTAAAAAACACCTATACCAATGCGGATTTCCTGGTATTGCTGCAACCATTGGACAACGAACATTCCGTAGCGTATGTACCTTATGGCCCCGAAATAGAGCCCCACGAAGAGTATCAGGGGAAGTTCCTTGAAGAATTATCCGAATCATTACGAAGTTACTTACCATCCAGGTGTATTCTGATCCGATACGACCTGGCCTGGCAGTCCCACTGGGCCAAAGAAAGCGACAGCTTTGACGAACTGGGGAACTGGAATGGCCCTCCTGAAAAGAAATACCAGGAATTCCGCTTTAATTTTGACACCGTTAACTGGAACCTCAGGAAGGCAAATTCGGACATCCTTCCATCTAATACCATATTTCTGGACCTACAGCGTGATAACAGCCTCATATTGGACGCGATGAAACCGAAGACACGGTACAATATTAACCTCTCCTACAGAAAAGGGATCACCGTCAAAAAAGTAGGTATGGAAAACCTGCATGTATGGTATGCCTTATACAAGGAAACAGCACTCAGAAACAGGATTCACATCAATGACATCAGCTACTTTAAAACCGTATTAACAGCTCGGGCTGAAGATACGACCTCTCCTGCCGATGTAGAATTATTGCTTGCTGAACTGGATGGAACACCAATGGCTGCTATGTTCTTAGTAATATCCGGCAACCGCGGAACCTACCTGTATGGAGCTTCTTCGTCCACGAACCGAAATTACATGGCAACTTATGCCTTGCAATGGGAAGCCATGAAAATCGCAAAAGAACGTGGCTGTATAGAATATGATTTGTTTGGCGTTGCCCCAAGACCTGACCCTTCGCACCCACTTTACGGTTTGTACAAGTTCAAAACTGGTTTCGGAGGACAATTACACCATAGAATGGGTTGCTGGGACTACCCGCTCGACAACGAACAATACAACAGGTTCATTGCAACAGAAATGCACAGCCAGGGCTATCACATTTAACCCTAAAAAGTATAAAACCGTAAAAGATATACAAATCAACCATTAGGGCAGTTTTTACACCTTTTGCCTTCTTTATACTTCTCACAGCACTCTTTTTTCTTTTTATCCTTTTTCTTCTTTTTATCCTTTTTCTTCGACATGGCCTGAGGGGAATATTTTATAAACAAAAAAAGGCACCTACTGTTTTGCTTTTGCATAAGTAAGTGCCTTATCTATCCCGAAGTCCGGGATAATAACTATGTATTAAGCTTCGCTATAGCTGATCTGACCAACATGTTTGTCGATCTGCCATCTGCCAGTACCTTCTTCACCAATCACATCAAACAGTTCAACAGCTCTTCTTGCTTTATACTCTTCCTCTCTTTGTTCTTTAAAGAACCAGTTTAAGAATTCAATCGTTACAAAATCCTGCTCTTTATAGCAACGTGCTGCAATATTTTTAATAGACTGTGTAACGCTGATTTCCTGATCTAAAGCTTCCTCAAAAACCTCACGGAATGAATTGTATTCAGCTTTAACATGAGTAACTTCGGGTGAAACCGCATTACCGCCCATATCTAAAACGTATTTAAAGAATTTCAGTTGGTGCATTCTTTCTTCTTCTGCCTGTGCAAAGAAATAATCAGCAGAAAAGTCGTAGCCATTACGACTGCACCATGAAGCCATTGACAGGTAAATTGCTGATGAATGCGCTTCTTTTTTTATTTGCTGGTTTATAAGTGTCTCTACATCTGATGAGAGTAAACACTTAACACGCATAATGTCTTTCATATGATATATGTATTAAGTTCGTATTTTCTAATACAAAAATACAGCTAAGTAATCACAATACTTAAAATAAGAATAATATGGAAAGAATCTAATTCTAGCGTAATCAGATAATTAGACGGTGCAGACGGTCTTGAATGATATGGTTTAACTCCAACATTACAAAGGTACCTTGTAGCAATTCCTTTAACGCAATGATCTCCAATAAGGACAAAACATAGCAATGATCGCAGGCACAGATAAATAGAATCTCCACATCAGGAGACTTTGCATTGTTCAATAACAAATCTTCAATATCAATATTGTAAACCGCTTTTTTCAACTTCAGAATATTTCTGTAGTCAAAACGGGCCAGTTTACCTGCAAAATCTATGTACCAGCAATTTTCAGCATCGGATTGATAAATAGCCCCCGCTTTAGTACTAAACACTTCAAGAAAATCGACTGTTGACTGAATGGTTAAATTTTGCATTTATTAAATTGAATTAATACAAAGGTGATTATTATTTAGATTTATTCCAAATCAAACTGAAAGATTTTTAAACTCTTCACATTTAATTGATCCTGTACTTCCCTTAAGCCTTATTTGCTTTCACAAGCAAAATATCCCGGTCCACTAGTTCCCCTGTATAACTGGTCGTCAGGTCTTTCTGCGCAATAACCTCAACAGTAGAAAAACCGGCTTTTCTCAACAACTCTTCTACCGCAACTGCATCATATAGTTTAAAATTATATTTGGTAAAAGGAAGTTGTTCCATAAATGCTTTCGTAGCAATAGCCAGGCATAAAAGACCATCTGGCTTTAGTACCCGAAGTATTTCTCTTGCATAGGCTTCCGGATCCCGCCAAAAGTAAAGCGTATTTACCGTAAATATTTTATCAAAAAAATCAGCTTTAAAATTCAAACGGTCTGCCGCAGTAAGCTCAAATGAAACTTTTCCACTTTTTACTATGGCCTCATTTACTTTATTAGCCTCAAGAACCATGGTTTCAGAAATGTCTACACCATAATAACGTATATCAGATGCAATCTGCATCAAATCTTTTAAATGGGTACCGTTTCCAGGGCCTATCTCAAGTACTATATCTCCTTCAGCAAGCGCCAGCAAGGCAACAGCACTTTTTGTCATATTGTTATTCGTGTGCGCCATGCGCTCAGCGGTTAAAATCCCATCTGCTCCTTCCGGCCGACCAAGCTGACTGGCAATGTGTTTTAACTGCGTTTCATCTAATTTATTCATCATATTTCTTTAAATAGCGCTTACCTCTATTACAAATCTATCATTTTATAATCATTCTAAATAAAAGAAAAGCGTCTGCTGATTTATAAAATTACATTGAATTTATAATGCAAGAACTAACTTTACAAAATTATGGCTCAAGGTTTGATAGTATCATTTTATAACGAGAAAACCTTGTGCATTTATAAGACCTCTACAAAGATAATTATGATATTAAGCCTTATTCATGGAGAACAAAGCTGAAAATCCATCCATACCCGAAGAAGAAGTTAAGGGCCCGGGTAAACTGGCCCGCATGTTTTTAACGTTATACGATGTTTACAAGTTCATAGCGCGCTTTTTCAAAGAAGGATTTCTTCCTCCATATGAAGTTAAAGAGCTTTTCAGACAGTGTTATGAAATTGGTTACCGCTCAGCCCTACTCATTTCTACAACAGGATTTATTACCGGTATTGTATTTACAAAACAATCACGTCCATCCTTATCAGAATTTGGCGCAACTTCATGGTTGCCCTCATTGGTAGGTATTGCCTTACTCAGAACACTCGCGCCGTTACTTACAGGCCTGATCGCTGCAGGAAAAGTAGGTTCAAGTATCGGTGCTGAATTAGGGTCCATGCGCGTAACAGAACAGATTGATGCAATGGAAGTATCTGCAACCAACCCCTTTAAATTTTTGGTTACCACCCGTGTACTCGCCGCTACCATTACCATTCCTATTCTTACATTTTATACTGCTATGGTAGGAATGCTGGGCGCATTACTCAATGTTTCTTTAAGCGAAGGCACCAGTGCAAAAGCATTTTTTCAATCCTCATTAGAACAAATCACCTTCCTTGACATTACAGCTTCAACAATAAAAGCAGTACTGTTTGGATTTACAATAGGCATGGTAGGTTGCTACCAGGGCTATAATTCATCAAAAGGAACAGAAGGCGTAGGTAAAGCAGCTAACTCGGCCGTAGTAATTGCAATGTTTCTTATTTTCATTGAAGAAGTAGTTTCAGTTCAATTTTTTGGTTTATTCAGGAGCTAATCATCATGATGGAAGTAAAACCACTAACTAAAAACACAGCCAAAGTAATTGAGATCAATGGCCTTAATAAGTCATTTGGTAATTACCATGTGCTCAAAGGAGTTGACCTGGATTTATATAAAGGTGAAAACCTTGTTGTACTTGGAAAATCGGGAACGGGAAAATCAGTACTCATAAAAATTGTTGTAGGCCTGCTTACACCTGATGCAGGTGTAGTAAAAGTACTAAACCAATACGTTGATCAGATAACCTATAAAGAGTTACTGGCACTCAGACTAAAAGTTGGCTTCTCCTTTCAAAACAGTGCTTTGTACGACAGTATGACGGTACGACAAAACCTGGAATTCCCACTGGTAAGAAACCAAAGAAACCTCAGCAAAGCTGAAGTTAACCTCGCTATTGAGGAAATGCTGGATGCGGTGGGTTTGCTACAAACCATTAATCAAATGCCTTCCGAACTTTCCGGAGGACAGAGAAAAAGAATTGGTATTGCCCGCACACTGATCCTACGGCCGGAGATTATGTTGTATGATGAGCCCACAGCAGGACTAGACCCCATCACCTGTTTGGAAATCAATAGCCTGATCAACGAAGTTCAGGAACGTTTCCATACCAGTTCTATTGTAATTACCCACGACCTTACCTGTGCCAAAGCTGTTGGCAATAGGGTCGCCATGCTGCTAGATGGACAATTCCAGCGCATCGGCACATTTGAAGAAGTTTTTAACACAAGCGACGAAAGGGTGAAACCTTTTTACGACTATAATTTTATTAAGTAATCATATGCAAGCAACAGACAACCGTAAACAAATAACAGTAGGTGTATTTATACTTCTGGGCCTTGTTATATTCGTTTTAGGGGTATTTACCCTCGGAAGCCAGAGAAAAGCTTTTGTAAAAAGTTTTACTGTGAATGCAGTCTTTAATGATATTCAAGGCTTAAAGGCCGGAAACAATGTATGGTTTTCAGGCGTTAAAATTGGTACCATCAAAAAGATACAATTCTATGGCATCTCTCAAGTACAGGTTTTCATGAATATTGAAGAGGATGCTCATAAATATATTCATAAGAATGCCGCAGCCAGTATCAGTTCCGACGGATTAATTGGAAATAAAATTGTAGTTATAACAGGTGGAACGCCAAAATCTCCTTTTGTAGAAGATGGCGACCAGCTACAGGTTGCAAATACACTTTCGACAGACGATATTATGAAAACCTTCCAGGTGAACAACAAAAACCTGGTTGATGTAACTTCAGACTTTAAAGTATTAGCCAAGAACCTGGTTGATGGTAAAGGAGCTGCAGGTGCTTTACTTGCGGATGAAGAAATCGCTAAGAACTTTAAAGCCATTGTAGAAAATCTGAAAACGACAACTGAATCGGCCAACAAAATGGCTGTCGAGATGAATACCTTTACAAAAACTTTAAATACTAAAGGAGGGCTTGCTGATAAATTAATGACCGACACTGCTGTGTTTGCGAAACTTCAGCAATCAGTAACTGAGTTACAGAAAACGGCGGCATCAGCTTCTGCTATGACCGAAAATCTGAACAAAGCGACAGCTAAGTTTAATCAGACAGATAACGCCGTAGGATTGTTAATCAATGACCAGAAAACCGCTGATCATATAAAAGGGATTATGCAAAACCTGGAAACCAGTAGTAAGAAACTGGATGAAAATATGGAGGCGCTTCAACACAACTTTTTATTGAGAGGGTTCTTTAAAAAGAAAGCTAAAGCTGAAGCGGCGGCAGCAAATCCACAAAAATAATGTTCAAAATATTAACGGACAAAAATAACCGTTCTCTTCATCGCGGGAACCTTTTGTCCTGAAGAAGGACAAATTGCGAAGCAATCTTGAAGGCAAAGAAAATAGAAGCTACTGAAAAAATTTTCCAATGCTCTTCAGAGAAGGTAATTTTTGTATTTAAGCAAGAAGGAAATACATACGGGGTAAACGTAATTGTGTAGGACCAGGCATGTTGGTTTATAACTACGTATGAATCTTTATTGGATTACGGTAAATTCCTTTTTAAGTTTGATATCTTCTGAGGAATTACCGATCATAACCTGAAATTTTCCAGGTTCAACAGTCCAGTTCATATTTTTGTCGAGGATAGCAAGGTCGTCAGGGTGCAGGCTAAACTTTACGGTCTTAGTTTCACCCGGCAACAGACTTACCCGTTCAAATCCTCTTAATACCGATTCGTAGGTAGTTACACTGCTTACTAAATCTTTCAGGTATAATTGTACGACTTCATCGCCCTTAACACTACCCATGTTTTTCACATCAACACTAATTTGAATATCTGCCTGCTGAAGGATTTCCGTTGCGCTTAACTGTAAGTTACTGAATTCAAAATTTGTATAGCTTAATCCATATCCAAAAGGATACAGCGCACCTAAAACTCTTGTCCTCCCATTTCCATTCGGATCATCATTCTTACCTTGTCCCGCTTGCGAGCCCGGTTTAAAAGGAAAGTTAAGCTCAATCTGGCCAATTGATTTTGGATAAGTCATGGTTAATTTACCGCCTGGATTGTTTTCACCAAATAAGGTTTCCGCAACAACTCTTCCTGCCGAAGGCCCTGGAAACCCTGCCTGAAGAATGGCTGGTAAATAACGGTTCTCCCAGTTGATGGTTAACGGACGTCCGTTTACCATGACCATCACTACTGGCTTCCCTGTAGCATGTAAAGCCTGTAACAATAAGAGTTGCCGACCAGGCAGGTTTAGCCCTGTTCTTGATTTACTTTCTCCCACCTCGTTATCAGTTTCTCCAACTACAGCAATCACGACGTCTGCGGCTTTTGCTGCTGCCACAGCAGCATTAATCTGTTGCTGCTCGCCTGCTGTTAATTCTACAGGGATAATCTCACTCTCCGGCCACTTTGCATCAATCACATCGCAGCCTTTTATATAGTTCACTTTTGACGTCTTGCCGGCAAAAGCTTTAATACCATCTAAAATGGAGACAACCGGATTATTTGAAGGTCCATATCTACTGGTCGTATAATTCACCTCTGTTGCCAACGGACCCGCAACCAATATATTTTTGTATTTATTGATGTCTAATGGCAACAGGTTCTTTTCATTTTTAAGCAGCACCATTGACTCCCGATTCAATTGAACAGCGATCTCTTCGTCTGCTTTAGTATGTACTTTTTGATTTGCTGAAGCAGGATCTTTTACATAAGGGTCATCAAATAATCCCAATCTGAACTTCACCCTTAACACATCTCCAACCCGCTCATCAAGAGTTTTCATGGATATAGCCCCTTCTTTCACCAGTTCTCTTAAAGGTAAGATGAAATTTTCGGGCATGGTAAAATGCGTACGCACATTCAATCCTGCCTGGATAGATTGTCTTACTGCCTCTTTATAATCTCCTGCCACATGATGTTTCCCCGACAGGAATTCAACAGCCTCGCTATCGGAAACTACATAACCATCAAATCCATACTGTTTACGCAAAAGTTCCGTTAAAAAATAATAGCTACCAGTTACAGGTTCACCGTTCCAGTCATTATAACTGCTCATGATACCCATAGGTTTAGCTTCCTGGATCACACGTTTAAAAGGATACAGAAACATTTCGTGCATTTCCCTTGGTGCAACATGCGGATCTGTCCGGGCCTCCCCGTCTCTTCCACCTTTAGGCACGCTATACACCGCATAGTGTTTTAGTGTAGCCGCCACTCCCTGTCCCTGTATACCGAGGGTCATCTGTTTACCCAGTTCAGCAATCAGATAAGGATCTTCGGAATAGCACTCCACTACCCTCCCCCAACGCTGGTCTCTCGCTACATCCAAAATTGGAGCATAAACATTCGTGTAACCAAGTGCTTTTGCTTCACGACCAACAATACTTCCAGCCTGGTACACCAGGTTTTTATTCCATGTACTACCAATATTTACAGGAGCGGGAAATGGTGTCGCCCGGTCATGACACAACCCATGAATGCCTTCGTTACTAAAATCTACGGGAATACCTAAACGGGTTTCTTCAACAAACCATTTCTGTACAGTGTTAATTGCATTAGCATGTTTGCTAAAAGGGAAAGAATACTCAGTTAACGCCTTTTTGTTGTAAGGTAAACTGTTCAATTCCTCATCTATATTAGCGATACCATCTTTCCAGATCTTAGTCTTCCATTCTGCGGTCGGCATTTCATCTTTGAGCACCCTGCCATAACCATATAGCGTTGCCGTTTGACAAGTCTTTTCATCCAGGTTCATTTGGCTAAGTAAATCCTTCACCCTTGCGTCAATCGTTTTGGATGGATCTTCAAAAATGTCCTTTTTACCATTTTTGTTAAAATCAACCCAGCCTTTATGGTAGATATTCTTCTGTTGTGCATAAGTGACCCCACCTAGAAAAACCAGGGATGCCAGCGCAAATAGCTTGTATTTTATCATCAGTTAGAAATACTTAAATAATTAGGAGCTCCTAATTTAACTGTTTAGGTTAAATAAAAATTGGCTATTGCTTAAACTATTTTAGCCCTCTTCACATGCTCTACACAGTTCCTTCACACCAAATCCACAAACAGGTACCTTTTTGTGAAGAATGTGTGAACTATGTGTGGGGGCACTCAGCATATTATTATATCAGTTTTTATTCTGAAGCCAGGAGACTGGGCTCAACAAATGAGTATATAGGTATAGTGAAAGAGTTTAAAAAGACATTTTAACCCTCAAAAAAACATCCGAAAAAAAGAAGCGGCACTAGTCATCTGACCAGTACCGCTTTAAATTAACGCTCTCACCACAATGATAGGAATTTATTTTTATTCCCACAAATTATTTTTATTTTTTTTCTCCAATCACCTGAATTTGATGATTAGAGCGTAATATCATTATCAACTGCGACTGATAGTCCCTTACTCAACCGGGCCGGTTTTAAGTATTCTTACAGCACTATCTGATGCACAAAGTAATCCCCCTGCCATCATAATCACATCCTTGATCACCAAACGACCGGCTGCCGACAAATAGGGAAATCCATGTTCAGGACCACCCAAATCAGGCACCCATGTTTCCGGTGTCGTAATCAGAAAACTAAGTGTAACCAGCGACATGCCAAAAGTGAGAAGAGCACCTAAGAGCCCCATGCGATCATTAAAAATACCAAAGAGCGTTAGCAAACCAATAATTACGATTACTGTACCCAGAGCATAAGAAAATACATAAGTACCATTCTTTTTATGCCATTCAATATTTTTCTCTACCACTTCGCCTTCTTTATTTTTATACTTTTTATACGCTGGCGACTTTTCATGTAAAAAGAAACTCATTACCGGGCTATTCGCTACAAATGGGATAATACCATCAGCTTCATATTGAAAAGCTTTTAACCCGCCTATCCAGGCCATTACAATAAAAATGGCGATCCGCATAAAATTAAAAAATTGCCGCTGCAACTGTGCTAAAAAAGTTAACATATACATTCAAATTGTTTAATTACAAAAATGAATGAACAGACTCTGTTTTACAATGGACAGATATGGATATTATCTGGACAAATCTGCCACCACAGATATACCAACGTTTTCACGAAATGTAGTTGGTGTAATTCCAGTGTGCTTTTTAAAATAGCGGCTAAAGTAATTCTCGTCGTCAAAATTAAGTTCCGCTGCAATCTCTTTCATACTTTTATAAGTAAGATGAATTAACTTTTTCGCTTCCAGAATTACCCTGTCCTGTATAATTTGCGACGGAGAACGTAAAAAGTAAGTCCTACACTGTTTCGAAAATGTATTTGACGCAATCCCCAGTTGCTCTGCATAAAAAGATGGTGAACGTTCCTTTTTAAAATATACGTCCAACAATGTTTTAAACTGATTGATAGGGTGCTGTAAAAATTCCTCTCCGGGAACAATCTTATCCCCTATTTTAACTTTACTGCTTAAAGCAAGCATCAACTGCAAATAAGCCCTGACCACAGCTACAGAATAAGTATCTTCAAAGCTCAATTCCGCAGCAAGCTTATCAAAAAGCACATGCATCTCTGTGTATTCATCATCATTCAAAACTATAAATGGACGGGAATAAATGTTATTAAATAGAAGTCCATTACAGGCTACCTCCTTTTTATGATATTCTATACAGTAAAAATCGCCATGAAACAGTAATGTCCGTATTTTTAAGTCTTGCTCAACCTCAAAACGAATATTCTGATATGGCGTTGTAAATAACACAATGTTACCATCAAAGTCAAAATCTACCAGATCGACATTTACGTTTCCATTCCCCTTAAACAAATGAATGTGATAAAACTGATCAGGCGGCATACGATTGATGACCTCAACGCTGTTTTCCAATACGGAACAATCCTTATAAACATCCGGGCTTTTAATCATCATTAAAATCTATACGAAACCTAACCTCTTCTAATCAATTTAATGGCTACAATATACCAATTAAATATAGGTAAGACGCTTGAAGTTTGCGTCTCAACTAAAATCACTGTTTTAGTCTGTAAGCAAAGATGATAAACCATGTCTTTCCAAGACGAAATAAAAAACAATCCGGAACGAAGAGCTCGTTCCGGATTGTTTACATGGATGATTTGAGAAAAAAAATTACCTTCTCTGAAGCGAACTCAGGCGCTTTTTCCCTTCAGAAAAAGATGCCAGTCGCAGAAGAGAACGGTTATTTTTTATTTTTTAATCTTCTGATACCTCAACAAAGCCTCCAAAAAGTAATAATCTGCATAAACCAAAGGCACGTCGATTTCAGATTTATGAGGAAGACTCCCTACTGAATGTTTTAAAATAAACCCGCCATTTGTTCCTGGTTTAGCTAAATATTTATCACCAGAGAGTGATTTCAACATCAGCTCCGCTTGTTTAAAATACTTACTTCCATCTTTAACCAAAGTGCTTAATTCTAATAAGCCAGAAGCTGTTAGTGACCCCGCAGAAGCGTCACGAGGGATGTATGATATCTTGTTGGCATTATAGTCGAAATCAGGTGTATAACCTTTTTGCTCTGCATTGAAATCCCAAAAAGGTATTTTATCCTTGGGCAAATTAGGGTGATTGATATAAAAGTCTGCCGCCTTTTGGGCAGCCTCTAAAAAACGTGCGTCTTTAGTTTCACGATACATCATGGTAAACCCATAAATAGCCCATCCCTGCCCTCTGGCCCAGGTAGAATTATCCGAATACCCCTGGTTTGTTTGTTGATGAAGTACTTTACCATCAGGTGCATAATCCACCACATGGTAGGTACTAAAATCAGGCCTGAAGTGGTTCTTCATCGTATTCAAAGCATGGCTTACGGCTACGTCCTTGTATTTAGGATTACCTGTAAGTTTCGATACATAACAAAGCATCTCCAGATTCATCATGTTATCAATAATTACCGGGAATTGCCAAACTGTTTTTTTATCCCATGAAGCTTTTTTATTCCATGATTTGATCAAGCCTACTTTAGGATCAAAACGAGTTAGCGCTGACTCGGCCGACTGGATCAATATTTTGTGATATTGTTCTATCTTTTTTGGATCTTTTTCAAATCTGATGGCATTACCGTAAGAGCAGTACATCACAAAACCTACATCGTGGTGTTGCGTTAAAAACTGGGCCTGTTCTAAAGCTTCTGTCCATTTTGTAGCTGCAGCTTTCCACTCAGGTTTACCAGTATATTCATAAATATACCATAGCCCCCCGGCAAAAAATCCCTGAGTCCAATCCCAGATATCAGTACTCCTTACAGAGCCGTCCGCATTAGTAGTGCGGGGAAACTGGGTGAGATCTGTCGAAGTTTTTAACAGCTGACTATATTGCTTTTCTGCAACTGCAAAATCTTTCTTAAGCAACTCTGATTTGGGCGCAAGCCATAAGTAAGAAGATGTAGAAACAGTAACCACCAGCGCTGCTATCATCAGCAGATATTGTCTTGTCTTCTTGGGATTCTTTAATTCCATTTGTGTTATTTTGATGTAATAAATATTATAATTATAAACTAGGGTTTGGTAATCTTAACTGGCAATTGCTTCACTGCAACAGAAGTACCCTTCACAGTAGTATTTGACGCCACAAAAGTCGCGGTATACTCACCTTCTTTGTAAGTAGGCAAAACTGAATAACTTTCCAGGATTTTATTGATGTCTTTAATTGGCGAACCTGCATCCGGACTAACCTTACGCAAATCTATAGGTCCCATTATAGCCCAAGCCTCCGCAGCATCTGTGGCGGCCGGTGCATTTGCAGCCCCGGTAATAACCAGTGAACCTCCTGTTCCAATAGCAGCAGTGTATACCCATCTGTATTTCTTCACATTATTATCCGGATCAAATGTACTCAACCAACCTAAGCCAGGTATGTTTACACCATAGTTCGTAATGTTTTGGTTAGCGGCAGCAAAATTTGCCTGCGTATACACGCTATTGTCTGGCAGATAATTGTTTAACGAAAGTGTCGAAATTGTCCACTTATCCTGAGCTGTACCGGCAGCAACTTTATATTTAAAAGCGATAAATACCGGCTTACCCTGGTCTGCAAAATCTGACAAGTCAATATCACCGGAATTTAATACCGCAGTATTTGTTGGCCAGGCGGCGCGATCGGTAATATCTTTCCAGTTAGCTTTTAATATATTAGCCATCGTACCGGCGGTATCCTGAGTTACCACACCCTTAGATGTTTTAGACTTTGCCACTACCCCTTGGAAATCAGACGATATCAACAGTTTTAAAGCGTTTGCCTGAGCTCCATTTGCTCTTTGTGAATTGAACTTTAGTTTTGGAGTTCCTTTTGCAGACGTACGATCTTTAAATTCATACCTTTTACCGGGCTCTCCTGAGTAATAAGTAATCACCTCGTGCAGCCCGCTAAATTTGTAAACAATCGTATCGTTCTCGGTAAAAGAACTACTTGTTTGTCCTTTTACATTTGTACTGATCACATCAAGTGTTACCTGTTTCTCTTCAAGTGTTTTGTCGCAGGCTGTCAACACTAACATGCCCGCCAATATGCCTATATTTAAAAATTTCATGATTTCTATATTAAAATATTACCAACCTGAATTTTGAACTGCTTTTTTATTCACTGTAATTTCTGCGGCTGGAATCGGGAGTAATACGTGCTTAGCCTGTACGTTTGAACCACCTAATCCACCATACGAAAAACCACCACCATTTTCTCTGATTTCAACACCTACAGTATTCATTGTAGTCACAAACTTACCCCAGCGAATTAGATCGGGCCTTCTTAGTGATTCGAAACAAAGCTCCATGGAACGTTCGTCCTCGATTGCCTGCTGGAAAGTTGACTTCGTCAAACCACTCAAATCGACAACAGAATGTGCTATGGTCGCAGTAGCTTTGGCCGGTGCACCCACACGCGTAAATACAGCACCTGTACTGGCGGCTGATGAAGCACCGCTTGAATGAGTAGGTGCAGTATTGGTAGAAGTTCCTTTAGTGGTAACGGTATACAAGTTATTTCCAAAAAACACCTGTGCATTTTCCTGATACTCCACACCTGCTTCCCAGGCGGTACCAATTGTAATCGCAGGAACAGAAGTATATCCGGTACCCGCATTCAAAACAGCAATAGCGGTTACCTTTCCATCTCTCACACTAACTGTTGCTTCTGCTGTAGCACCCGTGCCGCCCCCACCAGTTATGGTTACAGGGATGTTATTTAAGGTATTAAGATAGCCTGTATTACCTGATGGATCCACGTTGATGTTGTTTACTACAGAAACCGACATCCCTGAGGCATTTGTAGCGAATCCGTATGCTCTTCTTCTCACCTGATTAATTGCATCGTAAGCCAAATCGGTAGGCCCGTTCAAATAATTCTCTGCTTCTGCAAACATCAGTAACACGTCTGAATACCTCAAAACAGGGTAATTAATAGGGGTAGTATTCTGGTTTTTGTTATCCAAAACATAGGCTTCCCTTCTAAACTTCCCTGCATCACGGTTATATATTTGTGCCGGTGTATAATAGTTATAATAATACCTATCCGTGTAACTAGTGATATATCCAAAAGGAGCTAAATTCCAGTCCCTTCTCAAGTCGCCCGGCTGAAACAAGTTAAACAATCGCTCTGTTACATGTAAAAACCCATAAGAATATCCAATTTTGAGTCCCACATCTGTTGCTTTCTGCATCTGAATTCCACCTGTATTTCCTAACCTTCCATTCGAACCTCTTCCATCGGCACCATTTCCTTTAAACTCTATCTCCCACATGCTGTCTTTAATATCATAAAGGTCATTGTGCATATTGATAAACAACTGTCTGTAACTGGGGTTCAGTCTGTGCTCGCCAGATTTCATTACTTCCAAAGCCCATTTTCTTGCATCATTG
Organism: Pedobacter nyackensis; assembly: GCF_032678475.1. Lineage (GTDB taxonomy): Bacteria > Bacteroidota > Bacteroidia > Sphingobacteriales > Sphingobacteriaceae > Pedobacter > Pedobacter nyackensis_A. The sequence goes on from NZ_JAVTSF010000002.1 coordinate 189,868, forward strand.
TACCTTGCTACCTCCTTTAAAGGCTCACCTGCCATTGTTAAGCATACCCTGGCCAAAATTCCCTGAACGGCAGTTTTGGAAACACGGCCACTGAACCCCAGATCTGATATCTTGCTGGTAAGTCCTTCTGCCGTTTCCATATCTTTTAAAATCTGGGCATAAACTTCTCTCATAGGCGTCCTCACTACCTGTACATCCTCAGCTGAGGGAGATTTTGTAGCTTCAGTTTTGAGTGGTACATCACCAAAATTACTTACCAGTATGAAGTAATAATAACCGCGCAAAAATAGTGCTTCGCCTAAAATCGGTTTGCGTCTTTCTTCATCCATCACTGCAACATCGATATTGGCAATAAGTTGATTAGCCCTTTCTATACCGATATAACATTGTTTCCAAAGATTACCAATCTGTGTATCAGCATAATCAAAATTATAAACCCCCAAACCAGTAGTTTGTGTATTTCTTTGATAAAAAGCCTCATCTGATATATTATAGGTAGAGTTTAAAAAATCACCATACATAACACCTTCTTCCAAAGGGAAGTACAGACCGGCCAAAGCCCCCATTAGCTTGCTTTCTGAATCATAATAGTCTTTTGTGAGCAGCTGATCAGTAGGTACAGTGTCTAAAAACTTCTTGCAAGAGCTTAAGCCGAGACTTAGTAATATAATAGAGAATAATAACTTTTTCATTTGAATTCGTTTTTTCTGTGAATGTTTAAATTTCATATAGCCAAACACTTAAAAAGTAATATTTGCGCCAAATGCCAGGGTCCTGGCTCTTGGATAAGCACTATAGTCAAAACCACCGGTAAGTACAGAATTGTACGTACTAACCTCTGGGTCAAGACCAGAGTAATTGGTCCAGGTATACAGATTTTGAGCTGATACAAAAAGACGTACAGCATTAATCTTAATATTTTTCAATAAATCCTTAGGCATGTTGTATCCCAGAGATACCGTTTTCAAACGTAAAAACGAACCATCTTCTATCGTTCTTGAAGAATAACCTGCGCTTGAAAAACCACCGGCACGATGATTCAAAGAGCCCTGATTATCTGGTGTCCAGCGATCGCTATAGCTGTCAAATTGTTGCAGGAAACTTCCCGCTCTCGATCCTTCGAACACCAGTCGGTTTGTATTTTGAATATCATTCCCGTACGACCATTGAAAAAACACATTCAGATCGAAGTTTTTGTAAGTAAAATTATTCGAAAAACCACCGGTATGTACCGGTAAACTTTTTCCTATAACTGCATAATCTGCTGAAGTGATATTTCCATCTCCATTGATATCTTTATATTTAATATCACCTGGCTGAATAACTGACCGGGCGTTTCCGTTAGCTGTCACATCATCTCTTAAAAGATATTCCCCTGTAGATGTCTTGGTGAAGTCGCTATACTGATAATTACCCTCCCATATAAAACCATACATCAAGCCTAATGGTTCACCTATTTTAGCGATGTAAGAAGGTATGTTTGCATATCCGTTGTCCCAGCTTGTTGTAGAAGGTAAGGTTAGCTGATCTTCTGTAAGTGCCAACACCTTATTCCTGTTGAACGAGATGTTAAAGCTACTCGTCCACTGAAAATCTTTTTTACTGATATTCACCGTATTCAGGCTAAACTCGATCCCTTTGTTAGACACTGCCCCTATATTTTTAAATGCAGTAGTATAACCGGAAGATGTTGGCAGTGTAGCTCTCAATAGCAAATCCTTTGTATTCTTTTTATATACATCAGCAGTAAATGAAATTCTGTTTTTCAGGAAGGCAACATCTAATCCTGCATCGTACTGATCAGTTGTTTCCCACTTAACTTTCGAATTCCCTAAACTAGAGGGATAGATACTGGTCACATATTCGTTGTTCCAGGGATAGGAAGTTCCACTATTGATCCTGTTAGTAGACAGATACGCAAAATCACTTACCCTGTTGTTACCTGTTTTACCGTAACTTATTCTTAGCTTTCCATCAGACAATATTTTACTGTCTTTAAAGAAGCTTTCCTTAAAGAATCTCCATGAAGCACCTACCGAAGGGAAGTAGCTCCATTTGTTATTCGGAGCAAATTTAGAAGAACCATCAGCACGGTAAGATGCCTCTAAATAATAAATAGACTTATAATTATATTTTACTCTTCCAAAAAATGAAGCAAGGTTCCATAAAGAACTACCCGATGTCGGATTCGGCTGAACTAAACCTTCACTTAGACCACTAAGACCAAGCTTTTCGTTGGGTAATAAAGTTGCCCCAAAACCGAATTCGTTACTTTTATTTCCCTGTGCAGAAAAACCGCCCAAAACGTTGACGTTATGATCTTTGGCATAGGTTTTTGTCCAGGTCAGCGTATTTTCGTTCGACCAGTTATTATTATTCGCTTCTCTTATAGATCCATTTACACCACTGGATCTACCCGGAGTAGTAAGCGGACTTCCCAAATATGTTTTAGAATTATTAAAAGTTTCAGTAATTACGCTGGAATTATTAATACCTCCCGTAACCCTCAATTTTAATTCTTTAGTGATAGCATAATCAAGGTAACCGTTAACATTCAAATTAAAGGTTTTGTTATTTCTCAACATGTTCAACTGATTCATAATCGGGTTGAACTTATAATCTGTTCCACTAGCCGTAGTTTCATCAATAGCATCTTCTATGGTATAATCAGATAGCGGCGAATAGCCCCATACACTGTATAGAATCAGCGTTGTACCACTTCCACCGGTACCTTGCGAAGCAGAGTTTCCACCACGTAATAAATAACTATAATTTGCATTTATACCCACCTTGAGTTTATCATTTACAGTTTGATCCAATGTCACTCTTCCCTGATACCTTTTGTATTTAGTATTGATAATGGTTCCTTTTTGGTCGTTTATATTTCCTGAAACGGAATAAACGGTTTTACCTGTTCCACCGCGTAAAGCAAGAGAATAGTCTTGTCTTACTCCAGTTTGAAAAAAGGGCGACTGCCAGTCCGTCGCCGGAACATTCCTGTAGTCTTCAAGTGTCATATTCGGACGTGTCAGCAACCTGTAAATTGGTGTTGGATCAGAAGCAGAACCCTTTGCATCCGGAAACAACTCCAATTGCAATTTTGCAAACTCGTAAGGGCTCATCAACTTCATCGTCTTGATGTTGTTATCGACACTTACCGTTGGATCGAAAGTAATTGCCGGTTCTCCAATTTTACCTTTTTTCGTGGTAATCATAATTACGCCATTAGCTCCCCTCGCACCATATATTGCAGTGGCAGAAGCATCTTTTAGCACGTCGATAGACTCCACATCTTTAGGATCAAACGTATTGAGATTAAATCCCTCCATAGGAAAACCATCGACCACATATAATGGACTATTGCTTTGGGTAATGGAGTTTGCTCCCCTTATTACTATGTTTACAGCAGAACCTGGCTGACCATCTGAGGAGTTCACCTGTACACCGGCAACACGACCAGCAAGCGCTTCATCAATAGAACGTACCGGTGCTTTTACCATGTCCTTCATGTCTACCTGCGCAACAGAACTCACCAGATCACCTTTCTTACTGGTACCATATCCGATTACAACAACATCGTTCAAGGATTTACTGTCTTCCGTAAGTACCACATTCAGCACTCCCTTATCTCCAACATTAACCTCTCTTTTCAGATAACCAATATAGGTAAACACAAGCGTGCTGTTGCCTGTAGATGGGACCTGGATCTTATAACGACCATCTTTGTCTGTGGTAGCACCAGTTTTGGTCCCTTTAACCAACACACTTACACCAGCCAAAGGTGTATTTGGTCCCTGCTCTGTAACTACCCCTGCAACCTGCCTCGTTTGCTGGCCAAAAGTTAAGGCCGAATAGAGCATACACATTAAAAAAATGTAAATTTTTCTCATACTTAAAAAGTTTAAATTTGGTTGTTCGTAATAACCTACGAGATGATTATTAGCAAATCTAATTAGGAACATTTCACTGAAAGCGGTAAAAACAGGTCTATTTTAGGGGGGTTTTTAGTCATTCCCCCATTATTTTCAATTCAATTTTATCCAGGAACAGGCCTGGATTCCACTTCCTGGCATTGATTTCAAAGTTTTTTAAACGCAAGGTATAGATACCTGCGCGTGGTAAATTAATCTGACCAATATGACTTTGTATCTCCTTGTAAAAAAATAAAGTGGCATTAATTTTCTCTTCATCTCTATTTAATTTCACCGGAATGGTTTGCTCTGCGACTTCTAAAGCTCCCTGCTGGTCCGCTCCTGTCCACTCAGGTTTTGAATGGCTGCCTTTTTCATTAGAAGTTATAGTTACCCTGTACCGTCCTGGAGTATGAACTTTAAATGTCCAGGCAGATAGTTTTTTTGAAGCATCATAATGACCATCGATGCGATAAAGAGCAATATTTTTATCCTCCCCCTGTTCTGCCAATGGAGTGGTTGAGATCTTATCGCTTTCAAATGTTGCCACAATAGTTGTAGCCAGTTCAACTTTTGAAATACCTGAAAGCGGTATACTTAATGAGCTCCCTTTATGTTCGAAAGGGAGCGCTTTATCATCCCCCAGAAGCGTTATCTTCACAGGCTTTGAAAGTAGCCCTTTAACATACAGCCTATTGTTTTCCGGCCATTGAGTGATGTTCAAATACAACTTTCCAGGCTTTTGGGTAACGTATCCCCAGGTTTCATCCCATGCAAAAGGAGAACCTTTTGTATAATACAAGGCTTCTCCATTTCTTTCAAGCCAGTTGCCAACCTTCAAAATACTTTCAGTTGCTTCAGGAGGCATCAGTCCATTTGGCATAGGCCCCATATTTAACATATAGTTCCCGTTGCGACTTGCGCAGGCCAATAAAGAACTGAGTATCATTTTTGGTGTTCTCCAATGCGTATCATCTTTCCTGTACCCCCAGGATCCATTGGTTGTTCCCACCATTTCCCATGCCATAGGCAGGTCATCGCCTGTAAAAAAGTTATCATCAGGTGTGTAAAAATCAAATAACATATCCCGGTGCGCTTCCTTTTCGGCCACTTCAGCTCCCACACGTGAACTGATCAGGATTTCTGGCTGCAGGTCTTTACAGATCTTTACAAAACTCCGTACCTCATCACTGTTTAAACCTGTTCCCATATCAAACCATAATATGTCGATTTTACCATAATTGGTTAAAAGCTCTTTAAGTTGCGGATAAGCCTTTTCTTTTAAATAAAGGTCTTTATTCATCTCTTCAGGCTTAAAATCAGTCAGGTTATTCCAGTTCCTCTTACCGCCATTTCGAATGGCATTTTGAGGGTGTTCCCAATCAATATTATGCGAGTAATACAGGCCAAACTTTAGCCCTTGTTTATGGCATGCTTCTTTCAGGGCTTTCACGACATCCTTTTTATAAGGTGTGCCCGCAATGTCATAGGTCGTAACTTTTGAATCAAAAAGTGCAAAACCATCATGGTGTTTGGCAGTTAGCACCACGTACTTCATGCCCGCAGCCTTCGCCAGCCGGGCCCAGTCATCAGCATTAAACTTAACCGGGTTAAACTGTGAAACCAGCTTCTTGTATTCTTCCAATGGGATATGAAGTGTATTCTGAATCCATTCAGGAATTGAAGGGGTTCGTACGCCATTATAGTATCCGGATAAAACTGCATACAATCCCCAATGAATAAACATGCCGTATTTTTCATCTTTCCACCATTTCATGCGCTGCTGGTACTGTTCTTCTGTTTCTACCGGAAGCTGTATGGCTGATGTTGTGTTTCCATAGAAATAAGCATCTACATTAGATCTGGTACCTGGTATGCTATTTCGATTTCCAGATACATTTTCAGGTTTGCCGTCCAATTCCTGTGCAAAGCAATTTGAGCTTAGCAATATTCCTGCAAATGCAGCAATTAAACTTTTATATGGTATTTTCATTTTCAAATAACTTATTTCTGTTCAAGTTCCAGGAATTGAGAAAAACCGTGCTGGCATTCAACCTGAACTATGGTTTGTTGGTTCGAGTAAGTGGTTAGTATTTTTACACCTGGTGCATTTATTGTCCAAAGCCCATTGAGACTTAAGCTCAGCGTCAAAGGCTGACTATTTTTTTCAAAGTCGTTCTTGTTCTTTTTATCTACAGCGAAATTCAGATCTGGCTGTGCCACACTAAGTTTAACACGTCTTCTTTCCTTTTGTTGAACCATCACCATGCAGGGTGCAGAAACTTTGGACAATACATCTTTGCCAGAAAACCCTTTTTCACTAAATAACACATAAGCTGTTATTTTTTCAGGTTTATAAGCTACGATATGAGCGCTGCTGTCGGCTTGCAAAATCCGATATGAATCATCATTTTTTATTTTTTTTGCAAAAGATTCGCCTGCCCGGTCATTCATAAACGGATAAACCACGTACTGATATGCGGCATTTTCAGGTGTGGTACCATGATTAATCCAGGCCGATGCAAAATCACCATAGGTATAAGGTAAATTCTCTTGTTTCAGTCCTGCTTTTAAAGCTTTGTTTATAGAATATTCCCCTTTAAAAGAACGTTGCCTGCTTTGTTGCCAATCTACATCCCCGGCTAAAATATGGTAACCTGTACCCTGCTGGTCAATCAACCAGGTTCCAGCCTTTCCCTGGTAGGGTAAACTTTTAACCATTCCCGATTGCTGGGTATATACCTGATTTTTCGAAAGCGACAACTGAAACAAGTTTGTCTGGACCGGATAATCCGGATCAACCGCAGATATATCAGTCCCTATACAAATCAGCTTTTCTCCGAAAGAGAATACAGACTTTTTCGCTTTTAATTGCCCGGAGAAGCCGCCATTTACTTTTCCTTCGTCCAGCTGCATTGCAAAAACACCATAACCATTCAGACTTACGGCGCCGGTAAAGGTCTGAGTTGAGCTGAACTTCAAAAGCGGATACGGGCTTTCCAGCTTTTCAAATGGTAAATGAATTACAGTTGCACCCGGGTAACGGTTCCAATCCCATCCATCCTCAGAAAAACCACTAGCCTCCTCTCCTTCTTCTTTTAACAATTGCACCGTTCCGTTTGCAGGATAACGCCCATAACGATTGTTAGCAGCATATATCTCAGATGCCCAGAGGTATTTACTATAACCTTTAACAATTGCTGCCCATTTATCTTTTCTATGTACAGCTGTGGCCCCATAAGGAAATACGGTATAGGATTCAGGCTGCTGTGCCGTAATACCTGCCTGTTTAAAGATGTTTGTATTAACCTGATCTTCTTCCCCCCAAAGTCTGATATAAGCACCTGCTACCTCAGGATCAATTTTAGATGTTGCCTCCGGATTTCCGCTCATTGCCAGCGCCAGGCAGGAATTTTTTAATCCTTTAATGGAATTTTCATGAAGTGGGTGCCGCCCCGCATTACCGAATCCCCAACTGTATAAATTGCTGTAGGCAACGGCAGCCAAAAAAGCCTTTTTAAAATGACGATGGCCAGCTTCACTAATTCTGAAACTCGTGCCAGATAAGGCAGACAATATCCGTGGAACAGAAGAAAATGATCCGTAAGCATAAGCAGGGTAATGGCCACGATGGTGCCAGGCTGTTCCATCTATTTTATAACCTTCAGGCTTATCTTGCTGACCTAAAACCACACTCATATAATTGGAGTAAGCTTGAAGCCAGGTCTTCCGTACAGATTTATCATCAGATAGCAGGCCAACCAACAGGCAGCCATAAGACTGGGTATTCAGAAAGTCAAGATCTACACTGAAACTTTGATCAGGCCCAAGCATTTTCCCCAGGTTATTGAGCCATTGCAAACTCCCTCCAATTTCATTAAGTAAACCAGCCTTAGTCAAAGGTGCTTTCATCATATAAAATGCCTCTGTCAACTCTCTAATGGAATAACCGATCAAACTCCGGCTCCCGCCTGAAGCCCCTTCCTGCCACCCCTGGTCTAAAAAATATCTGGTTGCCAAAACAAACATCTTTTCTAACTCCACCTTTTCTTTCCCCTGAACATTTGCTTTGACATAGGCTCCGGCAATTGAGCGCAAAACCTGTCCAAGCGACCGGGCTGAATTTTGAACCTGCGGCCCCTGTTGCGTAGGGTCATGATAAAAGAAGTCATCTCTATGTGTCAAAGGTGGGCCCAGCACCACACCTGTTTCAGTACCATACCGAATACCCAGTTTTTTGAAATCGGCAACAATAACTTCATAATTGTACTCCGCACCTGCACTTTGCAGCATTTTCGAGATGCGCAGTTCCACTTCCGAAAGCTCTTTTTCCTCCAGGGTGGTGATGGGCAGAACCTTCATCCGCTTTGATAAGGTATCAAAATACAGACTAGGCATAAAATGGTCAGCCCCTGCTGGCACTTCCCGTTTAATGAATGGCACCATATAATCCGGACTTTGCATCCTGTCATCTACATATTGAGAAAACACAACATCATCAAAATAAAGTGTACCGGCCAGGGTATTGGCCGTAATTTTAAAGGAATCAAAATCAACAGGTTTTGTAAGCAATGGGATATTTCCCTGCATTTCATAAAAAGGCACCATTAAAGTGCGCCATCCATAAAAATTAAGAGGAAAACTGAACCAAACTGAATCTTTTCCCTGTTTGCTAAAACTTATGGAAGCAGTCCCCTTTTGCGGCGATTCACTATAGACAGAAAAGACAAAAGTAGGACTGGTTGGAAAATTATAATCAAACTTTTGCATCCCCTTTTGTAAAAGACTAAAATAAGAAGTCGTAATAGCTGCATCTTTTCCTTTCCAGCTCCATTTCAATGCCTGCTTTCCATAACGATAATGTTTTGTACTGGTAGAAATGGAACTCTTCCCTGAAAGCAAATAGTTTTTCAGGACATTATCCTGCTCGAAAGATTCTACAAAAGGCCCTTTTTGCGAAAAAGCATTTGATGCAGAAAAACAAGATATTAAGAATAGATATAATAGACAGGCAAAACGCCTTGCTAACTGAATTTCCATCATTTTTACTTATTGGTTTACATTTGGTTTATACACCAAATGTATCAAGCATCCCTTTGGAACAAGGGTGGCTGACTGTTCTTTTTAGAGGGAGTTTATGTTAGTTTAATTAAAAAATCGATTTTGACACGCTGCAAAATTTACTTTCTATACTCAGATGGCAACTGATTAAAAAATGCTTTAAACGATTGGCGAAAATGCTTCTGATCATTAAAGTTCAAAGCAAACGCTATTTCCGAAACTGACATATTGGTGGTGGTTAATAAATGTGCTGCTTTTTTAAGCTTGATGGTCTTGATCAATTCCGCTATCGACTGTCCGGTTAATGCCTTTAACTTACGGTACAAAACAGACCTGCTCATCCCTATCTTTTTTACGAGTTCATCAATTGTAAAATCGGGTTCCATCAGATATTCATCAACAATACTGGTAAAATCCCTTAAAAACTGCTCGTCCGGAGAAGGATTATCTCCTAATGTGTTGGCATTCGTTGTCTGCAGAATAAATTCCCGATGATATTTTTCCACCAGTTTTTTTCTTGATTCCAGCAGGTGGTGTATCCTGATACTCAATACCTCCGGATCAAAAGGCTTCGTGATGTAGGCATCTGCCCCCATTTCATAACCTGATTTTTCTGATTCAAATGTTGTTTTTGCAGTGATCAGTAATATTGGTATATGACTGGTTTGTATATTCGATTTCATCCTTTTACAAAACTCCATTCCATCCATTTCAGGCATCATGACATCACTTACCACAACATCTATAGTTTTCTGACCAGCTATTTTTATCGCTTCATTACCGTTTTCAGCAGTGTAAACATTGTATGAAGTACTAAACAGTCCTGAAATAAAGCGTCTCAGGTCATCATTATCGTCTACTACCAAAATGGAAGCGCGTTTTTCATCATAGCTAAAAGGAGTTTCAGGAAATACCGGTAACTCATATTTCCAGGACATATCCGGTTGATCTACCTGTGTATCATTGTGATCATCAAAATGGGTATAACCAACCGGTCTAAGTTTGTCTACGGGAAGAACAACCTTAAAACAGCTACCTTGATTTTCTACACTTTGCACCTCTACATTTCCCTGGTGCATCGTAACGATATTTTTAACAACAGCCAATCCAATACCAGTTCCGTAGCCCTGCTTAACCTGGTAAAACTGATCGAAAATCATTTTTGTATGCGCATCGGGGATACCTGAACCAGTATCAATCACCTCAACAACGATAGAGTCCGCCTTACCTGTTTCCTTATCATTGTTCTTTACCCTTAGGATAATTGTGCCATCAGCCGGTGTAAACTTGAATGCATTAGATAAAAGATTGTAAATCACCTTCTGAAATTCCAATCCGTCAAACCATACCATGATTACAGGAGCTGAACTTTCAAAAATATAATGGATCTTCTTTTCCCGCGCGTACTCATCGAAATAAGATTTGATCTCTTTCAGATAAGGTACTATATTCTGATGGGCAACCTGAAGCATTGCATTAGCACTCTCGCTCTTTTTAAGATCCAGCAACTGATTGATCAGCAACATCAATGCCCGCGCATTTTTATACATCACCTGATGTTGCTGCTGCACATATTGATCCCCTTTGTTCAACTGAATCATTTGCTGCAAAGGACTCATAATTAAAGTAAGCGGCGTCCGGAAGTCATGCGAAATGTTGGTAAACAACTGGTTCAGGTATTTCATCTTTTCTTTCTCCTGTCGCTCTACCACCAGTTCATTGCGTACTTTAAGCCGCTGCAACGTTTGGCGTCTCATCAAAAATAACACTGAGCCTATACACATAAGGTATAACGAATATGCCCACCAGGTTTTCCAGGGCGCCGTTGCTATGTGAATCTTAATGCTGGTCCCATTATCATTCCATATCCCATCATTATTAGATGCTTTAACTTTAAAAGTATAGGTACCTGCATCCAGATTAGTGTAAGTAGAAGAATTGGTATTCCCCAGGTCGACCCAGTTCTTATCAAAACCCTCCAATTGAACTGCATATTGATTTTTTTGAGGCTGCGAATAATTAAGCGCCACAAATGTGAAGTTCAACATATTGTGATCATGTGGAAGTTCAATTTCCTGACTTTTGTCCCAGACATTGATCAACTGGTTATTTACTTTTATAGCCGTTATATAAACCGGAGGAACATACGTATTGGCCTTAATTTGTGCCGGATTAAAAAAACAGAAGCCATTGGTGCCACCAAAGTAAAGGAAGCCCATTTTGTTACGCATACTTGCTCCATAATTAAATTCTTTTGATGGCAATCCATCTGACTCATCGAAAGTCTTTATTTTATCTGTTTGTACATCAAGTTGAGTAAGACCGCTATTAGTACTTAACCATAAATTATTCTTCGTGTCGGGTAGAATTCCGTAAATCACATCATTGGGCAAGCCCTCGGCAATTCCATAATGCTTGCTTTTTTTTGTAAGAAGGTTATACCTGTATAGACCATCCCCCTCAGTACCAACCCATAGTTCCCCTCCAGGTTTAGTATAAATAGACAATACAGAAACTGATACATTACCTGTGGCATTGTTATTAAATACTATCGGACGGCTTTGAAAAGAACTGATATCCAGTTCGGCCAAACCGGCATCGCTGCCTATTAAAATTCTGGAATTATTTTGAGAAGCGGATATCGTGTAAATGATATCTCCTATCCCCTTCACGTTTTGGGTAATGCGATTTATTTTCCCTGTAGCAGGATTAAGCCTGTTTAATCCACCCCTCGAAGTCCCAATCCAGATGTAACCGTTTTTGTCCTGCAAGAGTGATACTACCCTATTGCTGCTAAGCGTCTCCACGTCTGGACCACTGATGAATTTCTTAAATCTATAAGGGTAGCTTTTTGTATTGAGGTAATTAAGCCCCCCGTCATGCAAACCAACCCACAAGCCCCCTGATTTATCCATGAGCATTGTCTTTACATTATCAGCTGTAATACTATTTGGATCTTTCTCGGAGTGCGTATAGTAGCTAAACAGTCCTGTTTTCTTATTATAAAAGTTTATACCACCCCCTTCTGTACCCACCCAAAGATTATTGTTATCATCTTCTATGATGGAACTCACCACCTTGTAATTTAGTTTACGGTTATTATTACCGGCAGACACATGTTTAAACCTATTGTAACTGCTGCTATAGTAATTTATTCCACCAAAATATGTCCCGACCCACATATCTCCCATTTTATCTTTACAGATACTGTAAACGGAATTCTGACTCAGGCTACTGTTGTTATTTTCATCATGCTGATAGTGTCTGATACTTTTATCAGCTACATTTAATATATATAACCCGTTATAAGTTCCCACCCATAAGTTACTTTGTCCATCTTCCTGTATAGATCTGACAGGATCGGGTATAGATTGTTTTCCGGTATGATAACGTTCAAAACTTCCATTTTTTTTGTTAAATAAGGCAAGCCCCCCTTTATATCCCATCCACAGATTTTGCTCTTTATCGCAATACAGGGAAGCAATAAAGGTTGCATTAGATTCTGCACCGTCCGGAAGTTGATAATGGACAAATTGATCTGAACCTGGCTGATACTGATCAATACCTTTCGAAGTACTGACCCATATTTTTCCATCGGGTGTTTTTAAAAGTGCCTGTATATTACTGGAAGATAAACTATTCCTGTTTTTTTCACTATGTTGATAAACAACTGTCTTGCCTGTTTTTATATCAATTTTGAATAGACCTTCCGTAGTCCCTACCCACAGGTTACCCTTGCCATCCGAACTAAAACAGGAAATTGCCTTTTGTTTATTGTTATCGGCTTGCAACAATTTGTAACGAACAAAGTTATCCGATTTTTCATTATACCTATTCAGGCCATTGGTTGTCCCAATCCATAAATTCCCAAATTCATCCTCAAACGTTGCCATAACAACATTATGGCTAAGGCTGTTTGTATCCCTGGAATTGTACCGGTATTTTACAAACTTCACCCCATCATACTTGTTGAGACCATCCCTGGTTCCGGCCCACATATAACCTTTATGATCCTCAATAAGACTTAGTACAGAGCTTTGGGTGAGTCCTTCTTTTAAGGATATATTGATAAATTTAATATCCTCATATTTTGCAGTAACCTGCGCAGATACATTTAAACAGGAAGAAAGAAATACCAGTACAATGAATATGATAAATTTTCTGAAAACCATTTCTCTGCCGTTCCTATTTTAAAAGGCCCAAAGTAATCAAAAAATCCTGTTGCACATATTTAAATTCTGTACAAAAGTTCAAACCATCTGTTTTAATTTTTGTGTACAAAACACTTCCTACTTTTTAAATGTCAGCGTTACCGGTCTTCCGCCATACTCTTGTACAGGCATATCTACCTCAACAGATTTGGAATTTAAGGTTAGTTTTATTTTTCTTAGCGCTGGGTTCATAAGCGGGTCATTCACCGTAACCTGATAAATATGACCTTTATCTTCAATCATTACCACAGCACAAGCTGAAACAGACAGGTCTAAACCTTTTGCTTTTAATAATCCCGGAGTATAGAAAACGGCCTCAACCACTTTCTTATCTACACTTTGTATCGCCTGAACAGTGGTATCATTGCGTAATACGTGAAAAGGTAATTTACCTGCCGGCATTTTATCGCCTGCAAAAACTACATAACCATAGACATCATTAAGCGGGGATTTTCCATGATCAATCCAAAGCCGTAATATGTTAGTGGTTGCGGGCAGTTTGGAAATATTGGCCTGATTTGATTGATTCCGTTTTATCCATTCATTTTTAACATCTTTTTCGTAGGTAAAATATGCGTTTTTAACATACTCGGGGAGGACGGTGTATGCGAAACCACTTTTTTGTTGCATCCATACCGTTTTATCTTTGGCAAAAAAAGATAGAGGCCCATTTTTTAAGTCCATAGACTGGCTTTTACCATCTTTTACAACCATCAGATTAGCCTCGTTATCTACGGAGGTCTGATCAATGGTTGTATGTATATCCCCATTTAAGGAAGGATTAAGATTGCTTACACCTGCACCAAGTGCTACCATATAGTCTCCATACATAAAATAAGACTTAAATGCTTTAACGCCATAAATCGTTTCGTTTTTTACCTGTTTCTGATTTCCCTTATCATTAACCCCCTCCTTATCGGAAGCATTCATTTTCTCGAATATAAATCCGGCAACTGCATTTTCTCCTCCATTGGTTGCTGCTCCTGCAAAATTATGTTTACTGCAATAGCCCCTCCAGTTCGTAAGCGGGGTAATGGCATCCATTCCCCTTCTTGAGGTTACCCCTGGTGATGCAGTAATGTCCCATGCTCCAATGATTTTATGATATTCATCTCCTTTCTTCATAAAAAAACTGAGCCCATCTGCATTGAAAAAATTATACTCATCTGCAAAATTAACGGCACCTTCCAATCCGTCACAACGATTGGAAGCCATATTGATATTTATGTAATAGTTCTTATTCCTCTTTATCAGATCGTCATTATTGAAAAACCAACGTGTTCCAGAGTACTGCCCGGACGGATAGCCCTCCATATTAATATCATTGCCTGTAAGTTCTGCTTTTAGCTTTAATAATTCTTTCTGGTCAGCAGCTGAAAAGGAATCCATCCAGTCACTGGCAATCTGATTGATTAAAGAACTATACTTTATTTTTTTCCTTTCCTGGTTATAATAAACCGCTGTATACCGGTCCGTACATAAGGGAATATATCCCTTATAATAATACCAGTTCCCTCCGCGAAAAAAATTCATCAGCGAAGCTGCATTTTCGGCGCTTAACTTTCTAGCCCATGGCGAGCCTTTCAGATTACTAAGCATACTCAATGCACTGTTCATCCCATCTATAGGATAACCCCAAACCAGGCTCTGTTTACCATGTCCCCATCCCGCTCCGTCAACAGTAAAACCTTCATTCCAAAATGCCTGATCATAGGTATTTTGTGAAACAGCACTAATACTTTTCTGACTCACTTCACTTAGTACATCAATCATCGGTATTGATTTATACATTACTGCGGTTGGCAATAACGGGCGATAAGCCAAAGCATTACCTCCTACCCACCAGACATGTTTTCTAAACCGTTCTATCTGCACCACATTATCGTCCGTACTGTCCTGTCTCAGTGGTTGTGTCCAGCTCTGCAGCGCAAGCGCCTTAAGCATTTCAGCAACATCTTTTAGCTGCTTGTTATGATGAACACCTGTTTCTACATCATTTATCTGAGGTAAAAAGACAAAATAAATATTAACAGCGGCTGTCGGTATGGCAAAGCAGGAGGCATGAAAACGACTGCTGTTGTTCATTCGACCGACTTCAAGCCCACCATAATGTAAAATTGCCTTGCAGTATTTATCAGATAATGCTTCGGATGCTGTCAATCCCTTAGAACGAACGGCATCAGCAATACGCCATATACGTTGTGATGCTTCTGTCAGGAATACCCCAATCTCCTGCTGTGTTTCATGATTTCCTTTTGCAAAAGCATCTTTAGCCAGATATTCCTCCTCTTTGCGAATTAAATCACTAAACTGTCCATCCTCATTCAGACCGTTTAAACAATCCTGCCAGGTTAATTTTGTTCTGAGGTGATCTCGTCGATATCCGTTTCTTGTGTATTCCTGCCTATATTTCTCTATTGCAGCTTCTTTCGTAGCGTCCTTAACCTTCAATGCACGGCTTTGATACTTATTGTAGTTTTCAAAAGCAAGGCCTCTCTCTGACCGCTGTGCATAAGAAGCATAGGAAATCGTTGCAATACCAAACGCCAGTATGATGTGTTTACTTATGATGTTCATATATGTTGTAGCTATTTAAAGGGGATTACCATATTCCAGGATTTAGTAGCATTTTCAAAGCCTCCCGGGCCATCCATGGTTGCAAAGAAAATGTATGCCGGCTTCCCATTTTCAAAAAAGATGAAAGGCCGTTCCAGCTGTCCTTGCAATTCAGTTTTCCCATCCTCATAAGCAACCGTTTTGGAATAGGTCTTTGGATCTTTGTCCATCACCCACTTAATCCCATCTTTGGAATGTGCCATAACTCCGCCGCCGCGTTCCCCCGTAAATTTCGCAACATGATCTTTAAAAATAGCATGATATCCTCTATTATCAGCCCACAAAAATGGATCTTCAGCCTCTCCCTGTTCTTCCACGCTAAAAATAGGCTGATCATTATTTATTACCTTAAAAGGGCTGTTAATATCTGGAGCATAAGCCATTCCCAGTGCCATCTTCGAGTATTTTCCATTTTCCGTATGTGCGCGCCCTTTAAAGATCATCATTACAGAACCATCCTTTTGCAGAAAGGGAGAAGGATTAGAAGTCAGGAAGCTATAAAAAGTATTCGGTTTAGTCTTCAAAACAGGTTCATCCAGCCTTTTCCATGGGCCATATGGACTATCAGCTACCGCTAATCCTATTCTTTTATTTGATCTGCCAACTATACACCATTTGCTATCCAGTGTCAGCTCGTTAAACTTAGGCTCTTCAAAAGGATGTGTAGAACCCATATAAATCAGGTAATACTTGTCTTTAAAAAACAGGATCCGGGGATTGTGTGTAGAACGGCCATCCCAATACTGGGCACCGCGGGCAGGGAGTGCAACATCAGAAAAAGTATAGGGTCCCTGCGGCACATCAGCTGTGCCGTGTATAATTTCAGATGCCACCATCCAACCGGGATGAAAAGGTAAACTCTTCGGAAATCTGGAGGCATAGATATGATATTTCCCGGCTTTATCTCTAACGACAGAACTTCCCCAAACCCAATAATCTTTCATGGCCATAGATGGAGCCCGGTAAGCCTTTCCTAAATTCCGGAAAATCTCATTACCGGAATTAAGCTTGAGTTCTTCCAGGTTTTCTATCATCTGGCTTTTAACTGTTACAGAAAGAAGGATTCCAAAGCAAAGCAGCAAAGCGCGCATATAAACTCTTTTCATATTAAATTAATTTAGCTTACTGACCGTAGAACCTGCTAATTCCCCCTGAGGTAAATCAATGGTAAACACTGCTGCATAGCCAGTTTTTGTGTCTTTTATCTGAATGGTTACCACTTTCTCTTTTTGAAGTGGATCTGCCACGGAGATTACCTGCTTTCCGTTTATATTTCTAACCATTAATATACAAGCTTTATCTGTTTCAACTTCCATCGTTGGGAGTACCAGCGTTCCTGGCCGATAAAAAACCGCCTGGATAATGTTTAAAGACTGATGAACCACCGCCTGAACTTTATCTGTATTAGAGACGATTTTTATAGGATTATGTTCATACTTTTTCAGCCCGGCTTTTTTATTTATACCGGGCAACACGATATAAGCATAACGCTCCGCTACTGGTTTAGTCCCGTGATTTATCCATAATTTGAAGACATCTCCGGCTACTTCCTCCTTGGAGTAGGAGTTATTAATCTGGTACCAATTCCCTTTTTGAACCTGCGTGCTCATACTGATATTTCCTCCTTCAGGGAAATAATAGCCCAATCCATCGTGAATCAGCC
Source organism: Pedobacter nyackensis (assembly GCF_032678475.1). Classification (GTDB taxonomy): domain Bacteria; phylum Bacteroidota; class Bacteroidia; order Sphingobacteriales; family Sphingobacteriaceae; genus Pedobacter; species Pedobacter nyackensis_A. The sequence continues at coordinate 207,330 of NZ_JAVTSF010000002.1, forward strand.
AGCTCTTACCTTTCCCATCTGTTTGAAGCAGCTTACCTTTTCCAATTTCGGCCTCATTTTCAGATCTTAAAACTTTACCGTTCAACCAGCTTTGATTAACAGTAGTAGTGACCGACTCCGCAGCATTGCTTTGGATGCCTGCGCCAAGGCATACAATTTCATCATCAAAAAAGAACCATGATTTCTTTGCTTCCAGGCTATCGTAGTCTAACTTATAAGCACTGGCACCATATACGCCATCTGATACCCCACCTGCGAAATCATTGCTCCCGTCTTCGCCCCAAAATTTCTCTATTGGCCTGTCCGGTTTATAATCACGACTTGTTACCCCCGGGATCTTATCCCATTCCCATACCGGCATAATGTTATCATACTCCGGTCCACGCAACTGTATGTTGGTTGCGCCGTCAGACAGGTATCTTCCTAACAAATTTTCTTTGTTGCCCGCTTCACTTCTTTTGGTCCTTGTACTCACAGTACGTACATTAAAGGAATATTTAGGACGTATATGAAGCGTATAATCAGCTGTCCAATATTGTTTATGATAAGGTGAAATTTTGAAATCCGGCCCTCGTGTACTATCCGTCCGCGCTATGGCAGCATCCCAATCATCAGCATACGCAGGATTTATCATTTTAACAATTTCAAGCTGTCTCTTTTCCTTTTTTTTGTTTAAAATATCAGGTCTGCTTATTCCCCTTCCCTCAACATTAAAGTCCATGTAACTCCCTCTTATCGCTTTCAGATAGCTTTCTCTATAGTATTTTGAGAAGATCTCTACTTTTTGCTGGTTCATTGCATAAGGCGTGTTGCGCACATAGTTGGCCAATTTTAATACGCCTGCAATAAACACCGCCCCATAGCTGGAAATCTGTAACTGTGGGCCATGCTGTAAATATGCATAATCGTATTGCAGTCCTTCTTTTTGATATACGAGCTGTACCGGGTAAAAAAGCTCTTTCACCGACTGATCCATGAGTATTTTATCGTTTGTTAACAACGCGCGATAAAAATAATGCAAAGCGATATCCGTTTTATTTGCTCCGGTTTTAGCCTCTACATCTCCCCTCTTCATTCTTTTTATTAAACCAGACTGAAGTTCCACATCCAGTTTCCGTTTACCATAGTGCATCATGATTAACAGTTCACCCAAAGACTGGGGCGTTGCAATTTCATTGTGCCACCAATTGCTACTTTGAGGATCTTTTTCATACCAGAATCTGAATGCACTGGCAATGCCATTGAACATTTTTTCATCGCCGTAGTAACGGCTTTTCTTTTCTATATAGGCCTGGATCAATTGCTGCATCCTTAACAAATGCTCCGCCGGCTTCCATTTGGTAATCGTTTTATCCGTATAATCTATATCCTCCCAACTCCCATTATCCTGCAACTTCAGAAATTCCTTTTCTGCAGCGGCATCTACCTGTCGTAGCGGCTTTTTAAAATCAGCCACAATTCTACCCATGATCACTTCATTCGTATTCATTTGTTGAGACATTGCCGACTGGCACAGCGCTAAAACGAAGAACAGCAAATAAGTTACGGTTAACCTTTTCATTAGAATATAAATTTGTTTGATTTTTAAGGGTACATTCTCTCCATCTCACGTCCCGTCGTTTCCATACGGTGTTTCATGATCTGATTTTTATCACCATAAGCACTCGTCCAATGTGGTTTATCAAGTCCTTTTTCCCATTTTGCAAGCTTACTCAGCATTTCCTTTTTCCTTTCTGGATATTTTGCCGAAAGATCTGTGCTTTCTGATAAGTCTGTGGAAAGGTCAAATAATAAAACATTTTCCTTAACCCGGATCAACTTCCAGTTCTTTTCCCTTATGGCTGCAGCTACGCCTCTACGCCAGTAAAGGGCTTCGTGTGGGGCCTTTTTATTTTGCCCGTTCACATAAGGAATCAGATTTACTCCATCCAACTTCTTTGTTCCTTTTTGTTTTCCCTTGCCTGCAGCAATTGACGTTGGCAGTATATCTAATGAACTTACTTTTTGGCTATAAGTCTTGTTCGCCACAATATGTCCCGGCCAGCGCATCATCATCGCTACTCTTATACCACCCTCCCACTTGGAACCTTTCATCCCGCGAAGCGGGCCATTGTCTGAGGAGTTTACAGTAGCTCCGCCGTTGTCATTGACAAAAATAATGAGGGTATTTTCATCCAGTTTTTGTTGTTTCAATGTTTCCATTACACGTCCCAGCCCATCATCCAAAGAAGTCATCATTGCTGCATAGGCACGCCTGCCTGGGTCGATGATACTCGCAAAACGATCCATTAAATCTTTTTTCGCATTCATCGGAGTATGTACTGCATTATAAGATAAATACATAAAGAAAGGCTTATTGCTGTTCTCCCTGATGAAATCCGTTGCCCGATCAGTTAACATATCTGTCAGATAAGTAACCTTACTTTCTGGAATAATTTCATTGTTGTTATACAGCTCAAGTTCATGGGATGGCTTATCCTTATAAGCAAAGAAATCCCTGTGGCCACCGATAAAACCATAAAACTCATCAAATCCCCGGTTTAAGGGAAAGTGTTTCTTTTCCTCACCCTGGTGCCATTTGCCAATCGCTATGGTTTTATAGCCATTGGCCTGCATCTCATTGCCAATGGTTTGCTCTGATGGATCCATACCTACATCAGTTAGTTTATATCCCGGAGCAACCAGACTGGAAGTGTTATGTTCAAACCCAAATCTTTGCTGGTACCTTCCGGTTAACAAACCTGCCCTCGAAGGTGCGCATACAGAAGCTGACACATACGCATCGGTAAAACGCACCCCTTCTTTTGCAATAGCATCTATATTCGGTGTGGGAATTTCTTTGCCGCCATAGCAACCAAAATCAATATATCCTGCATCATCACTAACGACAACAATTACATTGGGTTTATCCGGTCTTGTGTGTTGTGCAAAAAGTGGATCTGCGATGCAGATTGTAAATAGCATGGCTATTAAAAACTTCTTCATTTTATATACTCTTTTATTTTCGTTCAAGCAGTTCAATTTTTGAGGTTAAGCCATCCGCGCAATGCACAGTGATAAGCGTATTTCCTCCAGGTTGTAATTCTGCTTTTATTTCCTCGTTTTCATTACCCGGCGTCCAGTTTCCTTTTATCAATAGCTTCACCACAGAAGGTTTTGACGGACTTCTGTACCAGTTGCGCGAATAAATGCTCACCTCTTTCCGCTTACCGTCTACCGTTAAAGGGCTATCGTCTGGCCCCTCATAAAAAGCAAGGTCCGGATCTGTTACCGATAATTTAAGCGTTTTTTCCTCTTTTTTATACATCAGCAAACAAGGCTTGTTATTATCCATTAACAGGGAATCTGTGGTTTTAACATGGCTACCGAAAACCGCCAGGGCTGTAAGCTGCTCTGCTCCATACCATACAATATGCGCTGTAGCATCCTTTTGCAAGACCTTATACAAAGGTTGCTTACTTTTCATTGCTGTTGCAACTTTTTCTATACCTTTCTGATCTGTTTTTATCAGCATCGCATATTCATAACTTTCGTTTGTCGGTGCCTTGCCATGCTGAAACACCAGTTTAGCAAAATTACCCGTGGTGTTTCGTGAGTCTTTCTGATCACGGGATACTTGAGTTGATTTAGTAAACGACACCTTTTCCCCATCAGGAATGTAATATCCGATATTACGGTTATCAATAACGGTTAAAGGCTTCCCTGGTATTCCATTGGTGCTAAAAGGGAACTGCTTTGAGACCTGTCCGTTTATACTAAACACATCTGCAGGCGTTTTAAGATAATTTTGAAAAAGCGTCGTTTCTGTTGGGTATTCATTTAAGTTGTTTTTGATATCTGATCCCAGGCATACGATCAGACTATCGAACATGAACCAGGACTTTGTAGCTCTAAAACTTCCCATATCATATTTATCATGTCCATGTAGCTTCATAGCAAACATACCTTGCTGTGCTAATGTAGTACCTCCAGCATAAGGTTCATCCGTAATCAACATTTCTTCACTTCCGCTAAAGTCATCAGGATTGACAATCTCAGCTCTTAATTTATTCAAAGGCAAATGAATGGTCGTGGTACCTGGAATATTGTTCCAGTCCCAGCCTTCGTCTTTGAAGTTGCTGCCATCGTCTGTTGTTGTTTCAGGGAAAAGTACCTCCAGGTGACCATAAGAAAGATAACGCCCGTACATATTTGCACCGGGATACGACTCGTGGCTAATGAAATAGCGGTTATGGCCACGTACGGTCAGCAACCAGTCTTGCCGGCGGTGAATATCTAACAATCCATAGTTCATATTCCAATGTCCATTTGTATACCCAGCAGGTTTAATCCCCATGTTTTTAAATAGGTTAATCCATTTATTTTTCTTGTCCTCATTCAGCTTTAAATAAATACCTGCCATAGTTGTATCTATTTTTGAAATCCCATCTGGAGACCCTGCCATTGCCATATACGCAAATGGAACATCAGCAATACGCCAGGTCCCTGTAGGGTGACGTCCGGCAACACTAATTGGCCACTTATAGGGATTGGTGTAATAGTGCATCATGACCAAGCTATTTTTGAAGCTTTCGTGAGCAGCTTGCTCAACCTTAAATCCTGTCCCGCTTAGCACATAAAGGATGGGTGCTACCCCATTAAAACCTCCAATACCGTAGGCTGGATAAATATTTGCATGATGAAATACTGCACCGTCGGGTTTAAATGCGCCCTCTATCGTGTGGTCCGCAGCAATATTTTTAGACAGCCATTTGGAATAGCTTTGCAGGTAACGAAGTTTTTCCGGTGTATCATCCATAATCAATATCGCAGAAAGCATACTTCCCAGCAGCGTATTAAACACATCTATATTGGAGGAGGGCAACCGCTGTGGCAACTGAAGTGTTCTGCCCAAACCACTAAACCAGCTCATACTTTTAAAAGTTCTTTCCAACTTTCCGTGTCTTTTTATGGCATCTCTCATTATCAAACACGACGTATAATAACCTTGCAGATTATAGCCATGATGATGTAAGGCCCCCATGCCACTACCATAAGACCAACCCTGATCTTCGAAATGGTCAAGCAGGTCTATAAACATTGTTTCAAACGTTGATCTGACAAGCTGGTCGGACGAGGAATGAAAGACCTGCGCCACCTGTAGCATCAGTTGGGTATATCGCTTTACACCAGAAAGTTGATTCCGGTCTTTCAGACCTTCTGTCGGTGTTAAAGTCACCAGTTCCGTATCATTGATCGAATAAACAGGCCTTCCCGTAATCTGATTTGCTTTTCTAGCAATATTCCAGGAGGTAAACTCCATTTTAATGTCTTTTAATTTCTCCGCTGATATTTCTTTCTTTACTGCAAAAGCCACATCCTCATACCGCATATTGATCTTAGAAATATCTGCCAGATCAGATGCCTTCAATTGCATCCGAAGCTGCAGAAAATGTGGGGTACGGTTAAAAGCGTATAAGGAATTCCAATGTGCGTTTGCGGCCTTGTCTGCTTCCGGGTTTACAAAAGGCACCTGCTCATCACGCATTGGTGAACGTGGATTGATCGTCACATCATACATCAGCTGATCAATAAAAAGCGTTCCCTTTTTTACTGATGCCGGAGCTTGTACCTGCATGATCTTCATTTCCTTTGTTGGTTTGCCCGCCATATCCCGATGATACATAACCCAGGCAGTTCTCCAGCCTTTAAAGTTTAAATTAAATTCAAAATTACAGGCGTTCTGCTTTCCATCGCCAAATGTGAATTTCAACTTATCATTAACTGGCACCTCATTATATATCCATACGACAAAAGTGCTTCTTGGATTTGATGCGACAGTTTTAAAAGCATTATTTTCGACCTTAATTAAACTTTTATTTCCCGCTGTCCAATTCCACTTTACAGCTTGTTTACCTAATTTAAAATGTGTGCCGGTAAGACTCAGTTTTCCGTTAACAGCGTTCCAATCATTCGGGACATCATTCTCGCAAATATCGGTCTGCATTTGTGCAAAACTGACATTAGACTGCACGCAGATCAATAAAATAAGGTAAAGCAAACGGCTCATATTTGGTTTTGTTTTGAATTTCTATTCTTACAGGATTCAAATATTGCATTTAATCTACAGATAAGAGGGGGGGAATCCGTTCAAATAAGGGGGAATAGTTATCCTTTAGCCTATAAACCAGGTGATCTATTCATTCCGGTTAAGTGTTTAAGCTTACTTTAAGTGTGATATTCCCATTCGGAATGCGTAATTTCAACTTTAGTTAATTCCATTAGATGAAGCCAAACTATTCTGATCATATTGCCTCAAATAAAGAAAAACAAGCTCATCCTGAGCTTGAGCCATCTGTTGACAATATACTAGAGGGTTTATCCGTAGCAGTTTACACCTGCGATAGTACAGGATATATTAACTCTTATAACCAGGAGGCAGTGAGGCTATGGGGCAAAGCACCAGAAATAGGAAAAGACTTATGGTGTGGATTCCCAAAAATATTTTGGGCAGATGGCAGTCCTATGGCCCCCGAAGAATGCCCGATGTCACGCGCATTAAAGAAAGGCCTTCCTATTATTGATGAAGAAATTATAATTCAGTCTTTAGATGGGGTAAAAAAAAACATCAGACCCAATCCTGTCCCTCTTCTAAATAATAAAGGAGAAATTATCGGGGCTGTAAGTACTTTAATAGACATTACGGAACAAAAACAAGCAGAACAAAAACAGGCCATGCTGGCCGCAATTATTGAATCCTCTGATGATGCCATAATCAGCAAAACCTTAGATGGCAACATCACCAGCTGGAATAAAGCGGCAGAAAGATTATTCGGATATACCGAAAATGAGGTCCTTGGTAAACACATCTCCTTATTAATACCAAAAGAGCGTTTAAATGAAGAAAATCTGATTATAGATAAAATCCGCAGCAATAAAAATGTAAGTCACTTTGAAACTTTTCGTGTAGCAAAGGATGGCCATCAAATTCCAATTTCCCTTACAATCTCTCCAATCAGGAACAGCAAAGGAAATGTTATTGGAGCTTCAAAAATCGCCCGTGATATCAGTGCTCAAAAAAATGCTGAGGCTGAGCTTCAAAAACTGTATGAAGATATTAAGACATTAAATACTAAAAAAGACGAATTTATCGGGCTCGCCAGTCATGAATTAAAAACCCCTATAACAAGTATCAATGCATTTCTGCAGTTGATTGAAAGATCTTTGGCCTTGCCTGACCCGAACAAGGTACTCATTTCTAAAGCGCGGAACCAGCTAAGTAAACTGACATCATTAATAGCCGATCTTTTGGATGTATCTAAAATACAAACAGGCAAGCTTCCATTTCAATTTAGCCGCTTTGACTTTACGCAAATTATCGTTGAAGTAATTGAAATTATGCAGCAAACAAACCCTTCCCATCAATTGAAGCTTTTATCGGAAATAAATGAATGTATCATTGAGGCCGATCAGCAAAGGATAGAACAGGTGTTGATTAATCTGATTTCTAACGCGATTAAATACGCTCCAGATTCAAAAGATGTTATCATAAAGGTTAACAGAACCTCCGACAATATCCGCGTATCTGTTCAGGATTTCGGAATGGGTATAGACCCAATTGATCAACAGCAAATTTTTGCAAGATTTTACAGGGTTGAAAAACTTGCCACACATGTTCCCGGATTAGGCATCGGACTTTACATAAGTCATGAGATTATTACCAGGCATCGGGGGAAAATCTGGGTGGAAAGTGGAACAGAAAAGGGTTCAACATTTATATTTGAAATCCCTTTTTTGTCAGATTGTCCCCCATTGATGCACTAACCTATTTTCCGCTTACTAATTGAAGGTACAATTTCTTTACCAACCGATAATCCTGTCGCATCAACATAGTTTAATTGTCTTGGAGACTGGCCTACCCATTTACTTTTTCGACCTTCAATATGTACCGTACCTGATGAAGGGTCAATTGTCAGGGTTGTAAATAAAGCATCTTGATAGGGGCATGTGTAAGCTATCCATGGATGAGATTGATGAATTTCTTCAGTGTAGCTATTGTGTTTGTATTTATCCCCCATCCAAAAATAAGATGCAGAATTGATGTGAACATAATGTACGTTCTTAACAAAAAGCTGGCAATCAATGTGTGTATGACCATTTATAGCCAATAATATCTTATCTGAAGCTGAGCTCAGGATGTCTTGTATTTCTGCAGCATTATCCACAGCAAGCGCTCCAGCCAAAGGTTGGTGACTAACAATAACTATAGGTTTATTGACTTGCTTTAATTGTTCTTGTAACCAGTTTTTTTGTTCGTCGTTAATATAAGCCGGATACCCGCCCTTACGTGTCGGCGACCCTTTATCATTTCCATCTAAAACAATAAAACATATCCCACCTATTTCTTTGGTATAATACCTTGCAGGCATTTTCCAGTAGCGAAGACATTGCTCTTTGGTATGGCCTGAATCGGTATCATGATTACCGATCACATGTAATGCAACCGGATTCGCATTATTGAATTGATCAATGAGTTCCTTATTTTTATCATTAGGATAAGCAAAGTCGCCCAATTGCATGATGAAATCAGGCTTGATTTTTTTCATGTGACCTAAAAATTCCTGCAATCTTTCGGTACCATTATGGATCACATCCTGATGCAAATCGGTAATCAGCCCGGCTTTTACCACTTTTGCTTTTGGGGGAAACATGGCCATTGCAGCACTTGGAATTTGCAAAACAATACCTGTGGCAAGCATTCCACTTATAAACTCTCTTCTATTCAGTTTCTTCATTATTTATTAATATTTAAAAATCTCCTGGGAAAAACAGATAAAAATAACACTATAAGAGGATAATCACAGCTAATGAAACCCTCTTATAGTGTATGCCATTTTTTTGCAATACAAACAGTTAGGGTGCTACTGAAATATAAATAGTCCAGTCACGTTCTGTTCCATCAGCTGAATACAACCGATATACAAATGGGCCTTTCGAAAAATCAGCAACTATACCAGCGGCAGGTGCGCCATTCTGGGGCACTATCTTTTTCGCATAGTGAGAAAACCGGATGCCAATTTTTGTAAGGTCTGTTCCCTTTGCCGTTACAATCCTTATCGTAGCCTGATCTTTATCCACAACGTTTGAACTTGTGGATATATTTACATTTTGATAACCTGTTACGACTTCATTATAGCCCAGCTGATTTTTGACTTCGTCATATCTAAATAATACCGCAGTTGTAATAAATGCATTATCACCCCACATGGTATCGTCTAATTCTACCCGGGGTTTCATGCAGGATGAAAAAGCCAATAGAAGAATTAAAGTTAGAAAGTACAATCTATTTTTAAGTTTCATTTTCTTATAGTTTTTATGGATACATATAAAAGGAATTAATTCCATCCGGGATTTTGGCTAAGCGTTGCATTATTTGCCTGATAAAGCTTGATTTGCTGTAATGGAATAGAACTTAAATAATCTCTGGCCGGATCAATATAGAGTCCTCTGCCACCTGCCCTGAAATCGGCAATTTTAAACCATGGGTTCATTCTTCCGTTATCGAAGCGGCCAACATTATTGTCATTCACCAGGTTAAACTGATTGAGAACATAGCCATCTTTTCTGATTTGACTATATAGTGTTGGGTCGGATCCCTGGTCAATTAAGACTTGCGCAGGCGTGCGGTTGTAATAATCAAGAAACTCCTGCAATAATGCCCCTTTTGGCTGGTAACCGTTGATTACTTTTTCATATACTGCCCACCTTTTTAAATCGTCCAAACGAAAGCCTTCCAACGCAAACTCTACAGTACGCTCTCTTCTTATTTCATTGAGGATAGGTGTTGAAGCAGGATCAAATCCAAGATCCTCCCTATATGTTCCGGCCGGAATCGCATTCATATTCAATGGGGCCATCCCTACCCGGCTCCTGATTAAATTTACCGTTTTGTCAATATCGCCCTGGGTAATTGTCCCTAATATTGCTTTAGCCTCTGCTAAGGTCAACAGGCTTTCTTCGTAGCGCATCAATACATCGTCGGTTTCTCCTTTTGTTGCTTCCTGTGCCAATACAGCTCCTTTAAAATTCCGGTACCCGGTAGAAGTAAAACCAATACTCGTATATGGGGCCTGAGAGGCAATGATTGGATATCTGAACGGATCCCCATCACCACCGCGACCTTGCAATTGATTAAGCGGACCTCTATCCGGCGTCCATACAGTTTGTCTGAATCTTGGATCCAGCGTAGCACCAAGCTGATTCAGGGTACTTGTATAATTCGCAGAGATTACCTGTTGAGTTCCATCTTTATTTAAATAGGTATCAACCAGGTGGTCGGTAATAGAGGGGCCTGAATCCAATATTTTGAAAAAGAAGTTATGGCTCAGGGCCAGCAATGCAGCATCGTAAACTTTATAAAGGAATACCCCATCGATGTTTGCTGCATTCTTTTGGGCAAATAATTGATTATAGGCAGTTGTTTTGTCGCCCGCTGCGGTAAATATTTTTGTTCCGTGCCTGTTTATAATCTGCAATACTGTAGGCTCAATCATTTCCAGAAACTCAACGCCATTTTTTCCAGTCATGGCAAATGGGCTTCCTTTTTTACTATGATAATATTCCCAGGTACCTTCATACAATGCAACTCTTGCTTTTAATGTTAAGGCAGCTTCCTTATTGATCCTACCGGAAATAGCAGCCGGTCCCTCGCCCTTCCAACTCAATTTGGCAATCGCCAGATCCAGATCTGCTATAATTTGTTTGGCAACTTCATATCTCGACGCTCTGGGTACATACAGTTTTTCCAGGTCGGCGTCAGTAAGCAGCTCCGTAATTATTGGCACACCACCGAAATTTTTTAACAACCTGAAATAGTCCCAGGCCCTGAAGAAATATCCCTCGCCAATATAATGAGCGGCGGCATCTGTTTTTTCGGCATTTAGGTTCGCACGCTGAAGAAAATAGTTATCCGACCGGATACTGGCATACCCTCCCGACCAACTGCCATTTGAGTCGTCAGCAACTGAGGATGCACTCCATCGGTTTAAACTACCTGTCACACTTGTCTGAACAATCATCATATCCGTATTGGCATCCAATGCCAGGTTACTATTTCCTCCGGACGTAGTTCCGGTACCACCCTGTGTGTTATACTGAGGAGCCAACCGGCTATAGAATCCATTGACAAAAATTTGAAGATCGGATGCGGTTTTAAAGAAATTATTTGGACTTACAGCGTCCAAGGGACTTTTGTCCAAAAAATCTTTGGAGCAGGCTGCAAGGTTCATTAACACAAAAAGTGCGAATACAATCTTACAGTGTTTACTGATATAAGCTTTCATCTTGTTTATATTTATGTACAAAGTGATAGATTAGTTTATAAGGTTAGGTTCAATCCAAAAGAATAGTAGCGTAATGGCGGATAACCGTTTACACCATTCCGCAAAAGTTCAGGATCATACTTTATAAAAGATTTCGAATAGATGAACCCTAAGTTTTCTCCGCTAAAATATATATTAGCCCTTTTCAACTTGATTTTGTCCAGCCAGGTTTTAGGCAATTCATAACCTACCGTAATGTTCCGAACCCTGAGGTTTGCCAGATTTAAGGAATACTTGTTAGTTGCAGTTCCCATCCCCGTATTAAAAGCAGGGAAAAAAGCATCTTTTTTATCGGGACTCCAATAGCCTAAGCGCGTACTTTCTTCAAATGCAGGTGTATAGAAATAAGCCAGATCGCTGCCTGCTTTAGTTCCCCATACCCACTCCGAACTGTTATAAACACGCCAGTGCATTACACCTTCCAGAACTGCCGAAAAAGAAAAGTTGTTCCAGGAAACTGATGGCAGGATGGAATAAGACTTACGGGGATAGTTAAAGCCGTTTGTAACCAGATCACCTCTGCTATACCAAAAACCCCCATTTCCTGAGTTGATGTAACCATCACCATTCTTATCGTTGTACATGATATACCCAGGATAGTTATACGTTCCGGACAATGTCCCCTTAGATAGATCCGCAGTATTTTGAGCGACGCCTCTTGTGTCGTATACATAATTCTGACCAAATAGTTCACCCTTTGTCCAGATGTCGGCCACTACGCCTGTTTTATTTGCATAATATTCAGTAACGTATCCAATGTAATCGCTAATGTTGAATTTCAATGAATAATTCAGTGGTTTCTGTGCCACCTGTACCTGATCGTTCCAGCCGATAGAAAACTCCCAGCCACGGGTTTCAGAAACAGAATTGTTTAAATCAGGTGCTGCAGTACCTAATACTTGCGGAAGTGGATTTGGAGGACCAATCTGATCCTTTACTGTACGTTGGTACCACTCATAGGTGAGGTTTAGCCTTCTGTTAAATGCCGAAACATCCAAACCAAAATTCAGTACAGTAGGTTTTGCCCAGGTCAATGTTGAGCTAAGAAGCCTTGGAGCAGTAGCCACATTGGAATATCCTCCTCCTAAAAGCGTATTTTTATTAACCGACATACCGAGAGTAGGTAAGTAAGTATAGTAGTTAGGAGAACCATCCGGGTTCAAATAGGTTTGATCTCCTGATGTAGACCAGGACACACGAGGTTTGAATTCTGTTATTACATCCTTCAATGGCCAAAAGCTTTCTTTTGCAGCATTCCAGGCTCCGGATACTGAAGGAAAGAAGCTCCAGCGAGAGTCCGCAGAAAAGCGAGAACTCGCATCTCTTCGTCCGGCGAACTTGATCATATATTTTTCCATATAATCATAAGTGATTACACCATAGAATCCCAGATTGCTCCATGAGTATAGGGCATCATCCGCAAGCGGATTGTTTGCTGAAGCCTTAAGCGATTCTATCACATCCTGAGCAAACAAATCTGTTTTGCTGCCCGTTAAGGACCTGAAATCAGTTTCCTCGGCCTGCATTCCGAACTGGGCGAGTAAATTATGTTTCTGGGCAAACGACCGGTTATACTGTGCACTTAATTTCGCCAGCTGATACTCTGTTATACCATTTGTTTTTGTAATGCTGCTTGAATTGGCTGATCGGTTGTTCTGAATTTTTGTACCATCTGGTAATTCTGTATACACAATCTTGCTGACTTTTGAGTACTCAGAATAACTTTGTCTTCTCGAGTAATCTGCATTCAGTTCAAAATATTTGAAAGGCTTTACAGTTGCTCCACCACTAAGCACAATTTCATTCCTGCTGTTACGAATAAGTCCACCTTCTCCAAGGATACCTGCGGCACCCAATATCCAGGAATACTGATTTCCTGACGGTACTTTCAGTGGAGTTGCAAAGTACTGCATCATGCTGCCAAAGATGGCATCATAATTAGCGATTCCCCCTCCGTTACCCGAATAATTTGGCCCCTGGTTCCCCCATCGTACGTAGTTTACATCAGTCCTTAAATCCAACCAATCCGCAGCCTTGTAATTGAGCTTTGTTTGAAAATTATATCTTCTGTTATAATTTAAATCGCCTTTAAGTAAACCTTTGGTATTGTTATAGCCAAAACTGGAGAAATAACGGATCTTTTCAGCTCCCCCACTAAAATTCAAGTTATGTTGCTGACTAATGTCATGATCATTGAAATATGCATCATAAAGCTTAGTCGTAGCAAAAGACTGCTCCCTGGTCCAGCCTTTAAAGCCGGCGTTACCACTTGGGAACTGCCCGTTTTCAATATATTGCTGTGCTTTATCCCCAAATTGCGTTCTCAACGCATCAAATGAAGGGTCATTCCAGTCTTTTCTTAACCAGGCTTCCATCCTGGCTATTGTAACAGCATCTACACCATCAGTGCCTGTTCCATTTGGCTGTCCATTCCTTTGCGCAATATTGATATAGCGCGCCCATTCCGGTGAGCTCGGTTGAGTAGGAGCAAGCACCAGCTGACCAATTTTTGTATTCCCTGAATAACTGACTGAGACTTTACCTTCTTTACCACTTTTAGTCGTAACGAGGATTACCCCATATGGCGCACGTGAACCATAGATCGCCGTTGACGCCCCATCCTTTAACAAGGAAATGCTCTCGACATCATTAGGGTTAACATCCTGGAGTGGCCGCTCTATCCCGTCTACCAATATGAGCGGCGCAGCGCTGCTGTTGATGGAAGTAAAACCCCGGATGTTGATCGAAGGGGCAGTCTCAGGAGCACCGCTGACCATTCTGATATTCAACCCCGGAGCCAATCCAATCAATCCATCTGTGATGGTCCGGATCGGTCTGTTTTCCAATGTTTCTCCACCGATGGTTTGCACAGCATCGGTAAGACTACTTTTTTTAACTTTACCGTATGCCGTCACTACCACTTCATTCATGGATATGTCCGATACACTCAAAGAAACATTAATCGTAGTCTCTCCCGTATAGGCCACTTCTTTATGCGCATAGCCTATATAGCTAAATACCAGGACATCTCCTTTTTTGGCCGTTATCTGGTATTTCCCATCCTTATCAGTTATCGCTACACCTGTACTTTTTTTGATTTTCACACTTACACCGGGCATTGGTAAGCCCTGTTCGTCGCTTACCTTTCCTGTTACCCGGTCATAGGTCGCAAAAACCGAATTGATCAGTGATTCCTCCTTGTGTTTCAGGATAACGAACTGGTCTAAAATGGAAAAGGTAAGTGACTTCCCCTTTAGGACCTGCATAAGTGCTTCTTCCAATGTGGCCCCTTTCAGGGAAACGGTGACTTTACCGGCTGGTTTTACCAACTTATTATCATAAAAAAAGTTGTAACCACTTTGTTTCTCAATAGATTTGATCACTGATGATAGTGATACATTGGTTTCATTTAGATTTATTCGCTGCGAAAAAACTTTAGCAGATAAATGTAAACAGCCTACAGTTAATAAGAAAATGGTGAGTTTCATAACCCTGATAGTTTGTTTCCATGGCAAACTTCCCATAGCGGGAATTTTACCACATAGGTTTATTTTCATACTTTTGTACAGTTAAGGTTAAAAGGTTAAATTTCTGTCAACAAGATTTTTAGGTTAGCCCTGACATTTTCAGACCCCGACGCCATCGGGGTTTGTTTTTATCATATGGTCTGCCACTGGCAAACATGGGAATAACCTGCAGAGGTTAAGTAGTTATTCTTTCATAATTACGTTTCATTTAGAGGTTTATATTGGATTTATTTTACAATTAGCGTTCTGCCTTTTAATTCAAACCTTATACCACTGAGTTCCAGTATCTTTAAGACCTTCGCAAGACTATTGCTTCTCCTAATGTCTCCGACAAACTCGTATTTCTTGTCTTTGTTTTCAAAAACTACATCCACATCATACCAGCGCGACAACTGACGCATTACGTCAGGAAGATCAGCGTTATTAAACATAAAATATCCGTTTTTCCATGCCAAAGCTGATTTCAGATCGGCCTCAGTCACCTCAAATGAGCCTGCAGAAGTGGCCCGGCCTTGCTGTCCCGGTTTCAGTAAAGTAGTAACTGTACCATTATTAAGTGCCACAGAGCCTTCTACCAATGTGGTTTTGACACCTCCTTCCCCGCTATATGCGGCCACATTAAAATGCGTCCCCAATACAACAACCTTAATTCCGTTTGCAACTACGTTGAACGGCATGTTTTTATTTTTACTGATTTCAAAATAAGCTTCACCAATAAGCTCTACATTACGGACATCCCCTTTAAATTTAGTCGGGAATTTCAACGAGGATGCTGAATTGAGCCATACTTTTGATCCATCAGACAATAAGAGCTGATACTGCCCTCCTTTTGGTGTCGAAATCGTATTAAAATCGGCTTCAGCATTCCCGCCCGATTCTCCATTTACCTGATATGTAAGCTGCCCGTCGGCCGTTTTAGTTACTGTTATACCAGATTCTTTCAGTAAATCACCGTTTTTTGCGTCTGTAAGAGAGACCAGCGTACCATTGGAAAGTGTTAACGTTGCCTTGTTACCTCCGGCCGGCACATCCTTTACAGTATTTAATGAACTCATTTGTTCAACAGGTACCGGTTGTTTTTTAAAATTAAAAAAGTAAACAGCCATGGCAACAGATATTACTGCAACAGCCGCAGCAGCATACTTTATGAAATACCGGAAATCAATAATTTTGCCTGGCTTAGAAATGGCTTTAGAGATCTGCTCATGCATTAGCCTTCCCAGCTCCTGCTGATCTCCCATTTCCGAAGAATTCCAATCTTGTTCCGTTTGGAAATAATTGTAAAAACGGTTGTATGCTGATATTTCTTCCAATGAAGCAGTACCTGATTCTACCTTTTCCAATAATTTAAGAAATTCTTCCTTAGTCATATAAATTACCCTATTTATAAGTAAGGCGCTTAAGAAGGGCTTAGCCCCCAAAGGAATTTCAAAAATATTTTAAAACAGGAAGAACCAGCAGCTCATGTGACTTAAAGCCCCTCTTAAGCGCCTCAAGGCTATCGTAATTTGGTTTTCTACAGTTTTTTCAGAAAGCCCCAATCTTACAGCAATTTCTTTATTGCTCAATTGTTCATTTCGGCTCATTTTGAAGATCTCTCTGCACTTCTCAGGTAGCCTGTCTGTAATCTGTCCGATTATATGCTGCAGTTCCTTTACTTCTAGGTTTTCTTCAATCGTATAACTATCCGGCAGTTCTTTAATTTTTGTGAACACACTTTCTTTTACCTTTCCTTTCCGAATGTAACTGATAAACTTATATTTGGCAGCAGCAAATAAATACCCCTTTATAGAACTAATGACATTGACAGCATTTCGGTGTTCCCATAACCAGATGAAAACTTCCTGGCAAACGTCCACACTGGTTTCTCTGTCTCTGCAAACATTAAATATACTTTGGTAAAGCTTAGGCCAATGCCTGGTATAAATTTCATCAAAAGCAACGCGGTTGTCCATGCGTAGCATATCCAAAAGTTGTTGGTCTGACTGTAATTTATAATCTGTCATGGTTAGAATTCCAATGCAAAATACATTTTTTAATGTAAAAAACTTTTATCTTTTTTAGCATTACTATACCCCATCATATTGAAGCAGTGAAAAGACAAACACAAAGTAAAGATAGCAAAATGATTTTTCTGTTATTACATCATTAAGTTTCCATTCCAATTTCCGAAAAAAAGTTAATAAATGATAAACAAAACACTCTTGATAAAATCAGCTGTACTGTTGATGTAGGAAAATTGCCAAAGCCGGCAATTTTTAATATAAACAAAAAAGCTCCAGATTTCTCTGAAGCTTTCTGCAGTGGTATGGGCCGGGATCGAACCGGCGACACATGGATTTTCAGTCCATTGCTCTACCGACTGAGCTACCGTACCATCTTATTTAAACATGATTTTATTAATCATGCTTCCCCTCGGTTGGGACTGCAAGTTTAGTGTCTTTTTTCGAACATAAAAATCTTTTTTTAAAATAAATTAACTTGGCGGCCTAACATCGACGACTCGGACCATCTATAAACCTATTTTATAGGGTCTTAACTTTAAAATACACGTGACGATGATTTTTGTTTTATCTTCATCTTTAAATGGGGAATGACAACATCTGTATTGTTTAATCGGATTATCCATTAAAATAGAAATATTGTTCATTGTTTTGAAATACACATATATTTATTTTTAGCTTGGAGATGAAATAGTATTTAATCTAAGCATTACCTCCACATAGTGCCATGATTATTGAAAGCAGACTGGTTAAAAACTAAAATTTTAAGGTAAAGCTCATGATGTTAATTAAACAATTTTTTCTAAAAACAAGTATTAGACTATTCCTTGCTTTTCAGCTGTGCATCATCAACAGCCATTTACATGCACAAAATGTTGTTCCAAACAAGGACCAGATTGAATGGGCAAATGCCGAAATAGGTGCTATATTTCATCTGGACGTAGTTAATTATGTACCTGATTACGACTGGCGCAAGTGGGGCACTCATCCCCCTGCTACTGTTTTTAATCCTTCAAAGCTAAATACAGATCAATGGGTTCTTTCCGCAAAAGCTGCAGGCGCAAAATATGCAGTATTGGTAGCCAAACATTGCTCAGGTTTTAGTTTATGGCCGACAAAAGCCCATGATTACAGTGTCAAAAACTCACCCTGGAAAAATGGCGACGGAGATGTTGTAAAAGATTTTATAGCCTCTTGTGAGAAATATGGTATCAAACCGGGCATTTATGCCAGTGCTTCTGCTAACGGTTATTTATATGCAGACAATCCTGGGAAAGTGGTCGCAGGATCTCCTTATACTCAGGCTTATTATAACAACGTTGTCGAAACCCAGTTAAAAGAGCTGTGGTCAAACTACGGTAAACTATTCGAGATATGGTTTGACGGAGGTGTCATGCCCCACGAGAATGGAGGCCCGGATATTGTTCCCCTGTTAAAAAAACTACAGCCAGATGCCATTGTTTTTCAGGGACCAGTGCAAGCCAAAAACCTGATTCGCTGGATAGGCAATGAAGAAGGCTTTGCTCCTTATCCAAACTGGAGCCGGGCAGACAGCACCAGTTCAGCTACAGGCACCATTAAGATAAACGATATGAGTGGAAACGCCGATGGAGAGATCTGGTGTCCCGGAGAAGCCGATTTCCCATTACGCCTTGGATGGCAAGGGGGTTGGTTCTGGAAGGAAAACCAGAAAATGTTATCCCTTGAACAACTGCTCAAGAATTATGAAATGACTGTTGGGCGCAATGCAAACATGCTTATTGGCATAGTTGTGGATACCAGCGGATTGGTACCGCAGGAAGATCTGTCTCGCCTGACAGAATTCGGGCAAGCTGTAAAAAGCCATTATTCAACACCTTTGACAAAAGTCAGCTCCAAAGAATTGAGTAAATCTGTTTCTCTGAAAAAAAAGATGACAATTAACCGAATCGTTATTGAAGAAGATATTCGTCAGGGAGAATGTATCAGAGAATATGTTTTGGAAACACAGGTAAACAACAAATGGATAAAAATTGCAGAAGGTTCATCCGTTGGACACAAACGAATACAGTCATTTAATCCCATACAGGTAGACAACATACGTGTACGAATAACTAAAGCCTCAGGACGGGTTTCTTTTAATTTTAGTCTTTTCAATATCTAATAACCAAAAAAACCTGCAACGTCCCCCTATGCATCAAAAACCACCTAAAACAAAAAAGCTTCAGATTTCTCTGAAGCTTTTTGCAGTGGTATGGGCCGGGATCGAACCGGCGACACATGGATTTTCAGTCCATTGCTCTACCGACTGAGCTACCGTACCATCTTATTTAAACATGTTTCTTAATCATGTCCCCCTCGGTTGGGAGTGCAAATGTAGTGTTTGTTTTTGAAGAACAAAATCTTTTTTGAAAATATTTTACAATAATGCCTTTTTATTTAAATCTCATCTAAATTTTCGAACTTTATGCTTGCATAGTAAACGCTTTTAAGCGAAATACTTTACCTTAGCAGAACGATAAGATAGATATTCAAATGGTGTCACAAATCCTATTCATAGCCATCACAGTGGCTTCAATAGCCCTTTTTAGCTATAACTTAAAAAAAGTTATCCGTAACATCCGCTTCGGAAAAGCAACAAACCGGTCAGACCAGCCTAAAAAAAGGCTGATGATGATGCTGAAAGTCGCTTTCGGACAAACAAAAATGTTTTTCCGCCCTATTCCAGCTATACTTCACCTGGTGGTATATGCCGGTTTTGTCATCATTAACCTCGAAGTACTCGAAATCATGATCGATGGAATCTTCGGTACACACCGCGTATTTGGTGGCCTGGGTATATTTTATGACGCACTGATTGGCTCCTTCGAATTTCTTGCACTTGGTGTATGGCTGGCCTGCGTTATATTCTTAATCAGAAGAAACATCATCAAACTGAAAAGATTCAGTGGAGTGGAAATGAAAAACTGGCCAACGTCAGATGCCAACTATATTCTTATTACAGAGATCTTATTGATGACTGCCTTCCTGCTGATGAATGCGGCAGACGGAAAACTGCAGGCCATGGGCGCAGCCCATTACAGTGCTGCCGGGGCTTTCCCGGTTAGTCAGTTCCTTCAAAACTTATTACCAAACACTGAAGCAGGATTAATAGCAATTGAAAGAGGCTGCTGGTGGTTCCACATTATCGGCATATTCGCCTTTTTAAACTACCTGCCTTATTCAAAACACTTTCACATCATGTTTGCCTTCCCTAATACTTACTTCTCTAACCTGGAGCCTAAAGGGGAATTCACAAACATGCAAAGTGTAACCAATGAAGTAAAAGCTATGCTCGATCCTTCATTTACTCCACCAGAAGGAGAAGTTGGACGTTTTGGGGCAAAAGATGTAAATGACCTGACCTGGGTTAACCTGATGAATGCCTATACCTGCACAGAGTGCGGAAGGTGTACTTCGGTTTGTCCGGCAAACATTACCGGAAAACTACTCTCTCCACGCAAAATCATGATGGATACCCGCGACAGAATGGAAGAAGTAGGACGAAACCTGGATAAAGCTGCCAAAAGCGGAACAGATATAGGAAACGGATTTGACGATGGAAAATCTTTAATCGACACTTACATCAGCAGAGAAGAGATATGGGCATGTACCAGCTGTAATGCCTGTACACAGGCCTGCCCAATTAACATTGATCCACTATCTATCATCACCGAACTGAGAAGATATGCTGTAATGGAAGAATCACAATCACCAGCCAGCATCAATGCGATGTTAGGAAATATTGAAAACAATGGCGCTCCATGGAAGTATTCACCTGCCGACAGGTTCAACTGGGCAAAGCAGGATTAAAGGATAAAAGATTAAGGAGCAAGGATTAAAAATCCGAAAACAAAGATTTAAAGATAAAAGCTGAAAGATCAAAAATGAGCGAGCAACTAAACTTTGAAGTGCCAACAATGGCAGAAATGATAGCTAAAGGCGAAGAACCAGAAATCTTATTCTGGGTAGGCTGCGCCGGAAGTTATGATGAAAGAGCGCAAAAAACCACACGTGATATTTGTAAGATATTACACCATGTGGGTATGAAATACGCAGTTCTTGGCACTGAAGAAAGCTGCACCGGTGACCCGGCAAAGCGTGCAGGAAACGAATTCCTGTTCCAGATGCAGGCCATGACCAATATAGAAGTGCTTAACGGCTATAACATCAAAAAAATAGTTACCGGCTGTCCACACTGTTTCAACACCATAAAAAATGAATATCCGGGACTGGGAGGCAACTACGACGTTATCCACCATACCCAGTTGATACAACAACTGATTGACGAAGGCAAGCTTAAAGCAGAAGGTGGAGAAAGTTTTAAAGGCAAAAAGATCACTTATCATGACCCATGTTATTTAGGTCGCGGAAACGACGTGTATGAAGCCCCAAGAAAAGCCCTGGAAGCTTTAGACGCTCAGCTGGTTGAAATGAAACGTTGTAAAACCAACGGTTTATGTTGTGGCGCTGGTGGTGCACAAATGTTTAAAGAGCCGGAAAAAGGGAATAAAGACATCAATATCGAAAGAATTGAGGAAGCCCTTGAAACACAACCGCAAATCATTGCGGCTTCTTGTCCGTTCTGTATGACCATGCTTAGCGACGGGGTGAAGATGAAAGATCAGGACCAAAATGTAAAAGTATTAGACATCGCAGAAATCACCGCAAAGGCAAATGGATTGTAACCATCTTTTCATCGCCTCTTTAAATTCCGGCAGTAACGGGAATTGCTACTATGTGGGTAACCATGAAGAAGCAATACTGGTTGATGCCGGAATATCATGCAGAGAGACAGAAAAAAGAATGTTACGATTAGGTCTTTCTATGCAGAAAGTAAAGGCTATTTTTATCTCGCACGAGCATACGGATCACATTAAAGGCTTGTGTACCCTGTCTGCAAAATACAACTTACCAGTTTACATTAATCAGGGAACATTGGCCGGCTGTCGCTTTAACCTGAGAGCAGACCTGATCAGGGATTTACAAAATGACCAGCATATACAAATAGGCCGCCTCTTAGTGAACAGCTTCTTGAAACTGCACGATGCTTCAGACCCCTGCAGTTTTGTGGTCACTTGCGGAGAAACAAAAGTTGGTGTATTTACCGATATAGGAGCTGCTTGTGCGCAACTTACGCATCATTTCAAACAATGCCATGCCGCATTTCTTGAAACCAATTATGATGATGAGCTGCTACAAAAAAGTGCATACCCATATTTTTTAAAAAAACGCATTAGCGGAGGGAAAGGACACTTATCAAACCAACAGGCACTGGATCTTTTTACCGCACACAAGCCATCATTCATGACCCATTTATTGCTGTCTCACCTGTCGAAAGACAACAATTGCCCTGAGCTGGTATCAAAACTCTTTACAGAACACGCCAACGGTACGGAGATTATTGTAGCTTCCAGATATGAAGAAACTCAGGTTTACACTATTTTTGAACCAGTAGCTGCGCATTCATTTTAAGCAGCCGATCTGTTAGATCAGTAAGATCCTGAGGTTCGATATTTTTTAACGGAATAACCATATAGGTTGCCATACTATCCACATCCCCCCCCTTCTTGTCATTGTAAGTCTGCACGATTACATCCTCCCCTTTTGTACGCAGGTATAATTTGCCGTTTTTATCTGTACCATAGTAGTCCAGATCTTTAAACTTCACCAGGTTAAAAGAGAAATACTCTACCTTCCCACTCACAAAATAACGGCGGTACCTGCAAAAACCAGTGTTGGTAACATTTAACTGATAGCGCTTAATCTGCGCCTCTTCATGCTCATTATCATGATGCTCCAGAAGCTTATTCTGAATATAAGTGAATTGTTCGTCTAATAACGCAGGTGTACTGAAAGCCATTAATATCAGGCAGAACAGCACAGAGAGCGACATTCTTAAGCTTAATGTAAACTTATTCATCACGTCAATAATTTAGCTGAATCAAATTAAATATTTTATTAAATTTGAACTATGAGTTTTTCTCCACAATCTAAAGTTTGGATCTACCAAAGCAACCGTCCACTAAATAGTGACGAAGTTCAGGTTATACAACAAAAGCTGGATGACTTTACATCTCAGTGGAAGGCACATGGACATCAGTTAAAAGCGAAAGCCGAGATTGTACATGATTTCTTTATCATCTTTACCGTTGATGAAGCGACTGCAGGTGTTACAGGATGCTCAATTGATGCTTCAGTTCGTATCGTTAAAGAAATCGAACAAGCGTACAATATTGATTTGTTTGACCGCTTTAACATTGCCTACAAGATAGACGATAAAGTTATTGTAACGAATAAAGAAGATTTTGAAACTTTAGTAAATATCAAAACTGTTACCCCCCAGACCATTGTTTTCAATAACCTGGTGCAAACACTTCAGGAATTTGAAACCAAATGGGAAATACCGTTTGAGCAAAGCTGGCACAGCAAAGTATTCGCGCATTTATTGTAAAGCGATACTTTTTACGGGCTTATACCCTTTTACTACCAGCTAACTTAGTATGATCTAAAAGTCGAGAGGCCCCAGTCTTTTCATATTTTTCATAATCAGATACTGGCGGTGCTTAATGTAACGCGTAGGCTTCTTAGGTGTCCATCTCCTCGGATTCGGGAAACACGCAGCAATCAACGCAGCCTGAGAACGTGTCAACCTGGTACATGACTTACCAAAATAAGCTTGTGCAGCAGCTTCAGCGCCATATATACCGTCTCCCATTTCAATTACATTGAGGTAAACTTCAAGTATCCTTTCCTTACTCCATAACAGCTCTATAAGTAAGGTAAAATAGGCTTCAAAGCCTTTACGCACCCAGGAACGTCCTGGCCATAAAAACACATTCTTTGCGGTCTGTTGTGAAATGGTACTACCTCCTTTTATCTTCTTCCCTTTCTGATTGGTAGCAAAAGCTTTTTCAATGGCCTTCACGTCAAAACCAATATGCTTTAAAAACAACTGATCTTCAGCCGAAACTGCGGCGCGTTTCATGTTGTCCGACATATCTTCAAAATCAACCCATTCTTTTTCCAGTTTCGCGGGCTTACCATCAGTTTTACGCTCAATATTACGCAATACCATCAATAAGGTAATCGGTGGGTTTATGAAGCGGTATGCAAGCACCCACAGCACACTAACCAACAAGAACCAAAGGAAGATCCTGGTTAATACTGCAGATAATTTTTTAGTAAAAGATTGTTTTGATTTAGTGTTCGAACGCTTTTTTTGTGCCATCGGCCAAAGGTAATAAAAAGGCATAAAAAAAAGCTTTCCGGAATCCGGAAAGCTTTTTTTTATATCTGGTATTAAGATTACTCAGCTACAACTTCGAAAGCAACTTTCACTTTCACTTCTTTGTGTAAGTTTAAGTTTGCAACATATTCACCTACAAATTTAGGCTCAGTTTCGAAAGTGATACGGCGACGGTCAACATCAAAACCTTTTTGTTTCAATGCATCAGCAATCATGATAGTGTTTACTGCACCAAAAATCTTACCTGTTTCACCAGCTTTAGCACCGATAGATAATTTAACATCAGTTAAACGCTCAGCGATACCTTCAGCATCTTTCTTAATTTTATCTTGTTTAAAAGCCGCTTGCTTTAAGTTTTCTGCTAATACTTTTTTAGCTGAAGGAGTAGCCAAAGCTGCAAATCCCTGAGGGATTAAGTAGTTACGACCGTATCCTGGCTTTACATTAACGATATCATCTTTTTCCCCTAGGGATTTGATATCTTGTTTTAAAATAATTTCCATCTCTCAGCTCCTATTTTAATTGGTCAGCAACAAAAGGTAACAAACCAATGTGACGTGCGCGTTTTACAGCTTGAGCCACTTTACGTTGAAACTTCAATGAAGTACCGGTTAAACGGCGAGGTAATAATTTACCTTGATCATTGATGAATTTTAACAAAAAGTTTGCGTCTTTGTAATCAATATATTTAATTCCGTTTTTTCTGAAACGGCAATATTTTTTTCTGTTATCGTCCACCTTTGGAGCGGTAACATATTGTATTTGATCCTTAGCCATTATACTGCAGCCTCCTGTTTAGGTTTTTTGTTAAAAGCACCACTACGTTTTTTCTCATTATATGCAACCGCATGACGGTCTAATCTAATGGTAAGGAAACGTAGAACACGCTCATCACGCTTAAGCTCTAACTCCAACTTGTTAATTAATTCACCTGAAGATTTGTACTCTGTAAGGTGGAAAAATCCGCTTGCTTTTTTTTCAATCGGATACGCTAATTTTCTCAAACCCCAATTGTCCTCTTGAACAATTTCGGCTCCGCTGTCAGTGATGATTTTGCTGAATTTGGCAATTGCCTCTTTCGCTACTTCTTCTGACAACAACGGGGTTAGAACGATAACAGTTTCGTACTGATTCATTGTTATTTATTTATTTTTTAATTAATCCGCTCTTAATGCGGGATGCAAAAGTAACAATAAATTTCTAATAATCAAATGATTTAGTGTTTACCAAGCAAGTAATTCAGGCCAACCCGCATTTGACGTTTCCCGATACTAATAAATTGATAGTCTGTAACAGCAGAGTAAGGAGAATACCCTGCCGAAATTTCTATCTTTTTATTTAAAACAACCCCCGCCATAAGCATAACAGAATAGTTAAACTTTTGCAGCTCTATCTGTATTCCGCTCTCTCTGGGCGGGCCAGTCACAGACTCAAATGTGGTGAGGTTATTACTGGTGATAGAATAATTTAACCCTAAACCACCACCTGCAAAAAATTTAAACCGGTCCGCATTATATATATTGTAAAGGAACTGAGGTGTAAGCACAAAAGTAATTTGGTCAAAATGATGTTTTATGCCGGAATACCGTATCTCATTTTTACTCATCAAAAATGACAGTTCGGTCCTAAATATAAGTCTTCTGACAGCAGGATTGATCACAAACAAATCTAAACCTGCAGTAAGCATAGGCATCACAGAGGACTTAGATTCTGCCAAAGGATTTGCCAGATCATAATTTCCACTATACTTAACATCTGTCATCATCACACCTGCACCTGCAAAAAAGCGGCTGCTACTATGCTTAGATTTAGCCAGTTCCTGTTTGTTAATCAGGGCTGCCACTTTTTCGAAAGACGACTGATCATACCGCGTTTGTAATACTCTTTGTTGGTCGGCTGCAGTACCAATACCAAGCTTATTCATGACAAGCAGCAATTGACGCGCGTACAGTTTGTCATCTACAAATGCGCTTACTCCCGGTTCCCTAAAATAGCGGTTTCTGGCCAGCTCCACTGGCTCCACCTGATCTTTATCCATGATATAGAACCGTTGCTTAAGCTGATCTGTGTAAACAAATAAATCCAGGTTTTCACCGGTTTGCAGGACTTTCAAAAGTACTGTATCTCTTTTTGAACTGTCGTTTTTCCCTATACTTAATTTAGCAATATCTATTTCATTCAGGCTAATATTAACCACATATCTTCTAAAAGATTCAGCATCGTACACCCCGTATCCAGCGCAATCTTTAACAGTAAAAACCTGGGACTCCCCACCTTTTGACTTGCTAAAAATAACTGAAGTAGGATTCGTTCTTCTCTCCTTGAGATTTATATAGCCTTTTAAAGTGTCTTTAGAGTTCGTAACAACATATCCTTTTTGAAAGTTGGATTGCGAAAGCGCAACTACCGGCGAAGCCAGCAAAAGAGTGATAAGAAAGCGTTTCATTTAATTTAGTTTAATTTATTTAACAAAACTACTTTTTATCAACCACAATGCAAAGCATTCCCAAAATAGTTTCTGATCACGAAATAACCACAAAGGATCGTTATGCTGGCAAACAAAAAAGAAGTTGTATCAAGAATACGGATTAACACTATTCTTATGCAAATCGTCATTCTGAATTTATTTCAGAATCCCTCTTGGGCATGTTTTGAATAGTTGGGGGCGAGATTCCGACCACGAATTAGCTGCGAAGCAAAATAAATTCAGAATGACGAACGCCTGAAAAAAACAAAAAAGGTTGCTCTTTTTCTGAACAACCTTCTCAAAATAAAAGTATCGTATAACGATTACATTTGAACCGTTTTCGTGAAAACCTGGTTTGCAGATCTGATGATGAAAGTCAGCTCATTCCTACCTACACGTCCAACATCAAACTTCTTAACAAATGACGCATCCGCTTCAAACACCTTATTATATATAGCATCATTATGTCTGTCTAAAATCTCAATTTCAACCGGCCCGGCAGGGGCATTTTCAAAATTTAGAGTAATAATATCGTTTACCTTCCTAAAAACCGGCTTAAACAATTCCTCAACTAAAGGGTTTGAAACCAGGGCCTGACCATCTTTAAGCTCTATTTTATATTCCACAGATTTCGAATCTGTATTCAGCTTAAAGCTATAATTACCGTCAGGAAGAGAATCGAAATTAAACGTTTTTGTGGAGCCTTTTAACGCATTTATTTTTTGGTTATATATAAGTACATCGGCAGCATCATAAATAAACACCTCAGTAGGCTGTGTCTCATTTATAAAAAAAGTAACCGATTTTTCATTCACTCGCTTAAGCTTAAAGGACAAATCACCCTCGCTTGCATACGAGCCTACAGCATTAAATAATAACGCTGCAACCAAACTGATTTTAATAAAACTTTTCATAGCAAAATTGTTTAAAAAATGTATAATTTATTTACATGACAAAATTACCACCAGCCCCCATCAAAAATTTATTGCATATTTCCATATATCTATGCTATATTAACCCTCATTCAGAATGAACACGAAAATCACATTTCATTCTCCTGAAACATGAATAAAAAGACTACAAAGAATTCCAAACCAGGCTTTGAAATTATTGAATCTTCTTTTGGGAGCTCCTTTTACTATTCAAAATATGCAGAGAACCTCAACAACAAAGCACATATCTGGCACTACCATCCTGAAATCGAAATGGTCTTTGTAAACGGAGGTGCGGGAAAGCGGCAAATCGGAAGTCATCTCTCTTATTATACAGATGGGGATTTAATACTGATTGGCAGCAACCTACCCCATTGTGGTTTCACCGATACCAACACAGGCAATAAAAACGAGACCGTTATTCAAATGAAACCCGACTTCCTGGGAAACGGCTTTTTAGGCCTCCAGGAAACGAAATGTATTTCAGACCTGTTTAATAAAGCTAAAGGAGGTATTGCCTTCGGACCTGAAACAAAAAAGGAAATTGGCAAGAGGATTGAAAATATGAATAGCCTGCAACCATTTGAAAGGCTCTTAGCACTATTAAGTATCTTAAAAGACCTCGAAAATGCCAGGGATTACAAAATCTTGAATGCTTCCGGCTTCTCTATAGAAATGCAGGTCCAGGATAACGACAGGATCAATATGATTTTCAACTATGTTAAAGACCATTTTCAGGAAGAAATTGATCTTGCTGCTATTGCAGAAATGGCGAGCATGACTACCCCCTCTTTCTGCAGGTATTTCAAGAAAATCACCAAAAAAACATTTACCAGGTTCGTAAATGAGTACCGGGTGGTACATGCAGCAAAACTTCTGGCAGAAAAACAAATCAGCATTGCAAACATAAGTTATGAAAGCGGCTTCAACAACTTTAGCCACTTCAACAAACTATTTCATGAGTTTACAGGCAAAAGTGCATCACAGTACAGGAAAGAGTTGAAATCTGTTTTTAAGTAGTCGTTCTTCTCTTTTTACAGTCAACTTTTCAACATTTCAGACTTACCACATTCCAACGTCAACAAAAATTCCTACTTTCGTGGACGAATGGAGAATTTTATAGTATCGGCCCGTAAATATCGTCCGGCAACGTTTGAAACCGTTGTTGGTCAGCAGCATATTACAGGCACACTAAAAAATGCGATAAAAAACAACCAGCTGGCACAGGCATTCTTATTTTGCGGGCCTAGAGGTGTGGGTAAAACAACCTGCGCACGCATCCTTGCAAAAACCATTAACTGTACCAATTTAACCGCCGAACAGGAAGCATGTGGTACCTGCGAATCCTGCGTTTCCTTTCAAACCGGTCACTCCTTTAACTTTCATGAACTTGATGCGGCATCCAACAACTCTGTTGATGACATCAGGAGTTTGATTGAACAGGTACGGATACCGCCACAAGCCGGAAAATATAAAATATACATTATTGATGAGGTGCACATGCTATCTGCAAATGCATTCAATGCGTTCCTGAAAACGCTGGAAGAACCACCATCCTATGCTATATTTATATTAGCCACAACTGAAAAGCATAAAATACTACCAACGATATTGTCGCGCTGCCAGATCTTCGATTTCAACAGGATCCAGGTAGATGACATTTCAGGTCATTTAAATAAAATCGCGCAACGCGAAAACATAACTGTAGAAGCAGACGGCCTCCATATCATCGCTCAAAAAGCAGATGGTGGATTAAGGGATGCCTTGTCTATGTTTGATCAGATTGTAAGTTATACCAATAAAAACCTGACTTATAAATCAGTAATCGATAACCTTAATATCCTCGATTATGATTACTACTTCAAACTTACACAATACCTTACAACGGCTGATGTAAGCAATTCATTGGTATTGTTTGATGAAATACTAAACAACGGATTTGATGGCAACAATTTCATTAACGGATTGGCGAGCCATCTCAGAAATCTTTTGGTAGCAAAAGATCCGCAAACGACCAGGTTGCTGGAAGTAAGCGAAAACATCAAACAAAAATACATTAGTCAAAGTCAGCAAACTTCGGTATCGTTTATCCTTACCGCTTTAAACCTGGCTAATCAATGCGACCTGAATTATAAAAACAGTAAAAATCAGCGTTTGCAGGTAGAGATGGCGCTAATTAAAATGTGCCACATCCCTTCGGTACTTCAACTGGCCAGCCAACCTCACAACAACGCAACTGACATAGATCAGATTAAAAAAAAAACTAATATAGGTTCCGTTGCCGCACCATCAGCAACTGTAAATCCGGCATCAATCCCTGCCATTGGGAATAGCAATCCAGCACCCCAAAGTCAGCCAATAGTACAAACGCCATCGTTACCGACAACAGAAACGAAAACCAGTACAACAGAAAGCAAACCGGTTGTCACACCATCAGCAAGTATTCCACTGCCCAAAAAGACAGTAGCACCAACTACCAAAATTGTTTTAAAACCTTCATCTACAAATGAGCAGAATAAAGCTGCGATGCTTATTCCTTCCTTAAATGGAATAGAAAAAAAAGCTGAAGGAGATGACAGTGACGAACCAAAATATATCACAGGAACCGATCGGGAAGCATTCACACTCGAGCAACTTACATTTTACTGGAACCAGTATGCTAACATGGTTAAAGAGGCCAACAAAATCAATATTTATACATTGATGAGTACCTCACTTCCGATAATGGAAAGCCTGGAAGAAATTATAGTTGGTGTTGAACATAAGCTACAGGAAGATATTCTACAGAACGAGATGATAGAACTGCTCAACTTTTTAAGACCACGACTTAAAAACTTTAGCATTCATATCAAAACCAAACAGGTTGTTCGGGAAGTAGTAAACAGGCTATACACCAGTATCGAAAAATACCAGTACCTGGTAGAGAAAAACCCTAAGCTGGAAGAAATGCGCAGAAGGTTTAATCTCGACGTAAACTCTTAAGTTACCTTCCCGGTTTATCATTAAGTGGATAGCCTTCTTCATCCAGGTCATCACGATCATCTTCGGGAGTTCGGGAAAGGATCGCATCTTCAGGACTTAGTTCAATGCTCTCACCACTACTATCGATTCGCATTCCGGCACCATCTAACCTTTCACTCATCTCTTTCTCATGATCATATTCCAATCCATTATAAGGATTAGATTCGTCATAAGTAGAGATACTATCCTCACCGTTGGGCGCTGAGGTATCATAAGGGAGCGGATGGTCGTATTCCACATCCTTGCCTCTTACATCAAATTCAAAGCTGTTTTTATCTTTATCGTAAGATAAATTATCAAAATCCTTAGTCTCTCCTAAATTCATTGAATGGAGTTTATCAGTAGCCCTATTAGCACCTTGCTGATTATTGTCGCCGGTCATCATATTGGTTAGTTTATATAAGCATAACGTAAACCAATATTCAAATGTTTTGATAAAAATAAAAGGGGCTATATCCTGGTGATAAGCCCCTTCCATTTAAATTATAGATGTTCCTATAAACTTGCCAAAGCAGCGTTTAAAGTTTCGCTAGGGCGCATTGCTGCTGCCGCCAGCTCATCATTAGGATTGTAATAACCACCAATATTTTGTGGTTTACCTTGTGCTCCTATTAATTCTTCATTTATTTTAGCTTCATTCTCTGTCAGCGTTTTTGCTAAAGGTGCAAACCTGGCTTGTAATGCAGCATCTTTCGTTTGTGCTGCCAATGCCTGGGCCCAGTATAAAGTTAAGTAGAAGTGTGAACCACGGTTATCAATCTGTCCTACTTTACGTGCCGGAGACTTATCATTAGCCAGGAATTTCTCTGTAGCGGCATCTAAAGTTTCTGCCAGCACCAATGCTTTCGCATTGTTTTGCGTTTGACCTAAATGCTCTAAAGAAACAGCTAAAGCTAAAAATTCACCTAATGAATCCCAACGTAAATACCCTTCCTCGATAAATTGCTCAATATGTTTTGGTGCAGAACCACCAGCTCCGGTTTCAAACAAACCACCACCGTTCATCAAAGGAACGATAGATAACATTTTCGCTGAAGTTCCCAATTCTAAAATCGGGAATAAATCTGTTAAGTAATCACGTAAAACATTACCAGTAACAGAAATGGTATCTAAACCTTTACGGATCCTTTCCAATGTAAATTTAGTCGCTTCAACCGGAGAAAGGATACGGATATCTAAACCTGCAGTATCGAAACCAGGCAGATATTTATTCACTTTGGCAATAATCTCTCTATCATGTGCCCTTTGCTCATCCAACCAGAAAACTGCAGGGGTATCAGACAAACGTGCCCTGTTTACAGCAAGTTTAACCCAATCCTGAATTGGCGCATCTTTAGTTTGGCACATACGGAAGATATCTCCTTTTTCAACCTTTTGATCAAAGAAAACTTTACCATCAGCATCAGTTACACGGATGGTTCCGCTTGCTGTAGCCTGGAAAGTTTTATCATGAGAACCATATTCTTCAGCTTTTTGTGCCATTAAACCTACGTTTGGCACTGAGCCCATTGTAGTTACATCAAAAGCGCCATGCGCTTTACAATCATCAATAGTTGCCGTGTAAACACCAGCGTAGCAACGATCCGGGATTAAAGCAATTGTATCTTGTGATTTACCTGCAGCATTCCACATCTGCCCCGAAGTACGGATCATTGCAGGCATTGAAGCATCAACAATTACATCGGATGGAACATGAAGGTTGGTAATTCCTTTATCAGAATTCACCATAGCCAAAGCAGGGCCATTTTCAATTGCTGCTGCAATTGCAGCTTCAACTTCTGCCTGTTTAGGATTACCTGCAATTTTAGCATATACATCTCCTAAACCGTTTCTTGTATCTACATTTAAAGAAGCGAAAAGTTCAGCATACTTTGTGAAAACATCAGCAAAATAAACTTCCACAATAGCACCAAAAATGATCGGGTCTGAAACCTTCATCATTGTTGCTTTTAAATGCGCCGATAATAAAACGCCGGCAGCTTTAGCTTCGGCAATTTCTTTAGCAACAAACGCTTTTAAAGCCGACAAGCTCAATGCGGAGCTGTCAATCACTTCACCAGCTTTTAATGCAGCCAGTCCTTTCAGTTCTGTTACGGCACCGTCTGCTCCAACAAACTCAATTTTAAACTGAGTAGCCTCAGCAACAGTTACTGATTTCTCTGAACCATAAAAATCACCTTCAGTCATGCTCGCAACCCTGGTCTTAGAATCCGAAGACCATGCGCCCATTGAATGTGGGTTCATTTTAGCATAATTTTTAACCGCTTTTGGCGCTCTACGGTCTGAGTTACCCTCGCGTAAAACAGGGTTAACAGCGGAACCTAGAACTTTAGCATACTTTGCTTTAATTGCTTTTTCTTCTTCCGTTTGTGCATTATCCGGATAATTAGGAATGGCAAACCCTTGTGATTGCAATTCAGTAATTGCACCAACAAGTTGTGGAATAGAAGCAGAGATATTAGGCAATTTAATAATATTAGCCTCTGGCGTAGTCGCCAATTGGCCTAGTTCTGTCAAAGCATCTCCAATTTTTTGTTCGTCTTTCAAAAACTCGGGGAAGTTGGCCAAAATTCTTCCAGCCAGAGAAATATCTCTGCTTTCAACGTCAATACCAGCTGAAGCAGTAAATGCCTGTACAATTGGTAAGAAAGAATAGGTTGCCAACATTGGCGCTTCATCTGTTTTGGTATAGATAATTTTTGATGTGTCTGACATATTTTTATAAATACGATTATATGAATGAAAATGAAAGCTAATTGTCGGTGATAAACATGCTTTCTGTTAAAATCGCCTAAATATAAGAATAAACGAATGATATCGTAGCACTCTTTGCACATCGTTCACTACAAATACGAGATAATTACTACTAAATCACTGGATAAATACAGGGTTGCGCTATCCTTGCACTATCATTGAAATAACATTACGCTATCATTACAATATCTCATATAATAGCCCAATGATAGCGAAACGATAGCTCAAGGATAGCGCAACCTAGTACTTTAGTTATAATTATCCTGTAGTTATCTTGTATTCATTCCCAAATCAGCTAGTCCTAGCCTAACAGACGCCCCCCATAAAAACCTTAACAATATTTAACAAAAGCCATTCTTCAATTTTGTAATATTGAAGAAAGTATTCCTAACCAGACACTTAATTTTACAATCTAAATTTTAGCTTTGTTTAAGATGAAGACATTTTTTACAGGCTGTTTAACCGTACTTTGTTTATCAGGTATTGCCCAGACTAAACAAGACACTACGAAAAAATTGAACGAGGTTATTATCCGTCCTTATTTTTCAAATCAGCCACTACTAAGGTCTACAGGTTCAATTGGACTGATCGATCAGGCGGTTTTAGACAGGCAAGTTTCAACATCTTTTGTCTTTGCAATGAATACCTTATCTGGTGTTCGTATGGAAGAACGTTCGCCGGGCAGTTACCGTCTTTCTATCCGCGGCAGTTTACTGCGATCTCCGTTCGGCGTACGAAATGTAAAGGTTTACTTTGGTGATTTCCCTTTAACGGATGCAGGTGGCAATACCTATTTCAATGCGCTTGATGTATCTGCCGCTCAAAGTCTGCAGGTACTGAAGGGACCACATGGCAACATTTTCGGGGCGAACTCTGGCGGTGTCATATTGATCCAGCCACAGGGAAACATTCCCGATAGCACCAAATTGCGTTTAAAACTTGAAGGTGGTTCTTATGGTACTTTTAAAGAAGATTTAAGCTTAAATCAACAGTTTAACAAATACAGTTTCAATATTACACAAGCCTACCAGCGTAGTGATGGTTACCGCGACCATAGTGCAATGGACCGCAAGTATTTCCAGACTTTTCACAAATGGGATTATGCACGGAATGCCGCCTTAAAGGCTTTGGTGTTTTATTCAGATCTGCATTACAATACGCCCGGCGGTTTAACTGAGCCACAGTATCTACAAAATCCGAAGTTATCAAGACCTGCCGGAGGAGCATTTAAAAGTGCTATTGAGCAAAATGCCGGAATCTATAGCAAAACGCTGTACGGGGGTGTTTCTCATGATTGGCAAATCAATGAAAATTTCAAACATGTACTGGCTATTTTTTCTACTTATACTGACTTTAAAAATCCGTTTATTACGAATTATGAAAAGCGCAAAGAGTTTACACTAGGACTGAGGTCATACGTTGAGTATCAGCAGCGTATCACTGATCTGAACTGGAAGCTTAATCTTGGTGTGGAAAGCATACAAACACGTACTGATTTCAACAACTATGTTAATAATTCAGGTATACAAGGGGCACTTAGCGTTTCCGACAAGTTAAAGGCGAAGTCTAATTTTGCCTTTGCTCATTTTACGGCAGACTTATTTAACAAGTGGTTACTTGAACTTTCTGCAAGTGCAAATTTATATGGATATGGCTATAAAAGTACTTTCCCGGCTGTAATCGCAAAAAAAACAAACAACTTTGATGTGCAGATCATGCCGCGCGCTGCCCTGTCCTACCTCATTGGTCCACAATTATCCTTACGTGCATCAGTAAGTAAGGGTTATGCACCACCTACCCTGTCGGAAGTAAGGGCATCAGACAATGTGATCAATGTTGACTTACAACCAGAACATGGATGGAATTATGAAACAGGGTTGAAATATCAAACCTTAAACAATAGACTGTTTATTGACATTACAGGATTCTATTACCACCTTAAAAATGCTATTGTCAGACGTTTAAATGATGGTGGTGCAGAATATTTCCTCAATTCGGGAGGGACTAAACAATGGGGACTGGAAAGTACGCTTGCATATTGGGTTATTCCTGCCAATACCTCTAATTTTGTTAGAGGACTGCAATTCCGAAATGCATACACACTAAGCCGGTTTAAATTTGACCGTTTCCTTGACAAAACTGCAGATTACTCAGGGAATGCCCTTACAGGTGTGCCAAAAAATGTTCTGGTGAGCAGCATAGATATACAATTGCCAAAGGATATTTACTTTTTCGTACAGCATAGCTTTACGTCGCAGATTCCATTAAACGACGCGAATACAGTGTACGCTAAAAAGTATCATATCCTTCAGGCTAAAATTGGCTGGCAAAACCTACGGATCGGAAATACTCCTGTAACCATTTTTGCCGGTGCTGATAATCTTTTAAACAAAAACTACAGTTTAGGCAACGATCTCAACGCAATGGGTGGCCGTTACTTTAATGCCGCAGCAAAACGTAGCTTTTACGGAGGCTTAACCCTCCGTTTCTAGTTCTATCAATTCCATACTGTTCACTACAATTTCCATGGCATACCGCTGTTCGCCCTTTTTATCGGTATAGCTCTGTGTATTGAGTTTACCTTCAATACTAAACCGCGTTCCTTTTTTAACGATGTCTTCCACCAATTCTACTTTTTTGTTCCAAAAAATCAGGTTAAACCATTGGGTTTGGTTAATCGCATCACCGGCAGCATTCTTATAAAATTCATTTACAGCAATACTAATTCTCGCCATTCTTTTCTCACTGGCAAAATTAATGATCACCGGATCACTACCAGCGAAGCCCATCAAACGGACACTATTTTTAACATTTTCCATTAATTATATATTTTAGTTAATCACATTCATCAGCAGCAATTACCGCAGCTGTTGATTTGGTAAATGTGAAGAAGATGATGACAACAAAAAGAGATTTAAACGGATATAAACGTTTATATCCGTTTAAATCGAATAATTCTGTAATTCCAACCGACATTTTGAATAACATAAAAACAATAATTTAACTAATTGTTTTTATTTTTTACTTACATTAGCATTAAGGTCATATTTTGATCGTTATGAGGCTGTTTGTATTGTAGAATTAAAAGGATGGATTTAACAATAAAACGTTTATGTATAGATTGCAACTGTCCATTGCAGGGCCGGCTGGATAAGAAGTTCTGTAACGATCATTGCAGAAGTAATTACAACAACAGAATAAGGGCTGAAAGCAATGGTGCAATCAAATCTGTTAACCTGATCCTAAAAAAGAACAGGGACATCCTGGAAAGGTTTAATCCAAATGGTAGAATCAAAATAAACCGCATAAAACTACTTTCAGCCGGCTTCGATCCTAATTATCATACCCACACCCATTATTCTAAAAAGGGTGGTTTGTATATTTTTTGTTACGAATACGGATACAAGAAACTAGAGACGGATGAATTTTTACTCATCAAAAATTTACTACCTTAGCTTCAAAACTATTGAACCATGCCTAAAATTTTAACACACTTCCTAACTGCAACTTTGTTGATCTTATTTTTTGCCGGTCCGCTTGCCGCCAAAAAAAGAATCCTTGTTTTTTCTAAAACAGCAGGCTTCCACCACTCTTCTATAAAAGTTGGTGTAGCCGCAATTCAGAAATTAGGCCTGGAAAACAAGTTTGAAGTTGATACGACTATTGATGCGCAGAAATTTACACCTCAAAACCTTAGAAAATATGCAGCCGTTGTTTTCTTAAACACTACCGGCGATGTGTTGAATGATGCACAGCAAGCTGCATTTGAACAGTACATTAAAAAAGGAGGTGGTTATGTAGGAGTGCATGCCGCTACTGATACAGAATATGACTGGCCATGGTATGGAAAGCTTTCAGGTGCTTATTTCATCAGTCACCCTGCTCAACAGGTTGCAGACTTGATGGTCGTAAAATTGAATACAATTGCCACTAAACATTTGCCTGCAAAATGGACAAGAAAAGATGAATGGTATAATTTCAGAGATATAGGAACGAACTTAAATGTGTTGATCAAAATTGACGAAGACGGCTACACAGGTGGCAAAAATGGTGACAACCATCCTGTAGCCTGGTACCATGATTTTGATGGTGGAAGATCATTCTACACAGCCCTTGGTCATACCGAAGAATCTTATGCCGATCCGCTATTCTTAAAACACGTTCTTGGTGGTATCCAATATGCAATGGGTATAAAAAAGATGGAATAAGCGTTACGGCAACGTTATTTTTGTATGGAAGCGGCTCTTATGGGCCGCTTTCTCTTTAATATAGGTTTTGATGGATAGTTTCTGTGCCTTAAATTATTAAAAATCAATGCTACAGCAAACAAAATCAATACGCCTGTTAATACAGGCGATAAAACATACAAATAGCCCAATTCCGCGATCTTTTTCCCACCTGTAACTGCAATTAATGCTGTAGCACCACCTGGCGGATGCAAGGTTTTAGTGATTTGCATGGCAACGATAGATAAAGAAACAGCAAGTGCACAGGCCAGCCAAAGTTCGCCTGAAAACAGTTTATAAATGGTAACCCCAATAATTGCACAGATAACGTGTCCGCCAATTAAGTTTCGTGGCTGTGCAAGCGGACTATTAATAATACCATACACCAGTACAGATGAGGCCCCAAATGAACCTATAAGGAATAAATTATCACTGGCCACCAAGTACTGACTGTTCAGCAATCCGATCAAACCAATGCCGACAAAGGCCCCAATAAATGTAAGTACATGTTCCTTCGCATCTATCAGCGTTTCCCGGTATAAAACATACCTTGCTTTCCGATATTGTTTTCTAATAATTCTTCTGGGCATTTGTTATCTATATTCGCCGCAAAATTAATATAATATCTAGTCATTTACTAGTCAATAGGAAAATCACTATACCAGAACTCTACGACATGAACACCAGGTTATGTCATACTATTTTTCTAATTTTCAAAAAAGTATAAAATATACCAGAGTACTTATCAACCAATTAACTGGTCAAACAGTTCCTGAATACATTGACCATGCGGTGTACGTTCAACTTTGGCGAAGTTATTGCACAATTTAAACCATGCTGAATGCCACTGTTATTTTGCGTTTTCAATATGTTTTTTGTCTGGTTTTATTGACACTCTTCTGCGGTTCCTGCAATAATACTCATCAATCAGACACCGGGTTTTATTATTGGAAGCAGGATTTTCAGCTGAATAGAGCACAAACCAATGTTTTAAAAGGAGCGGGCCCAGCCAATCTTTACGTTCGTTTTTTTGATATTAAATGGGACATCAGGTCACAAAAGCCTTACCCTGAAGCTATCATCAACTTTAAAGATCAAAATGTAGATTACAACATCACTCCTGTTGTATTCATTACCAATCAAACTTTTGAAAAATTAGATCAGTCGGATATAGACAGTCTGGCTTTAAAATGCAATAAACTTATAGCCGCCCTTGCCCTTAAATACCATATCAGTTACAAAGCTGTGCAAATAGATTGCGACTGGACTGTAGGTACAAAAGATAAGTATTTCAGCTTCTTGCATTCGTTTAAAAACATTAGCAACAAAACACTGGAGGTAACCATTAGGTTGCACCAGGTAAAGTATCAGTTTAAAACAGGTGTTCCTCCAGCCGATCGCGGTGTACTTATGTTTTATAACATGGGCAAAATATCTGCTGATTTGAATGAACCTAATTCGATTTACAATGCGCCTACTGCGAAAAAATATGTAAATAGTTTAAAGAACTATTTGTTGCCATTGGATGTTGCCCTGCCAGTTTTTTCCTGGTCTATACACATAAGAGAAGGGAAAGTTATTCAGGTATATGGAAAAATCGGAAGAGCGGAGCTTAATGATAAAGCTAATTTTAGTCCAACGGCACACAGGGTTGTGTACCGGGCTAAACGCGATTTCTTTATGGGTGGCATCTATATTAAAAAAGGTGATCTGTTTAAAGTGGAAGAAACAGATAAAATATTACTGAAACATGCGGCTGTCCAACTCGCAGCCCATTTAAATAAAAATGAAAAAAGAACAATCATCTACTATGAACTTGGCAATCTCAATTTATCAGCGTTTAAGGCAAAAGATTTCGAAGAAATTTCTGCTTATTTTTAGTCTTCTTGGTCTTTCCGCAGGTGGAATAGTTTGGGCATGTTCAGACTATGGTTATGATTATGAGTATTCCAGTTTCAGTCCTGAAGCCTTTGTAAGCAAGGATTACAGCCCTTTCTTTTATACGGAGTACATCTCCTATTACGGAGACAATTACGATCACAATACCTCAAGATATAACCAGGTAATTGTAGATGAATGGTATGGTTATTTTAACGAACGCATTCAAAAGAGTAGTCTTGAATACCTGTTAACAGTTGCTACGGTTAAACAAATAGATTCTGTATACAATAACTTCAAGGGTAAGATCGCTATTCTGCCAGCTAAAATGCCGCAATTAAAGACTTTAAAGCCCGATAAAAAGAAGGTAGATACTTTCTTCGACTACCTGTTACTGGCAAAATCTGCAGAAGCTTTTGCCGCAACAGACATTACACACTCCTGGGAGCCGCAGCCTCAGATCGCAGCGCCCGTTAGTTTAGAAGAACCGCTGTTAAAGCGTTTCAAAAAAGCAAAAGATCCTTTTATTAAGCAAAGATTATGGTTTCAACTGGTCCGTTATTATTACTTTACTGAACGGATGGATTCAAACACAACAAGTACTTCATCTAAAACACTGAATACGTTTAACGCTTATAAAAGTGCATTCCCACAAAATATGATGTACCACCGTACTTTAGGTTATGTAGCAGGATGGTATTATAAAAACCAGGACTATGCCATGTCTAATTACCTCAATAGCCTCTGTTATAATTATTCATGGGAAGCTAAAGTTCCGGCAGAATGGAGTTTCCGTCCGCAGGAGGAAACTGATTGGGTTAAAACACTGGCCTTAGCAAAGACTACTGCAGAAAAGGTTACACTATGGCACTTGCTTGGCATTCATTATGATACGAACAGGGCTATACAGGAAATTGTAAAGTTAGATCCTAAATCGGAGAAGCTGGATCTTTTACTGTCAAGAGTGATCAATACCACTGAATACAACCTTGGCAACTTTTATCAATCTACACCAGATACAAATGCGCTACAAAACTTAAAACGAAATACAGCATTGGTCAGTAATATCGCCTTAAAAAATAATACGTCGAAGCCTTATTTCTGGAACCTGGCTGCAGGTTACTTAAATTTTATGAACCAGAATTATGTTGCTGCAAGAAGTTTCTACGGTGCCGCTAAACCACAACTTCCTAAGGATGAACAGCTGGTTATGGCCCAGTATAAAATACTGGATTGGATTTTATACGTAAGGGAACTAAAAAAGATTGATGCGGCCGCCGAGGCTAAAATGATAGAACCATTGAACTGGTTCGCAAATCTTAAGGAAGGAAAAGATACCATTTCGTCCTTAAGGTTTTACAAAGCATTGGATGAAAGCATCGGTGACATTTCGGAGCTTTATAAAAAACAGGGTGATTTTGTAAAAGCAAATGCTTTTAAAAGCTACTTCAATTTTTATAAAGACAATAATAAGATTGAACAGATGAAGGCCTTGCTACAAAAACAGCACAAATCAGCTTTTGAACAGGCTATGCTGCGTTACTATCCATTTGACATGCATGACCTTTATTACCATCAATCGCAGGTACTCACTTACCAGGATAAAATCGATGAAGCGATTGTGATGATGAATAAGAGTGAAAGTAATGGCTTTCTCATGCCAGCCAATCCTTTTAATATGAACATCCAGGATTGTCACGATTGTGATCATAGCTTAAAACAAAAAAAGGACTTGTATGCCCTCGATGTGCTGAAAGCTATGCAAAATATGAAGACGCAAATTAATCAAGGTAAAAATATTTATAACAATGCCTATTTATTGGCCAATGCATTTTACAACATTACCTTTTACGGCAACTCCAGACTATTTTATCAGGCCAAAGTAATGCAGGCAGATGGAAATACAGCTTTTGAAATACCAGCTGCATTCAGGTCGATGTTGTTATCTAATAAAAATGCGGAGAAATACTATCTTATGGCGGCCAATGCTGCAAAAACAAAGGAACAAAAAGCAAAATGTATCTTTATGGCCAGTAAATGTGAGCGTAATGAAAGTTACAACCTTGCTTACAATAAGCCAGAAAATGCAAATTCAAGCTATTGGGATGTGGATATAGAACCTGTTTTCTTTGGTAAGTATTTCTCTGTGTTAAAGAGTCAGTATGAAGACACTAGATTTTACGAGGAAGCGATTAAGGAATGTGGTTATTTCAGAAGCTATGACCGCAAACATTAATTTTATTAAAAAATATTCAGCTCAACACAATAATCTTTTATATAAAGCGTCTATATAACTGAGAGCGTTAATTTAGATGAACGGGAGTGGTCGGTAGGATTACTCCCGTTTCTTTTTTACACTTAGTTTAAAGCGCTTTCAAAGTACTTC
Organism: Pedobacter nyackensis; assembly: GCF_032678475.1. GTDB lineage: Bacteria > Bacteroidota > Bacteroidia > Sphingobacteriales > Sphingobacteriaceae > Pedobacter > Pedobacter nyackensis_A. Next base: position 249,151 of record NZ_JAVTSF010000002.1, read on the forward strand.
GCGCTTTTGTTGATCAATTGCGCTTTTTTAATTCCCCAGCCTGCATATTTTTTTGTCAAACCGGCATTGTTTAATTCCTTCATAATTCGAACCCCTCCAACTAAAACATCATACCCGGAGTTTTCATGAACTACCAGTTTTACCCATTCGCTATACAATTGTTTATCTTCCAGGGCAATTCCAGGTCTTGCTAATCGGGAACCGATATAGCGAACCTTATTTTCATCGTCGTTATAGTTCTTTATTGCATATTGAAAAAAGGCTTTGTTATCTTTCAGTTGATTTAAATAATGAGCTTCTGCAAGATCTAAGCGTGCATAAGGCCAGTCTTCTTTAGCAAAAAGAGGTTTGATCTGCGTTAAATAAGCTTCAAACTTTGCATCATCCTTTGCTGGGATATCTTTGCTTATTCTACTACCAAGAATTTCCATCACTCTACTCCATACCAAATTCCTACCATACAAATTTTCCAGCTTTTTGTAATTCTTAATTAGCTGATCTCCGAGCTCCTGGTCCGATACATTGCTGACTAAAAGAGGAACTGCATTTACTTCGGCAAAGAGATCCTTTCCTTTTAAATAGGGTACCAACTTCTCTTTGGTGATGAACTTACGGCCGGTAAACATCTCCCTATAAAAATCGGGATGATTAACTTTAAGCGTTGTACTAAAGCCGTTCAGCACAATGCCTTTTTTTGATTTTGAAACCGCCTCTGAGAGCAGTTTTTTAAACTTATCTGCTTCCTGATATCCTCCTGATGCAGATATCAATTGTCCGTCCTTATTCAAAATCAGGTAAGTAGGAAAACCTGTAACCGCATATTTTATTTGTAGTGCTTTACCTATCGGCTCTTTAAAAAAGTCGATTTTAAAATTTACAAAATTATCGGCCATTTGCTTACTTACGTCAGGTAAAACAAAGACCTCTTCTTCCATTTGTTTACAGGGGTGACAACCCACAAAATAAGCGTCTATAAAGATTAATTTATTTTCTTTTTTTGCTTGCGACAATATGCTGTTCCAATCTGTAGCAGTTCTAAACTGATTTTGTTGTGCACTACCTGTAAAAGCAAGCAGCGTAAGCACCAGACTAAAGTATATTTTAAGTTGTTTCATTTTTATAGATTTAATATAATTCTTCTTTTAAATGTGTTTTACTTCCTGGCTAAGACTTTCTCAAGTAATGTCTTCAGTTCAGCTAGAGAAGGTCTCGGTGCATCTACATCCACAATCTTTCCATTTTTGTCAAAAATCAGGAACCTGGGAATTGAGGTGATTTTGTAAAACTTCGTTAAATCACCCCATCCGGAAGCGAACAACTGCAGTCCGCCAAGATTCTGATCATTAACCATTTTTAGCCACTTTTCTTTATCCTTTGCTACATCTACCGAAATACTTATGACCTGTAAATCCGTTCCTTTAAATTCTTCTTCCAGTTTCTTTAAATGTGGAATCTGGTCCTTACATGGTCCGCACCAGGTGGCCCATACATCAACCAATACCACCTTACCTTTCAAATCGGCCATAGTTACCGTTTTACCATCCTTATCCGGATAAGAAAAAGCAAAGGCTGGTGCTCCGGGTTTAAGCACTGTAAGCGAAGCTGATTGATCTTGTTGTATTTTCTGTTGATTCTTACTTAGAATATATTTGCCGTAGGTATTCATGGTCGACCGGTATTCGTCATAGTTCTTAAAATCAGCCGTAAGTTCTAATACAAAATCTCCTTTCAATGTATCATTGGGGATGAGTGCAAGTAAATTGTCAAAGCCTTCTATCCCTCCTCTATACATAGAATTCTGCTGCCTCATGTTCAGTTTAATCAATCCTCCTAATGTTCGAACCGACCAGGTCTGCTGATAGGCTAACGAAGCCTTCCCTGCAAAATCGGAGGTCTTGAGCGTCGAATAATAAGGGCTATATTCTTCAAGCTTTGGATGTATGCTACGCGGTGTGACTAAGTAATTTGTGGCAAATCCAGCCAGGTCCCATCTTATGCTCTCTTTCATCAACCTGTCAAACTTAGCATTGCCTGTTGCTTTCCCTTTCAGAAAAGTTTTGGACTTGGCTGCAATATCTTCTAATTGAGGAAAAAAGTCGACGTAATCACTCATCACTCTGCCAGAGTTGTAAGACTTATCATCCAGCGGTTTCACCAAATCATACCATTGTCTTAAAACAATGTTTTCTTTAGAGTTCGATTGACCATTGAGTACATAATCGGCATCAAGAATTGATAAGGCGAGCTTATCACCACCTTTGAAGTAAAATTTATAATTATCAGCCGGGCCATTGGCGGTTCCTGTCCCCAGCAAATAAAAACCTTCATATTCCGGGAGGAACTGGAAATCAAATCCTCCGTTATCAGATACCGTATAAATTGCAATTTGAATCGGTTTACCATCACTGATCTTAAATAGCTTTACCTCGTTTTTTTTCGCCTTTTTTAGTGTCCCTGAAATTTCGACAGGACGCTGAGCTTGCGCCTGTAGAGCCATTAGGCCCAGACATAGCGTTGCCATTAACATTTTTTTTATCATGTTGTTATAATTTAAATTTGAAATTCCCTCTCAGGCATTTTTTTAAAATACTCGTCATCCCGGTGAAGACCGGGACCTCGCAATAGAAGGTATTTATTCTTAGTAGGAATGAATGTATGTAAACTCACCTACAGTAGGTGATATATAGGTTACATCCCTCACTATGCCTTTTCCTTCGAGTACAAATGCAGGATCACCTGATATACTGCCTGAAGCTTTGTTAAACATTCTAACTTTGTAGCTATCTCCCAACTTTGTACCGATCATGATATAATTAAACCCGTAATTGGTTTCCGTATATTTTTTATGCCTGATAAAAGTAAGCTCCTCACCTGAAGGAGGAGTAAACTCCAGCTTCTCTGTTTTATTGCTCAGGTTTCTAGACCATACCTGATTATCAGTTATAAAATATAATATCTCCTCATCCGCTATTACCAATGCATAGTCGCTTGCGTTATAAAGTTTATCCGTTGTCTTCAACGTATCATTGGTCAGAAACATCTTCGCTTTATTGGGCTCTACCTTTGTTAATATTTTTAAACCCGCATCAGTTTTGTCCTGGAACACCGCATAACCTATAGTCTTATTTCTATATTCAGTGCTTAGATAAACAGATAATTTGTGCCCCATAAACAACATTTTTTTATTGTTGTTCGTTGCAGGCATTGCTGTTTTTATTTCATCTGTCATGGCATCCATAATAGGTGTAGTTCCTGTGGATATGGTTAGGAAAGAGCTACTCAGATCATCATAAAAAACAGGTTCCACGGATGGACCATGTAGAAAATAATCAGATAAACGGTAAGCTGGATTAGCTGGGTCTTTCATTTTTGGCGCGCCAAATAAGCCTGTATTAAAGCTCTGAGTTCCCAGGGCATACAACTTAGCTTCATTAGTCAGGTAGATAGCGGAAGAGCCTGGAAACACAGCACCAGGTGCTTTAGCCGGCGGATTTCCAAGGAACAAATTATCCATATTTTTTATCTGTTTAAGCGTACTGATATAAACAGCAGAAACATCTCTATCGGTCGTTACAAATAATGTTTTAGTATTGCCCAGCGCTCCTGTTACTGTACTTGCATAATTGTGGACATAGGTTAACAATTTGGCCTTCCCATTTATTTTACCTCCATTTACTAAACTGAAAATATTTTCCCGTTTACTTTGAGGTATAATAGAGCCAGGTGTAAGAAAGAGATCAAGATCTGTTTGTACGCCATCATCTTTGGCTACATACCATCCTCTGGTGAACTCTGTAACGACAGTAAGTGTTGAATTTACATATTTAGCATAACCTGTTTTTTTATTGGTTACACGAAGTACCAATATCCAATCTTTTGCTGGTCTTTTTATTGGATAATCAAGCGCTTTAGTTCTTCCTATGGTATCCAATACAGGCACCCCACCCACAACACTGGTTTCATAAATACCCCACATATACTCCAATTCAGCATTTGGATCGGAACAGGTAACCTTCGGATCCAGCGTAATCCTATCTTTTTCAGAAATTAAAGTATATTTATTATCAAACCCTTCGACAGTAATTTCTTCTGCTGTTTGGTAGTCGTAATTGCCATTATCCTTTTTACAAGAAGATAAGAGTGTTGCTATTCCGCAGAACAGCAATATATATATATGTTTCATTTTTTCTACATTAGGTTTAAGGAAACTCGATCCATTGTCCATCTTCATCTTCGAGCGGATTTCCAGAATGTGCATTATTGTAATCAACCAGCGCAATTTTTATTACCGCCAGGTAATAACTTTCCATGTCTGGTACCAGTCCATTAATAAATAACTGATCCCAACGTTCCCCTGTGGTATCTATCATAAATTTATGCTTGGCTACGCTATATTTGCCATATCCGGCTTTCCATGCCACCGGCCTGAGCAACCGATCAGTAAATTCCAGCTTTCGCCATAGGTTACGAATTTCTCCGAGCTGGAAATGCTCATTGGCTACGACATTAAATTTTAGAGTTGCTGTAGTGGTTTTCAAACTGGCATCACGCAATACAATTATGGGTATACTGCTATGAACACTTCCCGCCTTTATGACATAATGTTTGCTTACCGCAGGGTTATTGAAAGCAACAAAGTGCGTACCTGCAACAGCATTGGTTACATTTGGTACTTGCTCCTGAACAAGTTTAAAGGCCCTATCGGATTTCGAGGCTCCTCCAACTGCATAGATATCATAAAAAACAGTATCCTGCTGAATGCCAGTTCCATCATAATAAAAAGTGTGCGCTTTTAGCGTATCAGTGAAACTGTATTCCGGTCTGTAGATTAAACTGATGTCAGGTCCGAACTGTATCCGGGCTACATCGTTAAATAGCTGGTATGCATCCTGTTTACAGGATGTTATTAAAGCTATAGCTATAAATGCAATGATATATTTTGATCTTTTCATGCAATCAGATGGTTAGATGGCTTCCGATTTTGGAAGTGGAATTAGATAATTTATAGTTGCTGCAAGTGGTAGAAATAAAAAGCCTGTATTTGTCGTGTTCAGCCTTTTATAGGCAAAAAAAGCTTGTCCTTCCGAATAAAATTCTTTCCTGTATTCTTTTAATATTTCAGTCTGTAATCCCGTCGGATCAGCTGGTACAGCCAACTGACCAATATTTCTGGCGGCCCTGAATAACTTAAAATAGTTCAGGCCTTCGGTAAATGGCGCAGCTTCAGCTGCGATTAAATACATTTCACTGATCCGAAGCATAGGAATCTGTTTAAAATCACTACCTGCAGGAGCATCCTGTACTTTATATTTTTTAATCGTATAGCCTTTAGCACCACCGCTCAGTGTAATTAACTCCCAAAGTCCACTTTCCCGAATATCTGTCCCGGTTTTTCCAAATAACTGGTTGTTAATGGTTAAATTATTTGCTCCTTTTTTAAGTATTCCTGATCCGTATAATGAGGTATATCTATTAGCAAGGTCAAAATCATATAATCCGAAAATATGCTCGTTGGTCAACAAATAATCTTTGGCCGCGATATCTGTAGCCGACCCGAATACGAATTTAACTGAGCCATCCTCATTTTTGGCATCAATAATTAATTTGGCGCATTCGTATGCCTTTTGCGTATCGTTAAACCACAAATATGCGCGGGCCTGCAGCGCTTTTACAGCATAGTAGTTCATCCGTAAATAACGATAAGCCAGGAAAGTATCAGTTGGATTAACCCCAGATGCCCCCGGAGCCTTCAACTGCTGGATACTATATTTGATGATTGGGTCAATGTTTTTAACCAACATCTCAGCATCGGAAAGGTCCTTGAATAAGGCGGTTTGGAATTCATGATAAGAGAGCCTGCTATTAGGGGTATTAGACAATACGGTAACGTAGGGTAATCTATTGCCATTGACTGGCGACGAAGGCTGCGGGCCAAACAACCTTAAAATATCAAAATGACAATAAGCACGAATGGCCAGGCATTCTGATTTTATAGTTTCATACATTCCTGCAGTTACAAAGACATCTCTTCTCGAATCAATCTGTCCAAGAATTGCATTTACACTTGAAATGATTTTGTATTCCTGTCCATAGATTGAAGACAATGAACCTTCAACGCCTTCATCGGTGTAATTAAATAATCCCATTCGCTCTTCTGTAGTTTTCGCGGTCACATCCCAACTTGACGCCAACTGTTCAATGGTGGTCTGTGTCATTGCCGCTCCGTAAGTCTTATTATCCTTCATTTGAAGGTACACACCAGTCAGTGCATCCTTAAATCCACCCTCACTACTAAAAAGTACGTCGAGTGGCATTTCTGTTTTAGGATTTACCGTCAAAAATTTCTTACATGAAACTAAGAACAGGGTACTCAGCAAGGCGAGCACTATAAAACATTTTTCTTTCATTTCTATAAATATTAGAATGTTGCGTTTAAACTAAATGAGAACTGTCGGGAGAATGGATAGCTGGTTCCTCTTTCTCTTCTAATGGTTGATAAATACATCGGTTCGGCGATATTGGCAGTAAGGTTTAATGCTTCGAGTCTTAATTTCTTCAATAAGCTTTTATTCCTTAAATCATATTGAAAATTCACATTCTGAAGCACCAGCGTATTTTCATCCTGAACAAACCTGGAGGTTTTGAAAGTTTGTTCCGTGACAAGCAGCCCTTTAAAAGGAGCAATATCTCCCGGTTGATACCAACGATCGTCATAAACCCTGGAATCAAGATTGTATTTAAAATCGGAAGTTTCTACTTTACTTACGAGCGTACTATTGTATTGCTGTGCACCCATAGTATATCTGAAAGAAGCATTCAAGGCAAAACTCTTATAGCGAAGCATTGTACTAAAATTCCCGAAGAGTTTAGGTTCTCTGCTTCCCACCGCTACAACGTCACTTCCCTTCCAGATATAGGTAGGCAAACCATCTTTACCCAGATACAGCTCTTTACCTGTACTTGGATCAATACCCAAAGATTGCACTACCCAAATATCATTACTGGAGTGTCCTTCCAGATATAAGGTTCCCGGATCGGTTGTACCATTCATGATAGCAGCCTGGGCATCTTTCAATGCTTTAGAAGTTTCCAATACTTTGTTTTGATTCCTCATCGCAGCTGCGGAGATACTCCAGGTAAATTTCTCTGGATTAGCCAGTAAAAAACCTGTAGCTTTTAGCTCGAAGCCTTTATTTTGCATTCTACCAATATTATCTATATAACTGGTAAATCCATTTGAAGCGGGTAGGTTGATTGACGACACCAGGTCGTTGGTTGTTTCAATATAATAATCAGCTGTGACTTTAAGACGTCTTCCTAAAAATTCAGCATCAGTACCAACATTGTATTTTAAATTCTGCTGCCATTGCAAATCTTTATTGCCCATACCTAATAAATAGGCTCCCATCCAGTTGAAGTAGCGTTGGTCTGCGTAATAACGATAAGTAGAAAGCGCCTGATAGGCATTAAAATTTTGTGATCCGGTAATCCCCATGGAACCACGCAATTTCAATCTGTCGACGATTTTATTATCTGCCAAAAACGATTCTTTGTGAAGGTTCCAACCCAGGCCCGTTGACCAAAATGGGGCGAAGGTTTTGTTTGCTCCAAACTGTGAAGATCCATCGAACCTTAAGGAAGCGTCTATAAAATACCGGTCATCATAACTGTAATTCAAATTACTAGTTATACCAACAGCCCTGGTCAATGCTTCTGATCCGGTTGGTTTTCCATCTTTAGCATATTGCAGAGCCATGGAAATAAAATCAAAGTTTGCATTTGGGAAACCTTCTGCTTTAAAATTATACCTTGAGTTTTTATTCTGGCGAACATTGTAATCTACACCGCCGAAAATGATGTGTTTGCCAGCAAACGTTTTTGAGTAAGTCAGGTTAACGGAGGCGTCATATCCAAAACCGTTAGAAATGCCATAATTATAATCACCTTTTCTGAATACATCAGCAGTACTATAATTGGCAAAAGCAGTATGATCTGCGGGTCTGAATGCATCATACTGAACATTTCCCTTCGTCAGCCCCACTTGTCCTCTTAAGCTCAACTCTGGAAGGATGTTCCATTCTACCGAAGTATTGTTAATGATCTCGGAAGTTGAATTTTTATCGAAAGTATGCAGTGTAGCATTATACAGAGGATTTGTAGGGAGCGGAGCCCATAAAGGGGAATTAGAGTTATCACCCGGATCGCCCAATAGCTTTAACACTTTTCCATTGTTATCATACGGTCTCCAATAAGGATTCTGCCTTGCATAATCGCTAAATGAACCATAGGGGGATTCCGTTGATTTGCCCTGTTGAATTTGAAGGTTATTTCTGAACCTGATGCCTTTATAAATATAAGAGAGTGTAATTGCACCATTAAATGTATTACGACCTGAACCTTTCATTACCCCTTGTATATTGTTAACCTGGGCTGATGCTCCATAACGGAATGACTGATCTCCACCTTCGAGTCGGAAATTATGACGTTGCCCTACACCATTGCGTAAAGGGATGGCCATCCAGTCTGTTTCAACTCCCCTGTTCACTTCATTCAACAAATAGCCATAGTATTTCTTCAAAAGCACATCTGTATCAGCACGATCATGATCATAAGTACCAGCTCGCCACTCCAGGTCTAGTTTTTCTCTTGCATTCAGCAAACTGTAATCAGAAAGATCGGGTGCTTCGAAGTTGATATCTGAGCGGAACGTTAAACGCAATTTACCAGGCCTTGGCGCCTTTGTGATAATGACAACTACACCATTGGCCCCTCTTGATCCATATAGTGCTGTTGCTGCCGCATCTTTAAGAAGTGTAATGGATTCCACTTCATTCTCGTTCATATCATACAGTTTTTGGAGGCTTGACTGGAAGCCGTCTAAAATAATTAAAGGTGTATTTAAGCCTACCCTGGTCTGATCCTGCAGCTCATTTACATTGGGGATACTTGAGTTTCCACGGATTTGTATTTCCGGCAGCCGATTGGGATTAGAGCCGAAAGAATTACTTTCAATGATGTTAAAAGCAGGATCGATATTTCGTAATGAGGTGATTAGGTTTCGGTTGCCGAACTGTGCAAGCTCTTTAGCGGTTACCGTAGTTGACGCTCCTGTAAAAGTCTCTGCCGATTTTTTGAAAATACCTGTGGTAATCGTCACTTCTTTCATTTCGTTCGTGGTCTCTTCCATTCTGATGGTAAGGAACTGCTGATCGCCACGGATTCTTACTTCTTCCGTTTTATAACCGATAAAAGAGATCAACAGTATATCGTTTTCTGAAGCTTTAATACTGAACATTCCGTCGGCAGCACTCATGATAGCACGAGCTGCCGAGCCTTTAATCTTCACAGAAGCACCTGGAATGGGTTGTCCTTTTGCATCAATCACTTTGCCACGGATATCAATTGCCTGAAAGTTTTCGATTAGCCCTTCGATAAATGATTTTTTCCTTTCACGGATGATAATCGATCGGTCCTTAATTTCGAATACCAGGTCCTGGTTTGCCAAAGACAGCTCCAATACCTCTTTAAGTGCTGCATTTTTTACGTTCAGGCTTACCTGGGCAGGTTGTTTTATGATTTTGCTATCGAAAATAAAATCGTATCCTGTCTGGTTTCTGATTTTTTTAAAGAGTTTTTCCAATGAAATATTTCTTTCTGCAAGGGTAACCTTTTGCGCATAGGATGCTGCGCTTACCTGAAGAAAGGTGGTCGTGATTATAATTATGACCATTTTCATAATTAACAAAATTTTAGGTGGCAGCCAATGCCTTGGCATGCCTAGGTTAAAAGTATTTATTTTCATACTTTTGATAAGGTTTGAGTTGATACTGAATAGTTGCACGATTATTTATTCCGGCCTTTCTTAAGGCTGGAAAGGGTTACTCAAATTACGGCCGGTAAGTGCGTCCAACACTTCCCGGCCTCTATTAGAACAACCATTAATTGCTTAATCTGTATGTCGTAAACGTCGGTTCATGTTGGTTGGTTTATTGGTATATAATTGTGATTGTTTAATAGTTGTTGTTATTTCATTACAGTGATGGTTTTCCCATCAACTTTAAACCTTACTTTCCCTGTTGCTTCAATGAGACTCAACACAGATGAAATATTTTTAGATCGGGACACGATTCCACTGAGATTCAGGTCAACTGGCTTTTCATCTTCATAAATGATTTGAACATTGTACCATCTGGCTACTTTCCGCAATACATCTTCCAGTTTTGCATTGTTCATCACAAAGTCTCCATTTTTCCAGTCTATTTCGTTTTCAATATCCACATTGGCTATTTTCAGGTCTTTTGCATTAAGTACTGCCTGCTGCCCCGGCGTTAGTACTACAGCATCTGTTTGCTTTCTGCTATTTTCTGTATCTAGTCTATTCACCCGTACAGATCCTTCGACCAATGTAGTTTTTACGGCTGGCTCATCTGTATAACTACTAATATTAAACATGGTCCCCAGCACTTCAACTTCCTGTTTAGCGGTTGTCACCCTAAATGGTACAGACTTATTGTGAGTTACCTCAAAGTATGCTTCTCCCGATAACAATACTTTTCGTTGAGATTTATTTTCAAAAGTTGTTGGAAACTTAATTGATGATGCTGCATTTAACCAGACTTTGGTTCCATCTGGTAAAATGATTTGTTGCTGATTACCATTATAGGTAGTGATTTCATTATAAGTTTCGGCACCTGCTTTATGGTGACCTGTCACTTTATAAACGAGTTGTCCATTTTCATCTTTTACGATGAGGAGTCCGGCCTGGCTGGCTATGTTTCCAGAGTTCGTATCCGTTAAAGCAATTTTTTGTCCGTCGGACAGGGTCAAAACTGCATGATTTATACCAGGGGCGACATCATTTGCATAAGCTATGCTCCGGGGCTCTGCAACAAAACTATTCCGCACAAAATAGATGGCAATGACAGAGATCAGGAGGATAGATGCGGCAATGGCAATTTTTGGCCATAATAATTGACGGGTTGGCTTCATTTGAGGGTGTAACGTAATATAACCTTCAATTTTACTGGCCTTCTCTGCTGTTACATCCTGCAGCTGCTCTTCGGCAAGCATGTTCCAGTTTGCATCAATCAGTTCATTTACCATTTCCGCAGCGTCCGGATTGTTCAGAATTTGTTTAAATTCTTCAAATTCCAGTGCCGTACAGCTATTGTTCTGATATTGATGATATAAATAAGTAAACTTTTCCTTTTCGTTAAGCATACGAGCCCCCTTTGTTATATAGACACCTGGAAAATAGTATCGGGGTAGTTGACAAACACTTTTTTTAAAATAATCTGAAAATGATTGTTAGAATAACCAGGTCAGTGTGTTTACTTAAATGATTACGAAGGAAACGAAGTGCCATTTTCATATGTGTTTGTACTGTAAGCGGGGAAAGGTTAAGTCGCTCTGCTACTTCTTCATATTTCAAACCTTCTTCACGACATAATTGATAAACCTGTCGTTGTTGCTGAGGGAGCAACGCAATACCAGCCTTTAAAACATTTGTCGTATCCCTGAGCAGGATATGCTCTTCAGTTTCATTGTGTGCTTCATCCCAGCTCCATTTCATCTCCCTGTCGGCACTAACTTCCAGCTTAAGTCTTCTGATTACATTTAGGCACTTATTCCTGGTCAATGTTCTCAGGTAGACTTCTAAGTTATTGATGCGCTCCACATCATCCTGTAGCTGCCATAGCTTCAGGAACGTTTCCTGCATGACTTCTTCTGCCTGTTCTTCAGATTTCAACATTTGAAGAGAAAACGTATAAATCTTTTTGCGGAACCTGTTGTATATTATTGCAAATGCATCTTCCCGTCCCCTGGCTATTTTTGCCAGCAGTACTTTCTCATCAGGCCAGATCTTGATTCTTTGTGAATACATTTCCCCAAGCAGTTGCTGTAGCAATATTAGATATTTATTTCATTAGTAGCTAATGAATAATGTTTGTGGGGAAATTAAAAAAATATTCAGTTCAACACAATATTCTTTTATATAAAGCGTCTATATATGTGAGAGCGTTAATTTAGATGGGCGGGAATGGTCGGTAGGATCATTCCCGCTTCTTTTTGTATATTATCTTGCTTCGGTAGCTGTAAACACCCTTTTTCCTGCTTTAAAAACAACCAAAGGCTTAAATAGGGCATTCAAAGTTATGGAAGGATCTGCATCAAGCAGCAATAAATCTGCCCTTTTGCCTTTACGGATTACTCCCCTATCTTTTAGACCTGTTACCTCGGCAGCATTTAATGTCGCTGCCTGAATGGCTTCCAGATTATTCATACCACATTTACTTACCAATAAATTCATTTCGTCCAGTAAAGGAACTGCTTCATCTTTTTCAGGATAAATCCAGTCCGTACCAGCAACAATCTTTACGCCCAGCTGATGTGCCCTGCGCGTAATTAAGGCGGCGTTGAACATCTTATTGTTTTCTGCATGAAAGACTGTCGGGTCTAAAAATGTGCCATGCTTTTTCATTTCCAGGAGCATTTTATCACGCATGTTGCTATCCAGCTTTAAGCCTTTATATAATTGGGCCCAGGCTGCGCCTATTTCTATCGTATCTCCTTTGATCTGTTGAAACACGAGATCATTGGCGTGCGACATGCTGTTTACACCGGACTGGGCTACGTCCATTGGTTTAGATGGAAAAATAGCACCATGTGCCCAGGCGAGTAATCCTTGTTTATGCGCTTCGTTCGTAATTTCACGGATCAGTTCTTTACTTAGATTGGCATAAATTTTTATCCCTGTAACCCCTGCTTTTTTTGCATTGGCAATTGCAGGCTTGACATCTGATTTAGTTTTAATGGCACAGTACCAGGCGGTATGCCCGAGATCTTCTTCTCCTTTTCTACCATTCGCCATCATTGCGAAATAACCAGGGCCCGCAAATTGGGCTGCATAAAAAACATCAGGGCCCAGAACTTTCCCGCTCTGTACATCCTTTTTGTAATTTGCCAGATAAGGTGCATTACCTGCCATATCTCTCAGAGTAGTGATGCCATGTCTTAGCATATTACCGGTGATACTATCTGTACTGAGGCGTGCTTTTTTAGGGTCTGTTAAATCGGCTGTCGCCAAATGTATGTGCGCATCCATCAAACCCGGAGTAATAAACTTACCTGTGCAATCAATGACCTTTGCATTGGCTACTTTTGGTGCAGTGGTCGTTACAGATTGTATGTAACCATCTTTTATAAGTAGAAATCCTTTGTATGGTTTTACGCTTGCATCTCCATCAATGATGGTAGCATTTTTTAACAAGATGGATTCGCTTTTTTGTGCAATGGCAACGCCTTGCAAAAGCATCAGGAATATAATTACGCTGAATTTGTTCATGTGATATCTGGAATTAACGGATTGGGTATTTATTTAATGAACTTTTCAAGTGCTTGTTCCAATGCCGGCCCTCTTAAATTGGTGGCAATTATTTTGCCCTGAGGGTCAATAAGAAAATTGGCTGGAATCCCTTTAACTTCGTACAATCGTTCTGCACCAACTTTTTTATCATTCAAGACCTGTACCCAAGGCATTCCGTCTTCTTTAACCGCTTTTCTCCAGGCAGGCTCACTTGAGTCCAATGACACACCAAGTACTGTAAAGCCTTTTGCTTTGTAATTATCATAAGCTTTTACCACTGTTGGATTTTCCTTGCGGCATGGCCCACACCAGCTTGCCCAAAAATCGAGTAAAACGTATTTACCTTTTAAAGCAGAAAGCTTTACTCCCTTTCCGTCCAAATCGTTCAATTCAAAGTCCGGGGCTTGCTGACCGATTGCAATAGATTTTAACCGGTCTATTTTCTTTTGAATCTGTTTTAAGTAATAGCAGTGCTGGATGGATGGATCAAATTGTTTTAGAAATGCTTCCATTTTTGGAACATCATCAGTTGACATGGTATACATACTTGCCATTACTGCAACTGGCATACTTTTGCGATGTTTTGGAATAAGTGCGGTTATTTCATCTTGCTTCTTCTTGAATAGTTGATCTAACTGAGCACCGGCTGCCTTTAATTTTTCGAGATTTTCGGGTGTCTGCGCAACATTGTTGTACAAATTAAATACTTCGTTATATGGCTTGGTTGCTGCTTCTATTTCTTTATTTGCAGAAAGGTTATTGTACAACTTATTGTATTCATCACCACATGGGGAGCCTTTAATGGAAGTAAGGGACATATTTTTGTCCTTAACCGCTGCTTGAATTTCAATTTTGGTTGTACATATGTAAAATGAAATCACCGGAATATTCATTGATGGGCCTAATGGTCCCAGTGAAGGTGCATGCAGGTAATAATGGCGCATATCTCCAATTTCCATATCGGCGGTAATTTTAAATTTACCATCCTTAGTCTGCGTCTTTTCAATTACACTTTGATCTACATTTAGCAAGACCAGTTCGTTGTTACCAAGGTTTTTGATTTCTCCCTGGACAGTTACTTTTTTTATTTGCGCGTCGGTTCCTAAGCCTAGAAAAACGAGGCTTAAAACTACTAATATCTTTCTAATCATTCTTATTTTAAGTTAGCATGTAATATTTCTTCCAGTTCGGCTTCTGAAATATTTTGAGCAATGACTTTACCGGTTTTGTCGAGCAGAAAGACAGTTGGCAAACTCCTAACACTATACTGCTTAGCTACCGAGGATTTCTCTATCCCTGTTAATTCGGACACTTGTAACCATGGTAAACCGTCCTTTCTTATTGCTGCTTCCCAAAGGTTTTTCTTATCATCCATAGAAACAGAGACCATTTCAAAACCTTTGTTTTTGTACTTTTCGTAGAGCGGTTTTATTTTCTGATTAGCGGCACGGCAAGGTGTACACCAGGATGCCCAGAAATCGACCACCACATACTTGCCCTTCAAAGCTGATAGAGGAATAGACTTACCCGCCAAATCTGGTATACTAAAATCCGGTGCCTGTTGTCCGACCAGGAATTCTCCTTTTTTCTGATTATATCTTTGTATAAGGTTGGAGTAGACATCTGAGTAGGCCAGTTTAGGAGAGAAAAGTGTCTTCATCTCTTCTAGCTGCTTAAAATTCATCACATCAAAACTTGGTCTCATCACGTGCAGCATGGCTAATGAAGCTGGATACTTACGGATATACTTAAGCTTAATAATCGTCTGCTTTTCATTCAGTGCATTCATTTCTTCACCTTCCTTTATCCGCTCTTCTTTACCTAGTTTCTCGTAACGACGACCTAACTCCTGCATTTGTTTATTCAAAACAGCGGTTTCAGCTTCATAAGCTCTTTGTATGCTCATTTCTTTTCCACCGCTAATGCTATCTCTATTTTTCCAGTCGGGCTGCATCAGGATGTCGTAATTCTCATTTTCTAGAAATAACGATACGGATTTTCTGATCTTTTTAATTTGTATGGATGCAGATAAAGGATGTTTTACAGTTCCTTTGAAACTGAATGATCCATTGGTAACCGCAGCACTATCCAGTAAATTTCTACCGTTGTCGAAACTATACAGGTAGGCCATAGATGGCTGGTCAAGACCAGCCACCTTTCCTTTTATTTGATAACCTTTTTGGGCGAGGCAGGCAGAGCCCGAAAGTCCCATCATAAAAATGGCGACCCATTTGTTTATCTTTCTCATAATCAACAGGTCTATTATTTCATCATTTTATAAGTGATGTCGACGATTGGGTCAAAGCCATCATTTCTGCTGTTATATTTCCCTCCTTTTAAAACCCCGGTAGCGGTTAGATCGAAAGTATAAAAAATACCTTCTCCATCTTTATTTGCTGCAACACCCAAATGCCCTTCTGGGACAGGTGTATCGGGAGTTGTTTTAAAAAAGGGTGATCCTTTAAGCATACTCAATGCCGATACCTTCTCATCTGTGGGAAAAGAGTAAAGAAGAGTAGTACGTTTTTCACCTACTTTATATACATATAAATTATTATTAGCCACATAATATATTACAGGTAGTTTACCCGATGTAGCAAAGAAAGTGGGCGCTCCATTATCCTGAATTCCCATTGGATCAACTGCTACCGCCGGATAACCGTCCAATGCACCCTCTAGTGCCATTGTATATAAATTATAGCCACCGGTTACGCTTTTACCTACTACATAACTCATGTCACCAGCACCTAATCCACCAAACTTAACCTCATCAGGAAAATGATTCATATCAAATGCTGCATTTACAGGTGAAGCCTTGAAAGGCAATAGTTCATTTACACCAGACTTCTGATACAGAAAACGTTTACCTTGCTCGTCATAAAAAACTGACGCAATAGGATTACCAGACTCAACGGGTAAGATTAATTTAGCAACACGATAATTACCAATGAATGGCAAATCAAATCCTACAGGAAAATTAATAGGACCACTCCTTGGGCGCGGAGACTGATACAATTGTCCAGTTGAATCCCATAGATAGAAAATGTTATTGTATATATCAGTCGCATAATTTGTCACATTTATATTAGATGGATTCTTAAAAGCATCGTGGGCGTCTTGCTGAATTTCAAACGTATTATAGTCTAAAAAGTATACATTAGGCAGCGTAGTTGAAATCGTTATAGGCTGCGAAGAAGCATCCCAATCATTTATACAAACTATTTTTTCGGGTTTAGCATTAATTGGATACTCAGTTGATGGTTTCAGAAAACCTTTAAGCACATCATTAGCTGGAGTTACAATAGATAAGTTAGTTTTATTATCTTTCCAGGTCAGGAGCAGCCAACCTTCGGAAGTAAGGCGTTTCACGGTTAGGGCAATCTTTTTATACCCTTTTACACCTGTTTTTGTATCCGTGCTTTCAACAACGAGAAAATACTCCCCGGTTGCCATAGTGATTCTAAGCTCCAATTGAGCTTTATTGCTTACGACAATTCTTTCCGAAGTAGCATTACTAATTGCTGAATAGTAGTACCATTGGAAAGTTAGGTCACCATTACCCTGACTTTGATTAACATTTGCATCCAGCTTTAACAGGTCATCAACGTTGACCATATAAGCATCTTTCAAATTTTCATCTATGTTCAAATTATTTACAGAGTCAGGTTTATAATCACCTAGATTTTGCTTAAGGCATGCACTAAACACCAACAGTAACAATACTGCGATGCATGAAGTGATTGTTTTAAATATTTTATTCATCTCGATCCTTTTTAAAATGAAATTTCGTTACCATTTTCATCCTTTAACTTTTCAGGATGAGTTGTGTTATACTTGACAAGCGCAGTATTTAATGTCGTTTTATTCCTATTCATAACTCCAGCTGAAGTAGTAGTTGGGAAACTAGTTTTGGCAAGTACATCGATTATGAACCTAAACTTCACTTCACTATAAACCCCAAAATACTTGGCAATAAATGAGTCCCAATTCTCGGGTTTAACTACAATATCCTTTGCTGTAACATTTAATGCGACAAGCCGAATAACACCTGTATTACTGAAAAACTGAGTACTATCTCTGTCAGGTCCAAGCTCAAAATTATCATTTGCTTTTAAATTATAGGAAAAAGATAGTGGCTTCACGGCCATACCGGGTGTTCTACGAACAACTACCCGGATAATGGTATTAAACATTCCGGCAGGTATTACAAAGTTCTTATCCAATATATCGAAGTCAAGTCCTTCCTTTGCATTTCCGGCAACGGTACTGCGCTCAAAAATAAATGACCTGTCAATTTTCGATGCGGCCCCGCTGGATTGGATATTAAATCTTAAAGTATCCGTTTTTTTACTGCTATTCTGTGGTGCATAATCAATCCTCAAGTCTCTTGCAGTTGATGTTGGGAAAGGTGCGTAAAATTGGCTTTTTGATAAATTCAAATATATCCTTGACTTTTCACTGTACTGTTGCAATTCCTGCTTCTTACAAGCAGTGAATATTATGCAAATCATTGATATGATTAGTATTTTTTTCATTTTCGATTCATTTATTTATTAAAAATCAATTCATCTTCAGGTACCGGCAATACATATACCTTACTATTGGCAACCACCGCACTCCCAGGAATAGTTGAAAAGCTGTTTCTTTTATAGTAATAGAACAACTGTCCTTCGCTAAAAAATTCTTTTTGATATTCTTTAGTCAACGCATTCTGCAGATCTGCTTTGTTATTGATGCCTGTTAATGGATCTACAGCACGATGGCTAAGCACCTCATTCACAAAGTCAATAGATTCATTGAGGTCCGGAGAACATTCGGCAGCGATATAATACATTTCACTTACCTTAACAACAGGCACTACATTTTTAGCCCATGTACAATTTCCTGGTGAAGATTCAAACTGGAGATATTTCGTATTCATCAATTTACCTGCTGTACTTTGCCAAAGGTAAAGGAGTCTGATATCGGTACTAGATGTACTTTCCTCGAAAACAGCTTTAATCACATTATCCTCGTTATTAAGCGGTGTTTGTTCATACGTATTTGAAAAAGTATTAAAATAATCATCAGTATACCCCTTCATATTATTAATCTGCAATGCGAATAATTGTTCATTCCTGAACGTACGATCGCGACAAGCGCCTGTAGTAGAAATATCAGCGTCTGTTACAAAACTGAACTTTCCAGAGCCAATTACTTTCTTTGCATAAGCATAAGCTTCAGCAGGTTGATTATTATACTGATATACCCTTGCCAATGTAGCCTGTACTGCCAGATAGTTCATTCTAAACTTTCTGTTTTCCACATTAAAGTCATAGTAATCATTACTAGCACCGCTTACAATAGGATCTTTTGCCAATAATGCCTCTGCTTCAAGAAGATCTTTAATAATTAATTTCAACACTTCGTTTGCCGGCAATAATGGCTGCGCGTCTTTACTTAATATAGTTCGATAAGGAATGGCGGGTGCAGTAGGATTATTAGCCATCATTGGACCAAACATACGTAGCAGATCAAAATGGAGAAATGCCCTAAGCCCCAATGCTTCACCCTTAATCAAATTATAATTATTACCAGTAAAAACGGATCTTTTTTCATCCATTTGACTTAAAATATTGTTTGCATTTGCTATTCCGGTATAAGCGGAAAGCCAAATGGTCCGGATGGTGCTTTTTACCTTTATTCCGAGAACATCACCTTCATAATTGTAGTTTACGGCATCCCAGTAAGGACTGGCCTTAGTCCCTGCTTTATAACGTTGTGCTAACAGATCCAGGAAGGACATCGTTAATTTGTCCCCGTACAAATCCCTCCTCGCCATAAGTGTGTAAACACCCGACAAGGCATCCACAAATCCTCTTTCCTTTTCAAAAAGGAACTCTTCTTTGATTTGTGATTTTGGCTTTACATCCAGATACTTTTTACAGGAGTAACAACTACCGACGATAAGCAGTAATAATATAATATATTTTTTTGTCATGACTTTAAATTGATAGGGTTAAAAACCTGTTTGTATGGAAAATGAAAAGCTTCGGGCGAAGGGGTAATCGGTACCACGCTCCATCTGAATAGAACTTAAACGGAATAAATTGTTCATGTACAATCCAAAATTCAGATTTCTTAGCTTCAACGATTTCAATTTTGCCGGATCAACGCGATACAACAAAGACAGAGAGGTCATCTCCAATGTATTGTCATCCTGAACAAACCTGGATGAAGCATTGGTTTTTGAACCATCAATCTTTATCGATTTAAAGTAAGCCAAATCCCCTGCTTGTTGCCAACGCTGTGTAAGTACTCGTCTGTCTGCATTGTCTACCAGATTTACATTCTCTATCCTATCCACTAAAGTTTGATTATATTGTTGTCCACCTAATCTATATGAGAAATAAGAAGTAAGCTGTAAGTTTTTGTAAGCCATAGTAGCACCAAAACTACCACGGTATTTAGGATTAGATACACCTACAGAAACCATGTCTTTAGAATCCCAAACAAAAGTCGAAGTCCCGTCCTTTTTAAGGAATAATTCTTCTCCAGTTACCGGATCTATTCCTAGTGATGGAACTACCCAAAGTGCGTCAAGAGGTTGTCCTTCTTCATATCTTTGAAATGGACTGCTTGTAACAGTGGATGCGTACAGTCTTTCATTTTGCGCTTTCAGTTCGTTACTAATTTTTTTAACAACACTGGTGTTACTACCAACATTCCCCATTAACATTAAACTAAAGTCTTTAAAATTAGCTGATTTAATTGCCTGAAAACTGGTTCTTACTTCCCAACCGCGACTTCCTAATGAGCCTAAATTCCCTTTATAGGTTTGGAAACCTGTAGATAAGGGTAGGTTAAAATCTGCGATAAACTTATCCGTATAATCATAATAGTAATCAGCATTTATGTACAAACGTTCTTTGAATAAGGAAATATCAGTGCCCACATTATATTTCATCGTACTTTGCCAGGTTAAATTCTCGTTACCGATGCTCAACAAACTGGCACCAATGCTATTCCCGTAGGCTTCATTTAGGAAATAGTTGTAGGTACGATAGGCCATATAGGGATCAAACTGCTGCGCACCCGTTAATCCTACAGATCCTCGTAATTTTAATTGAGAAATGATTCCATGTTCCAAGGCATTTTTTACAAAAGCCTCGTTATGTATATTCCAACCTGCTCCAGCCGACCAAAATGGTGCGAACAATTTATCGGAGCCCAAGCCCGAAGAACCATCTAAGCGGTATGAAAAATCAGCAAAATAGCGATTATCATACGTATAATTAATGTTTCCTAAAAACCCTAAGGTTTTTACAGTTGACTCTGAACCAGATGGACGATCATTTACATATTTTCTACCATAAAAAATATAGTCAGTAAGTGCACTTGGCAATCCATTTACCTGCACCATCACATTTTCATTACTGTTTTGATTGGCTCTGGCACTAAAAGTGGAATAGATTTGGCTTTTACCAAAATTACGGTTGTAATTCAGATCAATATTAGCATCATAAGAAAATAACTTGCCATACCCAGAGGTATAAGAACCACGTTCAAAGATGGGGGTATTCAGGGCTTTGAAAGTCGTATGATCTGCGGGTAAAAAGATTTCACTATCGTCATTTTGTGTAGTAAGTGATAAACGGCCTCTTAAACTAAACTCTTTAGTGAAATTGTAGGTAATTGCTGTGTTATTAACCAGGTTCCTGGTTTTTCTAAAATCTTTGCCATTAAGGGTTGTATTATAAACCGGATTATAAATATCCCCGTAAACTGCTCGTTGTATTGATGCGTTCTTTCGCTGAAGATAAAGCACAATATTACCATTTTCGTCGTATGGACTATAATAAGGGTTCATACTTATATATTGTGAAAAAGAGCCCCACGGAGAATTCGTAGCATTGGTAAACTGTAAGCTCAATCTATTGCTCAACAAAAATTTATTGCCACGATAGTTCAGGTATATACCTCCATTATAAGAGGTGCGATCTGATCCTTTAATTACCCCATTATTTTTATTAAAAGTAAAATCTAGTCCATAAGTCATACGGTCACTTCCCCCATCCATGGTCAAACCATGTCTTTGTCCCAATGTATTCCTTACTGGCAAAGCCGGCCAATAAGTATCACGCCCGCGCAACATTTCCTTATATCGCTCATTATAAACTACTTTAAGATCTTCATCAGTATCCGTATATCCGGTATTATAAACGCCGGCCATTTTTTCAACTTCCAGTTTCTCCCTTGCATTTAGCAATTTATAATCGTGTAAATCAGGAAGATTTGCAGTTAAGTCCAGTTTATAGTTAAACCGAAGTTCGCCAGCCTGTGACTTTACCCTTTCTACTACAATCACACCACTTGCCCCCCTGGAACCATAAATTGCAGTTGCCGACGCATCTTTTAAAATGGTTACGCTCTGAATCATGGTTATATCAAGATCACTGATCTGATTGATAGACACCTCAAAACCATCCAGAATAAACAACGGAAGGTTTGGATTCACAGTATAAGTATTCTTGATTTCATCAACACGTTTACCGTAAGCATTATAATAACCCTGTTCAGCCCTTTGTGTACTGACACTCAAAGGATCTACAATGGTGTTAGTCGGCAAACTCGAGGTACCTCTCAACTTTAACTGCGAGATTTTATTTGGGTCAGAACCATTCAAAATATCCTGAGGAATCTGAACAGCAGGATCCAAAACAGACAATACACCAAGTATATTCTGGTTACCAACTTTACGGATATCATTAGCAGTAATGGTATTCGCCGCACCAGTATAGGTTTTCGCAGAACGTTCAAAAATACCAGTGATCACTACATCCTTTAAAGCCAAGGGACTTAACTTCATGCGAATCGATAGAGGTTCGTTCTTATCCTTTACCGTATATTCAAAAGGTTCATAGCCAATATATCGGAATACAAGTACATCCCCTTTTTCAGCGGTAATGGTAAATGCGCCATCGCTATTTGTTTGCGTCACCGTTTTTTTGCCTTTAACAACAATACTTGCACTAGGCAGAGGGTCGCCATTTTCGTCCAATACCCGGCCTTTTATATCAATGGCCATCACATAGTTGTACAATTTATCCAGCAAGCTTTTTTCCTTTGGTTTAATGGAAATCGCTTTGTCTTCAATAGAGAATGCCAAGCCTTGCTCATCCAGAATTTTAGTTAAAGCATCCCTTAAGGGAACATCTTTAAAATTAACAGTTACCGGTGTGGTCTTATCGAGCTGTTCTGTTTCGTACAGCACGTTAAATCCGGTTTGTTTTCTGATCTCGAGCAGGATACTTTTAATAC
Source organism: Pedobacter nyackensis (assembly GCF_032678475.1). Classification (GTDB taxonomy): domain Bacteria; phylum Bacteroidota; class Bacteroidia; order Sphingobacteriales; family Sphingobacteriaceae; genus Pedobacter; species Pedobacter nyackensis_A. The sequence goes on from NZ_JAVTSF010000002.1 coordinate 271,817, forward strand.
TTGCATGATCCCGCTTGAGCGTAATGTTTTGCGCACTGGTGCTGGCACTCACTTGTAGTAAAAAAACAGTCATTATCAAAATGATCAATTTCATAATACGGAGTAATTGGTTAGGTATAACTAAAGGCAAACCATGCCTAAATAGTTGATTAAAATTCATAAATTTGGTTGTTTTGGTTAGTTGCGGAAGCCTGGAAACCTCGAAAATTTATAGGCGACCGTAATTGTAAAACTTATTATGGTTGGTTCTTTCTTAAAGAATTGGCAAATCAGAACAGCTAACCGGGGGTGGTCTCAAGCATCTCCGGTTTTGTGTTTCTTACAGGCAAAAATATTTTGGTATTGGTTTAGTTTTTGCACTCATCTGCATGATATATAGTAGCATTATTTCATGGCGATGATCCTCCCCTCTTCGATTTTAAAATGGACACCGCCCGTTAATTCAAGCTGTCTCAATACTTTAGATACATTATCAAAACGCGATACGCTTCCTCCAAATAGTTTATTTTTATCTACACCTTCGTATATAACTTCTACGTCATACCAGCGTGATACCTTTTTCATGATACTTTCCAAAGGTTCATCATTGAATACAAAAACTCCATTTTTCCAGGCCAGGACTTCGTCAACATCAGCTTTGGTTACTTTAATTACTCCTTCGTTTATGATAGATTGCTGACCAGGTTTGAGGATAATATGACCTTCTTTTACCCCCTGTAAATTCTTCACCTTAACAGAACCTTCAAAAAGTGTAGTTTTTACGGCCGATTCTTCTGCATAACTACTGATATTGAAATGTGTACCTAAAACCTGGACCTCCTGTTTAACAGTAAGTACCCTAAACGGCTGACTAGCGTCTTTAGTTACTTCAAAGTAGGCTTCACCACTCAACTCAACCTTTCTTTCATTTAAGGAGACAAAACTTGTTGGAAATTTTAGTTTCGATGCCGCGTTTAACCATACTTTGGTACCATCGGGTAGTATGATCTGATAAGTTCCACCCTTAGGCGTTGAAATCGTGTTATAGCTACCCGCTGCAGCACTTGCATCATTTCCCACAACTTCGTAAACCAGTTGTCCTTGTCCGGTTTTACGAATCACCATACCTTCAACTTTTACCAGCTCTCCATCAGCAGCCTCATTAAGTGTAATCGTTTTTCCATCCGCAAGCGTTAAAACTGCCTTATTTCCACCTGGCGGAATATCATGAGAAACAAGCTCTGCCGCTAAATCCTTAAATTTTACATTGGGATAATTATTATGGAGCATTGCTGCAATTCCTGTTACAACTAAAGCAATACAGGCTGCGCTGAGATAAACAAAAGCCTTACGCTTATAAAAAGGAAGTTCAATGATTTTATCTTCGTCCGTCTTTAATTTAGCGGAGATATTTTTATACAGAGAAGCCAGGTGTTGCTTCGACTCCGGGCTTAACGAGGCAGGCTCGTTTCCTTTGCGTAAAGTATCACTTATAGACTTCCGCAGGTCTTTTTCAGTCAACGTACCAAATTGCCCCATCAACAGCTCAATTTCCTGAGGTGTGCAGGCATTATTCAGGTAACGTTTGAATAACTCTGTATGTGATATATTTTTTTCCAAGTTGTTTCTTTTTCACGCTAATACGCTTGTCGAAAAAAAAGACACTACTCTAAAATGAAAAAAAATAAAAATATTTTAAATACATCCTGTTAGCGCAACAACCAGCAAAACGGGAAGCAAGTCTTTGGATTTATTAAGGTATTCCCTGATGCTGACATTCGCCTTTACCAGATGATTACTAACTGTTGAAGCAGAGACCCCCATAATTTCAGCAGCCTCGTCATAACTCCGGCCTTCTACTTTACACAAGATAAACGCAGTTTTGCGCTGTGGAGATAACGTAGCAATCGCTTTATCAATTATTTCTTTACTTTCCTTGCTCAGCAAATCTTCCTCGGTATGGGTATAAAGTTCGGTTGTAATCCGCCGGAACTTCTCCTGTAGTTTTCTGTCGCGGGCGACTTTTCTAAAATGATCGTATACCAGATTCTCTGCAATGGTGTACAAGTAAGACTTAAACGATTGTGTAGTATTGATTTGTTCTCGCTTTTCCCAAATCTTTAAAAAAAGATCCTGAATGATCTCATCAGCAACATCTGTATCTTTGAGCAGCCTCAGCAACCGTGCATAAATCATTTCACTATAATGTACATACAGTTTCCCAAACGCAGGTTCTTCTCCTCCTTTAAGTTTAAGAAGTATATCTTGTTCATTCCAGCTTTCTGATTGCTGTGTTTGCATTTTAATAATTACTGATAAGCTTAGTTAAGTTCCGAAAAAATAGTGGATCATCCTCCCAATATTATATATAATTTCTGAATTAGGCACAATCCTTAGCAAATTTAAGCTTTATCTGCTCTTTTAACCCTTGAGTATAATTGATATTAAATTCAAAATAAAAAACAATCTCCGTTATACTTTTGTTGTACCCCGATAAAGAACACCATATGAAACTACTAATATTAACACTGGCATTCTCTGCAATTACTATAGCATCCTGTACAAATGAACAAAAAGTTAAGCAGGCCGACGATACAGTAGCTAAAGTTATTGCCGTGGATACCACGTTTACTTCCAGCCGCCCGAGAACCAGTAGCAGCGATTGTTACGTGTACATCAAAAACAGGGACACAGCTTCTCTTAAAATTAACATAGAAGGAGAAGAACTAACCGGAGAACTGGACTACAAATTATTTGAAAAAGACAGCAATAAAGGCACAATTGCCGGCGAAATGAAAGGTGATACCATCATTGCTGAATACACATTCGACTCTGAAGGGATGAGATCCGTAAGAGAGGTCGTTTTTGTCAAAAAAGATGACGGTAAAATTTACGAAGGCAGTGGTGATGTTATGGAAAAGGGTGGCAAAATGATATTTAAAGACCGGAGCACGCTAAAGTTCGGTCCGGCAATTGTATTTACCAAAACAAACTGTAAATAGATTTTAAACAAGACGTGTTACTGCTTAATAAGGTCGAGTATGAGCTCGGCATTGTACGCTTCAACGATCTCCCCGGTTTCTTTATCTTCATATTTAACATTTGGGAAATTTGCGGTCCAGGTCAGTTTGCCGGCCGACACATCAGAGATTTCCCATTTTTTTGCATCAAAAATTTCAGCCTCATGTAACTCAATATAAACGCTTTTCTTTTCCTGCGTTAGTTTGTATGTAGTGCTTATCGATTGGTCACTCTTACTTAAAATATTTGCCTTCGGCCCTATTGTAAAATCAACTTCAGTAGCATCACCGGGTCTTTCCAATATCTCTTCGTATTCTTTTTGTCCAGACTCGTCATAGTATATCATCTTATTAGATTGCACATTCCACTTCCCTCTTAATTCTTCACTAATCCGGGCAAGCTGTGCACCATCTTTCTTACAACTTATAGCAGCTATTACAATAAACAGGATTAACAAACCGTATCTCGCTAATGATTTTGAACTCGTCATTAATTTTATTTTAAATGATCAGAAATGATTAAAAATAAAATTACACAATAGGAGCAGGCAATAATTGGCTTAATTGTATATGATTTTGCCATTTGAAATCTAGGGCAATAAAAAAGGGATTTGTTAAAATCCCTCAAACTTTTCCCAGAAACCATCTACAGGCAGCTTCGCAAAAATATTAACCGGTTCCTTCTTAACCGGATGAAGAAACTGAAGTCTTCGTGCATGTAAGCAAATACTCCCCTTACGACTACCGCGCGGATAACCATATTTATTATCACCTACAATTGGACAGCCCATAGTAGATAATTGTACCCTGATCTGATGCGACCGTCCGGTAAGCGGGTCTATTTCAATTAAATAATAACCATTTAACTCCCCAATAAGCTTATAGCTCAGTTCAGAACGCTGACTTCCCGGAACCTCAGTGTTATAAGGTGTAACTACATTCTTCTGTGGATTTTTAATCAACCAATGAACAAGTGTACCGGAAGCCTTTGAAGGCTTGTTACGCACGACCGCCCAATAGGTCTTTTTAACTTCCCGGTTTTTAAACATAGCATTCACCCTTTCAAGGGCCTTACTTGTCTTAGCAAATAGAATAACACCACTCACTGGCCTGTCAAGCCGGTGTACCACACCTAAGAACGCACTATTGGGTTTATTGTATTTTATGGCGAGGTATTTCTTCACCTGTTCATCCAGGGGTTCATCACCGGTCTCATCAACCTGAACAATATCACCCGCTCTTTTCATTACGGCAATCAGGTGATTGTCTTCGTAAAGTATATCCTTATCCGTTACAGGCATTAATATTGTTCTTTTTCATTTGGAAAATCACTCCCTTTCACATCTCTGATATAGGCTTGTGCAGCTCCTTTTATTCCTTCATAAAGGTCAAGGTACTGACGTAGGAAACGTGGTTTAAAGCCTTTGGTTAAACCAATCATATCATTTACCACAAGCACCTGTCCGTCACAATCTCCACCCGCGCCGATACCAATAGTTGGGATATGCAAGCTTTCAGAAACCAATTTGCCCAATTTGGCCGGAATCTTTTCTAAAACTACTGCAAAACATCCTGCTTCCTGTAACGCCAGGGAGTCAGTTTTTAACTTATCAGCTTCTGCTTCGTCTTTTGCCCTTACAGTATAGGTACCAAATTTATAGATAGATTGGGGAGTAAGTCCTAAATGCCCCATTACCGGAATACCGGCTGTAATGATACGTTGTACAGAATCTACTATTTCAGTTCCTCCCTCAAGCTTTACGCCGTGTGCACCCGACTCTTTCATGATACGGATAGCAGAATTTAAAGCTTCTTTAGAATTCCCCTGGTACGAACCGAAAGGTAAATCAACAACTACAAAAGCACGGGCTGCTCCCCTAACTACCGATTGTGCATGATAAATCATCTGATCTAAAGTGATCGGAAGAGTGGTTTCATGTCCGGCCATTACGTTAGAAGCGGAGTCTCCAACTAATAAAACATCCAATCCCGCATCATCCAGAATGGTAGCCATCGAATAATCGTATGCAGTTAACATAGAGATCTTTTCTCCACGTTGTTTCATTTCCTGTAATATATGAGTAGTTATTCTTTTTACTTCTTTATTTACCGACATGCTTTTATAGTTTTGTTGTCGCAAAATTAGTTTTTACAATTGTAATAAAGGGATTTTTATTGTTTTTGTGACACTTGTCTCCTAATCATCGGCCTCTACCTCTGGTGGGAACAGAGACAGTTTTACGAAATCTCAAAAAAAATCTTGAATAAAACCTCACAAAAACATACCTTTGTACTCCGAAATGAAGGAGTTACTTAACAGCACATTTGTTAAAAACATAATCGGTATCAAAACCGCAGTCAAATCCCCATTTTTCTCTTTTTTTACACCAATTATTTCTCATTATAACTACAATGACTAATTACACCAAGTTACCAGCTATCTTGTTACTTGCCGATGGCACCGTATATTATGGTAAAGCTGCCGGAAAAATAGGAACAACAACAGGCGAAATCTGTTTTAACACAGGAATGACCGGATACCAGGAGATCTTTACAGACCCTTCTTATTTCGGACAGATTATGGTAACAACCAATGCCCATATTGGGAATTATGGTATACATAGAGAAGAAATTGAATCAGACAGCATCAAAATAGCTGGTTTAGTTTGTAAAAACTATAACATCGGTTTCAGTCGCAAAGAAGCATCTGAATCTATTCAGGACTACTTTCAAAACGAAAATATTGTAGGTATCTCTGATATTGATACCCGTGCACTGGTACGTCACATCAGACACAAAGGTGCGATGAATGCAATTATTTCTTCTGAGATTACTGATCTTGAAGAACTGAAAGCCAAACTTGCAGAAGTTCCTTCTATGGACGGTCTGGAGTTGTCTTCTCAGGTTTCCACTAAAACACCTTACTTCTACGGATCACCGGACGCAACCTATAAAATTGCAGCGCTTGATCTTGGAATTAAAAAGAATATCCTTCGCAATTTTGAACACAGAGATGCTTATGTACAGGTGTTCCCTGCAAAAACAACTTTCGAAGAAATGGATAAATGGGGTGCAGATGGTTATTTCATCTCAAATGGCCCTGGTGATCCTTCTGCTATGCCCTATGCAATTGAAACTGTAAAAAAAGTGCTGGCAGCAGAAAAACCTATGTTCGGTATTTGCTTAGGTCACCAGTTACTGGCGGAAGCTAACGGCATTGGAACCATGAAAATGTTTAATGGTCACCGTGGTTTAAACCACCCTGTTAAAAATATAATCAAAAACCATTGTGAAGTTACTTCTCAGAACCATGGTTTCGGTGTAATTCCAGAAGAGGTTAGAAGCTCTGACAAAGTAGAAATTACTCACGTTAACTTAAATGACCAGTCTATTGAAGGTATCCGCGTAAAGGGCAAAAAAGCATTCTCGGTTCAATATCACCCTGAATCTTCTCCGGGCCCTCATGATTCACGTTACCTGTTTGATGATTTCATCAACATGATTAAAGGTGAATTGACCTGGTAAAACGTTTACCGAATCAATATATCATTTTATCGACATTTTAGAAGGTTTAGCAGAATAGCATTTTCTATTTGGCTGAACCTTCTTACATTTATAACATGGACAACAGAAATGCCATTATCAGTGTTAAAAATCTGGTAAAAAAATATGACGATTTCACCGCTGTTCAAGGCATTAGCTTTGACGTGTATGAAAACGAAATCTTTGGCCTCCTTGGGCCCAACGGAGCTGGAAAAACGACAACTTTAGAAATCCTTGAAACCCTTCGCGAGAAAACATCAGGAGAAGTTACTGTTGATGGTTATACCGTAGAAAAAGACGCCAGCAAAATTAAAAGAATTATTGGCGTACAATTACAGGCAGCAGGTTACTATCCAAACCTGAACCTGATAGAATTGATGGAATTGTTCTCGGGTCTATATGGTGTTGACGTGAAGCCAATGGAAATGCTGGAGAAAGTAAACCTTCAGGACAAAGCCAAAGCGAAATACAAGGCATTATCTGGCGGACAAAAACAACGCTTTTCTATCGCCACCACACTGATCAATTCGCCAAAAATAATTTTCCTGGATGAACCTACAACTGGTCTTGATCCACAGGCCCGGCGCAATTTATGGGACCTGATTATTGAAATCAGGAACAATGGTACAACTGTGGTCCTCACTACACATTATATGGATGAGGCTGAGCAATTGTGTGACCGGGTTGCTTTTGTGGAACGCGGAAAAATTATCGCATTGGATACACCTGATAATTTAATAGACAAACTGGTAAGCAGCGGTTTCGAAAGGAAAAAAGAAGTAAAAAAAGCCAATCTGGAAGATGTTTTCATCAACCTTACAGGTAAAGAATGGCGGGAAGATAATTAGAACAATATGAATAAACCTTACAATCATACAAAAGCTACACTGGCACTTGCAAAAGCGAGCTTCCGCTCTATTATGCGGAGCCCTTCGGCAGTGGTATTTACGCTGGCATTCCCACTGATATTTATTCTTGTTTTTGGCTTTTTAGGAGGAGGTGGTGTAAAGGTAGACGTAGCCCTTTCATCGGGGTCCGACCTGAATAACCCTGTCGTAAAAGCATTGGAAAGTAACAGCCTGGTACACCTGCTTACAGACAAAACGCCTGAGGAGATACAAAAAGGATTAGAAAAGGGACAAATTGATGCGGTTATATCTGTTCAGAAAAATGCTGCTGGCAAACCTGCCTATCTTGCGGATGTTCAGTATACTTCTGCATCAATTGATAAAGGAAGTATATTTAAATCGGTATTGCATGATATGCTTTACACCATAAATACTCAACATACAGAACCTGCCATCGCCAAATTACACGAAAGTACAGTTCAGGGCCGTGTGTACAGGACTATAGATTTTATTTTACCCGGGCAACTTGGCTTCTCTTTATTAAGTACCGGTGTATTCGGAACAGCGTTTGTTTTTTTTAATTTAAGACAAAACCTTGTGATCAAGCGCTTCTTTGCTACGCCTGTAAGGAGATCAAGTATCGTATTTGGAGAAGGTATAGCAAGAATCGGCTTTGCATTGTTAGGTGCATTATTTATCATCTTACTGGGGCATTTCTTTTTTGAGTTCACATTAATCCAGGGTGCAGTCACAGTTCTAAATATGCTGCTGCTTTCTATTATGGGATTGATCGTATTTATGGGTTTTGGTTTTGTCGTATCAGGAATCGCAAAGAGTGAGAGTACCATCCCTCCCATTTCAAATATTATTACTTTACCACAATTCTTATTGTCGGGTACTTTCTTTTCTATTGATGCCTTTCCATCCTGGCTTCAACCAATCAGTCGTGCTTTACCTTTAACCTACCTGAATGATGCCATGAGAAAAGTTGCCTTTGAAGGCGCCGGTTTATGGGATGTAAAACATCAGATTCTGATTATGGTTATCTGGGGCATTGGGGTCTATGCCGTTGCTGTTAAAGTCTTTAAGTGGGAGTAATATTTACTGCTGCTTAATTTCCCTATTGGAATATTAAATATTTGTAGTTAAATTCATTCATTGATAAACCATTGACAAACAAACTATTTATGAAAAAATTAGCAGCAGAATTTATTGGTACCTTTTGGTTGGTATTAGGCGGTTGTGGAAGCGCCGTTTTAGCCTGTAACTATCCGGAAGCCGGCATTGGCTTTTTAGGTGTTGCACTTGCCTTTGGATTAACCGTAGTAACCATTGCTTACGGACTTGGACACATCTCAGGGGCTCACTTAAACCCGGCAGTTTCCATCGGTTTATGGGTTGGCGGCCGTTTTGATGCCAAAGAACTTGTTGGATATATTGTAGCCCAGGTTTTAGGCGGTATTGCCGCAGCTGGTATACTTTACGTCATTGCTACCGGTAATGGTGCTGCTATTGGCGGCTTTGCCAGCAACGGTTATGGCGATCTTTCGCCTGGCAAATACAGTATGGTAGCGGCTTTGGTCTGCGAGATCGTGATGACCTTTATCTTTCTGCTGGTGATTTTAGGTGCAACAGACAACAGAGCGCCTAAAGGTTTCGCCGGATTAGCTATTGGTCTGTGTTTAACTTTAATCCACCTGATCAGTATTCCTGTAACCAACACTTCCGTAAATCCTGCAAGAAGTACCAGTCAGGCCATTTTTGCTGGTGGCGAGGCTGTAGGACAGCTATGGTTATTCTGGGTTGCACCTATTGCGGGTGCAATTTTAGCCGGAATTGTTTATAAAGCATTTTTTGCAGCTGATTCTGAGGCTGCATAACCATTAATAAAAACATTAAACTTAAGGGCCGTAAGTAATTACGGCCTTTTTTGCTGATAATTTAAAATTTATTATAACTTTGGATATTGTCTTAGTAATTGTACTTTTTACACTAAGGCAGATTTACTAATAAAAACCAATAGAAATGAGTTTAATAATCGATGTTCATGCGCGGCAAATACTTGACTCCCGTGGCAATCCTACAATTGAAGTAGATGTAATTACAGAAAATGGTGTACTTGGCCGTGCTGCAGTACCTTCAGGTGCTTCAACAGGTATTCACGAGGCGGTTGAGCTTCGCGATAATGACAAGGCTGTGTACCTGGGTAAAGGTGTATTAAAAGCTGTTGCCAATGTAAATGATACAATTGCTGCTGAATTAAGGGGTGTGGATGTATTTGAGCAAGTTGCAATCGATAACTTACTGATCAAATTAGACGGAACTGAAAACAAAGGTAAATTAGGTGCCAATGCTATTTTAGGTGTCTCTTTAGCTGTTGCTAAAGCTGCTGCACAAGAAAGCCGTCAACCTTTATACCGTTACATTGGTGGTGTTAATGCAAACACATTACCTATTCCAATGATGAACATTGTAAACGGTGGTTCTCACTCTGATGCGCCTATTGCTTTTCAGGAATTCATGATTATGCCAGTTGGTGCATCTTCATTCTCTGAAGCATTAAGATGGGGTACAGAAGTATTCCACAACTTAAAAAAGATATTACACGACAGAGGTCTTTCTACTGCTGTAGGTGACGAAGGTGGATTTGCTCCAACTTTTGACGGTACTGAAGATGCTGTAGAAACCATTATGCAAGCTATTGAAAAAGCAGGTTATACTCCTGGTAAACAAATCGCTTTAGCATTTGACTGTGCTGCGTCTGAGTTTTACAAAGATGGCAAATACGATTACACTAAATTTGAAGGTGATAAAGGCGCAATCCGCACTAGTGCTGAACAAGCTGAATACCTGACTTCATTAACTGAAAAATATCCTGTCATCTCTATTGAAGATGGTATGCATGAAGATGACTGGGCTGGATGGAAATTACTGACAGAAAAAATCGGTGACCGTGTTCAATTGGTTGGTGATGATTTGTTTGTAACTAACGTTAAGAGGCTTCAAACAGGAATTGACAATGATACTGCTAACTCAATTTTAGTAAAAGTAAACCAGATCGGTTCTTTAACTGAAACTATTAACGCGGTTTCTTTAGCCCAAACTAATGGTTATACTTCTGTAATGTCTCACCGTTCTGGTGAAACTGAAGATGTTACCATTGCTGATCTTGCTGTTGCTTTAAACTGTGGTCAAATTAAGACTGGTTCTGCTTCACGTTCTGACAGGATTGCAAAATACAATCAGCTGTTACGTATTGAAGAGGAATTAGGTGGTGCTGCCAAATTTATCGGCAAAAACTTCAAATATGCAATAAAGTAATCAGTAAAAATATCTATAAACCCCCAATACTGCAAAACGGTATTGGGGGTTTTGTTTTAAAGAAAAAATCATCTTCTTTGAGGAGGCCTTAGGCGTTTTCCGATTCTTCATCGGGAAGATGCCAGACTCTGAAAAGAACGGTTATTTGTTACATTATCCTGATAATTTTTCTTATTTTCGTTTGACTTCAAGGTCTTCTCGCTCAACGTATACACATGAATTATAATCATCAGGGGATCATAAAAAACTGGAAACTCCTAATTGAAGGAGAGAAACAAGGTTTGTATGCTTGCTTTTCTCTTTTTTATGATGATTTATACCGTTTTGGGATGTCACTTTACAGAGACCCGGAGTTGATTAAAGAAAGTATCCAAAACCTCTTTATCGAACTTTGGAAAATCAGGGATAAGCTTTCCGAAGTAGAAAACATCCAGCAATATGTTTTTACCATTTACAAGCGGATTATTTATAAAACCAACCAGAAGTATGCGTATCAGGAAGGATTAGTGGCCTTAGATTCTGAAGACGTACCAGAGCACGTCATTTCTGTAAGTTCTTACGAAGCCATTTTAATTGCGAGCCAGGAAGATGAGCATCTTAAAAACCGGTTGCGACATGCGTTAGGTAGTTTAAGTCCGCGACAAAAGGAAATCATTCAAATGCGCTATTTCGACTGTATGTCTTTTAAAGAGATTTCAGACAAAACGCTTTTAACGGAAAGAACCGTTTATAATACCTTACATAATGCGGTTAACGTTTTGCGTGAAACTTTGCTCTTTATTCTGATAACAATCAATTTAGATTGAGGCGCTAAACTAAATTTTCAACCTGATATTTCTTTTTTCCAATAACCCGGTAATGGCAACAATTATTAACGCGTAGACAAGGGATTTACCCAGACCCAGTCCCCCTGTTCGTAGTATTGCAGGTAACTGTGGGATATGTAACAAGGTGATTAGCGCATAATGGATGTAAGGTAAAAGATAGCAGGTTAGCGTACTCGTGCCAGCTGGCTTTATAAGGCTGTACCATTTTCTCTGATTTAAAATCTCGGTAAGATATATCATCAATGCAAACAACATTATTGTTATTGCCGCACAAATACTTATCCAGGATGGAGTAGCCCTTATTTTAGAGATTCCCCATAGCGGATTGCTTAAATAACCAAAAAGTAATAGCAACACGGCAAAAAAGGTAATACCTATCCAAAAGTTAACATTCCTGGCTGTAAATTTTCTGTACAATAATGCAGTAATGATACCTGCCATAGGGAGTGCCGCCATAGCGCCATTTTCAGACAACCAGATGTATTTACGAATCATTCCAGCGCAATCTAACCAGCCCAAACTATTAGCTGAACTAAATAGCATAAAAAATATAAAGGCTATAATTTGTACGAGCATTCTACCACCGGAAAATAGAAAAACACAACTTGCAACAAGATAGCCCCAGCCAATTAATCCCAGTATCCCCCACCATTCAACTCGCATAGCCGCAAATCCTTCCCCTCCATTTCCTTTAAACAAAAAGCCAAGCAAAATCAAAAGGATAACACCTGTAGTTTTAAGGATTCTACTAAGCCGCAAACCATAAGACGAATAATCCAGCCACACCAGAAAAAAGCCCAGTGTAACTAAAATCTGCCAGAGCGGTTTTACCAACATCGCAGATTCATCATAGCTGTCCATGTTGACATGAAAAAAGCCCATGATCAATAGCGCTATGGTACGTACCAGAATGTGAAAAAGAATTTGAAAGAGATCTTCCTTTTTCTTCCTTCTACTTTCTATTGCATAGGGTACCGACAGGCCAACAATAAACAAAAATGCAGGAAATACAATATCTGCGAGGCCCATTCCATTCGCTGCAGCAGGAACATGATCTAACCAATGTGGAATATCAACTAATGTCCACAAATCATTCACAAAAATCATTAGGACCATAATGACCGCACGGAGGGCGTCGATAGACACCAACCTGTGCGGTATTTTCTTTAATACAGACTCCAATCGCTTATTTCAATTTATTGTTTAAAGCCTTCATTAATGAATTTGTGCCTATCACATCATAATCTACAGCCCACATGTAGGCTCCTTTAAAACCATTTACTTTTAAAAAGTCTGCTTTTCGTTCAACCATCGGAATTCCGTTATAAAAAACCGTCTTCCCATCCATTGTCGTCATTTCTTTACCAAAAGCTTGTGCGTCTTTAGCCAAAATAGCCGAGTATGGCACATAACTATAAGAACCCCAGCCTAAATTGTTACCATTACCATCCAATTCATCGAAACGTAAACCAAAAGCAGGTATACCAACAACAACCTTACTTGCCGGACCATGGTTATTTTTCCAGATATTGGCACCAGCTATCATATATTCGTAGCTAGAGGGCTGTGCAACAGGCGATCCCGGACTAATGGCACCATCTTCAAAGGCGTGTACATTTACCCAATCAACCATATTCAGGTTACTATACCCCCAATGCATCCAATTGGTAGTTACGGTAATTGTAATAACAGATTCTGCTGGTAAGGCGGCTCTTAAGGCAGCTATAAAAGGACCTGTTGCAGCAATATTCCGCTCTCCAAAATCGCTCAGGTCAGTCATCATCACATCTACACCATCTAATTTTCTATCTTTTACATAGGTTGCAATCTGAGCAACAAGTGCGGCCCTTCTCCCTGGGTCACTTATTGCATTGCCAAAATTATTACTTTGATACAGGGACCAGCCATCAATACCTGACAGCGTACCACTTACCCCAAGCATCGCACGAATACCATTTATATGAGCCTGAGCTACGAGTTCATCAGTAACCTGGTTAACCTGCCCTTTGGAGATATCGAGTCCATCCGGAGTTACCTTAGCACCGTTAAATGCCACATGAGTTACATTAGCCCAATCAACTTGTTTGGCCGTACCATTCTCAGATAAATAAGCTAAAGCTACATGCGAAAAGTTTTTGAAAGTATAGGTGGTAGGGCTTACCAGAACTTTGGAAATACGGGTTGAAACCTGGCCATTGTAGCTAGCTTCTACTTTTACCTCATACTCTCCACCAGCTGTTGGCGTAAATGTATAGGTTGTATCTGTTGACACTTCTTTATCGTTAACCTTCCAAACAACTTTTGTTTTCGTATTTGGCTTAGGTGAGAACATCAGTCCGCTGTATACCGCAGACTGCCCCTGAAAGATTATCCTGTTAGGGCTTAAAAAGACCCCGTTATTGTCTATGATTCTTGGATGAAAATTATCGTCATAATCCGCTTCCTGTCCCTTTTCACAGCCTGCCAAAGCAGCAAGCAGAAGAACAGAAAACACTAAATATTTTATACTATTCATGAGATTTATTTTTTAAAATAGTTAATAATATGCTGTACATTATTTTATTGTGTCGTTGATTGCGGTTAACAAGGAAAGGGGGCCTTGTGCATCTCCGGCAATCTGCCAGATCATTACCCCTCCCATTTTCTTTTTAAGCGCCAATTCTACCTTTTTCTTAATGGTAGGCATTCCGTTATAAAAAAAAGACCCTTTTCCGGACACCACCCAGAAATCTTCCTTTTCAGTACCCGGATATGCAGTTACCAATTCACCATAGGTAATACTTTCCTGAATATCAGGACCAAATCCATAGGCATAGAACGGTAGCCCCAGAACCAACCTGTTAGCTGGTATAGACCGGTTAATATTCCAATGTGTAAAGTCAGTTTCCGCAGCCTCGTAAGTAGAATGTGGTCCTGGATTATCTTTTCTCCAGGGGCCAGTCTGATCATAAGACATGATGTTGATGAAGTCAAAAAGCTTAATGGCTTTATCTGAATAGGCCGCCGAATTCCAGGTAGCTACCGCAGCAGTCATCAACTTTGCTTCAGCCTTTAAACCGGCAGAAAGTGCAACTACAAAAGCTTCATAATCTGCATTTACAAAATCTCCTTCAAGATCTACGTCAATCCCATCCAAATTATAGGTTCTTGTCAGCTGTATCAAACCGTCAACCAAAACGCCTCTTTTTTCAGGTCGTAACAAGTCTTTCAGATATTGCGGTGGATCACCTCCTGCCAGTGCTGAAAGCACTTTAACATTATTGTTATGTGCTTTTTTTACGAGTTCAGGCAGGCCATTAACCGGAGCAAAAACACCATTTGCATCCGGATTAATAAAGGCAATATTGAGGTGTGTGAGCTTACTAAAATCAATCGTAGCAGCTACAGCAGCGAGATCACTGTTTGCAAACACATAGCCTACAATTTTAAAGTCCTTCTTTCCTTGCCCCTGTGGTTCAGGCATTGCCGTCTTTACCTCTGCTTTACCACAGTTTGTAAATAGCACCGCTAAACAAATCAACGGAACATACAACTTTATATTTTTCATAACATCTGTCTATTAATGATGCTGTTATTGCTTATCCCACCATACTCTTGCGTTCCAACTATCTTCGCCACCTAATCCTGGAAGTACCTTTACGAAATTTGCCTTATTTTGCTCTTCCTCGGTAAAAGGATACTCGAACCTCCTTGGTATAGTCGTACTTTGGCTAGGCTCATCAATACCTACTCCCGGTGTCAATAAAGGGAAACCACTTCTTCTCCAGTTAGAAAAAGATTCTGGTCCGTTTAAAAATAAGGTAATCCATAATTGTTTATTGATCAGTTCAATTTCTTTACCGGCAAGCAATGCATTTCCCTGAATAAAGGTATTGATCTCGGTACTGGTAGCAGTTGGGCCGGATGGGAAAAAACTAAGCTGTTGTATTCCCGCTTCAATCCCTTTTTTGTAATGATCAATGGCGGTACCACCAAAAGTTTCTCCAAACCTTACGGTTGCTTCAGCAAGTAAAAGTTCAACCTCAGAATAGGTTAAATGCAAATACGGCGCATTAAATCTCAACAGAAAATTTGCCGGCTGTGCTTTCTGATCATTATTAGTAACGGTCACAGTACCCACACCAGGAACAACAACAGGGAAGCTATCCTTATAATCGTTCCAGATATATTGACCGGGAGTTACTCCCTGATAGCCTTGCTTTTCAACCACCTGATCTGTAATGTCGATCCTGTTAATCGGTGGTATTGCCGGATTGTCTACGTAGTATTTTACCATGTATTTCATTCTTGGGTCATTGGTTGACCTCAACTGATCTAAAAACACAGAAGTAAAACGTCCCGGAACACCATCTTTATGAAAAGATTCCGAAACCGCATTTCCTTTAATATATCCTTTACCTCCCTCTTCATAATTATTTCGAACATCTTCATGATCCACCTTACATACATCAGCATTTGCAGTAAATACACCTGCGTTAAATGCCGCCTGAGCTTCCGTTTTTGCTTTAGCAAGATCAATTTTCACTAGGCGCATAGCATAGCGCAAGCGCAATGAATTGGCAAATTTTTTCCAGGAATTTACATTTCCATTGTAAAACACATCACCTTTCACCAAATCTTTTGACGCATCAAGCTGAGCTGACGCAGCGGTAAGTTCTTTAAAGAAATCATTATAAATTTCCTGTTGCGTATCAAATTTTGGTTTGATCCCCTTACCAGCCTCTGAGTATGGAAGGTCTCCATATAAATCAGTCATTCTGGCGAAAATATAAACCTTCATAATGCGGCATATCGCATTTAAATTAGACTTTTCCGCAACCCCATTGGTTCTCTTTACAGCATCAATGATATTAACTACCTCATTGCCATAAGAATCATCCCATAAAATACCCAGCATACCCGGATCTTTATAATAAGCCGTTCCCCATCTGTTGCTATATGCGCCTGCAATCTGCTGTACCAATGGCATGGTCAACATAAAAGTTGTACGTTGATTGATATTCAGGTCTCCGGAAAACCTCAACTGAACTGTAGTGAGTTGGATCGACGGATCAAGATTAGATGATCTCGTAGGATCGATGTTTGTATCTCCAAACTTTTTACAGGAAGTTACTGATAGCAAAAGTGCTATTCCTCCAATATATAATGTATTTATAATATGTTTCATCTTCTTCTAATTAAAATCTAAAGTTGAGGTTAAAACCATAGCTGCGTCTTCCTGGCAAGGAGCCGTACTCAATCCCCTGTCCGTTACCATTGTTATAGTTCGAATCAGGATCCACATTTGGAACATCTTTATAAATAATAAACGGGTTCCGTGCTACAAAAGCGACCTGAAGATCTTTAATTCCCCATTTAGATGTAACAGCAGAAGGAATTCTATAGCTTAAAGTCAATTGTCTCATTTTTACATATGAAGCATCATAGATAAAAGGCACACCAACAGAGTTGGCAATATCATTTAAGGAACCCCAATAACCAGATGGCTCAACTGCCCTTGTATTTTGAGCGTATATAGGTTTCCCTTGTCCATCGGTACCTGTTTGGATGACTCCTTTTGGCACCAATCCGCCAACTCTACCTTCGGAAGCCCATTGCTGAGGTGTTTTTCCCGCAGACATTCTATCCTCTTCCGACTTAATCCATTCTGCCCTTCCATCCAGCGTGATTTTAGACGCCCCGTTTGCTGCAGCAAAATAATTCGTTAAGGATAACAAATCACCGCCAACTTTGATATCCAGCAAAGTACTCAAACTAAAATTCTTATAAGTAAAGGTATTGGTTAAACCACCCGTCCAGTCAAAAATACCTTTGCCTAAAACCTTACGGGTATCACTTAAAAGTGGCTGCAAAGTAATTGGGTCAAGAATAATGTTTCCGTTTGGATCTTTTTGATAATCATAGGCTAAAATAGAGCCGTAATCTGCTCCGGGCATGGCCACAACCGATACGCCCATCCATCTCGCATCAGACAATACCAGGAACGGCGTGCCGTCCGCTAAGGATTCTACCGTATTTTTGTTTCTTGCAAAAGCAATATTCATTTCCCAATTAAAATCCTTGGTGGTAACCGGAGTCGCATTCAACGCAATTTCGACACCTCTGTTTCCAATTACACCAGCATTAATGATTGAGTTCTTATATCCTGATGAAACTGGATTGGGCAAAATATTCAACTGGTCTTTTGATTTGGAATTGTAATAGGTAATATCCATTCCAATCCTATTGTTAAAAAACTTAAGTTCTGCTCCAAATTCATAGGAGAAAGTAGTAGTAAGCTTCAAATTAGCATCTGCCGGCATAACATCGGTTGATAATCCTCCTGTAGGCAGGCCTTTAAAAGCCAGAGAATTTGCTCTGTAATACTGATTTAAAAGATAGGGATCGGTGTCAGAAGCCACCTGTGCAACAGAAGCCCTTAACTTACCATAAGAGAGCACTTTATTGTTCATTTTAAATGCTTCAGTAAAAACAAAACCACTACTAAATGAAGGATATAGTTTACTGTTCTCATTTACACTCAACGTAGAGAAAGCATCATTACGCAGGGTCGCATCGGCATATAAATAGCCTTTATAAGCAGCGGTAACAATCCCGTATACAGAATTGATAGCTTTTTTCAACGGTGAAAGTGGTGTAACAGACTGGGTAACATAACTCGTCGGAATGGCAACATCTAATACCGCCTGATCTGTAAACTGCATTAATGTACCTGGCCTTTTGTTTCTTGTAATACTACTTCCTATACGGGCAGATAAATTTAAAGAAGGAGTAACCTGTTTTTGTGCAGTTAGCAATACATCCGCTTCTAAAGTATTATACCTGGAATTATTGATATCTAAAGTGCCCGTTAATGCTCCGGGAGTTGTTCTTGGCGCAAATTTCTCAAAGTCAACCTGAGTCTGATCTGTTGAGGCTCTACCTTGTAAACTTAGCCAGCTTAAGATATTATAATTCAATTGTACGGAAGCCAGCAACCTGTTTTTGATGGTCTTATTTTTCATTTCGTTAATTACCCAATAAGGGTTTAAACGATATTGATTTCCATTATTCCAATCGAGATAACTACCGTCAGCATTTTTATACTCGTTTTTAAACCTGGCCTGATCCACGGTGTTTGCCAGTGAAAGGAAACTATTCCCAATATTTCCAGGGTCATCAGCAAGAGAGGGGCGGTTTTTAACATCTTCATTCATGTAAAATGCCCTGGCTTCCAAAGTAACTTTCGAACCAAATTTAGAGCTGCCATTAAAGGTGAAAGAGTTCCTGGTGAGGCCACTACCTGGAATAATATCCCTGTTCGTCAGGTTAGATGCAGAAAATCTAAAAGCCGTAACATCCGTCGAATTAGCCAAAGAAAGCGTATTTGTAAATGTTGATCCGGTTCTAAAAAATCCATCAATGTTGTTTTTTACATATGCGTAAGGCATACGTGCACCTGTACCGGTAATTACTGTTAAATCCGGGTCTATACGTGCACCGAAGCTTTTGGTTAAGGTATTATAATCCTGTATGGCACGGGTATTCAATTCCTGTTTAACGCCTTGTCCGTACAAGGACTGGTAACCATCATAACTGGTCAGCTGTTTTTCCAATGTAGCAGTACTGTTAAACTCTATCCCCAGATCTTTACTTTTATTCCCTCTTTTTGTGGTGATTAAAATCACACCATTTCCTGCTCTTGAACCATACAGTGCCGATGCTGAAGCTCCTTTTAATACACTGATTTTATCAATATCATCCGGATTGATTGCCGAAATCGCATCTCCCATATCTACACCACTCGCGCTGGCAGCAGAACCTGTGCCACCATAATTCGAGTTGTCAATTGGAATCCCATCTATAACATATAAAGGCTGATTATTGCCACTCACCATTGTATTTCCCCGGATGATTACTCTTGACGAGCCTGCCGGGCCGCTTGCCGTCGTATTAATCACCAAACCCGGAACTTTACCGGCCAAAGAATTGATGACATTAATCTCTCTGGCTTTTTTAAGTTCCTCACCTTCTACTTCAGATACCGCGTAACCCAGCGACCGCTGTTCTCTTTTAATACCCAATGCAGTAACTACTGTTTCTTTTAAATCAAGCGATTCTTCCTTTAAAACAACAGTTATACTCTTTTGCTGATCGCTGGCTACAATTGCTGCCTGCTGGAAGCCCATCATTCTAAACCGAATCATATCGCCCTTATCTGCCTGTATAGAGAAATCACCCTGAGCATTGGTAGTAACCGTCTTATTTTTAGTTACATTCACAACAACTACCCCCGGCATAGGTACTTTCTTCTCGTCGGTAACCTTACCCGTTAAGGTGAATTCAACCGGAGCAGCAACAGGTTGTGGTGTGACAGATTGAATCATAATCGTACTCCCGTTAATCTGATACTTGATACTCACCTGGCGTGAAATTGCATTTAAGACTTCATCAATCCGTGCCTTTTCGACATTAAGATCGATCTTCCTGTTTACATTTAAATCCAAAGGATTGTACGAAAAATGAACTTTTGCTTCCGTTTCTATCTGCTTAAAGACATTTAGGATGGAAGTCTTCTTCCATTTAAAGGAATACAATTTCTCCTTCGACTGTGCAAATCCTGATAAAGAAACGATCATTACAAAACATAGGCATGCTTTGCAAAACAGCCCGTAAAAGTAATAATACGATGGTAGTTGTTTTTTCATATTGGTTTGTTTGGTTAGTATTTAAAATTTATCTGGTGGTTATTTTTCGAAATCAAGTTTCACTTTATCATCCTTTATACTATAGGTAAAATGGTTAGAGAACCCGATGGCATCCAAAACTTCGGTAAGGCTTTCATTGGTAAACTGGCCGGTAAATGCGATGGGTTTTTTAGGCTGGTTTTGAGTAATGATCTCTACGCCATAAATATTTTTGAGAACGGACCTGATTTTTTCTAGTGAAGCCATGGAGAATACCAACCTGCGATCTCTCCAGTCCTCAACTTCCTGGATAGAGAATGTTGACTTGTTAAACTTATTATCGGCTTCAGCAATATGAACCTGCTCTCCCGGAAGTAGCTGAACATGATTCACAACCTCCTGCCCGTTAACAGTCCCGACACTCACCTTACCCGTGGTCAACATCACTGATGTCTCTGTAGTCCGGCTGTAATTATTAATTTTGAAAGATGTACCCAGGGCAGTGGTTGCTGTTTTTCCGGATATCACAATAAATGGTCTGTCAGCATTCTTAGCAACTGTGAAATGGGCTTCCCCAGTTAACCATAAAACCCGGTTATTTTTATTGTAGTCTTTATCAATTTTAAGTTCAGTAAGTCCATTTAACAACACAGTACTCCCATCTGGCAGATTTACCGTTCTACGCTCATTAAATTTGGTCTTTACTTCTTCAAGTGCACTTACCGTTGCATAGGTAGGTACATAAGTACTATAATCTACCCTGTTCATTACTGAATAAACACCGATACCGATTAAGATTGCAGCCGCAGCAGCTGAAAGCCATGCATACTTTGGTTTGAAACGCACAATTCTTTGGGGGATTTCTGAATCAACAGCATCTGCCAGCGTTTCATTTTCTATGACAAATTTCAATTTGTCCAGTTCCTTTTCTTTTTCAATAGGATCCACTTTTAGTGCGAGCACCATAAAAAGTGATTCCGCCTGATGGATTGTACCAGCAAGTTCGGGTTGATTTTTTAACACCGCTTCCCAATACTTCAGCACCTCGGGGTCTTCCCGCAGGCAATATTTTATAAAACTTTCGTCTGTTAAAAAGTCTTCTATCTTGTATAATGAATAATCCATACCGAGCAATTTGTTCTGTTTATAGCTACAAGTGCCCGGCGTTTTTCATTTTTACCAATGATTTTGAAAAAATATTTTTTAGTTCTTCAAGGATGTTGTTTTTTCCCTTCTTTTATAACCAATACAATAATGCCCGGCTACGATTTGGATTGTATCCCATCACATTAAAAATTAAGAAGTGTTTAAAACAATTGTAAGGCTTTTTTGTTACATTGCTGTATTAGTGCATAAATTCAAAACTCATGACAAAAAATAAAAAGGAAGAAATAAACGTTATAGCGACCTTACTAAGTGTATTTCCTCCATTTGCATTATTGGTTATTCTGGCAGGTTGGTTTAAAGGAAACAAAATCAGTTCCCTGTCACTGGTTGGCGCTGTTGCCGCAATAGTCTTTAGCGTACTCTTTGCTGTACTATTATACAAACCATTGTAAAAAGCTGAAATCATATTTATACATTTGTAAACATGAATCGCATATTAGAACTTGTCCGCAACAAATACTTCCTGTCTGTAGCAGCTTTCATAGTATGGATGTTGTTTTTCGACAAGAATGATATGGTTGCCCAATATGAATTCAATTCCGAAGTGAACAAACTTCAGGAAGAGAAAGACTTCTATGTCAAAGAGATTTCGCAGGTCAAAAAAGACCTTAATGAGTTAAATACAAATTTAAACACTGCAGAGAAATTTGCCCGCGAAAAATACTTCATGAAAAAAGATAATGAAGATGTCTTTGTGATCATTAAAGAAGCGCCGAAAGATTAGTACCCAAACTTTGGCAAAGTAAGTTTAAACCGTACCACGACTACCCTTAGTATAAATATAAAGGCAATAACAATAATTGTCGCGACATCGTCTTTAAGATTAAAATACTTCAAAGCATAATACAGTATGCCTCCAAAAATACAGGCAGTGGCATAAATTTCTTTATGAAAAATAACCGGAATGGCATTTAACAAAGTATCTCTGATTACCCCTCCAAAACAACCGGTAATTGTCCCTAATGCAATACAAATCCCCGGGCTCAGCTCAAACATAATTCCTTTTTGAATGCCCAGCATGGTAAATAAACCGAGACCTAGTGAATCGAAAAGAAATAGCGTAACCTTAAATTTCTTGATGTGGGTTTTAAAAAACATTGTGGCAACACTGGTGAGCAGAATCAGTAAGCAATAGTTTACATCCCTCATCCATGCTACAGGAGTGTCTCCTACCAAAAGATCCCTTACTGTTCCCCCACCTATCGAAGTCACAAATGCAATGATCAATACCCCAAAAGGATCTAACCTCCTTTGCATAGCCGCAAAAGTCCCTGATATTGCAAAAGCGATAGTCCCCAGGGTTTCAATGGCTTCCATTGTATCGATCTGTATCATCTTATATCATTAGATTTCACCATTTCTCTTGCGGAGGAACCACTCTATAGTAAATAGTCCCATAATCAGTGCAAACAGCCATTTAAAGTTAATTAATTCCTCATATTTACGGTCTTCATAAGTCAGCGTTTTAATCTGGTCATTAGCTTTTATTGCATCAGACAGTTTTAGCAAATCCCCGGGCATAAACATTTTTCCTCCTGTTTGAACCGACATTGTATTGAGCAATTGATGATTGGCTACTGTTTGCTGGTATTCGGCAGTCATTGCATTCACATAAAATAATCCTTGTGCATTATATGTTTTATTGCCTAATCGTGTTGCGGCAGCATACGTATAATTACCCGAAGGCAATGTGCCAGCATCAAGTTGATAAGCAGACTCGGTTCTTGAAAACAAAAACTTATAAACCTTACCTGCCTCATTTTTAAGTGTGACACTTACATCTGGTGAATTTACAGACTCGTAACTATCATTATACAACACTGCATTGAGCACTATATTTTCATTCTCCTCAAAAGTATATTTTGCAGCATATACCTTAAACTTCCTTTTATCGTCCTTAACAGACAAATATTGAACTGTTTTTGAAATTAAACTGTTAAAAACGAGGGGTTCTTTTTGTGTTTCTCCTGCTTCAGAAAGCTTCCATCTCCATACTCCTTCGCCTGCTAAGACCCCTGTTTTTCGACCGTTATCCAGTATAAAAAATAATTGGGGATAATCAGTATTGATTTTGCCAATGCGTTGGTTCAGGACAACAGAACTGGTTCCGTTGATCACAACTTTACCAAAAGGGGCAGACAAAGGATCGAAAGCTTCAATTTGTTTAGTCGTAGCCTGATCTAAATCGAAGGCTGTGAATCCTTTATTTACAGTGCTGAATGTTTCCTGTATGGTATTGTTGCTTCCGGTAAATTTTACTTGCTGTTGAAGCTGATTAAAAGCATTCAGGTTACTTTGAGCACCTAATACATACCAAACTGCAGCATTACCCCTATTTAATTTACTGATAAATGCGGTAGCATCATATACAGTTGAAGGAAGTTGATACAATATTACCAGTCCATATTCAACCGGATTCAATGTATTTAATTCATCAGCAATCGCCACCTTAACTTCGAAATTCTTATTCAACACAATTGCCTGCTTTAGCGCAGTAATATCAGGATGGGGAGCTGCTGCAGCAATAAGTACCTTTTGCTTTGCATCAATCACCTCTACAAAAATATGCTGTACATTATTCTTTTCTGATACTTCATCCTCCACCGGGCTCAACTGTATGGTATATTTTCGTAACCCAAGCTTAGTTGCATTTAGCTTAACCGGAATATTCTTAACAAAAGCATTTGAGTTCAGCGACACCCTTTCTTCATATACTTTTTTGCCATCGCTCATCACAGAAAGCACGCTTTCTGCACCCTTTGCTTCAAATGCCTGCACCTGAACTTCAATGGTAAAGTCGTTGTCAAGATAAACCAGGTTATTGTAGTTTACATTGGCAATCAGCAAATCTCTTTTAAGAATAGTATCTCCAAGGGCCACAGTATAAACAGGTGCTTTTAATTTATCCAGATTATAAAGTGGACTTCCTCCCCTGTTAAAGATCCCATCAGATGCCAGAATCACTGCACCTACATTTCGGTTCAGATACTCGTCATTCAATTTCGCAACCAATTGTGCTGCGTTACTTAGTTTGCCTTTATTTGAAAAATCAAATCCGTTTTTTACACTATCACTAAAATTGTAAATCTTTACTTCATATTGCTCAGAAAGCTGCTTAGCCAGCGTCTTCATCTGCTGTTCGTATTCCTGCTGATTAAAGCCCGCTGGTTTAACATTCGCAACAGACAGTGAATTGTCCTGTCCGATTATTATAATTGGTTTCTCCCGCTTATAAGCTACACTCCTGATTAATGGAGCGAACAATAAGAAGCCAACTAACATCACTGCTATAGTCCGGGCAGCAGCCAGACCATAACGCAGTTTTTTATCCAGGTAAGATGTCTTACCATATAATAGCCAGGCAAACAGCAGCCCCGCAAGCAAACAAGCCAGCAACAATAAAATAGTATATCCGTTAAAAGAATTGCCCATATGTGTTTGGATAAAGATGCTAAATTTTAAAATAAACTGCTAGGCATTTTATTTAAGTTTGTTTTATCAAATCGCTGGCAAAAAATGAGACGCTACTTACAGCTTATTCTACTGTTAACTATGACTACCACATCTGCCCTTTCACAATCCGATTTTAAAACTCAACAATTAAAATTTGAACGGGTAAAAACTGCCTATGATCAGAAGTGGGATAATCTAAAGAACGAGCTATCAAAAAAAGGCGTTGATGGTCCCTTTAAGCTGTTCATGACTGCCTATAAAAGCGAAGGAAAATTGGAAGTCTGGTTACAGACCGAAAGTCAAAAACAATACAAACACTTTAAAACCTATAATTTTTGCGAACACTCTGGTACACTTGGACCTAAAACAAAAGAGGGCGACCGGCAAACACCCGAGGGTTTTTATCACATCAGCGCTTTTAATCCAAAAAGTAATTTTTATTTGTCTTTAGGTATCAATTACCCAAATAGTGTAGACCGGTTAAGGAGTGGTGAAGATAAACCGGGCAGCGATATTTATATTCATGGAAGTTGTGTAACAATTGGCTGCATCCCATTAACCGATGAAAAAATAAAAGAAGTATATGTATTGGCCGTAGAGGCACGTAATAGTGGACAAACAAATATTCCTGTTTATATTTTCCCGTTTAAAATGACAGAACGTAATTTTAAAAAACACACGGCCCAATATCCTATTCAAACAAAATTCTGGCAAAGCTTACAACCAGGCTATGCTTATTTTGAAAAAAACAGGACATTACCAAAAGTAATCCAGGTTAAAGGAAATTACCTGACAAAATAAAAGCGCTCTATATCAGAGCGCTTTTATTTTGTAGAACTAGTCTTTTGTTCTTTAGGCTTACTACAACATTCCGCCGCAAACAGATAATACCTGACCGGTCACATATGAACTCATGTCTGAAGCTAAGAATACGCATACATTTGCAACGTCTTCAGTCTCACCTGCTCTTTTCAATGGAATACCCTCTTCCCAGCCTTTAACAACTTTAGGATCCAGCACATCAGTCATTTCAGTACGAATAAAACCCGGAGCAACTACGTTTGTGCGGATATTGCGGGAGCCCAATTCTTTAGCCAATGATTTAGAGAAACCAATGATACCTGCTTTTGAAGCTGCATAATTAGCCTGACCAGCATTGCCCTGTACACCAACTACTGAACTCATATTAATGATAGAACCTTTACGTGCTTTCATCATTACCTTAGAAGCGGCTTTACATACGTTAAACACAGATTTAAGATTTACGTTGATCACGTCATCCCAATTCTCTTCACTCATACGCATCAATAAACCATCTTTGGTGATACCTGCATTGTTTACAACGATATCTAACGTACCGAAATCAGCGACAATATCATTGATCAATTGATCAGCTTCATCAAATTTAGAAGCGTCAGAACGATAGCCTTTTACTTTAGTACCGAAGCTTTGTAACTCCTGCTCTAATGCCTGCCCTTTTTCTACTGATGACAGATAGGTAAAAGCAACATTAGCACCTTGCTCTGCAAATTTCTCCGCTATTTTGCGGCCTATTCCTTTAGAAGCACCTGTAATCAGTGCTGTTTTTCCTTCTAACAATTTCATATAATATGTTTGGTTATGATTTTTCTATTTATGTAATGCTGGTTCTTGCTGACTTAAACAATGAAAGCTACCCAATCCCCAAATAATATCTGTTGAATCTATTCCTACTACTTTTCTATCCGGGAATACGTCTCTGATAATCTGCAAAGCTTTTTCGTCGTTCACATCCCTGAATGTAGGTACGATCACGGCAGCGTTTGCAATGTAAAAATTAGCATAAGACGCAGGCAGGCGTGTGTCTTCATGAATAACTGGTGAAGGCATAGGCAGTTTCACAATATTCAGTGGTTTACCATTCAATAAACGCATCGCTTTTAATGCCTCCAGATTTTCCTGAAGTAGCAGGTAGTTTTCATCCAGCGGATTACTTTCTACTACCGTCAACACTGTATCTTCGTTTACAAAGCGGGTAATGTCATCAATATGGCCATCAGTATCATCACCTACAATTCCATCACCTAACCATAACACCTGCTCAGCACCATAAAACTCAAGTAAGTACTGCTCAATCTGTTCCTTACTCAAATGCGGGTTTCTGTTTTTGTTTAACAAACAAGCTGTAGTTGTTAAAATAGTACCTGCCCCATTAAATTCTACGGAGCCACCTTCCATTACAATATCAGGATTGTATAAAGGCAATTCAAAATGATGTGCGATTTTAGTAGGAACAACATCGTCCAGGTCATATGGAGGGTATTTATCGCCCCAGGCATTATAGCCCCAATCAACCACAGCCTTTTTACTACCATCTTCATTCAATAAGAATGCAGGCCCATGGTCGCGGCACCAGGCATCATTTGTCGGGTTTAAATAAAACTCGATGTTAGACAAATCTGCATTTACCTTTTCCAGCTCAGCCGTAGCAAAAGCTTTCGTAGCTTCATCGTTGATATTAATCCTTACTTTTTCACCTTCAGCTACAATTTTAATAAACTGGCAATAAGGTTCATAAATAGTCTCAATTTTACCTGGCCAGGAAGCCTCTTTATGCGGCCAGCTTAACCAGGTAGCTTCGTGTTTAGCCCATTCGGCTGGAAAACTATAGCCAGTTTTTTTAGGACTGTTATTAAATATTACTTCGTTAAATGATGACATCTCTAAATCTTAAACGTTCCCTTAATCTTCGTCAATAAACCTTTTTGTAATCGGCTGATAAGAATCGATTCTACGGTCTCTTAAGAATGGCCAGTGTTTACGGAAGAAATCAGATTCAGCTAAATCCAACTCTACCACTTTGGTTTCTTCATTATCATGAGAACCCAGATAAAGTAACCGGCCTTGTGCGTTAGTTGCAAAACTTCCGCCCCAGAACTTCATTGCTCCATTTTGCTCAAGTCCCACACGGTTTACACTTACCACAGGTACTCCATTTGCTACAGCGTGAGAACGCTGAATGGTTTGCCATGCATTATATTGATCTTTATTCGTTTCTTCATCCTGATCTGTTGCCCAACCAATTGCTGTTGGGTAAAACATAATCTCGGCCCCCATCAGTGCGGTAATACGGGATGCCTCAGGATACCATTGGTCCCAGCAGATTAATATCCCGATTTTGGCGAACCTGGTCTGAAAAACCTTATAACCTAAGTCCCCTGGGGTAAAGTAAAATTTCTCATAAAAAGCCGGATCATCCGGAATATGCATCTTACGATATTTACCTAAATAAGTACCATCAGCATCTAAAACAGCTGTGGTATTATGATATAATCCCGCTGTGCGTTTCTCGAACAATGACGCAATAATCACAACGCCCAATTCCTTTGCAACAACCTGTAAAGCATCTGTAGATGGACCGGGAATAGCCTCAGCCAAATTGAAATTGTCATAATCTTCAACATCACAAAAGTATAGAGAAGTAAAAAGCTCTTGCAAACACACAATTTGCGCACCGTTTGCTGCTGCTTCCCTAACTTTTAAAATTGCTTTATCTAAATTTTCTTGTTTATTATTGGTACAACTCATCTGCACCAATCCAACCTGTACTTTAGCCATTCTTTATCAACAAATAATTTCGGGCAAAGTTAGCCAAAAAAAACAAATATGGATAGAGGGAATCAGGAAGCTATACTTTCCTTATATTCCTGCTGTAGTTCAAACAAACATTTGGCACACAGACAACCATCATATAGTTCGCTAATGTATTGTACTTCATTCAGGTTCAACTGAACAACACTACATTGACATTTCGTATACGAATTAGCCTTACACTCTATTGGCGTATTGCAACGTTCGCAAGGTATGATTTCGTGTTTCGCCATTTAAGGAGTCAGGATTAAGGAGCAAAGATCAATGATTAATTGCAAATATACGACACACCACAAAAAGACTTTTCACAACCAGGTAATATTTAGTCAGCCATAAAACCTTTCAATTCTCTTCAACAGAGACCTGTTTCCTCCCAAAATATAACATAAAAAAAGGAGTAAGAATTGCTTCTTACTCCTTCCATATATATATTCAATCTGAATGATTAACCTGAACAGCTGATACAGCCCTCTTCCATTGAACAAACCGGACCTTCAACGATCTCTTCAGCACTTTGTTCAATATGCTCCGGAATTACCGGCTCCATATTTTTACCAGCCTGGTTCTCAACAGTAAATTTAACTGCCTGAGAAGCTGCCTGTGTACGCAGATAATACATGCCGGTTTTCAATCCTTTTTTCCATGCGTAGAAATGCATTGAAGTTAGTTTTGAAGTATTCGGTGCATTGATAAACAAGTTTAGTGATTGCGACTGGCAGATATACGCACCCCTGTCGGCAGCCATATCAATAATGCTACGCATTTTTATTTCCCAAACTGTTTTATACAATTCTTTAATATAATCAGGGATCTCAGCAATGTCCTGAATAGAACCGTTCGCTAAAATAATCCTGTCTTTCATAGCCGGGGTCCATAAACCTAAAGCTACAAGATCTTTCAATAAGTGTTTATTCACTACAATGAACTCACCACTTAATACCCTTCTTGTATAGATGTTAGAAGTATAAGGCTCAAAACACTCATTATTTCCTAAAATCTGTGAAGTTGAAGCTGTAGGCATTGGCGCAACCAATAAAGAGTTGTAAACACCGTCTTTTACTACTTTTTCGCGTAAAGTCTCCCAATCCCAACGGTTACTTGTTGGTTTTACGTTCCACAGATCAAACTGAAACTTACCTTCAGACAAAGGAGAACCAGCAAAAGTTTCGTATGGACCATTTTTAACAGCAAGATCATGAGAAGCAGTCATCGCAGCAAAGTAGATCGTTTCAAAGATTTCAGTATTTAAAATACGGGCACCTTCACTTTCGAAAGGTAAGCGCATTAAAATAAAGGCATCAGCTAAACCTTGCACTCCTAATCCAACAGGTCTGTGACGCATGTTAGAATTTCTTGCCTCTTCTACCGGATAATAGTTATAATCTATGATTTTATTCAGGTTAACAGTAGCCTGATAAGTAACATCGTATAATTTCTGATGATCGAATTCTCCGTTAATAACAAATCTTGGTAAAGCCAATGAAGCAAGGTTACAAACTGCTACCTCATCTTTAGAAGTATACTCAATGATTTCAGTACAAAGGTTAGAACTTTTAATCGTACCTAGATTTTGCTGGTTAGATTTACTGTTAGCAGCATCTTTATACAATAAATAAGGTGTACCAGTTTCAATTTGAGAATCCAGTATAGCAAACCACAACTCCTGAGCTTTAATGGTTTTACGTGCTCTACCTTCTTTTTCATAACGCTCATACAAAGCTTCGAACTCTTCGCCAAAGCAATCAGCTAACCCTGGTGCTTCATGCGGACAGAATAAACTCCAATCGCCGTTCTCTTCCACACGTCTCATAAACAAATCGCAAACCCAAAGTGCATAGAACAAATCACGCGCACGTAATTCTTCCTTACCATGGTTTTTACGCAGATCTAAGAAACTCAAAACATCAGCATGCCAAGGCTCCAGATAAATCGCAAAAGCTCCTTTACGCTTACCTCCACCCTGATCTACATAACGTGCGGTATCGTTAAATACTTTAAGCATTGGTACAATACCATTACTGGTACCATTTGTACCACCAATATAAGAGCCTGTTGCCCTGATGTTATGAATACTTAAGCCAATACCTCCAGCACTCTGAGAGATCTTAGCAGTTTGCTTTAAAGTATCATAAATACCTTCAATACTATCATCCTGCATAGTTAACAAAAAGCAAGAAGACATCTGAGGCTTAGGGGTCGCAGCATTAAACAGGGTTGGCGTAGCATGTGTAAACCAACGCTCGCTCATCAGGTTATAGGTAACGATTGCGCTATCGATATCACCTTTATGAATACCTACAGCAACACGCATAAACAAATGCTGAGGACGTTCTACAATCTGACCTTCAACTTTTAACAGGTATGATTTTTCTAAGGTTTTGAAACCAAAGTAATCAAACCCAAAATCTCTGTCATATATAATAGTACTGTCTAAAATATCAGCATTCTTTTCAATAACTTCCCAAACATCATCGGCGATTAATGATGCTGGTTTTCCAGTTTTAGCATCGATATAGTTATACAGCATCTCCATTGTTTTGGAGAAAGACTTCGTCGTATTTTTATGAAGGTTAGAAACAGCAATACGTGATGCCAGTAATGCATAATCCGGATGCTTTGTAGTTAAAGAAGCTGCGGTTTCAGCTGCAAGATTATCCAATTCTGAAGTTGTAACGCCATCATACAACCCTTCGATTACCTTCTTGGCAACATCGATCGGATCTACAAGTTCTGCGTTAAAACCATAGCATAACTTCTCTATACGAGCCGTTATTTTGTCGAATCTCACCGCTTCTTTACGGCCATCTCTTTTTATTACAAACATATTTTTCTGGTATTTATAGTGCGTATTGAACTTGAGAGCAGCAAACCCAACATAGGCACCAAATTATAATTATTATTTATTTACTTATTGCCTAACCTCAATAAGTACTAAAAGTCATCATCTAATGAAAATGCAGCTGCTTTGTCTTCTGTAGACGTTAGCACACCACTTTTCTGATAGTCGCCCACCCTTTTTTCAAAGAAATTGGTCTTACCCTGAAGAGAGATCATCTCCATAAAGTCGAAAGGATTTGTTGCGTTATAGATCTTTGAATAACCCAATTCCTGTAACCACCTGTCGGCCACAAACTCGATATACTGCGACATTAATTTTGCGTTCATACCGATCAATGCAACAGGTAAAGCATCTGTAACAAACTCTTTCTCAATTTCCACAGCATCACTAATGATACCGTGAACCTGCTCCTCACTTAATTTATTTTTAAGCATTCCATACAACAGACAAGCAAATTCACAATGTGAACCTTCATCTCTTGAAATCAGCTCATTGCTAAAAGTAAGACCTGGCATTAAACCACGCTTCTTTAACCAGAATATTGAGCAGAAACTTCCACTAAAGAAGATTCCCTCTACAGCAGCAAAAGCAACTAAACGCTCAGCAAACGTGCCATTATCTATCCAGCGTAAAGCCCATTCTGCTTTTCTTTTCACAGCAGGAACGGTATCTATAGCATGGAACAAACGGTCCTTTTCTTCAGGATCTTTAATATAAGTATCAATCAATAAAGCATAGGTCTCCGCATGGATGTTTTCCATCATGATCTGAAAACCATAAAAGCAACGCGCCTCAGGGAGTTGCACTTCACTCATAAAGTTTACAGCAAGATTCTCGTTTACGATACCATCGCTGGCAGAAAAGAAGGCTAATATATGAGAAATGAAATGTCTTTCCCCATCGTTCAGGTTATCCCAGTGTTTCTGGTCATCCGAAAGATCTATTTCTTCAGCAGTCCAGAAACTTGCTTCAGTTTTCTTATACATTTCCCAGATTTCAGGATATTTAATCGGCAAAAGAACAAATCTGTCTTTGTTTTCTTTTAATAATACTTCTTCTTCTTGCATAAGCATCTATTTTAATAGGGTGAAATGTATATTGATTTTACAAAGCCTCCATAAATCATATAGCCTAGCAATCCATACCCAGTTATAAAAAGTTTAAAAGAAATCAAATCCTCTGGCAACCTTAAGCAACTAAATACTAAAACTTTAACTAAAAATCTATAAGTGATTTATTAAAGAACTTTATGTAAACAAATATAAAGTACAAGGCCCTGATAAGAGAAGAATAGTTGTTAACAAGCGGGCATTTTTATCAACACTAAAAGGAGAAATTGACACAGTAATTACGCTTAAAATTTGCTATTTATTTCTTTTTAAAAGCCTGACAACTTATAAAGATGTGTTAGTAAATTCAAAAAACTGACTATAACGCAGTTAAAGTTAAAATACTAATCTTCGTCAGGAATATAGCTGATTTCTACCTTCGCCACACCTTTGCCATAAATACCAATAGCTTTAGCCGCAGCTTCTGAAAGGTCTATTTTAAACTTTCGGGAGTGGGGGCCCCTGTCATTTACCTCAACATCTACAGATTCCCCGTTTGCAGGATTAGTCACCGTTACAATAGTCCCAAATGGTAACCTCATATGGGCAGCAGTCATTTTATTTCTACGATATCTTACGCCACTAGTAGTTTTGCGGCCTTCAAATTTCCTATGATAATAAGTAGCGTAGACAGTTTTTGAGATTAATTTAGAAGAGTGATCGGATGAGGATTCTGCTACTTTATCAGCTGTCCCACCTAACGTCGGCACATCTGGAATATCCTGGGCAAAACCCAAAAAAGAAATTAGCATACCACACATCAATAAACAATACTTCATATTTACTATAGTTGGTGAACGGACAAACATAAGTAAACTAAATACTTAAAAACAAGAAATGCCCGACAAGTTATCATCGGGCACTATAACAATATCATCCTTAAAAAAATTATTTCTTATCAGGCACAAAACTCATGGAAATTGAGTTCACGCAGTTCCTTGTATTTTTTTCAGTAAAGCCTTCCCCTAAAAAGACATGTCCTAAATGCGCTTTACAATTTGCACAAACAATTTCAGTACGCATACCATCCGCATCTGGAACCCGCTCTACCGCACCTTTAATTTCATCATCAAAACTAGGCCAGCCACAATGTGAATCAAATTTTGATTCAGAACGATACAAAGGCGCATTACAACGCCTACAAACATAGGTTCCCTTTTCCTTATTATTTAACAACTTCCCCGTACCCGGATACTCGGTTCCCTTACGTACAATTACA
The DNA here is from genome assembly GCF_032678475.1 of Pedobacter nyackensis. Classification (GTDB taxonomy): domain Bacteria; phylum Bacteroidota; class Bacteroidia; order Sphingobacteriales; family Sphingobacteriaceae; genus Pedobacter; species Pedobacter nyackensis_A. The sequence goes on from NZ_JAVTSF010000002.1 coordinate 305,438, forward strand.
TCTTCCTCTTCTTTGGTTAGTTTATTCCACTCCATATTCCTGGTTGTTTTTTTTGTCTCTTCTTTTTTTGGTTGCTGGGCACAGGCAGCAAGCTGCATTAAAACCAACACGCCAGCAAGCATAAATGTTTTATTGATCATCTTCTTCATCACCTTAGCTTTATTTATACAATATACGATCAAAAAAAGTTTTTGGTTTGCCTAATGGCAAAAACTAACATCATTACATTGCAATAATTCATAAAAAAACTCCGATGAAAAAATATCACCGGAGCTTTTTAATTTATACAAGAAGATCTTATAATATTGAACTTATTTTTTCAATAATTTAGCCATTGCAGCACCAATCTCAGCTGGACTTTCCACAACAGTTATACCACACTCGGCCATAATTTTCATTTTAGCTGCAGCAGTATCATCAGCACCACCAACAATTGCACCGGCATGTCCCATTCTACGACCCGGAGGCGCAGTTTGACCAGCAATAAACCCTACTACAGGCTTAGTACCATTTGCTTTAATCCAATGAGCAGCCTCAGCTTCCATACCACCACCGATTTCGCCAATCATGATGATACCTTCAGTCTCCGGATCGTTCATCAACAACTCCACAGCTTCTTTAGTAGTTGTACCGATAATCGGATCACCACCAATACCAATTGCAGTTGTGATACCTAATCCTGCTTTCACTACCTGATCAACAGCTTCATAAGTTAAAGTACCTGATTTAGATACTACACCTACTGAACCTTTTTTAAAGATAAAACCTGGCATGATACCAATTTTAGCTTCATCAGCAGTAATTACACCCGGACAGTTAGGACCGATTAAACGGCAATCTTTATCAGAAATATATTCTTTAACCTGAATCATATCCTTAGTCGGAATACCTTCAGTAATACAAACAATAACTTTAATTCCAGCCTCAGCAGCTTCCATGATAGCATCTGCAGCAAATGCAGGTGGAACAAAAATGATAGATACATTTGCGCCGGCTTGATCAACCGCATCCTTTACCGTATTAAATACAGGTTTATCTAAATGAGTTTGTCCGCCTTTACCAGGAGTTACACCACCAACAACATTCGTTCCGTACTCGATCATTTGAGTAGCATGATAAGTACCCTCATTTCCAGTAAAACCCTGAACAATAACTTTTGAATCTTTATTTACTAAAACACTCATGTATCTTTATTTTTTTGTGCAAAGCTAAGCTAATTGAAATGCATTGTCAAATGCAATCCTAATTTTATTGCAATTAAAAGCTTCCGGTTTATCTTTTATATATTTGACCAGCTCAGCTTTGTTAATGATATGAAACCACTTAAAATCTATTTTAAAATATTAACCCTTGGAAATGGCAAATTGTTAAAGAACAAGGACGGCATAAACAACCTTATTGTTGATATAATTAACAAAAACCCCAGCCAGCCAGCGGCAGCATTAAGAGAGCTGGTCCTGAATGAACTGACAAACTCCGAACACGGCCAGCAACTACTCCAAACCAATAGTCGCTTCTTTATTAGTAAAGCGATCGACATCGAAGCTATTATCACTTTTTTACCTGGCGAAAGCGCGATACAGGAACAATTTTATACGCAATGGAGATATGTCCAGGTCTCAACTCCCTACCGATTGGTACAATATCTGGATGATAATAAAGTAATTGTATACAGCGAAAAGACAAAAGTACTGCATAGCGTTAAATTAGATAAGGATATTACAATTGTGGCATATGAGGACTAGAACTGAATTTCACTAAACCATTTTTTATAAATCTGCTGATAAGTACCATTCTCTTTAAGCAAACTTAAGGTTTCATTAAACTGTGTCTTGAGCTTCACATCGCCCTTTTTCATTGCAATAGCGTAGGCTGAATCTGTTTTCGGCAAGAACATCCCAATTTTGAGCTTTTTATTATTCTGAAGAAAGCCTCCTGCTATTGGCGAATCATCAATAAGCATATCAATCTTTCCTGCCTGCAATTTCCTGTACAATTCTTTATTTGTCACTGCATAAACAATATTATTGCCAGGAAATTGTTCCCTTACATACCTTTCCGCTTCAGTAGCCTCCCTTACACCTATGGTTTTATTCTTAAAATGCGGCAAACCGGACAGGCTATCATCTTTATCCACAACCGCACACAGCCTGAAATATAAATAAGGGTTGCTAAACTCAAGAATATGCTCGCGTGAGGCTGTTACAGTTACCGCAGAACATATAATATCCAACTCGCCTTTAAATAACTTTTCAAGAATGGTAGACCACAAGGAGACCTCGTATTCAACTTCTAAATTCAGATGATTGGTAACAGCCTGGAGTAAATCAACCTCAAATCCTTCAAAATTCCCAGCGTTGTAGTCAGAATGCATAGGAAATGGTGCTGCAGAATCCAGTCCGACTTTTAATACTTTCTTGTTGGCCATACAATAAATAAGATTGATATTTCTTCCACTGACTTAAAAGTGTACAGCTAAAGCTTAACATTACCTACAAATAACAACAAAAAATTTCAATAACTGTTTTATTTACCCCATATTTACACATAAGAATAATACAACGACTCAAAAAAATTACATCGCTCACTAAAACGACTCAAAAAAAACAGAAACTAAACCCATTTCTTTGCTAAAAAACATAATAAATTAAATCTCTCACTAAAAAAAACAACAATACAGCAGAAAAATCTCCCGATCAACAGCGCTACCAATCAAGATCAACGAATTCGTTAAAGCAAAACTTATGATTAGCTATTTCCTTTGTATCATTTATGATATACAAGAAAATATAAACCGCAATAAAATTAGCCATACGATAAAATAAAAGTCATTCAAATTGTTTATCAACTCATTACGATACGAAAAAAAAATAAAACGAAAAAAAATTAACCAGATAAGTACTTAAAACTAATATCTTTACGTTAATATGCCAAATATGAATTATCCACACGAAAACCTTTCGTCTGATGCTCTTCCAGGCGAACTATGGGCTCCAATTCCAAAATTGGATGCTCCTTACGAGGTTTCTAATCTAGGGAGAGTGCGCAGATTGGAGAAAAACTCCATCGATAAGAAAGGTATAACCAGGCAAAAACCGGGCATGATAATTAAAACGATCATTTCCGAAAGTAAAAATTCGCAAACCGGAGATACTGCCAAATATGCAGGCATTACTCTATCTGCGGGTAACAAAAGGCACTACCTGAGCGTAGCACGTCTTGTTTATTATTGTTTTGTAGAAGAATTTGACCTCGAAAACAAGCAACTTCTGGTATTTCCAAAAGATGGTGACAATCTTAATTTAAGTGCTGATAACCTTCTTTTAGGAACTCCGAAAGACAAGGCAGCAAGAATGATCGCCTCAGGAAGAAGAAAAAGCTTTTTCCCTGAATTCAGTGAAGAGTCTAAACAAAAAAGCCGCGACAAAATAAAAGCGACGAAGGAAGCAAAAGGCACGTATAATGTCAGTCGTTATTCCTTAACCGGTCAGCTGTTAGAAACCTATTCCAATGCCAGAGTCGCAGCAGAAGCTATGAACACTGCTCAGGGATATATTTCTATTGCTGCTAGAGACACAGGCAAAGTAGTTACAGCTTGCGGATACCTTTGGAGACGCGGAAGCGAACCCGAACTCGATTTGAAGCCAATGCTAAAGGAAAGATGGTACGGCCATTCACCTCTTGCAAAACAACAGCACATCATCGGACAATACGATCTGGAGGGAAACCTTGTAAACACGCATACCAATACCGTAGAAGCTGCAAAAGCAGTTAAAGTTCATAAAAATGGCATTAGAAATGTCATCAATGGCCGGGGTTTAACATATGGGGGCTTTATTTGGAGCAAAGTAATCAGAAAAAAAATAGCTGTCGACCCTAAGATTACCATCAGCAGATCAGGAATATCACAATATGACCTCGATGGTCGTTGGATCAAAACCTATAAAAACTGTGTAGCAGCAGCAAGAGCAACACAAGTTGACAATACCAATATCCACCTGGCGGTAAATGGACACACCCTTACTGCCGGAGGCTTTTTATGGCGGAAAGGACAACAACTCAGAATAAACATTAATGAGCTCCGCAAACACCCACACTACATTGGATCAGGACTGGAAAGACATATGAAAAGGAAAAGGGAATTGGCGACTCAATAAGTGCAATTAATCATTTTTTTTATACTAAATGCCGGGAGACCTACAATCCTGGCATTTAATTTTTAGCACCAATTGTCATTAAAAAATACCAACATCTTCTTGTCTTTTGAAGAGCACACTTATTTCTTTACCTTTACGCTGGGAACGAAATTCAGTCCATACCGACCTGAGGCATAAAATGATGCGTTTAAAGCAAGAAGTAACTTTTAATGATGAGAAAAACCTTTTACACCAAATCTCAACTGGTGATGCGAAGGCTTTCAGCATTATTTTTCATCGCTATAGTCCCAAAGTTTATGTTTATGCCTTAAAAATTGTTAAATCTGAAAATCTTGCGGAAGAGATTGCACAGGAAGTATTTGTAAAAATATGGAACCTTGAAGCCCAATTAACACAAATTGAAAATCTGGACGCCTACTTAAGGGTACTCACCAGAAATCATACCTTAAAGGTACTTAGGAGATTAGCGCTGGAGGTAAAAACAAACCGAATGATAGCACATGATTATCAGGAAGAGCATAATGAAACTGAAGAATATATCATATTCAAAGACTCGGAAAAAATCTTAAACCAGGCTATTGAAAAATTACCTACCCAACAGAAGCTTGTTTATACCCTTTGTCATCAGGAAGGACTGAAGTATGAAGAAGTTGCTGAAAGGCTGAATATTTCTAAACTAACGGTGAAAACGCATATGCAACACGCTTTACGTTTTCTTCGCAATTACGTAAGCACACATACAGACATTGCAACGGTAGTTATTCTTATGACTTTACTAGGCGAGAAACATTAATTATATTTTTTTTCAATTCCATTACTCCTACCCGCTTTCTTATGGGTCTTTATAATAAAGGGAGCCTAAACTAATATACCCATGAATGCCAGATTAGCACATTTGTACCAACGATACATTGACAATACCTGTACAGCCGCCGAGCGCGAGGAGTTGTTATTAATCGTAGCAGAAGACCCTGAAAATGAGCTTATACCAACTTTAATGGATGGCACATGGGATCAGGTTAACTCAGAAAAATTAGTATTCCCTGCAGAAGACGCCGTACTGTACAACATACTGACACATCATCAAGAATCCACTATTAAAAAAATCTCATGGTACCGTTATGCTGCTGCAATAGCTGCAATAATTACCGTGGTAGTTTCGGGAATCTATTTCTATCAGAACAACACCAACACTTCATTGATTCAGTCTAAAACTGCTGACATCCAAGCTGGTAAAAACAGGGCAACTTTAACGCTTTCAAATGGCAAAGTAATCAATCTCGACAATGCAGCAAATGGGGAACTCGCTGAACAATCCGGGCTAACAATTACAAAAACTGCAGACGGACAGATTTTATACAATATAGCAGCGTCTACAGAAAAAAAGAACCTTGCTTCAAATGAACTGGCATTCAATACCATAACCACTCCACGCGGTGGAAAGTACCAGATTAACTTGCCTGATGGCAGTAAAATATGGCTTAACGCAGCCTCCTCTTTAAAGTACCCTATAACATTTGGCGAAGATAAACGCAAAGTTGAATTAACAGGGGAGGCATATTTTGAAGTAGCCAAGGCATTTATAAATGAAGATAAAGGCCTTCGGAAACCTTTTGTCGTAAAAACAGACAAACAGGAAGTCGAAGTTTTGGGTACCCATTTTAACATCAACAGCTACGCAGATGAAAACCGGACTAAAACAACACTATTAGAAGGAATTGTACGCGTAACATCCTTAGGTGGTCAACATACTTCATCAATTTTAAAACCGGGACAACAAACAACATTAATTAACAATAGCCTAACCACCGATGCTGTAGATGCAGAAGAGGCAATAGCCTGGAAAAACGGTTATTTCCAATTTAATGAGTCTGACCTTGGAAGTATCATGAGACAATTATCACGTTGGTACGATGTAGATGTTGTATTTGAAGGACGATCACCCACTGATCTATTTCACTTTAGAGTACCAAGGGACCAAAGCCTCATGGAAATATTGAAAATATTTGAGATTAACGGCATTAACTTAAAAATAGAAGGGAGAAAGCTTATAGTAAAATCGTAATAAAGTAGATTTTACTCTGAAGTAAAAAATCCGGAAGTGTTTCGACCACCTCCGGATAAATGTTCCGGGTAAATAAAAATGAATCCTGATAGACCGCATTAAATTATCAACCAAATCGGGCGTTTGTAACTGAATCTCTTAAATCAAGGGAAACAATACCGCCACGACTAAACCTAACAAAAATATGAATAAAATTTTAGACGCATTAAGGGTCATGAAATTAATTATATGCTTACTGATTATAAGTTTCCAGGCTAGTGCTGTTGCATTTAGCCAAAGTATTAGCTTGACTGAAAAAAATGCAAGCATAGAAAGTGTAATTAAAAAGATCGAGCAACAAAGTGGCTACTCCTTTTTCTACAAAGTAGACTTGCTAAGAAACAACGCTTCGAAAATAAGCCTCTCATTGAAAAACGTAAGTATAGACCAGGCCTTACAACAAACGCTAAGTAACCAACCACTAACGTTCGTAATTGTAAACAAAACGGTTATCATTAAGCAAAAAGCAGAAACGAGTACGCCTGAAGCTAAAAAGCCCGTACGTGGCAGGGTAACGGATGGGAAAGGTCCGTTACCAGGGGTATCCGTTAAAGTTGACGGCACCAATCTCGTAAGCATAACCGATGCAAATGGTTATTTCACCTTAAACCTGACTCCAGGCACCTATCGCATCATTTTTAGTTATGTAGGATACGAAACCAAACGTTTCGAGAAAGTGGTAAGCGAAGGTACTGATGCAGACATCAACATAGTTTTAAACCCTGTAATGACACAATTGCAGGAGGCAGTAGTAGTTGGCTACAGCACGAAAAAAGCCAGTGAAGTGACCGGTGCACTACAAACTTTTTCAGCCAAACAACTGGAAGGTGTAACCAGCAACAACATTATATCACAACTAAAAGGAAAAGTTGCCGGGATGTACATCACCGAGCCTTCAGGCGATCCAAACAGCAAATCATCTTTCGTGGTACGCGGACAGGGTACATTACCTATTCAAAGCAACTTACGTGTTACGAATAACCTTAACCCGTTAATTGTAGTAGATGGGATCATTTATCCTGATGTAGCTTATCCAAGTGATATTGTTTCTTCGACCGATATAGAAACGCTTACCCTATTAAAGGACGCAGCATCCACAGCGATATATGGCTCACGCGCCAGTCAGGGTGTATTGGTTATTACAACAAAGAAAGGCGTTGCGGGCAAAGCGAAACTTGACATTAACAGCAGCTTTGGTATAAGTCAGCGTTATGCCGGAAAAATTGAGTTTATGAATTCGCAAGAGTTGTATGACTACCAGCGCAAGATGTTAATAAACTCTTTCAAGTTAAAAAACGAGGGGTTAACTGAGGAGAGTTACCTTGCCAAGTATCTACCTTCGACATCGGTTTTAGGCACTTATACAGATTGGAATAACCAAATATACCGGGATGCACTAAATAAAACAGTAGATATCGGCTTATCAGGCGGAACAGAAAAAACACGCTATTATTTTGGTGGAAACCACTATGAAGAACAAGGTCCTTTAAAAGGAAATGATTTGCAGAGAAATAGTGTGAAACTAAATCTAGACCATAACGTTACCAGCAAACTGAGTCTGAATGCCAACATTAGTGCCATATTTGATAAAGGGAACAAGAGTCCGGTTGGCAGTCTTAACCCGCTGTACCTGTTACCGTGGTTTACACCTACCAATGACGATGGAAGCCCTAAAAAAGTGCTTGGAGCAGATGTATTGAGTAACACTTACCAGAATCCACTTTATGATTTACCGTATAACAGCAATATTACCACAACTCAGCAGGTACTTGCCGTATTTGCTGCTAAATACAAAGTGTTTGATTGGTTAACTTTATCTTCTAACAACTCTTACAATACTACATTTTTAAACACAGATGTTTATGAGGACAGATTGTCTTTAACTGGCCTTGCCGACAAGGGTAGAATGTCACAGACCAAAACGAAATCAAATTCGTTCATGACTTCCAATCTGATCACCGCCCGCAAGCAATTCGGTCTGCATACTGTAGGCGGTTTGGCTGGCTTCGAATACAACCGGAACAATTCAGAATTCAATGCACTTGCAGTTAAAAATATACCGACTGGAATTAAAGTTCCGTCAGCTGCTGCTGAAGTGTGGAACACATACTCAGGTAAATCCTTTATGGGAGAGAAATTTGCAAGAGCTGCCTATTCAGTTTTCTCTGAGGGCAACTATAATTATGATGACCGCTATTTTGCAAATGCATCATATAGAATGGATTACTCTACCAACTTTGGGATAGACAACCGCGACGGTCATTTTTATTCGGTAAGCGGTGCATGGTTAGCTTCAAATGAACAATTTTTACGAGGCAATAAATACCTGACTACATTAAAATTAAGAGCGAGTTATGGAACCAGTGGAAAAATTGCCGGTGAGGATTTTCTTACTGAAAGCTTTTACAACTTTGCTTATCAATATAACGGTGACCCGGCAGGTATCATTAACCAGCTTGGAAACAGGCAGATTACCTGGGAACGTGCCTATGTACGAAATCTAGGAATAGATATGGGCTTGTTTAACAGAGTTACACTATCTGCCGATTTTTACAGGAAACGCAATACAGATTTACTTCAACTAGCAGCTACTTCTGCACTAATGGGTGTACCCAAACAGTATCAAAATATCGGGGCCATGGTAAATAATGGTGTTGAGCTTGTACTCTCAACCCAAAATCTAACAGGTAATTTTACTTGGGAAACCAGTTTTAACATTACATTCAATAAGAATAAAGTAACCAAGCTAGATGGAGGATCATTAAAATATGGATACGCAGGTGTTATTAAAGAAGGTGAGGATATCAATACCGCACATGCCATTAAATGGTTAGGTGTAGACGCTCAGACCGGTCAACCTCAGTTTGAACGTTTGGAATTTGATGCTGCGACCAACTCTTACGTGAGCAAAATCGTAAATACAGTTGATGAGGTAACATTAGGTTTATCGGGAGATGTTCTGGCGGCCCAATACCAGAACGTGGGGACTACCGCACCAAAATATTATGGTGGTATGCTCAATACATTTGGTTACCGCAATTTTGAATTATCTGTTTTACTGAACTTCGCTGCCGATTATGTAGTATATAATAATTCAAAAAATACATACTTTTCTTCAGAGGGAAATAATGTATTGAAAAACAACCAGATCAAACCTGCAAAAGGGCAGGTAGTCTGGGAAAAACCTGGGGATATCGCTACAGAACCTATGATTTACCGTGGACGTTTAGATGGGGCCGGTAGTAGCAGTTCTAGATTTTGGGAAGATGCCAGTCACATTAGGGTGCGCAATGTACGTTTGAGTTATGCTTTACCAACAAAACTGATCAGTAAAGCAAAATTAAACCGCGCAAACGTTTATCTGAGTGGCGATAACCTTTTCATTTTTACTAAAAAGAGCTTTTCCGGGACAGATCCTGAAGGTGGCCTTGCCGGCGATATCAACAATTATGGGGTGAGTGCCGGTTACGGTGCCAGCCGTAAGTACCTATTGGGTTTACAATTATCATTTTAATGAAGCAGACAATGAAAAAGTACATACTATCCGTATATATATGTTTTGCAGCAATTGTATTGTTTGGCTGCAAAAAAGCAATTGATGAAAACATCAGGCCTTTTAATGATAAGGCCGATCAGGAACTTTTAACCACGCTAGATGGACTAGGGCTTGCAACAAATGGTAATTATGCATTACTGGTTACTCCAGCGGCCGGTGATGCTCAATACAGTTTATCCTGGTATAACTTAAGTGAATTAAAAGGCAACAACTTACTTTCAGTTGTACAAGCTTATCCTCAAACCAGAAACGACGGTTACATTTTTAATAACTCACCGAGTCAGGGCCCAACAACCGCCTTCTGGAGGATGTCTTACCGTCTCATATTTGGTACGAATAAAGTTATTGAAGCCATAACTGACGGACAGGGGGCTGCTTATGATCAGCTTAAAGGGGAAAATTATTTCCTTCGGGCATTGACCTATTTCAATTTAGTAAGAGTGTATGGCCGCCCATATTATCAGAACAATTCATCTGAACTTGGGGTTCCTTTATCTTTAAGTTCACTGGTAAATAAGGATTACAAACCAAAACGCAATACAGTAAAAGAAGTTTATGAACAGGTGATTGCAGATTTAGAAAAAGCTGCTGCTTTAATGAATCAACCGCGGACGGGCAATCCAAACAATTATGCAAGTAAAGAAGCTGCATGGGCATTATTATCACGTGTATATCTTTACATGGGTGGTACACCAGCAGCACCACAGAATGACTACAATGCCAAGGCTGTTGAGTATGCGGACAAAGTAATCGGCTCGCCTAACTATACCTTGTTGCAAGGTGCCAGCTATAGCTCATCGTTTGCTGTAGATAGCAAAACAAACAAAGAATTTATTTTCGCATTCAGACATGATAATGCCAATGGTAATGAGATCAATGATTTTCTGATACCAAGAGATGTCTGGGGTAACCTTAGCCAGGGGGAGTATGCCGCATCACCCGATTACATTGCAATACTAAACCAGAATTCCACCGACCTGAGAAAGAATTTTGTAACGCTTGAAAATGATAAAAGAATAGCTTTAGCAGACAAAAGCAGGTATACGATCAATAAATTTAACTATCAACAGATTAATCCTCCGGGTGGCTTTGAATACAGTTCAAAAAGCAGAAGTGCAACACCTTATCTCCGCATTGCTGAGATGTACCTGAATAAGGCTGAAGCTTTAGCTAAATTAAATAATACTTCCGATGCCTTAACTGCGCTTAACGAGGTGAGAACAAGGGCGACGGCAGCGGCATGGACCACAACAAGTCTTGCGTCAGCAAATATGACTGTTTTTCAGGCTGTTCTTAACGAACGCAGACTGGAACTTGCCTGGGAAGGACATTCTTCGTATGATAACTTCCGCAATGGTTTACCAATGGTTAGAAATTACACTGACTATTTCAACAACAGTGCACTTACAATTCAACCGGAAGACAAACGCGTGGTGTATCCGTTACCTCCATCAGAAATTCAGTTTAACCCTAATTTGGACCAAAATCCATTGTAACAATACAAATCCGGGCTGGCAGTCGGCCCGGGTTTATGCTAAATTCCGCTCAGAATAGCAAAAAGAACTAAGACTAACAGGATGAAAAAACTATTAACCGGACTAGCCTGCATTGCAGTCTTATCTGCTTCCGCCCAGAACCGCGAGATTGCATTTAAAGATGCGGATTGGAAAACACAGCTTGCGACAGCAAAAAAAGAAAACAAGCTCATTTTTTTTGATGCTTACACCAGCTGGTGTGGGCCGTGTAAAATGATGGCTAAAGATGTCTTTACAAAAGACAACGTAGCAGACTTGTTCAATAACACCTTTCACAACGTGAAATACGATATGGAGAAAGGGGAAGGACCTGCATTAAAAGATAAATATGGGGTAAGTGCCTTCCCTACTTACCTTTTTATTAATGGTGATGGAGAAATAGTGCATAAAATTGTTGGTAGTATGCCTGCCGCAGAATTTATGGAAGAAGCTGGCAAAGCTTTAAAGCCAGAAAGTACAGCATTCGGACTGGCAAAAAAATTCAATAGTGGAGACCATTCAGAAGCTACTACCGTAGCTTACCTGGAAGCGCTTGAAAAGGCTTATGAATCAGATAAGGTCGGGGTAGTGGCAAAAGTGTACTTTGATGCCCTCCCTAAATCAGCGCTTATGGATGGAAATAACTGGAACCTGGCGCTTAAATACCTTAGTAATCCTTCATCGGAGGCCTTTGCCTATATGTATGCCAATAAGGGTGAATTAGAAAAGAGATATGGAGTTGATAAAACTAACATGTATTTTGAACGTACATTTAATTCTTCCGTTTACGCAGTGAAGAGGTCATATGAGAAAAAGACTAATCTGAAAGAGGCTAAAGAAATCATTGCAGCCATCAGAAAGCTGCAGGCAAAACCTACAGCCAACGCCGAAAATATGCTTGCACAGCTAGATCTTATTGAATATGCTGCAGCCAATAAATGGGATAAATTCTGCGCAAAAGTGGGTGGAGTAATTGATAAGGACGACTTCCCTCGTAAATCAGGTTTTGTTGTCATGGCGGCAAATGACGTTGTCACCGCAGCACCTGTAAAATATAGCCATGAAGCTATTAAATGGGCCAATGAATTAGAGAAAAATAATCCTGACCTATTTACCAGCATCCAGCTCGCCGACCTCAGGAAAAGGACATTTAAAAAGCAAGGGAAAACAGCAGAAGCAGAAGTAATGGCTGCCAAAGCGCAGGACTTAAGAAAAGAGGCGATGCAGAAAAAGCAGATGACCCCTCCAATGATGAAAGATTAAAAATTAACTTAAATACATAATACACAAGACCATGATTAAAAAAGGTTTAACACTGGCATTTGCCCTGATGTTAATGGTGAGCAGTAGCTTTGCCCAAAAAGGAAAAACAGTAACTTTTACTGGTACAGTTAAATTTCCTGATACAGAGAATAAATACCCCATTTACCTGGGTAAGTACGAAGGTGAAGGATTTAAAAGAGCCTTTAAAGCGATAGATAGTACCAAGCTTGATGCAAACAACAACTTTTCGTTTAAAGTTCCGGCCGACAAGCCAGATTTCTATCAGGTAAGAGTTTACTATTTTGACCGCATTGACTTCTGGTCAGAAAATGATAACATCCATGTTAACGTAAGAGGTATCGATACCGCTAAAATGAAAATCAAAAACCCTCCTTACATTTATATGGAAAATACATCTGCGGCAAATGACGTAATCAATGATGTTAACCTTGCAAGCTATCTAAACTACCAAAACATGATTGCAGTAAGCCAGGAAATGTACAAAGCCGGACTCGCGAAAGAGCCTAAATGGATCGAGTATATGAAAAATGGTTATGATGCACTGAGCAAAGACATGGATTTCAGGATCAAATATCTGGTTCACAAATACAGAGATCAACCTTCAGTATTATATGCTTTAAACAACTTAAGCACTAAAAGGGATCAGGAGCTGATTATGTCTACCCTTGATAATCTAATCAAGAAATTCCCTAATCTTGCACAGGCTAAAGAAAGAAAAAAAGAAATCCTGAATGGTATAGCTCAGGCTGCAAAAATTGCGGATGGACAAAAAACACCTGATTTTGCTTTCCCTGACTTAAATGGTAAAAAATGGGGTCCAAAAGATTTCAGAGGAAAATACCTGATCATCGATTTCTGGGCTTCATGGTGTGGTCCTTGTCGCCAGGAAATTCCTCATTTAAAAGAGGTATATAAAAAATATAAAGATCAAGGTCTTGAAATATTATCTGTATCAGTAGATGCAAAACCAGCTGCATGGAAAAAAGCTTTGGACGAAGAGCGCATGACATGGCCACAGATCAACGCGGTAGAATCTAAACCTGTAATGGCAGATTACCTGTTTAGCGGAATTCCTTATCTTGTTGTTGTAGATAAAGAAGGAAAAATCGTGGAGAAAAATGTTCGCGGTGAATCATTAGATAAAGCCATGGAAAAAATATTTGGCAAGTAATAATTAATAGGGTCAGACAGATATTCCTGACCCTTTTTTAAAATAAATAACTAAAGAAAATGAAGAAGATAATATTATCCCTGTTACTCCTAACCAGCTTATCTGTAGTTAAGACTTATGCACAAATGGAGGCCGCCCGAAAGGTTAAATGGGACATCGAAAAAAGCATAGACGTCAATATGGAAATGGATCTGGTATGGGACGTCTTCAACAACAATGAACTTATGAAAAAAGCTTCGAATGGCTATATAAGTGCCATAGAGGTTATAGATGCGAATATGCCTATTTCCAGAAAGGTTATCTTTTCAAATGGTAGCAGTCGTTTAGAGAATATTACTCAGAACGAGGCGCACAATAGACTGATCGCAATAGATTTTGTTGATAGCAATTTGCCTAAAGGGATTAAATCGGTACAATATGTGGTATACATTAAAGCTAAAGATAGCCAATCGAATGTGATGTGGAGAGTCTTGATTAAAGGTGACGAAGACGCTAAAAAGGCTTTGATGGCACAATTAATGGTTGAATTTGACAGCTATGCCGCTGGTTTTGATAAAATGACAAAAAAAACAATTCCTGCCGCTCGTATGAACTAACAAAGAGAGACCGTACCATAAAAATGGTGCGGTCTTTTTATATCTGGCCACTACAGGTCAAGCCAATTTCTTACATTCTGTTGTATTACTTAAAGTATAAAAAAGGCTCTTTAAACTGCCTTTTCTGTTACTCAAAGCTCTCAAACAGGTAAATAAGACGTATTGACACCTATCATATACCTACGATATACCTTCTATATACCTATGAAGTACCTGTTAACCCAAAGCCAATCCTACACCACGCCTGAGCTTTTTCATTATCTTTGCTGCAATGAGATCTCCAATATACAGTTCCAGGTATTTTATTGTGATAGGTATATTTATATTCCTGTGCTTTACCGGGATCTGGTTTTTCATGTCGGGGAAGTTGACCAAACACACGGAACAAATCAGTGTTGAATTGGCAACAAAAAACTACGAGCTTAAATCCAATATCATTCGCAATGAGTTCTATAGTTTCATAAAGGGAATTGATAACCTGGAAACACTATTACCCGGAATCCGTTCAAAAAATGAATTCATAAAACAGGAGAAAATCGCAGCAGCACTTTTACTAAGTCACCCCAACATCAACAAAGGCTGGTATGCTATTATCAGTCCTACTGACACTGTTTACAAATCAATTCAAAAAAACAATAATCTCTATAGCAGTAGTCCGATTTTAAGCCATCAGAAAACGTGGGCCAGACAAGAACTGTTAAGCCCTGACTCCGCTCGTCGGGCAGGTAAAGTTGTTACAATTGCCGACACATTGCATTGGCTCGTTTCTTCAAAACATAAACTTTCAAATACGGAAGAACTCATTTTTGGCCTCGATATTAACCTCAAAGAACTGCAACATTATTTATGGGGCGTAGATGCGAAGGGGCGTGCATCTGCATTTGTAATAGATGAAAAAGGGTATTATGTGACCAATCCCTATGAGCAATTAATTGGCACTAAAATGGAGGATCCCTCAAAGCTATCTGCTGAAAGAATCCGACTTAACGACAGTGTCAGCAGTTACGAGTTTGTGATCTCCCCTATTTTAGAATTGCCTGTTATTCGTTATTACACCCCATTGAACATCGCCTCAATGAAATGGACAATGGTTATTGACACTCCTGTGTTAGTGGTTGACGAAGATACAAAGGCTATAGAAAAATACCTTATGGTCATGTTCATCTCTGCTACATTCATTATACTGTTCCTGATTGCCTGGGCACAAGCCAAATGGCAAAGGGAATTCATGCTCCGACAGCAAACAGAAATGAAGCGTCAGGAATTATCCATAGAAAAACAGGCCTTAAGCCTTGTTACCGAACGACAACAAAAAGATAATGCCCTTCTTCAATTGAATTCATTGAAACAAAAGGTAAACCCACACTTTCTTTTCAACTCTTTAAGTTCACTAAATGCGTTGATTGAGAAAAGTCCGGAGCTAGCTAAATCTTTCGTTATCAAGCTATCAAAAGTATACAGGTACGTACTGGAATCGTACCCAAATGGTCTGGTTACGGTTTCGGAAGAACTCCAATTCGTAAATGAATATTTCTTCTTAATGAAAATAAGATTTGGTGAAGCACTAGAACCGCTGGAAATTAAAATTTCCACAGTTCACATGGAACAAAGCATTCCCTTTATGAGCCTACAAACCTTGATAGAAAATGCTGTAAAACATAATATGTTATCCAAAGAAAAGCCGCTTAAAATCAAGATAGAAAGCATAGGGGAGCATATTGTGGTAACTAATAACCTGCAGTTGCGCAAAGATGTACGAGACTCGGGCAAACAAGGCCTAAGCTACCTACAAAGTACTTATGCTTATTTTGGTACCGACCAATTTAAATATGGTGAAGAAGACGATGTTTATAAAGTCTATCTCCCTGTCTTAAAGACGATCTGATAAGAACCCACAACTAAGCCTCGCGTTTAACAATGTTATAACATCTATTTAACATTTTCTTCACTCCTTAAAACTGCGCCTTCACCCTATTAATTGTACAGGCTCACACGCTACAATTTCATAATCAGCAAACATTCAGGCATTTTAGATTATGATTTTAAATAAGACTTCGTTTATAGCTTTATTTATTCTTATCTCAGCGATTGGTATAAATGCACAAACTCCTAAAAAACTTCCTAAAGTTACAACCAAAAAAGTAAGTACTGATTCTCTAAAAAAGAAAACCGATCAGGACACTACTAAAAAAAACACTTTAAAAGACTATAAATCACTTTTAAAGAACGCAAAAACAGTTAATGGTATTTTCAAAGTACACCAGGTAGAAACTGACTATTATTTTGAAATCCCATTTAAATTGATGGATAAAGACTTCTTATTGGTCAATAAAATTTCCTCAGTCCCTCTTGCTATCAATGAAGCCGGTGTAAATAAAGGCATGAATTACGAAAACAAAGTTATTCGTTTTCATCCCAATAAAATCGCAAAAACGGTATGGGTAAAAACCCATGTACCACAGGTAGAGTCTCCCGCTGGTGACGCCATTACCCAATCGGTAAAAGACAATTTTGTAGGTTCTGTTATTGAATCCTTCAAAATAGAAGCTTATTCACCTGATTCCTCAGCGGTAGTCATTAAAGTAAACAAGGTATTTGATGGGACAGAAAAGAGCTTCAACGATGTTTTTAATGGTATAGGCCTGGGAACAAGTCCAAAAGTAGCCCTATCCGCTATTGAACATATTAAGAGTTTCCCGCAAAATGTAGTGGTACGCTCCCTGTTGAGTACATCAGTTACAGAAGGGCAAAGCACTATTGCTATTAGTGTGGCGGTAACAACAAATTTATTGTTACTCCCTGAAAAGCCAATGAAACCGCGCTTTGGAGATGACAGAGTTGGTTATTTTTCTACACCAAGGTGGTATTTTTCAGACAAACAACAAAAGTTAGAAACCAGGGAGCTGATTACCAAATGGAACCTTGTGCCTAAACCGGCAGATCGTGCACGTTACCTGAAAGGTGAATTGGTAGAGCCTGAAAAACCTATTATCTATTACATCGATCCTTCTACCCCAAGACAATGGGTCCCTTATATTGTGGATGGCATTCATGACTGGCAAAAAGCTTTTGAGGCCGCAGGTTTCAAAAATGCAATACAAGCAAAATTGGTTACTGATACAACGGACTTTGATGGAGATGATGTCCGTTATTCAGTTGTCACCTATGCTGCTTCGCCTAAATCAAATGCGATGGGTCCATCGGTAGTAGATCCCCGTTCAGGTGAGATTCTGGAATCAGATGTAATCTGGTGGCATAATGTAATGACTTCTTTGCAATATTGGATGCGTGTACAAACTGGTATTATTGATACAGGTGCCAGAAAAAACAATTTTAGTGAAGAACAGATGGGCCATGCGATTCGTTTTGTATCATCGCACGAGATTGGACACACACTGGGTTTAAAACACAACATGGGATCATCTTTTGCCTACCCGGTAGATTCATTACGTTCAGCTAACTATACGGCAAAAATGGGTGGTACTGCTCCTTCGATTATGGACTACGCCCGGTTTAACTATGTTGCACAACCAGAAGATAAAGTAACCAACATTACACCACAAATAGGTGTATATGATAAATATGCAATTGCCTGGGGTTACCGCTGGTTAGATACACAAGATCCGCGCAAGGATCTGGAAATTCAAAAAGAGTGGATTGCAAAACACAAGAACGATCCTTTGTATCACTATGGCGAACAACAAAGTTCCTTAAACGTGGTAGATCCAAGAGCACAATCTGAAGATCTCGGTGACAATGCAATGAAAGCTGGTGAATATGGCATAAAAAACCTAAAACGTCTGGTACCACAAATATTGAGTTGGTGTGCCGAACCGGGTGATTCTTATTACCAGGCTGGGAAGTTATACATGGCAACTGTTTGGCAGTGGAATACTTATGCCGACCATGTGATGGCCAACATTGGTGGTTACTACCTGGAGAATCCTGTGGCAGGCGATAGCAAAAAGGCTTATACGCCTGTGCCAAAGGCCATACAGCAAGATGCGCTTAATTATCTGAAAAAAGAAATATTTAACCTTCCTGAGTGGCTGTTTAACCCAGAATTGTTATCAAAAACCTTTGCTATAAAAGATACCCCTCTCGGACCATTTGAGTATGGGCCTTACAACCTGAAACGCGAACAACAGTATGGTTTAATGTACAGCCTTGTTGGTGATGAACGTTTGTTGAGGTTATTGGAAATGGAATCTATTTATGGAAAAGACAAAGTGTATACAGTTTCACAATTGTTAAAGGAAGTAAGAGAGACTGTTTTTAAGCCAACGTTAAATGGCAAATCGTTGTCACTGGATGAGCGTATGACTGAACAGAACTATGTCGACGTATTGTTGGTAGGTACCGATAAATTAATGGAAAAAATCAATAAGAAAGCACTGTTACCACAAGCTGTATTCAAAAGTAACCTACCGGAACTATGTGATCTAACTCCTCGCGCCTTTAAAGAAGAGCCGGAAAGTCAAGGAAATGAACTTAGAAACATCCATGTAAACTCCATGACCAGAACATCAGATATCGCTTCTGCCAAACGTGGTGAGCTTCTTAAAATCCTTAACCTACTGGAAACCAACAAGCGAAGAGGAGACTCAGAGACGCAGAATCATCATATAGATCTCATTTTGAGGATCAAACAAAGCTTAAAAATCAATTAAACGATAAACTATCAATAATTTTGCACGAATGAACAAATTTTTAATATTTCTGTTTCTGCTCTCGGCTGGCTTTAAGGGCTTTACCCAGGAACAAACTACAGTTACCGGAACGGTGCTGTCGGAAGATGACGGAAAACCAATTCCAGGCGCGTCTGTCTTTGTAGATAAATCAGGTATTGGAGAGCAGTCAAGCCCGGGAGTAATCCAGAATTCAGTGATCGGTGCGATGACGGACGTAGATGGACATTTTACGTTAAAAGTTCCTGTGGGAACTACCTACTTAAAAGTGAGCTACCTGGGTTACGTTACTGCAACAGTAAACATTACCAATAAAACCAAGATTACAGTTTCTCTGGCCAATGACAATAAAGTCTTGAACGAAGTCATTGTAAACGGCTATACAGACATTTCGAAACGTAAAAACACAACTTCGGTAGCGAAGTTAGATTACGAGAAAGTTCGTCAGAGTGGCGTATCAGGTGTTGATCAAATGTTACAGGGGCAGGTTGCAGGGGTCTCAGTAACCAGTTTGGGAGGGGGGCCTTCATCTGCACCAAAGATCCGTATCAGAGGTACCGTTTCATTAAATGGTTCGCAAGATCCACTTTGGGTATTGGATGGTTTGCCTTTAGAAGGAACAGATCTTCCGAAGAACATCATGGATAAAGACAATATCGATCAGTTACGCAATTTACCAATCTCAGGTATCAACCCTGATGACATTGCCGACATTACCATTTTAAAAGATGCCGCTGCTACTGCAATTTATGGTGCAAGAGCTGCAAACGGGGTTATTGTAATTACTACAAAAAAGGGTAAAAAAGGTCCAATGGCAATTAACTTTAGTGCGAACTCCTTTATTGCACAAAGGCCTGACTTCAGCAAACTAAACCTGATGAATGCTGAAGAGAAAGTTAATTTCGAACTGGGACTGGCTGCAAGACCAGATCTTACTTATAGAGATAATTTAGGTGCAGTTGCCAGACTACTTAATAAAACAGGTGAACTAGCGGCTTACCGGACAAATGGTTTTTCAGGACTCTCGGCCAGTACACAAGAGCAAATCAATGCTTTAAAAAACAATGGTACTGATTGGGGAAAAGAACTTTACCAGTCTGCAGTTAACCAACAATACACACTAGGCTTATCTGGTGGAACTGATCAGGCTAACTATTACTTTTCCGGAGGCTTCTACAATGAAAAAGGATCCACTATTGGGACAGGTTTAAAAAGATACAACACAACTTTAAAAACCGACTTTCAGATTTCACCTAAGTTAAAAGTAGGCGCTGCCTTATTTGGATCTGTAACCAACCAGAATAACTATTTAACAGAGGTGGATGCTTTTACAAGCCCTTCACGCTATGTAAGAAATGTAAACCCTTACTTAACGGCAAGAGACGCAAACGGAGCTTATATTTATGATCCTGATATACATGGCACTGCAAACTTTAGTGGTGATGTATATATCCCATTCAATATCCTTGAAGAACGCAGCAACACACGGTACACCTTGAACAACAAAAGTTTCAAAGGTATATTCGATGTAAACTACAAAATCTTTAAAGACCTGAATTTCCGTTCAGAAATGGGCTTGCAGTTTGAAGAAAATGGCTCTGAGAAGTATGGCAGTGCCGACACTTATTTTATACGCAAAATGCGTGAGGGTACAAGGTTTTATAATTCTGTTACGAAGCAAAACGAATACTTCCTTCCGCAGGGTGGTGTAATTCAAAATGGCAATACTTCATTTTTCCAATACAACTGGAAAAATATATTTGAATACAATAAGGTAATTAACGAAAAACATGAAATTGAGGCTTTAGCCGGGGCAGAACTCCGCAGAACTAAAAATGAAGTCATCAACACCAAAGGATTCGGATTTAACGACCGCACTTTGACGAACCAGAATATTATATTCCCTAATGCGGATGCAGCAAGCAACTCTTTGTATAGAGGATACCAGAAAACCTGGAAGGAAAATGCTTATGCTTCATTCTTTGGTACACTTTCCTACACTTATGACAGGAAGTATACACTTTACGGAAGTGTTCGTTATGACGGATCTGATCTATTTGGGGTAGATCCAAAATACAAATATCTACCCATCTACTCTGTATCAGGCGCATGGAATGCCAGTGAAGAAGATTTCATCAAAGATGTTAAATGGATCTCCAGTTTACGTGTTCGTTCTTCATATGGTATCCAGGGGAACATTGATAAAAACACAAGCCCGTTTGTTGTAGGAGAATATAAAAGTGGAAATATCTTACCCGGTGCAAACGAAGAAACTATTGTAGTTACCAGCCCACCTAATCAAAAATTACGTTGGGAAAAAACTGCAACTTTCAACGCCGCTGTAGACCTGGGTGTATTTAACAATGCGTTACAGGTAACTGTAGAATATTATAACAGACAGAGTAAAGACCTGATCGGTATTCAGGAATTACCTCTGGAGAATGGCTTCGACTTTACCAACTCTAACTGGGCTCGGGTGAGCAATAAAGGACTGGAGCTAACCATTTCGACCAGAAATATCAGCAATAAAAACTTCCAATGGTGGACAGATTTTAACATTGCTCATAACAAAAGTAAAGTTGAAAGAGAGAAAGTAAGCTTGACCTCATTTGCACCATCAAAAGAAGGTTATCCGGTAAATTCACTGTTTGTTATCAAAACTGCTGGTTTAGATGCAAATGGTATACCTCAGTTTGTGCAAAAAGATGGTAGTATTGTATCTCTGGAGAGCTTCTATAAGTTATATGATCCTTATGCGGATTTCTTCCCTGGAGAACTTTCACAAAGTAGCCTTAGCAATAAAGAATATCAGGATTTATTTACTTATGCTGGTGACCGCGATCCAAAGTATACCGGAGGACTAGTGAACAGGTTCCGATATAAGAACTTTGATTTGTCGATAGCAGCAAACTTTAACCTGGGTCAGATGGTAGTTGAAACGCCGCCATATAACCCAGCCGAATTAGATCGTGGACAGAACATGAGCAAGGTAGTGTTAAATGCGTGGAGCCCAACAAATACCAGCTCTACCCTGCCGGCTATTTTCGGTAAAGGAACTGGCGATGGCAGCAGATGGATGGCATATAGCTGGTTAATTGATGATCCGGCACATTCATATAACAACCTGGACATCTTTGCGAAGAAAATGAACTATCTGAGAATAAACAGTATGCGCTTGGGTTACATTTTACCAGCTAAATTATCCAGTAAAGTGAGAGCTAATAGTTTACGTGTGAGCGTTGAAGGCAGGAACATGCTGGTATTCGGATCAGACTATAAAGGTTATTTTGACCCGGAAACTTATGGTAATATTTATGCACAGCCAGTTACAAAAAGTATATCAATTGGCTTAAGTGCAACCTTTTAATTTTAAATCAAATGAAAAGATTAATCATATTAAGCCTTGTTCTGCTTTCATTAAGCATCAGCGGCTGCAAAAAATACTTAGAGATAGAGCCCGTTGGAAAGGTAATCCCTACCACTGTTGAAGACTTCAGGGCATTAATGACCTCTGCTTACATTGGTTTCCCAAAACATAAAGCTCTACTGGTATTGCGCACAGACGAATTAACATTGGATGAATTTGGACAAGATTTTCCAACTGTTAAAGACATTTATACCTGGAAAGATGTAAATCAGGATGGTTTAACCGCTCCCTTCCCTTACATTCAGTTTTATAAAAGCATTTTTTATGCCAATCAGGTAATTAAAGATGTAGAGGCTACAGCAGGCATTTCTGCCGAAACGGCTCAATTAAAAGCAGAAGCTTATCTTTTACGCGCCTATGCAAATTTTGAATTACTGAACCTATATGCTAAACCTTACAATAAAGCGACTGCAGGTACAGACAAAGGTATTCCACTTGTTACGATTGTAGATATCGAGCAGAAATTCCCTCAGGCTACTGTAGAAGTGGTTTATAATCAGATATTCTCTGATCTGGCCGCCGGGCAAGCTTTATTAAATGTAGACAAATGGGAAAATGGCAAAAACTATCGTTTTAGTAAAAGAGCGGCCCTTGCTTTATCTGCCAGGATTTATGAATTCAGAGGAGAGTGGGACAAAGCTTTAACAGCATCACAGGCAGTTCTGGCACTCAATAGTGACCTGGAAGATCTGAATGCCGGGGGCAGTGTATTGCCAAACAATTACCTGTCAAAAGAAAACATAATGGCATTAGAGGATGTAATGGATTCAAGAGCTTCTAATGCATCTTATATCTCAGCACATCTGCTAGGCATCTACAATCAAACTAATGATTTACGATTCGCAAAATACTTCAGTAAATCAGGATCAAGATATCGTTCCATAAAAGGGAACTCCAACGCATTAAAGATTACCTTCCGTAATGGAGAAATCTATTTAATCGCCGCAGAGTCTGCATTGCAAACGGGCAACAAAGACTTGGCATTACAACGCTTATTGGCACTAAAAGCGAAACGTTTGACGCCTGATTATTTTCAAACTGAATCAACCAGAATATCAGTTTTATCAGCGACGGATCTGATGTCTGAGATCATTGCAGAGCGTGAACGCGAGCTGGCTTTAGAAGGGCATCGATGGTATGATTTAAGACGATATGGACAACCGGAATTGACACATGTTATTGATGGGACGAATTATATTCTTCAAAAAAATGATCCCAGATATACAGTACGCTTTCCTACGGAAGCTATAGCAAATAACCCGGAATTAATGCAATAAAATCATTTGGCTTAAAAACCTGCAAACTCCGGCCTGTTTTTTCAGGCCGGAGTTTTTTTATACTTTTACATTAAATTACAAAATTTAATGAGGGTATTAATTATTGAGGATGAAGAATTAGCAGCAGATACGCTGCAGAATATTCTGATGGATATCAATCCCAATATACAAATACTAGCTGTTTTAGGCACCGTAGAAGCAGCTGTTACCTGGTTAAATAAAAATACAGCCGACCTGCTCTTCATGGATATCCATCTCGGTGATGGTGAAAGTTTTGAAATCTTTCAGCAGGTTAATGTAGATAGCCCCGTTATTTTCACCACAGCTTATGATCAGTATACTTTAAAAGCTTTTAAAAACCAGGGCATAGATTACTTGTTAAAACCATTTGATGAGGATGATGTACGTATGGCGCTTGCCAAGCTGAATACAATTCGTAAAGCATCAGAAATGCCCTTACAAAATGTACTTACCCATATTCCTCAAACTGATAAACTGCGAAACCGGTTTATGGTTAAAATGGGCCAGCTGATTAAAACCGTACAATCGGAAGATGTGGCCTATTTTATGGCAGATGACAAATATCTTTTCCTGATTACAAAAGACCAGCAAAATTACATCATAGAAGAAACCATCAGTAGCCTGGAACCTCAGTTGAACCCGGCAGATTTCTTTCGCGTCAACAGAAAATTCATCATCAATATCAATGCAATTAAAGAGATGTACAAACTATCCCGAAACCGGGTACGGGTTGTCCTTAGCCCTACTCCTGCTGAAGGTATTGAAGTAATTGTTAGTGAAGAAAGAGCCGAAGCATTTAAAGATTGGCTAAACAAATAAGCCACTAGGTGGTGATCCCACCTGAGCTAAACTGAAGATCGTAAAGCTTCTTATAATAACCATTCAGCTTAAGCAATTGCTGATGTGTCCCCATTTCTTTGATCTCTCCCTTATCCAACACCAATATCTGATCGGCCTTTTGTATCGTAGACAAACGGTGGGCAATCACGATAGATGTACGACCTTGCATCAGGTTCTCAATAGCTCTTTGAATCAGCATTTCAGTTTCGGTATCTACAGATGATGTAGCCTCATCCAGTACTAAAATAGAAGGATTATAGACCAATGCCCTGATGAATGAGATGAGCTGGGATTGTCCCGCAGAAAGTGTAGCTCCGCGTTCCATTACGTTGTACTGATAGCCACCAGGCAATCGTTCTATGAAATCGTGCGCTCCAACCTTTTTAGCTGCATCTACCACTTCTTCCATTTTTATATCAGGATTGTTAAGGGTAATGTTGTTGAAAATGGTATCCGAAAAAAGAAATACATCCTGCAGAACCGTAGCAATGTTACTCCGCAGGTAATTGAGTTCGTAGTCTTGAATTTTAACACCGTCTACTTTAATCTCTCCTTTTTGAATTTCGTAAAAACGGTTTAAAATATTTATTGTGGAAGATTTACCAGCCCCTGTAGCTCCGACAAGCGCAATGGTTTTACCCGCTGGCACCTGGAAAGAGATATCTTTTAGTACATAGCTCTCTTCATTGTAAGCAAACCATACTTTATCAAAAGAGATTGCGCCCTGCATTTTTTCGGGTACAAATGTTCCTTTGTTTTCCGTTACCTCATCTGTATCTAATACTTTGAAAACACGTTCAGCCCCAACCATTCCCATTTGCAGGGTATTGAATTTATCAGCAAGTTCACGTATTGGTCTAAACAGCATATTAATATACAGGATAAACTCTGCAATGGTACCTGGGGTCACGTCTAACGGTTTCGAAAGGATACTTCTGGAGCCATACCAAACCAGTAAGCCTAAAGAGATCGCAGAAATGATCTCGACAACAGGAAAAAAAATAGAATAGTACCAGTTGGAACGAATATTCGCATCGCGGTAACGGGCATTGATCTTTACAAATTTCTTATACTCCTGCTCCTCCCTTGCAAAATACTGTATGATGGATACACCAGAAATGTGCTCCTGCAAATAAGTATTGAGATTAGAAACTTCTGTACGGATTTCCTGAAAAGCCGATTTAATTGCTTTTTGAAAAATAGAAGTCGCTAATATGAGCAACGGCATGGGCAATAGGACCACAAGGGTAAGCGTCCAGTCTTTATACACCATAACCCCAATAATGACAATCACCATTAAAATATCTCCGATGATGACAATAAGGCCTTCAGAAAAAATCTCGGCTATAGTTTCCAGATCCGAAACTGTACGGGTAATCAATTGTCCAATCGGGGTATTATCGAAATATTTTAAACGAAGTTTGGTGATATGGTTAAATACATTAATCCGCAGATCACGAATAGCCGACTGCCCCAGGGTATTCGTCAACAGCGTGTGGCTAAATTGTATCCCCGCCTGCAATACCAATAAAACAAGCATCAGGATTGTCATAGACAACAAACCATTGTAACTCCCTTTCATGATGTAATTATCCAAAGTATGCTGGATAAGAAATGGTCTTGCAGGAGCAATCAGTGCTAACAATATGGTTAAAACAATAGACAGGACGAAAATTTTGCGGTAAGGCTTCACATATTGAAAAACTCGCTTCAATAAGCTCACATTAAACGCATCTCCTGTTATTTTAGACATATTTATTTTACGAATGGATAAATTACATTTACTAAATACAAACCACAGGCTGGAACAGACTGTCCGGCATTGCTTCTATTCTTACTTTCAATAATCTCTTTAAACTGTGCAAGGCTAAGTTCTTTTTTACCTACCCTGATCAGTGTACCGACAATTGCACGTACCATATTTCTTAAAAACCTGTCAGCCCTGATGGTAAACTGCAGACTTCCATCCTTCCTTTCAAAAAAAGCTTCTGTAACTTTACAATTATTGGTAAAGGTTTGTGTATTTGATTTACTGAAACATGAAAAATCGGTATAGGTTAACAATAACTTTGCAGCTTCGTTCATAAGTTCCATGTCCAACTCACCTTTGTACAACCAGGAACGATTCAGTTTAAAAGGATTTTTATGAAAATGAATATGGTAGTGATAAGCACGTTCGGTAGCACCAAAACGTGCATGAGCATCATCATCGACCTCAAAAACACGTTTAACGGCAATTTGATAAGGTAATAAAGAATTTATACCGGTTACTGATCTTAGCGGATCCGGTACTTTTACAACTGGCTCCCCCTCTGTCGTTGCAATTTCGGCCTGCAAATCAAAATGTGCGTAGAATTGCGTGGCGTGTACACCACTGTCTGTACGTCCACAGCCCAGTGTAACAACTGACTGTCTGAAATAAACAGACAAAGCTTTGTCCAGACATTCCTGTACAGTGAAAGCATTTGGCTGTATTTGCCAGCCGTGATAAGTGGTGCCGTCGTACGACAATTCGATAAAATACCGTTGCATATTCAAGAGTACAAAATTATCTTTTTAATCGGATATCGGATTGCTAAGTATCTGTGTTTTGATATATTTGTGGAAATTATTAAACTGATATGATACAAAGAGTGCAATCTATTTGGCTTTTACTAGCAGCATTAACCTTGATCTGCCTGTTTTTTTTACCATTACTAACAAAGAGCGTAAACAATACCGAATATCAATTATATATAGACGGACATCATCAGACGGTAAAAGAGGCAAATGGAACAAGTATTTCGACCACACCTATAGGCGCAATGATCTTAAACGGAGTATCTATTTTATTATGTCTTACCTGTATTTTTCAATTTAAAAACCGTCCAATGCAAAAACGATTAATCATGATTAACATGATACTTATCATCGTTACAGCAGTATTATCAGCTTTAAATGCGTCCTTATTTCCGGGAGGAATAACAGGATCTTCTGTCCATTTGGGTTCTTCTTTATTCCTTTTTGCCCTCATATTTTGTATGCTTGCAATACGTGGAATTAGAAAAGACGAGCAGTTATTAAGGTCGGCCGACAGGCTCAGATAATTAATACTCTGATTTTTATTTAGTTACGAATCAGTAAAATACCAAAAAATAAACTTACCTTTGCGGCTTAATAAATAATTATACATGATAAACCCATTTAGTAAATTGGGGATAAGTGATGACGTTGTTAATGCTGTAAAGGATTTAGGTTTCGAAAATCCAACACCTATTCAGGAGCAAAGTATTCCTGTGCTGTTAGAGGGCAATAACGATTTTGTTGGTTTGGCCCAAACAGGAACAGGAAAAACAGCCGCATTTGGTTTGCCGCTGTTAGAATTGATAGACTTCAAGAGCAATAAGCCTCAGGCATTAGTTTTATGCCCAACGAGAGAGCTCTGCTTGCAGATTACTAGCGACATCAAGAATTTCTCAAAAAACATCAGTGGTGCTAATGTTGTTGCCGTTTACGGTGGCGCAAACATTATGCAGCAGCTGCGTGAAATTAGAAACGGTGTACAAATTGTAGTGGCTACACCGGGCCGCATGTTGGACATTATTGGCCGTAAGGCTATAGACTTCAGTAACGTGAAGTTTGTAGTACTTGATGAAGCTGACGAAATGTTAAACATGGGTTTCCAGGAAGACATTAACGATATTTTGTCTACTACACCTGACGACAAAAAAACATGGTTATTCTCTGCAACTATGCCTCCTGAGGTTAGAAGAATAGCTAAAAACTACATGGACTCACCTGTTGAGTTAACCATGGGTACAAAAAACACTGGTAACGTAAATATTGAGCATGAGTACTACATTGTACGTGCAAGAGATAAATACGCTGCTTTAAAACGCATTGTGGATTTTAATCCGGAAATTTTTGCAGTAGTTTTCTGTAAAACCAAACTGGATACCCAGGATGTAGCTGAGCACCTGATTAAAGATGGTTACAATGCCGATGCTTTGCATGGTGACTTATCTCAGCAACAACGTGACAAGGTAATGCAACGTTTCCGCGACCGTAACATGCAATTGTTAATTGCGACTGATGTTGCTGCCCGTGGTATCGACGTAAACAACGTTACCCACGTAATTAACTATTCATTACCTGATGAAATTGAGAGTTATACCCACCGTAGTGGCCGTACCGGTCGCGCCGGAAAAACAGGTGTTTCTATCTGTATCGTAAACTCGAAAGAGCTGGGTAAAATCCGTCAGATTGAAAGGATCATTGGAAAACAGTTTACAAAAGCTGCGCTTCCTACTGGTTTTGACGTTTGCGAAAAACAACTGTTTGCTTTAGTACACAAGGTTCACAATGTTGAAGTTAATGAAAGCCAGATTGAGCAGTACATGCCACGCATCATGGATGAGTTTGCAGAACTGAGCAAAGATGAGGTGATCAAACGTTTTGCATCTTTAGAGTTTAACCGCTTTTTAGAATACTACAAAAACGCACCGGATCTGAATTCGTCTGCTGACGAAAGAGGTGAACGTGGTGAGCGTGGAGAAAGAGGCCCAAGAACAAGTGACGGCTATACCCGCTTATTTATCAACCTTGGTTCTGTTGATGATTTTACACGAGGTGATTTATTATCTTTTGTTTGCAATAACGGTAAAATTAGCGGAAAAGGTATTGGTAAAATTGACCTTAAAGGTGTTTACTCATTCTTTGAAGTTGAAAATTCAGCCGTTGAGTCGTTATTCAATAACTTTAAAGGTGTTGAATTTAACAATCGCGGTGTAAGAATAGAAAAAACAGCTGATGGTGATGGCGGCGGTGGTCGTAGTCGTGGCGGCTTTGGTGGCGGTGGCAGACGTGAAGGCGGAAGCTACGGTGGCGGAAGACGCGAAGGCGGTGAGCGCAGAGGCTATGGCGGTGGCAACAGACGTGAAGGTGGTAATAGCGGCGGAGGTTTCAGAGATTTCTCTGGAAGAAGCCGTGAAGATAGAGGTGGATCTGGTGCTGGCAGACGTGACGGCGGAAATGGCGGCGATAGAAGACGTAGATCTTAATTGCAACCATCATATATATCAAAAAGCCTCCGGGATTTCCGGAGGCTTTTTTTTCACCCTATTTTTTTGTCTGAGGTCTTGTTTTTATCTGCGACGCTTTAAGATAAATCTTTGCCCCTTTTTTATTGATATAATATTTTTTGTTTTTACCATCAATATATACATCTGAACCATCTGGAGCCATTTTACCTTTAAAAGTTTGATCGGCAACTTTTGCGGTTCCCTTTACAGCAACCTCAGCAGTTTTATTACCGACAGTGGTGGCTGTTTTACCGATAGCTTTACCCGTTTTATCGAGAGCCTTACCTACCCCACTTTCTTTTTTCTCTTGTGCGTTGGTATTGATGGCAAGTGAAGTACAGATCGCAAATGCCAACACGCCTGTTAAATACTTTATTTTCATAGTTAATGAGTTTATATACAAAGTCATTAACAAGCTAAAGTATTGATTTGTTTGACACCTAGTTTAACTGTTCAGTCAGCAGGCGCATTTCGATATGAGGCGAATGCTTCTCATACAAGATTGCATAAACAGCACGACTAATCGGCATATCTACCTTATATTTCTTATTGATATGATGCATACAACTCACCGCATAATAACCTTCGGCAATCATATTCATTTCCAACTGAGCAGATTTTACAGTATACCCCTTCCCTATCATATTACCAAAAGTTCTGTTACGGCTAAATTGTGAATATGCGGTAACTAATAAATCTCCCAGATAAGCGGACTCTTTGATATCTCTCGTTATTGGATGAACAGCATCAACAAAACGTTTGATTTCGCGGATAGCGTTTGAAATTAATACTGCCTGAAAATTATCTCCGTAGCCAACACCATGACAAATACCGCTGGCCACTGCATAAATATTCTTTAACACCGCAGCGTACTCTGTCCCAAAAATATCATCCGAAATATTTGTTTTAATATAACGCGTATTTAAAAGGTTCGCAAAAAAGCCAGCAAGTCCTACGTTCACAGAAGCAATTGTCAGATAAGACAATTTCTCCAGCGCAACCTCTTCTGCATGACAAGGTCCACTAATCACCAGAATATCTGACAATGGAATGTTATACTTCTGATGAAGAAATTCGCCAATGATCTGGTTTTCATCAGGCACAATCCCTTTTATCGCAGATATGACTTTTTTCCCTTTTAATTGTTCTGGTGTAACATCTTTCAAAGTTTCCTTTAGAAAGGCTGCTGGTACATTTAGTACAATATAATCTGCCTGTTTTATGACAAAAGAAATATCATCAGAGATATTATCTTCAGGAATCCGGATCTCCACCGAACTTAAATAATTCGGATTATGCTTATACTTCTGAAGATGCGTTATGGCTTCTGCATTTCGCATCCACCAATAAATCTCTTTTGCAGAAAAATTATCTGAGAGCATTTTTATAATAGCAGTAGCCCAACTACCCCCACCAATCATTGCGACTTTAGGTATCATACATTATAAATAAAAAATCCCGGTCTAATGTTTTAAACCGGGACAATTTACTCATTTAAAAAGTATTGATAAAGTTTACTTCTTGGCAGGATCAGCAAACAATTGATCCTTAGTTACTTTCTTTACTTTCATTCCGTCTTTTAATTTGTTTTGGATAGCCGAATAAGGACCAGTCACAACTTCCTGTCCGTCTTTAAGTCCGGTTTTAACAATGATATATTGATCATTCTGAATACCTGTCGTTACCTCAACCTGCTTAACAGTTTGATCCGCATTGTACAGATAAACATATTGTTTCACTTTCTTATCAGTTAGTTTAGACTTCTGTTTGTCAGCATTCTCCTGGTTATCTTCTTGTTTTTTATCGTTCTCTTTCTTTTTATCAATCGTAAACACCGACTGGATAGGAACCGATAAACCTTCTACCATATCGCTTTCAATATCAACAGTGGCAGACAAACCTGGCCTGAAAGGAGAAGGAAGGTCTTTAGCTCCACTTGTTAATTTATCATAAGATTCAGCCAGAATACGAACCTTCACTACAAAATTAGTAACCTGATCTACTGAGCTGGTTGCCGTACCCACATCCTTAGAAGAACTGGCTATTTCGGTAACTGTGCCTTTAAACTTTTTATCAGCAAATGCATCCACCTCAATAGTCGCATTATCGCCAACCTTTACCCTGTTGATGTCGTTCTCGTTCACATCTACGTTTACTTCCATAGACGAAAGGTTTGAAATACGCATGATCTCGGTTCCTGCATTTTGCACGGTACCTAAAATACGATCTCCCAACTCAACAGAAAGCTTAGAAATCACTCCATCAACCGGAGCAAATATCGTAGCCTTTGCAAGGTTTGCACTTGCCTCTTGTACGTTTGCACCAGATTGTTCAAGGTTAAATTTCGCCGCACTAAGGTCTTCTTTTGCCCTTCCAAGATTTGTTTTCGCAGTTAAAAATGCCGCTTTTGCAGCATCGAACTCCGAAGCTGAGATTACCTTTTTATTGAACAGTTCAACATTACGTTTATAAGTAACTTCACCATTCGTAAAATTAGCTTCGGCTTGTTTTAACATCTGTGCTGCAGCTGCTACACCTGCCTTCTGGGAGCTATAAGAAGCAACAGCACGATCATAACCTGATTTAAGCACATCAGGACGTACTTTAACGAGCAACTGCCCTTTTTTAACAACATCGCCTTCCTTAACCAAAAGCTCTGTAACCTCACCTGATACTTCCGAGCTTAACTTTACTTCAGTTTCAGGTTGAATTTTACCACTGGCGGTTACCGTTTCTATCACTTTTCTGTTTGCAGCTTTTTCAGTAGTAATCTTCTCCTCCTTATCACCTCCTATCACCCCGGTATATGCGCCAATACCAATCAGGACGACAATAATACCCACTATAATTAATATGGTCTTTAGTTTCATTCTTGTATATGTTATGTGAATCTCTATGAACGTTAAAAAACGATTTGTTTACCTAAATAATAATC
The DNA here is from genome assembly GCF_032678475.1 of Pedobacter nyackensis. GTDB lineage: Bacteria > Bacteroidota > Bacteroidia > Sphingobacteriales > Sphingobacteriaceae > Pedobacter > Pedobacter nyackensis_A. Next base: position 338,068 of record NZ_JAVTSF010000002.1, read on the forward strand.
TATCACCTTTGCCTTGAACAGAAGGTCGTATCTTGCTCTGATCATGTCTATTTCCGCCGTATTCCTTTTTGTCTGCGAGGTACTGTAATCAAGGGAATTGACAAGCCCTACATTATAGCGTTGCTCAAGAACTGAAAAAGCTTCCTTTTGCGCTTCAAAAGCTTTATTTGCGGAAGCATAAGTACTTTCGGCAGCCTTTAAATCGGCCACTGCCTGATATATAATTTTGTTTAAATTGTTTTTAGTGATTTGTTCATCAGCTTGGGTTTGCAATAAATTAATCTGCGCTTTTTTAATACCAGACCTGGCTTGAAGGCCATTAAAGATTGGTATACTTAAACTTAAACCCAGGCCCTTCGAAACGTTGTTTTCTATCTGGGTCCTAAATGACTCATTTTGAATATTTGCAGGTAAATTATAATTATAGTTATAAAAAGAGCCATAGTTACCACTTAAAGATAAACGGGGATATAAGCTACCTTTTGCGATGTCAATACCCTTTTTTGCAGCTTGTGTTTGTAAAGCAGCCAATTTAATATCAGGAAATATACCTAATGCGTCAGCATATACTTGCTCGGCACCATATATATTAGATGAACGGACAATATTAGAAATATCAGGAGCTTGAACTTCAAACCTGCTTGAGGATGGAATATCCATTAATTGTGCCAGTGTAATGAACGAAATGGTGAGCGCATTATCGGCATTTGTCACATCTAACTCTGCAATAGCGACCTGTGATTTCGACTCCGCCAGATCTGCGAGCGTTTTATTTCCTACATCCAAAAGCTCCTGCTGTTGTTTCAATTGCTTGCGGGAAACTTCGAGCTGTTCTTTTGAAGCCTTTAATCGATCTTTATTATATAAAATTTCCATGTAAGAAGTAACGACTTGTAAAATAAGATCATTTTTAATTTTATCGGTACCGACTTTACCTGCTTCCAAAAGAATTTTATTCTGCCTCACCTGGTTTACTTTAGCGAAACCATTAAATACATCAATACCGACACCAACACCTGGACTAAAGCTATAATTCTGTGTATTTTCATAAACACCCGAACTCACGTTATTACGACCCCAGTTCATATTCTGTCCTGCTGATGCATTTAAAGTAGGATATTGAGCAAGCTTTGCTTGCTTAAAGTTTTCTTCAGCCAGACGTTCACTCAACTTTGATTTGGTAATCTGCAAGTTGTTATTTAATGTAACTTCTATGGCCCGTTGTATGGTAATCACCTCTTGAGCAACAGTCTTTTGTGCAAAGGCGGTGACGAAAACAAATGTTAAAGCCAGAAGATGCTTTGAAAAGGCATTATAGGAGATGATTGTCTTCATAGATTTTTTTCACAATATTAATATAAACAACTTACATTTGAACATGTACCTGGTCAAATCTCCACTTTTATTAAAATGGTATTACCCATCTTTAACCTGGAATAAAACCCGGAATGATAAAGTCATTTATTTAACCTTTGACGATGGACCTATACCCGATGTTACAACCTTTGTTTTAAAAACTTTAAAAGACTTTGATGCAAAAGCTACCTTCTTTTGTATTGGTGACAATATCAGGAAACACCCAACTGTCTTTAACCAGATCAAAAAAGATGGGCATCGGATAGGCAATCATACTTTCAATCACCTTAAAGGCTGGAAAACAACAGATCATGTTTACCTTGAGAATGTTAAAAAATGTCAGGAACTAACCAATACAAATTTGTTCCGACCTCCATACGGGAGGATCAAAAAATCACAGATAACCGGTATAAAATCTAAATACCCTGATATGGAGATCATCATGTGGGACGTATTAAGTGGGGACTTCGACGTTGAACTTTCTCCGGAAAAGTGTTATGAAAATGTGATTAAAAATACACGCAACGGTTCTGTTATTGTATTTCATGACAGCTTAAAAGCGTTTGACAGACTCAAGTATACCTTGCCCCTGATTTTAAAGTTTTTCAATGACAAAGGGTATCAGTTTGGGTGCTTATAATATATTTCCGCACAACTTAATTATTTAGAATAGGTATAAATAATATAATGATCTGCTTATGATCAATATCGCCTGTTTTTTTTTGTAAATTCGCTACCAATTATAGTAATAACTTACCCTTTTAACACATATTATCAATGGCTTTTGATATAGAAATGATCAAAAAGGTGTATGCAAACTTTGGCCCCCGTGTAGAGGCGGCCCGTAAATTAGTAGGCAGACCTTTAACACTTTCAGAAAAAATACTTTATACCCACCTTTGGGAGGGAAACACGAATACTTCTTACAACAGAGGTGTTGATTATGTAGATTTTGCTCCTGACCGTGTGGCCATGCAAGATGCAACTGCACAAATGGCTTTATTGCAGTTTATGCAGGCAGGCAGACCACAGGTAGCTGTTCCATCTACAGTTCACTGTGATCACTTAATTACAGCTAAATTCGGCGCAGAAGTAGATTTACCTGCTGCAAACACAGAGAGCAAGGAAGTTTTCGACTTTTTAGCCTCAGTTTCTAATAAATACGGCATTGGTTTCTGGAAACCAGGTGCTGGTATCATACATCAGGTGGTATTGGAAAACTATGCTTTTCCGGGCGGAATGATGATTGGTACAGACTCACACACTGTAAACGCAGGTGGTTTAGGTATGGTTGCCATTGGTGTTGGTGGTGCTGATGCCTGTGATGTAATGGCTGGTTTACCCTGGGAGCTTAAATTCCCTAAACTGATTGGTATTAAATTAACAGGAAAACTTAACGGATGGACCTCTCCAAAAGATGTAATCCTTAAAGTTGCCGGTATCTTAACTGTAAAAGGTGGTACTGGTGCAATCGTTGAATATTTTGGTGAAGGTGCACAAAACCTGAGCTGTACTGGTAAAGGAACCATTTGTAACATGGGTGCCGAGATTGGTGCAACTACTTCTACTTTCGGCTATGACGAGAGCATGGAGCGTTATTTACGTGCGACCAACAGAGCAGATGTTGCTGATGCTGCAAATGCAATAAAAGAACATTTAACTGGTGACGCTGAGGTTTATGCTGATCCTGAAAAATATTTTGATCAACTGATCGAGATCAACCTTTCTGAGCTTGAGCCTTACGTAAATGGTCCTTTCACACCGGATTTGGCAACGCCTATTTCTAAAATGAAAGAAGCTGCTGCTGCGAACGGATGGCCATTAAAAGTAGAATGGGGTTTAATTGGTTCTTGTACCAACTCATCATACGAAGATTTATCAAGAGCTGCATCTATTGCAAAACAAGCAATTGATAAAGGCTTGGTAACTAAAGCTGATTTTGGTATCAATCCGGGATCTGAGCAAGTACGTTACACCGCTAACCGTGATGGTCTATTGAAAACTTTTGAAGACCTGAACGCTAAGATCTTTACCAATGCTTGCGGACCATGTATCGGTATGTGGGACAGGGTTGGTGCAGATAAGCAAAAGAAAAACACGATCGTACACTCGTTTAACAGAAATTTTGCGAAACGTGCTGATGGTAATCCTAATACTTATGCTTTTGTAACATCTCCGGAAATTGTAGCAGCAATTGCTATTGCAGGTGATCTTAGTTTTAATCCATTAACTGATACCTTAACCAACAGTAAAGGTGAGCAGGTTAAATTAGATGCACCAAAAGGCGATGAACTGCCAGTAAATGGTTATGCTGTAGAGGATGCAGGTTATCAGCAGCCAGCCGAAGACGGAAGTGGCGTACAAGTAATTGTTTCTCCAACTTCACACAGATTACAGTTGCTTGATCCTTTCACTCCTTGGGAAGGCACAGACCTTAAAGGCTTGAAACTCCTGATCAAAGCAAAAGGAAAATGTACTACAGATCATATCTCTATGGCTGGTCCATGGTTGAAATTCCGTGGTCACTTAGATAACATTTCTAACAACATGTTGATCGGTGCAGTTAACTTCTTCAACGAAAAAACTGACACCGTTAAGAATGAGCTAACAGGTGAGTATGGTCCGGTACCAGCTACCCAACGTGCTTATAAAGCCGCAGGAATTGGCTCTATTGTGGTTGGTGATGAAAACTATGGTGAAGGTTCAAGCCGCGAGCACGCCGCTATGGAGCCACGTCACTTAGGTGTTCGTGCAGTATTAGTAAAATCATTTGCCCGTATTCACGAAACAAACCTTAAAAAACAAGGTATGCTTGGCTTAACATTTGCCAACAAGGATGATTACGATAAAATTCTTGAAGGTGATACTATTGATATTGTAGGTTTAACTACTTTCACTCCTGATGTTCCTTTAACACTGGTATTGAACCATGCTGATGGATCTAAAGAAGAGATCACTGTAAACCATAGCTATAATGCACAGCAGATTGAGTGGTTTAAAGCAGGAGGTGCTTTAAATATCATTCGCAGAGAAGCTGCTGCAAAAGCTGCACTATAAATAAATTGCTTTAGGCAATATGCTTAACGTCCAGTTATATAATCCCATTCCAAATAAAAGCGGAATGGGATTTTTTTATTTGTATTGGTCAACTTAAAGTTTAATCTTTGCCGCTTAAACAAACAAATTAACCAAAAAATTAAATTATGAGGAAACTCCTATTATGTGCTGTAACGGCATTAACGTTCTTTAGTGCGAAAGCGCAACAAGAATCCAACACTCTAAAAATCAATCCAATAAGCGCTTTATTAAAAACCGGCTCTGTGTTTTACGAGCGCAAAATTAACGACGGCATGTCGGCACAGCTTGGTGTGGCTTACACTGGCATCAAAATCAGCGACACTAAATTTACAGGTCTGGCAATTACACCTGAAGTACGTTTTTATTTCAAACAAAATGCTTTGAGTGGTCTGTATGCTGCGCCTTTTTTAAGATATCAAGACTACAAGCTTTCTGATGAAGGTGATGAAGGTAAATATACTTCATTTGGTGGTGGTGCTTTAATTGGCCGCCAGTGGGTATATTCAAGCGGTTTTACACTGGACTTGTTTTTCGGTCCGGCCTACAACAGCGGAAAATACAAAGCAACGGCTGGCACTAATGAACCAGACATCAAAGGTGGTATCGAAGGTATGGGTATCCGTACAGGTATCGCGCTTGGATTCGGATTCTAAAATATATTTTATTATAAAAAATCCCGTTTTGAATAGCTTCGAAACGGGATTTTTAAATTAAAAGGAAGCTTGCACTTACTCAAACTCATGTTTACAATCGAAACAATGATGGGTTTTCTTCACTGAAAATGGGTATACCAACAGCAGCAAGGAAACAATTATCGTAAATATACCAAAGCGCTTTTTTGTTGCCTGTACGTAACCAACGTTCGTTGAACCACAAACAGGGCAAGCTATTACATTGGGGTCTTTATCTTCAGCTATTGAATCAGATTGCTGCTCTACAGCATTGTCCAAAGCAATCTGCACATCCTCATCCTGAAGGATATTTCTGGCAGTTTCTACATCTCTTTCAAATAAATGCAATTTTACACCACCCAGGGCCTGTGTATACAGCGGATTAATGGTAATGGTATTTTCATCAGAAAGAAAACATTGCACACCACTGTCTATCAGTCTCGTTTTCACAATATTGGCTTCTATTGGATTATAATAGGTTTCGAATACGACAATCTTATCCATAATTTCAGAGATTTAGGTTAAGATACGAAAATTAATGGCTAAGGAAGTCCCTGAACCAAAGTCCTGAATCTTTAATTGTTCTTTGTTGAGTCTTAAAATCTGTATACACTAATCCAAAGCGGGCATTAAATCCTTCGGCCCACTCAAAATTATCCATTAATGTCCAGGCCATATAGCCTGTAATGTTAAGCCCCTCTTGCTTTGCTTTTAATAAAGCTGCCAGATATTGTTGAAAGTATGTAATCCGTTCCTCATCATTAACCTGCTGGTTTACGGTCCTATCATGATAGGCCGCGCCATTTTCAGTAATCATCAGACTCTTAATCCCCTTATATGCAGAAAACTGTTTTATAATATTATAAAAACTATTCGCATTAATCTCCCAGCCCATTGCAGTATGAGGCTTCTTACGACTCTTAGCCTTCACTTCCCAGGCTTGTACTACAGGAATAAAAGCATTGTATTTTATGGTAAGCGGAAAATAATTCTGAATACCTATAAAATCAAAATCAAAGGTAAGCCGTTCTGTATGCCGCCATGTGGAATGTTGAATAGAAAACTTTTCCATTACCTCCCAGTCGGCTGTAGGATAACCTAATCCTAATAAAGGTTCAATGAATAGTCGGTTCATCAGGCAATCTACCCTTCTGGCTGCCAGTACATCAGATTCCCTGTCTGTATAAGGAATAATTTCGGAACAAGAAAAGCTGGTACCAATATTTGCATTCCTTACTTCAGCCCTCAGTATTCTACCTCCATCAGCTTGTGCTATTGCAGCATGATGGACAGCAGAAAAGAAATTAGTCAGGCCTGTTTTCCCTGGTGCATGAATTCCTAGCATATAGCCAAGAGAAGTAAAGCCGAAAGGCTCGTTTAATACAATCCAGTTCTTCACTTTATCACCATATTCTTTTGCACATAAACTTACAAACTGATTAAAGCTGTGATTTATGGAAAAAGCGGCCCAACCTCCCTCATCTTCCAAAGCCTCTGGCAAATCCCAGTGGTATAACGTAACATAAGGTACTATTCCCTGCAGTAAGCATTCATCGATAAGCCTATGATAAAACATAATCCCTTCCTGATTCACCTTACCTTTTCCTTCAGGAAAAATACGAGGCCAAGAAATGGAGAAACGAAAAACCTGAAAGCCCAATAGCTTAACCATCGCTATATCTTCCTTATACTTATGATAAAAATCACATGCAGTTGTTAATTGATGGCCTTTTTTAATCTTTCCTGATCTTTTAGAAAAGGTATCCCAGATAGACAAGCCTTTTCCATACTCCTCCGCAGCACCTTCAATCTGAGCTGCAGCTGTAGCTACCCCCCATACAAAATCCTTTCCAAAATCAGATGCCTTGATCATACCTTTTCTTTATAACGAGCAATATGCTAATCATTTATGAAGTTAGTGTTAAGCTTGTCGCCCGTTTATAATTTTTATATACAACTTATCATAATAAAGTTTAATTTACATCTTATGATGAAGAGTTTATATTCAACAATAGTTTTTATTTTACTGAGTAATGTATTGTTCGCTCAGGAGCCTATTGGAACTTGGTATGGCACATTAAACATCCAGGGCACACAATTAGGCCTCGTTTTTCATGTGAACAAAAATGGCAATGAATACAATACCACTATGGATAGTCCTCAACAGGGCGCCAAAGGTATGCCGGCAAGTAAAACTTCTTATGTAAATAAGACTCTAATTGTTGAGTCTTCGACTATAGGCATGAAATATACAGGGACATATGTACCCGACAGCAATAAAATAAACGGAACTTTTGAACAGGGGGGCTTCCGCACAGCTTTGGTATTGAGCACCACGCCCGGAAAAGAACTGGCAGCTAAAATACAGCCAAGACCTCAGGATCCTAAGGAATTTCCTTACAAGCAGGAAGAGGTAACCTTTAGCAATTCTGTTAATGGAAATACGCTTGCAGGAACATTAACCACACCGACAGATGGTAAAACCAACAAAATTGTCATTTTAATTACAGGATCGGGGCCACAAAACAGAAATGCAGAACTGGTACAATATAATCACCGCCCCTTTTTAGTTCTTAGTGATTATCTAACCCGTCAGGGAATTGCCGTATTAAGGTATGACGATAGAGGGGTAGGCAAATCTACTGGTGTTTTTGCTCAGGCTACAACGGGGGATCTTGCTGATGACGTAGATGCTGCGGTAAATTACATCTCTTCCCGAGCCGACCTTAAAAATATGATGATAGGATTAACCGGACATAGTGAAGGTGGTATGATAGCTCCAATGGTTGCCAGTAGAAACCCAAAGGTAAAATATATTGTTTTAATGGGTGGCCCCGGAATTCCAATCTATCAATTGTACGCACAGCAGATTGCCGATGCAATGAAACTCGCTGGTGCTCCTGCCGATGAAGTGGCTAAAAAAATGGCTACGAATCTAAAAATATTTACAGCAATGAAAGACGCCAAAGATTCTCCGTTAGAGCAGGCGGCCCTGGAAGTTGAGCTTGCACTTCGCAAAGAACTTGATCTGATGCCATTAGAGAAACTGGACCGGGCCGGGAAGGAAACTATAGTTCAACAAACCCTTAACAATTACAAAAGACCCTGGTTCAGATATTTTATAGGCTTTGACCCAAGCCTTTACTTAACGAAGGTAAAATGTCCGGTATTAGCCCTTAATGGCACCCTCGACTTTCAGGTTGAATCCACTGCAAATTTAGCAGGAATTAAAACGGGACTTGAAAAAGCGGGGAATAAGCGTTTCGAAATCGTTCCAATGGAAGGACTAAACCATTTGTTTCAAAAGGGAACAACAGGTGCAGAGACAGAATATGGCAATATTGAAGAAACCATAAATGCTGCTGCACTTGAAAAAATTTCGACCTGGATAAAAGGTATATAATGCCTTTTATTGATGGGATTAGTTTAGCGTTAAACCGATCTGTTTCAGCAATAATGCAGCATTAAACGTTTTACAAGGGCCATGTTTTAATTTATAATCAAATTCCATTTCACCTTCGGCTATCTGTATATCGAAATGATAATTCCGGATCTTCGTAGAATGGTCTCCTTCCATCTCCGATAATTGCAGGTCATGTGTAGCAAATAATGCCGGAGTTCCTTGTTCAATCAGCTTCTCGATAAAAACCTTTGAACCGAGGTATTTATCTTTACTATTCGTTCCCCTTAACATTTCATCAATCAATACAAAGGAGTTTTGATTTGACTGTATTGCATCTAAAATCATTTTAAGCCTGTTCAGCTCTGCTTTAAATGTTGAGGTCTGATCATTTAAGGAATCTTTTATACGCATATACGAAAGCACTTTAAAGATAGATAAGGACATTTGCGCTGCGCATACCGGCGCGCCTGCAAAGGCCAACGTCATATTTATACCTACGGTTCTTAAAAAAGTACTTTTACCTGCCATGTTAGAACCCGTCACAATGTCAACGGTAGGTTTAGTTTCTACATTAAAACTATTTAATACCCTCACCTGCTCAGGTATAAGCGGGTGCCCTAATTCAACTGCTTTCAGTGTAAACGAAGGAACTATACCAGGGAAATTCCATTCTGGTTGATTATAAGTAAGAGTAGCAAAAGAGATTAACTCTTCAAAGCGACTAATCCTCCTCATTCCCTCTACAGTCTGTTCTGCAAACTGATCATGCCACTTACACAGTGCAATTGAACACCTTAAGTCCCAGGTCATAAAAACATTTAGAAAAAGGCTTACAATATCGTTAAGCCTGGCATCGAAGTCCTGTATAATGGAAGACAATTTATGAATCTGCTTACTAATGGGTTGCGTATGATTGGCATCGCCAAAAAGGCGTTGTATATAAGAACTTTTCCAGGCTACATCTTCCGTCCATTTAATTGTATCCGCAAATGCGCTTAGCAAACTGGACTCTTTACTAAACCCGTAGTAAACCTTATTAATATGGCTCATCTTAAAAAATGTTAAGCCCATATTAACCAGTGCAGCAAAGCCAAATAACTGCCAGGCCCAACTACCAAATATTAGTCCCAATCCAAATATTCCAACCATAATGAATGGAACAATTTTAACATATAAACGTAATGGCTTATTACGGGTAAAATTTAACTGTTCCGGCAATTGCTCCTGAAGTTTTCGAGTAATAAGCCCTAATTGTCCAGGTTTGTGGTTCTGAAGTTCCGCTCTAAAATGAAAAGTTTGATCAATATGTTCTTTTAATTCTACAATTGCGCCCTGTCTTTGCTCAATCGTAATTTGATCATTAGGCTGATTTAAATTAGCAGCCAAAATATCCATTCCTTCCTGGGTGTTACAACGGTTGACAAAAGCGTACAATGACCCCTGACCAAATATATCAAGATCCGATGTATAGGGGTGATATTCATCTACATAAATCGTCCCATCATTATAACCATTTTTTCCTATAGTCAGTTGATCTACTTCATTTTGATAAACCCAAAGCAGTTTCTCTGCATAGGTCAATTCCTTTTGTACTTTAATCTGTTTTTTTACAAGAGCCATGAACAGCAAAACCGGCACTACAGCCAATGCACCAAAGTACCATTCGTATCCAAAATTAATGATGAGGACAACAATAATAATCTCCGCAATAAATAATCCCAACCTTGAAAAAGAGATCGCAGTCAGCTTCCGTTTAAGGTTCGTAATTTCTTTTTGTTGCTTGTCTGTGTTATTTTGATAGTTGGATAAGATGCTATGTTTTGTTTTTACCATTATATTTGATTCCTGAATAATTGATGGGCTTTAGACTTTGACCCAGGTCAACATAAGATGTTACGAATTGTTTTAGGTATAAAGATAAAATAAATGAAGATCACTTTACTGGTTGTAGGTAAAACAGAAGATAAGTACCTGATTGAAGGTATTGAAAAATACCTAAACAGGTTAAAACATTATATAGGCTTTAACCTAACGGTTATTCCGGAGATTAAAAACACTAAAAACCTTAGTGAAGCACAGCAGAAATCTAAGGAAGCAGAATTGATCCTTAAACAAATCAGCAATCTTGACACTGTTATTCTGATGGATGAAAAGGGCAAAAAATACACTTCGGTTGCATTTTCAAGTTACCTCAACAAACAAATGATTGGCAGTGTTCAACATATGGTATTTATTATTGGAGGCCCTTATGGCTTTGATGGAAGCATTTATGCACGGGCGAATGGCAGCATGTCATTATCTGATATGACTTTCTCCCATCAGATGGTCAGGTTGTTCTTTGTAGAGCAGCTATACAGGGCATTCAGCATATTAAAAGGTGAACCTTATCACCACGAATAGTTTAAACTTACTTGTGGAAATTGTAACCGCAAAGCATCATTAAATAAAAGGAGGTTCTTATGTTACCCGGAGATTATAAAAGAGATTATAAATTTAGAAGCGACAAGAAAAAAGACAGAGTAACTTATATCATTGCAATCGCGATCTCAATTATTGCATTTTTGCTCATCTGGTTTCTGGTTTAAAACAGCTGTAAATCATTCCATAGGGGTAAACAGCCTGATTAAACCGAAGAATAAACGGGTACATACCGGCACATAGCAAAATAATGAGTCCATAGTCTCTCCATGTTAAGTCCATATCAGGTCCATGTTTCTACCTAAAAACGTGGATCTGAAATAGAAATATATTTGATTCATAATAGATTTATATGCCGGGAACTACCTTTTTAGTAATATTTCACTACGAAAAAAGGATACCCTTTTGAGATATCCTTTCTATTATTTTATTAAAAAGACGTTTAATTAAACACCTTTTTTACTTGTCATGTTTGCTTTTTTAGCTGGCTGAGCAGTTTTACTTGGAGCCTTAGCATTTGATGGCTTAGGAGCAGCTTTAGGCTTTTTATCCAACTTATCATCTGCTTTCAACGCATCGTGCTCATCTGCAGTGGTAGGAGCTTCCTCAGTAAATAAAGGAAGATCTTTAAGGATATGATACCAGCTTACAATTTTCTTCATATCAGAAGCGTAAACCTTTTCTTCATCATGTCCCGGTGCTACCTCTTTGAAAAATGCTCTTAAAACACCAGATTCAGCTTTTGCATCAGGAACATTACCTTTAGCAGCAACTATATTTGCTAAAACATCTGTTAATTTTAAATCGTCATCTTCACCATATACGGTAATATCTTCCAATGATGCAAGTTTTGTTGAAGTCATATTGGCTACAATTTTAACTTTCTGTGCATCCAGGCTTTCAAGAACATATCCTGCTTTATTCTGACCAACGAGTTTAAATAAACCTGGTCTTCCAGATACTGCTACAATTCCTCTTAAATTCATATCGTTTGTTTTTGAGAAGTTAAGAACTAATCTTCTATTACTTCTATGCTTAAAATCTTGTCACCTTGTTTGATGGCGTCAACAACATCAACATTCTCCACTACTTTACCGAAGCAAGTATGGTTTCTGTCAAGATGAGCAGTGTTATCTCTGCTATGGCATATAAAAAACTGAGAACCACCTGTATTTCTACCAGCGTGTGCCATCGACAATACGCCGCGGTCATGATATTGGTTCTCACCAGTTAACTCGCAATCAATTTTATAACCCGGGCCACCTGCACCAGTACCGGTTGGATCACCACCCTGAACAACAAAATTAGGAATTACCCTGTGAAATGTTACTCCGTTATAAAAGCCATCTTTCGCTAACTTTAAAAAGTTAGCAACTGTATTTGGTGCATCCTGATCGTAAAACTGAACAGTCATGTCACCTTTATCTGTTTTAATTATTGCTTTGCTCATGATAAAATTTTGTAGATGGCAAACTTAGAGAAATTTGCGCTGATATGCAAAAGCAGCTTTAGTCATTTAACATACACGATAGGATTAGTCGTCGTTGGCCTTTATTTCACTTGGCAAAATGCCAAAATAACGTTTAAAAGCATCAGTAAGATGGCTTTGATGATTGAAACCAACTGCAGTTGCAACTTGTCCCACACTTTTTTTCTCATCCAGAATAAGTCTGCGGGCTTCTTCCATTCTTAATCTTGTTACGTAACCATACACTGTGGTCCCGAAATATTCTTTAAATGCGCGTTTAAGTTTAAACTCATTTAGCGCAATTTGCTTTGAAAGTTCTATGATGGTTGGCGGATAGGTGTATTCCGCATCAAGAATATCTCTTGCTCTTTCAAGCTTTCGCAAATCATCCTGCTTAATGACATATTTATCAACCTCTTCAACCCCTGATTGCATTTGTTCCAGCTGAAGCATCAGAAGTTCGAGAATCCTGGATTCGGTATGCATCCGTTTCAATTCACCTGTTCTTTTACATTCGCAAATGTCATTGATTACCCGTTTCATTTCAGTCGTAACAGGTAGATCCTTAGCGGAAAAAGAGGTGTATTTCCCTTTTAAAATCCCCCGTACAAAATCAGTATGCAATAAAGAATGCTGATCGATCAGGTGAAAATAATATTGTTTGGAAAGCACCAGCAAGAAGTACTTATACTCAATATCAGGCACCATAGGATACTTACCCTTTATAGAGGGTATGTAACGTATATTATGCCTGCTTCCTTCTCTCCTACTACTTTTCGTATCCTTTTTATCAGCATTTGGACTAGCTCCATAGAAAATAAACTGGGAAGTAATGCTCTCCCCTTCTACTTCAGAAAGCACTTTAACGTTGGCATTAAATTGCATGGTCGAATGTACCAAAAACAAGCCCCCTGCGCTAAGCTGGTAATTAACCAGCTTCTGCGCAGGCAGACTTTTAATGTTTACATTCTTTTCTGAAAGCGGGGTATTAGGTGAGTAGTTGTCAGAAATTTCCTCGATAAACAACCAGTCGTCCGAGCCCTCGATTTTAGATTTAATTTTCATTGGAATATAATTTCATTACGCTACGGTAACTTCTCCAAAAACTTCCCCAAAATTCGAGAAAGTATCATTTGCAGTATCAATCGCTTCTTGCTCTTCAGCCTCGCTATTAGCCTGGGCATTTAATACAGCAACAAACTTACCCCACATCTGCCCGGTCGCTTCTCCGTAACCTGAGAAAAAAGACACACCTTTAGTGATGCCAAACTTTTCCAGCATTTTTACAATGATTGGTCCCCCCATGATAGAACCTTCCATTACGTACAAAGCGCCGAGGGCCTGTACGGCATTTTTAATCTCAGGTGCAGTTGCTGCAGGAAGTTCATTGACATTTGAACCTAACTCTTCAATATCTTGTTTTAAGTAAGAAGAATTACGGCGTTCTGCCTGATCTGGCAATAATTCTGTTGTAATATATGGTGCAATTGCTTGCTCAACCTGGTTAAAATAGGTGTAGAAATGTTTAAGAAAATCAGCGTAATCAGCATCACTGCGAATGGCTTTCATTTTTTGTACTACTTTTTTTTCGAGGTTTAAGTGAGCTTCTTTTGTTGCTTCTTTAATTGCGGTGCTTAACATGTGTTTATATATTTTAAGGTGTTATTGAGTTATTTAATTTGGAATTTGGTACTCCCTTTAGGCACAACTACGTATTCAAACGTAAAAAATGGTTTTGGTGTATCTATAAACATTTTATCTGCTGTAAATGCGTCTTTGTAAATGCTAATCATTTTTATTTTTGCGTAATCACCTTTTGCCGTACGGATCACCAGTGTACGTTTTTCAGGCATGGCATAAGCTACATGTTTTTTTCGTGCACTGCCATCACCTTTTATCAGTCCGGTCTCATCATACAAAAGCCATCCGGTTTCAGTAGCGCGGGAACCTTCTTTATCCAAACCGAACACATTTTTGCCCGTTTTAAACTCCGTAGCTGCAGGCACATCAGTTACCTGATCAAAAGGCTTTTCGATGATTGCAATCCCACCTATAGCATGACTTCCTGTACCATAGTTAGCATCATCAGTACTGTTGTTGCCACTTAAAAAACTGGTTAACATTCCACCAAATGCAAGGTCCCATTCCGTTGTTTTCACTTGTGTTGCTGCAACCTCCTTTTTAGTTTCAAAATTAAAATAAATTGTAGTCGCTTTATCTGTAGCAGAAACAAAATTCTCTACGCGCTCTAGCTTATAATAATGATTTGCAACCTCTTCAGTCGGTTCCTTATCTTTTTTGCACGAAGATAGAATTCCTACCGTCAGCATTAATAAACTACTGATTTTTACTGTTTTTGATATTAAATTGTTCATGATAAAATAAAAAATATGAATTGAATAATGTTTTAACTAGTCTTTAGTTGAGAGGTTTGTACTGCCATCCTGTTGTACGTAATATCTGAAAGTGAAGTAAGGCGATGGCCAGTTTAAATCGCTTACAGTAGCTGGGGCCCCTTTGTACATACTTACCAACTGCAATTTTGCATATTTGCCTTCGGCAGTCCGAAGAATATACGTTCTGTTTTTTACAGGAACAGCGATATGGGTATTCAATTCATAGAAATACCAACCATTGCCACTGCCCGAATCCCAACCAGCAACGTCAATGCCTTTACTGCTGAATTCAGCATCCGAAGGTGCTGTTTTTACATCGTCATAAGCCTGATTAACCACCATCATGGCTCCTTTTCCTGGCCCGCCAAAACCGTAACTCTCATTATTGGTACCGCTGTTAGGTGAGATATAAGAATTGTACTCTTTGGCAAAGGCAATATCCCATTCTGATGTCAGTACTTTACTTTTATCTACTTTGCCATTTGTTTTAAAGCTGAAATAAAATATTTCAAAAGGTTTTGCCCCACCTACCGTATTCCCAACATCACCGGGAACATCTTTTGCTACGGTGCTCTTCCCGTCTTCCAATTTAGGTTTAACCTCCTCTTTAGTACAGGAAACAGTTGCAATAGCCACTAAAGCCAATACTAGTGTTTGTTTTAAATAATTCGTTCTCATTGTTTTTCACAATTTATTGTTCAACTAAATCTGACAGCGTTAATTACTTTATTTCAAATTTTGTACTCCCTGCCGGTACAATGACATATTCGAATGTAAAATACATATGAGGGGTATTTCTAAACCATTTATCAGGTGTAAAAGCATCTTTGTAACAACTGATCATTTTTATCTTGGCATAGTTACCTTTTGCGGTACGCACAATCATGGTACGCGCTGGCACCGTGGTTCCATCCTTTAATTTTAAGGCACTACCCAAGGCATAAGCTACGTGCATTTTGTCGTGACTCGCATCACCTACAACATCACCACCAAAATCGTATAGGTACCATCCTATTCCTTCTCCAAATGCACCAGCATTATCGGTACCGATCAATATATTTCCTGTCTTAAATTGACTTTCCGCAGGTATTTCAACGACTTCATCAAAAGGTTTTTCTACAATCAGAATCCCTCCTTTACCCGGACCGCCAGTACCCGAATTTTGGCTATTAGCACCATTGTTGCCTGAAAAAAAACTATTATAAAGTCCGTTTAAGGCGATGTCCCATCTTGCAGTTTTTGCGTAAGTCAGTGGCATTTCAAGCTTAGTTTCCAGACTAAAGAATACTGCTTTTTTAGCCACGGTCGGGTTTTTATCATCTGCTTCGGCAGCAAGATTCTCAACTCTATGTACCTTATAGAAAGTTACCTGGGCCCCTTCCGGTGGCAATTCCGGTTCAGTTTCGGGTGAATTACTTTTTGAGCAGGCCAATAGCACTGTACCCATCACAAATACCATTAAAAAGTCCCTAAAGTGTTTCATATCAAATGTTTTGTTGTTATTTATAGTTCTAATACATAAGGCTCTTTAACTATTCATCTTTAAAAAACCGCCAGCTAATCCCAGCAATGATTGCTCTTCCTTGTTGAGCAGGCATTAACTGATCACGATAATTCATTAAGTTGTCTGCTGTAAGCTGAAACTGTAAATGTTTGTTGTAAAATGTTTTTTGTACCGCGGCATTTAACAAAAAATAACTACGAACATAGGTATCATAAGGATCTAAGAATTTATTAGCCATACCGTCTTCCATAAAGCCATATTTACTTCTGTAGTTCACTCTAAAACTCCCACTTAGACCAGATTTTTCATGCGTATAACTGACTTTTATATTGGCCATATGACGCGATCTGTTGTTTAAACCTACATAGTCTTTACGGGTCGATCTTCGAGGCTTATTGATTTCGGTATCATACACCATGGCATATAAACCAGTTCCATTTTTTATGGAATCAACAACCCCTTTATCTACCGCATAAAGGAGTTGATAACCTGCAGAGAGATTTAAAGATCTGGTAGCCGACCAGTTTAATCCGATTTCAGCTCCTGTGGTATAGGCCTTTGCAATATTCATATAAGAGTAAATCTCCTGCCCGTTTGTTTTTACTGCCACGCGCTCGGAATTGATGAAATCTTTCAGATCATTGTAAAAGACGTTGACATCAAACTTTAAGTTGCTGAATGGGCTGTAGTTAAAACCTCCACTGTAAGAGACTGATCGTTCAGGCTTAAGATTTCCTATATTCTGTGCACTTGGAAATACATTCATAACCTGCCCGGCATCCTGCAACAACTTTATTTCCTGCCAGAACTCTTCCGAGCCCAATACCGTATACCCGGTTTGGAGGTTTGTAAACACCATGTACAACTGTTGAAAATTAGGTGTTTTAAAACCTGTGGCAACCGCGGCTTTCAGGGTAAGATTTTTAAACATATGATATTGCAATCCCATACTTGGATTAACTTTCGCCCCATATCGATCATGATAATCATAGCGGGCACCAGTGGTAACCGAAAGGTTATTGGTTGCCTGCCAACTGGCCTGAACATAGCCGAAATAATTGGTCATGCTTTTTGCCCCCCTGTATGCGTTATTATTTAAAGATTCGTGGGCCGCACCTGCGCCACCCGTAAGTTCCAAAACGTTAGACAGAGACTTCCCGGCTTGAATTTCGGCACGATGTATATACTGCTCAAAACTATTACCCGGCATAATCACCCCACTATTGAGATCGGTAATATTCTGTTGTGTTTTATAACGTGTTATGTAGTATTGGCTTTTTAATTTCAGTCCGTTACCGAAATTATTATTTAAAGCAATTGACCCATTTAAGTCCTGCTCATCCAGCACGTCTTTAGTAGGCTGAACACCATAGGAGATATTGTTGTCGGAATGCCTGGTTACATACCTGCCATTAAAATTCAATGTACTTTTATCACTGAGCAGATACCGGCCCCTACCCTGAAATGCAAGGCTGTTAAATGGTGGTGCAGTTTTACCTTGATTAAGATACGGATTGGCATTAAAGCCATCCGTACGATAGTAATTCCCTGATAAATAAGCAGATCCTTTTTTACCTGCAAAAGGTGTCTCGCCTTCAACGGTAGCATCAACCATATTAAAACTTCCGTAACGTAAAGCGGCCATGGCTTGTGGGTGATTGATATTTTTACGGGTAACAATATTGATTACGCCCGCAAGCGCCTCGCTACCAAACAAACAAGATGATGCGCCCTTTATAATTTCTATTCGTTCTATGTTAGACACGGTAATACGTGAAAGATCAAAATTACCATTGTTACGACCGATCATTGGCTGTCCATCAATCATAATCATGGTGTAACCACTGTCAAAACCCTGCATCTGTAAACCTACAGCCCTGCTTCCTGAACCGATATCATTAACGATAGCCAGACCGGTTTGTTCTTTCAATACTTCATCAAGCCTTCTGCTACCCATCATTTCAATTTCCTGCCGGCTTATCACTTTGCTGGGCATTGCAGTCCGAATCATGTCTATGAAATTATCCGGATTACTATGAACACCGCTTACACTAACTTCGTTTAACTCCTTGCCACCCGGCTTTAACTGGATGCTGACTGAACTTGTTTCTCCATCCGCTACTGCAACTTCTTGCTTATATTTTATAAACCCAATTGCATCAATGGTTAAAGTATAGGTACCTGCATACAAATTCCCGTCAAATACAAACTTTCCCTGTGCATTGCTAACAGCTCTTTTGTTATCAGGTTGCAGGACAATTGTAATTCCGGCAAGGGGCTTCCCGGATTCATCAGCAACCAGCCCCATTAGTCTACCTTTTCCATTTCTGGCAAACGCCGAACTACTGACGAACAGCATTAGCATTAAGAAACGAATTTTTAGAATTTGGGAACAAGACATCTGCATCACCTGTATTTATTTTTAATCAGTCTAAATAAGGTCACAAATATGCTTACATTTGTCAATAATACAGCAACGCTAAAGGGATTATTTTTAACCATTTCGGGATTATATTAATGGAATCGGGATATTTTAAAGAGAAATCGGGATAAAAACAGGCGATAACCCGAGAAAAAACAAACAACATAACTAACTAAAAAACAACTATTTAATTACGATAAAAACACCACAGAAGCAGAATTAGCAGTTCAAAAAATAAAATATACCAATACCGTTAATCAATAGTAAATTATTTGGAATGATTTTAATTAAAGCTTCCTTTGTAAAACAAATCAAGAATAAAAACACCTTAAAATGTATAAAACAGTAACAACTCTGCTCCTTGTAATGCTTGGACATCTGGTTTCAGCTGGTACGGCAAAGCGCATTATTACTTTAAGCGGTGCGCTTACTGAGACAGTTGACGCCCTGGGTTATGGCGCTCAGATTGTAGCGGTTGATGTAACCAGCATCTATCCTTCTTATATTAATAAAATACCAAAAGTAAGTAAAGACAGAGCAATATCGGCTGAGGGAATCATATCCTTTTCGCCTGATCTGGTTCTTGCTCCTGAGAACATGATTTCAAAATCTTTGGAGTACCAACTGAAATCTACGGGGATAAAAGTTACAATTATCAAACAGGAATATACACCTAAAGGTGCGCTGACTTTCATCAGGCAGGTAGCCTTGGCAGTTGGAAATCCTGCTAAAGGGGAACAGTTGGCCAAACAAACTGAAGCAAAAGTAAATCAAGCAATTGAAGTAGTAAAAAAGAACCCCAAATCTCCTAAAGTATTATTCTTATATGCTCGCGGAACTGGGGTCATGATGGTAGCAGGTAAAGACACCAGTATGGATGCCATTATCAGAACTGCAGGTGGTAAAAATGCTGCGCAGGGTTTCTCAAAATTTAAACCTTACACTACGGAAGCTTTGGTAAACGCGAACCCCGACATCATTCTTATGTTTGATTTTGGCTATAAAAGTCTCGGAGGTATCAATAGTATATTAAAAATGCCTGGGGTAATGCTGACCAATGCTGGAAAGAACAAAAAAATAGTAGAGATGGACGGGGATTTACTGGTAAATTTTTCTGTAAGACTGGCCGAAGCGATTACTGAATTGAATAGTAAATGGTAAATAAACGCTTTTTTCTATACTTTTCTTTAAGTATTGCATTGATCGTTGCCGCGGCCTTTTCTATGAGTCTTGGCGCTGTAAAAATACCATTAGGTGATGTCATAATTATCATTGGCAAAAAAATCGGCCTCTTTAGCAAAACTGAAATTGCGATGCAACATGAAGGAGTAATGAACATTGTTCGCATTCCCAGGGTACTGCTTGGTTTACTGGTGGGCGCTGCTTTAGGGATCTCCGGAACAGCTATACAAGGTATCTTCAGAAATCCACTTGCTGAACCTGGATTGATTGGAATCTCTGCCGGTGCATCCTTAATGGCCGTTATTATTATTGTATTAGAGATTAGCCTGTTGACAAGCTTAAGTAATTTACTGGGTTATTATCTACTTGCCTTTGGCGCATTTTCGGGAGCTGGTATTGCGGCTTTAATTGTTTATCAGATTTCGCGCACTGACGGAAAATCGAACGTTGCAACTATGCTGCTTGCAGGCATTGCAATCAACGCCCTTGCTGGTGCACTTACCGGTTTGATTACTTTTGCCGCCGATGATCAGCAATTAAGAAATATTACGTTCTGGATGCTTGGTAGTTTAGGGGGCGCAACATGGGAAACGGTAATTGCTGTGTTACCTTTTATTGTTCTTCCTATATTATTACTCCCGCGCATGGGTAAAGCGTTAAATGCTTTCGCCCTGGGAGAAAACCAGGCAGCCCAGCTCGGTCTAAAAGTAAACACCATAAAAAGAAACGTAGTAATCCTTGCAACCATGGCTGTTGGTGCTGCAGTAGCTGTATCCGGCATCATTGGTTTTGTGGGCCTGTTGGTTCCACATACCATCAGACTGTTGATTGGGGTTGACAACAGGCATGTACTCCCCGCTTCGGCTTTATTAGGTGCACTGATGCTAACGCTCGCCGATATGCTTTGCAGAACAATCATTGCTCCAATAGAACTACCTATTGGCGTAATTACCGCCTTGCTAGGCACGCCATTGTTTTTATATATTTTAATCAAGGACAAAAAGAAACTCGTTTTATAATATGCTTGTAGCAGATTCATTAACATTTAAAGTAGGAAAAAGGGCACTTGTAAAAGACATTTCTTTTAGCATGCGCCCCGGCGAACTGCTGGTAATATTAGGCGCGAATGGTGCGGGAAAATCTACACTATTTCGTTTACTAAGTGGCGAAAAACCACCATCGACGGGTAGCGTAAAACTACAGGGAAAGTCCATTGCCGAATACTCCTTGTCGCAACTTGCTTTACAACGCGCAGTACTGAACCAGCAAAACATTGTAAGCATGGCTTTTACTGTCCTGGAAATCGTAATGATGGGCAGGTATCCGCATTACCGTAATAGTCCTTCTTTAAAGGATGATGAAATTGCAAAAGAGGTGATGGAACTAACAGGTATTTCTGCTTTTGCGGATCGCTCTTACCTAAGCCTGTCTGGTGGCGAGCAACAGCGTGTACAACTGGCGAGAGTGCTTGCACAGATCTGGAATGTACCAAATGCGCTATTACTTATGGACGAACCTGTTGCCAGTCTGGATTTACAATATCAGCAACAAACGCTTGCTATTGCAAAAATGTTAACCAAACGTGGCTTTATGGTCATCAGTATATTACATGACATTAATCTTGCCGGACAGTACGCCGATCGGATTATTATGCTTAAAAATGGAAGAAAGTGGTACGATGGTACCGTTGCAGAAGTGCTAAGTGCAAAAAACATTTATGAAGTCTTCGAGATCAACTCTGATGTTTATACGAATCCTAGAACATTAAAGCATTTCTTCATTCCAAGAAACGTTTTAGTTAATGCAAATGCCAGATAACATGTCAGAAAAAAAAACAGTTTTACTCAAGTGGTTGAAAAAAGTTGGTGTATGGGGCTTTTTATTCTTTTTGATCAAAGGATTAATCTGGCTCGCTTTAGGATATTGGGTTATTAAATAATGAGGGTTGATTGCCTTTCTACAATTGTAGGCTCCAAAACAACATGGCGTATATCATCGTATGGATTATTTTGTTTGATCATCTGTAAAAACATCTCTGCACAGTCCCGTCCCATTTGATTGGGGTGCTGATCTACCGTAGATAGGCCTGGTGTGATATATGCAGAAAAAGTTTCGTTCGCAAAACCTATTACCCCAATCTTTGGTGGAATCAGATCAACTTCTTTAAGCTTTTTAATTACTCCCAACGCTGTAAAATCATCTCCCGCTATTATAGCGTCGGGTATATTGTCTCCAAGTAGCAGCTTTTCAACGCCAGACTTACCATCTTCTATGGACAGCCCCCCCATAATAATCTGGTCATCATTTACAGGCAAATTATTAATTATCATCGCTTCTCTGTACCCACTCAAGCGATCTTCAAAAATTTTTACTTGATGACCAGTAGTTACAAATGCAATGTTTTTATAGCCCTGGTCAATTAAATGTTGAGTTGCCAGAAAACCAGCTCTAAAATCGTTCAGCGTTACAGTAGGTACTTTTAATTTTGTGCTGATTCTATCAAATAAAACAAGTGGTTTATTCTGCTTTATGATCTCCTGAAAGTGGGACACTTCACTGGTTTCAAGAGAGATAGAAGCAACGATCCCATCTACTTGCGCTTCCAGCAGTGTCTTAACTCCATTTATCTCATTTTCAACAGACTCGTTGGATTGATAAAGAATAATCCGGTAACCACTACCTTTCAATCCCTTCTCAATACTATGAATAACTGATGCAAAAAACTGTGATTGAACACTTGGAACAATTACGCCTACAATAAACGTCTTACCCGATTTAAGGGCAGAAGCTAATCTATTGGGACTGTAATTTAGTCTTTTTGCTACATCAATTACAGATTGCCTGGTCGATTCGCTAATTGCCGGGAAACCGCTGAGTGCCCTGGATACCGTTGAAACGGTTATGTTCAGTTCCTTTGCAATATCGTATATGGTTGCTTTTTTCTTCAAAATCTGGGATTTACAAAGTTTGTACAATTATACCAAAAATATTTTTAGGTCTTTATAAGCACCAGCTACATTACAATAAAGAGCCTGTATCACACAATCATGATCAGGCTCTTTAACTATGCTCATCCGTCTAAAGACGAGCCGTTTTTATTTTTACCAATATACACTATAAAGCGCTACAAGGAGGCCAACTACAATTAAAGCACCAACGGCAAAACCTGTTGAAGTTTTAAACATTGTTGCATCAATTTCAAGTCCTTTAGGATCTTCTTCTCCTTTGTTTTCAACCAGCGAAATGATAACCATCCCAATGATACAAAACAGGAATACAAAGCCCATTCTATCGATAAACGGAATTTCATAAATACCTGCAGAATTCTGAACAGCAAATCCAAACTCTGACATCCAGGAAAGATCAGTCATACCTGGCAGGAATTTAAGCAACAACGAAAGTGCAAAACCTCCTATTGTTGCAAATAAAGCTGCATTTGAAGTAGATTTTTTCCAGAAAAATCCCAAAATAAACATGGCAAAAATACCTGGTGATACAAAACCGGTATACTCTTGAATATATTGGAAACCACCTTTTTTATCAATACCTAAATGCGGAGCAATTAAAACCCCCAAAACCATAGATACAATAATTGCAATTTTACCTGTCACAACCAGATTTCTTTCCGTCGCGTCACGCTTAATTACTTTTTGATAAATATCTAAGGTAAATATGGTAGCGATACTATTTGCTTTTCCTGCCAGTGAAGCCACAACCGCCGCAGTTAACGCTGCAAAAGAAAGTCCTTTTAAGCCTGCTGGCAAGAGGTTAAGCAATACAGGATAAGCCCGATCCGGATTTACGGAACCATCCTGAAGCATTTCGGACTGAAAAGCACCATCTTTGTACAACACATAAGCTGCAATACCAGGAAGTACTACAATAACAGGCATCAATAATTTTAAAAACGCAGCAAATAGAATACCTGCACGAGCGGTTTTCAAGTCGGCACCCAAAGCACGTTGCGTGATGTATTGATTACAACCCCAGTAGTTCAGATTCACAATCCACATACCTCCTACCAAAACACTTAGTCCGGGCAGATCAATATAATTTTCATTCTCAGGTTTAAGAATCATATGGAAATGTTCTGAAGCTTTATTAGTCATCAGATGATAACCTTCCAATATACCTTTTGTCCCATAATGCTCAGACACCAGGCTCAATGCCAAATAGGTAGTCGCCAAACCACCCAGAATTAAAAAGAATACCTGGATTACATCTGTATAACCTATTACTTTCATCCCACCCAGTGTTATGATAATTGCAAAGGCAGCAATGGCATACATACAAAGTTCAATGCTAAAACCAGAAATACTGCTTACTGCCAGTGCTCCTAAATAGAGTATTGATGTTAAATTTACCACCACGTACAAAAGCAACCAAAAAACCGCCATTATCATTGCTACTGTTCCATTGTACCTTTGATGCAGGAACTGTGGCATGGTAGAAATTTTGTTCTTCAAATAAACGGGAATAAAAAAAACTGCGACTACAATAAGTGTTGCAGCAGCCATCCATTCATACGTTGCGATTGCAAGTCCCATTTTAAAGCCTGAGCCACTCATACCAATAAATTGCTCAGCAGAGATATTTGAAGCGATTAAAGACGCTCCTATGGCCCACCAGGTTAAAGAACCCTCGGCCAGAAAATAATCCTTAGATCCGCTTGCCGCAGATTTTTTCTTGTTATAAATGTAGAGCCCATAGGCTGCAACAATTATAAAGTAAATTAGAAATACGATGTAGTCTTTCGTATCCAGTACATTGGTTCTCATTAATATATTTAGGTTAGGTTTAGCTTAGTTGTCTGTAATAGACCTATTAAGGTTTTAAATATAGCGATTTATTACATTTTCCAAATATTCTTGTTTTCCGCTACGAACTTCGGGTTCACCATTTTGTGCTGCATAGTCTCTTAAATCTTCCAAGCTTAATTTTCCCTGCTCAAATTCTGCTCCTTTACCGCTGTCGAAAGAAGCATACCTATCCGTTCTTATTTTCTTATAATCTGATTTTTGCAATATCGCATCCGCGGTGATCAAAGCACGTGCAAAAATATCCATACCTCCCACATGTGCATAAAACAAATCAGCGGGATCAGTTGAATTACGACGAATTTTGGCATCAAAATTCACACCACCACCTTTTAATCCACCACCTTCTAAAATAATCAGCATGGCTTCTGTCAATTCATTGATGTCATTAGGAAACTGGTCTGTATCCCAGCCATTCTGGTAATCACCACGATTCGCATCAATTGACCCTAATAAACCACTATCTACCGCAACCTGTAGCTCATGTTGAAAAGTGTGTCCGGCCAAAGTAGCATGGTTAACTTCCAGGTTCAATTTAAAATCTGCCAGCAAATCATACTGCTGCAAAAATCCTCTAACCGTTGCAGCATCATAATCATATTGATGTTTGGATGGTTCACACGGCTTTGGTTCAATAAAGAAAGTACCTTTAAAGCCCTGTTTACGGGCATAATCTTTAGCTGTATGTAAAAACTTGGCCAGATGTTCCTGCTCACGTTTCATATTGGTGTTAAGCAAACTCATGTAACCTTCTCTTCCACCCCAAAAAACATAATTCTCTCCACCCAGTGCAATAGTTGCGTCTAATGCGGCTTTCACCTGTGCAGCACCATGTGCAAGTACATGAAAATCCGGGTTTGTAGAAGCACCGTTCATGTAACGCCTATGACTAAATAAATTGGCTGTTCCCCAAAGTAATTTCACACCACTGCTAGCCTGCTTCTCTTTAGCATATTCTACCAAAGTTTGTAATCTCCGTTCGTTTTCAACAACATCATCGCAATAATCAACCACGTCAACATCATGAAAACAATAATATGGCAATTGCATTTTGGTAATGAATTCAAATGCTGCATCCATTTTATCTTTTGCTCTTTCTACTACATCTTTCTTTTCATCCCAGGGAAAAATATGTGTAGCACCACCAAATGGATCGCTGCCGTTTCCGTTAAATGAATGCCAATAGGCACAAGCAAACTTAAAATGCTCATTCATTGTTTTTCCCGCGACTACTTTATTTGCATCATACCATCTAAATGCAAGTGGATTATCGCTCTGCAAGCCTTCAAATTGAATTTGTTCAATTCCTTTAAAAAATTCTTTAGCTCCTGTTACTACTTTTGTCATGTTGATATATTTTTATTTATAATGCTTTATTTAAAAGATCTTTCCATTCGGCATATACGCTTTCATATGCTTCAGAATTCTTTGGTTCTAAATACCTGATCAATTCATGTTGGGTAAATGCTTCTTCAGCGCTCTTAAAAATCCCTGCTCCAATTCCAGCTCCCAATGCCGCACCTACACTACCATCATTTTCGTATAATTCAACCGGGATCCCGGTTACATCCACAAATGTCTGGGCAAAAACATCGCTTAAAAATAAGTTCGCCATTCCTGCCCTGATGACTTTTGGCCGCATACCATTTTCTCGCATAATGTCGAGACCATAACGAAATGAGAAAGCGATTCCCTCTTGTACAGCTCTAAAAATTTCTGCCTGCGTATGTAAATTGAGATCAATACCCAACAATTGAGCACCGGTATATTTATTATTGAGCATCCTTTCAGCACCATTACCGAAAGGCAAGACCTTTAAACCTTTACTTCCAATAGGAGCTGTTGCAGCCAATTCATTAAGTGTTGCATAAGATAAGTTAGGAGCAAAATTGTGCTTTGCCCACCTGTACATACTTCCTGTACCATTGATACATAACAATACACCTGTATGTTTTTGTGCACTGGAATAGCTTACATGTGCAAAAGTATTTACCCTGGATTGCGGATCGCAGGTAAGGTCATCACTCACACCATATATTACGCCTGAAGTTCCGGCAGTCGCCGCTACTTCACCAGGCTTAAACACATTTAAAGAAAGTGCATTGTTAGGCTGATCACCCGACTTATAAGAAACAGGAATTCCTTCCCTTAGTCCCAACAATGCAGCAACCTCAACTTTAAGCGTCCCATGTACAGAAAAAAGCGGTTTAACTTCAGGGATTAAATCCTCATTAAACCCATAGTATTCCATCAATTCTTTTGACACTCCATCTTTTCGGAAATCCCAAAAAACCCCCTCAGACAGTGCTGCAATACTGGTACCTATACTTCCCGTTAATTTCATAGCGATAAAGTCACCCGGTAGCATTATTTTATCAATCTTGTTGTAAAGTTCAGGCTCATTATTTTTAACCCAGGCTAGCTTTGATGCTGTAAAATTTCCGGGAGAATTGAGCATATTATTCAAACAATGTTCATGACCTATTACATCGAATGCCCTTTCTCCAAGTTCAACGGCGCGGCTATCACACCAGATAATACTATCCCGTAAAACCTGTCGGTCTTTGTCCACTACTACCAGCCCATGCATCTGATATGCAATACCTATAGCCAGAATATCTTTTGTATTAAAACTTCCCGAATCCTTTAATTTTAGAATTGCATGAATAGCATTTGTCCACCAATCAGCCGGCGACTGCTCTGCCCAGCCCGGCTTAAGAGATTTAATCTCCGTTTCTTCTTCAGGGTATTGTGCCGTAGCTATCCTTTTCTGAGTCGCTATATCCACGACAGAAACTTTTATAGAAGATGTGCCTATATCAAGGCCTAGTAAATACATATATTCCTCGTTTTATATCTGATTAATGCAACCGTTTGCATAAAGATAACTGTAAATTCCTAAATCCCATATGTTTTGAAAAGAAATATACAAAATCCTTCTTAAGCGATTAATTTTTTTGCCTAGAGCAAAGCGCTATAATTTCCTTTTTTTTGTACCGTTATATAAGTACTTTCGTAATATGTGCCTGTTTATGATTTCAAAACGAGTAAGTCTTTTCTTTTTCTTCCTGCTATTGTGCATTACGCTTAAAGCTTCGTCTATTTTGATTTATATGGATGAAGACCAAAAAAATCACTTGAAAGCTTATGGTTTAGCATACTGGGGCATTAAACAACAGGCTGATGTGAGCTGGCTTTTAAATTACCGTGGAGGAAGTTTTTTGATTAAATACAATAAAGCGGTTGAAGATGAATGTAAGACCCGCGGTATATCCTATCAGATACTTGCCGACGGAAAGGTCACTGCGATTTTAAATGAAATTAGTGACCCCCAGGTAAACATGGAGATGGTGAAACTTGAAAAAGCACCTAAAATTGCCGTCTACTCTCCTAAAAGTAAACTGCCATGGGATGATGCGGTAACCCTGGTGCTTACTTATGCAGAAATACCTTATGATGTAATTTATGACGATGAGGTATTAAAAGACAAATTATCGGGTTATGACTGGCTACACATGCACCACGAAGACTTTACAGGCCAGTATGGCCGTTTCTGGAGCGCATTTAGAAATGCGACATGGTACAGAGAAGATGTAAAAAATCAGGAGGCTGCAGCAAAACGTAATGGTTTTAAGAAAGTTTCCGAAATGAAACTGGCTGTAGCCAAAAGAATAAAAGAATTTTGTGCGGGTGGAGGATTCTTATTTGCGATGTGTTCTGGGACAGACAGCTTTGACATTGCTTTAAGTGCCGATGGAATAGACATTTGTGAAAGCATGTTCGATGGTGATTCAGCAGATCCTCAGGCGCAAGCTAAAATCAATTTTAACAGAACTTTTGCCTTTAAAGATTTTCAGTTGGATCTGAATCCTGCCAATTATGAATTCTCGGATATTGATGTTACGCAAACACGAACATTAACACAGAATAATGACTTCTTCACGTTATTTGATTTTTCGGCGAAATGGGACCTGGTACCAACAATGCTTACCCAAAACCACGACAAGGTCATCAAAGGATTTATGGGACAAACTACAGCCTTTAGAAAGCGTCTGGTAAAACCTAGTATAACTGTACTTGGCGAAAATAAAGGCGCCGAAGAGGTTCGTTATTTAAATGGAGAAATTGGTAAAGGACAATTTACCTTTTATGGAGGACACGATCCTGAAGATTACCAGCATGCAGTTGGTGATCCCCCTACTGATTTAAACCTGCATCCAAATTCACCCGGATACAGGCTGATTTTAAATAATGTATTGTTTCCCGCAGCTAAAAAGAAACCACAGAAAACCTAATCATAGAAATTCCACTGTACACCGAATTTGAATAACAAGCGGTCTTGCATAGGATATTGATTAACGGTATAATAACCTTTAATAGGGAAGCCCTGGTTTACATAATCACATTTCACAAACAGATTGGCTTTCCTTAAGCTCGCTTTTACCCATACATCAATAATTGGTGTAGCATCAAAGGTTCTATCCTCGCCAATATAAAACTGACTGGCAGCAGGAGAATAAGAATAGTTTTTATAGGGAGTATTGTAACGAATATCGAAACCGACATTGGTTTTAAGCGCTTTAAAAAAAGTTTGGTTCAGATAGAAGCTATTAAAAGTATAAAACTCAGGTGTTCTTAATACCCCAGGATTATCTGTTTTCTGATATACGATATAACTGTCTAAATGAAACTTACCAAATTGAAATTTCTTGCCCACCGCAATTTTTAAAAGATTAATACTTCCACTAAGCTGGTCGGGCATAATTGTAAGGCTATCTGCCCGGCTTGAACCCACTACACCATATCCCCTGGATTTAAAATACAGGTAGTTATTTATCAGGTAATAATCTGCTGTGGCATCCAGTTTCAATTTATCGTTTAAATATTTAAAGGAGAAATTAACCGTTTTTGTTCGATCGAAGTTATTAATCCATTGATAATGGTTCCCAAAATACCGGTTATAGATTTCCTCAGGAGATTTGTTCTCAAAATAAGCTCCCAAAACAACTCTCCCCACCTTATTGCTAAGTAGAACATTGCTTTTAGCTTCATATAGGAAGTCACCAGTGTTTCTGCCCTGAAATATTTGTTCTACATCTACATTCAAATCTATACGGTTACTAAATCTATAACCTGCCGACCCCAGCAAAGTAATATTCTGAAAACTAGCGTTGTAATCGTAAAAATTAGTCCTGTCTTTATAAGCACCTATTTGTGTATAATTATAATATTCATGCCTTATTCCCGCATCCAGTTTCAACTCATTTTTAATGATAGAGCTTGACTTTGCTCTAAGGAAAAAGCTGTATATAAATTCATTTTGAATACGGTTATAACTAGTACTATCGTTGGTAAAAGTACTATCTGCAAACCCTTTTGGAATTACAGTATGATCATCGACCTCATCTTTTTGAAATGCATAGGACTTTTTATCGTATTTAAACGTATAGGTAATTTTGTTGGTAGGTAATATCTTATCTGATATTTCCTGCGCCGTGCTATCTATACGCCCCACAAAATACGACTGTTTAATCAAGAATGAACCTTGACGCCATATTTGCCTCGAATTATTTAAACGTGTCCTTTCCGCAATCCTGTTAATGATCTGATCAGGCGCACTGGTATAAATAGCTTTATTTTCGATAGAGCCATTTTCAGCAGCCTTTAAAGTATTAAAGACTCCATTACTCCATAAATTATAGCGCTTATTAGGTGACTGGTACCAGGTAAATAATGCTCCGTTGAGGTCATCACCTCTTTGTCTGGTGAATATTCCATTGGCTCCAATCCGATTAAAATTGGCCCCTATATTGAAATTTTTCTTTACATTTTGCGAGTGGATGACCTTAAAAACCTGTTCTGCGTCTCCTGCTGTTGCATAATAAAGGCTGGTAAAAGGGGTTCTTGCCTGATAATATTTAACATCATCATGGGTCATCGCATAAAAATCCAGGGAATGGAAACCCGGATCAAAACCTATTGTCTTTACCGGCTCGAATAACATTGGCATAGCAGCCAGGCCTAAATTTCCCGTACTAATTGTGGGCCTCCTTGGCTGAACAAGGACACTGAAATTTTGAAAGCCATTTAAACTGGTATCTAATGGGAGGGTCTGTATACTATCTTTAGTTAGTTTCAGTGTAGTATACCTTACATATTTTGAAGTAAACACAACCGAATCCAAGCCCTCTTCATCTTTTTTCCTCAAAGAATCCAGCTCCTTATTGTCTCTTACCGTGGTCTTCAAATCTTGTGCAAGCAAAGACCCTGTACTTAAACACAACAGCAAAAGAACAAATAAAACAATGCGTTTATACATTACAAAGTAGAAATTAACTGGCTCAATATTTTTGTCATCATTGGTTCTGCGGTTTTAGCAGTTTCCAGTATCTCTTCTAGACTTACTGGTTCAAGTACCTCTGTAAAACCTTCATCTGTTAATACAGAAATTGCAAATACAGGCACCTGCATATGGTTGGAAACAATAACTTCAGGAACAGTACTCATCCCAACTGCGTCCCCTCCAATTATTCTCAAATATTTATATTCTGCTTTTGTTTCCAGATTAGGCCCCGTCACAGAAACATATACGCCCTGATGACAGTTGATCTTTTCCTTTTTGGCAATTTTCAAGGCGCTATCGATCAGTTTACGGCTGTATGGCTGACTCATATCCGGAAATCGGGGGCCCATATCAGCATCATTATGCCCTCTCAATGGACTCTCAGGCTGTAAATTGATATGGTCATTAATGATCATCAAATCACCTTTTTTAAAATCCGGATTTAAAGATCCCGCAGCATTTGACACGAACAAACAATGGATACCTAAGGCCTTCATTGCTCTGATTGGAAAAGTGATCTGTTGCATACTATAGCCTTCATAATAATGCAAGCGCCCTTGCATAGCAATCACTTTTTTACCTTTTAAAGTTCCAAATATTAACTTTCCTGAATGAAACTCAAGGGTAGAAATCGGAAAATTAGGAATGTTAGAATACATTAAACTATACTCAACTTCTATTTCGTTAACCAGGCCACCGAGACCGGTCCCCAATACAATTCCAATTTCCGGTTCGAAATTATTGGTTTTACGTTTTATATATTCAACGGTTTCGTGTAGTGCTTGAAACATAGTTTAAAATCTTTTGATCAAATGTAGCTTTATCTTCTTTCTGTAAGTCAATTTTAATTGGCAAATAAAAGACTGGTAAATTTAGTAGTAATTCTTTGAAAGTAACATCTAATAAACGCTGTGCGTCCTTTTCTGTTGTAATAATGATTTTTTCTTTTCTAACATCACTATTAAACGCCTTAATCAGGTTTTCAATATTACTTTTACTAAACTGATGATGATCGGGATAATCGTGATGCTCAATATCAGTAGTGTAATTTTTAAGGTGATTTAACAGTGGCAATGGATTAGCAATACCAGTAAGCAGAAAAACAGCGGTATCCTTTGTAATTTTATCACAGGCTTGACTTGTTGAGGAGAACAAGTGTTCTAAATTACCATAGGTGATAAAGGAAAAAGACACATCGGCCACTGACTTATGATTAAACTTATCAATGCATTTTTCTCTGTCAATTTTGATTATTTGTACTGGAGCCTTTGTCACCAGTAAAGCCTGAGCTCTTTTATACCCAGCAAAGGGTTCTCTTAAATTACCGGCAGGTAAGAGAAATTGCTGCTTCAACAATTTTTGATATTCGAAAAGCAGTATACTAAAACCCGGCTTTACACTACGGTGCTGATAAGCATCATCCATCAGTATGATGTCGTGACTATCCTTTAACAGGTTAATGCCTTTTACCCGATCTTCACATACGGCTACAGTTACCTGCGGAAATTTATTGTAAAACTGCATTGGCTCATCACCTATCGTCTGTGCAGTTGCGTTATGATCAGCCAGCACGAATCCTTTGGTTTTCCGACCGTAGCCTCTACTCAATATTGCGATTTTATGTCCCTCAAGCAAATGAACAAGGTATTCAGTTACCGGACTTTTCCCGGATCCACCAACAACCAGATTACCTACACAGATGACCGGAATATCAAAACCTGTTGATTTAAGCAAGCCGAGATCATACAGTTTATTTCTGAGTACAACCACCAGTCCATACAGGATAGAAAAAGGAAATAAAAGTAATCTCAGGTATTTAATCATGCTTAGGGCTCAAAAATAAGAATTATTACAGCGTATTGTATCAACATAATACAGAATGAGCATTACCATCGTAATAAAAATAAAACCTACCTTTGTGGAAACAACTTATTACAATATGCTTAAAGGATTTTTTAACGTACCAATTCCTGTTAATGAGCCCATTTTGGGTTATGCTCCAGGAAGCAAAGAACGTGAACTTTTAATGGCAGCTATTGCCGATGCCCGTGCAAATCAGATTGATATACCAATGCATATTGCCGGTAAAGAAGTACATACTGACAATAAAGGGAAGGTAACTCCTCCACACGATCATCAACATATACTTGGACAATACAGCAAAGGCGAGAAAGCGCATGTAACGCAGGCTATTGACGCTGCTCTGGCTGCTAAAGCCAATTGGGAAAACCTGGCATGGGAACACCGTGCAGCAATCTTCTTGAAAGCGGCAGATCTAATTGCAGGACCATACCGTTACAAATTAAATGCAGCAACTATGCTTGGTCAGTCAAAAAATGCTTATCAGGCTGAAATTGATTCTGCA
This sequence comes from Pedobacter nyackensis, assembly GCF_032678475.1. Classification (GTDB taxonomy): domain Bacteria; phylum Bacteroidota; class Bacteroidia; order Sphingobacteriales; family Sphingobacteriaceae; genus Pedobacter; species Pedobacter nyackensis_A. Next base: position 371,491 of record NZ_JAVTSF010000002.1, read on the forward strand.
TGTGAACTGATAGATTTCCTGCGTTTCAACGTAAGTTATATGTCGGATATATATAAGCAACAACCTCCTGTTTCTCCAAAAGGATCATGGAACAGAGTTGAACAGCGTCCGCTTGAGGGGTTTGTATTTGCTTTAACACCTTTTAACTTCACCGCTATTGCGGGTAACCTTCCTACTTCTGCAGCCATGATGGGTAATGTTGTAGTTTGGAAACCAGCAAATACACAGATCTATGCAGCCAATGTATTGATGCAGATCTTTAAAGAAGCAGGTTTGCCAGACGGTGTAATCAACCTTGTTTATGTATCAGGACCTGATGCCGGCGATGTCATTTTCAGTCACCCTGACTTTGCTGGTATTCACTTTACCGGTTCTACCGGCGTTTTCCAAAACATCTGGAAAACTATTGGTAACAACATTCATAAGTTTAAAACTTATCCTCGTATTGTTGGTGAAACTGGTGGTAAAGATTTTATTCTTGTTCATGGTTCTGCTGAAGCTGAAGCTTCAAGTACAGCAATTATTCGTGGTGCTTTTGAATACCAGGGACAAAAATGTTCTGCTGCTTCACGCGTTTATATCGCTAAAAGCATCTGGCCTAAAGTAAAAGAATTTATGTTACGCGATCTGGCTACCTTTAAAATGGGCGGTACAGAAGATTTCAACAACTTTATCAACGCAGTAATTGACGAGAATTCTTTTGACAAGCTGACCAAATATATTGACGAAGCTAAAAAAGATAAAGGTGTGGAAATTATTGCAGGTGGCGCTTATGATAAAAGCAAAGGATACTTTATTGAACCAACTGTTTTAGTTGTAGATGATCCTAAATACACAACCATGTGCGAAGAATTGTTTGGCCCTGTTTTAACAGTCTATGTTTATGAAGACAAAGATTTCGATCAGGTTTTAGACATTATTGATACTACCTCGATATATGCTTTAACAGGTGCTGTAATTGCACAGGACCGTTATGCAATTGAGAAAGCTTCACATGCCTTAAGAAATGCAGCAGGAAACTTCTATATCAATGATAAATGTACAGGTGCAGTAGTTGGGCAACAACCATTTGGTGGTGCTAGAGGGTCTGGTACAAATGATAAAGCCGGATCAATGATCAACTTATTGCGCTGGGTATCTCCACGTGCTATTAAAGAGACTTTTGATATGCCAAAAGATTACCGTTATCCGTTTTTAGGGTAAAAAATAACCGTTCGCCTCTGCATCCGGCATTTAACCCGGAGCTTAGTTGATTTTAATGGTCTCGTTGAGCTCCTTAAAGTCTACTTTTGCTGAAAAGCAAAAACGTCTTAGGCCGCTTCGGAGAAGGTAATTTTTATTCCACTAGACACAATAAAAAGGCCCTGACATATATTCTATGTCAGGGCCTTTATCCGTTTAAACAATAGACTATATGCTACTATTTCTTTGCTTGCATTTTAAATACCGGAGAAATCTCTTCAGCACCTGATGCGCTTACCTGCAAATCTTTAATCAATCCAGTCTCCAGGCTATATACCCAGGCATGAACAGCAAGTTCCTGACCTGATGCCCAGGCATTTTGAACGATAGAAGTACTCATAACGTTTGCAGCGCCTTCAATTGCATTGAGTTCAACCAAGCGGTTAGATCTCTTTTGAGGATCTTTAATCGTTTGCATCTCACGCTCATGCATCCGGATAACATCCTTGATATTTCTTAACCAATTGTCAATTAAACCAACTTGTTTATCACCCAGAGCCGCATTTACACCACCACAACCATAATGGCCACAAACGATAATGTGTTTTACTTTTAACACATTAACTGAATAATCCAACACACTCAGCAGGTTCATATCTGTATGCGTAACCACATTTGCAATGTTACGGTGCACAAAAATATCACCAGGCATAGTGTTCGTAATTTGATTGGCCGGCACACGGCTATCAGAACATCCGATCCAAAGAACCGGTGGAGCCTGTCCCGCTGAAAGTCTTTCGAAAAATTTTGGATCTTCTTTCAGCGTCTCCGCTACCCAATCCTTATTTCCTTGTAGTAAACCTTCGTATGTTATTTTATCTGTCTCTTGTTTTTCTAATTTTGCGCACATAATATTTTAATTATTAATTTCTTCGATTACTTTATTGTTCAATTTTGGGACGGTATATTGTTGTTTAATATTTTCTAAAACCACAATAATCCCTTTAGTATAAGCATTGTGCTTATAATTAAAAATGGTTTCCAATACATCAGGGTCTATATACCTGGAATTGGTCCCGTCAATAATTACATTTGTTTCTTTAGGAATTTTATTCAACACCACCTGAATGGCAGCTTTATTTAGAAAAGATACTTCTTCCGCCAGCTTAATTCTGATATTCTTTTTATTTCCTTCTTCCTGAATTTTATAGAAATAAGGGTTACGCATATTGGTACGCAACAAATAAAAGACAGAGAACAGCATACCTACGGCAACGCCTTTTAAAAGGTCAGTAAGCAATACAGCTATGATTGTGATCACGAACGGGACAAACTGGTCCCAGCCTTTATGATACATATGCTTAAATAATGCCACCCTTGTAAGTTTATAACCGGTTACCAATAGTATAGCAGCTAAACATGCCAAAGGTATCATATTTATCAGACCTGGAATAAAAAGTAATGATAAAAGTAGCCAGCAGCCATGAAAAATTGCTGACATCTTGGTTCTACCACCTGCATTTACGTTCGCAGAACTACGTACAATAACTGATGTCATTGGTAATCCACCAACCAATCCACTAACAATATTTCCCGTTCCCTGGGCCATCAACTCGCGGTTGGTTGGAGTAACTCTTTTTATAGGGTCTATTTTATCAATAGCTTCTATACTAAGCAAGGTTTCTAAACTGGCTACTACAGCAATCGTTGCTGCAACAACCCATACCTTCCCATCCGTTATCGCAGAGAAATCAGGAGTTGTAAATAAACCAATAAATTGAGAAAAGTCATTTACCACCGGAATTTCTACCATGTGACTTGCACCAAGTGCATAAGGTGTTCCCTGAAAAGCCAGAGCTAATGAAATTCCCAAAACAACCACCAATAGCGGTGCTGGTATTATACTTAACTTTTTAAACTTCGGCCAAAAAATAAGAATGGCAATTGATAATGAACTAATGACAATAGCAGCCAGGCCAAAATGGCTTAGCGCATTTCCTATGGCGGAGAATGTATTCTCGTTATCATTTTGGAAAAAGCTTTGATCACCAAAAAAATCTGAATCAACACCCAGCGCATGCGGCAATTGCTTTAGAATTAGTGTTAATCCAATCGCTGCGAGCATGCCTTCTATCACGCTTGACGGGAAATAATTTCCTATTGTCCCACCCTTTAATAAACCTAAAATAAGCTGCATTACACCCGCTAGTACTACTGCAAGTATAAACACCTGGTAACTACCTAATTGTCCTATAGCACCTAATACGATCGCTGTAAGTCCTGCAGCAGGGCCGCTAACGCTTAACTGCGATCCACTGAAACTGGCCACAATGACACCTCCAACAATACCAGTTATAATACCGGCGAATAATGGCGCACCCGATGCCAGCGCAATCCCTAAACACAAAGGTAGGGCAACCAGAAATACCACAATACTGGCAGGTAAATCCTTTTTTAAATTCTTTTTTAATATATACTTCTTCACTTCCAATCTTGAGAAGATTGAGCTTCCACTTTGCATAAAACTAAGTTTTAATGTTGTTACTAATTTAAAAAAAATGCATAGCTATCCCTTGCAGGACGATATGCTTCGAAAAATTAGCAATAGTTAGGAGGCGGTGTCGGCACCGATGGGTGAAATGGATCAAAATACCGTTTAAAGTGATCCAGAAAACTGTTACTTATGCCAAAATGACTAAGTATAGCTGAAAAACCATGATCATAATGCGTTTCTATTCTATAATCGAAGAGCTTCACCTTAGCTTTACCAGCATCACCATCTGCACTATGCTCTACTTCTATTTGCATAATAACAGAATTCATTATTTCCTTGTCGATATGGTTAAAAAACACAGGCGCACCAGAGATTATCATCTTTATTGAAAAGATGCCAAGAAAGGCTATGATAATATGTAAACGATATTTCCTTAAGAACATCTATCTCTGTTTTTTAGTTTTACAACTCATCAAAAATAACTCCAAAATAGCCGAAATCGCAAATCAACATGTAATAAAAATGTAATTTAGTTGTTATAAAAAGATTATTTTGAAAGTGACTTTCAAAATCTATACGCTTATTAATGGTAAAATGAACCATTAAGCGTAATTTAGCAGGCTTACAATATTTTCCGCCATTTATGAGACGTTTATTATTCTCTTTATTGCTTTTATGTCCTTTTTTCACATTTGCACAAAGTAATAATTCCCCATCCAGCTATGATGCACATGAGATTGCTATTACTGGTTATCTGCAAACTCAATACCAACGTGCACAGTCAGAAGGAATAGGTTCCTTTTCAGGTGGTGATTTTTCAAAAAACTCAAAGGATCGTTTCATGATTCGAAGAGGAAGGCTAAAAATCGACCGAGCAGATAAATACTCAAGCATTGTCTTTCAGATTGATGCAACACAAAATGGCGTTGCTTTGATGGATGCCTTTATACAGTTACATCAACCTGATTCCAAAGCCTTATTATTTACCGCCGGTTTATTTAACCGTCCTTTTGGACATTCAATTGTATATTCTTCCGGATACAGGGACTTCCCTGAAAGGGCCAGGGTATTCCAAACACTAATGCCGAGAGAAAGGGATTTGGGAGCCATGGTAACTTTTAAACCAGACCATAAAATGTTTAATTTTTTAACAGCAGAGCTAGCGGTAATAAATGGAAGCGGATACTCGGCAAGAGATTATGATTCTAAAAAAGATATTGTGGGAAATCTCGGCTTTAAGTTTGACAGTCTGGCCAACAAAAAACTACATATCGGTTTTGGCGGTTCAATATACAAAGGATCTGTACGCAATGACACGGAAAACTATTATACCTCTACGGCAGGCGGGTTTGTTAAAAACAGCAGCCTTGATAATGTAGGATGGAACGCAAAACGAGATTATTATGGTGGGAATCTGCAAATTCAATACGACAACACTTTTGGATCTACTCTTTTTAAAGCTGAATATGTAGGTGGTACACAACCAGGGGTAGCTAGTTCATCAAGCATTTCAGGACCTTTGGCTAGCCAGAGTTTTTCTACTCAACCTGCTACGGATCTTTATTTACGTCAATTCTCAGGATATTACCTTTGGTTGAGTCAGCGAATAGCTAAAAGCAGATTTACGGCGTTGGTTGCCTACGACTCTTATGATCCAAATACCGACGTAAAAGAAAATGAAATTGGCGTGATGAATAGCAATACAACTGCTGGTGACATTAAATTCAATACTTTAGGATATGGCATGACTTGCCAAATCAATGGCAGAATGAAATTAACGGTATACAATGAACATGTGCTAAACGACAATACTCAACTAGCTGGTTATATGAATGACCTAAAAGATGACGTATTTACAATGAGGTTGCAATATCGCTGGTAAAAAGTATATTTATAAAATTTGATAAAATCATTTTTTAATGAAGAGCAAAATAGAACTATTACAAGATAAAATAAACGAGGCTCAGAAAGGCGGTGGCGCAGCCAGAATTGAAAGTCAACATAAAAAAGGTAAACTTACGGCAAGAGAAAGAATTCATTTTTTAATGGATGAAAACTCTTTTGAAGAGATTGGTATGTTGGTTACCCATCGTAGTACCGATTTTGGAATGGAGCGCGAAAAATATCTTGGTGATGGTGTAGTTACAGGATATGGAAATATAAATGGCAGACTTGTGTATGTATTTTCTCAGGATTTCACTGTATTTGGAGGCTCATTATCAGAAACCCACGCTGAGAAAATCTGTAAGATTATGGATATGGCGATGAAAAATGGCGCTCCGGTTATAGGTTTAAATGACAGTGGTGGTGCACGTATTCAGGAAGGGGTCGTTTCCCTTGGCGGATATGCTGATATATTTTACCGGAATGTACAGGCATCGGGAGTTGTCCCACAATTGTCAGCCATTATGGGTCCTTGCGCCGGGGGTGCAGTATATTCTCCAGCAATTACTGATTTTATATTAATGGTTGAAAACACTTCTTACATGTTTGTTACAGGACCTAATGTGGTTAAAACGGTAACACATGAGGAAGTAAGTTCCGAGGAACTTGGTGGGGCCTCAACTCATGCTACCAAGTCAGGTGTAACACATTTTGCTTGTAGCAATGAACTAGACGCCATTAATCATGTAAAAAGATTACTGAGCTATATGCCTCAAAACTGTGAAGAAATACCTACACAGCTACCTTACGAAATAAGCAACGAAAACCGGCCGGCATTAAACGAAATCATGCCACAAAATGCGAACCAACCTTATGATGTAAGAAGCATTATTGAAGAAACAGTAGATACTGACAGCTTTTTGGAAGTACATAAAGACTACGCTGAAAATATTGTGGTTGGATTTGCCCGTTTAGCTGGCAGAAGCATAGGAATCGTAGCCAATCAACCGGCATATCTTGCGGGAGTTTTAGATAATCACGCTTCAACAAAGGCCGCAAGATTCGTTCGCTTTTGTGACTGCTTTAATATCCCTTTACTTGTTTTTGAAGATGTTCCGGGATTTTTGCCAGGAACCGACCAGGAATGGAACGGCATCATTACCAATGGTGCAAAACTACTTTATGCATTTAGCGAGGCAACTGTACCACGTATAACTGTGATCACTAGAAAAGCATATGGCGGTGCTTACGATGTAATGAACTCCAAGCATATTGGGGCCGATTTAAACTACGCATGGCCTACTGCTGAAATTGCTGTAATGGGGGCAAAAGGCGCAGCGGAAATCATCTTCAAAAAAGAAATCACTAGCGCAGAGAAACCTGAAGAAAAGTGGCTGGAGAAAGAAAAACTTTATTCAGATACCTTTGCAAATCCTTATAGAGCAGCAGAACGTGGTTTTGTTGACGAAGTAATCGAACCAGCTCAGACAAGAAATAAACTAATCAAAGCCTTTAAAATGCTGGAAAATAAAGTAGTTAATAATCCGCGTAAAAAACACGGAAATATTCCTTTGTAATGGAGCTGAAACGTACAGATGTCTTATTGATGGCCTTTTGTACAGGATTGATTGTAGCAAATATTTATTATTGTCAACCCTTAGTAATATTGGTTGCAAAGGAATTTAGTATTACAGAAAGTCATGCTGGAAAGATCACTTACCTAACACAAGCTGGGTATGCACTGGGTTTATTTCTGATTGTCCCTCTTGGGGATATGTTTGAACGCAGGAAGCAGATATTACTCATAACAGGAGTAGCTGTGGTGGCATTGCTAATGGCCGCACTTTCACATACTTTTTTTCTACTACAAATTGCATGTGTACTGATTGGCGCAAGCTCTATAGTTCCACAATTGATCCTGCCAATGGCTGCCAACCTTACTTCTGATGAAAAAAGAGGTCCTACAATTGGCATCATCATGAGTGGCTTACTGATTGGCATACTCGCATCGAGGGCGCTTAGTGGTAGCATTGCATTTATATGGGGATGGCGAACAATGTATTTTATTGCCGCAGGTATCTGCTCCCTACTATTACTATTGATGGCGGCTCGATTTCCGCAAAGCAAACCAACATTTAATGGCAATTATAAAGAACTGATGCAGTCTATGTGGCATTACGTAAAAACTCAACCAGTTCTTCGTGAAGCATCCATTATAAATTTTCTGGCATTCGCTATTCTTAGTGCCTTCTGGACAACCATGGTTTTGTTTCTTGCAAATCCACCTTTCAGCTATTCAACTTTACAGATCGGCTTGTTTGGAATTGCCGGAGCTGCCGGTGCACTTGCCGCACCCCTGGTTGGCAAATTAAGCAGTGGAAAAAATCCACGCAAAAATTTGCTCACCGGTCTGATTTTACAACTGCTAAGCATTGCTGGTTTTTATTTTACCGGCAGTCATCTGTATTTGTTCATTGCAGGAATTATTTTAATCGATATTGGCCAGCAAGCCATTCATGTAACCAACCAAACACGAATTTATGCACTAGTGCCTGAAGCAAGAAACCGGCTCAATACAGTATTTATGTCCGTTAGTTTTGTCGGTGCTTCCGTTGGATCTGCATTGGGGTTATGGCTGTGGGATAAAGGCCAATGGCCATTATTCTGCCTGGGAACAGCGCTCGTAGTTGTCCTTAACATACTTATTTACAATTTTTACAGCAGAAAGCTAACAACCTGACATGGAAAAAATTCAGATTGAACAAATCAGATTTGAATTAACCTGGCGAATAAGACATCAGGTGATGTATCCTGACTTGCCCTTTGACTCGATTAAGCTGGAAAATGATGCAGACGGAATCCATTTTGGTTTATATGCACAAGATCAGCTAACAGCCGTTGTCTCTCTTTTCAATATCGACCAGATCTATCAGTTTAGAAAATTTGCAACTATTGTTTCCGCTCAGGGTAAAGGATACGGCTCAATGCTGTTAAAATATATCATCGATTATGTAAAAAATATAGGTGCCGAAAAACTATGGTGCAATGCGCGCGTCTCTGCTACTGGTTTTTATAGTAAATTAGGATTCATACAAACAGACCAACGGTCTGTCAGCAATGGCATTGACTTTGTCATTATGGAGTTACAACTTAATAATTAACTTGAGGCTTAAGCCCAGATTTATATATTTGCTTATAATAAAAAACTGAATAATGGCTAAAAAGAAAGACGACAAGCACAATCATGTTGCTGTGGTTAATAAAAAATCACTGCAATTTTTTGAAGAATATATCAATAATCCCTCTCCAACCGGCTTTGAGTACCCTGGCCAGAAGCTTTGGTTAGACTATTTAAAACCTTATATCGATGAAAGTTTCATCGATAACTATGGCACCGCAGTAGGTGTAATCAATCCAAAAGCAGAGTTCAAAGTAGTTATTGAAGCTCATGCTGATGAAATATCATGGTTTGTAAACTATATTACATCAGACGGTTTAATCTATGTAATCCGCAACGGTGGTTCTGATCATCAGATTGCTCCTTCCAAAAGAGTAAATATCCATACCGATAAAGGAATGGTAAAAGCTGTATTCGGATGGCCAGCCATACATACCCGTAATGGCGGCGAAAAAGAAGAAGCTCCAGCATTAAAAAACATATTCCTGGATTGCGGTTGTACTTCAAAAGAGGAAGTGGAGAAACTAGGGGTTCATGTAGGTTGCGTAATTACCTACGAAGATGAATTTATGGTACTTAACGACCGTTATTATGTTGGGCGTGCACTTGACAACAGGGCGGGTGGTTTTATGATTGCTGAAGTAGCTCGCTTGCTTAAAGAAAACAAACAAAAATTGCCTTTCGGTCTATATATCGTTAACTCTGTACAGGAAGAAATTGGCTTACGTGGTGCTGAAATGATTGCACACAGAATTAAACCTCATGTAGCAATCATTACTGATGTAACACATGATACAACGACTCCAATGATCAATAAGATTACACAAGGAGACTTAGCATGTGGAAAAGGGCCAGTGGTTTCCTATGCTCCTGCAGTTCAGGTAAACCTGAATAAATTATTGATTGAAACAGCTGAAAAGAATAACATACCATTCCAACGCCAGGCATCATCGCGTTCAACTGGAACCGATACTGATGCTTTCGCCTATTCTAATGGAGGCGTTCCTTCAGCGTTGATTTCACTGCCATTGCGTTATATGCATACTACAGTAGAAATGATTCATAAGGAAGATGTTGATAACGTAATCAGCCTAATCTATCATTCGCTTTTAAATATCAAGAAAGATCACGATTTTAAGTACTCTAAGTAGGTATTTGAATTTAAAAAGAAAACGCGTGTTTGAAATTTCAGGCACGCGTTTTCTTTTTTACTTAAGTCTGTTTTACTACTTTTATATACAGCGCTTACTTTTTAACAAAAAACAACCGCCATATGAATGATCAGTCAGCAAATTTTATAGAAAAGATTAAAACGTCTTACAAACCAAGCGGTTCTTACATTTATTTAGGAGCAGGAATATTAGAGGGTAAAGTATTGGCTGAAGCCGAAGTAAACCTGCCGCTACATATGATGAACAGACATGGTCTGGTTGCAGGGGCTACCGGAACAGGAAAAACACGTACATTGCAACTGCTAGCTGAACAACTATCAGACGCAGGTGTTCCTGTATTTATGCTGGATGTAAAAGGCGACTTATCAGGATTAAATCAACCGGGTGCTATAAACCCAAAAATTGAAGAAAGGGCAACACAGCTGAACAAACCCTTCTCCCCTAGCGGATTTCCACTTGAGCTTTATTCACTATCTGGCAAGCTTGGTGCACAAATGCGCGCAACAGTCTTAGAATTTGGCCCTACATTACTGGCAAAAATCCTTGATCTGAATGATACGCAAACCGGTGTACTTGCTGTGATCTTTAAGTATGCTGATGATCATAAAATGCCAATAATCGACCTAAATGATTTAAAAAAACTTGTTGCTTACCTTTCTGATGAAGAAGGTGCTGAAGAAATTAAAAGTACTTATGGAAAAATATCAACGGCAACTTCGGGTACTATATTAAGGAAAATTGTAACCATTGAACAGCAAGGTCTTAGTGGCATGTTTGGAGAACGTTCTTTTGACATTGAAGATCTTTTTGGGAAAGTTGACGGCAAGGGTACGATTAGCCTCCTAAATATTTCCGACGTACAGAATCAACCTATTTTATATTCTACTTTTTTACTTAGTCTGCTTGCCGAAATATTTTATAATATGCCGGAGGCCGGAGACCTCGATAAACCCAAACTCGTCTTCTTTTTTGACGAAGCGCATTTACTATTTAAGAACTCGTCTAAGGCATTTCTAGAACAAATAGAAACAATCATCAGGCTAATCCGATCTAAGGGCATAGGCGTCTTCTTTTGCACTCAATCGCCGTCAGATGTACCCGAAAGTGTATTATCACAATTGGGTAACCGCATACAACATGCACTACGTGTATTTACACCAAATGATGCTGATGCCTTAAAGAAAACCGTAAATACTTACCCTCGCTCCGACTTCTATAAAATAGACCAGATATTGACAGCTCTGGGAACTGGTCAGGCCTTGATTACTGTATTGAACGAAAAAGGTATCCCCACCGAAGTAGCAGCAACTATGCTTACCGCTCCAAGATCTATTATGGGGCCATTAACGACCGCAGAATACGTTGCTCTGACGCAAGGAAGCGCAATGACAAAAAAATACCAGGAGACTATTGATCCAGAAAGTGCCTACGACATACTTACAAAACGGGTAAATGATAAACAGGCGGAACAAGAAAGTCAACCAGAGCCAGAGGAAGCGACTAAAAAAGGAGAAAAGAGCATTATTGAACAGGTAATGGGAGCGACAATAACCAGACAAATTGGTAAAGAAATTGTACGTGGTTTATTTGGCATGTTAACCGGAAAAAAAACAAGAAGCAGCGGTGGGAAGGGGATATTTGGATTTTAACTCAAAAAACTCTCTATACCTAGATCAAAAAATGTATTTTAGCCATATTATTTTACAGTTCACATTGACTATTAACCTTTTCATTATTTTATTTGCATGAAACCCACTTTATTAATACTAGCTGCCGGTATGGCAAGCCGTTATGGCAGCATGAAACAAATTGATGGCTTTGGCCCAAATGGCGAAACCATTATCGATTATTCTATTTATGACGCTATCAAAGCAGGCTTTGGCAAAGTAGTCTTCATTATTAAAGAAGAATTTGTAGATAACTTCAAAGCTATTTTTGAGCCTAAATTAGCTGGAAAAATTGAAACTGAATATGTATTCCAAAACTTCGATTTAAAGCAGTTTGGCATCGAAGAAGAAATCTACCGTGAAAAACCATGGGGAACTGCACACGCTATTCTTTCTGGAAGAAATGTAATCAAAGAACCATTTTGTGTAATCAATGCTGATGATTATTATGGATTTGATGCCTTTAAAAAAATGGTAGATTTTCTAAGCAACGAAGCAACAGATAGCAATTATGCTATTGTTGGTTATCAGATTGGAAAGACACTGTCTGATTTTGGTTCAGTATCACGTGGTGTCTGCAAAACGAATGACACTGGTTATCTGGAAGAAATTACAGAGCGCACACAGGTTTATAAAAAAGACGATCTTATCGTTTATGAAGAAAACGGTGTAGAGTATCCTCTAGAATATAACACCCCTGTTTCTATGAACTTCTGGGGATTCACACCAGCAGTTTTCAAATTAACTGAAGAGCTATTTAAAGTATTTGCACTGGAAAATAAAGATAAACCTAAGGCTGAATTCTTTATTCCTTTAATCGGAGAAAACCTGGTAAAAAGTAAAGCAGCAAGTTTTAAAGTAATTCCTACAGACAACCAATGGTTCGGTGTTACTTACAAAGAAGACAAGCCCTTTGTACAAAACAGCATAGATGAGCTGGTAAAAGATGGCACTTATCCTGAAAATCTTTGGGAATTAAGCATTTACTAATACAGTACGTCGCGGCCTAAAATAGGTTGACCGTATAACAAGAAAGGCCCCTGATCAAATGATCAGGGGCCTTTCTTGTTATAATTCACTTAACAATTACTTTTTATCGTCTTTAACTTCTTCAAAGTCAACATCAGTAACGTTATCACTGTGATCAGCAGCTTGTCCGTCAGCCTGAGCGTTTCCACCTTCTGGCTGTGCAGCACCATCCTGACCACCTTTATACATTTCTTCAGAAGCTGCATTCCATGCGTTTTGCAATTCTTCCTGAGCTGCATCAATATCAGCAAAGTTTCTCGCAGCATGTGCATCTTTCAGTTTTTTCAAACCTTCTTCGATAGGCGCCTTTTTATCTGCAGAAAGTTTATCGCCAAACTCTTTCAATTGTTTCTCAGTTGAGAAAATTAAAGCGTCAGCACTGTTGATTTTTTCAGCTTCTTCCTTAGCAGCTTTATCAGCATCTGCATTTTGTTCTGCTTCTTCTTTCATCCTTTTGATTTCCTCATCAGTCAAACCTGAAGAAGCTTCAATGCGGATTTTTTGCTCTTTACCAGTAGCTTTATCTTTAGCACTTACGTGTAAGATACCATTCGCATCAATATCAAATGCCACTTCTACCTGAGGAACTCCACGTGGAGCTGGTGGAATACCATCTAAGATGAAACGACCAATTGTACGGTTCTGAGCAGCCATAGGACGCTCTCCTTGCAAGATATGGATTTCCACCGAAGGCTGGTTATCAGCAGCAGTAGAGAAAGTTTCTGCTTTCTTAGAAGGAATAGTAGTATTAGCCTCAATTAATTTAGTCATTACACCACCCATAGTTTCAATACCTAAAGAAAGTGGAGTAACATCTAATAACAATACATCTTTAACTTCTCCGGTTAATACACCACCTTGAATTGCAGCACCAATAGCTACAACCTCATCAGGGTTAACACCTTTAGAAGGTTCTTTACCAAAGAAAGCTTTAACAGCTTCCTGGATAGCTGGCATACGTGTAGACCCACCTACTAAGATAATCTCATCAATATCACTTGTTTTTAAACCAGCATTTTTCAATGCAGATTTACATGGATCAATTGTACGTTTAATTAAATCTCCAGCTAACTGTTCAAATTTAGCACGGCTTAATGTTCTTACAAGGTGTTTAGGACCTGTAGCGTCAGCGGTAATATAAGGTAGGTTAATTTCTGTTGAAGTAGTACTTGAAAGCTCGATTTTAGCTTTTTCAGCAGCTTCTTTTAAACGTTGTAACGCCATTGGATCCTGGTGAAGGTCCATGCCATTTTCATTTTTAAACTCAGCAGCTAACCATTCAATAATGATATGGTCAAAATCATCACCACCTAAGTGAGTATCACCGTCAGTAGATTTAACCTCAAATACACCATCACCTAATTCCAATACAGAAACGTCATGAGTACCACCACCACAGTCAAACACAACGATTTTCATGTCTTTGTGTGCCTTATCTAAACCATAAGCTAAAGCAGCTGCAGTTGGCTCATTGATAATACGTTTAACGGTCAAACCAGCAATTTCGCCAGCTTCTTTAGTTGCCTGACGCTGAGCATCGTTAAAATAAGCAGGAACTGTAATAACAGCTTCAGTTACTTCATGGCCTAAGAAATCTTCAGCAGTTTTCTTCATTTTCTGAAGAATCATCGCAGAAAGCTCTTGAGGAGTATATTTACGATCGTCAATTTCTACACGTGGTGTATTATTGTCGCCTTTTACTACTTTATAAGGTACACGGCCAGCTTCTTTTGAAACTTCTGCAAAGCTGCTACCCATGAAGCGCTTAATTGAATAAATTGTTTTTGTTGGGTTAGTTATGGCCTGGCGCTTAGCCGGCTCACCAACTTTACGCTCACCATTCTCTGCAAATGCAACAATGGATGGCGTAGTACGTTTACCCTCACTGTTGGCTATAACTACAGGTTCGTTACCTTCCATTACGGCTACGCAAGAGTTTGTTGTTCCTAAGTCTATACCAATAATTTTTGACATGTTATTTATCTCTCTTTATGTTATGAAATCTTTATTATCTATTTCTGTTTAACAAGCAATGTGCCAATTGAATTTTGGCAGGAAATGACCTGTGCTAAGAATAATTAATGAAAATTATGGCCGAAAGCGGTTACAAAAATGTGACAGTATGACAGAAATATGCCTTTTATTACTGATCCAAATCAAGTAATCTTTCCAGGTGATGATACCCTATGCCAAAATACGCTTTAGTCTCCTGAATTTTTTTCAGAATTCCTTCTTTATGCTTTGCTCCCTTGTCCTTAACCTTAATTCCAACAACTAGTACGTTCTTAGGTGTATGCGCATCGGATATAAACTCAAAAACTTTTGTTTTATATCCAAAATACTCCAACACCAATGCTCTAAGACCATCAGTAACCATCTCTGCCTGTCGTTCGAGGAAAATACCATACTTCGTTAAAAATGACACCTCATTTTTAACTTTATTCTTTTCAATTTCTCTTCTGATCTGTTTGTGGCAGCAAGGGGCAACAACAATTAGCTTCGCATTCGCTTTAATACCTTTGTAAATAGCATCATCTGTAGCCGTATCACATGCGTGTAGCGCAATCAGCAAGTCAATTGCCGGAACGGTATAATCTTCTATAGTTCCTTGAACAAAATCCAATTGAACAAAACCTGATCGTTCCGCAATAGCATTGCACAACAACACCAGATCTTCCCGATATTCTACCCCTGTCACTTGTATCTTTTCGTTCAACAATTGTTGAAGATAATCATACAAAGCAAAAGTAAGATAACCTTTGCCAGAGCCCATATCCACAACATTCCTCACACTACCTACCGGCAGTTCCTTAATCAAACTGCTTAAAATCTCGATGTATTGATTGATCTGTTTATACTTGTCTTGCGCATTCTTAAAAACATTCCCCTCGATATCAGTCAATTTAAGATCGACCAAATAATTCTTCCCATCTGCCTTAATTAAACGCTTCTTTTCCTTATTGTGAGATAAACTTACTTGAATTGGTTTGATCAATGCTTTCTCACGTAACGTGACCAACTGCTTTTTACCGTACTCAAGGATAACCTCCTTCTCTGTAGTAAATAACGTAGCAATCTTAAAATCATTACTGATAAAATTCAGCACCAAAGCCACCCCCTCAACAATTGGAAAGTTCTTAATAATATCCCTGGTTTTATAACGATAAGTAAAAGACAGCATATCTGTTCTCTTAATATTTACCTTTCGTACATAAAGGTTCTTTAATTCCTTTTCATTCCCCTGGTAATTCCCCAATGAGACTTTTAAAAAAATATTAGAGGAAATACTTTCAGTTAACTGTGCCTGAAATTTCTGTAAATGGAGTTGATTGGACATGAATTTGAATTACTTTGCAAAGATAACCTTTTGAATTTAATTGTAAATTGGCTTTATGACGCATAACTATTTAATTGCCATACTTCCCCCATCAGAACTTTCTCTATTAATTGATGAGCTTAGAAAAGAATGCTCAAAAAAATTTAGGGTGTTCAAAGCTCTAAGGCCACCTGTTCATATTACCCTACTCTTCCTCCCAAATATCGACGATACTTCAGAACCACGATTAATCAACAGTTTGGAGGCGGCCAGGAACTTTAAACCTTTTACACAAGAACTGGAAAACTATGATGCATTTACAGACAATGAAGTTGTCTTTATAAAAGCTCTTGTTAATAAAGAAATAACAAGCCTTTACAGAAACATTAAAAAGATAGTTGGTGCTGTATCGAAAGATCTAAAAAGCCAAATCAGTCCTCATATTACCATTGCATATAGAGATTTAAAAGACAGGTTTCCAGCGATACATGAGCACTATAAAAACGAAAGATTTGAAGCAAGTTTTCAGGTCGATCACTTTACTTTGCTCAAACACGATCGTATACAGTGGAACATTCTAAAGCACTATAAGTCCAAACCCGGTGATGAACAAATGAAATTAGAACTATAAACAAAAAACCCTGACCGTTAATCCGATCAGGGTTTTCTTTATGATGATAAACGAATAATTATTCGCCTTTATCTTCAGATTTTGCTTCAGCTGCAGGAGCCTCTGGTGCTGCCTCTTCAGTTGCAGGAGCTTCTTCAGCTACTACTTCTGCTTTCTCAGCCTTAGCCGCAGGAGCATCAGATTTTTTAGCTTTGCTTCTACCACGACGTGTAGTTTTCTTCTCAGCAGATTCTGCTTCTTTACCATAAACCTCGTTGTAATCAACCAATTCGATTAATGCCATCTCAGCATTATCACCTAAACGATTGTTCAACTTAATAATTCTGGTATAACCACCCGGACGATTAGCAACTTTAGCTGCAACATCACGGAACAATTCAGTAACAGTTTCTTTATCTTGTAAGTATCCAAACACAATACGACGTGAATGCGTAGTATCAGTTTTCGATTTTGTGATGATTGGCTCAACATACATACGCAAAGCTTTTGCTTTTGCTAAAGTTGTTGAAATTCTTTTGTGCTTAATCAACGATGAAGCCATGTTTGCCAACATCGCCTTACGATGTGAATCTGTTCTTCCTAGGTGATTTACTTTTCTACCGTGTCTCATTTTTTGATTTATTCAATGTATACCGTCTCTATTATTAGAGGGAATTATACACTATTAACAATATTGTTATTTATATTTTTTACTTATTATTCTTCGTCTAATTTAAACTTAGACAAGTTCATACCGAATGACAAACTCTTAGATTTAACAAGTTCTTGTATCTCCGTTAAAGACTTCTTACCAAAGTTTCTGAATTTTAACATATCAGCCACATCGTAAGAAACAAGATCAGCTAAAGTGCGGATATCAGCTGCTTTTAAGCAGTTCAATGCACGAACTGAAAGATCTAAATCAACTAATTCAGTTTTTAAGATCTTGCGCATATGCAAGATTTCTTCATCAACTTCTTTAGTCTCTTCTTTTGCCTGAGATTCCAATACTAAATTCTCATCCGAAAACAACATAAAGTGCTGGATCAAAATCTTCGCAGCTTCTTTTAGCGCTTCCTCAGGATGGATTGAACCATCTGTTGAAATATCTAATATTAATTTTTCATAATCTGTTTTTTGCTCAACACGATAATTCTCAATCGTGTATTTTACATTTTTCATTGGAGTAAAAATCGAATCGATCGCAATCACGCCAACAACAGCATCATTTATTTTATTCTCTTCTGCAGGTACATATCCACGTCCTTTATTAATGGTAAGTTCCACTTCTAAAGTAACAGACTTCTCCATGTTACAAATAACGAAATCAGGGTTAAGAACCTCAAAGTTATTAGAGAATTTAGTAATGTCACCAGCAACAAATTGCTCCTGGCCATTAATCAAAATAAAAACTTTCTCCGAATCACCAGCATCACCTGATTTTTTAAAACGAACCTGTTTTAAATTCAGGATGATTTCCGTTAGGTCTTCTACAACACCTTTCATTGTTGAAAACTCATGAGATACGCCTGAAAAACGAATACTTGTAATGGCATAACCTTCTAAAGAAGAAAGCAAAATCCTTCTCAAGGCATTACCAATTGTTACACCGAAACCGGGCTCTAAAGGGCGGAACTCAAATGTACCATCGAAATCAGTCGATTTCTGCATGATTACTTTATCGGGTTTCTGAAATGCTAAAATTGCCATTTATAATGTTTTTAGATCGTTATTAAAATTATGTAACGCAAAAAAAGTTAATTGCCTATAAAGGCAATTAACTAAATATATTACTTAGAGTATAACTCTACTATAAGGTTTTCCTTGATATTTTCTGGTATCTCGTCGCGATTTGGATAAGTTAAGAACTTACCTGACAACTCACTAGCGTTCCAGTCTAACCAATTAAACTTATTGATTACTCTTCCTGCTACTGAATTAGTGATCGCTTCTAATGTTTTAGATTTTTCGCGTACTGCGATAACATCACCAGCTTTTAATTGATAAGATGGGATATTTACAACTTCACCGTTAACTGTTACGTGTTTATGGCTAACTAACTGGCGTGCAGCTGAACGTGTTGTAGCAATACCTAATCTGTAAACTGTATTATCTAAACGAGCTTCTAATAATTGTAATAAATTATCACCTGTAATACCACCGCGTGAAGACGCTTTGGTAAATAAGTTACGGAACTGACGCTCTAAAACGCCATAAGTATATTTTACTTTTTGTTTCTCCATTAACTGTACTGCGTACTCAGACTGCTTACCTCTTCTTTTAGAAGCACCATGTTGCCCAGGAGGGTAGTTTTTTCTGTCTAGTACTTTATCAGGGCCAAAAATTGGCTCTCTGAACTTACGGGCGATTTTGGACTTTGGTCCTGTATATCTTGCCATTGCTTTTTGTTTTAAAGTATCATGCAACCTAACGCTGCAGACTCTTAGCTTTAAAAATTAATAAATTAAACTCTTCTCTTCTTAGGAGGACGACATCCATTGTGTGGAAGCGGTGTAATATCTTTGATCGAGGTTACTTCAATTCCTGAAACTTGCAATGTTCTAATTGCAGATTCACGACCAGAACCAGGACCTTTAACAAATACCTCTACCTTACGTAGACCTAAGTCAAATGCTACTTTACCGCAATCAGATGCAGCTTGACCTGCTGCATATGGAGTGTTCTTTTTAGAACCCTTGAATCCCATTTTACCTGCAGAAGACCATGAAATAGTTTGACCATTGTTGTTTGTTAAGGTAACAATGATATTGTTAAAAGTAGCATTGATGTGTGCCTGTCCAACAGGCTCAATAACAACAATACGCTTTTTGGTAACTTTTTTACTCTTAGCCATAATTATTATTCAGTACTAATTTTATTTAGTAGCTTTTTTCTTGTTTGCAACTGTTTTTCTCTTGCCTTTACGTGTACGAGAGTTGTTCTTAGTACGTTGACCACGCACCGGCAAACCTTTTCTGTGACGTAAACCACGGTAACAACCGATGTCCATTAGACGCTTAATGTTCAATTGAACTTCTGAACGTAAAGCACCTTCTACTTTAACACCGTCATTAATAATGGTACGAATTGCTGATAACTCATCATCAGACCAATCCTGTACTTTCTTGTTAAAATCTATACCTGCCTCCGTTAATATACGTTGCGCAGTTGCTCTTCCTACTCCGAAGATGTAGGTTAGCCCGATCTCACCTCTTTTGTTTCTTGGTAAATCTATACCTGATATCCTTGCCATATTTGTATTTAGCGATTTTGATTTACGATCTTCGATTTACGATCTACGCTTTAAAGAGTTTAACCTCAATCCACGCAATCTACTTCCGTAAATCTTAAATCTAAAATTTAATTAACCTTGACGTTGCTTAAATTTAGGGTTTTTCTTGTTGATAACGTAAAGCTTACCTTTACGACGAATAACCTTGCAATCAGCACTACGTTTTTTAATTGATGACCTAACTTTCATTTTATTTATATCTATAAGTAATCCTGCCCTTTGATAAATCGTAAGGCGACATCTCTAATTTGACTTTGTCCCCTGGTAAAATCTTGATGTAATGCATCCTCATTTTTCCAGAGATATGAGCGATAATCTCGTGGCCATTTTCCAGTTCTACCCGGAACATAGCATTTGATAGTGCTTCTCTTATTACACCGTCTTGTTCAATTGAGGCTTGTTTAGCCATATAATATTGATTTTTACTGAATTAGCTGCTATTAAACAGGGTTGCAAAATTAAATAAAAAAAATTAATTATTTACTTTTTTTCTTTTAAAACTTCTTCAATGAATGAAAAGGTTGATAAAATATCTGCTTTACCCTTTTTTACTGCAACAGTGTGTTCAAAATGAGCTGAAGGCTTATCATCCTTACTGGTTACTGTCCAGCCATCAGACCAAAATTTAACACCTGCTGTACCTGCGTTGATCATTGGTTCTATTGCAATCACCATTCCCTCTTCAAGTTTAATTCCACTTCCTCTTCTACCGTAATTCGGTACTTCAGGTTTCTCGTGTAATTTAACCCCAACACCATGACCAACTAATTCTTTTACAACTCCGAATCCATTTGCCTCTGCATAAGATTGAACAGCAAAGCCTACATCACCTATCCTTGAACCAACAACAGCTTTTTCTATTGCAAGTCTTAAGCACTCCTGTGTAACCTCAACTAACTTCTTACGCTCAGCATCAATTTCTCCGATCGAAAATGTATACGCTGAATCTCCGAAAAAGTCATTCTTAATTACACCACAATCAACTGAAATCAAATCTCCCTCCTTAATCACATAATCACCAGGAAAGCCATGAACAACCTGCTCATTTGGCGAAATACATAATGAGTAAGGGAAACCGTTATAATTTAAAAATGCGGGGATTGCTCCATGATCTCTAATAAAAGTCTCCGCTAAATCATTCAGTTGTTTTGTTGTAACACCGGGACCAATAACTTTGGCTACTTCAGCCAAAGTTTTTGATACCAGTAAAGAACTTTCTCTTATCAGTTCTACTTCTTCTTTTGATTTATAATAGATCTTAGACATTCTATTTACTAAATCACAGCATTACTACCACTCGCAGCAGGAATTCCTGTACGACCAGTAACCCTACCCGTCTTCATCAATCCATCATAATGACGCATTAATAAATAACTCTCAATCTGCTGTAATGTATCTAAAACAACACCAACCAAAATCAATAAAGATGTACCTCCGTAAAAGTGAGCAAACTCAGATTTGATTCCAAATTTAACAGCCACCGAAGGTAGAATTGCTATGATAGCAAGGAAAATAGCTCCAGGGAAAGTAATCTTAGAAATCACATCATCAATAAATGACGATGTAGATAATCCAGGTTTAATTCCAGGAATAAATCCTCCATTCTTCTTCATGTCGTCTGACATCTGAGTTGGATTCACAGTTATAGCGGTATAGAAGAACGTAAATGCAATAATTAAAAAAGCAAATGTTAAACTATATGCCAATGAAGTGTAATCACTAAATTGAATCAACCAAGTGTTTTGTAATGACGGGAAAAAACCTGTTAAAGTAGCTGGGATAAACATCAATGCCTGAGCAAAAATGATTGGCATAACACCTGCAGCGTTTACTTTTAACGGAATATATTGTCTTACACCACCGAATTGTCTGTTACCCACAATACGCTTTGCATATTGTACCGGAACCTTACGTACCCCCTGAACAATCATGATGGTAAACATCACAACAGCAAAAAGCGCAACAATCTCCAATACAAGAGCAATCAATCCACCACCTTCACCAACAACTCTTGAACTCACCTCTTGATACAATGCGATAGGCAAACGGGCGATAATACCAACCATAATGATTAGTGATATACCATTACCGATACCTTTATCTGTGATCTTTTCACCAAGCCACATTACGAATAATGTACCGGCAGACAACACGAAAGTTGCCATCACAAAGAACAATGTATGGTCAATAATAATAGCTTCAGCAGGAACCTGTGTTTTAACGTAACCAATTGCCTGAACAGCAGTAATGGCTACAGTTAAATAGCGAGTAATCTGATTAAGTTTCTTTCTTCCGCTCTCACCCTCCTTTTGCATTTTCTGAAAAGAAGGAACGGCGATACCTAATAGCTGAACTACAATAGACGCAGAAATATAAGGCATAACACCCAGGGCCAATATAGATACCCGAGAAAATGATCCCCCCGCAAACATATCCAACAGACCTAAAATGCCTGACTTTGTATTATCGCCTAAAAGTGTCGCATCTACACCCGGTAAAACCGCATGAGATACAAACCTATAAACTAAAAGAATCATGAGCGTATAAAGTATACGCTCTTTCAATTCTTGAATTTTCCAAATATTACTTAAAGTAGTAAACAGCTTCTTCATTAATTACAATTTTTCGATTGAGCCTCCAACAGCCTCAATAGCTTTTTGTGCGGTTGCAGAAAAAGCATGTGCTTTAACTTCTATCTTAGATTTAACTTCACCACGACCTAAAATTTTAACTAAGTCGTTTTTAGATGCTAAACCATGCTGTTGCAAGATAGCAAAATCTATGCTTGTTAAGTTAAACTTTTCTGCCAAACCTTGTAATACATCTAAGTTTACACTTACGTATTCTACACGGTTAATAGGTTTGAAACCTACTTTTGGTACACGACGTTGTAATGGCATCTGACCACCTTCAAATCCAATCTTAGTTGAATGCCCTGAACGTGATCCAGCACCTTTATGTCCACGAGTCGAAGTACCACCACGACCAGAACCAGTACCACGACCAATTCTTTTACTATTTTTAGTAGAACCTGCTGCAGGTTTTAAATTACTTAAGTTCATTTTTAAACTTGTTGTGTTGCCCTTCGCTTTCACTAATCAGGGTCAACGGTTAAACAATATACAAAGGTTGCAAATGTAATTATATTAACTACATTAACAACCTTTTAATAATTTATATGCTCTCTATTGCGATTAAGTGATTCACTTTTCTTACCATTCCAATAATGGCAGGAGTAGCTTCAACTTCAACGCTCTGGTTCATTTTCTTTAAACCTAAAGCCTGCATTGTTCTTTTTTGGCGTTCGCTTCTGTCGATAATGCTTTTTACCTGGGTTATTTTGATCTTAGCCATAATATTATCCGTTAAAAACTTTATTTAAATCAACACCACGTTGCTGAGCAACAGTGTAAGCATCACGCATTTTTGTTAAAGCATCTACAGTTGCTTTTACCACGTTGTGAGGATTTGATGAACCTTTTGATTTTGCAAGTACGTTATGTACACCAGCACTCTCTAATACAGCACGCATCGCACCACCAGCAATAACTCCGGTACCCACAGCTGCTGGTTTGATTAATACAAAACCACCAGAAAATTTACCGATTTGCTCGTGAGGTACAGTACCGTTTAACAAAGGAACTTTTACCAAGTTCTTTTTAGCATCATCGATACCTTTTGCAATTGCCTCTGTTACCTCTTTCGCTTTACCCAATCCGTAACCTACGATCCCGTTCTCGTCTCCAACAACCACAATGGCTGAGAAGCTGAAAGTACGACCACCTTTGGTTACTTTGGCTACGCGTTGTATGCTAACTAAACGATCTTTTAATTCGATCTCGCTAGTCTTAACTCTTTTTATATTGATAGTTGACATTCTTATCTAATTTTCAGATTAAAATTCTAAACCAGCTTCGCGAGCACCTTCTGCCAACGATTTAACGCGGCCATGGTATAAATAGCCATTTCTATCGAAAACAACTTGTTTGATACCAGCTGCGATTGCTTTTTCAGCTACTAATTTACCTACAGCTACTGATTGCTCAGATTTATTGCCTGTACCTGAAAAATCTTTAGATAAAGATGAAGCTGATACAATTGTGCTACCGGTTACGTCGTTAATAATTTGAGCATAAATCCCTTTATTGCTTCTATAAACCGATAAACGTGGACGGCCTTCAGAACCTGTTAATCTTTTTCTGATTCCTTTTTTTATACGATCTCTACGAGATAATTTTTTCCCTGCCATGATGATTATTTTTTAGAAGCTGATTTACCTGCTTTTCTTCTTAACACTTCGCCTACAAACTTGATACCTTTACCTTTATATGGCTCTGGCGTACGTAACGAACGGATTTTCGCTGCTACCTGTCCTATCAATTGTTTGTCAATACTTTCTAAAATGATTTTAGGAGTCTGACCTTTTTCTGAGGTTGTTGTAACCTTAATCTCTTCCGGTAATTGGAATACATAGTGGTGAGAATAACCTAGAACTAAGTCTAATGTATTACCCGCATTTGTAGCACGGTAACCAACACCTACTAATTCTTGAGAAACTTTATAACCTTCTGTTACACCAACAACCATATTATTGATCAAAGCACGGTATAAACCATGTAATGCCTTGTGTCTTTTTTGTTCTGATGGACGTTGTACGGTTAATACACCATCTTCCTGACTTACAGTGATATCTGAATCTACTGCTTGAGTTAATTCTCCTTTAGGACCTTTAACAGTTACTACGTTATCTTTAGAAACGGTAATTGTTACACCTGCAGGTACATTAATTGGGGCTTTTCCTACTCTTGACATTTTGCTATCCTCCTTTAATTAATAAACGTGACACAAAACTTCGCCACCAATGTTTAGTTTAGCAGCTTCTTTATCAGTCATAACACCTTTAGATGTAGATAAAATTGCGATACCTAAACCGTTTAATACTCTTGGCATATTCTCAACGCCGGCATATTGCCTTAAACCTGGTTTGCTAATACGTGTTAACGTGCGGATTGCAGGGATCTTAGTAATCGCATTGTATTTCAAAGCGATTTTGATTGTTCCTTGAACCGTTGTGTCTTCAAATTTGTAGTTAGCAATGTAACCTTTGTCAAAAAGTACTTTAGTAATTTCCTTTTTCAGGTTTGATGCAGGAATCTCTACAATTCTGTGATTTGCCTTGATGGCATTTCTTACTCTTGTAAGATAATCTGCTATTGGATCTGTATTCATTTTTATATAGTTGTGATAGTGGTTTCCTTTCCGACCTATTCGGAACGACCTGCCATCGGTTAATTCTTTTGTTTACGGTTTAAGGAATTGAACCTTAAACACAAGTAAGCTGGTAATTACCAGCTTGCTTTTGTTACTCCAGGAATTTTTCCTGCTAAAGCCATATCGCGGAACAATACCCTTGATATACCGAAAGTACGCATATATCCACGAGGGCGACCTGTTAACTTACAACGGTTGTGCAAACGTACAGCCGATGAGTTTTTTGGTAACTTGTCTAATCCTTCGTAATCACCTGCAGCTTTAAGTTCTGCACGTTTCTCAGCATACTTAGCAACCAATTTTTGGCGCTTAATTTCGCGAGCTTTTACACCTTCTTTTGCCATTATTGCTCTGTTTTTTGATTTTTAAACGGTAATCCAAATTGCTTTAAAAGTTCCAATGCTTCAACATCGCTGGTAGCAGAAGTTACAAATGTAATATCCATACCCAAAATTTTGTTGATTTTGTCGATGTTAATCTCAGGGAAGATGATTTGCTCAGTCACACCTAAAGTGTAATTGCCTTTTCCATCAAAACCTTTATCATTGATACCTTTGAAATCACGGATACGTGGTAAAGCTACGGAAATTAAACGATCTAAAAACTCATACATGTTATTATCACGCAATGTTACACGTACACCTACCGGCATACCTTTACGCAATTTAAAGTTTGAGATATCTTTTTTAGATTTTGCGCCTACTGCTTGCTGACCTGCGATTGTAGTCATCTCTAAAATAGAGCTATCCATAATCTTTTTGTCAGTTACAGAGAAACGACCAACACCCTGGTTGATAGAGATTTTCTCTAACTTAGGAACCTGCATAACGCTTTTGTAATTGAACTTATCTTTAAGTGCAGTTACAATTTCCTCTTTATATTTACTTTTTAATCTTGGTACGTAAGCCATTATTTGATCTCCTCTCCTGATTTTTTAGATACCCTAACTAATTTCCCATCAGCATTAAGCTTTCTGCCAACGCGCGTAGTTGCACCTGTCTTAGGATCAATCAGCGCTACGTTAGAAATATGAAGAGCAGCCTCTTTTTTAATGATACCACCATTAGGGGTAGCGGCATTTGGTTTTGTATGTTTTGATACAAGGTTAACACCTTCTACAAGAATTCTGCTTTTAGAAATTAATACTGAAAGCACAGTTCCTTGCTGACCTTTTGAATCGCCGGCTATAACCTTTACTAAATCACCTTTACGGATTTTTACTTTTGGTGTAGTTACTTTATTTTTCATTTTATAATACCTCCGGTGCTAATGATACAATTTTCATGAATTGTTTTTCACGCAGTTCTCTTGCTACCGGGCCAAAAATACGTGTACCGCGCGGCTCATCTTGTGCATTTAATAATACTGCTGCATTGTCGTCGAAACGGATGTAAGAACCATCTTTACGTCTGATCTCTTTCTTTGTTCTTACTACAACTGCTTTAGAAACTGTTCCTTTCTTGATGTTTCCAGAAGGCAATGCACTTTTAACGGTAACAACGATTTTGTCACCAATAGAAGCATAACGCTTTCCAGTACCACCAAGTACACGGATAACCAATACTTCTTTTGCGCCGCTATTGTCGGCTACGTTTAATCTTGATTCCTGTTGTACCATGTTATTTAGCCCTTTCTAAAATTTCCACTAATCTCCAGTTCTTATTTTTACTCAGCGGACGAGTCTCCATAATCAGTACTGTATCTCCAATACCGCAATCGTTTTTCTCGTCATGAGCCATAAATTTGGTAGTTTTCTTAACAAACTTACCATAGATCGGGTGTTTCACTTTACGTTCTACCGCTACAACAATAGATTTATCCATCTTGTTGCTTACCACCAACCCGGTTCTTGTTTTTCTTAATTGTCTTTCCATTTCGACTCTAAAGTTATTTAGTTTCAGTAGCAGACTGAGCTTTACGCTTAGTCACTTCAGTATTTAATCGGGCAATATTTCTCCTAACCTTGCTAATGCGGCTTGGGTTTTCTATAGCCGAAATTGTATGCGCAAACTTTAACTTTACTAAGTTTTCTGTCTCTTCTGCAATCCTGGCTACTAGCTCTTCTTGTGAAAGCCCTGTAATTTCTGAGTTCTTCATTTTATTAATTTTTATTTTGCGGGTCCAGAGGTTGTAATAACAAGTTACTTACAACATTCAACCCTACACTAATTATGCTTCTACGTAATCTCTACGTACTACAAATTTTGTTTGGATCGGTAATTTTTGAGCGGCTAAACGCATAGCTTCTTTAGCAACTTCTAAAGGAACTCCTTCTGCTTCAAAAATGATGCGTCCAGGTCTAACTACGGCTACCCAATATTCAGGAGCACCTTTACCTTTACCCATACGTACCTCAGCTGGTTTCTTAGTCACCGGTTTGTCCGGGAATATTCTAATCCATACCTGGCCTTCACGTTTCATGAAACGAGTTACGGCGATACGGGCTGCCTCTATCTGACGACTGGTAATCCAAGTCGACTCTAAAGATTTGATCCCAAAAGACCCGAATGATAATTCAGCACCACGAGTTGCTAAACCTTTCATTCTGCCCTTCTGCATCTTTCTGAACTTCGTTCTTTTTGGCTGTAACATTTTATTCTAATATTATCGTTAAACGATCTGTTAACTAATTATTTACGAGGACCTCTGTTCTGAGTATTTCCGCCTCTATTATCTCTTCCTTGACCAGGACCTCCTTGACCAGGGCCTCTTCCGCCACGATTACCACCACCGCGGTTATCGTTTCTTCTGTCGCCACCGCCACGGTTATCTCTGTCTCTGCCACCAAAAGCACCTTCTGGTCTGCCACCTTTGCCTGGAGCATTGCTCGTTGCACCGATGTTTGGAGAAAGATCACGTTTACCGTAAACTTCACCTTTACAGATCCATACTTTAACACCTATTTTACCATAAGTAGTTAAAGCTTCTGCTAATGCATAGTCAATGTCTGCACGGAAAGTATGCAAAGGAATTCTTCCTTCTTTATACTGTTCGCTACGAGCCATCTCAGCACCACCTAAACGACCAGAGGTCATAATTTTGATACCTTCAGCACCCATACGCATAGTCGATGCGATAGTAGATTTCATTGCTCTACGGAATGAGATCCTTGCTTCTAATTGTTTTGCAACACCTTCTGCTACTAATTGTGCGTCAAGCTCAGGACGTTTGATCTCAAAAATGTTGATTTGAATTTCCTTTTTAGTCAATTTCTTCAACTCTTCTTTGATCTTGTCAACCTCCGCTCCTGCTTTTCCAATCACGATACCCGGACGAGCTGTGTGAATTGTAACGGTGATACGTTTTAACGTACGCTCAATTACAACTTTAGATACACCGCCTTTTGCGATACGTGCAGAAAGGTATTTTCTTATTTTTTCGTCCTCAACTAATTTATCAGCATAGTTGTTGCCACCGAACCAGTTAGAATCCCAACCTTTGATGATTCCTAACCTGTTACCTATTGGATGTGCTTTTTGTCCCATTTCTGTTAATTAGTTTGAGTTTCAACGTTTTTACTATCTACTACCAAAGTTACATGGTTTGAACGCTTACGTATTCTGTAACCACGTCCTTGAGGAGCTGGTCTTAATCTTTTTAACTGACGACCGCCGCCTACCATTATCGTTTTCACATATAACTGGCTTTCTTCAGGGCGAGAACCTTCATTCTTAGTTTCCCAGTTTTTGATAGCTGATAATAATAGTTTCTCAACTCTTATTGCTGCATCTTTATTGGTAAACTTTAAAATATGTAAAGCTTTCTCAACACGCTCACCTCTGATAAGATCTACAACCAAACGCATCTTACGTGGTGAGGTTGGACAATTGTTTAATTTCGCTACTGCTTCCATCTCTTAATTATTTTTTCTTTTCAGAGTGACCCCTAAATGTTCTGGTTGGAGCAAACTCTCCCAGCTTATGACCAACCATGTTTTCTGTTACGTATACCGGTATAAATTTATTACCGTTATGCACTGCAAATGTATGTCCCACAAAATCTGGTGAGATCATTGATCTGCGAGACCAAGTTTTAATTACAGACTTCTTGCCTGAATCATTCATAGAGACTACTTTCTTCTCTACGTTATGGTCAATATAAGGTCCTTTTTTAATCGAACGAGCCATTATTTCTTCCTTTTCTCTATGATGAAACGATTTGAGTATTTTGTAAGTGAACGGGTTTTGAAGCCTTTAGCCAAAACGCCTTTTCTTGAGCGAGGGTGACCTCCTGACGAACGGCCCTCACCACCACCCATAGGGTGATCTACCGGGTTCATCGCTACCGGACGAGTTCTAGGGCGACGACCTAACCAACGGTTACGACCTGCTTTACCTAACACTTCATTTGCGTGATCAGAATTCGAAACAGCTCCGATTGTAGCTAAACAAGTAACTAAGATAGATCTTACTTCACCTGAAGGCATTTTCAATGTAGCATATTTACCATCACGAGCAGCTAACTGAGCATAAGCACCGGCACTACGTGCCAACTGAGCACCACGACCTGGATGAATCTCCACGTTGTGAATGATAGATCCCAATGGGATATTGCTTAATTTCAAAGTATTTCCAACTTCTGGAGTTGCAGTATCACCTGACAATACTTTCTGCCCAACTTGCAATCCTTCCGGTGCAATAATATAACGCTTCTCACCATCTGCATAATGTAATAATGCGATACGTGCAGTACGGTTTGGATCGTACTCAACAGTAGCTACTGTTGCAGGAATATCAAATTTCTCACGTTTAAAATCAATTAAACGGTAAGATTTTTTGTGACCACCACCCATGTAGCGCATAGTCATCTTTCCTGAATTGTTACGTCCTCCCGACTTCTTAGAAGATACAACCAATGATTTTTCGGGCTTGGTTGCTGTAATCTCCGTAAAGCTGGCACCTACTCTAAAGCGGGTTCCCGGAGTGACTGGTTTAAATTTTCTTAAGCCCATAGTTATAAATTATTCAATTCTTATTAAATATTCGAGTAATAATCAATTGTTTCACCTGCTGCCAGGGTTACAATCGCTTTCTTGTATTTCGGGGTCCGCCCCGTAACTAATCCACCTTTAGTATTTCTGGACTTAACTTTACCATTTACAACCATTGTGTTAATGGCTAAAATGTTAACGCCGTACATTTTTTCTATGGCTGACTTAATCTGCAATTTATTTGCTTTGTGTTCTACTTTAAAAGTAAAGCGGTTAGACTTTTCTGTTAATGCAGAAGCTTTCTCTGTTAATATTGGTTTCTTTAAAAATTCCATATTACTTGGCAAATGCCTCCTCGATTGTTTTAACAGAATCCGCAGTTAACAAAAGTTTGCCACAGTTCAATACATCATAGGTATTTAACTGATCTGCAGTAATTACTTTCACTTTCTGAATGTTTCTGCTTGATAAATAGATATTGTTATTTTGTGAAGGTAAAACCAACAATGTCTTTTCGTTAGTCAGGTTCAACGCGCTAACCAAATTGATATAGTTTTTAGTTTTGATTGTGTCAAAAGTAAAATCTTCTAAAACCACAACATTATTGTCTTGTGCTTTGTATGATAAAGCAGACTTACGAGCTAATGATTTTAATTTCTTGTTCAACTTGAAGCTATAGTCACGTGGCTGAGGGCCAAATACACGACCACCACCATTGAACAATGGAGATTTAATACTTCCTGCACGAGCACCACCAGTACCTTTTTGCTTATATAATTTACGGGTTGATCCAGCAATCTCATTACGTTGTTTAGACTTGTGAGTACCTTGACGTTGATTAGCCAAATACTGCTTAACATCTAAATAAATTGCGTGGTCAACAGGCGTTATGCCAAATACCGACTCAGGAAGTTGCACCTTGGCACCTGTCTCTTTTCCTGAAATGTTTAATACTTTAACTTCCATCTGCTTACTTATCTAAGATTACGTAAGAACCCTTAGCTCCTGGAACGGAACCACTAACTACAACCAGATTTTGATCAGCATAAACTTTCAAAACTTGTAAGTTCTGAATTTTCACTCTGTCTCCACCCATTCTGCCCGCCATACGCATACCTTTAAATACACGAGAAGGATACGAAGCAGCACCCAATGAACCTGGAGCACGCATCCTGTTGTGCTGTCCGTGAGTTTGTCCACCAACACCACCGAAACCATGACGCTTTACAACACCCTGGAATCCTTTACCTTTTGACGTACCAACTACATCCACAAAATCACCTTCGTTGAAAATGCTAACCGTTAC
This sequence comes from Pedobacter nyackensis, assembly GCF_032678475.1. Taxonomy (GTDB): domain Bacteria; phylum Bacteroidota; class Bacteroidia; order Sphingobacteriales; family Sphingobacteriaceae; genus Pedobacter; species Pedobacter nyackensis_A. Next base: position 402,822 of record NZ_JAVTSF010000002.1, read on the forward strand.
AGTATCACCTAAATTAAGCGATTCCTCAAACGGCTCAAATTCAACCAGTTTACGTTTTGGGGTAGTGCTTGCTTTCGCAAAGTGGCCTTTAAGAGGCATGGTAGTGTTTTTTTCTTTGGCTTCGTCGAAACCTAACTGAACTGAAACGTAACCGTCTTTCTCTTCGGTCTTTACCTGTGTAACTACACAAGGTCCAGCTTCGATCACAGTACATGGTATATTCTTACCATCTGCGTCGAATATGCTGGTCATTCCTACTTTTTTTCCAATAATACCTGACATTTTCTTTTTTTAAATTAACACCCATCGAAGCAGTAGGGCTTCGTTCAAGGTGGATACACATCCCACTTAAGGGAGGGCAAAAATAAGAAAGAAATCTTAATTTTCAAATAGTTAGCTAAATATATTTTCAAATAATCGCTAAAAATTTATTTTCATTGGGTAGCACGTAATTAAAGTAAGTTTTATCCGACCAACTTATCACTTAAGCTATATAAAATAATGGACAAAACCATTAAACCAATCACAACATATAGATAATCACGCTCTACAAGGAAGCTAAATATGGAAAAAACAACCCGGGCAATAGGGGTAAAAATCAACAATAAGGCGCCAAATTGAATAATAGCAGCGCCATCCAGCCTCTTTATTCCCAAAAAAATTGCCGAAATAGATGACAAACCCGATTTACCTGAGTCAAATTTATCATAATCAATCAGACTAGAATGATTAAAAAACAAATAAATAAGCCCTCCAATAAACACGACAGTCATAGAAGAAATGACACCAACCCTTAACAAGGTCCCCAGGATTACCTGAATATCCTTGTCAGCAAAAAAATTCTTATCCTCTTTGCTCATAATCTACCTGATAAACCATTATAAATCATCTGCAATGCTAAAAATGTAACCACCACAGCAAATACAACTTTCAACTTATCTGTGTTTGCCTTAACCAATATTTTCGATCCTATCGTTGCACCAAGCAATACACCTACTGTTACCGGCATTGCAATTCCAGGATCTATCTGTCCACGGTGAAGATAAACGATAGCACTCGCGGCAGCAGTTACCCCCATCATAAAGTTACTTGTGGTTGTCGACACCTTGAAAGGTATTCGCATGATGTTATCCATGGCAATTACTTTTAAGGCTCCGGAACCAATTCCAAGCAAACCTGATATAATCCCCGCAACAAACATCATCAAAAAACCACCCACAACATTATGCACCGCATATTTCTTCACTCCTTCATCTGTAGGATAAGTACCATTCAATTTAAAAAATACAGCAAGCTTCCCCGAAGTATCATTATCCGACCGGTCTACTTTCTTTCGCACCATCATTGCTGCCGAAAACAAAAGGATCAAACCAAAAATAACAGCAATATAGCCCGGATTAATGTAAACAGTAACCACAGCCCCGATAATTGCACTAATGGTAGTAGCAACCTCTAAAAACATTCCTATCCGGATATTCGTAATCCCTTCCTTAACATAAGCAGCTGCAGAACCCGATGAAGTTGCAATTACCGAAATAATAGAGGCGCCAATAGCATAATGAATATCAACCCCTAATGCCAGCGTTAACAGTGGAATGATGATTACCCCTCCGCCCAGTCCTGTAAGCGAACCTACCAATCCGGCCGCAAAGGCTCCTATTAAAACTATAATTGTAAATAGTAATACCGACATTGCTGCAAATATACTATCTACGAGGTCAACACAATAAAATTAGAATATCATTGTTAAATTAGACGTAACCAATACCCATATTATGAAAAAAGTCATACTCCCAATTGTTTCGGCTTTAATACTGAGCATCAACGCCCTCAGTGCTCAGGGCCAGCTTGTAAAAGATTCCATTAAAATTGTTGATCCCAGCCTCAAAGGTCAGTACCAACTCATGCTTTCGAAATCTAAAAGCTTAAACGGCTATAAACTTGTCAATCCGGCCCGACTCGGTGTCTTTTGGAAAAATGTAAATGACACCCTGGCAACGGGGCGTAAACAACTCGCAAATGCAACAAAAAAAATCAAAGAGCAAGAAAACAACATCAGTAGTTTAAAAGCACAGATCAGCGGGAATGAGAGTTCATTAGCCAGTTCAAATGCAAAAGTAAATGAGATTAGTTTCTTAGGAATATCATTTACTAAATCAAGCTACAATACAATAGTATGGACTATGATTGTTGTGCTTGCTGCAGCACTTGCTATTGTTATATTAAGATCAGCAAAGCATATTCATGAAGCAAAATATCGAAGCACCTTATACGAAGAAATCGCCCAGGAGTACCAGGCCTATAAAACTAAAGCCAATGATAAAGAGAAAAAACTTGCCAGAGAGCTTCAGGACGAGCGCAACAAACTTGACGAACTAAAAAACAGATAACAAAAAATAAGGCCTTCCTGAAATACTCAGGAAGGCCTTATTTTTTAAACTAAATATAGTTATACTTTAATTTCCACTTCAACACCGCTAGGCAATTCAAGTTTCATTAATGCATCAACTGTTTTTGAGTTAGAGCTATAAATATCTAACAAACGCTTGTAAGCACATAATTGAAACTGCTCACGTGCTTTTTTGTTCACGTGTGGTGAACGCAAAACAGTGAAAATTTTCTTTTCTGTAGGCAACGGAATTGGTCCGCTAACTACTGCACCCGTAGGCTTAACAGTTTTAACGATTTTCTCAGCAGATTTATCTACCAAGTTGTAATCGTAAGATTTTAATTTAATTCTGATTCTTTGGCTCATAATATATATGTATTAAAGCAGCCGGTTAGAGCTATTAATAACCGGCTACCAATTTATTATTCTACAGATTTGATTCTGCCTTTTGATTTAGCAATTACTTCATCCTGTACGTTTTTAGGAGCTGGCTCGTAGTGATCAAACTCCATAGTAGAAGTTGCACGGCCAGAAGTAATGGTACGTAACTGAGTTACATAACCAAACATCTCAGAAAGAGGCACAGTTGCTTTAATTACCTGGGCACCGTTACGTGAATCCATACCTAAAAGCTGACCACGACGACGGTTCATATCACCGATTACATCACCCATGTTTTCTTCCGGGGTAAGGATCTCGATTTTCATGATAGGCTCCATCAATACTGGGTTACACTTAGGTAATGCCTCACGGTAAGCCATCTTAGCTGCAAGCTCAAATGATAAAGCATCTGAATCGACAGCGTGGAATGATCCGTCAATTAAACGAACTTTCATGTCTGGTAGTGGATAACCAGCCAATACTCCATTAGCCATAGATGCTGCAAAACCTTTCTCAACAGAAGGAATAAACTCACGAGGGATTGCACCACCAGTGATTTCGTTTACAAACTGTAAACCACCTTTTTCCCAATCAGCATCGATAGGAGAAATAACAACCTGAATATCCGCGAATTTACCACGACCACCTGATTGCTTTTTATAAGTCTCACGATGTTGAACTGTTCCGTTGATAGCTTCTTTGTAAGCAACTTGTGGAGCACCTTGATTAACCTCAACTTTGAACTCACGTTTTAAACGGTCAATCAAGATATCTAAGTGAAGCTCACCCATACCAGAGATTACAGTCTGACCAGTTTCCTGATCTGTCTGAACTCTAAATGTAGGATCTTCTTCAGCTAATTTACCAAGACCAATACCTAATTTATCAACGTCAGCCTGAGTTTTAGGCTCAATCGCCAAACCGATAACCGGCTCTGGAAAGTCCATAGACTCAAGGATAATTGGGTTTTTCTCATCACAAAGTGTATCACCTGTTTTGATATCTTTAAATCCTACTACCGCTGCAATATCACCTGCTCCAACGTTAGGAATAGGGTTTTGCTTGTTAGCATGCATTTGGAAAATACGAGAAATACGTTCTTTGTTCTCAGAACGTGCATTATAAACGTATGAACCTGCTTCTAAATTACCCGAGTAAACGCGGATAAAGCACAAACGACCTACGAAAGGATCCGTTGCAATTTTAAATGCTAAAGCTGCAAAAGGCTCGTTGATATCTGGTTGACGGGTTACTTCAGCACCAGTTTCAGGATTAGTACCAGTGATACCATCTACATCCATTGGCGAAGGTAATAATTCCATTACCAGGTCTAACATGGTCTGAACACCTTTGTTTTTGAAAGATGAACCACAAACCATAGGAACGATTTTCGCATCCAAAGTTGCTTTACGCAATGCATCAAGAATCTCACGCTCAGTGATTGAATTAGGATCATCAAAGAATTTCTCCATTAATGACTCATCATAATCAGCAACAGCTTCTAATAAGTTCTCTCTCCACTCCGCAACATCATCCAACATATCATCAGGAATTGGCACTTCAGTAAAGGTCATACCTTTATCATGCTCATTCCAAACAATACCACGGTTGTTGATCAAATCAACCACACCTTTAAAGTTTTCTTCACTGCCGATTGGCAACTGCAAAGGAACTGCATGACTACCCAGCATGTCTCTTACTTGCTTAACAACCTTTAAGAAGTCAGCTCCAGAACGGTCCATTTTGTTAACGAAACCAATACGAGGAACTGCATAGTTGTTAGCTAAACGCCAGTTGGTTTCAGATTGAGGCTCAACACCATCAACAGCTGAAAACAAAAATACCAATCCGTCCAAAACACGTAATGAACGATTTACCTCTACGGTAAAATCAACGTGTCCAGGAGTATCGATAACGTTTACCTGATATTTGTTACCGCGGTAAGGCCAGAAAACAGTAGTTGCTGCAGACGTGATGGTTATCCCACGTTCAGCTTCTTGTACCATCCAGTCCATGGTCGATGCACCTTCGTGTACCTCACCAATCTTGTGGTTTACCCCAGCATAATAAAGGATACGTTCTGTTGTTGTAGTTTTACCTGCATCAATGTGAGCCGCGATCCCGATATTTCTAGTAAATCTTAAATCTCTTGACATTATATTAATTTCAAATATTAGAAACGGAAGTGAGAGAACGCTTTGTTGGCTTCAGCCATTTTATGCGTGTCTTCTTTTTTCTTAACTGCTGCACCTTCACCTTTAGCTGCTGAAACGATTTCACCTGCTAATTTCTCTTTCATTGTTTTTTCACCACGTTTGCGAGCGTATGAAATTAACCATTTCATACCTAAAGCAATCTTACGATCAGGTCTTACCTCTGTAGGAACCTGGAAGTTAGCACCACCAACACGGCGTGACTTAACCTCAACTGCAGGCATTACATTAGTTAAAGCACGTTTCCATACTTCTAACCCATTCTCACCAGATTTTTTCTCAGCTAATTCTACAGCATCATAAAAAATTGAATAAGCGATAGATTTCTTTCCGTCAAACATCATGTTGTTTACGAAACGCGTCACCTGAACATCGTTAAATTTTGGATCAGGAAGAATGATTCTCTTTTTTGGTTTTGACTTTCTCATTTTGTTTTCCTCCTAATTATTTCTTTTTACCTTTTGTTGGTGCCGCAGCTACTTGTCCTGGCTTAGGACGTTTTGTTCCGTATTTAGAACGACGTTGGTTACGACCAGCAACACCTGAAGTATCTAATGCTCCACGGATGATGTGATAACGTACACCTGGCAAATCTTTAACACGACCACCACGAATCAATACGATTGAGTGCTCCTGTAGGTTGTGACCTTCTCCAGGGATGTAAGCATTAACCTCTTTACCATTGGTTAAACGTACACGCGCTACTTTACGCATTGCTGAGTTTGGTTTTTTAGGGGTAGTGGTATATACACGTGTACATACACCTCTTCGCTGTGGACAACTGTCCAACGCCGGAGACTTACTCTTGAACTCCAGTGCTACTCTACCTTTTCTAACTAATTGTTGAATGGTTGGCATTGTTCTTTTTTGTTTTTCTAATTATGTTTAAAAACTTTACCCCTCAATAAGGGACTGCAAAGGTAAGACAATACATTTTATAAATCAAGGGGTTAACAAAAAAATAATCCCTTAATAAACAAAGGCATAATCAATTACCGAATAATTCCATAAAAATTCTTAATTCTTTAAGGCGTGATGAGGAATCCGAACCCCACAAAATCGGCCTCTGTTTTGTGTACATAGATTTTAGCTTGTATAGCCGCCCAATCCAATGCATTATACTTTAAACCCGCCGTCCAATACGTTTTAATATCTTTCAGACTATTGTAGTGCAAATAATATCCATATTTTGCCATCAAGGCCAATCTACCCATCCATAAATCCGGCCCAAGCGCAGTTCCGACTCTCCATCTGTCGAACGAACTCGCATTCGATTGATAAGTCGCACCATTTCTCAATGGATCATAAATCGTATGATAATACACCGCATCCACTCCGGCACCTAAACCAAAAACGGTATTTAGCCGATAATTATAACCAGCATACAAACCGGTTTTATACAATCCGTCTGTACTTCTATATACACCTCTACGCCCAATATTAACACCGAAATCTACACTATGCTTTTTATATTCAATAGGCTTCCTCCACGAACTTGTATCTCGTTCAATAACTCTCTTTGCATTTAAAGATTGAACAACCCCCAAACCAACACTGCTCACATTCATCCCGTTATTAGGCACCCGTGTTCCCGCATTCGAAAAGTGAAGAATATCAACACCCGCCGAAAGTTTCGTAGAAGGTGCTATTTGAGTCGTAACCTTTAATGCAATCCTCGAAGAAAAGTTAAGGTGACTACCAATCAATACATTTTGATTCGTAAACCAGGTTTCTCCCAAATATCCTAGTCCTAACCCCGGAGTAACCAACAGTTCTGTACCTTTGACTTTTAACAATGAAAAATTAAGCGCACCCAGCAAAGCATATGAATCACCAAATCTGTTTGGTCTTGGATCTGAAACCATCACAATGTCTCCCATATTCTTGTAATTAAATACAACATCAAAGCTTTTAACGTTCAAAGCCTTCATCCATGGTCTCGGATTCACTGTAGTATTTATATGATAAATCAGCTCTCCTCCATATGCCGTTTTGGCCAGCTTATTCTGAGCTGTAAAAACACCCAATGACGTTTGCGGGATAAACTCAATACTATTTTGTGCAGTCTTATTTTCCTGAGCATTCAAATTACTAATGAGAAAACTTAAAAGAAATGCAAGGAAGTAAATGTTTAATGGTTTTTGAAAGTTCATTTTTAAATGTTCTGGCTCAAATATTAAATTAATGAAAGGTATTAAGATATAATTTTTCCACCTTTTTCCTTGCCCAATCCGTCTTACGTAAAAATTTCAAACTCGAATTCATCGTAGGATTATTGTTAAAACAAGCAATCCGTATCAACTGACCAAGTTCTTCCCAACCATAATGCCATACCAATTGCTTCAATATAAATTCCAGTGTCTTACCGTGTAATGGATTATTCACCTGTTCTTTTTCTGCCATGGTGCAAAAATAATAAGAATAACTAGATTTGTATATCAACTTCAAGATTCGGATAAAAGACAGTAAACACTCCGAATCACTATTATACAATAATAATAAAAACACAACACATATGGATTTAAAACTAGGTGATTTTGTTCGTTTTGTAGACGAAAATATCGAAGGCTATATCACAAGAATTATAGATAAGGATACCATTGGTGTAACAGATTCTAATGATTTTGAAATCCCTGTCCTTGCATCAAAAGTAACATTGGTACATGGCGATGTTCACGATAATGACATCGTAAACAATAAGCCAAACGTAGTTACTCCTCAGGCTGAGTTCAAAAAAGAAGGCATATACCTTGCCCTGGTTGCAGATCAGCACAGTACCTCCGTTGCGCACTTTCATATCATCAATGAAACATCTTATCAGCTTCTTGCAAGCTTTACGACCGAGAAACAGGATACTTTTAAAGGAGAATTTGCAGGCACTATCGCTCCAAACTCAACAAAAAGGGTATATTCCGCACAACTGGCAGATATACAGATATGGCCGAAATTCCGATTGGAAATATTGACCAGCACAACAGCAAATGTTGAACCCAAAGCTCCTGTCATTTTCCACAAGAGCATTAAAGGGAAAGATCTTTCTGTTGCTAAAGAAGAAATCACTCTACTTAAACAAAAGGGCTGGCTAATCAAACTTGAAGAACCAAAAGTGGGAATAGATGCAGAGAAATTGAAGGCAAGTTTCTTCAGGTAACGGACAAAATAAGGAGCAAAATAAGCCATTCTGTTCACAGTCTGGAATCTTTTGCCCGCTGCGCTAAGAAGGCAAAAGTTCCTAGGCCTGTTCACAGAAGGCATATTTTGTTTCAAAGCATGATGCAGATAGTAAATGCAAATAACAAAGCCGTTTATTTACAAAGCAAATTGAACTCTGTAAATAAACGGCTTTGCTTAGCACACCCGCTGAAAGGAAAATATACCTTCTACGAAAAGGCCTCAGCGCTTTTTCCCTTCAGAAAAAGATGCAGCCTTAGAGTAGAATGGTTTATTTTCCACTCCAAGAATTATTCCCATCATTCACATCCGGCAAAACGTGGTTAGGATCTAGAACAACAGAGACAACCTCTTCACTAGTCGGATAATAAACCGTCCATACTTTGTTCCTCATCCATACATCTACAGGAACTTTAACGATTTCTGTTTTACCACTTTTAGTTTTAACCTCCAAAATGATCGGCATAGGCATCTTTTCCTGATTAGCCACAACAATGTTATAACCTATCGTAGCCTCATTTTCTTTAACTTCTTTCACCGCCACAATAGCCTGGTCCATTTTCCAGTTTTCCAGGAACCACCCCCTCCAAAACCAGGAAAGGTCCTCTCCTGCACCATTCTCAATCGAACGGAAAAAATCAAAAGGAGTAGGATGCTTATAAGCCCATTGGGCGATATAATTCCTAAAGGCATAGTCGAACCTGTCGACACCTAATATTTCATTCCTTAAAATATCAATCCCCCAACCTGGTTTGTAATATAAGTTCACGCCAATATTTGCCTCTTTCATCGCATCTGGACTTAACATGATATATTCCATATCCTGTTGTTCCGCCCTTTTAGCAACCATATGCATATCCGTTGGCCTATTTTTATACTCACCATTGTTAAATGCGGCAGTCGACAACCCATTGATAAATGTATTAAAACCCTCATCCATCCAGCCGAATTTACGTTCATTACTTCCAACAATCATGGGGAACCAGGTATGTCCGAACTCATGGTCAATCACTCCCCATGCGGCGGCACCTTTAGCAGTCCAGCCACAAAACACAATACCAGGATATTCCATCCCACCAACATTACTGGCAATATTCACTGCCATAGGATAAGGATATTCAAACCATTTTTCAGAATAATGCTCCACAGAGGCTTTCACATACTCCACTCCTCTTCCATAACTATCTTTGCCATTGCTTTCCACCGGGTGAGCACAAACAGCGATTGACTTCTTGCCACTTGGCAAATTTATCCGGGCGGCATCCAGCACAAAAGCTTTTGAAGAAGCCCAGGCTACATCCCTTGTATTCTTCATTTTAAACCTCCAGGTCAATTTATCTTTTGCTGGCCTAGATTTAGGATCTGTTACTTCCGACTCAGATCGGATGGTTATAGTTTTATCACTCCCTTTTGCCAGGTTCCAGCGTCTTAACTGCTCCGCTGTAAATACTTCCTGTGGATTCAACAACTCACCAGAGCCCATTACAATATGACTAGCTGGGGCTGTTACTGAAAAATCCACATCACCATATTCACAATAAAACTCTCCGGCACCCCAATAAGGCAACGTATTCCAACCAAGTACATCATCATATACACTCATTCGGGGAAACCATTGCGCAATAGAGAATATCTCTCCATTTTTCGTAGCTAAATGCCCCATTCTGTCAGAGCCATTAATAGGTATGACAAATGAGAAATTCATTTTTATCGTAATCACATCTCCGTTGGCTTCCATCGGGGCATCCAAGCGAATCTGCATACGCGTGTCTTCAGTTAAAGCGGTAAATTTTACTGGCTTCAGTTTTTGAACTACAGTTATACCATCGATTTTATATCCCCCCAATAGATTTTCGCCCCTAGAGCCATAACGACTACCGGCAGCAATTAAAGTATTCCCTCTCGAATCATTTGAAAACAGATTTTGATCTAACTGTAACCATAAAAAAGGCAAACGATCGGGACTATTATTTTTATAGGTAATGGTAACCGTTCCGGATACTGCATTTTTCACTTCATCCAAATTCGCGGAAATACTATAATCTGCACGATTTTGCCAATACTTAGGCCCGGGAGCCCCGTTCGCCGAGCGATACCCATTACCATTCTGTGTATAAAACAATGGACCGAATGCCACATGAGGATCGTAATTACTTGCTGGAAGAGTTACCTGCTGCGCAACACTGGCGAAACACCAGATACTTAGCACAACCCATAATAAAGTAGATTTATGAATCATATTAAATTGTTAGTTTACAATTTAATAAAGGTATAAAATGAAATGTGATCTACTCCTATTGTAACGGTATTATTAATTAGCCTTTAACTTAGGCATTGATGAGATCCTTCTTTCTTCTGGCGTTAGCTTTAACCATGCGTGATAAGACTTAACCGTATAATACGAATAATTAAAAGGTCTTTCGCTTTTTACCAATTCCTCAGGAGGTCTATAAAGTGACATAAAGTTTTTCAGGTCCTCTCCTTTTAGTTTGACAAGATCCGATACATATTCCTCTGTAAAAATGGCATTGATCTCTGCCTGATAACGATCACGTTCTTCCAACAGTCTGATTTTTTCCTGTTGTCTCTTATACTTCCCGTAACCAAGATTAAAAAGCAACCCACCCGCCCTATCGTTATTACCCTTCCCCTGAAGTCCATCAGTAGCCATACGCGTATAGGGTCTGGCCAAAGGATCCGGCGATAAAATCGAAGAATTCACTTTTGCACTCACAATTTCAACCTCCCTTAATGTAGTCGAGTTTCCCGGGAGGAATATAATCTTAGGTTCCAGATTAATCAGAAATAAAGTATCTGTATGATATCCGTTTAATGAGAATTCAACCAGATCACCAACCTTTGCAGGAATGGTAAACTGACCAGCAGCCTTTGTCTGCGTCACCTGACTATTGCTTAAATTTCGAACCTTCACATTTTGTATGGGGAACGTCCTGTTATCATAATCATATATAGTTCCCGAAACGGAACTCTGCGCCATTATTTTAAACGGAGCAACAATAATCAGGAGTAAAAAAAACTGTTTAAGCATAGTCAAATATAAAGCTGTTAAGATAGGTATTTTATCATTTAACAAACTTTAACAGGAAAAGTTTGTAGAACAAACTATTTAAGCACTTGAGTGTACCCTTCCTCATTGAAACTAATGAGAACAGGCTTACCGTCCACTTCAACAACCGGACGTTTTATCGCACTGTTATTTTGCAATAAAACAGCTACCGCAGACTGCTGATCGGTTACACTTCTTTGAACATCAGGGCTTAAATTCCTCCAGGTTGTCCCCTTTTTATTCAAAACAACCTCCCATCCAAAAACATCACACCATTCATTCAATTTCTCTGCACTAATGCCTTTCTTTTTAAAATCATGAAATTCTGGATTAAATCCATTTTCCTCCAGCCATACCCTGGCATTTTTTACTGTATTACAATTTGGTATTCCATATACGATCATACCCACAAAACTAAAACTTAATTCATCACTTTTTTATAAGGTTTCGTCACATTTTAAAATTTCGGAACAGTAGCGTTTGTATTATTGCATCACAAACTAAATACAAACACCTATTCCTATGAACTCAAAAGAAATCGCGAAATTAGAACTACTGATCGTTGCAGCTGCTATTGCAATTGGATTTCTATTCTCTCTTTTTAATAGTGGAGTCCCCCTGGATTTAAGTAACGTCCCCCGGTCTTTGATTAACACCATAACTGGTAATTTCTTGCCCAATTTTTTCGATTTCCTCGTTATATCCATCAGCTATATTCTACTGAGTTTTTATGTAACTCCCGAACTACACAAAGAAGAAGGGGCTGCAAAAAATGGTGTTCTCCTTACATTCACCCTCATTTCAATCGGCTTTATAGCAGGCGCAATTAATATTTTCTGGGCTACGCTACTTGCCATTAAGATCATATACATATTAGTAACCAGCAATCAAAAGAAAAATGAATTGCAATTAGAAGCAGGCTATCTGGTTAGTTTCTGGATCATTGTTACCTCCGTGCTCTTTTTCTCATACTCTTATTCAATTATCAAACTCTATGCATTGCTTATTGTACCCATCTCCATAACGTTGTACTTATATGCAATAAATAGCAATATACCAAAGGCATCAAAAAGAGTTTGGAAACGAACCCGGTACTTCTTTTCTATGCTCTTCATGGCCGCATTCTCTACAGCAATCCTTGCAGCAATCGCTATACCATTAACATTCGATAGCAATGGTCATTTCAATACCCCTTACATTACATCCTTTAACATCAACATTTCCATAAAACAGCTGCTGTCCGGTGGAGATAAAGAAGCAAACCTTCTGGTTGTATTACTTGGAAATTTTTTAACACAACTTATATTAGTTACTCCAATTTCCTGGAAAATCTATAAAGACAGAAATGCCTTAAAAACAGAAGAGATCGTTACCCTAAAAACAGAGCTTGGCAAGGCAGATGCAAACCTCAACTTCTTAAAATCCCAGATCAATCCGCACTTCCTTTTTAATGCCTTAAATACCTTATATGGCACAGCTTTACAGGAAAAAGCAGAGCGAACCGGAGAAGGCATTCAAAGGTTAGGGGATATGATGCGGTTTATGTTACAAGAAAATGTAGAAGATAAAATCATGCTCTCAAAAGATGTCGATTATCTAAACAATTACATTGCACTACAGAAACTACGGACCTCCACTTCTGCAGAGATAACAATCGAAACTCAGATTGAAGAACAAATAAATGACCTCCAGATTTCACCGATGCTGCTCATCCCTTTCGTCGAAAACGCATTCAAACATGGCATCAGTCTTCAATCACCTTCCCACATTAAAATCAGTTTGCAAACAAGTGGCAATACATTGTACTTTGACGTACATAACAGTATCCATACTAAACAAGAAAATGATCCGGAAAAATTGCAAAGCGGGATAGGTCTGCAAAATGTAAAACAACGATTAGCGTTATTATATCCTGGCAGACATGAACTCCTCATCCGCGAAAATGCGAAAGAATTTTTCATCCACCTTACACTGCAGCTTTCAGAAAATGACTAGCTTTAAGAAATGATTGCAATAGCGATAGATGATGAACCCATAGCTTTGGATGTAGTACGTTCTCACGCATCCAAAGTTCCTTTTATTGAACTTGTTGAAACATTTACGAATGCTTTCGATGCCATCTCCTTTCTTCAGAAAAATAAAACAGACCTCATTTTCCTGGATATCAAAATGCCAGATATCAACGGCATTGACTTCTTAAACAGTCTAAGCAACCCACCAATGGTGATTTTCACCACCGCCTACTCTGAACATGCGGTGAAAAGTTTTGAACTGGATGCCATAGATTATTTACTAAAGCCATTCTCGCTACCAAGATTTTTAAAAGCATGCAATAAAGCACAGGAGCTTTACAGTTTAAGAAACAATTCAAATGACATACAGTCACCTACTCATATCTTTGTTAAAGATGGCTATGAGCAAATTAAGGTAGAAATTAATGATATACTATATATCGAAGCCTCAGGAAATTACACACTAATCCACCTCAGCAATAACAACCTCCTCAGCACAAGAGTACCAATTAATGAGATGCTGCAATTCCTCCCGTCTAAAAAATTTATTCGTATACACCGCGCTTTCATTATCTCCAAAGAAAAGGTAACCAAATTCGATCGTAACCAGGTCTGGATTGGAGAGCGTTCAATACCTATTGGCCCTACGTACTCACAATGTTTACAGGAATTAGGTTAATTTTAACAACAAATAATACCACAGCAATCTGCTAATTAAATATAATCGTTAATATTGTTGAATATAACAATCATTGATTTCAACAATTACCGCAAAATATGTTTAAACTAACTTTTAAACAACAAGTATTAACAGGTTTTACCGTTTCCCTGCTGTTTGTTTTTGTATCTGCAATAACCTCATATTTCAGCATTGACAAGTTAAATAATGATACAAAATGGCAAAGCCATACTTATGATGTCATTAACCTATTAAATAACCTTAAATCCCAGGTTCTAAATTCCGAAACGGGAATAAGAGGTTATGTAATTGCCGGTAACAGAGAATATCTAACGCCTTATCAACAGAATGCTACAAAGATTTCACCCACAATTCGTGAGGTCAGAAGGACTATTTCAGACAATACTGAGCAGCTAATTATCCTCGACTCCTTAGAGTTTTATGCGAATCAGAAGCTCGATGAGATGAAAGAAGTATTGCGAATTTATGATATTGATGGAAACGAAAAGGCAGGACAAAGAGTCATGCTGGGCCCGGGTCAGCTTTTTCAAAAATAAGATCGTTGCATTATCTGAAAAGATGATTCAAAATGAAAACAAATTACTTATACAAAGAAAAGCCGACATCAACAAAAGTAGTTTTCGCAGCGAGTTAGTAGTCGTATTCAGCTCTGCTGTGATATTTGGTCTCATCGTATTTTTACTTTCTTATATAAGACGTACCTTCGATCAGCAGAAAGAAACAGAAGCCCAGATCAGAGATTCAAATCTGGAACTCGAAAAAATATCCGCACAAAATGAACAAAAGAACTGGTTACTATCAGGTGCAACAGCCATTAATGAAGCCATGCGCGGCGAACAGGAGATTGACGAACTAGCCACTAATATCATAACCAAAATCTGCAATTACATTAAAGCGCCTACAGGCGGACTATTTATCGTAAATCAAACAAAAAATACCATAAAATTTGAAGGGGGATACGCATGGCAGAACTCAAAAAGCAACCGCCACGAATATCATTTCGGCGAAGGTTTAATTGGCCAGGCTGCTATAGAACAACAACCAAAATTATTAGATAACGTACCTGCCGATTACCTTAAAATACATTCTGGATTAGGAGAAACCGCTCCGAATTCAATTTATCTTATCCCAATTGTATTTGAAGGCCAAACGCTTGCTATAGTTGAACTTGGGCTCACTCAGCATCCTGATGATTCAACTATACTGTTACTCGATACAATCACCGAGAGTATTGCTGTCAGCATAAACAGTGCTGTAGCTCGCATAAAACTAAGAGCCTTATTTGAACAAACTCAACAGCAAGCCGAAGAGCTGGAAAGCCAGCAGGAAGAATTACGCACCACAAATGAAGAACTGGTTTATAAATCAGAACAACTACAAGCCTCTGAAGAGGAGCTTAGAGTACAGCAGGAAGAACTGCGCCAAACCAATGCTGAGCTGGAAGAAAAGGCACAGCAATTGGAAGAACGTAACATTGCCATAAACCAGGCAAAAGAAGCTATGAGCTTAAAAGCTGAGGAACTTGAAATCT
Organism: Pedobacter nyackensis; assembly: GCF_032678475.1. GTDB lineage: Bacteria > Bacteroidota > Bacteroidia > Sphingobacteriales > Sphingobacteriaceae > Pedobacter > Pedobacter nyackensis_A. Next base: position 418,286 of record NZ_JAVTSF010000002.1, read on the forward strand.
CAAGTAAATACAAATCGGAGTTCCTGGCTAATATGAGCCACGAATTAAGAACACCGCTTAATAGTATTCTTATACTTGCCCGAATATTAAAGGAAAACCGTCCCGAAAACTTAAACGAAGATCAAATTAAATATGCAGGTGTAATCCACAATGCCGGAACAGATTTGCTTACACTTATCAATGACATTCTTGACTTATCTAAAATCGAATCCGGGAAAATCGACCTTTCCATATTACCTTTAAAACCTGTAGCCATTAAGCAGGATATGGAAGCTTTGTTCTCAGAATTAGCCAAGAGCAAAAAGATTGCTTTCCATACGGTACTCGACCCCGCACTACCAAAACAAATTGTTACTGATCAATCAAGAGTAGAACAAATCGTAAAAAATCTTTTATCTAATGCTTTCAAGTTCACACCTGAACATGGAGAAATCACGCTCGAAATCAGCAACGCAAAACCAGAAACGAAGTTTTTCTCCGGACACCTGAAAACATCTGAAGAACAAATTATAGCGATCAGGGTAAAAGATTCCGGAATCGGGATTCCACCAGAAAAACAAAAATTAATATTCGAAGCCTTTCAACAAGCAGATGGATCAACAAGTAGGAAATATGGGGGCACCGGACTCGGATTATCCATCAGCAAAGAGTTAGCACATATTCTTGGAGGAGAAATCCAGGTTGAAAGCAAACAAGGACAAGGAAGCACATTCACATTTTTCATTCCGGAGAAAAACTTATTCGCTGACCAGGAACATCATGAAGCTTTACCGGAAACAACAGAACATATGATCACGTCTATTGCTCCAACCCCTAGACTAACTACAACTGATGAGCAATACAGACAAAAATTACTCATTGTTGAAGATGATTTGGTTTTTGCCGATGTACTTAACGATTATGCTATCGAAAAAGGTTTTAAACCCATTCTAGCACATAGCGGTGATGTTGGACTTGAGATGGCCTTTTCAGAACTTCCTGATGCAATTGTACTCGACATCATGTTACCGGTTATGGATGGGTGGACCATTCTGAAAAAACTCAAAGCAGATCCAAGAACAAAACACATTCCTGTACACATGATGTCAGCAGGTAATGAAAAGATAGGAAAAGCGAAGAAAGAGGGTGCTATCGGTTTCCTTAAAAAACCAATTGAAAAAGAACAACTGGACGAAGCCTTCGATTTACTCAGCGCTGCTCATCTAAGATACAATCTCAATACTGTTCTCGTTATTGAAGACCAGGAACTGCAGAGCGCGATGCTTACCCAACAATTAACGGATAAAGGAGTCGACGTAAAGCAAGCTTTTACCGGTAAAGAAGCGCTAGCTATCTTGGAAGAGCACACCTTTGATTGTATCATCCTCGACCTACGACTTCCAGACATTTCCGGTTTTGAGTTACTGGATACCATTAAAGCAATTCCTACATTGGCACATATTCCAGTCATCATCAATACTGCTATGGAGTTAGATCAGGAAAAAATGTCCCATATCATGAAACACACTGAAGCCATGGTATTAAAGTCAAATAAATCAAATGACAGGCTCATGGATGAAGTAAGTCTGTTCATGAATAAGTTAAAGAACGACGGCCCGGCACCACTGCCTTCACCTTCTCTTAATACACTTAATGGAACCAAGGCTTCTTCCACCATGGAAAAAGTGCTGAAAGATAAAACCATCCTAATCACAGATGATGACATGCGTAATATCTTTGCACTATCAAGTGCCCTACAAGCATATGACCTTAAGATTGTCATCGCAAATAATGGCCGTGAGGCTATTGAAAAGCTGGAAGAAGGCAATCAGGTCGACCTTGTATTAATGGACATCATGATGCCTGAAATGGATGGCTATGAAGCCATGAGGATCATTAGAACTAAAAAAGAGTTTGCAAAACTACCTGTCATTGCCCTAACCGCAAAGGCAATGAAAAACGATAAAGAAAAATGTATTGAAGCCGGTGCAAACGACTATATATCTAAACCAGTAGATATGGACAAATTACTTTCAATGTTAAGAGTATGGTTAAGCTAATATGCATAGAGGAACTGACACCATAACATACGAAGAGCTTAACAGCCTCATCGCTTTTATCAAAAACGTACATGGTTTTGATTTCGCTGATTATTCAGCAGCATCACTAAAACGCAGGGTAACCCGGGTTATGGAATTGCAAAGATTGAGCTTGTTCGACCTACGCACCCTGCTCACCAATGATGAAAATTACTTTGAGTCATTTCTAATTGAAATTACAGTGAACGTAACGGAGATGTTTAGAGATCCGTCATTTTATCAATCCCTGGCTGATAATGTCATCCCCTACCTCAAATCTTACCAACGCATAAAGGTATGGAATGCAGGCTGCTCTACCGGAGAAGAACTTTACTCTTTCGCTATTATGTTTGCTGAAGAGAATTTATATGAACGCTGCTTTTTTTATGGCACGGATATTAATGCAGATGTATTGGAAGATGCTAAAAATGGAATTTACAATTTGCAGAAAATGAAACAATACTCCGAAAACTTCCAACAAACGGGAGCAGCAAATACATTATCTAGCTATTATACTGCAAAGTATGATGCTGCATCAATTAATCACTCTCTAAAAAAAAATATTCTTTTCTCTGTTCACAATTTGGCATCCGATGGCGTTTTCAACGAATTCCAGGTAATTTCCTGTCGTAATGTGCTTATCTACTTCAACACAGAACTGCAAAAAAGAGTGATCGAACTATTTTATAATAGTTTAGCTAATTTTGGCTTTTTATGTTTAGGTTCAAAAGAAACTTTAAGAAGTACGGAACTGGGTCGCTTTAAAATAATAGACAAAAAGAACAACATTTACCAAAAAATAGCTTAGTGGCCGAGACCACTTAAATTAAGACTGAAAAGCATGGAAAAAATTAACATACTAATTGTTGATGATAGACCCGAGAATATTATTGCCCTTGAAGCCCTACTCCAAAGAGATGATATCAATATCATTACCACAACAAACCCCAACGAAGCACTAAGACTGTCCTGGGAAATGGATATCGCCATTGCGATGATCGATGTACAGATGCCAGAAATGGATGGCTTTGAATTGGTAGAAATCCTGAAAAGCAATCCAAGAACAAAAGATATACTGATCATATTTGTTACCGCCATATCCAAAGAAACCAAGTATGCAGTTAAAGGATTGAATACCGGAGCAGTCGACTATCTATATAAACCACTTGATCCTTTCGTAACTTCAGCAAAAGTTGATTCTTTTATACAATTTGTTAGGAACCAAAGAGAAATACAAAAAAAGAACAAGGAACTTGAAGCCTATCAAAAGGAGCTGATTAAAGCTAAAGATCTGGCCGAACAAGGTAAACGGATCAAAGAGAACTTTCTGGCCAATATGAGTCATGAAATCCGTACCCCTATTAATGGTATCATCGGCATTGCGCAGCTTTTAAAGAAAACTACCCTTAGCGAGGAACAACATGAAATGGTTAACCTACTTGAGATTTCCTCTAACTCATTACTCGGCGTAATTAATGATGTGCTGGATTTATCAAAGATAGAATCAGGCAAATTTAAGATTAATCGTATCCCAACAGACATTACGAAAATTTGTAATGCTGTAGTCGACCTCTTGCGCATCCCCTCAGTTGAAAAAAAGCTTGACCTGATTATTGAACTTGACCCTGACCTACCACAATCGGTACTTGCAGATTCACTTCGTTTAAATCAAATCCTGATGAACCTGATTGGTAATGCCATTAAGTTCACCCATGTTGGCGGAGTTAGGGTAAAAGTAGAAATACTCGACAAAAAAGGGAACAACGTATTACTTAAATTTTCTGTTATTGATACCGGCATAGGTATCGCAAAAGAAAACATAGAGAAGATTTTTGAAACTTTTGAACAAGCTGATGAACAAACTACCATTAAATTTGGTGGAACGGGACTTGGTCTTTCTATTGTAAAAAACCTTGCAAAACTTAAGGGCGGAACATTAGAAGTACACAGTGAAGAATTTAAAGGCAGTACATTTAGTTTTACAAACTGGTACGAAATATTTAAGGAAATGGAAGTCGAAAAAAAACCTATAGAAGAAAAGTTACTACCGCTTATTAACACCAAAATCCTCGTTGCCGAGGACAATCCTATTAATAAATTTCTAATCATTAAAATCCTTCAAAGCTGGCAGGTAGAAATGGATGTGGTTGAAAATGGAAAAGAAGCCATAGAAAAACTACGGGAAAATAATTATGATCTTATCCTAATGGACACCTTTATGCCGGTAATGAACGGACTGGAAGCCATCAAATTGATCAGAGAAGGTTATGCCAGCGGAAAAGAGAATATTCCTATTATTACTTTTTCGGCCGCCGTATTAGATACAGATAAAGAAACTGCAATAGCAGCCGGTGCCAATGATGTTATTAGTAAACCATTTGAGCCTGCTGTACTTTACAAAAAAATACAGGAACATACTACTGGTTAAAAGCGGTCATAGTTTTAGCAGGGCCAACAGTAACAAAACTTTTAATCAGTTCAACACTTTTATCTATTAATGCAGGTAACTCTGGCAATTCATCTTTATCAAATGGGGCAAGGACATAATCCGCCTGCTGGCCCCTGCCAAAATTGTCACTAATACCAAAGCGGAAACGAGGGTAACCTTGTCCGCCACAAAGACCTTCAATACTCCTTAACCCATTATGCCCGGCACTGCTTCCCTGTAATTTCAGGCGCAGTTTGCCAAGTGGCAAAGCCAGGTCATCTACTATTACAAGCACGTTTTCTATCGGAATACGCAATTCCTGCATATAATAGTTTACCGCTTTTCCACTTAAGTTCATATAAGTAGTAGGTTTTATAACATGGAGTTTCCTCCCCTTAAAACCAACTTCAGCATGATAAGCCAAACGAGTATTAGAAAATGTACCTTCAAGCTGCTTTACCAGCTCATCAGCAATCATAAAACCAATATTATGGCGTGTATAGGCATATTCAGGACCAATGTTCCCCAAACCAACAATTAAGTACTTCATTTCCCCAAATATAATAGTAAATTTCTAACCCCGACAAAAAAGAGCTGAGCATTTGTTCTGCACAGCCTCCTCTTGCCAGGGTTTTGACCAGGAGATTACGCCCCTCCAAATAAATACCTTTGTTGTTATTGGGCTGCCGTTACTACCTTTACCTCCGTTGTATCCTTTGCTAAGGTTGGCACCTGATAATTTCCAGAATCTATCAGCACTTTAGGGAACAACTTTTTTATGGTGTTCCAATCTTCTCTTTTAACATTTGTTTGATAAAGATATATTGATTTAAGGCTCTTCAACTTACTCAATTGAGCCAATCCTTTAGCGCTTACTTTTGTACCTACCAGACTTAGAGATTGAAGCTGGTCCATGTTCTTTAAGTTTTCAAGTCCCTTATCAGTTATTTGAGTATGATTTAAACTTAAACGAATTAAATTCCTGCAATCCTTTATAGATTTTAAACCTACGTCATTTACCGATTTATGCTCCAACTTTAACCATACCACCTGATCCTTCACGGCTTTTAAAGCATTCATCACGCTATCCGCTGTCGAATGGGCATTGATAAAGTTTGCGGTTAAATAATTGCTATTTTGTGCAACCGGAAAAATCATTACACCAGCACTATGTAAACGCTTAATGTCTTTTTCATTTGCCGCATCAACTTCCTTTACCGGAATATCCAATTGCTTACTGACAATAGTTCCCGCCGTACCTTTTTCCAGTGCAGCTAAAACAACCTTAATATCATCAGGCTGTTTTATGTCTTTGACTTTTTTATTGAATTCAGCTCCGTTGTTTATCCACCAGTGTAACAGTGCAACTTCATTCTGACTAAGCTGTGGCTTTTCTTTGGGCGGCATGTGTTTTTCATTACTAGCCGGCAATAAAAGACGTTTGATGAGTTCGCTTTCAGCTGCTTTACCTTTAAGGAGCGTATTACCTTCTTCCCCTCCTTTTAAAATATAGGCTTCCAGGTCTAACCTTAGTTTACCTTTTTGCTTTTCACTACCATGACAACTGTAACACCTGTTTTTTAATAAAGGTTGAATCGCGTCCTGGTAAACAAGTGCCTCCTGAATATTTGGGATGGCTGGAATGGCCGCTCCTGCCTTAGCCCCATCTCCTTTAAGAGGAGCGGTTAAATAATCAGAACCATGAGTTAACGAGCCGCCCAAATGCCCGGTAGCAGAAACCAGCACAAGTAACAACACGGCCATAATAGTAGATATTCGACTATCGGCCTTAGTATATTTATGGATACACAGCAGTAAAACAGCCAAAACTGCAACTCCTATCCCCATCCACTGATGATTATTAACCAATTCCCCTTCATAATCACCACTATTGGCTAAAAAATAACCAGTGATACAAGAGAAAACAGCACTTAACATCCCAAAAAATAATAAAGCGCCTATTGCTGGTCTCAGATTTGCAAATTTTGGAACGAGAATAAGTACCAGAAAAAGACAGGCAATAAGTAGAATCCCGATAGGTAAATGAACCAAAACAGGGTGAAAACGGCCAAAAAATTCTAACATTATAAAACTGGGGTTAAGATTGATATCGCTTTCTTAATAAATTCATCATATACACGTTAATAGCCCATTGATCAGCTAGAGGTTTACGCGTATAAGGCATTGTCGGCATATAGTCCGCCGGACCAAATTCGGTTAAAATTGTCATGCGTTGTCCATTTTGCTTTTTTCGTTCCACAACTTTGTCCCACCATGCCAAATGGGCCTTCACCACTTGTTCCCATTCCGGAGCTCTTGGATCGTTTACCTGTGGCCCCTCTGCATGTCCAATCCGCGAATGAATGTGATCAACCCTGTTCAATAGAAAATCTACAGTTTCCTTTTGATCAGCCAATAAACTTTCATGCACGTTACACCAATGTGATATATCTAAAGTAAGCCGAAGATCAGGGTTCCTTTCAGCAAAATCCTTGGCAACTGTGGTCGCAAATAACATCCTGCCACGATGCGTTTCGTGATAAATCGGAACACCTGTTTCTTTTGTCTTTGCTGTAGTATAATCTATAAAGAGCTTGTTTTGTTCGTAAGTAAAATAATCTTTTCCCGAATGACAATTTATATAAACCGGCTTCTGATAAGTATTTGCACAAATAGCATCAAGGTTCTTCTTGAAAAGCTCAAAATGGTCCGCTGCAACCGACTGGTACCCTCCACATAAAAAACCGATCTGTAAGTTATACTTCTTAACAGCATCAAATAGTGCCTTTTGATCTTCAGCCCTATCCCCAGGCCACCAAACTTCAATTCCCTCATAACCTTCTTTTTTTGCTGCTGCACAAAATTCGTCTCTGCTGCCTGCAAAGCCCCAGTCGGTCTGCATAAACAACAGTTCAAAGCCTTCCTTAGCTGGCACTTTTGGTGTTTCAGCGGCAGCGAATTCTTTGAATGGATTTAACAACGCTACAGCGGTTAAGCCAGCCGATTTTTTAATAAAATTTCTTCTTGTCTCAGACATATTACTAATTATGCTATTATTTCATTAATCACTTTTCCGCCGACATCGGTCAGCCTAAAAGGCCTACCCTGGAAAGGGTAAGTAAATTGTTCATGGTTAAATCCTAACTGGTTCAAAATCGTTGCCTGAATATCAAAAGCATCTACTTTTCCACTAATCCCACTATACCCAATTTCATCTGTCTCTCCATGTGTAAAGCCCTTTTTAATGCCTCCACCGGCCATCCACATTGTGAATGCTTCTGTATGGTGATCTCTGCCCTTGAAAGGATTTTGAGCACCATTCCTGTTTTCCATCATTGGCGTACGACCAAATTCTCCTCCCCAAACCACCAGTGTTTCGTCTAACAAGCCTCTTTGCTTCAAATCCAGTAATAAGGCCGTAATTGGTTTATCAATACTTCTGCATTTATTCTTTAGCCCCACATTTAATGAGTTATTTGGACTATCGCCGTGTGCATCCCATCCCCAATCGAACAATTGTACGTAACGAACCCCCTTTTCTACAAGTTTTCTCGCTAAAAGAACATTGTTGGCAAAACATGCTTTGCCAGGTTGTGTACCATACATTTCATGGATATATGCAGGTTCATCGTTAATATTCATCACTTCCGGCGCCGATATCTGCATACGGTAAGCCATTTCATACTGGGCTATACGCGATAAAATCTCCGGGTCATTATACTCCTGATATTGTTGTTCGTTTGCTTCATTAATGGCCTGAATAGAGGCTTTACGCAAATCTCTGTTCATCCCATCCGGATCTTTTATAAACAATACTGGATCCCCTTCACTACGACATTGAACCCCCTGATAAACTGAAGGCAAAAAGCCGCTGCCCCATACACTTTTGCCGGCATCAGGAAAACTACCACCACTGGTCAATACCACATAGCCAGGTAAGTTCTGATTTTCCGTTCCCAATCCATAAGTTACCCAACTACCGATACTTGGCCTACCTAAACGTGGTGTTCCAGTATGTACAAGCAGCTGCGCCGGAGCATGGTTAAACTGATCGGTATGTACCGCTTTTAAAAAACTCACGTCATCTACCATAGTAGAGAAATGAGGTAAGTTATCACTTACCAGTGCTCTACTTTGACCGTGTTGTGCAAAATTAGCCTGAGGGCCAAGCATCTTCGGAACACCAGTAATAAAGGCGAACTTCTTTCCGGCCAATAATGAAGGCGGACAATCCTGCCCATCCATTTTCATGAGTTCAGGTTTATAATCAAACAGTTCCAACTGCGAAGGTGCCCCCGCCATGTGCAAATAAATAACACTTTTAGCTTTCCCTACAAAAGGAGGAGATTTAGGCAGCAGTGGACGTGCCGGATCATAAGCTATAGTCGTTTGCGGACTTGAAAACAAATTGCCACAACCGCCAAATAAAGAGCCCATTGCCAATGCACCAAGCCCCATGGCACTTTCCTTTAAAAAATGTCGTCTCGTGATCCCACTCAACTGTGCTTCCTGAGCCTCTTTAACCAACCTATAGGCATTTAATTCATCTCTGGTCATGTCTCTCCCGTTAATTTTTAGTTACTACCTCGTCTAAATTCAGCATGGCATTAGCTACCAGTACCATTGCAGCATCTTCTGGTCTCACCTGTTTATTCGGATCCCCCATAAATGCTGATGCACTCGCACTATCTTTTTTAAATGTAGATAATGCTTTCGCATACAATTCCTCAAAAATTTTCAATCTATTCTTCGGAATAGGTTTATAAAGCATCATTGAATAGCCTTTTGCAATTTTAAGCGCAGCATCTTTTTCACCCGTCTGCTGGATTCTTTTAACAAAATGCCTGGCCATATCTACATATGCAGAATCATTCAGGGTTACCAGTGCCTGCAAAGGCGTATTTGTTCTAATTCGCCGCGGACTGCAAACCTCGCGAGATGCACCGTCAAAGGCAATCGCGGATGGATAGGGGGCCGTTCTTTTCCAATACGTATAAATTCCACGGCGATATTGGTCTTCGTTAGCACTTTTTACCCATTTCGCACCATTATATGGCGAAAACCAAATTCCTTCAGGCTGCCAGGGCATCACCGGGGGGCCGTACATCTTCGCACTTAAAACACCACTAATCCCTAAACACTGATCCCTGATCTGTTCTGCACTCAAGCGTACTCTCGAAGCTCTGGCATAAAACTTATTAAACAGATCTTTTTCTTTCAGCTCTTCGGATACTTTGGAATCCTGTCGGTAAGTAGCCATCATGACCAATTCTTTTAACATCTTTTTTACACTCCAGTTGTACTTGTGCATAAACTGGTAAGCCATATAATCCAGCAATTCCTTATGTGTTGGCGCCATTCCCTGTGTTCCCATATCTTCCAACGTTTCCACCAGCCCAGCGCCATGCAATTGTTCCCAAAGCCTGTTCACCATAGTCCTCGACACCAATGGATTACGTTTATCCGATAACCACATAGCTAAACCAACGCGGTTCTCAGGTGCATTTTTTGGCATCGCATAAGCCAATGATTGCGGCACTCCTACTTGTACCTCTTTTCCTTTCGATGTCCAGGCGCCACGGTCAAATACATGATTCTTCCTTTTCATCGCTGCCGGATTTTCAATCATAACTGGTGTGGTGGGTGCATAAGCATTTAACAAATCATTAAATGTTTTTTTATACCGCTCATAACCCGGCTTTCCTTTACCCGGAAATTGTTGTGAAAAATGGAACCAGTCAAAAAACACCACCAAATCTTCAGGCTTCGTTGCACCTGTATTACTGTAGCGGATATAAACATCATGTATACCTTTTTGTTTTTTAAAGTCAACATATACTGTTCGATAACCCGGTCCTACAGCCAATGGCCAGGAGGTTAAAACAGGGCCATTGGGCGCATCAATATGCAAACTCATTCGGCCACCCGGGCGGTCAGAGCTATATTTAAAGATCATTTGATCTACATCCTGAAGATCAACATGTTTTAACCTGGCAACAGCATTGTTTCTAAAAAACAAAGCAATGTTGTTGTTCCCAATCACGGCATTTTTCAGTGAGTCCGCACTGGTAGAGTAAATAGCGGGCTGACCAGTTTTCAAAAACAGGTTGATTTCTTTTGCTCTCCGCTCCGAAGAAACGGTCTTTACCCAGTTAGTTAATTGATGTAGTTCTGTTGTCAACGAATCATTAAACTGCTTAAGCAATGGATATTCTGCTGGCACATCCTCATCCCTTGTATTGTTAAAATACGACATGAACTTATAATATTCATCGTGTTTAAAAGGGTCGTAAGGGTGGGCATGGCATTGTACACAGGAAAACGTTGTACTCATTAAACCCTCCCAGGTGGCATTTACCCGATCCAATACCGCAGCTGTCCTAAATTCTTCGTTATCGGTCCCTCCTTCATCATTGGTTGGCGTATTCCGGCTAAATGCAGTCGCAATGTATTGTGCATCAGTAGGGTTTGGCAAAAGATCACCTGCAACCTGATCAGTAATAAACTGATTGTAAGGCATATCCTTATTGAAGGCCTTAATTACCCAATCGCGATAAGCCCAGATATTCCTGTTCGGATCTGACTCATAACCTTTCGTATCGGCATACCGGGCAATATCCAACCACATTGAAGCCCAGCGCTCCCCATAATGCGAAGAAGCCAGTAGTGAATCGACCAAAATATCATAAGCTTTATCTTCGTCTTTAGCCTTTAAATAAGCCTGCGCAATTTTTTCTGACGGATACATACCTATAAGATCCAGGCTAACACGCCTTAATAGGGTTGCCCTATCGGCCTGAACTGAAGGTTTAAGGTCATTTTCTTCCAGCTTCGCATAAATAAATTTGTCCAGATTATTACGGATCCATTTATTGTCGACATCCGGCAGTTCCGTATCCTTTACAGGCAAATATGCCCAATGATCGCCCCATTTTGCACCTTGTTTCACCCATGTACTTAAAATATCTATCTCGTCTTCATCAAGGGCAGGATGTTTATATGGCATCCTTTCCTCCGGATCCTTAGCGGTTAAACGTTTAATAAACTCGCTTTCCTCGGGATGTCCGGGAATGATAGCTGGTTTTCCACTTTTTGTGACAGCCAGGGCCTCCTCTCTAAATAAAACGCTAAACCCGCCCTGCTGTTTAACTCCACCATGACAAGAAATACATTTTTTATTAAGAATAGGTTTTACATCTACATTAAAGTCTATCTGCTTTTCCGCAGAGAAGAAAGAAAATAAGATCAGCGCCACCGCTACGGCGAGGCCGGACGTAATAAGTATTTTTCTTTTTGAAACCATATAACCATTTGTGTGTGTGTGTTTATTTAGAAAGCTTAACATAGCTAAAAGACCGTATTATAAAAATGGACAATACCGCCTTAAAGATGGACTATACTGCCACAATCAACAACATCGAAGCTTTCTACCAAAATATAATATTAAAAAACAGCGTAATAGCCAAAACAATCAAACCTAAATATAGCGGATTTTTATACCAAATCTTTTCGCGGTCATCCTGTTTGGGTGTAAGGCTGTATACAAGTCCAATCAATTCCTTTTCCTCTTTGGCTTTCGTCAATAAACTTACCACTACCGTTACCGCAAAACAAGCTAGAAACGCTAGCGAAGCAATCATGAATGCCTGCCCTGTAGCAGAATAAAATGTAAATTCTTCCACTATCCACCCACCTTTTCCTTCAGCAACAGACAAACCATGAACAAGGGCTGCAGTAAATGTACCGGCAATCAGTCCCCAAAAAGCACCGTGCCCGGTAGTTCTTTTCCAGAACATACCTAGAAAGAAGGTCGCAAACAATGGTGCATTAACAAAGCTGAATACCAATTGGAGTAAATCCATAATGCTATTAAAACCACTAGCCACATATGCCGTTGCAATAGAGATTAAAATACCAAAAACAGTAGCTGCTTTACCTACATAGAGATAATGTTTATCCGAAGCCCCTTTTTTAATATGGGTTTGATAAATATCATATGTCCATACGGTATTAAAAGCTGTAACATTCCCTGCCATACCACTCATAAACGACGCCAATAAAGCTGTAATTCCAAGCCCCAATAATCCGCTCGGATATAGCTTTTGTAACAACAAGGGAAGGGTCATATTGTAATCTTTATCACCAGATGAGTTTAGCGGCAAATCAAATCCGTCAAACTGGTTTTGCAACGCCAGTAAAATGATCCCGGGAAGAATCACAATAGCTGGCATCAGGATTTTTGGAAAAGCAGCCAATACCGGAGTACGTCTTGCGTCATTTAGATTTTTACTGGCCATGGCACGTTGTACCACCAAAAAATCGGTACACCAATAACCAAAGGCCAAAACAAAGCCCAGACCGAAAACCATACTAAAAGCATCAACACCCATAGGGTTATTCTGAGGACTGTCCAGTCCTTTCCATACATGTAGCTTTGCATCTTCCACATGCATCACAATGCCTTCCCATCCACCCGCTTTATCTAAGCCGATGTAAACCAGGGGAGCAATACCGATAATGATCAGAAAAAACTGCAGTACCTCATTATAAATTGCACCAGTTAAGCCACCCGAAAAAGTGTACACCAGTACCACACCCGCAGCAAGCCATATGGAAACATCAAAATCCCAACCCAATATGGTTTGCATCAGCATAGCAAGAGCATATAAAGAAACCCCAGAGGAGAAAACCGTCATTGCCGCAAAAGTCAGCGCATTTAACGTTCTGGTCTTTTCGTCAAAGCGTAGCTTTAGATATTCCGGAACACTTCGTGCTTTACTTCCATAATAAAATGGCATCATGTATACACCTAGAAAAATCATTGCCAGTGCAGCCCCCAACCAGTAAAAATGCATCGTATACATACCGTATTTAGCCCCATTTGCAGCCATCCCGAGTACTTCCTGAGCGCCAAGATTTGCAGAGATAAATGCCAGACAGGTAATCCACAGTGGAATATTCTTGCCACTCATCAAAAAATCATCCCCGGTTTTAACCTTCTTCTTGAGCAACAGGCCAATCCCCATTACAAACAAAAAATAAAGGGATATGATAAAATAATCAATAAGTTCTAATTTCATTGTTTAATATTTGGTTTGTTTGATTCTATAAATTTTTGAATGTATTGCCTGAAAACCCGCCTATACCGGGTTGGACAATAAACAATGAACCACTATCGGGGAACTTTTCCAGCTCTTCTGCTGTTAAGCCATCTGCCGCTGTACTAATTAGTAATTCTCTCCCATCCTTTCCCCCGAAAGCACATGAAGTAACATTTAGGGCTGCAACCGATACTTTTCCGATCAGCTTACCATCATGGGGATTATAACGGTTTACACACGCTCCGCCCCATATGGCAACCCAAAGCATTCCCTCTTCATCTATACACATTCCATCAGGTAACTCCATCGGATGATTTAACTCAACAATAACCTCTTCGTTAGTAATCTGCCCACTGTCAAGGTCAAAATCAAATCCCTTAATGTTACGGTCAAAGGAATCTATGTAATACATCTTAGTATGGTCGGTAGACCAGCAGATGCCATTTGAAACACTGGTTCCCTCAATCATTTTCCTTAGTGTTCCGTCAAAGCAATATAATGCACCCTCCTTAGCCTTTGCATTTTTATTCATGGTACCAAACCAGAACCGTCCCCTCGCATCACAAGCACCATCATTGCAGCGATTATCAGGTTTTTCGGGTTCTACGGCTACAAGAATCTTTTTACTTCCCGTCTGAGGATCCATTTCTTCCAGCCCATCTTCCATCGCCAATAATAGGTTTCCATTTTGCACGGGCACTGCCTTTCCAATCATTTTGTCCAGTTGCCTGATCTTTACCTCGACAGTAACGGAATCAACTGTCCCCATTAACTTTCCCTTGATATCAACAAATAGATAATTCTGTTCTTCCGGGTTCCAGCAAAGACCTTCACCAAGTTTAAATCCGGCCTTATAAAGCACATCCGATTTCCAGGTCTGCATATTTCCTAACATCAATTATCCTGCATTAAAGCACTACGTCCACCATCAACCAGGTAAGTCGTTCCCGATGCAAAAGCCGCGTATTTACTTGCTAAAAAAACACACCAACCCCCAATTTCTTCGGGTGTACCAATCTGCTTTACAGGGTGCAAATCAATTGTCTTTTCCCTTTGCGCTGTCGGATCATCGAAAGTATCAAACCAAACCTGGTTTCCGGGTGTATCAATAAACCCTGGAGCAAGGCCTACTGTCCGAATAGCAGGGGCCCATTCAATAGCCAAACTTTTAACGAGCCCGGTTAAGGCAGTTTTGCTAACATTATATGGAAAACAACCAGGAATTGTTGCATATGCATGGTTAGAGACCATGATAATGATTGTCCCATTATTCTTTTCAAGGTAAGGCTTACAATATTTCGCCAGACGCCAATGAGCTCCTAAGTTTAGCTGCATATTCTGCTCCCAGCTTTCTTCATCACAAAGCGCAGCTCCTTTAAATACATTTCTTCCCGCATTGGAAACCAGAATATCGATCGCACCATTTCCAAAGGCCGAAACTTCAAGAGCTAGATCCGGGATACATTCCGGATTCGAAAGATCAGCCGTAATATATACCGCCTTCGCCCCCTCCTCCGTCATTGTCTTTAAAAAAGACTCTGCTTCTTCACTTTCGGCTGGCAATTCCGCACAGCCGGCAATGTTACAACCCGCCCTGGCCAGCATTCTAGCTATCCCTAATCCTATTCCGGAAGTAGCACCTGTTACCAAAGCAACTTTACCTTTTAAATCAATATGAAAAGCCATATATGTAATATCTATACGTAAAATCCAGCTCTGGGCTCCAATATACCCGGATGTTTTTCCATCTCCGACTCAATGAGATCAACACCTAAACCAGGTCTATCCGTAAGCTTAAGATGTCCGTTCTCCACCATATCTTTAATTGGATGATCAATTACCTCATCTCTCCATGGCACATCATTAAACATAAATTCCTGTCTGAAGAAATTAGGTACCGAAGCACAAACATGTGCTGAAGCCAATGTAGATAATGGTCCATTGGGATTATGCGGAGCAAGCAAAACGTTATATGCCTCCATCATGGTTGCCATTCGTTTCATTTCCGATGGCCCACCACAGCGGGTTATATCTGGCATCATAATATCGCAGACATGTTTTTCCAGCACATCCCTGATTCCATGACGCGTATAATGACGCTCTCCTACACAGATAGAAACATTTGAAGGGATCCTATCTCTCATCGCCTTTAACGTATTTGCGTTTTCAGGACCTGCCGGCTCCTCGTACCAGGTTATATTTAATTGTGAAAGTCTTTCTGCCATAACAACCGCCACGCGGTAATTTAGCATAGCATGAGTTTCTATCATAATATCGAAATCAGGACCTACAGCATCTCGCACAGCTTTACTTACTTCAAACGCCAGATCTTGTTGTGCAGGAGTAAGCTGCAAATTCGAGGAGAGGTCTTCTCCATACAAATAATTCGTATGTGCAAAAGGGTCGAACTTTAAACCGGTAAAACCAGCTTCCTTAACTTTTTTTGCCTGCATGGCATAATCTTCTGCATTATGACCACCACCTGTAAACCAATAATTAGCATAAAGCAGGATATCTTTTCTAAAAGCACCACCCAAAAGTTCGTAACAAGGCACGCCCAATACTTTCGCTTTTAAATCCAGCAAAGCCATATCTATCCCGCTAATTGCACACATGCTCGCCCCAAAAGGGCCCATCCAATTTAAATCTCTATATAATTTTGTCCAGATAAAATCTGTCCGCATTGGATCTAAGCCTATAATACGTTGACCAACATGTTTTGCAGCCTCAAATACAATAGGACTGCCCGGCCAGTTCGTAGCTTCTCCTACACCGGTATGTCCTGTATCCGTATATATTTTTAATAATGTCCAATTGTATTTTACTCCCTCTACGAGCCATACTTTTACATCTGTAATTTTCATTAGAATGTATTTATTTTTTAACGGTTATTGTAATTTGAAAGTTACACTTCCTTTTAATACTTTTCCTTTAATATTAATACGCCCATCGGTAAATGGCGATCCGTAAAATGGTTCTGAACCACTATTGCTATAATCGGCAATCAGTAACTGGATTTTTTCATCTTGCAACCAGGTACGTAAAGCCTGTTTACCATTAGACTGGATGACAATACCTTCATGGCCATTGTCCAGTTTCGCCTGCAAAATATGATGCTTTGTTGCCCTGAAATCATTTGACCCCATCTCGTTGGCATCATCCTTCCAAAGCATAGCAGAGGGTTTCCCAAACGCTTCTACCGACGACAACCATTTGGCATTCAATTTGGCTGTTCCCTTAGCTCTGGCGATATCATCAGCGGAATACACGGAAAACTCACCTTTACGTTCCCAACTTAGCTCATCAAAATTCTTAGGCAATTGAAAAACCATACCATACTGATAAGGCTGTTCTAAACCAGTTTTCACTTCGTAACCCACTTTGGTATCACCACTTGTAAAAAAAGTATATGTTAAATTGCCGTCTCCATTCGTATAAGTCGCCTTTATTTTAAAAGTAATAGAATCAGCCTTTTTATCCACCTGAATGGCATTAGCAAAAATGGTATAAAGCGGATAATTTTTTATCGGATAGATGTTATTTTGGTAGGTTTCACCAGCTACGTTAGGTTTACCCCCATCCTCCCTGTTCATCAGCACCACCCCAAACACCGGTCCCTGTTCTAAAACTTTTACACCTTTCTTATTCGCACCCGAAATCACACCGGTAATTTTATTAATAGTGTAAGTGATATCCCCCTGCACAACAAAATACGCCATTTCATTTTCAGTAACAGCTATAGCTACTTTATCAGTTTTTGTTGCAGGTCCTGTGGGTTTTAAAACTATCAATTCTTCATTTACAATATTACCTGAAGGATCCGTAAATGAAAGATATACTTCCTTAGTCCCGGCTTTTACAGGGATTTGCAAAACTCCTTTTTCACGAGGTTTAATCAGTGACTTTAAACGCATGTTTGTACCATCAATTTTACAATTAATTTCAACGTCGCTAAGCGCAATAAAATCATGGCGATTTTCTACTTCCAGCAACAGCTTGCCGTTCTTTACTAAAGGATTGTTTACATTTTTCACGACTACCGGTGAATAGGCCTTTTTCATTCCCCAATATTCAGGCTTTAACCTTCTCCAGGCATCAATCGGCCCCCAGGGACCATAACCTACTATATTTCCGTCAGGCAGATGAAAAGTATCATCAATACCACTCCAGATAGCACCACCCAAATTGCCTTTATGCACATACATACTATCGTAATATTTAACCAGCACAGGACCATAACTTGCTCGTACTCCCGGATCGGTTAACAGCTCACGTCGGTTATAAGTGCTTAAATGCGCATATTCTCCAAACAAAGTAGGCCTTTTCATGGTATCAGTAGCTTGTGGGCCGTTCATTCCAGGATAATGATAGTTGGCAATTTCAACTTTGTTTCCTCCATTATTAAACCCACCCCAACATTGGTCGTGAAATGATATAGGACGGGTCGGATCTAATTTCTTAGCTTCACGATAAACTTTATCCCACAAAGGACTCCAATAACTCTCATTACCCAAAGACCATATAATAACCGAAGGATGATTTTTTCCGGCCTGCATTTTTTCGATATTGGCTGCAAGCATATATGGATAAAACTTCTCGTCTTTATAGTTCCACAACTTCCATATTGGTGACGCTCCGTGCTGTATCCAGGTTAAAGAGCTTTCATTTTCTATAAATAAGCCAATACTATCTGCTACTTCCAGAAACCTTTGACTGGGTGGGTAATGGGAAGTGCGGATATAATTACAATTGCCCTGCTTAAATAGCACAGCATCTTTCAATTCCAGGTCGTCGCTAATACTACGCCCGGTAAGTGGATGTACCGAATGGCGGTTTACTCCTCTTAACTTAATCGGCATTCCATTTACCAGAAGTTGGTTACCCTTTACTTCTACCTGCCTAAAACCTATTTTTTGGCTATGGGTCTGCGTTGCCTTGCCTTCAACCATTAATGCGGTTGTTAATTGATAAAGATAAGGCTTATCGGTATTCCATTTAGCAGGATTTTTTACAGGGATAACCGTTTCCAGCAACTTCCTTTTGGCGCCTTGTAATTGCGAAAAAGAAGCTTTTGAACTCGCAATTAATTTTCCATTAGCATCAGTCAAAGTATATGATAACTGTCCGGAAGTAACCTTTTCGCCTTCATTAACTAATAAAGTTTTTAGGGCAAGCGTGGCATTGGAATAATTTTTATCCAAAGTCGTTACCACGGTAAAATCACCAATATTTACAGATGGCAAGGCAAACAGCGTTACATTACGCAAGATACCACCCACCGTATGCACTGCATATTGTGAGGTACAGGCTAAAATATCACTAATGGTGTTGGCCTGAACATCAACTTCCAATAAATTATGATCCGCTTTAAGTGCATCGGTAATATCAATTTCGAAGGGGACAAAACTACCTTCGTGTTCAGCAAGCTTTTTGCCATTTATCTTAACTACTGCATGCGAACTTACACCATCGAAACGCAGCTTAATCCTGTTCCCCTTCCAATCGTCAGGTAAACTAAATTCACGACTATAAGTTGCTGTTTCGCCAGTATTTACAGTATACCCCTGCATTACCCACTCCCCAGGAACTTTAATACTTCCCTTTTTACCAGTTTGCGCAAATTTCCATTCCCCATTTAGTGAAACTGATGGTTTCCTGCTATTTTGTACAGCATAAGGTATAGGCGATAAAGTTGATGATACACCTGTTTGCTGCGCCAAAAGTTTTGTAGATATCAGTGCTATAAAAAAAGCAACTATCAATATCCTTCTTCCTATTGTTTGTTTATTCCTGGCCATACCCTTACTTTAACTGAAGATTGATATTATCCTGTATGAGATCTCCAGCTTTTAAAGGACGGTCCATTTTTGCTGCATGGTCTCTAAAAAATCTTTCGGTTCCCATATTACTGTATCCTGCTACCAAAGCTTTAATACTATCTTCATATCTCCAGGCCCTAATGTGCTGTAAACCATTGGATATTACATCAAAAGTAGAACTACCATTGGTTAATTGGGCCCTGTTAATGTACATTTTAGTAGAACGAAAATCATTGGTCCCCAACTCATTTCTATCCAAACTCCATGGCGTAGTTGGCAAAGTAGATGGGCCGGCCGGGCCAGAAATTTTAAGGTCCGACATTAATTTTGCCTTTCCGGCTGTTCTGCCGATATGATTTGTAGGATAATAATCCCAAAGCCCATTTCTGCTCCAGTCTAATTCCTGGAAAGTTGAAGGCAGACCAAAAACTAATCCCCACTGACGTGGATTGACATCTTTTTTGATGGTGTATTTATAGGCTATATTTACCATACCATTAGCCGTAAAATTGTAAGTTGTTATACCTGCAGCTTCGGTATACATATCTGTAACACTTATCACCAAACTATGTTCACCTTTATCCAGCTTAATTTCTTTTACTATACGGTTTTTACATACATCGGTAAAAGGATCAAATTTTTTGTTGTCGCCTGTCATCTGTACACCATTCCCTTCTCCCGTTAGTGGCAATACCATTAATCTTGCTCCGCCATTCCAAACATTTTTACCATTATTGGTTACTTGCGTTACATCACCGTCGATCAAATTAAAAACGACCTGCATAGTCCCATTTTTAGCGGTCAACATAGATCCCTTTTCACTATAAGTCCATGATCGGCCAGTTGTTATTGCAGGTGAGGCAATCTGACTAACTGATGGCACGACAGCAAACTGATAAATATCAACTAAAACACCACGTGGATCATAAACTTTAATGGTCATTTTATCAGTTGACAATGGCTTTTTATCAACAGCTACCATCACTGTAGTTTTACCATTTCTTTTCAAGTCGGCAGTTATACGGCCGCTCTCTCCTGCCAGATTCCATTCAATTTTACACTCATTTAAATTACTAAACAGCAATCTGTTTTCCAGTTCCACTGCTATCTTCCCGTTACTCCAGTTGCTTAACAATTTAATTTTAACCGGCGAGTAGATTTTCTTCATATGCCAGTATTCCGGCTTTTCTCTCCTCCAGCCATCAAGTGGCCCCCAAGTGCCATAACCTACTGTTTTTCCATTAGGCAGGAAGAATGTATCATCAATTGCAGCCCAAATGGCACCACCCAAAACAGCATCGGTTTTATACATCTGTTCCCACATCGCCTCGAAACCGATTCCCCAGGCATCACGCACTCCTGGGTCAGTAACCAGTTCCAGACGGTTATAAGCATTAAGATGCACATACTCGTCAAAAACGATAGGGCGCTTATAGTTGTTATATTTTTCTGGTCCGGTTGGTCCCGGATAGTGATGGTTAGCAATTTCCAGATCGCCCTCATCAGCATCTGGACCCCATTGACTAAAATTACGTGGGCGGGTCGGATCAAACTGTTTTACCAATTTTCCCGTCTCCTTAAAATACTCCTTATATTTTAAACTCTCGTTACCTAAAGACCATATCAGCACTGAAGGATCGGACCTGAAATAGTTCATCATATCCATAGTCTGATCCACCAGTAAAGCTTGATAAAGCTCTGTACCAGCAACTACAGCTGTATTTTGCGCCCAACAAAAGGGTGCCTCGACTTCTAAAAACATCCCCAAACGATTACAGGCATCAACCAGTTCTTCGGCAGGCGGATAATGTGAAGTACGGATATAGTTTACATTTCCTTCCCGGAACAATTGTATATCTTTTTCCCACATGTTATCGTTTACCGATCGGCCGCGCAAAGGCATGGTCTCATGATGACAAACTCCGCGTAGCTTAACAGGCATATTGTTTACAAAAACCCTGTTCCCTCTTACTTCTATCTGACGGAAACCGATACTTTTCGTAATTACATCCTGTATTTTATCCCCTTGCATAATACTGAGCTTAACCACATACAAATTAGGATGTTCAGGATCCCACTTGGCAGGCTTTAGCACTTCGAAACTGATATTTTGCTGCAAATATTCTCCCTTACTTATACCTTTATCAATCCTTACTACCTTCTCTCCCACCTTACTGGTACCATCGGCTTTAAAAAGTTCCGCTTTAACACTAAGATTATCCGCTTTTCCGTTTTGTTCATTGGCGATAATTACATCGGTGCTAAGCGTAGCATTTTCATATTTTTTATCCAATAACGTCTTAACATCAGCATAAGCGAAATTTACCGGAGCTATCCCCATCAAATAAACTTTTCGCGAGATTCCCCCCAAAGGATGTACCGCGTATTCTGATGCACTGGCCAATGAATCAGCCTTACTGTCTGACTTTACTTTTACCAACAGCTCATTGCTGCCATTCCATTTTACAAAATTATTGATGTCGATTTCAAAAGGAGTAAAACCACCTAAATGACTGGCTGCCTTTTTCCCGTTCAACCAAATTTCTGCTTCACTGAATACCGCATCAAAACGAAGTTTAACACGTTTATTTTTCCAATCCGTAGGTATCTCAAATGTTCTTTTGTAGCCAGCAAAAACCCGCTTTTGCACTTCAAAACCCTGCATTACCCATTCTCCTGGTACCTGGATATTTTTATCACAAGGCGTCAAATTAACATCGGTTGAAAATTGCCAGGTACCATCTAAAGATATTTTATTTGGTTGTTTCGAACCTGCAGGTGATATCCTGTTGAGTTTAAGAACCTGTTGTTCAGCTGTGGTATAACTGATTTTTTGAATTTGCGCGTGTACCGAACTCCCCAGAACGGATAAAGCAACCAGTAATTTATAAAAACGTTTCATTTGTGTGTGTTTAGATTAATCGATTACATGATACCATAAGTTGCAAATGCTTCCTTTGCACTCATACCTTCAAGTATTTTCTTGTGAACAAGCTTCTCTCCCCTGGCCTTTTCAATAGCCAGACTAAATATCTCTTCCTCGTGGGCTTTAGGTACAATACAGACACCGTCAATATCTCCCACTACAATATCTCCCGGATTCACCCTAACTCCACGAACTTCGATCGGCGTTCTAAAGTCGATCACCTTACCACGCGGCGCCTGGTCCTGCGCATAAGAACCATAAGAAAACGTTGGAAAATTTAATTCCAAAATACCTTTTGTATCTCTTGAATACCCATCAACAACTGCTCCGGCAGCGCCAAGCTTTATCGCACGTGCACTCATCAGCTCTCCCCATAATGCATAATCTGGCGAAGCTCCGGCACAAATGTAAACCTCATCTTTCTTCAGGTCGTCCAGTGCATCCAACATCAATCCAAATGATTGATTCAACACCGGGTTGTTACTAACGTAACTCCCTGGCTCCTGAACATCTGCCTCTAAAACAGTCATTGCCCTACCCGCAATAAACATGTCAGCTCTGAGTGGCTGTATTTGCGGAGGCATAAACTGGTGTAACAGTCCCAGTTTATCCATAATATCTCCAATTACTGCCGTATACAATTCATCTCTTATAATCTTAAAAAGTGATTCATCGTTGGTCCATTTCATAATCAATTCAATATTGTTTTACTTGTGTGTGTATACTCCTTCAAAATTCCATGATTTAAATGATGAATTAGCCATCCCTTTTACCCACTATTAAAACTTTTTTACCATATTTCACTATAAAACACGCCAACAAAGGATAATAAACAACAAATATTGGATACAACGATACGCATATCCAACACAGATAGTCGCAATACAAATATTGAAATGGCGCACCTACTTCTTCAACTTCCCTCTATATTCGGAAGGCTTCATACCTTTTATTTCCTTAAAGAATTTATTGAAATTGGTAAGATTATTATATCCGCTTGAAAAACAAACATCTGTGATGGAATAGTCCGCGTTCTGTAGCAATTTACAGGCATGGCCTATCCTTATTTCGTTGATAAACTGCGTGAGTGATTTTTGCGAGCGTGCTTTAAAGAACCTGCAAAAAGAGTTTGTAGTCATATTGCATAGATCGGCTACCTCCTGTAAAAGGATATCACGTTGAAAATTTTCCATTAAAAACTGATAAACCTTATTTATCCTGTTGCTGTCTTTTTCATCATACTGATTTTTAAAGACAATACTAGCCAGATAGCTATACTCATTAGAATTACTTAATATTTCTAAAATTCTAACAACTGAAATGATTCTTTCAAAACCATTTTGATGATGCAACTGCAATAAAATCTCTTTGACCTTTTCATTTGTCTCCCCTGTAAATTTCAATCCTCTGCCACCTCTGCCAATCAGGTCCTGTGTCCTGGAAAGGACATTCTGATCGTCGGTTAAATTGGTTAGAATATTTGCCGGGAAATAAATTACCGTCGACTTTACCGCTCCTTCCTTGCTATTCAAAAAACTTTTGTCATTCTGCCAGATATGGGGAAGATCAGGCCCCATAAAAACAAGATCATTATCCTCAAAGTCACCAATATGATCGCCAACAATTCTTTTCCCATGGCTTTTTTCGATCCAGACCAATTCGCACATATCATGAAAATGGAAAGAGGAAATCAGCATATGGGTATCTAATTGCTTAATCCTAACGTTTTTGGCTCCAGCCGGATGTACATCAATCAGTTCGGGTTTCATATTAAAATACTGCAGTGAATACAACTAAATTAATCATATAAATCAAAAAATAAGAAAACTGGGTAAAAAAGTTTAATGATTTACAATTTTAGTTTTACAATTCCCGCAAAACTCGCCGTTAAATTTACATCAGGTTTATCAGCCTCAAATACAGGGATAAAAAATTGAACAAAGATTGTCACTTGTTTTTGATGCCGATAAACACCACCAACCAACACCATCATTAAGGAATAATCACCACAAAGATTAAGTTTTAAAGATCCTATAAACCAAATTTTAACTATATGAAGAGAGTACTACTATTATCATCTGTAATCTTACTGTTCTCCCTCTACTCGTTTTCTCAAAACAAGAAAACGATAAGGGGAACAGTAAAAAGTAACGAGAAGGAATTGCTCGAAGGTGTAAGTGTGGGCGTAGTCGGTCAAAGCCGGTCTACCCAGACAGACCGGCGGGGCGAATTCTCCATTGAAGTGCTAAACCCTGCTACGGCAAGGATCAGGTTTAGCTTTGTAGGTTACCAAACCCTGGAAGTTGCCGTTAAAGATTCCACCAACATTAATATCATCCTTCAAAATGACGACAAGAACACAATGGAGGAGATTGCCATCGTTGCGTTTGGTACGCAAAAGAAAACCTCGCTTACCGGCGCAGTAACCAGCGTCAGCATAAAAGACCTTAAAGGACCAACCAGTAATCTTACCACTACCCTGGCCGGACGCGTACCGGGTATTATCGCTTTTCAGCGAAGTGGCGAGCCTGGGCAGGACAATGCTAACTTTTTTGTCAGAGGTGTCGGGACGTTTGGAGCAGGTAAACAAGATCCATTAATATACATTGATGGAATAGAAAGTTCCCCAACAGACCTGGCAAGAATGCAGCCAGATAACATTGATAATTTTTCGGTGTTAAAAGATGCGGCAGCTACTGCCCTTTATGGTTCAAGAGGAGCAAACGGAGTATTACTATTGACAACAAAACATGGTTCAGAAGGTAAAACCAGAATAAATTTCAGAGGTGAAAACCGAATTTCCGGAAATACCAAAAGCTACAAACTAGCAGATAATATTACCTATATGAAATTGGCAAACGAAGCCATTCTGACCCGTGACCCACTCGGGCAAACACCTTACGATCCAAACAAGATAGATAATACTGCCGCAGGTATTGACCCTATTCTTTTCCCGAATAATAACTGGGTAGATTTATTAATTAAGGACTATACCAATAACTATGCGGCAAACATAGATGTGAGTGGAGGTAATGAAAAATCCAACTTCTATGTCAGCTTAACTTATGATGAAAACAACGGTTTGCTAAAAACATCCGACTTTAACAACTTCAACAGCAACGTAAAAGCCCGCACGTATTCATTGCTCTCAAACATTAACATTAAACTTACCAGTACTACAAAAGCATTAATTAGTGTACGTGGTATTTTTGATTCCAACAATTCACCAGTTGGTGGCGGTTCAAGAATATTTACATTGGCATCGTCAAGTAATCCAGTTGCATTTCCGGCAGTATATCCACAACGCTTTTTACCTTATGTACAACACCCCTTATTTGGTAGCGCTCTATTACCAAATTCAACCAACATACTGTACACCAATCCTTTTGCACAATCTGTTTCGGGCTTCCAGCAATACAACAGGTCGCAGTTAATACCACAAATTACGATTAACCAGGATTTAGCGGGAATTACTCCTGGCTTATCAGCCAGGGTAATGGGCTTTACACAAAGAGATAATGACTTTACGCTAATCCGTAGATATAGCCCTTTTTATTACCAGGCCAGAACTTTGGATGGGCAAACTACCCTAATACAGCTTAACCAGGCAACACCTGGCCAGCCACTAATTGGAGCTGAACCAACAGAGTATTTAACTTATGAACCCGGCGCCAAAAATGTAAGCCAGGTTATATATGGTGAAGGTGTAATTAATTACAACCGTACATTTCAGGACAAACATACGATTGGGGGACGTGTCATCACTACTGTCAGATCTTCGCTCACAGGCAATGCTTCTACCTTACAGCTTTCCTTACCTAAACGCAATTTAAATTTCTTAGGACAGGTTAACTACGGCTTTAAAGACAAATACATTGTAGATTTCGCTTTCGGTTACAACGGCTCGGAACGCTTTGCCAATGGCAAACGGTATGGCTTTTTCCCTGCAGTAAGTGCTGCATGGATTTTAACCAAAGAGAAGTTTTTGGAAAATTCTAAAGTACTAACCAATTTAAAACTTAGAGGAAGTTACGGTATTATCGGTAACGACCAGATTGGCTCTGATGCTGACCGTTTCTTTTACTTATCAGAAGTTAATTTAAATGCAGGAAACGGATACACATTTGGCGAAAATTACAACTACTTAAGACCAGGAATTCAAATTAATCGTTTTGCGAACCCTCAAATTTCCTGGGAAAGATCTGAACAAACGAACATAGGCCTGGAGGCGACTTTATTTAACGATTTCAATATCGTCGTTGAAGCCTATAAACAGAACAGAACAAGCGTATTGTTAGAGAGAACAAACATCCCTTCATTAGTTGCCTTACAAACAGTTAATCCAGTAAACAGCGCATTGGTATATCCCAGAGCAAACATTGGTAAAGCTGAAAGTCAAGGCATAGATTTCTCGTTTAACTACAGCAAAAACTTCAGCCAAAATTATTGGATGAAATTAAATGCAAACTTTACTTATGCCGCCAGTAAATTGATATTTAATGAGGAACCTAAGTATGATGCAAGTTTAGCACATCTCAGCAAAAGAAACCAGTCAGTAAATCAACTATATGGTTTAGTTGCCGAGCGTTTATTTACTGATGATGTAGAAGTAAGAAACTCTCCGAAACAAAACTTTGGAGAATACCGAGCAGGAGACATCAAATATAGAGATATCAATGGTGATGGTAAAATCAGCACTTTAGATGTTGTACCCATCGGACTGCCATCTGCACCAGAAATTATTTACGGTTTTGGCGGCTCATTCGGATTAAAGCAGTTCGATTTCAGCTTCTTCTTCCAGGGTTCTGCCCGTTCATCATTCTTTATTGACCCAAGCTCAAGACGGGATAACAACGGGAATGTAATTGGTATTTCTCCATTCGCTACTGTTGGGGGCTCGCAATCAGGCTTACTCGATGTGATTGCAAAAGACCATTGGAGCGAAGACAACAGGAACGCATATGCCTTTTGGCCAAGATTGAGTTCTGAAGTCATCAATAACAATGCACAAACATCAACATGGTGGTTACGCAGAGGTGATTTTTTACGGTTAAAACAAGTAGAATTAGGTTACAACATTTCCAATAACCTGGCAAAAAGGATTGGACTTTCCAGTGCAAGGTTATATACAAGTGCACTAAACCTATTCTCACTTAGCAGCTTTAAAACATGGGAAGTAGAAATGGCGGGTAACGGATTAGGCTACCCATTACAAAGGGTATACAACTTGGGTTTAAAACTGGGCATATAAAGTATAAATGAACATGAAAAAAATTAATCAAATCAGTAAAAAAGCATTGATACATAAAATGCGTATTTATCTATATTTTTTATTTATAGCTTCCCTTTTTACATCATGTAAAAAAAGCTTTTTAGATGTGGCACCAGACAATC
Organism: Pedobacter nyackensis; assembly: GCF_032678475.1. Lineage (GTDB taxonomy): Bacteria > Bacteroidota > Bacteroidia > Sphingobacteriales > Sphingobacteriaceae > Pedobacter > Pedobacter nyackensis_A. The sequence goes on from NZ_JAVTSF010000002.1 coordinate 446,011, forward strand.
TGGCCCGAATAGAAAATGCCTTTACTTTACGTGCAGAGGCAGAAAAATATCTGTTTACCTGCTACTCTTATATTCCTGATGATGGAAATACAGTTTCTAACCCTGCATTTTTAGGTGGTGATGAAATGTGTACGCCAATTGTTAGCCGATCTAACAGTTTTGCTGCGAACATCCCCCGCGGCAATCAAAACGTGGTGAACCCCTATTACAATTATTGGGACGGGACCAACGAATCACAATCCATGTTCAGGGGCATAAGAGATTGTAATGTCTTTATTCAAAACATGAAAGACATGACTAAAGTACCCGATATCAGTTTAGACGAAAGAAACAGGTGGATAGCTGAAGGACAGTTTTTAAAAGCTTATTATCATTTTATCCTAATGAGGGCCTATGGTCCAATTCCTACGGTAGACGTAAGTCCAAATATTGATGAGCCAATTGAGAACATGAAATTAAGCAGAATGCCCGTTGACAGTGTAACTAATTTTATTGTTAAGTACCTGGACATGGCTGCAGTTAATTTGCCGGATAACATACAAAACACAGCAAATGAATTAGGCCGGCTAACCAGACCAGCTGCTTTGGCAATGAAAGCGCGCGTCCTGGTTTTAGCAGCAAGTCCTTTGTTTAATGGAAACCCTGATTATACCAGCTTTAAAGATAAAAAAGGCGTTCAACTGATCAACACTACTTATGATGCCAAAAAGTGGGAAAGAGCTGCACTTGCATGTAAAACTGCTATTACTTCCTGCGAAAACGCCGGGTTAAAACTTTTCGAATTTCCAGCTTCTTTATTTAAAATATCAGACAGCACCAAAAGACAAATGAGCCTGCGCAATGCAGTAACTCAAAAATGGCAGAACTCTGAACTGATTTGGGGTAACTCCAGATCGAACACAAACAATCTACAACTGATAACCGTAGGCCATTTTGATGGAAGAAATGGTCGGGGCGGGAATGCAGGCGCGATTGCCGATGTAGGAGCCACCATGAAAATGGCCGATCAGTTTTATACTGCTAATGGTGTACCCATCAGTGAAGATAAAATCCTGACTTTCGGAGATAAGACTGAGCGTAGAGTTGGCGTACAAGCGGAACGTTTCAACAACATTCTTGGTTACACTTCATCCCGGTATAATTTTGACAGAGAAGGGCGTTTTTATGCTTCTCTATCATTTGACGGTGGTGTTTGGTACCAGGAAAGCAGTCCATCTCGTACCGACGAAAACACTTACAACATACAATCACGATTAGGTGGAACCAGTTCCGGCACACCACTACCAATAACAGGGTACTTCTGCAAAAAACTAGTTAACTGGAAGTTTTCCTGGGGTGATAACAACAGTATTGGTATAGAAAGATACCCATGGCCAACTTTCCGTTTAGCAGACCTATATCTCCTATATGCAGAAGCACTGAATGAATTTTCAGGCCCAGGTGATGATGTTTACGAATACTTAAATAGAATCAGGATCAGATCTGGCTTAAAGACTGTTCAGGAGGCATGGACGACTTATTCAAACAACCCGGGTAAATATCAATCCAAAGATGGACTAAGAAGTATCATCAGACAAGAACGCACTATTGAGCTAGCTATGGAAGGAAGCCGTTTCTGGGATTTAAGAAGATGGAAGACCGCTTCTTTGGAGTTAAATGGTAACGTGCAAGGCTGGGATATACAACAAAGCAACCCAATATTATATTACAGACAACTTACATTTTTTAGTCAGCGTTTTGTAGGTCCGAGGGATTATTTATGGCCGATAACCGAAAATACATTATTAGTTAACGAGAATCTGGTACAAAACCCAGGTTGGTAATCTTTTAAAAAATGAAGAATATTATAAACAAATTTAGCGTATTATTAGTCATAATCGCTTTAGGTACATTTGGCTGTAAAAGTGATATTTTAAATGGGCCAATAGAAAACAGTGCTGAAAAACCTGGGCCGGTAACTAACGTTTCTGTTGTAAATAAAAGTGGTGGAGCACTGTTAACCTATACCTTGCCAGGTAATGAGGGTTTGTCTTATATCAAAGCAGAATATGAGATCAGACCGGGAGTTAAACGGGAAGTAGTGAGCTCCTATTACACTAATGAACTTTTGATAGATGGTTTTAACTCAACTGATGAGCGTGAGATAACTTTATATTCAGTAACCAGAAGTGAAGTTAAATCAGACCCTATCAAAATTAAAATAAAGCCTTTAAAATCACCCATTCAAAATGTTTACGAGAGTTTAAAAGTTGTAGCAGGTTTTGGCGGTCCGAATATCAAATTTGCCAATACAGATAAATTGCCAATAACTATTGTTCCATTGATGAAAATCAAAACCGGGGAGTTAAAAGGTTTAGACAAGATTTATTCGCAATCAGCATTAGGCAACATTACCATACGTGGTCTAGAACCTGTCTTAACTAAATTTGGTTTTGTGGTAACAGATCGTTTTGGTAACCATACTGATACATTATATCAAGACTTAACGCCCTACAGCGAAATTAAGCTCGACAAAACCAAATTCTCTTTATTTACATTGCCTGGTGATGCCAAACCAGCTTATCCTGAGGCCCTGCTCACCTACCTGTGGGATAACAATTATCCAACAACAGCCACATGGCCAAGAGCATTTACCACAGAAGGAGCCATTACTCCGCAAACCATTACCATAGATTTAGGCGTAACCACTGCGCTCAGCAGATTTGTCTTCTTCCCCAGAACAGAAACCGGTGGCAAATTTTACGTAAGAGCAAACTTAAGAGAATATGAAATCTGGGCGACCAACAATCCTACTGCAGATGGCAGCTACAATAACTGGACATTAATATCAACCGCTGCAGTTATTAAACCCTCCGGATTACCAGCTGGAACTGAAACTGCCGAAGATCTAGCTTATGCACTAAAAGGCTGGAGCACAGAGTTTGAGCCAGGGCTACCTGCATTCAGATATTTCCGTATTAAATCCCTGCGGAATTGGGAAAACAATTTTGCTATCATGGCCGCACAAATTGACATTTATGGCAGTAAATAAACAAATTATGAAAAAGAACATTTTATACATATTAACAATATGCTCTGTATTAACGGCATGTTCCAAGATCGATGACTACAAGGCTGAATTTCAAGGAGAAAAAGAAATATCATACCCAGGAATTTTAGACTCGTTAAAAGTATTTTCGGGTAATAAAAGAGTTATGGTTTATGGGCTTTTTACATCTGATCCTAAAATTGTAAAGTATCAGGTGTTTTGGAATGGCAAACAAAATGTTATAGAAAAAACTATAAAAAGAACCTCTGGAGTAGACACTGTTAAATTAATAGTGGATAAATTAGAAGAAGGTGGGATAAATTTCGAAGTGAGAACATTTGACGACAAAGGGAATATATCTGTACCTGTTACCGCGCCCGGAATAGTATATGGAAATAATTACGCTACCGGTATCATCAACAGGTCCTTCAACCCCACCACTACGGTGTACGATGTTGCTAAGCAGCTACTAACCATTGATTGGCTTGGGATAGATCCCAGTGCGATTTTTACTACGGTAGAGTATACAAATACAGATGATGTAGCGAAGGTAATAAAAGTGACCGTCAACGAATCTACGCTGACAAGAATTTCGGATTACAAACGAGGAACGGATATCTTTTATAAAACCGCTTATCGCCCGGATCCGACTGCAATTGATACATTTTACGTAGCGAAAAAAGACACCTTTAAAAGGTAAAATTGATCTCTATATCGAATTGAATCTGAATAAAAAAAGAGCTGTCTCAAATGAGACAGCTCTTTTTTTATTCAATGCCACTGAGTCGCGTCAGATTCCCTGAAATAACTTTTATCTTTTCCGAAAACATTTGCTCATTTACAACAGGCCGTCAACCATCTTTTTAACTTCCTCATTTCCAGGAAAACCTGTAAATTTATTGATGAGTACACCTTCTTTATTATATAATAGATATGACGGAATACCTTCGAACCCAAAATGGTTCATGATATACTCCCACTGAGCGTCTTTCAGATAATAATGTTCACTTCCTATTCCTTTAATTTTTTCTTCCCATAGCGTTCGAGGTGAAGACGCGTTAGTTATATATACAAATGCAACATCCTTATCCCGAAACTCATTTTTTGTACTTCTGAATTGCTGCATTGCATCCAGGCAAGGAGTACACCATGTTGCCCATAGGTCAATAAAAATAACCTTGCCCTTATGTTTAGAGACAATCGTTTCCATAACTTTATCTTCCGAAACTGATGAGATGTCATTTACAACAGTTGTTGATTTGAATTTATTCAATTCAACAACCTGTTGGTTTTTTCGAAATAGTATTTTTGCAATTTCTCCTTTTTTCCAATAATTTACGATATTCTGTTTTTGCTTTTCGCTTAGCGGCCTTACCTCTTCATTTAGCTGTCTGCTATAGGCATTAGCCGCTAAAACATCATAGTATGGGCCATCGTCGAATCCGACCAAATCTGATAAAATAACTTTAACCTTTGCTAACCAGGAGGGAACATCACTTTCTCCGATCATGGGGAGCTTTAATATTTCATTTTGAAGAATTTCTGTTTGAAATTCCTGGAATGTAAAACCAATCAAATATTGTGGATCATTGAGCTTAAAATCTTTCAGGAATCGGTAATACGACCTATCAATCTTTTGAATATCAAGCTTTTTGCTTTTATCCTTATTTGTATTGTGATAATTAATCGTCATGAATTTTCCGTAATCAAAGATATATGTACTATATAGCAATAAACGAAAATCTTTAGACAGAATTTCTCTTAGTTCCTTTGATATCAATGTATCGTTATTTACGACCTCTAATCTTTCCGATAAAGCATTTTTAGCAAAATTCAGAAAATAGTCCGTGCTTTTGTCATACATAGGTTGAGGTGCCCTATCCGACTGATATGCAATCATTTTATTCCTGATCTCAAAGCCTCTGGTCATATCATTTTGATTCATACCAGGCGTAATGTCTATATTTTCGACATCATCATCCGAATTATAAGCAACATTAATATTGGTAACACCACCACTTGTCAATTTAACAAGAAGGTACTTTTCTGAATTTAGACTTGTGCTTAAGGCAATTAGAGAGATATCTGTTTCAACGTCAGCATCCATAGAGAAATTCCCCGATTGATCAACAAACGATTTATATTTGACATACTCTCCAGAAATTGGATGTGGAACAATAACATTTACAATAATGTTTTTCTTGTTCCTGTCATTCGAACTTATTATCCTTCCTATTATTTTAGCTGTACCTGCTTTTATAATAGGTGGATCTATTACCATACCAAAAGACTGTTTACATGATAACAAGAACAAAAGGCATAATAACAATAAGGTTAGTGAATATTTCATATTGAGATAGCAATTAATGTCAATCTAATATAGCGGTAATATTCTGAGTATTCTCCCCCCCCCCTTAATTGGGGTTTCGTTTTTTCCAGACTTCTGAATCAGACTATCAGTTTATGGGATCATTGAAATGGCAAAAAAAATGAATAAAAAAAAGCAGCACCGTTTGGTACTGCTTTTTATACTCATTTGCTAAGCAAAAATTATTTTTTACCAGCTGCTTGTTCTGCTTGTTTTAATGCTCTTGACATACCTACAGAAACGATAGTGTCTTCACCAGTGTTAGTAATTGTGTATGCAGCTTTTGCAATGTCACGTACACGGAATAAGTTACCAACTTCTAATTTAGCGATGCTCACTTCAACAGTTTGAGGCATGTCTTTCGGCAATGCTTTAACACGAAGTTTACGTAATTTCTGAACTAATTTACCACCCATTTTAACACCTGGAGAAGTACCGGTTAATTTAACAGGGATTTCCATAAGGATTTCTTTGTCATCAAATAACTGAAGAAAATCTACGTGTAACAACACGTCTGTTAATGGATGAAATTGTAATTCTTTAATGATGGCATTGATTTTAGTACCATTCAATTCAATTTCAACAAAGTTTGCTTCTGGAGTGTAAATAGCATCCTTTAAATCAGTGATCAATACAGCAAAATGTGCTTGTTCTTTACCACCATACAATACTGCAGGAACTTTACCTTCGTAGCGAAGCTCTTTAGCATCGCGTTTCCCTACGTTCTCTCTTGGAGAACCGCTAATTGCGATTGTTTTCATTTTTTATTTATTTTAATTTTTGTAATTATTCTTAAACATTAAACAGGTCGCTGATTGAACCATGCTCATTTACATTGGCAATTGCTTTTGCAAACAATGGAGCAGTACTCAGTACCCTTATTTTTGCACTTTCCTGTTTCAACGGAATCGTATCCGTAACAATCAGTTCAGTTAGCATTGAATTTTCTACAGTTTCATATGCTTTTCCAGACAATACCGGATGCGTACATACAGCTCTTACACTGTTAGCACCTTTTTCCATAATTAAAGCAGCAGCCTTAGCCAGGGTACCGGCAGTATCGCAGATATCATCAATCAACACAACATCCTGCCCAACAACATCCCCTATGATTGACATAGATTCAATTTCATTGGCACGTTTACGTCTCTTATCACAAATAACAACTTCTGCATTAAAAAACTTAGCAAAAGTACGTGCACGATAAGATCCACCCATATCAGGTGAAGCAATGATTAGGTTATCAAGTCCCAGACTTTTAATGTAAGGAACAAAAATCACCGAACCATCTAAGTGATCAACCGGAATATCAAAAAATCCCTGGATCTGTGCAGCGTGCAAATCCATAGTCATGATTCTGTGTATACCCGCTGATTTTAAAAGATTAGCCACCAATTTTGCACCTATTGCAACCCTTGGTTTATCTTTTCTATCCTGTCTCGCCAAACCATAATAAGGAACAACTGCTGTAATGTAATGTGCTGAAGCTCTTTTTGCGGCATCAACCATAAGCAACAATTCCATTAAATTATCTGAAGGTTGGTAAGTAGATTGGATAAGAAAAACGTCACAACCACGTACAGTTTCATCATAAGAAGGCTGAAACTCACCGTCGCTGAACCTGTTTAAAGTTACATCTCCAAGTGGTTTGCCGTATTGTTCGGCAATTCTTTTTGCTAATTCTTTTGTACCTGTTCCGGCAAAAAGTTTAACGGGGTTAAATTGCAATGGCATGATTAAAGGTATATCAATGCTGGTTAAAAAAAATCGGATTGTGAATTAAACCCACAATCCGAATATTGTTTTGTTGTCCGACCTGGATTCGAACCAAGACAAACGGTACCAAAAACCGTTGTACTACCCTTATACTATCGGACAATCTTCCCTTTTTAAAGCTTCTTTCGAAAAAGAGTTGCTTTGAAATGGAATGCAAATGTACGCAGATTTTTCTTTTTTGCAAGGGGTGACGCAAAAAAAAGTAAAATAATTTAGGCCATTTTTCAGCATCCCAAAATAACCCCTTAAAAATGAGGAATTTGTTCCCGCAACTTTTTTCAAAAAAAATACAAAAATATTTTTCTGTCCCCCTCCTTGTCGTTCATGTGCTAAAAAAAGCACCCTGACTTATCTTATTTTAACGTTGCTTGAATTACAGCTAAAAAAATATTTCTATCAGATGCCAGAATAAAAGGGAAATAAATAAAGAATAAGTAAGGAATAAACAGAGGGTTGCTTTATCCTTGCTTTACCCTCTCTTTACCCTTCCTTTACCATTGCTATACCCCTAGGGTAAAGAAACCCTAAAGGAAGGGTAAAGAAAGCCTAAAGAAACTAGTAACTAATCCTTAGTTTATACTTTAGACATATCTAAGATATTAAGAACACGAACCTAATGATACTACAAGTGTGCATGGCAGTAACGGCGATATTTATATTGCAAAAAAATGTTAAACTCATGGCTACATTACGTTAGTGTCAATCTAATTCTTTATTTTCGGCTGCATTTTAATCGCCTATTGGCATACATTAACTATTCAATAAAGAAATGAATTATTCAAAAATTAATAATCTTACTGGCTGGCTTTGCTTTCTTATCGCTACTGTCACGTACATATTAACCCTGGAGCCATCTGTAAGCTTCTGGGATTGTGGTGAATTTATTGCCTCTGCATATAAAATGCAGGTTGTACACCAGCCAGGTGCTCCATTATTTTTAATGATTCAGCGTTTCTTCTCACTGTTCGCTTTTGGTGATACGGATAAGATCGCCTACTTTATGAATGTTGGTTCTGCTATTGCCAGTGCTGCAACAATTTTGTTCTTGTTCTGGACGATCACCGCTTTAGCGAAAAAAGTCCTGATCAAAGAAAACGAAGAAGTTTCTAAAGGTAACCTGATCGCCATTATGGGTGCCGGTGCAGTGGGTGCTTTGGCTTATACGTTCTCAGATAGTTTCTGGTTCTCAGCAGTGGAGTCGGAAGTGTATGCCTTGTCTTCTTTATTTACAGCAATCGTTTTCTGGGCTATTTTAAAATGGGAAGCTCATGCTAACGAGCAGGGCGCCGACAGATGGTTACTTTTCATCGCTTATATTATGGGTTTATCAATAGGTATCCACTTATTGAACTTATTAACCATTCCAGCAATTGCGTTTGTATATTATTTTAAAAAAGCAGAGAAACCTAGTTCTGCAGGCATGATTAAAGCCGGCATTATTGGCATACTTATCCTTGCCGTTATACAATATGGTATTATACAATACCTGGTTTCATTCGGTGCATACTTCGACTTATTCTTTGTGAACACCTTAGGAATGGGTTTTGGTTCAGGAGTAATCTTCTTTGCCATCCTGGTGATCGCCGGTTTGGTTTGGGGTATCCGTTATTCAATTCAACACCAGAAAAGAGTTTTAAACCTTGCTTTACTTTCAACTGTCCTCATCATATTTGGTTATTGCTCATTTGCGATGATTATCATCCGCGCTAAAGCTGATCCAAACCTCAACAATAGTGACCCCGATAATGCATTCTCATTCCTTAGCTACCTGAACAGGGAGCAGTATGGAGACAGGCCCTTATTGTTTGGTCCTAACTATAATTCACAAAAAGTTAACCTTACGCAAGGTAAAACGCTGTACAGAAAAGGTGATGAGAAGTATGAAGTAGCCGGAAAAAAGACCGACTATGAGTACGACAGAACAACGCCGTTCCCTAGGATGTATAGTGATGATGCACGACATGTAGGTTATTATAAAGACATGATGGGCTTTAGTGATGATCATTTCCCAGGCTTGTTCGATAATATTGGTTTCCTTTTCAAATATCAGATTGGTCAGATGTACATGCGTTATTTCATGTGGAATTTCGTAGGTCGCCAAAATGACGATCAGGGACAGGGAAGTTTATACGAAGGTCAGTGGTTAAGTGGTGTTAAACCCATTGATGCGATGATGCTTGGTGATCAGAAAAATCTGCCTCCATCCATTGTAGATAGTAACGCTTATAACCGTTTCTTCTTCCTACCACTTATTCTTGGTTTATTGGGTGCCATCTGGCATTTCAAACGCAATCAGAAAGATGCTGGTATTGTAGCTTTATTATTCTTTTTTACTGGTCTCGCCATTGTACTTTACCTGAACCAGAAACCGATGGAACCAAGGGAAAGGGACTATGCTTACGCAGGCTCTTTCTATGCTTTTGCCATTTGGATCGGTCTTGGTGTATTGGCTATCCGTGAATGGCTGGTTAAAAAGCTTACGCCGGTTAATGGCGCAATATTGGCTACCGCAACAGGTTTATTAGCTGCTCCGGTTATAATGGCTGCCCAGGGATGGGATGACCACGACAGATCAAGCAAAATGGTTGCGCATGACATTGCAGTCGACTACCTTCAATCCTGTGCTCCTAATGCCATACTATTTACTTATGGAGATAATGACACTTACCCATTGTGGTATGCACAGGAAGTTGAGAATATCAGACCCGACATTAAACTGGTTAACTTAAGTTTATTTGATACCGATTGGTACATCAATGGCTTGAAACGCGTAACTAACGAATCCGCAGCATTGCCTATATCCATGAAACCTTCTCAATATGTGCAGGGTGTTAGAGATGTAATGTACTATCAGGATTATAAAATTGCTGGTTCTGTAGAGTTAAGCAACATCCTCGCAATTCTTTTATCAGAAGATCCGGAAGATAAATTACCATTACAAGATGGTAGCAGAGAAAATTTTATCCCTACCAAAAACTTTAAGCTTACCGTAAATAAAGCTGATGTACTTAAAAATGGTGTGGTAAGTGTTGCTGATTCAAGTAAAATTGCACCTGCACTGGAGTGGACATTCAATAAGGGCTATGTAACTAAAGGTACACTGGCATTCTTCGATATCCTGGTACACAACAACTGGGAAAGACCAATTTACTTTGCCAGTACTGTGCCTTCTGATCAATACAATGGTTTAGACAACTATTTATATAATGAAGGTTTAGCTTTACGCCTAATGCCTTTAAAAGCGGATACTTCAGCAAATAAGCCTGAACTCATTAACACACCTGTTCTTTACAAAAACGTAATGGATAAGTTTGTTTGGGGTAATATTAAAAATGCGAAATATCTTGATCCTCAGTCGGCAGATGACATTTCCATCTTCACCAATATTTTTAACAACACCATCTCTGGATTAATGAGAGAGAATAAAGCGGAAGATGCTAAAAAAGTAGTAAACCGTTATTTTGAAGTAATGCCTGAGCGTTTTTATGGCATGCGTTCTATGATGGGCACATACTTTATGGCAGAGAATCTATATTTGTTAGGTGATGTTAAAAGAGCGAATGCACTGATTGAAAAGTCGGCCGCTTATATTCAAAAGGAACTAACTTACCTGGCCGATGTTTCTGCAAGCAAACGTAGGTTTATTGGTGGACAAAATGTTCAACTGGGATTATCATTCCTGAACCAAATGTCGAAGACTGCAGCGCAGCATCAGCAGACAAAATTGAGTGAGAGCTTGAACAACCAGTTTCAAGGTTTGGAAGCAAGATTTTCACAATACTTCAGCCAGCAATAACTGATAAATGCCGGTCTTGGGCCGGCATAGCTACAAAATAAAAGGCCTGCAATTCTAAATTGCAGGCCTTTCTTATATAATTTTAACGCTCTTAGTAACTTTATACACTTACCGCTTATAGTTTTTGTACCTCGCTATAAGTCGGTAGAAGCGAGTTTTCTGCGAACCGGCCTAGCCCCTTATTCAAGCTTCTTCAGCGAAGAATCAATGCAGCCGGAGAGCAGAATGTGAGCTTATTACTCATTGACAACCCCCATTGCACAGAATTTGTCAATTCTGGCGGCAATCATCTTTTCTGTTTTTTCTTTCTTAAGCACTTTAAGATCTGCTACAATCTGAGTTTTGATGGTTTCTGCCATCAGTTCAGGATTTTGGTGTGCACCTCCCAGAGGCTCTTTAATAATCCCATCGATAAGTTTATTGTTAAACATATCATCAGAGGTTAGCTTTAAGCATTCTGCGGCTCGCTCTTTATAATCCCAGCTGCGCCATAAAATAGATGAGCAGGATTCAGGAGAGATTACAGAATACCAGGTATGCTCCAGCATATATACTTTATCGCCGATACCGATACCCAATGCACCACCTGAGGCACCTTCGCCTACAACAATACAAATGATTGGAACTTTCAGTACTGACATTTCCAGTAAATTACGTGCAATGGCTTCACCCTGACCACGCTCTTCAGCCTCAAGACCAGGATAAGCACCCATGGTATCAATAAAAGAGATTACCGGCTTATTGAACTTCTCGGCCAAACGCATTAAGCGCAAAGCTTTACGGTAACCTTCAGGATTAGCCATACCAAAGTTACGGTATTGTCTTTCCTTCGTGTTTTTACCTTTCTGATGTCCAATAATCATTACGGTTTCGCCATTTATTGTTGCAAAACCACCAATAATTGCCTTATCGTCCTTAACTGTTCTATCGCCATGCATCTCGATGAAATCATCACAGATCATGCTGATATAGTCTAATGTCTGTGGCCTTTCAGCATGACGGGACATCTGGACTTTTTGCCAACCTGTAAGATTGCTATATAATGTTTGCTGGGTAGCATCCAGCTTTGCTTCAAGCTCTGTTAAGGTAGCAGACATATCTACTTTGGTTTTTTCGGCAACTTGTTTAACCTTTTCAATTTGCTGTTCTAACTCAGCAATAGGCTTTTCAAAATCAAATGATGTTTTTATCTGTTCCATAATCGGGCTGTAAAAATAGACATTTTATTTTAAAAACCTTATTTATTTCATCCGCCATTAAGTGCCGTCCTGCTGTAGATATGGTATTCGCCCGGAGCAAGGGTTTTGGTATAGCTGGCACTATTTAGCGTTATTGTTCCTCCACTAAACACATCATGCCATAATCCTGAAGCACCAAAATCAATACTTGCATCTTTGCTCGTTACATCAAAATTACCTACCACTATCACCGTACTTGCTCCTTCTGTTAGTTTGATATATTTTATTCCTCCAGCCAGACTATATGTTGCATTAGTAGCATTAAATATATTGTTCTTCTTTTTCAGGTTGATGAATTTCGCATAGGCATCGTATAAAGCTTTGCGTTCTGCCTGTTGAAAATACTCCCAGTGAATGGGCTTATTCCCTGTCCTGCCATTAAAGTTTATGCTGATATCGTAGCCCAGTTCTTCGAACTGCCACATCATTTTTGGCCCTGGTATTGCAAAAAGGAAAGCCGCAGCCATCTCTTCTCTTTTCAAAGCTACAGCAAGGTTCTTAATATTATAAGTAACGGTTGCATTTGCAAAATTAAGGTTTTTGTACATGGTACGCTCTTCATCATGACTTTCAATAAAATTGATCAGGTTTTCGGATTTTGCAAAGCCATGTCTCGCAGAAAATGCCCAGGAGAAGTCTGAGTTCGGTAGCCAGCCCATCATACCCTCGTTCATATTTACATTTAAACCATTCCAAAGCATCATCCCATCATCGGCCAGTACTTTTTCTTCTGAGGCATCGGCAAAATGCTCCAGTATGACATAAAAATTATTGGCGTCAATGCTTTTAATATAGTTGTTGTAGTCTTTCCATATGGCCACTCTGCTGGCATCATAAGCACTAAAGGAAGCGTCATCGGTTGATACTTTTTGCGTAAAGCCTTTAGACAGATCGAAACGGAAACCGTCAATTTTATATTCCTGCATCCAAAACTTCATTACATTCTTGGCAAATGTTTTTGTAGCTGCACTTTCGTGGTTAAGATCATACCCAACATTGTAAGGATGGGTATCAGATCTGGTGTTGAACCATGGACTAATGGCCAATGGTTTACCCGAAGGCTGATCGAAATAAAGCTGCACCATAGGCGACTGGCCAAAAGAATGGTTCAGCACCATATCCAAAATAACTGCTACCCCTTTACCATGACACTCATCAATAAAGTTCTGAAGTGCGACTTTTGTTCCATAATATTTATCCGGGGCAAAATAGAATGAAGGATTGTAGCCCCAGCTTAAGTTTCCTTCAAACTCATTTACTGGCATCAATTCGATGGCATTAACACCCAAACCTACCAGGTAGTCTAATTTTTGAAGGGTTGACGCATAATTGTGTTCGTTTGTAAAATCCCTTACCAGCAACTCATAGATAACCAGGTTGTTTTTTGCAGGTCTTGTAAAGCCTGCCGTATTTTTCCAGCTATAGGTGGGCTGGTTGGCCTGCATTACACTTACAATTCCAGTAGTTTTACCTTTCGGATAAGCCTTTAGTGAAGGATAAGTTACTTGATCAATATGAACATCATTAGGTTCATCCAGTATCTTTTCGCTATACGGATCGGCCACTTTTAGTGTTTCATCAACCAGGAATTGATAAGCATATTCGGTATTGGGGTTCAGGTTATCTATCTGTACCCACCAGATGTTTCCATCGGTTGTATTTCTCATGGGTGCAGCTTTCCAATCGTTAAACTCCCCAATTAAAGCGACGGTTTTCTTATAGGGTGCGTATAGGGTGACAATGGCCGATGTGCCATTATTGATAAATACAACCCCGTCCTTTGCTGCTGTTGGTAAAACCGGATCTGGCGTAACAGGTGGATTAGGTGTTACAGGAACCACCGGAGCTGTTGGCTCTGGGGTAACCTTCCCTTTTTTGCATGCGGTGGCCAATACCGATAAAATCAGTACCACCAGGTAAATCCTTTTCATTAGTTTATGGTTTAATTTTATTGATCTCTTCCTTCAATAGCAAGTTTATCCGCTAAAGCCTGATCTGTCTTACGCGGCTCTCTTATAAAAACGTAACAAATAATTGCGGCAATAATCATCAGGCCTCCACCCAGCTGTACAGCCAAAAGCCTGTCGTTATGCAGCACTTCCCGCATTAACCAGCCAAAACCCAGTGAGGCAATAATTTCGGGCAACACAATAAAAAAGTTAAATATGCCCATGTAAATTCCCACTTTATCTTTTGGCAAAGAACCACTCAACATGGCGTAAGGCATAGATAAAATACTGGCCCATGCTATTCCCACTCCAGTCATACATAAATAAAGCATATTCTTATCCTGTACCCAGGCTACACTGATTAATCCTAAAGCGCCACATAATAAACACAATGCATGTGTAGTTTTACGGCCCAGTTTGTCGGCGATTTTAGGCAGGACCAATGCAAACAAAAAAGTAATCACACTATAATATGCCAGTGTTAAACTCCCGAAATCGGCACCATGGGCATACACCGGATCACTCGCATCTTTGCCTCCAAATACATTTACAGCAACTGCTGTGGTATAATAGAACCACATTAAGAACAAGCCTGGCCAGGTAAAAAACTGAACCAAAGAAATAATCTGCATTCTTTTGGGCATATTTAATAGGGAATGCCAGATTTCTCTTGCTCCTGCACCAAAGCCTTTGTTGCTTTCTAATACCTTTTCTTTAAAGTCGACATCGGCAGGTGGATATTCTTTAGTGGTAAAAACTGTATATAATACGGCCCCCAGGAAAAAGAAAGCTCCTATATAGAAAGAGAATTTTACATTTTCGGGGATATTACCCTGACTGGCTGTATTACTCAAATGGAAAACATTATTCATTAACCAGGGCAGGGCCGACGCGATACTTCCTCCAAGTCCGATCATCATACTTTGCATGATAAAGCCTCTGTTGACTTGCGAATCGGGCAATTTATCAGTTACGAATGCTCTGAAAGGTTCCATCGCCACATTACCTGCCACATCTAAAATCCATAGCAAACCTGCAGCCATCCACAGCGCGCTGCTATGTGGCATAAATATCAATGCAATAGAACTTACGATAGCGCCAATCATAAAATAGGGTCTTCTTCTACCCCATTTTGGGTGCCATGTACGATCGCTCATATAGCCTATTATTGGCTGGACCAGCAATCCGGTTAAGGGAGCTGCTAAAAACAATAAAGGGACCTGGTCAGGATTTGCACCCAGGTTTTCATATATACGTCCCATATTGGCCCGTTGTAAATCCCAGCCGAACTGAATGCCGAAAAAGCCGACACTCATATTAATGATCTGGACTAAACTTAGCTTTGGGTTTTCGGTTAATGTTTTTAAGCTCATCTATTTGGTTTAAAATTCTATAATCTGTGCAGAAACAGGTAATACGGTTATAGGAATATTGACTCCTTCGGAAATATCCAGCTTTTTACCGGTCAGCAAATCCGTAACAGGTACCGGAGCTTTTATATTCAAGATTTCTTCCGGAAGCACTATATTCGCAGCTAAGACATCTGTACGGTCGAAATTCACAATGATCAGCAAACGTTGTTTTGCTGTATATCGGATATAACCGTACATCCTGTTGTTCATATTGCCCAGGGGTATTTCATACATCTGTCCATTCTTAATGGCATCAGATGTAGCAACAATCCCCATCAGTTTTTTATAGTAATTGCGCAGCTCCAGCTGTTCTTTACTTAGCAAGGCCCCATCAAATGCCCCCTCATTCATCCATTTTTGATGTTCAGGAACGCCCCAATAATCAAATATACTGGTGCGGTTATCATCGCCACCAAAGCCTTCTATGCCTTTACCTGGTTCACCTACTTCCTGACCGAAGTACAACATGACAGGGCCGGCAGACAGGGTAGCGGAAACAACCATTGCCGGCAGCGCGTAGAAAGGATTACCGGCAAACCCGGTTGAAGCGATTCGCTCTTCATCGTGGTTTTCAAGGAAACGCAGCATGCGGTCGCCGAAGCCAGCGGTTTCGACCTGCCAAACCCTTGAAATCTCCTTAACATCTGCATTCGGTTCATTTCGGATAAGTCTTTTTAGTCCATCATACAAACCTACCTTATCATATAAATAATCAAAATGGCCTTTATTTAGATAGGTAGCATAAACGGCAGCATTGTAAGCTTCACCGATGAATATGATGGAAGGATATTTGGCCTTTACATTAGGAATCACCCATTCCCAAAATTCCACAGGCACCATTTCAGCCATATCGCAACGGAAACCATCGACACCTTTTGCAGCCCAATAAAGTAAAATATCACGCATTTTTAACCAAACCGGTGGTTTGGGATCAAAATACTTTTTCTCTCCGTTCAGATAATCCACACCATAGTTCAGCTTCACCGTTTCGTACCAGTCATTTTGCGAGGGTGCTTTAGAGAAAACATTGTTACCTGTAGCCTTGGCCGGCATTTCATCAAATTTCAGGTCTTTTAATTCGAACAGCGGATCGTTCTTATCCAGTTGTCCGGGTACTACAAAATGTTCACCTGGAATGTAATAAAAGTCATTGCTTACACTAAAAGCTTTTGTGAGATCGTCTTTTACACCAAAGTCTTCCACTCCTTTAGGTTTCATACGGGAATGATAATGACGGGCTACATGGTTGGGTACAAAATCAATGATCACCTTCATTCCCATTTGATGCGTGCGGGCAACTAAGGACTCAAATTCTTTCATTCTGTCTCGTACATCAACTGCCAGATCTGGATCTACATCATAATAATCCCTGATTGCATAGGGCGAACCTGCCCTGCCTTTAACCACATCAGCATCATCAGCTTTAATGTCAAAGGCACTATAATCGGTCATACTTGCATGAGCAATCACGCCGGTATACCAGACATGAGTAACCCTCAGTTCCTTAATACCTTCCAATGCTTTTACATTGATGTCATTAAACTTACCACTTCCATTCTGTTCAATGGTGCCATAAGTAACATTGGCGGTCTGTTTGTTTCCGAACAACCTCGGTAACAACTGGTAAATTACAGGTTTGTTTTGCGCCTGGCTAACAGCCGGGTCTGCAACAATAGTCAGTACAATCAAAATAAGGATTCTTAGGAGCGTCGTCATACCAATTGTTCGTTGTAAGTAATCACCTTTTCTCCGTTAGGAACTGTATAAGGTTGATTAAATATACTGATTTCCAATGCTTGATCTGCATTATTTACAATCTTGATTTGTGATGCCGTAATATGTACGTTTAACTGAGCACCTCTAAAACCAATGTTAAAGGAGAATGAATTCCATGCTTTTGGTAAAAAAGGTCTAAAGTTTAACTGTCCGTTGCGCACACGCATTCCGGCAAATCCTTCTACAATACTCATCCATGTGCCTGCCATTGAAGTAATGTGTAGCCCATCTTCTGTATCGTTGTTGTAATCATCCAGATCTAAACGTGCCGTACGCAGGTAAAATTCATACGCTTTCTCTTCATCACTTAATTTAGCAGCCAAAATACTATGAACACATGGTGATAAAGAGCTTTCATGGACAGTCCTGCTTTCGTAGAAGTTGTAATTCCGTTTTAAAGTTTCCTGATCAAATTCATCTTCAAAGAAATACATTCCCTGTAAAACATCTGCTTGTTTGATGTAGCAGGAACGTAATATCCTGTCCCAGCTCCATTTCTGGTTCAAAGGGCGCTCAGTGGCTGGTAGGTCTTTAACCAATATTTGCTCCTTATCCATAAAGCCATCCTGCTGAAGGAAAACCTGTTCTTTCTCATCGTAAGGATAGTACATCTGATCGGCCACAGCTGTCCAGTCAGAAAACTCCTGTTCTTCTTTGAAATTTGTCTTTTCTAAAATTGCCTTATATTTTTCCGGATCCTGTGTTTTAACAACTGCCGCCGCCTCAATCGTATATCTTAAACACCATGCGGCAAGCTTGTTCGTATACCAATTGTTATTGATATTGTTTTCATATTCGTTAGGGCCTGTTACGCCAAGCATGACATATTTTTGTTTGTCGACACTCCAGTTTACGCGCTGTTTCCAAAAACGTGCAATACCTATAAGTACCTCCAGTCCATATTGTGCCAGGTAATTTTCTTTACCTGTATACCTGATGTAGTTGAAAATAGCAAAAGCTATAGCTCCGTTTCTATGGATCTCTTCAAAAGTAATCTCCCATTCGTTATGACATTCCTCGCCATTCATGGTTACCATTGGATACAAGGCTGCACCATTGTTAAAGCCTAACTTTTTAGCATTTTCAATCGCTTTATCCAATTGTTTATAACGATAAACCAACAGGTTTTCTGCCACCTCCTGAGGGGCTGTTGATAAGTAGAAAGGAATACAATAAGCTTCAGTATCCCAATAGGTAGAACCTCCGTACTTTTCGCCCGTGAAACCTTTGGGACCAATGTTTAAACGGGCATCTTTACCTGTATAGGTTTGGTTGAGCTGGAATATATTGAAGCGAATGGCTTGCTGGGCTTTAACATCGCCTTCTATAACCATATCGCTTTCCTGCCATTTGGCAGCCCAGGCATCAATTTGTGCTTTAAGTAACTGATCAAAACCTTTTGCAACTGCCCTTTCCATCTTTGCTTTAGCGGCAGCAAGTAGTTCTTCTTTACTATAATTTTGTGAAGAGAGGTTTGCCGCAACTTTATAGATATCAACAGCAGTGCCTTGTTTCAAATATATAGCAGCAGTCTGACCAACATATTTTTCTTTAGAAACAGGCTTTAAATTTTGTGTCTCACTATTATACACTATAGTCGTATGGCTGGCCGTACAAACATCAAACTCTGTCTTTTTGGTACGCAACACCAGGTAATCGGTATCATTTACCTGCTCTTGTTTTACTTCGTTCCAGAATTTCTCATCATAGTTGGCATCCTGATTTTTTACATCACCATCAACAAATGAAGTGATCGCAATACTGCCTTCAAAATTAACCGCTGTGATTTTGTAACGTAAAGCTGCCAGCTCATCTTCAGCAATGCTACAAAAACGGATGGCTTCAACCTGAACAATTTTACCACTATTTAGTTCAGCAGTAAAAGTACGGCTCAATGTTCCCTGCTGCATATCCAACACTCGTTTAAATGCTGTGACTTTACAGGTAAAAAGATCCAGTACCTCACTTTCAATACTGATATCGATACCAATCCAGTTGGCTGCATTCAATACTTTGGCAAAATATTCCGGGTAGCCATTTTTCCACCACCCTACACGGGTTTTGTCTGGATAGTATACACCGGCCACGTAATTACCCTGCAGGGTTTCTCCAGAATAGGATTCTTCAAAATTAGCACGCTGGCCCATACGTCCATTACCAATACTGAACAAACTTTCTGACACTTTATTTAAATGAGGATCAAAACCTTCCTCAATAATATTCCACTCGTCTGCTTTTATGTAATTCTTCATCGTTATACTACTCTGGTACACTTTACGGTTAAACCTTCAGCGTACATTATCCTTTTTCTATTTCCTGATTTTTCAAATCCGAGAGTTCGGTTATTGTTATTTCTGAGAGGTCTTTTATCACCAGTTTTGCACCGGGTAAATTTTCGGGTTCGCCAATACCTACCACATGCATTCCGGCAGCAATAGCTGCCTGTACGCCTGCCAGCGCATCTTCAAAAACGATACAGTCTTTGTTTGCTGCACCTAGAAGTTCAGCAGCTTTCAAAAACACTTCCGGATCGGGCTTGGAGGTGGTTACTGCATTACCATCTACAATAGCATCAAAAAAATGAGTAAGGCCTGTCCGTTCTAATATCAGCGAAGAGTTTTTACTGGCTGAGCCCAGCGCGATTTTTATACCCTGAGCTTTCAAATCCTGTAATAAGGCTAAAGAACCCGGCAATACTTCCTCAGTAGTCATTTTACTGATCATCGCTACATACCATGAGTTTTTAAGCGAGGCCAGTTCTTCTTTTTCCGTTTCCGTTACTTCTACTCCACCCCAATTGAGGATCATGTCTAACGAACGCATGCGGTTTACCCCTTTTAGCTGTTCATTTTGCAAATGCGTAAAATCAAAACCCAGTGAGTTTGCCAGTTGTTTCCATGCCTGATAATGGTACACAGCGGTATCTACCAGGACACCATCCAGGTCAAATATGCAGGCCATTTGTTTTGTTGTATTGTTCATTTAATTCAGTTCAAGTACCAATGTTGTTTTTGCGGGTACTGCAATTGTTTTAAGTGTATCTAATTTTTCACCATTGATGATATTGGTTGCAGATGATGAATATCCAATACGTTCAGCAAATCTTGAAGTTTCCAGGCTTTTTGCTGTCTCTTCTGCATTTACAATAACCATTACCGTTTTACCTGCGTTACTTCCTGTAGTACCTTCAGGCTGATATCTGAAATAAGTATAAATACCATTTTCAGGAACAAACTGCATCAGTTTACCTGTTTGTAGGGCAGGATTGTTTTTACGATAATTGGCTAGCGTTCTCACAAAATTGAAGGCTTCGTTTTCTTTTTCCGTACGTCCTGCCGCTGTAAACTTATCTGTTTTATCCGTTGCCCAGCCACCAGGGAAATCAGAACGTACCAGGCCATCGGGGTTAGAATAATTCTTCATCAGGATCTCCGTACCATAGTACAATTGTGGGATGCCCCTCATGGTTAACAACAAAGCCATCCCTGACTTATACTTGTCTATGTCTTCATTTACCATGGAATAAAAACGGCTCATATCGTGGTTATCCATAAATATGACGTTACGTTCGGCATCCTGATAAAGGAAATCCTGTGCCACGGTAGAATATAATCTAAAAACGCCATCGGTCCAGCCCGACTTACCATTCAATGCTTCGTAAATTGCATTTTTTAGTACGGCATCTGTTATACCCGGCAGTTCGGTATCAAAACCACGATTTACGGTGTTACCACCTGTAAAAAATGCCTGCGCTGCAGCAGTATGCACCAGGGTTTCTCCAAAAATGGAGAGTGTTGGAAATTCCGCTTTAATTTTTTGTATCCAGTCTTTCATATAATCCGGATCGTTGTAAGGATAAGTATCCAGCCTTAATCCATCAATACCTGCATATTCTATCCACCATATATGATTTTGGGTGATGTAGTTTTGTACAAATGGGTTTCTCTGGTTAAAATCCGGCATACTTGGCACAAACCATCCGTCCAGCATTTTCTTTTTATCCGCTTTAGAAGTATATGGATCCATTACAGGCTCATCGCGATAACTGGTTTGCGTATAAGCCGGCCATTGATTTACCCAGTCTTTCATTGGCATATCATTGTATAACCAATGCCCGGTACCCATATGGTTGTGCACTATATCTTTGACAATCTTTAAGCCTTTTTCATGCGCTTTATCGACATAGCTCTTATAAAGAGCCAATGTGCCATAGCGTGGATCTATTTTGTAATGATCGGTAGCTGCATAGCCATGGTAAGAAACCAACGGCATATCGTTTTCTATTTCCGGAGTCATCCAGATGGCAGTTACACCAAGATCTTTCAGGTAATCCAATTTGTTGATCAATCCCTGAATATCTCCACCATGACGGTAGTACATGGAGTCACGATTTAACTTGGTTTCGCGCATTCCTTTTACCACATCATTTTTAAGATCGCCATTTGCAAAGCGATCTGGCATCAGCAAATAGATCAGATCTTTATTACTTACGCCTTGTATCCTTAACGGTCCAGTTTCCCTGGTTTTAAGTTCATAGCTATATTGCAGTTTTCTTTTCCCTGCCTGCAAGAATTCAATTGGGAATTTCCCTGCTTTGGCATCCGCAGCAATTTCAAGATCAAGGAAAAGGTAATTTGGGTTCTCCACCTTATTTACCTTTAGTAGCTTAACGCCGGGATAATTTAAGTTAACATCAAGTTTGGCGATGTCTGTTCCGTGTACCAGTAACTGTAATTTAGGATTGTTCATCCCTACCCACCAAAACATGGGTTCTACACGTTCCAGTTTCTGGGCATTTACCAGGCCAGTTAACAGGGTAAAAAATAATGCAATAAATAGTTTTCTCATATTAAACGGGGGTTAGGCGTTAGATCAGGAAAGCAATACCGACCCGGAATATTCCTGGCCGGCATTACTTAGTTAATCTGTTATTTATTATAGAAA
Organism: Pedobacter nyackensis; assembly: GCF_032678475.1. Taxonomy (GTDB): domain Bacteria; phylum Bacteroidota; class Bacteroidia; order Sphingobacteriales; family Sphingobacteriaceae; genus Pedobacter; species Pedobacter nyackensis_A. The sequence continues at coordinate 468,298 of NZ_JAVTSF010000002.1, forward strand.
ATATAGTCTCCGGTCAAATCGTTAAACTGTATTTTGTAAGTTCCCGCCTTCATATTAATATTCTTGCCATCTCTTACCGCCTTTCCATATTTACCATTTACATTAGCTTCTACAGGGCCCCAGTTCACATCCCATCCCGTATCAATTCTAAATTTCATTTCAGTGTCTGCTGTGATGGTTTGCGTAATTGTCCAGATGTGCGGATTAAAGGTACTCTTACTCATAGCAGTAATATTTCCCCATCCGTTAAATCCTCCTATGATCCCAATTGAATTGTACACTGTTGCTCCTGAAGCATCGTAAGGACTGATGGAGAAAGTCAGCGCATTGATATCGATTTTAACCGTGTAGTAACCTGCAGTAGCTACATTATATGTTCCGGGATCAGGATCAGATCCTTTAGCTTTCAGTTTAACTCCGTTACTTCCATCATTGCCATACTGAGTTTCCCAACTGCCAACAACAGTAATAAATTTAAAGTCCCCGGCATTAAGGTAACCTGTATAAATGTAATTACCTCTATTGGTTTCATCACGGTACATATAGGTTGGGTTACCATTGTCCCATGAAAACTCAGAAGCGCTCCCCACCATAAACAGGCTTACATCCCTAAGAACAGAAACATCATTGGTATAATCAGAGAACTTTTTAAATGTACCAGAAGTAGCCTCAACACTCCATTTTAAGGTAGCAACGGCCGACTGATCTGCTAAACCGGCAGCAGTCAAAGCAGCATCAAAGTCTTTATAAGATACATTTAGGTTAGAGTCCAGCCCATTATTGTTTGAAGTCAGCTCAAATAAAGGGGTTTCAAAGGTGCCATCAGGTTTGATGAACTTAACTTTGTATGTAGTATTTGCACCTGCTTTTCCGGCAAACGATTTTTGCCATTTAAAATTAAGTGTCTGTTCTGTTAATATCGGGTTGATGGTAATTACATCGGCACTTGAAACAGGACCATATAATATAAAGTTAGATACCCCATCGCCAAATCTGGTTACAGAGATGTTAAAGGTATCTCCATTCACTTTTACCGTACCATTGTCGGCAACAACTCGCCAAATTAGCTCTGCTTTAGCACCGTCTGCTATCCCTTTTGCTTTCAGTGCATCATCCAGTTGTTTTTGGGTTAAAGTAAGTGTATTTGCCTTGCCACCATTATCTGATGGAAATTCTATGATCGGCTGATCTATTGAACCTGTCTTTAAAGCTGCTACCCATTTATAAGTAGGGGCTGTGCTTACACCTGGTTTTGCCGCTGTCCAGGTAATTTCAATTGTTTTACCTGGTGTCGCGGAATTGAGGACTAGCATTGTATTGTTGGCAGGTGCCGTTGCTGCAAAAGTTCCCAACGCCTCTCCTTTTGAATCCTCGTCATACGTATTTTTTTTACATCCAAATGCAAATGCTACAAGTGCAAGGAGTGTATATAATATTTTGTACTTCATTGCCTTTTAGATTAATTGAACACTGTATAAACCACTTCTATTACCGGACCGCTGGTTGTGACATCCAGTCCGTTTGCATCTTTTACTGTACCTGTAAACTGGTAACTGAACTTGCCTAGTTTTATTCCAGCAGGAATGGTAACCACCCGATCAGGAATAAAAGAGTAAGAAAAAAGAATGGCTGACTCTTTTGCTGTTGTGATGCCCTGTTTTGAGCCAACCGGATCCCCCGCTTCATTATAGAAACTTAAGTTTACCTTTATGTTTGTCATTCTTTGCAGGTTAATATCCGTAGCCAGACTCTGGTGAAAATAAACGGTAGCCATGTCCGTATAATCCAGCTTTGCAGGAAAAATCCTGAACTGCGAAGCGGTAAACACCAGCGGATCAAACTTAAATGGTTTATAATCCGGTGTTTGTTTAGAGCCATCTTTAGCTTTTCCAAGGAACCCGAAGTTAATCAGCTCGGCCGGACTTTGTCCGAAAAGTGTAGTTCCGGTAAATTTAAAGGTGAAGATGTTGGCTGCAGTTTTAGTCATTTTTGCATCTTCCGAAGAGTTGCCCCACTGTCCGTTGGTACTGGCATCTTTTCCTCCCCCAACACCATCGTTAGAAAATGCCCATATGTATACGTCGTTAGCTCCCTCCAATGGGGTTCCAGTAACATCTAAAGTAATCGTCACCTCGTCTTCGGCAGTAAATGTGGCCGGACTAAAAGTAACTTTTCCCTGTCCTGATGCCCACATTGCACCAAAACAGCATACAATTAATAATAATATCTTTTTCATAACCGCTTTACTTTTTGGTGAATTCATACTGGTAAGAAAGGATAACCTTTCCGTTCAATTTCTTGTCTCTTTTGATGATCAGTTTTCCTGCCTTTAAGCTTACATAAGAACCTATACTTAAGCTGTTGGTTACTGCTCCATTTATTAAAGAAATGGTAGTTGGTGCTTTTAGATCATCTACCTTCCAATTGCCAGATGTTAAATCGGCTATTTTAGGTGCATTACCAGAAGTAATGGTAAATGTGGTTGGATTACCTTGCGCATCTCCTAAAAAAGCAAGTGCCAGATCAGTATACGGATATACTGAAGTAATGTCCAGCTGTTTATAAGGGAAGCCCTTTGTACTGGCATCCTGATCAATTTGTGTTACTTTGGTTAGTCCCCAGTTGCCCTGGATTGATTTGACAACATTTTGAGGCTCGCCAATTGGTGCAAACTCCTCTGGCTTGCAGCTCCATATCGAGAGGATACAGATGGCGAAAAGGATATATTGAATACGTTTCATACGTTTATCTCTTAAAGTTTAGAATTAAAAACAGTTGCCTTCCGGATTGCGTTGGAAAGTCAGGTTTGTAGCCATTTCTTCCTGAGGGAATTGTAAAAGGAAACCAGGGCAGTTCCAAACTGATCCACGCTTATCTACATTCTCCCCACTTCTTGCACCAATACGTTTGATTTCTGAAAGTCTAACACCTTCGCCAATAAATTCAAGGTTACGCTCTAAACGTGCATTGGTAATGATAAATGCTGCGCTTGAATTTGTGGGGATACTTTTTGTACCTGCATAGGCCCTGTTCATTATATCATTAACATCTTTAACTGCTACATCAAGGTTGGCATTGGTTTCAGCAGCAGATTCCGCCCTGATTAGTTTTAATTCTGTTAAATAGACAACAGGAATATTAAACCTATCCTTATTGTACTTTGTAAGCGGATAAAATGCAGGGTATTTAACAGCATCCAAAAAAGTCTTTCTTACATCATTTGGTGTATTCAGCAAATCATAAGTCGCTTTTGTGAATCTAATGTTAGGTAATACAAAATCCGAACGCATATTGTCCCTTAAATGCCCACCAGCCTCAAACACACCTCTCGTTGAGATGATCTGGAAAACAGCTTCTTTAGACAGTCCTTCCGAAAAACGTGTGGTATAAGTGGGGTCCAATTGAAATTTATCGGTAGTAATTACCTGGTTGGCATAATTGTAAGCATTTTCAAAGTCATTCATTTGGAAATAGACTTTAGCCAATAAGCCCTTTGCTGCCCATTTTGTTGCAAACCCCGTATTCTCACCTGTCAATTTTGACTCTGCCAATTTCAAATCGCTAATGATCTGGTCATAAACTTCCTTTACAGTGGCTCTATTCTTAGACTCGGTAGACGTAGCAATACGTAAAGGAATACCTAAATGAGAATTGTCAGTTGTGCTGCCATAAGGCTGAGCAAACAGCTTTACGATTTCAAAATGAAGTATAGCACGAATAAATAATGCTTGTCCTTCAATATCATTTCTATTGGCAGGATTGGCTTTATCCAAAAACTTAAGCACAACATTTGAACGGTAAATACCTTGATACAACTCTTTGTACATATCTTTCTTGTAGTCACCAAAAATGGAAGATTTTCGCTGAAAGGTCTCACCAAAATCCCCACTTTGCTGGCTACCGTCAAGTTGGTCAGCAAGCAGTTCACTCATTACTTTTATCCTTCCACCAAATGCGAAATCGCCACCCACACTTTGATATCCAGCAATGAGTATAGTTCTCAATCCTGCTTCATCGGCAATTGCTTCCTCTTCGGGCATCTGCGAGGCAGGAGGTGAATCAAGAAATTTTTTACATCCTGTCCCTGTACCAGCTAATACAGCCAGAACAGCTACGACTTTTATAATATTTTTATAGTTGATTTTCATCTTCGTTTTATTATAGTCAACAATTAAAATGATGTAGATAGGCCAAATGTTACACTCTTTTGTTGAGGAGTCGTCAAATAAGTGACATTAGGACTCATATTTCTGTCCTGCGGATTCGCAAAATCTCTGGCTATTTCGGGGTCACCTCCAGGATACTTGCTAAAGGTCAGCAAGTTCATTCCTGCAGCAAATACTTTTAAACTCTGTAACCGTAACTTTTGTGCAAAACTAACAGGCAGCGCATAAGAAAGGGTAACTTCTCTCAATCTCACAAAAGTGGCATCGTATAAGAACAACGTTGAATTGTACTGCCATTCGCTCGCCAGTCCGGGATATGCATTCGTATTTAAAGTTAGTCTTGGGAATCTAGCGATGTCCCCAGGTTTTTGCCAACGGTCTGCAATATCTGTACGAATATTCCAATCTGTAACAATGCCTAACTGACGCTTTGCAGATCCATCATAAAGATTACCACCGATTGCAAAAGTGAACAGGGTGTTTAACTCAAAACCTTTATATGAAAAAGTATTCGTTAAACCTCCTACATAATCAGGCAATACCTGTCCGGTAATTACGCGGTCATCCAAAGAGAAGGTCTTAGTTTCGTACCCATCTTTATTCAGCCAAATTGGTAATCCATCAGCAGGGTCAACCCCTTTATATCTCACCAAAAAATTTACACCTAGTGGGTAGCCTATGGCTAACCGGGTATCATTTGTTCCACCAGACACCGCATCAGCAGAAAATCCATCTAAATCCAACACCTTATTGCTATTCTGAGATATATTTAATCTCGTCACCCATTTAAACTTATCAGACTGGATATTAATCGTATTTAAACTTAATTCCAGACCTTCATTTAAAATAGTCCCGACATTTACCCAACCAGTTAAAAAGCCAGTTGAAGGAGATACGGCACCGTTAAGTAATGCACCTGATGTTTTTTTATGATAGTAGGCAAGCTCTCCACTTATCCTATTGTTAAATAGGCCAAAATCAAGACCAAGATCGAAATTGCGACCTTCCTCCCATTTCAGATTAGGGTTAGCTACGTTACTTGGATATACAGAAACTCCTCCATTGTATATGCTTCCCGGACCATAATAGGCATTATACTGTGCAGAAGGAAACTGCGAACTACCGACTAAACCATAGCTTGTTCTTATTTTTAAATTTGACAGCACTTTATTTCCCTTCAAGAAATTTTCCTCGCTGATATACCATGAAGCAGATGCTGCAGGAAAATATCCATACTTGTTATTCGGCCCGAACTTGGAAGATCCGTCTCTCCTTGCAAGAACCTGTAAGTAATATTTATTGTCATAAGAATAGTTGATTCTTCCAAATAATGACTCAAATGTATCTCTAAGATCTCCAGGTACATAAAAAAGAGGTGTAGATTTTAGAATATTTATTGCTTGATTCAAACTTTCACGGTCTTTATTGAAAGGCCCGTTAGCCTCTCCATAAATACCATTAGGATGACGGTGACGGTAAGTAACTTGTGTTTCTACACCGGCAAGAAATGAAAGTTTATTCTTATCATCCAATTGCAAATCGTAATTAGCCGTTCCAGTTAAAGTATTGTTGAATATCTTAGTTGGCCATGAATTAGCATATCCTCTCGATTGATTTCTAAGTTCTGCAGGTTGAAACTGATTTTCTTTAACATTCATGTTATCGATGTTCGCAATCGCTTTGATGCTTAAGTTCTTTACAGGTTTAACTTCAAAAGTAACCCCGGCAATTACACGATCAGTAACCGCTTTCCAATCTAACAAATTCACATTTCTTACTGGATTAGCACCACTGTTGAAATAAGAGCCGTCGGCATTATAAACGGGATAAATTGGTAATGCTGTAGACATTGCCTCACCTAAACCACCGCCCCAGGCTGCATTTACCCTGGTATTCGTTCCTCTATCGTACCCTACATTAATGCTGGTATTGATATACGAATTTGCTTTAATGTCCAGATTGGTTCTGAAACCATATCGTTCGTAACTGTTACCTTTGAGAAAACTTTGATTATCACTATAATTCGCAGATACGAAAGCTTTTATACGCTCTGTCCCCTGACTGTATGAAATGCTTTGATCATTCGTATGCCCTGTTTTTGTTAACAATCCCCACCAATCAGTGTTATTTTTTTCAGCTGTTTCCCAACTTATTCCATTTGGCAAAGTAGCCAGGCCTACATTTCCATCATTAGCCCATGCTTCCTGACGCAATTGCAACCACTCCGATCCGCTCACAAATTCCGGACGGTTAGCATAGGTGGTCAACCCGTATTTGGTAGATAAATTGAAAGTCGGCCTGCCCAACTTTCCTCTTTTAGTAGTAATTAAAATCACCCCATTTGCACCACGGGAACCATAGATGCCTGCTGCACCTGCATCTTTTAATACCTCTACAGATTCAATATCATTAGGATTAATGGTTGCCAGTGGATTCTGGTTCATTCCACCACGATTATCACCAATAAATGGATCTGAAGTAATCGGAATACCATCTACTACATAAAGTGGATCACCACCGGCAGAGATTGAACCGATACCGCGGATCCTGATTACAGAACCACTTCCTGCAAGTCCGCTACCCTGGGTAACCTGTACACCTGGTGCCTGTCCTTGTAAACTAGCTTCAAAACTTGGTGTAGGAATAGCGGTAAGCTTCTCGCCGGTTACTTTGGAGATAGATCCTGTTACTTCACGGCGTGTTTGTGTGCCATAACCTACTACCACAACTTCGTTTAAGCTCTGTTGATCTGGCTTCAAACTAAAGTTAGCAACGGTATTGCCATTTATCTTTACTGATTCCTCTTTAGGCTGATAACCTACGTAGCTAATTAACAAAGCTACAGTACCATTATTTAAACCTGTAATCTTATAAGTTCCGTCAGCATTGGTGAGTGTACTTTTATTGATACTCTTGATCTGTACAGATGCGCCTGGTAGTGGAATTCCGGTCTCATCCAGTACTTTTCCAACCAGAGCTCCGGTCTGGGCATTTGCCCCTAGTGCTGTTAAAACCAAAAGCACCAAAAGGTAATGCTTTTTTAGGTAAAATACTTTCATATTTGAACTCGTTTTAAGGTGTAATATTCGGTTAACGTTAAGTGTATGTAACACTTAGGGTAAATTTACAGTCACCAACGACAATTCAAAATTTTATATCACATTTTTTTTTAACACCATATTTTATACTTCAAATCAGAATTTTTTTGCAAAATAATTTGCAAGCTCATTTTGCAAAAAAACAGCCTTTCAAAAACTTAAATATCTAAAATACAGATTATTAAAAAACAAAAACACCAAAGAAAGTGTATTTATTACACTTTACATTTTCCGCCTCTTTTTTCGGGATCGTTCCCGGGATCGTTCCCGGAGTTTTCAACACTTTTTAGAGAGACTGTTGAAGGAAAGAGTAAAAATTCTGCGTAAAACGGGAAAACCATCGGATATTTTTTTCAAAATTGCCCTTTTTTGAGGTTCCAAAATGCAGGGATTTTAAGGCTAAAATTCCACCCATCTCCTGACTTGTTAAAAAGAGGATTTTTGACCGGAATATCAATCGGGTTTAGCCTTCTTGAGCGGCCAAATAGCGGCGACAACAACTGTGCCCTGCTATCAATAATGATTGTTGGAAATTTGCTTATTTATTTTCTGTTGAACGTCTTTTAACCAGCTTTGAATTCAGGACAATCTTTTCTTTCGGATCTACAGACTCCGGGTTCTCCAGCATTTTAAACAAAAGGTTTGCAGCTTCTGTTCCAATCTTTGTAGCGGGCTGTGTAATGGTAGTTAAAGAAGGGTTTAGCAATGGAGCAATTTCCAGACTGGAGAAACCAATCACTTTTAGCTGTTCTGGCACAGCTATATTTAAATCATAGCAAGCATAGTAAGTAGCAAAGGCCAGCCTTTCTACAGAAGTAAAGACACCATCTGGTTTTAGCTCTTGCAGCATTTGCTTTAGGATTACATTATTCTTAGCGTAGCTATTGGTACAATCAACTACATAACGGTCATCATAGGGTATGTTATACTTCAGTAAAGCATCAATATATCCCTGCATTCTGAATTTACCTATAGACAGATTTTTATTGATGACCAGGTAAGCAATGTGTTTACAGCCTTGTTTAATCAGGTGTTGTGTAGCGGAAAAACTACTGTCATAATCATTGGTGATTACCCTTGGGGTGATGATATCCTCGTAAACCCTATCAAAGAAAACAAGAGGTAAGCGCTTCTGGGTTAATTCGTTCAGATAAGTATGATCGTTTGCTTCGCCTGTTACAGACATAATGATACCATCGGCCCTGCCATTATGTAAGTGTCTAATGAAGGACACTTCTTTTTCATAGACATCATCCGTTGAATAGATCAGGATGTGGTAACCTTTATCACGCGCAATTTTTTCAATACCATGTATGGCCTGTGAAAAAAAGTTATTGGCCAGCTCGGGAACAATTACCGCAATGGTTTTACTCCGTTGCTCCCTAAGATTACTTGCATAATGGTTAGGTTGGTAATTGAATTCTTTTGCTTTAGCCAGTATTCTTTCTTTTGTTTCCTTATTGATATCGCTATTATCCCTAAAAGCTCTGGAAACTGTTGATGTTGACAGGTTCAGGGCTTTAGCCAACTGCTTGATATTGATGTTTTCCATCGATGTATAGATAATGATTGGTAAAGAACCATTAATTTACCGGTAAATATAAATGAAAAACCAAACGTATTGTGATTTCGTAACTAAATAATAATATCAAAACATAAAATAATAATATGATACTCCGGTGATGTATGTTTTAATTATGTTACATTAGCAAATCGACACTAAGATACAATACTACCCAGCAGGGAATAATTTATGATAAAAAAGGTTAAGTTCACGAATGTCAGTAAGTCGACATTTTACGTGACAGTGCGGAAAAGGGTAGATGCTTATTTTACTGACAACAACATTTCCATCCATGCAAACCCAGCGATGTGGTTTAAAACGATTTTCTTTCTGGCCGGTATGCTGGCTATTTATTTATTGATACTTCTTGGAGGTTTCAATTCAACTATAACCCTTCTATTATGTGCTTTATTGGGCATGTTTGGTGCTTTTGTAGGGTTTAATGTTTGCCATGATGCCATCCATAAGGCCTACTCCTCGAATGCCAGAGTCAACCAGGTTTTTAGTTTCGTATTTAACCTCATAGGTGCCAGTCCATATGTATGGAACATCTGCCACAATATTGTTCATCATACTTATACCAATATTGCAGGGCATGATGAAGATATAGATGTTGCGCCCGGATTAATTCGGTTCTCGGAATCTGAAACGGTAAATAAGGTGCAGAGTTACCAGCATTATTATGCTTTTGCGCTGTATAGCCTTGCAATGCTTTCCTGGGTATTCAGAAAAGACTATAAGAAGTTCTTTCAGAAAAAAATTGGTGAACATGTAGCAAAACACCCTAAAATAGAATATTTTAAACTCTTCTTTTATAAAGGAATTTATTATTTCCTGTTCATTTTGCTCCCTTTACTGGTGATGGACATTACCTGGTGGCAATTTGTAATTGGCTTTCTGGTGATGCAGTTTTCGCAGGGTTTGGTATTGGGACTCGTTTTTCAACTTGCGCATGTGGTGGAAGGAACTAGCTTTCCTTTCCCTAACGACGAAGGGAATATTGAAGAGGCCTGGGCTGTACACCAGATGCAAACTACGGCAAACTTTGGGGGCGACTGCAAAATCACCAGCTTTCTTTGTGGGGGCTTAAACAGACAGGTGGAGCATCATCTTTTCCCTAAAATATGTCACATCCATTACCCTGCCATAGGCGCTATCGTAAAGCAAACGGCTGCTGAGTTTGATCTTGATTACATTGAAAGTCCAACTTTCGGTGCGGCACTCGTTTCTCACTATAAAACGCTTAGAAGACTAGGTAAGGAGACCTATAGCGAAACCCCATACATAAACAGGCCTGATCAATATATGAACAGGCCCGCAATGGCATATGTAAAGAAATAAGCTTATCAGATTATTTTAAATAGCCTCCATTTTTAAGTACTTCTGCCCATACCTGATATCCTTCTGGCTTTAGATGTAGTCCATCATGTGTCAATTCAGCTTTTAAATGATTCTCCGCGTCAAGAAAATGAGGATAAAGATCGATTATTGTTACTTTTTTTGCGGCTAATTTTCTGATTTCGGAATTCAGCCACAAAATGTGCTCGTCTTTACCATAATGGTTTTTAAACTTATTAAAGGAACTGTTTACCGGCAACAAAGTATAAAAATAGATTTTAGTCCTTTTGGAACCTTTCCTTATCCTGCTGATCATCTGCTTGTAGTTATTCAAAATAACACTATCAGGGATATTACGTGAGATGTCGTTTATTCCTATTAACACAAAAACTTTTTTGGGCTTACCAGTGACCACCTGATCCAGACGTTCCAAAACACCAAAAGTTATATCACCAGAGATTCCTCTGTTTTTGGCTTTTGGCAGATCCAGTAATTTAGTCCAGTCTGTTCCTGCGGTAATGCTATTTCCCAAAAACACAAAATCCTTTTTAGCGATACCTTCCATTTTAAAAGCTTCAACCTTTTTGAGATAAGCTCCTGGTCGGTAAGTACTATCCCATTTTATCTCCTGGGCATTTACTGTACTCAGGGTAAACATTAACGCAAAGCTTAATCCTGCAATAATCTTTTGAAATCTATGGTTCGTTAACATGAGTTGTTTAAAATAATTTTATTGTGCTGCCAAATTACGTTTTTCTCTGTTCCAGGTCAATGCGGTAAAGAAGATAGATAATAAACAGGCTGCAACGACTACCTCAAAACCTCCGTCCCATCCCCATTTGTCGACTACCAGACCTATAGCAATATTTGCGAACAATGCGCCGCCCATATAGCCAAAAAGACCAGTTAAGCCAGCTGCCGTACCCGCTGCTTTTTTAGGGACCAAATCAAGTGCCTGCACCCCTATTAACATTACGGGACCATAAATCAAGAAGCCAATTGCAACCAATGCTACGTTATCAATCCAAATGTTCCCCGGTGGATTTTTCCAGTATACAATTACTGCAACTGTTACCAGTACCATGTAAATAATGGTAGCGGGAGCCCTACGGCCTTTAAATACTTTATCACTGATATAACCGCAGAGTAAGGTTCCTGGAATACCTGCATACTCATATAAAAAGTACGCCCAACCAGACTCCTTTAACGAAAAGCCTTTTGCCTCTTCGAGAAAGGTTGGCGACCAGTCTAAAATGCCATATCTAACCAGATACACAAAGGCATTTGCAAAAGCAATATACCATAGTACGCGGTTATTGAATACATATTTAAAGAAGATCTCTTTAGCAGACAATTCTTTCTCATGTTCAACAGAGTAGTTTTTTGGGTAATCATTTTTATACTCTTCAATAGGTGGGAGACCACAAGATTGGGGTGTATCTCTAACTAAAATATAAGCGATAACGGCAAAAACCAGTGCTATCATTCCCGGGAAATAAAACTTACTGTGCCAATCGGCAAAGATTTCTATAGCCAGAATAGCGATAGGGCCTACTAGTCCGCCACCAACATTGTGCGCCACATTCCAGATAGACATCATGGTACCGCGTTCTTTTATGGAATACCAATGTACAACCACTCTCCCACAGGGAGGCCAGCCCATCCCCTGGAACCATCCGTTTAAGAACAATAATACAAACATGACGGCTATAGATGAAGTTGCAAAAGGAAACATCCCCATAAAAATCATGGTGAATGCAGAAAGCACTAATCCTACGGTAAGAAAATTACGGGCATTGCTTCGATCAGAAACATTTCCCATTAAAAACTTACTTAAACCGTAAGCGATAGATACACCAGACAAAGCAAATCCAAGTTGTGCTTTACTATAGCCCTGATCGATAAGATCTGGCATTGCCAGTGAGAAGTTTTTACGTACAAGATAGTAGCCTGCGTAACCTAGAAAGATGCCTAAAAAAACTTTAATACGTTGTTTCTTATATTCCGGATCGATCCTGCTTAGCGGCAAAAGCTCCTTATGGGGAGCAGGTGAAAATAATTTACTCATGTGAGTTGGTTAGTATTGCTGTTTAATTGTTGTTGATTTGTTGATGAGCGCGCTAAGGCTATTTGCGGACTAAAATTTAGTCGACCAGCAAATTGGTATAATCAGAAATGATCCCATCTACGTTTAGTTGTTTCAATGCAATAATTTCTTCCTTGGTATTTACTGTCCAGGGAACGACTTTGACGTTCCTGTCGTGGCATTTTTTTACCAGATCAGCGTCTACCATTTTGTAAGCCGGACTTAAAATAAAAGGATTAAATCCAAGATCTTCGAGGTTTTCTTCCACTGTCTTTTTGTTGTTTACCAGGAAAGAAGTTCTAACATGTGGGTACTTTTTATGTAACACCTGCAGCGTTCTTTTATCGAAAGATTGGATGACTACATAAGGGGTAATTCCTTTCTTTTCAATTACATCCATCAGTAGTTTTACAAATTCTTCCGGACCAGGGTTTACAACACCATCGCCTTTTGCACTGCATTTGGTTTCGATATTATAGAACATTTGTTTCTTTCCTTTACTATATTGCTGTACATCATCAATCAGATCGGCCAGTAAAGGAATATGTGTTTTTATCTTTTTTTGCTCCGGAAAATCGGCATGAAACTTTGAACCCAGATCAAATTGCTTCAATAAACTATAGTCCATCTGGTATACCGGATATTTCTTAGCATCAGATTTAGGGATTTCTTTGCCTTCGGGGGTCAACATAAATGAAGGGCTCAGATAATCATCATGTGTAACCACAACTTTTCCATCTTTAGTAATATGCGTATCCATCTCCAAAGTGGTGATACCAAAATCTATGGCATTCCGCATTGCGATAATGGTATTTTCGGGCATCAGGCCTCTTCCCCCTCTATGTGCTTCAGTACTAAATGCCGGGAATTCTACTTTTGTCGTTGAATTGGATTTTTGCATGGTTTTACATCCAGACAAACTTAACAAGGCCAAAGCGGCTACACTAACTACGTATTTCATTGAATCTAGTTTTGTTTTTTTTAATGGTATTGAGGCTATCATAAGCATATTTATTGCTGTTTTTAAACAGTAACTGTATATTTTTCGCCAAAGCGGTCTGTCGCCACGACTTTAACGTTTTTTACGTCAGGATTAAAATGCGCCATAAACAAGTGGTCCATTTTTCTTGGTTCAGCGAATGAACGGGTCGCCGGCATTTTATCACCTTTGTACAACTGAACGGCTAGCGGATCAAATCCTTTTTGTTGCTCGAGCGCGCCCATCGGCTTATCATCTAAGAAGTATTCGACCTTCCATTCCGGGTCCCAGTTCCATACGTTGGCTAACACCCTTTTTTGGTTGGTTAACTCTTCTACATATACAGTAAGCTGCTTGATCCTATCTTCTCCTGTTGATTTATAATACCATTTCAGATCAGTTCCATTCACTTCATACACACCATAGCCCCTCGGCGTACCATCTTCGCAGATTGGGCCTGTCCACCAGGCACCACACACTGTTCCGTGGTTATGTTCGTATATGCCATTGGTAATTTTATTGAGGTTGTAATGTGTATGGCCCGACATGATGTGGACATTCTTATATCCTTCAAGTAAGGCGTATAGCGCTGTATTATTTTTAACACCACTATGTACAGGAATATGCAAACTAATGATTACTAACTGATCTTTACTGACATACTGAAGGTCTTTTGCCAGCCAATCCAATTGGTTTTCGCTTATATATCCATCGTAGTTACGCTCGGTTCCAAGGTAACGCACATCATCCAACACGATATAGTGTGCCTTTCCACGGTTAAAAGAATAATAGGTTGGCCCATACACTTCTTTAAAAGTTTTGTCTGATGTTTCGTCACCTCCCATTCTGTAATCCATATCGTGATTACCTAGTGCCTGGAAAAACGGGATTCCCATTTCGGCCACCGCCTGATTATAATCAGGGAATAACGCATGATTATCCCAAACGATATCTCCAACGCAAATCCCGTGACATAGGGCATCGTACCCCATTGACTTTACCAGCTGTTGCACATCAGGTACCGAGGTATCCATCATTTGCTTTACATCTTTTTTTGTCTTAACCTGTGGATCGGCCCAGATGATAAAGTTGTGTTTGTTATCGTTCTTTTTTAATGCCTTAAGTTTAAAATCGTATTCGTTACGGCTTCCTAATGTTTCGTATTGTTTGGTTACGCTATAATCTGTTTTAAACTCATAACCTGCAGGCGTACTCATAAAAATGTTGGTCGCCTTATCGTCTGTAGTTATCGTATATCTTCCTTTTGCATCGGTAACCACAACACTATAGCCATCAGAGATGACTACGTTTGCTATTCCCTTTCTTCCGTCTGTAACAGTTCCAATAATGGTTCTGTTTCTCTCTAGTGTAGAGAAGGCATTGGTCTGTAAGCTAATGAATGCGCCCCCTGTAATGAGGCCAATGGATTGTATAAAGGATCTTCTGTTCATTTCAGGTGGTTCTAACTTAGTTTATTCCCGGAAGTTTTTTCATTGCCGAGTAATAGGCCTGGTAAGTATTGAAAATACTGTCGTAATTTTTAAGGAGCAATAAAACCTCGTTATTATTACGTAGCGCATTGGTGGTATAATTATGGCTCCCCGTTGCTACAATTTTGCACTGCTCACCTTTATATTTCCCATTAATTAGCATAAACTTAGAATGAATATTGGTTTGTGAGATATTATATATTTTAATTGTGGCGCCTCGGGTTTTCATATCCCTTAATACAGTCTGAACCTCCGCATCTATCTTATTTTTCACCACCACTTCAACTTTGGCCCCTTTAGACAAAAGTTCGCTTAGCTTATTGGCAACGTTAATTCGAGATACTACCCAGTCCGACATCCCCACCTGTATGGTTGCATTTGGCAAATCGGTAATGTTATCCAGAATCTCGATCATGGTGTCGTTACCATAAGATACTCCCCCTTTTCTTTTAGGGAAGAAAAAGCCTATGATTCCATCTGATGTTCCGTTGTATTCCCTATAGTCGAAGTTTTTCATGCCAGCCATTGCTTTAGCATTGATGTCTTTCCAAAAAGTTAAATAAGCAGCGTACAGTCCATCATTACTTAATGTTACCGCATCTTGTATTTTTTTAGAATCGTCTACTGTAAAATTATGTGAGGTTTGGAAAACTACATTTGTTGCTTTTCCCTTATTGGTGTTCAATTCTGAGAAAAGAACAAATTTATTGTGATTGATAGAGGATGTATTTACATCATTGGTAACCACAGAGAGCTCTGAACCGCTTTTTAGAAAAGACCTGATACGGCTTATCGTTAATACATTTTGAGTCTTCGTATCGTCGATGCTGCTGTCTATCATAATATGGAGTATAACTCCTCTATCGGACGCAGCCTTTAAGGCATCAATAACTCCTGCATGATCAAAACCAAAAATGGAAAGATAAATATCCGCTGATTTAGGGGTAGCATTGATCATTTCGATCAGCTTGTTCATAATTACAGGTGAGGCCTGTGCGATACCTACTTTGGTAAGGTCTGTGAAATAAACACCTGGTATATCAACAGAAACAGAAGCCCCTGTCTGGGCTTCTGTTCCATTGTTTGTACTTTTTTTACATGCTGTAAAAAGTAACAGCAAGATCAATCCTACGCTATTAAAATGTCTGATTTTACTTTTAATCATTATTTTTATTGTTCAATCGTAGTAAATCCTGTTCCTGTTTCAATGGCCGTTAATGGTGTGGTTTTATTAAGCGTAACATTTGTTAATGTTCTACCTACAGACCACCTACCTGTAGTTACGTTATAAATTCCACCAAGTTTCGCAAAACTTGCTGCTGCAGGAAAACCAAGACGACCAGTATTTGAGCCTTGCGTAAACATAGGTTGTTCTGCCTGACTTATTGGATTAAGCATATCGTAATAATCAGTATTTGTAATCCTATAACCTATTGGTGGAGGACCTGCAGAATAAACTGCTCCATTAGATGCAGTTCCCCAAAAAAGTACATCTATCGGAACAGAAGTAGCGGTTACAGTTGTTGTTCTGAATACCGCAATTCCGCCTGGATTTCCACTATTTGCGAGCAGATTGGTAGAAATACTACCCAAACCATCACCTTCTACAGTATTATATGCAATATTTCTCATCCATTTTGCATTGCTGATATCTGTTGAGCCGGCACCATTTATAAGCTTAGAAGTAGCGCCTACATAGAAGAACTCACCTTTTGCAACTGTACCAGAAGTAAGGTCAAACTTATAAGTCCGCTGATTACCCGTAGCCCAACCGTTTACCGGTGCACCGGTAGGAATATTACTACCTGCATTGTTGGTGGTAACCACAGAGAATGGATTAATGGCAAAATCTATAGCTTCTGTTGCCATCAGCTGAATGTACTCTTGATTAAAATCATCCCCATCTGGATTTGTCAAAAACCCGGTAATTAAAATAGGACTTGCTTCCAGACTTCGTAAAGGAACGATGTCATCCTTAGTCCTTGGCCAAATCTGATGATTTGAACCTTCGCCGCCAGCAAAAACAAGACCAACTACGGTTACACCTTCCGGCATCACTTCATTAGCATAATCTGCTGTTGCTTCCGTATGCAAGGTTAAATCTCCAAAACCATCATTAATGGTTTTATTTCCTGCATAGATTTCTCCTGCGGCGGGAGCTGGATTAAACGTTGCGTTCGTTACTGTTACTAATGTTCCTTCGTAATCCATTGGTTTAGCAATGATCAGATTTGATGGCACAGTTAACATTTTTTGCGCTTTACCTGAAGCTACTTTATTAATAGCATTTAGTGATATGCCTTTCAATCTTAGAGACCCATTTACATTTGCCAATGTACTTCCACTAAGGTTTATGGTTACAGAATCGCCGGGCACAAATGGCACATCTACATTGCCCAATTCTATGATTAGTCCCCTTGTAAAACCTCTTGCTGTATTTTGTACAACCACAGTTCCTTTTGGGATGTTGCCTTTTTGCGAATCGGAGATTACAACACCACCTGTACTGTTAGCTCCTTCTAAATTATCCGGGCCAAGTTTTACATCAGTCCCTTTATAAGCCTTTTTTACAACATACATTGCAGCAAAAGGATTTACAGTTCCCAATGCATTATTAGGATCTTTCTTACAGCTACTTAAAAACGTGCCGGTTAAGATAGTTGCGATTAAAAATAAATATATCTTTTTCATATTGATTACGTTATTTGTTCCACCACATTTTTGTATTCAGATCATCCGCACCAAATACTGATAAAGCTGCTTGGTAATTGGCTCCGTTTAATGATTGTACATAGACCGGATACCTCAATCTTACCGGCATGTTACCATCATTCTGTAAACCGCTACCTTTAGGTAGAACGGGGTGTCCCGTTCTGCGGTATTCGAACCATTGCTGGAAATCTGTAAAAAATAAAGTGTAATATTTCTGCGCATGAATTTTCTCCATCTTATTGAATTCTGTATCACCGTCGTTCCATACTAAAGCTGGATTAGCCATGTAATTAGTTGGTACATTTAGGCCCCAGAAAGTAATCGCATTATTCACCCCATTTTCATAATAAGTCTTGGCACTGCTGCTGATATAATTCTTCACCGCACATTCTGCCAGTATAAACTGTACTTCTGCATAGTTAATGATATTACCCAGTAATGGCTCGTTCATTAAAGCTGCATTGTACCTCGATTCTGGTTGAGATGCTTCTCCCCTTGGGTAACCACTAGGAATACCTGCGTATGCACCTTCATATAAAGTAGACCACTTAGCCCTGCGTGGATCTCCCCAAACATTTAAATTATTCAGGAAGAAAATAGTTAAGCCATTGTCTCCGTTAAAGTCAAATGGACGATACGTATTAAAAGGAGAAACAAAAGGCTGTATGGTTGTATACCTGATCACCGCTGACTCAGCATTTGATGAAATGATCGGGTATTTAGTTGGATTATTTACAATCTCATTGATCTTGGCAATTGCATTTGACTCTGTCCTGGCAGATGCACGTAATAACAATCTTAAATATAAAGAGTTGCTAAATTTACGCCATGCTGTAGTAGTTGCAGTTGAGGCCTGCGCTACATCTGGCATTGTTGAAAAAATCGCCTTACCGTAAAGTGGTTCAATAGACAATTGATCTGCAGTCATTGCGGTTGGCGCAGCCAACAAGTTATTTGCCTCTTCAAGCTTTCTAAACAGATCAGTATAAATACTCTGTTGTGTATCAAATTTAGGCTGAAGGATTCCTTCCTTACCTTTATTTGCCTCTGAGTAAGGTACATCACCAAATGTATCTGTGATCAATGAAGAAGTAAACACATCGCAGATTAACCCAAAAGCCATATAGGTTTTATTTTTCAAGGCCATACCGCTGGAGTACATATCCTTAAAGTTTGTAATCTGCAAATACCAGTTGTTCCACATATAGTCCGACTCACTTGGTCTGATCACGTATCTGTGAATTTCATCGCCATCGGTTGTGGTTACATGTACTTGCATCAATTCGTTGGTTAAACGTAATGCTCGGGTATTGTTTCTTGATACCACATCCCAAATTGCAGGCGTAAGTAATGCCTCCGGACGGGCAGCCTTACTGCCGTTTTTATCGGTATTAATTTCTTTAAAATCTTTTGTACAAGCACTTAACACCGTCAATCCGGTAAGTCCAAGTAAAATATATGTTTTTAATGTTTTTTTCATGATTGCATATTTTATGTTAGAAACCTACGGTTATGTTAAGACCAAAAGTTCTGGTTGACGGGAACTGTCCCGTTTCAAAACCCTGCGTAATTTCACCGTTACCACCGATCGTTCCGAATTCAGGGTCAAATACTGGCCACTTGGTAAAGACAAATAAATCTCTTCCATAAACACCAATGCTTGCTTTTTCTAACCCAAGCTTGCTAATCATTTTAGGGCTTAAGCTATAGTCGAATCTTGCCTCTCTGAATTTTATAAAGTTGGTGCTAAAAGTATTAGACTCTACATTGTCTCTATTAAAATGCGCTTTGTAGTAAGCTGCTGCAATTGGCGATACTACCGTATTAGGGCTATAACTACCATCAGCATTTTTAACCACGCCATTTCCAAGAATTCCATTATACCTACCTGGAATTGTCTTTTTCAATTTACCTTCTTCAGCCAAAACAGAATGGGTTAAGGAGTAAGCTACACCTCCAAACTGTCCATCGAACAAAGCATTAAACCTAAATCTTTTGTAGCTAAAGTTAACGCCCATACTTGCCTTATATGGCGAAGTAGTATTACCGATTTTCTGTGAGTTTAGGCCAAGAACCGGGTAACCTCCGTTATAAACTATCTGTCCATCAGGTGATCTTTCATAACCTAATCCATACAGATCACCCAAACTACCACCTACTCTAGCCTCTACTGTTCCTCTTGGGCCAGATGACATCACATAGGTACTAATGCTGTCCTGCAATTCAATTACTTTATTCCTGTTTAATGAAAAAGTACCGTAAACCTCCATATTGAATCCTTCCTTGTTAACTATGGGCTTACCACTCAACTGAACTTCAACTCCTTTGTTTTGAATTTCGCCGGCATTTAAGATGATGGAAGAATAACCTGTAGCTCGATCGATAGGGCTACTAATGATCTGGTTATATGTATTACTTTGGTAAACGGTTACATCTAAATTCAATCTGTTATTTAAGAATTTAACGTCTACTCCAAATTCTTTACTCAGTGTTTTTAATGGTTTCAAATTTGAGTTAGAGATCATAGTCGGATTACGTAAGCTACCAGGAAACAAGCTTCCGTCGTACACATAATCAGTATAATAAGGAGTTATACCTCCACTTCCAACATCAGCAATTGAGGCCCTAAGTTTTAAGAATGAAATAAATTCCGGCAGTTTAATTTTCTCAGATAGAATTGCGCTCAATGACACTGATGGATAGAAAAATGAGACGTTATCTGTTGAAGTTGGTGTTGCCAATGTACTTCCCCAGTCGTTTCTTGCAGTAACGTCCATATAAAGGAAATTATCGTAGCTCAAAGTACCTAATGCATACAAACTGTTCACTGCATACTCTGCCGTATAAGGTAAAGCAACTACTTGATTCTTCGAATTGGCAAAGGTGAAGATGTTAGGATATAAAAGCTGATCTGCTCTCAATTCATCTTTCTTATAGCGGTTCATCATGCGACTTCCCCCTCCGGTAATACTGTATTCTAACTTACTACCGATCTTATTGTCGTACTTTAATAAAAAGTCTGAGTTGACCTCCTGACTAAAAATATTTTGAGTACGGTACATACCAGTAGCATAGCGGTTGGTACTGAACGGACGTTGTTGTGACCTGGATTCGTAAGACAAATCAACAGCCGTTCTAACCATTAGGCTCAGGTTTTTTAGGAAATTATAAGTTGCACTTACATTTCCAGTAACCTGATTACGGTTAGACTTGTTTAACATCTCATTAGCAATAAGATATGGATTATCCAGCAAGCTACTAAAAGGACGTGTCTGCGTAAGTCCTTCTTCGCCCGGCACCCAATAATCTTTAAACCAATCAATATTCATGTTTGGTGTCATCCCTCTAAGGAAATACATTATTGTTTGGTTATTATACCCTGTAGAAGGAAGGTTGTCTGAGAATTTATTGTTATAATTTACTTTACTGGCAATTTGCAATTTGTCATTAAATTTGCTGTTTAAAGACAAGGAAACTGTGTTTCTGTTATAGCCAGTATTTGGAACGATCCACTTGTTTTTAAGATTGGTAACCGACAAACGCGCAGTATTTTTATCATTTCCTCCATCAAGCGAAAGACTGTTTATAAAGGTGTTTGCAGTATTAAAAAAGTCTTTTCTATTGTTTGGATAAGCTACCCATGGCAATCTTGTTGCACTTGTTGTTCTGGTAACAGGGTCGTATTGAAAATAAGACTGCCCATCAAACTTTGGTCCCCAGGCAGAACTTGTACTTCTTGTACTTGCACCATCCGCTGTTGCGAGATAAGAATAATATAAATCTTGTCCAGCATCACCCTGTCCATATTCATATTGATAATCCGGCCATCTATTGATGGTTTCAAAAGAGGTATTGGAGTTTAATGTGATCCCAACACCTTTACGTTTCATTCCAGATTTTGTAGTGATGATTACCGCGCCATTTCCTCCTCTATAGCCATACAAAGCTGTAGCTGCAGGGCCTTTCAAAACAGAAACACTTTCGATATCATCCGGATTGATGTCGGCCAAGCCGTTACCAAAATCTGCAGGTGATTCAGCAGAGAGGTATGCACCACTTCCCGTACCTGTAGAACGCCCACTACTTGCACTTGTAATCACTCCATCTATTACGATTAATGCCTCACTGCTTCCTCCTAATGAATTTTCACCACGCAGGACAATCTTGTTTGTTCCTGCCGGACCTCCTCCTGATTTTACAAGATTTAATCCTGCAACCTTACCAGTTAAAGCATTAGTCCAGTTATTTGACATTGCATTGGTCAAGTCTTCATTGGTTACTTTACCAACTGAATATCCCAGGGCTTTTTCTTCCCTTTTAATACCCAGCGCTGTAACAACAACTTCATTCAGCTCTTTACTTGAACTGCTCAGGCTGATACTTAAATTATCCTGATTCGCGCTGATCAGATTTTTTACCGTAGCATAACCCAACATATTAAAAGAAACCTCGGTTCCTTTCGCCACTTTCAGGTTGAAAACACCGTTTCCATCTGTTACGCCCAAAACCTTTTTCTCTTGATCGGTAATTGTTACACCAGGCAATGGTAAACCATCCGTTGCATCTTTTACAGTACCTTTTACGGTAACCGTTTCCTGAAAAAACAATTTACCTGAAACCGACGCTTCGTTGGCTTTAAGTAATTGTGGCAACTGTAAAAAAACCACCATCAATGCATAAGCAAGATATCCAAATGGCCTTTTAAATTGCACGTAGCTTGTAAAATTTTTAATCATAATGCTATTTAATAAATTGGTTTTTGTTCTTCTTTTTATCTTTTAGCCAAACCATAGCTATCCCAAGAGAATAATTACTCCTAATTATTATCCCTTAGCTAGTTGAACAATATCAAAGCCTACGCTAGAATTTTCTACATAGCGTTCAACTCCAATATGTCCATCAAACAATACTTTATTTTTAACAACTGAGGCAACCAACTGACCAACAACACGCTCCTCCCTCTCCTCATTAGACTCTGCATAAGCAAAACAAAAGAAAACGACAAACAAAACGAAAGCCGTCCATTTAGCCACCAGAGCAGAAAAATGCAAATCTAAGGATATATGGTAAAACTTCTTCATTCAATTTTAATTATTCGGCTAGTTCTTTTTGTTTTGCAGCATTTCGTTTTATTTCGATTTCCGAATTTGCTGCAAAGATCATGGTTGCAATTTTAAGCTAATGTTAAGTCTTCATTAAGTTAGACGGCCATTATTAATACCGCCAACCCAAATCTTATCCTACCGGCGAGTACAATAAATACCGTCCGACAAGCTTGGTAAACTCAGCAACCTGCACATTTATCCACTGTTCATCTTTACCCAACTCCTCAGCCATTACCTTAGCAACAGCCGGCGCCAGCATCAACGCTCCTTTCGCATCAAGAAACAACAAACGCATTCTACGGGAAAGCACATCCTCAACGGTACGGGACATTTCATTCCTCACCATCCACACCACTTCAGCTTTCACATATTTAAAGCCCACGTGCAAAACCTCACCCAATTCCGGTTTAGCTTTAATCAATCCACGAATCCCATCTGCATCAGCGCCATACAAACCAAGCGCACCTTTTTGCATCTCGGCAACATAACCATGGATTTTAACGTCCTGGGTAATACATTTCTTAGCTGTCAACTTACCCAAAGCAATCGCTTTATCTACTACATCCATCGCCATTCTGCGATAAGTCGTCCACTTGCCACCAGTTATAGTAATCAGTCCAGACGCACTAATGATCAACTTGTGGCTTCTCGAAATCTCTTTAGTACTATCCGTATCCTTACCTGGAGCAGCCAATGGACGCAAACCCGCAAATGCAGCCAACACATCTTTTCTTGAAGGCTGTTTTGTCAGATACTTACCCGCAGTAGTCAATATAAATTCAATCTCCTCCTCTAAAGGCCTCGGTTCTAAACTATGTTCATTTAAAGGCGTATCAGTAGTCCCCACTAATACTTTTCCATGCCAAGGCACAGCAAACAAAACCCTACCATCTGAGGTTTTCGGAATCATCAATGCACTATCACCATTCAAAAACGACGGATCGAGTACAACATGAGCACCCTGACTCGGACGAACAATCGCCCTACCTGTCGGCACATCCATTTTTAAAATCTCATCCACAAAAACACCAGTAGCATTAATCACTACTTTTGCATTCAAGTTGAAACTTTTGTTTGATTCCGAATCAACAAAACTCACTCCACTCACTTCGCCGTTCTCCTTGATTAAACCTACAACCTTTGTATAATTTAACAATACACCACCGTATTCAGCAGCAGTTTGCGCAAGGTTCAAAGCCAGCCGGGCATCATCAAATTGCCCGTCACTATAACTCACGCCACCAATCAAACCATCAGGTTTTAAACCCGGAATCACCTTCAAAACTTTTTCAGCAGACAAAAAAGAGGATTTCTTAAAACCACTCTTTCCAGCCAGCAAATCATAAAGCTTTAAACCAATCAGATATTTATATTTAGATAACCATGAATAAACAGGTATAATGAATTCCTGGTCTTTAACCAGATGAGGCGCATTCTTTAATAATAACCCGCGTTCGTGCAACGCTTCATACACCAATGCAATATCCCCCTGCGCGAGGTAACGAACCCCGCCATGCACCAACTTAGTGCTCCTACTCGACGTACCTTTCGCAAAATCAGACTGCTCCAACAACAAAGTACGATAACCTCTACTCGCAGCATCAACAGCAGTACCCAAGCCCGTTGCCCCACCGCCAATAATAATTACATCCCAATTTTCTTGCTCTTCTACCTGTTTTATGAAGGATTCGCGACTAAACACCATTTCGTTTGTTTTCAATTTTAAATATCAATATTTCATAAACTTTCGTTTACAATATCAAATGTAATAAAACGAAACTAAAAAAAGATATATATTATAAAAAACAAATTGTCATTTTTATTTTTTAGCCTTAAGTTTGTTCATGACTTAATTTTGGAATTAAAAATTATGTTTATATTACTAACGCTTTATTTATAGATAAATGATCAACATAGCTGAAAGACATCAGTATATTCTAAATAAAATCCAAACAGATGGCGCAATAGACGTGCAGTCTCTTTGCAAAAAACTGAATGTTTCGTCCGTAACAATTCGGAAGGACTTGAAACTCCTGGAAGACAAAAATCTTTTATTCAGAACACACGGAGGTGCAACACTCAACAATCCTTACACCGTAGATAAGCATGTAAATGAAAAGGAACATTTGCAATCTGCAGAAAAAATGAGGATAGGTGCCTTAGCGGCTGATTTGATTGAAGACAACGACTCCATCATCATTGCTTCAGGAACAACTGTATTGGCCATGGCCCGTAGCATTAAACCTAAAGGAAGCTTAACAGTCATCACCTCAGCCTTAAATGTAGCTCTTGAACTGCTTAACCGCAACGACATAGAGATTATCCAGCTGGGAGGTACATTAAGAAAAAGTTCGGCATCGGTTGCCGGTCCATATTCGGACAATGTACTTGGCAATGTTTTCTGCAGCAAATTATTCCTTGGTGTAGACGGCATAGACCTCGAATTTGGTTTAACCACAACCAACGCTTCAGAAGCTCACCTAAATAGACAAATGATTGAATCTTCACAGAAGATCATCGTATTGGCCGATTCTACAAAGTTCGGCAGACGCGGTTTCGGGAGAATCTGTGGAATTGAAGAGGTTGACCACATCATAACTGACGATGGAATTTCCGATCAAATTAAAAAGGGATTAGAAAGTCACGGTATTAAAGTCTCCATTATTTAACTGGAGACTTATTTTTTACGTTCTGTAGTATACCTAACCAGCTGCTCAAGCCCGGCCCTGGCATCGCAGGGTTCAAAAGAATGTAGAATATCGAATGCTTCCTGCTGATACTGGACCATTTTTTCGTTTGCATAACGCACACCTTCTTTTGCATTTACAAAATCGATGATCTCCTGTATTTTCGCGGGCTCTTCCTGATGGTTCTTCACCAGGTTGATGATTCTTTTCTTTTCTGCCTTTTCGGATCTGTTCAGTGCATAAATCAAGGGCAAGGTAACTTTCTTCTCTTTAATGTCAATTCCCAGCGGCTTACCCACATCGTCAGTACCGAAATCAAACGTATCGTCTTTGATCTGAAAAGCAATACCTACCTTTTCTCCAAACAGTCTCATTTTTTCTATTGTCTCCTCATCAGCACCTGCGGAAGCTGCACCACAAGCACAACAAGAGGCAATCAACGAAGCCGTTTTTTGCCTAATGACATCAAAATAAAGCTCCTCACTGATGTCCATCCTCCTTACCTTCTCAATCTGCAACAGTTCACCCTCACTCATCTGCTTTACAGCTTCAGAAACGATCTGCAGTAAACGGAACTCGGAGTTATTTACAGAAAGCAACAAACCTTTAGCCAACAAATAGTCACCTACCAGGACAGCAATCTTGTTTTTCCATAATGCATTAATGGAAAAGAACCCCCTGCGCTCATAAGCGTTATCAACAACATCGTCGTGTACCAATGTCGCCGTATGTAATAGCTCTACCAATGCAGCCCCTCTGTGGGTAGACTCAATGATTCCACCACATAGCTTAGCCGCAAAAAACACAAACATTGGCCTGATCTGCTTCCCCTTACGTTTTACAATATAATGGGTTATTCTGTCAAGCAATGGAGCGTCGCTATGCATAGACGCTTTAAACTTTTCTTCAAATGCAGCTATGTCGGCAGCGATAGGTAGTTTTATCTGGTTTATTCCCGGCATCTTGTTAGGCTTTCATCGCTTTAGAAGGACAAGCAAAATCAGTACGTTTTAACCCTGTATTCTTGATAGCGCCATAGCCCCCGGCAATATCAATTACCTGATCAACACCTCTGGCTTTAAGAATAGAAGCTGCAACCATAGATCTGTAGCCTCCTGCGCAATGAATATAGTACGTATCTTTATGGTCAATTTCAGTCGTCCATTCGTTGATATAATCAAGCGGACGCGTCATCGTCATTTCAAGATGCTCGGATTCATATTCACCTGGCTTCCTCACATCAAGTACATTGATAGCGCTATCCGTTTTTACAATCTGCTCAAACTCGTCAGCGCTTATAGATTTAATGGTATCTGTATCCTTTCCTGCCAGTTGCCACTCAGCAATACCACCAGCCAGATAGCCGATTGTATTATCGTAACCAACCCTTGCCAAACGAGTAATCGCCTCCTCTTCTTTACCTTCTTCCACAACCAATAACAAAGGTTGCTTCAGATCAGTAATCAAAGCGCCTACCCATGGTGCAAATTGTCCGTTCAGGCCTATATTTACCGAAGAAGGAACAAATCCCTTAGCAAACACCTGCGGATCTCTTGTATCTAATATTAAAGCACCGGTTAAATTTGCCATTGCTTCAAATTCCGCGGGAGCCAAAGGCTTAAGTCCTTTCTCAAAAACATCATCCACACTTTCATAACCATGCTTGTTCATTGCGGCATTTTTTGCAAAATATTGAGGAGGAGGCAGAATACCATCTGTAACCTCTTTTATAAATTGTTCTTTTGATGCTGCTTTGAGTGCGTAATTCACTTCCTTTTGGTGACCAAGGGTATCGAAGGTTTCTTTACTCATGTTTTTACCACAAGCAGATCCCGCACCATGCGCCGGATAAACCAGCACATCATCTGGAAGTGTTAATATTTTATGATGTAAAGAATCGTATAAAGTTGCAGCCATGTCTTCCATAGTCAGATCGCCTTGTTGTGCTAAATCGGGTCTGCCAACATCTCCAATAAACAAGGTATCCCCTGTGAACAGACAATAAGGTTTTCCATCCTTATCAGCAAGCAAATAGGTAGTAGACTCAGGCGTATGGCCCGGAGTATGCAACACCGTAATGGTCAGCTCTCCAACCTTAAACTGCTCGCCATCTTCCGCGATATGTGATTTAAATGAAGTTGTAGCTGTTGGCCCATAAACAATCTCCGCACCCGATTTCTCTCCCAGATCGATATGACCGGAAACAAAGTCAGCGTGAAAATGCGTTTCAAAAATATACTTAATTACAGCACCATCTTTTTTTGCCTTTTTAAGATAAGGTTCTACCTCGCGCAAAGGATCAATAATCGCGGCCTCGCCGTTACTCTCTATATAATAAGCGGCTTCTGCCAAACATCCTGTATAAATCTGCTCTATCTTCATTACTTTTTTATTGATCCTCAAATTTAAAATTATTAATCCTGCCTAAAAAACAAACGCAGAACTTTTACTTTATGCGGTTAATTCTCCGCGAAGCGACTGCTCCATCAATTTAACCACCTCAGTATAGTCATGTCCTTGTGCCATCAAATACATGAGTTTAGTAATCGTGGCTTCAAATGTCATATCATAACCACTTACCACACCCATTTCCTCCAACTGCTTACTGGTTTCATATTTACCTAACTCAACCGATCCACGCTGGCACTGAGAAATGTCAACGATAATTTTACCACTATTTACAGCTTCCTGCAAACATTTGATAAACCAGGGAGCAGTAGTGGTATTTCCAGATCCGAATGTTTCCAGAACAATCGCGTCTACCGATGAATGCGTAATCGCCATCACCGCTTGCTGCGAAATTCCTGGATACATCTTCAATACACCAATATTAGAGTTAAAATCCAGCAATACCTGTAGTTCCTTTTCAGGCTGAGGCAATATATAGTTATTGAAAAAAGTCAAATGTACACCCGCTTCTGCCAACACCGGATAGTTTGGAGAACGGAAGGCTTCAAATTTTTCTGAATTGTATTTAATGGAACGATTACCACGAAACAACTGTGAATCAAAATATATACAAACTTCGGGAACTTTAGCTTTCCCGTTATCTTTCATTGCAGCTATTTCCAGTGCAGTAATCAGATTCTCCTTAGCATCAGTTCTGATCTGTCCAATTGGAAGCTGTGAGCCTGTAAGGATCACTGGCTTGCTCAAGTTTTGCAGCATAAAACTAAGTGCAGAAGCTGTAAACGCCATGGTATCGGAGCCATGAAGAATTACGAACCCATCAAACTCATCATATCTGGTATAAATGAGCTTTGCCAATTCTGCCCAGATATCGGGATGCATATTTGAAGAATCCATAATTGGATCAAAAGAGTGCACCTCAAGTTCATAATTCAATCTGGCCAATTCTGGCACATTTTGTTGAATTTGCTTAAAGTTAAAGGGAATCAGTGCACCGGTATCGGTATCATTTACCATACCTATAGTTCCGCCCGTATATATGATGAGTATTTTGGTCATGTTAGATTTTAAAAATGCTGATGGAATTTGCTGTGGTCACAGAGGCAATCTCTTCTACGCTGGTATTATATATTTCGGCCAGTTTTTGCGCAATATGTACGAGGTAGCTACTTTCATTTGGCTTTCCTCTATGCGGCACCGGTGCCAGATAAGGGGAATCTGTTTCCAAAACAAGATTTGCCAAAGGCACATGTTTTAAAACTTCATCCAATCCTGCTTTTTTATAAGTCACCACTCCACCTATTCCTAAGTAAAAGCCTAACCCGATAGCTTTATTAGCCTGCTCAAGGTTTCCGGTAAAGCAATGCAAAATTCCTCTGAGCTGTTCGTCCTTTTCTGCTTCCAGAATCTCAAAAATCTCATCAAAAGCTTCTCTGCAATGAATTACAATAGGCAGATCTAAATCCTTTGCCCATTTAATCTGTTCACGAAATGCGGCCTGCTGAATAGCAAGTGTACTTTTATCCCAGTGTAAATCTATACCAATCTCTCCTATGGCATAAATATCCCTGTCGACCATACTCTGACAGATTTCATCCAACACCTCTTCATAATCTTCTTTTACATCACAGGGATGTAAACCAGCCATTGCAAAACAGTTCTTAGGATATTTTTTTACCATACCGTCAATTTTTGCGATAGATGCAACATCTACGTTAGGCAAAAATAAGCGCTCAATTTGATGATCAAAACAGCGCTGCATGAGCTCATCTAGTTTATCCGCATCCGTTTCGTAATACAGATGTGTATGGGTATCGGTTAAAAGCATTGGCGAAGTTAATAAAAACCATCGGAGCTTAACAAATAAAAAACCCGGTATGCAAAAGCACACCGGGTTTTTTATTTGTTTATCCAACTTATGGATAATATGTTAATTACTTTTTAGCTGTCGGAGCTGGAGTAACCGGGGCAATTGTAGCGCCAGCCTCTGCAGCAGGAGCAGCAGGTTTTTTAATGTCTGTTAACTCAACTTCAAATACAAGTGGAGAGAAAGGACTGATACCACCCTGAGGCA
The DNA here is from genome assembly GCF_032678475.1 of Pedobacter nyackensis. Taxonomy (GTDB): domain Bacteria; phylum Bacteroidota; class Bacteroidia; order Sphingobacteriales; family Sphingobacteriaceae; genus Pedobacter; species Pedobacter nyackensis_A. The sequence continues at coordinate 498,006 of NZ_JAVTSF010000002.1, forward strand.
TACCACCTTCGCCGTAAGCAAGGTTTGAAGGGATGATTAAAGTGATTTTCCCACCTTTACCGATCAACTGTAAACCTTCGTCAAATCCTGGAATTGCTCTTCCTAAAGTAATTGGACGAGGACCATATTGAGCCATTGCATTATGTTTACCAGCTTCTTTTGCTATTTTCTCATCACTAGTATCGAAAATATTGTCTTTACCGTCAGATTTTTTAGTAGTTAATTTACCAGTATAGTTAACCATCATAGTATCACCTAAAGCTGGTTTAACTGCATCACCTGGTTTGCTGATCACATATTGCAAGCCTGAAGCAGTAGTAGTAGTTTTCAGGTTATTCTCTGCAATATAATTTTTGATTTTACCAGCTTCAGCGCCTTTCTTTTTCTCGATGTTAGCTTTGTAATCTTTTTCAAAGAAATCTCTCGCTTTTTTCTGGAAGGTAGAATCTGCTTCATTAGCACCTTTAGCCAATACTTTTTCTACTTTAACAGTAAACACGATGTATTTATCTTTTGTGCCCGGAGGTTTTGGCTGACCAGAGCGTGCCGCCATTGTATCCAAATCCAATTTAAATGTTGCACTGTCACCTTCTCCGAACAACGTTAATACATCATTCATATCACCGTCATATACTTTTTTCGCTACTGGAAAAACCTGAGGCTGATCCATATCCCATGTATTGAACATCACAGAATCTTTCTCACTTTTTTGGATAAAGTTTAATTTAACAATATCGCCTTCTTTAATTTTTGCATTACCACCATCTTTATGGATGATGTAAGACAGGCCTCCCGGACCTTTTTTGTAGTTGTTACAAGCAGCCAATCCAAGTGTAGCTGCGAAAAGAATTACTATACCTTTCTTCATGTGGTTTTTTAAATTATACTTTTTATATGTTTATTTTCAATATTTACAAGCTACATGTTACCGCAGCAATTGGTTTTTATATTCGGTTAAAAGCGCTTTAAAATCAAGCACTGTATCTTCTAAATTCTTATCTGAATACCCTCCGGCAGCGTTTCTATGTCCACCTCCATTAAAGTACCTTCTACAAATTTCGTTCGCCGGAAAATCTCCGGTGGAGCGCAAAGATAATTTAACTTTATCAGTTCTTTCAATAATAAATGCGGCCAATTTAACACCATTTACTGACAATGCATAATTTACAATGCCCTCGGTATCACCGGTTACAATATTATATTTTTGTAACTCTTCTTTTGTTACCTTAATAATAGCGGTATTAAACTCCCTAAGTATCTCCAGTTTCTCACTTAGACAATGTCCCAGGAAACGTAAACGATTTTCAGTAGCATTATCGTATACCAGTTGATGAATTCTCCAGTGTTCGGCCCCCAAATCGATTAAATCAGCAGCAATGCGATAAACCGCAGCATTTGCAGACTCAAACCTGAACGATCCCGAATCTGTCATGATACCAGTATACAAGCAAGTCGCAATATCCTTGTTCATCATTGCGCCATCCTCTAATTCGTTTACAATAAAATCATAAACCAATTGTGCCGCAGCACAGGCATTGATACTCCAATGACGATAGTCATCAAAATCTTCAGGCTCCAGGTGGTGATCAATCATGACCTTGTAAGCCTCGGATGCCCTAACTAATTCACCAAGCTCATTGATCCTGCTTAAAGCATTAAAATCAAGGCAGAAAACAATTGACGCTTCTGCAACCAGCTTTGCCGAACGTTCCTGTTCATCGGTATAAATAATTACATCGGCATTATTGGGTAACCAATGCAAAAAGTAAGGATAATCGGTTGGGGTAATCACTTTCACATGGTGTCCTTTCTGGATCAGATAAGCATATAAGCCCAATGATGAACCCATTGCGTCACCATCTGGTTTATGATGTGTAGTAATTACAATTTTCTGTGGCGTAGCCAGTAACGATTTTAATTCTGAAATTGATAGCATAACATTCGCTGCAAAGCTAGTAATTTAATGATAATTGAAGCCTATAATATTTAGGGCTTTAAGCTATAATTTTAAACGTAATAAAACAGCCCTTTAATATTAACTGTATAAAATGTAATTTTGCAAAAAATTAAAAAATTAAGATGAGTACAAACAGAACTTTTACCATGATTAAGCCTGATGCAGTTGCTAATGGCCATATTGGTGCTATCATTAACGACATTACTGCTGCTGGTTTCAAAATCATTGCATTAAAATACACAAAACTAACTCCGGAAACTGCTGGTGAGTTTTATGCAGTTCACAAAGAACGTCCTTTTTATGCTGACCTGGTAAGCTTCATGTCTTCGGGACCAATCGTTGCTGCGATCCTTGAAAAAGACAATGCTATCGAAGATTTCAGAAAATTAATCGGTGCTACTAACCCTGCTGAGGCTGCTGAAGGAACTATCCGTCAGAAATATGCTAAATCAATTGATGCAAATGCTGTTCACGGTTCAGATTCTGACGAGAATGCACAAATCGAAGGTGATTTCTTCTTTACTGCTGCAGAACGTTTCTAAGCACTAAAATACTTCCTTCATCTAGGTTATCAATCTGACAACCTAGGTGATAAAAAATAAGCACCTCAAAAAAAGGTGCTTATTTTTTTATAAAGTTTGTACCTTTCAACCGCAACAAATAAAACAAATGAAGAAGACCGTAATTACACTAATGCTCCCTTTTTGTGCCTTAACGCTAAACGCACAAACCACAAAAAAAACTACTACAGTTAAAAAAACAACCACTACAGTAAAAAAAGTGGCCCCGGCAATTGTATTTAAATCGACATTGGATTCAGCAAGTTATGCTTTTGGTAACACCATGGCCAACAGCATGAAAAATGACGGTTTAAACAGCTTAAACTACGAATTACTGATTAAAGGCTTAAAAGATGGCTTTGGAAATGCAACACCGTTAATCTCTAAAGAAAAATCACAGGAAGCCATCAGTAAATTGTTTGCTAACGTAAGCAAACAAAAATATGCCCCTGCAATTGCCGAAGGCAAAGCCTTTTTAGAAAAAAACAAATTACAGACAGGTGTACAGGTTACCGCAAGCGGAATACAATACCAGGTAATCAACAGAGGAACAGGAATCAGACCTAAAGCTACCGATACGGTATTGGTTAACTACAAAGGAACCCTGTTGAATGGCAAACAGTTCGATAGTTCCTACGACAGAAATGAACCACTATCATTACCTTTAAATGGTGTTATTGCAGGTTGGACAGAAGGTGTACAATTGATGCAGACAGGTTCAAAATACAAGTTCTTTATCCCTTATAACCTGGCTTACGGAGAACGTGGTGCCGGTGCCGACATCCCTCCTTACAGCACACTTATATTCGAAATCGAACTACTAAAAGTTAACGGAAAATAGTACTAATAAAAACCATTGTCGCGGTTTATTGTTGTTTAATTACATCAACCCATTGAACCTATGACAACGAAAAAATATTTTCCATTAGCAATCATCGCCTTCCTTTCAACAACACTGATGAGTTGTGACCTTATACAGGGCATCTTTAAAGCTGGAGTCTGGACAGGCGTAATCGTAGTAATACTGGTATTAGCGCTTATCGTATGGTTAATCAGTAAAATATTTGGCGGATAGATTTTAATTAAAGAAAAACAATATCTGTAATCACTTCAACACCGGCACGTTCATTTATTTTTTGAATGATGCCGGTTTTTACCATTAATAGCTCATTCTTTATTACCGACGACTCAATCCTCAAAAACAACTTCTTTTGTGAAACATAGATTTGCTTTGTCCGGTTCGAAATAGCCTTCCCCATCAGGTCCGGCCACAACGCGACTACCGAAGTCTCATCAAATTTGCCTTTAAGCTTATAAACATTCAGCAATTTGCCAATGCCTTCTTTTAGTGTAATGTCATTAGGTTTACGCATGATTTATTGCTCCATTAGTTACCTCAAATAAAGTTATCGGCACCTCAATTTTATTAAATACAGCCAGCACACGTTCTCTCCCCGTATCTGTAATAAAGATCTGCCCAAAATCATGATGCGATACCATCTCCATCAGTTTGTGCATTCTGCTGTCATCCAGTTTATCAAAAATATCATCCAGCAACAACAAAGGCTTAAAACCTTTATATTTCTGAAGATAAGCATATTGCGCCAGTTTCAAGGCAATTAAAAAAGATTTCTGCTGCCCTTGGGAGCCAAACTTTTTCAAAGCCATATCGGAAATGGTAAATATCAGGTCATCTTTATGAATCCCGGTAGTCGTTCTTTCCAGAATTTTGTCTTTTTCTATCGACTGCAACAACAGCTGCTCAAAAGATGTGTCGTGAAGCTGACTCTGGTACTGTAAAGTTACCTGCTCCTTGTCATTGGTTAAAAACTGATAATATTTATCGAACAATGGGATAAACTCCACCATAAACTGCTGACGCTTGGCATAAATTTTTGTCCCTGATGCCACCAGTTGTTCATTATAGATTTCCAATAAAGTTGGGTCATAACTACGTGTGATAGCAATCTGTTTAAAAAGGGCGTTACGATTCAACAGATGGCGGTTATACATGATCAACTCGTCCAGGTAACCAGTATCCGTTTGCGAGATCACATTATCCATAAAACGTCTCCGCTCCTCACTCCCTTCCATAATAATATTGGTGTCATAGGGAGAAATCATCACCAAAGGAAATAAACCAATGTGATTGGCCAGCTTATCGTATTCTTTTTTATTCCGTTTAAATTGTTTTTTCTGATTACGTTTTACCCCGCAGGTAATCTTCTCGTTTTTTTCATCGCGATCAAAATCACCCTGGATCATAAAAAGATCATGACCAGATTTAATCTGCTGCGTATCGATAGGATTAAAATACCCTTTACACAGACATAAATAATGAATAGCATCCAGTAAATTAGTTTTACCAGCTCCATTATCGCCTACAAATGCGTTTACAGTTTTCGAAAAACTAACATTTGCATCCGTATAGTTTTTAAAATTAAGAAGGGTAATGTTTTTTAACCACATAGTATCAGTAGCCAAAGTTACCGTTTAGCTTTGTTAATTCTATGATTTGTTTTTCGGCTCCAACAAGCCATCCATTTATAAATATTAACCTTTACCTCGGTTCTAATTAACGCTCAGTTCATTAATTTTGTTTAAATACTTAGAAAAGGGTTGATACTTTGATGTAAAAATGTATTTTTGCAATCCTTAATTTTTTTAAATAAAATGTCTACAACAGAAAAAGAAGTAAATCAGCCGGTAAGAAAGGGCTCTTTTTTAGAAGAGAATTCGAAAAGCCTTTTATTCATTGCAGGTGCAATTGTAGTATTAATTGGTATATACTTCTGGTATCAGAATGTATATCTTAAAAACAGGGCTGAAGAAGCATCTGCTAAAATGTACAAGGCAGAACAATATATCGGTGCTGCCGATTCATTGGCTAACAAAGCGATTAATGGTGAAGGTGGATACCCTGGTTTAGAGAAAATTGCAGATGAGTATGCCAATACAAAATCAGCAAACCTTGCTAATCTGTACCTTGGAGGTATTTATCTGCGTAAAGGTGAATATAAAAAAGCTACTGAAGTTTTAGGAAAATATGCTGAAACAGGAAGCCCGGTTGCAGATCCATTAGCACTTGGTTTATTAGGTGATGCATACAGTGAGTTGAAAGACTTTAAACAAGCAGCTACTTACTACAAAAAAGCAGCTGATAAAGCAAGCAACAAATTCACTTCTCCTATGTTCCTTAAAAAACTAGGTTTGGTTTATGAGAACCTTAAAGACTTTAAAGGCGCTGAAGAAGCCTATACAAAAATAAAAACTCAGTATCCTGAAAGTCAGGAGGCAACTATGATTGATGAGTACATTGCACGCGCATCTGTACAAGTTAAATAGAAAGAGTTAAAAATTTGACTAAAAAGGTTAGCTTACAGCTAGCCTTTTTTTATGCCCTAACTTCAACTCATTTCTGAAATTTTATCTAAGTTTGCAGCATGGCAACACAATTAAAAAACCTTTCCGATTTTTCGCATACGACAATCCCTAATGGCAGTGCTTTCAAATTTGCAATCGCGGTTGCAGAATGGAATGCTGAAGTAACAGGCGCACTGTACAATGGAGCATTAGAAACCTTGCTTAAACACGGTGTATTGGCGGACAACATTATCTCTGTACCGGTACCAGGCAGCTTTGAACTAACCTCTGCAGCTGAAATACTTTTACAAAAGCATAAGGATCTGGATGGCGTAATCTGTTTGGGTTGTGTAATTCAAGGCGAGACGAAACACTTTGACTTTATTTGTGATGCCGTAGCCAATGGCATTACTCAGGTAGGCATTAAACATGCAAAACCAGTAATATTTGGTGTATTGACTACCAATGATCAGCAACAGGCGATTGACAGAGCTGGTGGTAAACACGGCAACAAGGGAGATGAAGCTGCCATTACTGCTTTAAAAATGGCAGAGCTAGCTGCAACAGTATAACAAACTTTGATTCTTTTGTTAAAATCTGTAGATTAGTACAAATATTTCATTAAAGAAACCCAATAAAGATGAAAAGAGTTGCAATACTATTGCTTGGCGTGTTTTTTGCAATAACTGTCCTGGAAGCCTGTTCTAATAAAATCTGCCCGGCATACAGTTCGTATCCCGAAGGCAAAAGAAGAAGAGGATAGGGCGGGATAATTTCGTAAATATGCAGTGGACAAACATTACCGATCTGGCACAGATCAATCAGATACAACAACAAGAAGGCTATAGCTTGATATTCAAACACAGCACACGCTGCTCTGTTAGCTTAATGGCAAAAAAACGTTTCGAAATGGACTGGTCTGTCTTGCCTGAAGACACTTCTTTATACTTTTTGGACTTAATCAGCTACCGCGACATTTCTGCGCAGGTAGCCGAAACTTTTCAGGTACATCATGAATCGCCGCAAATCTTATTGATTAAAAACGGCGATTGTATATTAGATGCTTCACATAGTGACATTTCAGCTGAAGAAGTAGCTGAGGTGATTAATAATTAAAAGTTACTGTTTTCTGAATATCCGGGTGTAAACTATACATCACAGGACAGGTATTAGCTGAACGTTCAATAATCTTTTTGTCTTTATCTGAATAGTTATTTGCCGGAAATTGGAAGTTAACTACAATCTCTGCAACTCTTCTAGGATTTTCAGCCATAATCTTTGTGATGTCACAAGTAGTACCATCAATGTTAAAGCCATGCTCATTAGCGGCAATACCAACAATGGTAAGCATACAATTCCCTAATGAAGTAGCTAATAAATCAGTTGGTGAGAAAGCCTCACCTTTACCTTTATTGTCAACAGGCGCATCGGTAATAATTTCCTTGCCGGAACGCTCATGTATCGATGTGGTTCTTAAACCACCGTTGTAAGTTATTTTTGAAGTGCTCATGACGTAAAATTAAACATTACAGCGCTAAACAAGCATATTTTTTCGCTGATAAATTCCATTTAGAATTAACTAACTTTAAATAAAAACAAGATCAAATACCATGAAAAAAATCATCACACTTATCCTTATCGCTATAAGTACCTTAACAGCCTGCAATACGATGAAGAAGGGTCAATCCAGCGAGAAATTAACTGGCAACTGGGAACTAAACTACATTACAGGAGTAAGAATTGCCTTTAATGGTTTATACCCGGACACTAAACCCAGCCTTAATTTTAAAGCCCCATTTAAAGAAGTAAGTGGCAATTCCAGCTGTAATGGATTTAGCACAAAGCTTGAAGTTAATGGAAACAAAATGACCGTTTCCCAACCTATCGCAATTACAATGAGACATTGTGAAGGTGAAGGAGAACAAAGGTTTATGGACATGCTGAAAAAAGTAACAGCTTACAGCATCGAAGGCAACACCCTTACCTTATTACAGGATGATATTGCTGTAATGAAATTTACAAAGAAATAAAATCTTCGTTTCTGCTTAGTTTAAAAGAGGTTTTATCATTAATTCAAAATAACGATTGAATTGATGATAAAACCTCTTTTACTTAAATATTTAGCCAGTACACCAGCTTAAGTACCAGCGCTCTGTTTTTCACAGAGAAAGGCTCAGGCAGATAATTATCAGTATAAACAATAAACAAGTCTGAAGCCGGACGATAACGCCACTGAAACCTGGTATTCAGGTTCACATTCTTGCGCTGTTCATTATATTGTGCAAACCCGGTAAAAAACAGGGTATTCGTCATCGTTACATCCAACCTTGGCCCTACCAGCCAAAAATCATTATTTCCCCAGGGTTGTTGCAGTTTTAATTTATTGTAATTCGCACTCATGGCCAAACTCACATAAGGCTGAAAACGATAACCAAATTCACCGCCTAAAGTCAGTCTTTTACCATCTGCATAATACCCCCCATAACGGGCACTTAAAGTATAGGTAAACAAACTCTGCGGTTTGGATACATAATCTACACCTACAGTGCTCCAATTGTGCTCGGTCCCTCTAGCTAAGCTATCCGTCCCGCTATTCAATGGATTAAATGGCTCTAGCAACTTAATATAAGTACCCGAACCCCATACATTCAGTGTATTTCTACTACGAAAAACCAAACCATAAGACGCCATTAACTCATTATCGGTACGGTTCATCTGCTCATCAAAGAAGTTAGTGGAAGTTATTTGTGGCCCATGACTCAACAAAGGTCCATGTTTAGGGAAGAAAAGACGGGTAATCTGTGGTGCAAATTTAACATACCCCTGTCGTGGTACATAACCTACCTCGGCTGTATAGTTTTTACCAACATACTCCTGCTGCCAGCTAATGTTCCATTCCCTACTGGTATACTGCAAATTGGCTGCGTGCGTCCAATCCTTACCCGTTTTACCCGGACTAAAAGATTTCAGCATAATTGCCTTACCGGTCCAAAAATTATTGGCGGAAGCCAAATTGTACTCCATCCCGAAATTACGGTTGTAACGGGAATAAGTTGGCGTCCCGGATGCCACCTGACCAGGATCATAATTAAGCGATTCCTTATTGATCAACAGGAAGCCGACATTAGAACGGGCAAACACCCTGCGTTGTAATGCAGCTACTGTAAAATTCTGTGCAGGCAATGAAGTAGAATGCTGCTTTTCAGTTTGCATATTCATCACACCCAGACGCCAGTCTTTATTGAGCTTACCACTTAAACGTGCCCCAAACTGAATTGGTACTCCTAAACCTATCCGACGAGAAAAAAAAGGACGAATCCCTGCATAACCGAAATTGCTAAACTGGTCCCCATTTTCAAGGAAGAATTGTCGCCGTTCCGGAAAGAAAAGTTCAAAGCGATCCAGGTTAGTCACCTGCTTATCCACATCCACCTGTGAAAAATCAGGATTTACCGTAAGATCAAGATTTAATGAGGAAGTAACCGCAACTTTAGCATCCAGTCCAACATCCCTGCGCCACTTAGTCGGAGTACCATTCTGATAATCTTTATTAATACCCCCAAGTACATAAGGGATCAATGAAACCGTAGTCCCAGGGTCTGGAGGTGGCACATCCCAAACCAATACACCGGTATAAGCAAGTGAAGCCGAAGGAAATTGTCTGGGTACAGGAGCCCAGCTACTTTTCTCTGTGGTTTTTAAATCATTACGCCCAAAGTTAATGCCCCAACGCGAAATCCCCTTTTTGTACCGGATACTTTTAAAAGGAATTACCGCTTCAAAAACCCATTTATCAGGATAATTTTTAACAACCGAATGCCATTTATTATCCCAGCTTAAATCGACCTTACCTCCGTCATACATCAGGCCATCCCATTGCGCGCCAGCCGCATTAGCGCCAAAAGAGAAACCGTTGGTCTGGTCATCAAAGGGATCCATAAACATCAAAAAGTTATCATTTTTCAAAAAAGAGAAATCGCGGCGTAGCGATTCCACCATATATGGACCGGGCATACCGTTGTAATTCACCACCAGCATATAGATATTTTGTGCGTCATAAGTCATCCGCACATCTGTACGCACCTTAGCATAGCTCGTATCCATTGGCAGCACCATGAAAAAATCAGTAGCAACATCAGCATCGGCCCAGGCCTGCTCATCAGCTACGCCATCTATCTTTACAGGTGATGACGCTTTACGAATATTTAATTGGTAAGCTTCATTCTTTTTTTGGGCGGTCAACTGTAAACAAAAGAAACAGAAAAGTACCGAGAGTGTTCTACGCACAATATTTGGTTTAGCGGTTAAAATTCTCCCAAGATAAAAAAATATAACATGTAATCGACAGACGCCTTTATAACAATTCAAACCTATTGCTTAACTTTGTGGCATGATCGCACTTCCGGTTGTTTCAGAAAACCCAGTACAACGTAAACCAGATTGGCTTAGAGTAAAGCTTCCTGTTGGTAAAGAGTATGCACAAGTACGCAGTTTGGTAGATACCCATAAGCTGCATACCATCTGCGAAAGCGGCAATTGCCCGAATATGGGCGAATGTTGGGGAGCAGGTACTGCAACCTTCATGATTCTTGGTAACATTTGTACCCGTTCCTGCTCATTTTGTGCAGTGGCAACTGGACGACCATTGGCTGTAGATACCGATGAACCTAACCGCGTTGCAAATTCGGTTAAGTTAATGCAGGTAAAACATTGCGTAATCACATCGGTTGATAGAGATGACCTTAAAGACGGAGGTTCAATTATATGGGCTGAAACTTTGCAGGCAATCAGAAGAGAAAGTCCTCAGACAACTTTAGAAACCTTAATCCCTGACTTCAAAGGTCAGTGGGACAACTTGTACCGCGTTTTGGAAGAACGCCCTGAAGTAATGTCACACAACGTGGAAACGGTAAAACGTTTAACGAAACAAGTACGTATCCAGGCTAAATATGACAGGAGTCTGGAAGCGCTAAAACGTATTTCAGAATTCGGTTTAAGAACAAAAACAGGTATTATGCTTGGACTTGGCGAAACTGAAGAAGATGTTTTAGAGGCTATGGACGACCTCGTTGCAAATGGTGTACACATTCTAACCTTAGGGCAATACCTGCAACCCACCAGAAACCATCATCCTGTGGTAGACTGGATTCACCCTGATCAATTTGCTAAATACAAAGAAATTGGATTAGCTAAAGGGTTGAGGTATGTAGAAAGCGGACCGCTTGTACGCTCTTCATATCATGCAGAAAAACATCTGTTTGATTTTTAATTAGTTCGACCCCATTTAGAAAAAACAAATATCTCTTTGTTCTTGTTGTTGTTTCTGTATATTAGTAAACAATTGACACCTACAAATAAAATATCCCTATCTGAAGATCAGCTGGTTGTTGCGATAAAAAGCCAAGACACCCAGGTGATGCATGCCCTGTATGATATGTATTCAGGGGCATTAATGGGGGTAATCTCCCGAATTATTCCGCAAACTGAAATTGCAGAAGATCTCTTGCAGGAAACTTTCATAAAAGTATGGAACGCTGCAGAGAGCTACGATCCTGAAAAAGGTCGATTATTTACCTGGATGCTCAACATAGCGCGTAATTTAGCCATCGACAAATTACGATCTAAAGATTTCAGAAACGCGGGGAAAAACCAGGACATAGAAAATAACGTAGATTTTATAGACGCACAAAAAGAAGTTACTTTCAATGCGGATACACTAGGAATAAAGGACATGGTAACTGATCTGAAACCAGATTTTTTTGTTGTACTTGATTTGGTGTATTTTAAGGGATATACACATGTAGAGGCTGCGGAGGAGTTAAGTTTGCCCTTGGGGACTGTAAAAACCAGGATCCGAATGGCAATTATGGAGTTAAGAAAGAAGTTTAATTAAGGTGGAAGAAGGAAGAGCATATATTGAAACAGGCATACTTGAAGAGTACGTTGCAGGACTGTTAACTAAAGAACAGCAACGTGAAGTTCTTGCAATGGCAGCAAAATATCCTGAAGTAAAACAGGAAATTGAGGCTATTGAAATTGCTTTGGAAAAATATGCTATATCAAAGGCTATCCAACCTTCAGACGGATTGAAAAACAAAATCATTAACCAGATTTCCAATCAATCACCTCAAATAAATACACCGGTAACAAAACCAGCAGCACTGGAAGCAAGAGCAGAAATCCCAGCAGATAAACCTGTAAATGAAATACCGATAGTACCGCTACATGCTTATGAGGCGAAAATAAAAACCCTCCGCATTGCACTTGTTGCCTGCATTGCATTGTTAGCAATGACTCTAGTCGCCTTATTTACTTCGCGAAACGAACTTGATGAAGCCAAGAACCAGATTATTGCTTTAAATCTGGATAAACAAAAATTCGCTTCGAAAGCAAGCTATCTGGAAGAAAGCAAAACAGAACTACAAAAAATTGCTGATATGGCCGATGATCCAGATTGGAAGAGGGTAAAACTTGCCGGAACAAAAATGGATCCTAAGGCCAAAATGGTTGTTTACTGGCATGTAAGTGGACAGCATGTAATGGTCGACAACTCAAAAATGCAGCTCCCACCTAATGATCAGGAACATCAATACCAGCTATGGGCCTTAGTTAATGGCAAACCTGTAGATCTGGGCGTGTTTGATATGAAACCAGACACAAACCACGTCCTGCTCAACATGAAAGAAATTACCGGTGCTCAGGCTTTTGCCGTTACACTCGAAAAACGAGGGGGAAGCGTTGCACCAACCATGGATCAAATGATTGTAATGGGTGGTGTTTCTATCTAATATTTCTATTTAAAAACCCTTTAACAGTTACAGGAATCTGCACTGCAAGCTGCGAAGCTGTTATATTATAATGGTTTAAAGCCAGTTCATCACCAGCTTTTCCATGAAAGTAACACCCTAGGATAGCTGCGGCTTTGGCGCTATAACCATGCGCAACATAGGCAGCAATCAAGCCGGCCAATACGTCACCCATCCCTCCCTGCGACATAGCAGCGTTACCTGATGGATTGATGAACACATCGCCTTCCTGATCAATAATAAAAGTATACTGATTTTTCAATACAATTACCGAGCCCAGCTTCTTGGCCATACTTCGGGCTGTTTGCAGGCGATCCCACCAATTCTTATGCTTACCAAACAAGGTATCAAACTCCTTGCAATGAGGTGTAAGTATAGAATTTTTTGCCAGATGTAAAAGCAGATCCTGCCGTTTAGATAAGATATTTAAAGCATCTGCATCTGCAACAATGGGCACTTTCATAACCACCAGCTCCTCAACAATACTTGCCGCTTCAAATAGCTTACCCAAGCCCGGACCTATGGCTATGGCATTGTATTTCTTTAAAGATTTAATATTAATCAGATGACTTCTTTCCAGATACATAGCTTCGGGCAGCACTGTGTTTAAAGCAGTTAGCCCTGTTTCGGGGATAGACACCGTTGTTAAACCCGAACCACCATATACACAACCACTTGCACATAACAATGCAGCGCCCATAGTTTTCACATCTCCGGCAATAATAAGCGCATGTCCATAAGTCCCTTTATGAGAAAAAGGCTTTCGTGGCTTTAATATAACGTTTATGTCCGTCGACTCAATTAATTTATAAGGAGAGCTTTCCGTTCCTGCACCTAACTTATCTAATCCCTCATCAACAACCTGCAATTTGCTGGAAGCATCAGAATCAGGCAGAAAATCGCTTAAAAACACTGCCATAACAATTTATGTTTACAGGCCCATTTCTTTTTTAAGGAATTTGCCAGTTAAGCTAATTGGATTTTGGATTAAGCCTTCAGGCGTACCTTCAAAGAGGATTCGTCCCCCTCCTGCGCCACCTTCCTCGCCCAGGTCTATTATCCAATCGGCAACTTTTACCACATCCAGGTTATGCTCAATAACCAGCACTGTATTACCACGCTCTACCAGTTCATTAAGCACACCTAGCAATACATTTATGTCCTCAAAATGCAGGCCAGTTGTAGGCTCATCTAAAATATAAAATGTCTTCCCTGTATCTTTTTTCGAAAGTTCTGTAGCCAGCTTAACACGCTGAGCTTCACCGCCTGATAAAGTAGTCGAAGATTGACCAAGCGTGATATATCCTAAACCAACATCTTTCAAGGTTTTGATCTTTCTGTATATCGAAGGCATGTTTTCAAAAAAGTCACAAGCCTCTTCAATACTCATATCCAATACATCACTGATGGATTTACCTCTGTAACGAACTTCCAGCGTTTCGCGGTTATAGCGTTTACCATGACACTCTTCACAAGGCACCTGCACATCTGGCAAAAAGTTCATCTCAATGACCTTCATACCGCCACCCTGACAGGTTTCGCAACGACCACCTTTTACATTAAATGAGAAACGGCCCGGTTTATAACCTCGTATTTTCGCCTCAGGCAGTTGAACATACAAATTCCTGATATCAGAAAAAACACCTGTATAGGTAGATGGATTAGACCTCGGTGTACGACCAATAGGTGCCTGATCTATCTCGATTACTTTATCTATTTCTTTTAAGCCATTAATCTTTTCGTAAGGCAAAGGATGTTTCTTGGCTCTAAAAAAATGATGATTTAATATAGGATATAAGGTTTCAGTGATTAAACTTGATTTACCACTGCCCGACACACCGGTTACTGCTATAAATTTCCCTAAAGGAAAATCCACAGACACATCCTTTAGATTGTGTCCACTAGCTTTAATAATGGAAAGCTTATGTCCCGTACCCTTTCTGCGTTTTTTTGGAACTTCAATTCCTTTTTTACCATTTAAATAAGCCGCAGTAAGTGTATCCGAATTCAATATATCCGCCGGAGTACCTTGTGCCACAATTTGTCCACCATGCACACCCGCAGCCGGACCAACATCAATTACATGGTCAGCTTCCAGGATCATGTCCTTATCATGCTCAACCACCAGCACCGTATTTCCAAGGTCTCTCAGATTTTTCAAAGCACCAATCAAACGCTCGTTGTCCCGCTGGTGAAGTCCTATACTCGGCTCATCCAGGATATACATCACATTCATCAGTTGTGATCCGATCTGAGTAGCCAACCTGATCCGCTGTGCCTCACCACCCGAAAGCGTACGTGCAGTACGGTCCAACGACAAATAATTTAATCCTACATCACTTAAAAAACCAAGTCGAGAACGGATTTCTTTTAAAATTTCCTTAGCAATGGTATTTTGACGTTCACTTAATCTATCCTCCAATCCTACATACCAGCCTTTAACTGTACTGATATCCATTTCAGCAAGTTCAAAAATATTCTTGCCGTCAATTTTAAAATTCAGACTCTCTTTCTTTAAACGAGCCCCATTACAAACCGGACAGGTTTTCAGCTTACGGAAACTCTCCATATCATCCACCGCACCTTCACCTTTTCGTTCCTGTTGCTCTTCCAAGAGCTTAATGATGCCGTCAAAAGTGATCTGATAGTTTTGAACATTCCATTTATTGTACTCAACCGCCACCGAAAGCAACTCATGAGAACCATTTAAAATGATATTGATGATGTCATCACCCAATTTTTCAATTGGAGTGGACAAAGAGAAATTATATTTTTTAGCCAGGGCTTTTAACACCTGGAACATCCATATATCGCGGTATTCACCTAGCGGTGCCAGTCCGCCGCTCATAATACTCAACTTAGGATTTGGCATTACGGACTCTTTATCTACCACAAAAATATACCCCAAACCATCGCAATTTTCACATGCACCATACGGTGAGTTGAAAGAAAAGCTATTTGGCTGCGGTTCATCATAAGAAATACCCGTAGTAGGACACATTAAAAAGCGGCTAAAATGAGCCACGTTGTTATCCTTATCACTAATCTTAATAATACCCTTACCCAAACGCATAGCTGTTTGTAAAGAGTCTTGTAAACGTTTTACATCTGTGCGATCTACAATCAAGCGATCTACGACAATCTCTATATCATGAATCTTGTAGCGGTCGACCTGCATTTTTGCCGTAATATCCTGGATATCTCCATCTATACGAACTTTTACATAGCCTTGCTTCCGGATCTGCTCAAACAACTCCCGATAATGTCCTTTACGTCCTTTTACTACAGGAGCAAGAATATTTACAGGCATGTTGCCAAACTTCTTAAAAATGTTTTCAAGAATCTGGTCTTCACTCATGCGCTCCATCTTTTCGCCGGTATTATACGAATAAGCATCTGCGGTACGTGCATACAGCAAACGCATAAAATCATAAATCTCGGTAATGGTACCTACTGTTGACCGTGGATTTTTACTGGTAGTTTTCTGTTCGATAGCAATAACCGGACTCAACCCTGACACTTTATCTACGTCGGGTCTTTCCATCCCCCCCATAAACTGTCGCGAGTAAGCACTAAAGGTTTCCATATACCGACGTTGTCCCTCAGCATAAATGGTATCAAAAGCCAGTGACGACTTACCACTACCACTTAAACCAGTAATAACTACCAACTTATTCCTTGGAAAGGAAATATCAATATTTTTAAGGTTATGCACCCTGGCACCATACACTTCTACATCCTTTTGCTCGCCTAGGTCAACAGTATTTTTGCTCATATATATTAAAAAAAAGATACTGAATCTATAAGTTTAAGATTGCAGCTCTCTACACTGCAAAATTGCTAAAAATTTTATCAAAATAACGGCGCAAAACCAAAAATTACATTTGCGTTGTTACTACCTACCAGACTAATGTAGTCCCATCTTCAGTAGGATGTCCGGTACAAACCAATACTCTTCCCGCAGCAATCTCATTATCCATCAACACCTCGTTATAATCCATCTCTACTCCGCCCTTAATACAATTGGCGGTGCACGTACTACATATACCGGCATGACAACTATAGGGTAAACTGATTTTATTTTCCAGTGCCACATCTAATATTGTCTTGTTGTAAGGAACAGCAATCTCGTAAATATTGTTCTTAAAATTTAATATTACCGTATAGGTGTTGGTATGCCTGGCCTGTTTTTCCGTTTCATCATCCTCATCTATCTCATCTTCGGGCAACACAAAGGTTTCTCTTTTAATCTGATTTTGATCAAAACCTAAATTGAGTAAAGTAATGCGACATACATCCATGTAATCAACCGGACCACAGGTATACAGCAAAGTATCTGCTTTATCGAACTCCAGGTTTTCTTTTACCAAACGTTCTATGAGCGGACCATTTAACCGGGCCATTAAAAGGTTCTGCGACTGACTAAAAATATAAACGATTTTAAACCGATCAGGGTATTGCCCCTGTAATTCATTCAATTCAGCATAAAACAAAGTTTGTGCGGCCGATCGGTTGCTGTAAATGAGGACAATCTTACTATTCTGCTCCCGGATAAGTGCTGTTTTAACAATCGAAAACAATGGTGTAATGCCAACCCCAGCACCGAATAAAAATACCGTACGTTTAATTTGGGATTCTGGTTCATAATTAAAACGACCATTAGGTTCAACACCCGTCAGGATATCGCCAACAGCTGTTTTATGGTGCAACAACCTCGAGATCTCCCCATTCTCTACCCTTTTAATGGCAATAGCCAATGGTTCCTCCACATCCGGTGAACTACAAAGGGAATAAGAGCGTCTCAGCTCCTTTCCAAGAACATTAAACACCAGTGTTAAAAACTGACCGGCCAGATATTTAGGTTTCGCTCCTTCAAGTGGTTCAAAACGTATAATCAACGTTTCCCCTGGACAAAATGTCATTTCAATTATTCGCAGTTTCAACAATACCATAAGCGGGTAAAATAATAATTTTCCTAGAAAACAAAAAGCTGTTTAACATTAGACTGCCCCAAAAATTTAGTCAATTTTAATTATACAGTTGATTTCTCAATGCTTTGATTTCGTCGTAAGAAACTCTTAATTCTGTTTTCTGATCAGTAATCAAAGATCGCAAATTTGCAGACAATCCATCTGCTCCCATGATCATTTTGTAGACTTACTGAGTAGCATCTTCGCCAAACTCGCATTAACCGAATCGGTTCTGAAGGTAAAGAAGATGATAATGAACAAAAGACTTTTATCCTTAATCTAAAACTCTGATGAACAATCGTTAACTCAAAAAACATTTTCTATATACTTTTGACAAGCAGGAAATGTTTTTTTGTTACCATGATAATAAAATGTTCTTTTGTTATAAAATATCTCTAAAGACCGTGAACATCAATTCCTTCACCCAACACCGGATTGTTCAGTTTCAAATTCCTACTCCTCTCTGCAGTATAGCTGATGAAATCAAATTTCGCTGTTTTTTATTCGCTTATTTTATATATCTCAAATATTTTAAACTATTCTATTTAACAATCTTAACGTATGAAAACAATCATCCCTATTTGTTTTGCGTTAGCTTCCGGAACAACGGCCATTGCCCAGCAACCTCAACTTCAGCGGTCTGTGGTAGCCAGTGGCGGAGGTACAGCGCAAATTAACAACACCATTGTTCAGTATACGATTGGAGACGTACTGGTGAGCCCGGTAGAAAGCCCTCCTCTCCTTCTCACGCAGGGGTTTCAACAACCAGAAATCGCTGGTAATGAATCTAATCCTGAAATTAACTTTGTAAACGGCTTTATTGTCTATCCCAATCCTGCAACAGGTTCAACCAATATTGAATTCGACCTGTTGAAAGACGGAGTTGTAAACATGCAGCTGGTAAACAATGCAGGACAAACTATAAGAAATTTTACAGTTAAACTGCTTGCAGGCAAGGTAAAATATCCATTAAATATATCCGGGCTTTCCTCAGGTCTTTATTATGTTGTAGTTAAGGCTGCATTTAAGCAGTATTCAGAAAAACTAGTCATTCAGTAAAGCCTATGAAAAAGACGATTTATCTTGCTGTATGGTATACGGCCTGTATGATCTTTTGCTGCCTTTTTAGTTTTGCACAACAGAATAACCGGATAGTCAATGCAGGGGCAGGTTTTCTCCTGCTTAGTCCTGATGCACGGAATGCTGGTGTTGCAGAAGCTGGAACCGGACTTCCTACCGATGCCAACTCCTTGTTTATCAATGCAGCGAAATCTTTGTTCGGCGAAAAGATGGGGATCAGTGTATCCTATACACCATGGATGAGAGAACTGACCAAAGATTCGCATCTGGGGTACATCAGCGCTTACAGACATCTGAACAACCGCGAAGCACTTGGCATAGCGTTAAAGTACCTCGACCTGGGTGCAATAAACTTTCGCAATGAATCCGGTGAATTACTGGAACAATACAACGCCAATGAATTTGCGATCGACATTAGTTATGCCCGGAAATTTGGTGAATATTTTGGCATGGCTTTAACCGGACGTTATTTCCAAAGCGATATTGGATCGGGTACATACAACAGTTTACTTTTAAAACGTACCGATGCCTTTGCAGTCGACATTTCTTTATATTCCGACAAAGAATTTCAAAGCGGAAAATACGGAAAACGTTTCGGTTGGGGACTAGCTTTAAGCAATATAGGCACCAAATTGAAATATAATGAGGTAAAAACCACTTTTATGCCTATGAACCTGCGGATTGGGGCAGGTTATTCGCTATTTGCTACACCCGAAAACCGGCTAACTCTATTGCTGGATGTAAATAAACTGATGGTTCCTACTCCTCCCCAGTACCGGCTTGATCAGGATGGAAATCCGACCACAACAATTGAAAAAGGAAAAGATCCAGACAGGAGTGTGGCAAATTCTCTAATTACCTCACTCTTTGATGCCCCAGGCGGATTCAAAGAGGAAATGTCGGAATTTAGTATTGCCGGAGGGTTAGAATTTTCTTACTACGATCAATTGTTTATCCGGGCAGGTTACTTCTATGAAGATCCTGAAAAAGGTAACCGGCAGCATTTTGCAGCTGGCATAGGCTTTAATGCCAATCCCATACGAGTTGATATCAGTTATGTCTTTCCAAGCGCCGAACGCTATGTTATGCGCAATACCATGAAGTTAACTTTAAGCTATGCCCCGATGTTGAGCAGGCTACAAAAAAAATAATCCTTATTCATCCAAATTAAACAAAATCACATGAAAAAATTTGTGGCATTCATTTTCCTAATTGCGCTTTTTGCCGTCCGTAACGCGTCGGCACAAAGTAGCTTTACCGGAATTAATTATCAGGGAGTTGCCAGAAACACGAATGGCACCGTACTGTCTAACCAGTCTGTTAAAGTAAAAGTTTCAGTACTCGGTGGTTCAGCTAACGGACCTGTACAATATATGGAAGAACATTCTACCAACACCAATGCGCTTGGACTTTTTACTTTACAGATTGGTAAAGGAAAAGCTGCAACAGGAACTTTTGCAGCTATTCCATGGCAAAATGCAAACCAATATGCAAAAATTGAAATGGCAATTGGGAATGGCAGCTACACTACATTGGGCGCTACACAGTTAATGAGTGTTCCTTTTGCACTATACGCGGCATCAGGAAACCCTGGGCCTACGGGGCCAGCCGGCCCTGTAGGTCCCACAGGGGCACAAGGGATTACAGGTGCTGTTGGACCGGTAGGACCAGTAGGTCCCGCAGGTGCTCAAGGCCCGCAGGGTGTTGTAGGTGCTACAGGACCAGTTGGAGCAGTTGGAGAAATCGGGCCCGTAGGTCCACAAGGTGCTGTAGGTGCCATAGGAGCGCAAGGACCAGCAGGTATTCCAGGACCAATCGGACCAGTGGGACCTGAAGGTCCGGTGGGCCCGGCAGGAGCCCAAGGGCCCCAGGGTGTTGTAGGCGCCACAGGAACACAAGGACCAGCAGGTGTTCCAGGGCCAATCGGACCCATTGGTCCGGAAGGAGCAGCTGGAGCAATCGGATCCGTAGGCCCTGCAGGTCCCGTGGGCCCGGCAGGGCCTCAAGGGCCTCAGGGTATTGTAGGCGCCACAGGAACGCAAGGCCCAGCAGGTGCTCCCGGACCAATCGGTCCGACTGGCCCCGAAGGAGCAGTTGGAGCAATCGGCCCCGTAGGCCCTACAGGTCCTGTGGGGCCCGCAGGGGCACAAGGTCCCCAGGGTGTTGTAGGCGCCACAGGAACGCAAGGTCCTGCAGGTATTCCAGGACCAATCGGACCAGTGGGACCTGAAGGACCAGCTGGAGCAATCGGACCTGTTGGCCCTGCAGGACCGGCGGGGGCAGATGGTACACTGACAGGCTCTGCGGGAGGTGACCTTAGTGGGACATACCCCGACCCTAAAGTCGCGAAAATTCAGAATACTCCTGTGGCTACAACCGCACCAATTGCCGGACAAGTACTTCGGTTCGATGGTACATCATGGGCACCAAGTGCTGCCGGTGGCGGTTTTACCATTCCCTATTTTTCAAGTGAAAATAATGCTACTACCCTGTTCTCCCTTCAAAACAATGGCGATGGCACATCTTTAGAAGGCACCAATTCCACTACAACCTCCAGCATTACAGCTGTAAGAGGTATCGTAACCAGTACAGCGCCCGGAGGCTTTTCTTCTGGTGTAAGGGGCATCAACAATGGTACCGGAGGTTTAGGTATTGGCGTATGGGGCAGCCACGCCGGTTCAGGCTGGGGTGTTTATGGCACTACCCCCAATGGCCTTGGCGTATACGGCAATTCAACAGCAAATGGATATGGGGTGTATGCGAATAGCAATTCCGGGACGGGTTTGCAAGCAACAAGTACAAACGGTATTGCTGCGGCAATGAGTATCTCCAACAATGCCAACCACAATGTCGTTTTAAGTGCCAGAACGGTGGGTAATGGCAACGTTATTAGCGTTACCAGCACTGGGAATGGTGCGGGTATATTCACCAGCAGTACGGGCGGAAGCGGTATAGACGCATCTACTGCAGTACAAACTTCTGCCGGAGTAATTGGCCGCAACAGTGGTGCGGGAGAAGCTGTTGTCGGACTTACCACAAGCGATATTGCAGGTGCGGTAGTAGGCCGCAACGACGGCGGAGGATATGGCGTGCGTGGCTTCATCAGCAACAATACAACAGGTACGGGCATTGGAGTACTGGGACAGGTAGGGATCAGCAACAGTACCGGCCGCGCGGGCAGATTCGAAAACATTAACCAGACCAACACCACCGGCAATGTACTCGAAGTGGAAACAAATGGTAATGGTAACATACCCGACAATACGCAGGGTAACGCGGCATCTTTCCTGGTTAACAATTCAAACAGTGTAGGTGCAGCTGTGAGAGCCGAAGTGAATACCATTTTCGGTAATTTCGGCGCAGCCGGTGTGTTTGGGGTTTCGTCCGGAACTGGCGGTCGGGCAGGACTTTTCTATGCCTCCAATCCTGCCGGCAATGGTGCTTCCCTGGTGGCACTTACTGATGGTAATGGTAACGCGTTTACTGCTAATGCAGGCAAAAATGGCAATGGTGTGGAAACCAATATCGATGGAACAGGAAATGCCATTTATGCCTGGGTACCCTCTTTCTCTCTGGGCCGTGCAGCCAGGTTTGAGCATTACAACGAGGACAATGACAATCCT
The DNA here is from genome assembly GCF_032678475.1 of Pedobacter nyackensis. Classification (GTDB taxonomy): domain Bacteria; phylum Bacteroidota; class Bacteroidia; order Sphingobacteriales; family Sphingobacteriaceae; genus Pedobacter; species Pedobacter nyackensis_A. The sequence goes on from NZ_JAVTSF010000002.1 coordinate 520,365, forward strand.
GTCGTGACTGCTAAAACCATAGGTAATGGTAACGCCGGAGAATTCATCGTAGACAATACGCAAGGTACATCCGCAGGTGTGGTGGGCATTGTAAATTCCATTTTCTCCAATTTTGGCACCGCGGGTGTTTATGGCCGTTCAAATGGAACCGGCGGCACAGCTGGCTTGTTTTATAATTCAAATGCGGCCAGCCCCCGTCCGGCTTTGATCGCGCAGACCGATGGCACCGGAACCTCATTAATGGTAGATCATCATGGCGCTTCAGGCAATGTAGCCGAATTCAAGAACGTAGGAGCTAATGTAGCCCGCATCAACAAAGCCGGGCGTGGCTTTTTCAATGGTGGTACGCAAACTAGTGGCGCGGATGTTGCCGAGGCATTCGATGTAAGCGGACATATCTCCGCTTATGAACCGGGCGATGTATTGGTTATTTCTACCGATGCGGACCGCATGGTAGAAAAATCAACAGGAGCCTACTCTACCCTTGTCGCAGGCGTTTACGCCACAAAACCAGGGGTACTATTAACAGAAGAACATATGGATGCAGACCTTAGTGGCAAAGCCCCGATGGGCGTTATTGGTGTAATACCTACCAAAGTATGCCTTGAAGGTGGTGCCATTGGTCGTGGAGATATGCTGGTTACCTCATCTACTCCGGGCGTAGCCATGAAGGCCGACCCTGATAAAGTTAAAATCGGCCAGGTACTGGGTAAAGCCCTTGAACCATACAATGGACAAGGCATCAGCAAAATAAAAGTATTGGTAAGTATCAAATAAACATATACAGATGAAAAGTACATTTAAAAACGGCCTGGGCCTTATCCTCCTCAATACCCTGTTTGTATTTGCAGCAAAAGCTCAGGAAAAAGAGCCGGCAACGGCACAGCAAATTAAAGAAGACAGGGTACCAGGATTAAAATATGGTCCAAAGAAAACTGAGGTTCCCCCACAAAGCAGTGAAAAAGAGAAAAATTATAAACAGGGCGATTCTAAAGCTTACCTTTTTACCGACTACAGAAAACCCCAACAAGGTCTGAAACAAGCTTCAAAGCAGACTTCCACGAAAACGGCTGCCCCAGCCAAACTTCCGAGTGAGGCTGAACCAGTACAAAGCAAAGAGAAAAAGGCTGAAATACCCAAAGCCCCCCCTATGCAAAACGAGGAATCAAACTAAGCGCTTTTTTACACAAAATATAGTCAAATCCCGGGAGTATGCACCATGCAAATACCAGGGATTTGACTATATTAGCTACAGGGCCTTTGAAAAGATTGCTGTAGAGAAATAGGACGAACGTCTTGCGCACATCATCGAACTCTATAAAACAGTATTCAATTTGCGAATATCTATTTTATTCTGAAGTTTTAGCTTCAGCTTTTTCTGCGTTATATGCCAACAGTTCCCTTGGAGCTGTATACCCATAACGAGATGGATCTTCCATGATTTGTTTCATAGAAATCAATTTGTAGACGTAACCACCGGTTTCGTTATTTAATTTCAGCTTGAAATAATTGTCCTGATTTTGTTTGTTAATCTGGCGCTTCATGTGGTTATCACCAACATTATAAGCCGCTGCAACCAAAGTCCAGCTATCAAAAATACCGTAAAGTTCTTTGATATACTTAGCGGCTGCAACAGTGGATTTACGTAAGTTCTTACGCTCATCAACACTACCGTTAACTTTTAAACCATACATGCGGGCAGTTCCGGGCATAAATTGCCAAAAACCGGCTGCGCCCTTAGGCGATGTCCCACCATGTAATCCTGATTCCACCAAAGGCATATATTTAAAATCTTCGGGAATGCCATAGGCGGCAAGGATCGGTTCGATAATCGGAAACCATTCCGCCGCCTTTCTGTGCAGCTTGTTGGTTTGTAAATTACTGAAATAATGTGCAGCAAGCGTCTTTTTCATTTTCCGCTCTACTTTGACATCTCCAATCGGCAATGTCTCATCTGCAAAATTTAACTGGGCCATGAGAGACAGAGGCTTCGTTATGTTAAATGTTAGTGTATCTGTACTTGTTAATTCTTCTTTTTTTGTAATACTATTCGCTGCTTGGGGCATGTTGTAAGCAAACACTTTTGCCATAACCAGTAATCCAATAATTACCGTACATGTTATTATGTGTTTCTTTATCATTTTCCTCCTTTTTTTGGTTAACAATTTTAAAACGCCTGCAAAGGTACAACATACTAACCTAATTATCAACTAATTACAAAACAAAGCGCTAAAATCAATGTTTAAACAACTTTAAAGGGCGATTGTAAAACTGCTAAAAAGTACCATTTTACCCGACTATACCAGACCACGGGACTTCAGGGGTAGCCAACAATTTCAGTTCAAAACGAATGTATGGTTAGCGACTTTCAGACAGAAATTCGGCAACAATAATCGAAGCAAAACAAGCAATTTCAGGAAAGTAATTCCAAACATCAAATGATTTCAGGAACAAGTTTCCTACTAAACAATCAAAATCAGGAATAACTAGTATCGAACCAGTTCGAGTTAGCCTAAATCGACAAGTAATATCCGGATAAGACAGTTACATCATAAGGCTGTATAATTTCTGGCAAAAGCGTGCTAAAAGCCTGAATAACTCTACGGTTGGCATACCTTATCCTTAGGGTTGCCTTACCCTGTATTTTACCGGTCGTTTAGCAATAATTTAGATAAAATTATTCCAAAAAAAGACACGCAAAACCATAAACTTTAAGCCAGCAACTTTATAACCAGAAAGGAGTTTTAAATGCTATATATTTGTTAATGAGCTAAAAACACAGTAAAAATTGTTATCTTCACCAATTTTACGTAATTTTGTCGCCCGCATAAATTATGCGGATAAAAGCGTATCATGATAAAAAACAACAACAGGAACAGTCGGGATGACAAGTCCAAACCGGGAAACCGAAGCACAACAGGCAGAAGACCAAGTGGAGCAGAGTCTTCATACAAGGGAAAAAGCAAGTTTGACGATAAAGAAGGAAGAGACAGTAAGTTTGGTGGTGCTAAAGACTTTAAGCCAAAAACGCCAAGAGACGGGGACAGCAGAGACTTTAAACCGAGAGAAGGAGATAGAAGAGATTTCAAGCCAAGAGTTGGGAAAGACGGTGATTTTAAAAGCTTCAGACCAAGGGGCGAAAATGATTCGAAAGAATTCAGACCTAGAAGTTCGGGTAGCGATTTCAGACCAAGAGAAGGAAGAGACGGCGATAATAAAGGCTTCGGTTCGAGAAGCACAGGTTCAAGGGATTTCAAACCCGGCAACAGAGACAACGACAGCAGAGATTTTAAACCACGTTCTTTCAGCAAAGAGGGTGGTTCAAAAGAAACTCCTTACGGAGAAAGCAAACGTAGTTATATAAAGAAAGACAACTTTAGTACAGGAGGTGATAAACCTTTCCGGAAATTTGATGATAAGAAAAGTCAATCTTCAAGAAGTACTGATAGCAGACCTTTCAGAAAAAGAGAAGATGGTGATGGTAAAACTGGATTCAAAGGCGCTGGTACACGTCCGGAACGTTCTTTTGATCGTTCGGAACGCTCAGACCGTACAGCTCGCCAGGATCGCAACAACACATGGGCAGGACCTGAAAAGGCGCCAACCATGCGCAGCAGAAAAAACACTTCTGTTCAGAAAGATGATGGACTAATCCGCTTAAACAGATATATTTCTAATGCAGGTATCTGCTCACGTCGTAAAGCCGATGAACTTATTGCTGCAGGTGTGGTTTCTGTAAATGGTGAAGTCGTTTCTGAATTAGGTCATAAAATTGACCCGGCGAACGACCAGGTTCGTTACAATGGCGAGTTGCTAAAGCGTGAAAAGAAAGTTTATGTATTGTTAAACAAACCTAAGGATTACATCACAACTACAGATGATCCTCAGGAGCGTCGTACAGTAATGCAATTGGTAGAGAAAGCAAGTAGAGAGCGTATCTATCCGGTTGGAAGATTAGATCGTAATACGACTGGTTTATTGCTGATGACCAATGATGGAGATCTAGCTGATAAGCTTTCTCACCCAAAAAATGGCATCACTAAAATCTATCACGTTGAACTTAGCAAAAGCTTAAGTCAAGGCGACCTGAATAAAATTCAGTTCGGTTTGGAACTTGAAGATGGTATTATTAAACCAGATTCTGTATCTTACGTTACCGGAGGTTCGAAACGTGAAGTTGGCATACAAATCCACAGTGGGAAAAACAGGATTGTACGCCGCATTTTCGAGCATTTGGGATACGATGTAGTGAAGCTAGACCGTGTTGTTTATGGTAACTTAACTAAAAAAGATCTTCCTCGTGGAAGATGGCGTTACCTGGAAGAGCATGAACTGATTCAGATCAAGCACCTGATTAAATAAAAAATATAATGAAAAAAATTCCCTCGCTTTTATTACTTACACTTTTTACAATGCAGAGCTTTGCACAAAAAAAGGATTACAATTTAATAATTGGGACTTACACCAGTCCGGGTAAAAGCGAGGGGATTTACACCTATAACTTTGACGTCAACACTGCTGAGTTTAATCTTAAAGGTGTTGCCAAAGCGATTACCAATCCCAGCTATGTAGCTGTCAGCAAAAATAATAAGTTTGTATACTCCGTTGCCGGGGGATCGGACAATAGCGCAGTTGCGGCGTTTAGCTTCAACGGTTTAAAAGGTGAGCTGAGTTTTCTAAACAAAGAGGCAACTGGCAGTCCAGGTCCCTGCTTTGTACTTGCCGATGAAAAACATGCTTTCTCGGCCAATTATGGAGGTGGTAGCATTTCTGTTTTTGGAATCGAAGCTAACGGCGCTTTAACTCCGTTAAAACAACTGTTACAGCATAATGGGAAAAGTATCGATCCGCTGAAAAGACAGGAAAGTGCTCATGCACACCAGGTTCAGTTTACGCCAGACGGAAAGTATGTGGTTTGTACCGATCTTGGTGAAGACCAGATTTATATCTATAACTACAATCCAGATGCAAAAGAGCAGGTTTTAAGCATAAAGACCGTTGTTAAAACTACAGCAGGAAGTGGCCCGAGGCATCTGACCTTTAGTCCGAACGGCAAGTTCGCCTACCTGGCACACGAGTTTAATGGCAGCATTACGACCTTTGCTTATAAAGCTGGCAACCTGAGCAAGATTCAGGAAATTGCAACTACAGATAAAGACTTTACAGGAAAAGTTGACGCAGCAGATATACACATCTCTCCTGACGGCAAATTTTTGTATGAAACCAATCGTGGCGATGCCAATACTATTTCTGCATTTGCCATACAACCCAACGGTAAACTTACCTTCGTATCACGCATCAGTACTTTAGGCAGAGGTCCTAGAAATTTCGTTATTGATCCTAGCGGGAAATATTTATTGGTTGGTCATCAATACACCGATAACGTGGTGATTTTTGAACGCAATAAAAAAACCGGCACCTTAAAGGATACCGGTAAAAGGATCGAATTGGGCTCACCCGTGTGCCTGGTATTTGCGCCAATCCGATAATCCTAACCCTATTATTTTTAAAAGTTTATATTAACCATAGTGCTGCTATTCTTCTTTTGAATGAAAGAGCAATTGACTAGTTCTTGTGTTTTCGGTTTGATTGTTACGGCGCATGGACAACCTCAATACACTGGCACCGCCAAGGTCAAAATACTTTAATTTAATTTTGTGCAATCCTTTAGCAAGCGGAATCATACCACTCTTTTGGATAGAACCATGCTCAAAATCATTGTTCACAACCAGCTCATCATCAATAAAAAGTATTGACCCATCGTCTGATGTTAAGGTGAAAGTATAAGTTCCGGCTTCTTCGGCTTTAACAAATCCTTCATAGACAACACCAAATGGTTCATCATCCTGTCTTTTTAGTTTTGCCAAGGAAAAATCTGTGACTACCCCATTTGCAACAACTTTTGCAGTATCCAGTTGTTTCGCTTCTTTAAAAGCTCCCTTTACCAATTTATAATTCAAGCCACTTTCTACATTCGCGACCTTAGCAGCTGCCGAATACGGACGATTGTACATCACTGTTTTGCTGGCTATACTTCGCTTTCCACCCGCGGTTATCACAACAGACCGTAACTCCCTGCTTTCATTTAGCGGCACCTGAAAAGTGATAGGACCAGTATATTCCATATCTACCTCGGTAGGAATTCTTCCATTAATGGTATAAAAGATCTTACTCCCGGGCAAGGGAGGATTTAAAGTAATGGTAAAACGATCGCCAATCATTACCGTATCTACCGGTTCCACTGCATCCGGCACCCGGAAATTGATACCTTTCCGCTCAAAGGCATTCAGATGTGTCGGGACAGCAATGCGAGTAAAACGATCAAAGTCCTTTAGCATCGGATTTGTCCAGGCGATCTCTGAAAGGGCAAACATCCTTGGAAACAACATGTACTGAACCCTGGCAGGTGTAGCAATAAACTCAGTCCACAGATTGGCCTGCACACCGATAATGTACTTCCGCTCTTCAGGACTTAGGACTGACGGTACAGGATCGTAGGCATAAGTTTTCCTTAATGGTGAGTTGTAACCGATATTAACTGGCTCCTGCGCCGATCCGCTATGGCTATAATCGAAATAGAGACCATTTGTACTGGGTGTCATAATCACATTATGTTTTTCACGTGCAGAACTTATCCCTCCCTCTTCCCCTCTCCAGCTCATTACAGTTGCATTTGGCGCCAGGCCTCCATCCAGTATTTCGTCCCAGCCAATAATACTCTTTCCTTTGGTATTTAAAAACTGTTCTATACGTTGAATAAAATAGCTCTGTAAACCGTGTAAATCTTTTAAGTTCTTTTCTTTGATCAGATCCTGGGTAAATTTCGACTCTTCCCAAGGCAACAAATAAGCTTCATCGCCGCCAATGTGAATATATTTACCCGGAAATAAAGCCGCTACTTCGGTCAACACATTTTCCAGAAACCGGAAAGTTTCTGGTGATGGATTATACAAGTAATGATAGGCATTGGGATCTTTTGAATCTTGAGGCATCTGCACTTTAAATTCCGGATAAGCGCGCAATGCAGCAAAACTATGTCCCGGCATTTCAATTTCCGGAACAATGGTAATGTGTCTTTGCGCCGCATATTTTACAACGTCTCTGATTTCATCCTGAGTATAAAAACCTCCATAAGTATTTCCATCCAGCTGATCCCGGTTAAAACTCAGGAAAAGATCCGACCTGAAAGCGCCAACATTGGTCAGTTTAGGGTATTTTTTAATTTCAATACGCCAGCCCTGATCGTCTACCAAATGCCAGTGAAAAGTATTCAGTTTATAAAATGCCATCAGGTCTAACAGGTTTTTAACGTTCTCCACCGAATAAAAATGTCGGGCTACATCAAGCATTAAACCTCGATAGCCAAACCTTGGCTGATCATCAATATCCAGGCAGGGAATTTTATACCCCAAGGATTGTGCATCCGGCAATAGCTGTAAAAGGGTATTGATACCATAAAGTAAACCGGGGCCATTTCCACTAAGGGTAATTTGATCGGGCTTAACATTTATCTTGTAGGCTTCGGTAGGCATTTCACCCGATTTGGATTCCTGTATCACAATGCTATTTTTCTGGCCTTTTGAAACACTTCCTTTAGTCAGAGGAATGACATTCAGATATTTCTTATGCGTTTTGATATAGGTGATTAAAAAAGTTGCGACTTCAGCCGTTTTGCCTTCAACATATATTGTTGTTTTAGGGTTCAGCACAAAATTACCGGGATGATACTTGATTAAATTGGGCATGGGGATTAAGGCTAAATCAGTCTTTTTAGGCTGGCCGATAGCCTTAATGCTCAGCAAAATGAGCAGAATAACTATAATTTTAGATTTCATTTCTGGTGTTTTGGTTAAAAACGCCCATACCATAAGCATACTGATTATGCAATAGGGCATGGACGCTAAAATTTAGAAAGCGGCTATATCCGACAAATAAGAGAACGCTTTATTGCCATGTGTAGCGGTTATGGTTAGCTTAAAATAGCGGGCTGTTTTAAACTCGGGCAGATAAATGGAATTTTCTAATTTATTGGCTAAAGTGAACTCTCCTGCATTTACCCAGGTTTGCCCGTCGTCGCTAAGCTCGACAGTGATATTACTTGGATTTCCGCTATCGGCATCAGACCTTCCTTTGATTTTAAATCCATGGAACAGGTGTGCAGTCTTTGTATCTACTTCAAGCCAGTGTGGTGGTGGCAGTGCTACTGGTCTATAAACCGTGTGCCAGTAAGTATCACTGCTGGCGTCAATAGCGAAAATAGCTCTTCCATTGTTTGGCCCTTCACCAACAGTTTCTTCATCCGACACATCTACAAGGCTCCATGCTGTCTTATCCATAATCGTAAATGGATTGGTTTCATAAGTAGCACTAACCACAAAATAAGCCGTTTTTAAATCATTATTGATTTTATAAGGATTATTACCTGAAGACAAAGTAACAGGTAGCAAGTATTTACGGACGCCCGGGATTTTATTAGTTTTTATTTTGATCACCAATGGCCCGGTAGTTACACTCCCTTTTAAAATGACTGAACTAGGTGTTTCCATTTCATAAACATCAGCCGGCAACAGTTGAAAATCGCTTCCTGTTTTTGTATTATATGGAGCAACCAATGCGGGATCTACTTTAAACTGAACACCGATATCGTAATCATTGTTAGCTGGACCGCCAAAATTAGCTCCATAAATCAGCGTATCTATATCATCAGAGAAAAAGAATGTACTTTCAATTGGATTATTTACAGCCTGTGGCATATATATCTGGGTATATGTATCGGAGTTCTCTATCCCAAGCTGTGGCTTACAGCCACAGGTAAATAAAGCCAGATAGGCTATTAAAATATAATATGATTTCATGTTGTTTGATTTTAGGTACTACCAACCTGGATTTTGAACGATATTTTTATCTCTGTCGATTTCCGACTGAGGTATCGGAAAAAGATCGAAATTATTAAAATAGATCCTGTTACTTAATACAGTCCTCTTAAAGAAATTGGGATCCTGTAGATGTGTACCACCGTCCATATTCATTCCATACATTAGTCCGGAATTTACTTGTCGGGCAATTTTCCACCTCCGAATATCGAAATATCTCAGATTTTCGACTGCCAGTTCTATCCGTCTTTCATGATGTATTTTTTTTCGCATGCCAGCCTGATCAAGTCCGGGAGCAACGTTAGGTAAACCAGCACGTTCCCGAATCATATTTAAATATTTTGCGATGTCGGCATGCCCTGGCGTATATTCATTTAGGGCTTCAACATAGTTCAGCAAGACTTCAGCATACCTGTACAATATATATGGTCTTGAAACATATTGTCCTAGACGAACATTGCTGTTTGGGTGTACATTTTTATACGATATGTAACCGTATTTTGGAATATCCCGGGCTCCCAGTTTTCCTGAAGTTCCGGTATAATAAAATTCCATCACTTTTTCACCTTCCCCTACATAAGGCCAGATGCTACCACAATAACCAACGTTTACGTAAAAGCGAGGTTCTCTATTTACGTACATATTAAATGTACCTGCTCTGGTATACTTGCCATCCACCGATGAAAAGCCAGTTTCGCTATAACCTGATCCAGATTCATCTTTCCCCAAACCATTTGCCATTTCAAATTCATCTACCAAAGATTGTGTAATGCTATTGCTTGGCCAACCATTTATGGATCTGGGAGCCCCATGTTTCTCATAAGTACTTGATGAATTATTATTCCTCGCCAGGATCACTTCTGTGTTCCAGGGCTCCAACATCACATCCCGGCATGACTGGAAAGGATCTATTGCAGCGCCATTGTAGACTTTATATAAAGAAAAAACATCTAAATCTATTATCGCCTTCGCTGCATCTGACGCTAATTTCCATTTTTCTTTATTGTACTGCTGACTGATAAGCTGTTTACCATCAAGATTCTTTAATGTAGCATAATCTGTGTTCCCATTAAACTGAGGACTTGCAGCATATAGTAACATTCTACTCTTCACCGCCATACACATGGCTTTAGTTGCCCTGCCATAATCCCTTATATTTTGTTGTTTAGGATATAAGGGAAGATCCGCAGCTGCTGCATCCAGTTCGGCGCTGATGTAAGCTACACATTCATCATAAGAACTCCTCGGGAGTTGCATCATTTCGTTATCTTTCGACAAATCGGTTGGAATAAGTTTGTCACCCAGTAAAACACAGGGGCCATACTGCCTTAAAAGGTTGAAATAAAAGAATGCCCTTAAAAATCGAGCCTCAGCTGTGTATTGTTTAATTAGTGCCGCGCCATTATTAGTTTGAAGGATAGCCTGGTTCTTACCTATGTTTTCCATAAAATAGGTTGCACTTCTAATTCCCTTATAATAATGATCCCAATATTCATAATAACCTGATCCAGCAGTCCAATTTCCCTGATTGATGACATAAATGGGACTTTCTGGGTATGGAATATCAAAATCATCCGACAATCCGTCAAAGGGCACTGCATCTTTCCGATGTGCTTCATCCCGAATATTACTGTAAACATTTGCCAGAAATTCTTCTGAGTATTGTTGATTTTGAAAAACCAGGTCAAGTGTTAAACGATCATCTGGAACCTGGTTCAGAAAATCCTTTCTGCAGCCAGATAACGTAATCATGGCCACTAATGTAAAGTATAGCGTATATGTATTAAATTTCATTTTCTTTGGCTTAAAAGTTTACATTAAAACCTACACTATAGGTCCTTAAGTTTGGATAAGAGTCACCTCTTCCATTTCCCTTTTCAACATCCCATAGCTTAAATGAGCTTATCGTGAATAAATTGACCCCCGAGAAAAAGATATTGGCTCCTTTTACCTTGATACTTTCTATCCACTTTTTAGGTAGATTATAAGCAAGCATTAAGGTCTTGAGACGGACATAGCTTACATCCTTCATCCAGAAAGTACTGGGCTCAAAATTTGAATTAATCCGGCCCTCAGATAATCTTGGATAAAATGCATTAGGATTAGGATTTTCCAGAGACCACCGATCCCAGATGTTGGCCAACATTGTACCATTGGTAATGTTGTTAGAAAATGGTAATACAGCCTCTCCGCTCACTATAGCATTCACATTTCCTGCGCCTTGAAATAAGGTGGATAAAGAGAATGCGTTATAATTTAAGGTAAAACCGAAACCGTACATAATTTCCGGGATCTGACCATAACCAATTGCGGAAATATCCTGATCGTTAATTTTCCCATCACCATTCATATCTTTAAACTTAATGTCTCCAGGACGGACAATCCCAGGTTGTTGAGCAGAATTGGCTATTTCTTCATAGCTTTCAAACAGTCCTAAGGAGATGTAGCCGAATTGCTGGTCTCCCCTCCTGCCCTTAGTTCCCTGCCATGGAAACGGTGCCGGCCTGTCGTTCTCAATCACTTCATTCCTGTTGAAACTAAAGTTTCCAAAAAGCTGAACATCCAGCTTCCCAAAACGATCGTTGTAGGCAAGCTGACTTTCAAAACCTTTATTGTTCACTTTACCCACATTTCCATAAGGATCCTGATTAATTCCTACGTAAGCAGGGATGCCTGATCTGGCTAAAAATATACCATCCCGTTCCTCTTTAAAGACGTCAGTTTGTAGACTTAGTTTTTCACCAAGGAACTTGAGTTCAATCCCCAGATTAGCTTTTCTTGAAGTCTCCCAGCCAACATTTACCGCGATATCACCTTCTGCTTTACCTCCAAAACTATTGTTTGAGGTACTGCCAAAATTATAACCTGGAACGCCATCATTTACCGTCGCAATATATGCAAAGCGTCTTCCTCCCAGATCGCTATTACCCACAAGACCATAGGTTGCTCTTATTTTCATAAAATTGACAACTTTCTTGATGGACTTGAAAAACCCTTCTTCGGATGCTACCCATCCAAGTCCTACGGAAGGGAAAAAGCCGTATTGCTTATCGGGTGCAAAATTTTCCGAGCCATTGTATCCAAAGTTTCCTTCAAGCAGGTATTTTGATTTGTATGCATAAGTAGTCCTGCCGGCATAACCAACAAAACGATAAGGCAATGATGTAATCAGGTCTGAAGCCTGGGTGTTGATATTGTCGCTCTGATTATAAAGCAGCAAGCCCGTTACATCATGATCTCCAAAATTTCTGGAGTAATTAAGCGCCACCTCACCATAAAATTGTCTGGATCCAGAGTTTTCTTTGTTGTAATTTAAAAAGCGGCTGCCTATAAACGATTGCGATAAAATAAGTTCACCATTGGCATCTCTTCCGGTAGCGATATAGGTATCAGGGGATTTCCGCCTATTTGCTTTATAAAAATTAAAAGCATCAAAAGAGTACATTCCTGTTGCTTTCAACCCTTTTACCAGGCTTGAAAGATCCTGGGTAATCCGGAGGTTAGACATCAGTCTATTCTCCCACTGATTAGAATATCCGGTTTGGGTAAGTAAAGCATATGGATTTGACAGCCATGATGGTGCTCTATCGGCGATCTCGCCTCCAGGATATTTTACCGGAAAATCGACTGGTATACGCTGATAAGCTGCTGAAAACAAATCGGTCTGACTAACGCCCGGATAGTTCACATTAAACAAGAATCCCTGTATCCCCAATTTAACCTCCGTTGAATTGGTGACCTTAAATTCCATATTAGAAGTCAGGTTATAGCGTTTTGATTTGGTATTGAAATCATATTTCGCCAGCTCATCTGTCTTATATAAACCTGCCTCTTCAAAGTATCCTAAGCCTACATAAAAAGTAGAACGATCTCCACCTCCTGAAATATTTGCATTAAAACTCCTTACATTCCCATTGTCTTTAAAAATCTCATCAAACCAGCTTACATTAGGGTATAGATAAGGATCCGATCCATCTCTTGTCTTTTCTATAATTTCCGGCGAATACTTAGGCTCTTTACCATCTGTAGTTAAAGCTTCATTTACAAGGTGCATAAACTCCACACCACCTACCAATTTTGGCCTGTCTACAAATGTGGTAATCCCTTCGTTATAGCGGACATTAAAATTTGTCTTGCCGGCTTTTCCACTTTTGGTAGTGATCACCACCACACCATTGGCCCCGCGTACGCCGTACAATGCTGTTGCGGCCGCATCTTTCAGAATGGAAAAACTCTCTATATCTTCCGGATCAAGATTCGAAAAAGAACGAGGAACACCGTCTACCAAAATAAGCGGCATACTTCTGCCGGCACTCAATGTTGAAATCCCTCTGATCCAGATATCAGTATTATCCGTTCCAGGTTCCCCGCTGCGTTGTACACTAACCACACCAGGGACTCTACCTCCAATTGCGGTGGTTAAACTTCTAACGGGTAGTTTTAACTCAGCTGGTTTAATGTCACTAACGGCGCCAATTACACTCAGTTTCTTCTGCACACCAAAGGCCACCGTTACCATATCCAACATATTCTCATCTTCCCTGAGGACAACATCTATTCGTTCCCTGTTTCGTATGGGTTCCTCAATAGTTTTATAACCCGTATAAGTAACAACCAGTACATCATTAGGAGAGGTGGTTACAATCTGAAATCTCCCGCCCCGGTCTGTTGATGTACCACGGTTCGCTTTTCCTTTAATGGTAACAGATGCCGCGACTAAAGGGTTACCAATAGAATCTCTTACAGAGCCGTAAACCACAGTATCCTTAACAATAGTTAAATCACTACGATTACCGTTACCTGCTTCCGGCAACCCCGGCTCCTTGCTGAGTGAAATTGTATTGTGCGTGATTTCGTATAAAATGGACTGATTTTTTAGGGTAACATTTAAAAAATCGCGGATGGGCATATTGTACACATTCAACGTGACCGGCTTTGCCTGATCCAACAATTTTTTATTGGTGAATACGACATATCCCGTCTGTTTTTTTACCTGTGTAAAAACATGCTTCAGACTCATATTACTTCCCGAAAGCGTGACAGTTTGTGCGCGACTGTTTGCCTGGACATTAACAAATCCTAAAAAAAGAATGAGTGTGGTGAATTTCATTGTGTTTAAGATAGTTCTATAGTTACCCAGCGGTTCAAAAGCAGGTTCAAGACTGCGATCAAACTTGATTTTAACATCTAACAACAATCGGTGGACACAATTCAATACAAACATTAGACCCTGCGCAGAGAAAAACCACTGCGCCCGATTGCGTATAAATTTATTTTTCATAATTTTACGATTGGTTTGGTTAAAGAAATTTTAAAGTTTACTCAACTTAAGGTATGATTGACCCAACTTTTAGCCGCTATGGAGGCCAATCCATAGCGGTTTTTTTAATGCGGCCAACTATTGTTTTTTCCCATCTGGCAAGCAACCGCTTGTACACCAGCCTTTATTTGCTTTTTTATTTTTAGGTTTATTTTGATTTGATTTGATTTATTTTGGTTGTTTGGTTTTGAAACTAATGTTTACGGCAATACCGATAATTTTCTGTCTTTCTCGATTTTAAAGTTGACGCCTGTTTTTTTCAATAAGTGTAATACCTGAGATAAATTTAAACTACGGCTCATCTCTCCCCAGAATTCAATATCAGGCACACCTTCTTCATACACCACATCTATATCGTACCAACGGCTAAGCTGGTTCATGACTTCTTTTAATTTCTTTTCATTGAAATTGAACAGCCCATTTTTCCAGGCCATCACCTGTTCAACATCAGTCTGAATTACTTTTATACTTCCCTTTTGTATTTCAGCAGCTAATACCTGCGCCTGTTCACCCGGCGCTAAGATCGCCTCACGTTTACTATTTTCACCGGCTATATGCTGTTGAAGCAAACGTACTTTTCCTTCCAGCAAAGTAGTGTATATCGTTTCTTCGTCGGCATAAGCCGATATGTTAAAAGACGTTCCCAAAACTTCAACAGCAGTCTGATTATTTATTTTCACATTAAAAGGCATATTTACATTTTTTGCTACCTCAAAATAAGCCTCTCCGCTAATCTCAACATTCCTCTTTTTGCCGGTAAAAACAGTCGGGTATTTTAATGAAGAAGCAGAATTTAGCCATACTTTAGTCCCATCAGCGAGCACCAGGCGGAACTGTCGGCCGCGGGGAATAGTAATTGTATTGTAAGTAACCTCTTCCTGTGCTTCGACTGAGGAATCATAAACAACTTCATTTTGCTTGAGCACAATACTGGCGCCATTTTGAGTACTCACAAGACCTTCGTTCAAGCTGTCTAAAACTATTTTCTTTCCATTACTCAGCGTCAAAATAGCCCCTGACTTTCCAGGACCTACATCAACCGTTGATGTGGAAATTGAATTAACATTTTGCTTATATCCAAAATAGTAAATACTGAATGCAGCGAATGTGACAATGATTGTTGTTGCAGCAACAGATAGCTGCCGGCCAATTTTACGTTTAAAAAATGGGGTGTTTGTTTTGATTCGGTTAAGACCGGTGATCCTGGTTAGTATCCGTTCCTCAAGTTCTTCCTGATCAACGATGCGAGAAACATCGTACTTCGACCATAATGCGGCTAATTCCACATCCGCAAATGCAGCATTTTCTGCTTTGGTGATCAAATCCAGAAATTCAATCAACTCTTCTTTTTCTAAAGAATGATCAATGTATTTATGAAACAGTTGTTTTAACCGGACTAGATTTACAGGCATAATATGACGCTTACAACTACATGACGTAGCTGAAACCAAATCGTACTAATCTGTGTTTAAAAAAATGAAAATATTTAATTTTCAGGGGTTACCTCAGGTAGTTCACAATAATTACCCATGATACAAAGAGGTCTGTTTTATTATCTTTCAAATATTCCTTAATAGATTTTAAGGCCGCATTGAGTGTATTTTTAACCGTTTGATGGGAAAGGTTCATTCTTTCTGCTATTTCCTTGTGCGACAAGCCTTCTTCTTTGCTCAACACAAAAACCATTCTTCGTTGACTTGACAATTGCTGAACAGCCTGTTCCAAAATTGCTTTTGTTTCTTTATCGAGCAACAAATGATCTGCGCTCTTCTCCACATTCTCCTCCATCTTTTCAGAAAGCACTTCCTGAAGCTTCATATTTTTAGCGCTGGTTCTAAAAAAATCCATTGCCTTATTTTTGGCCGTGGTCATTAAAAATGCATCGAAATGACGAACATCTATCAGAGATCCCCTATTGATCCATATTTTCAAAAATACATCTGCGACAAGATCCTCTGCTATTTCCGCAGATTTCGTAGTTTTCTTTAAGTAATTAAAGAGATGAACCCAATGCAACTTAAAAAGTTTAGAAAATGCCGCAACATTCCCGTTGGATACTTCGTATAAAAGTTCCCTTTCGTTCAGGTTTTCTTCTTTTCTCACAATAGTTTTAAGTATCTGGTCTTAAGCTAAAGTAAGAAAAAAACTGATACAAGATTAATTTCCTGCTGCTTCTCTGATAACCTTATTGTAATAAGCTACATAATCAGGAAGAATTCTCTTTAAATCAAAATCCTGCGCCCTTGCGAATGCATTTTCTTTGAATTGTTGTAGCATCTCATCATTTTCCAAAATCTGTATAGCCTTATTTGCCATATCTTCTACATCGCCTACATTACTCATAAAGCCAGAAAAGCCGTCGATATTTAATTCCGGCAGACCTCCTGAGTTTGAGGTAATGGCAGGAACTTTACAGGCCATCGCTTCTAATGCTGCTAAGCCAAAACTTTCAGATTCAGAAGGCATCAGAAACAAGTCGGAAACAGATAAGATCTCTTCTACGGCATCCTGTTTACCCAGGAAACGTACATGCTCACAAATGCCCAGGTCTCTGCACAATTGTTCATCATAAGCACGTTCCGGTCCATCACCTACCATCAGTAGTTTAGATGGAATTCTTTCCTGTATTTTCTGGAATATGCGGATAACATCGGAAGTACGTTTTACCTTTCTAAAATTAGACGTATGAATTAGGATACGTTCATTATTTGGCGCAATCGCCTTTTTAAAATGGTCTTTAGGTTTTAAGCTGAAACGGCTGAAGTCAATAAAGTTAGGAATCACTTTGATCTCGTTACTGATTTCAAAATGCTCTTCCGTATCTTTCTTTAAACTCTCTGATACGGTAGTTACGCCATCAGATTTATTGATAGAGAAAGTAACTACGGGTTTATAGGTAGGGTCCTTTCCTACTAGTGTAATGTCTGTTCCGTGCAGGGTGGTTACAAAGGGGATATGAATACCATAAGTCTCCAGAATCTGTTTTGCCATAAAGGCAGCGGAAGCATGCGGAATTGCATAGTGTACATGGAGGATATCCAGTTTCTCAAAACGCACTACATCTACAAGTTTACTGGCCAAAGCAGATTCGTAGGGTGCATAATCAAACAATGGATAATCTCTTACAGATACTTCGTGATAAAACAGGTTCGCTGAGAAGAAATCCAGACGGGCCGGCTGACTGTATGTGATAAAATGTACCTGATGACCTTCATCGGCGAGCGCTTTTCCAAGCTCGGTAGCTACAACGCCACTTCCGCCAAAAGTCGGGTAACAAACAATACCTATTTTCATAAAAACAATTTAGTTTATGAAGCTATCATGAGCATACGCACGCTTTTGTAATCGCTATGCTCACGACGGTTTCATTGAAATTATTTAACGCTGCAAAGTACAGCACTTAAACCGTCTTTTGTGTTAAACAATTGCAATTATTTAACTAACTCTTCATTTCTTCCTGAATAACCAAATACATCTCATTTGGTCTTTGTGTACCAATATAATACTCCAATCCATCGCGATCTGTAAGTACGATTGCGTCCTTACCAGATGAATAAAACCTTATACTTCCTTTGCGGTGCAAGTTGTATACAGGATTATTGAACAAATAATTACTGTAAGTATCTTTTCTGACTTTAACTATTGAATTTAAGTCTATAACTACCTTTTTGGCCGACCATAGTCCATCAATAATGATTTTCTTCTGGTCTATTATCGTTTTATATTGAATAAGAAATAACAGTAAAATAGATACCCCAATGATGCCAAAGCCGACCACCAGAAACAGATCCTGGGTATTGTCACGATCACGTTCATAAACATAGGCTGCAAAACAAAATGCCGCCATCACCAGCCTGATACATATTCTTATATAATCGCGGCCAATGTATTGTTTCTCAAAAAAAGCGTATCGGTTTCCCATGTGTGTGTATTTTTCAATAAAGTTACAGGTTTTTTAATTGCGCCATGCCTTCTGCCCCGTTTAAGATTGTTTAGTAATTGTAATATGTAGATTACGTAATTCAAAAATTGTTACATGTCGCGTATTTTCGGTCAGCTTATACCTGTTATCCTGCCTCCAACCTGCAATCCAGATCAGTTCTCCATTTCCATTTATCAGAACCGGAATCTTATTTTTTTCACTAAGGGGTACTTTCTCATCGATAAAAAAATCACTCAGTTTTTTATAGCTGTTCATTCCTATAGGCTTAAATTTATCCCCATGTTGCCAGCTTCTCAATATCAGCGGAAAAATAAGTTTATCTGCATCAACATAAGCCATACTGCTGTTCTTTTTAAAATTAAGATCCGCGGATTGCGTTATGGTAATCCGGCTTCCCAGGAATTCTACAGCCTCCAGATCAGGATGGATCAGTACATTTTTCACAGCGCTAGCCTGATCGGCAACCGAGTCAATAATTAATTGTTCCCGATCGACAATAACCCGATGGGAAACGCTAAAAAAAGTAGTGCCACTTTGTTTATCCAACCCTTCCAACAACTCAGCTACTACCGGTTCCAGAAAACCGAAAGGTCTGAGCAGTTCAAAAAGCAACAGATGCCTGGGACTTAATTCCTTTATGTCCTTTATTGACAAGTAAAACTTACCTTGCCTTTCTTTAACTATCTTTTCCTTTAATGTTGCCACCACCTGCTGCAAAACAAGTTCCGTATCTGCAAACCTTTGAATGTTATGCCGGAAGGTTTCGTCGAGGTTGGGGTTGATCTCTTTGAGATAAGGGATCACGTTTAGCCTTATTTTATTCCGTGCGTAATTGGTACTCAGATTGGAACTATCTTCTACATACTCTATATGCTCTTTATGAATCAAGCCAGCAATATCGGCAGCTGAAAGAAACAACAACGGGCGAATGAGTTTATCTCGTTTAGGCAAAATGCCGTGCAGCCCCGCAATACCAGTCCCCCTGGTTAAATTTAACAAAACAGTTTCTACAGCGTCATCCTGATGTTGTGCCAGTGCAATATAATCATATTGTTCTCGCAATCTAATTTTTTCAAACCATTCATAACGAAGCGTTCTCGCGGCCATTTGAGTAGATACCTTATGTGTTGCAGCAAACTCTTTGGTCTTAAAATGGGTAACATAAAAGGGCACATCTAAAGTCGACGCCAGCATTTTCACAAAAGTTTCATCTCTTTGCGACTCATCTGCCCTTAAATTAAAATTGCAATGGGCTATACCAAAATCAAATCCCGAGAGTTTAAATAAGTGCGCCATTAAAACAGAATCCTTACCCCCACTTACTGCCAGAAGGATTTTATCCCTCTCCGTGAAAAGAGCATATTGATTGATGTAGGTCTTAAAATTTTGCAGGGGTAACATGGTCTCAAAAATAATGAATAAAAATGCATGATGGCTTCATAACCTTTAAAAAAACAAATTATAAAACTAACTTTGTAACGTGCAGATATTACGCTATTTCTTATTCTTATTATTATGTTCTTGCTCTGTGTTAGCGCAGCAGAAGACAAAAATTGTTGTTAGAAGCTGGACAGCAACTAACGTTGACGCAAAAAAGAACATCTCTTATTTAAAGAATCCCGTTTTTGTACACGAAAACTCGATCCTTACTTGTGACAGTGCCGTTCTTTATATAAATGAGAATGTTTTTGATGCGTATAACAATGTACATATTAATCAAGGTGATACCATCAACATTTATTCCACCCGTTTAAATTACAATGGCAATACCAAAATTGCCCACTTAACAGAGAACGTAAGGATGGTTGACAACCAGTCGGTATTGACGACCAATATTCTGGACTATAACATGGCCACCAAAATAGGAACCTACATCACTGGTGGAAAAATTGTGGGTAAAGACGCTACTATAACCAGTAAAAATGGTTACTATTTCTCTAATTCAAGAGATGCATATTTCCGCTACGATGTAAAAGTGGTTACGCCTGAAAGTGTGATTACATCAGACACCTTACGTTACAACACTTTAACTAACTGGTCTTATTTCTATGGACCTACTAACATAAAAGGTAAAGACGACAACCTGTATACAGAAGATGGTGCTTATAACACAAAAACTCAGTATGCTTATTTTGGGAAGAAAAATCTGTATACGATGGGTGCAAAATCTCTTAAGGGAGATAGTTTATATTATGACGGCATTGCGGGTTACGGAAAAGCGGTGAGGAATATTGTTTTCAAAGACACGACCGATAAAACAGTAATGTATGGTCATCTGGGTTTTTATTATAAAAAAGATGAGCGAACCCTGGTTACCAGGAACCCATACATTGGATTGGGTACGGCAGATTCTATAAAAGTTAATGATAAATTACAACCCGACAGTCTTTGGATGGGGGCTGATACCCTGGAAACGCAGATGGTACTTAAAAAATCACTGACACTGATTTCCTCCCCTGTCATTAAAAAGGATAACGAACTTGGGGAAGCAGACGAGGAAACGCCAGAGAAAAAGATTAGTACAACAAAACCAAAAGCTAAAGCAACTGAAGAGACCATATCACCTAAAAAACAGGGTAGGATTGACAAAAAGAATGCTAAAGCAGAAAAGGAGGCACCAAAAAAGCCATTGATAGGCGATAAAATCACGCTGGGCAATGATAGTTTATTACGAGATAGCGTGGCAAAAGACAGCCTGAACCTCCTTAAGAAGGCAGTCCCCATTTTAAAAGATTCAATATTAACAGCGAAAGCAGATTCTGTAGTAAAGAAGGGAAAAGACAGTATTTCGAAAGTATTGAAAACTGTTACGCCTTTAGCGAAAGCAGACACCAGTTTAAAAGGGAAAGCTGTTACAGATAAAATAAAAGCAGCAGCTCCGGGTACTAAGCTGCTAAACGGAAAGATACAAGGAAAACAATCTGCCCTTAAAGATTCCATTCCTTCTAATCCGGAAGATACAGTACGCACAAGGATCATCAAAGCTTACCATAATGTAAGGGTACACAAGGCCAATATGCAGGCCAAAGCAGATTCTTTGTTTTACACTGCGGCAGATTCAACACTACGTTGGTACCGCAATCCTATTCTTTGGGCTGAGGGTTCTCAGCAAACAGGTGACACGATTTACTTACAGCTGAAAAACAAGAAACTAAGAACATTACAGGTAATTCAAAATGCATTCCTGGTTAATGTGAATGCTGACTCCGCCAAATACAATCAGATAAAGGGACGCCTCATTACGGCCTTTTTTAACGAAGGAAAACTTGAAAATATGTTTGTCGACGGAAACGCGGAGAGTATTTACTTCAACCAGAATGACAAAAAGGTTTATACAGATATGAACCAGACCGTAAGCAGCCGGATAAAGATTCTGTTTAAGAATAAGGAGATTGCAAGGATTGTGACGATCAAAGAGCCCGAAGGGGTAAGGACTCCCGTTCCCGAATTAAAAGAAGATGTATTTTTGACTGGTTTTATCTGGAAACCTGAATTAAGGCCACGTTCTAAAAAAGAGGTTATTAATGGACGAGTGCAGGCTAAGCCTGCTGCAAAAAAGGCCGCTACACCAGGTAAAGGAACGGCTGTTAAAGGTGCGACTAAAGCTCCGGCTACAACTAAACCTGCTTCCACAACCAAAGTACCTGGCAACACCAAACCAGCGGCTGTGCCTAAAGACACAACTAATCAAAAAACGGTGATTAAACCAGTTGTTCCTCCGGTACAAAAAGAAAAGGATGTTAAAGCAGATACTGTTAAAAAGAAAGAATCGGATACGCTTAAGGCCGTTCCTTTAAAAAAGTAATCAGCTTGTTCATGGCCAGGGCCCTGTGACTAATCTGATTCTTTTGCTCCATACTCATTTCAGCGAACGTATGGTCATACCCTTCCGGCTCAAAGATCGGATCGTATCCAAACCCTTTTTCACCTGTGGGTGTTTCCCTGATCGTACCATTCACAATACCTTCAAAAAGAAAGACCTCTCCACCTCTGATCAAGGAGATCACTGTCCTAAACCGTGCTTTCCTGTTTGACTGCCCTTCCATTTTACGAAGTACCAGCTTTAGATTTTCCAGGTCATCTTTAACCCCCGAATACCGGGCTGAAAAAATACCTGGCTCCTGATTTAATGCTTCTATTTCCAGTCCGCTATCATCGGCAAAACAGTCCATTTGATAATGATCCGCAACATACCTGCTTTTTAAAGTAGCATTTCCGGCAAAGGTATCAGCAGTCTCCGGGATATCAGTTGTACAACCAATATCATTTAGGTTTAATACGCTATATTCGTTTAACAACAGGTTACGTACTTCCTGTGTTTTATGTTGGTTATTGGTCGCAAAGACAAGTTCTCTCATATTATAATCCAAGGTTTTGAAGACTTCCCCACAATGCTTTTTTACCTGCAGGATTCTGATCAAGTGTTTTAAGTTCTGCAGAAAAGATCATTTTTACAGCATCTTCAAGAACGATTACGTGCTCGGGATACGCTGTACCAATACCGAGATGTGCTGGTGTTACACCGAAAGCAAAAACCAGGTTGCAGGAGAAATATTCCTGTAACTGTTTAAGGCCTGTACCTTTATAACCCGCATAATTTAAAAGCGCAAAATCATTTGCGGTAAGGTTAACTGACTTTACGATTTTACGCAACAATTCGCGCCCCGCTTCGTCACTCACCTCATTTTGTTCATCGTTAACCAGAATAAGTATATTTCGCTTATTCTTACCCAAAAACCTGAACTCAACAGTCTGTTGGGTTACCGTAGCAGCAATCGGCACTGGAATAGCAGGAATTCCCTGTTTCATTAAAGGAACCTTAACAACAGATTCTGAGACTACATCCACAGGGGTAGAAGCGAGGCTTTTCGCTACCCCATCATACTGAATACCAGGCTCATTGACAAAATAAACATCATCTGTAAAAAATAAATGAAGGGCAGCTCCATCAGCTGTTAATTGGTTATCCATTAATGATAATTTTACTGGGAATCTTTTTTCTGTTAAAATTAGTTAAATATCTTATTATAGTGCCTTTATTTATTACTTTTATGCCTTAAAAATATACACTATATATCTTTTGTGAGAAAAGCTTATTGCATTATTGTCTTCTGTTTTTTTATTAACGGTGCATTTGCACAGAATGTTGCGACCATTAATGGAAAACCGATAACTAATAAAGAGTTTATGTGGTTTTATAAAAAGAACCACATAGGTAATTCAGCCGTTTCTGCTCAGGATCTGGAAAGTTATTTAAACCAATACATCAACTTTAAGCTTAAAGTTCTGGATGCAAAGGAAATGGGTTTGGATGCAGATACAGCTTATCTGGCTGAAATAAAAAATTATGAAGCTGCATTAGAGGCTCAAAAAAAAGGAACTGCTAAAAGTAGTAAAACCTATACGATGATCATGAACGAGTACTGTGACGCTGCGTTGATGTTTAATGCATCGGAAATAAAAATATGGAACAAGGAAAAAGACGATCAGGAACGTCTTGAAAAAGAATGGATTGACACACTCAGAAAGAAATATATTATAAAGATTAACCAGAACGAGGTAAAGAAACTGGCAAAGTTGTAAGTAAACTAGTCATTACCTGTTGAGAATAGTAAATTTGCAAAAGGAATACAATTGAACAAAGATATAATGAAGAAATTTTTAGTGATCGCAAGCGGATTCATCTGTTTGTTTTTAAATACCCAGGCACAAAAAAAGAACATAGACAAAGTGGTAGCGGTGTTGGGAAGCAATATTATTTTGTTATCTGATTTAAATCAGCAATATGCGCAGTTCCTGAATTCAGGAAACACTGATGACCCTAAAATAAAGTGTTATATCCTACAGCAAATGCTTGCACAAAAATTATTGAAACAGCAGGCAGAGATTGACTCTGTAGTTGTGGAAGAATCTCAAATTGATGAAGAAGTAGAAAAACGTATGCGCTACCAAATTCAGAAAGCAGGTGGTCAGGAACGTCTGGAGCAATTTTTAAACCGTTCGGTACTTCAATATAAAGATGAGATCAGACCGGACATTAAAGAGCAACTGATTTCAAACAAAATGCAGCAAAAAATCACTCAGGATGTAAGCATTACACCTTTGGAAGTTAAAAAATATTTTGATGGATATAAAAAAGACAGCTTACCTGATATTCCTACAGAGTATGAAATTGGTGAGATTGTCATGTATCCGAAACTAACTAAAGCGGAGAAACAAAAGTATCACGATAAAATCGATGCTTTACGTTTAAGAGTAAAAAGCGGTGAAGATTTTGCTTTCCTCGCTAAATCTTATTCTGAAGATCCAGGCTCAGCACCTGATGGTGGTGATTTAGGTTTCTTTGACCGTACAAGGATGGTGAAAGAATTTACTGCACAAGCATTTAAATTAAAAGCTGGTGAAATTTCGCCTGTGTTTGAAACGGAGCATGGGTTCCATATTCTACAGGTGATAGAGCGTCGTGGTGAGCAGGTACAGGCACGCCATATCTTGATCCGTCCGCAAAATACGCAGGCTAGTCTTGACCGCGTGAAGCTTAAAGCGGATACCATTTATCAAAACCTTACGAGTAAAGACCCGGCGAAGAAAATGCCATTTTCTTATGCTGCCTCACAATATTCAGACAACAAAGAATCTCAATATAATGGCGGGATGTTGCTTTATGCAGATAATGTTACAGCCAGAACAACCTTCATTCCGGCTGACAAGCTGGAGCCTGGTGTATTCCTTATTGTAGATACCATGAAAGTTGGTGAGATGTCTACACCTACCCGCTTCACTGATGCGAGTGGTAAAGAGGGATATAAAATCCTTTATTTAAAAAACAAAATCCCACCTCACAAAGGTAATCTGGAGCAGGATTATGCTAAGTTTAAAGAGAAAGCACAACAGGAAAAAACGGATAAGATTCTAAGTGAATGGTTTGAAAAAAGAAGAGAAAACTCTTATATCCGTATTGATGAAGACTATGACGATTGCGATGAGTTAAAAATCTGGTCGGCAAAATCTAAATCCGCACAAAAATAAACGCTTATGCAGTTTGACAATGACATTAAGGCTGTTGATGCTTTGCATGAATCCTACAACAGCATTAAAGCCGAAATAGGAAAGGTTGTTATCGGGCAGGACGACATTATTAAGTCTGTACTCATATCAATTTTTAGTAATGGACATTGTTTGCTGGTTGGAGTACCTGGACTTGCAAAAACCTTACTGGTTCAAACTGTAGCAAATGTACTGGATCTTAATTTCAACAGGATCCAGTTCACCCCTGACCTGATGCCGAGCGACATTATAGGCGCAGAGATATTAGGTGAAGACAGAAACTTCAAATTCATTAACGGACCGATCTTCTCAAACATTATCCTTGCTGATGAGATCAACAGAACACCACCAAAAACTCAAGCGGCCTTATTAGAGGCCATGCAGGAAAAAGCGGTAACTGCTGCCGGATTAAGACACGTTCTTCCCAATCCTTTCTTTGTTCTGGCTACCCAGAATCCAATTGAGCAGGAAGGAACATACCCCCTGCCCGAAGCACAGCTGGATCGGTTTATGTTCAATGTTCATTTGGGTTATCCAACATTTGAAGATGAATTAACGATTGTAAAGAATACGACCAGCAATAATGAAGTTAAACTGAATAAGATCATCAATGCAACTCAGATTCAATACTTCCAAAAGCTGGTAAGAAATATCCCTGTAACCGACAATGTAGTTGAGTACGCAGTAAAGCTGGTTAGTAAAACCAGACCAAATACGCCGTTGGCGACCGAGGAAGTCAACAAATACATCAATTGGGGTGCAGGCCCAAGAGCCTCACAATTCCTCGTTATAGGCGCTAAATGCCATGCTGCGATCACAGGAAAATATGCACCTGATATTGAAGATGTACAAGCCGTTGCAGAAGCAATCCTTCGTCACCGCATTGTACGTAATTATCGTGCAGAAGCAGAAGGTCTTTCTGTAGAACGTATTATTAAAAACCTTTATTAAAACTTATTCCTGCTGCATTATCCTGGTATACTGATTGGGATAATCTGTTATGATACCATCAACCCCCAGGTTAATCAGATAGCTCATATCTTTAGCGGTATTGACTGTCCAGGGAATAATTTTTACGCCAGCATCATGACAACGGTCTACCAATCCTTTTCCTACCAATACATAATAAGGACTATAGTAATCCGGTGTAAATCCTAAAGCCTGTATCCCGTCTTCAAAGTCCTGCTTCTCATCTATCATCAAAGACGTTTTGATGTTCGGATAGTGTTCGCGCAGATATTGGAGTGTACGCAGATCCAGCGATTGGATGATCACCCTCTTTGTGAGTTTCTTCTCCTTCACAATTTCCATAATACGCTCAATAAATACTGAAGCATCTGGTTGAAATTCTCCGTCTCCTTTCCTGATCAGTGCAGTTTCTATATTATAAAGCGGCTTTGCAAGCTTGTTTTTCTTTACATAGGCTTCGACAGAATCAACAACCTCAGCCAGTAAAGGTTTATGAGCTTTGATCTTCATTTGGCCGGGAAACCGAGGATGAACCTTACTACCTACATCAAACTTCCTGATTTCGGCATAATCCATTTTAAACATGTTGTATTTCTTCTCATCTTTAAAAGAGATAGGTTTTCCATCTGGTCTTGTACTAATCTCATTATTAAAATAAGGTTCATGTGATAAAACAACCTGCTCGTCTTTAGAGATTACCACCCCCATATTCAACACATTCACATCCAGATCTAAGGCTTTAATCATCCCCTGAATAGTATTTTCGGGCATAATTCCCCTTGCCCCCTGGTGACCTATCAGCATGAATTTCTGCGCATTTGTGGTAACAACAGAGGCCAGTGCAAATCCTGCAATTAATAATAGTTTCTTCATTTATTTTCTATAACGGCATAAAATAAGGTTTTATTGGGGACCAAACAAAAAAGGCACTATAAGTGCCTTTTTTAAGTATCATTTGCTTTACATGTATTTTTCGGGATCCTGAAATAAATTCAGGACGACGCTACGCTTTAGAAAACATCTATTAACGCTCAGCAGGAGCAAAAGCCTGTACAATAATATTCCAGTTATGGTCAGCCTGACGCTCATAAATAAACACATAATTGAAGCTTTCTCTTAAGTCGGCCTTATAATCAACTGTTGCAACCCCATAAGTATAGGCCAGGTCACCGCCATCAGCTTTACTCACTTTAGTTGTTTTAAAAGAAACCTTACTTACCATACTATTAAAGAAAGGCACTATATTGTCTTTACCAATCATTGGCTCATAACCCGGGAACAACAAACGGGCATCTGGATTTAAAAAGCCAGCAAAAGCAGCCATTCCATATGATTTTAAAGTAGCATTAAGTGTTTTCTCAGTAGTGGCAATGATATCGGCACCAGCAGCTCTTTGCTTATCATTTAAAAACTTTGGCTTGTAAAAGTCTTTAGGTTCAACAAACAATGGCGTAACCTTATTTAATGGCTTATTGTTAGAAGTACCCATATCAAGGTCGAGCTCCCATTTGCCGTCTTTAGCTTTCCATACGCTTAAATATTGTCCATATGAAGTTTTATCACCTTTTTCAATATAAGAACCTGTTGAGAAGCCCCAGTCACCGCTCCTCGAAACTTTAGCATAAACAGGTGTCCAGCTAAGGTCTTTACTTTCAGGTTGTGTGGCATAAAACGTTTTTGCATTTACCGGATTAGGTCTAAAAACCAGTCCATCGGCAGCTGCGAATGTAGTAAATGCCATTTTAGCACCGTTTTTTGCCAGACTTTCTGCAAATTCTTTTTCCGCTTTTAGTAAAGACTTTGTACTTCCATCAGACTTTTGGGCATAAGCACCAAGGGTTACAGAAGCAGCAATAATTGTATAAAGAAACTTGTTCATCATGATATTTAAATAGTTTGCGTTACGAATATAGGGTTTGGATATATTTCTCTTTTAAAAAGTAATTAACAAATACACAAAACTAAGCTTTAGTCCAGGTTGTTCCGTCCTTGCTGTCTTTTAGTTGTATACCCATACTTTGCAGGCCAAGACGGATTCTATCAGAAGTGGCATAGTCTTTATTTTCCTTAGCAGCTTTACGAATATCTATAACCAAATCCAATACGGAGTTTAGTTCCACATTTGAAGTTTCTTCATCTTTTAATCCAAAAATTTCAAATACGAAATCATTCATCAGCTTTTTCAGCTTATCTAATTCAATAGCAGAGATTTTACCTTTTCCATCGTAAATGATGTTGATGATCCTTGCAGCTTCAAAGAGTTCGGCAATGACTACCGGACTATTGAAATCATCATTCATTGCTTTTGAACAATTGTTTACTAAAGGCCCGATTTCAAAATCACTTTCGGTTGAAGGGCTTAACTTCCCAAGTAAGCTCAACGCATTCATTAAGCGTCTGAAACCTTTTTCTGAAGCATCCAATGCCTCATTTGAGAAGTCCAGTGTACTGCGGTAATGTGCCTGTAGCATAAAGAACTTAACAGTCATAGGGCTAAATCCGCGTTCCAGTAAAGGATGGTCACCAGTAAAAAGCTCACCAGGCAAAAAGCCATTACCTGCAGATTTCGACATTCGTGTCCCATTTACAGTAAGCATATTGGTATGCATCCAGTATTTTGCTGGTTGTTTACGACTGCAAGCTTCTGATTGCGCAATTTCATTGGTATGATGTGTTGCAGCAAGATCCATCCCACCACCATGTATATCGAACTCATCCCCAAGATATTTAGCACTCATCGCCGAACATTCGATATGCCAGCCAGGAAATCCTACACCCCATGGAGAAGGCCAGCGCATAATAGTTTCAGGCTTTGCCTTTATCCATAGCGCAAAATCAAGTCGCCCCCTTTTATCATCCTGCCCACCCAATTCACGGGTATTGGCCAACATGTCCTCCAGGTTTCTATTGGTTAATATGGTGTAATTATAATTCTTGCTATATTTCTCCACGTCGAAATAGATAGTTCCATCTACCTCATAAGCATACCCATTGTCCATAATCACTTTGATCATTTCAATCTGCTCGGTAATATGACCTGTAGCAGTAGGCTCTATACTTGGCGGCAGTGTATTAAACATTCTTAGTACATCATGAAAACCAAGTGTGTATTTCTGCACAATCTCCATAGGCTCAAGCTGCTCTAATTTTGCACGTTTTGCAAACTTATCGTCTCCCTCATCACGATCACCTTCCAAATGTCCTGCATCGGTAATGTTACGCACATAGCGCACCTTGTAACCACTATATTTCAGGTATCTGAATATTAAATCGAAAGAGATAAAAGTGCGGCAATTGCCTAAATGAACATCACTGTATACAGTAGGGCCGCAAACATACATGCCTACATTAGGCGAGCTTAGCGGTTCAAAAACTTCCTTTTTTCGTGTAAGGGTGTTGTATAGGTATAAGCCTTTATCCATTGTGCAAAGGTAAAAATTTTAGGGGTTTAATCTTAAATCACTACGAACAGGAAAATGATCTGACAATTCTGCTTCAATGATGTGATAATTGAGCACATCAAAGTTTTTGGTAGTTGCGATGTAGTCTATCTGAAAATTTGGAAATTTCCCGTTATAGGTCTTTCCAAATCCGGTTCCTTGTTCTTTAAAAGTATTGTTTAATGACTTCGTCATTTGCGTTACGACATACGACGCTGGTGTATCATTAAAATCGCCGGCAATTATAAAAGGTATTTCGCAAGTTTTCATGTGCGCTTTCATAATATCAACCTGATCACTACGCTTCAGAAAGGCATTCCTCAACATCACCAGTATTCTTTTTGAAGAATAAAGCTCAGGCTCCATCTTTTGTTTCACCTGATCTAAATACATATAATCCTGTTTACCAAAAGAGATCGACTGCATGTGTACATTATAAACTCTCAGCAATTTATTTTGAATCATGATATCGACATAAATACTACCATTCCCTTTATAAACCTGATTAAACTCAATCGCTCCTTTGTTCTTTATCGGGTACTTTGAAAAAATAGCAAGCCCGGTAGCTTCGTAGTCATTCTGAGAAGTAGGATCAAAATAGTAATACGGTTTATCAAGTATAACTTTAAGGCTATCCGTGATGTCGTAGCTCCCCTTTTTTCTGGTAAAATACTCCTGGAAACAGATAATATCTGGGTTTTCTGATGCAATAAGGCTTAACATTTCCTGTTTTACAGATTCCACATTTTCTTCGCCATAAGGTTTAAAACTATGGACATTGTAAGTCATCATACGAATCAGGTCTTTATCTGTCTTAGGACCTAATCCTTTTTCACCGGTAAACCCAAATGTCGTGGTCAGCGAATTCCATCCCAATAAAATCAGAGCGAGCGTTGACGCCGCGAACAGCCATCTTTTCCGGAAACACCACCACATAATCATCAATACATTCAACAACAGAATATAGGGATAAGCAAGGCCGAAGAAAGCTATAAGCTGAAAACTTCGGGGATCAAACCTACCTGCCAGAATGCCCAAGGCAAGACCGATTGCGAGCGCAATAGCCAGCAGGCGAACTAGTCTGTCCAGGAATGTAGGTTTGGTTGGTTTCATTATTTTTTGCTTGCCTTAAATAAGGTCTCTTTCTCTTGTCTGTTTAATTTATCGTATCCTGTTTTAGAAATCTTATCCAGTATCCGGTCTATTTCTTCCTGATTTACGCTATCCGTTTGTTTTCTGTCGGTTTGCTTTCCCGAGTTATTTTTCACCACTCTTAATTTAGGCTTACGTTTAAACAAGCTACTCCAGTCGGTGCCGCTTTTTAACAATTTTATATAGGTAAAACCCATTACTGCACCACCAATATGGGCAAAACTGCCGCCCGCATCTTTAGAAGCAATACCTATCAGATCTAAAACTATATAAGCCAGGGCCAGGTATTTCAGCTTAACATCTCCGAAAAACATTAATCGCATGCTGTAATCGGGCAACAAGGTCGCCGTAGCTACAATAATTGCCATGACTGCGGCCGAAGAACCAATAACTGTTGCATCGGACTTTACATCGGCAAAAACGGGAAAAATATTATAGGCGAGAAAATAGAACAATGCACCAGCGATACCTCCCGCGAGGTACACAAAATGAAACTGGCGCGGCTTTAAAAAATCCAGGAAGATATTACCCAACCAGAACAACCAGAGCATATTGAAAAGTATGTGCCAGATTCCGTCGTGAAAAAACTGATAGGTAATGATGGTATAAAACCTTAAAGGCAGTTTTGAAAGAGAGGCCGGAAAGCCCACATATTCCCTAACCAGCATATCATACCCAATTCCCCCCTTGCCAGATAAAAAGAAAGGAATATTTAGCAGTGATAAGACTACAAAAATAATGACATTGATCCCTATATAAAGGAACACCGGATTCCCCGATTGGAATACCTTATACTTTAAATCTTTTAACAGGTTGTTATTCATAATAGGTATAAAATCTATCGTTATTTCTGTCGCCCCAAAGTTTGACTAATATAAAACCTACCAATCCACCGCCAAGATGCGCATAATGCGCAACAGAATCACCTGGAATTTGTGCAACTCCAAGAGAGAGTTCCATAACGATATAAATTGGAATCAGATACTTGGCTTTAATAGGTACAGGAATAAACATAATATACATTTCAGTATTGGGATACAACATTCCGAAGGCCACTAGGAGACCGAATATCGCACCCGATGCTCCAAGCATCGGCCCTGAATAAATCCCCTGCAGAGTGAGTGTCTGATTTGGTGTTAGATTAACCAAATTAAGTAAACTTTCTCCAGGAGTAGCAGTTCCGACAATCTGGTAAACTTCAAAAGCCTGCACTGCCCATTGTAAACCTAAAGCACCTAAACCAGTAATTAAATAAAAATTCAGGAAACGTTTTGCTCCCCATCTTGATTCAAGCACCCCTCCAAACATAAATAAGGCAAACATATTAAAGAAGATGTGTGCAAATCCAGACGGGCTGTGCATAAACATGTAGGTTATTGGTTGCCAAATTTTAAAAAATGGTGAATCAAAATAAAACACGGAGAGTTTCTCTACCAATAAATAGTTCCCCTGATAGTCTTTAAACATGAACATCGCAGCAAAAAACAGCACATTAATGATCAGCAAATTCTTTACGACTGGTGGTATATGTATATTATTCATTTATCTATTTATCAAATTTTTTATCAAGTTCAGCTAATCCAATCGTTTGGATAACCGGTTTACCACTAATACTAAAGTTAGGTGTTTTACAGGCAAAAAGTTGCTCAATCAATGTATTCATCTCTTCCTGTCCTAATGCAGCTCCATTTTTGATGGCACTATTTCTCGCCATACTTCTGGCCAAGGCATCTCTTTTATCTAATTTCAGTTCCTGCTGCGAATTTTTAAACCCTTCTATCAGGTGTTCAAACAACTGGGTTTCATTCACATTTCCTCCACCCAAATCAACAGGTATACCTTCAATCACTAACGTATTTTTACCAAACTCTCTTACCTCGAAACCTAAACTTTTTATGTCTTCCAGTAAACTCTTTGCCAGTTCATAGTCATTTGGGCTTAAAGTAACAGTTTGTGGAAACAGACTTTGCTGCGAAGCACCCTTTCTGTCTTCCAGGTGTAACGTAAAACGTTCATACAGGATCCGTTCATGTGCAGCTTGCTGATCTATCAGCATTAAACCCGATTTAATCTGAGAAATGATATAACGGTTATGCAATTGCATCAACTGTTTTTGAACCGGGCTAAACTGATGTTCTGTTTCTGCAAGAGGTAAATCCAAAGCCCCTTGCTCTACCTCTGCATGGTTTGCAATCTCATACAATGAACCCCAGTTCTTCGTACTTGGAGATATACCACCTCCGCCGCCATAACTTTTTGGGAAACTAGCATAAGCAGATTCCCGCGTAGTAGAGGGCTTATCCCCGGCAAAAGGGTTAAAATCAGGGTTAAAACTGATACTTGGAGGAACAATTTCTTCTGGTGATTTATGGGTAATCATTCCACTAAAGCCAGTCTCCTGATCGAAATCTATAGTCGGACTAATATTAAACCGGCCCAAAGATCTTTTCACTGCTGAGTGAAGTATGGCGTAAATGGATTTCTCGTCCAAATACTTGATTTCTGTTTTCGTAGGGTGTACGTTCACATCGATATTCGCCGGATCAATATCTATAAAAAGCACATACATAGGAAAATGATCGTCCTGTAGCAGCTCTTCATAAGCCCTGTTAACCGCATGGTTCAGATAAGGATCTTTAATGAAACGATTGTTGACAAAAAAGAACTGCTCACCCCTTGTTTTTTTTGCGTACTCCGGCTTACCGATATAGCCTTTTAAATTGATGATGCTGGTTTCCTCTTCTACCGGAATCAGGCGCTCATTATAATTGTTCCCAAATAAATGAACAATCCGTTGCTTTAAAACGGAAGATGGTAAACGATAAATCTCAACCCCATCGTGATGAAGTGTAAAGGAAATTGCAGGATTTGCCAAGGTTACCCGTTGAAATTCATCAAGGATATGACGCATTTCTGCCGGATTACTTTTCAGGAAGTTCCGTCTAGCCGGTGTATTATAAAAAAGATTCTTTATGCTAATGCTTGTACCTTCAGGAGTGGCTACCGGCTCTTGTTTTACAAAAACTGAGCCCTCTATTTCGATCTTGGTCCCAAGCTCTTCATCATGCTTACGGGTTTTCATTTCCACCTGCGCAATTGCAGCGATAGAAGCCATAGCTTCACCTCTAAAGCCCATAGTACGTATGGCAAAAAGGTCTTCGGCTTTACGTACTTTGGATGTAGCATGGCGTTCAAAACACATTCTTGCATCGGTAACGCTCATCCCCGAGCCATTATCGATCACCTGAATCAGCGCTTTTCCCGCATCCTTAACAATTAACTGTATTTTATTTGCTCCCGCATCAATCGCATTCTCCAATAGCTCTTTCACCGCTGACGCAGGCCGTTGTACTACCTCGCCTGCGGCGATTTGATTGGCTACACTATCGGGTAAAAGCTGTATAATATCTGACATCTATTTCTCTTCAGTAAAGTTGCTAATTTAGGCAAAATACGGCTTATCTTAACCTATCTTTTTAGATATTTGCGGCACATCATCCAGATATTACCATAAAATTACCATTATATTTACCTCAGCAATGACAGATTAAAACCCTGATAATTACGTTTTATAATCAAAGCTATTACAGAGAAACTCCGTTCATGAAAAAAAACAAGCTTGCAGGCATCATTACCACTAGTTTATTCGCCTTATCTACATTCACCGCATGCGCACAACAGGAACACCAGCAAAACGAACAGATATTGATGGTTTCCAACACCATTACCAGCAATACAGCACTACTTAACAATCAGGACAATACCATTCCACTGTTAAATCTGGATAAAAAAAACATCGCTTCAGTAAATCTTGGTTTTAACAACCAATCTGTCTTTGATAGCCTATTGAGCAAATATGCAAAGATTGGCACTTTCAGTGCTGCTGACTATGCCAATTCAGCGACATTAAACGATCTGGAAGACGATCTCAAATATTTCAATACTATACTAATTACCATACCCTCCGCTGCTGCCAACGATTCCCGGAACATTAATTTTATACTAAGTATAGCAAAAAGCAAACAGGTGATAATTTCCCTGTTTGGAGAAGGGAGGGCACTTAATGTATTAGACGCGCTTAATGCGCCTATCCTGTGGACTGAACAAAACACTCCTATAGCTGCGGCCATTATACCACAAATGATTTTTGGCGGCATAGCTGTCAGTCAGAAACTCAATCACAGTTTTTCTCCAAAATACACTTTAGGCACTGGTTACACAACCAACGTTATCCGGTTGAAATACACATTGCCTGAAGATGCCAAAGTAAATGCAAACAACCTGAGCGAAATAGATCATATCGCAACCGAAGCCATAAAAGCACATGCTACTCCAGGCATAGTTGTACTGGTTGCGAAAGATGGAAAAGTAATATTCAATAAGGGATATGGCAATCACACTTATGAAAATAATAATCCAGATAAGCTAACCGATATTTTCGACGTTGCCTCACTAACCAAAACCACTGCTACTACTCCTACCATCATGCGCCTGGTTGAGCAACAAAAGTTAAACCTGGACACCAATATCGGCGCTTATATTCCGAAAGCAAGAACTACCCCAATGAACAGCATTAAGATAAGGGAAGTCATGTTGCATCAGGCTGGTTTTATCCCTTACATCGCTTTTCACAACAATATACAACCCGGCGACTACAGCAGAGACTCCAGTGCGCTGTATAATACAAAAGTGGCCGATAATTACTATATCAGAAAAAACTATTTTAAAGATGTCATGTGGCCTAAGATGCTAAATTCACCAATAAGAACCAGAGGTACTTATGTGTATAGTGATATCAGCATGTATGTCATGAAAGAGATTGCAGAACGTATTTCCGGCATCCCGCTGGATCAGTACGTACAAGAAAATTTTTATAAACCTCTTGGTATGCAAACGGCTGGTTTTTTACCAAGAAACAGGTTCCCGAGAGAACAGATTATTCCGACAGAACAAGATAATTACTTTAGAAAAACGCTATTGCAGGGATATGTTCATGACCAGGGTGCAGCACTTTCCGGGGGTGTTTCAGGTCATGCAGGCTTATTCGCAAGTGCTAACGACATCGCGATCATTTACCAGATGTTTCTAAATAAAGGCAGCTATGGAGGGCAGCAATACTTTACACCTCAAACTGTAGATATGTTTACAGCAAAGCAGTCCAATGTAAGCAGAAGAGGTCTTGGTTTCGATAGATGGGACCCGGATCTGACCAAAAAATACCCTTCAGAAACCGCATCCCCGCAAACCTACGGACACACGGGATATACCGGAACCTGCGTTTGGGTTGACCCGGCAAGAGGCCTGGTCTACATCTTCCTTTCCAATCGTGTATACCCCAGCGTTACCGATAAGCTAAGCACTATGAAAATCAGGGGACGAATACAGGACGTAATTAACAAAGCTATCGATAAAGGGATATAATTTTCCTTATAACTGATGACGGGTAACTTTCCCTTTCACTATAAATAGTCTTTTGATCATCTCTTTGTCCAATACGGTGTCTCCTTTAAAATTAGGATTTGAAGAGCGAAGCACAATCTTCTTTTCATTTGAATGTTCAAACAATAACTTGACAGTTGAAATGCTGTTTGCCCGCTCATCAGCAATTAACAAATAAGCCTCTCCCCATTGTATTACTTCAAAGTTTTTGATTTCTCTAACCGCTATGATTTCCCCGCTGGCGTATTTGGGGTACATGCTATCGCCATATATGGGCAGATAAGCATCGCAATCGTTAAAAGGCCTGTAGTTTACATAGTATTCAGGCGGTTCATTCAGTGTACTAAAGCTCTCAAATGATATTTCAGAAAGATTTACGTTAAAAAAAGGCACCCCGGGATCAATCACCTTTGCGGCCACCGCCCCTTCATCAAACATATCTCCTTCTCCAGTAAACAACCACTCCGGATTAACATGATGATGTTTAATAATTTCATTTGATAAACGCCTGCCAATCTTTCTTTTACCATGCTCTATGGCAATACAATTGCTGATGTGGGGAGTTATATCTTTATAAAATAACCTTCTTCCCATCCCCTTCGCTTCGCGGACTTCTTTTATGCGAGCACCAATTTTATCGTCCTGTAAATCAGTATCTTCCAAATTAATATCTTTTTTATAGTCTTTTGATTTGGTTTTTCGATCAAAAGATATCACGTTTACACTCTAGTTAAGCTAATGTAGTAAACATTAATATAATAAACACAATATAAATTAAAGTATGAAAAAACGAAAAACACCGGGCATGGCTGCTCAAGACACGACAGTCAATGTAGAGACCAAAGAGCTGAGGAGCATTACACGAGCTATCCTCACCAAAACCAAGGCAGAAAAGATCATCTGTTTTGGCAGCACTATCAAAAATGTACAACATAATAGTTGTTTTATACAAGAAAAGCCACAAATTACGCTAAAACAAAACAGTTACTATCTTCTCGTTATTCCGGCAGTTAATGAGCTCACCACGGATATCATTTTACAACAAAAACTAGAGGAAGCAGTTAAAGAAATTGCCAGTGTAACGATTATTGTACACCGTATGGAAGAAATTAATATGGCCTTACAGAATGGCAGTTCTTTTTTTAGCGCCATCTACAAAAATGGAAAGCTACTGCATGATAATGATGTCGAACCATTTATTGTTCCAACAATAGGTATAGCCATTAGTAAGCGCATTAGCAAACGGGAAAAATTCTGGGATCAATGGTATCTGCTTTCCGATAACTTTTTACAAGGCGCTAACTTCTACTATGAGAAGCAACTCAACAATCTGGCAGTCTTCATGTTGCACCAAAGTCTTCAGCATTGTTATTCAGGGATGTTAAAAGTACTAACAGGCTATCGAAGTAACAGTAACAGCCTTAAAAGATTGTTAAAACTCATTGACAATATCCTGCCTGAATCTTCATTTTCACCCGATCAGCACACACCTGAAAATGCCAGGTTATTAGGCTTGCTTCTGAAAGGTTTTGGAGATGCCCGATATAGTGACAAGTTTGAAGTTACCAATGCTGAACTAAATATTTTGATAACCCGAATCGAAAACATTCTAAAACAAGCCAATACCGCCTGCCTAAATCACCTCAATAACCTAAAACTAGGAAAAACGCCCTACATCGCCTAATCCCTCCGCAATCTCCTTCACTCCCCCCTAATTGAACACCATTTTTGATTTATAAAATTTAGTGCAGCTGTTAGTAAAGAGCGCACTAAATTTTTCTTATTATTTTTTCAAACCAATTTCTCTTAACCTTTCATCCAGGTATTCACCAGCCGTCATATCGACATACTTTTTTGGATGTTCTGCATCAATACAAGATTCCAAACTGGTTAAATCCATATCTCTTCTTGGATGTAAAAAGAATGGAACAGAGAACCTTGATGTTTTCATCAGCTCAGGTGGCGGATTAACGACCCTATGGGTAGTCGACTTTAGTTTATTATTGGTTAACCGTTGCAACATGTCTCCAACATTCACTACAATATCTGTATGGTGTGCTTTAATTGGCAACCACTCTTCGCTTCTGGTTAACACTTCCAATCCATCAGCACTTGCACCGATCAACAATGTAATCAGATTAATATCCTCATGAGCACCGGCACGAACCGCATCATCCGGCAAAGCATCGGGGTTTTCAATTGGAAAGTAATGAATACCTCTTAAAATAGAGTTTCCATTGTGGACATGCTTGTCAAAATAATCGATAGGCAATTCCAGATAAGTAGCTATTGCCCTCAACAGGTGTTTTCCGTTCGTTTCCAGATGTTGATAAATCTCTCTTGTTACCTGGTTAAAACCGACAATCTCCTCCAGATATTCGTTAGCGGGATATTGCTCTTTTATAGGATCGCCATCTGTGACTTCCTGACCGATTTGCCAGAACTCTTTCAAGTCGGCCGTTTTTGCACCTTTCGCAGTTTCCTTACCTGGGCTGGTATATCCACGCTGACCGGCTAACTCAACTTTTTCGTATTTCTTTTTTTGCGCTTCGGGAAGATTAAATGCTGCCTGTATATTTTGATACAACTTATCTATCAATTCCTGACTTAAGCCATGATTGGTAATAGTTACAAAACCAGAATCGTTAAATGCCTTGCCCAGTTCGTCAGAGAACTTTTTTCGCTGTGCTTCACTTCCATTAATGTATGAGCCCAGGTCTAAACAGGGAATATATGGTGTAGACATATGTTTTATTTTATAGGTAATAACAATCTAATTTAAGAAACTCTTGTTAATAAATCTTAACCTGGCAAATGCGCACCATTTAAACATCTGCTTGTAAATATGTTAAGTTACCAACACAAAGCACCTCAAATTGAGTAAATTATCAGATAATTGTAAATCCAATCCTTAATCTATTACGTAATTTAAGTATTATGAAGTTTTTAGCAATTATGATTATAACGCTTTTATCAGGAATCCATACAGATGCCCAGATTAAAAAACCGCAGAAAGCAACCTTTGGAATGGGGTGTTTTTGGTGTTCCGAAGCCTTATTTCAAAAACTGAACGGTGTAATAAGCGTACGGTCAGGATATGAAGGAGGAACAGTTGCAAACCCTTCTTATGAAGATGTTTGTAGTGGAACAACCGGCCATGCCGAGGTTATTGAAGTGACCTATGATCCCACAAAAATCAGATATGATGAATTGCTGGAAGTGTTCTGGAAAAGCCATGACCCTACTACTTTAAACCGTCAGGGGGCTGATATCGGCACACAATACCGGTCCGTTGTTTTTTACCACAATGACGAACAGAAACAAATTGCCGAAAGATATAAAAAGGAATTAAACAACGCCAAGGCATTCGACAAGCCAATCGTCACTGCAATTAACAAATCCCAGATATTTTATCCGGCCGAAAATTATCATCAGGATTATTTTAACAAGAGTAAGAATCAACCTTATTGCCGGTTAGTTATTCTACCTAAAATGGAAAAACTAGAGAAAATATTTAAAGCAAAACTAAAGCAATAGGTTTTTGTTTATTCTTGTAAACAAAATACCTGTATCACATGAAAAAACAAATCTTCAGCATTGCACTTGCTTCCATCGTTATATGGGGCTGTAATTCAGCAACAAAACAAAGTTCCTTAACAGACAGCACAGCTGTTTCCGACGGGATCG
The DNA here is from genome assembly GCF_032678475.1 of Pedobacter nyackensis. Taxonomy (GTDB): domain Bacteria; phylum Bacteroidota; class Bacteroidia; order Sphingobacteriales; family Sphingobacteriaceae; genus Pedobacter; species Pedobacter nyackensis_A. The sequence goes on from NZ_JAVTSF010000002.1 coordinate 560,235, forward strand.
ATACGCTTGCTGTAGACAAAGTACCGGGTAATGATACACATAATGCACAAAACTCCTTAGACTGGGCGGGCACCTACAAAGGTGTTACTCCTTGTGCAGATTGCGAAGGAATAGAGACTGAAGTAACACTGACCAGCGACATGACCTTTGTGATTAAGACAAAGTACAAAGGAAAAGGAGAAAAAGTTTTCGAAGAAACAGGTAGTTTTAAATGGGATGATAAAGGCTCAAACATTACACTTGAAGGATTAAAAGACCGTCCTACTCAATTTTTTGTTGGCGAAAACACCTTAACACAGTTGGATATGAACGGCAACAAAGTAACTGGTGATCTTGCTGAAAAGTACATTCTTAAAAAATAAAACTATGGATAACATCTTGCAAAAGCAATGGGAAGAAAGGGACAAAAAACTATATAAAGCCATTATATTTAAAGATTTTCAGGAGGCCTTTACTTTTATGATAAGAGTTGCCTTTCTGGCAGAGAAAAACGACCACCATCCTAAATGGACCAACGAATGGAATAAAGTAGAAATTTGGTTATCTACGCATGACGCAGGCGATGTGGTCACTGAGAAAGACAGGACTCTTGCAAAAGAAATAGATAAACTATTCAGCGATACCTAACCCTTCATCCTTTCTAAAGTATTTCGTATCTACCAGGTATCCTAAAATAGAGTCTGGGTTTTTATCCTTTACCTGGTTAACAGAAAACTCCTGCAAATGCCCTAATTTGAGTAAAGAACCGCATCCGGCATCTCTAAACAGTTTACTAAGCTGCTCGTTTCTGTCGATATGGTAAGCATTAAACTCCGGGAGATTATCAATTTGCATGTATTGTTTATCTGCTTTTTCAATTTCAACTAGTTTTTTCAGCTGATCCCCCTCAGGTGTATCATCATTAGTCAGAAATAAAAAAGTATGGACTACCAGTTTATCTGTATGTAATTTTACCACCAAATATCCGGCCTTCTCACCCGACACCCGATAAGTTACCAGACAGTTACCGTTATGCCAGCAATACTCGATTTTATCCTGCATAAAGATCAGAAAAAGAATCTCGTGCATTATTCCCGGAGTAATGTTAATGCGCTCACTTAAACGTTTCAGGGCATGTGTTTGTACGTAAATATCCAGGGGAATATCCATAATACCTGATTTAAAACCCAGCATCGAAGGTTTAACTTTCACATATTTCCATTTCAGGTCGGGATATACCCAACCCAACCGCTTAGTACTATGCAGACCGTCTTTTAATGACACCGTAACCGCATCTGGCTTAAATGCATGAATTAAAATATCATTAGCTGGATAGAACTGTTCAAAACACGCAGAGGCAGAAGTGTCCAACTGCAGAATACTTTCATTGTAATCGCTAAAAAACCTTATTGCATCTATAAGCAGTTCCCTTAATTGGTTTTGTATCTCAATGTATTCCTGAGTATCAGGAAAATAGGGTTCAAAAGGCTTAAAAATAAATTCATTTGCAGGATCATTATCTTTAGCAAGCTCAGTCATTGCGTCGATAAGCATAATTCCTTCAGATACATACCAGCTTAACGGGATTTTATTACCGTTTTCCAACTGCACATACATATCCTCCATCAGGCTGTACAATAACTTGTTAAACTTCACAATCGTAGACTTAGGAATAGAAGATCCTTCAGCTGCCTTAGCCTTCAATATAGGATAACGGCATTCGAATAATTTCTCGATATATATGGGAGGTATTCTTGCAAGTAGCTCCGTCCCCCCATACAAAGTAAATAATTGCCTTACACGGTCTTCAAACCTCGCTCGCAATGCAAGTTCCTGTTGTTTGACATTTAAAGATGTTTTTAGGGCTGTACTTTTCTTCTTCTTTCTGTTCACGACATTGAAATTACTTCTGATCAAGATAATTAATTTCTCAAAAAAAACAAGAAACCCCTACCAGCTTAAAAGCAAAACTACATCGAATGCCGTCTTTTCAAAAGACACTAAGGTAATTTAACCCCTCTATACTTAGTAACATCAACAACTGGAATACTTGAACCATATTTGGCATTGATGGCCGAAATAAAAGCATTGGCCGTTATAGCATATCCCAATGGAGTTAAATGTATCCCATCTAAAGAAAAAAGATTACCGGTAATAAATGCTCCACTAACCGGGATCCCATTAACCGCCTTTCCCGAACTGTATTCGTTGAGCAAAGCATAGGCATCCATTATAGCTAATCCTTTAGCATTTGCGATACTTTTAATACTGTTATTATATGAAGTGATATAATCATTCACCACAACCACTTCATCTATATCCAACACATACTTACTTTCCACAGGGTTTAAAGGATGTAAACCATAAGGGATATTCCCCTTACCAATTACGTTATCAGAATTTAATGTCAAGGTAAACAAATCATTCGCTGTAGCGGGTCTTGTTACACCCGCACCCGTTTTAATATAAATTTTATCAACAGTAGGTGCAGTAACCTGAATGCCTTTTAATAAAGCAGCTAAAGTTACCGTTCTGAAATACGCTGTTGTCGTAACATCAGGAATAGTCCCCACCACACCTTTAGCTCCGGTTGAAGTCAGCTTATCAATCACAGCACTATACTCGCTCGCAAACAATGCTTTTGGCGTTGGCAAATCTCCCGTTGCACCAACAGAAGCGTAAGCTAAAATATCATTATTACCCAACCAGTTACTAAAAAAAGTCCAGGGTTTAGCAGTAACAAAATCCAGATAAGTAGTTGGGTTAGTCCCATAGTCACCAGGCAGCATGCGTTCAAAAAGACCATTGAAATTGCCGTAATTTGACAATCTTGCATGTGCCAGTTTAATATTCGGCACCCCATAATTGTTAATGTCTCCGGTATATTTAGCATAAAGTGTAACCCCGCCAACCTGACCGCGAATAGCAAGATTAGAAGTTTCTTTTCCAAAAGTCGGCACACCATTGGTTAAGGCCGTTAATTTTAAATAACCAGTTCCATTGAATTGGGCGGCCGGAAAAAAAGGCGTACTAAAACTGCCCCCTCCAACTGACTTCATCTGTTCAGCAATCATCCCAGGAAAAGAGTTCTGTTGTCCTTCAAGGTATAAACCTCCATCCGAAAATCCAGCAGTAAGCGAATTACCCAAGGCTATATAACGTGTAAAATCAGCTGTTCCTTTACTTGGAGTAAAAGTTTCAATGTTAGGTTTGCAGGACACCAGTCCAAAAATGGCTAATGCCAGCCCAACTTTATAAAAATATTTTGAGTTCATGATGTTCAGTTTGGAGATTAAAATTTATACGATAACGCCATTCCAGGAATATAGGCGACAGTTTTAAAAGTCCCGCTCAGACCTGTTTCCCGATTGGCTTCAGTTCTTGATTTTAGATTTTCATATAAGAAAGAGAAATCAATGCCTAAACGCTTCGTAGGCTTTATACCAATACCCGCACTTAAAAGAATACGATTTGCATCCGGCACTTCCGGCGTAACAAACCCCTTGCCCACAGGAGATAGCGCATAGCCGGCACCAGCTCTTAACGTTAAAAAGGAAGTAGTTTCATTTTGTATTCCTATCCTAAAAGTTGCGGCATCATGGTAATTACGTTCCGATAAGGTAGGACTTCCCTTGTCGTAATAAAAATTAAGGTCTTTGTAAGTATGCCACCATACCCAGTTGACATCAAGGGCAATTGTTGTTTTGTCTGAAGGATAAAACCCAAATCCAATTGTACTTGTTGCTGGCAACGGTAAAGTGGCATTAAACTTAGTAGGCAGCAAAGGCTGTACTGCTGCAGGTGCATTGAAGAAATTAGCATCGCCATTTTCTACTTTAGCCGTCACTTGTGACCGGTGAGTAACACCAATAGACACTCCCGAAATCGTTTTTATAAATATACCGGCATTCCAGCCGAAATCTTTTGAGTCGCCTTTTAACTGAGCCGTAGTTTGCACCCCATTATTGCTATAAGGAACTGCTCTCTTAAGGTCTACCTTCCCCAGTGCATAAACCAGACCACCACCGATACCTATCTCATCAGTAATTCTTAAACTTAAAGTAGGCTGGATATAAATAGCCTGCAAATCAAGAGAAGTAACCGCATACTTTCCAGTCCAATCCTCATTCCAGTGCATTGCGCCTCCAAATGGAGTATATACACCAATACCAAATCTCAGACGGTTTTCTGCTGAACCAAAAACAGCATAAGCAGCTAGTGGTGTAGGTACTTTATTTTTATTATACTCTGTGTTGGGTGAACCTGTCTGGTTAAATGCTGTTTTAAGCCAAATTCCATGTGCCCCGGCTTGCACTCCATTTTGTTTAAGAAAGGAAACAGCTCCCGGATTAAAAAATATAGCAGCTTCATCAAGTGCAAGTCCTGCACCTGCACCGCCCATTGCAGTTTGCTTTTGCCCTTGTAGGTTTACCTGAAACGACTGGGAGAAACCCAGAACCGGAACAGCAAGTAAAAAACTCAGTAAGATCTTTTTCATTGGTATTGTGTTTTAAGGATGATGGTTTTTATAAATGTAGATGTGATTACAACAAACATCGTCAGCAGTAAGTTTTAGCTAATATAAAACTATGCATGCATAACAAAAAATATTTTTTTCATTTAAAAGTCAAAAGCTCAGGATTGTTACCGCTGATAATAATAACATGTGTACATTTGCTAACACTGTTATTATTTGTTAAAATAACAGAAAGTAAAAATTGGAAAAATAGATTTAAATAATAGATTATGAGCTTAATAGAAGCACTTAACTGGCGTTATGCTACAAAAAAAATGAATGGTGAGCAGGTTGCTCAGGAGAAAGTAGATCAGATTTTAGCTGCAGCGCGTCTTGCACCTACTTCATCTGGTTTACAGCCGTTTAAAATTATTGTGGTAACCAATCCTGAATTAAAAGAAAAGATAAAAGCCGTTGCTTACAATCAGCAACAAATAACAGATGCCTCTCATGTATTGGTTTTCGCTGCGTGGGATAATTATACAGAAGAGCGTATCAGGTCAGTATTTGCTTATACAAACGGCGAACGTGGTGTACCTGAATCAGCTACTGCTGACTATGTAAATACACTGATCGGCATGTACACCAACAGAACTACTGAAGAGAACTTTCATCATGCAGCCAAACAAGCATATATCGCTTTCGGTGTAGCACTTGCTGAAGCAGCATTGTTAAAAGTTGATGCCACACCAATGGAAGGTTTTGAATCTGCGAAATTAGACGACTTACTTGGCTTAAAAGATCTTGGCCTACGTAGTACAACCATTCTACCACTTGGTTATAGAGATGAAGCCGGCGACTGGTTGGTAAACCTAAAAAAAGTACGTACACCTTTAAACGAGTTTATCATCGAATCTAAATAGTCGTAGTTTTTTTACGATAAGATCCGAAAACGGCTCAATTTGCTTGTCCTCATGCTCAATATATTCCGGCATGAAGACAAGCTTTTTTTTGTTATAACTGTCAAAAAATGTTAAAGATGCAAGCTTGTTAGCCTATTCATTTCATAAATGAATATATTAGCAATATTAATTGTATATAAACATTTTGATGAGATTTATAAATTTTGCAATCGCACTGCTATTACTTTCAACGGTGGCTCACTTTTCGGCCTTTGCGCAAGATCAGGACAGCGTTGTTTTAGATAACATTTTAAAGAAAACTAAAAAGCTGACCGACGAGCGTCCGGTAGAGAAAGTATATCTGCATTTCGACAAACCGTATTACAGTGTTGCCGACACCATGTGGTTTAAGGCTTACCTGACCATGGAGCAAAATTTGCCTTCGCAATTGAGTAAAATTGTGTACGTAGACATTATGAATGCGAAAGACTCACTGGTACAATCCATAAAATTACCTGTAGTTGCCGGGGTTGCAGCCGGATATGTTCCGCTCAGCCCAACCAGTTTTCAACAAGGTAATTATTACATTAAAGCTTACACCATATGGATGTTAAACTTTAGTGACGATTACTTCTTCAGCAAAACGATAGCAATTGGCGAAGCCATAGAAAAGCAACTAAATACTCATTTTAGCTATAAAACTACCGAAACTGATAAAACACAGGTCATAGATGCCGTTATCCAGTTTAAAAACCGCGACAATGTTGTCCAGGCCGGAAAAACCGTAAACTGGAGGGTCTTGTCTAACTACGATGTCGTTACAAAAGGTAAGGGTGTTACCGACGCAAATGGCTTTCTAAGAATAAAGATCGATCCAAAGAAAAGTGATAAAATCAAGAATGGTGAACTGATCACCGACATCAACCTTACGGAAAAAGAGATATTAACCTCAACTTTCAGCTTTAAACCCAGCACTTCGGCTACTTACGACGTTCAGTTCTTTCCGGAAGGTGGCGAGATCGTTACCGGAATTGCATCGAGAATAGGATTTAAAGCATTAAAAGAAAATGGCGCGGGTGTAGACCTAAAAGGCACCATTGTAGATAATGGTGGTAATAAGCTCATTGATTTTAGCTCCAGCCATCTGGGCATGGGGTCTTTTTACATGAATACTGAAGAAGGAAAAACCTATAAAGCCAATGTAACTTTTAAAGATGGCTCAACCAAAAGCTTTGACCTGCCAAAACCTGTATCATCGGGTATAGTAGCCCAGGTTAGCAATACAGACTCGCTTGCATTCAATTTAAAAATTATGGCTAATGATACTTATTTTGAGGCCAATAAAAGTAAAACATTATTCATTGTAGCTACTAATGGTGCTGTTATTTATTATGCTGCAAAAACAAAGCTGAATACCCAGGTAACTTCGGCAAAAATCCCTAAGGATAAATTCCCAGGTGGTATTGTACAAATTACCTTGTTTGCTGAAAACGGTGAACCGATCAGTGAAAGGCTTGCTTTTAATTATCAGCCCAATGCAGTCAAACTTTCGTTAAAAACAGATTTACCTACTTACAAACCACGACAAAAAGTAAAACTTGCAGTAACAGCTAAAAATGGCGCCGAGTTTGCTGAAGGAGATTTCTCTGTTTCTGTTACGGATGAGCAGAAAGTGCCTGTAGATGAGAACTCCGAAATAACCATTTTAAGTTCATTATTGCTTACATCGGACATAAAAGGTTATGTAGAAAAGCCTAACTATTATTTCACCAAAACCAATGCAAAGAAACTAGCAGATTTAGACGTACTGATGCTTACTCAAGGCTTCCGTCGTTATGCATACAAAGAAATACTTACAGGCAAATTCCCTCCTGCTACATTTTTACCTGAACAGAGCATGGTTCTATCGGGTACATTAAGAGATCGTACCGGTATGCCTGTAAGAAAAGGTAATCTACGTTTAACGGTCCCAGGAACAAGGATCGGTGTTGAGACGCTAAGTAGTCCCTCAGGGATTTTTGCTTTCCAAAACCTTAATATTCCCGACTCTTCAGAAGTGGTCATCAGTGCAAAATACAATCCGAATGGCAACAACCTGATGATTATAATGGATGGACAACCTGCACCGCAACTAACCAGGAACCCTCATCCTGCAGAAGAAATTGTCAATATTGACAGTACCATGTCTGCTTACTTAAATAACAGCAAAAGACAGTATAGTTACTTGCGTACGCTAAAAGAAGTAAAAATTGAAGGCGCAAAAGCAAAAAGACCCACCCATGCCGATTACCCGGCTTTGTCCGGATTGAGTTCTATTTCGGGGACTTTAATTGAGGGGGAACGCTTTAAAGGCTGTAACATGCTCACCATGTGTTTACAGACAATGGCGACCGGACTAATCTTTTATGAAAACAACTTTTACGTAAACAGAGATTACCAGCAAGGCAGCAGAGTACCAGTACAGATCTTTTTAAACGGTATGCCTATAGACTATTTCGGCCTTGCAAGTGTACAATCTAACGACGTAGAAAATGTTGAGGTATTTACTAAAGATGAGTTGGGTACGGTAAATAGAATGTACAACACCAATGGCGTATTGGTGATAAATACCAAGAAAATACCTAAGGGTACAAAAATGAGCATGGAAGACTTTAAAAAGTTGATCCCAGATCCAAGTGTACTTAAATTTAGCCCTAAAGGGTTTAGTAAACAGCGTGAGTTTTATTCACCGAAATATGTGAATGCAGCTGCAACTTATAATTTTAATGATTTAAGAACTACAATTTACTGGAACCCTAAAGTAGTAACCAATGCTACCGGAGGTTTATCTTTAGAGTTTTATAACGCCGATGGTAAGGGAACGTATAAAGCCGTTATTGAAGGCATAGATAAGAATGGGAATGTTGGTCGTTTTGTCTATCGCTATACAGTTAAATAAAACAAAAAATATACATTTTTAAACAACAAAGGAGGCCGTGGCCTCCTTTGTTGTTTAATCTTCTTCTTTATGCTTTTCGAATTTACATTTTGGCCCAGTTTCTGTCATAACCCAGGTAGTATAATCAACCCCAGGTTCATCTTCGCAGTCCCAATAGCCATAGCTATTCAAATGTTTGCTGAACGCATCACTAATTTGCACCTCCGTACCTACGGGTACACTTAAAGTAACCTCTACTTCTTGTCCACGCCAATTGCTTATTTTCGGAATATGTAATACCGGGCTGAAATTTAATGCTGCCCCCTCCTGCAAAAAATCATAGTGGATATTCTGTGCATTTTTTAGCGCAGCTTCAAAAGTTTTACCTCTCGATTTAAAATTCGTGCTTAAAGAAGCCTTACCATCTAAACTTTTCTCCATTCTAAAGCTGATATTCCTCGGCCTGTTAAAATTTTCATCCCGGTTATTTAATATCTTCCTTCCTTTATAGCGAGCCGGATCTATCCGGTAGTTCAAACTATCTTCTTTTGTAAAAAACCTTGCTGTATTTACATTCAGAGAATAAACCGGATAAGTAGCCAAAGGAGTTGCCTGTGCAAATTCTGCCCCTTCTTTAAATTCGCTGGAAATCTTTGCCACATAGAATATTCCCGTTACCACACCTGCCAACCAGATCAACAATAAACCGTAGGACAATACTTTATTTGCAGGGCGTGCATAGAATGCAACACGTATTGAAAAAAGCACCAGTGCCAGCAATGGAATAGCCATGATAATAAATGCAGCTATAGTTAGGGTTATCAGATACTCCTGGTTAACAATGCTAATTGGGAAATAATTATAAACATCCGCGTTCCAAAACCCTAAAAAGGCGGCCAATGCGACAATGAGTGCCAGGAGAAAAAGTGAACCAAAAAGTACTATTGTACCCGCAGTAAATTTAAATATTACCTTACCTGTACCTTGTATAAATTCCCCTATTGCCTGGATAAAACCAGCAAAAAAACCACGTGATTGTTCTGCAAATGGATGCATATAGCTATTTGCAAATCCCTTCAGATTTGTTTCTTCACCGCGCATCTCCATTTTCTCAACCCTGGTTTTTGCTGTGGGCACCATAATCCAAAAAATGACATAAACCAGCAGACCTGCTCCAAATATAAATATGCTTACAAAAGCAAACAGTCTTACCCATTTTGTGTCTATATCCAAATAATGGCCCAGTCCCGAACAAACACCAGCAACAACGGCACGATCAGTGTCTCTATATAATTTTTTAATAGGATCATATTCGGCAGAAGCCCTACGTTCGCCCTCCTCTTCTTCTAATCCTTCAAAATCCTTAACTGAGCCCATTTGTTGAATAACCGATTGTACGTCTGCAATATTAATCACCTGCTTTTGTTGAGTAGCCAAAACCTCTGCAAACATTTCTGCAATCCGGTTCTCTATATCCGTTACAATTTCAAAGTCATCAGCACTTTTCGAAAAATGCTGTTTCACCTCGTTTAAATAAACGGTCAGCATTTCATAAGCATCCTCTTCTATATGAACTATGGAGTTACCTATATTGATATTGTGTGTTTTCTTCATGATTCTGTTTGATTAGTTTGTTCTTTTGATTCCTTATCAGCTACTTTTCTGGAAGTATTGATTGCATAAGAAAGCTCTTCCCAGGTTCCGTCCAGTTGTTTTAAAATACCTTTCCCGCTTTCTGTGAGCACGTAATACTTACGTGGCGGCCCGGAGGTAGACTCCACCCAATTATAACTTAGCAATCCGTTGTTTTTTAAACGGGTAAGCAAGGGGTAAAGCGTCCCTTCAACCACCAGAAGTTTAGCCTGTTTCAATTCGGCGATAATATCAGAAGCGTAAATCTCGCCCCTCGATATTATAAGCAGCACACAGTATTCAAGTATGCCCTTTCGCATTTGTGTTTGCGTATTTTCTGCTATCATCATACAAAGTTATATGTTTTATATAGTAATATGCAATACATAGTACTATAAAAAGAACAAATAATAATATATCAGACTGATAATCAGAACAATAATTTACAATAAATTTTAAGAATTAAACAAGAAAATTAACAGAAAGGAAGAAAAGAAGGAATCTATCAACAAATCAACTTTCTGATTTATTATGGCTCACAATTTGCTAATTGTTAAATACATCTATAAAAACATCTACCTATGTTAATCAAACTTAATCCGTTTCTTCACGTTTTCGCCAGGCGAAAAGAAGAAAAAGCAGAACGGCCACTAAGCAGAAAAGAATGGATTAATGTTGATCGTATTGTAATGATCATTTTGATACTCGCAGTTATTATTGGTGCCGTTATATTTTCCTGATTTTTAAAGCAATAAGGTATCTATCCTGTACGCCTGAACACGGTTTTCCTGCGGAGACCAATTGTATATGGTAAAATGACCATCTTGTGACGCGACCAGTGCGGTAGCGTCGCGCTGATCATGAACAAACTGGGCTGCCGACAAATGTCTTGTACCTCCTACTTTTGCAGGGTGCATCACCACAGCAGCACCGCCTAGTATCGGCTCTGAAAAAGATAATTCATCAATATTTTCCTTTCCTTTTGCCCGTCCTATTTTTGCTCCAAATGCAAGCAATTCGTATTCGTTGCTAATCACCGTTGCACCATCGACAGCAGTTAATCCGGCCAGATGTTCAACTTCTCGTTTCAAGGCCGTTTGCCAAAAAATCTGACTGGCCTCTTTCCTGTCCTGTTGTAAAAGTTTAGATAAACCTGTAAAAGAAGGCTGTATCCCATACTGAATAGGTTTTATGATAGACTGAAGCCAGTTATTAGTGGAATTCGGTACGACCAGCAAGGTTCCCCCACGGCCATGAGCCCGCATAGAAACCGCCAGCTGTATGAGTACATTAACAGAATCATTCCAGTAGGATGGTGCGGTGAGATCTAATAAAGACAGCAGCATTGGCGGACAATCCGGCAAATTCGTATGATCGGTATCGACCATTTTAACCTGATCACCTTTCAACACCGCGATATTGGTAAATTTCCCGAAGCCGTAAATTCTGCGGTGTTTGATCACCAACAATGCCGGTTCAGAAACATCAACGACAAAACAAAAATTAGGAATACTGACCGTGGTTCCCCAGACGTACAGCTCCCCTTCCTCGATCCAGATTCCCAAATGAATGCCTGCACGCTCTACACCCGGAGCAATTTTAGTTAATGTTCCTGGACTTAAAGGTAGGCGCTGTTTAAAAAGCAAAGGATTGCCAGCTTGTTCCGGAGGCAAATAAGCAAGGGATATTTTTGGAGAATGTCCCTCTTCTTTTCTCAAACTTGCCCAAAATGTAGCATCTATAATTGCTTCAACCACATTTGCTGTTGGTAACGGCGCCAAATCTTCTTCACCGCTTTCACTGGCTGCAGCAAGGTGCTGCGCAAAAATCGCTTCCACTTTTGGAGCAATTATTCTTGCGGCCTGGTACGTTGTGCGGTATATCATGCCATAAAGTTAATTGATTTACCGCAAACCACCACATCATTTAATTGTCAATCTAATACCCAGGAATCCCCTGATATTTTGATTTGGACCATACACATAAGTAGGATCAAAAGTTAAACCATACGGATTGTCAGCGGTCATTTTTACACTCCCGTTTGCATTGTACGTTACATTGTTATCGAAAGGATCATTCGCTCTTGCAATAATAAACGGGTTACCGCGGTTAGGTGTCCAGTTCAACAGATTCTTAACACCTCCATACACTTCAATGTTTTTAAAGCCGCCGAAAGTAAGCTGTATATTCTGAATGCTCCATACCGGCGAATACTCACGACGCGGATCTGCTTCACTCAATAATGGCAGACGCATAGGGCTATAAATATTTCCGGTATAGTCAATTATTAGGTTCAGCGGATTGATCTTATAAGAAACAGCCCAGTTACCCGAAAACTTCTCCGTAAGAATCTGCTGCTCTTTAACTCCATTTTCGTAGGTAGCCACATCCTGATAAGTACCCCCTACAATAAACTTCAATCCATTGGTCAAAGTCAGATCCATATTGGCGCTAAAACCTTTACTTACTGCGTAACCATCCAGATTACTATAATTAATCTCATTCGGATTCGTATCAAAATCACCAATAATCCTGTTATTGAAATAGGTATAAAAAGCCGAAGCTTCGATACCAAAGAAAGTTCCGTTGGCGCTATACATTTTTTTAAGATAATTCAAATTTACATTATAGGTTTTTTCCGGCTTAAGCTTACCGTTAACCTTCACTTCCCGTGCTCCGGTTAAAGCAGCATGGTCTTCCGTAAAAATATTCACTACTCTGAAACCCGTTCCCGCATTTAAGCGTAAGATATTATTTTCGTCAATACTCCATTTATAGGCAACCCTTGGCGTAAATATATTTCCATGAACAGAATTATAGTCGTACCGGAAACCTGCCAGAAACTTGTGCTTCGGAGACAATGTGATTTCATCCTGTACAAAAATTCCCGGGAGCCAGGTGTTTCTTTTTAAATCCTGATTTACCCCTGTTGTAGCAGGCGTATTGTCGTCATAAAAAGTATAACGCAGTGCCGACCCAAACAAAAGGTCATGATTGCCTGCTTTCTTGTCCCAGGTTAGTTGCGCGAAGCCGATTTTCTGTTCTGCGATATATGATGTTGTTCCATATCTGCTATCCTGATCATGTTCATTATAAGAGAAAGCAAGAAACAGTTTTTCCTTTACCGGCAACTGGTAACTACCAATCAGTTCCCATCTGTTTGTATAAATACTTTCCCCATAAACCTGATCACCTCCCCTGTACGATTTGTTCCATTGCATCTCTCCGCCCCAACGATCTTCATACACATATCTGCCACCTAAGGTGAACACACGATTATGCTTTCTCTTAAAATTCCATTTCTGAAAGACAGAAATTCGGTCCTGAAGCGTAACATCTGTAAAATTATCGTGGTTATGATCTACCGGATTACCGTACTTAAAATAGTTTACACCGGTCAACACATCAACGTTACTCCCTGCCTTAAATTTAAATCCAAGATCGGTATTGATTTCCCCGTAAGTAGTGCTAAAAATATCGGCAGATAGCTTTGGGGCGTTCTGTGGCTTTTTTGTGATGATGTTGATCAGTCCGCCAACAGCCTCACTACCATACAATGATGAAGCTGGTCCCTTCACAATTTCAATTTGCTCTACCAATGAATTTGGTATACCCGACAAGCCGTAAACGCTGGACAAACTACTTACAATCGGCATTCCATCGATTAAGATCATCGTATAAGGTCCTTCAAGACCATTGATATGAATATCACCCGTATTACAAATGTTGCAGTTCAATTGTGGTCTAACTCCATTCACATTTTGTAAGGCTTCAAAAATACTTGGTGTAGGATTTTTCCTAAAATATGCCTGGGTATATACTTCAACAGGAACAGGACTTTCCAGTCGCTTCACTTCTTTCAAAGTACCTGTTACGACTACCTCGTTCAGGTCATTTTCAAAATGACTTAAATCAAAATTCAAATCAACAGTTTCTGCTTCCTTTATGGTAACGGATTTAATCACTTTTCGAAATCCTACTGCACTTGCTACTATTTTATAACTTCCTAAAGCAATTTTATCAAAAACATAGTTACCGGCACTATCTGTTTTCGTAGTGACAGCAGTACCCGTTAAGCTGACGCTAACGTCGGTCAACGGAGTGCCTTTAGCCACCACTTTTCCCCCTACGCTTCCTTTTTGCGCAAAAACAATCATGGAACAAAAAGTAAGAAGCATAGAAGTAAAGATTTTAACAGAAGTTTTCATTTATCTAATTTTATAATCAACAATACAAAACTATAAAAGTTAGACGAACCTAACAAATGTAATTTGATATTTATTGTTTTATATTTGTGCATGCTATCTTATACTGAAGAAAACTATTTAAAAGCATTGTTAATGCTGAGCTTCCAGAATGAAGAACGTCCAGAAGCCGGCACCAATGAAATGGCCGCCTACCTCGGTGTAAAACCCGCTACCGCTACAGACATGCTTAAAAAGCTAAAGGAAAAGGAGTTGGTTAGCTATCAGAAATATGGCAAAATCCTGCTCACTGAGCTCGGCAGGAAAAAAGGGGTAGCCATATTGAGAAAACACAGATTATGGGAAACGTTCTTATATGAGAAATTAGACTTTAGCTGGGATGAGGTACATGAAGTAGCCGAACAACTGGAGCACATACAGTCCGAGAAGTTAGTGAATAAGCTGGAAGAATTTCTCGATTACCCAGATTTTGACCCTCATGGCGATCCGATACCTAAAGCCAATGGCGACATTCCGGTAGTTGACAAAGTTTTACTAGCTGAAATTACGGCTGCTGAAAACTGTAAAGTTGTTGCCGTCAAAGATACTTCAACTTTATTTCTACAATACCTGGAAAAGCTAAATATCACCATCGGCACAAAAATCAGAGTACTGGAAGTCATTGACTTTGATGGCTCTTTAAACATTCAGATTGAAAACGAAGAACCAAGAAGCGTATCTATGAAGTTCGCCGAAAGTCTGTTTGTAAAGAGATAATATTAGATTTGTACTGATTCCTTAAATTTCAACCTGAATATGTCTACAGAAATAAAATGTCCAAATTGTTCGCACATCTTCCCTATTGAGGAAGTAATGGCAGAGGAATATAAAAAAGATCTTCGTGAAAAGATGGTTTCCTTTACCAAACAAAAAGACGAGGAATATAGTAAAAAACTAAACGAATTTGCCCAACAGCAAAAGCAACAGGAGCAGGCGTTTGAACTACAAAAAAAGCAACAAACACAACTCTTCGAGGAAAAATTAGCAGCAGAGAAAAAACAGTTGCAAACCGTACTGGAAGAGAACTTGCGCAAAAGTATTACTTCTGATTTCGAGAATAAACTGCAAATGCTCGATAATGCCAATAAGGAAAGTGAAGAAAAACTGAAACTAGCCCGATCCAAAGAACTGGATTTTTTAAAGAAGGAACAGGCAATGAAGGAGAAAGAGGCGGAGATGGAGCTTGAAATTCAACGCAAACTACAGGAACAACGCGGAGAAATGGTTGAACAAATCCGCAAACAGGAAGCGGAAAAGACCAATTTAAAAGATACTGAGCACCAGTTAAGGGTAAAAGAACTGGAGAAACAACTGGACGACCAGAAAAAACTTGCCGAAGAAATGAAACGTAAAGCCGAACAGGGATCTATGCAACTGCAAGGTGAAGTTCAGGAGCTTATTCTGGAAGAATTACTACGTAATGCATTTCCTTTTGACCTGGTAACCGAAGTAGGGAAAGGTGTTCGTGGTGCCGATTGTGTACATCATGTACGTAACCAATTTGGTCAGGACTGCGGTAAAATCATTTACGAGAGTAAACGTACCAAAGATTTTTCGATGGAATGGATTGAAAAACTTAAAAAAGACATGCGTAGCATGGGCGTTGATGTAGCGGTAATTGTAACTCAGGCCTACCCAAAAGGCATGGATTGTTTCGGAGAAAAAGACGGAGTTTGGATCTGCTCTTTCGATGAAGTAAAAGCTGTTTCGTACATATTAAGGGACGGCATTGTTAAACTTTTCAGCGCCACTAAATCACAGGAAAACAGAGGTGATAAAATGCATATGCTATATGACTACCTGACCAGCAATGAATTTTCTGAACAATGGAAAGCCATAAGAGAAGGATTTATGAGCATGAAACTATCTATTCAACGGGAGCGTGATGCTATGGAAAAATTATGGAAAGCAAGGGAAAAGCAACTGGAAAAAGTAATGTTGAACGCAGCACATATCCGTGGCTCTATTGAAGGTATCGCCGGTACGGATAGTATTCAGCTAAGCCTGACTGACGATGACGAACCATTATTATTGGATTAAAAGAAGATGGGATGGAACTATATCCCATTCTATCTTCCTTGAACCCAGCTTCGTTGTTCAGCCGGCTCCATAAATGTCCAGGCCACAAATCGACTAATTTTTTGTCCCTGGGCCATTTCAATAGTTTTTACTTCCGCAACATCAGCGCTACGTAAAGCACCATAGATAAATGACAGATTGGCACTTTTAGAAACCAGACTACTAAACCATAAACACTGATCAGCAATACCAGTACTTTCGTCAATCATTTTCCTGATAAATGCGACCTCTCCTCCTTCGTACCACAATTCTGAGTTTTGTCCGCCAAAATTAAGGACAGTATCCTTCCCTTTGTGTTTGCCCAGATTTTGCAGCTTTCTTTTAGTGCCCGATTGCGCTTCCGCAGCCGAAGCATGAAAAGGAGGATTACACATGGTAAAATCAAAAATTTCCCCTGGCTTTACAATTCCCTTAAAAATATGCAGCTTATTACTTTGCTGTCTGCAGCTTATTGCTTTTTCCAGTTGCGAATTAGCTGCTATAATCGCTTTTGCAGCCTTAATTGCACCGGTATCAATATCAGATCCCACAAAACTCCATCCGTACTCCTGATGCCCTATAATCGGGTAAATACAATTTGCACCAACGCCAATATCCAATCCTTTTATAAATTTTCCCTTAGGAACAACTCCTTTATTTCCGTTTGCAAGCAGATCCGCCATATAATGGATATAATCGGCCCTACCCGGTATAGGCGGACACAGATAGTTTTCAGGGATATCCCAAGTCTCAATTCCGTAGAAATGCTTTAGCAATGCCTTGTTCAACATTTTTACCGCTATGGGATCAGAAAAATCGATAGATTCTCCACCGTGTGCATTCATACCAACAAAGGAATGCAAGGCTGGCAAACTCTTTATGAGCTCAGGGAAATCGTACCTGGAGCGGTGTTTATTCCGGGGATGAAGGATGTTTTTTTCTGCAGACATAGGTTTAAAAAATTATCCAAATGCAAAAAGCCTTCCAGTTTAAACTGAAAGGCTTTCTTTGTGTGGGAAATGAGGGGTTCGAACCCCCGACCCCCTCGGTGTAAACGAGGTGCTCTGAACCAGCTGAGCTAATTTCCCTTTGGTCTTGTCATTTAGCGCCTGACGGGGCGTTTTATTGGTGGGAAATGAGGGGTTCGAACCCCCGACCCCCTCGGTGTAAACGAGGTGCTCTGAACCAGCTGAGCTAATTTCCCTTGGTTGTACTCTTTTGTCTTTCAATAACCAGTCGAGTAGACTGTAAAACCATTTCAAAGATCCCTTCGATTTGGGATTGCAAATATACACCCTAAAATCATTTTTGCAAAAAAAGATGCACTTTTTTATGAAAGAACATCTTCTAATACTTGATGAGAACGGATATCACCAAAAGAAGCCGTATGTAAAGTATAGTAAACCAGTATTTTATCCAAAATAGATCGTCGTGTCTGATTTTCCATATTTATTTCATTTATTTTTTCAAAAGGCAAAGAAAATAGAGAAATGAACAGAGATGCATCATATTTATCCAAAAAATAGGCATGTACAGGGAGTGATGATCTGAACTCTCCTTCCTGTAAATCGAAATAACTCTGGTCACTTTTTGTTTGTGTGCTTGGCGCAAATCCCAAAAAACGGGAAAGCTTAAGTAAAAAAGCGAGATGAAAATTTACGTTCAGTTCTTCAGTCTCATCAAACCAACAAAGTGCATTAAATATAAAATCAAACAAATACCCGTCGGTAGTTTGCTGCCGGATACTTTTGTACAACACCTCATTTAAAAACTGTACAATCGTACTCTTAATAATGTCGTAAGGTATGGTTCTGAAAACAGGAGCAGGTCTCAGTTCACTCACCCTTTGTATGCCAACATTTGGTTTATGATAGACCACCATATCCACCAGATGTAAAGGCTGCAACATATTCATCCTTATTTTTGCCTTTGTTTTTTTTACACCATTGATCATGTAAGACTGAATGCCAAACTTCTCGGTAAAGATTTGCACTACCACACTGCTTTCACTATACAAGGTAGTTTTTAATACGATACCCCTTGTTTTATGTAGCATACTCAACCATTTTTGGAATAAAGATGACCAAACCAATCCCCAATGCAGTAATTGCCGTAACCAATACTGCAGCTGCAGCAACATCTTTAATAATTTTGGCTTTAGGGTGGATATCCGGTGAGACAAGATTAACGAGCACTTCTATGGCAGTGTTTAACAACTCAGCCATCAATACCATTCCTGAAGCCATAATGATCCAGAGCCACTCAACCGGCGACAGTTGACAATACCAGCCAAGAAGCCCCACGACCAGCAGGGCTACAACGTGAAATTTAAAATTGAACTGGCTTTTAAAAGCATAGCCAAGCCCAGAAAATGCGTAGCCAAAACTTTTTAAAAACCTGTTCATGATCTTATCTGATTGATTTCGACAACAAATATACAAAGTAAGTTGCGTCGCAAACAATCCCTTACATTGGCACCAGTTTAAAGACCCGCCCTGGCGATTCAACAGCAATATAAATATAACCGTCAGGAGCCATTCTCACATCCCTTACCCTGCCAATGTTTTTAAATAAGATCTCTTCCTTAACTACCTTATTGCCTTTTAACACCGATCTTTGAAGGAATTTAAACCTTAAGGAACCTGAAAGCAGATTACCTTCCCAGTTTTTATACTTATTTCCGGTTACAAAAGCGAGTCCACTTGGCCCGATAGAAGGGATCCAATAATGAATAGGCTGCACCATGCCTGGTTTAGCCGTAAGGTTGCTAATTGGCGTTCCATTATAATTAATGCCATAAGTAATTACCGGCCAACCATAGTTTTTACCGGGTTCTTCAATATTGATTTCATCACCACCACGCGGTCCATGTTCGTTCGTCCATATTTTCCCGGTTACCGGGTGAATAGTCATACCCTGAGGATTACGATGTCCGTAAGCATAGATGGATGCCTCCGCACCAGATGTTTTCACAAAAGGATTATCGGCAGGTATGCTGCCATCACTTTTAATGCGGTGGACCTTACCCAGATCATTCCCTTTAATTACCTGTGGATTTTCCTTTTCATTTCCACGTTCACCTACAGAAAAATACAGGTATCCATCTTTACCGAACTGCATTCTTGAACCGTAGTGATGTTGCGTTTTTGAATAAGGTTCAGCAACAAAAATATCTTTTTGTTCCGTCAGCGCATTTCCCTCCAGTTTCGCCCGCATAATTGCGGTTGTCGCTAAAATAGACCCACCAACGTTTTTAAATTTAGAATAAGAGAGGTAAATCAATTTATTTGTGGCAAATGCAGGATCTAGTGTTACATCCATTAATCCACCTTGTCCCCTTGCCAGCACCTCTGGTGCTCCGCTAATTACCTGCAAAGTTTTATCTGCCTTTACCTTGTAAAATTTACCATTTCTATCCGTTACCAGCATATCTCCGCCAGGCAAAAACGCCATTCCCCAGGGAACATCAAGCCCCTCGGCAACAGTTTCTAACTTTATGGTCATTTCCTCTGTCTTAAACACATCAGAAACTGGTTCTTCCTTAGCAGTATACTTATCTACATTCTTTATCCCGTTAAGGATATAATCGGCAAGCGCATTAATTTCATGATCAGTCAAACTCTCTCCAAATGCAGGCATTCCCACGTCTGTTCTGCCTAACTTTACTGTTTTAAAAAGATCCTCCTTTTTATTGCCAAACTTCCATTGACGATCAACAAACATGTCCATTTTTTCGCCATGACAGCTGGCACACAAATTCTTATAATTTGTTGCCGGATCAGCAAGTAAAATAGCTTTATGGCTTGAACCAACATTCGGAATTCCCTTTTCAATCCCCACAACTTCAGCTTTATTTCCGAAACCGAAGCCAAAAACCAGCCCTACACCTGCCAGTGCTAAAAAACCTATATTTTTAATATTATCCATGTTCAACTATACATTTTGGTTCATGCTTAATCGGAAAATTACAAGAGTTCGCTATAAAACACATTCTATGCGCATCATCATGTAATGCATTTGCCTTTTCCACCTGCGATTCATCCGTAATAACAACAACAGGATTCAAAGTTACCTCAGTAAAATGTCCGCTGCCATCAGCATTTTCGTTCATTTTCCCAATGGGTGTATCCTTATACTCCATTACAATAATCTCATTTTGAGAACACAGGTGCAGATACCATAACATATGGCAGGAAGACAACGACGCCAATAAAAGATCCTCCGGGTTATGTTTCGTTTTATCACCAAGAAATGCGGAGTCAGATGATCCAACAATATCAGGTTTATGATCAATAGAAATGATATAACTTCTGTCGTAAGACCTGTAGTCCATTGTTCCCGAGCCTTTGTTGCCAGCCCATGTAAGTGTCGCTTGATATTGATGTTCTTTAGCCATAACTGATCTCTTTTAATATTTACCAATTTAAACATTCTTATTTATCATTGGTAAATATTCTAAAGAATTCCTTTTATCATAAAATTATTTCAATTGATAAGCCATTACGCTCTTTTTATAAAAAGTCGGGATATACAGAATTTTCTTAACAGGATCATACCCGAGATCAGCTGTATTTTTCTTTTCCAGAGTTGTATCCAGCAACACATCGTGTTTACCGTCAGCATATACATAATACACATAGCCACCCCAGCTTGTCAGTAAAAAGTCTCCATTTCCAATCGGTTCCAAACCATCACCTCCTTGTGGTATTTCAGCAACTCTGGTCATTTTCTTTTGCGCGTCGGCTTTCCATACGGTCTTTCCTCCTGCTATAAATAAATCCTTGCCTATCGCTTTTAAACCATTTACACCTGCAATATTCTCCATATATACAGAAGGCTTATTTTTTTCTATCTTATGTATACGTTTTGTCCTCGTGTCTGAGACATATACAATTCCCTTATCGCTTACGGTAATATCATTCAGGAACACGGAACTGTCTATTGGTATTTTCAACACCACTTTTGCTTTCGCAATATCTATAACCACCACATCAGTGACATCAGCAGCGTACATTATATTCCCCAGTCTGGCCAGACCTTTAGGCGCATTTAATCCTGTAACCCAGTCCATGTCAACCACCTTACCATCCAGTCCAATTTTAGCTACGCCACCTATCCCATCCTTATCATTCGGGTTATTACCCATTACAGAAACATAAAGCACCTTGCTTTTGATATCCGGCAACACCGACTCCGGCAGGTTAATTACACTATCCGTTTCCCAGATCTTTTCCAGACGATGCTGAGCTTTCAGATTTACAGATAAGGCCAAGATAAAAGCCAGACCAAAATATTTCTTCATACCATGTTAATTTTAAGATTAAACCATCTGGGATTTAATTTACACAATTAATTCAAATTTTGTAATTACGAATGCAATTGACCCATTATCTGTTAAAAAATACTGTTCCAATTTAGCCAGGTTATCAACGATCTTACCATTAACCTCAAATTACCATGCAAAATGCCCCAATCTTTGTTCCAGGCACGTTTTCTCGGTTCCCAAAGCATCAAATAAAGGCTAACTTTAAACATACAATCAACAAAATAAGTAACAAAAAACTCAATACCAAGCCATAATTATGAACAGGAAATCTATTTTAGCTATATGCTGGATCGCTCCGGCACTTACGCTCATGGGATATGCAAATAGCCATGCCCAATCCAAAAATGCCAATTTAAAAAATTGGCCAAAAGGTACTTCACCAAAAGAAATCGGGACGAAAGTGGCCGAACATTTCAATGTTACTCCACATACAAATTTTAACAAGACAACTCCTCCGCGGGTACTGACTTATCCTGAAAACTGCGCCTGGTATGGAGCCTTAACTTTTGCAAAAGAAAGCAAACAGAAACAACTTGTACAAAAGCTTCAAAAGCGCTTCGAGCCGCTGTTTGGGGAAGAAGCTAAACTTATTCCTGTCCCAGACCATGTAGATTACTGTGTTTTTGGCGCTGTACCGCTGGAGCTATACCTGCAAACTAAAGAAAAAAGATATCTGGATATGGGGCTTGCGATTGCGGACAAGCAATGGGGACCTCCGGAAGGTCCGAGAGTTGTAGCAGAGTCACATGAATTCTACAAACAAGGGTATACCTGGCAAACCCGGTTATGGATCGATGATATGTTCATGATTACTGCATTACAGGCACAAGCATATCGAGCCACAGGTGATCAGAAATACATAGAC
Source organism: Pedobacter nyackensis (assembly GCF_032678475.1). Classification (GTDB taxonomy): domain Bacteria; phylum Bacteroidota; class Bacteroidia; order Sphingobacteriales; family Sphingobacteriaceae; genus Pedobacter; species Pedobacter nyackensis_A. The sequence goes on from NZ_JAVTSF010000002.1 coordinate 582,614, forward strand.
CGTGCAGCAAAAGAGATGGTATTCTATCTTGACAAACTACAAAGACCAAACGGCTTGTTCTATCATGCGCCAGATGTTCCTTTTTACTGGGGGCGTGGGAATGGATGGATGGCAGTTGGGATGGCTGAATTGCTAAGATCATTGCCAAAAAACAATCCTGATTACGAAAGAATCATGAAAGGCTATAAGGAGATGATGGCCTCTTTACTAAAATACCAGACCACAGATGGGATGTGGCGACAGCTGATTGACGTACCAGAATCATGGGCGGAAACTTCAGGCACCGGCATGTTTACTTTCGCCTTTATAACAGGTGTTAAAAATGGGTGGTTAGATAAAGAAATATACGGCACAGCAGCACGTAAAGCCTGGCTTAAACTGATCACCTACATTAATGAGAACAACGACATCACCGAGGTATGTGAGGGAACAAACAAGAAAAACAGCCTTCAATACTACTTAGACCGCCAAAGAAACGTTGGTGATTTACATGGTCAGGCACCAGTTCTATGGTGTGCAACAGCCCTGCTTCGTTAAAAAAAAGTGCCTGGCTATTATTTTCTAAATACCAGGCACTCATTAAAAACAATAGAACGATTATTGTTCTGGTTGTGGTCTGAAAGGATAGACTGTAGCTCCATAAACATGAACCACACCATTGGTAGCAATATAGCCACCAGATCTATTTTTGGTCGTCCCGTTAATCAGAATCGGTGCGAGATCGTCATTATTTACCAATTGAAGATTCATCTTACCTTCCTGATCGAAACCGAGACCTCCATTTAAATATCCCAGCATAGAAGTTTTACTAGCCACTTTTCCCGGAGGCAATAGCGTTTGGGCAGTACTGTTATTAATCGTCAGTTTATCGAAGTTATAATCACCCTGCAACATCAGGTAAAGGAAATAATTCCTTACATCTTCCTTAGGATAATCCTGCCACTTTGCAGCCGGTCGCGTGGTAGCGGGTAACCCGGTAACAGGATTTACAGTCACAACAATTGGGAAATCAAACCATAAACCCTTTGTCGCTTTTCCTGTTTTAGAATCCAAAACCCGAACAGCCTCGTTGTGCAGGAAAATAAATGTCTTTCCTGTTTTCTCAAATTCTGCTAAATCAATCTCCGCATACTCCAAACCTTTCCTCATCCATTTAAAAACGGTATCTCTAGGGTTTTCTACAGATTCATAAGAGCGGCTTTCTAAAAACTTCCTTGCCGTAATATTGATATGAGGATCAAGCGTCTTATGTTCGTAATCATACTTTTTTTGTAACTCCATATCAAACAAAGTACAACCCGACAACATCAGGACGGATAAAAAAGCATATTTTTTTGCTATTAATATTATCTTATTCATAACCGTTATTTTTTAATCTGTATAACCAGGGTTTTGCTTTAATTTACTGTTAGAGTTTAATACATTTCTGTTTACAGGCCAATACGATTTTGTGGCCGGATCAAGAAAGCCAGGAGCGTCAAGGTTTCCAGCATCCAACTGCCTCCTTTTAAGAACCGGATCCATTACCTCTTTTACATGATCTGTACGAACCAGATCAAACCATCTTTTACCTTCTCCGAAAAGTTCCAGCTGTCTCTCATTAAGAATCGCATTTTCCATTGCAATTTTATCTGCCACCAATGGATCTGTAGGAAGATATGCCGGTGCCATTGCCCTTGTGCGAACCATATTCAGATATTTTAAGGCATTTACCATATCGTTATTGCCATTTAAAGCCTCGGCATACAGCAATAACATATCACCCATGCGATACATCGTCAGGTATACAGGCTCCTGTTGTCTGCTATTGGGCCATTTATCCGCAGCGGTAGGGTTTGCAGCTGTTGCATACCATTTGATGAACCGGTCTCTGTTTGCTCTGGGTTGGGCAAAGAATACATCGGCCGTTTGTTGCGGACGAATATCGGTAGTACGTGTAGCTGCAGAAAATTGTGGCTGAAACCATTTATCCCAGATATCCTCATCTACAACAATCTGTTTATTATTATCTGTCCATGAAGTTTGCATACAGGCACAACCATTTTTCTGATAATCCCAATGGATACTCCAGATCGCTTCTTTACTGTTAACAGGATTTGTAAACATCGTTTTCCAAGTCGCAGTAGCTTCAAGATTTGCCGCAGTTGGATCCGCAGTAATCCCCTTAGCTAAGAACAGGTTCTTTATCCATTTGATCGCATTTGGGTAATCTTTTCGCCACATATAAACATCAGCCAATGTAGCACAAACAGCAGCCCGCCCCATTCCAAAAATACCTGAAGATGGAGCTGTCCCCGTAGCAAACAAATCATAAGCACGCTCTAAATCGGGGATAATCACTTCAGTCATCACTTTTTCTTTTGGCGATCTATCCACTTCAGACGGAACTTTGATATCCTCATAAGGCTCCAAACGGATGGGTGCATCTCCCCAAACACGCACAAGATAAAAATAACTCATAGCGCGCATAGCATAGGATTCCGCCATATAGCCGTTCAACAAGGGTTTAGTTATCTTCGGATCCAATTTTGCTGCTTCTGGAACATACTTAATGTTATTATTGGCCCTGCCGATCACAGCATAAAGTCCAGTCCAGTCCGAAAACTGATTCGTTGGTGTAAGACTGTTTAAAACAATCTCATCTACATAATCCTTGGTATAAATGACAAACCTGTCAAAATTATCGGCACGGTACTCTCCCCAATACAAATATTTTTCAGCATACTGCTTCGTTCCAACCATTTCTAATTGAAACGCAGAATACATCCCCGCTATTCCCGCATCCACATCAAACTTACTTTTATAAAACTCGCGTAAAGTAATTTGTGACAACGGTTTCTCCGTCAAAAACTTTTTACAGCCTCCGAACAAAATCATCGTAACCAAAGCTGTTATCGCTATTATTCTTTTCATCTTAATTTTATTAGAAATTAATGTTCAGACCAAGACCAAACTCTCTTCTTCTTGGATATTTCCCTGTATCATCGCCTGGTGTTAAAGGGTTAGATGTACTGAATTCAGGATCATACCCTCTGTAATTGGTCCAGGTCAACAGATTCGTTCCATATACATAGGCTGTAACAGCTCTTAAATACACCTTTTTACTCCATTCAGGGTTCAGCCTATACGCTAACCTCGCACTGGACAATCTGATGAAAGAGGCATCTTCGATATACAAACTGTTCTGATCAGTTTTAAGATTTCCTCTATTGTCCTTCTCTATGTAATATGGATACTTTGCAATATCACCAGGTTTTCTCCATGAATTGTAAACCATATCAGGCGATCCAGCACCCGTGTTAGAAGGTTTGTTCTGAGTTTGCAAAAGCGAATTGTAAACCTCTCCACCAAAGGATCCGTTAAACAAGAAAGAAAGCGTAAAACTTTTGTATCTGAAATTGTTCATGATACCCATATAGAAATCAGGAGTAGCGTTTCCAAGAATCTGACGATCTGCGTCATCAATTACGCCATCTTCTTTTAAGTCCAGCCATTCCGCATCCCCACCTTTCAACTTACCATCCGGTGCGTACTTATTTTTAACGTTACCAGTATACTCTTTACCATCCAGGCTATACACCGGCTTACCATTTTCATATTTTGGCCGACCATTTTCCAGTACTACCGTTAACTTTCTCCAGTTGTCATCATAAGCGTTCGACTCATCCCATTGGTATACTCCAAGATTTTTCCAGCCGTAGAAATTTCCGATCTTACCGCCTTGTTCTACATACCATTTGTTCCCGGCAAAAAATGGAATTCCATCCGCCAGTTCAACAATCTTACCTCTTTCAAAAGAAATATTACCCGCTAAACTCCATTCAAAATTTTTACTGGTAATTGGGGTTCCGTTAACAACAAACTCAAAACCTTTGGTTTGCATAGTCCCTAAATTCACCTGTACTTTGCTAAAACCGGTTTCTTTAGCCAATTCTCTCGGATAAAGCAGATCATTAGTACGTTTTAAATAGTAATCTGCAGTAAATCCTAATCTACCTTTAAAAAAGGTAAGATCTAAACCGACGTTATTCTGCGTGGTTGTTTCCCATTTAATAGACTCATTACCTAAAGTACTCATCAGACCTGCACCTCCAACTCCGGCGTAGTTCCCCAAAAAGTCAACCCTAAGGAAGGATTCGTAATCACCAATACGGTCATTCCCCAACTGACCAAAGCTGTATCTTATTTTGGCATCGTCCAGGAAAGATTTGGCCCAGGTCATAAATTTCTCGTCAGAGAAGCGCCATGCTGCCGATGCGGAAAAGAAATTACCCCATCGATTTTCAGGGCCGAATCTTGAAGAACCATCCCTACGATAAGTCCCTTGTAAAATGTAACGGCCTTTATAGTTATACCCCACACGACTAAATATCGATGACGTAGCATTTGCTGTGGCATTTGAATAAGTACCCGTGGAAATCACATAATCAGGTAAGGTCACAAAAATCGACTCACTTACGCTATTTAAATATTCTGTATGAACACGATCAAATCTTTTTCTATCCGCACTGAAGCCTAGCAAAGCAGTGAAATTATGATCCTGATTCACCGTTTTATTGTAGTTTAAAAAAGCCTGGTATTCCCAGAAGAAGGTTTTTGCCATCTCATTTCGGCCCGAGTTTTTATCCTTATTTGCAGAAAGAAGTCTCGGAGAAAAATACATGTTCTGTGTATTATCCAACTTTGCATTAAACAAAGTCGTAAACTTCAGGTCTTTGATAATCTGATAATCTAACTGGTTATTAAACTGAGCTGAATAAGTCTCATCCTCATCCCGCTCAAATAAAGCCTGCGCTATCGGATTCCTTTTAGAAGCGATATAACTTGTTAAACTCCCATCGGGATAATAAATAAGTGAGTATGCAGGCCTGTCAATAACAACCCTTACAGTATTCCCAATAGAGGTCTGATTGGCTTTCTGCCAAAAGAAGGAGAAGTTATTTGAATACTTAAGTTTTGGAGATAACTGATAACTCACGTTTGTTCTTGACTGCACTCTTTTCGCCCAGCTGTTCAGGATAATGGATTCATCATCCAGATAATTCAAACTGGTATAGTAGCTTAATCCTTTCTGACCACCACTAATTCCAAACTTAACCTCTTTCTTTTGAGCGAGATTACCCAGCAATAAATCCTGAAGATCATTGTCGGCATTGAAACTTGGATTGATAGAGTCAGTTGAAGTTCCTCTCCCCTGAATGGTTCTAAATGCGCGAACTTCCGCAGAATTACTCACAGGAATACTATGTGCCAGTCGCCCAAACACATGGTTATAGGTCAAATCTACACTAGGTTTTCCCTCTATACCTCTTTTGGTCGTAATCAAAATTACTCCGTTTGCTGCACGTGAACCGTAAATAGATGCAGAAGCTGCGTCTTTTAACACCTCAACATTGGCAATATCTGCAGGATTGATGTTCGCTCCATTTTCATCAATTACCCCATCCACAATATACAAAGGACCATTCCCCCCGTTTAAAGTCGACGTTCCCCGAATCTGGATTGAACCTGTAGCACCCGGTGCCCCACCACCATCATTTACAATGAGCACCCCTGCTGCTTTTCCCTGCAAAGCATCAAAAAGATTGATAGGCTGACGCTCCTCAATATCTTTTGTGTTGATTGAAGAACTTGCACCGGTTAAGTCTTTCTTTTTAGCCACACCACCATAACCTGTAACTACTAATTCTTCCAGGTTACTCAGGTCTTCCTTTAGACTTACATTAATAACGGTTTTACTCCCCACAGTTACTTCCTGTGGTATAAAGCCAATAAAAGAGAATACCAGTACTGAATTGGCAGAAGGGACACTAAGATCAAATCTACCACTGTTGGATGTTGTTGCACCAAGCGTAGTGCCTTTCACTTTAACCGTTACTCCCGGCATAGCAATCCCTTTATTATCAACCACCGTTCCGGTTAATTTAACCTGGGCATAGGTAGTTGTCGTAGTTAACTGGAGCAGCATTAGCAGCATAATCAGCTTTAGTCTGCCCCATTTTAACCTAAACATGCTCAAATTACAGAAAGCTGTTTTTGTAGAATTTTTATTCATATCGGATATATTTGGTTAATGCAATTGACTAATAAGTTTCGATTTATTAATTTCTCGGATTAGCCAAGCAGTCAACTATCTTGGCAACGCGTTTTCTATTTATTCTTTCATAGATATTTGATCGCCTAAACCAGTTAGCCGTACCAGAATAAGGGCCGGATACTCAATAACTCCAGCAGACATAAACAAGCCTGGGAGCATTGAAAGGCTCTTCCGTAATCACTTTTCTACGATAAACCGTGTTTAACAGGTAAATAAGAGGTATAGATACCTACAATACACCTATGAAATACCTATCATCTACCTATGAACTACCTGTTAACATAGAACCACTCCCGAAGCGATCCGGTATCCTAACCAAACAAGTCCAGCAAATCCTTTTTAGATAACGACTTGTAAATGGAGGTTTCCGTTTTGATCAAATCTCCTACCAGGTCCTTCTTTGTATTTTGCAGTTTCATGATTTTCTCTTCAATGGTATCAGGGCAGATCAGCCTTACCGCGACTACATTTTTTTCCTGTCCAATGCGGTACGTACGATCAATAGCCTGGTTTTCTACCGCAGGGTTCCACCAGGGGTCAACAATATATACATAATCGGCCCTGGTTAAGTTTAGCCCTACACCTCCTGCTTTTAAACTGATCAGAAAAACCCGTACTTCAGGATTATCCTGGAAGGAAGTCACCACTGCGGCCCTGTTCCGTGTTTGTCCCGTTAGATATTCATGTACGATTCCTCTTTGATCCAGTTCCTTTCTGATCAGGTCCAGCATCCCCACAAACTGCGAAAACACCAGTATTTTATGATTCGGAGCTTTACCCTCTATTTGCTCCAGCAGGGTTTCCATTTTAGCAGACGCATTGCCGTAAAATTTATCATCTTTCAACAGTTCTGCCGAATTACAAATTTGTCGCAATCTCGTAATCCCCTGCAAAATATGCATACTACTTTTTTGTAATTCATCCTCAGCTTTCCCTTCAATATAATCCTTAACCTCCTGCACTGCGGCCTCATACACTTCCCGCTGTTCCCTTCCCATTTCGCAATAAATCACCATTTCGGTCTTATCAGGTAATTCTTTAGCGACCTGCTCTTTAGTCCTTCGCAAGATGAAAGGACTGATCCGTTGCTGTAGCTCTTTCGCACGTCTGGTTTCTTTAAACTGATCTATGGGAACAGAATATAATTCTTTAAACTGTTGTTTTGTCCCCAATAAACCCGGACAGGCGAAAGAAAGCTGTCCATATAAATCAAAGGTATTGTTCTCTATCGGTGTTCCCGTTAAGACGACCTTATTACGGGATTGTAAAAGTCTTACAGCCTTATAGCGTTGTGAATCCGGATTCTTAATGTTCTGTGATTCATCCAGGAAAACATAATTGAACCGATATGCTTTTAAAAAACGAATATCGGCCAGTAAAGTACCATAGGAGGTAAGAATAATCTCGTACTGATCAAATTCATGAATATCCTGTAGCCTGTCTGCCCCATAAATGGTCCGTATTTTTATGGAAGGTGCAAATTTTGCGACCTCGGCCTGCCAGTTAAAGATTAAGGAGGCAGGTACAACCACCAGATTAGTATTATGCGCAGATTTCTCTCTTTGGGTAAGGATGAAAGCGATAACTTGTATCGTTTTGCCCAAACCCATATCATCTGCTAAACAAGCACCGAAATTAAAATCATCTAAAAAGTTAAGCCAGTTTACCCCTTCATACTGATAACCGCGAAGTTCAGCATTTAAACTATCCGGTATTTTTACCTGAGTGATGTTATCCGGGCCTGAAAGTTTCCTTCTGTATGTAGCAAGCTGACTCTTTACCGTTTCATCAAAAAGCTGTTCTTCATACAGTTCTGCAATCATATTGTAATTGATCTTATGTGTATGGATACTGTCTTCAACAATTTCCCCGGCATTAAAATAATTGGTAAACTTCTCTACCCATTCATCCGGCAAAATTCCCATCGTTCCATCGTCCAGTTTGATAAATTTGCTTTTATTACGGATCGATTTATGTAAATGTTTTAAAGAAATGGCCTCCCCATTATAAGCTACTTTTGCCTGGGTTTCAAACCAATCGATACCACTGATCACTTTAATGGATATATCAGCTTTATAAGGACTTAGGTTATTGTTATTCAACTTATTAAAACCCATTATGGTTATACCTTTACTGCGCCAGGCCTCAAAGGCGTCTAAAAACCAGCCAATATCGAGAAAATGTTTGCGGTGCATATAGAAGCAATCCATTTTCATTTCCTCATTTACCTGTTCCTCAAAAAAAGGATGTTGTTTTACAATGTTGGATATAAACTGTAGCTCTTCTTCTTCATTCCTGCGCAAGGTGAATGTATTCCCATATTTATCTTTGGCAATGATTTGCTTTCTGGACAGGATCGGAATTTCGGTATTACTGTAACGCATTACCGGTGTAATGAGCACAAAATCTTCCGATTCGGAAAGGTAGATCAACTGCTCATTCTCCAGATCAAAGCCTTTTTCCTCAATCTGTGTTTTTGTTGCGGGCTTTAAATAGGAGTAATTGATCTTCACCTTTTCTTCCAGTCGCGACAGTATCGTTTCATAGAAATCATCGAACTTGGTTTTATGGATCAGCATCTTATCGTAATGCTTCTTAAAGAAATCTATGACCCGCAGAAAATCAGGATTATCAATGAGGTAAAGATTAGTACCTAGTTGAATAAAATAATGATGCTTAATCACCAGGTTCTCTATAGCCAGCGACTGATCTTCCAACATCAGGTTTCCTGAGACCTCATAAAAATCACCTTTTTCATTGACAGAAAGCACGAGGTCAATCCCAAGAATTTTGAGTTTTACAGCAACAATAGAACTTGCCGATATATTAGGCGATCTTTTTGAATCATGCATGTACACATCCAGTCCGAGCGGGTTCTTTGCTATTGCTTTTAAGCCTTCAAGATTAGAAGCTGAAGCCTCTCCGTTATAATTATTCTGGAATTTCAATATTCCATTGAGGAACTTTAGTTCAGCACTGCTCTCCGAGATCCAGATCAAATCTGAAGGATCAATATTTTTTAAAGGATTTTTAATTTTCCCATCCTTGCTGGCCTGACCTTCGTACAAGGACACAGCTAGGTGACTGTAAAAACGATGCTGACTAAAAACAACGATCATTTTAGCATCCTTTTTTACCATACCATCAGCAACAGGCTTTAACCAGTTTGTAGCAGGCAGCAATGCATCTCCTAATTCCTGTGTTGTTTTTTTATTAATTGGAAATAACTGCTTTAGCTTAGGACTTATATTCAGTATTCCCTTAACATATTCTATTTGGAAATGTGCATCCAGGTTATTTTCATTTCCCAAACCATAATCTGTTGCAAACTCTCTCAACTTTTTATAACGCAATGGCTCATCAAAAAACACGCGAAGCTGTTCCCTATCCATAATATTGTGAAGCACACGCGCCTGGTATTCGCATAGTCCATAAACAGATGACATACAGGTACAAGATAGCATTACACGGTCTGCAGTCTGGGTAACCGTTACCATCTGCGCATTCACGGAAGCAAAAGTATTGCTAAAAACAGCAAAATTTACGGCAATCTCTACAGGCGAAAGTTCATAAAAACCCTTTGCTTCCGTATCCGTACTCACCTTACTGTGCTTTAACAGGTCTGAGATGGTTAACATCGAAATATTAAAGTGCTCTAAAGTATAATCATGTGTTTGGGCATTGATCTCGTTCTCCACCTGCAATTTTTAAATAATCAATAAAATGTCTAAAATAAAGATGATCTTGCTAAATCGACTTAATAATCTGTTTATTTGTATTAAGTTAATAAACACACACAAATATAAACTTCATTGTTATGCTACTGAGTATTTTAAACTCCATTTTTTGCATTGCCTTTATTTTATTCGCTTATGTGAACCTGAATGACAACGACTCCTGGCTATGGGTGCCCATCTATATGGTTGCATCTATTTGTTGCGGACTTGCCGTTTTTAATTATTTTTACCCTGTCGTATACCTGATTGCCACAACATTCTATCTAATTTACGCTGCAATTTTGTTCTTTGCCAAAGATGGTGTACGCGACTGGATCATAAGATATAAAAGGCCCAGCCTGGTTGAAAGTATGCAGGCTACAAAGCCCTATATTGAAAAAACCAGGGAATTTTTTGGTCTGCTGATCATTAGCGGAGCACTGGCCATTAATTATTTTGTTGCAGTTTAACTAGAATAAAAATGCTTTTGATTGATATACCGGGCCTACAAAAATTAGGTGATGTTTTTGTACAGGTCCTTAAAAGAAACCTTAGCGTTGAAGCAATGGAATGGCTTCAACAAAAAATCGCGTTGATTATTACGGAAGATAAGTCTGTCCAGTTGCATTTATGCTTTGCACACCTTCCTCGCATTGCGACAAAAAAAGCAGTTGAAATACTAAAGGAGGAAGAAGAACAAATCACAGAATTACTACCTGGCTTTACCATCAACAGCTGGACGGTAGATCAGTTGTCGAGGGTTTGGTTGCTCATGCAGTTGCCATCCAACAACAGGGAGACCTATGTTAAAAAAGTAAACAGTCTGTTTGCCGCGGCAGAAATGAATGAACAAGTTGCTTTGTATACAGCATTGTCACTTTACCATTACCCCGAAGAATGGATTAGCCGCTGTGAAGAAGGTATTAGAAGTAATATCGGCACGGTGCTGGAAGCAATTATGTATCATAATCCATATCCTGCAGCCTTCCTTTCACAACAGGCATGGAACCAGCTCGTATTAAAAGCATTTTTTACAGAAAAAGACGTTAATCTTATTATCGGCTTAAAAGATCGGGTAAATGATGCTTTAGTCGCAACCCTTCAGGATTACATACAGGAACGCCTGGCTGCAGGCCGAACGGTAGCTCCTGAAATTTATCAATTGACACAACAAATGAACCTTAAATAAATACTTGAATTATGTGCTGTAATGAAAATTTTGAGGAAAGAAACAAGGGAGAAAAGGTAACAACAGCCCTTGACCTGAACGACATCAGCGGGATGAAGTTTTTCGATCCACACATTCATATGACGTCCCGTACTACGGACGATTATCAAGCCATGGCAGACGCCGGCATTGTCGCCCTGATAGAGCCAGCATTTTGGCTTGGGCAACCGCGTACAGGTGTTGATAGCTTTACCGATTACTATAGCAGCCTGATTGGCTGGGAAAGATTCAGATCTTCACAGTTCGGCATTAAGCATTATTGTACCATTGGGTTAAACTCCCGCGAGGCCAATAATGAAAAACTTGCAGAACAGGTAATAGAAATTTTACCACAATTCATCTTCAAAGAAGGTGTAGTTGGTATTGGCGAAATCGGTTTTGATGACCAGACGGTTGCTGAAGAAAAATACTACAGAATACAACTCGAACTGGCAAAAGAAGCAGGACTTCCAGTTCAGATCCATACCCCGCACCGTGATAAGAAAAAAGGTACACAACGCAGTATGGATATTGCCATAGAGCAAGGCCTTGCACCAGGTATGGTTATTGTTGACCACAACAATGAAGAAACCGTAAAAGAGGTACTGGACAGAGGTTTCTGGGCTGCTTTTACCATTTATCCTTTTACCAAAATGGGAAATGAGCGTATGGTAGAGGTAGTAAAACAGTACGGTTCGGAAAGAATCATGATTAACTCAGCTGCCGACTGGGGCATCAGCGATCCGCTGGCCATTCCTAAAACTGCTGCCTTGATGAAAAGATCGGGTATCAGTTTAGCCGATATCGAAATGGTGACTTACCGCAATGCGATTACAGCTTTTGCACAAAGTGGACAGATTGATGAGCAGGATTTTATCACGGTTAAAAATATTGATCAGAGTCAGAAATTTGAGAGCAATTCCATTCTGCGTGGCGGACAGCAACCCAGAGTAGACAAAAACTCGATCATCATTTCATAACTACCTCATGAACAAATTAATAGGTTACCTGCGGTTAATGCGCCCCGCCAATGTAGTCACAGCAGTAGCTGATGTATTGGCAGGAATGGCAATTGCCGGGTATTTCATTGATCAAAATATTCAATTCCTTCCGGTTATACTGCTTTCTATCTCAACAATCGGGTTATATAGTGGCGGCATTATTCTGAACGATGTCTTTGATGCAGAACTGGATGCTAAAGAACGTCCTGAGCGTCCAATACCAAGTGGCGTAGTCTCTAAAAAAGCTGCCACAATTTTTGGGGGTATATTTTTCTTTATCGGCATTTTTACTGCAGGTCTGTATAGCACAAACGCCCAATACCTGGCCGTAGCTATTATGGTGTGCTGCCTGGTCTATGACAGATTTTTAAAACACAACGCCATTTTTGGCCCCATAAACATGGGGCTTTGCCGCGGATTAAACTTATTGCTAGGGGTTAGTATTATCCCCTCCGAAATCCAGCATTGGTGGTTTTTAGCTGTTGTACCGATCGTTTACATTGGTGCAATCACCATGATTAGCCGGGGTGAAGTTCATGGGGGGAGTAAGAAAACCTTATACTTTGCTGCAGTACTATACCTAATTGTTATTGGCGCAATTTCAACAATCGCACAAATCAACAACAACCTGCTGCCTTCACTTATTTTTATCGTACCCTTTGCGTTAATGATCTTCACACCTTTGATCATAGCTATCCAGGAGCCCGTAGGTAAGTATATCGGCAAAGCTGTAAAATCAGGCGTCATTGCTTTGATATTGATGAATGCAGCATGGGCAGCAGCCTTCGGTGTATTAAATGTCGCCATATTTATTGTTATTTTGTTACCCGTATCTATTTTGTTAGGCAAAGCCTTTGCCGTTACTTAGTCATTAAACCATGAGTTATTTAGAACAGTCTTTTAGTGTAAAATTTGACTATAAAATATACTTTACCACTGCGCTTTTCCACCTGGAGAACACCATCCTTTCCAACTTCTTCAAAGAAAGATCAGCAACAGGAGGTCAAAAAATATACTTTGTCTTAGACGAAGGTGTAGCGCTTGCTCACCCAAATCTTACCAATGAAATAACCGCTTATTTCGCATTAAACCAGGAAGTAAAACTGATCCCTGATTTTTTAATCGTTCCGGGAGGAGAAGCCGCAAAAAACAATAACGATCTGTTTGATAAAATTGTGGCAGCTGTAGATACCTACGGAATAGACAGACATTCTTATATTGCCGCCATTGGTGGCGGTGCGGTGCTCGACCTGGTTGGTTATGCTGCCGCAGTTTCACACAGGGGTATCAAACATATCCGGATTCCAACAACCGTACTTTCACAAAACGATTCGGGAATTGGGGTCAAAAATGGGATTAACTACAAAGGAAAGAAAAACTTCCTGGGAACCTTTGCACCTCCGTTAGCTGTATTTAATGATGAAACTTTTTTATTTACATTAAGTGACAGAGATTACCGATCGGGAATTTCCGAAGCGATTAAGGTAGCACTCATCAAGGATCCCGATTTTTTCTACTGGATAGAAAACCATACTACTGCGCTGGTAAACAGAGATACCGAGAAAATGAATTACCTGATTAAACATTGCGCTAAGCTTCATTTGGATCATATTGCCGGCGATGATCCATTTGAAACCGGATCGGCCAGGCCACTTGACTTTGGTCATTGGGCAGCCCACAAGCAGGAACAGCTTAGTAACTTCAGCGTTTTGCATGGTGAAGCCGTAGCGATGGGGATTGCCCTCGACAGCACGTATTCTTTTTTAACCGGCTTGCTTACGGAAGCACAATTACAGCGCATACTAAATGTACTTGTACAACTTGAATTTGACATCACTGACCCTGTTATACAGATCAATGATGCCACATCACCTATTTTAAAAGGCCTTGCAGAATTCCAGGAACATCTTGGCGGAAAGCTAACCATTACACTGCTTACCGATCTGGGTACAGGAAAAGAAGTACATGAAATGGATCATCAGTTGTTGATTCAAGCCAGTGCTTATATAGCAGATTTTGTTAAAAACAAGCTATCTATAAACTCCAGTAACAACTAACATGAAAGTAAAAACAGGACATTTAACTTATTGTACGAACATTCATGCCGGGAAAAACTGGACTGAAGACTTTGATGCATTGCAGCAGAATTTTCCAGCAATCAAACAAAATGTTGCTCCCGGTCAGCCACTAGGTCTTGGGCTAAGGCTTTCACATGAGGCCAGTATGGAATTGAGTAATCCTGATTCCCTGACAGCATTTAAGCTATGGCTCCAACAAAATGAAGCCTATGTTTTTACAATGAACGGTTTCCCTTACGGAGATTTTCACCGAACAGTTGTTAAGGAAAATGTACATACACCGGATTGGACAACTGACGAAAGAAAAGACTATACCATTAGGTTGTTTCACATCCTGAAATCAATATTACCTGCGGGCATGGACGGAGGTATTTCTACCTCCCCTTTGAGTTACAGACATTGGTTCAAAACAACAGGCGACTTCAATGCAGCAAAACATACCGCAACGTTAAACATCATTGAAGTAGCAAAAGTACTTCATGAAATCCAAGCTGAAACCGGGCAATTGTTACACCTGGATATTGAACCTGAACCCGATGGCATACTGGAAACAGGCAGAGAATTTATCGACTGGTTTGAAAATGATTTATTGGTACTGGGTATTCCTGTGATCACATCACAGTTGAACCTTAATACAGAACAGGCAGAAAGCCTCCTAAAAAAACATATCTGTTTATGTTATGATGTTTGTCATTTCGCTATTGGCTATGAAAATCATGAAAATATACTAAAAGAACTGGAACAAAAAGGTATTGGTGTAGGCAAAATTCAAATAAGTGCGGCTTTAAAGGCAGATATAACGGGCACCGCAGCAGAAAGGAAGTTGATAAAGCAAAATTTTGCTAGTTTTAACGAACCGACCTATCTGCACCAGGTAGTTGCACTAAAAGCGGATGGAGATTTAATCCGTTATCCTGATCTTCCGCCCGCATTAGAAGCCAATGAAGATGATACCATTATACAATGGCGTTCACATTTCCACGTACCTATTTCCATTAAAGAAATTGGCTTGCTGCAATCCACGCAAGATGATATCATTACATTGCTGGAACTACAAAAAGCCAATCCATTTACCAATCACCTTGAAGTCGAAACTTATACCTGGGAAGTTTTGCCCGAACAAATAAAATTACCGATTGCCCAATCGATCAGCAATGAATTAAACTGGGTAATTGATACGCTTGCATAGATACAAAGCCATTAAAGATGAAGAAAACTGTAGTTATAGATGTTGTAGGATTATCCTCAAACCTGATTGGAGCACATACTCCATTTTTAACACAATATCTTAAAAATAAGAACCTGAGTACCATAGCCCCCATGTTACCTGCAGTGACCACAGCGGTACAGTCGACCTATTTAACCGGGAAACAACCATCAGTGCATGGTATTGTTGGAAACGGCTGGTATGATGAAACAGATGCAGAGATCAAATTCTGGAAGCAATCTAACAAGCTGGTGCAAGCCGAAAAGATATGGGACCGCGCAAAAAAAGAAAACCCTGGCTTTACTTGTTCCAATATGTTCTGGTGGTACAATATGTACTCTAATGCAGATTACTCAGCTACACCAAGACCTAATTACCTGGCCGATGGTAGAAAAATGCCTGATTGTTATTCAGAACCTGCCGAGTTGCGTGATCTTTTGCAAAGTAAATTAGGACAATTTCCTTTATTTCAGTTTTGGGGACCGGGAGCCAATATCAAATCATCCCGGTGGATTGCTGATGCTTCAATGTTAACGGATGACCTTTACGATCCTACCTTAACTTTGGTATACCTTCCCCACCTGGATTACTGTTTGCAGAAATTTGGACACGACTTTAACCACATCGATAAAGAACTAAACCAAATAGATACTGTTCTAAAAGACCTGATTGAATTTTATGAAAGGAAAAATGCCCAGATCATTGTGCTTTCGGAATACGGAATTACACCTGTGAGTACCCCTATTCATTTAAACCGTATTTTCAGAGATGCCGGGCTTTTACAAATCCGAACAGAAAGAGGTCTGGAATTATTGGATGCTGGCGCCTCAAAAGCATTTGTCGTTGCAGATCATCAAATTGCCCATGTTTACATCAATGATCCTGCTGTTACCAAACAAGTACAACAGATACTTGAAAACACGCCGGGGATTGCTTTGGTATTGGGTGAAGCAGGCAAACAAGCCCATGGTCTTAACCATGAAAGGGCAGGAGATTTTGTGGTCGTTGCCGAACCAAAAAGCTGGTTTACCTATTATTTCTGGTTAGATGATGCAAAAGCACCAGATTACGCAAGATGCGTAGATATACATAAGAAACCCGGTTATGACCCTGTTGAAATGTTTATGTCATCCAAACCCAGAGCAGCCTATAAATTACTAAGAAAAAAGGCTGGCTTCAGGTATATTATGGATGTTATTCCCTTAGATGCAACACTGGTAAAAGGATCACATGGCAGCATCAATACACCTGCTGAATTCCACCCGGTATTGATTACTGATGGAGCTATACATACTGGAAATATAAATGCCGCCGAGGTTTATGATGTAATTTGGAAAACCTTGAACTTGTAAGAAAAATTATCTAAGTTTGGGTTACACACTCTAGGTAAACCAAATGAGCTCAAGAAGAGAATTCCTTAAAAAAGCAGCAATATTATCAGGTGCAGCCGGACTGCCCAATGTAATGCCGATGTCTATCCAAAAAGCGATGGCCATTAGTGCCGATCCCGGAAGTACATTTCAGGATGCAGAGCACATTGTATTTTTAATGCAGGAAAACCGATCTTTTGATCATATGTTTGGTAAACTTAAGGGTGTGCGTGGCTTTAATGATCCCCGTGCTTTTATTCAACCGGATCATAATAAAGTTTGGCTACAAAAAGATGACAAGGGAAATACTTATGCTCCTTTTCATGTCGATATCAATAAAACAAAAATTACATGGCAAGGAGGACTTCCCCATTCCTGGAACGACCAGGTAGCTGCGCGAAATAACGGACAATACAATAAATGGGTACCGGTAAAAAGCGCTATGTCTTTGGGCTACTATGACCGAAGTGATGTACCTTTTTACTATGCTATGGCAGATGCCTTTACCATTTGTGACCATCATTTTTGTTCTTCTTTAACCGGTACGACCCCTAACAGGCTGTTTTTCTGGACTGGTACCATTAGACCAGAACAAAATGGAAAAGCTATTGCTGCTGTAAACAATTCACAAGCTGAATCGCGTGAAAATGCATACGTAGACTGGAGTACCTTTCCTGAAATATTGGAAGACAATAACATTAGCTGGAAAATATATCAAAATGAATTATGGACCTCCGATCTGAAAGGTGAAGAGGTAGACAACTGGCTGGGCAACTATGGCGACAACGCAATTGAATATGTAAAACGCTACAACGTTAAACTTTCCGCCTATTTTAGAAAAAATGGTGACCATACGGTAAAACCACCTCTAAGTGCAGAACAGGTAAGAGCCAAATATGATAAATTATCTGACAGGGAAAAAAACCTGATAGACAAGGCATTTGCTACGAACATTAATGCCCCTGATAATTACCTCGCCTTAGCCCCATTTTCTTTTACAGATGACAATGGGCAGGAACAAACCATTTCGGTCCCCAAAAACGATATATTCCATCAGTTCCGTACTGATGTAGACAGCGGAAAGTTGCCTATGGTATCCTGGCTAGTCGCACCTGAAAAATTTTCTGATCATACCAGCTCCCCACTTTATGGTACCTGGTATGTTTCCGAAACCATAGACATCCTGACTAAAAATCCTGAGGTATGGAAAAAAACGATTTTCATCCTTACTTATGATGAAAACGATGGGTATTTTGACCATATACCTCCTTATGTCGTCCCTAAGCCCGATACATCAGATGTAGGCAAGGTTTCTGCCAAAATTGATGTGGCAGTAGACTATGAGCTGAAAAAAGACAGTCCGATTGGTTTAGGCTATCGGGTACCTATGCTTATTGCCTCGCCCTGGAGCAAGGGTGGTTATGTGAATTCACAGGTTTTTGACCATACTTCCTGCCTCCTGTTTTTAGAACACTTTTTAAGCAAAAAAACAGGAAAGATTATTAAAAGTAGTAACATCAGCAGCTGGCGTCGTGCAATTTGCGGGAATTTAACTTCCGCGTTCCGTCCAGCTCCAGACACTCCATCCGGGGTACCGACCTTATTAAAGAAAGAACAGGTATTAATTAACATCACCAATGCAAGAAATAAACCTGCACAGGTAAAACCAGATCCTTTAACTCCGCAGGAAATAGAAAAGATCAATGCTTATCAATCTTTCTCTCCTTCATCTCCCGCTTCGATGGCGAGACAGGAGAAAGGAACCAGCTTAGCCTGTGCCTTGCCCTATCAATTATTTTCTGATTGTAAACTGGATGCAAAAAGAGAAAATATTGAATTATCGTTCGAATCCGGGAAAGGGAATTTCGGACAAAAAGTAGTTCCGACGGGAGCCCCCTTTTGTGTGTATACTTCAGCTGTTTATAAAGGAAAAACGGGTAAAACATGGAATTATGCTGTAACTGCCGGTGATAAAATTAATGACGAAATTCAATTGGGGCATTTTGCCAGCGGACACTATGATCTTAAAGTTACTGCTCCTAACGGCTTTTTCCGTCATTTTAAAGGCAGTAAAAATGATCCTTCTTTGAATATTTCCTGTTTATATGAAAGCACCGGCTTCCTGAGTAAAAAACCAACCGGGAATATTGAGCTGTTAATAGAAAACACGGGCGATGAAAAAATCACAGTGGAGGTAACAGATCAGGTTTACAAAAATATTTCTTCAAAAGTGATCACACTGGCCGCGAAACAAAAATCAAAATTGATTCTGGATCTAAAGAACAGCGCTTCCTGGTATGACTTTAGCATAAAAGTAAATGAGCATCCAACTTATATAAGACAATATGCGGGTCACGTAGAAACCGGTGAAGATTCAACAACCGATCCATTTATGGCTGGTTCGTTGTAGCTGATTTTACAGCTTCTTTATGTTTTTCGGGATCA
This sequence comes from Pedobacter nyackensis, assembly GCF_032678475.1. GTDB lineage: Bacteria > Bacteroidota > Bacteroidia > Sphingobacteriales > Sphingobacteriaceae > Pedobacter > Pedobacter nyackensis_A. Next base: position 601,735 of record NZ_JAVTSF010000002.1, read on the forward strand.
AGCTGAACTTCCGTATCATTTACCTTTTTAGCAAATAAAATAGGATATACAAACCATACAGCACCTGCTAAAAACAAAAGACCAGACAATTTGAGCACATATATGCCTGAATCTATTTTGTTTGCCTCCATAATTTTAAAGGCAATCAGCCCTACAACACCTAAGATGATGAGGTATACTGCTTTCTGAAGTCTGAGTACTTTTATCATAATTTACAGGTATTAAGTTTGCCAATAAGTATTTAACAAAAATTAAACCAATAGTGTTTTTTTTTGGATTCTTCATGCGACGAATAGCACATACGCAAAAAACTTTACTATCGTTCTTCTAAACGACTACTTTCAACCGGAAATTTACCGAACAAAGCCGAACGAGGTCCGAAGAAGGTCCCTCTAATATTCGACTTATTTATAAGGTTGCTCACACCCCTGCTGCAAGCCCGACAAAGATCCAAAATTCCCATTTAACAATAAATTTCTTAGTATATGTATTTCTTTCATATCTAAATATAACAGAAACAAAAATCCTCCTGTGCGTTTAATGCGCTTTTTGCGCACAAGACATAAATTATACACTATATGCGCTTTATATGACGAGATCATTGCAATCGTTAACAAAATAGCACGTCCATTAAAATATAACGATACGAACCTCTATTCAGAATCGAAACAAGACATATTCAGAGCCAAACACTTATAATCTTTTTTTTCTAACAAAATAAAACTTTCAAAAAAAATTAAAAAGTCTTGGATATAAAAAAAATTAATTATTATATTCGGCTTAAGATACTAAACCAAATATGTCAGCAAGCTTGAAAAAAAATCAATCACTTCAAGAAGAGATTCTGAAGCAGCTATACTTTAATGCCCCCCTTTCCAGGCCTGAAGCTGATAACCGCTCTTTACAAAAGCCTTCCACACCTTACGTACCTATATTATCTGAATCTCCCTTTTATCTCTATAAAGATACCTACACGTTAATTCACACAACCAACCCTCCAAAAAACCAATTTTCAACAGAAGATGTTCCCGAATTTTAAATTTAACGACTACATACATAAATAATTTAATTAAAAACTATCAAATCAATGTTAACTAAACTAATCAACTAAATTATGAGGAAAATTTTACTAAAATTAACACTGTCTTTTCTGGCGGTATTATTCTGGAGCGCAGGCCTCTACGCCCAAACCAACCGTACCATAAAAGGCACTGTAAAAGATGAGAATGGCACACCAATACCTGCTGTAAGTGTCACTATTAAAGAAACTAAAAAAGGTACAAGCACTAGTGCAGATGGTAATTACACCATTGAGGCCGCTCAAGGCAATACACTACAGTTCAGATACCTGGGTTACAAAACAGAGGAAATCACTGTTGGCGCCAACAATACGATCAACGTATCCTTAACGCCGAGCAACAATGAACTATCGGAAGTAACAGTCACAGCCCTTGGTATTCAAAAGGACAATAAAAAGCTGGGATATGCGCTAACCACTGTTAAAGGTGAAGAACTTACCCGTACCAATACGGTAAACCCTATCGCTGCACTACAAGGTAAAGTAGCCGGTGTTAACATTAATGTTATGTCAGCATCTGGTGTTCAAACTTCTCCAAGTATCATCATCAGGGGATCAAAAGTAGTAGGAAATCAACCCGGACAGGCGAACAATCAGCCAATTTTTGTAGTTGACGGAAATGTTCTCCAAAATAACCAGATGAATGCGGATGACAAAGACGGTGGTTCTCAACTTAAAAACTTAAACCCTGATGACTATGAATCCATCACAGTATTAAAAGGAGCTGCGGCTACTTCAATTTATGGTTCAAGAGGTCTTAACGGTGCAGTAGTTATTACCACCAAAAAAGGAAAAATGGGTCAGGGCTTAGGTATTGAATTCAATTCAACCTACCAAACGCAAGATATCTACAAAAGCCCTATGGCCATGCAGAATACTTATGGACATGGAAGTTTCAGTGTAAGAGAAGGTAATTTTGCCCCTGACGGAAGCCAGATAGCAACAGCTGGTAGCTGGGGACCAAAAATGGATGGCAGTCTTCATCCAGCAACCTATGACCCGACCAAACAAGTCCCATTTTCTCCGCAACCTGACAGTTGGAAATTTTTCTATCAAAATGGAAACTATATCAATAACAACGTTGCATTAAGTGGGGCAGGCGACAAGTTCAATTACCGGGTATCTTATTCTAATAATTCCAGTAAAGGAATGCTTCGTAATAATGGATTAAAGAGAAATTCAGTGGATTTGAAAATGGGTGCTGAATTGAATAAAGTGTTTTCAACTGAATTAGGGATATCTTACTCAAATACGGTTACCAAGAACTACTACGGACAGGGCCGCTATTATCATGGGGGTGGAGAGAATCTAGGGTTCAACACCTATTATTTACCAAGAAACATTGACTACAACGATTGGTATGCTAATTATCGTAATCCGGACAATTCTACAAAAAGCCCGGGAAATGGCAACTTAGATAGGATTATTGGACTCTTCTCTCGTTTTGATAAAAACAATTATGAAAAAGAAGAGAACTCCATTTTGGCTTATACACAATTGAAAGCACAGGTAACGCCTTGGCTGGATTTCTCGGGCAAGCTGAATGTTAATTTTTACAAAATCAATACTGAAGAGAAAAACTACGGGAATGAGAAAAACAACAAAGGCGGATACTATGGTGTAGGAGGTAGTTATACCAATGACTACAACATTTTGTTCATGGGGCATGCAACAAAAAAAATCAATGATGATATAAATCTTGATTTCCGCTTAGTTAATGAGATTTATGGAAATAGAATGGGTGAAAACTGGGGATCTAATACAAGTGGCGGATTAACTGTTCCGAATGTATTCTTTCTAGACAATTCTGTAAACGCAGTACAAAACAATACTTATTACAAAAATGGGTCCTATAATGGCCCACAATATCCATCTCTACTTACCTATGGTTTAGGAGGAATTTTGAACCTGAGCTATAAAGATTACCTTAACTTAGAGGTAACAGGACGTAATGACTGGATATCTACGTTGACTTACCAACGAGGTTCAAATGGCGCAAATAATTTTGCAGTATTCTACCCATCTGTAAATCTCTCTTATTCAATTTATGATCATTTGAAAGAGAGCATGCCTAACTGGCTTTCTTCAGGTAGACTAAGAGCATCATTGGCCTATGTGGGTAACGCCGGTGTTGCGGGGCCTTATTCAACCGGGAGTGGTTACATCCCAAGTCCTATCTTCAATCAGGATGGACAATCCGTAGGAAGCGCAAATCAATTTCAGGCAAACATAAAGCCGAATCCAAATTTGAAAGCACAAAAACAACGTTCTTTAGAGTTGGGAACAAATTTTGGTTTATTTAAAGAATTGATCAATGTAGATTTCGCATGGTATAAAACCAATACTTTAAACCAGCTTCTACATCTTGAAGGAGTAATGGAAACCGGTTGGGATAGACTTTACCTCAACGCTGGAGACATCCAGAACAAAGGATTAGAGCTCCTGGTAAACGTAAACCCTATAAGATCGAAAGACTGGGGATTAGACTTCTCTGTTAACTTAGCGCACAACAAAAGTAAAATAATTAAATTCGGGAACGGAATTAAAGCATGGGAATTAAGTGGTGGATATGATTATGCGAATGTATGGGCCTTTGAAGGTGGGGATTTCGGCGTATTAACAGCTGAACCAATCGCAACTGTTAAAACTGATGCTACAACAGGATGGCCGATCATAAGAGCAGGCCAAATACTTGAAGTCACAGACCCTGCTCAAAAGTACAAGGTTCAAAACTATCAATATGTTGTTAATGAAAAAACTCAAGCACAACAGTATATCCCACTTGGGAAAGTAGAACCAAACCTGGTAGGTGGTATCAATGCTAATTTACGTTATAAAAACTTTAGTTTGTTTGCTCAAGTGGATGGCCGTTTTGGCGGTCATGTTTATTCGCAGGCCTATAGCTATGCAATGGGGCAAGGAACGCTGGAAGCTTCTTTATATGGACGTGATCAGGAACACGGTGGTGTAGAAAGAACGGACTCCTATAATGGTCAAACCCGTTATGATGGTGTAATTCCGAATGTGATTTTTGCTGCTGGAGAAAAAAGTCCTTTGAAACCAGGTACAGATATTGGCGGAAAAACTTTCCGTCAGGCGTATGACGAAGGTTTAGTAGAACCCTGGAAAGCATCATTTTATCATGTAAGAACCAACGGTTGGGGAACAAATTTCAATACTGGAGGTTCAGTGAGCAAAAATTCATGGATCATGCTACGCGAGATCACTTTAGGTTATACCATACCGACATCGCTATTAGAAAAAATCCATGTTCGCGGGGCTAGATTAAATTTTACAGCCAGGAACATCGGATATTTATACAACACACTTAGTGGTGGACAAAACCCAGAGTCATTACAGAGCAATGATCCTTTCAGACCATACATCACTGGTGGGGTACCATTCTATAGAAACTATGCCGTTTCATTAAACGTAAGGTTCTAATTTAAATAAGCAAGATCATGAAAAAAATAAATAAAGGTTTATTGTTCTTAGTCGCAGTGGCGATGATTGGACAATCATGCAAGAAAGAACTAATTGACGCCAATACAAATCCAAATAAACTGGATGAAGTAAATCCAGAATTCCTATTTACTGGTACAACTTTAGATATCAATTTTAATAGTAGAGATAGGGCCTCAAAAAGATATGGGACAAGTATGACCTATATGCAATATGTTGCAGCTGATGTTAGTGAACCAGCTGGATTAGCTGGAGCATACTGGGACCCTACGCAAACTACAGGCCCCAATCCGGGCTTTTCATTTTATGCAGATTACTATAAAGGTGTAGGTAGAGATATGAACCGTATCATTGCATTAATTGACGCAATGCCAGCAGAAAAAAAGGCCACTTATCAAGGCTTAAAGGCAATGTGCATAATTGTGGATACCTATCACGCATGGAGAGTTGCGGATGTATTTGGAGCAATGCCTTACAGTCAGGCTTTTCAAGATGTACAATTTCCACTACCTGCTTATGACTATGACGCCAATCTTTATAAGGTTTTTGATCAGAAACTTAAAGATGCAGCAACGTTATTAAAAAACAATCCTACAGGACAGGCAGATATAGCGGTTCAGGACTTCTTTTATGCAGGTAACTATAGCAGATGGCAAACTTTTGCAAATACCATGCGTATAAAAATTGCGCAACGTTATCAGAAACGGGATGCTGCTAATCTAACCAGTGTATTAAATGATATTGCGACAAACTTCTCGTCGAAAATCATATCATCTGTTGATGAAGCTTTTACATACAAACATAGTCGTGACTTCAATAACAATGTTGATGATATCAATAACATTTTATTAAACTATGATGCGTCTTATGCTTTTGTTGAGTATTTGAAATCTACCCTGGATCCCCGTTTGAAGTTTATGATTCGTGAAAACGATATGGGAACAAATTACACCGCATACGAAACTGTAGTAGAGCTTGGTACTCCAGCTGCAAAAGCCAAGTTAGCACTCCCAGAATTTCAACAGCGTTATTGGGGTAAGCATGCTTTTCCCGCATCTGCCAGTGCAAGTTATGGTATCTGGGGCAATGTAAGGAATGTCAATTTCGAACTAACCACCACACCAGTTAGAAATGTAGGACTAGGTGTCATATCTGCTATTCAAAGTCGCCTATTTGTGAAAAATGGAGGCTTCGGAGGTGTTGATATCAGATCTTCTAGAAATTTTATGCATAAAGACGAGACATGGGTTGACGGGGCTAGCATTAAAATGAAGTCAATCTATCTAAGTTATGCAGAAACATGTTTCATGATGGCGGAGATTGCAGCTACAGGTGGCAACGGCTTAGGAAAAACGGCCGAAGCATGGTATAATCTTGGTATTGAAGCCTCATTTAACCAATATAAAGCTTTGGCTATTGCAACAAATGTTCCAAATGCTGCAGCCGTTACGATGGACGCAGCTTTCAAAGCAAAAGTTCCTTATGCTGGTTTGCCAAGTATTTATTCTCAGGCATGGGTAAACTTCCTGGTTCAACCTGATGAAGCATGGGCAATGTGGAAACGTACTGGTTACCCTCAATTTGAAAACGTTAGAGCTGGCGTTCCAAATAAAATTGGAGACGGTTCGGGTATCGCTTACCTCGAAGCTCTATATGACGGCACGAAAGATCTTGTCATTCCGAGAAGAACTGCGCTAGAGCTCAGTACAGGTTCACAACCGAACTCTGACAATTACTTTAAAGCCATTCAAGGTATGATCGCAAAAGATCCGGCATACGGAAAAGATACATACGATACCAAAGGCCGTATTTGGTGGGATAAACAATAAAATTAAAGAGAGCTAGCATAAAACCTAGCTCTCTTTTTTATTCAATTATATAACAATTAACCAGAATTAATCACTAAAAACAAACAAAAAATGAAAAATTCAGCCTTGTTATTTCTTTCTGCCATCGCCTTAAGCTTAGGCGTATTATTCTCTTCATTCACAACTAAAACCGAATTGGTAAAACCGGTCATTATGACAAGTAAGGCAACTTCACAAGCACAGCTTTACTTATCTAATACCATAGGGTCAAATTACTCAATTTATCTATTTGTACCAGATCCCGACCTTCCATATCCACTATTAGGCGTCCCTTCTATGGGAATGTCTTTCGCTTATGGAATTACAACAATGTCTAACATTCTTCCAGGGACTTACCATATTGTAATAACTGGAGCCCTTTCCGGAGCGAGTGTTACGTTTAAAGGAGTAACCAAAACAGTTGATAGTCGTGGGAGAATTGCTTTTCTTGACGCAACCCTGGCAGATGGAGACTATCCTGGCGTTTACCTAAACTCTCTGTAGCATTTAGGATAAAATAAGATTTTTTTTAAAACCTTGTCACCTAAAAAGTTCAAAAGCCGCCTCAAAAGCGGCTTTTGAACTTTTTTCAATAAATAATAAACCCGATCTTACGTTCATGAAAATACATTTACTCAGCTACCTGCTCTTAACTATAGGCTTCCCCCTGTTTGCACAAAAAAATACCAAGGCAACAGAAGCCGTCGTTACCTATGCCTTCCGCAACAACGGTAAAAACGTTGGTGGAGAAAGAAAGATCTTTATCAAAGGCAACCAGGTTCTTGTGTCCGGCCAGGACAGGCAATCTAAACAACAACAATTCCTGCAATTTACTGAATCAGCAACTTATCAGGTGCTTCAGATTGATGATAAGGTCTATACCTTAAAAAAACCGTTTTCTGAGTACCCCAAAGCTGAGCTCATCGCGGGCATAGATACCGTTGCGGGCATACCATGCAAAAAAGCGAAAGTATTCATCCGTTCCAATACCATTGAGGTTTGGTATACCGATGAACTCAGAATTAAAGGGACACCGGATATAGGTATTGTACCTGGATTGGGACTGGTACTAAAAACCATCAGAAATGGAAATTCTGAAACGTATGCTACGAAAATCGAATACCGTAGCATCAAAGCTGAAGAACTGGCCTGGCCTAAAACCTGGGGAACATTAGTAGACGAAGCAGCTTATCAGCGTCAGATTATCGAGAGCCGTTATCAAACTGTCAACATTTTTAATAACGAACAAATCAGCTTCGGTAACAAAATTGAAAACCCCGCTGGTGAACAACTAAATGCTACCTATCATTTTTCCGGTGGTACAGTCATATTAAAAAAAGTGAAACTTCCTGCTGCTACACCCGGACAACAGCTTTTCGCGGAGCTGATCCAATACTCAAACGGGGATGCTTATGACAGAACGGGCTCTATATTTATGATTCCTCAGGACAAATCCATTTCTTTTCTGAATGCCCTGCAAAATGGCTTACAAACACTTCCAGTATATACTGCGGCTAATGGTAAAAAATACCAGGGTGTAACAGCTACCGACAACTATCTGCCTCCGTTAGAATTGATGCGTTTTTTCACTTCTTTTGGTGTAAAACATTTTAATGCACAGGCTAAAATAAAAGGTTACGATTGGGCAGACTCTGTCATTTATAAACAAGACATATCGGTGCTGCTACCCCGCTTACAAGGTGAAGTTTGGATCGGTGTATTTATTGGAAACTACGATAAAGGAGGACATAAAGCCAGTCTAAACTTTAAATATTACCCTGGGTATGAAAGAGAGAAACCAGCGACAACCAAACCTTGGGTCATGCCTGTATTTAATACCACCAACCTGATGGAGATGTCGGGCCAGGAATATGGTACAATGTTCGATAAAGATTCATTGACGGTGACTATTAACGTTCCTGAGGGCGTAAAAAACCTAAAGTTAAGATACCTGACCACAGGCCATGGCGGCTGGGGCGGTGGAGATGAATTCGTACCAAAAATGAACGAGATTTTTATAGATGGTAAACGGGAGTATCATTTTATTCCATGGCGTGAAGACTGTGCAACCTATCGTTATCTGAATCCTTCCTCCGGAAACTTTGGAAACGGACTTTCTTCATCCGACTTAAGTCGATCAAACTGGTGCCCGGGTACAATTACACTTCCTGTTGAAGTACCGCTACCGAACCTTAAACCTGGCAAACATAAACTACAGGTTGCCATACCTCTTGGTAAACCTGAAGGCACAAGCTTTAGCGCATGGAATGTATCCGGTGTATTGATCGGGGATAAAGAATAATTATAAAAAATCTGCTCTATGCGGGCTAAAAACATCTATTAAAACACCCGCTTCTAAACATAACGCACCATGTAAAGTATTAGGCGGCACGTAAAAACCGTCGCCTTTTCTTAAAACCTGTGGTTCATCAGCAATGGTGATTTCAAAAACCCCGCTTTCCACATAACTCACCTGTGTATGTGGGTGCTCGTGTACTGAACCTACAGCTCCTTTTTCAAACTTCACTTTGACCATCATCACCCGGTTATCGTATCCGTAAATCTGCCTTTCTATTCCCTCATCTGCATGTTCCCATGCAAGCTCTGCCTCGCGTTGAAAATTCTGACTTTTGAATGTCTCACTCATAACTTCTTATTTTATTACACAACCACACCAATACAGGGGTATCCAAATATAAAAATATTATAAGTCCCGCATCGATCCTGCATTTTCAACTCCATTATTTAGAATTATTCAAAATAATTTGCTTTAACAAAAGGAATTCTTAGATTTGGATGTCGTTTAGAATCATTCTAAACAAAGAACATTAAGTCCTGTTTACCTGCGACGAAACGATTTCCTTACAGGTAAAACAGGCACTAATTTATTAAACTAAAAATACTGCACATGTGTAAACCAACAGTAATTACCAAAAAAGGAGACATATCGGTCACCCAATGTCTGAACTGCAAAATGGTTAATGTATGGAACAGAAGTGTACTGCTTAGTTTTTCATTCGAGCAGTTTCATGCATTTATAAAAGCTACGCAAAACCTGCCTTTTGATGAGTATCTGGAACACACCCCAGATGGAACAGAAGTAGTAATTCTGGCAACGCCCTACCCCGATCTGAGCCTGGTTTTTACCCGGGTAGAGTGGTACGAATTTTTCAATTCGATAAACGAAGCAGCGTTTATGCAACAGGTTTATCAACTCGTACACAATTAGCACCAGGGAATGTTACTTTTTTTTAATCTTGTTCATAATCACCTTTATGGCTTTATCCAACTCCTTAGCAGAAACATCCAGATAATTCAGTAATTTTTTTTCAGAGAAACTACTGGGTTCGGAATCACTCAACAACTCCACAATCCCCAGGATTCGTGCTAAAGGCGCCCTTACCAAATGTGTCTGCGCCCAGGCAATATCTCTGAGCTGGTGGTTTTGTTGTTCGATCGTATGAATATACTTGATACGTTCCTTAATATCATCATCCAGCAATTCCGCATATTGCCTGTTTTCTAAAATAACCTGTAACAGTGAACTTGCGCGTTCAATAATTTTAAGATCCACTTCATTGGGCTCCATAACCTGTTCGTAATAAATGGCAAAAGTAGCCATCACCACACCCTCAGAATTTATGATGGGCCGTGACCAGCAAGCATGAAGATTATATTCAAGTGCAGTCTCTGCATATCCCTTCCACCTGGGATCATTTTTAATGTCTGATACGATTACATTTTCCTTGAGAAAAGCAGAAGTTCCACATGATCCTATATTGTTACCGATTTCCACCCCCTCTATCTGAGCGGTAAACTTATCCGGAATAGAAGTTCTTGCCCAACCATACAATCGGTTATTTTTAACCTGCATAATGGAGCAATGCATATGGGGAAATAACTTTTCAATCCCGTTTACATAATAAGAGAGGACAGATAAAGTAGGAACTCCAGGCTTTGAATTTAATGCCAGTACTTCTTTTTCCAGAAGCGCCAGATCGTTCGATCTTTTACTGAGGGTAATCTCTTCGGAGCTTTGTATGATGTATTTAATAGATCCATCATCATCTAACAAAGGATAAGTATCCACCTTCCAATACCGTAAGGTTGGCGCTTGCCCCCCAGAACGCAGATCATATCGGTGCTCTGCAATGTGGTGCTTTTGCTTATGTTTTAAAACATACTCAAATGAACCTTTAATGCTGGTTCTGGCTCGTCCGTCATCATCCGTACTTACCGGGAATCCTTCAAAAAAACCCTTTCCGACAAATGCCCCCCGTTCGGTATTTACAATCTCAAGGAAAGCCTGGTTAACTGCAACGACTGTAAAATACGGGGCATTTGGCTCAACGATGATACTTGCTGAAGGCAAAGAATTAAATATATATTCTATATCATCTAAATTTAACATAGCGTTAATTTGTACCTAAAAATAACGCTATTTTTTATATTTTACAACAAGTACCTTCCTGATTATTTTGGCCGGTTTTCTGGTGCGACACCCCAGCTTAATGATCGCTTATCTCCCATATAAAGCAACAACGTACCCCCATTTACGATTACCGAATGTTCCAGGTAAGATTTTGTATAGGCTTTGCCATTAAGTACAACCTTTTGTATGTATTTGTTTTGCCGGCTATTATTTACTGCCTTAACTTCAAACTTTTTACCTCCTGGTAAACTGATCGTCGCTTCATTGACCGCCGGGCTTCCAAATACATAAACACCATTTGCCGGATTTACCGGATAAAATCCCATGGCTGAAAACACATACCAGGACGACATTTGCCCCAAATCTTCATTACCACACAACCCGTCGGGTTTAGTAGTATAGAGAGAGTCCATTACTTTATGCACAATATCGGCCGTCTTCCATGGTTGTCCTACAAAAGCATATAAATAAGGGATATGATGATTGGGTTCATTTCCCTGGGCATATTGTCCGATTAACCCTGTAATGTCCGGAGAACTACCATTTGACATCTCAGAGCTCATGCTAAACAACCTATCCAACTTCTTGCTGAAGGGCTGATCACCCCCAAATAAATTAATCAGACCATGCGGATCTTGCGGAACCAACCAGGTGTACTGCCAGGCATTACCTTCAGTATAATCATCTTCCCTATGTTTCGATGCTACAGGGTCAAAAGGGTTGCGCCAGCTACCATCAGAGAGCTTACCCCTCATAAACTGTGTTTCTTTATCGAAATACAACGCATAAAGCTGCGCTCTTTTGTTGAAATAGTCATAATCGGCAGTTTTGCCCATTTTTTTTGCCATCTGGGCAATACACCAATCGTCAATGGCATACTCCAACCCTTTCGCTACGGCCTCTATAACCTTGTCTGCAGGGATATATTTTAGCTGTTGCGCATAGTCAATACCATCCGTTTTTTGCATCGCGCTTTGTTTTACGGCTTCATAAGCTAATGCTATATCAAAACCTTTAAAACCTTTGAGGTAAGCATCTGCGATAATCGGGACAGCATGGTAACCAATCATTGTATTGGTTTCGCTACCCATCAGATGCCATACCGGCAATTTACCCTGCTGTTTATAAATCGCCAGGAAAGAATTGATGATGTCTGAAACCTTGTCCTGGTGTAAAATAGTAAACAACGGATGATAGGCACGATAAGTATCCCATAATGAGAAAGTGGTATAGTTGGTAAAACCTGCCTTTGGATATACCTTTTTATCGGTTCCCCGATAGTCTCCGTTCGCATCATTAAATAACGAAGGTGCAAACATGGTATGATACATAGCCGTATAAAACTTCTTCTTTGTATCGGCATCTGCGTTGATACTAATTTTTGCCAATTCCCGGTTCCATTTCAGATCGGCCCTGGCTACGGTTTGTTCAAAATCCCAGCCCGGCAATTCTGCCTGGATATTGGCCAAAGCATTTTCATAGCTTACCGGCGAAAGACCGACTTTAAGCTTTAGTGCATTGACATTTATCTTATTAAACTTCAAATACGCCTTAACTTTAATTGCCTTAAGGGACTTCCCGTTCTTCACAGCAGTACTGTCGTACAATATCAAATCCTTTATTGGCTGAGAGAGTTTAATCGCAAAAAACAAGCGTTGATCATCTGCCCATCCTTTTGAGAAACGGTAACCTACGAGTGTTGTTGGGTTTAACAATTTCACATAAGTGTCTGTTGGTCTGTCCCAGCCCAACCCCGCAGCAAGATCGAGCATAACATTGGCATCCTTGTGACCTTTAGGAAAAGTATAACGATGAAATCCTACTCTTTCTGTTGCCGTCAGTTCAGCACGGATCTGATGCTTTTGCAACAATACACTATAATACCCGGCCTTGGTGATTTCGTCATCATGGGAGAAAAGCGATACGTAATCACCTGCTACCGGCCCCGTTGCCGGCATCACAAGAATATCATTCAGATCACCGATCCCCGTTCCGCTTAAATGGGTATGAGAAAAACCTGTTATGGTGTTACTGGCGTAATTATAACCGCTACACCAATCCCAGCCTCCGAACACATTAGACGGCCCCAGTTGTACCGCGCCAAATGGAACATTCGCCCCCACAAAAACATGACCGTGGGCTGCTGATCCAATATGAGGATCCACATACTTTGTCAGTTTTTCCTGGGCAAAAACCCCTGTTATTAAAAAAGTTATAGTCAATATTAAACTAATCCTGCGCTTCATCCCTCTTGTATATTATAATTTTAAATTAATGTCCTGTTGTTGCGGGCTTTTCGAGCTCTGCTGATTTAAACTTCTTTAAACAAAATAGCCCGAACCAGGCTACATAAACATAGCATACCGCCGGCAACAGAAAAGAATGCTGAATACCGATGGCATCTGCCAGACTACCTTGCGCCAATGGAATTACTGCTCCTCCCAATATAGCCATAACCAATAGAGAAGAACCCTGACTTTTATATTCACCCAGTCCCGAAATGGATAACGTAAAGATGTTAGACCACATTATGGAATTAAAAAGACCAATACCCAATAAGCACCACATCGCTAGGGCACCACCGGTAAATACGGTAATCAATAGAAGTATGATATTGACTACTGCAAATATACTGAGCATCAAAGCCGGTGCAGATTTGCCTATGCTAAAACCGATAAGGTTAACGACAATAAAGATGATGAACCATTGCATTTGCGCAAAATCAAGATCTACGATAGTATACAGTAATCCAAATAATCCTACACAAACCAATATCATGTACAACATTTTTTTGCTGTTGTTCAGGACGTCGTTCATACTAATCGCACCAAGGAACCTGCCGATCATAGCACCACCCCAATACAGGGAAAGATAATTTTTAGCTACAGTCTCTTTTAAGCCCATGATATCTCCATGTTCCAGGAAGCTAATCATAAAACTACCGATAGTTACTTCGGCACCTACATAAAAGAAAATGCCAAATATCCCTCCTTTTAACTGCGGAAAGCGTAAGGCTCCCAATCCATCCATCTCCGAATCGCTATTTTTAAAGTCTGGCAATTTTACTTTATAAATAAAGATGGTCAGCAAAACAAAGATGCCCGAAAATATGAGATAAGGCATTTTGGTCGCACCTGCGGAAAGGTGTCCGTTTGCCGCAAAAAAATGAAAGATGAGATATCCGCCAAGAATAGGTGCTATGGTTGTACCAAACGAATTAAAAGCCTGTACCAGGTTAAGTCTGCCCGAAGCAGTACTTTCTTTGCCTAGTAAGGAAACATATGGGTTAGCCGTGATCTGCAGTAAGGTAAAGCCCAGACCAAGGATAAAAAAGGCTGCCAGGAACAGTCCGTAAACAGATAAGGTAGCCGCCGGATAAAACATCAGACAACCTAAAGCAGAAACAATCAAGCCCAGCAGCAACCCGTTTTTATATCCGATCCTGTTGATGGGATCTCCTTTAAAATAAGAAATCAGAAAATACGCCAGTGAGCCAATGAAGTATGCGCCAAAAAAGCAAAACTGCACCAGCATGGCTTCCAGGTAATTCAACACAAATAATCCCTTCAGATGCGGAATCAGAATATCGTTCATGCAGGTAATGAATCCCCACATAAAGAAAAGAAACGTAAGGGAAACCAGTGGCGTTGTATAATTTTTAGGTTGTTGAGTATTCATTTTATTTATCAGATAAAGAATATGGACGATCGGCGTTGTTTACTCCCCTTTTAACATTTGGTTTGGCTGACATGCGGAAGTTTATCGTTCCTCCTTTTTGCAAAGCAGAATGCTCCAGCCAGTTTTTTGTCCAGACCTGCCCGTTAAACGTCATGTTATCAACATAGTAATTCCCCTCCTTATTGTTTTCAGTTTTTATGGTTACCTTCTTCCCGTTTTCCAGTGTAAGTACAACTTGTTTAAATAGTGGTGTACCCAATACATACTGATCGGATGCCGGACATACCGGGTAAAAGCCCATGGCCGAGAACACATACCAGGCTGAGGTTTGTCCATTGTCTTCGTCACCGCAATAGCCATCCGGTGTAGGTTGATATAACTTATCCATGATCTGCCGGATATGATACTGCGTCTTCCATGGCTGTCCGGCATAAGCATACAAATAAGGCATATGTTGTATAGGCTGATTTCCATGCGCATACTGTCCCATATTTACGATTTGCATTTCCCGGATCTCGTGGATCACTTGTCCATAATAACTCTCATCAAATATTGGCGGAAGGATAAATACCGAATCCAGCTTTGCGGCAAATTTTTCTTTACCGCCCATCAGGTTCATCAAGCCATTTACATCATGAAACACGCTCCATGAATAATGCCAGCTGTTGCCTTCCGTAAAAGCGTCGCCCCATTTAAACGGGTTAAATGGTGTTGCAAAAGAGCCATCTTTATTTTTACCCCGCATTAATCCCGTTGATGAATCAAATAATTTAGAGTAGTTTAAACTCCGTTGTTTGTACAGATCAATTTCTGCAGCAGGTTTACCCAATGCTTTTCCCAATTTATAAATGGCGAAATCATCATAAGCATACTCCAATGTTCTGGCAGCGTTTTCATGGATCCCTACATTGTAAGGGACATAGCCAAGTTCGTTATAATAAGCAACACCTTTTCTGCCAACGGCATCCATTGGCCCCTCATTATTGGCACCATGAATCAAAGCTTTGTATAAGGTTTCGATATCATATCCTCTTAAACCTTTAAGGTAAGCTTCTGCCACTACCGATGCAGAATTATTGCCAATCATAACATTGGCATAGCCTGGGCTTGACCACTCGGGTAGAAAACCACCTTCTTTGTAACAATTGATCAGCCCTTCCTGCATCTCTTTATTGATAGAAGGGTATACCAGGTTTAAAAATGGATATAATGCCCTGAAGGTATCCCAAAAGCCCGTTCCAGCAAACATATAACCAGGTAATACTTTGCCATTGTATGGGCTGTAATGAACAATCTGATTTTTTGCATCGATTTCGTACAGTTTATTCGGGAACATCAGCATGCGGTACAGACAAGAATAGAAAGTTTGTATTTGTGTCTCCGTTCCGCCACTTACCGCAAGCTTGCCCATAGCTTTATTCCATACTGTTCTGGCCTGTTGCTTAATACTGTCGAAACTGGCTTTCCCCTGCTCACGCTCCAGGTTTAACTCTGCCTGTTCAGCACTTACAAATGAGGAAGCTACCCGTAAGCGTACCTGTTCGCCACGTTTCGTTTTGAAACCAATTACGGCCAGGGCGTGTTCGCCCTGTAATTCCATTGAAGCACTCGCCTTGTTACCGTCATAGGTTTTAGCGAAAGTGAAAGGTTTGTCAGAATAAATGACAAAGTAATTTTTAAAGTTTTTTAACGACCCTGCCGCATAACGGGTAGAATAACCGATGATTTTATTTTCTGAGGGAATGATTTTGATGTACGAACCTTTATCAAATGCATCAATTACCAGAAATGAGCTGTCACTCTGCGGATAAGTAAACCTGAATTGAGCCGAACGTTCTGTTGGAGTTAATTCAGCGGTCACATCATGATCAGCCAGGTAAACACTGTAGTAATAAGGCTTGGCCACTTCGGTTTTATGAGAAAACCAGCTGGCTCTGCCGTCCTGATCTACCTTAAGTTTACCGGTAACTGGCATAATGGAAAACTGCCCGTAATCATTCATCCATGGTGATGGCTGATGGGTTTGTTTAAAGCCCCTTATTTTGTTAGCGGTATACATGTACTGCCAGCCATCGCCCATTTTTCCAGTTTGAGCAGTCCAGAAATTCATCCCCCAGGGAACGGCTACTGCCGGATAGGTATTGCCATTAGATAGTTCGTAGGAAGAGCTTGTTCCCATTAAAGGGTTAGCTAAGTCCGCAAAACTGGTCATCTTAACATCCTGTGCCTTTACATCAGCTGTCATGATGAATGCAGAAATGCAGCAACCTATACTAAGTTTTAAAAAATTCAATGGATTGATCATAAGGTTTAAGGGTTTTTCCAGCAGCTTGCTGCTCCTGCCAGCGCCGCCACTTCGGTCATTTCTGAAATAAAAATGGGTTGATTTACACCTAGCTTTTTCAGAGCTTCGGATAAGCCGGGCAGAAATTTCCCGGACGCTTTAGAGATATTTCCTCCAATTACAATCGCTTCGGCATTGGCTTTACGTATAAAGCTCTCCAGAAAAGCTGCAAGATTTATGGAAAATTCTTCAAAGATCTGCTTTACAATATCTGATTCGTCATACAGCGCCACTAAATCTTTTACGTTCGAAATATTGAGCCCGGTAAGCTCATTGTAGCGCTTTAAAAACCATCGTGTAGAGATATAGTCTTCAGCAATACTCTCCAGATATGGGGCACACCAAAGATTTGCATCATGTACCTCAGCATTTTCAAAAATTGCGGAGCCCAAACCTGTACCCAGGGTGATCCCGATCACTTTAGAATAATCCTGTGCTGCACCTGAAAAAGTTTCACCAGCCAGAAAACTTTCGGCGTCATTTCGCATGCGAATGGCTTCAGCACCGATGTCCAGCTGTGTGGCAAGGATTTCTTTTATATTTAACCCGTAAAAGGCCTCATATTTTTCGGTTCCGGTTATGTAAGAGATCCCTTTCTCATAATCGAATGGCCCCGGCATAGCCAAGCCTATCTTTTCAAGTTTTACGTTTGCTTTTTGGTGGGCTTCTAAAATGGCTTCAGCCCAGGCTTCCATAATCACTTCACAAGTGGCGGCAGAATTTATCGGCTTCCTGGTTAGCGAATGTTCCAATACCACACGTTCTTTCATATCCAACAGTGCTGCGGTTATATGTGAACCACCTATATCGGCTCCCAAAACGTATTTATGCTCAGTAGTCATTATTTAACGCTTAACTTTTTAATAAGGAAGGATTTTCTTTAAACACCTTCCATAGTAATTCTCCGTAAATGGTATTTGCCCAGGCAAACCAGCTACGTGTAAATTTAGCGGGATCATCCTTCAGGAAAGATTCGTGCATAAAACCTGTACCTGCATGACTAGCTTTGAGCATTTGCAGGCAGTGTTTTATTTCTTGCGGATCGGTACTGGTCAAGCCTCTCGCTATGATACTTAGTGGCCAGATCATTTGATCTTTACCTACATGCGGGCCGCCAATACCTTCAAATTTCCCTCCTTTATAGTAGAATGGATTGCTGTCGGAAAGACAGAATCTTCTGGTATTCTGATAAACAGGATCTGAAACCGGCATAGCGTCGAGGTAAGGAAGTGCGAGGAGACTTGGTACATTGGCGTCGTCCATCAGGTAACGATTACCCATTCCGTCAACTTCGAAGGCATAGATTTCGCCAAACTCAGGGTGCTGATATTTCGCATATTTATCTAATCCTGCCTGTACTTCATCAGCAAGTGTCAGCAATGACTTAGCCAGTTCCGCGTCATTTCGCAATGCAGTTACCATTTCAGCAGCCTGCTTTAAGCTCACCACAGCAAAAAAGTTTGATGGAATTAAATAAGGGAAAATAGTAGCATCATCACTTGGTCTAAACATGGAGCAGATCATTCCTGTAGGTTTTACGGGAAAACCAAAGCCTTCCATTGGAAGTGTATCTGTAGGTTTTGCCGTTTCGCGCTGAAAATGATATGGGCCACGATCTGTTTTTCGCTGCTGTTCTTTAAAAGTTTGCAAGATCAGTCTGATTGACCTTTCCCATTCGGCATCAAAAGGCTTTTTATCTTTTGTTTTCACCCAATAAGCATGTGCCAGTCTAATCGCATAACACAATGAATCAATCTCCCATTTCCGTTCATGAACACCAGGTCTCATCTCGGTCATATCCGACTTCCATTCACTTTCCGTATTGCCATCTTTGAAAAAAGCATTGGCATAGGGATCTCTGATGATCAACTGCGCTTGTCTGTTAATGACACCTGCAATCAGCGTCGCCAGCTTTTGATCGTCATGCACAAAAGGCAGGTAAGGCCATACCTGTGCACAACTATCCCGCAACCACATGGCATCGATATCGCCAGTGATGACGTAAGTATCAGGGCGGCCGTTTACATTGCTGTGAAATACGGTTGTATCTAATGTATTTGGGAAACAGTTTTCAAACAACCAGGCTTGTTCCTTATCAGCAACTCCAGCTTTAAAGGCTTTAATTGCAGCTTCAACAGCTTTGCTACTAAATTTTCTTTCCGCCAGGGCGGGTCTTACAATTGGGAAATCAGCATTGTAAGCAAAAATATCAGAGGGATTATAAAGGAGTGCTGCCCCCATCAGCGCTGTGTTTTGTATAAAGTTTCTTCGTTTCATATTGGTCTTATAAATAGATACGTTAACCGATTAATTTAGATTGACACTCAATAGCTGCTTTTTCACATTCCAGCCGTATACTTCGATGCTTAAAGGCGTATTTCCTTGCTCAGGGAATTCTACAATTACAGTTTTTTCTTCACCAGGTAATACGCTGACGTAGTTATCAGAAAAGAATGACGGCAATATCCGTTCTCTGGTATTTGAATTGACCAGTGCAATGCGGTTAAAAAAAGCAAGGGTATTGGCAGGGTCGTTCTTTAACCTGACTTCGATTTTTCCTTGTGCGGTCCTTTTAGTGCTAACCTTTAAATCGGCTGATTTTAGCTCCTGCAAGCCAGTATATTTTCCATCTTGCCCCGGTAACCAGTATAAGTTTTCGCTCAATACCTGTTGATTTGCGTTTAACATTTTTAGTTCCACAAAAACACCTTTTTTGGCATTTATTTTCTTTAATGCCTCATTAAGAGAAAAAGTTCTTAACGCGGTTGAAACACCAATTTCAGAGAAGGCCTGAACCCGATGTTCCAATTTACCTTCCATATTGTAAATACTTGCCCGAACCATGGTATTGCGTGCTACGCTAAAACCGTTATTAACCAGGGTTACCATACTGTCAAGTGGATTCATCATGATATGTAAAGGTTCAGCACCTTTACGCGTACCATACAAACAAGCATTTACATCCAGATAATAATCATACATCTGTCCACGCATAGAAGTCCATGGGTTCTGCGTTTTCCAGATCATCATTCCTGTATACCAGTCCCACATATGTGATGAAAAACCTTCCATCAGGGAGCGGTACTGATCATAATTGACCAGCTGTGCTTTCATCGCAAAATCTTCCGCGTCCTTAGCCTTTCCGTAAGGATCTATGTGATGATCATAGGGGATATATTTGTGATAAGCCCATACAGAATCAGGTTCCTGTCCGTTTTGCGGAGCTATCATATTTTTTTCAGGGATAAAGCGTCGCAATGAAGCATAATCGCCCACGCCTACCGAGCCTACTTCAGAATTATAAGGCCAGGTTTTGTAAGACCAGAAGATCTTAGGGTCTTGTATAGTATAAGGCCCGTCTCCATTTCCACCGATAGAATTGTAAGACATATCGTTGGAATTAGAATAGTCAAAGAAATATCTTGTACCATCCAGTTCAGGCAGGATCTTTTCCTTTAAGGGGAATAGGATATCGTCTGGTGGCGTCATTTCGTTACCACCACACCAAAAGGCAAGCGATGCATGATTACGGATCATTTTGATCTGATCAGCCGCAGCAGTTAATACGAGCTGGTGATCATTAGGATATTGTCTGCGTGTCCACTGATCATCCTTCTTCAAAGGATCTTCCCATCTTCCATTACAATCGCCACTGAACCAGAAATCCTGAAATACCAGCATTCCGTATTTATCACATGCCTGGTAAAACTCAGGTCTTTCGATAATTGATCCTCCCCAGATACGGATCAGATTCAGGTTCATGTCGCGGTGAAAGCGAACTTCGGCGTCATAACGTTCATCGGTGAAGCGCAGCATCGCATCAGAAATGATCCAATTGCCTCCTTTTATAAAAATCTTTTGTCCGTTGACCAGGTTTTCGCGACTACGGGTTCTTTCGTTCCAGCGTGTGCTGATCTCTCTGACGCCAAACTGAACATTTTCTTTATCTATTGTTTTACCTGAGGCATCAACAAAGCTAAAGGCTATGTTATACAATGGATGTTCGCCATAACCACTTGGCCACCACAATTTCGGGTTCTTAAGTTCCAGGTCGGGCAGTTTAACTATTTTTTTTTCTCCGGCTTTTAAATGCACGGCTGTTTTAATCAGCTTACCTTCCAATGTATATTGTAAATAGCCGCTAACAGATTTATTTAAAGGATTCTCCATTTCGCATGAAGTCCGGATGATTGCAGGTTCCTGCGTACCTTCGGGCAAACGGATGCCTGGTACCAGGGTAATGACATGTGGATTTTGTAGGTTTACTCCTTTAGTTTTTTCTATAAACACTTTATCCCAGATTCCGGTGTTACGGTCTCTGATTGGTTGGATCCAGTCCCAACCTGCAGTATAAGGTGTCGTTAAGCCTTTGGCAATGGTTCCATCTCCTCCTTGTCCGCCATTTGGTTCTCCCGTAAAATCAGGTGGATAAACCAATACGGCCAACCTATTCTGTCCATTTGCCGCTAATAGTTTTGTAATGTTGTATTGCTGGCGTAAATGCATGCCTTCATGAGTTATGGCATTTACTTTTTTCCCATTCAGGAAAATTTCACATTTATAATTTACTCCTCTTAATTTTAACCAGATCTGCTCATCGCCCGTAGCGCTTTGTGTAAAAGATTTAACAAACCAGTAGGTATAATAAGCATTACCTGTGTTGTACACATCTTTGATAAGCTGGTTGTTCATCCCATAAAAAGGATCAGGAACTTTTTTGTTGTTCAATAAGGTGGTTAATACTGTTCCGGGAACGGTTGCCGGCATCCAGTTGGACAGCTCCTGTCCTGCTTTTGAAAGGACATCACCAGGAAGTGTAACCTCATTTAAAGGTTTACATTGCCATCCGGAGTTTAATTCATACTGATCCTGGGCAATCGACTGCTCATTGCCTAAAACAAAAAGCAGCATCAAGGTAAAACTTGTTTTTATTAGTCTATTTAATTTAGGATATTTCATTCAATCTCTGATATTTATGATCTAACTTCCAAAATACAATTTAGGAATAATAAAACCTTTTTATCTATATATTTTAGGAATAATCTTGTCGCATTTAAAATTATAACAGGAATGTTTTTTAGACATTCCTGTTACTATTATTATATGGATTAACCTTTTATTTTTTGGCCCACCAAAGCGGGGTCAATACAGCATCCGGACCACCTAACGCAGCTATCGCTTGTGCATAACCAGCTGCATTATTATCCCCTAATTTTGAAGGGTATCTTAAACGCTGAGGGAAGAATTTCACATTGCTGGTCATATAATTTGCAGTTGTTAAAGCAGGTAAATTAGGCAACACAGCCTCGATTGCTGGATTTTCGAAGAAAGGCAATCCTAGTCTTCTCTGATCACTCCATGCTTCTAAAGGCAACCATGGGGTCTGTGCAATAAACTTCTGCGTAATGATTTTGGTTAAACGGTCGTTTTTAACGGTACCATTTTTATATAAATCATTTTTCGGATACAATACCTGTGCAGTTCCTGTCGCGTTGGTATAGCCATTGATAAAATTCATCGTATGACTTGTACCTGGCTCTGTAGTATGATCCCAGCTTACTGAAGTACCTGTTCTACTAAAATCTGTAGAAGTAAGATAAGCAGCTAAGTGCGAAGTTACATCCCAATATTCGAAACTTGAGGCGATACCGGCTTCGTACGCAGCCTTTCCTGACATTGGAACTGTCCAGTTACGTTCTGCAGCCTCTGCAATCAGAAAATAAGATTCCCATGGCGCAAAGAAAATACGTTTACTTCTGCTCGCTCTAAACCGATTAGATAAACGAGGCATCGTTCCTTCATAAGCTCTCAATAAATTTCTGCTTCCTTTTACTTGCCAATCTCCTGTATTTGACGCATTCCAATTGTATTTTGCATCAATAGTCTTCACAACAACGTCATTTGCGCCCAACAAATTTCTTACGGTATTTTTAGCATTTAACGGCGAGTAAGAATTAAAGTCAGGATTGGTAAAATCACCAGGAATGATAAACGTCTTATATGCGCGAGGGTCGATACTATTTGGCAAACCATCAAACCAGTAACCTGCAGAAGGATTATTGGTCATAGTAGTAAAATGATCCTCCAGTTTCAAACCAATATAATCAGCAGGCTTAATGTAAGATTGAAATTCAAGTCCTAACTGGTCTGCACTTTTCACACCACCTAGGCCCAGGTAAAGGTTATTTAAAGTTGAGGAGATAAACTGTGGATTCCATTCACGGCTCATTACCCCGGTTAAAGAATTCCATCCTTCTTTTTCATCAACCTGAAAAGTTTCGTCGGTCGCTTTTATGTAATCTCCGGAAGCTACAGCATTCTCAAATTCAGACTTTGCCTTTGCTTCATCTACTTCCGACAATCTCATTGCTAAACGCATACGCATTGAATTGGCATATTTTTTCCATTTCGCATAATTGTATTTATAGGCAGGATCAAGTTTTGACAAACTTTCGGCAGGAACTGCAACCGTTAAATCTAATTTAGCACTGGCGTCCTTCAATTCAGCAAGCGCAAAATAATAGATTGTTTTTACGTCAGAGAAGTCTGGATTCACCCCTTGAAAAGAATTTACCGGCATTGGGCCAAAGTTATCTGACATTTCACTCATCAGATAAGCGCGCCATATTCTGGCTACTTGTATCAGGTTATTTGTATAAGCCTTTCCAGTGCCTTTTGCAGTTTGCTCATTTCCAACCTGGATGGCCGTGTTGGCTGCATTTAACCATGCCGAAATCTGATCATAGTAAGCGATAGTCCAGTCATCCGTATAAGAACCAGAGGAAATTCCACCGTTACTATGTTGATGTCCCGCAGTTTTCCAATAAAGGACAAAAGACCTCTCTGCCACATCTGGATTCATCTGTGCATCAGTAATTGATTTATTGATGAAATACTCTACCTGTACCTGATCCGGGCTTGCAGCGGTTGGATCGGTATTAATCTCCTCAAACTTTTTGCATGAAGCCAGCAATAAAGCTGTAGCGACAAACATGCTTGTTTTTTTTATTATCGTTTTCATTAACGTATATTTTTGGCAGTTTTACTCCCTGTATTAATAATTATTAGAAGCCTAATGTTAGGTTAAACAAAAATGTGCGGCTTGTCGGTGCACTACCATTTTCAAACCCTGTAGCAGTGGTATTGGTACTGTAAACTGATTCTGGATCTATCCCATCCATATCGCCTGTGATTAACCATGCATTATTGCATGACAAACCGATTTTAGCTCTTTGTATTGGGGTTTTACTTAAAAATTTAGTAGGCAGATCATAGCTCAACTGTACATTTCTCAAGCGAATATTAGTTGCATCGTAAATATTAGCCTCGCCAACACCTACGTTCCCATAAGCTGCAATCCAAGTATAATAACGTTCAGGACTAACCGATTTGGTGTTGAGTACGTAACCAGTTCCGTTTAAAACCACACCTTGTACAGTCATATTTTCTCTTAAACCGTTTGGTGCAGTAGCCGCAGCTGTACCATTTGCTCTCATACTCGCATTTGTTGCAGAGAAGATCTTTCCACCAAAACGCCCATCAATTTGAAACGACAAACCAAAACCTTTGTAAGCGAAACTGTTGGTAAAGCCTAACATGGCAGTAGCCTGCTGATTCCCCAATCTAACATCTTCTTCACCTCTGGTTGGCAAACCTTCTTCGTTTAACAACAACTGTCCAAAATATGGGCTCGATTTATCTGTAACCCTGGCAAATTTACTACCGTAAATCTCGCCGAACCGCTCACCGGTTTTTGCCCAGATTTTGAGGTCATCATAACCGCCAAGAGGATACCTTGAAATATCATTCGTTAGCGCTTCTACAGTATTGTTGTTTGTAGAATAGTTCAACATCATGTTCCAGTTAAGCCCTTTATTATTGTTCAACACTTTACCATCCAGCGTAATTTCGACTCCTTTATTCTGTATGTCGCCACCATTAATTTTCTTAGATTTATAACCACTTAATGGATCCATGGGAATATTAAGTAACTGACGGGTAGCATTCGATTTGTAATAGGCAGCATCAATACCCACGCGCCCATTTAAAAAGCGCATTTCCATACCAACTTCGAATGATTTAATCAACTCACTTCTTACAGAAGAATCAAACAACACATCATTTCTTGATGCCGTTGTGCCGTTATTCGGATCCTTATCTAATTTATAAACATTGTACAATTCGTAAGGTTCAAGATCATTACCTACTTGCGCATAAGATGCCCTCACCTTTCCATAGCTTAACCATGATGGCAAGGTTCCGCCAAGAGTATTAACCATTTCAGAAAAGACAAGAGATGTACTTACAGAAGGGTAAAAGTAAGACTGGTTAGCTTTAATTAAAGATGAAGACCAATCATTTCTAAACGTAGCGTCTACGAAGAAGTAACCATCCCAATTGATTTGTCCTGAACCATACACGGAATTAATCTTTTTACGTTTATCAGTTTCCGTAATACCCAATGCATCCTTTCCATTTTTCAAAGAAAAGAAATTAGGAACAACCAATTCTCCGGTGCTAAGATCAGCACCCAGCCTTCTTTGTGACATCAGGTTTCCACCTAGAGTCAATGATCCACCTAATTTACCGAATAAGTTATCTTTTTTAGCGATCCATAGTGTACTGAAATTGGTTTCAGAAAAAGTCGATCTGTCGATACTATATCTACCGTTATTAATGATAGGACTTCCATCATAGACTCTTGCATCTGCATTTGTCGTATACAAATCTGCTCCTCCTTTTACCTCAGCAGTTAACCAGCTATTGAACTTATAACTCAGGGACCCACTCATTAAAAAGCGATTTCTAATGTCCTGGTTAAGATTGTATTGCTTATTCCAATAAGGATTAACAAAACTACCTGGTGCATACCAAAGCATTTTCCCCTGATCATTAGTCGCTGCTTTAAAATCGCGAAGATCTAATGATCTTGGCAAGAAATAAATTGATCTGAAAACATTCTCACCTCTTGCACCTGATGATGGCCTGTTTTGCGCATTGGTATGACTATACTGAATTTTAGTATCCGTACTCCACCTATCATCTTTACCGAACTTAGTTACGGCTCTACCTGTAAAGTTATTTCTTGTCAATTTAAGTCCCGGAATCATACTTCCCTCATCAGCACGATTATAAGAGGTATACACCGATAATGACTTAAATTGTTGTTGAAATGAAATGTTGTTATTATAAGAAAGTCCAGTATTAAAATAATTACCAACATTATCATAGGCGGCCAATGGCGACATGCTGCCATCCCATTTTTTCACAGACTGGCCTTCAATTTTTGGCCCCCAGCTTCCTTCCTTAAGCGAATTGTAGCTACCTAGTTCTCCCTGGCCAAAAGAGTTTTGCATATCTGGATTTGTCAAGATAGTTTCTACACCAAAAGATGAAGAAACTGCTATTCCTAAACCTTTTTGCGCTTTACCAGATTTGGTGGTAATTAAAATCACACCATTTCCAGCTCTCGAGCCATAAAGTGCGGCCGCAGCAGGTCCTTTTAGTACAGACATGCTCTCAATGTCCTCTGCGCTAATATCAGCGAGACCATTCCCCATATCCAATGTAGGATTGTTGAAATCGTTATTCTTTGCCCCTGTAAAATTGTCCATTGGCACCCCATCAACAACAATAAGCGGCTGATTTGAATCTGAAGTTCTTAGTGAATTATTTCCCCTTAGGGTAATTCTTGAAGACCCGCCCGGGCCATTGCTAGAACGGGTAACCTGCAAGCCCGCCACCTTTCCTGAAAGCGCATTCACCAGATTAGGTTCTTTGGCTTCCACCAAAGTCTCTCCCTTAACCTCCTGAATGGCATATCCAACAGCTTTTTTCTCCTTCTTGATACCCAAAGCCGTAACAACAACTTCATTTAAGTTATTGTTTTCTTCCTTTAATATAATGTCAATAGTTGTTGAAGTGCCTACTATAACCTCTTGTGAGGTATAGCCAATGTAACGAAACACAAGAGCCTCTCCTTGTTTAGCAGAAATGGAATATTTTCCATTTGCATCGCTACTTACACCATTTTTTGTCCCTTTTACTGTAATGCTGACTGCAGGAATCGATGTTCCTGTCGCATCCTTCACTGTTCCCGAAATGTTCTTCTGAGCATAAGCTGCTATTGTTAATAGACTTAACAATAGCACACTTAAGCAACGGGAGTAAATCTCTCTCATGTTTATAAAATTTAGTATTGATTTGTAGTTAAATTAAATTTGATTTTGTACTGATTAGCAAGCAGTTTATTAGTCGAACTGACTATTTTCGATAACGAGATTTGCTGCTGCGAGTAACTCTGCATCTGCAGCAAGATCCGAAAGTATAATGGTAGTTTGATCTGCAATTCTTGGGATGCAATATTCATTCACAGCCTGTTGTATAGGAGGAAGCAATACCTTCCCGGCTATTGCCCCTCGGCCACTCAAAACAATGCACTCAGGATTCATGATATGTATGAGCGTAGCCAGTCCTTTTCCGATCAGAAAAGCCGCATCGGACAAAATAGAAACTGCCAGAGGATCCCGGTTTTTTGCCGCTTCCAGGAACGACTCTCCCACATTCTTGTTTTCATCTTTAAAAAGCTCCGTCATGCTTGTCGCGGCGCCATTTTTAATTTCTTCGGCTGCCCTTTGGGTCATCACCAACAATGAAGTCTCTACCTCCAAACATCCACGTTTGCCACAAGAGCAAAGATTATTAGTGTTAGAAAGTGGGATATGACTAAACTCCCCTGCATATCCGGTACTACCACGATAAAGTTCTCCGTTTACAATCATCCCCAGACCGGTTCCCCAACCAATATTGACAACCATTACATCATGCTTGCCTTGAGCTGCGCCAAAATTAAGTTCAGCAAGAGCGATTAAGCTTGAGTCGTTGTCCATAAAAACAGGAAGCCCCAACTTTTTGGAAATCAATTTCCCTAAATTTTTGCCGTCATTTGTTTGCAAATGGGAATGATTTATCCCATTCTCGACATCTATGAAGCCTGGCATTCCAATACCTATACCAAGTATTTTTTTCGTATCGATACCGGATGCATTGATATGGTGACCGATAAAAGAAATCAATTCATCGACTGCACCTTCATCACCAGGAAGAGCAAGTTCCAGAGTTTGAACAGGAAAAACAACATTCTGGGCAAGATCGTATATGACCATTCTGGTTGTAAATTGATCCATCGCCACGGAGACGATATACTTTTGCATTTCGGGATTAAGCAGGAACAAAGATGCTCTACGTCCACCCGTAGAAGCAGCTAAACCTTGCTCCACTATATATCCCTCAGTAACCAACCCGTTAACCAATTTAGTAACTAATGGTAAACTTTTATAAGTAAGCTTACTTAGCTCTGTAAGAGAAAGCGGATTTCTGTAATAAAGTTGTTTGATAATATCCGCTCTCAGAAGTTGGCCCTTTTCGATTGTCATAACTAATTTGGTCAGTCTACCGGGCAAACTTAAAAAAATAAATCAACACAATGCCGTCTCTTATTAAAAAATTTATTAAGTGAGGCTATGTTTATAAAATTTATTGACCCAAGAAACACAATTTTGGGTTATTTATTCTAATACGACCGTCGTATTTTTCATAAACAAACACCCTATCGCTCAGCACCAAACGTAAAAACCTTCACAAGTATCATAACTTTTTGCAGAAAAGATATTACAATTCATGGGCATAGTCATTAACCATACAAATTAACAAAGATATTACAATTGTTTCTTCATCAATTTATAGTTCTTCTACTAATTATTTTGTTTGTTGGATTAATTTACGACGGACAAAGTATCTTTCAATTGCAATTCACGGCTGGAAGAACCGATCATTATTCTGAAATCACCTGGTTCAATAACAGTTTCCATTTTGGCATTCAGCATTTCCAACATTTCTGGTGTAATTTCAAAAGATACCTGTTTCACTTCGCCGGCTTTGAGGTGAATTCTTTTAAAACCCTTAAGTTCTAAAACCGGCCTGGCGACGCTAGACAACATATCCCGGATGTATAGTTGAACGACCTCATCTCCATCATAACTTCCAATATTCTGTAGCGTAAAACTTGCTGTAACTTGTTCTGTTGAACCGATCTGACTTTTGCTCAGTTTTAAATCTCTGTAATCAAATTTGGTGTAGCTTAAACCAAAACCAAAAGGAAACAATGGTTCACCGCTTAAATTATTATAGTCATCTCCACGCCCTGTTGATTTGTGGTTATACACCAGAGGGAGCTGGGACTCATGAACAGGATATGTAATCGGTAAACGACCTGCCGGATTATAATCACCGAATAAAGTTTCTGCAACAGCGACACCACCTTCTTCACCTGGATACCAGATATTTAATACTGCCGAGGCTTCATCAAACCATTTGTCCATGGTAATAGCACTTCCCCCAACCAATAAAACGACCACAGGCTTCCCGGTTTTTTCCATAGCCTGGATCAGCTGCTCCTGATTACCTGGCAGGTTCAGATAGGCACGATCCAGGAATTCACCTTCTTTTATTCCCGCTGCAACAACAATTACATCCGCTGTTTCCGCCATTTTGATTGCTTCAGCCAATTCTTTATCCCGGTTATCTGGGACACCATAGTTCCAGATTAGCTTGATATACCCATTTCCTTTAGACTCTTTGAATTCTACACGTACCTCATAAGATTTATCCTGATCAAAACTGAAAGGCACCAAATGTGTATGATAAGATCTTTTCTCCCACTGATCGATCAACAGTTTACCATCAATATAAAGACGATAACCATCATTTCCCTCCAGGCCAACCTGATAAGTTCCTGATTTTGGCGCATGAATACTACCGGTCCATCTCACAGAATACTGATCTCTGGCCAACAGCTTATCTGGCGCATAAAGCGTCCACATAAAATCGATGTTTTTATCTACCCTGTTTAATACAGGCTCACCTGACAGCGAAAGGTTATTAAAATATGCCCCCGTCAAACCATTTGAAGTCCCTGATTTTAAAAACTCATGCTTTACAGGTGTAAATAAAACCGGCTCCCTGCTGCTCCCCTTACTGTATTGTATTTTAATTTCATTACCAGCACGTCTTTTCAAGCCTTCAAAGATATTCACCTTCTGGTTACCCGTTCCGCTATAGCCACCCAACCTGGCCTCAAGTGCATCCTCGCCCAGTAGTAATATATTTTTCACATTCTTTAGTGGTAAAACCGACCGCTGATTTTTTAATAATACAAACGAACTTAAAGCCGCTTCCTTCGCCACTGCTTTACCACTTTTATCATTTAAAGATGCTTTCGCTTCTTTTTCGGAGACGTACGGATTCTCAAAGAGACCTAACTCGAACTTTGCGCGTAACACCCTTGAAACGGCATCATCTATTCTTTCTTGTGCAATTGATCCATCCAGAAAGGGAGGAATAAATAATTTATAATGATCGTGTTCTATCTGAAAGATCACATCCAGACCAGCAGTAATCGCCTGCTTTGTGGCATCAGCATATCCACTGGCGGTATAGTGTAGTACATTTCCACCACCTACAGCACCAGCATCAGAAATGACGAATCCTTTAAAGCCCCAGTCCTCTTTTAACTTCTGGGTCAGCAACCAGTGATTGGAAGTTGCCGGAGTACCATCTATAGAATTATAAGCTGTCATTAACGACCTGCTTTTCCCTTGCTGTATGGCTGCTTTAAAAGGGGGGAAATGGATTTCTTCTAGTTGGCGATGATTAAAGCTTATCGGATAGCTGTCGCGTCCGCCATCACCCACATTTGCTACAAAATGTTTAGGTGTTGTGATGATGTTACGGGATTCAAAAGCATTTACAAAAGCCAGTCCCATTTGAGTGCTCAAAAAGGGATCTTCACCATAAGTTTCTTCTGTTCTTCCCCATCGCACATCTGAAGCTATGTTTATAACCGGTGTTAAAATATCTCTTATGCCTCTCGATTTGGCCTCATAGGCTATGGCATCTGCCACTTTAGTCATCATTCCAGTATCAAAACTAGCTGCCAGACCGATAGCCTGCGGAAAGGCCGTGGCTTCTTGTCTGACTAACCCATGAAGGGCTTCATCGAAGGCAATAATTGGAATACCCAATCTGGTTTCCTTCAAAAAATATCTTTGTATGGTATTTATTTTCTTGGCCAGCGTATAGGCGTTTTCCTGTGTTTTGCTATAACTGAGCATTTGTCCAGCCTCTCCTCCGCCCTGGGACGCAGCTCCTATTTGCAAACCAAAAATACCATTTTTGTATAGGTTTTTATTTACTCCGTCGAGGTCGCCCGGGATCATAAAAAGTTGCCAGAACTTTTCTTCTGGTGTCATTCTCGACAATAAATCCTTTACACGAGCTTCAATATCGGCTTTAGGATTTTTGTAAAGCGCATTTTCTAATTTATTATCGGACTTCGATTTTGTCTTAATTTGTCCAAAGGCACTAATGGTGAGCATAACAGCACCCACCGAAACAAGGAACCGCACAACACCAATCTTTATGGCTACATACTTCATTTATTGTAATTTAATAGGTATTTATAGATTAACCTGCAGGAGTAAACTCAAAAGCCAATGCAATGTTACCTTCATTTTTAGAAACAGCAGCAGGTAAGTCAATGGAGATTTTGCCATTCAGTTCTTTCCATTTCATTTTTTTACCTGTACCAATCAAGGTGATAGAAGTCCCTTTTTTAGGCGAATTTCCAGTCCAGCTGATTGTGTTTGACATTTTCTCTCCTTCAACCGGGCAATAGATTGCATAACGAGTCCTGCCATCTTTACTTTGCGTAAACCAGGTATTACCATCGTGATAGCTTTTGGTAATTCTTGTACCGTAAATTGCCTTTCCGTTTACATTTACCCATTTCCCAATCTCCTCCAGGCGAGTGGTTACTTCCTGAGGAAATGTCCCGTCTGGTTTAGGGCCTACACCGAGCAACAAACTTCCTCCTTTTGCCGTAACTTCAACCAGCGTATGGATTACTTTTGCGGCTGACTTATATTGATCATTAGGGACAAAACCCCATGCACCACCTAATGTCATACAACTTTCCCATGGATTAGCCAGCTGTTTTTCAGGGACCCGCTGCTCCGGGGTCTGATAATTCTCGTAAGGCCCATGTACCGTTCTGTCGACCACCAACAGTCCAGGCTGTGCCTTGCGGGCCATGCCGGCAATTTTTGGCATATCAATATCCTGGTCCCAGGCCGGAATAGCAGCTCCCCATGCCCTAACTTCATCATTTACGGTTGATAAAGGTCTTACCCATCCCCCGTCTAACCAAAGAATATCAACTGAGCCATAATTATGCATCAGTTCGCCAATCTGGTTAAAGGTATATTGCTTGAACATGTTCCATCTCCAGGGATTTTTCCTAATGTCATAATTGTTATTCCTGTCGGCAGTGGCATATTTAGACCACCAGTAATATTGCGAATGCCAATCTGGTTTAGAAAAATAGGCACCGATCATAAAATCTTCTTTACGGAAGGCATCAAAAACATATTTGGCTACATCTGCTTTAGGGTTTGCCGCAAACGGTCCTTTTGCTATACTAAAATCAGATTCTTTGGTATCAAACATGGCAAAGCCATCGTGATGTTTTGTGGTAAAAACCAGGTACTTCATACCCGCAGCTTTACCTGCCTTCGCCCACTGATCAGGATTAAAATTTACGGGATTAAAATCTTTACTTTGATCGAAGTACCACTTTTTATAATCTTCATAAGTAGTGGTACTGTCTCTGGATATCCAGTCTTCATTGCAAATTGACCAGGACTCTATGATGCCAGGCACAGCATAAATCCCCCAATGAATAATCATACCAAATTTCTGGTCTTGCCATTTATCCAGTTTTTGTCGAACGAGCGGGTCTTTGGGCCATTCGTATACTTCCGATTGTCCATGTACATTAGGTTGTGCCTGTGTACTTTTAAATGTTCCGCAAAGGATTAGCGCGATGATGAAAGTTGAATATAGTTTCATTGTAGGAATTTTATGAATAAGGGTACCCTTACATGTATAAAGGTACCCTTATAATTATTGAATTAAAAAAATATAGTTTAATAAAAAGATACACTCACATTAAAAGGGTAGCTTACTCCTGTAAATTTACAGCCCCATGGTCCCATAGAACTATTGGCTTGGGTTGTACTTATCCCACCACTGGTTAGTGTTGTATAAGCATAACTGGCACCAAACTGATATACTTCTATATCAACAGAACCATCATTAATTGTTGCGACTTGTGTTCCGCTTGAGCTGGTAAAATTGTAACTCCACGAGGACGTTGCTCCTCTGATGATTACGAGTCTTACACCTGTAAATGATCCTGGGACAGATACATTGAATGAATAAGAAGTTGGCGCTTTTGTTTTCGCTGCTGTGTTTAAGGAAAATGCTGGTGCTTTTTCTGTCAACGGTTTTACATTTGTGAAGCTCGAAAAAGCTGTCACCGCCAATGCTGCCATAAGTGTAATGGCCATAGTTTTTGTTTTCATACAAGGTTGTTTTAAGGTTTATTAATTAGATTTTATTAATTACTCTTTTTAAAATCAATCCCCCAACACACAATTAAAGAGGGCGTATCGCAAATCATGATCGCCCTCTTTACACTAAAACTCTTCAAATCCTACCTGCACTATTTTGCCCACCACACTTTTGTATTCTGCCATGCCTGCCCACCAACACCATTTGTAACTGCCCTTAAGTTAGCTCCGTTAAAGTTTTTTTCATTATCCGGATAATCCAGTCTCTTATAGGTGGCAAAGTTAGCCTCATAATATGCTGCGTTCACCGTTTCCATTGGCGTTGCTTGTGTTCTTCTCAATAAAGCCCATGCCTCATAAGGTTGTCTGAAATTATCTAGCCATAACTGCGCATAAATTAGTTTTGTAGCTACACCTTCACTTGCACCAACAGGAAAAGCCACCTTAGGGTTTGTCGTAATCCAGGTAAGCTGGGCTGGCGTAGGCAAAGCAGTGGGCTTATTTACAACCCATAACGTAGCATCCATGGCTACTTTCGTCCAGAAATTTACCGATTTTCTGATTCCATTCTCATATTCCGTTTTCGCATTTGCCATATTAGCGGCGTTACCGTCCATCCCTCTTGCATATACTTCGGCTCTTAAGAAGTTAACCTCGGCGGCAGTAATGATCAGTTCCGGGATCGTATTCATATCCCTTCCTAAATAATGGTTCACGTTTGAGTAAGTGTTCGATGCCCCTTTATCATTCCAGTTAGCATCCCGTTTTGATCTGTTATACGGATCACCTCCATCATTTACGCTTGACTCAGTAGGATTCTGCTCTCTTGGTACCCATTGATTCGACACATTGGTTTCAAAAAAGAGTTTAGCCCTCTGGTCAAAGATTCCGCTTCCATCAGGATTATTATTATTAGAAAGCAAGTTCCAGGCTGTAGTACCCATACGATATTTGGCTCCGCTATGTGCCCATTCCCTTCCTTCCAGTGTAAGCGATAATCTGGATGGCCAGATGCCCATATCTTCACCTTCAGCAAGTAAAGGCAATGCCATCACTTCCCTGATATGCGCCTGAGCGATGGTCTTATTCACATCATACATTCTAATAGCATAACGCAAGCGCAATGAATTTGCGAATTTTTTCCATTTGGTGATATCACCATTCAGAAAAGTTTCAGAGGTTCCGAGGCTTACCTGGTCCGAATTTGTAGATAAAGCAGCAGATGAGGATTTTAAATCATCCAGTAAAGATTCATAAATTACCTTCTGACTGTCAAACTTAACTTTATAATTTGCACTACCACTTACGGCGTTGCCAGCGTCAAAATAGGGCATATCTCCAAAAATATCTGTTACCTTAAACGTTTTATAAGCGCGCAAGATTCGTAGCATCGCTTGTATATTGGTCATCTTCGATTTGTCAACAGATTCTTCAATCATCTTATCCGCTAACCTCATATTAATTAGGGTCCGGTAATAGTTCTTCCAGATATCATCTGAGGCGGCGCTCATTCTATAACCTGTTGTTCCGACAATGGCAGCCTGCTGTGTGATCGGATAGATCCAGGAATTACCTACCGACTGCTCATTCCAGGTCAACACAAGGTCTTTTACAACTCCATTGTATATCGTCTTTAAGTCTGCGCTAGTAGCCTTTTCCCAAGGCTTATTAACTTCTTCGAACCCTTTTTTACAAGAGCTGAAAATAAGCATTACGGATAATGCTGTATAAAATATCTTTTTCATGTTCTTAACTTGCTAAATTAAAAGGATACATTAACACTAAAACCAAAGGAACGTACACCAGGCAACGCTCCAAACTCAATACCCTGAGCATTACCAATCCCGTTAATGGCTTCCGGATTCAAACGGTCTGGCAGAGAGGTGTAAATATAGAACAGATCACGTCCTACTAACGACAAGCTCAGGTTCTGAACAAATTTCGATTTTTGGATCATTTGTTTAGGCACCTGATAAGTTAAGCGTAATTCTCTTAATTTTATCCATGAGTTTTCTAATATAGCCGCACTGCGTGGCATATTGATATCAGTCCAGGCAGAATAAACGCCTGCATACTTCCACATATAATTCACCACATCTGTGTTTTTAGTTCCATCAGCAAAAACACCGTCCAGGATAACCCCATGATTGGCCTTACTTCCATCAGGGTAGGTATAAGGAAGACCTCCTCCATCACGTTCCAGCAAAGTAGCAGGGGCCAATCCATTACCCATTGCTGTTGAATAACTACCACTCCAGATATCACCACCCCATTTGAAATCAGCCAAAGCATATAAAGAGAAGTTTTTATAACGGAAATTTGTCCCTAAGCCACCTGTTAACTTCGCAACCGCATTACCAATTGGAACCTGCTCTGGAGTCACTACATAACGTGTTCCCACCGTATTACCACTTACATCTTTAATCTTTTCTACCACACGCTGTCCATTTTTATAGGTATAATCCGTTCCATAAATGGTTCCATAATTTTCTCCTACTTTCACTTTCATCCTTACCCCATTGTTACCAAATATATCGTTCAGGTTATATTCATCAACTCCATCCCCCAGATTAATCAGTTTATTCTGGTTATGTGCACCGTTCAAGGTCAGGTCCCAACTAAAATCATCTTGTCTAACTACTGTTCCTCTCAAGGTAAACTCGTAACCTTTATTTTCCAGTTCTCCCACATTTGTGATTACGGTTGAAACGCCTGAAGACGGTGCAATACCCAGTTTTAGAATTTGAGAGGTAGATTTTACTTTATAGTAAGTAAAAGTCAGACCAAGGCGATTTTTTAAAAATGACAAATCCACACCTCCCTCATAAGATTTAGACCTTTGCGGTCTTAAAAGATCTAAAGGTAACAAATCCTCAGGAGTAGCCCTTGTAGACAAGCCTCCAAATATACTTGAGTCGTATACATTAGTAGTCATAAATGGCTCCGCTCCGGTTGCAGTGCCAGCATAAGCCAATCTTAACTTACCATAGTCCAACCAGTTTTTCATATTACCCAGCTTCAAATGTTCCGTAAACACATAACTTAATGATGCAGCCGGATAAAAATAACTGTTTGTCTTAGACGGCAAGGTAGATGACCAGTCATTACGCCCTGTTAATTCTAAAAATAAGAAGTTGTTATAAGATACATTGGCTATACCAAACATAGAATTGATCTTTTGTCTGAACCTTTGCTCTTTCGGTTGTATATCAGAGGCATTAACAAGAGGCTTATTGATATTTTGCAGAAAATACTGAAAAGGAATATTGAACGGACCGTCATTCCATCCCTGGATTGCCCTACTATCCGTAGACCATGAACTACCCCCAACGGAGAAACTGGTGTTAAACTTACTACCTAAAAAATTATCTTTATGAGCAGTTAACAGGAATTCAAGATTTCGGTCTGTAGTTTTATACAATTCGTGACCATATTTACCACCCTCTACACCTGCAATATCAATCGGCTTGTATTTCTTTTCCATTTCATCAGAGCCGAAATTTACGGAGGCCCTTCCCATTACTGATAACCAATCTGTCAGATCTCCTGAGATCTTAGCAGTACCCAATAACTGATCATGGTTAAGCGTAGTGTTTTGCTGATATAATTTCCAGTACATTTCACTTCCATAACCACCATAAGGATAGCTCATAGGGTAATTTGTACCATCAAGTCTATGTTTAGTACCATCTGGATTGATGTACAGCGATTGTTCTAAATTCTGATAATCCCTGGACATCCCGTAAGTACTGAACTTACCCCAGGAATCATCCGCATTACCAATTGTTGGCGAATTCAACCTATTGTAATTGATATAACTACCCGTAACTTCCGCATTGAATTTTTTCGATACTTTAATGTTCCCGCCAAAATTTAATGTATTGTTTGAAAAATCACTGTTGTTCACAATTGCTTTATTGTCTTGCCTCGAATAAGAAACCCTTAGACTTCCAAGATCATTTGCTCCGGAAATAGAAACATTATGTGATCTGGTATTTCCTGTTCTGTAATAAGTAGATAAGTTATCTGGTTGAGGAGAGTAAGCTCTCATTGTGCCATCCCACCAGCGGATCATCTGACCTTCCATTTTCGCTCCCCATGAAGCACCCGTCCCGTACCAGCTAAAAGCACCCCAGCTGTTTAATCCACCCGGGATTGGGCCATGACTTAGGTATTTTTCGTTTGCACCCGTTAAACCAGAACCAGTCCAGGGGGCTTCAGCAGGATAACGGTCCACGCCATCAGCACCTTTTGGCAGGGTTTTAACCGCACTGTATAAACCGATCGCACCTCCATAACCATAAGTATTCTGCATATCCTGATAACGGTACGGATCATTTGAACGAAAATTATACGAATAATCTATCCCTAAACCATCTTTCATTTTTCCCTTTTTGGTGGTGATCAGGATTACCCCATTTCCACCTCTCGCTCCATATAAAGCTGCAGCTGTTGGGCCCTTTAATACGTTTACATCTTCGATATCTTCAGGATTTAAAAAGTTCAGTACAGTTCCCCAATCTTTATAAGTTGTCGTGCTATTGATATCATTGTCTTTACTGTTCACCTGTGTGTTATCCAAAGGCATTCCGTCAATTACGTATAAAGGCTGATTACTGCCTCCTATTGAGGTATTACCACGGATTACAACACGTTGCGATCCGCCTTCGATTCCGTTGGACTGACTTACGTTTAAGCCAGAAACTTTCCCCATCAATCCGGTTGAAAGGGTTGGCGCATTACCCTTAACAAGGTCGTCGCCCACAACTTTCTGAACAGAATATCCAATGGATTTGGCTTCTCGCTTCACACCGAGGGCTGTTACCACCACATCAGTAAGCATATTTTCTTCTTGAGTCAACGTTGCATTCACCACACTTTTATTACCAACTACTATCTCCTGACGCACATATCCCACCGCGGTAAAAACAAGTATTTGAGAATCAGATGCCGAAATAGAGAATTTCCCCAAGGCATCGGTTTGGGTTACTTTTTGTGTTCCTTTTACAGAAATACTAACGCCAGGCATGGGGCCTGATTCGTCGCGCACCGTTCCGGTAACGGTTTTTTGTGCATAAGCTGCCATCGTCGAGAAGACTAATAAAAGCATGCTTAAGTACTTTAAGTACATTTTTTTCATGTTCTTGGAATTTAGTTTAGTTAATGTTTAGTTAATTAGTTTTGAAAAATGGCATTCGTTTTTTTTACTTCATAAATGATGGGTTATATGATAAATTATTTTTTATGCTAATCGAACTGACTATTTTCTATCACGAGATTTGCTGCCGCGAGTAACTCTGCATCTGCAGCAAGTTTTGAAAGGACTATAGTCGTTTGATCTGCAATTCTTGGTATACAAAATTCATTAACCGCCTGTTGTATAGGAGGAAGCAATACTTTTCCGGCAATCGCCCCCCTGCCACTCAACACAATGCACTCAGGGTTCATGATATGAATAAGCGTAGCCAGTCCCTTTCCGATCAAAAAAGAAGCGTCAGACAAAATAGATACCGCCAATGGATCCCGGTTCTTTGCTGCTTCCAAAAATGATTCTCCCACATTCTTGTCTTCATCTTTAAAAAGCTCAGTCATGCTGGTCGCAGCGCCATTTTTAATTTCTTCGGTTGCCCTTTGGGTCATAACCAGCAATGAGGTTTCTACTTCCAGGCAGCCACGCTTACCACAGGAACAAAGGTTATTGGTATTGGAAAGTGGGATATGACTAAACTCCCCGGCATAACCGGTACTGCCGCGATACAGCTCTCCGTTTACTATAATTCCCAAACCCGTTCCCCATCCCACATTAACCACCATTACATCCCGCTTTCCTTGCGCTGCGCCAAAATTCAGTTCGGCAAGGGCGATCAAGCTTGAATCATTATCCATAAAGACCGGAAGGCCTAATTTTCTGGAAATAAATTTCCCTAAATGTTTGCCTTCATTTATTTTCAAATGAGAATGATCTACACCATTCTCTACATCTATAAAACCAGGTATGCCAATGCCTATCCCTAACAATTTTTTAGTATCGATACCTGATGCGTTGATATGATGACCAATAAAAGAAATCAATTCATCAACTGCATCTGCAGCGCCCGGAAGGGCAAGCTCAAGGGTTTGAACAGGAAAAACTATATTCTGGGCAAGATCATAGATGACCATTCTGGTTGTAAACTGATCCATTGCCACCGAAACGATATACTTTTGCATTTCAGGATTAAGCAGGAACAAAGACGCTCTACGTCCGCCTGTAGACGCTGCCAGGCCTTGCTCAACAATATACCCCTCAGCAACTAACCCATTAACCAGTTTAGTCACCAATGGTAAACTTTTATGAGTGA
Source organism: Pedobacter nyackensis (assembly GCF_032678475.1). Taxonomy (GTDB): domain Bacteria; phylum Bacteroidota; class Bacteroidia; order Sphingobacteriales; family Sphingobacteriaceae; genus Pedobacter; species Pedobacter nyackensis_A. The sequence goes on from NZ_JAVTSF010000002.1 coordinate 641,386, forward strand.
GCTTACTTATCTCTGTAAGAGAAAGCGGGTTTTTATAATAAAGTTGTTTGATAATATCCGCTCTCAAAAGTTGGCCTTTTTCGATTGTCATAGCTTATTTGGTTAGTCTCTTAAACAAACTTAATAAATAAAAACAATACTTCATATATCTTTATAAAAAAATTATTAAGTATTGGAATGTTTATAAAGTTTAGTCTAACTAAAAAGCTATGAAAAGCCGCGTTTCCAATGCAAAAAGCTAGTTTACAGGCTACGTATCAAGCCTTTAAAAGAAATAAAAAATATAAAAAAATGCTTGATTCAGGCCGGTTATTCGAATACAACGGTCTTATTTTTATGCACAAATACCCTATCGTTAAACACCAAACGTAAGGCTTTTGCCAGAACGGCCGTTTCAATTTCCTGCCCGGATTTCACCATATCCGCAGCAGTAAAAGAGTGGTTTACAGGGATGATCTGCTGCGCAATAATTGGGCCTTCATCCAGATCATCGGTTACAAAATGGGCCGTAGCCCCAATCAATTTCACGCCTCTTTCAAAAGCTTGTTTATAAGGGCTGGCGCCTGCGAACGCAGGTAAAAAAGAATGGTGGATATTAATTACTTTACTACGGAAATTAGCGACAAATTCAGGAGAAAGTATCCTCATAAATTTAGCAAGAACTACGTAATCAGGTTCATATAATTTTATCTTATTAATGATTTCACGTTCTGAGAGCTCCTTATCTTCATGATAAGGAATCAGGAAGAACGGAATATCAAAGCGTTTACAGATCTGCGCTAACACTGCATGGTTTCCAATCACACAGAGCACATTTGCACCTAACGTTCCAAAACTATTCCGTATTAATATATCTGCCAGGCAATGATATTCTTTGGTCACCATAACCACGATTTTCTTGTCCGGAACTGGATTGACATGAACTATCGCAGCTTCGGGTAAAATTTGCTGCATCCGCTCTTTTAAAATCAATTCATCTGCTGTTCCGTCGACTTCAAGACGCATAAAAAAGCGGTTTTCTGCTTTATCTACATGCTCCCGCATAGAAATGATATTCAATTTTGCTTCTGATAAAATTCTCGAAATATCTGCAACCAGGCCCACCTGGTCTTTGCACTGAATAATGATGATCATTTAGATGTAACTATTAATAAAAAAGCAAGATAACAATATCTGCAATATGATATTAATACTAATTTTGAAATCTAACTTCTCTTAATAAAAAACAATATGCCGGCACACTTAAACAGAAAAGCTTCCCCAGTAATGGTTATTCTTGCCTTTGCTATTGTTTATGTGGTATGGGGATCAACTTATTTCTTTATTCAAAAGGCCCTGGCGGGCTTTCCTCCGTTTATTCTTGGTGCTTTCCGTTTTCTGGCTGCCGGTGTCTTGCTGATCACATGGTGCGCTATAAAAGGAGAAAAACTATTTGATAAAAAAAGCATCAAACATGCTGTAATCGGTGGCGTTCTGATGTTGGGTGTCGGAAATGGATTGGTGATATGGGTGGAACAATTTACACCTAGTGGACTTGTGGCGATCCTGGTTTCCTCTGCCGCTATGTGGTTTGTGATCCTGGATAAACCTAAATGGAAAGAGAATCTAAAAAGTACCTCTACTGTTGCCGGCCTGATCATTGGATTTATTGGTGTTATCCTGCTGTTTGCGGAACAAATGATGCAAACCATGAACAACACCGAAAATGGGAACCAGTTACTGGGAATAATTTTATTATTGCTGGCCCCTATAGGCTGGGCCGCAGGCTCATTATACTCAAAGTACAATTCCGACAATAAGGTTTCTGTTTCTGTAAGTACTTCCTGGCAGATGCTCGCAGCCGGCCTGGCTTTTATTCCGGGTGTCCTGATCACTGCTGAATTTAAGCATTTCGACCGGCACAATGTATCTATCGATGCATGGCTATCTGTAGGATACCTAATCCTTTTTGGATCTATTTTGGCATTTAGCGCCTATGTGTGGTTGCTGACTGTTCGTCCGGCCACACAGGTCAGTACTTATGCTTATGTTAATCCGGTTGTTGCCGTACTATTGAGTATACTTTTTACCAGCGAAAGGGTTACCTTTATTCAAATTATTGGGTTAATTGTGATACTAGGCAGTGTCTTGTTAATCAACCTTGCCAAATACAGGAAAGAAAACCGTGTCAAAAAAACCGCTACTTATTAGAGATAGGAAGAATTATAATCTACCACCACACCATCAATCAGCATCTGCTTACCGATCCGCTCTACTTTTTTTCCAGAAGGAACGCAAACCAAAACTACAGATTGTTGCGCCGGAATATTCACTTTAGCACCTCTGGATAAATTACGGGCGACAAAACGTTGTGCGACCACATCATAAAGATCTGTTTTCCCTTTAGTATCAGCAGGTAATTTAAACAGAATTGTTTTAACAGTTTTATAAGGGTTATAAAATAAATAAGTCGGATATGCCTTTTGATGATAAAAATCTGTAGCCAATAGGTCAAGTCCAAGAATCCCTTTAATTTCCGTTTCTTTCACAATCCCGCCAAAAATACCGGCATGCGCACTTCCGTATACGCTAAACTGTGAGACTTCAGGATTTTCACCGGGTACCCACTTGGGCCCGTCACCCTGCGCAACAGGTGCTTTTAGGGATTGATATAAAGTATCAAAAGTAGAAGCTTTTGCAAATCCTTCGTAAGCAATCACACCTTTGGTAACTGCAGCCAATTCAGGTATAGTCTGATGTGATGCGGGCATATATTGCGGATAAAATAACCTTGAGGCATTGACTGCATTCAACATCCATTTCCCGATAGCCGTAGCATATTCCGGTTGATACCTTACCAGCGGTACCAATGGCCACGCTGCATCGAAAGTATTCATTAAAAAAGCATAGCCTCCGTGGTCAACTGTACTACCTACCGTACCTGAAATATCAAACCCGTTCCAATTCCCCACTAAAAAGCCCCAGCCTTCCCTGCATACTGCAGTGCCGTCAAAAGTCCAGTCCAGCATTTTAGCCAGGTTGAAAGACGTACCTTGTTCTGCATTCATCCTGGCTGCCAGATATGCTCCAAAAGGCATCAACAATTCATACGTAGGATTAATTTCCTGACTTTCCAGCGCTTTCATGGCAGAGATCGCCCCCTTCAAATAGCGTGGATCCCCAAATTTTTTATATGCTGAATACAATACGTAAGCATGTCCCGCAGCCGCGTCGGGTTGTGCACAGATCTGTGTCGACATAGGTTTCATCTTTCCATAATCAAAATAGGAATAGTGATAATTACCGTTCAGGACAGAGTCTGCTTTGTAAAACTGGTCGGCAATACGTCTTGCCAGTCTTTCAAAATCAGGCTCTGAAGGATATTGATCATACACGGCATAGAACAAAACGTTTGGATACACGTCATACCACCAATCACGTCCATAGCCTCCCCCAAGCAAAGCCACTTCCGGGGCAGTATTGTTCATCATAATATCCCAGCCTGTGTCCTTATTGAAATAGTTTTTTAACATACCTACATAATTCAAGCCCTGCTGGTTACTCTTATCCAGGCCTACCAAACTGGCCCCTAAAACAGATCCCATGTTAGCCAGCGCTTCATGAAACATACCTTTATTGTGTTGCAGTCCCTGTCTTACATCACCCACAGCAGTGTACATACCCAGCACCGGCTGATTAAAATTTTTACCCGTACTATCCATCCAAACCATAGGCCAATACTTACCTTCGGCTTTAAAATCGTACACGGTACGATCAAAATTAAGTGCCATTTGCTTCCAATCTATGATTTGTAGTGGTTTGGGTAAGTCAGCCATTCCATTTACCCGGTTAATATCGACTTGTTTAACCTGTGCAAAACAAAAGGTAGCTAAGCATAAAGAGAGTAGTATAAATCGTGCAATCAGTTTAAATTTCATCATATGGTTCATCTAAATATATCAAAAATTGGGTAATAGTTATTTCAGGCTACGCAACAGAATGGCTCGGATTTGCCGTTTCCGCAAGAGTATTCTCATTCAGTTCAAGTTCCTCATTCATTACTTTGCCTTTTTTAATGATTCCCTTTGCCACCCAATATGAGCTCAGTTGTAATACGGCTACAATGATGATGGCATAACGCAACGCCACTTCATTAGAAAAATAATAGGCAAGGAGTAAAAAGGTTCCCGCACCAGTTAACCTACCGACATATAGTCCGGCCTCATGGTTCAGGATATAGGCAAATTCACTTCTTTTTTCCTTCTTGGTCAGAATATCAATCACACTAAACTGTATTGGAAAATAAGCCAGATCCAGCAAAGGCTTCGCCAACAACAAAAACAGCATAAATAGGATTACCCCAGTTTCGTTAAATAAAATGCCATTGATCAGCGCTGCAATGGTAAACAAGACTAATCCAGTTCCAAATACATAAACACGGTGCTCGGGACCGGTTTTACGACCGATGATGTACATCAGGATGGCAGCAAATATCGCCCCTACCGATTGTGCTGTTCCCAATGCCCCTTCCTTTCCGAGCAGCAACATGATTAGCATAGCGGGAGCAGTAACCAGAAAGCCTTGTACCAAACCTTTTAAAACTGCCAAAAACATCAACTGGTTCCAGTAGGGATCAAATTTGAAATAAATAAATTTCTTATTCATGGGATTGGTAAACTTACCGATAAAGCACATGACAGATGCAGCTACGGTCACTACAAACACGATTCCCGTTACGATTTTATAGGCAAGTTTTGCATCACCCGCACCAGCTAACCCTTCAATAAACCAACCGATCATTACCGGAATCACGACTGCGATAATGGTATAGAAAAAAGTCTCCAAGCCATAATAGTAGTTACGATTGCTGTCATTTGTGGTGGCCAAAGCCAGGAAATCCCTATTTGCCCAATAAAAGCCAAAGGACATCCCCATGACTATTCCCGCAATGGCAATACCTGTGATGTCAAGTGTAGTCAGCGACATCATGATCATCATTGAGATGGCACTAAGTACCATTCCCAGGGAATACAGCACCTTAATCGGAAAACGGTTTAACAACCAGCCATTGATCAGGAAGGTTAAAGGTATTCCGGTATAAATCGTCAGCTGATAAACCACAACCTTTACCGGATCGTTAGAACTTCGCATGACATAGGCTGCGACAAAAATATCAATCACCGGCAAAACAATACTATAGATGAGGTTGGTTAAAGTAAGGACTTTGAAATTATGCGATTGCGCTTTAAAATGCGCGATCTCTGTTTTAAGTTTACGAATCATGATGATAGGTTAGGGAGTTCAATATTTCATTGATAGAGAATTTAGCCCCACAAACAAACTCGTCTGCAGCACCATAATAAATGGTCAGTTCATCGCCTTTCACGACATGACCGTTGGTGAATACCACCTGGCCAAAAAAACCGGTTAGTTCATAATCTGCAGTTGGTACCATAATGGGAGTTGTGGCCCTGGCCAGTACAATAGAGGGATCATTGAGATCCAGCAAAAAGGCCCCCAGGCAATATCTGTGTCCTGCATCTGCCCCGTGATAAATTTCAAGCCAGCCTTTTTCAGTTTTGACAGGTGCAGCCCCTGCACCAACCCGGGCACTGTCCCATTGGTTTTTCCTGGTGGTAATGATACATTTATGTCTGCCCCAGTGGATACCATCTGGCGATTCGGCAATCCAGATGTAATTCCCGCCAAGATCAACACTGCTTGGACGGTGCAACGCATAAAACTTACCATTGATCTTTTCTTCGAAAATGGCGCAGTCCTTATTGTGGGGAGGAATAATCATCCCTTCAGATTCAAAATGCTTCCAATCTCTGGTTGTACGTAACCCTACGCCAACCCCTTGCTCAGAAACAGCGGTATAGGTTAGATAATAAGTACCGTCGAGTAGTGTTACACGACAATCTTCGACACCAAAGGCTTCCTGACTAGTTTCGCCTTGTAGTAAGGGATAACCTTCAGGTTCATAAAAGCTAATACCATCATCACTGCAAAGTAATCGTAAATGGGACAGTGTGGTTAAATAATCAACTCCTTTATACTTAATTACTCTTGGGTCATCTGCATTCAGCTCGGGATCATCTTCTGAAATTTCGATAATATCAATCCCATTACCCTTTAGTATCGGGAATGATATTACACCTTTTTGTTGTTCGGGTCTTTCAGCCACACGCACCAATAACCACGTTTTCCCCTCAAAAGTAAATACTCCTGGATTTAACAGGCAGGTGATTTGTAACCCTGGTCTACTCGGTTTTAAGTCTTTTGGTGAAAGCAGGGGGTTTTGTATAAATCTTTGCGCTTGATCTTTCATAAATATGCATAAAAAAGGGTACAATTTCCCCGCAAGCTCATAAAATCAGCTTGCAGGGAACTTTTACGTCAGGAATAATTAATAATCTTTGTTTTGGTAAATAGCTCCTGCTGTTTTATCAACTTCTCCCTGAGGAATAGGATACAAGTAATTTTTGTCATTAAAATTTTTACCCATCGCAGTTAACACAGCCTTAGCTGTCTTCCACCTGCGTAAGTCGCTAAACCTATGTGATTCCATACCAAGTTCAACCCGGCGTTCCTGCATCAGCCAATTTTTAATCTGTACCTTATCTGTCGAAGCAGGACGATTAGGTAGCGTACCCACCGGTGCTGTACCACCTCCAATTAAAGGTGTATTTCGAGCCCTTAACCGTATCTCATTAATTAAAGCAATTGCTGCCGGAAAATCATTGAGTTCATTCAGGGCTTCCGCTTTCCAAAGGAGCACATCGGCATAGCGGATAAAAATCCGGTTAGAAGGCGCATCATCATTTCCTTTATTTGCGGTAGTGGTACTACCCAGCAATTTATAAACAGCCTGGTCGCCCACATTTACGGTATAACTTAATCTTGGATCGTTGGCTTCAAAGGAATTAATAAAATTAGGTGATGGTGCCAGAAATCCCCAACCCAATAACGCTGTAAGCCCATTTCCTCTTCTTGGCTGCACACCCTGACGATGATCGTATGCAAAAATCACTTCCTGATCTGCAAATTCCTTAGTCTGATCAAAACTGTCAAAGTAATTCGTATTTAAATGATAAAAATTCAATGTATTCAATTCATTGACTTTATCTACAGTTCTTTGCCAATTTCCCATATATAAGGCAACTTTAGCCTGCATTGCAATTACAGCACCTTTTGAAGCCCTCCATCTTTCTGTATCACTCGAAAATTTACTATTCGGAAGTGAAGATAACGCCTGATCCAAATCGGCATTAATCTGCGCCCATACCTTTTCCTTTGGCTCTCTTTTAGAAACTTCGTAGGCCTCATTAAAATTCTTTAATGGTTTCAAGACAAGCGGAGCGTCTCCAAAATTAATCACCAGATCAAAATAATACATAGCCCTTAAAAAACTAGCCTCTCCGAGCAAGCGATTCCTTGTAGTTGCATCCATCCCTACTTTTTGGATTACTGCATCGTCTGTAAGCAAGGCAAGAGGCTGGTTAACTCTCGCTATACCTTCGTAATCATAAGTCCATACCCCATTAAAAGCCTGATTATCGGCCGTAAAACTAAATTCCGCTACTTGATCCATCCATGCCTGATCACCATCAGGGTTCCACTTTTTATTTGCATCACCTGAGGCGATGTCTTGTATAATAAAATCATTCTTTAATACCAGACCTTCAGTCCAATTCCAGTCTCCAAGGATATTCAGTGTATTGGAAAGCAGATGGTAAGAGTTGGATACCGAACCTGCGATAGAATTAGCCGTAGGTTCAGAAACAACCTGATCTGCGGTCAACAATCCAATGGGTTCCTTCTCAAGATATTTTTTACAACCGAATGCCAAACCTATGGCTATTACGGCAAATAACTTAACAGATGTATTCATAATATTTTTGGTTTATACCGGTTCTTAAAAAGTTACATTTACACCTAACAACACCGCTCTTGACTGAGGATAAGTACCCATATCCCGTTGATCGGCAATTTCAGGATCAAGCCCGGTGTAATCCGTTACTGTAAACAGGTTCTGCCCTGACACATATAATCTTAAATTTTGCACACCCAGGTTTGCTTTTTTCATCAGAGGACCGAAAGAATACCCGATTTCTGCATTTTTTAACCTGAAATAGGAAGCATTTTCTACAAAGATGCTGGATACTCTACTGCTGCCATTATCGGTAAAAGTAGACCTTGGTATGGTGTTACTTGTACCCTCTCCTTTCCAACTGTTTAATACTGCAGTAGTATGATTAAAAGGACGGGTATCATAATCCATTATCTGCTTGCTTTCGTTATAGCGATTTACTTTACCCACGCCCTGAAGCATAAAAGAAAAATCAAAGCCTTTATAATCTATAGATGCGGTAAATCCATAAGTGAACTTAGGAATAGCTGAGCCCATATAGCTGCGATCAGCATCAGTAATAAGTCCGTCTCCATTCAAATCCTTAAATCTAATATCTCCAGGTTTGGATGTAGGATTTGCTAAGCCCGATTGATGTGCGGTAATTTCTGCCTGATTTTGATAAATCCCTTCCATCATATACCCATAATAAACGTCAATAGGCTGACCAACAACAGCCCTGGAAACAGGCCCGATTAATGCTGGAACCGTTCTATGAAGTGCAATAACTTCATTTTTTATAGTTCCAATATTACCAGTGACATTATAACCAAAACCACCCGAAGTTTTATCCCGGACACTTAAAGAAAGCTCAAACCCCTGATTACGTACTTTACCTGCATTTACAAATGTAGCATCCACCTGCCCAACAAGTTTAGGTAAGGCCACACCCAGCAATATGTCATGTGTATTTTTAACGAAATAATCCGCAGTCAGATAGATTTTATTTCTGAAAAGCCCGGCGTCAATACCGATGTTAGTCTGCGTAGTAGTTTCCCATTTCAAGTCCGGATTTCCATATCTGGTGATTTTACCTTCACCATCATACTTTGTTAAAAAAGAATAGTTGGGGATACCCGACTGGTTACCTAGCGAACCTATACTTCCTCTTAATTTTAAGTAAGAAACAGCTTTTATATCTTTCATAAAAGCTTCCTCTGTCATGATCCAGCCTGCCGACACAGAAGGGAAGTACCCCCACTGATTGTTTTCTCCAAACCTTGATGATGCATCTGCACGCATATTTCCAGTAATCATATACTTACCATCATATACATAAGTGGCAGTTCCAAATAAAGAAAACAAAGAGTATTCTGATGCATAACCACCATTCCAGACATCTTTAGCAGATGCCCCCAGGTCCAAATAACGAAACTCCGGATAGGTATACTCGAATCTGCGTCTGGAGGCATTGATAGAAGAACTTTTATTGGTGATAAACTCCGTTCCCACAAGTGCATCAAAAGCATGCTTCTGATTATATACTTTTTTATAGCTTAACGTATTGTTCCAGGTAATGGTATAATCATCTCCCCGGTCTTCGTTCAATCCATTTGGCCGATTTTGTCGCCCCATACCTGGATCGACCTGAGCAGGATCAGGTGTTCTTTCATCATCCCCAAAATTTTCAAAAAAAGCTTTATTATGATTAAAATTTAGTTCCAGACCTACGTTAGTCCTGAATTTAAGCGACTTATCTTTTAAAACATTATATTCCCCATAAGCATTCCCAAAGGCTTTAAATTGCTTAAGTGTATTATCAGTAAAATAAGCAAGGGCTATAGGGTTTTGAGTCCGTTCATATTTGGGATCGAAATCATTGTAGCCATTATAAAACGGGAGATCGGTAAAAGGATCTCTTGCCGACCAGGTAGGATTTGTCGGATCTTTATAAACCGGGATTACTGGTGGTCTGATTAAAGCATGTCTAATAATCCCTGGCGCATCACCTTTAGACGAAAGCTGGTCCCTGGTTTCATGCGATAACTGAAGGTTGGTTCCGATGGTAAATCGATCGTTAAGGTCTGCATTTATATTGGCTCTGAAATTTACCCTCTTATATTGGTCATTATTATAGACCACGATTCCGTCCTGTTTGTAATACCCTCCTGAAAATAAATATTGTACTTTTTGAGAACCTCCACTTGCTGTTGCTTGAAAATTTTGCGAACGACCGGTTTCAAACAACTCTTTTAACCAGTCAGTATCCGCTAAATCAGTTCGACTCAACTGCCCGGTATATGGATTAGTGCCTGCGTACCCTGAATTATTCCAGGCCTCCTCCAACTTACCCAAATATTGCATTTTATTCAACATTTTGGGCAAATTAACCGCTTGCTGTATACCATTATAATAATTCACGTCAAATGAAGACCGATCAACCTTACCTTTTTTTGTGGTAATAATGATCACTCCTGATGCGGCTCTTGATCCATATATAGCTGCCGCAGAAGCATCCTTCAGTACGCTCATTGACTCTATCTCCTGAGGGTTTACAAAGGAAGAATTAGTTGTAGGTACACCATCAATAACAAACAGGGGATTGTTATTTCCAATACTCACTCCACGAATCCTGATATCAATTGGATCACCAGGAGCACCGGTACTTTGAGTAACCTGCACACCTGCAACCTGTCCCTGTAGCATCTGCGCTACATCCGCAACGCGGCGTTTATCTGCATCCCCCATATTTACTGTACCAATAGCTCCGGAAATATTGGTTCTTTTTTGCGAAGTATAACCTACTACCACTACCTCATCCAGATTTGAAGCACTTACTTTCATGGTTGCGTTAAGTGTAGTACTTCCAGCATAAGGCACAGTAATACTTGTGTAGCCCACATAACTAAAAACCAATGCCTTTCCCCCCTCGTCGAGCAGTGTAATGTTATAATTACCATTAACATCAGTTGCAGTTTTATTCTGGGTATTGAGCTGTTGAACAATAACTCCCGGAAATGGCTGATTACTCTCGTCAGTAATCTTACCGCTTAATTTTATCTGAGCCAGGGCCGTAAACCCCGACAGTACTATTAAAAGTACCAAGCCCAAAGAGAAGTGTAGATTTCTTTTCATCTGTGATATATTTGGTTACAACAAATTTATGCCGGAAGGGTTCCAGACTAGTGCACTATAGTTACATTTTAGTTCACTATAGTTACAAAGAGGCTGTATTTTCAGTGTACTGCTTCTGACGATACTCATTTGGGGCACAATGATAAATCTTTTTAAACTCCCGGAAGAAGTATGATTTATTGTTGAAACCTGTACGGTAAAATATCTCTGAAACGGTATATTGTGATGCGATCAACATATCGGCAGCGTGTTTGAGCCTGATCCTTTTGATGAATTCAGCGGGAGTCATTCCAGCCAAAGACTTCAATCTTCTATACAATTGCATTTTACTGATCGCAAGCGCATCCTCTAACGTAGCGGCATTCAATTCCGGCTCGTTTAAGTTATGTTCAATAACTTTAAGCAGTTCTTCTAAAAACTTCTTATCTGTTTCAGCGATATCAGCATCCATAAATTGATTGGTAATGTTCTGATCTTTAATCAAACTTTCCATCCGCGCCTGGTCGTCCAATAGCTTTCGTATTCTTATCAGCAGATAATTGATCTGGAAAGGTTTGGGAATATAGGCATCCGCTCCTAATTCATATCCCTCCGCCTTATTATCTTCTGAACCTCTGGCAGATAAAATCACAAATGGTGTCTGCGCCATAGCGGGGGTTTGCTTTACCGTCCGACACAATTCAAGTCCATTCATATCGGGCATCATTACATCGCTGATGATCAGACTTGGAATCGTTTTGTGCAGAAAGGCAAGCGCTTCCACGCCTGTACCAGCCTCATAAACCACATATTGATCTTTCAATACATTCCTGATCAGATAACGCAGTTCCGGTTCATCCTCCACCAATAAAATACTGGCTTTTTCTGCCTGCAAATCATCAATCAGACTGCTTTTATTTTCTTCTTCCGCAGAAGCCATCTCAGGACGCTCATATTCCTGCACCAGCGACAGGTATAAGGAAGATGGTGCAGAAGTAATTACTTTTGCCTCCTTACCCTCTGCGGTGGATAGTTTAACAAATACCCTAAAATCTATCCAGTCTTCCTTCAGACTCACCTTAATCTCAGCGTCCATCAATGTTACCAACTCTTTAGTAAAAGCCAGACCAATACCTGTACTAAATTTTTCAGTCTGCTGTTCATTGCTCACGTAGAACTTATTGAAAATTTGTTCCAGATGTTCCTGTTTTAAAGTGCAGCCCGAGTTGGAAACGCTGACCTCCAATACTTGCTCTGCCCGGTTGTATTCAGATTTAAACACAACGGTTTCCTGCCTGCCAGAATGCTTAAAGGCATTTGATAAAAGGTTGAACAAAATTTTCTCAAACTTATCTTTATCAATAAAACCTGCAACACCGCTATCTATTGTTCTAATGTATTTCTGACTATTTTTTTGACTGGCAGGCACAAATAGTTCCGATAAGCTATCCAACATCTTACTGATGTCAACATAATCATCGTTCCTTTTCAGGTAACCAGCCTCAGCTTTTCTAAATTCCAGCAATTGTTGCACCAGGTAAGTTAGCCTGGCCGTGTGTTTATGTACAATAGAAATAAGATAATTATGCTCTTTGTTTTTCAACAGTTCCGACTTTTTACTGCGTAAAAAATGTTCAACCGACCCCATAATCATCGTTAAAGGCGTCTGGATTTCATGGGCGATGTTGGTAAAGAAATTCAGGCGCTGCTGGTGTTCTTCTTCATCCTTTTGTCTTAAAAGGTGTTCCATCTGCAATTGATACTTCATTTGCAGCTTATTTTTTCTGTACAAATGAAAAGCATAACCAGAGGCAACCAGTATTACAAAATAAGCAAATAAGGCAGGATAAGTTAACCAGAAATACTGTTCTACATGTAGTTTAAATACCGCAACTCCGCTCGTCCATACGCCTTCCCCGTTGCTCCACCTTACCCGCATCGTATAATTGCCTGGAGGAACATTGTTGTAAACAATATTACCAACTCCCCCGGAATAATTCCAGTTTTTATCCAGTCCTTCCAGCTTGTAGGCAAATTCATTCTTAGCCTCATTCAAAAAGCTCATAGGCTTTAAACTTAACTGGAAGAAATTACTTTTACGAGGCACAGTGTATTCGGGAACAGCACCTTGCACAGTCCTGAGTACCTGCAATCTATTTTCATCCAGATTTTTACCCCCAAGTTGAATTCCGGAAACCAATAAATTAGGCTGCACCTTATTTTCCGTAATGCGTTCCGGCATAAAATAGTTAAAGCCATAAATACCGCCAAAATAAAGTGCGCCCGAAGCCGATTTCCAAACTGCCCCATCACTAAACTCATTACTCTGCAATCCGTCACTTTCTCTGAAGCTGGCAATAGCACCATCAACAGGGTTTAACCGTGCCAGTCCTTTATTGGTACTTACCCAAATATTTCCGGAATTTGCTTCTTCAATGGCATGGATCGTATTGTTCGGTAACCCGTCCGTCATTCTAAATTTCTTAAAAAGGGGATTTTCCTTTAAAGATTCTTCCTGACTAAGCATGTTCAACCCATAACTCGTACCAATCCACAATCTTTTACTTTTGTCTTTATGCAAGGAAAGCACATCATTATTGGATAGACTATTGGGAGAAGAGAATGCTTTAAAGGTTTTAAATCTTCCTGTCTTTTTGTCAAGAACACTTAATCCTCCATACCTGCAAGCGATCCAAAGCCGGTCGTCATCACCATTGCTCAAAGCATAAATGATATCGTTGGCCGGTCCGTTTTGTTTGCCCGACAGGTACTGTCTGAAATAACCTACTTTTAAAATACCCGCAGCATTTTTTTCCAATTTTATATGGATCAAACCGTGACCGCTCGTTCCCAGCCATAAAGAGTTTTCTTTGTCTTCCAAAATGGCATACACAGAACCAAAAAACGGTAAGGTAGCAGTTCCGACAACTTCCTGCCAGCTGATAATCCGTTTCGCCCGCAAGTCATAAATTCCAATTCCCTGTCCATCGGTACCTATATAAATATAAGGCTCCTTACCTCGTTTCAAGACATACACGGAGTTGTTCGCCAAACCATTCCCCGTATTTAATCCTTCTTTCACATTCTGAACAGAAAAGTTATTCATGAAGTCCTTTATGATTACAATCCCTTTTCCTTTGGTACCTACCCATAAATTGCCATCGGCTTCTGTAAAAGCACGTACAGGTTTGTTCAGATCTGCAAAATTATTTCGGTTAATCAGGCCAAAATGATTCATTTTGGGATAGATCTTGATCAATCCGTTCCCGTCTGTTCCTATCCACAATACGTCATCCCTCGCTGGCTCCAAGACGGTAACCCTGATGTTTGTCAGCTGCTTCACCTCTTGCTGCATAAAGGCTGACGGCTGGAAATTCACATCAAAAACACCGATACCTTGCCCCTCCCAGGCTACGATATAATGTGACTGGTAGTAAACCACACTCTTTACAGCACTGATACTATTTTGCTTTTTTAGCTTAAACCCTGTATCGATTGTCCAAAGCGTGTTATTGGCATCTGTAAATAACAAAAAGTCATTCACGGGGAAAAAATTATTAATAGCAGTATTGGCTTTAATTACACGATACGGTCGTACCCCTTCAGCAGTTACCCGACAGGCCAGCAATGTCCCATTATCTTTAAGAAACCAAATTAACCCAGCATTTCCAGGCTGCATTTTTATCACTTTTGCTCCTGACACCGGAGAAGCGATCGACTTAAACTGATTGGTTTGAAGATCAAAACGGCTTAAACCATAGGTCTTGCTATAACAGAAAACAGCTCCATTGGTTGCTATTGCCAGTTCATACTCCTTTTCCGCAATACTTCTTTTTGTCGCCTGATTATAAAAATATCTATAAAATTTGCCGCTCGGTTTCTCAAAACGTGTAATTCCCCCGATCGTACTGATCCAAACATTACCAACATTATCTTCTTTGATATCCTGGATCACATTGTTCCCGATACTCCCGCCCTGATTTTCGCTGTTGTAATTAAAAACCCTAAAATCTGTACCATCATACATATTTAGCCCGTCCCAGGTACCGACCCATAGCAATTGATCTTTATCCTGAAAAACCATATTCACGGCACTATTTGATAAACCATTGCGGTTATCAAATTGCTGAAAATAAAACTGTTTGGGTTCCTGGCTCTCAAAGGCATAGCTAAGCTTGACTGCAATTATTAAGAGAACCGTGAAATAAAGCTTACAAAAGTACTTCATCAATAAAATATAGGACTAGCAAAGTTAGCCCTTCCAATATACGAAAAAGAGCAGGCGTATGCGTCATAAAGCACTATAAAAAAGAATGCCCGGGCTATACGCTTAAAACGCATAACCCGAGCATTCGTCAACTTCTTTTTTTATCAGTTCAACAGCTCTCCAAGTTTTTTATTTAAAGCCTCTCCCATCAAATGACTACCAATAATTTTTCCATCCGGGCTGATCAGGAAATTTGCAGGGACTCCCGTTATTCCATACACTTTCCGTGCTTCATTATCCCAGCCCTTAAGGTCAGAGATCTGAGGCCAGGTTAATTCATCTTTTTTAATTGCTTCAATCCACTTAGCCTTGTCACTGTCTACAGAAACACCCAGGATTTCAAATCCTTTATCTTTGAATTTAGCATATTGCTTTAATAGATTAGGGCTTTCCGCACGACACGGAGCACACCAACTGGCCCAAAATTCCAAGAGTACATATTTCCCTTTAAAGTCTGATAATGCCACCGGCTTACCATTCATATCGTTCTGGGTAAAATTGGGTGCACTTACACCTAATGCAGTTACCGCATGTGCATTTAAAAGTTTATATAAACTCTGTCCGCCGTAAGAAAGGCGCAGTTTGTCATTAAGCTTATTAAATACAGGCAGAGCGACATCCGGCTTTGTTGAATATCCGCCTACCAGTTCAGATAATGCCTGCAGCGAGAAGTAAGAGTTAGGATTTGCTTTAGCGAAGGCCAGCATTTTCTCTCCCCTTGATTTTCTGAATGCCTGTACTTGTTTGTCCAAAGCTTTAAAGTAAAGCGTATCGGCCTGTTGTTCTGGAGTAGCCCTATTAATAGCAACGTTTGCATTGTGGTGCACTGTCATAACAGTTGGTCCTACTTCATTGTCAAAAGCTTTCATTTCTTCATAAACTTTTGACCCTTTCCACTGCGCATTATAGAGTGAATCTGAGGAAGTAATCTGGATATTTTCCTTACCAAAGCTCATGTAGATCACATCACCCAGACCTTTAGTGCCATAAATTTCCTTATCCCTGATACCTTCACGAGACAAAGTCATACGTCCACTAGCATAACCAGCAATATTGCCAGTAAATTTAAATCTACCATTTACCAGTTCACAGGAGTCACTGGCCCCTTTTCCTTCTGAATTGTAATCAAGATAGATTTTTGCTGGTTTATTTAAGTTTCCAATTTTACCGGTGATAGTAAAATTCGGCGATTGTGCCCAGGCCAAGGCTGGTACAAGGGTAGCGAGTACTAAAAATTTCAATTTCATTTATGTGTTGTAAGTTAAGATTAACCGGGGCCAGATGGAACCCCGGTATTAGAAGATCTAATTTGTACGTGTCAAAAAATCCACCGGTGCTCCCGGTATGCCATTAATGGTACTAAGAATGTTTCCTTTTTTATCACCGGAAATATCCAGCGTATGCAACGCATCATCCACACCTACATATAGCCTATTGTTATCGGCACTGATTTTTAACATTGATATTTTTTTACCGGAGAAGTTGGCCTCCTGAAGTTCCAGGCTTTCGCTGATTGGATTGTAACGGTATATTTTATCATCAGAGCTGAAATAAAATACATTGACTGTATTCCTCACCCATTTGGAGTCGGCTTTTACATTTGTCGATCCCGCAAAAATACGCTTATGCTCAGCTACGATGGATTTGCTATCTGCCGTAAGTTGATTGTTAAATTTCAACTCATAAGTAATTCCATCCTCCTCTCTGAAAAAGGCGTAAGTGGTACCTGACGAACTGGCCTTCATGTAAACCAGGTTCGACAGCCCTGTACTTTTAGGATCAAAAGGGACTGTCGGTGGTGTTCCGGAATTGTAAGTTTTCCCCTGGTAGTTTCCTCCACCATCGAACGTAATGAACCCTTTGGTTTTGACATCATATCCCAAATAAAATGCCCCTCCGTGCGTGATAAAAGGAGAAACCTGGTAGTCACCAATCTGCTCATTGGCAAACTTGCCATAATCCGGAGCAAATGGGGCAGTCGACTGTATGCCTATATATAATTTATTGTTGATGACACCGTGAGAAATGGTACCCATAAATGTTTCTAAATTGCCAGGAACTATTGTTGTCGGCGGCAGGAAGAATTGTGATTTGAAATTATCCTTATACTGTAGCGTACTTGGGGTAACAATCACACTGCCTGTAGTAGGGTCATCACACATGACCCAATATTCTTCCTTGCTTTGTAGCTGATAAGGCAAAGGTTTGGAATAATAAAGCTGCACCGGATTTTTAGGCAAAGTACCGGATTGCAGGCTTTCGTAAATATTGGCCAGCACCGTATTGTCAGGTTTGACAAATGAAAGTTTAGCCGTTCCTCCTTCGTTACTGAGAATTACTGTTCCGGCAGAGAATTGAGTAACACCGGTGATTTTGAAGTTGTATTTATAAATCAGGCCGTTCCGTTTATCCGTCACGACCAGCCTTGCGGGACGTTCACCGGTTCCAAGGTTGTATAGCATTTTTAAGGGGTAACCTTTAAAACTGGCTTCCCTAAGTTCTTCGATGATCGTAATGCGCCATTCAAAATCCAGGTCTTTAAGCGGATCGGCATCAGCAAGACTCACCTCGGGTTTGATGATGAGGGAGTCGCCGATTGCGGCAGAGAGGTTAACATCCTTGATCCCTTTAATAACAGGTTCTGAAGGCGGCGAATAATTATAATTCCCCAAGTCTTTTTTACAGGAAGTATATAGGCAGGCTGCGAAAGCCAGAAAGTATAAGAGTATTTTTTTCATGATGTTAAAGCTTAATTCATGATGATTTGGTTGCCATTCTCATTCATAAAGAAATAGGCGTTTACTTGTGGAAAGAATTTGACGTGGAGCTTGATGCCCGGTGAATCCTTATGATAAAAGTCGTAATCTTCTGTCCCGTCCGTTCTTTTCGTCAGCACATAACCTTTTTCAGGATTTCTGGTTACCCAGGTAAAGGGATCCCTGGTAAAGGTTCTTGCATTCTGCAGGAAATACAAGGTTCTCGGAATGCCCAGGTAGGCATCGGGTTTGGTGACATCAACCAGATCTCCACCACCTGAAATAAGATACAATTGATGGGCTGTACGGCTGTAAGGGCCGAGGTTACCTTGCCAAAGCACCCACCACGACGGTTGTTCCAGACGATTCGAGAACAGAATCCTTTTGGTTCGGATGGCAACAGGCAATGAAGCCTTGAAATCACCACCTTCAACAACCCTTACAGTTAGTATCACAGATTTATTGGATAATGCCGGATCAATGTTCTTAAGTATTACGGGAACAAGCAGTTTGCCTGAATCTGCAGCGATGGTATAATTGGTTTTGAGTGGTTCATAATGCAGGTTGGCCTGAGCTGTAGTCATGTTCTCGACCACAGCCAATACAAATTTCCGGTCGGTGGAAACCCTTTTACCGGCAACCGTAACCGGAACCCAGATCGTATCACTGGCCAATCCGGGACTCGTTGCAAAAGAATAGGTTACCGCAGTAGTATCTCTGTTTCCTTTACTATCGAGGTAGTTAAGGGAGATATTATCGACCTCATTTGCGTACTCCGTAATCGTGTTCTTTTTGCAGGAAAACAAAAACACGCTGAGCAAAAGTATATAGTTGATATTGATTTTCATGGTGTTAATGATTTAGTTTCTGTAACCGGTTTCATTTAGTGGCATTGGGAACACGAAGATTTTATCCGATGCAGGGTAGATCAATCCATTGGTGTTAATGATATCCAGATTGAGTCTTTTATGCATGTAAAAAATCTGGCTCTCTCCATAAAATTCCTTCCGGGCTTCTTCGGCTATTTTTTTGATAAAATCAGATTTGAGGATCGTTTTAGGAATCAAAGTCCGGATCCCACGGTGCAAACGGACGCTGTCGACATAAGCCGTAGCTTTAACCGGGTCGGTATCGAAGCTGGACTCGGCCGCGATATAATACATTTCCGAGAGACGGATTGCCGGTGCCACTACCGGATGCATGTTACGCTGCGGCGTAGAGTTCCAGGTATATTTCTGCAAACTGGACAATTTTGTACCGACGTCATCTGTAAACCACTGTCTGTAACGCCAATCCTCATCGCCACCGGCAGCAAGTTCATAGATCAGGTTCTTTTGGGTAATGGTTGGCCGGAATGCGGCATTGTTATCTGAAAAACGATTATTAACGTGTTTTTTACCCTCATCACCCAAAAACCAGGAGGAAATAAGCTCCGTGTAGAAAAGTTTATCGCGCTGCTCTTTATTCGTGTTGAAAACATCCGTTTGTTTTGCCCAGGGAAACTTTTTCGAATCAATGACTTCTTTGGCATTGCTCAGGCTGTTTACATGGTCTTGTTTATACAGGTAAGCCCGGGCCAACTCTCCACAGGTGCTGAAATAATTCATCCGGTGCCTCCGGTTTTGAAGAAACAGCGAAGGATTTCTGTTTTCTGTAGATTTTAAGCTATCAGCAGTACCATCAGGATAAGTTTTATCTGGAAAACCTATCCGGTAGCCTGCTGTCAAAATGGGGTCTGACACCCTCAATAATGATTTGGCTTCGTTGAGGTCGGCAATGACCCCATCGAGTGCTTCCTTAACCGTAACGAAAGGCGTAGCATTAATAGAGACTATTTTAACATACGGGATTGCTTTGGCTGATGGGTTATTTTTGTAAGAAGGAGCGTACATTCTCAACAGATCGAAATGTAAATAGGCGCGCAAGGTAAGCGCCTCCCCTTTGATGAGTTCGTAATTTTTAGCCTGAAAAACAGATTTTTTAGCATCAATCATTTCCAGTATAGCATTACAATTTCCGATGGCCCTGTATACGTTGGTCCAGATCTGGTCGGCCTTTCCTATCCATTGTGGGTCGTCATATTTGAAAGCTGCGAGATTCTGACTATTGAGGTCGGTAAAATCATAATTCTGCGCAATGATATCCAGGTTGCTGAAGCTTAGGTTCCCACCATACAGGTCGAGTGTGGCGCAATACGTATACACGCCATTGAGCGCTTCTTTAAAACCATCTTCTGTAGAAAACAGTTGTTCTTTAGTCGCATCTGATTCCGGTTGCACATCCAGAAACTTTTTGCATGAAGCGAGCGTCAACACGCAAAGGATAATATATAAATATTTAAAGTTCATATCCGATTGAATTAAAATGAAGCCTGAAGTGAAAAGGTGATGTTCCGGGCAAATGGCGAATCGATACCACGTTCGATTTCTATGCTGGAAGCCCTGAAGATGTCGTTCATTGTTACACTTGCCCTTAAGGTCTGCAGTCCGGCTCTTCTGATGAGGTTCTTCTGAAAATCGTAACCCAGGTAAACAGATTGCAACTCTATGAGGTTTTCCTTTTGTATAAACCTTGAGCTGACCCGGGTCACACTTAGATCAGTAATATTTTTGTACAGGGCGCGGTCTCCCGGCTGAACCCATCTTTGAGTGAGTGCCCTCCGGTCTACATTAAATCTTGGATCTGCATTTTCAATCCTGTCTACCAATGTCTGATTATAGATTTGTCCACCGAAACGGTAATACATACTCAGGCTCAGCATAAAACCTTTATAACTGATGTTGGTGCCGAAATTACCGGAAATTTTAGGCGTGCCATCACCAATAGGCTGCGTATCCTTAATATCATAGTCATAAGTCAGACTACCATCCCGTTTTATGTAGATTTCTTTTCCGTTTTCAGGATCTATACCCAAAGATCTCACTCCATAAATGGTGTACAACGACTGACCTTCCGCATATCGTGCAATGGGAATAGTGGCCAAGCCAATCTCATCTTCTTTGTTGTTATCACCGCTCTCCTGGATGCCATCGATCCGGTCGTTCAGCGCCTGCAGGTATTTGGATAATTTAACTAACTTATTCGAATTATGCGTAGCATTTCCTGTTAGGTTGACGTTCCAGCTTGAATTACGTAGTACATTTGCGGTCAGATATAGCTCATAACCTTCATTGACACTGTTACCCAGGTTTTCCTTATATGTGGTAAAGCCGGTAGATGGCGGCAGGGTAATGTCTGTAATCAATCCTTTGGTTAATTTATAATAATAACGTGGGGAAATCACAATTCGGTCATTTAAAAGCCCAAGATCTAAACCAGTATCATAAGTAGTGGTTTTTTGCCATTCCAGATTGTTGTTTCCATAACCTTGCAGCGTTGCACCAATTCCGGTAGAATACCAGTTTCCACTTTGGTATTGATACATGGAGCGCGACATGTAAGGTTCAAATCCAACAGATCCTACCTGACCGCTACTGGCTTTTAAACGAAGCTGGCTAATGAGCTTCGAATCCTGTAAAAAAGTTTCATTATGAACATTCCAACCTAAACCTGTGGCCCAGAATGGCGCGAACCGTTTGTTTGAACCGAATGAAGAAGATCCGTCCAGACGAAAGGAGGCATCTGCCAGGTATCTGTTTTTATAAGAGTAGTTCCCAGAAAAGAAGGAGCCAAGTGTTCTGTTAATCAAAACATTCCCTCCTGGCGCACTGTTCTCTTTATAGATGCGCGCGAAACCTATATTGGTAAACTTATCATTGGAAAAACCCTGAGCTGAAATGGATTTAAAGTCAGTTCTTCTTGCAATGACGTTTGTTCCAACAACCAAATTAAAATAGTTTTCACCGATTTGTTTGTTGTAGTTCAAAGTGATGTTTCCGTCCAGGCTTAACGCATCTGTAGTATTATAGTCGTAAGAGCCGCGATTATTCAGTTTGTCAGTCTCCGTTGTATAAAAATCATTACTAAATGGCGAAATGAAGCGGTCTGCTTTAGATAAAGTTTTGTTCAGACTCATCAATGCCCTTAGGCGAAAGCTTTCTGACAGTTTGTAATCCGCTGAAAAAGCATCTACAATTTCCAGGTAAGAATCTTTATTGAAGTTATTCAAACTGGCTTCAAATAAAGGATTGAATACATAGGCAGTGCGGTATTGTTCAACTCCAGTTCCTCTTCCATCTCCGCGATCAATACTCCATCTTGCCAACTCCTGCACCACGCGACCAACACTGTCCATTTTAGGATAATAAGGGTTCATTGTGGCATAGGTAGAAAAGCTCCCGTAAGGCGAGTTTTCCGCATTGGTCTGATTGATGGTTAGGACATTACGGAAAATTAGCTTTTTTGATGGGGTATAGGTGAAATCCATGCCTCCACTAAAACGATCTCTGGTTACGCCTTTCATCACTCCGGGCTGGGTTTGGTAACGCATATCAATGCCGTAACGGAAACTCTGATCTCCACCCTGCACATTCAGCGAGTGTTTTTGTGCATAGGCATTACGCAAGGGCTGGGACAGCCAATAGGTATCTACGCCACTGGCTACATTTTTGAGCTTATTGAAAAGTTCCTGATCCAAAGCATCCTGAGTCATATCCCCAATGCCCGGTGTCATCTTGTTATATAAACCAGCCATTTGTTCGTAAGCCATTTTATCTTTTGCATTGAGCACATCGTAGCCTGACAAGTCAGGTGCAGATAGTGTAAGCTCAGTATTGTAAAATAGCTGCAGCTTTCCGGACACGGGCGCTTTGGTGGTAATCACCATTACCCCGTTTGCAGCCCTTGAGCCATATACTGCTGTTGCAGCAGCATCTTTTAGGATGGTAATGGATTCAATACGATTGATGTCCAGATCAATAACCTTTTGCAGTGTAACCTCGAAACCATCCATGATAAAGGCAGGCAGGTTATAAGAACTGGATAAGTTATTACGGTCTAAGACATCGTCTTTGTTTTGAGGAATACCAGGCAAAGCTGTTGCCCCCCTGACATTAATCCTTGGCATGGCATTCGGATCAGATCCTGCGAGGTTATTATCCAGCAAACGGAAGGATGGGTCAAAGCTTTGCAGGGCTTTAATCACGTTTTGCGGGTTCATTTTTTTCAGGTCTTCCCCTTTAACGACAACAGCATTTCCGGTAAAGCTCTCTTTTTTAATGACCTGATATCCTGTAACCACCACGTCGTTCATTTGGTTGATTTGTGCTTCCAGGCTAACGGTTAAAAACTTATTGTCGTTTACTGTAACTTCCTTAGGTTTAAACCCAATATAACTGAAAACCAAAATATCACCAGGTTCAACATTAAGCCTGAATTCCCCCGATACGTTAGTTTGTGCACGGAGGTCTTTGCTGCCTTTAACCGTAATGTTTACACCAGGAATACCTTGTGAGTCACTGTCAATGACTTTTCCCTTGATTTCAAGAAAGGTAGGTGCCTGTGTATTTGTACCGGGTTTATTGGTGATCACAATGGTTTTATTGATGATCTCAAAGTTGAGGTTCTGGCTCGCGAGCAGTGATTTCAAAGCTTCTTGCAAAGGCACATTTTTTAAAGCCACATTGAGCATATTATTGCTGGTGTTGACTTGTCCGTTGTAAAAAAACAGATAACCTGTTTGGGCCTTGATGTCTTCAAATACAGTTTCCAGGGAAGCATTCCTTCTGGAGATGTTGACAGTCTGAGAATAACTTGAAGCGGTAACATGTAAGGTACCGGTTAGTAATAAAATAGCAATTAATTTCATCACCAGGAGGAATTTGGACTTTACGCCCCGCATAGCACATACGGGCTTGTAAAGAATGGTTAATTTCATACTTTTGTTAAGGATTAAGTTGATAAAAAATGCAGCTGGGTTCGAATACGGCTGCAGACCTCTTTTTCTGCCGGAAGCGGTGAGACGCTTTCGGCTTCTTAGTCATTTCGGATGATGATTAGTGTAGCAGTTCCGGCATAATTTTCGTTTTTAGGTTTAAAGTTTATTGATAGTAATTATAATGGTAATGGTTCTACAATTTCAACGTGTTCTTTTATTTTTTTTCTTGTTTCTCAGATGCTTCAGACACCCGAATTACATTTCCAGATACATTAAACTGAACGCCATAGCGCTCCAGAATACTACATACTTCAGATAACTTATTGCTTCTGGAAATCTCTCCAAAAAACCTGCTATCCGGCAAATCCGCACTGTACTCTACTTTTACGTTATACCATCTGGAAATCTGCCTCATGATCATTTTCAGATCATCATTTTCAAATGAAAACAAACCGTTTTTCCAGGCTATAACTTTGTCTGTGTTGATCCCTTGTACAATGCGTATACTCCCCGCCAGCTTATCAACACTCGATTGTTGCCCAGGTAAAAGTATCCTTTCACCATTGTTGGTCAGAACCTTCACTGAGCCTTCCAATAAGGTGGTTTTGATTTGTGGTTCATCATCATAAGCATTGATATTGAAATGGGTACCCAATACCTCAACGGTCTGCAACTGAGTTTTAATCTGGAAAGGCAAGTCCTTATTTTTTGCTACTTCAAAATATGCTTCACCCCTAAGTTCAACCTGACGCATCTGGTGATTAAAAGCGGTAGAAAAAGTTAATGATGAAGCGGCATTGAGCATCACCTTTGTACCATCAGCAAGGATCACAGTATATTGACCTCCCTGAGGTGTAGAAATCGTATTTATCGTTACTGCTCCATTATCTTCAATCCCCTCCTTTACTGTGTAAATCAGTTCGCCGTCCTTGGTTTTTTGTACGCTGATTCCTGCCTGACTTGAAATTTCTCCATTGGCTGCATCATTCAATATAATTTTTTCTCCATTGCCTAGGGTTAAAGTCGCTTTATTTCCCCCAGGATTCACCTCCGTTCCAGGATTTTGATTTATAACCGAAATGGTCGCTGATTGATAGAAATAAATGCCTGCAGCCAGAGCCAGCAGAGCCACACAGGCCGCCATAAACCTAGGCCAGAGTGGGAAACTCTTTTGTATAGGTTTTACGGATAATCCTGATTTCTCAAGGGTTTCCCGCCAGATCTGATCTTTCAGCATTAGAAATTGATTATCTTCTTCTACCCATTCATACTTCCCTGTTTCATCCAAAAACCAGTTTTCTACCCATGCCTTTTCTTCAGCTGTGGCCAGTCCCTGATTGTATTTTTCCAGAAGTATATGCGCTTGTTCTATGTTCATCTTTGCCTGGCTTTAGAAACCATTTAAACGAAGAACAGCCGAAACCCGGTTTGGGGGTAGAAGATTTGAAAATAATTTTCAGAAAAACAACAGACTTAGGTATAACAACCGGTTATCGCAGCAAAAACAAGGCAAACAATCCAGATTCAACGACTGGGACTTTACCTTTAATAATTTTTAATGCATTTTGAACCTGTTTTTTTACGGTTTGGTCAGAAATCCCTAGCTTTTCGGCGATTTCTTTGTGAGAGAGGTTGTCTTTTCTACTCAGATTAAATATTTCCTGCATTCTTGCTGGAAGGTTTCTAATCTCTGCTTCTACAATATCAAGAATCTCACGCTCGTCATATAGTGTACTTTCGGTAGTGGTTTGACTAACAAATGCAGCCACTGAACTTAAGTAGTCATTTCGCACTTTATGTTGAGCAATAAGATTCAAAACTTTGTTTCTCACAGAAATATAAAGGTGCCCGGAAAGCTTCGTACGCTCATTAAGGGATGATGATTTTAACCATAGTGTACTGAAAACATCCTGTACTACATCCTTTGAACTCTCCTCCTCTTTAAGCATTCGAAAAGTATGAAAATACATTTCGGCCCAATACCGATTGTAAATTTCAGTAAAAGCCGGCTGATCTCCCCGTTTTAACAAAACGGTCAGTTCCTCATCACTGAAATTGCTATAAACTGACATGGCTTAACTGATCTGATTGGACCTGAACGAAAATAGGCTTTCTTCTTCATATTTTCTATAAATTTGCAAACAGACATAAAAAACTGAATATGACTTATCAGGAAAAACTAGCTCAAATACGTAATCAAATGAAGGCCGATAATGTACATGCTTACATTATTCCATCTGCGGACCCTCATATTAGTGAATACTTGCCTAAACATTATAAGTGCATTCCCTTTGTTTCCGGATTTACAGGATCGGCAGGGACATTGGTCATCACTCATGATCATGCAGGCTTATGGACCGACTTCCGTTATTTCGAACAAGCTGCTGATGAATTAAAAAACAGCGGTTTTGAATTAATGAAACAAAAAGTTCAGCATGCCCCGGAATATATTCAGTTCTTAATTGAAAAACTAGACAAAGGTAGCTCAGTAGCTGCCGATGATAAATTATTATCAGTTTTGTTGGGAGACCTGCTTACCCAACAATTTGGTGCAAAAGAAATTAGCCTGACCAGTAAAGACTATCTAAGTTCTATATGGGAAAACAGACCGGAATTACCTTCAGAAAAAGCATTTTTAATTGAAGAACAACATATTGGTCAGTCGGTAAGATCCAAACTGGAACAAGTAAGACAAAGCTTACAAAAGCAAGGTGCAAGCTATCACCTGATTTCTTCGCTGGATGATCTTGCCTGGTTATTTAACATCCGCGGAAAAGACGTAAGTTATAACCCTGTCGTATTGAGCTTTGCCTTAATTAATCAGGACCATGCGACCCTTTTTATGGATGTAGATAAGCTTAGCCATAAAGAGAAAGAAAATCTATTGAGCAGTGGTGTCGAGGTATTACCTTACGAAGACATTGAAAAAGCACTTTCAAATATCCCGACAAACAGCTCAATATTTGTAGATCCAAAACGCAATTGCTTTGCTTTTTATAAGCTGATCCCAGCGTCGGTTAAGATCATCAAAGACACAAACCCAACTACAAATTTAAAAGCCATAAAAAATGAAACAGAGCTATCCAATACCAGAACAGCTATGCTCAAAGACGGTGTAGCAATTACCCGTTTCTTAAAATGGCTTTCAGAAAATATTGGAAAAATTACCATTACGGAGCTCTCTGCGGCGGCTGAACTGCGTAAGTTCAGAACTGAACAGGAAGGTTTTGTTGGCGACAGCTTTAATACTATCAGTGCATATAAAGCGCATGGTGCGCTGCCTCATTATGGAGCATCAGAAGAAAGCAACTCAGAAGTAAAAGCTGAAGGACTGTTCCTTGTTGATTCGGGTGGTCAGTATTTCTATGGTACTACAGACATTACCCGTACGATTCCTATGGGCAACAATACGGAAGAAGAAGCTACTGATTACACCCTGGTTTTAAAAGGTATGATTGATGGATGTAAAGTTCGTTTTCCTAAAGGTACTTGCGGTTATCAGATTGATGCGATCACCAGAAAACCGCTATGGGACTATGCCATAAACTACGGACACGGAACTGGCCACGGTGTAGGTTATTTCTTAAATGTACATGAAGGGCCACAGGTATTTAATCCTAGTGCAAGTCCTGTAGCTGTCGAGCTGGGTATGATTACATCTGTCGAGCCAGGAGTGTATCGTCCAGGTAAACATGGTATCCGCATTGAGAATCTGGTAAACACCATTAAAGATGTAAGCAATGATTTTAATGAATTCTATGCTTTTGAGGCTTTAACTATTGCACCAATCAGCACTAAAATTGTAAAAAAAGATTTACTGGAAAAAGCGCAAATTGATTGGTTAAACGGCTACAATGCTTTAGTATTTGAAAGATTAAGTCCGTTGTTGAATGCTGACGAAGCTGCTTTCTTAAAAGAGGAGACTAAAGCCATATAAATTATACAAGCAGGTCATCTTGTCTATATAGACCCTGCGATATGTATAATTAACAAAAAGACCTGATATGCTATGAAGAAGGCCTTCTCATAGCATATCAGGTCTTTTAGAAATGAAGTAGTATTACGCAGGACTAACAG
The DNA here is from genome assembly GCF_032678475.1 of Pedobacter nyackensis. GTDB lineage: Bacteria > Bacteroidota > Bacteroidia > Sphingobacteriales > Sphingobacteriaceae > Pedobacter > Pedobacter nyackensis_A. Next base: position 669,246 of record NZ_JAVTSF010000002.1, read on the forward strand.
ATCTGTCTAAATGCACATATCCTCCATCTACATAAACCAATTGCCCGGTAGTATGACTCGAGGCATTGGAAAGCAAAAACACCGTTGCATTTGCAATTTCTTCAGCTGTTGTCATTCTTTGTCCAAAAGGTATCTTAGCCTTAATTGAAGCTAATTTTTCCTCCGAATTTGGAATAGAATTTATCCAGGTCTGATATAGGGGTGTATAACATTCCGCTACAATAACTGCATTTACACGAATCTCATAAGGCAATAACTCTAATGCCCATTCCCGGGTTAAAGCGTTCCTGGCACCATTAGATGCAGCATAAGCAGAAGTTCCGCCCTGTCCCGTATCTGCGACTTTAGAGCCTATATTAACAATAGATCCTTTCGAAGCCTTTAATGCCGGCAAAGCATGATGCGCCATTAAATAATAATGGATTACGTTCTTATGTAAACTCTCTACAAATTTCTCGTAATTGCCACTTTCAAGCCCCACGCCGTCATTTACACCTGCATTATTTACCAATCCATCAATCCGGCCAAACTTTTCCATAACCAGCTCTATTGCCTTAGCTGTATCTGCCGGATTGGTAAGCTCTGCGCCTACCTGAAAAACCTGTCCACCATTTGCGGTAATATCGTTGGCCAACTTCAGGTTATCTTGTTCATTGCGGCCTACAATTACCGGAATAGCGCCTTCTTTAGCCAATACCCTTACAATACCTTCTCCGATACCTTTTGCACCGCCGGTAACAATTACCACCTTATCTTTTAATTGCAAATCCATAGATTGCTGTATAATTATAAATTATAAAATTTTGTTGCATTACCTCCCCAGAACATTGCTTGCTCGGTGGCGGTCAATTTTGAAGTATACTGATCCGTCAGGTCAATTACCTGCTGATAAGAAGCTGCGAGTAAACAAACCGGCCAGTCAGATCCATACATCAACCGTTCCGCACCGAAAGCCTCGAAAACCACGTCCAGGTAAGGATTAAAATCTTCAAACTGCCAATTCTGCCAATCGGCCTCCGTTACCATACCCGAAACTTTACAATAGACATTCTCGTGTGCAGCTAAAGCAATAATATCCTTTTTCCATTCCTCGATTGTCCCATTCTTAATAGCTGGCTTAGCAATATGATCGACCACAAAAGGCTGGTCGGGAAACTTAGCCGCTAATTCCGCTGCATACTTCAGCTGATCGGGAAAGATCAATATATCATATGTATAGCCTAATGGTCTAAGCTTAGCAATTCCATTCACAAAGCCAGGCTTTAACATCAGGGCCCGGTCTTTCTCACCCTGAAGGATGTGCCTGAAACCTTTCAACTTGCTATAACCTGATAATGCAGCCAACTGATCATCAATATCTTGAGCCTGCAAGTCAACCCAACCAACAACACCTTTCACAAAGGCATTGTTACCGGCATTTTCAAGCTGAAAAATATTCTCGGCAGGAGACTGATCTGACTGGACTACAACACTTCCATCAAAATGATGTTGCTGAAGTTCAGCCAGCAATTGACCCGGCATAAAATCAGCTCTAAGCACAGCCATATCTTCTGAGATCCAGCTGTCCCTTACTTCATCATATATCCAGAAATGCTGATGGGAATCAATTTTTAACATAATTCTTCACCTTCTGTTTAGAGCTACCTAATCCGTCAATACCCAGCTCAACCACATCACCATCTTTAAGATAAATTGGAGGGTTAAAGCCAAGGCCAACACCTGCAGGTGTTCCCGTTGAAATCACATCTCCCGGAAGCAAAGTCATAAACTGGCTTAGGTAAGCCACTACAAAAGGAACATTAAAAATAAAGTTGGAAGTGTTCCCGTCCTGCATTTTCTCTCCATTTACTGTTAGCCACAAACGAAGGTTATCTACATCAGCAATTTCTTCTTTTGTAGCCATAAATGGACCAAGCGGAGCAAATGTATCACAACCTTTTCCTTTATCCCAGGTACCGTTTCTTTCGATCTGAAATTCGCGTTCTGAAACATCATTATGCAAAACATAACCCGCAACATAATCCAACGCATCTGCTTCGTCTACATAAGAAGCTTTTTTACCGATCACTACGGCAAGTTCAACTTCCCAGTCTGTTTTCACAGAGTTTTTAGGGATTATAATATCGTCAAAAGGCCCTACCAGTGCAGTAGTTGATTTCATGAAAACTACAGGTTCTGGTGGAATAGCTGCTCCTGTTTCTCTGGCATGATCAGCATAATTCAAACCAATACACACAATTTTTGAAGGACGTGCTACTGGTGATCCTAGTCGTGTTCCAGCAGGAATAACAGCCAGGTTACCTTCGTTAGCCTTAACAAACTCAGCAAGTCTTTCCAATCCATTTTCGTTAAAAAATTGTTCGTTATAATCTCCTCCAAAAGCAGAAGTATCGTACCAGGTATCATTTAAAATTACACCGATTTTTTCCTGATCGGCAGCGCCCCATCTAATTAATTTCATCTAAATATTTTTTTGTTCCTATTTTATTTTCAATTCAATAATTGTGTCGATGTCATCCATTGTTACACCATCTAAGTACACAATTGTTTCATCTTTTGTTTGTTTAAACTTTAGCTTGGCCCCGTTCTCCATTAAAGATGCAGAAACAACCTTCTGTTTTAGCTTTGGTAAAGTAATAAAAGTCTTAGCGATTTTATGAATAACATGTGCATATAAAGCTTTATCCTTTCCAGTCACTAATCCCCAATCCTGCACGTCAATAATATTTCCACGGGTACCATAAATCGTAGATCCATGCCTTTTTACCCATTCTCCTACTTTAGCCAGTGTATCTACATTTTCAGGTTGGATTACACCATTAGGCATCGGGCCAACGTTAAGTAAGAAGTTTGCATCTCTTCCTGCGTCATTCACAAGGTAATGAATCAGCTGTTTTACTGTTTTATACTTTCTATCGGTGATGTTAAAGCCCCAGGTATTGTTCATCGTCTCACAGGTTTCCAACGGAAGCTGAGAAACACTGGCACCGCCAAATCCAGTGGTATTCAATCCCGGAAGATCTTTCTCAAATAGTTGGAAATCTTCACCCTCAATTGGAGATAAATGGTGATTGTTCCCAACCAAACATTGCGGCTGTAATTTATGGATCAGGCTATAAATCTCATCATAGTGCCAATCTACTTTTGATTTTAAACTCTTATCATAGTCATTGTCTAACTGATCCCAGTGCCCATCAAACCATATACCCCCTATTTCACCATAGTTTGTCAGTAATTCCGTCAATTGAGCTTTCATAAAAGAGATATAATCATCCCAGTTGCCTTTCTTCGTACGACCTGTCCCCTGACCTGTTTTACCTGTTGAATATGCATAGTCGTCGCGTGACCAGTCTAACAATGAATAATACAGGAATAATTTTATTCCCTGTTTTTTACATTCTTTAGCCAGTTGGGCAACTACATCCTTTCCATATGGTGTTTCAGTTATTTTCCAATCGGACTGTTTGGTATCCCAATTGCTAAAACCATCATGGTGGCGGGTAACGAATGTGATGTATTTCATTCCAGCACTTTTTGCGGCCGACACCCATTTTTCAGCATTAAAAGCAGTTGGATTAAAGATATCTTTCAAACGCTTATAATCCTCTACTTTAATATTTTTATTGTTCATCACCCATTCTCCATCACTGAGCACACTAAAAGCCCCCCAATGAATAAACATCCCAAATTTCATGTCCTGAAATTCCTTTCGTGCTGCCAGATTTGCTGCCGTAGGGGTGTAATGTTGTGCTTTCAGGCCTAATGAAGCGCTAATAAAAATGAATAAAATAAAGAATGGTTTCATATATGTGGCTTTTAGTTGTTCAGTTTAATAAAACCGCCATCCAATGGGTAGTCGTTTCCTGTAACAAAACCAGATTCATCAGCGCATAGATAAAGCGCCAGTGCAGCAACTTCCTCAGGTTTACCCATACGGCCTATTGGCTGGCTTTTCGACAACTTCTCGAATATTTCGGCTTCCTGGCCCGCGTAATTTTTAGCAATAAACCCATCTACGAAAGGGGTATGTACCCTTGCAGGTGATATGCTGTTACAACGGATTCCATCTGCCATATAATCTTTAGCTACCGAGAGCGTCATGGCATAAATTGCACCTTTACTCATTGAGTATGCGAAACGATCTGACAAGCCTACTAATGCGCCAATAGAAGCCATGTTCAGCACAACACCTGAACCATTCTCTTTCATGACAGGAATAGTTGCGTACAGACAATTGTAAGCTCCTTTTACGTTCACATCAAAAACCTTAATAAAATCCGCTTCCGAAGTATTGTCTGCTCTCCCAATATGTGCAATACCTGCATTGTTTACCAGAATGTCAATTTTACCAATTTGTTTAAATACATTTACTACAGCTTCCTGGTTACTTACATCACAACCATAAACATCAGCTGTTCCTCCAGCTTCCTTGATTTCATTTACCGTCTGCTCCCCTGCATCTGCATTTAGTTCTATAATATGAACAAATGCTCCCTGTTTGGCAAAAAGCACTGATATTGCTTTTCCGATCCCGCTTCCGCCACCTGTAATAATTGCTGATTTTCCTTTTAAACTAAACATTTTTAATAATTATAATGAAACTCCTCTTTTCCAAGGTATAAAGTCGTCCTGATTTAACTGCACCGCCTTGGGAATCTCTTCTCCACTTGCAGCCTTAATACAGTATTCCAGGATCTCCGTACCCATTTCTTCAATGGTTTTCTCTCCGCGGATAATTGCACCTGTGTCTATATCAATAATATCACTCATTCTCGTTGCCAAAGCAGTATTGGTTGCCACTTTAATTACCGGACAAACAGGATTTCCAGTTGGCGTCCCCAAGCCAGTCGTAAATAAAATTAAAGTTGCGCCACTTGCAGCCTTCCCTGTTGTCGCTTCAACATCATTACCTGGAGTACAGACTAAACTCAAACCTGGTTTTGTTACCGGTTCAGTATAGTCCAACACATCAACTACAGGAGAAGTTCCTGCTTTTTTTGCAGCTCCGGTACTTTTTATTGCGTCTGTAATCAAACCGTCTTTAATATTACCCGGCGAAGGGTTCATATGAAATCCTGATCCCACAGCATGTGCCTGAGCATCATACTCCTGCATAAGTCTGATAAATTTCTCAGCAGTAGGCTCATTTACACACCTGTCGATAATATTCTGTTCAGCCCCACATAGTTCAGGGAACTCTGCCAATAAAACTTTAGCACCTAAAGCTACCAACAAGTCAGAAGTATATCCAACAGCAGGATTTGCAGAAATACCACTAAAACCATCGCTACCACCACATTTAACACCCACGCATAATGCGCTGAGGGGGGCTGGCTTTCTAGTAATTTTATTGATCTCCGTTAAACCTAAAAATGTTTGATGAATAGCATCTTTAACCAACTGCTCTTCACTCTGACTTTTCTGCTGTTCAAATACTAATACGGGTTTATCAAATGATGGGTTTCTTTGCTTAACATCATCCAACAGATTTTGGGTCTGCAGGTGCTGACAGCCCAGGCTAAGTACGGTTATCCCTGCAACATTGGGATGATCTGCATAAGCAGCCAATAGCTGGCTCAATAATGCAGAATCTTGCCTGGTTCCACCGCAACCACCCTGGTGATTTAAAAATTTAACACCATCAACATTCTTAAAAACTCTTTTTTTAAGTGGTTCAACTGGCGAAAGTCCTTCAATTTTAAAGGATGAAACATCTTCTCCAGCCTGATATGCTTCTAGTAGCTCTTCTGCAAACTGTTTGTATTTATCCGTTACAGTATAGCCAAGTGTATTGTATAGCGACTCTTTAATTACATCAAGATTTCTATTTTCACAGAAAACTGTCGGCACAAAAAGCCAATAATTTGCTGTACCTACTCTTCCATCCGCTCGGTGGTATCCATTAAACGTTCTGTTAATGAATTTCGAAACATCAGGCACGTGCCATTCGTAATTCACCTTGCGATAAGCATAGTCCTGCGAAGCATGATGTACATTCTCTGTTGTCATTAATCCACCCTGCTGAATAGCAGTTGTTGCCTTTCCCACCAGCACACCATACATTAAAACCTCGGCACCTACAGCCAGGTCCTCAATAAAGAACTTATGCTTGGCATTTATGTCATCCTTCAATGTGATGACCTTACCATTCCACTCTATGATTTGTCCTTTAGGCAAATCCTGCAAAGCCACCAACACATTATCATCGGGGTGTATTTGCAAAAAACTTTTCACTGCTTCTACTGACATTGGGCCTTTAAGTCAAATATTTTATCCATCATTATCCATTTCTCTCCAGGTTTGGCTCCTGGCACTGCCTGCTGATATTTCCACATCAGCGTTTCCCATTCCTGAACCTTATCATTTGCAGCATCCATGCTGGCTTTAACCGCAAAGCTAAATGTCTCATTTACTTCCATAATCATAAACAAGCGGTTCCCCGTCCTGTATATTTCCATATTTTCGATTCCTGCGCTAGTGATACTCTCTAAAATTTCAGGCCACACTTTACGATGCATTTCTTCATATTCAGCAATCAACTGCTCGTCAGGGACCAAATCCAGTGTTAGGCAATATCTGTTATTCATAGCTTGTTCTTTTAATAACTTTATGTCCGTTTAAACCAAAAAGGAAGACAACCACAAAACATATTAACGGAATAATATACCCAGTTTGTATGTTGTGTGTTTCATCACTTATATAACCCATCACAGGCGGTAATATTGCCCCGCCAACAATTGACATAATAATCAAACTACTACCAAATTTAGTGTCTTTACCAAGGTCTTTAATTCCCAGAGAGAAAATGGTAGGAAACATGATTGACATAAAGAAGGCGATACCAATTACAGCATACAAGGCCACTGTTCCACCAGACATAATAGCGACCACACAAAGCATCACATTAATCAATGCATAAATAGCCAACAAACGATCCGGCTTAATGAATTTCATTAAGAAAGTCCCAAAGAACCTGCCGATCATGAAGGCCATCCCCATACCATATCCTGCATATTGGGCAGCCTTCTGTTCATCAATTCCAGCGGCTTTAGTTGCGTATAGTATAAAGAAACTAAAGACACATACCTGAGCACCAACGTAAAAAAACTGAGCAACAACAGCCCAACTTAAATGTCTGTGCTTCAACGCGTGAATTATCCCGGTTTTTTCACCTTCCTGTTCTTTTGTTTCTTTTATTTCAGGAAGTTTTAAGAAGAAAAATATGACTGCAATTACCAAAATGATGCTTCCCAAAATAAAGTAAGGCATTTTTACAGTCGATGCTTCAGATGCAAGGGCAATCTGTCTTGCACTATCTGTCATGCTGCTAAGTTCAGCCTCTGAATAGCCCTTGGTTAAAATGATCTTCGCGCCGATAATAGGAGCTAACGTCGCTGCCAGTCCATTAAATGATTGTGCGAAATTTAATCGAAAAGACGAACTTTCAGGGGGGCCTAATAAAGAGGCATATGGATTTGCTGCCGTTTCAAGGATAGTTAGTCCGCAGGCAATGATAAATAATGCAAATAAAAAGAAGAAATATGACTGTGTATTTGCGGCTGGGATAAACAAGAATGATCCTATAGCAAACAAGAGTAGCCCCATAATTATCCCGGTTTTATAACCATATTTTTTCATTAAAAATCCAGCTGGCAAAGCCATGATGAAATAGGCGATAAAAACTGCCGAATCGACTAATGAAGCTTGTAAAGTAGAAAGGCTAAATGACTTCTTTAAATGCGGAATTAATATCGGATCAAGGTTATGTACAAAACCCCACATAAAAAACAGCGAGGTGATCATGATAAAAGGAAAGAGATAATTGTTTTTTGTCATTTGAATTAAGTATTTGGTTATTCAAAGGACGCAAATTCTGACTCTATTTATTTTATGATATTATCATATGATTAAACGATTTTGGCATATAAAGTGACCATTCTCCTTAAAGTCTGGCATCTTTTGTGAAAAACAAAAGCGCCTAAGGTCTTTTCGGAGAAGGTAACTTTATTTTTCACACAAAGTTTATTGCAAGCTTTCCATACCAATCACCTAAGAGGATTTCAGGCAAAAGGCATAATTGAATTTCATGAAAATAATGCAAAACATACTGTAGGCTTTCATACACAATACATGGTAAAGTTTCATGCAAAGCCTAGAATAGTATACAATCGGTTAAACATCTAAATCGAATTATAAAAAAAGCCTCGGTTACCCGAAGCTCTATATCTTATTAAGATGTAAACACGATAAACTTTAAAAAGCATCAAGAACGTATTAAGCCTTAAACTTTAATACGCTCAACATAAACTCCTATACATTTCTGTTTGACAAATAAAATTACCTTCTCTGAGGCGACCTTAGGCACTTTTGCTTTTTCAGCAAAAGATGCCAGACGCAGAAGAGAACGGTTATTTTATTATTTTTAGCAGATACTCTCCATACCCACTCTTCACCAAAGGCATAGCAACAGTCCGCAATTGTTCTTTATCAATATACCCCATGCGATAAGCTACCTCTTCAATACATCCGATCTTTAAGCCTTGTCTGTCTTCTATAACCTGCACAAACTGACCTGCCTGCATCAATGAAGCAAAAGTTCCCGTATCTAACCAGGCTGTTCCTCGGCTTAACACCCCAACTTTTAACTTCCCCTGTTCCAGATAAACTTTATTCACGTCGGTAATTTCATACTCGCCCCGCGCAGATGGTTTAATATTTTTAGCGATTTCGACTACTGAATTATCATAGAAATATAGTCCCGGAACTGCGTAGCTCGATTTAGGTACCAGAGGTTTTTCTTCAATGGAAATTGCTGTGTATTGCTCATCAAATTCTACTACGCCGTATCTTTCCGGATCAGAAACCCTATAGGCGAACACAATACCACCATCAGGATCTGAACTAGACTGTAATATTCTTGATATCCCATCTCCATAAAAAATATTGTCGCCCAACACCAGTGCTACTTTGTCAGTACCGATAAAATCAGCTCCGATAACGAATGCCTGGGCCAAACCATTTGGTTGTTCCTGTACCGCATAAGAAAATTTACATCCCAATCGTGAGCCATCACCTAACAATTTTTCAAAGTTAGGCAGGTCATGTGGCGTAGAAATGATCAGAACCTCTTTTATCCCTGCCAGCATTAAAATAGACAAAGGGTAGTAAATCATCGGCTTATCGTAAACAGGCATCATCTGCTTGCTCATTACCAGAGTCAAAGGATGAAGTCGGGTACCGCTTCCTCCTGCTAAAATTATTCCTTTCAAGTGGTATATATTTGAGGTTAATACTTATTAGGCCTGATTTACAGGTTAGATATTCGAAGATACACTATTTTCTAATTCGGCAAACCATTCAGCGCCATACTTTCGGATCAAGGGGCCTTTCAGAAACTGATAGACAGGAACTTTTAGCTCGCGGCCAAATGAACAGGCATCATGGCAGATATGCCACCTGTCATAATTTAGCACTTCGAACTCAGGATATTGGGTAATCCTTATTGGATACAAATGACACGAAATTGGTTTCTGCCAATCTACCAATCCCTGTTCATAGCCTTTTTCTATTCCACATTTTGTAATCCCGTTTTCGAAAGTCACATAAGCACATTCTTTATTCCCATCTACACAAGGTGTAGTCAGATCCCCATCTGCATCAACAACAGAGGTCCCCTGTTCTTCAATTGCCGCGATCCCTTTAGGTTCGAGCAAATGTTTAATTTTTGGATAAATATCCTTAAGAATAGCAGTCTCTGCTACATCAAGCGGTGCCCCCGCATCTCCTTCTACACAACAAATGCCTTTGCACTTATTCAGATTACAGACAAAACTCTCCGCAATGACATCCTCATGAACCAGTGTATTCTGTACTTCTATCATTTTTTAATTAACTATAGCCAAAGGATATTTTAATCCATCAGCTGATTTGATCTCCATGGTTACAGAACCAACTATAATCTCAACCTGAGCCTTTACAGGCACCCTGTTGCCGTCATCTGTTATCCAAAGGTATAATTTACTATCTTTTCTAAAAACACGCCCAGGCTTTATCGAAGGACTAAATTTCAGACATTTTATTTTCCCTAACTTGGTTTTTACAACTTCTCTACCTACAAACTGAATTTCAAGCTGATTAATTTCATCACCAAGAAAATAATTCAGCTTCACTAAATCACCGCTCTTCATTTTTGAAATATCGAGACTACGCGCAAAGTAATAGGCAGATACGAGATCGAAAGTTTGAGTGGTTGGTGTGGTAAACGTACCTTGTGTAGCAACTACCTTTTTATTCTCTTGCTGAAACCTTGCTTTATCATGTCTTCTATAACTTCCTTCGCGGATATTCTCCTGATAGAAATAGGGCTTTAGGTTATTCTTATCTATGTAGGAATCATAATGGTCTCTTATTTTATAGAAGATATCAAATGTACCTGACGTTTCGCCATCTACCAATAACTTGAATGTAGGTTTCCCATCAAACTTGAGATCAGACTCCTGCACCTTCAGTGTCCCTTCTGCAGCAGTGATAAACCCATATTTCAACTTATACTTTAGCACCTCTCCAGCCTGAAAGACCGGTTCCTTTACAAAGGGCAATTCCTGCGCAAGCCCATTAAAGCCTAGAAATGTAATAACGACAAACAATAAGGTTCTTCTCATAACTAAGCTAAAACAAAAAGCAAACCAATTAATCCTTACGCTTATAGATAGGTACAGTAGAACAAGGTTCTCCGTACATAATACTCTTCACTACAGGAGTCAGCAGATTTGTAATTTCTACGTATGCAGCGGTTGTTACATCAATATCAGCACACCCCTTAATCACTACACGTTCTCCCGCAAAAGTTTCAATATCTATTTTAGCCAGGGCTTTTGTAAACAAAACAGCCTCCAGTGTTTCAAGGCTTCCAAAAACGATTTCATTTGCATGAGGCCTCATTTTATTTGCCAGCAACATATAGGCCCAGGTTGGCACAATAGCATCTGCACTGCAGATTATAGCAATGTTCTTACCTGCATATACCGACCAGTCGTGATTTTTGATAAACTCTCTAAAATCCTTTTCTCTAAGCATAAGCCCATGAAAAAGATTGTCTTTTATGTCATAAACAACCCTTTCACCTGGGTGAAAGTACTCTTCCAGGTTAAGGGTAATTAACCCACTTGCCGCTACTTTATTGACGAAATTTTCCTGAATATCCATGTTGCATATCTCTTTAAATATAAAAAAAGCCGGAAGCTAAACAGCTTCCGGCTACAAAATTACGTAAAATAAGATTAATAGAATTTCACCCTATTGTCTTTTATCTTGCTTTTATCTTGTAATGCCTGGAATGCCGCTCCTAAAGAACGTTGCGCATTCGTCTGCATCATAGTCTCTTTTTGCTTGTAAGTATTTGCCAGAGGAGCTGGATTACTAAATCCGTCTACACTAAACACATATACACCCTGACTACCGTCAACAGCTTTCGAAAGTTTTCCTGGCTGAGAACCAAAAACGGCTCCAACTAGTTTATTTTCCTGAGCAGCCCCCGGGATAATCGGATTAGCAAACACGATGTTCTCAACAGGAGCAACTTGTTTACCTAATTTCTGCGCTACCTGCTCAATTTTAGAAGCACCTTCTAATGCTTTGTTTGCTTTTTCAGTCAACATTTTAGCCTTAACAGCTATGCGAACCATTGGCTCGATATCTTTTTTAACCGCTTCAAGAGATAGCGTTCCTTTTGGCATCACATTAGTTACACGTGCAACCACGTAAGCATTATCCATCTGATAAACCTCTTTAAGTACATCACCTTTATCTGCTTCATAAGCATCACGGATCAACTGACGAGGGTTATCTAAACCAGGAGCAAAACCTTGTGTAGGAGTAACCTTATCTGCAACGCCTAATGTAAGTCCCTTTTTCTTGGCTAGTTCGGCAAAATTTCCACTGTTGGCTTCATTAAGGAAGCTATTTGCTTGTTTGTAAGCTGCATCTCTTGTTTTGTTACTTGAAACCAGTCCTTTTTCTATGTAAGCAAGTTTAGCAACTTTTGAAGAACCAACTTGTTTCTCGATTTTAATCAAATGCACACCGAACTGAGAAGTCACTACTTTAAGATCTCCTGCTTTACCATTGAAGGCGGCGTCTTCAAACACAGGGACCATTTGTCCGCGACTAAACGTTCCCAAATCTCCACCTTTATCTTTAGAACCGTCAATGCTATATTGTTGCGCAAGCGTAGCAAAGCTAGCACCATTCTGAACTAGTGTTCTTAAAGAGTCAGCTAATTTCTTTGCCTTATCTACACCACCTAATTTCGATGGATCAATTAAAATATGGCTTGCTTTTACTGAATCTGGTGAAAAACGCGTATCTACAACCTTAACCAACTTATAAGAGTTTCCTGAGAACTTAGGGCCATAAAAGCTACCTGCAGGAAGATTGAAAACAACTGAATCTACTGCCGGGTCTAATTTACCTTTTGACATATAAGTATAAGGCACTTTTACATCAGAATTAACTGCAGCAAATAAAGAATCGTTCGCTGCGGTTCTAAAATCTGCAGCCAGTTTTTCAACTTGTGTTTTAACAGCAGCAGAATCTGCCTTTGTTGGATTTACACTAAAGGCTACATATTCAAATGAACGCGTTTCTGTTGGATTATTGAAACGTTCTTTATTTTCGTTATAATAATCTGAATAATCAGACTCTGTTGGCTTTACATCTGCATCAGGAATTGAAGCATAGTCAAGTACTGTATATTTGAAACTTGCCAGTTTATTACGGTTTAAATACTCATCATTTGCTTCCAATGTGGTTACATAGATAGAGTTTGTAATCAGGTTTGCATATTTCTTTTGAAGTGCTTGTTTTTCAATTTCAATTTCAACAGCTCTCAATTGTGGAGCAACTTTAGGATCTTTATAACCTTCTTTAAATGTTCTAAGCACCTGTGCTCTATCTACCTCACCGGTTTGAGGGTTACCAAAATATTGTACAATTATCGGACTTGGGTTATTCCCTTTAATAAGGTCTGCCAACTCATCGCTTGATACAGTTAAACCTAACCTGGTATATTCTTTACCTAAAAGGATACCAGCAAGTTCACCCTGCCAAACGTTGTCTACAGCCATAGCTTGCATCTGAGGATTACCAGAACCACCGTACTGTTGCTTAAACTGAGCTAAACTCTGGTCTACTTTTGGACCAAACTGATCTATACTAATTTCTTCACCGTCAACTGATCCTACTACCTTTTGAGATTCAGCCCAAAAAGGCTTACCTACGTTAATTGCATCGCCAACTAAAAATGCAACAATTGCAAAACCGATAGCTCCTATCAAAATATAGCCAGCACGATTCCGCAAAAATGTCATTAATCCCATAATATTCTTATTTATAATTCTTTTTTAAGAGCGCGCAAGATACAACTTTTGCGAAAAAAAGAAAACATTAAATTATTCGCCAAATTTTTCTTCAATAAATGTCTCCCCATAGCCACTTCCGGTGTTGTAATAACTGAAGTCCTGGGGGGCACTAAAGTTCACTGCATTCGCAAAAGAGCCATCTGGTTTTGTTACAACTCCTTTAGGAGAAAAGAACATACGTTTGTTCTCATCCCAGATCAGCTCCTCTGTATTAAAAGTCAACGTCTGATTCACCACAACAACATTTCTTTTAAAAATAGTCAGCTTTTCTGTCTCTTTCATAATGGCGTAATCAGAAGTAATAGATCCTGTTATCACCTGATTTTCATCCAAAAACTGAATCTTCACCCCTTTTGGCATTTCCGAGAAAGTTATTCCACTAGATGGAGTAATCTTATCCAGTACCGGTGCAAAACCTTTAGCTTTTACCTTTGCAGAATCACTGTAAATAATTTCAACTCCCTTAGTCCGGTTGGTATCCAAACTAATTTTCTTTGATAATTTTGCCGCCTTTTTTAGATCGTCATCAGCACAAGAACTTAATGAGAATTGAATTACACATAGCAAAATCATACAAAAAACTAAACCCGGACTTTTTATCCAGGTATAATTATTTAATAAAGATGATGAAACTGCCATAAACGGATCATTAGTCAAACTTGAAGCGTCTGAACCAGGTATCGTTAAGCGTAAAACCTAAATGAATGTTGATATAATTCTCCTGAACCAGTCCACTTTTCAAAGTTCCTCTTCTTCCAACTTCAGTAGTAATGTTAATTTTATTAGCAACGAATCGGTTGATCGCCAAAGGCAAACCTAAACCAAAAGTAACCGCCATTTGTTTAACGTCCTGATCTCCTATTTTGATATAAGTCTTATCATACATAAATCCAAGTCTGTAATCAACTCTATTGAAATAACTACCGATTGAATTCATATCAGGTGTAAGTTGTCCGCCTACTGAAGCACCCCAACTATCTTCAAGTCCACTATTTACACCATCCATACTCAATTTAGACCAGTTTCCGGTTCTAAAATCGGCCCCTACAAGCCATTTATTATCTTTTTGTATAGCGATACCAAAATTGTGAACTAAAGGAAGTTTCAATTTCGCAGAGCCATTTTCTACAAAAACAGGTGTATCAATAGCAGTTCCTTCATCTCCTGTGGTTTGTCTCAGGTACCTTGTAACCAGGAAAGTCTTTTTTGAATTGATGCTGGAAGGAGAAGATCCGGAGTACCCTAATGTAATACGGCTCTTAGCACTTAGAGGGATTTCATATTGCATACCATAGGAGAAACTAATACCGCCTACACTATTTTTATCTTGTTGTTTAGTATTCAATGAAGGAACAGTTTGCAACTCTAAAGCACGGTTTTCAAGCAGATTACCAAAAACATACTCCACATTTACTCCAACTCTGAAGTGGTCTCCAAACTGCTGACCTAATCCAAAGTAAGCCTTTGTTAAACCACCTTCTCCTGAATACAATTTATTTACTGCAGTGGTATCACCATCCAGCTTTCCAACATTGCTAAACTGGTACCCAAGGTCTGTATAAGGAAGTAAGCCGAAACTTAAACCCGTACGACCAGCTTTAATCGGAAAAGCAAGAGCCACGTGACTTAAAGTGGCATTAAAGCTACCTTCAGTCAGGTTATCTTTCTTAAGTTGTTTAAATCCACCACTCATACCCACATCAACGGTAGTTAAGGTGACGCCTGCATAAGAAGCAGGGTTTTGCATATTGATATTACTAAAATAATCATTGGGTTTGTATACAGCGGTTGAAATTCCGCCCATGGCCCTGAATTGAGGAAGCAACAATCCTTTAACATTTCCAAGACCATATCTTGAATATGGAGATTGTGAAGTTACCTGTGCTTCAACATTTACACTGGCGAACAAGATGATTACCGCTACTATATAATTAATTTTTTTGTACATATTCAAATGCAATAACTTCATTTAATCCTTTTAATACCAAATACGGATCGTGTATAATTTGAGGCGCAAAGATGCTGTTTTTTAATTGTTCTAGCAAAAAAGCAGCGTTACCCCCTGTTAACAATACCGTCAGGCCTATATTTTCTTTATTATAAGAGGATATAAAACCCTCAACCTCATTTATTACTCCTTGTAAAACACCATTTTTAATCGCCGAACTGGTATCTGTTCCGTTAGGTATTTCCGCTTCAGGCTCCCAATTCACCAATGGCAATCTATCTGTAAAATGATGCAGCGCTTTAAAACGCATATCTATCCCCAGGCTAATGCTACCTCCATAATATTCTTTACTGCTGTTCAGTAAATCATATGTAATACAGGTACCAGAATCAATCATCAAACAATTTCGTCCAGTATAGCAGCTATTTGCAGCTATCACTTTAGCCCATCTGTCTAAACCCAGTGTTGAAAGTGTTTTATAATAATTCTTTATTCCGGTGTTAATGTTGGTAGAAAAAGGAATATAATTAGTGTTCGACTCCAGAACATCAATTACTTCCTGTAAATCTTCTCTAACAATGGAAACAGACGAATTGATTACATTGTATTCTTTTATTAATCTGATCAATTCAGCAGGCACAAGATCTTTAAAAACCTGGTAGTAAACTATAGCCTTTTCATTAAAAACGGCAAGTTTACTATTTGTGTTACCAATATCTATAACCAAATTATGCATGAACAGCTCCAAACTTCATTGCACAAAGCTATCAATCTTTAGTTAGTTTCAAGGTTTCAAATTGTTAAAAAAAGTTAAACAAACAAAAAGTACTGGATGGCAAAAACGAGGATTAGGAATAAGCTCTCGTAAAACCACCTTTTTTTAGCATTCGAAAAATAATAGGCCAGCAAAACAGCTCCGGGAGGCACACATAACAAAAAGTGATACAAACTGAAATCTGGCTTGGTGTAAAAGCTGGCGATACTCACAATAAACATAAAAAACAGCATCTGAAAAGCCTTTCTTGTACTGATAAAGCTTCTGAAAAAGTTTTCACGTAGTTGAAGTATGGCAAGCACCATCATCACTAATACTGGCACTAAAACCAAATAATCGTTATAGTTGATTTTAAAGACAGACGGAAACTTATTACCTAATGGCAGCCATATTTTGTAGAACATAGATAAGCTGTCATTCCAATAATAAAATACACCTACAAAAAAGAAAATCGTTAAAAACCCTGCTAATCCGGCAACCCACTCCCTCCAGTTAAATGACCTGTAAAGTAACAAAGCAAGCCATATCATAACCAACATTACAATAAAAGGAAAGTAGATCAGTGTGCCAATGGCGATGATCATTCCAATATCAAACATGATCATAATGGCGTTGGGAGATTTACCGATCTTCAGAAATTTATCCATCATCCAGATCAGTAAAAAATTACAGATCAATGTTGGACTTAATACCAGGAATGGCATAAATAAACTGGCTCCAGTAATATACATTAGCGCAGGCAAAAACCCCGGCTTATTCAACAAACCATGATTATTCACAACCCTGTTAAATAAAATAGCCTGGATGTAAACAATAATTCCGGCCAGAAAAACATTGCTACTGGACGAAAAAAAACTTTGTACAGGGATTTTAATAAAAAACCGGGTATAGGATTCTAAAAATTCAAAATTCAGCTGAGCAGGGAGCTCTGCAAAAATAGCCACTCGCATAAAAAAAGTATATGCGAATAATATGAGCAGGTTTATAGGGTTTAAATTTCTAAATTGATTGATCATGCCTAAAGGCAAAGTAAAGCAAATTATCTGGCAAACTGCTTTACAACTTTATCAATTACAGCGGCCGTCTCATCAGGAAAGTAAAATTTGTGTTCCTGCGGGCTGTTCACCCAGTTCTTAATTACTGGCAGCCAGTTTTTGTTACTCCCCCAAACCACAGGTAAACCAAACTGTTTCAAAGCATACGCATTACACTGCTGCTCATATTGAAACTTCATTGGTGCTACCAATAATTTTTTACCTAAAAACAGTGCTTCTGCAGGGCCTTCAAATCCACCTCCTGTAAACAGGCCCTCACAGGCGGCTAAACTTATGTTAAACAATTCATTGTTGACAGGACGTACATTTACGTTCCCATCTACATACCCCTGTCTGCAATGCTTGGAAAATATCTCCCAGTTTACATGAGGGATTTGTTTTAGAAGTGGCACCAGGTATTGATCATCAATGGCAGGGAGGTAAACGGTATAATGCCCCAGATTGCTGGTTTGCATATTTCTGATTTCAGCCCTGATTACCGGGGTATAAATAAAATCGTCGTATCTGTCAAAATGAAAACCCACGTAATGTGTAGCAGGGGCATAATATTTCATCACCAATTGTGCCCAATCGATGCTTTTTGGTTTAGGAACTTTTTTAGATTGAAAAGAGGCTTGGTGACTTAAACCAACACTTTCAATTCCTTTCGTCTTACACGCCCATGCGGTAACTGGTTCAAAATCATTCAGGATCAGGTTATATTCCTTTAATGGTATATGCCGCATATCTTTCACAAATCGTGGAAGATTCATACTTTTCCATGTCTCGTAATGATTTACACCTCCCTTTTTACCAAAAATAAAACTAAAGCCATGCAATTGGTATTTTACCTCCTGGGTTAATTTTACATCAGCCTGGGTCCCACTAATGAGGAGATCAACATCACCATATTGCTGTAATAAGGGAACAATCTCTCTTGCACGGCTAATATGACCGTTGCCGGTTCCCTGTATAGCGTAAAGTATCTTCATTCGCACCTAATATCTGTATTTTTCATTAGAATATATTGTTTTTTAGAGGTTATGAAGCTTGCATGAGCTAAATTCAATCTAAAATAATAACTTGTAAGCTCATGCAGGTTTTACACCTTAGACAATTTATAGCTTAATCTTTTGTAGTAGAATGGTGATATCTAATTTGCTATGTAAGTCTTCTCCGTCCGACAATTCACCTTCTTCAATTTCATCCTTCTGAAAGTTGGCGTGCTCGTATTTAAAGATCTTCCAGGACTTATCGTAATATTCGAGTGCAGTCAGATTCTCCACCCAATCACCACTATTTAAATAGGTTACAGCGCCATTATCTGTAGCAATACTTCTCATTTCAGGTTGATGGATATGTCCACACACCACATACTCATAGCCTTTTTCCGCAGCCAGTTCGGCTGCTGTTTGTTCAAAGCCATTGATAAATTTAACTGCATCTTTAAACTTCGCTTTAATCCGCTTCGAGAAGCTCATTTTCTCTCGTCCCATTAACACCAGAAACCAGTTTACAAAACTATTGATGAGAATCAATGTATCGTACCCCACAGCGCCAAGTTTAGCCAGCCATTTAGAATGTTGCATGGTTACATCAAATATATCACCATGAAAGAACCAGGCCTTTTTGCCATCCAGCTCAAGGACAAGTTTATTCTGTAGATAAAATGTACCCATGTTCATATCTGCAAATTTTCGAAGTAATTCATCATGATTCCCTGTCAGATAATAAACAGGAACACCTTCAACAACAAATTTCATTAGTTTTCTGACCACCTTCATATGCGTTTCCGGCCAATATCTTTTACTAAACTGCCAGATGTCTATAATGTCGCCATTTAAAACGATTGCCTTAGGCTTAATACTTTTTAGGTACTTCAACAATTCTTTAGCGTGACAACCGTAGGTTCCCAAGTGTACATCAGAGATTACTGCAATCTCAACTTCTCTTTTAGATGTCATCCTTTTGCATATTGCATACTACTTAACGTTACAAAGGTGCAAGCGGAGGATTAATCAAACGTTAAGTAATCGTTAAATAACAAAGGTCATTACATACATGTAATGACCTTTGTTATGACATAAGTAACTCAAATGCTAAGCTGCCTTTTTCTTTTTATTTTCTGAATAAAATGCAAATCCTAAACTTGCTACCAACAATAAAGATGCTACTAGTGAAATCTTTTCTCCAACGTAGTAAGATGTTGGTTCAAATTTGAATTCCACTTTATGATTCCCCGCTTCCAACTGCGCTGCACGTAACACATAATCTGCCCTGAAGTAAGGCTTCTCAGCACCATCTACGTACATATTCCAACCTTTATCATAATAAATCTCAGAGAATACCGCAATAACATCTGTAGGCGCACTGTAAGTGTAAACCAAGTGATCCGGGTGATAACTATCCAATTTAATCAAAGCACCTGTACCGGGCCCTAAACGTTTCTCGTCTATCAGATTTTTATACCTCACATCAACAATTGCTTCCTGTTTAGGGTCAAAGCTATTGATCGCTTTCATTTCCTCATCAGCATCCTTAGCAAACTGAACACGTGGTACGATCCAGGCATGTCCGGCAGCTGTAGCATTTCGTTGCATTTTATAAGAACCGTTCTGTGGATCCTGCGTAATGATGTACTTTGTATTCAACATGTCCAGCACATCCTGATTAACGCTCTTAGAAAACTGTTTCTCGATTAATTCCTGATATCTTTTCAATTTTGCTGCATGATATCCTCCTACCGTCTTATGAAACGCAGACGCACTGGCATTTGAAAATGTATTGATGGTCATATCCAGCACCCTGAAATCAGGGTCTTTATCTGCAATAATAAAGTTATCGACATCTCTTGGCTGAAAATGATTAGCTAGATCACTTTTAGTAGCAAAATTACTATTGTTCAGATAACGGCGATCTACCTGCCACATGTCAAACAACACAACTACGGCCAATAAACCACATGCCATTTGTACGCTCATCTTTTTAGTAATGAATGCCCATACCAAACCAAAAGCTATCGCTATAAGTATAAATGAACGGAAGGCATCTGCACGGGCAATAGAGATCCTATCCTCTATTAATGCATTTGTAATTTTATGAGCAAGCGCAGCATTATTTTCCAGACTCTGTGTAAGCGCTTGAACAATTTCTTGGTGATTGGCCGTAGTAAAGCTGAAGAACAACGTAGGTATGATAGCCACGACCAAAGCAAAACCACCAGTAATACCCGCCGATATTTTCAATTTTTTAATCAGAACTTTCTGATCAATATCTCCATCCTGCGCTTCTTTCACTGCAAGTATAGCCAGTAATGGTACCATTAATCCAACTACAGCTAAGATCGATTCAACTGCTCTAAATTTGTTATACAACGGGAAATAGTCAAAAAACAAATCAGATATCAGTGGGAAATTTTTTCCGAAAGACAAAAGGATAAACAATATTGTTGTTGCCAGAATCCACCATTTTAAGTGGCTTCGTACAATGAACAGTCCGAATACAAAAAGGAAGCAGATCACCGCACCAAAGTAATATCCACCAGATGTACCAGGTTTCTCGCCCCAATATTGCTGCATATTCAGATTCTGAGCCAATTGCTGAATAGCCTGAGTAGTTTGACCAGGATCTCCACCAGTGAGCTCGGAAATTGCTTTGAACATATGGCTTTCCGGCTTCACAAGCTCGTTTATACTTGTAGCACCTCCATAAAGATCAGGAATTAAAAAGGTAAAACTCTCTCCTACACCCTGACTCCAGCCATAAGCATATTCCTTGGCTTTTGCATTGGCATCACCACCATCTGCCGAAGCAGCTGTCAAATTTGCTTTACCCCTGATGGTTTCCTTTGCATATTCTGCTGTAGTCCACAATACTCCTGCGTTTACCATTACTGCTAAAAGCGCAGCAGCAGTTAAAACCCCAACAGCTTTACCCAGGGCAGGTAATGTTTTTGCTTTATACGCCTGATAAAACTCAATAGCCATAAAAATAATAACGGATAACAATAGATAGTAGGCCATCTGTACGTGATTGGCCCTAATCAACAGCGCCAAAAACAAAGCGGTTAAACTACCACCGACCCAATACTTGCCGCGTAAAGTCAGAAGAATACCAGCAATAATAGGCGCAAAGAAACCTATGGCCAGCACCTTATTATTGTGTCCTGCTGAGATGAGCACGAAGTTATATGTTGTAAATGCAAATGCGATTGCACCAGCAGCTGCCAGCCATGGATTTACCCTTAAAACAATAAATAAAAAATATGTCCCGGAAAGCAACAAAAGAATCGCGCCTATCGGTTGAGGAAATGTATTTACAATAAGTCGGATACCGTAGGTTGCACCATTATAAGCATACTCCGCCCAAATCTGATAAGCTGGCATCCCCCCAAACATTTGGTTGGTCCATAATGGAGCTTTTCCATCTTTATCCTTATACTCCATGATTTCTTTCTGCATGGCTTTAGCCTGCAAAACATCATCCTGAGCAGGAGATTTGCCTTGGAGTACAGGGCTGAAATAGACGAAACAGATGATTACAAAAAATCCAATTATGGCAAGATGAATGCCATTCGCTTTTAACCAGTTATTCATTAAGGTTTGTTTAAGATTAAACTAACCCCAAACTTAGATAAAATGATTTATTTTTATCTGCCTCGAACAACTTTTTTAAAAAAAATATTTAGTGTTTAAAAAGCCCTTGGCAAAACAGTCCTATTTCAGCTCTTCGTAATCTACGAAATCGCCCAATTTATCTGTTTTACCTGTTTTAGCTTGGGGAGGCATATAATCAATAGAGATTGAACCTTCTGGTTTCTCATTCTGTTGTCTTGCCTGATTCTGTGCTTGTTGCTGAACTTTGCTAAACATCCTCCTTAACACCATCGGGAATATCAAACGAAGAATAACCCGTAAGAGATAGATGATGAGTAAGGTAACCAATATGAATTTTATAACTCCCATTTTATTTCTTTAATAATTATATAAATATAGACGGGGTTGAAATTTATATATTACAGCACCGTTCTGTTTATTGCATAACAATTACAATACCATCAGCTCAAATGTCATCTACGATTGATGCTACTCTGCCTATTTGTCCGTCTTCCAAACGCACTTTAATGCCACGGGAGTGAAATGCTGCCGAAGTGAGCAAACTTGCAACAATTCCTCTTGTCAATTTTCCACTTCTCTGATCTTTCTTCAAAATAATATCCACTTCTAGTCCCGGATATATATCCTTTCTGCTCTTTCCGTCCATTTTACAAACTTACGACTTAGCAAATCTTTCTTCAAACATTTTTTCCATAGCAAACATTTCATCCCTCAGTCTGGCCGCCAATAAAAAGTCCATATCCTTTGCTGCTTTGCTCATATCTTTCCGTGTTTTGTCAATTGATTTCTGCATTTCTGCCTTGGTCATGTATTGAACAATCGGATCGGCGGCCATACTCACTTCATCCACCTCCACATAAGCTTTCGCACGTTTCGTTTCGCCTGAAGTAAAGTCAAGCACCGAGGTTTGTTCCAATATTGCTTCCCTGCTTTTCCCTACAGTTTTAGGTACAATTCCATACTCAAGGTTATAAGCCACCTGTTTTTCTCTACGCCTGTTGGTTTCTTCTATGGTACGCTGCATTGAATCGGTCATCTTATCCGCATACATAATTACCCTACCTCTGTCATTCCTTGCCGCTCTTCCAATGGTTTGAATCAAAGCCCTGTCCGAACGCAGAAAACCTTCTTTGTCTGCATCCAGAATAGCGACTAAAGACACTTCAGGTAAATCCAGTCCCTCTCTTAACAAGTTAATTCCAATCAACACGTCAAATTCACCCAATCGCAATCCACGTAAAATCTCTACACGTTCCAGTGTTTTTACTTCCGAGTGAATGTAGCGGCATTTGATATTTAGCCTGTCCATATATTTGGTCAGTTCCTCGGCCATTCTCTTTGTCAAAGTAGTAACAAGGACCCGGTCACCCAACTTAATGGTCTTATCAATTTCATCCAACAGGTCATCAACTTGATTAATCGCCGGCCTAACTTCTATTAAAGGGTCCAGCAATCCTGTTGGCCTGATCACTTGTTCAATCACTACTCCCTCCGACTTCTGCAGTTCATAATCTGCGGGCGTTGCACTCACATAGATCGTTTGTGGAGCAAGGCGTTCAAATTCATCAAAATTCAAAGGACGGTTATCCAATGCTGAAGGCAAACGAAAACCATATTCAACTAAGGAAAGCTTGCGAGAACGGTCACCACCATACATCGCCCTGATTTGAGGAACAGTAACGTGGCTTTCATCGATCACCATTAAATAGTCATCCGGAAAATAGTCCAGCAAACAGAAAGGACGCATTCCTGGCGAACGCCCATCAAAGAACCTTGAGTAGTTCTCAATTCCTGAACAATACCCCAATTCCTTCATCATTTCTATATCGAAATTCACCCTTTCTTCCAATCTTTTAGCCTCAAGTAAATGTCCGTCACCAACCAGCTGGTTTTTACGAATTTCCAACTCTTCCTGTATACCCCATATAGATGAATTAAACCGATCTTTTGGTGTAACGAATAAATTTGCCGGATAGATCGCCATATCTTCCAGTTTCTCTAATGTCTTTCCGGTTACCGGATCTATTGCACTTAACTCTTCGATATCATCTCCGAAAAAAGAGATGCGATATGCGTTATCCAAATAGGCAGGAAAAATGTCAACGGTATCACCCTTTACCCTGAAGGTTCCACGCTTAAAGTCGTTAGTAGTACGTGCATATAAAATCTCGACCAGGCTATGTAAAAATGAATTTCTCGAGATTCTTGTCCCTACTGAAAAACGAAAAACTGATCTGGAAAAATCTTCAGGGTTTCCCATACCATAGATACAAGAGATAGAAGATACAACGATAATATCCCTACGACCAGACATCAGGGCAGAGGTAGTACGCAATCTTAGTTTTTCTATTTCCTCATTGATACTTAAATCTTTCTCTATATAAGTATTGCTACTGGCGATAAAGGCCTCGGGCTGATAATAATCATAATAAGACACAAAATAGTTCACGGCATTTTCAGGAAAGAACTGTTTAAACTCTCCATAAAGCTGTGCTGCCAGCGTTTTATTGTGACTCAGTATTAATGTAGGTTTTTGCGTTTCCTGAATTACGTTTGCAATCGTAAACGTCTTTCCCGATCCCGTTACTCCCAACAAGGTTTGATAGTGTTCTTCGTTATTAACACCTTCGACCAGTTGTTTAATGGCAGTAGGTTGATCTCCCGTAGGACTGTAATCAGAAACAATGTTAAATTTCATCCGGTATCATTTTAAAGAGCGAGCTTCTATTCTGAAGACTCCTAATTTCAAATATAAGGATTATTTATTTCTACGATTCAGCAAAGCCATGTATTAAACACTGGAATGACAGAGATGTCCCAAAACAAAAACTACCCCAAACAAATGTCCAGAGTAACAAATCCATAGCTAGAATTTTTTATCTTAATACCAACATTTTTAAAGCACTGTAAATTGGTTATTTATATGTTAAATTTATGTTTATGAAACTTCTGATTTACGTACCGTTCCTCAGCCCTCGTATAAAGTATATCTTCAACTTTATATTTAATGATATATTAAAGACTGAAATAGTCTTTACTGTAAATGCAGAAGAATTCAAACAATCGCCACTACCGAAATTCAGTTATGCAGAGCAAGCAATTCAGAATGAGTTATTTTTCAAAAGTTCAAATCTACTCTTCGAACGTAAAATCATAGCTCAAAAGATTAATACTGTACACTTCGGAGAAATGCGAACTCCCTTTCCTGTTACCAAAAGCACCTTACCTTTTGATATTTTTGCCGCCTCTTTTTATTTCCTTAGCCGCTATGAAGAATATGTACCTACGGGCAATTCAAAGGAAGTCTCTTATCTCTACAAAAATAGTTTACAATACAAGCTGAATTTATTAAACCAACCTATTATTGACGCTTGGGCATTGATATTGAAAAACATCTTATTAAAACATTTTCCCACGCTCAAATTTGGCGACAAAGAATTCTCCTTCAGACCTATATATATACTACCCCCATCTATAAACCCTCCTTCAAAAAATATTATTTCCAGCACAATCCTCTACATCAAAACACTCATCGACAACAAATTAAGCTCAAAAAACATCAAAATTACCGAAATCAAACAAATTGTTGCAGATATGAAACGTCATGGTTTTATCCGAAGTCCAGCTATTTCTATTCCCGACAAACATCACCAACATCATTTTAGTGGAGAAATAACACTTCCAAAAAGCTACATTAGGCTAACAAAAAACAAGACAAAAAATGATTACAGCATTCACTACGGCAACTGTCCTGGGTTTAGAGCGGGCACCTGTACTCCATTTTACTGGTACGATTTACAATTGGAAAAAACCACTCAATTGCTTTTGCATCCGGTAGTAACAACCGATACAGCATTACTAAGTAACAAAACTACCGGGGCTTTATTATTTCAGATAAATGAACTCATTAGCAATGTTAAACTGGTTAATGGTGATTTTTATTTTTTATCTTTATGTAATGATATTCGACCTAAGTAAAATCAATTCTATTGCAAATGTTTTTATGGCTGAAATCAGAGATAAAAACATTCAGAAAGACCCTATGCGTTTCCGCACCAATATGGAGCGGCTTGGCGAGTTTTTCGCCCTTGAAATTAGTAAAACACTCGATTATCAACAAATAGAAACACAGACCCCATTAGGAATTGCAAAGACTGTACAATTGACATCGCAACCTGTGCTGGCCACTATTACAAGGGCTGGGATCCCAATGCACAAAGGAATGCTAAATATCTTTGACCGTTCCGAATGTGCATTTATAGCCGCCTACCGAAAAATGCATAAAAGCGGTAATCTGGAAATTGCTATTGAATATATTTCCAGTCCCGACTTAACAGACCGCATCGTAATTATGGCCGATCCAATGCTCGCTACAGGTATGAGCATGGTCCTTTGCTGCAAAGAGCTGATGAACAGGTATAAAATTAAAGAACTCCATATCGCATGTGCAATAGCAAGCTCGGAAGGACTAAGACACGTAAGAGCAAACCTTCCGAAAGCAAAATTATGGTTGGGTGCAATTGATGAAGAAATGACAAGTAAATCGTACATTGTTCCCGGATTAGGTGATGCAGGTGACCTGGCCTATGGCCCCAAAATTTAGTCGTTTCTCACAACAGCTATTAGGCGTTCCTGCTACAAAAAAATTAATAAAAATGATCAAACACATATTCTTCGATTTGGATCATACCATCTGGGATTTTGACAGGAATGCTGAAGAAACACTTAAAGAGCTTTATCAATTGTATGAACTTGAAAAGCTAGGCCTCAATTCCTGTCAGGAATTTATTGCCACATATACAGCAAATAATCATCAGCTCTGGGCGGAATACCATGTTGGACGCATTACCAAAGAACAACTAAGATCTGAGCGTTTCCACAAAACATTCAGACAACTTGGTATAAGGCCGGATAAAATTCCGATGCAATTTGAAGAGGATTATGTTCGTATCAGTCCTACTAAGACCAACCTGTTCATGGGCTCCGAAAAAGTCCTGGGCTATCTTTATGAACGGTATACCTTACACATCATTTCTAATGGATTTAAAGAAACTACCCTTACTAAAATGGATGTTTCTGGCTTGAACCCATATTTCCGTAATGTGATCATCTCAGAAGACGTAGGTGTAAACAAACCACACAAAGCCATTTTTGAGTATGCATTAAATAAGGCTGCTGCAGAAAAACATGAAAGCATTATGATAGGCGACAGCCTTGAAGCCGATATACGTGGAGCACAGGATTATGGCATAAAAGCCATTTATTTTAATCCCTTAAAAAAAGAAAAACCTAAGGATGTAGAATGGCAAATCAGTAGTTTGGAAGAGCTTCTACTTCATTTTTAACAATCTTCTTCAAATAAATCAGGCTAAGCAAACTGACCACATTATGAAAACGCTACTCTTTAAAATTCTATACTGTGTAATTATCTTCAATTGTTATTCTTTCGGTGTTTTTGCCCAACTGCTCCCCATACCAGACTGGGTTAAAGATATTGGAGGTACGGGAGAGAGTAAAACTTCAGGTCTGGCTGTAGATAAGGATGATAATGTATATGTTTCAGGCCATTTCGAGGGCACACTCACTGTGGGTTCTGGATCTAGCGCAATCTCGCTGACTTCAGTTGGGAATTATGACATATTTATTCTTAAATATTCGTATGATGGTCAGTTAATATGGGCTACAAGATTTGGCGGGGCTAATTTAGACCAGGTCAATTATATGTCAGTCGACATAAATGGGAATGCATATGTCGCCTGTATGACCCAGTCACCTAGTATTAACAGCAGCCCACGTCAAGGATCTTACGACTTTAACGGCATTGGGCAGGAAGCCCTTTTAGTGAAAATTGATACCAATGGAGAATTTAAGTGGGCGCGTACAGTTGGCGGATCTCAGGATGATGCCGGGGGCATGGCCGATATAGATAAAGCAGGAAATGTAATTTTCGTCGGATCCTGCAGCTCCAGCAATGTTAATCTGGATGGCTGGATTATAAATTCAAAAGGTGGAAAGGATGGTTTTATCGTTAAATACAACACCAATGGGGATGTCATTTGGGCATATACAATTGCATCTGCCAATGATGACTACGTTTATGGAGTTAAAGTAAATTCAGCCAATGAAATTGCAATTACGGGAAGTGTTAGTACCAACGCTAACCTAAATCCTAAAAACCCCGCTGCCCCATCAAACATCGATCAGGCTTATTATATAGCAAAATATACTTCGGATTTCAACCTGATCTGGTCCAATACCTTAGTTGGATCAAATAACCACTCCGCAGGAATAGCCCTGAATGGATCAGATGAGCTATATGTGACCGGCAATTTTTCCGGCTTTGTGTCCATCAGTTCAACCGTCCCGGCCAATTCAATTACACTAAATAGCTTAGATGGAAACAATCTCTACATTACTAAATATAGCCAAGATGGAGACTTAAAGTGGGTTCGCCAAGTGAAAGGGAATTCATCAAGTATATTGAGTTACAATATTGTTGCCGATATAGATGATAACGTATATATATGTGGTTATTTTGTCGGAAAACTAGAATTTGGAGATCCCCCCAATAATAAGGTGTTAACCTATCAAGGTTCTAGGGACACATTTTTTGGTAAATATGATGCTCAGGGCAATTTTATATGGGCTTTTAATCTTGGGAGTGCCTGCTTTGAAAACTATGGACACAAGATAACTGTAGATTCCAAAAAAAATGTGCTTTTAGGCGGTAAATTTTGCAATACCGTAGATTTCAATCCTGGTAATTGCGAACTAAACCTCAGTGCACAGCACTATGTATCTGATGCATTTGTGGTCAAGTATAATCAGGTAAAACTAACGGGAGAACCAATTGTCACCTCATTTACGCTTGCAGAACAAACTGCCAGTGCACGGATCGATGTTCAAAGCAAAACGATAGAAATTTCTGTACATCCGGGAACGGATCTCGCAAAGCTCAAACCCAATATCATGGTAGACATCGGAGTAACGAGTCCTTTATCAAATACAGAACAGGATTTCACCTCTCCTAAAACCTATAAGATTTCCTCCAACTGTATGGATTATATCTGGACTGTTAAAGTAAACCTGACTCAAAGCCAGCAAACAGAGGTATGTACAACCATTCCATTTATAGTTTATGGTGAAAAATACCTTACTCCAAGCCCTTCATTTCAATGGGAAATTCAGGATACCGATCAAAACTGGATAAATGCACCACAAATTTCTAATCTGCCAGATTACAATTCACCTGGAATTCCTAATGATACAAATGATGATCAACTTATTAAATTCAGAAGGAAGATAACGTCAAACAGTATTGACAGTTACGATTCCGAAGTTCACATCACCATACATCCATCAATTTCAAACAATATTATTAGCTCAAGTCAGCAACTTAACTGTGAAGGTAAAGCAAACGTCACTATTAATGGTTTAACACCACAGGCCGCGCAAAATTCAGTTTTCACCTTTAAATGGCAACAGAGCGCAGATGGAATTACCTGGATTGAAATTCCAAACGCGACGAATAAAGACCTTTTCTTACCAGAATTTAATCAAATCGCATGGTTTAAAAGAATAACACTCACCAACAACTGCGAAGCCCATAGCAATCAACTAAAAATTATGGTGTATGAGAAAGTTACCCAATCAAATGCAGGAACAGATATTTTTCTATGCCAGACCCCTTCTGTTACATTAAATGCCAATGCTGTTGCTGAAAACGAAACAGGTAGCTGGTCGATAATTAGTCCATTGGGGTATCAGCCTTTTGATTCCTCGAACATAAACAACCCTAATGCGCTTATTCAAAACATACCTGAAGACCAAGAAATAGTACTTCAATGGACAATTACACCAACCGTTTGTCCCAGTTCAACTGCTTTTGTAAAAATTCTGAATTATAGCAAAATAACAAACAATACAATTAATGTAACCACATCTAGCTTTTGTGCAGACATTGTTGAAAACCTAACTATTGAAGGAACAACTCCTATCTCTGCATTTGGATCCATCATTAGCTATAATTGGGAAAAAAGTACAGATGGCAACTTATGGGAAACTATACCAGATAGTGATTTAAAAGATCTTACATTAGCAAGCCTTTCTAAAAGCACTTATTTCAGAAGGGTTACAAATACAAACAACTGCCAAAACAAGAGTAATGAATTGAAAATAAACATCTTTAAGCCGATTACCAAGGCTATTGCCGGACAAAGTGTTGAATTATGTGGCAACACCAAATTCAAGTTAAGTGCGAACAATTTCAACGAAAATGAAGAAGGATCATGGAGTGTCGTTTCTCCCTTAGGGTACAACCCTTTCACGTCATCCAATTTAAATAATCCAAGGGCCATAATAGACAACTTACCTCCTAATCAGGAAGTAATATTTAAATGGACAATTACCAACACTACATGTGATGCCATTAGTTTTGATCAGATGAGCGTGATTAGTTATAGAGTGCCGAAGGTTACCTTGGTGGAAAAAATTGTGATAAACTACGGTGAGAGTGTTAATCTTAATGCCGTTATAGATGTAAATACTTCGCAAAACTATACAATTGAATGGTCGCCTTCTATTGGATTAAACAATCCATATACTTTAAATCCTAAAGCTACTCCCAAGGAAAGTAGCACTTATACTTTAACAGTGCATTATGGAACATCATGTCATAAAACATATCAGGTATATGTATTAGTAGTAAAAGACCTGGAAATGTCAAATGCATTTTCACCCAATATGGACGGCATTAATGATAGATGGATTATCAAAAACCTTGAGGGGCACCCTGGAGCAGAAGTATCCATATATAACCGCTACGGCACAAGAATTTTCTATTCAAATCATTATCAGTCCTGGGATGGAACTCATAAAGGTAGTCCTGTGCCAACAGGCACTTACTACTACATAATTAGGCTTAATGACGATAAAAAAACTATATTGAAAGGTAGCGTCACAATAATCAGATAAATATTATATTTAGAGAAAATTAACTCAATGGATAAAGTTACAAGTACCATAAATGAGGCATACGAAAACTGCTATGCAGGCAGTAATACAGAATGGCGCCTGCTGAGTGCGAGAGCTAAAGCTCAGAACATCGTAGATGTTTGTAAAGATATATCCTTTAAAAAGGTCTTGGAAGTAGGAGCTGGCGATGGCAGCATCCTTCAATACCTAGATGAATGGGGCTTTAGCAAAGAAATGTATGCGTTAGAAATTGTTGAAAGTGCAGCAGAATTGATCAAAAAGCGAAACCTCAAAAGCCTCGTTGAGGCCAAACTGTTTGACGGGTATCAGATTCCTTATCCTGACAACAGTTTCGACGTTGTTATTCTTTCGCATGTACTTGAACATGTTGAACATGAGCGGCTCATCATCAGAGAACTGAAACGTGTTTCAAAATATATCGTTATAGAAGTTCCGCTAGACTATCGTTTTGGGGTAGAGAACCGGATGAAGCATTTCCTGGCCTACGGACATATCAATATGTACACGCCATCGCTCATTAGATTCCTGTTAAAAACAGAGGCTTTAGACATCCGAGCTGACAAAACCTCACTTATTCCGCCAGCAACTACGAAATATAATGAATTCGTAAATAAAAAAGCGCCAAAATCCATTTTAAAATCTTTTAAAATTGAGCTGGAATACAAGGTTAAAAAAATCCTTGGATCACTTTTAGGACAGAATAGAACAGAAAAATTTGCGAATGCCTATACCATCTTAACAGAAAAATCAGACAGAAAACTGGAGATATTTTAACGTTTCATTAAACTATCGTACAGCGCTATATGTTGAGCTGCAATAACCTGTAGGTCGAATTTCGAAACGGCCCAGGTTCTTGCCTGGCTAGATAATTTCGCATGATCAGCACCATCCAGTATCCACTTTATACCTTCCGAAAGCTCTTTAGTGTCATACAATTTTGCCAGATAGCCATTTTCTTTATGGATAACAACGTCTGTTACACCTGAAGTATTGAAACCTGCAACAGGTGTTCCGCAAGAAAGACTTTCTAAGGCTGTGTACCCCATACTCTCTTCAATTGAAGGGAATAAAAACACATCTGCCGAGCTATAAAGCTTAACTAGTACATCATCATTGTCAATTTTACCCGCAAATTTATAGGGTATAGGAATATCCAATGTCACTCCTTCCCCATTACTACCATAAAATAACAGTAGCAGCTGATCTTTATCCACATTGGGATCAGCGCATAAATGCTGAATCGTCTCCTGAAGCTCCTTAAGCCCTTTGTGTCTATCGTCTGTAGAAGGCATGAAGCCCGCAAGAATAACCTTAGCACTTGGATTAATACTTAATTCCTTTCTGCTAGCAGCTTTGTCTGCAGGTTTAAAAAGGTCTGTATCCAACGCGTTTGAAATAACCGAACCGGAATGATTTTTGGTTAATGAAGCTTCCTTAACACACTTTTCCATCCAACTACTTGGCGAAATCGCATGGAAGTTCAGCTTTGAATAAGCTTTTTCTTTAGCTTTCCAGGTCTTATGCGAGAAATCATTTTGACTTGATTTTTTCAACACAGGGCAATTGCCACATTCATAAAGATAGCCCTGGCATGTGTAACGAACGTGACAGCCTCCTGTTAATGGATTACTATCGTGAAAAGTCCATACAATTGGCTTATTTAACGCACTAAGTTCCCCAATAAACCTAGGTGATAAAAAGCCATGATTAATCCAGTGTAAATGAATAATATCAGCATCTTTAACTAAAGGATTGTGCACAATAGAACTTCCAAACCATTGCAGCGAAAAGGGGATCTTAACAGCTTTCGTTACAGCTTTGGAAAGGTATCGCTCTGCGAGGATGTTCATGATTGCTTTGGTCTTTTGAAAATACCCCTTACAAAAAACAGTTGTGACAGTACTTTCTTTAAATTTAAAATAAGTCATAACCCGGGAATTTATCCCTTTGGCCTTGAGTGCATCATTTAATCGCAAGCATGCTCTGCCAGCTCCTCCATTACCTTCATATGTATTTACATGTAATACTTTCAACTGCTTAAAATTATATTAGTTTCAATTTCTTTAAATGATCCGACTAATCATTTGTCCGACGGTGCCGAATATAGTATTGTGCCAGATTAAAGGATATAAAAACATGGTTAATAAGATTAGGTATCAAACCATAATACTTGGTAAGTATCTGAAATCGTTCTTTTAAACTAGCCAGATGTTTTTTCTTTGAAACACCACCTACTAAATATTTAGCAACATACATATGTGTATTCACAATACTTGATGCGTTTTTTGCTGCACGAATAATCCAGTCAATATCAGCGCTATACTTATATTGAAGATCGAACGGTTCAGCTATATCTCTTTTTACGTAGATAGCCTGGTGACTAATATTCATACCATACCTGAAACTTTTCCAATTAAAATCTTCAGGTGTACTGTGCCTTCTTTGCCCAAGGCTTTTCCATTGTTCATCAAACATCTCAGTCTCACCATAATAAATATCTGCAGAGGCAGCCGTTCCAAACACTTCAGCAACTGTTTCAGGTGCATAAATCTCATCCCCCGAATTCATGAAAAGAATATAATCACCGGTGGCAAGATAAAGCCCTTTGTTCATTGCATCATAAATACCTTTATCAGGCTCAGAAATAAACTGTGTAAGTTTTGATTTATATTTATAGATCAGGTCTTTGGTTCCATCTGTTGAGGCCCCATCGATAATTATATATTCTATATTGCTGTAGGCCTGGTTAAGGACCGAAAGCATCGTTCGCTCAATATCCTTTACATTGTTATAAACGATAGTAATGACACTTAACTTTGGTTGCATGGGGTTTAAAAACTATTATTTCGGTTGGAGATCAATAAGGGACTGATACAATAATAAGTGTTTTTCTGCAATAACTCCCTCAGAAAACTGAGTTAATATTGTTCTTCGTGCTTCTTTTTGAATATCTGGAGCATTTTCATCATGATACAGCCATTCAATACCGGTTGCCAGATCCTCCATAGACCCATATTCTGCCAGATAACCATTCTCCAGATGTCTTACCACCTGAAGTGTACCAACGGTTTCAAAAGCCACTACAGGCGTGGCACAGGAAAGACTCTCCATTACACCATCCTCCAACCGATCTTGCAGAGATGGAACGATAAAAACATCCGCTGCAGAATAACATTTAGACAAATGTTCATCATTGCTGACCGAACCTAAAAAGGTTGTCTTAAAAGGGAATTCGGGCAGTGTTTCACCTAACTTACTTCCAAGAATAACCAGTTCAAAATTCGATTGATCGATACCAGGTCTAGCCGCCAGATCATTTAGCGCATCAATAAGGTTAAAAGCTCCCCTAAATAAATCATTCATCAACAAGGTAAAACTTGTCATTAACACAAATTTGTCGGAATTAATTCTCAAAATTTTCTTTGCATCTGGTTTAAGATAAGGCTTAAATACTTTAGACATCGACCTTGGAATAATGGCAACTTCTCTAAACCCCATTAGACTACTTAATTTCACGGCATCTGCCATCAGTTTATCTGCAGCAATAATGTGACAGTTCAATTCTGAGTAAGCCCTCTTTTTACGTGCCCATGTCTTATGGGAAAGATCATTCTTACCAGATATCTTTAACAAAGGGCAAAATCCACATTCCTTATGATAATTTTCGCAATTCTGATGATCATGACAACCACCTGTAAAAGCATTACTATCATAAAATGTCCATACTACCGGCTTCTCCAATTCATCAATTTGGGCAAGAAATTTAGGCGATAAAAAGCCATCGTTTACCCAATGTAAATGAATAACATCAGCATGTCTTACTGCTGGATGATGAATAGCAGAACGGCCAAACCATTGCAAAGAAAATGGCGCGCTACTTTTTCTTGTCAGTATTTTAGAGAAAAATCGTTCGGCAAAAATATTAAATTTAGACCCTATCCGTCCAAACAAACCACTTGATATCACGTTAGCACTGGTAGAGTGACCTGTGTGATGAAGACATACTACCGCTGATTCTACCCCGGATGATTTTAAACTTTGATCCAGTCTTAAAACTGTCGAACCAACTTCTCCATATCCCCCGTAAGTACTCAAGTGTGTAATCTTCAACGATGAACCTCCTTAATTTTTATGCATTTTTAACTTTGTGAGTACATGGTTTAAATAACGCATGCCGCGTTGCAGGTAGCTTCCTTTCCTGTGTTTCAAAAAATGTCTCACAGCTTGATAACCCGGCCTATATTCTTCCAGATGTTCCGGAAATTCTTTGATTCTGAAATTGTTAATCGAGCCTTTGTAAATTGTACTGACTCCGGAATGGACACCAGAACCATCATGTCCTATATTTTCTATAAGCGACAAAGCTGGATTTACCGAAAGTCCCTTATTTAAGAATACGGATGAATACC
The DNA here is from genome assembly GCF_032678475.1 of Pedobacter nyackensis. Taxonomy (GTDB): domain Bacteria; phylum Bacteroidota; class Bacteroidia; order Sphingobacteriales; family Sphingobacteriaceae; genus Pedobacter; species Pedobacter nyackensis_A. The sequence continues at coordinate 704,440 of NZ_JAVTSF010000002.1, forward strand.
ATCTAATAGCCCAGGAATTGTTTCGTCTATGTTTAAATTCCATCACATGTTTCCAAAAATTCATCCCCCCCTCCAGTTCAAATTGGTATTTTAGTTGATCATCAAATCTAGCAATGATTTTATCGATATCAGGTTCAAAATTTTTCCATGCACGATCCCATGTAGCCCAGGCCTGACTGCTAGCGATTCTTAGAAAAAAAGTTTCTGGAAGATTACTGTGATCAATAGGGTACATGTAAGCTGTTACATGCATTACTTTCTCCTGATCATTGTACTTACATAAAGCATCATTAAAATACTGAAGTGTATAAGGCGATGTTAAGACATCATCTTCCATGACTATAGTTCGTCCATAGGTTGCTGTCAATCGACTAACCCCATCGATAACGGAATTAGCCAGGCCAAAATTACGTTCCCGCTCAATAACTTCAACAGACTTAAACCCTGAAATATTATTTGCCAGTTCTCTAACTGCTTTTACATTTTCCTCATCTCCATTACGGGCACCATCAGAAAAGATAAACAATCTCGACTCTTCAGCCAGATAATTTTTTTGCAGGAAATTTAGTGTTCTGCGCGTATGCTCAGGACGGTTGTAAACAAAAAGAGCAATAGGTGCAAAATTTTGCATTCGAAATGATTTAATTAGTTATACTATGAACGCCAACAGGAGACAAGAAATTGTCCAACCAAATCTAACTATTGTTACTGATTTACCCTTTATTTTATTTAATACTATTCATAATTATTAAATCCAGCTTATGAATTTGAAAGGAAATATTATAATTTTCCAGTATATGCTCCCTTCCGGCATTCCCCATTTCGGCTAAAACAGGCCTACTAAAACCAGCAACCTCGATCATTTTAGCGGCCATTTCATCAACATCATACTCATCCACCAAAAATCCACTACAACCGTCTAAAACGGCTTCCTTTATACCAGCATGCTTCGTACTTACAATTGGCATACCTACAGCAGCGGCTTCAAGAATAGTATTAGGAGTTCCCTCCATATCTCCTTCCGGAGTCGTGACCGAATGTTGAACATAACAAGAACTCTGCTTCATTAAAGCGCTAATTTCATTTGAAGAAACAACTCCTGTAAAAGTAATCTTATCAGATAAATTCAGCTGCCTACATAAAGCTTTTGTGTCTTCCAGTAAAGGTCCATCTCCAGTCATTATCAATTTAGCGTTAGGTACATGCGAAGAAACCGCAGAGAATGCCCTAACTATAGCCTGTGGAAATTTTTTAGCAACAAACCTTCCTACAAAAAGAAAAGTAAAGTTCTGCCCAAGTTCCATTTCGCCCGGACAAAAACGCTCAGTATTAATTCCATAGGGGTTTAAAACCAATTTGTTTTCAGGCACACCTAATTTGCGAAGACTATTAATCATATCATTAGAAACACCTATGATCTTGGCTGCATATTTAAAAGCATGCAAATACCATTCTTTATATTTCTGTACAGTGGGGACATGATGAGCATCCGCACCATGAAAATGGATAATCAACGGAACATTTGCCAACTTACAAGCCTCAGCAACCATCGCTCCAACCATTCCATATTCAGCCAGAACGACATCAATCTTTTCATTAACCAAATAATGAATCAAGGCCTTCGTTCTAACTGGGATGTCCTTTTTTTTAAAAATCCTTTTTTGAATTAAATAACTTATTAATCCTATTTTAGATCGTATCAGAAAATTACCATCATCATCATATAAAGGAAAATCCCCTCCATACAACACTTTTTTATTTCCCTTTAGCCTACTAATATGCTCGTGGATAAAGGTTTCAGAAAAAGCTGATTTACTAGGCTTAATAATACAGAGGTTATAATTTTCCATTTACTTTGTAAAAACAACTAAAATAGGACAAAATATATTATCTAAGCTTTATTTTGTTGACAATATTATAAAATAACGCACTGATATCTTCCGATACTTTTAAAGCTAAAATCAAAGTTACAAAAACTAAGGTAGCAGCTCCAGACCGAACAATAATATCAACAAAAATTGCGTCAAAAACAGGGATATAAAGCCCTATGATTAATGTTACAGCAGAAATAAAAATCACAATCAAATACTTAAATCCGAAAGGCTGAAGCTTAAATTTGATTTTAATAAAAAGCCAATAAAGAAAATTTAAACTCAACATAACGATTAAATAAGAAATTGCAGCCCCTAGTAGTCCAAAATGAGGAATCAGTACCCAATTTAAAAAAGCACATACAAATACAGCTATGGTCACAAGAAAAGTAGTGTATTGATAATATTTCGAAAAATTTATGATTTGCCCATTTAAACCACCCGTTATATCAACTAGAAAAGTAAAACCTACTATAACAAAAACCCAGAAATATTGTTTGTATTCTGGCTTATGCATCAAGAAGAGAATGTGATCATAGTTGATGATCATACCAATTAAAAGCAAACTTCCAATTATAAACTGTACCAAAGAAGTCTTCTTATAGATTCTATCAATCTTTTTCAAATCAAGTTTAACCCAGGCCTCGGAAACAATTTGATAAGAAGTTCTTCCCAATGCTTTAGCAGGAAGACTGATAAAGACAGCAATACCAAAAAAAGTACCATATATCCCTACTAGCTCAAGAGACTGATTTGCCAATACGCTAAGCATCAAAATTGCCATACTCTGTACAAGCCCAAACGACCCCCCACTGATTACAGAAAAAATTCCATAATTCAAAAGCTCATTCTTTCTCCCCAAAATCCCCTGATTAATGTGACTCATTTTAAAATGTCCCCCATTAGCAACATTATACCATAAGAGTGCTACAATTAAAGCATTTGCAATCAAATATGCAGTTAAAAAGCCATCATAATCCAATATTGACATTGCCATTAGCAATACAGCTAAACTTGTCATTAACCTAAGTAAAAATTCTTTCAAGAAAGCTGAAAATACATTTTTGAATACAGTTCTGGCCAGACTTTCCAAAACCATAAACACCAAGGTTAAGAAGGAAATCGGAATCAAATAATAATAATGCTCTACCATTAATCCCGCACCGGCTTTATCTTCGTAATACTGCATAACAAAGCCTTTAAATAATATAAATGGTATAGTAAAAGCTATAAAACCTAATAACGACCAGAGTATGACCAATGTAACAAATCCCTTATGGGTCTTATCTTCCGTTCGAAACATGGGAAAATACCTTATGATTACACCGTTAATTCCGAGAGATGCTATTTGAGCATAAAGACCAGATACAGCAATCATTAACGTGTAAAACCCGATCTCTTCTTTTGTTAAAATACGTTGAAACAGGATAATTAGATTTAAAAATCCAAGTCCTGTTCCTGCATACAGGATTAGACTATTATAAAAGCCTTGCTTTTGGAGTAAATTCATTAAAGTTGATTAATAAGACCATATTCCATATTATTTCAGTTTACTGCGTACCGAAATCCGACGGGAAGTACTTCCAACTTTATATATTACTTTATTAAATATCCGCTTTAACCGTTGTGACAAACTAACTGACTTGGGCCTAAAAAAAGCCGCTTCAAAATCATCATTTTTTTCAAATACAACATGCGCATAGTCACCTTGGTTCCAAATGTCCTTCACTTGATAAAGCAAAACTTCCGACCCAGTATCAGCTGCTAATCGACCGATTACATCGAACGAAATAAATTCATCTACAGGTTGCATCGTTTCAGGCTTATGTTTAAGACACCACTTCAAATTATGTGGGGTAGGTACAGATAAAAACATCCTGCCCTTATTGTTTAACAGTTTATGGAGCGCAGCATGTACAACCGGTCGATCCAGCACGGAAATATGCTCATAGACATCCATAAAAATAATCAGATCAAATTTTCCATCAAATGTATCTTCCTTTAAAATACCAGCCTGAAATTTTAAATTTGAACCAACAAATAGTTTTTCTGCAATCTGAATAGAGTGCGTACTGATATCCAATCCATTAACCTCAACACCAGGCCAATGTTTACTCAGTCTATATGAAACGCTACCAATCCCGCACCCAACTTCAAGAATCCGGAGTGGTTTTTCAGGGGCGTAATTAACAAGGGTTCTCCAAGCTTCTTCAATTCTAGGATTAACACTTATGTAATCGTTTAATTTATTCTTCACATGTTCATTGTAATATGAAATAACATGTTCCGTTGATTTCTCCTTCATTAATCAGCTATTTTATAAAATATGGGTTCCATTTAGCGGCAATTATTATAGTTCACAAATGTAAAAATTTAGTTCTATAAAGTAGGATGTGATTGAAACGCAAAGCATGGATCGAGTATTGCTATAAAAAAAAGACTGTTTCGATTAACGAAACAGTCTTTTAAAAAACTTATGTAAGTTTAAACAAACTTTTTAGCGTTGATTTTACGCTCGTTTTCAGTTAAATAGATCTTACGTAAACGCATACTTGCAGGTGTGATTTCAATGTATTCATCAGCCTGAATATACTCCATTGCCTCCTCTAAAGAGAATTTAATAGCAGGTGCAATACGTGTGTTGTCATCTGTACCAGAAGCACGCATATTAGTCAACGCTTTACCTTTAACAATATTGATTACTAAATCATTGTCACGGATGTGCTCACCAAGGATCTGACCTTCGTAAATATCAACTCCCGGATCAACAAAGAAACGACCACGATCTTGTAATTTATCAATTGAATAAGCAGTTGTATTACCTTTATCCATAGATATAAGTACGCCATTTAACCTACCAGGAATAGTTCCCTTCCAAGGCTCATAAGCTTTAAAACGGTGAGCCATAATAGCTTCCCCAGCTGTTGCTGTTAAAACATTATTTCTTAAACCGATGATACCACGTGACGGGATCTCGAATTCTAAGTGTTGTAAGTCACCTTTTGGCTCCATAATCAACAACTCGCCTTTACGCTGAGTTACCAGTTCAATAACCTTACCAGCAACATCTCCAGGTACATCAACGATCAAAGTTTCAACCGGCTCACATTTTTTACCGTCAATTTCTTTAACGATAACCTGTGGCTGACCAACCTGGATCTCATAACCTTCGCGACGCATCGTCTCGATCAATACTGATAAATGGAGAATACCCCTTCCGTATACTAAATATGAATCTGGAGATTCAGTCTCAACCACTTTAAGGGCTAAGTTTTTCTCCATCTCTTTATACAAACGTTCTCTGATACGTTGTGAAGTTACAAATTTACCTTCTTTACCAAAAAATGGTGAGTTGTTAATGGTAAACAACATGTTCATCGTAGGCTCATCAATTTTAATAACCGGCAATTGCTCTGGTGCTTCAAAATCAGCAATTGTATCACCAATTTCAAATCCTTCAATACCAACAACAGCACAAATATCACCTGATTTCACTTCAGTAACGCGGATTTTGCCTAAACCTTCAAAAGTATAGAGTTCTTTTACTCTTGATTTCACAACTTTACCATCACGTTTAATTAACGTAACAGGTTGATTTTCTTTAATTGAACCACGATGTACACGTCCAATTGCAATACGACCAACAAAAGATGAATAATCTAAAGAAGTGATTTGCATTTGTAAAGTACCGTCATTTGTTGGAGCCGCAGGGATATTAGCAACAACTGCATCTAAAAGCGCGAAAATATCCGTTGTAGGTACTTTCCAGTCAGTACTCATCCAACCTTGTTTAGATGAACCATAAATTACCGGAAAGTCTAACTGATCTTCAGTTGCCTCTAAGTTAAAGAACAATTCAAAAATTTGCTCATAAACCTCTTCAGGACGGCAGTTTTCTTTATCTACTTTATTTACAACCACGATTGGCTTCAAGCCTAAAGCTAAAGCTTTTTGCGTAACAAAACGAGTTTGAGGCATCGCACCTTCAAAAGCGTCACACAATAACAAAACTCCATCCGCCATTTTCAATACACGCTCAACCTCACCACCAAAATCGGCGTGACCAGGGGTATCGATAATGTTGATCTTAACATCCTTATATTGAACGGAAACATTCTTTGAAACGATAGTGATTCCTCGTTCACGCTCCAAATCATTGTTGTCAAGTATTAAATCTCCCGATTGTTCATTATCACGGAAGATTGAACAAGAGTGTAAGATCTTATCAACCAGTGTAGTTTTACCGTGGTCAACGTGGGCTATGATAGCTATATTTCTAATTTTTTGCATAAAATGCGTATGATTTTTGCCGCAAAGATACGCTTTATTATCGATATATCAAGGGATTAGCTAAGAGCAACCCCAAAAAAACATCATACTAATCCTTTTTTATAACAGCGCCTTTCGACCGAAAGCCCAGATCAGAAAAGGTAACATCGCTTTACCCCACGTTGAGACATCATGCCTACCACCCACCATTTCATAATAAGTAATATCCTCAGGACGTCTGTAACCCTTTTTCAGTAATTCCTTAATCACATCTATTGTGTCATCTATAGAATCAATAATAAAATTCCTGTTCCGGTCTGCCGTTTCATCCTCAGTACCAGTCATTAACCAGAATTTCAATTCCGGTTTTATCTTCTTACGAGCAATACAGGCGTGTAAAATCCGATCGTCATCTGTATAATTATCCTTTAAATCTTTTTTCCGCCACCAGAAAGAGCCCGAGAATACGCCAACAGCATCAAAATAATTATCATTGTTCCAGGCGATGTCAAAAGCAGTGAGTCCGCCCAAAGAAAAACCAGCAACGGCGCTTCTTCCATTTATAGGTAAACCTACCACCACTTTTACAAACGGCAATAACTCTTTAATAATAAAATCAGTATAATCTTTCGCCTTATTTCCCCGACCAAGAAAATCAGGATGACCAGCAACACCATATTCCTGAAGTCGATCAACAGATGCCTTAATTGCAACAGCAACAAGAGGCTCAATCTTATAACCTTGGTAAAGCTGATTTAGTATTTCCTGCAACCCAAGTTCAGTTGCAGCCTGACCATCATTAATCAGCAACAAATTCAATCTTTCATTACCCAACAAATTTGCAGGAATAAAAAACTCCAGTTCAACGTCTCTTTCCAGGTAGACGGATTTTAGAACCCTTTCAGTTTTTACAACTTCCGGGACCAATATGGCAGTATACATAATTCAGCAATTCCCCTTTCTCACAAATAAAACACAAAGTTAATATTCTCAACAAAAAACACTTAGCTATAGATTTTTTTTGACATAACATCTAAAAAACCTGAATAAATACACCGAATACTTCGGGTTTAATAAATTGTTTTATTTAACTTGAAGCAGCTAATATTTCAGGCCAAACCGCTAGACAAGATTGATCAATTAGAAGGAAAAATATGATGAACGATTTTACACTAGGCATAGAGGAAGAATACATGATTGTAGACCCTGTAACAAGGGAATTAACATCACATGACCAAAAAATAGTTGAAGCGGCACAAAAGATCCATAAAGACCAGGTAAAAGCAGAAATGCACCAGGCCGTCGTAGAAGTAGGTACAGGTATTTGCAGAAATACTGAACAGGCACGTGAAGAAATCTCGCAGTTGCGATATACCGTTTCACAACTGGCAGGGGAACAAGGGCTGCGAATTGGAGCGGCAGGCACACACCCTTTCTCCCATTGGGAAAAACAGCTCATCACAGAACACCCCCGGTACAATGAAATTGTAAATGAACTTCAGGAAGCAGCACGCTCCAATCTTATCTTTGGCCTACACGTTCACGTAGGTTTTCAATCACGTGAACTAGCCATACATATTGCTAACCAGGTAAGGTATTTTTTGCCTCATGTCTTCGCCTTGTCTACCAATTCTCCATTTTGGGAAGGACGGAATACAGGCTACAGATCATTCCGGACCAAAGTGTTTGATAAATTCCCACGAACAGGAATTCCAGATATATTTAATAGTATCGAAGACTATGACAATTATGTAAAGCTGCTGATTAAAACAAATAGTATAGATAACGCAAAAAAAATCTGGTGGGACATTAGGGTTCATCCCTTCTTTCAAACCATAGAATTCAGGATATGCGATTGTCCGATGCTGATTGATGAAACCATGGCGCTTACAGCATTATTTCAGTCTTTATGTGCCAAACTATACAAATTACGTCTACAAAACCTCAATTTTATCAGCTACTCGAGGGCATTGATCAATGAGAATAAATGGAGGGCTGCACGTTACGGCATAGATGGCAGCCTGATCGACTTCGGTAAAGAAATGGAGGTCAATTGCCGCAACCTCATCTTAGAACTATTGGATTTTGTAGATGATGTAGTAGATGATTTAGGTTGTCGTAATGAGATTAACTACGTATTGAAAATCCTGGAAAACGGTACTGGAGCAGACAGGCAATTGACTGTTTACGAACAATTTGGTAACTTTGAAGCAGTGGTCGACTATATAACCACTCAAACTTTAATCGGGGCCAAGTAGTTGTTATGACTGATAGAAATAAGATAAAGGTAGCCATTATTGATATGAATAACGGGGTTACCAATCAGGGGATCCGTGGAATCCAGGAAGTCTTGTTACGCTATCAGGAGGAAATGGACATCATACTAACTTATGACTTATTTAATTTAAGGCAAAAAGGAGAAGTACCAAACCTAACATACGATATATACATATCAAGTGGCGGCCCAGGCAGCCCTTACGATGGCGAAGGGCAGAAATGGGAAAATGACTTTTTCAACCTGCTGGAAGACATTGAATCTTTCAACCTAAAAAATGAACACAAAAAAAAGCATGCTTTTTTAATCTGTCATTCCTTTCAGATGGCCTGCAGAAAGTTCGGAGTAGGAAAGGTCATTAAAAGGCGCTCAACCTCCTTTGGCATCTTCCCGGTTTTCTTAACTGAAGAAGGTGAAAATGACACAATATTTAATGGCTTACCCAACCCTCTTTACACAGTAGATAGTCGCGCCTGGCAGGTAACTAATCCTGACGATCTTCCCTATGCGGTTAAAAATATCAAAGTTCTCGCCCTTGAAAAAGACAGACCACATGTTGATTTAGAACGATGTGTAATGTCTGTGCGGTTTACAAAGGAAATTGTCGGTACTCAGTTTCATCCAGAAGCAAGTCCCGCTCGTATGAAAGCACACTTGCTATGGAAAGACAAAAAGAAAGCCATCATTAAAAACTACGGTCAGGACAAGTATAATGATATGCTACATAGCCTCGATGATCCGAAGCGGATTGCCCTAACACAGCACCTGGTTTTACCTAATTTTTTAAACGAAGCCATCAACACCTTACAGGAAGCATCATATGATTGAGCATTATCGCAATAAATTCAACCATTCTTTTACTGAAGAAAAATATGCTGATTTTTTAGCCGCCATTGAAAAGGGCTTCACTAAAGTCCCCTTTAGGCTTGCAGAAACTCCGGTTTTTATTCCAGAAGATCTAAAGCAACAGCTAATTGAAGCTGGCGAAGAAATCATATCACTCATCAAACAACCCAACTTTAAAACACGCACCAATAATGCGATTCCTGAAAAATGGCGTGTACCGGATGAAAATGAACACCCTCATTTTCTAACTTTTGATTTCGGCATTTGCAAAGATGAGCAGGGAAAACTTATACCAAAACTAATCGAAATGCAGGGTTTTCCATCACTATATGCATTTCAACCTCATCTAAACAAAACTTACCAGAAAACCTTTGAGCTTCCTGAAAATTTAACCCCCTATTTTAAGGGCTTAACTGAAGAGGAATATATTGACCTGTTTAAGCAGGTTATTGTAGGAAACCATCAGCCTCATGAAGTAGCTTTAATGGATACCGATGCACACCATCAAAAAACAGCAATTGATTTTTTAATAACCGCTCAGCTTCTTGGAATTAAGGTCCTGAGTCTGACAGATATTATTAAAGAAGGAAACAACCTCTTCTATGAAGATGGCGAAAAAAAAATTCAATTAAAACGGATATACAACAGGCTAATATTTGATGAAATTGAGGGTCAGACAAGCCTCTTTGCCGACAGCTTTGATCCACGGGAAAAGTTAAATATCGAATGGATTACCCATCCAAATTGGTTTTACAGAATCAGCAAATACACCATGCCATTCCTGAAAAGTAAGTTTGTTCCAGAGACGCACTTCCTCAACACTTTGAACAATATACCGGCAAACCTGGAGAACTATGTACTTAAACCGTTATTCTCCTTTGCAGGAATGGGTGTAATTATTGATGTTACAGCAGATGACATCTGCAATATCAATGACCCTGAAAATTGGATATTGCAAAAGAAGGTAATCTATGAACCTGTAGTTCAGTCGCCAGATGGAGGAGTCAAAGTAGAGATCAGACTTATGTATTTATGGGCAGATGATGCAGAGCCAAAGCTTTGTATAAATCTAACCCGATTAAGTAGAGGTAAGATGATTGGCGTAAGATACAATCAGGATTTCAACTGGGTAGGTGGCACGATTGGCCTAATGGAGTAATGGTAAATTTACATTCAACAGACTGCTATTGAGCCCAGGCTTGTTATTTTTGTAATATGGACATTCAAAGCATTTTAGTGATTTTACTTTTTGCCGCTGCCATATTTTATGTCGGCCGTATGATTTACCGCGCTATATCTCCAAAAAGTGGAGGCTGTGCCTCAAACTGCAAATGTGGGGTCGACTTTTCAAACATCGAACCTAACAAAAAGTAGACTTCATCTATAAACCTTATGCTGGAGCAGTTTAAAGCCTATCTACAGAACAAAGTAGCCATAACCGACGAACAGTTTAGTCTTATCTCTGACAAGCTAAAGGTTAAGCATTTCGAAAAAAATGAAATGATCCTGATGAAAGGAGAAGTTTCGGCTCACGGATATTTTGTAATTAGCGGTTTATTGCGCAGTTATTCAATAGACAGCAAAGGAAAAACACATATCATACAGTTCGCACCTGAACAATGGTGGTTGTCCGACCGGAACGGCATGTTGTTTAATGAAGCTTCAGAGTTTTTTATTGATGCTATAGAAGCTACTGTAGCAGTAGTCATTCCTAAAGACTACATCAATGAATCGGCTAAAATAGTCCCATGTATGCATGATTTAAACCACACCATACTTAACAATTCTATCAGGTTCATGCAAAAACGCATCAATATGTTGCTGAGTGCAACTGCCGAAGAACGTTACCTGAACTTCATAAAACTTTACCCAAACCTCACATTAAGAGTACCGCAATGGATGATAGCCTCTTATTTAGGCATTACACCTGAGTCTTTAAGCAGAGTCCGCAAAGACCTGGCACATAAGCATTTCAAAACTTAACACTTTCTTATCATACATCAATGTCCCGCTAAACATAAGCCCATAACTTTGTGTTGTTAAATAAAAGAAAAAAAATAAAACACAATATTATGGCAACTACAAACTGGGCATTAGATCCAACACACAGTGAACTTCAATTCAAAGTAAAACATTTAATGATTACTACAGTAACTGGTAGTATGAACGTGTTATCGGCGTCATTAACTTCTGAGTCAGATGATTTTCAGAATGCACAGGTGAAATTTGAGGCAGAAACGGCATCAATCGACACAGGAAATAACGACCGCGACAATCACTTAAAAAGTGGCGACTTCTTTAATGCTGATGAATTCCCTAAAGTATCCTTCGAGTCTACATCTTTTACTAAAGATGGTGGCGACTACGAACTAAAAGGAGATTTAACAATTAAAGGCGTAACAAAACCGGTAAAACTAGCTGTAGAATTTGGCGGCATTGCTACAGATCCATGGGGTAACACTAAAGCCGGATTTACCATTAGCGGAAAAATCAACAGAACAGATTTCGGTTTAACATGGAATGCAGCGTTAGAAACTGGTGGTGTAATGGTCAGTGAGGAAGTTAAAATCTTAGGTGAATTACAATTCGTAAAACAAGCCTAATCAAAGACGATAAGCATCCAGGTTATAAACCCAATAAAGGAGAGAAAGTGAAAGCAAACATTAAGCAGGTATCGGCCGTATTAAGCGCGCCGGCACCTCACATGGTAGGGGACGGCTTCAGGGTACATAATTTTTTCCCCAGTGGTTATAAACTAAAAATGAGCCCGTTTTTCCTGCTCGATTATAACGCTAAAATAACATTTTCTGCCAGAAATGAACCTCGGGGTGTTGATGTACACCCCCACCGGGGATTTGAAACGGTTACCATCGCCTATCACGGTGCGGTAGCACATCACGATAGCGCAGGAAATAGTGGGGTAATTTACCCAGGTGATGTACAATGGATGACTGCAGCGGGCGGAATATTACATAAAGAGTATCACGAATCAGAGTTCAGTAAAAAAGGGGGCGAATTTCAAATGGTACAATTGTGGGTGAATTTACCTGCAAAGGATAAAATGACTCGTCCAAAATACCAGGGCATAAAACATGATGAAATAGCCAAACATATTTTAGCTAAACAAGCAGGCACGATTGAAGTGATCGCTGGAGAATACAATGGCACCAAAGGATCGGCGAGCACCTTTACTCCTATCAACGTGTACAATGCGCGGTTAAATAAAGGTGGAAAAGCTAATTTTAGTTTACCTGAAAACTTCAATACAGGTTTTGTAATCATTGAGGGCAGCATTAAAATCAATGACAACGAAACTGCGAATGCAAATGAATTTGTTCAGTTCAAAAATGAAGGAACTGAAATTCAGATAGAAGCACTCGAAAATAGTGTTGTACTTGTATTGAGTGGCAAACCAATAAATGAGCCGATAGCACAATACGGTCCATTTTTGATGAATACTGCAGAGGAAATACAACAAGCGATCAGCGATTATAACCAAGGTAAGTTCGGCTATCTTGAATAGGAAAATTACCATTCTCATCGAAGTCTGGCATCTCTTAGGCTCCTGAAAAAGGAGCAAAGAGCGCCTAAGGCCTTCTCTGAGAAGGTAATTTTCCGGATCACTGCAAACCTCGCAGGTGCAAAAAGAACTATTTGATTAAGCGATACTTTTCTCGATAAGACAAACTGCATAAGCAACAACACCTTCTTCTCTTCCGATGAAGCCCATTTGTTCATTTGTCGTTGCTTTTATCGAGATATCATCCACTGAGATCTCTGCAGCCTCAGCTATATTTTTTTGCATGGCCGGGATGTGCGGGTTGATTTTCGGAGCTTCAATACAAAGCATCGCATCAATATTACCTATCTCATACCCCTTTTCTTTTAATAGTTTAACCGTTTCCTTCAACAGGATCAGACTACTAATACCTTTCCAGCGGTCATCTGTATTTTTAAAATGATAACCTATGTCCCTTAAATTGGCAGCACCGAGTAATGCATCACAGATGGCATGTAAAAGCACATCAGCATCAGAATGTCCAAAAGCCCCACTATGATGCTCCAAATTAACACCACCAATAATAAATGGGTGATTTTCTTTTAACTGGTGAACATCAAATCCAAAACCTACTTTAATTTTCATTAGTTTATATTTACTTTTAAATGCTTATAAAGTTCTCATAAGCGATATACGTTTGTATTTTTATTTATCCGAGGATAAGCTTACAAAGCTAGCCTTATTTATCTTGTCCTTGCCTTTTTAACTGATTAACTTATTTATACAGCAAATCAATTCTTAGCTTCCCCAAAATTAAAGAGCATTGTAAATCTAAGCGTATTTGCTAAAGGACTCTTTTGCGCATTTGCAAGCAGATAGGCAATATCAATGTTAAACACATTATACTTCAACCCTGCTCCCAGTGTAAAGTAACGTCTATTTCCTTTTTGCGGACTTTCATAAAAATACCCGGCCCTAAAGGCAAACTGCTGACTATACCAATATTCCATTCCGGCAGCAATACTAACCTCCTTTATTTCCTCACTAATCCCTCCCGGGGCATCACTAAACGAACCGAACATGCCTGACGGAACAGACCTGTTTGGATCCTTCCCAGCTATAATTTTTCCATTGGCATCATAAACAGGTTGTGTCGGAACCATTAATTTATTGAAATCGAGCGCAAAAGTAAATTGATTATAATCATCAATCAGAAAAGTAGAAGCTCCCCCGATTTTAAGGTTCGTAGGCAAAAAAGAACTTTCTCCCGTTTCAGAATAACTCATTTTTGTTCCAATATTTGAAATATTGAGCCCTGCAGATAAAATAGCATCAGTTCCTAAAAATATAGCAGGCTTTTTAAAATAAGCCGAGACATCAACAGCAATCGCTGTCCCCGGTTTAGTCTGCTGCCCTGATGAAAATTGTCCGGAAGTCAGATTCGAATAAATATATCTTAAAGATGTTCCCAAAGAAAAAGACTGACTCATCTGCCTTGAGTAAACCACATCAAAAGCTATCTCATTAGGACTGTAAACACCAAGATCCTGCTGATTAATATCCGTCAGCTGAAGTTCGCCAAGATTAAAATAACGTAAAGCAGCCCCAAGGGTGGTCTTTTCATCAGTCTTATAAAAACCAGTCAAATAAGTCAGGCTAATATCCGGAACGAGGCTTTTTAACCACGGACTATAGGAAATTGAAAACCCGTATTTCCGATCTAAAAAAGCCAGTTTTGCTGGGTTTACAGCCATTGCATTCGCGTCTGGCTGTACAGCTACCCCTGCCTCCCCCATACTTCCAAGCCGGGCATCAGGAGCAATCAGTAAGAATGGCACTGCTACCCGGATATTATTACTTTCACTTCCATTGGTTTGGGTCCCAGGTACCACAACCTGGCCGAACAGTTCTGTGCAAACTGCAACAAAGGAAAATACACTTACGGCAGTCTTAACAAAACACCCCAAATTCATCAGTTGTAAATAATTTAACAATTATTGAATGCAAGTTACCATAGTGTTTATTAATTTCAAAGTATAAAAGTCTTAACTCGTGGTTTTAGATTGACACCTTATTTTAACTTTATTAATTATGTTCTTGGACGATAAACCTTTTTTTATGTAATTTTAACTCTTACAAGTATTAACGCGTTTTTGCCCTACTTGAATAACAATTAAAGCTAGTTTTATACAACAATAAATGAAAAAAACATCCTTGTATTCAATCATTTCCATTATGGCCGTTGCCTCTTTCGTTTCCTGTAAATCCAAATCAGGATCCTCAGATAAAACGGGAATGGCCTACAACAAAAAGGAATATGGTGGTTTTACAGTTAATAACCGGTACAAAAGAGGTCCGGGTCCAGGGTTGGTAGAGATTGAAGGTGGTGCATTTGTAATTGGTGGCAGTGCAATTAATGTCCCTGGACAAGAGTTAGGTAACTATAATCATAAAAGAGAAATTACAGTTAACTCCTTTTATATAGATGAAACTGAAGTTTCAAATACCAACTGGCTCGAATATCTGAACTGGATAGTAACAAACTTTCCAAAAGATTACGAATATTACTATAATGAATTACCAGATACGTTAGTTTGGCGTAGACCTCTATCATACAACGAGCCTTATGTAGAAAACTACTTAAGACATCCGGCCTACCAGGATTATCCTGTTGTTGGTGTTACCTGGGAACAGGCAGAACGTTATTGCGAATGGAGAACGGATAGGGTTAATGAATTGCTTCTTCGCGAACGCGGATACATGACCAGCTTTAAAGATAAGAATGGTGGCACTGCCAATGCAGGCGCAACTACCGCTTCGGCTGGATCTCAAGGGCCTTTTAGTACCGGAACCTATTTAAACAACCAGATAGATGATAAAGGTAAAAGAGCAATGAAGGATTTAAACCCTTCCAATGCTGGAAATGGTACCGGAAAAAATATGGCAACTAGAAATGTCAGACTCGAAGATGGTATTTTAAAGTCAGCTTATCGATTACCTTTTGAAACAGAATGGGAGTATGCGGCATTAGGGCTTATCGGAAATACTCAATACGAAAACATCAATGACAACAAGATCTACCCATGGAGTGGTCTGGGCTTAAGCTCCGCAAAAAAAGGTACAAGAGGCTTAATTCTTGCCAACTTTAAAAGAACTAAAGGAGATTACATGGGTGTCGGAGGTTCATTGAATGATAAGGGGGGGATTACTGTTGCTGTAAGATCATATACACCAAACGATTTTGGTCTTTACAATATGGCAGGAAACGTAAACGAATGGGTTCGTGACGTTTACCGCCCAGGTACATTCGAAGCAGCTGATGCCTTCAATCCATTCAGAGGAAATTTATACCTGGATAAAAAAATAGCTGACCCCACCACAGGAAAGATTGCAGTTGACAAATACAACAGACCTGTAATGACCGAAGCGCTTTATGCGAAAAAACAAACCTGGGCAGAAAAACAAGCGGCAGCAACTAAACCAGCTGATTCCCTTAAAAACGCATATGCTGACCAAAGAGGCTTCAGAGACCCTCAAACTGAGCTTTACGGTGAGACTACATTAGTGAATGATAAATCCAGGGTGTATAAAGGCGGATCCTGGAACGACCAGGCCTTATGGCTAAATCCTGCAAGCAGACGCTTCTTGCAACAGGATGAATCCAGTGCAGATATCGGTTTCCGTTGCGCAATGGACATGCAAGGCTCTCCAGAGATCAGATCACAAGGAAAACCTCAATTTAAAAATAAACCTGGAAAAGGTTTCAGAGGTAGGTAAACTAAAAGAGATATAACAATAAAAAAGGAGCAATTAATTGCTCCTTTTTTATTGTACCGTCATTATGTATTTACGAAAACTGTATCAGTATTTCGTTCTTTTCAACCTTATCTCCTTTATTAACCCTTATCTTTTTAACAATTCCCGTACTCGGTGATTTAATGATGTTCTCCATTTTCATCGCTTCCAGCACCAGCAAATTATCCCCTTTATTAACTTCCTGTCCCTCTTCAACAATAACATTGAGGACCAAACCCGGCATAGGAGCTTTAATTTCCCGCATCTTATTGCTTCTTGTATTGTCAAAGCCCAATTGTTTTAGCAAAAGGTCATACTGGTCTTCAATAGCCACTTTATAAAGCGTGCCATTTACCTTGATCACACTCGTTTTTTCTGCCCTGTCTTCAGAGACCAGTTCCATTTTATAAGACCTGTTCTGATACAGGATATGTGCATGTCCTCCCGAAAGGTCTGCGATATCAATTTTTAATTCCTCGCCATCCACTTTCAATACCTGTTGCTCTGCTTCTACCTCAAAACTGTAATTATCATTTACTTTTACATTCATAGTTATTGTGTTAATGCATATTGAATTAAATTAGCACCCATTTTAAGCGCACTTGTACGCTTTTCTTCGGTGTCTTCGGGATAAGTGCCCAGGTCCTCCCAGCCATTCCCCAGATCGCACTCAAATGTATAAAAACAAATCATTCGACCTTGCCAAATCAAGGCATAACCCTTCGCAGGTTTACCGTCGTGCTCGTGTATTTTCGGCAATCCATTCGGGAATTTAAATTTCTGATTGTAGATGCTATGATTGTGTGGCAACTCAACAAAAGACAATTCAGGAAAAACCTTTTTCATCTCTGTACGGATAAACTTATCCAAACCATAATTATCATCTATATGCAGGAAACCACCCCCGATTAAGTACCTTCGAAGATTACCAGCTTCAGCGGTCGTAAAAACCACATTCCCGTGCCCCGTAAGATAAACAAATGGATAATTGAAGATATCACCACTCCCTACCTCTACAATAGCTTCCTGTGCCGAAAAATTAGTCTTAAGCTGCTTATTACAAAAGTCAATCAGATTTGGCAAGGCTGTACGGTTTGCATACCAATCACCTCCGCCATTATATTTCAGCTTAGCCATTTTATAGGTAGGCAAACCAAAACTGCTCAGTAGTACAACCGTTAAAAAAAGTAGTAGTCTAACCCTCATCTGTTTAAATAATTCACTTCAAAACAAGCAGCCAAACCAGCAGTTTCTGTTCTTAATCGTGTATTACCTAAAGTTAAAGGTTTATAATCGTTTTGCAAAGCCATTTCGATTTCAGTACTTGTGAAATCACCTTCAGGGCCAATAAGAATAGTATATCGTTCCCCAGGTTTGGCAACGTTAGTAATAAACTGTCTTGGCTCATTGTCCAGACAGTGTGCAATCATTTTAATGCTTTCGTTTTTTTGCTTTAAAAAAGCAGCTAAAGTCACCTGTGGGTTTAATATCGGATGATAAGCCTGTAAAGACTGTTTAACAGCTGAAGTAATCACTTTAAACAACCTGTCTTCTTTAACAATCTTCCTTTCCGATCTATCGCAAATAACAGGGGTGATTTCTTCAATACCAATTTCAGTCGCCTTTTCAAGAAACCATTCGAGCCTGTCTATATTTTTGGTAGGTGCAATTGCGATATGCAGATGATGGTTACGTTTCTGGTACTCATGCCGGGCTTCGATCACTTTAAGTGTTACTTGCTTCTTATGTTCACCTACAATTTCAGCTTTATAAAGGCCTCCAACACCATCTATCAGGTAGACCAGGGCCCCTATGCCCAAACGTAGCACCTTAATACAGTGCTTACTCTCCTCCTCATTTAAGATATACGCATCGCCACTGATATCCGGGGTATAAAAAACGTGCATAGCTCCAGTTTAATGTAAGTCTATCATGTCACTTTTATTGATCACCAATTCCAGTTTTATGGTTTCAATATTCTGTTCCGTTTTCTTCAAAATCGTAAACAAATAACCATAACATTCTTCACTGTCACCAACTTCAGGGATTTTACCAAAAGCATGAGAAACCAATCCACCTACGGTATCAAAATCTTCATCTTCCGGAAGATCATGAGGCAGATGTTCATTTACATCATACACAGTTGCATAAGCATTAATGATAAACTCAGTATCAGAAATCTTCTCTACTGTTGGCTTTTCCTCGTCATACTCATCCTGAATCTCCCCAACAATCTCTTCCACAATATCCTCCAGTGTAACCATCCCGGCAGTTCCACCAAACTCATCAATTACAATAGCAATCTGAATGCGTTTCTGTTGAAGCTCGCTAAGCAGGTCATTGATTTTTTTAGTTTCCGGCACAAAATAAGGCTTTCTAATGATGTCACTCAATGTCCAATCCTTGTTCTCAGCCAATAACGGAAGGAGATCCTTAGCATGCACAATACCGATAATCTTATCAATAATATCATCATATACTGGCAAGCGTGAATATCCTTCCGTAATAATCATTTCAACAACTTCCATTTTCGGTGTTGATAGCTCTACACCGGAAATTTTAGTTCTTGGAACCATAATATTTTTTACCACACGTTCGTTAAAATCGAAAACGTTTTTAATCAGTTCGTGCTCATTTATATCCAGTGCACCACTTTCTTTTCCCTGATCAAGCAAATAGTAAAGCTCCTCAGTACTGTGAACTGAGTCATGGCCGCCCACGTTTGAAATTCCAAACAACTTCAGAATCACATTAGCAAAACCGTTCAGCACCCAAATAAATGGTCTGAACAGCCAGTAAAATGCCTGAAGTGGCAAGGCAATAAACAAGGTCGTTGCAACAGGTCTTTGGATGGCAACAGATTTCGGTGCCAGCTCTCCAAACACGATGTGCATGACAGTAATGAACATGAATGCAATACCAGTTGAAATAGAGGTGATATATACCTCAGAAAGCGCGAAATTGATCAGCAGGTCATGTACAATATTATGTATAACCGACTCACCAACCCAACCTAAACCCAGAGAGGCAAGCGTGATCCCCAACTGAGTTGCAGCCAGATAACCGTCCAAATGTTGCGTGATATGCTTAGCAATATTGGCAACACGGCTACCAGACTTAGCTTTTATCTCAATCTGCGAGGCCCTGACTTTTACAATTGCAAACTCTGCTGCAACGAAAAAACCATTGAGGGCAACCAGGAAAAAGGTAAAAAATATTTTAAATGCTTCCATTTAAGATTTATTTCTAAACGTCTTGTCGTAAAGCTCTATGCTTTCTTGTATTACTTTGTGTGCATAACGTACACCAAGTAAATGTTCAATGGTAACTTTCTTCTCTTCTAATGCTTTATAGTCCTGGAAGAACTTTACAATCTCTTTCATTGTATGTGGAGGCAATTCAGCAAGATCATTGATATAGTTTACAGACATATCATTCTTAGCTACTGCAATGATTTTATCATCCTGCTCGCCATTGTCTACCATATGCATTACACCAATCACTTTAGCTTCAATAATGGTCATAGGATAAACATCCACAGAACATAATACTAAAATATCAAGGGGGTCATTATCATCGCAATAAGTTTGCGGGATAAATCCATAATTTGCAGGATACATCACTGAAGAAAATAGCACACGGTCTAATTTAATCAGATTTGAATCTTTATCGATTTCGTATTTTGCTTTTGATCCTTTCGGAATTTCAATAATCGCATTCACTATCTCAGGCAAGTTGTTGCCTGGAGATACACTGTGCCACGGGTGATGGTCGTCTTTACTCATTTTTATTGTTCAGTATTTGATAATTCATCATTGTCAACTTTAACTACCTTCTTTCTCACAAATGTGAGGATTAACGGAATCGTAGTAATCACAATGAAACCTATAATTATATATAATAAATAATCGTTAATCTCTTTTTCAAATTTTTTGCCCAGGAAATAACCCAGCAAAGTTAAGGATGCAATCCATATTATACCGCCTGCAATGTTATAAAATGCGAATCTTTTAAAATCCAACTTTACTACACCGGCAAAAATCGGTGCAAATGTTCTAACGATAGGAACAAATCTTCCCATCATCAATGCAAAAGCACCTTGTTTATTGTAATATTCTTCTGCAGCCTTTAAATAGCGACGCTTAAAAAAAAATGACTCCTTCCTATGATACAACATAGGCCCCGTCTTTCGTCCAAACCAATAGCCTACAAAATTGCCTGAAACGGCAGAAATAAACAGTCCCAAAATCAACACATAAATATTTACGTCCAGTTTCCCCGTAGCGACAAACATCCCTGCGAGGAATAACAGATAGTCGCCGGGAAGAAAAAAACCAAAAAATAAACCTGTCTCGGCAAATATCACGAACATTACAACGTAAAAACCACCTTCTCTAAGTAATTTTTCGGGATCAATGAAGTGCTGTAATGAGTTCCAGAAATCGTGCATATTTCAATTATTCGTAAAACTACAAATAATAATCTATAGAACTGCCTATATCAAATTTAAAATTACCGATGGATATACCCCTAAAAACAAGGTGATCAGTACCGAGAAAACAAGCACCAGTTGATACTGAATCGGCATCTGTAACTCCGTTTCCTTACCTTCTTTAAAGTACATAGCCACAATAACCCTAAAATAATAATAGAAACCAACCAGAGCGTTTAAAATAGCAAAAGCAACCAGGTAAATCTGGTATTCCTTCATTACATTTAAAAACATCAGGTACTTTCCTATGAAACCCGCTGTAAGTGGGATACCTGCAAGAGATAGCATAGCAACAGTCAGAACCAAAGCCGTAAAAGGATTACGTTTCGCAAGGCCGTTAAAACTATCAAAATGATCATTACCCGTTTTCTGCTTCACTAAAATTAAAACCGAAAAAGCAATAATTGTAGCAAAGGTATAAGCAGCTGCATATACCAGTACATTGTTTGATGAATTCGAAGTTAAAGTAACCAATGAAAACATCAGATATCCGGCGTGTGAAATACTGGAATAAGCCAGCATTCTCTTAAAGTTCTTTTGAAATAATGCTGTTACATTACCGATTAATAAAGTTAAGCATACAATAACCATCAATGGTGGCATCCAGAAATCATGCAACGGAGCAAAGGCATCTGCAAACAAACGTAGGAAAGCAGCAAAACCCGCAGTCTTAACAATTGTCGCCATGAAAGTCGTGATTAATGTTGGTGCACCTTCATATACATCCGGCGTCCAGAAATGGAAAGGCGCAGCACCAATTTTAAAGCACAAACCAATCATCAACAATATGATACCTGGGTAAAACATTGGAGAAACAGACTTATAGTTTGTTACCAGGTATTGATTAATCACACCGAGATCAAAAGATCCTGCTGCACCATAAATAAGTGCAATTCCGAACAACAGAAACCCTGTAGAAAAAGCTCCCATCAGGAAATACTTTAAAGAAGCCTCATTAGAAGCAAAATTACTTTTACGTATACCGGCAAGAATGTATAAACTCACAGACATGATCTCAACCCCTACAAACAACATAGACATGTTTTTATAGGAAACCATAATGACAATACCCGCAAGGGCAAAAAGTATCAGAGTGAAATACTCTGCAATATTTTCGCTGTTTGCAGCGAAGTAGTTTTGTGTAAGTAAAAATATAAGTAGGGTACCCAAAACAGTTATACCTGTAAAAGCAAGTGCAAAGTTATCCATTTGCATCATACCATAATAGGTCTGATCGGCATTCCAGCCAGTTGCCACAAAAGCCAGCGAAACTAACAAACCAACTAAGGTAAGAGGTAATAACGCTTTTTTAGCTTTAAACAAACCTGCGTAAAGCACCACTAAAGCTGTAACAGTTATTGTTATAATGATATTCATTTCCTTAGTTTACCGATGTTAATTTTTGTGTTACCTGTTCTATTAAATGTTGCACTGATGCTTCAGAAAGCTGCAAAATTGGTTTTGGATAAACGCCCAATACAATAACCAACGCACAGATGATGTAAAGTACAACCTGCTCTGATCCTTTTATGTCCGTGAAGCCAATGGTCAGCTCATTCGTTTTGCCGAGCATAATATTCTGATACATTCTGAACATATAAACTGCACCAAAAATAATCGTCAAACCCGCAAAAATCGCTGCCCATAAATTATACTGATAAATACCAATCAGTAAAAGAAACTCTCCAATAAAGCCATTTGTCCCTGGTAAAGCAACCGTACCTAAAAGTATGATCAAAAATACAATTGCCAATTTTGGAGCCTGCTTTGCAATTCCACCCAGCTCAGCAATTTTACGTGTTTTCATACGACTCGCAATAATATCAAGCACGAAGAACAAACCCACCACGTTAATACCATGACTTAACATCTGGATCATCGCACCCTGCATACCTTGCACATTTAAAGCGAAAATACCTGCAGCGATTAAACCAACGTGACCAATAGAAGAATAAGCAACCAGACGCTTCGCATCTTTTTGCGTAAAGGCAATTAAAGAAGCATAAACCACACCTATGATAGACAAAATAATTGCCAGTTGTCCGAATTCCTGAACTCCTCCTGGTACCACAGGCAATAACCACCTGATCACACCATAAATACCCATTTTCAGCATAATACCCGAAAGTAACATCGTTCCTGGAGCCGGAGCTTCAGTATAGGTATCAGGTTGCCAGGTATGGAATGGAAATATTGGCATTTTAATAGCAAAAGCCACGAAGAACGCCCAGAATATCCAAGCCTGCTGAGTAGCATTTAAATTAAGGCTATAAAATGCCTGTATATCAAAATTGTTTGCCGGGTTTTGCAAATAAAGATAAATGATCCCAAGCAACATGAATAATGATCCGGCGATCGTGTAAACAAAGAACTTCATGTTTACCTTAATACGGTCTTTACCACCCCAAATAGCACAGATAAAATAAATAGGAATCAATGCTGCTTCCCATCCAATGTAAAATAGAAACGCATCCATTGCAGTAAACACCACCAATAATCCACTTTGCATAAACAGGATCAAAGCAAAGAAGGCATTCCTGTTCTTGTATTCATGCTGATATGCAGAAAGAATGATCAATGGAATAAGTACGTTGGTCAGCAATATGGTAATCATACTGATCCCATCAACCCCGGCATGAAAATTAATACCCAGATCTTTTATCCACGGACAGTTTACAACAAACTGCGTACTTGCATCAGGTATAAAATTACATACCATAGCAAGTGCCAGGCCTAAAGAAACAATTGCCGAGACCAACGCAACATGTTTTGCTGCATTTCCCGAGAATGCGGTAACCAAGGCGCCAAGCAATGGTAAAAATATTAGAAGTAGTAAAAGTTGTTCCATTATCTTTTCTTGAACGATCTTTTATAGAGATAAATAAGTATACAATAACAATGAGATGATTCCTATCACCATCATAAAAATATAAAAGCCGACATTTCCGGTTTGCAGCAAGCGTAAGCCTTTACTAGCCTCCGAAGCCGTCCAACCAAAGCCATTTACAATAGCGTCAACAATCTTATTGTCAACGATTCTATAAAAGAAGCCTGAAATTGCATCCAAAGGCTTTCTGATCAGCGTATCATATATTTCATCAAAATAAAATTTGTTGTATGACAGGTTAGCCAATCCCGAGCGTTTTGCCTCGTCAGGTACAGGAATATAATTCTGCTTAACGTACTTGCCGTAAGCAACACCGATAGCAATCAGTACACCTACAACAGAAACTGCCATCAACATATATTCAGTAGCATGATCAGGAGCCTCACCTACATGTTTAATCACTGGTGCTAACCAATGCGATAACCAGTGACTTCCCCCCAATGCTTCAGGAATACCAATAGCACCACCAATTGCCGACAATACTGCCAAAACGATTAAAGGCACTGTCATAGACTTAGGTGATTCATGAATTTTCTCTTCAGCATGGTGCGTTCCACGGTACTTCCCGTAAAAAGTAAGAAACAACATTCTGAACATATAAAAAGCAGTTAAGAAAGCCGTAAACACTGCCAGCCCCCACATAACTTTATCGTGCATATAAACATGAGCTAGAATCTCATCCTTAGAGAAGAACCCTGAAAACGGAGGTAAACCTGCAATAGCAATTGTACCAATTAACATGGTCAGGAAAGTAACCGGCAACTTCTTACGTAAACCACCCATATGACGCATATCCTGCTCATGATGTAGCGCATGGATTACGGAACCTGCACATAAGAACAACAAGGCTTTGAAGAAAGCATGTGTAATCACGTGGAAGAAGGCGCCATTATAAGCACCAACACCCAAGCCCAGAAACATATAACCCAATTGAGATACTGTAGAATAAGCCAGCACCTTTTTTATATCATTTTGCGTTAAAGCAATAATTGCACCCACAATCGCCGTAACCAAACCCACAATAGCAATAACATGCTGAATCATTGGTGCCAAATCAAACAGCAGGTTCGATCTTGCAATCATATAAATACCAGCAGTAACCATGGTAGCCGCATGTATCAAAGCTGAAACCGGCGTCGGGCCAGCCATCGCATCAGGTAACCAGGTAAACAATGGCAGTTGCGCAGACTTACCGCAGGCTCCAATAAATAAGAATAATGCAATTAAAGCAATGGTACCGTTACCCGGAAGCATATTAGCCGCCTGCGGAAATATTTTAGCAAACTCTACACTACCAAAAGTGGTGAAAATTAAAAACACACCTAATAAAAAGCCTAAATCACCAATACGGTTCATCACGAAAGCCTTTTTTGCGGCCGATGCATAACTGCTATTTGTATACCAGAAGCCGATCAGTAAGTAAGAACATAGACCTACACCCTCCCAGCCGATAAACATTACAATATAGTTTGAACCTAAAACCAATAGCAACATAAAGAAGATAAACAGGTTGAGGTAGCTAAAAAACTTACCAAAACCTTCATCGCTATGCATATAGCCAATAGAGTAAATATGAATCAAAAAGCCAACTCCCGTAATGATCAGGAGCATTATTGAGCTTAACGGATCAACAAGAAATGACACGGGAATGTGCAAACTACCTGCGCTGATCCAGTCAAAAAGAAAGATCTCATGCGATTTATTCGCATCAGCCCCCAGCTCAAAAAATATCCCCAGGCTGATGGCAAACGAAATGAATATTACACTGCTCCCAATAAAACCGATCAGGTTTTTGGATAATGAATTTCTGCCAAGGCCATTAATAACAAAGCCCAACAGAGGAATCAACGGAACCAGCCAAACTAAATTTATCATCTTATAATTTCTTCTTAATAATTACCACTTAAGGCGATTCAACACATTAACATCAGTAGACTGGGTATTTCTGTAAACCATTACAATAATACTCAACCCTATGGCAACCTCTGCAGCAGCCAGCGTCATAATAAAAAACACGAATACCTGACCCGATGGATCATTGCTGTGAACCGAAAAAGCAGTCAGCAACAAATTCACCGCATTAAGCATCAGCTCAATGGACATAAAGATAACAATGGCATTTCTGCGCGTTAATACACCAATAACACCAATAGTGAAAATGATTGCACTTAGCCAGATGTAATGGTTAAGCGGAACCCCTTGTAATTCTTGAGTAATGTTGCCCATTATACTTTCTCTTTTTTAGTTAATAATATTGCTCCTACCATTGCCGAAAGCAATAAAATAGAGCATAGTTCAAATGGCAGCATAAATGGCCCGAATAACTCCTTACCCAGGTTTTTAACCAGGCCAAGATTAGGGTTTCTCAATACAACCGGATCAGAAATTGCTGTTGCCTTTAAAGCACCTGCCAAAGTAACCAGCAAACAGCAGCCCGCAATTACACCAACCACCTTAACCAGGGTCGACTTGAGCGGTTCGTTGTCCTTATTTAAGTTCAGCAACATCAGTACAAAAAGGAACAGTACCATAATTGCCCCCATGTAAACAATAAAGTTTACTACAGCCAAAAACTGCGCATTGAGCAAAATGTAATGAACTGTAAACGTGAAAAACGTAACGATCAGGTAAAGTACACTATGCACCGGGTTTTTCGCAAAAATAACCATCAGTGAAAAGAAGATACTTAGTGTGGCAACAAAATAGAATACCGATGTACCCATTTATTTATATTTAAAACTGTTTATATGAATAGCCCTAAAGCTATGTATGTTTATTATTTCTTATTTAATGGTTGTTCTACCAATTTATCCTTACCGTAAATAAAGTCTTTACGCAAATAATCAGCAGGTACGATCGGTCCGTCCAGATAAATTGCTTCTTTCGGGCAAGCCTCTTCACACAAACCGCAGAAAATGCAGCGCAGCATGTTGATTTCATATACCGAGGCATATTTCTCCTCACGGTATAAATCCTTTTCTTCAGGTTTACGCTCGGCAGCAATCATAGTAATTGCTTCTGCAGGACAAGATAAAGCGCATAAACCACAAGCAGTGCAACGCTCTCTTCCTTCTTCATCTCTTTTCAAAGAGTGCATACCTCTAAAGTTAGTAGAGAATTCCCGCTCTACTTCAGGGTATCTTATTGTCGCTTCTTTCTTAAAAAAGTGACTGATGGTAATAGACATTCCTTTAACAATAGCAGGCAAATACATACGCTCTGCCAGCGTTAAGGGCTTTTGTTCTAATACTTTCTTTTTACTGGTCAATGGTTCCATTAAACCTCCTTATTATTCCACCTAAGTGGATATGTTAAAATCCTTCAATTACTGCAATCACCACAGCGGTAACCACTATATTCGCTATAGCCAGAGGAATTAATACCTTCCAGCCCAAATGCATCAACTGATCGTAGCGGAAACGAGGAATAGTCCAGCGAACCCACATAAAGAAAAATATAAATGCAAATATTTTGATAAAGAAAACTGCTACACCAAAAAGTGGGGCCCACGTTGGACCTAACCATACAGCCATGGAGTCCATACCCGGATAGTTATAACCACCAAAGTACAAAGTCGCCATTACCGCTGCAGAAACAAACATATTGATGTATTCAGCAAACAGGTAAAAACCCAGTTTCATAGATGAATACTCGGTATGGTAACCACCAATCAGCTCCGTTTCACACTCTGGTAAATCGAAAGGAGCCCTGTTGGTCTCAGCGAAGGCACAAACCATAAACAACAGGAATCCAACTGGCTGATATAGCACATTCCAGCGCCAGCCATGCTGACCATCTACAATTTCTTTTAAACTCATAGATCCTGTCACCAGTAATAAAGCAATAATGGATAAACCCATTGCAATCTCATAACTGATATTCTGTGATGCAGCTCTGATCGCACTTAATAAGGAATACTTATTATTTGATGCCCATCCACCAATCATAACACCATATACACCTAGTGAAACCACACCAAAGATGTATAACAAACCAACATTAATGTCGGTTACCTGCAAAGGGATTATTCTGTCTCCAATAGCAATCGGGCTACCCCATGGAATCACGGCAGTACCAATACAAGCGGTTAGCATAGCCAAACCCGGCCCTACCATAAACAACCATTTGCTCGCATTAGATGGAACAATCTCTTCCTTCATGAACATCTTCACACCATCTGCCAAAGGTTGCAGAATACCGAAGGGACCAGCTCTGTCCGGTCCTAGTCTATCCTGTAAAAAGGCAGCCACTTTTCTTTCTGCATAAGTAGAGTACATGGCAATCACAAGGCTGATACCAAAAATGATAGCTACAAGTACAAATTTTTCAATTACAAAAGCTATATCCATTAGAATTTAGTGGTTTTTTCTAGTTCAATCTTATTCGCTTGTTGTAATTTAGGATTAGGCTGAATTACAGGAAGCGGTTTTAAGGTCTCATAATGATTAGAAGCAATCACCGAAGTATCGCTAATATGTGTAGGATGCTCGATAACCCAATCCGCAGTTTTTTTCTTATCAAACCTGCAGGTATTGCAAATGAACTCTTCAACCTCACCGTAAATATCCTTACGTGCTGTTACCCTTAACACATCTTCACCTTTATACCATAAAGTCACCTTACCACTACAAGTAGGGCAATCTCTGTGTGCATCAATAGGCTTGGTAAACCAAACACGATTTTTAAACCTGAAAGTTTTATCTGTTAAAGCACCAACCGGACAAACGTCAATCACATTTCCTGAAAAATCGTTATCTACCGCGGTCTGGATATAAGTTGAGATTTCTGAATGGTCACCTCTGTTCAGAATACCATGAACCCTTTTATTTGTAATCTGATCTGCGGTAAACACACAACGGTAACATAAAATGCACCTGTTCATGTGTAACTGGATCTTGTCACCAATATCTATACGTTCAAACGTCCTGCGCTCAAACTCATATCTCGTTTTCTGCAAACCATGCTCATAGCCCAGATTCTGAAGATCGCATTCTCCAGCCTGGTCACAAACCGGACAATCAAGCGGATGGTTGATCAACAACATCTCTACCACTCCACTGCGCGCTTCTATTACTTCCGGAGAAGTGATGTTCATCACCTCCATACCATCCATTACTGCGGTACGGCATGACGCCACCAGTTTAGGCATCGGGCGCGGATCCTTCTCAGAACCTTTGCTTACCTTAACAATACAAGTACGGCACTTCCCACCGCTGCCTTCTAATTTCGAATAATAGCACATAGCCGGTGGTACAATATCTCCACCTATTTGCCTCGCAGCATTCAGGATAGAGGTACCCGGAGCTACTTCTACTGTTATTCCGTCTATGGTTACCTTAACTTTATCACTCATTGTTAAAGATATTCTTTTGTCTGATGTTAATTATCTGTTGTAACGGCTTTGGCAATCGGCTCAGCATAATTTGCCAAACCATAATTTGTACTTAAGCTCTTTACAGGCTCATTCACATGCCACTCAAATTCATCCCTGAAATGTCTGATTGCACTCGCAACCGGCCATGCTGCTGCATCTCCAAGTGGACAAATGGTGTTCCCTTCAATCTTTTTAGACACATCAACAAGCAAATCAATATCGCTCATTTTACCATGTCCGTATTCCAATCTATGTAGTACCTTTTCCATCCATCCTGTTCCTTCTCTACAAGGCGAACATTGTCCGCAACTCTCATGGTGATAGAAACGAGAAAAATTCCAGGTATTTCTAACGATACACTGATCTTCATCAAAAGCAATGAAACCACCTGAACCCATCATTGTACCAGTAGCAAAACCACCTTCAGATAAAGATTCATAGCTCATTAACCTTGGTTCGCCGTTAGCCAGCTTCAATGTTAAATTAGCAGGCAATACCGGTACAGAAGATCCTCCGGCAACAGTAGCTTTTAAGCGTTTACCATTGGCAATACCGCCACACCACTCATCGGAATAAATAAACTCTTCAACAGGTAAACCCAATTCTATTTCATATACCCCAGGTCTCACCAAATTACCAGAAGCAGAGATTAATTTTGTTCCTGTACTGCGGCCAATACCAATCTTTGCGTACTCGTCACCACCATCATTAATGATCGGCACAACAGCTGCAATAGATTCCACATTGTTTACCACAGTCGGACAGCCATACAATCCGGCAATAGCCGGAAAAGGCGGTTTAATCCTTGGGTTTCCCCTTTTTCCTTCCAGTGATTCCAGCAAAGCTGTTTCCTCACCGCAGATATAAGCACCACCACCCGGTTGAACATAGAGTTCCAGATCATACCCGGAACCTAAAATATTCTTACCTAAGAGGCCTGCATTTTTAGCTTCAGCGATAGCTCTTTCCAGAATACGGATCTGAGGCATCATTTCGCCACGTACATAAATGTATGAAGTGTTTGCACCAAGCGCGAAGCTCGACACAATCATGCCTTCAATCAGCGCATGTGGAATATGTGTCATCAGGTAGCGATCCTTGAAAGTACCAGGCTCAGACTCATCCGCATTGCAAACCAGGTAACGGGCAACGCCCTCTGGTTTAGCCAGGAAACTCCATTTCATTCCCGTAGGGAATCCTGCACCACCACGACCGCGTAATCCGGACTTTTTAACCTCTTCTACTACTTCATCAGGAGTAAGGGTCTTCAAAGCCTTCTCAACGGCACGGTACCCGCCTTTTTGGCGATAAACATCAAGTGTATTGATGCCAGGTACGTTTATATGTTCTAATAATAGTTTACGTCCCATTATTTTTTGCGTAAATCTTCTATCAATTCGTCTACCTTTTGCTCGTTCAGGTTCTCGTAAAATGTATACTCAGGGCCGATCTGTAAAACAGGTCCATACCCACAAGCAGCTAAACACTCTACACCTCTCCAGCTAAACAAACCATCTGCAGTCACTTCATTCTCCTTCACACCAAGTTTGTTTTCAATATGCCCCATTAGTTTTTCAGCTCCAACAAGACAACAAGGTCCTGTTCTGCAAACTTCAAGTACATATTTTCCTTGCGGCTTTAAAAAATACATGCTGTAAAACGAGGCTACCTCGTAAACTTCAATCTCCTGAATATCTAAATATTCGGCAACTTTATCCATAGCAGCTGAACTTAACCAACCCAGCTCAGCCTGCACTTCATGCAGAATAGGTAGCAGGGCCGACTTTTGTTTGCCTTCCGGATATCTTTTCACGATCTCACCAAACTTTTCGATTAAAGCCGGTGAAAACTCTACAGGTTGTTGTTCTTCTACTTTAAGCATCTAATTCTCCTGCAATAATATTCATGCTACTCATGTTAATAATGGCATCCGATAACAGCATACCTTCACTCATGGGCGCAAACATTTGATAATTTATAAAACTAGGCCTTCTAAAATGTAAACGATAAGGAGTCCTTCCGCCATCATTAATCAGGTAAAAACCAAGCTCACCGTTACCACCTTCAACAGCATGATAAACTTCTGCCTTCGGTGCATCAATCTCTCCCATCACAATTTTAAAGTGATAAATCAATGCTTCCATATTATTGTACACCTCTTCTTTCGCCGGCAAATAAAACTCAGGAACATCTGCGTGGAAAATACCTGCAGGTTCTTTCTTTAATTTTTCCATAGCCTGCTCAATCAGACGTACACTTTGCCACATCTCTTCATTACGAACCAGGTAACGATCATAAATATCGCCATTGGTACCTACCGGAATTTCAAAATCAAAATCCCCGTAAGAAGCATAGGGCTCACTTACACGAACATCGTAATCCACACCTGTAGCACGCAATAAAGGCCCACTCCAGCTATAACTTAAAGCTTGCTCCGGAGTTACCTTTGCCACACCAGCAGTACGGTCAATAAAAATCCTGTTGCGGTTCAGCAGACTTTCAAATTCCTTCAGTGCGACAGGAAACTCTTTTAGAAACTTATTGATTTTTGCAAAAGCGATGTCATTGAAATCTCTTTCAAAACCGCCAATACGACCAACGTTAGTTGTTAAACGTGCACCACAAATCTCTTCATAAATCTCATAAATATGTTCCCTGAACTGGAAAAGATACAGGAAAGTTGTTGTTGCGCCAGTATCCTGAGCAATAATTGTATTGCAAATGATATGATCAGAAATACGTGCCAGCTCCATGATAATTACCCTCAGGTAATCTACACGTTTAGGCATCTGTATATTCAGCAATTTTTCTACCGTCATATGCCACCCCATATTGTTAATGGGCGACGAGCAATAGTTTAAGCGGTCTGTTAATGGCGTAATCTGATAAAACGGCCTGTGTTCGGCAATTTTCTCAAATGCACGGTGAATATACCCGATGGTAGAAACACCACTCACAATGCGCTCTCCATCCAGCTGCAAAACATTCTGGAATACACCGTGTGTTGCCGGGTGGGTTGGGCCCAAATTCAGGGTCACCAATTCACTCTGCGGATCATTATCTGTATATACTGGTTGATTGTGATTCATATAAACTTATCTACCAAAGTATTCGTCTTTTTTATCTACTCTATTTGGATCTTCCAAAGGATACTGCTTCAACATCGGATGAACACCAAGATCATCCATGTTAAGGATTCTTCTCAAGTCAGGATGGCCTTCAAATTTCACTCCGAAAAGATCATATGTTTCGCGTTCCATCCAGTTTGCTCCATTCCATACCGAAGTTGCAGTTGGGATCGTTGGATGTTGCTCATCAATAAACACCTTAATCCTAACCCTGATCCTTTTAACCATGCTATGCAAATGGTAAACCACTGCAATACCATGTTTCTTTTCAGGATAATGTACAGCTGTAATATCTGTAAGGTAATTGAAGTTTGCAATCGGGCTTTCTTTTAAAAACTTCAGCACTTCAATAATCACATCTTTAGTTGTCTCAAAAGTAAGCAAGCCATATGGCTCGTTCACGCCAATAATCTTATCACCAAACTTTTCGTTCAGCAATGTGATTAACTCTTGATTCGTCACCTCTGCCATTATAATATTCCGTATGAAGCCAACATTTCCTTGTACTGCTCAGAATCCCTTCTTCTCGAAGACTCATTCTTTACCAATTCCTGAATTTTACCAAAACCATCTAAAATAGCCTCTGGACGTGGTGGGCATCCTGGAACATATACATCCACAGGAATAATTTCATCAATACCCTGTAAAACAGAATAAGTATCAAAAATACCGCCACTGGATGCACAAGCACCAACAGCCATTACCCAACGAGGTTCAGCCATTTGCAAATAAACCTGTTTTAAAACAGGACTCATTTTCTTGGCTATTGTACCCATTACCATTAATAAATCAGCCTGGCGAGGAGAAAAACTTAAGCGTTCTGACCCGAAACGGCCAAAATCATAATGAGAACCCATTGTCGCCATAAATTCAATACCGCAACATGAAGTTGCAAATGGCAAAGGCCATAATGAATGTGAGCGGGCCAAACCAATAACTTTATCTAAAGATGTGGCAAAAAAACCAGACCCTTCTATGCCTGGTGGCGCTTCTACTATATTGATGTCACTCATGATACAAAACGAAAAAGGCTCATTCCTTTAAAGAATGAACCACAAATCTACAATTTTTTGAAGCAAAAGACTTACGCTATCTGCATTTAGAACCGATCTAAATAGATTAATTCCAATCTAGTGCTTTCTTCTTTAGCACGTATATAAAGCCTAATAGTAATGTACCCATAAACACGAACATTTCTATCATTCCCGTCATTCCAAGATCCCGGAAATTAACAGCCCATGGATACATAAAAATAACCTCAATATCAAAAAGCACAAACAGTATAGCTACCAAAAAATACTTAATGGAGAAAGGCTGACGAGCATTACCTATCGTTTTGATACCTGCTTCAAAAGTCTCCAGTTTATCCTTGGTTTTTCTCCGAGGGCCTAAAAAGTGTGTAGCAACAAGTGTTACAACAACAAATCCTAAAGCAACAATTACTTGAAATATAATGGGTAGAAAATCTACAGGTACACTTTGCGTTTCCATTTGAAAATAATTTGGGACAAAATTAACAGAAAAAGCAGGATATTATAATTTTAATCTGAAAAAGAGTTACAATCCGTTTAATTTAATGCTTTGCCAGCTTATATTTTCCCCAAAAGTCTGTTGAACTTGTCATTGCCTGATCATCCATACCACCATCGAAATTACCACCACTTACACCTGGGGGAGGAGCCACAATGATTCTATTGTTATCTAATCCTGGCATCTGTATTCCATTAACTTTAACGTTATAGGCAAATGAGTTTGACCCTTTAATAGAAATGCCGAGCCCCTCCAAAGGAATAGAGACCTCACAGAAAAAACTATTGTCCTTTTCAATATTAGCGAAGGTCTTTATTCCTAAGTCGTTGTAAATAGAGAGTAAAGTATCTGTTGTATTTTTAAAGCCTCTGATTTTAATTTCCTTCGCCTTTTCCAGTTTCTTTTTATGACGAGCTGCCATGTAGGCATCTTGTTCGGGGTTCTTCACATTGCTTGTAGCATAAGAAACGACAACTGACCCAGTACTGCCTGTTCGCAATTGCTCTACCACCGGATAAGTCAATCTAATACTTTCTTTCTCTATCCTTTTCCCTTCTGGATTTACCGAAAAAGTAATTCCACCAGCCATTATCTTTTCATTATTGGTAACATCTGTGGATTTGATAATCAGATATAGGTTTTTATCATCGTTACTGACTATATAGGAAAGACCTGTTCTTTTGCTAACGGAAAAATCTGTGTCTTTCCATTCAAAGTTCTTACCATCGATTTTGATCGTGCGAGGAGCAAACCTGCTCTCCCCTTGAATTTCATCATTTTTTTGTGCCAGAACAACTGTTACAAATCCCGTGAGTAGAGCCGTACAAAGCGTGGTTTTAAGAAGCATTAATTTCATATCTGGATTTTTAGCTGATACAATTTAAGAATTAATAAACTGATTTACAACACATCCAGAAATTTCGTTTATCCTGAAAGCAGAGTAGAATCTACCTCGACTGGTCTCAACAGAAAAAAGCAAAAAAAAGGCAGGATAACAACCCTGCCTTTTCATTTATTATTTAATTTATTACTTTTTCTTTACTGGAGCCTTAGGCGCCGGCGCTGTCAGTTCCTTCAAGCGGTTCTGAGCACCTGGGTTTTGAGGGTCAATAGCTAAAGCTTTATTCAGATATTCCTTCCCTTTTTCCTTATCTGTCTGCGCATAGAAAGAACCTACATATACGTAAGCTTCAACAAGGTCTTTTGCAGCACCTGCAGCCAATTCTGGTTTCGTTACCGTAACCAATTGGATCAACTGCTCATAAAACGGAACAGCTGTCCATTTAGGATTTACCGGATCATCAGAATATTTAGCCACACGAGCTCTGAAAGTATAAGCTAAAGCAAAGTCATTTTTAACTTTGATGATGTGTGCGAAAGCTGAATCCGCGTCAACCATAATTTGTTTACTAGGGTTTTTACCATCCCTGTCTTTAATTGCATAATCATAATACTTAGCCGTACCTAAATAATAGTAATTGGTTAAAGTATTTTTTCCTTCTGGATTTGCCTTAACAGACACAGCATAAGCATCACCTGCCTGACCATACTTTTTAGCTTTAAACAAAGCCATTGCTACCTCATCTAACGCCTCAGTAGTTGTTGAATCCATTGCTACTGCCTTAAGAATAGTAGTGTAAGCTAAGCTGTCGTTGCCATTTTGCAATAACGATTTACCCAGATACAGATAATCAGAAGCAATGATACGGCTAGGATCTTTTGCTTTCGCAAAGAAATCATTCATGTACTCCAAAGCTTGTGGATAATTTTTATTCTCGAACGCAGAGTAACCACGTAATCTTGAAACTACTAAAGCTTTCGGATCATTAGGGCTGCTTACTGCAAGACTAGAAGTTACCTCTTGCAAAGTTTTATAATCTTTCGCATAGAACAAAAACTGTGCATAACGCAATTTCGACTCAAAAGAGTTATCAGTTAAATCAATGTATTTTTTATAATTTTCCACAGCCTGTGCAGATCTTGCTGCAAACTCATTAGAGATTTGAAGTGCCCATTGCATATACAATTCAGCAATTTCACGGTAAGCAGGACCATAGTTAGGGTCTTTCGCAATTACTTCTTTCAAAGCTTCTTCAGACTCTGCAAAAGCTCTTGATTCTTTATACATACGGCCAATCTGAACTCTACCTCTTAAAAGAGCTTCGTTGATATTCCCTGCGCGCATATAGTTTTGTAAAGCCTCAGAGTTTTTCTTCTGTAAAGCATAATAATCGCCTAAAGCTAAGAATGTCTCTGCATCTTTATCACCGGCATCTAACTCTTCTGCTTTTTGAAGATATGGTAAAGCTGATTCAAAATCAGGTTTATCTGATGCTATATAAGCTTTTCCGATATACAACTGAGGAATCCAATCTTTTTTAGAAGATACTTCTACTGCTTTAGCAAAGTTTGTTTTTGCTGATGTAGGGTTGTTAGAGAACAAATCTGCTTCACCTAAACCAATATAGTTCAATGAATTTTTAGGATCAGCAGTAACACCTTGAGTAAATACCGCACGAGCCGAATCTACGTAGTCCATACGTAAATAAACCTCACCTAAATTATAATAATTTTCTCCTTTGCTAGCTTGTGACTTCACAAGGTTTTTTAGCATTGAAGCTGCTTTTTGATACTGCTCGGCATCTAGGGCCTTCTTTGCGTCACTTAAGCTTTGAGCAAAAGAGGCAGAACCCATCACTACTAAACCTAAACTTAAGGTTATCGCTTTCTTTGTCATTTTCATGGTTCGTCTATTGTTTTTTAATTATTATGAAGCTTGCTACGCAGGTTTCACGGTTCAAATTGTTTTTCTTTCTTGATGAAACTACCTAAAATAAGGGCTTCAAAGTTCAAATATAAAATTTAGTTTGTATTCTTAAAATTAAAATCGCGAGAAGCCAGTTTATGCGGACCAAGTCCGGACCTAAGTACAATTAACTGTCCTCTAGGGCTTACCAACCAATTAGCAAAGCCCGTGCCCAATCCATCTCTGCCTTCTGCATCAATGATATATATATTTCTTAAAAAAGGGTATTTACCATTAATTAAATTAGCCTGAATAGGTCTATAGAATTCATCTCCTCCTTTTTTCCCCTTCACATTTTTCACCCCCATCATCTTTACTTTCTCCAGATAAGGGGCCATTTCTTCTTTATTATCGATAAGCCAGTTCACCCCAACAACTCCTACAAAACCTTTATTTTCTGCAATATACTTAATCACATCATTATTAGTCTGCAAAGTATAAATTCCTTTAGCCGGCAAAGCTTTAATAGCCGCCAGATCTTTAAAATAACGTAAGGTACTTGAATATGCATTATCAAATACCAATTGTTTACCACTTACCGACGTTCCCTTCATAATATCCACTACCTCATTTACGGTAATATTACTGTCTGGGTTTTCTACATTGGCAATCAAGGCGATTCCATCAATTCCGAATCTCGCCGTTTTAGGAACAATACTTCTGCTCCTATACATTTTATCTTCTGCTTCGGTAAGCATTCTCGATAAAATAATCACTCTCACACTATCATTTAAAAAAGTAGGCAATATTTTTTGTTCATTACCTTCCACAATCGTAAACTTCGTGTCTGGATAATCAGTTTTAAACACCTCAATCTGGTCGGCCAGCACTTCCGAAAAAGACTCATCAACCAACATGCTAACTGTACCAGAAGTACGTGTTTGCGCTACAGTATCAACAGGCTTTGGTTTTGGCTTACAGGCAGCGAAAACAGTCAGCAGCAATATAAAACTAAGATTCTTTTTGTTAATCTTCATCCGGCTTCTGATTTATTAAACGTATAAATCTAATTAATGCGTATACAATGAGTAAACATCCCAGCATAATTCTATACATGGGTTCTATCTGATTGAGTATCTGATTTCCTAAAATCAGCATGCCTCCCAATACCAGATAAAAGAAGAACATGACAAGGCCTAAAATGAACAGAAATCGCTGTTGAGGCGATTTCTGTCTAAATGTTTCAAAATTAAACATTCTAATTTGCTAAGGTAAAGCTGATAGGAATATTGTATTTCACACGTACCGGTTTACCGTTTTGAATACCCGGTGTCCATTTTGGACTAGCTTTCAGTACCCTGATCGCTTCCTCATCTGTACCACCACCAAGTTTTCTTACTACTGTGATATCAGTCAAATCTCCGTTTTTCTCTACTACGAAAGACAAGAACACTTTACCCTGAATGTTGTTTTCTTGTGCCATTGCAGGATATCTTACCGCTTTCTTCAGATAAGCATAGAATTTATCCATACCACCTGGGAAACCTGGTTGAGTTTCGATACTAACAAAGTCATAAACTTTGGTATCTTCCACTACTGCTGCCTGTTTTGGACCATCTCCAACCGGACCAGCGATAACGATATCAGCTGTTGGATCACCTTCAATGGTTTTCTGACCAGGGTCAGCCTTTTTTAAATCTTCGATCTGAACAGGTTCTTTATCAATTACCTCATTATCCGGTTTAACAATCGGAGGAGGGAACTTAATCTGATCCTGTTTTGGTGGCGGTGGCTCAACCGGTGGTGGCGGAGGTGTCTCCGGGTTTACCGGCGGAGGTGGCGCAACCACAACCTCTACCTGTTTTACTACCTCATCTTCAGGTAGCTTGCCTTTGATCATATTTAAGATCTTAGGCGTCACAAACATCAGTATAAATACCGATGATGCGATGACAAGAGCCTTGGTAGTATTTGCTCCACTTTGTTTACGTAACTCATAAGCTCCGTACTTCTTGTTTTTGTTTGCAAATACAACATCAAGCCACTCTGTCTTTAATAAATCTATCTTAGAACTAAACATAGCTTACTATTTTTAATATCGTTAATTATTTTATTATAAAATTCCAGCCTGTTTCATAAAATCCTTTTCGGAGTCAAGAATGTTCTCGTCATCAATTGCCGGTGCTGTTTTGATCTTAGTGATCGCCAGCTCGTCCATTATATCAACAAAATTCTTATAAGTAGCTCCTGAAGTTGGTTTGATCACCATAATGATCTGCCTTCCGCCAGTAGCATCTGCTACTTTCTTTTTATTATCCAATATCGACTTTCTGATATCAGAAAAATTCTCTACAGTTGGAGCGTTGGATGCTGTAGGCAAGCCCATATACCAGGCAACTTTATTGTTCTTACCCAATAAAATAGTCATGGTCTCTGACTCCCTTAATGCAAGTCTCTCTACTGATTTCTCGTCTTTATCAGGCTTTGCAATATCCATTGCAATTGGTTTCGACAGGGAGGTGGTCAACATAAAGAAAGTGATCAGCAAGAAGGCCAAATCCACCATCGCAGTTAAATCTACTTTGGTACTTTGTTTCTTACTTCTAACTTTTTTGCCTTTCTTGCCTCCCCCGCCGGAGGTATCTAATTCTGCCATAATATATAATTATTATTCCGCACCGCCTTCGGCAGATGTGATTAAACTGAATTTGTTAATTTTCTGCTTCTGAAGAATATCGACAATCTTTTTAACTGCAGGATATTCTTCTTGTGCATCCCCTTTAATACTTACACGCATTTGTGTTGAATGAAGTTCGGCAACAGCCGTACGGGACTGCAGGATCCATTCAGCCAACTGATTGTTGGTTGAATCTGCTGGAATTCCTCCGGCTACTTTCTGGAAAGCTGTCCGTTTTTCTCCATCCATCGCAATAAATTCCTTCAAATTCCCAATTGGAACACCGAAAGCGCCAATAACACCAAAACGCTCTCTCTCTTCAGGAGTAAACTTAATGCTGTATTTCTCGCCCATCTTGTCCAGCGTAGACATCTTAATGTCCTTACCTATGATTTCATAGAACACTTTTCCTTTACCAATGGATAAAATTCCCATATCCAAATCCGGAACCTTAAGTTTATAGGTCGAAGAAGGAATGGTAACCTCCAAAGGGTCAGGCTGGCGTGCTGTTGCTGTTAATATAAAGAAAGTAAGTAATAGGAAAGATACATCGCACATGGCGGTCATATCTATCGCAGTACTCTTTCTTTGAACCTTTGCTCTTGGCATAATTTTTTAAAATTACTTGTTTTAAACTAATGATGTTAATTCTCCCGGTTTTCCATAAAGCCGGTAAAAAAAATTCATTATTTTTATTTATGCGTACTAGCGTAAGTTTGGATGATGCTGAAACCTGCTTCATCGATTGCATAAGTTAACTTATCAATTTTAGAAGTAAGGATGTTGTACATGATAATTGCAAGCGTAGAAGTACCGATACCTGTAGCAGTACACATCAACGCCTCAGAGATACCTACCGCAAGTGCAGCCTGATCCGGAGCACCAGAGTTAGCTAATCCGGCGAAGGCCTTGATCATACCTGTTACTGTACCCAATAGACCTGTTAATGTACCGATAGAAACTAAAGTAGCAATTACTGTTAAGTTTTGCTCTAACATTGGCATTTCCAAAGTTGTAGCCTCTTCGATATCTTTTTGTATAGCTAAACATTTTTGATCAGTATCCATGTTTGGCTCAACTTCCATCTCACGGTATTTTTTCAAGCCTGATTTAATTACGTTGGCAACAGAACCTTGTTGTTTGTCACACTCAGCCATTGCCGACTCAATGTTGTTTGAATTCAACAAAGCTTGAATTTTTTTGATAAAAGCATCTAAACCGTTTTTACCAGTTGCTTTTCCGATAACGATCATTCTTTCAATTGAGAACACAACAACCATTAATAGCAAACCGATCAAAATTGCTACAATCGGACCACCTTTATATGCCATACCAGCATAGTTACCAACTTTAGGTAAATTTTCAATGTTGTCGTCAATAAAGTTTTTTGGATCACCTAGGATAAATTTAAAAATACATATCCCGATGATGATACAGATTGGAATAGTTAATGTAGCGAATAAATTTGAAGCTGTCGAGCTTTCTTTTTTAACTGTTGTTGGTTTTGGTGCGTTTGCCATTTTTTTTTAGTTTTTTAGTTTTTAGTACTTTGTTTTTTAAAATTAGATAAATATTCTGTAATACACACAACGTCCATTATAAACATTTGTTGTAACAACAAATTTATAACTTTGATTTTAATTCCAAATTAAATTATCGTTAGCCTATTACCCCGAGTATTTCCCTTCACGTAGTTTGTATAATTAAAAAAGATTGTCCCGGTGGAGAGACAATCTTTCGCAATTAAAACTAAAAAAAAATAGAAAAGCAAATTTTTCAGTAAAAAAATGCTTTTAATGTGCGTTTTCGACAACTTTAGGGTAGGATGCGAGCATTTCTTCACTAGCGTCGGCCTCAAATTGCTTA
This sequence comes from Pedobacter nyackensis, assembly GCF_032678475.1. Lineage (GTDB taxonomy): Bacteria > Bacteroidota > Bacteroidia > Sphingobacteriales > Sphingobacteriaceae > Pedobacter > Pedobacter nyackensis_A. Next base: position 745,695 of record NZ_JAVTSF010000002.1, read on the forward strand.
AAGTTGTTTATAAATGCGAGCGCCAATTCGTTCGCCTTTTTATCATATTCTTTTGGATCTGCCCAGGTATTTCTTGGGTTTAATATTTCGGCAGGGACATTTGGACAGCCTACGGGAATACACAAACCGAATACAGGATCTGCTTCAAAAGCGATATTATCAAATTCGCCTTTCAATGCCGCTGTAATCATTGCTCTTGTATAAGCCAGTTTCATGCGTTTTCCTACGCCGTAAGCTCCTCCACTCCATCCTGTATTAATTAGCCATACATTTACTTTATGCTTCTGCATCTTTTCGCCCAGCAAACTCGCATAACGTGTAGGGTGTAATGGCAGGAAGGCTTTGCCAAAGCAGGCCGAGAAAGTAAGTTGGGGCTCAGTAACTCCAGCTTCAGTTCCAGCAACCTTTGCTGTATAGCCAGAAATAAAGTGAAACATCGCCTGTCCCGGGTTTAACTTTGATATCGGAGGCAAAACCCCAAATGCATCAGCAGTTAAAAAGAAAATATTTTTAGGCATTCCGGCAATAGAGGGCGTAATTGCATTATCAATATAATGAATAGGATAAGCAACCCTTGTATTCTCTGTCTTATCTATGTTAGAAAAATCAACCGTACGTGTCTGTGGAAAATAGTTCGTATTCTCCAATAGGGCGCCGAATTTAATGGCATTAAATATCTGTGGTTCTTTCTCAGCAGTCAGGTCCACACATTTGGCGTAGCAACCTCCTTCAAAATTGAACACACTTTCTTCACTCCATCCGTGTTCATCATCACCAATCAGTCCTCTTTCAGGATCTGCTGATAATGTAGTTTTTCCGGTACCTGAAAGTCCAAAAAATATAGCCGTATCCCCATCCCTGCCCACATTTGCAGAGCAATGCATAGATAAAGTCTTACGCTGCTCAGGCAGGATGAAATTCAAAACAGAAAATATACCTTTCTTAATTTCACCAGTATAACCAGATCCACCAATCAATATCATCTTTTTGGTAAAGTTCAGGATCGAGAAATTTGGCTGTCTGGTGCCATCAACTGCTGGATCAGCTAAAAAAGTCGGTGCAGCAATAATTGTCCATTCCGGCTGATCCAATACCTCATCTTCTTCAGGCCTTAAAAACAGGTTGTTAGAAAAAAGATTCTGATAAGCCGTTTCAGTAACTACCCTGATTGTAGTTTTATAGCGCTCATCTGCGCAGGCATATGCATCCCTTACATAGAAATCTTTCTGATTAAGGTGCGCCGTGATTTTTTTAAAAAGTAAATCGAAATTTTGTGGATCAATTTTAAAATTGATATCACCCCACCACACTGTATCGCGCGTAATATCATCACACACAATAAATCTGTCTTTCGGAGAACGCCCGGTAAATTTTCCGGTGTCAATTGCCAATGCCCCGTTATCGGCAAGCGTACCTTCTCCATTTTTCAAGGCCTCTTCAACCAATTCTGCTACATTAAGCTGAAATAACGCATTATCCGAATCCAGGTTCAGATAATTCAAATCAGGCTTAAGCATAAACGCTTTGCTCATAAATAATAAGTTAGTCCGACAAAGTTATACAGATTAAAAGGGAAAACACACGGTTTTCTCTGAAAAAATTTACTTATTGTCGCCGGTACACTAACAATTATCTATCTGAAAATCAATAATTTAAAACGATTTCATAAAGCTATTTTAACCACCCGATTTTTTGACTTTGTAACCTTCTTTTTGCAATAAAAGCAGCACTTTATCTCTAAAGTCACCCTGTATCATAATTTCTCCATCCTTAGCCGCACCACCTACACCGCATTTGGTTTTCAGCATCTTACCTAATTTATCCAGTTCATCGTCTGTCCCTATGAAACCTGTAACCAGTGTAACTGCTTTCCCCCCCCGGTTCTTTTTGTCGAGCATGACCCTTAAATCCTGCTGGTTATTAGCTAAAGCCTCGACAGGACTTGAATTTTTATCTTCATATACAAATGATGGGTCTGTTGAATACATAATCCCACCAAAATCGTTTAATGTTTTCTTTTTAGACTTCATAATCAGGGGTAATAATATTTAAAGACAATGGATTGACCGACACGGCTATTTCTGTCCCCATAAAATAAGGTTCACCATCAATGTGTATGGCATCTTCCTTTACTCGGCTAATGTGTATGTTTTTTCCTTTGATAATCTCAACCAGTTTAGAATGATCTGTTTTCGATCTCAGCATCTCATAGGCCAATACCGGCAGCTTGTACATTGGAAACTCCTTGACAATACATACATCCAGCAGTCCATCTGTAACAGATGCTGTAGGCGCAATGTGTGCGTTGTTACCATACTGTGATGAATTTGCCACACTAATAACAAATGCTTTGCGCAAATATTCCCTGCCATCAATAGCAATTCGATAGTTTTGCGGTTTATAACTCAATACTTCACGCAACCCAAGTTTAACGTAACCACTTAGTCCGCGCCCTTTATTACCGGCAAATACAGAGCTGATGTGCGCATCAAAGCCCATTCCGGCCATGTTAAAAAAGCACTTCTCATTAAAGGTAGCCGTATCAATAACAGATACCTTACAATTGTTAATCACCTTTATGGCTTTCACGGTATTCATTGGTATTTTTAAGAATCTTGCTAAACCATTTCCGGAACCAAAGGGCAATACCCCCAATATTTTATGTTGCTGCATCACCCTACCGGCAATTTCATTGATCGTTCCATCGCCACCAACTGCAACAATAATGTCAAAATTTTTACCCGCAGCTTCCTCCGCTATTTCCGATGCATGCCCCACATATTCCGTAAAAGCGAAATTGGCATTAAACCTGGAACGGTCCAAATTTGCATCAATAAGGGCAGGAATCTTCAATTTATCCTTCCCACCAGATATCGGATTTATTATGAATAGTATGTTTAGTTTCGACAAGATCTTGTAGCTTTAATACGATACAAAATAATCGATATTTTTTGACTATTTAAATATATAGTGTAATTTTGCAACATTAAAGTGGACTGATTTGCGATGCTATGTAAAAGTAGCGGGATTGCAACCACGTAAAAAAAAGTGCTAACGTATCCTACACTTCGTTTTACCGCCTGTTTTGCAGGATCATTTCCCATTTACATAATTGTATACTATTTAAATTAATTATTTAAAATGTCATATTTATTTACATCAGAGTCTGTTTCTGAAGGTCACCCCGACAAAGTAGCAGATCAAATTTCAGATGCGCTTATTGATAACTTCCTGGCTTTTGATGCCGATTCAAAAGTAGCTTGTGAAACTTTGGTTACTACAGGTCAGGTGATCTTAGCGGGAGAGGTAAAATCTAAAATCTACCTGGATGTACAGCAAATTGCGCGTGAAGTGATCAAAAAAATCGGTTACACAAAAAGCGAATACATGTTTGAGGCTAACTCTTGCGGTATCCTTTCGGCTATTCATGAGCAATCGCAGGATATCAACCAGGGTGTAGATCGTTCCAGTAAAGAAGAACAAGGTGCGGGTGATCAGGGAATGATGTTTGGTTATGCGACCAATGAAACTGAAAACTACATGCCTTTGGCCTTAGATCTGTCGCACACATTACTACAGGAACTGGCTATTTTAAGACGTGAAAACAAAGAAATTACTTATTTACGTCCAGATGCCAAATCTCAGGTAACACTGGAATATTCGGATGACAACAAACCGGTTCGTATTGATGCGATTGTCATCTCAACACAGCATGATGATTTTGATGAAGAAGCGACAATGCTTGTAAAGATCAAAAAAGACCTGGTTGACATTCTGATTCCACGCATTATTACTAAATATCCGCAATACGCACATTTGTTTAATGATAAAATTGAATACCATATTAACCCAACCGGAAAGTTTGTAATCGGAGGTCCACATGGTGACACTGGTTTAACCGGCCGTAAGATCATCGTAGATACTTATGGTGGTAAAGGTGCGCATGGCGGTGGTGCTTTCTCTGGAAAAGATCCAAGCAAAGTGGACAGAAGTGCTGCTTATGCTACCCGTCATATCGCCAAAAACCTGGTAGCTGCCGGTCTCGCGGATGAAATTCTTGTACAGGTGAGTTACGCCATCGGTGTAGCTAAACCAATGGGAATCTATATCAACACGTATGGAACAAGTAAAGTAAGCAAAACTGATGGCGAGATTGCAAGAATTGTAGAAAGCTTATTTGATATGCGTCCTTACTTCATTGAGCAGCGTTTAAAACTAAGAAATCCTATTTACAGCGAGACCGCTGCATACGGACACATGGGGCGTACTCCGGAAACAGTAACCAAAACTTTCAGGACACCAAACGGTGAAGAGAAAGTAGTAACGGTCGAGTTGTTTACCTGGGAAAAACTTGATTTTGTTGATAAAGTAAAAGCTGCTTTCGATTTGTAAGCATTGTCTTTTAACCTATAAAAATGGGGATGTAACAGTAGTTACATCCCCATTTTTATTGATATCCATTAGATCTTCATACATACCGTTCCGAAGAAACTTAAAGCCCCACACTTTGGATTGATTGTACCTTACATAAAGGTTTGGTGCACATTCCCTGCACCTTTCTTCGGAAAAAAGTACCCTTTTTCCGAAGAAAACCTTAACCAATCTACAATCAACCTTATTTTATCGCAAGAAAGGGCATAAGGGAAGTCGTGTATTGTTAACATAAAACAATATGGGGCATGACCAAGTAGCTTAACCTTAAAATGAAACACTAGGCTCATTTCAATTACAGCAAACCATTCTAGCTAAGGGTTGTTCTATTAAGAAAAACATGTACTTATGGAACATCCAGCAGAAATGAATACACTAAGCCAGATTCTAGAGAAATTGAGACTGAAAGGTATAGACAACGAAATCAAAATGACTGACCACGGCAAAATGCAAGGCGTTGGCCTGAATAAAATTTATAATCCTGAGGATTTAACTATTATAAAAACATATCGTTTTGAAGGGGATTCAGACCCTGCAGATAATTCAGTACTTTATATACTGGAAGATAAAGATAGCCAAATTGGCTATATCATAGATGCCTATGGAATGTACAGCTCACAGGAAAATGCAGGTTTTGATGATTTCCTGAAAAAGATACCTACAGCTGACAGGGACTTACAGGAGTTGCTGAGTTAGTTTTTATGATGCAGATTATGTAATAAAAAAAGCCACTCATCCAAGTGGCTTTAATCGAAACTAAAAACTAAACGGGTATTATTTTTTTACAGCGGTTCCCTCTTCAATTTCCTCGCTGGCTTTCATTAAGATGTGATCTCCTTCATTCAATTCTCCGAACACTTCAACCTTATCAGGCAGCATACGTCCTTTTACTACGGGAACATTCTTTGTTACTCCGTTCTCGACGCGAATAACGTAAACACCAAGGTTTGCATCGATGACTGCTGCTTTAGGCACAAAGAACGTAGACTGTCCTGCCTGCAGCGGAATCATGGTTTCAGCAACCATTAATGGCTTAAGTTCTCTGTTCAAATTCATGATATCGGCTTCAATCTTTTCAGACCTTAGCTTCATATCCAATGAACCTGATTTCCGGGATATTTTCGCAGCATACATTCTTTGTGGTAACGATTTCACTTTGAAGCGAATGGTATCACCAGAATTGAGGTAAGGCGTGTATGCTTCGGGAACAGATAAGGCCAGACGCAACTTGTTGTTGTTCTGTACCACCAATAAGGGCTTATCAGCTCCTTTTCCCATCGGGCCTACGTAAGCGCCCAGATCAACATTCCTATCCGTTACAATGCCGCTAAAAGGTGCGCGGATCACCAAATAGTTTTCCATTGCCTTTAGCTCATTATAAACAGATCGGGCTGCGCTTACCTGTGCCTGATCTGCCAGCTTTTTAGCCGTAATCTGGTCCAGGGCATCTTTAGCTATTGCCCCCTCTGTTTCATTTGCTTCAAACATACGATCGTAGTTGGCTTTAGTTGCTATATAAATAGCCTCCTGAGCACTCAACTTAGATTTTACTGTTGCCAGTTGCGCCTGTATTTCGGGGGCATCCAGCACCATTAGCACCTGCCCTGCAGTTACCGTAGAACCAATGTCTACATTAATCTGTTGTACATAACTATTTACTTTAGCATACAACTCGGTTTCCTGATCCGCGCGTAATTCTCCGGCTAACTTTAAGGTTACCCTTGGGTTACTCTTATGAATGGAAACGGTTTCAAAACTATTCATCATCGGCATCGCCATCTCTTTAGTCGTTTCTTTTTTCTCGTTTTTATTATTGTCATTGCAGGCAGCAAATGTTAATGTCAGTCCTGCCAGGATATATGTGAATCTTTTCATTTTTCTAATTGTTTGGTTTAACATACTGAAGGCTATTCTCATCTTCCGGATCTAAGGACGGTGAGGTAATCCCTGATTTTCCCTGTACCCAGGCAAACACTAGCGGCAATAAAATAAGTACTGCAAAAGTGGATGCGAATAAGCCTCCGATTACAGCCCTTCCAAGTGGTGATACCTGATCTCCACCTTCACCATGCCCGATCGCCATTGGCAACATACCCGCCATCATGGCCATGGAAGTCATAATGATAGGTCGTATCCTAAGCGATGCAGCTTTGATCGCTGCAGAAAATGCATCGCCATTCTGTAATCGTAACGTTTCAGCATTACTAATGAGCAGTACTGCATTGGCAATAGATACCCCAACCGACATAATGATCCCCATATAAGATTGCAGGTTAAGTGTTGAGCCTGTGATCTTAAGTAATACAAGCGATCCCAATACCACAAAAGGTACAGTTGTTAAAACAACGAACGACACCTTGAAAGACTGGAAATTGGCTGTGAGCATCAGAAAAATAACCAGAATGGCCACAAGCAAACCGCTCACAAGGCTATCCATTGTTTCATCAAGGACTGGTGCCATCCCCGAAACCGAAATATTCAGTCCCTTCGGTATTTCTCCTAATGAAGCAATAGCTGCATTAACATCCTTTTGTGCCTTGCCAAGATCCTTATTGTGCAGATTGGCGGTTACGGTAGTGTAAGCCATAGTCCCCAGGTTATAACTCTCGCCAAGTGTGGTGGTTGGCATTACTGTTGCTACATCACCCAATACCGGACGGTCTGAGTCTTTAGACAATGGGATATTCTCCAACTCTGCTTTACTGTTCAGCATATTCTGGGGAGTTTGCACCTGTACATCATAGGCAATTCCCATCATGCCTTCCACCCACATATTCTTGCTTGTGTAGCGTGAAGATGCTGTAGAAGCGATCAATGAACGGGCGACATCCTGTGCGTCAAGGCCTAATTGTGCAGCACGTACGCGATCAATGTTTATGGCCATTGCAGGGTAGTTTAGCGACTGAGGGATTTGCTGGTCCCGCAAATAATCGATCTCCTTTAATTTTGCAAGCAGCTTGTTCGCATACATCACATTCCTTTTTTTCATCATTCCCGAGAAGCGGACTTCAATTGGCGTATTGGTTCCCTGACTCAATATTTTTTCTGTGAGCTCAATTGGCTCGAAGGAAAGTTGAAGTTCGGGCATCTTCTTCTTCATGTGTCCCCGGATCTGATCCTTTAATTCATTGGTATTTCCAGAATATTCTTTCAATGCGACCTGCATTAGCGCTTCATGAGGTCCGGCATTGTACAGATAAATAGGACTTACCGCAAAAGATGAAGGGTGCTGTCCAATAAACACAGAAGATATTGCGATATGGTCTTTTCCAATGACCGTTTCCAGTTCCCGCAGCATCTGCTTGATCTTTTGTTCAGTTTTTTCAATCCGTGTACCTTCTGGCGCCTTAACCCGCACCTGGAACTGACTGGAGTTTACAGTTGGCAAAACATCTGTTCCTGTAATACTGAACATCAGATAAATCAATGCACCAATAGCCAGAAAACTGACAATAATAACCGGTTTGCGTTTGGGAAGCAATCCTTCAAGGAAACCCGTAAAACTTTTACGGAAACGATCAAAACGACCTTCTTTGGCATGTTCCTCTGCGGATAATGGTTTAATCATCCAATTACAAAGAATTGGCACAAAAGTTTGTGAAAGCAGGAAAGAGAAGATCATAGAAAACCCGATAGCTAGTGCCAAAGGCATAAATAAAGCTCCCGGAATTCCCGTCATAATGAAAGCTGGTGCGAATACGGCAAGAATACACAACAGGATTAATAATTTAGGGAATGCGATCTCCTTACAGGCATCCAGGATGGCCTGTGATTTTCGCTTGCCCATAGCCAGATGCTGGTGTATATTTTCTATGGTTACGGTACTTTCATCCACCAGAATTCCGATGGCCAGGGCTAGTCCGGATAAGGACATAATATTAATGGTATGCCCAAAAAGCTTAAGGAACAATACCCCCGAAATTATGGAGATCGGAATGGTCAATATTACAATGATGGCACAACGACGATCACCTAAAAACAGTAAGACCATTAGTCCAGTTAACAAAGCCCCCAAAGCGCCTTCAAGCACCAAACTTTTTACGGCATTGATCACATATACTGACTGATCAAATTCGTACGAGATCTTAACATCATCAGGAAGGTTATTCTGGATATTCGGAATAGCTTTTTTCAGGTTACTCACCACATCCCATGTAGAGGCATTCCCAGATTTTGCAATATTAATATACACAGAACGTTTCCCGTCAATTAGTGCATAGCCGGTTGTAATGTCGGCGCCGTCTTTTACCGTAGCAACATCACGGATATACACATTTTCTACTTTGTCTTTAAAAATAGGGATGTTACCAAAATCGTCAACAGCCTTAATTGTTGTATTTGTTGGCGTTAAGTAGTTGATATCATTGATGTAGACATTTCCAGAAGGAGCAGTAATGTTGTTCCGGCTAATTGCTTCTACAATCTGATCTGGAGATAACTGGTGCGTACGAAGTTTGTTGGGATCAATATTGATCTCTACAGTTCTTGGGCTTCCACCAAATGGAGGGGCTGTCGTTAAGCCCGGAATAGCAATCAGGAATGGACGTGCTGTAAAGTTGGCAATGTCCTGCAACTGATTATTTGTTTTTGTTTCACTCCGGAATACCAGCTGCCCTACAGGCTGCGAAGAAGAGTCGAAACGGATAATAAAGGGAGGCGGGGCTCCGGGAGGTAAGAACACTTGTGACCGGTTAGACAACGCACTGATTTCAGCGATTGCCTGTCCCATATCTATTCCTTCATAAAAACTCAGCTTCATTAAAGTGAGTCCTTGTGTATTTTTCGTTTCTATTTTTTTGATGCCATTGGTAAATAGCATCATGTTAACGTACATTTTAGTAAAATAACCCTCCATTTGCTGAGGTGTATAGCCATTAAAAGAATGGGCGATATACACTACAGGAAGGTTCATATCAGGGAGAATGTCAATCTTGACATCCTTGGTAGCTTTGATCCCGAAGAACAAAAGCCCGAGTACCATCACCATAATGGAAATGGGCTTGCGAAGTGCGAAACGTATTAAATTCATGTTTTCAGGAAATGATTAAATGGCATTTAATAAAATGGACAATTCACCTAATGCGGCAGATTTAATGAGTAGGGCCTGCCAGATATTATTTTGAGCAATTTCATAATCAATCTCCGCACGGTTAAGTGCATAAAGGGATTGAGTTAAATCAACAATAGTGGTCAATCCGTTACCGTATAGGGCCATATTTTGTCTGTAGGCATCGGAAGCAGCTTTAATCTGTATTTTAGTTTCTTCGAAGTTCTCTATTGCATTTTTTAGTTTTGCATCTGCCAGCTGCGCTTGTGCAGACAACTCGTCGGAGATAAGCAGATATTCATTTTGCAAGGCTTGTGTTTTATATCTCTGTTCTCTTACTTTTGCGCCATATCGGTGTACATTGGTAAGGTTCCAGCTCAACGTTAACCCAGCAAGGTAATTACCCCGATCTATGCCCGCACCATTTTTGTAGGAGCTTGAATAAGCAGTATTGTCTTGTACATAATTCCAATCAAATCCGGAACCACGCCCCTGAACAACACCAAATGCAGATAATGAAGGTAATGCGTTAGATCGTTGTAGTTTTTCTGCCTTTTCGCTACTTTCTACCTTGCTTCTTTGCCATAACAATGAAGGGTGATCTGAAATGTTTGCTACATACTTTTCCTGAAGCCTGGGGATTTTATTAATGTAGATACTATCCAGGATAAAAGCCCGATAGTCCTCCCCTAGCAATACGGCAAGTGTTTTGGAATATTCCAGTTCCATGTCATAAGCTTTTATCCTTGCTGATTGTGCATTGGATACTTCTGCTTTAGCAAGTGAAGCATCAACTCCGGGAATTAAACCACTTTCTGCGCGGCTCACTGTTGTGGTCATGAATACGCGGGCACGGTCAAGGTTTTTTTCCTGAACATATTTAATGCGCTGACTAGCCATCAGGTTGAAATAGGCAGCCCCGACTTTAACCTGGTGCTGAAATTTCTCTTGTTCCAAATCGGCTCCAGCTATTTTCTGATCAGCTGTTGCAAGTTTCACCTGGTTTTTGATGCGTCCGAAAGTAAAGAGGTTCCAGTTGATGTTGGCCAGGTAAAGCGATCCAAAAGCTGCATTCCAGTTTTGTTCGGCCAAAGGCATAGAGGTTGAAGCAATACCCAAACCTCCATAACTATATAATGGACCATTCTGAGCATTTATTGTTCCATAGCTCTGCTGTGCCATCAACGTTAAATCTGGTAGATACTGGCTCTTTTGATAATTTGTATTTTCAGCGGAGGCGGCTACCAACGCTTCTTTCGCTTTAATTTTTTCATAGTTCTGTATAGAACGCTGTAATGCGTCGGGCAGGTGCAAAGTTTGCGCATAGGACATCGCCGATAGGCTGCAAAGCACCGCTAACGCAATGAATCTGATATTCATTGTTTAGTTAATTAGAAATTAAACCATCTGATTTTAAGGGCACTCACGCGAATACCACTGTTTTTAATCGGATGACGGTCTATATTCTATAAACACAATGTAAAACGTAAAGGGGGGGACTCTTTAACGGGGTAGGGAAATAAAACGAGCTAACATTTTGTGCTGTCAGTGCAGATTTACCTTCGAAAGTAACGGCCGCGGACTGGTATAAAACAGCTTCTCCTGAAAATTTAACAAGACTTTGCTGTGCAGAATTCTTAGATGCCTTCTCGCTCAGCTTAAACTGCTCAGCCTGATGCTTGCAGCAATTGTGCTTTTTAGCTTTTTGCTTGTTCTTTAAGGCACAAACCGGACAAACTTTATCGTTGTGATCTTCCTGAAAAAGACGTACTTCCTGTTTTATGCCTTTGCACACGTGCACACTACCCGTAAATCCAGTAGATACGGTCAGGAACAGCAGGCTAAGAAACAGGCTAAACAGTCTTTTCATACAGCAGCAAAGATGCCGCTCTTCCTGAGATATGTTTTACAGAATTTGGGCTTTTTTTTATATAATTCTGTTGAAGCATAAAAGTGTAGGTAAATTTTCATCAAGCAGTGTTTAATATTGTTAAATAAATGTTTAATTTCACTAAATATTTATTCCAAATTAAACGCATGAAACATCTATTATCAGTATTGCTTTTATTGAGTTACATTAACCTGAATGCACAAAGAGTAGTTATCATTGGCCTTGATGGCATCAGCACAGAAGGCTTTAAAGGGTCTAAACATCCGAATATTGACAATCTATTTGCTAATGGCCTGATGACGTTGACCACCCGTCCAGTAATGCCCTCTGTAACGTTACCCAACTGGACCAGTCATTTAACTGGACAAGGGCCGGAAGAGCATGGTATAACAGCAAATAACTGGACTTTAGCAAATCATCCACTAAAAGCCATCGAAACTGATCAGGACGGTTATAGCCCATCTATTTTTAAACTACTGAAAGACGGGAATGCAAAAGCAAAGACGGCTTTTTATTATAACTGGGCAGAACTGATCAATCCAATCAATAAAAAATATTTGGATGAGGTGTCTTTTGAGGAAAAAGATAAATACCAGGACAATTATGCGAAGGCTTTGGATTTTGTAGCAAAGAATCAGAAATCACCTACATTGGTGTTTTTATATAGTGTTCATACCGACCACGCCGGGCATGACCACAAGTGGATGTCACCAGAGTATATCTCCTCTATTGAAGAAGCAGACAGCGCAATTGGTTCCTTCATCTCAAAACTAAAAGAACAGAACCTTTATGAGGATACTTATTTTCTTTTTATTACGGATCATGGAGGCATCGGAACAGGACATGGTGGTGTTACTATGAATGAGATGGAGATTCCATGGGGAATCACTGGGAAAAAGATTAAAAATCTAGGTGTAACTGATAGTTTTTTTAATAACAATAAAAACACCTCCTTAGTATTAGCCCAAATATTTGGTCTTAAAGCTATACCAAAATCTTGGACAGGTATTGCTCCTAAAGCGATATTCAAATAGAAAATTAGACAAAAATCCTGTTATCTTTTGATAACTCTACCTTCACAAAGAGCAGGTGGCTTCGCAAAAAACGACCAGGTAAAAAAAATGTTTTACCTGGTCATTTTTTTAGCCGAATCATAAATGAAGGACTTTTTCAGTGCCTACGATTTCTCTAAGACTTTTCTAAATACTCATTGGGAGTTATTCCAAATCCCCCCTTCTTTTCATCGTCTTTCGTTATAAATACCAAACTCAGCAATAGAAGGAACGTTTTTATATCCCTCGATCAGAATACGGACTTTACTCCCCCAGCTATTATCAAATCTATGGATTTTAACCCTGCTGGTTTCTGTTCCTGTAATAAGAGGTCTCCAAACACCGTTGATAAAATATTCCAATCTATATTTTGTAATGTTGGGCTCTCTTTCAGTAATAACAATCATATTAAAACGCTGATCTTTCTGCAGGTCAACTTCTAACCATGGATTTTTTATGCTTGGATTAGAGACCCACGATGTACCGAAGTTATCATCTGTTGCAAAATCCATAATGTTCATGTCACTACTCCAACTTCCATTTGCCGGTTTAAATTTTGCGATATTAGAGGAAATGATAGGAGCTGGTCCTCCAGGAAATTTAGGAAGAGGTGATCCTGGTTTATATAATTTTCCCATTTCCTTCAACGCTTCCAATGCATTCTCATCAATAAGACCGTCACGATTTGGCGCTACGTTTAAAAGAAAATTACAATAAATCTGATTGTAAGGAATTGCATTTTCATTTATCATCTTTTCAGGTGACTTAACAGCTGTCGTTGGAAAAGACTCTTTCCAGAACCAATTAGCCTGTAATGGCAAGCAAGCAAGGGCTGGTAAACGATTGTTTTCTTTTGAAATGTGTTGTCCCGCTCCCTGCTCATATGATTTTATATCAGTGTAGAACAATGCTTCTGAAGGATATTTTGCAGCGTTTAAATCCATAACCAAACAATTAGGTTGAATTGATTTAATTAACCTGTAAATTTCTTCAAATGGAACATCATCATAAGAAATCCTCGACCATGGAGCATCCCAGCCATCAATGATCAAAGAATTAATTTCACCATAATTTGTTAGCAGCTCCGTAAGTTGTTGTTTAATCATATTAATATGTACTGGAGTAATATATCCAGGACGTATATTATGATGAACATCAAGTATAGAGTAATACAAACTAACACCTAAATTCTGCTTGCGAAATGCATTTACATATTCCTTAACCACATCTTTTTTCAAAGGACTATTCATTACGTTATAGTCTGTAGTTTTGGTATCCCAAATCGCAAAGCCATTGTGATGTTTAGTCGTTAAACAACCATAAGTCATATTTGCTGATTTTGCAGCTTTTGCCCATTGCTCTGCATTTAACTTTTTAGGATTGAATATCGCCGGTGGAACACTTGGGTCTGCCCAATCATCATTCATATAAGTAGACATATTGAAATGGATAAACATCCCAAAACCCAAATTAATAAAATCCTGCTGCGCCTGCTCCAGTGATACTATGGAGCCCTGCTTAGTTTGGGCATGGCCATTACCCGCTAAAAAAATAATACATAAAGCCAGACTAAGGACTTCAATCCTTAAGAAATTAGACATTTTTGTTTTCATTGTTGTGTTTATTTTGTGTGTACGTGTTAGGTCTTCGCTATTGTAAATGGGGTTATATTATTTATACCAAAATGAAACCTCACTGATATTACTAAAATATTTATCGCCGCTGGCAACCTCAAGAACCCTTATTCGGATATACTTTACTGGTGTAGTATTTTCATCAAAACTTACCTTAAAAGGTGCTTTTCCATCATCAACCCGTGTAACAGTTTTAAGAAGAGTCCATCCTTTGCTAACAGACTCCTGAGACCAGCCAGCCGAATTGGAAGGCGACTGCGTTTCGGCCCCCGCCAGACTAGATATTCCCCAAATCTCAAATTTGGTAGGGTTATTACAACAGTCTCTTCCTATAATTTCAAATTGCGCTAAACCGGTATATATTTTCCCCATGTCAAAAGTGAAATGATGTGGCAATAACTGTTTATTATCACTATGAAAAATATTGGGATATCCAGTCGGCGTTTTGTTCCCATCCCAAATTTTTCTAATTGAAGTTCCACTATCATATGTTCCTACGTCATTTAGTAAATGAACCTCAGCAAACAAGGATTTATCAACTGGGATAATAACATTTGTCAAAGAGTCATAACTAAGGGTATAAAAAGTATCAATTGCAGTGCTTACTGGTTTGTAGGCCGATTGATAATATATTTTTGACCCTGGCTTATAATCAGCAAGAAAAATTGAACTTTCGGTTGACTTTATGGTCATTGATTTTACCGTATTGTTATTGAGCGTATACTTTACTTCCGTCCCCGTATTAATAGTATCTGGTTCATCAAAAAACAATGTAATACCATCATCACTCAAAGAATACGGTGTAGTAACATTAAGAAATCTATTCGTTAGACTAGCCCTATAACTATCGCCATATACTTTAACATTGTTAACAAAAACAGGTACTGACCTATTGTTATTCTGGTCATAAGAATAAATTGTAAATGAATAACTGTATTCAACGAGCTTATCAATTACCTTGGTAATAGTCCCTGAAGTGTTGTGATCCTCTGAAGCAAACTCAACTGAATCGGCACCATTATTCCAAAATATTTTGTATTTAGTAACTCCAGGATCCGGGCTCGGTCTCCAGGATAATTGTACACGCTTATTGCCAGGAGCCGCGTCAATTTGCTTCGGAACACCTGGGTAAATTCTTTCTTTCCCTTCCAGGTAATCCCTATACGAAATGGCATCTTTACTACAGCTGTTTATAAGAAATATAAACGCGATGCCTGCACTTAGCAGATATATATTAAATTTCATCTTGTTGTGATTAGGTCTTAAATACTTATTGGGTATTTCCATAAAAGGACAATTCCATTACGTGGGCAAAATCGGTTGCCCCCCAGGTTTTATTTACTGCAAGCCGAATGTATTTTACCCTGGGTGCATTTAATGGTATATTAAATTCAAAACCTGCTTTTACAGCTGCAAGATCTGCAGGAGTAGTTTGCCCGACCTTATTTCCTGAGGGTGGTGGTGGACATTCAAAATTACCGAGGTTAACCCAATCGCCAACTACATCTCCATAATTTGATGTAACTGGTAAAATTACGTCTTGTGGTGCATCACTATTTGATCCCCATAATGTCCATGACCTGGCGTTTCCATGATTATAAGAATAGTCGGCGCCATAAGCTTCTCCCCGTTCCCAAATCTTATAACGACTTAGTTTTACCAGAGTTCCCATACTGAAAGTGCAGACTTGCAAGGGCTTTCCCTGACCAGCAGCGGTATGCCATCCCGGGTCTGCTGTAATTCCATCCCACAAGCGTGTGGTATTCCAACCAAGACTTGTAGCACCTAAAGGAGAATCACTTGCAAGCCTGTATTCGCTAAATTTATCTTTAGGCACGAGTACCTCGTAAATTGGACTTATTTTTTTAAGTAAGGTATCTGAAATATTACCCCATCTATCAGTTATATAAACACCAAAATCTCTTTTTAAGGTATCAAAACCACGAACACTAAAGTTTATGTTTTCCATTTCGGTATAAAACTGTTCTACCGGCAATAGTTTTCCGGTAGTCTTATCTGTAGAAATAACTATAACCCCTATTGCTTTCTTTTGCGGATTGCGCGCGGCGATATTTACTCCACCAAAATCTCTTTGCATAACTAATGTGGGAAAAGCTGCCAAATAAGAAGGGGTTTCAGGATGAACTTTAACTACAACTGGGTCTGACTTAATATCTGCTCTGGAAACCGCGTATAAGGTAACGTCATACTCCTGACTTTTTGCAAATCCCTCCACTCTTATCGTATCCGTGTAATAAGAAGATTTCGATTGTCTTATGATTTGATCATTTATCTTGTATTCTGCCAGAATATATAACAAGTTTTTTGTAGTAGGTAAGGAATATGTGATCACAGATCCGCCAGCATAATTACTAACCTTTATTGAAGTTACTGGATCTGGTTTTGTTTTATCTAAAGAAACAATGTCATTAAAATCCTGGTTTTCTTTGCAGGAAATGGTAAAAAGTAACAGGCTACCCAATACCAGAAATATAGTATAGCCAATAAAATTACTTTTAGTATTATATTCAATTACTTTCATCTTTTAATCTTTTAGCGTATATAAATTACCAGTAAGGATTTTGTACCAGGTTTGGGTTAACGATCAGGTCATCATATTTTATTGGCCACAAATAATCTTTAATCCCAAATACAGGTACTATCAAAGTACGTTGTCTATAATAGCCAACAGGATCTGACTCCTGGATATTCCAGCCTTGAAGGGGCTTACTCAATACTTGCTGCATTATTTTCCAACGTTTAAGATCCCATCCAATTCTGCCTTCAAAACAAAGTTCAATCCTCCGTTCTTGTTGGATGATCGCTCTTAATCCTTCTTTAGAATTTGCTTTACCAGGATTTGATGAATAGGTACTCCATGATTTTTGAATACCTTCTAAACCTGCCCGCTTACGTACTTCGTCTATGTATTTATAGGCTTCTGCTGTTGGGCCATTGACCTCATTTAGTGTTTCAGCATACATAAGATATAAGCCGGAAAGCCTGATTAAAGGCATATGGAATGATGTTTCAGTAACTTCAGTACCATAAACAGACTGATAACTTACCAGCTTTTTCGGCCAATACCCAGATACATTTACTCGAATATTATCCTTAGGTCCTGCAATAGAACCACTTCCTCTGGCCTGGACGAAAAGCATATCTTCCGGTGTATTTTGTCCATCACCAAAATAGTTACTCCCATCAAAAGCAAGATTTGCATAGAAGCGGGGCTCGCGGCCCATATGCATCCTTATGGTCTCATAACCAAGTTTCAGATAATACTTATCTTCTTCGGATGCATTTTCAATGGTATAACGCCCTCTATAATTGTAGTTACGATCTTCATTAATAGGCACTCCATTTTTACTATAAAACAACTCAGCCATTGAAATCGGTACTGCAAAATTTCCAGGTGCACCACTGAGATTTTCTACCATTTTAGAAGTTAGGCGTGGCATAGACATGCTCTGATAAGAAAAAGTACTGTTTAAAGCCCAAATCAATTCGGAATTATTTTCCCATTTCTCTGTAATACTTTGTCTAAGATCCATCATAGTTTTTAAACGTTCAGGAAGTACAGGCAAATTTCCAGGAGCAATAAACTTATATAACTTTAAATTATTGGCCTCGCATGCCTCTACTGCTGCTTTACAAGCCAGCATCGCTTTGTTCCATTTCTCAGCGCTAAAATCTACGGGAAACATTTGCATTCCATCTTTATCTTTAAATCCCGCATAATCTGGGTTACCATTAAAAAACGGACTGGCTTCTGTTGTTAATATCTCCGCTTTGAGGGAAAGTGCAATCAACTGAGTTATTCTTCCAAGGCTTTGAACCGGGTCTTTGATAGTTAGTGGTAAGTCTGGAATAGCTTCCTCTATCAGCTCTTCAATATATTTAAAAGCTGCATCTACCGGCTCTCTTTTAATTCTTACCTCTTCGGTACTCGCGTCTATCGCGAGATTGGTTCGAATTAAAGGAATCGGACCGTACATTCGAAGTAAATAATAATGATAATACGCTTTTAAGAACTTAACTTCAGCAATCCACCTGTTCTTTTCGTATTGAGGAAGATCTTTGGGTTTATCTATATTTTCCAAAAAGATATTACATCTCCTAATTGCTTTAAAAAGGGGCTGCCCTAGACGCTCACCATTCCAAAAGTTTAATGCCGGCCGGTCGCTAGTCTGGGTTCCGTTTATTAAATGAAAACCGATTTCATTCTCTCTGCTTCCAAGCGTAGCCTCAGTTAATGTACTTGGGAAAAAAATTTCACCGGATCCAGTAAAGGCCGGATCACTGATACCTACATTTAAATTCTGAAGCGTTGAATAACATGTAAAGAGATAATTCTCTGCCTCATTTCGATTTCTAAAGGCATAATCTATTGTTGCAACATTATCTGGAGTTACATCAAGATATTTTTTACATGAAGTGAAAAAAGTTACAAACAGCGAAAAACCGACTAATAATTTTATTGAAAATTTCATGTCTATTGTTTATTAAAGGTTAACATTGATGCCTATATTGTATACTTTTTGAATCGGATAGCTAAAACCATTAGAAGAAAGCTCTGGATCCCAGTCTTTAAAGCGGCTGTAAGTAAACATATTTAACCCATTAAAATAGATTCTGCATTTGGCCATAAAAGCCTTTTTGGAAATTCTTTCTGGAATCGTGTATCCTATTTCCAAAGATTTCAATCTCATAAATGCTCCATTACGCATCCACCATGAACTGGTTTGCAGGTTATTGGCTATATCATTGGTTGAAGTCCCCAATCGTGGATACCTGGCATATAAGTTCTGATTTTCTTCAGACCAATAGCTATCTGCAAAAGATTGCAGTACTTGTCGGTTGTTTAAAAATGGACTAACATTACTTGGATTTATAAAAAATGAGGTCCTTCCTACACCTTGAAAAAATGTAGATACATCAAAGTTTTTAAATCCTGTAGACAGTCCAAATCCGTAAACGATTTCTGGTGTTTCCGGCAAACCTAAAAATATCTGGTCGGCTTCAGAAATTTTTCCATCATTATTCATATCCCTATACTTGATATCCCCACCTTTTGGTGGATTTGCACCAAAATTTTGTGACGGAGAAGAGGCTGCTTCGTTATCATCTACAAACAAGCGTTCTGCAATATATCCCCAGCGCACGCCTATCTTTTCCCCCTTTAGAATACGCCAGGGCTCCTTATAGGCAGGCTGCTCATATTCAACATATCTGTTTTGTGAAAATGTGAAATTTACCCGGCCAGACATCCAAAAATCTTTAGATATAGTTTTGCTATAATCGGCAGACAGATCTATACCTTGTGATTTAGCCTTACCAATATTGGCACTAACTTCAGATTCCAGGCCTACAGTAGCCGGTATGGATTGTCTTGACATCAAAATATCATATCGGTGTTGTCTATATATTTCAGCAATCACATTAATATTATTGAATAGACTAAATTCCAGCCCAATATTTGCCTGCCTTGATTTCTCCCAGGTAACATCATTATTAGCATAATTACTTATACTTACGCCGGGACGGGAAATACTATTGTCTTGTCCGAAATAAGCCGGATTACCACCGTTTAAGTTTACGTCAGACAAATAATAAAAGCGCTGTGAGCCAATTGCATCATTTCCAACAAGGCCATAGCTTCCTCGTAGCTTCAATTTATTGACAACGTTGTTCAACCTTTCATTCCAAAACTTCTCTCTGGAAATAATCCAGGAAGCACCGATTGTTGGAAAAAAGCCAAAACGATTTTTTTCTGCAAATCGCTCTGAACCATTGTATCCAAAATTAAATTCTAGAAAATAACGACTGGCATAAGCGTAAGTTGCTCTTCCTGATAACCCAAGATTCCGATAAGGTAACGAGTGCTGTAAATCTCCGGCGTTTGCATAAAGCGTTTGCTGTCGCGTTCCAATCAAAGTAGCAGAAATATTATGGTTCTGTCCAATTGCATGGCTATAATCTAAAACACCTTGCAGGTATAGAAAAGTATTGATGTCTTTATTTCCCCCTGCGAAATTAAGATATTCTGCAGCCTGTCCCGGTTGCTTATTAATCCAGTTTAAAGTATATTCATTTGAAATTCTGTCGTAACTACCTACATTGTAAAAGAATGGTTTATACTGCCTTGACAAGTCAAAGTAAGAATAACGGTTTGTATTGAAAATTCCCTTAAATTTTAATCCTTTAGTAAAAAAATCAAGGTTCTGGTTTAATTCCAGCTGTGCAGACATACGAGAGCGAGAAAAAGACTTGAACCCCTTCATCATATCAGCATAAGGGTTAGAATAGCCAACGTTGTTACCCTGGGTACCTACGGTAGGGCTGTTGCCAAATAAAATATGAGTATTAATTCCTAAATCAGCATTTTCCGGATAAAATGCAGGAAACAATACTGGACTGGTATGTAATGATTTATAATACAGATCTGAAGCAAATGAACCGTCATCAGTTAAAGGGCCATTATATTCGTCAAAAGTCCCTGACAATCTTACAACAACCTCTGTACTTGGAGTAATATTGATGTTTATATTAGAACGCAATTGATAATTTTCCAGCTTAACATTGTTATTAAAATTATTTACCGGACTGACTTTCAAATTGCCATTATCAAGATTATAAGAAGAGGCAATATAATACCGCGCAACTTTACCGCCACCGCTAACGCTGGCATTCAATCGTTGATTACTTGTACGATCTTTAAAAAGCTCATCAAGCCAGTCTACCGCTGGATAAACGTATTTATTACTTCCAGGAGCGTTAGCCAATGTTTGTTCCCTGTTATAGATGTCATTTTGAGTATATGGAGGTATAGCAAGTGGATTCCTGGTTTTTATCGCTTCATTGTACAACTTCATATACTGTATCGGATCAGCAATTTCAATTTTCTGTGTAGCCTGGGAAATGGAATTTTCAAACCGGACATTTATACGTGCATTTCCTTCCGAGCCTTCTTTTGTAGTTACAAGAATTACTCCATTAGCCCCCCTGGCACCATATAACGCAGTTGCACTCGCATCTTTTAAAATGGAGAAACTGGCAATATCATCTACCTGTAACCTGGCAAGATCATTAGATGTAAGCTCAACATTATCCACAAGAATCAATGGATCCTGCTTGTACCCAAACGTAGTAACTCCACGGATAAAAAATGTGGAGTTATCAAGTCCTGGCTGCCCGCTGCGTTGGTAAGCAACCACGCCTGCAATTTGCCCGGCAAGCGCATTTGTTAAATTACTTGAAGGAATTTTCAATTTATCGGGGTTAATGCTTGTTACAGAGCCAACGACAGCTTCCTTTCTTTCCTTTTTACCAAAGGCGGTAACCACAACTTCGGATAAACTGCCATCATCGGATTTTAAAACAACAACAACATCTGGTTTTGTAGCTGAGGCAATGAAACTGCTTGGAATGAAGCCCACGGAACTAACTATAATCTTCGTTTCCGGATCAACTTCCAGCATAAATTTTCCATCACGATCAGTAAACGTCCCCATCTTCTTATTTTCTGCCACATAGACACTTGCACCAGGTATTCCAACTCCTGTTGTATCTTTAACAATTCCAGAAATCTTTATTCTCACCTGTTCCGGAGCTAAAGAACCGCGTTCTAATGGTATAAATGCCTTCTCCCTGGTTTTTAATACTACAGTCTTGTTTTTAATGGTATAGGAAATCTCCGTCCCAGCAAATGTCTGGTCCAGAACCTTTATCAGAGAGGCATCTTTAAAATCGACATCAATTGTTTTTTTCGCATTGAATTTATTGGCAAGCCATACCACATTATAGCCAAGCTGTGTTTTGATTTCAGCAAACAATTCTGTGTAGGTAGAATTTCTTTTTTTAAACCGCATTGTTTGTGCTGAACTAACTGCATTGACTTGCATGATCGTTGCTAATAATATAACGGTGGTTAATCGCATAATAAGCATTGATTTACGGACGTACTTTTTGGGCACACCAATTTTGTAAGTATATTTTTTATACATTTGTTTAGTCTGGTTTTTAAGTTGATGCTATTCAATATTAATATAATCCAGTCACTGGCCAGTTGTGGATCGAACACATCTGGCCTTTCTTTATCAGGCCACAAACTTTTACTAAGTATTTGGTTAATTTTCTGGATTGACAGTTTTAGTATTTACTTCTTTACAATAATCTTCCTCCCATCTATTTTAAAGTGAGCAAATCCAGTTAATTCTAGTACTTCTAAAACCTCTTTAACGTTAATGAAGCGAGAAACTACTCCCCCAATTGGTTGTTTTCTAACTTCTTCATCTTCATATACTACATCCAGGTTATACCACCGGCTGAGTTTACGCATAATGCTCTCAAGACTTTGGTCATTAAATATAAACTCTCCATTTTTCCAGTCTACTACAGAATTCACATCTACTTTTGATACATTTAATGAAAAAGCTAAGGCAGCTTGCTGCCCCGGTTTAATTACAATTGAAGACAAACTTTTGTCATTTGGCCTTACCTCTACTGCACCTTCAATCAATGTGGTCTTAGTTGCATTCTCATCAGAATACGCATTGATGTTAAAATGAGTTCCCAACACTTTCACTTCCTGTTTATTGGTTGAAACAAAAAATGGCCGGAAGTTATCTTTTGATACTTCAAAATAAGCTTCACCACTTAACTCAACTTTTCGTTCTTTAAATGGCGTAAAAGAAGCTGGATACTTTAATGTTGATGCAGCGTTAAGCCACACTTCTGAGCCATCGGGTAATCGTATATGAAATGTTTCTCCTTTCGCAGTGGAAAGTGTGTTATGAACCATACTTTCAGCATTGCGATCTTTACCGGCTATGACATTATAAACGATCTGTCCGTCTTCTGTCTTTACGATACTTACACCCGATTCTTCGGCAACCTGGCCTTTTAATGCATCTGATAACACAATTTTACGTCCATCCGCCAAAATTAAAGTCGCCGAGTTTTTCCCTGGAGGAATATCATTTACATGAGCAAGGTGCCTCAAATCTTTATTTATTCCATTGTATTTAAAAAAATAAATACCTGTAGCCAATACCATAAAAATTGTAGCTGCCACGCCTATACGCCACCATGAGAATCTAGCCGGATTTTGAGGTTGTGATGTGATAAAGGAAGATATTTTTTCAACGCTGCTGGTTTTCATCATTATCAACTCTTCATCACTGTAGTCGAACCAGCCTTTGTCTACCAAATCTTGAAGAACTTTGTCAAGATTTGGATCACCTAATAACACTCTCCACTCTTGATCCTCCTCGAAAGTCAACTCCCTGTTCAAATATTTTTGATATAGATAACTAAATCTTTCTTTATTCATTCTTAAATAAAAGCTATTTGGCTAGATAACAATTTAAAGCTGTTATACTAATAAGACGAACGGGAGAAAAGGTCGGGGGTATTAAAAAAAAATTATTTTCCAAATAAACGGAAGATAATAAGCAAGACCAATATGTCTGTATGTTTACTTACGTAATTTCTTAAGAAACGTAAAGCAAGTTTCATATATGATTGAACAGTTAAAGGCGACAAATTCATTTGCTCTGCCACTTCCCCATATTTCAAGCCCTCTTGATGACAAAGTTGGTATACTAACTTTTGCTGTTCCGGTAGCAAAGCAATACCATCTTCAAGAATTTTACGCGTATCATTTAATAAAATCTGTTCTTCGGTTTCATTGTGCCCCTCATCCCATTCCTTACCTAACTCGTTGTCGATTTTATATTTCAATTCCTTTTGCCTAAGAAGATCAATAGACTTGTTTCTGGCTATTTTCTTTAGATACCCATCGAGGTTACTAATTTTTGTTAAGTCTCCTCCCAGCAACCAAAGCTTAAGCATTGTTTCCTGAACTACCTCTTCAGCGAGTAGGTCTGAATGAAGAATCCTAACAGAAAAGGTGAATATTTTATGATAATAATAATCACAGATCATTTTAAAAGCGTTTTGATCACCTACGGAAACTTTCGTCAATAAGTCTTTTTCACAGAGCAGTCGTTTCATTTCAATATCGCGTATATTTTCTTTCAAAAGAAACGACTAATCGAGACATTCCAAATAACACACCATTTAGGTGTAAAGATAAAAATATGGGCAAATCGTTGTATAGATATCTTAAATATGATCTCATCCGTAAAGGTATTATCTTTCAAAATTTTGCAACAAAAAAACTGTATTTAATTACAGATTCACATATCAAATACTCAATTCATTTAACAACGTTAAAGCACTTTATCAAATGTAAGTTTTATTTATAAATTTACGTTTAAAATGATTTTACTGCTCCTTTTAGCAATCCGCAATATTAATAACTGTTATCAAACTCAGGCTCAAGTCCTCTTTTCCCGGCAGACTTTATTATGTTAAGCCGAAATAAAGCCTTTGTTGTATATTTTAAAGATGAATGGGAAAAGCTGGTTGTGGATACACTAAAATGAAAAAATCCCGTTATCGTGTGATAACAGGATTTTTAATGTTTTGAGTTAATCTTGCGGACCGGACGGGACTCGAACCCGCGACCTCCGCCGTGACAGGGCGGCATTCTAACCAGCTGAACTACCGGTCCGTTTTCCTTTCGGAGTAACCTTTTTATAGTAGGGTCTCTACTTTTGAAATAAAAAAGCACCCTTCAGAGTGCTTTTGCGGACCGGACGGGACTCGAACCCGCGACCTCCGCCGTGACAGGGCGGCATTCTAACCAGCTGAACTACCGGTCCGTTTTCCCTTTCCGTATTCTTACGTCCGTTTCGGGATTGCAAATATAGAGCCTTTATTTATATTTACAAACTATTTTTTAAATTCTCTCTAACTAGCTATATTACAGAACCTTCTTTTAGCTTCTCAGCATTTTCAGCAAACTGTAAAGCATCAATCAACTCCTGAACACCACCATCCATGATCGCATTTAGGTTATAAAGTGTCAATCCGATGCGGTGATCTGTTACTCTACCTTGTGGATAATTGTAGGTACGGATCTTTGCAGAACGGTCTCCGGTCGAAACCATCGTCTTACGTCTTGCCGCAATATCACCATTTTTCTTCTGCAATTCAATGTCGTATAATTTACTACGCAACATCTCCATCGCGATAATTCTATTTCCCAACTGTGAACGTTCCTGCTGACAAACCACAACAATTCCAGAAGGCCTGTGTGTCAATTGCACTTTTGTCTCTACCTTATTTACATTCTGTCCACCAGCACCGCCTGAACGGGAAGTTTGCAAATCAATATCTGCAGGGTTGATATAAAGGTCTATCTCTTCCGCCTCCGGTAAAACCGCTACTGAAGCCGCTGAAGTATGGACACGGCCCTGGGTTTCTGTATCCGGCACACGCTGAACCCGGTGCACACCTGATTCATATTTTAATTGCCCGTAAACATCCTCACCACTAACCTTTAAAATCACCTCCTTATAACCACCAGCAGTCCCTTCTGTTACATCCACAGTCTCCACTTTCCAGCCTTTCTGTTCAAAGAAACGGCTATACATACGGTATAAATCACCTGCAAATAAAGCAGCCTCGTCACCCCCAGTACCACCTCTGATCTCAAATACCGCATTTTTAGAATCTTCAGGATCAACCGGAATCAACATCAAACGAACCTTCTCTTCCAGTTCTTCCTGCTGAACCAATAAAAGATCAAGCTCCTCTTTAGCCATCTCACGCATTTCAGCATCCTTCTCGGTACTTAATATTTCTTTATTGGCTTCAATATTACTCATTACATTCTTGTAGATTTTGTATTCATCTACAATCTTGCCTAAGTCCTTATACTCTTTATTTAAAGCTGCAAAACGCTTCATATCCTGCATCGTGTCAGGATTACTTAACTGCTCCTCAACATCTTCCCAACGCAGTTTAATTGCTTCTAATTTTTCTAACATATCTTCTTCCAGAAACTTATAATATATTCAGGCACCGATTTTTATTCGGGCAGCAAAAATACGGCTTTTTTACTTAAAAGGATTAAAAAATATATACCTCAGCTTGTTATAATGTCTTGGCCTATATTTTTTCAAAGTATTTAAGGCTTAATTCATTGCCATCAAATACCGCATATGAATTGAAATTAATCCATTCACCTAGGTTTACATACCGGCTTCTATCGTTCAACATAATATCCAGTGGCAGGTGTCTATGTCCAAAAACAAAATAATCATAATGTTCTTTTAACAGCAATTCCTTTGCATAAATGGCCAGCCATTCTTGTTCAACTCCAAGAAAAACCTCTTCATCATGATTGGCCAACCTACTGTTACCAGACCACCAGTTCGCGATTCCTAAACCTATCCTTGGTGGTATTAACCCAAATAACCACTGGCAAACCGGATTTCGAAATATTTTTCTCAGCATTTTATAGTTCTTGTCGCCAGGCCCCAAACCGTCACCATGATGTAAAAAGAAACGCTTCCCATCCCTTTCAATGACCAGTTCGTCACTCACAATCTCTATCCCCATTTCCTCTTTGAAATAGGTATTTACCCACATATCATGATTCCCTTTAAAGAAGTAAACCTTTATTCCTGCATCTGTCATAGCCGCAAGCTTACCTTGTAAACGAACAAAGCCTTTAGGTACAACGGTGTGATATTCAAACCAAAAATCAAAAATATCGCCCATTAAAAATAACTCGTTGCAAGTTGATTCTATGGAACTTAGCCACCTTAAAACACGATCTTCCCGCTTCCTGCTCTCTGCATGATTAGGAGAGCCAAGGTGAAAGTCGGAAGCAAAATATATGTTCTTTTTCATTAATGTAAACAAAGATATAGAAAATATCCAGTCATGTTATTTTCACATGTTCTACAGATTATATAGAATATTAATAAATAGAATCGTTATTAATTACAAAAGTTCGTAAATTCGCACAAAATTTAAACTATGATTTCTACTGATATAGCCATCATTGGCGCCGGACCTGTAGGTTTATTCGCGATTTTTGAAGCAGGTTTACTAAAAATGCGTTGTCATTTAATAGACTACCTTCCACAAGTAGGCGGACAACTTTCTGAGATATATCCTAAAAAACCGATATACGACATCCCTGGCTATCCGACGGTACTGGCTCAGGAGCTGATCGACAACCTGATGGAGCAGGCTAAGCCTTTTCATCCTGGCTTTACACTTGGCGAACGTATCGAAGGTTTAGAAAAACGCGGCGAGGGCGACTTTGTATTGACCACTAACATGGGTACCATCATAGAATCTAAAGTTGTTGTTATTGCAGGTGGGTTAGGTTGTTTTGAGCCTCGTAAACCAGCTGTAGCAGGACTGGAGCAATTCGAGAATGGCAGGGGCGTTAACTACATGATTCTTGATCCTGAAAAATACCGTGGCCAGAAAATGGTTATTGCAGGTGGAGGTGACTCTGCTTTAGACTGGACTATCTTTTTAGCTGATGTTGTTGATGAACTTACCCTTGTTCACCGCAGTGAAAGCTTCCGTGGCGCGCCAGATTCAGTGAACAAGGTAATGGAACTTGCCGAAAGCGGGAAAATAAACCTTGTACTGAACAGCAATCTGAATTCCGTAAACGGGAACGGCAAACTGGAAAGTGTAGAGTTAATTCACAATAAAACACTTGAAACAAATACTATTACTGCTGATCACCTTATCCCTCTGTTTGGTTTAAGTCCTAAATTAGGTCCAATTGAACAATGGAACCTGAACATCAGCAAAAGTGCTATTGAAGTAAATACGGACGATTATTCAACAAACATACCAGGTATTTATGCAATTGGTGACATCAACACTTACACCAACAAACTTAAACTTATTTTATGTGGTTTCCACGAGGCTGCATTAATGAGCCATAGTGCATACCAATACATGAACCCGGGTGTTAAATACACCATGAAATACACCACAGTAAACGGCGTATCAGAATTTTAAGCATGGAAGACAATAACATTACCCTACACGTCCAAAATCCGGACGGTAGCAGAACAACTCTTGAGGCTCCTGTAGATATGGGATTGAGTCTTATGGAATACTTAAAAGCTTGCGAATATGATATCCTTGCTACTTGCGGAGGCATGGCGTTATGTGCCACATGCTGCGTAGATGTATTGGAAGGTGAAGACAAGCTGAACGAAATGACCGACGACGAATATGCTATGCTGGATACCCTGCCTGACGTATTACCAAACTCAAGATTAGCTTGCCAATTGCAGCTAAACCCTGCCATGGATGGCCTTGTTGTAAAACTACATCACGCAGAATAAAATATTTACTAATTATTATCTACAGCGGCAGCCATTGTTTTTACAGGGCTGCCGATTGTTTTATATTCGCCATCCCCTTTTAATATAGCCAGCATTTTGCTGTTATCATTCAATAAAGCTTTAGCAGCATTAAGTTCTGCATCGTATTGAAAAGCTTGAGTTACTTTTCCTTTTTCATAGTAGTAGCGACTAACAATCTGCGTTTCCAGCACTCTCTTTATTTCAGCTTTGTAAGTAATCAGCTCCGTTTTCTTAACGCCTAACATCTTTGTTTTAAGATCATCCAGATCGGCCTTCACCGCATTAAGCTTATTTTCTCTTTCAGCTTCTGTTCTCAAATCAGCGAGCAATCGTTCTGTTCGCGACACATATGAATAATCCTTTCCAGCCAACGAACTTACAAACTGGGTGTAATCATTATCTGTCAGATGAAAAGAGGCTGCAGGTGCTATTGTCTTATTGTTCTTTTTATAGTTGTTGGCATAATCAAAAAACAGGTATTTATTAGCCAACGAAATCGTGATTTGGCTTAGCTTAGGTGTATTAACCAATACATCGGGATAAATACCATTACCATCATATACATTACGACCTGCTTTGGTATTGAATTTATTCATCAGGGAATCTGCAAACTTTAAAGTCTTACCATTCGCATCTTTATGGGCATAATCCAATGCCTGTATACACCTACCCGAAGGTGTAAAGTACTTCGCCACAGTAACCTTTACAAGGCTATTATAAGGCAAATTAAACGTTTGTTGTACCAAACCTTTTCCGTAGCTCCGCTGACCTACAATAATCGCCCTATCAAGGTCCTGCAATGCCCCTGCGACAATTTCAGAAGCAGACGCCGAGGAACCACTGATCAGAACTACCAATGGGATTTGTGGAAACAACGACTGATTAAGTGTTTTATAGGAAATAGTCTTCTGAGGGTTTCTACCTTTTTGAGTAACGATCAATACATCCTTATCCACAAAAATATTTACAATTTTTACAGCTTCCTGTAATATACCGCCACCATTATACCTTAAATCGAGGATCATACCTTTGGGCTGCATTTTCCCCAGGGTAGTAGCCGCATTTTTTACCTCCAGCGCAGCATTTTCAAGAAACTTATCCAGGCGGATATAAGCCATGTTATCATCAGTCATACCCGAATAAGAAACATTCGGTTGTTTTATCTCCTCACGTATAACTGTTTTGGTAACCAGTGCCCCATCTCTAATGATCAACAATTCAACAGATGAACCTTTAGGACCACGTAACAGCTGACTGATCTGCGCCCTTTCTTTTCCTTTAATCTCGTTACCATTTATTTTCACAAGCTGATCTCCCGGTCTTACACCTTGCTTGTCGGCAGGATAACCTTCGTTAACCTCATTTACAAATAACTTGCCTTCAATAAAAATAGTGCTTGCCCCGATACCTCCATATTGTGTACTTACATATTTCAGCTTATAGTCTTCAACTTCCGACTCGGGTACATATTCAGTATAAGGATCCAGGCTATCCAGCATAGCATCGATACTGCTGCGCATCAGGCTGGATGGATTCGTTTCCTCTACATAGTTGATATTTATTTCTTTGTAGAGCGAGGCAAAAATATCCAGGTTCTTAGATACCTGAAACAAATCTTCTTTAAAAGACCAGGTTAATCCCGCAAAAGAAATAAGAAGTGCGGCCGCGGCAATTTTATATGTTTTCATCATAAAGAGGATGTTATCATCAGTCTGTTGATGGTAAATTTACAAAAAAGCCTTGTATATCTATAGCTACAAATACAATTAAAGCCTGTTACCTTCGGGATCAGCAAGCGCCTTTTGAATAGTAAATTCAACATAAGCACGATCTCTTTTAACCAGATCCATTAACTGTACTACCAGCTCGTCTTCTTTTCCAGGAACAAAAGACAGATCTACCTGTGCCAGCTCACGGTATTTTCTTAAGAATTTAATTTTAACCTTTTGCCAGGTCTCAGGAGTTAATGTAAAACTTGCCATAATTTGTACTTTGCTACAAAAATAGGAAAATTTATGAGAGGATTTACCCATTTTAAATCCTACGTTCAATTACCTATTCAGGCAAACAAACCTTACCCATACAAACCGATGGAATACCTTTCCTGTTACCGAAATCCGTTTTTTCTCCTACAAGCGTTTCATTTGCAAGAACAGCAAACAACACCGCTTCTTTAGCATCGGGATTTACTTCAAGGATTTGGGTAGAATGAAATTCAGCATTTTTAAGCCCTGTCTTAAGTTGCTTCAAGAGTAATGGATTATGCATTCCACCACCACTAATATATATCGAGGGAGCAGTACCCTTTCCAAAACATTTCTCAATAGCATTAATGATCACATTTGCAGAAAAACTATTCAACGTTGCCATTACATCAGCCTTACTAATATGTAAAGTCCCAGTTTTGTCCTGAGCCTGCTCCAGATAGCGCATATTGAAGAGCTCCGGACCAGTTGTTTTAGGAAAATCCGCTTCCAAAAATTCAGATTGCATCAACTCTTCTAAAAGTGACTGATTTACCTTACCAGCACTGGCAATGGACGAATCTTTGTCAAAGTAAACACCAACATAGTGTTTTTGAACAAATTGATCCATCAAAGTATTTCCAGGCCCCACATCCGTTGAAAAAACCTTCGTCGCATCATTATCGCCAGGAAGATAAGTGAAGTTGGCAATCCCACCAATATTCAGCATAACACGGTCTTCTCCCTTCTTTGAAAAGAGTAAATAGTCTCCATAAACAGCCAATGGGGCTCCTTCTCCCCCCGCAGCAATGTGCTTTTGTCTGAAATCTGCTATTGTAATTATACCTGTTTTCACAGCGATATGATCCCCATCACCAATCTGCAAGGTCGCATTAGGATATTTCGCCAGTCCATGCAGAGACCTGGGTGCATGATAAATCGTTTGTCCATGACTTGCAATAACATCAATATCCTCAGATTTAAGCCCCCATGAGCTTACTGCGTCCAAAATCATTTCAGCATGCACCAATGCAACTTTTTCGTTCATCAGGCAAACCATTTGCAGATCGGCATCATGCCTGGAAAAAATAGATTTAATTTCCGCTTTAAATTCGTGATTATAATCTGCTGTTTTAAATTCAAGCAACCTGACACTTGTTGCGGTTCCACTTCCTCTAACCGCACAAAGTGCTATATCTAAACCGTCCATTGATGTGCCAGACATTAATCCAATAATTAAGCGTTCCGGTTTTTGAATAATATCAAAGACTTTTTTCCAATTTGTGTTCATAAGCGCTTGCCGATAAATGCTTTTTTAAAGGTAAGGGTTTAAAAATCTTTCCTACTAAAAACATTTCCAAGAACCACGTTCTTACTGTCGATCAACCGTTTGCGCAAACACTTAATTTTAAAATTGAATAAAAAGCATTGAAAAAATAAGTAACTTATACTTCTTAAAAAATTTGATAAAGTCAACAGGTTACCTATATTTACTGCTCCGTACAAAATTTAAGAACAAACTAAATGGCTAGATTAAATCTTCTGGAAGAAACTCGCTTTGAAAAACTGCCGGTTTCTGTCTTTGAAAACCCCAAAGCAGCATCACTTAGCGTTGCTCATCGCATCGGGGATCTCATTAGGGAAAAACAAAAAAACAATGCTCACGCAGTTTTAGGTTTGGCTACAGGAGCTACACCGATTGCTGTTTATGCCGAATTGGTAAGAATGCATAAAGAGGAAGGTTTGAGTTTTAAAAATGTGATTACCTTTAACCTGGATGAATATTACCCTATGCAACCTACTGCTGCACAGAGTTATGTTACCTTCATGAATGAAAACCTGTTTGACCACATTGACATTGACAAAAACAATGTAAATATTCCGGACGGGACATTAAGTCTAGAAGAAATTCCTGCATTTTGCCTGAATTATGAGAAAAAGATTGGAGACCTGGGAGGATTAGATATTCAAATCCTCGGTATCGGACGTACAGGTCACATCGGTTTCAACGAGCCAGGTTCTGCACCAAACTCTGGAACACGCCTGGTTACTCTTGATGATCTGACCAGACGAGATGCAGCCAGAGACTTTGGTGGCAAATCTTTTGTTCCTACAAAAGCAATTACAATGGGTGTAGGTACTATTTTCAAAGCCAGGGAAATTATCCTGATGGCCTGGAACAGGAAGAAAGCACCGATTATTAAGAAAACTGTTGAGGGCGAAATTTCAAGTGAAGTTCCGGCTACTTACCTACAGTTATCTGATCATGTTGAATTTATATTAGATAAGGATGCGGCTTCAATGCTTACTCGTTTTGATACGCCATGGTTGGTTAAAGATTGTTCATGGGATGACCTGGTGTTAACCAAAAAAGCTGTTATCTGGCTAGCCAATACCCTTAAAAAACCTATTCTTAAGCTTACCGAAGATGATTATAACAATCACGGTATGGCACAACTAGCGGTTGAAAAAGGCCCTGTTTATAACATCAACATCGATGTATTTAACAAGCTACAACATACCATTACAGGATGGCCAGGTGGCAAACCTAATGCAGATGATTCACAAAGACCGGAAAGAGCAGAACCTGCGAAAAAACGTTCAATCATTTTCTCTCCACACCCTGATGATGATGTGATCTCTATGGGCGGTACATTTATCCGTCTGGCAGATCAAAAACAAGATGTTCACGTAGCTTACCAAACTTCGGGTAATACTGCTGTCTGGGACGATGATGCTTTACGTTTTGTAGAGTTCAATATTGATTTTTCTGCAAAAATGGGCCTTGATACTGAGGAATTAAAAAAACTCTATCAAAACATGCGCGCTTTTATGGAGAAAAAGCAACCAAACCAGATCGATACACCAGAGATTCAAACTGTAAAAGGCCTAATCAGAAAAGGTGAGGCTATTGCGGGAGCGAGATATTGTGGTTTAGACGATGATCATATCCACTTTATGGCATTACCTTTCTACGAAAGTGGCAAGAGCCAGAAAAACCCTGTAACTGATACTGATGTAGTTTTAACAATGGAATTACTTCAAAAAGTAAAACCTCATCAGGTATTTGCTGCCGGAGATTTTGAAGATCCACACGGCACACACATTGTTTGTTTTAACATCATTTTAGAAGCGTTAAAACGTTTAGCTAAAACGGAAGAATGGGTTAAGGATTGTTGGTTATGGATGTACCGTGGTGCATGGCAGGAATTCGAAACACATGAAATTGAAATGGCTGTACCACTTAGTCCGCAGGAAGTTGAGCGTAAAAAAATGGCGATCTTCAAACACCAGTCGCAAAAAGACACCGCCGTTTTCCCTGGAGATGACCCAAGAGAATTCTGGCAACGTGCTGAAGACAGAAACAGAGAAACCGCACAGGCTTATGACAGCTTAGGTTTAGCTGAATATGAAGCTATGGAAGCCTTTGTTCGTTATAAATTTTAATACAGTTATTTGTATATTTAATCCCGCTATTGCTTACAATAGCGGGATTTTTTTTGAAGAAAAATTAGTGAATATCAGATTGTGTCCGACAAAAGTGACATTCACATATTACTGTTAAATAATGTTAAATTCCTACTGATTAGAGAAACACGTTCGTAGGTTTGACTATAAACTTATTTTCATGAAAAAACATTTTAGCGTCCTTAGCATAGGTCTGGCAGCACTTTTTGTTGTAAACGCTCCCGCATATGCTCAGAAAAAGACTGCTGTTGTTAAAAAAGCAACAACCACTTCCGTAGCAAAGACACAAGGAAGTCTTATTCCAAATGACCCTAATGTAAAGATCGGCAAGCTATCAAATGGGCTGACTTATTATATAAGAAAAAACTCTGAGCCTAATAATCGTGCGGAATTATACCTGGCAACACGTATTGGTTCTTTAATGGAAGATGACAACCAGCAAGGTTTAGCTCACTTTACCGAGCACATGGCATTTAACGGAACAAAGGATTTTCCTAAAAATGAAATGATCAATTATCTGCAAAAAGCAGGTGTACGTTTTGGTGCCGACCTGAATGCTTATACAGGTTTTGACCAAACTGTTTATCAGTTACCTATCCCAACCGACAGCACTACCGTATTTAGAACAGGTTTCAAAATATTAGCGAACTGGGCGGGAAAAATTGTAATGGAAGGTGATGAAATCGATAAAGAACGAGGTGTAATCGTCGAAGAAGACCGTCAGCGTGGTAAAAACGCGCAAGACCGAATGAGCAAACAATTACTACCTGTACTTTTGAAGGGCTCACGCTATGCGGACCGCTTACCTATCGGCAAAATAGACATCTTAAACAGCTTTACCCACGACAAAATCAGAAATTTTTATAAAGACTGGTACAGACCAAACCTCCAAGCTGTAATTGCTGTTGGTGATTTTGACGTAAATGAGG
The DNA here is from genome assembly GCF_032678475.1 of Pedobacter nyackensis. Taxonomy (GTDB): domain Bacteria; phylum Bacteroidota; class Bacteroidia; order Sphingobacteriales; family Sphingobacteriaceae; genus Pedobacter; species Pedobacter nyackensis_A. The sequence goes on from NZ_JAVTSF010000002.1 coordinate 780,372, forward strand.
TTGAGCAGTTAATTAAAGAAAACTTCTCGGTACTGACAAACCCAACAAATCCAAGACCTCGTTTAAGCTATGATTTACCTGATAATGTCGCTCCACTGGTGAAAATTATTACTGATCCGGAACAACAATACAATGTAGCTCAGATCATGTATAAACAAAGAGGAAGCGTACTAAAAACAACTACTGACTACAAAAAAAGCATGGTATACAACATGATCAATAACATGTTGGCTTCAAGAATCCAGGAGATCATGCAAAAAGGGAACGCTCCCTTTTTACAAGCACAGAGTGGATTTGGTTCCTATCAGGGCGGCCTGGTTCCAGGCATCAACGCATTTCAATCTGTTGCGGTATCCACATCAGGAGCTACCCTTGAAAAAGCTTTCATAGCTGTTCTGGCTGAAAACGAACGTATGAACAAATATGGCTTTACGCAATCGGAACTGGATGTTATCAAGAAAAATATTGAAGCCGGGAACGAAATCAGATTAAAGGAGAAAGATAAAACAGGTTCCTCTTCTTTTGTACAAAAATATCTTAACCATTTCCTTACCGGCACAAGCATTCCTTCTACTGAGTATACTTACGAGCTGACTAAAAAAGCACTGGCAGAAATTACCCTGGCTGACGTAAATGCTTTAGCAAAAACACTAATCACGAAAGAAAACCAGATCATTATTGTTCAGGCCCCTGAAAAGGAAAAGGCTAATCTTCCTACTGAAGCACAGCTACTTGCCGCATTAAAAAATGCTTCGAACAATGTAACTGCTTATGTAGACAATTCGGTAAATAAACCTTTACTGGACAAAAAGCCCGTAGCAGGAAAAATTGTTAGTGAGCAAAAAAATGATAAAATAGGAGTAACTACACTTACCTTAAGCAATGGCATTAAGGTATTACTCAAGCCTACTGATTTTAAAAATGATCAGATTATTTTCAACTCCTTCTCTAAAGGAGGTACATCACTGGCCACAGATGAAAACCTTCAGTCGGCAAGCGCAGTTAGCTTGATTCCTGGCAGTGGCGTCGGCGATTTCAATCCTACTCAGCTCAATAAATTACTTGCCGGAAATACCGGAAGAGCAGAAGCATACATTGGCGACCTGTATCAGGGTTACAATGGAAGCGCTACTCCAAAAGATCTTGAAACTGCTTTCCAAATGGTTTACGCTTATGGAACCAACCCACGTAAAGATCCGGAAATCTTCAATAAAAGCCTTAAAGACTTTAGAGTTAGCCTGGAAAACAAAGGTGCCAATCCTGAAAGTGTTTTCGCAGACACTGTACAAGCCGTTTTGTCTTCTTACCACAAACGCGGTATGCCTTTAACCCCTGCAGACTTGGATAAAATTTCATTAGATGTAGCTTTCGACTTTTATAAAGACAGATTTGCAGACAATAGCGAACAAACGTTCGTAATCGTTGGTGCATTTGATATAGAAAAAATTAAACCCCTTATCGAAACATACATTGCCGGCTTACCTTTTTTAAACAAGAAACAGAACTTCGTAGATAACGGTGTTTATCCTCCAAAAGGAAAAATCAGCAAAACAGTATACAAAGGACTTGAAGACAAAGCAGCTGTTCAATTATATATTCACGGCGACTATGAATACAGCGCCGACACCAATATGCAGTTAAATGCATTAAAAGCAGCCTTAGAGAACAAGATATTGGAACGCCTACGTGAAAAAGAGAGTGGAGTTTATAGTCCACAGGTAGGTATAAGCGTTGAAAAGTATCCAAAAGCCCATTATTATTTCACTATTTCATTCAGCTGTGCAACTGCAAACGTTGAAAAACTAATTGCCGCAGCACTTGATGAAGTGAATCATATTAAAGACAATGGCGCTACAACAGATGACATCAGTAAATTTAAATCTGAAGAACAACGCCAGATTGAATTGAGCTTACGTGACAATAGTTTTTGGTTAAACTACCTAAGCAATCGTGAAAAACAAGGAGATAATCTGGATCAGATTATGAACATCAAAGAACGACTGGATAAAGTTACTGTTGAGACATCAAAAGCAACTGCACAGAAGTACCTAAGTGATGACAATTATATTCGCCTTGTATTGGTGCCTCAGAAATAAAAAAAGGATATTCTTATAAAAGTGAAATGGGCTCAATATGATATTGAGCCCATTTCACTTTTACAACTTTTTATTCAATCGTCATTCCAGTTTACTTCGCACTGGCAAGATCTTTTGTCTCAATACCTACCGGACCACTTGGCTCACTTTCATTCTTAAGCCTGTCTAATGCGGTGACAAGATAATTGTATCGTTTCCCTTTCTCAGCGTTGGTGTCTATAAAATGTGTAAACTCTTCGAAGCTGATCTTAATGATATTCTTCGCATCTAACACTTCTATTTTTTCTCCTTCATTAAATCGGTAAACTACATAGCCTGAAGCTGTCTCGCCATCTGAAGCTTGCAATGGTTTCTCCCATTTCAGATGTACACCGTCTGGATGAACTTCCGCCAAAAGGTTTTCGGGTTTATTCGGCACAATATCATCCAACCAAGGCATCTGCGGTGGTAAGGAAGGATATTTATATAAATCATTCCTCAAAGAATCACCTAATGCCCTGGCAACATTAGAGAAAGATTTAGAGCTAAAAAACACACTCCCTTGTATGCGGTTACTGTTTCTGATGTGTCTGATTTGATTGGGGATCTGGTTCGGGAGTGCCCATGCCGCCTCCTTCTTCGCTACTCCATTGTGTATTAAATAAGCACCCTGACCAACATACACATGCCTGCCGAAATTATTGTTACTCCACCAGTCAACCAATGTTCCAAACGGTGCAGCCTTACGCGTAAAACTAAAATAGATTTGCGGATTGATATAGTCAACCCATCCCTCCTTTACCCATTTCCTGGAATCAGCATACAATTCTGAATAGTTCGACAAACCATTGGTAGCCGAACCTAAACTATCTTCAGCAATATTTTTCCAGATCCCAAAAGGGCTAATCCCAAATTTCACATATTTTTTATAGTGGTGAATACTGTCGTCCAGCTGTTTAATCAAGAGGTCAACATTATTGCGGCGCCAGTCTGATACGTCCGTAAAACCATTCGGATATTTTTTAAATGTTGAAGCATCATTAATGGTTTGTCCGGCTATTTTATATGGATAAAAATAATCATCAAAATGTATCCCATCAACGTCGTACCCTTTTACCACATCAAGTATAACCTGTACAATATGTTCTCTTACCTCTGGTATTCCAGGATCAAACTGTTTCTTACCTCCATAAACAAAAAATAAATCAGGTCTTTTTCTAGTCATATGATCGGCACTTACCACTGTATTTGCACTCATAGTCGCCCTATAAGGATTAAACCAGGCATGTAATTCCATTCCCCTGGAATGAGCTTCTTTTATGGCAAATGCTAATGGATCATAATCTGGTGCCGGCGCCAGTCCCTGCTTGCCCATCAGCCACTGGCTCCATGGCTCGCGCGACTTAGCATAAAATGCATCCGCAGCCGGCCTAACCTGCAGCATTATTGCATTCATACCATTGGCTTTATGCTGTTCCAACAGTCCAATAAGCTCCTGTTTCTGCTGGTCAACGCTCAAACCAGGTTTAGATGGCCAGTCTATGTTAGCAACTGTTGCAACCCACACCCCCCTAAACTCTCTTTTTGGAGCAATTTTTGTAGGGTTCTGTGCTATCAGGGAAATAGGGGTTATTATGATTGATAACAGTGCATAGATTATCGTTTTAAACATTTTTTGTAGTTAGTTATGATATAAATTTGGTTTCATTTTGTTGTGTTCAGCATACAGTGTCCTCGCTGATCTTAGCAATTAAACAATTTTTTTTTAGGTCTCATACAAATTGAATGTTTTTTTACCTAATCCTACATTTAAACTATTCCTTGTTTACTGTTTTATTTTTAAAAGAAAAATGTCAGACAAAAATGATATTGTAAATAAAGGTGACCGTAACAAGATCTATTTTTTGATTGTTGTTATCGCAGCGTTAATTGGCACCAATCTTTATTTATATATAAAAGACGAGCGACAAACTGGACGCTTTGTTTCCATAAATACCGAAAAGGACCGGCTAAAACTTGAAATTGAAAAGATTGAAGTTGAACTGGATAAGGTAAATAACATTAACATGGTCCTGAGCAAGAAGCTTCAGGATGAACAAGACTCTGCAAGAAAAAAAATAGCAGAGCTTAAACTAGCACTGGAAAAAGGTGTCCTAACGCAACAAAATTTAGTAACGGCACAAAAGGAAGTCCGGGAATTAAGAGAATTCGTTAAAATCCACAATGAGCAGGTGTTGCAGCTGAGAAAAGAAAACTTAGCACTCAAATCACAGCGCGATAGTTTAAAAGAATTTGCTTATGCTGAAAGTGCTAAAGCTGAAACCCTTGCAAAGAAAAATGCAGAACTAAATGCAAAAGTAAAAACAAGTGCGGCTTTAAAAGCTGCCAATGTTCAGGTTTTCGCTTACCGGGTTAAAAGCAACGGAAAAAACATTGAAGTAACCCGTGCTAGTACTGCAAAAAAACTAAGCGTTAAATTCAATATTGTGCCTAACCCGCTCGCTGATATAAACTATCACAAAATCTTTCTCCGCATTTTTGACCCAGTAGGCAACCTTATTGCAAATGAGTCTAACATGTTTGAGGCCGATGGGCAAGAAATGCAATACACTTCTTCTACCACAATATTGTACAATGATGACAGTGCCCACTACACAATGGATTGGGTTAACCCGAATCCCTTTATAAAAGGCGACTACTCTATTATTCTATATGCAGACGGATTTACCATGGGTAAGGCTTCCATCACCCTAAGATAAGGGAAAACTAAGGTAAAACGTTGTACCAATATCAGATCCGGATCTAAAGTCAACTGTTCCCCCCGCATTTTCTACAGCTTGCTTCACAAATGCGAGCCCCAATCCAGTACCGGAAGATTTCGTTGTAAAATTAGGAACAAAGATCTTGTTCTGCAGATAAGGATCTATACCGTTACCATTGTCTTCAACTTCTATAAAAACATTCGTTTCATCATGAAAAACACGGACTTTAATTACACATTTTTCATTCGAGTTCCCTGCCTCAATTCCATTCTTAAGTAAGTTATTAAAGGTCCGCAGCATCTGATCTTTATCCCCCAATACCAATACATCCATAGCTGTATTATTAAAGATATAGATTTCAGCATCTTCCGTATTCGTAAACACATTTCTGGCTTGCTCAATAATAGGTAGCAAGCGAAGCTTTTCAAGCTTGGTATCCGGCATTTTAGCAAAGTTTGAAAATTCAGAGGCAATAGTCGACAAACTATCAATCTGTTCAATAAATGATTTATTAAACCGTTCAAATTTCTTCTCAAAATTAGGATCTTTTTCCTTCCATGATTTCTCAAGTAATTGTACCCCTAGTTTCAATGGAGTTAAGGGATTCTTAATTTCATGTGCCACTTGCTTAGCCATTTCTCTCCAGGCACTCTCCCGTTCAGAACGTGCAAGTTTCGCAGCGCTCTCTTCCAGCGCCGCAAGCATCTTATTATATTCTTTTATCAAAGACCCGATCTCATCATGACGTGACCACTGAATCGGTTGGTTTTTCTGCCCCAGTTTTGTTTTCCTAATACTGTCCTGTATAAAGGTTAGTGGACTTGTAATCTGCTTGGCAAGAAAAACAGCAAGGATTCCAATCGCCACAAAAACCAGGGCGTAGATATTAATCAGCGTATTGATAAAGAGGCCTATTTTCGCCTGATAGTCCGCTTCATTTCCATAATATGGCAAGCCGATATAAGCAATAGTTTTATTCTCCGCATCCCGTATTGGCGCATAAGCTGATGCATACCTAAAGTCTCCAATCTGTTCCGAGGGATTAATATATTCCGATATCTTCTGTAGTTTCAAATGGATATATGCAATTGGCTCCATCTTTTTACCGATGATACCAAAATCATAAATCTTAGGCAATGAGGTAAAACGCACATTCCCCTCTGTATCGAAAAGATTCAAATAAGTGGCATTTATATTAGCAAACTGCTTAAAGTCGGCATTTGCCTGATCTGTAAACTCCGGAATAGCACCTGTACTAAAGATTTTCTTCTCATATGACTGCTGTACTTTTCGTATCTTTTCCTTGATAAAACTCTCTTGCTGCTTACGGTACTCATCTCTGATGTAAAAATAGGTAGTCCAGCCTACAATTAGCAATGTAGCTACAACGGACAGCACAATAGAGAATTGTATCCTGGTTTTATAGAGGATCTTATTTGCATTGATCATCAATGATCGATTGATATTAAACCAACCTCCCCAACTCTCATCAATATTTTTAACCAGCCAGATCAATGCATAGAGCAGCACAGAAAAAATAATAAAAACAAGGAAGAAGAATGACAGGGTCGCCAGTCTTACCACATAGGAAACCCGCTCCTTACTAATTACAATAATTTTTGAATTCGCTGGCATATAAACCAAATGCGTATAATTCAACGTGTCATTAACGATTATACTTTTACCTATCTGCCCATGAAACCCTGTATTGGATAATTTATAGGTATACTTCCCTGATTGGTTGATTAGCTTACCAGAGTTATAAAACGCAAACGAATAATTGCTATAGTCCTCCTCAGTCTTAACCTTACCATCTACAAGGATCTCAGGAAGCTGGCTATTGTAATTGTACTGCGGAGATTTAAGATCTATTACAAGTGTCCCCAGGATATGATTGTCGACAAGAATAGGAATGATTCCGAAATAGTGCTGATAACCAAAAGTATAGTTTAACCTATAAAAAGATTTAGACTCCGGTACCTTAACGGAACCCGACATCACTAAATTCTTATAATAACTTAATGGAATAATCCCTCTATCTGATATAGCTGAATCCTGCTCATTGTATTCGTATAAGTTGATTTCGTATTGCGTAAGGTAACCATCGAGCAAAATTTTATTGATATGCTTCTCTAAATCAAATGAGCCCGTCAGCAATGGCCTTTTAAAATATTCAGCAATAAATGCATCTTCAGACGCTGCTTTTTCCAGCTTTTCAATAGAATTGATAATCTTAGGATCATCAGCATAGCTTAACTTTTCGGCGATGGTATTGCGGTTACTTTTCTCCTTTGTTTCAGTAAACCTGAGATATTTAATGGAAGTAATAAATGCCAGACAAAAAAACAGGGCGGCAAAAATACCTATAGAGAACTTATTGTTCCTGATATAAATATTCCATCCCATGATAAAAATAAACAGCGCATATGCAATAAAAAACACGCTAAAACCGGTAGCAATACGATAAATCAGGTAAGCAAAAAAAGCCGCAAGAAATAGAACAAGCCGCTCCTTATTGGTAACATTAAGCCCCAGTGTTTGCTGCATAAAGATATTACCGATCAGATAGACATTAAACCATACCAGGCATAGGATAATGATACTAACCCAGCTAATCCAGCCCAGGTTAATGATATTGGTGATATTAAAATTAATTTTTGAATTGATGATCAACCCGAAAAACACTTTATCAAAAAGGAAGGCCAATGAAGAGAAAGCAATCAATAGAACCAGGTGAAATAGCAGGCCGGCAGTTTTGTTAGCAGACAACCATTCTGGCATCCTATATTTATCCTTATAGGTGTATATGAATAAAACGACCCAGGTAATGGCAATTACATTGAGTAAGAAATCTCCAAGCGAGGGGAGAAAGAAACTCTCACCATATATTGTGGGACTAAATATCTGCAGGTTAAACTGATTGTTAAACCAACCATATTCAAGATCAGAAATTCTAACAATTAAGAAGAAGAGGGCCAAAAGAAAAGTCCCGGCCCACAGATCACCTCTTCTCACCAGCCAGGTACAAAACGAGTTAAAAAACAGACAAATGCTAAAGAGACCGATTATCCAAAGCCACACCTCAACGATACTATATATACTTTTTGTATATCCCTGTTTTAATTTCACTTCAAACAACGGATCACCATTTAAGTTCTTTATACCATACACTTCGGCATCGGTATAAGAAGCTAACGACAAGGCCTTTGAAGGCGATAGATACTTTGAAATTGTATTTTCAAGGTAATTATTCTGAATATCAAACATCCTTTTTACCTCTATAAGAAAGAGAAGTGTGTAATCAGCAGATGTTCTTTTAATCAGCTCGTATGATCCATAACGAAGGCTAACAAAAGAAGATCCCTCTTTGATAGACTCGGGATCGAGAGGAAAGGAATTGAAAGAGCTCCAGAATTTAAGGTCATTATTTTTATAAACTAAAATATTAACACCCTTATTCGAATAATTTTTAATGAAATTAGAGCTGCTTAGTTCATTTTGGTCAAACTTTTTAGCCTGCTCTACCTTGTTGGAATCAGCAAGAAAATCATAAATAGCTTGCTCCTTTACTTTAAGGTTTTCCTGAAGCTGACGGGCGTCATACCTGAGCAGTTCTTTTTTTGTGATGGAATGTTTTAATGATAAGGCAGTAATGATACAACAGGCGCCCAGTACTAATAAAAGAAATCTTATTTTACCTCTTATACTCACGCTTGTTGTATCATTTAAAGATTCATTATAAATTACGCATTTGCAGCAGAGCTGGTCTGAACCGCCCTGTTAACTTTCTTAACCAAACCCTGTAGTACATTTCCCGGGCCAACTTCAACAAATTCATCAGCGCCATCAGCAATCATACGCTCGATGGTCTGTGTCCATTTTACTGCACCCGTTAATTGAGTGATTAAATTAGCTTTTATTTTTTGAGGATCGGTATTAGCTACCGGATCTACATTCTGATAAATAGGACATACCGGAGGGTTAATAGTAACTTTTTCTATCGCTTCCTGCAACTCTACTCTTGCCGGCTCCATTAAAGGTGAATGGAATGCTCCGCCCACATTTAATTTTAACGCACGCTTCGCCCCTGCTTCTGTTAACTTCTGACAAGCAGCATCAACACCTTCAATAGTACCAGATATCACAATTTGCCCGGGACAGTTATAATTGGCTGCAACCACCACATCCTCAATGGATGCACATACGCTTTCAACCACGTCGTCGGCCAGGCCAAGAATAGCCGCCATAGTTGAAGGTTGTAATTCACATGCACGTTGCATTGCATTGGCACGTGTGATAACCAACCTCAATCCATCTTCAAAAGATAAAGCAGAAGCAGCTACCAGGGCAGAAAATTCGCCTAAAGAGTGTCCAGCTACCATATCTGGTTTAAAAGACTCGCCAAGTGTTTTTGCTAATATTACAGAATGCAAAAATATAGCTGGCTGTGTAACTTTAGTTTGTTTCAATTCTTCGTCAGTACCCGAAAACATAATGTCACTAATGCGGAAACCGATGATTTCATTGGCTTGCTCAAATAATGTTTTTGCTGCTTCGTTTTCGTAAAGTTCTTTACCCATACCAGAGAATTGTGCACCCTGTCCTGGAAATATATATGCTTTCATTTTTTATAATATAAAAATTAAGGCGCAAAGATTAATGATAAGTCTGTTTCATCATCACTCCTTAATCCTGGTTCCTTAATGTAAATTAGCTGTAATTAATCTTAAAAATTCTGCTCTGGTTTTATCCTTCGCAAATTCACCTGTAAATGCAGAAGTTGTAGTTACAGAATTTTGCTTCTGAATACCTCTCATGGCCATACACAAATGCTTACATTCGATAACAACCGCAACTCCGGCAGGCATCAAGGTATCTTGAATACAATCTCTGATCTCATTGGTTAAACGCTCTTGTACCTGTAGTCTGCGAGCAAAAGCGTCAACAATACGTGGTATCTTACTTAAACCAACAATATGCCCATTTGGAATATAGGCAACATGGGCCTTACCAAAAAATGGCAGCATGTGGTGTTCGCACATCGAGAATACCTCAATATCTTTTACTACAACCATTTGACTATAATCCTCTTTAAACATTGCTGAACGCAAGATATGGGAAGGATCCATGTCATAGCCATGTGTAAGGTATTGCAGTGCCTTAGCCACGCGCTCTGGTGTCTTTATCAAACCTTCACGATTTGGGTTCTCCCCAATTTTTTCCAAAATATCTTTATAATGATGAGCTACAGAAGCTATTTTGTGTTCATTATAACGGTCTATTTTAATGTACCCGTTATCTTCTTCCTCATCAAAATGATTTGTGTGATTGTCCATATGTACAGTTATTGACCGAAATATTCAACAAAGTTGTTTTCAGTCTCGTAAATTTTTATGCAGTGTAATTGTGCGCCTGATTCTGCAATCAGATCGACTAGTTGTTCCCAAATGGCAATAGCAAGGTTTTCTGTTGATGCCAGTTTACCTTTCATAAAATCAACATCAAGATTTAAGTTTTTGTGATCGATCTTGTCCACAACATGGGTATTGGTAATATCTTTAAGCCACTTAAGATCCACCAAAAATCCAGTTTCAGGATTAATTTCCCCCTTAACGGTCACATACAAATGATAATTGTGTCCGTGCCAGTTTGGATTGGCACATTTGCCGTAAACTTCAGTATTTTTATCTTCAGTCCAATCTGGTCTGGACAATTTATGCGCTGCGTTAAATGATGCTTTTCTGGTTATATAAATCATTCTCTGTTATATTATTGACAAATATACGCAGAAAGGTTAAAGTAGAAAGGTTAATTATCTAACTTAGCTATCATGAAGATTCTTTTGGTTGCCGCTACAAGGGCAGAAATAGCTTTACTGATTACTCATTTCGGACTGCCGATGCAGAATTTTGTGAGAACAAAAGACTTCGATGTGCTGATTACAGGAGTAGGCATGACAGCAACTGCGTATGCCCTTGGCAAACATTTGTCAGGCCATTACAAGCTTGTACTCAACCTGGGCATTGCAGGAAGTTTTAATCAGGAGATACCTTTATCAACTGTTGTAAATGTAGTAAGCGACGAGTTTGCTGAATTGGGTGCTGAAAATGGTGATACATTTTTAAGTATCGATGAATTAGGATTTGGCAAGACAAAGTATATCGCCCGAAACAATTTACTAAACAATGAAGTCGAAAAATTACCAAAAGTGCATGGAATAACCGTAAACCGAGTACATGGCAACCAAAACAGTATTGCCAGAATGATGGAACGATTCAATCCTGAAGTTGAAAGCATGGAAGGAGCTGCAGTAATTTATTGCTGCGAAAATGAGGCTTTGCCATGTCTTCAGATCCGAAGCATCTCCAATTATGTTGAACCCCGAAACAAAGCCAACTGGCAAATCGGCCCTGCTATAAAAAACCTTAATGAATGGGCTATTGGATTTTTGACAAATACATAACCAAGCATTTTTTCTTAGTCCTTACCTTTACTACATGAAACTTAGTCTTGGCTTTTCTCCCTGTCCTAATGATACTTTTATTTTTGATGCTTTAATTCATCATAAAATTGATACCGAAGGATTAGAATTCGAAGTTTTCTTCGACGATGTGGAAACACTCAATCAAAAAGCTTTGAGAGCTGAGCTGGATATTACTAAACTCAGCTTTCATGCCTTTGCACACGTATGCGAACAATATGCATTACTGGATTCCGGAAGTGCCCTAGGCTTTGGTGTTGGCCCATTACTCATTTGTCATAACGAGGATCTGTTACAAAAGAAAAAAAATTTAGACTCAACTTATAAGGTCGGAATCCCCGGACGTTATACTACCGCGAACTTCTTACTGGGTATTGCATTCCCCCATTTGACGGATAAACAGGAAATGGTTTTCTCGGAAATTGAAACCGCATTACTGGAAGACAGGATTGACCTGGGCCTAATTATTCATGAAAACAGGTTTACCTATACCGATAAAGGTCTGCATAAAATCCTTGATTTAGGAAGTTATTGGGAGCAGGAAACAGGGTGTGCAATTCCCTTGGGAGGGATTGTCATTAACAGGAATCTCGATCGGCAGACTAAAGAAAAGGTAAACAGATTAATAAAAAAATCTGTTGAATTTGCCTTTGAAAATCCAAAATCAGGACTTGAATTCATCAAACAACATGCTCAGGAAATGAGTGAAGAGGTGATGTATAAGCATATAGAACTATACGTCAATAAATACAGTATTGAGCTTGGGACCGAAGGTAGAAAAGCCATTGACGTATTATTTAAAATGGCCCAGGAAAAAGGATTAATATCCCCAATCAAACAAAATATATACCTGATACCTTAGTTACAAGGGCCATCAGGTATTTCTTTCGTAATCTTTAACAATTTAGTCACAACCATTGTTGAGTCAAAATCAGCAGACATACTTAAGGTGTCAGACTTAATCATACGACATTCTACTTCTATATACACCGGCTCATAAGGCTTTTCAAAACCCAGGTTATTATAGGCCAGTTCCAGTGTCTTCGCACTGTCGGCAACCCAATATTCATTGCCATCCTCACACTCGGTAAAAGACTTCAACTCGGGACCATAACTATACAAGCCTTTCATGATACGAGCCTGATTATCTTTTACCTCTGTAGGTTTAGAATTACAAGCTACAACCGCGATAAGAATTGCTACTATTAAAAACAACTGACTTTTAAATATATTCATGATTTTAGAGATCTTGATTTAAATGATTAATCTTCTTCACACTTAAATTAGCTGACAAAGCTGATGCCATAAAAGAAAAAACACTAACTGTTAAAAATACGAGTAAAAAATCTTTCCATTTTAATGCAACTGGATAAGCGTTGGTAATCACCAGATTGTCCTGGGACATTTTTATCCAGCCAAATTTTTGTTGCAACAAACAAAAGATCAGTCCGATGATTAAACCAAAAACACATCCGGCCATAGTAATCATCATTCCTTCAAAAAGAAAGATACGCTTTATTAAGGTTTTGCCAGCACCAAGGCTGCTCAAAATGGCTATGTCTTTAAGTTTATCAATAACAAGCATCGTTAATGAGCCTATAATATTAAATATGGCAATAATTAATATAAATGTAAGGATGATATACACAGCCCATTTCTCACTGCCCAGAATGTTATAAAGTACCTTATTTTGCTGTATCCGGTTCTTTATTTCAAAGTCCTTACCAATTTCGCTTTCTATAGCCGCTTTAAACTTATCCGCATCAACCCCATCATTCAGGTTAATCTCAATAGATGAAACTTTTGCGGGTTCTTCCAGGAGCTTCCTCGCAAACCTTAAAGGCACTACCGCTATATTATCAAAATCCTGCTGGACTTCAAAAACCCCTGATACAGGAATAGAAAGAATAGTAAAATCATCTGCAGGATTAATCGATCCAGTATGATTACTCCTCTTTTTAGGAGAAAAAACTTGTAATGGGTTAAACGGATCAGTTGTATTAACCATCAAAAAAGTCTGTATTGCCGAACCTATAACAGCATAATTCAAACTTTTATTCTCCAGCTTGAATTCACCATCAATAGTGATACTGTCTAAACTTTTATTTTTTAAATAATCTGCACTGACGCCTTTAACCAAGCCAACCGACTGCTTGTCGTTATACCTTAATAATGCGTTTTCAGAAAGGACTTCTGTAAAAGAATAGATATCCTTTTTCTTTCTTAGTTCATTAAAATATGCGGAATTAGGATCGAATGTTTTACCCTGTGCCGGCGAGATCACGATCTGCGGTGTAATGGTATTGAACATTTTTAACACCACTTCTTCAAATCCATTGAATACGGACAATATAATAATCAAAGCTGCACTACCCACAAAAACACCTACTACAGAAATTGCAGATATGATGTTGATGGCATTGGTGGACTTTTTTGCAAAAAGGTACCTGCGAGCTATATAAAATGGTGTATTCAATACTTTTAATTCTCTTACTTACTGTAAAAAAGGATTATGTTGTTTTTCAAAACCTATGGTTGTTGATGGACCATGACCGGGATAAACCCTGCAATCATCAGGCAATATAAACAAGTTATTTTTGATACTATCGATTAATTGTAAATGGTTACCACCAGGGAGGTCTGTTCGACCTATACTACTGTAAAATAAAACATCCCCACCAATTAAAAAATTATCTGCTGCAGCATAGAAACATAAATGCGCAGGAGAATGACCAGGTGCAAATATCAATTCAAGCTGACTGTTACCAAAACTAACCTTTCCTGACTCTCCTAAAAATACTTCTGGCTCTGGTGAAAGTTCATAGTGCAACCCCATTTGTGGTACATAACCCGGTATAGCCTGTAATACATAAAGCTCCCCTTTATGAAACTGCGGCTTTAATCCCCACTGATCGTAAACAAATTTATTTCCAAACACATGATCATAATGACAATGCGTGTTCAATAAAAGTACGGGCTTTAACCCTTTCTCTTTTATAAAATTGACAACAGCATTCTGCTCTTCAGCATCGTACATTCCCGGATCAATAATTACACACTCCGCAGTTTCATCAAACAGGATATATGTGTTTTCCCGTACAGGATTAAATGTGAATTGCTTGATATTTATCATGTTTATCTTAATCTTAGTTTTTCCATTTAAAAGTACTGATCATCCGGTCTATATCCTTTTTAATAAAGTTAACTACCGGTTGAATCGAATCATATTGCGGCCTTTCGTTAAAATACAAGGCGCCTCTAAAGTAATGTTTTGTGCTGTCCGTCAAAAAGAACTGCACTGATGAAGCGGTATTGCCATCAATTGAATAGTAAATGCCGTAAACCTTTTTCTCAGGATAATTGATCACCTTCTGATCAATCGCATTTGCCTTCACTGTATGTTTAAATGCGAACGTTCTCGCGTCTTCAATTAAGTTCTCGTACTCCTTCTTTGAGGATACGTCATAATAGGTTAGGTGAATTCGTCCGTTAAACTGTGGAAACGCTAGATTGTACCAGCAAGGCTGAGTACCTCTACTACTATCAGGCACCAAAACGGCGTATTTTGGGTACTCAAATGAAAAGGGGCAATTCTGATCATAAACCTCATATGCCTTAGCAGGAAAATCTATCTTAAAATACCCTCTTGGTTTAGGCGTATAGCTGCTGCTGTTACAGGCCGATAAGGCCAGTAACCCTATGAAGAAATAAAGAAAGAAATACCTTTTCATTTTATAGATTCCAAATCTCCCAGGAACGTATCGCTTGCAAATGCAACATTTCAAGCCCATTTTTTATTTTTCCACCCTTATCTTTTACCTGTTTCAGAAAACTGGTTTCCTCCGGGTTATATACAAGGTCGTAACCAATATGTCTGTTATCTAAAAACTGATAAGGTATATCTGGAAGGCTTTCTATATTTGGTGACATACCCAGTGGGGTCGTGTTTATTAATATCGTATACCCCTGAAGCATCGCTTCATCTACCGCATCATACAAAATACTATCTTCCGAAGGCCTTCTAGTCACCACCAGGAAAGATATCCCCAATTTATTAAGCACATACTTTACTGCCTTTGCTGCTCCTCCATCGCCAAAAACCAAAGCTTTACGATGATGAGGTTCAAGTAAGGGCTTTAAAGATTCTTCAAAGCCATAAGCGTCCGTATTATAACCCTTAATGTAAGAAGTCTCGTTCTTTCGCTCAATTGCAATACAGTTTACAGCACCTATTTCTGCTGCTGCCTCATCCAGTTCATCTAAAAAAGGCAACACCTGCACTTTGTAAGGTATGGTTACATTCAGGCCCTTAAGCTCCTGCTCGTCGGCTAATAGTTTAGCAAACAGCTCTATATTTTCTATCGGATAAAGTTCGTATTCACAGTTAGCAATACGCTCTTCTTTAAATTTTTCTGCAAAGAATTTCTTTGAAAAAGAATGTGATAAAGGATAACCTATTAAACCAAATTTTCTCATTTATCTATGCGAATAGCTTTATGGAATTATTTCCCAAGGTTCAAAAAATGATCAAATGTATCACCTCTTAAACCCAGACGTATGGTTTCTAAGGGGATCACTTCTGCAGGAGCAATATTACCGATGTTTACGTTAGCTCCCAGAAGTTTAATAAACCATACCTGTTGTTCCTTTTGAGGAGCTTCCCAGATAATCGTTTCCTCCGGAATTTGCGTCAAGATCTCATCAACCAAACCTTCCCGAACTTCGCCAGAACCACGGTAAATACCTACGTTTCCACCTTCTCTAGCCTCAGCAATTACCTTCCATGAACCTGCTTCGATCTCTGCATTCATTAACTTGATCCATTTGTAAGGTGCAAATATTTTAGTCGCATCTTTAGAACCTACTTCGGAAATTACAGTTACCTGTGTAGCAAGCTTCTGAATAAATTCACATTTCAAATCATGCTCTATGGTAATAGACCCGTCAGACACTTCCGCGTACTCCATTCCAAACTGATCAAGCACTCTGCGATAATCATCAAACTGATTACGTATTACAAACGCTTCGAAAAGTGTCCCTCCAAAATAGGTAGGAATTCCAGCATCTTTGTAGATCTGTAACTTCTCTTTCAGATTTGGAGTAACAAAGGAGGTTGCCCATCCTAACTTTACAATATCAGTATGTATTCCGGCTACTTCTATAAAATCTTCTGTTTGTCTTAAACTTAATCCTTTATCCATAACCATCGTAATTCCTTTATTGCGTGGTTTTACTGGACGTTCCGGTATATTATTCAATGGGTAATTCATATAGGTCACAAAGGTGAAAAAAAATTAGACAGTTTTTATCAATACTATCTAATAAAAAGGTACAAATCTATTTAATATACCTGCTGATCACCTCAATAATCGAGCTGTTATCCTGCAATTGAGGTAGGTACTCGAACAAAATGTAGTGCTTTTCAGGATCGGTTACCAAGGCCGTTTCAAGGTATAACAAAGCTTCATTCTTTTTACCAAGGGCGAATAAATACGCTACCATACGATAATAAAGCTCTGCCGCATCGGGATTATTCTTAATTGCATCGGCAATAGTTTCCGATGCTTCCAGTAATTTACCCTGCTCATAGAGTACTGTTGAAAAATCAAGCCAGGCTTCCACATCTACCGGATTATACTCCAATACTTTATAATAAGCTTCCACAGACTCCTCTATCTGACCCAATTTATAATGCGCGTCGGCCATTGCAAACCAAAAATCAGGATTTTCGCCATCCAGCTCCAGCGCTTTTCTGTAAAAATGCAGTGATTCGAAGTAACGTTCTTCAAAGTTCAGGGTAACACCTATTCCAAACCATGCATCAGCCATCTTTGCATCCATTTTCACTGATTTCTTGTAATAAGACCTCGCTTCGTCCATCTTCTCCAGCTTCTCATAACACTCGCCAATAGCGCAATAGGTATCTGCATTTGGTGGTTCATATTCAAAAGTCTGTTTATAAACTTCAATTGCCTCCATATAACGGTCTAACTGAACAAGTGCATTTCCCTTGTTATAGTAGGCTGAAGCAAAGTTGTCTTTTATTAAGATGGCATAGTCATAAGCGTCAATTGCTTTTTCAAACAAATCAAGTTTATGATAAGAATTGGCCAGATTGTACCAGGCGGCATAGGAATACGGATCGTTATCAATATATTCCTGGTAAAACTGTATACTTTCTTCCTGTTTATCTAGTATGTCGTAACAAAAAGCAAGCTCATATAAACCGTCTTTGTTTTCCATATTTTGTTCAAGGCTCTGTTTAATGTATACAATTGCGCTTTCATAATCCAGCATATTCTGATATACGTAAGCGATTTGCAACAGAATTTCGTCTGTTGTCTCCGCAAACTCAAGCGCCTTCTGAAAGTTATCAAGCGCTTCTGAATACCGTTCTAAACTATTAAAGATGTTCCCTCTCAGAATATAGATTTCAGCTTCCGAAGCCTCCAGCATTTCTGCTTTCTGCAATGCCAAAAACGCCCTTTCTGTCTGATCAGTTATAAAAAACAACTGCGCTTGTTTAACCAAAAATACGACAGCGTAGGGATGTTGGTTTACCGCATATTCAATAACCTGAAGGGCCTTTACCGGGTCGCTCTTCTCAATATAATAATCAATAATATTTTCAAAAGCCTGGGCATCAAAAAAATACTGATCCTTATTCCGTATCATCTCCTCGTAACGCTCAACGGACCGTTGGGCATCATCACTAAAATCAAAGTAAAATTCCTCTTCCATGTATACAATAATTAAAGAACAGATCCCTGTTTGTTAAATACATTATAAGTTTACAACTATTATGCCTGGTATGCGACAAATAATTTTCAACATACACACAACCTTTTAGGTAAGTAACTGATTATATTAATAATGCGAGCAGTCCCTGATCAGAATTATTTTACAAAAGAACGTAACATTATCCGAAATCCGGTAAAATTCAGGTCATGAAAAAGCCGGGGCATAAATACTCCGGCCATTTCTTGCGCTAAAATCTAATATCTTATCTAACGATGCGTTCTGCAATTACGGTGTCCTTAGAAAGGCTCAGTACATTATTGTCTACTAAAGTCATTTCCTCAACCTGAGTGCTGGTTGTATTTAATGCAGCAAAACTCTCTGTTTTTAATTTGGCAACTCTACTTTTAATAGATACATGATCTTTTGTTGTACCTCTTAATTTCAACTCTGAGTTATCTTTTATAACTGTATAAAGGCTACCGATCTCAGCACTTACTGATGCCCTGGCTTTATCTTTTAAAAATACCTGCAATACACTTGAAGAGAATTTACCCGTTCTCACGGTTACCGTATTACTGGCATCTATTCTTTGCAAGTCTTTTACGTAAACTATAATACTAATAGGTTCTTCTTCTTTAGAATTGATAAATAATTTATCTCCTCTTTGCTTAACCGACGTAGTCGCATTATTGTAGTTTTCATAGATCACCACTTTCTGCTTATCGGATTGAATAAGTTCAACGTTTACATTTCCCGTAATCACCACCTTGTTAAAATCAATTTCTGTTGAAACCGCAAAAAAATGGGGGGCCTTCTCTGCAGCAACAGATGTATATACAGAAGAAGATAAAACGATTGCTGTGAGCGCAGAAACGAATAATGTTTTTACTAAAGTTTTCATATTTTTAAGTTTTAAGGTTGTTAAATTGTTTACATATAAGTCGTTTTATAAGCAAAAACGTTACAGCCTTTTTCTTCCTTTTAGGCAACATCTATGTAATAGCCGACGAACAGCCCAATTTTTTCGACCAACAGAAATAAAAAATCAGTAATAATTCATGTATTTTATTTGAAAGCAACTGTATTTGATGTAAGTTTAGAGATTTTTAAATGCTTATCCTCTGATTGTTTTAATCCTTTGCCAATGTTACGTGTAGATAGTTCCAAACCTTGCAAAATTGTATACTCTATATGTAAACACGCGTATCTTGGTTACTTAATTGAGCCTCATATTGTTCAATTAAACCCTCAGGGAGACTTTTCATTAACTTATCAGCGTATTTTTTCTCACACGGCAGGTGAATTTGCAAAACACCTAACAGAAAGGGATCTTAAACTCATTAAAATACTTGATGAAACGGAGCAGGATTACATTATCAAGAAATTTCATAAAAAAGCGATCAGGCCGGTAGAATTCTTTAGCAAGTTTTTTAATGATAAGTTTTATGAAAGCGTGCGACCAAAGATTGAAAAGAAATTATCAGAGGTACTGGAGTTTTTAAAAGAGGAAGGCCGTTTATATCTGATGGATAAAGATGGATGGCCTGCCGAAAGAAAAATAGAAATCGCTGCCGAACCTTCAACGGTATTATTTCACTTTAGAAGAAATGAAACCGAAACACGTTACTTCCCAACGATAAAACACCAGGGCTTACGTATTGACTTTATGTTTAAAGACGCTCAAATCATCAGCAATCAACCTTCATGGTTGCTGCTTAATGATATGCTTTATTTCTTTGAACAGGATATTGAAGGCAAAAAACTACTCCCCTTTTTAAACAAGCGGTTTATCACCATCCCGAAATCAACCGAAGAAGCTTATTTTGGAAAATTCGTAGCTCCCCTGATAGAGAAATATCACGTTTATGCAGAGGGCTTTGACATCAAAACAGAGAAACACGAGCCAACTCCTGTCATAAAAGTCATTTATGTGGATGGAGGCGTATCGCAGCTGCAACTGTATTTTAATTATGGTGACCATGCCTTTGCTATGGGCAATGAGAAAAAAGTAACGGTACACTTACATAAAGAAAAGGATAATTACATTTTTACACGCATTAAAAGAAATGTAGCCTGGGAAAAACAAAAGTTCAGCGACCTTATTGAACTTGGTTTAAAAAAAACAAGTGCATTATATCACCACCTGGAGGTGGCCGTCGACCATGAAGAAGATCAATCCTACGCAGTCATCAACTGGGTTAACGAACATTTAGAGCAGTTAAAACAGGAAGGTTTTGAAATAGAACAGCATCGCGGCAATAAGAGATTTCTGTTTGCGGTAAACAAAATAGATTTTGAAATTAAAGAAGACAATGACTGGTTCGATATCAATGCCATTGTTTACTTTGGCAACCATCCCGTGCCCTTCATCTCTTTAAAACAACATATCCTTCATAAAAAAAGAGAATTTACACTCCCCGATGGCTCAATTGCCATTATCCCGGATAAATGGTTTACCCAATATGGTAGCCTATTCAGTCTTTCGGATGGGGGCAAAGCACTTAAGCTTAAGAAGCATCATATTGGTCTGATCAATGAACTTGCTGAAGATGGCATCGCCAATATTACCTTAAGTCGTAAGCTTCAAAAGCTTAATGATTTTGAGAATATTGCAGATACACAAATGCCGGTTCATTTTAAAGGCGATTTACGCAGCTATCAAAAAGCAGGATACAACTGGTTCAGCTTTTTAAGGGAATATAACTTTGGAGGCTGCCTAGCCGATGATATGGGTCTGGGTAAAACCATACAGACCTTGGCAATGCTGCAAAAACTTAAGGAAGAAGATCAGGAAAACGGCAAACACAGTACCTCACTTATTGTTATGCCCACTTCATTAATCTACAACTGGCTAAATGAGGCGAAGAAGTTTACACCAAAGTTAAAAATCCATGCCCACACCGGAACATCAAGGAATAAAGATGTAAGCAGGTTTTCCGATTTCGACATCATCATTACCACCTATGGTATTACCCGGGTAGATATTGATACAATCAAGGATTTTTACTTTAGCTACATCATCCTTGATGAAAGTCAGAACATCAAAAACCCTTCATCTAAATCTTTCAAGGCGGTGAAAGCACTTAAATCAAGACATAAACTGATCCTGAGTGGTACACCTGTTGAAAACTCTGTCAGCGATCTTTGGACCCAGCTTACTTTTTTAAATCCGGGGTTACTTGGCACGCAAGCTTTCTTCAATGAAGAGTATGTACAGGCGATTGAAAAGCGAAAAGATGAAGATAAAGCCCGAAAACTACAGGCCATCATTAAGCCTTTTGTGTTGCGAAGAACAAAAGAACAGGTAGCAGCAGAATTACCTGCTAAAACCGAACAGATCTTCTATTGTAATATGAGTGAAGATCAGGCAGCATATTACGAAAAAACCAAATCTGCTTACAGAAACGACCTGTTAACGGCTATGGATGACGGGACTTATGCCAAAAAGCAAGTACAGCTTTTACAGGGGCTTACTGCCTTACGTCAGTTGGCTAATCACCCGGTCATGATTGATGATGAATATACCTCCGACTCCGGAAAGTTTGAAAATGTGGTACATACGCTCGACAACGTTCTTAAAGGCGGGCATAAAGTGCTCATCTTTTCTCAGTTTGTAAAGCATTTAAGTATTTTCAGGCAATACCTGGATGAGGAAAAAATCCCTTTTGCTTATCTTGATGGATCCACTAAAAACCGCGGAGAAATAGTTGCCGAATTTCAGCAGAACACCGAATTAAAAGTCTTTTTAATTTCTATAAAAGCCGGAGGTGTAGGCTTGAACTTAACACAGGCTGATTATGTATTTATCCTCGACCCCTGGTGGAACCCTGCTGTTGAACAACAAGCGATTGACCGGACACACAGGATAGGGCAAGACAAAAAAGTTTTTATATATAAGTTTATTGCGAAAGACACTGTTGAAGAAAAGATCCTTGCGCTTCAAAACCGCAAAAAGAGACTTGCCAGTTCTCTAATTACCACGGAAGAGAGTTTCTTCAAATCACTAAGCAAAGAAGATATCAGCGAGCTGCTTAAATAACCTTCAAATAGCTCTGATACTCTTCGTTACTAATCATTTCGGCACCAAGACTCATTAAATGGTCGTTAGGTAGCTGACAATCTATGACCTTAAATTTTTTATGCTTACAGAGCCAGATCAACGCATATTTAGAAGCATTGCTGACCTTACTGAACATACTTTCACCACAAAAGACCTGGTTCATCTGAATTCCATATAGTCCGCCAACCAGTTTATCTTCCTGCCAGACTTCT
Organism: Pedobacter nyackensis; assembly: GCF_032678475.1. Lineage (GTDB taxonomy): Bacteria > Bacteroidota > Bacteroidia > Sphingobacteriales > Sphingobacteriaceae > Pedobacter > Pedobacter nyackensis_A. The sequence continues at coordinate 802,703 of NZ_JAVTSF010000002.1, forward strand.
ACACTATGTGCGTAACCCAATTTATGTAATGTGATATAAGCCTGTTGCATATCTCTGGTTATCCAGGTTCCCTCCTGATCTTTTCTACCAATTTTAGCACAGGTCTCAATCACCTCTTTAAACGCTTCATCGTAGGTAACTTTAAAAGTACTTCCTTTAAACAACTTAGCCATGCTTTTGCTCACCATTACGCAATCGGGAAAAATAACGCAACGTTCTACAGGGGCGTACCAGCATATCGGATCACCCTCGCTAAACCAGGGGAAAATCCCATTTTGATACGCCAGGATCAACCGATCAGGCCTTAAATCACCTCCTATTGCTAATAACCCATCCGGATCTGCCAACTCCGGATTTGGAAAAACGACCCTATTATCGTCTAACTTAAAAACCATAATGCAATATTACATACTAAAATATTATGTACCTAGGTTCATTTAAAGAATTAATCCAATCTTTTTGGAATGCGATATTGCTTCTTCGCTATTGTTATAAAGACAGGTTTTAACCTGCTGTGCAGCTTCCAACGCATCGAGCAAAGTCTTTGCTTCAGTTTCCTTTTCCTTCCGGATATTACGAATGTATATGGCTTCAATATTCTTAGGCCGCTTATGCGCAATAGTCGTATAAATAGCAGGATCCTGCTGTGAATTATCGCCAAAAAAAACAAAGCGCTGATTCGGGAAGGCATCCAGAATGCGCATTACCCGCATCAGCTTCCCTTCATGTCCTGTTTTGCCTGTTTTTATTAAATCCTTCCATCTTTTAATCTGGTTTAGCAGAAAAGCACCTTCGGGCAACCTGTTAAATCTAAAAGATTCAACCAGGTAATCATATAAATTCCATTCGCTACTTGAAACATAGAAAAAAGGATTAGGCTGTCCTGCGTCTGTATGCGACAAAGCCAGTAAACTATAGTGTTTTTGTGCTTCTCTAAAAGTTTTCCGGGTCCTTGGGTTTTTTATAAAAAGCTCCCTTAATCTACGTATAACAGTCGCAGAATGCGAAATCATAATGGTATCGTCAATATCTGATATAAAAGCAAACTGGGTAATATGAGGCACGTAAACAAGTCCTTCACCAGCTGTAAGTATCCTTTCACTTTTTCCCAAAACCTCCACCTTCACCCTATGCCACCCGGCAACTACTTCCTTCTCCGCCCTCCATTCAAATTTGAAAAAACCATCATATTCGGTGTGCCCATAAATAGTTTGGCCATAAAATTGCAACCTAACCTTTACAAATGGATATGGTTTAAGCACAAAGAGTTTTAACAGATGAAAAATGTTTACAAAAAGATTATTGCTATATATCTGCTTAACTTTTGCTTTGAAACGGAATACATGTCCATATACAACTAAATTATGGGTATGACCATAACCATGATAAACTTTAACACTTACGGATTTATTCATTACTAATTAAAACAGACTAACACAGCAGTTGTTTTTGCTATTACAAGATGGAAGAAAAACGTTCAAATATAAAATTACTATTTATTATCAACCCAAGCTCAGGAAGCGGGGAAATAAACTTTTCCGAAGTGATCAACGCTTATTTCACGGATAAACCAAATGATTTTGAGCTTTATGAACTTTCGAACAATTGTACGCTGGAAAAGATAAAAGCCGTAATAAAAAAATCAAAAGCCAACCGGGTAATCGCTGTGGGAGGGGATGGTACTCTAAAACTTGTCGCTGAATGCCTGTTTGAAACTGATACGCCTATTGGCATCATTCCGGCGGGCTCAGCAAATGGGATGGCCCGTGAACTGGGTATTCCAACGGAAATAGAGCAAGCACTTGACCTCACTTTAAGCGGCAGTCCTAAAAAGATACATGCCATTATTGTAAATGGTGAGTTGTGTATTCATCTGGCCGACATAGGCTTTAATGCTTACCTCGTTAAGAAATTTGATGCTTTACCTCAGCGTGGCATGCTGGGCTATGCTAAAGCAGCCTGGCAGGCTTTATGGAGTCATCACAAAATGCATGTGGAATTAAAGATTAAAGATAAACTGATCAGTGCAGAAGCAGCCATGGTGGTTATTGCCAATGCGACCATGTATGGAACCGGAGTCAAGATTAATCCAGATGGACAACTCGATGACGACCTCTTTGAGGTGATCCTGGTTAAGGAATACTCGATTATGGAGATCCTAAAAATTCGCTTTACGAACCGTCGTTTTAACCCTAAAAATATTGAATCATTTCAAACCAGCGATCTCGCCATTAAGACCAAACACAAAGCGCATTTTCAGGTCGACGGCGAGTACAGAGGAAAGGTTAATGGTGTAAAAGCTCACATCATTACAGAAGCAGTTAACATTATTCACTAAATGGAATGATTACCTACAATACTTATCAAGCATTTCATTTGCCAGATCAGACCCCATATATTTCACAAAAAGGAAATCTTCACAAGCGCCTTGTTTGTCTTTTTGCTTTAACTTTTTGAGGCCATCTTTAATCCGCGCAGCAAAATACTCATCGTCGTAGCCTAGCTCTTCTCTTAGCGCAACGAACCTTGGCTCATCTTCTTCCCTATAGGTTCCCTTTTCCTTGTTTTTGTAAAAGTTCTGTATGGAATTCACCAGTCCTATATTGGACTTATAAGCAGTTATAGCATTTTGAATATCCTGGGGATTTTTATCACTACAATTATAGCCAGACAAACTAAATTTCATAGGAGCGATAAGCGAAACGGTTGTATCATGTCCCTGTGGAATAGTCCACTTGCCGCTGCTCAGCCTGATCAACCTTAGAGCCTCATCATCCAGGTCAGTACCAATTCCAGAACTAATCTTTGAGAAGTATACCTCCCCGGCATTATTTAACTTAAAGCTGATAATTACCGTTCCTTGTATACAATTAGATAGGGAATACCTGGGATATACACTATTGTTGGCCACAAAGGCCTCCAGTCCGCCCTTTATTACGGGCTGGGCCTTTAAAGTAAAAGCGGATAACACAAGGAATGCGAAAATAATCCTGACCATGTACTAATTTACACATTTTAAATCAAAGCGATTTAAAACAAGGGGATTAATTAAGCTTCTTCAGTCCCGTTTTCTTTGCGGTCTTTCGAGATCTTATCAAACAATTTATCCATGTGCTCAACATACTCATTTGTATCATCTACAAAGAAGGTAAGCGTTGGAATCACACGGGCCTGGTGACGAATCCTTGCGCCCAGTTTATATCTGATCTCCCCGGCATGCGAGTTTACTTCAGCAACCGACAGGCTGGTGTTATTTGTATTTAAGAAGCTTAGGTAAACCTTAGCAACAGCAAGATCGGGCGAAACCCTAACCTTAGTGATCGTAACCAATGTATTCGGCAAATAGGCCGCTCCTTCACGCTGAAAAATTGCAGCTAACTCTTCTTGTATAATCCCGGCAAATTTCTGTTGACGTTTACTTTCCATAATGGTTCTTTCTATTAATATAACAACTTATCATAGGGATAACGCTCCGTATGTAAAGCAACAACTTTATCGTATAATAGTTGTTTAAATTCTTCTAAATTTTCTTTGTGCAAGGCTGAAATAAATATTGCAGGTGCATTTTCTGATCCCATCCAGCTCTTTTTAAAATCCTCAAGCGTAAGCTCAATCTTTTCCTCTTCCTCATGATCAGGTTCCGGACTCACATAAGCATCAATTTTATTGAATACCATAATGGTTTCCTTATCTCTGGCACCAAGATCCTTAAGCGTTTCATTAACCACATTGATCTGATCCTCAAAATTAGCATGAGAAACGTCTACCACATGGATCAGGATATCTGCTTCACGAACTTCATCAAGTGTCGATTTAAAACACTCTACCAGGTGATGTGGTAACTTCCTGATAAACCCAACTGTATCAGACAATAGAAAAGGGAGGTTCTCAATCACCACCTTACGCACCGTAGTGTCAAGTGTAGCAAAAAGTTTATTCTCGGCAAAGACTTCCGATTTAGAAAGCATATTCATGATGGTCGATTTACCGACGTTGGTATAACCTACCAGTGCAACCCGAATCAACTGACCACGGTTTTTGCGTTGTGTTTCATTTTGCTTATCTATCAGCTTCAACCGACCTTTCAAAAGAGAGATCTTTTCAAGGATCATCCTTCTATCACTCTCAATCTGCGTCTCACCCGGTCCGCGCATACCAATACCACCTTTCTGACGTTCAAGGTGGGTCCATAAACGTGTTAAACGTGGCAGTAAGTATTGCAACTGAGCTAGCTCCACCTGTGTCTTAGCTTGCGCTGTTTGTGCCCTGCCGGCAAATATATCCAGGATCAGGTTACTGCGATCCAATACTTTTACCTGCAGTTCCCTTTCAATATTTCTTAGTTGTGATGGTGAAAGCTCATCATCAAAAACAACCATATCAATCTCTTCCGACTTTACGTAAGCCTGTATCTCTTCCAGCTTTCCTGTACCAACAAACGTTGCCCGGTCTGGTTTAAGCATCTTCTGGGTAAATTCGCGCACGACCAATCCACCTGCTGTATCCACCAAAAAGGCCAGTTCATCCAGGTATTCCCTGGTTTCTTCAGGCCTTTCACCAGGCCTGATCACCCCTACAAGTACTGCTGTTTCCTGTTTAAGTGCTGTATCGAAATATTTCTGTTTTCCCATGTAAAGTACAAAGATACAAAAGTTATACCGAGATCAGTTGTGCTGCAAAATCATGCATCGCCTGTCCCGGATTAGTTGTTTTCATAAAATTCTCCCCAATCAGGAAGCCATTAAAGCCTGCAGCCTTAAGCTCCATTATAGTTTGAGGCGCACTTATGGCACTTTCCGAGATCTTCATGAACTCGTCAGGAATCTGGCTTACCAAATCAAAAGAAGTTTGAATATTCACGGTAAAATCGGCCAGGTTACGGTTATTAACACCTATAGCATCTAAATCTTTACAAATACTACGTTGTAATTCTTCCAGGTTATGCACTTCAAGCAACACATTTAAACCGAGGCTTTTTGCCAATTCAGAAAGATTTTTAATCTCTGCAGGTGTCAAAATAGCAGCGATTAACAAAATAATGTCAGCACCTAAAGCTTTGGCCTCTAGAATCTGATATTCATCAATCATGAAATCCTTTCTTAAAACTGGAATTTCATTGGCTGCTCTGGCCGCCAGCAAATCGTTGGTATGTCCCCCAAAAAAATCAACATCTGTAAGCACCGAAAGTGCCGAGGCTCCTGCAGCAGCGTAAGCTTGCGTTACCTCTTCCACTTTTACCTGATCGTTAATAATTCCTTTTGAAGGCGATCTGCGTTTGAACTCAGCGATTATACCTGTCCGCACCGGATCCAGTAAAAACTCTTTAAACACATACGGGTTACGGCTAAAATGCAATCCCGCTTCCAGCTGCTGTACCGAAACAGCTTGTTTAGCCAGCGCTACCTCTTCCTTTTTGCGTAATACAATTTTGTCTAAAATAGTCATATCTAGCTTTCTAACCAGTTTCTCATCATTTCTTTTCCATATTCAGTTAGCACACTTTCCGGGTGAAACTGAACGCCGCGAACATCAAAATCATTGTGTCTTAAGGCCATAATTTCTTTATCAGCATCGATTGCTGTTATCCTCAGGCAGGCTGGTAATCCTTCATTGCTCACCACCCATGAATGATAACGTCCAACATTAATGGTTTCCGGACAATTCTTAAAAAGCAATTCTGCTTTATCCAAGACAGTAATCGGCGTTGCAATACCATGCATCGGTCTGCCCAAATTTAGTAAAGTTCCGCCAAAAGCTTCTGCAATGGCCTGCTGTCCCAAACAAACACCAAGTATGCTTTTTGTTGGGGCATAAGTTCTAATTACGTCCAATAATAATCCGGCTTCTTCGGGTATCCCCGGGCCTGGCGACAAAATAATCTGATCAAATTGATCTACATCGGCCAGATCAAATTTATCATTTCTCCAAACCTCCACATCTCTGCCCAATTCATTTACCAGGTGTACTAAATTATAAGTAAAGGAGTCATAATTATCTATAACCAATACCTTTTTTTGTATGCTCTTATCCATTTTCTTAAATATCTGTAGCCATTTGTATTGCCTTGCGCAGAGCAGCAATTTTATTATTTACTTCATTCAGTTCACTTTCCGCAACAGAATCTGCAACAATCCCTGCCCCAGCCCTGTAATGCAACTGGTTATTTTTACTCATAAAGGTCCTGATCATGATCGCATGGTTAAACTGGTCGTTAAAACCCATATAGCCAATTGCACCTGCATAGAAATTTCTACCCAGCCCTTCATACTCATCAATCAGCTGCATTGCCCTGTATTTTGGCGCTCCACTAAGGGTCCCTGCCGGATAAGTATCTGCAACAACTTTAAAAGCCGACACATCATGCTGGAGATTCCCACTTACTTTCGACACCAGGTGAATCAAATGCGAATAATATTGTACTTCTTTAAAAGATTTTACTTCAACACCATTACAATGTCTGCTCAGATCATTTCTAGCCAGATCTACCAGCATCACATGCTCGGCGCTTTCTTTCGGATCCTGTTCCAGTTTACGCGCCAACTCCGCATCTTCAGCGTCATTTCCAGTACGTTTAAAAGTTCCGGCGATAGGGAAAATATTAGCTACGTTGTCATTTATAGTAATTTGTGCTTCAGGTGAAGAACCAAAAAGTTTAAAACTGCCGTAGTCAAAATAAAACAGGTAAGGCGACGGATTGATAGATCTTAAACAACGATAAACATTAAACTCGTCACCTAAGAACCCCTGGTTATATGCCCTTGAAGGAACAATCTGAAATACATCCCCCCGCAAAATGTGCTTTTTCATTTTCTCCACGATGTCCATAAAGTCTTCATTGCTCATGTTGGAATCTTCTTCTCCATCAATTTTAAAGCTATATTCAGGGAAGTTTTTATTCTGAATAATGTACTCCAGCTTTTCCAGATCGTTATTATCATCTCCGTTAAAAGTATTTTTAAACAGCGTGATCTCATTCTTAAAGTGATCGATGGCAATGATATAGCGATAAATATGGTACTGCATCACCGGGATCTCCTGGCCTTCCGGAGTAATGGCGGTAAATTTAATGTCTTCAAAATGCGGTACCGCATTCCAGGTAAAATAACCAAACAAACCACTCGATATGTACCGGGTATCCTCTACTACTTCAGGTTTAAATAATACTTTAAAAGCATCGATCTCTTCAGTCAGTACAAATTTCTTCTTCTCGGCCTTCTGGCCGTCCGGAAAATAGGTCGACAATACGCCATCTTGTAATATAATGCCTGCAACCGGCTCGGCACAAACATAACTTACAGAATTTGACCGACTATGATAATCAGAACTTTCCAACAAGATGGTGTTGGGAAACACATCCCTTAACCGCAGGTAAATACTCACGGGTGTGGTGGTATCTGCAAGTCTTTTTTTGTAGGTCGTGTTAATTATGTAATTAGTATCCATATTAACTATTGCTTTAATATTGTTTAACGTTCTATTTCTAAGTACAATCGTCCTGAATTCGTCATATACCAACATCAGGATCTAACCTTCTCTTGCGAGATCCTGAAATAAATTCAGGATGACGAACAACATACTCCTGCACAACAAAAACCAAATATTATTATACAAAAAACCCCAACGTGTGGTCTACGTCGGGGTTTTAATGTGGTTTGGTTTAGGTTGATAAACTATAAGGTACACAAAGCTACGACTAGACTCTTTTCAGGAGCGCTACGCCATTGCCAAGTATGTATATTGTTAATCATGAGCCACAAAAATATAAATAAATCTTACAATGCAAAATTATATTTGTAATTTTTATGAAACACCGAAGAACGAACGCGAAGGATCTGCGTTAACCATAGCTATAATTGCAGCTACAATAATGATCAGGGCAAGGCCAAAATAGAGGGCAACAGAACGATGTTTTACCGTTGCATCCGTACCTTTTTTAGATCTCGCATTTCCTACAGTGATCAAAATAATGGCAAAAATCATCATTCCGATGTGTTCCATTTTCCAATAACGACCCATTGCAATCGAGCTGTCAATTTTGTACCATCCATTCATAAAATAGAGGATTAAGCCCAATAAAAGCTGAATGTGTGCAGAAATCAAGGTGAAAAGATTTACTTTTCTATTTCCTTCTGTATAAGGTTTTTTACCAAGCCAGCCCGAAAGCGCCTGAATAAGCGCCACTACCAACAAAATTAAAACCAGGTAACGCCAACCTGAATGTGCGCTTTTTAAAATCTGATCCATAAAAGTTTTTCTTTCAAACTTAGGTAATTAGTTTTTGATTAGGACAAAAGGGAAAAAGCTAAATGTTATTTTAGAATAATTATAAATTACGGACCCTGTTCTATTTTCATCACATACTTATCTATCCCCCTGGCAAAACCATCAGGTATTACCTCAATTGTTTTAAAACCCCTTTTCAGGTAAAATCCTGCTGTATACTGAGAAGTATCCACTTTATAAACCTTACCAGGGTATACCTCTTTTAAAAGATTTAACCGGTACTCGGTAAGCATTTTGCCAATACCGGTCTTGTGCTGACTAACATGGACCATTCCCCAGGCCAAGCCACCTTCATCTGTGTCTTTGTCTAAAAATATTCCTCCACAAGCTACAATAGCTCCATCTTTTTCAACAACGAAATAGTTGTCGTCAACATCCCGGTCTAAAAATTCGATAAAGAGTTGCAGCTCTGCGGCCGCAAAGAATTTAGGCATATTGCTTTCAAAAATTTCAATACATCTCTCCTTAAATACAGGCGTATACTTTAGTATCTTCATGGTTAACTGGTTTTTTGGTTTACCACAAGTTACAAATCTTTTGTCGTAAACTTCCCCTAAAATTGACGCCAATCCCCCCTTCTGCTTCAACAAATGTCTGCGATATTTGTTATCAACCTAAAAATAAAAGAGAATGACTGCTGAAAAAACAAAATTTACAACCGTTGATCAATACATTAATTCCTTTTCGGATAATATTCAATTTCTATTAGAAGTGATCAGGGAGACCATCCAGGAAAATGCCCCCGAAGCAGAAGAAGTGATTAGTTACAATATTCCTGCATTTAAATTTCATGGGATGCTTATTTTTTATTCTGCTTATACCAATCATATCTCCATTTCTATTCCTCCATCAAAGGTCTATGAGGTATTCAAAAATGAGCTATCGGCATACAAAGTAAGTAAATCAGCTATCCAACTACCGTACAACAAACCGTTGCCATTAAAACTCATTAAAGAAATGACGCAATTCAGGGTTAAGGAAAATCTGGAACTTGCTGAGAAGAAAAAAAGTAAGGGAAAAATAAGCAATGCTAATGCCTAAGAGGCAAAAAAAAAAGAGTAACCCCATCCAAGATTACTCGTTTTTAACTAACTTATTATTCATAAAAAAACTGGCTGTTGGGGAAGGAGTCGAACCTTCAAGGGGTAGTTAGCTACAGTTCAAAAATTAATTTGTGGTCAACCCATAAACTGCGTTTATCCATTTATCCCCACCACCGAGACAAGAAGGCGTGTCTGCCAATTTCACCACCCAACATTCTTTAAAAGTACTAAATTTTAATTAAGTTTAAGATTTTGGTTTAGGTTGATTTTGATCTTAAACTTAATTGCTGTAGGGGAAGGAGTCGAACCTTCAAGGAGTAGTTAGCCCTTACGGGTTTTCCATATTCTCCACCACCGAGACAAGGAGGTGCGTCTGCCAATTTCACCACCCTACAGAGTATAAGCAAATGTTAAAGAACTATTTTTTGTTACTTGCTTGATACAAATGTAACAACAACCCCTATACGTTACAAATATTTTAATCATTTTATTTTATTTTTACGAAGTTTATAATTATATTTGATTATCGTTAACAAATATCAAAATCATGCTTAGAAAAGAAAGCCAAAATTTAGAAATTGATAACCTGGATATCGACATCTTAAAACAATTGATGCATGATGCGACCAAACCTTATACAGAAATTGCAAAAGATCTGATTGTTTCGGGTGGAACCATCCATGTAAGGATGAAAAAACTACAGGAAATGGGCATTATTAAAGGTTCTCATTTAATAATTGACCCACAGAAAGCGGGATATGATGTAACTGCCTTTTTGGGTATCTATCTGGAAAAAGGTATTCAGTATAAAGATGCTGTTGAGCAACTGAGCAAAATTAAAGAAGTAGTTGAGCTGCATTATACTACTGGAGCATATAGTATGTTCGCTAAAATCATCTGTAGAGACACCAGTCATCTCAGACATGTGCTGAATGAAGAAATACAAGCGGTACCGGGAATACAGCGCACAGAGACGCTAATTTCACTCGAAGAGAGTATCAGGAGACAGATTGAGCTTTAGGAGCTCAATCTGTCCCCCAAATGACGTACTCATTTAAATTCTTAAATTGGAGATTCTATTAATGTATACAGCTAATTTACTTATAGATAGCATCGATTATACAACCATCAGAAAACAGCTTATAAAGCGGTTAATTTTTGAGATGGCCTTTTTACAGCATAGAGACTAATATTCCGTGTAATGACTTAAAAAGTGGCCTGGCTAAGCTCTATACTCTCTTATATGAAGAGGGATTCTAAGGTTCATCACTTAAATTTAATATGCCAGACCTGGCCTGATGTTTTCCTTTTAAAGAGACATGACTTCTCAGCCCCACATCTAAGGGAATCTTCAAAACCGTTATAAACAAGAAAAT
>NZ_JAVTSF010000003.1:0-716602 GCF_032678475.1 Pedobacter nyackensis
CGCCGACAAACTATAACACTGTATTATTTGTTAATTGTCCTTAACTCACTATTTGTCAGATAGAAAAACTTTAGGCTGCTTAAAAAACATCGTATCTTGCAGCTCCAATGACAACGGAAGCATGGGGCGACAAGCGCAGCCAGCCCTGGTCAGCGGCCCGATCGATCCTGCCTGGGTACGGTTTGGAACAAACAGGTAGATTCCAGGTACCTTCTAGGTACATCATAGGTACCTCATAGGTGTAAACACATACGAAGTACCTGGAAGGTACCACTGAGGTCCGAATGATCTGCCAACGCATACCAGACCAAGCTCCACCAAAACAAATAACAACACACTCATTAACAAACAATTAATTAACAACATCTTCCCCACGTGTCCTTCACAAAAAAGGAATTGTTTATCGCTGTGAGCTGGAAGAGGCGTGAATAAGATGTAAAAAACCAGATATTGCCAATTTGTATCAGGTATAAACTCCTGTATATAGTATATATATACCAATAGAGATTCGGCAATTTTTAGCACAAAAAAAACCTGCAGTAAAACTACTGCAGGGCTATACCTAAATTTAACTACTGTTAATGCAAAAACCAGGTACAAGTTATAAAAAATACGGGTTTGGTAGGGATTTGTACAACCTATCCCCACCTTAAACACGAGTGGATGCCACTTTTTTATCTATACACCCAACTCCTTATCCAGATATTCTGAAACCTTTTCTACTGCGCTATCTATTGTACCGCTCAAAATGGTGATAAACGATCCCCATTTCGCGGTAGCAATTAAGTATTTCAGACAGTCATCCCCATTGTTATTGATGATGATCTCCATATCTGGCTTGACTTCGGTAATCCCTTCTATTAAAATATCGATCAGGTCTTGCTGATTACTTCCACGAAGGTACTTTTCCTGGCAGATCATGATCTTATCGAACATTTGTGCAGAAATACGTGCCGTTTCTTTAATGTCTTCTCTCCTTCTGTCGCCAGTAGCACAAATTACACCAACATGCTCTGTGGCCTCAATAGATTTCAAATAGGTTTTAATTCCATTGAATCCATTTGCATTATGCGCAAAATCGACCATTATTTTGAATTCCTTAAACCTGAATGTATTCATTCTGCCAGGAGTTTGTGCTGCTGAAGGGATAAATGTTTCGAGTGACATACGGATATCTTCAATTTTGTAGCCCCATAAGAAAGTAGCCAACGTAGCAGCAAGCACATTTTGAATCATAAACTCAACGCTACCACCAAAGGTTAAAGGAATATGACTTACCTTTTCGACCCTTATTTTCCAATCGCCTTTTTTAATAGTTATATAACCATTCTCGTAAACTGCTGCAATACCACCTTTTTTACTATGCTCTGCAACGGCAGGGTTATTTTCGTCCATACTGAAATAAGCCACATTGCAATCTGCCTTTGCCGCAATTTTAAGACAATACTTATTGTCGGCATTTAACACTGCCCAACCACTTCTTTTTACAGCGCCAACGATAACTGCTTTTACCTTTGTCAGATCGTCCAGTGTATGAATATCTGATATGCCCAGATGATCTTCCTGTATGTTGGTGACCACACCAATGTCGCAATGGTTAAAGCCCAAACCCGCCCTTAAAACTCCTCCACGTGCTGTTTCCAGTACGGCAAACTCTACCGTAGGATCTCTCAATATAAATTCAGCGCTCACAGGGCCTGTGGTATCACCTTTCATCAACATCGTATTCTGAACATAAATACCATCTGAAGTGGTAAAACCAACCCTGGTACCATTACTTTTTACAATGTGGGCGATTAGCCTGGTTGTAGTTGTTTTTCCGTTAGTACCTGTTACTGCAATAATCGGAATCCTTGCCGATTTACCCGGAGGGTAAAGCATGTCTATTACCGGGGCTGCGACGTTTCTTGGCAGGCCTTCGCTTGGCGCAAGATGCATCCTGAAACCAGGTGCTGCATTTACCTCCAGTACCACACCACCGTTTTCAGGAAGTGGTTGCGTAAGGTTTTCGGCCATAATATCTATACCACAGATATCCAGTCCGATTACCCTCGAAATACGCTCACAGATAAATACATTTTGTGGGTGTACCAGGTCTGTTACATCAATAGAAGTACCTCCTGTACTTAAATTAGCTGTAGATTTCAGGTAAACGATCTCGCCGTTTGCCGGAACAGTTTCTAATGTGTAGCCTTTCTTTTCCAAAAGATCTAACGTGTCCCTGTCAATTCCTATTTCAGTTAAAACATTCTCATGTCCATACCCTCTTCTAGGATCTTCGTTTTCTTTGTCGATCAATTCCTGTATGGTACTCTGACTGTTTCCTTTTACATGAGCCGGGACACGGAGTGCCGCAGCAACCATTTTATGGTCGATCACTAAAACCCTGAAATCATATCCTGTAATAAACTTTTCAATGATGATTTTACGGGAATAGCTTTTCGCATATTCAAAAGCCGCATAAGCAGCTTCTTCAGTTTGCACATTAATAGATGCGCCCTTTCCGTGATTTCCATCAAGGGGTTTAAATACCAGGGGATAGCCTACTTTTTTTATGGCATCCGGCAGGTCCTCAATAGCAGAAATGGTTACGCCTTTTGCGACAGGAATTGCAGAATCCTTTAAAATTCTTTTGGTCTCGTCCTTATTACAGGCGATATCAACTGCAATGCTATTTGTCCTTTCGGTCATGGTTGCTCTAAAACGCACTTGATTTTTGCCATAACCAAGCTGTACCAGTGAGCTCTTATTTAATCTGATCCAGGGAATATCTCTGGAAATTGCCTCATCGACAATAGATCCAGTGCTTGGCCCGAAACGTTCTATTTCCCTCAATTCGCGCATACGCTGTATATCGGCTTCCAGATCATATTCCTGATTGTTGATGAGTGCTTCGGCAATTCTTACTGACGCTTCCGCGGCATATACTCCGGCTTTTTCTTCAATATAACTAAATACAACGTTATATATACCCTCGGTTTTTGTCTGCCTTGTCCTACCGAAACCAGTGTCCATACCAGCGAGGGTCTGAATTTCGAGCGCAATATGTTCGATGACATGTCCCATCCAGGTTCCTTCTGCGATACGTGCCAGGAAGCCTCCGGGCTCACCTTTTGAACAACGATGTGTGTATAAACTAGGGATCAATTGAGCGATACGCTCCCCAAATCCTTCGATCACATTTGTTGGCCGTTGCTCCATCTCTTCTAGATCCAGACGCATCTGGATTAATTTTTTCCTGTTAATTGACCATATATTCGGTCCGCGGAGCACCTGTATGCCTAAAATATTCATGCTGAAAATTATTTTTTTGTGTTGATTGTGACCATATTACGGGAATCACCTAAGGGTATCTTGATACGGTCAAATGGAGAGATTAAAGTATACATATTTTTCTGGATCTATACTATGCCATATCAGAATGTTTATATCTATTTATTTAGGTCAAAATACACATCGAATGTTAAGTAAAAGTTAAGATTAAAGTGTGTTTTTATTAATTTAAAAATGCTGATGTTAAGCCGAATGACCATATATTTGGAAAAAAAGGAAATTAAAGCGGCGAGATGACTCCAAAAGGGAAATTAATAATTATAGGTGGCGCAATAGATACAGGTAGTTTCACCGAAACTACATTTGGATTGCCACAAAACATGAACTTTTTTGAAAGAGGTATTTTAAAAAGGATTACTACAGAATCACTAATGGGTACAGCATCTCGTTTTGAGATCATCACTACGGCATCTTTAATACCTGAAAAAGTAGGCGTAGAATACATCAATGCTTTTGCACAGCTTGACGTTAATAATGTAGGTGTGCTGAGCATCGCTAGTCGTGAGCAGGCTAACGCCAAAGAAAACTGCGCACGTGTAGAGGCTGCAGATGTGATCATCTTTACCGGGGGTGACCAACTGCGTTTATCTTCCATTTTTGGAGGAACTGAGATTCACCGGATTTTACTGGAAAAATATCAGAACGAGCCTATTGTCATTGCAGGAACCTCTGCCGGAGCAGCTGCAAGTTCAAAAAATATGATTTATCAAGGTAGCAGTAAGGATGCCTTATTAAAAGGTGAAGTAAAAATTACAGGCGGACTGGGCTTTATTGATGGTGTAATTGTAGATACCCATTTTGTTCAGAGAGGGCGCATCGGCAGACTTTTATATGCAACTGCGAGCAACCCTGGCATATTGGGGATAGGATTAGGAGAAGATACTGGCCTCTATATATCAAATGGCAATATGATGGAAGCGATCGGATCGGGTATGGTGATTCTTGTTGACGGCAGAAACATGTCGGACACCAACCTGACGGATGTAGAAATGGGACAACCAGTATCTATAAGTAATATGACCGTACATACCATGTCGGACGGAGACGTATATGACCTTAACCTCCATCACCTTACCATTCATCATCCAAGATCAATTTCAATAGATTAACCATAATGAAGATTATTATTCATGGGGGCTTTTTCAGTGAGTCGGCAACCAACCAGGAGACTAAAAAAGCCAAACAGGATGCACTGGCAAGTATTGCAGTACAATCCTATACTTATCTAAAAACCCATACCGCGCTGGAAACTGTTGTTTTTGCGACAGCACTGCTGGAAGACAATGATCTTTTTAATGCCGGCCTCGGCTCACAAATACAAAGCGATGGCAAAGTAAGGCTTAGTGCTTCGCTAATGGATGGCATGACGCAAAAGTTTAGTGGCGTAATCAATATTGAAAACGTGCAGCACCCCATACAGGTATCGGAAAGACTACTTTCTTACAATGACCGCGTACTCAGTGGAGAAGGTGCATTGACATTTGCCCGTAACAATGGTTTTGAATTCTATGATCCCATTACTCCGCAACGTCAACGGGAATACGAAACAAAAAGAGAAGAATCTTTGCGCAAAGGAACCGTGGGTTGTGTTGCTTTAGATCAACATGGCAACCTTGCTGCAGCTACATCTACTGGCGGTAAAGGATTCGAAATTCCATGTCGTGTTAGTGACTCGGCAACCGTGGCGGGTAACTTTGCCAATCAGCATGCAGCTATTTCCTGCACTGGTGTTGGCGAGGATATTGTGAGCGCAGGACTGGCCACAAAAATTGTTACACGTGTAACGGACGGTTTCACCTTAAAGGCTGCCTGCGATAAATCATTTCAGGAATTAGCAATCATTGATGGTTTCGCCGGTGTTATCGGCATCGCTGCCAATGGAGAGGTTTACCATACAGATTCCCATCCTTATATGGTTTGGGCCGCATTTGACGGAGCCTTAAAAGTTTTTAGCTAATCAAAGAATTCGTCTTTTATGTTTACGCATTTTCTTCAACCAGATGATTAATCCAGTGACCGGAAGACTAGCAGAGATGAGACTGGCGGCACAAGCTACAAGCTTGCCGAATAACCCAAACAGGCGACCAGTATGAAGGTCATAATTTGTAGCCTCTACCAGGTCTGCTCCATTAAAATCCTTATAAAGTTTTGCCCTGATTAGCTGGCCATTGGCCTCATCAAAGAAAAACGTATTCTGATTACGTGCCCAACGATAAGGATAAATCAATCGAAGTCTAAGCTCTCCTCCTTTTCTTACGGAAAAACTTGTTGACAAAGCACCGGGGTATTTCTGCGTTATGTCTTCGTACAACTTATTGTAACGTTTAGCTAAAGGATCAATCACAACCGGCTTAGCCGAATCAATCGTTTTACCGCTTGAAAGTTTTGATCCTGTAAAAAAGCTTGCGGCCATTTTTACTTCTTTGAAAGCAAAAAACAATCCAGTTAGTGAAATGACAAGTAATATCCCTGACGCATAGAAGCCAAGCACATTATGGAGGTCATAATTTACTCTTTTAAAGGATCCTTTCCATTTAATGTTGAGAGATTGCTTAATTAAACGACGCTGAGCGGGAAACCAAAGAACTAGTCCCGAAATCAGCATGATTACAAAGATCACTATTGACCAGCGTTGAATGAATTTGCCTGTCTCCCCTAACAATAAGGTCATGTGAATTTCCTTTGTAGTATCCAACCAATCGTGTGAACCTTTATAAACCAATCTCCCATTATAGGGGTCAAAATAGTAAGTCTTCTTTTTCGATCCTATTTCTACAGTGGCGTTTGGCTGATTATTATTAACCCTTATTACACCGATCTTTTCTCCAGGTGCAATCTTTTCAAAGTTTCTGATGAGCTTATCAACTCCTACAAAGGGCTTGTCCTGCAAGGGAACGTACAATCGTTCTTTTTGAGTGGCTGCCCTGATCTCTTCTTCAAAAACATATATACAACCAGTGATACTAACTATAAATACAATGAGGCCGGTACCTAAGCCCAACCACAAGTGTATTTGTCTGATGATATCTTTAAATCTCTTATGCATTCATTAAAAGGAATAACCAACAGCGAGGTTAAATCTGCGTCCGTTTCCTCTCACGTAGTTGATACCGCTACCGTAAAATTGAGAAATACTTGGATAATAAGTTTTATTCAAGACGTTTTCAACACCGAGATTTACCCTCAGTGAAGGAATAAACTGATAACCCGCAGCCAGATTAAACAAATCGAAAGCGCTCACAGGTCCCTCGCCAATTAAGTACTTACCACTGGCATTAGGCTTAAATTTATCTCTACTGCCAATTCTCATCCAGTTTACATCGATGAGCAATTTTTCAATTCCTGAGTATTTTAGATACGCCGTTGTTTTTGATGGTGGTATTCTTGTTGTGTTTAAATAAACGTCCTTAGGGCCATCAAACTTCCCGTCATCGTCCACATCACCTTTTCCTTCCACCTTTGCGTAATTTCCTCCTATGGTCAATGATTCCAACAGTTGATAATCCGCCTGAATTTCGTATCCATAAACCCTTTCAGGAATTCTCTGTGAAATATATTTACCATTAACTTCTAATAGATTTGCCCCTAGTTTTGAGGTACTGTAATAATAAGCTGCGCTTAAGTTAAATTTACCCAGGTTACTACTGAATCCGCCCTCATAGTTATTTACGATAATTGGCTTGGTTTCTAACTGAGCCAGCGTATTACTTTCCGCAGCCCTGAGTACCCTACCCAATTCAAATACCGAGAACGATTGTGCGTAACTGATGAAAGGATTAAAAAATTTAAATTTAGAATACCTTGCTCCAGCGTTAAATACAAGTGCATTGTAATTTAAAGTCCCTCCTTTTACAGCGATGCTTCCTTCTCCGTTTGCTCCTGTTGCCAGGGTATTGAAGTCATCCACATCAATATTGATGTTCTCCATTCTAGCGCCAGCTTTCAGCGTCAGGTCCGTAAATAGATTTGCTGAGGCCTGAAAATAAGGCGCAAAATTTACCATATTCATTTTTGGCACCCAACTTCTACCATCTACCAGGTTTTGTGCAGTTTTATCATTCATCAAATCCAATCCGTAATTGACCTGCATTGGAACAAGGTGACTAATCCTGAATGGCGTGTTCAGACTTACCCTTGCACCTTTTTTAGTAGAAACAATAGCCGACTGTCCACCTTCATAAAAGGAAGCGGAGTTCGAATAAATAGTATAGAAATCCTGATAATACACATTTGCTGTCAAGTCTGTGTTTCCGAATATCTGTTGATTGGTATACTGGAGATTCGCATTGTGATTAAAACGTGTTCCTTCATCTACACCTAACCTGGTTCCAGCCACACCTATTGCAGGAGTAGAACCATAAACACCAGCTTTAGTAATATACCTTGAATCCTGTCTTGAACTAAAATAATTGTACATAAGCTGCAACCTTTGTTTGGCAGTAATGTCGTACCCTAACTTTACAAAACCATTATACGACTTTGTTTCTCCCAAACCGTATTCCGGAGAAATGACCAGGCCTTCTGCATCACGAAACACGCCCGTTTTTTCGAACATGCCACTCACAATGTAGTCGAACTTGTTAACGCGCCCGTAAAATTGCTGAGTTGCGCGATAGCCAACAGTACTATCTCCTTTAAGATTACCTGTTAAGCCTATTTGTGAATATCCACCAAACTCCTTTCCAGTGTTTGCTTTCTTGGTAATGTAGTTAATTAATCCCCCTTCAGCGCCATTACCATATATAGCAGTAGCACCTTTAATCACTTCTACACGTTCAATCACAGAAGGATCAATACTTCTGATATCTCTTCCTCCTGCTCTTAATGGCGTAGACTGAGGGATACCATCAATAAGCACCAGCACATTTCTTCCTCTTAAAGTTTGCCCCGAATTTCCGGTCTGATTGGTAGAAGCACCAAGCCCAGGCACACTATAGGACAGAATATTTGCTAAATTAGGGCTGATAATAGATTGTGTCGCTATATCTTTTGCGGTAAGCACAGTAACGGATGATGGTGTTTGAGCCAGAGACTCAGCTCTTCTACTCGCAGAAACAATCACTTCATGCAAATCTGCATTCGCTTCTGTCAAAATGAAATCAATGGCTGATACATCGTCTGCTTTCACTGATACTTGCTTTTCCTGTACCTTATATCCGGTAATAGATACCTTTATGATTTGGTTCCCTACAGGTACTCCGGTTAAAACGAATTTTCCAGATTTGTCTGAAGTCGACTTTATTTTTAGTCCTTTTACCTGAACATTCGCAAAGGGCACAGCCTGCATCAAGCTATCTGTAACTGTTCCATTTATGGTACCTTTTGTATTTTGAGCAAACAGGTATAAGGGAGAGGTTAATAAAAGAAATAACAGCGCGATGTTAATCTGGATATCTTTCATCAGAGTCAAGTTTATTTGCGCGCAAATATAGGTCTATTTAGAATTAATACAAATAAAAACAAACGAAGTTTAACGAAATATTTGCCGAATTCACCACTAAAATCATGCGAATGACCGACGACGGAAGCCGTGAAGATTAATATAGAAATGCAAGGATTAAAAAAAGAACGAGGAATATAAAACAAAAGGCAGGAGTCCAACCCCTGCCTTTTGTTTTTCGCGCTTAAAAGAAAATCACCTTCTCAGAAGAGACCTAAGGCGCTTTTGCTTCTTCAGCAAAAGATGCCAGGCTCTGAAGAGAACGGTTATTTTCTCCTATTACTTAAACATATTTTTCAATGCTTCCAATTTCAACTGCAAATCACCTTCAGGAAGTGCTTTTTCCTTTTGTCCACCTTTATGCTGTGGTTTTGAAGGCTTACCATGTTGATCAGATCGTAAAGCACCTGCCTGTTTTTTCGACCTGTCAGCATTCCCTCTATGATCGTGTTTTGCTTTAGCAACCAACTCCTTTTTCATAGATAAAGAAATCCGCTTTCTCGCCACATCCACCTCGACAACTGTAACTTCTACCTTTTGGTGTACTTTTACCACCTCATTGGCATTAGAAACGAACTTGTCCGACATCTGGCTGGTATGTACCAAACCATCCTGGTGCACGCCTATATCCACAAAGGCACCAAAATTCGTAATATTCGTTACAATACCCGGCAATTTCATTCCTACCTTCAGGTCGGCAATTTCATTTACCCCATCAGTAAAGCTGAATACCTCGAACTGTTCCCGCGGATCTCTACCCGGTTTTGCAAGCTCCGCAAGAATATCATTCAACGTAGGCAAGCCGATATCCTCACTCACATATTGCTGAGGTTTAATCTGCTTTTGTAATGCTGCATCTTTAACCAGCTGGTTTACGCTACAATTTAAATCTCGAGCCATTTTATGCACCAAAGCGTAGCGCTCCGGATGCACTCCACTTGAATCTAAGGCCGCTTCCGCATCTCTGATTCTAAGGAACCCTGCCGCCTGCTCAAATGCTTTGTCGCCCAAACGAGGCACTTTCTTTAAACTCTCCCGGTTCTTAAATGCACCGTTCTCATTACGATAATTAACGATGTTCTGAGCCAGTTGCGGACCTAAACCAGATACATAAGCCAGCACCTGCTTAGAAGCTGTATTTAATTCTACACCCACAGCATTCACACAACTCATTACCGTATCATCCAACGAAGCCTGTAATTTGTTCTGATCAACATCATGCTGATATTGTCCTACGCCTATCGACTTAGGATCAATTTTTACCAGTTCGGCCAATGGATCCATCAACCTGCGGCCAATAGAAACCGCTCCCCGAACAGTAATATCCTGCGTAGGAAATTCTTCTCGGGCCACTTCAGAAGCTGAGTAAATTGACGCGCCATTTTCACTCACCATCACCACGACAATACCAGGGATATTCAGGCCACGAACAAATACTTCCGTTTCGCGACCTGCCGTACCATTACCGATAGCTACAGCTTCAATTTCATATTTAGTGCAGAGCTCCATGATTTTGTCGCCCGCCTTTCTAACATTCCCTTGTCCCGTATGGGGGAAAATGGTTGTATTTTCTAATAATTTACCCTGCCTATCCAGGCATACCACCTTACACCCTGTTCTGAAACCAGGATCTATAGCTAGTACATTTTTTTGTCCCATTGGAGCCGCAAGTAATAACTGCCGGGCATTTTCTGCAAATACTCGAATCGCTTCTTCGTCAGCTTTTTCTTTAGACAGGTTACGTATTTCTGTTTCCATTGCCGGGCCCAGTAACCTTTTATAACTGTCTTGTACTGCCAGTTTAACTTGTTGTGCGCAATCGTTATTACCTCTAACAAACTGACGTTCCAGAATCACGATTGCTCCTTCTTCCGCAGGCATAGCTTCCAGCTTCAGGATACCTTCGTTTTCTCCCCTGCGTATAGCCAGTACCCGATGCGACGGTGCTGTTTTCAGCGGCTCTTCCCAGTTAAAATAGTCTTTATATTTGATCCCCTCTTCTTCCTTTCCCTTAACAACAACGGATTTAAAGGCAGATTTCTGTTGGAAGTAATTCCTCATCGATGTTCGGGCTTCGACGTGCTCATTTACCATTTCGGCAATGATATCTCTTGCTCCTGCCAAGGCATCGGCTAGTGATCCTACACCCAACTCATCATTTAAAAACTTACCAGCCTCCGTTTCGGGCGATATCTTGCCTTGTTCCAGGATTAATAAAGCCAATGGTTCCAATCCTTTTTTTCGCGCTTCTGACGCTCTGGTTTTACGTTTTGGCTTATATGGTAGATAAATATCCTCTATGGTTGCGATATTTTCGGCGGCATTGATCTGCGCCTCCAATTCAGGACTCAGCTTATCCAACGCAGCAAGGGCCTTTAAAATAGCATCCCTACGCTTATCCAGCTCTCTTAATTGCTGAAACCTATCGCGGATGCTTGCAACCTGCACTTCATCCAAACTTCCCGTAGCCTCTTTACGATACCTGGAAATAAAAGGAACAGTTGCTCCCTCATCCAGTAATTCAATAGTAGCGATAACCTGCTTTTCCGTTACTGCCAGCTCGGCAGCAATGATTTTAGAATGATTGCTCATTTATTTTTGTTTGATCTCCCAACGTACAATTGCAGGCAAAATTAACCCTAACAATTGACATCTCAAATAAATATATTGTTAACAAAAAATCCTGCCGGTATTACCGACAGGATCCTATATCATAATGTGCTCACAAAAGAGACAATAGCTTATTTATTCACGTACAA
The DNA here is from genome assembly GCF_032678475.1 of Pedobacter nyackensis. Classification (GTDB taxonomy): domain Bacteria; phylum Bacteroidota; class Bacteroidia; order Sphingobacteriales; family Sphingobacteriaceae; genus Pedobacter; species Pedobacter nyackensis_A. The sequence continues at coordinate 11,533 of NZ_JAVTSF010000003.1, forward strand.
TACTTCCTTTACTGCTTTAATAACTTTCTCTGCGTTTGGCAAACTTGCAGCAATAAGTGTTGGCGCGTAAGGTAATGGTACATCTGCACAAGTAACACGCTGAACTGGCGCGTCTAAGTAATCAAAAGCATTCTTTTGAACGTTAAATGCAATTTCAGAAGAAATTGAAGCCAATGGCCATGCTTCTTCTACAACTACCAAACGGTTGGTTTTCTTAACAGACTCAATAATTGTTGCGTAGTCAATAGGACGTACAGTACGTAAATCGATTACTTCAACATTGATTCCTTCTTTAGTCAACTCTTCAACTGCCGGGTTTACTACACGGGTAAGCATTTTACCGAAAGTTACGATGGTCACATCAGTGCCTTCCTTAACGACATTCGCTTTACCGATTGGCAGGTAATATTCCTCTTCAGGAACTTCACCTTTATCACCATACATTACTTCAGACTCCATAAAAATAACCGGATCCGGATCTAAAATTGCTTGTTTAAGCAAACCTTTTGCTTCGTATGGGGTTGAAGGAACTACCACTTTTAATCCCGGACAGTTTGCATACCAGTTCTCGAAATTCTGAGAGTGCTGAGCACCTAACTGACCAGCATTACCTGTTGGGCCACGAAATACAATTGGAACAGGAAACTGTCCACCGCTCATAGACAACATTTTAGCTGCACCGTTAATGATCTGATCTATAGCAACCAGAGAGAAATTAAAGGTCATAAACTCTACAACCGGGGTCAATCCGTTCATTGCAGCACCTATTGCTATACCGGCAAAGCCCAACTCAGCGATTGGTGTGTCAATCACACGTTTATCGCCAAACTCATCAAGCATACCCTGACTAACTTTATAAGCACCATTGTATTGCGCAACTTCCTCGCCCATAAGGAAAACGTTTTCATTTTTACGCATTTCTTCGCTTAAGGCTTCACGCAAAGCTTCTCTAAATTGAATCTCTCTCATTGTATATTCAAATATTAACTGCGACAAATATAAGTATTGTAATGCAATTATAAAGTAGTGTTTTAATTACACTTTGGAACCTTCAAATCGGCTAAAATAATTTGGCATTTTACATTCCGCACAGAGTTAAATATGGGGAATAAGCAAAACCAGCTTCATTCTCTGTAGGCATGAAAGGTCGTTGCTCATCAAATAGTTCTGAAAGTTTGGCCTCCAGGAAACCTACAAATTCAGATTTTATGCTCTCCAGCTTCTCTCCGTTCAATTTTATTTTTTCTCTTCCTTCGATAAAAAATGTTCCTTCTTTACGCATATTACGGATACTATATAGATTCGGTTCAACCCAATCAACAGCATTTGCTTTTTCAAAAACATAAGTGTAAAACAGGGTCTGAATTAAAGCCTTATTCTGCTTGTTCCCATTGGTATCAAAAACATCTGCCAGATTACTGTATCTTAAAACATCACTGCCCGTTTTATAATCTACAATACGTGTAGTCCCGTTTTTCCGGTCTATCCGATCTATAATCCCATGCAGCGTAATACTTTTCCCGACCCCATTAACCTTAAAGTTAAAACTGACTTTATCCTTTTTTTCAAGTGCCAGAACTTCGAATGGAGCTTCGTTTTCATCATAATCTAAAATCAGGTTCGCATACTCTTCTACGATAGCGAGTACCACCTTCTGCATTCCGTTATGATTAACCTGTAGGCTTACGTTCTCAAACATGACTTGTGCAAAAGCTTTGATCGCCAGCTCTGGAACTCTTTTCCGGTTTGCGGATATGCGTTCCTTTGTGAATATTGGATCTTCAGCCATTAAATCGCCATAAAAAGTTTCCAGCACATAATGCAGCATAGACCCAATATAATTAGCTTCCAGGTTTTCTGAGATCTCTTTCGGTTCCTCTATTTTGGCTACATACTTGTAAAAAAACTGAAGCGGACAATTCACATAAGAAGTCAAAGCCGAAGCCGACAAACCTATTTCCCCGGTCAGGTATTTGTTCAATACCTCCATCACCTTTTCATCTTTCTGAATAACTACGGGTATTTTTTTCTCCGTCGCAATGCTTTGTTTATGCTCAAGATAATTGAATTGATAACCACTTTCATATTCCAGCTGCCTTAAAAAACGCGTAGGCTCACCAGTATTGGTGTCATCGGCCTGCGCATTATACACCAGGCTCACTTTACCTGAACGCTGCAATAGCCGATAAAACATATAGGCTGAAATGGCATCCTGGTTTTCAAGAACAGGTAACCCGTAGGCCCTGCGGATGCTATCGGGGATAAAACTAGGCGACACACTGGTTTGCGGCAATAAGCCCTCATTAACACCTAATATATACACCTGCTCAAAATCAAGATTTCTGCTTTCCAATAATCCCATGACTTGTATGCCCTGAAGTGGCTCTCCAGTTAAAGGCACTGCAATTCCCTGAACGGCTTTCTGAATAAGCGACAAAATAAATGATAACTCCTTTGAACTCGTTAAGCCAGGTAAGTAAGTACTCAATGCATCATGAAGTCTATTCAACTCCTTGATTGTTGCCACAAATAAATCTGCCTCCGTTTGTCGCAATGTCTTATGGGCCAGCTGTTGTTCTAGTATATGTTTAAATATTGCCTGCAAGGTATTCGTGGCTTCGACACTACTTTTCACACGGGTAAAAAATGTAGCCAATAACCCTTTTTGTCCTTGTAGCCTTGTCAGCGGCACCTCCGCCAATTGTTCTGCCAGTAACTTTTGTTGAATCTTACTCCGCATCTGCTCAGTAACACCCGTTAAAGGATGCGATAAAAAAGCATCCACCTCACGGTGATATACTGTGTCTTTGTCACCCTGGATCAACTGGGCCTGTACATTTAACCATAAATCGGCCAAACCAAAAATGGATGAAGCCACCAGTGGATATCCCATCGTCACATTTATATTCACAGCATGCTTTTCCACACCTTCATCATAATGTGTAGGAATTGTTTGTAAAACTGGCAACAGCAAACTCTCATCCGCAAGGATAAGCGCAATTTTACCTGCATTATTCTCTTCTTTTAACAGCGGGTAATCAGCCTTCAGCGCGGTACTCAATATCTTCGCCTGGGCAACCTGCCCCTGTGTTTTATAAACATCTACAGTTTTTGGATTTGCTCGGATCAATGATCTGCTTTCAGCCAGTGCATTGACCAATCCAATAACCTGCAGGTTTTTTCTTAAAAACAACCCAGCTTCCTGCAATGGATCATTTATATAGTAAGTATCTGTATCAAAATAGAATAAGGTTTTGCCTTGGTCCTGCCAAAGCTTAAACACTACAGCTTCAGCCCTGCTCAAAGCGTTAAAACCAACAAACACCAGTTTACCATATGTTTCTGTAAATCCGGGAAGCGTCGCTTTACCTTCAGCAAGCTGCCGGTAAATATTTCCCATGGTCGTTAAGCCCTGCACTTTCAACGCCTCATGATAATCCCGGTACAATTCGGGCATACGTTGCCACATTTTAATAAATTGGATCTGCTGTTTTTTATGCTTCCCTTCCGAATAAGAACTCCAGAAACCTTTTAAAAATTCCTGCTGTTCTTCACTCAGGTAATCGAACTGGTAATCAATTTCAGCAAACTCTTCCATTTGCTCGAACAGCTTACCGGCATTAACAAGGTCATTATCTATCTGCGAAAAATCACTCAAAATAATTCTTGCAATGGGATAAAACTTAGCAGGCTCAATCTTACTCTCGCCGCTTCGCAACGCCAGTTTATTGTACTGCTGATACAAGGTGAAAAACTGCGTAAATACATCGGCGACTTTCAATTCAGACGAAGCTGCAAAAAACTCCTGTATGGTAAAAAAAGAAGGGCTCCAGAACGGTTTATTGATAATTCGTGCCAGGTGGTCCTGAAGGTAGGCAACCGGACGTTTATTGTTAAAAACGATTGCAGCATGCTGTAAATCATCTCCCAGTTTCAAAACCAGATCTTCTGCTACTTCTCTTAAAAACGGTTTCATACTTAAATCCTTCATCCTTTACACCAGTTTCAATTGTCCGCTCAACGCATAAAACAAATAAGTTTTCACATTCGTATAACCCATAGCCATTAGTAAAGACTTATAATGGTCAACCTGTTCCACATGCTTATCACTTTCCTGCTGCGTGAATTTATAATCAATAATAATCACTTCATCACCATTCACCAGCACTTTATCCGGACGGTAGCTTTTGCCTTTTGTATCTATAATACTACGCTCATTTAAGCTCTGCTTACCTTTGCCTAAAATTTCCTGTAAGCCTTTATGCTGTAATACTGAGATAGCCTGTGCTTTTAAAAACGGAAGTTCATCAGCTTTAAAAACCCCATCCAGCAACAGTGTTTTCAATACAGAATCAACAGCATTTACATCACTGGCCACAGCCAGCACTTCATGCAATATGGTACCTGTCCGTCCTGCACTCTCGCCTGTTAACAAGTCTATTTCCCTTCGTTTTAAGTTCGCATCAAAAACCTGGCTCAAACGATCAGAAACCGGATAGAAATCCATTTCAATCTCCTGTACTTTAAGGATTCTCTCTTGTTGAACCGGTACCTCATCGTCAATTAAATACTGCCCCTCGTCCGACAACCGATCGGCATAAACTTTATACAACAGGTCACCAATATTCGTAACCGTATCTGTCTTTTTACCCATTGTATTTATATAGAGATACTCTTTTGAGCGGGTTGTAGCCACATAGAGCATATTTAGGGCATCCATATTATTATACAGCAACTCTTCAAAATAAGGCTTCGCCACACTTGACCGTCCCAATTCTTTATTATATTTTAACGGAATACTATGTAAATGATGATATGGTGTATCTGCCGCCGGCACCCAAAAAATACCATTTGGCTTACCATTGATATCCCAGTTACAAAATGGCAGCATCACTGCTCTGAACGCCAGCCCCTTTGATTTATGAATGGTAATCACCTGAACTGCATCGGTATTGTCCGAAGATGGAAGCGTTTTCCTTGCACCTTCCTCTTCCCAAAAAGTAAGGAAAGCAGCTATACCTCGTTCCCCATGTAAGGCAAAGCTGCCCATTAAATCTCTTAACGCAAATAAATAAGGTAAGTTTGCAACATGCTTTTTTTCATGCAAACCAAAAGCAGCAATTATTTTTTCAAGTAAAGCCGGCAAAGGCTGCTGCATCCATCCTAACCAATTCTCACAAAGTTCAGCGGGCAACAAGCCCGCAAGCTGGGTAAGGTTTTTAAATTTTAACGAAAAGTAATGATGAGGCTCAACTGTCCTTCCCTGTAGCCTTGCAAATAAGCTAATACAGTTTGCTTTAAATAAAGCCGTGTTTTCTGACAGACCGCCCATTACCTGCAGCGTATTGATAATCAGTTTTACTGCACTGTTGTTGTTTAGCAACAAGGCTTCTCCCGAAATCACATCAATGCCATGACCCATCAGTGTTTCCACTGCCGCAACGGCTTCAGAATTAGAGCGAACAAGCACACAGATATCTCTTGGTTTATAATTTTTAACCTTGATAAGTGTGTCCAGCTCTTCAATCATTTTAACCAGCGAGAGGTCTCTAAACGTTGTTTTAGTTAAAGCATTACCTTCCAGGTCGGTCTTCAACACATTAAAACTAATCGTACCTCCAGCCAATGTAAAAGGCGTTGTCTTTTGTGTTGCTTCTGCATATACATCGGTAACAATCCGATCAAAGCCACGTTCCTTCCACCACTGTAATACTGCTGCCACTTCCTGTTCAGCAATAGTACCGTTTAAATTGGTCTGCATTAGTTGTGGCAAATGCTTAAAGAGATAGTTATTAAACTGAATGATATTTTGAGTACTGCGATAATTTTCTTCCAAACTATCTTCCAGCACATTATGAGCTTTAACATCAATTTTTGCCTGCTGATGAAGGATATTCCAATCACCATTACGCCAGCGATAAATAGATTGTTTGGTATCACCAACAATCAAATGGTCAATCAGCTTTCCACTCGGTGACGCAATAGCGTTGCTGAGCAAGGATTTAAAGCTACCCCACTGATTGGCCGAAGTATCCTGAAACTCATCAAAAAGGAAGTTACGGAATCGGTTGCCCATTTTTTCCCAAATGAAAGAAGGGTTGTCATCCGCATCATCTGTAATTCCCTTCAATAATGTCTGCGCATCACTGATGAGTAAATTAGGACTTTCTTCTCTATAGTCTTTCAGCAAAACAGCCATTTCCTGCATTAAACGTAGGTAGTACAAGTTCTTATTAAAAGCCTGGGCTAATACATAACCTGGCAATCCTTCCTGGTAAATCTGTACCAGTTTAGACAAAACAGGGTTTAATTCATTATACGAACTACTTTCATGACCTTTCTGAAACCATTCTTCAGGCTGATCAATCAGTTTTGTCAGTCCACTTATTTTAGACAGATCTCCAGCAGCAATTTTCGAAAGATTATTTAGTGGGGATCTGGATTTACCCTTTAAACTAGAGGTATCGATCCCTTCAACTTCAAAAATCTGTTGTGCTTCCTCTGCCAGTTCTTTTACTTTATTTTCGAAAGTCTCAATACCTAGCCTGGTAACTTTATTATAATCCTTAAACAGGCTATCCAGATCAGCTGCCTCACCCAATTCCTTGATCGCATTTTCGAATGGCTGATATCTTTCCTTAAAGATTTCATTGGTCAGATCAATCAGCTCCTTACGATAATTCCAGCTCAGGTTATTATTGATCCGATCAAGCGCCAGATCAATGATCCATTGTAATAAAACAGGATTTTTGTCAAGCGCTTTATCTAATCTTTCGGCCAGTTCATTTTTTACCTTGTCGTAATTCATTTCCAGACCATAACCTGCATCTAATCCGAGTTCAAATGCAAATCCCCGGATCACTTTTTGTACGAAACCATCAATAGTGCTCACCGAAAAGCGGCCATAGTCGTGCAAAATTTTCCGGTATATTTTATCAGCCCGTTGTTTCAAAACCGCAGCGTCCATATCAGGATGTGCCTTCAAAACAATTTCCCTATAGTCGTTTATCTTTTTTGAAGGATCTCCCTCTGCAAATCCTTTTAATACTTCCATGATCCGGCTTTTCATCTCTTCCGTAGCTTTATTTGTAAAAGTTACGGCCAAAATTTCCCGGTACTTCGTTTCACCAGCTAACAGCAGGGTTAAATAATGTGCTGTTAAACTGAAGGTTTTCCCTGATCCGGCGGAAGCTTGTAATATTTTTAAAGGCTGTTGAGGCATTAGGTAAAGCTATTAATATTTTTAATACCGGCAGACAAAATAATAGTTTAACAAAGACGCTATTATTATCATTGTATTACCATAGTTCACATATAAATACTTAAAATTGTATATAAATTTAAAAAGATGAATCGAATCATATTAGCATTGTTCACATTTCTAATCATATCTGGCGTGAGCTTAGCCCAGGAAAAAAAAGACGCCAATTCAAAGCCTGCAAAAATAGAGATTTACAATCCTAAAGCCGATGCAAAAGCTGAGCTTAAAGCCGCTGCAACAAAAGCAAAAAAAGAAGGTAAACATGTCTTTGTACAGGTGGGCGGCAACTGGTGCGGCTGGTGTATACTATTTCATAAACTGGTTGACGCGACCCCGGAATTAAAAAACTACTTAAACAACAATTATGAAACCGTACTGGTAAACTATAGCCCGGAGAACAAAAATGCCGATGTAATGGCAAGCTTAGGTTATCCTGGCCGTTTTGGATTTCCCGTATTCGTCATTCTTGATGGTAATGGCAGCGTACTACATATCCAGAACTCTGCCTACCTTGAAGAAGGCAAAGGACATAGTGTTAAAAAAGTGATGGAGTTTTTACAAGGCTGGACAGCAGCAGCTATTAAACCAGAAAACAACAAATAATAGCGCTAAATCAGACTTTCTTTTTCTTTTTAGCAGCAATTCTTGGTGGTCTTTCTGCCATCGTAATCGGCTGTCCCAGGAAATCTCTGATGACCACTGATGCGCAAACACCACCAAAAGCTGCTGGTAGATAAGAAACAGTGCCATAGGCAGAACGCTTAAAGTTGCTCCCATCAGTCATCACAAGGGAGTCTTTCATCACTGTTTCAGTAGAAAATACAGCTTTGATCTGGTTATAATTTTCAAATCTTTTTAATCGTTTTCGCACATACTGTGCGAAAACGCATTGATAGGTATCCGGCAACCAGGTCACTCTCAAGAGTGTAGGGTCCATTTTACCCCCTGCCCCCATTGAACTGACAATGGGAATGTTCTTTTCCAATGCTTTTGACAAGAGTATAACCTTTGGTGTAAGGCTATCAATACAATCCATAACATAATCAAAATGTTGCTCCATCAGCTCTCTACATTTTTGAGGTGTTAAAAAATCACGTATAACATGTAATTTAAGTTCCGGATTAATAGCCATTAGACGCTCTTTCATAATATCTGCTTTAGGAACACCATGATTGGTAGATAAGGCCGGTAATTGTCTGTTCCTGTTACTTGGATCAACAACATCTCCATCTACAATCGTCATCTCACCTACTCCTGAACGACATATAAACTCGGCGGCAAAAGAGCCCACACCACCAAGGCCTACAACCAACACATGCTTTTGTTGCAAAATATCGATCCCTTCGTTTCCAATGAGTAAAGCCGAGCGCGATAACCAATTTAAATCAGACATATTAAATAAGCTTTATTTTTTCCCAGCTGGCAAAAATAAGCGCTTTCAACGTTTCAACTGTACAGTTTTTTAAATTTGCTGCCGCCTGGTAAATTTCTTCGATGTTCCTGTCCCCATCATCGGTCTCCAGAAAAAAGACCTCAGTATGCTTAAGCATAGCCGCAGCACCAGAATCCGCATTCAATATAGCAGGGCCAAAAGAAAGATAAAATCCCTTGTCTAGCAACTGCCTGCCCAATTCTTCTTTTTTATTGAAGCCGTGAACAATAAGCGGAACACTTATCTTCATTTCCTTTTTTAAAGCCATCAATTCATCAAAACACCTTACACAATGGAGAATAACCGGCTTATCAAGCCCATTCGCAAGATTTAACTGCTTCCTCAAAATAATCAGTTGATTTTCCAGTTTTTCACCTTTTAACCGATCTAGTCCACATTCACCAATGAGTTTGATCTTTGTTTCCTTTGCCATCTCCACAAACCTGCAATAATCAGCCTCCAGATGCGCCATTGTTGCGAACCAGGGATGTAACCCTACAGAAATCTCCTGACCCGCAGGTAACACGGGCTGCTCCTTTCCGGTTAAAGAAAGACTTAGAATGCTCCTTATTTTGGCATCCTTACACAGCTTATGGGTATGGATATCTAAGAATTGCAAAGCTACATGTTAAAGTCCATCACCAAACTTAAAAAAAGAGCTTGCGGTAACCGGCAATTTGCCGGTAGCAACTACCTGATTTTTTATTACCGAGGCGGCCGCCTTTTGCATAAAATTGTCTTTCTGATAAGCAATGACCAAGCCTTTGCTATTCTCCAATCCGGATAAAGCAGTAAGGTTATAAGGGTTCGCAAATAAGGCAAAAACCGCATTACTTAGCGACATATCTTTAATAAACATCTTCAGATCGGCACTCAATATCATTCCATTGCCCGGACGCGCTCGGGTATCATGGATTCCGATAATAATCTGATCAAATGCTTTAACACCTCGTAACACCTTTGCAATTTCGTCCGCGTTAGCATTCTTGTCTAAAGTATAAAAAACAGCTTTTTTATAATATGCACCAAGTTCATGCTGAAACAAGGTTACTTCCGGTGTACCGATACTGATGATTACTGTCCGTTTTTCTGCATTGAGCTGCTGAATATTTTCCTTACCTCGCAATAAAGTCATGGATGCCTCAGCAAGCTGTTGTAACAGCAGCTGACTTTCGGGACGATTTACTCCCTCAAATACATTATTTTCATCAATTGCTTTTTTAACATTTAATCCAGCCCAATACTTCGCAGCAAGAATCTTTTTTACACTCTGATCAATCTGTGCCATGCTTATTCTATCTTTCCTAATCGCCTTCCTCACCAGTTTAATTGCTCTTGCACTATTTTCTGAAAGTTCCAGAATATCATTACCAGCAATAATACCCATTACATCTGCTTCACCATCCTTAAAATTTTTCACTACACCTTTCATCTCCATGGCATCTGAAATAACGATGCCTTTAAACCCAAGTTCTCCTTTTAAAACTCCGGTGACTATTGGTTTTGACAATGTGGAAGGCATATTGGCCGTACTGTCTAGTGTGGGAATATTCATGTGTGCAATCATTACGCCTGCCGCACCGTCTTTAATTAATTCTTTGAAAGGGTAAAGCTCCAGACTGTCCAAACGTGCTTTTGTAAATTTCAATTGTGGCAGATCATAGTGAGAATCAACATCCGTATCTCCATGGCCAGGAAAATGTTTAATGCTAACCAGCAAACCACCATCCTGCATCCCATCCATATAAGCCGCAGCTTTGGTGGCGACATTATATTTGTTCTCACCAAATGAACGGAAATTGATAACGGGATTTTTCGGATTGTTATTTACATCTACATCAGGAGCAAGATTCATGTGCATGCCGATACGTTTATAATCTTTAGCAACCTCCAGTCCCATTTTATAAATCAGATCCTTGTTCTGTATAGCACCCAATGCCATTTGATAAGGATAGGAGATAGTACTGTCTAAACGCATACCCAAGCCCCATTCTCCATCAGAAGTAATCAACAATGGCACCCTCGCAAGCGATTGATATTTATTAGTTAAAATTGCTTGTCGCCCCGGCCCCCCTTGAAAAAACACCAATCCACCAATACGTTCTTTCCTGATGACCACCCCTACTGAATCTTCATATGCTTTACCAAAATTGGTATGTGCTCTTACAAAGAACATCTGCGCAATTTTTTGTCGTTTACTTAAACCTTTAAATACTGAATCAACCCATTCATTCGGCCCTGCAAGTGTTTCGAGATAGGTTTTCTTTTGCGCCCGGGCACTAAAAGCTATTGACAAAAGGGCTAAACTGACTATGAAAAAATGCTTAACATTCATTAGTGCAACGATTGGTGAACTCTCAAAGTTAAACAAAAGTTCTACTTCAGCCGCTTTAAAAACCTTCCTCCAACCATCAGCCTTCCGCTCATCCTTACAATTGTATCAAATTTGATACAATTGTAAGGATGAGCGGACAATCTCTGTTTTGAATTATATAGATGTTAAAACAGCTAATTAACAGCGCTGTATCAAATTATTAAGCGCTATTCTGTAAAATTTAATTCGCAATCCTCATAAATGGCACATTTCTTTCCTATACACCGGTAACACATATTCCGGAATCCCTATAAGCACTGAGTCTTATGATGATTTCATAACCTTAAAAATATGTCATTATGAAAAAGATAATTATTCTGGCCTTAGGCCTATTTGCAGCAGGTGCTGCCAACGCACAGAGCCCGATTAGATTGGGTATTAAAGGAGGTGTAAATCTTCCAAACATCATTAAAGATGATGGCAACAATGACTTTAAAACTAAAGTAAATACAGGTTTTAATGCTGGTATTACATTAGACATTAACCTTATAAAAGGCTTAGCATTTACACCCGAGTTGTTGTACTCGACCAAAGGTTATAAAGCAGAAACTGTCTTCGGAGATTTTACGCAGACCACTCACTTTATTGATATACCAATTTTAGCGAGTATCAATATTGGCGGAAGTGGCTTAAACCTGGTCGCTGGCCCACAGGTATCATTTTTATTGTCTACCAAAAACAAATTTGAAAACGGTTTAGGTTCTACTGAACAAGAGATTATCGAAAATAACTCAGACAGGTTTAAAAAGAGTCTTCTTGGCGGCTTGATTGGCTTTAGATATGATGTTAACGAAAAGTTTGACATTCACGGTCGTTATGCCCTCGACTTTCAGAAAAACAATGAAGATGGTTCAAGAGAGACTCCAGAATTTAAGAACCAGGTATTTTCTGTAGGAGTTGGAGTTAAATTCTAATCTAAGAGTTACGACACTATATATCCCAATCCATCTACCTATGGAAAACCCCGGCCACTAAATTAGTGCCGGGGTTATTTTTTGCAGTATTTTAGCTCGAGAAGTGCATTGATATTTAAAAAATAGCACAATTTCGTATTGCATCTTTTACTTTCGATAATGATTGTTTATACTTACGTTTTATTACACATTATTGCAATTATAAACTATGAGCAAATTTATTTTATCCTTTGATCAGGGAACGACCAGTTCAAGAGCGATTGTATTTAATAAGGACGGCGGCATTATATCCATAGCGCAAAGAGAATTTGAGCAGATCTATCCTCAACCAGGATGGGTAGAACACAACGCGAGCGAAATATGGACTACTCAGATCTCTGTAGCTACAGAAGCGATTGTAAAAGCAGGCCTTACACCTACTGATATAGCAGCTATTGGCATTACCAATCAACGCGAGACCACCGTGTTATGGGATAGAAAAACCGGAGAGCCACTTTGCAATGCAATAGTATGGCAGGACAGACGTACTTCCTCCTATTGCGATGAACTGAGGCTAAAAGGACTGGCAACAAACATCCAGGAGAAAACAGGGCTTATTTTAGATGCATATTTCTCTGCCACTAAGATAAAATGGATGCTCGACAACGTACCGGGAGCCCGTGAAAAGGCTGCTGCCGGAGAAATTGCTTTCGGAACCATCGACTCGTGGCTGATCTGGAATTTAACAGATGGGAGGGTACATGTTACAGATGTAAGCAATGCCTCCAGAACCATGATCTACAACATCCATACACTTAATTGGGACCAGGAGCTATTGGATCTTTTCGACATTCCTGCAAGTATCCTACCAGAAGTAAAATCATCGAGTGAGGTATATGGAGAAACTACTGGAAATGTTTTAGCAGCAAAAATTCCTATTGCCGGAATTGCCGGCGATCAGCAGGCAGCCTTATTTGGACAAATGTGTACGCATGAAGGAATGGTAAAAAACACATATGGTACGGGATGTTTTATGTTGATGAATATTGGCGATACTCCTACCGTTTCAAAAAATAACCTGGTTACCACCATTGCCTGGAAGATAAATGGAAAAGTACAGTACGCTCTTGAAGGCAGTATATTTATTGGTGGTGCAGTAGTACAATGGTTAAGGGACGGACTGGGAATCATCAGTACTTCCGCAGAAGTAGAACAACTTGCACTTAAAGTACAGGATACCGGAGGCGTATATCTGGTCCCTGCATTTGCGGGCCTTGGAGCCCCACACTGGAACCAGGATGCAAGAGGAACAATTACTGGCATTACCCGCGGAACAACAGCTGCGCACATTGCCAGGGCAGCTGTGGAAAGCATTGCGTTCCAGACGATGGAGGTACTTAAAGCTATGGAAGCCGATTCGGGGCACGCTATAAAAGAGCTAAGGGTAGATGGAGGTGCAACGGCCAACGATATGCTCATGCAGTTTCAGGCCGATCTGTTGGATACGACAGTGATCCGCCCTGAAGTAACAGAAGTAACGGCTTTAGGCGCCGCGTACCTTGCTGGTTTAGCTGTAGGTTACTGGAACAGTATGGATGACATTAGCGGACAGTGGAAAATTGATAAAAACTTTAATGCAGGCGAAGCAGAAAACATCCCTGAACGTATTAAAGGGTGGAACAGGGCAGTCAAAGCCGCAAAAGCCGCCGCAGAAAACTAGTATATTTATAAACGAACTTAACTGAATCAACATGTCTCCTTTTATAGCTGAAATACTCGGCACAATGTTTATGATTTTACTGGGCAACGGGGTTGTTGCCAATGTGGTTTTAAAAGGAACCAAAGGAAATAGCGGAGGATGGATGGTGATTACCACAGCCTGGGCACTTGCGGTATTTGTAGGTGTAGTTATTGCCGGACCTTATAGCGGTGCGCACCTAAACCCTGCGGTAACTATTGGCCTCGCCATTAGCGGCAAATTTAGCTGGCTGCTTGTCCCAAGCTATATTGCCGCACAATTTATTGGCGCCATGTTAGGCGCCTTTATGGTATGGCTTTTATTCAAGGATTTCTATGCTGGAACGGAAGACAAAGGAGCAAAACAGGCCACCTTTTGTACAGCACCTGCGATTCCAAATACGATTTCCAACCTTATCAGTGAGATCATTGGAACATTTGTATTGATATTTGTGATATTTCATTTTACAAATGCAGAAATGGGCGTCGATAAAAATCCGATAGGACTAGGTTCTATTGGCGCATTACCAGTAACCTTATTGGTTTGGGTTATTGGCCTATCACTCGGTGGAACAACTGGTTATGCCATTAACCCGGCAAGAGATCTTGGTCCACGGATTATGCACGCCATTTTGCCCATCGCTGGTAAAGGAGGTAACAACTGGGGATACGCCTGGATTCCGGTTATAGGCCCGATAATAGGTTCTGCTCTTGCGGCAGCCCTTTATCTCTGTGTTAAAATATAGAACCACTTAAATAAACTAACTTTAAAAAAGGCGGTCACATAAAAAATATGGCCGCCTTTTCTGTTACTTAGTCAACAAAGTACTATTCTTTTTAAGTCCGAAGCGAGCAGGCAAATTCGACTGTGTACATACCGCAGCCTTTTTACCTGTTGTCCGTATATGCCTATTCAGCAAAGTCTTACCATTTGAAGCAATTGCATGGTTGATTTCTGTTAAAGAAGGGACCCCGGTTTTCTTCCAGACCGGCTTACCATCGCGATACAGGATTAAGGTAGGTATAGTTGTGATCTGATATGCTTTTATGATTTCGGGATTCGCATCAATCTCGAGCACAAAAGTCTTCACTTTATTTCCGGGTGTATTTGTTAAGGAATCCAATACCGGGATTACCTTTTTGCATGGAGGACAATAATTGGATCCATAGTCGACCAATACAAGATTTTTAGATGTCAGTATACCTTTAAAATCAGCCGGTGTAACCCTGCTTTTATGATTTTCCCGAACCACAACTTCATTCCCTGAACCAATCCAGCTGGCTATGCCTGGTGATAAAACGTATATCTCCCGGAACCCCTCTTGTCTTAATAGTTGTCCAATGCCAGAGGAGCGGCCGCTTTGTATCGAATAAATAAACACTGGCTGATCCTTTTCCAGTTGATTAAAGATCTGCTCGAAACCTTTTACAGACGGATTTACATTTATTGCCCCTTTCAAATGAACCTGATCAAATTCCT
Organism: Pedobacter nyackensis; assembly: GCF_032678475.1. GTDB lineage: Bacteria > Bacteroidota > Bacteroidia > Sphingobacteriales > Sphingobacteriaceae > Pedobacter > Pedobacter nyackensis_A. The sequence continues at coordinate 26,710 of NZ_JAVTSF010000003.1, forward strand.
CCGCCGAACGGGCATCCAAAATCTGCGGGTTCTTTTGCTCAGCTATTTTTTTGCTGAAGACTGCGACAGTCGTCAAAAACTCTTTCTTTGATTCTCCTGGATTATTTTGAGCATATCCCAATGTAGAGACACCAAATAACCATGCTAATAATATACTTCTGATTGCTTTCATAAATCATGTTGTTTAATATCTTTTATTAAAACCCAAATCCAGCACCTGCAATTGGCTCCTGAACTTTACTTCTTCTAAAATCTTTCATGCTTTTTGGCTCCTTATCTTCGAGCGTTGCAAAATCAACAACTCCTGTCTTTTTTGCCCAATCAAAGTATTTCACGGAGAGTTGACTTACCACATCATGATTTTGCCTCGCCAGATTGGTCGTTTCACCTCTGTCAGCCTCCAGATCGTACAACTCCCAATTGTAGGATGGCCAATGCGAAACTAGTTTCCATTTACCTTCCCTGACTGCTCTGTTTCCTGCACGCTCCCAAAATAAAGGCTTACCTCTCTGTACTTCTTTTTGCTGTCCAAATAAAACAGGGACCAGACTTTTACCTGCCAAAGGATTGGAAAGGACATTATTGTACTTAACAGGATATTTAACTCCGGCCAATTCATAAAAAGTAGGCGCAAGGTCGATAATATGTCCCGTTCCCTTAGCAATAATACCCGCAGGTATTTTAGCAGGATACCAGGCGATAAAAGGTGAATTTATTCCTCCTTCGTACAGGTAATCTTTAAAAGCCAGAAATGGGGTATTTGATAAATATGACCAGTTTTTACTTTGCGACTCATAAGAGCCCGTAGTACCTACCGGCCCACTGTTTTTCCTTGCACTGTTATGCCATTTTACCAGATCTTCAGCTGGCGCCCCATTATCGGAAACAAAGAAGATAATGGTATTATTAATTTCCCCATTCTGTTCCAGCTTTTCCAACACCTTTCCTACGCCCTGATCCATACGATCAACCATCGCTGCAAAGACCTCCATCTTTTTTGCCCATTGTTGTCGCTGGTCATAAGACAGGCGGCTCCAATCATATATATCTTCATCCTTCCTGGATATTTTAGTATCAGCACCAACAATTCCCAATTGTTTCTGACGCTCAAAACGTTCAGTCCTCAGCTGGTCCCAGCCTTTATCATACTTACCTTTGTACTTCGCTATATCGTCTGGTAAAGCCACCAGCGGCCAATGAGGGGCCGTATAAGCCAGATATAAGAAAAATGGATTATCTTTTTTGCTTTCATCATCAATAAACTTCACTGCATTTTTAGTGATCAGGTTAGTCTGGAAATAATCAGACAGTATAAACCCTTCATTATCGGTAACAACGGTCTTCTCTTGCGGAGCACCTGAGCCCGCAGAATCGTTATCACGAGGGTACACATCGCCAAATCCACGCTGCCAGGGCAGACTTACATTGTTTCCGGACACATGCCACTTACCAGATGTAATCGTATTGTAGCCATTTGATTTCAGGACCTCAGCCAGTGTTAAAGATTCAGCATTGATGTACCCCTGGTAAGCAGGCAAACCCAGGTCATTAGAAAAATAACCTACTCCGGCCTTGTGCTGATACTGCCCCGTAAGTAAAGATGCCCGGGTTGGCGCACAGATAGAATTGTTATAAAATTCCTGCAAACGTAAGCCTTGTTTGGCTAGCCTATCCAAATTAGGTGTATTGATTTCTGATCCGTAGGCACCCAGGTCGGAATATCCCAGATCATCAGCCAGAATAAGAATGATATTAGGTTTTTTCTTAGGCTTTTGTTTCGCATGGACCTGTATGGACAATGCTGCAAGTACTAAAATTAAAGTCTTTTTCATGTTATTTCTTATTTAATTTTATTTTTAGAAGCCAGTTCTTACAGGTGCTGAATTCCGTCCCTGTTGTACGCCTCTTAATTTATTGTAATCCACCACGTCATTCTTTTGCGCCCAAACCTGATACTGGACTTTCAGTTTCTGAACGACCTCTGGATGTTGTGCTGCCAGATCAATATTCTCTGCCCTATCCTTTTCAATATCATACAATTCATATTTTCCATCACTGGTAGAAACTAGCTTCCATTTCCCATCCCTTACCGCTTTGTTACCTCCTCTTTCCCAAAAAAGCGGTTCACCCCTTTCTAACTTATCAACTTGCCCCGTTAAAACAGGCACCAGACTTTTTCCTGCTAAAGCATTTGTTGTTATGCCTTTATACTTCGCAGGATACTGCACACCTGCCAGCTGATAAAATGTTGGTGCCAGATCAATTAAATGTGCTGTGCCCTGGGCAATGGTATTAGCCTTAATACTCTTAGGGTACCAGGCAATAAAAGGCGCACTAATTCCTCCTTCGTAAGGAGTTCCTTTATAATTACGAAAAGGAGAATTACCTGTTTGTGACCAGTTGCTATTTTGCACTTCATAAGAGCCTGCCGTACCAACCGGGCCTGTATTTCTTGAGGTGTATAGTCTTAAGTTGTTTCCACCCTGTGCACCGTTATCAGAGATAAATACGATTAAGGTGTTTTCATCCTTTTTAAGTTCTTTGAGTTTAGACAATACACGTCCAATGCCCTGATCTACCCTATCAATCATTGCCGCATATACCTCCTGTCTGGTCTGCCAGTATTTTTGCTCATCATAGGTCAATTTATCCCAGCTTTGAAGTTTATCATCCTTAACCGCGATCTTCTGATCTTTGTCAATCACCCCCTCTTCAATGGCATTTTTATGCCTAAGTGTTCTCAGTGAATCCCAGCCAATACTATATCGTCCTTTGTATTTTGCGATATCTTCCGGCAAAGCCTGCAAGGGCCAATGCGGCGCATTGTATGCCAGATAAAGGAAGAATGGTCTCTTTTCCTCATTTTGCTCATCCAAAAATTCCAGTGCATTGTTTGTAATTTCTTCCGTCAGGTATCTATCCTTTGCCAGGTAATAAGGCTTGTTGTTCTTAAGCAGTTTTACGTCCTCTTTTCCATTCTCATTGATTTCGTAATAATTACTGGCACCTCCGATAAACCCAAACGACTTGTCGAAACCGCGTTGTGCTGGCCATTGATCCTCATCATCACCTACATGCCATTTACCTGAAATGATGGTTGAATAGCCTCCGTTTTTAAGTACTTCAGCTAGCGTTAAAGACTCTTTGTTTAAGAATCCCTGGTAAGCCGGCAACCCAAGGTTTACGTTAAAATAGCCTACTCCGGCCTTATGCTGATATTGACCGGTTAATAAGGATGCACGGGTAGGCGCACAAATCGAGTTATTATAAAACTCCTTTAATTTAAGCCCTTCAGAAGCCAATTTGTTGATGTTTGGTGTTTCCAGGTCTGTCGCACCATAAGGACTTGTATCTGAAAACCCCAGGTCATCGACCAATACCAGGATAATGTTAGGCCGTTGTTTTTTTTGAGCAAACAACGATGCATTTGCAACCAGAGTAAGCGCTATCGCACCTACCATAATTTTGCCAAAGCTGATATATCTTTTCATTGTTTAAATTGTTTTATTGGTGATGAAACTATTTTAGTGAACACGTTAATAATTGACCCAGTCCGGGTGCTGTTTCAGTTTAGAGTTTAGGTTAAGTTCGCGCTGTGGTGTTGGGAAATGAACATGTCTTGGCGCGGCAAGCGTTTTGCCCGCAGCTTTAAGCGTGTTTACATAATAGGTTGGTCCACGGCGAGCGAGATCAAACCAGCGCTGATACTCAAATACCAGTTCTTTTCTGCGTTCCAGAAAAACAGCATCTCTGAACTGATCCTGGTTTAATGCCGGAACGATATCCTGCAGCTTGCTGATATGTGCCCGCTGTCTTACTTTATCAATAGCCCAGTAACTCTGCTCTGTAGGCCCATACTTTTCATTTAAAGCCTCTGCATAAATCAATAAGACTTCGGCATAACGTATGATAGGAAGATTTTTTGAAGACTGGCTCTGACTACCTACTACAGACTCATCATAGTATTTGTGGAACTGGGGAGTTGCCAGAGTATATACTTGCCCATTTACCGGACTGGTTATTTTAGTCACAAAAGTAATGGCCTTTCTGGTGTCACTCTCACTAAAACTCTCGTACAACCCACCTGCAACATGCAGTGCATCAGCATAATCTCCATTAATCCCGGGAACATCTGCGGGAGCGGATCTGCTTGCCAAACTATTTCCCTGGAAGCCTGCATTACCTTTAAACTGCGCAGAAAATATATGCTCTTTCCCGTTCTTTTTTGCTACAGCAAAAACATCTGAAAAATCTTCGAACAAATCGTAACCTTCATGATCAACTACATCTTTGCTTTTAAGAATGGCATTGTCCCAGTCCTTCTGAGTTAAATACACTTTAGAAAGTATGCTTTTCGCAGCACCTGATGTCGCCCTACCTATGTCGGCAGCTCCGTACTCTGCTATTTTTGGTAAATTTTCTGCATCCTTTAAATCTGCTATAATTTGTTTGTAGACATCTGCTTCTGAAGATTTCTCTACAGCCAGACTTTCAGGAGAAAGGGAAGTGGTTTCATGCAAAACCAAAGGCACCGGGCCAAACCACCTAACCAGGTTAAAGTAATGAATTGCCCGCAGGAATTTAGCTTCATTGATTAAGCGGGTTCTTATCTTTTCATTAATTTTTGAAGCCTCGATCAGTGCGATCTTATCAATAGCAATGTTGCTTGCGTTGATGCCATCGTAACTTTGCCTCCATAGCTGTTCCATCCGGTCATTGGAAGAATCATGAGTAAGCCCTGAAATTGCCCTTACATGTGCATTTCTTGCCCGCGGGCCGGCTTCATAATCATCAGTAGCCATTTCCACCCCAATCTGGAATAAACTGTTGTACAGCGCCTGACCGGATTCGTATAGTTTCCGGTATAGCCCTGTCACAGAGGCAATGGCCTGGCTTTCGTTTTGATAAAATTGTTCGGTTACCAGAAATGATTCTGGTTTTTCGTCAAGCGTAGAGCAACCTGCTAAAATTAGCCCGTATGCAATACTGAATAGTATGAGTAATCTTTTCATATGAATTTATGTTGATTATCTAATTTTATAATGTGCAGCAAGCTTAAAAAGCGACTCTTAGGCCTGCAAGAATAGTTTTTGAAGTGGGATAAATACCTGAGTCGGTACCAGGCGAAACGTTGCTTCCCGAAGTAACTTCAGGATCAAAGCCAGAATAATTGGTCCAGGTTAACAGATTTTGCCCGGTAACATATACGCTTACCGAATGCAGGTTCAATTTGTTGGTTAACTCTTTTGGAAGCGTATAACCCAGCGTAACAGACTTAAGCCTCAGAAAAGACCCATCTTCTACAAAACGATTGGAAAAAATAGGTGCGGGGTCTAGCTTTGCACGAGGAATTGTTGTGCTTGGATGAGCTGCTGTCCACCTTTCCAATGCAACTGTTGATGCATTTTGCTGACCAGTAAACATCTCCAGGGTTTGTCGGTTGCCATTGATGATCTTGTTTCCATAAGATCCCTGAAGAAAAACCGAAAGATCAAACCCTTTCCAGGAAAAGTTATTGCTAATTCCAAAGATGAAATCAGGTTGGGCATCACCGATAACAGCCCTATCCGCGGCAGTTGTAAAAGTTCCATCGCCACTTATATCTTTGTAAAGTCTGTCACCAGCCTTTGGTGCCGCACTCCCTGTAAACTTACCTTTGGCTGATTCTTCTCCGGTTTGTAAAATACCATCTGTTACGGTTCCATAAAATGTACCAAGAGGCTTCCCTACCTGTATAATGTAATTTCCACTGATGTAAGAAGAGGCGCCATTACCAATAGTAAGCACCTTGTTCCTGTTGACAGAGACATTCAGATCAGTATCCCAATGGAATTCTCCCGTAAGGTTCTTAGTTCTGATCCCCAGCTCTAAACCTTTATTTTCCACAGAACCATAATTTTGCAGGGAACTGGAATATCCGGTTGTCCAGGGTATCTCTACATTTAACAAAAGATCTGTTGTCTTTTTATAGTACCCGTCTAAGGTTAGCAATAGCCTTTTGTTAAAAAAAGCGATATCCAGGCCTGTGTCATATTGGTAAGTAGTTTCCCAGCCCAGGTTATCATTAGGAATTCTGTTTGCTGCAAAACCAGTCAGCACGCTTCCACCAAGCAGATAATTTAAGCTGTATAATGTTGATAGCGATTGATACTGCCCGATTTCCAGATTTCCTGTCGTTCCGAAGCTGGCGCGTAACTTTAAATCATTGATTTTATCTAGCAAAGGCTTAAAGAAACCCTCATTACTAATTCTCCACGATGCCGCAACGGACGGAAAGCTCCCCCATTTGTTATTTTTGCCAAACCGGGAGGATCCATCCTTACGAAGACTGGATGTTAAATAATATAGATTGTTGTAATTATAATTTACCCTAGCCAGGTAAGAATGTAATACCCAGGAATAAACATCAGAATTCGGCCTGACAAGAGTAGATCCACTTTGAAGACTATTGTAGGTTAAGTCATTTGATACAAATTGCTCAGCTCCCGCTTTGAAGCTCTCGTTACTGGCTTCCTGCTGGGTGAACCCGATCAGTGCATCAAAATTGTGTTTGCCTATACTTTTGTTATAGGTAAGCGTATTTTCGTTGAGCCATGAATAATAGTTCAACGCCCCAAGAGATGCGGATCCATTACTCGTTTTTCCTTCATAAATGGTTGATGGCACGTAGTATTTATCCTTTTGATTGCTGACATCGGCCCCAAGCAGAACTTTAAAGTTTAAGTCTTTGATGATAGAATATTCCCCAAATGCAGCCCCCAGTAACCTGTTTACAGTAGACTTATTGATCGTTTCCTTAAGTGTCGCAATTGGATTAGCAAAAATATTCTCGAAAGGATTACGCAATGTATAACTACCATCCGGATCATATACAGTTGCAGTCGGCGGCATTATAAGTAAAGAGCCAATTATGCCTGAAGGAGCAACGTTAGCATCAGATTTATTTGCCGTAAGGCTGGCACTAACTTTAAATTTATCTGAAGGTTTTGCATCTACATTTGCACGAAAGCTTATCCTCGAAAAATCAGTGTTTTTAATAATTCCATCCTGTTTAAGATAGTTCCCCGAAAGTAGGTATTGTACAGTCTGGCTCCCTCCGCTTATCGACAATTGGTGATTTTGTGTAGGCGCATGTTGGAAGGCCTCCTGCTGCCAGCGTGTGCCCCCTCCCAGTTTATCAATCTCTGCCTGCGCAAGGTACTGATATGCTCCACCTGCAGGTTTCGCATCAAACAGCACCTCATTCCTTAGTATGGCAAAATCCTTCGCACCTAGAACATCAATGGTTTTGAGTACACTTTGGGTGCCAAAACTAGCTTCGTAAGCAATGGTATTCCTCTCAGCCTTTCCTTTTTTTGTTGTAATAATCACAACTCCATTCGCTCCTCTGGAACCATAAATCGCCGTTGCAGAAGCATCTTTAAGGATATCGACACTTTCAATGTCACCTGGGTTGATACTTGCAAGTGGATTTGTAGGTGTACCACTTAGCACTCCTGTAGAAGAAGAACTATTGTATACGGGGAATCCATCAATCACATATAAAGGTTCGTTTCCTCCCTGTATGGAAGCCCCGCCCCGAATTCTGATGCTGACTCCACCACCAGGCTGTCCGGAGGTCTGTGTAACCTGTACACCGGCAGCTGCACCTTTCAAAGCCTGGTCAATAGAGGTTACAGGCTGTTTTAATGCAGACTGAGATACGGAAGACACTGCCCCTGTAAGGTCACTTCTTTTCTGTGTTCCATAACCTACTACAACTACACCGTTGAGTTCATTTACCTGTTCTTTTAATTCAATTGTGATGGGCGTTCCGTTGGCGATAACACGAAGCTTTTCATAACCTATATAACTTATGATTAGGGTATAGGGAAATTTCTGTCCGGTCACGAAGTCGAACTTACCCCGACTGTCAGTTTGTACCTGGTGGGTAACCCCTTCAATCTGAACGATTGCTCCTGGTATGGGTTCTTTCGTTTTCTGGTCGACTACCGTACCACTTAATGTGGAATTGATTAGAGGCTGTATCTGTGCAAATGAAAGTGTAGGGGTAACAATAATTATTAAAAGGAAGCTATTGATAAACAACACTCCTTTCAACAAGGCATAAACATTTATTAAATGCTTAGCCTTTTTAAAATTTTGCATAATTTTAAAAAGTTTTAATTAATGATCTATTGATTAAAGCAGCTGGCATTCAGTAAGTGATTGGCGTTGCGTACTGAGTGCTCATGATAAAGGCAGGTTAAAGCCTGTCTTTATCTTTTCATAAAAAATGTAAGGTTAGTTGTTCTGATTAGCAACAACAACAGATGGGGAGTCCCATCATATTTAAAGAATATGGAGCGCTAATATTTCTGAAGAGTAATTTTTTTTCCATGTGATTTCTAAACTTTTTATAAACGATTTACACTGCAAATTTAGAATCATTTATCACAATATCAAAATTAATCTATAGAATTAGTAGTCTTTTTATTTAAAGCCCGTTTAAACTGAGTGTAAATCACTTTTAATAATTTAACGATAGGTTATTTACAACTAAAATACTGTTAACACCGCCTTCAAATAAATTAGCATAAGCGCTTGAAGCAAAAACGATTGTAAGATGGGTAACAGGTTCGCCAGCTAAAGCAAATAGCCCATTCTCCGGGAATTGATACCCTGGGGTTTCAGCAGGCAGATTTCCATATAACAACGGGATGGTAATACGCGTAAAAGTGCTCGCGGAATCGCCTGACCGAAACCAAGCCGTAGCTATTCTCTTATTCACGTTGTTATTTCTATTTTCGAGTAATAAATAGATATCGCAGCTATCTTTTTTTACGAGTTCCTGCCCCCTTCCGTTTTTATATGGTGTACCCGGAGAATATTTAAAATCTACACTAAAACTTTTTGGCCTTGCCGTAAAAGCAATTCCAAATTTAGGAGAGTTAAGCGGATTGCTGATATCGAGTGTAAAAGTTCCCGTAAACAACGTTGCAGCCCCCATACGTTGTCCTGTGACTTGCCCAAGAACACCTAAGTCTCTGGTAACCATTTGGGCAGCAAAATCGCCACTACTCACCTCAACAGGTGTTGTATTGGCGGCTCCTAAAGTAACAACACCTGCATTTCCGGTAGCCCAGTCTGTGTTCATATCCATGCCTGGTTGTTTATAGTTCTTCCCTGGCGGAGTATACCAGCTATCAAAGTTGGAATTGGTAATTTGAGGTGTTGCAGATTGGCGGGTTACTTCAACCTTATAAACGGCAATGCTCCCGTCTTCAGCAGTTACAGTGTAATTAACCGGATTTGTAAAGTCCTGTGGTATATTTACGCCAGGTGTAATGTGGGCAAAAGTAGAGAGCCTTATAGAGTCGGGATACAGCTTTGTTAGATCAGATGCTGCATCAACAAGAAGCTTTATCGTCAGTTGATCATGGTCAATAACCGTTGTAGCCGATTGCCCTGGCATTGTAAAATAAAGAACCTTCTTATAAGTTGATTTACCAAAATATGTTTCCTTTACACAGCCGGAGAGGAAGATTCCAACAGCAATTATTAAAAACGATATGGGCCTGTAAACGTGTAAACTCATAATGGTTTTATTAGAAGTAAGTAGAAAAACCAAAGGCAACTTTCAAAACGTTTATTTTAAAATTAAGATCTGTTGTCGCCACTTTTGAGTCGGGCATATCAGAAATCCGGCTTCGTTCAACGGTCCGTTTTACCCCAAAAATGTCGACTGTCGTTTCAAATGCAAAATTCTTAACAATAAAAATAATAAGTCCTGGTCTCAGCCCAATACCATAGGTATTCCTCGTCGTATAAGTACGTGTTAAAATATCATCTGTAGTACTTTCCTTTACCAAATGATCAAATAAAAACTGCAGCTCGGTTTGATTGATGATATAAAACCTATTCTTGTTGTCGAGGGGGATAAAGTTCTTAATATAGGGCCTGATCCCATAATCATTTGAGAAGCTTTTGTTAAATGTCAATCCACCATCACTCTTTTTAATGATATTATTGTCCTTTGATTCTCCATAAGAAAGGCCTAAACCAACACCAAGGTCTTTTTTGATAATGTATCCTCCATCGGCTCTAATATCCCAGCTATTTTTCTTCTGGTCGATATAGTTTACAAGGATATTATTATCATTAACGGCATTTCTACTACTCAAAGAAAAGGTTAGAATAGAAAACTTCAACCCTTTACTAATGCTGATTCCATCTGGTTTCTCATTTGAACCACCTTTTTCCTGGGCATATAAAAAGGACTTACCAAGTAAGCTAAATAAAAAGATGAAGAGGAATTTCGTAGGCTGCAATTTTTGACTTTTTTATAAAACAGATATTGACACCATTTGTTTAGTGCAGTGGCAAAAAATAAATACGATCGCCATTAAAGAAGCTTCTAATTAGCGGGTTCCTTTTGCAATTTTGTTATAGTATTAAGCTATTTTGGCGAAGACAAGATTACGTTATACTTTCCACGGCATTATTTACTAATTTGTCTAGACAAATAAACCAAATGTAGTATCACAATGAAAAAACTCAAAGGCATTATATGTTTAATCACACTAGGTATATTTATATCTAGCGCTTACTCTTGCATAGGGCAAAGTAAAACAAAGCTGTCAAAAAAACCACTCGTCGTATTTGTAACTGGTGATCACGAGTATAGCGGAGAAGAAACGCTGCCGATTATCGCTGCAGAACTGGAAAAAAATTACGGGATGCGTACCATCGTGTTAAAAGCTGCTCCGGATCACAATTCCGAAGAAAATATCCCGGGATTAGATGCCTTAAAAGAAGCAGATCTGGCGATATTTTATTTACGCTGGAGACGTTTACCAGAAGATCAGGTGAAGTATATTGACGATTATCTGAATTCCGGCAAACCGGTAATGGGCTTCAGGACAACTACACATGCTTTTAATTACCCAAAAGGACATCCTCTTGAAAGATGGAATGCTTTTGGTGAATTTGCATTGGGGGCTCCTCCGGGATGGGGAAAAGGAGGCCATACGCATTATGGCCATAACTCTAGTACTGATGTCTCCATCGTACCTGCACAAGCCAAGCACCCCGTGTTAACGGGGGTAACGCCAAACTTTCATGCCCGTTCATGGTTATACCGTGTGTTGCCAGACTATCCTTCCAAAGGATCTACCTGGTTGATGATGGGGAAGTCCGTAAATCCAGATAAGGCAGCCATAGAAAATCCCGTTGCATGGACCTGGAAAACTGCTGCTGGAGGAAAAGTGTTTACCACGACCCTCGGCCATCCCGAAGATTTTAAAGAAGAAGGCTTTCAAAGACTGGTTATAAATGCCATTCACTGGACAGTAGGAAAGCCAGTTCCGAAAAAATGGGCTGGGAAAATGGACATAAATGTTCCATACAGACAGTAACAAGATATTATTTACACAATTTTAACCTCAAACCAAATACCGAACACATTTATGGAACTTTCGATACACAACTGGATGCGATCCGAAACAATAGAAACTACTATTCGCAGAGCTTCCAGTCTGGGTTATACTAAACTTGAAATTGCAGGAAGCCCTGAGCATTATGACACCAATCATGTAAGAAAACTATTAAAGGATCATGGATTATCCTGCTGGGGTTCAGTTACACTGATGTTGGAAGATCGCAACCTGGTTGCTAAGGACGAAGCCCAGCGGGCAAAATCGGTCCAATATGTAAAGGATGTGGTTCGAATGGTGAAAGAACTAAATGGACATATGGTTTCGGTGGTACCAGGTACCGTTGGAAAAATAGTACCTGACGGAAGACCAGAAGAGGAATGGCAATGGGCCGTTAATTCGCTGAAAGAAATATATGAATATACAGAAGCCTCAGGTATATTAATTGGGATAGAACCTATCAACAGATTTGAAACTTATTTCATTAACAGGGGCGATCAGGCATTAGCCCTGGCACAAGCTGTAGGCCCTAACTGTGGGATATGCCTGGATACTTTCCACATGAATATTGAAGAGGACGATATATACGAAGCGATCAGAAGAGCAAAAGGAAAACTGGTAGGATTTCACGTTGCAGACAACAACAGAATGGCCCCTGGAATGGGTAATCTGAACTGGAACAAAATCATCGATACACTTCAGGAGGTTGGATATAATGATGTATTATCAGTAGAATTTTGTTCACCGCTAGACCGTACACCTGCCAACCCTTACCCCAACTCTATTGATGAAAACCCTGAAAATCTATCTCAGGAACAGAAAAAATTCTTAGAAGATCATGGTAGTGCTTCAGTCTCTGAAGAGTTTTACACCATGCTCACAAAAAAATCTTTCGATACCTTATCAAGCCTGATCAATAGGCATTAAACAACCTTCATAACCATTAAAAAAACAAATTGAAAACTGATGAAAATAACGAATGTAGAAGCATTTTGGCTACGTTGTCCAATTCCGAAAGAAAAGCAACACTTTTCTGATTATGGATTACTAACCAATTTTGACATGACGCTTGTTGTAATTACAACAGAAGATGGCCTTCAGGGTTTTGGTGAGGCCAAGGCTGCTGTTGGATCTTCAGGAGTATGCGCCTCTATTGTAAGCTGTATCGAAAATGAGCTTAAACCTATTTTACTAGGCAAAGACGCCAAAAATATAAATCGACTTTGGGAAGAGATGTATAATGGCACACGCGATCATTATGCCCTTTCAAGAGGCAGAAGGTTTCCAATTCTGGGAAGAAGAGGCCTAACCGTTTCCGCCATGAGTGGAATTGACACAGCATTGTGGGACTTGAAAGGAAAAGCATTAAACGTTCCTGTTATGGATTTACTAGGAGGCGCTTGTCGCGACCAGATGCCTGCTTATGCCAGTGGTGGTTGGGCTGATGCCGAAAACATAGGCGCGCAGTTGAATGGGTATGTGTCTAAAGGTTTTAATGCCGTAAAGATGCGTGTGGGTATTATGGATCAGACTGTCCAGAATAGTATTGATCGCGTAAAAGCAGCGAGAAAAGCATTAGGTCCTAATATAAAACTCATGGCTGATGCACATGGAACCTTTAGTGTTCCTGAGGCTAAGCAATTTTGCCGCGGCGTAGAAGACTGTAATCTGTACTGGTTTGAAGAACCTATTAGTCCTGACAACAGGCATGGAACTGCAGAAGTAAGAGCAAGTACAGCCATTCCAATAGCTGCCGGGGAGAGTGAATACACCGCCTTTGATATTCGCGATCTGCTTGAAGTAAGAGCCCTGGATGTGATACAACCTGATGCAGCTATTATTGGAGGGATTTCAGAGACGATGCGTGTAGGGCATCTTGCAGCCGTTAACCAGCTTGAACTGGCACCACACTGCTGGGGTTCCGCATTCTCATTTATGGCCGGACTAAATGTAGCTTTTGCTTCTCAATCCGCAACCATTATTGAATTTTCACTAGGTGGAAACCCAATGATGTATGATTTAGTAAAGGAGCAAATTGAAGTTACAAATGGCGTAATTGGTGCGCCAACTGCCCCTGGACTAGGCCTAACACCAAACTGGGATTTTGTAAAAGAATTCAAACAAAAAATTTAAAAAAGCTAGTTAAATTGTATCTATAAATTTTCACATATGGCACGTGCAATCAAAATTAATCACGTTACACTAATTGTCGATAACCTGGAAAAAGCGACTGAGTTCTACCAAAATGAACTAGGTTTAGAACCCCTTGCAGCCTTTAGGTTTGACTACCCTGTTATGTTTTTCAAATTTAACGATGAACAGCAACTTCATCTTTCCGAATGGGAAGATAAAACCTCTTTTCGCGGACATATCTGCGTACAAGTTGATGATTTTAACAGCATTTTCTTTCGTATGAAAGAACTTCAGGTTATTGATATAAATCCTTGGGGGAAGGTACGAAAATTACCAGACGGAGCCATGCAAATGTTTGTACGCGATCCTGCCGGTAACCTTGTAGAAATTTCGTCAACGCCAGGAACTGATGTTGATCCGCTGATATTTCAGGATGAACTTTATGAAGAGGGATTATATGTGTCCAATAGAAATGATTTTAGAGGATATAAATCTGATGACGCCACTTTATACCATAAATAACGAAATACTATTAGATGAAAAAAAGTGTTTTACTGCTTGAAACTATAGCTGATGAAGCCTTAACCATTCTTCAGGAACATGTGAATGTACTTCCTGCGTATGATGATGATGCTTTAAAAGACATGTTAGGGCGCCATGAGATACACGCAGTAATTACCCGTGGAAAAGGTCAGGTCAATAAAGCATTAATGGAAGCCTGCCCGGATTTACAGGTAGCCGCAAGATGTGGAGTTGGGTTGGACAATGTAGACGTACAGGAAGCTACAGCCCGAAACATTATGGTGATCAACGCTCCAGGTTCAAATGCAGCTACAATTGCTGAACATACCTTATCTCTGATGTTGATGCTCATGCGTAACCTATACGAGTCGGTTGCTCAGGTTAAACAACACAATTGGAACTGGCGCAATCAGTACTCCGGAGATGAACTAAATGGAAAAACGCTGGGAATTCTTGGATTGGGAAACATAGGAAAACGTGTTGCCAGACTCGGAGAGGCATTTGGCATGAATGTACTGTATTGGAACAGATCCGTTCAAAATGTACCTTATACTCAGTTATCCATGAATGAAGTACTCCAACAATCCGACGTAGTGAGTCTTCATTTACCTTTTACTTCGGAAATAGGCACAATAATAGGAGAGCAACAGCTTGCATTAATGAAGCCCAATTCCTTATTGATTAACACGGCTAGGGGAGCACTTATTGATCATGATGCACTTGTAGATGCGTTAAATGAACGGCGGATTTCAGGATTCGCGGCAGATGTATTACCAGAGGAACCTCCTGCCCAGAACTCACCTATCCTGAATCATTCCCGTTCTATCATTACACCACATTCAGGCAGTCTTACGGCTTCTACCTACAGACAGATGTGTGTGCTCACCGCAAAAAATGTGGTAGCCGTACTTACAGGCAACCAGCCTGACACCAATAGCATATTCAATTTCAATTCACTTAACGCCCGCGTTTAGTGAGTCCTCGGAAAACGTTTAGAAAACATTTTCCGAGGATTTTATTTATTTCGCCTCTAAAGGATATTGTTTAAGCAATTCTGCAGGTGAGTAAAAGTCCTTTTTATCTTTCGTCGCATTTCTTATTGCTTTTACTTTCTCCGGAGATACAGATGATGCTTTGTTACCAAAAGAGTTTCTCACATAGGTCAGTACCGCCGCGACTTCATCGTCTTTTAACATACCTCCAAATGGAGTCATGGGTACTTGTCCTTCATATTTCTTCCCTTTAACCACCATTGGTCCGTGCAAACCTTTTAACACCAGTTTAATTAGACGATCCTGGCTTCCAGTTACCCATCTTGTCCCTGCAATTGGCGGAAAACCAGACGACGGCAAACCTTTACCATCCGGCTGGTGACAAGTGATACAAAATCCTTCTCTGGCAAAGATTGCCTTTCCCTTTACATAAAGTGTACGTTCTGCACCTGTAAAGGTTGTTGCTACTTTTTCTACTTTTTTCTCTACCCCAGACTTTCCGTTTAAATGCGCTACAGCCATATCATAAGCAGGCTTCATCCAATCGTCAAGTGTATTTTTACCTGCTTCCATTACAATAGGCAAGCCTTTTTCTGCGGGCAGCCAGGAGGCGGCAGTGATCACTTCAAGACGTACTCTACCATGCGGATCATTGGCCGATTGCATTAATAAATCCTCTTGATCCAGGACTTGATGTCCTGTATACCTCAATACTCTTATTGCAGCAGCCCTTGCATGATAATCTTTAGCTTTTAACAACTGACGGAGTAATGGCTGATCGACTTTATTTAGCCCCCAGGTCACCCAAAGTGCCTCCAAAAGATGATGCTCATACTTAGCGTCATTTTTATCTAATTTCGCTATCCAGACTTTTAGCTGAGGAAGCACCTCCGAGGCTTTGCGCCCTCTTAACTCAGCACGGGTGCGATAACGAGCTCTGTACTCTGGCAGTTTAAGATTATCCAGAAGTTCCGAAATTTCGGCATTTGCAATTTTGGCCGGCTTTACCAAAGGACGGGAAGGATAGGTAATCCGATAAATCCGTCCATGCACATGGTCTCTTAACGGATCCCGCGCATTGTGTTGCATGTGTCCGATTAGAATATTGTGCCAATCTGCTACATACAAAGAACCATCAGGAGCAATCTCCAGGTCGACTGGTCTAAAGTTTTTATCCTCTGATGTATATAGATCCTGTCTGTGTCTACTTTTATAACCCGTTCCATCATCAGTCAGCGTATGCTCTTTAGTACCTAAAAACCCGATGGTGTTATTGATTAGAAAATCACCTTGCAGCTCATCAGGGAAGTGACGGCTAGAAATAAATTCGAGACCCGAAGTAGGACGTACGCGGTGCTCGGGTTGAAGCAAATCTCTCGATTCGGTTGTTATCACTCCGTATCTTGGTTTTATTGTAGCTGGCATCATCCAACGCACATCAGGCCCAGATGTTGCAGCATAGAAGTTCTGCCCCCAGTCATCAAAAGCAATGCCCCATGGATTTGGCACATAAGGCTGAGCAGTACGTTCCAGATGACGGCGCTGTGGGCTATAACGGAAAAACCCGCCATTAGTCGCTCTGACAGGTCCGTAAGAGGTTTCAATATTAGAATGCAAAAATATCCCTTCCCCCATATATATAGCACCAGAAGGATCAACCGTAAAAGCATGTATATTGTGATGGGTATCATGATCGTCGAAACCACTTAAGAGGATTTCTCTGGTATCTGCCTTATCATCGCCATCCGTATCCTTTAGCAGCATAAAGTTGGTCCCTTGCGATAGATAAACTCCATCATGTGTAATTTCAAATCCTAATGGCAGGTGTAAACCATCGGCAAAAACAGTTTGTTTATCAGCTTTACCGTCGTTATCCGTATCTTCTAAAATAATCAGTTTATCATTTGGCTTAGCATCTCCAGGTTTATAATGAGGATAGCTAGGCATAGTTGCCACCCATAAACGCCCTTTGTTATCAAAAGTGATCTGGCATGGATTAGCCAAATCCGGGAACTCCTTTTCCGACGCAAAAAGATCTATCTTAAATCCAGGGGCTACATTAAACTTATTAAGTGCATCCTTGCCATACAAATACTCCAAACTCCCATTTTTACCCGGGTTATAATTTGTTTTGATGACTGGAACGGGAGTCGTTTTTTTATCGGCCGCCGCCAGATCCATTTTTTTGCCAGTCAGCGCTTGCCAAATCGCTGTATCCCTTATTGCAGTCATCTCACGGATCTTAGCCGTTTCAGCAGGATAATTTTCCGGACCAAAGGGATCATATCTCCGTCCAAAAGCATGTACTCCATTTGGCATCTTAATATCATTATGCCACATCCAATTCTTCTCTTCCACTGCTGCACGAACCAGGGCACGATTTTCTTCGGCCTTTGCAGGACTTTTACCAAAAACCAGGTCAGCTAACAGCGGTGCAAAACGGGCATACCCTTCATCGCTAAGCTGAGATCCGTCGATAGTCAGTGATTTTCCCGAAACATCAAACCATTTCTTCGTAGGTGAATAGACATCTACAAAATGTACGTTATTGTCGGCCGCTACAACTTTCATCGCCTCGGCATACAAAGCTAGATTCACGTTTTCCTTTTTCCCGTTAGGCAAATCGAATTGTTTTGAAAGATCCTCAAAAGCAATTGGTGATACAATAGCTAATTGTGGTCTTGTCGTACCATTGTATTTTTGGTTGAGCGTGTGTTTAATAAAGGCATCAAGTTCTCTTTTATAATTCGCCAGACCTTTTGCACCTTCAAATGACTCATTATAACCAAAGAATGCAATAATCACATCTGCTTTCAGTCTGCCAAGCCACTGATCTTCAGTTTCAAAATGCCCCTGACTATCTGATGGCTGAGCCAATTCTGTCTGAAATTTTTCGGCTCCAGGAAAAGCCCAGGGTGAAACCCTGCTAGCGTGCGGTCGGAAACCTGGCGTATTCCCGCCATCACACATATTTCGTATGTAGAGATTGAAATCCGGATAACGTAAATGCAGCTCGGTTTCAAAATACCCATAATTCATCATTCTAGAGCCCAGATTGTTCCCTATAAGGACAATACGCGCATCTTTTTTTAATTGTAATGAAGGAGGGCTTGATAATGTGAATTGCAGGGTGGTAAACGCAACTACTGCTACAGCTAGAACTTTGAAAATACCTTTGGTACTACTTTTTACGAATTTGAGCATCTAAAATCTTATGATATAGGTTATTATAACTAAACATAGTTATTTATACCTTAAAAGTAAAATCTTAATAAAGGAATAAGTTGTATTTGGGATCTTACCAAGTAAATCCGGGATTAGTGTAAAGCCGTGCAAGGGCCTTACACATTAATAATGCACTTATTCAGTTGACATAACATCAGTTAGGTTGGCTGAATAAATACATCTTTTGAGCTTACAGATTATTGACTTCAAAACCACCATAACTGATCATTTCGGCGTTATGTGAGACAATCAGATTAAGATTTAATCTTTCAATAAGCGCTTTGGCCTGAGTGATATTTCTGTGCATATCATTTATGCCTCTAACTTCGATACCTTTAGCCAACAATTTAAACTTATTGGGTTCAAATTTATCAATGAACTTTTGCAGGTCTGAACTAATCTTTATTTCTTTTTTTTCCATGTTAAATCTCATCTTGCTATTACTGCAAAACAAGACAAACAAGTTTAACTTAATGATTGGATCATGTTATCTTTTTCCCTAAACTAAAAATGTCCGTATCATGAAGTTCATGATACGGACATTTTTTACAACGTTAATTTGATGAATTTACTCTCCTTTTTTCATTTTATCAAGCGTCGCCTGATAATCACCTTTTTTCTCTGCCGGCACTAAATTCACCGCCTTTTGCTGCATGGCAATTGCTTCATCTTTTTTACCCAGCTTGTAAAGCAGATTTGCATAGGTATCTAAAAATGCAGGTTCTTTTTCCTGTGTTTCTTCAACACTGCGCTTACTCCATGCCATCGCAGATGCAACGCAATCAGCGTCTTTACAGTTTTCAAAAACTGCCCAGGCAAAATTATTCAACATTTCTGCATTTACCTCTGAGCCATATTTTTTCATATAGTCCAGCACTGCAGGTTGAAACTTATCCCACTTTTTTGTTCCCTGGTAAAACTGAACTTTCAGCAGATCTGTTGACTTTCTCATATCAACCGTAGGATATTTAGCGTTAGCTGCTGTAATCAGAGAATCTATATTTGCAGTTGGTTTTCTTAATCCGGGATAAATATGCTCATTAAGAATAACCTTACCCAGGATTTCATTTGCTTTTCCTTTTCCAAGAACAGCATCCACTCTTTTAGGCTCTTTTAATATCAACGCAAAGCCTTTGCTTTTACTGTCTTTTAGGTATTTACTTAAAAACTCCAAATTCGCTTTTGTATAAGGGTCTTTTTGTGTTGCCAGATAAGCAGCTGCGAATTTTGTGGCATTTTCTTCATCATATGCAGCCTCGGCAATAGCAACCAGTTCTTTTAGTTCCTCTGGAGATGGATTAGCTGCGTTGTATTTTTTTAACATTGTATAATACTGCGTTTCAGGGCTCAATGCCTTTGTCGCTTTAGCTATAAACCCATCCGCATCTCCACCACCAACAATTCTGTGTACCAGTTCTCCCTGGGGTGAAAAAATCAGAAATGTAGGATAAGCTCTTATTTTGAACTCCTTGTCTATTAATTCAGCGTCTGCATACCAGCTTTTCACTTCTTCGCTGTCGTCCTTTGTTTTGTCGAACTGGACTTTTACGTTCACAAAATTTTTATTGAAGAAATCGCCTACTTTTTCCTGAGGAAAAATTGTGCTGGTCATGTACTTACATGGGCCGCACCAAGTAGTAAAACAATCCACAAAAAGGTATTTGTTCTCTTTTTTAGCTTTTTCTTTTACTTGCTGCCAGGAAAGTCCATGTTCAAAATGAGTCCCTTTGTCTTGTGCTGACCCCAGGAAAGGAATAAGCAGGAATAATAAAATTAGTTTTTTCATGATTTTTTGATTTGTCGGTTTTTAAAATTAAACAAAATCAAAGTAAAGACTTTCAGCATACTAAAGATTTTACAAAAACCTCTTTAACAAAATATTAACGGTAGATTTTTATGGATCAATTTATTCCAGAATGGTACGACATCAACAAAAAAGGTCTTTAGATTTTATCTAAAGACCTTTTTATTTTTACTGCGGAGAGCCAGGAACTTGAACCCAAGCCTTGAAGCACATTTAAACCTCGATTTTCAGTTTTTTTTTAAAAAGTGCCACGAATTCGCCACGATTCTCCACAACCCCTCCAATTTCTTCATAAGATGCCCTACCCACCTCTCTTTTCATTCTAGCATCAATCTATTAACGCCGCAAATATACAGAAAGCTTAGAATTTCCAACCTATTAATTTTTAGACTCTTGGGATAATTTCAACTTAAGCTGTTTCATATCCTGACTAATTTGTCTATCTAACACCTTAGCATAGTGTTGAGTTTGTCGAAGAGAACTATGCCCCAGCATTTTCGAAACTGTTTCGATCGGCACACCATTTGCCAAAGTGATAGTGGTAGCAAATGTATGTCTGGCCATATGAAATGTAAGCCGTCTTGATATTCCACTAAGTGCTGCAATTTCCTTTAGATATTCGTTTGTTTTTTGATTACTAAATATCGGAAGTAGGCTATCGGTCCTAAGGCAAAATTCATCCCTTTCATACTGATGTAATATGGATTTGGCTTCCTCCAATAAAGGTAACCTAATGATTACACCTGTTTTCCTTCTCTTTATTGTAAGCCATAACTCATTATCAAAGCCGTCCTGAATAGATGCAGATTTTAACATTCGGACGTCTGAATAAGATAGACCCGTATAACAACAAAACAAAAATACGTCCCTAACGAACTGCAATCTGTCCACTGTAAATTTTCTAAGAGCAATACTCCGCAATTCCCTGGGGCTCAATGGAACAATAAGAACTTCAGATTTTCTTATTTTATATCCCTCGAATGGATCAGATCTGAGAAATCCCTTCCTTATTGCATAGTAAATAACTGTTTTTATATTCGACAAATATTTTAATGCAGTATTATTACAGCACTTCTTTTCCACCCGAAGCCACAGGTCGTAACCCTCTATAAATTCATAATTTAATGATTTAAGAAGTATATCTGTCTTATCATATTTAGCTCTTAGGAAATCTCGCATATGCAGAGAGGCGACTTCGTATTTCTTAACTGTCGTTAGAGTACATATCATTGCCAGAGCTCTATGCTTCATGTTTTTAAGAAATGTTGCAAAAATCGTCATTAATGTGATTTGTTCCTCACCTCTTCCAAGCAATGTTTGCTTTATCGCTTGGGCCGACACTGCTATTCCACTGTCTATCATCCGGCTCCTAATCTCATGACATCTGACAGATATCGTGTCCAGTATATTGTTTAATGAAATGGCATCTTCTTTTCTACCTCTTGCTCTGTTTTTACTTCTGTCCCATCTCCCAACCTCCCATTTTCTTCTGGTCGAATATTCTGTTGTACTACCATACATTGTTATTCTCAAATAGACATAACGATATGCATCGTCTCTATTTTTTGGGCGTTTCAGAAAAAAACTCAAACCGATGCCTTGCACTGACATATTGAAAAAATTAACACCACATTAATTTACGAATTTTTATCCCTTTAGAAGAGACTTAAATCAATAATGATGGATTACTAGCAATAGGCAACTTTAAAGCAATGGTTGAAATCCTTCATATCCTTGTGCCTTCAGTATTGCCGCAGTTTCCTCCCTATATCTTTTGACAGCTTCGGGATCAAAGTACCGCGTTTCAACGCAATTACCATTTTCCTGAAAGGTCGTGCCCATGCAATACAGGCTCGAAAGAACGTGCGGCTGGTATGTACCATTCAAAAGAGCAAGGATGTCAAATGCAAATTCTGAAAAATATCTCTCCGAATAGTTCAACAAAAGGCTGAAATGTGCATCTTCTCTGTATTTTAGGGACTTTGATGTTGCCCAAAAAGCCAGCGAGGTATTAGTATCTGCCTGGGAGGCAATATTTTCGTTTCGAAAGAATATCTTCCCAGCATCTCGCTTGTATTCCGTTTCCGCACGGAGTATGATGCCACCGAAAAATCTCCGAATCATTGTAGCCTCCACTAGTTCATCCATCGCCGCAAAATCCTTTTCATCTTCTTTTCGAAGCTCGAAAAAGACAGTTGCACAGAAAAAATTCGCCGGAAGATATAGTTTGCCTCTACTATTTGGTGGATCAACGCGTGCCAATAATGGTTTTAGCTTTGAAAGCTGTTCGACTGCTTGCTTAACGGACTTTCCATTGAATGAGGATTTTACTTCTATTACCGCACGAACATATTCTACCGGGATCGCAAAAGATTTTCCTTGTTCCGAAGAATCTGGATTGTCCTCAACCCATAAAACAGGGGACTCTAACTGGTCGTATATAATCACATCGTAATGCACCATGTACTCGGAACTAGAGATCCCAGGCGAGATGATGAACCCTGAGGTAACTCCATATCGCTTGGGTAAGAATTCGCTCAACCACCTTCTAAATTCGGCTTCGGCGACAAGACCATGCCTGGTCTTTACCTGCCTATTGCTTTCTTGTTCCTTTGCTATGTCATAAGCCATAAGCATTTTAGTTCTAGCAGTCAGGAATTGTTTCCAGCCTTGGGTTGGCATCTTTACCTGTAGTAAAGGTTGGTTCTTTTCGTTAGCCATGGTCATTGATTATAATTTCTAATTTACGGATTGATCGATAAAAACCGGCAATCAGAATCTATTGCCCTTGCGGATATCACTAACAACAATTTCCTTTAACTCGTATTGAGATAATTCCAGAAAGCTTCCGAAGCTTTTGAAGAGAGAATAATAGTCCGTTTCAACGTCTGCATCTGCAAGTATTTTAATCATGCTACCCGGCAGACTAAAAGCGTTGTTGAAAGAATCGAAATTTTTAGGTTTTGCGGTAAGGGCATAATAAAAAATCTTATAGATGCTTTCCCGTATATCATTTTGGGTAAATTGACGAAATTTTTCAGGTTCGGGTAATGCAGTATAGTTGCTATTGGGTGTTTGCGCGATCTCAATCAAACTTGGTTTTTTATGGTTTTTCGAAGTTTTGTGTCTCTTTGTTCGTTCGTAATATTCTGGTTTATAAGTTTCAATCTGCAATCCTATTTTCTTTAACAGATTAATTTCCGGGGCATTACTTTTAACACGAACCTTAAAGTTAGCCCAGGTAAAATCCCTTTTAAGTAACCATAGTTTATTTGATTTGATTGCATTAATAATACCGCTAAGCTCTATACTTTTACTGTACGAGTGATAGCGCATTTCTTCCCCTAGCTCATAATAAAAAACTTCTTGGGGAAGTACATCTATAAATTCTGTCGGCAGAAGAAACCAAGATATTTTCAAGTCCTTAAAGTCAAATTCACTAAGCAACTGGTCTAAAAAACCTATTCCCTTTTCCTCAATATAAGATCCTAATAACCATCGGTAGCCTTTCTCTGAAATGGCTTGTATTTCTTTTATTAAACGAACACTATCTCTCCAGTCCGCATATCCTTTATCTTCGAAAACAGCCAAAGCCCATGGTATATTCAGTAAAGTATAGTCATGCCTTTGATAATATTTTGTCCAAAACGCTGATATGGATGCAATGTCAATACTACGATTTTGGTATAAGGAAAGACGCATAAAATCTAACAGTCCTTTCCAAGTATCAAAACTTCCTTTTGACTTGTTTTTTTCTAAGTACTCTCTCAGAGACAATTTCATGAAATCATTTTGATTTCCGCATTCTCCCATAGCCAACAACCTTTTTCGTGCGGCTTCCAGAATCCATCTTGCATAATAATCTTGATATCCACCTTTAATAACAATCGGCTTTAAGAGATCTTCCGCAGTTTTCTCACTACCTTTCATAAAATTATCAATAGTAGCAAAGAACACTTTAAAATTGTTTCTTTGATCAAAATTCACATAAAGATCCGCCAAAATGTAAGCTAAATTATCTTGGTAATTCACGTAATCTCTATTCTCGATTATGCGTTGGATACTTTTTTGAGAAAGGGGTCGCATATAAGGACGAAAGAAAGCTTTTTCTTCCAGTAGTTCATTTTCGAGTTCCTGATAAAATCTTTGAATATCATACATATCATCACTCTTCAGGTTTTCCAGAAATGACCCATCGCTCGTTTTCAAATAGTAAAGCATACCATAGAGATACCTGTTACTAGTAATACTCTCTTCGTTATAACCATTTTTGAATAGTGTTTTTAGATACGTGTAGTTGAATCCGTTAAGCGTTGATGTATGGTCACGTATGACGAGACAAAAGATTAATGCGAGATCATAATACTGATTAATATTAAGATCTTCTGGATCAAGGCTAATTAACATCTCTCTTATATGACCGTAAAACTCCCTGGTTGCTTCATAGTCAATCATGTCACTCATTTGAATTTGAAAATATTCAAGCGATGCATATTTTATTACAATTGACTTTATTTGTTCAACTGAAAAATCAAAATGGATTAGTCGTGACTGAAAACATTTTTCACCCGACATGACGGAATTATATGCTAGACTTAATACCTTTTGCGAAATAGCTGAATAGTTGATTTTTGTATTTCTTAGATAGGTAAGCAAGCTGTCATGAAACAATGTAACCCTATTAAGGCGAAGATCAAACAGGTACGGACGTTCATCTATAAACTCATGAACAATTGACGCAGTTTCCTCTCCAAGGAAAAGATCAACTTCTGATCTCATGATGTAAGCACTGGTACAAAGAAAAAGAGCTAGAGCCTGTTTTCCATTTTCCTTTCCAACTATTTCGTCATAATAACTATTGACATCCGGAAATTGTCCAAAATCGGGAATTTGCCCGTATTTTTTATAATGTTCTGCAATGTACCTTACCAATATAGGATAACCATTGGTTATTGAATATATTTTCTCCGCATCGCCATATTCATCGAAATGATATAGTTCCTGGAGAACTTGTTTAGTTTGGTTAAAGTTCCAGTTTCCCAACAACTGCTTTTTCCATTCTAGCTGCCGTTTTAAAGGCCTGCTCAGTACAATGATATCGGAGCTTTCTTTCAATTGATCAAAGAATAGAATATAGCGTTCCAGATCACTTCTGTTATAGTTCTCGACGTGATCCAGTCCGTCTATGACAACAGTTGATCCAAGCTCTTTTATTTTATTTATAATATCGTCTTCCGTACGGCTGATGTAGTCCGTAAATAGTCGCTTTGATATATCTACGAGGAAATTTTCAAACATTAAACGTTCCTGTTTATGTGTGTCCTGATTGGACGTCCAGAAACGATAAACAATCGTACTGTCTATCGTATTGATTAGATGGTTCACCAAATGGCTTTTTCCAATTCCTGGCTTACCTTCAATCAACAATAACTTCTCATTACTAAGTATAGCTCTTGCCACATCAACAGTGGGTTCGGTAAGCTTTGTACTGTAAAAATTGACCGTTGGCAAATCCTGTCTGGATATTTTGAATTCTCTTTTATCCAGTTTATCATCAAGAAACTGATCAATAATATTCCTTCTCCAACGATCCACTTTATATAGCTCGTCAACAACTTTATCAATCTCTATTCTGCTAAGTGAAACGATATGCACACCATGATGTAGCTTTGAACTAAATCCCAGGATCTCATTATCGACATCTACGTCAATACCTTTAAAGAAGATAATGTTTATGCCGGTAGAAAGCCTGTGTAATTTACCTTGAATCTTTACACTGTCGCCACTTATTACTAAATCATTTAATGAAACATTCTCAAAATCTTTAATCTGAAAAAAGTAGTTTTCACCACCTACGACGACATTAACATCATCAAATTTATGCTCTGCATCAACCTCAATTTCTAAACGTTCAATTGTTCTCCTTGCATCCATTAAAGAAAGCAACAGAGAAGTAACTCTATGCTGGTAGGTGTAACCAATTAAAGCATGTTTCATTTTGTTATACTAATTAATCTTTTGGCTAAGTTCTTTTATCGCCTTAACAGAAGGTTCCCCGTATATAGGATGCTCAGATAAATTACGCAACAAATCCACATCGACTAAACTCCCTAATCTTTCTAACAAATATATTGCTTTGGTATTCGCATCATTTCCATGACTGAAATTTTTGATGTTCTTTTGCCAATCTAAATTTTGTAACGCGAACCTACAGACATCAATTATAGCTACTTGCGATTGATCTTCAATAAATACAATTGAATCACTTTCAAAAATATTTCTAAAACTTGCTTGAAGAATGTTATGCCGGCATTCATACAAAGTGTCAATCACGTAAATATTTGATGAATCAAAGAACATAGATTCTGCCTTCCGAGAAAAATCTTTTACTTGTTGAGCGGTCAAATCTTTTCGATTGTTCCAATAATATAATTCCGCTGCTGCGAAAAGAGATTTTTCAGCGATTCCATCTTCCGCTGCGAACCTACTGACTAATGGGTAATTGTATTTTGCCAATATAATATGCGAAAGTAGAAACACTCGAATAGAATCCTGTGGAAAAGACTTTTCAATAATTGGATTTTCTGTCCAGTTTGAAATTAGAGGGCATATCTTCTCTTTAAGTAACTTGAACGCCTCAACAAAGAGTATTGTTCCAAAAAAAACACTAGTCTGACCTTTGAGGGCCATTTGATAAAAAAGTTCTTTTTTACTAACCTCCAAATTTGAAATCGCAACCTGATAGGCATAATCATAAGGGTGATCAAATTGACAGTTGTAGAGCCCATTCGCCTCTCGCCAGTTATCCTCTGAATTTACATCATTTAAAATTTTATCAATCTGTTCAGCAACTGTTGGGATATAACTGTTTGCATCTTCCTCTAATGCCCCGATTTGCGAAAGTGCATCAAAAATACTGGTAGACATCCAGGCATCCTGAGTTTCACTATGCATACTGTTTAGGGCCTCTATAAATTCTTGTCGCTCTTCTTCTGTTCTATGGAAATAACTAGCCCTATCAAGAATTTCATGTATCAATTGAGACGGAACACTTTGCCATTTGTTTCTTATTACATCTAAAGCATACGGATATAAATACTTAAGTCTTTCGTCCCATCGCAACAATACTAAGATGAAATAGAACTCACCGTAGTTCAATGACCTATTCCTAACCAGTGTCTGAACCATCTCATCTGTAAAACTTGCCTCATTATTAAATGTCGCAAATCCAGAATGTAGACCAGAAATAATGGAAGCCATTGCTGTTTTTGAACTTGATATCCCAATGTATGTTGCCGAAAAAGTTCCATACCTAACACTAATACCTTGTTGTTTGCCTTCTTCCCATAATTTTTTAACCGCAGCTTGCCTTCTCCCATCCATTATACCAACCAAGCTATAAAACTCCTGTAAAAATTCCCCCTGGACCAGCCTATACGGGAGCAAATTAATTAAAGCATATTGCTCATTGCTCCAATCCAACAAAGTAGCTTTGATAAAGCCTATGCCAGCGACCTCCTCTTTATTTAATTCATATTCGACTTGTGTGATTTCTTGATCTATTCTTTTTAAGATTTCAGTTAGCTTTCTTTCAATCCATTTTTTACAATATTCGCCACCATCACCCTGACACAGAGCATTTAATAAACCTATGTCTGTAATACTCTCCAGAACTTGATCAAGTATACAGGAATCATCTATAGACCCGATGATCAATAGTTTCTTATCGTAATTCCTTGGAGAGTTGATTTGAGCAATAATTGACGGCGCATCTGGTGAAAAACGAATTACACTTTCCGCAACAAAGAAATTGAAGAACATTTCGTGACCAAAACTGACTTTACCCAAAGTTCTATCTAGAATTTTTATTGCCAAACACGCATCATAAATAGGCTGTGAAATGGTGTTAGCCCGTAAAATATCATCTATTCTTCGTTCTGGTAAACTGAAAGATATACCATCAGATAGCATCCGAGCAATATGTGCTAAAAACAAAAAAACATTGGATTTTTCTTCACCAAGTTTCTGTCCAATAAAGGCCTCGAATAAAGTAAAGCGGCTTACAGCATTAATATCATCAACTGCAATTTCGCCAACCATTTTGGCTTCAAGAGCACTAGACACAGTATTTAGTATAGGATCCAGTTTAGTATTAGCAAATTTACCACTATAGACAGTGGCAATTGCTCTTTTCGTTTCAAATGAAGGGTAATCAACATCAATTTGTAATAGCCCAAGAGGATCAAAAAGCGAGTCTTGCTTTTGGCTACTAATTAAAATTTTTATTTGGTAATCATTTTTTAACTTTTCAAGCTCTAGCAATAATTTTGGCTTTTTTGTAGGTTCACACTCGTTAAGACCATCAATGATAAATAACACTGGGAGTTTTAAGATCCATGATGTTTCAAAAAGGTCTGTGCCTGAACTGAATCCAAAAGCGGTAATAGATTTTTCAAATAAGGAATTTAAGTCCGTTTCATAATATTTACTTTCCAATATTATAGCAATCCCTTGTTCAAGAAAGTTAACTGCTAGTTTTCTTGAAAGAATGGATTTCCCACAGCCAGATGGTCCTAAAATCAATATCCCATCATTATTTAAAATGATACTTTTCAAATCATTTGTCGAAATTTCAGCAGTATCCATTTTGCATTCGAATTGAACAAATTCATTTAAGGAATCCTGATGAATACCGGTTAAAATTCGTTTGTAGAATGTGAATTTATCTAATGGAGAATTAAAATCAACAACTAACTTTTTATCATTGTTTTGTCTAAAGGAATTGTCAAATTCTCGTCTTAGTAAGTTTTTGATTTTATTAAATCTTTCCTCCTCCTTATAATAAAGTTGTTCGATTAACTTTATTAAGTCTTCTGGATAATATATGTCAGTTTTTGGATCAAAAATTTCCATAAAACCCGCAAATTCTTTTACGTTTTTCCTAACATTCTTTTTGTTGTTTATGATTAGAAACCGAATACCGTTTGGAAAGCGATCCTTAAACTTTTTGTCTTGGAATGTCTTAAGGCTAGATAACACCTTAGTATTATCAGTTTGCGAAGTAACTTGAAAAGCTACCATAGCCTTCTCGTCATCCCCTAAATCTATGCCAGGATAGTTAACTTTTTGCTTATTAAGATCACGAAGCTCAAAATCAAATATCAAATTGAGTAAGGATAGTGCTGTCCCTTCAGAGATTTTATTAATATTAAAATAGCCTGTAGTATTTGCAAGAACAACTTCTGTTACCCAAGTGGTGAAATATTTTCTTATTTCAAGGAAAGCCTTTTCTGAATTTGGCATTGTGGTGAGCATTATTTAAATAGCAATGAAATTGACCAATCTCGACAAATCGCGAGAGAATTATAAATATAAAGAAATGATTTTCCTCGACAAGTTTCACTTCCAATAATATGCATCAAATTGATGCCAATAGCTAGGGAGTCGGCAGTAATTCTAGTTTTTCTAAATCCTTCTGTTTGGGAACACGCTTTCTATTTTTCCTGTCAAGAATAGCTGTGCCCTCAACTTTAAGAAACTTTCCAAGTTTCTTGTTGCGAAGTCCATTCCGCCGACGATAAGCCTTCAGACACCCTGAAAAAAGCAATCTCGTTAAATTCTAATGGAGACAGCCAAACGTAAGCTGCTTACAGGAAATAGAGAAAAGAAAAATAAATAATTATATATTTATACTAATATTTAATAACGCTCAATGACTTTAAGAACCATACGAATTGCCAATGTGAAGGGGATTGCTGATCGAACTTTTTCCCTTAATATCATCCCCAATAAACCGAGCCTGCTGTATGCACCCAATGGCTTCGGCAAAAGTTCTTTCGCCATAGCTTTCGATTCACTTACGGGGCCCAGACTCTCATTGCATAAAGATCATTACCATAAGGGAACTGATGCAAATCTACCTTCACTGTCCATTGATTACCAAAAAACGGATGGTACCGTTGCGAACCTACTTGCCGACAGTACCACTAATACCATTAAAACTGAAATAGATTGCTTTGTTATCAACAATAAAGTAAGGCCTAAAAGCACACCAATGCAATTTAATGGTAGGACTCAGCATACTGCATCATTAAATATTGATACAATAGAACTTATTGGGTCTATTCCGGTCGATACTGACTTGGGGTACAATGTAGGAGCTATTCGTGGTCGTTTTGGAAACAACGGGAAAGTATTGCCTAATCTAGAACCTGCCCTAGCCAAACGTGCTTTCGTCGTGATATTTAATGACGGTATTAGACATTTATCGAGACTAACACAGATTCGGAATTCTGAGGCTATTCAAAGTTTCAAAGATAGAATAAATCAACAAGTTGGCACATCCGATCAGATTTTGAACTGGATAGAAGCCAACGAGCTTGCAGTCCTAGATGAAATATTGCCATTAAAGGAATTAACCGATCAGATTATGGATTTGGATTTAGGTTACACGCGGAGGGCTGAACGCGTCCTTGCAGTCTTGGAAATGCTTGATCTGTATTCGGGAAACACAGCCAACTTCAAACCGGCTTGTGACCGCAAATTATATATACAGGAGAAAAAATCTTACATTGAATCATTTAAGGCTTTTAACTCTACATGGAAAGATATACGACCACGGGAAAAAGGGGGTAAGCTCATTATTGAATTCCCGAAAGCGCATAATATATCCAATGGCCAACGTGACATCTTATGTCTGGTCGCCTTACTGGAGGTTGCGCGGCGCAAGCTAAAGAAGGATGCTTCGATCCTGATTATTGATGAGGTATTTGATTATCTGGATGAAGGAAATCTCATAGCAGCCCAGTATTATGTTACCGAATTCATTAAGGACTTTAAAAATCAGGGACGTAGAATCTATCCGTTAATATTGACCCATCTCAATCCAGGTTATTTTAAGAGCTATGCTTTTAGTAAAATGAAAACATACTATCTGGATACCAGAACAGCAACTGTCAGCCTAGCATTTAAAAACCTTATCATACACAGGGAAGACCCCACAATCGCAGACGAACTTTCGCGATGCCTTTTACATTATCATACCGATAATATTAACAAACGCGCTGAGTTTACGGCATTAGGATTACGGCCTACCTGGGGAGAAGGAACTAATTTTATAAATCATCTACAGGCAGAGATGAATAAGTACCTTACTGATCAACCGGATTATGATCCGTTTGCGGTATGTTGTGCCTTACGTAGACGCGTTGAAGAAAAAGTCTACCAGAATATCCCAGGGTTGGTGGAAAAGGATACCTTTTTAGCTACCCATCAAACAAAAAATAAACTGGAATATGCCGAGAGCATAGGTGTTTCTGTACCTGAGTACTACTACCTATTGGGAAATGTATATAATGATGGTTTGCATTGGAAAACAGATAGAGACAATGAATCACCACTGAAAGCTAAACTCGAAAACGGTACGATCCGAAAATTAATAAACGATATTTGTGGATAGAGCAGATCACTTAATTTATCTAAAAAGAAGCATATATCACTAAGAAAAGCTGTCAACTCCCAATTCCTGATGAAACTATTCCATTTTAAGCAATTTCCCCAGTCTTTTCAGCTCGTTTTTCTGCGGAGCATGCTTCCCATTTTCCCATCCATCTACAGTTGAAGCATCGACTTCAAGAATCTCCCTAGCTGTGCGTGTGTAAGCCCATATAGGCTTTTATTTTGCCCTGAAGTGGGTCATATCGACCTCAAACGGCAGATACCCCAGAAACTTGGTAATGTGAGGTAAAAACTGAATTTTAGGCTTACTCCGGTTTTTTCCCAATTTATAATGCTGTCTTCTGAAAACCCCGAAAATTCTCGCCACGTCCTTTGGAGCAGCTTTAGCTCCATTCGCTTCTTCTTTATGTGATCCCCCTATAGAAACAGGTTTTTTAGGGTAAATAACAGGCATTGGTTTTAAAATTTGACGTTCAAAACGCAAAAAAGGCGACGCAACCTCATACATGCGTTGCCTTTTTTGCGTGACATAGAAAGGCACGCAAGCGTCATTTTAACCTGAAAAAGACGCCCAGAATGACGCACGATTCGGATTGCTAAATACAACAAACTCTCCAACTACTTTTAAGGAAAACCCATCTTAAAGCACTTTAAATGCCTATCCAGATCTAGGTTCGAATTTTTTCACCCAGTAAAATCGATCGATCACCCTACAACACGAAAAAACAAATAAACAACTGAATTAAAGACAGTTACAAAACAAATTAAGCATAAAAAAACCGCCTTTTGGGCGGTTATTATTTTCAGCGGAGAGCCAGGGATTCGAACCCTGGATACCCTTTTGGGGTATACACACTTTCCAGGCGTGCTCCTTCGACCACTCGGACAGCTCTCCGTTTTGCAGATTGCAAAAGTAGAAAAATTTTTGAATGCTAAGGAATTTTAATCAATAACAGTAACTTTTAACATATTCGTTTTGCCTTTACGCTCCATTGGGATCGCAGCTGTATTGATAATTACATCACCACTTTTGATCAATTTCTTAGCCTTAAGCAAGTTATTTACATCCTGAATTGTTTCGTCCGTACTTTCGAATTTATCATAATAGAATCCTTGAACACCCCACAATAAACTCAGGCTGTTTAACAAACTCTTATTGCTGGTGAAGATGTAAGTATGTGCTTTTGGTCTGTGACTAGAGATTTCAAATGCCGTATATCCACTTAAAGTCATTGAAACAATACCAGCAGCATTGGTTTGTTTAGATAAGAAACATGCTGTATCACAAACTGCATCACTTAAGAAACTATCCGCTTTTGGCTTCAAAAACTTCTCCGGATGGAAAGGATAATTGTTTTGCTCAATATTTTGAATGATTTTCTGCATGGTCTCAATAACGATCAAAGGGAACTCTCCTACAGAAGTCTCTCCGCTTAACATTACTGCATCAGCACCATCTAGTACAGAGTTCGCCACATCATTCACTTCAGCGCGTGTTGGCCTTGGTGTAGTAATCATACTTTCCAGCATTTGAGTTGCTACAATTACAGGCTTCGATGCTGCACGACATTTTTGAACGATCATTTTTTGCAACAATGGGACTTCTTCCATTGGCATTTCAACTCCAAGATCTCCACGGGCAACCATGATCCCGTCAGATACCGCAATAATCTCATCAATGTTTGCGATTGCCTCTGGCTTTTCAATTTTAGCAATTACACGAGCACTTTTTCCTCTTTCTTTGATGATATCTTTTAATTCGATGATATCTTCTGCATTACGAACAAATGAAAGACCGATCCATTCTACATCGTTTTCGAGAACAAACTCAAGATTTTTACGGTCTTCAATTGTAAGTGAAGGAATAGAAACTTTTGTATTTGGAAGATTTACGCCTTTTCTTGAAGTCAGAATACCACCATGTACAATTTCACATACCACCTCGTCAACAAGGTTTGTTTCCAGCACACGCATTTGCAATTTTCCATCATCTAACAAGATAATCTCTCCTGCTTTAACGTCTTTCGGGAAAGATTCGTAAGTTATATAAATTCTTTCTTCGTTACCGATACACTCCTTTGTAGTAATGATAGTTTTAGCGCCATTAACCAACTGAATACCACCATCTTTAACAATCCCAATTCTAATCTTAGGCCCTTGCAAATCCGCAAGAATACCAACATTATAACTGTATTTTTCATTGATGTTTCTAATGGTATCCAGAACTTCCTGGTGATCTGCCTGCGAACCGTGAGAAAAGTTCAAGCGACAAACATCCAGTCCTGCATTAAACATGCTATATAAAACTTCTGGTTTAGCTGAAGCGGGGCCTAACGTGGCTACGATTTTTGTTCTAGAATGAAATGGTTTCATTGAGTTATTTAAATTTATTACAGACCAACAAAACGAGCGTTTATCAATACAGAAAACCGATGCCAGTCTGATTTATTAAAGTTATCTGTTTGGTTATGTAAAATCAAATATAGTGTATTTTGTACACCTTCAATATAAAATTTACATTACTAAATTTTCTTTCGATTTCAACTTCAAAGGATCTATCTGCGCAGCCACCTGAATATCAGGAAGTTTATTCAATCCGGAAATAATATAATTCAAGTCTTCCTTATCAATATACTGATGAATAATCATAAAAAAATCAACCTTATTCATCTCCGGAATTAAAAATCCTTCGGCATTTCTATTGTTAATTATGTAATACTCTATCTCTCCCTGCTCTACAAAAAAATAATATTTGGAAAAAGCCAGTGGCTCTTCGTCGATATTAAAATAAACTTCATGGTCGTCTATCTTTTCAAAATCAAAATTTAGTCTTGTATTAATTTGATGACACAGCACATAATCCTTTAAAGATGCGGTAATAGCAATTAATACAAAATCGAGATCTAATGAAAGTTTTAGGTAAGTTTTGTTCAAAACAGAATATTTTACTGAAATACGAAATTATAAAACTAATTTTACATTGATGTTCAAAATAAAAACATTAAAATTGGAAGAGAAATAAAAACATTTGAAATGTGTAAGAATTTATTTTTCTTTGCACTGAATTATTTAACCATTAAATTATAACATTATGTCTGATATTGCTTCAAGAGTTAAGGCTATTATCGTTGAAAAATTAGGTGTGGATGAAAACGAAGTTACACCAGAAGCTTCTTTCACTAACGACTTGGGTGCGGATTCTTTAGATACAGTAGAACTTATTATGGAGTTTGAAAAAGAATTCAATGTAGCGATTCCTGATGATCAGGCTGAGACCATTGGTACAGTTGGTCAAGCAATTGCTTACTTAGAGAAAAACGTTAAGTAAAAATACGGTTTCCGTATAATCCGTATAAATGGAATTAAAAAGAGTAGTAGTTACAGGGTTAGGTGCACTCACTCCAATTGGCAATACCATTCCAGAGTTCTGGGATGGTTTGATTAATGGGGTGAGTGGTGCCGGCCCTATTACGGGTTTTGACACGTCAAAGTTCAAGACAAAATTTGCATGTGAGCTTAAAAACTTCAATCCTGAAGACTTTTTAGATAAAAAAGAAGCCCGCAAGTTAGATCCATTTGTTCAATACGCCATCGTTTCAACTGACGAAGCTGTAAAAGATGGTAATTTCGACTTTTCACAACTGGATACCAATCGTGTAGGGGTAATCTGGGGTTCCGGAATTGGTGGATTTAAGACTTTTCAGGATGAAATGAAGAACTTCTTTTTAGGTGATGGCACGCCTCGCATAAATCCGTTCTTTATCCCGAAAGTTATTATTGACATAGTTCCAGGTCATATTTCTATAAAATATGGACTTAGAGGCCCAAACTTTGCAACAGTTTCTGCCTGTGCTTCGTCTACGAATGCCATGATTGATGCTTACAATTATATTCGATTGAATATGTGTGATGTCATCATAAGTGGGGGTTCTGAGGCGATCATTAATGAGGCTGGTATTGGTGGATTCAATGCAATGCATGCCCTTTCTACGAGGAATGATGATCCTAAAACAGCTTCCAGACCGTTTGATAAAGACCGTGATGGTTTTGTTGCCGGCGAAGGAGCAGGAACAATTATTTTGGAAGAACTGGAACATGCTAAAAAACGTGGGGCCAAAATCTATGCTGAATTAGTAGGCGGTGGAATGAGTGCTGATGCGAACCATATTACAGCACCTCATCCTCAGGGCTTGGGCGCCAGAATGGTGATGCAGAACGCTTTAAACGACGCGGGATTAACTACAGCTGATATTGATTACATCAATGTACATGGCACCTCAACTCCACTAGGCGACATTTCAGAAAGTAGAGCTATCGTGGATTTGTTTGGTGAAGATGCTTACAAGCTGAACATTAGTTCAACGAAATCTATGACGGGACATTTATTGGGTGCCGCAGGTGCAATTGAAGCTATCGCTGCAATTCTTGCAGTGAAAAATGATATTGTTCCTCCAACCATTAATCACTTTAATGATGACCCGGAATGTGATCCGAAATTAAACTTCACTTTTAACCAGGCGCAAAAACGCACCATTCGTGCTGCTCAAAGCAATACATTTGGTTTTGGTGGTCATAACGCGTCTGTAATTTTCAAAAAGTACGAAGAATAAGTCGCTTTATATGGAAGCGACGGTAGTTGCTCCCTTTAATTTTTTAATATTTAATGCCATTATTTGATCTCTATAAGCTTTATCTTTCACCTGATAAAGTCTTTATAAGAAAGTTAAAAAACATTTTAGGCTTTGTGCCTGGAAATGCTATTTTGTATAAAATGGCATTCAGGCACAGGTCTGTGGCAAAAATCTTAAAGAATGGAAGCAGGAGTAGCAATGAACGCCTGGAATTTTTAGGTGACGCCATACTCGGCTCCGTAATCGCAGAATTACTCTTCAAAAGCTATCCGTATAAGGAAGAGGGCTTTCTGACCGAAATGCGCTCTAAAATTGTAAACCGGGCTAACTTAAATCAACTCGCCCGGAAGATGGGGTTTGATCAGCTCATCGTTTTTGATCAAAAGGCTGTAAATGTGCAAACCAAACATCATTCGATGCTTGGCGATGCCTTTGAGGCGTTAATAGGTGCTATCTACTTAGACAAGGGCTATAATTTCACTAAAGATTTCCTACTCAAAAGAATCGTAAAACCTTACATCGACATTCATACACTTGAACTTACAGAAACTAATTTCAAAAGTAAGCTCATCGAATGGTGTCAACGTCACGGGAAGGATATTACCTTTGATATGGTTCAAAATGAAGAAGGAGAAAGCGCTAAATTATTTACCATTCAAGCCGTTATTGAAGGTGAAAGTTACGGCATAGGTCGTGATTATAACAAGAAAAATGCCGAAAAACTAGCGGCAGAAAAAACCTGCGAAGCCCTTTCAATCTAATCTTTCTTAGTTTTTTCTAAGCGTATCTGTATACTTCCTATACGAATCCCTAATGTGTTTGATCGCATCATACTGCGTCCAATTTTTCGCTTTTTCATACTCAGGACGATAATCGAGCATAAATTTTTCCAGATCCTGTCCTTTCAGATCAGTATTATTTTGGATTAAAAACTCATTAAAGAATCCGTCAATTTGACTTTGTTGCAATTCCGTTTCATAATAACGACCGAACCTTCTTGCATTCTTTGGCGTCCTCCCAATCAATTCATAAACTGCCGTTAAAGGTTTAAAGAGAAAAGCCAGAAATGGCGGTTTCCCCTGATAAAATGAACCTTTATTTTTATAGTCACGTTTCAGTTCCTGTAATTCCTGTTTTTTTGATTGTCCACTGATATCTACCTGTCTCAACATCCGTCCTCTTTCCAGGTAAACAATCATATCCTTACTTCCTGTAACAACAACTTCCGCATCCGAAAAATCTCTTTTAGTCACCAACAGGGTATCGCCTGCTATAGCTTTAATCTGGAACAATCCGAAATCATTACTGGCAACTTTAAAACCTGAACGTTTATTTGCAATCTCTGCTCCTGCTATTCTATTTGATGTGCCTTTTTCGAATACAACTCCTCCCAATACAAAATCCTGCGCAAAAACAGCGGGAGTCGCACTTAGGAAAAATGCGCAAAATAATAAAATATTTAGTGGAGAAAACTTCATTACAGATAAAATAATGATGTAAAACTAACCATTGTTTATCAAATACCTTAGTTAAAAAAAGTTAAATGGGTAGGAAAAGCCAATAAATTATATCTTTGCACATGATAAAATCAATGACAGGATATGGCCTGGCCTCTACAGATCATCAAAATGTAAAATTCGCAGTAGAGATAAAATCCTTAAACAGTAAGTTTTTAGAACTCAATCTAAAACTACCTAAAGCCTTTTCAGACAAGGAATTGTTATTACGCAACGTTTGTAGCAAGGAAATCGAACGTGGTAAAGTAAGCGTTTCAGTAAATATTGAACGTGGAGAAGAAGCTTTAAAAGGTGCCACCATCAACGCCGACCTATTGAGTAAATACTATAAGCAGTTGGAAGAAATTAACATCAGCTTAGGTGCAAATTCAAACAACCTTTTACAGGCTGTACTTAACTTTCCCGATGTAATCAGTTACGTAGAGGATGAAGTGAGCGAAGGTGACTGGGCTATTTTAAACAACACTTTCATTAAAGCTTTAGAAAACTTCAATCAGTTCAGAGAAACAGAAGGTAATGTTTTAAAATCCGACCTGGAGCTTAGAATTAAAAACATCCTTGAGTTGTTTAATCAAATTGAAGTACTAGAGCCTCTAAGAATTCCGCAGATTAGAACCCGCTTAAATCAATTTTTAGAAGATAACGTTGGAAAAATCAATGTTGATCAGAACCGTTTAGAACAGGAATTGATCTACTATATTGATAAATTAGACATTACTGAGGAGAAGATCCGCTTAAGAAGTCACTGTGATTATTTTACAAGTACTTTAAAAAGTAAAGATGCCAACGGCAAAAAACTTGGTTTCATTTCTCAGGAAATTGGTCGCGAAATTAACACTATGGGTGCTAAAGCCAATGATGCTCAAATCCAACAGCTGGTTGTAGGCATGAAAGAAGAACTTGAAAAGATTAAAGAACAATTATTAAACGTTTTGTAAGTACCAATGAAACAAGGTAAACTCATTATATTTTCTGCACCATCAGGAGCAGGTAAAACGACTATCGTTAAACACCTACTTACGAAGTTTCCGTTTCTAAGTTTCTCCATATCGGCTACCACCCGCGAATCTCGTGGTGATGAAGTAAATGAAAAGGACTATTATTTTATATCTAAGGAAGATTTCCTTCACCGGGTTGCCCGCCAGGAATTTGTAGAGTTTGAAGAGGTATATAGTGGAACTTTTTACGGCACATTAAGATCGGAAATCCAACGTATCTGGGATAATGATCAACATGTTATTTTCGATATTGATGTGGAAGGCGGCTTACGATTAAAAAGAAAATATGAGGACGATGCATTGGCCATTTTTGTACAACCACCGTCGTTAGAAGTATTAAAAGAACGTTTAACCGGCAGAGGCACAGATAGTGCAGAAAAACTACAGGAACGCTTTATTAAAGCTGAAAAAGAGCTGGCTTACGCTGATAAATTCGATGTGATCCTAAAAAACTACGATTTACAAACAGCTTGTCTTGAAGCAGAAAAATTAGTAGGAGACTTTTTAAAGAAATGAAAACAGGACTCTTCTTTGGTTCATTTAACCCCATTCACATTGGCCATTTAATTATTGCCAATTATATGGCTGGATTTTCCGGACTTAAAGAAGTGTGGCTGGTAGTCTCTCCACATAATCCCCTAAAAAATAAAAACAGTCTTTCGAACATGTACGACAGGCTGGAGATGGCAAGATTAGCTACAGAAAACTCTGACAAGATTAAAGTCAGTGATATTGAGTTTAACCTTCCTCAACCCTCTTATACCATTGACACTTTAGCTTATTTACAAGAAAAGTATCCCGGTAAAGAATTTGCACTAATAATGGGGGCCGACAACCTGGCCTCCTTTAAAAAGTGGAAAAACTATGAAGTCATTCTAAAAAACTACCAGATCTACGTTTATCCAAGACCCGGGTTTGACCTTACGGAATGGGTAAACCATCCGTCAGTCACTATTACGGAAACACCGCAAATGGATATTTCTTCTACTTTCATCCGTAAAGGGATTGCCGCTGGTAAAAATGTACAGTATTTTGTCCCTGATAACGTACTGTCTTTTATAGACAGCAAAAGCATGTACCGTTAAGTTCTATATATCAAAAATATAGTCGGCTTTTTATGAAGGTCGATCCTTTCCTGACGCCACTGACCAACAGACATAGTTTTCACATACTCATCTTCTCCAGTTAGGTTACAAGCCACACACAACAAGGTTTGCGCAGCAGTATTTTTAAGAATATCCTCAAACAGGTGATTGTTACGAAAAGGCGTTTCAATAAACATCTGAGTTTGTTTTTTAGTCTGTGCCAACTGTTCCAATTCCTTAATGCGCTTTCCTCGTTCTACTTTATCTATTGGCAGGTAACCATTAAATGTAAAGCTCTGTCCGTTGAATCCGGACGCCATTAAAGCCAGTAAAATGGAACTTGGCCCCACTAATGGCACCACCTTAATTCCGCGTTTATGCGCTTCCAGAATAACTTCAGCACCAGGATCAGCTACGCCAGGACAACCCGCCTCACTCATCAACCCTACATCTTTACCCGTCATCAGTTCTTTAAAATAAGGCACCATAGAATCGTTGCGCTTATGTTTTCCATAATCATGAATAATGAGGTCGCTCTGAGGAATCTTAATTCCTGCTTCCTTTAAAAACTTTCTTGCTGTTTTTTCATTTTCAACGATATATGTACTTAGTGTGTTGATGGTATCACCCAAAAATGCAGTAAAAGATTTTTGAGCAGCATTATCTGCAAGCGGAACAGGGATTAGAAATAAAGTACCTTTTGTCATTCTCAATTGTGATTTTACCTACAAAATAAGAGAATTATTTACTGTAAAGCGCATAATTCCTGATATAAATAGTGTAGATGATATGTAATCTTAACCTATAAATACGTTATACACTTATAAAAAACGTAATTTGTATAAATTATTTTTTAATTAAAATCGCCCATAACATTAGTTTAGCAAATTTAATTACGACACACAACAACATCGCAATGTAATATTTTAATAGACAATTTAATCTTTTAACATATTTTGGAACTCAAATTGATACAATAAAAGCGTTAGGTAAATTTTAATACACACACAAATGAAAAACATGATCAAATTACCGGCAATTGTATTTGGGCTAATGCTCTTACTAACCGGCAGCACACAAAAGGTTATGGCACAGGGAGAGGATGTATCTATGCAGTCTTTCTATGATGAGTTGTCTCCTTATGGCACCTGGATCCAGGACCCTCAGTATGGATACGTATGGAGACCAGATGTAGAACAAGGGGATTTCAGGCCTTATTATACAAATGGACGCTGGGCAATGACCGAGTATGGAAATACCTGGGTTTCAAATTATGATTGGGGTTGGGCTCCATTTCATTACGGAAGGTGGGTTTACAACCGTTACAACCAATGGGTTTGGATTCCGGATACTACCTGGGGACCAGCATGGGTAAGCTGGAGAAGTGGTGGCGGATATTATGGATGGGCACCGATGGGCCCGGGCATGAATATCAATGTAAACATCAATATTCCTGATCTATGGTGGGTATTTATTCCTCAAAGAAATATTTACTATGATAGTTTCCCCAGATATTATTCGCGTAGAAATGTAACAATAATACATAATACGACTATCATTAATAACACTTATGTAAACAACAGACGCACGTACTATACTGGCCCAAGGGCTGATGATATCAGGCGTGCTACCAATAGAGACGTTAGAGTTTACAATGTGAACAATACTGGTCGACCAAGCAGAAGCAACATTAATGGAAACAGTGTAAACATTTATACCCCAAGACCAAGCAGAGGTAATACAAATGCAACTGCCAGGCCGAGAGAAGCCATAAGGGGCGAAGGTTATACTACAATCAGAGGAGACAGATCTTCGGCTTCAACAGGCGGGACAAGCCGTCCTTCAAGGGGAGATTCACAATGGAATAATAATGACCGTGGTAACGTGAATCCTTCCAGAGAGAACAACAGGCCAGAAGCGACAACTGGAGCAAGAGAAGGAAGACCTGTATTTGACAACAACTCAAGGCCTTCCAGAGGGGAGAACCGTGAAAATAACGGAGGAACACAACCAGTTGATCGCGGAGAACGTGGAAACAGAACAGACCGTGGAGAGCGTCCTGAACGCGCGGAACGTCCGGTTCAAAGAGCAGAGGATCCAAATCCGCAACAACAGCCTCAAAGGCCTGAATATACTCGTCCACAACGTCAGGAACAACCTCAACGACAAGAAAGACAACCGCAAGAACAAAGAGCTGAGACTCCCCGCCCTCAAAGACAAGAACAACCACAACGTCAGGAAAGCAGACCGGCTCCTCAGCCACAACAGCAAAGACCTGAACGTGTACAACAAAGTGTTCAACCTTCCAGAGGTGGCGAGAGCAGAGGTAGTCAAGGCGGTGGGAGATCTGAAGGATCTAGGCCGACCCGTGCCGGAAGGGGTTAACCAACCAAGCTAATTTTGGAAAAACCGACGATTTTAATCGCCGGTTTTTCTTTTATATATTATAATTATCTTTGCAGCCGCGTCAAACGCACAGGCTTAATTCTTTATGATTCACCCAGAAATAGAAAAACGAAAAACATTCGCCATCATTAGTCACCCCGATGCCGGCAAAACAACCTTAACAGAGAAGTTCCTGCTATTTGGAGGCGCCATCAATACGGCCGGAGCCGTAAAACGAAACAAGGCGAACCAAAGTAACACTTCCGACTTTATGGAAATAGAAAAACAGCGTGGAATCTCTGTGGCGACTTCTGTGATGGGATTTGAATACAGCGATAAGCGTATCAATATTTTAGATACACCCGGTCACAAAGATTTCGCCGAGGATACTTACCGTACCCTATCTGCCGTAGATAGCGTTATCCTCGTAGTTGATTGTGTAAAGGGCGTGGAAGAGCAAACAGAAAAATTAATGTCTGTATGTAGAATGCGCAATACCCCCGTAATCATTTTTATCAATAAAATGGACCGTGAAGGTAAAGACGCTTTTGATTTATTGGACGAGATAGAAAGTAAATTAAATATTAGCCTTTGTCCATTATCATGGCCAATTGGTCAAGGACATACCTTTAAAGGTGTCTACAGCATATATAACAAACACTTAAACCTGTTTGAGCCTGATAAATCAAAAATCAGTGCACCTGTGATTGAAGTTAGCGACCTGAACGATGAGAACCTGACTAAATTCTTAAAGCCAAAAGAGCTTGAAGGTTTAAAAGGCGACCTGGAACTTGTACATGGCGTATATGGCGATCTGGATAAGAGCATGTATACAGAAGGCTTACTTGCTCCGGTATTCTTTGGTAGCGCCATCAATAACTTTGGGATCAAAGAACTGCTTGACACTTTTATTAATATCGCACCAAGTCCGAAAGGCCGTGAAGCTGAACAACGCGAGGTAGCAGCAGAAGAAAAGAATTTCTCTGGCTTTGTTTTTAAAATCCATGCTAACCTTGACCCAAAACACCGCGACAGAATTGCCTTTTTAAGGATTTGCTCGGGCAAGTTTGA
Source organism: Pedobacter nyackensis (assembly GCF_032678475.1). Lineage (GTDB taxonomy): Bacteria > Bacteroidota > Bacteroidia > Sphingobacteriales > Sphingobacteriaceae > Pedobacter > Pedobacter nyackensis_A. The sequence continues at coordinate 69,944 of NZ_JAVTSF010000003.1, forward strand.
AAGAAATAAATTCTATTATCACACCCGTCAGGATAAGAAGCTAAAGTTTTCTAATCCGATGGACTTCATGGCCAATGAAAAAAGTATTGTAGAAGAAGCATGGCCAGGTGATGTGGTTGGTCTTTATGACAGTGGAAACTTCAAAATAGGCGACACGCTTACTGAAGGAGAAAAACTTCAATTCAAGGGCATTCCCAGCTTCTCTCCTGAAATATTTAAGGAATTGGAGAACAGAGATCCATTAAAAACGAAACAACTGGAGAAAGGCATACAGCAACTTACTGAAGAAGGTGTAGCGCAATTATTCATCATGCAACCCGGAAACCGTAAGGTGGTTGGAGCTGTTGGTGAACTTCAGTTCGAAGTAATTGCTTTCCGTCTGGAGCATGAATATGGTGCGAAAGCAGCCTTCAGGATGTTAAGTTATACCCGTTCAAACTGGGTAACATCAAAAGACAAAACTAAACTGGCGGAATTTCTGAAAAGGAAACAAGCACATATTGGTGAGGATAAGGATGGTAATGCGGTTTACCTTGCCGACAACGAATTCATGATCAATATGACAATGCGGGATTACCCGGATATTGAATTCCATAAAACATCAGAATTTAAATAAGAAAAATTAAATACACAAAAAGGCCGGACGATTACTAATCATCCGGCCTTTTTGTGACCAATAAAACATATTGTTAAGCCAACAGCTTTTTTATCGCCTGATGTGTTTTTTCAAATTTAAACTGCGAGAGTACTTCTGTCATCATTCCTTCAATTTCGGTATTGCAAAGATTCCCTATACTGCCTTCATGTGTGTGGTTAACCGCTTTTCCAGGAGAAAAAGTTCCTTTGTCAATAGACTCACCAACAATTTTATAGGCCTCTCTAAACGGAGTCCCGTTTAAAGCCAGCTCATTTACCACCTCTACACTGAATAAATAAGCATACTTTTTATCTTCAAGGATATGATCCTTAACAGTAATATTTTGCAGCATAAAAGTGGTCATTTCCAAACACTCGTTTAAAGAGGTAATTGCCGGAAAAAGGTTTTCTTTTAGCAATTGCAGATCACGGTGATAGCCTGAAGGCAGGTTCGTAATCATCAAAGCAATTTCATTAGGCAAAGCCTGAATCTTGTTGCAACGCGAACGGATCAACTCAAACACATCCGGGTTCTTTTTGTGTGGCATAATGCTCGATCCAGTTGTCAATTCATCAGGAAAACTGATAAAACCAAAATTCTGATTAATGAACAGACAAACATCCATCGCCATTTTTGCTAATGATGCCGCGACAGAAGACATAGCCTGCGCCAATACCCTTTCCGTTTTTCCCCTACCCATTTGTGCATAAACCACATTATAGTTTAAACGTTCAAAGCCCAGCAGCTGTGTCGTCATCGTCCTGTTTAAAGGGAATGAAGATCCATAACCCGCAGCAGAGCCCAATGGATTTTTATTACAGATTTTCCAGGCAGCCAGCATCATCTCCATATCATCAACAAGACTTTCCGCATAAGCACCAAACCAAAGTCCAAATGAGGAAGGCATAGCGATTTGCAAATGTGTATAGCCTGGCATCAGTTTATCCCTGTGCGTATTACTCAATGAAATCAGCTGCTCGAACAATACATTTGTATTGCCCACCATCTCTTCAATACAACTTCTGAAATACAACTTCAAATCAACCAATACCTGATCATTGCGGGAGCGTCCGCTATGTATTTTTTTACCAGCTTCACCAATACGTTGTGTCAGTAACCACTCCACCTGCGAGTGCACATCTTCAACTGTATCTTCAATTACAAACTGTCCTGCTTCTATTTCTGCATAAATATTTTTAAGTGCGGCCTGAATCTCCACAAGTTCATCGGCGGTAAGCAGACCAATACTTTCCAGCATTTCTACATGCGCCAATGAGCCAAGCACATCGAAAGCAGCCATCTGTAAATCCAGTTCCCTGTCTTTACCCACCGTAAAAGTTTCAATATCCTTATTTACGTCAATGTTTTTTTGCCAGATTTTCATTTATCTAATATTTATATTCTATTTCCCTTTTATTACGGGTTCCAACATTTTTATATAGAGCGCTATTCCCTCTTCGACCTCGTTCACATAAACATATTCATCAGCCATATGCGACCGTGCAGAATCACCAGGCCCAACTTTTAAAGAAGGAATACTTAGCAGCGCCTGATCTGACGTTGTTGGAGAGCCATAAGTAGTTCTGCCCAAAGCGACGCCCGAAACAACTATCGGATGTTCCTTATCAATAGAAGAAGGTTTTAACCTTACAGAACGGGGCTTCACATCACAATCTACATTTGTCCGGATGATCTTTAATACTTCTTCATTTGTATAAGCATCGGTCACCCTCACATCAACTGTAAAATTACAAGTGGCAGGTACCACATTATGCTGAGATCCGGAATTGATAATTGTTACCGACATTTTTAAAGGGCCAAACATTTCAGACACCTTTGAAAAGCGATAGCTTCTGAACCAGTCAATATCTTTTAAAGCTTTATAAATGGCATTATCTCCTTCTTCGCGTGCAGCGTGCCCCGCTTTTCCATGCGAAGTACAATCGAGCACCAGTAATCCACGTTCTGCAATAGCCAGGTTCATTTGGGTCGGTTCGCCAACAATCGCAAATTCCAGCTCACCAAGATCCGGCAAAACGTATTCCAAACCATTGTTACCTGATATCTCCTCTTCTGCTGTTGTTGCCAGACAAATGTTATAAACTAAATCTTCCGACTCATAGTAATACAAAAATGTCGCTACAAGCGAAACAAGACATCCTCCTGCGTCATTACTTCCTAAGCCATACAATTTACCATCTTCAACAGTGGCATCGTAAGGATCTCGTGTATAGCCCGAATTTGGCTTTACTGTATCATGATGTGAATTTAAAAGCAAGGTAGGTTTAGCTGCGTCAAAATATTTATTGTAAGCCCAGATGTTGTTTAGCTTACGGTTTGTCTTAATATTTCGCTCTTGCAAAAAATGTTCAATTGCATCAGCTGTCTTATCCTCTTCTTTGCTAAAGGACTGGATACTGATTAATTGTTTCAGTAAGGCTATACTATCCTTTTGCAGTTGCTCAATCCCCATATTATTCTTTTGTATATAATGCTCCGGCTTTAACCGCCGAAAGCTTAATTCCTTTTATTAAAGATGAACTGAAACCATTGTGTTCCATTTCATTTAACCCGGCAATAGTACATCCTTTAGGTGAAGTTACCTTGTCTATCTCCTGCTCCGGATGCGATTGCATTAACAACAATAAATCTGCAGCACCTTTTGCCGTTTGAACAGCCATTTTCAAAGCTTCATCGGCGTGAAAACCTATCTCCACCCCACCTTGCGAAGCGGCTCTGATCGCTCTTAAAAAAAAAGCAATACCACAAGCGCAAAGCGCGGTTGCGGAAGTCATCAGGTCCTCATTTATTTTGACAACAGAACCTACTGTTTCAAACATGCGGGTTACTTCCTCCACGTTCTCCGCAGTTGCATTATCAGTAGCCACACAAGTCATCGATTGTCCGATTGCAATTGCAGTGTTCGGCATTGCCCTGATCACCTGTACATCATCTCCAAGTTTACTTCGGATATCTATACAGCTTACACCAGAAGCAACAGAAATAAAAACGTGTTTTTTTGCATCAACAACATGGTCAATCTGCGACAACAAACTATTCAATTGTTGTGGTAATACCGCTAAAACAACGATATCTGCACCGGCAACCACAACTGCATTATCAGCACTTACCACAAATCCTTGTTCGGACAGGCTACTTAAACCCGAAATATTTCTTCTCGTTAAACTGATCTGACCCGGTTCGGCATAGTTAGATTTCACCAATCCCTTGGCTAAAGAAACACCAATGTTTCCACTTCCTAAAATTGCAATCTTGCCTTTAAACTTGTTCATAATTACTTGATTAATCTGGTTCCGAAATTATTTCCGCTAATTTGTGGTAATTCATCTGCTTTACCAATATACACCGCCGACACTCCACTTTTTATGGCTTCAAAAGCATTATGCAATTTAGGGATCATTCCTCCCGAAACCACACCTTCATTCTTTAAAGTATCAAATTGCTCCATCCTGATCTCGCTCACCAACGAGTTGTTATCATCAATGTCGCGCATTACACCACGTTTTTCAAAGCAGTAAACCAATGAAGTTTCGTAAGACGAAGACATTGCAACAGCCACAGCCGAAGCGATCGTATCGGCATTGGTGTTCAAAAGCTGAGTATCTCCATCATGTGTAATGGCACAAAGTACGGGTACCAATCCTGCATTTAGCAGACTGCTCAATGTTTCCGTTGAAACCGATGACGCATCAAGGTCGCCCACAAAACCGTAGTCGATATCCTTTATGGGTCTTTTTACCGCTTTGATCACATTACCATCTGCACCAGTAAGCCCGATTGCATTACAGCCTTTTGCCTGCAATTGTGCTACCATATTTTTATTGATCAGTCCGGCGTACACCATCGTTACGACCCGTAATGTTTCGATATCCGTTATACGTCTGCCATCAACCATTTTTGCTTCTACTCCCAGCGACACGCCAAGTTCAGTTGCAATCTTTCCACCACCGTGAATTAAAATCTTATCTCCGGGGAGTGCTGTAAAATCCAGTAAAAACTGATGTAGTTTCTCCGAGTTGTCAATTACATTTCCCCCAATTTTAATTACACTGAGCTTCTTCATATTATAGCTTTTCTAAAATTTGTTTCAATACTGCTTGCGCTGCCCACAACCTATTCCCTGCCTCATGTATAACCAATGAATTAGGTCCGTCCAGTATTTCCGAAGAAAGTTCCAGATCACGGCGTACTGGCAGGCAATGCATTACCTTTGCATCATTAGTATCTTTTAATTTATCGTTGTTCAACATCCAGCCTTCCGGATAAGGAAGTACTTTACCATAGTCTTTATAGCTGGACCAGTTTTTCACATAAATATAATCTGCACCAGCTAAAGCTTCATCCAGGTCATGCGTAATATAAGCACCTGGCGTAAAATCTTCATTCAGTTCATACCCAACCGGCTGTGCAATGGTAAAGTCAAGCATTCCATCCTCCTGCGCTTTGCACATCCATTCTGCGAACGAGTTAGGCACAGCTTGTGGTAAGGCCTTGATATGTGGGGCCCAGGCCAAAACAACTTTAGGTTTAGCAGCACCTTTCCAGGTTTCTTTTATAGTAACCAGATCTGCCAAACTTTGCAAAGGGTGACGTGTTGCACTTTCCAGGCTCACCACCGGAACGTTACAAAACTTTATAAACTTATTGAAGAAATCCTCATTATAATCCTCATCCCGGTCCCGCAACTTAGGAAAAGAACGTAAGCCCAGCACGTCACAATACTGCCCCATTACTGCTGCAGCTTCCCGAATATGTTCCACTGTGGTACCGTTCATTACAATACCATCCTGAGTTTCCAATGCCCATCCTTCTTTGTCCATGTTCATCACCATCACATTCATCCCTAAGTTCAGGGCTGCTTTCTGGGTGCTTAAACGGGTACGCAAACTTGGGTTTAAAAAAACCAGACCAAGGGTTTTGTTCTTACCCAGATGCTGATGGGCATAAGGGTTTTCCTTAAGTGCCAATGCGTCTTTTACCAATTGGCTGATGTCGTGCACATCATTTACTGAGGTGAATTGGTTCATCCTTTTAAAGCAGTTTTAAAATCATTTAAAAATTGATCAGCCTGATCCTTAGTTAAATTCAAAGCGGGCAATAGCCTGATTACATTAGGTTTTGCCTCACCGGTGAAGATCTTATATTTAAAAAGAAGGTCTTTTTTTATGTTTGATAAGCTTTCAGGTAAATCTATACCGATCATTAAACCACGTCCACGCACTTCATTTATTCCTTCTATTTTTTTCAACTCATCAATCAGATAAGTACCAACCTCAGCTGCATTTTTCAGCAAGTTGTCCTGATCAATAATTTCCAGAACTGCCAAAGCAGCAGCACAAGCCAAATGGTTACCACCAAAAGTAGTACCCAACATCCCATGCCAAGGCTTAAACTTAGGCGCAATAGAAATTCCCGCTACCGGAAATCCATTACCCATACCTTTTGCCATGGTGTATATGTCCGCATCAACACCTGCGTAATCATGCGAGTAAAACTTACCCGTTCTGCCATAACCGCACTGCACGCTGTCGGCAATGTAAAGCGCATTATATTCATCACAAAGTGAACGGATCTTTTGCAGGAAGCTAACCGAAGCTTCTTTAATTCCGCCAACACCTTGTATACCTTCAATAATAACCGCAGTAATTTCATTCCCAAACTCCGCAAAAGCATTGACTAAAGCCGCTTCATCATTATGTGGAAGGAAAACTATATTGTCAGTCTCATTTACAGGTGCAATAATTTTAGGATTATCGGTAGCCGAAACCGCTAACGAGGTTCTGCCATGAAAAGCACCTTTAAAAGCAATTACCTTTTTTCTTCCGTTATAAAACGAAGCCAGTTTCAGCGCATTTTCATTTGCCTCGGCTCCTGAATTGCATAAAAATAATTGGTAATCGGCTTTTCCAGACACTCTACCCAGCTTCTCGGCAAGTTCAACCTGCAGCGGGATTTTAACGGAGTTGGAATAAAAACCAACTTTGTTTAACTGATCAGTTAAACGGGCAACATAATGTGGGTGAGTATGACCGATAGAGATCACTGCATGACCGCCATACAGATCTAAATATTCCTGTCCATTTACATCCCATACAGTACTTCCGGATGCTTTGGTAATTTCTATATCATTGAGTGGATAAACGTCGAATAAGTTCATTTTTTAAGTTTTTAATTGATAAATGGAAAAAGTTACTGAAACCATTTCAGTAGTAATGAGCAATAGCGCACCGGGTTTAATTAAAACGCCGATGCTTTAAGCCGCAGTCCTGTACCCTCTTCCAACCCAAAAATTAAATTCATATTCTGTACAGCCTGTCCACTTGCACCTTTTAAAAGGTTATCAATTACACTTACAATAAATAGCTTACTACCATGCTTTTCAACATGCACCAATCCTTTGTTTGTATTCACAACCTGCTTTAAATCAATATTCTTTTTGCTCACATGCGTAAAAGTATGTGCTGCATAATAATCTTCATAAATACGTTGCGCTTCTTCTGCTGTGAGGTCACTTTCCAAATACATGGCTGCTAAAATACCCCTGGTAAAATCACCACGTTGCGGAATAAAGGTCAACACCTGATCAAAAGCACCATCCAATTTTTTCAGGCTTTCACCAATCTCGTTCAAGTGCTGGTGTTCAAAGGCTTTATAAACGGATAGGTTATTGTTGCGCCAGCTAAAATGCGAAGTACCTGATAAACCTTGCCCGGCACCTGTAGACCCTGTCGTAGCATTAATATGCACTTCACTTTTCAATAGCCCTTTTGCCGCCAATGGCAGCAAACCCAATTGAATACAAGTTGCAAAACAACCAGGATTAGCAATATAGCTGGCTTTCTTAATTTGTTCACGGTTCAGTTCAGGCAGTCCATAAACCCAATTGGTTCCTGCATTGGCTTTTAATCTGAAATCCTGACTTAGATCAATGATCTTAATACTTTTATCGATGTCATTCGCCTCAAGGAACTTCTTCGCATCTCCGTGTCCAACACATAGAAACAACACATCAATAGCTGAAGAAAGCTCAGCAGTAAAACGAAGGTCTGTATCACCAAACAAGTCGGTGTGTACATCAGAAATCAGGTTTCCGGCATTGCTATTGCTATGAACAAACTTAATTTCAACAGCGGGATGGTTAATCAGGATACGAAGCATTTCGCCTCCTGTATAACCCGCACCACCAACTATACCTGCTCTAATTTTCATCACCGTTCACTTTATGCCAGATCATTACCTGGTTGCCAAAAATCTTAGAAAATCCTTTTACATCTTCACCGCTCCAGGCATTGTTCATTTCGCCGTAGCTACCAAATTTATTACTCATTAAATCATGTGCAGACTCAATTCCAATGATATTGAAACGATAAGGTAACAGTTCTACAAACACTTTTCCACTTACTACTTTTTGTGTATCTGCTAAAAATGCTTCAATATTGCGCATAATCGGATCATGAAACTGTCCTTCGTGCAACCAGTTACCATAAAAAGTAGACAATTGCTCTTTCCATGAAAGCTGCCACTTTGTTAATGTGTGTTTCTCAAGCGTATGGTGTGCTTTAATAATCACAATAGGAGCCGCAGCCTCAAAGCCAACACGTCCTTTTATACCTATAATCGTATCGCCCACATGAATGTCCCTGCCAATACCATAAGGCTGGGCAATGGCCTGTAGCTTCTGAATGGCAACAACAGGACTTAAACTCTCACCATCAATGCCCACCAGCTCACCTTTTTCAAAAGTAAGTTCCAGTTTACGCGGTGTAGTCTCCGAAACCTGTGTCGGCCATGCCTCTTCAGGTAAAGTTTCATGAGAAGTCAGTGTTTCTTTTCCACCAACAGAAGTTCCCCATAAACCTTTATTAATAGAGTATCTTGCTTTTTCAGCACTATACTCCACACCATGGGCGTTCAAATATTCTATTTCCGCTTCGCGGGATAATTTTAAATCTCTGATTGGCGTAATGATTTCAACGTTAGGGATGATGATATTAAAAATCATATCAAAACGCACCTGATCGTTTCCGGCACCTGTACTACCATGAGCAACATAATCAGCACCAATCTTTTTCACATAGTTGGCTATCGCTGTTGCCTGGCTTACACGCTCTGCACTAACAGAAAGCGGATAAGTAGCATTTTTCAAGACATTACCAAACACAAGGTATTTAATACAGCCGTTATAATAATTTGTAGTTTCATCAACCACTGCATGAGAAGCTACACCAAGGGCGTAAGCACGCTTTTCTATTTCCTTCAGCTCTTCATCAGAGAAACCACCTGTATTTACAATTACAGAATGAACTTCAAGTCCACGATCCTGAGCCAGGTAAATGCAACAAAACGAGGTATCCAAACCTCCGCTAAATGCTAAAACAACTTTCTTCTTCATCTTATATAACAGCTATTTAAATAAAATACTAAACATTAAAAACAGGGATTTCATTCCCTTTTTACCCTGGGGCCTTGTCTTCAGGATCAACCTTTGCTTGATACGCATAAAACGTTCATACAACTTTGGCTTCTTATGCAATTCTTCGGCAAACTTCTTTGCTACATCGTGCTTTTGCTCAACCGGATCGTACAACATCGCTGTACACATACAGTTTTTACGTTCCTTCATTTTTAAAATTTCGAAGTTAACGCAGCTCTGGCATCCTTTCCAGAACTCTTCATCCTGAGTAAGTTCCGAATAAGTAACTGGCTCATACCCAAGATCAGAATTGATCTTCATTACAGCCAGACCAGTTGTTAAACCAAAAATTTTAGCTTTAGGATACTTTTGACGTGAAAGCTCAAAGATCTTTTCTTTGATGGCATGTGCTAATCCTGCCTTACGGTATTTCGGACTAACAATTAGGCCTGAGTTGGCCACAAACTGTCCGTGGGTCCAGGTTTCGATATAACAAAATCCTGCCCATGAGCCGTCCTTATGGAAAGCAATTACTGCTTTACCATCGGCCATTTTATCTGCTACATACTCCGAAGAGCGTTTAGCGATACCTGTACCTCGTGCTTTGGCCGACTCAGCCATCTCTTCACAGATTTCTTCTGCAAAGACACGATGTTCAGGAAGTGCAACCTGCACTATAAAATCGTTTATATTCATTAATATGATAACGAAAAAATATAAATGTTCTGATTAATTGTTTTTTGAGAGGCAATCCTCTTCGTAAATGACCTGGTATTAGGAATTTACTCAGATCCGCGGCGTATAGGTTTGCCGGTTCGTAGTCACAAAAAACACGGGTTGTAAACGTTCAATAAACAGACTTCTTGAAGCAATGTTCTTTGCTTCAACAATAGAAAGTTTATGCGTTGCGTGTTTGATCATTTTCTGTTTATAATAATTATTTGAATGAGTTGAGGCGCAAAGGTTTAAATAAATATTGAGTTGTGCAATACGTTTTTTATTTTTTTACATTTTTCAGTATTTTTTTTTGATAAAAAAGCCATTTAGAGCATCTTACAATCCGCCCCTCATATTTTAATAATAAAAAGCTCATTTTAATTTAACGCCGAAATCTGAAATAATGTGACAACAGATCCGAACTTCCCTCCATCATCCCGATAATCATGTCGGCACCAATAACCGAAAAAGTAATACCATTCCCACCAAAGCCCAGCAGAAAATAACTATTCGGAAATTTCGGATGCGTGCCAATATAAGGCAAGCCGTCCTCTGTTTCTCCAAAAGTTCCGCACCAGCAAAAATCTTCAATAAATGCAATATCGGGAAGATACTTTCTTAACGTTTTAACCAGTTTATCTTTCTTTTTGCCAAGCAATAAATCGCGCCTCGTTGCATTTTTGAAGTCAACATCTTCCCCACCGACCAGCAAACGTCCATCTGCTGTCGTACGCATATACAAATAGGGGTCGTCAGTATTCCAAAACAATGTTTTTTCACAAATGGCCGGATGTTTATCTTCCCTCTCGCTAATCATAGCATAGGTACTTTTCAAGTTCACAATTTTGTCGGGCAACATCCCCTGGGTTTCATAGCCAGTACAATAAATGATTTTTTTAGCGGTGACCTCTGCCCCTGTATGCATCAGGGCACGAATACCATTCTTTTCGTATTTAACTTTTTTCAATTCGGTTTTATCAAACACACTTAAGCCCCTGTCCACATTGTAATGCAATAGATCATGAGTCAGACAAAAAGCATCCACACTTCCTCCATCCTCAGACAAAATACCTCCCTCACCAATTATTCCATAGATAGCTCCCAATTCTTCCCTATTGAGCCACTTCACATCAAATCCAGCTACCAAACGGGCCTCATATTCTACTTTTAACCATTTTACATCTTTACTGTTTCCTGCAAAATAAACCGATTCCTTTTTCTCAAACCCACAGGTCGACTTAATTTCTCCCACCAAATCTTCCAGCTTATATATCGCATCCCTGCAGGCCATATAACTTGCAATTGCTCCCTGCTCACCAATCAATTGTTTTAGCTTATACAGCGGCACATCTATTTCGTATTGGAGCATAGAAGTAGTCGCAGATGTACTGCCATTCGCAACCTCCCTCTTATCAATCAATAACGTCCTATACCCCTTTTTTATGGCCGCATGTGCCATTAACGCCCCTGTTATACCTGCTCCTACAATCAAAATATCAACATCCAGATTCTCTCTTAAAGAAGGGTAAGAATGTTTCATCCCATTTTTCACTAACCAGAAAGGCTCATTTGAACGTACATCCATAATTTTAATCTTGCTTTTATAACAGCGAAGCACTCCATCTGTTTGATTTTACCACTTTCACACGCAACATATTTCATCTGTTTGCATATATTTACCTAACACAATGAAACCTAAAAGCCCCCGACACCCTTTACATGAAGAAGTGCCTGATCATCCTATGTCTGATAATTCCACGAACGGTCTTATCACAAGACCTTAGTCTTGCCAAGTCCATAGTCGACACCCTCACCTCCAAAACCATGTGGGGAAGAGGATACACCAATAATGGGCTTGAAACTGCAGCCAGTTACATCAATGCGCAATTTGAAACCTATGGTTTAAGTCCGATGAACGGGCAAACCTTTAAACAATCTTTTTCCTTTCCTGTAAACACATTTCCAGGCAATATGGAGCTGCGCATAAATGGCAAATCATTTACCGCAGGGCGAGACTTCATCGTCATGCCGGAAAGTATAGGCCTTAAGGCCAGTGGAAAACTGGAACAAAAAGACAGCAGTGTATTTATTTCTTCCGCCAATAGAATCGTAATGGTGCTAAAAGATAAACTAACCTGGTCTGTCAGCAATAAACAGGCAGACTACACAGGAATTGAGATACTGAAAGCCCTTGTGAAGGATCCCGAAACCATTGATATCAATATAGAAAACCAATTTATCCCTGATTTTAAAGCCGAAAACATTATTGGAATGGTAAAAGGGACGAAAGTCCCCGACTCCTTCCTGGTATTTACAGCGCACTATGATCATTTGGGCGGAATGGGCCGCGACACCTTTTTCCCTGGCGCGAACGACAATGCAAGCGGGGTATCGCTATTACTAAATATGGCCCGCCACTACGCAGTAAACCCAGCCCCCTACAGTATGGTTTTCATTTGTTTTGCGGCGGAAGAAGCCGGCTTGATCGGGTCAAAATATTTTACCGAACAGCCACTTGTTGATCTCAAAAAAATCCGCTTTCTCATCAATATGGATATGGTTGGCACAGGAGAGACAGGGATTACGGTAGTCAATGCAAGCTATTATCCGAGAGAATTTGACCTCATCAATCAAATTAACAAAGACCATAAATACCTTGTTCAAATCAATTCCAGGGGCAAATCAGCAAATAGCGACCATTACTTTTTTACCGAAAAAGGAGTCCCTGCATTTTTCATTTATACCACCGGCGGAATAAAGGCCTATCATGATGTGAACGATCAGCCTGGCACACTTCCTTTTACAGAATACAACGACCTGTTCAACCTGTTTGTCGACTTCAACAAGAAAATAGTAGAATAGCTCTTTTTCATTTTAATCAACCTATTTTAAACCAATTTCCCTTAATTTCGTTGTTATATAAAAAACAACCTGATTATGTTCGATAAATTGATGGCGGCACAACAAAAGGCCGATGAAATAAAAAAACGTCTGGATACCATTTCTGTTTTTGGTGAAGTAGAAGGAGGCGCCATACGCATTACGGCTACCGCTAATAAAGCAATAACCGCAATAGAAATTAATGAAGATTTTTACAAACAGGCCGACAAAGAGGAGCTGGAAGAATTACTTTTAACAGCGATCAACAAAGCTTTAACACAGGCAGATGTAGTAAGTGCTACAGAAATGCAAGCCGCAACCAAAGATATGCTTGGTGGCCTGGGCGGTATGTTTGGACAATAGTCTTTTTTAACCTTAAAAATAAAGATGAAGTATACTTATTATGGTCAATCTTGTTTCCTCCTGGAAGCAGATGGCAAAAAGTTCCTTTTCGATCCTTTCATTAGCCATAATCCATTGGCAAAAGATATTGACGTAAAAAGCATTGAGGCAGATTATATCCTGGTGAGCCACGGTCATGGTGACCACGTTGCCGATCTGACGGTCATTGCCAATCAAACCAACGCTCAGGTTATTGCCATGGTAGAAGTAGCCGACTGGATTAAAAAACAAGGTGTAAAAAATGTTACTGATATCAACTTTGGCAAATCGAAGTTCGACTTTGGCACCTTAAGAACGGTTTGGGCAGTACATTCAAGCAGTAATCCCGATGGTAGCTATGGTGGAAATCCTGCAGGGTTTGTATTAGAGCTGGAGGGAAAAACTGTATACTTTGCCGGAGATACTGCACTTACCTTGGAAATGAAGATTCTTGCAGACCTCTATAATCTGGATTACGCCATTCTGCCTATTGGAGGACATTACACCATGGATGTTGACGATGCATTGGTTGCGACTAAGTATCTTGACTGTGATAAGGTAATTGGGGTACATTACAATACTTTCCCACCAATACAAATCGACACTGAAGAAGCTCAGGCTAAATTTAAAAGAGAAAATAAAGTCTTGCTTTTGCCCCAGATAGGTGAGACTATTGAGCTATAAGCATCTTGAACTTCAATAAGTATTTAAAAAGCTAGTATAGGATAGCCTCTTTTTATCCTATACTGGCTTCAAATGCCAAGCCTTAGGTTTTGTAAAAGCACGCAACCCCTGGTGCGATAATGTGGCTCCTACACCTGAATGCCGTCTGCCACTCCATGGAAGGCCGGCACTTACCCTATCACAGCAATTCCAATACCCCGTTCCCGAATCCATCTGAGAAAGGATATGCTTTGCCCTATCCATGCTTCCCGAATAAACGGAGGCAGTTAAACCGTATACGGTATCCTGCATCAGATAAACGGCTTCGGCATCGTCATTCACCTTCATAATACCAATAATGGGGCCAAAACTCTCTTCCTGCATCACCTTCATATGATTGGTTACATTTAACAGCACAGTAGGTTCAAAATAATTACCTTTTTGCCCCTTTCTTTTGCCCCCAGTTAAAAGTACAGCACCATGTTGTAACGCTTCCTTAACCTGTTGCTCCAATACTGTTATTTGTTCTTTTCTTGTCAACGCCCCAAGATAAACACCAGCTTCTGTTGGCGCACCTACTTCCCAGGATTGCACTTCCTTCAAAAAGGCAGCAATATAATCGTCGTAAACTTTTTCCTGCACATAAATGCGTTCCACTGCACAGCAGCTCTGACCGTTATTATAAAAAGCGCCATCAGCTGTCGCAGTGGCAACAGCTACAATATCTTTTACATCATCAGCAACATATAGTGGATCTTTCCCCCCGAGTTCAAGCTGGCAAGGCACCATCTTTGGAGCCACCCGCTCATATATATACTTCCCGGTTTTATAAGATCCAGTAAAAAAGTATCCGTCAAAATTCATATCCAGCAAGTGTTCGCCAGTCTCTTTTGCCCCTATAGCCACCTTAAATACATCATCAGGTAATCCGGCTTGCTTTAATAATTTTTCTATTTCCAGTCCGGTTAAGGTTGCATACTCCGAAGGTTTGTACATCACCGCATTTCCTGCAATTAGTGCAGGCACAAAAACGTTTACGCCCACCAGATAAGGATAATTCCAGGCCGATATGTTACACACAACACCCAATGGATCATAAGATATCTGTTCCTTCAACCCTGGCGTATCCGCTACAATTTCATCGGAAAGATACTGCAGTGCATGATCCAACATCCATCGAACCCTTCCTCTTGCCCCGTTGATCTCATTACGGGATTGCGATAACGGCTTGCCCACTTCCGAAGTCAACACCACAGCGAGGCGTTCTACTTCCAATTCGAGTAGCTCGTAAAACTTTTCGATGATCGGCAAACGTTGCTCCAGACTTCTTGCTGCCCAGTTTTTTTGCCCCATCTTAAGCAAATTGCGCTTGTGGGCAAGCGACTTTCTATCATCTTCCGTTACTGTTGCTATAATTTCTTCTGTTGCGGGGTTAATAATGTTCATCGTTTATGACTTTTGACTTCCTTAATAAATTGTTCTTTAATTTTTTGTGACAAAGGATTGAGTTCCTTTTCTTTCATTCTTTCTGGATGCCATTGTACAGCGAGCATAAAAGCCTTATCGGTTTTATCTTTAAATTCCAATGCTTCAACCAGGCCCTCTTCAGTGTCGGAATTGGCACTAACCATTAAATTACTGCCCAGATAATTTGGATCAACCCCTTGATGGTGGGCGCTGTTCACTTCTCCTTTTTCTATACCGGCTACATTATATAACAAGCTATTCTTTTTAATATTTATCCCGTGAATTTTGTCCTGGGCACCCTTTTTATGGATCTTATTTACCTCTTCGCCATTGTCTTCAAATACTTTTCCTCCCTCCAGGATATTGATGTATTGCATCCCCCTACAAATACCCAACACCGGCACCTTTGCCTTTTGCGAATACTCATAAATCAATCGTTCAAACTCATCCCGCTCAGGCAAAAACGTATCCGGTTTATGAGGATATTCTTCTGCCCCGCCGTATATAGCTGGTAGTACATCAATACCCCCCGTTAAAACAAAACCATCGCATTGCTCAAAGTCGTTTGTATTATTTTTATGAAAAGAAAGCTCAACAAGCTCAACCTCAGCAGATAATTCCTCTGGCATAAACCAATTCCAGTAATTCTGAAAGTTAGTTTCAGTATAGCTTATTCCAATCTTTTTTTTCATTTAGGCTTGGTATTATTTCAGGGGAGCTTCTCCAGACAATGTTATTTATAATTTAAAGCGCCTTTAGATATAGTTGTTTAAAATCTTCCCGGCTTACTGGTTTAGGATTATTAGGGTGTGCAAAATCGGCAAGGGCCAAATCTGCAAGTGTCTCTATATGTTCTGATTTGACGCCAATATCTCTTAAATGATGGGGTATACCTACCTTATCATTCAATTCAAAAAGATAATTCACTACCGCTTCTCCAGTTTCTTCTCTTAACTCCAGACTTCGGGCTATTCTCCTGAATTTATCTTCAAAACCAGCAATATTGAACTCCATTCCATACGGAATATTTACTGCATTAGCCAGACCATGGTGTGTATCAAGTAATGAAGAAAGCGGATGTGCAAGGGAATGTACCACGCCAAGTCCCTTTTGAAAAGCAATTGCCCCCATCATAGAGGCCATTAGCATTTTGCTCCTGCTTTCAATATCTGGTTTATTTGTTGCCTTTTCCAGGGAATCCCTTATTAATGAAATACCCTCAAGCGCTATCCCATCACATAGCGGGTGTAGATTTTTTGCCAGAAATGCTTCCATATTATGTGTAAGCGCATCCATCCCGGTTGCAGCGGTAATAAATGGCGGTAAATCCATTGTAAGTAAGGGATCGGCAAATACAATCTGCGCCATCAACTTAGGAGAGAATAAAATCTTTTTCTGGTGTGTTTCATCATCAGCAATAATTGCACTCCTCCCCACTTCACTTCCAGTTCCTGAGGTAGTCGGAACGGTAATAAAATGAGGGACATCACTGGTTACATATATGTCGCCACCGATCAGATCATCATATTTAAACAAATCTTCACGATGGTTTACGCGTAACACAATTGCCCTGGCCACATCGAGTGCTGCACCACCTCCAATACCAATTATGCTATCTCTGGAAGTACTATCCCACACATCCGTTCCTCTATACACATCAGATTTTAACGGATTTTTATGAATGTCGTTGAACACTTCAACGGAAATATGATGGGCCTGCAAATCTGCGACAATAGCTCTAAAAAATGGCAAAGAAGCTACTGTCGGGTCGGTAACGATCATTGGCCGCTTTAATCCATTCTTTTGCAAATAGGCAGGTAATTCCTTTATAGCTCCGGCCCCAAAACGAATAGTGGTTGGAAAATTATACTGGTATACTTTATCGAATGTCATATATGCTTACTTATTAGTCAATTAATCCCTGATTTAAATAATTTCAAAGTAGCGCTTAAGCTCCCAGTCTGTTACCACTTTAGCGTACTGTTTCCATTCCCACTCTCTGGTTAATGTAAAATGCTCAACAAACGGATCTCCAAATAGTTCTTTTGTCACCGTCGATTGCTTCATTTTTTGAGTAGCTTCATGAAGATTGGCTGGTAATACGCCATTTGAAAGATCTTTGTAACCATTTCCTTGAGTAGCTTCCTTTTCCAGCTTCATATTGTTTTTAATACCATACAGTCCCGCAGCAAGGCAGGCAGCCAAAGCCAGATAAGGATTGGTATCAGAACCCACCACTCTTGTTTCTAAGCGTGTGGCCTTAGCATTACATGGCAATGCCCTCAAAGCAACTGTCCTATTGTCAATACCCCAAGTTAAGGTGGTTGGAGCCCAGGCACCTTCAACCAGCCGTTTATAACTATTAATAGTCGGAGCAATCATTGGGAGTATCTGTGGCAAACAATATAATTGCCCTGCAATATAGCTTTTCATCAGGTCACTCATCTTATGCTTATCTTTTTCATCATAAAACAAGTTATGAGTTGAATCCTTATCCCATAAACTTTGATGTACATGTCCGCTGCAACCCGGCAGGGTTTCGGTGACCTTTGCCATAAAAGTAGCCATAATACCATGCTTATAGGCAATTTCTTTTACTGCAGTCTTGAACAACACCGCCTGGTCTGCTGCCTGCAAAACAGGAGCATACTTAATAGCTGCTTCATAAACTCCCGGCCCCGTTTCTGTATGTAATCCCTCGATAGGTATTCCAAATTTGCAGAGTAGATCAAAGAGATCTGTCATGTATTCATTTTTTAAGGAACTGCGTAAAATGGAGTAACCAAACATTCCCGGGCTTAGGGGGGTAAGATTTTGATAGCCCTTTTGATGTGCCGTTTCTGGTGTCTCTCCAAAATTAAACCACTCGAATTCCTGTGAAAAGTAGGGCGAGAAACCACTTTGTTGGGTATCTGCTAATACCTTTCGGAGTAATTGCCGCGGACAAGTATAACCTGGCGTTCCATCCTCATCAACAAAGTCACCAAGAAAAAAAGGAATATCATTTTCCCATGGAATTTTACGGAACGTACTTAGGTCAAGTTTTACCAAAGCATCCGGATAGCCGGTATGCCAGCCTGTAAATTTCGTATTATCGTATGCGACGTCAGCCATATCCCATCCAAATGTAACATCACAAAAGCCTAATCTTCCTTCTACTGCAGAAACAAACTTTTCTGAAGAGATATACTTACCTCTTAAAACACCATCAATATCCGCAACGGCGAGTTTCACTTTCCCTGATGGATGCTGTTTTACATACGCTAATATTTCTTGTGTTGTCATTCAATGGATGGTTTAAATATTCTATACAGCAAAAAAGTCACTATCAATATGGAGAAATAAATAAGTCCAAGTTTAAAATTGAAAACCAACATTGCAATAATGGATACTATTGCAATAATTAGCGAAATGATTGGAAATACAGGATAAAAAGGAGCCCGAAAGGGTCTCGGCAGTTCCGGCTCCTGCTTTCTCAAAATGACGATGGAAATCATTGAAATAATATACAGCGTAAGCGCTCCAAAAACAGATACAATAATGATCTCTGATGTTTTTCCTGAAAGTAAAGCGAGAATCCCGATAACCATATTTCCTATCAGGGCGTTGGCGGGGGTATTAAAACGCGGTGATATTTTACCAAGAAAGGAAGGGATGTTATGCACCCTGCCCATTTCATAAGTTGATCTTCCCGCAGCAAGTATTAGTCCGTGAAAAGACGCAATCAACCCAAACAGACCGACTGTGATCAGCAGATGGTACATCAAGTGATTGCTTCCTGTTATTTTCGCAAGTGCCAAAGGAAGCGGAGAATCTGATGTTTCTCCACTTATTCCGTTTTTATAAACTATAGCTTCCCATCCGGCAATGCCGGTCGCTGCAATAAATATTAGAATGCATAATATTGCCAATGTAAAGATAGCCCATCCAAATCCTTTGCTGATATCCCTTTGCGGGTTCTTCGTTTCTTCAGCCACATTGGCAATCCCTTCAATCCCCAAAAAAAACCAAATGGCAAAAGGGATAGCAGCAAACACACCTCCCCATCCATTGGGCATTGCATTATGGGTAAGGTTTGCTATCTCAAACTGTGGCAGGGCGATACCTGAAAATAAAACTAACTCACCTACAGCGAACACAGTAATGATCACCTCAAAAGATGCCGCTGCTTTTACACCATATACGTTGAGGCCCGTAAATACAAAATAAATTGCGACAGCACTGGTTAGAATAGGTACCTGAGGAAAAAAAGCATTGAAATAAGCACCAATTGCAAATGCGATGGCTGGCGGAGCAAGTATAAACTCTACAATTTGAGCAATTCCAGCTATAAAACCGATATTTTTCCCCATTGCCCTGTTTGCATAATCAAAGACCCCGCCTGCCTTAGGTATTGCACAGGCCAGTTCCGCATAGCTGAATGTAAAAGTTACATACATGACCATGATGACAATAGTAGCCATAGCCATCCCGCCTGTACCACCTTTCTCCAGCCCGAGATTCCATCCAAAATACATACCCGAAATGACATACCCAACTCCAAGCCCCCAGAGCATAAAAGGGGTGAGTGTTTTTTTTAAACCCTTGTTTTCGGTCATTTGATGATTTCGGCTACATGATTACAAACACAAGATAATTAACTCTTTAACAGAGACACATAACCAAAAGCACGCCTAAAGAGCTACCATTTAGGTAAACTAATCTATCAAAATAAAATTAATATTTTACAATTTATTTTGGATTAACCATCAACAAAATTTTGACCATAACATATTTACCCCTCGCCGCAATCAACGAAGATAAACACCTGATTCAAAATTAATTAATGTGCTTCCAGCCAGTTATCCCCCTCACCAATCTCTATTTCAATTGGCACAGTAGTTTTGATCGCCGTCTTCATTCTATGCGCAATAATTTTCTTCATGGCTTCAACTTCTGTTTTCAGCACATCAAAGACCAACTCATCATGAACCTGCATTGTCATTTTAGATTGCAGCCTTTGCTCTTGCATGTCTTTGTGAATATTAATCATCGCCACCTTAATCATGTCCGCAGCAGAACCTTGTATAGGCGCATTGATCGCATTTCGCTCTGCAAAACCACGAACAGTCTGATTCGCAGAATTAATATCGCGCAAGTACCTTCTTCTACCCAAAATGGTTTCTACAAAGCCATTCTCTCGGGCAAAATTCATTGTATCCGACATGTAACTTTTTATTCCCGGATACTGGGTAAAATACTGCTCTATAATCGCCGCCGCTTCTTTTCTTGGTATTCCTAAATTTTGTGAGAGTCCAAAAGCCGACTGTCCGTATATAATACCAAAGTTTACTGCTTTTGCATTTCTACGCTGTGTTGAATCCACATCTTCTATGGCAATCCCATAAACTTTAGCTGCTGTTGCAGTATGGATGTCTATACCTTTGTTAAATGCTTCCAGCATATTTTCCTCCTTACTGATCTCGGCTATGATACGAAGCTCAATTTGCGAATAATCGGCAGAAAGCAACACATGGTTTTCATCCCTTGCAATAAAGGCCCTACGTACCTCCCTGCCCCGTTCAGTACGGATAGGTATATTTTGTAGATTAGGATTATTTGAGCTTAACCTTCCCGTTGCTGCAACAGCCTGGTTAAAACTGGTATGTACACGTCCGGTTTTAGGATTTACCAGTAAAGGCAAGGCATCCACATACGTCGACTTTAATTTTTGCAACTGACGGAAATCCAGAATGTCCTGTACGATATCACTTTTATGAGCCAAAGCAAGCAACACATCTTCTCCTGTTTGATATTGTCCTGTTTTAGTTTTTTTAGCTTTAGGATCAAGCTGTAATTTATCAAAAAGCACTTCACCTAGTTGCTTAGGCGACGCAAGGTTAAACTGAACCCCGCATTTATCGTAAACATTCTGTTCAAATTTTCTGATATCCAGCTCAAGCTCCTTAGAGTAATTGATCAATGTATCTATATCAATTCTAACACCCTCTTTCTCAATATCTGCTAGCACATATATTAAAGGATTTTCTACTTCTGTTGCCAGCTTTTCTGCATTCAAGGTCTCCAACAGAGGCTTAAATACGTTGGCTAATTGCAAAGTAACATCAGCGTCTTCAGCGGCATAGTCTACTACCTGCTCTACCGGAACGTCACGCATATTACCTTGTGATTTACCTTTAGCACCAATTAGCTTTGTTATAGAAATAGGGGAGTAATTCAAATAATTCTCTGCAAGCACATCCATGTTATGTCTTGTATCCGGATCTATCAGGTAATGCGCAAGCATGGTATCAAATAGTTGACCTTTTATATTCACGCCGTACCATTTCAGTACCAGCATATCATATTTAATATTCTGACCTATTTTAACGATACCTTCATTTTCAAGCACAGATTTAAATTCATTAACCAGTTGTTGCGCTTCTTCCCTAACAGCAGATACGGGAACATAATAACCTTCTCCAGGTTTAACACTAAACGATAGTCCTACCAATTCAGCAAGATTAGCATCTGTCCCGGTTGTTTCCGTATCAAAAGAAATCCTTTCCTGTTGTTGTAAAAGATCAACCAATGATTTACGCAATTCCGGTGTATCGGCCAGCATATATTGGTGAGGTGTATTTTCTATTGTGTTGAGCGGCACCGTAAATTCCGAGGTGGGTGGCGGTGGAGGTACGACTACAACCTCTACCTGCCGTATGGTTGTTTCTGTCACATTTCCAAAAAGATCGGTTTGTTGCGACACTATTGTGGATGATCCCCGACTAAAGTCTTCACCAAAAACCCGTTTACCGATAGTCCTGAACTCCAGTTCTGCAAACAGCGGCTCCAGTAATTCGCGGCTTGGCGCTTCCAGTTCCAGTGATTTTTCATCAAACTCAACCGGAACATCCAATATAATTGTCGCCAGCTTTTTCGAGATTATACCCTGCTCAGCATAGGTTTCTACATTCTCCCTTTGCTTTCCTTTCAGCTCGTGCGAATGCGCAATGATATTTTCCACAGAACCATATTGCTTAATCAGTGACTTGGCTGTTTTTTCACCGATACCTGGAATACCCGGAATATTATCTACCGCATCACCCCAAAGGCCTAAGATATCAATTACCTGCTCTACCTTTTCAATTTCCCATTTGGCAAGCACTTCTTTTACCCCCATTATTTCCATTTCGTTCCCCATCCGTGCAGGTTTATAAATGAAAATATTGTCGGACACCAGCTGTGCAAAATCCTTATCCGGCGTCATACAAAATACCTGGAAGCCATTTTTTTCAGCCTCTTTAGCCAAAGTACCGATAATATCATCGGCCTCATAACCATCTTTGGTAATCACCGGGATACGGAATCCCTCTATCAGTTTAAAAATATAAGGCAAAGCGGCCGAAAGATCTTCAGGCATGGCTTGTCTATGTGCTTTATAAGCTTCGAAATCAGTATGTCTTTCCGTAGGTGCTTCTGTATCAAAAACTACGGCGATATGAGTTGGGTTTTCCTTTTTAAGTACTTCCATTAAAGTATTGGCAAATCCCATCACTGCCGAAGTGTTAATCCCCGTTGAAGTGAACCTTGGATTTTTACTCAATGCAAAATGCGCTCTGTAAATCAACGCCATACCGTCAAGAAGAAAAAGTTTTTTCATATTTTCTAAATCATGTTACCCCGATAAAGGTACTAATACTCCGACATATTGATCCATGATCAGTAAATTTTATGCTTATTTGAAAAAATAAGCCTCCGGGTAAAAACCTAAAAACTACACCTTCTGCTTAAACATCAGCTGCCTACAAAGCTCGTATCTCAGTTATAGAAAGCTTGGTAAGCTTCGCGATTTTTTCAATTGTAAACTTATCTTTCTTCATTTCACGGGCAATATCTAATGCTTCCACATGACGCCCTTGCACTAAGCCTTGCTCCAGCCCTTTTTCAATTCCTTGTTCAATACCTTGTTCCAGCCCTTTCTCGAGCCCTTGTATAAGTCCTCTTTGTATTCCTTCTCTTAAACCTTCTTCAATTGCTTCTTCCCGGTAAATCAGTGCTACCGTCTCTCTAATTCCTGGCATATTTATTTGTCCTCCTGTCAGTTTTATGATCTCCCGATCAAATTTATTATTTATCTCATCACTCTTTACAAAGAGTATATTCTTCAAAAACAGAACAAAGTCCTCTATCTGTTTCTTTGTATATTTACCACTGGCAATCAACCTGCGGGCAATAATCGATCTTTCTTTATTTAGCGCCTCCTCGGATATCTTCTTTTCCAGATGAGCCTTCTTCGCCGCCAGGACTACCAATGCAAAAGGATTGTCCCAATCCAGCAGTCCCTTATCACTGTGCTGAAAAATCTGATAAGAATTATACCTATATACTATTTCGGTACCCAACAGGCTATAGTTATAAGCCGAAGGGTGACGTTGATCTGCCGAGCCCGTAAATACTGCGAAGGCGACAACAGGTTTATTAAATCTATCAATCGCCCGGTAATAATACTCAAACATCCGATAGCTGAACCTTTCATTACTCTCCCCTTGAATTTCCAGATGAAGCAGGATCCATTGCTCCTCCCCATCAAACCGGTACACCCGGGCCAGCATATCCGTTGTTTTTGTCCCACCATGCAGCAGCCTGTCTGGTGTAATTTCAAGCAACTCCTTATCTACAAAATCCACTCCCCTCCCCATATCGAATATATCATCAGCATCTTTAAAGAAAAAACGTAGCAAATGCGCAAAGCAATCCTGAAACGCAGCCTTTAATAAGGAGTCATGCTTTTTACGCGGCACTTCTATTTCAACTTTGGCAATTTCTCTGCTTACACTTTCTGATTCTTCTGACATCTTCAGCTGTTTAAGTATGTAAACAAACGTAGTAAGATCAGAAATAGAAATCCTTACCGATCTGAAATTCAGCAAAATCCCTTAAAAAAACAGTCTATCCCCATATAATATATGTTTACACACAAGCTTCATCCCACGCTACAAAATATTATTCCGCACAACACAAAGCTTAAAGAGCCCAGGCACCCACAATCCCAAACAACAATTCCAACAACAAAATTAAATACGACAATACTCACTAAAAACTTTACTCTCCGTCCATAACAAAAACAGAATAATTTCCGTTATTTGATCATGATGAGAAGTATAAAAACATTTGCTTTAATGCTGATCCTTTCTATCGCAGGAATTGCGGCAAAAGCACAAGATGCCATAGTTATTTCGGACGGCAACTTTGTAAGGGGCACCATACAAGGCGCTGATTTTTCAACCGTAATACTTAAAAATGATGATAATGGCACCCTTACACCATACAAAGCAAAAGACATTAAGGAGTTCCTGTGGAATGGAGACACCTATGTAAGTAAACCCATTGTAGTAAAAAAACGTATGGAAATTGGCTTTTTTAAACTAATTGAGCAGGGAACAGTAAACTTATATAGTGTAGGTGGCAGTTCCGCTGTCGAAGAAGTTCAACCAAAAAAAGCACGCATACGTCCGAGTATAGGTATAGGTGGTGGCACAGGAGGTTTTGGCGGACTGGGAGGTGGTGTAGGCATTACCATTGGTGGCGGCAGAAACAGGGACGAAGCTCAGCCCAAACAAGCAAAACCTACAGCCTATTTCTTAGAGCGTTTTGGCACAGGACCAATGGTAGAGTTACCAGTAAATGCAGGGAATTCCGATAGCAAAAATCAGCAGATTAAAAGTGTATTACTACAAAAGCTAAGCAATGATGAAGACCTTGCCGAACGCATAAAAGCTACAGAAACCTTTGACACCAAGCTGATCAGGGCTTTTGTCGCTGCTTATAACGACATGCACAAATAATTACCTGCAGATACAATCCGCTATATGGTCGTTCACCATCCCGGTTGCCTGCATGTGTGCATAGCAAATGGTGGTGCCAAAAAACTTGAAGCCGCGCTTTTTCATATCCTTACTAATTGCATCGGATATTTCAGTTCTGGCGGGCACATCCGCTAAGGTAAGCACCTTGTTCAAAATCGGCTTTTTACCGGGGATATAGCCCCACATGTAATCCGAAAAAGACCCAAATTCCTTTTGTATGGCCATAAATAACTTTGCATTGGTTATGGCCGCTTTTACTTTTAGCTTATTTCTGATGATCCCGGTATCGTTCATCAACCGTTCTTCATCTGCCTCAGTAAATGCAGCAACTTTCTCCACGTCAAAATCGGCGAAAGCCCTTCTGTAACCATCTCTTCTTTTTAAAATGGTGATCCAGCTCAGACCGGCCTGTGCGCCTTCAAGAATTAAAAATTCAAACATCACCTTATCATCGTAGACAGGCTTTCCCCATTCTTCATCATGGTATTTAACGTACATCGGGTCAGTTCCACACCAACCACATCTAACTTGTTCTTCTGCTAAATTTCCCATTTTACAATTCAATTAACGGATCCCAGAAATGCTTTTTAAAATTTTGTATTTTATCCCCTTTTACAACAATCCCCTCCTGCTCTAATAATTCCTGCATCAGATCAGGCGTTTCAAAATGGAACTTTCCGGTCAACAAACCTGCGCTGTTTACCACCCTGTGAGCCGGAATCGGTGGATGCGCAAGTTGCGCATTACTCATTGCATAGCCGACCATGCGTGCAGATCCTCCGGCACCGAGGCTTTTGGCAATAGCCCCATAAGAAGTTACCCGTCCTTTAGGGATCAGTCTTACCAATTCAAAAACCTGGTCGTAAAATGATTGTTCCATTGCCTTAGCTGTTTTTACCCAAAGGGGATTTATTCCAAAGAGAACTGTATATAGTTAATGCTCTTGTCGTGTTTTAAATAGATACGCTCATAATGCGTTTTGATAGACAATACCGCATCATAAAACTCCGATTTATACAACTGGTCTGTTTTTTTATGAATTTTCAAACCTAGTTCTTCTACTTTTTCTACTGTATAAAGGTATAAGCCATCATTATCCGTTTTCAAATTAATTTTACCTCCCGGTTTTAAAAACGTCTTGTACTTATCCAGAAATCCAGGAAAAGTAAGGCGCTTCTTTTCGCGACTTTCCTGTGGTTGCGGATCAGGGAAAGTAATCCAGATTTCATCCACTTCATTTTCAGCAAAAAAGTCCATGATATCCTCAATCTGAATCCTCAAAAAAGCCAGGTTGGCAATACCTTCATCCATTCCTGTCCTTGCACCTCTCCAGATCCTGTTACCTTTAAGGTCTACTCCAATAAAATTCTTTTCCGGGAAAAACTTCGCCAGGTTAACGGAATACTCACCCTTACCACATGCCAGTTCCAACACAATTGGATGGTCATTTTTAAAATGTTGTGATGCCCATTTACCCTTTAGTTCTTTGCCAGCTTCCAGCTGATAAACATTCGGAAAAGTATCTATTTCGGCGAACTTTCTTAATTTATCTTTACCCACTACGTAATAATTTTTTATACAAACTTAGACAAATTGTATTTTATACTCCTCGTCCTCCTGAATTTAATTTACCAGGGTTTATCCGTGTTTTGCTTTAAAGTGTTACGCCCCGTCATCCCGGCCCAGGCTAGGATCTCTCAATAGCAATAGTCGCCTTCTCTTTCGAGGCCCTGACCTGCGTCAGGATGACGACAGTAGAAAGCGTACTTTTTAAGGAGCCTTAATCTCAGTATGACCACAAGAATTAGTATTTTTGCAGCATTATTTAGGTATACGTGGAAAAAAACGCAAGAATTTACGTTGCAGGACACCGGGGAATGGTTGGTTCTGCTATTTATAGAAAACTACAAAAAGAGGGTTACACCAACCTGATTGTAAAAACTTCTGCTGAACTTGACTTACGCGATCAGCAGGCGGTTACCGATTTCTTTAACGCTGAGCAACCTGAATACGTTTTTCTGGCGGCAGCGAAAGTAGGTGGAATTATTGCCAACAATACCTACCGTGCCGACTTCCTCTTCGAAAACCTAAGTATACAGAACAATGTCATTCACCAGGCTTACAAAACCGGTGTTAAGAAATTGATGTTCCTTGGCTCAAGCTGTATCTACCCTAAGCTGGCACCTCAACCCCTAAAAGAAGAGTACTTGCTTACGGGCCCCCTCGAAGAAACCAATGAACCTTATGCCATTGCTAAAATTGCAGGTATCAAAATGGCCGATGCTTACCGTGCACAATACAACTGCGATTTTATTTCTGTAATGCCAACTAACCTCTATGGTTATAACGACAATTATCATCCGCAAAACTCCCATGTATTGCCTGCATTAATCCGTAAATTTCATGAAGCCAAAGTAAATGGCAGTAAGGAAGTGAACATCTGGGGGTCTGGTACACCAATGCGTGAATTCCTTTTTGCAGATGACCTGGCTGAAGCCTGCTACTTCTTAATGCAGAATTATAGCGAAGCTGGATTAATCAACATTGGAACCGGCGAAGACCTGACCATAAAAGACCTTGCCCTGCTCATCAAAAAGACAGTAGGATTTGAAGGAGAATTAACCTTTGACAGCAGCAAACCTGATGGTACACCACGCAAATTAATGGACGTATCCAAATTACACGCGCTAGGCTGGAAGCACAAAGTGGAACTTGAAGAAGGCATTCAGCTGGCTTATCAGGATTTTTTAGCTAAAAATAGTTAAAATTGATACATTTGCTAAAGACAAATAAACTTTAGCTATATGACATTAGTTCAACTGGAATACATTGTAGCGGTTGATACCTACAGGAGTTTTGTAGGCGCTGCCGAAAAATGTTTTGTGACCCAACCTACCTTAAGTATGCAGGTCCAGAAACTGGAAGAAATGCTCAATGTTAAAATATTCGACCGCAGCAAACAACCTGTAGTTCCAACAGAAATTGGTACCCAGATCATAGAACAGGCCCGCCTGGTCCTACAGGAAAGCCAGAAGATAAAAGAGATCATCAGCGACCAGCAGCAGGAAGTCACCGGAGAACTTAAGGTCGGTATCATCCCCACCGTTGCCCCATATCTTCTGCCTAAGGTTATCGCTGCAATGATGGAAAAATACCCTGATCTGAACCTGGTCATCTGGGAATACACTACAGAAGACATCATACATCACCTGAAAACAGGAGTACTGGATTGCGGAATCATGGCTACGCCCCTGGGCGATAATGGTGTTGCCGAGACGCCACTTTATTACGAAAACTTCGTTACCTATATCAGCAAAAACAGCAAGCTACATAAAAAGAAGGCTATAGATGCAGACGACCTGGAAGATGAAAACATCTGGTTGCTAAATGAAGGACATTGCATGCGCTCGCAGGTATTAAATATCTGTCGCTCTACCAAACAAAACAGGCTTCAGGGCTTAACTTACAATACTGGCAGTGTAGAAACACTCATCAGAATGGTCGACATGAACAATGGCGCCACCTTATTACCAGAATTGGCTTTAGAAGAATTAAGCAGCAGGCAACTCAGTAAAGTAAGACATTTTAAATCTCCGGAACCAGTAAGAGAGATCAGCCTGGTCACCCATAAAAATTTCATCAAAAAAAGAATGTTAAATGCATTGAAGGAAGAAATTTTGGCTGTTGTCCCAAAAACGATGAAGCAGAAGAAGAAAAAAGATGTTGTCGGAATATAAAGTATAAATTAGGAGATCTGCTCAAGGGATGCATTTACATAGTACATCCAGATATGAATGGTATCTCCGTCAAAGTTGTCATGTCTTCATTACAAAACGCTGAAGCTGCAAAGTTTTCCCATTTGATGTTTACCATACTGTTTACCGAAGCATGGATCCGTTTGCCTGTCACTTGGCGCATCTTTACTTGACTCTGGCAAACTTCTCAGCACCTCCATGCCACGCCAGGTTAAACCAACTACGGTGCCTGGAAAATAAATCTCTGACCCCACTTCACCATTCTAAAATCCCAAGGTAACTACCTCACTATAAATATCAATGGGAATCATTTAAAATTGGCATGAGGGAATCACCTTAGCGCGGTAAAAGAAAACCTTAACCAATCTACAATCAACCCTATTTCAACACAACACCGTCCTGAATAGAACTAAATATCTTCCCATAATCCTGCACCTCACTGCGCTCGCCCATGCTGATCAGAAAAATTACCTTCTTCGAAGAGGCCTCAGGCGCTTTTGCCCTTCCGCAAAAGATGCCCAGCCTCAGAGAAGAACGGTTATTTTTCCCTTTTGTCATCCCAATGTTTTTATTTTTCGCACTTCAAACTTTTTAACAACATTCTCCGTTATAGTTGCAGTTTGTTTGGTTTAGGTTGATCTGTGGTGGATCAACCATCTTATAACAGGGATAGTCGCTCGACTTATCCCTGTTTCTTTTTTAAGACTACTTTAACTTTTTCGATTTAATATTTCGACAATAATATCCAATAAAGATACCGCTCAAGTATATTTTATTAATTCTAGCTTATTTAAACTATAACCACACGTTTAAATACGCAATTTTGTTTGAAATACCTCTTACAAACCCTTCCTTTGGCACAGTTTTTTCTAATGGCTGTGTTAATCATTTTTAACACAATTATTTCACTATGAAAAAAGCAATCATCTTACCTATTTTATTATTATTCACAGTATTAGTTACTTCATGCAGCAAGGACAAAGACAAAGAACCAGAAGGAACAGATAAATCCGCTCAGGTATCACAAACTTATCAGGGCAAATTATCAGTGGGTTCTGCTGATTTCAATAACGTAAAAATTAAAGTAACCAGAAAAGCGGCTAATGAAGTTGCTATTGAGCCAGTAAGCGGACAAGCATATGGCACTTTCGCAACTTTAACATTTTCAAACTTCTTATATTCAGATGCGACTAAACAATACGCATCTTCTTCTGGAAGCAGCAGAGTGGTAATATTCTCTTTCCAGTCTAATTCAGATATAGAAATGTCGCTGGTAAATAACTTTCAGGATGCAGCGTTCAGTTTTGAAGGCACAAACGTAAAATAACATTCACCATCCCTGTTAAAAGCCACGTAGTCTCTGCATTACGTGGCTTTTTTTATAAATAGATCTTATCCCCTAAACTATTCGGTGTCATTTTTGTTTATATTACAAACACATCAAGTGCAATTGCGGCACATGATAAATAATAAGAATCAAAACTAGAATTACGATGAAGAAAGAAACCAAAATAATTGCAGGTGTATTGGCTGGTGCCGCCTTAGGCGCAGCTATAGCGTTAATATTAACCTCTGATAAAAACGGAGAAATGAAAGATAAAATGTCCGACTGGTTTTGTGACCTCTTAGACGCATCAAAGGAAAAACTGGCTGATGTAACCGACCAGGTAAGAGACACCATTTCAAAAGTAAGGGCATAATTTAGATTAATGAAGATCGCTTTTCATGGGGCGGCCCGTGCCGTTACAGGTAGCAAACACCTGATTACATTAAACAGTGGCACCCAGGTTTTATTAGACTGCGGCCTTTTTCAAGGGATGGGCGACATCACTGATCAGCTAAATGAATCATTTGGTTTTGACCCTACCCGGGTTACTTACCTTATTTTATCCCATGCACATATAGATCATTGCGGCCTCCTGCCCCGTTTGGTGGCAGAAGGCTTTAGCGGACCTATTTTCTGCACGCCTGCAACCAGGGACCTTGCTGAAATACTGATGCTTGATTCAGCTAAAATACAGATGCAGGATGCAGAATATGCCAACAGGAAAATAAAGCTGGTGGAAGATCAGGAAATGCCGCTTTATACAGATAAAGATGTGCAGCAAACCCTACAGCAATTTAAAACCATCCCCTACGAGCAGGATTTCAAAATAAACGAACAGCTATCGGTACGTTTTACCGATGCCGGTCATATTGTGGGCAGTGCTGCTGTACACTTGCAGATTGAGGAAGATGGTAAGCAAACCCGCATTACTTTTAGTGGTGATGTTGGACGATACGGCGACCTGCTATTAAAAAGTCCACAAACTTTCCCACAGGCAGATTACATCATCATGGAATCTACTTACGGCGATTCTTTACATGCCGACCTGGAACCGATTGAAAACATGCTGGGCAAAATAATAACCCAAACCTGCATTGAAAAAAAAGGCAAGGTAATTATCCCTGCGTTTAGTGTTGGCCGCACACAAGAGCTATTATATGCCTTAAATGCATTGGAACTAAAAGGCATACTTCCCGATATTCCATATTATGTGGATAGTCCACTTTCGCTGGAGGCAACCGAAGTTTTAAAAAGCCATCCGGAAGTATACAACAACGGCGTAAAAGAAGTCCTAAAAATTGATCGTGACATTTTTGGTTTTAAGGGCCTGAGGTTCATCGAAAGTGTAGACGAATCTAAAGCCTTAAACAACGACCCACAGCCTTGCGTTATCATCTCTTCGTCGGGAATGGCAGAAGGCGGAAGAGTAAGGCACCACATCAGGAACAACATCAGCGACCGCAAAAACACCATTTTAATGGTGGGCTATGCCAGTCCCGGTTCATTGGCAGGCAGATTAATGGCCGGCCAGAAACGAGTATGGCTTTTTGGTCAGGATTATGATGTGATTGCTGAAATCAGGTCTATCAAATCAATGAGTGCTCATGGTGATTACGAAGATCTTTTACAATTCCTTTCTGTACAGGACCCTAAAAAAGTGAAACAGGTATTTTTAGTGCATGGTGACTATGATGTACAGCAAAAATTTGCGCCACGCGTAATGAATGCAGGATTTAAAAATGTAGCCATCCCGGAGTATCATCAGGAATTTGAGCTTTAAAAGCATTCTCTTTTCTATCTTTGCGGCATGGACGTTTTTGGAGAAGCCTTAAAAGATCAGTTTTTAAAACCACCCGCAGAAACCTTGTGGGTACATAATTCTTACGATGAACCTGAAGAAATGCCAGTCGACATTTACTTCAGAAATGAAAAGGAGATGCCTGAACTGGAACTTAAAGCACTTGACCTTTGTAAAGGAAAAGTACTGGATGTGGGTGCCGGTGTAGGTAGCCATGCTTTAATTCTTCAAAAGCGAGGCTTCGACGTTACCGGTATGGACATATCTGCCCCAGCGGTAAACATCATGAAACAGCGGGGCTTAAAACAGACCATGGAAGGTAATATCCTTACCTATCAAATACCCGATGGGGAGAAGAAATACGATACCCTTCTTTTTATGATGAACGGAATTGGTCTTACGGGATCTATTCCCGGATTAAAATCTTTCCTTAATCAAGTTAAAAGTTTAATTAATAAAGACGGTCAGCTGGTCTTCGACAGCTCCGACCTTTCATACCTATACCTTGAGGTTCCTTTTCCTGAAAACGGTTATTATGGCGAAGTAAGCTTCAGGTATGAATATAAGAGTATTAAAGGCAACTGGTTTAAATGGATTTATGTAGACCAGAAAACACTTATTGATATCGCTAAAGCCACGGGATGGCACGCAGAGATCATATTTGAAGACGATTCAGATCAATACCTGGCAAGGTTGACCCTTGCCAGATAAAGTCAATAATTATGCTTTCTCTTCCCAGATTGCAGCAATATTAACGATCGTTTCAACTGCTTTTTCCATATCCTGAACCGATGCCCATTCCTGTTTACCATGGAAAGCATGCTCTCCGGCAAAGATATTAGGACAAGGCAAGCCCATGAACGACAAGCGTGAACCATCGGTACCACCTCTGATACTTTGTTGCTTTGGCGTAACCCCTGCACGTTTTATAGCTTCAACACCATACTCAATAATCTGAGGGTGCTGGTCCAGCACCTGCTTCATATTGCGGTATTGCTCAGTAATCTTTAATTCATACGATGAGTTTGGAAAATCCTCAATGATGTTCTGCACCGTAGCATCTAACAACTCACCATTGGCTGCAAGTTCCTCATCATTAAACGCACGAAGAATAAAGCGTGCCTCAGCTTGCTCCACATTACCGCTAATGCTAACCGGATGGATAAAACCCTCTTTCAACTCTGTTGACTCAGGAGAAAGACAATCTGCAGGCAATGAACTAATCACATCTGATAATATTTTAATTGCACTCTCCATTTTACCTTTGGCAAAACCAGGGTGTGCACTTACACCGTTAATGGTCAATACCGCACCATCAGCAGAGAAAGTCTCATCTTCAATAGAGCCTAAAGTCTCGCCATCAATGGTATACCCAAAATCGGCACCGAGTTTTTTGATATCCACTTTATCTACACCACGACCAATTTCCTCATCAGGCGTAAATAATATTTTAATGGTACCATGCTTAAATTCAGGATTCTGCATAAAGAATGCTGCTGCCTCCATAATTTCCGCCAGTCCGGCTTTATTATCGGCACCTAAAAGCGTAGTACCACTTGCGGTAATAATATCGTTACCAATCTGATCTTTCAGATCACGGTGTTCCTTCATTTTTAAGACAATAGAATTGTCATCCGGCAATACCAGGTCCTGTCCCTGATAATTCTCGTGAATGATTGGCTTTACATTAAAACCACTGCAATCAGGAGAAGTATCCATATGCGAGCAGAAGCAAATTACAGGTACTTTCTTATCTGTATTTGAGGGAATGGTTGCATATACGTAACCATACTCGTCCAGGTGCGCATCAGCTATGCCAAGCTCCAGCAATTCTGCTACCAGCACCCTACCTAAGTCTTTTTGTTTCTCGGTTGATGGGATAGTTGGCGACAGCGGATCAGACTGGGTATCTATCTGTACATATTTTGTGAACCTGTTTTGAAGGGATTTGTTTTTATTTATATATTTTAGCATACTCTTATAAAACTCCAAAGTTATATAAAGATTATAGTTTTGTCTACACACTTAAATAAGAAACGCTTGAAATCAATTTTAATCTCCTTCCTGGCACTACTAACCTGCTTAAAGACCAATGCACAATCAAATTTTTACAAAATGACCATTGGTGGAGGGGCAGGACTTACGCAATCTTTTACGGATGTGGCAAAACACGACTTTGGCCTGGCCGGTTATGGGACATTTGATTACAACTTCACACCTTTCTTAAGTTTAGGATTTGAGGGACAGATGGGCGAAATTAATGGAGGAGATGTATACAAAGACCCCTACAACAGACAATTCATCAACAGGTACAAAACCTTTAACTTAAATGGAAAAGTATCCCTCGGAGCATTGATTAACTATGAACGAACCGGTTTTTCGAATGTCATTAAAGGTCTATACGTAGGTGCGGGGGCTGGTGTTGTAATGAATAAAATGCGTTTCGTTGTCCGGGAGAACCCCGAAAGCGGTTATATATACCCAGGATACGACAGTTCAAAAGACCTGCTGGTCCCTTTAAATCTGGGCATTAATTTTAATATTAGCAATAAATATGGCTATTACAAATACGCGATTAACGTAAATTACCAAAGCAACATTACATTAGGCGAAGGTTTGGATGGCTACGACGACTCGCCTGTTAAATTCAAAAATGGGTACACCGATATTTACAACTATTTTTCCATCGGTTTAAAATACCATTTCGGCTCTATAGGCCTTTCTACCAAAACACTTTATTAAACTGAAATCATTACCCATGGAATACCTAATCAATACCCCGGTTGCCTCTATCATCTTCATATTAACAATTGCCACCAGCATATATGCTTTTAATGACCATGCATTGTATGGCAAGTTTATGCTGCACCCTTACAGTGTATCGCGCAGGGAC
Organism: Pedobacter nyackensis; assembly: GCF_032678475.1. GTDB lineage: Bacteria > Bacteroidota > Bacteroidia > Sphingobacteriales > Sphingobacteriaceae > Pedobacter > Pedobacter nyackensis_A. The sequence continues at coordinate 104,741 of NZ_JAVTSF010000003.1, forward strand.
AAGCTGTACACCTTAATTACCAGCGGATTTATTCATGCCGACTGGATGCACCTGATATTTAACATGATCACATTTTTCTCCTTTGGCTTTGCACTGGAAAGATATATTGGCTCGTTAAATTTTGGAATCATTTATTTTGTGAGTCTTATTGCCAGTGATATTCCTTCAGTAATTAAGCATAAGGATGACATGTGGTACAACAGCTTAGGAGCTTCGGGAGCAATTAGCGCGGTTTTATTTAGCTGCATCTTATTTTTCCCTTTCTCCACCATGTATATCATGCCAATTCCTATTCCTATCTGGGCTATTGTATTTGGTCCTTTATACCTGGTGTACTGCGTTTATGCGGCTAAACAAGCGGGAGATAACATTAACCACGACGCACACTTTTTCGGTGCACTATCGGGCTTAATCTTAACCGTTCTATTGGTTCCCGGTACCATTCCCGGTTTCCTGAACCAGATATTGGCTAAGGTCAGTTAATGGGTTTCGGGCAAGGAAGCTGGTTCAAAATAGCTCATGGGCCTTGTCGGATCTTTAATAATTTCGAACAAGGTATGTCCCCAAGGCTTCCAGAAATCCTGTAACACCTGTGCATAGGTTTTATGCTGCCAGTGGTCGAACAACGATTTGTTCAATGTTCCCCTTAGCGGCATTGCATCAATATAAATTGCACCTTCAACTGGCATAATCGCATATTCCGGCAGGCGGTTAAACAAATAGGCAGAGTAAAAGAAACGGGCGCAAAGCTCTTCAAACTGAGGCGCCGATAAAGCCGAACTCCCAATCTGATCAAGCAGTTCCTGGTGGTATTTTTTATTGGTACCATTATCCTGCAGACAAGCAATAATCCCAAAATCTTTGAGTTTTAAAGAGAAAGTTAGTGTATTGATCTCGTCCCTGAAACTGAACGCAGTATCCTTGTCTTCCAATGGAACCACAACAATAGACCATGGTGTAAAATCTTCAAATACGACTTCACGGTATATGCTCTGGATCATGGTATTCAGGTTGCCAAACTTATGCATCAGGCCCTGCGACATATTTACGCCATCATCACTCAATTGCTGCAAACGAACCGCAGCATTCATCTCTATATAAATCAGACTGTATATAAACTTGCCTATCCATTTAAACAGATCAACTTCCTCCAGCTTAGATACCCCTTCATAGCCCTGGGCAAAAGCCGCAGCAATTTTACCTTCCAAGGGCTGCACAAACTTGGTTAGCACTTCAGTACTGCAAGGCACTTTTAGTGTATTATACGACCTTACACTTTCATCAAGCAATTTAATCTGCTCCTCGCCACTAAAATTTGCCACTTCAAGCAGCCAGGCAGGTAATATATTAATTTCCTCAATCGGCGACTTAAACAGGTCTCCGCTTAAAAAGCAGTTTCTGTACTTAAAATCAAAGTTTTTAAAGGGCTGGTATATCGTGCTATTCATACTGGGCACAATATTAGGTATATTATTTTTACATTCGCCCTTGCTCACTTTTTTTAACTTTTATATTACCATTGTTGCACTATGAACATTGCCTATACCGCATATAATCTTGAACTGAAACATCCTTTCTCCATCGCAAAGTTCTCCCGGACAAGTACTCCGGTTATGCTCATCAGGCTAACTTATAAGAATCCAGCGAGCACAAATAACGATGAGTGCATTGAGCAGGTCGACGGTTACGGTGAAGCTTCAATGGTGCCTTACATGGGAGAAAGTGTAGAAACGGCTACTGCATTTCTAAAAAAGATAGACTGGAACCGCTTTACCTTTCCTTTTAACTTTGAGGAGATCATCGTTTATCTGGATAGCATTGATAAGGGTCAACCGGCCATAAAAGCAGCTATAGATATTGCGCTGAATGACATCAACGGCAAATTATTAAATAAAGCCTGCTATGAAATTTATGGTGCTGATCCTTTAAAAATGCCACTTACCTCATATACCATCGGAATTGACAGTCCAGAGGTGATTAAAGAAAAAGTTGCCACTGCAAATGGCTTTAAGGTATTAAAAATTAAACTTGGGAGAGATAACGACAAAGAACTGATCAACACCATAAGAACAGTGAGCGATTTACCTTTGTACGTTGATGCCAACCAGGGCTGGACAAACAGAAAACAGGCCATTGAAATGATTTACTGGCTACACGACCAGGGTGTACAACTGATAGAACAGCCTATGGACAAAGCCGATCTGGATGGTAACGCCTGGCTTACCGGCCGCAGTCCTATACCGATTTTAGCAGATGAAGCCGCGCAACGTTTAACCGATTTAGATGGTTTAAAGGGTGCTTACCACGGCATTAACATTAAGCTAATGAAAAGTGGAGGCATGTACGAAGCACATCAGATGATCCTGAAAGCAAGAACTTTGGGAATGAGGGTATTGATTGGCTGCATGAGCGAAACCTCCTGCGCTACACTGGCAGGCATGGCTTTGGCACCATTGTGCGATTGGGCTGATCTTGATGGGCCATGGCTCACGAAAAACAACCCTTTTAAAGCGCCCGAAATGATTGAGGGGAAAATACAGCTAAACGACGGGCTGCCGGGTTTAGGATTGGAAGGGATAAACCCTTCCTTATTTACATCCTGATTGTCTTCGTCTACTTCCTGTTTTTAAGACTAGCGCGGACTTCTTTTGCCAACTGTATTTTTAAGTAAATAAAAAAAGCTCCGGTAACCAGAAACAGGGGGAGAACTAAATACTTTGCGTTGTTATAAGCCCACACCATTCCAATAATGGAAAGAATAATGCCCAGGTTATAAAAAACGTTTATTGCGATCTTCTTTATCATGTTTAATAAACTGGCATATTTGGATCAAATGCCTCCTGCCATGCCAGGATACCGCCTTTTAAGTTATATAAATTGGTTAAACCCAACTGGTGCTCTAATTGCATCACTGCTGCAGCACTTCTTTTACCGCTTCTGCAATGAATTATTACCGGCTTGTCTTGCGCAACCTGGTCTGCCTCAATTAAAATACCTCCTAAAGGGATGTTCAAGCCATTAAGGTTTGAAGTCTCGTATTCAAACGTTTCCCTAACATCAATCAGTTGAAAATCTTCATTATTGTCGATTTTTTCTTTCAGCTCCTGAACGGTTATTTCTTTTATCATGTCATTCGATTTTTTCAAAGATAATTAAATCGAATGTCATCCTAAGACTCTTGTATCTTAAAAGATACAAAAAAGCGGTTAGGGCAATTTTTTAGGCTGCCGTCATGCTGAATTTATTTTGCTTCGCAGCTACTTCGTGGTCAGCATCTCGCACTTGCATGGCTATGGTTCAATGCTATCAAATAAGTCAATCCACATAGGATTTATACTGTTAATTATGTTTACCTTCCAGGCTCTTTTCCAATTTTTGATTTGTTTTTCTTTAGCTATTGCCTCTTCAATAGTGCTGAACTGTTCATAATAAAGTAATATACTACAATTGTACTTTGCTGTAAACGAATCAGGATAGTACTTATCCTTATGTTCTTTAATTCTAAAGTACAGATCAGAAGTTAGTCCAGTATACAAAACGGTATGGCTTTTATTGGTTAAGATATATATGCAGCCTCCTCGTTCCATTAAGTGAATATAACGATATAATCTTTCTCTTGAGGGATGCTGAAATAAATTCAGCATGACGAGACGCTTAGCTAACTACTAAAATTCTGTAACAACTAAGTGGCCTGTGCGTTTAATAGTTAGTCTTTATTAACTTTGATTTTTTACATCATGAATGCTATATCCCGTTTTTTCTGGTTCTGCTCCGGGGCGCATATTTCAACCCTGGAAAAACACCCTACAGAACACAATAAATACATAGGTATTGGTGCAACTATATTCTTTACAGGATTGTTCGCAGCATTATCCGGTGGCTATGCCATGTACTTTGTTTTTAAGGGGGACACAGGGGCCGTAATATTCGCTTTGTTATTCGGCATCATCTGGGGCCTCGCCATCTTTAATATGGATAGATATATCGTATCCAGCATCAACAAAAGCGCCAGCACCGCTAAACAAATTTTACAGGCCACGCCCAGGATCTTGCTGGCCATTATGATCGGAATTGTCATTTCAAGGCCTTTAGAACTTAAAATATTTGACAAGGAAATCAAAGAACGCCTTAAAGTAAGTTACCTAAATAATCAACGCTCAAAAATTGATACCCTTAACGCTGCTTTCGGGAACAAATACCTCATAGAAATGGGTAAGCTGAATGACGCGAAAGCACAGAGAGACTCTATGGCTAGTGCAATCAAAGCAGATCGCCAGAAACTGAACTTTGAAATTTTCGGAAATAAAACCACCGAAACCTCGGGTGTAATGGGCTACGGACCTTATGCAAAAAGAAAGGAAGCTGAATTAAAACAAAGGGAAAAAGACCTGGATACTTTAACAGCTGATGTGCGGAACCTCGAAAAATTCATTGATGACAGAAAACAGTTTGATGGCCTTATGACGGAGAAACTTTATACTGGAAAACAATTGGACAGCCTGACCAGTATTGCCGGCTTTGCCGACCGCAATTGGGCACTTGGACAACTTAACTTTAACAAGGATGGTAGCCGGGATACCAGCACTGCCCTGGCGGTAGCTTTTATCGGTTTATTATTTATATTCTTTGAATGTCTCCCAGTTTTCGTAAAATTGATGAGCAGCAGAGGACCGTACGACAGATCTATAGATAATATTGAAACGGCCCAGATATACGAGTCAGATAAAGATAAAGACTTTGAAATTACTGTAATTGATGGGGTACATGATACCCGGATAAGCACCGAAATAGAAAAAAGAATAAACAAACTGAAAGAACAATGAAGAAAACCCTTTACACCTTAATAGCCCTATTGTTTACACAATTTGCATGGGCACAGAACATCAACAAAATCATCAGCAGGGAATATGTAGACCACCTGATCAAAACGCTAAGCAGCGATGAAATGGAAGGCCGGGCTATCTATACTGCAGGAATTGACAGGGCCGCCACTTTTATTGAATCGGAATTTAAATCTATTGGATTAATACCACTGGAAGGCGAAACCGGGTTCAGACAAACATTTGAAAGAGAAGGGAAGCCCTTGTTTAATGTTGCAGGTATGATTCCAGGTAAATCTAAAACCAAAGAGCTGGTGGTATTTTCTGGTCACTACGACCACCTGGGGATTATAAAAGGAGATGAGCAAGACAGTATAGCCAACGGCGCTGATGATGATGCATCGGGCATTACCGCAATGATTGCCCTGGCTAAATATTACAAAGCACTAAACAACAATGAGCGTACACTGATTTTTGTTGCTTTTACCGCTGAAGAATCAGGAGGTTTTGGCTCCAGGCACTTTTCAAAAAAATTAAACCCGGATGATGTGGTGGCGATGTTTAACATTGAAATGATCGGAAAAGAAAGCAAATTTGGAAAAAATGCAGCATTCATAACTGGTTTCGATAAGTCTGACTTTGGCAAAATATTGCAGAAGAACCTGAAAGGAACAGAATTCACTTTTCACCCGGATCCTTATATCCGTCAGAACCTGTTTTATAGAAGTGATAATGCCACCCTTGCTGCATTAGGCGTCCCGGCACACACCATTAGTACTGATCAGATTGATATTGATAAATTCTATCATACCGTAAAAGACGAATACAGTACTTTAGATACGGAGAATATACTGGCGACTATTAAAGCCATTGCAAAAAGTGCAATCAGTATTATAAAAGGTACAGATACACCAACCAGAATACCAAGATTGGTTGAAGCGCACGACTAAAGCGCCTTCTGCATTACATAATCATTCATCAGGAAACCGTTGCCAATATCAAGGTCAACGGTTTCTTTTATGGTAAACCCCGCTCTTTCATAAAAAGCAGTAGCCTTATTATCGCGGTTCACATTTAGCTCGAGCGATACGCCCCCCGCTCTCCTTACCAGATTTACAACTTCGTTGATCAGTAACTTACCTACACCCTGTCCATGCGTTTCAGGCAGCACATATAACTTGTGCAGTTTAAAAATATGATTAGCAGGATCGACATTAGAGAAAACGGCAAAACCAAGGTCTTTGCCATCCTGCTCAGCCATCAGAAAAGCATATCCTTGTTCAAGCTGAGACAACAGCTCGCCTCTATTGTACATCTTTTTGAGCATATAGGTGATCTGCTCCTCACTAATGATGCTGCTATACGCTTCGGGCCAGGTTTTATTGGCAATATTCTGAATGCTTGGTATGTCCTCTTCCTTCCCTTTCCTCAACAAAATCATAATACTTCACTGATAAATAAATACTCCGTTGTAAAACTAAACTCAACAAAACCATCATTCAACACCACAAAATCACCATTCTCCTCCTGCTTAAGATTGCTGGTTTCAAAATATGACATCACCTCAATTTTAAAAACACTGCCTTTAGGCTTCCACACCTTAAAGCCTGATTTTATGCCATAAGCTTTTTCAGTTGCCGTAAAGACAACAATATTAATTTCGGCAATGTAACTCCCCAGCTCTCTTAAATTACTTTTAGTATCAATTACATTCACAGCCTGGTATTGCTCGGCAATCAGGAAGTCAAGAACAGCATCCAGCGCTTCGGTTTTTACCTCAATTTCTTTAGTATTCTCCTGAAAGTTCTGCAGTCCGGATGAGTTTACAACAGCATCCACCTTTAAGCCCATACTAATTACTTTTTCGTACTCAGTATCATTAACGATCAATGTTGGGCTCCACTCTAACAGCTGACCTAAATATTCTTCGCTGAAAGCACCTAATTCGTGAATATAAAGTGCTGGTTCTTGCTTTTCTCTGATGATATGGTGTGACGACATAAAGCAAATATATTCTAATATTAGAATAATCAGAACAAAACAGATGTCAAATACATATCATTCCAAAGCTCAGATCAGGATTTTCACTAAAGCTTTAGAATTTTACATCATAGTTTTTCATCGGACTTGTTTCTATCGACTTTATGCTATCCTTATATTTTACTTTACAAACTCCTCCATTCCTGGCATATATTTTTGCAGTTGTCAGTTTACCACCCTTCCAGGCCATATCTACCACAAAACCTCCACGAGCAACCATACCTTTAATCTCACCATCAGGCCATTCAACCGGCAATGCTGGCAAAAGTTCAATATATCCCTGATGACTTTGCAACAACATTTCAGCGATACCAGCGCCACCACCAAAATTACCATCGATCTGAAAAGGAGGGTGAGCACCAAACAAATTGGCATAAACGCCACCGCCGCCCATTTTTATCGTTGCATCATTTCCTACAAAACGCATGAGCTTTTTCACAGCATCATAGGCTCTTTCGCCATTTTGCATCCTTGCCCATAGATTAATACGCCAGGTGATTGCCCAACCTGTTCCATCGTTTGTCCTGATCTCCAGCGACCTCCTTACAGCGTCGGAAAGTGCTGGGTTAGCTGTACTGGTGATACTGGTACCAGGGTACGCGCCAAACAAGTGCGACAAGTGTCTGTGACGAGGATCCTGATCTTTCCAATCGTGATACCATTCCTGCAGGTTACCCTCTTTACCTACCTGATAAGGATATAATTTTTCCAGTGCCTCTTTTACCTTTTTCTGGAAATCAGGGTCTACGCCCAAAACAGCTGCCGATTTAAGATAATCCGTAAATAGTTCTCTTATCATACTAAGGTCAGCTGTACCTCCATAAACAGTCTCCCCGCGGTATCCCTTATCAGTAATGTACACATTTTCAGGAGAGGTGGAAGGTGCAGTAACCAGGTTTCCTTTCTTATCAGGAGTAAGAAAATCAAGACAGAACTGAACCGCGCCTTTCATCAGTGGGTATGCCTGATTCTTAAGATAAACTTTATCAGGATTAAAAGCATAGTGCTCCCATAAATGGGTTGACATCCACACTCCTCCCATTGCCCAGTTTGCCCAACAAGGGTCTCCCTTTCCTGAGTCGCCCACAGGATTTGTCATTGCCCAGATATCACTATTGTGGTGACAAACCCAGCCATTTGAATTATAATAGTTTTTAGCGGTGAGGGTACCCGTTTTGGCCAGACGCTCTATAAACTTAAACAGCGGCTTATGCATTTCACTCAGATTTCCTGTTTCCGCACCCCAATAGTTCATTTCAGCATTGATATTTGTGGTATAATTACTGCTCCATGGCGGTCTCACAGCTTCATTCCATAATCCTTGTAAATTGGCTGGAAGACCACCGGATCTCGACGAACTGATCAATAAATACCTGCTATACTGATAAAACAAAGCAATCAGGCTGTTATCCGTCTTTCCCGTTGCGTAGCGATTGAGCCGGTCTATAGTTGAAAGTTTTTCGTTTTCAGTATCTCCCAATTGAATGGAAACCCTGTCAAAGTATTTTCTAAAATCCTTTACATGTGCCTCCTTCAATTTTTGATATCCCTTGTTCAGCACATTTTTAAAATAACCGTTTGCTACTGCATTTTCATCTTTACCTTCTAAAGCCGGATCCTTATCAAAGCCATTAAAGCTGGTCGCCATAGAAAGCACCAATACTGCTTCCGTTGCATTACTAATAACGAGGGAAGTATCTGATGTAGCCTGCTTACCATCCGTTTTCAGCACCCTCAATACCGAAGTAAACCGCATTGCATGTAGCGTGTCGTTTACTACTGCATTCGGAATATTTCCTCTATAATTGGGCTCTGTATGGGTCGGGGCCCAGCCTTTCATCGTCAGCACATTATTTTTGCCCCTGCTTTTTGCAATTAATTTACTATTGAAACTGGCAGAAAAATTAAGCTTGTTTTTACCTTTTGCAGTTAACCTGAATACCACTACCTGATCGGGCTGCGATATAAAAGTTTCACGGGTATAAGTCGTGCCATCCAGCTGATAATTAACCGTAGAGATCGCATTTTGTATATCCAGTTCTCTTTTATAACCGGTAACCTCCCCTTTATGGTTGAAATTAAAAAACAAATAACCCAATGGCATATATGCTTCCGAAAAGGGGCCTTGCATAAACCGTTGTAAACTATCTGCTTTTTTATAATTTTCAGCAAACAGCGCCTCCCTGATGGGGGCCAGATAGTTTTTGGCCTCAGGATTTATCTTCGCAGCATCAACAGGCTTGCCAGACCATAAGGTAGCTTCATTTAAAGAAATTCGCTCCTGCATCACACCACCATACACCATTGTACCCAAGCGGCCGTTACCTAAAGGCAAAGCCTCCTCGAACTGGTTCGCTGGTTTTGTATACCATAATTTTAGCGCTTTATTTTCTTGTGAATAACATTCACCTGAGATCAGGATAAAGGCTGTTAAAGCAAAGAGGCATTTGATTTTCATTAGTATATATTTTATTTTTTATGGGTTATGAAGCTATCTGATTTAAAATCCTTTCCGTCCATTTTATCCAGTTTTATAGTCGGCTTTTCAATATCAAATTTGTTTCCTTTAATAACCACGCCAGTACAGGCGATTAAATTAAATGCAGGACGAGCGTTGCCCTTTGGCATAAAGTCAGACTGCTCCACTTTGTTATTGATAAAACTTAAGCCTTTAGTACTTCGTGCCGAAAGCAGCGGATAATCATATACCTTGAAGGTATTATTTTCTATACGGATATTCTTATGCACATAGTATCCTGGTACCAGCTGATGATTTTGAGGATTAATATTGATCACGTAATTATTCGGAGCGGAATTAAACCCACATTCTATAAATTGGTTATTACGGATGGTCACATCATTTACAGGTCCTGATTCATACCAGCCCTCAGCATCGTTCTCAATTAGAATAGCATGCATTCCGGTTCTGTAATACACATTGTTTTCTATTAGCACTTTACGCCGCGTTGTGATCAGCGTACCACGGGAAATGGTTCTTTCGAAGCGCGAATTTTTAATTGTCACTGAAGGTGTCCAGGTTACATTTTCAAGCGCATCTCCAGGTTTCAGTTCAGCAGAAAAAGGCTTCTGCATTTCAACCAGCATTTCTCTTTCAGAAATCAGTTTTGCTGATTTAATGACCCCTTGTGCAAAAATCTGCAATGAATTACTATGCAGGTAAGCCACAGTATCTCCCGGTATAAATGCATCGAAACCATAACTCTGATGATGCATGAAGCGCAACTTCAAGGTCGTAGCAGATACAACTTCTGTAACCCTCAAATGTGTACCATGTACGTTTACCGGATCATCATGCATGCCATTAAACCTACAGTTACTGATGGTAATCTGTCCTTTGCATCCAGAGAAATGCATTCCATCTGCCGAGGAAGCAATAACCCGCCCGCTACCTTTTTCCGGCTCTACATAAACACTATCGTAAGTCAGGTTCTCTGAAAACTGAGAAACAATCCCCAGACCATGCATTGAATTCATGTGTACGTTTTGCAGTCTGATATTCTTTGACCTATAGTTGAACGCACCAACGTAATCACGATAGGTATCCCGAACTGTTAACACATCATTTGGCCTGGCCCTGAATTTTGAAAAATCACCAGTAAACTTTACAGTATTCGGATCAATTTTTTCAGCCTTACTTGTTAAAAAGGGATCCCATTTACTATAAAACATAGTTCCATCCGCAGGTCGTACCAAAATAGCGTGATAATTTCTGGTAACCCACTTTTCTCCATACCATTCTAATTTATTATTGATAATAGCGAACTTACTGTCTGGATGTATACTGGCAATAACACTGGTTGGTGTTAATTCTTTAATGGTCATTTCAGACATGCCTGGTCGCTCGTAATTTATCGCCAAATTTTGAATGCTTATATTTTCACTATTATCCAACACCCAGGTAATCATTTTTCCATGAAACACAAACTCAGAGCCATTACCTTCTATTGTAACATTTTTTAACCCTTTTAAGAACAGGCCAATTCTTTGTTTTTTTACCGGAAACTCTTTCTCAGATGAAGTGTTCGAAATATAATAATTGGCTTCTGTTGCCTGATCAGGCCAAAAATCATACCTCCCCTTTGGAAAATTAATTATCGTACGTTCCTGATCTTTTGACGCTTCAATCGCTTTCTTGACCCCTTCTGTGGCATCAGCAAAACTATTGGGTACCACACCAAATGTGGCAACCTCAATAGTTTGTGCATTTAAATTCAAACTGCCCCCTAAAAGCAGATATATTAAAAATCTCTTCATTTACTTAGATTCAAAACTGTTTGATATTGTGGTACGGCATTTACCTTTTTAAACATAGTGCCTTTTTCAGTTATTTCTTTTACCAGTTCCGGAGCAACACCTGTTGTTCTATTGTTCCAATCCTGAAGTTTAAGTGTAATCTCTCCTCCTTTCATGAATCTTTGAAGGCCAATGTTCCAGGTTTCCCCGTTATAAAGGTTATCTGTGATATGTTTTCCGTTTTGCAACAATAGTGCGCTTCCACCAAGATAATCAACTTTCAAAATCACACTGGCGACATTAGAAGGCAAGTTTTTTGGTAACTGAACCACTGCATTTTGCTTTTCTGGATAGGTGATTGTTACTTTAGGAACGTATGGTGTTGTTTTAACGATATAGCTATCGAAAACTGCTGTCTTTCCGGATTGAGATTTAAGACCACTAATGGCATTCAACGACCTTGGATAAACCTGAATACCAAAGGCATCATTTCCTGTTTGCTGAAGTGTCAGTTTGTTATCCTCTATCATTACATCTGCTTCTGAAACCACTAGCGCTTCCTCTCCTTTCAATTTTAAACGCCAGGAATTTTCTGCTTGTTTACGGCTAAGGAATACCAATGATATGATGTTTCCTTCCTTATCTTTAACTTCAAGGTTTTTGTTTTTTCCGGCAGTCAGCTGTACATTGTTCCCAGATTTTTCAACTTTCCAGCCTTCAAAGTTTTTAGTTACGATACTCGCATCATCAAAGGCAAGTTGTGGATTTACACCCGGCAATTCCTGAAAGAATATGGTAGTTTTTTTGCCATTTACAAGCCTGGCCAATGGTTGTGCGGTGACATATTTGATTACTGCCTTGCCCACTTTCAAATTGAAAGGTAAAGTTGCAATTGTTTGCCCCTTCAACAGTAAATATGGAAATGTAATCGTCTCCTGATCCAGCTTCACTTTTACACTTACATTTTTATCTGGCATGTTCACACGCACTTGCGTATTACCAAGAAACAGGAATCCGCTGTTATTGTTCGCACGCACAACATACCTCAATTTAGCCGTGTCCAATTCATTGCGTACCGGATTTTCGGCTTCAAATACTTGCATTTCTGCCAGGTCGGTGCCAAAATCATTAATAAAAGTATGTAATACTTTCAAATACTTGTAAGAAGGTCTAAGCAATCCAAATTCATCTAAAGGAGCCTGAAAATCATAGCTATAGGGATATCCCGGTTCTTCCAGCCCAGGAGTTTGTGTACCTCCATGAAACATGTAATAACCCATAAGGTTCATTCCCCTCCCTACCTGATTTTGCACATGGGCTTCAGCTACTCCCGGATCTACAACAAAGCGGTTATTGAAAGTCATCTGACTACCTGCTCCCTGTTCGCACATGCCTTTTGGGAACATAGTTACATCATAATACACTTTACCCAAGGCATCGCTCATAATCCACTGGTCATTGCCATATAGGAAATCTTTGGTAGCCTTACCTCCTGCGCGTTCCCAGCCACGGTACGCATAAGCACCTTGCAAAGGAATCACTTCCATCTTCTTGTCGTCAAACACGGTGTTGGCTGTTATGCTCCAATACACCGGCGTAATGTTGGCCTGAAGGGCCATCTCTTTCAGCTTAGCGATATGTCCGGGTTGTCCGGAAGCATATTCATTTTCCAATTGAGTACCTATAATCGGTCCTCCATCTTTAAAATACAAGCTTTTAGTTTGCAAGCCGATCTGACGGTAAAGTTTAGCTGACTCGGCAAGGTATTCAGGATCATTGCTCCTGTGTCCTTTCATTTTTTGTATCCAGTCAGGATAACCACCATTTAGCTGTTCTCCATGACTCCATGGCCCGATACGCAGCCATACCAACATATGATGGCGCGCACAAAGCTCCACAAACCTTCTGATGTCCCGGTTATTTTTCCAATCCCAGACACCTTTGGCCGTCTCGTGTTCATTCCAGAAAACATAGGTGGCCACGATAGACAGGCCTCCACTTTTCATTTTAATGATCTCCTGCTCCCACTCCTGATAAGGAACCCGGTTATAATGCAATTCCCCCATTACAGGAAACCATGGCTTGCCATTCTTCTCGAAATACTTGTTGTTTGCAGATAAGGTAATCCCGGCAGGATTTTTACCGCTAAAGGGTAATGCATTTTCTTTCCGGGCAGTCTTCGCTCTGGCATCAATTTCGTAAACCTGGGCATTTGCCAGGTATGCAAAGCACATACAAAATACAACCAATTGGGTTTTCAGTTTAAACATATTCATTTGTGTGTTTTTTTACATTACGCATCATCATCTATCTACATCGGGAATAGCATCTACATAAAAACGGAATATAAACCATTTATAAAACCCAGACAATGAACTATACAACCATTTTAATGGATAATCTTATCATCAAAAAGATCATATAGATTGCCAATCATCCCATCTTAATCTCTCTATATAAAACGAGAAAAAGAGGATGCAGTAAACTTACCTGCACCCTCTACTAACTAATCACCAAGTAACAACTATTAATACTGCAAGAAATATTCTGATCTCCGGCAAGTTTAACTTTTTGTATGTGCCTTAGAGATTGGTGAAAGACGTTACATTAATTGTCCATACTCTACTCGTTCCATTTGCCGCAGTTACAGTGTACTTTAGCGGTTTGGTCGCATCCGTAGGATCACCAAGTGCAGGTGTTCCACTTACCGGGGCAATTGTAGCAGCAGTAGAAATGTTTACGAAAAACCACAATTTACTTTGCACTACTTTTGCTTTCTCAGCAGCGCTGAACGAACCATTAGCAGCAGGTACGGTAATCGCTACATTAATTACCGCATTTGTTTTATCAATCCCCCCTACCACGGCAACACTTAGTGGCTGGTAGGCAATAACAGGCTGACCATTTTTAATTACAGTACCTGGAAAGCGATATTCTGCACCAACCAAAGTAATCTCCTTGTCCTCGAACACAGGATAATCTTCTAATCCCTTTTTTAAACACGAAGTTGTCAAGGTAACTATTAGTAATAATATAGAAGTTGATATGTATTTAAGATTTCTTTTCATCATCAAATGTTATTAGGTTACCAGTTAGGGTTTTGAGGCGCAAAATTAGGGTTATTGTCTATCATCCCCTGTGGAACAGGGAATAGATATCTTCTTTCAGAAGAAAATTTACGTTGGTTATAAGTCGTTCTAAAAGGCCCGGTTACTATAGAAAATGATTTACGGTCTTTTGATATATCCATTACACGAACTGGCTCTGTTAATCCAGCTATTGTATTTCCAGGTGTCAAGCCATCATTAGCGTCACCTCCATATCTACCCCAACGTAATAAACTGAAATAGTAATCATTTTCCTCTGTGAGCTCTACGCGGCGCTCTCTCTTATAATCTCTCCAGGCAACAGTTGAACTACTAGCTGTAGAAGCTGGTATTTTACCATGCATTACCCGTGTTTTATTAAAATTGATTACAGCATTGGCTACATCTCCTTTAAGCAAATAGGCTTCTGCCAAGTTCAGGTATACCCTACCCAAACGCATACATACAAAGTGATAGTCTGTACTTACACTATTTAAATAAGATGGATTAACATTGGTGTAAATCCCCTTGCGCCAGTACATATTACTTAAAGTAAAGGCGTAATCCCCGCCGTTAATCTCACCTAAAAACCTTGCTGCATTCCCTCTTAGACCTGTGGTAAACAACTCATTGTAAAAACGGGTCGAATCACTGATTATAGAAGCTTTCCATCTCGCATCACGGTTTTCGTTGGTTAAAGTCCAAATGGTTTCCGTACTGCCGGGCTTAATACGACCCATTTTTACCAGCGTTTCATCATTTAGTTTAGCTGTTTTATCATGCGGGAAGCCTGTTCTGGAAAAAGGAGCCAGCACATTCACTGTTTCATCTATCGCATTCATGTATTGCGATGTCTGGTTCCAGGCTACAACTCTTGTTGGGTCAGCCTTATCAATTGTTAAATAATCATCTGTTAAATTTTGCGCAGGGAAATTCTCTGGCCAGCACTCAAAGGGAACGGATTTAGTAAACAAAGGTGAACCTTGAAATTTATTAATTTTATCCGCTGTTATATTCGGCATAGCATTTTGCATAGGTGTACTCGAAACAGTAGTATTTATTGCCTTTCTGTAAATGCCATAAATAATTTCGGGCGATGTACTTTTAGTTTCATTAAACATGCCTTCATAGTCTGTTTCTAATGTATAACCACCATCAATAACAATTTGTGCATTAGCAATAACCTTATCCAATAACGGATCGTTTGCAGCCACATTCGGCGCATTCGGATAGTTTTTATAGGCCAATGCCTGTAAACATACTTCGGTTAAAAAAGCTGCTGCAACATATTTATTTGTTCTTCCGCTTACCTTCGCAGTAGGCAAATCAGCTACAGCTTCTTCCAGATCTTTAATGATGTAATTATAGCTTTCAGTTGGGTTGGCTGTTGTAGGTAATTTAAATTCATCATTTTCAGTTAGCACCTTATCAATCCAAACAATACGGCCAATGTTACGTGCAACACTATAATATGACATGGCCCTTAAAAATTTAGCCTCAGCAATTAATGCCTTTTTGTCAACATCAGCAATCCCCGTTGATTCGGTAACATTTTTAATGATTACATTACACCGGCGGATCGATCCCCAATTATTAAACCCAAAATCGCTACGGTTAGTTAATCCCCCCGTTTCACTAAAAACGGTACTTGCGCCCCCAATTCCTCCCTGGGCAATGATATTTGTCGTATAGGGATCTGAGCCAGGTCCACTTTGATAACTGCTCATAATTCCGTAGGTACTAAATATAAAAGTCTCGGCGTTGGCTTTGCTACTCCATATAATGTCAGCGCTAATCCTATCAGTGGGCAGGGTGTCTAATACCTTTTTACAAGAATTTAGCACTAGTACACCTGTTAAAATCCCTATGGTTGTTATAAATTTTTTCATAATTTTTAAAAATAAAAGATTAAAAACCTGCGGCTAAACCTATCGCAAATGTGCGCTGTATAGGATATTCGTAGTTATTTAAGTTATTTGTACCAGATTCAGGGTCAAGAAAGTAGTCCTGACTTTTAGCTGAGGTTAACAAATTGGTTCCTGACACAAATAAGCGCAACTGCTGAAAAGGTATCTTTTTTAGCACCCCTTCCTTAAAGTCGTAACCCAACTGCACATATTTTAAACGAACATATTTCGATTGGATCAACCAGGCATCAGAAGGTCTAAAGTTATTTCCACCATTTATACCAGGTGTTGAAACAGCTCTCGGAAAACGTGCATCTGTATTATCGGGACGCCAGTAATCCAGTTGGTACCCATATACCAATTGATTTTGATTACTTGAACCCTGAAGTACATCACCAATATATCGATCCCGGTTACCAGCACCTTGTACCACTGCATTAAATGAAAACCCTTTGTAACCTAAATCCAAGGTAATACCATAGTTTGTGCGAGGGAAGGCGCTGCTGCCTATCCGTCTTTGGTCATCATCTGTAATCCTGCCATCACCGTTAGCATCAAAATACCTTAAATCTCCTGCAATAATATTCGCATTATCAAAACGGGCACCTGTTAATAACTGGCTATTATCAGTATAAAAACCTAAGCTATGCAAGCCGTTACCAAAAAAATTGCCCGCCGTATTGGATCTTCTGTTGTAGGGGTTTTTAATCGCACCTTCACTTTCTGTAGGGAATCTCTCCCAGAGCGTATTTGATCTTGTAAAATTGACACCAACTTTATAGCTGAAGTCTTTAATATTACTAGCATAATTTACATTGAATTCGAAACCTTCTGTTCTAAAGGCAGCTCCGGGCACATTTACCAGTGGCAACCCTACACCTAGCGTTGAAGCAAAACGAGGATCGCTGGCCACAAAGCCTTTTCTACGCGTATAGAAATAGTCGAAACCACCTGTTAACCTATTGTTTAGCGTACCAAATTCAAGCCCTAAATTCCTACTGGCTATTGTTTGCCAGGAATACTGGCTTCTTGGTAAAGCCCCTGGCTCAGAACTGCCCTGCACCAGGTTACCATTAATAACCCATGCATTTGCATTTAAACCATAAGCAGGAACATACTGAAATGGTAAAATTTCCTCTCCTGAAATTAAATCCTTTTTATCTCCTAACTCCCCATAAGAACCTCTTAGTTTTAAGAAATCAAGAATGTGTTTTTCCTTTAAGGATTTCATGAAATTTTCCTCAGAAATAACATAATTTGCCGACGCAGCATAGAATGTTCCCCATTGGCTTCCTGGAGGAAAAATAAAATCACCATCTCTTCTGATTGATCCTTCAACCGTATACTTTGATTGGTAAGTATATTTTAACCGGGCTAAAATTGCAGCACGTCTTTTTTCGCCCTCGCTACCATTAGTGGTGGCATTTAATGTTGGCCCCGCTATAATCTGGTCAAATATGATCTGATAATTTTGTCTCATTCCATTAACGAAAGAAAAATCATCTGTCTGACGTTCAAAAACACTTGTAAAATCAAATGCATGATCACCAAATGTCTTATTATAAGTCAAATAACCTTGCAGCGTAAGGGTAGCGCCTTGTCCTTGCTCATTAGTTAAGGACGGCGGCCCCGCATTTATTGGTGTTTTACTTCCAATGTTGTATGCAGGTGCTAAATAGCTCCATATTTTTCTAAAATTATTATAAGTGGTATAAGCCCCGTTCACTTTTAATTTTAGTCCATCTAAAAATGGGGCACTATATTCTAAGCCCAGGTTTGAGTTGAAAATTTTAGCAGTGATTTTGTTATACCCAGAAAGGGGATCTAATTCTCTTACCGGGTTATCTGGCTGAGAGGTAGGTAAACCAAACTCATTTACGGCCAATTGAGATGGCTGTCTATTTTGAATATGGCTATAAACACCGCCGTAACCTGCATAAGGCTGAGAATTCGCCTCAATAAACCCATCAATACCTGCTGTAATTCGAAGGTTAATCTTTTCGATATCACTTGTCGTATTTAATCGATAGGTAGTACGCTTGTTAAAGTTTTTTTCGGTTCTTAATATCGTTCCCTGATCGTAATGCGAAAGCGAAGCATAATAAGTTAACGCTTTGGTACCGGAAGTTAGCGACAAATCGTGCCTCATCTCCGGTGCGAAATCTTTCATAGTTAAAGCCTGCCAATCAGTATTGGGGAAAATTAAAGGATCGGATCCTGTTCGTACTTTTTCCAAATCCTCTGGTGTTCTAAAAGGACTTCTACCTTCAAAAGCCGCAAGATCGTTGAGCGCAACGGCTTGCTCATAGGCACTTAATTTTTCCGGGAATAATGTTGGCTGAGAAAAAATTTGATTGTATGCATAATTTATGCTGGCCTGCCCCTCTTTCCCACGTTTTGTAGTTACAATAACTACCCCGTTAGCAGCCGACACACCATAAAGTGCGGTCGCCGCTGCATCTTTTAATATTGAATACTCTTCAATATCATTTGGATTAAGGTTTGCAAAGTCATTTGAAGAACGAATAACGTTATCAATTACAAATAATGGAGTACCGCCTCCCCGAATTGAAATGGTGCTTTTAGACCCAGGTGCACCATTATTTGCCGTAACAATAACCCCTGGTAACCTACCCGCTACAGCATCGTTAATCGATGCCACGGGTATTTGGGCTACATTTTTCATATCAAGGGTACTTATGGCACTCGTTGTAGCGCGCCTGGTCGTTTTACCATAAGCCTGCACCACAACTTCATCAAGACTATTGTTAGAAGCTTTTAAAACAACGTTCATCATCGTAGCGGAAGCAGGTATTTCCAATGTTTCAAAACCAATAGTAGAAAAAACTATGGTCGCATTGTCAGGAACTTTCAGACTAAATCTTCCCTGATTGTCTGTTGATGTTCCCATCCCTTTTACTCCTTTTACTGAAACTGTCACTCCCGGAAGAGGAACCCCTTCAGTGTCTTTAACTGCTCCCCTAATCGATACATCCTGAATCGTGTTATTACGAGGCAAGATCGTAACCAGATTATTTTCCTGAACATAAAAACTTAGTGCGGTCCCCTCTAAAAGCTCACGCATCACATCTTCCAGGGAAGCCTCAAAGGTTTTTATACTTACTGTTTTGTTAAAAGGGCCCTCTGTAGGACTATAAACGAAACGATATGAACTTCTTTTTTCGATGATCTGTAGCGCTTTCTGAAGTTTTATATTCTGCACATCAAGCGATAGTTTTTGCTGCGAAAAAACCTTCGCAGAAACATTTAAGCAGGTGATCAATACAATGAAAAATGCAATCTTCATTTGAATAATAATTTTCGCGAGCAGTCTAATTTCAGGCCGCGCTTGGATAAGGTAAATCTTAATCATATTTTTGAATTTTGATTGGTTAATTTGGGGCCCAACTCATTTTTGCAATGCGGCTCCAGATTCAAAAAAGATCAAAAAACATTCTGGGGGAAGTGTTCGAGCACTTCCCCTTTTTTAGTCTTTGACCCAGGTTTATTTTGGTTAGGTTTGTTATTTAGTTATAAAAACTTGGTCTCCTTTCTTTTTAAAGTTAAAATATTTCACTTTCTGCAGATTGTGCAAAACGGCTAGCACATCTTCATTTTTAAAGTTTGCCGTGTAAATGTATTTTCCAACCTCTTTGTCTTTAAATTCTATTCTTATATTAAACCATCGTTCCAGGATTGGTTTAACTTCAAGAAAACTATTTTCAGAAAAAATCAGGTTATTATCTGTCCAAGCCGATTCTACGACTTCTTTGTTGACCACAGTAAGGCTTCCAATCTCAATTTTAGGTAGCTTTTCCCCAGGATCTGTTTTTGTTGCTGTCAAAATTGGTTCCGGACTGTGATAGATCACTTTTTGTCCCCGTTTAAGAATAACCTGGTTCTTGTTTTGAGAATGATCTTCCAGCTTTATGATCCCTCTTAACAAAGCTACTTCAGCCCCTTTCTCCCCATCATAACTCTTCACATTAAAAGCTGTCCCCAGAACTGTAATATTGAAATTTTTCGTAGAGATAAAGAAAGGTTTTTCCTTGTTATGTTTTACATCAAAGAAGGCTTCTCCCGTTAGTTTCACCCTTCGATGACTTTTATTAAACCCATCCTCAATTTCAATTTTACTATCAGCATTGAGGAATACAAGGGTACTATCGATTAACATAACCTTTTTTCGCTCGCCTTTCTGAGTAGTTAGATCATTCGCCTTATATATGGCTTTCTTTGTTTCCGCCGAGTTAAAATATAATATTCCAAAGAGTACGGCTATAAATATCGCAGCTGCAATCCCATAGTAAGTAAAACCAATTCGTCTGACCTTTACTTCTGATGAGATTTGTCGATCTAAAAACGCAAGCTGTTCGTTAACCGGTTTCAAATTTCCACTCAAAATCTGATAAAGCTGTCTGGCCTTATTAACGACGTTATTTTTCTCGGGATGATTTTCGATCCAATTTTCCCAGAAAACTACACATTTCTGGCTGCTACCTTCACAATACTGCTTAAAGGTATCATCCATTAAAAAATCTTCTGGCTCTTTGTATTCGTTAATCATTATTTGGTGCTCTTTTATTACCAGATCCCAAAATGTCTGACTTTTACCAAAAGAATTTCACTTTTTTTTCTAGCTGAGCAGAAAATCTAACAAAAACAGGGATAGAAGCCTTAAAAATGAAGATTTTCGCGAAGAAATTTTAGGGCTGCATAAATGGTATTGTAAGCGGTACGAACGGTCAACTGGCTTCGTTTTGCGACCTCTTCATAACTTAGCCCGTCATAGAAACGCAACTGTATAAGCTTGCGTTGCTGAGGTGTTAATTTTTGTAAAGCCAATATGAGCCTGTTTTTAACCAATTCATCTGCCTGAACCTTGACGATCAATTCTTCATAAGACATTTCCAGAAGCGCTTCATCATCCCGGACAATCAGCGCAATGGCTTTATCCAGTTTTTGCTGGCGTTCAATTTTCTTTAATATCTTGCGCTTTAACGCAGTTCGTAAATAGGATTCCACATGGTCTACCCTTGGTAAATGTTCATGTTTTTCCCAAATTTCAAGAAATAGCTGATTTAATGATTCGCTGGCAATCTCCGGATCGCTGCATACGCGTAAACCAAAACCACCTAAACTTCTATAAAGGCCTTTATACAGGTTAAAAAAGGCATCTTTTTCACCAAGACACATTGCTTCCCACCACAAACTATGCAGAGAAATTTCCTCATCCAAAACCTGTTTTTTGTCCATAGTTACTGTGTCAGATCTCCCGGTAATTTTTATGATTTAAAAAAACAAAGGCCAGTTGAGCCCCTATACTCCTATTATCTGAATGGTTCAAATGTAAAATTTTTGATTGATAATTTACCTTACATGTAAATATTTTGATTACCCTATCCCCGAATTCCGTTTGAAGAATAGAACTACAACATTTCGTTTTTTGTTTCTATTTTAGACCTCATGAAAGCATCATACATATGACCGAATTTTATGAATCTTTTGTTCACTTGATATTTATAGGCATCATTGCCCTATTTCCAGTAGTGAACCCTATCGGGTCAGCATTTATGGTAAGTCCCTTTTTTGAAAATCTGAACGCGGTTCAAAAAAGAGCTGCAGTTACTAAAATTACCCTTTATGCACTGATAATTTGTACAGTAGCTTTATTTGCAGGGCAGTGGATATTGATGCTCTTTGGAATATCAATACCCGTTGTACAACTGGCCGGAGGCATAATGATTTGTAAAATGGGATGGGAGTTCCTATCTACAGATCAGAAAAAAACATCTCCCGATGAAATCACTGAAGAGGTTGACGCGCTTGCTTATGAACACATCGCAAACAAGCTTTTCTACCCAATTACTTTTCCTGTAACTACCGGCGCAGGAACGATTTCAGTCCTTTTTACTTTGAGTGCACATGGGGCAGTATTTGGAAGTAAAGCTTATTTCATCAATACAGGTGCAATATTAATTTCCATTGTTGTCATGTGCCTAATGATATACTTCTTTTATCTAAACACAAAAAAAATGATCCATTATCTGGGATCAAATGGAGAAAACATCGTAAACAGAATTTCTGCCTTTTTGATATTTTGTGTAGGCCTTCAAATCGGCCTTACGGGACTAAAATCACTCTTTAAAATCTAAGTATCTAAGTCAACTTAGGTATAGCATTTTCTTTCATTTCAGTATAACAAAAAAAATGGCCGGATTAATCCGGCCACTTCATATAATAGGTGATGTAAATTCCTTATTGAACTACCTTACCTTCTTTGTCAATTTTAAGAGATCCAGTTTCTTCTCCTTTTTTCACATTGATCAGATAATATTCTGTTTTATCAGCATTTACAACCAGAAATGCTGCAGTTGGCGTCCATTCTTTAACCGCATCTGCTTTTAAAGTCTCTTGAACTGGTGCAGGAAGATCTTTTAATTCTACCGGCGTTTTTGTTGTGCTATCCTGATATACAGCAACTTTAATTGGGTTTTTGATTTCGCTTGCTTTTACTGAGGTTAATCCTGCTACTGCTAAAAATGCTGCTGATAAGATGATCTTTTTCATAGTTATTCTTTTTAAATCAATTAAAATTATTGTCAATTATGAATAAACTGTGCTTGATAACCGTGCCTTAACTTGATGTTTTTGGCACAAGACTGGTTTCCAGAGACTTCACTTATCCGGGTCTTTTTAAAGTTGTGGATCTTCTCTACACTCTGTTGTGCGACGCAACAAATCTTTAGTGAATCGGATGTTATTCTTTAGCGGGCTTGCTGAAAAACCAGGCAAACCGTTGTAGGATCAAGTACAGCAAACTCCCTTAATCCCCATGGCTGGTTCTTAATATAACTCAGGTTAGGGTGCAGAATCTCGGGTACCTTCTGCTTAATCTCGTTGTAAATGGCTTCAATATCATCTGTCGCAATTCTGATCTCAGGCCTCTCGCCCTCAGCAGACTCGTCAACTTTCAGCAACTGGAATGTGATCTGATCACGGCTTACAATGTATAAATTATCATCATTATAGCCTATTTCAAAGCCGAGCTGTTCAACAAAGAACTTTAAGCCAACCTGTATGTCAGCATAAAAAATTTTAGGAAGGATTTGATTTAATGCCATATATAAATTTATAAATAATACAGTTTTATTTATATGCTATTGCTGCACTTGATGGGCCTGCCAATGGGATAAGTGTGGTTGTTTTAAACCCGACAATTTTTGCCCATCTGTTAAAGTCTGCAAATGTGTAATCGAATCCTGTTCCTGTTTCAATAAGCATATTTAAACTCATCATCATGCCAAAAACGTTTTGTTTTCTTTCATCATCAATTATGCCTTCAATAGCTACAAATGCTCCATTGTCGGTAAGTGCAGCATAAGCTTTTCTCATTAAAGCTATTTTATTTTCTTCGTCCCAATCGTGCAGGATATTTCCCATTACAACAACATCTGCATTGGGTATTGGCATCGTGAAGAAGTCGCCACTTGCCGTTTTAACACGATCTGACAGCCCGAATTGCTGTATGGTAGTATTTGCAATAGGCTCAACCTGCGGCAGGTCAAAGCTTGTACAATGCATATGGGGATTATACTTTACAACCATCAGCGAGAGCAATCCCGCTGAACCACCCACATCAACTAACGTTTTATAATTTGTAAAGTCAAATTTTTGAGCGAAGGCCATAAAATTGCCCATTTGAATACCGCTCATCGCATTGGTAAATTCTTTTAATTTTTCCGGATCACTGTATATCAAACCGAAAAAATCTTCACTCCTTTTTGCTTCGTTTTGCGGAAGACCAGTCAGTAGCCCCTCGCCTAAATTACCCCAGAATCCATATAAACGATTGTTCATCATTTCAAGGATTCCTCCAATATATGAAGGCTTGTTTACATCTAAAAAAGTATCTGTATCTACCGTATTCGAATAAATAGCTGTATCCAGGACGCCCTCACGCTTTAAAAATCCAAATACAGTTAAGGCATCTAAAAAATCATAAACATTCCTGTCTGTACATTTAAGCCCTAAAAGATCCTTGATATCTTTAGCCTGCATCGTTTTCCTTTCCGCAAGCCTGGTGAATAATTGAAAACTTACTGCCGTCAAAAGAATTTTTGAAGCCCAAAAGCCTGTGCCAATTTTCATGATGTTTTCAGGCGATGGCTGGTTAGTTTGCTGTTCCATTTTTTCCTAATTAATTATCAGTTTTAATAAATTGGTGATGTCTTCCAGAAATCCTACTGGAGGTAAGCAAAAATTAGATTATCTAAAATACGGAGATTTAATTTTA
Organism: Pedobacter nyackensis; assembly: GCF_032678475.1. Taxonomy (GTDB): domain Bacteria; phylum Bacteroidota; class Bacteroidia; order Sphingobacteriales; family Sphingobacteriaceae; genus Pedobacter; species Pedobacter nyackensis_A. The sequence goes on from NZ_JAVTSF010000003.1 coordinate 129,144, forward strand.
AACACGTTCATATTTTCGAAATATACCCAACACGTTGTAAATATTTGTTCAATTTCTAAAGTTCGATGTAGCGTTTCTACAAAAAGAAACGATTAAGTAACAAAACCACAAACATTCATGAAAAAATCACTATTCATCATTACCGCATTTTTAGGCCTTTTCTTTACTGCCTGTAAAAAAAACGAAGAAGGTACCGGGAAACTTTATGGCAACTGGAAACTGAAAGAAACCTTAGCTGACCCGGGCGACGGTAGTGGCAGATACATCATGGTAAAAGAAGATAAATACCTAAAAATGAGCCCGTCCGGAAAGATAACGGGAGATGCTCTACCAGGCTTATCCGATTTTAAAATAGTAGACAGCGTAAGGATAGAGGTATACTCAAAAAACACGAATCAAAACTCTATCTTTTACTACACAGTAACCGGGAATACCCTTACCTTAAACCCGCCTTGCACTGAAGCCTGTGGGTTAAAATTTATCCGATATTAAAAACGCTAACCTTCTAAGATGGGAATCAGATCTGTATGATATAAAACATTTCTTTTTCCCTCTTTTGCAGAAGTAGGATACCTGCATCAACAATGTTATAACAAAGGACGATTGAACTATTGAACAATCAAACTCAGTCCTAACACGCCGAAAAGCCCTAACACCGATACAATGGTTTCCATGATTGTCCAGGTGGCAAAAGTTTGCTTTAGCGTAAGGTTGAAATATTCCTTGAACATCCAGAAGCCGGTATCGTTGACATGCGAAAACATCAGGCTGCCGGCACCAACTGAAAGCACCATTAGCTCTGCCGGAACACCCGGACCTATCAGGGGCAATACCATCCCGGAAGCGGTAAGCGCTGCAACGGTGGCCGACCCAAGCGTTACACGCAAAGCCCCTGCAATGATCCAGGCCAGCAGAAGCGGAGACAAGTTTAATGTTTGGGTCAATGATTTAACGGTTTCGCCCACGCTACTATCAACAAGGATCTGTTTAAATGCCCCGCCCGCGGCAATTATCATAACGATCATAGCAATACTCTTTACACCCTCTACGCAGGAATCCATACATTTTGCAATGCTTCGGTCCTGTAGCAACACGGTAACGAGCACAGCAATAAGCAATGCTGCGGTGGGATCGCTAAAAAAGAAAACAATGTCTTTCCAGGGCTGTGCCAGGTTGAGCGGCCCAAGTGCCGTACCGGCGATGATGAGCAGGACGGGCAACAAGGCGGTAAAAAAACTTTTTGCTGCTGAGGGCAACTCCTCATCAGCTGCAATAACGAAGTCGTTTCCTATGCTGCTAAGTTTGCCCCTCATAATGATCCTTGGAAATACAATTCCCGCTATAATGGCAATTGGAATACTTAAACAAACACCGTAGATTAATATTTTACCAATATCGGCGTGAAAAATCGATGCAAGTGCAACCGGACCAGGGTGCGGTGGTACAAAACCATGGGTAACTGAAAGTGCCGCAGCCATCGGAATACCAATGTACAGCGTGGGTAATTTGGTTGCCGAGGCAATTGCAAACACAAGCGGGATCAGCACCACGAAGCCGGCATTATAAAATAAGGGAATACCAACCATGAGTCCGGTAAGCAGTACTGCCCATTGGATATGCCGCTTGCCAAATACACCGATCAGTACATATACAATCTTCCTGGCCGCACCACTGTCCTCGATCAATTTGCCCATCATAGCCCCGAGTGCAAGCACCATGACCATACCGCCCAGTGTACTCCCGATTCCATTTGATACAGAGCTCATGACTTTCATAGCCGGCATACCAAGCAACAGGCCGGTTATAATTGAAACCGCCAGCAACGCGATCATGGGATTGATTTTTTTAATGATCAGGAAAAGCAAGACCAAAATGCCTAAAAGAACAATCAGGAGCGAGTGTATCATAGTTTTTAGGGGTTAACGGACAGCTGATGCAATGCATGCATCTGTGTTTTAAGGTTAGTATAAAGGGATTTATAAATATTGGAAAAAGCCTGGTAGCGAAGATGTGTGTCTTGCTGAGGGAAATAGTTCAAATTGGTTTGTTCAGGATAAAGATAGTCTACCGCTCCTATGATTGTTCTAATGGCGAGCATGGCCGCGCCAATCGCAGATGCATCATCATTCTGAACCAGCGCAACTTTTTTCCCCGTCACGTCTGCCAGGATCTGCGTCCAGGTGGCTGATTTTGTGAATCCTCCGCTTACCCTGATCTCGCTAATATCCTGGTAGGATTGATCCATTCCTGCCAATACCTCCTGTAGGGCAAAACAGATACCTTCAATTACGGCACGACAAAGATGAGCTTTGGTATGGTGAGTTTTGAGTCCGAAGAACATACCCGAACTGTCAGCATCCCACACCGGGGCGCGCTCGCCGGTAAGGTATGGAAGAAAAATAAGTCCTTCCGAGCCGGCAGGAATGCCAGCTGCCAGATCGAAAAATGATTGATAGCTAACCTGGTCATCTTCCAGTCCCATTATATTTCGGATCATCCACTGAATGGCCAGTCCACCATTATTAATGGACCCACCAGATACGAAATACACATCATCAAGGATATAATTGAATGTCATCACATCATTGTTGAACACAGGAGATTTTCCTGTAACACGTACAGCACCACTAGTGCCGATAGTGATTGCTGCAATACCAGTTTTTATAGCACCTGTGCCCAGATTAGCCAGGCAGCCGTCGCTCGCTCCTATAACCCACTCAGTTGTATTTTCACTTAACGGATGTTTATTTGATAATGGTTCAGCTGCTATTTTACGGATATGAGTTGTTGGAACAGGCACGGATAGTTTTTCTGTCGAAATACCAGCAAGTAATAAAGCTTCAGGGTCCCAATCGCGGGTAAGTATATTGAACAAACCGGTACATGAGGCAATGGAATGATCAATTTCCCATACGCCGAATAGCTTAAACCAGATGTACTCTTTTATGGATACGTATTTTGAAGCCTTTCTAAAAAGCCCGGGCTCATGTTCTTTAAGCCATATCAGCTTACATAACGGAGACATCGCGTGAAGCGGTGTGCCGGTACGGCGGTACAACCCCTTGCCAGTTTCCGTTTCTTTTAATGAAGCCGCAATTGCTGAACTCCTGGCGTCAGCCCAGGTTATCATAGGTGCGAGTGCACTTCCCGATGCATTGCAAAGGATCAGGCTATGCATGGCACTGCTTAACCCGACTGATATGGGGGCGGCTACACAGGCTAAAATAATTTCATGAATCCCCTCACTAAAGGCCTGCCATATTTCTTCAGGATCCTGCTCACTATAACCCGGATGCGGCGACAAAACAGGATAGTGCTTTTGAATTACCTTTAGAACAGTGCCTTTAAGATCAACTGCTAAAATCTTAACACTTCCGGTACCAATGTCTGCGCCAATGTAATACTTCATAATCAAGCCCTTTCTCGGGTCGGTTTGTATATTAATTCAGCGCTTAAGATAAGAATTAAAAATTACCCAACATGCTATACCTTAACAGACTAACACCTATACATGTTAATTTTTATGGATTTTTTTCACCCTAATATTTACGCCCATACCGGGCGCAAACAAAAATGGCTGGTTTTTCTTCCAGCCATTTAATGATACTTACTTCTTTCTGTTTCAATTTATACTTTATAATACTGTTCCCAGTCTTTACGTGGAGGAGGGCCAATAAGTAAAGCATTAGCAGTTTTATTATTTGTAATAACCTTAGTTTTACGATCAAATTTAAGTTTTGTATTTAATCTCTGAGCTATTACCCCTAAGCAGAATACCTGACTAAGAGGGCCTGCAACTGCAAATGACGAGCGTGTTTGCTCTTCTCCTTTACAGGCCTGAAGAAAGTTTTTAAAATGATTAGAAGGACTTTTTGGCACCTCTGGAAGTGAGCCTGCCATTGCCAGTGCTTTTTCTTCAGGGATAATGGTTAATGTACTATTATGAGATCCTCCCTTAAAAATAAGATCCTTGCTATAAATTATCTTTCCGGGATTTAATTTTGCAGGGCTCATAGTTCCTGTACTTGGCGGCGGTATGTTTGGATCTAAACCCGAAACGCCATACCCTTTTGGAATTGGCGGTAAATTATTTACCCCATCGTACCAGTTCACATCCAACGCCGGCATATTTCCCCGCTTTGGAAACTTAAATGCAAGCGTTGAGGATGTTGGGAAGAAGAAATCATTATGCCCTACTAATTTCGGACGAACCTCATAAGGTAAACCCAGGTCAAGGAACTCATGCGCAGTATCCAGTATATGCGCTCCCCAATCTCCGAGCGCCCCCATACCGAAATCAAACCAACAGCGCCATTGCCCGTTCACAAAATCCTTATTATAGTCGTGTCCGGTTGTCGCCATCTGCCATAAGTCCCAATCTAAACTGTCGGGCTTTGTTTGTGCAGGAGGAAAAGCTTTTATATTGACATCCCAACCATGCCAGCGTCTCCCCATATTCATATGAGCGGTTATAGAAGTTACATCTTTAATGATGCCTGCCTCTTTCCAGGCTTTAAACTGAAAATAATTAGCTTCAGAATGACCTTGATTTCCCATTTGCGTTACCACCTTATTGTACTTCTTTGCGGCCTTCATCATAAGTTCCACTTCATTGAAAGTACGGGCCATAGGCTTCTCAACATATACATGCTTCCCTAAACCCATGGCCATCATCGTTATTGGAAAATGTGAAAAATCAGGGACGCCGACAGTTACAGCGTCTATCTGATTACTTATTTTATCGAACATCTTTCTGAAATCCTGAAAACGAGGCACATCAGGAAATTCCTTTAAAACCTTTAATGTATGAGGCGCGCCCATGTCCACGTCGCATAAGGCAACAATGTTTACCAAACCAGTTCTATATAACTCAAGGATGATTTCTCCGCCACGATTTCCAATCCCAATGCCAGCGAGGTTCACGCGTTCATTTGGCCCGGCCAACCTTATATCACCCTTAGTCATACCCAACAGCATACCGGGCGTTACAGCTGCCGCAGCAGATAACATCGCTGTATATTTTAAAAAATGTCTTCTTGAAAGTTCTTTTGCAGTCATTTTCATTTGTTTAAATTTTGTTCTTCTTTTGCGATGAAGCTATCAGATTTATTCATCCCCTGCGCGGTTTAAAAAAACCATGATGGTTTCATTTGTGTTTTTAGCTTGATATAAATTAAAAAGCTTTTGATTTACTTAAATTTTGATGCGGGTAAATAACTGAATTACAGAAAAGTATATACAACTTCATCAAGTGCATTCAAAATATCCAATGCCCCTGCCGGAAGAAATGCCGTTGATACTTTGATTTGACTTCCCGCCTTCAGGCCTTTTAAAATAGTTTGAGTGTCAGTATTGACTACTTTAACCTCCTGAGCTCCTTCAATACCCTCATACTTTAATGTCGTGTATGAAATACTTGAGCTGGCTATCGGGTTCCATACAATAGTAAGATCTCCATTTTGTTGCCTGGTAATAGAAGCTATGGTTCTGTTTCTTAAATTCTTTATATAAACATCCCCAAAGACAGATACGGCTGTTTGTTTCGGTAAAGAGAAAAGACCGTTATCATTTTTCGCAATGAGTTCAAAAATATAGTCTTTCTCTTCTAAATTTTTCAGTTCGATTTCCATAGGAGTCCTTCCGTTACTTTCACGGACTACATTAACAACAGTAGAATCCTTTCTTTTATTCCAGTAAATTACTGTTTTAGTAATGCGTGGATCAGCTTTAATTTCCCATGATAACTTAGCTTTATTATATCCGGGTACGACCTTAACAGAGTCCACAACGCCCAAATATAATTCTTCACCACGATGATAAAACTCCCCCGAAACATCATACATTCCCTTATCACATGAAGTAAGCATACTTACAACAAGAAACGTAACAAAAGAGATTATTAATGTTTTACTTTTTATTGAAGAAAAATCAGATGTTCTTTTTTTTAACATGAAATATAAATATGTTTTCATAGTATGAATCAGTTTTAATCTATCGTGTACCATCATCTCCGAATATTGACAATTCCCCAAAATGAATTGCATTTGTTTTCTGCCATGTTTCCTTTATCACAAACCTTAAATAACGCATCTTCCCGACTCCGGATTCAAAAATAAACTCAAACCCGGCCTGCTCAACAGCCTTATCTTCATTAGTAGTTTGTCCATAAGGTAAACCTGAAGGTTTAATTTCTTCAAAATCCCCCAACAGCGTCCATTCATTCTTCCAATCTTGCGTTTGCCAGTAAGGGTCAAGCCGATCATGACTCATTTTATCACTTCCCCATACTTCAATATAGCGCGGGTTATGTTGCGTGAAAGAATAATCCAGTCTGTTCCAAAACATCAATCGACTAAGTTGTGCGGTCACACCAAGATCAATTGTAAATGTTTGTGGCATAATGAAAGGCTTTGTTGGATCCGTGTGCCATATTACATTAACTTTATCATCCCATACATTTGAAACTGGTCTGCCTCCGCTAACTGAATTATTATCGCCCAACAGGTATCCATCTTTAAACTTCTTCTTATCCAGCATTTTTTCAAATAACGGTGTAGCTTCCAGAATTAAAGTATCTGTTTTATTCCCAAACCGATCCATAATTTGCAATCCAAATTTTCGGTTTTTTGTATCAAATCCCCTTAGAGAACGCTTATCTATTGATTTACTTGAAAATGATAAGCTTTTCTCTTCCCATTTTCCGTCATCGTTAAGTGCATACAGAAAAAAGCCCAATAGGTCCTTATTCTCATTCTTCCACTTGAAAAGGACACCACTAAAATCAGCTTCCATTTCTATCGTTTCGAATACTGTTTTAAAATTAGGTTGCTTGGGCACAAAACTTCCTTTATAAGGCTCAGATTTGTTTTCGCTATGATCCACAAGGAAAAGCAAGAAATCAGTTTGTTTAGCCTCCACTAATCCCTCTACTGTAATAAAGTTTTGATATATAGATGATCGAGTTACCTTTTTTTCCCCCGAGCTGGAAGTATACTCGCATAAAACATAAGATATATCATTTTCATTTGGTAAATTATAGCTAATAATGGCCCCTCCTGCAGAGGGTTCAGCTTTTACATTGGTGACTGATGCGGGCGCTATTTTATCCTTTGGAAGCTGACCAATTGGCTCCTCCTTGCACGCACTAAAGAAAACAACCAATAATACTGCTATTTTGAGTTCTCTCAAAAATGGACCTTTTTGAAGGTCATTGCTAAATATCTTCATATATTAATTTCTTAAGAATTAAAAATTACCAACCTGGGTTTTGCATTAAACTTGAGTTCTTGATAATAGAGCTCTGATTTAATGGCCACAAGTAATCTTTATAGGTATAATTACGTTTTTGAAAATAGGTCGTCAAAGAATAATAACTCAAATCTCTACCTTGAAAATTCCAGCCCTCAATAGGTTGATTTAAATATTTCATTGCATCTTTCCATCTTCTTAAATCAAAGGCCCGCTGACCTTCAAATGCGAGTTCGATCATACGTTCATGCTTGATGATTTCACGCATACCTTCTTTTGTAGTAGGTTTACCTGGTACAGAAGAATATTTATTCCAGGACTCTACCACACCTTCCAGTCCCGCCCGTTCCCTGATTTTGTCGATCCATTGATATACTTCGTTATCCGGCGCATTCTTCACTTCATTAAGTGCTTCTGCATGCAGCAAATAGAGATCACTTAACCTGATTACCGGTATGGTATAATTATAAGCACTCGGAGCTGAGCCCGTAATTGAAGAACGAAAACTAACCAATTTCTTAATATAGTACCCGGTCTGAATATGTTGTGCACTAAAAACAGCTGCCATCGCCTCTCCAGCCCTATTCTTAACCGTAGCTGTTGTAACTCCTGTTTGAGACTGAACGTCATAAAGCCCTCTGTCAAAACCTAAGTGTGCATAAAAGCGGGCTTCACGTTTATAATTCAATTTAGCGGTAGTCTCACCTGCAGCTATATAATATTTGTGTGTTGCATCCGCATTTCTTTGCGTCTTGAACCGGTTTGCATAATCCCATGAAGGATCTTCATCTATCGGAACTCCATGATCGGTATAGTACTGTTCTGCGATTTTCATCGGAGCTGATACCTCTTGAACCGTTAATACCTGAGCGTTGTAAAAATTAGGTGTACAATAATTTTGGAAGGTATTTGCAGAGGTGGTAGGTGCAAAAATAATCTCTGGGTTTTGAGTGGCTCTTTCCGTTACCACTCCCCGCAGCGTAAAATTCATGGCTATTTCATCTGCAATATTAAATAGCGGATTCTTATAGTCATAGAGTTTATGACCATTTTCTTCAGCCAAAGCAATTGCAGATTTTACTGCTGTTAATGCCCGCGACCATTTATTTGGATCTACGCTAGCTGGAAATAATTTGGTTCCTTGCTTATCAGTAATATTAGCATAATCCGGATTCCCGTTCAATAACGGGCTGGCTGCCCAAACTAAAACTTTAGCTTTAAGCGCAGCCGCCGCGACTTTTGTCGGTCGCCCCATTTCCTTTGCAGGGTCGTCGATTATGTCTGGTAAGTTAGTCATCGATTCATCCAAAGTATTAACAATAAAGTCAGTTACTTTATCCACAGGATCGCGATAAACCCTCACTGCTGCTGGATCGACATTCACGGGTAGGTTTTTATCAATAATTGGAATAGGTCCATACAATTGAAAAAGAAAATAATGTAAATACGCTTTTACAAAACGAACTTCCGATATCCAACGTTCTCTTTCATATTCTGATATATCACGAACCTTGCTAATATTTTCTAAAAAAATATTGCAATCCCGAATTCCGATCCATAAACTTTTCCCTCCGTTTCCACCATCCCAAAAGTTTTGGAAAGGATTAGTAATATTTTGATTTCCCTGTGCTATTTGCGGCCCACTCCAACCGTTCATTGCAGCGTAGTCTATATCCCACCATATTTCATCCGATCCAATATTACCCGGGTAATCAAATGCAGCATTCTGATTAGGCATCATGTTAAAACAAGTGAAAAGAAACTTCTCCGCATTGTTTCGATTACTAAAAGCATTGTCTAACGTTGCTACACCGTCCGGAACGACATCCAAAAATTTGGAACAACCAGAAAAGCTGACAGTCAACAAAACCAATAAACCCAGCTTACAATTCCTTATGATAGTTTTCATATTTTTATAATTAAAACTCTAAATTAACTCCGAGGTTAAACACGCGTTGAATTGGGTAATTAAATGCATTACCTGCCTGTTCAGGATCCCAGAGTTTGAAACTTCTTATTTGCAGTAAATTATTACCTGACCCGTATAAACGAATATTTTTTAAGTGGACCTTTTTTGCAAAATTCTTTGAAATATTATACCCGACCTCAACGGTCTTTAGCCTTAAAAAAGCTCCGTTTCTCATCCACCATGTACTTGAAACACTATTATTAGCAATATTCTCAGGGGATAAACGTGGATAAAATGCGAATAAATCCCTTGTGTCTTCTGACCAATGATTATCAGCAATTACCTGAAGTAAAGCCCTGTTCGTTTTCATTCCCCCGGTAGTTACATTTGCAAAAGGAGCAATTGCATTAGGATCAATCCAAAACGAAGAAAGTGCAGAGCCCTGAAAAAAACAGTTGATGTCAAAATTCTTATAACCAAGAGACATCCCGAATCCATAAATAATTTCAGGTGTAGTTGGATATCCAATTGGCACCATATCATTTTCATCAACACGCCCATCTCTGTTAATATCCTTATATTTTATATCGCCGGGCTTGTATTCCCCAAAAGTTTGCAGAGGAGAGCTGTTAATTTCCTCATCATCCAAAAAGTACCTTTCTGCTATATATCCCCAGCGCTGAGAAATTTTTTGGTTCGCATGTGCTCTCCATGGGGTCGCAGAATAGTCTGGTTCTTCATATAATTCAAACTTACTGGAAGCATAGGTAAAATTACCTCTGACAATAGCCCATAAACCCGAAGAGAATGTCTTGTTGTAGTCGAGGGAAATATCAATACCACTACCGTTTGCCTTTCCAATATTTGATTTTGGAGTAGCCTGCAGGCCCATTGTGCTTGGGATGGCAGATCTTGTTTGTAAAATTCTACTCCTTCGTTCTGTAAAATAATCGGCCTGAATATTTATACCATTGGTCAGGTTTAGCTCCAGGCCAAAATTGCCCTTTTTACTTACCTCCCAGGTGATAAATGGATCTGAATAACGGGAAATTGAAATTCCGGAAACATTATATCCAAAATTCTCACCAAAAGTAAACCCACGTCCACTATCGTTCATATTCACATTAGAAAGATAATAGAACCTATCCTTTGCCTCTCCAATAGCATCATTTCCTACTAAACCATAAGTTGCTTTTAATTTAAATTTCGAAACCACATTTCTTAGCGGTTCCCAGAATTTCTCATTAGACACCACCCATCCTAAACCAGCTGAAGGGAAAAAACCCCATCTTTCGTTCATAGCAAATCTTTCAGAACCATTGTATCCAAAATTAGCCTCTGCAAAATAACGATTGTCGTAGCCATACGTAAGCCTACCTGCCAGACCGGCATTGCGTTGAGGAAGAGAACTTTGCAAGTCATTATAAGATCCATCCTTGTTTTCTCTCGAAGTAAAAACCAGCATCGCCGAAACTGTACTTTTTTCTTTAATTACAGTATTATAATCTAAAGCAGTTTCCAGATACATGGTATTGGTCACAATCCTATCAGAAGGTACATAATCTAAATAGTCTGTACCTCCATTAGGATTCAAGGCATTCAATTTATAATCTGTAGCTCCCATCACCAATGGAGACAAGGCATAGAAAAATGGTTTATACTGTCTGCTAACACTCAGATCAGCAAATCGATTAACATTATACATCCCTCTAAACCCCAGTCCCTTGACAATAAAATCCAAATTTTGCTTTAATCCAAATTGAACATACATGGACGAACGGTCCTGAGATTTATATCCCTTCAACATCTCAGCATAAGGATTTAGATATTCTCCATTCTCATTATTCCCAAAAAGAATATGATTGGTATAAACATTACCATCATCAGGTGCATAAAAGGGTAAAAATTTAACAGGATTAGCTAAAACAGCCTTATTGTACAGGCTTGTTCCCCCATCTAAAGGACCATTATAATTATCAAACGTTCCGCTTAACCGTACGACAGCTTCGGTTGTTTTTGTTAAATTTACATTAACATTGGATCGCAGGGAATATTTATTAATCTTAATATTATTATTAAAATTCTGCCTTTTATCCATTTTAATAATACCGTTATCCAAAGCATTAGCAGCCGCTATATAATATCGGGCAACTTTTCCTCCCCCGCTAACGTTCAAATTATAGCGTTGATTGATGGTCAGTTTATCTAACAATACACTTTGCCAGTCAATGGCAGGATATCTCATAGGATCTTTTCCCAATTCTGTATAATAGATATCAGCTTCATTATTAGGCAACCTTGTACCCGGCATCCTTGTTCTGACCCCCTCATTCTGCAATTTCATAAATGTCACAGGATCCGCAAAGCGTACATTCTCCGTTGGAGACGAAGAAGAGGTTTCTGCACGAAATTGTACCTTCGCTAAACCTTCCTGCCCCTCTTTAGTAGTAACTAAAATGACACCATTTGCCCCCCTTGCTCCATAAAGAGCTGTGGCATTTGCATCTTTCATTACTGAAAAGCTGGCAATATCATCAACAGTCAAACGGGATAAATCTCCGGTTGACATTTCAACGCCATCAATCAAAATCAATGGATTTGCCTTTCCTGTACCAAAAGTTGTTACTCCCCGAACAAAAAACTGGGCATCATCCATCCCCGGCTCACCGGTCCTTTGATAAGCGATAACACCGGCTATACGACCTGCTAAAGCTGTAGTAAGGTTACTTGAAGGAACCCTCAAAGTGGAAGGAGTAATAGTGGTAACAGATCCGACTACCGCCTCCTTTCTTTGCTTTTGCCCAAATGCAGTTACAACAACTTCATCAAGAGCAGAATTGTCTTCTTTTAGTGTTGCGTTAACGATAGATTGATTTGCAGGTAATTCGGCAGACAGAAACCCTACCATTTTAAATACCAGGACCGATTTTTCAGGAATTTTTATCGAATACCGGCCATTTAAATCTGTAGTTGTACCAATACCACTTTTACCTTTAACAAATACCGTTACACCAGGCAGGCCTCTTTTTAAGGTATCTGTCACCAGGCCCTGTATTAAAGTATCCTTTCTTAATTCTGGTACAGGGTTAAGATTTTTTGTAATAATAATGGTCTTGTGCAAAATAGAGTAGTCAAGGCCCTGGCTTTTAACAGCCAGATCAAGTACTTCATTCAATGGTGCCTTAACTAACTTCAGGCTGACAGACCTTGTAGACTTCAATATCTGATCGTCAAAAATAAAACTGTACCCTGTTTGCTTGTTTATTTCATTAAACAACGTTTTAAGGGGTACATCGTTCCTGTTGATTGTGACAGTCTGTGACATCGTCTTTGCACTGACGCTTAACATCGTGAAGAAGATAATAACTGCGGTAAACTGCATAATTCTCAATATTTTAATGACGGAATTCATACACCAAAACCTTCGTAATAATGGTTTTGTAGTTAAAGGGAAAAATGCAGACATAGGCCTACATTTACCTTTAATAGTAAAAATAAGTTGCATACTTTTGTAATTCTTTGGTTCAGTTTAAAAGACAATTAATTGCGGATTATAAACGAGAATCAATTTATTACCGGGAGTGGCGCGAATCACTTCCGGTTTTTTTGATACTTCGTATTTTATCGTGATTAATCTACGGGTCGTTGAGTGATTCTTTTCATGTTTGTTGGTCTAGGTTTATTCATATTTGGTTCTTTATTTGGTTACTTTTTTGGGCCTTTTAAGACGGTAACAGTTTGGTTATCAATCTCAAAATGAACGTGTTTTGTTTTCTCCAAAATCTCCAGGAGTTCATTTGAACTTACTTTCTTTGAAAGAGATCCGGAAAAACGGTGGTCACTGATTTCACCTTTATAGATGATATTCAAATCGTACCACCTCGATACCTCTTTGAGTATAGAAACGATGTCAGCGCCTTCAAATCTGAATTCCCATTTTTTCCAGGCGAGCACTTCATCTAAATTTGGTTTAGTTATTTTTATTTGATCGTCATTTTCGTTTAAAGTCGCCTGTTGTCCCGGAGATATCATCGTTGAAGTCTTGTCATTAGTTACTTGTACAGCACCATGAACAAGCGTGGTTTTTACGACAGGCTCGTCGGGATACGCATTTACATCAAAGCCTGTTCCGTGCACCTGAATATTGACACCGTTAGCAACTACAAAAAATGGTTTTGAAGGATTACTCTTAACCTCAAAATAGGCTTGCCCAATTAACCTTACCGTACGGGTATTACCCCTAAAAGCTACCGGATAAATTAGTTTCGAAGATGTATTGAGCACTACAGTTGAACCATCCGGCAATACAACTTCATAACCTGCTCCTTTTGGTGTAACCAGCGTATTATCTTCATCTGTTACAGCATCTGTACCGTAAACTAATTTACCAGCATTGGTTGTAGCATTTGACACGTTATTGCCGGCCACAATCGGGGCATTTTTATGGTTTTGCAAAGGGATAGATTTTCCATCGGGTAAAATCAGCGTTGCTTTATTTATTTCTTCAGGAATTGCAGTTTCTGCTGTCTCAGCATTTTTATCCCCCTTGAAGTCTGGCGACTGTCCAATAAAAAATAATTGTACTGATAATACCAGCAATATACTCGCCGCAGCTGCCGCGATCCATAATGGAATTTTCTTAGTATTCCTTTGATCGGACTGCTGATTTCGAATCTTCATTAAAAGATCCGACTCCATTAATTGCATTTTTTTAAGCTTATCTTCCTCAGACAGATCAGTATGACCTGTAAGTTCCAAATCGTCCAGCCACTGCTCAACAATTGCCTGTTCCTGAGCATTGGCTAATCCCTGTTGATACTTTTCAATAAGTCTGATTACATTATTTGGCTTCATAGTATGATCCTTATATACACGTCAAAAAAAATGGAAGCAAGGGGTAAAAAAAAATGAAAATAAATTAGAATTGCTATTGAATTATCTTTTGACGAATATCAAAATGGCAAATAGCAGCAAAATTGACTTCTTTAAAATTAACAATGCATGCTGAATATGCTTTTTTACGGTTTCTTTTGAAATGCCAAGCTCATCAGAAATTTCCTGATGTGATAAGTTTTCGAATCTACTCAGTTCGTACACTTTTTTCATTTTTTCAGGCATGTTATTAATTACCTTTTCAACATTTTGCTTCAATTCCTTAAGCTGGAGTATCTGTTGCGCATCATCATTATCATATTTTGCTATGGTAATCATTAATACATCCAGGTAATCCTTATTGGATAATTCCTTTTTAATAATATTTAAAGATTTATAACGCACACTGGTATACAGGTATCCTCTTACAGAATTTTTTATGTCCATTTCTTCACGCCTGATCCACAAGGAATGAAATACGTCCTGTACAACATCAACTGCAAAATCCTCGGAACGAAGTACTTTAACCGCAGTTGTATAAAGGAACTCCCAATGTCTTCTATAAAGATGAGAAAAAGCCATTTCGTCGCCTTGAGAAATCAATTTGATCAATTCTTCGTCAGTTGACATTAAACTTTTTTCCATATTAAGAAAACTGCAATTAGTTTATTGCTTTTTTAAAACGGTAAAATAGTACTAATAAATCAATTTCCACAAGCATAAATTTATTTGCATGTTACAGAAACGTATGAGCGCCTGGTACCGGGTGTCCGGCAGCGTACAGCCGATGTTCAATAATGAACGCTTTCCCGTCGATTTCGAAAGAAAGCAGGGTGTAACAGCAATTTAAAGCGTTTGCCGATCTTGGCACTAACTTGGTGAATTGCATTTCAATCTTATCTTTAACCGATAAACCAGTTGCCGCCATGTTCAGACTCAATTTAAAAATCGCTTTGCGAAACCTCTGGAGAAATAGGACTTCTTCTGTGATTAATTTTATTGGTCTGGCAATAGGTCTGGCTTCCTGCCTTTTACTCCTATTGTACGTGAACTACGAATGGAATTTCGACCGGGAATTCAAAGATGCTGACAAGGTTTATCAGGTAATGACCAATTTCCAGGATGCATCAGGAAAGATCACCAATACGGGTGATGCTCCGGGGAATGGCATCGCCGGAGAGATCAGAAAACGTGTTCCAGAAGTTGATGCGGTAACACGTATCGCAGGAGGTGGGAATACACTCATTGCCAATGGCAGAACAAGCTTCAAAAAGGTTGAAATATTTGCAGATCCTGAAATACTGGAGATCTACAATTACGAGTTTATAGCTGGTAATCCCGCAACAGCGCTTGATGTACCCAATTCAGTTGTCATAACTGAACAGACGGCAAAACTGTTATTTGGCGGGATCAATGTGCTTAACAAAAGCATAAAATACAAAAATGAAAGGGACCTCACCATCACTGGCATAATCAAAGATTTTCCGGATAATACTTCCATTAAGTTCGATTATCTCTTACCCTGGTCTTTCTTTGAGTTAATAAATGAAAGGGCAAAAAATTGGGATTGGGGCAGCTTCAGCTGGCTGGCAATGGTAAAGGTAAACGACCCGTCAAAAGTCGATTTAATCAACAGCAAGATCAAAGGTATATTTAATGAGAGAAGTCCCGACAGCAAAACGGAGAATTTCTTATTCCCATTTGCGAAAAAGCACCTCTACAATAAATTCGTTAACGGAAAAAATGTTGGTGGCGACATTGAAAGAATTTATCTTTTTATTGGCCTATCCTTTGGTATCTTATTGATCGCCTGTATAAATTTTATGAATATGGCAACCGCCAAATCGGAACGCAGGGCAAAGGAAGTCGGGATCAGGAAGACCATTGGCGCCACAAGGGCTTCACTCGTTATACAGTTCCTTACCGAAGCTATGGTACTGACATTGGGTAGTGTACTGGCGGCAATAACCATTGTAGAGCTTACTTTGCCAATGTTTAATAATTTACTTAGTATAGAAATTATAATAGACTATGGCAATATCTGGTACTGGCTGGTAATTTTTGGAGTGATATTGGTTACCGGATTGCTGTCAGGATTATATCCTGCGCTGTTCCTCTCTGCTTTCAACCCCATTCAAACTTTAAAAAGAAAGACGGCAAGGGCAAAGTCAATCCCTGTGAATTTTAGGCAGGTATTGGTTGTCGGGCAGTTTTGCTTTGCCATTATGCTGATCATCGCGACGCTGGTAATCTACAAACAGATCGGCTTCATCAAGGACAGGCCGATCGGCTACCACGCAAATCTACTGGTAGAATTACCGCAGGAGGGCGAGCTTTCCCGCAAATTTGATGTCTTTAAATCAGAGGTCCTGAAAACAGGTGCCGTCACCGCCGTCAACCAGGCTTCTGGTAGTTTTTCCAGCGTGAGTAACTGGTTTTGGGGTTTCGAGTGGCCCAATATGGCTCCTGGAGGGCAGGATATTGTTTTTAACCGTTTGGAAACAACTTACGACTTTGTGGAGACTAGCGGTGTGGAGTTAGTTGCAGGACGTGATTTTTCTAAAGACTTTGCTTCTGATACGGCAGGGATTATGCTGAGCAGTTCCGCTGTAAAAGTGATGAACCTTCAAAATCCGCTGGGCACTATTGTGAAACTTCATGGCAACGATTTGAAGGTAATCGGGGTATTCAAAGATTTCATTTGGGATTCGCCTTACAAGGCTGAAAAACCAATGGTCATCAATTTCAACAGGAACAAGTGCTTTAGCATCAACATGCGCCTGAATCCGGCCAACAGTTTGAGCCGGAATGTTGAACTGATCTCAGCTGTCGCAAAAAGGTTGAATCCGGCCTATCCGGTCGACATCAAATTTGTGGACAATCTCTACGCCCAAAAACTGCAGTCTGAAAAGATCCTGGGCATACTGGCCAACCTGTTTGGCGGTATCGCAATATTTATTTCCTGCATGGGACTTTATGGCCTGGTGGCTTACAGTGCGGAACAGCGCACGAAGGAATTTGGTGTACGCCGTGTACTGGGTGCCTCAGTGAGCAATATCATGAGATTGCTGTCGGTTTCGTTCCTGAAAATGGTATTTGTTGCTGCCTGTATTGGTGTACCTTTGGCTTATTATCTGATGAACAGATGGCTCACTAATTTTGAATTCCGGACAAGCATATCATTCCCGGTTATATTGATATCAATAGTCGGCACTGCCGCCATCGCATTTCTGACGGTCAGTTTTCAGGCGTATAAGGCTGCCAAGGCCAATCCTGCGGAAGCGTTGAAGTACGAACAATAGGAGAAATTTAAAAGCCAATAGTTAAACCAGAGGTCAAAAATTAAGCTAACCTTAAAATAGGTGTTAATTTAAGGTTAGCTTAATTTTTGACCTTAAAATCTTTTCCCTACGTGTTCATTTTTATCGAAAAACTGGACACGTTACACATATGTGTCCAGTTTTTAATGTGTGATTCTCTATATGTCCAGATTTGTCAACAGATTTCTACAGGGATTTTTATAATATGTTTTTCATAGGGACTTTGAGTACCTAATCTCCTGGCTGATTCAACCAAGCAAAAAAACAATGGCCACTATATTGTTATTCGGATTTTATATCTTTAAATAATGAGGTCCTCTTATTTAATAACATTAATATTAGCCATCCATTGGTTTTCCTTGGCTGGCCAAGAAAAAATGATTGTTCATGAAGAAGATTGGATTGCCTACAATTATCAGGAAGCTTCCATAACAGTATCATCACTTAACAAATTACCCACTAGCATACAAAAGGAAGTTAAAATACTAATGGATAAATCTTTTTGGGGTTTTAAAGATTCTATTCATTTCGTCAATGCCCAAATTGTTGATGTTATTTCATATCTTAAAGATGGCGATCCTCACAAAAAACATTCTGTTGTACCGAAGTATGAACTTAATTTTTATCTGAAAGATTCATCATTAGGCATCATTCGTTACAACATAACCCTTCATTTAGATGATTATGGTCAAATCCTAAAACTCAATTGGCCAAGACATGGAGCTGGGAGTAAAAATATGTTTCTATCTAGGGACGCCATTCAAGAATTTGCGCTTAAAGAAGCAAATAGGCGCGGATATAATCTAAACAATTTTTTAGTGAATTTTGAATACAATGAACAGTCTGACAGACTTTGTTGGGAATTCTCTTTCTTAGAAAAGGAATATGTGAGCGCAACATATTATAATTTCATTAAAACTCCTTGGGATGAGCTAACCGTAATTGATGGTTCAAAACAGGATAACAAATAAAACTATATAATAAAAAGCCTCTCAGAATATCCTAAGAGGCTTGTGGTCTCGACGGGAATCGAACCCATATCTAAAGTTTAGGAAACTTCTATTCTATCCGTTGAACTACGAAACCATACCCGTTTTTAACAAATGACGTTTAACAGGAGGCGCAAATATAATAATAAAACGTTTTGTTTAAATAAGAGATTAAACAATTACGCTCTATTTATTCTTCATGCTTCATTTAACAAAGCATTTTCATACAGTTCTGCCTGCTGTTGCAGTTCAGCAATTTTACTTTCGCACATTTCCCGAACAAGCGTTAAAAAGCAGAAACACGATCATAAAGTAACCTCGCATCTTGTTTTTCGACTGAAAAACTGTCTTTATAACGGGCCTGGGAATAGCTTTTCATCAAAATATCGAAAAGCCTTTCATCATTCGCCATACCAGTAACAAACAACTTATACGGTCGATCAGAAAAACAAAGGCTCAGGCGAAGCAACCGATGTAAATTATGCATTTCCAAACGATAAGCAATATGTACCCTGATCAAAGCAATACACGCTTGTTCCATTGCCTGGTGAAGCATAAACACACAAACCTTGTGTTGATCTTTTAACAAACATTCCGCGGCTCCCTGCAAAAAAGCTTCGGCCAAAGGTAAACGGTGATCAAAATGGTTCTGTGCGCCTTCTGCTGCCTGTAAAGGAACAAAACGTGCATTAAAATCAAATTCGGGTAAGCCATTCTGACTATATAATAATTCTCCTTCTGTATAAACACTCATAAAAAACCGGCTGTTCGCTTTAATGGCCTCTTCAATAGTTGCTCTATTATGGCAGAGAATAGTAATTGTACCTTGCTTATAATGTGCGTTAACATAGTCCTGTACCTCATAGTCAATACGAATTTGACTTTCAGTAACCATAAGTAAGGCATAATGTCCGCTTTGAACTAATGATGAATCTATAAAAGAACCATTGATTTCAACTGACGAAAAACGTCTGCTAAAGCAAATAATCTGCAAAGGGTCAAATTTCTTTGCTAGTAACAAAATGAGATCCTTAAAATGCGGTTCATTTAGTGGGTTGGAAATACTACTTCTTTTCATAATTTTTAAGTTTAATTGAGCCCAAATGTTCAGAAAGAACTAGTCGTAACAAACCACCAACGGTTGTATTTTACAACTTTGCAATTGTTGTTTACTCTGATTGCTTTTAATTATATTTGCTTATATGGAAACTACAGCTAAAAACAACAAAGTGCATATTGGCAGAAAAATTAGCCGCATTCGTGAAATACGGGGCATTAAACAAGATGCACTTGCGACAGAACTAGGTGTAAGTCAACAGGCGATCTCAAAAATTGAACAAAGTGAAGAAATTGAAGATTCTACACTAGAAAAAATTGCGGCCGTGCTAGGTCTTACTATAGAAGGAATTAAAAACTTCAGTGAAGAAGGTATTGTAAATTATTTTAACACTTTTAATGACACAAGTGTTAATCAAGGATCAATCGGCTCCTACAATATTTGCAACTTTAACCCAATAGACAAGGTTGTGGAACTCTACAACGAAAAAGTAGAACTTCTGGAACGCCTCCTCCAAAGCGAGCGTGAAAAAGTAGAAATTCTTAAAGGGAATATAAGATAATCGTCTTTCAAAGCTTGTTATTTTCAAAACACACTAGTTAATTCATTCGATTAAATCTGCCTAATTCCTTAGTAGCAGAAGCATCTAACTGGCACATTAAAAAAGAGTGAGTCCATAGTGAGTCCATGTTAAGTCCATATCAAGTCCATGTTTTTGCATAAATACTTGGATATAACATAGATTATTTATACATTTGATATGGATTTATACAAAATCATAGTACTCCCGTTTTCAAGCCGTTCCCGGAACTTATCTTAATTCACCTCTTAAATCACTAAAATTATGGCCAGAATTGATGGCAAATTTATCCGGGGAATGGCCGGAGATCTTACATTCAGAAAAGTAAAAGACAAACAAATAGTACAGGGCAAAACTAAAAAGGCTCAAATAGACATGACTGCCGCCACCTATAATGCGGCCTATATATTTGGCCGTGCTAGCACCTTGGCTTCATACATCAGAGTTCAGATAGACCCCATTATCGGATTCTACGATGGCGGTATGATTTCACGCTTCACAGGCGAATGTAACCAGATTCTTCAGCAAGCGGCTACTGCAGACGAAAACGTATTTGATTACAGTCAGAATCATTTTAACCGACTAAACGGCTTTGAGTTTAATCTTGAATCCCCTGTGAAAAATTATTTGTTTGCTCAGCCCATCGTTACGCTTGCTGAACAGATCGTAACAATTGACCTGCCGGAGATAAAAATCCCAAAAGAACTGAAGGCTCCGGAAAATGTGCAATACTGTACGGTCGCGTTTAGTGTTTCGCTATTTGATCTTAGCACTAACCAGTACAACAGTACCGAAATAAAATCCTTTGAAATTGAATGGAAACCCAGAGCTTTTAGTTTTCCTGCACAGCAATTGGTTTTTGAAGGTTCCCCGGGCTGTCTTTGCGTAATTGCCCTTGCTTTATATTATTCGGAAAGAACATTTGCAGGAAAAGCCGTTCTTAATAACAAAAAGCTAAGCCCTTCGGCTATATTAAAAGCAGACTTTTGTCCGGGCGAAACAGTCCCGAAAAATGGATGGCAGGAAATGACATTCAATGATAAGAAGAAACGAAAAAAAGCAAAGAAAGAAAAAAAAGAAGTGTGATCAGATTACCTGATCACACTTCCATTGTTATGTTTTGCGATTGGCGCAACAAAAGCCAGCTTCCCATCTGCATCTTCCGACATCAGGATCATACCCTGCGATACGATGCCTTTAATCTCACGAGGCGCAAGGTTAACCACTAAGCTCACCTGTTGACCGATAACCTCTTCAGGCTTATAATATTCAGCTATACCGGAAACTACCGTGCGCTGATCTATTCCTGTGTCCAGTGTTAACTTCAACAGTTTCTTTGTCTTTTCAACTTTTTCCGCAGCAACAATAGTTGCTACGCGAATATCCACAGCAGTAAACTGTTCAAACTGAATATTTTCTTTTGCAGGAGCAGCAACCGCCGAAGCAGCCGTGTTGTCTACCTTGCTTTGGTTAAGCTTATCAATCTGCGCCTGCACTTCTTCGTCCTCGATTTTATCGAACAACAAAACCGGCTCATTCAACTGGTGACCTCTGTGTAACAAGTTCATCTGTCCGGCCGACTCCCAGGTATGCCCACCATAGTTCAACATTTTCATCAGCTTATCAGCAGTGAAAGGCAGGAACGGCTCAATCAAGATCTCCAGGTTGGCAGCAATCTGCAAACTGATGTTCAGAATGGTACGCACCCTGTCTTCATCTGTTTTAATTACTTTCCAGGGCTCCATATCTGCCAGGTATTTATTACCCAGACGGGCAACGTTCATCACCTCGCCTAAAGCCTCTCTGAAACGATAGTTTTCAATAGAAGCACTGATTTTTGCCGGAGCAGCAGCCAGTTCATCTATCACCAACTGATCTTCAGGAGTAATGTGCATACACATTGGAACCTTTCCATCGAAGTATTTGTGCGTTAACACCACAACCCTATTAATGAAATTACCTAATATCGCAACCAGCTCGTTATTATTTCTTGCCTGGAAGTCTTTCCAGGTAAAGTCGTTATCCTTAGTTTCAGGAGCTGTTGCTGTTAACACATAACGCAACACATCCTGCTTGTCTTTAAACTCTTCAAGATATTCATTTAACCATACCGCCCAGTTTTTAGACGTTGAGATCTTCTGTCCTTCAAGGTTTAAAAATTCGTTGGCAGGAACATTATCAGCAAGGATATAATCTCCATGTGCCATTAACATTGCCGGGAAAATGATGCAATGGAAAACGATATTGTCCTTCCCAATAAAATGCACCAGCTTGGATTCATCATCTTTCCAGTACTCTTCCCAATTGCCTTTCTCTACTCCGTTCTGGTTGATGTAATATTCTTCCGCTTTAGGGTTCCAAACATCCAGACGAGCATACTCAAACAACTCTTTAGTAGCCGATATATAACCGATCGGTGCATCAAACCAAACGTATAGCACTTTGCCTTCTGCATCTTTTACCGGAACCTTAACACCCCAGTCCAGATCGCGCGTCATGGCACGAGGCTGTAAACCTGCGTTTAACCATGATTGGCATTGACCAAAAACATTTGGTTTCCACTCTTTATGGCTGTCGATATATTTTCTTAACTGATCTTCGTATTTATCCAGTGGCAGAAACCAGTTCTTAGTCTCTTTCCTTACCGGAGGCTCTCCCGACAGGGTAGATTTAGGATTGATCAGATCTGTCGCATTTAAAGTACTACCACAGCTCTCGCATTGATCACCATAAGCATTCTCATTACCACATTTCGGACATGTTCCGGTGATGTAGCGATCAGCCAAAAACGTCTGTGCCTTTTCATCGTAATACTGCTCTGTAACTTCTTCTGTAAAAACCCCTTTTTTATATAAAGTTTCAAAAAAATCAGAAGCTGTCTGATGATGTGTTAAAGAAGATGTTCGGTGATAAATGTCAAATGAAACACCAAATTCCCTAAATGAATCGCCAATAATTTTGTGATATTTATCTACAACAACCTGAGGACTTACGCCTTCCTTTTTAGCCTTTAAGGTAATAGGAACGCCGTTTTCGTCAGAGCCACAAATAAATTTAACATCCCTTTTATTAGAGCGCAGGTATCTCACATAAGTATCTGCCGGCAAATAAACACCTGCCAAATGTCCTATGTGAACCGGTCCGTTTGTATAGGGCAATGCCGCTGTAACGGTATATCTTTTTATTTTACTGTTATCCAAAACTATTTTTATTATTTTGGCAAAGATAAGTGTTTTTACCTATGATTAAACAGCCCAGATATCTAAAAAAAGGTGACAAAATTGCAATTGTTTGTCCGGCCAAGAAACTACCTGGCAGCATTGCCCCTGCAATAGCCATTCTTGAAAGCTGGGGACTGGAAGTCATCATAGGAAAAACAGTAACTGCTGAACACCATCAGTTTGCCGGTGATGATGCGCTAAGAGCTGCCGATCTGCAAGGCTTTTTAGATGACCCGGAAATTAAGGCAATTATTGCCGGAAGAGGTGGTTATGGCACCGTCAGAATAATTGATGAACTTGATTTTACGGCCTTTAATAAACATCCTAAGTGGATTGTTGGGTTCAGCGATATAACTGTTTTGTTATCTCATGCACTTGCCGTATTAAATACGCAGAGTATCCATGGTCAAATGCCTTATACTTTTACTTCTGCAACGCCTGAATCCTTAACTTCCTTGAGGAAAGCGTTGTTTGGAGAAGACCTTAAATACGAATACACTCCTTCGTTTCCAGGCAGAAGTGGTGATGCAAAAGGTGTTTTAATTGGAGGAAATTTAACGCTGATGCAAATGCTACAAGGCTCAGTTTCTGAAATAGATTATACGGACAAGATTTTATTTATCGAAGACGTTGGGGAGCATGAATATGCTATAGATAGAATGATGCGCATGCTAAAGCGCGCGGGAAAACTGGCAAAACTAAAAGGATTGATTGTTGGTGCGTTTAATGAAGTATCGGAAGAATCTATTCCATTTGGAGCTAGCCCTGAGCAGGTAATCTGGGATATTGTAAAGGAATATGATTACCCTGTTTGTTTTAATTTCCCTGTGGGGCATATTGATGATAATAGAGCGATGGTTTTGGGCAAGGCAATTACATTAGATATTACGAAGAAAAGCATTATGCTCATTCAATAGATTATCCCACATCTCATAACAAAAAGAAGTCCCGGCAATAAGCCAGGACTTCTTTCAAATCTTTGTTATTTGGAAGTATTAGTTTCCACCAGCCCACCAAACGGCTTGATCTAACGGAACGAAAATCGCATTAGGATTTGTATCACTCTCAGTAACTGGCATTGGAAGCCTTTTTGGAGTAACCGCTAGAACCGCTCCTACAGATTGTGGTCTTGGTGTTAGTGCAGGTATCCCTGTCCTTCTTACATCGTTATAAGCTTCGATATGTCCGAACATTGCTTTCCACTTTTCTGTCATCACAGCAGTCAGCGTCGCAGTTGCAGATGTAAAAGTTGCTAAAGACGCGCCTGTATTTGCTCCTTTAGTTACATACGCAACAGAAGCCCTAATACCATCATTTAGTGCCGTCGACGCATCTTGTCCTAGTCTAGCTTTTGCTTCTGCTTCTAAAAACTTAGCCTCATGGAGAGTTACCAATCCATAATTTTGGTCAGTTGCAAAGTAGGGCCCAATAATGGACGTACCTGTATTAAGTTGCTGAACATTAATATCAGTCCCAAGATAAGCTCCAGCTACATCCTCGAAATAATATGGTAATCTTGGATCATTTGTAGCATTCAAAATATCAACAAATTTTTTGTTAGCAACGATATGCCTTCCCCTGTTATTTTCAAAATCTCCCCACTGATTTGCATAATTTGCATCATGGATGTTTTCCATGTTATCAGCGGAGGTTTTGATCCCATTTGCCAAGTAGGTCAAGACCTGGTTAGCAGAGCCTGAGGCATCTTTTTGACTCAACCGGTTAGCAAACCGGGCCTTTAATGTCCACGCAGCAGATATCCATTTTGCTTGCGCACCATTGAAGATAACGTCGTCATCACCTGGCAATAGGTTATTACTTCCAGCAGGCGTACCAAGATCAACAATTGCTTCGTCTAACAATTTTTGAATAGACTGATAGATCGCTTGCTGTTTATCAAATTTTGCAACAAAATTCAGTTCAGCACCTTTAAACGCATCTGAGTAGGGGACATCGCCAAAAAAGTCAGTTGCAACACTCAGGTTTATTGCCATTAGCACCTTAGCAATTCCTCCGTAGCGAGGATTTTCTGCACCATATTTATCAATTAGCAACTTGGCGTTATACATTGTTCCAGAATAAAGACCGTTCCAGTGATTGTTATAATCATTTCTGTTTAGCTGATAATTCTGCAAGGTCGAATACTGCGCACTTACACCAGCCATTTGCTGAGAAAACACAGCAGACACCCGGGCTAAATCACCCTCAGTATTCATAAATGTATTTACCTCAATGGCCGTTAGCATCAGACTTGGCGAAACTTCCACAGGTGAATTTGGGCTATCATAGAGATCATCTCCCGTTTTGCATGAACTTGCTAAAACGAGCATGCACAAACCTATTGTATATAATATATTTTTCATAATTCGATCAGATTAAAAACCTACTCTTAAGTTTAATATAAATGATTTGGTTCCTGGGTTGTTATAAAAATCATACCCAGATAAGTTTTGTGAACCTCCGGTATCAACACCAGAACCAGTCAAACTTGTTTCAGGATCAACACCTTTGTATTTTGTAAAAAGTAGAAGGTTTCTTGCATTTGCACCAACTTCAACATATTGGAGTGGTGATTTAGGATTGGTTTTAGCAATGTTAAAACGATACGATAGATCTACAGACCTCAACCTAACCCAGGAACCATCCTGAAACGCCAGTTCATTTGTTGCACCACCGCCACCTAAATATTGATTAAAATAAGAGAATCCTGAGATTTCCTTTGCATTAGGCTGACCTTCATTTGGGCCACTCGACACTACACCTGGTACCACATAGGTTCTTTCCCTATCTAATGATTCTATAGATTTACCTCTAAAATTTAAGTTAGCCCAAGTACCGTTCCAGATCTTTCCACCTTTACGGAAATCCCACAAGAACGAGAGATTCCATGATTTATAAGAGAACGAGTTAGTTACCCCTGATAACCATTTTGGAGCAGGGTTACCTTGTGATCCCAATTCGTCCGCTGTCTCAGGTAGCCCCGAGTCTGGATTAATTAGAACCTGACCTTGATCATTTCTAGCAAATTTCGCTCCATACAATACCCCGAAAGGTTGTCCAACAATAGCATAAGATAATGGATCAGAAAATCCAGATCCTAATTGCAAGCGGGTTACACCAGGAGCCAACTCCAATACTTCATTTACATTTTTTGACCAATTAACATCAATATTCCAATTGAAATCCTCTTGCTTGATGATATGAGCACTTAAATCAAGCTCAACACCAGTGTTTCTCATTTTTCCAATATTATGGTAATATGATTGGAATCCTGATGAAGCAGACACTGGTTGTTGAATAAGTAAGTTTTTAGATGTTTGTCTATAAAATGTTGCATCAAAACCAATCCTGTTTTCCAAGAATTTTAACTCTAAACCAGCTTCAAGACCACTATTTCTTTCTGGCACAAGATCCTTCGCAAGAAGAGTTGACGAAAGCGCATAACCCGGCTGGGTTCCTAAATATGGAAAGCCGAAACCATTGGTCAGTCCATCAGCAATAAATGGAACGGTATAATAAGAACCAATGCTATATGGCGCAGGAGAAATACCAACATTAGAATACGCAAATCGTACTTTACCATAACTTAATACTTTTTTATCTTCTAGTAAGTGACTAAACACGTAGGAAAGATCGGCCTTAGGATAAAAGAACCCTTTTCCATCTCTTCCGAAAGTACTAGACCACTCATTTCTTCCTGTTAAAGTCAAAAACACGATGTTTTTGTAGTCTAAAGTAGCATCTGCAAATATCGCTTTGCTATTTTGATATTGTTCAGAATTACTTACAAATAAATTTCCCGCAGAAGCGAAATTATAAAAATCGTTTACACTTAAGCGCTTTCCTCTGGCAAATGATTCCTGATACTGGGAATAAGTATAGTTAGCACCAACTAAACCGTTAATAGTGAAGGCATCCTCAGCTCCAAAACTCTTTTTAAATTTAACTAAGAGATCTGAATATAAGTTGCGAAAATTAGCTGTAGTTCTGTTTACCTGTCCTGTACCATTCGCATCATCATTACCTCTTGAAGTAAGCGCAAACACTTTTCTGCCGGCAGTTGCATAACTGTCAGCACCAACTTTCCAGGATACAGAAAAAACATCGCTAAGCTTTGCATCTATGAATGCATTTCCTGTAACCCTATTGTTTTCTTCATTATACGGATTGTATTTAGAAGAGAAGAATGGATTATCATAACTTGCGAAATATTTAATCTGTGACTTAGTTTCCTCATTGTAAAAATTACGGCCATCAAAATCAACCGGCATCCTCATTAGGGCAAGCATAACTCCTGAGACGTCAGATCCGTTTGCAGGCGCCTGAATTCCTGTATTTGTGTAACTCATTGTACCTCCAATAGAAATTCTACTGGTCAACTTAGAATCACCGGTCATTCTAACACTATATCTATCTAATTTTGAATGAGGGATTACGCCAGTCTGGTTTGTGCTACCGAAAGACACCCTAAATGAACTTTGATCATTTCCACCATAAAAAGACAAGTTATTGATGTACGTGTGACCAGTTTTGAAAAAATTATCCGTGTTATTGAAAATTTCCTTTCCTGAAGCTATTAGATCTGGACCCCAGCTATTTGGTGTAGTATTATCATAAGCGCCATTTAAACCCTGACCATATTTAGACTGAATTTTAGGGAGTCTGCTTACAGAGGTGAAATCAGCAGAACTACTAAAATTGATACCAATACCTTTTCGTCCTTTACCTCTTTTAGTTGTATAAATAATAGCCCCGTTACCAGCAGATTGTCCATACAATGCTGCCGCTGCTGGCCCCTTTAAGATACTTACGGACTCAATGTCGTCTGGATTAATATCTAACGCACGGTTTGGAGTCTGAGCTCCTCCAAGCGTGTTGTTGTACGGGTTATCTCCTGCATTAACATTATTTACAGAGTTATCCATCGGAATTCCATCAATTACAATCAATGGTTGATTATCTGCCGAGAAAGATGCCGGTCCCCGTAAAATAACTTTACTTGAAGCTCCAGGAGTACCACTTGAAGAAGTAATAACAAGTCCACTTGCTTTTCCAGCCAACCCTTGTATTGCGTTAACCTCTGCAGATTTTACCAAATCCTCACCTTTGACTGACGAAACTGAATAGCCAATTGATCTTTCCGCTTTACTAATGCCTAATGCAGTAACGACCACCTCGCCCAATTGCTGAGCATCAGTAACAAGAACCGCATTTACAACATTCGAAGACCCTAAAGGAATAGTCAATTGTACATAACCAATGGATGTGAATTGAATTGAAGCTGATGATGATGCCACTTTAAGTGAATATTTACCACTCGCATCTGTTGATGTACCTGCCGAGGTACCTACGATTTTTACAGAGACTCCTGGGATTGGTTGTCCGTCGTCCTTTCCTGTAACTGTACCAGTAATTGTTCTGTCTTGTGCCATAGCAGCTCCCGCTACGAACATCAAAATGAACAAACTTTGTAAAAGTTTTTTCATAAGAAATTAAAATTTAGGTTAGTTAATAATATTCAAATATACCAAATATGTTATGCGTGCATAACAGACCACGCTTACGCCACCCGATTGTGACAATAACGTGACACACAATATCAACAATAATAGGATATAAAAAGTTTTAATTCAGAATATTATACTGAATTAAACTAGTTTAAAAATACATTATTCCGCATCGACAAGCGTTCAATATGTGTAACAAAACTTTTAACACATTTTAACACTTTATGTAAATTATTGTTGTAAACAAGTGCATAGGAAAGTTTTCACAATTAAAAAAACCAGTAAAGTCCTAGAACTTGTATGATTTAATGGAAGAATTACCTGATTTCATTTTTGAATTAAGCAAAAAAATGGTTTGCATAAAACATAAAAAAGGCAGGAATAAACATCCTGCCGTAAGCGTATAACTAGCTCCTTAAAATCACTAAGGTACATCCCACCAAACCCGTTTCAACATACTCGTATTTCTAGGTGCATTAGAATTATTTCTTTGCTCTCCAGAAGGGTAAAGAAGTGTTCTGGGTAATGCACCTCCCAATGCACTTCCCGGAGGCGCAACCAATGCCGGAAGCGCGGTCCTTCTCCAATCAGACCAAACCTCAGGGTTTAAAAACATAGCGATGTATTTCTGGGTCATAATATCTGTCATAGTTATTGTAGCTGCGGTTTTTGCAACCGTAGCAGCATAAGCCGGATTATTTATCGTCCGCAATAGATTTGCTGTAACTGCTGCATTGTAAGCATTAGCCGCAGCAGCCCTATTCTGAGCTAGTTTTTGAAACTGACATTCCGCTTCTATAAACTTCAGCTCATCATAACTCATGAGCACAACAGGAGAAGAGGAATTTCCATACAAAGTACCCAATCCTTCCGCTCCATCGCTGTAAACAGCTAGCCGGGGATCTCCCGTAGCATCCATGATATCATAGATATGCCCTGTAAAACCGATATCTCCTCGTTGGTTATTAAACTGATACCATGGGTTCTCAGTAGGTAAACTGGTTCCTGCAAACAAAACACTAGCATGTTCGCCATTCAAAAATCCTTGAGGAACCTCCAGCAAAGCCCGGTCATAAAAATTCCGGTCTATCTTAGCCCTATGAAGGTAAAACTTCGCTTTTAATGAATGTGCAAATCTCAACCACTTGTCCAGGTCACCTTTAAACATCAGATCTTCTGCTCCAGGCTGAAACGCACTTCCATCCGGAGTACCCAGACTTGTAATCGCTTCATCCAGTAGCTTATCCAGCGCATCATAAATTTGCTGCTGGGTATCATATTTAGGCTGCAAAACACCAAGCCCTTTAAAAGCCTCACTGTAAGGAACGTCACCCCATAAATCAGTTGTAAGCCCCAGATTATTCGCCATCAATACTTTAGCAACCGCAGCATAATGCCCCTGATTCATTTCGTTTGCTTTGGTTAACATTGAATTGGTATTATTCATAATACCGCCCCCATACAAACCCGCGGTCCACATATTATCTACATCATCAGCTGAAACCGCATAACGGTTAGCCGATATAGACTGATTGGCAATGCCCGTAACCTGCTGCATAAAAAGTGAGGTAAACCTCGAAGCATCTCCACCCCACAAATATCCGGTCGATTGAATAATACCAGGCAAAAGACTGGAAGGCACAGGGTCTTTTAATTGCGAAGGGTCATCGTTAATACCTTCGTAAAAGTACCCCTTTTTACAAGAAGAAACCAAGCTCATCGTCCCGATCAGCAAGATTAAGCTAACTCTTGTTATATTATTTATATTTAAAGATTTCATGTTCTTTATATTTAAATTAGTACAGATTAGAACTTGAATTTCAGATTCATGCCATAACTGGCTGTTCCCGGGTTATTAAAATAATCCATCCCTTGTGAACTGGTTGCTCCGGTTAAGCTTGTTTCAGGATCTATCCCATGATAAGGAGTCCAGATGATAATGTTTCTGGCAAAAAAACCAGCAGTCAGTCCTTTAACAAATTGTTTCCCATCTGTTTTAAACAATTTTTCGAAATTGTAAGTCAACGAAATCTCTCTCAATTTAATAAAAGAGGCATCCTCAATAGCGGCCTCATTTAAATTTCCAAAGCCTCCGCCATCACCCAAATACCACGCTTCATTCAAAGAAACACTCTGTGTATTAGGCCCACCAGGACCCGGCACCTCATTTCCTGAAGCATCTGAATGCACCAGATCGCCGTTCACATTCAGATGTCCCAAAACACCTGGAAATAGCATCTGCGTATTTCTGTTATTAGTCAGGTCCGATGTACCTATTGCCGCCAAAGAAGCCCTGGTACCATTCCAAAGATCTCCTTTAAATTTCCAATCTATCAATGCGTATAATGAAACCCCCTTATAAGTAAATGTATTACCAAAGCCCATCAGAAATTTAGGGTTAGGATTGCCAATTTGCTTTTGAACATTGGTGTTTGACAAGGGATATCCTGGATTATCACGATCATCGATAACCATATTACCGTTCGCATCATTGGTATAACCATATCCATAAATCACACCAGCTTCCTTGCCAGGTAACTGGGCAATAACAGTCCCGGTAAAACCATTAAGCGTAATCTGGTTTACCCCGGGGGCCAGCGATAACACCTTGCTTTTGTTTGTGCTAAAATTTAGAAAAGAAGTCCATTCAAAATTCTCGTTCTTAATTGGTGTGCCTGTAATTTGCAATTCCAAACCTCTATTCCTTATAGATCCTGAATTTAAAGTAACAAACTGATAACCTGTAGATCCCGGAACCGGAGCTTCAACAATTAAGTCCTCACCCTTACTATAATAGAAAGTCAGATCCATGCCTAAACGGTTATTGAAGAACTGCAATTGTGTTCCTATTTCGTACGCTGTAGTTTTTTCAGGCTTTAAATCCGGGTTCCCGAGGACATTGTCTAAACCAAAAGACCCAAAACCATTTGAAGGAAAAGAAATACCACTGGTATAACCATCAGGAAATGTTGTTGGCACATAGTAAGAATTTAATAAAAATGGTCCGGGGTCTTTACCTACCTGTGCAATAGAAGCCCTAAGTTTACCCATACTCAACACTCCTCCTTTAACTCCTTCCAGTTCAGAGAATATAAAACTCAAATTTACAGAAGGGTAAAAGAATGAATTCTTTGATTTTGGAAGCGTCGAAGTCCAGTCATTTCTACCTGTGGTTTCCAAAAACACCATATTTTTATACGCAAGATTTAGGGTATAATAAACACCCCATTTCCTATATGGAGTTACAAAATTGGCAGACTTCACGGCCTTTGCATTATAGATATTATCAAATCCCGGGGCAATAAACCCATCGCCCTGAACATAAAGCTCATCCAGCTTCCTGTTGTATAAGTTTCCTCCTACTTTTCCATCGAAGCGCCATTTATCGTTAAACTCTTTGGTGTAGCTTACAATCAAATCAGAGTTTATACTTCTATAAGTGAACCGGTCATCAAAAATCCGACCTCCATCAAAAGCACCGGACTGAAGCTCATAATACTGATGCCGATTATCATTATAAGTATCCAGACCGCCTCTATAGGTCGCGCTAAACCCATTTCCAATCGTATAATCCAACTGCAGGTTTCCCATCAACCTATTCAGCAGTGTTTTGTAGGGATTTTTATTGATTGTCCAATATGGGTTATCATAAATCCCATTCCTGTATGAGCGCTGTAAACCGTCGCTAAACAAAAACGCTTTTGGATCATCTGCATCTTTGGCACCATTAGAGTTATCAAATGATATAGGCGTTCTGGTTAATCCCAGCATAATACCCGACAAGTTACTTCCTTGTTGAGGCATATTGCCATCGCTGGTTATGTAAGTCATGCTGGTCGCCAATTTTAGCTTTTCCGATATTTTCAAATCACCTGCAAAACTCACTGAAGTCCGTTGGAAGTTCTGTAGAGGGACAATAGAATTAGAGTAAGCGTTACTCACTGATGCTCTATAAACTGCAATGTCGTTACCTCCACTCACAGAAACTGAGTTACTAAAGGTAGCGCCTGTCCTAAAGAAATTTCTCAGATTATCATACGGAACAAAAGGGGTTTTAGCAGTAGGATCTGTATTTAAAACAACATCTCCATGAACATCATATTCATTAGGTATTCCATTCCAGGACACGTCGCGAACATGTGGTCCCCATGAATAACGGTTGGTGGAAGAAAAAGGAGCAATGACCCCTCCGGATCCTTTAACCCATTGATTTTGAAGGCCGGGATAACGGTTCACAGCATCGAATGAAATACCAGTATTGAAATCGATCTGAATCTTCCCTGCCTTACCTCTTTTAGTGGTAATCACTATCGCTCCATTTGCCGCATCTATACCATAAATAGCCGCAGCAGCCGGACCTTTCAAAATAGTTATACTTTCTATATCGTTCGGATCGATATCCGCTCCCCTATTCGAATTCGATGCACCTTGTAATAAGTTATTCTTTTCGTCGGAAGGATCGCCTGAATAGTTTTGAGAATTGTCGACCGGACTTCCATCGATCACAAACAAAGGTTGATTATTTCCGGTCAGGGAATTTGATCCACGCAACTGGATATAGCTTGAAGAACCTGGTGTACCTGATGAAGACGTGATCTGCACGCCGGCAACTTTACCTGAAAGGGATTTTATAACATCTCCCTGATCAGCCCTCCTCAAATCATCTCCTTTTACACTTTGAGCAGCATAACCCAATGCCCTTACTTCACGCTTAATACCAAGCGCAGTAACAACAACCTCACCCAGCTGCGTTGCATCAGAAAGCATCACCACATCAATAACATTTGATGCGCCAATGGTTACGACCTGCCGTAAATAACCAATAGAAGAAAACTCCAGAGAAGCTTGTCCCTGCGCGACCTTTATCGCGTACTTACCATTTGCATCTGTTGATGTCCCGATAGTAGTCCCAACAGCTTTTACAGATGCACCCGGAATCGGAGTTCCGTCGTCTTTTCCTGTAACGGTACCCGTAATTGTCCGATCTTGTGCCATTGTAACTCCGACAATGAGCATCAACATGAACAAACTTAGTGTAAGCCTTTTCATGATAAATTAAAATTTAGGTTAAAAAATATTTAAACCATTTATCTTAACTCAAAACATCATTCGGGGAGAGAGGCCGGGGGATTAACTAAACTCTGGACTTAATTGATATATAATAAGAAACGAAACAAACGTCACAAACACTGATCCTGGAACAATGATTCTTATAAGATATTCTTTACTGAGCGCCTTTTTCACATATTAATTCACCAAAAAAACAGAATTAACGAACATTTGTTTTCCGTTTTCCCAAAAAGACCGAAAAAGCACGCTCGATCCAAGAAAAATGACAGTTCCTTTACCAATGGGCTGCAAGCCAAAAAGCATACCGGTTCCTAATTTTTTAAGTGCGGTCTCACCAACAATACCGGCCATATAAGCATCAGGCCTTAAAACTCCGGTATTCCAGCCATGCTTAAGAAATTCGTACAACCTATCGTCTGTTTTTAAAGTATAGTAGTAATTGCCCAGTCCTGCAGAAATCGGATGGCTTCGATCCAGCTCTACTTTAAAAATGGCGCCAGGTATGGCATTTGATAAATTACTTCGCTTACGACTTAAATATTTGGGGAGTTCATCAACCGAAACTTCTTCTTTAAAATATTCCTTCTTTTGAATATCAAAAGGCTTTTTGCTGATAACACTGGCTATTGCATCCTCCATTAAAATCAGTTTACCTCCTATCTTTATCCAATCTTCTATTTTCTCATTTACATCTTCTCCGTAGCCCCCATCTGGTAATATTAAAGTGTTAATCTTATTGATATCCAAAACACCAATATCATCTAAGCTGATTACAGTAACCGGATAACCTAGCTCTTGTTCAAAAAAATGCCATACTTCTCCCATACTTTGTGCAGAAACCTCTGCTCCTGCAACAATTGCAACTTTTGGGACACTTAATATGGGATAAACAGATGATCCAAAGTCCTTTCCCCTATCCACGAATCCACCCATCACCGGGAAAAACAAGGTGCCGCATGCTCTTTGTACATCAGCAATTTTAGTAGTCAGTCCTTTAACCTGCCGTTCGTTTTCAACCCTGTATATTAACAAGGACCCTACGGGGTATTCTTTGCCATTAGCAGTAAATCCCTCTTCCGCCAACCTTACCTTGATCCCCAGCCGCTGCAAAGCAATCAGCGTTTTGGCATCATCAACCGAGCCCCAGGGAAAAATCCAGGCATAAGGCTTCTGCCCGGCTACCATTGGAACTTTTGGCTCTTCGAAAGACGGATACACCCCCTTAATAGATTCTTTGATAGCATAAGCATTTAAACCATAGGCATAAGGTAATGCCCAGGCGGTAATGTCGTAAGTATTCGAATCCTTTATCATGGTTTGCGGTTCGAAAAGCACATTAGCTAACACCGCAGCAGGCTGCTTCAGGTTTACGATTAAATCATTCCGTTCTACTTTAAAATCGCTGTTTTTTCTTGTTTCATAATTATATCCCTTTCCTGCCCCGTCGCCCCCGAAAGCAAACTCCACACCATTCCGCTTTAAAAGCGAAGCTAGTCGCTTTATTTTGCCTAAATTCTGACCTTTTATCAGGTAGCTTTTAAAAACTCCCGGAGGGGTAAGTATTGCATTCTCAAAATATTTTTTAAACTCGTCAACAAGCTTATCGGTATGTTTTGATGCTGTTTCAATAGTGGCCATCCCAGCTGTAAAATGATGGTCTATCCGATCTTTCAGCGTCAACGTATCGCCATCACTGGTAACTACCGCCAAACCCGCGCCTATCCCACCCTGCTCGTAGGTCATACCCACCGCACCATTATATAAGGGATAGGTATCTCCATAAGAAGGATACAGCAAATCAAACTGTTCTTTAGTAAAATACTTCCAGCCTTTTTGATCAAAGTATTTCGCATTATTTTTCCCAACTATAACCTGAAACTCCCTTTGCCAAGGTGTGATATCCTGATGAATGGGCTCGGCAGCCGGGGCAAAGTAATAAGGTTCATTATAGTTCTGTTCATGAAAATCAACATGAACTTCAGGCATCCATTCCCTATATAAAATCAAGCGCTGCTGTGTTTCAACCTGTGATTGCCATGCCCAGTCACGATTAAGGTCGAAATAGTAATGATTTGATCTGCCTCCCGGCCAGAGCTCACGGTGTTCCCTTGCCATCGGGCTGGCATTAGGCTTTACCCCCACAATACCATTGAAATAACTCACATACCGCTCACGGCCATCCGGGTTTAAACAGGGATCAATAATCACAACAGTGTTTTTTAACCAATCCTGTATTTTTGATGTTTTAGCCTCAATCAGCGCATGCATTGTTTTTAAAGCCGCCTCTGTCGCACTCGCTTCATTCCCATGAACATTATAACTTAACCATACAATTGCTGGCAGCTTCGGTACTTTCCCTTCTATTTTTTCAGCTCTGCTTAGACTGCGGTTATTCTTTTTAATCTGCTCCAGCTTCTCCATGTTCTCTCTCGCAGAAACAATACCCACCAGCAACTCGCGCCCTTCATAAGTTTTGCCATAATTGACCACTTTTACATTTTTGCTGGCCTTAGCCAGGTATGCAAAATAA
This sequence comes from Pedobacter nyackensis, assembly GCF_032678475.1. GTDB lineage: Bacteria > Bacteroidota > Bacteroidia > Sphingobacteriales > Sphingobacteriaceae > Pedobacter > Pedobacter nyackensis_A. The sequence goes on from NZ_JAVTSF010000003.1 coordinate 165,447, forward strand.
TCTAGCACCTTATCATGAGGCGTAAACTTATCCCCAAGGGGATAGCCCAAAAACTCGTCAGGCGACTTCACCTGCCCATTTACAGCAGCCCACCCCAGCAATAAAAACAGAAAAGGAAACCTAAAGTATTTCATAGTGAGGAATTAATATACCTAAAGTACTAAAGAATATTTTTTGTTTCTATTCCTTAACGTAATTTTACAGCTTCATTCATCAAATTATTTTATGTTCAGCACCGAATCTTTGTATCAGCACTATCTTAAACATCCGACAATATGTACAGATACCAGGAGTATTGCTAATGGCTGTTTGTTTTTTGCACTTAAGGGTGACAAATTCGATGCAAATACCTTTGCTGCACAGGCATTAAATGAAGGCGCTGCTTATGCAATTATAGATAATGAATCCTACAAAACTGATGAACGTTGCATTTTAGTGCCGGATGTTCTGACTGCACTGCAAGATCTTGCAAAGCACCACCGAAGTCAGCTCAATATTCCAGTAGTAGGACTAACCGGAAGTAATGGTAAAACCACCACTAAAGAACTGGTCAACGCTGTTCTTTCACAGAAATATAAAACCTTTGCCACTAAAGGCAATTTAAATAACCATATCGGGGTTCCGCTTTCTATCCTATCTCTAACACAGGAAACAGAGTTAGCAGTGATAGAAATGGGCGCAAACCATCAAAAAGAGATCGAATTTCTATGCGGGATTGCGCAACCTACCCATGGATTGATTACCAATATAGGCATGGCCCATTTAGATGGTTTTGGAGGCTTTGAGGGTGTCAAAAAAGGAAAAGCAGAGTTGTTTGCCTATCTTAAAAACCACGAAGGAATTGCCTTCATCAATAGAAACAACCCTTATTTGATGGAAATGAGGGAAAAGACCGACTTAAATAAAGTGGTTTATTATGGCACGGAAAGCAGCGATACCGTATCAGGAGAACTACTTAAATCTGATCCTTTTATTGAGCTGTCGTGGAGTAGTAAAGCCGGTTCTTTTCAGACAGAAATCCATTTAACTGGCGCTTATAACTTCGAAAATATACTGGCGGCTATTTGTATCGGGCAATTCTTTGAGGTATCGCCTGCGGCCGTTAATGCTGGTTTATCAGGCTATCAGCCGAATAACAACCGTTCACAGATCACTAAAACAGCAACAAACACGGTCATTTGCGATTTTTACAATGCAAATCCAAGTAGTATGGCTGCGGCCCTGGCAAATATTGAACTTTTAAACAGTACACACAAGACTGTTATCATCGGAGATATGTTTGAGCTTGGGGATGAGTCAGCAGCACAACATCAATACATTATTGAGCAAACTGAAAGGCTGCATATCGATACACTTATTTTTATAGGTAAGCACTTTTATGAAGTGAAACAAACGCACAAAGGCTTTTTCTTTGCCACCCCAGCTGAAGCACATGCTTTTTTAAGTGAAAATCCGGTAACCAACAGTCTGGTCTTACTAAAAGGATCAAGAGGAATGGCCTTAGAGCAATTGCTGCCCTTGCTTTAATTAATTCGCTTTCGCCACCCTGATCCCCACATCACTTACTTCTGTAAGCGGATTATCGCGCATATTCTGTTCCAGTTCCAGTTCATATATACCCGGGACTGGGAATTTAAAATTGGTCAGCAAGGGGAATTCATAAGTATACAAGTTCCCGGAGCCAGACCCATTCCACTGTCCATCTGGCTGCGCCAGCTTAAACTCGTAACGTCTGCTACGCTTTTTTTGTGCTGTTTTTAAATTCAACAGCACAAAAATGTTTGAATACCTATAGTCTGAGGTATGACGTAGTTTAATATATATATTATAAATCTTATTGCTATCCTTAATATCTACCGTTGCCTTAACCTTATCTGCATAACTCCAGTTACGCGAACGCATGGTATGGTTTACATCGGTAATATTATTGGTATCACAACCACTAAACAATAATGTGAAAGTGGTAGCAAGCAAGATTAAAACTTTGCAATTATTCATTTTTAGGCTTATCCGATTGCTTTTTTCTACGATTATTCCTATTTCTGTTATTTCTGTTTCCTGCCGGTTTTTCTCCATCAGGCTGTTCCGCTCCTGCTGCGGCTTTAGACTTAGGAGGTTGCCCTTGCCCTTTAGGCTGCCCCTGTCCGGCATTTTCCTTTTTATTTACGTTCGGCTTGTTCTTGCCCTGCTGAGGTGGTTTAGTCCCTCTATCTGTACGCTCAGATTTATTCGGCTGTTCAGCACGTACCGGCTTTTCTCCTTTGTCAGTCCGGTCCGCTCTATCCGTTCTCTCCGCATTGTTTCTGTTGCGGTTTTGGTTGTTATTCCGATTATTGTTATTCCTGTTTCCTTTATTTCTGGGTTTATCATCCAAACGGGTTAAACTATCTTGTCCAACCACATTTTCGTAATCAGGAATTTTATCGATTACCGCAGTACTTACCAGTTCCACTGCTTCTTCCTTAAGATTATTAGGCTTTTGCCCCTTTTTATTCATGGCCATAATCTCTTTCACACGGTCGACCTTCAAGGGAATCCAGTCTTCCGTATTTGGATAGCTAAACCACATTAACTTTTTAAAGATGTCTGTTTTTTGATGTCTGGCAACCCCTATTTCGGTCTGTAAGCTTTCTATACGATCCGGAATATCTTTCAGTGCATCCAGATAAGTATCGAGTTCATAGTTCAAGCAGCATTTCAACTTACCACATTGTCCGGCCAGTTTCAGTGTATTTAAAGACAGGTTTTGATACCTTGCCGCAGCAGTTGATACTGTTTTAAAGTTCGTTAACCAGGTAGAGCAGCACAGTTCCCTGCCACAAGAACCTATTCCACCTAACCTTCCTGCTTCCTGACGCATACCAATCTGCCTCATTTCAATCCTGATGCGGAATGTTTCGGCCATTTTCTTGATCAGCTCTCTAAAATCTACCCGGCCCTCAGCTGTGTAAAAGAAAGTTGCTTTTGTTTTATCTCCCTGATAATCAACATCACTTATTTTCATAGATAAACGCAGATCAAGCGCAAGGGTACGAGCTTTATGCATGGTTTCCCACTCCATAGATTTCGCAACTTTCCATTTCTCTACGTCAGCTTCTGTTGCTTTTCTATAAACTTTCCTTGTTACCTGGTCGACAGCGGTTTTTCTACGTTTCATTTGTATTCTTACCAGCTCGCCGGTAAGTGAAACGTGACCGATATCGTACCCACCTGTAGGTCCTTCAACTGCTATAAGCTCACCAATTTCCAGGTAAATATTATCGCTGTTTACAAAGAATTCTTTCCTTGCACCTTTAAATTTAACTTCTATTACCTGAAAAGGTTTATAATTTGAGGGCATGTCCAAATTCGACAGCCAATCGTAAACTTCCATTTTTCCGCATCCACCAGTAAGGCAAGAGCCATTACTTTTGCAGCCTGCGGGGGCGCAACCGCCACCTGTAGAACAACTTCCACATCCCATAATTAATTATATATATTGAGTCCCTTTCGGGAGCGTTTTAAACTTAATTATTTTTACCAATTGTAAAGATACATCTAAAAACAGAATTTTAGGGTTTGCATTTCTTTCAATATGATAATGCGCCTTCTCCAATTCAGCGATAATGGCATCCGCCATGTTCAGGTCTAACACATGAGTAGAAAGCTTTTTGGCGGTTTCTAAAGCCCTCACGGGCAATTTCACCAGCTCATCTGCCCCACTGAGCAACAGGCTACACTCCCGTAAAAAGCTAATCCCATATTTTAAAAAGTTTTTCTGATTTTCCCTTCCCCAACTCGCCGCCTGCTCTACAAAAGCGGTTAAATCCAAAACTCTGTTGCCATATCCCATCCTTAACCACTCAGCAAATTTATCTGCATTTTCATTATGCGTATTGGATACTAAGGATTTAGCTTCTATTAGATTTCCATCTGCGAGAAAACTGTATTCTGTAGCCTGATTTTCTGATAAACCGTGTCCCTCCATCAAATAACTTTCTACTGTCGCATGCGAAAGTTTAGGTATTTTAACAATCTGGGTTCTCGATAAAAGTGTAGAAAGAATCTGCTCCTGGTTATTGGCGACTAGAATAAACAGCGTATTCTGAGGTGGTTCTTCAATAATTTTCAGTAAGGAATTACCCTCCTTATCCAGGTATTCCGGCAACCACATGATCAGAACCTTAGTGTCGGCCTCGAAAGCTTTGTAGCTCAGTTTTTTTATAATATCGTGGCACTCGGCAATATTAATATTCGCCTGTTTATTTTCTGCATTTAATTTTGAGCGCCAGATATCCATATCAAAATATGCATCTCCCAGCAACATGCTTCTCCATTCTTCCAGCACATCGACAGCCGTTTTCACGTCTTTGGAGGCAAAGAATGGATACGAGAAATGCAGATCGGGATGAATGTATCTTTCGTATTTACGACATGAAGAACATACACCACAGCTATCATCGGCTTTTTTATCTAAACAATTGATGTATTGCGCATAGGCAATGGCCAAAGGTAAGGCCCCACTACCATCGCACGACAGAAACAACTGGGCGTGACTAATCCTGTTCTCGGCAACTGTCTGTATCAATTGCGCCTTTATACTCTCCTGACCGATGATCTCTTTAAACTGCATTTGGTGCAAAATAACAAAATTTTGAGACTTGCAGACCGCTGCACTTTAAAGTTGACAAAAGTTTCAGCCAGATAGCAGATTCGGTAAGGGATTGAAATTCTTTTTACCAGCGTAATGCAGAAACTACATAGACTTGTGTTATTGCATATCGTCAATTAAACAATACAATAAGAATTAATCAAAAAACATTACACATTACGTATAATTTACTTACATTTGTATGATTATAAAATTCAACAATCTGTACCTTGAAGCATTAGCTCAGGATGAAACAAAAGGCAAACCAAAATACAATGACAAAGTCGTTTACAAATTCAGGAAAACACTAAAAATTTTACAACATGTGCCAGATACTAAAAGTTTATGGACTTTAAACGGCTTGGGTTTTGAACGGTTAAAAGGAGACAAAAAAGAACTGTTTTCTGTAAGAGTAGATTACCATTACAGGTTGATCTTTAAAATAGAACAGGATGTAATAAATATTAGAGAAATATTAATAATTAACGAATTAACAAACCATTATCAATAAAATCATGGGAAAAATCATAGACAAAAACGGTAAAGAAATTAATCTTAACATCTTAATTCACCCTGGCGAAGTACTGGCCGATGAGCTTGCAGCCAGAAAAATAACAAAGGGCGCTTTTGCCATAAAAGCAGGCATGTACCCTTCGCAACTAACCGATATATTAAAAGGCCGGCGTAACATTACCGCCTACATTGCCCTAAAGCTGGAGATGGAATTACAAACACCCGCAGAGTTCTGGCTAGGCCTGCAAATGGACTACGATTTGCAAGTTGAAAGGAACAAATTGAAGCAAATTGCTTAACCAGCAGCGTCAAAATGTTATCTTTGCCACATGCCGAGAATTATTGCCTTTGATTATGGTACCAAACGTATCGGCATAGCCGTTACTGATCCTTTGCAGATAATTGCAACCGGACTGGACACCATCCATCCCAAAGATATTATTGAATACCTGAAGAAATACCTCCTCACGGAACAGGCTGAAGCCTTTGTTTTTGGTGATCCGAAACAAATGGATGGTACTCCTTCTGATTCTGCACAACATGTAAAAGGTTTTGCAAAAACATTAAAAAAAACTTTCCCTGACATCCCTCAATACTGGATTGATGAACGCTTTACCTCTAAGTTAGCGCATCAAACCATTATGCAAAGCGGCTTAAAAAAACAAGACCGCAGGGATAAAGAACGGGTGGACACCATATCCGCAACCATCATTCTGCAATATTTTATGGAACAGTACCGTTAATAGAACATTAAAATATGAGTTTAATTAATGACGATATGCAGCAATTGCTGCTCAATTATTGCGAACCTGAGCACACTTTACTGCAAAAGATAGACCGGGAAACGAACCTTAAGGTACTCATGCCAAGAATGCTTTCCGGACATTACCAGGGCCGTGTTTTGAGCATGCTTAGCAAAATGATAAGCCCCTCAAGAATTCTTGAGATCGGCACTTTTACCGGCTATGCTACGCTTTGTCTGGCTGAAGGGTTAACCGAAAACGGTATTATTTACACCCTCGACATTAATGAAGAACTGGAAGAAATGGTTCGTGGTCATTTTGCAGAATCTGAATACAATAGCCAAATAAAATATATTATTGGTGACGCCAACGAAACCCTCGAAGTTTTAAATGAAACTTTCGATCTGGTTTTTATTGATGCAGACAAGAAAAATAATGGCACCTATTACGACATGGTTTTCGACCGTGTAAGACCTGGTGGACTTATCATTGTTGATAATGTACTGTGGAGTGGAAAAGTATTGAACAGTAACCCAGACAAGGATACAAAAAACATCACTACATTTAATGATAAGATTTTGGCAGACAGCCGTGTAGAAAAACTTATTCTTCCCGTTAGGGACGGGCTATTTGTCATCAGAAAAAAATAAAGTATGACTAAAGCAGCATTGTATATTTCGCTTTTTCTTACCTGCCTTACTTTTGGGAGTAAAGCACAAACTACAGAAGATTATATTAATGCTTACGCTGAACATGCCCAGGTACTCATGCGCGAATACAAAATTCCGGCAAGCGTCATTTTGGCTGTGGCCATCCATGAATCAGCCGCCGGCACCAGTAAAATTGCCCGCTACCTAAACAATCATTTTGGTATTAAAGGTGCTAATAGCAATACCGAAATCCGCTCTTCGTACAAGGACTACCTTTCTGTTAACGATTCTTATGACCATTTTATTGATTTCTTAAAAAGTCGTACCTCTTTTAATCACCTGTTTGAAAAATATGATCAATATGATTATAGAAACTGGGCCAGAGGGATTCATAGAGGAGGATACGCAAGAAGCAGAACCTGGACATCACAAATTATCGGTATTATCAAAAAAAACAATCTTTTTCAATACGATGAGCGCCCGGAGGATTATGTAGAACCTGTCGAACCTAAAACATTAGCTTCATCAGCAAAAAAAGTTACATCAGGAAAAACCTACACGGTTAAACGAGGTGATAACCTCCATAATATTGCCAAAGCACGCCGCACGACTCCTGCAGCAATCATGAAAAAGAACGGATTAAAAAGCCCCGCAATTAAGCCCGGACAAAAACTTAAATTATAATGAACAACAGAATACCAGCTTTAGCATTAATCGCCCTTGCTTTTTTTAGCGCTTGTAAATCCAGGCAATATAGCCGCAATAACAAGCAAATTGAAAAGGCGGCAAATAAGGCTAATCCGAATCCCAAATCCTTCACTACCTTAAACTATATTGAGACTTTTAAAGCTATAGCTATAGAGGAAATGAATAAATATGGTATTCCGGCAAGTATCACCCTTGCACAAGGTATCCTGGAGTCTGGAAGCGGAAACAGCAGTCTTGCTAAATATGCCAATAACCACTTTGGGATTAAATGCACGTCGGACTGGAAAGGGAAAGGTTATTTTAAAGATGATGACAAAGCTGATGATTGTTTTAGAGTATATAAAGACGCAAGGGAATCTTATAAAGACCATTCTGAATTTCTTAAAAGAAAACGCTACAGCTTCCTGTTTGAGTTAGACAAAAATGATTACAAAAACTGGGCAAGGGGCTTGAAACAAGCTGGCTATGCCACAAACCCTAAATACCCCGACTTGCTAATCGGTGTAATAGACCGCTACCAGCTATACCAGTATGATCAACCTGAATCAGAAAAGGATAAAATTAAACGTGAAGACAAAATCTTTTCTGAGATCAACGCGAATATTCCCAATGAAAAGAAAAAGTTCACTCCGGTTGAAACACCTCCATCAAAACAGATCGTTAAAACCCCGGACACACTAAGAATATCAACACCAGTTGTTTCGGATAGTACTACAGACAGTACCGCGCCTATCTTTAAACCCGGCAGTTATACTGTTAAACAAGGCGACACGCTTTACAATATCTCAAAACGCTTTAATGTAAGCATCGACGATTTGAAATTATTAAACAACATTAGCGATTCAGGAATAAAAATTGGCCAGAAACTTATCTTAGTTAAATAATGTTAATATTATTACAGGGATAACGTTATCTTGTAATTTTGAATTTGAATGAAGTTTTATAGCCTGGTACTCCTTTTCTATTGTTTAACATTTAAAGCTTTTGCCCAGCAACCTGCTGTGCGGGGCTTTGTGGTGGATAAGGATTCCAAACTTCGCCTGGCCAAGGTCTATGTTTACAATTCAGCCAACGATGAAGGTATTTACAACACTCCAAAGGGAGAATTTACCATTAAGGCTAAACCTGGAGATACTTTATTTGCCGTTTTACAAGGCTATGCAGTGGACACGGTTGTATTAAACAACCAGAAGTCGATATATTTTCAATTGAAATCGTTAGGAATTGCACTACGTGAAGTTTCCATCCTCGGTGATAAATTCACACCCATGGAGCGCCATGAAAAAACGCTAAAAGAGTATAAGTATGCGCTTGACAAAGGAAAGGCGAAAGATTTACTGAACCTGGGGCTGGGCGGAGCCGGGTTGGGCATTGATGCCATTTACAACTTATTGAGCCGACAAGGTAAAAATGCAAGACATCTGCAAAAGATACTGGAAAGGGATTACCGGGAGGCTATTGTTGATTATCGGTTTACGCCTGACTATGTAAAAAGAGTATTGCAGATTGGCGATTACGAGGCAGAAGACTTTATGCAACAATATCGCCCGTCGTATGATTTTGTACTCAGTGCTTCGGATTACGCTTTTGTGGTGTATTTAAGGAATAACTACGCGAACTATAAACGTAACCCTAAGGCGTTTAAATTACCTCCACTACCTAAAATAAACATTGAGAAGTTTTGAAAGCTTTCTTTCTAATCGTTTCAAAAATACCTGCCAACGCCATGGCGTTATATCCGTTTATACTTTTAAAAAACAAACATCAAAAAAATGATCCTATCCTGGTAAATCATGAACGTATACACCTACGGCAACAGGTTGAATTACTTATCCTTCCTTTTTACCTGCTATACCTGCTGAATTACCTTATTAACCTGATCCGATATAGAAATCATAGTCGGGCCTACTTCAATATTGCATTTGAAAAAGAAGCCTATGCCTGTGATCAAAAACCTAATTACCTAAAAACCAGAAAGTTTTTCGCCTGGGTAAATTACCTCTGAAAGACTGCTTTTTAGCGACGCTTAACCAATTAGTTTACTATTAAACTTTTAATAAGTCACTTTTTTGTTTTTCTTTGTAGTAATGAAGAGTTTTTATGCTTACTTACTAATAGTTTTTAGCGGTACTGCCAGCTTGTATGCTCAAGAGATTGACACCCTTCCGATTAATACGAAGGGTTTAGACATTAAACTAAAACGTAGTCCTCTGCCGTCAAGGACGGGAACTATCCCTTTCAAGCCTGTTGAGATCGATCCTATAGTCGTAGATGCCAGGGTGAATTATTGGAAAACAAGAACTTCGGTAGGCATCAACGTAAACCAGGCGACCTTCTCAAATAACTGGAAAGGTGGTGGTGTAAACTCATTAGCCGTAGGTGGTATTGTGAACTACAAAACTGAGTATAGCAAAGAAAGCTGGAGTTTTGTAAGTGAGGTAATCCTGGAATATGGTAAAGTAAAGAACAAAGATCAATTGCAAAAGAAAACGCGTGACCGTATTTTCTGGGATAATAAAGCAGCCGTACAATTGTCAAAAAACTGGTATTTCTTCGGTTCCGTCAATTTTGAATCACAATTTGACTCTGGTTTTGCCTATAGCAAAAATTCAGAGGGCAATGAATTTCCAAACCTCATTTCCAAATTCATGTCGCCAGGTTACCTAACTGAATCCTTCGGTTTTGAGTACAAACCAAGCAAATATTTCTCAACAAGGATTGGTACGGGTAGTGCCAGGCAGACTTTTGTGTTAGACACTGCTGTTTACATCACAAAAGATGCTAACTTTCCAAATGACAGGACTAAAGATAAAAAGGCGCCTACAAAATATGGTGTAGACTTTGGCAAGAAGTTTAAAAATGAACTCGCCTTCCAGATTGTAAGTAATTTCGAAAAGGAAGTTTTCACGAATACCATGCTTAAAGCCAGGTACCAGATGTTTATTCCGTATGACAGGGCGCTTGTAAACATTGATCATCGTCTTGATGTTTCCATCTCTTCCAAGTTGAACCGGCTAATGAACGTTTCACTTACTGGGGTGGGCTTGTTTGACCGCGACAATGACACCAAGATCCAGGGAAGCCAAAATCTATCCCTCGGTGTAACCTTTGTCTTCCCCCGCTAATACTTTTAATAAATCATTACCATTTCCTTCAAAATTAATACCTTTGAGGCTACAAAAAATTGAACACTAAGCATTAAAGAAAATGTTTGAAAATTTACAGGATAAGCTAGATCGTGCGTTTAAAGTTTTAAAAGGACAAGGAAGCATTACAGAGATCAACGTGGCCGAGACCATGAAAGAGATCCGTAAGGCTTTATTAGATGCCGACGTAAACTATAAAACAGCCAAAAGCTTTACCGATGAGGTAAAAGAAAAAGCTTTAGGATTAAACGTATTAACGGCTGTTTCGCCAGGTCAGTTGCTTACCAAAGTAATGAATGACGAACTGACTGCCTTAATGGGCGGTGAGGTTACGGAACTTGACCTGAAAGCAAACCCTACCATTATATTGATTGCTGGTTTAAACGGTGCTGGTAAAACTACTTTTACCGGAAAACTGGCGAACTTCCTGAAGAGTAAAGGGAAAAAACCTATCCTTGTAGCTGGTGACGTTTACAGACCTGCGGCGATAGATCAACTGCAGATCCTTGGTGAGCAGATTGGTGTCCCTGTATATGCAAATACAGCATCTAAAGATCCTGTAGCCATTGCCATGGAAGGTATTGCTGAAGGTAAAAAACAACATAATAATGTAATCATTATAGATACAGCGGGCCGTTTAGCAATAGACGAGCAGATGATGAACGAGATCGCCGCTGTTAAGGATAGTACAAAACCGCATGAAATCCTGTTTGTTGTTGATGCCATGACCGGACAGGATGCGGTTAATACTGCTAAGGCATTTAACGACCGTTTGGACTTTACCGGTGTTGTATTAACCAAATTAGACGGCGATACACGCGGTGGTGCTGCTCTTTCCATTAAATCGGTAGTAAACAAGCCAATTAAGTTTATTGGTACCGGCGAAAAAATGGAGGCCCTTGATGTGTTCTATCCTGAAAGGATGGCTTCACGTATTTTAGGTATGGGTGACGTGGTTTCCCTTGTTGAACGTGCGCAACAGCAGTTTGACGAGAAAGAGGCCGCCGAACTTCAGAAAAAGATCCGTAAGAACAAATTCGACTTCAACGACTTCTATAACCAGATCCAACAGATTAAGAAAATGGGTAACATGAAGGATCTGATGGGTATGATCCCGGGTGTAGGTAAAATGATGAAGAATGTTGAGATTGAAGATGATGCTTTTAAAAATGTAGAAGCCATTATCCAGTCGATGACTAAATTTGAGCGTGAAAACCCCGACAGCATTCAGCAAAGCAGACGTCTGCGCATTGCCAAAGGCTCGGGTAATAAAATAGAAGAGGTAACCAAGCTGATTAAACAGTTTGAAGATATGCGTAAAGTAATGAAGCAGTTCTCTAATCCGGCTACAGCAGCAAAGATGATGAAGAACATGCCTAAAATGCCACAACGCTAAACATAATTACAACAACCTAACCGATCCCGGCCAATAATAGGCCGGGATTTTTTTTGCTCCATTTTTTAAAATACATAGTCATTTTTTACCAACGTAAGGTTAAATCAACATAGATTCACACTAGTGATACATACGATTAATTTATGCTGATAAAAACATACGGCAGCGCCGTTTTTGGTGTGAACGCTTTAACCATAACGATCGAGGTAAGCATAGGAGGAGGCAATAAGTACCATATTGTTGGCCTGCCGGATAATGCGATTAAAGAAAGTTTAAGGAGGATTGAAAGTGCTATACAATCTGCCGGGCTTAAAATGCCCCGGCAGAAGATTGTGATCAACCTCGCTCCTGCGGATATCCGCAAAGAAGGATCGGCCTATGACCTACCTATAGCCATAGGCATTTTAGCGGCCTCTGGTCAAATCGAAAGCTCAGAGGCAGACAAATACTTTATTATGGGCGAACTGTCTTTAGACGGCGGCTTACAACCTGTAAAGGGAGCACTACCTATCGCCATACAGGCGCGTGCAGCAGGATTCAAAGGTTTTATACTTCCCAAAGACAATTCACGTGAGGCCGCCATTGTAAGTGAACTGGAGGTTTATGGCATGCGCAACTTGCTGGAAGTAGCTGCTTTTTTTAATGGAACTGAAAAACCTGAGCCGATACTGGTAAACGCAAGGGATGAGTTTTTTAATCATGTAAGTAGCTATGAACAGGATTTTTCTGATGTAAGAGGCCAGGAGAACATCAAACGCGCATTAGAGATTGCGGCGGCCGGTGGACACAACCTGATCCTGATTGGCCCACCAGGGGCAGGAAAAACCATGCTGGCTAAACGCCTGCCGACCATATTACCCCCGCTTAATCTCCAGGAAGCTTTGGAAACCACCAAAATACATTCGGTAGCCGGAAAATTAAATGCTGCAGAATCCTTAATGACAGAGCGCCCTTACCGCAGTCCACACCATACCATTTCAGATATGGCCCTGGTTGGAGGAGGCGCAAACCCGCAGCCAGGAGAAATATCACTTGCCCACAATGGCGTGCTATTTTTGGATGAACTACCCGAATTTAAACGCAGCGTGCTGGAAGTAATGCGGCAACCACTGGAGGACCGCTGTGTAACGATTTCCCGATCTCGCTTAAGTGTGGAATATCCGGCCAGCTTCATGCTCATCGCGTCTATGAATCCATGTCCATGTGGGTTTTTCAATCATCCCGAAAAAGAATGTATTTGCGGATCTGGTGTTGTTCAAAAATACCTTAGCAAGATATCTGGTCCATTATTAGACCGTATTGATTTACATGTTGAAGTTACCCCGGTAAACTTTAATGAACTTACATCTGCGGTTGAAACGGAAAAGAGCGTCGTGATCAGAGAAAGGGTAATTGCGGCGCGAACGATACAGGATGCGAGGTTTAACACCAACAGCAGCCTGCACTACAATGCGCAAATGAGCCCTAATATGGTGCGTAACATTTGTAAAATAGACAACAAAGGTCAAACTTTAATTAAATCAGCAATGGAGAAACTGGGACTTTCAGCAAGGGCATACGACCGCATTCTAAAAGTATCCAGAACCATTGCTGACCTGGCAAAAAGTGAAGATATTAAATTGGAGCATCTTGCGGAAGCCATACACTATCGCAGCCTTGACCGTGATAATTGGTCCGGTTAATCCAGCAGATCTTCGTCCTCGTCGCTCTCTTCCATTTCGTCTTCCTCCTCATCCGGCACATAAGCAAGAATCGCCTTGCCTATGGCATTGATTTCTTCATCAGGCTCAAATAGAGGTAGAGCCGTTTCATCGTCGAGCTTTAACCATTGCTCCTCTGTGTCTTTTTGAATCTGAACATACTCTTTCCCGTCCTTAAAAATAACATAAGTATCATTACCTTCCGGAAATACGGCGTAATCTGTTGTTCCTATCGTAATGTCAAATGGTTCTTGCATAATATATTCTTTTATTAATTGTATTAAAAAGTTTAGCGTAAAGTTGAGTAATTATAAAACTGAAGCCTTCCTGTTCCTGTAATCTCTATGGTTTTTGTTTCTTCATCACCTGCCGAACTTTTTAGCTTTAGGGTAATCGTATTGCTCCCTTTTTGTAATGGTATCCGGGTATAATTAATATTAGCGGGTAAAGATTGCCAGTTCCTCGTATCCGCTTTCTCCGAAAGAAGACCATACAATTGCATGCCTATCCCCAATCCTTCGAGCAAAGAATTATCCTTACCGTCTTTCCCATTTCCTTTTGCACTTTGCCTCAATACATATTCTGCGCTCTTTTTAACTGCAAGTCGGGTTAGCACCTTACCCATTTCTTTCAAAAATCGTTGTTCGAGCGTTTTAAAAGCCAGTTCATTAATATCCTCAGCTTTCTCAAAGGAAACAACCTGCGCTCCGTTACTTAAAGTAGCAGCATTGTAATAAGGGGCACGTGCAATATATTTTGGATAGGTTGCCCTAAGGCTTTCAACGCCAGTCAGACTAAAATTATCGTTACTATAACTGTGATTAAAAGGAATAATGATTGTTCCGCCTAGATTGGTAAAGAATAGATCTCCATTACTGCCTTTAATCAGTGAAAAGAACAGCTCTTCCTGCTGTTTAACCGGTGCCATTCCATTTTCCCAGAAGAAAATCAGCTCACCACCTTCAGGCGCAGCCTCACGTTTATATTTAATTCCGAACAATTCTTCAAAGCGACTCAGTTCTGATCCAAAACCATTTAAATCAGCGGTTCTTAAAACATCCTGCTTGAGTTCTTCCGGCATTTTTGTTCCATAGTAAGTCTGATCTTTACTATTCAAATAAACTTCCGCCGCATTTCGATAGGCAATAAATGCATTATTTACATCCCGATCACGCTCATAAATCAGTCCCTGCAGCATTAAGGAGAAGGCATCTTTTGAATACCTGCTATCCTTATCATTAAACTTATCGCCCTGTTGCTGCGACTGTAAGCTAATCCGCCTGGCCTCTACAATAGCATCCTCACTTTTGTTCAAATACACATAATTTAGGGCTTTATAATAGTGGATCATAAATTTTTCAAAATCCTCTCCCTTATAACTTTGTGTCATTGGATTTACCAATGTACCCACAACCGCATCCATAGCTCCTCCAATACCATTTTCAAGCATTTGGTCGGCCTCATTAAAATATTGATTGCTGGCTTCGTACTCGCCAGCAAGGTGACTCGCTTTTCCTTTTTCCATCAGAAAAAGGAGTTTATTCCTTGGCTTTTGTAACAGCTTGTTCTTATCGAGCTCCTTAACCGCTTCGGCATAATTCCCCGCAGAAATTTGCTTATAATAAGACGCAATCATGTCATTATAGCTGGAACAGCCAAAAAGAAAGAGCATCAGTCCTAAAAAGAATGATGCTCTAAAAATATTCCTGCGGATTTGTATCATATGGTCGTTAGTCGGGGTATTCCCGACTAATTTTTAACGTATTTAGCTATTTTCTTATCGCCAATCCAAACTACTTCATTGGTTTGAATATTTGTAAGCTCCAGGTTCACCTGGTAATACACAACTTTTTTACGTTTATGAGAATCTACAATAGAGTTGATTGATCCCTGAAGAATATAATCTGCTCCGTTTTCCAATCCGAATTTTTTCATGGTAGACACCGTGGCATTATCCTGTTGATCAGCTTTCTCAGCACGTAATTCTTCTCGTTTTTTCCCTCCTTGCACCAATCTTACACGTTCACTTTTAATAAATGACTGCTCTACATCCTTAACAAATGTTTCTGCATCAATATGCTCATGACTTTTATTTTGCACCACACCAACAATTACAACAGGTCTTTTACCTTGTTTTTCTTCCAGGTGGCCTGACAGCCATTTACCGCCTAAAATAGTCTGGGTCATCTCTTCTGCAACCAATCTGGAGTCGGTATTGTTCCAGTTACCACTTACGTCAATGGCCTGATCAGTACTTACTCTGGTAACCTGGCGAGAACATGATGTAATTATCATTCCCGATACGGCAATGGCCGCGATAGTCATTATCTTTTTAATCTGCATTTTTTTAATATAAAGTTTTTAAGTGTGCTGTTTACCATCCCCAGGGCCTGCTATTACCCCAGCCATAGCCGATATAGCCCCCATAGCCAAATCGACCTCCAAAGCCATAATTACCATAGCTGATAGAGGGATAAAAATATGGGCTTCCATAGTAATAGCCACCATTAAGGTTCAATTGAAAGTTTCTTTCTCTCCTTAGCTTCCTGCGTTCTTCTCTGGCTTCGTACCAGTCATAAGCTTTGTAAGTGCTTTGAACAGTTGAACCCTGATTGCGATTTAAAGAATCTGCAAGTTCAATATACTTAGCCCTGCTTTCCTGATACCTGGGATTCTGATCATTTAACAGATCCGTCTTTTGTGCATAACCAGTCGTTGTAAGGGCCAGGCCAGCAATGCAACTCATTATAAAAATCAAATTCCTTTTCATTGGTGATATGTTTTAAAAAATCAGACATCAATCATACCAAACTCAGTGCTTTCAGCACGACATACTATAAATTTACAGAAATTTTAACTTTCTGTGATGGTTTCTCCAATTTAATCATAAGACGTAAACAACCGCCTAAATGTTACTTGCTTTTAGCTTTTTTATAAAGTCAATAAATTTTTTACTTGCATAGTTTGCGGCTCCAACTTCATTATAAGAAACCCGACCTAGTTTATCAAATACCACAGTAGTTGGCAACGATCCTTTAAAAATTGATTCCGGTACGTTACTGGCAACCTGGTATACAGGTAATTTGTACCCTTTTTTGTCCATATACTTTTGTGATTTCGCAAAATCACTATCTGCGTCAACTAAAATAAAAACAACATCCTTATCATCTTTAAACTGTTCGTACAACTTGTTCACTGATGGCATCTCGGCCAGACATGGCGGACACCAGGTAGCCCAGAAGTTTAAAAATACAACCTTGCCTTTCAAATCTCCCAGATCGACGATTTTACCTGAAGTATCCTTAAATTTAATACCGGAAAGATCTGCTGCTTCTGCAGGAGCAGCATTTTCATTAGTGTTCTTAACGTCCGGGCTAAAAAGTCCGATCTCCATCAGCCCTCTTATCATAAAAGCCTTCGCCGATGGCACAAGAATTAATACCAGAAAAATGCCTATGATTAGTGCGTTTATAATGTTCTTTTTATTCAAAATCTTTTTCATCTATCTAAAGCGCTTTTTGTAAAGCTACAAGATTATGATCTGAACTAACGTTCAGGAAATCGCTTTTGACATTTCATTGTTAAACTTATTCGTATTGTTACAATACTACATGTCAAAAAAGGGCCCGCGCACACAGATTAAAAAAACTAATAATCAACCAATTACAATAACAACGAATATTTTTTCAAAAAAACTGTAACGAATAATCCCCGACAAATACTTACTCTATGAAAAAACATTAAAACCTATTATATTATGAAAACAATATTAAATACTATCGCTGTTATTGCTACCTTTCTATTTACACTTCACGTAAAGGCACAACAAAAATCAGCTAACAAATCTCTACTATGGGAAATAACCGGAAAGGGACTAACCAAACCTTCGTACGTTTATGGCACCATCCATATGATCTGCGAGCCAGATTTTGTATTGCATGACAAAACAAAAAAAGCACTGAGTACTGCAGATGAACTCGTATTGGAGTTAAACTTTACCGATCCAGCTGAGCTTGCTGATGTTCAAAAAACCATGACATCTCCGGTTCCTTTAAGTAAGAGATTAAGTCCCGCTCAATACAGGTTACTGGATTCTGTTCTCGCTTTAAAAGCAGGAATACAGCTACAGACAATGGATCAGTTAACGCTAATTGCTTTAAGTAGTATTGCCATATCTAAAACACTTCCATGCACAGAAATCAAATCATATGAATTTGAATTTGTTAATTTAGCAAAGGCACAGCACAAATCATTAGGAGCATTGGAAACCGTAAAACAACAAACAGCCTATTTCTCAAAAGCATATACTGATGAGTCACTAATAAAGCAAATTGCTAATTTCGATGATTACAAAGCTGTATTTGGACAACTGATCAATGCCTACAAAATGGAAGATCTTACTAAAATTGAAGCTATACTGAAAGATGAACGTTTTGGGAACACAGAAGAGAGTGATAAATGGCTGTTACAAGTTAGAAATGCAAACTGGGTAAAGCGGATGCCTCAGATGATGGAGCACAAAAGTTGCTTCTTTGCAGTAGGTGCGGGTCACTTGCCTGGAAAAGAAGGCGTCCTACAGTTATTAAAGGCAGAGGGTTATACCGTAAAACCAATATTCAACTAAGGTTTGGGAACAAGAGAGAACGAATTTCTTGAACAAGTAGAAACCCACAAAGGAATTATACACAAGATTTCAAGGATGTACATGGATGATGAAGATGATCAAAAAGACCTGTTTCAGGAAATCATCTGCCAGCTCTGGAAGTCATACGATTCCTTTAATCACCAAAGCAAGTTCTCATCATGGATGTACAGAGTGGCGCTAAACACAGCAATTGTATACTTCAAAAAGCAAAAGCGAAAAGAAGATGCTTATGCTACAATTGCCAATGAAATAGAGATTCCGTCAGATGATGCAGAAACAAAAGAGATACAGCTGGCCCACTTTTACAAGGCATTACAGCAGCTGGACAAAATAGAAAAAGCTTTGATGTTCTATTTCCTTGAGGACTACTCGCACAAAGAAATAGGAGAAAGCCTGGGGATTAGTGAGGGAAATGCAAGAGTAAAACTAAACAGAGCAAAAAATAAATTAAAAGAACTTATAAAGAAACAAGGATATGAATTTTGATGATATAAAATCTGCATGGGATAAAGCCCCGGAGGGCAAGGTAACAGTACCGAAAACGATCGATGAATTAAAGCATGCAGCCCTCCCTTTGGACAAGATCAAAAGAAATATGAAAAAGGAGCTTCTATTACAAATTGCCGCAATTATCTTTCTTGCTTTTGTACCTCAGATATGCAATTACAAACCAAGCCTGAACCTCCCTTTTTATTCAGTGTACATTTTACTGGTAATTACTTCAATTTATTTCTTCGGTCGCTTTTATTTCTTTTACAAACGAATTAGTACGATTTCTTTAAATACAAAAGATGCATTGTATGAAGTTAATTACGACATCAGACTAAATATGGAGCTGTATAAAATGTTTTGTTATATGCTGTTCCCTTTTCTTTTTATCCAGGTCGGACTATATCTGATTAATGAAAGATATGATCATTTTGTTAACCTTATCCAATCTGGAATTCCTGAACATTCGTTTTATTTGTTCTTCATTGTTTTTACGGCGGTAGCCTTCACGTTATTGCATTTCAGCGCAGTATATTGGCTAAAGGCTTATTATTCAAAATATGCCAATGAGATTGAAGATATATTAAAACAACTGAAAGAAGAATAAGGTTAAAAGTCAAATTTCAACCTTACACCTGTGCCAATTAGGTACAGGTTTTCTTTTGTGAATTCTTTCATAGGCAGCTTCATGAATGGCTCTACAGAAAAAGCCTTGCTTCCTGATATTTGCTGTTTAAAGCCGAAAGAAACATTGTAGAAGCCTAAATATTTGTCGCCTCTGATTTCCCCTGTAGGAACAGGTTCAGAAACCGTTTTTTCCTGAAAAACAGCTTTAAACCCTGCAACATTTGATTCATTAGTGGGAACATATTCAACCCCTCCCTGTACATAGTTATTGTTTTGTTTTTGATTCAAAACCGCAAAAGCCGATACCCCAACATTCGTATAAAACTTTTTAGACAGGTGATACTTAAGTCCAAGTGGAATATCGATTCCCACCAGGTTCGCATCGACAGATTTTAGGTTTTTGGTACTACTGGCCATCGTCATCGGAGGCCCCGGTGCATCCATCATACGATTATTTCCCCCAATACTTTTTGTTGCTGCCATCTCATTATAGGATATCCCTGAGCTTATCGAAATTTTATCAGACAGGGCATAATCCATACTCAAACCATAGCCCATGTTTAATTTTTTACTGTTACCCATCGAAGGCGCTACCATTAGCCCCATTTCCCACTTATCGCCTTTTTTGGCTGAAGACTTTAATGCCGCAACAGCACTATTCGACTTTACTTCTGCATCTAAAAACTCTTCAAAACTGCGGGGTTTATTAGTTTTAGCCGAATCTTTTTCATTCGCAACCGCTTTAGCTACCACTTCTGAAGTGGCCACAATTACCTCTTTTTTATCACCAAATCCGTTTACTTTAGGATTTGACGGAATGCCCGGCGCATCTGAAACTACAGGCTGAACTATTGGAACAACCGCTCTTGCATTTGTTACAGAAGGCTTAGTTACAACGATTAAGGGATCATTTGGAACATTGCTATTTGTTCTCTGCTCCACTATATTTCTATTCTCAGTTATTTTCGTTTCCAGATTTTCAATGGCAGTCAAAGGGGCTGTTTCTGATCCTTTAACCACATCTGTATTTTGTTTGGAAGCGTTATTATTTACCTGTTGTGGTAATTCATTGTCCTGTGTTTTATCCGCGGTATAAAATAAAGTGAAACCAATTAAGAGCACCGCAGCAGCGCTACTTAATCCTGCAAACCAAATCCATCCTGTCCTTTTCCTTTCCTTTTTCTCAAAGCGTTCCCAGGCACCAGGAGTATATGCCTCCTCGTGCTCAGCTAAGCTTTCCTTTATGTGAGCAAACAGCTCGTCCTCTACCGGTTTCATATTCTTCGGATATTTTGAATTGTTGTCGGTTCATATGAACTCATCAGAGAGCTTTTATACAACTCTCTCAACTTATTCTTTGCTCTTGTTAAATAAACCCTGCAAGAGCTTTCAGGGATGGTTAGCATTTTTGAAATCTCTTCATGCGAAAAGCCTTCAATTTCATACATATTAAATATTAGTTTATGTGTTTCGGGAAGCTTACCTAATAGCTTCATAATGTCCTGTACATTTAGCTGCGAAATAGCATTTAGCTCAGTAAGGGGCTGTTGTTCTTCTGCAATATCATCAACATATAAAAAAGTCCGTTGACTTCGTAAAAAATCTATCGCTGTCCGGGATGAGATTCTGGCAATCCAGCCTTTAAATGCCTTTTGTATCTGATCGCTATATTTTGGTGCATTAAACTGACTTATACTTTTAAATATTTTGACAAAGCTATCATTTACAAGCTCTTCCGCATCATTTCTATCGTTCACATAACGTAAAGTTACTCCCATTAAATAGCCGTAGAATGATTTATATATCATCTCCTTACACTTACTGTCGTTCCTTAAGCACCCCGCTATAGCGTCCTCAAAATTGAGCATCCTGTCTTTATTTCTGCAATTAAGGGTTAGTTCAGATTATTGTTAATTTGCATATTTCGAACTTTTAAAATTATAACAATTTAGAAGACATTTCGTTTAGCTAAATAGTCCTGAAACAACTTAACCCGCATTTAAAAATAAGCTGCAGGTTAATTCATAACATCAAACGTTTAATAGAGGATATTCCGTATATGACAGAATATCCTCAAATATAAACAGATATTATTTGTGTGTGTAAATTGCTGCTCCTAATTTTAAGCTATCAATAGTTGCGGTTGAAACTCCTTTAGCATAAATAGTATAAATCTTACCTGCCTCAATTTTAACATTTGGCAATGTTGTTTTAACA
The DNA here is from genome assembly GCF_032678475.1 of Pedobacter nyackensis. Lineage (GTDB taxonomy): Bacteria > Bacteroidota > Bacteroidia > Sphingobacteriales > Sphingobacteriaceae > Pedobacter > Pedobacter nyackensis_A. The sequence goes on from NZ_JAVTSF010000003.1 coordinate 186,911, forward strand.
ACATCCGCGGCTTTAATATTAAATGTTACGCTTGCTCCCGGATCAACCGATGTAAACGCTGTATACTCATAAAATGCTTTATTGGTAAACAAGTCAGTTTCTTTTCCATCAACCCTTAAACTTAATGCCGGAGCATCAGAACTTAAATTGATGAAACGAACTTTAGCTTTATCAGCAGCAGGAGCGCTTAAATCATCTTCAGTTAAAAGATATTTTTTAGTATTTGTATTTAATGTATCCAATACAAAAATAGAATATCCTACACCCGAAGCCAGGTTAAACCGCTCTGAAGCTATCGCCTTATTAGAACCTCTTTTGGTTAAACTGAATGCCCGGTTTCCTGGGAATAAGTTTAAATAGTCAATTTTACTATTAAATTTTAATGCGGGTTTGTTAGCTCTTGTCTGATCAATATAAAAATCGAGAGAATCCGGGGATGCGAAGGCATTGATAATAGAAAGGCCAGCTACCTGTTGAGGCTCATATCTATCTTTTGAACATGCAGCAAAAACTACTGACACGGCAACTACGGCAATAAAGGTTTTAAATATCGTTTTCAAATTTGCGTTTTTCATCGTTATATACTTTTAAGTGTTTAAGAAGCGAACTCTTTTGCATGTTGATACATGCGCGGTTCATACTTCAGTTTTTAATCTTTTAAAACAAAATGTTAATGGCCATTAACTGTTTTTCCTCTTAAAACGAGGCCTGATACAAAAACGCTACAGTACATCGTATTTTTTTTTCACGTATCTTATTCCGATATCCTATGCTAATTTTTTAGCAACTGAAGAACTTCAATTTTAATCCTTTAATTTTGGTGCAGAATTAATATGTGTAAATTTATACAACAACATAACCCTTAAAAAAATGCAGGAAACAAATTCACTAAATCAGGTAGCAGAGTTTCATAAAACATTTAAGCACCCTATAAAAGAGACACCGGGTATTCCCGCCATTGAAAGAGCAAACCTGAGAGTTTCTTTACTTGCAGAAGAACTTAACGAATTGAAACAAGCTATAGAACAGAATAACTTTGTTGAAGTAGCTGATGCGCTGTGTGACTTGCAATATGTCCTCGCTGGAGCGATCCTTGAGTTTGGCCTGGCAGATAAATTTAAAGCCCTTTTTGATGAGGTGCACCGCTCTAACATGAGTAAGGCATGTACGTCTGAAGAAGAGGCCAATAAAACGATCCAGCACTACAGAACAACCCAGCAATGCGATGCTTATCATAAAGAAGAGGATTCCTTGTTCCTGGTTTACAGAACCAACGACAATAAGACTTTAAAATCCATCAATTACTCTCCTGCAGATTTGCAAAGCATTCTTTAAGCAATTTCTTAAGCAGGGAGTTTTTCCCTGCTTAACCTTCTTTTACTGCTAGCTGTCAAAATTTAATCGCCGTTCATCAAAATATTTGAACACTTGCATTTTAATTTCTCTTATTTGGAGACCGTTCATTAAAATGAATCTCTCATTTCTTTATATTTTATAATAATGAAACAAGTCTCTTTCAATAAACATTGGTTATTTATTTTCACCTTCTGGCTTATCCTGGGGGTTACTGTATGGGCACAGGAAATCAATGATTTCCCTTTTTATTCCGCGCTCATACAATCGATCACTGTCATTATCTCTTCTGCAACAATTGCCCATACATTGAGTGATATACTACTTCCCAAAGCATTGGCGTCAGGACAGATGAATCATTTCGTTGTTCAATTCGCATTGATGACTTTATTATTATCGCTTATTTTTACGGGGCTTACGATGACTGCATATTGGTACTCTATAAAAGATACACCACTGGACAGTAAGAAAAAACTACTTACTTATGGCACGTTCTATGTCCGTCTATATAGCTCAGTCCCCTCAGCCTTATTGATTAATGCAACAGCATGCGGACTTAGATTTTACCAGGAACATAACCAGATAGAGAAAAATCATTCTCTCTTACAAAAGGAGCATCTCGAAGCACAGCTAAGGATCCTTCAGGATCAGATCAACCCACATTTAATGTTTAATGTTTTAAACCACATTCATATTTTAATGCAAAAGAATGTTGAACTGGCCTCTGCCCTCCTCATTAAATTTTCTGATATCCTGCGCTATCAGCTTTACGAATGCAACCAATCACACGTATTGCTAGACCGTGAAGTCCAATACCTAAAAGACCTGGTAGCGATAGAAAAAATTAGATGGGGTGAGGAACTAAAAGTAGAATCTATCTGGAGTATCGCCGACAGAAAGAGAGCCATCGCTCCTCTTTTACTGGTCCCTTTTGTAGAAAATGCCTTTAAACATGTATCCCGACTGCCAACAGAGAAAGGGTTTGTAAATTTGGTATTGAAACAGCACCATCATGAACTTAAGTTTAAAATAGAAAATTCTAACTCGCCAAGACCTGCCAGAAAGGACAATAGTCATGGCCTAGGCCTTGAAAATGTTCAAAAAAGATTAGACTTACTATACCCTGGACGCCACAAACTCCTCATAGAAAAAACAGATAAACTATTCATAGTATCACTAACCTTGCATCTCGAGCAAAAAGATTAATTTATGGAAACAACCTCAACCAATAAGACAAAAGGCCTTATTTTGCAATGCCTGGTAATAGACGACGAGCCTGTAGCGAGAGAAGGAATTGTTGACTTTATCGCAAAAGTCGACTTCTTACAGGTTGCTGGTACTTGTGCTACTGCGATGGAAGCATCAGCATATATACAAAAAGGTAATATTGACCTTTTGTTTCTGGATATCAATATGCCCTACCTTTCCGGATTGGAACTACTGGAGTCACTAGAAACTCCACCAATGACCATATTAACGACGGCCTATTCTGAGCATGCCCTGGAGGGGTACAGATTACAGATTGTAGACTACCTGCTGAAACCAATTACTTTTCAGCGTTTTTATCAGGCATCCTTAAAAGCCCGGCAATTGCATATGATGAGCAGTAGATCAAAAAACGTACAGCCTACCGATACATTTTTATATGTCCGCCAGGGAGATGGATTTCAAAAAATATCCTGGGTAGATATTCTATACATCGAAGCCATGCAGAATTATGCCATTTTACACTTTAAAAATCAGGAATTGGTTATTCATCAAACGATGATATCCCTGGAAGAGAGCCTTCCCAGGGACAATTTCTTTAGGATTCACAAGTCTTACCTGATCAACATCGCACATATTGATTCCGTATCAGGGGGACGGGTCTTTATAAATGGCAATGGGCTACCAATTTCCAGAACCCGCAGGGATGACTTGTTAAAAGAAGTCGTTTACACAAAACTACTTAGCCGATAATGCTTTAGAAAAATTCCAGGAAAGTCCGACAGCTCCGTACGCAGTAGTTGTAAACCTCGGACTTGCCTGGTCTATCGTCTTAAACATATCTTTCAGCTTTCTACTCTGGAGATCAAAAGAACGAACAAGTGTACTTCCTCCTGTAACTGAAAATGTTAAATATTTACCAAGTTTGACCTCCGGTCTGAGTCCTGCTACAATCTGTTGATACCCCAGTAACATCGATTTATTTTCTTTGTTTACTTCGGCAGTCATCCCACTCAGTTCAATAACCGTTTTAAGCTGAAAGGTTTTGCTCAATTGAACACCAAAATCCAATCCTTCGGGCAGGTTAATGTGAAGCTGATAACGTCCTTTGGTTACCCAATCAAAGTAAATTCCAGGCAAAACCATGGGTATGCCAAATGTATTAGTAACAACCGGGCCAAATCCAAAGGCGAGTGTGGGCTTAAAATGCTTCACGAACAACACGCCTCCCTGGGCAAGAAAATCCTTAGATGTAATCTCTTCCATATCCGTATATACTCCGATCGACGCCATCGCTATTATTGACCAGGTTTTACCTAGTGGCCGGGAATGGATTAATCCAACCTGAGCATTGAGCATCCGGGTGGGGAAAAGTTTTTCATCATAATCACGATTGGTTATTGTAGCATAGGATCCTTCCATTAACAAGGCCCAGGCTTTTGCACGCCCAAGGGTATCCATTTTGGTATAAAGAGGAATGCCAACTGCTCCTTGCACACGCTTAAAATCACTGGTCGATCCCGTTTTAAGGCTATCAATAGGTCTCACATAGTTTGAAAAAGGAACATACTCTGCCTTTAGCTTCCCCGAGACCCCTATTTGCGCATTAGTTTTTAAATGAAAACCTAATCCAACAAGGATTAAGTAATAATGTAAGTTCTTCATATTTTCTGATTCGTTTATAAATCACTTCGAAGAACGTATTACAAATACGGCAGGTAAAAACTATTTGACCATCGGTACTGTCGTTTTGATAAAAGGTTGTTCAAACCTGATCTAATTTCTTTGCAACAGGCTAAAAATAGCCTTTAAATGCTTATAGACAGAGATGTCGTAAAAATGCCGTAAACAAGTCGTAAAGAAAAAATAATAACTTGCTTTAGTTTTGACTCCGAACTAAATAACGACACAATGAAGAATACCGAATTAGCAAAGAAAATTAAAGAGCTACGGACCAGAAAAGGATTGAGTCAGGACGAGCTGGCCATAGCCTCTCAGCTGAATTTACGAACGATTCAAAGAATTGAAAGCGGCGAAACAGAACCCAGAGGCGATACCTTAAAACGCATGGCAAAAGCTTTGGAGGTTACGTCTGATGAACTGATCGACTGGGCCGAAGAGGAAGATCCCACAATGTTAATGTTCTTAAATATATCCGCATTGAGTTTTATTGTTTTCCCTATACTAGGCGTAATTATCCCCTTAGTTTTATGGGTATCAAAAAAAAATAAAATCAAAAATCTAAACACAACCGGAAAAAGGTTACTAAACTTTCAAATCTCCTAGTGTATCGTCGTATTCTTCATTTACATCGTACTCGTAGCATCAGCAATATTCCATATACCCATTTTCCCCAAATACATTTCCATATTTAATATGAGAGGTGGGGAATTATTAATTCTACTCATCCCTTTATTATACATTATAAATACAATCCTAATCCTTTTTAACGCCACGAGAAGTTATCAAAACAAAAATGTCATCTATCAGCCCGCTATTCCATTTTTAAGATAGCACTGGCTTTAAAAAAGCCCGGTAATAAAAAAGGGTGTACTACATTTTTTGCAGTACACCCTTTTTTGTGAAGAAAAAATTACCTTCTCAGAGGAGGCCTCAGGCGCTTTTGCTTTTTCAGCAAAAGATGCCAGACTCCGAAGAGAACGGTCATTTTTTAAATTAATTCAACACTTCTGCTTACAAAAGCAGTCAAATCCGCTCCAGTTAACATTCCTTGAGCAAGTAAAGCTAAATCTACAGCCTGTTTAGCCAGTACACCTTGCTCTTCTTCATTATCAGTAGCAATGATCTTTCCAATCAACTTATGGTTACCATTGATGGCTACTTTGTAGCTATCCGGCATACTGCCATAAAAGCCCATTCCGCCGCCCATTGCTGCCATATCTTTCATACGACGCATGAACTCATCCATCGTTACCGTAACCGGCAACTCTTCGGGGTTCAGGCCTACGATCTCTACATGGTAACCTGGTTTATTAATCGCTTTATCAAATATCTCAGCAACCTTTTTAGACTGATCTTCTGTCAATACCGACTCCACGTTCTCATCTTTATCAATCAGTTTACTAGCTACACTTGAATCAACGCGTTTTAAAGCCGTTTTTTCCAGTTTCTGTTCTAACTGACTAATGAAATGATTATCGATTGGAGAATCCATTAACAATACGTCATAATCCTTTTTATTGGCCGACTGGATAAAGCTATCCTGTTTCGCAGGATCATTTGCGTAAATGTAAACTACCTGTCCATTTTTATCAGTCTGGTTGTCTTTAACCCTTTCGCGATACTCTTCTAATGTAAAATGTTCTTTCCTGGTATTGGTTACCAATGCAAAGTCTTTAGCTTTTTCATAGAATTTCTCTTCGCTTACCATACCATATTTTACAAACAGACCAATATCGCTCCATTTTTCTTCGTATGCTTTACGGTCTTTATTGTACAACTCCTGCAATTTATCAGCAACTTTCTTAGTGATATAGCTGTTGATCTTTTTAACATTGCTATCTGCCTGTAAGAAACTTCTGGAAACGTTTAATGGAATATCCGGAGAATCAATTACCCCGTGTAACAACATTAAAAACTCAGGAACGATGTCTTTTACCTCATCGGTAATGAATACCTGGCGAGAGAATAATTTGATCTTATTACGCTGCATATCAAAATCATTCTTCACTTTAGGGAAATACAATACTCCTGTTAAGTTGAAAGGATAATCCACATTTAGGTGGATCCAGAATAAAGGTTCTTCTGAGAATGGATACAATTGTTTATAAAAATCCAGATAATCTGCGTCTGACAAATCTGCAGGTGCTTTTGTCCAGATTGGATTGGTTGTATTGATAATATTATCAACTTCTACACTCTTGGTTTTTGCTTTTCCTTCTTCATCTTCACCATCTGGTTCCTGTACTGTTTTTGTACCAAACTTAATTGGTACCGGCAGGAATTTACCATATTTATCCAGAATTTCTTCCAGCTTATGTTTGCTTAAGAACTCTTCAGATTCTGCATTAACATGTAAAATGATCTGCGTACCTCTGGTAGTCCTGTTACCTGCAGTAATTTCATATTCAGTACTACCATCACAAACCCAACGGGCAGGCTCAGCACCATCCTGATAAGAAAGGGTTTGGATTTCTACAAGATCCGCCACCATAAATGCAGAATAGAAGCCTAAACCAAATTTACCAATGATTTCGTTGGCATCTTTTGCATCTTTAAACTTCTCAACGAACTCGCTGGCGCCCGAAAAAGCAACCTGATTGATGTATTTTTTTATTTCCTCTGCAGTCATACCCAAACCATTATCTGTAATGGTGATGGTCTTCTGCTCCTCGTCTACAGCGACCTCTACAAGTGGGTTACCCAGCTCGCCGCTGTACTGTCCGAGTGCTGCTAAACGTTTAATTTTTTGTACCGCGTCAACGGCATTTGATACAAGCTCTCTTAAAAAGATCTCGTTATCTGAATACAGGAATTTCTTGATGATTGGGAAAATGTTCTCCGTGTGAATGGATATGCTTCCTTTTTCTTCTATGCTCATATATAAACTCATTTTTAAGTACGTAACACACCTATCAATGCTTATTCCAAACCACCTTTGTTGTCAAATTGACAGTATTTAAATGAAAAACCTATCTACTAAAAACAAGAAAGGGCAGCATCTTTTCCATGCAACCCTTTCTCTAACCGTTTTCTATGATTTTAATAGGGAAACTAGTCTCTTATCTCAAAAACACGGTTAAATGGTGTCTCGGTAGCTCTTTTAAAATGTTTAAAGCCCCCATTTCTGGCTACTTTTTCTAATTCCTCATCTGCGGCGACAGTACCAAGAGCAAACCCTCCGGTGGCTAGCGCATTAGGAGTACAACACAACACAGATGCTCCAGAATAGACTCTACCAACAGGATTGAAATTTTCTTCTGTTTTTCTTCCCGCCATTGGTTCAACAGCCATTATCACGCCATCTTTTCTAAGCATTTTTTTACAGTGTTTCAATACGCCTGTCGGATCGCCCATATCATGTAAACAGTCAAAGAAAGTAATAAAATCGTACTGCTGACCATTAAAGTCTGCAGCTCCTGAAGCCTGAAATGTAACATTTTTCAATTTTTTCTCCTTAGCGTGGGCCCTGGCTTTTTTGATAGATGGCTCATGGTTATCGAACCCAAAGAAGTGTGATGATGGAAAAGCTTCTGCCATAAGTATAGTAGATACACCATGGCCACAGCCCAAATCGGCGACAGCTATACCAGACTCCAACTTATTTACGATACCATTAATGGCCGGTAACCAGCTAGTCATTAAATTACCTAGATATGAAGGTTTAAAAAACCGCTCTGTTCCGTCAAACAAATCATGGTGGTGTTCGCCCCATTTCATTCCCCCACCTTTGAGGAAATTACTTTTAATTCGATCCTCTGCTTTTGTTAGCCCATTTATAATTTGAAAGCCCCCTGCTACATAAAAAGGGCTTTCCTCATCTGTAAGTGCAACAGCATGCTCATCCGGCAAGATATACTTCCTGGCTTTTGCATCGTATTCAATATATCCTCCTGCCGCCTGATTAATCAACCACTCACGAACATAGCGTTCACTTGTACCTGAACGTTCTGCCACTTCTTCACTACTTAAAGGACCAGCGTGTGCCATCGCTTTATAAAGCCCTAATTTGTCTCCTATAAAAGCAAGAGATACACCCAATGCCGCACCAAAATCAGTAATTACCCTACCAAGAAAAGCCTCAACTTTCTGAACGTCAATTTCACTTGATACCAAAGTGCTATTCATGATCTTAAATATTAGGTTTACAATAAAATAACTGCACAAAATTATCAAAAATGACGGCCAATAGCTTGTAGATAAGTCGGCATTACATGTATAGTTCAGCGTCTCTTTTGAAGCTCGTGAGGTGTATACCCTGTATGCTGTTTTATAAAGTGACTAAAATGGGCCTGATCTGAGAAATTAAGTATATAAGCAATCTCCGTGATGCTTTTTTCGGTAGAAGCCAATAACATCTTTGATTCTAGCAACAACATATCTTTTATAACCGCCCGGGGCGATTTCCCCATAATTCTTTTTACAACCTCCGATAAATATTTAGTGGTGACATTAAGCATTGCCGCATATTTGTTGACGGCTCTTATCTGGATAAAATTCTTTTCAACTAAATGTTTAAACCGATTAGCCAGGTTCAAACCACTTGTCGCACTTTCCTTTATTTTTTTTGCAAAAGGGTGATAAATCGTTCGTATCCGAAGTAAAAGAATATGAGTAAAACTGCGCAATAACTCTTCCTGTTCAGGAGAGGAATGATGATATTCACGAATAAGGTCTTTAAAACACCGCTGCAATATTAAACTTTGCTGGGCTGTTATGCTTACGATACGCTCGGCCTCAAGATCAAAAAAGGGGAAATCATCAGAAATAGTACTGCCAATAAGCGGCTGAACCAACTCTGTTTTGAAATGGAGATAATACCCTTTACATTTTTTCAGGTTAAACGAGGCATAAACAAAATTCTCCGGCACCAAAACCAGATCGTTAGACTTTAACCAGCGATGTTCCGCTCCAAGATGAACATCATGGGTTCCCTCCAGTAATAAATAGATCAAATTAAATTGCCGGCGAATAGGTTCTGCGTCATTTCCCGATAAGATGTTATCCCGCATATCTTCAAGCATACCAGGTATTGCCATTCTATTCATATGACCGGCACCACTTTTAATCTTGTTCATTGGATTATATCCCCTTCCGTATGACCTAATCAAATTTAATGAACCTTTTACAAGAATAGATAAATGTTGAATAAAATATTATCCCCATAAAGCTTATTTCTTCTGTACCTTTGCCCCTCAATGGAATATAATGTTCATACCTTGCCTAACGGCATCCGCTTACTTCATGTGCCTTCTGCATCTGCAATATCTCATGCCTGCATCATTATAAACAGTGGTTCCAGAGACGAGAAACCGGAGCAGTCCGGGCTGGCCCACTTTATTGAACACTTGATTTTTAAACGCACAGAAAAACGCAATACTAACCAGATTCTGAACAGGCTTGAAAGCGTGGGCGCAGATCTGAATGCTTATACCACCAAGGAATATACCTGTATTCATGCCTCTTTCCTTAACCCTTATCTGGACAGAACCTTAGAGTTGTTTAATGATATTGTTTTTCATTCAACCTTCCCCGAAGATGAGATGGAAAAGGAAAAAAGTGTTATCCTTGATGAAATTGCATCCTATTTAGATCAGCCGGAAGAGGCAATATATGATGATTTCGAGGATATGGTATTTGCCGGACATCCACTTGGCAGAAACATTTTAGGCACTACAGAAAGCGTCAATAAACTCAACAAAGAGGACATCCTGGCCTTTATTAAGGAAAATTATCATACTGACAAAATAGTAGTCGCAGTGCTTGGAAATTACCCCTTAAGCAAAGTGGTAAAAATTGGATCTAAGCATTATGCTGATATCCCAGCCAATCTACATATACAAACAAGAATTGCACCTGTAACGGTCCCTGCAATTACACAGTCTTTTCAAAAGCCTATTCAACAGGCCCACGCCATGATGGGTGCTCAGGCGTATTCCTTACACCACCCTTACAAAACAGGTCTTTTATTACTAAACAACCTGATTGGCGGTACCGGGATGAGTTCTATTCTGAACTTACAAATTAGAGAGAAATACGGGATCGCTTATACCATCGAGACAGGATATAGCCCTTTGAGTGATACAGGTATTTTCTCACTTTATTTTGGCACTGATAAAGAGAAAGTAAGTAGGGCCTGGTCGCTTATTCTTAAAGAATTTAAAAAAATAAAAGACAACCCACTAACGGAAGTTCAGCTTCAGAAAGCAAAAAACAAATTCATTGGACAGATTGCACTAGGTGAAGAAAACCGCATTGGATTGATCGTTGCCATGGCAAAAAGCCTGATCGACTACGATAAAATTGATTCATTGGAAACCGTATTTTCAAAAATCCAGGCCGTTAGCACCACAGATATGGCCAATATTGCCAACGAAATATTAGATGAAAGTAATCTTACGTCCCTAACTTTTTATCCTTTAGGGTAATATTTGTATTTTTGTCCCATGAAATTACCCATTATAGCCTACGGAGATCCGGTTCTTAAAAAAGTGTGCACACCTATTGACAAGAATTATCCGGACCTGAAACAATTAATCAGCAACATGTTCGACACCATGTACAATGCCCATGGCGTTGGATTAGCAGCTCCACAGGTGGGTTTGCCAATACGCTTGTTTATTGTAGATACAGGCGCAGATGAAAGCGATAAAAACAAGTTTAAAAAGGTTTTTATCAATGCTGAAATCGTTGAAGAAACAGGTGAGCCCTGGGCTTTTAATGAAGGCTGTTTAAGCATCCCTGACATTAGAGAAGATGTCATGCGTAAACCTAATATCCTGATCAGATACTATGATGAGAACTGGGTACAACATGAAGAAGAAGTTACCGGAATGCCTGCACGTGTCATACAACACGAGTACGACCATATCGAGGGAAAGCTGTTTACAGACACTTTAAGTTTGTTGCGTAAAAGAATGCTGAAAAGCAAATTGGACGCAATTTCTAAAGGTAATATACACGCTGATTACAAAATGCGCTTCCCGAATCAGAGCAGAAAGCGTTAATTGCTTTCGCTTCTAATCTTATCACCTTTAAAGATAGATTGCATCAGCTTACCCCATGCAAATGGATTTAATAACGGATTAGTTTGAACCATGTTCTTGTTTAAAGCACGATCATGGTTTAACCTGTTATTGATACTTTGTATCTCTCCTCCATCTCTGGGCAAGGTCATAATTAATCCGCTAAGCGCATCTGGCGAGAGGTTACGCGCTGCGATAACATAATCGTCATCCGCAATCTTCATCGACATAAAGTCTCTCGTAAAGTCTTCTACCGTTGCCCATGGATAAACCCGAACTGTAGGTAAATTCATAATCTCAGCCTTCATTTTAATCATGGCAGTATATTTACTGTCATTAATTTGTGCAGGAATAGGGAGCAAAAGATCTTTATAACCAATCGCGGTATACAATATCGTATCTCCCGGATGTGCGATAAATGAAAAATACCCTTTGTAATTTGCAGCATAGCGTTGCTCCTTGTTGCTCAGGTTCGTAACCGTAACATAAGGAACAACCGTATTGCTATCCACATCGGTAATAATTCCGGTGAATTGAATCAATGGTTTCTCCTTCGTATTTTGTGCAAATACAGATGAAACTAAAAGAAACAATATGATGGTTAACGAATACTTCATATTACAAAAATAGCTGTTATAAATAAAACGGCTAGTTAAATTGTGTTAAATCATTTCTAAACCGGCTCTGCCAGGTTAATTGCTTCAACGGCAGTAATTTGTGGAACAGCCTTTAAAATAGCCTGTTCAATACCTGCTTTCATGGTCATAAAGCTCATTTTGCAGGATCCGCAGTTGCCCAATAATCTTAATCTAACTACATTTTCTGCCGTAATCTCTTCTATAGCAACATCTCCACCATCGGCAATTAAATATGGGCGGATAGTTTCTAATGCTTGCTCTACTTGTTCTGTTAAATTCATTTTTGGTATTTTAAAATATAAAAATAGTAATTTTTTTCCTCATTCGGTACCTTTTTAAACCCTTAAGGAAAGATCTTCGGCCGTTTGAGCGTTATTGATAGCGATTTGCTGCGCCACTTTACCCGCAATTTCAGTAAAAGATACTGCTATTTTATGTTCACGGTTTATCGCAACAGGTACGCCATTGTCTCCTCCTTCAGTGATCCCCTGAACAATTGGAATTTCGCCAAGGAATGGAACTGAAAATGATTTTGCCAGTTCTTTTCCCCCGTCTTTTCCAAAAATGTAATATTTATTTTCGGGTAACTCTTCTGGAGTAAAATAAGCCATATTCTCTATCACACCTAAAACAGGGATATTGATACCCGGCATTCTAAACATCGCCAATCCTTTGCGTGTATCTGCCAGCGCCACCTGCTGTGGGGTCGTTACAATTACTGCGCCAGCTATCGGGAAGCTTTGAGTAACGGTAATGTGAATATCCCCGGTTCCCGGAGGAAGATCTACAATAAGATAATCCAGCTCACCCCAATCAGCATCATTAAACAACTGCTTTACTGCATTTGAAGCCATTGGTCCGCGCCATGGCACTGGTTGATCGGGATCCGCAAAAAAGCCTAATGAAAGCAGCTTTATTCCATATTTTTCAATAGGCATAATCAGGGTTTTACCATCTTCAGTCTCCCGGGCAGAAGGCTTTGCGCCCACCAGGTCAAACATAATTGGAACCGAAGGGCCGTAAATATCTGCATCAATCAATCCTACCTTTGCGCCATCGGCAGCCAGCGTAATCGCGAGATTACTGGCAACAGTAGACTTCCCTACCCCACCTTTACCAGAAGATACCAGGATAATATTCCTGATTGCCTTTAACTGGGTGGTATCCATTGGCTTCGTTACTTTTGAAGTGATATTGATCTCTATTTCGGCTTCCTGACTTACAAAATGCTTGATCGCATTTAAGCATGCATTTTTTAACATGTCTTTCATCGGACATGCAGGCGTAGTTAATTCCAGGGTAAAATTGACTTGTTTACCGGATATTTTTAAGTCTTTGATCATGTTCAGTGTAACCAGATCTTTCTTAAGATCGGGATCCTCAACATTCCTCAAAGCGGCTAGAACTTGTTCTGGGCTAATCATCATTAGCCAAATTTAACAAAAGACCGCCACAATTAATTTTAAATGCCCCTTTTTATTGTAATTTTAACACGAAATAAACATTTGAGTTTAACGTTTAGCAATAAAATCTTTTTTATAGCATGCATCTTCCTAAAATTAACATCCCTAAAAAGTACATTAAGACCGGAGCGTGGGCATTGGGGATAATTATTATTCTACTAATGATTACGGGCATTATAGCCTATAACAAAAGAGAAGCGCTTTTAGAGAAAATGATGGCTAAAGCTATAGCCAAGGCCGATAAAGATTACGGTCTGGATGTGAAAATTGCTGAATATGGATTCAATGGATTCAGTACTGTCCACATGAAAAACATCTCTGTAGTACCCAAAGACAGGGACACATTAACAACCATTTCCGATATGACGATTGGAGTTAAGCTCTTCCCTTTGATTTTTGGAGATGTAAAACTATCTGAAATTGACTTAAACATGGGTAAGCTCAATATTGTCTTCAGAGATTCATTGAGCAACCTGGACTTCCTGCTGAAACGAAAAAAGAAAGACAATCCGGAACAGAAGTCCAAAACTGGTCTTGGCGACCTTGCACACAACCTCCTGAACCAGGTACTCTACAAGATCCCGGACAATATGCAGATCAAAGACTTTCTATTGAATGTCAATGACAACGATACCGCAAAACTTACATTTCTAACCAGTAACGCAACTATCGACGATGGAGAGCTCAGTTCAACAATCCTGGTTAATGAAACAGAATCTACCTGGCACATTAATGGAACCGTAAAACCGGGAAAAAAACAAATGGATATTATGCTTTTTGCCGACAATAAAAAAGTAGAACTTCCATATCTGGAACGCAAGCTGCATGCTAAGTTTAGTTTTGATACGGTAAGAACTGAAATGAAAAATGCCGATTATAGCGGCGATGACTTTAAAATATCCGGCTCCTGGTCTATTAAGAACTTACTGATCAATCACCCAAAAATTGCATCCAACGACATTGTTGTTGCTGATGCAAAAATTGAGGCCGATATGTTAATCGGAAAGAACTTTGTGGCGCTGGACAGCACATCAACAGTTTATCTTAAGAAAGCATCTATTCATCCCTATATAAAATATACCCTTTCACCAAACAAGATCTACGAAGTAAAGCTCCATGCGCCTGAACAGGATGCGCAGGAGATCATTAGCGCTTTCCCCCAAGGGCTGTTTGAATCCCTTGATGGAATGCAGGTACGTGGAAAAATAAGTTATGACCTGAATTTTTACCTGGATAGTACATTGCCAGACAGCGTTAAATTTAGCTCTTCATTAACTCCATCGAATTTTAAGATCCTAAAATGGGGAAAAACTGATCTACAAAAAATGAACAAGGATTTTGTTTACACCCCATACGAACGTGGCAAGCCTATGCGCGACATTTTGATAGGCCCTGGCAACCCAAATTACACTCCGCTTTCTGAAGTCTCCAGTAACTTTAAAAATGCAATCCTGACTTCAGAAGACCCTTCATTCTTTACGCATAAAGGCTTTGTTCAGGAATCCATCAGAAAATCTATCGCGGTCAATTTTAAAGCAAAGAAATTTGTACGTGGCGGTAGCACCATCTCTATGCAGCTTGTGAAAAACGTGTTCTTAAGCAGGCAAAAAACACTTTCCAGAAAGGTAGAAGAAATTCTAATTGTATGGCTCATTGAGAACAACAATCTGATTAGTAAAAACCGTATGCTCGAGGTGTATTTTAACATTATTGAAATGGGTCAGAACATCTATGGAATAGGTGAAGCGACCCGTTATTATTTTGGAAAGAAACCTTCAGATCTGAACATCGGAGAAGGTATTTTCCTGGCCAATATTGTCCCAAGGCCTAAAATAGCCTTATACAAATTTAAAGATGATGGTGGACTTAAAGATTACCTCTACCCTTATTTTAAATTCATAGGAAAAATTATGGCAGGCCGCGGACTTACGCCTGTAGACTCCAATGGCTATGGTTTTTATAATGTACAATTGCGTGATGGATTAAGAAAATACCTGTTACCAGACTCGACCAGCATTGACACCAATGCGCTGGAAAGCGACGAGGATCCTCTGCTGCCAGCTATTGAAACCCATGATGCTTCAAAAAGTCTGTTTGACCGCCTGTTTGGTAAACAAAAAAAGGACACCACTCATACGCAGCCGGCTAAAATTGATACCACCAAAACGAAAAGAGAATTGAGACAAGAGCGACGGGAACAACGAAGAAGGGAAAAAGAACAGGAAAAACCCGCGCTTTAGGAAATAAATTATGACAAATCAAATTCAAATAGCAGACAAAACATTTGAACTGTTTTTAGAAAATCATACCATTAGCAAACGCACGCGTCTGATCGGCATTCAGCTCAACATCGATTACGAAGACAAATGCCCAATATTTATAGGCGTATTAAATGGAAGCTTTCTTTTTATGGCCGACCTGCTAAAGGAGGTTGAAATTCCCTGCGAAATAGGTTTCATTAGGGTTTCTTCTTATGACGGAGCAGAAAGCAGCGGAAAAATTAAAGAGACCTTCGGCTTACCTGATCATCTTCATAATCGGGATGTGATTATTGTTGAAGATATTGTTGATACCGGATTTACCCTTAACTACGTCATAAATGAGGTTAAAAAACAAAAACCTGCCTCCGTTAAAGTTTGCAGCTTATTGTTTAAACCAGCCGCATTAAAAGCACCAATTGAAGAGCTCGAATACACGGGTTTTGAAATTGCGAATGAGTTCGTGGTGGGCTACGGCCTAGACTATGATGGTCTTGGCAGAAACCTCAAAGATATCTACCGTGAAAAAACTGTTCCTGCCGATTTAGGCTAAATGTAATTTTTTTTTCACAATTTTGGGAAAAATATATAAGACATATCAATGACCATACACAAAGAAGGTTACACTACCATTGCACTATCAGTACTTTTCATATTTGTTCTGAATGCTTTTATCGATTACAAATTTGCTGATATAACCTGGTTAAAGTGGTTAATCTATATCTTCTCTTTTTCTTTATTTATTATTGTTTTACAGTTTTTCAGAAATCCTTCGCGCACATTTACCAACGGTGAAAACCTGGTAATTTGTCCAGCAGACGGAAAAGTTGTCGTAATTGAAGAGACTGAAGAAGGAGAATACTTTAAAGATAAAAGACTACAGGTATCTATTTTTATGTCGCCGGTTAACGTGCACATCAACAGAAACCCGATTTCAGGTGTTGTTAAGTTTTTTAAATACCATCCAGGTAAATATTTAGCGGCATGGAACCCTAAATCGTCAACGGAGAATGAAAGAACAACAGTAGTAGTTGAACATAAAAATGGTACGCCTGTTTTATTCAGACAGATAGCCGGTGCATTGGCCAGAAGAATCGTTTGGTATGTAAAAGAAGGTGATAAAGTAGAGCAAGCGAAAGAATTCGGATTTATCAAGTTCGGTTCAAGAGTAGACATCTTTTTACCTTTAGGCACCAAAGTTAACCTGGAACTGAACCAGGTGGTAAAAGGAGGAATTACCGTATTGGCGGAACTCTCTTAAGCAACTATAAAGAATAAAAAAATGCCCTGGATAATGAATATCCAGGGCATTTTTATTTCTAATTATGCTTTATTAGGGTGATCTCCTATTGATCTTTGCGTTGGATAGGCAAAGTCTGAGCGATACTCCTTAACAATCTCCATCAGCTTAAAATTGATCCCTTCTTTTACGCGTACATATTTGCTATGTTCCATGTTCTTCACCAAATAAACAACTTGAATATTCAGGGCAGAATCACCAAAATTATCAAACGTAGCATAACCATCCTGTGTATCCGGATGAGCCGTCAGAAAGTCTCCAATCGCTTTAATGATCTGTTTAATATCATCGGCCTCGGTTTCATAAACAATGCCGATGAAAAAGTTTACTCTTCTATAATTCCTTAACGTAACATTTTCAAGCACACCATCGATCATTGCCCTGTTAGGAATAACAATAGTCGTTTTATCAGGACTAATTAACCATGTACTTCTGAAACCAACCTTTTCAATTGTGCCTTCTATTCCATCTACTTTTACTACGTCTCCAACGGTAAAAGGTTTATCGAGAAAGATTGTAAATGAACCAATCAGGTTTTCCAGACTCTCTTTTGCCGCCAGGGCAATGGCTATACCACCAATCCCCAACCCCGTAATCAGGGTTAACACATTGATTTCAAAAACAAAGCCAAGCAGGACAAAAAATCCTAAAAAACAGATCAGCGTTTTAGTCAACTCCTTCAAAAAAGGCACCAACTGATCATCGGCCTTATTATTGGTCTTAACCGCTTTGTTTTTTAAAACGAAAGCCATAAAATCTATAATCCTTAGAATTATCCAAAAGATCGAAAGAATGATTAGAAAAAGAAAAACCTTATCCAAACAATCGCCAATGGTAACCTCGATTTTCGTCTTCGATTTTTGCCACAATCCAATGTCTAGAGGATGACTTAAATTATTAATGGCAATGTATATTGTACAGAAGGTAATAAATGACTCTATAGGCTTTAAAAGCAGGGAAACAAAAGTCTCCCCGTTTACCTCATCAGCAAAGCCTTTAAATATTTTAAAAAGAGCCCGGCTAAACAATCGGGAAACCAATTTTTTAAACAGCAGTCCCAGTAAAATAACTACAAGAAAAATACAATATTGCTTAACCGTATTGCCCCAGAAAATTTGTTCAAAAAATTGATTATCCATATACCTATACTAATTGTTTTAATGCGATTTCAAAAGCTGTTTTAGAAAGTTGTGTTGGCGCTGAAGACTCATCATGTACCGCCTTCATCGCTTTATAAATAACCTGAGAAGCATCACTAAAAATAGCATCATCACTCATTTCTACATTTCTTTGCATCAGGTAAGCAAAAACTCTTGCCATACCGCAGTTTGAAATAAAGTCAGGAATTACTGCAACATTCTCATCAACATGCTCCATTATACTGCCGAAGAAAATCTCTTTATCAGCAAAAGGAACATTTGCACCGCACGCAATAACTTCCAGTCCACCAGCAATTAACTGATCAACCTCTGCCTGCTGTACCAACCTCGAAGCTGCTGCAGGTACAAATATCTCTGCCCCTACATTCCAAATCTGTTTACTGGCCTCTTCAAAAGAAATAAGATCCGGAGATACCAGGGTGTTACCAGCTCTGTTGTTAAAAAGATCTATGATTTCGTCCTTACTAAAGCCCTCCGGCTTAATCAGTCCACCTACACGATCGATAATACCTACGATTTTTACTCCATTTTGCGACAAATAATAACCTGCTGCTGCTGCAACATTGCCCCATCCTTGAATAACCGCTTTTTTGCCAGCTAACTGACCGCCCCAAAGGCTGTAAAAATGACCAATAGACTCTGCTACACCGTAACCTGTGATCATATCTGCTACTTTGTACTTTCTCTTAATATCAGGCGTGTAATTTAAATCTTCCAACACTTTAGATACACCATAACGCAATTGTCCAATCTGGTGGATACGCTCGTTCTCTCTTGCGTGATAGTGTCCGTTAATTACACCTTCCTGTGGATGCCATAAACCATAATTTTCTGTAATTGGAATCACTTCATGGATCTCATCGATATTTAAATCACCACCGGTACCATAGTAATTCTTTAGCAGTGGCATTACAGCTTTATACCAACGTTCCAATACTTCTTTCTTTCTTGGATCTGCAGGATCAAAATTTATCCCTGATTTGGCACCACCAATTGGGGGGCCCGACACGGTAAACTTTACCTCCATTGTTTTTGCCAGGGACTCAACCTCTCTTTTATCTAAGCCCTTACGCATTCTGGTTCCACCACCGGCAGCACCACCACGAAGAGAATTTATAACTACCCATCCTTCAGCTTCAGACTCTTTGTCTTTCCATTCAAATACAACTTCCGGTCGCTTCTCTTCGAATTTTTTTAACAGTTCTTTCATTATATATATTAAGTTAGTTGGCGCAAAGATATACAAACAAAAAAACCTCACCGATATGATCGGTGAGGTTAATATATCTTTTTTTAAAAGAATTAAACTCTTTTAGATTTTATACGAGCTGCTTTACCAGTTAATTCGCGCAGATAGAACAATTTCGCTCTGCGAACTTTACCGTGGCTGTTCACTTCGATTTTAGCGATGTTAGGAGAGTTAATAGGGAATATACGCTCTACACCTACGCCGTTAGACATTTTACGAACGGTAAACGTTTCGTTTGCACCAACGCTGTTACGTTGTAATACTACGCCTTGGTAAATTTGAATACGTTCTTTATTACCTTCGCGAATTTTATAGTGAACACTCACTGTATCTCCTGATTTGAATGCAGGAAACTCATTTTTTGCGATTACCTGCTCTTCAACAAATTTTACTAAATCCATGATTTTAAGCTATTAAGCCGACTTTTTCTTGTTTAAAATCGGACTGCAATATTAGGAATTTTATTTTAAAAATAAAAGTCTTTTTTGTTTTTTTCCACATTCTTTAATATTTCCACAAAATGAAAGTAAAACTCAGTAGGCTATTAATTTATAAAAAAACACAGTACAACACCAAAAAAAAGCCTTATGACATATTTCTGGTAATAAAATCTCTGGTCACATATTATTAAAAAACTTTTTAAATGCCTGTGATCCTTTGCCTTTTATAAATTATAAGTTTTTATTTTACGTCCCGAAATTTACATCTCCACCGGCCCCTGTTTCAACAATTCTTTTAACGGCTTACACCTAAGCTCTTTGTTCATCAGCTCTCCTCCCCGCATTTCAAATAGTTTTTCAAACAAAACAACCTTTTCATGCGGAATGTCTTGTCTGTCCCCCAGTAAAATATTTCTATAATTATTAAAAGTATTCAAGGATATACCCAAAATTTTCGGCAGGATCTTTACCGTCTCTCTATATTGATGTACCGGCAATCGTAACAAAAAATCATTAATTTTATACTTTCTGGTATTATTACTCATATAATAAATTTTAGTTGCCATTAAATCTCATATACCATCCCCCTTCTAGAAAAACGGAGAGTACATATTTTTTTATGGTAAACTTACTAAGAAAAGAATGAAACAACCAAAAATAAGCACGTGTTTTTTACCAAAACACATAAGTTTATCATTTGTAAAGTAAAAGAAGATTAATCTTCCAGCAAATCTGGTCTGCGGGTTTGTGTACGAATAAGCGCTTGTTCATGACGCCATTCATTGATCCTGGCCTCATGTCCACTCAACAACACGTCAGGCACCTTATGCCCTCTCCAGTCCGCAGGACGGGTATAAACAGGAGCATCCAGCAGCTCGCCCTGAAAGCTATCAGACAATGCAGAGGTCTCATCATTCAACACCCCCGGAATTAAACGAATGATTGCGTCTACAAGTACTGCAGCAGGCAGTTCTCCACCCGAAAGCACGTAATCACCGATAGAAATTTCACGGGTTACAAAAAGATCTCTGATCCGTTGGTCTATGCCTTTATAATGCCCGCAAAGAATCATGATATTACCCTTGCCCGAAAGCTCATTCGCAATAGTCTGATTGAACGTTTCGCCATCAGGACTCATAAAGATGATCTCATCGTATTTTCGTTCTGCCTGAAGCCCCTCAATACAGCGGGCAAAGGGATCGATAGACATCACCATACCACTACCACCACCATAAGGATAGTCGTCAACACTTTTTTGCTTGTTCGTCGCATAATCACGTAAATTATGAACAACTATTTCAGCGATACCTTTTTTTTGTGCACGCTGAAGAATAGAATGAGCAAAAGGACTAACCAATAAATCAGGTAATACAGATATAATGTCAAAACGCATCTTACAAAGATAAATTAATTTGATAGATATATGTCCAAAAGACCTTCTGGTAAGTCTACCAATAAAGTCTCCTCTTCTTCATCAATTTCAATAATCATGTCTTCATTTAAAGGGAACATAATTTCTGTGCCTTTGTATAATACCGTTGCTACAAATTGTTGAGGATATTCATTCACTTCAATAATTTCCCCCAGCTCTCCCTGCGTTTCATCCGAAACGATAAAGCCTTTCAGGTCATTATAATGAAAATCCTCATCAGAGCGATCTGGCATTTTAGTTAAGGGCAGGTAAATCTTTTTTCTAACTAAAGCCTGTGCCTTATCTATATGATCAATATCATCGAAATAAAAATTACCCGTATTATTGTTTTGCAATTTACAGGACGACACAAAAAACGGCACCATTTTACCATTTATCTCTGCAAATACCACATCCAGGTCTAACAACCCCGGCTCATCATATTCAAAAAATAGCTGAACCTCTCCCTTTAACCCTTTTGTCTTGGTAATGTACCCTATGTAAAACGCTTCTTCTTGTGTCATATTTACTTAAAAATAAAAATAGCGAAGAATTCATTTTCATGAAATTTCTTCGCTATCCATTAGCATAAAAAAATACTATGCTTCTTCTTTGTTTTCTTCAGCAGCAGGAGTAGCTTCTTCAGTAGCCGGAGCTTCTTCAGCAGCAACCTCAGCAGCAGCTTCAACAGCTACTTCTTCTTCAGCAACTTCTTCTACTACAGGTGCATTTTTAATTGCAAGAGCAGCAGCACGATCAGCATTTTTCTTAGCTTCAGCAGCTAAAGCCGCTTTTTTAACTTCTTCTTTAGATTTAGTTAAGCCTTCTTTTTTGCCTTCAATACGCTCGCCTTTTGCAGTTAACCACTCAGCGAATTTAACTTCAGCCTGTTCAGCAGTTAATGCTCCTTTTTTAACACCACCTTCTAAGTGTTTTTTGTATAAAACACCTTTGTAAGAAAGGATAGCACGACAAGTATCCGTAGGTTCAGCACCTTTGTTTACCCAGTCTAAAGTTTTATCGAAATTAATGTCGATAGTTGCAGGATTGGTGTTTGGGTTGTAAGAACCTAAACGCTCAATAAATTTACCATCTCTTGGTGAACGGGAATCCGCTACCACTACGTGGAAAAAAGGTTTCCCTTTTTTACCGAATCTTTGCAATCTGATTTTAGTTGCCATTTCTTCTTTTTGTTTATGTATTCAACATAGTTCCCGGAGCTTCATGCTTGCGGGGCTGCAAAAGTAAGTAAAATACTAATGATTAACAAGATGCAGTCCGTTAAAATTCATTTCCAGCAATTTTCTTGTAACATTTAAAGATTAATGGCATCAAAAAAGCAAAACGAATCACTATGTTAATCACAACAACGAATACAATAGAAGGCAAAAAAATAGTCAGATATATAGGCCTTGTTAGCGGCGAAACCATTATTGGCGCCAATATTTTTAAAGATCTTTTTGCGGGTATCCGCGATATAGTTGGCGGAAGATCTGGATCTTACGAGCAGGTACTGAGAGAAGGCAAACAAACTGCTGTAAACGAAATGCAGCAATATGCAGCAGCACTGGGTGCCAACGCCATCATCGGTGTTGACCTTGATTATGAAACTGTAGGCAGTGGAGGCAGCATGTTAATGGTTGCCGCAACCGGAACAGCAGTCATCATTGAAGATTAAAATAAAATGGCCCTTTAAAAGGGCCATTTCTATAATTATAAAGACAATATCTCAACCAGTTTCAACCACGCCGGACTCACTTCCTGTGCATCGATATGTTTTATAGCATGAT
Organism: Pedobacter nyackensis; assembly: GCF_032678475.1. GTDB lineage: Bacteria > Bacteroidota > Bacteroidia > Sphingobacteriales > Sphingobacteriaceae > Pedobacter > Pedobacter nyackensis_A. The sequence goes on from NZ_JAVTSF010000003.1 coordinate 209,884, forward strand.
CAAATCGTGTAAACACCAGCTCTCTGTTTATTTGCCCCACCATTACGCCTGACTGATCATTCAAAAGCCCCTCTACTGCGGCTACACCAAAACGACTAGCCAATACCCGATCCATACAGCTAGGCTTTCCACCACGCTGAATATGTCCAAGTACAGAAACTCTGATATCGTAATTCGGAAAGTGTTTCTTTAATGCCTCACCAACATTAAAAGCCCCACCAACCTCATCTCCTTCTGCAACAACAACAATCTTGGAAGCCTTGTCCTTCCTTCCGTTTTCCAGTCTGTTAATCAATCCTTCAACACCCATATTGGCTTCCGGAATAAGAATGGCTTCTGCACCAACGCCAATTCCGCTCCTTAGAGCGATTAACCCTGAATCTCTGCCCATCACCTCTACGATGAATAAACGATCGTGCGACTCTGCTGTATCTCTGATCTTATCTACAGCGTTTACCACCGTATTGATTGCTGTATCGTAACCAATTGTAAAATCGGTTCCCTGTAAGTCATTATCTATAGTACCCGGCAATCCAATAATTGGAAAATTAAACTCGCTGGTAAACAAGCTCGCCCCTGTAAAGGTACCGTCGCCACCAATCACAATCAATCCATCTATCTTGTGTTTCAATAATTGTTGGTATGCCTGTTCGCGCCCCTCTTTAGTCCGAAAAGCATCACTACGTGCCGTTTTTAAAATTGTGCCTCCGCGCTGAATAATATTGGCTACTGATTTTCGGTCCATCTCGATGAAATCACCATGAACCAAACCTTCGTATCCCCTTAAAATACCTGTAACCTGTAAATCATAGTAAATTGCGGCCCTAACCACTGCCCTAATGGCAGCATTCATTCCGGGAGCATCGCCACCCGACGTTAATACTCCAATATTTTTTATTTTGTTCATTTATTTTCAGATGATTTAAAGCTCTTTTGCTACAAGGCCGTGAAATTAGCTATAATCTTTAAATGTTGTTTAAAAATTCTACTTCTTTAAAATTATATTGCTTTTCTATCCCCTCTGATTCAATAATCAGGAAGCCTCCGGCCGCTACATTGGTAATTACCCCTTCAAACGTTTCATTGTTGCTCCGGTAAAGCTTCTTTTCATTTAATCTATACAACCCTTTAACGTAATCAGCCTGTAACTTATTGAAAGCTCCGGATTTCAATTTGAGATATTGACCCTCGATATGACTACATATTTCTGCTAAAAGCTCCAATAAATTAACATCCCGTTGTAAAATTTTTCGCATAGAAGTTGCCTTATTTAACAGTGCCGGGTCAAAATTTAGCTGATTTACATTGATTCCTATGCCAATAATACCGGCCTTGTAGGTAATTCCGGACAGGATATTCTCAATTAAAATCCCACCTAGCTTCTGATCATTATAATACAGATCGTTGGGCCATTTCACCTTTAACAAAGGCCCCAAAAATTTAGCTAAAGCATCTCTAATACCTACGCTAACAGCCATATTCAGCATAAACTGCTCGCTTATCGGTAAGAAGGACGGACATAAATAGATACTAAAAGTAAGGTTCAAACCGGGCTCAGTAAACCAGGTGTTTTCCTGTTGTCCCCTCCCCGCAAACTGGTGACCTGCCATTATAACAGTCCCTTCGGGTAATGGCTCGGAATTTGACACCTTAGATTTTAAAAAGTTATTGGTAGAATCAACCTCAGATAATCTTATCAAATTTTGACCAACAAATAATGTTGAAAAAGTGTTATTTTGCAAGTGTTGATTGTATATTTGTTTATCAAAATTAAAACATTTTAATGTTAAAAAAGAAAATAGGAAACCTTTCTACATACCTCTCAGAGATAGCTGTACATGGCATACAGGAAAAAAAAGGAAACGACATTGTAAGGTTAGACTTAAGGGAGCTTAACAGTTCCGTTTCTGATTACTTTATTATCTGCAACGCAGATTCCGCTACTCAGGTAAAAGCAATTGCCGATAGCGTTGAAGAAGAGATCTATAAAAACACGCAAACTAATCCATGGAGAAAAGAAGGTCTGGATCATGCAGACTGGATCATTCTGGATTATTTTGACATTGTAGTTCACATATTTAAAACTGAAAAGCGCGAATTTTATGGAATTGAAGACTTATGGGGCGACGCCCAGTCAACATCCTATCAAAGCGCCTAATCATTCAACCCATTTTTGATTTAACGATGAAAGAGAATCCAAATACGAAGCCCAAGTTGATTAAGAAAATCCCGAATATTCCTAAAAAACCTCAAAAAGGTTCTAAATTTAATATCTTTTGGGTTTATGCAGCAATTATTTTAGGCCTTATCCTACTACAATTCATGTTTAGCGGAGATACCGCTAAAACAATATCGTACCGTACATTTGAAACGCAAATGCTGATTCCGGGCGATGTAGAGAAAATTATTGCCTACAAACATGAAGATGTAATCAAGGCAGAAGTCTTTATTAAAAAAGACCGCCTAAAAGAAGCTAAGTATAAGCAATACCTGGGCAGAAATAGCTTCGGTCCTAATGATGGCCCGGTTGTTTACTTTAATGCCGGGTCTTTCGACAAGCTTAGCACAGACCTGAAAGAATCTCAGAAAAATTTACCGGCTGATCAACAGATCCAACCGGACATTCAAACCAGACAGAGTTCATTTAACTCCTGGTTTTTAACTATCATTCTACCTGTTTTACTATTTATCGGCTTCTGGATATTCATCATGCGCCGTATGGGTGGTGGTGCCGGTGGTGGTGGCGGACAGATATTCAACATAGGAAAATCTAAAGCAACACTCTTTGATAAAGAGAGCCAGGTAAACGTTACTTTTAACGATGTAGCGGGTCTTGAAGAAGCAAAACAAGAAGTAATGGAAATCGTCGATTTCCTTAAAAATCCTAAAAAATATACAAACCTGGGCGGTAAAATACCTAAAGGTGCATTATTGGTAGGATCACCAGGTACGGGTAAAACGTTATTAGCTAAAGCTGTTGCAGGCGAAGCCCAGGTGCCTTTCTTCTCACTTTCAGGATCTGATTTCGTGGAGATGTTTGTTGGTGTAGGTGCTTCACGTGTACGTGACTTATTTAAACAAGCTAAAGATAAAGCCCCTTGTATTATCTTTATTGATGAGGTAGATGCAATTGGTCGTGCTCGTGGTAAAAACAGCATGATGGGCGGAAACGATGAACGTGAAAATACGCTAAACCAGCTACTTGTTGAAATGGATGGGTTCGGTACAGATTCAGGGATTATTATTCTTGCTGCAACTAACCGTCCTGACGTATTGGACTCTGCTTTATTGAGACCGGGACGTTTTGACAGACAAATATCTATTGATAAACCAGATCTGGTTGGTCGTGAGCAAATCTTTAAAGTTCACTTGAAGCCTATTAAAACAGATGAAATTGTTGATGCGAAAAAGCTTTCAGCACAAACCCCGGGCTTTGCAGGTGCAGAAATTGCCAACGTTTGTAACGAAGCTGCTTTAATTGCCGCACGTCGTAATAAAGAATTTGTAGACATGCAGGACTTCCAAGACGCTATCGACCGTGTTATTGGTGGTTTAGAGAAGAAAAACAAAATCATCTCTCCTGAAGAAAAACGTATAGTTGCTTATCATGAAGCCGGGCATGCTATTGCAGGCTGGTTCCTTGAGCATGCCGATCCATTGGTTAAGGTATCTATTGTTCCTCGTGGTGTTGCAGCCCTTGGCTATGCACAATACCTGCCTAAGGAGCAATTCCTTTATACCACAGAACAGTTAACCGACGGTATGTGTATGACCATGGGTGGTCGCGTGGCAGAAGATATCGTTTTTGGTAAAATATCAACCGGTGCTCAGAACGATCTTGAACGGATCACCAAATTGTCTTACGCCATGGTAACTATTTATGGTATGAACACCACCATTGGTAACGTTTCCTTCCACGATCCGCAAAACGAATACAATTTCAACAAGCCATATTCGGAGAAAACCTCTGAAATGATTGATCACGAGGTTCGTTTATTGATCGAAGATGTATACGCAAGAACAAAAGAATTACTTACAGAAAAAAGAGAAGGCTTAGAAAAACTTGCTCAGAAACTGATAGAAAAAGAGATTCTTTTCCAGGCCGACTTAGAGGAAATCTTAGGCAAACGCCCTTTTGATAACCGTACCACTTATGATGAATTTGTAAATGGAACCGGTGATCAGAAACCAGCTGCCGAAGGATTATTGCACGACGGGGTAAGTCAGCCTACTGACCCTGCAACTCCAATAAATCCGGTACAAACAGAGTCTTAATTACAATATTTATGGGGCTGCCGTCTTCCTTAAGGAAACGGCAGCAAATCCATTTTTTATGCAGGAAAACATTTCTTCAAAAGAGCTCATGCTAAAAAAGATAAGGAAAGCCCTTCTGGAAAGAAGAGATAACCCTTATCCAAATTTAGAAGATACCCCTCTTTACACAGAGAGCGAAGATCACAGGGAGTATCCCGAAATTTTATTCGCAGAACAGCTTACTGCTGTTTCAGGAAACTTCATCTACTGCGAAAATGGAATAGATTTCATTGAAAATATCCTTCAGTTAGCCGAGAAGTTTAACTGGAGAAAAATATATTGCTGGGAACCTGAATTACAAGACCTCCTTGCTACTTACGAATTCCCTTTTTACCAGACCGACAAAGACTTTGAAATGGCTGAAGTAGGCATAACACTCTGCGAAGCCTTAATTGCCCGTAATGGCTCTGTAATGGTCTCAAATCAAAATGCTGCCGGACGAAGGTTAAGCATATTTCCACATCATCACATTGTAATTGCACGTACCGGACAAATGGTTATGGATCTAAAAGACGCATTCAAACTCATCAAGAATAAATACGGTACAGAAATCCCTTCCATGATCAGTACCATCACCGGTCCTAGCAGAACTGCAGATATTGAAAAGACTTTGGTCCTTGGCGCACATGGCCCTAAAGAATTATTCGTATTTTTAATTGACGATTTTTCTTAATCTAATATATTTATCTTAATTTTATACTGTACACCAAAACAGTATATGGTTCAAAATGGGCATTAAAACAAACTTACGCTCGGTTATATCGGGCACAGGAAGCTATATTCCTAAAAACATTATCTCAGGAAATGCCTTTTTAAACGCTTCGTTTTATGACAATGGCGTAAAACTGGAAAAAGAAAACAGCGAAATCATCAGCAAATTCTCAGAAATCACAGAAATCAACGAGCGCCGCTATATTGATGACGACCAGGTAAGTAGTGATATCGCTGCAATAGCTGCACAAAGAGCAATTGACGATGCCAGAATAGATAAAGAAAGCCTGGACCATATTATATTCTGCCACAACTTTGGTGATGTTAAAAATGGTAGCAACCGCATGGATATCCTTCCTTCCCTTGCAGCCAAGATAAAGCAGATCCTTCAGATAGAAAATCCTGACTGCGTTGCGTACGACTTGATTTTCGGCTGTCCAGGCTGGGTACAAGGAGCCATTCAGGCCAATTATCTTATACAAAGTGGTGATGCAAAACGTGTAATGGTAGTTGGAGCAGAAAGCCTTTCCAGGATTATTGATCCACATGATCGTGACAGCATGATTTTCTCCGACGGAGCTGCTGCTGTAATTTTCGAAGCTCGGGAAGACGAAACACCATTAGGTATCATTGCCCACAAAACACAAACCTATGCTGCTACGCATGGCTCATTGCTCGTGATGGGAAAAAGTAATAACCCAGACGAGCAAAATGGCAACGCCTATCTTAAAATGAATGGTAGAAAGCTATACGAGTTTGCCGTGTCAAACGTTCCAAAGGTTGTAAAAGCTGCAATAGATAAAGCAGGAATTAACATAACTGACATAAAAATTGTTTTTATTCATCAGGCAAATGGAAAAATGGACAATGCCATTATGAAACGCGTATTTAAGCTGTATGATCTGGATACTGTTCCTGAAAACCTGGTACCTATGACCATTTCCTGGCTGGGAAACAGTTCTGTAGCAACCATTCCTACCCTACTTGATCTGGTTAGAAAAGGCAAAGTTGAAGGCTACAAAGTGAATAAAGGCGACTATGCTATATTTACATCTGTAGGCGCAGGTATGCACATCAATGCTTTTATATATCGTTTTTAGTTTATCCTTTTTAAACTGTCTCTTGCCTCGCTTTCAATACTGTTTTCGTATTGATGGCCTTTCATATTGATGGCTGTATTAAAGCAGGATTTAGCCTGTGCGTAACTCCGTTTCTTCATATAGATTTTACCCATAAATAAAGCCGAATTCGCTGCAAAGTATGCTTTGAGACTCTTCCCGTAAGTCACAGCCTTTTGGTAGTTTTCCAAAGCCTCGTCTGATTTGCCCAGCTGATCATTGTTCCTTCCCAAGCGGTAAAAGTACTCCACCCTATCTTTGACTAGTTTTAAATCACCTTCTTTAATCCCCGATAAAACCTCAAGAGACTTAGCATAATACCCCCCATCAAATAACAACCTGGCCTTTAGTAGCCCTATATTAGGTGCTCCGTCTGCAACTTCGTTCATCGCCTGTTTATCCCTTTCATTGATGGCATAACCAGATCCCTTAACCTTCGCCGAGTATTGATCATACCCCACTCTATCACCAGAAATCAATTCCATCCAGCCCAAATGCAAATAGGTATCTTTCACATAACTTACTCCTTTACTGGTCTGTAAAAACTTATTAAAATATGTTGAAGCAGTCAAATCCAACTTATTCAACCGCGCAATACCCATCAAATAATCCAGGTAAGGAAATGACTGATACTGTTGTCCGACAGGTCGATTTGCAAGTGTAATAATAGCTTCTTCTGTATGCCCTTTTTTCGCACTTACATACGATTTAAGATAAGATTTTAATAAACTGGAGTCAGACACCCTCCCAACGTATTTCATCGTTTCTGCGTAAGCATTTTCACTATGAGCCACATCTACCAGTACGAATGAATAATAAAATACAACTTCTTCATAAAACGGCTCATAAACTGAGGAAGGCAAACCTGCTGCCAACCGCTGCATCATAGCGAGCCCACTTTTCACATCTCCCTTTATTCCAAAAGTAGAAAGCGTACTTTTCATGAACCCATCAGGCAAACTTCCCAATACAGCACTAATCAAACCAAGTCCCTTAAAATTCAATTGAAAAGCAGGATACTTTTTAGCATTTTCCCGCAGGTAGGCATTAGCCTTTTTTATTTCCATTGCAGCATTAATCTGCTCCCCAAAACGTCCTCTGATTAATGCCCACTGTAAATTGATCTCTGCCTGTGCATAAAGGCTATAAGGAGACTTTTCTTTATCATCCTCTATTTGATCCAGCCGTTTGCTTTTATTCCCCTTTAAACGATCAAAATCAGCCTTGCTATCTGTAGTTAACAATTGAAAAAAATCTACATAATTTTCCAGTAAAGGAACAATTGAGTTTTCAGGGTTATTCTTCTTTTCAACCACAATTAACTGTCTTGCAGCGTTTAGTTTCAGTTCAAATATAAGTCCATAAGCTTTCAAACAATTTGCATTAAAATCAAACTTAGCAAACAATGCTCCGGGAATAAACAAGAGGAAGAGGATTAAACAAAAATAACGCATATTACATTTTCTATGTTTTTAATTGCCATAAATTTAGGCACAAAAAAAGGTCAGATGTAATTTCCGACCTTTTTTATATTTTGATAACTGGTATTTATACCGGTGCAACTTCCTGAGTTAATGCCTCATCCACTAAAATCCTTCCACAATGCTCGCAAACGATAATTTTTTTGCGCTGACGGATATCCAACTGACGTTGAGGTGGAATCTGGTTGAAACATCCGGAACATGAATCACGGTCGATAGTAACAACTGCCAAACCGTTATTTGCATTTCCTCTTAATCTGTTATAAGCCACCAAAAGTCTTTCGTCGATTTGAGTTTCAGCCTTTTCAGCTTTCTTTAGCAAGCCCTGCTCATCTTTCTCCGTTTCAGCAGTAATGGTCTCCAACTCTCCCTTTTTAATATCAAGATCTTTCTTTCTTGATTCTAAATCAGCAACAGCTTTATCATAGATATCAGTTTTTTGAGAAATATCAAATCCGAATTCTCTGATTTTCTTCTCACAAACCTGAATTTCAAGCGTTTGTATTTCTACCTCCTTTGTTAAGGCATCATACTCACGGTTGTTTTTAACGTCTTTTAATTGAGTCTCATATTTTTTGATCAGGTTTTGAGCGTCCTTGATCATATTTTTACGCGTTACAATGGCATCTTCAGTATCATCCAATTCGCCTTTGAATTTTTGTATACGTGTTTCCAGACCTGCAACGTCATCTTCTAAATCGGCAACTTCCATTGGCAGCTCACCGCGTATCTGACGTATTTTATCAATCTGAGTATGCAGGGTTTGTAATTCGTATAAAGCTTTTAGCTTTTGCTCTACAGTTTGTTCCATTAAATGAAATAATTTATGGGGTTTGTATTATGCTCCGTTAAACGGATTGCAAAGTTAGGAAATTTTTCTTGAATAATATCTATCAACAAATCAGATGTAAATTGTTCACTCTCAAAGTGTCCGATATCTGCGATTACTAATTTTTCATCTGCGTCGAAAAACTCGTGGTATTTAAAATCAGCAGTCACAAAAGCATCTGCGCCGGCAGCAATAGCTGCTTTCAGCAAAAAGCTCCCAGAACCTCCGCAAACCGCTATTTTTCTTATCTTTTTAGGTAAAATACGTGTATGTCTGATCACCGTTGCATCCATGCTGTTCTTCACCATCCTCAAAAACTCATGACCATCCAACGCCTCCTCAAGCCAGCCAATCATACCCGCTCCAACACTGCCCAGTTCATTTTCCAGTGGATAAATATCATAAGCAACCTCTTCGTACGGATGATGTTCAAACAAAGCGAGCATTACTTTTCTTTCGTCCTGAACCTTAAAGATAGTTTCAATCCTAACCTCTTGTTCCTGATGTTGTATTCCTTTTTCTCCAACAAAAGGATCAGAATCCTCTCCTCCTTTGAAAGTACCAAAACCCTCAGCATTAAAGCTGCATTCGCTATAGTTGGAAATATTTCCTGCACCGGCAGCAAATAATGCTTCTCTGAGTACATCCGACTGCGCAACGGGACAAAAAGTAACGAGTTTCTTTAAAATTGCATTTTTCGGACTTAAAATTTTCGTATTCTTTAATCCAAGTCTGCGACTGATCACACCATTTACCCCATGTTCAACATGGTCAAGGTTGGTATGTATGGCATATAATGCAATGTTATTTTTAATAGCCTTTAATACTACACGCTCCACATAATTCTTCCCCGTGATCTTTTTCAGGCCCTTAAAAACGATTGGATGGTGCGTAATAATCAGATTACAATTATGTAAAATGGCTTCATCAACAACACTTTCTATGCAATCCAGCGCCACAAGGGCTCCACGTATTTCCTCATTTGGATCGCCTACAATCAGGCCCGAATTGTCATAATCTTCCTGATAATTCAATGGAGCAAAGGCCTCCAGGTGCTTTATTAAAACAGATAACCTCATATCCCGTAAATATACAATAGATTTTAATTACTGTATATTACCCATTTTCACCAATTGCAAACTCTCAAAAACCATCTTTTGATTGTACTCATAAGCCAGGGTTTTGTGATTGATAAGGTCTATAATTGTCCCTATAAAACATAGCCCTGCTGTACAGAAGTATAAAATACCCATACCGATCTGTCCTACCAGGAATCTTGATAATCCGAACACGAAAAACCCAAGTATACAGTACAATATCATATCATCCGGATTTCTCCTTTTACCACTGTAAATCATCAAAAATCCCCTTAACTGTTGCTCGCTAAATCCTGTAGTTGCACTTTGCAAATAAGAAAATTCCTGCGGCGAAATGCCCGGCAGCGACATAAATGGTGAGTCAAACATATCTTTCCTCCTTATATTTTAGGTTTAATACCTTCCGGTTTTTAAAATTATTTTTAATCAAAATCACAATACGGTTTACAATAATCAGCAAAGCCGGTATGCCAAACCAATGTTCGTTTATGCTCAGTTTAAAATCACCTTGCAGCAAATGTCCTATCGACCTGCCTATTCCACAACCAGGGCACCAGCTAAAGCCCATATTGGCAAGCGGGCATAGTGTAAAATGTTGTTCAGTACTATGCACGTGTAGATCTGCAATTCCCAATAGCAGCAAGGCTACTATCCAGAAACACAGTTCAAAAGGTAGGCGCATTAACTTTTTCATCTTATGTCACTAAATTATTGTTCAATGTACATCATTAAGCTATTCAACACCATATAAATTGCTAAATATAAGTACTTCTTTCTATACAAATCGCCTGGCACAATCTTGTTTTAGCCTTTTTACCTTTAGATCAATAAGTTGAAACATTGTTACATTTAATGCCCCTCATAAATATTACATTTGTATTGTGAACATTCGCGACCTGATTAACAGATACAAAACAGATGACCGCATTGTCGCATTGGCAAAAGCCCTTAACGTGGGTAAAGGCTCCAAACTTCAGCTAAAAGGCTTAGTGGGGTCTGCCGATGCAACAGTTGCAGTGGCTACCTATTTTCTATTACATAAGCCCCAGTTATTTATTCTTCCAGATAGGGAAGAAGCTTCTTATTTCCTTGCCGACCTGGAAAGTATCCTGGATAAGGAAGTACTGCTTTTCCCTTCGTCATTCCGTAAAGCATTTGATTTTACGCAGGTAGATACCGCCAATGTATTGGCCAGGGCAGAAGTGCTAAACGAGCTGAACCATCACTCTGAATACGGAAAGATTGTGGTTTCTTATCCCGAAGCTATTGCAGAAAAGGTAATAGACCGAGCGGTATTGGAGAAAAATACCCTGGAAATTAGCTTAAATACAAAACTGGGTATCGATTTCATTAATGAATTCCTGATAGATTACGATTTTAACCGTACCGATTTTGTTTATGAACCGGGTCAGTTCTCCATTCGTGGGGGTATAGTTGATATATTTTCATTCTCTCATGATCTTCCTTACCGAATCGAATTCTTTGGGGATATTGTTGAAAGTATCCGCACATTCGAAATAGAAAGTCAGCTTTCTGTCGAAGATGTAAAAACACTTACTATCATCCCAAATGTCCAATCCAAATATCTGACAGAAAACAACATCAGTATCCTGGATTATATTGAAAAAGATACTCAACTGTGGTTTAAGGATGTAGAATTTACTTTAGACATCATAAAAAGCGGCTATAAAAAAGCCGTGGAACTCTGGAAAGCACTTCCAGCTAAAGAAAAACAAGAAAATCAGGATTGGATAGATCCGAAATTTGGTTTTACAGATGAGAAAATGCTAGGGGATATGCTGCATGATTTCGCACTGGTAGAATTTGGAAAGCAGTTTTTCTATAAAACAGATCATGTTTTTCAGTTCGAAACCAAACCTCAGCCATCTTTCAATAAAGATTTTAGCTTATTGATTCATAACCTCAAAGAGAATGAAAAGGAGGGCATACATAACTTCATTTTCAGTTCTTCTGTTAAACAAACCGAGCGTTTATATGCCATACTTGATGATATAGATAAATCGGCAAAGTTTACACCGGTAAATATTCCATTAAGGGAGGGATTTGTAGACGGACAGCAAAAACTTGCTTTTTATACCGACCATCAGATATTTGATCGCTTCTATAAATACAAACTTAAAAGAGGATATCAACGCAGTCAGGCTATTACCCTAAAAGAGTTAAGAGACCTTAAACCTGGTGATTTTGTAACCCATATTGATCATGGAATTGGAAAATACGCCGGTCTCGAAAAAGTAGAGGTAAACGGTAAAACACAGGAGATGATCCGGTTAGTCTATGCAGATAACGACCTGCTTTATGTAAATATCAACTCTTTAAACCGTATTGCAAAATATAGTGGTAAGGATGGTACAGCACCTAAAATGAACAAATTAGGTACTGAAGCCTGGGATAAACTAAAAAAAACTACTAAAAAAAAAGTTAAAGACATTGCCCGGGATCTGATTAAGCTTTATGCTTTAAGAAAATCTCAGGTAGGAACCGCATTTAGTCCGGATGGTTACCTGGAAACTGAATTAGAGGCTTCATTCATTTATGAAGATACCCCAGACCAGGAAAAAGCGACTGCCGATGTTAAAAAAGACATGGAAGCCCCGCATCCTATGGATAGACTGGTTTGTGGGGATGTCGGTTTTGGTAAAACGGAGATTGCCATCAGAGCTGCTTTTAAAGCCGTTGCAAACGGCAAACAAGCAGCTGTGTTAGTTCCGACAACTATCCTTGCACTTCAACATTTCAAGACTTTTTCAGGTCGTTTAAAAGACTTTCCCTGCACAGTTGATTATATCAATCGTTTCAAAACCAATAAACAGGTTAAAGAGACGCTTGCAAAACTAGCCGAAGGTAAAGTCGATATTGTAATAGGAACGCATCGTTTATTGAGCAAAGACGTAAAATTCAAAGATCTGGGCATCATGATTATTGATGAGGAACAGAAATTTGGGGTAACCTCAAAAGAAAAACTTAGGGCTTTACGAGTGAATGTGGATACGCTAACGCTTACAGCAACACCAATACCACGTACACTGCATTTCTCTTTAATGGGTGCCCGGGATTTGTCAATCATGAGTACCCCGCCACCAAACAGGCAGGCTGTAAATACAGAACTGCATGTTTTTAATGATAAACTAATTCAGGAAGCCGTACAGTTTGAATTAGACAGGGGCGGACAGGTTTTCTTTATTCATAACCGGGTTAATGATTTGCCGCAGTTAGGTGGATTAATTAAAACACTTGTGCCTAAAGCACGTATTGGTATCGCTCATGGTCAGCTTGATGGTGATCAGCTGGAAGATGTAATGCTTGATTTCATCAACGGGGAAAAAGATGTTTTGGTGGCTACAACGATCATAGAGGCCGGTCTGGATATTCCAAATGCCAATACGATCATCATCAACCATGCACATATGTTTGGTCTGAGCGACCTGCACCAGATGAGGGGCAGAGTAGGGCGTTCCAATAAAAAGGCTTTCTGCTATTTATTAAGCCCTCCTTTATCAACCCTAACTTCCGAAGCCCGCAAACGCCTTAGTGCAATAGAAGAGTTTTCAGACCTTGGGAGCGGCTTTAATATTGCGATGAGGGATTTAGACATCCGTGGCAGTGGAAACCTCTTAGGCGCAGAGCAAAGTGGCTTTATTGCTGAAATAGGTTTCGAAATGTATCATAAGATTTTGGATGAAGCCATTCAGGAGCTTAAAACTGACGAATTTAAGGATCTATTTAAAGATGAACCACTACGTCCGTTTGTTAATTTTACACAGGTAGATACCGACCTGGAATTGTACATTCCCGATGATTATGTAACCAATATTACCGAAAGATATAACCTGTATACTGAACTTTCAAAAATTGAAAATGAAACACAGTTAAAGGCTTTCGAACAGTCTCTTAAGGATCGTTTTGGTCCCGTACCTAAACCGGTTAAAACCATGCTGAATGTACTTAGACTACAATGGGTAGCCAAGAAACTGGCCTTTGAGAAATTGAGTTTTAAAAAGGGTATTCTACGTGGTTATTTCATTTCGGATAAACAATCGGCATTTTTTGATTCTTTAATGTTCAATAAAATATTGCATTTTGCCCAGATGCATCCACGTTTATGTAATCTGAAAGAAGTTAAAGATTCTTTACGCATTGCTTTTGATAACTTAAATACCGTTGATGAAGCCGTAGAAATGCTGGAAATGGTAGCCAACTAACCCCTAAATAATGAATCCACAACTATTACAAGACCTGGTTACCATGCAAATGCCTTTCGGAAAATACAAAGGCAGGATTATTTGCGATTTGCCCGAAACATACCTCGTTTGGTTTCATCAGGAAGGATTTCCCCCAGGTAAACTAGGGGAGATGATTGCCACACTTTACGAAATAAAACTAAACGGACTGGAGTACCTTCTGGAACCCCTAAAGAAAAACAGGAACAGATAGCCTGTATAGCTATAATAGGACAAGACATAATAGCATTTCACCGGCACATAACAAAATAGTGACTCCATAGTGAGTCCATGTTAAGTCCATAGCAAGTCCATGTTTTCACATAAAAACATGGATATAAACTGAAATTACTATTTAGTTAGTATGAAGTTATATTCAACGGAGATCAAACTGTTTATCTACGCCAATTCAACAATGATAAAATGATAGCTAATTAAGTATCAGATACAGGTATACGTAAACCATAGGTGCAGCCACTAAAAGTCCGTCAAAACGATCTAAAAAGCCTCCATGACCAGGTAATATATTACCTGAGTCTTTTACATTCAGACTTCTTTTGAGCATAGACTCAACCAGATCGCCTAACGTACCAAAAGAAACAACCAATACGGCCATTCCGGCAAATACAAATGGACTGATCTCTGTAAAGAATAAGGAAATGATATACGAAACGAGCACACTGGTAAACATACCTCCAAAGAAACCTTCCCAGGACTTTTTAGGGGAGTGTCGTTCAAATAAGCGCGTTTTACCGAATTTCATTCCAAACAGGTAAGCTCCGGTATCACTGGCCCAAAGCATCAGCAGAAAAGACAGTGGTAAATGAAAATTATATTCAGTATGATTTTGTATAAACCCTAAAGAATAAAAGAAACAAAATGGGATAATTACGTAAATAATACCTGCAAAAGTGTAGGAAATATTAGTAAAAGGGTTCTTTTCTTTTTTATACAATTCAGCTATGAAAACCAAAAAAGTCAGCGGTATAATCAGCAGTATAAATTTCTTTTCAAACTGCAGCAACTGATAGCCTGCAGTCATTAAGAATATTATTCCAGATAAAACTAAAGCAATATTTCTATGCGGTTTGATTCCTGCTGTTTTTATCATTCCGAAGAATTCAAACAAGGCAACAAGACTTAAAATAAGATAGAAAAAAGTAAATGTATAGCTGCCTAAAAAAATGGACCCCAGCATTACAATGGTAAAAAAGAAAGCAGTTATTGCTCTTGTTTTCATTCAGTTTGTTTTTTAAAATAGCGAAATAGCAAAACCGTTAATATTACACTAATAATATAACCATACCAGGCAATATTCATTGTTTTATCGGCTTCGGACAAAGGTATATTGTTTTTTTGCATATACCATGCCGCACATACAGCATATCCGTTATTTATAAAATGTCCGAATATGGCATACCATAAACTACCACTCCATATATACAGATAGCCAAAGGTTGCACCCAGCAATAAACGCGGGAAAAATCCATAAAACTGCATGTGGATTGCACTAAATATAAATGCAGACAACCAAATAGCAACATGGTGATTTTTAAACATACGTCCAAATGCACGCTGTAATCCTCCTCTAAACATCAATTCTTCAGCAATTGCGGGTAATATGGCAATCATCCCAATATTAATCAAGAATATACCTATATGATCCATTTTAAGTAATGCAACAGTAGTTTTCATTCCTTGTTCTTCGGCTGCTTTCATCCATTTTTCAATAGATTTAAATGATTCTGGTAATACCATTTTCTGATTCAGTTGGGTCACCCATTCCAAAATAGGCATAGAACATATCATTAACAACATAACGATAAATAATAAATGGGTAGTTGGCTTTTTAAAACCATAAAATACAGTTGTTTTCTGCCCCTCAACCTTTGCGAGGAACAAGGCAGGAACAAGAAAAAGTCCGATTTGTTGAGTTGTCAATAATATTCTTTGTGCCGCCAAATAATAGGAACTAGTACTTGATAACCAGTTCAAATCCGAAAAAATACTGCCACCATATTGTAAATATACCAGGGCAAATCCGATGATGGAAAATAGAAAAAGACCTATCAGCGCATAAAAACCCAACATCAGTAGTTGTAAAAAGGGACTGTTTTCTTGTCTGGAATTTTGAATAGAGTTCATTATTTGTATAATTTGTACCTTTGTACCGCTAATTTTGGCAATGAAGATAGAGAAATGTCTGTAAAGATAGGAAATATTGATTTGGGAGAATTCCCTTTATTACTTGCTCCAATGGAAGATGTGAGTGATCCGCCTTTTCGTTTTGTTTGTAAACAAAGTGGGGTAGATATGATGTATACAGAGTTTATTTCATCAGAAGGATTGATCAGGGATGCTGCAAAAAGCAGGGCTAAACTTGATATTTTCGAATACGAAAGACCCATTGGAATACAAATATTCGGCAGTGAAATTGATCATATGCGTGAAGCTACAGAAATAGCTACACTTGCAGGTCCTGATTTAATGGATATTAACTATGGTTGCCCAGTTAAACAGGTAGCCTGTAGAGGGGCTGGTTCAGCATTGTTACAAGATATAGATAAGATGGTTAAAATGACTGAAGCGGTTGTTAAAGCTACTCATCTACCTGTAACAGTAAAAACAAGGCTGGGCTGGGATGATACTACAAAAAATGTGGAAGAAGTTGCAGAACGCTTACAGGATATTGGTATACAGGCTTTAACTATTCATGGTCGTACCAGGGCCCAATTGTATAAAGGATCAGCAGATTGGACACTTATCAGAGAAATTAAACGTAACCCAAGAATCAAAATTCCAATTTTTGGAAATGGAGATGTTGACAGCATCCAGAAAGCAGCAGACTGGCGACTGGAATATGAAGTAGATGGCATCATGATTGGCAGGGCAGCAATTGGATATCCATGGATATTCAGAGAAATAAGACACTTTTTCAATACTGGCGAGATCTTAGCGGGACCAACTATTGAAGAACGTGTAGCGGTCTGCAGAACACATTTTGAGAAATCTATTGCCTGGAAAGGGCCAAGGGTTGGAATTTTTGAAATGAGAAGGCATTATGCCAATTATTTTAAAGGTATTCCCGACTTTAAAACCTACAGAATGCAGTTGGTTAAAGAAGAAAACATTGATACTATACATAGTATTTTAGACGAAATAGCTGATAAATATCAACATCTTTGCCCAAGTGGCGAAATGGCTTGATTTTTGAAAAGTAAATATTAAACAAAGTAAAAGTTAAAATGGTAACAGCTATCACGTTAGGAGTTAAAATTTCCGTTGAAACGACTTATCAGGATGAACATTCTAATCCTGCAAATGAACATTTTATGTTTGCTTACCGCATTACGATTGAAAATTTAACTGATTATACTGTACAACTTAAAAGAAGGCAGTGGTTTATTTTTGATTCAAATGGCATCCAAAGAGAAGTTGAAGGTGAGGGAGTGGTTGGAGAACAACCCATTATCGAGCCAGGAGAAAGTCATTCTTATGTTTCTGCCTGCAATTTAAATACAGATATAGGTAGTATGAGTGGCAATTATCTGATGCACCGTTTAGCGGATGACAAAGATTTCATTGTTGCTATTCCAGAATTCGAATTGATTGTTCCTTACCGCTTGAATTAAGCTATTTATTTCTACCAAAAAGAATGGAAGCATAGTAGAACAGGTTTGCCAGTGAGCCCAGTGCGGCAACTACATAAGTCATAGCAGCCCACCAAAGCGCATCCTTAGCCTGAACATGCTCTTCATTGGTATATAATACTTCTTTGTTATTTTTCAACCACAATAGAGCTCTTTTACTGGCATCAAACTCTACGGGAAGAGTTATTATACTAAATATGGTAATTAAGGTAAGCCCCAGTACGCCAATCCCCAATACAATCGGATTAAAAGTAAAAGCTATTAATAAAACACCTATAATCAGTACCCACTGTAATAGGTTAGACGTAATACTTACCACAGGAACCATATTGGAACGTAACTGCAACCAATGGTATGATCTGGCATGCTGAACAGCATGTCCACACTCATGGGCAGCAACAGCAGCAGCAGCTACACTACGCCCGTAAAAAACGTCTGTACTTAAATTAACAGTCTTGTCTTCGGGGTTATAATGATCAGATAAAGCTTTATCTGTACTCATTACCTTGACATCAAAAATTCCATTGTCGTGTAACATTTTCTCTGCTACTTCCCTTCCCGAAAATCCAGAATTCAACTGCATCTCTGCATATTTTGAAAATCTGTTCCTAAACCTCCACTGCACAAACATGCTAATAATCAGTATCGGAATGATCAATGAAATATAAGTTCCCATTTTATATAATGATTGTGTTCCCTTTTGGAATGCATCAAAAAGCGTTCCTTTTTTGTTTAAAACGATTATAAATCATTTTTAAGCAGGTATTTAGTGTCTTAATTCAACTGCGTAACATATTATTTCGTTAATTTAAAATATGCCTTCCCCTACCATATGATCACTAAAGTATAAACTGGTAGTAAATAGTATGCACTTGATAATTCCATAGATTTTAATCACTTTTGATAAAAATATTAGTATGGAAGCTTTTTTAGTCCCCTTAATGATCATAATATTAGTACTAATTATTGTACTATATTTCAAAAAACCTGTAGGTAATCATGATTCCGCAATCCTGTTGGAATTGAAGGAACAGGAACATCAAAAGGCGTTAAACTGGTTAAAAGAGGAAAAGTTAAGACTTGAAGATGAGTTGAACGATTTACGAGCCATTTTTATGGAAGAACGTAGTAAGGTGGTCAAGGCAGAAGAGACTTTACAGGCACAACAGCAAAAACATATTGAACAGGAAAAATATATTCAGGAACTTCAGCAACGGTTCAAACTTGAATTTGAAAATATAGCTAACAAGGTTCTGGAAGAAAAAACAGAAAAGTTTACGCTACAAAACCGCACAAATCTGGATATTATCTTAAATCCGCTAAAAGAGAATATTAAGGCTTTTGAAGAAAAAGTGGATAAAGTGTACAAAGCCGAATCGGATGAGCGGAACATCTTAAAAGGGGTAATTTCCCAATTGATGGATCAAAGCAAGCAAATCCAGGAAGATGCCAATAATTTGACCAAAGCATTAAAAGGCGATAATAAGAAGCAAGGAAATTGGGGAGAAGTCATTCTGGAACGTGTTTTAGAACGTTCAGGTTTAATCAGGGATAGAGAGTACAGGATACAAACCAATTTAAGCTCATCTGAAGGCTCCAGGATGCATCCGGATGTTATTATTGACCTTCCGGACGATAAACATATAGTAATCGATTCTAAGGTATCTTTAATGGCTTATGAACGATTGGTTACAGCAGACAATGATGAGGATAGGGAATTACATTTAAAACAGCACCTGGTATCAATAAAAAATCACATACAGGGTTTATCAGGAAAAAATTACCATGATCTGTATCAGATCAATTCTCCTGATTTTGTTTTGTTATTCATTCCAATTGAGTCTTCATTCGGAATTGCTGTACAAAAAGACGCTGAACTTTTCAATTATGCATGGGATCGAAGAGTGGTTATTGTAAGCCCTTCCACACTTCTCGCTACTTTACGAACTATCGCCAGTATCTGGAAACAGGAAAGACAAAACAGAAATGTCCTGGAAATTGCCCGGTTAAGTGGCAGTATGTATGATAAATTTGTAGGTTTCTTAGCGGATATGGAGGGAATAGGACGTAATATAAAACTAAGTCAAGACGCTTACGACAAAGCACTTAACAAGTTATCCACAGGTTCAGGTAACCTTTCAAATACATCTGAGAAGATCAAAAAATTAGGTGCCAAAGCAACTAAGCAAATTGACACCAAATTTTTAGATCCTGTTTTATCTGCTGAAGACGAATTATAACTTAAAGGCATTCCAGCCCTGAGCTTTTAATTCGTGTACCACATTTGATTTTGAAATCATCTTACAGCCTGCATTTTTTTCTGTGATATGTCCGATGATACTGATGTCTACATCATGTTTTAATTTCTCATAATCAGCTTGTTTTATGGTAAATAGCAGTTCATAATCTTCACCACCATTTAATGCACAAACTGTTGGATCAAGACCTAATTCCCTTGCCGTTTCATAAGTCATAGGATCAATAGGTAACTTATCTTCATACAAAGTGACACCTTTTTCAGATTGCTGACAGATATGTAAAATCTCTGATGCCAAACCATCAGAAACATCAATCATAGAAGTAGGAATAATATCCATTTGTACCAGCAAATCAACAATATCACGTCTTCCTTCAGGTTTCAGCTGACGCTCTATGATATAGTCTTTTCCATCCAGATCAGGCTGTATATTAGGATTTTCCAAAAATATCTGTTTTTCTCTTTCTAAGATCTGCAAGCCAACATAAGCGCCGCCCAAATCACCTGATACACATACAAGATCACCTTCCTGCGCGCCATTTCTATAACAAACACTTCCTTTTTCAGCATGACCAATACTGGTTACACTAATTACCAGCCCCTGTTTGCTTGAAGAGGTGTCACCACCAATTAAATCTATATTAAATTTATCACAAGCGAGTTGTATGCCTTTATAAATTTCTTCAACTGCTTCCAGTGGAAATTTACTCGATAAACCAATAGAAACTGTAATCTGAGTCGCAATACCATTCATTGCATAAATGTCGCTTAGATTAACCTGAACAGCTTTATATCCCAAATGCATCAGCGGTACGTAGGCCAGATCAAAATGAATTCCTTCCAACAATAAATCTGTTGAAATTAACACCTCTTTATTTTCAAAATTCAACACGGCAGCATCGTCACCAATTCCTTTGATGCTACTTTCGTGTTTCACCTTAAAATTATCAGTAAGGTGTTTGATCAATCCAAATTCACCCAATTCCGCAATATCAGTACGCTCTTTATTTTCAAACATTATCTTATTCTTTTACAGTAAATTAACACAGTTATCCACATCGTTTATAACCCTAAACTGGCCGATATTTCCAACATTCTTTCAATTGGTTTACGGGCCTGTACAATAATATCAGCAGGCACAGTAACTTCAGGTAAACCATTTTTTATACACAAATACAGCTTTTCTAGCGTATTTCTTTTCATATATGGACAATCATTACAGGCACAACTGTTGTTTGGGGGCGCCGGAATGAAAGTTTTGAGTGGATTAGCTTTCTCCATTTGATGAATGATCCCACTTTCTGTTGCTACAATGAATTCCTGAGCGTCGTTATTGATAGAATATTTCAATAATCCCGTAGTAGAGCCAATGTAATCGGCCATTTCCAGCACTGCTTCTTCGCATTCCGGGTGCGCAATAAACTTAGCATTAGGATGACGTTCCTTTAACTTAGTTATTTTTTCTCTGGAGAAAATTTCGTGCACCATGCAAGCGCCATTCCATAGCACCAAATCCCGACCCGTTTTTTTAGCAACCCATGCACCTAAATTTTTGTCCGGACCAAAAATTATTTTTTGATCCTTCGGTAAACTCTCTACAATTTGAACTGCATTTGTTGAAGTACAAACAATATCGCTTAATGCTTTCAATTCAGCTGTACAGTTCACGTAAGTGATGACCAGGTGATCTGGATATTTTTCTTTAAATTTCTTAAATAAGTGCGGAGGACAGCTGTCTGCCAGTGAGCAACCTGCTTTTAAATCAGGCAATAATACCGTTTTTTCAGGAGAAAGTATTTTAGCTGTTTCGGCCATAAAATGCACGCCAGCAAAAACGATTACATCAGCTTCTGTCTTGGCAGCTTCCTGGGAAAGTCCCAAACTATCACCAATATAGTCTGCAATATCCTGTATATCAGGCTCCTGGTAGTAATGTGCCAAAACTATGGCATTTTTTTCCTTTTTTAATTTTTCAATCTCTTCAAAGAGGTCCAGCGTTGGATCAATATGCTCTTCGATATATCCTTTTCTGTTTAATTCGGCTAAGGTGTCCATTTTCTCTTTTTATTTTATCCAATTTTTTAATGCGTACTCCACAGGTTTATTGAACTTATCAACTTTAATGTTTTCTCTGCGAAAATAATTCATTCAGTTTTTAAGATTTTGTAAAGGTACCAGTTTCAACACTTCAATAAATTATAATTATTTTAATATAAATAGATTTCTATTGTTTATTAGTCTGTTGATATTGTTTGTAAATATCATTTTTTTGTGCTGATAAATGAGTTATTAGTAATTTACTAACATTTAGATTACATTTTTATTCAAAATATTGACTGATTTACAACGAGATATTTTTCTGGCCATATTTTTATCAATACCAATATGTTTATTGTTAGTTTGTGTGTAAAAAGTTAATAAACTACCCGAACCTGCTTAAAAATAGTGTAAAATATTGTGGCAAATTCTCTTTTTAGCTTAGCTTTAAACATTCAAAAATATTTGTTCTGTTTCTATAGACATGTAATTAACATTAATATCAACGTTGTTAACAACTAGAGAATAATTGTACAGTTACAAGTATTTTTTTATAAATAGGTGGGGTGTTAATAGGGCTTATTTTTCCTTATAATAAATTGAAATACAATAGTATACGAATGAGAGAAGCAGATTTTTTAGTTATAGGATCGGGGATTGCTGGTTTGAGTTTTGCTTTAAAAGCAGCTCAACATGGAAAGGTGTTAATTGTTACTAAATCAAACGAGGATGAGTCGAATACAAAGTATGCCCAGGGTGGTGTAGCTGTAGTAGTTGATAAAGATGATTCCTTTGAAAAACATATAGAAGATACGCTTATTGCGGGTGATGGATTATGTGATAAAAATATAGTGGAAATCGTTGTAAAAGAGGGACCTCAGCGCATTCAGGAAATTATCGATTATGGTATTAATTTCGATAAGGACCGTACGGGTGTTTATGACCTGGCAAAGGAGGGAGGCCACTCAGAACATCGTGTTTTACATTATAAAGATGTAACAGGATATGAAATTGAAAGCGTTTTATTGAGGCAAATTCATCAAAATAAGAACATAGAGATATTAACACATTACTTTTGTTTGGAGTTAATTACGCAACATCATCTGGGTGAGCATGTGGATAAGAGTTCTGAAGATATCCACTGTTATGGCATATATGCTTTTAATACAGAGCTTAACGATGTGGAAAAGATCTTAGCACCTGTGACTATCATGGCTTCTGGAGGGGCGGGACATGTATATTCAAGTACAACAAATCCGGTTATTGCGACGGGAGATGGAATGGCGATGGTGTATCGTGCTAAAGGAAAAGTACGTAATATGGAGTTTATTCAGTTCCATCCGACGGCCTTGTATAACCCTGGAGAGTATCCAGCGTTTTTGATTTCTGAAGCTGTAAGGGGTTTTGGGGGTGTTTTAAGAAGGAAAAACGGAGACGAATTTATGTACGAATACGACTCCAGAGGTTCTTTAGCCCCCCGAGATATAGTGGCCAGGGCAATAGATGCAGAGATGAAAAAGTCTGGAGAAGACTTCGTTTATCTGGATATAAGGAATAGAAAGAAAGCCGATATTTTAGCTCATTTTCCTAATATATATGCGAAGTGTCTGTCTATAGGTATTGATATGACCAAAGATCTTATTCCTGTTACGCCTGCAGCGCATTATATGTGTGGGGGTATAATGGTTGATGAATACGGAAGATCATCTATTAAAAATCTTTATGCTTGCGGAGAATGTTCGTCAACAGGTTTGCATGGTGCAAACAGATTGGCTTCTAATTCGTTACTGGAGGCACCTGTATTTGCCCATAGAATCTACGAGGATGCTGTTAAAGCATTTAAAAAAAGTATAATTCCATCAGATATACCTGAATGGAATGCAAATGGTGTTACCCAGTCAGATGAAGATATCCTGGTTACGCATAACCTTCGTGAAACACAAAAATTGATGAGTGATTATGTAGGTATTGTTCGCTCTGATTTTAGGCTGGAACGAGCGATGAGAAGGTTATTTTTGTTACACGAGGAGACCGAGGAATTCTATAAATTGAATAAAGTTTCTGTGAAATTATGTGAATTGAGGAATGTTATTCAAGTTGCTTTTTTAATAATTAAGGCAGCGAAAGTTAGAAAAGAAAGCAGGGGACTTCATTATACAACTGACTATCCAAATCATTCGGCACAGTTAACAGATACAATTTTTTAAGATATGGCAGTAATATTACCAGTTAAGGACAAAAGCCCCAAATGGGGAAGTGATTGCTTTATAGCACCAAATGCGACTATTGTAGGTGATGTTTTAATGGGAAATAACTGCTCAGTCTGGTTTAATGCCGTTATACGTGGTGATGTAAATAGCATTACTATTGGCAATGAAACCAATATTCAGGATGGGGCTGTAATCCATGCAACATATCTTAAAGCGTCAACAATTATAGGAAACAGAGTTTCAATAGGGCATAATGCAATCGTACATGGTTGTATTCTAAAAGACCACATTTTAGTAGGAATGGGGGCAATTATAATGGATAATGCCCTGGTTGAAGAGTATTGTATTATCGCAGCGGGATCGGTTGTGCTTGAAAATACACGTTGTGAAAGTGGTTATATTTATGCTGGTACACCGGCAAAAAAAATAAAGCCCATTACTGAAGAGCAACGGGCTTTATTAAATAAGCTACCTGATAATTATATCATGTATGCGGATTGGTTTCGGTAATTATTCCTTAGGAATAGTTATCGTTTCATTTCGTTCCCAGTTAGCTCTGATAGAAAGTTCTTTGGGTTCGTTCCATATTTTTTCCGGTTGTAGGCCAAGACTTACATTTCCTGTGTCCCATTTACCATTTTTGTTGGTATCGTAACTTATTCGTATCCAGTATTTTCCTGCTCTGTAATTTACAAATTTTACAGTGGTATCACGGGTTACAACAATGGTATTTACTACACCTTTGGCCTCATTAAGTACGTCGAGAACATAGCTTTTTTTGAATTCAGGAGGAACTATTTTTACAATTAAAGTTCCGTAATCGTCCTTACTTGCCAATTCGAATACCTTGGTAAATTCTTTGTTTTTAGTATTAAAAATAGCAGTAAATGCAGCAGCACCGAACTTGATATCATAGCTCTTTTTTTGCTTCCAG
The DNA here is from genome assembly GCF_032678475.1 of Pedobacter nyackensis. Taxonomy (GTDB): domain Bacteria; phylum Bacteroidota; class Bacteroidia; order Sphingobacteriales; family Sphingobacteriaceae; genus Pedobacter; species Pedobacter nyackensis_A. The sequence continues at coordinate 234,763 of NZ_JAVTSF010000003.1, forward strand.
GGATACCTTAAATAGTAGCTCAGGAAGTCAGCACTGTCTTTTACAAGGGTAAAGTTTTTGCGTTCTACAGAGTCTTCCAGAAGCGTTATTTTGGCTATATCAGTACTTTCAATAGGAAAGTTAAAAGTTAGTTTTAATGGCTTATTAGGATTAAGCATTCTACCTTCGAGATTATCAGTAGCACTTAATACCCTGGTATAAGTTTCTTTTTTTCCTCTCGTAAAGTTCACTGTTTGCAACAGCTTAGCATTATCTTTAATAGCTATTTTGGTGGAATCAAAACTTAGATCTTTGAGCCAAACGCGTAAAGAGTCATTGTTTTTACTAAATTTTATAAGCTTTGTGGCATCTAATGCTGGCGGATCTGTAACTGTAACTTCAGGTTTAATCAATTTTTGATTAAAGGATAATGTAATACTTCCATCAGTATTCAGTCTTTTATCTACTATCCGAAATATTGTTGCATCTTCCTTAAATATACTTAAGTTTATAGTATCCAGCACTTTATCTAGTACAATAGAATCTTTTAAAAAGCCTATTTCGTCGGTTGCCTGCTGGTAAATTCTGTCACCATTTTTTTCCTTGAGTGCATAAATTTTGTAGGTATCTTTTCTCAGGTTATTTAAGGCATAATTACCGCTACTATCAGTTGTAGTAAAGATAGAAGGCTTGTATTTGCCAAATAGTGTATCTCTGTTTAGGGGCAGTATAAATACTACAGCATCGAGCTCAGGTAATCCTGTAATAGAATTGATTACTTTACCTTTGATACTTAAGGAATCAAGTTGTGGACCTGTAGAAAACACGTAAGTAAGATTTTTGACTACGTTGCCTTCATTTACATCTACAACTGACTTTCCGAAATTAAGGGTGTAGGTTGTATTTTTTTCTAAAGTATCCTGTATACTTACTTCCAGTTTTTTGCCTTTTGGTTTTAAGATAGGAGGGAGTGCCATTTCCGGAGATACAGAAAACTCCTTGAATTCGTTTTGTAATTTAAAATACTCATCGAATTCAATTATAATTTTTGGCGCAGTAAAATTGACCGTCAAATTTTTAGGTGTCATCTTTAAAATCTTCGGAGGTTCAGTATCTCTTGGACCTCCCTGAGGTTGTTGAATACTGGCACAGGCATAAAATGCCATACTTACGAAAAGAAGTGCAATGAAATTTGTAAAATTTTCGGTGATTCGTTTTTTAGCCATTTATGTACGCTGTATTTGATTTATATGTGTTTTTAACCAATATCATTCAAAAGTTTTAAAAATGTCTTAAAACGCATTTAAATGCTTTGATTTTTTATTGTTATAGTGCTTGGTTAATTTATTATAAATCAATTGTTTATATACTATTTGCTCATATGAACCATTAAAACTGAGATATCCGAAGGTGAAACACCGGAAATTCGAGATGCCTGCCCCAGAGTTCTTGGTTTTATCTTTAATAATTTTTCTCTTGCTTCTTTTGATAGAGATATTAGTTGAGAATAATCAAAATTAGGATTAATGTCTTTATCTTCCATTTTCTGCATTTTATTTACAATTTCCTGCTCTTTTTCAAAATAGCTCTCATATTTGATTTTGATTTCAGCTTGCTCAATAGTTTCCTTGTCAAACTGATTCAGTAGCTCGTTAAAAGGTTGACTTACTTTTCGAACATCATTTATCCCAACTTGTGGTCTGCCGAGTAAACTAACGATTTTAACATTTTGATTTAGCGGAGTGGTGCCAAGCTCTTCGAGCATTGTATTTGCACTACTCATTTCTATACCTTGTTTTTTTGAGAAGGCTACTATTGCGTCTGAGTTTTCAATCTTTTTATTAACGATGTCCATTCGCTCTTCACTGATCAAACCTAGTGTATGACCAATAGGGGAGAGTCGGATATCTGCATTATCCTGACGTAATAGTAAACGATGTTCGGCTCTTGAAGTGAACATTCTGTAGGGCTCTTCGGTTCCTTTTGTAACCAGATCGTCTATCAAAACACCTATATATGACTCTGATCTTTTCATGATGAGTTCATGTTTGTCAAATACCTTTTGATGTGCATTGATTCCAGCTATAAACCCTTGACTAGCAGCCTCTTCGTATCCTGTTGTGCCATTAATCTGACCAGCAAAGAACAAGTTGCTGATTAATTTGGTTTCGAGGGTTAATGATAGTTGCGTAGGTGGAAAATAGTCGTATTCTATGGCATATCCAGGTCTAAACATCTTGGCATTTTCGAAGCCTGGTATCTGTGTTAGAGCACGATATTGTACATCTTCAGGTAGGGAAGTGGAGAACCCATTGACGTAGATTTCACATGTATTCCAGCCCTCTGGTTCTACAAATATCTGGTGTCTTTCGCGTTCAGCGAAGCGATTTATTTTATCTTCAATGGACGGACAATACCTGGGACCAAGACCTTTAATCCGCCCTGTGAACATGGGCGATTTTTCAAATCCTTCCTTTAAAGTTTCGTGAACATTTGCATTGGTATAGGTGATCCAGCAACAGCGTTGTTCTTTTGGAAGCTCAACATTGGTATAGGAAAAACGACCGGGATTCTCATCTCCCCATTGCTCTTCCATTAAGTTGTAATTTAACGAACGACCATCAACGCGGGGTGGGGTACCTGTCTTCATTCTGCCCGCTTCAAAGCCTAGTTCTGTAAGTTGTTCGGTTAAGCCGGTTGCAGCCTTTTCTCCTGTTCTACCTCCACCAAATTTCTTCTCTCCGATATGGATAAGACCATTCAAAAATGTACCATTTGTAAGTACTACTGATTTGGCTTTTATCTCTACACCGATGGAAGTTTTTACGCCAACTACGGTATTGTTTTTAATGATGAGGCTGCCTACCATGTCTTGCCAGAAGTCTACATTTGGTGTGTGCTCCAGGGCTAGTCTCCATTCTTCCGCAAATCTTTTTCTATCATTTTGTGCTCTTGGGCTCCACATCGCTGGACCTTTAGAAAGGTTGAGCATGCGGAATTGCAGTGTGGTTTTATCACTAATGATCCCGGAGTAGCCACCCATTGCATCTATTTCACGAACAATTTGACCCTTGGCTACGCCGCCCATAGCGGGGTTGCAACTCATCTGTGCAATGGTTTCCATGTTCATTGTGATCAGCAGAACAGCAGAGCCCAGGTTCGCTGCAGCGGCTGCAGCTTCACAACCTGCGTGGCCTGCGCCTACAACGATTACATCATATTCTTTAAACATTTCGTCTTGTTATTAGTTAGTGTTTCACGTGGAACGTATGGAGCTTATATGCGATTTTCTGAAAGGGTTCCACGTGAAACGTATGTCTTTTTATCTTTTATTTTGTTCTTTTTTCTTGCTTCCTGATCTTCCTTTTTATAAACGGAATACAAATATAAATAGTGTTTATTGCTCTGAAAGTGTCAACCAACGTTCTGTTTTTGTTTCCAGTTCGTCATTTAATTTCTCTATTGTTTGTGTAGCAATTTGCAGTTCCTGATAGTTCGCGCTGTCGATATTGGACAGCGATGAAGTTAAATCAGCGATCTCTTTTTCAATTTCAGCAATTTTTATTTCTAACTCTTCCAGTTCGCGCTGTTCTTTATAACTAAGTTTTTTTGCAGCAGGGCCAGGGCTTGAAACGGGGCTGTCTTGCTTTTGTTTTATTTCTGCTTTTTCTTTAGGTATTTCTAAGCTTAATCTGTATTCAGAATAGTTGCCATTATAAATGGCAACTTCGCCATTGCCTTCCATGATGAATAATTGTTCACTCATTTTATCCAGCAAATACCTGTCGTGTGAAACCAAAATTAAAACACCAGGGAAGTTTTCAAGGAATTCTTCCAGTACGTTCAAGGTGTCTATGTCCAAATCATTGGTTGGTTCATCCAGAATTAAGAAGTTAGGATTTTGCATCAAAACTTTCATCAGGTGTAAACGTTTCTTTTCACCGCCACTTAATTTTTCTACCATTCCATGTTGTTTCTTAGGAGGGAATAAAAACAAGGTTAAAAGTTGTGATGCGGAGATGGTTTGACCATCTGCCATTTTTATATATTCGGCATCCGATTTTACAATATCAATTACACGTTCTTTTTCATTGAAGGCTAAACCACCTTGCTTGTAATATCCATATACTGTAGTTTCGCCGGTACTTACTTTTCCTTTTTCAGGTTGCATAAAACCGGTGATGATATTAAGTAGGGTAGATTTGCCTGTTCCATTTTTACCTGCCAAACCAATTCGGTCTGCACGTTTAAAGGTATAGCTAAAATCATTGATGATATTTTTACCATCGAAAGACTGACCGATGTGATCCAGCTCAAGGATTTTATTTCCCTGCCTCGACATTTTTACATTTAAAGTTACTTTTTGATTGTCGGATCTTTGTTTGGTTTTACTTTCTAAATCGTAAAAAGCATCTATCCTGGATTGAGATTTTGTTGTACGCGCCGCAGGCATTCTGCGCATCCATTCGAGTTCTTTCTTCAGGAGGTTTTTATTCTTCTGGAAAGTACTTTCATCAGCGGCTTCTCTTTCTGATTTTTTTTCAAGGAAGTAAGCGTAGTTTCCATTGTAATTGTAAATCTTTCCTCTGTCGAGTTCTACGATTGTGTTACAAACATTATCTAAGAAGTAACGATCATGGGTAACCAGAAGTAAAGTTTTGTTTCCTGAAGTAAGCAATTTCTCTAACCATTCAATAGTATCAATATCCAGATGGTTGGTAGGCTCATCCAACACATAGATCTCCGGATCTTCAATCAGAAGTTTGGCTAGTGCCAGACGCTTCTTCTGACCACCCGATAGGGTAGAGATTTTTTGCTGTAAATGGTTAATGCCCATTCTGCTGAGGATGGTTTTTATTTCGTGTTCATATTCCCAGGCATTATGTTCGCTCAGTTCTTCATATAAACGGTTTAATTTCTTTTCATCCGGGTTTGGGTCTTCAATAAGCTCCTCATATTCTTTAATCAGCTGTTGCTGCTTATTTTCAAGCGAAAAAATAAAGTCGCTTATAGAGTAACCATCTGGAAATGAGGGTTCTTGATCTAAAAATCCTATTTTAGTGGATTTATTTTTTACTATTTTCCCTTCCAAAGGAGAGAATCTCTCGGCAAGAAGTTTTAGCAAGGTGCTTTTTCCAGCACCGTTAATACCCACCAACGCTACGCGTTGCCCTGTTTGGATGCCCAGGGTTAAATTTTTGAATAGCCATTCGTCGTGGTAAGCATGGCCTAAGTTTTCGGCTGCAATAAGTGTGCTCAAAGTCTGTGTTTAACGATATTATGATAAGAAATTACCGCAAAAGTAAGCAATAATTATTTGGTATATCACTGGGCTTATTCAATATAACGGATTTTGATCTTAAGAAAACATAAGTTCACCTGTGTATTGTAACAAAAAAGTTGCATGATAAAAAATGATCAAACCGAAATACTTCTTTGTGTCTTCAAAACCACCTGAAAAACGACCTCCACAGGGCGCTTCTGAGCGAATAATGCAATAGGGTCCAATACTTATGTTGTCAGGCGGATAAAATTGAACAGAGAGCCTAAAAAGCTGCAATAGGAGCTTCTGCGGTTTTTCATAAAAAAGGGACAAAAATTTATACAATTTTTGTCCCTTTTTTATTGCTTTTGTAATAAAATTTTAATAAATGGGATGTTCTAATTAAAATCAGGAATTAAATAATTTCGAAAGGTAGTAATCTTCTTTAGCAGTCATCAAGGTCTTTGCCGCTTTGCTCTTGTCTTTGTAGCCTAGTAGGTGAAGCGTTCCATGGATGATAACACGACACAGTTCCTGTGCAACAGTATGCTTAAATGCTGTTGCATTTTCCTTTATCCTTTCAATGCTGATAAATATATCCCCTATAATCGTTTTAAGGATTTCAGAGTTATCAAAAGTGATTACGTCGGTATAAGTGTCATGATTGAGGTATTCCTGGTTTATACGCAGTAAATATTCGTCTGAGCAAAGGATAAAGTTCAACTCCTGTAAAACGTACCCTTCTTCGGATATAGCGGCAGCTACCCATGCTTTTATGGCTCGCTTGTTTTTAAGGGTATAGTTAGTGTCTTCAGTAAAAAAATTGATGCTTGCTTTGCTCATCAGCTAGTAGATTAATGCGGCGAATTTAGCAATTTAAAATATTCTGTAATTTTATTTTTGTAATAATGATTCAGATTTGGAGGTAATTTCTGCAGCCATTCTGTTTCATTTTTCTCTGCTTTTTTAAATTTTTCAAGCATTTTCTGATAGGAAGGAGGCAGGTCTTTTCCAGCTTTGCTTTCTCTTTTCGCATCCTGATCCTGTTCACGCTCGGCATTTTCAGCCTCTAAAAGTTTGATCAGGAGTTCTTTCTGGCGTTTCATAGTTTCCTGTTCCAGTCTTTTGTTTACCAGCTCCGCCTCCGTAGCTTTCATATCTTCTATCATTTGATTGAGATTTCCCAATCCTCCTTTTCCGCCCTTATTATCTTCCCGGTTTATTTTTTGTAAGGCCTCGCGTATCATTTGCTGTTGCTGAGCCATTTTGGCAAATTCCTCACTCATTGAACCTTTCGGTACCGTACCTTTGTTGCCATTTTTCTGCATCTGGTCCCGTGCCTTTTGCATCCCATTGTTTAATTGCTGCTGCATTTGCTGCAATTGTTTCATGCTTTGTTTTTTCTTGCCTTTACCACCACCTTTGCTATTTTTTGACATGTTTTGCAGCTGGTCAAGTGCTTCGTTTAACATCAGGGATAAATTGTTTACAGACGTCATCGTATACTGTTGGTTTCTGTTTGCAGCAGCTGTATTTCTTTCTCCGAGGTTTTCAAGACTTTTGTCTAGATTGAAGTTGATTTTCTGCATTTCCTCATTTACAGCTGTTTCGATTTGAGGAACACGTTTACTTAGCGAAAACAGGCTGTCGGCTATAACCTTCATGTTATCTTTTATTTCACGCTGCTTCTGAACGTTGCTGGTGTATTGCGGATCGGTACTGTTTAGACGTCTTAGGTTCAGCATCACTTTCTCCTGATCAAACGAAGTTTTTAAAAGGTTTTCCAATAAACGTCGCAGTTCCTGTGTATTTAGGTTATTCTCCATTTCGGCTGATTCCTGCTGCATTTCAGCAAGTTTTTTAGCTTCCTGTTCCATTTGCTCGCCAGCTTTCTGCTGACTTTCAGCGGCCTTTTTCTTGTCGTTTTTATCTAATTGCTCTTCGCTGTTCTTTTGTTGCTGGTCAATCGCATTCATTTCCTGTTCCGGGGCTTTGAATGGATTGGGTTTTTCCAGCTCCTGGTTTTTCTCATCCAGTTTTTTCAATTCTTTTTTCAGCTCATCAAAGGATTGTGAGAGTTCCTTTTGTTTAGATTTTAAATCCAGTGCATCTGCATTTTTATCTAAGCTTTTTTTCGCCAGATCTTTTTGTTCCTTAGATAGTTCGGTTAATCTGTCTATGTTGTTTTGCAGGCTTTGTTCGAATTCTAATTGTTTATAGAGTTCTAAAATTCGGTCCAGTTCGTTTTTAAGCGATTTATTGTCCATCTGCATCTTAGAGAGCTCCTGTTGGGTCTGATCCTTGTTGTTTTGGTCCATCAGGTTCTGCAATTTCTCTAACAGAGCCTTGGTTTTTTCGTCCAGAACGTTGTTAAACAGGTCATCAATCTGTTTTTGTTTTTCAGCAAGCTCCTGTTTAAGTAAATTATTCTCTTCCTTTTCCTGTGTGTGTTTTTTATTCAGGTCATTGATTTCTTTAACGGCCTGTTCCAGTTGTTTTTGTTTTTCCAGCAGCTGTTCAATCTGTTTCTTATCATCAAAAGAGATCTGTTTTTTATCTAGTAGTGTCTCGCCTAGTTTCTTACTATCCTTTTCTACTTGAGCGGCCAGTTTAATGGCTTTCTCCATTTTTTGTTTTAAGGCCGCACTACTTTCGTTTATTTTTTCGGCCACCTGCTGTGATGATGGGATAGCATAGACTTTAAGTTCAGATTTGGTCGTTTTTGGACCATTTACACCGTCATTGTCTGAAACCTCAAAATAATATACTAATGTCTGTCCGGGATTAATCAGAGGTTCATTCAGGTTCCAGAGGAAAAAGAAGGTATCGTTTAGCTGTCCTTTTTTAACCGGGATAGCTTTACTTACTGTCATTTTAACTTTATCCTTTTCTTTAATTTGATATTTGAACTTAAGGCTGCTAAAACCATGATCATCTGTGATATTACCCGAAAAATAAAGGGCCTTGCTGCTCAGTGAATCTGGTGTTTCCTTAACAGAAATTCCGGGTAATTCATCTTTAATCACGTTGATTTGATGATTAAGTGAGTCAATGCTGCTGATAAAATTGTTTTGAGGAACGATTCCGTATTTGGAATTTTCGAGGATGCGACCGGTATAGGAGAATAAGTTGTCACCGGCATTTAACTCTAGCTTTTTGCTGCCGATGATAAAAGTTAAACGATCAGTGTTTTTCGTTTCCATTTTCCAGGTTACCTGCGTTCCTTCGGGAAGAAGAAGGTCGCCTGCATTTTTTATGCTTTCGTTCTTTTTATTTAAGTATGAAGGGTAATCCAGCGTTGCTGTGATATTGATTACCGAGGGGCGGGGTTTTACTTCAATCTGAAAAGGCAGGGAATTGAATCCGCCGGCAGAGAATATTACCTGTTGTGTTTTTTGGAGGTTTTTTAGGGTATAATTAAAACTTGTGTTATTTTCTTTTTCCAGTTTGTAAGTGTTAATACCATCGTTAACATATACATCCTGGGGAATTTCATTGCCTTTTAGTTTTAGTTTCAAGGTCAGGTCGTTACCCTGCGCAACGATGAGTTTTTTTGTCAGCAATTGAAACTCAAATGGAGCCTTTGGTAGAATTTGCTTATTGTATTGTACAAAGCTACTTGTTCCTTCTTTCAGAATCGAAGGAGCTATAACTGCAATCAGGAGGATTACGGAAGCAGGAACAAGGAAATACTTCACATATTTTCTGTTGTCTGCCAGGCTTACAGCGTTTGAAAAGGGGATAGGCTTCAGTTCCGCTATTTTCTGATCGATACCTGCCATTATCAGCTGACTGTTGCCTGGAGAGGCATCTGCCATTGCTTTTAATTGCAAGGTATTTAGCAGCTTGTCTTTTACATTAAAAAAGTGATTGCCTATGATCGCGGAAGCTTGTTCTATACTTAAGTTTTTGCCCAGTTTAAAATAGGCCAGGGCAGGCTTTAAAATTAGTATGGAAATAACGAAAATGCCGATTACAAGCGAGCCAAAAAATAAGAAGGTTTTAACGGTTGCTCCAGGTTGGCTGTAGTAAATGAAAACAAACAACAAAAGGTATAAAGCCAGTAGGATAGTAGCGGCATAAATGCAGCCACGCAAAAGTTTATTGAGGTAAAACTTTTGTGTAAACTCATTAATTTTTGAAATTAAAAGTTCGTAGTTACTGTTCATTTGCTTTAATTGAGCTTCAATGTATGATTAAGGCAGTTCTGCTATAAAAATAGAGATATAATCTCTGCTTTTATTTAAACAATATCAATTTATTAACTTTGAGAAAACACATATATTGTATTTTACATGATATTTCAGTAGAAAGAGACACTTAAATGAAACATTCATCTTTAATCATTATCCTTATGGTAGTGAGTTTAAATAGCACATTTGCGCAAAAGAAGATAAAAGCAATTAAAAGCTGGAACAAAAACGAAGTCATAGCTCATCGTGGAGCCTGGAAGACAAAAGAATTGCCTGAAAACTCAATCGCGGCTTTAAAAGAGGCGGTTAGATTGGGTTGTCATGGCGCTGAATTTGATGTGCATATGACTTCAGACGGGGTATTGGTAGTTAACCATGATGCTGATTTTTTAGGTTTACATATTGAGCAGTCCACTTATAAAGAGCTCCTGACTAAACGGCTTTCTAATGGAGAATACATTCCAATGTTAGCAGACTATTTAAAAGAAGGTAAGCAGCAGAAATCGACTAAATTGATACTGGAGATCAAACCATCTAAAGCGGGTGCTGAAAATGACAAGGTGTTAGCTGCAAAAGTTGTTGCGCTGGTGCAAAAACTAAAAGTTCAACCCTGGGTAGATTACATTAGTTTTAGTTATGATATTCTGAAAAAAGTAATAGAACTGGACCCGACTGCGAATGTGGCTTATCTTGCAGGTGATGTGCCTCTTGAAAAGCTTAAAAAGGATGGCTTTTACGGTGCAGATTACCACTATACTGTTTATCAAAAGGGGGATTGGTTTCCCAAATCAAAAGAATTGGGATTGACGCTTAATGCATGGACTGTAAATGCTGAAAAGGAAATGAATTGGTTGTTGGACAATAAGGTAGAGTTTATTACTACAAACGAACCGGAATTGCTTTTGGAGTTGATTAAAAGAAGAAAATAAGCCTTAAAATAAAAAAGCATCGCGGGTTATCCGCGATGCTGTACAATTTATGTTTTTAATAATCTAGATTACTTTAACATTAATCGCATTCAACCCTTTTTTGCCGCTTTCTACGTCGTACTCAACTTTATCGTTTTCACGAATTTCGTCGATAAGGCCTGTTGAATGTACAAAAATTTCGCTATCTCCGTTTGCAGGGATGATGAATCCGAAACCTTTAGTTACATTAAAAAATTTTACTGTTCCTTCTTGCATTGTATTATTTATTAAAAATTAAGTGTGCAAGGTACATATTATTTTTTTATAACGTGCAAACGCTTCATTTTTTGATAAATATAAAATAAAACGACCTTTAATGCCCTTTTTTGCGACCTGTAATGGCGATATTAATTTCGCTGGAGTGCGCAATTCCCAGAGTTTTACCGGGGATAACCTTTAAAAGATTTTGAAGATAAACATTGATAATTGCCTCCAATGTTTTCTTCCTTGGCTCATAGTTTTCAGGGAAATCTGTACGGAATTTTCCGAGGTGAATTTTTCCCTTTGCATCTACTACAGCTGAAAAATCATATCCAAAATCATCATAGGCATTTACAATGTCAATCCGGTAAGTTGGGAATAGATAATCATAGGCTTCAGTCCTGCCTTGAAGTTTATCAACAGTGCTGATTTTCCTTACTTTAATGATCTTACTAAGGGGTGTGAATTCAACAGGTATACGGCCCGCAAAAGCGCTGTCGAGATTTCCTGGATTTCTATTGGATTTTTCAGATAGTCGCTGTATATAAAGGGTATCTGCTTTTGTAGGTTGTTGCAATTCCCGAGCGGTTGTCTTGAGTACATTTTTGATGTAGTTTTCTGCGTACCAGGTAATATTAACGTCAGATCTGATGTCTTTAGATATCTCACGACCTGTTAAATGCAGCCTTTGGAAAACCAGGCTGTCTTTACTGATCTTTTTGATTTTAAACCATTCTTTTGCAAAGTTGTAGACCTCACCATGGTCATAATGCAGGTAAAAACTTTGCATTCGCTTTTTTTGGGGGCTATAAGCGAGAATAGAATCCTGATCCTTAAACTGAATAATCCATGTTGGTTCCTGCTGAAACCCTAGTTCATTAAAGGAGAGACCTGTGCTAAAACGACGTTTTACCTCGTAATACTTTATTCCCGTAATGGAGTCAAAAGAGATTCGCCCTCTAAAGGTTTTACTTTCTTTGGAAGTACTGGTACAACTGCTTATGAGCAGTAAAAGACCTGCTATGCTATTAAGGATGCCGTATTTCGTCATGTAATGATCAAGATATTCTTTGGAGCAAAGTTATAAGAATCCTTTATATTCTCTGTTTAAGCTTGAAAGTCTTGATCATTAGCTCCTTATTTCTATAGATAGACAGGATAATAATTTTACCATCGGCTGATTTAAACAGATTGGTGATATCGTTTAGTTTTAAGCTTGACGCAGCCTGGAAATTGATGAAGACAATCTCGTCATCCACCATTACGCCGGCCTTTTCAGCAGGTGAACCAGGTTCAATCCGGCTGATAAAATAGTGTGGAGGTTTGCCTTCCTGAAGGTATAATTCTATGCCCGACATATCATGTTCAAAAGGACGGTTAAACTGACTGCCTTTTTTGAGATACATGGAGTTGTCTTCATAGTCAAAAACAACGTTAAATCGACTTAATATGTCCGCACCTAGATTTCCGTTACGTTCTTTGAGCAGAACTTTAGCTGCTACGTCGTCATACGTGGGGTAGGAAGCTAACACGTTTTTTAATGTGAACCCACCGATTTTCAATGAAGTAAGACGGCCAATACTCCCGTAAATAAGGCCGCCCATACCTACGCCCAGGTTTGCTGGTATGGAGGTCTTGGGAACTGGAAATGGGCGTTCATTTAGTCTTTCCAGGGAAATGGCATGGCTGGCTCCATTATCTACCAGTGTTTTGACGTCAATTTCGCCATGTTCCGGGCTTTCAATGCCTACTGTTATGTATGGTTTACTGTTAATGATTTCAATAGGAATCCTTTCTCCTTTTATTTTGCCTCCGGCTCCGGGCTCTCTGAAGAGTAACCTTTTGGAGGAATATTTCAACTCTACCAGGAAACTATTGAAAAAATAATACCCCAGCAAACCATAAATTTTTGTGCCTACATAGTTAGATAAACCAAGGATATCTTTTTTTAATATAGCTGTGGGGATATTGTCCATGTAAGCATGACCGATTTTAACAGATATATCATTAGAAACAAATGCATCAATTTCATCTCCTTTTCCGAGGCCGGAAATCTTAATGGAGCGGGCAATTTTTAACTGAAGGCTATCTACAAGCTGGGGTTCTGTAATGATCAACGGACCGACCCCTGTGTCCAGAATAAAATTAAAAGGACCGCTGTTGTTGATGTAGAGAGGTACAATGACCAGATTTTTAACCATTGAAAATGAAATCGCATCTTTATCTCTGTTTCCTTTAAAATAAAATTGTTGGGCATGGACACTATAGACCATGCAAATATGTATCAACAGGATAAGCTGACAGGTTCTCATTTTTATTGGTTGGCAGCAACTAGTAATTCTATGTCCTTATAAGGTAAATTAAACATTGCTGCCAGGTCTTTACTGGTCAGGTGCCCTTGGTAAATATAAAGCGCTTCTCTGATACCAGGTTTGCTCCAAACGACATTCATCAGGCCGCCCATATCACCTATATCAACCAGTATTGGGGTAAAGATATTGGTTAGTGCATACGAAGCGGTTCTGGGCACCCTTGAAGCAATATTTGGAACACAATAATGAATGACATCGTGTTTTCGGAAAACAGGATCTTTATGGTTGGTTACTTCCGATGTTTCAAAACAGCCCCCCTGGTCAATGCTCACATCAATTACCACAGAATTAGGTTTCATTTGCGCAACTGTTTCCTCCATCACGATACAGGGGCTTCTGCCGTGGGAGGCCCGGATGGCACCAATTACCACGTCACAGGTAGTGATGGCTTTCCCTAGTACTATTGGCTGCATGACAGAAGTAAAGACACGCGTTCCCAGGTTGTTTTGAAGCCTTCTAAGTCGATATAATGAGCTGTCGAACACTTTCACCTCCGCACCAAGAGAAATTGCGGTACGGGCAGCGTATTCACCTACAGTTCCTGCGCCAAGTATAACGATCTCTGTTGGGGGGACGCCGGTAAAGCCACCTAGCATTAAACCTTTCCCGCCAGTTACATTACTTAGGTATTCGGCTGCGATAAGAATGGAAGTTGCGCCAACAATTTCACTCATTGAACGTACGACACTTAAAATATTACCCTCATCACGAATATTTTCAAAGCAAAGGGCGTTAATTTTTCTATTTAATAAGGCTTTAAGATAGGATTCTTTAAGCGCACCCATTTGCAAAGCAGAAATCAATGTTTGACCTTTATGCATTAAGGCAATTTCTTCCAGCGTTGGCGGGGCGATTTTAACAATGATATCTGCATCAAAAACGTCCTTCTTGTTAAAGGATATAATTGCGCCCTGCTCACTATAATCATTGTCTGAGAAGTTGGCACCGACACCCGCACCGGTTTCAATAATTACTTTGTGGCCGTTATTTACCAGTAGTGCAACAGATAAAGGCGTTAAAGCTATCCTGTTTTCCTGAAAAGAAATCTCTTTAGGAATGCCTATATACAAACTGTTATTCTTTTGGTTTATTTCTGACATTGCCTCTTTTGGTTGTATTAAACCCTTTTGAGCAATGGAGGCCATACCTTCGCGTAATCCTGTAGCCATTATTATTTATTGATTTGGATTGAAATTAAGCAAAATACCTGAAATAAAGAGCGTTTGACTATTTAAATTTTTGAAATTGACAATAACCGGTCATTTTCACTTACTGCCGTGATTTCAATTTTTACATGGTGCTCGGGCAGGAGCGACTCAACTTTGCCAGGCCATTCGATGAAACAGATATTGTCTGAATAAAAATACTCTTCATAACCGATGTCGTATGCCTCCTGAATGTTTTTAATTCTGTAAAAATCAAAGTGATAAATTACATTTCCATTCATGTCGTATTCATTTACGATAGAGAATGTGGGGCTGGTTACCACTTCTGTTACCCCCAAAGTTTTTGCAAGCACCTTAATCAAGGTTGTTTTTCCTGCACCCATTTCGCCTTCGAAAATAAAAATCCGCTCTTCCTGAGCAAAGGTTATTATCTTTTTGGCGGCATCGTCCAGTTCAGCAAGTCCGTTTACTTCAATTTTTATATTATTCATGCTAAAACAAATTTATGATATTTCAGGTGACTTTCACAGCAATACAGGCCCATACATTGTTAATGATACGGGCCTGGTGCAATCAAATTGATAAAGCTTTATCTGGAAGTGTATGTTGCGATTGGAATAATCATTTCTTCCAGTGAAATTCCTCCATGCTGGAAGGTTTCGTTGTAATAATTTACAAACTGGTTATAATTGTTCTGGTAAACAAAATACCGGTCCTCTTTTGCAAAGATATAATTAGAACTGATGTTTATTTTTGGTAATTGTGCCTCGTGGGGATTTTTAATCAGGAATACTTCTTTTGCATTATAATTTAGGTTTCTGCCTTGTTTATAGCGCAGGTTTGTATTAGTGTTTCTATCGCCTATAACCTTGCTGGGATGTTTTACCCTGATGGTGCCGTGATCGGTAGTGATCACCAATTTGACTTTTTTCTGGGAGATCTTTTTTAGTAAATCCATTAAAGGAGAATGTTCAAACCAGGATAAGGTTAAAGAACGGTAAGCTGCATCGTCATTTGCCAGTTCACGAATCATTTGCATATCTGTCCGCGCATGAGAAAGCATATCAACAAAATTGTAGACGATGGCATTAAAATCATTTTGAAGCAGATTGTTTACCTGCTCATTCAGTGCGCGGCCATCATCATAGGTTAAAATTTTATTGTAGCTGAATTTGCATTCTTTGCGTAGGCTTCGTTTAATCTGATCGGCCAGGAAAGTTCCTTCGTGCATGTTTTTGCCACCCTCATCGTCATCATTCTGCCACAGTCCAGGGAAGCGTTTTTCCATTTCCAGCGGCATTAATCCAGAAAAAATTGCGTTTCTTGCATATTGTGTTGCAGTAGGGAGTATACTCGAATAAATGTCTTCATCATCCATCCTAAAATACTCTGTGATTAGTGGGTTGATGATCCGCCATTGATCATAACGCAGGTTATCAATCAGGATAAAGAAGACAGGGGTTGTATCGTTAATTAAAGGAAATACTTTCTTTTTCAGCAGCTCGTTGGACAACAAAGGAGTCTTTCCTTTGCCATTTACCCATCCCAGGTAGTGGTCTTCAATAAATTTTGAAAACTGTGTATTGGCTTCTGATTTCTGCATGGTTAAAATTTCATGCATTTGAGGGTCGTCGAGTTTTTCGAGTTCGAGTTCCCAGAAAACCAGCTTCTTATAAACATCAACCCACTCTTCATAACTCAGCTTGTCGTTAAGCGTCATACCCAGGCGCCTAAAGTCCTGCTGATATGCCATAGAAGTCTTTTCGCTTACCAGTCTTTTATTGTCTATGATCTTTTTAATGGTCAGTAAAACCTGTTTAGGGTTCACTGGTTTAATCAGGTAGTCGTCTATCTTGGATCCGATGGCATCCTCCATCAGGTTTTCTTCTTCGCTTTTGGTAATCAGGACCACCGGGACATCGTTTCTAATGTTCTTTATAGCAGTCAGGGTTTCCAGTCCGCTCAGTCCCGGCATATTCTCATCAAGGAACACCAAATCAAAATGCTCCTTTCCGAAGGCTTCAAGGGCGTCGTTTCCATTTGTAAAGGTGGTTACATGGTATCCTTTTTCATTAAGTAGTAATATATGTGGTTTTAATAAGTTAATCTCATCATCGGCCCATAAAATCTTAGTCTCTTGCATCATTATATGTGTATAATGTAAAAATAATTCCTCAAAAAGAGTCATCTCTTTCTTAGTTATGGATAAAAATAGCAATTTTTGTACCGTATAATTTATTTTTAAAGGTTGAACAAAAAGAAAATCATAAATGATCCGGTATACGGCTTCATAAATATTCCTTCTGAAGTTGTATTTGATCTGATTACGCATCCGTATTTTCAACGGCTAAGATATATCAAGCAATTGGGGATGACGCATCTTGTATATCCTGGTGCGCTGCATACCCGGTTTCATCATGCTTTAGGAGCGATGCACCTGATGAGTTTGGCTATTGAAGTGTTGAGGGGTAAGGGGCATGAGATTACTGCAGAGGAAGAGGAGGCCGCGACGATTGCTATTTTGTTGCATGATATCGGACATGGGCCATTTTCTCATGCACTGGAGCATACTTTGGTGAATGGAATAAAGCATGAAGATATTTCCATGATGATGATGGAGAAGCTGAATGTGGAGTTTGGTGGGCGTCTTACCCTGGCTATTAACATCTTTAAAGGGGATTATGCAAAAAGCTTTCTTCCTCAGCTGGTTTCCAGTCAGCTGGATCTGGACCGGATGGATTATCTGAACAGGGATAGCTTTTTTACCGGTGTAAGTGAAGGCGTGATTAGTTTTGACAGGATCATTAAGATGTTCAACGTGTTGGATAATCAACTGGTAATAGAAGAAAAAGGGATTTATTCCATTGAAAAGTTTCTGATAGCACGCAGGCTGATGTACTGGCAGGTTTACTTACATAAAACAGTTATTGCGGGGGAGATGTTGCTGGTGAAAATTTTAGAACGGGCGAAGCATCTTGCGGTTCAGGGCGAAAAGCTATTTGCCACGCCTGCACTCCAGCACTTTTTAAAAAATGACATTACTGAGGCTGAATTTTTTTCATCGGAGCGTCATTTGTTACAATTTTCGAAATTAGACGATCAGGATATTTTTGCATCCGTAAAGGTATGGGTTGATCATCCTGACCGGATTTTGTCGCAGCTTTGTACTATGCTGACACAGCGAAATCTTTATAAGGTTGAGATCAGTAATGATGCCCCGGATGAAGGCCGTGTACGGGAATTGCGTGAGCGGGTTGCGGCATTTTTAAAGGTAAATGAAACGGATGTATGCTATTTTGTGTTTACGGATATGATTAGAAACAGGGCTTATAATGCCGGAAGTGGCAATATTAATATTCTGTTGAAAAACAATACGGTGATTGACATTGCAAAGGCATCGGATTTATCTAACTTAGAATCATTAGACAAAACTGTAAAGAAACATATACTGTGCTACCCGAGAATTATTTAGCACTTTTTAACAAAATAACTGACAAATAAACCCGTTTTTTAGAATGTTGACTCAAGATGATAGTCGCTAACCTAAATAGGTTTATTTGTTCATATCAATTTAACATATAACTTTGTAAAATGCAATTTACTGCCAAGCAGATAAGTGAGTTTATAGATGGTACCATTGAAGGCGATGAAAACGTTAAAGTTAGTGAGCTTTCCAAAATAGAAAATGGTAAGACTGGTTCTTTATGCTTTTTATCTAACCCTAAGTACGAGAACTATTTATATCTGACAAATGCGTCAGTGGTAATTGTTGGAAAGGACTTTGTTCCTTCTCAACCAGTCAACAGCACCCTGATCAGGGTAGCGGATCCTTATAGTGCATTTTCTGTTTTGCTGGACAGGTACAATGAAGCTGTCAACCAAAGTAATGCCCAGGTGGGAATAGAACAACCATGTTTTATTCATCCTACAGCGAAAATTGGCAAGAAAGTATTTATTGGTGCGTTTACTTACGTGTCTGAAAACGTAGAAATTGGAGATGGTTCGAGGATTTCTGCTCAGGTATTTATTGGCGCAGACAGTATTCTTGGAGATAATTGCAACATTTTTCCGGGTGTAAAGATTTACAACCGCTCGGTACTTGGTAATAATGTTGTTATCCATTCTAATACGGTGATTGGAAGTGATGGTTTTGGATTTGCCCCTCAGGCAGACGGAACTTATTCTAAGATTGCACAGATTGGAAATGTGGTGATAGAAGATGATGTAGAGATTGGTGCAAATACAGCTGTAGACCGGGCGACCATGGGTTCTACTTTCATCAGAAAGGGTGTTAAGCTGGATAACTTAATCCAGATTGCCCATAATGTTGATGTTGGTGAGCACAGTGTTGTTGCTGCTCAAACCGGAATTTCGGGTAGTTCGAAAGTGGGAGAGAAGTCAGTTATTGGCGGACAGGTAGGTATCGCCGGGCATCTTTCGCTGGCAAAAGGTACACAAATTGGTGCACAGGCTGGAATAAATTTTAATACAACTGAAGAAAATAAACAATGGCATGGCAGTCCGGCTCAACCACTAAGAGATTGGATGCGGGCGTCTGTGATTTTTAAGCAGTTGCCAAGTGTTGAAAAAAGAATAGCAAGCCTTGAATCAAAAATAAAGGAGCTTAACTTGATCATCGAACAAAATAGTACAATACCAAAATAATAATGAACGTTAAACAAAAGACCATAAAGAATGAAGTTTCGGTACAAGGCGTTGGTCTGCATACCGGAGCAAATGTTACGCTCACATTTTGTCCGGCACCGGAAAATCACGGTTTTAAATTTCAGAGAGTCGACCTTCCGGGTAGTCCTATTGTAGATGCAGATTGTGATAATGTTACTGATACCGCAAGAGGAACCACTATTACACAAAATGGGGCCAGTGTAAGTACAGTAGAGCATGTTATGGCCTCTTTGGTGGGGATGGATTTGGATAACGTGCTGATGAAGCTTGATGGGCCGGAAACACCTATTATGGATGGAAGTGCCATTCAGTTTCTTGATGCGCTGGAAATTGCAGGTGTACAGTTGCAAAGTCAGGATAGGGAATATTTTCAAATTCCTCATAACATCACTTATACCGAGCCAGATAGAAAGGTTGAAATTGTTGCAATGCCTTTAGACGATTATAGATTTACTTGTATGATCGACTATAATTCGCCTGTTTTAGGGAGTCAGCATGCCGGAATATCAAGTATTGCTGAATTTAAGAAGGAGATTGCTTCTTGCAGGACTTTCTGTTTTTTACATGAATTGGAATATCAATTGCAAAATAACCTGATTAAAGGAGGTGATTTAAATAATGCGATTGTTATTGTAGATAAAGAAGTAACCAAGGAGGAATTAGACCACCTTGCTAAAATATTTAAGCGTACAGCCATAGAAGTTGCTCCTCAGGGAATATTGAACAACATGGAGCTTAGGCATCAGAATGAGCCGGCAAGACATAAGTTGCTGGATATGATTGGTGATCTTGCACTTGTTGGTGTTCATTTGAAAGGACATATTATGGCGGCAAGACCTGGGCATGCGGCCAATGTAGCCTTTGCTAAAAAGATTAAAGCTGCCATAAAAAAAGAAAAAAATAAAAAGGTTCATCATGTGTATGACACAAATGTGAAACCGCTATATGATATTGTTCAGATTATGGACATTCTTCCTCACCGTCAGCCGTTTTTGTTTATCGACAAGATCTTGGAATTGAGTAAAACTCATGTTGTTGGTGTGAAAAATGTAACCATGAATGAGGAATTTTTTAAAGGTCATTTTCCTGGTGCACCTGTTTTCCCTGGTGTAATCCAGATTGAGGCGATGGCTCAGACCGGGGGGATTCTTGTATTGAGTACGGTCCCAGATCCTAGAAATTATCTTACTTTGTTTTTGAAGATTGATAATGTTCGGTTTAGAGCGCAGGTTGCTCCTGGTGACACCATAGTTTTCAGATGCGATTTAATGGAGCCAATCAGAAGAGGCATCGCGCAGATGAAAGGTGTTGGAATGGTCGGCGGAAAAGTGGTGGTTGAAGCAGAGATGATGGCCCAAATCGTAAAAGTAAAAGAAAACGAAACTACATGATACAACCCTTAGCATATATACATCCGCAGGCGAAAATAGCCGATAATGTGGTTATTGAACCTTTTGCTGTAATTCATAAAGATGTTGAAATAGGTGAGGGTACCTGGATTGGCTCTAATGTTGTGATTATGGACGGAGCCAGGATTGGGAAGAACTGCAGGGTATTTCCAGGGTCAGTAATTTCGGGCGTACCTCAGGATCTGAAGTTCGCAGGAGAGGTAACAACTGCTGAAATTGGTGACAATACAACCATTAGGGAGTGTGTAACCATCAACAGGGGCACAAAGGATAAGTGGAAAACTGTTATTGGCAGCAATTGCCTTATCCAGGCTTATTCTCACATTGCGCACGATTGTGAGGTTGGAGATTATTGTATTTTCTCTAACAGTACGACGCTAGCAGGCCACATTACTATTGGAAACTATGTGGTGCTGGCGGGGCTGGTAGCGATCCACCAGTTTGTAAAAGTAGGTTCGCATGCGTTTGTAACGGGTGGTTCATTGGTGAGAAAGGATGTACCGCCGTATGTGAAAGCCGCAAGGGAGCCTTTGTCTTACGCCGGAATCAATTCAGTTGGTTTAAGGAGAAGAGGCTTCTCTTCTGAAAAGATCAATGAAATACAAGAAATTTACAGGGTTTTATTTGTAAAACACAATAACGTAACCAAGGCCCTGGATATGATAGAAGCAGAATTTAAGCCTACAGAGATTCGTGATGAGATTGTAGATTTCATCAGAAATTCTAACCGTGGCGTAATGAAAGGCTTTGGGTCAGGAAGTTAATTCGCTTTAAATGACGATTAGCTTAGCGAATGTTGGGAGGCGGTTTAACCAGGAATGGATTTTCAGGAATGTAGACTATGAGTTTCTTCCTGAAGAGAAATACGCGGTTTTAGGGCCTAATGGCTCCGGTAAATCAACTTTGCTAAGTGTTTTGCATGGTAATTTATCTCCTTCAGAGGGCGTGCTTCGGTATCATTCGGGTGCGGAGATCCAGGTGGAGGAGATTTATAAATCTATTAGTTTTGCCGCGCCTTATCTGGATCTGATTGAAGAGTTCACGCTTCAGGAGACCATCCGGTTCCATTTTAAATTTAAAGCGTTTTACGAAGGGATGGATGCGGAATCGGTGCTGGACCTGCTTGGGCTTGCAAAGTCGCAGGATAAAGCTTTAAAATACTTTTCTTCAGGAATGAAGCAGCGTACTAAACTCGCATTAGCGTGTTGTGCTGCTACTCCTATTCTTTTACTGGATGAGCCGACATCCAATCTGGATAAACAGGGGATGGCCTGGTATCTTCAACTGATCGAGCGTTTTTCGGCAAAAAGAATGTTAATTATTGGGTCGAATCAAGAATCTGAGTATTCCTTTTGTAACCATTTTGTTCATTTGACGGATTATAAATAACTAAATTTTATATTTGAAAACAGGGTAAAAGGGGCTTTTTGAAGTTTAAAATACCTTTGTGAAAATATTTTTAAATTACTATTGTGAGATTCAAAAATAGTCTTTACCTTTGCGGCACGAAAAAAGGCCGAAAGTTTAGGCTTAATTTCAAAATGAAATGGCAAAAGCATCAGAAGTAAAAAGTGGAAATATCCTTCGTTTTAACGGAGAATTGGTACAAGTAGAGGAGTTTCTACACCGTACGCCAGGAAATTTACGGGCCTTTTATCAAGCAAAGATGCGGAACGTTAAAACCGGGAAACTGGTAGAATATAGGTTCCGTGTTGATGAAGAGGTTGAGATTTGCCGTGTTGAAACCAGCGATTACCAGTATTTGTATGAAGATGGTGATGCACTGGTAGTGATGGATAACAATACTTTCGAACAGTTCAACATTCCAAAGATGTTATTCGGTAAAAGTATTCGCTTCCTGAAAGAAGGAATGAATGTAATCATTGCATTTGAAAGTGACGAGCCGATCATGGCACAGACACCTTCACATGTAGAATTAGAAATAACCTACTCGGAGCCCGCAGTTAAAGGCGATACTTCTACAAACGCATTGAAATATGCAACGGTAGAGACAGGAGTAGAAATAAAAGTCCCGATGTTTATCAACCAGGGCGATAAAGTTAAGGTTGATACGCGCACTGGTGACTATGTTGAAAGAGTAAAATAAGAATTTTCATAGTTTAGTTTTAGGTTTAGGTTGATTGTGGCTTCGGAGTGGTTCCCGAAGCCATCTTTTTTTATGAGAAATTTTGCGGGAAAAAGTAAATATTTGCTTCTGAGTCTGAAACTTTGCGAAGCAAATTCTTGAAGACAAAAATCAATAGATACTATCTGAAAAATCTTTTGCATCGCTACGCTCTTTATGGCAAAAGTTTCTAGGCCTCTTCAGCAAATATTTACTTTTTCTTTAAGCACTACAAATTGGGCGGATAAAAAAAGAAATAGCTGGTAATTGTTATCTTTGTTTTGATGACAAAAGCAGAGATTAGAAAATTAGCTGGAACGCGAAGAAAGAGCCTTTCTGATGAACAAGTGAAGGTTTATAGTCAACAGTTACTAAATTTATTTTCTTCTTTTGAACTTTCGTCTTTCAAAACCATTCATGTTTTTCTTCCCATTGCGGAAAAGAAAGAACCAGATACCTTTTTGTTTATTGATTGGTTAGTTTCAAGTCATCCGGATATTAAGATTATAGTTCCGAAAGCGGACTTCGATACGGCATTGATGACGAATTATGTGTATCGAGGCAAGGATGGCCTTGTCAAGAACCTTTATAATATTCTGGAACCAGAGAAAGGCGAGCTACATACCGGGGATGTGGACCTGGTGTTGATTCCGATGCTGGCTTTTGATTTGCAGGGTTATCGTGTAGGATATGGAAAGGGATTCTATGATCGATTTTTACAGGGGATTGAGACACTTAAGGTCGGCTTGTCTTTTTTTGAGCCTGTCGACTGTATTGAAGATGTAAATGCGCATGATGTAAGACTGGATCGCTGTATTACTCCGGACAGGGTTTATCGGTTCTAATCGATTTTAAATTACTCGCCACCAATTTATTTGAATATAAGGGGTAACAAATGTTGTTGCTTCATGATATATCTCCAAAGAGTTTGATTGTAAACTAAAGGAGAAAATTATGAAAAAGTTAATATTGATGGTGCTGGCGGTTCTTTTGACCGGAATTACCTGGGCGCAAACAAAGCGGAACGTTGTTGAAAACGAAAGAGGTAGGCTACAGATTTCTGCCTTTGGTGGATTTAGTATGCCTATCGGAAAGTATAAAAATGAGATTGGCCGGGCAAAAAATGGCTATTTTGGTGGTTTGGCTATTGATCAGTATTTTAAAGGAGGTAGTTGGGGAATTGGGGTTGATGCACGGTTTTTGAATCATGATATCAGAAAATTCGATTCAGTATTTTTCGACAATGGTTATGTTGCGACTGATTACGTTAATCATGCTTCTTATCAGCACATCGGCGTAAGTATAGGACCAACTTACAAAGCTAATTTTGGTAAACTGGATCTGGAAGGTTTTCTTCGCGGAGGGGTTTTGTTTCAGGGATTTCCTCAATACAAGCAATCTGTATATGTAAACCAGGCTGTCGGCCCTGCATTAAATATGTTTGATACGTATTATACCAGCAATCCTAAACGGATTACAAAAGCATGGATGGGACTGGGTGGATTGCGCTTATCTTATTCGTTAAATAAAAACTGGGGTGTATTTGCCCAGGCGGATTATTTGAGAACATTTGGTAAAAGCTTTGGCAGTGACTCCAGTGAATTCCATATCACTAAATATGACGTGAAAAAAGCACTGACATCAATAGATGTGCTGGCTGTAAAAAACAATACAATTACAAACATCAATACGTATTATGAGGAAATTCCTACTACTCAAAAAACTTATGTGCAGGCCGTTAATGTAGGTCTGGGAATTAAATTTACATTTGGGCCCAAACGTAAAGCAGTTGCCGCTGCGGCTGCTACGACTACAGTTGCTCCACCTATAGCGGCGCAGCCTAAGGATATATTAGTCGTTGTAAAGGATAAACAAACAGGTTTGGCGCTTAGCGGTGTGATGGTTAAAATTACAAGGAACAATATTGATAATACTTCTATTAGCAATGCTGAAGGCCAGGCTGAGCGTATTTTAAAAGCCGAAAAGGGAATTTATCAGGTTACGGCCATAAAGAATGGTATTGCTGCTGAACCAGTGGCGATCGGTGTTGCCGATTTTGATCACTCAGGTAATGTGATCTATAAAGAAATTTATCATGACGATCCGAGGTTTACTTTAATTGGGGAAACGGTTAGGGCAAATGACAGTTCAAAATTGCCTGGTATCGGGACGGTTTTAACCAATTCAACGAATAGTAGTAACATGACCCAGATTTCTGATGGAGAAGCAAAGTTTGTTTATCAGCTTGAACAGCAATCTGATTA
This sequence comes from Pedobacter nyackensis, assembly GCF_032678475.1. Lineage (GTDB taxonomy): Bacteria > Bacteroidota > Bacteroidia > Sphingobacteriales > Sphingobacteriaceae > Pedobacter > Pedobacter nyackensis_A. The sequence goes on from NZ_JAVTSF010000003.1 coordinate 259,389, forward strand.
TAATATCGTAGCCAATCAGGCTGGTAAGTTTTCTCAAACTGAAAGTGTCACAACTAAAGGGCTGGATAGAAGTAAAACGCTATATGTAACGTTGAAACTAGGGGTAAATAACCTGGATGCCGGGGCGATTTTTGTACTTAAAAATATTCATTACGGTTTTGATCAGTCGTATATAAGACCAGAAGCTGGAAGAATACTGGATAATCTGGTAAATGTGATGTCGCAAAATCCTACGCTGAGGATAGAACTGTCATCTCATACAGACAGCAGGGGAAAAGATGCTTATAATTTGCGTCTGTCTCAGCAAAGAGCGGAGGCTGCGGTAAATTATCTGGTGAGTAAAGGAGTGGAACGTAGCAGGATGGTTGCTAAAGGATATGGAGAAACCCGTTTGTTAAATCATTGCAGCAATGGGGTTCAATGTAGTGAGGATGAACATCAGGCAAACAGACGTACAGAAATAAAGGTTTTGAAATATTAGAATAACATATACATGAAGAAGCCGCGTCATATTATGATGCGGCTTCTTTTATTTTTGCGACTTTATAAAATCGCTTATAAGATAGGCAATGGTCTTTGCCGTGGTTTGACTCTGTCGACCATCTATTAAAGCAACAGCGCCTTCGCAAACGTGTAAATATTTGAATTTTTTATCTGAGGTCAATATAAGCTTTCTGATTTCGTTTAAAGGAAAGCCTGAAGGGCTCATTGCGCTGGACAATACGTTTTCAATACAATCCAGATCTAACTCTAATCCGGTCGCTGACCCCGTTTTTTTTAAAAGACGAGCCCAGGTTGAAAAAATGGATTGGTCACTTTTAAGCAGATCATCAAAAAACACGGGGTAGATGTGCTGGTTTGCTGCGATGGTTTGTAATATGGCGTTGTTGTTGTAATTCTGGTGTAATCCGAATATGCCATAACGGGTTAAATAGCCTTCTTTTATGGCATAGCTGAATCCATTTCCGCTATGTCTGCCGTTCGCAGGTCTTAGGTCGGCATGAGCATCAATGTTAATGACATCAATCGGGGCATTTAAGGCTAACGATGATCCTTTAATTATAGGGTATGCATTGTTATGTCCACCGCCAATGACAATTGGGGTTTTTCCGGCAGCAATTACCTTCTGAATAACCGGATAAACGACATCGTCTATTTCTGCTACTTTTTGTTGTAATTGGTTTATGTTACTGTTTGCGTCTGGGAAGCTTGAAAATTCAAAATGACCCAGCACCAACAACTCTTTTCCATCAAAAAATGGCGTGCTTTGTATATTTAGTAGCGCTTTAAGTGCCGGGTGCCATGCAGATGCGGCACCAGCAATGCCGTGATTGGCACGGACACCTATGTCTTCAGGGATGCCAATCAGTACAAATTGTGCCGTTGACTGTTCCAATTCGTGCAGGCTGGAAATAAACTGTGCTTTTTCACCTATTTTAAGCTCTCCTTCACGACGATTTGTTGCTTGGGGTAGATCCGCTGCTCCGTAAATTTTAAGTCCTTCCATTAGCTTATTTTGCCCTTTAGCACTATGGTTTCAATTTGTGACTGCCCAAAGCTATAAGGAAGAAAGGCTAGGGAGGGCATTGGTCTCGTGATAAAAAGATTTGCTGTTTTACCTTTAGCAATACTGCCTACCTCGTTACTTAATTCCATAGCCGCCGCTCCATTGATGGTTGCTGCGTTTATCGCTTCTTCAGGACGCATTCTTAATTTAATACAAGCCAGTGATACCACCAGGTTCATATTGCCAGACGGAGTTGAACCAGGATTATAATCTGTAGCTACGGCAACGGGAATGTTTGCATTCATGAGACCTCTTGCATTTGCAAAAGGAATATTGATGTAGAATGAACAAGAAGGTAATAACGTTGCGATGGTATTGCTTGTTTTCAAACTTTCAATAACGGCATCATCTGTTGCTTCCAGGTGATCTACAGATATTGCATGATGTTTTACACCGATTTGTACACCTCCCGATACAGAAAGCTGGTTGGCATGTATCTTTGGTTTTAGGCCATATTTTGCACCGGCTTGTAACAGTCTGTCTGTATCTTCGACAGAAAAGAACCCTTGTTCACAAAATGCGTCCATATAATCAGCAAGGCCTTCATCCGCTATTTTGGGTAGCATTTCGTTAATGATGAGCTGGATATAACCTTCGTGATTGTTCTTATATTCGGGAGGGTAAGCATGTGCAGCAAGAAAGGAGGCTTTTACCGGGATTGTAAAATGGTTTTTCAGTCGGCGAATAACCCTAAGCATTTTAAGCTCGCTCTCGGTACTCAGTCCATATCCGCTTTTTATTTCAACGGCACCCGTACCTTGTTTGATCATATCTGCCAGACGTTGAGCTGCAGATTCAAAGAGGGTATCTTCTGATGCCAGTTGCAGTTTTCGTGCTGAATTTAAAATCCCTCCACCTGCGGCGGCAATATCTTCATAGCTTTTGCCATCAATTTTCATCACAAATTCTTCTTCGCGTGATGCGGCAAATACAATATGCGTATGAGAATCACACCAGGAGGGGAACAGAAAGCCCGCTTTGGCATCATGTGTAATTACCTGGTTTGGGAGCTGAGAGGGCTGATTCGCCATCGTCCCAAAGTCTGATATTTTTCCATCTTCACATAAAATCCACGCGTTTTCAAGAACTGGAAGCGTTTGCATCTCTTGTCCTCTTAACATTAAAGTGTTTGTAGGGTGTGCGCCAACGAGGCAGCCAATATTGGTAATGTATAATGCTGACATGATTAGGCGTTTAGTTCGAGTAAAACAGGACAGTGGTCAGAATGGATCGCATCAGCAAGGATGGTTACGTTTTTAAGTCTGTCCAGCATAGGTTGAGTGGCCAGGTGATAATCAATACGCCAACCCAGGTTCTTTGCTCTTGAGTTTGCTCTGAAGCTCCACCATGTATAATGATGAGGATCCTTGTTGAAATGTCTGAAGGTATCGATAAAGCCATTGTTTAAAAACAACTCCATCCATTCCCGTTCTTCGGGCAGGAAGCCTGAAGAATTTGCATTTGATTTTGGATTATGGATATCAATAGCAGTATGGCAAATGTTATAATCTCCGGAGATGATCATGTTGGGTTTTTCTTTGCGTAACTCAGCTATGTAGATGTCAAAGAACCGCATGAATTCGTATTTTTTAACTTGCCTTTCATCTCCACTTGATCCCGAGGGCATGTATAAACTCATCAGGGAAAAAGTATCAAAATCTGCCCTTAAAATCCGTCCTTCTTTATCGATCCATTCTTCACCGCAACCGTATTCAACATGATTTGGTTTGATGCGTGTGAGGATGGCTACGCCGCTATATCCTTTTTTTTCGGCCGGGAACCAGTAATGATGGTAGCCAAGTTGTTCTATTAAACCAATAATTTCAGGAATTTGTGAAGGGAGTGCCTTTACTTCCTGAAGGCAGATCATATCAGCATCAGTGGCTTGCAGCCATCCGAAAAAATTTTTAGTAGAAGCAGAGCGAATGCCATTGACATTATAGGAGATAATCTTCATCTGTATTATTAAATTAAACGGTTGTCGTTTTTTTAGTTAAGACTTTAGCTTGTTTAGCGAATTCTTTTTCCAGTTTTTTAGCTTCGCGGCGTTTCAGCACCGTAACTGTCATTTTTATATCGGTTTGAGGCCTGTTGTTCCCGTCTATTTCCAGGGCGGCGATCTGATCGATCAGTTCAATACCTTTAACCACTTCTCCGTAAACGGTATAATTCCGATCCAGGTGTGGCGTTCCGCCAATTGTTTTATAGATTTCTCTTTGCCATTCCGGGATCTTGAATTTCAGACGGTTTTTCTCTACCGCATCCAATTGTTCATCGCTAAACTTCTTTCCCTGCACGAGGTAAAACTGGCTTCCACTGGAGGCTTTCTCAGGGTTGTTATCTCTGGCTGCTGCCAATACTCCCTTTTTATGGAACAGGCTGTCGCGGAATTCGGCAGGGACTGTATAACCAACTGTGCCTTCGCCAAGCAGCGCTCCTTTTACTGCTGTTTTTGAATCTGGATCGCCTCCCTGAATCATGAAATCCTTTATAACCCTGTGAAATAAGGTGCCATTATAGGTGCCCTTTTCGGTTAATTTGAGAAAGTTATCACGATGTTGCGGGGTTTCATTATACAGTTTAACAATGCACTCGCCTTGTTCTGTTTTGATTTTAACGTATTGATGTTTGGGCTTTGCAGAAAAGGCTGAAATAAAGCACAGACAAAGCATTATGGTAAAATAATTCTTCATTTTCAGTTTAATTACCCGGCTAAGTTAAGTTAAATCTGTCTGATTAGGTAAGGCGTCTTAAAATGTTAAGGATACAATTTCTTATCATAGATCAACAATTAAGGCTGTGATTCGTTATAAGTTTGTAACTTATAAAGTCAAAGATTATGAAAAAAGTATTTTTATTCCTGGTTGCGGTATCAATCAGTGTTGCGTCGTTCGCACAAACAAAGTGGACAGTAGATCCCATGCATTCATTTGTGAACTTTTCTGTGAAACATATGGGAATATCGTTTGTTGATGGTTCATTTAGGAAATTCGACGGTTCGGTTGTCGCTTCAAAAGCAGATCTGACGGATGCGAAAATTAATTTTACAGTAGATGTAAACAGCATTAATACCGGCGTAGAAATGAGAGATAATCACCTTAAAACAGATGATTTCTTTAATGCAGAAAAATATCCGGCAATGACTTTTGAAAGTGCAACTTTCAAAAAGCTTAAAGGAAATACTTATGCCTTAGCAGGAAAGCTGACAATCCGTGATGTCACTAAAAATGTGGTGTTTGCGGTAACTTATGGTGGGACTGCTAAAGATCAACAAGGGAATACAAAGGCAGGTTTTACGGCTACGACAAGCGTTAACCGTCTGGATTATAACATTAAGTTTGATCCGACTGGAGCAGGTGTAGGAAAAGATATTAAAATTACTTTAAACCTGGAGTTTACTCAGGCGAAGTAATTAGACCAACTGGGCTGTCTGTTTTCAGTCGGCCCAGTTAACATTACTATTATGTCAAATTTATCTCAATTCAACAATTTTACAGGAGGTTTATCCTATCAGGATACACTCATGCCGGTTTTGTTTATTGGTCATGGTTCACCAATGAATGGAATCGAGGATAATGAGTTCAGTGTTACGTGGGCTGGTCTTGGGAAGGATATTCCAGAGCCTAAAGCCGTTGTTGTTGTTTCGGCTCATTGGTTTACTAAAGGGACGCATGTAACAGCCATGGATTTTCCCAGAACAATACATGATTTTGGGGGCTTCCCGCAGGCTTTATTTGATGTGCAATATCCTGCGCCGGGGGATCCTAAGCTGGCTTTGGAAACTGCCGGGCTGATCCATAGTGCGGAAGTGGGACTTGATCATGACTGGGGACTTGATCATGGCGCCTGGACTGTTGTAAGGCATATGTATCCAAATGCCAATATTCCTGTTTTACAGTTAAGTATTGATTATACTAAAGACGCGACCTATCACTACAACCTGGCTAAGGAACTTTATGAGTTGAGAAAAAAGGGCGTTTTGATATTAGGAAGCGGCAATATGGTTCATAATCTAAGAATGATGAGTTGGGAGATGATTAATGGGGGTGGGTATGACTGGGCGCTGGAAATGAATGATAAATTCAAGAACCTGATCATGAATCATGAACACCAGCAATTGGCCGGTTATCGGAATCTGGGTAGCGCAGCTATGTTGGCTATCCCTACACCGGAGCACTATTTGCCCCTGATGTATACGCTTGGCCTGCAAAATGAGCGGGAAAGTGTTTCCTTGTTTAATGATAAGGCCGTTGGAGGTTCTTTGACAATGACCTCTGTAAGGATCGGTTAGGCTACATCAGTTTTTTAAGTAATTTTAACACCCATGATTTCCCTTCATAGGGTGGATAAATCATGCTGCTCATGTTCATTGCAGACTGGAAAACAACAGCTCTTTCGTGGGAGAAGGTTTTGAATCCGAAAATGCCATGACAACTCCCCATTCCACTGCTGTTAACCCCACCGAAGGGCAGTTTTGGATTAGAGATGTGGATCAGTACATCATTTACACAGGTGCCTCCGGCAGAGGTATTGTTAATGATGTGACGTGTATTTTTACTGTCTTCACTAAAGATGTATAAAGCCAGGGGTTTGCTTTTACTGTTTACTGTCGCAATTGCATCGTCGACGGTTTTATAGGTGATGATTGGTAAAACCGGACCAAATATCTCTTCATTCATAATGTTTGCCGCTGAAGGCAATTGAGTTAGGAGTGTAGGGTTGATAGTTTGAGATACTTCCTGTGTTTCTCCTCCATACGATATTTTCGCGCCTTTTGAGGTTGCATCTTCAATTAATGCTACAATTCTCTTAAAGTGTTTTGGATTGATGATTTTTGCGTAAGCGTCCTCATTAATTTGCTGGTTGTTTTTAAAAAATAGTCTTTGTGTAGCTTCACTGTAAGCTTTTATAAATTCTTGTTCTTTGTGTTCCGGGACCAAAATATAATCAGGAGCGATACAGGTTTGCCCGGCATTGACAAGTTTCCCCCATGCAATTTTTTCAGCGGCGTTACTGATGTTTGCACTTTGGTCTATTATGGTTGGAGATTTACCACCAAGTTCGAGTGTGACTGATGTTAAATGTTTGGCTGCGGCTTCCATAACTATTTTACCAATAGCTGGGCTTCCGGTAAAAAAAATATGGTCGAACGGTAAATTCAGTAAGGTTGTAGATACTGTTACATCGCCTTCAAAACAACATATTTCCTGCTCTTCGAAGCATTCTTTTATAATTTTGCTAATTATTTGACTTGTTGAGGGGCTTAATTCGGACGGTTTTAATATAGCGCAGTTGCCAGCAGCTATAGCAGATAGCAGTGGGCTCATCATCAACTGAAAAGGATAATTCCATGGTGAAATGATAAGGCAGGACCCTTTTGGTTCGTAGTAGATTCTGTTTTTTGCCATCAGGCTCACCATGCTTTTACCGACCCGCCGAGGTCTCATCCATTTGCCCAGGTTTTTTATTGCAAAGTCAATTTCTCCATAAATAAATATTACTTCGGTTACAGCGGCTTCGAAGTGGCTTTTTCGCAAATCATTTTGTAAGGCTTTATAAATACTGCTTTCATTTTTTTCTATTGAGGCTTTTAGAGTTTTTAATTTCTTAATTCTTTGTGCTGCATTAGTGTTTCTAAGCGTATATTTATATTGTTGTTGGGCTTCAAAAACTGAATTGATCGTTTGCGTCATGATGGTGTATTAAGCAGGATTAATTTGTTAAAATACGTTAAATGATTTTATCTGTTATCAATTTGTCTATTAACTAAAGTCATTTAATCGATATTGCAGACCAATATTTAAATATACAAAATGAAAAAGGGATTATTTATTGTTTTCTTTATTTCGGTATTTACACAGATTGCTGAAGCGCAAACGATTAAGACAGGTGTGCTGGTTATTGGTAATGGAAGTAACGCAGTAGGTGCGGGGATTCAATCAGCGGTATCGGGGGTAAAAACCACCATGCTGATTCAGGAATCCGGGTTTATTATTTCTCCGCCAGATAAAAATATCAATTCAGGACTGGAGGCTGATTTTTTGCAGCGGATGCGTTTGGCAAGTGGGCTCAAGGATAGTACAAGCAAAGTTTACGTGGATGGTTCCAGTGCAAATGCGGTGCTTAAAAGCTGGACAGATAGCGTAAAAAATCTTACTGTGATACGGAGTGTAAAATGGTCAAGGATTAAAAGATCAGGGAATAACTGGAATGTATTATTGGAAGATGGACGGACAATTAAAGCAGAGGTAATGGTTGATGCTGATGCAAGCGGAAATGTAAGTGATGCTTTAGGCTTGTCTTCGAGGGATACAAAATTGTGGCAGGCGTTCAATTACAAGAATAGTCTTTATCGCCTGAGTGTGGGCGGAGGCTATGAGATGAACAATACGACTGCAAACTTTATCCCATTATTTAATTTTCTGATACCGGAACAGGAAAACCTGATTGCTTTAGATAGAAGGTTTGGAAGTATGGCTGAAGGTCAGGCTGGGGGGGCGACGGCGGCATATGCTGTTTTTTTTAGAACAAAAACTTCTCAGGCGGTTTTAAAGCCTATTCAGAAGGAATTAATCAATTATAAGTTGGCGGTAATTCCTTTCGCTGATATAAATCATGGGGACAAGAACTGGAGTCCGATTCAATACGTAGGCTTAACAGGTTTTTTGAAAGCTGTTTTTGTAAATGGGACTGCGAATTTTATGCCCGAACAGACGGTGTCTACAACAGAAGTAAAAGAACCTATAAAGGAATTCTATTATAAGGCACAGATATGGTTTGACGATTATAAAGAGGATAAAATGACTTTAGGTGCCGTTTTGAATATGATCTGTATGGTTGGGAATAAGGCTCTGGAGAATACAACAAATGAGGTTAAGAAGAAATGGAAAACGCAGTATCATTTTGAGAAGGATTTTGATTTGAATAGAGAGGTAACCCGTCGGGAATTTGCGGTTTTGGTTGACGAATATATGAGCCCCTTTAATGTGAATGTTGATAGAAATGGTCGGGTTATCAGGTAAATTGAAATACTAATGAGACAATTTTTTTTATTTTCTTGCTTACTGATCTCGTCCGCAAAGGCACAGCAGCTGGCTCCGTTGACTGTTGAGAAAATTATGCGTGATCAAAAGTGGATTGGTGTTTCGCCTTCAGGCTATCGATGGGCGGCAGATAGTAAAACTGTTTATTTTGACTGGAATCAAGAAGGTAAAGAGAAGTCGGAGCTCTATGGATTGGATGTTTATTCCGGTAAATTAAAAAAGGAAGACAGAAAGCTAGCAGATAAGGCTGTAGGTCTTGCTTACAGATATAATGCAGACCGGACATTAGGTGTAGCCGAAAAAGAAGGAGATCTTTATTTTTATGATGTAAAAAGCAAAAAAAATATACGCCTTACGAATACATCTGATTACGAAAGCAATCCGTACTTTTTAAGGAACGGGTGTGTGGTTTTTCAGAGAGGAGAGAACGTATTTGAACTTGATTTCAAGACGTCGGAACTTAAGCAGTTGACGAACTTTATCCGTGGAGTTAAGCCCGCTTCAGACAAAGACCTTTCTGATCCGCAAGGTGCTTGGTTAAAAAAACAGCAAACTGAGCTATTTGACATCATCCGAGGTCAGAAAAAAGAACAGGACTTGCTTAAATTAAAAGAAGGAAAGAGGGATAGTACTCAAATTGCTAAAGAGATTTTTATAGGAGATAAGGAGCTTGGAGATGTGGTGGTTAGTCCCGACGGAGGGTATATTTCTTATAAGCTTAGTACAGGGGCGGAAATCAAGAAAAATACAATTGTTCCAAACTATGTTACTGCATCTGGTTACACTAAAAATCTGGCTACCAGGACTAAAGTCGGAAGTTCTTTCGCTATTTCAGAGAACCATGTTTATGATGTTCGTAAAGATACAGTTTATGTTGTTCGCATTGATGGAATTCCGGGTGTTAAGGATCTCCCTGATTATGTAAAGGATTATCCTGCTGAGCTGGACTTGCGAAAGCAAAAAAATGCGGACAGGGGTATTGATTTGGCAGGGCCGTATTGGAATGAGAAAGGGACTGCTGCGGTAATGATAGCATTGGCACAGGATAATAAAGACTTGTGGTTGTTAAAACTGGATGCTGCAACGGGAAAAATGGTGTGTATTGATCGGCAGCGGGATGAGGCCTGGATTGGTGGACCGGGAGTAGGTGAGCTGGGCTGGTTGGATGCAGATAGGGTTTATTATAGGAGTGAGGCAAGTGGTTATGCTCATATTTATTCTGTCAATGTAAGTACTGGTGAAAAAAAGCAGCTGACCTCTGGTAATTGGGAGGTGCAGGAGCTGCAACTTTCTAAGGATAAGAAATGGTTTTACTTTAAGGCCAACAAGGTGCATCCGGGGGTCACTCATTTTTATAAACTTGGTGTTAATGGAGGAGGTCTGGAGCAGCTTACTACGATGAAAGGCGGAAATGATGTTTTGCTTTCGCCGGATGAAAAGTGGCTTGCCCTTAATTACTCCTATATGAACAAACCCTGGGAACTTTACTTGCAAGCGAATAAGCCCGGTGCTAAAGCGCTAAAAATCACCAGTTCTACATCAAAAGAATTTAATTCGTACCCCTGGCGGGAGCCGGATATGGTTGTTTTTAAAAACAGGTATGGTGATGATGTTTATGCGAGGGTATATCCGGCGAGTACCCCTCATCCAAATCGTCCGGCAGTTGTTTTTGTACATGGTGCGGGATATTTGCAGAATGTACATTATTGGTGGAGTCAGTATTCCCGGGAGTACATGTTTAATAACTTGTTGGCTGATAACGGGTATACGGTAATAGATATCGATTATACCGCTAGTTCTGGATATGGAAGAAACCATAGGACGGGAATTTATCGTCATATGGGAGGAAAGGACTTGACAGATCAGGTGGACGGCGTGAAGATGCTGGTTGATAAATATGGTGTGAATCCTAAGTATGTAGGCCTGTATGGTGGTTCTTACGGTGGTTTTATTACTTTGATGGCTCTGTTTAAGGAGGGGGATGTTTTTAAAAGTGGAGCGGCCTTGCGGTCGGTAACGGATTGGGCGCATTATAATCAAGGTTACACTTCAAATATTTTGAATGAGCCTTTTAATGATGAAAAGGCCTATAAACAAAGTTCTCCAATCTATTTTGCTGAAGGATTTAAAGGAAGTTTGCTGATGTGTCACGGTATGGTTGATGTAAATGTTCACTTTCAGGATGTGGTCCGCTTGTCACAGCGCCTGATTGAGCTGGGAAAGGATAATTGGGAATTGGCTGTTTATCCTGTAGAGGATCATGGTTTTATCGTGCCGAGCAGCTGGACAGATGAGTACAAGCGGGTATACAAACTATTTGAAGAAACGTTAAAAAATCCATAGACGGAAACTAATTCTTGTTTTGTTGTTATAGATACGCTCTATATGCGTATCAAGATTAAGTATGTGTTATATCTTGAATTTGGTTGCTTTTGAAAGGGGATAGCCTTACCTTTGCACTGTCAAAAAAAGAACAATAAATACAAAAAATAATTATGGCAATAGTAGGTAAAAAATTCCCGAGTGTTAGTATTGATGCAATGTCCGAAATGGGCGACGATTTAAAGATCAACGTATTTGAAGAGGCTGTAAGCAAAGAGAAAAAAGTTTTATTATTCTGGTATCCAAAAGATTTTACTTTTGTTTGCCCAACTGAACTACACGCTTTTCAGGCTGCATTGCCTGATTTCGAAAAAAGAAATACAATAGTAATTGGTGCTTCATGCGATACCAACGAAGTTCATTTCGCGTGGTTGAATACAGCAAAAGATAATGGTGGTATTGAAGGGGTAACTTATCCTATTTTAGCAGATACACACAGACATTTAGCTAATATCTTAGGTATTGTTGAACAAGATGTTGAATATGATGAGGAAGGAAATGAATCATTCACTGGTTCAAATGTAACTTACAGAGCTACTTACTTAATTGATGAAACTGGTAAAGTTTTCCATGAGAGCGTTAACGATATGCCAGTAGGTAGAAATGTAAAAGAATATTTGCGCTTAATTGATGCTTATGCTCACGTTCAGAAACATGGCGAAGTTTGCCCTGCTAACTGGGAAGAAGGTAAAGAAGCAATGAGTGCTAACAGAACTGGCGTTGCAGAATACCTGAGCGCTAACTAATCAAAAAAATATGTTTTTAGAATTAACAGAAGATAACCTTCAGCAGTATGTTGCGGATAACAACAAGGTGATGGTTCAGTATGCCGCATCATGGTGTGGAAACTGCAGGATCATGAAACCAAAGTTCAAGAAACTGGCGGCTGAAAACGAAGATGTTGCTTTTTTAATTGTGGATGCTGAAAAACTTCCTGGATCCAGAAAGCTTGCAAACGTTGATAATTTACCAACTTTTGCTGCTTTTGAAGGTGGAGCCTTGGTTGATCAGGTTCAAACGAACAAAGCAGAAGTATTAAGCGAATTATTTAATAAAATAAAATAATGAAGATTCCGGTTATAAGACAGCTATTCCAAAATAATACGCCTGAAAATCTTGAAGCAACTTTAACTGTGTTAGAAGCTTTTTGTGAATTCAGAGGCGTAAGTGAGGAAGAAATTGATGTGGCGGGCGAATTAATTACCAATATCTGCGGTGCACTTGAAGTGCATGAAAGTGTTAAGGCAGGTGCACTCGAAAAGGATGCATTGAATGCTTTTGGACAAAAGGTAATGGGCTCAATTGATAAACATTAATTTAGTTATTACATGAAAAAGGCGACTCAATTGGGTCGCCTTTTTTATTACTGAGATTTCCGATATACACCGGGTTCTCATTATGCCAGGTTTCGGCCTGCATTTACGATGCCATACACCGTTCTTATGGCTAGTTTTTCATAAGACTGTTGCTCTTCATCGGTTATTTCCGTTTGCAATTGCTCAAGAGCATAGTGTTGAATGAGTACAAGAGGGAGAACAATTTTCTCTCTCACGGCAATAGAGGTCTTCTCGACAGGGTAATTCTCCATTAAGGCCTTGTGGCCCGACAACTTCAATAACATCTCCTTAGAGAGCTTAAATTCGTCGTACAGCATTTTCCAGAATGCTCCATATTCTTTGTCATTTGCGAAATGAGCAGTGATAGAAAAATCGGATTTGCTCATAGACATCATACAGTTGTCGATGATTGTCTTGAAATAGCCTGATTCCTGATAAGTTTTAACCACTTTATCCCAGTTCCCCTGGTCTGCCTGATTTTTTAAGGCAGTTCCCATTCCGTAAAAGCCGGGAATATTTTGTTTCAACTGACTCCATGCGGTTACAAAACTAATTGCCCTGAGGTCTTCCAGTTTTAATGCTCCGCCGGAATTGCGTTTCACTGGTCTGCTGCTGATGGTGATCTTCGACAATAAAGTTAGGGGAGAGAATTTCTCCAGATAACTTAAAAACAATGGGTGCTGACGCAAGGATACAAAAGACTCATAACTTTCTTTTGCCATTACATCAAGCAGGTTTTTGTGTAGTGGGTCGAGTAGAATATTGTGTGTTTCTTTGATCCCCGCTGATATCCCTGCATTGATCAGTTGTTCAATGTTGAATTCAGCACTGTCGATTGAACCATATTGTGAACTTATGGTTTGTCCCTGCACGGTCAGCTGTATGTTTTTATTGGCAATTTCCTTACCCATGGAAGCATAGAACCTGTGTGTTTTACCTCCTCCGCGCGAAGGTGGGCCACCACGGCCATCAAAAAATGCAAGTTGTATATTATGCTGATTAGCCGTTTCTGTTAAGGCTACCTTGGCGTTAAAGATCGACCAGTTTGCCATTAAATAGCCGCCATCTTTGGTGCTGTCAGAGAAACCTAGCATGATATGCTGTTTATTTCCTCTTCTTTTCAGGTGTTTTTTGTAGAAAGGGTGTGAATATAGTGTATTCATGATTTCCGCTGCATCAGCAAGGTCATGTACTGTCTCAAATAGTGGTACAAAGTCCATTGACAGATCGTTTTCATCCCATCCGTTCCAAAGGAACAGCTCTATAAGCTGAAGAATATCACTTGCCTGCTGACAATTGCTAATGATGAAACGGTGACAAGCCAGTTCTCCGCTACTTTCCTGGATCTGTTTGATTTCAGCGATAGTTTGTAGTGTATCATCTACAAGCGGATTACTAGTTTCAGTATAGTTTAATTTGGCGCTTTTAAAGGATAAGTTTTTGATCTTATCTGCTTCGGAAAGGCTGTCGTAATCTTCGGGGAATAGGGAAACGATAGGTTTACTTTGACGGCAGAAAGCGTGTACATCTCTTAACACACGACTGTCTTGTCTGATGTCTAGAGATGCAAAATGACTGCCGTAAAGTTCTACTTTACGGATCAGGTCTGAGGCCAGATCGGCAAATAATCCATCATGGTCTTCGTTTAATGTCGTCAGGATCTTATTAAGATTTTCAATTAAAAAGTCTGAGATGTTCTCCATTGCGATGTTTGGATCGAAGGCATTTTTATAGAGCACATCTTGTACCGTTGCAATAGGATCTTCAACTCCTCTGAAGGTAATACGGCGCTTAAGGTTTCTAAAGTCGCGGTAGTAACAACGGAATAGGATCTGGCGGAGCATTTTAGAAACCTGTATCGTAGAATCGGTATGTACATTTGGGTTGCCGTCACGGTCGCCACCAGGCCAAAAGCCTAATTCTATGATCTTTTTCGATTGCAGATTATAGTCATTCAGACTTTTATCTACTTCTGACTGAATATTTGCTGCTGCAAAGTAAAATACATTTTCAAGATACCAGGCCAGGCTTAACGCTTCATCAACAGGTGTTGGTGATTTTTTGTTAAAGAAAGGTGTTTTTCCTAACTGTTGCAGTAAGAGGTTGATCGTTGTGATGTCATTGGTCTTAATGGCGGTAGTAAGGTCGGTTATGATAGAAAGTACGCTGCCAGGATAGAACTGGGTAGGGTGTGCTGTTAATACAAGACGAAGTGAAAACTCGTCGATCAGCTTTTCAATCTTATCATTCAGTGCTTTATTATCTATTCCCTTTTTGAGGTAAGATAACAGTGCATTGTGTTCGTCGGCTGCATTTAGTTTGTTAAATGAAGCATCTTCCACGGCATCAAACAATACAACCTGACGCTCTATATATTGTATAAAACGAAAAAGAAGATCAATAATGTCTTTGTTTGAGTGGTTCTGCGTGTACTTCTTGAAAAACACATTAATAATTTCTGCTGGGGTGTCGTGGTTATTAACCCCATCTTCACAGTACTTAATAAAAAGTGGTAATAAAGTACCGGTGTCTTTAATCTTGTAAAACGGAAGGGTTAGGAAAAGGCTATTATAAAGTTCGAACCGGGATACAACTTCATTATTAAATATAGACTCTCTCTGACCTTTTGCTCGTTGTTTCTGCATCATAATTTAGGCGAAATATTTTCGCGCTTAAAATACCAAAAATGATTCAGAAAGAGTCTAATAGAGGGGTAAATTATTTTGATTTATTTACGAAAACGATTAACTTAGGGGTATAGAGATTCATAAAAGTCTTTAAAAGGAATGTGCATATTGAAGCTGAGAAGTGATGATATGCAGTTTAATTGTTATTTTTTTGGGGTAAATCGGCCGTTAGAGAAACTAACGGCCGATTTTATTAATGGAGATCTGCAGGAACAACAACGTTCTTTTTGAATTTCTGAAGATATAACAATGGGATTGAGCAGAGTAGTACGAGTCCGGCAACCCAATAGGCATCACTATAGGTTAACAACAGGGATTGTTTGGTGACAGCACCATCAATTGCTTTCGCTGCCAGTGTTTTAGCATCCAGATAAGTATAACCCTTTGCCATAAAGCTATTTACAAAGCCATTGAATCGTTCTGTGAAGGCGGGATTGTATTCGTTTACATTGACCAATAGGTTGCTGCGGTGGAAACCCTGGCGTACATGTATGAGTGTTGTTAACGCCGCGATACCGAAGGAGCCACCTAATTGTCTCATCATGTTGTTTAGGCCTGAACCTTGTCCGATTTCGGCTCCTTTTAGATCCTGTATAGCCAGTGTGGTTAACGGAACGAAAAGTAACGCCATGCCTACGCCTCTAATCATTAGAGGGAGAAAGAAATCTCCTGTTCCGGACTGTAGGGTTGATTTGCTCAGCATTGAACAGAAAACAAAGAAGAGAAACATACCTATTGTTGCCATAAACTGAGCAGGAATGTTCTTCTTTAGCATGATGCCAATAAAAGGCATCATAACAATAGTGCATAGTCCACCCGGAAATAGAAGTTCGCCAGTTTGAAGTGCAGAGAATCCAAGTAAATTCTGACAGAAGACAGGGAATACGAATACAGATCCATATAGTCCAAATCCTAAGATAAATGAGGTGAACATTCCTACGGAAAAGCTGCGGTGACGCATAATTTTAAAGTTAACAATGGGATGGTCTGTACTTAATTCTCTCCAGATAAACAAGAGTAGGCCAAGTACTGACGTTACGGCCAGCGCTGTTATATATGGAGTGGCAAACCAATCCTCACTTTCGCCTTTTTCCAATACTGTTTGTAAACTTCCCACTGCTACAGCAAGTAAAACGATTCCCCACCAGTCTACTGGCATTCCCTTTCCATCCTTTGGTGTTTCCCTGACAAAGGTGTAGGTACAATATGCGGCTAGAATTCCGACAGGAATGTTTACAAAGAATATTAATGGCCAGCTGCTGATTTCGAGTAAATATCCGCCTATTGTAGGACCAACAGTTGGCCCCACAACAGCGCCAAGCCCAAATAGGGCTGTGGCAATGCCCACGTCTTCCCGGGGCCATGTTTCAATCAATATAGCCTGTGCCGTAGAGATTAAGCCTCCTCCTGCCAATCCTTGTAAAATACGAAATGCAATGAGCTCTTCAAGATTCGTTGCATTTCCGCAAAGGAAAGATGCAATAGTAAAGAGGACAATAGAAAATAAGAAATAATTTTTGCGACCGAAGCGACTGCCTAGCCATCCTGACATGGGTAATACAATTACGTTTGCGACAGCATACCCGGTAGATAGCCAGGCTACGTCTTCGAGCGTTGCCCCCAGATTACCTTGTATTTGAGGGATTGCGACGTTTACGATGGTGGTGTCAATCAGTTCCAATAAGGATGCTGTGATCACGGTAAAAGTGATAATCCACTTTTTTAAACCTTTCTCGGCCATTTTTTAGTCTTTTATTGAAACAGAAACCTTAACGCTCATTCCAGGACGTAGCTTTTCAAGGATTTCTTTCTGGGCTTTGGTTATTTTTATTTTTACAGGGATCCGCTGTACTACTTTAACAAAATTTCCGGTTGCATTATCGGGAGGAAGTAGTGAGCCTTTTGCACCAGTAATAGGAGCGAAGTTGTAAACTTCTCCTTCTACATCCTGATCTGGGTAAGCATCCACCTCTATTTTAACCTTTGATCCAGCTTTTATGTCTTCCAGTTGCGTTTCTTTAAAGTTTGCAGTAACATAGATACTATTGTCGTTTACAATTGAAAACAGTGATTGTCCTGCCTGTATCAACTGACCTTTCTGGATGTTCTTTTTAGAGATGATACCCGAAGTAGGGGCTTTAATTTCTGTATAAGATAGCTGAAGTTTAGCAAAATCTACATCGGCCTGACGTTGTGTTACTCCAGTGTGGCTTACCGCAAGTTGTGATTGTGTGGTGCCGACTTGTTTTACAGCGGCATTGTATTGGTCATTTGCAGCAGTAAACGCGGCTTGAGCGGATTCTTTTTGTGCTTTAGCCTGATCAAATTGTTGCTGTGTAATTGAGCCGTCTTTTACAAGGTTTAGATATCTGTCGTAATCTTTTTGCGCAAGATTCAGTTTTACCTTAGAAGCATCTATGTTTGCCTTTGCAGTGCTGGTATTAGCTGCGGTGGCTGCAATCTGAGATTCTGAAACACCAACCCCTGCACTAGCCCCTTTTTGGCCGGCCATTGCCTGCTCTAATTTTATCTTGTAATCGCTATCGTCTAGTTTAACAAGGATATCACCTTCTCTGACTTTTGTGTTTTCTTCAAATTTGATATCTTGTACATATCCACCGACACGGGCTACTACCGGGCTGATGTCCCCATCAATTTGTGCATCATCGGTGTCGACATGTTTACTGTAGTAAATGTACTCTTTAATACCAAATATACCTCCCAGTATGATGAGCACGCCTAATATGATTGGGATTACTTTATTCTTTTTTTTCTTTTCAGTTGTCATTGCCTAATTTGTTATAGTATTTTATTGAGAAATTTTTCCGGTAGATTTTAATAGGGTATAATAGGCCAGTCCAGCATCAGCTTTAGCTAGTTCTAAGTTGATTTTAGCTTGATACAGCAAGGTTTCCGCATCAATTCTATCTATTGCTGACGCAACGTTGTTCTTGTATTTGGACGCTAATAATTTATCGTTTTCCGTAGCCTGTGTAATGGATGTTTCCAGCACTTTTATTTTGTTTAGCGATAACTGGTAATTCTGGTAATTTCTGTTGATTTCCGTTTTTACCTGATCAGAAAAGATCTCTTTCTGTAATCCTATTTCTTTTTGCTGAATTCTCGCGTCGGTAACCTTGTGTTTGTTTGTCCATAAGTTCCCAATATTCCAGGAAACATTTGCTCCCAAGGTCATAGGCATAATATACTGATCTGTAGAGGGTATAAATTTGCCGCTTGGATTGATGTAGTACAGATTTGCGCCTACGCCAACAGTAGGTAAGGTGTTGGCTTTGACAGATTTTATATTAACGTCTGCCACCTTATTTTGAAGGTCAAGTTGCTTTAGTTCCTGGCGACCATTGAACCCCATATCAAGATAATTACTTAATGGGGTTGTCGCTTTCAAAGCTACATCAGGTTCTGTAATTTCGATTTCCGTATTTTCGTTTAAGCCAAGTAAAATATCGAGGTTATAATTGATGATTTTACGGTTGTTCTCCGCTTCCATGTCGGTAAGTAATACATTAGCCTGCTGAAGCTGAAATCTCAACACATCATTTTTGGTAACGATTCCTTGCTCGAAAAAGCGTTTGGATTGCTTTAACTGGCTGTCTATAGACTCAAGGTTTTGAGCAATTACTTTTTTACTCTGAATCACTTTGAACAGGGAGTAATAAGTATTGATTATTGCGTAGCTGATTTCTTCTTTGTCTTTATCTGCATCCAGACGTGCAACCTCAGTTAGCAGTCGGGTCGATTCTTCAGCATATTTTAGTTTACCGCCCCCGTAGATGAGTTCCTCTACAGATGCTGTACCTACAAAGGCGTCTGCACGTTTAGGTAAGTGGATGGGATCTCCTCCTCCGATTGAGAGGCTGTTGGTTGGAATTTCCGCATGATTGTACAAAAAAGATACTTTTGCGGTGGGCAATACATTGTCTTTTACTATATTAAGTTTCGCAATCGCTTCATCTACTTTGTTTTTTGACAGCTTTAAATTTTTGCTGTTTTCTACGCCAAGCGCTATAGCTTCCTGCAGGCTTAGTTTTTTATGGTCCTGGGCATAAAGAATTCCAGGTACAAGAAAAGTTAACAAGCTTAACTTGATTGATTGATTTATCATTTTTTTGTTTTAGATTCTTGAATTGGTGTTAAATAGACGATGATAAGGTCTTTTAAGTGAGCAATTAATCGTTCTGTGATAAGCGCCCTGTCTGCTGTATTATTAATATCAAGTGTAGTACCGTAAGTAATTTTAGATGGGGAGATGGCTACATTGCTGATCGTGCCCATTATTGTTGCGATAAGCATTCTTACGTCTACATCCCTGAAACTTCCATCAGCAATTCCATTATTGGCTATTTCTTCAATTACCTTTAGGTTTTCGGCCATTGAATTCTTTATCTTAAAAAACATTTCCGGACGGTGGGGTAGGGACAACTCACGGTGCATCATTTTATGAAAACCATGATTAGAAAGAATTCTGGTCGCGTAACCTTCAATTACTTTCAAAAGTTTTTCCATTCCGGATAAGTTATCCTGGTTTATGATTGTAAGCTGTAGTCTGAAATCCGCAATTCTTTTGCTTATTATTTCCATAAATACACCTTCTTTAGACCCGAAGTAGTAATTGATCATTGCCATATTTGCTCCGGCTTCTTTCGCGATGTGCCGGGTTGAGGTAGCTTCATAGCCTCGTTCGCAAAATAGCTTCTCTGCGGCTTCAAGAATGCTTGATTTCTTATCTGCTTTTTCCATTTGATAATTCCTAAGGCACAAAATTAATCAATCGATTGAACAGACGACAGTAAAAGTGTCAGCGCTTAAAATAATTTACGATATGCTGACAAGCAGACACGATTTTTAATGGTTATTTTTTCGTCTTGCAGACAAGATTTCAATACCAGGGAATCTAAATCAGGATGAAACAGGTATGTTGTAGCATAGCATTTTATTCTTATTAAAGAGGTAGCGGTCCCGATGTGTATGAAGATTAAATGGGGCGCTTGGGTAAATAAGGTTTAATATTTGGATACAGATAAAATAAATCAATATCTTTGGAGCCTAAGAATTAATATGATGATTAAAGAAGATAACAACAGTTTGGATTGGGTTTACTACATTTTAGGCCTGTTTTTTGGAATTTTAACTGCAGCAATTATAACTGGTAGCTTTGGCTGGTCTATACTAGGTGGAATTATAGGGTTCATATTTGGTGCTATTTTCTTAAACGGAATCGTTAAAGGACGTCAGTATTAATCTCAATCATTTAGCCGACCTCTAATGAAAAGAATAAGTTTTATCGGGGTTTTTATATTGTTTGCTTTTATGGCTGAAGCCCAGGAGGTAAAGTTTGCTCCTGTGGATGCCAGCGCAGCGGATATTGTATATTTTCCTTTAAATGCAGCAAAAGCAAAAGATGGTTCATCTCCTTTGGTTAAGGTGGTTTATTCACGGCCTACTAGAAAAGGGCGAGATATTTTCGGCGTGCTTGAGCAATTTGGTAAAGTCTGGCGTTTAGGGGCTAATGAGAGTACTGAGATCAGGTTCTATAAAAAAGTTAATATAGGAGGAAAATCGGTAAAAGCAGGTATTTATAGTTTGTTTGCTATCCCTAACAAGGACAAATGGACTATTATTCTTAACAGGCAGACAGACCGCTGGGGTGCTTTTACTTATGATGAAACGAAGGACGTTCTAAGAACGGATGTTCCTGTTAAAACGCTGGATAAGCCAATCGACAGTTTTTCTATAACTTTCACATCGTTGCTAGAGGGAACTAATATGGTTTTAGGCTGGGACAAAACGATGATTGAGTTGCCAATTATAATTAAATAATTAGGCTTTATTGATAATTGCCACGGTTAGCCTGCTAATGCAATTCATCTTACCTTTGTCATTATAAATCTTGATTTCCCATACATGGGTCTTCGCGCCAATGTGTAATGGTTTGCAAACACCTGTAACAAGGCCGGATTTGACTGGCCTGAGGTGGTTTGCGTTGATTTCAAGACCTACAGCCTGATATTTCTCAGGATCTATACACATATAAGAAGCAACACTTCCCAGTGTTTCTGCGAGTACGACAGAGGCTCCTCCATGTAAAATTCCCGCAGGCTGATGTGTGCGCTCATCCACGGGCATTGTTGCAGTAAGGGCATCGTCATCTACCTGAGTAAACTGGATGTCTAGGAATGCTCCCATATGATTTTTAGGACGGTCATTCAGTTGTTTTGGACTGAAGTTGGTAAACCAGATCATAGATATCGGCTTTTAATGATTTGTGTATGATGGATAATGTGACCAGCAATTACAAATAATAAAGCTCTCACTGTGATTTGTCTTTCGGATGCGGTTCCACTTCTGTTTAATTCCTTTTCATTTAGCGAGTTGAAAAGAAACATATTTGCTTTTCTCAGCTGGGAAAATTCCTCTGACAAACTGAGGAGGCTTCTATCCTCAAAATGAGCATTTGCTACATATTCGTCTTCTTCGAAGCCTGGTAGCGCATGGTTTTCTCCTCTTGCAAAGCAGGTGAGACGATAAACGAGAATTCGTTCGGTATCTATAATGTGCCCAATAAGTTGTTTAATTGTCCATTTCCCCGGAGCGTAAGCATAGTCCGCTTTTTCAATCAGACTGGTTGTAAAATCTGAGAATTCAGATGCTTGCCTTTTTAGCAAGTCCATTACATCTCCTTCAACAAGGCTGATGTATTGTTCAGCCCATACTGGATACTCATGTGTTTGAGGTCGGTTCATAAGTAATACTACTTTTTAGAATGATACGAAAGGTTGTCCCCTTGCCAAGTTCTGAATCCTTTACAAAGATCTGCCCGTTATGGTAGTTTTCAATGATTCTTTTGGTGAGCGAGAGCCCTAGTCCCCATCCGCGTTTGCGGGTGGTGTATCCGGGTTGGAAAACGGCATCAAATTTAGACCTGGCAATACCTTTTCCTGTATCCGTCACATCTATAAAAACTTCTTCTTTCGTTAAGTTCTCAATAATGTTTATAGTAATGTTTCCTTCATTTTCGATCGCATTGGCTGCATTTTTTAACAGATTTTCAATTACCCAATCAAAAAGGGGAACATTTAATAAAGCACGGACCTGTTCGTCTCCTATAATCTTGAAGATAATCTTGTCTGAAGTTCGTAGCTTGAAGTATTCAACGAAGTTGTAGATTACCGTATAAACAACATGGTCTTCCACAATTGGTTTAGATCCAATCTTTGAAAAACGGTCAGTAATAACTTCCAATCGCTTTATGTCGTTCTCCATCTCAGCAATTAAGGGGTCGTCTTCTGCATCAAACCTGGATTTGATGAGTTCTACCCAGGCCATTAGCGATGATATCGGTGTGCCTAACTGATGTGCAGTTTCTTTAGCCATACCCACCCATACCTGGTCTTGTTCTGCTTTTCTTGCTGAGCTGAACGCTACATAAGCCGTCAGTAAAAATAGCCCGATTACGGCAAGCTGTATGTAAGGGAAATACCGGAGTTGTGTTAAAGTGGCGGAATCTTTATAGTAAATGTACCAGCGAGTCCCGTCTAAACCAATAATTGGAGTTGGCGGATGCTGTTCTTTCATTTTTCTTAGCTCCCTTGAAAAATAAGCGGGGTCATAGGTCTTGTTGGGTTGTTTCTCTACTTCGTAATTGGTTTTTGTGGAGTCAAGGCCCTGGTAGGCTATAATTGAACCTTCCGAATCTATCATTATAACAGGTAACTTTGTATTAGTCCGGATCAGGTCTATTAAGCTTGTGTACCGATCGTCATCATACATTGCCA
This sequence comes from Pedobacter nyackensis, assembly GCF_032678475.1. Taxonomy (GTDB): domain Bacteria; phylum Bacteroidota; class Bacteroidia; order Sphingobacteriales; family Sphingobacteriaceae; genus Pedobacter; species Pedobacter nyackensis_A. The sequence continues at coordinate 282,201 of NZ_JAVTSF010000003.1, forward strand.
ACGACTGTTCGGTTACATTGACATACAATTGAAATTGAAGTTGTTCTTCGCGTTCCATTTTCTTTACAAAGAAATCGCTGTAAAAAACAGATGCAGTGCCGATAATAATGGCAAAGACAAGCAAAAAGAATTTCCAGCGGCGTTTTTTCTCGTATGGGTTCATAGAATATGAAGGCAAAATACAAAATAGCATTCAAAAATGTATCAATAGAACGGTAACGCAGTAAAAAATATATCTTTGTAATTCGTAATATGGAAAAGAAAGTAAGAGTAAGATTCGCTCCAAGCCCAACTGGGGGACTACATTTAGGTGGTGTACGCACCGCACTGTTCAATTATCTGTTTGCAAAAAAGCATAACGGAACATTTATTTTGCGTATTGAAGATACCGATCAAACACGTTTTGTAGAAGGCGCTGAAGAATATATTGCTTCTTGTTTAGATTGGTGTGGGATTATTGCGGATGAAAGCCCGGTACATGAGGGGGATTTTGGACCTTATCGTCAAAGTGAACGTAAGGCTTCTTATAAACAATATGCCGATCAGTTAATTGCTGATGGGTATGCTTATTGTGCTTTCGATACTCCAGAGGAACTGGATGCCAAAAGAAAAGAAATTCCGAATTTTACTTACGGGCTGCTTACGAGAGACGGAATGCGGAACTCGCTTACTTTGCCTGAAGATGAAGTTAATGCATTACTGGCTGGTAATACTCCTCATGTAGTACGTATAAAAATGCCTGAAAATGAAACTGTTTCTTTTACTGACCTGATTAGAGGGCATGTTAGTTTTGATACAAATTTAGTTGATGATAAAGTCTTGTTAAAAGCCGACGGAATGCCAACATATCATTTGGCGGTAGTTGCTGATGATCGGGCAATGGAAATCAGTCATGTTTTTAGAGGTGAAGAATGGCTCCCGTCTGCGCCTATTCATATCCTTTTATGGAGGTATTTGGGCTGGGGGGATGAAATGCCACAGTGGGTACATTTACCTTTGATTTTGAAGCCAGATGGAAATGGTAAACTCAGCAAGCGAGATGGGGATAGACTTGGTTTTCCTGTGTATGCCCAAAATTGGGTAGACCCTAAAACCGGTGACCTTACAAAAGGATTTAGAGAGTTAGGCTTTATGCCTGAGGCTTTTGTGAACTTGCTGGCGATGCTTGGCTGGAATGATGGTACAGATCAGGAAATTTTCTCCATGACTGAACTCATAGAGAAATTCTCGATAGAAAGAATTAGTAAAGCGGGAGCGAAGTTTGATTTTGAAAAAGCGAAATGGTATAATCATGAATGGATTAAGCATTCAAATGCGAGAGAATTGCTTGACTTTGTTAAACAGGCTTTTGTTGAGCAGGGTATTACATTAAATGACGATGTATACCTGGAAAAAGTAATTGACCTAATTAAAGACCGTTGTAATCTGTTGAGTGATTTCGTCCCGCAAAGCCAATACTTTTTTCTCGCTCCCGGAGAATACGATCTGGATGCTGTGAAACCAAAATGGACAAAGGAAAAAGCTACATTTTTTGAAGCCTATGCTTTAGAGGTAGTAGACGAAGCAACGGGAGCTGAGCTTGAGGAAAAGTTCAAATTGCTAGCTGCAGCGCATAATTTTAAGCCAGGCGAATTAATGCTCCCTTTTAGGATTATGCTAGTTGGAGGTAAGTTTGGCCCTGGAGTTTTCGATATTGCGGTCGCGCTTGGAGCGGATGAAACGGTGAAAAGAATTCACAACGCTATAGCTGCTTTTAATTAAGCCGGCTACTTTTCCTGGTTTTGGTATAACAATTGTCACAAAAATTGATTAACCAAAATAAAAGGAATTTATATGCAATGGTTCGGTAAAGGTAGTAGCAATGTAGATGATAGAAGGGGGATGAGCGGTGGAAAAGTCCTTGGTGGCGGCGCAGCGATTGTTGTTGTTGTCCTGGGACTCATCTTCGGACAGGATTTCACAGGTTTAGTTAGTCAGTTGCCTATCGGGGAGACTGCTGGCGTTGAAGGTAAGCAAGGAGTGCCCCAGGACGCCGAAGGTAAATTTGTTTCGGGAGTCCTTGAGTCTACAGAATCGGTCTGGTCTGATCAATTCAGAGCAATGGGACGGGAATATGAGCAACCTGTGCTCACTTTGTTTGATAACAGTGTTCAATCGGCCTGTGGAAATGCAAGCTCGGCTGTCGGACCATTTTATTGTCCTGCCGATCATAGGGTGTATATTGATTTGACTTTTTATAAAGATTTAAAAGATCGGTTTGGTGCGGCCGGTGATTTTGCACAGGCCTACGTTATCGCGCATGAAGTAGGACATCATGTTCAGAACTTATTAGGTATTTCTGAGAAGGTCCAACGTGCCAGAGCTCAGTTGAGTGAAACGGAGTATAATAAACTATCAGTTAAATTAGAACTTCAAGCTGATTTCTTCGCAGGACTTTGGGCGCACCATGCTCAAAATCTGGAGAATTTTAGACTCGAGGAAGGAGATATTGAAGAAGCTTTAACGGCTGCAAATGCAATTGGAGATGATAAACTTCAGCAGCAGTCACAGGGAGAAATTGTCCCTGATGCTTTCACTCATGGCACTTCTGCTCAAAGAATGTACTGGTTCAAAAAAGGATTCGACACGGGTGATTTCCGACAAGGGGATACTTTTAGTTCGGGTAGACTTTAATTTATTTTTTATGACAAAAATGGTTATTTGTAAGTTTAAACTTATAAACTTGTATAACTTTAACTTAAAAAAAATAAACTAGATTACGCTCCTGAAACTTTAAAGCCCTTTTATTTTTAATAATGATATTAATTGTAGATGATACCCCTGAGAACCTGATCTCATTAAAAAAGGTTCTGGAGAAACATAATTTTGAAGTTGATACTGCATCCTCGGGAGAGGAAGCGCTAAAAAAAGTACTTAAAAATGAATACGTTTTAATCATCCTTGATGTACAGATGCCCGGTATGGATGGGTTTGAGGTTGCAGAGGCTATTTCAGGCTACAGCAAAGCTAAAGAAACTGCAATTATCTTTTTATCTGCGGCAAATACTGAACTTAAGTTTATTACAAAGGGGTATTCTTCGGGAGGACTGGACTATATTACCAAGCCGGTAGATATGGATATCCTGCTCTTAAAAGTCAAAACCTTTTATCGCATCTATGAACAAAGCAGGAAGCTTATCGAAATACAAAAGGCTTTGCTGGATGAAATAGAATTTAGAAAGAAGGCCGAACGTAAGAAGGATGAGTTCATTAGTATTGCAAGTCATGAATTAAAAACACCACTAACAAGTGTAAAGGGCTACGTTCAATTGCTTGGCCGAAGCGTAGATAAGGGCGATATACCTACGGTAAAGAAACACCTTGCGAAAGCACAGGTTCAATTAGAGAAATTAAATGATCTTATTGCGGATCTTCTGGATATCTCTAAAATCGAAAGCGGGAAGCTAAAGTTTAATAAAAAGTATTTTTCGTTAGATCATTTATTAGATAGTGTGCTGGAGGTTATTCATCAGGCTAATCCTGAGTTTAAGATTACCAGGGTGGGCGCTGCACCACCAGAAATTTATGCTGATGAGATGCGTATTGAGCAGGTGGTTGTTAATTTTTTAACCAATGCTATTAAATATTCGCCGGGGACAAACGAAATAGTGGTAAATATAAAAACTGAAGGGCATAAATTATATTTGGGAGTTCGCGATTTCGGTATTGGAATTGCCCCGGAATTACAGAAAAACGTATTTGAAAAGTTCTACCGGGTGGAGGAAACGTCGATCCATTTTCAGGGATTGGGAATCGGACTATACATATCTGCCGAAATTATTAACCGGCATGGGGGAGAAGTGGGCGTGAAAAGCAAATTAGGGGAAGGTTCTGAGTTTTACTTTACGCTGCCTATAATTACTGCGGCTGAAGTGGATTAAAAAAGTAAGAAATCTTATGAGTAATAAACACATAAAAAATAACCTGCGAATTGGTTTAGGTCTATCATTATTAATTCTTTTTATAACATCTCTGGCCTCTTACCTGAGTATTAAAAATTTGATTAAAAATGGTGAAATGGTTGCTCACAGTAATGAGGTAATCAGCAAATTGCAGGGAGTTATGTCTGCTTTGAAAGACGCTGAGACGGGACAACGAGGGTATCTTTTAACAGGTGAAAGTGACTTTCTGGAGCCATATACCGGAGCCCGGCAGCGGGCATTGGATTTATTAGAAGATGTAAATGCTGAGACAAGGGGGTATGACTTTCAGCAAAGAAACGTTAGGAAGTTGAGAGGGGTCATCAATGGCAGACTTGATATTTTAAAAAACACAGTCGATATAAAGAGACGTGGAGGTACTGTAGGTGTTAACGAATTGATCAATGGGAAAGTCTATATGGACGCTACCAGAGATCTGATAAAAATAATGGAGACTGAGGAGGCCAGGCTATTGGAGACACGTACTGCAACGATGAACAAGCTGGCCGCTTATACCCCTTCTTTGATTGTTTTTGCAGCATTTCTAGCTATTTTAATTACCATATTCTTTTATAGAAAGGTATCCTTCGACTTCAATGCCCGTGTAAAACTTCAACAGGAACTGGAAGATAGCCATGAAGAGATGGATAATCGGATTGCCGTTATTCAGGGAATCGCTAACAGAATTTCAAATGGGGATTACCAGATGCGACTTGATGATACAGAAAAGGATGAATTAGGGAGTCTGGCGGTTTCTTTGAATACAATGGCAGAATCGCTGCAGTATTCTTTTTCTTTGTTGGCAGATAAAGAGTGGCTACAATCTGGAATTGCCTTGCTCAATGACAAGATGGTAGGAGAAAAAAGTGTCGAGGAGTTGGCAAACGATATCGTTGAAGAAATTGTAGACCGTACACATAGTCAGGTTGCTGCGTTTTATCTGACAGAAGACGATCAATCGCTAACTTTGGTCGCTGGTTATTCGTTGCTAGATGACAAAAAACGCAAAAACATAAAACCGGGAGAAGGAATTGCAGGGCAATGTATCTTATCTGAGAAAACGATTTTAGTAAATGATATTCCTGAAGGCGAATTGACCATTAGTTTTGCTGCTGGTAATACAAGGCCAAGGAATGTAGTTGCTATACCGATCTTTAGGAATGGAGTTATTGTGGGGGCGATGGAATTCGGCTCTTTACAAACTTATACACCCTTACAGCTCGAATTCTTAAATAGTATTTCAAGTAATATAGGCATCGCGGTACATGTATCACAGAATCGTAAAAGGCTGCAGGAATTTTTAGAAGAAACACAGGCTCAGGCTGAGGAATTACAAGCTCAGCATCGGGAACTAGAAGGACTAAATGCCGAACTGGAAGCTCAAACACAAAGAATACAGACTTCGGAAGAAGAACTTAGAGTGCAGCAGGAGGAACTTTTACAAAGTAATCAGGAACTCGAAGAACGCACAAGTTTACTGGAGGAAAAAAACCAACTTATTCAGGAAAGAAACCTTGATATACAGCATAAGGCAGAACAACTGGAACAGAGCACTAAATATAAATCGGAATTTCTTGCGAACATGTCGCATGAATTGAGGACGCCCTTAAACTCCATTTTACTATTGTCAAAGTTAATGTCTGACAACAAAGATCTTGATAAAGAGTATATTGAGTATGCCGAAGTTATACAAAGTTCCGGACAAGGTTTGTTGGGGCTGATTGATGAAATTCTTGACCTGTCCAAGATTGAGGCCGGTAAAATGAAGCTTGAATTTACAGATGTCAATATTACCGAGGTAGCAACAGATATGCGGTCGCTGTTTAGTCCTATCGCTAAAAATAAGCACCTTGATTTTGTTATTGAGGTAGATGAAAAGCTTTCGAACATCAACACAGATAAAATGCGGTTAGAGCAAATTTTAAAAAATCTGCTTTCAAATGCAATTAAATTTACTTCTTCTGGGAAGGTTGCATTGACGGTTCAAAAAGATGAATCGGGAGATGTTATTCTTTTTAAGGTAACAGATACAGGAATTGGTATTCCTGCGGATAAACAAGGCCTGATCTTTGAGGCCTTCCAGCAAGCTGATGGTTCGACCCGTCGTAAATTTGGAGGAACTGGCTTAGGTTTATCAATAAGCAGGGAATTAGCTAAACTATTAGGTGGAGAGATAGAATTAACGAGCAAAGAACACGTAGGTAGTGAGTTTACATTTGCTTTACCGTTGAACCGTAAAATAGCCAGAGCACAAGATGTGATTGCTCAGCCTGTTTACGTCGATAAAATTGAGCCGGTTGTTACCGAACGTTTTACGGTTGATCATATACCTAAGGAGATAGAAGACGATAGGGATGATATTCAGCCTGGAGATCGGGTAATTCTGATTATTGAGGATGATACAAACTTTGCCAAGACCTTGCTGAAATTTACACGCAAAAGGAATTATAAGGGGATTGTTGCGGTTCGTGGAGATATGGGAATTGAAATGGCAAATCATTATCAGCCACTGGCGATCCTGCTTGATATCCAGTTGCCTGTTAAAGATGGGTGGCAGGTAATGGAGGAGTTAAAATCTAATCCGGCAACCCGACCAATTCCAGTGCATATTATGTCTTCTCTTGAGGTTAAGAATGAGAGTCTGCTAAAAGGTGCAGTTGATTTTATCAATAAGCCGTTTGCATTAGAACACATGCAGCAAATTTTCCAGAAACTGGAGCATGCATTGAGCCGACATCCGAAGAAAGTTTTAATTGTTGAAGAGAATAAGCAACATGCAGAGGCCTTGAGCTACTTTTTGAGCAATTATAATATTCACACTGAAGTAGCGGATAACGTTACGCAGAGTATTGGTGCATTAAATAAGAATGAAGTTGATTGCGTAATACTGGATATGGGAATTCCGGATAAGAACGCCTACGAAACACTGGATACCATTAAGAAAAGTAAGGGTCTGGAGAACTTACCTATTATTATTTTTACCGGTAAAAACTTGTCTAAAGGTGAAGAAACCCGAATTAAGCAATATGCAGATTCTATCGTTGTTAAAACGGCTCATTCCTATCAGCGGATTTTAGATGAGGCGGGCCTTTTCTTACATCTGGTTGAAGAAAGTGAGCTTGACAATAAGAAAAAGAAGTCCCCGTCAGAAAAGCTTGGAGGCTTGTATGAAGTTTTGAATAACAAAACCGTTTTGATTGCTGACGATGATGTTCGAAACATATTTTCATTAACTAAGGCACTGGAACAGCATAAAATGAAAGTGCTGGCCGCTACCGATGGAAAAGAAGCTCTTCAGGCGCTTAAAGAAAACCCTTTAGTGGATATCGTGCTTATGGATATGATGATGCCGGAGATGGACGGATATGAGACGACACGGGAGATTAGAAAGATTCCGGCATACAAACAATTGCCCGTCTTAGCTGTTACTGCAAAAGCAATGATGGGCGATAGAGAGAAATGTATTTCAGCTGGTGCTTCAGATTATATTTCGAAACCAGTAGATATAGATCAGTTGATTTCATTACTTAGGGTTTGGCTTTATGACAAAGTCTGACCTCTAAAATACGGTTATTAAAATATGGCAGAAAATAAGATATTAATAATTGATGATGATAACAGGAATATTTTTGCTTTAAGTGCAGTCTTAAAGGCAAAAGGCTATCAATGCCTTTCGGCAACCGGAGCAGAGGAGGGGATTGAGATACTTTTAAGTGATAGTAATATCGTAGTTGTATTGATGGATATGATGATGCCTGGTATGGATGGCTATGAAGCAATGGCAAATATGAAAACCATGCCGGAGCTTAAAGAGATTCCCGTAATTGCGGTTACCGCGCAGGCAATGTTGGGAGACCGGGAACGGTGTTTGAATGCGGGGGCCGTAGGGTATGTTTCAAAACCTATAAATGTTGATGAATTGGTTAAGTTGATAAATCTTTACGTATTAACGGAATAGCTCTTGGATTTACCTTTAATAACAGATCAACATGTAGAAATTCTACTTTCCGACCTTTTGGAACAGTATGGGTATGATTTTACAGGTTATTCAAAGGCATCTTTGAAAAGACGTATTGCAAGACTTTATTCTTTGGACAAGGCCTTGAGCTTTGCGGAATTCAGATATAAGATTTTAGACGATCAGGTCTATTTTAAGCGCTTTGTAGAGCAGATCACAGTTAATGTGACTGAGATGTTTCGGGACCCCTCTTTTTTCAGGACTCTGAGAGAGGACGTTTTGCCGAAGTTAGGTACCTATCCTTTTATTCGTATTTGGTTGGCGGGCTGCTCTACAGGAGAAGAAGCATACTCGATCTCTATTATTTTAAAGGAATTAAACTTATTGCATAAGTCCTTGATTTACGCCACAGACCTTAATCCGACAGTTTTGGAAAAGGCTGGTCAAAGTATGTTTGCAATGAGTCAAATGAAACAGTACTCAGAAAATTATATTTTATCTGGGGGGAAAAATGATTTTTCAAGTTATTACACTGCAAGTTATTCGCTAGCTAAGTTCAATGATGACTTAAAGCAGAAAATTATATTTTCAACGCATAATCTGGTGTCTGATCATTCTTTTAATGAGTTTCAGTTGATTCTATGTAGAAATGTACTGATTTATTTTGATCGGGATTTGCAGCATAAAGTGCTCGATTTGTTTGATAGTAGCCTGGAAGACCTTGGCTATCTCGCACTCGGGTCGAAAGAAACGATTGAGTTTTCGAGGATTACCCCAAAATATAAAAGGTTAGCGGGACAAAAAATTTGGAGAAAGGTTGGCTAATGAAATGTAAAGCATTTATCATAGGAGGTTCTGCAGGTAGCCTGGAGGTGTTGTTAAAAGTACTTCCAGACGTTAATGTTAATATCCCGTTTCCTATTATCGTTGTTGTACACAGAAAGCATGGTGTCGACTCATTGTTGCCTGTGCTGCTTTCTACGCGAACAAAATTAGCGGTTAAGGAAGTAGATGAAAAAGAGAAGATCGTGGCAGGGACAGTCTATATTGCGCCGTCTGACTATCATTTGCTGATTGAACAGGATGAAACTTTCTCGTTGGATTATTCGGAGAAAATAAATTATTCTAGACCTGCTATTGATGCTACTTTTCAGACAGCCGCAGAGGTGTATAAAACTAAGTTAGCTTGTTTATTACTTTCCGGATCAAATTCGGATGGTGTAAACGGTTTAAAAAGTGTGAAAGCATGGGGTGGAATGACCTTAATTCAAGACCCTGAATCTGCTCAGGTTGCCTACATGCCTATGCAGGCAAAATTAAATGTTAAAATAGATCAGGTTTTACCTATAGAAGCTATTGCAGAATTTATAAATTTGTTATCCTAACATCTAAATAAAAATGATTAAGAATAAAAAGGTATTCGTGTTTGACGACAACATAGACATTTTAGAACTATGTACCATCATTTTGGAGGATGCGGGTTATGACATTAAAACATCATCAACATCTAACAATATTATAGATCAGGTAATGGCTTACACTCCTGATATTATTTTTATGGACAACTGGTTGCCGGATGTGGGTGGTATAGATGCAACAAGGGCCCTGAAGGCCCATGCGCAATTAAAAAATATACCTGTAATCTATTTCTCTGCCAATAATGATGTGAAGTCCCTGGCAGATCAGGCAGGTGCTGATGGATATTTATCCAAGCCTTTCGATATTGAAGAGCTTGAAGGAATTATCAATAAGCATTTAACTATTTAACACCAAGAACATCTACTCCCTGTTCAAAAACAATATCAACAGGAATACCTCTTTTGGTTAATTTATCCAGATCAGCCTGTAGTTCTGGTGTAATTACCGCTTTTTCACGTTGAACTTTTTCAACTGCAGCTTTATCTCCGTTGCCCTGAAGGGTAATGATGAGGCTACTCAATTTGTTCATTGCATCTTCGAATTTAGCAAAATCTACCTGGTAGGTGCCATTCTCGTTTCTGATGAATGCTCCTTTTTCCTTGAAAAAGTTAAAACACTGCATGTTGGCTTTCCCATGCGCGCTGGCTGCGCCAAATCTTACGGAACGAAGGATACCTGCCATATATGTTGTGTAGAATTGTTTAATATCTCCTTCCAGCTCACCTTTTTTAAGTAATCCCGTCACCATATAAAGTCCCAATACATCAGCTTTACCTTCTTCCAACCAAGAATATTGTTCCTGAAGTGCTTCTTTAACAAAGCCTTTACCAGTTATTGTGTTTTTTATGCCAAGGCCATGTGCTACCTCATGAAACATCACGTTTGCAAAGAAGGCGTCAAAATTAATGTGCTGAAGCTGGTCTTTGTCTATTAGTTCGTTGGCGATAGGCATCAAAATCTTATCAAACTTGGCTTTCATAGCATTCTTTAACTGCGAACGCCTTGTGCCTTTCTTTTGTTGTATAACTTCGTCATTTGGGAGGTTAACAGCAATTGTTTTGGACCCAGCATTACAATCTCCAGCATAGTAGACTACATCATAGGCGTTTAATTCAGAGTCAGTGCCAGGTTTTTCTTTTTTATACTTGGCATCAACAGGTAAGCCTTGTTGCAGCTGAGGTAGCATACTCACATATTTGGCAAGTTTTTTACTCCAAACTTTGTCCTTTATAAGCACATAAGCTTCATATGAAGCGCGGGCATTAAAAAGCTTATCTTCATAATTTTCAATTGGACCAATGATAATGTCTAGGTTGTTGGTTTTCATATCCAGCCATGCATAATCACTTGCTGTGTAATTGTCGGTAACTAATGCGTCGGCACGTAAGTTCAGGTATTTTTTTAAGCCAGCGTCTTCCGCAAGCAATGCTGCTTGTTTTAGCAGACTGGAAGCCTGTTGCAGTTCTGTAGCATATAAAACATGATAAGGAATAGAACTGAGCTTTCCTGTACTGTCTTTTTTTATAACTGAATATTGACCGTATTTGTCTTTTACATCAGAATTTTTCAATTCTTCTTTCGTCATACCAGCGGGATAAAATGACGATGCATCTGGTTTTGGCCCGATTCCTGAAATAAAGGGCTTGTCACCATTTAATCTATCCCATGGACCGTAGTTGATCATTACAAAGGATCTGGCCTTTTCATCTTTTATGGTGTTAAGCAGGCTGTCGCGTTGTGGGTAAGCCTGTTTCCAGAACAATTCGTCCATAATTTGGGCGGCTTGTATCAATAAGGGCAATATTTTTCTTTCGTTGGCCGTTAGATCATTCAGATTGGTGGTTAATTTCACCTTTTCGTAAATGTCCAGACGTTCATTAACATATTTTTGAAGACTGTCTTCTGCTGAAGTGTGTTTGGTTGCCTGGTTGGTATTCCCTTTGGGATTGGAGCAAGATGCTATCCCCAACATAATTGAGCATCCGGCAATAAAAACAGTTGCTTTGTTAATGTGTTTCATGTGTTAGTTGTTTTACTGGTTATGAAGCAGCAACAAGGTTGTGCTGGATTCATATATCGAATATTTTGCGACTAAAATAGTAAAAAATAGTAATTTCACGGCTTCTATCTACTCCATATGGCTAAATACAATAAATTTTCAAACGTTGGGTTGACAATTGTTTCTTCATTGTTATTTGTAGCATGTTCTACAAGTAAGTATGCAGCTACAGAGAAAATATATAAGAACAAGGCAAAGGGCTTTTCGGAAATCATTAAGACTGTGCCGCCGCCAGAACAACAAATCCCTGGTATTGACGTAGCTCAGCAGTCCTGGGTAGGCTCTGTTAATTTTGGTATCCGGAAGCCAAATTTTGTAATACTCCATCATACCGCACAGAATTCTACACAGCAGACCATAAATACTTTTCTGGTAAAAGGAAAAAGCGAAGTTAGTGCACATTATATAGTCGGAAAAGATGGTGTTGTGGTACAAATGGTGAATGATTATCTGCGTGCTAATCATGCCGGTATTGGTAAATGGGGCAATAATAGCGATCTGAATTCTTCTTCAATAGGCATTGAGCTGGACAATAATGGCGTGGATGAGCCTTTTACTGATGTGCAGATTAAAAGTTTGGTCATATTACTTGAAACGCTTAAAAAGCGCTATAATATTCCTACTGCGAATTTTATAGGCCATTCTGATATTGCACCGGGAAGAAAGGTTGATCCGAAGAATTTCCCCTGGAAGGTACTGGCAAAAAAAGGACTGGGACTTTGGTATGATGACATCTTAAATCTGCCTCCGGAAGATTTTAATGCTGAGCTGGCATTAAGAGTTATTGGTTATGATACGCGTAACTTAGCAGCAGCTATCGGGGCATTTAAGTTACATTTTGTGCAGACAGATGTTACTCAGGTACTCACACAAGCAGATAAACTGATTTTGTTTAATCTATATAAAAAATACATGTAAACATAAGAGGCGCCTTTAAAGCGCCTCTTATGTTTATTTATTCCCCTTTGCCCAGGTATCTTTTAAAGATACTGTTCGGTTGAATACGAGGTTTTCTGGTGTTGAATCCTTGTCCAGGCAGTAATAGCCTTTTCTGATGAACTGATAACGTGCATCTTTATTCGCTGTTGCCAGGTAAGGCTCTATATATGCCTGTTTGATTACTTCCATGCTGTTTGGGTTCAGGTAGTCTTTAAAATCGCCTTCTTCGCTATCTGGAGATTCTACTGTAAACAGACGGTCGTACATTCTTATCTCGGCACTTTTAGCGTGTTTAGTACTAACCCAGTGGATGGTTCCTTTTACGTTAATTCCGCTAGTGTCTTCACCACTTTTAGATTCCGGAATATAGGAACAATGTATTTCGGTTACTTTACCATCCGCATCCTTTACAAAGTCTTCGCATTTAACGATATATGCATGTTTAAGACGTACCATTGCCCCAGGAGCCAGTCTAAACCATTTTTTTGCAGGTTCTTCCATAAAATCTTCCCGCTCAATCCATAGTTCATTCCCAAAAGGAATTTCTCTTCTGCCACCTTTATCTTCTGCCTCAGGGTTATTTTCTCCGATTAGCATTTCTTCTTGTCCTTCCGGATAATTGGTGATTACTAATTTTATGGGATCTAAAACCGCCATAACGCGATTAGCCGTTTTATTTAAATGTTCACGTACGCAGAATTCCAGCAGGCTAAGCTCGATCATGTTCTCTCTTTTTGCAACGCCAATGCGTTCGCAGAATTCACGGATGCTCTCAGGCGTATAACCTCTTCTTCTTAACCCGCTTATAGTTGGCATTCTTGGGTCATCCCATCCAGATACCATTCCTTCATTGACCAGTTGAAGCAATTTACGCTTGCTCATTACGGTATATGAAAGGTTTAAGCGTGCAAATTCGTATTGTTTTGAAGGATATATTTCCAGTTTTTCAATACACCAGTCGTACAATTCTCTATGCGAAACGTATTCAAGCGTACAAATAGAGTGGGTGATGGTTTCTATACTGTCACTTTGACCATGTGCAAAATCATACATCGGGTAAATACACCATTTGTTTCCGGTGCGGTGATGTTCTGCATGTTTAATACGATAGATTACAGGGTCGCGCATGATCATATTCGGACTTGTCATATCTATCTTTGCCCTTAACGTACATACGCCGTCTGCAAACTCACCATTTTTCATGCGGGTAAACAGATCCAGGTTTTCTTCAATGCTGCGGCTCCGGTATGGGCTATCTTTGCCAGGTTCAGTAGGAGTACCTTTTAATTCAGCAATTTCTTCTCCGGTACTATGATCTACATAGGCTAATCCCTTTTCAATCAGCTTAACAGCAAAACCATATAGCGTATCAAAATAATCAGAAGTATAAAGTTCATTTTTCCACTCAAAGCCAAGCCATTTAATGTCCGCCTGCTGGCTGTCAACATATTCAGTTTTTTCTGTTACTGGATTGGTATCATCGAACCTAAGATTGGTGTAACCTCCATATTTTTTTGTTAAACCGAAGTTTAAACAAATAGCTTTGGCATGGCCAATGTGTAAATATCCATTAGGTTCAGGTGGAAAACGGGTAATTAATGTCTTGTATTTTCCGCTATTTAAATCGTTCTCAATGATCTCTTCAATAAAGTTCAATGATCTTTCCTCACTCATATAAGCTGTAATTTTTAGGCCAAAGTTAACATAAAACCGCTAATTTACTTACATTTACAGCCTACTTATTAGCATAAAATATGAGCAATGCATTAAAAAGGCCCATTCGGGTTTTAGTGGCGAAGGTTGGATTGGACGGTCATGATCGCGGTGCAAAAGTAATCGCAACTTCTTTAAGAGATGCTGGTATGGAAGTGATTTATACAGGATTGCGTCAGACACCGGAGATGGTGGTCAATGCAGCATTACAGGAAGATGTAGATGCTATAGGTGTTTCCATCTTATCTGGAGCGCATATGACGGTCTTCCCAAAAATCATTGACATTATGAAGCAAAAAAATGTATCGGATGTTTTGCTTACCGGTGGTGGGATTATACCAGAGGGAGATATGGAAAAGCTTAAACAGATTGGTGTGGGCGAATTGTTTGCGCCGGGTACTACAATGGAGACTATCGTTAACTATATTAAAAACTGGGTTGCTGAGCACCGAAATTTTTAGAACATGATCTATAAAAACATTCTATCGGAATTAAAAGAACAGATTTTATATGTTACCATCAACCGGGAACATAAATTAAATGCTTTAAATAAGGAGACGCTGGCAGAGCTGGCCGATGTAATTTCGTATGCAACCGGCGAAGATGAGGTGCGAGGAATACTCTTAACCGGAGCTGGCGAAAAGGCTTTTGTTGCCGGAGCAGATATTTCCGAATTTTCAGATTATAATGGGGAGCAGGGAGAAGCGTTGGCACGAAACGGTCAGGAGCAGGTTTTTAATGCGATGGAAAACTGTCCAAAACCTATTGTTGCAGCCATTAATGGCTTTGCGTTAGGCGGTGGTCTTGAACTAGCTTTAGCATGTCATATTCGTATTGCTTCTGATAATGCAAAGCTGGGGCTCCCTGAAGTTTCTCTTGGCTTAATTCCAGGATATGGTGGCACGCAACGATTGACTCAAGTGATTGGTAAAGGAAGAGCGTTGGAGATGATCGCAACAGGCGAGATGATATCAGCGGATCAGGCGGAGAAGGTAGGACTGGTTAATCACGTTGTTCCACAGGCGGAGCTAATTGCGAAAGCAGAATCACTGCTGGGCAAGATCAAATTAAGAGCCCCTTTAGCGGTTGCCGCTGCAATAAAATCTGTCAATTCTACAAACAATTTTGGTGTAAATGGATTCGAAATTGAAATTAAAGAATTTGGGAAGTGTTTTAACACAGCAGATTTTAAAGAAGGAACCTCCGCTTTTTTAGAGAAGCGAAAACCTGTCTTTTCTGGAAAATAGTCTTTAAAACAGCCTGATGGCTGTTTTTTTATGCCCGAGCCTTTTTCTAGCGTAAGTTTTATATCTCTTTGTGGGAATGGTCTCGCGAAAAGTGTAGAGAATATTTCCCATAACAAAAAAACTCTCTATATTTATCTCAGTATTATTCAATAAATACTTATGAGAAAAATATTGATTGTTGACGACGAAATAAATATTGGGATACTGTTGTCTAAATTTTTAACGCGAAATAACTTTAGCGTTTCAACAGCTACAAGTGGTGTTTCGGCGATGGAATATCTGTCCAAAGAGTATTACGATTTAGTCTTATGCGATTATCGGCTTGAAGATACAGACGGGAAAGAGATGCTGATCAGAATCAAAGAAAAGTATCCTAGAACCGGAGTAATCATCATCACCGGGTATTCAGATATTAAGCTTGCTGTAGAGTTGATTAAACTTGGAGCATATGATTATATAACTAAGCCGCTCTACCCGGATGAGATTTTAAATACGATTAATAAATCTATAGAAACTCAGATTGCACTAAATGCCGGGCCGCCTGCAGAAATTTCTGAGACGCCGAAGCAAAGGATTCAAAAGCAGATATACAGTCAAACTGATAATTTTGTTGCCGGACAAAGCAATGCTTCCAAACAATTGTTGAAACAGATCCAGTTGGTTGCCCCTACTTCTTATAGTGTAATTTTAACTGGAGAAAGTGGTACAGGGAAAGAATCCGTTGCAAAAGCAATCCATTTAAATAGCCCAAGACGTGACAACCCATTTGTGGCGATGGACTGTGGTTCCTTAACAAAGGAATTGGCAGGGAGTGAGTTTTTTGGACATGAAAAAGGATCCTTTACAGGTGCGCTGTATACAAAAATTGGCCATTTTGAAATGGCCAATGGAGGCACGCTTTTTCTGGACGAAGTAGGGAATCTGTCCTATGATATTCAGGCAGCTTTGTTAAGGACAGTTCAGGAGCGTAAAATCAAAAGAATAGGGAGTACCAAAGAAATTGATCTGGATGTCCGGATTATTGTAGCTACCAACGAAAATTTGGCTAATGCTATTCAGAAGGGAAAATTCAGGGAAGATCTGTATCACCGTTTTAACGAATTTTCCATTGATCTTCCGCCTTTAAGTCAACGTGGAAGAGATATCCTGATCTTTGCCAATACGTTCCTTGAAGTAGCAAATCAGGAGCTTGGACGCAGTGTATTAGGCTTTTCACAAGAAGTAGAGGAGTGCTTTTTAACTTATAACTGGCCGGGTAACGTACGGGAGTTGAAAAATGTAATCAGACGCGCTACCTTACTCACTGAGTCACAGGAGATTCAATTGAAAGCGCTTCCTCTGGAAATATCCACTTATGCTAAGGCGAATGCAATAGAGTCAACTATGTCACGCACAGAAAAGCCACGGGATCTAAAAAATGCAGCGCTGGAAGCGGAATACGAAGCTATCCTGAAAGTATTAAGGGAGGTTAATTTTAATAAAACGAAGGCGGCAAAGATTTTAAATATCGATCGTAAAACACTTTACAATAAAATGAGAGCCATTAACCTCGAAAAATAACATCGGTTATATATGTCAATATTCAACTATAAGCAGCGAAATAATATTAACCTGGTTATAATTATAGCATTAGGATGTTTAATTGCATATTCTTTACAAGGAATTTTCGGATCTATTCTAAGTACGCTTGTCTTATTTACCATTCTGCGACCGGCATATATTTACCTGGCTGAAGAAAAACAATGGAATAAAAATTTTACTGCCGTTTTATTGTTGATTGTCTCTGTGGTCGTCTTGATTCTGCCGTTTTACGCATTAAGTGCTATGGTACTTGAAAAGATTGCCGAACTGCAAAATGATCCGGCTTATTTCAAGGATCTGGTTTTTAAAATTCAACATTTGGTACCTGTTGGAGATGATATACAGGCGTTAATAGGCGATGGACTTAAAAAGGTTGGTGTTTGGGCTACGGAATTATTCCCCTCTTTAATTTCAGGAGCTTTTAACATTGTTCTGGGGCTTATGCTAATGTATTTTTTATTGTATTTTATGTTGGTAGAGCGGGAACGTTTTGAAAATGCGCTGATAAAGTATGCGCCATTCAGGGCTCAAAATTCACAACGATTTGCTGAAGAGATGCGTAACACTACCTACGCCAATGTACTTGGACAAGGTTTTATTGCATTGGTGCAGGGATCTTTATTAAGTCTTGCTTTTTATATATTGGGTTATACCGATCCTATATTTTGGGGAGTCATTACGACCTTTATTTCTTTCGTTCCGATATTAGGACCGCCAGTAATATTTGTCCCTGCAGCATTAATTCAGATGGCAAATGGTAACAATTTTGCTGCATGGGCGATGTTAATATTCGGCTTTGTAGTCCTGATCAACATAGATAACATCCTTAGATTTATTATTGCAAAAAAAGTTGGAAATATTCACCCTATTATTACTGTAATTGGCGTAGTTATTGGTATACCCTTATTCGGAATACTTGGACTGGTTTTTGGTCCGCTCTTGTTATCATATTTTATTTTATTGATTAAAATATTCGAAACAAGCTCAATGGCTTCGGAAAGATTGGAAAGAATTAAAACAATTTCTGAGCACGGGGAGTTATAATAATGGTGTCCCGGATAAATTAATATATTGTTAACCACAAAATTTAAATATTATGAATGATAATTCAAAAGTGTTAGTTGGACTATTGGCTGGTTTGGCTGCCGGAGCTGCACTGGGCTTACTATTTGCTCCGGAAAAAGGAAGTGAAACGAGAGATAGATTAAGCCAGTCTCTAAAAGACCTTGGTGACTCCATCAAAGATAAGGCTGCGGATGAGATCAATAACCTTAATAACTTAAAAGACAAAGTTGTTACCTCTGTTAAAAGCAAACTTCGTCAGTCTGAGGACGAATTTGTTGATGATGATTTGGAACACGCCTAAAAACTTCGCGAAAACTACTTAATAATGCAGGAGAATAAAGAAAAGAGTATCGAAGATTTGTTTGACGACGCCAAGGACTACGTAGATACCAGGGTAGAGTATACCAGGTTGTACCTGGTAGAAAAGGTCTCAAAAATATTTGCAGACATCGTAACTAATGCAGCAGTAATCATCTGTTTTGTTTTAGCCTTTTTGTTTGGTACCCTTACTTTAGCTTTGTTTTTATCTGATATACTAGGCAGTTATGCGCGCGGATTTGGTTGTGTTGCTATGATCTATCTCCTTTTAGCGCTTATTGTATACTATGCTAAAGACAAGTATATAGAAAAGGCGATAATTAACTTTACCATCAGAAACTATTTTAATAAACTGGCTGATAAGGATGAAGAAGAAGAGCAGAAGATATAACATAAATAATTTAGAAGAGCTGCACGCCATGGTGAACAGTCTGAAGGCTGAGCATCAGGTAAAGGGAGATTTGTTGTTAGAAGACAGTAAGAGCTATCTTAAGCAGTTTACTTTAGGTGGATTGATTAAGAAGTATGCTACTCCTTCAGCGTTTCTTAAAATTGATGATAAACTGAACATAAGCAGCAGTATTATGTCTATGGTACTGCCCTTTTTAATGAACACTACTTTGTTTAAAGGTTCAGGGTTTTTAACTAAAACTCTGGTTGGTCTGGCTTCTAATAAAGTCGGCAAAACGTTGGATGCAGAACACTTGTCTGCGATATTCAATTCTGTAAAGTCCTGGTTTAGCACTTCTAAAAAGAAGAAAGAACAAAATCTACCTCAATATGTAGACTATGGGATTCCTCCAGACAGCGAAACGTATTAATAAAGCATAAAAAAGAGCTTCATGATGTCATGAAGCTCTTTTTTATGCTTTAGAATTAAAGCGTAGACTTTATTTTTAATTCATTCAATTGTTTCTCGTCAATTGTGGAAGGACTATCGATCATTACATCTCTGCCTGAGTTGTTTTTCGGGAAGGCAATTACGTCACGAATACTGTCCAGACCGGCAAAGATGGAGCACAACCTGTCAAAACCAAAAGCAATACCACCATGAGGAGGAGCACCGAACTCAAATGCATCCATTAAGAACCCGAATTGTTTTTGGGCCTCTTCTGCAGAGAAACCAAGGTGCTTAAACATTAATGCCTGCAAAGCCCTGTCATGGATTCTGATAGAGCCGCCGCCTACTTCAGTTCCATTGATAACCATATCATAAGCATTTGCCCTAACCTCGCCGGGTTTGGTGTCAAGCAAAGCAATATCCTCTGGCTTCGGAGAAGTGAAAGGATGGTGCATGGCATGATAGCGTTCAGTTTCCTCATCCCACTCCAGCAAAGGAAAGTCAAGTACCCATAAAGCGCTGAATGTTTGTTTGTCGCGAAGACCTAAACGGCTACCCATTTCCAGGCGTAGTTCGCTCAATTGTTTTCTAACCTTTTCAGTGTTTCCTGCCATTAGTAACGCTAAATCCCCAGGTTGGGTGTTTAGGGTCTCCGACCATTTTTTAAGTTCTTCTTCGTTGTAAAATTTATCTACTGATGATTTTAAAGATCCATCTTCATTATGTCTTAAGTAAATTAAGCCTGTTGCGCCGATCTGCGGACGTTTGATAAAGTCAGTTAATTCATCAACTTGTTTCCTTGTGTATTGTGCGCAGCCTTTAGCATTGATGCCAATAACAAGTTCTGCCTGATCAAAAACAGGGAAATTTTTACCTTTTACTACCTCGTTCATTTCTACAAACTGCATGTCGAAACGGGTATCTGGTTTATCAGAACCATATAAACGCATAGCATCGGCATACTGCATTCTTGGAACTTCAGGTAAGTCAAAGCCTTTGATCTCTTTAAATAACGTACGGATCAGTCCTTCAAAAGTGTTTAATATATCTTCTTGTTCAATAAACGACATTTCACAGTCAATCTGGGTAAACTCAGGCTGTCTGTCCGCGCGTAAATCCTCATCTCTGAAGCATTTAACGATCTGAAAATATCTATCAAAACCAGAAACCATCAATAATTGCTTAAAGGTTTGAGGTGATTGAGGCAAGGCATAGAATTCGCCTGCATTCATTCTGCTTGGTACAACAAAATCCCGGGCGCCTTCAGGTGTCGATTTGATCAATACAGGTGTTTCCACCTCGATAAAGTCTAATCCATCTAAATAACGACGGACAGCCTGGGCAATTTTATGTCTTATGATCATATTATTGCGCACCGGATTGCGTCGTAAATCTAAATAACGGTATTTCATCCTTAGATCATCACCACCATCAGTCTCATCATCAATTAAAAACGGGGGCAATTTCGCTGCATTTAATACTTCGAGGGCTGTAATTTTTATTTCAACATCGCCAGTTGACATTTTAGGGTTTTTGTTCGAGCGCTCAACTACTTCCCCAGTTGCTTTAATTACAAATTCGCGTCCCAAATTACGGGCTGCTTCACACAATTCACGGTTATCATCCATATTGAAAACCAATTGGGTGATGCCGTATCTGTCACGGATGTCTATAAAAGTCATTCCGCCTAAATCTCTTGATTTCTGTACCCAGCCACACAGGGTTACATTTTCTCCCAGGTTCTTAATGGTTAAAGCACCGCAAGTAGTTGTTCTTAACATTATTATTAAAGTATTAAGTGGCAAAAATATTCATTTTGAACCACATATTTCAAACCTCAATCAATTTAGCATGTTATATTGGAAATATTTCAAGAAAGGCTGTTTATTTTGAAAATATTGCAATGACAGATGAATTAGGGAAGCTCAGATTATAATATTGTTTTTATATCTTCGCATACATTATTTTTACACATGGAACTTTTAAGTAGCCCAGAGGCATGGATCTCGCTTTTAACCCTAACGATTCTTGAGATTGTTTTAGGAATAGATAACATTATTTTTATCTCTATTCTGTCAGGAAAACTACCTGCCCATCAGCAGAAAAAGGGGCGGCAAATAGGTTTGGCTTTAGCTATGATTACCCGGGTATTGTTGCTTTTGTCATTAACATGGGTGATGACCCTCACAACTCCGCTATTTAATTTAGGTACCCTGATAAATATCACCGATGCAGAATGGTTGGATAAACTAGCAATTTCAGGCCGGGATTTAATCCTGATTATAGGAGGGCTGTTCCTGATCTATAAAAGTACTCATGAAATTCATGACAAGCTGGAAAGCGAAGAAGAGAAAGAACTTAAAGGTAAGGTGTACTCCTTCAGTGGCGTAATTGTTCAGATTTTACTACTTGATATCGTTTTCTCATTAGACTCTGTAATTACGGCAGTTGGCATGGCGGAACATGTAGAGATTATGATCACTGCGGTAGTTATTGCTGTAATTATCATGATGGTATCTGCAAGTGCAATCAGTAATTTTGTGAACAACCACCCAACGGTAAAAATGCTTGCATTATCATTCTTATTGCTGATTGGAGTTTCTTTATTGGCTGAAGGTCTGGATCAACATATACCAAAAGGATACATCTATTTCGCGATGGCATTCTCAATTCTGGTTGAAATGCTAAACCTGAAAATGAAGAAAAATGCGCAGAAGCCAGTTGAACTGCGGAATACACCTAACGAAAACGAGACAATAGACTAATTTTATTAATGATTTCTTTTTTTGAGGCCTCATTGGCCGAACTATCTATACACCGTATCGGAAATAAGTCCGAGGATGAATTTTACGTATTGTCTGAAAAATCCATTGCGATCAGGGACATTACGTTAAGCAATTTATTGCAACAGTATTTTCTGAGTCCTTATGAAAAGGTAAATGAGGTCTATCGGTTTATACATCCAAATGGCGATTTGAATTTGAATGAAGCCTATCATTTCGCTACAGAGATATTTGCAAATGGGGAGACTTTTCATGAAAATAGCAAACAACTGGCTAAGTACCTATATGATGTTTCTGGTCATCCGAAAATTAAATCTGGAGAGTTATATGTTGCGTATTTTGAGAATGTGCAAATAGAAGGAGAGCTTCATGATGCCATTGGAGTGTTTAAATCGGAAACAAAAGAAAGCTATTTAAAAGTCTTTCCAGAACAGGATGGTTTTGGCTTATCCTACGAACAGGAAGCCGTCAATATCAATAAATTAGATAAAGGCTGTTTGATCTTTAACACTGACAAGGAAGAAGGTTTCAAAGTTGCTGTAATTGATCAAAGAAGTGCTGAAGCTGTTTATTGGAAAGATGAATTTTTAAAGCTTAAAATCAGAAATGACAGTTTTAATCAAACTGCAGGTGTTTTGGGTGTTTACAAAAGCTTTGTAACGGAGAAGCTTGATGAGGAATTTGATATTTCTAAAGCCGATAAAATTGACTTATTAAATAAGTCGATGAAATATTTCAAAGAGAAGGAAAGCTTTGACCTGGAAGAGTTTTCTAACGAAGTTATTGGTAACGCCGAAGGGATTGAGTCCTTTAAAAATTATAAAAAGAGCTTCGAAGAAGAGTTTGATCAACCAATTCCAGACAGCTTTGATATTTCCGGGGCTGCGGTAAAAAAACAAGCAAGGGCTTATAAAAGCGTATTAAAGCTGGATAAGAACTTTCATATTTATATTCATGGCGACAAGGAGCTGATTGAAAAAGGTTTTGATGATGATAAATCAATGAACTATTACAAAGTTTTCTTCAGGGACGAAGAATAACTCTTGACTTGATGAATGGCATTATTTAATGATAATGCCATTTTGTAAATAAAATCGCTTAAACATTTCTATTTTGTAAAAAAACGTTTAATTCATTTAACATTTTTACGAAAATGCTTTGCTCAAACTTCGGAATAAATTGTAGATTTAATTTTTAAGTCAACCTTTTAAACCAAATATGAGCCAGGAACCACAACAAACCGGTATCTTTAAAGTTATCGGCGCCTCGTCACTGGGGACGCTAATCGAATGGTACGATTTCTATATTTTTGGAAGTCTTGCTACTATTATAGGATCACAATTATTTCCTGCAGATGCAGGCGCATCAGCTTTAATCAATACACTGGCTATTTTTGCCGCTGGGTTCATTGTACGCCCTTTTGGAGCACTATTCTTCGGAAGATTGGGAGATCTTATTGGCCGGAAATACACTTTTTTACTTACGCTCGTATTGATGGGAGGTTCGACATTTTTAATCGGATTAATTCCTTCCTATTCTAGTATAGGCTATGCCGCACCGATTTTAGTGTTAATTTTAAGATTGGTACAAGGACTGGCACTTGGAGGAGAGTATGGTGGAGCGGCAACTTATGTGGCAGAACATGCACCCGCGAATAAAAGAGGATTTTTTACCAGCTGGATTCAAACTACTGCAACAGGAGGATTATTCCTGTCGCTGGGTATCATTGTGTTAACCAAGAATTTTGTGGGCGCTGAGAGTTTTGCGGACTGGGGCTGGAGAATTCCGTTTCTGCTTTCCATTTTACTTGTTGGTGTTTCTATCTATATCAGGTTGAAAATGCATGAATCACCGATGTTTACCAAATTGAAATCCGAAGGCAAAGTTTCTAAAAACCCATTAAAAGAAAGTTTTAATAATAAGGCGAACTTTAAAATGGTATTACTCGCTTTATTTGGAGCAACTATGGGGCAGGGGGTAGTCTGGTATACAGGCCAGTTTTATGCTCAGTCTTTTATTGAAAACACATGCCATGTCGATTTTAACGATTCCAGGTATATCTTGTTATGGGGAATTGCCTTTGCGACGCCATTCTTTGTTATTTTTGGTTCCTGGAGTGATAAAGTAGGAAGAAAGTGGATCATGCTTGCTGGGATGTTGCTTGGCGTTATATTTTACCGCCCCATTTATCAGATCTTTCTTGACGATACCGATGTTACAAAAATTGAACAACGCGATATTAAAGAAATCACAAATCCGGTAGTTACGCGTACGGCTATTGCTGGCACCACAGATAGTCTGATTAGTACCTCGTCAACGGTTACTTTGCTCGATGGGATGTCTTTCCAGAAAATCCAGTCGCACACTAAGTTTGCTGATTCCAGTAAACCCATAGCGGAATTGCCCGATGCTTATAAAGATAAAAAACTATCTACGCCTGTTTTCTGGAAATTTGTATTCTTAATTTTCTTTCAGATTTTATTGGTGACAATGGTTTACGGGCCAATTGCGGCATTCTTGGTTGAATTGTTCCCTACGAAAATTAGATATACGTCAATGTCCCTGCCTTATCACGTTGGTAATGGGGTTTTTGGCGGATTGGTGCCGTTTATCGCAACGCTTATCGCTAGTTTTTCCGGATCAACGCCATTGTCTGGGTTGTGGTATCCTATTGGTATTGCCGCGTTAAGTTTGTTAATTGGTGCGGTTTATTTGTCGAATAAAAGACCTGATCACAACGAAACTGAATCTGAAAGTCATTAACGAATTTAAAATATTAAGCTCATGAACGCATTAAAAAAAGCATTAGGATTAGTTTGGATCATATTGGGCCCGGTATCCGTGATATTCATGTTTATGCAGGCCTTTGAAAAAATTGGGCTAGCAGAAGAAGGAGTGCATAAGACCAATACAGCACTGCAATGGGGAATCATATTGTTCATCTTTATTCCCATCAGTGCGGGGCTTGTTATATTTGGCTATTATGCAATGAAAGGGGAGTATGATAAACTGCCGGACGACGATAGTTTATAATATCTGCTTAGGGTTAAAAAGAAGGCTCCTGGATCTTCAAAACATGATCCAGGAGCCTTCTTTTCTAGATAAGTTGCCATCGCTGATATAAAAAAGTGAATTAAAACTGGCTGAACGGCCTCACCTCGTACAGACTCGCCTCAAACTCGTAGGTAAGTCGCTCTAAACTCGTATTTTTTTACTCAGAAGTATAATATTACAGCACTCTTAATAACAAGCCCTTTAAATATTCACCCTCAGGGAAAGAAATTCGAACCGGATGGTCCTCGGGCTGGTGAAATTGCTTAATAATCTGTACTTCCCTACCTGCATCTAATGCAGCCCATGCAATAATTTGTTTAAAAGTTTCCAGGTCTACTGCTCCCGAGCAAGAATAGGTAGCCAGTATACCGCCTTTTTTAAGTAGTAACATACCAAGCCTGTTTAGGTCTTTATAGGCCCTCGCAGCACGATCTAATGCTGATCTGGACGGTGCATATTTTGGCGGATCTAATACAAGCACGTCGAAAGTCTTTCCTTCATCCTTAAACACCCGGAGTTGTTTGTTTACATCCGATTGAATGCTGCTTTGTTTATCCTTGCTAAAGCCATTTAATTCAAGGTTGTGTGCTAAGGTTTCAATAGCCAGAGCTGAGCTGTCTACACTAGTTACGTGTGCCGCTTCATATTTTAGGCTATTCAGGGTAAAACCGCCACTGTAGCAGAAACAATCCAGGACAGTTTTGTTTTTTGTATATGCAGCGAGGATCTGTCTGTTATCTCGCTGATCACAGTAAAAGCCCGATTTTTGTCCATCGGCAATGTTGATGTGATAAAGAACTCCATTTTCTTTTACTTCGATAAATTCAGGAGGTGTTTCGCCCCAAAGCAAACCTTGTACCGGCTCAAGGTTCTCGTGTTTACGAGCACCTGCATCACTTTTGTCAAATATTCCTTTAGGGTTTAATTCCTGTCTTAATATATCAATGATGTCTTCCTGTATCGCTTCTATCCCTGCGCTCAAAACCTGGAGGGATAAAAAGTCAGCGTATTTATCTACAATTAGTCCCGGTAGAAAGTCAGCCTCACTAAATACGAGTCTGGAGGTATTGGTATCTTCGTTTAATACATGTGAACGTGAAGCTATAGCGCTTTTAATTTTTTGAGCATACCAGTCTTTGTCTATCGCGGTACTCTCATCCCATTCCAATAGACGTAGTGCTACTCTTGATTGATCGTTGTAATAAGCGTATGCCAGAAATCCTTTTTCAGCGGATCTTACCGTTACGACTTCTCCATTAGCTGGCTTCCCTTTGATTTTGTCTATCGCGCCAGAAAAAATCCATGGGTGGCGCAGTACGGCGGCTTTTTCTTTGCCTTTTTTAAGTATTACATCGATCATGATGCAAAAGTAAAGGAAAAATTGAGCATTCTCCTCGAAGACTGAGCCTTTCGCCGAAAAAAGGCGAAAGTGCTGCTGATTTCTCGTAGGAGCTAAATTTTTTGAAAAGCAGACGAAAGTGCTTCTTAAGTAGGGGTAGGATTGGTTTTGAACATCTTTATTCATAGTTTTAGATTTTTAATAAATGAATATGGAAGAGATAACCTGGAATGATTTTGAAAAGGTAGAGTTACGTGCTGGTACAATTCTGGAGGTTTTTGATTATCCGGAAGCCCGCAAGCCTGCTTATAAGGTGAAAGTTGATTTCGGAGATTTCGGTATTAAGATGAGTAGTGCGCAGATTACTGCACATTACACAAAAGAAGCACTGGTCGGGAAACAGATTGTGGGGGTAGTAAATTTCCCGAGAAAACAGATAGGAAAATTTATGTCGGAGTTTTTGGTTACAGGTTTTGCTGATGAAAGCGGGAATATTGTGTTAACGACATTAAATGGTCGAGTGCCTAACGGTAGTAAAATGATATAATGCTATCTTTGAGCCATGAGTTTTTATAATTTTTCAGAGGGAGAGGACCCGGGAGCAGAAGATGAGCACTATATGCGGCTGGCCTTACATGAGGCGCAAAAAGCTTTTGATGCGGAAGAGATTCCTATCGGTGCGATAGTCGTGTGTAAGGGGCGTATTGTTGGTCGTGGCTATAATTTGACTGAACAGTTAAACGATGTTACTGCTCATGCCGAAATGCAGGCATTTACAGCGGCCTCGCAAACGCTGGGGGGTAAATACTTAAAGGAATGTACGCTGTACGTAACCATCGAACCATGCGTGATGTGCGCAGGGGCCAGCTATTGGACACAGATTGGCAGGATGGTATATGGAGCAAATGAGCCTAAAAGAGGTTTTACCACTAAAGGCGCCAGCCTGTTACATCCTAAGACAGTTGTAAAAAGTGGTGTGCTTGCGGAGGAATGTGGTGCTTTGATGAAAAAGTTCTTCGAAAATAAAAGAGGTTAAACTTGACAAAGTATTGAACAAAACTTAACCCTTGATTGTTATATTTGCTGTGCAAGCCCTCATTATGTGAAACCATGAGGCATAAATTAAAATATTATTTAAACTTTAATCATAATTAATATGGCTTTTGAATTACCTGCGTTACCATACGCAACAGATGCATTAGAACCGCATATCGATAAACAAACTATGGAAATTCACCATGGTAAACATCACCAGGCTTACGTTACCAATCTAAATAAAGCTTTAGAAGGCAAGCCAGAGGCAAGCCAAAGCATAGAAGAAATCGTTAAAAATATCTCTAAGTTTCCTGCTGCAGTAAGAAACAATGGTGGTGGTCATTACAATCACTCTTTGTTTTGGGAAGTTATTGGGCCAAACAAAGGAGGTGAGCCTACAGGTGAACTTGCTGATGCAATCAATGCAGCTTTTGGTTCTTTCGCAGATTTCAAAACTAAATTTGCTGAAGCGGGTGCAACTCGTTTTGGTTCAGGATGGGCTTGGTTAAGCGTTGGTGCAGATAAAAAATTAGTTGTTTCTTCTACCCCTAATCAGGATAACCCTTTAATGGATGTTGCTGAAGTAAAAGGCACGCCGATTTTGGGTATGGACGTATGGGAGCATGCTTATTACCTGAAATATCAAAACAGACGTCCTGATTATATCGCTGCTTTCTGGAGCGTTGTAAACTGGGATGCAGTAGCAGATCGTTTCAAAAAAGCGTAATTTGTCGGCTGTTTTATAACAGTATAAATCATATTGAAATGCCTCGACGGAAACGTTGGGGCATTTATTTTTTAATAATATTTCGTCAACTGTTTGGTAATTAAATATTTCTATCTATCTTTGCAGTCCCTAAAATTTAGGGGAATAAATAATTGTTTAACAAATTAAATACAAGCAAGTGAATACGTTAAGTTACAAAACTGTCTCTGCCAATGCAAAAACTGTTAACAAACAGTGGGTTGTTGTGGATGCTGAAGGCGAGATTTTGGGGCGCTTGTCATCGAAGATCGCTATGATCATCCGTGGTAAAAACAAGCCTGAGTACACCCCACACGTAGACTGCGGTGATAACGTTATCGTTATTAATGCAGACAAGATTAAGTTGACCGGAAATAAAATGAACGACAAAGTTTACATTTCTTACACTGGTTATCCAGGTGGTCAGCGTTTCATTTCTCCAAAAGAGTTAATGGCGAAACATCCAAAGCGTGTTGTTGAGAAGGCTGTACGAGGTATGTTACCTAAAACTAAATTAGGTGCAAAATTGTACACAAACCTTTTTGTTTATGCTGGTGCTGAGCATCCTCACGCAGCGCAATCACCAAAAACCATTAAACTTTAATTAAAGAAGAAATGTCAGTTACTAATACTTCAGGAAGAAGAAAAACTGCAGTTGCTCGTATCTATTTAAAAGATGGCAACGGCACCATTACCGTAAACGGTAAAGATCACAAAGAATATTTCCCAACATTGCCTTTACAATACATCGTTAACCAGTCGTTCGAAGTAGCAGAACTTATTGGTCAGTATGATGTAACTGTAAATGTTGCCGGTGGTGGCGTTAAAGGTCAGGCAGAAGCTGTTCGTTTAGCTATTGCTAAAGCTATTGTTGAATTAGATGCTGAGAAAAAACCAGCATTACGCGCTAAAGGGTTAATGACCCGTGATATGCGTATGGTTGAGCGTAAGAAACCAGGACGCAAGAAAGCACGTAAGAAATTCCAATTCAGTAAACGTTAATCTTAAGGAGACAAAACAATGGCAAGAACTACATATCAAGACTTACTGGATGCAGGTGTACACTTTGGTCACCTTACCCGTAAATGGAACCCAAAAATGGCCCCATACATTTTCATGGAGCGCAATGGTATCCACATTATAGATTTAAATAAAACTTTAACTAAAACTGAAGAAGCTGCTTCAGCAATCAAACAGATCGTTAAATCTGGTCGTAAGATTCTTTTCGTAGCTACTAAGAAACAAGCTAAAGAAATCGTTGCTGATCAAGCAAAAAAAGTAAACATGCCTTACGTAACAGAACGTTGGTTAGGTGGTATGTTAACTAACTTTGCTACTGTACGCAAGTCAATCAAGAAGATGGTTACCATCGATAAAATGACTAAAGACGGTACTTATTCGATTCTTTCTAAGAAAGAGCGTTTAATGATCCAGCGTGAGCGTATCAAATTAGAAAGCTTATTAGGTGGTATCGCGGACTTAAACCGTTTACCAGCTGCTATCTTCTTAATTGACGTTAAAAAAGAACATATCGCTGTTAGTGAAGCGTTGAAATTAAACATTCCAACTTTTGCAATGGTTGATACAAACTCTGATCCTTCTAACATCGATTTCCCTATTCCAGCGAATGATGATGCTACTAAATCTATCTCTTTAATTACTGATGTAATCATCAAAGCAATTGAAGAAGGTTTAGATGAGCGCAAACGCGAAAAAGACGAGGAAACTGAAAAAGAAGCTGTAGCTGCTAAAGCTGCTGCTGATACTCCGGAAGCTGCTGCGCCTGGTGCAAGAAGAAAAAAAGTTGAAGCTGATACTGAAGAAGGTACAAGCGAAGAAGCTTAAATGATATAATTTGGGTTGTGTATGGTGCGTTGCAGTTTATACTACAACAAGTCGTGCACAACCCTTAATTTTTTGATAAAAACTTAAAAAGAAATAAAATGTCTACAGTACAAATTTCTGCAGCTGATGTAAACAAATTGCGCCAACAAACTGGTGCTGGTATGATGGACTGCAAAAAAGCGTTAATCGAAGCTAACGGTGATTTCGAAGCTGCGATTGATTATTTACGTAAAAAAGGTGCTAAAGTAGCAGCTTCTCGTCAGGATCGTGACTCTAACGAAGGTGTTGTTATTGCTAAAGCTACTGCTGATGGCAAACGTGGTGTTGTAGTTGAGTTAAACTGCGAAACTGACTTCGTTGCTAAAAATGCTGATTTCGTTGCTTTAGCTGGTAAATTTACTGATTTAGCGATCGAGCAAAACCCTGCTTCATTAGAAGAACTTTTAGCTCTTGAAATTGACGGACAAAAAGTTTCTGATATCATCATTGAAAACACTGGTAAAATCGGTGAGAAAATTGGTATCTCTAAATTTGAATCTGTTACCGGTGAATTAGTAGTTCCTTACATCCACGGTAACTACCGTTTAGGTGTATTGGTTGCTTTAAACCAAGCTGGTGCAGGTGTTGATGAAGCTGGTAAAGACGTTGCAATGCAAATCGCAGCAATGAGCCCGGTAGCTTTAGATAAAGGTGATGTTGACGCAACAGTTATTGAGCGCGAAACTGAAATCGCTAAAGAGCAAATCCGTGCTGAAGGTAAACCAGAAGAAATGGTTGAGAAAATTGCTGCTGGTAAATTAAATAAATTCTACAAAGACAGTACTTTATTAAACCAGGAATTTGTTAAAGATTCATCTAAAGATGTGCGTAAATTCTTAAATGATGTTTCAAAAGATCTAACTGTTGTTGCATTCAAACGCGTACAATTAGGAGCTTAATACTTAATTAATTTTTTTAGAAGGGCCTTCTGTTTTCAGGAGGCCATTTTTTTTGCGCTTTATTATGTGCACCGTCATCCAGAATTTATTTCAGGACCTTTAGAGAGAAAAGCCGAGTTGCAGGTTCGGGCTCCTGAAATAAATTCAGGATGACGACCGGATTATAGCGTCTCGTCTATTCATTTTGCCTTATATTTGGGCAAATACATAATACATAACCCGTATGGTTGCAATAACAAATTGTAAGCTCTTTAAAGAAGGTGCACTGTTAACGGATCAGTCTGTTTTGGTTGAAGACGGAAAGATTACCCGCTTGTCAAACGAACCAATACCAGCAGGATATCAACAGATTGATGCAAGTGGAGATTTCCTTTGCCCGTCATTTATCGATCTTCAGATATATGGTAGCGGTGGGCCTCTTTTTTCAGCTTATCCTACAGCCGAAACCTTGCGACAAATGGATGATGATTTGCTGCGTAAAGGAACAACAGGTTTCCTGGCTTGTGTGGCTACGAATAGTATGGAGATTGTTTACCGGTCTCTGGATGCGGCAAAAGCTTACAGGACTCAGGCTAAAGGCTTTTTGGGGCTGCATCTGGAGGGACCTTATCTGAATGCTAAACGTAGAGGAGCGCACATTGCAGCGTATATTCATAAAGCCGGACTTGATGAAGTAAAACGATTACTGGATTATGCGGATGGCACAGTGAAAATGATGACACTGGCGGCCGAGCTTCAGGACGACGCAGTAATCCGCCATTTATTGGATAACAATGTGGTGTTGTCGTTGGGCCATAGTGATGCTAGTTTTGAAGAGGCTACGGCTGCGTATAACAAAGGATTTGCGACAACCACACATTTGTTCAATGCGATGCCTTCGATTCATCACAGAGCTCCAAACTTGCCAGTAGCGGTATTTAATCATCCTACTGCAATGGCGAGTATTATCGCTGACGGAAACCATGTGGATTTTGAAATGGTTAAAATGAGTCAGCGGCTAATGAAGGAAAGACTGTTTTTAATTACAGATGCAGTGACCGAATGTAATATCGGCCCATATCAGCACCAGCTTTTGGGCGACAAATTTGTAACCGCTGACGGTACACTTTCGGGTTCTAATATTACCATGTTACAGGCGGTACAAAATTGTGTATCACATTGCGAAATAACCTTAAATGATGCTTTGAACATGGCTGCTTTGTATCCGGCAAAATTGGTCGGACTTCAAGATAAAATAGGGCAGCTTAAGGTAGGTAATGATGCTAATATGCTGTTATTGACGCCGGAACTTAAGCTGAGCAAAGTTTTTGTCGGTGGTTTGTACATTTGATCCCTTATTAATTAAAACAAATAGTTATTTTTGAAGCCATGAAATATAAACGGATCCTGCTAAAATTAAGCGGCGAGTCGCTGATGGGCGAAAAGCAATATGGAATTGATAATGAGGTTGTAAGACAGTACGCTGAAGACATTAAAGCGGTACATGACAAAGGCCTTGAGATAGCAATCGTTATTGGTGGAGGTAATATTTTTAGAGGATTAAGTGCAGAAAAGTCGGGTATGGACCGTGCACAAGCTGATTATATGGGGATGTTGGCTACTGTAATTAACAGTATGGCTTTGCAGGATGCCCTTGAAAAAGTTGGTTTGAAAACACGTTTGTTAACCGCCATTAAAATGGAGCAAATTTGCGAACCATTTATCCGCAGAAGGGCTGTACGTCACCTTGAAAAAGGGCGTGTAGTTATTTTTGGAGCTGGTACGGGTAATCCTTATTTTACTACAGATTCTGCCGCTGCATTACGCGCGATTGAAATAAAAGCAGATGTGGTGTTAAAAGGTACGCGTGTAGACGGAATTTATACTGCTGATCCTGAAAAAGATCCTAGTGCGACTAAATATACCGAGATTTCCTTTAAAGAGGTTTATGCTAAAGGATTGAACGTAATGGATATGACAGCTTTTACCCTTTGTGAAGAGAATAAATTGCCAATTATTGTTTTTGATATGAATAAAACAGGCAATTTCATGAAAATAGCAAATGGCGATGAGATTGGAACACTGGTTAAGAACTGATGCTAAATAAATTTTATATTTTTGGTTAAATTTTACAAAACATGAATGACCTCATAAAGAAACAATTACAAGATGCCCAGGCTAACATGGACAAAGCGATTGACCATTGTGAATCTGAATTGACTAAAATTCGCGCAGGAAAAGCTTCTGCAGGAATGTTAGATGGCATATTTGTAGATTATTATGGTAGTGCTACAGCTTTGTCGCAGGTAGCAAGTATCAATACACCAGATGCACGTACTTTACTTGTTCAGCCTTGGGAGAAAAACATGTTGGTGCCGATTGAACGTGCCATCATGGAAGCTAACATCGGAATCAACCCGCAAAATGATGGTGTTGTGATTCGTTTAGTAGTTCCGCCACTTACTGAAGAACGCAGAAAAGACCTGGTGAAGAAAGTTAAAGAGGAAGCTGAACGTGGTAGAATTACCGTTCGTAACATCCGTAAAGATGCCAACGAAAAAATTAAAAGATTAAAAGGTGAAAGTATTTCTGATGATGAAATCAAAACCGGTGAGGGTGAAGTACAGAAAATAACTGATGCTTACATCCTTAAGGTTGATAAACATGCAGAAGCCAAAGAAAAAGATATCATGACCGTTTAATGAACGGATTATAATCTACTTGTAAATTAAAGGGAATGAGCACAATGCTTCATTCCCTTTTTTTATTTTTGATCCCTCAAAACAAAACTTATCCATGAATTTACTGATTGAATATCTGAAGAACTATAAATGGATAGTAGTTTTAGCCCTGGTGCTGGCTGCTATTAATATAGGATTCTCTTTATTAGACCCCTATATTACTGGTAAAATTGTCGATCGTTTTATCGAAAGAAAAGATGTATTGGAGCGGAGTGAATTTATCTGGGGGGTACTAGGCTTAGTTGGTCTGGGTGTAGGGGCTGCCATGGTGTCCAGAATCGCAAAAAACTTCCAGGATTATTTTACAAGTATCATTGTACAAAAAGTAGGTGCCCAAATGTATGCTGATGGGTTAAAACACTCGTTGGAATTACCTTATCAGGTATTTGAGGATCAGCGTAGCGGCGAAACACTAGGCATATTGCAAAAGGTGCGTTTAGATTCAGAGAAGTTTATTACCTCATTCATCAGTATTTTGTTCGTCAGCCTGATTGGGATGGTTTTCGTGATCGTTTATTCGGTTACGGTAAGTTATAAAGTAACACTGATTTATTTCTCCGCAATACCCATTATCAGCTTTGTGAGTTGGTTTTTGAGTAGAAAGATCAAAACAATACAAAAGAATATTGTTGCAGAGACAACTGCGTTGGCCGGCTCTACAACTGAGTCATTAAGGAATATAGAACTGGTTAAAAGCCTTGGTTTGGCGAATCAGGAAATAGAGCGTTTAAATAAAACAACCTATAAAATACTCGGACTGGAACTTAGAAAGGTAAAGTATGTGCGTAGTATGAGCTTTGTACAGGGGACCACAGTAAATTTTGTCCGTAGTTGTATGGTCGTGATTTTGTTGATCCTTATCTTCGAAAATACGATTTCTCCGGGACAGTACTTTTCTTTCCTCTTTTACTCATTCTTCCTTTTTGGGCCATTGCAGGAGCTTGGGAATGTAATCCTGGCCTGGAGAGAAGCAGAGGTTTCCCTGGGGAATTTTAAAAGGATATTAAGCACTCCCGTTGATCAGAAACCTTTAAATCCTGTCCATCTCGAAAAGATTACCAAACTTGCTTTTGAGAAAGTTAATTTCAAACACCTGACGGGTAAATTCAATGCACTAACGGATATTAGTTTTAGTACTCACAATGGCGAAACCATCGCGTTCGTAGGTCCTTCGGGTTCTGGTAAAACAACATTAGTTAAACTATTGGTTGGGCTTTATCAACCCAAGGAGGGGGAAGTCTTTTACAATGATACCTCAAGCAAGCAAATAGACCTTGATCTGTTAAGGGAAAAGATCGGCTTTGTAACACAGGATACTCAGTTATTCTCGGGTACAATAAGGGAAAACCTGCAGTTTGTAAGACCAGGCGCCACCGATGAAGAATGTATGAGGGTATTGCAGCAGGCGGCTTGTCATAATCTACTGGCAAGGGCTGACAACGGTTTAGATACAGTTATTGGTGAAGGTGGGGTAAAAGTATCCGGAGGAGAGAAGCAACGCTTATCGATAGCCAGAGCGCTGCTCCGTAAACCAGATATTTTGGTGTTTGACGAGGCTACATCTTCTTTAGATTCCTTAACCGAAGAAGATATTACAGCTACTATTCGTGATATTTCTGTTCATACCAACCACATTACTATATTAATCGCACATAGATTGTCGACTATTAAACATGCTGACCGCATTTTTGTACTTGAAAAGGGGCATATCATT
This sequence comes from Pedobacter nyackensis, assembly GCF_032678475.1. Taxonomy (GTDB): domain Bacteria; phylum Bacteroidota; class Bacteroidia; order Sphingobacteriales; family Sphingobacteriaceae; genus Pedobacter; species Pedobacter nyackensis_A. Next base: position 317,473 of record NZ_JAVTSF010000003.1, read on the forward strand.
GAACAAGGTAAACATGATGATTTATTATTGCTTAATGGCTTGTATTACGCTATGTGGAGGCAACAAATAGGTGAGCGGTTAACTACAGCTTAGACTTTTTGTTCATTTATCTCCTGAAGGCTTAATTTAATTAAGCCTTTTGTTTTTAAATAGGTAATGCCGGCAATAAGAATTGTCATACTGCCACCAAAGACCACTGCAGGTACAGTACGCATCAATTTGGCCGTTAAGCCCGACTCAAAAGCACCGATTTCGTTGGAAGAACCAATGAACATGCTGTTTACAGCAGATACACGGCCTCGCATTTCATCAGGAGTGAGTAATTGCATAATGGTTGAGCGAATAATTACACTTATACTGTCAAATGCGCCTTCCATAAACAGGAATAAAAGGGTCAGGTAAAAGTTCTTGGATAGACCGTAACAAATAATGCTGGTACCAAAACCTGTTACAGCGATAAGGAGATTGCGCCAAGGCCTATTCATGGGTGAGAAGCGAGTCATCACCAGCATGGTTATTACAGCGCCACTTGAGGCAGCCGCACGCATAAATCCTAAGCCTTCTGAGCCTACTTTTAAGATGTCGTGGGCAAATACAGGCAACAAGGCTACTGCACCCCCAAAAAAGACGGAGAAAAGGTCCAGGCTCATCGCACCTAGCATCATTTTGCTCTTAAACACAAACTGTACACCTTCGGTAAGACTTTTTACAATACTTTCTTTTGGGATAAAGGTTGGCGGATGAGGTTTTAGAAAGAAAATGCAGACCAGTGCGATAGCAATAAAAGTGATGATGATGATATAGGTTACTGTAATGCCATAAAAAGCGTAAATCAATCCTCCTGCTGCAGGTCCTAAAATGGAAGCCATCTGCCAGCTGGAGCTGTTCCAGGTACTCGAATTTGGGTACAGCTTTTTAGGAACAATCTGTGCCATTAAGGAGAAAGTCGCGGGACTAAAAAAGCCTCTGGCAATGCCAATTCCAAATATCATGCAATACATGATGGGCACAATATAGCTGGTTGGTACATAGGCGTGCATTTGTTTAGTAGTTACAACGAGCATAACAAATGAGCATAAAAATACACCGGCAAATATTTTAAGTAAGAGCCCTCTTTTTTCGGTTTTGTCGGCCACATAGCCTCCATACAAGGCAATGCTAATTGCTGGTATAGCTTCGCAAAGGCCAATTAGTCCCAATGCGAGGGGGTCTTTGGTCAGGTAATAAATATGAAAGCCGATAATAACGGCTTGCATTTGATAGGCAAAGGTGAAAAAGAAACGCATTCCGAGATAGGAGCGGAATTCTCTGTAGCGGAGGGCTGCAAAGGGGTCGGGTTTCTCTAAAGGTATGTGGTCTTCCAACAGAAAAGTATTTTAAACAAATGTATGCCATCAACAAGCAATAACATACATTTATTTAAAATAAGTGATTACATAATGCTGTCGTAGAATGACAGGTATGCGGCCCTCATATCATCGGCTTGGTTGATGGCTGCCGAGGCTGCTATTCCAAAGATTCCTGTATTCATTAATGGATCAATATCACTGATGGTAACCCCGCCAACAGCCAGTATAGGCAGGTCGATATTTAAGCTTTTTAGCATTTCCATAGCTTTTTTGTAACCTTCAATGCCTAATAAAGGAGCATTGTTCGGCTTGGTGAGTGTGGTATAAAAAGGGCCAAAGCCTGCGTAATCTGCACCTTCTTTAGCGAGTCTGATTAAACCTTCTAATGTAGTCGCAGAGCCGCCGATGGTTACAGCTTCACCAAGTTGCTCACGAAGTTTTACAAAGTCGGCATCAAAGTCTTCGACGTGAAAACCCTGTATGTCGGCTTTGCCGTTTAAATGTATATGATCTGTGACGATCAGGGTTGCTCCCCAATCGTCACAGATCTCAGCAATGGCATTAATATCTTCCAGAAGTTCATCGTCATTTTTTGTTAAACAACGGTATTGTATCCATTTTGCACCCGCAGAACAAGCAATTTGAACCTGTTCAATGTGACTATGCTGATGGATGTCGTGTGTAATAAAATGGAATTTTTCGATGAACTTTTTCATGTATATGTGCCTGTAGTATTAGAATTTCAAATTAAGCGAAAGTAAGAAATTAGTTCCGGCCTGAGGAAAGTAAAAGTTCTCAGTTACGGTTGCCCATGGATAGATTGAGCTATAGGTATAACCATTACTCTCATATTTTTTATCGAGGATGTTATTAACCAATAGACCAATGTTGATGTTTTTTACCCCTTTAAAATTGAAATCATAACCTAGTCTGGCGTTGTTTACCCAATAAGCATCTAGTTTACGACTTTCGTTTTGAGTATTGTCCATGTATTGCTTGCTTACATATTTGCTTTGCCATGCTACAGCGAAACCAGCCAGGGGCTTATAAACCAGTTCGCCGAAAAGAACAGTGTTTGGCGAAAATGAAATATCCGGGTTTGCATAATTGGTAGCCTGTACATTGATCAGATCAAAATTAGCATCGTATTCAGAAACGTAGTCGATGTAGTTTTTGATTTTATTTCTACTCAATGCTGCATTAGCATTCACTGCAAACTTAGGACTGATGATATAAGAGGCATCTAGTTCAATCCCCATGCGGGAGCTTTTATCTACGTTTTGACGATAAGCATCAGAATACTCATTGATTTCTCCGGTAAAGATCAACTGATCTTTATAAAACATGCCATAAACATTTATGCCGGCGCTTAGACTGTTGTTCTTAAAGCGATATCCAGCTTCAACGTTGTTTAAGCGCTCTGGTTTTGGTATGTCGCGACCAGCCTGTAAATTGGTGAAGTCATCGCGGTTAGGCTCTTTATTGGCTACACTAAATGAACTGTAAACGTTGCTTTGCTCGTTTATGAAATAAGTAGCGCCAAATTTCGGATTAAAAAAGTTGTAGTTGTTGTGGAAATCCAGCGTTGCATGGTTTTTGTCTGTTCCGGTGATGTCGTAGCTTACATTTCTGTATTGCAGGTCTGCAAACAGGCTTAACTGGCTAATAGGGCTGTAATTTACTTTGGCGTAGGTGTTGAAATCATCCTTGTTTCCTTTGCCATCATAATAGTGGTAGTCATTTTTTGCTGTTGATGCGTATTGAGCCCATATTACTTCTCCGAAGTGCTTGCCACGATACTGATTATAAGCTCCACCAAGGGTAAAGGTTAAGTTAGATTGAGCTGTGTAATTGAACGCATAAGTTGCACCATAAAAGTCATTGTCTAACCAACGACGACGAACAAGGTCTGTTCTTTTGATTGTTGTTGCATCGATAATTACATTTGGTAATCCGTAATCTGCAAACTTGCGGTTCGGTTTGTATTCTTCAAAGTACCCTTTGCCATCTGTATAGTGTAAAGCGCCATTAAAGGATAGCTTTTCATTGAACTGCTTTGCATATAAAGCCTGGTAGTGACTTTGGTTGTAAACGTCGTTCTGATCTTTGTAGGTAAACTGATTGTATGTCCTGTTGTTCGAATTAAACAGGTTATCTCGATCTGCCTCAGTGAAATATAAATAATCCAGGTTGTTTTCATAATGTGTTTGAAGACCTGCCAAGTCACCTCTTAGTTTAGCTTCAGGAACTCCGTTCCATGCCTGGTATGTTTTTTCTGAACCGCCAAATACGTTTATCCTTAACAAATCGGTTTTTCCGTGATAAGCACCTGATAAGAAGAATGATTTCAGATCAGACGCAGCACGATCAATAAAGCCGTCGGATTTTATTCGGGACAATCGACCGTCAAAGCTCCATTTATTGTCAATTAGTCCTGTGCCAATCTTAACAGTGTTTTTTAAAGTGTTAAATGATCCGTATGTATTGTTCAGTTCTGCATAAGCCTGATCCGAAGATGAAGTGGTTTGAATGTTTACACTACCACCAAATGCACCAGCGCCGTTTGTAGAGGTACCAACACCACGCTGAATCTGTATGTTGTCTACAGAAGAAGCGAAGTCGGGCATGTTTACCCAGAATGTTCCCTGGCTTTCGCTATCATTGTATGGAATGCCGTTAACAGTAATGTTGACGCGGCTGGCATCGCTTCCTCGTATCCGAATTCCTGTATAACCAACACCTGCACCTGCATCGGAGGTAACAACAACACCAGGAGTGTTGTTTAAAATGAAGGGCAAATCCTGACCGAAGTTGTTCTTTTCAATTTCAGCTTTGTCAATGTTTTTGAAGGTTGTTGCTGTTTTTTCAGTTGCCCGTGTGGCACGCACAATCACCTCATCTGCAAGAAATGTTGACGGTGTAAGGCTAAAGTCAACTGTTTCATTTGTATTTAAATTCACCGTTTTTTCTATGGTCTGATAACCCACATAGCTTGCTGTAATTGTATAGTTGCCCGCTTTTAAGTTTGTCAGTTGATATTTACCTGACGCATCGGTCGTTGTTCCTGTAGCTTTGTTTTTAAGCCTGATGTAGGCTCCGGGTAATGTTTTGTCTGATTTTTCGGATACCTTTCCTGAAATACTGAATTGTGCTGACGCAAGACCCGGCAACAATAGCATTGCCATTGCGGCAATCATTAATCTTTTCAATTTTTTAAATTTTAGTTAAACCACTGCAAGTAAGGGGCACTTACAGTCCAGTTAAAACTCCATAACTCCAATCCCTACGCCGGCATTACCCGGATCAGGTGCATATATCTGTATACAGATATAATGGGTATGCTCTCAGCCTGTTTTTGTGTTTTTCGCAAAACAAGGCACCCCCTTTTGATGGGGCAAAGGTACCTGCTTATTTTATCAATAACAAGAAAATGAACTTGCTTAAGTTGTCGCCAGAAAATGATCAACAGCAGTAACAGCATTTTGCAGTCTGCTTTCCTGCCCGCTTATAACGGTGTAATTCGCATTTAAGGCCTGAAGTTCCTTGTGCCATACTTGCATAAAGTGTTCCCTTTTGTGAGGGAAATCGCGTAAAGGGTCTTCTTGCCAGGGCAGGTCAATGTCCATTAATAGATATAAATCATAATGATATTGTGGGAGCGCATTTAGGACAACCGCAGGTGTTTCCCCAAACACTTCATCGCTCCATATTTTTACGGTAAGAAAGGTGGTATCGCAAAAAATCAGTTCTTTTTGAGCAATAGCTAATATGGATTCCTCAAGGGCAACTTGTCCATGAAACATATTGATCTCGTCCTGCAAATTGCAGGGCTCTGTTAAGGCTGCACAATAATATCGTGCATATTCAGGTACCCATAAAGTGTGATAGTGTTGCGCCAATTGCTGTGTAATGGTCGATTTGCCAGTGCTTTCCGGCCCTACAATAGCTATTTTTTTAATTTGCTTGTTCACGGTAAGTCCTCCTCCAGTCTAAATAGCCCTTAATTGCAATGGCAACCAGAAATGCGTAAAATACTGCACTAAGATTTAAGTGTTTATAAATATACAATGGAATGTAACAAATGTCTACAATAATCCAGAGGATCCAGTTTTGTAGTACTTTCCTGGTAAGCAACATTTGAGCAACAAAGCTCATTGCTGTGCAGAATCCATCTTCATACGGAACGTCCGTATTGGTAAAATGATCTAAAAAAAGGCCCAATAGAACCGATAGTACAGCAACAGAGCTGCCAGCAAGTATCCATCCGCGGGCGCCTAGGCTTTCAATAGGCTTATGTGGGGCTGTATCTTTTTTACTCCAATAGTACCAACCATACAATGCAGTAAACAGGAAATAGAACTGAAGTGCCATGTCGCCATACATTCTTGCGTCAAAAAATACCCAGGCATAGGCAATAACACTGATGATAGATATTGGCCAGCTTAGGATGTTTTCTTTTGCAGCGAGATAAATGCAAACAAAGCCCGTAATTACTCCAAGCCATTCCGGCCATGTGGTGTGTTTAAACTGATCAACGATTAATTGAAGAAATGAGTTTGCATCGAATAGCATGGGCCAAAAGTAATTACCTGATTCGAATTAAAAAAAGATATTGACGGTTTAAGGACATAAAAAATCCGGCAGAGATGATTCGTGCCGGATAATAAACCAAACAAACTATTTATGAAAATTATTCTCTGTAATGCAGAGTGTTTCACTAAAACGCAAACGCGTAATATCTATTGCAAGGTTTGCGCCAATACCTCGAATGTAGCAGAATCGTGACCTGACCATGATAATACACTGATAAATTCATGGAAAAACAATGGGAATTTATTTTTTGTATGTATTTTAAAGCAAATTATACGTTAGTAATCATATCGTAATAAATAAAATAACGGAGTATGAGAAGAATAGGTGTGAATTTTTTAATGGTGGCAGGATTAGTCTTGAGTTTGCTCGGCTTTACTTTTATTAAAACGGGAAGTATCCAAGGTAAAGTGGCTCCAGCCGAGGGCGTATCGCAAGTGCTTGCAGTCCTTGGAACGGATACTTTAAACACCACAATAAATAACGGCAGTTTTGCATTCAGAAACGTAAAAATCGGGACATATACCATCGTCATAAAGGCGAATGCGCCCTTTAAAGATCTGTCCATTAAAAATGTAGCCGTAATTGATAGTGCAACTACTGATGTAGGGTTGATTAAACTTCAGTAATAATTGTTTTATTATCAGTGAATTAGCGGGTTGTTTTAGCCTGCTTTTTTAATTATAAGGGTTTTTTAAAAAATAGCTGATTTTTAATGCACAAAACCGTAACTTTGCATCCCGACAGAAGAGTCGGAGTTTACATCATATCCTCTTGACTGCTCCAGTCTAAAAAAAAGCATTTTTTTACCACATATTTTACATTAGACTTTTCAAAGCCTTATGCCTAAAGACACCTCCATACGCTCAGTACTAATTATCGGATCAGGACCTATCATCATTGGTCAAGCATGTGAATTTGATTATTCAGGTTCTCAAGCCGCTTTATCTTTAAAGGAAGAGGGGATTGAAGTTTCGATCATCAACTCTAATCCTGCGACAATCATGACCGACAAGGTGATTGGCGACCATGTTTACCTTTGGCCTTTAACGGTAGATTCAATTGAGCAGATCTTACAAGAACGTAAAATTGATGCTGTATTGCCTACTATGGGTGGACAAACTGCACTTAATCTTTGTATCGAAGCCTCTGAACGTGGGATTTGGGAGAAATATGGAGTTAGGGTAATTGGTGTAGATGTTGCTGCAATTGAGAAAACTGAAAATCGTGAAGCCTTCCGTCAGCTAATGGTTGATATAGGTGTAGGCGTAGCTACATCAAAAATTGCCAACTCTTTCCTTGAAGGGAAAGAAGCGGCCCAGGAGATTGGTTATCCATTGGTAATCCGCCCTTCTTACACACTGGGAGGCTACGGTGGTGGGTTTGTGCACAAGAAAGAAGAGTTTGACCACGCTTTACAGCGTGGACTTGAAGCCTCTCCAACTCACGAAGTTTTGGTAGAACAAGCCGTTTTAGGTTGGAAAGAATATGAATTAGAGTTGCTGAGAGATAGTAATGATAATGTAATCATCATCTGCTCTATTGAAAACTTTGACCCAATGGGTATTCATACAGGTGATTCTATCACTGTGGCACCTGCAATGACTTTGTCTGACCGTTGCTACCAGGATATGCGTAATCAGGCTATCAAAATGATGCGCGCTATTGGAAACTTCGCAGGAGGTTGTAACGTGCAGTTCTCTGTAAATCCTGATAATGATGAGATCATCGCTATTGAGATCAACCCAAGGGTTTCTCGTTCGTCGGCCCTGGCGAGTAAGGCTACAGGTTACCCAATCGCTAAAATAGCAGCTAAATTGGCCATCGGGTATAATCTGGATGAACTGGAAAACCAAATTACAAAAACTACCTCAGCATATTTTGAGCCGACACTTGATTATGTTATCGTAAAAGTTCCTCGTTGGAACTTCGATAAATTTAAAGGCGCAAATATGGAACTGGGCTTACAGATGAAATCTGTGGGTGAAGTGATGGCAATCGGACGAACTTTTATCGAAGCTCTCCAGAAAGCTTGTCAGAGTTTGGAAATCGGTAGAGCAGGTTTAGGTGCTGATGGTAAACACAACCGCAGTATCGACGAGATCATGCAGGGCCTGGAGCATGCAAGCTGGAACCGGTTGTTCCTGATTAAAGACGCCATGAGTATGGGCGTGCCACTTGAATCGATTCGTAAAGTTACACGTATCGACAAATGGTTCTTATCACAAATACAAGAGTTGGTTCATCTGGAAACAGAACTGAAGCGTTACTCCTTAAATAATATCCCTAAGGATTTCTTCTTTACATTAAAACAAAAAGGTTTCTCTGATATACAGATTTCTTATTTACTTGGAAACGTTACAGAAGACGAGGTTTACGAACGTAGAAAGTCATTAGGAATCAGAAGAGTTTATAAAATGGTAGATACTTGTGCTGCCGAGTTCGCTGCACAAACACCTTACTACTACTCAACCTTTGAGGAAGAGAATGAATCTCTTCCATCTGATAAAAAGAAAATAATTGTCTTGGGTTCTGGTCCTAACCGTATCGGTCAGGGTATAGAGTTTGACTACTCATGTGTACACGGTCTATTAGCTGCTAAAGAAACTGGTTTCGAAGCCATCATGATTAACTGTAATCCTGAAACGGTATCTACAGACTTTAACATGGCGGATAAATTATACTTCGAACCTGTATTCTGGGAGCATGTACGTGAAATTATTGAGTTAGAGAAGCCGGAAGGTGTAATCGTTCAGCTAGGTGGTCAAACTGCTTTAAAAATGGCTGAGAAACTTCATGAAAACGGAATTAAGATCATCGGAACTTCATATAATGATATGGATGTTGCTGAAGACAGGGGCCGTTTCTCTGATCTGTTAAAAGAGCTGGATATCCCTTATCCTAAATACGGAGTTGCGGAAAATGCTGAAGAAGCAATCGTTGTCGCAAATGAAGTTGGTTATCCTGTACTGGTTAGACCGAGTTATGTATTGGGTGGACAGGGAATGAGCATCGTAATTAACGATGAGGACCTGGAGAAAGCAGTAGTAAAATTATTGGGAGATTTACCTGGTAACCGCGTACTGATTGATCATTTCCTGGACAGAGCAGAAGAGACTGAATCAGATTCGATCTGCGATGGCGAAGATGTTCACATTGTCGGATTAATGGAGCATATTGAGCCGGCAGGTATCCACTCTGGAGACTCTTTCGCAGTATTGCCGCCATTCAGTTTGTCTGAAAAGGTAAAGAACGACATGGAGACTTACTCTAAAAAGATTGCAAAAGCATTAAACGTGATTGGATTATTAAACATTCAGTTTGCAGTTAAGAATGAAAAGGTTTATGTGATTGAGGCAAATCCAAGGGCTTCAAGAACGGTTCCTTTTATTGCTAAGGCTTACGATGTTCCTTACATTAACATTGCGGCTAAAGTGATGTTGGGTGTGAATAAACTGAAAGACTTTACTATCGAGCGTAAACTGGAAGGTTATGCGATTAAAGAGCCGGTATTCTCTTTCTATAAATTCCCTGAGATAACTAAAGAATTAGGTCCGGAAATGAAGTCGACAGGCGAGTCAATCAGGTTCATTAAAGATACTGAAGATCCATACTTCAGAAAGTTAGTTAAAGATAAATCTATGTATTTATCCAAGTAGATATAAAAGTAAAAAAGTCCCTTTCGGGACTTTTTTATTGCCTTTGATTTTAGGCTTTAGTCCAGATTCGTGTATTTAGATCCAGATCCTTGATAATCTCATACATAAATCGGATAATTTCTGTGTCATCTTTTAGAAAGCCAGGAGTCAGCAGGCTTTTATGTACAGGCGGTTCGAAATAGTTTTTATCTAGCGGAAACGCAATAAAAACATGGCTGTCAATAAACGAAACGGATACCGTATAACTACAGCGGCTATTCAGTTCAAATAAGCGTTCCATCATCGCAGGTGTTAGTATATAACGCGCCTCTATCTGGTCTGTTGAGTAGGTTACAAATTCATTGTCAAATTCAGGGCTTTCCAGTTGTATCAGTTCCTTACCGGAAGGGGAAAATATAGGCATGGCTTTCGAAATCCATGCGCCTAAAGCTGCGCCCGTATCTTTTGGACGGACTACTGTTACACCATTAAAGTTTTTATTAAAATCAGCACAAAAAACTATTCCTTCTAATATGGTGTGCCAATGTTCTTGTCTGCCGTTTTTTGTTTGTGTAACAGTTTTGTATTCCGCATGGAGCTCCGAAAATGAAAATTTTGTCTTTCCGGCCATACCATAAATCTGGTCTTCACTTCTGTATCTGTCGGGTTTTTTGTTAAACAGTTGTGAGTAGATAAAGGCACTTTCAGACAATCCGTTTGTATAGTCTATCTCCAAACTCTCGTCTATGCTTTTAAGTGCTAGTGTTACTGCATTTTGCTTGAAGTTATGTCTGTAGGCACTAAATTTCTCATCAGCTTTGCTGAGAAATACAAATCCGGTGATGAGTATGATGCCGCCAATCACTGCTGCTGGAATAGCCAAAGCGCCTAGTATTGATGCTGCGGCAACGGTCAGGACCCCTCCGCCAATAAACAGATAGCTTTTTATCTTTATTGATGCGACTTCTTTTCTTTGATACTCCAGCTCTTTTAGAGCGTTTTGGACGGGTGACTCCTGTTGAGTGGTGTTAGAGGTCATTTGCTGTTAAAAAGATCCTTAGCGCTGATGTTTTTGCGCTCTTCTTCTGTATTAGCCAGGACATTGATCGCCTGGTAATTCATCATTCTAGCAATTATGCTTCCCGGGAACATCATAATTGCATTGTTGTAATCGGTAACCGAAGCGTTGTATGTTCTCCTGGCGGCAGCAATTTGTTCTTCGCTTTCAGTCCATGTAGCTTGAAGGTTAAGGAAGTTTTGATTGGCTTTTAAATCCGGGTAATTCTCAACATTAACCATTAAACCTTTAACCCCTGCACTCAGTTGTCTGTCGATTTCCAGTTTTTCATCATTACTGATATTGGCATTTCCAGCTTTACTACGTAGCTCAACTATTTTACTCAGTAAGCTTTCTTCATAGTTCATGTATTGTTTAACTGTCTCAATCAAGTTGGGTAACAGATCAAAACGTTTCTTTAACATGACGTCAATGGCCGAGAAGGCATTAGTAACCTGGTTTTTTTTTCCGATGAGAGAATTGTAAATGCCAACTCCGACCAGGAGGAGAACACCGATAATAATTAGCGCTATAATCATTTAGATATTTGATTTTTTATAAATATATAAAATTTCAAATAGGAGGGGCAAAAAAAAATCCTCGTTATCTACTGATAACGAGGATAATCATCCCTATTGTTTTGTTAAAATTCATAAATGAACGCTAACACTGACATATAGACAATTAGTAGGCCAATTTAAAAATTATCAAAAGCAGTGTGTTAATTCACTGTGTTTCAGCTTGATGTATTTTTTATTGTGTTTTTATCTTGTTTTAAAATTGGGTAAATTTATTCCCTTTTCGAGTAAAATTGAGGAGTGAGATCCCCGTTTTTACCCATTTTATCCAAATAAAATTGAAAATACATCCTCTATTTTACTGACTGCTGTTAACTCAATGCTGTATTTTTCTATAGCTAAACCTTTCATATTGTAATTCGAAAGAAATATGCGTTCGAATCCAAGTTTTTCAGCTTCCGAAATACGTTGTTCTATTCTATTTACAGCTCTGATTTCTCCTGATAATCCAACTTCTGCAGCAAAACAGATTTTTGAAGAGATGAAAATATCCTCATGTGAAGAAATGATCGCCACAAGTATCGCCAGATCAATAGCCGGATCTTCTACTTTAATCCCTCCGGCAATGTTCAAAAAAACATCTCTTGTGCTGAGCCTGAATCCACATCTTTTTTCCAGTACAGCCAATAGCATATTCATTCGTTTTGTATCGAAGCCATTAGCTGACCGCTGAGGTGTTCCATAGGCTGCAGTACTTACCAACGCCTGCGTTTCTATTAACATCGGCCTGGCGCCCTCTAAAGTGGCTGATATGGCAATTCCGCTTAGTTCTTCGTCTCGTTGCGAAAGCAAGATTTCCGAAGGGTTCGAAACTTGTCTTAGTCCTGTGCTATGCATGGCATAAATCCCCAGTTCTGCTGCTGCACCAAATCTGTTTTTTATAGAACGTAAAATCCGGTATACATGATGTCTGTCGCCTTCAAACTGTAAAACGGTATCTACCATATGTTCCAGTATTTTTGGACCGGCTATCGTTCCGTCTTTTGTAATGTGGCCAATTAGGAATACCGGAGTATCCGTTTCTTTAGCAAATCGCAATAACTCTGCTGTACATTCTCTTACCTGCGATACGCTTCCCGGGGTAGATTCAATGTGGGCAGAATGCAAAGTCTGTATAGAATCCACAATAATGATATGCGGCTCAAGTACCTCAATTTGTTTAAATATGTTTTGTGTAGAGGTTTCTGTTAAAATGTAGCAATCGGCCGTTGTGATATCAGTAATCCTTTCAGCCCTCATTTTGATTTGTTGCTCACTTTCTTCTCCGGAGATGTACAAAATCTTTTTACCAGGGATATTTAAAGCAAGTTGTAGCATGAGCGTTGATTTTCCAATGCCCGGTTCGCCACCTATCAATGTTACAGAGCCCGGAACGAGTCCGCCTCCAAGTACACGGTCAAGCTCTTTATCTCCTGTTAAAATACGTTCTTCAGTGATAGACTGAATCTGGTCTACCTTATTGGGTTTGCTAACGCGTTTGGTCTCTGAGCTGGTTTGCCAGCTGGGAACTTTGCTTGTAGCTTTTTCAATTACCTCTTCAACGAATGTATTCCACTCATTACAAGACGGACATTTTCCCAGCCATTTAGCTGATTCATATCCACAATTCTGACAAAAATATGCTGATTTAGTTTTAGCCAATTTAATTCGATTTTATATTAATCATTTCGTCATCCTGAATTTATTTCAGGATCCCGTACTTACCATTGAAAAACTCTTTTAGCGAGATCCTGAAATAAATTCAGGATGACGAGGCGCATAGGCTTTAATGGGTTTACGAATTTAGGCTAAATTCCAGAAATAAGCATCAGTTAAAAATAAAACAGGCCCGATCTCTAACGCGAAATCAGGCCTGTTTAAACAATAGGAATTGTTTTATAATTTGATCTCTTCGTCTTTTGAAGAAATAAAATGGAATTCAGTGAGGTTGTAAGATGGCACAGCTTTGATTTTTATGCGCTGTCCAAATTTAAAGAACCATTTCCACTGTAAAGAAATTAATCCTTTTTTAATGTAGGCTTCAATGTACGGATGTACACAAAGCGTAATATTTTTTTCGTTTTGCTCCTGCAAAATATAGGTCAGATTATTTTCAATGTCATCCATTAAAACAATACTAGCCTTAATTTCTCCCGTCCCATCACAAGTCGGGCATTTCTCACTGGTTACGATGTTCATTTCCGGTCTTACGCGCTGACGGGTAATTTGAACAAGTCCGAATTTACTTGGAGGAAGTATGGTATGTTTAGCGCGGTCCAGCATCATCAGATCCCTTAAGTGATCAAATAACATTTTTCTGTTCGCAGGCTTATGCATATCAATAAAATCAATTACAACAATGCCACCCATATCGCGTAAACGTAACTGACGGGCAATTTCTTTAGCCGCCTCTTTGTTTACCTGAAGTGCATTCTCTTCCTGATTTTCTTTACTCGCAGTTCTATTACCGCTGTTCACGTCAATAACGTGTAAGGCTTCGGTATGCTCTACCACCAGGTATGCTCCTCCAGCCAGGTTTACCGTTTTCCCAAAAGCATTTTTAATTTGCTTTTCGATGCCGAAATGTTCAAATATAGGCTCCTTATGCTTGTATACTTTAACAATCTTTTCCATTTCCGGAGAAATCTCATGTACGTATGAGCGGATGTCTTCAAAAAGACTATTGTCGTTTACATAAACATTTGTAAAGTCTGTACTTAATATATCACGAATCAGTGTTGAAGTACGGTCCATCTCACCCCAAACGCGTTTTGAAGGTTCTGCTTCAGGCAACTTTTTAATAAAGTTCTCCCATTTTGTTACAGAATCCAATAAATCCTTCTGAAGTTCAGCAACACCTTTTCCTTCAGAAACGGTTCTAATGATTACACCAAAATTCTTAGGTTTAATACTTTCAATAATCTTTTTTAAACGATTACGTTCAGTATTGCTCTTAATCTTTTTAGAAATAGAGATTACGTTAGAGAAGGGTACCAGTACAATGTATCTTCCTGCAATAGATAGGTCAGAACTTAAACGGGGTCCTTTTGTTGAGATGGGCTCTTTTGCGATTTGGACAGGTAATACCAGGTTTTTGTTTACAACCTCCGATATTTTACCTGCTTTGTTAATGTCCGCTTCTAATTTGAAATTATCTAATAGTGTGCCATTAACAGAGCCATTACGCTTAATTTTAGTAAGCTTTATTAAAGATTGAACTTGTGGACCAAGATCGAAATAATGCAAAAAAGCATCCTTTTCGTAACCAACATCAACAAACGCAGCATTTAGACCCGGCATAATTTTCTTTATGCGGCCTAAATAAATGTCGCCAACTGCGTAATTGTTATTGATCTGCTCCTTGTGAAGTTCTACAAGTTGTTTGTCTTCAACCAAAGCTATGGTTACTCCCGAAGGAGATGAATCTATAATTAGTTCCTTTACCAAAAGCTACAGATTTTAAAGCATTGCTGCTTTATTAACACATGGACAATAAAAAAAAACATGCTACCAACAACTAAGGCTACGATCAAATCCTAGCCTTTAGTTGTTGAGCAATAACATTAAGAAAAATTATTTTTTCTTATGTCTGTTTTTTCTTAAACGTTTTTTGCGTTTGTGAGTAGCCATTTTATGTCTCTTTCTTTTTTTACCGCTTGGCATAGTTTTAAATTTTAAATATTTTTAAATCTGTTTATTATTTTTTTTGCTGTAATGCAGTTACTTTATCGTCGATGAACTTCGATAAGGTTGCATTGGCAGCTAATTTTTTGCTTTCTAAATAGGCAGAAATAGCTTCTTCATTTTTACCAAGGTTCTCATAAGCTGTACCTAAATAAAAGTACGCGTCAGGAGAAGGTTTAATGGCAATAATGTTGTTAAATCTCGTAATTGCTTTGTCGAACTGACCTGATTTTATGGCAAAAGTACCTAAGCTCATATTTGCTTTTAAGTTCTTAGGGTCATTTTTTACCACATCCATTAGCATTGCAATCCCTTCCATTGGCATTCCCATTCCATTTACAATGGTGATACCTAAGCCTGTTTTTGCATCTGCGCTGGTCGAGTCTATCGCTACTGCATTTTTATAAGCTGTATTCGCTTTTTGTAGCAATGCAGGCTGTAATAAGCTGTCACGAGTGTTATCAAACGCTTTCATGAATCTTTCGCCTGTAACCAGCCAGTTTTTTAATGACGGCTCTTTATCGGCTATAATTTCTAAATATAAAGCACTTGGTAACGCCTGCTCCAGGTCATCCCATTTTTGAGCCAATAATTCAGCAGCAGGAACTTTTTTGCTCTCTGAAGCAGATTTAAAGGCATTTTCTAATGAGGTGATTTCTGCAGAAAGACTCGTACTTAATAGATTTTTACCTGTAGTCGAAACCTCATTTAAGTTAATCACTGCTGTTTCTGTCGGCGCCATTTGGCCGCCTTGAGGAACAGCAGCAGTGGTGTCTTCTTTAGGTTTTACCAAACCTTTAATATCCCTCGTAAACAAAAATGCCACAAGCAAAACAATGGAGCCTATTAGAATAATTTGTTTGGAACGGATACTTTTTATCATGGCTATTAAGCTTCTACGCTAAGTTTTTTTGAGTTGCTTTTCACTTTGTCAACAAAAACTTTTGCTGGTTTGAAACTTGGTACAAAGTGCTCAGGGATAATAATTGCTGTATTTTTCGAAATATTTCTAGCAGTTTTTTGTGCTCTCTTTTTTACAACAAAGCTACCAAAACCTCTAACATATACATTTTCGCCACCGATCATACTGTTTTTGATGACCTTGAAAAATGCCTCAACGGTTTCTTGTACATCTACCTTTTCAATTCCTGTTTTCGTTGATATCTCTGAAATAATATCTGCCTTAGTCATATTTTTTGTTTTATTAATTTACTGTGTGTTGTATTTTATAAATGTTTTGGGCTGCAAAAGTATTGCTTTTTAATGAGATAGGAAAATAAAAGATGATTTATTTGTCTGGACTTCCATCACCGGATTGCAAGTTTTATTAAAATCAAATATTTACGCCGTATTTTTACCGGCATGAGTTTTCAATCTGAAATCGTAAAATGGTATTTAAAATACAAAAGGGATTTGCCCTGGAGAAATACTAATGATGCCTATGTAATCTGGTTATCGGAAGTTATTTTGCAGCAAACCAGGGTAGAACAGGGGCTGCCATATTTTAACAGGTTTTTGCAAAATTACCCTACAGTGCTGGACTTTGCCGCTGCAACAGAAACACAGATACTTAAATTGTGGCAAGGACTTGGTTATTATTCGAGAGGACGAAATATGCTTTTTACCGCGGTGCAGGTACGCGAGGAACACAACGGGCAGTTCCCCACAAGCTATGATGCATTGATAAAATTAAAAGGAATTGGTGATTATACTGCAGCCGCCATCGCTTCATTTTCTGCCAATGAACGTAAGGCGGTACTTGATGGGAATGTTTTTAGGGTGTTGTCCCGCTATTTTGGTATTGAAGAACCTATAAATAGCAGTAGCGGAAAAAAGCAATTTTTAAATCTTGCTCAATCTCTTATTGAAGATCAGCATGCTGCTATCTATAACCAGTCAATTATGGAGTTTGGCGCACTTCAGTGTAAGCCAAAATCACCCGATTGTAGTGTGTGTCCGCTTCAGACAGGATGTGTAGCCAGGGAGCAAGGTCTGGTAAATGTATTGCCGGTTAAACTCAATAAACTAAAAAAGCGTACGCGATACTTTAATTATTTTATGGGAACCGGGAATGATCAGATTCTGGTTAAAAAACGTAACGCTGGTGACATATGGCAGGAGCTTTATGACTTTCCTTTAATAGAAACAACGGATAATTATCAGGAAGATTATAAAAGTTTTTCAGAGAAATTGACGTTGGCATTTGGTAAAGACTGCAAAATCACTGCATTAAGTCAGCAAAAACATTTGTTAACTCACCAAACTATATATGTTCAATTTTTTGCTTTAGATAATTATATCATTAACTTTAATGAGGATACAGACATAAAATGGGTTTCATTCGAGGAATTTAACGAATTGCCACAGCCAAAGGTGATCACCAATTTTATGAATACCCATTTTAATTACTTAGAAAAACTATAATTCATGTCAGGTATTAACAAAGTTATTTTAGTCGGACATTTAGGCAAAGATCCTGAAGTGCGGCATTTAGATGGAGGTGTGACTGTTGCCAGTTTCCCATTGGCAACATCAGAAACCTATAACAAAGACGGCAAAAGAATAGAGCAAACAGAGTGGCACAATATAGTTTTGTGGAGAGGACTGGCAGAGGTTGCCTCTAAGTATTTGCAAAAGGGCAAGCTGGTTTATATTGAAGGTAAATTGCGTACCCGCTCTTTCGAAGACAGGGAAAAGGTAAAGAAATATGTTACAGAAGTGGTTGCCGAAAATTTCACTATCCTGGGTAGGAAAAGTGATTTTGAACATACCCCGGTAAGTACAGAGAATACAACTCCAAAAAGCGAAACTGAGTATACAGATCTAACAGATCCTTCGGGGGATTTACCCTTTTGACTGAAATAGATTCGTGGAAGCGAACAGCATAAAAAAGGGCCTGATCATTTTGATACAGGCCCTTTTTAGTATTATTCTACCGTAACTGATTTTGCCAGGTTTCTTGGCTGATCAACATTGCAGCCTCTAAGTACAGCAATATGATATGATAACAACTGTAATGGAATGGTTGCCACTAACGGTAAGAAAGCCTCACTAGCATCAGGTATTTCAATGCAGTAATCAGCCATTTTTCTAACTTCAACATCTCCCTGGGTAACAATTGCCAATACAATCCCTTTTCTGGCCTTTACTTCCTGAATGTTACTGATTACCTTTTCGTAAGAAGAATTTTTGGTAGCAATAACAACAACAGGCATTTCTTCGTCAATTAAGGCGATTGGGCCATGTTTCATCTCGGCAGCAGGGTAGCCTTCTGCGTGGATGTACGAGATCTCCTTTAGCTTTAAAGCGCCCTCTAATGCAACAGGAAAACCGCTACCTCTACCAAGGAATAAGCAATTCCTTGAATCTTTGAATTTTTCTGCAATTTCCTGGATCATTTTATCGGATTCCAGCGCTTCTTCAATTTTTGAAGGGATATGATCCAATTCCGTAAGCAGCTCAGCAAGTTTAGAACCGGTTAAGGTTCCTTTTTGTTGCGCCAGGTGGAAAGCAATCAGGGTAAGTACGGTAACCTGTGCTGTAAATGCTTTTGTAGATGCAACACCAATCTCTGGTCCGGCATGGGTATAAGCACCAGCATGTGTTAGTCGCGGTATTGAAGCACCAACTACGTTACAAACACCGAATATAGTTGCTCCCTTTTCTTTGGCCATTTCAATAGCAGCCATAGTATCGGCAGTTTCGCCAGATTGAGAAATTGCAATTACTACGTCTTTTTCTGTAATAATTGGATTTCTGTACCTGAATTCCGAGGCGTACTCAACTTCAACCGGGATTCGTGCATATTCTTCAATCAGATATTCCCCAACCAATCCTGCATGCCATGAAGTACCGCATGCTACAATAATGATGCGGTCTATGTTTTTTAATTTTTCGGCATATTCATTAATACCACCCAACTGTACACGACCTTCATTAGGATAAATTCGTCCCCTTAAACAATCTCTTACCGATCGCGGTTGCTCATAGATTTCTTTAAGCATGAAATGCTCATAGCCACCTTTTTCAAGCATTTCCAGTTTCAGCTCCAGTTCCTGAACATATGGGGTTTGAACCACATTATCTAAACGTTTGATCAGTAATTCATCGCGTTTCAGAAATGCGATTTCATTATCGTTAAGATAAATGACATTCTTGGTGTACTCCACAATTGGCGTAGCATCAGAAGCAATAAAATATTCTCCGTCACCAACACCAATTACCATCGGACTGCCTTTTCTTGCAGCAATCAACTGTTCCGGCTGGTCCTCGTCCATAACTACGATGGCATATGCTCCGTTTACTTCATTAAGGGCAAGTCTAACCGCTTCTAAAAGATCAGTATTGTCATTCTTATAGACCTCTTCGATCAGGTGAACCAGAACTTCCGTATCTGTGTCACTTTTGAACTCATGCCCCCTTGTCCGCAATTCTTCTTTCAGAGTAGCATAGTTTTCAATGATCCCATTATGAATAATGGTGAGTTTACCGTTGTTTGAGGTATGAGGATGAGAGTTCCTGTCAGACGGCGCACCATGGGTTGCCCATCTGGTATGTCCGATCCCGATAGTACCTGATAGGTTTTTTCCTTCGGCAAACTTTTCCAGTTCCTGAACTTTACCCGCTTTTTTATAAATGTTTAATCCGGACTCATTAATTAAAGCGATCCCGGCGCTATCATAGCCACGATATTCTAATCTTTTTAGTCCTTTAATAACGATAGGCCAAGCTTCTCTATGGCCGATGTAACCAACTATTCCACACATACGATAGGTTTATATTAGGTATAAAAAATAAATCCCCCGAAATTAATTAATCTCGGGGGATTTGACTACAAATTCAGTCGAATTTTAATTTATCTGTGTGTAATAAATGTTCAGTCGTAATCTCTTATCTGCTGGCGCTGCGCCTTTTTTGTAGGTGTGTATAACAGAGCGGGCTGCAGAAGTTACCGAAGGACTAATATTAAATTCGGTAAGTGAGCTTGGTGCTAAAAATGTTCCATAATCCTCAGTCTTTCCATCTAATAAATCCTGGATATAACTGGTTATGGTGAAAATATATCTTTTGTTGACAGAGTCAAAGTATCCTCCAAATAAAAGCTCATTTCCAAGTGCTCTAGGGTCGCCATTGTAAGATCCTTGTATACTGTTGTCATTGTCCGGAACATTTGCTCTTTGTCCTGCGATGTCAAATCTGTATAAAGCCAATCGTTGAGCTGCGCTAAAAGGAACGACATCTGTACCGTCGCTCAGGTCAATCACGAGTTCAGCTTTGTTAACCAAAATAGTAGTTTTAGCTGTATTTTTCGCTTTTATGTCGCTTACGAATTTCTTTAAATAAGGGAAAGAAATTTTATTTTTTAATCCGGCTAAGGCTTGTAAATAAGTTACAGCATAAGTCCCATTAGGATTGTCCAGTTGATCCTTTACAGGTGTTCCTGTGTAGTTATGCTTTACGGTTGCTGTAACTGGTCCGGCAGCTCTGCCAACCGGGAAGTTTACAGATACTGTATCTCTTAAAGTTGCTGTAGTTGCATTTTGCTTTTTATAATACAGCTCAATTCTTCCTTCCGTTCCTGCGAAATCAAGAAACATAATACCGCCCGTACCATTTGATTTGGTAGCCGTTACTTTAAAGCCTTTAAGGCTTCTGTAGAAATTATTGGCGGTTGATAAAGTAACAGAGTCCAGTCTAACGATATTCGCCCCAACAAAAGTAGTATCCAGTTTAATTCTGATTTGTGGAACAACAGTAGCTAGTGTATCGGGTTTACCCGTTACTACATTGTAAATTTTAAACTTTGTAGTTGGTTTAATTTTACCATTGAATTCTCCAAGTACAGCGCTGCTGGCAGCCCAGTTTTTGTCAATAAGGAAAGACGTTTCTTTGGATAAATCGTTCGTAAGCTGACTTACTTTAACGTTATAAATTGAAGTAGTTGTATCACCATAAAACTGAGTAGAAAAAGGCAAAACAAGAACTGCCGAGTCAATAGCAGGATATTTTCCAAATGAATAACCCGTGTTGCCTGGTCGCCCTAAAGCAAACGCAAGGCCTGCATTGGTTTCTCCAAAAATATCATCGCTCATCGCGCCTAAAGGATGCCTGGTCAAGCCTACGCCAGATGTTACATCATCTAACACGGTTTGCGATGTAACGGTTGTCGTATCCATCTTCACACCTTTAATTTCGAAGTTTTCATCCATGTCCAAACCAATAGTGTTGGAGTCTTTACAGGAAGCAAAAAGAAAAAGACCTATCAACATGGTTAATAAGTCTTGTTTTGTAAATTTCATATATAATTTAATAATACCTGAGTTTATGCTATTGAAGCCAATTCTTCATTCGAAATCTCCTCATATAAAGAATAGAAGTTTTCAAAATTTTCTGTTAAATTATAAGCTAAAGTTGGTTTATTAGAATCTTTAACAAATTTTAACACATTGCTGTGAATGTTTTCGTCGGCTAATACCACTGCATCAGAGTAACTTACGGCACCCATGTGCAGAATATTACAATCAGCATTTTCGAACATTTTAGTATCGTCAGCAGTCATTGAATTCATGATTGCTTTTTTATGCAGGTCAACATTTAAAGTCTCAGTAAAGCAATTCTCATAAATAGAATATACAACTTTTGAGTTTTTAAAAGTAGGATCGTTTTTATAAGTGGTTTTGATATAAGCAGGCACCAATGATGTCATCCAGCCATGGCAATGCACAATATCAGGAGCCCATCCTAATTTTTTAACAGTTTCCAATGCGCCTTTGCAAAAGAAGATCGTTCTTTCGTCATTATCCGCATAAAACTTGTTCTCTTTGTCCCTGAATACATACTTGCGCTGAAAATAGTCTTCATTGTCAAGGAAGTAAACCTGCATACGCGCAGCCGGGATAGAAGCAACCTTAATGATTAGTGGATTGTCATTATCATCAATGATAATGTTCATTCCAGATAAACGGATAACTTCGTGCAATCTGTTCCTTCTTTCATTAATATTCCCAAACCTCGGCATCAATATGCGGATCTCAAATCCTTTATCCTGCATTGCCTGTGGTAGTTGACGGGTAATTTCAGAAATCTTTGTGAGTTCAAGGAAAGGCGACATCTCGTGTGTAACAATCAGTAGCTTCGTTTTTGCCATCTCCATATTCTAAATAAAAATTTATGTTAAAGAAAAGATTATCAAGGGGCAAAGGTAAGCAAAATAATAACATTTATCAATAATATACGCAAGATGTTTTGTTGGGAATGCAGAAATAACCAACTTTGCCCCTTGAAATTTTACAAGCTACTTTGAAAGTAATAAATACTATAGCGGCATTAAAGTCGTTGCTTGAGCCACTTAAACTGACTCAGCAGAAAATTGCATTGGTACCCACAATGGGTGCTTTGCATAAAGGACATGTGTCGCTCATAAAAATAGCGCAGCTACAGGCTGATGTGGTGGTATGCAGCATTTTTGTAAATCCTACCCAGTTTACTGATCCGAAGGACCTGGAAAAATATCCGAGGCCGCTTGAGCACGACATGAAGATGTTGGAAGATGCAGGTTGTAACGTGGTGTTTATGCCTTCGGTTACGGAAATGTATCCGGCCCCGGAAGAATGGCATATAGACCTAGGTCCGGCAGAGTTCCTGCTAGAAGGAGAGTTTAGGAGAGGGCATTATCAGGGCGTAACTCAGATTGTAAAGAAGCTGTTTGATGCAGTAAACCCAGACGTAGCATTCTTTGGTCAGAAAGATTTTCAGCAGGTATTGATGATTAAGAATATGGTTGCTCATTTTGAGATGCCCATTCAGATTGTATCCTGTCCGATTATACGGGAAGATGATGGCTTAGCGATGAGTTCGAGAAATATCCATCTCACTGAGGCTGATAGAAAAAATGCGCTGGTGCTTAGCCAGGCTTTGCTTTTTGTAAAAAATAATTTTTCATCGTTAAGTGTCCCGCAGTTGTTAGAAGAAGCGAAAAAACTAATCAATGAGACCCCTGGTGTTGAGCTTGATTATTTTACGATTGCCAATGGGGAAACTTTGTTGCCGGAAGTAGATAAAAGTCACCATGATATTGTGGCCCTGGTAGCTGCCAAGGTTGGTCAGACCCGTCTTATTGATAATATGATACTTCGGTGAAAATAGAAAAAACCGCTCATTCATAAAATTAGTTAACTTTGCAACATGATTATCGAGATATTAAAATCGAAAATACACCGTGTTAGAGTAACACAGGCTGAACTACACTATGTTGGAAGCATCACCATTGATGAAGATTTGATGGATGCCGCCCATATCATTGCAAATGAAAAAGTACAGATTGTAAACAACAATAACGGCGAGCGTTTTGAGACGTATGTGATTAAAGGAGCGCGCGGGAGTGGTACTGTTTGTTTAAATGGTGCAACAGCCCGAAAGGTTCAGGTTGGTGACATTCTGATCATTATGTCTTATGGCTCTTTACCGATTGAAGAGGCGAAGAAATATCATCCTGTTTTGGTGTTCCCAGACGACAATAATCACTTGCTGAAATAATATTACTATGCAGCCATAGTAATATCCCGGAGAATATATAAATTTGGCGTAACTTATTATTATATAATATTATTATGCTATTTCAATTAAGTGAAGAACAATTGATGATCCAGCAGGCTGCAAGAGATTTTGCGCAGACTGAATTGAAACCTGGAGTTATCGAACGAGATGAGCATCAGAAATTCCCTGCAGAACAGGTGAAAAAACTGGGCGAACTGGGCTTTCTGGGAATGATGGTATCAGAAAAATACAATGGTAGTGGTCTGGATGCCTTGTCTTATGTCCTGGTTATGGAAGAGTTGTCAAAGATTGACGCTTCTGCCTCTGTAGTCGTATCTGTAAATAACTCTCTCGTTTGCTACGGACTGGAATCTTACGGTTCCGAATTCCAAAAAGAAAAATATTTAAAGCCTTTAGCCTCCGGAGAAAAGATCGGGGCGTTTTGTTTGTCGGAACCAGAAGCGGGATCTGATGCAACGTCGCAACAGACTACAGCCGAGGATATGGGTGACTACTATTTGTTAAACGGTACAAAGAACTGGATTACCAATGGCAGTACTGCTTCTACTTATTTGGTTATTGCACAAACAGATAAATCTTTAAAGCATAAAGGTATCAACGCTTTTATCGTTGAAAAGGGCATGGAAGGTTTTACGGTTGGTCCTAAAGAAAATAAAATGGGGATTCGCGGTTCTGATACCCACTCGCTAATGTTTAATGATGTTAAGGTGCCAAAAGAGAACCGCATTGGCGAGGACGGTTTTGGTTTTAAATTCGCTATGAAAACACTTGAAGGTGGTCGGATTGGTATCGCGGCACAGGCATTAGGTATTGCTGCTGGTGCGTACGAACTTGCACTTGAATATGCTAAACAGCGTAAATCGTTTGGTAAGCCTATTGCTGAGCACCAGGCCATCGCTTTTAAATTGGCTGATATGGCTACGCAAATTGAAGCAGCAAGAATGTTGGTTTATAAAGCGGCATGGTTAAAGGATCAGGGGCAACCTTATACACTTGCTGGTTCTATGGCTAAATTATATGCATCGAAAGTAGCAATGGACGTAAGTGTTGAAGCTGTACAGATACATGGTGGATATGGTTTTGTAAAAGAGTACCATGTTGAACGTTTAATGCGTGATGCAAAAATAACACAGATTTACGAGGGTACTACCGAAATTCAGAAAATGGTCATTTCCAGAGAGATCATTAGATAGGAAACAATAATTTCAATATAAGGCGGATGTTCAGTTGATTCTGAGTATCCGCCTTTTTGTTTTGATATACCTGGTTTGAAAGCAAATGGGATGCGCATGCATATCGGTCTGTGGTTGTAATGACTTTATTATGACTAAGTAATGAATAAGGAATAAAGAGACTTTTTCTTTACCGTTGCTTTACCCTTTCTTTAGGGTTCCTTTACCATTTGGGTAAAGCAGGGGTAAAGCGAGGGTAAAGGAAGGGTAAAGCAACAGTAAAGGAACCCTCTATTCATTCTTTGATTATCCTTAATTCATAAGCCATCAATTTCGTTGTGTCTTGTCCGGATATTACTTGTCGATTTAGGCTAACTCGAACTAGTTCGATACTAGTTATTCCTGATTTTGATTGTTTAGTAGGAAACTTCTTCCTGAAATCGTTTGATGTTTGGAATTACTTTCCTGAAATTGATTGTTTTGTTTTCTTTTATTGTTTCCTTCGGCATGCCTGTTTTCTGAGTTGTTGGAAAAAAATCAAATTAATTTTAAGAAAATAGTGATTATTATAAGTTTTCTTATGACGTTCGGGTTAATGAATTATTTGTTGGGGAATTAATACCTGTCTTCAGCGCAAACAATGTAGGCTGATATAGCAATGAAATTATGACGGATAAACATGTTGGCATTCCAGACGAAGCTGTTTTGAGTAAGATTTATATCCTCAGAGGTCAGAAAGTAATGTTGGATAGGGATCTTGCCGAGCTTTATGGAGTTGAAACCAAAGCGTTAAAGCAGGCAGTAAGACGTAATATTACACGTTTTCCAGAAGACTTTATGTTTGAAATGACCAGAGAAGAGTTGGAGAATTGGAGGTCACAATTTGTGACCTCCAAAGAGGATCGTCAGGGATTGCGCTATATGCCATTTTGCTTCACTGAACATGGTGTTTTAATGCTGTCTAGCATACTTAATAGTGAGAGAGCTATCCAAGTTAATATTCACATCATGCGTGTATATACTCGAATAAGGGAATTGTTCTTAGCTCATAAAGATGTATTTATTAGAGTCGAACAGGTTGAAAAGCAAATGATAAAGCAAGACCAGAAGATTGAATTACTATTTTCTTATCTTAATAAATTCCTGGATAAGGAAGATAGCCCGAGAGAGCAAATAGGTTTTAAAGTAAAACGCTAATATTATGAAGGTTAAAGTTGTTAGCTCTTTGAGGTCGCAAATTGCGACCTCAAGTTGGGAAAGCAAGAGTGGTTGGAGGTATCACAATTTGTGATACCTGCCTGAAACGATCAAATAAAATCATTAATCTTAAAAAAAGCCAATGAAATAAAGAACTATATAACATATCATACTTCTTAAATGAGGTATTAATTAAAGAGTCTCGAATCCCAAATTCTCACAACTACGAACCGAGGCAATAGATTAAACCCATAACAATATTTATTGTACTTTTGGCGGTGCACTATAGCGTTATGGGTCTATTGTAATCTGTGTTCAAGGCCGTGAGAAGCCCGGGATTGCGGAATTTACTCTAGGCCCGCTATAGTGCACCTTCGTTTTAACTCTATTTATGGTTAAAACAATTCAGCAGGCCTTCTGCTAAATTTCCATCGGGACTCATATTATTAACTTTTAAAAACAATAATATGAAACTTCAACAGCAACAAACCCAAGAAACTATCTTTTTTATCCTTGAACCAAATGACGAATCAGACATTCCTGTGCAGGTCGCTTTTGACGATATGGATACTGCCAAAGCATATTTAAACAGGTTTAGAACCTACAGCGACGGGCAGATTGTGGAATGTCGTCTTAATCCAGGTTTTTACACGGACATCACTAAAGATTGCTTTTTTATTCAGCTCAATAGGCAGAATGATGTGTACGTAATTTCTCTGGCCAATGATTTACAAAGATCCGAACTGGCCATCAACGGCCATTACTTTTTTGAAGGAGAGGAGATTTGCATGTATGTAATGGCAGTATCAGAAAACGAAGCTTTAAAAGTCGCGTTTAAAATAAGGGATGGGGTTGTCGCTTAAGGAAACAGACGTAGCCGCTACAATTATATGCTGTTCAATGGTAAAACTGAACAGCATATAATTGTAGCGGTAGATTCCCGTTTATTAGAGGGCATATAAGCACCGATAGATATGATTAGTCGTTATCTGTTCCTGCGATGGCATTGTAAATGGCTTTTAACAATGCCAGTGCAATAGCTAGAAATGCTGCAGCCCAAAAGCCTGTAACATTGAACCCGCCCATTAGATAGGAGACAAGCATGATCATCAATACCGAAATGATAAAGGATACCAAACCAAGTGTTAAGAAGTTGACAGGGAAAGTAAGAATTCTTAAGATAAACCCAATAGTAGCATTTGCCAGTGCAATTAAAATAGCTGCAATGATGGCAGTGCCATAACCGTCAACCGAAACGCCGGGTACGATACGTGCGCCAATAAAAACAGCAAGTCCCATGAGTAAAATTTCGATAATAAGTTTCATAATGTTTAATTTAGAATATGATTAAATATTTTGTACAGCCAACTGGTGTCTTCTTTCTTGTTGTTTTGCTGTTTGCCTGTTCCTCAACAAATAATAAGCCACTTTTGATCGGATTTTCTGCGGATAGTTCCGCTATAGTATTTAATGATATAGATCAGGCAGGATTGTTGCAATTGCAAAACCTTGAAGGTAATGATACTACGCTGAATAGTTTAGTGTCGGTTTTGCAAACTCCATCAGAGCGGGATTCAACAATAAAAGAGAGTCCGGTTGATGG
Organism: Pedobacter nyackensis; assembly: GCF_032678475.1. GTDB lineage: Bacteria > Bacteroidota > Bacteroidia > Sphingobacteriales > Sphingobacteriaceae > Pedobacter > Pedobacter nyackensis_A. The sequence goes on from NZ_JAVTSF010000003.1 coordinate 344,876, forward strand.
AAAGATTTTGGTTACCGATAGTTGTATTGTTTTTACTCCTTCCGTTCCGTTTTTAAAGGGGAGGGATTATCTTGTGATTACCCATTTGAATACCCGTTTCGGCAGCATAAAAGATTTGTTGAAAGATGAGGTTGTAAACCGCGTTCGTCCACAACAGCAGTTGCTAACCAGGTAAGTTTAATGCGGGGGGAGCCGTGCTTATTAGAACTCATTGTGCCTTAGCATTTTTAATTTACAAAATTATTTCTTACATTTGCGCTGTAATAGAGGGTAAGAGGGGGCAGAAGTCCCCTCTTTTCTATTATTGGCAAATTGGTTATGCAGGTAGAAAAAAGAGTAACAGAATTAGTTGAAGAGAAGATTTCGGACAGACCGGAACTGTTTTTAGTTGAGGTGAAAATGCTGCCGAACAATAAGCTTATTATTCATGTTGATGGCGATGAAGGGATCAGTATTCAGGATTGCGCGGCCATTAGCAGGCATGTAGGCTTTCATTTGGAAGAGGAAAACACAATTGAAAAAGCATATAATCTGGAAGTTTCTTCTCCGGGTGTCGGTGAACCCTTAAGGCTCAAAAGACAATATGTTAAAAATATTGGACGTGAGCTGAGTGTAAAACTGACAGGTGGCGAAGTGAAAGAAGGAAAGTTGTTAAATGCTGATGAAAACAGCATAACCATAGAAGCAAAGGTTAAAGAAAAAGGTAAAAAAGTTCAACTGGTTGAAACCAGTATAGCTTTTAATGAGATAACAGAAACAAAGGTTTTAATTTCATTTAAATAAAAATGAGCAATATTAATTTAATCGATTCATTTCAAGAGTTTAAAGACTTCAAGAACATCGACCGTCCTACAGTGATTAGTGTGCTGGAAGAGGTATTTCGCAGTATGTTGCGTAAAAAATATGGTACGGATGAGAATTGCGACGTAATTGTTAACCCGGACAACGGAGATTTGGAAATCTGGCGTACAAGAAAAGTTATGGAAGATGGCTTTTCTGAAGACGATGATTTAGAAATTGAATTGGCTGAGGTGAAGCAGTTAGATCCGGATATGGAAGTTGGCGACGACTACATTGAGCAGATCACTTTGGAGAGCTTTGGCCGTAGGGCAATTTTAGCTGCCCGTCAGACACTGGTTTCTAAAGTATTGGAATTAGAGAAAGACGAGATCTTTAAAAAATATAAAGATAGAGTTGGCGAGATTGTTACCGGTGAAGTTTATCAGGTTTGGAAAAAAGAAACTTTGGTACTTGATGATGAAGGTAACGAATTAATGATGCCTAAAACGGAGCAAATCCCTGCTGATTATTTCAAAAAAGGAGATGCTGTACGTGCGGTGATTTTGAAAGTGGACATGGTAAATGCAACACCAAAAATCATTATTTCAAGAATTGCCCCTGAGTTTTTACAACGTTTGTTCGAAATTGAGGTTCCGGAGATTTTCGATGGTCTAATTACCATTAAGAAAATTGTTCGTGAACCAGGAGAGCGCGCTAAGGTTGCGGTAGAATCTTACGATGACAGAATTGATCCGGTAGGAGCTTGTGTTGGTATGAAAGGTTCACGTATCCATGGTATTGTTAGAGAGCTTAAAAACGAGAATATTGATGTAATTAACTTTACAAATAATATCTCACTATATATTACAAGGGCATTGAGCCCTGCAAAAATCACTTCTATTAAATTAGATGATGAAACCAAACATGCTTCAGTTTACTTGAAACCAGATCAGGTTTCACTGGCAATTGGACGTGGTGGACATAACATTAAGCTGGCTGGTAAATTAACCGGTTATGAAATTGATGTATACCGCGAAGCAGGTGAGGAAGATGAGGATGTGGATATCGAGGAGTTCTCGGACGAAATCGATAGCTGGATTATTGATGAGCTAAAATCGATTGGCTGTGATACGGCTAAGAGTGTATTGGCCCTGTCTGTTGATGAATTGGTGAAACGTACCGATTTAGAAGAAGAGACCATCAAAGAAGTCATGAGCATTTTAAAATCAGAGTTTGAATAAAACAAATGACATACTCATGAAATAAAGAAGAATAAACGTTACTTTTGTATAAGAATTAAAGAAAAAATAGGATATCAATGTCAGACGACAAACCAATAATTTTATTTAAAGCAGTTAAGGAACTTAACGTAGGCATAGCTACGGCCGTTGAGTTTTTAGAAAAGAAAGGCTTTTCTGTTGAGAATAAACCCACTACTAAGCTCTCCCGCGACATGTATAACGCATTGTTGAAAGAGTTTCAGGGCGATAAGATCGTAAAAGAAGAAGCCAATCAGATCGTTATTGGTAAAATTCGTCGTGATGAGCCTGAAGTAACGGACAAAGTTGCTGAAGCACCTAGAAAAAATGTTGAATTTGAAAATGAGGGGATTTTAGTTAAAAACCTTCATTCTTATACTCCTCAGGTTGAAAAACCTGCTGCTGAGACTCCTGCTCCTGAAAAAGCAGAAGAAAAAGCTGATGAAGGAGCTTTACCTGGTGTGAAAATAGTAGGAAAGATCAACCTTGATGATTTGAATGCTAAAACACGCCCTGTTAAAAGAGAGGAAACTCCTGCGCCTGCACCAGAACCTAAGGCCGAAACGCCTGTTGCTCCGGTAGCACCAGTAGCTCCTGTAGAGAAAGCACCTGAGCCGGTTAAGGAAGTAGAGAAGCCGGTTGAACAGCCTGTTGCAGAAATAAAACCTGAACCTGTTAAGCCTGTGGAAACACCTAAAGCCGAGGAGCAGCCAAAACCGGTTGTTGAGGCACCAGTAGTTAAAGCTCCTGAGCCAGTAGTTGCACCAAAAGTAACTCCTGAACCCCCTAAAGTTGAAAAGCCTGAAGAAACTGAAGTGATTAAAGCACGTTCGGTAAAATTATCGGGACCAAACATCATTGGAAAGATTACCTTGCCGGTAACGCCTGATCGTAAATCACAGCCTGTTGCTTCTTCGGGAGAAAGCGCTGATGCGAAAAGAAAACGTAAACGCAAGAAAACTCCTGGAGGACATCCTGGTCAGGGTGGCAGTCATGGTGGCCAACAACAGCAACAAGGTGGACAACACCAAGGTGGTCAGCAAGCACAAGGTGGTGGACAACCGAATGCGCCTAAACCTGCGCCTACGTTTACGAACAGGCCAGATTTTAGAAATAATACTAACAATACAGCCAACAGGCCTAATTTTAGGAACAATAAACCAGGAGCTCCTTCTGGCGGACCTAAAGAAGAGCCTACGGAAAAAGAAATACAAGATCAGATCAAAGCAACACTTGCACGTTTAAGTGGAGCTGGTAAGTCTGGTAAGTTTGCTCAACGTGCCAAGTTACGTCGTCAGAAACGTGATGATGTTGCGATGTCTGCTGATGAGGCGGCAATGGAGCAAGAGTTACAATCACGTGTACTTAAGGTTACGGAGTTTGTAACGGCAAATGAATTGGCTACGATGATGGATGAGCCGGTTACAAAAATTATCGCGACTTGTATGAGTCTAGGTATGTTTGTGTCGATCAACCAACGTTTGGATGCCGAAACTTTAACCATCGTTGCTGATGAGTTTGGTTACGAAATTCAATTCGTTAAACCTGATGATGAAAGTGACATCGTTATTGAAGAGGAAGATTCGGAAGAAGATTTATTACCAAGAGCACCAGTTGTAACCATCATGGGTCACGTGGATCATGGTAAAACATCCTTACTGGATTATATCCGTAAAGCGAATGTGGTTGCAGGTGAAGCGGGTGGTATTACCCAGCACATTGGAGCTTACATGGTAACTACGCCAACAGGTAAAAAAGTTACCTTCCTGGATACACCAGGTCACGAAGCCTTTACGGCCATGCGTGCTCGTGGTGCCAAGGTAGCGGATATTGCAATTATCGTTGTTGCTGCGGACGATGCGGTGATGCCTCAAACAAAAGAGGCGATTAACCACGCACAGGCTGCAGGTGTTCCATTGGTATTTGCCTTCACGAAAATTGATAAACCGGGTGCAAACTCAGATAAAATACGTGAACAACTTTCTATCATGAATATCCTTGTTGAGGATTGGGGAGGTAACTTCCAGTCGCAGGAGATTTCTGGTAAGAGCGGTTTAAATGTAGACTTACTTTTAGAGAAGGTTTTATTAGAGGCTGAGTTATTAGACCTTAAAGCAAACCCGAACAAACGTGCTACAGGTAGCGTAATTGAGGCTACGCTTGATAAAGGACGTGGTATTGTTACTACTGTTCTTGTACAGGCTGGTACTTTAAAAGTAGGTGATCCTATTCTTGCAGGTAGCTATAGTGGGAAAGTTAAAGCGTTGTTTAACGAACGCGGACAGAAAGTAGATAAGGCAGGCCCATCAGTACCGGTACAGGTATTGGGTATGCAAGGTGCACCTACTGCAGGTGATAAGTTCAATGCACTGGAAAGTGAAGTTGAAGCCAGAGAGATTGCAAACAAACGTTTACAATTGATGCGTGAGCAAGGGCTTCGTACACAGAAACACATTACGTTGGATGAGATCGGTCGTCGTTTGGCTATCGGTAACTTTAAAGAGCTTAATTTGATTGTTAAAGGTGACGTGGATGGATCTATCGAGGCATTGTCTGACTCGTTATTGAAATTGTCTACTCCAGAGATTCAAATCAATATCATTAGTAAAGCGGTAGGTCAGATTTCTGAGTCTGATGTATTGTTAGCTTCTGCTTCTGATGCGATTATCATCGGTTTCCAGGTGCGTCCTTCAACAGGTGCACGTAAACTGGCCGAGGCTGAGCAGATTGATATCCGCTTATATTCTATCATCTATGATGCGATCAACGAGATCAAAGCTGCGATGGAGGGTATGTTGGCCCCTGAATTCGAAGAGAAGATCACTGCTAACGTTGAGATCAGAGATACCTTTAAAATCACTAAGGTGGGTACAATTGCCGGTTGTATGGTGTTAGATGGTACGATTACACGTAACAGTAAGATCCGTATCGTTAGAGATGGTGTGGTAATTTACACTGGTGAACTGGCTTCGTTGAAACGTTATAAAGATGACGTGAAAGAGGTATCAAGAGGTTACGAGTGCGGATTGAACATCCATAACTTTAATAACATCGAAGTAGGCGATATTGTTGAGGCTTACGAACAAGTTGAAGTAAAAAGGAAGTTGTAAGACTTCTGGAAATTATATTGCAAAGCGCATTGGAGAGTTAATCTTCAATGCGCTTTTTAGTTGTATTAAAAATCTTCTAAAATAGGAGATTTAGTCAGGTCAAATTTATCTGTCAAATCCTGATCCAGCGCGCTGGCAGTTTTTATATTATCTTTGGACATTTTAAATCCGGCACGACTTTTTGTAGTCATTGAAGTTTCAATAAAACTCTCATAAGTTGCATTGCTTGTAGTGTCTGATCTATGTTTAAACGCTATTTCAGTAATAGTAATACGATATTTATAGTCTTTTACCTGTACCGCTACTGAGGCGTTCATGGGATAACTGAGGATCGTTGATGCATCCAGCTGTCCCCTCTCAAATTTTCCTATGTGACATCGGTAGTCCAATAAACGGCCAAATATATTCGATTCTGAAAGAGAATTTGTTTTGTTAAACCTAAAATTACGCATGTTTGTTAGTAGTGTAGTCAGTTTGTCTAAAAGGTCTTCTTTTTTCAGATTCGAACTGAAGACTTTTTGGTAGATAACTTCTTTGTTTTTTAAAGTAACCCCTGTGTTTGGAATACTGTCTTGCGATGGTACGCGGATTTTCATGGCCGTTCCGTCTTGCGCATAGCAAAATAGTGGAACGAGTAAAGTTAGCATTAGTCGTTTCATAGTTTCATTTTTTGTGTATCGTTAAAATATCAAAAAATGTGCTAATTGTTGTCGTTGGGATGAAGAATTATATTTTGCCTATTGTATTGTTACAGAAATTATCTGTGATTAGAAGAATCTTGTGTGTTAGGTCAAGGCGCCTTTTTTGCGTTTCATTCTATTATATTTTAAAGCAGATGGCAGAGTTGCTTCTCAAAACGTTTTTTATGTTTAATTCCTTCTCTTTCAGCGCTTTGTTTTTTTTATGAAACTTTTATTTTATATTAGAGATAAACACATCGCTAATGTTTAAAGAATCACTTAAAATCAAAATAATAAAGAAAATTTTTAAAAAATTTAAGATTGATCCTCTAATATTTGCATACAATCAGATAGGAATTCTAAATTGGGAAAATGAATATTTGTCGGGCGAAGCATATTTCGTAAAAGAGGTTTTACCAGAAAAAATTAGTGATCTTAACAACCCGGTTTTTTTCGATGTCGGAGCAAACGTAGGAAGATATACGGAAAGTTTACTTAAAACGTTCAATCATGCAGAGGTGCACTCATTTGAACCTTTACCGTCTTGTGTTATTAAACTTAATAGACTTTCTGACAAGTACACTGAACGGATTGTAATTAACGATTTATGCGTTAGCAATGAAGAGGGCCGCTTTTTTATAAATACTTATTCTAATGATTTAGAATCAGAGCATGCTTCACTATATCAGGATGTTTTAAAAACAATCCATCACTCAGGTGAGGTTCGGTCAATACCTGTAACAGCAACCACAATAGATAAATATTGTGAAATCCATAAAATCCATAAAATAGATTTTTTAAAAATTGATACTGAAGGGAATGAATTCAAAGTGTTACTTGGTGCGAAGAGAATGTTAAGTGAAAAGAGAATTTCAATTATACAATTCGAATTCAATGAAATGAATGTTATTTCACGAACGTTTTTTAAGGACTTTTTCGATTTACTTATTGATAACTATAACTTGTATCGGTTACATACTAATGATTTAATCCCGCTAAGGGAGTATGATACTTCATTAGAAGTTTTTAGGTTTCAAAATATTATAGCATTCAATAAGAATTTTTAAAAATTGATTGCAGACTTTAACATTTTCATAAGTCTCGTTAGCTAAAATGCAATTGTAGTCAGCAAGTAATAATGTAGTGTATTAGGGGAAATGCTGCAGAACTCCAGTGATAAAGCCATTTTGGGAAGGGAACACAGAGCTTTACGCTTTTTTTATTTAGTTGTTCGAGGATGCTTATATTCGCGACTATAAATGGTGGGAATGATTAGAAATCAAATAAAATTTAGTTTGACCAGTTTGTATGGTTTGACTTTTCTTTTTTTTATTTGTTTTTCCGCATTAGGTCAGCTCAAAATGCCAGCGTGTAGTAGCTCTGCTGAGTTTTATAAAGGAGATAGTATTAATGTGGTAACTTTTGGTGCAAGTACAGTTGAAGGTATACCTGCGCCTTTTAACTTTCAACAACCTTTAAAATCTTTTATTGAGAATTGTTATATAGGTAAATCGGTTAATATCTATAATTACGGTATTGCAGGTGAAACGACTAGTCAGGGCTTAGCGAGGTTTGATTCTGCTATTGCAGGGAAAACAGGATTTGTGATGTTGCTGATGGGAGTAAATGATGCACTGCAAATGGCGAGCGGTAATGGAGGAAGTGTTGAGGCAACGACAAGTAACATGCGCAAGATGATTGAGAAGGCTCAGCGGGCTAAAATGGCTGTTATTGTAGGAACTCTGCAAGCCTTTCTAGAACCTGTTGGTAAAGGTCCACAGCTTAATCGCATTAGAAAGATAAATAGCATTATTAACGACATCAATATCGCTTACAAAGCATTGGCTGCTTCGAAAGGCTTAAAAGTAGCTGATATTAATTCAGTGATGAAAAAAACGCACTTGTATGCTGACGAGGTGCATCCAAATAAAAGAGGCTATTATGTAATGGCGATGATTTGGTTTGATGCATTTAACCAAGAAATTGTTGCAAATCACCTCAAAGCAACAGTAATACAAAACTATCCCAATCCGGCGGATACTTTTACCAGGATTGGCTTTACCCTGTCTTCTGCATCTGAGGTCAAGGTAAGTATTTTTAATGTTTACGGACAAAGTTTAGGTGTAGTATTTGAAGATTACAAAAACGCTGGGTATCATGTTGAAGAAATTTCTACAACTAGGTATTCTCCAGGGGTTTATGTTCTTTACTTTGAGTTTCTTAACAGGAAATTTACAAAGAAAATGATTGTAGTTCATTAAATATCAATGGTATTTTTATAGAATTGTAAAGATTACCAAACTATGTGTGTATTTCGGTTAGAAGGAGTACGTGTGAATATTGATGAGTGAAATAGAGCAGACTAAAGTAAAAGAGAAGAAGAATTTTGATTTTGTAGATACAATTAGGGGATTATCTATGGTGGGCATTGTTTTTGAACATTCGGCCGATTTGGGCTGGATCAAATACGATGACTTTTCCTCTACCTTTGTTCAGGCATCTGTGCTGCAATTTTTTAAATTTACAACAATTGCCTTTTTTCTAATTTCGGGTTTTTTAATCAATTATAAGTTTACCGAATATACGCCGGTTCAATACATGAAGAACAGGCTGAGGAGTACCATTGGGCCATGGTTGTTATGGCTTCATGTATTGATTCTAATGAATTTTATTGATCTATGGTTTAGGCACGCTAGAAATGCCGTGGCATATCCCTTGCCCGACGATGTAGTAGCTTATTTAGGGGGGGAGTATTATAACGCCGTTACTGGTACGAGTTTTTGGTTTGTGCTCAATTTTTTGATTTGTATTGCATTGCTGCTTCTTTTTAAGAAACACTTATACAAAACCGGCTTTGGGATAATATTGGGCCTAACTTCATTGGTGTATAGTATTAACCTATATTTTGGGTGGTTTATAACCGAGCATACGACCGCGGTGTTTGGCTTTGTGTTTTTTCTGTGGCTTGGGGCTTATATCAATCGTAATTATGCGCGGATTATGCATTTTATCCATAGTATTACCACTGGGCGGTTGCTTACTTTTACTTTTTTGCTTTTTTTGCTGTCCGTTTTGGAAACGGTTTACCTTAAACTGAACGGTGTAACCGACGCCTATAATACTTTGCGCGTCACTAACATTCTCTACTCATTGTCGTTTTTTGCCTTGTTGTTAAAAAGAGGTGCTATGCCAGCCGTTAATAAAATACTGGAGCCACGCAAAACGACTTATGGGATTTACCTCTTGCACCATATCGTCATTACCTATTTGTTGAGAGAAGTTTTGAGGCCTTTTAGTATAGAAATCCAAGATCTGAATGTCTATTTAGCCGCATTTTATAGCTGTATCCGTTTTACAATCTCCTATCTGTTAACTTTTATTATTGTAAAGGGGCTAGTTAGAACCAGGTTAAAATGGACTATTGGTAGTTGATGGCCTGTGATAACCCATTGATCTTGTGTTGATTTCATTTTTTCTATTTATCCCCGTACCTTTGTATTTTATTTTAAATCGAAGCCGATGCCGATTGATTATTCCGTAATTATTTGTACTTACAATCCAGATCCCAGGTTAATAGAGCGATGCCTGAATGCGGTCGCCCGCCTAAATATGGATCATTTAAATGTTGAAGTTATCCTTGTTGACAATAACAGTACAGAGCCTATAAAGGATAGTTTAATGGTTAAAGAATTACTTGGGAACATGAATAACCTGAGATTGATCAATGAGCTAAAGCAAGGGCTTACTTCGGCAAGGCTCGCCGGAATAAAAGATGCCAAAGGCGAGGTGATTGTTTTTTTTGATGACGACAATGAACCAGAAGTCAATTATCTGCAGGAATTACATCGTTTAAACCAGAAGCATAAGCACATCGCTGTATGGGGGCCGGGAAACATTTGGGTAGATTTTGTGGATGGCATTGACGAGGATATTGAAGAATACGCAAGGGGTGTTTTTCAAGAACGACACAATGAACACGTGGCTTATGCAAATACCAGGGAATGGCAAAATTGTTATCCTTTTGGAACAGGTATGTGTGTAAAGGCAACCTACTTGAAAAACTATGTCGAACTGGTAAATGGTGGTAAATTAACTTTATCTGATAGAAAAGGAAATCAACTAAGTAGCGGCGGTGATGTACAAATCGTATTGTCGTCCTTAAAAATGGGTTTAGGTGCAGGTGTGTCACCAGGCCTTAAACTGAACCATATTATCCCGGCCAAGCGTGCGAATTATGATTATATCGCTAGATTACTTTACGGGGTTTTTATAGAAAGTACCATAACGACAGGACAGGTTTTTCCTGAACATTATGAAGCAGAACGATCCAAAACTTTAGGAAGAAGTAAATTCTCCAAAATGGCCATGAGAGGATATTTGAAATTTATTTTCAATAATAATCCTTACAATAGGTTTGCCTATATTATTGAAGTTGCACAAAATTGCGGATTGTATTATGCATTCGAAAAGCCTATTCCAATGCCGGTACAATGGATAATTAGGCAGCTTAAACTGGGTTAATATATTTTTTATTGACGAGTTTTTGCCCATGGAATGGTAATGAGGGATTAGCGCATTAATTTTCCGTAAACGTCTTTAGTCCCCTGCATTGATTTTTCGAGTGGAAATTTTAACAATTGCTTAGTTCCGTAGGCAGTCATTTGCTTTTTAATTGAACTGCTTTCTACTGCCTGAAGTATCTTTTCTTTCATGTCATCAATTGAAAGCGGGTCAAAATAAATGGCGGCATCACCAGCTATTTCGCGGAAGCAGGGGGTATCACTTAAAAGAGCGAGACAGTTGTTGGCAAAAGCCTCTAATATGGGGAAGCCAAAGCCTTCGAGCAGGGAAGGACTGACATAACATATTGCATGTTGATAAAGGGCGTCTAGACTTTCATCAGAAGCTGCAATTTGCACTATTTTATCATTGAGGTTGTTTCTGATTAGGAATTCGCTTTCAACGGGGTTAAATGAATTGCCTGTACATACGAGTTTAAGATTGTTGTGGACGAGGCTGAGTTCTTTAAATGCATAAAGAAGGCGAAAGAAGTTTTTGTATCCTGCCCGGTCTCCAATGTATAAAATATAAGGAGAGTGAACGATTGACAGCGCAGGTAGTTTAGCTTTCAGGCTAGTGTTTATGCCATGGTAAACCACAGTTATTTTTTCATCTGGGATGGCAAAGAATTTTTGTAGATCTTTTTTTGTGGACTCCGAGATGGCAATGATATGATCTGCACGATTAATAGTTAGCCTCTTAAATTTGCTGAATTCATCATAAGGGGCAAAAAATTCAGGATATATTTCATGAATCATATCATGAACGGTAAGCACAAATGGTTTTCTTAATTCTTTAAGAAAGTAGGGGTCATAATATGTAGGGTGAAATATATCAAAATTATTTTCGCTTATTTTTTTTGCAGAAAACTTTCTATTATACTTGAGCTGTTTTTTATGCTTTTTTAAAATAAATTTTATAAACGGATTCTTTGAAAAGACATCTTCTCCCAGGTAAAAATTATTGGTCTTTAGCAGGCTGATTTCGCTTTTGTAGTCAGAATCATCTAGTAAATAATGATATATATTGGCAAAATATCTTGAGATCCCACCATATTTTTGCATATCAAACGTCTGGTGATCCATTAATACATTTATCATGGAGTAAAATTATAAATTTATTCTAATAAACTGTTTTTTGTGCATACATTGAAGCTAGACCTCCATTAATGTAAGCGCTTCCTTGAGTCTTGGTATATTTACTGTAACTTCTACAAGGTGCGTGTTTTCCGTATTACCAGTGTTTAATAGATAAAAATAATCGTGCCCTAAGTCTGATGCTAGAGAAAAGAAACAATTATTGTGGTTGTCGCCTTCATTTCTGAGTTCCATTACCTGGCCATTACAAGGCATAAAGAGCATATTGGTTAAGCCGGCTCCATGTAGGCCTATAAGTGATTTCGTTTCTGACATTATCGCTATCTGTTGCAGAAAATCGTAATCTTCAAAGAAGTGTATTTCGTAACCGTAATGTGATACCAAAGAGATGACCTGATTCTCATTTTGGATTTTTCTTCTGGTCGCCTTTTGCCGACTGATAAATATTTTTCTAGTCGGGAATGATTTCTTGTCTTTTAAAAATCGATCTCTGAGATTATTTATTATATGTTTATTATAGTTCCCTGTGGGGGCGGTATGAGTGCATGTATAGAGATTGCTTATAACTAATCTCTTTCTTGGGTTGTAATAAGATATTTCAAATTTAAGCAGTTCGAGGGATTGGGAGATATAAGGTTTTGTTTTGTAAGATTCAGGTAAGATTACCAGTCGATTAGGTGTAAAAGTTCCAATTGTAATTAATCTGGTTAGTGCATCTGTTAACCAATGAAAATACTCCTCGCTCCAATCGTCATTTATCCAGATAGCATCATGGATTTTATTTTGTGGGAGTATTAATTTAAAAATCTTTTTGAATAGTACTTTTTTTGATACCGGCTGTATACTGGAAAGAGAAGGATAGGACTTTAGTTTACTGACATTGAATATTGTGCCTTTTAGAATGTTTACCTTCTTTAAGTTTAATAAAGTAGTTTGATTAATTTCCTGTTGAAATGCATTTTTAAACAGATGTTCATGATTGTTTTGATAATTTGCAGGCCTCTTTCTGATTGAAAGATGAGCGTTTAATTCTGATTTTAATATATTCATTTATGTGTTTTACGAGGCTTTTTCCAGAATTTTTAAAGGTATTAAAAAAGCTAGCAATTGAATTGCTGGATTTGAGTATTTGTATGTAGACGTTTATTGAAAGTTGGTATCTTTGAAGCAATAATAAAAATGTCTTTATGAATAAAGGTGGGTATGCTATATCGGGTATAAGTTCTATAAAGGAGGATCACATTCCTCTCATTTCCGTTATTACGGTAGTGCGTAATGGAGCCGAATTTCTCCAGGCTTGTATTGATACTGTAAGAAATCAGGAATACCCGAACATAGAGCATATAATATTGGACGGCAATAGCCAGGATCGAACGGTAGATATCTTAATAGAAAATAGTCATAATATAGCTTTTTGGTTAAGTGAACCTGATAATGGGATTTATGATGCTATGAATAAGGCTATTCAATATTGTAATGGGGACTGGTATATGTTTCTTGGTGTTGATGATTTGCTTTTGCCGGGATTTTCAGAATTGGCAAATAATCTGGTTGATAAATCTACTGCTTACTATGGTTGTGTAATTTACAAGGGAATTCCGCAATATGATGGCCCGATAAATAAGTTTAAGCTCGTAAGAGCTAATATTTGCCATCAAGCATTACTTTATCCCAAAATAGTATTTGAAACTCACCAGTATGATGTAAACTATAAGATAGCTGCCGACAATGTTCTCCTTCTTAGACTATGGAAAGAGCAAAAGATTAAATTTGAATATTATGAAATTGTTATTTCAATATTTAATCATTTAGGTATTTCCGGCACAGATTGGGATCGGTTTTTTTTTAAAAACAGAAGCAAACTGATTTATGATAATTTAGGCACATTACCTTATTTATACCACCTATATGTATCCTTTTTAGAAAAGGCGCGCAAAAAAATAAATAAACGAATTCATAAGTTTAAGCATTTTATTGGCGCTGATGCTGGTTAGCGTTTTTTCAGAAAAGATTTTGTGTTTTTCCACATCCTAGATAATTTGTTTTTTCGGGGTGGGATATAGCTTTCTTTTTCTTGCGTAAATACATCCGCTTGAACATTTGGGATGACGTATCGAAGATGGGTTATTGTATTGATCTCTCCAGTAGGTAATGATGCAAAAACATAATTTTGGTCAAAAGTATGTGTAGCATTGGGTCCAAAACCGATATTCGAGATTAAATTGACATTGGGAATCACAGACAGTCCATGGTTTATTAGGTTCGCATAGGCATACTGATAGTCCCAGGTATCAATTTCTCCATTGTAAGTTTTTTCCAATGCATTTAACCATCCTTCTTTAAAAGGAAAGTGACTTTGACAGTTATTGATAAGGTCTTGTTCTTTAAATGAAGGGAAGCTCTTTAGATCAACATCGTAATTGTTCCACGTCCTTCTCCAGCTGGCCCAACCCCATACAGGAGTAAGATTTGAAAAATAATAGCTAGCCTCACTTCTTTTTGTTCCGAGTTGAAAGTTTGAACCACCAATATGAGTAATTCGTGTATCATATCGATAGTGGGCTAATAATGTGGAGCAAAATGCAAAAAAACTAGCTGAAGGTAAGCAATCATCTTCAAGGATGATGCCCTCCTCTTCTTGCTTGAAAAACCAGGAGATACCTTCGCTCATGGCTACCCTACAACCTTTGTTATGTTCGGATAAGTTGGTCAATACCGTGCATTCCCAATCGATATTTTTAAGAATAGCTCTGGTTTGTTCGCAAACTGTTTTTTCTTCTTCAGTACGAGGCCCGTCTGCAGAAACGTACAGTTTTTTTGGTTTTGCACTCCTGATAGCTTCAAAAACTTTAGCTGTATTGTCCGGCCTGTTAAATATTAAAAATAAAACAGGGGTATTTTTATCATAAACCAAAGTGTTCATCTTTTTGAGAATATCGTTTTAATAACTAATAGATGTCTTAATCTTCAAATGTTTGCATATCAATCAGTCTACGATATAGACCATCATTGAGCATTAATTCATTATGAGATCCCTGTTCAATTATCTTTCCTTTTTCAAGTACAACAATAGTATCTGCGTTTTGTATGGTCGACAAACGGTGAGCTATAATTAACGATGTACGATTTTTCATCAGTTTGTAGAGGGCATCTTGTACCAGTTTCTCCGATTCGGTATCAAGCGCTGAGGTCGCTTCATCAAGTAGCATGAGAGGAGGGTTTCCTAATACGGCTCTTGCGATACAGAGTCTTTGTTTTTGTCCTCCTGATAAGCGGACTCCCCTGTCTCCCACAAAGGTCTCATATCCGTGCTCAGATTCTTCAATAAAATCATGTGCATTAGCAATTCTTGCGGCAGCGATTACTTCGTCCATTGTTGCATTGGGCTTTGCGAATGCAATATTGTTAAAGATCGTATCATTAAACAGTATCGACTCCTGATTCACAAAACCCATCATACTTCTCAAAGATTGTATATTGACATCTCTGATGTTTAGATTGTCTATATAGATGTTTCCGGATTGTGGCTCGACAAATCTTGGCAGTAGATCCATCAGGGTAGATTTCCCCCCACCAGAAGGACCAACAAGTGCGATTGTTTTACCTTTTGGAATTTCTAAATTTACATGGCTTAATATCTCTCTTTCTCCATAAGAGAAGCATACATCATCAAGTTTGATTGAATTATCGAACGATTTTACTATTACAGCATTTGGTTTATCGATGAGCTCTGGTTTTACATCGATTAGATCGAGAACTCTTTTACCTGCAGCAAGGCCAGTGTGTATGCCTGTGAAAGCATCAGAAAGTGCTTTTGCAGGACGTGTTACTTGAGAAAAAATAGCGATGTAGGTAATGAATTCTGCTGACGATAAAGTCGATTGACCGGTTAAAACCATCGACCCTCCAAAATATACGATCCCTGCTACCATTATTACACCTAGAAATTCGGATACAGGAGAAGCGAGTTGTTGTCTGCGCGCCATTTTTCTGGTAATATTTGAATAAGTTACATTTTCCTGATGGAAACGGTCTTTTACATATTCTGTAGCATTAAAAGCTTTTACAATCTTTATCCCCGCGAGTGATTCATCTAAATAGCCTAGCATGGTAGCGAAAGTTTCATGTGCTTTGGTGGCCTGTTGCCTGAGTCGTTTTACTATTTTCGCTATGATAAATCCGGATATTGGAATAACCAATAAAGAGAATAAAGTGAGCTTTACAGAAATGGCAAAAAGGAGTGCTACATATACAATTAAGGTTAAGGGCTCCTTAAATACAACTTGTAATGTATTGGTTACTGTAAATTGTACAACCTGAACATCTGATGATACTTTTGCGATAATATCACCTTTTCGTTGACTGTTAAAATAACCTAGATGAAGGTTCATCACGTTATTAAAAACAGATCTCCTTAGGCTAAGCAGAGTATGGATGCGGAGGTCTTCCATTGTTCTGTTAGACAGGTATTTAAATATGTTTGATAAGAATACCGAAACTACAATAACTATGCATACGAATTTTAATGCTTCCTGCGGACCATAATTGTGAATGTAATAATCGGGGATTTGTTTTATCATTCCCATAACATCCCACCATTTTTGGTCTCCCTCAATTGTAGGGAGACTATCTGGAGCTATTGCCTCTGCAGTACGACTATTAAAAAGGGTATCTAACAACGGAGCTAACAGAGCAAGGTTTAATGTGTTGAATAGTATATAAAGCAGGGTCGTAATAACATACGGTATGGCGAATTTTTCAATTGGCCTTGCGTAGGATAGTAATCGGAAGTAGTCCTTCATTCTATAATTATGATAATTAAAAGGGCAAATGTAAGTAATTATCTTTGTTAGGATTAGAAGAATTTGCTTCCAGGTCTTCTGGATTCTTTAAATTTTCTGATCCTGTATCTTACATAAGTTACATTTCCCAGATATTTTTTTACAAATTTGGCTTTGTCTTTTTTAAAAGCCATGTCTTCTGCTGTCGAAGAGAAACCATCCATATTGTAGAATGCAAGGTTGATATTCAAATAGTTTTTTATAAATAAAGGATCACCCCAGCATTGAATATTTAATAGATAGTCGGCAAAAACAGGATATTTAAGGTTAAAAGAGTATTTTTTGAAAACAGTTAAAGGATAAAGAATGGCCTGGTGACATAGATTCATTTTCGCTAGTTTATATGCTGAAAACTCTCCCCCAAACTGATTTTCTCCATTTATACAATTTCCATAGTAAATGGTATTGCTATTGTTGAGGTGGCTAAATATTTTACGAAAGGAAGGCAATAGTCTGTCGTCTGCACCTAAAAACAATACCCACTTCCCAGTGGCAAGACTAGTTCCTTTATTCATTGCATCATAAATTCCTTTGTCCTTTTCAGATATTACAGTCGCGTTTATAGTGGTAAAACTCTTAACAATTTCAAGTGTATCGTCACTACTTTTTCCATCTACAATGATGAGTTCATAAGGTTCAATTATATTTTCAGTAATGGAATAGAGACAATCTTTAATATATTGAGCTGCATTATACGTAGCAATAATAATCGTTAAAATCGGTTGCGAACTTTCGGTTGCATCGGTATTTATCATATTCAAAGATAGGAAATGACATGGTGATTTAAACTATGTATATTTGCCGATATATGTATGTAACTGATGTCATAGATGTTGTAATTCCATCGTTTCGTATGGATGAAGACATATTGCTTAGGATAGTAAATGTTGATAAGCCTGCTGGTTTCAAGCTTAATTTTTACATTGTAGATGATAATCCGGGTTTAGAAATTCCAAGTTCTATTTTAGCACTTGCGAAAAATGGATCTATTCAATTGATTTTAAATGAAACTAACCTTGGTTTTTCTGAGACAAGAAACAAAGGGATAGCTCTTGGTACTGGTAAATGGCTATTGTTATTGGATGATGACGTAGTCCCAGATAAAACGTTATTGACCGCGTATGCCGATGCAATTGCTAAGGACACCGATGCTTTAGGTTTTGCCGGGGTTACGACTTTTCCTGAACCGTATGATATGGCAACATTGGCGCTTGATATCAATGGGAATACCGGACATTCTAAAGGTGCAAAAACGCAAAAGGAGTTAATGTGGATTCCTACTACTAATATTATGTTGAATCGGGATAAAATGGATCCCTCGTTGTTTAGTGAGGTGCTAAAAAAAGGTGGTGAAGACATCGAATTTTTAGTTAGAAATGCGCTGCTGAATGACCAGAAGTATATTTCTGTTCGTGATGCGGTAGTAGAGCATCCCTGGTGGGATGGGGGGCACACGCGGCGTTTGCTTAGATATGGAGCTGGTGCAGCACAAATAGCACCTTTGCCTTCAATTAGGTCATTTACCTATCATGATTTTACAAATACCATAGAAACATTATTATTGCTACTTATCTGTTCCCCATTTATAATAATAAATTATTCATTATCTGGCTTATTTGCAATTCTTTCTGTTGTAGTGTTAGCCGAATTTATAACAAACTTTATAAGAAGTGTTTATCTGTCAGGTAAATATTCTTTATCGCTGGCATTTTACCTGTTCTGGTTAAAAAATTGTTACGAAGCCGGTTATTTGTATGAATCGCTTTCAAAAGGGAGGCTTAGCGGTTTTGCCGAAAGAATTGATATGAGTTTTTCAAAAAAGAATCCCAGTTGGTTCAGGCTAAATAAATGGAAAATTATAAAAACATGCCTTATTGTAATTGGGTCGTTACTGATTACAAGTATTTAATGCCGTTTTTACATTGAATAACGCCGTCTTGAATCACTTTAAGGTATTTCTGATAATTTAAATCCTCATTATGACGTGGATTTATCTTATGATATAGATGGAAACAAACTGCCCTTAATTTTAATTGTCTTTGTTTAATGCCCAGATTGGTTAAGCGGGCAGCTAGTTCGATGTCTTCATGACCCCAACCTTCCAGGTCATTGTTATAGCCATTTACAGCTATAAAATCTTCTTTCCAGAAGGAAAAGTTACAACCTCGCAAATTGTTTGACCTGAACTTGTCTCCTCTGAATATATGAGATAAGGAAGCAAAGTGAGTTGCGTTGATCTTACTGCCAACGCCCGAGCTAAAGGGACTGATATCGGTGTTTTTGAATTTTAGAATTTTATGCGTCCGGGTTGGGGAAAGCATAGCACGGCTGCCTTTGATGTAATGTCCCGGTAAAGCCTCCGATACATGATCTGCAATGAATTTCGGATGAAGAATTATATCCCCGTCAATCTGAATAATGTATTGCCCACCTGCCGCGGCAATGGCTTTATTCATAATAATGGTTTTTCTAAATCCAATGTCTTCCTGCCAAAAATGTTTTATTGGTATTTGGGTATTCTTTTTAAAGAAATCAATTACTGTTTTCGTTGCTTCTCCAGAGCCATCATCAGCAATTAGAATTTCATTAGGCATTCTGGTTTGTGATAAAACGCTTTTTAAAGACAGACGTAAAGCCTCAGCCCAGTTATAAGTAGAAATGACCAACGAAATTGAATTGATTTGCATTACTTAAAGGTATTGATTGATCCCAAACTCATTGTATGTTTTTTTGTGGAGAATTGCTTCTTTAAAGGTTTCTGTGTTTTCCTTTAAAAATGTTTTTGCATTTTCCTTGTGGTAGATGTGAAATGCAATTGCACCAAGTTTAATAAAGCGTTTTTGGACTCCTGAATTTAATAACCTTGTGATAAATTCTTTATCTTCTGGCCCCCAGCCATTAAAAGATTCGTTGTATCCATTAACTTTAATAGCATCTTTTCTCCAAAACGCCATATTACATCCATGTATTTCGTAAAGCTCTTCTCCTTTCATCTTATAGTTTTTTTCGAAGTACTTCCATAAAAATGGGATTCTTACGGCACTGAAAAAATTAGATATTCCTTTGCTAAACGCGCTTATTTTGTACTGACACTTTTCTAGCATCTGATTAGAAACTACTTCATTAATGTAGACCCTGCTTGCCCTGACAAATGAATTGGGCTTGGCAAACTTAATATGATCTTGTATGAAGTATGGATGCATGATGATGTCCCCGTCTATTTGGATAATATAGTCGCTATTCGTTTTTGCTATGGCTTTGTTTCTTATTTTAGCCAATCTAAATCCTTTATCTTCCTGCCATAAATGACGGATTGGAATGGGGAATAATAACGCGTATTTTTCTATTATAGTCTTTGTGCTTTCTGTTGAACCGTCATCTGCAATTAGTATTTCATCCGGCATCTGCGTTTGATTTAATGCTGAAAGGAGTGTTAGCTCCAGCGCTTCAGGCCAGTTGTATGTGGAAATTAATAAAGCAACAGTTATTTTTTTTTGCATTGTATAAGTTGATGAATGCTTATCGCATTCAGAAAAGTTATTTATTTAACGATTTTATAATTGCGGTATTCAAAGAGCCGGACTCCTGTAAGGTCTTCTATTTTTTGTAATACTCTTCTTTTAAGGTTCATTTTCGGAACAGACTTAGTCAGGTCCTCATCAAATGTCCAATTGGTTGCTGTTATTCTGTCTTGAATTACTTTAGGGTGACTTCCTTGAAATCGAATCAGCCGGTCTGCATTTCGCATATCAAAGGTTCCCTGAACCGGAAGGTTTTGCTCGATCCAGTCTTTAGTTTGGTAGAACTGGTTAAAATTCCTGACTTTGCCTTGCAAGGCTTTAGGAGCTTTTACCCAGCCGTAATGATAAATATAAGCATCAATTAACTTTACCCTTAATTTTCGGTCATTGATTCTGAATCCTTGGGCATCTCTATATGAATGTATACCAGGCAGATTTTTCAGCACTCGGATTTCCCGTCTGTACCAACGTCTGGATTGCGCATAATAATCATAAGAACCATAAAAATGCGTGTATTTTAATAGTAATCCTTCTATTTGTTCGTCGTTCAGGTTGTCTTTCATTTCCTGTCTGATCACATCGTGGTATTTTTCATGTATACACTCGTCACCCTGTATGTAAATCATCCAGTCGGTGTCTGCTGAGATGGCTTTGATTGCTTTATTTGTTTCCTCAGCGAAAACTTGCCCTCCTTTTTGAAGAGAATCGTCCCATATGGTATCAATTATTCTTAATTTATCTGATGAGATCGACCTTATAAGTTCAGCGGTGTCGTCGGTAGAATTACCCAAGGCGACAACAAATTCATCGCATAGTGGCAAAACAGAGCGAATGGCTTCTGATACCGGATAATCGTTCGCGATTGCATTTCTTATAAAGGTGAATCCGGTGACTTTCATTGAAGGGGTTAAAAACGTATTTTTTGTAAATGTAAGTTTTATTTGGGAAGGATTGGCTTTAAGCTATCGACCCATTCTTAAGAACGGGCTGGGTTAATTGCTGTTTTTTCCAGTGTGTACCACTCTGGTACAGGAGCTTACTTAACGGGTACTTGAACTTGAAATGTTTATTGTAATCTACTCCAAGTTTACGGTATGGGATGTCTGGGTTTTCTATTAAGCATAGCTTTATCGCTTCTGAATATACCGTGGGGCCAGTCATTGCATGTACATTGTGAGGGAATCTGTTGTTTCTGATATTGTCAGCCATCAGTTCCATCGTTTTTTGTAAAAATGGGTGGTTGGCTTCGAAAACCAATGCCCATTGTACACATAAACCCGAATTCCCCTCATCAGAAATGATTGCAACGTCATTAGGGAGAATGAAATCTTGAAGACTGCCGTTTATCGAACTGTCTATGTCCAGATAAACGCCTCCCTTTTTTAGCAATATAGCATACCTGAAGAAATCGGCTTTTGCTGCTCCAATGTTAAGTCGCTGATACAGCTTTAAGGTTTCATCGCCATACGCTGTGCTCAAAAAAGATTCTATTCTTTCATCATTATAGAATTCATAGGTATAATCCTGGTTTCTTTTCCTGAATCTTGAAATATACCAACGTGTAATTAACGGTAATTTGTCTGATTTAAACGTTTGATAAATTGTCTTGGGTATTGACATTCCTAATAAATTCTATTTCTTTGTAGCAAAGATAATTTTAATTGATGCAAAACGAAGATTCTCTTATAAAAGACATGCAGGAAGGAAGTTATATTGCTTTGGCAAGGGCGATTACGCTTGTTGAAAACGATATTCCACCTGCAGCTCAATTATTAAGGAGAATTGAACTGAATTCAATGGTTCCGGTAATCGGGATAACTGGCCCTCCAGGAGCTGGGAAAAGTACACTGGTAAATGCTATTGCGGGGCAACTGGTACAGGAAGGAAAGAAAATTGCCATTTTGGCTGTAGATCCGACTTCTCCATTTAATTTTGGTTCTTTGCTAGGAGATAGGATCAGGATGTCCCAGCAGTTTAACAATCCAAATGTTTATATCAGATCGTTGGCTACCAGAGGTGCTCTCGGTGGTATTTCTGCTAAAACAATTGAAATTGTAGATTTGATTAAATCTGCTGGATTCGACATGGTTCTGGTAGAGACAGTTGGAGTAGGACAGTCGGAAGTTGAGATTGCTGGCCTTGCCGATAAAACCGTTGTTGTGTTGGTACCTGAATCAGGAGATGAGATTCAAAATATAAAATCTGGGTTGATGGAAGTTGCACAAGGTTTTGTGGTGAATAAGGCTGATAGGGAAGGAGCGGATACTTTTGCTAATAACTTGAAAAAGCTCGTTCACCAGCAACACCAGCAGATTCCTGTTTTTAAAACTGTTGCAGATAAAAATGAAGGAATAGCTGAGTTATGTTCCTGGTTGCTTGAACCTGTTTTAACAAATAATGAGCGCAAATCTTTTCTGATGACTGAGAAAGCATTTAAGATTATTCAGCATTATCGGATGTCGAATGTTGACCGGAAGGAATTACAAGCAGCTATTGATGTAGCAATGAAAAATGCAGCGTTCAATATCTATCAATTTACAGATAGCTGGATTTAAAAATATTTAATTTAGCTCCATTTTGTAGGGCTGTCTTAAATATAGGACTTGCTTGTATGAGTGATTAGGACAATATTTAAGATGATTTGACGATTTTGTTAAAATAAGGAAACAATCTTGAAGTGTATTTTGAACACCATTTAATTATGTCTATATTCTAGAGGAAATTTAAAATGGATTTTTTTGCAGCTTTAAAAGGGCTTAGGGTAGGTTTGATTGGGTTCTGACAGGGTTTTTTCCTATGGTTTCCAAGTTTGGAACGGAGTTTGTACAAGAGTTTTGAGAATTTAAAAATTTGTTTAATTTTGCTACACAAAAAAAATTATACAATTAAAATTTGTTTAACCTTAAAAAAGAAAATTATGAATTATTCTACTTTAAAAAAGGGTCTAGCGGCTTCTTTTGTAGCATTACTAGGAGTTACTACTCTTGCTAGTGCCCAGGACGCTACGACTTCTTCTTCAGCCAAGGTATTTGGTGGAAGAGGCCAGTACAGAACGTGGTCTTTAGGTGTTAACGCCGGTGTGTTATCTCCATTTATTGCAATCGGTGGTACTAACGATTTCACTAATGCTGATGTAAACTTAGGTTACGGTATCTCATTAAGAAAACAATTAGGTCATGCATTTGGCTTAGAAGGTAATGTTTTCCGTGGTAAAATTTCTGGAACGAACAAAGACGGTGGACCAGGTGCTCTTCCGGGATTAAGTTCTTTCGAAACTGAGCTTGGTTATTCAGCTGACTTAAGAGGTGTTGTTAACGTTGCAACTGTTGATTTCTTACGTCGTGAGAACTCAGTTAACTTCTTCGTTACTGCAGGTTACGGTGTTGCCGCTTACAGAGCTGCATTAAACGGTGCTGATCCTAAAGATTTAGGTGAAACATTTGGTGAAGATGGTGATAAAAAATACATCAAAGAAGCTTATATCCCAGTTGGTGCTGGTGTTAAATTCAAAGTTTCTGAGCGTGTATCATTTAACTTAGGTTATACTATGCATTTTGTTGATGCTGATAACTTAGACGGAGTTTGGGCTAAAGCAACTACTAAAGATAAATTCTCTTACGGATATGCTGGATTAGAATTCTCTTTAGGTTCTAAATCTAAACCAAACTTGGATTGGGTTAACCCGTTAGCTTTAATGTATGATGAATTAAAAGATCCATCTTTACGTAATGAAGTTGAAGCATTAAAAACTCGTGTATCTGCTGTTGAAAAATCTGTTGAAGATTTGAAAAAAGATAGCGATGGTGACGGTGTTGCTGATCAGTTTGATAAATGCCCAGGTACTCCAGCTGGTACTGCTGTTGACGGTTCAGGATGTCCTCTACCTAAAATGGAAACTGCTGCTTTAAACACTGGTAACTTAACTGGTTTTGAAACTATCAACTTTGAATTCAACTCTTCAGTTTTAAAAACTGAGTCTTACCCTACTTTAGATAAATTATCTTCAGTATTGCGTGAAAACGGTGGTAAAGTAGCTGTAAACGGTTACGCTTCAAGCGAAGGTACTGCTGCATACAATTTGAAATTATCTAAAGACAGAGCTAACTCTGTTAAAACTTACTTAGTTAACTCTGGTGTTAACGCTAGTCAAGTTGTAACTAAAGGTCATGGCGAAGCTAATCCAATTGCTTCTAACGATACTGAAGAAGGTCGTATCCAAAACCGTCGTGTTGAAACATCTAGAAACTAATTATTTCTAATTAAATACGAAAAAAGAGGGCTTCAGAAATGAGGCCCTCTTTTTTTATTTTATACCTTTGTATACATATGTATTTATTTAGAAAAAAGGATCCTGAAAGACCAACAAGTACCAATGTGAGAATCATGCATATTATTAATGCGATTGCTATTGGTATGTTCGTTTGTGGTATTTTATGGAAGCTCATTGACTGGCTTATTTTAAGCTAAATGAATATCATTTGGTAACTTTTACAAAATAACATCTTAGATATGAAAACGATCATCAATACAACTAATGCTCCTGCTCCTATTGGCCCTTATAATCAGGCAGTGCTAGCCGGAGGCTTTTTATTTTTATCGGGACAGGTGGCTATTAATCCTGCTTCGGGGGAGTTGGTTCAGTCTTCTATTTCAGAGGAAACGCATCAGGTGATGAGAAACATTAAGTCGGTGTTACTGGAGGCTTCTTATGGACTTGAAGATGTCGTAAAAACTACGATCTTTTTATCTGATATGGATCTTTTTGCTGCGGTAAATGAGGTGTATGGATCTTACTTTGATAGCAATTTCCCTGCACGTGAAACTGTAGCGGTGAAGGGTTTGCCAAAGGGAGTAAACGTAGAGATTTCGATGACAGCATTTAAAGGCTAAGCTTTGCCGAAATCTAATTTGCGTTATTTTTTTGCGGGCATTTTATCTTTTGCCATTTGGGGCTTCTTTTCGATTCCACTGAGAAACCTGAAGGCATTCCCATCAGAAGAAATACTCTATTACCGCATTTTTACTTCCCTTGCTTTTATTTGGATTGCTATTGTTCTATTCAGAAGGAAACAACTAAAAGCGGATTTGACTTATTTGTCCTCAATTGGTTTCAGGGAGAAACGTAACATTTTGTTTCAGCTTATAGGCTCTACATTATTGCTTACCTCTAATTGGTACACCTATATTTATGCAGTGAATAATGTTAGTCTTCAGTCGGCAGCTTTTGCTTATATGGTTTGTCCGCTGATTACAGCTTTCGGAGGCTTTTTAATTCTAAAAGAATCCTTGTCAAGATTAAAGCTTATCTCACTTGGAATAGCTTTGCTCAGTATTCTACTACTTGCCACAGGTTCTTTTATAGAAGTAATATGGTCGGTCATTATAGCTTCCTTATACGCGTTTTATCTGATCATTCAACGTAAAATGCAGTATTTGGATAAGCTTAATGTTCTGGCGGTGCAGATTGCGATGGCTGTAATATTAATGCTTCCATTTTACTTGCTGAAACATGAGGGGATCCCTCAGGATTTATGGTTTTGGGGGAATATTACAGTTATTGCGGTGTTTTTTACCATTATCCCATTATTCATGAGTTTGTATGCTTTAATTGGTATACCTTCGTCGACTTTGGGCATTATTATCTATATCAATCCGATTATTGCATTCGCAGTGGCAATTTTTTATTTTGGTGAGCATGTTGATGTACATAAGCTCTTTGCTTATCTGTTGTTGCTGATTTCTGTAATTGTATTTAATTGGAGCATAATAAAAGATATCTTTACCTTTAAGAGAAAAACTATATAAAGCTTTGTTTGCATCTACGTTAGATACCACTATCGAATTCTTGAAGGGCGTGGGGCCTAAGCGTGCAGAACTTCTGCAGAAGGAACTAGGTATCTTTACTTATGATCAGCTGCTTAATTATTTCCCGTTCCGTTATATTGATCGCACCCGATTTTATAAGATTAATGAACTTAGTCCTGAGCTACCTTACGTGCAGATATTGGGACGAATAACAAGTAAAGAGCAGATTGGCGAAAAGCACAAAAAGCGTATCGTCGCCCGTTTAACGGATGAAACAGGATCAATAGAATTGGTTTGGTTTCAAAGTTTGAAATGGGTAGATGAACATGTCATGAAAGGGAAGGTTTACATTGTATTTGGTAAACCGACGGTATTTAATGGTAGTTTTAGTATCTCTCATCCAGAGTTGGAAACATACCCCAGGCCAGCTACAATTACAGGAAATTTAAGGCTTCAGCCGGTTTATAATTCAACCGAAAAGTTAAAGAAGTTTTTTCTTGACAGTAAGGGAATTCAAAAATTGCAGACTTTGCTTCTTGAACAGCACCTTTATGAAGTTAGGGAAACTATACCGCCTTATATTCTTGAGAAGTATCATATGATATCGAGGAAGGAGTCTATTCTGAACATTCATTTTCCCAAGGATGTTGCAACGTTAAAAAAGGCTGAGACGAGGTTGAAGTTTGAGGAACTGTTTTTTATTCAATTGCAGTTGCTGCATAATAAGCAACTCCGGGAACTTAAATTTAAAGGGCACTTGTTTCCAGTTGTTGGTGAACGGGTAAATACATTTTACAATGAAATACTTCCTTTTGAGTTGACCGGAGCGCAAAAGCGCGTAATCAAAGAAATCAGATTGGACACCCAGCGTGGTATTCAAATGAACAGGTTGGTTCAGGGTGATGTAGGTAGTGGTAAAACCGCCGTTGCATTAATGAGTATGCTGTTGGCAAATGACAACGGCTATCAGGCCTGTATGATGGCGCCTACGGAGATATTAGCCCGTCAGCACTATGAA
The DNA here is from genome assembly GCF_032678475.1 of Pedobacter nyackensis. Taxonomy (GTDB): domain Bacteria; phylum Bacteroidota; class Bacteroidia; order Sphingobacteriales; family Sphingobacteriaceae; genus Pedobacter; species Pedobacter nyackensis_A. Next base: position 371,547 of record NZ_JAVTSF010000003.1, read on the forward strand.
TCTATCACCTCATTATTAAACGGGCGCCTGGTTAACGTAGCGATCCTTACTGGCAGTACAACAAAGAAACAACGGACTGTACTGCATGCAGCATTGGAGGCCGGAGAAATAGATATCCTGGTTGGAACACATGCATTGATAGAGGATAAGGTTGTATTTAAGCACCTCGGTTTGGTCGTGATAGATGAACAACATCGTTTTGGGGTTGAGCAACGCGCTAAGTTATGGCGTAAAAACGTAATTCCACCACATATATTGGTCATGACAGCAACACCTATTCCCAGAACGTTGGCTATGACCTTGTATGGTGATTTGGATGTCTCTGTAATAGATGAACTTCCGGTGGGCAGGAAACCTATTGAAACCCGGCATTTGTTTGAAGGTCAACGTCTAAGGATGTTTGGTTTTATGAAACAAGAGATTGCCAAAGGCAGGCAAGTGTATGTGGTTTATCCATTGATCAAGGAAAGTGAGAAGCTGGACCTTTTACATCTGGAGGCAGGTATAGAGCAGATGGGTTATCAGTTTCCAAGACCTGAATATCAGATTAGTATTGTGCATGGAAAAATGAGTAACGCTGACAAGCAATACGAAATGCAGCAATTTATAGATGGGAAAAGTCAGATTATGGTTGCGACCACTGTAATAGAGGTAGGGGTGAACGTGCCCAACGCTTCTGTTATGATTATTGAGAACGCAGAACGGTTTGGTCTTTCTCAACTACACCAGTTAAGGGGCAGGGTTGGAAGGGGCGCTGAACAGTCTTTCTGTATCCTGATGTCAGGAAACAAATTAAGTGCAGATGGGAAGCTCCGGTTGGAAACGATGGTTAAAACAAATAATGGGTTTGAAATATCGGAAATTGACCTTAAGCTTCGTGGACCTGGTGATATTACAGGTACTCAACAAAGTGGGGTCTTAGAGCTAAAGCTTGCTGATTTGGCAAAAGATCAGGCGATTTTGCAGGAAGCGAGGAATACCGTAATTGATTTGCTTGCGGCAGACCCACATCTGGATCTGCCTGAAAATAGTCTTTTGAAAACCTACCTTTCTAAAAGACGTAGTGGTATTGCGTTCGACAAAATCTCTTAATTAATCCTCGTCGCTTCCAGGTAATGATCCTGCACCGGAATAGGCTCCTTTACGAATAACTGGTACACCAAGGTGCTTATACAATTCATCAAGCTGCATCAAACTGCCATTGGTTAAATTGCCTAGAAATATAATGACTATATCTTTTTGGAAATCGCGTACATAGATGTGTCTGAACCCATGCCACCAGCCCGTATGGTACACTACTTTCCGATCTTTTTCTCCGTCAAACATTCGCCAGCCGTATCCATAATTGAAATGGCCTTTGATCGCTTTGTTGCGGCCTTTATATGCTGAATCCAGACTTTTTTGTGTTAGTAGTCTGCCGTTCTTCAGATATTTATCATATAAGACTAAGTCATGTAAAGTGCTGTAAATACCTTTGTCGCCAACAGGGCCATCTAAAAAGTTTTGCACTACAGAATATCTGAAACTGTTACGATCGTGACCTACAACGTCTACAGGGATCTTCTCATACTCTGCCTTAGAATAAACGTGCGTATGTTTCATTCCTGCTGGTTTAAACACATGCTCCATCATATATTGAGAGAAGCGCTGTCCGGACACCTTTTCCACAATTGCGGCTAAAACCATAAAGTTGGAGTTGTTGTAATGAAAATGCCTGTTCGGTTTGGTATATGGGTTAGGTTTTTTCTCCGCAATAACCTGCATTACTTCCTGGTTGGACACTCCCTTTTTCATGTCACGCTTTTCCTTACGCCAAATGTCGTCTATGAAGTATACATAATTCATCATTCCGCTCCGGTGGGATAGGAGTAATTCTACGGTTATTCCATCGTAAGGAAAGTTCGGATAGAATTTTTTTACATCATCTGTTAGTTTTAATTTTCCTGCTTCAACGAGTTGCATGATAGCCACACCGGTGAAAGTTTTTGTAATGGATGCCAGTTCAAATTCTGAGTTTATTTTCAGGCTGTCGCGGTGAAGATAATCTGCCCAGCCCATTGCTTTTTCATATAGTATTTTGCCGCCTTTAGCCACAAGCATATTCCCGTTAAAGCCATATTTTTTATGTAGGTTGTATGCAAAATCAGCGATCCACTTATCTCCTTTCGCGGGATTATAGACCAATAACAGGCTGTCGGCCTTATCGTCTTCTTCGACTCTTATTTTTTTATCAGCTTCGGCTTTTTTAGCTTTTTCTGCCGGGCTTGAACAAGATGAGAGGATTGAAAGCGATAAAATGGCTAGTGATAAGGTTATGGTTAACAGGCGAAACTTCATGAACAATGCAATACAGGTTAAAAAGTCGAAAAATAAGGATTTTTAACCCTTTAAACGCAAAAGAGTTTTAAACATTGTACACTTTGTAGTTGATTAATTACATAAATCCAACTCATTGAGGCACAAAAACCTTAAATTTGCAGCAACAAAAATAGAACACTATGAATTTTAGAACCGAACACGATACGATGGGTGAAGTGCAGGTGCCTGCTGATAAATATTGGGGTGCTCAAACTGAACGTTCAAGAAATAACTTTAAAATTGGTCCTGAGGCTTCTATGCCTAAAGAGATCATTCATGCTTTCGGCTATTTAAAAAAAGCTGCAGCATTGGCTAACACCGAACTAGGTGTTTTAAGTCAGGATAAAGCGGATCTAATCGCAAAAGCTTGTGATGAAGTTGTTGCCGGCAGTCTGGATGACCAGTTTCCTTTGGTAATCTGGCAAACCGGTTCAGGTACACAAAGTAACATGAATGCCAATGAGGTTATTGCTTATCGTGCACATGTTTTAAATGGTGGTGCACTGGGCGACGAGAAGAAAGTTCTGCATCCTAATGATGATGTAAATAAATCACAGTCTTCAAACGATACATATCCAACGGCAATGCATATTGCAGCTTATAAACAAGCTGTAGAAGTTACGCTTCCCGGATTGGAGAAACTACACCAGACCCTTGTTGCAAAGTCTGAAGAGTTTGCAAATATTGTTAAAACAGGTCGTACTCACTTCATGGATGCGACTCCATTAACGCTTGGACAAGAGTTTTCAGGTTACGCGCAGCAAGTAGCAAACGGTATCAGGGCAGTAAAAAATGCTTTGGTGATGATTAGTGAACTTGCTTTGGGTGGGACTGCTGTTGGTACGGGACTAAATACACCTAAAGGTTATGATGTGCTTGTTGCTAAAAAAATAGCTGAGTTAACAGGTTTACCTTTTGTAACGGCACCAAATAAATTTGAAGCATTGGCTGCTCATGATGCAATGGTAGAACTTTCAGGTGCATACAAGCGTATCGCTGTTTCTTTGATGAAGGTTGCAAACGACGTAAGGATGTTAAGTTCCGGGCCACGTTCGGGTATTGGAGAAATCATCATTCCTGATAATGAGCCGGGGTCGTCTATTATGCCTGGAAAGGTTAACCCTACGCAGCCCGAAGCATTGACTATGGTTTGTGCACAGGTGATTGGAAACGATGTTGCTGTAAGTATCGGTGGGGCTACAGGTCATTTTGAGCTGAACGTATTTAAACCCGTAATTGCTGCTAATGTTTTACAGTCGGGCCGTCTGATTGGTGATGCCTGTGTTTCATTTAATGACCACTGCGCTGAGGGAATTCTGCCAAACCTTCCTGAGATCAAAAAACATCTTGAGAATTCATTGATGCTGGTTACTGCACTTAATCCACATGTTGGATATGAAAATGCGGCTAAAATTGCAAAAAAAGCACATAAAGAGAATAAAACTTTAAGAAACGCAGCTATTGAGCTGGGACTGTTAACTGGTGAGCAATTTGACCAGTGGGTTCGTCCTGAGGATATGGTAGGTAGTTTAAAATAAGCAGCTGAATAGCAGTATGGGTATGTCGAGATTGGTGTTTTATCTGCTGGTTATTTTGTGTGTGTCTGCTTGCAGAAGATTGCCCGATGTGCAGGGGAAAGGTGAGGCTTTTTTACAGGGAATATGGAATCAGGATAGCGTAGCAAATTCTGATAAACTGTTAAACTATACACAACATAAGTTTAAGTTTACCTGTGATTCGTTTTACGTTGATTTAACTACACATTCTAAAGTAAACTACTATACAGATTCCTGTTTTAACGGCGGGGTTTGGAAGGAGTATGCAAAAGGCATATATGAAGTAAGGGGGGATAGCCTGTTTTTATCAGGGACTTATACCAAATCGAATTATAAACAAAAGGTATCTGGCTGCTACCAGATCGGCAGGTATGAAAAAGCTTTTTTTATCAAATCTACTGAACCTAACCAGCTGCACCTGGAAAGTATAGGTAACCAGCGGGCGTGTACGCTGGTATTAAAAGAACGAATAGTTTGTGAGCCTAAAGCATTATAAAATATCCTGATGAAACCATTGTAAGTAAAATTATGATGGTTTCATCAGTTAAAAAGAAAAAATATACATCAATGGATATGAAGAAGAGTCTGGCATTTAATGGGTATAAGATTGTATTAGTTTTAGCCGTAGCATTGTATTTTCCACTAAACGTAAGTGCCTGGGGCATGCTTGGACATAGGATCGTTGGACAGATTGCTGAAAGCCATTTAAGTAATAAAGCCGCAAAAGGCGTAAAATCGGTGTTGGGTAATGAGAGTTTGGCTATGGCAAGTAATTGGGGCGATTTTATAAAGTCTGATCCTGCATTTGATTATTTGTACAATTGGCATTTTGTGAATCTCCCTGCAGGATTGGACAAGCAAGGTGTATTTAATCTTTTGGATACAGAAAAAGGTGCCAACGTATACAATAAGATTCCTGAGATGGTTGCTGTTTTAAAGAATAAGCAAAGTGCCGCAGATGAAAAAAGACTAGCTATGCGTTTGCTGATTCATTTGGTAGGCGATTTAAATCAGCCTATGCATACAGCGAGAAAAGAGGATCTAGGAGGGAATAAAGTTTATCTAACCTGGTTTGGTGAAAAATCTAATCTGCACAGGGTTTGGGATGAGTCTCTCATCGAGTATCAGCAATTAAGCTATACAGAGTACGCCAGTGCAATCAATTACCCTTCAGCAGATCAGTTAAATGTATGGAGAAATAACTCCTTGAAGGATTTTGTATATGGGTCTTACGAAGCCTGTAATAAGATTTATGCAAACATTAAACCAGATGAAAGGTTGAGCTATAAGTACAATTTCGAATTTGTTGGTTTATTAAATGAACAGTTGCTGAAGGGCGGAATTTGTCTGGCTAATATTCTTAACGATATTTATAAATAAAAATGAAGATATTAATGGTTTGTCTCGGCAATATTTGTCGTTCTCCACTTGCGGAGGGAATTATGAGGCATTTGGTAAATGAACAGGAATTAAATTGGGAGATTGCATCTGCTGGCACCGGCGATTGGCACGTAAACCAGCCTGCTGATAAGAGAAGTATCGATGTAGCCAGTAGTTTTGGCTATGACATTTCGAAACAAAGGGCAAAGCACTTCAATAAGGAAATGTTTGAAGACTTTGATCATATACTTGTGATGGATCAAAATAATTTAAGGGATGTTTTAAAACTGGCTTCAAATGAAATTCAAAGAGAAAAGGTGAAACTGTTCTTGCCAGATGAGTCGGAAGTAACTGATCCTTATTTTGACGACAGGTTGTTTGAGCCTGTTTTTTTAGAAATAGAAGAACGCTGTAAACAATTGATTGAAGAGTTTAAGCAATAGTATCTGGAATCCCTTTTTGGTTAGTTTACAATAGTTTACTTAAATTTGTTATATCTTTATCCGATGAGCAAAGTCTATTTAGTATTAATTGGCCTGTTTTTTTTGAGTCAGGCCAGAGGGCAATCAGGTCCTTTTTTGTCACAACATATACCGCCTGTTAATGGATCGGTAAATATTGTTGTGTCTAATTTGGAGGAAAATGATGGCGATAGTTATTTTGCTGATGCGGAAAAGAACGAGCGTAGGGGAGATTTAAATGATGCAATTACCTTATATGGTAAAGCTGCATTTGAATACAACAGTTCAAAAAAATTCACACAATATGGTTCTGCATTACTACGGTTAGCAAATGTCCATTACTTATTAGCTCACTATTCTGAAGCAGAGCAAGTAACGCTTAATGTTGCATTGAAAACCTATTCTAAGATTGGTAGTAAATCCGGACAGATGGAATCTTATAGCCAGCTTGGTAAAATATATTTCGCGGCTGATAAGCTAACCCAGTCTTTATGGTTTTATACTCAGCAGGGCATTTTGGCAAAACAGATTAGTGACAATAATGCTTATATCGATTCAATTTTAGGAATTGTGCAGGTAAAAACAAAGAAAAAGGAATATTCCCTTGCCCTAAGAGATTTGAATAAGGCTGAATTGTTAGCCAAATCTTCGAACCTTAACCGGTTTAAAACTCAAATTCGGGAAGCAAGAGCTCAAATTCCCGCTAAAGTAATAGCAAAGAAATAGTTAATTGTACAATTTTTTGTAATAAAAAAACGTTTTTAGTAAAACTGATATTATAGTAAATTAAAACTTTTAGTATGTTTACAGAAAAGAGACAGTAATAATACTGTCTCTTTTCTGTTTATTTCTGAAATTGGTATCATATTAGTGTTACATATAAAAATGGATTTTAAAATAGTTAAAGAGATGTTGAAAAAGATATTACTGGTCACCTTTACTGCCGCCGTTCTAGCCTGCCACGCTTCCCCGCAACCGCTGCAATTGGTTCCGGGTGTAACTAATATTATGCCGGATGAAAAACAGGCTCTGGTAAGTAAGGAGATTGTTGCGCTAATTGAAAATTATAATTACAAGAAGATTAAGGTTAACGATTCCATCTCGTCACTGGTTCTGGATAAGTATATCAAGGAATTGGATCCGTATAAATATTATTTCGTTGAATCTGATATTAAGGAATTTGAAAAATTCAGATTTACGTTAGATGACGATTTTAGGGCAGGAAATCTGAATGCCCCATTTTATATATTTAATCTCTATTTAAAAAGGTATAATGAATTCATAAATTTTGCTTTTACTGAGATCAAGAAAAAGCAAAATTTTAATGCGAACGAAACCTATGTTTTTGATCGCGAGAAAATGCCCTGGGCTAAATCTAAGGCAGAAATCGATAACTTGTGGAAGAAAAGGGTTAAATATGAACTGGTAAATCTAAAGATTGCCGGAACTTCCGAAGCCAAAAATATAGAGACCCTGACTAAGCGTTATGAGGCGCTTAAATCGCAGGCATCAAAATTGAATAACCAGGACGTTTTTCAAACGATCATGGACGCTTTTACTGAGACCATTGATCCACATACAAACTATTTCATCCCAAGTGCGGCACAACAGTTTAATGAGGAAATGGCCAGATCTTTTGAAGGTATTGGTGCCAGACTTCAGTTGGAAAACGAAATATTAAAAATTGCTGAAGTAATTCCGGGTGGCCCTGCTTTCAAAAGCAAGCTTTTAAGTGCAGGCGACAGGATCGTTGCTGTAGCTCAAGGGACTGGCGAATTTGAAGATATTATCGGCTGGAGAATTGAGAACTCTGTTGCTAAAATTAAAGGACCAAAAGGTACAAAGGTTCGCTTAAAGATTATCCCTGCAGGTAAAGAGATGTCTTCTAAGCCAGTGATTATTGAATTGGTGAGGGAAAAGATTGTAATGGAAGATCAATCAGCTAAGAAAAAAGTAGAAACAATACAGTCGAATGGGAAACCTTATAAAATAGGTATCATTACTGTGCCTGCTTTCTACGCAGATTTTAAAGCTGCAAATGCAGGCGATCCAAATTACAAAAGTACCACACGTGACGTAAGGTTGCTGATCGATACTTTAAAGAACATGGATAAAGTTGACGCGATTGTAATGGATCTTCGCGCCAATGGTGGTGGTTCTTTGGTTGAGGCTATTGATCTGACCGGATTGTTTATTGATAGAGGGCCTGTAGTGCAGGTGAAAGACCTTAAGAATGACGTAGAGGTAAGTGAAGATACAAATGCAGGTGTAGCATGGGCAGGGCCTTTTGGTGTTATGGTGGACCGGTTAAGCGCTTCAGCTTCTGAAATTTTTGCTGGTGCTATTCAGGATTACGGAAGAGGAATTATTATGGGTACCCAAACTTATGGTAAAGGTACAGTACAGTCTTCTATAGACATGAACAGATTGGTTAACCCATCTATACTTCAAAGGTTGGCAGCATTGGTAGGTGGTACTGCTGATGGAAAAGGTAAGTCGGACAAGGAAGCTGTTAGATTAGGACAGATTAACCTTACGATGGCTAAGTTTTACAGGGTAACGGGTAGCAGTACTCAACATAAAGGTGTAATGCCTGATATCGTGTTTCCTTCATTGTATCCGATGGATAAAATAGGGGAAGATACTGAGCCTTCTGCTTTGCCTTGGGATGAGGTTAAAAAATCTAATTTTGCTCCTGTTGCTGATCTGACTGCAGTTAAAGCTGATTTGATCAAATCACATAATGAGAGAATGGATAAATCCATTGATTATAAAATCATGGAAGAAGATATTGCTGAGGCAAAAAAACGTGAAGGAGAAGTGTCTATATCCTTAAATGAAACGAAACTGAAAGCAGAAAGGGATAGCCTGGAAGCTAAAAATCTGGCCAAGATAAATACTTTACGTGCAGCAAGAGGATTACCTGCCGTGAAAAAAGGAGACAAGGTGAAAAAAGAAGAGGTATTTGACTTCGTTCAGAATGAGAGTTTGAAGATTATGGCAGACCTAATGGACATTACAACCGGAAAGGAAAAAGACGTTGTTAAAACTACTCCGGGAATTAAGTAAGAAGTTTAATGAGAAAAAAGGGAAGACATCCAATTTGGATGTCTTCCCTTTTTTGTTTTATGGCTTTTGGAGAAAGCTTATTTCTTGCTGTCTGACGACTTCTGCATTTGCATTGCCATCATTTCCTTCATAGTCTTATTCATTCCTTCAGTAGAACCATCCAGGAAGATTACATTTCCTTCGCTATTTTCTGCAAATTGTTTAATCGATTCTGTCCACATCGTGAAAAGAATTACTGAGATGTCCAGGTTAGCCTCTTCCATTTCCTGGGCTGCTTTTGTCATACCGTGTGCAACCTCAGCTCTAAATAAGGCAATACCCTGACCGCGTAATTGTGCTGCTTCACGTTCTGCTGCCGCTGCAATTTTAATGGCATTACCATCAGCCTCAGCTCCCTTTGTTTTTGTAATTAATAAAGCTTGGCCTTCATTCTCGGCAGCTGCTTTTAAATTGTTTGAGGCTACAACGCGACTCATTGAGCGCATAATCTCTTCGTCAAATGTAATGTCATTCAGTTGCAGATCCTGCAGGTGATAACCCCAGGTTTCTAATACCTGGTCAATCTGGTGTTTAACATGCTCCACAATCTCATTGCGTTGAGCAAGTACATTAGCTTGTCGTTGTGTAGCTACATATGCCCTTATAGAGCCTTCTATGGTACGAATTAAGGCTTGCATCAAGTTCGTTGAGTCTACAAACTTAAAAGCGACATTTTTAATAGTTTCCTCGTCGTGGTTGATTACAGAATAAAGTAACATTGCTTTAAAATATACATTCGCCTGATCCTGTGTAACTGCTTGAAAAGATAATTCAACCGATCTGTTTTGTATAGAGATGCGAGAATGTATAGCTTCTATCAGCGGAATTTTTAAACTTAGTCCCGGACTAAGAAGTCTCCTGTATTTGCCGAAAATTGTAATTACTGCAATTGTCCCTTGTTTAACTGTAACAAATGAACTGGCTAGTATAACCAGTAGTAGAAAAAGAATGATGTAAGTGATATACATAAGATGCTTTTATAAGTTAAAATATGAGCATCAAGATACAACTATTTAGGGATTCTTCTTTGGTTCTATACGCCCCGAACCGGAGAATATTAAATTGTGTCCCGGAAAATCAATATTTGTTAATGATTTAATCTTGTTGAAAGCCCCGTTTGCCGGGTCTAAACGGAGACGGTTTATTTTATCTTGTCTTACCGAAATCACATCAGCAGATAGGAAGTCACCATTACTGTTGATTTTAAGCTGTAGCAACGGAGCAATTCCATTAGGGCCTTTAAGACTAAACATACCATAGGTGCAAAAATTACCGAGGCTATAAGCAATGAATTTATTCTTATATACTTCTACAGCTCTTGTTACATGAGGGCCATGACCTAAAACGACATCTGCACCGGCATCGATTACAGCATGGGCAAAGGCGTAAACATCGCCTCGGTTCTCATTGTAAAATATTTCTTTTCTCCTGGGTACATGTTCAAATCTGGCACCTTCTGCGCCACCATGAAAGGAAACAACAACAATATCGGCCTGTGCTTTTAAACTTTTAACCAGTTGTTTTGCGCTGTCAACTTTGTTAATAGATACCGTGTTTTCATTTGGGGCAAAAGCGCAGAAAGCATATCTAACACTATCCTTCTCAAAAATGCAGAAAGGGTGAGATTGGAGCCCTGCGTAATTGATATTTAGAGAATCCAAAATTTTGGTTGTTGTTGTTCTCCCTTTTAAACCAAAGTCGCCAACATGGTTATTGGCAACGCTAAGTAAGTTAAAACCTGCATTTTTAATGATACCTGCATAACGTTCTGGCATTCTGAATGCAAAACAGCTATTGCCAACCGTGTCTTTACACTTGGTAGATTTTCCATTGTTTAAAAAACATCCTTCCAGATTACCGAATACGATGTCACCTTTTAAGAAGGAGTCAACAGCTTTAAAACTATGTTTTCCGTCATCCGGGGGCAGGTTAGATTTTGAAGGATAGGCTGAGCCAATCATAATATCTCCAACTGCGACGATAGATAGGGTGTCCATCCTTTTTATCTTAAGGGTATCTGTTGGTAGTTGTTGGGGAACGCTGGCAGTATTGCTTGTGCAGCTGAGCAATACAAAAGCACCTGCAGTGATGAGTAAGCCTGTAATTGAAAATTTCATTTTAACATAGGTATAAAAAAAGTCCTTCTAAGTATTTAGAAGGACCAGTATTGTTAAAGGTTCAAGAAGAGTTATTCCTGAATAAGGTCTTCCTTCACACCGTCTAATATACGGCCGCCTTTATAAAAATATCTCGAGTAATAAGGTTCATTTAAATTGCTGATTACTACACCGCGACTGGATGATGCATGTGCAAAACGGTTGTCGCCAAGGTAAATGCCAATGTGTGTAATGCTTCTGCTTTTTATCTTGAAGAATACCAGGTCTCCTTCTTTCAGTTCGTCTTTAGGCAATGGATCAACCATACTAAAAATATCACGTGAATTACGCAAAATAGTAGTGTTGAAAACTTTATCGTAAATAGCTTTGGTGAAAGCCGAACAATCAATTCCTTTTTCAGTATTTCCGCCGAACCTGTAAGGTGTTCCAATCCATTCGTAAATGAATTTATACAACTTCACATTTGATGTAGCATCAACAGCAACACCCATAACCTGGGAAAAATATTGTGAAGCTAAATTATCAGGATCTGCTAATTTGTTTGTTTCTTTTGTTTTTGTCTGCGCGTTGAGGGCCGTAAGGCTGCACAAACCAATTAGGGTAGAAAACAAAAACTTTTTTATCATGTTATACTGTTAAGTTTGGGTACTAATCACTTACACTTAAACGTACACCACTAGGGCTTATTGTTTGGATGGCAAACATATACATTTTACAAATGTTATCCAAATACCTTCACAGTTTTAATAAAAGTTATTAACATTTACACAGGAAGTGTGTAAATTGTTGCACCATATAAGTTTTTGCTTGTTGGGTTTTAAGTGCAACTTATGATTGCGTTCTCAATGATCCGTTTGCTTTTAATTTGTTAACTTCGGTATATGTGTTAATATTGACCTTGTTAGTTGCATTGAACGGTAGTTGGATTTATGTAACCATAGTGTGCATTTTACATCAATTACTTCGATATATTGCAATAAAAAAGTAGATTTGCTCTCGTAAAAAAATCAACACCCCAAAAATGAGTGCAGTAGAAATAAATAAAGATACCTATCTGAAGTGGTTTGAGTCGATGTTGCTGATGCGCAAGTTCGAAGAAAAAACCGGTCAACTTTATGGACAACAAAAAATCCGTGGATTTTGTCATTTATATATCGGTCAGGAAGCGGTAGTAGCCGGAGCAATTTCTGCTATGCAGAAAGGAGATTCGATGATTACTACTTACCGTGATCATGCTCATGCACTGGCTTTGGGTGTAAGTGCAGATAGCATTATGGCCGAAATGTATGGTAAAGCTACTGGTTGTTCAAAAGGAAAAGGTGGTTCAATGCACATGTTTAGTAAAGAACACCATTTTTACGGTGGACATGGTATCGTTGGTGGTCAAATTCCATTGGGTGCGGGTATTGCATTTGCTGAAAAATATAAAGGCACAAACAATGTTAATATTTGCTATATGGGTGACGGAGCTGTTCGTCAGGGTGCTTTAAATGAGGCGTTCAATATGGCGATGCTTTGGAAACTTCCTGTAGTTTTTGTTTGTGAGAACAACTTTTACGCGATGGGAACTTCTGTTGAGCGTACCACGAACATGACTGATATTTACAAAATAGGTTTAGGATTTGATATGCCATGTGCTCCTGTTGATGGCATGGATCCGGTTGCCGTACATAACGCAATGGATGAAGCTATTCAACGTGCAAGAGCTGGTGAAGGCCCAACCTTCCTGGAAATGAGAACATACAGATACCGCGGACACTCTATGTCTGATCCTGCTAAATATCGTACTAAAGATGAATTAGAAGAATATAAAGCTAAAGATCCTATTGAGGCTGTGAGAGAGGTTGTTTTGAAAGAGAAATATGCAGATCAGGCCTGGATTGAAGAAATCGAAGGTAAGATCAAGCAGATTGTTGATGATGCTGTGAAATTTGCAGAAGAATCTCCTTTCCCTGATGCATCAGAATTATATATGGATGTTTATGTACAACAAGACTATCCTTACGTAATAGATTAATTAAGAACGCATTTCAATAGATATTATAGAATGGCTGAAATAGTTAGAATGCCCAAAATGAGCGACACCATGACTGAAGGTGTGATGGCTAAATGGCATAAAAAAGTTGGCGATAAAGTAAAGAGCGGCGATGTAATGGCCGAAGTGGAAACCGATAAGGCGACCATGGATTTAGAATCATATTGGGATGGTACCGTATTATACATTGGTGTAGAAGAAGGTAAGGCTGTTCCTGTTGATGCGATCATCGCTGTAATTGGTAAAGAAGGTGAAGACTATAAAGCTGCTTTAGCTGCTGAGGAAGGTGCTGCTGCAGCTCCTGCTAAAGAGGAAAAAGCTGCAGAATCATCATCGGAAAAACCTGCTGAAAGCAAAAAAGAAACTGCAGGTGCTGCATTAACTGATGCAGATCTGGAAAAAATGGGTGTAACAGTGGTGCGTATGCCATTGTTAAGTGATACCATGACTGAAGGCGTAATTGCTGAATGGCATAAGAAAGTTGGTGATAAAGTGAAAGATGACGACATTCTTGCGGATGTAGAAACCGATAAGGCAACTATGGAAGTGATGGGTTACGCAGAAGGAACTTTGTTACACATTGGTGTTGAAAAAGGGCAGGCGGCTAAAGTAAATGGCATTATTGCTATTGTTGGCCCTGCTGGAACAGACATCAGTGGAATTTTAAGTCAGGGTGATGCTCCGGCTAAGCCTGCTGTGGCTGCAGATAAAAGTTCTGATGCCCCGGTTGCTGAAAAAGCTGCTGAAGCAATAGAAGAAACGCCTGTTTCAACGGGCACTGGAGAACGTTTAAAAGCATCTCCATTGGCTAAAAGAATAGCAAAAGATAAAGGAATTGATCTTGCACAGGTTGCAGGTAGCGCTGATGGTGGCCGTATCATTAAAAAGGATATCGAAAACTTTAAACCTGCTGCTCCGGCAAAAACAGAATCTTCTTCAGCTCCGGCTGCAGAGAAAGCTGCACCGGTTATTCCTCAATATGTAGGTGAAGAAAGGTTTACTGAGAAACCAGTATCGCAAATGCGTAAGGTAATCGCTAAGCGTTTAGCAGAAAGTTTGTTTACCGCTCCGCATTTCTACTTGAATATCAGTATTGATATGGACAATGCAATGACTGCACGTACAGCTATCAATTCTGTTTCTCCGGTTAAGGTTTCTTTCAACGATATCATTATTAAAGCTGTTGCTGTTGCATTAAAACAACATCCGGCAGTTAACTCTTCATGGCTTGGCGATAAGATCCGTTTCAATGAGCATACCAACATTGGAGTTGCAATGGCAGTAGAAGATGGTTTATTGGTTCCTGTAGTTCGTTTTGCGGATGGGAAGTCATTATCTCATATTTCTGCAGAAGTTAAGGAATACGGACAAAAAGCAAAAGCTAAAAAATTACAGCCATCAGACTGGGAAGGTTCTACCTTTACTGTTTCTAACCTGGGTATGTTTGGTATTGATGAATTTACATCAATCATCAACTCTCCGGATGGTGCAATTTTATCAGTAGGTGCGATCCAACAAATTCCGGTTGTTAAAAACGGAGCTGTTGTACCGGGCAACGTGATGAAGCTAAGCTTAGGTTGTGATCACCGCGTGGTTGATGGCGCAACGGGCGCTGCCTTCCTGCAAACACTGAAAGGATTGCTTGAAGAGCCGATCAGGTTATTGGTTTAAACGGGATCCTGAAATAAATTCAGGATGACGTAGCGCATAAAAAACAGGCTGTATCATGCAGCCTGTTTTTTTATGCCTGTTAGTTTTGTACTTTTGCGCTTATGTCAAATATCAAACCCTCTTTAGCAAAAGGAACCAGAGATTTTTCTCCACAGGAAATGGTAAAACGTAATTTCATTTTTGATACTGTTAAAGCTGTTTTCAGGAAATATGGTTATGCCGAAATACAAACACCTTCAATGGAAAACCTTTCCACTTTAACCGGTAAGTATGGAGATGAGGGGGATAAACTGATATTTAAGATTCTAAATAGCGGTGATTACTTATCTAAGGTAAAGCCTGATCTGCTGGCACAGGCGAATTCTAACGCAATGATTTCCTCGATTAGTGAGAAAGCCCTGAGATATGATTTGACGGTGCCGTTTGCGCGCTATGTAGTGATGCACCAGAATGATATTTCTCTTCCTTTTAAACGTTTCCAGGTGCAGCCGGTTTGGCGTGCTGACAGGCCGCAGAAAGGCCGTTACAGAGAATTTTATCAGTGTGATGTAGATGTGGTAGGTTCTGATAGCTTATTAAACGAGGCAGAGTTTATCCTGATTTACCAGGAAGCACTAAGTAATCTCGGCTTAAAAGATTTTACTATTAAGATTAACAATCGTAAAATACTAACTGGGATTGCTGAGGTAATTGGTAAACCTGAACTGATTATTGATATGACAGTCGCTATCGATAAGCTGGATAAAATTGGATTGGATGGTGTAACTAAGGAATTGATAGAACGTGGCTTCACTGCTGAGGATATTGATAAGTTAAAGCCAGTTATCTTACTTGAAGGATCTAACGAACAGAAGTTAAATAGTTTAAAAACTGTACTGGCAACTTCTGATACAGGTTTATCAGGGATATCAGAAATCGAAACTGTATTCGATTATGTAAATGAATTGATTAAATCGGATTCATCTTTAAAGCCTGATGTGGAACTTGACATTACACTTGCCCGTGGACTAAACTACTATACCGGTTGCATCTTTGAAGTGAAGACTAACGAAGTGGCTATGGGTAGCATTGGTGGGGGCGGTAGATATGATGACCTGACAGGTATGTTTGGTTTGAAAGGCCTAACTGGTGTTGGTGTTTCTTTTGGTGCAGATAGAATCTATGATGTATTACAAGAACTAAATCTTTTCCCTGAATCTGTAGCAGCGGGTACAAAAGTACTGATCAGTAACTTTGATGCAGCCGCCGAAAGATACGCGCTACCGATCTTACAACAGTTGCGTAGGGCAGAAGTCGCCGCAGAGCTTTATCCTTCCTCAGCGAAGCTTAAAAAGCAAATGAGCTATGCAGATGATAAGCACATCCCTTATGTGATATTGATTGGAAGCGATGAAATGGAAACAGGCTTGCTAACTTTAAAAGATATGCAAAGCGGACAACAACAAAAGTTATCTGCTGAAGCTATTATTGAACTGGTTAAAGCTAACTAAGGTTTCTTGGTTATAAAGGTTTGAAGATTTTTTCTGGCTGTACTGCTGATCTTTTTTCTGAGGAAGCTGGTCCAGCCAAGTAATTTCCCTGTTAAGCCAAGCGCCTGACTGGCCCATTTGTGGAAATTGAAATGATCCCTGTGTTGGGCTATTTTCCCATTCTCAATAACAAATGAAGCTTTTATCTGATTGTGAACTTTATTGCCTGTTTTAGAAAAGGTATACCAGGCATCCCATTCTGCTGTTGCGCCATTTTCGGTGGATTTTATGTTTTTGAATTCAACACGCATATCCTTCCCGTTCTTTACCAACATTGCCCACATAGACCTGACCTCTGTAGCATTTAGATCGGTAAACACAGGGTCGCTAAATTTGGCGTCATCAGCATAGCAGTCCTGCATGGACTCAACATCTTTATGCTGAAAGCTGGTGTAAAAATGATGAATGAGTTTTTCGTTCGTATTCATGTCCGGATCTTTCCATCGAAGCTACGAATTAACAGGTTAATTTAGTAGGTTTTTCCCGCTAGTATGCCTTCAATCCTGTCTAATAAGTCGTCGATGTCAAATGGTTTTGGTAAGAAACCATTTGGCTTAAATTCACCATGCTGAATATTTTGGGCGGTATATTTTGCTGAAATCATGAGCACAGGTAAGCCGGCTGTAGGTGCATTTGTTCTCAATTGTTTTAACAAATCTCTCCCATCTCCATCAGGTAGCATAATGTCTAAAATCAACAGATCTGGTTGGTGTTTCTCAATATTTGCCATCATATCAATGCTCTTATTAAGCCCGGTCACTTTGTAAGATTCGCTTTGCAAGATGAGCGTAATCACGTCAAGGATCGCGTGATTGTCTTCAATTACAAGAATTTTCTTATACGTTATAGCTTGTTTTTTCAATTCAGATGTAATTTGTTAATTGCAAATATATTAAGTTGATTCCTTTGTTTATGTCTTATTTGGTTTTTTTAAACAAAAGTTTGAAAAAAAGCTGGTCTATAAGATTATTTACGGATGACAAAAAAAGTTATTTCTAATGAAACCTTTTGTAACTAAAACCGTCATATTAATAGTTTTTAGTTTTAGGTTAAAAAGGGGAGCGATTGTGGCGGTTGCTCCTCTTTTTTTGTTTCGAAATTTATAAATGAGGCTGAAAGGTGTTTGTATTTACAAGAGCATTTAATTCATGAAGAATAGTATACAGTCCAAAATTGGTACGGTTTACATAAATGAAATGCTTTACACCCCTGGCCTGTTTAAATTCTGGCATAGTGGATATTTTTTCTCCATAGCTATACAGTTGTTCAAAAAACTCAGGCTTACTGAAATCAAAGCTCTTGCTGGTGTATGGCCTGGCAAATAACTCAATCATTTCACGGTAAGCAGTGTAATAGAATTCAATCTGGCTTGTGCTATCATCTGGCTGGATCATTTCCAGTTTTCTGAATGCTTCAATTGTTTTTTTCTTGTCTTTAAGCGTATCAGCGGATATCAAAGAGAAAAAAGGCTCGTAAAAATCATTTGGCATTTCTTTAATGCATCCAAAGTCAATTACGCCAAGTCTTTCATCGGGCGTAATCAGGAAATTTCCGGGATGGGGATCAGCATGAACAGCCCGTAGTTCATGTTGCTGGAAATTATAAAAGTCCCACAAGGCTTGTCCAATTTTGTTACGCAATTCCTGAGAAGGATTTGTATTTAAAAACTCTTTTAAATGCAGTCCCTCAATCCAATCCATGGTGATAATCTTTTTGCCGGAAAGTTGGGGGTAATAGTTAGGGAAAACTATGTTTTCAAGATGAGCACAGGCATTAGAAAATTCAATAGAACGCTTCACTTCTAATTCGTAGTCCGTTTCCTCAAGCAGTCGTTCCTCTACTTCTTTAATGTAAATTGAAAGCTCTTTTTCACTCATTCCCAGTAAGCGGAATGCAAAAGGCTTTACCATTTTCAAATCTGATGAGATGCTATCACCAACGCCGGGATACTGAATTTTTACGGCTAGTTTTTTGCTATTTAGGCTTGCCTCATGCACCTGTCCAATAGAAGCTGCATTAGACGAGGTTAGATTGAATGTGTCGTAAATCAGATCCGGGGTCTTTCCAAAACTTCGTGTAAAAGTTCTAACGATTAGCGGTCCCGACAAAGGTGGGGCATTGTACTGCGATTGACTGAATTTGTTGATGTAAGATTTAGGGAGGATATTTTTGTCCATGCTGAGCATTTGTGCGATTTTAAGCGCACTACCTTTCAGCTCACTCAGTGATTTATAAATATCAGTCGCATTATCTTCGTTTAATTCATCACGACTTAGCCGCGGATTAAAGAGTTTTTTTGAGTAATGTTTTATATAATTACCACCTATTTGAAACCCTGTTTTTACAAATTTAGCTGATCTCTGCCCTTTTGTTACTGGAATGTGGTCTTGTGTTTTCATAGATTAAAGCCCCATTCTTTCTCTCATCTTTCCATTTCTGGATAGAAACTTCCCGTATTCAAAAAGATTGTCTATAGGCGAGCGTTGAAACAAGTCAAAAGTAACATTTATGCCTCTTTCAATAGCTTCATCGGTTTTTTCAAAATCTTCGCTATCATCATCTATCCAGAAATTCACAATAAAAGCGAATTGAAGCCAAACTGCATCTTTATATTTTTTACTCAGGAATTTGCGGTCGGCAAGTTCCCCTGATTCTAATCCTTCGTTGATAATATTTTCGGAAAAGTTTTCAAATATGGGTTTTACACCCGAAAGTACACCTGGTGTTGACAGTTGCGGTCTGTGTTTTTTGAGGCTATAAATTACAAAGCTGCGTTGTTTTTTAAGGACCTCAACATAACTGTAAAAAAAGGCGAGTATTTTATCTCTTGCCGAGTATTGAGCCCATACTTCCTGATCCTGCAGGGTATCGATCGTTTCAGTGGTGAATTCTACCCACGTTAACTTCTCAATACTATCAAATGAAGCATAAAATGTATAAAATTCCGATTCGGTAATTTTTAGTTTTTTAACAAAGCTATAAACCGATTTTGGTCTTTCATCGTTTGTGAGGACAAAGTCGATGTAGGCCGTCTTAATTTGTTGAGCTGTTGCCATTGTTTTCTTTTTTATGATAACGTTGAAAAAGTACCGTTGTTTCGATAAAGCCTTAAAATTAGGCTTTTATTGCATCATCCATTTGTAATAAAACGATACGCCGAATTTAAACTGAGATTTCATTGAGGTCATACAACAGCAATCTTGTAAAGCATATGAATCTAATTCTACAGAATTCAGTAGTTTTGTTGCCAGTTGAAAAGAAAGCACTTACATATTCACCGTATATTATCGGTTTTAATGCTATGGGTATTTGCCATTGCGTTGACTCCCTTTGGTGCTTTTCACAATCATGACCATAACCATAATCATGAGGTCAAATGTTCTACGACACAAAAAAGCTGTACACATAAACTGCATATCGGCACGCAAACAGAACACTGTTTAATCTGCGAAGCACATTTCGAAAAAAACTACACAACCGTTAAACATCATTTTAGGTTTTATGTAGTTAGTAAGCCTTTTCCCAAGTTTTATGGTATCGTAAGTAATTCGTATACCAAATTAATTGATCTTGCGTTACGGGGGCCTCCTGTAGCGTAAAAATCCGAAGCGCAGGCTTCATACCTGTCAATTTCTCAATTATTACTAATATGGGCCGGCGTGTTTTCATACGGGGTCCGTTATTTATTTTATTCAAATGAAAAGAGTACATCTTTTACTATTTATATCGTTATACCTATTTTTTCCCATGCTGAATTTTGCTTCCGAAGTTGCCCAGTTCAGGGGAAAAGTTGTAGACGGGACAACAAATACCCCATTGATAGGGGCAACCATTTACATTACAGATTTAAAAGCAATTACCACCACCAACAATCAAGGCGAGTTTATCTTAAAAAATGTGCCTGCAAAAGGCAAGTTTTTACTTGAAGTACGTTATGTGGGTTACACAACCTATTCGGTAGTAGTAGACTTAGCAGGTCAGCATAACCTGACTATTTCCTTGTCGCCCTCAATTGTCGAAAGTGCCGAAGTGGTAATCACAGGATCCCCATTCAGTTCAAATAATAAAACAAATAGCTTGTCGGTTGTTACTTTAGGTAAAACGAAACTTGCACAGGCAGGTGGAACAAACCTTGTTGATGCGATTGCTAAAACTCCCGGCGTATCACAAGTAAGCACAGGTGGAGCAATCTCTAAACCCATCATTAGAGGACTTGGCTACAATAGAGTTTTAACAATGGTTGATGGGGCAAGAGAGGAATCGCAGCAATGGGGAGATGAGCATGGCATTGAGGTAGACCAATTCTCAGCAGCCAGAATTGAAATATTAAAAGGCCCTGCAAGTTTGCTTTATGGTTCTGATGCATTAGGTGGGGTAATCAATGTGATTGATGATCTGGTGCCTGCTCCAGGTGTCCATAATGGAACATTTAACTCCACATATAGTACCAATAACGGTCTCGCAGCTTCTTCTTTAATGTTGCAGGGTAATGATGATGGTTTTGTGTATCGCGGACGTGCCTCTTATAAAAATGCATACGGTTTTGGCTACAAAAACACCACAGTGCCCAATTCAGGTTTCAACGAACTTAATTTTAATGGGATGCTTGGGTTAAATAAAAGCTGGGGCTATTCTCATCTTACATTTTCCCGCTTTCATACCAATATCGGTTTGGTAGAAGAAGGGCCGGATGCTAATGGTTACTACTTGAATGAAGAGGGGGCAATTATTACACAATCGGAAGCTAAAGAAAGAAGGCTGAACCTGCCATTTCAGGATATCACGCATTATCGAACTGCTTTAAATAGTAACTTTATTTTAGGGAAAGGACAATTGAAAACTGTGTTTGCTTTTCAAAGCAATATCCGGAAGGAGTTTGAAGAAAGTGTACAGGAGCCCGGTTTAAACCTCAATCTTAAATCCTATACCTATGATGTCAAATATAACTTCCCTAATTTTGGTCAGTGGCAGCCTGCTGTTGGTCTTCAGGGGATGTATCAGGATAATGAAAATAGCGGTGATGAATTCCTTATTCCAGATTATAACAGTAACAATATTGGCGCCTTTGTTTATTTGAAGCGTAATTTTTCCAGGGGAGCAATCAATGCAGGCTTGCGTTATGATTATAAAAAGGTTAATGGTAAGGGCCTGAATTTTGATGGAGAAAATGTTTTTACTGGTTTTAGTAATGACTTTTCTAACCTTTCCGGATCATTGGGTTTTGCTTTTGAAATTACGAAAAACCTGGTGCTTAAAGGCAATGCAGGCTCAGGGTTTAGGGCACCTAATATAGCGGAGCTTGGCGCTAATGGCCGGCATGAAGGTACATTCCGATACGAAATCGGAAATAATAACCTAAAGCAGGAAACGAGTATGCAATTTGACCTGGGACTGGAATATACAGCGGAAAGTGTAACCTTTGGTTTGAATGCCTATGCGAACAGGATCTTTAATTATATTTATCCGGGTAATTTTAATGATGAAACTATGCCTTTTCAAAATGAAGATGGAAGTATTGAAACTTTACCAGTGTATCGCTATGTTCAAACCAATGCTGATTTATTTGGAGGAGAAGCCTCTGTCGATTTTCACCTGATCAAATCATTGCACTTTGAAAACTCTTTTTCTTATACCAAGGGCGTAAATCGTGCTACAGATCTGGCATTGTCTTTTATTCCTGCGGCAAGCATTAACAACGAAATCCGATTTGAGCCTAATGTGAAGGGACTGGCTGATACCTATGTTAAGGTGGGGGTAACCAATACCTTTAAGCAGGCACGTTTTGATAGTTTTGAAACGCAGACCAATGGGTATACCTTACTGGATGCAGGTATCGGGACAAGTATTGCCACCAAAAAAGGGTCATTTAATATCTGGGTAACCGGCCAAAATCTTTTAAACAAAGAATATTATAACCATTTGAGCAGGTATAAGCCAGCGGGTATTTATAACCCGGGACGTAATGTTACTTTTGGTATTGCTGTTCCGTTTTTGTAACAGCTTTTTCATGATACATACTAAAGGCATTTGTGAAGAAATGTCTTTAGTATGTATCATTTATTGAATCCTACTTAAGGTATTTGCGTTCAACTTGTCTGAACTTTTTTAAATATCAATCTTTGGTCTAAATGTGCTTCAAAAAATAAATTATGTGTAAGTTTAGAACTTTCACTAGCTATTATTGTTGACTCAAAAACGACCTATGTTTAAACAAATATCTCTATCTCTACTTATTTTTTGTGCTTCAGCTGTTACTGCACATGCACAAAAGGCTGACACCTTATCCATTACTTTAGAAAATGTTCCTTATGCTTACCCTGTTAAGTACTTTCCTATATCGGTTGAAGGACAGGATGTACGTATGGCTTACATGGATGTTGCACCTACCCAGCTGGCTAATGGCAGGACTGTGATGCTTTTCCATGGCAAGAACTTTGGAGGTTATTATTGGTCTGGAGTAATAAAGGCATTAACGGCGAGAGGATTTAGGGTAATTGTACCGGATCAGATTGGTTTCGGTAAATCCTCCAAGCCATTTATCCACTATAGCTTCCATCAAATGGCGGCCTGGAATAAAGCTCTGCTTGATGCACTTGGCATACAGAGAACAAGTGTATTAGGTCATTCAATGGGAGGGATGCTTGCGACAAGATTTGCCTTGATGTATCCGGAAAAGACAGAAAAGCTTTTACTGGAAAATCCTATAGGCTTAGAAGATTACCGCAGGTTTATTCCTTACGTGACTACTGAACAGCAGTATGCCAATGAGTTGAAGGCGACAGCTGAAAGCGTTAGGAAATACTATCAGAGTTCCTACTTTACAGTATGGAAACCGGAATATGAAGAATTGGTGCGTATAGCGGGAGGGGTAACCAATAGTGCCGACTTCCCGAGGTCAGCAAAGGTAGCAGCTATGACTTATACCATGATATACGAGCAGCCTGTGTTTTATGAGTTTATCAATATAAGGGTGCCAACAGTCTTGTTTATTGGGAAAGAAGATAAAACAATTGTAGGTAAGGGATTACTTAGCCCAGATCAGCAGGCCTTGTATGGGCAGTACAGATTTTTAGGAAAACAAACTGCTTTAAAAATACCAGGAGCTAAAATAATCGAGTTTGATGCCTGTGGGCATATTCCTCATATAGAAATACCAACGGAGTTTGCTGTTGCACTTTTAGGTAGCTTGTAAATTATTTACTGGCAGGGTCCTGTAAAAATGTATCAGATAATATCTGATACAGCTGCGGATGCTTTGCTTTTAACTGTTTAGGCTTTTCGAAAAAATATTCAGATACCACAGCAAAGAACTCTGCTTCATTGGTAATGGCATATGGATTAATATCAGATTTACCTTTTTCAATGTTCTGCATTTCCTGATGAATCATTTTTACCCAGGGTACTGTGTATTCATGTTTCATCAGGTTATCTGGTACACCATCAGTCGCCCCATCCGACTTATCCAGTAAATGTACAAACTCATGTATGGCTGTATTCTCTTTATCTGAAGCGTTAACAAAACCTTGTAATAAAGCAGAGCGTGATAAGATCATTTGCCCGTTCATGTAGCCTTCGCCCACCATCCCCAGGATACTTCTTTCGCCACCTTCAAATTGAAATTCCTTATTAAAAGTATCTGGGTAGAGTAAAACGCTGGAAAGGTTTTTATACTTCCAGTCTTCAAAGCCAAATATGGGTATAATGGCGCTTGATGCAATTAATAACCGATCAATAGACTCAACAGCTATCCCCACGCCTTCAATGCGTACATAAGCTAAAAATGCCATTATCCTATGTTCAAATTTCTGTTTATCTTCGGTATCTAGTTGCCTGTAAAAATGTACATATTCCATCAGGAGCTTACGATCTGATTCTGTAAGTTCACTGAGCTTTTCTGATCTTGATGAATTACCCCTCAGAATAAAATAAACAACAATTATGAATATGGGAATGAGTATAAACAGGATGGTCGTCATTCCTTAAGCTTCAAGTATCTCTAGTTGTGTAATGATCTGCTCTTCGGTTATAGGGTAATCGATGTTATGAACGATTGCCTGATAAACAGCTTCGAACAAACCGATGTAATTCCCATTTTCTGAATCTACGTAGGTAACTTGTGGGACTGCTTGTTCATCCATAATAGTTAAACGTCCTTTGCTCTCAGGCGGCTCAATTCCATATACAGGATTGCTTAGTTTCATTCCTTTTAACAGTTGTTCTTCCTGAACATCAGACCGCCCTTTAACAAAGGATCCTGCCGAGCCGTGTAATACAAAAGCTTTTTGAGGATCTGCAGCTAATAAGCTCGAGGTAAGGAATACGTTGAGATCGTTGGGGTAGGCCAGATGAATCATGAAATAGTCATCTACTTTGGTATTTTCCCGATGTTTTCCCAGCACTTTGTAGAAAGATTTAGGCTTGCCAAATAAGCTGATTGCCTGATCTAACAGGTGAGGTCCCAGATCGTACATTAGGCCGCTTGCCGGTTGTGGTTCTTCTTTAAAGGTTTTAGGTCCTATAGCCTTTCTATAACGGTCATATCTGTAAATAACTTCGTTAATCTGACCAAGCTGTCCACTTTCAACAACCTTTTGTATAGAGGTGCAGTCACTGTCCCATCTTCGGTTGTGGTAAATGAAAATCTTTTTACCTACAGTTCTGGCCAGTTCAAACAGTTCTTTCGCTTCTGCTGAAGTAGGTGTGAATGGTTTTTCAACCAATACATGTTTCCCGGCCAGGAGGCATTTTCTGGTATAATCGGCATGTGTAAAGTTTGGTGTGTTTACGATAACCAGTTCAATTTCCGGATCTGAAATCAACTCTTCAAAATTATCATAGCTTTTTACCCCCGGATAGTCGTCTGCTGCTTTTTTCTGATTGCGTTCTAATACGGCATGAAATTTAAACCCGGGATGCGCATCAACAAATGGTGCATGAAATACTTTACCCGACATACCAAAGGCCAGTAAGCCCGTTACAATTGCTTTCTCCATAGCCATAAAATTAACAATAAGCTTTGAATTGCCATTCATTTATTATCATAAAGCTGAGGCATGAAATTGTATCTTTGTATTATGAAGCCTGCAGAAACACATGCAAAATGGAAAATTTTGCAACAAAAGATAGCACAGGAGTTTGAATCGGATATTCCAGATTTAAAAGTAATACTCTTTTTGATAGGCGTACAAGAGCTGGGTAAAGGCCCTGGTAAATATAGTAAGCGTCAAAAAGAAGAACTCATGCATATCGCCACCTGTCGCTTGTTAAGCGAAATGGGGTTCTATGAACTTGAGGGCTTGGATCAGGATGGCTGGCCGCATTGGAAATTGGTGAAACCCGTTCCTTCTTTTGCAATGATGGAGCAGGAATTACTGCTAAAATCATTGGCCATTCAATATTTCGAAGATATCTACGAAGTTTAAAAAGTGAAAAACCCGAAGTACATAGTACAACGGGTTTTCTTTTTTATAGGCGGATGTAAATATTCTTAATTATTTTCCCTGGCTTTTCGCTTCGTTTTTCAATTGATCGTTTGCAACGATAACAACCTCAACCCTACGGTTAGCAGCTCTTCCTGCTTCAGTTGAATTGTCTTCAATTGGCTCTGAGAAACCTTTACCTAAAGTGATCAGACGTGATGCCGGAACGCCTTGAGAAACTGCATAAGCTTTAACTGCTGCTGCTCTTCTTTCAGAAAGGCTCATATTATAAGCTTCAGTACCTTTGTTATCGGTATGACCAATGATTTTGATGTCAGTTCCAGGATATTGATTTATTGAACTCGCTAACGTTTTTACGTTTGTTTTTGCCTGTGCAGTTAAATCCGCTTTATCGAAACCAAATAGAATACCACTGTCGAACTTAACAATGATACCTTCACCTTCACGTATTACTTCAGCGTTAGGGATGGCATTTTGGATTTCAGCAGCTTGTTTGTCCATTCTTTTTCCGATAAAACCACCGGCAGTACCACCAACAGCAGCACCGATAACTGCGCCTACAGCTGTATTACCTGCTTTTTTACCAATGATTGCTCCAAGAACACCACCCGCTGCAGCACCAATACCTGCTCCTTTTTGTGTTTTTGTTAAACTATCGCAACCTTGAAATGCCATGGCACCAAGGGATAATGCTATACTGAATGTTGCTATTTTAAATTTTGAAGTCATCATAATGTTATTGTTTGTTTTATATGGCAGATAAATCAAACCTAATGCCAAGTTTTAATGTTTCCCGATTTTTGCCCTTCTTTCAGATTTATAGGACAACACTTCCATAAAATCTAAGCCAGATGATGCTGGAATATCAGGAAAACAGAGCCGGTAACTTTATTGTGACTATAATTCTATACAGTGCCTGTTTATTCTGAAAAGTATTCTTCCAGCTCCTTTAATGTATTCTCGTCTTTGTTGAAATCCTTAATGATTATTCCTTTTTCCAGTAATATGATCCGGTCGCATACATCGGTAACATGATTTAAATCATGGCTGGAAATTAAGGTGGTGATATTTTGCTCTTCTTTGAGTGATTTTATAAGCGTTTTAAGCCTGATCTGGGTAGTAGGATCGAGGTTCGCAAAGGGCTCGTCCAATATCAGTAATTCCGGCTTCTGCATCAATGCTGCGGCTATTCCTATTTTATTTTGATTACCCTTCGAAAAGTCTCTTATATATTTGCCCTTTTTAATGATTTCTCCATTAAAGAACTCGTCGTATTGTGTTAAGTAATCCATCACGTGTGCCTGACTAAAATTGTGCAGACTGCCAATAAATATAAAATACTCCTCTGCAGTCAGATAGTCTATCAAAAATCCTTCATCCAGATATGACGCCGTATAATCTTTCCACCGATCATTACCAGAAACATCTTCTCCTTTGGAAAATACATGGCCCTGAGTGGGACGAATCAAGTCAAGCAGCATTCTGAAGAGGGTTGTCTTTCCTGCACCGTTGTTTCCAACCAATCCAATAGTTTCTCCCGCGTAAATTTTTAAATCACTGATGTTTACAACCGTTTTGTTGTCATAAATCTTCTTTAAACCGGTAATTTCTAAGATCATATTTGTTCTCTATGGGGGTGGTTCTTTAATTAACGTTCTCTAAAGCCTTCGGCAATTTTATATCTTCTTTTGTTCAATGCCTCAGCGAGGAATTTGATCCAGTATTTGCGTGTAAATAATCCTATCAATCCGGCAAAGCCCAAAAATGCGACACCCCAATATGGATGTCCTGTATAAGAGAATGGGAAATAAAAAAGATAAGGGATAAGGAAATAAGGAATTATCAATACGAATTGTGAAGCACTTACCCCCTGATAATTAAACGTAGAACTTTTGCCTAAATCTATAGCTTTCGAATTCCATGTCGCAAAATAAAGCACAACAACTGCTCCAATACCGAGGTTGTAAAAATAGGCAGCAATTTGAATGAAGAGCACTTTCCAGCTGATAAGGCCGTACAAACTTGTTACGATCAGGACGATGGTCGATATGATGGTAAAAAGTAAAAATTTAGCAGCGATAAAGTTCTTTAGATTGGTTTTGTTAACCATTAAACCATCAAAATGACTGGCTTGCCAACCGAACATAAACTGTCCGTATATAGTGATACAGCTGCCCGTCATGAAAACGGCTGCAAAAATCAGCATGTTAATTTCGCCCTTATCTATCAAATCCTGTTTGTAAAAAAGGAAACCATAAAGCATAAAAAAAAAGCTCATAATAATTGCTGATCGGGTTCTTTTATGCCGTAAGATTAATTTCAGTTCCAGGGCGACCAATACGCCCGTTGCGCCAAACCTGTCTAGAAAAGGATAGTCTGTGCTTACTTTTTTTGCAACAGCGCTACTTAGTTCTTCTGTGTACATGTTACGACGCAGATATGCCGTGTTTATCGTAAATGCCAGTATAGCTGCGGTAGAAAAACCTAATCCACTTAAAGGATAGACAGCTAAAAAGTCAAATACAATATTAGAAATTGCAGAAATAGAGAGTACTTTAAAATATTCAAGTGAGGCTAAGGCGGCAATTACGAGTACAACAACCATAACTGCTTTTACGCTAAGTGTGGTCAGGCGTTTTATATACATCACTACGTAATTGTTAAATGCGCATAATGAAAGAATGGCAATAACATACATGATGGCTGGAAAGGAGCCATATACACTGGCAATAGCTGTGCAGCAGAATGGAATAAATATAAAGAGGGGTAAAATATTAAAGGCACTAAATAAAGACCGGATGTTTAAAAAACTAACTATTTTTCGTCTTGGGATTTTTAAGTGTAAATAAGGAACAATGCTTAATGTAGGTAACTCCTGTAATTGCATCCGCATTAAGAAGTCGACAGCAAAGTAGTAAAGAATAAAGCCATTAAATATAACGAATACGTCTTTGTCGGGAAACATTTTTGAGATAATCAACTCCATCCCAATACCTATGGCAATTGCTAAAACAAGAAGATAGATTACGGCAAGGCCCAGAAAAATTTGTGCAGCAATACTAGCACCTTTATTTCTTGAACGCCAGAAGGCTTTCCATTGGTGGCTTAAAAAGATGCTAAGCATATTAATAATTGTATTTGTTTTTCCAGTTCTTTTTCAACTGCTCCCTTAGCTTGGCTTCAGCGGGGTTATTTCCTGGATCGTATAGTTTTGTTCCACTCAGCTCATCAGGCAGGTATTCCTGTTCGGCAAAATTGCCTTCATATCCGTGTGAGTATTTGTAGTCTTTTCCATAACCTATATTTTTCATCAACTTGGTAGGGGCATTTCGGATATGTAACGGAACGGGTAGGTTTCCTGTTTGTTTTACAACGGCCTGTGCTTTATTTATAGCTTCATAAGCAGCATTACTTTTGACAGAAGCGGCCATATAGGTTACGGCTTGTGACAAGATGATCCTGGCTTCCGGAAATCCGATCACGTTTACTGCCTGAAAGCAGTTGTTTGCCATTAACAATGCATTGGGGTTAGCATTTCCGATGTCTTCGGAAGCTAGAATGAGCAATCTTCTGGCAATAAACAACGGATCTTCTCCACCTTCAATCATTCTTGCCAGCCAGTAAACGGCGGCATTGGGGTCACTACCTCGTATAGATTTTATAAATGCTGAAATGATATCGTAGTGTTGTTCTCCGGCTTTATCATACAGCGCTAGGTTTTGCTGTGCATGTGCCAGAACGGATTCATTAGTTAGGGTTATTTTATTGCCCCCGATACCGTTAATAGCAATTTCCAAAACGTTTAGCAGTTTTCTGGCATCACCGCCCGACAAGCGGATCAATGCTTCATGCTCCTTTATGCTTATTTTTTTGTCTTTGAGTATAACATCCTGCTTAATTGCAGTTTGCAGTAAGCCGGAAAGTTCCTCTTCATTCAGACCTTTTAAGATATAGACCTGGCATCGTGATAATAGTGCTGATATGACTTCAAAAGAAGGATTTTCTGTAGTTGCACCAATTAAGGTGACTAAACCTCTTTCAACAGCTCCAAGCAGACTGTCTTGTTGTGATTTACTGAATCTGTGGATCTCGTCAATAAACAGGATAGGCAAACCCATTAAGCTGTCTTTAAGTAACGCAGCCCTGTCAATTACATCTCTGATGTCCTTAACGCCCGAATTAATTGCGCTAAGGTTAAAAAAGGGCCTATCTAAAGTTTGAGAAATGATATAAGCCAGGGTAGTTTTACCTACTCCGGGAGGTCCCCAGAAAATCATTGAAGGTAACTGCCCGCTTTGTATAGCCTTTCTTAATACTGCATTTGGTCCTACCAGATGTTGTTGCCCTACGTATTCATCCAGGTTTTGTGGACGCATACGTTCGGCTAAAGGAGGGAGATTCTGCATAAGAGTAAAGATACAAAAATGTGGGTTATCCCTCCACTGAATTACGGAGTTTTAAGCTAAGTGCCTGTTTGTTTACTTGGTTTCTTTTTCCAGAATTTGCGTTTAGGCTTCCCATTCGCTGCTTTTCGTACAGGCTTTGGTGCCAGCGGATCAAGTGCTGCTTCTACAGGTGCCTCCCCAATATGTTCAGGTAAACTCATTCTGTCAATCTGCTTCTCGATCAGCTTTTCAATACTGGCCAGTTTGCGCTTGTCTCTATTGTTTACCAGGGTGATGGCGGTGCCTTTAGTGGCAGCCCTTGCGGTACGACCAATACGGTGTACATAATCCTCCGCATCGTGAGGTACATCAAAGTTGACTACAAGGTCAATACCTTCTACATCAATACCCCGGCTTAATACGTCAGTACCAATAATGATAGGCAGTTGTCTGTTTTTAAACTTGAGTAATATACCTTCTCTTTCTTTTTGACCAAGGTCAGAATGAAAGGCTTCTGCTTTAAGTCCGAGGTTTCTGAATACTTTACCCAGGTTTTTTACCTTTTCTTTAGTCGATGCGAAAACAATAATGCTCTTGTAATCATCTGTTTTTAACAGACTGGTGAGCAATGGAACTTTTTGTTCGTCATGAACCAAATACACTTGTTGCGATATACCTTCTGCTGGTTTGGAGATGGCAAGACTGATTTGCTCAGGATGATTCAGCAGTGTTGCAGCAAGCTTACGGATTTTTGGAGGCATAGTAGCTGAAAACATCACCGTTTGTCTTTCCTGGGGCAGATAGCTAACAATCTTCATGATGTCGTCGTAAAAACCCATGTCAAGCATTCTGTCCGCTTCGTCAAGTACCAGGTGTTTCAGCTGGTCAAGTTTTAAAACACCTGACGAAAGATGGGAAATTAACCGTCCGGGTGTAGCGATGATGATATCTACACCTTCGCGCATAGATCTTTTTTGCTGCTCGTAGGCGATGCCGTCACCACCACCATATACCGTTAATGAACTGATATTGGTAAAATAGGAGAGTGCTTCAACCTGCAAGTCTATTTGCTGGGCAAGCTCTCTTGTTGGAGCCAATATCAATGTGTTGTTATGACGCTCCTCTGTACCTGCTATCATATTCATGATGGGTAAAAGGTAAGCTCCTGTTTTTCCTGTTCCTGTTTGTGCACAGGCAATTAAATCTTTCTTATCTGAAATAAGGGGAATTGCCTGCTGCTGGATTGGAGTAGCATTACGAAACCCCATTGCTAATAACCCTTCAAGTAGTTCGGGGTTAAAATTAAAATCTTTAAAATCCAATATACTTTTATGTTGTTAGTATTTACCGTATAAAAGTAGCCTTTTTATTTTACTTATTCTTATCTGCATAGCCAAACACCTTTTGTAAGAGCGAGGTAGACCTCGCTCCAAGGTTATCTCTTATCTTAAGTTCTTCCTGTGCAACCTGAATAAACATGCCCTCAATGGCTTTTTGTGCTACATAGTCGGAAAGATCAGAATTCAATGGTTTTACAAGTGGAAGTTTGTTGTATTGGGTCGTTGCATCTCCCCAGTATTTGGTCGCACCTACTTTTGCCAGACTGGTGTTAATTACCGGTTTAAATTTTTCCATCAGTTGTGCAGTGGTTACTCTTTTGAAGTAGTTGGTCGCTGCATCCTGACTGCCTAATAATATATTGGTGGCATCAGTAATGGTCATCTGTTTAATAGCCGAAATAAAAATTGGCTTAGCTTCTTTTGCGGCATCTTCTGCGGCACGGTTAAGGCTCAATATTACATTGTCAGCAAGTTTACCCATACCAACTGTGCGTAACGTCTTCTCTACCTTTTGTGCTTCAGGAGGGAAAAGAATCTTTACAGCAAGGTTACCCATGAAACCATCTTTAGCCGAAAGCAGGTCTGCCCCACGGGATGTTCCTATTTCCAGTGCTTGCTTTATCCCCGATGCGATCTCTAATGTACTCGGCTTTCCGCTTGTATTTGTTCCACTGCCAGTAGCTTTTTTAAAGATGTCTCCAATTTTAAACTGAGCCTGTGCAGAGAAATTAGTCAGTAAAAAGCAAGCCAGGAGGGTAGGGTAAACAAGTTTTATGCGTTTCATTTTTTTTATTTTTGAGTCGAAGATAGCAAATCTCCGGCCATTAATTTTGCTGATTTTGCCAGTTTAATAAATTCCGAACGATAGCCTTCTCTGTCTGTGCCCATTGCTCGTGAGGCCGTTTGGATAACATGGTCAAACGAGGCTTGCTGTTTAAAGTCTGATTGTCTCAGTAACATTCCAAATTCAGCAACACTTGCTGCAAAGCGGAAGTTGTTACTAGCGCTTTCAAAAGCAGCAGAACGATCAGTTACAGCTTCTTTTATCAACTTACTTGAGCTCCCGTCAGGATCTTTATAGCGTAATTTAACGGTCAGCATTTCTTTACTGTTACTCACTGTTTTTGGTTTTTTATTTTCCTGATATTTTAAATCATCCACAGCGCCGGTAAAACTGCTTTTGATACCAGTCGGAATAACCTCGTATAATGCGGTTGCCGTATGTCCTGCACCCATTTCACCAGCATCTTTTTTATCATCATTAAAATCACGGTCTTCCAGTAATCTGTTCTCATAACCAATTAGGCGGTATGCCTGCACCTTTTCCGGATTAAACTCAACTTGCAGTTTAACGTCTTTTGCAATGGTAAATAAGGTGCCGCCAAATTCATTAATCAATACCTTTCTTGCTTCATTAATATTGTCTATGTAAGCATAATTTCCGTTGCCTTTATCTGCAAGGGTTTCCATTTTGCTGTCTTTTGTATTACCCATTCCATAACCAAGGACTGTTAAAAATATGCCTGATTTACGTTTCTCTTCAATCAGGCTCTCCATGTCTTTATCACTGGAAGCACCAACGTTAAAATCGCCGTCTGTTGCCAGGATTACCCTGTTGTTTCCTCCTTTGATGAAGTTTTGCCCCGCCACTTTATAAGCCAGTTCGATTCCTGCACCTCCGGCAGTTGAGCCACCGGCATTTAAGGCATTTAAAGCATCTTTAATTTTAGTTTTGTCATTGCCAGCTGTTGAGGGTAGTACAAGACCTGAAGTCCCGGCATAGACTACAATAGCCACTTTGTCTATTGGGCGTAACTGGTCGGTTAGTAATTTAAAGGAAGAAACGAGCAATGGGAGTCTGTTTGGACCGCTCATAGAACCGGAGACATCAATTAGAAACACCAGATTGGAGGCAGGAAGGTTATCTGTCGGTATTTTTTTGCCTTGTAAGCCAATTTGTACCAGTTTGTGTTTTGTATTCCACGGGGCATCGGCAATTTCTGTTACAATGTTTACCGGGGCACTACCTTTTGGCTGTGCATATTCATAATCAAAGTAGTTGATCATTTCTTCAACTCTTACTGCATCTTTAGGAGGTAAACTACCAGTGTTAATGAACCTACGCACATTACTGTAGGAGGCGGCATCTATATCAATTGAAAAGGTCGATAGTGGATTTTTAAATGGATTTTGAAAGCCATTTTCCTTAATGGAAGCATAGCTTTCTGTATTTTGATCAGCTGGATAATAGGATTTATTCAGGTTACCTACCCCTCTAATTCTAATGCCTTGCGTAGCCGAAGCTAATGCGCCCGTTATTGCCATTTTCTTTTGTATGCCATAGCCCACGGTCACTACTTCGTTCAGCGTTTGAATATCTTGTTCTAAGCTAACATTGATGACAGTAGATTTTTTGATTTTTATGGTAAGCGTTTTATATCCTATATAAGAAAAATGGAGCTGTTGACTACTATCTTCAACAGTAATGTTGTATTTACCATCTTTGTTGGTCGTTACATATTTTTTACTACCCGATGTACTTACAATTACGCCAGGAATGGGCTGACCTGAGGTTTTATCGGTCACTGTTCCTGTAATTACTTTAACCGATGCATGGCTTTCCTGGAAGCCCATAAATATCAGCAGAACTAGGGGTAGCAATAATGTTTTCATAATTTTCTGTTTTGCTAATGATGTCGGCTTTGCAGAATTTCCATACCAGTGTCAGAAAATATTTTTATACTTGAGCAGATTATGCCCTAAAAGAACATTGAAGTTTATAAAAAATAACGCCAGGATACAGGAGCAGGATGATGCTGCTTTAATTGCACACTATAAAAAAAGTGGCAATCTGGAGGTATTGGGTACGCTTTATAACAAATATATGCACCTGGTATTTGGGGTTTGTTTAAATTACCTGAAGGATGAGGAGCAAAGTAAGGATGCTGTAATGCAGATATTTGAGGAGCTGGTGCTTAAACTGAAGCTCCATGAAGTACAGAACTTTAAAAGCTGGCTACATGTACTTACACGTAACCACTGTTTAATGGCACTTCGCAAACAATCGAAGAATACGACAGTTTCAATAGATGATACTTTTGTGGAAAACACAGATTTTGTGCATCTTGATATGGATGATACAAAAGAGAAGAGGCTGACCGTTATGGAAAAGTGTATGGAAACGCTTCCTGAAGAGCAACGTGTGAGTGTAGATCTGTTTTACCTGCAGGAGAAGTGTTATAAGGAAGTGGCAGATATTACAGGCTATGAGATGGTTAAAGTGAAGAGCTATATCCAGAATGGGAAAAGAAATCTTAAAATTTGTATAGAAAAAAATAGCAGTGAATAAGGATTGGTTAGATATAGGTGTTTTAGAGGATTATCTCGACGGTAAGCTTGATGCTAAAACCATGAACAGGGTTGAGCGCGAAGCTTTAGAAGACCCCTTCGTGGCAGAGGCCCTGGCTGGCTTAAGTGAGTCGCCTAAGCGCGCTTTGCAATCTATGTCCCTGCTTCAAAAACAATTACATGAAAGAGTAGCGGAACATCAGAGAATTAAAAAAACTTCGGTCATTACCTGGCAACGACTAAGTATTGGAACTGCTGCGGCAGTAATGTTTGTTGCGGTAAGCATTATGTTCTGGATGCGTGAAAGTAATCATCAGAAAGAATTGGCCGGTAGATCTAAAAATGTGGATGTGACGATTGCTCCGGTCGTCCCTGTGGTTGAACCACCCGCAGCGATACAGGCTGCTCCGGGGCTTGCAAGTGAATCGGCTGATCAGGTCGTAGAAAAAGAAATGGATAAAGCTGTTAAGGCGGCCAAAACAAATACTTACGCAGCAAGAGGAAAATCTAAAACAGAAGTGGCAATACCTCAGTCCGCACCTCAGCAATTAAACGATGTTGTCGTAGTGGGGTATGGCGTTCAGCGGAAACAAAATATAGTCGGGGCAGTTGCTTCGGTCGCAACTTTAGATGTTGCAAATGTAATGAGCGGGAAGGTAACAGCACAGGATGATGGAAAACCTTTAATTGGAGCTATTGTGAGGGTAGATGGAACTAATTTAACTGCGGTTACCGATACCAATGGCGAATTTAAAATCAATGCAGATACTTCTATTAAGGAGGGTAAGATTTTGGTTAACTCTATTGGGTTTAAAGCAACTGAACTATTGGCTAAAGCAAACCAGCCTATAAATGTTACCCTCGTACCTGATCGTTTAGCTTTGAATGAGGTGGTAGTTGTAGCATATGGTAAAGCCGAAAAGAAAGTGCAGGCTCTTGATAGCCATAAGGTAAACAACGCACTTGCCGAAAGGGTCGGAGGAGTTCGGATCAGGGGAACCAGCACCATGCAGGGCAAGGTAGCAATGGTTTCTAATCCTGTTGGAGGCTGGGATAAATTATGGGCTTATATCGGACTCAACAATGCTTTTAAAGATGAAGTGAAAGCAGGACAAGTAGTTGAAGTAAGTTTTAAAATCAATAAAGAAGGAACCCCAACAGATCTGAAAATTGAAAAAGAGGCCGATGATAAATATGAGCAGGAAGCGATCAGATTAATTATAAATGGGCCTAAATGGGAGAGACCAGAGAAACGGAATAGCAGGATGACCTTTAGAATAGATTTCTAAAAACAAAAGACCGCAGCGTTTAAACTGCGGTCTTTTGTTAGAATATTAATTTACCTGATCAACTATTAAAAGAAAAGGTGGATAATGGCGAAAAGAATAGCTGCCAGTGTAGCTGATACCGGAATAGTCAATACCCATGCCCATAATAAGCTTACTGTAACTCCCCAGCGTACTGCTGAGACTCTTTTTAACAAACCAACACCTACGATAGATCCGGTAATGGTATGGGTAGTAGAAACAGGAATACCAAAATGTTCAGTAATACCTAAGGTTACAGCACCAGCAGATTCAGCTGCAACACCTTCAAAAGCATTTACTTTGGTGATTTTAGAACCCATTGTTTTAACAATTTTCCATCCACCACTCATTGTACCCAGGGCAATAGCCGCGTAACAAGAGATTGGAACCCATTCAGGCATTACATCTCCGCTATTTAGTTGATTTCCAGCTACCATGGCTACATAGATGATACCCATTACTTTCTGGGCATCGTTACCACCGTGGGTAAAACTTAAGGCCGCAGATGAGATCAGTTGCAAACGTTTAAACCATTTTTCTGCTACAGAAGGCCTGGCATTTTTTGAAATGTGTAAAATGATGATGGATATGATCACTGATATGACCATACCAATAACAGGGGCCAGCACTATAAAAGCTACTACTTTTAATATTGGAGCAAGGTTGATAGCCGACATTACGCTAACGCCCAATGATGCAGCTTTTGCCATTCCTGCTCCTGCAAACCCACCAATTAGTGTATGGGATGAACTGGAAGGGATACCGAACCACCAGGTAAACAAGTTCCAGGCGATAGCGGCTAATAAACCAGCTAATATAACTTCAAGTGTAATAAAGTTTTCTACGACAGTTTTGGCAATTGTATTGGCAACTTTGTGGTCTGTAAAATAAAAATAAGCAGCAAAATTGAAGACTGCAGCCCATAGTACCGCCTGAAAAGGCGAGAGTACTTTCGTGGACACAATCGTTGCAATAGAGTTTGCTGCGTCGTGAAAGCCGTTAATGTAATCGAAGGCAATAGCCAAAACGATTACAATAACCAATAACGTAAAAGTAGTTACCATTTTTTTAAAGGGTTAAGCATTCTTTACCAAAATAGACTCCAACACATTTGCTGCATCCTCACATTTGTCTGTAGCCAATTCTAAGGTCTGCAGTACTTCTTTTTGTTTGATCAGTTCAATAGCGTTGGTCTCAAATTCAAACAAGCGTGCAATAGCAAGGTTGCAAACATAATCAGCCTGGTTTTCTCCACTGTTGATACGTACACAAGCATCAGCAATTACACGGATATTTTTAAAGCTTCTTAATTCTTTAATGGCTTTCTCCAAATCGGTACACATTTCCACTAAAAGTTCTGCAAGTTTGATCATTGCGTCACCAATATTGGTCACATTGTACAGTTCTATATTACTAGCCGAGGCATGGATGTAATCTGCGATATCATCAACGGCACTTGCCAGTGCATGGATATCTTCCCTGTCGAATGGTGTAATGAAGTTTTTACTTAATTCAAGAAAAATAGAATGGGTGATCTCGTCTCCAACATGTTCCAGACGTTCCACCTCTTTAATGTATTCTTTTCTTTTTTCCAGGTCTGTTGCACTTAATGCAAGCAGTAGTGCCTGAGAAATCTTTAATACGTTGCTTCCTGCCTGCTCAAATAACGGCTGAAATTTCTTGTCTTTCGGTGTAAAGAACTTAAAAATACTGTTCATATTAATTTAAAATATGATACAAAAGTATGAGTGTAATGTTAACTTAGTGTTAAGTGTTAAGTTATTTTTACAAATATATCCAACTGTTAACCAATCTTTTCTAGTGTAAAGGCAAATGTTGTCCCTATTTGCAGGGTGCTTCTTACTGATATAATTTGTTCATGTGCCTCCAGAATATGCTTTACAATAGCCAAACCAAGGCCGGTACCTCCTTCTTCTCTTGATCTATGCGAGTCGATCCTATAGAAGCGTTCAAATAAACGGGCCAGATGTTTTTCATCAATTCCGATCCCGTCATCCGTAACTTCAATTAAGTATTGGTCATGAAGTTCGAATATTTTAATGGCGGTTGATCCATTTTCTCTTCCGTATTTCAGAGAATTATGAATGAGATTGATCAATACCTGTCTGATCTTTTCGCGGTCGGCCCTAACGTATGCCGGGTGAGTATATTTGTCTTTGAATGAAAGCTTAATTTTTCTTTTATTTGCTGAATCTTCCAGGCCCTCCATCACCTCACGTGCAAGAGGTACAAAGTCAAAGCGCTCATAATTAATAGGAATAGCCCCTGTTTCAAGTTTAGAAATGGAATCCAGATCATTAATGAGGTAACTCAGGCGTTCAACATTCTTCTCCGCTTTGTTTAAGAATTTTGAAGCCATTTCCGGGTCAGTTGTCAGGCAATCCTGCAAAGTCTCGATGTAACCTTGAATTGCAAACAAAGGGGTTTTAAATTCATGGGATACATTGGAAAGGAACTCTCGTCTAAACTGTTCTTGTTTTTTCAGGACCTCAATTTCTCTTTTCTTTGCCCCGGCCCATTCTTTTACCTCGTGTTCTACATCATTTATCGGATCAGAACTTACATATTCTCCTAAGGCATCTTTCAGATCTTTACCCAGCTTTAGGTTGTGGATCATTTTATAGATCAATACAATCTTGGAGTAGATATATTTTTCGAGCAGATAATAAAAAACAATAAAGCTCGTAATAAAAGTTACCATAAAAGAAACCAGCATGTAATACCAGTTTTGCTGGAAATAGAAATTGACCAGGCCGATAGAAAGTCCTACTGCAAAAGCAGCAATTAGCACTAAAACACTTAATTTCATTCTTATAAATTTAAGGTAAGAGAGAGTGCTTACCTGTGGAGCAATTTACAAGATAAATCGTTATATGCCCATCTTTTCAGTAAGATATTTCCAATATCTTTTTGGGACATGCTGTACATGTAATTTCGTGTTTTTTCGTGCTGTTATATTGGTGCTTTTGAAATAGTCTTTCCATAAGGTAGCATATAGATTTTCATTGTCTGCCTGAACATCTAATGTTGTGGTTTGCAGATTCTTTTCTTCTTTTGTCGTAAAGCTCACTTCTTCTACTTTTTCAAGATCATAATACAATCCATAATGTCGGTCGAGGTCGTAAATGATCCATCTTTGATCCGCATAGCGATTTTTAAAATGGTTCATGATCAGTGGCAATACATTGTAGTCTGGGGTAATTCCACAGTAAAAGACGCCATCTGCCGAATGTTGGAATCTTATAAAAGCTTCCATCCTGTGTTTTTCCCGCTCTACTTTTCTGGCTGTTTGTGCTACTTCCAGGACATAGGGATTCCCATAGTTGGCTTCAGCTCCTGATGGATTTGAAAAGATATAGCAGGCAAATTCGAATAAGCTTAGGTAGGCTTTAGCTGATTCTGAAAGGAAAGTGCAGTAAAATCGTCGCATCCAGCCTTTATCTAACTTATCTTGAAGACCTTTCCATACCCTGTCTGCTTTTTTACTATCCTTGTGCACATGTAACACTGGCGAGAAAGCATCCGGTTGGTAATACTTTTCTAATCGGAGTGTTACTTTTTCGGGTTTTCGCTCAAACCGTTCAAAGATAGCGCAAAGCAGACTTTCTAAGCTTCCATCTATTAGGTATATCATAAGATCCTGCTAAAACAAAATTAATTGCTGGATATCATTTTTTAAATATTTGCTTTGACTTTCAGCCAGTATGAAGGATTTAATTTGTGTACCCTGATAGTCTTTAATCTGATAAGGCGTGTCTGCACATCTGATAAAGTGTTTTGCCCTATTGTAGGCAACTCCGATTTTCTTGAGTTGATCAATTCTTAACTTTCCGAACTTTCTGGCTTGTATTATTTTCTTAGCCGACCCAACCCCGATACCGGGAATACGTAAAATTATTTTATAGGACGCAACGTTGATGTCAACGGGGAAAAATTGAAGATTTCGGAGCGCCCAGCTAAGTTTTGGGTCTATGTCTATATCCAGATGCGGGTTTGTGTCATTTAATAGTTCATTGACCTGAAAGCCATAAAAACGCATCAGCCAATCAGTTTGATAGAGCCTATTCTCACGGATCAAAGGTGGTTGGCTGCGAATTAAAGGTAACCGGTTGTCGTTACTTATTGGTATGTACCCTGAATAGTAAACTCTTTTGAGAGAGAATTTTTTATAAAAAGTATCTGCTGTGTGCATGATGTCTTTATCTGTTTCAGGTGTGGCGCCAATAACCATTTGTGTACTTTGTCCTGCCGGGACAAACTTTGGGGTATTTTTGATCAGTTTTTTTTCATCCTTGAATTGTATGATCTGGTTTTGAACAAGGGCTAATGGACGTTTAACATCATCATGGCTTTTTTCAGGGGCCAGCAATTTTAAGCCGGTTTCTGTAGGCATTTCTAAATTGATACTCATTCTGTCCGCATATAACCCGGCTTCCCTGATCAGCTCTTCGCTCGCCCCGGGGATGGTTTTTAGATGGATGTAGCCATTGAAACGCTCTTCGGTCCTTAGTTTTTTTACCACTTTCAGAAGGCGTTCCATGGTAAAATCTGCATTTTTAAAAATACCGGAACTTAGAAAAAGACCTTCAATAAAATTACGTCTGTAAAAATTAATGGTTAAAGAAACGACTTCTTCTACCGTGAATGCTGCGCGTTCAATATCATTACTTTTCCTGGAAACGCAGAAGGCACAATCATAGATACAATGATTGGTAAGTAGAATTTTTAAAAGAGAAACACAGCGCCCATCTTCCGTATAAGTATGGCATATTCCGGAAGCATGACTGTCGCCGAGTCCTTTATTGTCATTTTTTCTTGTCCCGCCACTTGAAGAGCATGACACATCATATTTAGCTGCATCAGCAAGAATCTTTAGCTTTTCTCTAATCCGCTCAGACATATCAATTTATTTTGCTAACAAATGTAGTAAAATAAGCTAATATATTTAGTTTTAATTAGGCTGCTGTAAGGTTGTTAAATTTCTGTGTAAAACTGCTCGAGATAGGTAAGCATAAAATCGTGACGTTGTTGTGCCATTTTTTTTCCCGTTTCGGTTCTCATCAAGTCTTTGAGCAGTAGTAGTTTTTCATAGAAATGATTGATGGTGGGGCCTGCTGAGTTTTTATATTCCTCTTTGGTCATATTGAGCTGAGGTTTGATCTCAGGGTCGTAAAGTACCCTGTTTTTGTATCCTCCGTAGGTAAAAGCCCTTGCTATGCCTATCGCACCAATGGCATCCAGTCTGTCAGCATCCTGGACAACATCAAGCTCTCTTGATTTAAAGGTAACTACCCCAAGGCTGGCTTTATAGCTTAAATTTAAGATGATTTGCTGTACGTGACTGATGATATCCTGATGCAGGCCAAGTGTATTTAAAAAATCACCTGCGATCCTTGGGCCTATTTCTTCATCTCCGTTGTTAAACTTTGCATCAGCAATATCGTGTAATAGTGCCGCCAATATAACGATTAGCTCATTTGTTTTTTCACTGGCATTAATTGCAACTGCATTGTTATAAACGCGCTCAATGTGAAACCAGTCGTGACCAGCTTCAGCATTGGCTAAGGTTTTTTTTACAAATTGTATCGTTTGATCGATGATGTGATTCATAGATAACTATATTGTTGGTTTAACAGGCCGCTGATCTTCAGGTCTCCTGCTGCCATCATATAATTCATACTCTAACATACGGCAATCCAGTTTCCCGTTGTAGAACTCTACTTTGCGTTCTGCTTTTAGTCCGATTTTTTTAGCGAGGTCGGGGTTTCCGGTAAAAATATATCCAAAATAGCCTTTACAATGTTGTTTCATGAAGTCGCCCATGCGTTTGTATGTAGCTTCCAGTTTGGAGTGTACACCAAGACGTTCACCGTATTCCGGATTAAAAACGACTACTCCTTTTCCACTGTCGGGAACCGGGGTGTCGGCAAAATCGCATACCTCGAAAGTAATCAAGGTATCTACTCCTGCTGTTTTCGCGTTCTTTCTGCTAATGTCGACGGCATCTTCAGATAAATCTGAAGCTATAATTTGCAGGTCAACATTTTTAATTACCTGGTCTTTTAATATTCGACGTTCCGCAAAAAACTCCTGTTCATCATAACCCATGATGTGCATAAAACCATAATTCATTCGGAATAAGCCCGGACGACGGTTGGTGGCAATAAGAGCGGCTTCAATAGCAAGTGTACCTGAACCACACATCGGATTTACAAATGGAGATTTCTGATCCCATTTGGTGCTCAATACCACTGCGGCGGCAAGTGCTTCCAGCATAGGTGCTTTTCCAGGTATTTTACGATAGCCATGTTTTGCAAGTGTTTCGCCTGATGTATCAATAAAAATATCAGCTTCACTGTCTTTCCAGTATAAATGTACTACTGCTTTATTCGCATCAGAGCCAGAATTCGGACGAATGCCTTTCTTCTCTTTTATGCGGTCAACAATCGCATCTTTTACTTTTAGATTAGCAAAAAGTGGGGTGGTAATTGTTGGGTTATCCACATTTGAAGTTACAGAGAAATAACCGGAAAAATCGATTAGTTCTTCCCATGGAATAGCGACCATCTCCTGGTACAACTCATCAGGGTTATTGGCCTTGAAGCTTTTCAGACAGTATAAAATCTGACTTGCACACCTTAA
The DNA here is from genome assembly GCF_032678475.1 of Pedobacter nyackensis. GTDB lineage: Bacteria > Bacteroidota > Bacteroidia > Sphingobacteriales > Sphingobacteriaceae > Pedobacter > Pedobacter nyackensis_A. Next base: position 414,245 of record NZ_JAVTSF010000003.1, read on the forward strand.
ATTCAGGTTTAGCTTGATGCATTCTGTTAAGGTAATGTTCAGTTCTAAGCCTGTTGGGAAATCTCTTACAACTTCATAACCCAGGTCTTTAACCTCTCCTAATAAATAGGAAGAAAGGCGCTTATTGCAGGTTATTATAACCTTGCTTTTTGTGTGGAAAACTTGCATAATTTATTGTGCGAAGTTATCAATAAAAATATAGAGATTTGAACTTCGTAGTAGAATAAAAGAGTATTTGTTATGGAAATTAAAGGAAAAGTGCATGAAATTGGTGCATTACAGCAGGTGAGTGAGACTTTTAAAAAAAGAGACCTGATTATAGAATATGCAGAAAACCCGACTTATCCTGAATACATCAGGTTTGAGGCTTTACAAGATAAAACAGCTTTATTTGATAGCTTAAAACAAGGTGATGATATCGAAGTTTCATTCAACTTACGTGGTCGTCCGTGGACAGATAAAACCGGAAAAACATCTTATTTTAACAGTTTAGTAGTATGGCGTATCAATGCGTTAACAAATGGCGCAGCCGCAGCATCTACTCCAGCATATGCACCGCCAGCTGATTTAAACAGCGCACCAGGCGAGGAAGATGATCTTCCTTTTTAAGAGCTTTTTTAAAGTAAACAATTTACAAATTATGCCGGAAATACCTTCCGGCATTTTTTTTGCTCAAAATTCTGATTGAATTTTGAGCTTTCATCCGGAATACTGTGAAGTAGCAATTTAATTGTCTCCAATCTTACTCCATATTTCATAGATTTTGTCACCCTTGCTACTTAACCCACTATGGTGCCAGTTGCGGTCTTCCAGTTTGCCATCAAAGCTTAGTGAGGCACCTACACGGGTGTTATCCCTTGAAAAGAACTCAATGTTTTCTACGTACTTACCATCTTTAAATGTGTAGCTGCCGCCCCCGGTTCCCGAAAACTGTTTTTTCCCCGGGTCTATAGCTACCCATTGAAATTTAGTGCCGGTTAACAACTTATAGGTTTGTCTTGTACCGGTTTGATGTATCGGACTAAGTTTTCCATCCTGCATTCGTCCTGTGATGTGCCATACACCTGCCAAAGGAGCGTTCCCATCGTCCACCCGTTGAAAGGTAGCCTGGCCATCGGGAGCGGTTACAACAAGCTCAGTTGTTGTAACGGAAAAGGGGTAATCTATTTTACTGCCCACCTTAGTTGAGTCAAGACTGTTAAATAGCACTTTGGTGATAATTGTATTGTCTTTAATCTCATAAAGGCCACCATTAGTTCCTACAAAAACATTCCCCTGTTGAACGGTATGAAAATAAAAGCCATTCTGGAAGAAGAGATGGTGTTTCGTTTCATCCTGGTTAAGTTGCCACGCGCCTTTAACTTCCGGGGTGCTTTGTGCTTTTAGATTAGTGAAGCTGACTGTTAATGCTAGAATGCTAAATAAAAATAATTTCATGATTGCTATTTCAATTAACGGTTAAGATTATAACTAAACGGATAATAAATATAATGATTATCGCTCATAGTCGTGTTAAATTTTGTTAAATAAGGGGGCTTTGTGTGAATGCTTCTTTATTTTTGAGTAACCTATAATGAAGAAAAGAAGCCTTTGGCTAATTACCGGACTGATGACCATAGCTTTGCTAGGGGTGTTTGTAATGCAATTGTATTACATCAGGGAAGCTTATAACCTAAAATCTCAGCTTTTTGAACAGGATGTAAAACAAGCTTTGAATAATGTAGCCAGTAAAGTTCAAAAGCGTTATGCAGCCATTCATATCACTAAAAAAGATTTTGAGATCAGAAGGGAACGGGATAAAGATTTTAGAGACAAGGCTCAGCAGATCGTTGATTTTAAAGAACAATATAAAGAACAGGAGGCTAAGCGCAGACTGGAACAACAAAGAAGGGTTGTCGCAGATTTGAATATGCGTGACAGTATTGTTCGACGAACTTTTTTAAAGCCTGAACTGATCAGTGAGGAGGTATTTCAGGAAATTTCAAATCCCAGTAATAAAGGCAGTTCATCTTTGCAGGTGCAAGTTGATTTTGGTGTTGATGCCTATGGAAATGTTAGTGGAAATGTAAACCAAACCCTGGTTCCCAAAATCGGAGCTACTTTTTCGGTAGCGCCAGGCCGACTTCCTGATAGCATCCGGTACCTTGCTGTAAATCCGAGGACTTTAAATCCTATGACTGTCTCGATCGAACGCGTTGCTCCTGAAATTGCATTGAAATTTAAGATGGAAGATAGGATTGCGGAGCAGAAATATAAATCAGGGCTAAAAGAGTTAATGAACGATACACTTGCTTTGGAAGGAAGTAATTTAAATTATCTGGAGGATGTTGCGAAAGAAATGCGCCAGGTATATGTTCCCATCAATCAGCGCGTGTCCAGAGATGTATTAGATACCCTTATAAAAAAAGAGCTGCAAGATCAGAATGTAAGTTTAAAGTATGACTTCTGGTTAAAACTGGCAAACAAGGATTCTGTACTTTATCAGAAAGCATCTAATTCTAATATGGAGATTTTGCCGGAAAACACTTACCGTACAACCTTATTCAGTAACGAGATTTTCAGAGATCCGGGGATGCTTTATTTGTATTTTCCTAATAAAAACTCTTTAATCCTGAGTAATATGTGGGCTACGATGGCTTCTTCTGCTGGTTTGCTTCTGGTATTGATCTTCATTTTTGCCTATACTATTTATGCAATTCTTAAGCAAAAGAAGATCTCTGAAATGAAGACGGATTTTATCAACAATATGACCCACGAGTTTAAAACACCCGTTGCAACCATTATGATCGCCAGCGAGGCCCTTAAAGATCCGGAGATTGTAGAGGACAAGAGCAGGGTGAAAAGGCTTGCAGGTATAATATATGATGAAAACGTACGCTTAGGCAACCATATTGAACGTGTGCTGAGTATAGCGCGCTTAGAAAAGAAAGAACTTAAACTGGAGCATAAGGAGGTAAATACGCACGATTTAATTGCGGCAGTAGTTGACAGTATGAATTTGCAGTTGCAAAAGAAAAATGCAAAGGTAAATCTGAGCCTCAATGCTGAACACCCACTTGTTTATGGTGACGAATTACACCTTTCGAATGTGTTTTATAACCTGATTGATAATGCCAATAAGTATAGTGCAGAAGATCCTGAGATTACCATTGAAACCAGAAGTACGGATAAAGTCCTGGTTATAAATATCTCCGATAAAGGTATTGGGATGACCAAAGAGCATTCAAAACGTATATTTGATCAGTTTTATCGTGTTCCTACCGGGAACCTGCATGATGTTAAAGGCTTTGGTCTGGGACTGAATTATGTACAGGATATTGTTGAACAGATGAATGGAACAATAAAAGTATATAGCGAGAAAGATAAAGGAACTACATTTGAAATAACTTTACCACTAAACCACAACTAATGAAAAGAATTCTATTGGTCGAAGATGATCCTAACCTCGGATTGCTTTTACAGGATTACCTTCAGTTAAAAGGGAAATTCGATGTAGTGTTATGTACCGATGGCGAAGAAGGTTTGCGTGCATTTAGCAAGCAGGAATTTGACCTTTGTATCCTAGATGTCATGATGCCTAAAAAAGATGGTTTTACACTCGGTAAAGAGATCAGAAAGATCGATCAGGATATCCCTATTATATTTGCGACTGCAAAGGCGATGATGGAAGATAAAGCTTCTGCTTATGATTTGGGAGGAGATGATTACATCACTAAACCATTTAGAATTGAGGAATTGCTGCTACGCATCAATGCTTTGTTAAAGCGTGTCGCCGTAAAAGAACAGGTTGATCAGGGACCCGCTCAAACCGAATTTCAAATAGGCGACTATACTTTCGATTATACAACGCAATTAATCCATTATAATGGACTGCAGCAAAAGTTATCCACCAAAGAAGCTGAACTGTTGCGGTTGCTCTGCCTTAAAAAGAACGCTGTACTCACCAGGGAAGAAGCTTTATTAAGCATCTGGCATGATGATAATTATTTCAATGGCCGCAGTATGGATGTGTTTTTAAGTAAACTGAGAAAATATCTAAGGGAAGATCCTAAAGTAGAAATCTTAAATGTACATGGTAAAGGCTATAAATTATTAGTCAACTAAAGTACCAGCAATTTAATCATACTGCCGGCCTGGCTGCCCCATCTGCTCAATACTTTGTTAATGGTTTCGAAAAGACCTTTGTTGTCTAATGGTTTCCCTTTTGTAGGGGGCTTTATCTCTGTAACAGGAACAGATTTGTCGGTAACAGTCTTAGCAAACCAGGTAATGTTATCATGTGGAAGTGCAACCCCGAGAATCATCCCCGGTAATCCTGTAAATGATTCCGGTCCACCTGAAACAGGAATTTTATCGGTGTAAAAGGCAACAACGTACACAGAATCCATAATAATGGCATTTGCCCTGCGACATTCATAGCCGGCGATATCACGCATCTCGCTTGTCAGTTTCCAGTTGATTTTTCGCGGACTGTCTTTTATTAAAAAGGTTTCTTCAAAAAATGTCTTTTCCGTTGTAAATGAATTTGCAGATAAGTCTGTATAAGTAATATTTGATTGCTCCGACTCCAGGCTCCCGCCAAACATTCCCGGAAGGCTTCCCGCTTCAGCAATAGGGGTAAACAAGGTTTTGTTGCCCGAAAATGTGAGCGTACTTTTGAGTATCTTAAACTGTGGTAAGGACTTTTTATAATCGTCAAAAGAACCGCTTATCATGCCGCCTGCCCGTGCCATCATTTTTCTAATCGCAGCATGTTGATTGATGCTCTTTTCGAATTCTATAACCCCACTGTTTACAAATCTGACATTTTGGGCAAATAGATTGTGCATGGTAAAAATCAGACCCGCTAATAATATGAATTTTGTTTTCATCGTGTTTTTCTAATTATATGCCACCCATTTTATTAAAATCCCATGACAGGGATAACATGAAATAGCGTTGAATAGTGGTTGAATTGCTTTGATTGATCGTATTATTATAAACGGATCTGCTAAAACCTGAATTTTGGTTGAGTAAATCTTTTCCGGATAAAGAAAGATTTAGGCTTTCTGTTTTCAGGAATTTCTTGTTGATAGAGGCATTCCATATCAGTCGGTTCAGCGTCTCGTTGAAAGCCTGACTTTTACCAGTGTATTGATATTCTCCGTTTGTGCGAATTTCAACTTTACCTGGTAAGCGTGCCATCAAGTCGAAATTTCCATTTGCACTATAACTATCATTATTGTTCTTAACACCTAGTACTGAGTTGCTGGAGGTATTATAGCTCGGCCTCAAACTTAAATGGATACTGTATTTATCGGCATATTTATAAATAGAAGGGCCAAGCGAATAATTAAAGGATTTCGAGGTATTTAGGAAGTTATTGGAAATACTATAGTTGTAGTTACCTCCGGTGCTGGCATCTACAGTCAGATTTATTCCATTTATTTTTCTGCCAGCAGACACATTTAAACTGAAATTTATGGGCGTCTTATCGCTCATGTTTATAGCCTGGCTGGTTGTCTTACCCGCGTCGTCTGTAACGACATTACTGGTAATCGCATTGGACGTAAAACCGAAGTTTCCGTTCACCATCAGAACCTGCTCTGTAAGGATCTTAAATGAATTGTAAGAAACACCAACGTTATTGCTAAAGGAAGGACGTAAGTTCGGGTTTCCTAAAACAATATATAATGGATCTGTATTCGCCCTGTATGGCTGAATTTGTTCCATTCCCGGTTGTGAAGTACTTCCGTTGTAATTTACACGAAGGAAGGTGGTCCTTGAAAAGTTGTAGCTATAGTTTGCCTGTGGACTCCAGTTAATAAAACTTCTCTTTAAGGTCGTATCCTCATACAAATCAATTTGTTTAAATCTTACCGCGTTAATCCTTGTGCCAAAGGTTATAACAGACTTTCCTGTTCTGTAATTAAAGTTCATACCGGCATTATTAGTTAGCTGGTCCAGTTTAAACTTGTTGCTAAATTCCCTGTCAAGATCATTGTAATTCCCGATAATGTCTTTATTAAAGGATTTTTTATCTGAACTGCTGTTGTTTAGACTTAGTCCGTAGTTAAGTACAAGCGCCAGGGTTTTTGAAATAGGTTCTGTATACGTCGCATTTGTACTAAATGTTGATTTGAATATATCGCTTGTCTTATACTGATCGATGTTGACAACGCTGTCCAGTTGATTTTGGGCATTAAGGAATTCATTTTCAGAATTCAGAAAGCCTGTACCTGTCGTTTGCTTAAAGGATTGTTTGACATTTACGGAGACGGTTCTCCCTTTTTTCTTTAACTTCTTTGCCCAGAATGCACTGGCATTAAAGCTTTTTTCGTCGCCTTCGTTGTTGATTTTTCTGGTTCCACGATTTAAGAAACTGTTGTCTTCTCTTTGGGTTGAAGATTTATAATCATCTGTTGAATCATTGTTTCCAAGCAATCCGCTAACCGTCACTTTTAATGTTGAAGTGGAATCTAAGTTCATGTTCAATGTTCCATCTACCTTCTGGTTGAAAGAGAAACTATTGGATTTCTCATCTGATTTATTGGTGTTGGTTTGCCCGGGTAGCGTATTTATGCTCAGGCTATTGTTCTCTCCTTTAGAACTAACGGAGCCTAGTTTGTAATTGGTATTGATGCCATATTTGTCTTTCCATTTATTTTCATAATGTAGTCCGGCATTTCTATTGATAGATATTCCGCCAGCTCCGCCCCCCATATCAAAGTCGTCTGCACCACCCATAGTTACCATCATTCCTCCATCATCTGAAAAATCAACGGAGCCAATAGAGATATTGTTACCAAAAGATTCATTGGTATTTCCTATAGCTCCATAAGCAGCATACTTTTTCCTGCCCTTAAAGACATTCAGGGTAGCCTGGTTCTGGTAAAAGTCTTTTGTGCCAATTCCGGCATTCAGTTTGCCAAAATACCCGTTCTTTTTATCCTCCTTTAGCTTAAGATTGATGGTTTTTGACTTTTCACCATCATCTATTCCTGTAAATGTCGCCTGGTCACTTTTCTTGTCGTAGAGTTGTACCTTGTCGATCATGTCCCCACGTAAATTTTTGGTAACCAATGTTGGGTCGTCACCAAAAAACTCTTCTCCATCAACCAGGACTTTATTCACTTTTTGACCCTGTGCAGTAATTTTTCCATCCTTATCTATTTGGATACCGGGCAGCTGCTTTAATAAGTCTTCTACTTTAGCATTAGGCTGGATGTTATAGCTGCCTGCATTAAATTCTGTAGTATCACCTTTAAAGGTGATTGCAGCATTTCCCTTAATGATCACATTCTCAAGTAGTGTCGACCGCAGGATAAGATGTATGTTGCCGAAATCTTTTTCAGGATTAACTGTATCCAGGGTAAAGTTTTCGGCATAGTCAGTATAGCCAGGATAGGTAACCAGTAAAATAAACTTTCCGGAGTGCAGGTTGTTGATGGCAAATGAGCCCTCGGCGTTTGCCCGCGTAAATTTTACAAGTGTAGAGTCTTTTTGGTTTAATAAGGTTACGGTTGTATTGACCAGTTTATAGGTTGCCATAGTATCCACTACAGAGCCTTTAATGGCGTAGGGTTTTTGTGCAAACAAAAGTACCGTGGAAAATACCATTAAAAGCGTTAAATAAGTCAGTTTCATTGTTAGTGTTTTGTTGGGATTAAAGCTATAAACTAAAATCGTATGAACGTGAGACGCATAATGTTAAAGATTGTTAAAGATATTCTTAGAAAAAGTTTAGTTTAAATATGTTTACTTTTATCTGTACGATTAAATTTTCCCTATGAAACTCAAATTGCCGTCTGTTCACTCATTATGGTTAAGCTTTCTTAAAGTCGTTTCCCGGTTTCCACTTCAGGTTGTGGTGGCAGTTGCGGCAACTATTTCCTGGTGTTTACTTGTTGATTCAAGTAGACGGATAGAAGAGCAACTTATTGTATTCCTTTCTGTTTGTAACCTGGCGCTGACTTTATTGCTGGCTGCTGATTTGTATGCGGAGGCAAATCAGTTGAAATCAGCAAAACAATGGGCATTGCGTCTGGTTGCGGCGTTAATTTGTACTGGTCTGTATTTTATATTAAAGCCATCCTTTTATCTCGCAGATGTTTACCGGATCGGTTTACTGGCTTTTGCTTTTCACCTGCTTGTCGCTTTTGCACCATTTATAAACAAGGGTAATATTAATGGCTTCTGGCAATATAATAAATCGTTGTTTTTAAGAATTCTCACTTCAGCACTGTATGCCGGGGTACTTTATATAGGTCTGGCGGTAGCACTTTTGGCTATCGATGGGTTGTTTAGTGTAAAAATAGAATGGCAAACTTATATGCGTTTATTCGCAGTAGTTACTGCGGGGTTTATGACTATCTTTTTTCTGGCAGGGGTGCCTGATAATTTCGGGGAACTGGATAAAGATGAAAGCTACCCAAAAGGGCTGAAAATATTTACACAGTATGTGCTGATCCCATTGATGACCATATATCTGCTTATTTTACTGGTATATGAAGCGAAGATCATCATGAACTGGGAACTCCCTAAAGGACTGGTTTCTACCCTGATTTTAGGCTATGCTGTTTTTGGGATCCTATCGCTGCTACTTATTCACCCCATTAAAGAAAAAGAAGGCAATGGATGGATGAAGTTGTTTTCCAGATTCTTTTATATCATGATGGTGCCCCTTGTTGTATTGTTGTTGCTTGCTGTCTGGAAAAGAGTGGGCAATTACGGGATCACGGAATCCAGGTATATCCTGATCATACTTGCAGCATGGTTGTCCTTAATTACCATTTACTTTCTCTTCAGTAAAAAGCAGAACATCAAAGTGATTCCGGTTAGTCTATGTGTTTTGGCACTACTGTCTACTTATGGGCCACAAAGCGCTTTTTCTGTGTCTGAGTTTTCGCAGGTGGCCCGGTTAAAGCGGCTGATGGGGTCTAAAGAAAAAAAGGACATAAAGCAGCGCGAGGATGTAATTGATTACCTGGTAGACAGACATGGTTTGGCGGCATTGCAGCCCTTTACAAAAGTAAATCTGACAGAAATAGAGCATGAAATCGAACTAAAAGACACTACGCTGTCTCGCTATAGCATTAAAAGTAATAAAACGGATACGGCGTACGCCTTGCTTAAAATAAAACGGACCGACTATCATAATAGTTATATGGATAACAAACGTTTTGAGCCAGAGACAGGAACAGTGATGGATGTTAAAGGTTACGATTATGTGGTCCCGATTGAAAATTATACTGATAAAACTGAACTGAAAATAAATCAGGTAAAGGTGGTAATAGAAAAATTAAGACAATACGGCAATCTGAAACTTACTGTAGGTCAGGCTCCTGCTGTAGAATTTAACATTCGGAAAATGGCGATGGATGCAATTGCGCAATTTAAGTCGGGAAAGTTGGGCACCAATCCAAAAGACAACTCGACTTCTTATTTGCCTTCCGAAGCGCTTTCCTTGACACATCATGTAGGTAATATGGAAATTAAACTGGTGGTTACGATGCTCAATACTACCGTCAATATTGATGATGAAGAGGAGCTAAACCGATGGCTAAATTATAATGGTTACCTGTTAGTGAGGGTAAAGTAGTAACTTCTTGCTAAATTTGCCGCATGCTGAATTCAGAAACTGTTAATCCTGCTGATCTTGCGGCCAGATTTGTCAACTATACCTCCAAACACATTTTCCTTACGGGGAAGGCAGGTACTGGTAAGACTACTTTTCTTAGACGTTTAATAGACCTGACGCATAAGAAGGCGGTGATTGCTGCACCTACAGGTATTGCGGCTATCAATGCAAATGGGGTAACCATACACTCTTTGTTTCAGTTGCCCTTTGGTGCCTATTTGCCTAAGCAGCCTGCAGCAGATGGTGATCATTATAATCAGCAGTACAATACGCCTAAATCTATAGTCCGCCATTTAAACATGACGGCTGCAAAACGTAAGGTGTTGGTGGATATGGAATTGTTGATCATCGACGAGGTGAGTATGCTTCGTGCGGATTTGCTGGATGCCATAGATATGGTGTTGCGTTACATCAGAAGAAATAATACAGCCAGCTTTGGTGGGGTGCAGGTTTTATTTATCGGTGACTTGCACCAGCTGCCGCCCGTAGTAAAATCTAACGAGTGGACAATGCTTGGGCAATTCTATAAAAGTGCTTATTTTTTCGATGCACATGCCTTATATCATGAACCTCCGATTTACATCGAGCTGGAAAAAATCTACAGACAGGCGGATAGCGTGTTTATCAACCTGCTGAATAATTTAAGGAACAATGAGGTAACCGCACAGGACGTGGCCCTGCTTGAAAAGTACTATCAAGCCGATTTTAAACCCTCCTTAAATGAAAAATACATTACCCTTACTACACATAACAATAAAGCCGATACTTTAAATAAACAGCGACTGGAAGAGTTGAAGGACCCTTCCTATCTGTATGTTGCAAAAGTAGAGAATGAGTTTAGTGAGTATTCCTATCCGGCAGAGCATATTCTCGAATTAAAAATCGGCGCACAGGTCATGTTTATTAAAAATGACCCTACAGGAGAACAGCGTTTTTTCAATGGTAAAATCGCTACCGTTATCTCGCTAAAGCCTGATATGATTGAGGTGCTGACCGAAGGCAACAATGAGAAAATTATACTCGAGAAATACAAGTGGGAAAACATCAGGTATACCACTGATAAAGTAACCGGCGAAATAAAAGAAGAGCTGATCGGAACTTTTACCCAGTATCCGCTAAAGCTGGCCTGGGCGATTACCGTACATAAAAGTCAGGGTTTAACTTTTGATAAGGCGATTATTGATATCGGTAACGCCTTTGCTCCCGGACAAATTTATGTTGCCCTCTCCAGGCTAAGATCTTTAGATGGATTGGTGCTCACCTCCTTAATTTCCGGTTCGGGTATCAGGCAAGATCAGAACGTAACTGGGTTTTCTAAAAATAAACAGGAGGCCGCTATATTGGAAAGCAGGATCCAGGAAGAAAGTGAAAACTTCTTAAGGTCTTATCTCTTACAGTGTTTTGATCTGACCCCACTCGATAATTATGTTTACGAACATGTGCATTCTTATACCAAAGACATCAATAAATCTGCAAAACAAAAACACGTAAAATGGGCAGCGCAATTGTTAAAGGAGCTGAGTGAATTAAAGGCGCATGCCAATAAGTTTCTGGCGCAGATCAGAAGGTTGTATGAGGATAAATCCGAAGCAGGTTTGCAGACACTTTTAGAAAGAACTACAGCTGCTGAGAATTATTTTAATCCATTGCTGTCTGCTTTCTCTAAAAGGATTTTTGAGCGTATGGAATTGGTAAAACAAGATAAACAGGTGGTGGCTTTTTTAACAGAGTTGCTGGAAATGGAAGCATTGTTTTACGAACAGGTGAAAAAGATCCGCAAAGCCACAGCCCTGCTGGAAGCCACAATTAATGGGAAAGAATTTACCAAACAGGATGTAAATGGCTTGCTAAGTCAGGCAGAACGTGCTGCGCAAATGGAAAAAGTATTTGCGATGTCTGGTAAACTTGATTTTACCGAGAAAAAAGGACGGACAGCTAAAGCCGGTATTGGTAAACCAAAAGCACCTAAAAAGGAAAAAGAACCAAAGGCCGATACTAAAGAATTATCTTTAATTCTGCTTAAAGAAGGGAAGACCATTGCTGAGATTGCTGAAGAGCGCAAAATGGTTGTTGGTACCATAGAAGGGCACCTGGCACATTATGTAGCGCTGCAGGAAATTTCTGCGAAAGATATTATTGGTAGTAAAAAACTCGACAGGATTCTTGATGCCATCAAGGAGTTAAAGACTTTACAAATGAACCCGATCAGGGAACGTCTGGGCAGAGATTATTCTTTTGGAGAGATTAAAATCGGCGTAGCTGCGCACCTGGCAGAAAGGGATTAGACTGTAAAGCGAATTAGCAGGGGGAGCTTAAAAAGCGACATCCCCCTCAAATACTTTTTCAGCCGGGCCGCATAAAAATACGTTGGTAAATTGTTTACCATTGTAATCGAATTCTATGCTCAAATTACCACCTAATACTTTTACAGGTGTTTTGATGTGCCCGCTTTGACCTTTGTGTTGTGCCATAGATAAAGCTACAGCTGTAACTCCGGTGCCGCAGGCATAAGTCTCGTCCTCAACGCCACGCTCAAATGTGCGCACAAACAGGTAATCGCCTTTGTCTTCCACATAGTTTACATTGATCCCTTCATTTTTGTAGGTTTCATTGTTGCGGATTGCTTTGCCATTGTGAAAAACATCATAGTTTTCCAGGTCGTTCATTTGGGTCACATAATGTGGTGATCCGGTATTTAATACATAAGCGCTACCATCTTTGTTAATGGTGTCGATATCAATCATTTGAAGGTCTATCCAATTGCCTTCTTCTGAAATTTTGGCATAATGTGGACCGTCGACTGCCAGAAAGTTAGTTTCACGATCAATGACACCCAGGTGTTTGGCAAAAGCCACAATACATCTGCCTCCGTTGCCGCACATGCTGCCCGGTCTGCCATCTGCATTGAAATAATGCATCTCGAAATCATACTCATCATGTGCAGTTAAAAACATTAACCCATCGGCACCAATGCCAAAACGCCTGTCACACAGGTTTTTTATGCGGTCATAGCTGATTTCCGTTAAAGGACTCATTCTATGGTCAATAAGTATAAAGTCGTTTCCTGCTCCCTGGTATTTATAGAAATGAGTGTCCATTTTTGTTGTTTCCTGCGCTTTTAACATTTTTTAACAGTATTCGTGACTGTTTACAGATGCAAATATCGTTGATATGGTATTAAATTTGAATAGATCAAGGAAAGAAAATAAAGGTGTTTTCTTAATAAGTTAAATTTAAAAACTAATATATAAATGAAAAGGATAGGATTAATAGCGTTGGCTGCATTTATAGGTGGTGCGGCTGCAATTGGTGGCTATAAATTATTAGAGCCAAAAAATGACGGATTACTGTCATTTGCCGATCAGCAAAAGGTAATGTTTGCAAGTAACCCAAAGATATCTTCAGCAGGAGCTGTTGATTTTGTAGAAGCAGCAGCGGCAGTTTCGCCAGCGGTTGTTCACATTAAGACATCATATACAGGTGGGGACTTAAGCGCGGGTCAGAGACGTCAGTCATCTCCAATGGATATGTTTGATGATCTGTTTGGTGGTGGCGGTGGCCGTAGAATGCAACGCATGCCAAAAGCAGCTTCTGGTTCAGGTGTAATTTTAACCCCTGATGGTTATATTGTAACCAACAACCACGTAGTGGATAATGCAGATAAAATCGAAGTGATCTTGTCTGACAGACGTAAAGTAAGTGCCAAAGTGGTTGGTAAAGATGCAAACACCGATTTAGCATTGATTAAAGTTGATGCAACTGATCTGCCTGTAGTGAAAATGGGTAACTCTGATAATGTTCAGATTGGTGAGTGGGTTTTAGCAGTAGGTTTCCCTTTGGATCTGCAAACTACGGTTACTGCGGGTATCGTAAGTGCTAAAGCACGTAGTATTGGCATTTTAGCAAGAGATCAGCAACAGCCTACACAAGAGGAGTTTGAAGAGTACCAAAGAACTGGGAAAATGCCTTCAAGGGCAGCAAATACCAGTATTGAGTCGTTTATCCAGACAGATGCGGCAATTAATCCTGGAAACAGTGGTGGTGCATTAGTGAATGCAAATGGTGAATTGATTGGTATCAATGCAGCTATTGCTTCTCAGACTGGTACTAACGTAGGTTATGGATTTGCAATCCCGGTAAACCTTGCTAAAAAAATCCTTGATGATTTTAGAAAATATGGTGCGGTTAAACGCGGTTATATTGGCGTAACATTCCAGACTTTGGATGCAGATGTAGCTGAGAAATTAAATGTGAAAGACAATTCAGGTCTTTATGTAAGTGAAGTGCTTCCTGGTAGTGGTGCTGCTGCGGCAGGTATCCAAAAAGGGGACATCATTAAAAAAGTTGAAGGATCGATCATTTACGATTCTCCGGACTTGCAGGAAAAAATAGGCCGTTTAAGTCCTGGTGATAAAGTAGAGCTTACTTATTCCAGAAACGGACAGTTGAAAAATGCTAAGGTGACCTTAAAAGGTGAAGGTGATATTAAATCAAATGACGTTGCTAAGGCGGGAGGTACTGCAAGTATCGATAAATTAGGTGCGTCATTTGCTCCGGCTCCTGCACAGCTGAAAAGTAAATTTGGTGTAAGAAACGGGGTAGTGGTTACCGGAGTGGAGCAAGGTAAAGTTTTTGATTCTTTAGAAATTCCTAAAGGTTTATTGGTTACTGCCGTTAACGGACAGCCGGTAAATAGTGCAAGTGATGTTGAAGCTGCGTTGAAACAGTCAAGAAACGGTGTGACTACTGTTTCTGGTGTAACAGCTCAAGGGAACTTTACTTATAGGTTCTAAGATTAGATTATCGCATAATGAAGGGGCATCCGGCAATCGGATGCCCCTTTTTTCGTTGCATAAGAAAATGAATCCTTCAATTTTGACTTTTATCATCTAATTGTAATGTTAGAATGTTTCTAAATAGCTGATTTGTGCTTTGAATTAACAGATTAATTCTTTTATTAAATACTTTTGCACATAACAAGTAATAAAAAAACAATCTAATGGCAAGTTTCGGAAAGGCTTTTTCCTCATCAATTGGAAAAAAATTAATAATGGGCATTACGGGCCTGTTTCTCATTTCATTTCTTTTAGTGCACTGCTTTATCAATGCATTGATATATGTGAATGATGGCGGCTTAACGTTTAACATGGGAGCTCATTTTATGGGTACTAACTGGTTAATCAGGGCTATGGAAATCGTTTTATTCGCAGGTTTGCTTGCGCATATCATCCAGGGTTTCAGATTGGTATTTCAAAACCAGGCGGCGCGTCCGGTTAAATATGCGGTTACCAATGGTGCTGCAAATAGCAAATGGTATTCCCGTTCAATGGGTTTATTGGGTACGTTGCTATTGATCTTTTTAATTGTCCACATCAACAAGTTCTGGGTGATGTCTCGTTTTACAGGCATTCCTACAACAGACGCAAATGGTAATCACGACCTGTTTGCAGTAATGGTAGAGACTTTTAAAGATCCATTGCTGGTTGTACTTTATGTATTGGCAATGGTTTCATTGGCTTATCACTTATTGCATGGTTTCTCTTCAGCATTCCAAACTTTGGGCTGGAACCACAAGAAGTATACACCAATCATCAAATCCCTTGGCGTATGGTATTCAATTATCATTTCTTTGCTGTTTGCTTCTATGCCAATTGCAATGTACCTGGGCCTTATTAAATAATTTTAGATCTTAAAGTTTAAACAACATGGCAGAATTAAATGCTCATATACCTGAAGGAGAGTTAACAGAGAAATGGACTAAATTACGTTCTTCTATGCCATTGGTTAATCCGGCCAATAAAAGAAGCATAGAAATTATCGTAGTAGGTTCGGGGCTGGCAGGTGCTTCGGCAGCAGCTACCCTTGCTGAAATGGGTTATAAGGTTAAATGTTTTTGCTTCCAGGATTCACCTAGAAGAGCGCACTCGATTGCGGCTCAGGGTGGTATCAATGCAGCAAAGAATTATCAGAATGATGGCGATAGTACTTATCGTTTATTTTATGATACCATAAAAGGTGGTGATTACCGCGCACGTGAAGCCAACGTACACCGTTTGGCCGAAGTGAGTGCAAATATTATAGATCAGTGTGTGGCACAAGGTGTACCTTTGGCCAGAGAGTATGGTGGTTTGTTAGACAACCGTTCATTCGGTGGTACACAGGTTCAGCGTACATTTTATGCTGCGGGTCAAACCGGTCAGCAATTGCTTTTAGGTGCTTATAGCGCTTTAGAGCGTCAGGTAGGTATGGGTAAAGTGGAAATGTTTACCCGTCACGAAATGCTTGAAGTTGTAACGGTGGATGGTAAAGCACGTGGTATTATTGCGCGTAATTTGCTAACCGGCGAACTGGAACGTCATTCAGGGCATGCGGTATTGCTTTGCAGTGGTGGTTACGGAAACGTGTTCTACCTTTCTACAAACGCAATGGGTAGTAACGTGACGGCTGCGTGGAAAGCACACAAAAAAGGCGCTTTCTTTGGTAACCCTTGCTATACGCAAATTCACCCTACCTGTATCCCGGTTTCTGGTGATCACCAGTCTAAATTAACCCTGATGTCTGAGTCGTTACGTAACGATGGCAGGATCTGGGTTCCTAAAAAGAAAAACGATACCCGTAAAGCTTCAGAAATTCCTGAAGATGAAAGAGATTATTACTTAGAGCGCAGATACCCTGCTTTTGGTAACCTTGTTCCACGTGATGTGGCCTCTCGTGCTGCTAAAGAGCGTTGCGATGCAGGTTACGGAGTAGGTAACTCTAAGCTGGCTGTTTATCTTGATTTTAAAGCCAATACAGAACGTTATGGCCGTATTGAAGCGAATGTACAGAATATCCATAACCCAGATAAAGAAACCTGCATGCGTTTAGGCCGTGAGGTGATTAAGGAGAAATATGGTAACCTGTTTGATATGTATGCGCAGATCACCGGAGAAGATCCTTATGAATTACCAATGCGTATCTATCCTGCGGTTCACTATACCATGGGTGGTTTATGGGTAGATTATAACTTAATGACTACCGTACCTGGCTTATATGCTTTAGGTGAGGCAAACTTCTCTGATCACGGAGCAAACCGTTTAGGTGCTTCTGCGTTGATGCAGGGATTAGCTGATGGTTACTTTGTAATCCCTTACACTATTGGTGCTTACTTATCTAAAGAACTGGCTACAAAACCAATTCCTCAGGATCACCCGGCATTCGTAGAAGCTGAGGCTAGTGCAAGAGGAATTATCGACAAGTTTTTTGCGATTAAGGGAACCAAATCTGTAGATCATTTCCACAAGAAATTAGGAAAGATCATGTGGGAAAAATGCGGAATGGCCCGTAACGCTAAAGGCTTAACAGAGGCGATCGCAGAAATTCAGCAGTTGCGTAAAGAATTCTGGAGTGATGTTCGTGTACCGGGAGAAGCAAATGAGTTTAACCCTGAATTGGAGAAAGCAGGTCGCGTGGCCGACTTTATCGAATTAGGAGAGCTGATGTGTATAGATGCCCTGAACAGAAACGAGTCTTGTGGTGGTCACTTCAGAGAAGAGTACCAGACTGAAGAAGGTGAAGCGATGCGTGATGATGAAAACTACGCTTACGTTGCTGCATGGGAGTTCAAAGAGGGTGTTAAATTTGAGCTGCATAAAGAAGAGCTGAAGTTTGAAAACATCAAGGTTGCACAAAGAAGTTATAAATAATAGCTAAGTACTAAAATCTCAATATCATGAGTACAGGAAATATGAATTTAACGCTGAAAATCTGGCGTCAAAAAAATACAAAAGCCAAAGGTAGTTTGGTTGATTATAAACTATCGGAGATTTCTCCTGATATGTCTTTCTTAGAAATGTTTGACGTATTAAACGAAGAATTGATTTCTAAGGGCGACGAACCAGTTGTGTTTGATCACGACTGTAGAGAGGGGATCTGTGGTGCCTGCTCTATGTTTATCAATGGAAGGCCTCACGGACCAAAAGAAGGGATTACCACCTGTCAGTTACACATGCGTTCATTTAAAGATGGTGATACCATTGTTGTTGAACCATGGAGAGCAAAGGCTTTTCCGGTAATTAAAGATTTAACTGTAGATAGATCTGCGTTTGACAGAGTTATTGCAGCTGGAGGCTTTATTTCAGTGAATACAGGGAATGCTCAGGACGCCAACAACCTTCCGATTCCTAAAGTGCAGGCCGACTCAGCTTTTGAAGCTGCAGCTTGTATCGGATGTGGTGCTTGCGTGGCTACTTGTAAAAATGCTTCGGCAATGTTATTCGTATCTGCAAAAATCTCTCAGCTGGCACAATTGCCACAAGGACAACCTGAGCGTTACCGCAGGGTTCAGAGCATGGTTGCACAGATGGATGCCGAAGGGTTTGGTAATTGTACCAATACAGGAGCTTGTGAGGCAGAATGCCCTAAAGGCATATCTTTAGAGAACATAGCACGTATGAATAGAGATTTTTATTCTGCAAAATTTGTATCTGAGGAAGATATTTAATAGTTTTATAGAACGAGACAAGGTATTACACAAAGAACCCCGGCCATAATGACCGGGGTTCTTTGCTTTAGATATTTTATAATTATTTCTCCTTCTTTTCTTTAGCCTCGCCGGTCTTCTCAATCCATTTTCCTGTTTTTGTTGTAATTAAAATTACGCCATTTACTCCTTTTAATCCATATAAGGCAGTTGCTGAAGCGCTTTTAAGTACATCGATGGCTTCTATGTTATTTGGATCTAACGTTGCCATGGTTGCGGCATCAATTGGCTTGCCATCCAGTATATAAAGTGGTTCGTGCTCTGGTTTTGCTCCAAATTTGACTTCGGCACCGTTTTCACTTTTAAAGCGAATTCCCATATTCTGTCCAGCGGGTTGAGCTGGCTCTTTTTTGTTTTGGGGCCTTGTCGGCACCCCTTCATCGGTGCTTAAGGAAAATACCATTGGAAGATGATACTTTACACGCACCGCATTTCCTGCTACCAGACCTGGGTTCCATTTTGGAGATTCTTTTAATACCCTTATGGCTTCCTCATCTGTGCCACTTCC
Organism: Pedobacter nyackensis; assembly: GCF_032678475.1. Classification (GTDB taxonomy): domain Bacteria; phylum Bacteroidota; class Bacteroidia; order Sphingobacteriales; family Sphingobacteriaceae; genus Pedobacter; species Pedobacter nyackensis_A. Next base: position 432,893 of record NZ_JAVTSF010000003.1, read on the forward strand.
CAGTTTTTTTTCCACTTTTATACCAGTTAAAGCACCGTCTGTTTCTACAATAAACGATAAAAATACTTTTCCCTGGATATTATTTTCCTGAGCCTCTTTTGGATAGCGGACGGTTTTGGACAGGTATTCGTATAATTTTTGCATTCCCCCCGGAAAGGATGGCGCAGTATCAAGTGAAGTAAAATCATAGACTTTTTCGTCATTGTCGCCACCCGAGCTGGCAGATGCTGGACCAAAGTAAGCGTGCAAGGTAATTTTATTTAATGCCGTATAACCTTTGATCGGTTCAATTTTTTCATTTTGTAAGGGCGTATTGGCCCCTTCAAGACGAAAATCTATGTTTATAGTGTATTTACCATCTTGAATTGATTTATAGCCTGAAAAGGAGGCAAGCGCTCTCATTGCTTCAGCATCGCAGCCTCCACCTAATTTTGTGGCGATACCAATGTTTTCTAACTGCCCACCAGCAATCGTGAATTTTAGCATAGTCGTTCCCTGAATTTTCTCTTGATGTGCTATAGGGGGATACCTAAGGCTTTTTTTCATGAATGTATAAAATTCCTCCCAGCCAGCCAGCGGTTGAATGGGTTCCTCATTTATGATTTCTGTCTTTTTTGAACGTTGAGGGGTAATGGGCTTGATCGACTCTTTTACGACCTCAGTAACCGCTTCAACAGGGGTGTTTAACGGGATGTTGTCTGCAATCTCCTGGATTTTCTCATTGCTGCGGATGGTTGCCGATGACATGATTAACGCTATAGCAAATAGTGGAATGAACAGGCCATATTTTAATACGGCTATTTTGTGTGATCTTTGTTTATGTAACATAAATATTCTCTTTTTTATCAGTGATTTATTAAAAAAACTGTTGGTTAGGGTGTTCACAGGTACCCGGAAGGCGCTGCTCAGTAGGAGTAAAGCATATTGTTCTTTATCCCCCTGAAATTTAGCGGCCTCTTCATCTGCAAGGTACTCGTGGATGCTTTTGATGGCATCTTTGTAAAAATAGATGATTGGATTGAACCAGGTAAAAATGCTCAGCAGTTCGAAAAAGAGCACATCCATACTATGCCATTGACGCATGTGGGTATCCTCATGTTTATGGATGGTATCGACTTGAGGCAGACTGGCATCAATGCGTTTCTTTAAAAAGAAAGAGAAGGCTGTGCCATTTTCTTTTTGTTTTAGCTTTCTGTTGACGGCGATCAATTGCGCGATCAGTCTTACACTGAAAAACAAAATACCTGTAATGTAGACCAAAACAATAAAGTTACCAGCATTCAAGCTACTCGGGGCTTCCTGAACAATGCTTACCTGGCCCATGAGTTGCCCCACACTGATGTAAACAGGTTGTATTGCTTCCTGTTTGGTAAACCATTCAAATCTTAAGAAGGGGATAGCGAGCGACAATACGCCTGCTGAAACCAAATAGATTCGGTTAAGTGTGAAATAAGTCTCTTTGTCTAACAATAACTTATAGAAGCCGTAAAATACCACCAGGTAAATGTTGACTTGTAGTAGGTAATGTGCTATACTCATCTCGGTCTGTTTTTAATTTTGTTAATCATTTTCAGAATCTCATCCACGTCGCTCAGGTCAAGCTTTTCTTCTTTCACAAAGAAGGAAAACATACTTTCAACAGAGTTTTCGAAGTAGCCATCTAATAGCTTCTCTGTGGCATGACGCTTATAATCTTCTTTGCTGATCAATGGATAATATTGATGCGATTTGCCAAAAGCCTCGTGTCCCACAAATCCTTTGGTCTCGAGTATCCTGATAATGGTAGATACGGTATTGTAGGCAGGCTTTGGTTCGGGCAAAAAATCCATTACTTCTTTAACAAAGCCTTTTTCAAGCTGCCATATAATTTGCATAATCTGCTCTTCTGCTTTAGTTAAATCTTTTATCTCCATATTATATTCGGTTAAATGTTTATTTTGGATTTGTTATTCCGTTTAACGCGTATTTTACGGTATAACTAAATTCTTAGTATAAATCTATAACTAATATTTTAGTTTTCAAAATGTTTTGCAAAATAAAACTGAAAAAGGCCTTAGGACGGAAAATAAAGCACAAAAAAAATGACGGTATCCGCCGCCATTCTTTATTATTAACTAAACTAAATTTATTGGTTGGCTTGCCTAAGCATTATAAATGAAGGGCAAGGGAGTGTAGATAAACTCTTTCCGGAGCTGATTACCTGGAAAAAGGACTTGCTACTTTTATAAGACCGCTCTTTACAGCCGGTGCTTTCGAAACGAGATCTTCATTTTGGTTATCAGTACTCACCTTAGTAAGGGTTAGTACTATCATCATAAAGACAGGTATCAACAGTAACAGAAAAGGCGATGTATTTGCTAACGTTTTCATAGGTCTTTGTTTTTATTGTTGTTGTTTGATGAAACAAATAGAATGAATAAAAACAGGCTGCTAAAATCTTTTAGACCAAGTGTATATTATCTTAGATCAACTGTTCAAATGGAAGGTTTTCTGAATATTCCCCTCAATTAGCCCGTTGGTAGAAGAAAAATGCCAGTTCGTCGAACGCCGGCATTTTAAAATAATTAGATTTGTGTAATTTGATGAATAATTTTTTTGTATGAAAAATAAAGGCCCTTTAGCTGTACACCTTTTGTTCTGGATGCTGATCCTGGCTGTGCTCCTTTGGGATACCTTTAGCAGTAATCAGCGCCCTACCTTATATGAGGTGGCCGTAAAGTTTGGTTATTTTGCTATCATAAACCTCTCCATTTTTTATATCAATTATACCCTGCTCATTCCTATACTGGTAAAGCAAAAGAAAAAATATGGCCTCTATATGGTCTCGATATTTATGCTGATCGCCATTATGGTCATCATAAAAACCGTAGTCGCCAGTTTAAATACTGATTTCTTTTTAACTTATTTAAATGAAGATAATGGTAAAATAGAGTACCTGGAGCTTACGAAATACGTAGTTTTTGCCATTTTTGTTTCGGGTTTTTTTGTTGTTGTTTCCGCTTTATTAAAGTTTGCGATAGATTGGTTTGGTAGTGAACGTATCCAGCGCGACCTCGTTAGCGAAAAAAGAGAGATGGAACTGCAGTTCTTAAAATCGCAGCTTAACCCGCATTTCCTGTTCAATTCCTTAAACAATATCTATTCGCTGGCGTATCAAAAATCAGATAAAACTGCAGATGCCATTTTAAAGTTGTCGGAGATTATGCGTTACATGATTTATGAAAGTAACGATAGCTGGGTTTCATTAAGTAAAGAGATCGACTATGTGCAGAGTTATATTGAACTGCAAAAGTTGAGGTTTAAAGATGGTGCAGCGGTAGAACTAACCTTAAATGGAGAGATAGATGATCAACAAGTTGTACCTTTGATCCTGATCTCTTTTGTAGAAAATGCCTTTAAGCATGGGGTGGCAAATGATCCCAACGATCCGATAAGGATCAATATTATTGCTAATCAGAAAATACTGCATTTTAGCGTGACCAATAAAAAGAATAAATACAACAAGGATATAATGGGTGGGGTAGGGTTAAACAACGTAGAGCGGCGCTTACAGCTGCTTTATCCCGAACGGTATAAATTAAATATCGTAAATTCGGCTACTCATTATACTACCGAACTAATGCTTGACATATGACAAAGTTAAAATGTATTGCCGTTGATGATGAACCATTGGCATTGGATATTATAGAGGATTATGTTTCTAAAGTTCCCTTTCTGGAACTTGTAAAGCGTACGGAGAATGCAATCGAAGCCTTGCAAATGGTACAAGAGGGGGGGATTGATCTCGTATTTCTGGACATACAGATGCCCGAACTTACCGGAATACAGTTTTTAAAGATTGCCAATGGAAAGGCTGATTATATTTTGACAACTGCTTATTCTCAATATGCGCTGGAAAGTTATGATCTGAATGTGTCAGATTATTTGTTGAAGCCAATTGCTTTTGACCGCTTTTACAAGGCTGTTGAAAAAGTACATAACCGTTTAAAAATGCAGGTGCCAACCGAGATTCCTCCCATACAGCCTTTATTTGCAGCGGCACCTGTTAAGCCTGTGGCCGCGCCAGTCCAGGATTTTATTTTTGTTAAAACAGAGCACAAAATCCAGAAAATTGAATTGGATGACATCCTTTATATCGAAGGATTGAAAGACTATATCTCCATTTTTACTAAAACAGAGCGCGTCATTACTTTGCAGAATATGAAAAAGATGGAGGAAACCCTACCTAAGGATCAGTTCATCAGGGTTCATAAATCATACATCATCGCGCTGGATAAGATTGAAAGTATTGAGCGGAGTAGGATTTCCATCTGTAGCAAGATTATTCCTATAGGCGATACCTATAGAGATGAATTCTTTAAGCATATCGACAATAAGAATATCTGATCAGACTGGCTTTACCTGGTTTAACTTTACCCTGATTGCATTTTCGGCTTCCAGTACAATTTGTTCTGGATTCTTGTCTGCTATGTTTAAGGGAGGTAGAACAGTCCATCTTAACTTCTCGCCAACACTCAAAGGGTACATGCCATACTGTACCAGTTTCCATGAGTTTTCAATGGCAACAGGAACAATCAGTGCATTTGGTACCACTTTTAAAAGTGTGGCAATACCCCCAACCTGGAAAGCCTTCATCTGACCGTCTTTGGCCCTTGTGCCTTCGGCAAATATCATGGCCGACCAATTGTTCTCTTTCATACGGCGGCCCAGTTTAATTAGCTCGGATACTGCTTGCTTGCTGTCTTTGCGATTTATATTTGCACCGCCACCATATTTAAGATTGTAAGAGATAGAAGGTATACCCTTTGTCAGTTCAATTTTAGAAATGAATTTTACATGGAATTTCCGAAGAAACCAGATTAAGGCCGGAATATCGTACATGCTCTGGTGGTTGGCTACAAAGATAATTGGCCTGTCAGTTGGCAACTGTTGCTCGTTTACAAAAGTAACAGAACTACCTAGTAACAGGTCGCAATAGGTCAGGAAAAAGTTAAGCGTATCCACGGAAGTTTTATGTGCTTTGTAGCCTAAAACTCTGTAGCAAAACCATTGTATAGGATGAAAGATAACCAATGACAGTCCAAAGCAGATATAAAAAAGCGGACTGAGGATATATCCAAGAAACTTGTTCATAGTGTGTATGTACCGTAGTTGAAAATTATACGTGCCCTTCGAGGATCAATATTTTAGTTTTTAAAATGGCAGCAACACTCATGCTGTCTGTAATTTCGCCGTTAACAACCATCTGGTATGCTTGGTCGAAAGGAAGTTTGCGCAAAGTAAGTTGTTCTGTTTCTTCCGGAGATGATTCACCCTGGGTTAAATCTCTGGCCATGTAAATAATAGCCAGTTCATTGCTTACAGAATTTGACAGGTGCATACGTTGCATTTCAACCCATTCATTTGCGCTAAGGCCAGTTTCTTCCAGCAGTTCACGTTGTGCACTTTCCAGCGGATCGGATTCCAGAGGGCCACCACCTTCAGGAATTTCCCAGCTATAAGCTTTTAAAGGGAAACGGTATTGTCCAACCAGCCAGGTATTATGGTCTTCATCCAAAACCATAATTCCAATGGCATAGTTCTTAAAATGTACTTCGCCGTATATACCTTTGCCACCCGAAGGGTTGATCACATTGTGCTCAGTTACCCCTATCCACTTATTTTCGTAGACTTTATGGCTGTCAATAGTTACCCAAGGATTATGCTCTACCATGGGCGCAATATACAAAATTCTGATTTTAGCGTAGCTATTTAAAATGATCCCTCATCAGAGCGTATTTCCTGCTGATCTTGTTTTTTTGGTTTCTTCATGAAGGTTGTCTTTCCAAAACGATAAGAAAATGTCAGGTTTCCTACAGGGCCTAATCTTCTTCTTTGAAATTCTGTTTTGGTATAGTCATCTTCAAAATCCATGCTCCATTTACGCGTGTTGAAGATATCTCTTACGTTAAAGCTCAATGACGCTTGTTTACCGAGAAAATCATATTTCGCTCCGGCATCGGTCGACCAGTTGGCATTTCTTCTGCCTTGTGCCATCACCTGATCAGACTCGTATTCAGTCTTCACCTGTAGGGTAATGCTATATGGAAGAACAAAGTTGTTGGTTACATTGGTATTCCAGTTAAAGCCGGAGTTGCCTTTAATACCATAAGCCGGGGCAGCAGCAATATCACTATGGTATAGATTTACATTGGCAGTGAAATTCCAGGCTTTAAGCACGTCAACTTTACTTATAAATTCAAAACCGCTGGATATGTCTCTTGTTAAATTATAAGGAGTCGTAATCGTAATCCCATCCGAATCAGGGGCAGATCTCACTCTTTGAATCAGATCGTTTGTACGGCGCATGTACGCGGATGAAATCAATGTTACTTTAGGCCAGAACTTGCTGTAGCTTAATTCAAAAGAATGTACGTCTTCAGGAAGCAGGTTCGGGTTACCACGGCGCCAGTTTAATATATTGGAATAGTCTGTAAATGGATTGGTGTCCCACGGTCTCGGTCTGTTCACCCTTCTCGAGTAATTTAACTGTATTTGTTGTTCGCCTTTAAACTTCTGGGTGAGGTAAACACTCGGATATAAACGCTGGTAGTCAATTTTACCAGGCGTAAAAGTTACATTTCCGGCGTTGTCAAATCCTCCCGATCGGGTGTTCAATAGTGCGTCTTCACCTCTTAATCCGATCTGGTACCCAAAATTTTTATATTGGTTCTGATAGTTTAAGTATAAGGCATGAACCTGATCTTTACTATCGAAAAGATTAGATAGGGCATAATCCTGGTCAAACATGCTTGTACTGTTGTTAAACTTCAAAGCTTGTGTATTGTTGTCCGAGTAGCGAATCTGACTACGGTATCCGGTCTCAATTTTACCAAATTTGCCCATAGGAAGGGTATAGTCGGCCTGGATATTATAATTGCTGTTGTCGCCATTGTTTATATTTCTCAACAACTCCAATTGCTCAGAGACAGGGACTCCGGCACGACTATAAACGGCTGTGTTGAACTCCTGAAATCTATCATTGTCTCCGGTAGAATAACCGAAGTTGAAAGTTAACTCTTCTCCTTGCTTCTGAAACTTATGGCTGTAATCGAAGTTTAGGTCATAACTGTTTCCAGAGCCAGTGCCGTTGTTGTTTCTGGAGCTAAAATCCAGCGGATTTCTTCCTTCACCATACTTGTAAATCATGGTCAGGTCACCATCTTTCTGATTTCTTTTGTTGAAACCTCCGGATAAGCTTAGAATGTCTTTGCTGGTCAGATAATAATCGATACCAGCCTTCGCATTGTGACTTTTATCTAAACCTGTAGATGTCATTGTTTGATCAGCAAAAGTCAGGCCTGTCACTGGATCGGGGGTTTTATAAAGAATATTATTAAATCCACTTCCGGGACGGTTGCCATAACGGTAACCGTAATTTCCATAGAGGTTAATTTTATTATTCTGGAAACTTAAGCTGGCGTTCCCATTGTAATTATCCCTGTTGCCGGCTGTTAATCCAATATTGCCATTTAAGCCCAGTTTCTTGTTTCTTTTTAGTACAATATTGATGATTCCTGATTGTCCTTCGGCGTCATATTTTGCGGAAGGGTTGGTGATCACCTCTACACTTTCAATAGAACTTGCTGGTATAGATTGCAGGATCTGTGCAATGTCGCCTCCCGCAATTAATGAAGGTTTGCCATCTATCAGGACTTTCACCCCTGTAGATCCTCTCAAACTTACGTTCCCGTCAACATCAGTTTGTATGGAAGGAACATTCTGCAGCAGGTCGGATGCCGAACCTCCTTCTGAAACCAGACTCTGGTCTACTGAAAATACCTTTTTATCAATACCCAGCTGCATGGTGCTTTTCTGAGCCGTAATGGCTACTTCTTTTAATGCCGTACCTCTAGCGGCTTTCATTTTAACGGTGCCGAGGTTAATGCTGTTTTGTGCATCAGAGATGGAAACTGAGTCCCTAACCATCGTTTGGTAGCCAACAAAACTAACTTTAAAAGTAAATACGCCCTTCGGCAAACCAGTTACGATCAGGTTTCCGTTTAAATCAGCCTGCATACCTTTTACAACAGCCTTTGTTTTTCTGTCCATAACAATTGCAGAGGCAAAGGGAATGGTTTCATTGCTTTGCGCATCCACAACCTTTGCAGTTATTTTCCCGTCGCCGGAAGTTTGTGCATTGGTTTTTATATATAATGTATTGAAGGTGAGTGTTAAAAGTAGAATTTTGTAGGCGTGGTTAATCATTAAAGTGGTTCTATTTATGTGTGTTTGTGTATGATGGACAAATAAACGACAAGGAAGTTTAAAAAGCGTGGCGTAACTATTTTATTACAGGGGCATAACAAAAGGGTAGAAGCGGCATGTAGACTAATATTTACTCCATAAATAAACTGTAATTAGTCAATATTATATCCATATTTTTATGGTAAAACATGGACTTGACATGGAGATACCATGGACTTACTATGGACTCACTATTTTTTTAAATACTCAGAATATGCTTTCTTTTATAGTTTGCCTCGAATAATTGGTGTTCTTATTTGTATGGTTTATTCGACTGACACGGTAAGTCCTTCTTGTTTCAGGATTTTACGGTAGATTTCCATTTCTGTGAAGGATCCTTCCAGAACGGCACATTTCCCTTTGTTGTGTACTTCCCATGCGATTTTCTCTGCCTGGGATTCAGAGTAGTCCAGATATTGCATCATGCAGTGGATTACATGATCAAAAGTATTCACATCATCATTCCAAAGTATTAAACGATGAACAGTTTTTAACGAAGTCAGTATTTCTTCTAGTGTAAATGTTTCCTCTTTTGTTTCTGTTGACATCTTACAAATTTAAGCTAATTTCAAAATAATGTTGTAGTTAAAGTTATTTTTGCTTAAAATTATTTATAAAGCCAAATATTATGCAGCGTTCAAAGATTGCCGGGATTGGGTATTACGTTCCTAAAAATATTTACACGAATAGTGATTTGTCGCGTTTCATGGAAACCAGTGATGAATGGATACAGGAACGTACTGGAATTAAAGAACGGCGTTTTGCTGACAGGTTGGAAGAAACCACTACAACAATGGGGATTGAAGCAGCCAAAATTGCAATTGAACGAGCAGGAATTACCGCCCAGGATGTTGATTTTATAATTTTTGCAACGCTTAGTCCTGATTATTATTTTCCGGGTTGTGGAGTGCTATTGCAAAGAGAAATGAAGATGAAAGAAATTGGTGCATTGGATATTCGTAATCAATGTTCCGGTTTTGTTTATGCTTTGTCTATTGCTGATCAGTTTATTAAAACTGGCATGTATAAAAATATATTGGTTGTTGGCAGCGAGAAACATTCTTTTGCGATGGACTTTGATACCCGTAGCCGCAATGTCTCCGTGATATTCGGAGATGGTGCCGGTGCGGTGGTTTTGCAGCCTGCACAAAAGGAAGGACAGGGCATATTGAGCACGCATTTACATAGTGATGGTGCTGATGCCGAATTGCTGGCGATGTATTATCCGGGTTCAAGCGCGAATAAATGGTTGAAAGATAAGCCGGGATATCCTGATCAGGAGCTTGGTGGTTTGTTTATGACTGCCGAACAATTGGAAGGTGGTGCGGCTTTGCCGTATATGGACGGACCTGCGGTGTTTAAGAAAGCCGTAGTAAAATTTCCGGAGGTGATCAACGAGGCTTTAAAGGCTAATGATCTAAAAGCTGAAGATATTGATCTGCTGGTTCCACATCAGGCCAATTTACGGATCAGTCAGTATGTGCAGCAGTTGTTGGGATTGCCGGATGATAAGGTGTTTAATAATATTCAGAAATATGGGAATACTACTGCCGCTTCTGTACCAATAGCACTTTGTGAAGCCTGGGAAGCAGGTAAAATCAAGGATGGCGATCTGGTCTGTCTGGCAGCTTTTGGTTCCGGGTTTACCTGGGGCAGTGCTTTAATCAGGTGGTAATGCATAGGAAGTGAGATATAAACACTAATTTTATACCCATAAACAGAAAAGATAATTTTTTTCAGGTATAATTAGTTATGAGTTTATATGGTAAGCTTTCTGATATTGAATTGCTGGACAAACTTAAGTCTGGAGATTCGTTAGCGCTTACTGAAATTCATTCCCGTTACTATGCAGTTTTATATGCTCATGCTTATAAAAGATTTCCGTATCGGGAAGAGGTTAGGGATATATTGCAGGAACTTTTCGCTTATTTGTGGGATAATCGTGATCGTATTGAATTGACTGCTGGAGTTCCCGCCTACCTGTATACAGCGGTAAGAAACCGCCTGCTTAAATTATACCGACATCAGAAAGTTCGGGGACAATACGTGGATTCATTACAGGATTTTATAGATCAGGGAGAAGACACGACATACGAACAGATTCATGAGAAGGAATTAATGGATTTCATAGAACGTGAAATCGCATCGTTACCCCCGCAGATGCGATTGATTTTTGAACTTAGCCGGAATCAAAACCTTAGTCATAACGAAATTGCCGAAAAGCTTGGTCTTAGTCCCCATACGGTACGAACACAGGTACGTAGTGCATTGCGTATTTTACGGATAAAACTGGGTGCAAATATCTTTTTACTGTTTTTTTAATTTTTTTTTAAATCCGTATACCCTATACCCGATCATGAAGGGTCATTAGTGTATAGGAGCAAAAAAGCTATACTTTTAGATTGAAAAACGCAGAAGAATTACTTGATAAATATAATGCCGGACTAGCGAATGCAGAGGAATCTGCTATTGTAGAAAGATGGTATGTGAATGCAGATGCTGCAGGCGCTTTGCCAGACATGCAGGATATTCTGGACGATCAATTGGAAAGTAGAAAAAAGCTGCAATTCTATATGCAACCGAAACAGAAGTTTAGGTTGTGGACAGTAATTTCTTCGGCAGCTGCTGTTTTAGTTATTGCAGGGGTATCTATGTTTTATTTCTCTAATCAGGATAAGGGCCGCCAATTGGCTTCCGTAGCTCAGACTGATGTTGCTCCGGGTGGAAACAAAGCCATACTTACACTGGCGGATGGAAAACAAATAACATTAAGTGATGCCGGCAACGGCACGGTGGCAGAACAGTCTGGTATAGCAATCACCAAAACAAAAGACGGTCAGCTGATTTACCGGGTAGCAGAGAATAGGCAATCTTCATCTGTGGAGCGTCCGAAAGAGGATGTTTACAATACTATTTCTACCCCTGCAGGAGGCCAATATCAGATTATTTTGCCTGATGGGACTAAAGTTTGGCTTAATTCGCTTTCATCATTAAAGTATTCAATCAATCTAGGTAAAGACAAACAACGTAACGTAGCATTGAAGGGAGAGGGATATTTTGAAGTGGCTCATGATGGCCAGAGGCCATTTTTAGTAAAAACAGATCAGCAAAATGTTGAGGTGTTGGGAACACATTTTAATGTCAATAATTATCACGATGAAGATGTTCCTTCAACAACACTCTTACAGGGGAGCGTTAAGGTTTATAACAACAAGTATAGTCGTGTCATTAAGCCTGGTCAGCAGGCGCAGTTTGAATCTACAGGGCAGATTAAAATCGTTCCGGTAAATACAGAACAGATAGTAGCCTGGAAAAATGGTGTATTTAGTTTTAAAAGGGCCGGAGTTGAGACTGTAATGCGACAAATTGCCCGATGGTATAACATTGAAGTCATTTATGAAGGAGAAGTTCCGGAGATTTCATTTACCGGGAAAATTTATAGAAATGTTAGCCTGCAGGAAGCCCTGAAAAGTATCGGATACATTGGTGTGCGGTATAGCGTAGAGAATAAAAAAGTAATTATAAACCCTGAAAAACAATAATATATCAATCAACTAACCACAACTTAACCAATTCAACTATGATCAAAAATCTACGACAGCAGTATTAAAATCTACCTGGGTTGACCATAAAAAAAACGGAGGTGCGCTAACACCTCCGCATAATTTTTATTGGGTTAACCCTTCTGTATTGGCGAGAGCCTAACAGATAAATAATTTGCGATTACTTTCTTGTTTTTAACCCAACATTTACAAATGTAATGAATTTTAGTTCCAATACTAAGGGCATCCCGCTATGCGTCGATTTGCCGCTAAAACAACTCTTCCAGGTTATGAAGTTAACAACGATAATTTTATTAATATCCCTGGTGCAGGTCAGCGCCAAGGGGTATAGTCAGATTACGCTCAACGAAAAAAATGCACCTCTGACCAAGGTGCTGGAGTCTATTGAAAAACAGTCGGGATATGTTTTTTTATATAATGAAAGCAATTTTCCTGGCAATAGCTTCAACATCATTACGAAAAATGCAACAATTACCGAAGTATTGAATAAATACTTTAAGCCGTTTGGTATTTCCTATCAAATTATTGGCAAAAACATCACCTTAAAGCAGGAAGGTGATGTTGTTATTACAATGGAGCCTGTTCGTAATAGGGGAATGATAAATATTCAAGGAACTGTGACAGATTCCCTTGGAAAGCCCATACCAGGTGTAACCGTTAAAATGGTTTCTAATACGATGACTTTTAAGATGAAAAAAGCAAATGCAAAAGAGCCAGCTGATAATCCGCTTTTAGAAACCAAAGAACTTGTAACCGTTACCAATAGGGAAGGTAAATATGCTTTGTCTAATGTTGATGATCAGGGCACGATCAGCTTTTCTTCACTTGGTTACATTACGCAAAGTGTACCTGTGTCCGGTAGGAAAATCATCAACGTAGTAATGCGACAGGAGGTGAAAGGATTAGATGAGGTGGTTATCAATACAGGTATCTATACCCGTACAGCCAATAGTTTTACCGGATCTACTATGGTAATTAAAGGTGAGGATTTAAAAAAAGTGGGTAATGCAAATTTCTTTCAGGCGCTTAAAAATATTTCTCCTTCTATGGTGCTTGATAATTTTACCCTGGGCTCCAGTCCTAATGCATTACCAGATATACAATTAAGAGGAACATCTACGTTTCCAGCTGACGATAATTCCGCTGAAGGCCTGAAAGGAAAGTACGAACGTAATCCAAACCAGCCATTGTTTATACTTGACGGATTCGAAGCCAGTATAGAAAGGATCTTCGATTTAGATATGAATAGAATTGAAAGCGTTACTATTCTTAAAGATGCTGCGTCGAAAGCTATATATGGTTCAAAAGCCGCAAATGGAGTTGTAGTTATTGAAACTAAAAAGTTAACATCAGCCAAACCCCTGGTAACTTATAATTCAAGTTTGGATCTCGATCTGCCGGACTTAAGAAGTTATAATTTAACGAATTCTCTACAAAAACTGGAAGCAGAAAGGATTGATGGGTTTTATATACCTTCAACAAAAGCCTCAGCTGACGAAAATATAGCGTTGCAGCAATTGTATAATGGAAGAAGGAAATTGGCACTGGAAGGTCTGGATACCTATTGGCTGGCGAAGCCTCTACAAAATGGTGTAGGTCAAAAGCATACAATTTCTGTTGAACTTGGGGGATCTGGCCTGAATATCATGGCCGATGCATCATATAGAGATGTTAAAGGTGTAATGATTGGCTCAGGTAGAAAAAATATATCGGGAAATATCATGACTGCTTATCGTCTGAACAACTTTATGTTCAGAAATATCATGAGTGCAAATAAAAACAATACACAGGAATCTCCCTACGGAACTTTTAGTGAATACGCTCAAATGAATCCATATTGGAGGGCCGAGAATGTTGACGGAACCATTCCTTTCTATGCAGAGTTTTTAGATGCTAATAATAAATTTGTAAACCCATTATTTAATTCAACGTTAAATTCAAAGATTGCGACTAGTTATTTTAATTTCACGAACAACTTTTATTTGGAATGGTCGCCACTTCCAGGTTTAAGAGCGACCACGCGTTTGGGAGTTGACATTAAAAATAGTGATGCTGACGAGTTTTATCCTTCGAGCCATACGAGGTTTGTTGACTTTACCACCGATGAAGAATTGCAACGCAAAGGGTCTTATCAGGTAAACAACGGGAAAGGTCAGACACTATCTGGCGATTTGAACGTAAATTATGGGAAAACAATTGATAAGCATGTCCTGTTTGGCAATATTGGGTTTAACATTAGTGAATTCAATTATAATGAAGTTGTCCATAAAGCAGAGGGGTTTCCCACCGACAGAGCCAGTAACATCCTTTTCGCAAGGGGGTATGCCTTAGATTCAAGACCTGGTGGTAATTCCGCCATTAATAGAGAACTTGGCTTTTTGGGCGCATTTTCTTATATGTATGACAATAGGTTTCTTTCAGACCTGACGCTCAGAACAAGTGCATCTTCCCAGTTTGGTGCGGACAAAAGATGGGCTCCTTTCTGGAGTTTTGGATTGGGCTGGAACCTGCATAATGAAAAGTTCCTGAAAAACTTTAATGCATTGAAGCAATTAAAAATTAGAGGATCGATCGGTTCCACAGGTAACTCCAACTTCCTGAACAACCAGGCTGTTGCCACTTACTCTTATTATCAGGAATCATCGTATCAAGGTTTCCCGGGTTCTTATCTCGTTAATCTGGCGAATTCAAGCTTACAGTGGGAATCAAAATTTGATTATAATGCCGGTTTAGACGCAAATATCGATCGGTTAACGCTGAGATTTGATTATTACAAAAGCTTTACCGAAAATCTAATTACAAATGTTAGTGTACCTAACTCAACAGGTTTTAACAGTGTTAAAGACAATTTAGGAAAAGTAGAGAATAAAGGATTTGAGATTTATGGCTCATATTTGTTATTCTCTGATAGAGGTAATTTTTTAACATTAAATGCCAGTGTTGAACACAACAAAAATAGAATTGTTGAATTGTCAAACGCGATGAAGGCCTTTAATGCTACAATGGATAAAATCGCTGCGGACCAGGGTAATAGTAGACCTGTGAAAAAGTATTTAGACGGTATGTCGATGAATGCGATCTGGGCTGTGCCTTCTTTAGGTATCGATCCTTCGACAGGAAATGAGATCTATTTAGACCGTAATGGAAATACTACGTTCATCTGGAATGCCAATGATATGATAGCTCAAGGTAATTCATTACCTGATTATCAGGGAACATTAGGTATTTCGGGAGAATATAAAGGCGTTGGTCTTAGTTTAACTGCAAGATACTTGGGGGGTGGACAAATGTATAATCAGACACTTGTGGACCGTGTAGAAAATGTAGATATGGCCTATAATGTGGATGAAAGGGTGATTACTGGCCGTTGGACAACACCTGGGCAGAATGCACTATTCAAGCGTCTGGGAACTTATTCTGTTCAAAATGAAGATGGCGGAAATGAAAGTTTTGATGAGAAAACACGGGCAACAACGCGTTTTATCCAAGATAGAAATGAGATCACTTTGTCGGCGCTAAATGTTTATTACCTGTTTAACAAGCGGATTACAGATAAGCTTGGTATAAAACGCTTAAAAGTTGGTTTCAATATGAATGAACTGACTACTTTCTCTTCCATAAGGATTGAAAGAGGAACCAGTTATCCATTCGCCAGGACCCTGTCATTCAATTTATCTGCAACATTTTAATTCCATTATCATGACTTCAAAATTGAAAAATATAACTTTAGCATTACTGCTCGTTTTTAGTATAAGCTCCTGTAAAAAAGGGTGGCTTGATGTAAATTCTGGGAATGAAATTGAGTCGGATGACCAATTCTCCTCAGAAAGTGGTTTTAAAGATGCTCTAATGGGTGTCTATATTGGAATGACAGATCCTGCCCTTTATTCGAAGGACATGACTTGGGGTCTGGTTGATATCTTATCGAACCAATATCGACCGCTTATAGGTAACTCACAATATGCGGATATTTATGCCCATTCTTATAAAACAATCAAAGCTGCTTCGCGCATGGATGCGATGTGGAATAAATCGTACAATACCATTTCTAATGTTAATAATGCATTAGCTAACATAGATAAGAATAAAAGTATACTAAACCCTATAAATTATGCCATCATAAAAGGAGAGCTATTGGGCTTGCGTGCATTTTTGCATTTCGATCTGATGCGTGTATATGGTTATGGAAATATTGCTAATCGCCCTGAAGTGACCACTAAATTGGCCATTCCGTATGTTGCTGAATTTAAGAAAGAGGTTACTCCACAGTTGTCTTATGCACAGACATTCGAGCTTTTAAATAAAGACATTAATGAGGCGCTTGTTTTGTTAAAAGAAGATCCGATTTATAACAACCCTAAAAAGCCAACATCTTATTACGCTAATGTAAACCGTGAAGGCTTTTATAACAAAAGAGAACAACGGTTAAATTATTATGCAGTCAAAGCTTTGCAGGCCAGAGTTCTGTTGTGGCAAGGTGGGGCAAACCTGGCAAAAGCTGCTTTGGCCGCCGAAGAAGTAATTAAAGATGGGCCTGTAAAACTGATCAGCTCACCTTCATTGGTTACAGCTAACCCTTCTTTATATCCCGAGCATTTGTTCAGTCTGAATGTGACGAATTTTCTCCCTATAATAAATTACTATCTTAATGCTGGTGATGCAGCTAATCTCAATGCATTGTATCTGACAAATGCATATGCACAGAATACTTATGAAACTTCTAATGCCAGTATCGGCTTGTCAGATTTCAGGTACAACACACAATTGTCTGCCCAAACATTGGGAATGGTCTCGGTAAAGCATTTTCAGTTTACTTCGGCTAGTAACTTCCGCAATACAATGCCTTTAATGAAGATTCCAGAAATGTATTATATCGCTGCGGAGTATTATGCAACAACTAATACAACAAAGGCCATTGAGTTTTTAAATACAGTAAGGGAAAACAGGGGGATCGTTCAGGACATTCCTGCCGGCGCCAGTCCGGATGTAATAAAAGCGGAACTGGACAAAGAATATCAGAAGGAATATATTATGGAAGGGCAGTTGTTTTTTTATTATAAAAGACTTGGTAAACGAACGTTTCCCGGTCTTGCCAGTACCGTAGTAGCAGATGACGGGATTTACCTGCTTCCATATCCTGCAACTGAAATAGAATTTGGTAACAGAGTACAATAACTAAAATTAACAATTATGAAGACGATGAAATATATAATTTATACAGTTATAGCAGGAGTGACAATGCTGCAATTTTCGTGTAAGAAAGATGAAATATCTTCTTTTAGCGCAAGTCCGGCTGTAAACTTCACTACAAAAGCTGTCGACTATTCCTTTTTGGGAAATCCATCTGGGGAATTCGTCCAGGAAATTGAAGTAAGAATTGTTGGAGATGTTGCTGATCACGACAGGGTCTTCACAGCAGAGGTGGTGAATGACACGATTACTACCGCAAAACCTACACAATACCGTATTTTAGGTGGTCTTGTCAAAGCTAACCAGTTTACGGGTAAGTTATCTGTCGCATTGCTTAAGTCTGATGAACTAAATACCACTAAAGTAAACCTTAAATTGAGGCTTACAGATTCAGAAGAATTAAAAGCCGGAAATGTTGAATCCCGGGAGTTTGTAGTTGGATGGACTAATCAGATCGTGTTACCAAGCTGGACTTACTATAGGGTTTTCTTTTCTTCTGCTTCAAGCAATAAAGCCTACCAATTGATTGTGCAAATAACCGGACTTAAAACAATAACCGCTGCTGAATACAGGGCGATGGGACAGATTGCTGCGGAAACACAGGGGACCAAATTTGGAGATTATGTTAAACAATGGAATTTGGACCATCCTAATGACCACCTGAAGCATGATACCGGTGCATCAGCAGGACAAGATATCGTACCTCTTTATTACACAAAATCTAAATATGACTAATCATGAACTGTAGAAAATTAATAAATATATTTTTATTCATTATAGGAGTAACAGCATTTTTCGCTTGTAAAAAAGATTTGAGTACACTTGATCTTAACAAGATTAAAGGAGTAACTTTAGATACCACGGGGACGGGGATTCTAAATGTTTTACAGTTTGAACACCTCGTCTTAAAACCTAAAGTAATTACAGGTATTGATCCGCAGAACCTTGCGTATGAATGGAGGATTAATTCTAGTCCATCCGATACCATTTACCTTAAATTGAGCAATACCAAAGATCTTGATGCTGAAATCAGTTTTACACCAACCCGGTCAGGAGCATATCACCAGTTGGTTTATACGATAACTGATAAAAGCAACGGATTAAAATATATGACTTCCTGGAAGGTTGCGGTTAAAAATAGTATCGGAGAAGGTTTGGTCGTTGCAGAAACTTCAGATGGGATTAATACAGACCTCAGCCATATTATGCATCCACTTGTTACAAGAGAGTTTACAGGTGAAAGTGTTAAACATAATATTTATTCGGGTATCAATGGCAGTACGATTCCTGGTATCGTAAAACAAATGCGGTTCAATTCGGATATTTTGGGTTTGTTTGGAATTACTGACAATAGCATATTTAAAGTAAACACTCTGGACTATAAACTTGGTGGTAAGAATGAAGAGTTATTTTTTAGTCATGCCGGAGCATTTGCACCGCAATCGTTAGGCGCGCTTTACCAAAGTGATGTATACATTGAAAATGGAAAAATGTATGCAAACTATATGGCTGTTGCAAAAAAGTGGGGTGTACCATTAGACAGTAAGTTTAATGTGCCTGGAATTGTGGCACTTAACGGCTACGATAATTTAACGAGTGACTTAGAAACGGTATTAAATTTCTACGATGAAATAAACGGTAAGTTTGTTTACCTGATGACTGTAGGAAATTTTGGTGATAGAAATATGTATGCCTATCCATCTAATCCCGCGCAGGTATTTAACCCGGGGAATTTGCCGGGTAAGATCAATGTAGCCGCTTCTATCGGAGTAGATGAAGACTATGTACATTTGCTTAAAGACAAGGTGAGTGGCAAATTGTCTTTATATGCTTTTGCCAAAGCAATTGATAATTATCCTGACCCTTTGACACCTCCATCACCAAAGGCAGTATATGATTTATCTAATGCTCCTGAAATAGGCGAGGCAATTAAATTTGTACTTTACAATGGCCAAAGAGTAATGTATTATGCAACTTCAAAAAAAATATATGTTGTGTTATTTGGTGGGGCTAGCCCAATTTTTGAGGAACGTTATACGGTACCAGCAGGTGAACAGATCACTACGCTACAAATGTTTCAGCAAAGTGACTATCCTTATTCTTACGGTCCATTTATCAGTACCAATAACAATCAGCTTATTTTATCTACTTATTCCGGAACTGAAGGTAAAGTTCATATCCTCCCGATAAAAAGTGTGGGTTCCGGAACATTAGACCTTCCAAACATTAAAACCTTTACCGGCTTTGGTAAAATAACCGCAATCACCTCTCAAAAGTAAATCAATATGAAGGGTACTCCAGTTTGGTGGAATGCCCTTCATATTATATCCGACACACTTATTTAACAACAAGAATATCATGTTGCTTACATCCTTATTGCTAGTTTTTACAAAAGTCGGCAATGATACAGCAATCAAAAACTGACAAATGAAGAAAATACTCAAAATAGCCCGTTTAGAGCTTAGTATACTATTTTATTCCCCGATTGCATGGCTGATACTTATCATTTTTATCATTCAAAGCGGCATCACCTTTACTTCCATGCTCAATATTGCTGAAACAAAACAACAGCTTGGACAGACCCCAGAATTTTTAACTGCCGAAATTTTTGCTGGTCTTGATGGTTTTTTCGCCGCTGTACAGAAGAAGCTGTATTTATACATCCCGTTACTAACAATGGGGTTGATGAGCCGTGAAATCAGTAGCGGATCTATTAAGCTATTGCTATCATCCCCGCTTACCAATGCACAGATTATCTTAGGGAAATTTGTCGCTATGATGGGCTATGGTGCTTTGCTTATGCTGGTCCTTTTAGGCATAACGCTGTCAAGCGTTTTTGCCATTGAGCATCTTGACATTATGCATGTGCTGGGAGGAATTTTAGGATTGTATCTGCTCATGTGCGCCTACGCTGCAATTGGTATTTTTATGTCCTCTCTAACGGCTTACCAGGTCGTTGCCGCAATCAGCACACTGGCAGTTTTGGCCGCGTTGAATTTTGTTGGAAGCGTTGGACAGGCTTACGATTTTGTAAGGGACATTACCTATTGGATTTCTATATCCGGAAGGGCAGACAACTTTATCAATGGAATGATTGGTAGCAATGATGTGATGTACTTCCTGCTGGTGATTACGGCCTTTCTCACATTGAGCATTATGCGGTTAAATGCCGGCCGGGAAATCAGAAGTCAGGCGGCTACGGCCAGCAGATACGCAGTGGTGATTGCTGTCATATTGATGATCGGTTATGTAACTTCTTTACCCTTCTTTATTGGCTATTATGATACAACAAGATCAAAGACCAATACCTTAACTGATGAGAGCCTTGCGCTGATTAAACAACTGGATAAGCCACTAAGCATTACTACTTATCCAAACGTATTGGGTGCCTATGTAAATATTGGGGCACCAAAAATGAGGAATTTCGAATTAAGAGCTTTTGAAAAGTACAGACGCTTTTTGCCTGGTTTGAAGTTTAATTATGTGCCTTATTATGATACGACAATTTATGTACGTGATAAAACAAAGCCACTGGTAGATCAGGCACTTCGCGCTGCTACGGCGCATGGTTATGACTTTGATAAGTTATTGAGTCCCGAAGAGATCAAAAAAGTAATTGACCTCTCTCCGGAAGAAAACTTCTTTGTCCGCACGGTGAACTATGATGGCAAACATACTTTTTTACGAATGTATTTTGACATGGTCGCTTATCCTGAAGAGGCAGAAATCTCTGCTGCTTTGAAAAGGTTCCTGGTAAGACCTCCGGTGGTTGGGGTTTTGAACCAGAATGATGAGCGTAGTATTGACAAGACAGGCGATAAGGCTTATAAAAGCATATTGAATACCATGACAACCCGTAGTTCACTAATCAATCAGGGCTTTGACATGAAAAGGATTGACTTATCGTCCCCGGAAGCGATTCCTGCGGATCTGGCTGTCCTGATTATTGCAGATCCTAAAACACCTTATACAGCTGCAAATCTTGAAAAGATTGGAGCATATATTCATGATGGAGGGAATGTGTTAATCGCGGCTGACCCCGGCAGACAACAAGCCTTAAACGGTTTATTGAAACCGTTAGGTGTGGAACTGATGCCAGGTGCTTTATTACAGGAAAGCAAAGATTTGGATGTTAACCTGATCCAGACGAAATTAACACCTGAATCAGCGGCATTAAAGTTTAATTATGCTAAAAAATGCGTAGTTAATATGCCCGGTGCAATTGGGATCCGGTATCAACCTGTTCAGGAATATACTTATCTGCCGCTACTCTCCACTGACGCGCAATTTACATGGAACAAAGTAGGTGTGTTTGACGATTCTGGGGTTAAAATTCCTTTTAATCCTGCCGTAGATCGTAAAGCCAGTATACCTACAATGTTGGCGGTGACCAGAAAATTATCTGGAAAGGAACAAAAAATCATCATTTCCGGTGATGCCGATTTTATGAGCAATGCAGGAATTTCAAAATCGGATGAAGTGATTGTAAATGCAGGTTTTACCACAAATCTGTTTAAATGGTTCAGTAATGGTGAGTTTCCAATTGAAACTGTTCGCCCAAAATCAACAGACAACCATATCCTGTTTTCACGTGAGCAGATCTCTTGGCTTAAAATTATATTCTTAGGAATCTTACCCGCCGGACTGGCCCTGTCAGCAGCCTACATTTTAATTAAACGTAAAAGAAAATAAAAATCAGGTTGCATAATTAGCACGATCATCATTCTGAATTCATTTCAGAATCTCGCACGGACTATTTACAACCTACAGATAAAATATATATGAAGCAAAGCATCGCTAAAATAGCAAACCTTTCACACCGTTACAGCAGGGATTGGGCCATTAAAGACATTAGTTTTGAAGTTACTGAAAAAGGAATTTTAGGTTTACTGGGATCTAATGGCGCAGGTAAATCAACCACAATGAATATCCTTTGCGGGGTAATCAACCAAACAGAAGGAGACGTATTTATTGATGGCATTAACGTGCGTAATAATCCTGTTGAGGCTAAAAAGTTGATTGGGTTCCTACCGCAAAAAGCACCCCTGCACCTGGAGCTAACCGTAGATGAGTACCTTACCCATTGTGCATACATGCGCTCTATACCTGCCGCCGAAATAAAAAACAGTCTTGAAGTTGCCAAAGCTAAATGCGGTATTTCTCATTTTAGCAAAAGAGTATTGAGCAACCTTTCGGGCGGCTATCAGCAAAGGGTAGGGATCGCACAGGCGATTATCCATAATCCGAAATTGGTGGTATTGGATGAGCCTACCAATGGATTGGACCCCAACCAGATTCTCGAGGTAAGAAAGTTAATTAAAGAGATTGCCCAGGACAGATCAGTGATCCTTTCCACTCACATTTTATCGGAAGTTCAGGCGACGTGTGATAACATCATCATGATAGAGCATGGCCATATTGTATTTGCCGATACCATGCACGCCTTCAACAATTATATAGAACCAAATTCATTGATTCTGATATTGGACAATATGCCTGAAATCGAAGAGTTGGAAGCTATAGAAGGAGTTACCAAGGCGGAGTTATTACACAGCAATCAATTTAGGTTGCACTTTAATAGCGGCCCCGCAATAACCAAAACCATCATTAGTACATGTATCGCTAAAAACTGGGCTTTGGCAGAAATATATCTTGAGAAGAGTTCATTGGATGGCATTTTCGCCCAGTTGTCTAAGAAAACGGCTAAAATTTAATCAAATCAGGAAATGCAAAAAATTATAAGGATAGCCCGACTGGAGCTGAGCATATTGTTTTATTCTCCAATAGCCTGGTTGGTGCTCATCATTTTTACGATACAAAGTGGCATCGCTTTTACAGAGATGCTGTATACTCAGGAAACTTATCAGCAGCTGGAACGTGCTTTGGGGCCTATGTCTAAAGTCCTGTTCGCCGGTGAAAAGGGGATGCTGACTGTAGTGCAGGAGAACCTGTATTTATATATACCTCTGTTAACAATGGGCCTGCTGAGCAGGGAAACTAGTAGTGGATCAATTAAACTGCTCTTATCATCACCTGTTACAGTAACAGAAATCGTATTCGGGAAGTTTTTGGCCATGATGGTCTATGCCTTCATGCTGATATTCATATTGTTCGGCTTTATGTTTGCCGGATATTTTTCTATTGAGGGGCTGGATCTGACTTTTGTGGCGGGAGGCATTTTTGGTATTTATCTGCTCATTTGTGCTTATACAGCCATCGGCCTTTTTATGTCAGGTTTAACAGCCTATCAGGTAGTGGCGGCGATAAGTACCCTGGCGGTACTTGCATGTCTGAATTTTATCGGCGAAATAGGAAAGGGGACTGATTTTTTGAGAGAGCTTACCCATTGGCTTTCAATGGCCGGAAGGACTGAAAATATGATCAACGGAATGATCACGACCAAGGACACGATTTATTTTATCCTGGTTATTGTATTGTTCCTTTTATTAACTATTATCAAACTGAACTCAGGTCGTCAAATCAGAAGCACGGGGTTCAAATTGATGCGTTACGCGGCTGTTTTGCTCGTTTTTATTGGTTTGGGCTATATTAGTTCGCTACCTTCATTAACCGCTTATTTTGATACAACAAGATTTAAAGACCGTACGCTTACCGAAAAAAGCCAGCAACTCGTTAAACGTTTTACAAAGCCGTTGAAAATGGTTACCTATATCAATGTTGTTGGAAATAACAGTCATATTGGTGCGCCTGATAACAGGATTGGAGACAAGGGAAGGTTTGAAATGTACGAACGCTTTATGCCTGATATGAAAATGGAATATGTAGCCTATTATGATACTATGGTTCGTTATAATGATACCAGCAAAACATTATTAGCGAAGACGAAGCAGGCTTCTACGGCATTAGGATTTGATTTTTCAAAATTGCTAAGCCCGGAGCAGATTAAAAAGCGGATTAATTTAATCCCGGAAGACAATAGTTTTGTACGGTTTATAGAATACAATGGTAAGCAGACTGCGTTGAGGATGTTTACGGATATATATGTTTACCCCGGAGAGCCAGAGATCAATGCAGCGCTTACGAGGTTGCTGGATGGCCCAGCCATAGCAGGTATGCTGATCGGAAATGATGAGCGTAGTGCGGATAATGGTAGCGACCGAGGGTATGAAGCGATTACTAGAGGTTTAACTATTAGAGCATCATTAATTAATCAGGGATTTAATGTGGTTGATATTGACGTGAATCACGCCAATGAGATACCTGATAGTCTGACTGTGCTGATTGTTGCCGACCCAACTATTCCATTTACTGCTGTGCAGCTGCAAAAAATTAATAAATTTTTAGATGCGGGCGGTAACATGTTGATTGCAGGTGAGCCAGGCCGTCAGCAGATCTTAAACCCCTTGCTGAAAACATTGGGCGTTAATCTAATGGATGGTACACTGCTGGAAGAGAGTCAGGATAATGAGCTTGATTTTGTTCAGGCATTTTTTACACCAGGAGTAGAAGCGTATAAATTGTCGTTTTTTGAGAGTGCTAAGGTTAGTCTTCCTGGTGTTGCAGGTTTAGCTTATCAGGATGCGGGCTCCTATAAAAAACAGCCGATACTAATTAGTAACGGGCAATTGAGCTGGAAAAAGACTGGTGTTTTTGACCTTAAGGATAAGATCGTTTTTGATCCATTTAAAGAGCAAAAAGCAAGTTATCCGGTAGCATTGGCCATAACCAGAAAAATTGCTAAGAAAGAACAGCGTATTATGGTTCTGGGGGATGCTGACTTCATGAGTAATTTAGAAGTCTCAAGAACTGGCCAGCAGTTGGTCAATGCGAGTTTTGTGATTAAAACAATGAAATGGTTTAGTGATGGTAAATATCCTATTTCTAATCCAAGGCCGAAGGCAATAGATACCGTTATTCTAGTGAACAGGAATCAGATAAATATGCAGAAGGCATTGTTTTTAGGAGTTATACCGCTCGTAATCGGTGCTTTGGGAGGAATAATCTTATTTAGAAGAAAGAGAAAATAGTAAGCGATTTGTTGATTCCCGAATAGTTCTCATCGGGAATCAACAGATTTTATATGTTTAGCTGCCTTTAGCTGATCTTGTCATTTGTTCAAAAGCATCCCACATCTCATTAGGGATAGCTTCAAGTCCGTTAAACTGTCCTGCGCCCTGTAGCCACTCTCCGCCATCAATGGTAATCACTTCTCCGTTGATGTAACCAGAAAAATCGCTAACCAGGAAAGCTGCGAGATTAGCTAGTTCCTGATGGTCGCCCACACGTTTTAAAGGTACGCGGTTTTTGAAGTCGAACTTGTCCGCAAGATCACCAGGCAACAATCTTTCCCAAGCCCCTTTAGTGGGAAATGGTCCGGGGGCAATGGCATTGGTACGAATACCATATTTACCCCATTCTACCGCCAAAGAACGGGTCATGGCCAGTACGCCACCCTTTGCGCAGGCAGAAGGCACTACATAGGCCGATCCGGTAAAGGCGTAGGTGGTTACAATATTTACAATACTTGCCGTTTGTTTTTCTTTTATCCAGTGTTTACCGAATGCTAATGTACAGTTTACAGAGCCTTTCAATACGATATCAATGATACTGGAAAATGCATTGGCTGATAAACGCTCTGTAGGAGAGATAAAATTCCCTGCAGCATTGTTTAAAAGACTGTCAACCTTGCCGAAGGTTTTTATTGTTTCGGCCAGTACGTGTTCAACCTGTTCGTATTCTCTTACATCACAGGCCAGGGCAAGTACTTTGCCACCTGTTTCTTTTTCCATTTCTGCGGCTGTTTTTTGCAGCACATCTAATTTGCGACTGGTGATTACCAGGTTGGCACCTAATTTCAGAAAGTAAGTGCCCATTGCTTTTCCAAGGCCTGTTCCTCCGCCAGTTATCACTATTGTTTTGCCTTTTAAAGCGTCATCTCTTAGCATAGGTTGATTAAACATGGCTTATTTCTTTTGAAGGTTGTCAATAATTGTTTTCAGAATGTTTCTGGTTGTTGGTGCCCACCATTGTTTTAGCATTGTGGCAAGGGCCTCACTTTGGTCGGCGCTGGTGCTGGCAATCAGGTCTTTTCTGATGCTCAATTTACTTTGTTCCCAGGTATTGCGTTCCATGGCCATGTATTTTCTGATTCTGCGTTCGGCAGCAGTTAATATACTCGCCGGATTAACCAGTTCGTCTACCAGACCTACCTGTAAAGCTTCTTCCGGACTAAATAGTTTCCCTTCCAGTAAACTCCGTGATGCATTTGCTGATCCGATCCAGAAGGCATAAAGATTGAAGATGCTGTTGGGTACAATAATGCCTACAGGCACTTCATTTAGGCCAATGATGTATTTGCCCTCAGCCATCACACGATAATCGCAGGCAAGCGCTATTACGCAGCCGCCGGCAGGACTATGTCCATTAATGGCGGCCACCAAAGGTTTCTTAAAAGCGGTGATATTTGCTATGAAATTCAGGAACAGGTGCCAGAATGATTCTGCTTCTGCTTCATTGTAATTATAGAGTTCGATCAGGTCAAGCCCGGCAGAAAAGAAAGGTTCCTTTCCAGTGATGATTACTCCGGCAATGTTAGGATCCGAGGATATGTTGTTCAGTATATCGTTCAATTCGGTAATCATTTCACGGTTTAGCGCGTTGGATTTGCCTCTGTCTAATGTAATCAGGCTTAAATGGTCTTTTATAGTAACTTTTATGGTATTCATTGCAGTTTTTTTATTTTACTTCATAAGTGTATACGGTCCTGGCCAGGCGGCCCAAAATATCTATCCCTTCAACTACAATCCTGTAAGTTCCGGTTTCATCGGTATTGAAAAAGCTGAATTGTCCTTTACCTTCGGCATCGGTAGTCAGCTGTGGATTCCAGTATACGGTACTACGGAGGTCAACTCTGTTATCTGGTACAGCCGGATCATATTTTGGATTGTAGAACTCTCTGATGAGATGGTAGCCTTTAGGTGCATACGTTGTAATTCCCGGAACGAACCTCGAAGTTGAAACTCCACCCCCTCTTTTCGTGGTGATAATGAGTAGGCCCCCTCCTCCCTGTGAACCATAAATGGCAGTATTACCAATCGATTTTAATACTTCAATGCTTTCTACGTCCATTGGCATAATGTTGTCCAGGAATTCTGAACCTACATTCATCCCGTCTACAATAATTTGCATGGGTTGGTTCATATTTCTGATTAAATAGGGTACGCCATTTCGTATGATTAAACCGGCGACACGTCCTTGTAAGCACATAGAAAGTGTGGGACAGGTCCCAAGCATTTCGGCGGTAATTACATAGTCGGCATTCCCTGCGCCATTTAGGTTTGAAGAGTTTTTGGCAGGGTTTCTTTTTTCTACAATATTTACTTCTTTGAGGACTAAAGTCCGTTCGAGTAACCCTCGTTTGGTGAGTTCATCAAAGTAGTTGTTGCTTTGTTTTAAATAACTCTGAAGTGCTTCGTTTACATTCACCTCAATGTCTCCGGTGTTTTTGTTTTTCGTCACAACTTGTCCGGGGACAATATCCAGTTTAATGTCTACATGTTTTTTGTTTTTAGCATTTCTGCCTTGTACAATAAACTTCGTGCTGTCAGTAAAAATAAGGTTGTCGAAATTAAAGCGTCCCTGGGCATCAGTCAAAGTATCAACGGCAAAAAAGCCTCCGGAAGAGGAGAACAATGATACCTTGCTGTTGGGAAGCGGTTTGCCACCATAGCTGGTAATGACGCCACTAACACCAAGGGATTTCTCAAGTTTGAAAGTGTTGACAGGTTGGATATTGCCGATGACGGACTTCCATAAGATCCTGCGCCAGCCTTGTGTGAGCATAAGGTTATCCAGATCCTGTGCTGTTTTTTCGTCGTTCTTGAGGAAGTAATAGTTTGGTGCCTGAATGTAACCGGTAAGCTCCGAGGTCAGCAGCATGGTTGTAAAAATGTTGGTTTCATTTTCGGGATCAGGCTTTACCGAGGCGGTATTGGTTACCGAAACGGAGAAACTTCCGCGCAAAGGTTTGTCACCAAACTTACTGAGCAGGTTGATATCTACCTTGCCTCTTTTTGAATAGCTTGGGTTTAAGTTTTCTATCGTGGCGTTGATCTGGTCTTCTACATTCCTGACAAATGCCAGTCGTTCACAAACAGGAACGTTCGCGCCATTAAATAAGGTGAATTGTACAATTCCAGAGGGTAATTCCTTTTTAGGGATACTGGCGGTAATGATCTGTTTTTGCGAAACGGACTTGGTTGTAAAGTATACATTCCCACTATTCTGGGCAACCAGTTTTAGTTCTGTTGTGCCTACCAGATCGTTACTTAGCAAAATTTTAACAGCAATTTTTTCGGGATTGGTATTGTTTATAGACAATATATAGCCGCTAGGCTGAGCTTTTGGTAACAGGATGCTTTTTTCTGACCCATCTTTAAACCTGACTTTAGCGGAATAAGTTTTACCCGGCTGCGGATTGATGATGAAATTACCCATGCCCAGGTGCGAACTCTCGAAATTATTTATTTCTAATCCGTCATTATCCACAATTACGCCGGTAATATTTTCCCCTAGTCCGGCAACATTCACGGCTTTTATAGCAATACGGTTTGGTAATGATTCAACAAAATTGCCTCCTTCCGCAAAAAACTGTACATCGATGTCGTTTGATGTGGCAGTTAAAGGAATGTTTTTGGTTATTTTTTCTTTATTGGCAAGCATTAACGTAGCGATGATATGACCAGATTTTGGTTGCCCCTGCTGATTATTTACAAAGCTGATGTTTATTTCACCTTCGGCATCTGTAGTTGCTTTGCCTTTGCTGATGTTCTTGGTATTTACCTGTACTTCATAAACAACCTCGCTATTTGGATAAGGTTTTCCGTCTTTATCGGTAAACTGGATTTTTGCAGTAACTTTTTCTCCGTTGTTTTCTTTGCTGTAGTTATAACTCGTTTTGGTAAACACTTTATTGGACCATGAATTTCCGATTTTTATGGTCTTATCAAAGAAGTACTCAGGACCTGCATTTCTCATCCATTGGGTATAGGCCCTTATGCGGTAGTTGCCTTCAGTTAGTGTATCCGGTAATTTAAAATCCCCCCAGGTAATACCCGATTGCATGGGTAGTTTTATTTGGGTTTTTATGGCGTTTTTTTCGTTGATCAGCTCAACATATAATGCATTGCTGATGTTGGAAGGTTCGTTGGTGTGGGTATTGATTACGTATGCTTTGAACCAGATGTCGTCGCCTACAGCATAATAGGGTTTATCCAGATGCAGGTGTACTTTTTCCTGTTCGTATTTTTTAGCGTATTCCTGCCAATGCTTAATCAGATCTGAGAAGGGGTCATCGGCCAGCTTATTAGCAAATGAAAAACAGATTCCAAGTAACAATAACACAGGAATAGCAAATTTAATTTTCATAGTGTGAGCATAAATAACAAAGCCTCAATATACAAATATTGAGGCTAATTATGAATTAAAAACTTACACTGTTCCTTTTAGAACTTATTCTTCCACATCATACTTTCAACCGGTTTGGTTGTTTTATTGTTGTATTTGGCGTTGCTTTTTGAATTGTACATGGTTTCTATATTACCTTCTACTACAAAGTAGATCAGTTGTCCGATTGGCATACCTGCGTAAACGCGAACTGGTTGTGCACAGGATATTTCTAGCGTCCAGGTATTGCAGAAACCAACATCACCTTTTCCGGCAGTTGCATGAATGTCGATGCCAAGACGGCCTGTGCTCGATTTTCCTTCCAGGAATGGAACGTGAGCATGAGTTTCGGTATATTCCAATGTTACCCCCAGGTATAAAGTGCCGGGTTGTAATACATAGCCTTCTTTTGGGATTTCGAAATGTTCGATTTTATTGTGTGCTTTCGCATCAAGTACCCTGTCTTTATAAGTGGCTAAATATTTACCCAGGTGTACATCGTAAGAGTTCGTGCCAAGGCTTTCGGGTTTAAAAGGCTCAATTATTATTGTGCCCTTTTCTATTTCTTCCAGAATTCGTTTATCAGACAGGATCATTTTCGCTAATCAGTATGGTTATTTAAAGACAATGGGGCCTGCAAAAATTGCTTATTGCTTATTTAAAAACAGGAAGATTTTACAGGTTTCTAGTATTTGGACGAAATTATGATTAATTTAAGATACTTTTGCATTGTTTTCTAAAATAGAGATGCCTGTAGTTTTTAATAAAAATATTGACGACGAGACCATATTAGCCGTATGGAAAATCGAAGAAACCGAAGCTGAACTGCTTTCTGGCTTGCAGTTGAAACAGCACGAACTTGATGTAATTTCGTCTTTAAATAATGGCAAACGCCTGCTGCATTGGTTGAGTACGCGAGTATTGTTAAGAACCATGCTGAATACCTCGGAATATATTGATTGCAGGATGGATGAGCATGGAAAGCCTTATCTTCCTGATCTGGATTATCATATTTCTTTAAGCCATTCGTATGATTACGCTTCGGTTATTATTGGTAAGACCAAAAAGGTTGGCGTTGATATTGAATTGATTAAACACAAGATTAAAAGTATAAAACATAAGTTCCTGACGGATATTGAACTGGCGCAAAAGCAGGTAGGTGACAATATCGATGGCTTGTATGTTTGCTGGTGTGCAAAGGAGGCTATCTATAAGTGGAACGGCAGGAGAGGGTTGGAATTTAAACAGGATATTCATATTAAGCCTTTTAAATTAAGAAATGAAGGACAGTTGAATGCCCTGGTGAATTTGCCTGAGGGGACCCGCGAACTGACCGTTCAGTATTTTAAAACTCAGGATGGTTACATGCTGGGTTATGTAGTAGCCTAATTTTTGCAACATGAACAAGAAAGTTGAATTTATAGATTGGGGGCTTACTGATTACCAGGAGGCATGGAGCAAACAAGAGGTTATTTTTGATCAAACGGTTGCTTTAAAGATCCAGAACAGAACTAATAATACAGCACTGGAGACCCCGAATTATCTTATTTTTTGTGAACATCCACATGTTTATACGCTCGGTAAAAGTGGTAAGCCAGAGAATCTGCTGTTAGATGAGCAGGGGTTAGTGGAGAAAGAAGCTACTTATTATAAGATAAACAGGGGCGGTGATATTACTTACCATGGTCCGGGACAAATTGTAGGTTATCCGATATTGGATCTGGATAATTTCTTCACAGATATCCATTTGTATTTAAGAACATTGGAAGAAGCGGTTATTTTAACACTGGCGGATTATGGTATCGAAGCAGGCAGATACGAAGGGTTTACCGGGGTATGGCTGGATGCTGATAATGAAAAAGCCCGTAAAATCTGCGCGATGGGCGTGAGGTGTAGCCGCTGGGTAACCATGCATGGTTTTGCTTTTAATGTAAATGTAGCGCTCGACTATTTTAAAAACATTGTTCCTTGTGGTATTGATGATAAGGATGTTACCTCTATGCAGCGTGAACTGGGTTATGCACTGGATATGGAAGAGGTGAAGGGTAGACTGAAAAATCATATTGCCCGTCTTTTTGAAATGGAGCTGAGCTAAACCATTAAAAATATTAACATAGTTTTGATTATTTAGAACAAATCTTATCTTTACTAGATAACTACTTAAAACAACAAACTATGGATTACAACTCAGAGTACTCAGCAGCCGGAGCGGGCATTGGCGCTGGAATGATCATTTTCTGCCTCGCAATCGTCGTGCTGATCTATGCCGGATTATGGAAAATTTTTGTAAAAGCAGGCAAGCCAGGATGGGCAGCGATAGTCCCTATTTATAACATGATTGTCTTGATCGAAATTGTAGGGAAACCAATGATTTGGATACTATGGTTAATAATTCCATGTGTGAATATTGTATTTAGTGTTTGGCTTTATAACCTGCTGAGCAAAAGTTTTGGAAAAACGGAAGGCTATACTGTCGGTATGCTTTTGCTACCCATGATATTTGTTCCACTGCTTGGTTTTGGAGATGCAAAATATTTAGGCCCATCAGCTGCTGAAGCTCAAAATGGATTTAACAATCCGAATAATCCTTTTGGTGGAAACAATCCATTCGGTGCGAAGGATCCGTTTAATCAACCTCCAACAACCCCTAACGCTTAATTTCTGGTGTTAAACATAAACATATTATCCGTCTGGTCTTATTTATTAGGTCAGGCGGATAATTTTTTTCTACCCTGTCCATTTAAGGTTCTAACCGGATTGGATTGTCCTGGGTGTGGTTTCCAGCGTTCCTTTGTAGCCTTGCTGAAAGGTCAATGGCAGGAAAGTTTTCATTTATATCCAGCAACAGTGCCATTGTTACTCACTTTCATAATTGTTTTGCCAGCAAATTATTTTACCAGAAAAGATCTTTCATTGCTGATAAAAGTATTGTATTTAATTACGGGAACCATTATTTTAACGAGTTATCTGTATAAGATGTTCTACGGGGATATTCACTAAAACCACTTCCACGTCGTACCGACCCATGCCGGTATCTCTCATTGTAATGGATAGCTCGTGTGGGTTACTGGCCTGCGCCCTATGACGATGGTAAAAAAACTGTTTGTGTTTTTATTGCGTAGGTGCAATTATGAGAATCTCTACTATAATTCTTTCAATAGTTGTAATATTGGGCTGCGAAAAAAATAGTTTAACTGTTATGAACGACCCTAAGACTCCTCCAGCAATTAATCCCGGCCATAAAATCACTTATCTTGCTTTAGGCGACTCTTATACGATAGGAGAATCTTTGCCGGTGGAAAATAATTTTCCTAGTTTGCTAACTGCCAGTTTAAGGACTGAGGGTTTAGATGTGGCCGCGCCGAATATCATTGCAACAACAGGCTGGACAACCAGTGAATTACAGGCAGCTATAAAAAAAGAAGCATTGACACAGAAGTTTGGTCTGGTAACTTTATTGATTGGGGTAAATAATCAATACAGGGGAGAGTCCCTTATTACTTACCGGAAGGAATTTAAAGAATTGTTACAGACAGCTCTTGATTTCGCTGATGGAAATAAGAATCATGTTTTTGTTTTGTCCATTCCTGATTGGGGTGTTACACCTTATGGTGCCGGAAGTGGAAGGGATCAACAAAATATCTCCAATGAGATCAATGCTTTCAATTTAATTAATAAAGAAGAAACGCTTGCATTGGGGTTAAGTTATACGGATATAACCCCTGGATCACGTAAAGTAGCATCAGGCCTTGATCTCGTGGCTTCAGATGGATTACATTACTCTGCCAAAATGCATGCTGAATGGGTAGCGAGTTTAAAGCCAGCAGTAATGAAGGTTCTGAAGTAATTACTGCGCAATTGCCGTTTGGTAGTTGTAATCTTTAATCACCGTTTTTAAAAACTCCATTTCATTCATGCCCTCAGGTACGGTTATAACTAATAGCTTGGAAACCTTTTCTGACATAGTATAGATCAGTTCCGTATTGTGCGTTTTATAATAGGTAGAAATAACTTCATGTATCAGTTCTATATCTCTGTCGTTAAGTATAGTGACATTGTTAAATACAGGAACGTATTCTTCTTCAACAGGGTGAAAAGCTATATGGCCAAATTCGGTGTTTGGAACTGTTTTTATTACCGTAGTACCAGCAACAATGTCACCAATTCTTTGCTTCTTTTCAGATATGGCAACGCAGATTAATCCTCCAACCTGGGCGGTTAAGGCAAAATCAACCAGACGGAAAAGCCAGCGTATAAAATATTGACCTATGGTTGGCTGACTGCCGTCAAGACTGATTACTTTTATTTTCATTAGGCGTTTACCAACGCATTGTCCATTCATGAATATCTCGCAAACCAGGTTGTAGAAAATATAACCTGCAGCATAAATTCCAATTATTATCGGAATCAGGTATGTGGAGCCATCCACTAAGCCTGAAAGTCCCGCTGCAGCAACAAAAAGGATAAAAATCACATACAAAGCCAGGAATATACCAAGGTCGATAAGTCGGGCTGAAATACGCTCGCCCAAGCCCGCAACAGGATAATCAATGTCTACATGTTGACTGGTATTTACCTTTATTGTTTCCATAGATATTCAAATATAATATTGATGTTGAATTAATTGTTGTAAAATGTTTTTTTGTGGTTATTTTAACAGAAAATTACATTCTTATCCATATCTATGAGAGAGGCATTGTTTGTTAAACAAAATTCAGGGAAATGGAAGTCCTATGAAAAGTTGCAGACGAACAATCCTGATGAGATTGCAGAACGTTTTATTGATATTACCAATGATCTGGCTTATGCCAAGACATTTTACCCTAAGTCGAAAACTACTGCCTATCTAAACGGACTGGCATCCATACTTCACCAGTCTATTTATAAGAATAAAAAAGAGGATGCCAATCGATTCATTGCCTTCTGGAAATACGAATTGCCGGTATTGTTTTATACTTATCGCAGACAATTGCTGTATTCATTTATCTTTTTTGTATTGTCGGCGGCCATAGGGGTGCTTTCAGCAAAATATGACGATGCTTTTGTAAGGTTGATCATGGGCGATAGTTATGTGAACATGACCAATGAGAACATAGCTAAAGGCGATCCTTTCGGTGTGTATAAGCAGCAAGGGCCTGTTATGATGTTCATTCAAATCGCTGCTAACAACATTTATGTTTCTTTGTTGATGTTTACCAGTGGCATATTCGTCTGTATTGGGCCTGTATTTATGTTATTAAGGAATGGCATTATGCTCGGCTCATTTCAGTATTACTTTTTTAGCAAAGGCCTGGGGGCTGCCTCTGTATTGGTGATCTGGATTCATGGTACTTTAGAAATCGCTTCCATTATTATTGCGGGGGCTGCAGGACTTGTTCTCGGTCATGGTTTACTTTTCCCAAAAACTTACACCCGTTTGCAGGCTTTTAGGAATAGTGCAAAGGATGGGACTAAGATTGCACTCGGTATTGTCCCGATTTTTATTGTAGCCGCTTTTTTTGAAGGCTTTGTTACCCGTTATACCAATATGCCCCTGTGGTTAAGCATAAGTATTTTAGGTGGGTCACTGCTGTTTATCGTTTGGTATGTAGTGATTTATCCTTCACAATTAAATAAACGTAATCAAAATAATTAGTATGTCCAGAGAAATTGAATTTAAAAAGGTTAGAGATTTTGGGGAAATCATAAATGATACTTTCCTTTTTATAAGGCAGAATGTTAAACCACTATTAAGCGTTTTCTTTTATTTATGTGGTTTTTTTATCCTGGCAGGAACAGTCGCCTCTATAATGCATGAGATGTCCATGCAAAATGCTCCTGAATTGCAAAGTGGCCCCTTTTCATCCAGAAATTTTTCAGATATTCTAAATTGGAATTATTTTGTGGTGGTCTTTATTTCATTGGGAAGTTATGCGGCAATTACGGTTTCAGTATTAAGTTTTATTGCCTTATATATTCAAAAAGGTAAAGTAGCCCCAAGCGTGGAAGAAGTATGGGCATATTTTAAATATTATTATTTCAGGACATTTTTTAGTAGCATCGCAGTTGGCATATTTATTTGTATAGCCTTTGTGTGCTGTATCTTCCCAGGATTTTATGTTTGGCCTGCCATGTGTTTATTCTATCCAATTATGATTCTGGAGAATGCCAATTTTGATTATTCATTTAGCCGTTCGTTTAAACTGCTAAAAGATCGATGGTGGACTACAGCCGCAGTTATACTTGTTATCTATGTCATTACCTATTCCTGCATGATGATTCCAGTTATTCCCGGATTGCTCTTTACCATGATGGGCACTTTTTTTCCAGAGGCTAAAGAATGGAATATTCTGGGGATTGTTATTGGTGCTATCCTTGCCAACTTTACATACGTATTTATGATAATTCCGGTGGTGGGAATTACATTGTGTTATTTTAACCTGGTTGAAGTGCAGGAAAGTGCAGGTCTGATGGACCGGATTAATCAGTTTGGTGAAGAAAAAAACGAAAAGACCGGCTTAGAAGAGTATTAGCATGCAAAAAGCGCTCCTTAAAAATGATAGCTCAGCAGTTGTGCCGAGGAATTTTGATCTGCAAAAAATAGAGGGCTATAGTACGCAAAAAGAGTTTCAGTATGAGGAGCAACAGCTGATAGATACAAGTTGGTGGGACCGGTTCTGGAGATGGATATGGGATTTGATTAATACAGCCTTCGAAAACAGGTATTCAGGTAATTTTATAAAATACCTGGTCATCGCAATTGTAGTGGCGTTGGTTATTTTTGCTGTAATTAAGATACTCGGCCTAGATCTGAAAATCTTCGCAGGTAAATCTAAGGCTGTTGACGTTCCTTACGATGAATCCCTGGAGAATATTCATGAAATTAACTTTAATGAAGAAATTGACAAGGCTGTCGGTAACGGTAATTACCGTCTTGCGGTTCGTTTGCTTTATTTGCGCTCGTTGAAGTTGCTGAGCGATAGAGAGCTGATCCA
The DNA here is from genome assembly GCF_032678475.1 of Pedobacter nyackensis. Taxonomy (GTDB): domain Bacteria; phylum Bacteroidota; class Bacteroidia; order Sphingobacteriales; family Sphingobacteriaceae; genus Pedobacter; species Pedobacter nyackensis_A. The sequence continues at coordinate 469,311 of NZ_JAVTSF010000003.1, forward strand.
CTGGCAACCTGAAAAAACTAACCAGGCGTATGTAGATGAGCTTGCTGACCAGGATGGAAAAGAGCAGTTTAAGGTGCTCACCTTACAATTTGAATACATCTGGTATGGGGATTTCGCGATAGATAAGGACGGGTTTAAAGGTATAAAAGGGAATTTCGAACGGTTTAATGTGAAGACGCTATGAGAGGGTTAAGATTATATCTGATCGGAAGTGCTGTGGTTATGCTGTTGTATTTAATAGCGCAGTATTATAAGCCAAAACCGACCAACTGGAACGCAACTTATTTAAAGGAAGATAAGATTCCTTTCGGCACTTATATTTTATACCAGGAATTGGCAAGTTTGTTCCCTAAGGCTTTGATTACGCCATCAAGATTGCCTGTTTACAATACGCTAAAGGATAAAGGGTTTAAGCGTAGCAATTATCTGTTGATTGCAGGTGAGGTTAGGATGGACGAGTATGATTATAAGGAGCTGGTTAAGTATATGGAAGCGGGGAATAATGTTTTTATTGCTGCCTATCAATTGAGTGCGCTTTTGAGTGATACCTTGAACCTGACGATGAACTCTGTGTTTAAGAAAGAGAAAGGTACCCGCATTAATTTTGTAAATCCGGCCGTAAGGGACAAAAAAGGATATCTTTTTAATAAGGGCTTAGGTGACCAGTATTTTAGTAAGGTGGATACTTTACGTGCCAGGGCTTTAGGAAGAAATGATGATGGGGAAGTTAATTATGTAAAATATAATTATGGAAAAGGTGCTTTGTACATTTTGCCAAGTCCGCAATTATTGAGCAACTATAACCTGTTGAATGCTGCTGGCGCTAAATATATTGCGACAGTACTTTCATTTTTACCTCCTGCTGAAAAAATCATCTGGGATGAGAACAATACGAAGGGGAATGCCGACGAGGAATCAATTCTTCGGGTATTACTTAAGCATGATCAGTTGCGCTGGGCTTATTACCTTGCGCTGGTTGGGTTGCTGATTTTCGTGTTTTTTGAAATGAAGCGCCGGCAACGTATTATTCCCGTTATTGAGCCCTTAAAGAATACATCGGTTGATTTTGTTAAGGTCGTAGGCAAGGTTTATTATCAGCAGCGCGATAACCGCGACATTGTACAAAAGAAGATCATTTATTTTTTAGCACATGTACGGACTGATTATCAATTGAAAACAACAAAGCTGGATGAAGATTTTGTCGTAGATCTTATCCATAAATCTGGTGTGAATGAGGATGTTGTCAGGGAGCTAATAGGCACGATAAACAGGTTTAATGGCACCGATATGGTTACCGATGGGGAGTTGATTAACCTGAATAAAATAATAGAGAAATTTTATAAACAAGCCCAATAAATTATGGAAGAGGAAATGTTTGACCAAAGAACCGACCTTACACAGCTAAATACTTCCGTTGCGCAGATCAGGCAGACGTTGGGCAATATTATTGTTGGTCAGAAGGATACCATTGATTTTTTAATTGCCGGTTTACTGGCCGATGGACATCTGCTGCTGGAAGGTGTGCCTGGTGTTGCCAAGACTTTAAGTGCTAAACTGGTTGCAAAAAGTATTCATGCTACTTTTTCGCGCATTCAGTTTACACCAGATCTGATGCCTTCGGATGTGATCGGAACATCTGTCTTTGACCCTCGTTCTGCTACTTTTGAATACCGTAAAGGGCCGATATTTGGTCATATCGTATTGGTTGATGAGATTAACCGTGCACCTGCAAAGACGCAATCGGCTCTATTCGAAGTAATGGAGGAACGTCAGATTACTGTCGATGGCCACACATATCTTATGGATGAGCCTTTTATGGTGCTGGCTACGCAAAACCCAATTGAGCAGGAGGGAACCTACAGACTGCCGGAAGCCCAGTTAGACAGGTTTTTGTTTAAGATAGAAGTTAAATACCCTACGCTTGAGGAGGAGACAGCTATTTTGATGAATCAGCATCAGCGTAAACTTGACGATGAATTGAAAGCGGTTAAGGCCATTTTGACCATTGATCAGATTAAGGCTTGCAGGGGAATTATCAAAGGTTTGCATGTAGAGCCTAAGCTGGTTGAGTATGTGGCGAAGATCACTCACGAAACGCGTAATAATAAATCACTTTATCTGGGGGCATCACCACGTGCTTCGCTGGCTATGATAAATGGAGCCAAAGCTTTTGCCGCGATGCAGGGGCGTGATTTTGTAACACCGGAAGATATTATAAAGGTAGCTCCACCGGTGTTGTCGCACAGAATTATGCTTACACCGGATAAGGAAATGGAGGGGTTGACAGCTGGTGATATTGTTGCACAGATTATTCAGAAAATAGAAGTTCCGAGATAAAAGACAGAAATATTGAAAGCATTCTTTATCAAATACTACAAAGACCTGTTTCTGGGCAAAAGATTTTTTGCCGGGATGGGGCTATGTGTAAGTTTATTTCTTTTTTCTTTCTTTTTACCCTGGCTGGGTGATTTACCCTATGTCGTATTTTGGGTTTTTGTATTGCTGGTATTGATTGATGGTGTTTTGTTGTATCGCGCAAAGCGAGATGTTTTTTTGCGCAGAGATGTGCCTGAACGCTTAAGCAATGGAGACGAAAATGAACTGAAGATTTATGTAGAGAATTTTTATGCTTTTGGCATTCATATAGGCATTATTGATGAAATTCCTTTTCAGTTTCAAAAGCGGGATCTTTGGTTTAAAAGCAACTTGAAAGCAGGGGAGCGTAAGACCATAACTTATACCTTGAGGCCGACTAAAAGAGGTGAGTATGTTTTCGGGAAGATCCGTTTATACGTGCAGTCGCCATTAAGACTGATTACCCGAAGGTTTAATTTTGCTGATGAGGTTACGGTTCCGGTTTATCCTTCTTTTTTACAGCTGCGTAAGTATGAACTGATGGCCATATCAAACAGATTGAGTGAGTTTGGTATTAAAAAAATCAGGCGTATCGGGCATAGTATGGAATTTGACCAGGTAAAAAGCTATGTGCAGGGGGATGATTACCGTACTGTAAACTGGAAGGCAACCGCTCGCAAAAGTGAGCTGATGGTAAACTCTTTTACAGATGAAAAGTCGCAGCATGTGTATTGCATCATTGATAAGTCGAGGTCAATGAAAATGCCTTTTGAAGGTTTGAGTTTATTGGATTATGCGATTAATGCCAGTCTGGTTCTTTCCAACGTGGCACTGGTAAAACAGGATAAAGCTGGTTTGATGACTATAGCGGAGCAGATTGGGACAATTGTGCCTGCAGACCGGAGGCCTACACAGCTGGGCAGGATAATGGAAGTGTTATACAAGGAAAAGACGCGTTATCTGGAGCTGAATATGGAGGCCTTGTATACCAATGTTCGCGGAACATTAAGACAGCGCAGCCTTGTGGTATTGTTTACCAATTTTGAAAGTATGTCGGCCTTGAACAGGCAGTTGCCATTTTTAAAGCGTATGGCCAAGTTCCATTTATTGCTGGTCGTATTTTTTGAGAATACGGAGCTTAAGGCTATTACTGAAAAACCGGTTCAGGACGTTGAAGATATTTACATTCAAACGATTGCCACTAAGTTTGCTTACGAGAAGAAATTGATGGTTAGGGAGCTGGCAAAGCATGGTATTCTGAGCATACTTACCCCTCCCGATAAATTAACTATAAATGTGGTGAACAGGTACCTGGCACTTAAAGCACAACAAAAAATCTAATTCTTCATATCTTAGATTAGTTATCAGTTGTGGGTTCAGTTGTTATGGCTACTATGCTGGAATTAACATTCTGGCAAGCTGATCGGTATATTGGTTGCTAAACCGCCATCAGATGTTTCTTTGTATTTAGAGTTCATGTCGAGTGCAGTTTCCCACATGGTATTTACTACAGCATCCAGACTTACTTTTGCTTTATCAGGATTACTTTGCAGGGCGAGCTGACTTGCGGTTATCGCCTTGATAGCTCCCATGGTATTCCTTTCGATGCATGGTATTTGAACCAGGCCGCCTATCGGGTCGCAGGTTAAACCCAAATGGTGTTCCATGGCAATTTCTGCAGCCATCAATACTTGTCGCTGTGAGCCGCCTAAACACTCTGTTAAAGCTGCTGCGGCCATTGCTGAGGAAACACCGATTTCTGCCTGACATCCACCCATTGCGGCCGATATCGTGGCCCCTTTTTTAAAGATGCTTCCTATTTCTGATGCACATGCGATGAACTGGGTAATCTTTTCATCTGTATAGCCGTCACAGAAGGTAATATAATATTGTAAAACTGCAGGTATAACACCTGCGGCACCATTGGTAGGAGCGGTGACCACTCGTCCGAACGAGGCGTTCTCTTCATTTACGGCAAGTGCAAAGCAGCTTACCCAATCTAATATATAGTTAAAACCATTCCCGCCACTTCTGATGGCCATGATCCAGCTGTTGTAATCTGTATAGACATTGCTGCCGATTAACCTTTTATTTAAGGCTGCAGCTCTTCTACCCACATTTAATCCGCCTGGTAAATATCCGGAGGTATGACAACCTCTGTAGGTGCAGTCTTTCATGACTGTGAAATGTTGCATGATCCCTTTCCTGGTTTCTGTTTCTGTACGCCAGGATAGCTCATTTTCCATTACGATTTCTGAGACTTTAAGTCCGGTCGACAAGCACCAGTGTAGCAGTTCACTCGCTTTTTCTACAGGGAAGGGGAGATCTACCTGTTCTTTCTCGTTTCCAGTTTCTCCTTCTTTTACCACAAAGCCTCCACCTATAGAATAGTAGGTTTCAGAAAAGGCTTTTCCATTGTTTAGGAAGGCCTGAAAGGTAACTGCATTGGGGTGAAATGGCAGGCTTTCGAAGAAAAGGAAAACCATGTCATCGCTGTAATTGAACGATAACAATTGTTCGCCTGCCAGGGTTAGCAGTTGATCTTGTTTAATTGTAGCAATGGTACTATCAATTGCATTCACATCAAATGTAACAGGATCGGCACCGGTAAGACCTAAAAGAATGGCAACGTCAGTTCCGTGACCGACACCGGTTTTGGCTAGTGAACCATACAACAAAACCTTTATTTGTTCAACCTGGTTCAGTAATCCCTGCTGTTTAAGCGATGCTGTAAATTGTTGCGCTGCTCTCCATGGCCCTAATGTGTGTGAGCTTGATGGGCCAATACCTATCTTAAAAATGTCGAATACCGAGATCTGTTCCCTTTGCATAATAATACAAAGCTACTATAGTTTGATGAGATTGTTAATACGTTATAGTAATGATACGGTTAAAAATCGAAGGCAATGATGTTTTTATCCTGAAGCATCCTGTCTACAAATGTTTTATGATTTTTAGGGCTCCCGATGGCAATCCATGTTCCACTAATGATACCATTAGCCAGTTCCTGTTTACCTCTGGATAGCTTCAATTTTGAGGTTTTTATGTCTTGTTCATATTTTTCGAGGCTTTCCCCTTCATAGCGTTTTACGATGCGGTATATTCTTTTGGTAAAACGGCGTTCTGCCATTTCTTCCAGAAAAGGAAAGACGAGGAGGGCCAGTAATACAACAACAGTTACACCTATGGCTTGTTCAAAGTAACCTGAGCCAATGGCCATACCTATGGCTGCTACAATCCAGATTACACAGGCTGTGGTGAGGCCTTTAACCTGGTTGTCTTCTTTGAAAATTACACCTGCTCCGAGGAATCCAATTCCGGTAACAATGTTGGAAGCAATGCGGTCGTGACTGCTGACGCCTATTTTAACAGAAAGGATGGTGAAAAGGGTAGAACCAAGACCAATCATAATCATGGTTTTTAATCCCGCCTGTTTACTCCTGAACTCCCTTTCGGCACCAATTAAGCCGCAAAGTAAAGTTGCCATTAAAAACTTGTTCACCTCACTCTGTGTAAGGAAGTGATTGTTGTCGAGAATGTGTTCCATATCTGTTTAAATGATCTAATATAAGGAAGATTTTCTTCGTATTGTTATAACATCATTAATAGAAATCGTAACACCTTAAGCCATTGAACTTGTTGTATCCGGAGCTGTTGGGAAAGTATTTCTCATAACCGATGCTACCTTCGGTTGTGCCGCTGGTATTCGTATAGTTGATTTTTGAAGTGGTTGCATCATGACTGATCCCAAGCCTGAGTTTTTCGCCATTTCTATTTCCTTTTAACAAATCAAATATCAATGAAACGACAATAGCATCAGGACCATTTTGATTGCCGGTCCGGTACCATAAGCCTGCGTTTAACCCTTTAAATTTAAATTGTGCTCCAGCACTTAGAGAGGTAGAGCTGGCTTGTTTGTAATAAACTACGGATGGGATAAGAAAAGGACTTTCGTCCTGATTGGAGTAATAACCGTAGCTTAAAGGTATTCTGAAACTTGCATTTGCAGTGATGCGCATAGGCAATTTTGCTACTGTACCACTAAATGATTCGTCGGGTTTGTTGATATGGTGTACAGCGACTCCGGCCATTAAATTCCTGAATACGATGTTTGTTCCTGCTGCAGCATCAAAAAAGATTTTGCTGTCTACATCTGGTGGTTGCGCCGAGGATACACTTCCGGGGATATATCCGAGACGCATATCAATCTGATCAGAGAATACCAGTTTGCTCCAGTCTATTTGCCTGTTTGTAAAGCCGGCCTGTATACCAAATGAGGCGACAAAATCATCGCCACCAACGCTGTAGGCATAAGTTGCTGCTGCGTTATTTTTTACGAGGAAGGCGGTTCCTTCGCTGCTGCGGTTAAACATTAGTCCAACGCCCCCTGCAAATTTCGAAATATTTAAATCAGCGGACGCGGTGATGTATGATAGGTCTCCGCTAAGTCCCGACCATTGGTTTCTGTAGATGACGTTCATTCTGATGTCACCTTCAAATTGTCCGGTTAAGGAGGGGTTAAGGTAAATGGGCGCATTAAAAAACTGAGAATAAATATGATCCTGTGCAATGGCCTGCAGGCTTGTTGCAAACATGAATAGTGCTATTGTATATTTTAATCTCCCGCTCATCCTTTATCTGATTAAATGTATTGCACCTGTTCGTTTAGGTGCAGATTTGTCGTAAGTCATACCTTTCCATTCGGATCCATTGACCATCTGTACATCGATTTTCCAGTAGTAAACACCTTGTGGGAGAGCTTGGCCTTTAAAAGTCCCATCCCATCCTTCTGTTGGCCTGCCTTCCGTCAGGTTAGTTGTTTCCCATAATATTTGTCCCCATTTATTGAATACACTGAAGCGCCAGGTTTGAATGCCCGATCCTTTGGCTCTGAATTCCCTGAGTTCTGGTTGTGTACTTCCCGGAACAAATGAGTTGGGTACAAATAGGTATCCCGGCACGCCTTTAATGGTTACCTTTTTAGAGGTTGTGGTAAAACAACCTTGCTGGTTTTCGACTCTCAAGGTTACATTGTACGTCCCTGTGTCAAGATAGGTGTGGCTTGGATTTTTTAATTCAGAGGTTATACCATCTCCAAAATCCCAATGCCAAATGGTAGGATTGTTAGTGCTTTCATCCTTGAAGTTAAATGTATAATCAGGGATGCTGATTAAGGTTGAGGGGTTGACATGGAAGGCTACTTGTGGTGGTGGTACTACGTGAATTATTAATGTTTGCGTCTTTGGGCAGCCTAATGTATTCGTTGCGGTTAGTGATACGGTGTAGTATTCTTTATCTCCGGAGAAAATATGTATAGGGGGTTCAAATCCGAGGAAGGTACTGCCATCTCCGAAATCCCATAGATAGCTGGTAATATCGTTGCCTTGAGTTGTATTTTTAAATGTAACAGGTAGGTTGGGGCAACCTAAGGTAACATCGGCTTCAAACATAGGTTTTGGCTGTGCATGCACTATGATTTTTTCATAAGTGGTGTCTGCTGAACAGTCATTTTTTGCAATTAACATTACATCATAAACGCCACCTTCCTTAAACTCATATTGAAATGTTTTTGGAGATGCAGCAAGTGATCTGAGACCAAAACCATCTTTAAAGTCGATCATATATTGAGTAGCACCTGTAGAATTGTTATCGAAATCTACTTTAAATGGAGCACAACCCATTTTTTGGGTTCCTGAAACTACAAGTTCTGCACTTACCGTCTTTGGTGAAACTACAATGTCATATATTCTACTTACATCAGTTCCACATTCACCTTTTGCGGTCATTTTTACGTGATAGGTTTCTATTTTTGTAGTAGCAAGATAAGTATGATTGATATCGTTTCTGTTGCTTACCCAGCCACTGTTCGTACCGTCACCATAGTCATAGAAATACTCTACCCCAGACTGATTTGGAGAATTATTGGTAAATACAACTGGCAAGGGGGAGCAACCGACAGTTTTACCTGGTGAAAATATAGCTCTTGGTTTAGCTTTTACTAATACATTAGCTTTAGCGGAATCACTGCCGCAGATTGTTTCAGAATAAAGCGTAACGGTGTAGGTTGTGTCCTTTCCTGTAGGATCCGGCTGGAAGGTATGAGCTGGAGGATTTGCATTTGTTGAAATCTGGGTATTACCAACTTTCCATTTGAATGTTGCTCCGGCTCCTTGTGGCGACGTGTTATTGAATGCAACTAGTTTTGGGCCACAAATCGTAGTCTCACTAAGGGTAAATGAGGCAGGGACAGCCTGATTTGTACTAAATGTCCAGGTGAACTCTGCAGGATTACATCCAATCTTAGGTGTGACAACTAGCTTGATAATGACCTGCTCATTGCTATTTGTAATAGTATAACCGGGGAAAGTAACTCCAGTTCCAATTGTAGTTGTTTCGGTATTAGTTAAAGCATACCAAGAATAGGTTGCATTTTCATTAGGATGATCTTCTGCTATCACGTTTGATGCAGTGATCTCGAATGGAGCACAGCCCTTGTCTTTAGTAAAAGTGAATTTTGCGATCGCATCAGGTTTTAAAGTGATGATGATTATATTACTTGTGCTTTTTTGAGCTCCATTACAAGTTGTGGTACTTACTACACGTCTATATTGAGTTGTTCTGGTTAATGCCCTAGGTTGGAAATCGGACTGAAATGTATTGGTGCTGCTCCAGGTTGTGCCTCCATCAACGCTTAGCTCCCATTCATAATTAAAGCTACCGCCTCCTCCTTGTGGAGGTGTTCCTGTTAATGCTATAGGAATTTCATTGGTACAGACAGCTTGATTGGCTGATATAATGTTATTTCCTATTGGAGGTAACGCATCAACGTTAAATGCAGGGCTGGTATGTGAACATGATCCACTTGTTACTGTTCTTCTAAATAAGGTGGGAACGGTTATTGTGAAGTCTAGATTAGGAGTGTCTCCTCCCTCGGTTGTCCAGGTAGCCCCAGCATCTATGCTTGTTTCCCATAGATAGTGATAAGTTCCATCACCACCAATTGGGGTACTTCCTGTAAGCTGAATTTGTTGACCTGAGCAAACCAACGTGCTAGTGCTACTGATGGTATTTTTATCAATTACAGGAAGTAGTTTAATATCAACATTGGAACTGCTAGGTCCGCATGCTGAAGATCCGGTTATAGTCCAGGTAAACCTATAAGTTTGTCCGGCCACTAAATTTTGTACCTCAGTTTTAGGATCTGTAGCATCGACAAAATTAGCTGTGGGGTACCCCGGTGCCACTGTCCATAAGCCAGTTTCCTGATTGTTTGGCTTAACTATATTACCATCCAGCTTTACAGTAGTTCCACCGCATATAGTTTGAGGTAATCCCGCATTTGCTTGGGTATCCGCAGGAGTAACGGTGATTACGGTGATGTTTGTGGTTTTCTCCTCACAACCCGGATTTTGTACAACGGCGCGGTAACTGGTTGTTGTTGTAAGCCCATTGTAATTTAATGCAGTTGTTGTATTTGCTATAGGCTGCCATACTGCTCCTCCGTCTATCGATTTTTCCCAGCGAATTACATTACCTATGTTGCCCGTTAAGTTTATGGTTCCGCTGTTACTAACCGCACATACTGTAGTTGCTCCGTCTATTGTTCCTGCTATAGTAGGAGGAAAGACTGTTATGGTGACAGATGATGTGGTTGCCTCACATGCTCCTGGCGCTGAAATGGTCCATCTGAATGTATAAGCTTGTCCAGCAACTAATCCAATAGCTACTGCATCGGGAAGATGATTGTCTGAAAATGATACTCCAGTTTGTCCTGACGTAAGTTCCCAGGTTCCCGTCTCATTTGATTTTGGTGGATTTCCGTTTAAAGTGTAGGTTGTCGCATTGCATATGCCCAGATCAGTGCCGGTAGTTGCTTGGGTAACCTCTGGATCAACATTTATAGTGACGTTAACAGGTTCTCCGGGACAACCCGTTGAAGAATATGGTGTAATGACATAAGTGACAGTGCCTTGTGATGTACCTGTATTGGTTAATATATCATTTATGGCTGAAGCTGGTGCCAGAATAGAATTTTGACTATTTCCCGAAACCCCATTTGTTGTTGAACTTGTCCATGTATATCTTGTTGTAGCTGGAGTATTTGTGGTTGAAAGCGTAATTGCCGAAGATTTTCCGCTACAAATGGTTGAAGCCGTAGGTGTAGCAGTTAATATAGGTTTAGGTGTAACCGTGACGATTAGCGTAAAACTAACTCCTGGGCATCCATCATTGTTAGGTGTTATTACATAGGTAACTGTTGCATTATTAATGGGATCACTGTTTGATAGTTGATCCGCAATAAATACACCTGGTATTGATGAATCTGCATAACCACTTGCAGATGCTGAACCTGTCGCAGTCCAGGTGTAAGATGTATTCGCAATATTGGATGTTGGCGCATAGTTTACCTTGTCATTTGTACAGATACTTTTTAGCGGACTACTTGTAATTAGAATCTCTTCTTTTATGGTAATTCTGATCTGATCTGAAACGGTAGAACAAGGATCTTCCAGATCTGTATCCGCTGTAAAATTTAGTAAAACTAGTCCATCATTCCTTTCTGTAGCAGTTGGAATATAAGTAGCATTTGGATTGGTCCGGTCTGAAAATGTACCTAATCCACCTACCCATCTTTGATTACGTATTATCCCGGTATTTGTTGCATTTAACTGCACTGAATTTTGTGTATAGCAAATACTTATGTCACTTCCGGCGTTGATCTGTGGGGCCGCAAAAAATTCGAGTATTTGACTGTCTGTTACTCCCAAAGGTGTACAGGTGTTTTTATGGGTGAGGGTGATTTTATAAAGAATATTTCTTAAAAAATTAATAGCAGGATATTTACTATTCGGTCCTGTGTTATCTACAAAGATATAGTCGGAAGCTGATAATGGAACGTCATTAATATCCGTAACTGTCCAGGTATATGTATCCGAAAGAGTTACCTGGGTTCCAGAAATGATCGTTGTAGTGGGGGTGTTTGGTGTGTCATCAAATTTGTAAACCCCTAGATTACATAGCTTTTTGTCACTTGATAGAGTCGCAACAGCGGGGCCATTTATAATAATTATTGGATCAGGTGAAACAGTTCTGAATATTCCACATGACCCAGAATTAATCTCAAGAGCAATTGTATACACACCTGGTTCTGTAAGGTTAAATGTAGGGTTAGGAACTCCATTTATAAAGTTTGTAAACCGAACTCCATTTGCGTTTGTTACAACCCAGTTATAGGTGTGGTTAGTCGGCGGTGTGCAGCTGGGATCAATAATTGATTTATCCTGAACTTTTACTATAAATGGTGCGCATCCTGTCGTCGCCCCAATAATATCAAAGGCTGGTTGAGGAGGTTCTTGTATACAGATAGTAGCCGTGGCTTCACTTGGTAAACAAACGCCTACCCCATTAGATGCTACTAGTTTTACAGTGTGCGGACCTTTAGTTGTAAAAATGTAATCTAATGGATCTGTATTGGATGTTTCTTTAACTTTAACGCCGTCTACATACCATGTATAGTCCATTATTGGGGAGCAATTGGCTCTAGTACCACCGATTGAAGCATTCGTAAATCTTATGACTGTATTGATACAACCAATAGATATTCCCGGAGTTATTCGTGCAATTGGATTTGTAAATACCTGAGCGTATGCCGTTGCTGGTCTGCTGAAATTACAAATTTGACTAATTGCGTTTATCGTCGCTTTGAAAGAATTTAATATGGGTGGATTTCCGGGAATATCGGGTTCACCACAAGAACTTCTGTTGTATTCATGAGATATCCTTGATGAATTATTGACTATTTCATAGAGTGTAGATTCACTCGTTGTTCCATCTCCCCAATCAACTCTGTAGATTGTTCCAGGGTAGTTGTTGTCAATTCCGCCAGTTAAGCCTAATTCAAATGAAACTCTTGCTGTTTGTCCAGGCCCATTAATACATCCCATATTTTGTCCGCTATCTTGAATATTGACAAGTAAAGGGGAGTTATGTAAGAAATATGATCTGACAGATTTGATGTTTACCCCACCAATATTAGTTGTTGAAGTAACCGTTACTAAATATGAGCCGAGATTTATGCCTGTAAGATCGACCCCCGTTCCTATAAGTTCATTAAAATTGATAGACGTACCGGTTTTAAGGTTTTTTAAATTGATAACAACTGTACTTGGGTTTGTCGCATTACTTTTTACCATCATGCTTTGACCATTGACGGCTTCTGCAGGACACCATCCGAGATTGTCTATTCCTAGATTTCTACTTTGAAGACTTGGAGTAATAGTTATTGGATTTGCTGTTACATTGCGGATGTCGAGTGTACCTGGTACGTCTATAGTTTGATTGGGATTACTTGCGACAATCCTTAATTTGTAGCCAGTACCTGGAGCTAATCCAGCTAAACTGCCATTTATAAATGGCGTGTAAAAACCAGTATAGGTGCCAATTTGCGTTCCATTGCCGGAAAAATTTCCTGCAGCATCAGAAATATATAATGTGAATACATTTCCTATGTTAAATTCTGATTGATTGTTAGGGAAGTTTATTGGGACTGTAATTGTACTTCCGCTCCCATAAGGCCCAGCGTCAACTGTACCGATGGTAATCTGAGAAAAAGCCTCAGAAACCTGAAAAAAAAAGAGAGCAAGTGTAAAAAAGAGTAAACGTTTTACCATATATACAGGATGCTGTATAAAAGTAATTATTTTTTTGTTTCAATTAACATTTTTGGACTGAAATGAGATTAAATAAAAAAAACCACAGGAATTTTCCTGTGGCTTTTCGTTATATTCAATGAAGGGATATGGATTACATCATGCCACCCATGCCGCCGCCACCCATTGGAGGCATACCGCCACCAGCAGGAGCTTCTTCAGGATCGTCAGCCAATACAACTTCTGTTGTTAACAACATAGCTGCAATTGAAGCTGCGTTCTCTAATGCTACACGACCAACTTTAGTTGGATCGATAACACCAGCTGCAATTAAATTCTCATAAACATCAGTACGGGCATTGTAACCGAAGTCAGCTTTACCTTCTTTAACTTTTTGAACCACGATAGATCCTTCGATACCAGCATTCTGGCAGATCTGACGTAGAGGCTCTTCGATAGCGCGACGGATAATCTGGATACCAGTAGTCTCGTCATCGTTAGATCCTTTCATACCTTCTAATGCTTCGATAGCACGGATGAAAGCAACACCACCACCTGCAACGATACCTTCTTCAACAGCTGCACGAGTTGCATGTAAAGCATCATCAACACGGTCTTTTTTCTCTTTCATCTCTACTTCAGAAGCAGCACCAACGTAAAGAACTGCAACACCGCCAGCTAATTTAGCTAAACGCTCTTGTAATTTTTCTTTATCGTAATCAGATGTAGTAGTCTCAATTTGAGCTTTGATCTGGTTAACGCGTGCTTTGATGTCTTCAGACTGACCAGCACCATTGATGATAGTAGTATTGTCTTTATCAACAACAACTTTCTCAGCAGTACCTAAATAAGTAAGGTCAGCATTCTCTAATTTATAACCTCTTTCTTCAGAAATTACAGTACCACCAGTTAAGATAGCGATGTCTTCTAACATTGCTTTACGACGGTCACCAAAACCTGGAGCTTTAACAGCAACAACTTTCAGTGAGCCACGGATTTTGTTAACTACTAAAGTAGCTAATGCTTCACCGTCTAAATCTTCAGCAATGATCAATAAAGGCTTACCAGTTTGAACTTGTTTTTCCAAAACAGGTAATAATTCTTTCATGTTGCTGATCTTTTTGTCATAGATCAAAATGTAAGGGTTTTCTAATTCCGCTTCCATTTTATCAGCATTGGTTACAAAGTATGGAGATAAGTAACCACGGTCAAATTGCATACCTTCAACTGTTTTAACTTCAGTTTCAGTACCTTTTGCTTCTTCAACAGTAATTACACCATCTTTACCAACTTTACCCATTGCTTCTGCAATTAAAGCACCAATAACCTCGTCATTGTTAGCTGAAATAGAAGCTACCTGTTTGATTTTGTTATTGTCTTCACCTACAGTTTGTGATTGAGCTCTTAAGTTTTCAACGATTGCAGTAACAGCTTTGTCGATACCGCGTTTCAAATCCATTGGATTTGCACCAGCAGCAACGTTTTTAATACCAGCAGTAACAATTGCCTGAGCCAATACAGTTGCAGTTGTAGTTCCGTCTCCTGCGATATCTGCAGTTTTAGAAGCTACTTCTTTAACCATTTGAGCACCCATGTTCTCAATTGGGTCTTTCAACTCAATTTCTTTAGCTACAGTTACACCATCTTTAGTAATTGCTGGTGAACCAAATTTCTTGTCGATAATTACGTTACGTCCTTTTGGACCTAAAGTTACTTTTACTGCATTAGCCAAAGTATCAACACCTCTTTTCAGGGCGTCACGGGCTTCTACATTATATTTTACTTGTTTTGCCATTGTTTTTTAATAGTAAGTATCTGTTGATATACGTCAGAAACTGAAGGCATATCTTACCGATACTGTGGTTTACTGATTAATTTATTTTGTTTTTTTAGCTGAATGACCCGATAGGATCACGTCAATCATTTAATATCTGTGTACTAAGAAAGTACAGCGTAGATATCGCTTTCGCGCATGATCAAATAGTCTTTACCATCAATAGGAAGCTCTGTGCCACCATATTTACCATAAAGAACAACATCGCCTACTTTAACTGTTGGTTTTTTACCTTCTGAATCTTCGTCTGAAACGGATACAACAGTTCCTTTGGATGGTTTTTCTTTTGCAGTGTCAGGAATATAGATTCCAGATGCCGTCTTTTCTTCTGCCGCAGCAGGCTCAACAATAACTCTGTTTGCAGAACCTGAAATGGGTTTAAGGTTTAAAGCCATAACTTGATATTAATTTATTTTTTTAGTTAAAATTTAAAATCGTATTTATCTACGCGTACTTTTTATATCAGTTTTTATGCCAATGCTTGTATGCTTGACAAATTTGCACAGGCTTGTCAGCTATACGTTTTTAAGAAGTGTTTTCGTGTCAGAGTGGCAGAAACAAAAAAGCCTGATATGATTTCATACCAGGCTTTATAAATTGAACTTGCGTCCTTATTTCTTTGTTGTGTCCGTTGCTGCTGGAGCTGGAGCAGCCGGAGCTGTGTTACCACCAATTGGAGACGGAGTAGGAGTTTTGTCTAAATGCTCCTGAATTTTTGAAGCCTCACCAGCAGAAGAACCACCAGATTTAGCAATGGTTGTGATAGATAAAGTAAGCACTACTACCAGTGTTAACAATACCCAGGTGCCTTTTTCAAGAACATCGCCTGTGCGTTGAACGCCGAACATATTGCTGCCAGAACCACCAGTAGCTAAACCACCACCTTTAGGGTTTTGTATCAAAACAAACAGGCCTAAAGCAACGCAAACAATGATCAATAAAATAATTAAAAAAAGCATAGTATGTTATATTATTAAATTTTCTTTTCTATAGATTGGATAAGGTCGGCAAAGTAACGGCTTTTTTCTGGAAACTTCAAACTTAATTTTTCATAAGTCTCTATAGCCTTGTCGTAAAGCATTTGCTCGATGTAAATTTTAGCTAAGGTTTCAGAGACAAGATCATTGTGATCTTCCGCACTCTTCTTCGCCTTATTCTCGTTGTCTATCTGCTCAGGCTTTGGCGGACTGATCTGTGGATCTTTCTTAATGAAGTTCTCTATGATCTCGTCGCCCTTAGTCGGGTTTCTGAAGCTTTCTGTAGTATACCCTTCTTCCTCATCACCATTAAAAGGACTCTGTAAGTGGAATATATGCTCTACATACTGATGCTGTAACTCGCCAGGCCGCTGTGTAACATTAGTTTTAGGGGCTTCTTGCTGAGCAGTTCTTTTTGGCGCAGCATAAGGCTGGAATATTTGTTGATGTTCTTTCCTTGTCTTAGCCAGCCACCATAAAAAAGTATAAGGAAGCTGGTCGTCATCATATTTACTGATAACAATGGGCTCTTCCTGTTTTTTTGGCGGTTCCGGGGCGGGAGAGGGGATAAAATCAGGCTGTTCCTGATCTGGAATCACCGTCTCTGCAATAAAGCTATCCTGGAAGGCAAAGAAATCGGCAGATACGATGCTCTCTCTAACCATTTCATCAACCTCTTCATCTGGAGATAAAGTTTCAGGATCGTTAATGCGCTCCTCAGACCTGTAACTATTGATATCAACTTCCGCAATTTCTTCGAAAACCTCCTGTTCATCATTGTCGGCCAGTTTTTCTGACAATGGCTCAGCCGGAACTTCATCTATTGTTGCTACTTCAATAGGATCTGGCTGATGGTTGGTTTGTACAGCTGAAAGGTGAATAACGTTAAATTCTGTTTTAACCTGGTCATCTTCCTGATGCAGAAAATGATGAAGCAGTTGCCCATTGGTATGTAATGCAGCAGTTGCCAGGTTGTTATTTTGCTCGGGCGACTCTAGCGTTGCTTTGGCAATTAAAAGGTGTAATGGCTGAAAATAAGGATAAAGCAAAGCTAAATCTTTTAACACAGGAGCATTTTCCTTGGTTACACTTTCAGGCTTTGAAAGCCATCCCGCCAGTTGTTGTTTTATGTCTAGTTCCTGCTCCACGGTGCTAAGTTAATAATTGATCTCTACTTTAGCCTACCATTGTGCAAAAGCTCTGTTAAAAATATCTTCTGTAAGCTGTGCAGTAACATCTTTAATCAACCCTTGCTCCATCGCTTGTACACTACCAGTTAGCTTAAACACTTTATAACGTGAAAAGGATTCTTCAAAATCCTGCTTTGGGTTCAGGGTGTTCGTATATTTTACTCTGATAGAAATGGTCAGTCTGTTGGCTCCGGCAATAGGATTCCTGTTGTCCTCTATGGCTTCAGGGGTAATGCTGTAACCGGTAATATTTCCAGAAAAAACACCTTGAGGGTCATTTTGCGTAATCGCAAGGCTCGTCTGGTTTCTGATCCTTGTCTTTAGCTCTTCTGTAAATTGGGAACTTAAGTAAGGTACTACCAGGGGTGCATTGTTTTCAAAGACCTGTACATTCACGGTCTTCATCTCAGGAGGGATAGAAGCACCATTTAAGGCGATTTTACACCCGCTCAGCGTAAAAAACAAAACACACAGTATAGATAGCTTTTTCATTTTTAATTTAAGTTCAGTTCTTTAATCTTTCTGTAAAGGGTCCTTTCCGAAATGCCCAATTCCTGAGCCGCAAATTTACGTTTGCCTTTGTGCTTTTTTAAAGCTTTTTTAATCAGGTCAGACTCTTTATCCACCAGTGAAAGTGATTCTTCAATTTCCTCCGCATCCTGCGTGTAATTGTAATCAACAGGTGAATTTTGAGACGGATTTTTAATGGTCAGTGTAGCGTCGTTTCCCATTGGCAGATCTACATCCTGATAAAGTTGGTTGATATAATGCGGATTATCTGCCATAATATGAGCGGTGTTGCCCCCACTCTGAATAATTTCAGCAACCAGTTTTTTTAACTCCATCATGTCCTTTTTCATATCAAAAAGAACTTTATAGAGGATATCACGTTCCGTAAAATCTTCTTTATTGGAACCATTAATCGCCATAGGCAAATTGCTGGCACTTTCGTTCGGAATATAATTCAGTAATGCCGTGGCACTAACATTTCTTTCTTTTTCCAGCACACATATCTGCTCAGCAATATTTTTTAACTGCCTCACATTTCCAGGCCAGCTGTAATTGCTCAGGATCTGTATCGCATCAGGTTCTAATTGTATACCCGGACTTCTGTATTTATCGCTAAAGTCGGCAGAGAATTTTCTGAACAACAGGTAAATATCTTCTTTGCGCTCATGAAGTGCCGGGATGCGCAAAGGCACAGTGTTTAATCTGTAGTAAAGGTCTTCACGGAATTTGCCCGATTTTACCCTGTTGTATACGTCAACATTGGTTGCCGCAATAATCCTTACATCTGTTTTCTGAACTTTTGAAGATCCTACGCGCAGGTATTCACCACTTTCCAGTATCCTTAGTAAGCGGGCCTGTGTACCTAAAGGTAGTTCAGCTACTTCATCTAAAAATATAGTACCCCCATTTGCTACTTCAAAATAACCTTTACGGGCTTCATGTGCACCTGTAAACGAGCCTTTCTCATGTCCGAATAATTCTGAATCAATTGTGCCTTCCGGAATTGCACCACAGTTTACCGCAATAAATGCACCATGTTTGCGGGTACTCATTTGATGAATAATGTGTGAGAAAACTTCTTTACCACTACCACTTTCACCGGTAATTAATACGGACATATCGGTTGGTGCAACCTGTCTGGCTATATCTATCGCACGGTTTAGTAGCGGAGAGCCTCCTATAATTCCAAAGCGGTTTTTAATATCTTGTATATCCATTTATGTCTCTTCGTCTAGAATTTTAATTCTGCATCGTTGACTACCTTTCCAATTAAAGTGGCCGATGTACAATTTTCTATATAAACATACGCGTAGTCTCCTGGTTTTACATGATCTGTAACGGGGAAAACTACCATTGCATTTTCATCGTTCCGGCCTCGGTATTCTTTGTCGGATTTTTTAGAATAACCTTCAATTAATACTTTAACGGTTTTTCCTACAAATTCTTCTAAGCAAGCTAAAGAATCTTCCTGCTGTTTTTTGAATATTTCAGCCAGGCGACGTGCTTTGACATCTTCTGGTACGTCATCTTTATATTTACGGGCTGCCAGTGTACCTGGACGTTCGGAATAAGAGAATGTGTAAGCAAAATTGTATCTCGCATAATCCATAATACTCAAAGTGTCCTGGTGCTCTTCTTCAGTTTCTGTACAGAAGCCAGCGATGATATCAGCAGAGATGGCACAGCCGGGAATGATCCGTCGAACAGCATCAATCCTTTCCATATACCACTCACGTGTATAGGTACGGTTCATTAACGCAAGAATCCTTGAATTGCCTGATTGTACAGGCAGGTGGATGTAATTGCAAATGTTATCGTATTTCTTTATCGTATACAATACCTCATCTGTGATGTCTTTCGGATGTGATGTAGAAAAGCGTATCCTTAATTCCGGGCTGATTTCAGCCACCATCGATAAGAGTTTTGAAAAGTTTACGTCTGCATTTCCCAACCCGGCTTTTAAACGATGCGCAGGCAATTCGCTTTCTTTGCTTAAAGCATCCAGTAACGCGTCACCTGTAAGGGTATTCATGTCATCGGTCAGGTCATTATTTTTTGGACTGTCGCCTTTTGAATGACTCCATTGATAAGAATCAACATTTTGGCCCAGCAAGGTTACTTCTCTGTAGCCTCTGTCAAACAGATCTTTTGCTTCAGCAAGTATAGAGAACGGGTCGCGGCTTCTTTCACGGCCCCTTGTAAAAGGTACTACGCAGAAAGAGCACATGTTGTCGCAGCCCCTCATGATAGAAATGAAAGCTGTAATACCGTTTCCATTTAATCGGACCGGACTAATATCTGCGTAAGTTTCTTCGCGCGACAACAATACATTGATAGCTTTTTGTCCACTTTCTACTTCGCTTATCAATTGCGGAAGTTCACGGTAAGCATCTGGTCCTACAACTACATCAACCAATTTCTCTTCTTCAAGGAATTTTGATTTCAGACGTTCAGCCATGCAGCCAAGAACCCCTACAATTAATTTAGGGTTTCTGCGTTTTTCTACACCAAATTGTGATAATCTGTTTCTTACTCGCTGTTCCGCATTTTCACGGATAGAGCAGGTGTTTATAAATACCACATCAGCTTCTTTGTAATCGCCGGTAGTTTCAAAACCCTGGTCAAGTAAAATAGAAGCAACAATTTCGCTATCTGCGAAGTTCATCTGGCAACCATAGCTTTCAATATACAGTTTCCGTCCATTACGCACTAAAGGTGCATCAATAACCAAAGCCTCTCCCTGGCGCTCTTCATCGTGTGTTTTATCTGTCAGCTGTAAATCAATCATAAATGGTTAACATTATTATGGGCACCAAAAATACGGAATTTAATTTACAAATGACAGATTGGCAGAAAACGAAATGAAGTTCTTGTGACAATATTCAAATGTGGCGTTGAAATTGTTAGGGATATTGATATGCAGATGTTTGTTTACAAGAATGAATCAGGCAAGTATAGGCTCAGAAAATGGGTGATTGCTCTTTTAATGCTCTTAATTATTGGTATTACAGGTGTTTTGGTGCTTATGGCAAGATGGAAGCCCATAATCTCCAAAAAACTGAAAGATGGGGTATATAATCGCTCTTTCCAATTATATAAACTTGATTTTAGCGATATGAGCGTTAATCTTTTAACAGGAAGTATCGCCCTGCATGAGGTGTCTTTAATTCCAGACACTGCGGTTTACAATAATCTAAAAACCTTAAGAGTTGCACCCGCAAATATCTTCGGAGTAAAATTAAAGAAACTAGAACTAAATAGGGTTGCGTTACTGAGGGCTTATTTTAAAAGAGAAATAGAAGCCAAGTCGATCATTTTAGATAATCCATCGATCAATATGACCCATTACACGGTTAAGAAACTTCCGAAGGAAATGATGGAAGACAAAACTTTGTACCAACTGATTTCTAATCGGATCGGGTCTATTGATATTAAAACCATTAAAATTATTGATGCTGATTTTGATTATATCAACGGGGATAATTCAAGAAAACTACATGCAATAAAGCATTTGAGTATCAATGTGAACGATTTTCTGATGGATTCAGTTTCGCAATTCGATACTACAAGATATTATTATGCCAGGGATATAGGGTTTGAATTGACCGGTTATAAGTCCGTTAGTAAGGATAAAATGTATACCATGAAAGTGGATACGATAAAAGGTTCGGCCCTGGGTAAATCGATAGACATTACCGGGCTACAAATGATTCCGATGTATCCTGATCTGGAATTTTCTCGTAAGCATACTTACGGAAAGGACCGGTACGACCTTAAATTTAACCGTATTAGTTTGTCTGGTGTAGATTTTGCCTTGTTTGATGCAAAAGGGGAATTGTATGCTAATGCCTTAACATTAGGCCCGGCAAAAGTAAATATCTTTGTAAACAGGGAACTTCCACCTCCACCTAATTTCGATAAAGTAAGGAATTTTCCGCATGTTGCTTTAAAGCGGCTGGAGATACCCGCTATAGTTGATACCGTGAAATTAAATAATATTGATGTGGCCTATACGGAGTATAATCCGATTAGCCAGAAAAGAGGTACAGTTTATTTTCAAAACTTAAGTGGAAACATCCTTAATGTAACTAATGATTCCACACAACTTGCAAAAAATAACCATGCTGTAGCTAACCTTTCGGCGTTGGTGATGAAAACCAGTCGTATCAATGTGCAAATAGATTTTAACCTTACGGATAAAAACGCCGCTTTCAGTTATAATGGAAATGTAGCACCAATGAACATGCAGGTTTTAAATCCTATGGCCAAAAATATGGGACTTGTGGAAATTGAAAGTGGTCAAATGCAGAAAGCAACGTTCAATATCAACGCTAACGCCAAAGGTTCGCAGGGCTCTGTTCATTTTTACTATACTGATCTTAAAATCAAATTACTGAAGGAAGGGGAAGAGGGCATGGCACCCAAAAAGAAAGGGTTTTTGTCTTTCCTAGCAAATAAGCTGTTAATTGAGGATGCCAATCCAACGAAAGGGAAACCTGCCAGATCTGCAAATGTGACTTTTGAAAGGACACCGGCGGCATCATTCTTTAGCCTGATGTGGAAGAGCGTGTTTATTGGTATGCGCGAAACTGTGGGACTTGGTGCTGTGCCAGTGAAAACTCCGGAAGAGGCCATGGAAAAAGTAAAGAGTAAGAAAGAAGAACGGCAACAGAAACGCGAGGACAGGAAGAAAGAACAGGAAAAGGAACAAGGATAATCCTTGCTCCTTATTCCATTATGTGTATATTAGGCTAAACTACATTATAGCCTATGGCGGTGGAAGCTGGGAAAAAATACATGATTTTAAAATGGTTTGGAGCAGGCTTGTTGTTTGTAGCACTACTATTGACCGGATTAACCTTGTACCTGGGCACTAAGCTTAAACCCATTGTTAGAAAAGAACTACAGGAGTTTGTTTTAAAAACCACAGATAGTCTGTATCATATAGAATTCTCTTCAGTTAGCGTCAATGTACTTACCGGTATCTCTTCTTTAAGTGATGTTAGCATTGTCCCGGATACGATGGTCTATAACCGAATGATTGTCACTAAACATGCGCCTAATAACCTGTATCATATTAAGCTTAAAAAATTGGCTATCCGGCATTTTCATCCCTGGCGTTTATGGCGCCATAAACGGTTAAATGTTGAGCTCCTGTTATTTGATAACCCTTGTGTTGTAATGACTAACAGACAGTTTGATTTTAACGATGTGCAGCAACCTAATCCTAAAAAATCTCCCTATGATTACATTTCAAAATTCCTTAAAGAACTACGTATTCACACGATAGATTTTAAAAATGTCAGCTTTAAATATATCAACAACAATAATCCTGGAAAGCCGGATATTGACTCTATTGCTAATTTAAATATAACACTTAAAGATTGGCTCATTGATTCGCAATCGGACACTGATAGCAGCAGGATTTATCTGTTAAAGGATGTGGTGATTAACCTCAATAATTATAATTACGCAACTTCAGATAGCTTATATAACATCAGGCTTAATCAACTTGATTTCGCAGCGTCGTCTGGAAAATTAAATATCAAAAGCTTTAACGTGGAGCCACGGTATAGCGAGCGTGAGTTTGGTAATATTTTGGGCTATGCTAAAGACAGATATAGCATACAAATGAGTGATATTGACCTTACAGGTATCAATTTGCGATTGTATATCTTAAAAAAGGAGCTGTTTGCCAAAGAAATGAATATTGCTAACGGATCCTTAGCCGTTGTAAACAACAATACCCTTCCTAAAAAGATCGAAAACAAAACCGGGCAATATCCTCATCAACAGCTTCAAAATGCAAAAAATAAACTGAGTATAGAAAAGCTCAATTTAAAAAATATTGACATTAGTTATGCCGAATTTGATAAGGAAGGGAAGCATAAGGGGATCATTACATTTGAACGCACTTTTGGAACAATTTCTAATGTGACCAATGTGGAGAAGGCTAAGGCCAAGAATCATTTTATGGAGGCTGATCTAACCTCTTATGTAATGGGCTCCGGTAAGCTGGATGTGGACTTTAAATTTGATCTTAGGGCTAAGGATGGTGCTTTTTCTTATTCCGGTGCATTGGTTGATATGGAAGGAAGAGCATTGAATCGCATTACGAAGCCTTTGGGGATGGTAAAAGTGAACAGTGGACATTTTGATAAGCTGGCATTTGATATTCAGGCTAATGATCGTCTGGCTACTGGTAAAGTGAGTTTTGCATATAGGGATCTTTCGGTGGCGCTGATGAAAAAAATGAAAGGTGAAGATCGTCTGGTAAAGCAAGGCTTGATTTCCTTTTTAGCTAATGCATTGATTATTAATTCCGATAATCCAAATGCCCAGGGTGTATTTATTACTGCACCTGTCGCGCGTAAACGCGTAGAAACTGCCTCGTTTTTTAATTTTATATGGAAAACGCTATTTGATGGGGTAAAATACAGCGTAGGATTAACTCCTCAGAAAGAAAGGGAGATAAAAGCAAAGATTGCTAAGTTTGAAAGGTTAAAGGCAGACCGGCAGGAACGGATTAAACGAAGAGAAAAACGCTCTATGAGCAGACATTAAAGAGCAAGGATAAGGGAGTAAAGACCAGACGCCTAATGTCTTTACTCCCTTATCCTTGCTCTTTAATCCTTACTGTTATTTATTTACCTTTAACAAGGCTCCGGCGATATCTTCCCAACGATAAAGCTGAAAGGTTTTATCGTCACTCATAGCCACAAAAATACCATGTTTGAAATCACCGTTAAGGGCTTTTGAATGGATGTCAGAACCATCACTGTTGTTTGTAGAAACAGGGATACTGGTGATTAGCTTGTGTTGGTGTGGGTTTTGGTTAGTGCCTTCGCGACTAAATACCTGGAACTGATTGGCTGACTGATCTGAGACCAGTATATAGCCTGTGCTATCAGATGTTTTGTAGATGCTGATTCCTTCATTATCTTCTTTAAACCCTGGGGTTTCAAACAAAGCCAGTTCCTGATTTCCCTTTGCCGGATCGGCATAATACTTCCTTACACCAAACTGTTCGTCAGAATAATAAATATAACCCAGTTCATTATCTACCGCTATGGCCTCGATTTCTTTTTTACCACTGTACTTGCCAAACTTTCTTACCAAAGTAGCTTTAAGTTTTCCAGTACCATCATCTTCCAGTAAGTATTGCCATAAATAACTACCGTCTGTAGGCCCTGTCTTACGACCGGCAATGGCATAGATCTGGCCTTGTGGGGCTGTATATAAGGCTACGCCCATCAGGTCCCTGTACATTTCTCCGCGCTCTCCTTCAAAAACCGGCAAACCTCCATTGTCAATGGGCTGCATGTCTGGTATGGAGAATACCCTAAGCTTGTGCGTCATCCGTTCGGTAGCTACAGCAATATCAACCTTTTGGCCACCAAGTTTAAGACCATAAGCAATGTCTACATTGTTTGGACGTTTTAGTCCTTTAACTGTTTTTTCTTTGATGATTTTTCCCTGTAAGTCAAAAACGTATAGTCCACCGTTTTCATCTTTGTCGGTTCCGATGATTAATGATTTAGAGCTATCGGCAGGATTTACCCAGATGGCAGGATCATCAGAGTCAAATTGTACAGGTTCGGAAACATAAAGCGGTTTAACCGGGGCTGTATTTGTAGTTTGTTTTTGGCTGCAAGCCGCGACTAAGAATAATATAGACGACGCAAGGTAAAACGTTGAGATGGTTTTATTCATTGATATTGATTTTGTGGGTTGCTGATCAACCTGTTGTTGAAGCAACCTGATAATTGATTTTTGTTTAGTTGCCAGTGCCGAAAGCGCCGATATAGCTTGATGGATCTGGTGATTTATAAGTAATTCCGTTAAGGACCAGTCCCGCAGTATGTAGTGGTTTAATGTCCGTTTTACCCTTTCCAATTGCAGGAGAACCGGATTGCAAATGGAAATCCCAGGTTGTGTTGAATATGGCGTTGTTGACGTCTGTATTGGTCGGGTAGTTTACGAACTTAGGCTCATTCTCGCCTGCAGTCTTGCCGATGATATCGTTTGTGCCGGCTATCACTTCTGCAGTTGGCTGAAACTGGTTTACAGTAGTTTGATTATATCCATAATAGTAATTGTTGCTGAATATAGATCTGGCATCTTCCTTGGCTTTGGTATCACGCTTGATGCCAAATCGGGTGTTGACGAACATATTGTTAAATATGCTGACTCTCACTGTGGCTTCAACCCATATCGATCCTCCTTTTGCAGTTGGCCTGCGCCATCCGGTGTTGACAAATGTATTATTATAGGCTATAATGTAGGCTTGAGGATCTCTGTCACCACTATTAGATAGTTTTAATGCATTGGTATTTGTGCTGTATACTAAATTATTGGCTACATCGGCAAGACATCCTGACTTGAAGTTAATGGCTTCGCCACCGGTTAAACCTGTAGTATAAAACTGGTTATTGGAGAAGATAATCTTTCCACCTTCAATATAGGTACAGTCTTCCTGTAAGTTCCTGAAAATGCTGTTCGTTACAACCAGCTTCCCTTTTACGTTGGCAAACCATAATGCGGGGAGGTTTTCGCCTGCTTTTCCTTTGTACAATTTTTGTTTTACAGATGTCGAGGCATCGGAAGTTGTTGCTCCGGCATACTCAATAATGGTATGGTTAAGCAACAGTTCATTACAGCTTGGGGCAGCTAAAATCCCGCCCCATAAACGTCCGAATTTGTTTTCCTCAGTTCTTAGGCTTTCGTCAACGGTGAATTTGATAGGGAATGCAGGGCTTCCTTCGGCATAAAGGTTTCCTTTTACAACAATTTCTGGTTTAGCTACCGCATCCATAATCACGGTTACGCCTTCTTCAATGGTCAGCGATTGTCCTTCAGGAATGATGATGTCTCCATTAATGTGCTGCACACTTCCTCTTTTCCATATTCCTGAAACTTCGCCTATAGCAGATCCGTTGCCTGTATCTGGATCGACATCTATATTTGCCTTTTC
The DNA here is from genome assembly GCF_032678475.1 of Pedobacter nyackensis. Lineage (GTDB taxonomy): Bacteria > Bacteroidota > Bacteroidia > Sphingobacteriales > Sphingobacteriaceae > Pedobacter > Pedobacter nyackensis_A. Next base: position 495,800 of record NZ_JAVTSF010000003.1, read on the forward strand.
ACAGCTGATAAGAACAGCCATGAATAGGACAAGGCAGGTAAACATTTGTTTTGCTTTCATTTTTTGTCTTTTATGATGAATGATCAAAATGGTTTATAGTTTATAGCGTACGCCTAATAAATAGGTTTGTTTATAGTAGTCGTTGCGGACCAGGGTTTTGTTATCAAATTGTGTCGCATTGGCATCATTAGGATTCGTTCCTTTGATGAACAGCTTTAATGGCGTGTTCAGGAGGTTTCCTCCTTTAATAAAAATGCTGAGGTTATTTTTGAACCTCTTTTCTGCGGATACATCCATCTGAACGAACCCCTGCTGCCATAAATCGTTGTCCAGGAACTGGGATATGGTATTGATACGAGGCCCTGTGTAAGCTGCGGCGAGTTGGGCATCAAAGCCTTTTTTCCCACCTTCTTTGTAAAGTATTGAGATGTTTCCAATATGTTCAGATTGTCCATATAGTGGTCTGCTTTGCTCAACAGACATGGGTTTTAAATCTCCGTTGCTATCTCTGTACCTTGAGCTTTTTGTTGTGGTGATCCTGGAGTGTGTATAGGTGTAGTTGGCTTTAATTCCAAACTTGTGTATGAACTTGATGTAATCAATTTCCAATCCGTAGTTGCGTGCATTTCCGAAGTTACCTGGTAAGTAGTAAGTATCCTGCGGACGTGTTGGATCGGCCTGAATACTGTATTCGATAGGGTTCTTTATTTTTTTATAAAAAGCACCTGCAAGTAGCTGATCATTTCCATCAGGAAATAGTTCATAGCGCAGGTCAAAGTTGTCGGCCGTGGCACGTTTTAAATCCGGGTTCCCTTTTTCCTTGTAGTCATCCTGGATTAAGCCTGTTCCTGGAATGATTTCGTAAAAACCCGGACGGTTTAGGGAGCGGTAGTAAGACGCGCGTAATTGTTGCTTATCTGCCAGTTTATACTTCAGGTTTAAGCTGGGCAGGTAGTCTGTGTAAACCTGAGATCCTACAGGGCGCAGTTCTGCTGCAGGGAAAAGCATTTTGTAACGCTGGTCAGTATGTTCTATACGAAGACCTCCCACCACCTGGAAGTTTTCTGCATTTAAAGTCACCATGCCATATCCGGCAGCCATTTTCTCTGATGCATCGTAGGTTAAAGCATTGTCAACTGATCCGGTAGGGTTTTTTATGGTCCAGTTAATTTCTGTATACTTGTTGAAATCCCTGCCATATAATGCCTCTGGATTGCTGGAAGTCAGTACATATTGGTTGTAAAAGCTGCTGCGTTGCTTATCGCGGTATAAACCACCTGCATTAAATTCAACTTTTGCACCTGAAATCATCGTATTGTAGCTAAGGTCTACATAGCCGGCTTTGTCTTCCTCTGTATTGCGCTCCCAGCGGCGTGTGTAGGCATCTCCGATGGCTGGGGCATATGTACGACGATCCATGAAGTTTTCGCGCACGCCCAGAATATTGATATTGTTCTGGTCAGGTACGTCGTTTTTTGCTGAGGAGTAAACCGCTGACCATTGAAGTTTTAATTTTTCAGGAATTAACTGGTGATTTCCCTGCAAGGTGCTGTTGTAGATCTGTTGTTCTGTTAAACGTGTGCGGGTGGCATAATTGAGTTTGGCATTCCCTTGTTCAGGCTCGTACTCGCTTGTGAAATCAACTAATTTTGAATCACGGAGTTGCAGACTGTTTAAATCGACGTATACATTATATAAACTCAGCTTGTGATTTTTATTAAATACGTAGTCTAATTTCGCATGGGCACCGTAGCGTTTTAGCTGCTCAGAATATTGTCTTTCATCCTCCTTTATTACCGAACTAACTTTATCTGTTGATACAACCTGAGTGGTGTAAAAAGTACTGTTACTTCCTCTGTAGTTGTTCTGGTAGCTTCCGGCAATCAGAACTCCTAATTTATCATTGAAATAACGGTTGCCTATTGAGATTCCACCTACTAGGTTTGGTGCCGGATGTTTTGTCGTATAATCTACCGTTCCTTTAGTGAAATCTGAGGTGGTCGCATTGTAATTCTTACCATTGATTTCATAAGGAGATTTGTGATTGATACCGGAGGCATCAAAACTCATGAAATCCCTATCTATAAATAGCTGACTGTAACCGGCTGCCAGGTTTGCATTAATCTGCAACTTTTCAGGGGCATCTTTCATCACCATATTCACTACTCCGCCAATTGCGTCACCTTCCATGTTTGGTGTTAGCGTTTTGTAGACTTCCAGTCTTTCTAACAATTCGGAAGGGAAGATATCCAATGGAACATAGCGGTATTTGTTGTCTGGACTTGGTATTTTTACCCCGTTAACCAATGTGTAGTTGTACCTTTTATCCATTCCCCGCATAATTGCATATTGCCCGTCGCCACTGCTGCTTCTTTCTATAGATATGCCCGAAACACGTTGGATAACGTTTGCAACAGTTAAGTCGGGAGATACTTCAATCGCACGGCCCGATACTACATTGACCAGCTGTAAAGACTTTTGTTCAATCCGCCGGGCTGCTTTTTCTGTAGATCCATCACCTTTGCTGGAGATGATGACTTCGCTGAGGTCTTTATCTTTGCTTTCCGATAAATAGACTTTTAAGGTAGGATTGTCTTCTTTTGAGATGATGATTTGTTGGGATAGCGCTTTGTACATTAAATAGGTGACTTTTAAGGTAAAAGATCCTGCAGGTGGATGCTTAATCTCAAAAGACCCATCCAACCCTGTTAATACAGCTTTGTCGGTTTGTTCCAAACGTACAGATGCGCCTGGAATGGCTTCACCTGTTTTCTGGTCGTAAACATAGCCCTTCAAGCTTGTTGCGCTTGCAGTGGTAATGCTTATTAATAGGCATAAAAGAACTTGTAAAGTTGACTTCATTTTGCGAATAATTTTGTTTGTGTTTTTAAACTATGCTGCAAATGTGTAAAGCTCAACATAGACCTCTAAATTTTGTCCGTGTACAAAATGTATACAGCGTTACAAAGGCTATATACAGAACGTATACAGCGTATACGGTTGTTGGCTATTCTATTGTTTTTTAGTGATTTATATGTAACTGAAATCGCCATTATCATTAGGTTAGCGTAATATTAACAATCTGTTAAGCATATGAAATCTGTACTTTTGGGCTTATAGAGTCTGGATGAATGTGCTAAGGTTTTCACCTTGTGGGATGTCTAATTTCTTTCTTAGCCGGTACCGTGCAACTCGTAAACTGTCCTGAGAAATGCCAAAAAGAGTAGCCATATCCTTTGAGTTTAAATTCATCTTAATAAGGGCAACCAGGCGCAGGTCGCTGGCCGTTAAATCCTCACTGTATTTTTTTAAGTTGTCAAAAAATGTATGATGGATCTGCTCAAATAAACTGCTAAATTCTTTCCAGTGTTTATCACGTCCGGTACTTTGGTTAATCTTAGTAACAAGTTGCTGTAGTTTTTTTTTGTGATCTCTCTTATCATCTTTGGCCATGTCTTCCAGCTCCGTCCGCAACTCTTCTAAAAATTGATTGTACTGTATAGCATGAAGCGTGTTGCTGGTTAATTCTTTGCTTTTGAGTTCAAGTTCGGCCTCTATAGCATCCTTTTGGGCAAGGAAAAGTGCATGGTTCTGCTCATTCAACTGCTGTTCATTTTTAATTTTAAGCCGTTGTCTGCTAATGATGCTGGCAGCCAGTAATGCCAATAAAATAACGATAAGTACTGTCGCAGAAATGATAAACTGGTTGGCTTTTTTCTCTTTTTCAAAGTCTGTAATAGCGCTGTCCTTTTGCTGTATTTCGAATAAGGTTTGCAATAAGGTCAGTTGCTTGTTGGTGTCTTCTGTGAAGATGCTTAAGAAGATATTTCGGCCCAGCTCACTATAATGATAGGCACTATCATACCTTTTCATCAGGTCAAAGTTTTTGGAAAGATCGCGGTACGCGCTACTCAGCTGATATTGGTCGTTCATTTCAAGCGCCATCTGTCCAGCTTTACGCGTATAATTTAGCGCTTCTTCATACTTCCCTGTTTTTCTGTAAACATCTCCGATGTTATTGATGATTTCTATTTGAGCAAGATCACTGGCATTTGCCTTGTTTAAGTTTAAGGCAAGCGTATAATATTTTAAGGCGGAGTCCATCTTTGAAACGTCTTCATAAATGCTGCCCAGGTTTTCATAGATCTTGGCAATGCCTGTTTTGTCCTTCATCTTATGAAATTCCCTGAGCGCGAGTTGCTGGTATTTCATTGCCTGCGGATATTTTCCGCTTTTCTCATGGGTTTGTCCAATCAGTCCGTATGACTTAGCAATGCCTTTGGGGTTACTAAGCCTTTTATATAATGCTAATGCTTCCTGGAACTTACTTAACGATATTGCGTACTGCTTACTATAATAAAAAGCCTCTCCGGTTTTATTCAAAGTGTTTGCCAGGTTCGCAAGATCATTACTTTTCCTAAAGATGTGATCCGCTTTGTAATAGTAATCAACCGCTTGAGGATAGGCTGCCTGACGATAAAATATGTCTGCCAGATACAGATAGTAGGTTGCAGCAGATATAGAATCATTTCTGGCGAGAACCTTGTTCAAGGAATTTTTAATCTTTATAAACGCAGTGTTGGGTTGCGTTTTGATTAATGAGTCTATCTCGCTTTTATCAATAATCTGCGCGTGTAAAACAGGGCAGCAACAAATGATATAAAGTAAGGATAGGGACATTCTTTTTAGAATGCGTTGCAGGTTTGTCTTTTTCACGCTTTAAAAGTAAAGCATGCAGTGTTATCAGGGTGTTAAATCAGGGGGAGGGGATTGGTAGGAGTAAAGAGCAAGGATGAAGACATTGGGCGTTAGTTTTTCATCCTTGCTCTATATTGCTACAGCAGTTCTGCAGGTGCTGGTTTATCCAGCAGGTTCTGGTAATAAAATCTAAAGCGTTCCGCTCTGTCATGAGGTGTTTTTACACCGCCCCAGCCATGTCGGCCGCCAGGATAAATCATCAGTTCAAAATGTTTGTTGGCGTCTTGAAGTTTGTCGACCAGCTGGATTGTATTCTGCATATGAACGTTGTCATCCATATCGCCATGCATAATGCGTAAAAGCCCTTTATAGTTGTTTACGTAAGTTAGTACTGATCCGGCTTTATAACCTTCAGGGTTTTCCTGGGGAGTATCCATAAAACGCTCTGTGTAATGCGTATCATATAATTCCCAGCTGGTAACCGGTGCACCAGCGTAGCCGAAGTCAAAGTCGTCCGCCCCCATGGTTAATGCCATGCAAGTCATGTAACCGCCATAGCTATGTCCGGTGATGAGCAGTTTTTTGTTATTTACCCATGGCTTGGCTTTTAACCATCGCGCGGCAGTAGTATAATCTTTCATTTCCCACTTGCCCAGGTTGCGGTGCATTAATGCCACGCCTGCCTTGCCAAATTGTCCTGATGAGCGGTGGTCTACGCTAATTTGGATAATGCCCTCATTCGCCCACCATTGGTTGCCTACACCTTTCCAGGTGTTGGTCACATTACCGGCATTGGGACCACCATAAATACTCATAACTACCGGATACTTTTTGTTTTGATCAAAGTTTGTCGGATAAGTAATTACTGCTGGCAGGTTATATCCATCGTCAGTAGGAATAGTGATCATTTCAGTTTTGCCAAAAGCATATTGATTAAAATCGGGTGATTTACTATCACCAAGTTCTTTGATGATTTTTCCCGTGCGGTCTAACAGAGTTTGTTTTTGTGGTGTAGAGACATTGGAATAGCTCGTAATAAAGTAAAGGGCATTTGGTGATAATTGTACCTGATGGGTATAATCACCAAAAGTTAGGCGTTTTAAATTCTTGCCATTGTAATCTACCCGGTAAAGGTCGGTACGGGTTGAAGCCTCTTTGCGCGCCATAAAATAGACAGTTTTGTTCTTTTCATCCACGTGCATGAGGTTCGTTACCTGCCAGTTGCCACTGGTTATTGGGTTGATTAGTTTCCCTTCTAAAGTATACAGGTAAAAATGTGCCCAGCCTGTTTTATCGCTTTTAAGGATATAATGCTTTTTGTCCTTTAGGTATTCAATTCGGCCATCGTAATCCAGATCGACCCATGAGGATTGTTTTTCATCGTAGATTTCTTTTTTACTGCCATTATTAGGGTTTACCGAATAAAATTTAAGGTTGTCTTGCCCGCGGTTCATCCATTGTACCATTAAATTGCTGCCGTCATAGCTCCAGTAAGGCGTTCCAAAGTATTGATCGTCCTTTTCATTAAAATCTGCCCATACTACCGGGCCTCCGCTCGTTTTTACAAAGCCGACTTTTACCTCGGGATTTGCATCCCCTGCTTTTGGGTAACGTGTTTTCTCAACATAACCATGCTGACCCGTTGAACCATTAATTGGGAACATTGGTACCTTTGTATCGTCAAAACGCATAAAAGCGAGGTGTTTACTATCTGGTGCCCACCAGAATGCGCGGTAATTGGTGGAGCGTCCTAAGATTTCTTCATAGTAAACCCATGATGACCATCCGTTGTAGATCACGTCTGTCGCATCATTGGTATATCTGATTTCTTTTCCACTTTCAGTATCCACTGCAAAAAGATCATTATTGCGGGTGAAAGCAACATATTTGCCATCTGGTGATAAGGTAGGGTTCTTCTCTTCGTCCTTGTTATTCGTTAAACGCTTAGGTTCATCTTTTCCATAGCGGATATAGATATCGTTCCCTTCTGTAAATACATTTACATTACTTTGTGGAGGAGGGGTATAAGCGGTTTTAGCTCCGGATTTTATATCTACAGCATACATTTTCCGGTCTTTGCTGTCCATTTCAATATAATGGTTGTCATCACTCCAGCCAGCAATCATGCTTATTGGCCTGGTTAATGAGGGCTGCCCTCTAAATATTTGTTGCTGGTTAAGCGTTTTAAGCTGTGCGTGTGATGGCATGCTGAAAAGCAATGCACCCGCCAGGCTCAGAATTAAGGTTGGTTTCATTGAAATAATGTGGTTAGTTTATGATTTTGCAATAAAAAGGCGCCCTTATTAAGGGGCGCCTATATGCAGTTTTTTAAAATTTATTATTTACAATACCCAGTTCCATTCAAACTCATCCGGAATTAGTCCGTAACGGATGTCGTTCAATGTTTTGGCTATACCTGCAGAAATTGTACGTGTTGCAGGATCTGTTAAGGTATATGTTTTACCCTGGTATCCGATTACTCCGATTGGTGTAACGGTTGCTGCGGTACCGGCTGCAAATGCATCGGTAAGGCTTCCATTTTCAATACCTTCGATGATTTCCTGTACACTGATGCGTCTTTCTTCAACTTCAATACCTGCTTTTTTAGCTAGCTGGATAATTGTATCACGGGTTACACCATCTAAAACCGTACTTCTTACTGAAGGTGTTACCAGTTTACCATTGATAACGAAGATTAAGTTGGCAGTTCCTGCTTCTTCAATATATTCATGCGTTGCAGCATCCGTCCAGATCAACTGATCAAAGCCTTCTTTTTGTGCTTCAGCGAATGGGAATAGAGAACGCGCATAGTTTCCAGCAGTTTTGGCATAACCAACACCTCCATCATCAGCACGTGTATATTCTGTTTCGATCTTAACTTTTAATGCTTTGCTGTAATAAGGACCGGTAGGTGTAGTCAATAAAGCAAAAATATATTTGTCAGACGGCTTAACACCCAGGTAAGGATCTGTTGCAAACATTACCGGACGGATGTATAAAGAATAATCCTCTTGTGCTGGTACCCATTTCTCGTCGATATCAATTAACGCAGCAATACCCTGCATAAAAATTTCTTTAGATATAGCTGGCATAGACATACGTGCTGCCGACTTATTGAAACGCTCAAAGTTTTTCTCTGGTCTGAATACACTGATTTTGCCGTTAGCCTGGCGATATGCTTTCATCCCCTCAAAAATAGCTTGTCCATAATGTAAAGCCGAAATTGCCGGGCTCATTGGAATCGGACCGTAAGGCAGGACCTGCAGGTTAGACCATTGGCCGTTATCATATTCCGCAATAAACATATGGTCAGAAAATACTTTCCCAAAAGGTAACTGAGAGAAATCAGTTACAGTAAGCCTGCTGTTTTCAGCTTTAGTGATTGTTATATCAAGTGTATCATTCATTGTAGTAGTAATTACTTACTGCAAATTTAACAAAAAATGCCTTTGCAGTGGTCTTTATTTTTGAGATAATTTATCTTTGAGCCTCATTTTTAAGTGTTTTCAGGAGGCTAGGCCATCTTTTTATGAAAAGCCTTGTTTGTTTGAGTTGAAGTTCGTGTATTACTTTGTCTTATATTTTTGTTCAATCCACTGGCAGAAGTTAAAATACTTCAGTAGTTGTTGTTCATATTTATCCGCCATTACTGCCGCTGTTTGTGGTTCTACTTTCTTCCACAGGAGTTTCTTTTTAACAGGGCTGCAGCGTTTGGGGTCTATTGCAATAAGGTTAAAAGTCAGTTTTTCAATCAGTAAGCTCTTGCCGTGTTTGCGGAAAGTACGCTTGTAGGCCCTGATCTCATAATTCAGATAATCTATATTATCCAATTCGAGATGAATGATAATGTGTAATAATCTGCAGGCCTTGTTTACTTCAAGCCCATTGATGTTTTTGCCCGCATCGATCGCATAGCCAATAAGTTTATTTGCCTTCTGATATTGTCCGGTATGAAAAAAGGCAATTCCCGCGAAAAATAATATTTCGATGTGCTTCTCATAGTTGGCAATGCCATCCTTTTGATTCAGATAAGGTTTTATGGTGTCGAAAAAATGTATGGCTTCCAGGTTTTGTCCTTTCCCAACAAGCATGTTTAACCGGTATAGATGCACAGTTTGTGTGGCTACGCTGTTAAAATGCTCCGGATAATTTCTTTCTGCCAGCTGCGCTGTTTTTTCAATGAAGTAATCCATCTCTTTAAAGTAGGCAATGTTACGCAGACTATCTAAAATCCCATCAAGAGCAGAAAGGTAATCATAGGGTGGGTAATCCCACATAGGTTCATTTGCCTGGATCAATGCATTCAGTTCCTTAAATACTTTTAAGGCTGATTTGTATTCACCTGTATGCATAAAAAAGAAGGACTGAAAAAGCAGGTGAAGTTTTTTAGGTTCAAAGTCCTGTTTGCCTCTGCGTGTGATGAGGCTGAGTTCACTTAACACAAGGTCATTCAGCTTTTTTTTGTCTTTTTCAGACAGGATGCCACTGGAGTAAGTTAAGCGATAGCTGAGCAGTTCGTATAGGGAATAATGTTCATGTATCTGGCGTAAATTAAGCAGGCTTTGCCTGGATTGCATTTGAAGTGTCACCAGGTCTTGTTCGCCAAGGCCCTGGAAGCCGGTATCTGCAATCTGGGTTAGTTTCATCCTTGCAGCGAGGTAATGCACCAGGTGATCCTGACTTTCTTCAGCTATTTTTTGAGTTTTTTTTAATTCTTTAAGTGCCTGTTCCGGTAGCGAACGTTCGAAACAAAGCCGGGCTTTCATTAAACTATAGTGTCTGGCAAACCATTTATCCTGGTCTACGCGTACCTGCAAAAGCATATCGGTAAGTACCTGATATAGGTACCGGACCGTGTTTTCATATGATTTTTCGGGATACTTTTTGTTAAAGGCCTCTTCGGGCGACATTTTACTGGAGATGGTATGATTACTAATGAGCTCGAACAAGATGAGGTAATCGCTGGCACTGCCGTGTTTGTTGCAGTAAGACCTGAAACTTTTTTTCTCGGATGCCGATAAAGACTTCACCAGTTTCTCCAATTCGTGCTTTAACATGTCTGTGTTTGGTTAATTTTTATTGAAAATAATTTTATTTTATAATGTTGATTTAAAGGTTGTTATGGTAATTTATTTTCAATGTATGGTTTGTTGGGATTCATAAAACTAAAAAAAAGTGGTCAATTATCAATATACAATCGTATTATCTTAGAATTAATAAAACAAAACCAAATATTTTAACCATTAATAATGACAGGGAAAATTATTGTAACAGGCAGTATGAATATGGATATGGTTGTAAAAACCAGCCATATTCCCCAGCCGGGAGAAACTGTATTAGGCGGAACATTTTTCATGAATCCGGGGGGCAAGGGTGCTAATCAAGCTGTGGCCGTGGCGCGTTTAGGCGGAGAAGTAGCTTTTATAGGTAAGATTGGTGATGATATTTTTGGTAAACAGTCTTCACAACTTTTTGATGAAGAAGGTGTAGACACCTTAGGTATATTATCTGATGCGGAGAACCCTTCTGGAATTGCGCTGATCACTGTAGATCAGTTGGGAGAGAATAGTATAGTAGTTGCACCGGGCGCTAACGCCAATCTTGAACCCGACGATGTGGAGCAGGCGTTTAGCTTATATCCTGATGGGAAGATCTTATTGATCCAGCTGGAGATTCCCATGCGTACTGTAGAATTTGCAGCGCGTTATGCGCAGGGCAAAGGTATGACAGTGATCCTTAATCCTGCTCCGGCAAATGATTTGATCCCTGAGTTATTCAGCCTGATAGATATTATTACACCGAATGTAAATGAGGCTGAGGTACTGTCGGGTGTAAAAATTACGGATATCACAAGTGCAAAAGAGGCGGCGGAAAGCCTGCATAAACAAGGCGTGAAAAATGTGATTATTACCCTTGGAAAACTTGGTGCGGCGTTATTGGAAGAAGGGGTTTTTTATCATATTCCTGCACCAGAAGTTGAAACCGTAGATACTACCGCGGCAGGTGACGTTTTTAATGGGGCACTGGCGGTGGCGGTGGCTGAAGGGCGATCGTTAAAAGACGCTGCATCATTTGCTTGTAGAGCTGCAGCAATAGCAGTAACCAGGCTTGGCGCACAATCATCCATCCCGTATCGCAATGAAGTGCTGTTTAGCAGCATGGCCTAAAAAGCAAATAAAAGTTAAAACCAAATATATACTAAACCTTACTTATTATGTTCATCGTAGAAAACTATGCAGTGGCCGTTGCCTGCTGCTTCATTACCATGCTTTGCTGGGGCTCCTGGGCCAATACGCAAAAGCTGGTACAAAAAGAATGGCGTTTTGAACTTTTTTACTGGGATTATGTGTTAGGCATTTTTCTGTTTGCCCTGCTGGGGGCATTTACCATGGGAAGCTTTGGTGAATCTGGAAGGCCTTTTATGGAAGACCTGATGCAAACAGATGGTAAAAACTTACTCAGTGCATTTATTGGTGGTATTGTTTTTAACCTCGCTAACATTTTACTCACAGCTGCTATTGCAGGTGCAGGTATGGCAGTTGCATTTCCTGTTGGAATCGGGCTCGCATTAGTGATTGGGGTGTTAATCAATTATATGATGCTCAGCAAAGGCGATCCGGTGCTGTTATTTGCAGGGGTTTTCTTAGTAACGATCGCTATCATCATCAATGCAATCGCCTATAAAAAACATGCGGGTACAACCAGCAAAAAAGGTGTGGGTAAGTGGATTGTGGTATCTATCGTAGCTGGTATCCTGATGTCTACTTTTTATCCTTTTATCGCTGCAGGTATGGATCTGGAGAATTTTGTAACTCCTGCAAGTGGTAAAATGACACCTTATACAGCTTTCGTCATCTTCGCCGCAGGTATTGTAGTCAGCAACCTGGTATTTAATACTGTGTTGATGAAAAGACCGCTTGAGGGGAGCCCGCTTAAATACTCCGAGTACTTCAGTGGCCGGTCCGGACTCCACATTGTTGGTGTACTTGGCGGCTGTATATGGGGACTTGGAAACCTGTTTAATCTACTTGCTGCAGGCAAAGCCGGGCCGGCTATATCTTATGGCCTTGGACAAGGTGCCACACTGATCGCGGCACTATGGGGCGTCCTGATATGGAAAGAATTCAAAGGAAGTTCAACCAGTGTGGGCTATCTGATTGTGACCATGTTCCTGCTTTTTGTAGCGGGACTCGGGTTGGTCATTGCTGCCGGAAACTAAACTGCTCTACAATATTGACATGCTAAAATTATTGTAAACCAAAAAACCAATAAGATGAATAAATTATTAACCTGCTTTCTTTTTGCTGTGATGGCTTCCTGCATATTGGTTGCCTGCAAAAAGGAGGAAACAAATTTAGTCACTCCCATTCCACCTATTTTAAAAGAAATATTTTTTCCGGAGGAAAAAGATGCTATTCCTGGTAAGGATGTTCTTATTAAAGGAAAAGGCTTTTCGAAAGCGGATGTGGTGTTCTTACAGACTACCGGTACTGAGGTACAGGTACCTGTTAAAGAAGCTACGAACACCTATATCAAATTTACCTTACCTAAGGAAGCTGGAGGGCTTTACAAAGTAACCATTGAAAGGGACGGACAAAAAACTACGCTGGATGGTACGCTTTCAGTTCCATTTGTGGTCCCGCTTGATGATGTTGTTCTGCCGGGCAGTAATGTGCAACAGTTGGCTGATGTAGCTATAGGAGGTAAGGGTTTTGAAGCAGGGGATATCGTACAATTGTCGGCTGATTTTTATCCGGCAGGTAAAGTGTTCAGTATCCCTGTCACAGTTACAGCTGAAGGAATCAGTTTTGAACTTCCACAGGGGTGTTATGGTGCCAACACAGTAGTTGTAACAAGGGGAAACCGTAAAACAAATCTCGGAATAGTCAATATTGAAGTGAATGTGGGTGATGTGATAGGGGGTGGTGTAGTATTCTGGACCGATGTGGCCAAGGTACACGGGTTAATTGCCAGCAAAACAAATGTGGGGACGCCTGTTGAACAGTTTGGTCCCGGTCTGGCTCTTTCAGGTGCTGCTGGTACCAGTAAAGCGATGCAAACCGGAAAGGAAAATACAGCAAAACTACTGGTTAAAATGGCTGCTTTCAGATCTGGCAATGCAAGCTGGAACACTAAAAAAACTGCGGCGGAGTTGTGTGATGAACTGGTTATTACAGATGGATCGGACAGTTATGGAGATTGGTTCCTTCCTGCGCAGGAAGAACTGATCACTTTGTTTAAAGCGAAAGCGCTGATGGCGACAAAAGGGGCTGAAGTTCCACCCAATAATTACTGGTCATCCAGTGAAGGCGATGGAGATGCAGCAGGCTGGTCGGCATTTTATGTGAATTTCTATGAAGCTACAAATGTCGTGTCAGCAAATTCAGATAAAGAAGGTTGGAGGATTGGTGTTCGTGCGGTTAGAGCTTTTTAAACCCATTAGAAATTAACATTAACGAATTAAGTTATGGAAAAGAAAATATTTTTATTGTTGCTCAGTGTATTCTTTTCGGGGATGCTCAGTGCACAGGTAAACATCAGCGGATTGATTACTGATGATGATAATATTCCATTGTCTGGTGCGGCAGTAATGCTAAAAGGTACGAAAACAGGTGCCAGTACGGATGCTGATGGAAAATATACTATTACTGCAAAGAAAGGTGATGTACTGGAATTCTCCTTTATAGGAATGATTAAAAAGAGTATTACTGTTGGAGACGAAAAGGTGATCAACGTGAGGCTTGCCTCAAGTGCGGTTAATCTGGATGAAGTTGTCGCAATTGGTTACGGTACCCTGAAGAAAAGTGATCTTACCGGAGCGGTGACCTCTATTAAGCCTGAAAGCTTAGCGAATGCCAAGGTCGGTACGGCGGGAAGTGCACTGCAAGGATTAGCCGCGGGTGTATTTGTGACTACCGGCTCTGTGAAGCCGGGAGGAGATGCAAGTATTATTATCCGTGGCCAGGGATCCCTGAGAGCAGGAAACGCACCACTTTATATTGTGGATGGTATGCCTGTTGAAGGTGGGCTACAGGATCTTTCACCCAGCGATATTGAATCCATCGAGATCCTCAAAGATGCCTCTTCGGCTTCTATTTATGGTTCACGTGGTTCGAACGGGGTAATCCTGGTGACTACAAAAAAGGGGACAAAAGGAAAAGGTAAAGTTACGTTTAATGCTACCGGAGGTACCCAGCGGATGTTGAATAAGCAAGACCTGATGAATGCACAACAGTATTACGATCTTTCTTCAACAGTGTTCCCTGATTACAAGTGGACCTCGGAGGAACTACGTTTGTTAAGTAAAGGACAAACTACAGATTGGCAGGATGCCATAACGGAAGATGGTAGCTATCGAAACTATAACCTTTCGGTAAGTGGCGGTAATGAAAAGGCTGCACACTATTTAGGCGTTGATTGGTACGACCAGAAAGGAACCATCAGGAATTCTTCCTTCAATAAGGCTACTGTAAGGTATAACCTGGATGCGCAGACTACCGACTGGTTAAAATCTGGTGTCAGATTTAACGTTAGCGAGTCAAGTCTTAAAAACATCAACGAAGAAGCTGATTCTGGTTATGGTACCATGTTTAGTGCAATCAGCTCACAACCTACTGCTCCTATTTTTACAGATGAAGGAGAGTATTTTGACGGGTTTTTAAATACCAAAGCCAATCCTGTAGCGATAGTAGATCTGTTAGACAGAACTACACAGAAAACACGTGCTGTAGGATCTGTGTATTTTGAAATTCAACCTATAAAAAACCTTAAGATCAGATCCGAGAATGGAGCGGAACTGGAGTTTTTTAATGTGAACTCCTATGAAGATGGGAGAATGGGACAGCATTATGCTGCAGGTGGGCATGCGACAAAATTTGCAGGTAAAAAAAGGTATTTACAAACTGAAAATACTGCAACCTATACTTTTGAGTTTGGTGAACACAAGCTGTCGGCCATGGGCGGCTTCTCTGCTTCAAAAACCGAATATGAAAACGTGACTGCAGATTCAAAAAACCTTTCTCCGATATTAAAATACAACAACCTTGGTGGGGCTAAAGATCATGGGCCAAACGGTTCCTACGCAGTGGCCTCTACCTTAACGTCATTTTATAGCAGGATCAATTACAGCCTTAGCGAACGTTATCTGGCTACGTTAACTATGCGCGCGGATGGATCTTCTCGCTTTGCACCGGGTAAACAATGGGGTTTCTTTCCTTCAGCTGCCGTGGCATGGCGTATTTCTGAAGAAGAGTTTATTAAATCAGTGCCTGCCATCAGCAACCTTAAACTTCGTGTAAGTGCAGGTATGCTGGGTAACCAGAACATTGGTGATTATGCTTATGCATCTACCATCAGTCAGGGTGGTGAATGGGCAGACTATGTGTTTGGCGGTGAGCTGGCTACAGGATCTGTACAAAATACCATTAGTAACCCGGACCTTACCTGGGAAAAAGCACAACAGTTTGATATCGGCCTGGACTTCGGCTTCCTTGATAACCGCATTGCAGGTTCCATTGATGTTTACAATAAAAAGAATAAAGACTTGCTTTGGTTAGTGCCACTTCCAAAAGAATCAGGGTTTGATAGTTCACTAACCAATGTTGGCCAGATTGACAATAAAGGGATAGAGTTTACCATTAATACCGTCAATGTTACGGGTAAGGACTTTCTTTGGACAACCGGATTTAATTTCTCTTATAACAAGAACAAGATTACAGAATTGTATGGCGGTAAAATGGATGTGAACAAGTCGCTTTTTGTTGGACATCCGATCAATGAATATTATTTACTTAAATCTCAAGGCATCTGGCAGCAAAATGAAGCTGCTGAGGCCGCAAGATATAATGCGCAGCCAGGCGATAGAAAGGTATATGATATGGGCAATGATGGTGTGATTAATGGTGAAGACCGGAATTTTGCTGGTGTAAGTACGCCTAAGTTCTATGGTAGCTTTACCAATACACTAAAATATAAAGGCTTTGATTTTATCACCTTCTTTACTTATGCAGGTGGTCACCTGATCAACAATTCATTAAATCAGTACCTGAATGCTTACAATACCTGGGGCAATATGAGTAAGGATTATTATTGGAACTACTGGACACCGGACAAACCGAGTAATGTGTATCCGGCACCACGTGTAGGCAGTCCGTATGCTAATGGTGATGGTACAGATGCCAATTTGCAGAAAGGGGATTACATCAGGTTAAGGAATATAGAACTGGGATATACCCTGGCACCGGATAGTTTTATCAAAAAGATCAGGTCTACCAATATCAGGGTGTTTTTCTCTGTGCAAAACCTGTTTACAGCAACGGATTTCACAGGGTATGATGTAGAGTCCAGTGACAGGACAAACCCTTATCCCAATGCACGCAGCTTTATCGGTGGAATTTCTATGAACTTTTAATAATTGAACCATGAAAAAATATACATTAATCCTATTGGCCCTTTGCCTGGGAGTAAGCAGCTGTAAGAAGTTTCTTACCGAAGAGCCTAAAAGTATACTGACCCCGGAGAATGCGTTCAAAACTCCTGAGGATTGGCAAAAAACATTAAACGCAGCATATGCCATGTTACAAAAGGTATACGTTGGAAAATGGACGATTACACTCGCCGAGTTTGGTACCGATGAAGTGGAGCCATATGACGTAGGTTGGGCTGCTTATGCCGAATTAAAATACTACACGTTTTCAGATGGCCATCCCTTCTTTTCAGATCATTACCGGGTGAGTTACGAAGGCGTAAAACGATGCAATGCCGTTATTGATATGCCCGCAGGTGTGGTACCTGATGATATACGTAATTCAATGATTGCACAGGCGAAATTTTTACGGGCAATCTATTACTTTGACCTGGTGCGTATGTATGGTGGCGTTCCATTGTGGGTAAAATCGTCTATTGACAGAAATGAAATCATGAAGCCCAGGGCTACTGCTGATGAGGTTTATCAGTTAATTGTTCAGGACCTTAAAGATGCGGAACCTGTACTACCTGAAATATGGAATAATGCGACAGATAAGGGCCGGGCGACAACTTATGCTGCGCAAGCCATATTGGCACGCGTGCTTTTACAATGGGGTAAACCTGCTGAGGCATTGGTTTATTGTAATAAGCTGGATGGCAAGTTTCATTTGTATCCGAACCTTAAAGATATTTTTGATGCTAAGAACAAGAATGCCGGATACGAGAATATATTTGAAATTCAGTTCCGCCATTCCGGTGCCTGGAACCAGGAAGGAAGTATCCAGCATAGCTACTGGGGCCCTCGTGGCGTAGGAGGCCCAACATCATTTGGAGGTTGGGGTGGTTTTGGCCCGACTGACTATGTGTATAACAGCTATGACAATACGGATAAGCGGAAGAAAGCCTTCTTTTTAACTGAATTTAAAGGGGTTCAGCAGTCACCAGCCTGTAACAATAAGTTCTTCGACCCTGTCTATGGAAACGTGATCGAAGATGATGAATTGAACTTTATATTGATCCGTTACGCAGACGTGTTGTTGATGAAGGCGGAGGCATTAAATTCCTCAGATGCTGCAGGTGATGAGAAATATAATGCTTTAAATGAAGTAAGAGGACGTGCAGGGTTACTTCCAATAAAGGCAACCGATAACCTGACTAAGGAACAGTTTGCAACGGTGCTGTTAAAAGAAAGATTGCATGAACTTTGTTTTGAACACATGAGAAGGTGGGATTTGATCCGCTTTGGAAAGCTCGAAGAATACCTGAAAAATAATGTAGGTATTACTATTCAGAAGCACCATAACCTGTACCCGATTCCTAAAGATGCGATGGATGCAAATGATGCATTGACCTCGAATAACCCAGGCTATTAGCAGGTTAAATAAACATAAACGTGTATAGATCAATTAAAAAATAAGAGTTATGAAGATCGTGAATTATTGTTTGGTGACCTGCGGACTGGCAATAGGCCTGATGCTGACATCATGTGAAAAGAAAGGGGATGAGGGACTTCGTGAGCATCCTAATAAAGGAAGTGTAGTCGTTGAAAATGGAAAGGTTACAATCCAGCCAGCAGAATATCCCGGCGCTATCCGAAATCCAATGATGGGTTTCCGTGAGTTTATTGGTCCTGGTATTGATCCCAAAAGAGCAGAATATCCATTCCCTTATGGTACACTTACTAAGGAGTATATGCAATGGGATATGCTGGAAGACAATGCTGGTGATGGGGTGGCGAAAATTATCGCATACAGCAATCACCGATGGGCTGGAGTAGAGGATATAAATATGAAGGTAATCCCTCGTATTTATATTGTATGGATGGAGCCTTGGCATGGTGGTGTAGCCAAAAATGTTTATACCAACCATCCGGATGACCTTAATGGATGGCATTGGCCAAGTGATATTCCGGGACAGGTGAGAGTAAATGACAATGTAACCCCAATTACAGGTGGGTATTTTGATCCTACATTTCAGGACAGGGTAAAGGCGCTGGTGGCTAAAGCTGGTGAAGCATGGGACAATGATCCAAGGGTGGCCTATGTGGAAATGGGAATTATAGGGGAATTTGGCGAGCACCATGATCCGGACATCACAACCTACTGGGCACCACATGATGAGCCACAGCATGTACCGAACCGTACCTGGATTCCTGGAATTGAAAAGACGCTTGGTGATGCTTTTAAAGGCGCATTCAAAAATAAGAAGGTAATGGTCCGTTATGCCTATGAATTTAAAGATTATGAATTCGGAATTTATTGGGATTCCTGGTCTCAGCCGCAGGAAAAAGTAAGAGGTTATGATGAAATGAAAAAGCTGGGCGATCGTTGGAAAAAGCAACCTATAGGTGGCGAGATCACCTGGAACTGGGGCGACCTTTCGAAATTCAATTCCTTTGAGGCGGTGGTTGCCGATAAAGAAACCAGGGAATATACGATTGAACAAATCAGAAACCTGCACTGTAATCACCTGGGTGGTATTACCTGGGCTAATTTTAATGATCCTAATTTCGCTCCCAATGCGGAGATATTGCAGAAAGCAATGGGATACCGTTATCTGGTGTCTGATTTTAGCTATCCGACAAAGATTGTTGCCAATACACCTTTTAACGTTTCCTTCAAAGTAACGAATACCGGTTCTTCTCCTTTTTATTACAACTGGCCGGTAGAAATTTCCCTGCTGGATAAGATCACTCACGAAAAGGTTTGGAGTAAGGTGCTCACAGGCGTAAATGTATCTGAATGGATGCCGGGTGACAATTGGAACGTCAATACCAATAAATACACGACTCCGCCAATTGCAAACAGTGTGGATAAGCAGATAACCCTGGATCAAAACCTGCCTGACGGGGAATATATCATTGCTATATCTGTACTTGATCCTGCAGGAATGTTGCCGTCATTACGCTTTGCTGTTAATAATTATTTTGAAGGGGGTAGACATCCAATGGGTTACATTGGTGTGAATAAGGATATTACTGCCTATGAGATCAGCAGCAAAGAGTTTACGGATATGAAGAACGATAAAACGCTGAAGTATAAACTAAATAAATAGAGATGGTATTTAGAAGCTTAGTCCTATGTGCTTTTCTGATTTCGTCACTAACCGGAGCGCGCGCCCAGAAGGGGCGTGTAGTGATCTATCCTGAAATCTATGAGCAGGCGATCAGGAATCCATTAATGGGCTTCAGGGAGTTTTTTTCACCCGGTGTAGATAAAAAGCGGGCTGAATATCCATATCCCTACGGTACAATGGTAAAAGAGTATATGCAGTGGAATATGCTGGAAGACCGGGCTGGTGACGGGCTGGATAAAATCATTGCTTACAGTAATCATCGCTGGAAAGGGGTTGAGGATATGAATGTGAAGGTGATCCCAAGGGTGTACCTGGTGTGGGTAGAGCCCTGGCATGGGGGGAAACCTAAAGATCCCAACAATAGCGACGACATGAACGGCTGGCATTGGCCTTCAGATATCTCCGGACAAAAAAGCCCGTACTATCAAATACCCGGATCAGTAGGTGCTGCGGTGGCGCCCGCAGATAAAAATACGCCTATTACTGGTGGCTATTTTGATCCCGCATTTGCCGATAGGGTTAAAATGCTGGTTGAAAAAATTGGAAAGGCATGGGATAATGACCCGAGGGTTGCCTATGTGGAAATGGGAATCGTAGGCGAGTGGGGTGAACATCATGATCCCGACTTGTCGACCTATTGGCCTCCGCATGATGAGCCAGATCATGTGGTTAACCGTACCTGGGTGCCTGGTTTAGAAAAAGTACTCGGTGATGCCTTTACCGCCGCGTTTAAAAATAAAAAGGTGATGGTACGTTATGCCTACGAGTTTAAAGACTATGAATTTGGAATTTACTGGGACTCCTGGTCGCAAAAGGACGAAAATGTACGGGGATATGAGGAAATGCTAAAGCTGGGCGACCGCTGGAAAAAGCAGCCCATCGGCGGAGAGATCACCTGGAACTGGGGAAGCCTCGGTAAGTTTAAGAACTTTGAGGCCGTAGTGGCTGATCCGGAGTTTCATGACCTGACTGTAGAGCAAATTCGTAATCTGCACTGCAATCACCTTGGCGGCATTACCTGGGCGAACTTCAAAGATCCTGTTTTTAAGAAAAATGCAGAAATATTGCAGCGTAGTATGGGCTATCGTTATGTGCTTTCCGAATTCAATTACCCTCAAAATATACAGAAAGATAAACCATTCAAAATTGCTTTTAAGCTAACCAATGAAGGCTCCTCACCATTTTATTATAACTGGCCGGTGGAGATCTCCTTGCTGAATGCGAAAACAAAAGAAAAAGTCTGGAGTAAGCAACTGAGCAAGGTAAACATAGCCGACTGGATGCCTGGAGAAAACTGGAGTGTTGCAGAGCAACGTTACCTGGTAAAACCACCAGTTTATAATATAGAAGCGGAATTAACAATGGATAGGTCAATCCCTAAGGGGAAGTATATCATTGCAATTTCTGTTCTTGACCCTGCAGGACTTAAACCGTCACTAAGGTTTTCCAATAAAAACTATTTTAATGGAGGGATGCATCCAATGGGCTATATTGGACTGGGTGAAAAAGTAAAGGCTTTTACACTTGATACCTCAGAATTTAACGATATACAAGCTGATACTTCACTTAAATACGAGGCTAAATAATTTAGATATGAAGAAATTGAAAATGATACCATTGATGGCTCTCGCAGTTGCTTTGTGCACTCAAGGCGTTGCACAGCGCGCGAATGTGCCGACTCCTGTAATTCTTGATACAGATGTAGGGAACGACATCGATGATGTACTGGCGCTTCAGATGCTGTTCAATTACGAGAAATCCGCGAAAATTAACCTGTTGGGGATTACCATCAGTAAATCTAATCCGCGGGTAATTGAATACGTTGATGGTTATTGCCGCTTTAATAAACGGGGTAATATCCCTTTGGGTTATGCCTATAATGGCGTAAACCCTGAGCCTTTCAGATATGTGCCCAAAACACTGGATACATTAATTGATGGGAAGAAAATCCTTTTTCCTAAGCGCAGTATCAAAAGTGGTTTACCTGAGGGGTTCAAGTTGTTGCGTAAACTGCTGGCTAATCAAAAGGACCATTCAGTGGTAATGATTGTAGTTGGTCCGGAAACCAATATAGCCAACCTTTTAAACTCCGGGGCTGACGAATACAGCAAATTAAACGGTGTAGACCTGGTTAAGAAAAAAGTGAAACTTTTATCTGTTATGGGTGGGGTGTATAGTAATGAATTTGATTTTGCGGAATGGAACATTGAGCAGGACCTCAAAGCTTCGGCAGTCGTATTTGATAAATGGCCAACAGCACTTGTTGCCAGTGGCTTTGAGCTGGGCAGTAAATTGCTTTATCCACATCAAAGTATTCTTAATGATTTTAAGGATGGTTATAAACATCCTTTATGTGTGTCCTATAAAGTTTATGATAAAATGCCTTACGACAGGCAAACCTGGGACCTGACTTCTGTACTATATGCTTTGGAACCCGATAAAAATTATTTTGACCTTTCTCCGAAAGGAACTATTGAAATTGACAGTAAGGGAAAAAGTATTTTTACCCCATCAGAAAATGGTAAGCATACTTACCTGAAAATAAAAGATACCGAGGTAAAACGCACCTTACAAGCCCTGGTTGATCAGGTTGTAGGTAAGTAACAAAAGGCCCGTACATTTTGTGATGTACGGGCCTTTAATTATTTAAAGATTAGTCTTTAAAGCTTTTTAATACGTTAATAACCCATCCTTTGCCCCATTCTTCCATTTGCTCTTCTGTCCATAAGAAAGGGTAGAAGATTCTTTTCTGGAAACGCGGAGGCAGGTATTTCTGCCAGTTGGTACCTCCGGTTGCAGCAATGTCTACCGGATCACGTTCCAGGTATCTTACGGCAGATTTATAGTGAGATAATGGCCATTCAACGTTTACATACAAGTCGAGCTTCCTTAATTCTTCAGCCAGTCCGGTAACGTCATGGCCTTCGTTTGCCAGTTTATGATATAAAGCACTGAAGTTTGTTTCCTGTCTGTCTTTTACCAGTTGTAAAAATTGGGCAGCATATTTACTGATAAATTGTTTTAGTGTAAGTGTCTGTTTTCCACTGGCCAGTTCTGTTGCACCAAATTTCCAGTAGATATGCTCAAATTGCTCTTCAAGTGTAGCATTCGCCAGCTCTTCACGCTTACTTTTATCAACAAGCTGGTTAAAGTTAGTTGCACAAATTTCAATCATGCGGTATTGACCAGATTGAAAACCGCTGGCAGGCAATAACGACATCCTGAATTTCAAAAACTGATCCTTCTCCATACCGTTCACCATCACCTCAAAAGAAGTAGTTAAGGCATTGAAGTAAGCATTAATCCGTTTAACTCTTTCTGTAAAGAAGGTTACTGTTAAATCAGGATGTTCTGCAATCTGTTTGCACTCATGTAGTGAAAGCTTAAAATAAAGCTCTGTAATCTGGTGGTACATGATGAAGATTTCCTCATCAGGAAAAGGAGTCTTTGGGCTTTGTAAACTCAACAAAGTATCCAGGTGAATATAATCCCAATACGTTAAGAAATCTGCATACAACAAGCCGTCCAGATAAGCCGCCATATCCTGCCCCATAGCAGCATACTTTTCCTGTAGCTTATCCAGCTTCTCTTTGATTTGTGGTGTAAGTTCCATTTAATAAGTTAGTTTACCACAAATGTAATGAAAGCAGCGGTTACTGTTAATACAATACTCTGAATTTTATAGTATGCTCGATCTTCTTTAGAAATTTAAACAGTTGTTTGTCGTACTGTGCATTGATATCTGTAATTACATAACCAATGCTCGAGTTGGTCATCAGAAACTGTCCAACAATGTTGATGTCGTGATACGCAAAAGCGGTATTGATCTTTGCCATAATTCCAGGAACGTTTTTATGGATATGGATCAAGCGGTGAGACTTTTCAATCCTTGGTAACTGCAGGTTAGGAAAGTTGGTACTCAGGTGTGTGGTGCCGGTATTCATGAAGTCGATCATCCTTTTAGGGATGAAATTGTTGTTACGCGGATTCGCTTTTGTATCGTCAAAAACTACAATTCCCTGTTCAGTACATTTCTGCAGATCGATCTTGTTTTTTGCGTTTCCAAGGTAGCCGATCGTCTTTAAGGTGATTGCCCTTTGTAACTGATTGTCTGTTATTTTCTCTCCATCGGCAAGCAGCATCATGTGTACATCTGCCACATATTTTTCCTCGAAACTGGTTTTATGGCGTATAGAAAAACCATCTTTCTTTAACATCTCTATACTTTTAGGGTCCACCTCACCAATAATAAGGCATAAGATCCTGTTTTTAGGATAAGATATTGCCCTTGGCAGATTGTTCACATAGAGGAACTCATCAAAACTAGGGGTGACGTGGTCTGCTTTTTTGACAATGCTTTCTCTGGAGATATTCTCGGTAAAAGCATAGAATTTTTTGATCAGGCCACTTTCGCGAAGCTGAAAGTCGGAATATCCATCACCAATGCCATATAAATCACCTTCCAGGTTCATTTGTTGCATCAGTTTCACTTTCCCGCCTTCTTCACTTAAAGGGTTGGAATGATCGTAATCTATAATCTTGCCATCACCGGTGGTTACAAAGGTGTTGGCATAAATATTTTCTTTCTTGATATGATATTGGCTCACTACAGGAGTGATGAACTCCTTAAAGCCACCGGAAACGATCAACACTTCATCAGCATGCTTTTTGAAAAATGCTGCATTTCGTGAAAAAGAAGCAGATACTTTTTTCTTCAATACTTTGATCAACTTCTTCAAATGGTCTTCAGTAGCTTCGAGTAGTCTTACTCTTTGGGCCAGACTCTCACTAAACGACAACTTTCCTTCCATGGCAAGGTTGGTATAGTCTTCAATTTTTTGGAAGATGGCTTCCTTTTCAGGATGCTTTTCAAGAGAAATCCGTGCCAGCTCATCTAGCGCTTCAACTTGCGTGAAGGTACTGTCAAAATCAATGATGTAAAAGTTCTTTTGCTTCATCCTTTCAGGAGTAATGATATTTAGGTGGTTACAAGGTTGTTAATAAACGATTCAAAGATAGGAAACGATTATGATTTTTTGCCAAAATTGAAAGAAAATGAATAAACTAATGATAGTTTCGTAAAGATAACTAAGAAATGTGATTCAGATGGCAATTAGGCCTGCGCCTTGCAAATCTCGTCAATACTTTGTTTTAAGGGTTTAAAAGTTATTCCAATGGTTCTTTTTATCTTTTCATTGCTGTATAAACTTTCATTTAAACTGCTCCTGGCTGCATCACTGGTTAGTGCGGCTGGTTTTCCGGTAAATAAGGAAGCTAGCTTAGCTGCTCTCCATGCAATACCCAGCATCCAGGGTTTGGCTTCTTTAGCTGGTGCTTTAATGCCATAACCAGCTGCAATTTCTCCAAAAAACTGTTTGTAATGGTAATTCTCTGAGGAGATGGTAAAGCGTTCAGCAGTTTCCTTGCTGTCCATTAGTGCAATCATGCATTTCGCAACATCGCTTACATCAACAATTCCAGTTGCTCCTTTTGTATAATAAGAAAGTCCATCTTTTACCAGTTTAAAGATAGCGCCACTACCTTCAAATCCGGCTCCTGCACCAATAATTACACTTGGGTTTACAATTACAGCATCCAGCCCCTCCGATATTCCCCTCCACACTTCCATTTCTCCTTCGTATTTAGAAATCGCGTATGCATGAGCCTTAATATCATATTCCCAAAAATCCTTCTCCGTAATCAATGCTCCTTTTTTAGCATTGCCTAATGCGGCAACAGAGCTCACATGTACCAATCTTGCGCCGAGTTCCTGGCATAAGTTTACGATGTTGCTGGTCCCTTCAATATTGATCCTTAAAAGTTTTGTTTTGTCTTTAGGGTCAAAAGATACCAGGGCAGCACAATGATATACTTTGTTTACGCCATCAAAAGCATCTTCCAGATCTGAAAGGTCGTTTATGTCCGCAATTACCCATTCAACCAGTTTGTTGTGCTTAATTAAATCGGGGATAATAGAGTGTGTACGCTTCAATGCCCTAAGCTTTATGCCCAGGCTGGTTAACTGATGGATGAGCTCAGCTCCTAAAAAACCAGTGGCACCGGTAACCAATATCATTTCATTTTTTTTAGGATGTTCATTAATATATGGGCTCAAAAATAGATATTTGATGCCATACATTATATTATAATATGTCTTTATCAGATTTTTTTTCTCCGGTAAACCCAGATAAATTTACGCCAAAACAGGGTTTTTATACTAGTCAGCTAGGTTTAAAGGCCGGGTTTTTTACCGATAAATTCCCGGCGCTGGATGAAAAACAGTATGATATAGCCATTTTTGGTGTGCTTGACGATCGTGCTGCGGTAAATAATGAAGGTTGTGCGCTGGGGCCTGACTATTTCAGGGCACAGTTTTATTGCTTAAATGAAGGTGCCTTTGCAACCAGGATTATTGATCTTGGTAATATTAAAGCGGGAGCATCAATTTCAGATACTTATGTTGCAGTAAAAACAGTAGTTTCTGAATTGGTTAAGCTGGATATTGTTCCTGTTATTATTGGCGGCGGGCAAGACCTTACCTATGCACAATACCTGGCTTATGAAAGTCTGGAGCAAAAGGTAGATCTTGTAGTGGTCGACAGTAAGTTTGACCTTGATGAAGAAGATCAGGAGGGACTTGCGGCAAAGTCTGATACTTATCTCAATAAAATACTTTTACATCAGCCAAATTACCTTTTTAACTTTAGTAATGTGGGCTACCAGACTTACTTTGTGAACCAGGATAGTTTGAAGGTGATGAGTAAACTTTATTTTGATGCACATCGTTTGGGTGAATTTATGGATGATATCACTTTAACGGAGCCTATTATCCGCAATGCGAGCATGATTAGTTTCGATATTGGTGCCATACGTTCATCAGATGCGGGAGCAAATGCCAATGCAAGTCCTAATGGTTTTTACGGAGAACATGCCTGTGCCATTACCCGGTATGCCGGAATGAGCGATAAGCTTACTTCCATTGGTTTTTATGAATTCAATCCTGCTTTTGATCAGAACGGACAGACAGCGATGCTACTTGCGCAAATGGTATGGTATTTCGTAGATGGTTATTATAACCGGAAAAAAGATTTTCCTTTGACACCAAAATCGCACTATATCATTTACAGGGCCAGTTTAAATGACGGGTCGGCAGAGATGCTTTTTGTAAAAAGTAAGAAGTCGGACCGCTGGTGGATGCAGGTGCCATACCCAACAGGGATTTCCAAAAATGAACGTTATCATCTGGTGCCTTGTCGTTACGATGATTATACGACGGCTGTAAACGGTGAAATGCCCGATTTGTGGTGGCGTACCTTCCAAAAGCTACTATAATATTACATTAAACCTTGCGTTATATTTTTGGTCTATTACTTACATTTGGATCTCGATAACCAAACTTATTATCAAAAAAAACAGAAAATTATGAAGAAGATCACATTGATCGCTGCTTGTTTGTTACCTGCTGCTGTTATGGCACAAGGACAAGGTAAATTTACCGTTAGCGGTAAAGTGGGCAATTTAGGTTCACCAGCAAAAGCTTATTTGTATTATGGCCCAAGGGCTAAACAAGTGGTAGACTCGGTAAATATTGTTGGCGGTAAATTCGCTTTCACAGGGCCGATAACAGAAATAACCCAGGCTTCTCTTAGAGTTAAACATGCGGAACCAACAAAACAAGGTACTGCTCCTGACGCAATTGTATTTTATCTTGAGCCTGCGGCTATACAAGTGGTATCAACAACTGATTCCTTAGCAAATGCAGCTATTAAAGGTTCTAAAGTGAATGATGACGATGCTAAATACAAAGCGGCAACTAAAGCAGTTAGTGCAAAAAATGCAGCTTTAATGGCTGAATACCGTAGCAAATCTCCTGAAGAACGCAAAGATGAGGCTTACATGAAAACGGTTTATGCACGTGATGAAGCCAACAGAAAAGAAATGGATGTAATAAACAAAGCGTTTTATGTAGCTAATCTTAATTCTTACGTAGGTTTAGTAGCGTTTAAAGAAACGATGGATGTTGATGCAGATCTTAAAGGTGCTGAATCTGAATTTAACAAGTTCTCAGCAGCTGTAAAAGGATCGAACCTTGGTAAAAGCATTACTCAGGAGATTGAATCAGCTAAGAAAACTGGTATAGGTCAAATCGCTATGGATTTCACTCAGAATGATGTGAACGATAAGCCGGTTAAATTATCTGACTTCCGTGGAAAATATGTATTGCTTGATTTCTGGGCTTCATGGTGTGGTCCTTGTCGTGCTGAAAACCCTAACGTGGTAAAAGCATACAATGCATTCAAAGACAAAAACTTTACTGTTCTTGGTGTTTCTTTGGATAACCCAGGTAAAAAAGATGCCTGGTTAGCAGCAATCGAAAAAGATGGTTTAACGTGGACTCAATTGTCAGATTTGAAAGGCTGGGAAAATGCAGCTTCAAAAATGTACGGTGTACGTGGTATTCCTGCTAACTTCCTGATTGATCCTTCTGGTAAAATCATCGCTAAAAATGTTAGAGGTGAGGAGTTGCAAACTAAACTTGCTGAAGTTTTAGGTAAAGGAAAATAAAAGGGAAAATAACCGTTCTCTTCTGCGACTGGCATCTTTTTCTGAAGGGAAAAAGCGCCTGAGGTCGCTTCAGAGAAGGTGATTTTCCTGGTCATAGAGGAATAAGGAAGAGAGTTTTCTTGCTCTTGATCGGAGTATTAAAAAGGGCAAATAGACAGGTTAAGCCGGTTTATTTGCCCTTTTTGCATTGGGGGTATTTAATGCGTTTGGGATTCAGTGGTATAATATCTAAATTGCAACCTCAGAATATTAATGTTATGAAACAGTATATTTTACTTGCTTTTTTATTATTGGGCTTAAGCTCAATGACAAACGCACAACAAAAAATGCCTACAGCGCAGGAGATGACAGTTAAAAACGTGGATGAACTGGAGAAAAGATTGAAGCTGACTCCAACGCAGAAAAGCGTGATCTATAACTACGTATTTGATATGTCAAAGCTACAGCTGGATTTGATTAAAAGACAGCAGGCAGGTACTACTAAAGAGGATGATGTAACTAAGTTCTATAAAGTTCAGAACGATACGAATGATAAGATCAGAACGATTTTAAAAGGCGATCAGTTACCGGAGTTCGAAAAGGTATTGGAAGACCGTTTGAACGGAAATACGAAGAAAAAGAAGAAAAATAAAAAGGGTAAAGATAAAGAAGAGGAAGAAATCGTTACAGGGATTTCAGGACTGAAATTACAACCTCAACCTTAGTAACAGAAGGGGAATTAAACGAACGGGCTGTATCATGGTTTAATGATACAGCCCGTTTTTGTATGATATAAATTGGATTTTAATTACACTCAACAGGAGCTTAAAGGTATCTGTTTCTACCTTGGTTATCTATTGATCGTTTAGTGGCTTATTTCTATTTCTTTAAGTATACCATATCCAATTATTTTACCAGGATGTCCAAATAGGAATTTTCTATTTAGATATTTTTTAGATAAAAAGTTATCTGGATCTAATGCTTCAACCTTTATGCTATAAAAATCACTTTCTTTCAAAACCTCTTCAAGTTGACACGGCATTAGGTATTTGTCATTTTCTTCTAACCAAGTTGAAACTCTAATATTTTTGTTTATATCGACCTGATCAAGTGTTTTAAAAAAGAGAAAATATAATATTACCATACTATAAAATTATTTGTATTGTATTCATTCTACCTTCATATTTTGATTAA
This sequence comes from Pedobacter nyackensis, assembly GCF_032678475.1. GTDB lineage: Bacteria > Bacteroidota > Bacteroidia > Sphingobacteriales > Sphingobacteriaceae > Pedobacter > Pedobacter nyackensis_A. The sequence goes on from NZ_JAVTSF010000003.1 coordinate 524,777, forward strand.
AAATATATAGAGCCTTTTAGTTAATTTTTGAGCTTCTCAATAAAGTAAACAGATAAGCTTTCCTATAAACAATTTTATATTATCGTTTGCCTAATACTTGTTTTGCGTTATGTGCAATCAGATATTCTTTGTGATTTTTATATCCATTAATCACACTATTGATTCTGTCGTTTTGAAACTTAATTAGATGATAGAAAGCAGTTATAAGTTTATAAGTATAATAAGCATCCTCAAAATTGTCTATTTTTTTAACTGAATCAATAGCAATATCAATCATATTAATATCGCCATTAATTTCAAAAATTGAGGTCGCTATTATTAGTATTGCCATTTCATCAGTATTTTTTGATAGCAAATCGTAGAGTGAAGGAAGTGATTTCTCTGATTTAATATATGCCAGCGTTTCCACGACTAACATATCTTTCGTTTGACTTATTAGTTTATTTATTAATTCATCTTCCAGGAGTTTTTTTTCGTACTCATTAAGGTGGTCTATTATATGAGTATTACTGAATCCATTTCGGTGCTGATAATCAGTAGCAGGAATAATTTTATTTATGAGCTTTTCTATATCCATATCAAATTCATTTAAAAATTATATTAATCTCTATTAATACTACGTTAAAAAAACGATTGAACTTTTTCTTCGAAAAGAAAGCATTAAGAGATTTAGAGAACATCAAAGAGCTTATTTAATATTTGAAATTATAAAATGTTTTCGGTTCTCCAAGAAAAAAAACTTTTAAATGCTTTAGTTCTGCGACTTTTAGATTCTGGGAAAGTCATTTCAAATTTTCCAGTGTTATCGCAATTTGCAAAAAATAACTTGAGTTTAGAATCTGATCGATCTGCTTAAGTCGCTTCTTGTTCTCGTTAAAACAAAAAAGGAGGCTTCGTATAACGAAACCCCCTTTTTGAGTATTAAAATATCGATAAATTAAACCAGGTCAAACCCGATATCTTCTCTGAAATATTTGCCGTCGAAGTAAATACGGGCAGCATCAGCAGTTGCTGATTGTAAAGCTTCAAACTGGTTGTCCTGCAAGCTTGATACTGCTAATACGCGTCCACCATTGGTTTTTACTACACCACTTTCAAGTGCTGTTCCTGCATGGAATACCAGCGACTGGCGTACATTCTCGATTCCGCTAATGGCTTTACCTTTTTCGTATTCGCCAGGATATCCACCTGCAACAACCATTACAGTAGCAGCGTTTTTAGGACTTATGTTTAATTTGTAGTCTTTCAGCTTTTTCCTGGCTGTTGCAAGGAAAAGTTCTACCAGATCATTTTCTATTCTAAGCATTACACTCTCCGTTTCCGGATCGCCCATGCGGCAATTGTATTCAATGATCATTGGTTTGTCGCCAACTTTGAACAAACCAAAGAAGATAAAACCGGTATAATCGATTTTGTCTTTCTTTAAGCCGTTTATGGTTGGCTTAATGATAGTTTCCTCTACAGTGTCAAGGAACTTTTTGTCGGCAAAAGGAACAGGGGATACAGATCCCATACCTCCGGTGTTTAATCCGGTGTCGGCCTGACCAATCTTTTTATAGTCTTTGGCTTCTGGTAAAATCACATAATTATCACCGTCGGTCAGTACAAACACTGAAAGTTCAATGCCCGTAAGGTATTCTTCAATGACAACAAGAGATCCTGCTGTACCAAATTTTCCACCAAGCATTAACTGTAACTCTTCTTTTGCTTCGTCAACAGTCTGACAAATGACTACCCCTTTACCTGCCGCCAGTCCATCTGCTTTTAATACGATAGGTAAGCTATGGTTTTCAAGGTAAGCCAGTCCCTGTTGTAAAGTTTCGTTGGTAAAGGATTCTGAACCAGGAGTTGGAATGCCATGGCGGGCCATAAACTGTTTAGAGAAATCTTTACTTCCTTCCAGGATTGCACCTTCTTTTTTAGGCCCTATAACCGGTATTTTAGATAATTGATCATCATTGATGAAAAAATCGTGGATGCCATTTACAAGAGGCTCTTCAGGGCCAACTACTACCAGAGAAATATTTTCTTTAAGTACTAGCGCTTTTACAGCCTCGAAGTCGTTGGGGTTAATGTTTACGTTTTTGCCGTAAGCATTTGTACCGCCATTACCCGGTGCGATAAACAGTTGTGAGCATTGCGAAGATTGGCTGATCTTCCAGGCAAAAGCACTTTCTCTGCCGCCGGAACCTAATAATAAGATATTCATCTATGTCTGATTTGTAGTTTTAACTGTACGATAGAACGTTTATCGCTCAGCAAATATACCGCTTTAGCTAAATTATCACAGCTTAAGTTTAAAATGGTATGAGATAGGTTTGCGAATACCCGGATGCTCTGACAGTATAAAAAAAGGCTTTTGATGATACTTGTCGTCGCTGATACGGTATTCAGACCTGTTTTCGAGGTGCTGATACCTGGAAAATAGGTACTTACTACCTATGAAGTACCTGTGAACTACCTGTTAACCTAAAACCAATCCCGAGAAGTTCCCGAACTTTATGCTCTACAGCGCTTAACTTTAAATAATGATCTGTATTTCGAAGTAACTGCTGTTCGGATAATAGAGGGCTTAGTGTAGGTTAGTTAAGGTTTTCTTCGGAAAAAGGGTACTTTTTTCCGAAGAAAGGTGCAGGGAATGTGCACCAAATCTTTATGTAAGGTGTAACCTAACCAAAGATTAGACATGATGATTTTTTATGTACTTGTTAATGCCAGAATTGCACAAAGACTGGCAATGGATATCAAAATCCATAAAGTAGTGCCTTGAATGAGTGGGGTAATACCAACACTTTTAAGCGTTTTAAATGATAGACCGGAGCCAATGAGGAATAAGGTCAGGCTTAAGCCTGCTTTTGCAAACTCAACCAAATATGGTGCAGCTTTAGCCGCAAAAGGGATATAGGTATTGGCTAGAATAGCTAAGATGAACAGAAGGATAAAATAAGGAGCTTGTATTTTAGTTTTATCCGTTTTAAAGAAATAAGACGCTGCAAGAGAAACGGGGATGATCCATAATGCTCTTGCCAGTTTAACGGTAGTGGCTATTTGCAGAGCTTGCTCACCGTATTTACTGGCGGCTCCGACTACTGAGCTGGTATCATGTATGGAAATCGCACACCATAGGCCAAATTGCGATTGTGACAACTGTAACAGATGACCAATGGCAGGGAATACAAGAAGGGCAATAGAGTTTAATATGAATACAGTTCCCAGCGCTACTGAAATTTGCTTTTCATTGGCCTTCATTACTGGAGAGAGTGCAGCAATGGCGCTTCCTCCGCATATAGCCGTACCAGCGGAAATTAGAGAAGAGGTTTTAAAGTCTATTTTTAACGATTTTCCGATAAGGTAGCCTAATGTTAATACACCAAAAATAGAGATAACGGTAAATACTATGCCTTCCTTGCCTGCTTCAATGGTGCTAAAAATATTCATTCCAAAGCCCAGTCCGATCACCGAGATTTTTAATAAAAGGTGTGTAGCTTTTTGACTTGCAGCGGCATACGGGTGTTGGATCAGCTGTGCCAGTATCAGTCCCATTGATAAAGCAATTGCAGGAGAAATAAATGGAAGTAAAGAAAGTAGAGCGGCTGTTATAAAGATGATTTTTGGAGTCAGATTTCTTAATAGAGGTTTCATTCGTATTGCAGATTTAGACTGCAAAAATACCCCGGCGGGCTTGGGTATTGTTATTCCGAATGTTTATGTGGCATTACTTCAGGTTATAATGAAGTTTGGCAAAACGCATCATTTTCTCTGCAATTGGGGCTGGTTTTCCTTTAAGGTGAATGAAATAGAAGTTTCTGGTTATACTGATGTCCTTAATCTCAATAATCCTTAGCTCTCCGCTCAATAGTTCCCTGTTGATCGCATGTACAGAAAGAAATGCTACTGCAGTAGAGTGCAATAGGTATGCTTTAATACTTTCTGTGTTACCGAGCTGGATTTCGACAGGTAAGTCTGACAAGTTTAGCCCCTGGGTTTTTAAAGCGTGGTCAATTACCTGACGGGTCCCGGATCCTTGTTCACGCACAATAAAATTATAGGAAGGAAGTGCGGAAACAGTAATTTCAGTGGTTTTTGCCAGAGGGTGATCTTTATGACAGACCAATACAATTTCATCTTTAATGAAATCCGAATAACTAATCTCCTGGTTTTTTGACTGGCCTTCTACAATCCCCAGTTCAATATCTTTGTCGATTAATGCTTTTTCTATTTGTTCGGTATTACCCGTAATCAGCCTTAATTCTATTTCAGCGAATTTCTTTTTAAAGCCGGCCAGAATTGGCGCAATGATGTATTGTGATATGGTTGTGCTTGCGCCAAGGTATAACAGCCCTTTATCTTTTTGTTGTAATGCACTCATGTCAAAATCAATAGCCCTGTATATGGCAAATATTGATTCTGCATGTTTCAAGAGTAAATCACCGGCGAAGGTCAGTTTGATCGTATTCCCATTACGGTCAAATAATTTGCTGTCGTATTCTTGTTCCAGTTCACGAATATGCTTTGTAACTGCAGGCTGACTAATAAATAGTTCCTCAGCAGCTTTGGTAAAGCTAAGTCTTTTGGCAACGGAATAAAAAACAGCTAAACGGAAATCGGACATGGTTTTTATTGTAAAATAGCTAACAGGTCGGCAATATCTATAATATTTATGCTAATCTATGCAGTTGATTCGACATTTTAACCGGCCGGAATTTCATTATGTAAAAGATTAAAATTAGATTTGGCGACTGAAACATTGCATTTTAACTGAAAATCAGTCACATTTATGAAGCATATTGTTACTTTATCGTTAGTCTTTTTTAGTCTGACCCACCTTGCAAAGGCGGAGCGGATTGAAGGATTGCGTCTGGTGACTAAGTTTTGCAATAGTCAGCAGGTAAACAAAGATGCATCATCGGTAAGACTGAAACAGGTTGATGATGAGCATCATCCTTTCTTCTTGTCTTATAGCGCACTTACTTTAATCGGTCTGTTGCCAGAAAAAAAGATTGAAAAACACCTGATCAACAATTACCTGATCGTTGACCTTACTATAAAGGAACAGACTAAGAACAATAGTCCTTAATTTTCCTTCTTATTCCCCTGAGAACATTCGCTAACTTTTGAAGTACGGCTTATTTTGTACTTTTAGCACCCGGCAACTGACATTGTGGCTCATTTAGTTACATGGCTTGGTTGTTGTAATTTGATCATTTTAAAAGAAAAACAAACACAAAACATACTATGTTAGGATTTTTAACCAAAGTATTTGGAAGCAAATCAGAAAGAGATATAAAGGCACTACAGCCTATTGTCGTAAAAATAAACGAGGAGTACGCAAAATTATCATCATTAAGCAATGATGAACTACGTAACAAAACGGTATACTTTAAAGATGTTATCGCGAAAGCTTTAGCGGATATTGACGGTAAGGTTGCAGGCTTAAAGGCTGATGCTGAAGGTAAAGGTTTATCATTGCCTGAAAAAACAGCTTTATACGAGCAGATTGATGCATTGATCAAAGATCGTGATAAAGAACTGGAGGTTGTTTTACAACAGATATTACCAGAAGCTTTTGCCGTTGTTAAAGAAACCTCAAGACGTTTCTCTGAAAATGAGACACTGGAAGTTACAGCAATGCAGTTTGACCGCGATTATGCTGCACGTAAAAAGAATGTAGTGATACAAGGGGATAAAGCCCTTTGGGCCAACAAATGGGAAGCTGCAGGTGTGGAAGTAAACTGGAACATGGTGCATTATGATGTGCAGTTAATTGGTGGTATGGTGTTGCATAGCGGTAAAATTGCTGAGATGGCAACTGGTGAGGGAAAAACCCTTGTGAGTACGCTGCCTGCATACCTGAATGCATTAGCCGGACAAGGTGTACACATCGTAACCGTGAATGATTACCTTGCTCGTCGTGACTCGGAGTGGAACGGACCTTTATTCGAGTTCCATGGTATTTCAGTTGACTGTATTGATAAGCATGAACCTAACTCACAGGAACGCAGAGATGCTTACCTGGCTGATATCACTTATGGTACGAATAATGAGTTCGGTTTTGATTACCTGCGTGACAACATGTCGCAGACACCAGATCAATTGGTACAACGCAAATTGCATTTTGCCATGGTGGATGAGGTCGATTCAGTATTAATTGATGATGCCCGTACACCCTTGATCATTTCCGGTCCGGTCCCTTTTGGTGATCAGCATGAGTTTCATGAACTGAAACCAAGGATTGAGCGTTTGGTAGCAGCACAAAGAGAATATGTAACAAGAGCTTTAAACGAAGCTAAGAAATTGATTAATGATGGTAAAGCCGGAACCGAAGAAGGTGAAGGTGGTTTAGCTTTGTTACGCGCACACCGTGGTTTACCTAAAAATAAAGCATTGATTAAGTTTTTAAGTGAAGGAAGTGTAAAGCAGACTTTGTTAAAAACTGAAAACCATTATATGGCTGATCAGTCGAAAAACATGCCTAAGGTAGATGCTGAATTGTTCTTCTATATTGATGAGAAAAATAATCAGGTTGAATTGACTGAAAAAGGTATTGAGCTGATTACTAAATCTGGTGAAGATCCTCACTTCTTCGTGTTGCCTGATGTGGGTACTGAGATTGCTGAGATCGAAAAGTCAGCATTGAGCAGTGAAGAGAAAATTGCACAGAAAGATGCATTGATGCGTGATTATTCAATCAAAGCTGAACGTATTCACTCTGTAAACCAGTTGTTGAAAGCCTATACTTTATTTGAGATTGATGTTGAATACATCATCGATGAAGGTAAGATCAAGATTGTTGATGAGCAGACTGGTCGTATCATGGATGGCCGTCGTTATTCAGATGGTTTGCACCAGGCGATTGAAGCTAAAGAGAATGTGAAAGTTGAAGATGCTTCACAGACATATGCAACGGTTACTTTGCAGAACTTCTTTAGAATGTACCACAAACTTTGTGGTATGACAGGTACTGCAACTACGGAAGCAGGTGAGTTCTGGTCTATCTATAAACTGGATGTAGTGGAAATCCCAACCAACAGGGTCATTTCAAGAAAAGATCATCAGGATTATGTGTACCGTACGGTACGTGAAAAATATAACGCCGTAGCGGAAGAGATTGTAAAATTAACACAGGCAGGCCGCCCGGTATTGGTGGGTACTACATCTGTTGAGATCTCTGAATTACTGAGCAGGATGTTGAAATTGCGCGGTATTAAACACAATGTACTGAATGCGAAAATGCACCAGAAAGAGGCTGATATTGTTGCTGAAGCTGGTCAGGCTGGTCAGGTAACAATCGCAACCAACATGGCTGGTCGTGGTACGGATATTAAATTAGGCCCAGGCGTTAAAGAAGCCGGAGGTTTGGCTATTGTAGGTACGGAACGTCATGAGTCCCGTCGTGTAGACAGACAGTTGCGCGGTCGTGCCGGTCGTCAGGGGGATCCAGGTTCATCTCAGTTCTTTGTATCTCTTGAAGATAACTTAATGAGGTTATTTGGTTCTGAAAGGATCTCTAATATCATGGTGAAAATGGGTATCGAAGAGGGAGAAGTGATTCAACACTCTATGATCACCAAGTCTATCGAGCGTGCGCAGAAGAAAGTTGAAGAGAATAACTTTGGTATCCGTAAACGTTTATTAGAGTATGATGATGTAATGAACTCACAACGTTCTGTGATTTACGCTAAACGTAGAAACGCCTTGTTTGGCGATCGTTTGGATGTAGACATGAGCAATATGGTGTTTGATGTTGCTGAAGATATCGTTACTGAATACAAAGAAGAAGGAAACTTTGAAGGCTTTAAGCTGGAAGTGATTAAAAACTTCTCAGCCGATACAAGTATCGATGAAGCTGAATTCAGCTCAAAAGGAATTCATCATTTAACTGATAAGTTGTTTGAAGAGGTGACTGCCTTCTACGCAAGGAAATCAGACGCGATCATTGCTCAGGCAATGCCTGTGCTAAACCAGGTGTTTGAAGAGCGTGGTGAGCAGATTGAGCAGATCGTTGTGCCATTTACGGATGGATTGCGTAGCATACAGGTTCCTGTTAGTCTTAAAAAAGCAATTGATAACGATGGTCGTGAGATTACAAAATCATTCGAAAAAACAATTGTACTTGCCCTGATCGATGAATCATGGAAAGAGCATTTGCGTGAAATGGATGAATTGAAACAGTCTGTGCAGAATGCGGTATACGAACAAAAAGATCCTTTGATCATTTATAAGATGGAAGCCTTTAACTTGTTCAAAAACATGCTTAACGCAGTAAATAAAGAAGTAGTAAGTTTCTTATACAAAGGCGGGATTCCAATCCAAACAGATCCTAATGATGTACGTGAAGCACAGGCACCAAGACCTGCACCGAGCAGATTGACGATGTCTAAACCGGAATTCGGACAGTCTAGCAGCAGCGCCGATGTGATGGAAGATACACGGGAGCTGGCCCCTCAGCAGCCGATTCGCAAAGAAGTGACTGTAGGCAGAAACGAACCATGCCCTTGTGGAAGTGGTAAGAAATTCAAAAACTGCCACGGAGCAGGATTGTAATTTGTAATAAACATATAGAATGCCGAGTTTTGTAAAAGATTCGGCATTCTTTTTTTATATCCTTTCATGAAACCATCATGAGTTTACACGCACAAAACGCAATGAATAAAACTCATGATAGCTTCATAACCGATAAAAAACAAATATATACTAATGAAAAATTTATTTACTGGTTTATTGTGTTGTTTTTCTGCTGTTGCTTTTGCCCAGACAAAAGGTGTGGTGTCGGTGGTAAAGGATCCTATGATAGACAGTTTAATTGCCAAACGGATTGAGTTGAGCCTTAAGCCTGGCTCTGCTCCCGCGGAAGTAAGTACTGGCAAACCCGGAACAACAATTGTTTCACAAATGGGCTATCGCGTGCAAATTTTTTACGGATCGGATAGGCGTGAGGTATTTAATGAACAAAGTAAATTCAACAATAGCTTTCCTGAGTTAAATACTTATATCACTTACAAACAGCCAAACTATTATTTACGGGTAGGCGATTTCAGAACGCGGTTGGAAGCACAGCGACTAATGAATGAGCTAAGACCACTTTTTCCTACATTGTTTATTTTCAGGGAAAAGATTAATGCACCTAATTTAAACTACAGCAATGATTAAAGACAAGATACAGGAACTATCTGGTAATATATTTGAAAAAGTGGTAGGTTATCGCCAGCATTTACATGCAAATCCAGAGCTTTCTTTTAAAGAGTTTCAGACCTCAGCATTTATTAAAGGTATTCTAACTGAATGGGGCATTCCTTTTACTGAAATGGCTGAGACCGGAGTTGTTGGGTTAATTAAAGGTGATCTTCCGTCTGATAAAATCATTGCCTTACGTGCAGATATGGATGCGTTGCCGATATTGGAAGCTAATGATAAACCCTATACTTCTAAAAATCCAGGCATAATGCATGCCTGCGGACACGATGTACACAGCTCTTCTTTATTGGGTACGGCTTATATTTTAAATAGTCTGAAAGCAGAATTTGGTGGTACCATAAAATTGATATTTCAACCTGGTGAAGAGATGTTACCAGGTGGGGCAAGCATCATGATCAAAGAAGGTGTACTGGAAAATCCAAAGCCTCAGCATATCATGGGACAGCATGTAATGCCTTTAATTGAGTCGGGTAAAGTTGGTTTCCGCTCTGGCATTTATATGGCTTCTACGGATGAAATTTATGTAACAGTGCGTGGTAAAGGCGGACATGGTGCCCAGCCTCATCAGAATATTGATCCTGTACTGATTACTTCCCATATTATTGTGGCTTTACAGCAAATTGTAAGCAGAAATGCTGATCCGCGTTTGCCATCTGTACTGTCATTTGGAAAGGTGATTGCCAATGGCGCAACCAATATTATTCCTAATGAGGTAAAACTGGAGGGTACTTTCAGAACGCTGAACGAGGAATGGCGTAAGGAAGCCAAACGTCTGATGAAAAAAATGGCGGAAGGTATTGCCGAGAGTATGGGCGGAAGTTGTGAATTCAATATCATGGACGGTTATCCTTATCTGATTAATGAAGAGAAACTTACAGCCAATGCCCGAGCTTTTGCTGAAGACTACCTGGGTAAGGAGAATGTGATTGATCTGGATATCTGGATGGCAGCAGAAGATTTTGCTTATTATTCGCAAATTACAGATGCCTGCTTTTACAGATTGGGTACTGGAAATAAAGCGAAAGATACCTGTTACTCGGTGCATACCCCTAATTTTGATATAGATGAGGATGCATTGAAGAATTCGACAGGTTTAATGGCTTACATGGCGGTTAAGCAATTGGGTAATTAGTGAAGGGAATATGCATATTGGCAGTGCTGATGGCACTGTTCATAAAGGGCTATACACAGGTTATTCCACGTTTTAACCCGGATACGCTGCAAACCATTCAGCTGGATTCTACGGTGAATATTACGGCCGAACGTTTAAGTGCGGAGACTTTTATTCGGGCGGTAACGACAGATACCAGCTTTTACCAGGCTTTCCGGAATATGAAGAAGTATGCTTTTACAGCAGAAAACAGTATTTATACCTACGATAAAAAGAATAAGGTAAACGGTAAACTGTACCGGAAAATCAAAAGGAACGCCCGGGCTCCCTGGATTACTTATCTTTCAAAACAGGATACTGGTCACGTTTTTAAGAAAAATGGCAAGTATGAACTGTATACCGCTGAGATGTTTGATTATATCTTTATGAATGCTTACCAGTCGGCTTATACATCCGGCTCTGCAATGGGTAAAGCTGCGGATAAAAATGCCGGTTATAAGGATAAATTGAAGACTTTGATCTTTTCTCCCGGACGCCCTGTGAAAGGTCTGCCTTTTATCGGAGATAAAACGGAGATCTTTACAGCCAATATGCGCCAATATTACGACTATACCTTCTATAGTGCTACCTACATGGATTCTATTCCTGTATATCGCTTTAAAGTGGTTGTAAAACCCGACTTAAGTCAATGGACCAAGGATGGCCTGATGATAAAAGAGCTGACCACTATTTTTGATAAGCGTAATTTCGAAATTCTGGGCAGGTATGTGGATATGAAATACAGCAATATGTTGTTTGATTTTAATGTACAGATGAATATTGAAATGCAGTATTTTGGTGAAGAAAAGCTGCCTGCTAAGATCAGTTATCAGGGGAATTGGAATGTGCCGCTAAAGAAGCCTGAACGGGCCAGTGTGCTGGTGCTGCAGCGCGACTACCATTCTGGCAGGTAGCATGCTGCAATAGTTTTTTGTTAACTTTGTCACATCAGTAAATATTAAGAGGAGATATGATTAATCAGGATACCATTAACAAAATTATGGACACCGCCCGTATAGAGGAGGTGGTAGGTGATTTTGTTTCGCTAAAAAAGCGAGGTTCCAGTTTAATAGGTAACTGCCCTTTTCACAATGAAAAAACACCTTCATTTAACGTTTCTGTAACTAAAGGGATTTATAAGTGCTTTGGTTGTGGTAAAGGGGGCGACTCGGTCCATTTTATTATGGACCACGAGAAATACTCTTATCCTGAGGCGTTAAAATACCTGGCCAACAAGTATAATATTGAAGTGGAAGAGACGGTACAGTCGCCACAAAATATTGAAGCCCAAAATGCGAGGGAAAGCTTATATATTGTTTCTGAATATGCTGCCAGCTATTTCTCTAACGAGTTGTGGACCGGAAATGATGGTCGCGCTATTGGTTTAAGCTATTTTAAGGAACGGGGTTTCAGAGAAGATGTTCTAAAGAAATTTCAGGTCGGTTATTCTCCTGATATATGGGATGCACTGATTTTAAGTGCTGCGGGGGCTGGCCATAAAGAGGAATACCTGGAAAAAACAGGCCTTGCTATTAGAAACGATAAAGGTAAGTTGTACGATAGGTTTAGGGGTAGGGTAATGTTCCCTATTCACAACTTTACAGGCCGGGTTATTGGTTTTGGCGGGCGTACACTGAAAACTGATAAGAACGTTCCTAAATACGTGAACTCACCCGAGAGTGATATTTATCATAAGTCCAACGTACTTTATGGCTTATATCATGCTAAAAAGGCGATCAGGGAGTTCGATAACTGTTACCTGGTTGAAGGTTATGCCGATGTACTGGCTGTTCATCAGGCAGGTATTGAAAATGTTGTTGCTTCATCAGGAACTTCATTAACTACGGAACAGATCAGGCTGATTGGAAGGTTTACCCAAAACGTAACCATTCTTTATGATGGTGATGCTGCGGGTATAAAAGCTTCTTTGCGTGGATTGGATATGATCCTGGAAGAGGGGCTGAATGTTAAGGTTGTCTCGTTCCCTGATGGACACGATCCAGATTCCTATATGCATCATGTAGGAGCAGGAGCGTTTAAAAAATACATTGAAGAGAATAGAAGGGATTTTATTCTTTATAAAGCTACGATTCTCCTTAAAGAGGCTGGTACCGACCCGATCAAAAGAGCGGGCATCATCAGGGACATCATTGAAAGTATTGCGAAGATTCCAGATGAGATCAAAGCTGCTGTTTTTATAAGGGAATGTAGCAGCTTATTGCAGGTTGAGGAAAGGACATTGCTTTCTGAGCTCAGCAAAATGAGGGTTGCCAAGTTTAAAAAGGCTGCAGGAAATACACCTAGTCCGCAATCACAATCCTTTCAGCAACATCAGAATAACTATCAGCCTTATGAGGATGGTCCTCCTGATAACCTTTTTGAAAGTTCAGGGCCTTATGAAGCGCCGGAACCTGCTGCACCTGCAAATAGTGACCTGATACAGGAACGTGAAATTGTACGTTTATTACTTGCCTTTGGACACGAACTGGTGAACTGGGATGGGATCGATAACATGTACATCGGATCGTTTATTATACAAAACTTAACGGACGTTGTTTTTACTGATAAGCTTTGCAACAGCATTATAGAAACTTACCGGGACGAGATTGAAAATGGACATCTGCCGGTCGCAAGTCAGTTTATAAAAAGCCAGGACAGGCAGATTGCCGATCTGGCGATTGACCTATCTACTTCACCCCACATATTGAGTGAAAACTGGGAGAATAAGCATAATATTTACGTGAAAGATGAAACCGTAAATCTTAAATCGACCATTCTTGGCGGACTCTTTCATCTTAAGAAGACCAAGATTGCGGGTATACTTAATGATATTGCTAATGAAATTAAAACAGAAGCAGATCCGGTAAATGTGGAAATCCTGCTCCAAAGGTTTATGACTATGAAAGGTGTGGAAAAAGAAATCTCTAAGCATTTAGGCATTACAATCTTAAAGTAAAAGATGGCAACGCATAATGATTTGGGAAAACGGGGTGAAGAAATAGCAGCAGCTTATCTGGAAAATGCCGGATACCGGATTCTCAATGCCAATTGGAGGTGTGCAAGAGCAGAAATTGACCTGATTGCGGAGCAGCAGGGCACAATCGTATTTGTAGAAGTGAAAACGCGTAGTTCTGTTGATTATGGGCATCCGGAAGACTTTGTAAGTTATAAAAAGGAAAAACAGCTGGAGTTTGCCTCCTCAGTTTATATAGATATGAAAAATCATCAGGGAGAGATTCGTTTTGATATTATTGCAATTGTTTTCGAAAATAAAGACCTTTATAAAATTAACCATATTGAAGATGCATTCTGGCCAAGTTAAAAATACCTTTAAAGCAATGCCTGTAATTTGCTTGTTGTTTAGTTTATTATTCGCAGTTTCCTGTAAAGAGAAATCATCAGCTCCAACTTTTTCTTTTAAAATGCCTGAACAGGGGCAAGCTTTTAGCCTGGGTGAAGAGGTAAAGATTGCACTTGATGTGGCGGAAGGGACAAATGTCGCTTCGGCTACCTATCTGCTTGATGGAAAAGAGATTGGTTCAAAAAAAGGTGCAGAAGGCATTACGCTGAATACTAAAGAGCTAACGTTGGGTTATAAATTGATTACCGCTGTTGTTGATAACGGTACCGCTAAGGATACACTGACGATCAATGTTGAACTTAAATCGTCGCTTAAGCCCGGGTTGTATGGCTATCAGATCGTCAATAAATTCGCTCACGATACATCAGCTTATACGCAGGGACTGGAATATCATAATGGTAGGTTCCTGGAAAGTACAGGACAAGAGGGGCATTCAACGCTGCGCTGGGTGGACGTAACATCAGGAAAGATATTACAGCAGATAAAACTGGAGGATCAGTATTTTGGTGAAGGATCTAGTCTGGTTGGCGATAAGGTGGTGATGTTGACCTGGAGATCCCGCTTAGGATTAGTATTTGATGCCAAATCATTTAAACAATTGTCGACGTTCCCTTATCAGGCAAGTATGGAAGGTTGGGGATTATGCTTTGATGGGAATAGGCTGATTAAATCGGACGGAACTAATAAAATCTGGTTTCTGAATAAGGATAACTATGCAGAAGAAGGTTCAATAGTGGTGTATGATAACAACGGCCCTGTTGACGCGTTAAATGAGCTGGAATACATTGATGGGAAAATATATGCTAACGTGTATACACAGGATATTATAGTGGTTATAGATCCTAAAACCGGCATAGTAGAAAAGAAAATTGATTTCTCCGGATTGTTGCCGGCAGGCTATTTTAAGGATGACGAATCGAGATCAAATAATGTGTTAAACGGAATTGCCTGGGATAAGGCAGGAAAGCGTTTATTTGTAACAGGAAAGAAGTGGCCTCATATGTTTGAGGTGAAATTGCAGCCAAAAAAATAAACCTTGAAATAAGACTGGAGACAGATATAAAAAAACGAGGCCGTCTCATAGACTGTCTCGTTTTTTTCTTTCATAGCATGTTATTTTAATATCCTCCGCCTCCATTATTTCCTCCGCCGGTGCTGGAAGCAACGAGAACGATATTGCCCCTGATTTCGCCACTGGTAAAGTTTGAACTATGGATATTGATATACCATTTTCCTGATAAAAGCTGATTTACCTCTGCATCATTTAATGCTCTCGTGGTTCCGGAAAGTGTTCCTGAACTGGCTGGAGTAAAACCTGTGATCTCAATTACTATTGGAGAGCTAACAGTATTTGATCCATTTTCTGCACCATGAAAGTGCATGCCGGTTGTTGTTGCAGCAGCAGAACCCAGTTGCCAGATAATTGTATAGGTAATCATCTTAGACTGCTCACTATAAGTGATGTTTGCTGTACCTGTTCCAGTTGTTGTAACCACTGGAACCTCGTTTGCACCATTTAACTGCACGGTTGCAGTATAAGTTTTGTAAGTAATTTCCGGCCGGTTGTTTTTCTTTTTACAACCTGAAAAAAGAAAAAATAAGATGCTGGCCATCGTCAGAATGGCCGATAAGGATTTGACTGAATACGTTTTCATAGCAAGTAAATTAAATTATATAGTATTTACTCCGATTGACAGTACCTGATTTGCGATAACTTTGATGGATTTTAGAACTGTCCTGTCATCATCGCTTCACTATTTAGTACGTATTTTTCTTATAAAAGGTTGCCTGTCATTAACAATAGAATTGTTAAAATAGGTTTAAAAGAGAAGAGGCCATCTCATACTAGTATGAGATGGCCTCTTATTTGCGTCTTGTTATTCCGAGACTTTATTTCTTTTTCTCTTTTGGCTCGCTCAAATACCCGTTAAAGGATATAGGCTGCTTGTTATTGCTGTTTACATTTAGGCTTGCGTAACCATTCTCTGAAACATTTAAAGTCATAGACTGAACGTCTTTGGCGTCTTTAAACTTCAAGTTGATTACCCAGGAACCTTTTTTCTTTTTATCAGCTTTGTACGTAAAGTCTTTAGATTTGAATTTAATACCAGAATCATCAGGGTTCATGGTTGCTGTGTATGCACGTCCGTAGTATGGTAAATATGCAATTACACTATCTTTAGTAACAATAAGCTCATATTGCGACCCCGAAAGCTGGATAACTCCAGATCCGCCACCACCAGGCAATCTGCTAAGTACTTTATTAACCTCATAGTTTGCCATTGGCATTGCGCTGGTCGCATTGAACACAAAGTTCTGATTGTTAATTACTTTTACAGTTGTTTCCTTGTCTGTCTGTGCATTTACCTGCATTGCAATAAACAATGAGGCAAGGGCTAAAATATTTCTTATCGTTTTCATCATTTTTAATTATTTATAGTTTGTCCATTATTTAGACACTCAACATTGAGCTTCTTTTTTAAAGATGCCTGCACAAGTTATTTTCCATAAATCATGCAGGTGTCTTTTGCTAATCTATTGTATTAGAACAATGTATGGTTAATAAGGTTTAATTAAGTGATGAAAGGTATTGTAACATTTTGTTTACTTAAAGGCGCTTACCTCCAGCTTTTATATTGATTGATTAAGCCGTTGGTAGATCCATCATGTGAGGTTACCGCTGCATCACCATCAAGTTCAGGCAAAATACTTTTGGCAAGTTGTTTACCAAGCTCTACACCCCATTGATCAAAACTGAATATATTCCAGATAATACCCTGTACAAATATTTTATGCTCATAGATAGCGATCAGGTTTCCAAGACTATATGGGGTTACTTTTTTAAGGAGGATAGAGTTGGTTGGCCTATTCCCTTCAAATACTTTAAAAGGGGCAAGCTTTTCTATTTCTTCATCAGATTTGCCTTCTTTTTTGAGTTCAGCAACAACCTGTTCTTTTGTTTTTCCGTTCATCAATGCCTCTGTTTGTGCAAAGAAGTTCGACAAAAGGATAGGGTGATGATTACCAATCGGGTTTAAACTTTGAGCCGGGGCAATAAAATCGCAAGGGATAATACGCGTTCCCTGGTGAATAAGCTGGTAGAAGGCATGTTGTCCGTTTGTGCCTGGTTCGCCCCAGATGATCGGCCCTGTTTCATAGGCTACATCATTTCCGTTGCGGTCTACATGTTTACCATTACTTTCCATATCGCCTTGCTGGAAATAAGCTGCAAAACGGTGCATGTATTGATCATAAGGAAGGATGGCCTGTGTTTCAGCATCAAAAAAATTGATATACCATACGCCTATTAAAGCCAATATTACAGGCACATTGATTTCAAATTCAGCGGTTTCAAAATGCTGATCTGCAGCATGTGCACCCGCTAGCAGTTGTTTAAAGTTGTCATAGCCAACACTAAGTGCTATAGGCAAACCAATGGCACTCCATAAAGAGTAGCGACCACCTACCCAATCCCAAAACTCGAACATGTTGTCTGTATCAATACCAAAAGCAGAAACATCCTTCGCATTGGTTGATAGCGCAGCAAAGTGTTTTGCGATATCTTCTTGTTTTGCCCCATTTTCAAGAAACCAGTCGCGCGCGCTATTGGCATTGGTCATTGTTTCCTGAGTGGTAAAGGTTTTGGATGCAATGAGGAACAAAGTGGTTTCAGGATTAACGTTTTTTAAGGTTTCTGCAATATGAGTTCCATCGATATTCGATACAAAGTGCATATTGAGGTGGTTTTTGTATGCTTTTAGGGCTTCGGTAACCATTACAGGACCAAGATCCGAACCGCCAATACCGATGTTTACAACATCTGTAATTGCTTTACCGGTGTAACCTTTCCAGCTGCCAGATATAATCTGTTTGCTGAATTTCTCCATTTTATCTAAAACCCGGTTTACTTCAGGCATTACATCCTTACCTTCTACAAGGATTTCCTCGTTACTTTGGTTACGTAAAGCAACATGAAGCACCTCCCTGCCTTCAGTTTGATTGATCTTCTCTCCGCTAAACATCGCCTTAATCGCTTCGTCAAGTTTACACTCTCTGGCCAGCTGTATCAGCAATGCGATTGTAGTGTCATCTATTCTGTTTTTTGAATAGTCAACCAGAATGTCTTCAAACAGAAGAGAGAATTTTTCAAATCTGCCTTCATCTTCTGTAAAAAGTTCTTTCAAACTTTTCTTATTGATGTCAATAAAATGATCGGCAAGGTATTTATACGCAGAGGTTTCTGTAAAATTTATTGTAGGAAGCATAGTAAAAAAATGTTATATTTAATCAACGATACAAGATAGTAAAACCTTTAAAAAAACACCTATGTTAGAGAATTTAAATCAATTGGTAAAAGAAAATGTTCAGGACGCTATTGTGAACAATAGTGATGTGCCGAACGAAAAAAATGAGGAAGCGATTTCTGCAGCTTCAGGCTCAATTGTTGATGCGCTGAAACAGCAATTGTCTTCCGGAAATATTGGCAATCTATTAGATGCTTTCAAAGGTGGTAACGCCGAAGGTAGTATTGTTGCACAACAAGCCGCATCAGGCTTTACCGACAAGTTGGCGGCAATGGGGATTAATATGGATGCCGCAAAAAATATAGCTGCTTCGGTTATTCCTTCGATTGTAGGGAAATTTGTAAATAAGACGAACGACCCTAATGATAGTTCGTTTAATATTCAGGATGTTATTGCAAAGGTTTCGGGGCCCGATGGTAAATTTGATCTTTCTGATGTAACCAGAATGTTTACGGAAAAGACCGATGTGAATGGTGATGGTAAGGATGATGGTTTAATGGATAAATTAAAAGGACTTTTTAACTAGGGTAACCATATAATTTCATAAACAGCCTATATCAAAGTAATTTGGTATAGGCTGTTTTATTTTATATCCTATATTTGTGATTATGACAAAAGAACAAATTCAGGATTTAAGGGACAGAGTAGCGTCGCTGAGGAGGTATCTTTGACGTCGATAACCGACTAGAGGATATCCGTATTGAGCAGGAGCTCACAACACAGCCTAATTTTTGGGACGATCCAAAGAAAGCAGAAAAACATATCGCGGAAATCAATGCTAAAAAAGTGTGGACTGATGGCTGGCAAAAGGCTAATAGTTTGCTCGAAGATACGCTTGTGTTTTTTGATTTTCTACAGAGCGGTGACGCTACTGAGGAAGAGATGCAGGAGCAATACGACCTTTGTTTAAAAGCTATTGAAGATCTGGAGCTAAAAAATATGCTCAAGAATAAGGAGGACCAGCTCCCGGCAGTTATGCAGATTACAGCTGGTGCCGGAGGAACAGAAAGTTGTGACTGGGCCTATATGTTAATGCGTATGTATATGATGTGGGGTGATAAGAATGGATACAAAATAACAGAGCAGGATTACCAGGAGGGAGATATTGCCGGAGTAAAAACTGTTACACTTCAGTTCGCCGGTGAATTTGCATACGGCTATCTGAAAGGGGAGAACGGTGTGCATCGCCTGGTTAGAATTTCTCCATTTGATTCCAATGCCCGCAGGCATACTTCTTTTGCTTCCGTATATGTTTATCCTTTGGTAGATGATACCATTGAAATTGAGGTAAAGGATTCAGAAATTGAATTTGAAACTTTTCGTGCAGGAGGTGCAGGTGGACAGAATGTAAATAAAGTGGAGACCGCTGTACGTTTGTATCATAAGCCTTCAGGCATAATTATCAAAAACCAGGAGTCGCGTTCGCAGCTACAAAATAAAGAAAATGCAATTCGTTTATTAAAATCTCAGCTGTATGAAGTGGAGATGCGTAAACGGATGGAGGCTACAGCATTGGTTGAAGGAAATAAAAAGAAAATTGAATGGGGCTCGCAGATCAGAAGTTATGTGCTTGATGACAGACGCGTGAAAGATCACCGGACAAATTTCCAGTCCTCTAATCCTCAGGCTGTATTGGACGGAGAAATAAATGACTTCCTGAAAGCATATCTAATGGAATTTTAATAATGAGAAACCTTGCAATACGATCATTTATGGCTTTACTATTGTTTTGTCCTGCATTAAAAGCCCAGGAAATAGTTAATTTATATCCTGGTGCTATACCAGGTGCTAAAGTAACTCCTGAAACTTATGTCGAAAATGCGGAAACCGGGACTGATGGGATCACCCGTGTAAGCAAGGTTTCTCAGCCTACGCTGACTGTTTTTCTGCCACCAAAAGAGAAAGCCACAGGGGCCGCCGTGATCATTTGTCCGGGTGGCGGCTATGGCATCTTGGCCATTAGTCATGAAGGGTATGATGTGGCTAAAAGGTTTAATGATATTGGGGTGGCAGCATTTGTTTTAAAGTATCGTTTGCCCTCGGCCGAGATTATGAAAGATCCTTCATTTGGGCCATTACAGGATGCGCAACAAGCCATTTATATGGTTCGTCTAAATGCAAAACAATGGAACATCATGCCTTCGAAGATAGGAATTATGGGTTTTTCTGCAGGAGGACATCTAGCGGCTTCACTTACCGTACATTATGATGATGTGAAGATTCAGAATGAGAAACAGCTGAGCTTGCGCCCTGACTTTTCTATCCTTATTTATCCGGTGGTGACCTTTGGGGCAGCTACTCATATGGGATCCAGAAAAAATCTGTTGGGGGAAGCTGCGACTGAAGCGCAATTGAAGTATTTTTCGAATGAAACGGGGGTGAACAGCCAAAGCCCTCCAACATTTATGGTTCATGCTAACGACGATAAGGCTGTGCCTTCAGAGAATAGCATTTTATTTAACCAGGCACTTGTCAAAGCTGGGGTAAAAGCTGAAATGCATCTTTATCAGGCCGGTGGGCATGGCTTCGGATTAAAAAACAAAACTACGACCGCCGACTGGTTTAAATTGCTGGAAAGCTGGATGAAAGACAGTAAGTTCTTATAACCTAAATATTATCTGTACTTAGTATTTCCTGTAATTGCTTTAACTCATCAACCTTTTCTTTTGAACCCAGATTTTCGTAGGCAGAAATCAGGTTACGAATAATTCTTCTGATGATCTCTACATTGCTGCACGGTGCATAAAATCCTGGTAGTGGGTCGAGGTTCAGCTGGCGAAGAAACTGATCAACGTCGTGTTTGCCAAAAATGGCTCCTTTGTTAAAGGCATTGATGTAAAATAAGACCCCAAATTCATGTTCTTCGCGCTTGCTCTCATCAATATAGCCAAGTATAAAGTGTTGAGGGAGGTTGACGCCATATACCGGGATATCAAGCTTTTGAGCAAGGGTAGCGTAGATAATAGCCAGTGATATCTGGTTCCCCTTTTTGCTTTCCATCACCTGACTGATGTAAGAATTTTGCGGATCGTGATGGTTTTTAGTGTTTCCGCTAAAGCCATAAACATTATAAAACACATGGTTAATGAGCTTTATTTTTTCAATTGAGCTCATTTCGTATTGTAGTCCCAGCCAGATTTCTCTTTTAATTTCTTCAATCTGAAGGATGATTTTCTGGTCGTCGAGGTCTGGATATTGGTAACGGTTAATGGCAAGTGCACCCTGTAGCAGGTCAAATGCACCGCTTTGGTACCATAGATTTAAGTCTTCTTTTACACTGCTGAACTGAATTTTATGAACGATATTCTCAATGCGTTCCTGAAGCAAAGTATTGAGCGAGTGTTCCCATTCGTTCTCTAAATAATCTACCACCTGGGGGCCATATTCGAGTAGACGTTTCTCAACGTGTTCATAAATCTCCAGATCCGGATCATCCAGGAGTTTTATCAATGCATTTATTTCTTTACTATTTTCCATTAAACATGCAAATTTGAATGCCTATTTTTGCGGCTATGGTTTTTAATTTTATCGGTGACTTTTTGAAACATCGTTTGACTGCTAAAAGCAGACACGGTACACATTCTCCCTTTGTATATAAACTTACCGATGAGGTAATTTACGATTTTAAGTCCAGACCAGACTACAAAACTATTGAGTCGCAGCGAAAAAAACTTTTCAATGACGATTCAATAATTACGGTTACAGACCTGGGAGCGGGCTCACACCTTAATAAAAACAATACAAAGAAGGTTAAAGAGATTGCTAAAAATGCATTAAAAAGTCCGGCACTTGCGCAATTGATTTATCGTCTGGCTAAATATGTTCAGCCATCCAGCGTGATAGAACTGGGAACTTGTTTAGGAATTACTACGGCTTATTTAAGTAAAGCCTGTCCAGAGGCAGAGGTGATTACCGTTGAGGGCTGTCCTGAGACTGCTAAAGTCGCTTATCGGAATTTTTGCGAGCTGGAACTGGATAATGTAGAATTGCAGGTCGGTAATTTTGATGTGCTGCTTCCTGATATAATTGCTGCAAAAGAGAAGCTGGATTTTGTTTATATTGATGGAAACCACAGAAAAGACGCTACTTTAAATTATTTTAACTGGTGCCTGCCAAAGGTGCATGAAGGAACCTTATTGATATTTGACGATATCTATTGGAGCAAGGGAATGAAAGAAGCCTGGGAGGAAATAAAGAATCATCCGGAGGTAACGGTTACTGTTGATCTGTTCTGGATAGGGCTGGTTTATTTTAGAAAAGGCCAGGTTAAAGAACATTTTAAAATTAAGTTTTAAATTTAACTTGCTGATTTATATTGTTTTATTAGTTTAAAAACTGATAGTTCAGTTTTTAAACTTATTTTTCAGTTGTATAACTGAAAAATAAGTTATAGCTTTATGTTATGGAAGAATTAACTAAAGCAGAAGAACGTATTATGCAAATCATCTGGAAGCTTCAGAAAGGATTTGTTAAAGATATCATCGAAGAAATGGATGAGGAACCTAAGCCTCCATATAATACCATTTCATCTATAGTCAGACTTTTGGAGAAAAAGGGGTACTTAAGTTATAAAGCTTACGGTAAAACCTATGAGTATTATCCGGCGATCACTAAAGAGGATTATGCTAAGACCTCCTTCTCGAAATTGTTTTCTGGCTATTTCGATAACTCACCGGTTTCTTTATTGTCTTTTATGGTTAAGGAGCAAAGTCTCAGTGAGGCAGATATTGCCGAACTGAAGGCACTCATTAACAAAAACGAGCAATAATGGAGTGGCTGCTCTATCTGCTTAAAGTGAGTGCCTGCATGGCCTTGTTTTATACGTTGTATTATTTGTTTCTACAAAGGCTTACTTTTTTTAGTTTGAATAGGATTTATTTATTGTTAGCCCTGGTTATTAGTTTTCTTATTCCGGCTTTACAGTTGGAAATAGAAAGGCAGGTAAAGGTACAGCAGGAGGTTTTGATGCAGGAGGTATTAACTCCCGGGGTGGTATCAACAGCTGATCCACTCAATACACAGATTTCTGTTGCGCAGAATCCGCTTCCTGTTTCAGGCTTTGGTTTTTCTGAATACAGCTGGCAGGAAACTATGTACGCAGCTTACTGGCTGATTGTTGCTGTTATGCTGATGGTGTTTGTTTACCAGATGGTTCAAGTCTTAAAACACATCACTAATGAAAATAGAAAAGTCGGGCGGCTAAAAGTTGTCTATAAACCCAATGGTTTTACCAATTGTTCTTTTCTGAATTATGTTTTTGTTGATCAGCAGGACTTAACGGAAGAAGAAATAGCTGTGATCCTTCAGCATGAAGCAGTTCATGCTAGCCGATTTCATTCACTGGACAAGCTATTTGTGAATATCTGTAGAGTTTTTTTATGGTTTAATCCATTGATTTATTTGTATGAACAAGCACTGGAGCAGGTACATGAATATGAAGCAGATGAGGAAGTTTCGTCAATTGTAGGAAATGTCTCTTATGCTAATTTATTACTGGCCATAGCCGTTCGTAAGAACAACTCTTCTTTGGTGCACAGTTTTGTTAAAAATCCGATTAAGGCGCGTATTAATATGTTATTCACTAATCAATCAAAAAAGATGAAAAAGTTAACCTATCTAGCAGTATTGCCATTGGTGTCAATATTGCTTTGGAGCTTCTCAGTAGCTTATGTCGATAAGCCATCGACGAAAGCATATTCAGAAGAACTTATTAGTAAAAATCCAGCTTCAAAGCTGGAAGACAGTGTAAGATATAGGCAGAAAATAAAATGGACGCCTGAAATGGAAAAAGCAAGATTGGAAGACGACGCATGGCTTAAAACCGAAGACTTTAAGAACAAGGTGAAATTAGGCAGAAGCTTGATAGGGAAAAAAATTGAGGTTTTGGTGAAAGGTGAGGAGGAGGAGCCTTTCGGCACCAGAATGATATCCAAACTACTTGTGGAGTATCAGAACAAGGATTATTACCTGACCTGCGATTTGCCTACAGGAGCTGCAAAAATTAAAGGCTTGGTAGAAGTTGGAGATAAATTGGATGTATTGGTATATGGCGGTAGCTATTCTAAGAAGTCAATTGTAGGTTTAGAAGCAGAGAAAATCATAAAAGATGGCCGTTTGATTTATGAAATGGAAAGGCCGAAGATAGACCCTAGTAAAAAGCCAGCTCCATTTCTGTTTGAAATGAATAAGGTGAGGTTTAACGATGGTGTCATTACAAAAGCTGGCAGTGTAGTCGCCGGAAAAAGAACTATTGAGGTTTCTGCTAATGGTTGTAAATTTATCCTTCATATCAATTCAAACCAGGTTGAGCTTTCCGAATTGGCATCCTTTAAGGACGGAGATAAAGTTAGGTTACGGTTTGTTCACGAAGTGAAAACCGGGGCTTCAACCTATACCATTGCAGACTGGGTGTCAATTTCCAAAGACCTGAAGTCGTACGGGCCGAAAAACAAACAAATGTTCTATCGCTTTTATGAGGAATGGCCGACTGATAAAAAGGCTGTAAGAACAAATTCAAACTTTCCGCAAGAACCTTTTATAAAGAGCTCGACTAAGGAGTACAATGGTACTGTTTACTACAACTATGAAGCAAAAGCTCCTAAAGGTCAAAAGATGACTATGAGCACCGCTTCGGATAAACTAAAGCCAAAATTTATTGTCGATGGTAAAGTATATTCATTTGAAGAAGCTCAAAAGTTTGATCAGGTATTTTTAAACAAGTTAAGTGCTAATCAAGGTGGTGGCCCGGCTACTCTTTATGATCAGGAAGGATTGTATAAAGGAGATTGGGTATTCTGGTTTGGTACAGAGCCAAAGCTCAGTACAAGTGAACAAATGAATAGGGATACTTATAAGAAGTACCAAGGGAAAACGCTTAAAGCAAGAGTGGCCAGCTATTCTTATAGTACACCACAGAAAAAACTAATGGATGGATTTTATATCAAAACAGATGATGGAGTAGATATGAAGGTGTTTATAGAAGTAAAGTATGCAAAGCAAATTAATGAGAAACTAAAAGCAGGAGATCTGCTGACCATTGTCGCTAAGCACGTTGGTTATTGGCAAAACGAAAATTCCATTGTAATCCAAAGCAGTAAGCTCATCAAAGGTGGAGTTGTTTTGTTCGATCGTAATAGACCTGTAATAGACGAAAGAACTGGATTTGTGAGTAAAGCAGGTATTGCAGAACGGAAGACGCATATTAACAAAAACGGGAACTAATGGAATGGCTGTTGTATTTGCTTAAAGTGAGCGCCTGTACGGGATTGTTTTATGTCTTGTATTATGGTTTTTTTAAGCATCTGACTTTTTTCAGTGTCAATAGGTTTTATCTTTTGATTACCTTGTTGTTGAGTTTTATAATACCGGCTGCAGAGTTGCAAGTTGAACGGACCAGGCCTGTAGCACAAGTTCAGATGATGCATTCTGAAGTTCTTTTTGATGATGAAACAACAGTACCGGAGGTTGCAAAAGAAACTTCATTAAAGACTCATGCTACAATGCCTGTTTCTTTGCCTGTATACGAATGGAAACACTTATTCTTTTGGGGATATGTAATGGTTGCAGTTATTGCGGTGCTTATCTTTCTTGTTCAGCTTGGTTATTTACTTACCTGCATACGGAAAGTATATAGACGGGTTGGGAATATAAAAGTTATTCATAAACCAGAGGGATTTACCAACTGTTCTTTTTTCAACTATGTATTTATTTCAGATCGCAATTTAACAGATCAGAAGATTGCTGTGTTGTTACAGCATGAAAGTTTGCACGCCTTAAAATATCATTCGATAGATAAGCTCTTTTTAGGAGGTTGTAAGGCGCTGCTTTGGTTTAATCCATTTATTTATTTATATGATAAAGCTTTGGAAGCTGTGCATGAATATGACGTGGATCGGGAGACGTCATCAATTATTGGTAATAAGTTCTATGCAAATTTGTTGCTCGAAATGGCGGTGAATAAAAATAATGGAGCGTCCTTAGTACACAGCTTTGTTAAAAATCCAGTAAAAGAGAGAATCAAAATTTTATTTACTAATCCATCAAACAACATGAAAAAAATATTCTATTTGTTGAGCCTTCCTGTTTGTTTAATCCTATTTTGGGTATTTTCTGTGCAGGTTGTATATGCGGAAATTAAGCAGGATGTTTCTGATCTTAAAGTAAGGACTGTTAACCCTTCGGGCAAGTTTATAGAGATTGTTAAGGGACAGGCAGCAGGGCCATCTGGAGTGGAGGAGGTGGATGTTGTTGTTGTGAAGTCTCCTCGTGGTAAAGTATTGAAAATGGTATTGTCCAACGACTACGAAATAAAGTTTGTAGTGAATGGAGTGGTTTACACTTTTGAGCAAGCGCTTAATTTCGATAAAACTTTTATCAGTACCTTAAGTGAAAATCGGGCTGTCGGATCGGGAAGGTATTATAGCATACCTGGCGTAAAGAAAAATGATCGGATATTTTGGTTTGGAAAAGAACCAGCGTTAAGTGACGAGACACTGAAAACCAGGATCGCAATTAAGAAATATGAAGGGAAGACCGTATTTGGAAAAGTATCAGGTTACACATATACGTCTGATGGGAAAAGAATGAGTGGCTTTACAATAAAACGAGAATCGGGGGATGTGCTGAAAGCCTATGTTAATCCGCTGTTTGCTGTGCAGGTGAATAAACAGCTTAAAATAGGTGATGATATTAAAATTAATGCATTTAATGCTTTTTTCTCAAGCGAATGCAATTGCGAAGTGATTGGATCTGGTACGTATGTAAAAAATGGCAAGGTCATATTCGATAGAGACAGGTTTGTTGTAGATGATAGGGGCGAGGGGGTTAAAACCAATTATCGGACTTTAGCTAAAATTGAATATCAGGCAAGTGATTCGGTTAAATATTCGAAAGATAGAAAGATCGTTGATCTTTATGGATCGGCAAAGTTAAATCTTGACTCGCTGACGTTGGAGGCAGATCACGTTCGGATCAATAATTATACAAAGATTGTAACTGCATTTAATGGTAAGATGACTTCCCGTTACAGTTCCTGGAAATTGAATGCTGATACTATTCGTTACGATTTGAAAACGAAGCAGATTCAGAGTCGAAATAACTAAAATGCTTCCGCCAGACTGATGTAAAATCCGGTCTGACGTTTTTCATTGGCACGTTTCTCACCAATACCGTAATCCAGGCGGACGCTCAGTCCTTTTTCCGGATCGAAGAAATACCTGCCACCGGCACCATAAGAGGGTTTGAAGTTCTTAGCTGCAAAGCCTCCGTTTTCAAAAACCTGTCCTGTGCCTCCAAAAACTACCGCTCCAAAACGATTGTTATATCGGTATCTAAGTTCTGCCTGGGCTGCCAGTAGATTTTTATCGCGATAACGGCCGGTATAGTAGCCCCTCATCATTTCGTCGTTACCCATTTGAGGTAATAAGTAGAACGGAGCGTTTTTGCCTTGCAGTGTATGAAAGAGTCCGTTTACACCCAGCACAAATTTAGAAGAGAGTGACCAGAAATTACGGACATTAGCTTTGATCAGCGCTCCGGTAAAGTTTTCACCGCCCCATAAATCAGGAGCGTATTGAAGGGTGACCTTAGCCATTAAACCTTTAGTTGTGTAGTTATTGGAGTTTCGTGTATCGTAGGTTTGGGAAAAACCTGCATAGGCAACTGAGCCGCCAAACTTATGAAGGATGGATTGATCTTTTGTAAAGATCCCGCCAATTTCATTATCGGTAAAGTGATAATTTTCAAAACCGACTAAAAAACCTGTATACATATTCGGCCATAATCTTTTTTCTGCTTCAAGGACAACCTTTACAGATCCCTGTACCAAACGGTCTTTATCTGCTTCCAGTGTTTCATTGCCGATGCCATAAAAATCAAATGGCATTCTTTTAAAACGGACTTCGGTAATGTAATGGTGTTTGTTTGCTTTTGTCCAGATGTCGCTTTTCAAAGAAACATTATATTGCCCTTTGGTGGATACAGAGGCTAATCCAGAGAAATTTGAGCTCCTGTTGCTGAGGTCTTTTTTGTCTAAATACGTAGAATAAAGTAGCCCGGCGCCAAATTCAAGGCCGATTTCCTGAGAATAGCGTAATATCGGTACGGGCATAAAGCTTGGCCTGCGTGAGGAGTCTGTTTTATTCGATAAGTATCGTTCTATAAGTTTCTTTTGCCCTAATGCGTTTACTGCAATTAAAACGAATATGGTGCAAATCGAAAATTTCTTCATCAGCCTAAAGTAGTATAAAGTTTTATTTTTTTGGTTACCTAAGCAAGTTTAAGGCCACATATTGTAAAGACTTTATTTCTGTTTAAAACTCATCATGCGTTGGTTTTATAGTAACGTTGTTGTAACACTATATGTTATCGGGCTGAATGATGGGGCGTCGTGGCTTTAATTTACATAAATTATACTATTTTTGCGGCAACAAATAATAGATCAAGATGAGTACAACAAGAGGACCGATATCTCAGTTTATGGAGCGGAATTATCTCCATTTTAATGCGGCAGCGATGATGGATGCCGCAAAAGGATATGAAACACATTTAGATGAAGGAGGTAAGATGATGATCACACTCGCAGGTGCGATGAGTACCGCTGAGTTGGGTATTTCATTAGCAGAGATGATTCGTCAGGATAAAGTTTCCATTATTTCATGTACCGGAGCGAATCTTGAAGAGGATATTATGAACCTTGTTGCGCACTCTCACTATAAACGTGTTCCTAATTATCGCGATTTGAGTCCGCAGGACGAGTGGGATTTATTAGAGAACCACTACAACAGGGTAACTGATACGTGTATTCCAGAAGAGGAAGCTTTTAGAAGATTACAAAAACACATTAACAAAATTTGGAAAGACGCAGAGCAGGCTGGTGAGCGTTATTTTCCACATGAGTTTATGTACAAGATGTTGTTAAGCGGAGATTTGGAACAATATTACGAGATTGATCCGAAGAACTCATGGATGCTTGCAGCAGCGGAAAAGAACCTTCCAATTGTAGTACCAGGATGGGAAGACTCAACAATGGGTAATATCTTCGCCTCTTATGTGATGAAAGGTGAAGTGACAGCAACTACTGTAAAAGGTGGTATAGAGTATATGGGGTACCTGGCCGACTGGTATATTAAGAACAGTGAAGGTAAAGGAATTGGATTTTTCCAGATTGGTGGTGGTATTGCGGGTGATTTCCCGATTTGCGTTGTGCCAATGCTTTACCAGGATATGGAAATGCCTAATATTCCGTTCTGGAGTTATTTCTGTCAGATTTCTGATTCTACTACTTCATATGGATCTTATTCAGGTGCTGTGCCTAATGAGAAGATCACCTGGGGTAAATTAGATATTGATACACCAAAGTTCATTGTAGAGTCTGATGCAACAATAGTGGCGCCGCTCATATTTGCATGGATATTAAAAATGTAATTTAAAATTGCAAATCCGGTATTCGGATGATGCGTTTAGAAGGTCACCAATTTTTTAAAAGAATTGGTGATTTTCTTTGTTTAAAGCATCAAAATGGCACTATTTAGATTGATTATAAATTGTATTTACTGTCATTTCTTTGTCATTGGTACGTTAATAAATTTTACTTTTGTGGACGTTTTGGTGGAGACCTTGAGTTTAAACATCAATTACGGTTATAAAGTTTTTTAAAAAATAGCATAAAATACTCATTATGAGGGACATCTCATTGATCATTAGAAGAGTTTGGAAGTCGGCATTCATGTTTACGGCTCTATCTGTTTTAATCGTTTCTGCATCACAAGCGCAAGATTTAGTGGAGGGAAGAAAGTTATTTAAGGATAAATGTGCTTCTTGTCACCAATTAGACCGTAACAGTACTGGTCCGGCATTAACACCAAAGCTGACCGAGTTGGACGAGGCCTTTTCCATTAAATGGATTAGAAACTGGAAGTCATTAGTTGACGCTGGCGATCCAACTGCAATCGAGGCAGCTAAGTTTTCTCCTGCTGAGATGACTACGTTTCCAACCTTAACTGACGATCAGATTAAGAACATCATTGCTTATGCAAAAGCAGGTGAGCCAAAGAAAGAAGCTGTAGCGGGTGCTGCGGTAGCTGGAGCTGGTTCTGATGAAGTTTCAAGCTTCTCTATTGCTGGTATTGCCTTGATTATATTAATCTCAATCGCTGTATTGGTGGTATTAGGTCGCGCAGTTAAAATGCTGGAGCGTTTGATCTTAAAGAAACAAGGTGTTGAAGTTGTTGAAGAGGAAAATCTTTCTTTCGCAGCGGGAACACGTAAATTATTCAAAAACAAGAAGTTTGTATTCTTCTTTATCCTGTGCTTAATTATCAGCTTAGGTTCATTCGGTTGGAAGGGAATGTGGAATACAGGTGTACATACCGGCTATCAGCCAGTACAGCCAATCAAGTTCTCTCACGAACTGCACGCAGGTGTAAACAAGATCGACTGTCAGTATTGTCACTCTGGTGCATTTAAATCTAAAAATGCTTCTATACCTTCAGTTAACGTTTGTATGAACTGTCACAAATCTGTACAGGCTACTGAAAAATATAACGGTGAGATTTCTCCTGAGATTCAGAAAATCTATACTGCTATAGGTTACGATCCAAACACACTTACTTACGATAAATCGAAAGAAAAGCCGGTTGAGTGGGTTCGTGTACACAACTTACCTGACTTTGCTTACTTCAATCACTCGCAACACGTTGTGGTTGGTGAGGAAGCCATCAGAAAAGAGAGAGGTTTAAAACCTAACGAGCCAGTATGTTTTGCATGTCACGGTCCGGTAGATACAATGGAAGAGATTTATCAGTACTCTCCGTTAACCATGAAATGGTGTATCAATTGCCATAAGGATGCTGAGATTTCAGGTAAAGACAATGCATTCTATGCTAAAGTGATTGAAGCGCATGAGAAAATCAAAAAAGGCGAGAAAATCACTCCTGCATTGCTAGGTGGTTTAGAGTGTGGCAAGTGTCACTATTAATAGAGTTTAATAACAAAGAACGTTCGATAACAGTAATATAGCTTAAATGGAAAGCAATAAAAAATACTGGAAAGGCTTAGAAGAGTATAACAACACTCCGGATTTTGTTGAAAACAACAAAAACGAATTTGCTGAGCCCCTTCCAATAGAAGATGTTTTAAATGAAGCAGGATTAAGTACCGTAACTCCACGCCGCGACTTTTTAAAGGCTTTAGGTTTTGGATTAGGTGCGGTAACACTTGCGGCTTGTCAGACTGCCCCTGTACATAAGGCAATCCCTTATGTAATTAAACCTGAAGAGGTTGTACCGGGTATCCCTAACTACTATGTTTCAAGTTTTAATGGCCAGCCGGTATTGGTTAAAACCAGAGAAGGCAGACCGATTAAGATTGAGGCTAACACCAATGCAGGTGTGTTTAACTGCGGTACTGATGCTCAGGCACAGGCTTCAGTTTTAGATCTGTATGATGTATCTAAACTTAGATCTCCATTGTTCAAGGATGCTGATGCAACCTGGACTAAGGTTGATGAGTTTGTAAAAGGAGAGCTAAATAAAGCTCAGGCTTCAGGAAAGAAAATCCGTATTGTTTCTTCTTCAGTAAACAGTCCTTCCACTAAAGCAGTTATAGCTGATTTTGCAACAGCTTACCCTAATACTAAACACGTACAGTATGATGCGGTTTCTTATACAGGTATTATTAAAGCTAACGAAAACAGCTTTGGTAAAGCAGTTGTTCCTAAGTACAAATTTGATAAGGCAGACCTGATCGTAAGTTTCGGTGCTGACTTTTTAGGTACCTGGATCAGTGGTGAAGAGTTTACTGCTCAATATGTATCTAACAGAGATCATAAATCATTAAAACAAGGTAAAATGTCGCGCCACTTCCAATTTGAGGCGGGCATGAGTTTAACAGGTACCAATGCAGATACCCGTATTCCGGTTAAATTATCGGAAGAAGGCCCTGCACTGATTGCCTTATATAATGCAATTACTGGTGCTGGTTTAGCTGGCGGTACTTTGCCAAATAATGTTACTGCTGATAAAGCGTTGAAATTGGTTGGTAAAGAGCTTTTACAAAATAAAGGTAAAGCCCTTGTAGTTTCAGGATCAAACGATGTATCTACACAAATCCTGGTTAATGCCATTAACTCTGCTATCGGCAGTTATGGTACGACTATCGATTTAGATAATCCTTGTAAACGTTATGCAGGTAACGATGCGGAATTTGCTGAGTTCATTAATGAAATGAACAGAGGTGAAGTTGCTGCTGTTTTCTTCCTGGATAGCAATCCTGCTTATGATGTAGCGAATGTTAAAGTGTTTACTGATGCTTTGGCTAAAGTTGCATTGAAAGTTTCCTTCTCAGACCGTAAGGATGAGACTGCTACTTTATGTGATGTGGTTGCCATTAACCATAACTATTTAGAAGCATGGGGTGATGCAAGTTCATACGAAGGAGTTTACTCTATCGTACAGCCTACCATTAATCCTGTGTTCAACACACGTCAGGCAGAGGAAAGTTTATTGATCTGGTCTGATAATGCAGTTAAAGAATACTACCAGTATGTACGTAACAACTGGGAGAAAAACATATTGCCAGCTGTAGGTTCTAACTGGAAAGAAGTATTACAGAAAGGTGTATTTGCTGCTGCTGAAAAACCAGCTGGTGCTTATACTTTCAGTCTTTCTCTTGCTGCAGTTGTTCCTTCTATTTTAAACAATAGCAAAGCTTTAGCTAAGGATATTGAGTTACAGGTTTACGAAAGCATTCCAATGCGTGACGGTAAACATGCTAACAACGCATTCCTGCAAGAACTTCCTGATCCGGTTTCTAAAGTAACATGGGATAACTATGTTGCAATCGCACCTAAGTATGCAGAGAAATTAGGATTTAAAGAATTCGATATCGTTTCTGTGAAAGCAGATAATGGTTATAGCATTGATTTACCTTTATTGATTCAACCGGGACAAGCGCCAGGTACAGTATCTATTGCATTAGGTTACGGACGTACTAAAGTTGGTAAAGCCGGAGATAATGTAGGTAAAAACGCTTATCCGTTTGTAAGCTTCAGCAATGGTACTTTAAAATATGCTACTACTGTTAAATTAACAGCAACTGGTGGTAGAGAGGAACTTGCTCAAACACAAACGCATTATTCTTTTGAAGGCAGAAATGTAATCCGCGAGGCTACATTTACTGAATACAAAAAGAATCCTGCTGCTGGTTCAGGTAATGACCACGCTAAACATAAAACTTACGATTTATGGGATAAATTCGAGAAACCAGGTAATAACTGGGTTATGGCAATCGATCTGAATGCTTGTACTGGTTGTGGTTCTTGTATTGTTGCCTGTAACGTAGAAAATAACATTCCTGTTGTTGGTAAGGACGAAGTGCGTAAACGTAGAGAGATGCACTGGTTGCGTATCGACCGTTATTACAGCTTTAACCAGGAAAATGATACGCATGCAGAAGCACATGGTGCACATGGCCATAGCAATGGTATCAACTCAGTAACTAAAGAGAAAGAGATCGCTCATTTGAAAGAAGAGCAAATGAACAATGTATCGGTTGTACACCAGCCTATGCTTTGTCAGCATTGTGATCACGCTCCTTGTGAAACAGTTTGTCCGGTATTGGCAACAGTACACTCATCAGACGGCTTAAACCACATGGCTTATAACCGTTGTGTAGGTACTCGTTATTGCGCGAACAACTGTCCATATAAAGTACGTCGTTTCAACTGGTTTAACTACTGGAATGATTCTCGTTTTGACAACTATCTGAACAATGAATTTACTCAGCTGGTACTTAACCCTGATGTAACTACACGTTCAAGAGGTGTTATGGAGAAATGCTCGATGTGTATTCAGCGTATTCAGGCAGGTAAATTACAGGCTAAAATTGAAAAACGTCCGTTGAAAGATGGCGATATCAAGATGGCATGTCAGCAAGCTTGTTCTGCAAATGCAATCATCTTTGGTGATTCCAATGATCCGGAATCGGAAGTTTCTAAAGCATTACGTAGTGAGCGTATTTACTATGTGCTGGAAGAGATCAACGTACAACCGGGTATTGGTTATATGACGAAAATTAGAAATACAGATACAACAGTACAAGCGTAAGCAGATAGCTGATATTAAAAGAAATATAAATTATGTCAGGACATAACGAATCAATATTAAGAGAACCACTAATCACCGGTAAAGATATAACGTACGCAAAGATTACGGACGATATTTTAATGCCGGTAGAGAACAAGCCAAACAAGGCATGGTGGATAGGATTTATCGTCGCACTATGCGGAGCTTTACTATGGGTAGTAGCAGTGAGCTATACCTTCTGGTTCGGTATCGGTGCTTGGGGATTAAATAAAACAGTTGGATGGGCTTGGGACATCACCGGTTTCGTATGGTGGGTAGGTATTGGTCACGCCGGAACGTTGATTTCTGCGGTACTATTACTCTTCCGTCAGAACTGGCGTAACTCGATTAACCGTTCGGCAGAGGCGATGACGATCTTCGCGGTTATTTGTGCGGCTACGTACGTAGTATCACACATGGGTAGACCATGGTTAGCTTACTGGGTGCTTCCGCTACCAAATCAGTTCGGATCATTATGGGTTAACTTTAACTCACCGTTAGTTTGGGATATGTTTGCAATCTCTACTTACTTCTCGGTATCACTATTGTTCTGGTATACAGGTTTATTGCCTGATATCGCGACAATCCGTGACCGTGCAACAGGAGTGAAAAAGAGAGTTTATACTATTCTGTCATTCGGTTGGGCAGGTAACGTAAAAACATGGCAACGTTTTGAGGCTGTGTCGATTATCCTTGCCGGTATCTCAACACCTCTGGTACTTTCGGTACACACGATTGTATCTATGGACTTTGCTACCTCGGTAATTCCGGGATGGCACACAACGATCTTCCCTCCATATTTTGTGGCCGGGGCGATTTTCTCAGGATTTGCGATGGTGTTAACCTTATTATTGGTTGCACGTAAAGTATTAGGTCTTGAAAACTACATCACCATGTTCCACATTGAATCGATGAATAAGATCATCATTTTAACTGGATCTATTGTGGGTGTGGCTTATTTAACGGAGTTCTTTATTGCATGGTATTCAGGTTCTGAGTACGAGCAATATGCTTTCATCAACCGTTCAACTGGTCCATACTGGTGGGCATACTGGATGATGATGACTTGTAACGTGATCTCTCCACAGTTGTTGTGGTTCAAAAAGATCCGTACCAGCATTGCTGCTACCTGGATTCTATCTATCGTAGTAAACATCGGTATGTGGTTTGAGCGTTTCGTAATTATCGTAACTTCATTACACCGTGATTATATTCCTTCAAGTTGGGCGATGTTCTATCCATCGTGGGTTGACGTGAGTGTATTCGTTGGATCGATTGGTTTGTTCTTTACTTTATTCTTATTGTTCTTAAGGGTATTACCTTCAATTGCAATTGCTGAGGTGAAGTTGTTACTTAAGAGTGCAAGTGAGCAAGCTAAAATGGAGCAGATTAAGGAAGGTCATCTTGATCCGACACACGTATCAGAATATGTGGAGTCGTTAGAGAAATTTGATAGTGTTAAACAAGAAGATTACGCAAAAATATAACAATGAATAATATCAAATATATTTTAGGCAGTTTTGGTGATCCTGATGAGATGATGCATGGCATCGATAAGTTGCAGGAGAATAACATTAAGATACATGATGTTTATACACCAATGCCTATTCACGGCATAGAAGCTAAATTAGGAGTTAAGCGTTCAAGGTTAGATATCGCGGCTTTCTTCTTTGGAATAACAGGAACATGTACCATGCTTACATTTGTATATTTTGCGGCTGCGTATGACTGGCCAATTAATATCGGTGGTAAGCCTCACTTTGCATTACCGGATTTTATTCCAATTACGTTTGAGTTAACCATTTTGTTTTGTGCTTTTGGTTTAGTGGGTTCTTACTATGCTTCCAGTCATTTATTCCCTGGAAGAGCACCTAGAGTGATGGACTTAAGAGCGACAGATGACAGGTTTATCATTGCAATTGATGCAAAAGAAAACACTGATCACAATAAGATTGATGATTTATTAAAGGAAGCTGGTGCTTTGGAAGTGAAGCATAATGAAAGGAAGTATATTAGCTATGAATAAGAGTAAAGTAGTTTTAGCCTCGTTTTGTATTCTTGCTGGTGCTGTTATATTTTCAGCCTGCAAGGATAAAAGAAGTACAGGCCTGGAGTACGCAAGGAATATGTATGATCCACTAGGTCCTAACCCAGATCAGCCGCTTTCCACTACAAACGAAGATTTAAAGAGTTTTAAAGGTCAGACTGCTCAAACACCTCCGGCACATACTGTTCCGGTTGGATTTGATAAGTATGAGTATCCAAATACCAAGGAAGGTTATGAAGCGGCAAGTGCTTTAGTTAACCCACTTGCTTTAACTGAGCAAAACCTGGTTTCAGGTAAGCATTATTTCACTGTATTTTGTGCTCCATGTCATGGAGAAAAAGGCGATGGACAAGGTCACCTGGTGAAAATCGAAAAGGTTAGCGGAATTCCTTCTTATCATGGTGATGCAGCTTCTTCGCGTGGTGGTCTGATGAAAGATTTAACAGCGGGAAAAATTTATCATACAATTATGTATGGTTTAAATAATATGGGATCACATGCCTCTCAGCTATCTCCAGAAGAAAGATGGAAAGTAGTGATGTATGTTCAACAATTACAACAAATACAATAGAAAAGAACAATATAGATGGGAACTCACAATTATAATTTAACTGAGCAGTTTGAGTTTACAGGCAAAGCTAAAACTTTAAGTATAATCGCTATTGTAATAGGTATAGCGGCTATAGGTTATGGTTTTTCTGCTGAGGCGCTTCATGAGCGTACTTTTGCAAACTTGTTGCTGATGGCTTATTACTTCGCTTGTGTTTGTATGTCAGGAGCCTTCTTCCTGGCTGTTCAATTCGTAGCACAGGCTGGTTGGTCTGCGTCAATATTAAGGGTACCTGAAGCTATGGCTAAGGTATTGCCAATAGCAGTAATCATTTTGCTTGTAGTAATGGGCGCAGGTTTATATACTCACAATTTGTATCATCACTGGCATGCTGATGGATTGACAGATCCACTTAGCCCTAACTATGATAAATTAATCGACGGTAAGTCAGCCTTTTTGAATGTGCCTTTTTTCATGGGCCGTCAGATTGTCTTTTTAGCAATCTATAGCTTTTTCGCTATGTACCTTGCTAAATTATCGAACAACGAAGATTTAGAAGGTGGTTTAAACTCTTATAGAAAGAGCTTTAAGTACTCTTGTATCTTCCTTGTAATCTACGGATTTACAACACCAATTTTTGCTTTTGATACGGTAATGTCATTAGAAGCACACTGGTTCTCAACCATGTTTGGTTGGTATAACTTCGCTGCAATGTGGGTATGTAGTCTGGCAATTATTGCCATTATGCTTATCCTGTTGAGAAAAGCGGGTTACATGAGCTGGGTAAATAATAGTCACTTGCACAACTTAGGACAGTTTATCTTCGGATTCTCTATTTTCTGGACTTATGTATGGTTTGCTCAGTTCCTTTTGATCTACTATGCAAACATGCCGGAAGAGACCGTATATTTCTACAAAAGGTTTGAGCATTATGAGTTCTGGTTTTACCTGAATCTTGTATTGAACTTTTTAGCTCCGGTATTGCTGTTAATGGACAGAGATAACAAGAGACAGGAAAACATTTTATTAACGGTGTCAATCGTTGTTTTATGTGGACACTGGGTTGATTACTACCAGATGATTATGCCAGGTACTGTTGAAGAGCACCATGCATTTGGTTTTATTGAGATTGGTATAGCAGTAGGTTTTGTAGGTTTGTTTACCTTTACCGTTTTAAATGCGTTAAGTAAGAAGCCTTTAATCCCGAAAAATCATCCGTTTTTACAAGAGAGTTTAAATCACCACTTGTAATAGGTGATCTTTATAGCGTATAATAAAATAATAGTATAATAGAAGTACAGCGTTACTACTTTTAAGGAAATGAGTTTAAGAAAATTTATAAGTAACAAATCAATAGCGGCACTGGCAGTAATTTTATCTGCATTTGCAAGTACCAGCGCATTTGCACAAGCTGCAGCCGCTGAGGCCGCTAAAAAGCCCGTAGATATGGGGCCGATTTATAAATCGGCAATATTTTATGCCATGGCGTTTTTACTACTTTGCTTGTTCATAGCAATTATAGGAAAAGCATTAAAGGTATATGAATTGACCCGTGAGGCTCAGGATAAACCTAAAGGTATTAACTGGAATACAGTAAACGGGGTTCTTTTTGCCTTGTTTCTTATCGTAGGTTTATATGGTGTATATTGGGAATATACGGTTCATGGTAAGATGATCCTGCCTGAGGCAGCATCTGAACATGGTAAGAAAATCGATCAGATGTTTAACATCACTTTGATTTTAACAACCATTGTATTTATTGTTACACACATTCTTTTATTCACTTTCTCTTACTTCTACAGATACACTAATAAAAGAAAAGCATATTACTACCCACACAACAATACGATTGAGCGTATCTGGACAATTGTTCCTGCATTGGTTCTGACTGTACTTGTATTGATGGGTTTCTTAACCTGGAGATCTATTTTCTACAAAATTGAAGATCCGAATAATAAACCAATCAGCATTGAGGTTACTTCATCTCAATTCGCATGGGCTATCCGTTATTCAGGACCAGACGGTGTTGTAGGTACTAAAAACTTTAAGTTGATCAACTCGGTAAATGCGCTGGGTATCGATTTTAAAGATAAAAATACATTGGATGACCAATCGGCTGACGAAATGGTGATCCCTGTAAATAAACCAGTACGTTTAATACTGACCAGTAAAGATGTAATCCACAGTTTTTATATGCCGCATTTCAGGGTTCAATTAAACACTGTACCGGGTATGACTTCTTACTTTGAGTTTACGCCTACCATTACTACTGAAGAAATGAAGGCTAAAACAAATGATCCTACATTCAAATATTTGTTCTTATGTAACAAGATCTGTGGTGATGGTCACTATAAAATGCAAAAAGAAGTTAAAGTTGTTTCTATGGCAGAGTATGAGGCTTGGTTAAAAGAACAACCAACTTATTTAACTGATGATTTGAGGAAAGAATTTAATCTACCTGTTACTCCTGCAGCTGTTACTGCTCCTGCAGATACTGCAGCAAAAGATACCTCAGCTGTTAAAACAAAACAATTAGCTTTAAATAATTAATAATACTGGAATAGCACATTATGTCAACTATATCATTACACGATACACATAACCACGATAACCATGATGATCATGGGCATCACAAAGAGAGCTTCCTGACGAAGTATGTCTTTAGTCAGGATCACAAGATGATTGCCAAGCAGTTCCTGATAACAGGTATTATTATGGCTGTTATTGCGATGGGCTTGTCGATATTGTTTCGTCTACAACTAGCATGGCCTGATAAAGACTTTCCTATTTTGGAAACTTTCTTAGGAAAATGGGCTGAAGGTGGTCGTATTAAACCTGATTTTTATCTTGCACTCGTAACCATACATGGTACCATCATGGTATTCTTTGTATTAACTGCAGGCTTAAGTGGTACATTTAGTAACTTGTTGATCCCGCTTCAGATCGGTGCAAGGGATATGGCTTCGCCATTCCTGAACATGCTTTCTTACTGGTTCTTCTTTGCTGCTTGTGTAATCATGATGAGTTCATTCTTTATACAAACAGGACCTGCAAGTGCTGGTTGGACGGTTTATCCTCCTTTATCTGCTTTGCCTACTGCGATTAGCGGTTCTGGTTTAGGTATGACTTTGTGGTTAATCAGTATGGTACTTTTCGTTGCCTCATCTTTAATGGGTGGTATCAACTATGTAAGTACAATCTTAAACATGCGTACAAAAGGTATGGATCTTTGGAAAATGCCTTTGACAATCTGGGCTTTCTTCCTTACTGCTATTTTGGGTGTTTTATCTTTCCCTGTATTGGTAGCTGGTGTGGTGTTGTTGATTTTCGATAGAAGTTTTGGTACCAGTTTTTACCTTTCTGATATTGTTATGGGTACACAGATCCTTCCTAACGAAGGTGGATCTCCAATCTTATGGCAACATTTATTCTGGTTCCTTGGTCACCCGGAGGTATATATTGTAATCATGCCTGCAATGGGTCTGTCTTCAGAGATTATGTCTGTGAATGCAAGAAAACCGATCTTCGGTTACCATGCGATGATTTATTCATTGATCGGTATTACTATCCTTTCGTTTATCGTTTGGGGTCACCACATGTTTGTGACGGGTATGAACCCACTCCTGGGAGGGGTGTTTATGATCACAACTTTGATCATTGCTGTACCTTCAGCTGTTAAGACGTTTAACTGGCTGGCAACACTATGGAGAGGTAACATCAGGTTTACACCTGCAATGTTGTTCTCAATTGGTATGGTTTCCTTCTTTATTTCTGGTGGTTTAACAGGTATTTTCCTGGGTAACGCATCTTTGGATATCAACTTACACGATACTTACTTTGTAGTAGCTCACTTCCACCTTGTAATGGGATCTGCGGCTATATTTGGTATGCTTGCGGGTGTTTATCACTATTTCCCTAAAATGTTCGGAAGATTGATGAGCAGCAAATTAGGATACTTACATTTCTGGATAACTTTTGCTTGTGCTTACCTGGTATTCTTCCCATTACACTTCTTAGGTCTTGATGGTGTACCACGTCGTTACTATGCATTTACTGAGTTTGAATTTATGCAGAAATGGGTTACGGTAAACGTTTTGGTTACCTGGGCTGCAATTGTTGCTGCATTAGCACAAGTTGCGTTCTTGTTCAATTTCTTCTATTCAATCTTCAAAGGAAAAGTATCATCACAAAACCCTTGGGATTCAAATACTTTAGAATGGACAACTCCGGTAGAGCGTATACATGGTAACTGGCCAGGAGAAATCCCTACAGTATACCGTTGGCCATATGATTATAGCAAGCCGGGAGCTGCTGAAGATTTCATTCCTCAGACTGTTCCTTTCTCGCAAACAATGAGTTCAAATATGCCTCATGATTTTGAAGGCAATAGTGAGTCTGAGCGTATCCAAAGAGAATGGGAAGAAAAGAACCCTTCTGCAGATGCGTCAAAATTAGACTAATACGTAATATCTAATACAATGAGGTATCTGCAGTAGGTAAATACTTACAACAGATACCTCATTTTTTTTAAATCTATCACATACCATGGTTCCTAAATCTGAAAAGAGATTTATCAGGCTAAACCTTATCACTTTAGTTGTTACCCTATTGCTCATATTGGCAGGAGGGATTGTACGCAGCACTGGGTCTGGTATGGGATGCCCGGATTGGCCTAAGTGTTTTGATCAATACGTTCCACCTACACATGTTTCTCAACTTCCCGCGGATTATAAGGACAAATATGTCGCAGAGCGTGTTGCTAAGAATGAACGTTTCGCAAAGACACTCGAGAAGATGGGAAAAGCACATTTGGCGGATAGCATCAGACATGACGAGTCAATACTCGAACCCGAAACTTTTAACGTAGCAAAAACCTGGACAGAATACATAAACAGGTTAATGGGTGCCATAACAGGTTTTCTTTTGTTAGGGTTAACCGTATATTCATTTACTTATAAAGGTAAAGCCAACCGGATTATTGTGCTGAGTGTAGCAAATCTTGTTATTGTAGGTTTTCAAGCCTGGCTGGGCTCCATTGTGGTATCTACAAACCTGATGCCCTGGGTGGTTACGGTACACATGCTGCTGGCATTGGTCATATTAGGCATATTGGTGTATACTTATAATTATGCTAATCAGCTTCATAAGGAGGCTACTGTGATCATGGGACAGTTGGTATGGCTTAAAGTATTGGTCTTCCTGTCCATAGTACTGAGCGTTGTGCAAATTGTGCTGGGTACTGAAGTTAGGGAAGCGATTGATGCGATTTCTAAACAGATGATGTACAATCGGCGTCATAGCTGGGTTTCGAAGGTAGGTGATACTTTTAATTATCACAGGGACTTAGCTATTCTGGTATTGATCGTAAATATTATTATTTACAAAATAGTTAAGGATAAATTTAACGGGAAGGAAATTGCACTAAGAGTTGGTAATTCAATCGGGATAGTTTTAATTATTCAGATTGTAACCGGCTTATTATTGTCTAACTTTGCGCTTCCACCGTATGCACAGGCAATGCATATTTTGTTTTCAACGCTTTTGTTTAGTTTACAATATTATCTGTATTTGCTGGTTTACAGAACAAGTACTTATAACCAACAGCATTAATTATAAATAAATTGAAGTATTTTTTCTCAGATTTCTCTAAGCTCATCAAATTCAGGTTAACGTTCCTGGTTGTGTTCTCTGCGTCAATTACATTTTTAATTGGTCAGAAGGCACAAATTTACAGAGGTGATTTAGATGGAATTAACTGGATAAACTGGTTGATATTAGTGGCGGGTGGATTTTTAGTGACAGGGGCAGCCAATTGTTTCAATGAGATTATAGAAAAGGACCTGGACAAATTAATGACCCGTACCAAGGACAGACCAATGCCTGCAGGAAGGATGACAACAGGACAGGGGCTTGTACTGGGGTTAATTATGGGAATGCTGGGTACCTGGTTATTGGGTAAGTTAAACCTGGAAACAGGAATATTATCGGTTTTTTCTATTTTATTGTATGCTTTTGCTTATACGCCATTAAAGCGTAAATCACCGATAGCCGTATTTGTAGGTGCTATACCCGGTGCTTTACCTCCGTTGTTGGGGTATTTAGCTGCTTTCGGTAGCGCGAAACACTTTGTGCCGATGGATTATACCATTGCAGTTATATTGTTTGTTGTACAGTTCGTATGGCAGTTTCCTCATTTTTGGGCAATTGCATGGGTATTGGACGATGATTATAGTAAGGCAGGCTTTAGGCTTCTTCCTACGACAAAAAGAGATAAAGTAAGTGCTTTTATAACTTTTTTAAGTACATTAATTTTGATTCCGGTAAGCTTGTTACCTACCATTTATGGATTTGGCGGCTATTATATCGGAGGTGTTTCATTAGTGGCAAGTCTTGTTTTTGCATGGTTTGGTTTTAAGCTATGGATAGATATGGATTTGAGTAGTGCAAGAAAAGTAATGTTCTGCTCGTTTTTTTACCTGCCATTGGTGCAATTGGTTTTATTATTTGATTTTTTAGCTAAATAATTTTTAGATGGTACAAACATTAAAAGAAGAGGGTTTAAAGATGGATGTGGCTTTTAATGCTAAGCCGAAAAAGTTCGTAGTATGGTTATTTGTAGTATCATCAACGATTATGTTTGGTGGTCTTACAAGTTATTATATTGTTTTTGCAGCATCTAAAGGTAAAGGGCATGGTTTAGTATTGCCTGATGTTTTTATGTACAGCACAGCGATATTGGTGGCCAGCAGTATATGTCTTTTCCTGGCAGCTAAAGCCTTGAAGAATGCAAATATTGGTGCTCAGAAATTACTCCTTTGGTGCACTTTGGCCCTGGGTGTAGTTTTCGGTTACCTGCAGGTTGATGCCTGGTCTACATTATTTCAAACAGGCGCGGCGTTTGTAAACAACAATGCGGCTATTTCTATGATTTATGTGGTATCCGGACTTCACCTTGTACACATTTTTGCCGGTCTATGCTTTATATTAAGTAGCTTAATAGGTGCTTATACAGGGCTTTCGTTAGAGAAAAGCAAATTCCGGATGGATGTTGCTTCTATATTTTGGCATTTTATAGATATATTATGGATATATCTGTATGTTTTTTTACTTTTGAACAGTTAGAATTTTTAACAAACTATTACTATTTACAAAATGAGTTCATTATCACAATTAGATCAGGTAAAAACCACTCCATGGAGCGGAGGCCGCTCGCCGTGGTCAGTAGAGTACGGCAAATTAATGATGTGGTTTTTTCTGGTTTCTGATGCATTCACATTTTCTTCATTACTGGTTTATTACGGTGCACAGCGCTTTAGTAAGTTAACCTGGCCAGATCCGGATCTGGTTTTCCAATCTATCCCAGGTATAGCAGATAGTGGATACCCACTTGTATTTGTTGGTATCATGACTTTTATCCTGATCATGAGCTCGGTAACTATGGTATTAGCTGTTGAGGCAGGACACAGAAGATCTAAGAAAGAAGTAATCTGGTGGATGGTAGCGACCATCATCGGTGGTTTTATGTTCCTAGGCTGTCAGGCTGCAGAATGGACGCACT
Organism: Pedobacter nyackensis; assembly: GCF_032678475.1. Taxonomy (GTDB): domain Bacteria; phylum Bacteroidota; class Bacteroidia; order Sphingobacteriales; family Sphingobacteriaceae; genus Pedobacter; species Pedobacter nyackensis_A. The sequence goes on from NZ_JAVTSF010000003.1 coordinate 569,063, forward strand.
TGTTCCATGAAGGTTTTGGTTGGGGTAAAATTCCTACAATGGAGACTTTGACCCACTTATTTAACGGTGAGGTTTCTACAGTATCTGCGTTGCAGTTTTCTAACTTGTTCTTTACCATTACCGGATTCCACGGATTCCACGTATTTAGTGGTGTAATCATTAATATCATCATTTTATGTATGACGATTAATGGTACATTCGAGAAACGCGGACATTACCTGATGATTGAAAAAGTTGGTTTATACTGGCACTTTGTTGATCTTGTTTGGGTATTCGTATTTACATTCTTCTATTTAGTTTAATTTTTTTCAATAAGATATTATGTCAGAATTACATACAGATCACGCTCACGGCGAACATGCACATGACGATCATGCAGGGTTAAGCAAAAAGAAGATTTGGCAGGTATTTTTTATCCTGCTTGGTATTACGGTTGTTGAATTTATCATTGCTCTTTGGGCAATTCCTGGTCAGCATATGTCACAAAGTGTCGGAAACTATGTATATATCGCTTTAACTTTATATAAAGCATTTTACATTGTTGCTTACTTTATGCACCTTAAATTTGAGAAGATAGGTTTGCAGGTTACTGTATCCATCGTATTTATATTTATTCTTTACTTTATTGTACTGATGCTGATTGAGGGAGGCTATTTGCATCTTCATATGCCACTAGTTTAATGAAGTCTACTTCAATAAAAAAAGTTTTAATCCTGGTAACCATTTTAGCGTTGCCAGGATTTTTATATAATATTCTACAGGACCAGGGTAAGAACAGGTATAAACCTTTGCCGATTTTTGGTCCGAAACAGGTTGCCGCTACTTTTCATTCTGTAAGAGGTAAACAAGTGCCCGATACGATTTATCATAAGCTTGGCGATTTTAAGCTCGTAAATCAGGTCGGTGATACTGTTACAGGCAAAAACTATGATGGAAAGATTCAGGTGATTAATCTTTTCTATACAAAAGGGAATACCGATGCTGTTCGTATTGCGAATAAGGGAATGAAAGACCTGGAAAAGATTTACAACCGCAATAAGATTGTAAGTTTTATAGGCTTAAGTATTGATCCCACCAATGATACACCCGAAGTATTAAAAGGTTATGCTGAACAACTTCCTGCGGTACCAGGTAAATGGGATCTCCTTACCGGTGATAGCACTACTATCTACAATCTGATCAATAAAAGATTGCTGATAGATGCACATCAGGAAAAGGTAAATGGTGAACAGAAGTTTGTATATAGCAACATGTTCGTTTTGCTTGATTACCAACACCGGATCAGAGGCTATTATGAAGCCACAAGTCAGGAAGACATGTCCAAACTAGATGATGAGATTAAGGTCCTGATTATAGAAGAACTAAGAAACAATAACGACGGACGTTAATCCGAAAATGATATGATGAATAACAACAGCTCAATTGAACAAAAATATAATAAATGGATCATATTGCTCTCTATTGTTATCCCGTTGGTTGTAGCGGTATTGTTTTATGTTAAAATACCTAATGCTACTCCATTACCATTTTTACCCCCAATTTACGCCACTATAAATGGGATAACAGCCATTTTATTGGTTGTTGCCGTGATTGCTGTAAAAAATGGCAAATTGAAATTACATGAGAATTTAATGAAGTGTGCCATTGGTTGTTCTTTATTATTCCTGGTGATGTACATTGCTTATCATATGACCACTCCGTCTACAAAATTTGGTGGAGAAGGAACGATTAGATATATCTATTTCTTCATTTTGCTAACGCATATCCTTTTGTCTATCGCAATTATACCATTGGTATTGATTACTTATGTTCGTGCCCTGGCGCAGCGATTTGACAGGCATAAAAAGATCGCAAAGATCACATTCCCGCTTTGGTTGTACGTTGCCGTTACCGGTGTAGTTGTATACCTGATGATTTCGCCTTATTATATTCACTAGGGCAGTTTCCTTTAAGTTTATTTTAAGCCGGACCGGAGATAATCTTTCAAGTAATTGTTGAGGTTTCTGTTTTTGTTGACTTCGATTGAGATTATACGGCTATAAATCGTATTTTTAGTCGCTAACGACTCAACTATTGCAGTATTTTGATATGGGAATTCCTAAAAGATCAGCATCAATAATTACCGGAAAAGATTTACTGTTACTGATTGAAGGAAAGGATACTGATGCTTTTACAGAGTTTTACGTAGAGAACTTTAGGAAGTTAATTTTAGTGTCCGACAAATACGTCAAAAGCATTCCTGTTGCGGAGGAGATTGTCCAGAATATTTTTCTGAAGATATGGGAAGACAAAGGCTTGCTCACTGAAATAGATTCCATTAAGTCCTATCTTTACAGAAGTACCACCAATGCTTCGATTAATCATATCAACAGAGAGAAAAGTCTTGAGAAGCATCATTTGAAGATTGCGGAAAGCTTAACAGCAGAAGAAATTGATAATCTTGATGAGCAAAATGAAATGATTGTTTTGCTGTACAAGGAAATAGAGCTGCTTCCGGAAAAGTGTCGTGAAGTATTTAAATTAAGCCGCCTGGAAGGAATGAAGTACAAGGCGATTGCTGTACACCTCAATATCTCAGAAAAAACTGTAGAAAATCACATGGGGCACGCTTTAAAGGTTTTGAGGTTCCGGATTTTGAATCATGCCAATGGTTCATCTCCTGTTTATAAAGCACGTTATTTATCTATTTTAATGAGCTTCCTATACTAGTTCTTTAAGCCCGGATAAAATTATTATGAAATAATTCTTTTTTTTCTGAAAATGACTAGGGGTTTTTTGATCGTTATTTGTCTTCTATAAAAAAGAGGAAATATTGGAAGATCGATCAACATTTGAGGATTTAGTTCTGAAGCATTTAAATGACCCTGAAAACCAGGACCTGTTGCATGAGGTTAGCCGCATGCGTGCATTGTCGGCTGCACATGAGCGTGATTTTCAGGACATCAAAAAGCTTTGGGATCTTGCACCTCAGGTAGGGCGTTTACAAGAGGTTGATGAACTGCGTTCATTAAAGAATTTAGAAGCTGCATTGGGGCGACGGGCTTCAGGGAAATCCCGGACAATGTATTTCTGGTCAAGTATCGCCGCTAGTTTGTTCTTTTCTGTATTCGCACTCTGGTCTTATTTTTCACAAACACGCTTGACTTACCTCGTTAAAGAAACTCAGACAGGTGTAATTGATTCTGTAAGACTTGCGGACGGGTCGCAGATCTTTCTGGCGGGGAACACTGCCTTGAGGTATCCTGAAAAGTTTACTGGCGATACAAGACCAGTAGCTTTGTTAAAAGGGAAAGCTTTTTTTAAAATTGCTAAAGATCCTAAGCATGCTTTTGAAGTAACTATTGACAAATCTGTAGTCAAAGTATTGGGAACCTCATTTAATATTAACTATGTGGTGAATAGAATAGACCTGTCTGTAAAAACCGGACGGGTGATGTTTAGCGCCAATAGTAAAAGTGATCCTGCAATTTTAACAGCTGGCGATGCGCTGAGTTACGATCTGGATAAAAATCAGCTGACTAAAGAAAATGGCCTGAATTCAACTGGCTGGCTAACCAGGGAACTTCATTTTGTGGATATGCCATTGGAGGAGGTTTGTCGTCAATTGAGCGATTATTACCAGGTTAAAGTGGTTTTGCAAGCCAGAACAAGTACAGCAAAGAAATTAAATGCGAATTTCTCAAACACCAGCATAGAGGATGTGCTAAAAGTGCTTAAACAAACTTACCCTATTCAGATACATAAAAAAGACAGTATTATATATATAAAGAATTTGTGATCAACTGATCGCCTATTATTAACTAACCTAAATTAACCATTTTATGGAGAAAATCTACAAAAGGACCATGTGGAGATTGAAGTACTGTGTCCAGGGCATGTTCCTGTGTACCTTTCTTTGCGTGTCGTCCGTTCGTGCCGAGCGTGTGCAGCGTGAAGTGTTAAAAGCTGAGCGGCTCGAGAATTATCTTAGGAAAATTGAACTGGCTTACAAAGTCAGTTTCGTGTACGATGCCAGCCAAATTAATAAATCCATGAGCATTGATGCTCCGGAAAAATTGACCTCTATTAGTTCTGATCTTGAACCACTAAAAGCTAAAGGGATTAATTACAACATTATTGGCAAACAGGTTATTTTAAAGAAAGCACCTTTAGAGACTGTTAAAAGAGACTTAATTGTTAAAGGGCTTGTTACTTCAGCTAAAGATAAAGAGCCATTGCCGGGTGTGAGTGTTAGAGAAAAGAACGTTGCGAATGGAGTTTCGACTAATGGCGATGGATCCTACCAGATTAAGGTTAAGGAAAATGCGATCCTTGTTTTTACTGCTATAGGTTTTAAAACCCAGGAAGTTTCAGTGAATGGAAGGACAGTCGTAAACATTGCTATGGAAGAAGACGTTAGCCAGTTAAAGGAAGTTACGATCTCTACAGGTTATCAGGAATTGAATAGAAAGCTTTTTACAGGTTCTGCTACTAAACTCAAGGCCGAGGATGCACAAAGAAGCGGTATCCAGGATGTAAGTAGAATGTTGGAAGGGCAAGTTGCCGGGGTATCTGTACAAAACGTATCAGGAACCTTCGGAGCGGCACCGAAAATCCGTATTCGTGGTGCATCATCTCTGAATGGTGACAATAAACCATTATGGGTGGTTGATGGGATTATGCTGGAAGATTTGGTTAATATTTCTAATGAGCAGCTCTCTAGTGGTGATGCGGCAACTTTAATCGGATCATCTGTGGCGGGACTAAATCCTGATGATATTGAGAGTTTCGAAATTTTAAGAGATGCTGCTGCAACTGCGATGTATGGCGCCAGGGCGATGAATGGTGTAGTGGTTGTGACTACTAAAAAAGGTAAAAATACGGAAGGTAAGCCTTTGATCTCTTACTCAGGAAATTTTACAACATATCTGAAGCCAAATTACGATCAGTTTGATATTATGAACTCAGCTGATCAGATGCAGGTTTATCTGGACATGGAAAACAAAGGTTGGCTGAGACATTCAGATGTATCCAAAGCATTAAATGGTGGAGTATATCGTAAAATGTATGATTCAATGTATGACTATAATCCAGTTACTAATCAGTTTGCATTAAGAAATGATGCGCCTAGTCGTCTGCAATTCTTAAATCGTTATGCTAATGCAAACACCGATTGGTTTAACCAACTTTTTCGTAACTCTCTAATGCAGGATCACTCGTTAAGCATTACTGCAGGTACCCAAAAGTCTAAATTCTATGCATCAACCAGCTTCTTGAATGATAATGGCTGGACCGTTGCAGATGGAGTTAAGCGTTTTACAGGGATGTTAAAAGGTAATTTTGATATTACTGACCGTTTGCAAATAGAAATTCTATCTCAAGGTTCAATTCGTGATCAACGTAGTCCTGGTACAGTGAATAAAGAAGACAATGAAGTGTTGGGACAAGTAGACAGAGATTTTGATATCAACCCATTCAATTATGCTTTAAGGGCAAGCAGAACATTAACGCCATATGATGTGAACGGCAATAAAGAGTACTTTACTCAAAACTTTGCGCCTTTTAATATTTTGCAGGAATTAGAGAATAACAGTATAAAGACCACGCTTATAGATTTAAAAATTCAAGGAGGCTTGAAATATAAAATCATGGACGGGCTTAAGTATTCATTTACCGGTGCTTACAGGTATGTGAAATCTGATCGTGAGCATAGTATTACAGAGTACTCAAATGCAGCGAATGCTTATCGTGCTTACTACAACAGTAACGTCATTGAAAATAATAAGTTCCTATATCAGAATCCTTCTAAACCAGGCTCTTTGCCAAGCATTGTATTGCCAGAAGGAGGTTTTTATAATGTGACGTCGAATGGTTTGGTTAATTACTTTATGCGTCATGATGTTGAATATGATAAGGTATTTAAAGAGGATCACTTTTTAAATATTTTAGGGGTGTTAGAGATGAGGTCGAATGACAGACAAGATCGTTTTAGTAACGGAATTGGTTATCAGTTTGACAATGGTGGTGTGCCATTTATTAATTCTGATTACTACAAGCAAGCAATTGAGGCTAATAGTTATCCATACGGAATGGGGATGAATTATGAACGTTTTCTTTCTTATGCAGTTAAAGCGGCTTATTCTTACAAAGGGCGATATAGTATTAATGCTACTGGTCGCTACGACGGATCTAACTTATTAGGAGAATCTGCAACAGCAAGATGGCTGCCAACCTGGAACGTATCAGGTGCATGGAACCTTCATGAAGAAGATTTCTTCGATAAACAAGATATATTAACCAGGGCAACAATAAGAGCAACATATGGTTTGACTGCCAGTACTGCCAATGCCAAAAATTCAAGTTTAATATTGCGCAATCAAACCAGCAGAAGAACGGACGATGTAGATAAAGAATCTTCCATTTATATTGATGGTCTGGAAAATTCAGAACTTACCTGGGAGAAAACATATGATACAAACCTTGGTTTTGACCTCGGATTTTTTAAAGACAGGTTATCATTATCGATTGACCTCTATAAGCGTAATGGATTTGATTTGATTGGGGAGTTTCCGACTGCGGGTATTGGGGGTGAGGGTTTAAAAAATGCCAATTATGCAGATATGAAATCTAAGGGTATTGAGCTTACTTTAAATGCTAAAGTGATCAGTAGAGATGCCTTTAAATGGAGTACGAACTTGAATTTTGGTTACCATAAAGGAGAGGTTACCCGTTTGGATTATGATCCGACTATTTTCAACTTGATTACACCTACTGGTGGTTCAAGATTAGGCTACCCGCAAAGTGGATTGTTTTCAATTGTATTTGATGGTTTAGATCATGATACAGGTGTGCCAACATTCATAGATGAAAATGGAAAGAGAAAGGCTACAGAGGTTTTCTTTCAAAGTCGTAATTTACAACACCTGAAGTATGAGGGACAGGTCGATCCGAAGTTTACGGGTGGTTTTTCTAATAAATTTAGCTATAAGGACTTTACCTTATCTGCTTTGGTAACTTTTAGTGCGGGAAACAAAGTACGGTTAAATCCAAACTTCAGCGATACTTATAGTGATCTTACTGCAACTTCGAAAGATTTTTTAAGTCGTTGGACAAAGCCAGGGGACGAACAATACACGAATGTCCCTTCTATCGCTGATAAATTTGTTGTAGGTAATTTTGGAAGTACAGAAAGGCCTTATAACGCTTATAATTATTCAACAGTGCGTGTGGCCGACGGAGGTTTTGTGAGATTGAAACAAGTGACGCTATTCTATCAGTTGCCAAAATTATGGTCAACAGTTATTGGTGCTACCAATGCATCTATTGGCCTGGTTGGAAATAATGTTTGGTTGATACATTCTGATAAACGATTAAATGGACAGGATCCTGAATTTTTTGGTTCTGGTGGTGTAGCAATGCCTATTCCGCGGCAATATACCTTATCGTTAAAAGTTGGATTTTAATACTATAGATAATGAAAGCAATAAGATATAAATATTTACTGGTGGCCTTGATCGCTTTTATGGCGTCTGGATGTAAGAAATTTCTGGAGAAAACTCCTGATTTAAGAACTCAGTTAAATTCAAAGGAAAAGGTAGCACAGCTGTTGGTTTCAGCTTATCCCAAAGCGGAGTATTTGTCCTTCACGGAAAACGCTTCGGATAATGCCGAAGATAAAGGGCCAAGAACAGATTATATTCAAGTAAACTCCGAGCAGTCCTGGACTAAGGCCTACTTTTGGGAAGATTTTGAAAATGGGGTTGATATATCCGGTTCAACAGATGATTACTGGAATAAAACATATTTAGCTATTGCCGCGGCAAATACGGCTTTGCAATACATAGACAAACATCCGGAACAGGCTGATTTGCGCCCATACAGAGGAGAAGCTTTATTAGCTAGGGCTTATGCGCATTTTATGCTGGTGAGTTTATACGCAAATATCTACAAGCCAGGTGAGGCTAACAATAGTCCTGGGATTCCCTTCGTAACCGACCCCGAAATTACAGTTTCGCCACAATACAAGAGGGGAACGGTTGCGGAGGTTTACAATAAAATTGAACGGGATTTAACAGAAGGTTTGTTGTTAATTGATAATTCTGTATATAAAACTGCTCAAAAGTATCATTTTAGTCAGAACTCAGCCAATGCATTTGCGGCAAGGTTTTATTTGTTCAAAGGAGATTTTGCTAAAGTGATTGCACACACAGGAAAAGTGTTGACAAGTGGTGAGCAGGCAAAAAGTATGCTTAGACCCTGGAACAGCACTTATGCACCTATGATTGCAACGGCAATGGAAGTTGTGTTCACAAAATCATCACAAAATTCTAACTTGTTAATGGGGGAGGCGGAATCTGCCTGGGCAAGAAACTTTTATATCAGATATGGTTTAGGAAAGATTATTACCAATTCGGTATTGTTTGGCCCAAATATCTCGGGAGGTGAGTATGCGTATAAGGCGACACCATATGTAGAACCACTTTGGACTACTTGTAAATTCAACGAACTATTTTTTGAAACGACAATTGGATCTGGTTTTGGAGATCCTTATATCATGGTACCCTTATTTACCGCTGATGAATTGATCATGAATCGTGCAGAAGCTTATGCCTCAACCAATCAATTTGATTTGGCTTTGCAGGATATTAATACTTTTTTAAGTACGAGAATTACAGGATACAGTGTTGCTGCGAATGGGGTTACCTTAACAAAAATTGCCGATTACTACGGTATTGCAGATCCTAAAGCAGGTGTAATTAAGACTATTTTGGATTTAAAAAGAGCAGAGTTTGTTACTGAAGGTTTACGCTGGTTTGACATCCTGAGGCATGATCTAACAGTTAAGCACAATAAACTTGATGCGAATGAAAACAGTACAACGATTGAACTTAAGCCAGGTGATCCGCGCAGGGTGTTCCAATTACCGATTCCTGCACTTAAAGCGGGGTTAGCACTTAATCCACGATAAACTAAAAGTTATGAAAAAGATTTATTTATACCTGATTCTGCTGTTAACAGTAATGGCATCATGTAAAAAGGAGCAGGCTTTAAATGTTGATATTACCAAGTCAAATTTAGATACCTATGCAAAAGGGGAGCTTGACGATTGGTTGGAGACCAATTTTTTAAATCCATATAATATGGAGATCCTTTACCGATTTGATCGGTACCAGGCAAGTATTGATAAAGAAATCGCACCTGTAATGGAAGATAAAGTCCGGCCAATTATGGAGGGGGTAAACCTTGTCTTTATAAAACCATATTTAGAGCTGGCAGGAAAAGGATTTCTTTTACCTATACTACCTAAGGAAATTGCATTGTTTGGAAGTGGTGAATATTCTGACGATCAGCTTACGCTGGGTACAGCCGATGCAGGAAGACAGATTAATTTGTACGTGGTCAATAGTTATGACAAAGATGATGTTTTAAGTGTAATGGGGACACCGGAGCGACCGGCTGCTTTTCATACTATGCATCATGAATTTGCCCATATACTACACCAGAATGTTCCGGTACCTCCAGGTTATGAAGAAATATCATCCAGCTATGTCGGCTCGGCATGGGTGGGATCAGGTAATACAACTGCAACCGCAAAAAGCTTAGGCTTTATTACACGCTATGCCCGAAACAATAAGAATGAAGATTTTGCTGAAATGATTGCAACACTATTGGTGGGGGGGCAAGATCAATTTGATGCTTATGTAAATACAGCAACCAGTGAAACCGCTATTGCAAAATTAAGGGCAAAAGAGCAGGTTGTAGTGGATTACTTTAGAAATGGTCATGGACTCGATTTCAGAAACTTGCAGGCGAAAGTCCGGACGGCTATTGAAACCTATGCACCGGTTACAATAGTTCCGGTCCCTACCTGGTTATCACGAGGATCTTATAAAGGCTTTTCCGTGGATAAAAATGCGGATAGTCAAAGTTCTGCATTTGTAACTGCTTTCAATAGTGCAATTGCAGCAGCGAGTTCGCCTCAATATGATTCGCCTATCACTCCGACTTTCGAGTTGGTATTTGCGAACCCGGCAGTAAACAGAACGGCTATGATTCTTAAATTCACAGATGGTACTTATTCTTATTGGTACAATATGACAGCAACCGTAACAACTGGAGCATCAGGAACAATAAAATTAGTCAGGGCTGCACCAGGTACTACTGCGGCCTATGGAAATGGGACTTTTTTACAGGCTGCTGTAGCTCCATTATTGGATTACTTAACTACGAAGACTTTTAAAGTAAACTGGATAGAAGATGTGCTTCCGGGCTCGAGAAGCACTTTATTAGGCTTTTTTGATCAGTCAGATAGTAAACTAGGGTTTTATGGCCGTATTCAAAGATAACATGTCATAAATTGAAATCAGGATTATACATGAGAAAAATATTTATAATGGGCATTTTTGCATTATTGATAATGCAAGCCTGTAAAAAAAATGAACAGGAATTGATCGATGGGAAAAGACCGGAAGAGCGTGTTGCGGCCGATCTCGAAAAATACAGAAGTGAACTAGTTAATAGCAAGAACGGCTGGGTAGCTTATTTAAGTACTACGATTGTTGGCGGTGGGTATAGTTTTTATATGTCGTTTGATAAGGACAATAAAGTAATTATGCGTGCTGATTACAACAGTGATATTGCTCTGGAATCAGTTCAGAGTACATATAGGGTAAAACAAGTTATGGCGCCCTCAATTATCTTTGATACCTATAATCTGTTACATTTATTGCAGGATCCAGATTCTGAGTCTTTTAATGGTAATAATGCCGTGGGTTACGGATCTGATTTTGAGTTTGAAATTAGGGAACAAATTGGTGATACGATAAAGTTGATCGGTAAAAAACGGAATGCACCATTAATTTTAGTGAAAGCTACTGCTGAGCAAAAGGCATTTTACACCAGTGATCAATTTTCTGAAAGTATTGACGGAATCACTAATTTTGTAATTGATCACCCGTTTACGTATATTCTTGATCCAAAAAATAATAGTAAGAAAATACAGGTATCTATCAATACCGACGTTCGTTCCAGAGCTTTTTCGTTAATTTCTGCAAGTGGGAATGAAATTGTCACGAATTCGGGGATTTTTTCTTTCTCGGAAAGAGGTGTCAGATTAAATAACCCGGTTAAAAATGGTGACGAAATTTATACAGAGGTACTTTGGGATAAGGAGACAAAAAAACTCTTTCTAGTTTCAGTAACGGGAAGTAAAACAGAGCTACTTTCTTCTAGTGCTCCTATATTACCTTTGGATTTGCTTTTGGGGTCAGTTTATTCATCTATTACCGTACCTTATGCGACACAATATCCGGGATGGTCTGCAAATTTCGTCGCCAGGAGAGCAGCAGCAGCAAATGCTATATTAACTGGAGGTTATAATTTAAGACTTGATTTAATGCAGTTTTTATTTAATACTAAAGCGAACACTTTAACAATAAATGCTGCTGTATATCAAGGTGCAAATGGTTTTCTAGCAGTTTTTTCTTATACTTATGTAAAGGCTGCAGATGGCACTTTGAAATTTACTTTTACTGATGCAAATGGAAATGGATCTCTAATCATTTCTGGAATGGCACCGTTACTGACTGATCGCATAAATGCAGATAACTTTAAACTCGACTATTTTGTAAATCCAAATACCGGTGCTGTTTTGGGGCAGTTTATAAGTGTTGAACATCCCGATTTTACATTTTCTGGGACACTAGAATAAGAAACCTACGCTACCGATGTTTTCAAGGAGAGGATGTAGTATGATTATACATCCTCTTTTTTACCCTTTTTTAATATTTATCTATAGGAGAATTCTGTACGTTTCGAAATTATTGAATCACAGGATGATCATTTTTAACGATTTATAAAATAAATACTATGAAAACTAAATTCTATTTCTATTTCATACTGGGGCTGCTGTTATTCACGGTGTACTCATCTTGTAAGAAAGACAAGGGCAATGTAGCCTCTGAATTTGAATTAAGGCAATACAATTCTAATCTTAAAAGGTTAACTGGAGTTATTGGGAAACTTCACAATGAAGGCATCACAGAGGCCCTCTCAAATAACAAAGAAGGATTGATTGGTGCAGGCAAATCGCTATTGCCAATGTCACCTACAATATACACAACTCCTCCGTTGAACGGCACATACAATGAACTGGATCTTAAAAATATTATAAGTTCCATTTACGATTATGTACTAAGCCAACCTGAGTTTTTTGGATCAGAAAGAGGAATACCTCAGCAAGTGGTTCCCGATCTTGTCTCAATAGTTAATGAACCAAACCCTGCTACGATAAACCTTAAGATAGATGCTACAATAACATTGCTAAGACAACAGAACTATATATCTCTAAGAGAAGCTGGAATGATCAAAGAACTCCAAAACATCTTTATAAATGGTTATGCCTTAAATATGACTCAAATAAATGCTGGAATATATTTTACGGACAAACTAGATGAATTACGTGCAAAATATGCTGATATCGAATGGGGAATTAATGAGGGAGAAGGCTTTCTTGGTATGCTCGAAATTGCAACAAGTTCGAATCAATATTGGCACGAAGTACAGTCACTAGATCTTGAAGATCCTATCGTTCAGGTTGACATGGGTGCGTACGTTTTGGCTTGGGGATGGCTGGTGTATAATGAAGCGATGGCTGGGACTTTACAATCAAGAGATCAATGGAAAAGAATAAGCAGATCGACACAGGCGGCTATAACAGCTAGCACATTGCGTACAATAAAAATATATTCGGTACCAATAAATACTCTTATTGTTAACGAGGCAGTCTTGATACCTCCCAGGGTAATAGGTAAGCCAGATAGTCCAGCAGTTTTAGGACAATATTTCCCAGAACCATTGACTACAGATTTTGTATACTACTCAATGTTACCTATGCATATTGGAGTCAACCTTGCTCCGTCTGTTAAGATTCATATTTATAAAAAGGGGGATCAATACTTTTATGCTCCGAATTGTGATCCTCTTTATATATTACCTAATGGGTATTATGTTCTTAAAAAGGATTTGCTTACACAAAAATACTATCAAATTGTTAATGGTCGAGTATTTAAAATTGGCAAAGCTAGTAATAAGCCGAACGCCACACTTCCCCCTTATGTTTGGGAGAATCCATTTAAGCTAATACTTTAGTCGCATTATTAATGTCTAGATTATTTATTGACAAAAAAATAGTTTAAATATAGAGAGCCTGACTATTTAATGTTGACTTTAGATAGTCAGGCTTTTAAAAAAGTATTAATGTTGATAATCAATTGTTTGTTGTGTTTTAAGCATGGTTTTTTACACTAAATATGCAAAAAAATCAGTATTTTATTTTAAAACGTTGCAAGTTTTATTATTTCGATAGCGCTTATAAAAGAGTGCTTGGCAAAATGACCAGCAAGGAATCACCAACATTCTTCTTTACCGGAATAATTAATTAACATCTACCAATGTTGAAGTTTAAGGCCGGGGTACTTTGTACTTCCGGTCTTTTCTTTTAATGAGCCTAATGTTCTTTTACCTATATTTGCAGAATGAAAAGGATCGCATTCATATTCATCTTCATAATGCTGTCTGCTGTAGCAGTAAGTAATACCGCCAGTGCACAATGTGCCATGTGCTCGGTTAATGCCGAACAAAGTGTTAAAAATGGAAATACACAAGGTAAAGGACTAAATGCCGGTATCTTATACCTGTTGGCTATTCCTTATGTTTTACTTACAGGAATAGGAATTTTATGGTATACCAAATACCGTAAAAAAACGATTCAGGACATTTCACATTCCTAGATTAGTTCAATTACCCCGCACCAGGTGTGCGTCCCATAAATTATGGAAAAAAAAACATCCAAACTTTACGCTATAGTACATGGTAAATGCCCGCATTGCCGAAGGGGTGATATCTTTTTGGGAAGCTTATATGGGTTCAATATACAACGAACAAATACAGTTTGCGGACATTGCGAACAACGCTTTGAAATAGAACCGGGATATTTTTATGCGGCTATGTACGTAAGCTATGCGATGAACTGTGCAGAGATGATTACACTTGCCGTAGCTACCTATGTTTTATCAGGTGGTAACCTTGATTTTGATTCCTTCTGGTTGTATATCGGTGTAATTTTTACAGGATGTTTACTTTTATCTCCCTTCAACTATCGGTATTCCCGCGTGATTTTATTACATTGGCTATCTCCAAAAATAAAGTATAACGCCTATTACGATAAGCCATGATTAAGCCCGAAACACTTGCCTTTATATCAGATGTAGCCGCAAATAACAATCGCGAATGGTTCGCTGAAAATAAAGAAAGGTATGAAGTAGCCAAAGCCGATGTACTGGCATTTGTTGATCAGCTGATTCCGGAACTTGCTGCCGTAGACCCAGCCTTTTCAATAGATACCCAATCGAAGAAATGTTTGCTGCGTATTTACAGGGACGTCCGTTTTAGTAAGAATAAAGATCCTTATAAAAATAACTACGGTATCTTTTTCGCTGTAAAAGGTAAAGGTGTAAATGAACCCGGCTATTATCTGCATATACAACCTGGGGGCTGCTTTTTTGCAGCAGGACTTTGGATGCCGCAAGCTGCCGATCTTAAAAAAATCAGAGAGGAGATTGATTATAATACTTCGGAGTTCCTGGATATCATCCATGCGAAAGACTTTAAAAATATCTTTCAGTTGAGTGAGGAAGACAAGCTGAAAAAAGCACCTAAAGGATATGAAATAGATCATCCACAGATAGAACTTTTGAAGCTGAAGAGCTTTATCGCTACATTTCCGATAAAGGATGAAGAATTTTTTAAGCCGGAAATCGTTAATAAGTTGAAAAATGCTTTTAAGAGCGTTTATCCTTTTATCTTATTTTTGAGAAATGCAGTAGAACAATAGCCGCTGCTTAGGGAAAAATAAAACACAAATGAACTATAATGGTTTGCTATGTTGGTTTTTAGCTGACATACGCAAGCTTGTAATCCTTTAACAACCAATATACACTAATGAAGAAAATCAATTTATTTTTATTTGTTGCATTGTTTGCGAGTGCATTCAGCTCTTGCGTTGTTCTATCACCGCAGAAGTATAAGTCGCTGCTGGCAAAGCAAGATTCTTTAAACAAAGGCTGGAATGATTCGCAAATGATGAATGAGAACCTGGAAAGCCTGATTGCCAAATTGAGAAAAGATACAACAGGGCTGAGTAGCGCTTTAAACGATTTAAAGGGACGTTATTCGGAAATGGATAACAACTATAGTACGTTACGCAGTAATAGCTCCAGTGAGATTAATAAGCTGTCTGCTGATCTAAAGAAACGTGAGCAACGATTAAAAGAAGTGGAAGAGATTTTGCGTAAACGTGATGCGGCCACTAATCAGCTCAAAGAAAAATTGCAACAAGCTTTACTGGGTTTTACCAAAAACGGTTTAACAGTAGAGATTCGCAATGGTAAAGTATACGTTTCGCTAATGGATAAGTTGCTGTTCCCGTCGGGTAGCATTATCATTGATGAAAAAGGAAAACAAGCGTTAAGTCAGTTAGCTGATGTGTTAAAACAACAGCCAGAGATAAATATTGCGGTTGAAGGGCATACCGATTCTCAGAAAATCACTAACCTGGGGCAGATTAAAGACAACTGGGATTTAAGTGTTTTACGTTCTACTTCTGTAGTAAGATACCTGACTGAAGTAAGTAAAGTTGAAGCGGTACGTATGACAGCAACTGGTAAAGGAGAGTTCCAGCCATTAGGCCCAAATAATTCTGCGGAAGCAAGAAGTAAAAACCGCAGGATCGAGATCGTTCTTTCACCAAAACTGGATGAGTTGTATAACCTCATTAAGCAATAGATTTTTAAATCTTATACAAAAAAAGGATGAAGAAGCTCTTCATCCTTTTTTTGTATAACAATTCTGGTAGAGGTTTAGAAAGGACTTTTAAAATCTTTAAAATTGTCTAATCCCTGGTCTTTATCGGAAAGTAAAAATGTTGATTCCGGCATATATTGGGTCCATTCTATATTTAGATCCGGGTCATTCCACATCACGCCTATTTCAGAGTTTTTATCGTAATAGTTGCTCACTTTGTAAGTGAAAATCGTCTGGTCTTCCAGGGTTAAGAAACCATGTAGAAAGCCTGGCGGTACCCAAAGTTGTTTGTGGTTCTCTTCGCTCAGTTCAACCGTAAAATGTTCTCCATAGGTAGGGGAACCCTTTCTGATGTCGACTGCAATATCAACCACCATTCCCTGTAATACACGTACCAGTTTTCCTTGTTCAAAAGGCGTACTTTGTGCATGTAGGCCCCTAAGTGCTCCTTTTTGGGAAAAGGATTGATTGTCTTGTACAAATGTTACGTCGATGCCAGCGTCTGCATACATCTTAGCATTGTAGCTCTCGTAAAAATAACCCCTACTGTCTTTCCATACTTTGGGTTCGATAATCAATAAGCCTTCAAGCGGCGTTTTAGTAATTTGCATATTTTTGCTTAAACGATATATTCCATTAAAGTGCGAAAAGATACTAGTTTATTTTCATAAAGTGCGGTCACTTCAGCTTGTAATGCCGGGGCAAATTTTTCCTGATAATCCAGGTAATCTGCCATATGCTCCACAACATACTGTGCGCAATAGGTCACGCCTTCATTAGGGGAATCAAGCACCCTTAACAAGCGGTGGGATACAAATTTTCCAGATGCCATAACATTTGGAATGTGTACTTCTTCCATCCATTTCAGCCAGCTGTCAGCTGCTGTGTCATCAATTATTGTAGTTACATTGTATAATAGCATGCCGCAAAGATAATACTAAGTGCCAACATTATCACCGCGAAGTTTACGGAACCGTTTTCGCGCTTCGGTGGTAAACATGCTGCCCGGATAATCGTTAATTAATTTTTGATACAGGATTTTTGATTGCTCCGGATCTTTTAGGTTCTTCTCATATAAATCAGCAAGGGTAAAAATGGCGTCATCTGCCCAGATACTACTGCTTTGTTGCTCGATAAGTAGTTTAAGCGCTTTTACAGCGTTTTGAATCTCATTGGTTTTGATATAAATTTTTGATTTTGTCATTAATATATCATCAACAAGACTGTTATTGGGGAACACGATGGCTATACTGTCCAGCTTGGCAATGGCCTGTGCTGACAGGTTTCTGAATTGTAGCATTTCTGCATCAGCATACATCTTGAGTGCATTGCTGTCTAATGTCGACTGCAGGTTATCGGATATGAGTAAGCTTAGGTTTAAGGCGTCATTTGCTATTAATTGTGAGGTTGAGGCTTTTAAAACATCGGCCTGTGATTTGGCATAAACGAAATTACCCTGATAAAAGGAAAGTCGGGCCGAGCGGTACCTGGCCTCATTACCAATATCCTGGTTTTCAAATTGCTTGGCTACCTGTTCGTAGATCAAAAAAGCTTCCCAGGGCTGATTGGTTAAAATGTAAACATCACCCAATTCCAGTTTAATCTGTCCGGTTTCAGTTGCTGCTATGCCGGGTATAGTTAGCATACTCTCCAATAGCAGCTCCGCCTTAGTGAGGTCTTTAAGATAATAGGCCTGGAGATTCGCCATTCTTTTTAATGCAAAAAGAGTCTGATTGTTTTTGCCGTATTCATCAATGATCGTCTGATAGGCATTTGCAAGTTCTGAAATTGCCTTTTTTTCAAATTGTCCGCCAATAACCAGCTGGTACTGGGCATTGATCATTTCGACTTTTGATGGCAGGTAATAAGGGCTCCCTTTACCCTTTGTAAGCAAATATTCAAAAGCTTTTATGGCTGTAGTATAGGCTTTGTTATCAACGAAAGTACTGGCCGTATTAAAGAGGATCGAACCATCATCTTTAATTCTCTTATCCTGGGCAATGAGCTGTCTTAGCGCCATTTCATATTCCTGTTGCTGCAAGTACTGCCAGATGAGTAATTTGGTATAAATCTCTGTCTGAGGTTCTTTTTGTATCTTTTTTAAAAGAGCTGACTGTAAAGTCTGGTAATCAGTATTGTCTTCGAATACAGATGACAACACACTTTCTGCCTGTGGTAACAATTGTGGTATTTCAGGTAAAGCATTCAGGTATTCCTGGATCAGCATATTTTTATCTTTTTTATAGCGATAAATACTGAGCAGCTCGTAAGTAAAGGGTTTGTTGTCGTTTAATATTTTTCTACCTTGCAGAAAAGCAGTGATTGCGAGGTCGTAGGCTTTAAAATTGTAAAAATAATTGGCAATCTCCCTGATTTTAAACTCATCGGCAGGCAGGTTATTGATGAGTTGCATGTACAGTTTATTTGCCGCATCTACCTGGCCTTTATCCTGGTAAATTCTTGCCAGCGATATGCCATATTGAATGTTTTCTTTATCTTGTTTAATGAGTTTCTTTACAAGCTTTTCGGCGTCGTCGTACCTTTTTAAGGCAAGTAATGAGTTAAAATAAAGCTCAAAGTATGTGCTGTTCTTTGTTTTGTTGAATAGCTTTTCTAATAGTTCGGCTGCCTGTTGATACTGACCCTGTTGATAAAACTGATAGGCCAGGGCATCATCCACATTGTCTTGTGCCTGGCAAAACAAGTGTGTGAAAAACAATAGAACAAAAACAATTAATTTTTTCATTTGAGAATAAGAGATTCCGGAATCTAAAATTAACGATTTTAAGGCTAATATTTGTATATTAACTGTTGTAACAAAGTGTTTTCTCCTCAAGTAGCTGTGGCGTAAGCTGGCTTGGAAGAGTGGTTTCGAGGATGGGGTATTCTTTTGCTATCAGTTTGGCTTAATATTGGTTTTCTTTCGGTCTGAGCAAAAGGTTAGCAAAAGAAAAGCAAAAGGACAGCAAAAGCGGAGCAAAAGAAATGATGAACTTTTCTGGAGAAAATCACTTTTTTCGTACTGTATACTAACTGGGTTGTACCGTAACAATAAGGCTTTAAAGTAACAATATTGGTGTATTGCCTATTTGCAAAGCTTCGGTTGTGTAACTTTGCAAACTAGTTAGCGATATGATTGGATTAAAAAAATACTTTTTCCTTGTTCTTGTGCTCTTTTCTTTTGCCTGTCAGCAACACAAAGAAACCAGGATTATACCTGTTGATGATTTCTTCAAATCACAGAATAGGGTAGGCTACAGGTTGTCTCCTGATGGGAAAAAGCTCTCTTATCTTAAATCTGAAGGTGCAAGTAGGAATATTTATATTGAAGATATTGAGAGTGGTAAAGGGAAGAGCATTACCCATTTTAAAGGGATAAATATTGTTTTCTATTTCTGGGTAAGCAGTAATGAACTGATTTATTATAAGGAGGTTGACGCCGGGACCAATCAGTCGGACATGTATATTATCGACAAAGAAGGGAAGAATGAACGTCAGTTGGTAAGAAATGAAAAGAGCCGTTTAAGGATTATTGAAGATCAGTTGACTGATGATAAATACCTGTTGGTGTCTTCAAATAGACGCGATTCTACTGTTTTTGATGTATACCGTTTAAATGTTCGCAATGGGAATATGGAAATGGCTGCCAAAAATCCGGGAAATATCATCAGCTGGCGAACGGATTCTGAAGGAAAACTCAGATTGGCTGTAAGTAGCGATGGTGTGAATTCCACAATTCTTTATCGTGCAACTGAACGTGAACCTTTTAAGAAGGTCTTGACCAGTAATTTTAAGGATACTTTTACTCCTGTTGCTTTTAGTCATAGTGAACCGAATATCATTTATGCTATATCAGATATCAATAGGGACAAAACTGCATTGGTTGAAGTTGATTGTAATACAGGCAAAGAAGTCAAGAACCTTTTTTGTAATGATACTTTGAATATTACAGAAGCGCAGTATTCAAGAAAAAAGCAGAAGATGTCTTTTGTGGTTTATGAGACCTGGAAAAAGGAAAAGTATTTTCTGGATGATTCGGTAAGGAAGGTGTACGAGAACCTGGATAAGCTTTTACCTAAAACCGAGACCCGTATCTTTGATAGAGATGAGGCTGAAAATGTATTTATACTAAGATCATTTACGGATCGAAATCCAGGATCCTACTACCTTTATTTCACAAATACCGGGAAGTTAAAGAAACTGGGAGATTTCAACTCTTCTATTGATGAAAAGGAAATGTGTGAAATGAAGCAGGTTAGTTACCGTTCGAGGGATGGTTTACTGATCCATGGATATTTAACACTTCCTTTAAATCAAAAGGCCGAAAATTTGCCGGTAGTTGTGGTGCCACATGACGGGCCGGTCTCAAGAAATTTATGGGGTTATAACCCGGAGGTTCAATTTTTGGCCAATAGGGGTTATGCAGTATTTCAGGTCAATTACCGTGGCTCTTCGGGTTACGGAAAGAACTTTGTGGCTGCAGGATTTAAAGAATGGGGCGGTAAAATTCAGGATGATATTGATGATGGCGTAAAATGGTTAATTAGCCGTAAAATAGCTGACCCTAAGAGAGTCGCGCTTTGCGGAACTGGCTTCGGGGGATATATTGCATTAAATGGTTTGTGTTCCAGCAAGAATATGTACGCTTGTGCCATATCCAATTCAGGTGTGATCAACCTCTTTACTTATCTAAAATCTATTCCGTCTTATCAACAGCCTATTTTGCAGATGTATTATGAAATTATAGGTAATCCGCTAACGGATATTGATAAAATGCGCCAGGTATCACCTTTATTTCAGACAGATAAAATTAATGCCCCGGTATTGCTGGCTCAGAACATCAAAGATCCTACAAACAATTCTGGCGAAACCATGCAGTTCGTTAAAAACCTTAAGAAACGAAATGTAAACATTACTTACATTGAAAATGATGGCGATATTTTTGTAGGTAGAAATGAAGTCTTAAGGCACAATTTCTATAATGCTGTAGACGAATTCTTAGAATTTAACCTGAAAAGGAAGTAGATTCATAAATATGGCTTCAGAGAAAAGAGACGGTTACCGTAAGAATTTTTCGTTGATACTTACTTTCATCATTCTGATGTCGGTCCTGTTCCTGCTGTCTTTAGGATTGGCCTATAGGTTTAGTACAAAGTACATAGAAAATGAGTTTGTTTCTGAAAAGGTAAATGTACTTGAACAAACTATTAAACCTTACAATGATTTCTTTCAAAAGAAGCTTCCTGAGGTTTCTTTTTATAATGGATATCTGGATTCAGCCACGGCTTCGCATTTCGTAGATACAGTTTTGCAGGAATATCCTTTTGTCTCAAAAGTAATTTTTTACGATTCAGAGATCAGTAACACACCTGTTAGTGATGGGTTGAACACAGGTAAGTTTTCTTTTGGGCCAAAGAATATTTATCAGTTTGGTAGTCTTGTACCTCTTGATTCTGTCGAATTGTTTTCAAGAAGTAATACAAAAAATTTTATTGTTGGCAATGATTTTAATACACTGGCGTTAAAGCTGGTTTCCTATATTGAAAGTCTGGACACAACGCGAATGCCGAGTCAGGACGAGCTGTTTAGTAACTTTAGTAATGTACGCTCCAATAAGATTACTTATCTCAATATCCCCAGATTTGAAGATTTGAAAATTTACAAGGAGATGTTACGTAGGGAATTGCTGCCCAGTCCTGTTTATGAACAGGATATGTTGTCTTTCCAACTAGATCCTTATAAGTTAAGGATCATCAATACCCGGCCGAATTTATACCAGTACATCAAGATTGAACAGCTGACTTATGATCCGTTGGATACTACAGAGGTATATTTAAGTACAGAGATTACATTACCAGGGGCATTCTCTGACTACAAGTTATATTTTATTTCTTCAAAATCATTCGTAGAGCACGAGATCTTCAGCTACTTTCTGCCTATCGCATTGGCTATTTTCTTTTTTTATGGGATTTTGGTACTGGTTGCGGTTCTGATTTACAGAAACCTGAACATTAATCAGAAGATGTTTAAGCTTCAATACGATTTTGTGAATAATCTCACGCACGAGTTTAAAACGCCCGTCAGTGTGATTAAAATTGCAGGAAACAATATTAAGAGCGCGAATTCGCTGACTGATCGGGAACTTAAGTTATATGGGAGAATATTGGATGAAGAGGCGGATAAATTGAATGGGTTGATGAATAAATTGCTGGCTTTTACTCAGATAGAAAATAAATCTATACAGTTGAACCGTGATCGTATCAAAATTGTAGATTTTATAGAAAGTACAGTTGAATCACATCGCTTAAAACACCCTGATTTTGATTTTACCTATGAGGTTAGTGGCTTAAAAACTTTTGTAACGGATCCGGTGTTGCTGGGGTCTTTGTTTGATAACCTGGCTGAAAATGCGTATAAATACTCTCCGCCCGAGCGGAAAAAGCTTCACATTAGCGCCCGGTTAATAAAGGGAAAAGTAGTTTTCAGATTTATAGATGAGGGGATAGGTATACCTGCCTCAGAAATTAATAATATATTTAAGAAGTTTTTCAGGATCCAGAATCAGTACAATCAAAACGGAAGTGTCGGACTTGGGCTCGCTTTTTGTAAGGAACTGGTTAATTTTATGGAAGGGGAGATTACAGTGAAGAGTAAAGTAAATAAAGGATCTGAATTTAAAATAGTATTACCATATAATGATTAGAACATATGTCAAAAGGAGTTAGAATACTGATTGTTGAAGATGATGAGAACTTACGCTTTTTAGTCGTACATCGTTTAAAAACAGAGGGATACGAGGTCTCGGAAGTTGGTGACGGTGAAACTGCAGTGCGTGTTATTATGGCCGAAAAGCCTGATATTGTATTGCTGGACTGGATGTTACCTGGTAAACAAGGATCTGAAGTATGCGAAGAGGTACGTAAACAAGGTTTTGATAACCTGATCATTATGATGACTGCCAAAGCACAGGACGTAGATAAGATAGATGCCTATCATTTTGGTGTTTCTGATTATGTAACCAAGCCTTTTAATATGGATGTACTGGTTGCTATGCTGGACAGTAAGGTGAAGTTTATTTTAAACAATGAGCGTTCAGAAGTGCATCGTTTTGGAAATATGGAACATCATCCAAACGTACATACTTTGTTTAGAGATGGAAGAAAGATTGAATTAACAATCCTGGAAAATAGAATTTTACTTTATTTTTTAAGAAACCCTAACAAGGTAATTAACAGAGACGAGTTAATGCTAGTTGTTTGGGGATACAATTCTGACGTAAATACACGTACATTGGATATGCATATTGTTCGTTTACGTAAGAAGATTGAACAGAACCCTGATAATCCGCAATTATTGCAAACTGTTAGGGGGGTAGGATACCGCTTTAATCCTGCTTAAAATCTAAAGCTTACCAGTACAAGTATCAGGTATTGCAGTAACATTGTTCCATCGAGGTAAAAGAAATAGTAATACTCATTTTTTTCGATGTTTGATTTTAGTATGAGCCAGCCGGTGAGGAGTAGGGTCAGGGTTAAGGCAATGATATCTGCATTTATCGTTTGACTAAACAAGAGCAGTAAGACCAGGTATCCTGCAAGCAGGAACTGGCAGAAAAGATATGCCTTTTTCTCGCCCAATATAACTGGAATTGTTTTTAGGGCATATAGCTTATCCTGGAATAAATCCCTGATGTCAAACGGGATGGTAATTGCCGCAATGAATAGGAATCGCTTAGCTACCAGAAGCAATGTTTCTGCTGATGAAATGTTGATCTGGTAGTTGTGTTCCAATTCAACAACGGGAAGCAGTACGCAGCTTACAGACCATATCAGTGCAATTAAAAACAGTTTGATACCTGGTATGTTGCGTAAGCCTATCTTTTGGTTATTGAGCGTTAAAAAGGGGATATTGTAACCTAGCGCCAGTGCTGCGGTAAATATCATTAGCAACTTACCTTCGATGCTTAGAAAAAGCAAACCTAAAGGAATCAGACAAAGCACTGAAATTAAAGTGATGGATATGATTAGTCTATGATGCGAGAAAATCCATCTTACCCTAACGTAAGATGATTTTTCAGGGTGTTTAGGTTTGGATAAGAGCATACTAAAATTATATATCCCCAGTGTCCCAAAAAATATAATGGCAAGAATATACCTGTCTGGTTTCGCATCTAACAAATGGTAGGTGACCAACCCCTGGGCTACTGCGCAAATGGCAATAAACAAATTGCTAAAGAGCAAAAAGTCCAGAATTGACAACAGCACTTTCTTTATCATGCGTGGTTAACGGTTTGAATTAGGCTCGTTTCAATTCAAATATCGTTATTTCTGGTAAGATTCCAACTCTTCCGGGGTAACCTAAAAAGCCATAACCTACATTCACGTATAACTGTTGGTTTTGTTCCTGGTATAATCCAGCCCATTCTTTGTAAATGTACTGCACAGGGCTCCATTGGAAATCTTTGGTTCGCACGCCAAATTGCATCCCGTGTGTATGGCCGCTAAACATAGCATCTATTTGAGGATACTTTTCAAGCACCTGTCCACGCCAGTGTGAGGGATCGTGCGATAAAAGTAATTTTACCGGCAGGTCATCTGTATCTTTAACTGCAAGATCCATGCGTCCGTATTTTGGAAAGCGGCCCATTCCCCAGTTTTCAATACCCAGAATGCCGATCTCCTCGCCGTCTACTTTTAACCTTCGGTTTTCGTTCATTAACAAATCCCAACCCATTAATTTGTGCGTTTTTATTACTTCCTGAAGGTTTTTTGCCTTAGCAACGGAAGGTGCTTTGCCATAATAGTAATCGCCATAGTCGTGATTACCTAACGTTGAGTAGACCCCCAGTGGTGCCTTTATTTTTGCGAAGATATCTTGATAGTCACGCATCTCCGTAGCCTTGTCATTAACAATATCACCGGTAAAGAAAACGAAATCTGGTTTTTCTCCAAGTAACATTTCTACTCCACCAAGTACTGCTTTAGGATTGTAAAAACTACCAGAGTGCACGTCAGATATCTGGGCCATTTTTATGCCATCGAAAGCCTTTGGTAAGTTTGGCAGAATAAGCTTTTGGCGTTTTATTTTGTAGTCGTAAGCACCTGATACAATTCCCCAGCTTAAAGAACCGAGAGGTACTGCAGCAGTGAGCATTCCTGCTTTCACAATAAAGGCAGAACGGCTGATGGGTTCAGCACTATCAGTTATGGCAGTAACTTGTTTTGTTGCTCCTGTTTTTTGTTTCTTGTTTATTCTTATGAGTTTAATAAAGGCTCTTCTCAGGTCATCGAGTAGTAAAAAAGGCAGCATGACTGCTTTACAGCCAACAGTTAAAAAGAAAGCGACAAGAATGACCGCTCTTAGCGTTAGGTACAGGTTCATGTAGATCCCCGCAAACACGCCAATTACCAGCCCGATGGTATAAGTCCACCAGACGATGGTAAATGTTTTTTTTGTGCCTGGACTCCACTTTTTGAATACAGATAGTATGGCACGGTAGCAGTAATAGTCAAAAATTAATAAAAAGACGGATAAAAAGATGATTAGGGATAATCGGCCCATAGGTATTTAATTGTATTTTAATGAAGGTAAAGTATGTTAGTCTTCGGTTTGTAAATTAACGTTAAACAAGCTGTCGAACATATCAGAGAAACCGTAACCACCTTCCATATATCTTTTGCTTAGTTGAGAATGCTCGGCTAAAGCATGTAAAATTAACTCCATCAACAGGAAGCTCTGGTGTTCCAGAAGGTCTTCATGAAAAGCGTTAGCCACTTCCTCAAGTCCATTAACTCTTCTCAGTTCTTTTTTGTATTGAACGGTGTTCATTTTATCAGAAATTTCAATGGAATTTCCTTCAGTAAACCATTCTAATACCTTTATATATGGATTAACGGATTTTCGTTTTTTCTCTCTTTCAGGATCTGGTAAATATCTGGTGAAAAGTGTTTTTATGGCTTTGCCGATGAGCATGTGTGCTACTTTAGCAGGGCCTTCCAGTTCTCCTTCGTAAACCAGTTCGATTTTTCCGGTTATGGCGGGTATAATACCACTAAGGTCTGCTATACGTACCTCTGCCTTGGTTTCTCTTGTCAGTAGTGCCCTCCGCTCAGCGGTGCTGATCAGATTTTCATAAGCGGAAATGGTAAGTCTTGCTGATACGCCAGATTTCTGATCTATAAATTCACTTTTCCGCGCTTCAAAACCTACTTGTTCAATAATGTCTCTTAAAAGCCCGTCAAGGTGTACTTTTTTACGTTGTTCAGGGTGAAGTTTCGCTTCCTGGGTGGTAATGTCCCTTGATATGTCTATGTTTTTTGGGTAATGGGTAAGTATCTGACTTTCAATTCTGTCTTTTAATGGAGTAACAATAGAACCCCGATTGGTATAATCTTCCGGGTTGGCTGTAAATACAAATTGAATATCTAGTGGCAGCCGTAGTTTAAAGCCCCTGATCTGGATGTCTTTTTCCTGTAATATGTTAAAAAGTGCTACCTGTATTCTTGCCTGTAGGTCGGGGAGTTCATTAATTACAAAAATGCTTCGATGTGCTCTTGGTATCAATCCGAAATGGATTACGCGTTCGTCGTTATAGTTGAGCTTTAAATTGGCTGCTTTTATCGGGTCAACGTCGCCAATCAGATCGGCTACAGTAACGTCAGGAGTAGCTAATTTTTCTGTATAGCGCTCAGATCGATGTTGCCAGCTAACAGGTGTATTGTCGCCGTGTATTGATATCTGGTGTTTGGCATACCAGGAAATGGGTGTAAGTGGATCGTCAAAAATCTCACTTCCTGTTACATAAGGAATATATTCATCAAGTAAATTAACCATCAGTCGGGCGATGCGGGTTTTAGCCTGTCCCCGTAAGCCGAGCAATAGAATATTATGACGAGATAAAATGGCCGTCTGCAATTCCGGTATTACTGTATCATTATAGCCTATTATCCCTTCAAAGCCCTTTGATCTGGTTCTAAGTTGCTTGACAAGGTTTTTACGGAGTTCATCTTTTACAGATAATGATTTATATCTTGAAGCTTTTAGTTCGCCGAGGGTTTTAATCTTATTGTGATCCATGTATGTAGTTTTATCCTTGATCTTTGCTGCTATGATGTATGTTACCTCACTGTTTTCCTTCTGTTTTTAATATAATCTTCAAATATATATTCACCTAAACCAGTTAAAGAGCTATAAAAAGCTCTACCACCATTAATTTGCGTAAAATCGCGCACAAATTGTTGTAAATATGGGTCTTGTGCAATCATAAAGGTAGTGATTGGAATCTTAAGTTTTTTACATTGGGCAGCCATATTTAAGGTTTTTCCAATCACCTTTCTATCCAGCCCCATGCTGTTCTTATAATAGCGACCGTTTTCTTTTAAACAAGTGGGTTTACCATCTGTAATCATGAAGATCTGTTTATTGTGTGTTTTACGCCTCCGTAAAATATCTGCTGCCAGTTCAAGGCCAGCAAGCGTATTGGTATGATAAGGTCCAACTTTTAAATAAGGTAAGTCTTTAATGGTAATCGGCCATGCATCGTTACCAAAAACGACAATGTCCAAAGTATCTTTAGGGTAGCGGGTACTGATCAGCTCAGCAAGGGCCATCGCTACCTTTTTGGCTGGCGTAATGCGGTCTTCACCGTATAGGATCATCGAGTGGGAAATGTCGATCATCAAAACAGTAGAGGTAAGGGTTTTAAAGTCTTTTTCTTCTACTTCCAAGTCGCGTTCGGTTAGGGTGAAATTACCAATTCCATGATTGATTTGCGCATTATGTATAGATGCAGTCATGTCTATCTGGTCAAGACTGTCGCCAAAAGCATATTCCCTTCGATCTGCATTTTTTTCTTCACCTACTCCTGATATATTGCTGTTGTGATTTCCCCTTCCTGCTTTTTTCAGCTTACCGAAAATCTCTTCAAGTGCAGATTTTCGTATGGTTTGTTCTGTTTTTGCAGTAATACTTATTTCGGCATTTGACGGATTTTCTTTGATGTACCCTTTGCTTTTCAGGTCATCAATAAAATTACCCATAGCATAATCATTGCTGGTAAGTTTATACTGCTTATCCAGTTCGTTCATCCACGCCAGTGCATCCCCTGCATCACCCGCTGTATAATTTAGCAGTTGAGCAAATAGTTTAAGTAATTCGTCAAAGCTTCCATTTTGCAATGGATTAGTCTTGATTTTAGAAAAGTGGTACCCTCTCATATACTCAGTATTAACGAATTAATGAAGGTAATGATTTGCGGTATCAGTAATGTTATATAGTTGTAAAAATACCCCCTGTTTTTATTTGGGTTCACCCTTTGCCAAGGCTCTTTCTGCGTTTTTTATAGCGAGGCGTTCTCTCCATTTTGCATATGGAGCTTTAAATGCCATCTTTAATACACTGTCTAACCCACCCTTAATAGCCAGGTTAAATACGCTTTGTGCTTTTCTGGTAATAGAAGCGTCCCATGCTCTAAGGCTCAATGAAAAGGAGCCATCCAGATATTTCATCCAGTGCCACATTCCTGTAGGCATAAAGAGGGTATCACCATGCTCCAGAAATACCTCATATCCTTCTACCCCTTTTAAGGCAGGGAATTTTTCGAAATCGGGATTGGCTACGTCATAGTCCTCCAAAGCATAGGTTGCGTTCGGGATGCAGTAAAGCCTTTTTTTCCATTTGTTGTCGAATAATATAATGTGTTTCCTGCCACCAAAATGAGTATGGAAAAGGTGGGGCAAATCTATGTCGTAATGTAAAAAGGTAACAGAGTTAGATCCTCCGAAGAACATTGCTGGCATACTTTCTATAAAGCCGCCCATTAAATCTTTGGGGATAACAATGTCATCAACCAGCCCTGGTACATGTTTAAACAGATTAAAAAAGAATATTCTGAGTTCTGTAGGTTTAGATTTGATCAGGTCCAGGTAATCACCGAACTTCATTTCTGCTACCGATGCATTGATCGGTTTAGAAGGGTCGGCTTTGGAGTTGTCCATCAGGCTTACTTTTAAGTCGCCACCTATTTCTTTCAGATAATCAGTTGTCCATTTTTCTCTTGCAGGCCAGCTTTTTGTTAACCCTTTAATGATCAGGGGACGGCCTGCATCAAGGTAGTTTTTTTTAAAATCAGCAGGGCTGATGCTCTCTACGGTATCTACCGGCTTTAAAATAAAGCTCATACTTAATTAATGATAAGATACCTGTGAATAGCTTAATGCCAATTACCGACCTTATTTATAACAAACTTAGATAAAAAAATACAATTTTATCAAGGCTTTTGTTTAGATAAAGCTCTGTTTGCTCGTTTAACAGCCAGTCGTTCTTTCCAGTTCATATATTTCTCTTTGAAATTGGCCTTCATGAAATCATCAAATTTTCGTTGGATGGTAAGGTTGTATAAGCTTTTTGCTTTTACTGACCATGATTTGTCCCAGGCACGGAGGCTAATAGAAAAAGAACCGTCCAGATATTTCATCCAATGCCAGTATCCGGTAGGCATAAACAAGGTATCTCCATGTTCCAGAAATGCTTCTACACCTTTAACTCCTTTTAATGCAGGGAACTTCTCGAAATCAGGTTGTTCCACATCATAATCTTCAAGGGCATAAGTTGCAAAAGGGATTTGGTACAAGCGTTCCTTCCATTTGTTCTCAAACAGGATAACATGTTTGCGGCCGTTAAAATGTGTATGAAAAATGTGGGCCAGATCTATGTCATAGTGTAAAAAGGTAACAGAACCTTTTCCACCAAAAAACATGTTGGGATAGCTATCTAAAAAGCCACCCATTAAATCTTTTGGTGCCCTATAGTCTTCCAGTAATTTTGGGGCCTGTTTTATGGGGTCGAACAGAAAAATGCGAAGATCCGTTGGCGTATTTTTAATCAGTTCTATGTAATCTTCAAACTTCATTTCGGCCGCAGCTGCGTTAATCGGTTTGGAAGGATCTGCTTTTGAACTGTCATAGAGCGGAACAGTCTGATCGCCAACTATAGTTTTCATATAATCAAGACTCCATTTTTCATAAGCAGGCCATGTCTTAGACATGTTTTTTATGATGAGGGGCTTACGGGGATTCAGATAATGCTTTTCAAAATCGGCTTTGCTGATGTCATTAACGATATCGATAGGAGTTAGGTTAAACTGCATATAAATAGAATGTTAAGATCAAGCAAAATTATATAAACAATAATTTTAATAATAATGTTAGCTGAAAAAATTAAAAATAACTGACAAATGAATTGAAAAAGTCAGTT
This sequence comes from Pedobacter nyackensis, assembly GCF_032678475.1. Lineage (GTDB taxonomy): Bacteria > Bacteroidota > Bacteroidia > Sphingobacteriales > Sphingobacteriaceae > Pedobacter > Pedobacter nyackensis_A. The sequence goes on from NZ_JAVTSF010000003.1 coordinate 599,156, forward strand.
GTTTGAGTCGCGGTCAGCTGTTACGACTTGCGTAGATGATGCGAATAATATGAAAGCGGCAGATCATGATCCATGACCTGCCACTTTCACACACATCTCTCTCGGTCTTATTTTAATTTGGCATTAATACCGTGTCAATTACATGAATTACTCCATTTTTCTGCATGACGTTGGCAATAGTAACTGTTGCTCTACCTCCTTTTTCATCTTTAAGCATAAGTTTCTTGCCTTCCATCCATGCCCATAATTTACCTCCACTTACAGTAGTTAGTTCTGCTTTCCCTTTCCCTTTTTTAATGGCTTTATCGATATCAGCGGCAGACCATTTGCCTGCAACCACGTGATAAGTTAATATTTTAGTTAAGGTAGCTTTGTTCTCAGGTTTTAGTAGGGTCGTAACAGTTCCGGCGGGCAATTTATCAAAGGCCTCATTTGTTGGTGCGAAAACAGTAAATGGCCCGGCCGATTTTAAGGTCTCCACCAATCCTGCAGCTTTTACTGCAGCAACAAGTGTGGTATGGTCTTTAGAGTTCACCGCATTATCTACGATATCTTTTGTAGCGTACATGGCAGCACCACCTACCATCGGATTTTTTTGAGCGTAGACTTGCGTTGTAAATGCCATAGCTACTAGGGCAATTGCAGAAAGAAATATCTTTTTCATAGTTTTTAAATTATATAAGCAGATACGTAGTAATTTTTACCACGGTTTTAATCCTTATCATATTTTTATGGTCATAACGTTATTATGAAATAAAATACATTGTATGAAAACATCGGTAAAGGTTGTCTATTCGTTTGTGGCAGTGCTTTTTATCTCCCTATTGTGCTCGGCCTTTCAGAAGGAAAAACCTATGCCGGTAAAAATTGCGTTTCCCTATAAACAAGCAGGGTTAAATGAGCGACAGGCTGCGGCACATCTTTTAAGCCGGTTTACTTATGGAGCGAGGCCTGAAGACATTGATGAGGTGATAAAAATAGGGCTTGAAAAGTGGTTTTTGCAGGAGCTCGATGGAAAGAAGGAAGACGAACGGCTCAAGAAGTCGCTAAAGGAATATGATGATATCGATCTCACTAATACAGAAGTAGAAAATAAATATCCACGCCCCGGGGAAGCGCTTCGTATGGCGGTTAAAGAAGGCGTAATTAATAAAGATTCTGTTAATAAGGGCGACGGAGTTGTTTATAAGCAGCAGCTAAAGGCTTATATGGATTCAAAAGGTTACAAGCCACAGCAAGAACTTTTTCGTCAGTTTTTTAACCAGAAAATTCTAAGGGCCACCTATACCACCAATCAATTACACGAGCTGCTCACCGATTTCTGGTTTAACCATTTTAACGTTTCGCTGACCAAAAACCAAAGTGCTTCTTTTATCCCTGCTTATGAAAGGGATGTGATCAGACCAAACGTTGCCGGGAAGTTTCAGACTTTGTTGCTGGCTACGGCCAAGTCGCCGGCAATGCTGATGTACCTGGATAATTTTTCAAGCAGTGGGACACCTGTTATTAATAATGAGGGGATGGGGATGCAGGAGGAAGGGAATAAAAGAATCAACGTAAGGACAACGCCAGGAGTAAAATCGTCAGTATTAAAAAAACTTCAGCAAAAAAAGAAACAGGGAGGTTTAAATGAAAACTATGCCCGTGAGGTAATGGAGTTACATACATTGGGGGTTGACGGTGGATATACACAAAATGACGTTACGCAGGCCGCACGGGTTTTAACGGGCTGGACAATTGCCCCTATGGGCGAGAGTGGATATGGATCAGGAGCGAAAAAGATGCTGGAAAAAATCGATGAGGATGCGCTCGAAAAACGCGGTTTTGTACGTGATGGCGACTTTCTATTCATTCCTGCAAGACATGATAATGGAGAAAAAACTATTTTGGGTAAAAATTTTCCGGCTAACAGAGGCTATGAAGAAGGGGTAGCGCTTTTAACCATGCTGGCACAACATCCTTCTACCGCGAAGTTTATTTCGAAAAAGATAGCTACACGGTTTGTAAATGACAATCCATCTTCGGTATTGGTAGATAAAATGGCTAAAACATTTACTAAAACTAATGGAGATATCAAACAGGTGATGATTACGATGACCTGTGCACCTGAGTTCTGGAGTAAAGAAGCGTTGCGGGAGAAAACAAAATCTCCATTTGAACTGGCCATTAGTGCAGTGCGAAGTTTGAATGCGGAGATTACGCAACCTTATCAATTGTATAATTGGGTCAATAAAATGGGGCAACGCATGTACTATTACCAGGCCCCAACCGGATTTCCTGATAGAGGTCAGTACTGGATCAACACAGGATCTTTATTAAACAGAATGAACTTTGGCCTTGCCCTGGCTACTCAACGTATTTCTGGGGTTAAAATCAACCTTGCTGCTTTAAACGATAATCATGAGCCGGAAAGTGCAGATGCTGCATTGCTGATATATTGCAAACTAATTATGCCTGAACGGGATGTTCAGGAAACGGTAAGAAGATTAAAACCTATGCTAAATGATCCTAATCTGATTGATAAAGTAGAAACAGCGGCGGTAGGCATGCAGACAATGGGCACACAAGATAAAGTCGAAGTTAAAACTGCAAACAAAGGTTTTGGGAAAAAGACAAATAAAATAGTCACTGCAGCTGGCAACAATACGATGCTGGCGCAGGTGGTGGGTGTCATCATTGGCTCACCAGAATTTCAACGTAAATAAAACTGAGCAACATGACTTCAAGAAGAGGATTTATAAAAGCAGGAGGGTTAGCTTTATTCGGTATTGGATTAGGCGGTATTCCTGGTTTTTTAGCAGAAGCTGTGGCCGGAACAAAAGCTCCGGGCCTGTTTAAAAGGAAAAAGATAATGGTGTGCATCTTTCAGCGTGGAGCTATGGATGGTTTAATGGCCGTGACACCGTTTACCGATAATTATTTGAAGGCTGCAAGACCCACACTGTTTATGACTGCCGCTAAAGGTGGTAAAACGACACCATTAATAGATTTGGATGGGCGGTTTGGATTGCACCCTTCGATGGCTGGCTTCGAGTCTATGTTCAGAGAAAAACGTATGGCTATTGTACACGGTATTGGCTCACCAAATACGACAAGGTCACATTTTGATGCACAGGATTTTATGGAGTCGGGAACGCCTTTTAGAAAGGGTACGGAAAGTGGTTGGTTAAATCGTGCAGTTGGACTCCTGGGACATGATGCCGCTACTCCATTTCAGGGTGTAAGTTTAACTTCGTCATTGCCCAGATCGTTTTATGGTGACAATCCGGCTGTGGCTATTAGTAACCTGAAAGATTTTAATATACAACTGAAAGGGAATGCTAAAGGGGCGAATATGGCTGCTAAAAGCTTCGAGGACTTATATGATGCCACTTCTTCGGGCTTGTTAAAAGATACCGGAAAGGAAAGCTTTGAGGCGATTAAAATGCTTCAAAATGTAGATTCAAAAAATTACAAGCCAGCAAATAATGCGTTGTACCCAAATACAGCATTGGGTAATTCCTTAAAGCAAATTGCCCAGTTAATCAAAATGGATGTAGGAATGGAAGTCGCATTTGCTGAATCCGGAGGTTGGGATACGCACTTTAACCAGGGAGCAGAAACTGGTATTTTTGCGAGAAATGTAAATGATCTTAGCAATAGTATCATGGCTTTTTGGGTCGATATGGGAACTTACCAGGACGATGTAACTGTGATGACTATGACTGAATTTGGACGTACGGTAAAGCAAAATGGGACCGGAGGAACGGATCATGGGCGTGCATCCTGCAATTTTATATTGGGCAATGGTGTAAATGGTGGACTTGTTCATGGACTTGTAAATCCGCTTGCTGTCGAAAATTTAGAAGACGGAAGGGATCTTGCGGTGACTACGGATTTTAGAAGTGTATTTAGCGAGGTGGCTGATAAACATTTAAACATTCACAACGACAAAGTGCTATTCCCCGATTGGGAGGGTAACAAAATTGGCGTAATGCGCTAAGGCGTTTTTTTGCTATTTTTTTTATCATTAATTTAGCTAAGTGAAAAGAGCCATTTTATCCTTGTTTACCATATTAGTTATCGCTTCCTGTAATCAGAAGAACACTAAAACTGAATCTGCCGTTGAGACTGTAAAAACCGATTCCAGTTGTTGTAATGCCAAGCTTCCTAAACGATTTGGAAGCATTGTAGGAACTGACTCTTTGGGTTCTGGTGATAAAAAGGAAAAGACATCCCGTGAAGGGATGAAATTTGTCCCTACGGGAACATTTATGATGGGAGCCGCGGATAATGAAGGCCGGCCTGACGAATACCCTGTTCATGAGGTGGCCCTCGAAGGATTTTGGATAGATGAAACAGAAGTTACCAATGCGCAGTTTGCCCGTTTTGTAAAAGCAACCGGTTATGTAACGCTGGCAGAACGGAAACCTGATTGGGAGGAATTGAAGAAACAATTGCCCCCTGGAACCGCCAAGCCTGCTGAAGAATTGTTGCAACCTGCATCTTTAACATTTAAAAAACCAACAAACCGGGTAAATATCAATGATGTATCTCAATGGTGGAACTGGACCGAAGGTGCCAGTTGGAAACATCCGCAGGGGCCTAAAAGTAACATCATAGGAAAAGATAATTATCCGGTTACGCAGGTATCATGGATAGATGCTGCGGCATATGCAAAATGGGCTGGAAAGCGCTTGCCTACCGAAGCTGAATGGGAGTATGCTGCCAGGGGTGGACTTCAAAGTAAGAAGTATCCATGGGGTGACGAAGATTTGGCTAAGGGTAAGATCAAGGCAAATACCTGGCAGGGAGAATTTCCTTATAACGATTTAAAAACAGATGGTTTTTCAAGTACTGCACCTGTAAAATCATTTGCCGCAAATGGGTATGGTCTGTACGATATGTCGGGTAATGTATGGGAGTGGACTGCCGACTGGTATACCTCTGATTATTATAAAACATTAAAGGGACAGCAAAAAAATCCTAAAGGTCCAGCCAAGAGCTACGATCCTGAAGAACCCGGGATTCCTAAAAGAATTATTAGGGGAGGCTCATTTATGTGCCATTCTTCTTATTGCAAAGGGTATAGGGTGAGTTCTAAAATGAAGTCTTCAGAAGATACAGGACTGGAAAATACTGGGTTCAGATGTGTTGCTGATTAAGAAAATTCTCCAGTCCTTGTTTGGTCCTATGGTAATTTACTAAAGTCAATTACAGGATGTGGCTTCCCTGATTTATCTTTTTTCAACTCCGTGTTTTTAGGTGTAAAGTCATTAAAAAAACCACAATTTCTTAAGTAGAAGGCTTTGCCTTTTGTGCCGCCGGCATAATCTTTTCGGTAATTAATACTGGCTGTTGCATCTACAGTAAAGGTGGCTCCGGTTATTTCATACCAACTGCCTTTGCTATCAATAGCCCATTGGTTTTGGTAATGTCCACTGCGTTCCTGATCGCCCATTGTTGGTGAAAAGTTTTCTAAAAAGGAATGTAAACCTTTTAAATATACTGCTGATTGTGGCCTTTCAAAACTGGCAACCAGCTGCCAGTCGCCTTTAGCCACATCTTTAAAATAAGCAGTATATGTTGTCGTCTTTTTCGTTGTATTAGGTTGTGCGCGAACCAGGAAAGCATAGGCTTTTCCGGCCACCCATGGATATTGCATATAGCTTTGTCCGCCAGAACCCTCATTACCGAATTCTCCGGTTTTAGTGATAGGCCCCTTTTTCAATAAAACAACTTTCATGCTGTCTGGTATCAATTTGGGATCATCAGTTGAAAATGGGCTCCATATAGAGAATAGAACTCTTCGTTCTGTTGCTGAATTTACTTGCATACCAAAATAGCCTCCGCTAAATCCATTAGCCATATAGTAAGTGCCCAGTTTATCCTGCCCAACAGGAACGGTGATTTCATTATAAAACCATTCTATATCTTTTGCTGGTATTTCATATTTTAGGTGTACCGATGGGCCTCTGTGTCCCCAATAAAAGTAGTTCCCTTCGTTATTTTTTACATATGCAGCACCTTTTTCAAGTGCTGGTCCGCTAACGATAAGGTCGGAGATATTGGCAAAAACAGGACCGGTTTTAGCAAGGCCTTTGAGATCTATTTTTACATATCCAGGTTTTTTAACATGGATGGATCCGATGCTTATAATTTCTGAATTTCGGTTATTCAGCTCTTTGGTAAAGGTTTTTCCCTCGGCCGTTAAGCTTATTTTAGCATTCCCTTCAGGAACACTTAATTTTAATGAAAGCTGGGCATCACCTGCTGTCTCCGTACGAAAATAAACAGTGATGATATCTGAGGGGGCAGACCAGTTGGTTAATCCGGAATTGTTAATTCTGGCAGTCGCATTCTTGCTTAACCAGCCGTTACCTCCAAGCGGTACTGTAATGGTTCCTGGCTCTTCTGCGGCAGGTACATTCGCAACGCAGATTGAACTGAATATAAGAAATAGGTTAAATAGGGTTAAAGTGGTTCTTTTCATGTTTCATTTCATTATGTATCCATGAAAATAGGAAATGGTAAGCAGAATTACCTGACAAAATTTAACACAACCGTTTGCGTAAAATTATTAACGGGTAACTTTTGCTGTTCTCATGTACTTGGAGAATTTGTTTGGGAAGAAACGTTTAAACAATACTCCCTTTACTTCTTTACCTCCAATGTATACTTCTTCCTTATTTTTTTTAATGGCTGTTATAATCTGTTGTGCGCATTCTGCGGGTAACATTCCGTTTTCCTGACCATCATCCATTGTGCCTTGGGGGGTACCATTGGCAGTCAAGGCATTTATAGAAACATTAGTTTTGATAAAGCCAGGGCAAACCATGGTGATCTGAATATTTTTATCAAATACTTCGGAACGTAAGGAATCAAAATAACCATGTAAAGCATGCTTTGATGCAGCATAGGCGGAACGGAACCTGGTGCCGAATTTACCGACCAAACTACTGATGCAAACAATCTTTCCTCCACCATGATTAATCATATTTGGCAATACAGCTTTACTAAGCGCTACTGTTCCCCAGAAATTTACGTTTATCAGGCGCTGTTCGGTTTCCAATGTGGTTTCTAAGGCAAGCGCCCGTTGACTCATGCCTCCACAATTGATCAGCATATCAATACGGCCATAAATACGGATGGCATCTTCAGCTTTACCCGGTAAGGCTGCGGTCTGTTCCAGATCCAGAGGAAGTACATGTATATTTACCGGACTTTTACAAGCACTTTTAACCCTATAAAGTTCATCTCTGTTGCGCGATGACAGGATGAGTTTTGCCCCTGCATTGCTATAAGCATATACCAACGCTTCACCAATACCGGAAGATGCACCGGTAATCCAAACAACTTTATTCTTCATGTTTATCATATTGATGGTTAAAGATGGTCATCCTGAATCAAAAACAATTCAGAAGCGATATAATCTGCAAATAATTTACCTTCCTGTGTCAGAATGAGGTGATCATTCTGGTTTGTTAGCCATTGTTTTTCTATAAATGGTTGAATGGCCTTTATGGTATCATTTAGAAACTGTTTGCCAAAATCTGTTGCAATTTTATTTAAATCAGTTCCCCACATGGTACGCAGAGAAGTCATGATGTATTCGTTAAACCTATCGTATTGATCAAGCTCTTCAATGGTTTCTGCGAGTTCGCCCTTTTCTAAGTGCAGCAGGTAATGTGCATTGTTGGCTATGTTTAAATAGCGTGTTTGTCCATCAAAACCATGTGCCGAAGGACCTATACCCAAATAAGGAATACCTCTCCAGTAATTGGTATTGTGTACAGCATACTTTCCGGGCTGACTAAAATTAGAGATCTCATACTGTTCAAATCCACCTGTTTTTAGTTTGTCTATTAACGTCATAAATTGTGCGGCACTTTGTTCATCATTAACGGGTGGCTGCTGTCCCTTTTTTATCGCACTGGCCAGGGCGGTTCTGGGTTCCACAGTCAATGAATATGCAGAAATGTGAGGCGTTTGAAATTCAATGGCTTTATTGATGTTACTCAGCCATTTGTTATCGGTTAATAATGGATAGCCATAGATAAGATCAATGCTAAGGTTCTCAAAGCCGGCGTCCTGACTGCGCATAATACAATCCTCTGCTTCCTTGGCATTATGTGCACGGTTCATCCAGACGAGGTCTTCTTCAAAAAACGATTGTATGCCTATGCTGAACCTGTTTACCGGAAGTTGTCGTAGTTCTGCGATCTTCTTTGCATCCAGATCGTCTGGGTTGGCTTCAATGGTAATTTCAGCGTTAGATGAAATGGAGAAATGCTGCGTTAAGGTATTGAAAATCTTTTCGAAATTTTTTGACGGTAAGACGGAGGGGGTTCCGCCCCCAAAGTAAATACTGCCCACTTGATCTGTAATCCTGTTTTTCTTAAGTATGATTTCCTTGCAAATGGCATCAGTCATTTCATCCACATACTTTAAGGATGTGCTGAAATGAAAATCGCAATAGGTACAGGCTTTTTTACAAAAAGGGATATGGATATAAATTCCGGACATAAAGACAAAAGTAAGGGATATTAACTGTATTTTTCATTTAAAAGCTTATAGCTGTTATATGAAAAATGTAGTTCTTAGAACATTGTTCAGCGCTTTTCCTAAGCAGTTGACAAAGAAAAAGATAAATCAAATAGATAGCAAAGCTGCTTAATTTCATTTTCTCCTAAAAGAATTACTATATTTAGCGCTAAAATTAGCGCGTCGAATAAAAGTAATTATGTTGACTACTCATGTTTTTGATGAAACCAAGCTAGTAAAACGTCTTCGTAACGGTAATATTGAAGCATTCAATGCCATTTATTGGGAGTACCATGAACCAATATATAGGAATATTCTTCGGATAATTAAAAATGAGGAAACAGCCGCAGATATACTTCAAGATGTATTTGTAAAGTTTTGGGAGAAGCGGGAAAGTTTGGTCCCTGAGAAATCTTTAGGTGGATTGCTTTTTGTGATTAGTTATAACCTCGCAATTAATCATACTAAACGTGTTATGACTGATTTCTTAGTCAAAGGTGAAATATCATTGGTTAATGATGAAGGAAATGATGAATTTATGATAGTGGAGGCACAGCATGAGCTATTGGAAAGAGCAGTTGCCGAACTTACAATTCAAAGAAGGTTGGTATTTACAGGATGTAAACTGGAAGGTAAAAGTTATCAGAAAGTAGCAGAGGAATTAGGTATTTCCAAACATACCGTCAAAGAACATCTTTCTGTTGCCTCAAAAATGGTGAAGGAGTATGTATTAGCGCATTCAGACTCCGTGATGGCCGCATGGATAGTCCTATTTCTGGATAACTTCTAAGAAGAATAAGAATACCATCTTATTTTTTTAAATAAAAACATTACTGATACCCCCCCGAATTTCATAATTGATTGTATTTAGTATAAAATCGTTGTGGAGAACAATAAAGCAAGTATTCGAAATTTACTTCAGCAAGAGCGATGGACGGAAGAAAATGCTCATTTGATGGCTGAATACCTTGTGCAATCCGACCAATCGGATTTGCAAGAGGTAGCCAGAGAGCTGTTTGACTTAGATCAGCAGGATAAAGATAAATCGAATGAAAGGGTTGATGAGGAGCTTTTCAGACAGGTTCTAAAAGATATTCATCAACGCATCAACAAGCCTAAGAAGTTGCCTTGGTTACCTTATGCTGCAGCTGTATTGGTAATTACTTTTGCAGCCACATGGTTTTTAATGAGTAATTATGGTACTTCCCCTACGATTAGAAGTGCTAGCACAATTGTTGTCCCAGGAGGAAATAAGGCAACTCTTACTTTAGCTGATGGAAGAAGTATTAGTTTGAGCGATGAGAAAAGTGGGATAATTATCGATAGTGATGTTATCAAGTATAATGATGGAACGGGTATCTCTACTAATGATGAGAAAAGAGAAGTTCATTCCTCAACTCAAACTCAATTATCCCTTAAAACTCCGAATGGGGGCCAATATCAAATTACTTTACCTGATGGGACTAAAGTGTGGCTTAATGCTGCCAGTACTTTGCGATATCCAGATAAGTTTGGTAGTAAAGAACGTATAGTAGAGCTTGAAGGAGAGGCTTATTTTGATGTTTCTCATGTGTTTGATAGGAGCAATAAAAAGATTCCATTTAAGGTAAAGGCAAAAGATCAGCTTGTCGAGGTCTTAGGAACACAGTTTAATATAACAGCCTACACTGATGAGTCGACTATTAGCACAACCTTAGTCAAAGGACGGGTAAGGGTAGCTTCTTCAGCAGCCCCAAGTATAGCCCTTCTGCCAGGTGAGCAAGCTTATTTTGAGAATGGTCTTATGAGCAAGCGTACAGTTGATGTCCGGAACTATGTTAGCTGGAAAGATGGAATCATTATACTAGATCAGTCTGATGTGAATACTGTTATTCGACAGGTGGAGCGTTGGTATGATGTGAAATTTGATGCCATAGAATTATCAAAGTCTACAAAACTAAATGGTATCCTTCATCGTAATGCTCAGCTAGCTGGGATATTGGAGGTTTTATCAATTAATACAGGTAAAAAGTTTGAAATTAATGGAAGGAGAATCATGATAAAATAATTTATACATAAAATTTGCGAAGCAAAAAAACCGGATCCGACAGCCATCGGATCACGGCAATGTGCTAGGCAACCAAATACCGTTTTAAAGCAATTAAATTTAACCTAACCGTACGAATTTAGACAAAATTGACAACAATTTAAAGATCAATTTTGTGTAACTGCTTCCTGCAGATAAGTTCGTATTGTGCAAACAATTAAACCGATGAATTTAACCATTCATGCCTACGGCGCTATCCAGAAAAAACAATGGATACCAGTCCTATGCAGTAGAGAATTATTGAAATTTTTGATTATTATGAAGCTAATGCTTATACTGATCCTTTCTTTTAGCTTAACCGCATCAGCAGATGTTTTAGGACAGAAAGTTAATATTAAAGCCAAGAACCTGGCTTTAGCGTCAGTAATGAAAGAATTAGGCTTGCAAAGTGGCTATTCCTTTATTTATGACAATCAATATCTGATCAATGCAAAACCGATTACAATAGATATTAAAAATCAAGAGATTACAACGGTTTTGTCATTGATATTTAATGACCAGCCTTTTGACTATACTGTAAAAAATAATGTAGTCACTTTGATCCCAAAAATAAATTCAAAAAATAGGCTGTCGACAACTAAAAATTCACTTGAAAGTGTGATTAAAGAGGATGTTTTAGTGAGGGGTAAAGTTGTAGATGAATTGGGTAAACCATTACCTGGCGCGTCTGTTAAAGTAAAAGGCAAGCAATTAGGAGCAGTAACGAATAGAGATGGAGACTTTGCACTAATGGGTGTACCAGAAGATGGTACATTGGTGATAACTTATATTGGGTATCAGCATTATGAGATTAAAGTTTCTCGCATCCCAAATCCTGCTGTGTTTGCTTTAATACCAGTTACGAGTAGTTTAGATGAGACGATTATCCAGGCTTATGGTACCACTTCCAGGCGTTTAAATACAGGTAATATTGCTAAGATTAGTGCTGCTGATATTGAAAAACAGCCAGTTACGAATCCTTTAGCTGCCTTACAAGGAAGAGTCCCTGGTATGTTGGTAACGCAGACTACTGGTTTGCCTGGTGGAGCATTTAATATTCAAATTAGAGGTAGAACAGCTATTGATAAAAGCATCACCAGTGACGAGCCTTTGTTTGTGATTGATGGAGTTCCTTATGGTGCAGGAAATGAGAGTTTGTATAACAATATCGGTATTGCTGGATCTACCCAGCTTTTAGGTGCTGTACAAGCCGGAATCAGTCCTTTTAATGGGATTAATCCACAGGATATAGCCAGTATCGAAGTGTTAAAAGATGCTGATGCTACAGCAATTTATGGATCTCGCGGTGCTAATGGTGTAATATTAATTACTACTAAAAAGGGAAGTGAGGGTAAATTGTCTATTACCTTGAATACAAATCACAGCGTTTCTGCTGTAGGGAATCCAGTGAAGATGATGAATACACAGCAATACGTGGCTGCGCGTAAAAAGGCATTTGAAAATGACGGGATTACAATGACAGATGCTAACGCTTATGATATTAGAAAATGGGATACCACTCGTTATTATAATTATGCTAAAATGTTAGCTGGCGGTATGGCAAGAAATCACAACACACAATTGTCATTGAATGGAGGTTCGAAATTAACAAAGTTCTCGCTAAGAGCTGGACACAACTGGAGCAATACAGTACTTTCTAAAGACACACATGATAAACGTGTAAACGTAGGTTTCAATGTTTCTCAATCAAGTCAGGATGAAAAGCTCCTTGTTAATTTCTCAGGGAACTATGCGGAGACATCAAGTAATCTGACTAGTGCGGATCTTTCAGAGTTTAATAATTTACCGCCACATTTAAGACTTTATAATGATGATGGATCACTTTCATGGGCAGAAGCGGGTTATAGTTTTAACAACCCCTTAGGGGCTTATAATAAAAGGACAACTTCCAATGGAAGTATCCTGTATGCGAATGTGCAGCCGATTTATAAAATAAGTGATGAATTCAAAATATCAGCTAATGCGGGTTATAACATCACGACTAATAATCAGCGATTGGTTTCTCCTTCAACTGCAGCAAGGCCAGGTGGGTTAAATACCAGGGCAGTTAATTTGGGTACAACAGAAAATAGAAGCTGGACAGTAGAGCCTCAGTTGGAATACAATAAAGAAATATTTGGTGGACGTTTTACTGGATTAGTTGGTGGAACATTACAAAGTACTGAAGGTCGGTATCAACGTATCAATGCATTCAATTTTCCTAGCGATGAATCTATGAAAACCATTAACAATGCGCCAAACTCAAGTAGTACTGAAGGTAATTCGCAATATCGTTATGCTGCTTTTTTTGGAAGACTGAATTACAACTACAACAATACTTATCTGGTAAATTTAACAGGACGTAGGGATGGATCAAGTCGATTTGGACCTGGTAAGCAATTCGCAAATTTCGGAGCTATTGGAGCGGCATGGATTTTCACCAATGAAAAATTCATGAAAGATACTGATTCCTGGTTGAGTTTTGGTAAGTTAAGAACTAGTTTCGGATCAACAGGTAACGATAAAATTAGTGATTATCAATATTTGGATACTTGGGGCAACCAGTCTTTTGTGAAGCCTGAATGGGGTACATCTTTCCTTTATCCTACTAAACTATATAACCCAGACTACCATTGGGAGTCGACATTGAAGACTGAATACGCTCTGGATTTAGGTTTTCTAAAGGATCGGATTATGTTCTCTTCGGTTTACTTTAGAAATAAAAGTTCCAATCAATTGGTGCAATACAAGTTAGCCAAAATAACAGGGTTCTCTAGCGTAATTGCCAATTTACCAGCTACAGTGATCAATTCAGGCTTTGAATTCTCTCTTGGCACTCGTAATATAGAGAAGAGTGATTTTTCATGGAGTACGGATATTAATATTAGTATCCCGAAAAATAAGCTGGCTTCTTTCCCTGGTTTGGCGAACTCATCTTATTATTCTAAGTATGTAGTTGGACAGCCACTAAACGTGATTTATGCGGTAAAATCTTTAGGTGTTAATCCTGATAATGGACTTTACACTTTCGAAGATAGAAATGACGATGGAAGTTATGATGAGGATGATTTTCAGGTTCTTGGACATACTGATCCGAAATACTATGGAGGTATTCAGAATAGTTTCCGATATAAAAACTTCAATCTAGATTTCTTTGTCTTATTCCGTAAAACAACAGGGCAGAATTATAAACGTTACTATCGCTATAACAGCAGTAGTAATTTTACTAATCTTCCTATAATTAAAGAAAAAATATGGGAAAAACCTGGAGATATAGCAGATCTTGGTCGTTTATCTACCAACCTTACAAGTGACTTGTATACTTATGTTGCAAAGTCAAATGGTATTTATTCTGATGCTTCCTATATCAGCTTGAACAACGTTTCTCTTTCCTATAATTTACCAAAAACATTAATGAATAAATGGAAGGTCTCTAATTGTAGGGTGTATGTATTGGCTCAAAACTTATTGACCATCACAGCTTATGAAGTAGGAGATCCTCAAACACAAAATTATCTGTCTACACCGCCTCTTCAAACGGTAAGTGCAGGTCTTCAAGTAACATTTTAAAGAAATTGATATGAAGAAATTATTTTATATGGTTGCTTTAAGCAGCCTTACTTTACTTAGTTGTAGTAAATTTCTGGAAATTGATCTTCCAAATGATAAACAGACTTCAGAAAGTGTATTTAGCTCAAATGAAACTGCACAAGCTGCAACTGTAGGTATTTATGCAAGGTCGATGAGATTTGGGAATTCTTATTTTAATGGGATTACCACGATCTCAACTGGCTTACTTGCTGGCGAAATTTTACCTAAAAATCTAGTTGCCGATAATATGACACCATATTTATATAACGATATGCGGTCGGATCTTTCTAATGTCAGTCTGTTATGGGCAGCTCCTTATGAGATCATTTATCACTGTAATCTGGTAATTGAAAAATTGGTGCAGTCTGATGCTGTTTCAGCTGATCTGAAACAAAGATTGATTGCAGAGGCTAAGTTTTTTAGGGCACTACACTATTTTTATCTGATCAATGTCTATGGAGAAGTACCATTGGCACTTACTTCAGACTATCAGACTAATGCAATTCTGCCAAAAAGTAAGGCCTCGGAGGTGTATGCAGCAATCATTAATGATTTAGAGCAAGCTGAGCAGAACCTATCTGATGACTATTATTCTGCTGAACGTATACGAGCCAATAAATGGGCTGCAAAGGCTTTACTTGCTCGTGTACATCTATATTTAGAAAATTGGACAGAAGCAGAACGTTATGCACGTGAAGTAATTGGACATACGAGTCAATATAAATTAGCTGCTAATGCAAATGATGCGTTTTTAAATAGTAATAACGAAGCTATTTTCCAATTGTCTACCGCAAATAATAACACAGTAAATTGCTATGATGGTAGCATCTTTTTATACGTGAATAATACCAAGAATCCGGACTATTATATTCGTGAGGGATTATTGGATGTATTGACACTAGATCCTAAAGATGAACGTAAAAATTGGGCTCTGGCACAAACAGCTACGGATGGTACCACTTATCATTTATTAAACAAATATAAAGTAAGAGCTGGAGTGGCTAATGCTAAGAAAATTGAACATTTAACTTTATTAAGATTAGGTGAGCAATATCTGATTTTGGCGGAGGCACTTGCGCATCAATCAGGAAAACTAATTGAAGCAGTTGAAAATATCGACATCATTCGTGTTCGCGCTAAGGTCGATCCTTTGAAAGCTCCTGGAGTAACTTATACTCAAGATCAGGTATTGGACATGGTAATGGACGAACGTCAGAAGGAACTGTGTTTTGAATTGGGGCACCGTTGGTTTGATTTAAACCGTACAGGTAGAGCCGCGGCTTATTTTGCCACTTTTCCAGAAAAGAACTGGCAACCTACAGACCGTTTTTTCCCAATCCCTGCCGAGGAAGTATTGGACAATCCATTCCTGAAACAAAATCCAGGTTATCAATAAAACATATAAATCTTATTAATCTCTCCCAAAGTTTCTTCGAGTGTGGTTTTTTAAAATACACACTCGAAGCCTATGGAGGCTTTGTTTTGAAAATACATAGCCCTGTATGACTGCGTTTATATGCAGGACTTTTGATACAATTCTATTTAGACAAAATGAAACCTATTAATAAATAAAATGAGTACAGCAATTATCTCTGTGGAGAATCTCTCACATAAATACAACAGTTCCTGGGCGATTCGTGACATCAGTTTTGAAATCAACAAAACTGGAATTCTAGGCCTGTTGGGTTCTAATGGAGCAGGTAAATCTACTACAATGAATATCATGTGTGGCGTCTTGAATCAGACTGAGGGTAATGTTATTATCAATGGTATTGATTTGAAAAAAGATCCCGAAGCGGCAAAAAAGGAAATTGGTTTTTTACCTCAACAAGCCCCACTATATAAAGATCTGACAGTTGATGAATACCTGATTCATTGTGCTTATTTAAGACAAATCGAAAGATCGAAGATTAAGTCTGCGGTTGAGACTGCAAAAGAACGTTGTGGTCTGACTCATTTCAGTAAACGTCTCATTAAAAATCTTTCTGGTGGTTACCAGCAACGCGTAGGTATTGCACAGGCCATTATTCATACCCCTAAGTTGGTGGTGTTGGATGAGCCAACTAATGGTTTAGATCCGAACCAGATTATTGAAGTACGGGCCTTAATAAAAGAAATCGCTGAAGAACGTACTGTTGTTTTTTCTACTCATATCCTTTCAGAAGTACAAGTTCTCTGTAAGGATATCCATATGATTGAACAAGGTAAAGTAGTTTTTGCTGATACTATGGATGCATTTAATAATTACATCGCTCCACATAGTTTACGTGTAGAAATGGATCGCCCACCTGGTCAAGAAGAATTCATGAGAATTGAAGGCGTTACGAATGTAGAATTTCTAACAGAACGCAGCATGAAAATTTACTTCGATGGCGATCGGGATATCACTGATAGAATCATTAAAGCGAGTGTGCAAAAGGATTGGTCCCTTAGAGAGATTTATATGGACAAAGGTTCATTAGATGAAATTTTTGCTCAATTATCTAATCATACCAAAGTAAATTAATTATAAAGCTGATTAAAATATAAATGAAAACAATAATTAGAATAGCTCGTGTAGAGCTTAGTGCCTTATTTTATTCACCTATTGCCTGGTTTTTGTTAATCCTTTTTCTCATTCAGACTGGTATGGTCTACACGGGAAAATTGGAGTCCTTTGTAACGACACAAGATCTGGGCGGACAATTAAATAACCTTACTTTTAACTTCTTTATTCATCCACAAATGGGTGGTATTTTTACTACGGGTGTGTTGAATAATTTATATCTGTACATTCCTTTAATCACGATGGGACTGATCAGTCGTGAAATGAATTTAGGGACAATCAAGTTGCTTTATTCTTCGCCTGTAAAACTCTCGAATATCGTATTAGGGAAATATGTGGCTATGTTGATTTTTAACCTTTGTATGATTCTGATATTGGGTATTGTTGTAGCCTTTGCATGTATCCATATCGAAGGAATAGACATGGGAATGATCTTCAGCGGCCTTTTAGGGATTTTTCTATTATTAAGTGCATACGCTGCAATCGGACTTTTTATGTCATGCTTAAGTAGCTACCAGGTTGTTGCAGCAATTGCAACTTTCGCAGTTTTTGCTTTTATGAAGTTTATTGGTACGCTATGGCAAGATTATGATTTTATTAGAGATTTAACTGGTTACTTGTCGATCTCTGGTCGTACAGAAAAGATGATTTCTGGACTCATTACTACACGTGATGTGCTGTATTATATTTTGATTACTGCAATGTTTTTAACTTTTGCCTGGCTTAAGCTTAGAGGAGGCCGGAAATCTGTTTCCTGGATGAAATCCATTGCCAACTACAGTCTTGTAGTGGTGATTGTTTTAGCCATAGGTTATGTCACCTCTATACCGAACTATATCGGCTATTGGGATACCACTCATATAAAAATGAATACCATTAGTAAAGGTGCGCAACAAACGTTAAAGGACCTTGGAGATGACCCTGTGGAAGTGACCACCTATATCAATTTGTTAGACAACACTTATAATGCAGGAGCACCAAGAAATAGAAATCAGGATAAGGCACGATGGGAACGTTATATTAGGTTTAATCCAAACATCAAGTTGAATTATGTATATTACTATGATAGCGTTCAATTTGCACCCTTATACACGAGTAATCCGGGTATGACATTAGCTCAAATTGCCCAAAAGCAAGCTAATGTATTTAAGATTGATCTGGATAGGTTTAAAACACCGGCAGAGATCAGAAAAACTATTGATTTATCGGGAGAATTGAACCGTGTGGTGATGCACGTTAAATATAAAGATAAGACGACTTTCCTTCGAACCTTTAATGATATGTTGTTTTGGCCAACTGAAACTGAAACAGCGGCGGCATTAAAACGTTTAACCGTTCCGCTTCCTAGAATTGCCTTTTTACAAGGTGAAGAAGAGCGTAGTATTGATAAATTGGGGGATA
Source organism: Pedobacter nyackensis (assembly GCF_032678475.1). GTDB lineage: Bacteria > Bacteroidota > Bacteroidia > Sphingobacteriales > Sphingobacteriaceae > Pedobacter > Pedobacter nyackensis_A. The sequence continues at coordinate 617,281 of NZ_JAVTSF010000003.1, forward strand.
GGCATTACAAGCTAGCTACAAGTGAACTCAATGTGAGGTCTTCATTGATAAACCAAGGTTTTGATGTGGAAAGTCTGACATTAAAAGATGAAGAGATTCCTGAAGGATTGGCGGCATTGGTGATTGCAGATCCTCGTACCGAATTTGCACCAGAAGTCCTACAGAAAATTGAAAAATATATCGGGCAAGGCGGTAATCTGCTTTTAGCAGGTGAACCTGGAAAGCAATCGGTATTGAACCCAATTCTTAAGCGTTTAGGTGTGCAAATAATGGATGGCATTTTAGTACAAGAGGATAAGGACTTCGCAGCCGATCAGGTGAAGTCTTATGTATCTCCTCTAGGTGCAGAATTTGGCAAAAGGATAGGTAATCTATATAAAGAAAAAGTTGCTGTGAGCACAAAAGGTGTAGCTGGTTTGACGTTCACTAATGATGGTGATTTTAAAATCAAAACTTTGTTGACTACCGATGGAGCTGTGAGCTGGAACAAGAAAGATAAATTGGTATTAGATTCTGCAGATGTGGTTTATAATCCACAGGCCGGAGATGTAAAGGCGTCTATAGCTACAGCTTTGGCGCTAACGAGAATGGTAAGTGGAAGAGAACAACGCATTTTAGTTACTGGTGATGCTGATTTCCTGAGTAATATGGAATTAGGAAGAAGATTTCCTAGAACTGGAAATGCTGATTTTTATCAAGGATTTTTAGGCTGGCTCAGTTATGGCACGTTCCCGATTGAAGTGAGCTGGGATGCACCAGTTGACAATAAGTTGAACATGACAGGTGATGGTGTATCGAGAGTTAAATGGATATTGTTGGGTATTATTCCAGGCTTGCTTCTTTTGGCGGGAACGATTCTCTTGATCCGCCGTAAACGTAAATAAATATGCATTTTACAACAGACCAACAGACACTGAATGACCTGAACATTTTCGGGAAGCCGGGGTCAGATTCGATTTTCAGTTTGTTTGACAAAACGCAAACCAGAGGTGGGTCAGCCTATATACAAGAGATGTTTCGCTATCCGATGGCTGATGTGGATAAGATCAATCAGCGCGTAGCTGTATTGCAGTATTACACAGATTCTGGACTTACTTTTCCTTTTAAAACTGAACTTTTTGATGTCATAGAACAGTATTTGGAAAATACAGATGAGCGATCAAAATTACCAGCAAAGGCACCCTCTGTTGCAGATAGACTGAAGGGATTGATTGCTGAAGATCCACACCTGAAAAATATAGATGCTGGAGTCATGGCCATTCAGGAGCTTTTTGTAGCACTGAAAATCTTTTTTGAAAAGCCTACCTCTAGTCAAGTAGAGATTGAGGTAGAACCAATGAGGAAGTTGCTTTTGGATGCTGATCTTGAAGACTTTTTAAGAGAAAAGAACGGGAAAAGTTTGACTTATGAAACACTTGCCATTTATGACGTGTTATTGCGCTTTCGTATGCGTGAACGAATTAAAACTTGCTTACAATCTATTTATCGATTAGATGCTTATTTGTCAATCGCAAAATTGGCAAAAGATAAAGGATTCTGCTATCCCGTTGCTTCGTCTGCCAATCATCAAGAGGTGCTATTAGCAGGTGTTTATCATCCACATGTAAAGGGTGCTATTGCCAATTCTCTAGAGATTGATCCACAAGGAAACGTCATTTTCTTGACAGGTGCTAATATGGCGGGGAAATCTACCTTAATGAAATCATTGGGTATCGCAATGTATCTTGCGCATATGGGCTTCCCTATAGCCGCTAAAAGTATGTCTTTTTCTGTTAGAGAGGGGATTTATACCAGTATCAATTTACCAGATAACTTAAGTAAGGGAATCAGTCATTTTTATGCTGAAGTATTACGCATCAAAAAAGTATCTCAAGAGCTTGGACAAGATAAAAACCTGTTCATCATCATTGATGAGCTGTTCCGTGGAACCAATGTTAAAGATGCTTATGAAGCTACAGTAGCCATTACAGCAGCTTTTGCAGGCAAGAGGAACTGCATGTTTGTAGTATCAACCCATATTATGGAAGCTGGAGAAACCTTGAAAGCAAAATGCAGCAATATCAGGTTTGTTTATCTCCCAACTAAAATGGAGGGCACCAAGCCTGTTTACACTTACAGATTAGAATCTGGTATCACAGAAGATCGACATGGAATGATTATCGTGAACAATGAAGGGATAGTGGAACTATTGAACAAGAATAAACCCAAACGCTAAATTATGAGTTTTTTAATCGATAAACAGAGTTTAGAAGATCTGAACCTGCTGGGGAAATATAAATCCAATTCGATCTACAGTCTGTTCAATAAAACCAAAACATCAGGAGGAGAAAAGCTGTTGGAAGCTTTATTTCGAACGCCATTGTCAGATGCAGATCAAATCAACGTGCGTAGTTCTATTTTTGAATATTTCCATCAACAGCATCTGGTTTTTGCTTTTCAACGTGAAAATGTAGAGGCAGCCGAAGGGTATGTGAGTGAAGGTGTAGAAGGTAATTTTATTTTATCTGCAATAGGTATTCTACAGAAAAAGGTAGGAAGCATCGTGCTTCAATCTGAAGAATATGGTGTCTTGACTAAAGGCTTGCAGTCGATGGTTCAATTGCTGCAAGATGCTGCAACTTTCTTTGGTCAGCTTAAGCAAAGTAGTGCTCATCCCTTTCAAGAAAAACTGGATAAAACGAAGTCTATTTTTAAAGATCAAGGTGTCATCAACCTGTTAAATGAAAAAGAAATTGAAGAGCTGTCTGTTTTAAAAATTGCAAAATACAATTACTTATTGCGTGGCTCTTTGCAGCGAGATATGATACTGCTTTTTGAAGTGTTATATGAACTGGATATGTACATTGCAGTGTCTGACGTTGCAAGATCTAGAGGGATGGGTTATGCTAAGGCATTGCCTGCTACTACATGTCAATTAAAAGCAACTGGATTAAAACACCCAGTACTTGAAAAAGCGATTGCCAATTCAATTTCATTGAATCGAAAAGAGAATGTGCTCTTTTTAACGGGTGCAAATATGGCTGGTAAATCAACCTGGATGAAAACAATAGGTGCTAGCATATACCTGGCACATTTAGGAATGCCACTTGCTGCGGATAGTTTTGAGTTTTCTGTGATGGAGGGTATTTATTCTTCCATTAATGTGCCGGATAACCTAAATATGGGGTATAGCCATTTCTATGCTGAGGTTTTGCGAGTAAAGGAAGTAGCGCAAAAGGTGAGCGAAGGCAATAATTTACTGGTGCTTTTTGATGAATTATTTAAGGGTACAAATGTAAAGGATGCTTATGATGCAACTCTGGCAGTTTCAGAGGCCTTTGCAGCTTATACAAATTGCTTGTTTGTGATTTCTACTCATATTATTGAAGTTGGGGAGGAGTTGAAAGCGCGTCGTGAAAATGTCCAGTTTAAGTATCAACCAACTGTGATGGATGGCTTGATTCCCAAGTACACTTATCAATTGAAAGATGGTATTACCAATGATAGGCAAGGGATGATGATTATAGAGAATGAGCGGATTTTAGAGATTATTGAGAGATCGATATGATCCCAAATCAGAGAAGAATGAAAATTGATTTAAAAGTATATTTATTAGCCATTGGACTATTGATTTCAATGCCGGAAAAGCAGATTATTGCTCAGCAGAAAATAGAAAAGGAAGCAAAATTGCCATATCCTCTACTTCCTATTGATAAAGATATATTGATAGGAAAACTTCCCAATGGATTTACCTATTATATCCGCAAAAATACAGAACCAGGCAAGCGAGTGGTTTTGTATTTGGTAAATAAAGTGGGGTCTGTTTTAGAAGAAGATCATGAGGTGGGATTGGCTCATTTTGTAGAGCATATGGCCTTTAATGGGACTAAGAACTTTCCCGAAAATGAACTGGTTAGTTATCTGGAGCGTATGGGGGTAAGGTTTGGTGCGGATCTGAACGCTTATACCAGTTTTGATGAAACGGTATACCAGCTTCCTATCCCATCTGATAAGCCGGAGAATATAACCAGTGCAATTCAGATCATGCGTGATTGGTCGGCCGACTTACTCATGGATGATAAAGAAATAGAAGCGGAGCGTGGTGTGATTTTAGAAGAAAGGCGTTTACGCAAAGGAGTTTCTGAACGTATTCGTGAAGTTACAATGCCTGCCATATTGAACAACTCTCGTTATGTTAAACGCATGCCAATTGGTACGGAAGAGGTACTGAAGACCTTTAAACCAGAAACAATTAAGCATTTTTATAAGAAATGGTATCGTCCAAATTTACAAGCATTGATTGTAGTAGGCGATATTGATGTTAAAGAAATCGAAAAACAGATTAAGGCGAAATTTTCTGATTTGACTAATCCGAAAAATGCTCCGGAAAGAATCACTTATACATTGAATTTGGAAGGGAAGAACGACTTCGTTGCGATCACAGATCCCGAAATATCAAGCACCTCAATGCAACTGTTAATTAAGAAAGCTCCCGCTTTATTTAAGACAGAGGCTGATCTTCGAAATTCGATGGTTAAAACACTGTTCAATGGTATGCTTACTACTCGGTTGGGCGAGCTAAGCAAGCAAGAAAAGCCACCCTTTAAAGAAGGAAAGGTTTCATTTCCGGAATTGTTGGCCGGACTGAATTCAGTAAGCTTAACTGTTATTGCAAATTCAAGTGGATTAGAGAAAGGTTTTAAAGCGGTGCTGTCTGAGGTAGAACGTGTACGACAATTGGGCTTTACGCAAACAGAACTGGATAGGGTAAAAGGACTTTTGATGGACGGGCAGGAATATAGATACAATGAAAGGAGTAAAGTACCATCGGCTGCTTATGCAGATGAGTATGTTAAAGTCTTTTTGAAAGACCAGGCTAGCCCTGGTTCTGATTTTATACATAACTTCTATAAAACGAATATTCAAGGAATTACATTAGAAGAGGTCAATGCAGTAGTGAATGAGCTCGATTTCCATATCAATAGGAATATCATCATTACGGCTCCAGAAACCGAGAAAGCCAATCTTCCTACAGAGGAGATCGTTTTATCTTGGATTAAAGAAGTTAAAACGGAGAAGTTAGCAGCTTATAATGACGTAGCATATAATCAGCCATTGATGACGAACCTTCCTGCTAAAGGGAAGATCCTTAAGGAAAGCTATAGAAAGGATGTTGGGATTACAACTTGGACGTTAAGTAACGGGATGAAAGTGGTATTTAAACCAACTGATTTTAATAATGATCAGATTCTGTTCAGCTCATTTAGTCCGGGTGGAAACTCTATTTATAGTGATAGTGATTATCAATCTGCACTAAATGCAACTAGCATGGTAGTGAGTAGTGGGCTTGGTGAATATGATTCAAGGACCCTTCCAAAAATACTTTCTGGTAAGTCTGTAAGTGTGTCACCTTATATCAGCGAACGGTATGAAGGGATCAATGGGCAATCGAGGATCAAAGATCTGGAAACCGCCTTTCAGTTGATCTACCTTTATTTTACCGCTCCAAGGTTAGACCATGCGATGGTTAATGGGGCGATAGAAAATGCAAAGGTTAATATTCTTAAACGTTATAATAATCCGGACAATGTAATTGCGGATACAATTGGTAATGTCTTAGGGCAGTATCATTACAGACGTACAGCGCCAAGTTTGGAGAAAATGAATCAGATCTCCCCAGAACGTGCTTTGGAAATCTTTAAAGATCGTTTTTCAGATGCATCCGACTTTACGTTTGTTTTCACTGGTAGTTTAAATATTGATTCTCTTAAGCCATTATTTGAACAATACTTAGCGGCTTTGCCAAGCTTGAACCGCAAAGAAGCCGGTAAGGATCTTGGTATTCGTTTGCCAAAGGGAGAAATTAAGAAAACAGTTTTTAAAGGGAAAGAGGAAAAGGCTACTGTTCAGTTGATGTTTAGCGGTAAGTATAATTATTCTGACATGAATAACTGGAACATGAAAGCTTTGCAAGAAGTGTTGAAACTTAGGTTAATCCAACGATTAAGAGAAAAGGAAGGTGGGGTATATTCATCTGATGTTTCTGTCACTCATACAAAATTGCCAGTGCCCAGTTATTCATTAACGGTATCATTTGGTTGTGCTCCTGAAAATGTTGAGCGATTAATACTGGCTACTAAAGAAGAAATGGCATTCTTGGTGAAGAATGGTCCCTCGGATATGGATATTCAAAAATATAAAGCTGAGGAAGGCCGAATGATCGAACTTGCATTGAAGAAGAACTCTTATTGGCACAATAATCTTGTTTTCCGTCTTCAAAGTAAGGAGGATCCTGCTGAGATATTGAAGGTGAGTAAATTGATAAATAGTATTACAAAGAAAAGTGTACAAGGTTTAGCTAAGAAGTACTTGGGGGTTAAGGATGTAATTCAATTTGTTTTGCTCCCTGAAAAAGTTAAATAAGTGGTTACAAATAAATAAAAGGGCATGTATCAAAAGTACATGCCCTTTTGCTTGCAATATTGTGAGACTAAAAGTTTTCTGTCTTACTATGGTTTATTTGTTGCCGGTTACTCATAGTCGATTGATAATCAGTCGAATATTCTATTTCGAACATTGGGCAAAGATAATGTACTAAAACTTTCCACTCGTCAATTTTTTAATAAGTTGGTTATTAAAGGTATTAAATTTCACTTTTCTCAACATTTAAAGTTGTATGTGAAGCAGATGCGGTTAAAATTGGTTTCCGGTTTTCAGGTCCTTCAATTGAAAGTTTTTGAATTCACCTATCCCTGAAAATGCTATATTGATACCCATCACATTGCCCATTGGGTTATTATATTGGGTGTTATATAATTCCCTGCCATCAATAAATAATGTTACTTTTTTATCCCTGACCTGAAATTTCAATAAGCCGCTATTACTTAAATCATGACCAAAAGCCCTGAGATCGTACTTACTTCCGTCTTTTCTGTTTTCCGAAAATTGATAACTTGTCCATACCGTACATTCCGGCTTCATGATGCTGAAATAATGTCGGTCTTTTTCACCATAGAGCGTAACATTTACTTGTGAGCACCTTACGCCAGCCCTGTTTGCAGAGGTTTTCAGCTCAACTGAAAGTTCAAAATTGTCTGCGCTGATATTGGTTGGTTTTACATTAGAGAATGCAAGAAAGAAAGTTTTTAGGGTATCCACACCAGCACGGAATGCATCGTTCGCGGAGGCGGCAATGGTTTCGTGCGAACCGATGTCACCACGAACGGGGACAGGATAAACCCTTGTAGTGTCGTATAGATTATAACCTGTAACTGACCAGTCTTTCGTTTGAAGATAAACATACGCAGTATCTATAACTCTGTTTTTATAGAATAACAGAGGATAATACCTGCCTGGAACCTCATAATAGTGGTTCAGCATGTTACTTGTAAATCGTTGTCTTTTCGTTCTTCCATCTCCGAATTCGATAGAAAACTGATCTGCTGAGTCTGGAAGGTTTTTCTCAGCTACTAATTTAAAAATTGCAGAGTGAGGTGTGATTCCATCAGGATTGACACACATCAATTGAATGCCTTCAAATGGGGGAACCTCCTTGTCTGTGGGTTTCAAAACAATTATTGCTAATAGAAAGGCTATGCCCAGAAAAACGGAAGAGACCAGCCATGTAGCCCTGTTTTTTGCCTGCATATTGGGCGTGTATTCCCTTGTTTTGATATTCGGAACCTGCAGCTCAACCTGATCCGTATCCCGAAATTCAAATTTATCCCAGTTCTCATACCCTATAAACTGTGCAAGTGCATCACGCGTTGCCTTCTGAGGGTAGTATCGTTCAGATGTTTTGGACTTACCAAAGATACGCTTGAGCGTACTTTCACTTAACCGGATCTTTGTTTTACGTGAAAGCAGTCTGCTGAGGTTAATATAATCACTATTTGTCCACTCGGAAATCTGCTTTTCTCCGATCAGTCCGGCTATCTTCTGGCAGCATATATCCAGCTGCTGAAAAAAAGATGAGTTTTCGGCATGTTCAGAGTGCTTGTTTGTCATTGCTAATTGTCTGTTTAGTAGCTGCTTGTGTTGTTCATAATATTGGATATCATTTTGAACAAGGCACTATAGTATGGTGCTCTAGATCCCTTTATAATTTTATGTCAACCAAAACTTAAATCAGGTTGGCAAAGAACAATGTTTTTTAAAACTTAACCAAATATAAATGAAAAGAAAACTACTACTATTAGCAATGTTTTTAGGGCTGCAGTATGCCGCCTTTGCACAAAACAAAAAGGTATCAGGAAAAGTTATTGACGCAGTCACAAAACAGGCACTTTCCGGTGTAAGCATTACAGTACCCGACACAAAACTGGGAACTAGTACTAATGCTGAGGGGATGTTTAGTTTCGATGTACCCACAGGCACCTCAAACATTGTCCTGACCTATATTGGTTATCTAGAGCAGCTTGTTCAGGTTACAGGTCAGCCGTTGCAGGTTGGTTTAGTGGCCGACAATAAAGAGCTGAGTGAAGTTGTCGTTACCGGTTACGGTACGCAAAAAAGGAAAGACGTAACTGGTTCTATAGGAACGGTAAGCGGACGCGATGTAGCTGGAAGACAAACGGTGCAAATATCTGAAGCGTTGCAAGGCGCTGTTGCAGGTGTAACGGTTACACGTAGCAGTGGTGCTCCAGGTGCCGGTGCAAGCATACGAATACGGGGCATTACTACCACTGGAAATAACGATCCCTTATATCTGGTAGACGGAGTGCCGGTTTCTAATCTTGACAATGTGAACCCTCTTGACGTAGACAATATATCTGTGCTCAAAGATGCGTCATCAGCAGCTATTTATGGATCCAGGGGGGCAGCCGGGGTAGTGCTCATTACCACAAAAAGAGCGAAAAGCGGTCAGTCTGATTTGGAATATAATTATGAGTATGGTGTGCAAAAGCCTACTGCGCTGCCAGAGTTCGTCGGCGTAATTGATTATTTAAAGTATTTTAATGAGCGCGCCATAAACGATGGCGGAACGGCTCAGTATACCAATGCTTATATAAACGGGTACCTTGATAGTGTTAAGACCAATCCTAACTACTGGTTCAATACAGACTGGCAAGATCTGACTATGCAGCGCAACCTGGCACCGCGACAAAGACATGATTTGGTTTTAACAGTTGGAACAGGGAAACTGAAAACCAAGGCGTCGATAGGCTATCAAAATGCTATGTCTTTTTATGATAATTATGATTACCAGCGTTATCAGGTAAGAATTAATAACGATTTGCAAATTTCTGAAAAGCTCTCCGCCAATTTAGATATCGCTTATAAAAGAACGGGCACTAATAACGTAATTAATGCTGCGGGTTATAGTAATCCTATCTACGAGGGAAGAGTTCTGCCACCCATTTATGGAGCTTATTTTACTGATGGAAGGTTTGCGGATGGTAAAACCGGACGGAATCCGATGGCACAAATTGAAAATGGAGGTTTTAATAAATTTCTGGGAAACCAGATTGTAGGACGGCTTGCTGTTAATTTTAAGCCTATCAATGATTTGACGATAACAGCACTTGTTGCTCCGAGCTTTGATTTTGACAAAACTAAGGTCTACGCTCAGCAGGTTAAATTTTATGATTTTTTGCAGCCGACGAGGCAGATTTCAATTAACAGAGCAACCACCGATTTAAGTGAGGGCCGTACTGAGGATCGGATTCTCAACGGCCAGCTATTGGCAAATTATACAAAGACGATTGCAAAACATCATAGTATAACGGCGTTGGCGGGATACGAAGAAAACTACCGCTTTTATGAATCATTGTCAGCCTCCAGACAAGGATTTCCGTTAACAGGCTATCCCTACCTTACTTCCGGTTCTCAATTATTAAGAGATAACGATGGTACTGCTTTTGAAACTGCCCTTCGTTCCTTCTTTGGTCAGGTTACTTATGGCTTTAAAGACAAATATTTATTCCAGGGAAACCTTCGATATGATAAATCTTCCAGATTCGGAACTGCATACCGCGACGCGGTATTCCCATCTTTTTCCGTAGGCTGGGTACTTACACAAGAAGACTTTATGAAGGGCATCAAATGGTTATCGTTCTTTAAATTAAGAGGGTCACTGGGAGAAGTGGGAAATGAAAGGATCGGTAATTATCCTTATCAGGCCAATTTATCACCCAGTACAGCTTTACTCTACCAAGGTGCTTCAGTGGTTCCGGTAAATGGCTATGCACAGGTTGTGTTCAATATTCCTGATATCACCTGGGAAACTACACGTACTGCAGGTATTGGTGTTGATATGGCTTTTTTTAATAACAAGCTAAGTGTGACGGCAGATTATTTCAATAAAAAAACAAGAGATATCCTGTTGACCCGCGATATACCCAACTATGCAGGCTATGCAGATCCAACAGATAACCTGGGTATTGTCGGTGCTAAAGGTTTTGAGCTTGAGCTAAGCTGGCGTGATCGTATAGGTGAGCTAAACTACTCAATAGCCGCGAATATTTCTGACGCCAAAACGAAGGTGTTGGAAATTAGCAATATAGGAGCTTTGGGTAGCACTGTAAACATCGTCGGAGAGGAATTCAATTCCTGGTACGGATATAAATCTCTGGGAATTTTTCAAACTGCTGAAGAAGTAACCAATAGTGCCAAATTTACAAATAGCAAACCTGGCGACGTCAAATACCAGGATATGAATGGCAACAATGTGATCTCTTCGGTTGAGGACAGGGTAATCCTGGGAGGATCATTACCGCGATATTCCTATGGTGGAAATATCAGATTAGACTATAAGGGGATTGATTTTGGCTTGGTATTTCAAGGTGTGGCAAAAAAGTTAAGCCTTATGCCGTTTGAGCAGGCACAACCTTTTGCTGAAGATTTTGGAAACATGCCGGCAGCTTTGCCTGGAAGATTCTGGAGTACCAATAATACGCCTGAACAAAATCTCGATGCTAAGTTTCCAAGGCTTTCGAGGGCATCTAATGGCAATAATTATACGGTCTCAGATTTTTGGCTGTTAAGCGGCGCATATTTCAGACTAAAGAACATTACGGTTGGTTATACATTGCAACCTTCTTTTTTAAAGAAAGTAGGTGTTAAATCACTAAGATTCTACGCTGCTGTCAATGATTTATTTACTGTAGATAATTTCCCGAACTACATTGATGCGGATCCCGAAGCAGCCAACTTTGGATACCCCATCGTACAAACGTTTATGGGTGGGGCTGTTATCAAGTTTTAATTAAATTATATAGAAAGATAATGAAAACGAAAATTATATACCTGATAATATCAATTGCGCTAACATCTGCTGGATGTTCAAAACTCGATCTTAATCCTTTAGATGGCCCGTCCTCTGCGTCATTTTATGCTAACCAAAATGAGTTAGAGCTTGCCGTAAACGACTTATATAGACTGGATTTCTGGTCAAATGACAATGATTTATTTACTGATGATTTTTGGCACAGGGCTCAGCTGGGAAATGCTGTAACCTTCGGGACAATGAATGCCGATGATGGTACGGCCAATACCTTATGGACTAATGCTTACCGTGCCATTTCGAGGGTGAATACCTTCATCGCCAATAAAGACAAAGCCCTTGCCAACACTTCTGCAACAGTAATTAAAACCTACGAGGCTGAAATGAGGTTAATACGTGCTTATCAATATTCAAGATTAGTAACCCATTTTGGAGATGTTCCATTGATTACACAGCCAATTTCACTTGAGGAAGCTTATAAAGTTACCAGGGCCAATAAAGAGGAAGTACTGACTTTTGCTTTTTCAGATTTTGATTATGCTGCTGCCAACCTGCCGTCAACTTACACCGGCACACAAATGAAACGCCTAACAAAAGGTGCTGCATTGGCACTGAAAGCCAGAACTGCACTGTATGTCGGGAAATGGGAAATGGCAAGAGATGCTGCCAATGCAGTAATTCAACTGGGTTCAACAGCATACGACTTGCATCCGAGTTATCGTGATTTATTTTTAAAATCAGGCGAAACAAGCAAAGAGATTATCATCAGTATACCCAGAGACCAGACGCAACAAGTATTTAGTGGCGCGGCGTATGTTCAGGATTTTCTCCCACGTAACGCTACAGGTTTTGGAGCACAAATTCCGACCCGGGAAATTTTTGATAGCTACGAATGTACGGATGGCAAGCCCATCGATGAATCTCCGCTATATGATCCGAAGAAGCCATTCGCCAATCGCGATCCAAGGCTGACAGCAAACATTGTTGAATTTAGTACTCAGTGGATAGGATATTCTTATCAGCCCCACCCTGATACGCTTACTGTTTACAGTTCAAAGACCGGAACTAGAGTTCGCAATAATGATACAAGGACCAATGCCCAGTTTGCGAGCTTAACAGGTTTTTTGTGGAAAAAAGGAATTGACCAATCCTGGGCTGACCGGCTCGCAGAAGATAATGATCGAATCATTTTTAGATTGGCAGAAGTACTGTTGATCTATGCCGAGGCCAAAATTGAATTGGGAGAGGTGGATGCGTCTGTATTAAACGCAATCAACCGCGTCAGGGCAAGGGGATACGGAGTTGCAGTTACAGCTACATCATCTTACCCGGCTGTTACCACCTTCAACGCTGCTGAATTGAAAAAGATAGTAAGAAGAGAAAGGAGAGTAGAGCTAGTACTTGAGGGGCTGCGCTACATGGACTTGATCAGATGGAGGTTAGCTGAAAAAGCGCTGACACGTCCTGTTATAGGTTTGCCGGATCCTGCGGTACAGAATAGGTCTAAATGGCCTTTCCCTGGTGTAACGCCAATTGACGACGACGGTATCCCTGATTATACAGGGTTTGGAAAAGATGTAAAGGTGCTGGCTGAAAGAAACTTTGATAAAGAACGCCAGTATCTCTGGCCTATTCCTAACGTGGACAGGCTTCAGAATCCAGGATTGGGTCAAAACTTAAATTATTAACATAACTAATTATGAACGCGAATGGCTGAGGAATTAGTTCAGCCATTTTTTAATTACACAAATGAAAATAACATCAATTTTACAAGGCGGCGTATTTCTAAACTCGCTCCTGTTTATCACTCCATTTGCGATGTCGCAAACAAAACCATTGAAAGTGAGCGGTGTTTATCCACACCTTGCTACTTTTAACGAAAGCTGGACCTTACCGGGAGCCTCAAAGAAAGCAGGTGGAGATGGTGGCGAAAATGGTATTGGAGCGATTACACCCTGGGCCGGACAACTATGGATGATAACCTATTCACCGCACTTGCCAAAGGGTAGTTCAGACAAACTGTACAGCATTGATAAAGATCTCAATGTTACTATACATCCGGAAAGTATCGGTGGTACACCAGCCAATAGGATGATACACAGGGAGTCTAACCAGCTGATCACCAGTAATTATTTTATCGATGATAAAGGCAAAGTAAGGGTAATCCCCTTTACAGTTATGCCTGGCCGTATGACAGCGACTGCACGTCATTTAACTGATCCGGCCAACATGGTTTATTTTTATGATATGGAGGGGATGTTGTACGAAACAAATGTGCATACCCTCGCCGTAAAAAAGTTGTTTCATAAACCAGTGCCCGGATGGCATGGTAAAGGTGCATATACTTCACAAAAACAACTCGTAGTGGCCAATAATGGGGAAGAGGCTGTGTTTAAGTTGAAAAAAGAAGACCTCGAAGCTGGAGATCTGCCTAAAAATGAAGAAGATAAAGGAGTATTGGCAAGCTGGGACGGTAAAACCTGGAAAATCATTGAACGCAGACAATTTACCGATGTTACCGGGCCGGGAGGTATTTATGGTGCTCCGGATGACAAAAGTCCCTTATGGAGTATCGGATGGGATAAACGTTCGGTTTTGCTGAAGTTATTGGACAATGGACAATGGTACACTTACAGAATGCCAAAGGCCGCCCATACTTATGACCACAGGGGTGGGTGGTACACGGAGTGGCCTCGTATCCGCGAAGTAGGGAATGGTAAAATGTTAATGGACATGCACGGCATGATCTATGATTTTCCAAAGACATTTTCGAGAGGCAACAGCGGTGGAATTGTACCTTTAAACAGCCATTTGCGCTACATCCCCGATTTTTGTAGCTGGAACAACCAGATCGTGATATCCACAGACGAAACCACAATTCTGGAGAACCCGATGGCAGGACGCTCGCAATCTAACTTATGGTTTGGACAATGGGACGATTTGAAAACCTGGGGCGGTGCAACAGGTTGGGGTGGCCCGTGGGAAAATGATGAGGTTAAAGCTGGAATGGCATCTGACCCTTTCCTGATCAAGGGGTTTGATAAAAAGATCTTGCACCTTAGCCACAGTGCTGCGCAATCCGTGAGCTTTACCATTCAAATAGACAAAGCAGGGAATAACAAATGGACTGATTATAAGACTATCTCAGTGCCGGCCAGCGGTTACGAATATTTTATATTTCCTGCAGGTTTCGATGCCAACTGGGTTCGTCTGAAGTCGAATAAAGATTGTACAGCTTCTGCATTCTTCCACTTTACCGGTAAAATGCATGTAAAGAAAGATCCGATGTTCAATGCCATCGCTGATATTACAGACAAGGGGAGTGTTAATGCAAACCTGATCAGACCAGCAGGGCACAATAAGAACCTTCAGGTTTTAAATATCTCCGGTGATAAAAAACAATATAGTGAAATTGATGAAAAACTACAGGATGTAGCTAATGCTGCAGACAGTACAGCTCAAATGGAAAGAATACTGGCTTTAAAAAAGAATTATACGATAGATGAGGCCTCTGTGATCATTAAGGACAAAACCGGTACTTTCCGTATTCCTAAAACTTCAGCTGAGTATGAAAATTTTGCTTCACGAGACAGACGTGAGGTTGAATCTGAGCGATTTATGTTAAATATTCAGGGGACCTTTTATGAAGTAGGCCGTGAATCTGGCTTTATCGCTGTTCGACCGGTTACCACTCATAATAAGAGAATAACTGATTTTTGTACATGGAGGGGCTTACTCGTAATGAGTGGTACTAAGCAGGATGCAAAACCAGACGGACATTATTTTGCCAACGGCAAAAACGGATTGTGGTATGGGGGAATTGATGACCTTTGGAAACTTGGAAAACCAGTAGGAGAAGGCGGCGTCTGGAAAAACAGTGATGTAAAGGCAAATACACCATCATTACCTTATTTAATGACTGGCTACGACAGGAAATCTGTTAAGCTGACTTCAGGAGTGGATGTAAACATCACATTGGAAGTTGATTTTGATTTGTCGGGCTTTAAAAAGTTTAAAACCATTCATGTACCCGCAGGAAAAACTGTGGAATATGGATTTCCGGAAGGCTTCAGCGCACACTGGGTAAGGGCTGTGGTAGATAAAGACTGTAAAGCTACAGTCTGGTTTACTTATCAATAAGGAGGATAGGTATGACGAAAGAAAAAACATCCATTCAGCATTTACTGAGTGCCCCTGTAATTATAGCGGCACTTGGTTATTTTGTTGACATTTATGACCTGTTGCTTTTCGGAATAGTACGCGTTCCAAGTCTTACAGAACTGGGGCTTGATGAAGCTGGGGTTTCCATACAAGGTGCAAGTATTCTCAACTGGCAGATGAGCGGTCTGTTGATCGGAGGTGTACTCTGGGGGGTGCTGGGGGATAAAAAAGGCCGTCTATCAGTCCTGTTCGGCTCTATAATAACCTATTCCGTTGCGAATTTCGCCTGTGGATTTGTGCAGGATGTTACAACCTATAAACTATTCCGTTTTATAGCAGGTATAGGTTTGGCAGGCGAACTCGGGGCCGGCATTACCTTGGTTTCAGAGACTCTCCCCAAAAGGCTCCGTGCTATAGGAACCTCGGTAGTTGCTGGGGTAGGCCTTCTGGGGGCTGTGGCCGCTTATTTTACTGTCGAACTTTTTACATGGCGATATGCCTACTTCACGGGTGGTGGACTAGGCTTATTACTGTTAATTCTTCGTATTGGGGTTTTTGAATCTGGCATGTTCAAGTCCATGCAGACTTTCGAGGGGCTTAAAAAAGGTAACCTCGCTTCTTTCTTTACCAACAAAGACCGGCTAAAGCTATATTTGAAGTGTATTGGTATTGGCTTACCCACCTGGTACGTCATCGGCATACTCACTACTTTTAGCAATGAATTTGGCAAGGCACTGCATATTACCGAGAGCGTTAAGCCGGGGTTGGCCGTGATGTGGTGTTACGTTGGGTTGGCTGGAGGCGATCTTTTGAGTGGGATCATTAGTTATTATCTCGCGTCACGCCGAAGGGCTGTTACATTATTTATGATATTTACTCTTATAGGCAGTATTATCTATTTGTATGGAGGGGTGAAAACCGTTACTGGCCTGTACATCATGTGTGGCTGGCTTGGATTCGGTATAGGTTATTGGGCAATGTTCGTTACCATAGCGGCAGAACAATTCGGAACCAACATCCGTGCTACCGCCGCAACCACAATCCCTAATATGGTAAGGGGCACTGTTATAGGTATGACAACATTATATGCCTTCTTAAAACCTGTGATTTTTGAACTTCATGCCGCCGCTATAGTTGGCTTGATTTGCTTTGTAGTCGGATTTTATTGTATAATGACTGTCCCGGAAACGCACAACAAGGATCTGGATTTCATTGAGCCGGAATGACAATTTTTATAAATTAAAGCATTTTTAAATTTGACATAATACGTTTACCCGGCCTTCTGTTCTCCCGAACAGAAGGCTTCTTAGGTTTTACTCTTCCTTTTCCTAACCAAAAGGTAACAAATATATAGGAGTAAAATCCATCCAGGGATCAACTCAACAGATATTTTTAATCCTGTTACCCACATAATCACTAAAATACCTAAGAGAAATATGAGGCATATATAGTTTGATATCGGATAGATAAAAGAAGGGAATTTTGTTTTTATCTGATCTGCTTCCTTACTCTTTCTGAATTTCAAATGGGTAATGCTGATCATCAGCCAGTTGATGATTAGTGAAGATACGACCAGCGACATCAAAATCTCTAATGCCTTCTCGGGCATTAGTTTGTTGATGATAATACATATCGCAGCAAATAAGCTGGATATTAGAATTGCATTTATAGGTACCGAACTCTTATTCAGCTTCGATAAAAACGAAGGGGCATTTCCTTGTTCAGCTAAGCCAAATAACATCCTGCTGTTGCTGTAAACGCAACTGTTGTACACAGATAAGGCCGCAGTTAGCACAATGACATTAAGCGCATTGGCAATTATACTTGTAAAGTAAATGGTTTTGCCCATAAGGGTAAACTGAAAGCCTTTTAAACTATCAAAAACCATCACAAACGGACTACTATCGGTGGTGATATTTTTCCATGGAGATAATGAAAACAGGATTACAAGCGCACCTACATAAAAAATAAGAATCCGGTAAATTACCTGATTGGTTGCCTTTGGAATCGTTTTCTCAGGCTGCTCTGCCTCTGCGGCTGTTATCCCGATTAATTCCAATCCACCGAATGAAAACATGATTAACGCTATTGCAGCAAATAACCCCTGATAGCCACCTTTTCCATCTCCACTAAATAAACCTTTTGCAAAAAATCCTCCATCGTTCCATAGGTTCTGGACACTTGCCTGTTGACCTCCGTTACCACTAAAAAGCAGATAAATACCAAAAATGATCATGGCAATAATGGCTACCACTTTTATGATTGAAAACCAGAACTCTACCTCGCCATACACCTTAACCGAAGTGAGGTTTAGAGCATTAATTGCTATGAAAAAGAAAAGACTGGAAGACCATAACGGGATTTCAGGCCACCAGAAATGTACGTAAATTCCAATAGCGGTCAGCTCAGACATACTTACCAGGATATACAATACCCAATAGTTCCAGCCAGAAGCGAAGCCTGCAAAAGGCCCCCAGTACTTATTGGCAAAGTGACTAAAACTACCAGAGACAGGTTCTTCTACCACCATTTCACCTAACTGGCGCATGATAAAAAAAGCAATAATGCCGGCTAGTGCATAGCCTAAGATTACAGAAGGGCCAGCCAATACAGCCGCTGGACCAATGCCTAAAAATAATCCGGTTCCGATGGCTCCACCAAGGGCAATTAACTGAATGTGCCTGTTTTGTAAACCTCTTTTGAGTTTTTGCTCTTCAGGCTTTTCGCTAGCTTGTTTCAATATTTATGGTTTTATTCAATAACAATATGAGTATCACTCAGAATTTCAGCAAAAGTGGGAACTTATATTGAATATTTTGCTTTTTCCTTTAGTTAAACTGTTTGGGTTTCAGTTTTTGTGCTGCAAGTTCTGCTATTTCGGTCACTCTTTTTTGTCTGGTTTCTGGCCGTTTGGCCATAATAAGCCAGTGCAGTATCATCTTTTTAACGGACTTACTCAGACCGTTGAAATAGTCTGCTGAACCTGGCTGTGATTGGAATGCGTCCTCCAGATCTTTTGGTATGACCAACTCCTCTACATCATCCAGGATAGACCAGGAGCCATTTTTCTTTGCTACTTCAATGGTTTTAAAACCCGCGGCTGTCATCAGCCCTTCTTCTATCAGCCGTTGAACTTTTGCTTTGTTAATCTTTGACCAGTTACTCGTTGGCTTCCGTTTACAGAAGAATTGCGCATAGCTTTCCTCGTCAATCGTTCTCCTCGTGCTGTCAATCCAGCCAAAGCAAAGCGCTTCATCAACTGAATCGCTCCAGGTTATACTCGGCTTGTCCGATTTTTGTTTATACTGGACAAGCCAAACAGATTGGCTGGAATTATGGTTTTCTTTTAACCATTGTCTCCATTCTTCCCGACTTGACGGACAAAAAGTTTCTATTTCCTTGTTTTGCATCATATGACTGTTTTGTTGCAATTAAAATAATACTTCTAACTATTACGAGTTTTTAAAGGCCTATCTGGAGATTTATTATTCCAATAAGATAGAAGTCATTTGCTCGGGATTATCAAGAAACCCTTTATACAACTGATAAGTCTCAGTCTCTTTATACTTCACTTTATAAACGCCTTCCGGTGTCATCTGGTAAATAGTGGCATCCGGATAGGCTAATATAATCGGGGAATGTGTGGCTATAAGGAACTGAGAACGTTTATTTACCAGCTTGTCGATTTGCGCAAGCATGGCCATTTGGCGCGTAATGGACAATGCCGACTCAGGTTCATCCAAAATATAAAGACCTGAGCCACCGAAACGATGCATGAACAAGGACCAGAACGACTCACCATGCGATTGTTTATGTAAAGATTTGCCACCATACGAATCGATGATGCGCCCTCCTAATCCTGGTTCTGAATCCCGAGAGTCTATTTCAGATGCCAGGTTGTAAAAGCTCTCACTTCTTAAAAAGAAGCCGTCCCGCATCTTATGGACACCTTTTGAAATTCTCAGGTAATTATGTAAGCTGGAATGGGTAGCCTGTGTATCAAAATTGAAATTCTTACTTCCACCCTCTGCATTAAAACCTAAATTAACAGCTATGGCTTCCAGTAACGTTGATTTACCCAATCCGTTTTCTCCGATCAGATAAGTGACTTTCGGATGAAAGGTCATTTTCTTACAGTGTTGTAAGGTCGGAATGTCAAAAGGGTAATCTGTGGAAATATCCTCTGGCAAATCTAACTGAAGGTTATTGATGTATCCGTAAAAATCCATGATCCTTTAATATATGCTGCAATTATAGGGGATAATTATAAAGAAAGCTATGGTTACCAGAAGGAAATAATTAGTTCGGCCCGGATCGGGTTGTTATTATCTTTACATTGTCTATATTGTATTTGAAAGCAAGAAAATTAACCATCAATGTTTAGACTAACTTATTTTGCCGCTATATTATTCCTTTGTACACTTTGTCTTAATAGCATTGCTGCAGTATATGATCCTTTGGTACAAGAAGTTCCCGTAATAGAACAGATTGAAACGTTAAATAAAAAGGCCAAACAACTAAATAGAGATGCTACCAATCAGGCGATTGCCTATGCTTATAAGGCCTACTTGCTGGCTTACGAGAATAAATTGCGACTTCAGCAAGCTGATGCATTGGTTATTCTTGCCGAAGGTTATTTGTACAATGATATTTACGATCTGGCGCTCGAATATGGATTTAATGCGCTGGAGATTTATAAAGAAAAGGGCACAAATGAACAGATTGGAGCCACTTATACTTTATTGGGCTGGACTTATTATGATGTCGAAAATGCCGAGCTTTCTCTAAAATATCATACGCTCGCATACAATTTATATAAAAATGCAGGCAATGAACAGAAAGCATCGATTTCTTTAAACGGATTAGGGTTAATATATCAGTTGAAGAATGAATTTAAAAAGGCTGCTGATTATTTTAATCAGGTATTAGTGCTGGCAAATAAATTCAAAAATAAAACATTAGTCAGTGCTGCATACAATAACCTGGGGATCAGTAGTAACAATACCGGGGATTATGAGCAGGCTATCCGGTATTTTCAGCTGGCACTACAGTATTCAACGGGACAGCTACTTTCGCTGGCCGAAATACATAATCAAATGTCCTTCTCGCTGGTTAAACTTGGTCGTTACCAGGAAGCAGAGCAATCGCTCAATAAGGCATTTACCTATATTGAACAATCAACATCTAATTCGAAGAAAGAAAACCTGTTAGATTATTATAAAATTTTCTCCCAGCTCTACCAGGTTACGGGCGATTATAAACGTGCTTATGAATATGTACAAAAATATAATAATGCACGCGAAGAATTTCTATCAAAGAATAAGATAAACGCTTTATTGACGCTCACCATGAAACGTGAGGCACAAGAAAAAGAGCGGCAGATTAAAGCATTGAGCCTGGAAAAGAGTTTAAAATCCTATCAGCGAAATACACTGGCCATCATTGTGGTTTTGTTAGTGATCATAGGCTTTCTGCTTTATAATAAACTGCGTAGCAGACAAAAGAAAAATGCAGAACTGGCTGAAGTCAAGCAACAGTTATTGAGTAATAAACTGGAATTTAATCATGTGGAACTTAAGAATTACACCATGTATATGGCGCACAAGAATGAAGTGATCAGTAATTTTATTGAAGAACTGGGAATCCTTGAAAAGGCCGGGGGCGATGATATACTGCAACGTCTTCATAAACTCGTAAATAAGTTTCGTTATGATGTGAATAGCGAAAAATATATCGAAGATTTCAATTTACAGATCGAAACCAAGTACCAGGATTTCTTCTACAACTTACAGCAAAAATTTCCTACGCTTACCCAAAATGAAAGAAGGTTATGCGCACAAATCAGACTCAACTTATCCATTAAAGAAATAGCTTCCTTGAACAATATCTCTGTTAAGTCTGTGGAAATGGCAAGGTATCGGTTAAGAAAGCATTTTGAATTGTCGACAAATGACAGCCTTAATGATTTCTTAAAGGCCTTTTAAATGCATTTGAGCGCCCTTGTAGAGGTGGTGTAGGGGTGAAATGCGTGTGAATGTAGGGGTAGTGAAAATCGTTTTTTCGACCCTTTAATATTTAGGTTTGAGTAACCAATCACCGGATCAGCAGGTTCGGAATTAAATCAACTTTTTAAACCAAATATTATGATTAAAAATTTACGTTGGCCAATTCATTTTCTTTTTGGACTATTTTTTTTGTTCAATACAGGTGAAAGCTTTGCCCAGGACAATCTGGTCAAAGGACAGGTCTTAAATGAAATAGACCAGCCAATTGCTGGTGTCAGTGTCAAAATAAAAGGAACTTCTATTGGTACTGCTTCTGATGCTTCCGGGCGTTTCGTCATTAAAGCATCCGGAACGGATATCCTGGTGTTTTCAGCCATAGGATTTACAACACAAGAAGTAACTGCAATTCCCGGAAAAGAGATGAGTATTAAACTACTAATGGATACGAAAGGTCTGGAGGAAATTGTGGTGGTCGGTTATGGAACCCAGAAAAGAAGTAACCTGACTAGTGCGGTAAGTTCTGTTAGCGGGGAGAAATTAGGTAAGGTTGCATCTAACAACCCCGTAAATGCATTACAGGGAAGAGTTGCAGGTTTATCTGTTAGCAGTCCCGGAGGTAACCCTGGTCAGTCTTCAGATGTACGGTTAAGAGGAATTGGTACATTTGGTGTACACCAGCCGCTGTATATTATTGATGGTGTTCCCGGAGATCCATATTATTTGAGTAGTAATGATGTTGCATCGGTAGAAGTATTAAAGGATGGTGCCGCAGCTTCCATTTACGGATCAAATAGTGCAAATGGGGTAATTTTGATCACGACAAAAAAGGGTAAAAAAGGTGCACCAATAATTGATTTTTCTGCTGCCTACAGTACGGTAAAACCTACGGATAAGTATAGTTTTTTAGATGCAGATGGGTACAAAAAACTTCATAATATGATGTACACCAATGCCGAGGTCGATCCTGCCGATTTTCCGGCTTACATTGCAAAAACGAGCAGTGTAAATACCAACTGGCAGGACCTGATTAACAGAACAGGGGTCTCACAAAATTACAATGTTGGATTAAGTGGTGGCGGTGATTACCTGACTTATGCATTAAGTGGTGATTTGACCGACGATAAGGGAACTTTTATTGGATCTAATTTTAATAAGAAATCTGTAAAATCAAGGAACGACTTTACCAAAGGGATACTGAATGTCAGTAGTAACATCATTTATACGGAAACAATTACTGAAGCTGCTAAATTTAATCTGAAAGACAGTTACTTCCAGTCTCCCTTACTTCCCGTTTTTGATAGCAATGAGAAATATGGGTATGCCTTAACCATAGATGATCTTCCTAAATTTCAAAACCCTATTGGAACAGATCATTTTATGGACGTAAATTCCAAGACAAGATATCTGGCCGGAAATGTGAAATTTAATCTGAAGCTCTATAAGGGACTAAGCTATACTGCAAACCTGAGCTATATCAATGCCCAAACAGACGATTATTCACATAACCCCTCCTTCAGATCAAATGCCAATGATCCGGAGGTGTCGTATCCTAATGTGTTTAACCGTACTTCAAATTACAAAGAGCGTTTAATGGAACATTTGTTAAACTATGATCTGGATATAGAAAAACATAGCTTTAAATTACTCGCTGGTTATACGGCACAGGAAAAAACTAATCGCTTTTTAAGCGCATCAGTGGATGGGAAAACAATTATTAGAACTGTAGTAAATGGTAGGATTGTTGAGACAGAGGTGCCCGGCGGATTTCGTAATCCCGATTTTAATACAATTACAGCAGGATTGGGTGGAACCTTCAATGCTGCCGGATCAAACAATAAATATGTACGCCTGTCGACGTTAGCCAGGTTAAATTATGCGTACGACAATAAGTATTTATTGCAGGTTTCAGTACGTCGTGACGGTTCTTCTGTATTCGGTGAAGGCAGAAGATATGGTGTATTCCCTTCTGTGTCGGTGGGCTGGAATATGAATAAAGAAAGCTTCCTGCAAGATGTAACATGGTTGAACAATTTAAAGCTTAGAGCAAGTTATGGAGAGCTTGGAAACGAAGGCGCTTTGGGCTATTATGATCACCAGGCATTGATTACAACGTCCAATACCTGGGCTGGAGGTTATGTTCAGGGATCTGGAGGTACACCCTGGCCAGGCTCAGCAAGTTATACGCTGCTAAACCGGGATTTACAATGGGAAACTATAAAATCTAAAAACCTTGGTTTGGACTTTGGATTGTTCAATAGTTCATTAACAGGTTCATTAAACTATTATGAAAATGTAACGGATGGTTTATTGATCACGAAGGAAGTACCTCCATCAGCAGGATTAAGAGACCCTATTCTGAACGTTGGAAAAATCTCTAATAAAGGTTTAGAACTCGAAACAAACTACCATTTTACTAAAAACGACTGGAACTTTGATCTGGGCGGAGCCTTTAGCCTATTAAAAAACAAGGTAGTTAGTCTTGCCAATTCAAACCAGGTATTGTTTGGCACAGGACTAAGGTTTGGCACAGATCATATCCCTACCCAAACTATTGTGGGAAAAGAAATTGGTGCATTTTATTTGTATGAAGCCGACGGAATATTTCAGTCGGATGCGGAAGCTGCTAATTATAAAAATGCAGAGGGCGATGTGTTACAGCCAGAAGCTATGGCTGGTGATATAAAATTTAGAGATACAAACGGTGATGGAACCATAGATGAGAAAGATAAAACTTACCAGGGATCAGGATTTGCCAAATACGAATACAGTTTAAACCTGGGGGTTTCGTTTAAGAACTTCGATTTGTCACTCTTTTGGCAAGGTGTGGGTGGAAACAAACTCTACAATGGAAACCGATTTGAATTGGAAGGAATGGATGCGGGAAGGAACTTTTTAAGTAGTACATTGAATGCCTGGACACCGCAAAATACCAATACCGATATGCCCCGTGCTGTGCTGGGAGATCCAAACAGAAATGCAAGGGAGTCGACAAGGTTCCTGGAAAATGGAGCATACTTAAGGTTAAAGTTAGTTCAGCTTGGGTATACGCTTCCTCAGGATTTGTTAAAGAAAATGAAGTTTTCAAAGCTGAGGGTTTATCTGAGCGGTCAGAACCTGATTACGTTGACAAAGTATTCAGGTCTGGATCCCGAGGTTGGAACATTTAGTGCTTTGGATACAGGAGTAGACCGAATGTTGTATCCGCAAAATAAGAGATTACTGGCGGGTGTTCAATTGACTTTTTAATCCATTCAATTTTCTAAAGATGAAAGCAAATAAACTATATATAGGATTATGCATCGTATTGCTTGCAGTTGCAGGATGTAAGAAAAGTGAACTGGAACAACAGGTTCCGGATCAGTTAACTGTAGATAATTTCTGGACCAATAAAGACAGGGCGCTTTCTGGTCTGTCGGCCGCCTACTCACAACTGGAAGGTTTTGTAGGTTGGGACAATTATGTTGAAGCCCGATCGGTACGTGAGTTTTACAGAGAAGATTATGTTGTACCGGGAGCAGATGCCTTTAATTATCCATGGTGGACTGAACATTATAATTTTGATTTTACTTCAGGGAACTATGCGATTGACTTATTGTGGAGAGAGAATTATAAGGGCATCAATTTTTCAAATCAGGTAATCGAAAATGTGGGTAAAATGAGTACCTCAGCAATAGATGATGTGAGTAAAAGGCAAATTATTGCTGAAGCTAAATTTTTAAGGGCTTACTATCACTTTAAGCTGTTGAATAATTTTAGCAAAGTAATTATCAGAGATAAAGTGCCTACATCTGATGCAGATCTTTCTAAACCATTTTCTTCACGTATCGAGGTTTATGATTTTATACTAAAAGATCTTAAGGAGGCTGAACCGGATCTTCCTTTGAGATCTGTAAGACCTGCAACAGAACTTGGCAGGGTTACCAAAGGTGCTGCTCAGGCTTATCTGGGTAAAGTATATCTCTATCGTGCAGGTGATGACAAAACGAACGTAGCAGCTTATTATACTGAAGCTAAGAACTGGCTTGAAAAAGTAATCCTTTCCAAACAGTACATCCTCGATGCTGATTTTGGCGACATGTTTAATGGGGTTACAAGAAATAGTACAGAGTCGGTATTTGAGCTTCAGCAAACGGCCGATGTGTCAAGTGGGGCTAATTACCGCTCTTATCTTAGCGATTGGGTAGCTGCATCGGAACTTGGGGGTTATGGCGAGATCTATGGAACGCCACGGTTGCTAACCGAAATGCTGAGTGAAGGTAAAATTGTGAATGGCAATTACGATCCAAGGGTATTCCAAACGATGTATTTCAGGGATGATTACTTTAACGATTCTGCTAATCCCCGGGTTTATGGAAAGACCTATAACGCAACTTTTGGTGCGGCTGCACAAACAATAGCTTTTAGGAAGTGGATTCCTGCTACTCCAGATCGTATTGGAATGTCTAATGCGATTAACGTGCCTTTAATGCGTTATGCTGATGTGTTGTTAATGTTTGCAGAGGTCTTAAATGAACAAAACAATCCCGATGCGATCAACTATGTGAACGACGTACGCAATAGAGTTGATCTCCCCGATGCAGCAGGAGGGAATAAACAGGCCGTATTTAACCAGATTGTTCATGAACGGGTAATGGAATTTACACTTGAAGGGAGCCGCTTTTATGATTTAAGACGCTGGGGTCTTTTAAGTCAGAATATGCAAGCTGCAGGCAGGAAGTTTACCGCTGATAAAGCTTTTTATCCTACACCACTTAAAGAAGTAAATAACAATCCACAAGCTCAGTAGTCTACACGCTCAATAATTAGTCTCGTAACATAGGCCAGTTGGAAAAACTTTTTTTTCAACTGGCTTTATCACCTTTTGCCGATGAATTTTTATAAAACTTCACGCTTTCTCGCCTTTTGTCTTTTTTTTATGCCCCAGTTTTTATCTGCGCAGCAAAATGATTGGGAAAATCCGGAAAGACCATCTTTCAATACAGCCCCTGTACATGCTTATTTTATTCCGCAGGAGGCTTCCAGAATTTCACTTGACGGAACGTGGCGGTTTAAGATCGTTGAAAATCCATCGTTAAGGTCACTGGACTTTTTTAAAAACAGTGAGCTGACCAAAGATTGGCAACAGATAAAGGTGCCCGCCAACTGGCAAACAGAAGGGGTTGATAAATATATTTTTACAGATGTAGAATATCCCATTCCCATTAATCCGCCGCATGTTCCTAAGGATTATAATCCTGTTGGATCTTATCAGAGAGATTTTGAGATTGATCCGTCATGGACAGGCAAGCAGGTTTTTATACACCTGGGAGCTGTTAATTCTTTTTTTTACTTGTGGATTAACGGGCAATACATAGGCTTTAGTAAAGACAGCAAAACACCTACAGAGTTTGACATCACGAAAGCCATAAAAAAAGGTAAAAATACGGTCTCACTTCAGGTATTTCGATTCAGTGACGCAACTTATCTGGAAGGGCAGGATATGTGGAAGCTAAGTGGTATTGAGCGAAGTGTATATTTGATTGGCAGACCAGCTTTTCACCTGTTTGATTTCAAGGTAAAGGGGACATTGGATGAACACTTTAAAAATGGGTTACTCGATCTTAAGGCTATATTTAATAAAGCCCCGGATAAAAAAGAACAAGGGTCATTAATAGTAGAACTTACTGATGCTTCCGGTAAAGTGGTGTACCAGGCTGATCGCCAGATTAAGACAGAGCAGGTATTTAATTTCAAGACGGAAATACCAGCTGTGAAAAGCTGGAATGCAGAACACCCAAATCTTTATCAATTAAAGATCAGTCATCTGAATTCAAAAGGAGTGCTTGTTGAAAGTGTTGTTCATCCAATGGGGTTCAGAACTGTGGAGGTTAAAAATGGACTATTCCTGGTAAATGGCATGGCGCTGAATATTAAAGGCGTAAACCGGCACGAACACAATATGGTTACTGCAAAGGTGATAACTGAAGCTGATATGTTGAGGGATATCCGGTTGATGAAGGAGTTGAATATCAATGCGGTGCGGACCAGTCATTATCCCAATTCAGAACGATGGTATGCCTTGTGTGATCAATATGGGTTGTATGTAGTAGATGAAGCCAATATTGAATGTGATGGTATGAGCTTTAGTCCGTTGCAGACCCTGTCTGATAAACCGTTATGGAAAAATGCATATCTGGACAGAGTACAGCGGATGTTTGAAAGGGACAAGAATTTTACCTGTATTGTCACCTGGTCTACCGGGAACGAAAGTGGTTTCGGCGAAAACCTGAAGGAATGTTATACCTGGTTAAAAGCAAACGACGACAGCAGGCCTGTTCAATATGAAGCAACAAAAGATGAGCGATATTCTGATATCTTTTGTCCAATGTATAAGTCCATTACAATAATGGAAAACTATGTAAAAACATGGCGTAGCCGTCCGCTGATCCAGTGTGAATACGCACACATGATGGGAAATAGTGGAGGGAACCTCAAAGATGATTGGGATTTAATTTATAAATATCCCCAGTTGCAGGGTGGTTTTATATGGGATTTTTCTGATCAGACTTTTGCGATAAAGGACAAAAAAGGGAATAAGATATGGGGATTTGGTCGTGATATGGGGACGGTAGGCTTAACCAGTGATACCAGTTTTTGTGCAGACGGACTTTTATCTGCAGATCGGACTTTTCATCCACAGGCCTATGAATTACAAAAGGTTTATCAGAACGTTGGATTTGAAACAGTCGACCTGGCGCAATATATCTTCAGATTAAAAAACAGATTTGACTTTACTAATCTGTCGGGATATAAATTGAAATGGGTAATTAAGGGGGATGGACAGGTTGTAGCTGAAGCAGTGGTTGAGGACTTCAATTTAGAACCGGGGAAAGAGAAAGAACTTCGTTTAAGTGTACCTTCTTTTGTGAAAAAAGAAGGGGTGGCCTATTTCATAACATTGGAATTCCGTACCAAAGAAATGACAGGGCTTTTGCCTTTGGATTTTGTAATTGCGAAGGAACAGTTTCGGTTACCGTCCTTAGAAAAGCAAGAAAAAAAGCTTTTCGCGAAATCTCTGCGAATGACAAAAAAGAAAACAGGGCATCAGCTTCAGTTTTATGGGAAAAAGGTAATGATTGGTTTTAATGAGCACACGGGCTTATTAGAAAGTTATAGTATTGAAGGAAAAGAGCTGATCCAAAAAGCACTTGAACCTCATTTCTGGCGCGCTGCAACCGATAATGATATCGGCAATAGTTTGCAGATCAGAAGTAAAGTATGGCAAAATGCCTTTCAAACTGCGGTATTGAAAGAATTCAAAGTCAGTGATATGGCTTCGGGCCACTTGCTGGAGACTTCGCATTGGCTCCCGGCAGTTGAAGCGACTTGTAACATGACCTACCTGGTTAAGGGGAACGGTGAGGTCGATATCAGTTACCAGCTAAAGGTAGGAAAAGAGAATTACCCGGAGCCACAGCGGATAGGAATGAGACTGATATTAAATTCTGATTATGAACAAGCTAGTTGGTTTGGCCGCGGTCCTTATGATAATTATGTTGATCGTAAGTACGCTGCGGATATTGATTTGTATCAGATGAAGGCAGAAGAATTGTTTTATCCATACCCAAGGGCGCAGGAAAGTGGTTACCGCACGGACGTACAATGGGTGGCGTTGAAGGACCAGAGGGGAGCCGGATTAATGGCTATTGGTAAATCACCATTGAGTACTGGGATATTGCATTTTGATATGAAAAACCTGGACTTTGATAAGGATGCCAAAGAAAATGTTCACGGAGGCTCAATGGTTAATGAAGATTTGATTTGGTGGAATATTGATCTTCAGCAGATGGGTGTAGGAGGAGATAATAGCTGGGGTGCACAAACACACCCACAATATCGGTTGCCTTACAAAGACTATCAGTATTCTTTTACCCTTAGACCAATATTTAAACAAACGGATTTAACAGGAGAGGAAAAAAGTAGATGAAAAAGTATTTAGTCATATTATTCAGTTTAACCCTGAGTAGCGTTTTTGCGCAGAGTTTAAGAAAACAGTTTCCAAATGTTTTAAAACTGGGCCATCAGGTAACCAAGCCCTCAGCTATTGAAGCAAATGTGTTCTCAGATATGGGAGCTTGGCATGCCTATACCTTGCCCGTGGATTCGAAAGACCAAGGTACTTTTATAGGCCCGATGGTTATGGATATGAGTGGTCAGTGGCTTGCAAATTTCATAGCTAAGTTATCCATCTATCAATCCGGTCAGCTCATAGATTTGAGCAAAGCCAGAATTTCAGCTCAATATTATCCGGGACTTTTGGAACAGGAGTTATGGATTGATGACCTGAAGATCAGTATGCAACTCATTTTTATCTCCAATCGTGAAGCTATGGTGAATACGATTGTCACCAATCTTTCCAATTTGAAAAAACAATTGCGCTTAGAATGGTCAGGAACGGTGTTGTTAAAAGATGCAAAACTAAAGCAGAAAAAAAATCTAATTGATATAGCGTTTAATCAGGGACACCATTTTCAAGTCAGCTTTCAGGCAAAGGAACAACTTCAGTTTGAATTGAACCCTGTTGGCTACAAAGCAAAGACTTCTGCTTTTATATTGCCCCCAGGGGAAATTTATACGATAGCCCGTAAAGAGCGCTACGATCTTGAACCGGAAAAAGTACCACAAAAGTTAAATACAGAAAATTTTAAAAGCCTGTTCCAGGCAAATGAACAGCGATGGAACAATTATCTGCATAGTTATTTTAGTGCTTCCGGAAAGGAGCTGAAAGATACTGTTCAAAAAAGAATTGCAGTAAAATCAATTGTTACACTGATGACGAACTGGAGGAGTAAGGCGAAGGATTTGTTGCACGACGGAGTGTTCCCATCACTTAACTACCAGGGGTTTTATGGCTTTTGGAGTTGGGACAGCTGGAAACAAGCGGTGGGGTTAAGTTATTTTAACCATGAACTTGCGAAAAGCAATATCTTATCCATGTTTGATTATCAGGATGAGCATGGCATGATTGCAGATTGTGTGTATGCCGATAAAAAAGAAAATAACTGGAGAGATACCAAACCACCACTGGCGGCATGGAGTGTTTGGATGGTTTATGAACAGTCAAATGATGTAGGATTTTTAAAAGCAATATATCCTAAGCTGGTTCGCTATCATCAATGGTGGTATAAAAACCGTGACCATAATAAAAACGGATTATGTGAGTATGGAGCTACCGACGGTACCCGGATTGCGGCAGCATGGGAGAGTGGAATGGACAATGCGGTCCGTTTTGATCATGCCGTGTTGTTTAAAAATAATGATTATGCATGGTCCTTAGATCAGGAGTCTGTTGATTTGAATGCTTACCTGTACGCTGAAAAAGAATATCTCGCTAAGATTGCAGATGTACTATCATTGGCCAGTGATTCAAAAGACTGGAGAAAACAACTTGAACCTTTAAAAAAACAGATCAATGAAAGGTTCTACCATAAAGATAAAACTTTCTATTATGATAGACTGATCAACGGAGAATGGATCGCAGCAGAAGGACCTGAAGGCTGGATTCCTTTGTGGGCTGGATTGTCTGACGGGAAACAAGCTGAATCTGTTTTACGTATCATACAAAATAAAAATAAGTTTAATACCAAAGTACCCCTGCCTACACTAACGGCAGATCACCCAAAGTTCGACCCTACAAAAGGATACTGGAGAGGTCCGGTATGGCTTGACCAGGTATATTTTGGTTTAAACGGCTTACATAAATATGGCTTTCATAAGGAGGCTGGTTCATTCTTGAATGAACTGTTACAAAACGCAGAGGGGCTGGAAGGAGCTGGGCCAATCTGTGAAAACTATCATCCTCTTAGCGGAAAGGGATTAAATGCCAGAAATTTTAGCTGGTCTGCCGCACATTTACTTATGCTTTTAAAAGAAAATAATTTATGATACTTTCCGAACAATATATTAAAGAACTCATACATACACATTATGCAATAGAGGTATTTTCTATTGAAAAGATCCATGGCTATGAAGACCAGAATTTTCTGCTCCAGGATGTATCAGGAGGGAAGTTTATTGCGAAACTGACTACAGAACCTGTTAATGTATCATTTTTAGAAGCCCAGCTAAAAATAATGGAGCATTTACGGTCCAGGGATAACGAAATTAAAATACAAGAGATTCTGCCGAATGTGAAAGGCAAAGATCTGACTGTAATAAATGCTGAGGACAAGACTTCATACCTTCGGGTACTTTCCTTTTTGGAAGGGACCTTTATCGGCGATTTAACGGAATTCCCGGATTCTATTTTTGAGAGTCTTGGGACTTTACTGGCTACAATGGATCGTCATCTTACAGGTTTTTCTCATCCGGCTGCTTATCGTTTTACGGAATGGGACCTTGCACAGGTAATGAATTGTAAGGAATACCTGCATCACATTAAAGACCATGAAAAAAGAACCATGGTTGATTACTTTCTGTTGCAATATGAAATGGAGGTATTGCCTTTGCGTTATCTACTTCGAAAGGCCGTAATTCACAATGATGCAAATGATTATAATGTCCTGGTAAAGAATGCAACAGTTAGCGGAATTATTGATTTCGGAGATATGGTGGAAAGCGAGTTAATCAATAATGTCGCGATAGCCTGCACTTACTCAATGTTTAAGAGCGATAGCCCATTGGACAGGGCCGTGGTATTGATAACCAGCTACCACAAGACCTATCCCTTAACAGAAACCGAACTTTCCGTATTGTATTATCTTATTGCAGCACGTCTTTGCATGAGTGTAATTACTTCTGCCAGGTTAAGAAGCGAGAGTGATAATGAGCATCATTTTGTTTCTGAAAACGATGCATGGAAGTTATTGTATCAATGGATAAAGATTAACCCCCTGCTTGCACAGGACCGATTCAATATATGTTGTGGTTACCCTTCTGTAATGGGAAAGGAAACAGAAGATGCCGCTTTGAAAAAAGAAAGAAAAGATGTTGTAGGGGCGAATTTGAGCATCAGTTATAAAAAGAATTTAAAGATCATCAAAGGTGCTTTACAGTATTTGTATGATGACAAAGGTGATACCTATATAGATTGTGTAAACAATGTAAGTCACGTTGGACATTGTCATCCTGTAGTTGTTCGGGCCATGCAAAAGCAACTGGCGAAACTGAATACCAATACGAGATACTTGCATGATAGCCTTGTAGCCTACGCAAAAATGATTACTGCAAGTCTGCCACCAAAGTTAAAAGTTTGCTATTTCTGCAATTCTGGTAGTGAAGCCAATGATCTTGCCATACGAATTAGCCGACACTTTACCAGGCAAAAGGATGTTGTTGTATTGGATCATGCTTACCATGGAACCTCAACTGTGGCAATGGAGTTAAGTCCTTACAAATTTGATGGTAAGGGAGGTGCAGGAAAACAACCTTATATTCATAAAGGAATGAATCCCGATTTATACCGTGGAAACTACCGATATGGCGATGAAAAGGCTGGCGAGAAATATGCCGATGATATTGCTGATATTATAAAAGGTCTGGGAGACAAAGGGACAGGGATTGCAGCCTTTATTTGTGAAACCTTACTTGGTGTTGGCGGACAGATCCCTTTACCGGATGGTTACCTGAAGGCAGTGTATGGACATGTGAGGGCTGCAGGAGGTTTATGTATAGCCGATGAGGTACAGGTGGGCTTTGGTAGAGTAGGTGAGCAGTTTTGGGGTTTTGAACTGCAAGATGTTGAACCTGATATCGTCGTACTTGGTAAACCAATTGGTAATGGGCATCCGCTCGCTGCGGTGGTGTTAACGGAGGAAGTTGCCGCTGCATTTAACAACGGTATGGAGTATTTTAATACCTATGGAGGTAATCCGGTATCTATGGAAACCGGGATAGCCGTATGGAATGTGATCAAGGAGGAGGAATTGCAGCAAAGGGCGGTTGAAACCGGAGATTATCTCATCAAAGGACTCAAAGAACTTATGCAAAAACATAAAATTATTGGAGATGTGCGGGGAAAAGGCTTGTTTGTAGGCGCCGAACTGGTAAGAGATAGAGCAACGCTGGAACCCGCAGTTCCCGAAATTGATGAAATCGTTGAAGAAATGCGTAATAGAGGGTTTTTAATGAGTACAGACGGGCCATTACATAATGTTTTAAAAATTAAACCACCAATGTTGTTCAATATTGAAAATGCGAGATCTTTTTTAATGAACCTTGATGAAGTACTGGCGATGAGGATTTGAATAAGTCGTGTTGTAAAAGATCAACTTTTTCTTAGTAAGGGTGTCCGAAAATAGTGGACACCCTTTTCTGTTTTATAGCTTTACCAGCCCGGAGTTTGGTTATAAGCCCCGTTACTTCGGGAAATTTCATCAGGATTTACCGGCCATGCCATATGTCTCTGCGGATCAAAGTTCCTTGCAGGCCATATTTCTATTACTGTAAATGGGGAATTAGGATTTGTTTTATCTGCGTGAATGCGTCCATGCAGAGGTGCTTTAATCTTCGCAAAATCTCCCCATCTTTTTAGATCTGCCAAACGATCAGTCCATTCACAAGCCAGTTCAACACGACGCTCATGTTTTAGATCATTTAATGTTGGATTGCTTATTTCAGTTAAGCCGACTCTCGTTCTAACTTCATTTAAAGGGGCTGCAGCATCGCCACTTCTTCCCAGTTCTATTAATGCCTCTGCTTTAAATAGTAGGATTTCGGCATAGCGCATCAAAGAAACGTTAAGCATGGTCGAAGGATAATCTCCACTAGGATTAATCTTAGTGTTGGTACCAGCATTTCCACCAGTACCATAACTATAAGGCTCCATGTATTTATTAATCTGGAAACCTGAGAGACTATTGGTTGAATAATAGGACCTTTCCTCTCCGAAGAAAGTGAATTTATCGCCAAATTTTAAGATGGTAACCTCACGTCTTGGATCATTGGCTTCATATTCATTATAAAGTTCCAGCGTAGGTTGGAAGTATCCCCAGCCATTGAAAACGCCCCAGCCTTTGTTCTCCAATATTACACCGGGAAATTCAGAACCACCCTGTACACCTGAAGTAACAGACCACATATATTCCGAGGTCCAGTTGTTGTCAATCGTAAATACACTTCGGTAATTGGTTTTTCCATCTACTTTTCCGGTGATTAAACGCCTGTTGCCTTCATTTTTGATTCTATCGCAAAGGGCCGGAACAGGCTGCCATTTGCTTTTATCATATTGTGCCCAATACGCATAAGCTTTTACCATATAACCCCATGCAGCTACTTTGTGTGCCCTGCCACGGTCGGCGTCGCCGTAAGTTTCAAATAGAGGAAGTAGTTCAGACGCTTTTTGTAAGTCCGATATGATCTGCGCATAGTTGTCTGTAACCGATTTTAATTGAGGAGGGATCCTTTTACCGTACTCAGGGTTTTCAGCAGCCTCAAATGGAACACCCTGATCTTTATGCCCCCAGATATAAGCAATCCAGAAATGAGAAAAACCACGCATAAAATAAGCCTCACCTAAGGCCCTGTTGCGAAGGGCTTCACTGGCAGCCGTTACAGTGGGTATATTTTTTATGGCTTCATTCGCTCTGTTCATCATCGCGTAAAGATCATCCCATCCACTGCGCATGTACCCTTCTCTTCCGGTAGGAATAAAGTTTTTAATGTTCTCGCCATCTGCTTTCGATCTGCCCACAACAAGATCATCACTCGCATTTTGTACCCAGAAAAGATCTCTTCCCCAGGTCGACTCATAACGCATAGCTACATAGAATGCAGCTGTACCTTTCATAATGTCATCTTCGCTTTTCCAGAAAAATGCAGTAGTAGGAGCACCATTCGGTTTTGTGTCTATCCAGCCTTTTTTACATCCACTTATAGATAAAATTGATAGGAAGACTATAAGGATATAGTTAGTTTTCTTTTTCATGATTTGGTTGATTTAATCAGAATTTAAGTTTTAGTCCAAGTGAATATATGCGTGATACCGGGTACTGCCCACCATCAAGACCTATGCCGCCTACTTCCGGATCCATTCCTGAATACTTGGTAACGGTTAACAGGTTCTCTGCACTAACGAAAATCCTTAAACTGGAGTTAAATGGCATTTTGTTAAAAGTATAGCCTAAAAGGACATTTTTTATACGTAGATAATCTCCACTTTCCAGGTACCAGTCTGATGTTGTCTGGAAGTTTTTGTTTTTATCACTTGCGGAGATTTGTGGGATATCAGAACCCGTGTTTGTTGGCGACCATGCGTCAAGGATTTTATCCCATCTGTTGTAGCCTTGCTCCGAACCATTTAATGTAGATTGTTTAAATGCATGGAATAATTTTGAGCCACTTACACCTTGCAGGAATAAACTGAAATCAAAGTTTTTCCAGCTAAGGTTGGTGGTGAAACCATAAGTCAGTTTAGGGAAAGCACTGCCCATGTACGAACGGTCACCATCATCAATTTTTCCATCATTATTCAAATCCCTGAACTTCAGGTCTCCGGCTTTGGCATTAGGCTGGATTTTCTGGCCATCTTTTACGTAAGCATTTGCCTCAGCATCAGATTGGAAGATACCTTCATTTTTAATTAACCAATAAGCATAAGAAGGCTGGCCAACTACAGATCTGTAAGGTGTCAAAACCTCTCTCCAGTTATCACCATATGCCCAATATGAATTTGGGTTCTCATCAATGTAATCTACCCTGTTTTTTAAGGTTGCAATATTGGCGCCGAAATCATAAGTGAACGCACCTGCATTATCTTTCCAGTTCGCGGCAACTTCGAATCCTGTATTCTTAATTCTACCCTGATTGATCATTGGAGCATTATATCCAAAAGTGTTTGTCCACTCCGTATCCTGCTCTTTAATCAGGTCAAATGTTAATTTATTGAAGTAATCAGCTGTGATACTTAGCCTGTTATTTAATAAAGTTAAATCCACACCAAGGTCATATTGCTCAGATGTTTCCCAGCTAAGATCGGGATTGTAACGGCTTCCAACATACGTGGCGTTAGTTTGCGGGGCCCCATTACCAATCTGGTAAAGATAATCGGTAGACAAAGGTAAATAACCATAATAAAGTGGTATGGACCCGAGATTTCCTACCCTTCCCCAACTGGCACGTAATTTAAAGAGGTTCACCATTGGTAGGTTAAAGAAGGGTTCGGAACTAATTTTCCAGCCTGCAGTAGCAGCTGGGAACCCTTTTTGACGGTTGGCTGCTGCCAAACGTCCTGCATTATCGTAGCGATAACTTCCTGTTAGAAAATATCTATCTGCCCAGCTGTAAGACAGCCTGGCAACGTATGAAATATTACGCTCTTTATTTTCATAATCAGTAGGTTTGAGCTGATCAAAAATAGAGGCGTTTATAAAAAACTGTGCCCAGTCCTGTTCCCTGTCAAAGCCTTTAGCTGCGGCTGAATAGCCGCGGTCTCCATTTTCCTGTGCAGTAGTAGAAGCCATTGCCCCAATGGTATGCCTGTTAAATACTCGGCTATAATTTGCCGTATTTTCCCAAATCCATGAATCCCTTTTGGAAGTGGCATAAGTTAAAGTGTTTTGTTCGTTTGGTTTACCTGGTTCAGACCTTTTTGGTTCAAAATTTTTCCATAATCCATTGTTTTGGCGATAAGAAAAACGGGAAAGAACGGTTAATCCTTTTATAACTTCTGATACAGAAAGCTCGGTAACAGACTGTAAGTCGCTACTTTTGTTATAAGGTTTGTTTCTAAGTAAAGTAGCTACAGGATTAATGGCATCACCATGTATACCCAGGTATTGGGAATCTCTTGGACCAATTCCGCCGAAAGTTCCATCCTCGTAATAAGGGGTAGCAGATCTGGGCATGTAAATGGCCGAGAGAATACTTCCACTATACCCACTGGAAGCGTTAGTTCCACGATTGTCATTGTTGTTCCAGAACAGTTCCTGGCGTAATTTTATATTTTTGTTGAACTGGTAACTTGAATTAAAACGAAGGGAAAGATTCTTGCTGTAAGTATTTATTAATGTACCGTCCTCTTTTTCATAACGTCCCTGAATTAGATTAGAGAATTTCTCCGTTCCGGCGTTTACACTGATGTTATGTCTTTGAATTAAACCTGTTCTGAAAATTTCGTCCATCCAGTCTGTTCTGGTCACCTGTGCATAAGGGTTTAGGTTTGCGTCCCATCCACCAAGAGGAGGAGAGCCGGCGTTGGTTTGGGCTAAATTGGCAACTCTGGCCTCATCTTCGGCTTTGAGTGACTGTGGTAAACGCCAGGCGTTTTTTAACCCGGTAAAGCCACTGTACTCCACACTCGGTTTGCCTTGGGCGGCTTGCCGCGTTGTAATCAGAATTACACCTCCCGATCCGGAAAAAGCACCATAGATGGCTGCAGAAGCCGCATCTTTTAATACCGTAACAGATTCAACATCCGCAGGGTTATATGGGGCATTTGGAACACCATCTACTACGTAAAGCACATAGCTTCCATTGTCACGGGATCCAGAGCCTCTAATTGTTATGGAAGGGCTGCTATTAGGGTGGCCGCCATTATTTATAGCTGTAACACCCGGAACTTTCCCCTGGAGCATAGCACCAATACTTAAAACCGGACGATCTTTCGCTTTTTCAATATCGGGGACAGAGGATACCGCAGATGAAAGGTCTTCCTTCTTTGCCGTTCCATAACCAATCACGACAACCTCACCTAAGGATTTTCTATCTGTTTTGAGTACAATGTTAAGCGTCGAACTTTTACCTACGGTAACCTCTTGTGAAAGGTAACCTATGTAGCTAAAAATAAGCACAGACTGGTCGTTGTCAACAGAAATGCTGTACTTACCATTTGAATTGGTTACCGCTCTTTTATTTGTCCCTTTTATTTGAACTGTAACTCCGGGTAAGGGGCCTTCAACATCATCGGCTGTTATGGTACCAGTAACAATTCGTTCAACTGGCGGTATAGGTTTTTCGTCGATGACCAGGTTGTTGTCAATCTGTGTGTACCGAAGGTTGGTGTTACCAAGAATTAGCTTTAATGCTGCTTCCATGGAAATCTGACCAGCACTAATGGTCGTCTTTTTTGCATTCTTTTTAATCAACGCCTCTCCAAAAGAGAATTTTATGCCAGTTTGTTCTTGTAGTGTTTGGAAGCATTCTTTTAAACCTGCATTTTTTAGCTTTAGGTTTAACTGTATCTTGTTCAGATCCTGACTATTGGCGC
This sequence comes from Pedobacter nyackensis, assembly GCF_032678475.1. Taxonomy (GTDB): domain Bacteria; phylum Bacteroidota; class Bacteroidia; order Sphingobacteriales; family Sphingobacteriaceae; genus Pedobacter; species Pedobacter nyackensis_A. The sequence goes on from NZ_JAVTSF010000003.1 coordinate 655,832, forward strand.
TGTTCGCAAACAACATTCCTGTTAAAGTCAGCTGTACAATTAATGTAATTGCGGATATCTTCATAATAAATCTGATACATGGGTGTAGGTACAATCCTTTTTGCATATTTTTGTTTGTTTAGTAGGTTTTTTTCCAAATAAAATGGGATGAATCTATAGCCGTCTGAGTCAATTAACTCAGATGTGGATCCTTTAAGTCTTGAGGCCTCGTAAACCAATGACTTAAATGGATTTAGTTAAATGCGCCCTGTTTAACAGGGCGTTTTTTTTAGGTAGTTTTTCTCTTTACATAGGTTAGGTTTTTTAGTTAGAAATTGTAATTTGGTCGTGTTCCAGTTTGTATTTAAAACCTCCCGCTTTACCCATTATCTCCATAATTTTAGTTATAGATTCGTTTAAAGAACAAGTTGTGTTTATACGATAATTGGACAATTCAATGGAAGGGATAAGAATCTTAATATCATAATGCCGTTCTAATACAGTCATTACATCTGCTAAACGTTGATTGTTAAAAGTGAGCACACCGTCTTTCCAAAGTTCCAGTTCCTCAGGTGATACGTCTGTTAAGATTGATTTTTTTGTTTTTTCGTCCCAACTTACATGGTGCCCGGGTGTAAGGACCGCAACTGGGCTTAGCCGTATGTCGGTTGCGTTTGCAAGCCGGTCTACACTCACTTTTCCCGTTGCCACGCTCACTTCAATTGGGGTTCCCTCAAATGCTTCTATTTTGAAAGAAGTGCCAAGAACCTTAGTCTGGATGTTATTGGTATGGACAATAAATGGCCGTTCGGTGTCTCTTTTAACTTTGAAAAATGCTTCACCTATTAATTCTATTTCCCTGGTTTTGGAGAAAGTTTTAGGATAGCGTATTTTACTGTTTGAGCCAAGGTAAATTAAGGTCCCATCTGAAAGGGTAACTTTTGAGCGTTGTCCTTTGTGGTTAACAGTTTCAATCAGCGCAACCTTAGCGGGAGATGCTGTTTTATATTTAGATAGCTGGTATAAGCCGAACAGGATTGGAAGGATGAGAATTGCGGCATATCTCATCAGTTTTTTTGGCCAGAGTTTAGTCGGTTCCACAATGGGCTCAGGCTCACTTTGAAGCTTTCCCATCAATTGCCGGCGATAAGTTACCATGGCATGAATATTCAGTTCAGGTGCTTCCATTTCCTGCCAGGCTTCATCAATCACCTCGTTAAATAGGCTTGTTGAATCTGGCTGTTGCAGAAATTGTTTTACCTCCTCCAGTTCCTGATCGTTACAGGTATGATTTAAGTATTTTTTAAGTAGTGCTTTGTTCAATTTGCTTTGGCATTTAGGCCTTCAATATTGAATACGTAAAAACGGAAAAATACCCTGAATGAGAAAAGTTATTTTTTTATAACACTTTGATTATTAGTTATAAAAAATGAATATTGATGATGGTGATCAGCAGGCTGACGTGGTTCTTCATTTTTTTTCTAAGAAAAAGAAGAGACGTAGAAACATGGCTTTCTACAGTTTTTACAGAGAGGTTTAAGGTGTCGGCAATTTGACGATAGCTAAGATTTTCATGCCTGCTCATCTCAAATACGAGTTTTCTTTGCGGACTCAATTGATTAAGGGAATCAAGGTAGATTTTTTGAAGCTCATTATAAGAAACAGCTTCATTGGTGGTGTCTTGAGTAAAAGAATCTTCCACTAGCTTGCAAATGGGGGTGGTTGAAAGTTCCTTTTTTCGGAAGTAGTCAATCATTGCATTTTTGAGGGATTTGAATAGGTAGGGGCCTAAAGAACCCTCTTCCCTGAAGCTGTCTTTCTTTTCCCATACTTTTAGCATAAGGTCCATAATCAGTTCTTCTGTTACCGATTGTTGACGGATATATTTCAGGGCAAAGTGATTTAATTTATTAAAATACCTGTCGAATAGCAAATCAAATGCACGGCTATTGCCTTCCTTGCATCTTTTTAACAGTTCATAATCTGATAAATTTCTATTCGCCATTACGCAACTAAATTAACTACTTGCTCGATTTTCTTTTATTATGTTTTAGTTAAATGCGCTTAACATTTATTTAATGTATCGTTTTTCGGGGGAAGTTCTTTTATTCAAGTGCTAGTAATAATATTAGCTCAGTCTTAACTGTACTGCTGCTAAATGGTTGTTCGGTGTTTATAAATGGTTTGGTTAAGGTACATATTTGTCTGATTTTTACGAATTTTTTTAAAGGAATTTTTAATTGCCCAACCTATCCAATTTTATACGTTGTATAGACATTGAAACTTATTTAAATCCCTATTTTTGTATTGAATTAATTCAAGCGCTCCTGAATACATGCAAAAAGAAGATTTAAGCCGTATTCCTGACGATGAACTATTCTTGCTTTTTAAAGCAGGAGAGAGAAGGGCGTATGAGCAAATCTACAATCGGTATTGGGCAATCATGTACGTGTATGCACGTAAAATTATGGCCGATGAAGATGATGCACAAGATATTGTGCAGGAAGTCTTTACTTATTTATGGAATAAAGGACCCGAATTGGTGATCAAATCTTCGCTATCGGTATATCTATACACTTCAGTGCGTTACAGAATCTTTGATTTGTTGGATCACAGGAAAGTACGGACTGATTATAAAGCATACCTGCAACAATTTATTGAAGAAGGGGTCTATATAACCGATGAAGAGCTTAGGTTGAAAGAGCTGGTAGCTGTTGTTGAAAAGGAAATTTCCTTACTACCTCCGAAAATGAGAGAAATGTTTGAATTGAGTAGGAATGAAGGACTTTCTCACAAAGAAATTGCCGATCAGCTTGGTGTTTCCGATCTCACTGTTAAAAAGCAAGTTAGCAATGCTGTGAAAATTTTAAAAGGAAAGCTAAAGCTGTTTTCGATATTTGTGACGATTAATTTTTAATTTTTTAAAATTCATCTACTCCCTGTCTGCTACTTAACCTACATCTATCTAAGCAACCCTATTAAACAGCTTAGATGATGCATAATTACAAATCAGAAGATCTCTTACACAAATACAAAGCCGGCACCTGTACAGATGAGGAAAGGGCGATTGTGGAAAGCTGGCACATACATGAGCTGAACAATAGTGACTTTATGCCTGATGAGGAAGAGTTGGACCGGGTAGGGAAAGCAATCTGGGCGGGTTTACCTGTTCATGAACCAAAATACAATATCATTCCGCTGTGGCTTAAATATACTGCTGTGGCATCTGTAGCAGTAATCCTATCTGTAGGAGGGCTGTATTTTTTTAAGCAGGAAAAAGAAATCCCGGTAGAAACAGAAAGTCAGGCCGTAAGATTTAAAAATGATGTAAAACCAGGGACTAATAAAGCCATGCTTACACTGGCTGATGGTACCGCGATTAGTCTGGATGATGCGGCAACCGGTAAAGTTGCAAAACAATCTGGCATTGTGATCAGTAAAACGGCCGACGGGCAATTGGTTTATGGTATGGCCAAAAATGGAGCTGCCGATAAAACACCTGAGTACAATACAATTTCTACCCCACGTGGCGGTCAGTACCAGGTAAACCTACCCGATGGTACAAGAGTATGGCTCAATGCGGCGAGTAAATTAAAATTCCCTTCCTCATTTATTCAGTTAAAGGATAGGAAAGTCGAATTATCAGGAGAAGCCTATTTCGAAGTTACAAAAGATAAAAAACGGCCGTTTATTGTTTCTGCTTCTGATCAGAAAGTAGAGGTACTTGGTACACATTTCAACGTAAACGCATACCCTGGGGCAGTGGTTGATAGAACTACCTTATTGGAAGGTAGTGTAAAACTCACAAAGCACAGCAAAGAATATATGTTAAAGCCTGGTCAGCAGGCTACTGTAGGTACAGCAGTACGCATTGCCGAAGTCGATACAGAGGAAGTGATAGCCTGGAAAAATGGCAACTTTATTTTTGTAGACAACGACATCAAAACTATTATGGATATGCTTGAAAGATGGTATGACATAGAGGTGGTATATGAAGGAAAACAAAGCCCAATTGGCTTCAATGCAGAGATATCAAGAGATAAATCTTTAGTACAAGTACTTAAGGCCCTCGAAAAGACAGGAAATGTGAAATTTAGGATTGAAGGGAGGAGGGTAATCGTTATGTAATCAGATCTCTACCTAAAGATAGTCCTAAAAAGAACCAGGAGTGATTGGACCCACCCCTGGCTGATGGCCGGATTATTCAATTAAATATAGCTTACACACTAATCAACTAATTCCAAACCAAGACCTTAAGCCTTGTGTACCACAAGTTAAAAGGCCTAAACTCAAATGTATGAATTTTTATGCGCTATTTAAGCGTAGACAATTTGCTGGTACAGCAAATCAGATACTGCGAATTATGAAACTGACCATTATCATATTATTCACCTCTTTACTTCACGTAAGTGCAGCCAGCTTTGCGCAGCGCATCAGCCTGAATAAAAATAAAGCGCCTTTACATGAAGTAATCAGAGAAATTAGAAAACAGAGCGGCTATGACTTTGTCATCACCACACCGCAGATTAAATCTGCCAAACCAGTAAGCATTAAGGTAACAAATAAACCCTTGAAGGAGGTACTTGATGAATGCTTTGCCGATCAGCCCTTCTCCTATATTATAGAAGATAAGATTATTACCATTACCAATAAAGCTGCGGTACCAGTTGTGCGTCAGCAAGAAATAACGGGCGTAGTATTGGATGAAACGAATAAACCCGTACCCGGAGCTTCCGTTAGGATTAAAGGAATACCAGCTAAAGTTGTGGCAACCGACAAAAATGGGAAATTCAGGATTCAGGGTGTATCAGAAAATGATGTGCTGGTAGTTTCCTATTTAGGCTATAAGCCTCAGGAAATTAAGATTAAAGCAAACCAGTCTACTTTAACCATTAAACTTGAAATTTCGGAAAATGAAATGAATGAAGTGGTCATTTCAACAGGTATATTCAAAAAGTCTGCTGAAAGCTTTACCGGATCATCTACTACTGTAACTGCGAAAGAACTGGCTTCTTTCGGTAACCGAAATCTGATTACTTCTTTAAGAAATATCGATCCTTCTTTCAATATCATTGAAAGCAATTCATTCGGATCAAACCCAAACCGCTTACCTGATATCCAAATCAGAGGAAACTCAAGTTTACCAAATATTGATGATCTTGACAATCTATCTGGACTGAATACCCCCCTGGTAATTTTAGATGGCTTTCAATCTACACTTCAACGGATGTTAGATATCAATGAAAATGAGGTGGAGTCCATTACCATTTTAAAAGATGCTGCAGCTACAGCTATTTACGGTTCGCGTGGTTCAAATGGGGTAATTGTAATTACCACCAAATTGCCGCAAGCGGGATCATTAAAGATCAGCTATCGTGCGGATGTGAATATAGAAATGGCAGATTTATCTGACTATAATGTTTTAGATGCCAGACAAAAACTAGATCTGGAGCAGCGGGTAGGTCTATATAATAATGCAGCACCAGAGGCTGATTTGAAGCTTAAAAACTATTATAATTACCTGATTAATGAAGTGAATAGTGGTGTAAATACTTATTGGTTGGATATGCCTCTTCGTACAGGTGTAGGGCAGCGTCATAATTTTTCACTTTCTGGTGGGGATAATACTTTCCGTTACTCCGCATCAGCACAGGTAAATAACATTCAAGGTGCAATGAAGGGATCAGCAAGGAATACCTTTAACGGTACAGTAAACCTGGCCTATACCTATAGAAATATAAAATTTAGCAACAGATTAATCATTACCGAAGGTAAATCATCAGAATCCCCGTACGGATCATTTAGTGATTATGTAAGAATGAACCCTTACTGGAGAGCTTATGATGCACAAGGGAAAGCATTGAAAATTATGGGCGATCCCGGGACCAATGATTATGAAGGCAGATGGTTTCCATTACCAACCAGTCCTTTGTACAATGCCACATTGAATGTATTTGACAAAGGTAAAACGTCGGAACTAACCAATAATACTTCTGTAGAGTGGAGTATACTTAAGAGTTTACAATTAAGAGGACAAATCGGCATATCTAAAGGAACAACCCAAACTGATAAGTTCAGACCTGCAGATCATACTGCTTTTGCTAATTATAGTGGTGTCGACATCTTCCGTAAGGGTGATTATAACTATGGTATCGGCAATTCATTTAACTATGATGGTGGCTTAAACTTACAGTATTCAGAAACCTTTAACGGAAAACACACGATTTTTGGTGGTTTTGATTTTAACGTTCGGCAAAATAAGAATGCTGTTTATGGTTTCCTGGCAGAAGGTTTTGCCAACCCTAATTTTGATTTCGTTTCTATGGCTTTACAATATGGAAAAGATAAAGCACCTACTGGAAATGAAAGCTTAACAAGAGCCTTGGGCTTTACAGGAAACGTAAACTATATTTACGATAACCGTTATTTTATTGATGCTTCTTACCGTTTAGACGGAGCCTCTCAATTTGGTTCGCGCCAACGTTTTGCACCTTTCTGGTCTACCGGATTAGGATGGAATATGCACAACGAAGAATTCATGAAAAACAATGGTATTGTAGATCGTTTAAAACTGAGAGGATCAGTTGGGATCACGGGATCGCAAAACTTTAATGCTTATCAGGCATTGTCTACCTACCGGTACTACTCCGCTGATCGTTATTTCAACTGGACTGGGGCATATTTGCTGGGGTTAGGCAACAAAGATCTGAAATGGCAGCAAGCCTTGAAATATGATATTGGTTTTGATGCAGAGTTTTTAAAAGGTCGAATTAAAGTAGTCGGCGATTATTATACAGGAACAACAAAGGATCTTGTTTCTCAAATTGACTTGCCGGCTTCAAATGGCTTCTCCAGTTACATTGAAAACATCGGTAAAATGCGTAACCGGGGATTTGAGTTGAAAGTTACCGGAGTTCTGGTAAACAAACCTGGCGAGCTCTATTGGAGTGTAACGGGAGCTGTGATTCAAAACAGGAACATGATTATCGAAACTTCAAAAGCACTGAAAGACGCACAAAAGTCAAGACAAGATAAAGTGGGTGCAGCACCAACCAAGCTTTATTTTGAAGGCTATTCAACCAATGCCATTTGGGTAATGCCATCTCTGGGTATTGATCCTAGTACAGGAAAAGAACTTTATATGGACAGAAACGGGAATCCTACCTATGATTGGAGTGGACAGAATCTACGTGCCATTGGCAATACAGATCCTGATTTTCTAGGTAATTTCAGCACGATGGTTCGCTATAAAAACCTTTCAATGAATGCTTCTTTTGGGTACCGTTTTGGCGGACAGATGTATAACCAGACGCTGATCGATAAAGTAGAAAACGCAGATTTTAAATATAATGTAGACAGTAGAGTATATGATCACAGATGGCAACAACCTGGTGATGATGCTGCTTTTAAAGGATTGTTGGTTACAACTCCCACTTATAGAACGTCACGTTTCGTAGAGAATGAGAACTCGATCACCTGCCAGAATATCAACTTGCTGTACGAGCTGAGATCAAAGGCCATTCAAAAGAATTTAGGTCTAAGTTACCTGTCATTTTCTGCAAATATGGCTGAGCCTTTCCGTTTCTCAAGTATACAACAGGAAAGGGGAACAGTTTATCCGTTTTCAAGACAACTTTCATTCAGCGTTAATGCAACATTTTAATTTATCATGAAGATGAAACTAAATATAAAATATATCGTCCTGGTTTTGTTAATCGCATTAACAGGAACATCATGTCAAAAATTTTTGGATGTGAAACCTAGAACTGAGATGCCACAAGACGTTTTGTTCTCAACTGAATCCGGGTTTAAAGATGCCCTTACCGGAGTGTATATTCAATTGAAATCTGATGCTGGTTATGGAAAAGCGTTGACCATGACTACGCTTGAGCAATTGATTTCCAGCTGGGATGTTACAGCCAACTCCACGGAGCAGCGATTGGGTCTCTACAATTTTGCGGACGCAGGAGTTCAGCAATCATTGGCTAATGTTTTTGGGCAACAGTATAAAGTGATTGCCAGTATCAACGCCATATTAGGACATATCGATGCGAAGAAAAGCGTCTTTAAGCCCGGAATGTACGAGATGATCAAGGGCGAGTGTTTGGCATTGCGCGCATATTGTCATTTTGATGTGCTGCGTTTATTTGGACCTGTTCCAACTGCAACAAGCATAGGGAATCAATTGCCTTATGTAACAGTTTTAAGCAACACGCCTAATGCACCAGTTAGTTTTGAAACATTTAAAACAGCAATGTTAAAGGACTTAGCAGAAGCAGAGGCGCTGCAAAGGGATGTTGACCCATTTACTAAATACTCAATGGATGACTTTAAACTGCCTTCTCAAGTTGCGGTTTTTAAACCAGAGGATGATTTTATCAGCTACAGATACCTAAGGATGAACTATTACGCAGTTAAAGCATTACAGGCGAGGGCTTATTTATGGTTTAATGATAAAGCAAAAGCTTATGAAAGTGCTAAATTTTTGATTGATGTAAAAAATATAAATGGAACTCAAAAATTCAGATTAGGGAATTCATCAGATATGACCAATAAGGACTACGTACTTACCGCCGAACATATTTTCGGTTTATATGATTTTGATTTGTATACCAAATATGGTAACACTTTTGGGAACGGTACGTTGAAAAAAGGAACAGCGGAAGCGACTATTAAAAACCAATTGTATGGTAATTCAGGTACTGATATTCGTGAGGCAAATCTTTGGGAGCTGATTACTTTAAGCAATAATGCCAAATGTTATGTATTGAAGAAATATCAGGTTGAACAGAATCCAAGCCGACTAGCGGCGGATTTTAAACAGATTCCAATGTTGAGGATTAGTGAAATGTATATGATTGCTATTGAGTCTGCTCCTTTGGGCGAAGCTCAAAATCTATGGGCGGCATACCGCAATTCCCGCAATATTTCGGTCACCACATTGCCGGCAGATCCAGTACAGCTTCAGATGGAACTGTTAAAAGAATACCGTAAGGAATTTTATGCAGAGGGACAAGCCTTTTACGCTTACAAGCGTGTAAATGCACTAAAGGGAAGCGTGTTATTTACGCCTTCAAATGCAACGGTAAATTATCTGCTGCCATTGCCTAAAACAGAATCCAGCACTGCTAACTAATAAATGGTTTGAAAATGAAAATGCATAAATATTTTATAGTAGTCATAGCCATAATCACTTTGGTTAGCTGCAAAAAGAACGATTATTATCTTTTTAACGATGTGGCGAGGTTACAGTTCGGTCCCGCTATTTCAGAGCTTTATTACGCCCCATATAAACTAAAAGATACTACTAAGACCTACACTTTTGTGTATGAGGATAATGCTGTTGTACAAGACACTGTTTTCTTTGATTTGTATACCATTGGTGGAAAATCTGATAAAGACAGAGTTTTCAGGTTAAAGCAGGAACAAGTTCCGGGCGTAACCAACGCCATTCCGGGCAAACATTACAAAGCCTTTACAGCGTCTGATATGGCACATGAATATATAATTAAAGCTGGTCAGGTTCACCTTTCAGTACCCATAGTTTTGTTACGGGATGCTTCTTTAAAAGCAACAGATGTGGTGTTGAAGTTTAGTGTGGAAAGCAATGAAAATTTTCAGTTGGGAGAACAGAGCAATATATGGCGTAAGGTGATTTTTGCTGACCGCCTGATCCGTCCGAATTTATGGGACGCCAGTGGAGCACAATACTATTACGGGAAATATAGTAGAGTGAAACATGAATTTATGATTGAGGTTACAAAACAGAAATGGGATAATGCATTTTTTGAAATATTCAACGCTGACCCTGCCCAACGTAGTTATTGGTTGGGAGTGTTAAAAACTGCATTGATCAATTACAATAACAATCACCCCGAAAAACCAAAAGTAGACGAGGATGATGAAGCTTTAGTGTTCCCATAAATAAATTAAAAAAGAAGATGAAGAAATTATATATCATTTTTTTACTGGTGGGCTTATTTATGTCTTCCTGTAAGAAGGACCTTGGAAATTACGATTATAAGGAGTTAGAAGAAATCACTATCACAGGTATTGAAACAACTTATGCTAAGTTGACTGATGTGGATAGGATTACTTTAGACCCTACAGTGACCTCATCGGTGGAAGCCGCTGAATTTGAATATTTATGGGGCATATATGAAACTAACGTTACCGGACGAGTACCTGTTATGGATACCATTGCCAAAACCAAGGCGCTGGACTATCCTGTTAAATTAGTAGCAAAGGAGTGGGTTTTGGTATTTCGTGCAACCAATAAAAAAACGGGGTACTCAAAATATGTCAAATCCAGAATTAATGTTGGAACAGAGTACACCCGTGGGTGGTATGTAGCGAAAGACGATGGTATTCAGGCTGATATGGATCTCTTTTTAACACCTCAAACCATCGTCCCTGAGCGTTTAAGAGAGAATGTGTTTAGCTCCGTTAATGGTAAAAAGCTGGAAGGGAAAGCAAAATTAATTAGTTTTTATCACGACTATAAATCGGCCGTTTCGGGTACTATGGGGAATACCAGATCGATATTCCTGACTACCGAAAGAGATCTCTCTGTAGTTGATGTAAATACCATGAAGGAAATTCATGACTTTAATGGATTGTTTTATGGAGCACCTCAAACTAAAGCTCCTGATTTTGTTGCGAATGGAAGTCAGTCGCTATACCTCGCTAACGAGGGCCAACTGCGCGGTATTGGTACTATGTCGGGAAATACAGGTGTATTTGGCGAAAGACAATTGATAAATAGTTATGACACACCTTATAGGCTGTCCAGATTTTTTATGGCTTATACCTTGGGTTCAACGGTTTTCTTTGATGAAATAAGTAGTTCATTTATTTCTTCTTCCGGATCAGGTAATGTGATGACTGCGTTGGTTGACGCTAAAGAAACGCAGATGCCTGCCGCCAATACGAACAAGATAATGCTTTTTATGGGCGCAAGATCTATGTCGCCTTTTGTTGGCTATGCCGTGTTACAGGATAAAACAGATCCAACGAAAAAAACAATAACGAAAATAACAAGGACATCAACAACCATCGATTTGCAGAACGAGGCGATCAAAGTCACCGATAAAATCTATAATGCTGAAAGGTATGCACTTAATGATACCGATGAAAGTATTATTTATTTCACGGTTGGAAATGAGGTTTGGTCACGTAACCTTTCTAACGGCCATGAGCTATTACAGTTTACTGCAGCTGCAGGCGAGGAAATCACCTTCCTGAGACATAGAAAGTATACAGGGTTAAATGCCGAAGCTCCTTATACCTACAATTATGTAATGGTAGGGACTACTTCAGGAGGCAAATATAAAGTAAGAATGTTCGCTAAAACATCAGGTAACCTGGCTTCAGACCCTGCTTTTGTATTGGAAGGCAATGGTATACCAAGAGATGTGATGTATATGGCGCCTCTGGTAGGAGGGTTTACTTATCTCACAACTTATTAATCATAAAATCTTAGGCTGCATCCCGTTCGGTTGGTGCAGCCTGATTAAACACACATAAACAAACATCAAATGAAAAAAATAATCTTATCAGCAGCGATGCTGGCCAGTTCCCTTTTTGCCTCAGCTCAAATGAGTCAGATCAGCGGAACCGTTAAACCTGAAAAAGCAACCATCAAAGAAACTATAGCTTTAATGAAAATTGAAGACGGAGCACCGAAGGTCATTGCAACGACTGAAATCGCCGCGGATGGTTCATTTGGCTTTTTGTTTAAACCTGCTTACGAAGGCTTTTATGCCGTTGGGTCGCCCGATATGATGAAAGGTCAATTTCCTTTCTATTTAAAGGCTGGAGATAAAGCCGAAGTAACCTTTGATAATGTAAATGCTGAATTTACAGGAACCAATACGCCTGAAAATACCGTTTTGAGCAAATGGGCTAACCTTACCAAAAGCCTGAAAAGAAAATCAGTATATTTTATGGGCTCATTCAGTAATTATGAAGATTTCTTCCCGGAATTAACTGCTGTGGCCGGACAAACTGATGCCTTTAGAAAAACCATAAAAACTAAGAATGCTAAATTCAACGATTTGATGAGGGATTTGACGGTTTATGATATGGATTTTTACGCGCTAAACTTTTTACGTACCCCACGTTCAAAACATCCTAAAAAAAGTGATTACCCAGCTTATTATAGCACTATAGTTGTAAAAAATAAGTTCCCGAATGATCAAATATTAGGCACATTATATGGTAAAAGAGCAATGTCGATGTATGCAGAATTTGCTGCGGGTAGTGGAGCTGATATGAATCAGGTATTATCATTTTTAACGACTACTACCCAAAAAGGCGAATACGTGTTTTACAGTCAAACTATGGGAATGAAATCATATGATAAGTATAAAGCTATGATTGATCAGTATGGCCAGTATCTACAAAGCCCAAGTCAGAAAAAGAGATTGGAAGTATTAAGTGCTGATCTTTATACCACAAAAGCAGGCGGTATAGCTTCTGATTTCGAATACCCGGATCATACAGGTAAAATGGTTTCTTTAAGCGGTCAGAAAGGTAAAGTAGTTTTGGTAGACGTTTGGGCAACCTGGTGTGGCCCTTGCAAGAAAGAAATTCCTTCTTTAAAACAACTGGAGAAAGAAATGCATGGTAAAGACATCGTAATCATGAGTGTTTCTGTTGATGAAGAAAAAGATAAAGAGAAGTGGTTAAAAATGATTAAGGATGAGCAGCTTGGCGGTGTGCAGTTGTTTGCCAGTGGATGGAGTAAAATCACCAAAGATTACAAAATCACAGGCATCCCACGCTTTATGGTATTCGATAAAAAAGGAAATGTGGTTACCATTGACGCTCCTCGTCCAAGTGATCCTAAGTTAAAAGAATTGTTAGAAGCTGAGCTTAAAAAGTAATCAAAAGCAAAGATCAAATGAAGAAATTGAACTCTATAGTCCTGCTCACCGCAGGACTATATTTATTAATGCCGGGTATTTCCGTTGCGCAGCAAAGAACCTCGGATATTGAATTTATTAAAAGGGCTCCTGTATTTCGCTGGGCAGATGACAATCATTACAAAACCTATCGTACGGGTGATGTGTTTGGCCGCGGAGAAGAAATCATCGTAGATGTTTTGACCGGCAAAGCAACACCCGCTGGCCCTACAGCAGGTTTTGCGTCCAGAATTAACATTTTAAGAAACGGTTCTGTTGTGCTGGCAAAAACTGCAACTGCTAAGGCCGATACGCTTAAAGGTATACAAACACCAGTAGTGTCGCCAGATTCTGCAAATATTGCCTATACCAAAAACAAAAACCTATATGTATACAACATCGCAGACCGTAAAGAATGGCAGGTAACTACAGACGGTTCCGAAAGCATTTATAACGGCTGGTCATCATGGGTGTACAATGAAGAAATTCTAGGTAGAGGAATGGCTTACCGTGCTTTCTGGTGGAGCCCTGATAGCAAAAAGATTGCTTTTATGCGTTTCGATGATACCAAAGTCCCTGTTCATTATATGGTTGATGATTCCGGTATTCATCAGAAACAAATTGCTATCCACTACCCCTTACCTGGAGATACCAATCCTGAAGTGAAAACGGGAATTGTAAATCTGACGAGTAAACAAATCACCTGGGCGGCTTATGACGCTAAAGCAGATCAATATTTTGGGATGCCGGTATGGACACCGAATTCCGATCAACTTTGGGTGCAATGGATGAACCGCGGACAGGATACCCTTAAAATTGAAGCGATAGATTTGTTAAACGGAAACCGTAAAACAATCTATACGGAAACACAGAAAACCTGGATCTCCCTTGATCAGGATAACCGTGTCGCATTTGTACCCTCAAAAAAGCAATTCTTGCTGATGAGCGATAAGAGTGGTTGGATGCACATCTACGCCCACAATATGGAAGGCAAACAGTTAAAGCAGCTTACTGCCGGAAACTGGACAGTAGATGTAATCAATCATATAGATGAAAAAGGAGGTTGGGTTTATTTTACCGCTAAAAAGGAAAACTCCACCCGTTTAGATCTTTACAAAGTAAAACTGAGCGGTGGTAAAATAGAACGATTAACCTTTGGCGATTACATGCACCGTTTTGAGTTGTCGCCAAATGCCAAATATTTTATTACTACTTATGCAAATTTTAATACTCCGGGCAGGGTCGCATTGGTTGACAACAACGGTAAAATCATTAGAGAACTTGCAGACAGCAAAGGTAAGGACTATGAAAAGTACCTTTCAAAAGCGAGTAAATCTGAGATCATCAGGGTAAAAACCCCTGATGGATTTGAATTGCCTGTGCGTATCATGTATCCGGAAGGTTTTGATCCGAATAAAAAATATCCTTTAATGGCAAATATTTATGGCGGACCAAATTCAGCATTTGTAAACGATGCCTATTTAAGCAATTATACTGGTAAACCAAACGAAATGGATAACCTGATCAGAATCCAAATGGATCATCGCGGATCTGGACATTTCGGTAAAGTAGGACAAAACTATATGCACCGCAACTTAGGTCATTGGGAAATTGAAGATTACAGTACTGTAGTCAATTACCTTAAAAAGACCTATCCTTTCATTGATGGATCAAGAGTTGGTATCAGTGGGTTTAGTTACGGAGGTTATATTTCTGCACTCGCACTGATGAAAGCTCCTGATGTATTTACAGTGGGCTTAGCAGGCGGTAGTGTGACCGATTGGCATTTGTATGATAGCGCTTATACCGAAAGATTTATGGATAGTCCGAAAGAGAACCCAGAAGGCTATAAAAGCTCCAGTGTATTTACTTATGTGAAGAACTTAAAAGGTCATCTGAGTCTTAGACAAGGTACCATGGACGATAACGTACATATGCGCAATACCATGAAACTGGTAGATGCTTTAATGGAATCAGATAAAGATTTTGAACTGATGTTTTATCCTGGCGCAGCACATGGCTGGTACTACCTGCCACATAAAGCTAAATTTGAAAGGAATGCAACTGATAAATTCGTTAAGAAATATTTGTTGGCACCGTAAGGATTCTTGTTTGTTGAATGATACAACCCCCGTTCTATATTGTTAGATCGGGGGTTGTTTATTTTCGATCTGTTTCTGCCCTGAGTTTACATTTACTTGAGCATTAACTTAAACTTAACAGGGCGTTACTAGGGCCTTAGTAGGGCTAGGGGGTAAAGCAAGGCCCTAGTAACACCCTACTAAGGCCCTACTAACGCCCCAGTAATAACGAAGGCTGATATTTAGGTGAATTAACTATTAAGAAAATATTTCATCAAAAAAATGCCCTGATTTGACTCCAACAAACGTGGTTCATATGTTCTTATACTAACAATACGCTATCTCCTTTATACGTTCTGTTGCGATGAAATAGGGTTGATTGTAGATTGGTTAAGGTTTTCTTCGGAAAAAGGGTACTTTTCTCCGAAGAAAGGTGCACGCAATGTGCACCAAACCTTTATCCAAGCCTATACTTGTGTCTAATTTTATTTTTCTTAAACAAATCGCAGAACGCTTTGGTTATGTTATAGTATTCATCTATCAACCTCTGGCCATGAAAAAAGCTTTATTACTCTCATTCCTTTTACTGAGCATAACCGTTTATGCACAAAAACTACCAAGGATTAAGATACTCGCTACAGGGGGTACCATTGCAGGAAAAGGGGCTTCTGCGGACCGATCCGCATATAATGCTGGTGAATTGCCAATCGAGGATCTGATTGCTGCGGTGCCGGGAATAGAGAAAATTGCAACCATTTCAGGTGAGCAGATTTCAAATGTGGGCAGTCAGGATATGTCTGTGGAGATATGGATGAAACTCAATAAGAGAATCAATGAAATATATAAACGTAATGAAGCCGATGGTGTGGTTATTACCCATGGTACCGATACGCAGGAAGAGACGGCCTATTTCCTCTCCTTAACGCTGCGTTATGACAAGCCGGTAATCGTTACCGGTTCAATGCGACCTGCGACGGCCATTAGTGCTGATGGTCCTAAAAATCTGTATGATGCGATTGTTGTTGCCGGGTCTAAAGAGGCATCACACAGTGGGGTGTTGCTGACATTTAGTGAAAACATCTTTTCCCCAAGAGAGGTGTCAAAAACGAATACAACCCATGTAGACGCATTTACTTCGCCTAATTCCGGCCCAATCGGCCGGGTATATGACGGGAAAGTGGTCATGTATCAGACTCAATTGCGAAAAGTGAATAAAAGTACGCCGTTTGACATTGCAGGGTTAACATCACTTCCCGAAGTTTCGATTATTGAATTGTATGCAGGGGCATCGGCAGTAGGTCTGAATGCCAGTATCACCGCTGGTGTAAAAGGAATTATTACTGCCGGCTTAGGTAATGGAAATCTGAATAAAGCCAATGCTGAAGCTGTTGCCGAAGCGACGAAAGCAGGGATTACTGTGGTACGCTCGTCCAGAACAGGAGCGGGCAGAGTAACTTTGCTTGGTGAAACGAATGATGAAAAACTGGGGACAATAGTGGCGGACGATTTAAGTCCGCAAAAGGCCAGGATACTCCTTATGCTGGGCCTCACAAAAACCACGGATAAAAAACAATTGCAACAATATTTTTTCGAGTATTAAAACCGAAACTTTATGGCCAGATTTCTACCATTGTTTTTGTTACTGTTAGTTGGACACAGCATGTATGCGCAACAGGAAAAACAGGGAGATACGACAATAAATCGTAACGTGCCATTGATAACTGCCGACAAGGTTGATTTATTGAACAATGTTGACGTAATATTTAATACTCAGGTAGGATTTAACAGTTACTTCAATGATGGAAAATATGGTAGCAGCAAGTTTGCTGTAAACCAATTCAGATTTGAGATCAGAGGTAAGGTATTTAAGGATAAAGTGTTTTTTCGTTTCCGGGATCGCTATACCAGGGATCCGGAAGTACAGTCAATTGATAATTTGAGCCGCTCCACAGATCTTGCTTTTATCGGATATACCGTCTCAGATAAAACCAGTATCGCTATTGGTAAAATGACGGCAAACTGGGGCGGTTATGAATTTGATATGAACCCTATCGATATTTATCAGTACAACGATTTCATCGAAAATTCGGATAATTTTCTAACGGGTGTGCAGTTTAACTGGAAGGTCTCTTCAAATCATGCTTTATCTGCTCAGATACTCAATTCAAGAACTAAAACTTTTACCGAATTGTATGAGGAAATGCCCGAATTTAAGGACGCAAAGTTTCCTGCTGCCTATGTAGGTACCTGGAACGGAAGCTTTTTGGAAGGGAAATTTCAGACCATCTGGAGTTTTAGCATATTGCAGGAAGCAAGTAGGAATGGCAGTCCTGTAAATATGTATTATACCGCCCTTGGAAACCAGCTCCGGTTAAAAGACTGGTTGCTGGAATACGACTTTAAATGGAGTAGCGAAGATCTGGATAGGACAGGGGTGGTGAGCGCATTGATCCCGCAAGATCTTTTAGGTCATGCCGCACAGAAAACCGATTATAAAGAACACTGGCTGCGCGCGGTTTATTCCATCAATCAACAATGGAAAGCCTCGGTAATTGGAATGGTCAGTACAGCAACATGGAACAATCCGGTTGATGAAAGAGCTGATGCAATTGGGGTCAGAACTTCCTGGGGGATTATTCCCGCAGTAGAGTTTTATCCCATAAAAAATTATAACCTTAAGTTTTATGCAGCTTATGTAGGGCAGTATCTGAATTACAGTAGCTATGCTAAAACTACGCTTCGACAGGTGAATAGCGATTCCGGTAGGATTATGCTCGGAATTACGTCCCCACTGCTTGTTTTTTAATACCCGATAAATGAAATGATTTAAAAATATAGAACTCTTTAAAATTTAATATTATGGCAAAATTTCGCGTTGAACATGACTTTCTTGGAGAAAAAGAAATTAGTGACGAATATTATTATGGCGTACAGACGGCACGCGCAAAAGAAAACTTTGATATAACTGGAATACCCATTGGTAATGAACCACTTTTGATTAAGGCTTTTGGTTACGTGAAAAAAGCCGCCGCCATGGCCAACAGAGACCTGGGAATTCTGGACGCTAAAAAAGCAGATGCAATTATTTATGGCTGTGACAGATTGATTGCCGGTGAATTTACCGACCAGTTTATTAGTGATATGATACAGGGAGGTGCTGGGACCTCCACCAATATGAATGCCAACGAAGTGATAGCTAATCTCGGACTTGAACATATGGGATATGCTAAAGGCGATTACCAGTACCTGCATCCAAATAATCATGTCAATCTTTCACAGAGCACAAATGATGCCTACCCTACGGCCTTTCGGATGGCCATCTATTTAAAGATAGATGCTTTTGCAGACGCATTGGAGCATTTGCAAAATACATTTTTTGCAAAAGGACAGGAGTTTAAAGAGATTCTGAAAATGGGTAGGACCCAATTGCAGGATGCGGTTCCGATGACGCTGGGGCAGGAGTTTAATGCTTTTGCAACAACCATTGGTGAGGATGTAATGCGTTTAAGAGAGTCGGAAAAGCTAATTCTTGAAGTGAATATGGGTGCTACGGCGATAGGGACAGGTGTGAATGCGCCTGAAGGCTATTCCGCGCTTTGTGTAAAACACCTCGCGGCAATCAGTAAGATTCCGGTAATCCTCGCCGCGGATTTAATTGAGGCTACTTATGACACCGGTGCTTTTGTACAATTAAGTGGAACTTTAAAAAGAAGTGCCATTAAACTGAGTAAAATCAGTAATGATTTAAGATTGTTGAGTAGTGGCCCCCGCTGCGGACTAAATGAAATCAACCTTCCGGCAATGCAACCGGGTTCGTCTATTATGCCAGGCAAGGTGAATCCGGTAATGCCTGAGTTGATGAACCAAACTTGTTTTTATGTAATCGGGGCTGATCTTACCGTGACTATGGCTGCAGAAGCCGGACAGTTGCAGTTGAATGTGATGGAGCCTGTAATCGGTTTTGCCTTGTTTACCTCCTTAGAATACCTGAGTAAAGCATGTAAGGCACTCGGAGAAAAATGTGTGAAAGGCATAACTGCAAATGCTGAACACAGTATGCAGCTGGTGATGAATAGTATTGGTATCGTTACTCAGCTTAACCCTATCCTTGGATATGAAGAAAGTGCATCGATTGCTAAAGAAGCCTTGAAAACAGGAAAATCTATCCATGATATTGTGGTGTTGGAACGCAAGTTGATTACACAGGCCAAATGGGATGAAATTTATTCCATTGAGAATTTGATTCACCCTAAATTTATTTCGCAGTAGTTGGAGGTTAATTGATAGTTAACCATTTTGGATAATAGCCAAAAGGGCCTTGCTTTCGTTAGGCCCTTAGCAGTTTCTGTAATTTTTTATCTAAGTTTGCAGGAATGAATGCCATGCGTGTTGTTTTAATGATCTGTTTGTTTTTTGCAATTAGCTTAGGTAGGGCAGAAGCCCAGGTGCCGGCTGCGTTGCCTTTGACTGACACCGTTGCAACACCAATAAAAAGTTATAAAAGGTGGGTAAAAGACCCTGCTTTTTTAGCCAGGCAAAAATTCGTAACAGATTCCATCATTTCGCATACCTGGATTCTCCCTGATTCTTTAGTAGACAAAAATATCATTATTGATAGTATCTTGAAAGCGCAGGTTTATGGCCGGTCCGGATTGTATACTCGCTATAAAGATTTTAAAACTTCGGAAAAAGTGAGCCTTTACCGAACCGGTACACCCGTTCCTAAAGGGAACCTGTGGGTACTTGGGGTTATTGTATTACTGATGGTTTTGTTTGCCTCCTTAAAGATTTCTTTTTCCAAGCAATTACAGACCATTGTGCAGGCTTTTTTTAGCAATCGGATATTAAATAACCTGAATAAAGAAGATAACCTTTTTACGTCCTGGCCGTTCCTATTGTTGTTTGTCCAATTCGGTTTTACGATAGGAATGTTCTTTTACCTGGTTACACAATATTACCATATGTCCTTTGCTGACAGTGGTTTTCGTTTTTATTTGAGCATTTCAGTGCTTATTGTGATACTTTATGTATTGAAAATTGTGCTGTTGCGGGCTTTGGGTTATCTTTTTAACATCCAGAAACCCATAAGTGAGTATGTTTCCATATTATATTTGAGTTATTTCAACATTGCATTAATGTTTATTCCGTTAGTGATCGCTTTTGCCTTATCTCCTTTACGATATGGGCCTTACTACATCGCAATTTCTTTCATTTTATTAATTATTGTCTTTGTTTTTCAATTTATTAGGGCTGGAGTTAATATTTTATCTCACTATCGGTTTTCAAAAGTCTATTTGTTTTTGTACTTTTGTGCCCTCGAAATCTGCCCTATATTAATATTAATCAAGGCGATAGGTTTATAAACGCGGTAACTAAGTAAAAATGCAAGAAAAGACAGAAGATAGGTTACGTAAGGTGAAAAGTATATTGGTAACCTTGCCAAAGCCGGAAACAGAAAAGTCTCCTTATTTTGATTTGGCTAAGAAGTATAACCTGAAAATTGATTTTAGATCATTTATTCATGTTGAAGGTGTCCCAGCCAGAGATTTCAGAAAGGATAAAATTACATTAAGTGATTTTACAGCTGTAGTTTTTACAAGCAGGAATGCAGTAGATCATTTTTTTAGAATTTGTGAAGAAATGAGATACGATGTGCCTGCTGACTTGAAATACTTTTGTATTTCAGAATCTACAGCGTTATATCTGCAAAAATACATCCAGTACAGAAAGCGGAAAATTTTCTTCGGAAAGCAAACTGCGGCTGATTTAGCCGAAGTGTTAAAGAAACATGCTGGTGAGAAATTCCTTTATCCTTGTTCTGATGTAGCAACAGAAGATACTATGAATTTTTTGCAAAAAAATGGATATGATTTTACTCCTGCTGTATTGTTTAGAACAGTGGTGTCTGATCTTTCTGATCTTGCAGAGGTTTTTTATGACATTATCGGGTTCTTTAGCCCTTCAAGTATACAATCGCTCTACACCAATTTCCCCGATTTCAAGCAGAACAATACACGTATTGCTGCCTTTGGAGTAAATACACATAAAGCGGTTACCGATGCAGGACTGATTGTTGATATTGCTGCCCCTTCACCAGAGGCCCCGTCAATGATTATGGCAATTGAGAATTATATAAAAAAATCGAACAAATAATATTTTGTTTCTATTTCTAGTTTAATAAGTTGCTTAAGCGTTATATTTGCGCTTTAGAAAAGAGCTAAAAGCTCTTTTTTTTTTGATTAGGTTATATTTTTATGTTTCAATAATTGTTTATATCAATCATTATTGATAAAATTGTTATAAAATTGCTTAGCGCTAATATGAGAAATTTATACTTCGGTGCGTTTATTGTTGTTGCTGCATTATTTTCGAGTTGTGGAAAAGGAGGACAGGGAGAACTGGTAGGCGTTTATAATAAAAAGTTTAGAAACAATAAAATTCCTCTAGGGATGGTCTACATCCCACCAGGCAGAACCTTAATCGGGATGTCTGATGAAGATATCAACAATACACAGAGTGCTCCGAGCCGGATGACCTCTTTTAGTGCTTTTTTTATGGATCAAACCGAGATTACAAATGCTGAATACAGGCAGTTTGTAAACTGGGTAAGGGATTCAATAGCTGTGACAACATTAGGCCCAACTACTGCCCCGGCTTTCTTTAGGCCTGCAGCAAAAGGAGCAGATGGTAATGCTGCGCTAGGTTCAGACAGATATATCGACTGGAAAAAAGTTGGTAATGGATCTTTACTTTGGAGCAAGAGAAATGGTGGAATGGGCAATAAACTGGGTGATATGTATTACACCGGGGCCGATGCTTTACCTGGTAAAAATGAAATTGATGTCAGGAAATTAAAATATGCTTACAGCTATGTAAGTCTTGACCTTGCTGCTGAAGGCAGAAAAGATCCATCTAAAAAGAGACAGGATTTTATCATCACTTATAGCGATAATCCTGATCTTTCGAACCCAAATCACCATCCTTCAATAGCGGTTTATCCGGATACAATGGTTTGGAAAGTAGATTATTCTTACTCGCAGAATGATCCAATGGTAAAATCTTATTTTAATCACCCTTCATATGATGATTATCCTGTAGTTGGTGTGAACTGGGAACAAGCCAGCGCTTTTTGCGTTTGGCGTAGCCGTTTCTACGAATCTGCTGCTGTTTCGAGAAAATTGCCTGCCAATTCAAGACCAGAATACGAATTGCCAAGTGATGCACAGTTTGAATATGCGGCAAGAGGTGGTAATGTGAAAACAAAATATCCATGGGGTGGCCCTTATGTCCGCAATACAAAAGGATGTATGCAGGCAAACTTCAAAGTTGGCCGTGGAAATTACTCTGATGATGGTGGATTATATACGGTTAACGTAAAATCATATTTCCCTAATGATTATGGCTTGTACAACATGGCCGGAAACGTAGCGGAATGGACAAAAACTGCTTATAACCAATCGGCAAGCCCAATGTTGCTGGACTTTAACCCTAACTTTGTTTATGTAGCCAAAACAGGTGATAGTAAATACATGAAACGTAAAGTAGTTAGAGGTGGATCCTGGAAAGACATAGGCTTTTTCCTTCAAAACTCTGTTGGTACTTATGAGTATCAGGATGAAGCCAAATCATATATTGGTTTCAGATGTGTAACCTCATATCCTGGTACTGACATTAGCTATAGAAACTAAAAAAAATAAATAATCAAAATCCCTTATTGACTTAAAAATGGCAGCAAAAAAGAAATTCGATTGGTTACACGTAGCAATATCCTGGGGTGCCAGTATTGTAATTCTAGGTGCATTGTTTAAAATATTGCACATCGGAGGTGCTTTAGGTAACTATGCGATAGGTATTGGCTTGGGTGTTGAAGCATTTTTGTTCTTTTTAACAGGATTTAGACAGCCAGAGCAGGAATTGCCATGGGAACGTGTGTATCCTGAATTGAGAAATGATTTTGATGGCGAATTGCCAAAAGCTTCTGCAAGACCTGTTGCTGCAGCTCCTGCAGCTTTTTCTTCAACTGCAGCTTTAGATAAGATGTTGGTTGACGCTAAAATCGGACCGGAATTAATTGAAAGTCTGGGTAATGGCCTGCGTACTTTTGGTGATAAAGTAGCCACGATTTCTAATGTAGCTGATGCTTCAATGGCAACTAATGAATTTACAGGAAAAGTGAAAACTGCTTCTTCTAAATTTGATGCATTGAGCGGCGCTTTTGAAAAAGCAACTTCTCAATTGGCGGAAATGGGTGAAAGTAATGTAGGTGCAACAGCTTATCACGATCAGGTAAATGCATTGGCTAAGAACCTTTCGGCTCTGAATGCTGTGTATGAGCTAGAATTACAGGATTCAAGTGCACACCTTAAATCAATGAATAAATTCTATCAGAACCTTTCTTTAACCATGGGTAACTTTAATGAATCTATGGAAGACTCGAAACAGTTTAAAGAAGAGGTTGGTAAACTGGCTAAAAACTTATCCTCACTGAACGCCATTTATGGTAACATGCTGACAGCAATGAATCAGCCACGCGTATAATTAGTAATCAATTAGTTATTATTTAACCAAACAGACCTAATTAGAAAATGGCCGGAGGAAAAGAAACAACGAGGCAGAAGATGATCAATATCATGTATTTGGTATTGTTAGCGATGCTCGCTTTAAACGTATCAGATACCATACTCAATGCTTTTAAGAACATAAACGATAGTTTGGTTACTTCAAAAACTAACGTAGATACCAGTATTGACCAGTTATTCTCTTCATTTGAGAATACAAAATTAAAAGATGAGCCTGCACGGGCACAACCAATATGGGAAAAAGCCAATAAGGCCAAAGCATATGCCGATGAGTTGAACAATTATGTTCAGAGTCTTAAAGACCAGTTCCTAAAGGCTGGTGAAGGCATCAACGAAGAAACAGGCGACATCAAGCTCAGGGAGAATATGGATATTGCCCAGGGTATTATGGTTAACCAGAAAGAAGGGCCAAAGCTTAAAGCTAAGATCAACGAAACCAGGGAGAAATTAATCTCTTTGCTGGACGAGAAAGATCGTGCTAATGTGACCTTCTCTCTTGAAGCTAAAGATGCAACAAAAAATGTCAATGGTAAGAAGGACTGGGTAGACATCAATTTTGGTGAAGGAACCCCGCTTACTGCTGCAAATACCATTTTGAGTAAAATTCAATCAGATGTTAAAAATGCAGAAGCTGAAATAGTTAAAAAACTATTTGGTAATATGGATAAAGCACTGGTAAACCTGGATAAATTTGAAGCTGTGGCTGTAGCGCCCAGCTCATATGTGGTACAAGGTCAGCCTTATACTGCACAGGTGTTTTTAACAGCAAGTGACAGCAGGTCTAACCCACAGATTTCTGTAGGTGGAAATAGCCTTGTTGTGAAAGATGGCAAAGGAACTTATACCGGTAGCACAGGTGGTGTAGGTGTTTTCAAATGGAAAGGCGTAATTCGCGTAATGCAGACAGACGGTACTGTAAAGGAATATCCTACTGCTGAACAAACATACCAGGTGGCCAAGCCTTCGGCAACGGTTTCTCCTGATAAGATGAACGTGATCTATGCAGGTATTCCAAATCCTTTCTCTGTTTCGGCAGCAGGATTCCCATTGGAAAGCGTAAATGCTAGTATTTCTGGCGGATCAATTAAAAAAATAGGTAGCGGACAGTATTCGGTAAATGTTGGTGGTGATCAGGTAGGTAAAACTTTAAGCGTTAATGTTTCTGCAAACAACGGAGGTAAGACACTTAATCTTGGTGCACAACAGTTCAGGGTGAAAGCACTGCCTACACCTAGAGCAAATGTGAAAGGTAAATCGGGCGGAAATGTTCCTCTAGAATGGATGGAAAGCGCTGGTGCTATCGATACCCAATTAGAAGATTTTGTGTTCGATGTTAAATTTAAAGTGGTGAGGTTTTCAGCTACTTTTATCAACCCACGCTCTGATGCGGTTACCATTGCAAACAATGGTGGTGGCTTTAGCGGGCAAATAAAAGGTGCATTAAATTCTATCAAGCCAGGTGCAACCATTATCTTTAAGGATATTGTTTGTGAAGGCCCTGATGGAAGACAGAAGGTTTTAGATGGCATAACATTTATAGCTAAGTAGGAAAGATGAAAAAGATATTAGGTATTACTGCAATTCTGCTGTTGAGTTTTGGTTCTTTTGCCCAGGTAAAGAAAAAAACTCCTGTAAGAACGCAACGTGCTCCTGCAAAGACTGCGGTAGCGCCTGCTGTAAAATCCGAAGTGGCGGAAGTTAAGGCAACAGAAGAGGTTAAACCGGCAGCTAAGGTGAAGATTAAGACTCCACCGAAAGACGGATTTATGGTAAGAGCTGATATTGATAGCAATATTATGGTTCCTTATGCTGATGTGAGAGACGAGGATGTTTATTATTCAAAGCGTGTATGGAGGGAAATTGACTTAAGAGATACAGTCAACTCTGTTCTGAAAGCAGAAAATGCTAAACTCATCGATATCTTATTGGAAGCAGTTGCTAATGAAGAACTCACAGTATACTCATCAAAAGATACTACTGCAGGAAAGCTCCTGGAAGATAATGATTCATTCAGAATTGCTTTGACTGCCAGACAGGCTATGGAAAGTGCCAGGGGAGTTTCTGAAGGGGTAGCAGATTCGGTAACCGGAAAAATTGCTGAACCAACTTTGAGAAGGTTACGTTCTGACGAATTTTTGAAATTCAGAATAAAGGAAGACTGGATCCTGGATATCAAACGCTCAATTTTTGAACCAAGGATCATCGGTCTGGCACCAATGAAAATGGTGGAAGGAAACTGGCAGCCAGTATTCTGGATTTATTATACAGATGCGAGAGAATTGCTGAGTAAAGAAAGAATAATGAATCCATTGAACGATGCTTCTCAGCTAACCTTCGATGATTTCTTTGTAAGACGTCTGTTTTCAAGTTACGTGGTTAAGGAAACAAATCCGGCCAACAAAAATATTGTAGATATTCTTGGGCAGACAGATCCTAAAGACACAAGAAAATTATATGAATCTGAAAGGATTAAGAAGTCTATTTCTGATTACGAGCAAAGCTTGTGGGAGTATTAGAGGATTAATGACCAGGCGCCTATTGCAAATGGTCTTAGAATAACGAAAGCCCGGATACAATTTACTGTATCCGGGCTTTGTATTTATGCTCTTTGCTCCTTAATCCTTACTCAAAAAGTAATCCAGCAATTTCTTAACCTGCGCTTTGTTCAATACCTTTTGCAGTTCCGCTTCATCAGCTTCTTTAATCTTTTTTACGGATTTAAAATGTTGTAATAATTTATCAGCGGTACTTTTTCCAATACCTGGAATTTGTTCAAGCTCTGTTTTAAGTGTGCCCTGATCTCTCTTTTTTCTGTGGAAAGTAATACCAAAACGGTGTGCTTCGTCACGCAGTTGTTGAATAACCTTTAAAGTCTCTGATTTCTTATCCAGGTAAAGCGGATATGGATCTCCGGGGAAGAACAATTCTTCTAATCTTTTTGCAATTCCAATTACAGTTACCCGTTTTTCTATGCCTAGCTTTTTTAAGCTGCTCATAGCCGACGAAAGCTGGCCCTTACCGCCGTCAATAATGATTAGTTGAGGCAGGGTGTCATCTTCTTCAAGCATTCGCTTATATCGCCTGTAAACGGCTTCTTCCATTGTTGCAAAATCATTGGGACCTTCAACAGTCTTTACATTAAAATGCCGGTAGTCTTTTTTAGATGGTTTGGCATCCTTAAAAACTACGATTGCCGAAACCGGATAAGCCCCCTGAAAGTTGGAGTTATCAAAGCATTCAATATGTTTAGGCAATTTGGTTAGCCCAAGATCTTTCTGCATCTGCGTAAGAATACGGTCCGTCCGTAAGTCGGGATTTAGTTTCTCATACTGGTTCAGTTTCTCTTTTTTGAAGAACAGTACGTTTTTCTGGGAAAGCTCCAGTAGTTTTTTCTTCTCGCCCAGTTTTGGGACAATCAGTTTCAGGTCCTTATCATCAAGTATAATATCAAAGGGAACAATAATCTCTTTCGAAGTACTGTTAAACCGGGTTCGGAACTCTGTAATGGCAATGGTTAGCAGTTCTTCATCTGTCTCGTCCAATCGTTTTTTGATTTCTATGGTTTGCGTTTGAATAATGCTACCGTTCATTACTTTCAGGTAATTTACGAAGGCATAGCGCTCATCAGAAGCAATGCTGACTACATCAATATTGGTAATGGCACTGTTGACAACTGTTGATTTGCTTTGGTATTTTTCCAGGACCTGTAATTTCCGCTGGTACTGATGGGCGAGTTCGAAGTTCAGATCTGTAGCTGCAGTTTTTATGACTTGCTTTACTTCCCTGATTACATTGCCTATTTTTCCGTTCAGAATATCTTTAATTTCTTCAATACTCGATTCGTAGTCTGCGGCAGTCTGATAAGCCTGACAAGGACCTTTACAGTTGCCAATCTGGTATTCAAGACAGACTTTAAATTTACCATCGGCAATGTTTTTATCACTAAGTGGCAGATTACAGGTACGAAGGGGATAAGTTTCCTTGATCAGATCGAGGATGGTATGCATCATGCCCACAGAGGCGTAAGGACCAAAATAGGTCGAGCCATCTTTCACCATTTTTCTCGTTGCATATAAACGTGGGAAAGGTTCTTTTTTAACGACAATCCATGGATAGGTTTTATCGTCTTTAAGCATGATGTTATACCGGGGCTGATGCCTTTTAATCAGACTGTTCTCCAGTAACCAGGCGTCAATTTCGGTATCAACAATGGTAAAGGTTATCTTCCGGATCTTGGAAACCAATACCCGGGTTTTACCGTTCATCTGGTTGTCCTTATTAAAATAAGAACCAACCCGGTTCCTTAAATCCTTAGCCTTCCCAATATAAATAAGGGTGTCATCCACATCCCAGTACTGGTAAACACCAGGCTTATGAGGAATGTCTGTCAGGGCCTTTTTATAATCGAAAGCACTCATGTTAATAGAAATAAGATATGGTTATTAAAACCCTAATTTTTCGTCCAGCTCAGTTTTTTGCTCTTGCTGCTGATATTGATTACAATCATAAGTGATAGATACGCCACCCTTAGGTATTTCAAAATCACCCTGGGTAATTTTGAGTTTTGGATTGGCATATACACGTTTCATGAAACCAGCAAAGATGGGTAATGCAGTTGTTGCACCATCACCACCTGCAGTACTTGTGAAGTGGAAAGCCCGGTCTTCGCAACCCGTCCAAACACCTGCCACCAACTGCGGACTAATGCCCATAAACCAACCATCAGAGTTGTTTTGAGTAGTTCCTGTTTTACCACCAATTGCAGCTTTAACGCCATATTTTCCAGCTAAACGCCATCCGGTACCATTTGTTACGACCCCTCTTAACATCCGGGTCATTACATAAGCCACTTCTTCGTTCATCGCCGGTCTTGGGATAGGTTTTTCACTATAAAGTACGACACCATTTCTGTCCTCAACCCTTACAATATAGGTAGGTTTGGTCCACACACCTTTGTTTGCAAAAACACTGTAAGCGCCGACCATATCATATACTGAAGCATCAAAAGAACCCAATGCAATAGACGGATAAGCAGGTACATCAGAGGTGATACCCATTTTCTTTGTCAGTGTAGCCACTGCAGTTGGCCCTACTTGTTTCATTAAATAGGCAGCAACATAGTTTTGAGAAAGTGCCAATGCTTTTTGCAGGGTCAGATAACCGGGAACAGTTCCTGAAGACCTTGGTGTCCATGGCGGACTTCCAGCTATTTCAATGGTTACTGGTTCATTCAATACACTGTAACATGGTGAATAGCCATTTTCTATGGCAACGGCGTAAGTAAATGGTTTCGCAGTTGAACCAACCTGACGGGTTCCCATTTTTACCTGGTCGTATTTAAAATGCTCATAATTGATACCGCCAACCCATGCTTTAACATAGCCGGTTTGTGGGTCCATGGCCATCATGGCATTTCTAAGTAACATCTTATAATATTTTACCGAATCTATCGGTTTCATTAAGGTATCTATATTGCCTCTCCAGGTAAAGATGGTAAGTTGGGTAGGTGTATTGAAATCTTTTTTGATCTCTTCCTCAGACTTCCCTTCTGTTTGAAGTGCTTTGTAGCGGTCAGACCGTTTAACGCCTTGTTCTATTTGCATTTCATTGCCTTTAAAGGGGTTTCTACCTTTCCAGCTTTTGTCAAATGAAGCCTGCAGTACTTTCATGTACTCTTTCTGCGCTTCTTCGGCATAGACCTGCATATCGTAGTTTAAGGTGGTATAGATTTTTAAACCATCTCTGTCAAGATCGTAAGGAACACCGTTGTTCAGGATAGAACGTTCCTGGAAAATTCTTTTGATATCATTTTTCAGAACTGCTCTGAAATAAGGTGCTATCCCATCATTTACAGTAGCGGCACTAAACCTGAGCCCTAAAGGTTTTTCTTTCTCCTCATCCAATTGCTGTTGTGTAATCAGATCGGCCTTTGCCATTAAGCCCATAATTGTATTTCTACGCGCCAGTGCACGGTCGGGATTACGGGTAGGAGAGTAGCGGCTGATACCTTTTAATATACCAATTAATGTAGCCGATTGAGCTACGGTTAACTTATCTGGAGTGGTATTGAAATAAACTCTGGCGGCCGATTTTATGCCATAGGCCTGATTGCCGAAGTCAACGGTATTGAGGTACATCACCAGGATTTCTTCTTTTGTATAATTGCGTTCCAGTTTTACCGCAATTACCCATTCCTGAAACTTCTGGAGAATACGTTTTAGAAAATTCTTTTGTCTGCCCTCTTCCGAGAAAAGGTTCAGGGCCAATTGTTGGGTAATGGTACTGCCTCCTTGTTTTTTTCCTACCAGGGCATATAGAAAAATGGTAAAAGTACGCTTGAAATCGATACCTGAATGTTCTTTAAAACGTATATCTTCTGTTGCAATTAAAGCATTAATGACATTTGGAGAAATTTCCTGGTAACTGATGTTGGACCTGTTTTGTACGAAATAGGTTCCGAGCACTTTGTTGTCGTCCGACAGGATCTCCGATGCCTGATTACTTTTTGGATGTTCTATATCTCTAAAAGAAGGAAGTGTGCCAAACAAACCAAAACCGATGGCTATAATGAACAATGCAAAAAATACGATCCCGCATGCCAATAGTTTCCATAATCTAAAATTGTACTTTCTGATGTCTTCTTTCGAAAGTTGTTTGTTCATTTTAATAATTGTTTTTATAAAAATCCAGGTATTTGTTCAGCAAATCTTTACTGGTTAATTTATCAAAGTTCTCTTTACTGATGATGAAGCCGGTGTAGATGTTGGCCGGAACTTTCATAATACGGCCTAACAATGGCGTTATCCCTTCAGCATAAGCTTTCGCGTCGTCAAAATTACTAAAGTTCCCTACATATATCAGCTGATCATTGTCAAATTCTTTCAATTGGTGCTTTAAACCGGCGCCAGCATAGTTACCACGGTTAAATTGCCCGATACCAAAACGGGAAGAACTCAGCGTTATAGAAGCATCTGCTACAGCAACAACATAATAGTAGAGATTTGATTCAGCAGCGCTGAAAATGCTTTGGACTTTTGGAGTAGTGGCTGGTTCAGCAGCTTTTTCAGTTATTACCGGAACGGGAACAGTTGCTATAGGTTCAACTGTTTTTTGTGATTGCTGCACCGGAGTTATCACTTCAGTTTTCGGAACATTCGCTATCACAGGTGCTGTTGGTTGTGCTACCTGGAAAAGAGGTTCATTCGGATCAGCATTAGGTAATGCGATTTTACGGCTTTGGAATTCTGCCAAATGCTCATTGATATAAACAATATGTTCCTTTACCAATGGGGTAATGATCCTATCGTCCTGAAATGAGGTGGTAATGCCATCAAAAGCAGCTAAAAGTAAGTCTACATGATTGGTTCTTCCAATTGAGATGGCTTTTAAATATGCAAACTGTGGCGATAGATAATTCTCTCCACTTGTTTTTTGTACTTCGTCTACGCGGCGTATAACTGACGCAAAATCTTTAAGCTGATATTGATCAAAAATGGCATTGTATTCCTTGTTGATCGCGGTCTCTATAGCGGTTTGCTTTAAAGAGAAGGATGGATCCAGAATGATTTTTGCGTATACAGAGTTAGGATAGTCTTTTAAAACTTTGTTTTTAAAACTATTTGCACTGGCTTCATTCTTATTTTTTGCGATTAAGAAAAGACTGTAATAAGTGGCCGCCAGGTGATTGTTTGTCGGGAAGCGTTCCAAAAGTTTCTGATAGACCTCTTCTGCCTCTTCCGGGTCATTGAGCTCCTGCAGGTAAAAGCTGGCAATGTCATAATAAGCATCAATAATTTTTTGATTTGATTTCGCTAATAATTCCGGAGACACAGGTAACGACTCTGTATATTCTTTCATCAATACGTTTTTATCAACGGTAGTCTGCGCGTTCTGCTGCTGGTTATCCGTACCATTGGTGCCAATGTTATTGGCAATATCCTGTATTGTCGACTGAGCTGATGACCGGATACTTTGACGCCAGTTATTTTCAAGTTTTCTATTCCCCCATTTTTTCTTGAAATCTGAATAACCTGTACTTATTGCGCCGGCATTACTGAAATAAAAAGTACTGGAAGCCTGCCCTCTGTTTTTGCCTGGGTTTTCGAAGGCAAAAGGGTTTTGCACCATATTAGTTTGTGCTGTATTAACAGGTGTTTTAACGCCGGGATTTAAAATTGCTTCTATTTTAGCCTGACGTTCTTGTTCGGGAAGCTTCGCTATGGCCTGTAAGGTATCTTCCTTAGCGATGATCTCATACCTGTTGGTCAGGTATTCCAGGTTCAAGGTCTTTTTAACGATGACATCATAACCCGGATAATTTTTTGGCAACGTGCTAACTGCACTGTCGTAATATAGCTTGGCATCCAGGTAATTGTGTAGCTGTTTAAAGTTAAGGTCTGCCATTTTTAAGTAAGAAAGACCTTTTTGATAAGGGTTCTTCTCGCTTTTCTGAATAGACAGATGATAGTATTTTTTTGCTTTTTCATAGTCGCCATCAGCCAGCAGGCTTTCAGCAATCTGATAATATACCTGGTCGTTGTAGTCTGTATTCTTGTCGTCCTTTAAAAGAGCAAGCAATTCATCCTGTTTGTTTAGCTTTTTGCCGCCCAGTAATGCATTTATTTTAATACGGTTCAGATTTGCATTAAAATACATTTCAAAGGGGGCATTGCTTCTTTCCACTTTTCTGTAGTGCAGCAGGGCGTCTTTATAATTTTGCTGTTGTTCATACATCTGGGCTAATATGTACGTCCACCTGATTTTATGCTGACTATTCTTACTTGCTTTGATGGCATCTGTTAGATAAGAAATAGCATTTGCATACTTGTGCTGATAAATTGCCATTTGGGCGAGGGTAGCCAATGGTTCAGCAGTATTTTTCTTTAAACCAGCAATTGCATAGGCCAGTGTGTCCAATAGTGATTTGGACTCGCTTAATCTTCTTACCTGCATCAAACTTCTGGCTTTCCAGTTTAAGGCTTCAATATAGCTTTTGGTATTTTCACGATAGTTTTTAGTCGTGTAATCAAAATACTCTGCAGCATTAAAATAGTTTCCTTTATAAAATTCAGCCTTACCAATTAGGTTATAGGCATCATCCAGGTAGTTGCTTTTGCTTTTTTCGAGGATAATGACCTGTGCTTTTTTAATCACATCATCAATTTGTTTGCCGGCAGCGTCTTTTACCATAAAATTGCTGTCTATCTCAGGCCCGAGGTAAACAGGAAGAACCTGGTCATAATTCTCCCGGAAGGATTCTGTCAGTTCCTGCTGATGGGTGCTTAAAATTACATTGGCGTTGTATATATAATTATAACGGGCAGTTAAATTTTGAATACCACTGCCTCTCGAATTCTTTTTTTGTGAGCCACAGGAATAGATGACGCAGGCAGTTAAACTAAATAGTATTACCTTTAAATTGCGAATAGCGTAATTTTTCAATTATGGGAAGATTTAAAGCTGGTAAACGATAACATTATATACAAAAGTATTTATATTCAACAATAACTTCTTAACAAAACCTGTTTTATTTATAAGGTATTTATTTATGATAGACCCTAACGAAAAGAAGAAAGGCTTAAATAATTTTGCAAAATATACGTCGATTAGCTTTCAAATGCTGGTAACCATTGGCATATTTGCTTTTGCTGGCTATAAAATTGATGAATATAGACAGAGTAAGACTCCGATTTTTACGGCTATATTGAGTTTGTTGGGGGTCGTTTTGTCTTTGTACCAGGTTGTAAGGCAGCTAAATAAAAATGAATGATTATTTAAACCGCCGGTAAATATATACTTTTGTAAAAATTTACTGATTTGAGTTTAGCAAGATTTACACTTTTTTATTTGTTGTTTACGGCCGTTCTTGGCGTCATCGCTTATTTTCTGCCTGTTGTTTTTCCTGGTGTTACCATTCTGGCTTCTAAGTTTTGGGTGGTATTCGGCTTTTTGGCTGGTATTACATTTATTGCTTATGTAGTAGCTGATCTGGGGCTAAAGCGTAATCCTGATGTAGGTATAATGGCTATTATGGGGTCGATTGCGTTGAAGATGATTTTCTCTATGGCTTTTGTGCTGATTTACAGCGTAAACACAAAAGAAAAAGGCATGGTTTTCGTGCTGAATTTTTTTTCTTTATATTTATTGTTCAGCTTCTTTGAAATATACTCTTTGTTACGTAACTTGCGCCACCAAAATAAATAGTAAAAATCTGCGACTAAATGGATTGTAGCCACGTTTTTGAATTTAAAGTTAATAGGTTAATTGTTGTTTTTGCGCTTTTTTTAGCGTTTTTAGCTGGTCCATCTGCCGCATTTGCCCAGGTTGATAGTTTGCAAACAACGGAAAGTGCTCATGCCGAAACTAAGGCTGAGAAGAAGTTTGATATTGGTAAGTTTGCTTTGCATCATATTGCCGATTCTCATAGCTGGCATGTTATCGGTGATACTTATATCAGTCTTCCGGTAATTTTGCATACCCCAAATGGTTTTGTGAACTTTAGTTCCGGAGATTTTAACCATGATGATAATGCTACTGTAGTAGTGGAGCGTAACGGACAGCGTTTTGTTAAATTTCATGAAAAAATTTACTATGCTTCTGATGTTGCGAATGCACATGGGCAGTATGTAGAGGTAGATGACAAACATCATGCGCTGAATAAACGTCCTTTGGATTTATCCATTACTAAGAACGTTTGTACGTTGTTTATATCTGTTATCGTTTTACTGATCGTATTCCTGAGTGTTGCGGGTAGTTATAGAAAACGTAAAGGCAAATCTCCAAAAGGATTGCAGTCATTTATGGAGCCAATTATTTTGTTCGTTCGTGATGATATTGCGAAGCCAAATCTTGGTCATAAATATGAGCGTTTTATGCCTTATTTGTTGACAGTGTTTTTCTTTATCTGGTTTAACAATACTTTAGGTTTGGTTCCATTCTTACCAGGAGGTGCAAACTTAACAGGTAATATTGCTGTAACCATGATCCTTGCATTGGCAACATTCGTGATTACTGTTGCTAATGGTAATAAATATTACTGGAAGCACATCTTTATGCCTGACGTACCATGGTGGATGTATATCGTTATGGTGCCGGTTGAAGTATTCGGTATTTTTACCAAGCCTATCGCCTTAATGATTCGTTTGTTTGCTAACATTACTGCGGGACACATTTTGGTGTTGTCATTAATCGGTCTTGTGTTTGTATTTGATAGTATTTATATAGCTCCTGTTTCTATTGCTTTTGCAGTTTTCATCGGCGCGATCGAACTACTGGTTGCATTTATCCAGGCGTTTATATTTACAATTTTGTCGGCCCTGTTTATCGGGATGGCAATTGAAGAACACCATTAATTAGAATTATTTTTTAACAACAATAAATATATAAAATCATGATTACAGGAAGTATTGCTGCAATTGGTGCAGGATTAGCTGCGATTGGCGCTGGTCTAGGTATCGGACGCATTGGTGGTTCAGCTATGGACGGTATTGCTCGTCAACCAGAGGCTGCATCTAAAATCCAAACTGCAATGTTAATCGCTGCTGCCTTCGTTGAAGCTGTTGCGCTTTTCGCAGTGGTTGTTGCCCTAATGGGTAATGGCTAAAAATGAATTTGTACCGGATTTAATATCCGGTACATTTTTTTGTTAAAGAAGAATAAAAATATATAATATATACTTAAATGGAATTATTAATACCTGAATTTGGCTTAGTTATCTTTCAATCGATAGCGTTTTTATTGCTAATGTTTTTATTGAGCAAATTCGCTTGGAAACCAGTATTGGCCGCAATTAAAGAACGTGAGCAAAATATTGATGAGGCATTAAACAAAGCAGAATTAGCGAAACAAGAAATGGCACGTTTAACTGCTCAAAACGAGGAGTTGATGAAAGAAGCGCGTGCTGAACGTGATTTGATTTTGAAAGAAGCTAAAACTTTAAAAGATAATATCGTTAATGAAGCTAAAACGCAAGCTCATAATGAAGGTGCTAAACTAATTGAAAAAGCTAAGATTGAGATCGAGAACCAAAAGAAAGCAGCATTGGCTGAATTGAAATCTCAGGTTTCAACTTTGTCTCTTGATATTGCTGAGCGTGTATTGCGTAACCAGCTTCAGGATAAAGCTAAACAAGAAGATTTAGTGGCTAACCTTTTAAAAGATGTTGAATTAAACTAATCTTTAGTTTAGTTAACTAGATATACCGTAAAAAATGTCAGAAAATAAAGCAGCATCGAGATACGCCAAATCATTAATTGATCTTTCAACAGAGCGCAATGCCCTGGAAGAAATTAAAAATGATATGGTCCTTTTAGAGCAAGTGATTAATCAGAACTCTGAATTGGAAGCCATCCTTAAGAACCCTATTGTTCCTTTGGATAAAAAAGCAGGAATTCTGGAAAATGTTTTCGGAAGTAAAGTGAACGAAGTTACCAGGGCTTTCTTTAAACTTTTGGTAAATAAAGGCCGCTCTGCAATTATATTTGATATAACAAAAGCTTTTATTAGTCAATACAATGTCCTTAAAGGTATTGTAACTGCTGATGTAACTACTGCAACTGAACTTACTGCAGAGAGTAGAGCAGAGATTATTGCCATTGTAAAAAAAGAAAGTGGTGCCAATCAGGTTGTGATCAAAGAAAAAGTGAACGACAAATTAATTGGAGGCTTTATTTTGAAAGTTGGCGACAGGCAGTTTGATGCAAGTATTGCCAGCAGTTTAAGTAAACTTAAAAAAGAATTTGCCCAGGGTATTGTTTAACAAGGGCAAAATATAACAGATAACAAATACTGAATTTACAAAAGAAATAATATAAAATTATGGTAGAGGTAAGACCAGACGAAGTATCGGCAATTATCAGGCAGCAATTGGCGGGCTTCAAATCAGAAGCAGAACTTGAAGAAGTTGGTACCGTATTGCAAGTGGGCGATGGTATTGCCCGTGTTTATGGTTTAACTAAAGTTCAATCGGGCGAGTTAGTTGAATTCGAAACAGGCTTGCAAGGAATTGTTTTAAACCTTGAAGAAGATAATGTTGGTGTGGTACTATTAGGCCCGTCTGACAAAATCAAAGAAGGTGATACTATTAAACGTACTAAGAAAATCGCCTCTATCAAAGTTGGTGAAGGTATGTTAGGTCGCGTTGTAAACACAATGGGTGAACCAATTGATGGTAAAGGACCAATCATTGGTGAAACTTATGAAATGCCGATTGAGCGTAAAGCTCCTGGTGTAATCTATCGTCAGCCGGTTACTGAGCCTTTACAAACAGGTATCAAAGCGATTGACGGAATGATTCCAATCGGTCGTGGTCAGCGTGAGTTGGTTATTGGTGACCGTCAGATTGGTAAAACAGCTGTATGTATCGATACCATCATCAACCAAAAAGAATTTTACGAAGCAGGTAACCCTGTATTCTGTATATATGTAGCTTGCGGACAAAAAGCAAGTACAGTAGCAAACATTGTACGTACTTTAGAAGAAAACGGTGCAATGCCTTATACTGTAGTTGTTGCAGCTTCTGCTGCTGAGCCAGCTCCACTACAATTTTATGCTCCTTTCTCTGGCGCAGCTATCGGTGAGTTCTTCCGTGATACTGGAAGACCAGCTTTGATCGTTTACGATGATTTGTCTAAACAAGCTGTAGCTTACCGTGAGGTTTCTTTGTTACTTCGTCGTCCACCGGGTCGTGAGGCTTATCCAGGTGACGTGTTTTACTTACACAGTCGTTTATTAGAGCGTGCTGCAAAGATCAACTCAAACGACGAGATTGCCCGTGATATGAACGATCTTCCTGAGTCTATCAGAAGTATCGTTAAAGGTGGTGGTTCATTAACTGCGCTTCCGATTATCGAAACTCAGGCTGGTGACGTTTCTGCTTATATCCCTACGAACGTAATTTCAATTACTGACGGACAGATCTTCTTAGAATCTAACTTGTTTAACTCTGGTATTCGTCCGGCTATCAACGTGGGTATTTCGGTATCTCGTGTAGGTGGTAACGCACAGATCAAATCAATGAAGAAAGTTGCTGGTACTTTGAAATTAGATCAGGCACAATACCGTGAGTTAGAGGCATTCTCTAAATTCGGGTCTGACCTTGATGCAGCGACTAAATCTGTATTGGATAAAGGTGCCCGTAACGTGGAGATCCTTAAACAAGGTCAGTTCTCTCCTATGACTGTTGAGAAACAAGTTGCGATTATCTACATCGGTACTAAAAACTTAATGCGTTCTGTTCCTGTAAACAAAGTGAAGGAATTTGAAGCAGAATATTTACAACAACTGGAATTGCGTCATGCAGATACTTTAAAAGCTTTAAAAGCTGGTAAGTTTGATGATACCATTACAGGTGTATTGGAAACTGTAGCAAAAGAGCTTTCAAGTAAATACTAATTACCCCATACTGAACATTAAAAAAGAATGGCTAATTTAAAAGAAGTAAGAATTCGTATAGCATCAGTGCAATCTACACAGCAGATCACCAAAGCCATGAAAATGGTTTCGGCTGCTAAATTGAAACGTGCTACCAATGCTATTGTACAATTACGTCCCTATGCTACTAAGTTGAAAGAGATCCTTGGAAATCTTTCAGGAAGCTTAGAAGGATCAGCATCACCTTTTATACAAGAACGTGAGCCTAACAAGGTGTTAATTGTAGTAGTTTCATCTAACCGTGGTTTAGCGGGTGCGTTCAATATGAACGTAATTAAAACTACCAACAACTTAATTGCCGAGAAATACAGCGAGCAATACAAAAAAGGTAATGTAAGTATCGTAGCCATTGGTAAGAAGTCTCAGGATTTTTATGAGAAACGCGGTTACAACGTTATTGGTAACAACAACGAGGTGTATGCTGCACTAACTTTTGAAAATGTAACTAAAATTACTGACGCCATCATGGCCGGTTTTGTAAAAGGTGAGTTTGATAAAGTAGAATTGGTTTACAACAGGTTTAAAAATGCAGCAGTTCAGATTTTAACTACTGAACAATTGTTGCCTTTGCCAAAAGCTGAGCCGGAAGCAGTAACTACAAAAGCGTCAAAAATAGATTATATTCTTGAGCCTGCTCAGAAAGAGATCGTTGAACAGTTGATTCCTAAATCGGTTAAAATTCAATTGTATAAAGCAGTGTTGGACTCTCATGCATCTGAACACGGTGCACGTATGACTTCAATGGATAAAGCAACTGAAAATGCTGGTGATTTGTTAAAAGCGTTAAAGCTTTCTTACAACCAGGCACGTCAGGCTGCAATTACCACAGAGCTTACAGAGATTGTAAGTGGTGCTGCAGCATTGAACGGTTAATCAGCCCAAAATATCGTAAAAAGGCCCTTACCAAAAATTGGTAGGGGCCTTTTTCTGTTTGCGTGGTTTGGTATTGTACTTATAGTTGAGAAACTTTGGTTAGCGCATGCATAACGATAATTCGATTTTTAGGAGTTGCAGCTATTCCATGTACAGCTCCTAAGGATAGGAAAATGGAAATTTTTGTTTTGGATAAGGAAGCTGGATTAGATGTCGGACATACAGCAATTAAAATTGGTGGTAAGGTTTACGGATATTGTCCATCTGACGATAATAATAACCAAATTTATGATGTTTCGGAATTATTTGGAAGTAAGGGAGCTAAGTAAGTGGGTTTAGTCCTTCTAGGTTATCGAGTGTTTTAGGTTCATCTCAAAATAGTGATGTTGTTTCAAAGATAACAAGGTTTAGAATCGAAGGGAAATGAAGTACAATATAATATTTATAGGATTTTTTATTCTAGTCTCTTGTACTAGAGTGATCGAGGAAAAAAAATTGGTAGAAATGTTCAATAGCAAAGATAAAAGACAACTTTTAACAGCAATTGACTATGTTTCTGACCATCATCAAGTTCATATGGTAAAGTGTTTATTGTCTGATGCTTTAGATCCTAGAATCGTTCATGATGTACGTTATAAAGGGATGTCAATATATCAAATAAAAATGGGAGCTATGCAGAAATTGACAGGTGTTAAACCGGTTAAAAAAATAACATACAGACCAGATTCATCTGTTGTTGACTTTTATCTTGAAATTTCCGTGAAGAATGGATGGATAAATTAAATAGCCCCCGCTGTTCCAAACAATCTGTCATTGGCAATACTTTAAATAATTGACGTGACTGTTGGTTTTTAGGTAATTAATCTTAATTTTGTCGCATAAATAGAAATCGCATGGAACAGACACCAAAACACAATACAGAGAGCATGAAAAGAGCTAACGAGACTTCAATTTATATATTGATGGTCGTAGGGGTACTAATCAGTATGGTTGGCGTTTATTTACGTTTTGCTGGTGATTCAACTACTTTGTCTATTGTTTCATGGGTAATTTTATTCGTAGGTTCAATTGTCGCTTGTAAAGGCGTATTCAAAATATTAGACGCTTAATAAAAAGTCGTTTTTAAAGGAAATGTCCCAATTGGTTTTAGCCGGTTGGGACATTTTTTTTGTAATAATTATGTTATCCAGCCTTTTGTAAGGTTACCTATTGATACATCTGGTATTAATTGTAAAACAATCAAATATTTAACCTGATGGAACCTGTATGATGCAATTCGCAAAACATTCTGGATAAGCTGAGCAAGCTTCATCGCTGTTAAAAACAAACCACATACTTATGAAAAAATACTTAATTTATTGCGTATTCGCGATAACGGCTTTCGGCTGCAATCAATCGGAGAAAATGGGTGAGTCATCCGCAGAGATCCTGGACAAAATTGAAAACGGAGATACCGTAATGGAAGCGAAAATCATCAAGACCGCCGACATGAAATTCAGGGTTAAAGATGTGCAAAGTACCAAAGAGAAACTTTCCGCAATACTAAAAGCAGAGGGTGGTACAATTGCTGAATTTACCATCAGCAGCAATATTCAGAATACTGAAAAAGTAAAGTATACTGCAGACTCTCTGCTCGAACTTACGTCCTACCGTACGGAAGGTGTAATTATTGCTAAAGTTCCTTCCGAGAAGTTGGACGACTTTACCAATAAGGTAGCAAGAATGGCAGTGTTTGTAGACAACCAGTCGATGAAGTTTGATGACCAGAGCCTGAGTTACCTCACAAACGAATTAAAGAGCATTAACAGGGCTGAAGTAGTTGCTACTATAAAAGAACAGCAAAGTAAGCAAAAGGCAGCTTCAGCGTCAAAAAGCGTAGACCAGCAACTTACCCTGAAAGATGAGTATGTAGATCGTAAAATGCAGAATATGTCTATCGACAGCCGGGTAGAATATAGTGATGTAAGTCTTAATTTCTATCAGGATAATACGGTTAAACAGTTAATCGTTGGTAATGATAGCTTATCTGATTACAAACCTCCTTTCTTTCAGCGCCTGGTTTTAAACCTGCAAAATGGCTGGTTTATATTCAAGGAATTGGTCCTGCTACTTTTCAATATGTGGTCTATACTTGTACTAATTGTCGCAGGGTACTTTGGTTATCGTTATTACAAAAAACAACAAAAGAAAAATCTACTGACTTAAAAGAAGACTTCGGATTATTTTATCCGTTTTTTGTTGTCGCTAACAAAAGATTCCCATCCGGAGTAGGTTTTACCCTTGCCTGCAGTTGATATCTTTTGAAAGGAATGACATACAGCCACGGCTAATCCATCGGTAGCATCTAAAAATTCAGGTGTTTCCTTAAAATTTAGTAGTCTTTGTAACATGGCTGCCACCTGTTCTTTTCCAGCACTTCCATTGCCTGTAATAGATTGTTTGATCTTGCGCGGTGCATACTCATTGATGGGGATATTTCTGGATAAGGCGGCAGCCATTGCAATACCCTGGGCACGTCCCAGCTTCAGCATCACCTGGATATTCTTCCCATAAAAAGGGGCTTCCAATGCCATGGTATCAGGTTTGTACTCGTCAATGAGTTTAACTGTCTTTTCGAAAATGCGTTGTAGCTTTAAAAAATGATCATCCAGATGGTCCATTCTAACAATGCCCATAGTGATCAACTCTATCTTGCTTCCCTTTTCCAGTATAACTCCGTAACCCATTATCGAGGTTCCCGGATCTATACCCATAATCACCCTTTCCTTTTTTTCAGCCAACATAAAACAATATTAAGCATATTTGCACAGAGTAAAAGTAAAAAAGTTGACATCCAATTATAAAAAAGTACTATCATACATTCTTAAAGCAGCAATTGTAATTTTTGCATTCGGTTTTGTATATAAGAAATTAGCGTCTAATGAGAATTTAAAGGAGTTTAATCATCTTTTAAAAGAGATCCCTCAGCAGGAAATTATCCTTGTACTTGGCTTCGTGTGTTTTTTGATGCTGGTAAACTGGGGTATTGAAGCACTAAAATGGAAAAGGTTAATTGCCCGTGTTGAACAGATCAGTATCTGGAGAGCGATAGAATCTGTCTTTTGTGGATTAACCTGGGCAGTGTTTACACCCAATCGAATTGGGGAATATGGAGGGCGCGTGTTTTTCCTTTCACCTAAACGGCGGATTATAGGGGTAGTGGCCATGGCTGTTGGTAATATTGGGCAGATGGTACTAACCAATGTTTTTGGTGCCATAGCGGTTTGTATTTTTCTTTACAGGTTTGTACCGCTTGACTATAGGTTGTTTTATTCGCTGGTGGCGTTGACCCTCATGTTCTGTACATTTTTTATTATATTTTATTTTAACATCAGGTGGCTTAATGGCATTTTACTCTCCATGCGCTTTACCCGTAAATACAAAAAGTTCTATAGCATTTTAGGTCGGTATAGTAAGAAAGAACTTCTAAATATCCTGCTGTTTTGTCTTGCTCGTTATATTGTTTTCAGCTCTCAGTATTTTATCTTGTTTTTCTGGTTAATCCCTCAGATTAATTATATGGATATTTTAATGATGGTGAGTATATTGTTCTTTGTACAATCAACTTTGCCGTCGCTTGATCTTTTTGATATTGGTGTAAGAAGTGTTACTGCTTCTTATTTTTTTAGTTTTGTAACGAAGCAGGATGTAGCCGTTATTGCATGTACAGCGAGTATATGGCTTATAAATATTATAATTCCTGCTATATTGGGATCTTATTTTGTGTTTAAACTTAATTTTTTTGGAAGTACTCAGCGTAATTAGTTATCTCTCCTCATTTTTAACGGTCCTGTATGTGGTTGTCGTAATTGCTTTTATAAAAGGCTGGCATAAACTCGTGTACTTTAAACCGAAAGGCGAACCGTTAAACACAAAAGTATCGGTACTTGTTGCTGCCCGAAACGAAGCAGAAAGTATTTCGAAGACGATTGAAGCCCTGATCGCACAGCGATACGATAAAACGCTTACAGAAATTATATTTATTGATGACCACTCTACCGACAACACTGCGGGAATCATCAGTGCTTATGCGGAGTCTGGCGTGAAGTTGATCCGTTTAAATGAAGATCAACCTTTAAATTCTTATAAGAAGAAGGCAATACAAACTGCCATCGCCCAGGCTAGTGGAACGTTAATCGTTACTACCGATGCGGATTGCAGAATGGGACCCGATTGGTTAAGCACCATTGTTAGCTTTTATGAAACGCATCAAAATAAAATGATTTCATCGCCCGTATCTTACTACGAAGAAAAGACTTTTTTTGAACGGGCACAAACGCTTGAGTTTT
This sequence comes from Pedobacter nyackensis, assembly GCF_032678475.1. GTDB lineage: Bacteria > Bacteroidota > Bacteroidia > Sphingobacteriales > Sphingobacteriaceae > Pedobacter > Pedobacter nyackensis_A. Next base: position 699,007 of record NZ_JAVTSF010000003.1, read on the forward strand.
TATATTTAATCGGTTTGGGCGCATCAACAATTGGAAATAAAAAGCCTTCCACATGTAACGGTGCCAACCTGGCTTACGAGCGGGCAGCATTTTATGAGGTCGGCGGTTTTAAAGGTATTGATGATTTGGCTTCAGGTGATGATGAATTACTATTACATAAAATGGCGGCCAGGTACGATGGTAATATCGGATTTTTGAAAAATGAAGATGCCATAGTGTATACCCATCCAAAAGCGACATTGAAGGAGTTTATTCAACAGCGTAAACGCTGGGCATCAAAAAGTACCCGATATAAAAACAAATCTATCATTGTATTGGGCGTTTGTATCTGGTTGTTCAACCTGAGCATCCTGGTAAATTTAGGCATTGGGCTGTTTGCTGGTTTTTATTTTAAACTGGCCATTTTTCAGTTGATAGCGAAAATGCTTGTCGAATTCTTATTTTTATACGACGTAACCACCTTTGCAAAGAGAAAGAAACTACTGACTTTGCTGCCGGTGTTAAATGTTCTGCACATCTTGTACATTGTATATATTGGAATTGCAGGAAATACAGGGAAATATAACTGGAAAGGCCGAATGGTAAGGTAATGGATTTCATCAACACTCCTTCAGGAAAAATATGGAAGCGTTTTAAGAAAAACAGAATGGCTTTCGGAGGATTGTTATTTATTCTATTATTAGCCGTGATGGGGATTTTAGGTTATCTCATTACACCTGATAAAACCCCAATGGCGAATAGCATGCACTTGCAGCTGAGCAACAAAAAGCCGGGTAGAACATTTCACTTTTTAATCATTACTAAAAAAGACGTTGGAAAGGTAAATTTCCTGGAATGTATGCTGTATGGACAGGAGGCAGATTTTAAAAGTATTCCCATTACTTCTTACAGGGAAGAAAACGGTAAAGTGTACGCAAGGGAATACATTGGCGATGATGAGCAGGCTGAAGAAAGCGTTTATCCCTTTTTGGGACCCGATCAGCAATATCAGCAAACCTTTTGGCTGGGTACTGATACTTATGGGCGCGATATGCTGAGTAGATTAATTCTGGGCATCAGGGTCTCTTTATCCGTAGGTTTAATGGCGGTATTGATCTCTTTGTTTATCGGTGTTACTTTAGGAGCACTTGCAGGCTATTATGGCGGAAAAACAGATGCTGCTATCAGTTGGTTTATGAATGTTATCTGGTCGCTACCTTCGTTGTTATTGGTTATTGCCATTTCATTTGCCTTAGGAAAGGGTTTCTGGCAGATATTTATTGCCGTAGGCTTGTCCACCTGGGTAGATGTGGCAAGGTTGGTGCGCGGACAAGTGATGGCCCTGAAAGAAGTTGAATTTGTAGAGGCATCCAAAGCATTGGGCTTTTCTACATCAAGAATAATCGGCAAACATATTTTGCCAAATATAGCCGGGCCTATACTTGTGGTGGCATCTGCAAATTTTGCCGCAGCTATATTACTGGAAACCGGGCTTAGTTTTCTTGGCTTCGGGGCGCAACCGCCTATGCCTAGCTGGGGCACAATGATTAAAGAACACTATGCTTATATCATTATGGATGCAGCTTATCTGGCGCTATTGCCAGGATTAGCCATTATGTCAACCGTTTATGCTTTTAACTTATTGGCTATCGGACTTCGCGATGCATTTGATGTAAAATCTCAGCATATATCTGTGTAGTTTAGCTGTCGGATTTACTAACTTTGAACAGTATGCTATTAAACTGTTATCAGCAAGAATTTATAGAAGCAGGATGTGATGAAGCGGGCAGGGGCTGCCTGGCTGGGCCTGTATTCGCCGCCGCAGTAATTTTACCACCTGATTTTGTCGCCGGAGAACTCAACGATTCCAAGAAACTCAATCATCAGCAACGTGAAAAGTTAAGGCTGATTATAGAACAGGAGGCTATTGCCTGGGCCGTTGCCGAAGTAGATAACATCGAAATTGATAAGATCAATATCCTCAATGCCTCTTTTCTGGCCATGCATAGGGCCATAGAAAAACTGAAGGTGCAACCTCAGTATTTAAGTATCGACGGAAATCGTTTTAAAAAATACCCTGATATTCCCCATGCCTGTATTGTAAAAGGGGATGGTAAGTATTTAAATATCGCAGCTGCGTCGATCCTTGCTAAAACCCATAGAGATGAGTTTATGGAGCGTATTGCTGCTGAATATCCGCATTACCAATGGCATCAAAATAAGGGATATCCAACTATAGCACACAGATCTGCCGCATTGGACCATGGATTATCGCCATACCACCGTAAAACTTTTACAGTCAGCGCTCCTCAGCTAAAGCTGTTTTCAGAAATAGAGGGATAATTCGTATTTTCACATATTGAAAACGCTGATATTAACAAATAGAGTCCCTTTTCCACCCAATAGTGGATATCCTATAGTGGTTTACAATACCATTAAAGGGCTGTTAAAACTCGGGGTAGAAATTACCTTATTTAGTATCAACACCAATAAGCACCGGGTGGACGTAGATGATATTTATGATCCCATTTTTGAACAAATACAATTTCACTCTTTTAGCCTCGATACCGAGGTAAATGTATGGGGCGCTTTCCTTAATATCTTTTCTGATCAATCGTATAATGTATCCCGTTTTTTTGACGAGGATGCTGCAAGAATGCTGGAAGAGGTTTTGAAAGAAAATGAATTTGATGTGATTCAGTTTGAGGGGTTGTTTGTAGTTCCTTACCTGGATGTGGTAAAAGCGAACAGCTCTGCTAAAGTGATCTATAGGGCGCATAACATTGAATTTGATGTTTGGGAGCGTATCGCCATGCGCGAGCAGTTTACCCCCAGAAGAAAGTATCTGCAGTTTCTGGCACGACGCCTGAAATATTATGAAACTGAGCAGATCAATCGCTTTCATCAGGTCTTTGCTATTAGTGAGCCCGACAGACAACACATTGTAAAGTTTGGTTGCGAAACCGCATTGGATGTTTTTCCCGTAGCGATCGACTTCGAAAAGTATGTAATCAATCAGCCCCCGGCAGGGTTCCCTACATTATTTCATCTGGGTGCTATGGACTGGCGACCTAATAAAGAAGGTTTGGAATGGTTTCTGGATGAAATATGGCCCGATATTGAAAAATTGAACAGTGAGCTTCGTTTCTATATTGCCGGCAAACACATGCAACGCGAGTTCTTTGAGTATGATTCTGAAAACCTTGTGGTTGAAGGGGAAATATTTGATGCCGTTGAGTTTATAAACTCTAAATCTATTATGATTGTCCCATTGCTTTCTGCAAGTGGTATGCGTGTTAAAATTATAGAAGGGATGGCCATGCGCAAGTGTATTATTGCAACAAGTATGGCAGCCGAAGGGATCAGGTGTGAACACGGTAAAGACATCCTCATCGCCAATACTGCAGATGAATTTTACAGGTCTATATTGCAATGTATCACCAACCCAAAAAAGTGGCGTGAAATAGGAGATAATGCCCGTAAAACCGTAGAAAGAGATCACGATATCAATACCATTTCCCAAAGGATGTTGAATGTCTACCAAAAATTAATTAGTGCCTAAATTTATATACCTTTGCCACGCTTTTATTTATAACAAAACTGTATGAAGAATACCGCACTAACCGATAAACACATTTCATTGGGCGCCAAGATGGTGCCTTTTGCAGGATACAACATGCCTGTACAATATGAGGGTATAAACGCAGAGCACGCAACCGTAAGAAATGGTGTGGGTGTTTTTGATGTAAGCCACATGGGTGAATTCATCATAAAAGGCGAAAATGCTTTAGATTTAATTCAACGCGTAACCAGTAACGATGCCTCAAAGTTATACGATGGTAAAGTTCAATATTCGTACCTGCCAAATGAAAATGGTGGTATTGTAGATGATTTACTGGTATATCGCATTGATGAATTAACCTACATGTTGGTTGTAAATGCCTCAAACATAGAAAAAGACTGGAACTGGATTCAAAAGTTCAACACTAAAAATGTTGAAATGATCAATATTTCTGATAGGACTTCTTTATTGGCAGTTCAGGGACCAAAAGCTGCTGAAGCTTTGCAAAGCTTAACGGATGTTGACCTGGCTTCAATGGAGTATTACAACTTCGTAAAAGGACAGTTTGCTGGAATTGATAACGTTGTAATTTCTGCAACAGGTTATACTGGTGCCGGAGGTTTTGAGGTTTATTTCGATAATGAGCATGCTGATGCAATTTGGGATGCTATTTTTGAAGCAGGTAAGCCATTTAACATTAAACCAATTGGTTTAGGTGCCAGAGATACCCTGCGTTTGGAAATGGGTTTCTGTTTGTATGGAAACGACATCGATGATACCACTTCTCCAATTGCAGCCGGATTAGGATGGGTAACCAAATTCTCTAAAGCATTCACCAATTCTGAAGCTTTACTAGCTGAAAAAGAAGCCGGTGTAGCACGCAAGTTAATTGGTTTTGAAATGATTGACAGAGGTATTCCTCGTCATGATTATGAAATTGTAAATGCAGAAGGTGAAGTGATCGGTAAAGTGACTTCAGGTACACAGTCGCCATCCCTGCAAAAAGCAATTGGAATGGGATACATCGATAAAGGAATGGCCAAAGAAGGTACAGAGATCTTTATTAATATCCGGAACAATAAAATTAAAGCTAAAGTAGTTAAATTCCCATTTTATAAATAACCGTATTTTAAACCCATCTAATATCTGCAGATGCCTCACCAAAAAAGCATAGAAGTTTGTTTAACGCCCGCATTATTAAACTTGTACAATACCAGTAACAGCGTTGTTGTGGTGATTGATATTTTAAGAGCAACATCATCTATGGTGTATGGCATTGATAACGGAGCAAATGCAATTATCCCGGTTTCGCAGGTAGAAGACTGTTTAAATTACGCTGATCAGGGATTTTTACTGGCAGCAGAGCGAAATGGAGAAGTTGTGGAAGGCTATGACTTCGGCAATTCTCCATTTTCCTATAGTGCTGAAAAGGTCAAAGGAAAAACCATCGTGTTGACCACCACTAACGGCACTAAAGCATTACACATGGCCCGCGAGCAGGCGCATCAGGTAGTTATCGGTTCTTTCCTTAATTTAAATGCCCTGTGCCAATGGCTTAAAGTTCAGGAAAAGGATGTGCTGTTGCTATGTGCCGGCTGGAAAGATAAGTTTAACCTTGAAGATACATTATTTGCAGGTGCAGTTGTGAACGAATTGCGCAAAGACTTCACACATTTTGACGACTCGTGTGTAGCGGCAGAAGACCTTTACCTACTGGCAAAAGACGACCTTCGCGCTTACCTTCATAAATCTTCTCATAGCCATCGTTTGGCCGAGCTAAACATTGAAGAAGATGTGAAATTTTGTTTACAGCTTAATATTTGTGAAGCGATACCTGTATTAACTGGTGATGAACTGGTTGCTTTAAAGGCTCAGTTCGCTTAAAATTGTACTCTTTCTTATAGTTTTCAGAGCCTCTTCATAAGCCAGCCAATAAATGGTTTCGGCCTTGGCCATGTCAAAAGCATTGATATTGCCCATGCCTTTGGGCTCTATCAGAATGTTGCAGATAGCGGCCTTTTGTTCCATGTCTTTATTAATCGCCATAATGGTGGCCCTGGTTACCAATGATCTGAAAGTGTTGACTTTATCAACTGAACTTAAGTGGTTACAGGACGATCCAACAATGAAATCGCAGTCTTCCACCAATGGTTCTACAGGAAAATTGTTCAAAACGCCACCATCAACATACATTTTCCCATCAATCACAATGGGGTTGAAAATGCCAGGAATACAGCATGAGGCCTGTATAGCCTTGATAATTGATCCCTTTTTAAAGTAAACGAGTTTACCATCGCTAAAATTGGTCGCAGCAATGGTAAGCGGGATTTTTAAATTCTCCATTTTATCATCAGGGAAATAAGACTTCAATAAATCAGCAGTATGTTCAATATTGATCAGTCCTGAATTTCCTATCGCGGGTCGTATAAAGCGGAGAAGTTTGGTTTTTATAAAGATATTTAAGCTTTCTTCAGGGTCTATGCCTGCTGCATAAAATGCACCGGCTATTGATCCGGCACTGGTCCCACTAATGTGACTAAATTGTATGCCTGCATTTATAAAAGCCTTTAAAACGCCTAAGTGTGCAATGCCGCGGATGCCTCCTCCCGATAAAACGATACCAACTTTTGCCATGTGAATGCTTAAAGTTAAACTACTTGGGTTTGTACTTTGAAACCTGTAATATTTTTTGCGGGTCTTTTTCTGTCATTAACTGCGGTAAAGTAACTGACGGATTTTCCTGCATATATCTTCTAACAATTTGCCAGCCAGTCCATACGCCTAACTTCGGGGCCGACTCATTTTTTTCACCCAAACCTGGGGTAAAAGGACCTTCACCTAAAAGTACCTGTATTTTTTGATAGTCCGTTTCAAATAACAAATCGTTTTCCAGGTAATAACCCCATATTTCTTTTTCAAATGTTTTACACCACTCCAATTGTTTGCCTGTATAACCGATTTTAACGGAATCAGGTACATTGTCAGCTAAAACCTGATCCATAAAATATAGAATCTTACCATTGTGTATCATTTTCGCCAGCAAGGTTCTGTCGGCATCACGCTCTGTAAACAGTTCTTCCCTTGCATAAGTTTCCGTTACTCTTGGTACAATATACTCTGGCGTAAAGCGTCTGGATAGATAAACTGGTACACTTTCTACTATAGCTGGGTAAAACTGACTGTTTTTACCCAGAAACATATCCAGACCTATGCCTATATAATCGTTGCCAATTGGAGTTTGTACCGCAAAGCCCGAAATAAAAGTAATAAAGCGAGGTACCTGTGCTTTAGGGTAGTAGTATTTGATGTACTTGAAAGTTTGTGTCAGCTCTTTTTCAATCGGCCTGAGGTCAGTAAAAACACTGTCTTTTTCTCTCGTTAAATCCTCATAAGCCTGGTCGTTAAATAGGGTCGTTAGTATTTGTGCATTGCTGTACTCATAATTACCCACCATCTGATGCATAAAATCATCATAGAACATGCCATACTTTTTCTGCAACAGCTGATCTGTTTGCTTTAAATCCTTTGATTTACCTGCGTAAAGATCCTGGTCAAAACGTTCAATTTTTATATCCAGTTTGATATGGTCTACATCAGGCTTTGTATCCTGTTTGCAGGAAAGAAAAGTTAATATAAATAGAAAAAATAGATAGCTTTGGCTGAATTTTACGTTATAGTAGTTCATGATAAGCAAATATAAACGAAGTTTATACAAGCTTTTGCACCAAAATAGAAAATACCCAATGAAAAGATTACTCCTAAGCTTAACACTCCTACTTCTAACAGGCCAGCTTTTTGCACAATATTCACTGCCATCTTACGACTTCCGACTGGGCTTTACCGCACATCCAACCATAGGCTGGGTTAAGCCGGAGACCGGTAAAACCAATAGTATTGCTTTGGGCTTTTCGTATGGTTTAATGGCTGATTTTAATTTTGCTGAAAACTATGCCTTTGCTACCGGGTTAACAATTACAACGATTAATGGTAAAAGTACAGAGATAAATGTGCCTCCTTATTATGATGGATCAGCAGGACAGACGGCCTATGATTTAAGGTATAAATTACAGTATATTGAAGTACCGCTGACCTTGAAACTGAAAACGGATAAGATGGGAGAAGTAAAATGGTATGGGCAATTCGGATTGTCTAACGGTTTTAATATAGGTGCCAGGCAGTCTGCAAAAGCTGATGGTAAAACTAATGTTGATAACCAGGGCATTTCAAAGCAGACCAACTTTTACAGGGCCGGCCTGATATTGGGTGCCGGTGGTGAATTTGATGTTGCCAGGCATACCAGTATCACCATGGGATTAACTTTAAACAATGGTTTTACAGATATTACAGACGATAAAAGCCGTAAGGTAAGAAATCACTATCTTGGCCTCAATTTTGGCGTTTTCTTTTAATAGATTCGTCATCCTGAATTTTTTAGCAGTTCTAAAAAACAGACATTTGTAGCTTAAATTTAAACAAACTATGAAAATAGCGTTAGCACAACTCAATTATCACATCGGTAATTTCGAATACAATACAAATAAGATCATTGAAAACATTGAATTGGCCAAAGCCAAAGGTGCCGATCTTGTAGTATTTGCCGAGTTGGCTATCTGTGGTTATCCACCACGCGATTTTCTGGAGTTTGACGAGTTTATTGAGCTTTGTGAAGATGCAGCCCATAAAATTGCAGTACATTGTCATGGTATCGCCTGTATTGTAGGTCTACCTGTTAAAAATGACGTGCTTGCAGGCAAAGATCTGTATAATGCAGCCTATTTTATCGAAGATGGCAGTTTTAAACGGGTCGTGAAAAAAGCCCTGTTGCCTAATTATGATGTGTTTGATGAATACCGTTATTTCGAACCGGCAAAGAATTTTGAATGTGTAGATTTTAAAGGGATCAAGATTGCTGTAACCATTTGTGAAGATCTTTGGAACATCAATAACAACCCGCTTTATATCTCCTCGCCAATGGACGAGCTGACCAGGCAAAAGCCGAAGCTAATGATCAATATTGCCGCGTCACCGTTCTCTTATACACATGATGAAGAGCGTGTGGTTGTACTTTCTAATAATGCGAAGCGATATAACCTGCCCCTGTTGTATGTTAACCAGGTAGGGGCGCAAACCGAAATTATTTTCGACGGTGGATCTATGGCTTTTGATGCCAAAGGAAACCTGATCGATGAGATGCCTTACTTTAAAGAAGAGTTGCGCATCTACGAATTTGAAGACAATATTATTAAAGGACATGAGCCTATTCAGCAGCAGGCTGTCCCTGATACAGAACAAATTTACGAAGCACTGGTATTGGGCATAAAAGATTATTTCAATAAATCAGGCTTTAGTAAAGCTGTTCTGGGGCTATCCGGAGGTATTGATTCCGCAATTGTATGTGCCCTGGCTTGCCGTGCTTTAGGCCCTGAAAATGTAATGGCTGTACTAATGCCTTCAAAGTATTCTTCTGATCATTCCATCCAGGATGCTTTAGACCTGGTTAGTAATATTGGTTGTAACCACGAAATCATCCCTATAAAAGAAGTCGCCGATGCATTCGACCAGGTTATGGCCCCTACGTTCAATGGTCTTCCATTTAACCTTACCGAAGAAAATATTCAGGCCCGTTGCCGTGGCGTTATTGTAATGGCCATGTCCAACAAGTTCGGCTACATTTTATTGAATACATCTAACAAAAGTGAATGTGCGGTAGGGTATGGTACATTGTATGGCGACATGTGTGGTGCTATTGGTGTAATTGGTGATGTTTACAAAACCCAGGTATATGAACTGGCAAATTACATCAATAAAGACGGGATCGTGATTCCTGAAAACTCCATCATTAAACCACCTTCAGCAGAGCTCAGACCAGGTCAAAAGGATTCAGATTCTTTGCCTGATTACGATATCCTGGATAAAATATTGTTCCATTATATCGAACTGAAGCAGAGCTCAGCGGCTATTATTGCCAAAGGATATGATGAAGCACTGGTTAGACGGATCATTAAAATGGTAAATACCGCTGAATTTAAGCGATACCAAACACCTCCAATCCTGCGCGTATCATCTAAAGCATTTGGTATGGGCCGCAGAATGCCAATTGTAGGTAAGTATCTGTCTTAGCTTAAGGCGCTTTTTTAACCCATTTCCTGTAAGGGATAACCAATGCCAGGAGTAGGGCTGTTATACATGAAATTTTAGCGATGATATCGCCTGTTTTTACGTATAAAGTCAGTTCATCATTTAGGTTAATATCAGCTTTTAAAGCAGTTCTTGTCCACCAGCCCGCTTGTTTAATGATATCTCCTTTTTGATTGATGAAACAGGAAATGCCTGTGTTGGCCGACCGTACTACATAACGACGTGTTTCTATGGCCCTTAATTTCGCATACAAGAGATGTTGGTCCTTACCCGAGGTGTTGCCCCACCATCCATCATTGGTGATGATAGCGATGAACTGAGCCCCGTTTTTCACGGCAGTACCGATCCATTCCCCCCATAATGATTCATAGCAGATAACAGGCGCTGCGCCAATGCCACTATACGCGAAAAATACAGTGGGTTCCTTTTGCCAGCCATAGCCGCCAACGGTGCCGCCAAAACCTTCAAACAGGGGGCTTAAAACAGACAGTGCTGTAGGAAAAGGCATTTTTTCTACGCCAGGTACCAGTTTAGACTTATGGTAGAATTGTACATTAGCCGAATTTTCGACTTGTACTGCACCATTAAAAACATCCACATAGGTGCCATTATCTTGTTTTCTGGCCGATAGCGTTTGTTGATCCTGGTAAAACTTAATGCTTTCAATCCCGGTAATCAGCGTACCGTTTTTATACTTTTCTAAAAAATGCTGGGCAATTTTGAAATCCGAATTGTCCCTGATCCTGTCTTCATCTGCCGAATTAGGAATCGCCGTTTCCGGCCATATAAAATACTCTGTGTTTGGCTGTGCAACAGAGTCGGAAAGATGTGTTAATACATTTAACTGCTCCGCTGCCGAAAGGCCGCCGAATTTCTTATATGGGTCAATGTTCGGTTGTACGGTAACCACATTTACCGGAACAGACTTTTCAGCATATTGGTTGTACTTGGTTAAGGACAATGAAATAGGTAAAACGACCAATAATGCCCAGGTTAAAGCAGGTCTTACTTTTAAATAACCTTTCGCGTCAGATCTGAATCTTTTGTAGGCTTCAAATGCAAGGATGTTACTCAGTAATATCCATACGGATCCACCATAAACACCGGTATACTCATACCACTGTGCCAGTTGGTGCATGCCTGCAAGCCCATTTCCCAGCGACATCCATGGAAAGGCGAGGTCCCAGGTCTGGTGCAGGTATTCCATAGCTACATAAAACGACAGCAGCCCTGCATAAGCAATTTTTTGAGTGGTTACCTTTTGCAGACGATAATACAACCAGAAGGCAAAAGTCATTAACAAAGCTCCCAAACCAAATGGAATAAGCGATACAAATGCGGAAACCACTGGATTGTTTACGGCACTGATGGCATTATAAACCCAATAAATGGAGGCTGTATTCCAAAGTAAAAAAGTAAGACCGGCAGTCAGAAATACTTGTTTGCCGGTTTTGCCTTCATTTTTATGCACAATCTTCTCCAGTGCAATTAATAATGGTACAAGGGCAACCAATAATAATGGAGTGGTGTAAGGGATTGGAGGCCAGGCCAGCCATAATAAAAATGCGCTGAGCAGAGCCAGTGGGGCAGTGTTTTTAAAGTTCATTAAGGGGCTGCTTATAAGCTGTCTAAAATGTTAGCCTTTTTCGCTTCATATTCTTCCTGGGTAATCAGGTGTTTGTCATACAAGCTTTTCAGTTTCCTTAGCTTTAATGTTGTCTCGTCTTCCGGCTCTTCAGCAGGTGCTGCCGGAGGGCTTACAACAGGTTGTGAAAATACTGTTACAGGTTCTTCAATAGGTTCAGGTGTTACTGCATTTACGGTAACAGGGGAAGTGGACGAACGCCTTTCTTCCAGATCTGTTAATCTTTGTTGCTCTTTAAATTCCTCCAGTTGCGCATAAGCAGCCTGATATAATTTACGGGCCTGTACCTTAGGTATATATTCCGTGATGATATTTTCGCCATGCAAGGGCACGCAGATAAATTTAGAGCCAAATATTTCCTCTTTAAAAGAAACCTCTTTTACACTTTTCCAGGAGATATCTTTGAAATTCATCGTGATGCCGAAATTTCCCGGCTCACAATAAAAAATACGTTTATTACTTACCGCAATACAATCAGGAAGCAAGTTTACAGCTGGTTTTTTTTGTACCGCCATATAAATGAGTTCCTCGTTTGCAGTCAGCATGTCATTTAATTTGCCCAATACTTTTTCAACTGCTTTTGGGTCTTGTTCGTCACTTAAAAATCTATCTATTAAATTCATCTATTTAATTTTTTTGTCTTTAGCTGCCAGATACAATCCGACACGATGTTCGTTACAATATTTCTTTTACTGATTATCAAAAATCAGACCTTGAATTTATTTTGGTTAAATCGGTCGTCATCCTGGCAAAGGCCTGGATCTCGCACCGGTTCTAATCTTCGTCGAGGTCTTTATATTTGTTTTTCTTTTTCACCACCTCTTCGGCTCCGGCAACACAAATTACAAATTCCCCTTTTAATATATTGTTTTCAAAATGTGATTTAATTTCTGTTAATGTACCTCTAACGGTCTCCTCATAAAGTTTTGTCAGCTCCCGGCTAACCGAAGCCTGTCTTTCTGTACCTAAGTATTGCGCAAATTCTTCCAGGGTTTTCAGTAAACGGTGCGGGCTTTCATAAAATATCATGGTGCGTTCTTCCTCGGCCAGTTTTTTTAACCGTGTTTGTCTGCCTTTTTTTACGGGTAAAAAACCTTCGAAAACAAAAGCATCACAAGGAAGACCAGAATTTACCAGGGCAGGAACAAAAGCTGTCGCTCCCGGTAAACATTCTACAGCGATATCATGTTTTAGGACTTCCCTTACCAGGAAAAAGCCCGGGTCAGATATCGCAGGGGTTCCTGCATCAGAAATAAGGGCTACGTTTTTACCTTCCGTTAAAAACCGGATGATTTCTGAAGTGGCCTGATGTTCGTTGTGCTGATGATGAGAGTAGGCTTTTTTATCAATTCCAAAGTGTTTTAACAGCGGGGCACTGGTCCGTGTATCTTCTGCGAGGATGATGTCTGCTTCTTTTAAAATCCTGATGGCCCTGAAAGTCATGTCTTCCAGATTGCCAATTGGCGTAGGAACAAGAAAAAGTTTACCCATTTGTATTTACGATTTAACGATTTTGGATGTACGATTGATATAACAAAGGTTCAAATTTACGAATTAAGGTTAAGATCTAAACCGGAATAAACGTATTGATCCGGCTAAAAAAATAAACTATTCATCAATAATCGTAAATCAATCTTATCTTTGTTTAAAACAATAAATAATGCTGCAAGTTAACTATATCCGCGAAAACAGAGATAAAGTTTTAGCAGGCTTAAACCTGAGAAACTTTAAACAACCAGAACTGGTTGATGAAATTATTAAAACTGACGAAGAAAGAAGACAAACACAAACTTCGTTGGATAATCTCTCTGCTATTGCTAATTCGAGCGCAAAACAGATTGGGGAGTTGATGCGTAACGGTAAAAAGGATGAAGCTGAGGTGTTAAAAGCAGAGACCACGGCAAATAAAGAGCAGATTAAAAACCTGTCTGATGAACTGGGCGTAGCAGAAGAGAAATTGCATAACCTGATTGTGCAGTTGCCTAACCTGCCACATCATTTGGTAAAAGCAGGGCATACACCTGAGGAAAATGAAATTGTTTATACACATGGCGATCCGGCAGAAATGACGGCTACAGCGTTGCCGCATTGGGAGTTGACTTCCAAATATGATATCATCGATTTCGAATTGGGAACAAAGATTGCCGGTGCAGGTTTTCCTGTGTATAAAGGCAAAGGAGCACGTTTACAACGTGCCCTGATCAATTTCTTTTTAGACCATTCAACAGCTGCCGGTTACCGCGAAATGCAGGTGCCGCACCTGGTAAACGAAGCTTCAGGTTTCGGTACAGGACAGCTGCCTGATAAAGAAGGACAGATGTATCATGTAGGGGTAGATAACCTTTATCTGATTCCAACTGCTGAAGTTCCGGTAACGAACCTGTATAGGGACGTGATTTTAAAAGAAGAGGAGTTACCTGTTAAAAACACAGGCTATACCCCATGTTTCCGTCGCGAGGCTGGATCCTATGGTGCGCATGTACGTGGCTTAAACAGGTTGCATCAATTTGATAAAGTTGAAATTGTACAGATTGTTCACCCTGAAGAATCATACAAGGTATTGGAAGATATGAGTGCTTATGTGCAAACATTGTTGCAAAAGCTGGGTTTACATTACCGGGTATTAAGATTATGTGCAGGTGATATGGGCTTTACAGCAGCTATGACTTACGATATGGAAGTTTGGAGTGCAGCGCAACAACGCTGGCTGGAAGTTTCTTCTGTATCTAACTTTGAAACTTATCAAAGTAACAGGCTTAAATTAAGATATAAAGGTGCGACTGGTAAAACACAGCTTGCCCATACTTTAAACGGAAGCGCTTTAGCCTTGCCACGTATTGTAGCCGCGATATTAGAGAATAATCAGACTGATAAAGGTATTAAGATACCTGAAGCGTTGGTTCCTTATACCGGCTTCGAATATATTGATTAAGAAGAAACAGATGATAACAAAATAAAAAGGGCGTGTCCATCATTTTTGGACACGCCCTTTTTTATGTAGCTAAGCTTTATTTACTCAGGTTCAACCTTAGGTTCAATTCAAAACTGCCATTCGTATAATTACTCAGGGCGGATGTCTGCGTAGTATAAGTTCCGCTAATCAGGTATTTCTTTCTGAAATCCATTCCCAGGCCAAAGGTGGCATTTTCTGTGCTATGGTACATCGCCAATAAAATTACCTGCTTGTTGGCAATGCCGAACTGTGATCCTGCATCCCAGATGTTGTCAAAACCTTTCACACCCCGGTAGGCAACTTTTGGTTCCATGTCGATGCCTTCAGTACCTTCGCTGATTTGGATCTTGTAACTTACTGCGGTATAAAATGTAGCTACGTCTGCCAGCTTAATGACATCCTTTTTCAATACACTTTTAAGATTCGGTACCGAAGCCTGTATGTTCAGTTTATCTGAAGTATAGGCAACTCCGAAATCACCATCCAGGTAAGTCTTGCGGTTATTATACTGGCCTACCATAGGGTCGTTAGGATCTCCGTAAATGTCCGAATTTTCCAGTCGCTGGCTCATAAAACCCAGGGATACGCCGAAACGTAGACGCTGGTTGTTCTCGCTTAACTTCAGGTGATAAGCATAACTGCTCACTACCCTTGTTTGTCTTTGCAGACCGGCACTTTCATTGTAAACAGAAAGTCCGATACCTACCTTATTGAAACCATAATCAGCCGTTAAGGTTTGTGTTAAAGGCGAACCTTCAACATTGCTCCAGAGTTTGCGATAAGCACCATTCAGTTTCAATCCGGCATCTGCTCCGGCAAAAGCAGGATTAATTAAATACTGGTTTGTGTAGTATTGTGACGACAGCGGATTGAGCTGTGCTTTTATCGTTGTCGTACTGATAGCGATTGCAGCTATCAGTACTAGTTTTTTATAAGTTGTTTTCATTTTTTACTTCTTTAATGCATCCGGGGTATTTAGTCGTTTCTGACAATGGTAATAAAACCTTTTAATACTCTTGTTCTGTTGCCGAAATCGATCACGTAGTAATAAGTACCTTCATTTAAAGCAACACCATTAAAGGTTCCGTCCCAGCTGTTGTCATAGCCTTTCTTGTTATAAATCAAACGACCGGTTTTATCAAAGATCTTAACCTCATTATTCGGATAAAAATCAATGTTGTCAACAAACCATTTATCATTATATCCGTCATTGTTAGGTGTCAGGATATTGGTGGCTTTAACTTTTGCAAAGTCTTCATTTACCACTATGGTAATGGTTTGTGTCTGACTGCATCCGCTGGCATTGGTTGCTGTAACCGTATAGGTCGTAGTTTGCGAAGGCCTTATTTGAAGCACTGCTGTATTTGTTGTACCAATAATACCATTGCTATTGGCCCAGATATAGTTG
The DNA here is from genome assembly GCF_032678475.1 of Pedobacter nyackensis. Classification (GTDB taxonomy): domain Bacteria; phylum Bacteroidota; class Bacteroidia; order Sphingobacteriales; family Sphingobacteriaceae; genus Pedobacter; species Pedobacter nyackensis_A. The sequence goes on from NZ_JAVTSF010000003.1 coordinate 714,692, forward strand.
GTTCCTCCCGTTGCGGTAAGCAGCACCGTTTCCCCTTTACTGATCGTAGTTCCTTTATCACTGTTAACCGCAACTACTGGTAGGGCATTTACGGTGATCACAAATGATCTGCTATAGGTGTCTATTCCACCATTCGCAGTACCTCCATTGTCTTTTACCGTTATCGTAATGGTCGCTGTTCCGGCCAGTACACCAGGTTTTACCTTGTAATTTAATGTGCCGGTAGTGCCGATACCAGTAACTGTTAATGCATCAAATAAGTTAACATTGCTGCTGCTGACAGTTAACGCTGTTGTTTGTCCTGCATCCGGACCTGCACTAATACCCGTTAACGCTACAGTCTGCGCTGCTGTGGTAAAGCAGATACTTTGATCGCTGATCGCTGCAAGAGTTGGCTCTTCGTTCACATTACTTAATGCAATGGTCAGCACCTTTTCAAGACTCAAATTATGTTGGGTGGTGCTTTTCACCCTAATGCTGTAGCTGGCTTTATTTTCGAAATTAAGCGGTGATGTGGTATTGATTTTGTTTCCAGCGATCGCAAACAAAGCATTATCCGTATCGCCTGTACCCGCAACCAGTGTATAGGTAAAGGTAGCGTCAGGGTCATCAGAAGTACTGCTCAGTGTGCCGGCGTTAGTTCCTGCAATACTGTTTTCATAAAGCGTTGTTCCAGCCAGACTGATATTGGTTGGTGCACCCGGTTTTATTCTTAGTGTACCCGCTACATAATTCATATCGTAGTTGGCAGCAGTAGCTCCGATGGCCGTAATCGGGTAATCTCCGATCGGACTTGTGGTCGTCGCAGTTGTACTTGCTGTTGCCAGACTGGTTAATATAGCAATGGTCTCGTTGTTTACAAAGCCGGAATAGCTTATCGTCAACGTTGGATTTGCCGTGGCCGCAAACTTCTCTTTATCATCAGGCTTAACAGTTAATGTCGCCTTGTTTATGGTTAAGGTTTGCTGAACATTTTGGGCAGCATTAGTGCTTGTATTTCCAGTCTGACTAGCTGTAACCATTGTATTTCCAGCTTTCAGTATGGTGGCGTTATTTCCGCTAATAGAAACCACTGAAGGGTCTGCAGCGGTATAAGTTACAGCTAAACCTGTTGAGGAATTAGCATTGCCTAAGGTAAATGTTGCCTCACCGTAGGTTTTGACGGTAATGGCGTTAAAGGTAATGGTTTGATTGGCTTTGGGTACAGCAGAGATATCTGTGCTTGCAGTACTTATGTTACCAGCTTGGTCTATAGCCTGTATGCGGTAATAATAAGTTGTTCCGTTGTTTAGTCCGGTATTCCTGTAAGTCGTGGTTCCTGCGGCAAGTTCTGTTAGTATTGTTGTTGGGGCAGCACTTGTTCCGGCCAGTATCCTGTATTTAGTCAGGTCGGTTTCGGTATTAGCTGTCCAGTTCAATACAATTTCGGTATCGCCAGGTGTTGCAGCTAAACCTGTAGGTGTGTTTGGTGCATTGGTCTCAATCGCATAATTGTTTGAATTGGTAATGCCGGTTCCTGCATTACCTGCCAGATCAGTAACACCTGTATTATCTAAAGTGATCAGATTGGTTGGGTCTGTAATTTCAGTTGCAGGTGTAAGTGTAGCTTTCCAGGTGATGCCTCCATCTGTAGAACTAACTGCACTTAGCGTGCCATTGGCAACAGTAAGGTCGTCATTGGTAAATCCTGTAACGGCTTCACTGAAAGTAATGGTTACTGTTGGTGTTTCGCCAATACTTAAAGCATTATCAGCTACAACTATGGTAGCTGTAGGCCGGTTAGTATCAATTGCGTAATTGTTAGAATTGGTATTGCCTGTTCCTGTATTACCTGCAAGATCAGTAACACCTGTATTATCTAAAGTGATCAGATTGGTTGGCTCTGTAATTCCCGCTGCAGGTGTAAGTGTA
>NZ_JAVTSF010000004.1:0-617575 GCF_032678475.1 Pedobacter nyackensis
GCAGCCAGCCCTGGTCAGCGGCCCGATCCTGCCTGGGTACGGTTTGGAACAAGCAGGTAGATTCCAGGTACCTTCTAGGTACATCATAGGTACCTCATAGGTGTAAACACATACGAAGTACCTGGAAGGTACCACTGAGGTCCGAATGATCTGCTAATGCATACCAAACCACAATCCCCCTCCAATACTGTTCTGCAGCTATCCACAAAAACCAAATACGCATAAGATCTTAACCTGCACATCATCCTCACATCCTTTTACACCTTGCCCACAGATCTTTTACAAAAAGACCATTACCTATCGCTGTGCGTTGAAAGAAGTGTGGATAAGGTGTGAAGAGTAGTATATATACATATGCTACCCCTTAATACAAAAAAGCCCCTGCAGTAAAAACTACAAGGGCATATCCAAAATTAAAACTGAGTATTAAAAGTTAAAATAAGATTTAGCATTGTTATAACAGATATCCTGAACAACTTGTCCAATCCACTCCGTATTATCAGGCAGCTCCCCTTTCTCTACATCCTCACCAAACAGATTACATAAAATACGTCTGAAATATTCATGACGAGGGTAAGACAGGAAACTTCTGGAGTCGGTAAGCATACCTACAAAACGGCTCAACAGCCCCATGTTAGACAAGGTATTGATCTGTTTGATCATCCCATCCTTCTGATCAAGAAACCACCATCCTGACCCCCACTGTACTTTACCAGCAACAGTTCCGTCGTTATAGTTTCCGATCATCGTAGCCATTAACTCATTATCTGCCGGGTTCAGATTATATAAAATGGTTTTCGCTAAACGGTTCTGCGAATCCAGATTGTTTAAGAACCTGGAAAGCTGCTTAGCCTGACTAAAGTCACCGATCGAATCAAAGCCTGTATCTGGTCCAAGCTGACTCAACAATCTATTGTTATTGTTTCTTAAAGCACCCAGGTGATATTGCTGTACCCAACCTTTTTCGTGATCCCAAAGTGCAAATTCAAATAGCATTGCCGATTTAAACTTCAAAACCTCTTCCAAAGTCAATACTGCATTACCTCTTATTTTCGTAAAAATTTCTTTTACTTCTTCAAAAGTATAGTCCTCCGCATAAATTTGCTCCAAACCATGATCTGAAACTGTACATCCATTTGCAGCAAAAAAATCATGACGGGATTTAAGTGCTGATAAGTACCCATCCAAATCATTGATCATTGTTCCTGTCAATTCCGCAAGTTTATTGATGTATGCATTTAATCCAGCTACGTCATCTGCATTCATCGCTTTATCCGGTCTGAAAGCTGGTAATACTTTAATGTCTACTCCATCATTTTTAATTTTCTGATGGAATTCAAGACTATCCAAAGGATCGTCTGTAGTACATAAAGTCTCCACCTTCATTTTACGCAAAAGGTTCTGCACTGAATACTCCGGTGTTTGCAACTTTGCGGTACACTCATGATATATACGTTCTGCATTATCAGCTGACAATACTTCATGTATATCAAAATAACGCTGAAGCTCCAGATGTGTCCAATGATATAATGGATTTCTTAATGTATAAGGTACTGTTTCTGCCCATTTTTTAAATTTCTCCAGATCGGTAGCACCACCAGTGATGTAATATTCATCAACACCATTTGCACGCATAGCACGCCATTTGTAATGGTCTCCATATAACCACACCTGTGTTATATTTTCAAAATTGATGTCATTTGCAATTTGCTCTGGAATCAAGTGATTGTGATAATCTATCACAGGCATATGTTTCGCATATTCATGAAACAGCTTCTCTGCCGTTTTCGTCTCTAAAAGGAAGTTCTCGTCTAAAAAATTCTTCATCTAATGCTATTTTATATATAGTATATATGTCTCAATATTTATCAATAGTGTCTTATAAAGACACCCCTCTTTTCCATGGAATAAAATCATCTTGAATATGACGCACCGCACTTACCGTAGTTGTACCACTTGCCACTCCAATTACATATTCTAAAATACGGCTTCCTGCCTCCTTAATGGTTTCATCACCCTCAATAATAGGTCCTGTATCCAGATCAATAATGTCGCTCATTTTATTAAACAACTTCGTATTGCTCGAAATTTTAATTACCGGAGCAATAGGGTTTCCTGTTGGCGTACCTAATCCTGTAGTAAAAAGCACTACGTTGGCACCCGAACCTACCTCAGCAGTAGTAGATTCTACGTCATTACCCGGTGTGCACAACAAGTTCAGCCCAGGTTTAGACACCTTCTCAGGATAATCCAATACTGCAACTACAGGCGACGTACCACCTTTTTTAGCTGCCCCTGCAGATTTAATGGCATCTGTAATCAATCCATCTTTAATATTTCCAGGAGAAGGGTTCATATCGAACCCTGATCCCGCTTCCGTAGCTCTTTTGCTATACGTCTTCATCAGGTACTCAAAACGCTCAGCATCTTCTTTATCCACACAACGGTCGCTCAGGTTCTGTTCAACGCCACAAAGTTCAGGGAATTCAGCAAGAATTACTGATCCACCAAGGGCGACTAACAAATCAGAAGCATAACCAATTGCCGGATTTGCCGATATACCAGAGAAACCATCTGACCCACCACATTCCAATCCGATACACAAATTGCTTAATGGCGCCGGTTTTCTTTCATTTGCATTAGCTTGAATCAAACCAGCAAAAGTTTGTTTAATGGCCTGTCCCAGTAATTCAGATTCTTTGCCTATTGTTTGCTGATCAAGGATGTAAAGCGGTTTATCAAAGTTTCGGCTCCTCTTTTCAATCTCTTCTTTAAGAATACTCACCTGTGCATTCTGACAACCTAAACTTAAAACCGTTGCCCCTGCTACATTAGAGTGGGTAATATAACCAGCAAGCAGGCCACAAAGTGTTTCAGAATCCTGACGTGTACCACCGCAGCCACCTGTATGTGTCAAGAACTTAATTCCATCTACATTTGGGAACATACGGTTCTGCTTTGTAGCATTCTCCGAATAAGTAAGCTGAGCATTTAAAATATCATTTACACTGGCTCCTTTTTCATAAAGTGCCATTAGTTCTTTAGCCTGCGACTGGTAAGTTTCATTTCTTCCATACCCCAGGTTATTCATCAATGCTTCCTGCAATACTTCAAGATTTCTGTTTTCACAAAATACCATAGGTATAACCAACCAGTAATTTGCAGTACCTACCTGTCCATCATTGCGATGAAAACCGTTAAAGGTTTTATCTTTCCATTCCGTGATGTCTGGTTTTTCCCAGTTGATATGCGCATCGGTAGTATTAAACTCTGTAGCCGCATGTTTGATATTACCAGTCGTAATAATTGAACCTACCGGAATATCTATCTGAGCCTTGCCTACTAAAACACCATACATAATCAGCTGATCGCCAACCACTAAATCTGTAGTTGTAAATTTATGTTTCGCAGGTACATTATCTGTTAACAGGTAAGATTTTCCTTCGTAAATAACTTCTTCCCCTTTCACAAGGTCCGTAAGCGCCACCAGCACATTATCCTTTGGGTGAACCTTTAATATTCTCTGTTTCATTATTTTGATACTTGTAAAGATTGATCGAAGGAAGCTAATGCGTCAGCCATTCCATTCTTCAATATATTGTTATAATTTTCTTTAACCGCTGCGTTAAAACCCTCAAGCTCATTTAGATCAGCAGTCCACAATCCACTGTCTGCCAACACTAAATCTACATAATCAGCTTCGTGATTAATTGCTTTATCATAAAAGTACGCGGCTTCGGCATCGGTAATTACATACTCATTGCCTTCATAATTACCGAAATACTGATTGCCTTCTTTTCTCGAAGCTTTCATAAACAAAAGGAATGCGGCAAAACCAAAGGCTATATGCGTTGGTACTTTAGCATTTAATTTATAATAGTTCAACAGCACCGGCAGCACGCGTATCTTCATCTTCATGGTGTACTGGAAAGTGATATTGATCCATAAATGCTCAATATTAGGATTTGCAAACCGGTCAATAACAGTATTCGCAAATGCTACAGCTTCTGCCTCATCAACAGGATAAGGGATTGCACCTACAATTTCCTGCATCATCAATTCTTTTACATATTTACGGGTTACTTCATTACTCATTGCTTTAGTAACCGTATCAATACCTGATAAATAGGCAATTCCAGAAGTAAGCGTATGCGATCCGTTCAGTAAACGTACTTTTAACTCTTTAAAGATTTCGATATCCGGCCTTACAATTACGCCGTGATCTGCAGCCTCTAAGCCCAGCAACGCCGAAACTTTTTCATCACCTTCAATTGCCCAAAGACGATAAGGCTCGGCCATGATGATCAATTCATCTGTATAACCTAGTGTCTTTTCCAGTTTAACCAAAGCCGCAACATCGGGTTTACCAGGGACAATACGGTCTACTAACGAATTGCAAAAACGGATATGACTACTTAACCATGTTGTAAATTCAGCTTCAAGTTCATTAAATGCGGCCAATTCAAGTACAATGGCTTCCAGCTTTTTTCCATTATCAGGAATCAATTCTGTAGCAATTACTGCTAGATCTGCTTGTTCATTTGTCCCTAAAGCTTTATAACGAGCGTATAAAACGGCGAGCAACTTTGCCGGAAAAGATAGCGGTGGCTTTTGATCAATACTTTCTTTTACCAGTTGTATTCCAACTTCTGTAGTGTTGGATACAATAATGTTTAGCTCGGGAGATGTGGCGATACCTAAAATCACCTCCCAATCCTGATCGGCAGTAAGAACGCGGCTGAGGGCAGATGAAATGATGTTTTCTTCGACTGCCTGCCCGTTCTCAATTCCCCTCACACATATCGTATATAAGCTATTCTGTTCATCGAACTCTTTTGTACCGCCTTTGCTGGTCGACTTTACAACGGCTACCCTACCATTAAAAAGACCGTTACGGTTTGCTTTATCGATAAAATAATCTGGAAGGCCACGCAAGAGCACTCCTGTTCCAAATTGCAATACTTTTTCAGGAAGGTTAAATAACGCTTCTTCAGGAATGATTAAGCCAACAGAATTGATGTCGCTTAAAGTATCTTTTGATAAGTTCATATTTAATTTTAATATGGTCGTGGAACAAGTCTACACAAATATTATAAGTTAAAAACGCAGTTTTAAGGTAATTATTTACGCAAACGTTATCGGTAACGATTGCGTTTAGTCTATACTTTTTTTAACCAGACCTGGTATTTCGTTACCAGTAAATTTGCCGGCCAAGTGCCATACCACGAATACCCCACTCGCCGCTCTTTTTCTATTTCCGCTACAGTTTTCACTTTTACACTATTTCTGCCGGAAAAAAAAGGTTCATTTGTATCAATATCATAAAATCTAGCCCATATTACGGAACCAGATTTAGCAATTAATACCTTATCTTTTTCTTTAGGATCTTTCGGATCTTCAACAAAAACAAATTCATAACCTTCTATCTTCGACTTCTTAAACCAATCAACAGCACTGTTGACTGCATTTTTTATTTCTTCAGATGGCTTTTCAATCCGCATCAGGAATTCAGTGATCCCTACAGATTCCATTCCACTTAAGGAGATCAGCTCAAATGCTCTTGCCTTTGCGGGCTTCAGGGTCTTTTCATCATATTGTGCGCACCAAACCGTTAACGTACCATTTACCGTTACCTGCGTTTTCAAAATACAGGAAATCCCTTTTTGAACTGCTAAGTGAGCTTTGTTTTTGTAAACATCATTGAGCTGATCAAAATCATTAGTTCCTTCCACAATGTCCTGTAAAATATTCAGCACATTGATCATGGCATTATCGTTATAGGTGATCTCTCCTCGATAAGTGCTGCGATCAGGATAATATTGAGACCATCCACCGTTACCATACTGAGCTTCCAGCAAATAGTCAACTCCTTTTTGTACCGCGGCCAGGTACCGGGGATCTGGATTGGCTTTAAAAGCTTTAATCAGATACCTGATTTCTTTTGATGTCGCCTTATTATCTATTGTAGCATCGCTACGCAAAGAATCTGCCTTAATTGCAGCTCTTTCGATTTCTGCAAGTGCCTTATCATAGTTTATAAGCTCCTTACCCACTGCTTTAGGCCAGCCACCGATACTTCGCTGGTAAGCCAGCATGTTTTCTGCAATGGGATCAATCGGGGAGTTCTTTTGATTCCTATCCAATTGCCCGCAAACACCCTTGTATAAAAACCCTAGCCCTGTGGTTAGAAAACAAATCAATAAGGTACTTGTCTTCATATAATTTTATTTATTATTTCTTTATTTTCAATACACCTGATGCCGCGCCATATCCAAATTCTGTTTGTGACTTTGCTTTTTTGGTGTCAGTTTCCGACAATTTAATATCTGCATTTTTATCGCCATTTATTTTGATCAGCAAATCGGCCTTATCATAACCTATATTACTCAGTCCAATAGATTTTCCATTTTGAATGTAAATTAAAGGTTTTGCATTTTTAACATCAAGATGCGCATTGGTGATCTGTATGTTTTTTGCTTCCTGAATATCAATCCCTTCTTTGGCTTTAATGGTTAAATTGTCCAGATAAATATCGGTAATATTCATTTCAGGTAACCCTCTTACAAAAACAGCCTTTTCTGCACCATCACAAACCACGTTGCTAATGTAAAACTTCCTGAAAACAGGTGTTCCATCAGTAACAGGTAACAATTCTACTTTTGGGGCTTCTCTTTTTTCTCCTGTTAATGGTACCGGATCAACAGCAGCATAATACATATCAAACAGAATCGCCTCTCCGGGGATGTCTTTCATATTGATATTCCTGGCATGAATATTTTCCACTACGCCACCACGTCCTCTTGTAGTTTTAAAACGCAAACCGATATCTGTTCCAATAAATGTACAGTCAGATATAAATATGTTTCTGGCTCCGCCAGACATTTCGCTACCGATTACAAAACCACCATGTGCATGATAAACGGTACTGTTACGAATGATTACATTTTCCGTTGGCATAGCGCGCTCACGACCCGCAGCATCACGTCCGGATTTGATACAAATTCCATCATCACCTACATCGAAGGTACTGCCTTCTACCAATACATTTTTGCAGGATTCCAAATCCAGACCATCACCGTTCTGCGCATACCATGGATTTTTAGCATAAACATTACGGATGGTTAAATCTTCGGTCATTAAAGGGTGCAGGTTCCATGCCGCTGAGTTCTGAAAAGTCACACCTTCCAATAAAACTCTTTTACAACGGGTCAATACCAATAAGTTAGGGCGTAAAAAGTCTTTAATCCCTTCATAAAAAGCAGCGTCTTTTTCTTTTGTGATTACACCGGCATCCTTAATTTCAGCACCTTTAAGTGCCTTTTCTGAAGGATACCATAACTTTTGATTCTCACTCAGTACACCTCCTGACGCTACCAACTTCCGCCATTGGCTTTCGGTAAGTTTTTCTTTTTTCACCATTCTCCAGGCGTCGCCGCCCCCATCTATGATGCCATAACCGGTAACCGCGATATTTTCCTGTTTAACAGCCCATATTGGCGACTGGTTACGCATTTGCGGCAATCCTTCCCAATTCCCTTCTACAATAGGATATTCATTAAAATCCTTAGTAAATTGTAATAAAGCATTTTTTGCCAAATGTAGGTTTACATTACTTTTTAATTCAATCGGCCCTGTCAGCCACAAACCTTCGGGAATCAATACGACCCCACCACCACGTTTATTGCAATCTGTTATGGCCTGATTAATCCCTTTGGTGTTTAAGGTTAATCCATCATTCTTCGCCCCGTATTTAAGAATACTGATGGTATCTGCTTTAAAAGAGGTTGCGGCAACTACCGGGAGGTTATCGAAAGAATAAACACTTTGGGTATTTTTATTTTGCGCAATGGAATTAAACGACAAGACAAACAGGGGCACGGCGAATATAGCAGAGGTTATCTTTTTCATATTTAAACGCATGATTTATATTTGATTATTATTCAACAAAAACAAGTCTACGCAGTTTTGCATAAGTTTAAAACTAAAAGGCTGAAAATAAATGTGCAATCGTTGCCAAAAACAAAATTAGAATGTGCTTTTCAGCCTCAATTTAGCATCATAGCCCCCAAATAGATCTCATCTATTTTGCGGGATCCCAACCGTTGAAAATCTTAATCGTTGTATAATTCGCAGCCTCTTCATCCGTTAGTTGATGTGACCAGTCCACTCTTTTTGAGGCTACTGCTCCTTTGCCCCTATTCTGATACTCTGCATAAAAAGCAGTCTTTTCATTGTTTTGGTTACTCCAATTATGCCAGCCTTCCGGCTTTACAACCGGACTGAGTTCACAATTTAAAAATACCGTCTTTGCGGTCGGGCGCCAGGGCCGACCAAGATAAACTGTTGCTTCCGGCGCTGAGCCTTCGATTTTGCAGTTTTTAAACACATACCCATATTTTGATGTGTCTGGTGTTGATGCTGCCGTAATGTAACCTGCCCGCTTACAATAAATGGTACAGTCTTCAAAAACCGCTGTTGCCGAGCCAAAAATAAAATCGACCGTACCACTGATATAGCATTTATAAAAGTATTGCCGGCTTCCTTTACCGTAGGTATACAGCGTGTCCTGAAATCCGAGCATTCTACAGTTAAAAAAACTTACCTTATCGCCAGCAATCCATAAAGCCACAGCTTGCCCAACCGGTCCTGCAGTATTTTCAAAGGTGATGTTTTCAGCTGAAAAACGATCGCCGTAAATATAAAATCCAGAGGAACCCGAAGTCCCCATTTCTTCACCAAACCGATTCTTCTTTTGTGCGTAGTCATCGTAAGTAATAATGGTTTGATCAAGACTCTCGCCCAGCATTTTCACCATTCGTTTAGAAGCCGAAAGATTCAGTTTTTCTTTGTAAACTCCATTTTTAATAAAAATAACAGTAACCTCGTTTCTAAAATCAGGAACTGCATTTATGGCTTCCTGTACAGTTTTAAAGTCTCCGCTGCCATCCTTTGCGACTACAATCCTGCTTCTTTCATCAGCAAATGCAGTATAAAAGAACAATACACTCATAACAGTTATTAACAAATGCTTCATCAAAATATTCGGTTTTTATGGCTAGGATAATCCTCAACAAATTACATTGTTTCCGGCATAAAATTTTGAAGCATACCTGTAAAATTTGTGCAATCGTTCCCAAGAAGCCGGTGACAGAGCGATATTTTATCTATAATAAGCTTATATTGCATCTTATTTTTGTTTTATGTTCGAGCCACCTACCTTAAAAGATATTGCCAATGCCTTAGGTCTTTCCACCTCTACTGTTTCCAGGGCTTTAAGAGATACTTATGAGATCAGTGCTAAAACAAAGAAACTCGTTTTTGATTACGCAGAAAAGATTAACTACCAGCCGAACCCCAATGCCTTAAGTCTAAAAGAACGCAGGAGTAAATCCATTGGCGTAGTCGTAAGTGAGGTGGCCAATCATTATTTCTCGCAGGCGATTAATGGGATAGAATCTATTGCGTACGACAAAGGTTATCATGTGATCATTACCCAAACTCATGAGTCTTATGACCGTGAAAAAATAAATGTCCAGCATCTTGCATCCCGATCTGTTGACGGGCTTCTGGTTTCGCTTTCAGCAGAAACAGCTGATACTGCACATTTAAAATATTTACATGAACGAGGCATGCCTATGGTATTTTTCGATCGTATACCGAACGACATCCATACGCATAAAATCACTGCGAACAACGAACAGGGGGCTTTTAATGCCACCACTCACCTGATACAATCAGGGCGTAGAAAAATTGCGCATCTAACCAGCTCCGATCATCTTTCTATTAGTATTGAGCGTTTACGTGGATACACGGAAGCCTTAAACAAACATGACATTAAACTCAATCCGGATTATATAAAACACTGTCCGCATGGCGGAATGTTTCCTGAAGAGACAGAGCAAGCGGTTTTAGAACTTCTGAATCTTAAAGATAAACCCGATGCCATATGTATTGCCGGTGATCGTTTATCTATTGGTTGCCTCGAAGTATTGAAAAAATTAAATGTTAAAGTTCCTAAACAAATTGCCCTCGCAGGCTTTAGTAACTCTGATGTATTGAATCTTTTTGAATATCCGATCAGCTCTGTGAGACAACCGGCATTTGAAATGGGAGAAACCGCAACTGAAATGCTGCTACAACTCATTGAGAGCAAATATCCGGTAACGGAGTTTCACAATAAAGTCATCGATACTCAATTATTTGTCAGGTAACCAGAAATATTAAAAGCTTACTGTAAAGGTATGCAGGTCCTCTATGTAATCGTACTGAATATCCCAGTTGTAACGTTTGCAAATTTCTTTAACTATTGAAAGTCCCAGACCACTTCCTGGGGTTTGGATAGCCGCGGAACTAAAGCGTTTAAATAGTTTTTCTGTTTCTAATGTAGAGGATCCGGTATTGGAAATAACCAGACGATCTGTTTTTAAGCTGATATTGATTTGCGCTTTCGGACCGGTATGCCTGATCGAATTCACAAGCAGATTGGTAAGCATAATTTCCACTAATATCCTATTGCCTTCTACAAAACAATCCTGGGAAAGGTCAAGGTATAGCAATTTATCTTCCAGCATATCAGAAAGCAATTCAAGGATCTCCTGAAGTGGCTCTGCCAGGTTAATTTTTTCTTTCTCTAAAAACTGTTGATTTTCAATTTTAGCAAGCAGCAACAGGTTTTTATTGATCCTTGAAATTCTGGAAAGGGCATTATTTGTCTCTTCTATAATGACAGATTGCTCCGCTGTAATTGCATCACTCTGAATGAGCAGATCAAGTTTTCCCTGCACTACCGCAAGTGGCGTTTGGAGTTCATGTGAAGCATTCTCAGTAAATTCTTTTTGCTGTCTAAACACCGCGACATTACTTTCAATCAGTTTATTGATACTGGTATTCATCACCTCAAATTCGGTAATATCACTCTTTTCAAACGGAATAGTTTGTTGCTGGTTAAGATCAAAGGCCTTAATCTTTTCCAATGTCTGGTAAAAAGGCATCCATAATTTTGCAGATATCCTTTTGTTCAGCTTAATGAAACCGATTAACAAAATGATAAAGAACAACACAGTTATGGCTGTTATTGCGGCTATCGTTTCATAACTTTCCTCTATATTCGTTTCTACTGTAAGACTATATGGCTTGCTACCAATATTAAAATAGGTAACCAATCCATGATAGCGGTCGTACCCCTTGTCGGGCATATAGGTATTTTCGCGATAAAGGTTATAGGTACTATCAGGCTTTAAGCCATTAACCTGCTGCAATTTAGTTTCTGGCTGCAGACTATTCCACAATTTAACAGACTCTTCCAACTGCTGTTCATTAAAATTCAATTTTAGCAGGTTCTTTTTAGTTGATTCCGCTACAATAAGGTTATGCTCGTTTATTTCGTGAATCCAGATCTTGTCTATGATAAAAAAATAGACTGGTATACTGCAAATCAGCACTACCAGTGCATAGGTTGCAAAGGCTTTAAGTGGTTTATCCAGCAGTTTCATATTTCCCATTTGTAACCGTTACCATAAAGCGTTTTCAGGTAATTGCCTGCTCCTGCTTCCTGCAATTTCTTTTTCAGGTTCTTGATATGCGCATATATAAAATCATGGTTATCGAGCATATCCGCCAGGTCGCCCGACAAATGTTCCGCCAAAGCGCTTTTTGAAATCACTTTATTCTTATTCCCAATAAAAAACACCAGCATATTGAACTCCTTTTTGGTAAGAATTACTCGCTCATCGTTCACAAAAACAGTTTTTGCCAGCAAATCAATTTTTATTTCATTCTGTTCAATGACATTTGAATTTCCGAAATTCCGTCGTCTGATAATGGAATATATTCTCGCAGCAAGTTCAGGCAGATGAAAAGGCTTTGCTAAATAGTCATCCGCACCCAGTTGAAGGCCCATAATCTTATCTTCCAGTGAATTCTTTGCTGAAATGATAATTACACCATCTTCTTTATTTTGTGCTTTTAATTCATCCAGTATCTTCATACCATTTCCACCTGGCAACATCAAATCAAGCAAAATGCAGTCGTAGGTATAAAAGTGAATCTTATCCAACGCCTCCTGATAATCAATGGCCAGTTCGCACAAATAGTTCTGATCAGAAAGATAGCTGATCATATTTTTTGCCAATTCTGGTTCATCTTCTATAATCAATACTTTCATTAGCTGATATATTTAAAATGATTTGATGAAGTAGTTAATGTATTAAAATTTATAACTGTATCCAAGTCTAAAAACCTGCGTTTCAAAATAATCTGTACTGATCAACTTAAAACCGTTTCCAATGATTTCCTTTTGGGGCCTCAAGGTGTTAAACAAGTCTGTTCCGTTCAAAAACAATTCGCCTTTCCCCTTTTGGATTTGTTTTTTCGCACCCATATCGACAGAAAATCTAGAACTGATTTTTCCTTGTGGAATGATATCAGGAGCCAGATAAACGGCAGAAATCTGAAACGTTGTATTTTTCGGCATTTTAAACATGCCATTAAATTTCGTATTCCAGGAGGTAACACTTTCTTCGGGCATCGTATAAACCGTTGGAACGGGGTATTTATTTTCTATCGTAAAGGCATCAATTACATTTCTGTATAAAGCGGCACTGGTATTAAAAGTAAACCAAGGAGTTAATTCTTGCTGAACTGTTATTTCTGTTCCAGTCTGGCGACTTTTATCCGCATTCTGAAAAATGTTATAAATCAATGTACTGCCAGGTACAACAGTGGCAATCCTGCTGATGGTGGCATCAATCATTTTATGATATAGTGCCGAGTACACGCTCCCTTTATCCCATGTTAGTTTATGTCCCAACTCTATGTTTTTAGTAAACTGTGGCCTCAGTGTTGGGTTACCAACCTTAATCACCTCAGGTTCATCATACTTAGGAAAAATACGGATATCGACCTCATTTGGCCTGTCTACCCTTTCATTGTAAAACAAAGAGATTTTATGTTGTCCATTCAATTTATAAGCCAATCGCAGGTTGGGAAATGGCCGGGTATAATCGTAACCGTCACTTTTATAAGTATTGTGATTTGGATTCACATCATAATTTACCTTTACATACTCCAATCTTACCCCAGCTTCAAGCTCAAACCTATTACTCTCAAATACATAATTACCATATAACGCAGGAATAGTTTCTTTATAATCTGCCCAACCGCCCGCATTTACGTCCAATGGCGAATTGAGCCCAGGGAAAAATTGCATATTGGTCGGAATAGTTCTTCTTCGGAATTTAACCCCTCCTTCTAACCTTCCATGTTTTAATGGTTTTACATAATCAATGTTTAGATCAGCCACATGCTCATCAGACAGCAGTTTAAAGGCATCTTCTCCGGTAAAAGTGAGCATAGTATTGGTAAAGAAATACTTTTCATCTTCCCTATGAAAAGTATAATTGAAACTCGCATTTAGTAAATGTCCGGGTTGTTTAAACTTGTGCTGATAAAGCGCTGCAGCAGTCGCAGTATATTTCACCTCATCTTCCAAAAACTGCCACAACCTGCTACGTACACTAAAATCTCCATTAAAATAAGGAATATCCCCTTTGTCTATGATTTTTTCCCTGTTTAAGTAAGCTGAAACCGTGAAGGAATTGTAATCATCCGGATTCCAATCAACTCCTGTTTTTATGGTAGAAAATGTAGTAGTCCTGTTTCTTTTTACCTGCTGATTAATCACCGTTCCATCATCATAAATCCGTTGTGCAAAGTCATTTCTATTGAGTGTTTGTGTATACAACCAATCTGCCTGCAGAAAAGTATTGACCTTGTTTTTTTTGTAGTTTAATGACAAAGAAGGGTTAAGCTTTGGCGTAGCCTGATATTGTGGCCTGATTCCGGGTAGATTTTCTTTTCTGATCCAAAGTGCGCCAAGTCCTGTTGTAAGACCAATTTTACCATTCAAACCCTCCTGCCTGCTTTTCTTATAAATAATGTTAATGATACCTGCATTTCCATTAGCATCATATTTAGCTGAGGGATTATTGATAATTTCTATACGTTCTATAGCCGATGCGGGGATATTATCGAGACCTGTCTGACTACCAAACCCCGTGATTGCATTCTGTTTTCCATCGATAAGCACGGCCACTTTATCATTCCCACGAAGCTGTACTTTTCCATCTTGTATCGTTACACCAGGCAGATTTTGCATAGCCTGCAATACTGAACCACCAGATTGGGCTACATTATTGGCCAGTGTAAAGGTTTTCTTATCCATTCTATCAGATATGCCATCTTTTCTCATTCCAGCAACCACCACCTCGTTCAGCAATTTAGCATCCTCTTTTAATTCAAAAATGCCTAAATCTAAAAATGGACTAAGCGTCCCTACGACATATTTTTGCAAATGGGTTTTAAAACCGATCATTGATATCTCAATCAGGTAATTTCCACTCTTTAAATTCGCTAATGTAAATCGTCCTTCATCATTAGTTACTGTTCCCAGTACAAAACTGCTATCTTTCTGTTTTTTCAGAACCACATTCACATAAGGTAGTGAGGATTTTTCAACGTTCTGAACCATTCCTGAAATGGTTGTACCAGGATTATTTTGAGCTATAGCAAATGAAGGGAATACTAATATCAAAAGGGCGGCTATTCTATACATGAAAATCATTTTTTTATCAAAGCTGTGTATCAAATTGGAAGAAATTTTGAATAAAAACTCAGAATGTCCCATTGAATGAAAATCCAAGACGATGTGCCTGGTAAGAAGGAACCAGATTAAAATTTGAATCTTCCTTACCAACAATAAGTCGCTTTATTTTTGGGTATAAAATGTAGGCAACTTTCGTTGACAATATTCCAAAACCAGCGCCAGCCACAACATCACTAAGCCAGTGTTTATTGTTATACATCCTCAACACACCAGTAGCTGTTGCCACTGTATATCCAGCATAACCATACCAGGGCGAAACATCTTTATATTCTTGTTTTAAAAATTCAGCAGCGGCAAAAGCGTTAGCCGTATGTCCGGACGGAAAAGAATTAAACCCAGAATGGTTAGGACGTTCCCGATGGGTAAGACTTTTCAAACTGGCTACTGTGCCACCCATGATCCCTTCAGATAACAAATATATTCCTGTAGCATCCAATAAGTTGTTTCTACCTTTTATCCCTGCTAAATGCAGACCATAAACAGCAACAGCAGGTGCGAACTGCATATAATCATCTACATGAGCAGCAAATAAGGGATGATCTTCCTGTAGCTCATTCATTGTTGTCCTATCCAGATCCCTACTTTTATTTTCGCCGAGAGAAACCAAACCATAGCCAATAAATGCTGTCGGGATGATGAATGCCGTAATTTTCGGTTTGTAATTAAGTGTGTCCCTGACTTGAGCATTACTTAGGGAAGGCGAGCCCAAATACAATCCTAAACACATTAATCCGATGAACTTTAATTTCATAGGTCAGAATTTTAAATCTAATCTCGCAATCAATTATGTAGAAATTCTGTTTTACCACTATATTTGATTAACCCATTCGATTTCAATATGTGGTGGATTTATGCTTTACTTTCAGCTTTTTTTGCCGCAGTTACTGCGGTACTGGCCAAAATAGGCATTAAAGGAATTGACGCGAACCTGGCAACAGCCATAAGAACTGTAGTTATTTTGTTACTGGCATGGGCCATTGTCTTTTTCAGGAACGACCAGCAGGGTATATCAGGTTTAACCAGACAAAACTGGATCTTTCTGGTTTTATCCGGACTAGCAACCGGGCTTTCCTGGATTTTTTATTTTAAGGCACTTCAGCTGGGAAAGGTTTCTCAGGTGGCCCCGGTTGATAAAGCAAGTGTAGCCATTGCGATTCTGTTATCCGTTATTTTTCTTGGCGAACCCCTGACCATTAAAACCGCAATTGCCGTGCTAATGATTATAGCAGGAACTATCATTCTTGTGTTTCAATAAAAGCTATTTAACAATGTAGGTACTTTATTCTATAAATTATTTTTCAAACTCAGTACAGTTTGCGGATGGCTTATAAGTCCCTCCACCCTGCTGATATACGACCGATGCCCCCAAATGGCCGCAGTACGATAAGGCTCCTGCTCCGGCCAGCATCAGCAATAATACCAGGCTCTGCAGTAGCATAGGCCTTCCTTTAATCAACCATTTGGATAAGATCCAGCAAAACAACGCTACTGAATAGATAATCACTGCTGTATATCCCCACCAATAGTGTTCTTGAAGCACCTCTGGATCACAGATTTGTCTTACCACAACATTGTAGGATAGTAAACCTGTGTAAATAGCTAACCAACCGGTGGGTACACCGATGCAAAGCATAACTGGAACCAGTTGCTTTAGGAAAATACTATTGCGCATAGAAAAGCATAAAAGCCCTGCTATTGTAGCCAATAGCAGGGTCACAACTGGAAAGTGAATCAGCATAGGATGCCAAAGTTCAGTTCTCCAGACAGATGGGATTTGTTCCATTAATTAGTCAAAATACTTACAGCAACAGGAACCAGTTTATTGCCTTTTTTCTCTACCTGAACTTCTACATTACCATCTTTTTTGATCTCTTCAAAAGGTACGATGGCACCATCCTTCGTAAGTTTTGTGCTGTCCGTAAAATAAAGCTCCAGCAATTTATTGTCTGCAGTTTTTACATATATTTCCTTTTCATCAGCTTCTACTTTTTGGGCAACGCCCTGATAAGTTCCACTTTCAACAACGTCAGTTTTTTCGTTCTCACCGCAAGATTGTAGCGTAACTATGCCTGACAGGGCTACGATACATGCGATTAATGCTTTTTTCATCAGAATTTGTTTAAGGTTAAGGTATAAAATTATTATAGTTTAAATTGTAATGTCATGTAATATCCCCGTGGATCAGAAGGTAAAATCCCTGGGCCTGGATAACCATCAGCTCTTCTTGTGAAGTATTTCTCATTCAACAGGTTATTAATACTTCCGGAAAGCGTAAACCATTTCCAGTTGTAACTGGCCGAAAAATCGACAATTTGATAGGCAGGTACAATACCGTCTACCGCTGTTGGCGTGCTTTCCGCGTTGGTAGCATCAGAAAAATGTTGTACTACATGAGCATATTGTAAACTGGTATTAAATGTTTTATTTCCGAACGATAGCCCTGTACGGAACAACAGTGGCGGCACAAACTCTACTTCTTTATCTTTTATTGCCGTATTATCTGTATTGATATACCGGGCATTTATTAATGAAAAATTGGTATAAGCCACCAGTTTATATTTACTCGCACCCTGGGAAAAAGCCTTTAATAAGTCAGCTTCAATCAAACTTTCGAAACCAATATTTCGACTATCAGCTACGTTTGTTCTTAAGCGGTATATCATATTACTGGCATCGGTAGTAAAAACAGAGCCAATCCTGTCGTTATATTTAAGGTAAAACACACTCAAATCATAATATAGCCAATCTTTTAAATTCCCTCGTACCCCACCGTCAGCAGTGTAGCCCCTTTCATCTTTCAATAACGAATCTACCCTTGCATTTTGGTTCTGCACCCTTAAATCAGTAAAATTGATGGACCTGTAATTTTGCGAAATATTGGCATAAAGCTCAATGGTTGGGTGTGGTTTATATGATGCACCTATACCAAATAGTATAAATGAACGTGGATTGCTTTTGTTATCGGTTTTTGTCAAATCTGGGACACCAAATTGAAATTGTGTGTAATTTCCTTTAGCGCCGGTATAGATATACTCGAACCTGGCACCGGGGGTGATGCTCAACTTACTGGTCATCTGAAAAATATTTTCGGCAAACAAAGCTAAATTTGTACCAGGAAACCGGAAATCGGACTTATTGGGCTGACTGTTTAAAAAATTAAAATCAGGTCCTAAGCCAGTATCCGCATCGCCCTGTTTTTTAAAAGTTAGCCCCTTATATGCCCTCGATCCTACAAGTAAACTGCTGGTCTGGTTGTTAATGAGCTTGTACTGATGCAATACCCTAAGCTCTGAGCCGTAGTTGTCATATCTATCGGCCATCAAATCCCTCGGCGTGCCTTCGCCCGGATCAGGGCGGTTGATGTAGCTTAAAACCCCTAAGGCTTCCCTTCCGGCATCCAAATGATAGTTTATCCAATTTAGCCTGGTATGCTCGCCTAGTTGGTAATCAAGGCTTAAGTTAAATAAATTCCATTTTACCTTAAACCAGTTTCTTGCCCTGACAGATACTGAAGGGTCTGCTTCAAACTGCTCATCGGTTAAACCTCCTGGTTGCTGCGCCAGATAATCCATATGGGTATATTCGGCAGTTAGTTTTAGTTTGCTGTTAAAGGCATAATCTAAATGGGCATAAGCAGTATTCTGGTCGAAGTGTCCGTTTGGTCGCCAGCTGTCGCCTTTTTTATATTGATAAAAAGCGTAATAATTTAGTTTTTTTACTTGTCCGCCAACGCTGTTAAAAGAGTTAAAAAAACCAAATGAACCAAGGGTTTGTCTGCTTGTAAATTCAAGTGGCTTATCTGTGGGGCCCTTTTTCATCTTAAAATTAATCATACCGCCAAATTGTGTACCGTATTGTAAGCTTGCGGCACCCCGTACAATTTCAATTCTATCTAAAGCTTCTGTTGGTGGTGTATAATAGCTTTCGGGATAACCCAATGCATCGGCACTAATGTCATATCCGTTTTGCCTCATATTAAAGTTTGATACCCTGCTGGGGTTTAAGCCGCGACCACCGATTCCCAATTGTAGCCCACCCCCATCATACTCCCAAATGTTTAAGCCTGCTACACGGGCATATACCTGCCTGGCGTTGTTGGTAGCTAAATTGGCATTTATATTTTTTAAGTTAATCACTTCGGTTTTTTTACCGGCATATATGGCGGTTCCTTCTACCTGGTTCAGCTTATCAGCAACTTTGTCGTTTATTCGTGTAATGTCTACAGCATCAAGCTGGATGGCGTTGTCTATTTCTAACTTAATATCTATCTGAGCATTGCCATTAATTATCTCGACTGTTTTTTTAACATCCTTAGCACCAATAAAAGAGATGGCTACAGTATATTTTCCGGCTGATAGATCTTTAAATACAAACTCGCCAAATGAATTGCTTTTTGTGCTTTTGGCATGGTTTTCTAAAATAATTGTTGCGCCTTCAACCGGTTTTCTCAATAGGGTTATTTTACCGGCTATTTCAAATTGCTGGGCTTTGGTAAAAACAGATATCAGGCAAAAAAACAAGATGCCGGTTATTCTCATAAGTCGTGATTTATATTAAATGGCAAAATCCATTTGTAATGTTTAAAACTAAGCTGCTGATTTGCAAGGTTAACCTTGCTATCAATAAAGGGAGCAGATCTCCTGCCATTCAGGGTTACATAAACTTCTCCGTAAACCTGAGGTTCTTTGATTCCTCGCCGGATATATACACCTGCAAGGTAATGTGCATACCTCAGGATCAGATCGGGCTGGGTACTCATCATTTTTTCCTGTTGCGTAGTCAGAAATTCTGAGTTATTAACTTCATAACTATTTCCTGTCTGGCTATCACGGATAGAAAAGATTGTTGTTCCGACCTTTTCCATCAACATCACCCGCCAGGAAAACCTGTACCCTTCTTCTGTCCAGAACAAAGGGCCTGGGTAAGCAAGATAGCGCATGGGCAAAACTATCTGGATAAGGAAAAACAAACCAAACATCCATAAGAGCCGATTTTGGTAAGCAGGCTTAAAGGAAGCAGATTTATTTTCAATACCGGAAAAGAGACGGTTAAAAAAACGGATAACTTTTAAATGGAAATCTCCACTAAAAAATACTAGTGTACAAACCATCATAATATAGGGGAACATGCCGATAGCCGGAAAAAATATAGCTGTAGCAATGTGAAATATCAATACGATCAGATACCCGATAAAACGGGTGCGGCGAACCAATAAAAAGAAAACAATAAAAAGGTCATAAACCGCTCCAAACCAACTAAAAAAATAAGCCACCCATTCCTCGTACATTAATGAACCAATCAACGGAAGGTGACTCTTTGTTGGCAACCATATTTTCATAGGCTGGGCTGCCAGCAACCAGTCTGAATTTAATTTTGCCAATCCGGCAAAAAAATAGACCAAGCCAAGTTGCAAACGGATAGATCCAACGGCCCATCTTGGAACCTCAGTAACCCTTAGTGCCGGATTAAATTTTACATCCAGAGAAAAAAAACGGCCTGCCGGAAGCCAGATCATTAAAAAACTGATTACGCTTATAAAGTAATAATGGTTAAGGTAATAGGTAACATCAATTAACTCTACATAGGTAAACAGCAGAAAAAACGTAACTATTGCGAACCTATAACAAAAGCCCAGTGCAATGAACAATGACGAAACTACGATGGAAAGGAATACCAGGTGCATGCCGACATTTCCCAATGGGCGAATCCAATCAAAACCCATAAACGTAAAATGAAATGCCGGATCAACATATTGAGTGGTAATCCATCCCCTTATCCAGAAACGAATGGTACTTAACAACATCATGACACCAAACAGCACCCTGAAAGTAACCAGAGGAGCAATAGATATTGGTGATTTTATCCATTTTATGGCTTTGTTAATCGCCGTCATTATCTACATAAGAAATCTGTACGCCTAATTTAGATACTGCATCGGTTTTTATTAACCTTAACAAAAGCTGTATTTCTTTGTTTGCATCTTCAATAGCCGGCTTATTGTTTGCCAATGCTGATGATAAAGGAGCCGGAATGGCTTTTAATTTAGCATCAACCACATTAAACTGGTTTAATATTTCGTCTTTTAACTGCTTATTGCCAAGCGCTGCCAGCAAATCGGAAATTCCTTTACCACTACTGCCACCGGTAAACATCTTTTTAAGACTGCTCATGTTCTCAATGGCCAAATCAAGAGACAGGCCAGAATAGTAAGCTTCGCAAAGCTCTGGAAATTGAACACCTCCAGATTGTGTACCAAAAGGCCAGCCAATGCGTGGACCTTTAAGCATATCCATTTCGTAGGCAAACTGGTTTAACATATAGCTAATTGGACTACCCGAGTTGCTTTGCGTGTTTGATATAAATTGCCCACGGTACGTATTTTTCCAGGTTGATAAAGTTTGATCTAAAAGAGACTTTATCCTGTTTAGTATGTCTTGCACATATTTTTTCCGGTTTGTACTGTTGGCATCTGCAAATTTTGCAATGGCACCATTAGAGAAAAACAAATAATCTAATGCCGGGAAACCTTGCTGATGTATGGCTGAGTTTTGGGCCAAATTCCAGCTGCCATTAGCTATATTCTCTTCCATTATTGCCAAATCGGTTTTTTCACCAACTTTTTTCATTGTGTTGGCAGGCAATGTATTGATAAAACCTATAAAAGAATTATCTCGTGAAGGACCAAATTCCAGTACAGAAATACGCTCAACCTGTAAATAGGTATCCTTAAAAACAGCTTTTAATGCAACTTGAGTAGTAGCATTTGGTGTAGCAAAAAAAACATTTACTGCAGTTTGTAACCCTGTTAATTTTTGCTGTGTCTGCTCGTACGCCGGTATAATTAAATTATCAGCGTAATTGGTTAACATTGCTGTTTTATCAAAGCCATTTGCAGCTTTATCGTCGGCAGGATTACTTTTTTTAGAACACGAATTGTAAAAAAGCATCAATAATATTGATAAAACAGAAATTCCCAGTTTGTTTATTCTACCCATCATATTTTTTTTAAAATTCAAAAACTCTCCGTACTTTATCGTACAGAGAGTTCTGATATAAGTATATTCTATTTAAATATTAAAGACCGTAAGTTGCTTTTAATATTCCTTGAGCTTCAACTAGTTTTGGATAGCCAGGCTCATTTAACAATGTATAAAAGTTGGTGTTAATGATATCATTCAACTTTGTGAAATTTGCTGCCGTAAGTTTACTGGTTGCCGGTCTGTATTTAAAACTAGCAATAAAGCCCCAGCCTTCTGATAAGGCATGCAACTTAGCCCCTGGAAATGTGCCTAAGCCAACATCTCCGGTAGTAGGAGAGGTAACATATGCTAATGCAGCAGCGGCAGCCAATTGTTCCCATTTTTCTAAAATAATCTGGATTTGTGCATCACGTACTTTAACATCTTTTGCACCAATTGCAGCTCTTCCTTTTAAAAATGCGTTAAAAATTACTTCTCCGGCTTTAATATCTTTACCGCGTTCGGCTAAATATCCGCCCCAGGCTAAAGGTCTTTCGGCTACAGGAAGTGTATTGGCATAAGTAGTATTAGGATTGTAATTTACAGGAACTGCTAAATAACCAAAAGCTTCGTCAAAATGTTGTTTTTGCAACGCTACAGTAGCGTCTGTTTTTACAGCAATTAACAAATCAACAGCTTGTTTAAACAATAAACTTCCCATTAAACCTTTTGCAATAGCCTGACTATATTCTACACCTTTCGCATCAACAGCTATTTTACCAGTTGCTGTACGATTAACAAAGCCTGCAGTTCCATTAGTAGCAGCAGTAGCTCCTAAAGACTGACTAGTGGCAACTAATCCATCAAAATAAGCTTTGTAAGTAGGACCATCGGTAATTTTTCCAGCTATATTTACTCCCGAAGTATTTAGGGCAGCATCGGTAAAAGGGTTGTTGGTATTATTCCAAAAATCATTCGCTTTTGCAGCAGTTAAAGCCGCAGCGCCAGAGTTACCAGTTCCTGCATAAGTATTTTGCTCTAACCACATTCTCACTCTACTAGTAGAGGTTGCATAACTAGCATCGCTAAAATTGTAAGTCGTAGGCACATCATAAGAAGGAATTTCCTCTGATTTATCTTTCTTACAAGAAGTCAAACCCACTACAGCCAGCGCAACAAACATTGAACTTTTAAGGTATCTATTTTTCATTTCTATTAGATTATGTGTTATTTTTAAATATTGTTTGTATTAAGTCTAAATAAGATCGTTATTTGCAACAAAGATTAAGATTGATTCTAAAGAAATTCTAAAGAATTGAAAAAAGTTAACAAACTAAACCAAACAGCTGTATGAAGCTATTATTCGTAGAGGATGAACCGGTACTGATAGAAGAAATGGAGAATTATTTCAGTTCACATGGTTTTATATGTGAGCAGGCCACTAGTTTCTCTATTGCAGAAGAAAAAATCAATAATTACAACTACGACATTATAGTACTCGACATCACGCTTCCAGATGGTGTTGGAATAGACCTGATTACCGATATACGTGAGCGAAACCTGGATACAGGTATTGTTATACTCTCAGCCAGGAATTCTTTGTCAGACAAGCTAACGGGTTTAAATCTTGGTGCGGATGATTACCTTACCAAACCTTTCTTCCTTGAAGAGTTAAGTGCACGGATCAATGCCCTTTACCGAAGAAAAACTTTAAAAGGAGCTGAAAATATCTGTTTTGATGATTTTAAAATTGATCCTGTATCGAAACGTTTCTTTTTTAACGAGGAACAAATCGGGCTTACACGCAAAGAATATGAGATGTTGTTATTTTTTGTTGTCAATAAAAACAGAGTGGTGAGCAAATCTTCTCTTGCAGAACACTTGTGGGGTGATCATTTTGACCAGAATGATAACTTCGACACCGTATATGTACACATGAAAAATCTACGCAAAAAGATCAGCTGTGCTTCTGGCAAAGATTATATAAAAACTGTATATGGTATGGGATATAAGTTTACTTTTTAATGCGGTTACTCACAAAAATCAGTTATTACCATTTTTGGCTTAGCGTTGTTGTATTGGGCATCACAGGTTTTATACTATTCTTATTTTTGCAGCGGGAAATCACAGCTGAAATTGAGGAGCAACTTGAGTTACAAACCGACATGGTGGTGGAGGAACTCAGGGAAGGTAAAAGTATTAATTTTCCGCTGGTTCAAATACGTTCCGGGAACAAAGACTTAATGAGCCTGCCAAAAGTATTTAAGGACACGCTTATATACGACAGGCTTCAAAATGAACACGAAGGCTACTATTATTTTGAAGAAAGTAAACTTGTCAACCATACCCCCTACCGAATCAGGGTAATGACCACTTATATTGGCTGGGGCAATTATTCAAAAACAATTAGCTACATTTTCATCACCATAGCCTGCATGTTGATCGTTCTTGGCACACTGGTAAATTACTTCATCAGTCGCAGTCTTTGGGCTCCATTTCTGATTAATCTGAAACGAATGAAAGGCTATTCTGTAAGTTCTAAGGAAGAACTGCAACTTGCAGTAACGGATGTGAAAGAATTTCAGGAAATGAACCAGGTACTCACTGATCTTGCAGAAAGGGGAAGAAAAGAGTACAATGCATTGAAAGAATTTACTGAGAATGCCTCTCACGAGATTCAAACACCGCTTAGCATTTTAAAAGTCAGGCTTGAAAGCATTAGTCAAATGAATATTGATGAACAACTGGCACGTTTACTCAATGATTCCAAACAGGCAGTAAGCAGACTGAGTAAAGTAAATAAAGGACTGCTCCTGCTCGCGAAACTAGAGAATAATGCTTTTACAGATCAACAAGACATATCTTTGGATGATGTATTGCAACGTAATTTCGATTTAATGGAGGATCTTTTCCAGCAAAAACAACTGAATGTGATGTGTGATATCCAGCAGAAGAAGATTTTTGCAAGCGCCTTTTTAATGGAAATATTAATTTCGAACCTACTGTCTAATGCCATAGCGTATACCCAGCCTACTGCTGAAGTTCGAATTATGCTAAATTCAGATTATTTCGAAATAAGTAATCAAGGCCAGCCATTAGATTTTGACTTATCCAGGCTCTTTACCCGTTTTGGCAAAGGTGCTCCAGGTTATGGGGGGAACGGACTAGGACTTTCCATTGTTAAACAAATCTGCGTATCCCATAACTGGGACATTAGCTATAATTACAGCAGTCAGACTCACGTCTTCAGGGTATCTTTTTAAAACAGTTGCGAGCTTAGTAATTCTGACCGGTTCATGTGATATTGCCTACCTTCTCCTACTCAATTCAGAGAGTTCTTTTATTAGTCAATTTTTGCTGCTCGAAGTCTTAGGGAATTCAAAATAACAGACACAGAACTAAAACTCATGGCTAACGCCGCGATCATGGGCGAAAGCAACATTCCGAAAACAGGATACAGCAGTCCTGCAGCTACAGGAATTCCAAGCACATTATACCCCAAAGCAAAAAACAGATTTCCTTTAATGTTTCCCATTACCTTATGACTTAATAAACGAGCTTTTGCAATTCCATTCAAATCGCCTTTTACCAATGTAATCCCCGCACTTTCGATCGCAACATCTGTTCCTGTTCCCATAGCAATCCCAATATCCGCTTGTGACAAAGCAGGTGCATCATTGATCCCATCCCCTGCCATTGCTACTTTTTTACCTTTGGCCTGTAATTTCTTTATCTCATTCAATTTATCTTCCGGCAGCATCTGCGCCTTAAAACCATCCAAATTCAATGTTTTACTTACTGCTCTGGCCGTATCTTCGTTATCACCCGTAAACATAATCACCTGCAGCCCTTCCTCCTGAAGTTTCTGAATAGCAGATGCACTGGATGTTTTTATTTTATCGGAGATCACGACAAAGCCAACTGCATTATTTCCTACAGCCAGATAAGAAACTGTTTTACCTTGTTTTTGTACAGCTTTAACCTGCTCGTCCAATTCAGGAGCGATACCAGCATGAACATGCTCCATTAATTTCCGGTTCCCTAATGCCAGCTGCTCTCCCTTTAACGTACCAATCACCCCTTTTCCTGTTACCGCTTCAAAATTAGTAATGGATTGAACCACTATACTGTTTTCTTCGCCATAACGTAGTGTTGCCTGCGCAAGTGGATGCTCACTACTATGGTTCAGGGCCACTATTCTTTGCAGTACGTCTTTTTCGGAAAAATCAGGATTTGCTGTAACTACCTTTTCCACTGATGGCTTCCCTTCAGTAACAGTCCCTGTTTTATCAATGATAACCACATCGATGGCATTCATTTTCTCTAAAGATTCTGCATTTTTAATAAGTATACCAGATTGAGCTCCTTTTCCAACACCTACCATAACAGACATAGGCGTAGCCAGTCCCAAGGCACAAGGGCATGCAATTATCAGTACCGCAATGGCATTTACAAATGCATATACATAAGCAGGTTCAGGTCCATAAATTGCCCAAACGATAAATGTAACTATGGCAATCAATACCACCACAGGCACAAAATACCCTGAAATCCTGTCCGCCATCTTTTGTATTGGCGCTTTAGAACGACTGGCAGAATTTACCATTTCAATGATCTGGGACAACAAGGTTTCAGAACCGACTTTTTCAGCAAGCATGACAAAAGTTTTAGTCCCGTTTATCGTACCAGAACTCACTTTATCGCCAGGTTTCTTTTCTACAGGAACAGGTTCACCAGTAATCATAGACTCATCAATTGTTACTTCTCCTATTTTGATACTTCCATCAACAGGTATTTTTTCGCCTGGTTTTACACGCAACAAATCTCCCTTTTGGATATCATCAATAGACACCAACATCTCTTTATCTCCCACAATTTTTGTGGCATTATTGGGCGCCAGTTTTAGGAGTTCTTTTATGGCACTATTTGTTCTTCCATGTGCTCTGGCTTCTAAAAGCTGTCCGAGTAATACCAGCGTAAGAATAACCGTTGCGGCTTCAAAATAAACATATACAGTACCGTGATGTGTTTTAAATTGATCTGGGAAGATACCAGGAAAGAACAAAGCTACCAGACTAAAAATCCAGGCTACGCCAGCGCCAATACCAATCAGTGTAAACATATTTAAATTCCAGGTTACGACAGACCTCCAGGCCCTTTCAAAGAACATCCAGGTCGCATAAAAAACTACAGGAATGGATAATATCAACTGCACCCAATTCCAATACTCAAGCCCCATCAATTTGAAAAGTGGATTATTTGGTACCATCTCGGTCATTGCAATGATAAAAATGGGAATAGTAAACGCTGCAGCTATTTTAAATTTGAACAGCAACTTTTCATACGTCTTGTCCTCTTCCTCCTCATTTGCCCCGATAGGTATCAGATCCATACCACATATCGGACAAGAACCAGGTTCGTCCCTGATAATTTCAGGATGCATCGGACAAGTATATTTTATATCTTTTTTTACAGAAGGTTGTTTTAATAAATCCATTCCACAAACAGGGCAGCTTCCTTGTTTGTCGTACATCTTATCACCCTCACAATGCATAGGACAGTAATATTTATCGCCTGGGTTATTATTTTCAGACCTAACCGGAGCCATCTTATGAGCATGATTACTATGAGTTTTCTGGTTTACCTTATCCATATCTTTTATAATATTTATTGAATATGCTTAATCCACTTTTTTAATAACCTTTTCTTCATCTAATTGTTTAGGGATAAACCATCCCTGGTATTTGATGCCAAAAATACCGTTGAACTGGTATAGTAATTTTATATAATTACAATATAAGTTTACATAATCCCTTCCGCATTCGATTCCGAATTACCCAAAGACAACAACTTTTAATTCACCAACACTTCAAAATCATCAGACATGTCTACATTATAAACCCTGAAACGAATCTGCCACTGGTCTTTTATCAATTCACCAATATATCCCCAGAATAGCTTTTTAAACCGATCAAAATCAATCCCCTCCTTACAAACAATTAAATACAAAGCGTCATTTTGGGTAATAACCTCAAGTACATACGACTCCCAGTGTTCCTTAATTTTAGCTGGCAATCTATTAAAATGCTGCTGTTCAATTAAATTAGCAATACCGGTAAGCAAACCATCAGGTACGCTACTCAGTGCATGCAAACTCCATAAACCTTCCTGTTTCTGCATACTTCCGATCACCTCATCCCCGTCTACGATCTGCCAAGGCTCCCCAGGATTAAACTGGATCACCTGATAAGCAGGAGCTCCACTTTGCTTTTCTGAAAAATAAATCAATTCAATCATAAAACTTCTATTTACTTAGGTTGTTGGTATACCATACTGCTTTAGGCATCCATCACAAAAATAAGCTAATTACATTGGCAACCCTAATTTAAAAACTAAAAATATTAGTATAAATAAATTAAAACAATAAATTTGTCTTATCAAATCAAATTTTAACCATGTATAGAAGCATTGAAGATTTTATAAAAGACTGGGATGCAGAATCAATAGGTTCTGTCAAAATATTTTCATCAATTACTGAAAGTACCAGAAACACTTTGGTTCATTCAAACGTACGCTCACTCGCACGCCTTGCATGGCACCTCAACCAAACAATCAGCGAAATGGGAAAGCGTGCCGGATTGTTTAATGAGGATACACTTGAACATTCAGAGATCCCCCCAACATTAGGCGAACTTCTGGAAACCTACAAAAAATATGCTGAGTTATTGAGCAAAACTGTTCGTTCTAAATGGACTGATTCCTCCTTACTAGACAAAATAGAAATGTATGGCCAACAATGGGAAAAAGGAAAAATATTACGCGTACTTATTGCTCACCAAACCCATCACCGTGGTCAGATGACGGTAATTATGCGAATGTTAGGACTTCCGGTAGCAGGACTTTATGGCCCGTCAAAAGAAGAGTGGGCAGAATTTGGTATGAGTGCGCCTGTATAACAACAAGTTAAAATCAACTTAGTATGATGTATTTGTAATATTTCTAATTGTTTAGTAAAACTAAACAAATATTTACCTACATTTAACTTCAAGAACAAATAACCATCATTCCAGCACCTATCTTGAGTCAGAATATATGGTTATCCATTCTTATAAAGACAAGTAAAGTTGGATTTTAAACAAAAAACACAAATGAAAAAATTAATTATTGTCTCCTGCCTGTTCTGCTTTGCAATGCAGCTTAATGCACAGGTAAAAAAAGTAAAACACATTGTTTTAATTGGATGTGATGGATTTGGTGCTTACGCAGTACCTGAGGCCAAAATGCCAAATCTTAGAAAACTAATGGAAACAGGCGCATGGTCTTTAAAAGCCAGGTCAGTACTTCCATCTTCAAGTGCCGTTAACTGGGCTTCAATGTTGATGGGCGCCGGCCCCACAGAACATGGTTATACTGAATGGGGAAGCAAAACTCCAGAAATACCTTCAGTAACTACTTCTAAATACGGTCTGTTTCCTTCAATTTTTAGTGTAATCAGAGATCAAAAGCCTGCTGCGAAAACTGCAGTAATTTTCAGCTGGCCAGGAATCGGGCCACTGGTAGAGAAAGATGCAATCAGCATATTCGTACCTGGTAATGATAATGATGATTTCTGTGCTGATACTGCTGCTGCTATTATTAAAAGAGATAAGCCTTACTTCACTTTTGTACATCTTGATGAACCAGATAATACAGGACATGCGATTGGACACAAAACGCCAGCATATTACGAGCAACTGCAAAAAGTTGACACAAGAATCGGAAAAATTGTACAGGCTATAAAAGATGCAGGGATTGAAAACGAAACCATTATTTTAATAACTGCTGATCACGGTGGAACAGGCAAAGGCCATGGGGGAAAATCTTTGGACGAAGTTGAGATTCCATGGGTAATAAATGGTGTCGGAGTCAAAAAGAACCATGAGATCAAAGATGTGATTATCACTTATGATACAGGTGCAACTATTGCATGGATACTAGGATTAAAAGCCCCTCAAAGCTGGAGAGGAAAAGCTGTTGCAGATAGTTTTCAATAAAAAACTTATTATAGTAACAATAAGAAAAATACCGATATCCAAAACGTGATCTTCATTAGAAATTTTGATTACTTTTGGATAAAATCCGAAACAATGGAAGACGACATCATCCTTAAGATCAGTTACAGAATAAAAGAAATACGTAAGGAAAAGAACATAACAATCCAGGAGCTGGCCGACAGAGCTGGTGTAAGTAAAGGTCTGATCTCGCAAATAGAGAACAATCGTACTATTCCATCATTACCTGTGTTAATGAATATTGTACATTCCCTAAAACTTGACTTAACAGGCTTCTTTAAAGACATCTCCCCTGCCGATCACCAGGAAAAAGTTTTTGTAATTCGTAAAAACGATTACAAACCACTAAAAAAAGAAGCAGCAAAGGGATTTAACTACCAACGTATTCTCGCCCGAAATATACACGGCGGCCCCGTGGATTTCGTATTACTCGAGCTAAAAAAAGGTGCCCGTCGTAATAAAATGGTAACTACTGACGCCTTTGAATACAAATACCTGATCAAAGGAAAGGTCGACTACCTGATTGAAGAAAAAAACTACATCCTTGAAGAAGGAGAATCAATTTTCTTCGATGGAAGGCTCGGCCACAACCTGTCTAATGTTGGTGATTCTGATGCGGTTATGCTGGTTGTTTATTACTTCATCACAAACGACTAATTCACAACACTCCTCGGTAAATTTTAGTTTACAAAAACTAAACACAAAACCAATAACTTTAATTTCAATTAAAGTTATTGGTTAATAATTACAAATAAAACACATTAATGGCGGATAAATTAACTTATCCGCCATTTTTAATTCAAATTATATATTTTCAAAGTTTAGCATTTATTAACAAATTCTTTATATAAAGTATTTACATTTGTATATACACTAAACAATAGTGTAGCCAAACTAAACTCTTTGAATTATGGAAATTTGTTGCTTACTAAAAAAAGCAAGCTGGATCACAGTAGTGATATCGCTGCTAACTTTGGGTATCACCTATGCCCAAAACACAATTACAGGATCTGTAGTTGACGAGAACAATCAACCTTTATCGGGCGCATCGATAAAGATTAAAGGAAGTAAAAATGGAACGACTAGCACCACAGAAGGCAAGTTTAACATTTCTGCCCCAACCAACAGCCTGCTGATCATCAGCTTTATTGGCTACAGAACGAAAGAAATTAGCATCGGAACTCAAAAAACATTAACAATACAGCTAGATCCGGATCCAGATGCACTAGATGAAGTCGTAGTAACTGCGCTTGGTATCAAAAAGGAAAAAAAACGCGTGGGTTACGCCGTACAAGAACTAAAAGGAGAATCACTGCAAAAAGCAATTGCCCCCAATGTACTGGAATCGATCACAGGACAGGTAGCCGGTTTAACAATCACCAACAATAGCGGTGATTTTTTCTCAACTCCAGGAATATACCTTCGTGGGCGCAAACCATTGTTAGTGATTGATGGAGTTCCTTCCGATACAGACATGTGGAACATCAGCTCTGACGACATAGAAAATGTAACTGTATTAAAATCGGCAGCAGCATCTGCACTATACGGCTCCCGAGGGATCAATGGCGCTATCCAGATCACCATGAAATCCGGAAAATCAATCGAGAAAGGAACGACTGTATCCTTAAATTCATCAACCACCTTTCAAGGTGATTTTATAAGAATCCCTCAGGCACAAAGTCAGTATGGCCCAGGAAATGCCGGACAATATGCTTTTGGTACCGGTGCTGCAGGCGGAGGAGGAACAAATGATTATGATTATTCTATCTGGGGTCCTAAGTTTGACGGCAGATTAATTGCTCAATTCGACTCCCCTATTGATCCGCAAACAGGCAAAAGAATCCCTACACCATGGGTTGCCAGATCAACAGATAACCTCCGTAACTTCATGGAAACCGGAATTGTCACTTCAAACAACATCTCTGTACAAAGTCAGGGCGAGCATGGCAACTTTATCATTTCCCATACTTACAAATACGCAAAAGCCTCTCAACCAGGCTCAAAACTAAACATCAACATCACCAGACTACATGGTAATTTAAAGATATCCAATCTATTGTCTCTTGAAGGCTCATTACAATATGACCATCAAGGCTCAAACAATCGTCTACGCGCAGTATATGGCCCTACCTCAGCTATCTATAACCTTGCTATATGGGGAGGTGCTCATTTTGATGTAAGACAATTAAAAGACTACTGGGTACCGGGCAAAGAAGGAGTTCAACAGTATTTTGTGGAAAACTGGAGATACAACAATCCTTACGCTTTGGCCTACGCATGGCAAAAACCCTATGAAAAAAATGACATACTTGGAAACTTAAAGCTGAATTTCAACATAAGCAGCAAGCTTAATGCATTCGTCAGAACCACACTAAACAGCTACTCGTTAACTGACGAGGAAAAAATAGCGGTGAGCATCTACAACTACGACATTGGAGACCGTGGAGGTCGCTACCGCTATAGTCATGATAAGATACTTGAATCTAATACCGACATTTTACTAAACTATTCAGATAACTTCCTCAATAAAGATCTAACCATTGAAGCCACATTAGGTGCCAACCAACGTTTTCATAATGCAGATTTTTATGATGCCTCAACCACACAGTTGGTAGTTCCGGGAATCTTTAAATTAAGTAATTCTGTAGACAAAGTAACCCCAACCAGCTCAAAGTATAGAAAAGGAGTATACAGCGCCTATGCATCAGTAGATTTAGGATACAAAAACTGGGCTTACCTAGGATTCACCGGCAGAGTAGATAAATCATCAACGTTACCAAAAGCAAACAGTTCCTTCTTTTATCCATCGGTATCAGTAAGCACCGTGTTAACCGATCTTTTCACTTTTCCAAAGGCCATTAATTTCCTAAAACTCAGGGCCTCTTATGCAAAAGTAGGCGGTGATTTTGACGTCTCAGATGGTACCTATAGATTCTACGAAGCAACCAACACCTACGAGACCGGAGACAGGTATAGAAACCTGCCAATAGCAAACTATCCGAATGTATTAGACAACCCCAACATCTCTCCTGAGTTTAACGTAGCATACGAATATGGAGCCGAAGCAAGATTCCTGAACAGCAGACTGGGACTTGAATTCTCTTATTATGAAAACAATTACGGCCCACAAATTTTCACGCAGGTTTTCTCACAAACATCAGGATATAGCGGAAAGAAACTAAATGGAAAAACTACTCAAAGGAGAGGAGCTGAAATTACACTGAACGCAATACCGATACGCACCGACAACTTCAGCTGGTCAACGCTTGTAAACTTCGACAAGGGAAACACTTACCTGAAGTCACTCCCCCCTTTACCTGATGGCACTCCTCAAACCCAGGACGGCAGAACGAAAGTAGGCGACATGTTAAACGATTACTGGTACAACGAATGGGAAAGATCTCCGGATGGCCAATTGGTTATTCAACCCAACGGCTTACCTAGAAGAACAGATGTACTTCGTTTGATTGGACACACACAGGGTGACTTTACATTGAGCATGGGAAATACGTTTGCCTACAAAGACTTCTCACTTAACTTCCTCATTGATGGCCGATTTGGCGGGATCACATACGACAGTTATGAAAGAGACTTATGGAGATCCGGCTCACATCCTGACGCTATACATCCTGAAAGAGAACTTTCAAACATCGCATACGCAAATGAAACCGATGCTAAGACAATGCAAATACCAGGCGTAAAAATAGTAAGCGGAGGAGTTACCTATGATCCGGAGGGAAATATCCTGACAGACACCAGAAAGTTTGAGGCCAGTACATATAAAGTAGATTATCAAAACTGGGCCGGCGGGTACAAAGGCGCATGGGAAAGCAATCTTATCGAAAAAACATTTGTAAAACTAAGAGAACTGACATTTACCTATACGCTTCCAGCTAAACTATTAAAACAAGGGCTTATTAAAAAAGCTTCAATATCCCTTGTTGGGAGAAATCTACTATACTGGACCAAAGATCATACATTTGGGGATTTAGATACCTACACATTGAGCGCAGGCGACACAGCGCTACAACATCCCGCCCAAAGGACATATGGTTTCAATTTAAACTTTAATTTCTAAAACTCTTGATTATGAAAAATTTTATAGCAAAATCAATAGTCGTATTGATCATTATAAATCTGGCGAGTGGTTGTAAGAATTTCGATGAACTTAGGGAAAATCCAAACAATCCCGGCAAGGTTCCACCAAATCTTTTATTTACATCAGTTATACCACAACCCGTATCTTCTTTTTCAGATGAATACCAAAACGCGCAGTACCACCTTTGGTCGGCTGTTGACAACGCTGCTTCGATAAGTTTTCGTTTTGGCAGCGGAACTTTCACCTATAATACACTACGCAACATCGACAAAATGGTACAGGAAGCCACAGCTACGAATGAACCAGTCTACGCTATTCTT
The DNA here is from genome assembly GCF_032678475.1 of Pedobacter nyackensis. Classification (GTDB taxonomy): domain Bacteria; phylum Bacteroidota; class Bacteroidia; order Sphingobacteriales; family Sphingobacteriaceae; genus Pedobacter; species Pedobacter nyackensis_A. Next base: position 34,092 of record NZ_JAVTSF010000004.1, read on the forward strand.
GCCAAATTTCTTCGTGCCTACAATTATATAGAGATGACAACAAGAATGGGAGACATCCCACTCTCGGAAGCCATGAAAGGCGCCGAAATACCACAACCCAAGTACGACAGCCAGAAATCAGTTTACCTGCAATGTCTAAACTGGCTAAACGAGGCGAACAATGAGTTAGGCACCTACATCAGCACTCATCAAGGACAAAAAATAGCTGGAGATTTTTATTTCGAAGGGGATTTAAAAGGATGGCAAAAAGCAATTAATGCTTATACCATAAGAGTATTAATATCCCTAAGTAAAAAAGCAGATGACGCAGACCTGAAGGTAAAAGATCGTTTTGCAGCTATTGTAAACAATCCAGCTCAATATCCATTGATGACAGGCCTGGTTGACAATATGGAAATCACACATAGAGATGAAGATGGATTTAGAGGCGGTTACAACCCCAATTCGGCAGTCAGTCGGGCAAGCACAATCATGGTAGACACTTATATTGATATGCTAAAAAACTACATGGACCCACGTTTACAAAAAGTAGCCGACCCAACACCTGACGCATTAGCAGCCAATCCAACTAATGAAACAGCCGTAAGGGAAGACTTTAACTCCTATGAAGGCGCAGACATATCAGCAGAAGGGACTGTAAACGTCACCAGAAGGTTGGGTGGAGAAATATCTTACCCCAATGAGCGCCGCTATTGGAATTTTATCGGCCAGCCTTCTATTTTGATTGGTTATCCCGAACAAGAACTAAACATTGCAGAGGGAATTCACCTAGGATGGGCCGCTTCAGCTGCAAAAACCCATTATGACAATGGCGTAAAAGCATCCATGGAATTCTATGGTATTGATGGCGGCATTGCCAACACTTATTTAACGACTAACGCCCCCTATATGCCTGGCGCTGCCGGCTTAAAAAGAATACACGAACAGATGTACCTGGCACTTGCAGAAAATTCCGGACTACAATCCTTCTTTATGACACGCAGAACTGGTGTACCTACTTATAAATTCTCAGCAGAAAACAGTGTTACAAAAATCCCTGTTCGCTGGGCATATCCAACAGCAGAAGACACAGACAACAAACAAAATTACAGAGCAGCACTAAGAGCTCAATTTGGCAGCGAAGTAGACGACAGAGACCAGGTAATGTGGTTATTAAAATAAAAATTGGTTAGTAAATGGTTAAGGGCCGCATTTGGCGGCTCTTTTCACTAAATTTATATAAACCTATAAATTCTGCAAAACACACTAATAATATTACACAATCCGATACCTGAAAAATAAAAGCAATAAAAACAATATAATAATGAATAATATCTCAACTCAATCCTTTTCAGTCAATGGTAAAACGTATAACCCTTCAGCAAAACCCATTGTGGTAATTTGCATGGATGGTTCTGCAGATGAATACCTGGACACAACTATGGCTCACGATCGCATGCCCAATCTTAAAAAGATGGCCCTGCAAGGCTACAGAGGCATGGTACGTGGCGCACTCCCTTCCTTTACCAATGTAAACAACTCATCTATAGTTACAGGCGTCAGCCCTGCTGTGCACGGCATCTGTGGTAACTTCTTCTATGATACCCAAAAGGATCAGGAAGTGATGATGAACTCATCGGAATACCTTAGGGCCGAAACACTACTTGCGGCGGCTGCAAATGCAGGTCGTAAAGTAGCCGTGGTTACCGCTAAAGAAAAATTGCGCGATATCCTTTCCTACAAACTAAACGGCATCGCCTTCTCGGCCGAAAAAGCTGACCAGGCAAAACTGGACACGCACGGCATTGAAAATGCAGAACAAATTATTGGTCACAAAACCCCAGCTATTTACAGTGCGGAAGCAAGCCTATTTGTACTGCGCGCCGGTGTGGCCTTGATAGAAAAGGGCATGGCCGATTTCCTGTACTTGTCTTTAACTGACTACATGCAACATACTTACGCACCCGACACAGAAGAATCGTTAGCATTTTATGAGGCACAAGATACCGAATTAGGCAAAATGCTTGAGCTAGGGGCAATTATTGGCGCTACAGCAGATCATGGAATGAACGCAAAAGTTAAAGCCGATGGTACACCCAATGTATTATTTATCGAAACTATGCTTACCGAGAAATTTGGTAATGGATTTAGAGTGATTTGCCCTATTACAGATCCTTATGTAAAACACCATGGTGCTTTAGGCTCCTATGTAGCAGTTCACGTGGACGACACATCAAAGATTAATGAGATAAAAAACTGGCTGGCCGTACAACCAGGAGTAACAGAGGTTTACAACAAAGAAACGGGATGCCGCATACTGGAGCAACCTGAAGACAGAACCGGCGACTTATTCGTATTATCAGCACGTGACGTAGTTGTTGGAAAAACTGCTGCCCATCATGATTTAAAAGCATTAGACGGCACCCTTCGCTCACATGGCGGCAGATATGAAGAAATGGTCCCATTGGTCGTCTCCCACCCTTTAAATGCTATATACAAAATGAAAACACAAGGTGATCCTCGCAATTTTGACGTGTTTGATTTTACAGTTAACGGTACTCATTAAATAATCGTATTTACATTTTATACAGGAAAATGAAAGAAGTAGATATTATAAGCACACCCAAAGTTTTACAACTGGCATCCCTGATTGCCGGCAAACCTGTTTCGTCAGGTAATCACTTATCAGTACACAATCCTTACAATGGTGCATTGGTAGGGACTGTAGAAACAGCCGGGTTAAACGACACAAATAATGCCATTGAAGCCGCCCTAAAAGGGGGCGTTTCAATGAGTCGCTTCGAAAGATATAACATTCTTGACAAGGCACGAACCTTACTTTTAGAAAGAAAAGAGGAATTTGCCCAATTGATTACTGCTGAATCCGGCCTCTGTATTTCCGAAGGCAGATATGAAATTGGCAGAGCACATGATGTCCTTCTTTTTGCAGCCATAGAATGTCTTAAGGACAATGGTCAGATTTACTCATGCGACATTTCACCAAATGGTAAACGGCGCAAAATATTTACCCTTACCGAACCACTGAAACTTGCCGTAGCCATAACCCCTTTTAACCACCCGCTAAACCAGGTGGCACACAAAATTGCCCCGGCACTAGCTGCCGGAACCCCTGTAATTTTAAAACCTTCAGAAAAAACGCCATTAACAGCAATCCGTTTTGTAGAACTGCTGTATGAAGCAGGACTACCTCCATACATGTTAAGCGTTCTTTTAGGGGACACAAAATCTGTTTCCGAAATACTGGTTCAAGATCCAAGGATAGATATGGTTTCCTTTACAGGAAGCGTTGCTGTTGGCAAACTGATCGCCAGAACAGCAGGCTACAAAAAAGTAATCCTCGAACTTGGCGGCAACGACCCACTGATTATCCTCGAAGATGCCGATCTAAATCTGGCACTCGAGCTTGCAGCAGAAGGATCATTTAGAAACTCAGGTCAACGTTGCACCGCTGTAAAACGTATTCTGGTTCACGAAAATATAGCTAACGAATTCACCAGTCGCTTTGTTGAAAAAGCTAAAGAATACACAGTTGGTAATCCTGCCGACCCTGCCACAAGAGTAGGAACAGTTATAGACGAGCAATCAGCCATATACCTGGAAGATGTTGTTAAAAAAGCCGTAGCAAGCGGTGCAAAAGTCCTGTTGGGCGGCAAACGCACCGGAGCATTAATGGAACCTACAGTAATCACCAACGTCCCAAGAGACGCACAAATGGTAGTTCAGGAATCTTTTGGCCCCCTTGCTCCTATTTTAATCTTTAAGGATATAGAGGACGCAATTAAACTCTCAAATTCAACCGCTTTTGGTTTATCATCAGGAGTGGTAACTAAGAACATGGACCATGCCATCCGCTTTGTAAAAGAGCTTAAAGTAGGTACAGTAAATATTAATGAAGTACCTGGATACCGTATAGAAAATTCTCCATTTGGAGGAATCAAGGATTCAGGTTTAGGTATAAAAGAAGGAGTTATTGAGGCAATCAAGTGCTTCTCTTACATAAAAACGTTTTCAATGCCCTGGTAATTATGACAAAGAATATTCAATACGATTTAATAGTAGTAGGCTCAGGTATCCTGGGTACATTTCATGCAATACACGCTCTAAAGCTAGGCAAAACAGTCCTGCTTACAGAGAAAGACCAATACCCTGTAAATGCTACAGTCCGGAATTTCGGACAGGCAGTCGTATCAGGCATGCCCTCTGATTGGTTTGATTATGCAAGAAGATCAACTGAACTATATCAGCAAATCCAAAACGAGTCCGACATCAGTGTCCGCAACAATGGAACCGTTTATCTTTCATCAGACGATGAAGAAACTCAATTATTACATGAGTTAAAAGAACGGATGGACGCAGTAGATTACGAAGCTAATTTATTATCCGTAGACGACTGTTTAGCAAAATGGCCTTCGTTAAAAAGAGAATATTGCAAAGGTGGTTTATTTTTCCCTCAGGAGGTAAGCGTAGAACCAGAAAGATTGATTTACAGACTCCTGGAATATGCTGTTGCAAAATACCCCAACTTAACCTACATGCCCTCGACCGCAGTCTTAGATTGCTCCGTGGTAAATGACAGGATAGAGATCACAACTGCTGCCAGACAGGTATTTAAGGCAGAAAGAGCTGTAATCTGTAACGGAGGAGAATTCAAATTACTTTTTGCCGAGTTGTTTCGCCAAAGCGGAATCATCCTAAGTAAACTACAAATGATGAGAACTGTGCCAATGCCCGAAGTGCAACTGGAAGGAAATATACTGACAGGCTTATCTATCCGCAGGTACGAATCATTCCAGGAATGTCCATCTTACGCAGGAATTTCCAACCCCGACCGCTACGCTGAATGTAAAAAATGGGGTATCCACATCTTGTTCAAAAAAGCCGTTGACGGCTCCATTATTATAGGAGATTCACACGAATATGCCGATGTAAACCACACCGATGACCTTGGTTTTGGAATTAACAGTCATATTAACGAATTGATGCTACAGGCAGCCCAAGAGATTGTGAGCTTTGACGTAAGCAAAATAGCCTCAACATGGGCAGGCTTCTACCCTCAGCACGACACTAAACATGTTGTAGAATACGATATCGACAACCGTATACACATCCGCACTGCAGTTGGAGGAAAAGGCATGACATCCGCCGCGGGATATTCGGAAGCAAGTATAAAGAAGATTTACAGTTAGGCGAACCAGGATAAACACAACAATCAACCCACATGAAGCGAATAAACCATTTACTTACCAACTCGAAATTCTTTTTTATTATCTGGTGTATGGTTGCTGCCTTTGGAACTTACTTTTGCATGTACGCCTTCAGGAAACCTTTTACCAATGGGACCTACGTCGGACTAACCCTATGGAACCTTGATTACAAAGCAGTCCTAATCATTGCGCAACTGATGGGATACATGCTTTCAAAAGTCATGGGCATTAAAGTAATTTCAGAACTTAAGGCATCAGGCAGAAAGAAACTCATCATTTGCCTCATTCTTTTTGCAGAAGTTGCACTACTGCTTTTTGGAGTGGTACCTCAACCCTACAATTTCTTTTTTCTCTTTTTAAATGGCCTTCCTCTGGGTTTAGTTTGGGGAATCATATTTAGCTACCTGGAAGGCAGACGCTTTACAGAAACACTAGCAATGGGACTAAGCATCAGCCTGATTTTTTCATCCGGAATGATTAAAACGATTTATTTTATTGTACATGAATGGCTTCCATCGGTTTCTGAATTTTGGATGCCCGCATTAATGGGCGTAATTTTCTTTCCGCTGTTCTTAACCTTCGTCTGGATGCTATCGGTAATTCCGGAACCGACTGAAACCGACAAACTATTGCGCGTTGAACGTTTACCCATGAACGCAGAGGATAAACGCGCAGCAATGGCCGAGTTTGGTTTTGCGATTTTTGGAATCGGTCTGGTTTATATGATGCTAACAACTATGCGCGACTTTAGAGACAATTTCTCTGTTGAGATCTGGAATGAAATAGATATTCACTGGGACAAAGGAGTACTATCGTTAACAGAGACCATTTCAGGGATCATTGTACTGATCGCCATAGGAAGCCTTTCCACAATCCGCAATAACATACGCGGTTTCTGGGCCACTCAATACCTGATCATCCTAGGCTTACTGATCAGCGGCATGAGCACGTTGTTTTTCCAAATGCATATCATCAGCCCTTTTTGGTGGATGTTGCTGCTGGGAACAGGAATGTTTCTAGCTTATACACCCATTCAAATGGTACTGTTTGAGAGAATGATCGCTTTATTCAAAATAAAATCAAACGCTGGTTTTTTTGTCTACATCTGTGATTCTGCCGGATATATGGGCAGCGTATTCCTGCTACTATACAAAGAGTTCTTCATGAAAGATCTAAGCTGGTGCAATGTACTGATTAGATTTAGCTACATGCTCACTGTTGTCTCCATAATAGTAATGGCTTTAGTCTCCATATTTTTCAACCGAAAACTTGGCATTAAAGGCCCTATCACAGGAATATTAGACAGAAGAGCTTAAACACATTCTGAATCCCTTTTGAATACCAGATTCAAAGGGGATTCAGAAATCCTAACGAAACATAAAAAACACTATCCAGCCTGGGCAACAAAAAAATGCAGGTACACTTATGCGTACCTGCATTAAACCAACCTTAACCTTGTGCTTATCAGCGATCCCAGACCAAATTCACAATCTTAATTATTGATCCAGACCCGGCCATCGAGACCCCACTCAGGTTTTATCGGGATACGCAACCAGGAATAAACCTGTGCGGCAACATCAACTGTTTTGGGAACTTCAGATTGTATGACTTCACCACATAAGTTTTTCCCAACCTCTTCCCACTTAGGAGCCCCAAAAATCGTAAGGTTTTTATTTTTTAAACTATAGTCTTTCAGAATATCACCTTTCCCGTCCACACCTCTCCACCAACCCAGCAGGTTTTCGTAAAATGGATGATCAGGAGTAATTATAGTATCACATTTAGCATAAGCAGCTAAAGTAGCAGGGTCTATTTCAGCATTCCACATCCTAATATCTGCAACATTTGCTTTAACCGTATACCCCCAGGTATTCCTCGCCTTAAGCGTACCGTCGTCAAGAATAGCAAGCGTAGCTGGTTGTGTATTGTCCCAGGTTGTCACAGCCGAAACATTGATTTCACCATAAAAAACACCATCCTGATAACTTTTCGCAAGCCCCGCTTTATTAACGGTCACCGCAATATGATGCCACTTACCATCAGTTAAATCAGGTAATGCAGAAGGCGCAATATCTCTTCTGTTTCCCGATCCATCAGCAACATTAAATCTCCATTTCTGACCGGAAACAAATATCCCCCAACCCGCATTACCACCACTTCCCCAATCTTTATTTGAAGCCAGTGGCGGATCACTTGAAAGACCTCCATCAATTTTCACCCTCATTTCAAAAGTAAATTTTGGATATTTATTCAATTTATACAGATCAGAATTCGAATAAGCATACTGCAAGCCATCCACCTGATTTATCTTCAAAAATGTAGTACTGGTTTGGGGCTTCGTGATATTATTTGGGTTAAAATTCTTATTATAAAACATCGTAAAAATGTTTTGCGACTCATAATCACTACCTCCATGACCAGATAAATTTCCACCATGGTCTGAAGAAACAACAATCAACCAATCCTCCCTATCAATGGAATTTCGGGCATTTAATGCCGCTACCAACTCTCCAACATACGCATCCACAGTTGAAATAGCCTGCATATATTGAGGAATAGTCGTATCAAATCCATATTGGTCCCCAGCGATATCCACTCCTTTAAAGTCTACGAGCACTACATCCGACGTAGTATCTGCAAGTGAAATTATCGCCTCTTCTTTAACCGCCAAATCATCATTCTCAAAACTCTCTGCTACATCAGCATCCTTTACCAGAAACGTATTTAACGATGTTGCCGCAGCTACCGAAACAGTCTTCAACTGAGGATTAAACTGTTTGATCCGGGTAAAAATCATGGGATATTTATCAAATGCGTTACCAGCATAACTACTGCCGGTAACTCCGTGTTTCTTACCAGAAACACCAGTCAACAAAGATGACCATCCCGTTTCTTCCCAGGTTGGAGGTTCTGCAAGCGCATCAAAGCTAAAAATAGAATTAGCAAGCAGTTTAGTAATATTAGGAATCTCTGCTTTCTGAACAGCAGATCCCCGTACACCGCTAAGACCAATAAACAACACCTTTCTACGCTTGGCAGAAGGGTTATTATCATCTGTTTTGTCCACGAGATCATACCTGGGTTTATTACAGGACATCATAGCGAGCAGCAGGCTAAAAGCATAAAGACTACAGGTAGTCAGATTAGCTCGACTGTAAAATTTTCTCATATAAATAATTTTAATTTTAAGTAAATAAATCAGCATCTATAAGATATAAACGCAAGATAGTTAATATTATTAATAATTTAGTATTAGTAAACATAAAGAAAAAACAAAATCATCTTTAAATAATTAAAACCTTATTAAAACTACAAAAAACCTACTAAACAAACACTTAACACCACCTTAAAACTAAATTAACACCCGAATAAAGTTTACAAATATTAAAAATAAAATTTTATTTATTGCAATTTTTATTTTAGAATTGTAGTACAAACAACTGCTGAACTATTTTTTTATTTCATTATAAAGAAATAACCAACCCAAACCAACAACCAAATTAAGCCAACGAACTAACCAACTAAACAACCTAAAGACCAAATAACCAAACAAGCACCCGAGCAAGCGTAAAAGAATTCATTAAATAACAGTATGAGCAATACTTAAACACAGCTATATGCAACAACATTACCCATTATCTTCAGGAAAACTACTTACTATGGCCTTAGCCATAGGTTTTTCTATGCTTTGCAGTAACAGCTTTTCCCAAAATGTCAAGAGTACAGGGCTAGCTGCCGCCGCAGCCCCTGTAACAGATAGCCTCGGGAAATTTTCTGAAAAGAGAAAAGCTTCGGACCTGCAGATTACCAAAGCCCTTCAAACGCCTTTTTCGAACATAGGACAACTCCTTCAAAGCAACGTTGCAGGATTGGACTATCGTAGAACTACCGGAGAACCCGGAGTACCTTCATCCACTCTTATAAGGGGTACAGCAACCTGGTTTTTAAATGGAAAAAGCAGTTATTATTCACAACCCACTTATGTAATTGATGGAGTTCCGATAATTACCGATCATCCATTTGCTTTTAACATACAGGAGTATGATTATGAAAAAATAGGCCCCAATACTGATATAATGTCTATTCTGGACCTGAATGACATTGAATCTATCAGGGTTTTGAAAAACCACGGAGAAAGCGCAAAATATGGTCCTTTGGCCGCAAATGGAATTATAGAAATCACTACTAAACGACCTTATGCGAATAAAGGGAAAGTGCTTTTCAACTCCTATGGCGGATTTAGCCAGGCACCTGGTGTACAAACCATTAATGCTGCATTTGAGAATGACTTCAGAATGCCGTTTTATAATAAATACGCTTCCCAGGCCTTAAAAGATAACTACCCTGTTTATTTATCAGATTATTCTCAACCGGCATATTATGGTGCGGCAAACTGGGACGACACCTATTACAAAAACAATTACATTATTGGCAACTCCCTTTCAATTTCCGGGGGTAAACAGCGTGCAAATTTCTCTTTCGGTGTCGGACAGCAAAAAGATGCAGGGACTGTTGCAAACACAGGACTGGATAGATACAATGTTTACCTTAAAATCAACATCTTGCCGGTTAAAAACCTGGAAGTTTACACAAATCTGTCGGGCGCGCTGCTTAACAGGCAGCGTAACCAGTCGTTAACAAGCAGGTATGCAGAAGAAAGCTATCTGCCTTCCCTAACTACCCCACTGCCGCCAAATAAAGACTTTTTAAGTGTTTACAACGACAATCTGGAAAAGCTGTCGGATGTAAATAAAACAGCCTATCTACAAGGTCAGTTGATTGCCAAATATAATTTATCTGATAAAATCCAGATCAAGTCCCTTTTAGCAATGGTTGTAGGAGACTACACCAGAGAATTTTTTGTACCGGGCAGCCTGAACGAAGGCAATAGCTTCATCTCCTACTATACCGGTTTTAACAGAAGAATTTACGTAGACAATTCGATCACCTATAACAACACACTAAACGATACTCATCACTTCACATTTGGTCTTACACAAACCCTGAGACAAGACAAGTATAAGTATGATTATATCAAAGCCTATAAAGGCCCTTCAGATTTTATAAAAATCATTAAAACAAACGGCTACTACAATAACACCTTTGACAAAACGATGGTTTATGCCTATAAGGACTATGTTAACCAAAACATGAATTCTTTTGCAGCTAACTTTGGATATGATTATAAACAAAAATATGGTTTTGCGGGCAGCTTACGTACTGATGGAAGCTCAACACTTTATTCAACTGGTCTAAGCTGGTTCTTTTCTCCATCCGCCAGTATTTACTGGAACCTACACAACGAAGATTTCCTGAAGTCCTCAAAATTTATCAATAGTTTAAAACTTTTTGGGGGCTATGGCAGAATTGGACGTGAATTTTTAGACAACAACAATGGGTATGGCCCTGGTTATCTGGTAGACATAGGCTGGAGTGGCAGTCAGAATATACCTTCTTATGCCGGAATCCCTACTTTGAGTTTACCATTTACCAAAGGCTATACCGGTTTTGGAATTCAATGGCCGTATACCGAACAATTCAACTTAGGCTTCGACATCAACTTGTTCAACAACAGGCTCAACGCCAATGTTGAACTATATTCAAAAACAGATAAGCAACAGGCGATGCAAATCCCTGTACCCTCTGAATATGGTTTTAGCAACAAACTTGTAAATGGCATGGATGTAAGAAACCAGGGGATAGAAGTTACATTAAACGGCCTGGTTCTTAACAAAGAAGCTTTTAAATGGACTACCGGCATTATTTTACAAACCAACCGGAACAAACTAACTGCACTACCAGGTGACACCCGGACTGTTATCAGCAACAACAGAAAGATAACACTGGGCCAGCCGATTGACAATTATTGGTTACTACAAAATGAAGGTATTTACAATAGCGATTCCGAGGTTCCCGTAAATCCTTCAACAGGTGCAAAAATGAGCTATAACGGGATTCCGTTAAAGGCAGGAGATCCGATTTGGAAAGACACAAACGGCGATTTCATCATCGACGATAATGACAAAATCCTGAAAGGACATCTGACACCATCAGTTTCAGGAGGCTTTACCAACTCATTCACCTACAAAAACCTCTCCCTGAACGTATTAATTTCTTACGCTTTAGGCCGCGACATCATCAACTCCCGTATGGCAAGCCGTTTTGACTTTGCAAACAGAGAAGGTGCGGATAACCTGAACGGAATCAAGGAAATCACTTTCTGGACGAATATCGGTGATTATGCTAAGTATCCCGTTTATAATCCCTGGAGCTCTGTAAATCCATACCAGACAGACCAAACTCTTTTTCTTGAGAACGGATCTTATGCCAAATTGAGAACAGCCACATTAACCTATGACCTGAGCAATTTAGGATGGGTAAAAAAACGTGGAATATCCGGCATTAAGGTATACGCTACCGGCAATAACTTGTTTACCATCACCAAATACTCAGGTACAGACCCCGAACTGGTGAATTATATGGGTTACGATACCGGCTTAGGCATGGCAATACCAAGGACCTACACAATTGGCTTCAACCTAACGCTTTAAAAGACTAAAACATGAAAATAAAATTATTATTACTTGTAACCTGTCTAATCACTTTATCAGAGACCGGCTGTAAGAAATCTCTCGATATTAATTCAACAAACATGGTCAAGACAGACCAGATGTGGAAAGTGAAAAATGACGCAAGATCTGCAGTATTTGCAACCTATGGTTTGCTTCGTGCCGCTCTTTCCAATGAAAATGCCTTTTTTGCATATGGTGAATTAAGAGGCGGTGATTTCAGCGTAACCAATCGGCAAGACATCTCATCAGTTGTTAATCAGGACTTAAACGCAGATTATGGAGCCATGTCCGAATGGAAAGACTGGAGAAGGTTTTATGCTGTTATTGCACAGGCCAACCTTTGCCTGGAAAAACTTTCCCTGGTAACAAAAAATGATTTCCGTTACCGTGAAGAAGACTTGAAACTTGATATGGCCAACGTAAGGTTTTTAAGGGCCTTATCTTATTTCTACATAGCCCGGATCTGGGGTAACGCACCATTAATCAGGTCGAACACTGAAGGTAGTTTCACAGAGAAAACCCAGGCTTCTGAAGCAGATTTACTTTCCTTCGCTGCAGCAGAAACAGCAGATGCAGCTAAAGATTTACCATGGAGGTATGATGGAAAGGGACCTGAGCAATTAGGCTTGTACTATGGACAGACATCCGCTCAATTACAATCCATTATTGCAACCAAAGCAGCTGCTTATGCACTCGCTGCACATATAGCAGCCTGGCAAGGAGATTACGCCACTACTGAAAAGAACTGTGAGCTGGTTATCGACAATAACGCAAATGGAGGTTACAACACCACATCAACAGGCAACCTTACTTCTTCAAGCGGGATTTTTTCCGGTCAGGGCTTTAGTGTAATTTTCTCCATAAATTTCGCTGCAAAAAATCAGGAAGCGTCTATAAAGGGACATGTAGAAGACTGGACCTTAAGCGAACCATTTATCGCGAAAAAAACTCCGGATATCTATATACCGAAGGACAGCATTCTGAAAATTTTCAACGAATCCAATGATGCCCGCTTCTCATTAGCTGCTGACGGATCAACTGTAGGTAGTTACTTTACCAATTTCAGCAATTCAATTCCGATGTTTTCCAAAATCAAAAACCTAAGCGTTTCGCAGACACCGGTTTTTAGAAGCTATCAGTCGGCCATCGTTATTTTCAGACTGGAAGAGATCATGTTGTTGCGCGCTGAAGCAAAAGTCTTCTTGAATTACAAAGCTGATGCAGTTACCTATCTGAATCAGGTAAGAACCATAAGAGGCCTTTCAGAATTCGCATCCACAGATGGTAATACTATCCTCGAAACTATTTTTAAAGAAAGAAGAAGAGAATTACTTGGTGAAGGATGGAGATGGTATGATCTGATACGGTTAAAAAAAGTTAAAGCTTTCACCAAACTTACTGATGCCGACATTGCAATGGGGGCGACAAAGTGGCCGATATCAAAAAGTGCACTAAACAACAACGGCAAATTAGTTCAAAATAAATTCTGGCATTAATTAAATCACGCATAATGTTACGTAAGCAATTATTATTAATAACCACCGTAATTCTGACAGCCTGTGCAGTCCTGCAGAGTTGTAAAAAAACGGACAACAGTTACCGGAACAGTACTCCGGATAACAAGACTGACCTAAATATGTACGACTATATGCGCAGCAAAAAAGGAACTTTTGATACGCTACTGTATATTATTGAGAGGGCAAACCTGACTGACACCATCAAAAATTCAAAAATCACCTTTTTTGCACCTACAGATCTCAGTATACTAACTGCCCTGGATAACTTAAATGCAAACAGACGAGCTTCAAATCTGGAACCACTGGATATAGCTGAAGTAGATCCTTTCGTATGGAGGACGCTTCTGATGAGGTACATGATCCCCGGAAAACTCACCAGTGATAAATTTATGCTGGCAGATGGTCTGGATGTAGTTACACTGAATAAAAGAAGGCTTCATGTAAATGCAGTTGCAACTACAACACAGGGAAGCATACGCACAGGCAGTTTATTACTTCAATACAGCGACTTAAATGGATCCCGCTTCACCAAAGACTGGATTTTCTCTTATGTAACCACCAGCAACCTGGAAACCAATAACGGAATCCTAAACATCCTCGAACCGAGCCATGTTTTTGGTTTCAAATCATTTGTCACGTTCGCAAGCACTTTACAAAACCCGTATTCCGATCGCTTTAATACCTCATCAGGCGCAATCGTGCTTCCTACTGCAACCCGGATCTGGATGGAGCTTAACAAAACACTGACCGCAATTGATCAGCATACTGTAGAAACTGATGCGGCCGACCTAAAAGCAAATGGGTTTTTCATGCGGTTAACTGTTAATCCGACGGACAATAGTGTTACTATAACCTCTGCTCCCACTTCGGCAAACCTTACTATCAGAAATAATGGAGACTGCCATTACGACCCTGTTAACCAGGAATTTGTACTTAAATACAAATATACTTCTGCGGGTGCCGATCGATTTATATCAGAACGAATAAAACTTAGAAACTACTAATGAAAAGGAAAATGCTAAAAAATAATCTTGTCTTAATAGTCATGACAAGTTTGATTATGTCTTTTATGCCGTCCTGTAAAAAGGCCCCTGCAGAAAAAGATTATCTCAGCAATAAGGCAACTTTTGCAGGTGTTGCCATTTACGAGCCGATTTTAGGCAGAACACTATTGTATAAAACCAGCTTCAATGCAGACGGATCAAGTTACCCTCTAAATTTTTCACTACAAAATATGCGTCATTTTGATGGTAGTCCGGCACCTGAACTTATGGAGTCCGGTCCCGTCCTGGAATGGACTGGCCTATACGATGGTACCGAAAAAACCTTGAAAGAAATAGAAAACAAAAGGAAATTGGTAAATAAACCGTTTTTCGAGATCAGACCAGGATCCGGTGATTTTATCTTTTACAGATCTGGCGCACAGATCGTAAGCTCCTACCCCAATGAAGGATATTTATTTGATATCAAAATCACAAATAAGGGGAACGAACGGGTGATACAAAATTTCCGGTTACGCCCGATTAAGGATATCCCATACGAACCATATGAATACGATCCGTATACAAGGTTAAGAAAATCAGAATCAAGATCAGACATCAATGGAAATGCCTACACTGCAGCTTTTGTAAATCACGCTGCCATGACAAATGTGTATGTTTCAAAGGATACTCTCATGCACGATAGCTTGAGCAGGGTTTATTTCAGAAAGGTTGGTGAGGGCAATACCCTGACCTTTAAATTCTTTGACAAAGATTCAGTTGTGATTGATCCTGCAAAATTCAATTTAACGAAATGGAATGAATTGGTACACGGGTTTAACATGAGTAAAACCAACACCCACGTACGCTATGATGTTGCTTATCCAATACCACTGACTAATCTGGATACAAAATATGCCATTTCAAATAAGGCAAAAATAAATATAGGATATACCAGGACTGGGTTTAATGCATTTAGAATTGATGCAAACCTACTTTTAAACTTCAGCATATATGAAAAAGGAGATTGGGAAATCATATTCAAATTTAAAAGAACACCACGTTTCCAGAACGAATAATGTCAATCTAACAATTTTAAAAACCAAACAACGATAATATGATGCCAAGATTTACAAAATTCCTGCTGCTAACCAAGGTATTGCTGTTGATACTGTCAGGAACGGCCTTTTCACAGGAGCTGATTACCGTAAAAGGTAAAGTGCAGGAAAATGGCCAGCCATTACCTGGCGTATCCATCTCACTTATACATGCAAATGGTAAAAAACAACCCATCGCAGGCACTGATAACGACGGTAACTTCTCCGTCAAAGTGAGCAAAACTGCTAAACTGGACTTTAATTACATAGGCTATACCAATAAAACCATAGATGTTAACGGACAGACTTACATCATTGTAAAAATGGTCGCTTCAACAAAAACCCTGGACGACATTGTGGTGGTAGGCTATCAGCGAAAAACAAAAGAGACCGTAACGGGATCCGTGACCAGAATTTCCTCTGACCAGATCAGGGACGTACCAGTATCAAGTGTTGAACAGCTTTTACAAGGTAAAGTTGCCGGTTTAAATATTCAGAACAATACCGGGGCACCTGGATTCAGGGGTTCTACCGCAATCAGAGGCTTATCTCAAATTGGGGTAAATGGCTCTGGGAATAATGCGTATTTAACCCCTTCATCTCCACTGTACGTTGTTGACGGGATACCTATTGATGCAAATTCAGGCTTCGAATACGGCTTTGAATCAAAAGGCCCCGGAACCAGCCCACTTGCCCTGATACCACCAGAAGATGTGGAATCCATTGATGTAATGAAAGATGCCGATGCAGCTTCATTGTATGGTTCAAAGGGAGCTAACGGTGTAATCGTAATCACTACCAAAAGAGGAAATTCTCCTGTTCCTGTTATCCGCTTAACCAGCAGTTTCTTCGCAAATACAATCCCTCAATTGCGCCAGACCATTGGGGGAAAAGAAGAACGTGACAACCTGATTAGCAGAATACTAAACACCAACGACTATGAAGAAATCTATAAAATCTCTATAAATCAGTTTTTAGCAGACAGTTTAAATGCATTTTACAACAATGCCACCGACTGGCAGGGTTTATATTACAAGCCTACATTTAATCAAACACACAACCTTTCAGTTAGTGGAGGGAATGTGGGATTAAATTATAAAACCAATTTAAATTATTACAATGAGCGCGGCGTAATTAAAAATACAGGCTTTGACCGATATTCATTGTCCTCACAAATTAATTACCAGCCCAATACCAAATTAAATTTAACCGGATCCGTAACTTTATCATTAGGAAACAAGCTTAAAGGTAGCGGAAACGGACTTACAGATGTTGGCGCCGGAGGCAGTCTGAGTTCATCATTATTACCAGGTCCATCCTATTTCTTAAATGATTCCAGGTTTACTGGTGCCCTGAATAATAAAAATGACTCCAAGACATATAGTATATCTTCTTATTTAGACGGGTCATACGAACTCCTCCCACAACTTAGGTTTGGTACAACACTGAGTATCTCTTACATACAAAACAACGAAGATACTTTTGTTCCGGCACTGGCAAACAATGAGCAGTCTAAAGTTTACGGTTATGTTGCGCGGACGACAAATTTATACAACAGAAGTTCCCTGAATTATTCCAAATCTTTCGGTGACGCCCATACCATATATGTTGGTGTATTTTCTGAAATTACAGCAAACCAGAATATCGCTCGCGAGGCAAACCTGATTAACGGGCCTAATGACAATTATTTCGGTCCACTTGGTTACTCTGCTTTATACAATGGTTTTATTGGTGTTACGCCAAATCTGAATTATGAAAATGACACAAATGATTATACTAAAGTTCATTCTGTTGGTGCTGGTGCAAATGCATCGTATGACTATAAGAAAAGGTATATCATCAACTTTAACTACCGCGCAGATGGTAATTCTTACGCCGGGGTGAAATCAAGATGGGCTAAAAGCCCTTCATTAGGGTTCAGATGGAACATTGAAAAAGAGGCTTTCGCGAAAAAGCTGGAATGGCTGGACTATGCATCCGCACGTTTATCCTACGGAATTAACTTAAGGCCCTCTACTAACGTATACGCCTCTTTAGGTTCATATAGTGTAGCCGGCAACTATAATAATGTACCACGTATCAGCCCGAAACTTGGCATCATGCCCAATCCTTATTTAAAACCTGAAAGAGTAGAGCAATACAATGCCGGTTTTGACGTCAGTGTATTTAAAAACAAAGCAGGTCTGACCTTAGATGTGTATCAAAAAGTTATTTCAGACATGTTATTCATCCAGGAGTTATCAACTTCAACGGGTTTCAACAAAGTTATCACTAACAGTGCATCCATGATGAACAAAGGAGTTGAGCTTTCGTTAAATTTCAGGCCCTTACCAACAAACTCCAAGATGTACTGGAACTTTAGTGTAAACGGGGCGATCAACAAAGATGTACTGTTATCCTTACCAGGTGGCGCAACCCAACTACTTTCAGATGGAGGTGCGATTATTACCAAAGTAGGCAGAAATACACTGAACAATTTCTTATACATTTCTGAAGGGGTTTATAAATATGACGTGCAAGTTCCTGTAGACCCAATTACAGGAAGAGCTTATAGAAACGCCGCAGGGGGTGACTACAAGGCAGGCGACATGATTTATAAAGATGTAGATGGCAATTACATCACTGACAAAAACGACCTTCAAATCGCCGGAAACCCAATGCCAAAAGTAACAGGAGGTTTCTATTCTGTAATGACCTACGGTAAATTCGGACTTACCTTAAGCGGCAGTTTTACATTAAAAAGAGATTTATTGAACAACGCTTTATCTTCAAGCTTAAGCAACAATTATAATCCTTTTGACTTGGACAAATCGACTATGGTTGACATTTCCCAATATAATTACTGGAAACAGCCGGGAGATAACGCAAAATATCCAAATCCGCTTAGATACCTGAGCAATACTGATCCATACAATTCATCCCAAACGTTATTTCAGGAAGACGGAACCTACTTTAAACTTAACTCCGCAACGTTCAGCTATACTCTTAAAAAAGAATTGCTAAGCAGATATGGAATTAATACCCTGAGATTTTATGCAACAGGAAATAATCTGTTCATCTTATCCAAATACTCAGGGCCGAATCCTGAAAACGTAACCGAATTAGGTCGCGACCGTATAGACTCTTATCCGAACTCCCCTTCCTATGTATTGGGGCTTAATCTTGAATTTTAAATTATCTACAGTTTATGAAACGAATAAAATACCTCATATTTTTTCTTGGCGCCTGCAGTTTAATGCTGACGGGCTCCTGCAAGAAATTTCTTAACGTAGAACCGATTGACAGACTTGGTTCAAATTCATTCTGGAAAACAAAATCAGATGTTGAATCAGCCGTAGCCGACTGCTATGGTCTAATCTATGACCGTCTGACCATAGGTCCTTACCATAACCTGAACGGTGACATCCGGGCTGGTGAATTTATTTGCCAGGGATTTCCTGTCTTCGTAGCAGTAGCTAAAAACGACCTGTCAAATAGTGCGCAGATAGCGAATCCAGATAGATACAAAGGCAGTTTACTCTCAGACTGGTATCCGTTTTACCAAACCATTGCAGCATGTAATATTGCACTGGACCGTTTGAATGATCTTACTTTTTTATCTGATTTAGAAAAAACCAGATACCAGGCGGAAGTAAAATATATCCGTTCCTTCACTTATTTTTACATATCCCGTATATATGGGGATGTTCCGTTGTACACCGAGGCTTATGATGCAACTGCAAGGCCCCGCACTAATTTTATTGAAGTACTTAAATTCTGTGTAAAAGAACTAGAAGAGTCAAAAGAAGCCTTGCCATGGCAATATGACGACCCGACCAACTGGGGCGTAAGAGCTTCCAGGGCTTCGTCTGAAACTTTAATCGCCAACTGCTATATGTGGATGGCTGGTTTTGACAAAGCAAATCAACGCACATATTGGCAAAAAACTGCTGACGCGGTTATGAATGTTAAAAACTCGGGTTATTTTCAATTGATGCCGATTGAAGATTTTAAAAAAATATTTAAAGGTAAAACAAGAGAAAGCATCTTTGAGTTTTCAGTGAATAAAAACTATGGATCAGAAACAAAATATGTATCCTTAGGTCAATGGACCACCCATGCTCCTATCGTTAATTATGGGGCTACCAGCGATGGCTATTTTCTAAGTACTTACATTCAAAAGCTATATCCATCTAATCTGCCGGATAAACGCCGCGACCTATGGTTCTACTTACCCTATATTAACAACGAAACTCAAATGTTTTTAAAATACTCCAATGTAACGGATGTCAACAATTTTCTGTTTGATGATAACATGATTATTTTCCGTTACTCAGGTACTTTGCTGTTAGGTGCAGAAGCATTGGCGAGCTTAGGAAAAGACAGTGAAGCTATTCCGTTACTAAACATGGTAAGAAATCGTGCTGGCGCTAATGAATATCTTGCATCAGAAGGTGCTTTGATTGATGCTGTTTTCATGGAAGAACAAAAAGAATTAATTGGTGAAGGTGTAAGATGGTACGACCTCGTACGCACCGGCCGTATTATGGACAACAACCAATGTGTTGATTTTTTAACACAAGAACAATTTAACCAGGGCGCATGGACATGGCCAATTGACGCTAAAGCAAGAGTAAATAATCCGGGAATTGTACTTAACCAATACTGGGTAAAATAATTTTAAAACGAAATTTTATGATAAGAATAAACAAATGGCTGATCATACTGGGCGTAATAGTCTGCATAAGTAATTACTCTTGTAAAAAAGAATATTTCAACGGAGGCAATTTACAAAAGGGTATTTTCAACATGAGTTCGTATGAATTCCTTAAAACCAAACCTTTTCTTTTCGACACTTTAACAATGGTGATTGAACAAGCTGGCTTAAAAGAAACCCTTGATAAAGAAAGCATCACCTTTTTCGCCCCTACAGATCATTCCGTAAAAAAGGTAATGGATATTATAAATTCCTCACGTTACTTTCAATCAAAAGATTCAATATTCATTAAAGACATACCTCAATCGATATGGAGGAAACACCTGGCCCAATATATCTTTAAAGATAAGTATCTACTGAAGGATATTGCCAGATATAGCCTCACTGAACCGAATATTTACCCCGGACAGTACATGACTTCCTACGATGGCTTTATCATGAACCTCGGCGTTCAGTTTTCAGACTATCAGGGAACAAAAGATGTTGGCCCAAGAGCTGTGTACATCACTAAGATTGGTGACCTCGGAAGCCCTATAAATGTCCCCGCTACAGTTGCAACTTCTGACTTACAAACTACGAATGGTGTAATTCATGTACTGGACGACCTTCATTACTTTTCATTCGATATCCAATCATTTTCAGCTGATGTACTCGAATATTTCCGATAAAAAAATGGTTACAAAACATTTTATACACAAACTACATGCTCATGATTTTGAATTTTAGACATAAAATAACGCAATTGTTTACCTGCCTCACTTTACTTATTTGTAGTTTGACGGCCTGTAAAAAGGATACTTACGTTGGGAAAGACCCCTATGGAGATGCGAAGCCGCAACTGGACTTAAAAGTTAATACACTTACAGCTAGCCCTGTAGAAGGCGCTATAGCTTCGACTGTAACACTAAGCGGCTCAGGGTTTCTGAAGTACAAGACCGATCTGAAAGTTCAATTTAATGGAGAGCAGGCAGAGATTCTCTCCGTAACAGATACCGAAGTCAAAGTAAAAGTGCCGGAATGGGCAAGCAGCGGACTGATCACTTATATGGTTGGCGCCCAGATTTTACCAGGCCCCAAATTTAGGGTAACCGGAACCTTACAAATTGACAAAACCTTCAATTCATACGTAGGGGCCAATGACGACATCTATAGCATTACAGCATTGCCCGACGGGCGTATGATTATTGCAGGTAACTTTACAGATTACAATAACGCCGGTATCCGTGCAGGCTATAGCAAACTTGCCATAATTTCCAGTCAGGGGGTTTTAGATAAGTCATATAAGCCGGGAAAAGGTTTTCCTTCAGGACATGTGTATAAATCGGTAGTTTTACAGGATGGAAAAATCCTTGTTGGTGGTAATTTCAACAGCTTTGACACCAGGAATAACCAAATTAGTAATATTGCTAAAATTTCATTAACTGGCGGAATCGACTCTACCGTGTACACCTACACAGACAGGTCGGGTGAAATCAAAAAAAGTGCTGCTCCTACATTTAAAGCATTTTTCAATAATGCGGTCGATGAATTATTGGTACAGCCCGATGGCAACATAATTGTCTCCGGCTCATTCAAATACTACATGACCAAAACCTACTATCCAAATCAAAAAGATACGATCATCACAGATTCAACACAGATCAACTACATGGCCAGAATCAAGCCTGATGGATCATTGGATAAAACCTACAATTTTAATACACAAACCAATAAAGCTAATGAAGGTTTTAATGGGTTCATCTACAAAAGCTATATGCAGGCAGATGGGAAGCTGATTGTGGCAGGTGGTTTCAGCAGTTATAACGGAGAAAATGTGAGCAAAATAGTTCGTCTCAATTTAGACGGCAGCCTTGATAAAAGTTTCAATCCTGGAACCGGTCCTAACGGGACAATTTCTTCTATTCAACCGTATCTTAACGGACAGATGTTGATTTCCGGGGAATTTTTAAGTTATAATGGAAAAAACAGGACAAGAGTCGCAATTATAAATGAGAACGGCAGTTTAGATGAAAGTTTTGATCCAGGTGTTAGTGCAAATGGTTCAATCTCGCGTGCTATTCGTCTGGGTAACGGAAAGATCCTTTTAACAGGAAACTTCCAGAAGTTCAATAACATTAACCGCTTTGGGCTTGCTGTTGTCGAGGCAAATGGGACACTGAGTCCAGCTTACAATACATTAGGAGGTTTCGTTTTCTCCAGCTTCATATTCAGATCTCCAGTTAATGAGATTATTAATGTTGACAATGGAGAAGCAGCAATTCTGGTGGGATCATTTAATTCTCTAGATTTACAGCAAAATACCAGGCTGGTTAAGATCAAATATTAGCCCATAACAACTACAGTCCAACATTTTTCGGGAAAAGTTGGACTGTAGTTCGTAAGCAAATGTGCATAACTACCCAATTGTGCAAAACATGTCTCAAACAATTTCATTCAATTTCATCTTTAACAGATATTAAACTTTCATATCTTATGCAGAAAAAAGAGAATAACATCAGTTCGGATTTACAGAAATTCATAGAAAAGTTTGAACCCAACAAATTTAAAATGTTGGCCAGAGGCATTGAAATCAGGGGCAATAGTGACCTGCACCGCAGTATTATTTTTGCTAAAGAATTAATTGAACGACTGAAGCTAAAACTAACCGTACATCATTCCGCTGAGATGGCGCTATATGGCGGATTCGAAGTTGTTTATGCTTAAATTATAAAAGAGCCTGTATCAAATCAGGCTCTTTTTACATCCATTGAACTCTTTTGTTTTCCCAGGCTAGCAAAGACTTTTAGTTTAAAAAAAGGTTTTTCTATCAGGTTCCAGGATAACATAGCCACTGCAATAGTTAAAACAGCATACAGTATATAACAACTGACCTGGGAGCTTAAGATATTAACAAATCTTGTCAGCCATTTTTCATTCCTGATAAAAAAATCTGGAAAGGAAGCATGCGACAGCGCATAAACTTTATCAAATAGCCTCCAAAAAAGGACAGGAACAAGTAAATGATATAGGTAAATCCCGTAACTGATCTGACCTATATATACCACAACCTTGTTCTGTAAAAACCGACCTAATTTCCCATTATACCCAAAAACAGCACCTTCAATTATTTTCATTGAAATAATTGAGTACAGCAAACCTCCGATCACAAACGAAAAATAATGTGATTCCATAACAAGAATGAATATAACAGCGGGAATAGCGAGATACAATAAACCGTTGATACACTTATTAATTATCCTGGTTTCGCTAGCTGGCCTGGTCACTTTATACGCCAGCAATGCGCCTATAGCAAAAGAATCTATACAGTATTGTGTAAGTATAAGTTGAGTAACCACATGCGAAGGCTGATAAAATATAACCCTAAGGATAATACCAAGAATAATGATCAACAAGAATGCTTTTGGTAAAAATCGTTGTGGAATAAACAAAATAACAAAGGGCCAAAATACGTAGAACTGTTCTTCAACAGCTAAAGTCCAAAGATGTGGAGTTACCCCCTGCCACGCCTGATCATAAAAAATCTGGTAATTAGCGAGATATCCAAAATACATTCCCGCATTCTTCCTTACTTCATCCCCTATTACCGGTAGTATCAATAGAATCAAAAGATAAACATAGTAGGCAGGAAAAATCCTTATGGTACGCCGCAAGAGAAAAACAATCATCACTTTGTACTTTGCAACACCTGCTTCAACGCTTTTTTCCTTAGCAGAGAACAATATCCTGGTGATCAGATAACTGCTCAACACAAAGAAAAAATTGATAAATCCACCTAAGAAATCACTGTACTCGAAATGCTCAATAGCCGGAACCCAGTGGTATGTTACCACAAATAATACGGCAAAGAAACGAAGTCCATCTAGCTGAGGATTATATTTTAAAATCTGACTTGAATCTCGATGAGTCGCAGTTACCATAGATTGAGCCAAATTAGAACTTTTGGTTCTACTTAGCAAGTTTCCGGCAGTTTAAAATTAACTACGTATACTATTCCTGCATATCGATGTATGTCAACAAGGAGTCTGAAAGGGCTTTACTAGGACTCTGCTAGGATCAGGTGTCCTAACAGAGTCCTAGCAAACTCCTAGCGGAGTCCTAGCAGAGTCCTAGCAGAGTCCTAGCAGTCCTTAACCGTATACGAACAGTAGTTGGATCCTGATCCGATTGTTACTTGTTTTCGGCCCTGAAAGTATTGGACACCAATTTTCTTGGACGCTTGCTTTTAAACTGCTCAGAACCGCCTGTGTTCTTTTGAACTTCTTCTGTATGAAATCTGTTAGGTTTAAAGGTTCTCGGTTTTTCGGCCCTGTTTTCATCCGCCGGTTTAACCCTAATCTTTCTTCCTCTTAATACCATACCGTTTACAGCAGAGATAGCTCTGTCGGCGCCAGCCTGATCTACCATTTCGATAAATCCGAAACCTTTATGTCGATGGGTAACTTTATCTGTTAATAACTCTACACTATGTAACATCCCATGGATGCTGAAAATCTCAATAAGCTCAGCTTCCTGTATATCCAGTGGATAACCCACCACAAATAATTTAATCATGAATTTCTTTAAAGCCGCAAATTTAAGATTTAATAAATGATTGAAAGTATACTTTTTGCCATATAAGCCCATTCATTTCTGTTCATTTATTCTTTCTTTGTTACTTTCAGATCATCAATTATTAATGTTGATTTACCAATATTCGTAAACTTAATTTTAACAGTTTTCATATAGTTGCCGTATTCCTGACCTGTTCTAAATTCCAGTGTGTGCTGGTTAAAGGTCGGTTTTCCAACATAAATTTGTTTAAAACTGTTTTCAACTTTTCCTTCGACCGGTTTCAGATTCTCTATGCTCAGCTCCATCTTTCCTTCTCCTCTTAACCAGTATTTTAAGACATAGCGTGTAGAATTATTTAGATAAACAGACTGCTCCATACTTTGCCCCGGTTCAAGAGCAAGCCCATAATTGCCATTTCGTTTAACTGTTGCCGACAGTCCCCCTGTACCTTCCCAGGGCAGCAAAGTGGTATTTGCTTCAAAATCAGCATTCGGCAATTCGTTTCCTCCGCGTAAAGGCCACTGATATCCTCTGATATAATCCACCTCCATGTTGACCGATCCGCCTGCTCCATAGCTTCCCAAAAAGACATTCATAAAATGATTTGGTGCATATACCTGGCTTTTGTCATCATAAGATTTAATTAAGGTTCCATCTATGTAATGCTTAATGCTGTTGGGAGTCCAGAGAATTCCGTGGGTTACCCAATTGTCAACGTGTGTATAACCTTCGGCGATATGTGTTGCCAGGTTGTGCACAAATTTACCATGTTTGTCAACATGACCATGTAGTACAAATTGAGCGTCTAAATTTTCAAATACATCTATTTCAAAAACCTGTCCCTTCGGCCGTATTCCTTTGACACCGTCTAATTCAGTTCCTTCCTGCAAATAGTTTTTCAGATCAGGTCCCGGAGAGTCGAACCAAAAAGCAGTATTTACTCCTTTCGGATTGTCTGAGCTACCTCTTTTCACCCTTACTTCAAAATATCCACCACGGCTGTTGTCCAGATAATTCTCATTTGTTCTCCAGTCGTAGGTTTGTATTGAAGATATCTTGCGCCCACTTTCCGGGTAAAAGCTCTTTACCGGGAAAGCCGCGTTTGTAAACAAATCAATACTGCTACCATTGAATGTCATACCAGGTTGGGGAAGACTGTCCTGCAGCATTAATGATAAATTGTCCTTTTTCAGGTAATCAATGTTCGAATAATAATTGGTTGACCACTTGTTTCTGTTCAGTAGTTCATCGTTAAACTCGTCGTTCCAGAACAACTCCATTCCCGATGGCACGGCTTTCGAACTTTCGATACTTAAAGATTTTATTTCATCTGTGTCCAGCGACCAGCTTTTTACCGTTGTAACTGTTGCGGTTAGCGACTTACTTGTACCGTCTTCGTTAAAAGCTTCTATCCATACATGGTACGTTGTTTCAGCTTTTACATCCTGAATATAGAAACGCTGAGCATTAGCTGCAGTTGTAGCACCTGGATTTTCCGGCTTTTTATTTACGGTTGACCAGTAGATTTTAAACCCTTGTTCGTTTGGGCTTTGATCAAGCCATTGCAGTCTGATCCAACTTCTGGTCCCCATCACCTTTAAGTTGCCGGGAACTGCAGGGGGTTGAGCATAGGCCCCCGCAGTAAAAAAAAGAAATACAAATAGATATTTCATGTCTTAATTATATCCAAAGTTTTGTTTGATGATGTTATTGCTCTGGTTGACTACTGTTCTCGGTAGCGGGTACAAAACTCTATAACTATCGGCAGTGGTTGAGCCATCATTTGCCGCGCGCTGCGTATACATATTCCATCTGATCAGATCGTCCCTTCTCCAGCCTTCCGCCCAAAGCTCAAACAAACGCTCATCCTGAATCTTCTCCAGAAACTGGCTTTTATTTAAACCAGGAGCCAATTTCCCAAGACCAGCTCTTTGTCTCACTTCGTACACATAATCATAAGCTTCCTGCGTAGGCCCATTGTTCACTTCGTTGATGCTCTCAGCAAGCATTAACAAAACATCAGCGTAGCGGTATATCGGAAAATCAACACCACTATTTTGTGCGTTTGCTTTTGAAGGATCCGGGGCAAACTTCATTGGTACAGCGCCCAGATCGCCCGCCGCTCTGGCATCTTTATAAAGAACATTTCCATTTGCGTCTTTACCAATAGGATATTTACTCAACAGTCTTTTCAGCCTTTTATCTGTCTGATCAAACTTATCATAAGTTTTCCATGGCATTTTGTAACCACCCCAGGCTGTAAGACTAATATCGGATGGGTCCTTATAATCAGAAGGCAGTGAATGTGCTAACCACATATTTGTGTATTGGTCACCTCCTGTTGGTGTACAAACTATCGCTAAGATAATCTCTGTTGACGCACCGCCTTTATTGGCAACACTAAACAGGTCTTCATAATTACCCTGAATACCGTAGCCCAGTTTTTTTATTTCATTACCAGCTGCTACCGCCTTTGCCCATTCCTTTTCATGCATGTAAAGTTTCATGAGGCCCGTTAATGCGGCTGCTTTTGAAAAGCGACCGTAATCAACACCTGTAAATTTACCGGGCAATACCGCTATTGCATCCTGATAATCTTTCTCAATCTGCGCAACGGTAACACTGCTTGCTGGCCTCGGTAAAATAGGCGCATCCGGATTTGCAGCAATTTTAGCATCAGTAACAATATTCAAAGGTCCATAAGCAAAATACAACAATTGCGAATAATGTGCTCTGAGTGCTTTCAGCTCGGCAATGTATCTTTTCTTGAGATTTTCATCCATTGTTATGCCCTGTACATCATCTATCGTTATGGCAATCCTGGAGATATAAGGCAGATACCGGGTATAATTATGTGTAATCCAGTCGAAATCGGGATTATAATTCAGGTTACGTAAGTTCCCCCAATTGCCGCCCCAGGCACAAACACCTTCATCAGTCGTCATCATTGACTGTGTACGCCATGCATAAGTACCCGAAGTCCAGCCACCCTGCCAATCTCCTCCGCCCGCCAATCCACTGTAGGTGGAACTCACTGCTCCACCCGCTCCTTCAGCTGTTTTCACTACACTATTCAGATCGCCGTAACTTACCTGATCCAATCCCTTTTCACAACTACCAAGTAAAAGTGAACCGCCAAATAAGCAAGTCAAAAATAGAGACTTAGTTAATTTTGTATATCTATAATTTTTCATGATGATTTCTTTAAAGGTTAAAATGATGCGTTAATACCGAAAACATAACTCTTTACCAGCGGATAAAAATTAGCAGGATCCAACTCTGGATCCAAGCCCGGATAATTGGTAATCGTAAACGGGTTTTGGGCATCAAATGAAATTCTTACTTTAGAGAACACCCGTTGTTTAGCAAGTATTTTTTGAGGTATCTCGTATCCCAGGGTAATGTTTCTGCAACGTAAAAATGAAGCATCTACTAACCAGTAGTCAGATTCACTTTGATAACCATTATAAGTGGCGTCATACAGGGAGGTAGGGAAATTGCCATTGGTGTTCTGGAAACTCCAGCGCGTGGCCGATACCGGCATCGCATTAAATCCAAAAGAATCCATCGTTTTCTCGCCAGCTCTACCATCAGCGAGCGGCGACCATTTTTTTTGCCTGATACCTGACATAAAGATATTCAGGTCAAAATTTTTATAACTGAACCTGTTACCAATCCCGAAATTAAACTGTGGATCCTGGTTACCGATATAAGTTTTATCAGCTGCTGTGATTTTTCCGTCAGGTGCAATCAAACTATTCGAAGCATCATAACCATGGATATCTCTGATGATGATCCCGCCAGGAAGCATCCCTGGCATCTGGGCCGGTGCAGTTCCAAATTGCCCTGTAAATAAGCCATCAGACCGATAGCCGAAAAAAGGATTAAATATAGCGTCTTTACCTGTCGCGATTACGTACTTCTCCAGCACTTTTAACGCGGCATCTGACCTTTTAACCCAATAGTTCTTATAATGAGAAAAAGTCAGATTGGTAGACCAGGTGAAGCCATCTCCGGAAGCCGATACAATATTTTTCGTCTGAAGGGAAATGTCGTAACCTGTAGAGCGGGTCTTTCCTGCGTTTGTAAATACTCCATCAATTATAAAGCCAGTCGGATATTGCACATAGGAGATCAAATCTCTGATTGTTTTATTAAAATAATCGAACGAGCCTGTGATTCTATCCTGGAAAAGACCATAGTCCAGTCCGACATTTAACTCTCCGGCAGTTTCCCAGGTAAGATTTGGATTTGCTGCCCGCTCTAGTGATAACCCGGAACTTACAGTATTTGATCCGAAATAAGCCTTTAATCCTGCTCCATATCGCGCAGAAGCATTGCTTCCAAAACTACTATTACCTGTTTCACCATAGCCCGCACGAAGTTTAAGAAACGAAATGGGCTTAACAGATTTCACAAGAGCCTCGTCTGAAAGTACCCAACCCGCTGAAACGGATGGAAAATAACCCCATTTTTTATTTTCAGCAAAGCTTGACGAACCGTCTCTTCTTACAGAGGCTTGCAAAGTGATATTTCCATTGTAAGTATAAATCGCCCTTGCGAAATAAGACGCCCATGTGATCTGGCTTTTACTCGATCCCACTGTAGGTTTATCTGATTGTCCGGACTGTAAGGCATAATACTGACTGATATCTGCTATGAAGTTCTGATTCCCCGCATTAAAACCTTCCCAGTCGGTCTGCTGAAAAGTATATCCAGCTACAGCATTAAAGTTGTGTTTCGCAGCCAATTCTTTATTGTAAGACAGCGTGTACTCAAACAATTTTGATTGCGTGTCTGATTGGGCGATGCTTGCCGCTCCATTTGCCTGTGCACCATATAAAAAGGTTTTAGGGAAGTAAGATGATCTTTTTGAGTTTGACTGATCATAGCTAAAGTTCCCTTTTGCTTTTAAACCTTCTAAAATAGTCCATTCCGCATAAGCTGAAGTTAAGAAACGGTTTGTTTTCGTTTTGTCTGTAACGGTAGCGTACGACAATGGATTAGGAATAGTCGGGTAATACGGACTTAAAGGATAACCACCATCAGGACTTCTTAAGGCTACAGAAGGCGCCCAATAAATTGCGGCGGTTACAATACCTCCGTTTTCATTTTGCCCCTTTGTTATGGTATTGTCTGCGTCCGAATTGGAGGCTATAACGTTTGCTCCTATTTTAATTTTATCAGAAACTACCTGATCAATGTTAATTCTACCATTGTACCTATTGTAATCTGTACCAATGATTACCCCTTTCTGTCCGAAGTAATTCCCTGATACAAAATACGAAGTTTTACCGTTACCACCAGAAAGTGAGAGGTTATGTTGCTGGGTATATCCGGTTCTTGTGATGGCGTCCGTTGCCGTTTTATTATTGGCCAGCGGTCCGTTGATTTGGTCTGCTGTAAACACTGGTACATAAGGAGTAACAGTCCCTGCTGCTACTGTACCATAATAAGGTGCAATTTTATTATCTCTGTACCAGCGTTCCTCACGAAGCAGGTTACGTTGTGTCATGTATTCTTTTTCGCCAAATACCTCATACATCTTATCTGCGTTTTGGGTTCCGTAAGTACCGGTGTATTCCAGTTTAGCTTTACCCTCAGCACCGCGTTTTGTGGTGATCAAAACCACACCTGCACCTGCCCTTGCACCATAAATTGAGGCCGCACTCGCATCTTTCAAAAACTGAATAGATTCAATGTCATTCGGATTAATGAAGTTCAGCGGAGATTTATCCACGCCGTCTTCTGCATATCTTGAACCGCCTACACTACCACCCAGAGCAGGTTGCCCTGCGGCATCATTTACCGGCACACCGTCGATCACATACAAAACGCCGGCATCGGCAAAAGAAGGGTTACTCCTGATTTTAACCGTCACTCCTGCACCAGGCTGCCCGGTAGCCTGGATCACCTGAACACCAGCTGCCTTACCTTGTAAAGTCTGCTGAAAACTGGAAGCAACACTGGAATTCAAATCTGCGCCCTTTACCTGTGTAATCGCTCCGGTAACATTCTTTTGTTTTACGCTTCCATAACCGATCACAACCACTTCGCCAAGTTCATTATTTAATTCTTTCAGTGTAATGTTTAACTCCGGTTGATTATTGTAAACAATCTCTTGTGTTTCAAATCCTATATAACTTAAAACCAGGATATCGCCTTTGGCCAGGTTCAATTGGAATCGCCCCTCCGCATCAGTCGTTGTACCCCTTGAAGCATTTTTGACCTTGATACTTGCACCAATGATCGGAATTCCTTTTTCATCTACTATGCGACCGCGTACATCAACACTGGTAAAGACAGAGATTAAACGATCCAGTATATTTTTCTCTTTTACTTTAATGACAACTACTCTGTTTTTTAACTCATAAGCTAAAGGTTGTCCGGCAAAAACAGCTGCCAGTGTTTCTTCCATCGTAGCATTTTTAAGCTCGATATCAACCGGACGGGCATTTTTAAGATTGTCTTTAATGTAAAAAAAGTCATAACCACTTTGCTGTCTGATTTTAAAAATCACCTTTCGCAGTGTGGTGTTCTTTTCGGACAGGGTGATTCTCTGCGCACGGCTTGCAGCGTTTACCTGCATGAGTATCACAAATAATAAAAATGTTGTAATTCGCATAACGAATAGAATTTTCGAAAGCAGGCCAGGCACAGGCACTACAATCTTGTGAAAAGCATTTAAATTCATACTTTTGTTCTGTTTGGGTTAATACTAGATTCTGTTAGTTTTTTGTCCGGATGCAAATCCAGATAAGGGTGACCCATACATTTAGCGTGGAAGTGGTAAGAACACTTTCACGTTTGTTTTTTCAGATCGCCCTTTGTAAAATTAATGTAGTCGCTGTCGTAGACTTCTTTTCATATTCATTTTGTTTAAGGTTAATATATTTGGTTATTAATTGAAGTACCGAACGATTCCGTTTACGCTTTACTGATGTATATTTTCTTCCCTTCAATTTTAAAAGACAGTATTCCTGTTCTTTCGAGGACATCGAGTATCCGGGATACATTTTGGAACCTCGACATCGTACCTTCCATTTTAGTTAAAGGTATTTGATCCTCATAGATCACTTCCACATCGTACCACCTGGCGACTTTACGCATAATTTCATATACGTTTTCGTCATTAAACTCGAAATTCCCTTTTTTCCAGGCAATCACATCTTCAACATTTACCAGCTTGATCCCGGCTTTTCCTTCCTGGTTAATCGTAAACTGTTCGCCAGGTTTTAAAATATAGTTCGTATTTACTTTTACTGCCCCTTCTAAAAGTGTTGTTTTAACCGTAGGCTCGTCTTTATAAGCGTTGATGTTAAAATGGGTCCCTAAAACTTCAACATCCTGTTGAGCTGAATGTACAATAAACGGTTTCTTTTTATCTTTATAGACCTCAAAATAGGCCTCTCCTATTAACGTCACCTTTCTTTGCGACAAACCGGCAAATGTAAGTGGAAACTTCAAGGAAGTCGCGGCATTTAACCAGACTTTAGTTCCATCCGGCAAAATAATCTGATATTGTTCTCCATTTGCTGTAGAGAGTGTATTGAAATCTGCTTTACCTGTATTTTTCAGGTCTTTAATGCTGTACATGATCTGTCCATCAGCAGTTTTAGACACACTAACACCTGCCTGTTCTGCGATTTTACCGTTAGCAGCGTTATCAAGAATGATCTTTTGTCCGTTTGCCAGGGTCAAGGTTGCATTGTTAATTCCCGGGGTCACATCATTCATCACAGATGCGTTTAAAGACTTTTCTCTGTTTATATTGTTCAAATAAAAAATCAATGATGCACCACAAACCAAAAGAACGGAAGCAGCAATAGCTATACGTGGCCATAATTTGATGGTTTCTTTTGGAACAAGCCCCAGCTCAGATTGTAATTTACGATCTGCCTTTTCAAAATCAGGCACGGCTAAATCACTATCATCCGCATTCCCGCTGGCGCTAAGGTACCAACTCTCTACAATGGCTTTTTCCTCGTCTGTACAGCTACCTTGTGAATACTTCTCTAATAATTTATCAGCACTTTTGTTTTCCATAAAACCGAACAATAATATCCTTCTTTATGTGTAAGACGAACAAGGCTACTGAAAGTGGTAGATTTAAAAAAATAAAAAGTACAAACTCCCTAATTTTATTTTTAAAATCTTAATTGCGTTAGAAATCTGCTTCTTCACAGTACCTTCCGAAATTTCAATTTCATCTGCGATCTGTTTATAAGAAAGGTTTTGTTTCCGGCTCAGTTCGAATATCTGGCGCATCTTTTTGGGAAGCCGGGCAATTTCACTTTCAATCTGATTAGACAGCTCGTGCTCACGAACGGCGTTGTCGGTAATGAACTCGCCTTTATCAATAAATGCCTGTAAAGAAACCAGATAGTTGGTTTTAAGCTTGTTTCTGTTAACCAGATCAATTATTTTATTTCTCGTGGCTGAGTAAAGGTAGGAAGAAAGAGAAACCGTAAATATAAGTTCAGCAGATTTGGACCAGAAAGTAGCAAACACCTCCTGAACAACATCTGTAGCTTCATCATCATCACGAAGCATCTTCCTTGCATGCCGGAATAATACAGGCCAGTATCTATGGTATATTTCGGTATACGCGGCATGGTCACCGGACTTCAACAAGTCAGTCAATTCGGTGTCAGACAAGCCATTATACTTAACCATAGCAATTCATCTTATATACTGTACCGCCAAAAATACATATTGTAAATAGATTTACATATATAAGATTATTCCGGTACTGATGTTAAATCGAATCAGTACCGGAATAATGCAGGTTAAAACAGGGCTAACTAATTCTTACTATATCCCGGATTCTGGTCTCCGATAGTAGGATTGGTTAAAAATTCCTGTGCCGGTATCGGCAAAATGTACTGGACTGTATTTGAAATAGTAGGTTTCAGCATTTTTACGGTTGCCAGTGGAAACCTCAATAAAGCCATCCATTCCTGACCATCTTCCCCAACCAGGTTACGGCTAAGCTCATAAAACAATTGCAGTTGCAGCGTTTCATACGAACTGATCTGATCAATAAAAGCAAGATCGGTAACCCCCGCATGCTGCATCATTAATTTAAGAATCTGCTTTGCATCGTCCATATTACCCATTGAACGGGAGATTGATTCAGCTTTAAGCAGGTAAACTTCCGACAAACGGAAGGCATAAGCAGTTTCAGAAACTACGGTGGGTTTTCCATTTACTACAATGTACTTACTAAAGAAATGTCCTCCGGCAGTATTGTTATCCGGGATCAGATCACCGGTTACCCAGTTCCGACGCGGATCTGTCGCACCAAACAAATCGTACAGTCTTTTGGTTGCATGATGGCTTACGGTAATCTGACCTGTATAATGTGAATATAAGACACTTAGGTTGTAGCTGTTATTTTCCTGGTTTGGCTGCGGCCGGATTCCCAAAATAACCTCATTGCTGCTTAGACCCTTGGTCCTGAAAATATCTTTGGGATCATTTTCTAAACGATAAGGACTATTTTGAATGACCTGATCAGCAAGTTTGATCACCTCAGCGTAATCACCACTCTGCCCTCTGCTCATCAATACCCTCATTTTTAAAGCCATCGCAGCCCATTTGGTAGCATAGTAGTTTGGATTTTGTGAAGGTGCGTTTGTTATCGCGTAATCCAGATCGGCAAGGATAAAATCGTAGCTTTCTTTTACATTACTCCGGGCTTTTGCGATGTTTCCAAGATTAGCCAGTTCTTCACGTATCAAAATGCCATAGCGACTATCGTATTTGAACCATTCTCCATAATAGCTTAGAATTTTAAAATGGCTATATGCCCTTAAAAACCTGGCTTCGCCCAGAATACCTTGTTTTCTGTTGTTGGCGAAAGATGCATCGGGTAAAACATTTAAACGATTGATGATCCCATTTGCTGCGTTAATTGTCGCATAGGACTCATTCCATACCGAACTGATCATAGCACTTTCAGCATATCTGTTTTCTTCTTCCGGGCCATCGGATGCTCCTGCAAGATAACCGGCATAGTAAGCAGGAAGCCATTGATGATTGTCCCAGCAGGTAATATTTGTACCTCGACCAGGGATATTATACAATAAATAGTAAGCACCCCGGAGTGCAACTTCAGCAGTTTTTTGATCCAGGATAGTATTCGCATCTACCTTTGCATTTTCGGGCAATGCATTCAGTGTTTTTTTACAGGCATACTGCAGCAATAAAAGCATGCTGCAAAAAGTATAAGTGAGTATTTTCTTCATTTCTGATAAATTAACATTTGATTAAACTTAAAACCCCAGACGAATACCTAAACTGTATTGCCTTACTGCCGGATAAGCTCCGGCATCCGTATATCCACCTATGATGCTGTATGGATCATCGGTTACTTCAGGATCTAAACCGGGATAGTTTGTAATGGCAAACAGATTTACTCCTGAGGCATACACAGAACATTGGTTAATCTTCAGTTTAGTCAACAATGATTTTGGCAGCTGGTAACTTAGTGTTACCGATTTAAGCTTTATATAAGAGGCGTCATATACATCTGCACTTGAAGGTGTCGAATTTACCAGCGAAACCAGGTATGCCAGCTTTGGCCTGCTAGAATCAGGTGTCTCTGGAGTCCAGCGGTCTAAGATGCGGGTACCTTTATTGGTCAGGTTGGTTACCTGTTTATTCATGGCGTCACGCAGGTATAAAATATCTCCTCCGTAAGAAAAAGTAAAAAGTGAACTCAGGTTGAAGTTTTTGTAAGAAAAGGTGTTGGTATATCCCCCATAAAACTTAGGTTCAGCGCGACCAATGATATCTCTCTTGTTAAATCCCTCTTCATCCAGTTTATACTTAGGGCTTCCAATTGACAGATAAGGATTTGCCCCCCACTGATAAAGCATATCAACAGCTTTGTACGCTTCTAATTCTTCCTTGCTTTTTATGATGTCCAGAAAAGGCACACCATATAACAAGCCTAGTGGTTCTCCAACCTTTAAGACAGCATTTCCGAAGGTATAAACCCCTGGATTGGAAAGATCTGGAGATACATTGGAAAGTTTCAGCACTTTAGACCTGTTCCTGGAAATATTAAGGCCACCTGACCACTGAAATTTTTTATTGTTGATGAACTCCGCATTCAAATCCAATTCCAATCCTCTGTTCTGGATATTAGCCACATTGGCAATCACGTCTCCAAAGCCAGAGCTTCTGCCAACAGGTGTATTGAACAGCACGCCACTGGTATTTTTCTGGTAATAGCCGAAAGTACCAGTTAGTTTTGATTTAAATATACTGAAGTCTATCCCCAGATCTTTCTGTAAAGTAGATTCCCATTTTATGGTATTGTTACCAAGCTGACTAGGGATTAAACCGTTCTCGCCACCAAAAGAAACCGGGTTGTAAAGTGTGTAAAAAAGGTTGTTACCTATATTCTGTGTACCGGTATAGCCTGCACTCGCCCTCAGCTTCAATTCATCAAGCCAGGTGATATTTTTCATAAAATCCTCCTGTGATATCCTCCATGCAGCACCTCCTGAAGGAAAATATCCTACCCTGTTTTCTTTCGGAAATTTAGAAGATGCGTCGGCACGTGCTGTAAAAGTGAGCAGGTATTTATCTTTCCAGGCATAATTTCCCCTTAAATAAAAACTCAGCAGGGCATTTTGTCCGGATGCATTAAAAGGTGGCAGCGGAATGGCGGCCGAGGATAAACCATTTAAAAATTCGTCATCAGGAAACCCTTGTCCACTTGCCGAAAATGAGTTGAAACGATTCTTTTCAAACGATGTTCCGACAAGTAAGTTTAACCTGTTGTCTTCATTAAACTGTTTGTTCCATGTAAACGTGTTTTCAAAAAAGACAACATTATTTTCTGTTTGTCCCTGCGTACCTACTCCCCCGGCTGAACTTCTTACCCCGGTTTGACTTCCCAAAGCCAATATGCTAGGCGCATAATTCAACTGGTGATAATTACTGTGGTTAACAGATACCGTACTTTTGAATTTCAGGTCCTGCAGTAATTCATATTCTAATGATAATGAACCTATCAATGAGGTATTTTTACCCCGGTTAATCGCAG
Organism: Pedobacter nyackensis; assembly: GCF_032678475.1. Classification (GTDB taxonomy): domain Bacteria; phylum Bacteroidota; class Bacteroidia; order Sphingobacteriales; family Sphingobacteriaceae; genus Pedobacter; species Pedobacter nyackensis_A. Next base: position 70,770 of record NZ_JAVTSF010000004.1, read on the forward strand.
TAAGCAGGGCCAATGGGCTCTGAATGCTGGATAACCTCGAATCAGGAAGAGCGTTCCCCAATTCTGTATTCGTGATGACATGAATACTCCCGTCGGCATTATAAGGTGCAATTGTTGGCGGAGCCATCAATGCCTGAGGATATACACCATTGCTGATGTTGTTTTTTGTAAATCCGTAATCTAAATTAGTGATGATCCTGAATTTCTTGCCCAGTTGATTATCTAAGTTAATTTTCCCTGAAATCCTATCGAAATCTGACCCTTTTACAACACCATTCTGCGAAGTATAAGATAAAGACGTGTAATAACTGGACGCTACTCCACCTCCTCTTACAGAAACATCCGCATTCTGAGTAATTCCATTCCTCAATACCAGATCCAGCCAATCGGTATTGTTAGTTCCGAAAAAATCAGGTTTATTCAGGATGTTGCTTGCGATCGCATTTGGGGCCCTCCCGATTTCAGCCCTGATGTCATTGAAGTTTTTCGCAGCTTCTTTCATAATCATGATATACTGATCTTTATTCAGGAGCTTTTCTTTGATCGGGGAAGCTATTCCGGTATAATAGTTTGCTTCCAGTACTGCCTTCTGATTTACCTTTCCTTTTTTAGTGGTGATGATTACCACGCCATTAGCAGCCTTAGAACCATATATGGCCGTAGCAGAAGCATCTTTCAAAATATCAATACTTTCAATGTCATTGATATTTAATCCGGCAAGACTATTTATCCCCCTGGCGAAAGAGCCTGACACACTGGTACCACTTAAGTTGGCGGCCTCATTAGCCAAGGTAGCCTCAACCGGGTTAATCACTTCCGCAGCGGTATTTAAAAACCTGTTCTGAATGGTAACCGGAACTCCATCAATGATGTAGAGCGGATCATTTCCGCCCAATAAAGACGCCCCACCCCGAATGCGTATTTTTGCTACTCCGCCCGGTGAACCATCTCCCTGTATAACCTGCACACCTGCGGCTTTACCTGCAAGCGCATTATCAAGACTTACAAAAGGTACGTTTTTCACTTCCTGCATGTTCACAGAAGAAACGGAACCTGTAAGGTCCTTACGCCTGGTGCTACCATAGCCAACTACAACCAGGTCATTAAGTCTGTTTAGTTCTGCTTCCATACGCACTACCATACCTTGTTTTACAGGTAGTTCTTTTGCGCCATATCCTACATAAGAAAACAACAAAATTGTTTTTTCGTCAGGGACGGTAATGGTAAACCGACCATCACTATCTGTAACCACAACCTTATCGGTTCCCTTTATGCGTACACTTGTACCTGGCACAGGTGCTTCATTCTCATCCACCACACGGCCATTAATGACAATAGCTGCCAGAAAACTACTCACTTTCTCCAGGAAAGAACGGTCGCGGGGCTTAATGATCACCGTTTTACTTTCAATTGTAAAAGTGAGGCGTTGCCCGTCCAGACATTTCTTCAATGTTTCTTCGAGACTTTCCTGTTTTACCTTTATAGTAACCAGATCCGCATTTTTTAAAATCCGCGCATCATAAATAAAATCAAAGCCGCTTTGCTTCCCTATTTCATCAAATACAGCCTGCAAAGTTACCTTTGTTTCATTCAATGTAATTCTCTGGGCATATGAAGCTGCACTAACCTGGATAATTCCAGCGGTCAACAGCACAACAACGAGTTTAATTCGCATAATCCATTTGCTTTTATTTACTTCCAACAGCCTAAAAACATCATTTATCGGCAATAGAAGTTTAGCTATGTACCCATGCGGGGCACATAAAATTCTGGTAAAATTTTTATACATTTGATATTCTGGTTTTAGCGTTTTGCCTGCTTTTTTTCAGATCAGTGGCAATTACGCGGGGTTGAAATTTGTGAATACATTTTTTAGCAATCAGACGGAAACACGGGGCGTTGGTAGCGCTCCTGTTTCATCTTAGCATTATTTTCTATGGTGTCAAGGTGCTCTTTCTGAAAGTTCCATGTTGGTTTGTTTTTGGTTTAATTAATTGACTCATTTGTTTTCACTGCAAATGCTACAGTATAATCCTTACTTTCTTTTCTTTGACCTCAAAATGTACCTGATCGGTCTGTTCAATGACCTTGAGCACGGTACCTAAATCTTTATGACGGGATACAAAACCACCTAAGGCTATGTGTTCATACTTTTTAACCCCGCCTTCATATATTAAATCGACATTGTACCAGCGGGATATTTTATTCATAACACTGGTCAAAGATTCTTCATTAAATCTAAAAAAGCCATTTTTCCATGCGATAACTTCCTCCGTATCTGTCTGTTTAACCTGAATAGAATGACCTTTAAAAAGGGACTGTTCACCTGGTTTCAAAATATGCGAACCAGTGGTATAACCGACAGGTTCTACACGGACGCTCCCTTCCAATAAAGTCGTTTTAACAACAGGTTCGTCAGGATAACTACTGATATTGAAATGTGTACCGAGGACTTCAACACGCTGTCCCCCTGAAAGCACGACAAAAGGAAAGGTTTTATTTTTCGCGACCTCAAAATAACCTTCGCCACTCAACTCAAGGGTTCTTGTTTTAGCCTTATGTTTTGAAGGATTTTTATAAGTTAAACGGGATGCGGCATTCAGCCAAACCCTGGTACCGTCGGGAAGTGCGATCTGATAACTTCCGCCACGTGGGGTAATTACTGTGAGATCATCTTTTAGATCCATAATAGCATCAGGCTGAACAGCAGTTCCATCATCATAAGTTAGTCCGGTTGCATTGAATGCTATACCATTTTTAGCTGTACTCAAAGGCACAGTTTTTCCATTTCCAAGAATTAAAGAAGCAACATTTCCCCCGGGTTTGATCTGGTACGCCGCGGCCATTTTCAATTGCGCTTCTTTTAAGCGGCTTTTTGATGCCTGAAACAGATACAAGCCTGTTCCGACCGCAATAATCAATACCGCAGCAGCAGCAATTCGCGTCCATAAAGTTATGCGGTGACGAGATCCGATCTGTGCTTTGTTCACAATGGATTCATAGAGCCTGGTTTCTGTCTGTTCGCGTCGCTCCCCATTGTCCACCTCCAGCACCTCATCAAAAGAAGTGTACCAGGCATTAAATTCCAGTAGTTCCTCCTCAGTAATTCTGGCTTCCTGCCACTTTTGAGCCAAAAGGTTTATCCGTTCAGTTGAAATAGGTGCTTTCATCAGGCTTGTTTAAATAGATAGTCAAATGAAATTCAAACAACCCTACCTTTTTTGATGATTTTTTTAATAAAATATCAATATCTGATCAACAGCATCAATACAGGAAGGAGATTCCCGAAACGTGTCCTTAAAGTTTTTAGTGCGCTGGTCATATGTTTTTCAACCGTTTTTTCGGAAATGTCGAGTGCTTTGGCAATTTCCTTATTGGACAACTCCTGTTCACGGCTCATTTTAAAGACTAGCTGGCATTTGCGGGGTAAAGTATCGATGGTATCGTTAAGTTGTTGTTGTAAAAGTGCTAAATCGAACTGAACAGTCACGGGCTCTGTTGTTTCTACCCTATCAACAGCAAAAGCTTTATTTCTTAAAGCTTCTCTGGAACGTTTTGCCAGCCTGTTAATGATCTGAAATTTTACAGCAACGGCAAAGTAATTGTCGAAACTGATGCGGAGCTGAAAATCCGCCCTTCTTAGCCAAAGGTTCAAAAATATATCCTGCAATACTTCTTCGGCTTCCTGCAGATCATCTAATCGTTTACCTGCAACCACAAGGAGCTTATCCCAGTATTTTTTATAGATAGCTTTGAATGCAGCAGTATCACCAGACCGCAAAAAAGCGGCAAGTTCCTGGTCTGAATACTTACTGAAATCCCTCATAATCTGCTTACCCTATAAAAAAACAAGAATTTAATACAGCCAATATTAAAAAATTAAATTGAAAATACCTTAACAATCAGTATTCCGCTATGCCAAAAAACACACTAATCGGGCTGTGAACGGAGCATTACATCTCGTATATGACCTTACAAATAAAGCTTCAAATAAGCTAAGGGCGTCTTTCCGGTATACGCTTTAAAATCTTTCAGAAAGTGGTTGTAATCGTAATAGCCGTTTGACAGGGCCGTATCCATCAAATTAACTTCCTGATTTCCTGTGAGGCCGAGATAGGCATGCATAAAGCGTTGAAGCTGGAGGTATTCCTTGGGTAGCAAACCGATATTTTTAACAAAACTCCGTTCTAACCATTTGTAGTTAACGCCGACATCATTGCTCAGCTTCCGTACGGTACCCAGCCCTTTTGTTTTATGGATGTAGTTTAACGTTTTATTTAAGGTTTCTGCTGCTTCGATCTTTGCAAGAGAATTTTGAATATATGTTTCGACGTATTCAATCTTTTGCCCGATAGTATGATAAGTAAAAAACGTTTTTATACTAAAATTATTATTTCCGGCAATCTCCTGAAACGATAAAATTGGCCGATTTCTAAAGTACTGGGATTCCAGGCCAAATAACTGATAAAATGCAGCGGGAAAGAAACGAATGATAAAAACCTGACTGGTATTGTTGTTATATTTTACATAAACGTTTTTAATCGCACCTGCACTTACCCATGCCGATTTAATTTCGAACCTGTCATTTTCAGTTGTCACAGTAATACTGTCGTCTTCATTTGGAAGAAATACAATCACTGGAAAACCATCGTTAAATATCAGGTGAGTATCATTGTCTGGATCTTTTGAGAAAACATAATACCCTTCAATTACAGTATCAACTCCATTTGCGGGGTTAATTCTGTAATCTGTCTCATTAAATCTTCCTAGTTGTATGTGCTTCAGGTAATTTATCGGCATACTGCAAATTTACATGAAATGTAAAACACTAACGAGCATTCTGATGTCTAATATTTACTATGGGCTTAATTACAAGACCTATAACTTTGCATAAAACGGATCATGATTATAAAGACAGAAGAAGAGCTGGAAGGCATCAAAAAAGTAAGTAACGCTGTTGCGCTTACTTTGAGAAAAATGCGTGCATATACGAAAACAGGCATGTCCACGAAAGAGATTGATGAATATGGCAGACAAATACTGGAAGATCTGGGTGCAAAATCAGCTCCATTTTTAACCTATGCTTTTCCCGGTTATACCTGTATTAGCGTAAATAAAGAATTTGCCCATGGTGTTCCGTCCGAAAATGTTATCCTTAAAAACGGGGACATCATCAATATTGATGTATCGGCAGAATTGGGTGGTTTCTGGTCGGATAACGGATGCTCTTTTTTGATTGGAGAAGATATTCAGGATGTTCAGCATTTGATTGATACTTCCAGAAAAATACTGCTTGATGCAATTTCACAAATCAGTGGCGGGGTTAAACTATCCGATCTCGGGAAGTTCATAGAAACGAATGCAAAGAAAAACGAATTTACAGTTATCCGAAATTTAGGAGGACATGGTGTTGGACGTAGCTTACACGAAGAACCGGATGGCGTAATGAATTACTACGACAAATACGATAATTCAAGACGGTTCAGGAAAGACGGTGTGGTTGCCATCGAAACCTTTATCGCCACCAAATCGACCATTGCAGATACCGCAGCAGATGGCTGGGCTTTTGTCGGCAATAAAGGTGGTTTTGTAGCTCAACATGAACACACCATATTGGTTACCTCCGGCAAACCAATAATTTTGACAGCAGAAAACGGCATTTAACATAGTACGCAAACAACCAAAAGCCCCGTCAATTAGTATTACTAACAGACGGGGCCCGTATGATAAACAGCTATCCTTTATTTGCCTGTTTTAAAAACTGCAATAACAGGGCGATGATCTGAGGCATACGGTTCATCAATTACCTTGTGTTCCAACACCGGCCATTTCAAATTTTTACCAGCAATAAAATCTATGGTATGAGTTGGGGTCACTTCAGGTATTGTAAATCCACAATTTTCTGTACAGGTACGTTTAAATTGTCCATCCAGCAAGTTAATAACTTCTGTACCGGCAACAGCGTTTAAGTCACCACACAGGATTACAGGCAAAGCCGTATTTTCAAATTCTTTTAAGATACGCTCCATTTGAACAACACGATTCTCATCTGTTCTCCTTGCATCCAAATGTGTATTTGCCAATATGATATCTTGCTTACCAACTTTTATAGTTGCGTAGCCCAGTACACGCTTCTCATCAGTAACCTGCTGAGGAAGTGGGACCAATTTAATATCACTCAATTTGTAACGACTTAATACAGCAATCCCATATTCTCCGCCATCGAAATCTATAGCCTTGAAAAACTGATAATGAAGACCTGTCTTTTCTCCAAGTAATTTCGCCTGATCTGTCTTTCCGGTACGGTTCGCTCCATTTTCCACTTCCTGTAATGCCACTACATCTGCTTTGGAGTCTATAATCACCCGAGCAATGGCATCTAAATCAATCAATCCTGGCTTTGAAGGAGGGTTAGCGTGATGAATATTGTACGTTAGTACGCGTAATGTTTGATTTGCTTTCTTATCAACAGGTTTACGCTGTCCCTGCACCTCCTTCTGAGTGCATATCATTAGAAAAAGTGCAACGACGAAAAATACGGTTCTGGTCATATCATATTAGAATTTAAATTTCCGGTTAATTTACAACTTTAGTTGGAACTAAGCCAGTTGGTTTACAATTGATGAATTTCACATCTTCATCAGAAGAAGCTACTACATTTAAAGTAGCTCCAGGCACCAGAAATTGTACATTTTCAAAAATCAGTTTCCCTGCACCCAATAGATTGATTTTTGAGTCCCTGGCTTCAACCTTAGCATTTCTTACCGTAAAATTGTTTATATCGGCAGCTGCAAATAGTTTATCTGATTTGATGTCGGCATGTTCTATTCGCACATTACTTAATGGGCTTTCAGGAATACCGTTAACCTTTACAAACTGGCTTGCACTTTCGACCACAATGTTTTGGGCAACAATATTTTTGAAACTGGGCGTAAGCGGGTTGATTTCCCTTGCTGGTAATCTGTTTGCCAAGTCACCCACATGTTGCGCACTGCCCAACATATCCCAGTTAAACGCTGTACCACTAATAGCCATTCTAATTCTATCGTAGTATATATTCTCGGCACCACCACCGCGAGGTCTGCGGGTTTTAAAGCGAATGCCGCTTCCGGTTTCATCAAAAACACAATCGTGTACATACAAGTTTCTGATCATTCCCGCCGTTTCACTGCCAACAGTAATAGCGCCATGTCCTTCTCTTGCCAAACAATAGCGAATTACAATATTCTCTGAAGCTTTGTTTACACGAATCCCATCTTCACCACGTCCTGCTTTAATCGTAAAGCAGTCATCACCACTACTTAGGGTACTGTATTCTATCAGCACATTTTTTGAAGATTCGATATCGATACCATCACCACGTGGAATCCCTACAGAATTGACTGTTACCCCACGAATAATCACCCCATCACAATAAACAGGAACGATGTTCCAGAATGCAGTGTTCTCTAATGACACTCCTTCAATCAGTACATTTTTACAATTAGTAGGTGAAATGAACATTGGTGGAAGAACCGGGCTACCATTGTGACCTTCATAAATGCGCTGTGATACCGGTTTACTAAGATCTACAAACTCTTCAATGACCTGGGTAGTCATCGTCTGTGTACGAACTGAGCCTCCTTTTTCCGGGCCTACCAGGCGTCCTTTTCCTGTCAGTGCAATATTCTCCTGTCCGTTGGCATAAATACAGGCACCGAGCGACATGACCTCAATCCCTTCATTTCTGGTAAATACTGCAGGTAGGTAGTCTGCTATATCTCCACTAAAATGTAGTTCTGCCCCATCTTCCAGATGCAGGTTCACATTACTCTTTAAAGTTATACGACCAGTAAACCATCTCCCTTTAGGAATAATGGCGGTACCGCCCCCCTTAGCGTTTAAATCATCTATAGTTTGCTGAATTATCTTTGTCGCCTTTGTTCCGGTTTTAGCTCCGTTTGCAACAATACTTTCACTTAGTGCAGGGAATAAAGGTCGCTTTAATTGCGGCATTTGAAAAGGGGCATGAATTGCTGCGATGTGATCAGGAAGATTTAGCGCACCTACCTGATTTTTGAACGGAACCAGGTTCAACTGATTTGGAGATATCTTTTCTTTTCTAAAGGAGCAGGAAATAAAAAAGACCGAAAGGAACATAAGTCCTAAATAGCTTTTCAAATTTCTGCAAGCGGGATTATTCATTCTAAATTTATGTAAATGTGTTAACAAGAAAAATACTTAGAGATACTATCGCAAAATACGTCTTCCCTCTTTAAGTTTCCTAGTTGTAACCACACATTTACTAATAAATTAAAAATTCATATTATTCTTCTTCAGGAATGGCATTATTAAACTCAGCTATTAAACTGGTCGCAAATTCATAATTGATACTTGAAACTTCAATTGATACTGGGTTTGCACCACCTGCGACCACCGCGAAAGGCTCCAAACTTCCCATGAGCTCATTCCTTAAAAAGGATGGGATTTCGTGCTCCTGAAGTAACTGTTGAATGAGAGAAGCATGCATATAATCACCGTTAAAGACTTCTACAAAAGTAATACGCGTTTTTTGATTCATATAGATCAATTTACTGTTATAAAATAAGGGAATGTCCAAAAACATTCCCTTAACATTACTACCGGGAAAATTTAATCTCCATGGTTTTCATTTCCTTACCATCGGTAGTACAATACATTTCCATAATTTGATTGTTGTCGTCTACCAATTTAAATACTTCACGGATATCCATATCCTTACCCGTAGCCGGATCAACACATTTACCCTTAAAGTTGATTGATTTTGTAGCTTCGTCCCAGGTGCCTTCCATCTGCATGATGCCGGTTCCCATATTGTCTACCCAGCTTGATATAAATGTTTTCTTTGCATTGTCGTACCCCAGAAGGCTCATTCCTTCAAATGGCATACCCATCATTGTTCCTTTATGAACAGATTGCTGATACCGTCCACCCAAAATCATACTGTTTTCACAAACAGCCTTGCTTTTTGATGGTTCAGCACCTGGCTCCATCCACATGGTTACCTCAGCATTCCACTTCCCATCACTTTTTGCAATCATTTTGTGTACATCTCCTGGAGTCATATAACTCGTCCACGCTTTCATCATAGCGTCACTCTGAGCTTTAACCCCGCCTGTTATGGCTAGAAATAGCAAAACCATAACAGATAATGTTAATTTTTTCATCTCATTAGAATTAGTTTTGCCCTATCCAAATTTACAAAAAAAAGATCACAATTTGTGAGATTAACAAATTGATTTAGTGACATTAACCTACAGAACGACATTAGTCTGTATAGGCATGATCAGCCGGCAAATCAACACCTTTCCAAACCTTCTTACTTGTCCAATCTTTTGCCGGACTAGTCCAAAATGAATCATTGGCGGGCAAACCTAATGGTAATAGTCCAACTGTACAGAGATACAAACTTCCAGTAGTAATGTAATATTCGGCAAGACCTGGCTGATTGCCATAGAACCCGGCATTTAACCAGCCCTTTGTATCAAATGTTCCGGGGGCTTCGGTTAGGCGATAAATTACAAGCGACAAAGCACTACGAACCTGTGCCGGCGAAATCTCTTCAGGGAGTTTGTTAAGCAATGCCACCTGGGATAATACCTGAAATGCCCCATAACGATAAACCAATGACCGGCCAACGGGTGGAAAGGTTCCCTCAGGGGAAATCAACCGCTCTTGTATCACCGCATATCTTTGGGCACGTTTCAAAACTTTATCATAGGATATAGTACTGTCCATTTGCTTATCCTTCAAAACCTTGACAATATCCAGCATCATGGGTTGAATTACAAAACTATTGTAGTAATCCCAATGGAAATCCGGACCATCTCCATAGGTAGCATCTCCTTTATACCAATCAGCATGTTTATTTAGCGCATAAACTATGGGTTCAATATTTCCGCCATTTCCTGACTTTATCAGAAATGCTTCTATTGTGGCACTAAATAAAAGCCAGTTGTTTTGCCCTGGTTTTATACTTCGTGAACTTTTTAAGGCATTTACAACATTATCCTTGGTTTGTTGATCAAGAGGCTCCCACAACTGGGTATAGCCCCGTAATAGTCCCTGAGCGAGAAATGCAGCATCAACTAACGGTTGCTGACCATTCTTTGAACTAAAATTCAGAAAATCAGGTGACGAAGGGTCAACGGAAACGCTCAGCGCTTTGCGTGTCATACTTATATACTCCGCCCGTAACTTTCCCTCTTTTGTCTGATCGGCCCCAAGTTCCAACCAGGGAGCAATACCAGCAAGCGTACGTCCAAAAGCTTCCAGATGTGCCACATTTTTGCGATTGGGTTCTTTACATACAACCGGCATGTTTGTCCTTAACTGCGCTTTGCTTAAATTACGCAAAACAGGATCCGAAATTTTTATAAGTACTGAAACCCAATACTCACGGGAATTAGATTTTTCCAGCTTACTACCGGGTTGCTCAAAAGCAAATGAAGCTCCCGACAATGATAAAGCAAATAAAGAAAATAGTAAACAGGTCAATGACGTACTTTTTTTCATCAGTATATAATTTGTTTTCGTTGTTTATTATTGAAAATCTGCATTTCTAAATTAAAACTTTTCCACCTATATCGACCGAGATGATAATCCGCTTTAATAAGAAAAACAATTCTTAAGGCGAATTAACAGAAATAGATTGACTATTATGCCATAATAACCATGAAGTTCTGGTAAAACTTGCAGGTATCGAGCGTATAATTTTATTTTAAAATTTGTTTATAAGAGGTATAAGATTTATTCCGGTAAGTGCTTTGTAAGAGATAGGGTTGAACGATAAATTTGCTTTTTAATAGCAGTGTTTTAACCAGGTGTAAACCGGGTTACTGACCCTGTTTACACCCTGTTTAGACCTAGCTTAGACCCTGTTTACATATAGTTTGACCCCTTACCTGATTTAACTCAGACTTAAATCAAGATGTATACAATTTAGCTTTGTTCGATTTCTTTTAAGCTATCCATTTTTTTGTAAGCAAGGAACCCTTTGATATCCTCAAAATGCTCACGGACACGCTTGTTACCAAACTCGAATACTTTTTCTGCCAACCCATCCAGGAAATCCCTGTCATGGGATACCAGAATCAAAGTACCATCGAAATCCTTAAGGGCATCTTTGATAATGTCTTTGGTTTTCATGTCCAAATGGTTGGTTGGCTCATCCAGTATTAGCACATTTACGGGTTCCAGCAACAACTTGATCATTGCCAGACGGGTTTTTTCACCTCCGGAAAGTACTTTAACTTTTTTCGTGGTATCATCCCCACTGAACATAAAGGCGCCTAAAAGGTCTTTTATTTTTACAGCACCATTGCTTAATGGGATCTGGTCAATAGTTTCAAATACCGTAAGGTTCTCATCAAGCAATGCTGCCTGGTTTTGAGCAAAGTATCCGATTTTGGCATTGTGACCTACTTTTAAGTCTCCTTCAAAGTCGATCTCGTTCATGATGGCTTTGATCATGGTAGACTTACCTTCACCATTTTTACCGACAAAAGCCACTTTTTCTCCCCGCTCGATCACCATCGACGCTTTTTCAAACACAACGTGATCGCCATAAGCTTTTGTTAACTCTTCTACAATTACCGGATATTGACCAGAGCGTGGCGATGGCGGGAATTTCAATCGTAATGCCGAAGTATCTACTTCATCGATCTCAATAACTTCGAGTTTTTCAAGCATCTTAACACGCGATTGAACCTGCAAGGTTTTGGAGTAAGTTCCTCTAAACCGATCGATAAATTCCTGGTTATCTGCAATAAAACGTTGTTGCTCCTCATAAGCTTTCAATTGGTGTACGCGACGGTCGGCACGCAACTGGAGATAATGACTATACTTGGCTTTGTAATCGTATATTCTGCCCATCGTAACCTCAATGGTACGATTGGTGATATTATCTACAAAGGCACGATCGTGCGAGATCACAACGACAGCCTTTGCTGAGTTGATCAAGAAATCCTCCAACCATTGTATACTTTCAATATCCATGTGATTGGTAGGTTCATCCAGTAAGATGAGATCAGGTTTTTTTAACAGAATTTTAGCCAACTCAATCCGCATGCGCCATCCACCCGAAAACTCAGAAGTTTGACGGGTAAAATCTTTGCGCTCGAAACCTAAGCCTTTTAGCACCTTTTCTACCTCTGCATCATAATTGACTTCTTCTATCGAATAAAATTTCTCGCTCAGTTCCGAAACACGTTCGATCAGCTTCATGTAGTCATCACTTTCGTAGTCAGTACGAATAGTAAGCTGCTCATTCAGCTCATCAAGCTCTTTTTGCATCTGGTTTACCTCTTCAAAAGCTTTCATCGTTTCTTCAAAAACGGTAACCTTATCCTCGGTCAGCAAATGCTGTGGCAAATACGCTATTACTGCGTCCTTTGGACCTGTCACGCTACCAGAAGTAGGTTTAGTCACATCGGCAATAATTTTTAGAATGGTCGACTTGCCTGCACCATTTTTACCCATCAGAGCGATCTTATCGTTCTCATTTATTGGAAAGGTTACGTCGCTAAATAGAGTGGTTCCGCCAAATGAAACGGAGATGTTATTTACATTAATCACAGTATGGAAATATTGAATTGTTGGCAAAGATAAGAGAAAGACATCGGATTATTGCGTTATCAAATATGCCGACACATAATACTTACTATCTGTTTTTTCAAATTCGGCCTCGGGAATTGATATTTTTAAAGTATGATTTCCTTTTGCCAAAGGGCCGAGATTAATTATACGTGTAGGTACCGGGCCTCCAGGACACCATGAACGACGTTCTTTACTAATATCTCCAAAATAAATACCGTTTGGCTGAGTATTATACATCTCATAAGGTGCACAGTTTTGGCTCATTTCCAATCGGGTATATTCTTTACCGTCCAGATCCACTACATGTTCCCTCCAATTATATTCTTCCCCACCTTCGGCTGCTCCATGTCCTGATGAAATAAGATAAAGAACTGTTGTTTTAGTATTACCAGGTAGCTCGAAGTTTACTTGTTTACTGTTTTTCCCAGCAGTTTTATCTTTGCCATCTAAACTATAATAACTTAGTAATGAAATTCCTTTTTGTATAGACAAATCTTTCACTTTATCACTGATTAAATCTACAGATACATTAAAAGTTAGCAATGAACCATCGCAACCAATTACCTCTCGTTGCCCAGCCCCGGTTGTACCAAATACCTCTGTCAATAAATAAATATCCTTTCCAGCTTGTTTTATCGTACTAACCATCTGGTCTATCTGCGCTTCGTAAGGAATGTGGTCTGGCTGACGGGTACGATACATAAACGGCGTCATGATCCTTAAAAGTTCAAATTGTTCCCCTTTTTCTAAATTAAATTTTTCCCCTTTTGGCATAACAACCAAAGTCACATGCCCAATTCTATCATAGTTATCACATCCCGATTTAATGGTCACTTTTACTTTTAATGTTTTGCCAATCTTATCTATTTCGGCTGGACTAAGCTGACACAGGTACTCAGCATTACTGATACGTGTTACACCTTTAGCCACGGGGTGAGTTACCTTTTCTGCATAGCCATCATAAAAATCAACATTTTTTAAAACATTAATGCTTACCATTTTCTCTGTTAACTTAGATAAGGCAGTTTTGATCTCCCTACCCGACGTGGTATTTTTTTGTTTAGCCGGCAGTTGATCGAAAAATTGTTGCGCTTTATTTAAATTGAAAGCAGAAGCATCAGTGCTTACATACATCTGCAGTGCTTCGGTAGCATAAGGTTTGGTGATATTTTTAGATAAAAATTCTGACAATTGAGTGAGCTTCAAACTTTTCACACTATCTATCTCTGCGTCAACCATTTTCCCTCTTACAATATCTTCTGCTTTTACTCTTCTTTTTTTCCAACCTAATAAGCGCAATGAAGTATCTAACTTTAAGTATGGTTTTTTAAAAGCCATATATTCACTATTTACTATCGATCCACTGATTACCGATTTACGCAAATAGCCTTTTGCACTAACATTTACCAATCCTTTAGAGAGATACAGACTTAATGAATTAGGGTCAGCTGCTGCATTTGGTGAAGTATTGGGCTTAGTAAATTGTAATGAGGCTTTAATATCTACATCAGCAGTGCTTCTAAAACTGAATTTGTTCTCTTTAATTATTGCACTATCTAAAACCTCTTTTCCATTTTTTTTGATAGGTAAAATAGATTGCCCGTTTGCCCGAGTCGTAACTAGGTAAATTGACTGTCCCCTGTAATTGGAAAGGAACATCAGTATTTTTTTGGGCCATTAAACCTGTCGATGAAATGCCAGTTAATAAAAGCAATAGATATTTTTTCATATTCGAAATTTCAATTTAAAATGTTTTATTTATCCTTTTGTAAACTAAGCCAATCCAGCCAAATTAGTTCTTCCATGGATTCGATAAATATCATCAAAAATTTTTACCGTTGAAACTGGTAATGGTATTTCCATTATAACGATACACGCCATCGAAAGTGCCAAACCAAATATTTCCTTTATCATCTTCTAAAATCCCGAAAATCATTGGTTTATTTGTTATTTCAGTTACAGTTGGCTTTTTACCAGACAAAGACTTTTCATCATAACGGGAAAGGGCCCAGGTTTTGGTATTAACACTACCACTAGAAAGTGCTCTACTTTGGCCATTAGAAGTTTCTGAACTAGTCCAGATATTGCCTTTTTTGTCTTCATAGATATAACCAACAAACTTTTGTGTGAAATTGGTAAATGTACTGCCGTCATAGCGCCAAAGGCCATCATCTCCCCCCAGCCAAATATTACCTTTTTTATCTTTGATTATCGAACGAACATTCGCAAAAGGTTTGCCGTCTTTATTGGTTATAGTGGTAAATGTCTTTCCATCATAAACGGAGGCATACCCCCTTGTACCAAACCAAAGTTTTCCTGTTTTGTCTTCAATAATAGAATTAATATCGTTATGCATCCAATGAACTTCCGGAAGCTGATACTGGTAAACAGAAGTATGGATAGAATCAGTCTGAGTAATGGCAGCGCCTTCTTTCATTTTAAAATTCCGAAAGGATTTCCCATCGTAACGGCTCGCTCCGCCTTCAGTGCCAAACCAAATATTACCGGCTTTATCTTCATAAATATTAGTAACCCGATCATTAGCAAGTCCATCCCTGGTTGTAAAGTTTTGAAAGGATTTCCCATCGTAATAATAAACACCTGAGCCAATAGAAGCGAACCAAAAATTTCCTTTTCTATCTTCTAAAACAGAAAAAAAACGGGCCGGACTAACTTTACTGGTAATATTGGTAAAAGATTTTCCATCATATTTAAAAACACCCTCCCATGAAGCAATCCAAATGTTACCTTTTCGATCTTGTTTGATTGTACGAACGATGCTGTTGGGTCCCTGAGAAGGGATGACGTCTTTGGTTTGAACGACATTTTGAGCGTCACTTTTTTGCTGAGCCTGTACGGGAAAATAAATTGCTCCTGCCATTGTGATTAGCAGGCTGTAAAAAACGTTTCTTTTATTTTTCATATCTATTAAAATTGATTCACCGAAATTACTTTGATATCTTTCCGTCTGAAGAATCAGGATTGTAAATAAAAATGTAACCTTTGTAAATAAAATCTTGACATTATGCGTGATAGCCAAAATCTCCTCTCCGGGAAAGGCAAGTACCTCTGTGGATTGATACTACTTTTGTTTATCTCTGTAATCTGCGCAGCATTCGGCATGGCTGACAGTGACGATTTTGATATCGCCAGAAGGGAAATTTTACTCCGCAGGATCGGACATGAACTGCTCTTACAGTCGGGCGACAGTACATCAAGGGTTCTTCCCGTAAAAAAAATCGCTGAAAATGAGTACCAGATCAGGTTTGAGAATGAGCTAACTTTTCAACCCGACTCACTGGTGAACACGACTCAGCGTTTGCTAGCCAAAGCCCCACTCGCAGGTGATTATGTTGTTAACGTACTAAACTGTGACAATGCCAGTGTAGCTTATGGATATGCTATATCAAAGAATAAGAAAGATGACATTGTAGCCTGCAAAGGAAGAAGGCAACCGATAGCATGTTACATGATTAACATTAAGTTTAAACCAACGGGAATAAATACAGTAGGGAATAAATATCTTTTGGGTAGCCTGCCATTTTTAGCATTTGTTGGTTTTATATTTCTGAGATCTGTTAAGCCACGAAAAGCATTACCTGACGGTCGGCATACTGACATGCTAACTTTAGGTGCAGTGTTGTTCGATGTGAAGAACCGGAAGCTGATAATAGACGAAAAAACAATAGACCTGACCGGAACTGAATCACGTTTATTGCTCATTTTCGCACTGTCTCCCAATGAGACCATAGAAAGAAGCCGGCTACAAAAAGAGCTATGGGAAGATGAAGGTGTTATTGTCGGGCGCAGTCTGGACATGTTTATATCAAAACTTAGAAAAAAATTGGAATTTGATAAAAATATCAGAATTGTTGTAATACGCGGAAAAGGATATAAGCTTGAAATTAGCTCTTAAGAAGAGTCTTCCCGGCTAAACGTTTATCCAGGACCTTACCTGCTCTGCGTAACTTTCGCCAATGGGTAATACAGCCTCAGCTAACTGGATTTTTTTATGTTGTATAGATTTTACAGCTCCAACAGACACAATATAACTCCGGTGAATTCTCTTAAACTGCTCAGCCGGAAGTAATCCTAACATCTTTTTTAAGGTCATTAGTGTAAGTACGGTTTTTCCCGCTGTAAGGTGTATTTTGACATAGTCTTCCATACTCTCAATGTATTCAACCTCTTTGAGCATGATTTTGATCATCTGATAGGCGGAATGGACATAAATACAAGCTTCATTCTGTTCTGATGAGGGGCTCATTTTATATTTTTTGACTTCGATTGCCTTGTCCAGTGCTCTGGAGAATCTATCGTAGCTCATTGGCTTTAATAAGAAATCCACAGCTTCCAGCTCGAAACCATCAAATGCGAACTGCTTATAAGCAGTAGTAAAAATGAGCATAGGCTTACTTTTAAGCGCATTCGCCAGGTCAATTCCAGAAATATCTGGCATGTTGATATCCAGAAATATTAAATCTACCTGAGCTGAAGACAAATACTCAGCACCAGAAATGGCATCTTCAAACGTACGGATGAGTTGGACATCAGGTCGCCGTCCAATATAGGTATGGATCAGTTCCAGTGCCAGAGGCTCATCATCAATAGCAATACATTTTAAAAGCATGCATTTAATTTATGGTATTAAACTTACATAAAAAGTGGCGATTTATAATCGCGTTCAATATGAAAGATAAAGTTCTGTAAAGGAACATAATAAATAAACAGAGAGACCAGCAGGAAGTTTTGTCGATACAAAAGTCCTGTTTAACGGGACATCTCCTTATAGACTCTATAGTTTTAACACTTTTGACTGAGCATCCCCTTAAAAACAATTCATATGGACAGAAAATGTGTAACAGTTTTTTTAAATGTTGCTTAACTATCAATTATGTTAATCATAGGGGCTAAAGGATTTGCAAAAGATATTCTGGAAATCCTTCAACAAAACAATGAGCTAAATCAGCTGGTTTTTTATGATGATTTAAATTCAGACATTGAAGATGAATTATTTGGAGAGTTTCCAATTATAAAATCCACTGAGGAGGCTGAAGAATATTTTTCAAACGTTGATACCAGGTTTTCAATTGGAATTGGGAACCCTGATTTAAGAGGTAAAATGTATCACAAGTTTACATCATTAGGTGGCGTATTACATTCTACAATCAGTCAAAAAACAGACATTGGGCACTATAATGTAAAAATGGGACAAGGCTGCAATATCTTGTCCGGTGTGAAGATTTCTAATAACGTTGAAATAGGAATGGGAACTATGATTTACTATAATTCCATCATTAATCATGACGTGGTGATTGGGAAGTTTGTTGAAATCTCCCCCGGTGCTATAGTTTTGGGAAAGTGTAAAATAGGCAATTTCACCCATATAGGATCAGGAGCTATAATATTACCCGAGGTAATTGTTGGCAATCATGTAAAAATCGCGGCGGGAGCCGTTGTAACTCATAATATGCCAGACCATGTTATGACTGCAGGGGTTCCGGCAATTATCAAGAAAGAGTGTTTTTATCTTAAATAAATCGAACTAGGACACCAGCAGGAGGCTGACGGTGAAACGGTTGTTTTTATCGTCTATTTTTAATTTGTGCCTGCCCGGATATAGATGTTCAAGTCGCTGCCTGGTATTAGAGATCCCGAGACCTTTACGCTCATTAAGATTCCTGCTTTCGAATATAGTGTTTTGGGCATAGAAGCTGATCAGTTTCGCCTCAATCCGGATTCTAATTATAATAGTGGTCTCGATATGATTGCTTAAGCCATATTTAAAGACATTCTCAATGAAGGTCATCAAAATTAATGGAGAGATCTGGTGTCCCTGAGCATTTCCCTCTACCTTATATTCTAAACTCACTTTTTTCCCGAGACGGATCTTTTGCAGGGCTATAAAGTCATCAATACAGTCTAGTTCTCCCTGCAGGGAAACAAAGTCTGCTTCAGCTTCATCGGTTACATAGCGCATGATACGAGATAACCTCAGTATACTTTCAGCTGCTTTTTCATTTCCTGTAATGCATAAGGTATAGATATTGTTGAGCGTATTGTATAAGAAGTGAGGATTGATCTGGGCCTTTAAAAAAGAAAGCACTGCATTCGCCTTTTCTGCTTCAGCAAGAATTGCCCGTTTTTCAGTAAGTTGCCACTCTTTTATGGTTCTCAATGCAATTCCTATAAATATCACCATCAAAAAAATAAGCAGACTGTTGATGTCAAAAAAATAGCCTTTATACCGGTGTTTTGTCGCGGGTAATTGTGTTTTTTTTACCTCATCCTGTAACTGAGATTTAAACCTGGGAGCTGGATCGCGTGTTTTACGATTAAATCTTATCAGTTGATCAAAAGGTTTGATCGTGAAAACAAGGATGAGTAAGATGACAATGGAAAGTCCATACAACAGGTACTTCTTCTTGAAATATAGTTTCGGAAAGAGGTAATACGCATTGAGATAAAAAATGACCACATAAAACAGACAGAACTCAACATAAGCCCAGGTATACTTCGCGGAAAAAGAATTCGTAAAATTATGCCGCTGACTAATGAAAATGATCGGAAAACTTATAAAAAGCAGCCAGGCGGCGACATGAATAATAATAGTAAATGTTCTTGCCCTGATCATATACAAATCAACCTATTTTATTTGAAATTTTAATAGTCTGTCGGCCAATACCATAAATGTATAGATAAATGAAACAAAAATACTGTGGTGGAGAGAAATTAACCAACTGATGATGCTCATCCAAGATTTTGCATTAGCTGATCTCTATATAATTTAGACAATGGAATCTTCTTTCCCGCCACAATTACCTGGTGTTTCTCAATCCGTTCAATTTTCTGTCTGGAAATTATAAACGATTTATGAACACGTAAAAACTGATCTGCAGGGAGTTTTGTCTGCAATTCTGTCAATGTAATACGTGTAAGGGTGTGTTTATCTGTTTCATGCAAATCCACATAATTGTCTTCCGCCTTTGCGTAAACCAGGTTACTAAATTTTATTTGTACCCAGTCGTGCCCATCCTTTACAAATAAAGCATCTTCCTCTTGTCTTTTTTTTACTTCGTGCGCTTGGAACCTCCTTTCAGCGAGCTGACATGCTTTTAAAAAGCGTGTAAAATTGATAGGCTTTAATAAATAGTCTGTTGCAGCCAACTCAAAACCTTTTAAAGCATATTCCGGATAGGCGGTAGTAAAAACGACTTGATTTTCAAGATTTAGCATAGAGGCAAATTCGATACCCGAAAGATCAGGCATAGCAATGTCAAGGAACACCAAATCTACACGGTTATTTTTAATATATAACAATGCATCTGTAGCACTCAAAAAAGTAGCATCAAGCGAAATAAAAGGTATCTTTTCCGCATGAGCTCTAATAATATCATGTGCTACCGGCTCGTCATCAACCGTAATTACTTTAATCATTTTACCGGTAATACTTGTTTAAGTTTCTCCATTAACTCTTTTGTTTCCAGATCTCTTGCTATAATCACACCTTCAGGATCAATCAGAAAACTCTGTGGAATTTTCCTGATGCTATAAAGCTTTGCCACATCATTTTCCCAGTGCTTTAAATCTGAAACCTGGGTCCAGCTTAACCTATCATCCTTTATTGCTTTTAACCACGCAGCTTTTCCATCTGCACCATCGAGGGAAATTCCCAAGATAGTGAAATTCCTCTCTTTAAATTCATTATAGATATTAACAAGTTCAGGGTGAACTTCCCTGCAAGGCCCACACCAGGATGCCCAGAAATCAATCAATACATATCTCCCTTTAAATGAGGCTAAATTAACAGGATTGCCAGCCGTATCATTCTGAACAAAAACAGGAGCTATAGCACCAGGATTAAGACCTTTCTGATCCGAAAGGAATTTCCGAAATTCTTTACCGGGTTGCATATTCTGCACTCTTACAGAAAGCCTGTTAAACATAGGCTCAATAACCGCTATATCTGGTGAGATGCCAGCATATTCCTGTAATACACCTAATGCAATAAAACTATCTGGATTTTCAATAATGAATTTCCGTTGAATAGCCTTTTTAACCGAACTAACACTATCCAATTTCTTATTCAATAGTACAATATTTGCCTTATCGGTAGTTTCCATCAACTTTCTGATCTTATTCGTCTCTACGGTGACAGTTTTAAGCATTTGTTCTAGCTTAAAGTAATCTGAATTGATGCCTTTCCCGACAAATCTGGCATCAGCAATTGATCGGCTGGAGGTTTTCAGCATTACTTGTCCCGGATAGATATACATTCGCAATGCATCTGGTTTACCGTATTGCTTTTTTAGCATTCCTGAAAAACCAACGTTTGTTGTATCACAAACAAGAGTAGTATATAATGGTCGTTCTATTTTACCCTTCAAAACAAACACCCCCTTATCCTGCATTGCTGAATCAACTATTCTTTTACCCTCCCGTTGGTACAAAAGGTAAATCTTAGCCATTGAAGGCATTCTTTGCGCATTTATTTTAACCGTAAACAAAGAATCTTTGTCCTGAGATACAGACATAAAGGGCATCATTGCACCGCTAAGCAGTAACATTAATTTTTTAATCATGATTACAAAAATTTAAGGTGTATTTAAAATCTGAGTTTCAGCCAGAATGAAACGTTATAATCTAAACCAGTGTTTTTCTGATCTAACCGGTAACTATCCGGATAAAGAAGATCCAGACGCTTAATCGTATTTTTTATTCCTGTATTATTACCCTTAACTTCTGCACGGTTCTGAACAATTGTGTTAAACACTTCCATATGCAGCTCATTATCCACTACAATAATCTTTACCTGCACTTCACATTGATTATCCATACTGATACCATACTTAAAAGCATTTTCAATAAACGGGAGGAGCAATAGGGGTGCGATCTTCTGTTGATGACCATGATCATCTGAAACAATTTGAGTGCTAATTTTTATACTATCCTTTTCGGGCAAACGTACTCGCTGAAGTTGAAGATAATTTTCCAAAAACCTCAATTCATCTTCAAGTGGCACAAAATTCTCATGCATTCCATGAATGGTATAACGCATCATATCAGACATCATATCAATCCCCTGAGCAGTGTCTGGTGCCTTTTCTTTTAAGGCCGTACCGTAAAGATAATTCAGGGCATTGAATAGAAAATGTGGGTTCAACTGGGCCTTTAAAGCATGTAATTCATTCTCCGACTGCTCAATCCTATGCAGCCTTCTATTTCTATATTGAAGATAATAATCCCTCACTATTGAATAAACAAAAGCATAGACTGTTATGTATAAAATAGGTTCAATAGCAGAAAGTTTACCTTGTTGCTGGAAAGCATGCGGGCGTAGATAAATAATTCCTGCACATGAAATCACTCCGGTCAATAAACATCCGATTATAAAAACTATGAAATGATATTTTTTAAATAAAAATTGTCTTACCACTTCAGTCAAAAAGATAAAAAGTGCAACAACGAATAAATCTTTATTTAAATTGGAGGCATATTGCAAACCTGATACAGGTGTGCCATCGGTGTTGTAGATGTAATTGCCCCAAATATGTACATGATACAGGTAAGGAATCACCGTAAATACAATAATTACAATCCACATAATTAAAAAATGGGCAATCCAGTTTGTCAATAGTTTTTTCAGCGTCTTTATCATATATTTCTTTTGATACAGATCAAAGGAACCAAACTAAAAGAATAATGTATAATTAATGTGGCAAGTACTATCAAATATGTGGTGAAATTATTATGCTTGCAGTCGCTGAATCAGATTGCAAAATTGTTTGACCAGAAAAAACCGACAATCTCCGGACATTGATCCTCTGTAACCGTTGCGGTTTAAGTATTCAATCCCTAATTACATCACAATTTTAAATTCAGTCCACTGACCACTACTTTGTAAAGAAAATTTAAAATCGTGATTATATAGTATTTCCCTTGTTAGCATCAACCCAATTCCCTGTCCATTCTTTGTAGTGCTGAAGAAGGGCGTAAAGAGCATTTGACTAACCTCATCTGAAATTCCCGGCCCGGTATTGGCAATGGAGATTGTTTTAGCAGAGGCCAGGATTTGAATACGTATTGTTCCTGATAAATTCACTGCTTCTATTGCATTTTTCAGAATATTGATAAATACCTGTTCCAATTGCTGGTAATCTGCAAATGCTTCAAATGTAGGATCATCTACCTCCCATAGCCAGTTCAACTCTTTTTTCCCGGCTTCGGGATCCATTAAACGTATTACCGAACGCAACAGCGAAGCCAATTCCACCTGATGTTTAATGGGTTCCGGAACCCGGATTACTCGTGCGAAATTTGACATCAGATTACTTAAGTTGTTGTTACGGCTTATTGAAATATTTAAAGCACGCTCATAATCTTCCCGGTCATCCAACTTCAACTGGCCTTTATAATTCAAACAACTATTTAAAATCGAATTGATGGCACCTATTGAATTGTTCACTTCGTGCGACATCATCTTAATCACCTTTTCGTAAGCATTCTTCTCTCTAATGTAGATTTCACGGGTTAACTCTTCAATGGTCACAAAAGTACGGGCATACCCCAGATCGCTAAACGTGGCTTTATGACATTTATAAGATTTCAGCCCGTTTAAGTTAATCACCTTAGGGTTATTAATTTCCAATGTACCTAGCTCTTCTGCCAGTCTGCCCGGAATTTCATTCATTGCTTTCCCCAACAAACCGTCTTGCAATAAGCCAAGCATTTCCTGGGCCGCCGGATTTGCTGTCGCGATGTATCCGTTAAAATCAAAAATGATAATCCCAGAAGGAGAAGCTTCGATCAATTTTTCAAGAAAAGAATTTTTCTCAACTTTTAGCAGCCTTTCCTGCCTTAACTGGTCGATCATCAAATTGTATACATAAATCAGTTCATCCGTTTCGGGGTGACCGATCTTATTTAACTTCGCGCTGAAATCCTTATCCTTTAAAGTTTCGATGCCAGAAGATATCGTATCAAAAGTGCGACTTATCGAATTATACAACCAGTATGAAAAAATCAATGAGATGAAAAGCAAAGTTTCAGCTATCAGAAACGCCGTTCTGTTTACAGCATAGAGTTCAGTAAGCAGATAAATAAATATCCCGTGAATGACAACTACCGAAAGCAGAACTTTAGTTTTGAGTTTCATAAGGAATATTATATTTCTGAAGTTTGCGGTACAAAGTAGCCCTACTCATCCCCAATGCTTTAGCTACCCTACTGATGTTGTTCCGATGGAAATTCATAGCATTTCTGATCATAGAAAGTTCCATTTCATCAATCGAAAGTGCACCTACCGCCGGAAGTGTCAATGAAGTATTAGCCAATCGTTGTTCTTCAAGATGTCGTTCAAAATCCTTTATTTCCAAATTGTCTGATTCGCTAAGTAAAACGGCGCGTTCAATCAGGTTTTTAAGCTCGCGGATATTCCCTGGCAGTGGTAGCGATTTTAACCAGTTGTAAGTTTTTTTATCAATTTGTAATTTGGGCCTGTTGTAAATTTCCTTCAGATTCTTTAGAAAGTAATTTGCCAGAATTGGAATGTCATCCGACCGCTCACGAAGTGGCGGAAGACGGATAATAATCAGATTGATGCGATAAAACAGATCCTCCCGAAACTTATTGGCAACTATCATTTCCCGCAAATCACGATTGGTAGCACAAACTACCCGAAGATCAACCGCCCGTGTCCGGCTGTCACCCAACACCTCGTATTTACGATCCTGTAATACCCGCAACAGTTTCACCTGACTATTTAAGTCTAAATCTCCTATCTCGTCCAGAAAAATAGTCCCCTTATCTGCCAATTCAAACCGTCCCACCCTATCACTACGCGCATCAGTAAAAGCCCCACGTTTATGTCCGAACATCTCACTTTCAAATAAACTGGAAGAAATCCCTCCAAGATTTACTTTTACAAATGCTTTATGTTTGCGCAGACTATTTTCATGAATTGCTTCAGCGACAAGCTCTTTCCCCGTACCACTTTCGCCAATAATCAATACTGACGCATCGGTATGGCTAACTCTTGCAATGGTTTGGAGCACATCTAAAAGTTGAGGATCTTCTCCTACAATATTTTCAAACCCATATTTTTCATTCAACTTTTTCCGGGTAACCCCAGTCGGCGTATCCTGTTCATCAGATAAATCCAGGGCAGTTCTTAGGGAGCGCATCAAATGCTCATTGTCCCAGGGTTTATTAATAAAATCTGTTGCACCAAGCTTCATTCCTTCAACAGCTAATTTGATCGAACCCCAACCCGTCATTAAAATGATGGGCAACATAGGGTTTGACTTTTTTATTTGCTGAAGCAACTCCAGGCCATCTTCTCCTGTAGTTTCCATAAAGAAGTTCATATCGAGCAAAACTGCATCTACCTGTTTTTCTTTAAGCTGCAATTTTGCTTCTTCAGGACCATGTGCCACTATGGATTTGAAACCTTCCTGTTTTAACAGGAGGCTCAATGAGGCACATACAGCTATATCGTCATCAATAATTAGAATCATCATAAGGTTATTCTTCGTGTAAAGCTTCAGCCGGACTAAGCCTGGCGGCCTTTAAACTTGGGTAAAAGGCACAGCTTAACATCAAAAGATATAAAAACAATGCCGATAATACAATACTTAAGATTCCATAATATCCATTCATAAAAGGGTCTAAATATTGCATAATCAATAATTGAACAGCGATCAGCACGCCCGGTAAAATACCTAAGGTAGTAAGAACCATGGATTCCCCAAGAAGTTGCTTCAATATATCAAAAGGACTAGCCCCCATTATTACCCGCAAACCGACTTCAGCCTTCCGTTTAGATAGCTTGTAGCTAAATACGCCGGAAATCCCAAGAAATACATTTACAATCAAAAATCCAAATACCAGTAAAGCAATGCATAGTTGAATATAATCCATTTTATGCGCAAATTTTTTGATCAGGGTTAAGGATATATTTTGCTTAATCTGAATTTCTGAAGCGTTAACTGATGTGATAGCCTTCCTGATCTTATCTTCTAATAAAAGCAGATTATCTGTGCTTTTTGATTTAAGAAGATAAGTATTCGCAGTACTTTTAAGCGGCATGAAGAATCCTGGGCTAGGGTTAGCTGAAGTGTTTTCCCTAAGTGTTTCCGAAATTCCGATGATGATAGCAGGTTTGCCGGCTATCATAATGGTTTTTCCTATAGGGTCCTCATTTTTGAAATCTCTTTCGGCCAAATCCTTCGTGATGACTATCGGAATGCTGTTCAAAGCATAATCCTTCCCAGAAAACCACCGCCCGTCAAGTAGTTTAATATTGAGCACCTCCTGGTAATGCCCGTCCACTTCAAAAGCCAGGGCAGTACTGACTTGTTTATTGTAAGTTATCTTTTCTTCCCTGCCCCAATCCATAAAGGGAACTACCTGTGTAGCACTTATCTCTTCTATTTCTTTAATAGATTGTAGTTTTTCTTTAATCACCCTGCTATATTCCAGTTTCTTTTCCTCCGGAAGACTTTGAAAATCAAGCTTTACGAGCCAGGCATCTTCATAGCTATAACCTAAAGGCTTGAAGTAGTTACTAAACTTCTTCAAATTCAATCCAATAAAAAGAAACAAAGCGATGAAGCTGACAAACAACTGTAACAACAAGAAAAAATTCTCTTTTTTCCTGTTCATGATCATTTTAAACAGATGCAAAATCATAGGTTATTCCCTCCTTTCAAGGCATAAATTACATTCATACGTGACATTTTCCATGCAGGATAAACCCCTGAGATTATCCCTAATAACAGGCAGCTAAAAAGACAGAACCCAAATACCTGCCAGCTGATGATAAAGCTATCTGTCGGCATTTTAAACAGGGGGTCGAAGGTATTGATTAAATGAACCAGTAATTGAGCTGCGTAGACAGACAATCCCAAACCGATCAATCCACCTATCAAGGTGATGATGACATTTTCAATAACTAACTGTGTAACCAGGGTTCCTGAAGTTGCCCCAAACGATTTACGTACACCAATTTCTTCTGCCCGCTCGCCTATCCGGGTAATATTAATATTAACCAGGCTAATTGCGGGAATAAGCAAAAATAATGTCAGTACAACAAGGGTCACAATTACAGTCTTCCCATACTCTGGCTCATCGTTATTCCCCGAGCTACTTTTAGCGAATTGCTCCCTGGCAGTAAAGGCCTGCACGTGCACCGAATCAGCACCTGAAACCGTATTTATTCTTTTCAGTTTAGCTTTCAGTTCAGCCCGCACTTTTCTCAGATCATTCGTTTTTGCCAATAACAAAGCGCTATAGGTTCCTTCAACCTCTTTATTTGTAAGTTGAACATTGGTATCGGTGGTATACGGTACATAAACATCGGCATAAATCCTGCTGAAAGGTGTAGCAGATTCCACCACTCCTATTACTTTAAACGATGAGCCATATATGGTGATTGTTTTACCTATCGCTTCGCTTTCATTAAAGAAATAGGTTTTAGTTTTTTCGTTAATCACAGCAACCCTTGCACCTTTTTTTACAGCATTAATATCGAAAGCTTTTCCTTCCATGAATTTAAAATCAGTTATTTTCCAGAAGTTTTCATCAATAAATTTCAAAGCATGGCCAACCGCTTTTCCATTAATAAAGGAAACAAACTCTGTGGTGGAGAAATAAGAAATTGTCCCGGCGCTTTCCATGTCCTTTACGTTTTTCTGCAGGAAAGTTAAGCTCGGCACTGCATCTGTCTGTTTTCCATTTTTATAAACAGATACCTTATCCAATATCAAAGTCCGGTCACGGTTAACTTCTGTTGAATTTGCGCTAATAATCTGATCAATAAAAGAAGCAAATATGGTGACAATCATGATGGTAAGGCTTATACCTAGCAGCGTGAGTGCCGTATAATACTTCTTGCGAAGCATTACTTTAAAAGTGAGTTTTATATAATTTTTCAGCATGATTTCTAAGTTTTGACCGGTTAGCTGACTTGTTGTCCATCAAAAAAGTGAATGATACGTTGCGTTTTTTTAGCCATCTGCTCATCGTGTGTTACCATAACTATTGTACTGCCATCTGTTTTATTCAGATGTAGCATTAAGCTCATCACCTCTTCTCCCATCGCACTGTCCAGGTTTCCTGTAGGCTCATCGGCAAGCAAGATTTCCGGATTTCCTATAATGGCGCGGGCAATGGCCACGCGCTGGCGTTGTCCCCCGGATAGTTGGTTGGGATAATGTTTGGTACGGGCACTTAAACCTACCTTCTCCAAAGCCTCTAATCCTCTCTTTCGCCTTTCAGCACCCGAAATACCGCTTCGGTACAACAATGGAAGCTCCACGTTATCAATTACCGAAAGATCATTGATCAGGTGATAACTCTGGAAAATAAACCCAAGCTTAAGGTTTCTGAATACCGCCAGTTTCTTACGACTGAAGGATGTGACGGACTGATTGTCGATAATGATGGAACCTCCTGTCGGCGCGTCCAGCAACCCCATAATATTTAACAGGGTACTTTTACCGCAGCCTGAAGGCCCCATAACGGACACAAATTCACCCTTATTAATGTTAATATTGATGTTATTAAGGGCTGTGGTTTCGATCGTATTGGTACGGTAAACTTTTTCTATATTCAATAATTGTATCATCTCAATTTAGTTTAAGGGAGGTGTAAAAGTTAGTATTAAAAGATTTAAGTTTTTCATATTTATAGTTATTCTATTTAACTGAATAATGGTGAATCAGATATTTTTATTTGTGGAAAAATCATAGAGCGTTAGTATACGCAGGTTGAAATAAGCATTCCAAAAGCTTTTTAAGGATAAAATATAATCACGGCGTGCCTGATCTTTTTCTTGCAAAGCGATATTAAGATCAGTGATGCTCAAATCATTAAGAAAGTACCTTTTTTTTGCAATTTCAAACCGTTCATTTGCCGTTATATCTGCCTCTGCATTAGTTTTCATTTGCTCTTTTATCATGGCAAGCTGCCTCAGCGTAGTATAAATTTCCTGCTCAAAATTTATTTGCGCCTGTTTAACAGTGGCTGCTACCAGTTTCTGGTTTGCCTGCGCCGTTTTAATTCTTGAAGCTGAACGTCCCCAGTCCAGGATTGGGATTTGAAAACCCAAACTTATTTCCTGCTGGTCTTTCGCATTCCTATAAATTCCCGGAAGTTGGTTCGCTACATTGGTCAATCCAAAAGTTCCAAAGAGGTTAACTTTTAAACCATTTTCGCCCTTTGCTTTTGCAACATCTTTATCGGCCTCCAGCAATGCCCGCTTAAATTCTATAGCTTTTTGTCTATTATTTTTCGCTTGCTGAACCGCAACGGTTTTATCCACCTCAAAACTGAGCAGATTTTCGGGGAGAATAAGCTGAACCTGGTTTGCAGTTGAAAAGCCAATAAAAGATTTCAACTGAAGGTCTGAAGTTTCGGCATCAACATTTGCCTGTACCACTGCTTTCCTTGCATTTAGCACACCAAGCTTCAACCGTAACAGCTCATCTTTCGACAACTTTCCTAAAACAGCCTTGCGTTCACCTATCTTATAAATTATTTCATTATTTGCCAGGTTTTTAGCGGCAATATCTTTGTTGATCTGGGCGATAAGCAGGCTAAAGAATAGTTCCGATGCATCCCGGCCTACCACTTCCATATCTTCTTTGTATTTTTTAACTGATTCTTCGTAACGCAATGGTTCAATTTTCTTATCCCATGCCAATGAATTGAATGCAAACAATGGCTGGTTTAACCCAATAATTAAAGGATTTCCATTGTAACGGGTTTGCTTACGGTCGAAATCTGAAAACCGCAATACATTAGAACCCAGAAACAGTTGTCCACCTGTTAACCCAATATTTTGTTTCACACCTAAGTTTATTGCTGAATTATCATTGATCACAGGCTTAAATTCCACTGTTCCATCAGGCTGTATTACCGGTATATTGGTTTTACTAAATTGGGGTAATGTCCCATCCAGCGTTAATTGCGGACTATAATTCGATTTAAAGGTTTTATATTGCCAGTACTGATTTTCGCGAATGGTAGCCGCTTGTACAGCTGCAGTTGAATGTTCTTTCGCAATCTCGATAACCTCCTGTAGATTTAGTTGTACAGTGTCGCTAAGGCTTTGGCTTTTTACAAGTACAGGCATAAGTATTCCGGCAAGTAATATGAACTTGAACATGGCTGTGTTTTATTTATATGGATTATTTGATCTTAACTTTGTTGAGGTGGATAAAGTCCTCCATCTCTGAGGTAATGACGCTTTCTCCTGCTTTAACACCCGATAAGATCTCTACGTAGTCTGAATTACTTTCGCCAATTTTTACTTTACGGGATACCGCATTTTCACCTTCCAACACAAAGACTTTTTGCTCCTCAGATCCGTTAAAAGCAGCTCCATTCTTTACCCTTATTGTATTTTCTTTATAAGAAGTAATTACAAAAACATCAACCTTTAAATTAGATCGGAGTAATTTTGAATTTTTGTCGTTTAAGGTAACAGAAAATTTTATGTTACCATTTTCAACTGCCGGTTGTACATTACTGATGTTCCCCCTCAGGTCGGTTTTATTGACCCGAACTAAAGCCATTCTGCCCGATTTTACCTCATCGGCATAGGTATCAGAAATAGTCGCTTCTACTTTAAAACTGCTTAAATCCGCAATACGTACCAACTCCTCACCTTCATTAATTTCTGCCCCGATCTTATTGTTAACCCAGGTAATCACCCCATCACGCGGTGACGAAATAGCCGCATTTTTTAGTTTATCACTAACTCCTTTAATATCCTTTTCACGAATGTTGATTTCATAGCCCAAACTTTTCAGATCAGCCTGCATCATAGCCTTCTGGTTGTCGATCTGATTCTTAATTTGTGTTAGTTCCAACTTTGCCACGTTTAAGGTTAAACGGGCTTGTTTCACATTTTCATCTGTACTTCCACCAATAGCTAAAAGCGATTGTTCATGATCCAAAGCAGTTTCCAGACTACTAATCTTCATCTGTTTTATGGAATACTGGGTTTTTAATTCATCGAGACTTTTCTGAAGCTCAAGAGACAATTGGTTTATTTTATTGCGATTTACGTGCTGTTCCTCATTTAGTTTCTCAAAGGCCAGCAAGGAAGCTTCTTTGTTAAGACGCAAAATAGACTGACCAGCAAGTACTTTTTCACCCGCGTTAAACAGCACCTGTTCAATTTTGGCATTTACAGGAGAGCTTATCGTAACTTCATATTCAGGTGTCACCACTCCTGATGCCGGTACTGTTGCTTCGATCAGGCCAGCTTCAGCAATTGATACGTTAAAGCTGCCCCGCTTAACAGATGGTTCAACCATGCTTCTAAATTGAATAAACCCAAAAGCGACAACTACTATAGCTGCAATTACAAAGAGGTATATTTTGGTTCTTCGCCTGGCTTGCTGTTTGAGTGAAATTTCCCGATCCATAATTATCATATATTTGAGCCCTGTAATCCAACACAAATGCCAAACACAAATAACTAACAATAAGCAAGTTACAATAAAACAACAAAAACAAACTGTATCATAATGAACAGTTTGTTTTAAAGTGAACAGGAAAGGAGATACTCAAAATCGTCAGAAAACAAAAAAGCCTTAGATTTCTCTAAGGCTTTTGTCCGTACCCAGCGCCGGAGTCGAACCGGCACGGTTTCCCACAGGTGTTTGAGACCAGCGCGTCTACCAATTCCGCCAGCTGGGCATTTGCTTATTCAGCGGGTTGCAAATGTATAAATTGATTTTATAATTACCAACTTTTATTTTAATTTTCTTCTTTCAATCTTTTATCTACCAAAAAAGGAGCAAAAGGCAGCAAAGAAGCCACTCCGATGATTGCCGATTTTTTAAAGCTCCACTTGTATTCTGTCCAGGCCATGATTAATAAAGCAATATAAAGAACAAACAACAAGCCATGTGCCCATCCTGTATACTTAACTGCCAGAGGCATGTCTGCCCAGTATTTTAAAGGCATGGCAATAAATATCAAAAGCACATAGGAAATTCCTTCGGCAACGGCTACTTTTCTAAAAATTGATAATGTATTCATACAATGAATTGATTTTGAGCCGAAAATAGCTCAAATAAACAGTGTAAAAAAGCTTGTAAACGCTTTTTTACACTGTTTCAACAAGAACTATACAGCAGCTAATGCTTTATTTATACTTTCGTTGATACGCAACAGGTATTTATTGCGATAATATAAATCTTTAACAGCAACCAGAGATTGTTGCTGAGTTACTAAATCCTGGGTATCAAAAGCGCTGGTTATTTCTGATAGCTCATCCATAATTTCCCTTTCAATTAAAGCCACTTCCTCTTTCAGAGCAGCTAAACGAACCGGATCAGGGTCAAACTGTAGATCCATCAATGCTTCATTCACCTCCATCATCTCCATTAAGAAGTTTTGTGGAAGCATATAGTTCTCTCCTTCTACAAGAAGCCCTTTTAGTGATAAAATATAATGCAATCGCTTTTGAGGATCACTAAGCACCTGGTATGCTTTATTGTTAAGGGTACTTAACTCCAATACCTCAGCCTGCTTTACATCACTTTCATTGATGTAAAAATCAGGGTGATACTGTTTACTAAATTTATAAAACTGTCGTTTTACGATTGCCTGATCAAGATTAAAACTAACCGGCAGGCCATAAAACTCAAAGTAATCAACCATGTGCTTTAATGCTTAAAGAAAGCCTTAAAAATATCATTCCCCAATACAAAGACCATCAACGATAGCAACATTACAAAGCCAACAATCTGTGCACGTTCCATAAATTTATCGCCAAGTGGTTTTCCTTTAACCATTTCAATCAACAAGAATACTACGTGTCCGCCATCCAATGCCGGGATAGGCAACAAATTCATAAATGCCAATGCGATTGAGATAAAACCTGTAGAAGCCCAGAACCTTGCCCAAACCCACTCGCCACCATAAACTTTACGGGCAATCTCTACAGGACCCGAGAATGCTTTATTTGCATCTATTTTTCCTGTTAAAACCTTCCAGATTCCCTTAGCATTATCACTGAATGTTCTCCATGCTTGATTTGCTCCTACCGGCAAAGCAGCCATAAAGCCATACATAATTGTCTCTTCTTTAATCTCATTGAAATTAAAGTTGATACCTATTGTACCCGCTGTATCAATTGGCACAGCATAACTTAAATGTTCTGTACCCCTTGTTACATCAAAATTTACGGTTTTACCTTTAAATTTAGGAATGATCGCTCTAACGTCTGCATCATACTTAACAGGAATCGAATTTATAGCTGTAATCCTATCGCCTTTTTTAAGGCCTGCATTATAAGCTGGTTTACCTGGAACCAGTGTATCTAATGTAGATGTTAAAAGCGGTGCTCTGCTGATGAATGATTCCATCCCTAAATCAGAAACTTTATTCAGGATATTATCGGGAACTTTAATGTCCATAGTTTTGTCGCCACGAACAATAGTTAAACTGGTATTACCCAACAGTACTTTTGAACTTGTTAGTTCTTCAAAACGGATTACTTTATTGCCATTAATGGCAATAACTTTATCTCCAACTTTCAGACCAAGTTCCTTACCAACAACACCAGGATTAATTCCGTTCATTACAGAACTGTTAGGAATATAAGATTCTCCGTATTTAAAGGTCATCATCCAAAAAATGAAGATACCCACAACGATATTTACGAAAACACCACCAAGCATAACAATCAAACGCTGCCAGGCTGGCTTCGATCTAAATTCCCATTCCTGTGCAGGCTGTTTCATTTGCTCGGTATCCATAGATTCATCTATCATACCTGAAATTTTCACATAGCCACCCAACGGTAACCAGCCAATTCCATATTCACAATCACCTTTTTTAAAGCTAAACAGTTTAACCCCCCAGGCATCAAAAAACAGATAAAACTTTTCTACCTTAATTCCGAAGGCACGTGCCGCCAAAAAATGTCCTAACTCATGTAAAATTACCAGTATCGACAATCCCAGAATTAACTGGGCAGCCATAATCAATCCACTCATATTTTTATTTTAATGTTCTATTTTGATATTAAAAGTTCTAATTTGTTACCAGTTGACCTGCAAATATACGTGTATGCATGTCTGTTTCTAAATAATTATTCAGGCTTGGCTTCTCAATAAACTCCATTCCATCCATGCAGGACGCAATAACGTCGCTCATTTGTAAAAAACCAATCCTATCTTGTAAAAAAGCCTCGACCACAACTTCATTTGCAGCATTAATGATACAAGGCATATTCCCTCCCTTGCGTAATGCCGTATATGCCAAGTCTAAATTCCTAAAGGTTTCCTGGTCTGCCTGATAAAAATTCAGTTCCGGATAATCCATAAAATTGAAACGCTTAAAGTCACTGCTTATTCTATCTGGATAAGCTAAAGCATAATGAATTGGTAAATTCATATCCGGAAGCCCCATTTGCGCTTTCATAGATCCATCATTAAATTGTACCAGTGAATGTACGATAGATTGAGGGTGCACGATCACATCAATCTGATCAACCTCCAGATTAAAAAGCCATTTGGCTTCAATAACTTCCAGTCCCTTGTTCATTAATGAAGCCGAATCAATGGTGATCTTAGCCCCCATCACCCAATTAGGATGCTTAAGCGCCTGCGCTTTCGTAACATTTTCAAGAAAAGAACGATCTTTTCCTCTAAAAGGTCCTCCGGAAGCCGTAAGGTATATTTTTTCAATAGCAGCAGTAGATTCTCCAACCAGGCACTGAAAAATTGCCGAGTGCTCGGAATCAACCGGAATAATATTAACGTTATGCTCCCTGGCAAGGGTAGTGATCAGGTCGCCGGCAACAACAAGAGTTTCTTTATTGGCCAGAGCAATATCTTTTCCGGCTTTAATTGCAGCAATAGTAGGGCTCAAACCTACTGAACCCACAATTGCAGTAAGTACCAAATCCACACCATCCAAGGCCGCAGCCTCACATAATGCTGCCTCTCCCGCCAAAACCTTAATGTTTGTTCCTGATAATGCTGCCTTTACAGTTTGATATTTACTTTCATCTGTAATCACGACCATCAATGGCTTAAACTTCAAAGCCTGCTCAATTAATAAATTAGCATTAGCATGCCCAGTAAGCGCCAATACCCTGTACAATTCAGGGTTCGCTTCAATCACATTTAATGCCTGGGTACCTACAGAGCCTGTAGCACCTAAAATAGATATATTTTTCAATTAAATTCTCCTCTGTTCTTCGTCATCAGGACGAGTTATAAAACCACCCAAATCATCCGCAATCTTCCTGTCGTTCGACAAACGCGGCACCTTATTTTGTCCGCCAAGCTTACCTTGTGTTCTCATATAGCTCACAAACGCATCTTTTTGTAAAGAACGAATGATTAAGGGTTGTAGTATTTTACCTTCAATGAGGTCAAAATAGTAAATATTCTTCTTTTGTAAAGCTTCGTCTACCTTTTTACTAAAAGATATCATATCCACAGGTGGTACTGAAAACTCAATAAACCACTCGTGATAAGGCAATTCTCCATTTGGTGTACTCACCTGGGGAGCCACAGTAAACTCTGTAATTCCCACACCTTCAGCGTTCGCAACAGAAAGTAAGGCATGCTCAACTTCCTCTCCGATCACGTGTTCTCCAAAAGCAGATATAAAATGTTTAATTCTTCCTGTTACCATAATCTTGTAAGGATCCTTGGAAACAAATTTAACGGTATCGCCAATCACATATCCCCAAAGACCTGCATTGGTATTTAAAACGAGTGCATAATTGGTATCCAGTTCCACTTCGCCTAAGCTTAAACGTGTAGGATGATCGTTATAAAACTCATCAACAGGAATAAACTCATAAAACATTCCTGCGTTAGCTAAAAGCAATAAGCCCTTGTCCTGCTGACTGTCCTGGTAAGCAATAAAACCCTCTGAAGCAGGATAGGTTTCAATAGAGTCTATCTTTTTGCCAATACTAGCTTCAATTTTAGTACGATATGGTTCATAGTTTACACCACCATATACAAACAATTCAAAATCAGGAAAGATATCTTTAATCTTTTTACCACCTGATTTATCTGTCAACCGGTCAAAATACATCTGGACCCATGGTGGAATGCCGGAGATCAAGGTCATATTCTGTTTTATGGTTTCGTCGACAATGGCATCAACCTTCTCTTCCCAATCTTCAATACAATTTGTTTCGTAGGAAGGTAAGCGGTTCTTTTGCAAATAGGCAGGAACAAGATTGGCTACAATGCCCGACAAGCGACCAACGTGAATTCCGTTCTTTTTACTCATTACGGGACTACCCTGCAAAAAGATCATCTTTCCGTCAATGAACTTTACATTCCCTGTTTCATGTACATAAGTTAATAAAGCATTACGTGCAGCTTTAATATGTTCCGGCATTGAAGCCGCAGAAATGGGTATATATTTAACTCCTGAAGTCGTACCCGATGTTTTAGCAAAATACTTCGGTTTACCCGTCCACATCACATCCTTTTCTCCTGCAACTACCCTATCTATGTACGGCCTTAATTCCTCGTAATCTTTAATTGGAACGTGCTTTTTAAAGTCTTCGTAGTTTTTTATAGCTGCGAATTTATGATCCTTACCAAAAGAGGTATGCTTTGCGGCACTAACCAACTTTTTCAGGGTATCGTGCTGTGCTTTTACTGCATTTCCTTTCCACTTATTTATACCCCTTACAACAAAGGCAGCAAATGGCTTGCTTAATGCCGCTTTTAATCCCATAAATATATATTAAACTATATTATGAATAATGTCAGGCTCACCTTCTCCTTTATACTCACTTATCATTTTTCTATAAGCGATGGTTAAAGCAACACTAGATAAAGGGACAATAATAAAGGAGCTCAGTACATTGATAAAAAAGGCAACAACCGGCCATTTCAAATAACTGAAAAACAAATACAACAGATGAAAACCACCCAATACCAGTAACAACAAGAGGATCTTGGTGAAATTACCTTTTGTAGTAGCCAAACTAAATTTGATAGACAAAAATGGCGGAAGATTTTTATCGATGATAAAAAATGGGAAGAAGGATATTCTTATCCAGGTGATAAATATGGCTATTATACCTACAGATATAGCGATATTGGTAATGATATCCAATTTAATGCCTGTGTATATAAAAGGAAATGCAACCAGGATCACCACTGAATACACACCAATGATACACAGCATAAAATATAGCATAGCGACCAGAAAACGAATAATCTGTTTTCGCGTTGGTATGGTATCAACTATACTTACATTCAACTCATCATCCAAAAGATGGAAAATATATTTGAAAAGTGAGAGGTTAATTGTAAAGTAAAACATAACAAAAAAGAATGCCATGAGTATACTGAGAAACATGTTTACATCCTTAAGAAAAAATGCCATCAAACCAGATGCATTGGAAGTAATAAACATTAAAAAGCAAAGCGTAGCAATGGAAAAATAGTTCCTTTTGGTTACCGCCCAGGCTTTGCCAATCACCTCATTTACAGTAAATGTACTTTCCTTTAAAAATTCTATCATTGTTGTTTTAATACTATTCTTTTAAAAAAATCCTGCATAAAACCTAAGCCATAGGCTGTTAGTTGAATAAACGCAGCAATAATACTCAAAAATGCAACCTTTAACGACTTATTAACCTGCCATGAGTGAAAAAATATCAACATTAGGTATAACAACAGCATAAAGTTACACAAATACGCTAAAGGCCAATAAAATATATTCATAAGCACTGTAAATATAACTCCGCAGGTAAAAACTGCCGGAAAGAAATGTACGAGCTTTAATTCAGCTGGAAAATGTTTATAAATATTTATCCGTGCCCTGCCAAAAAAATGCAGTTGTTTATAAAACTGGGGAAAACTTGTACGTCTTTTATGATAAACTTTAGCCCCGGGAATTAACCCGATCTTAAACCCGCTTTCATGTATACGGATACTATACTCAATATCCTCTCCTAGTCTTGTAAGAATAAATCCACCGACCTTTTCCCAAACTTCACGTGAAATACCCATATTAAAACTACGGGGATGGAATTGTCCGATGTGCTTTTTATTGCCCCTGATCCCCCCTGTCGTAAACGGAGAAGTCATAGCATAACTAATGGCTTTTTGTATTGGCGTAAAACTTTGATGGGCCGCATCCGGACCACCATAAGCATCCAGTTTATGTTCAAAAAGATAGTTCTTTACCGTTTCGAGATAATCTTCAGGAATAAGGCAATCTGAGTCAAATACAACAAAAAAGTCACCTTTTGCTCTTTCAAAGCCATAGTTCCTGGCAAAGCCTTGTCCTTCGTTGGGTTTATAAAAATACTTTACGTCCAGTTTGTTGACATACTTTTCAACAATAGCTTTGGCATCTTTTACGGAGCCATCCTCTATAACCAATACCTCAAACTGTAAATAAGTCTGCCTGGTAAGTGTAGTTAACAATTCGTCTATTTCCTGCGGACGGTTATAAAGAGGAATAATGATGGAAAAAAACATGGATTATAAGATCTCTTTTTCAATCAGATAATGGTTCCGTTCTGTCGCATTCCTGGTTACAAGTTCGGCCACAAAACCTGTCAGGAACAATTGCGACCCTACTATTATAGCGACCAACGCTATATAAAACAAAGGTTGATCGGTTACATCTCTTTTATAAGGAATATTCAAAGCGATATGGTAAAGTTTTACGCCTATTAACCATATAGCCATAAATGTCCCCAGTAAAAAACTCAAAACACCTAGCGATCCAAAAAAGTGCATCGGCCGTTTACCAAATTTACCCACAAAAAATATAGACAATAAATCAAGGAAACCATTGATAAACCTGCTAAGACCAAATTTGGTTACCCCATATTTGCGGGCACGATGTTCTACGACCTGCTCTCCTATCTTTTTAAAACCTGCCCATTTTGCAATTACAGGTATATAACGATGCATTTCACCATAAACCTCAATAGTTTTCACCACATCTTTCCTGTAAGCCTTCAGGCCACAATTAAAGTCGTTTAATTTTATGCCTGACATGCGTCTGGTAGCTGCATTAAA
This sequence comes from Pedobacter nyackensis, assembly GCF_032678475.1. Taxonomy (GTDB): domain Bacteria; phylum Bacteroidota; class Bacteroidia; order Sphingobacteriales; family Sphingobacteriaceae; genus Pedobacter; species Pedobacter nyackensis_A. The sequence continues at coordinate 109,430 of NZ_JAVTSF010000004.1, forward strand.
CAATTTGGTTGGTATAGTTTTAGAAATGGGATCGTAACGTTTTTTCTTCCAGCCTGAAATGATGTCGAGTTTCTCCTCGTTGATCCTACGATACAATTCTGGTATTTCATCAGGACTATCCTGCAAATCGGCATCCATAGTAATAATAACATTACCCTCTGCAGCAGCAAAAGCTACGTTTAAAGCGGCAGACTTACCATAATTTCTCCTGAATTTTATGGCTTTTACCGCATCAAACTCTTTTTTCAGTTCTTCGATAACTGCCCAGGATGAATCTGTACTTCCATCATCAACAAAAAGAATTTCGTAGGAAAAGTTATTTTCCCGCATTACCTTAGCTATCCAGGTCGTTAATTCGGGAAGAGACTCGTCTTCATTATATAATGGGATTACAACAGAAATATCCATGTGTGTTTATAAACGCTAAAAAACAAATGCAAACTTAGAGAAATAAAATGTCCTTCCATTAAATCCGGCAAAAATTTTATCTGATAAAAACAAATGCCGGCCCTCAATTGAAAGCCGGCATCTATTTCTAACCTTAATTATATTTATTACTTTTTTAACAACGCATCAAATTGCTTCCGCAACTCAGGATCTGAAGGTCTCTTCGCATCGCCTGAAACAATTTTACCTGCCGGATCGATCAGAATAAATCGTGGAATAGAATTAATGTTGAACTTTTTAATAAACTCAGAACTGAAATCTTTATCAGCCATCAGTTGTATTCCTTGTAACTTATTTTCTTTAACATAGCTTACCCACTTTGCTTTATCAACCATACGATCAACAGACAAGCTTACAAAGTGAATGTCTTTGCCATGATAGTCGTTTTCTACTTTAGTAAGAAAAGGAATCTCTGCTTTGCAGGGTGCACACCAGGTAGCCCAAACATCAATATATACATATTTACCACGAAGGTCTTTTAACGACACCTGCTTACCATCAACGTCTAAATAGGTAAAACCTGGAGCAGGTGCATTACTTGCCATCATTTTAAAATTATTATATATACCACTGATCTCTTCTTTATAAGCCGGATTAGTTACTTTAGCCATGAAAGCCTGATAAGCTTCTTCTTTTGCAGCTACATTTTTTACTGATTTTAAAATGGTACCTACTGTTTCATAGTTGAGGTACTCTTTAATAAATGGGTTACTAACTTCAATATTGATCACTTTAAGCTTTACCACATTGTTTCCCTCATATCCTAATGTCGTATCGGCTTTGTATTTACTAGTTCTAAGCTTCATTATGTAGGCATCTACCCATTTTCTATAAGCCGCCGAGCGCTTAAAAAGCGCTTCATTATTCAGGTCTGGCTTATCATTTACAATATCTATCAGCATTGCTCGTTCTTCTGTCGTTAATTTTTTCACAAAAGCCTTTTTATGCGCAGAATCTATAAGTTTACTATAATTTGGATCGCCTTTTTTTTCCATCAGTACTTTAGAAAAGCCCAACATACCAAGAGAATCCATGCCATACAAGCCAGTGTACCAGCTGATCGCATTACGAGAGAAATAATCTGCATCCTGGATTTTAAGCGACTTTACTCTTTCATCTTTTTCTGCATCGATATTTGTTTTTAGAGCCATTTTAAAAGCAGTCATTTGCTGTATTACCTCGTTTGGCGGCAATACGTATAATTCATGTAAATATTGTCCATCGGCCATCGGAATGTATTTAGCCAGGACAGACTGCTTATCTTTCAATAAATCGTCTTTAAGACCTGCCTTGCCAGATTGCGCAAAACTGCTTAAACCAGCCAATACCAGAGCGGTAGTTATTAATATCAATTTCATATCTTTTATATTTATAGTTTTTATTTATGATTTAGCTCCATATCAGGATTGAACATGCTCACGCGAACTGGTATTTCGAAAGTATATTTAGGACTACGTGGCGGTAACGAAGCGTCGACTGCCTGTGTTGTTGGATTAATTCTTTTTACTTCTAACATGCGGCCTTCCTGATCAAAGCGTTTCATGTCGAACCACCTCGTACCACTATAAGCTAATTCCCGTCTACGTTCTGCAAACACTTTAATCAATGCTTCTTCGGGGTTAGCTGCAGACTGGTCGACATAGTCAGCGGTTTTGATCCGGTTTCTTCTAATTGTATTTACAATATCCATTGCCTCGTTATATTTACCTTCTCTTGCCAGCAGTTCTGCTTTAGTAAGGTACAGCTCAGGAAAGGTAATCCCAAAATTGTAAGTGCCAGGCAATCCAGACCTACCCAGACCATTATTATTGGTTACCGTTAAAAATTGATACCGGATATCTGAGCTGTTGAAATAACTCTTCAAATCATCAGAATAGAGCATAAAAACAGGACTTCCAATAACGGCTGATCGTTGCCAAAGCACTTCAGGGTTTAGGTCGTAAACCGGTAATTTGTTCTTATCCGTATAAGAATTGTAATTCAATAGTGTATGTGGCGCCTGTAATGCCATATCCGTGTATTTTTTAGCGTTCGGAAAATCTGCCATATATAAATAAACCCTGGCCAGTAAACCGTAGGCACTGTACTTAGTAACCCTATAACGATTAACATTACTTAAGGGAAGGCCATTGACAGCAGTAGTAACATCATTAATGATGGCATCAAGCGTAGCTTTTAAAGTAGACCTACCCGGTACCTTATCGGTTACATTAATGCTGGTTACCCATGGCAAACCAGGATCTGTGGCAGCAGTAGCGGAATTGTAAGATTTGGCAAATACGGTAAGCATGGTCATGTAGCAGCTGGCTCTGATCACCAAAGCCTCAGCTACTACACTTTCCTTCTGGGCTTCGGTACCTCCACTTGCTTTTGGAACCCCGTTGATAATCACATTGGTATTGTAAATTGCACGGTATAATGGCCCCCATACTTCAGGACTAGCTTTCTCATTAATTGTTAAAATTGGCCTCCAATAATAGCCATTTGCAGTAGGCGACTGATCCAATGCAGTAGGTTTATTAAAATTATCATCTGCAAAATCGAGCAGGTTTATGGGAAATGTTTTAGTCAGCGTTGGCGAGTTCAGTATCGCCTCGTAATCTGTTACCTTTTCTGGAATGATAATACCTTTAGGCTTTACATCAAGAAATTTATTGCAGGCAGAGAAGATACCTATTGCCATAAATAACAGTGCTATATATCTATTTTTCATGATCGTGTTCAATTAAAAGTTAGTAGAAAAAGTAAGGCTATAGAAAGGCTGTGTTTCTAACTTTCTAACTCCGGAGATGCGGTCTATTGCTTCAGGATCTATGTCGTTGCCGCTAAAAGTATAACGGAAAACATTCTGTGCCTGAAAACGTAAGGAAGTATTCATCAACCCTATTTTTTCCAAAAAAGGAGCTTTTGCATTATAGGTAATTACTACATCCCTTAACCTGATGTAATCTGCTTTGCGTACAAACTGCGAAGCATAGTTATAACCGTACAAAGCATAACTCTGGTAATAACCCGGTGCTAAACTACTACCACCGGTATATCCCGGAATGTTTGTAAAAGATTCGTCCCCTGCTTTTCTCCAGAAATTACTTGAACCTTTAAGTGGATTATTTGCATAGAAGCCGATATTATTAGGATCAGGTTGCTCAACCCGCATTACGTGTCCGCCGTAATACATAAACAAGAATGAAAGATCAAACGACCCCAGGCTAAACTGGTTATTTAATCCAAGAACATATTTAGGTGTGGTAGTACCATTGTAAATCAGGTCGTCTTTGGTAACATCAACCTGGGCTGTCCCATAAAAGGCCAATACTTTTTGATTACCATTCTTATCCAGTACATAAGGTTGCCCCATCGCATTTAGGCCTCCGTAATTATAACTATATAAAGCACCAATTGGCATTCCCTTTACAATATTTGTTCCACTAGTGATCAGCTGTGAGTTAGCATACTCAGTTGCTTTTACGGCCAGTACTTTATTATTGTTTAAGGATGCTGTTAATTGAGTACCCCACTTAAATTTACCATGTTGAGCATTAAGGCTATTAATTAAAAGCTCTATCCCCCTATTTTGAATAGTGGCTGTATTGGCTTTGTACTGATTAAAACCAGAAGTCGGATCTGCATCAAACTGACCAAATACATCGGTAGTTTTCTTCATATACCAATCTAATGAACCGGAAACACGTCCTTTTAGCAAACTATAATCCAAGCCAAGGTTATAATTCTTGGTAGTTTCCCAGCGTAACGACTGATTTTCTGGTGTAAGTACATCATTATAAGTAAGCGGCGTAGTTAACACGGTATTTAATGCTGTTGATAATATTAAGAAAGCCCCATTGTTACTTGTGGGTACGTTTCCATTAAAACCTGTTGCTGCCCTAAGCTGTAAATTATCTACCCAATCCAACTGCTTAACAAAATCTTCTTTCCCTAATCTCCAGTTTAAACCGGCAGACCATAGCGGCTTATTCTTATACTTCGGATCTACCCCAAACAAGTTAGACTGATCTATGCGGAAACTTCCGGTAGCTACATATTTACCTTTAAAAATGTAAGTACCCTGTCCATAATAAGACATAAACCTGCGTTCCATCTCCGATTCGGAATAATAGTCTGTACTGCGGAATCGGCTCCCCAAACCTACATCCGTAAATACTGGTCTGGAGGTGCCATTCAATGCACTCATATTGATCGGATTTGTAATCAGTGTCTGCCCATCATACCCAAAAAAAGAGGTGACATAAGTAGGGTTTACTGTTTTCTTTTGTTCTACCCCCATAATACCAGAAAAATCATGGTTATCACCATCAAATTTATGCGCAAGGTTTAACTGGCCTCTTACGGTATAGTTGGTTACTTTCTGATTTGTTCTTTTTAACACATTACCTTGTGGCATATTTGTAAACAAGGCCTTTCCGGTTGCTGGATCTCTTAGTGCCATGGTGTTGATCAGTGTACGAACGGCATATGCGCCGTCCGTCTGAAGGCGGTCTAATGTTAAATTCTGATTTTCAAAATTACCGCCCAGATCCAGGTTAAGCCAATCCGTCACTTTTGCATTTAATCTCCCTTGAAATTTTACAGATGATCCCTTAGAGGTATTGGTATTACTACTCAATTCATTATAGGGATAATACAACATATCGTACAAACCAGCAGCCATCAAGGTCTCATTTTTTTCTTTTGTCATAACCCTCCCTAAAAAATTACGATTTGGATCTAATGACATAGCAAGGGCATTACCATTTTCATCGGTTAACCTTTCGTAAGGAAAAAAGTCTGAATAACCTGGTGTGTTGCCACTCACATCTTTATTGTTAAAATAAGTACCCTTAAAATCGAAGCTAAACCTTTCAGAAAACTTAAAAGTGTTAGCCATATTAAGTGTAAACTGCTTATTTTCGGACCTACGGTTTACTGGAAGTTCATTAATATAGTTTACTCCGAGCATATAAGTACTTCTCTCATTACCTCCACTCAGGTCAAAATTTATATTCTTCGCCTGCCTCTTCTGATAAAACAAACGCTCATATTCTTTCAGGTTATCATAAGAACCCAATTCCATCAGCTTTTGGTCTGCCTGAGCCTGGGTAAGTAACGGATTCGAAACTGAGAGTTCGGTTTGGCCAAAAAGAATCTCTTCAACCGGGTTCATTTTATAGTACCCATATTCAAACAAGAAAAAATCTGTTCCCGAGATCTTAAAATTCTCTGTTTGCAATTTCACAAACTCACTTGCCGGAGCATAATTAAGGTAACCAAAATCGGGGGCATTCTGAATCGCATAACTGGTACGCAGATTAAACACTGGTTTGCCAGATTTACCTCTGCGTGTTTCAACAATAATTACTCCGTTAGATGCCCTTACCCCATAAATAGAAGCCGCAGCGGCATCACGCAATACATTTATAGAGACTATATCATTTGGATTAATGGTCCTGAGGTCGATTTCTGTAGGAAAACCATCCAATACAATTAAGGGTTGTTTTACGGCATCAAAAGTAGAGACCCCTCTAATGGTAAGCTCTCCACTTTGCGAATTGTATACCAGACCAGGAACCTTGCCCTCTAAACTTTCCAGGAAATTACCTGTAACAGCAACTCGTTGCTGATATTGCTCCTCGTTCAAAGTTGACGCAGCACCAGTAATCTGATCTTTTTTAATTTTCTGATAACCTGTACTCACTACGCCCACCTCTTCCAAATTTGCGTTGGCAGGCTCAATACTGATATTCATGATCGCTTTTACCGGAACTTCTTTCGTTTTATATCCTAAGTAAGAAATTACCAATACCGCCTTTTCATCAAGACCTTTTAATAAAAAACTTCCATTAACATCAGTAATGACCAGCTTATCCTGACTTTTAACTTTTACTGTCGCGCCTGGCAATGGCCTTCCCTGCTCATCTGTCACTTTACCCCGAACATCAATTGTAGCAAAAAAAGAACTCACCCTATCCACTATTGTTTGTTCTTTCATCGCAACAATTACAGCATCTTTTTTTAAGGTATAAACCAATTGCTGATTGGCAAACATTTGCTCCAAAACTGTTTCCAATCGCTGTTGCTTTACATTAATGGTTACTGGTCTGGCCATTTTCAGCATTTCATCTGAGTAAAGAAAATCATAACCAGTTTGTAAGCGTAATTCATTAAACAACTGCAACAATGGAGCATTCTTTGCCGATATCGTAACTCTCTGCGCTGCACTCTTAGCGCTTACCTGTACAAATAAGGCGGTCATTATGATGATGGTTAACCTCATAATACGTATTAATTGGCCCTTTCGATAGGTTTTAAACCTATGATGGGTTAGATCATAAAAATTCATAAATTTGTTTAGTTTGGGTTGTGTTGATAATTATTGTTTAGTCGCAATTCTGTTGACTGTTTCCCGAACACTAAGCCAGGGGCCTCTCACCGCCTCTGGTTTTTGTTCCTCATTTTTTTGGTATTCGCCTATTCTGGTAAATTTATTTCACTATAATCTTCCTCCCTTCCACTTTAAATGTCACCAATTTTGTTGATTCCAACATTTCGAGTACATCAGCCACATTCTTATTTCGGCTAATGGTACCACCAAAGCGATCTTTACTAAGCTCTCCCTCATATACAACCTCTACATCATACCAACGTGAAAGCTTACGCATAATAGAAGAAATAGATTCACTGTTGAACTTAAAATATCCATTTTTCCATGCTAATGCCTCTTCGGTATCCGCGGGTATAATATTCATTGCTCCATCTGCCAAAATAGACTGCTGACCAGGTTTAAGAATGCCGAATACCGGGACAGTCTGAGCCGGGGCTACAAAACCGACCCTGACACTTCCTTCCAGCAAAGTGGTTTTTATCCGATGCTCATCAGTATAGGCATTCACATTAAAATGCGTACCCAATACTTCAATTTTCTGCTGTCCGGCTTGCACAACAAAAGGATGCGACTTATCTTTTTTCACCTCAAAATAAGCTTCACCATTTAACTGGACTTTACGATGACTAAGGCCGGAAAAAACAGAAGGAAAACTAATACTGGAAGCTGCATTTAGCCAAACCTTGCTCCCGTCTGGAAGCACAACTTTGTATTGTCCGCCTTTCGGGGTACTTACCGTATTTAAATGTCCATCATCACCCGCCGTACCTGTTCTCCCTTTTATTTCGTATACCAATTGTCCATCAGCTGCTTTGGTTATACTTAACCCGGGCTCCTTCACTAACTGCCCATTTAGAGCTGCTGATAAATCTATCTGTCTGCCATTTGCCAAAGTTAAAACCGCCGTATTTTTCCCAGCAGTTATATTTCTGCCATCGGCCAGGTTATCCTTAAAAAAACCAACTGTTCCTGTGGTATAAAAATACATTGAGCTACCAGCAACAAGAAGTATTGCCGCAGCTGTAGCGATACGGTACCAAAGACGGCTGCCAATATTTTTATAGTGTACAGGACTACCATCAAAATCAATTTTCGCCTGTATACGCTCAAACAATCTGGATTTAACCTGTTCAGCGTTTTCCGGCTCTGAAGTAAAGACTACTTCGGCTTCCTCATCATTCGTCAAAGCAGACCAGCCATGCAGCTGCTTTTTCTCTTCAGAAGTTGCTTTTCCCTCTAAAAACTTTTTTGCTAAACCTGTTGCTTCCTCTTTGTTCATAACCTAAAATTGGGCGTTTGAATGTATAGAGTATGGATGAAGCAATTTACCCTTAGTGCAAAATAAAAATATTTTAAAATATGCTAAAAAAGCAGGTGCATCACATCTCCCATATTACCTCTAATGGTTTTTAGCGCTTTTGTTAAGTGTGCTTCTGCAGTTTTCTTTGAAATATTTAGTTCTTCAGCTACATCTGCCAACGCCCTATCCTCCAATTTAACATACTGAAATACCAGACGGCACTTCTCCGGCAGTTGATTAGAGAGGTTTTCGACAATCTCCAATAACAATTTATTTTCCAAATCAGTGTCAATTGAAGCAAAATCTGTCAAAGTTGTCTGATAGGCCATTTCGTTTACCTTGTCTTTCTTATCCTTCGCTACATGCCGATAAACTTCATACCTAACCATTGCTGCCAGGTAAACAGGCAAAGACTGAATTTCAAGTATCCTCCGCTTTTTCCAAAGCAGTACAAAAACATCTTGCACAACCTCTTCAGTAGCTTCCTGTGATTTTAAAATCCTATGCGCTATATAATATAGCTTGTCCCAATACCGATTGTAAATTTCCTTATACACGCCATCTTCTCCATTTTTTAACATGGCAGTCAACTCACTATCACTAAAGGCTGTATAAATAACCATAAGATCTCCGCACTAAATTTAGACAATTCATATAGCAATCCTAACGATTTATTAAAATCTCTACGTAACTCCACATACCAATAGGCTTTCCGCTACTGCTCCGTTCCAATTCTACTCCTTGCTCCTCCATACTTCTGCACCCAACTTCTACATCCTGCTGAAACACCCTGCTTCTACATCCCGCTAAAACACCCTAATTCTGCATCCTGCTAAAACAAAAATCAGTTTCTCAGAAGAGGCCTCAGGCGCTTTTGCTTTTTTCAGCAAAAGATGCCAGACTCTGAAGAGAATACTTATTTTTGTTCCCTCTATCACATGCTATAAATGAAAGTAACCTATACCAAGACGCTCGCACGAAAAGTAATACTAACATTCCTTGCATTTGTCATTATTCTTGCAGTGGCAGCTATTTTTGTCCGTAGCTCTATTACTAAAAAACTAGAAGACATTTCTAAGTTAGCCAGCAGTGTAGAACATCGACTAAAACCAGAACAGGCACTCCTATTACTTCACCAGGCTGAAGATGATTTTCAAGAGTCATTGTTAGACATTAACGGACCAAAAAGCAACGACTATAAAGTAAAGCTAACACTGGCTTTTAACAAAATAGACACCTTATTAAAAACAAACACCGATACCACACAGTTAACTGCTGCGCAAAGCGATCAGGTTCGGGTATGGTATAAAAAGAAGCTGGAATTATCGGACCGCCTTTTTAACCTGAAACATAATTTTGACTCCCTTCTTACTGTTTATGCTGCTTTTAATAATCAAAGTGATTCAAAAGCTATAACAGAAACCAGTACTAATTTCAATACCAGAAAAAAGAAAACGAATAGCAAAACTGATACCATAAGAAAAGAAATATCAAAAGAGAAAAAAGGTCTATTCGGGAGACTAAAAGATGCCATCTCCAATAAAAATGGTACAGCAAGTGGCGTCGTAGAAATCAACCATAACAACAATACAAATATTGCTGACCAGATTACTCAAAAAATTATAATAAAAGACAGGGCTGACAATGCACAAAAGCTAAAACAGCTGCAGGAGCATAACGTAAAGCTGCTTGCTATGCAACGAGAGCTGATCTCGTTAAACACACACATCAGTAGTGAACTGGAACGGATTGTAAATGACTTGAAGGACCTTAATTACAAAATGGCAGATGAACTGAAGGGAATGGCATTTAAAAACTACCAGGAAACTACCTCTCTTCTTAACAAATTTTATCTGACTGCCTTATTCCTGGTATTACTGTTTGCAACCCTGCTTATCATCTTTATCAGACAGCTAAACAAATCTGAATTACTCCTGTTAAAGGAGAATGACAGATCTGTAAACATTGCAAGACAAAAAATGGAACTACTGACACACATGACCCATGAGATCAGAAATCCATTAACGGCCATCAAAGGTTTCATCCATGTATTTGGAAAAACGGAACTTACACAAAGGCAAACAGATATGCTACAATCCATTAAGGGTTCGTCAGAAATGTTGCTACGAACATTGAACGATACCCTCGATGCTGCAAAAATGGAAAATAGCGAACTAAAAATAGAAAGTGACCCCTTCAACCCATATACAACCATTAAAGAAGTGATCGAAAGCATGAGTTATAGTGCCACAAAGAAAAAACTCGAACTCATTTACAACTTTACAGGTGATAAAGAAGCTATTTTGCTTGGAGACGGTTTCAGACTGAAACAAGTGATGGTCAACTTGCTAAGCAACGCCATAAAATACACTAACGAAGGTCAGGTTACAATCAACGCTGAATTGTTAAAAGAAGATACCCGCCTGCAAATAGACGTTACCGATACCGGCATGGGTATTAGTGTTGATCAACAAGCAAATCTGTTCTCGCAGTATTATCAGACCAACTCTTCAAAAGGACAAATAGGAACAGGGTTGGGGCTTTTTATCTGTAAACAACTGGTAGAAATGCAAAAGGGAAAAATTAGTGTTAAAAGTGAATTAGCTTTGGGCACAACTTTCAGTTTCTTTATTCCTTATTTAGAGAAAGAGAACGCATAACATTTATCTTTACCTGAATACAAAAAAAGGAAGCTGGCGCTTCCTTTTTTTGTATGTTATAAATACTAGTTATCCTTGGGATATAAAGGCGCTTCCCTCTTAAATAAAGCGGCAAAAAGCAAAGCAACCACAAATACTATAATTATTCCAATAACATGTCCTTGTATAGTCTGCATTATTGTCCCCTGATTTTTTTGTTCAAAATCACGGTTCATATCTTCAACCTTTTTATCGATTAAATCTTCGTCCATGCCCTGACCTTTCATCATTTCGGTTGTCGCGTTAACCACCGTAGTTTGAATTCTCGTAGTCATATCTTTTTCAATAAACTTATTGAAAAACACATTGCCAATATTAGATATAACATAGGTAACCAAAAACATGATAAAAATACCTGAAGCGGCCTGCCGGAAATTCCAGTATCCTCCTATTTTCTTTCTCAAGTCAAAACAGAAAAGAACTGCTATAACAAGAGGAATAATTAAGCCTACTCCTATAGGAATAAGAAAAACAGACATCATCGATTCACTACCAACCAACAGATAGGCAGAAAGTATTCCGACAACCAATGAGAGCAGCCCTAATCCTATTCCATTTTTTGCGGCTTCTGGTTTTAAATTCTCTAAAGTTTTTACGTTAGCTTCCATAACTTAATTTAAGCAATATTAAATGCCGCAATCAATGAATACACGGCAATATCAAATTCTTTATTGTTACTATATGTGCCCAAGTCTTTAATCACTTCTTCATTGGCTTTTGGCTGATGGAAGAAAACCATGAACGGCACAAAAAGCTCTTCCATTTCTTCACCTAGCTCAATCATGCCAGCATGACTACAAATATCCTCAACACTGCTATCAACCAATTGCTGGTTGCTGATCAGATCTTCATAGATATGAAATTCATCCTGAAACTCATCTTCCTCAACCAATAAGAATTCTTTTAAGAAATCGTCCAGTTCGGGTTTAATTTTTTCATCATGACACTCATTAATATATAACAACAGATTTAACAGCTCTGTTCCCCTATCAATTGTGTCCTCCTCAATATCGGCCCATTCTTCCGAATCCAAATAGTCTTCTTCCAGTTTTTTCACATCATTGGCGAAAAAGTTGATCATCAACAAATCAAAGAAAACCTCTCTTAATTCGTCAAAGGCCGGATACTCATCAAAGACAGCGTCAAATTCTGCTACCTTCTCTAAAAAGCCCAAATCTTTACTAAACACTTCAATTAAATTGTCTTTAAGTTTAACTGAGTCTTTTCCTGATGCTGTTGCAAACTTATCCAGTGATGCGGTCAGCGCAGCCTTTACATGATTATCCATCTTATTTTTATAAAATTATTTTTTAACACCACCTTTTAAATATGTTTAAAGGCGGTTTTCGCTTTTTAAAAAGTTAAAAAATCACATACTTTTTCCCTTTTTTTTCCCTTTTTTACTTAAGAAATATTAGAATTAGATTTGATTTCAGGTGTAAAGTTAAAATAAAACTAAACAACTTTAGACAACAATTCATATTGAACCTTAACACTATGAATTGCACCATCAAAGTGAAACTTATAAGTAATCAGAAAAACCTTAATCCTATTAAATTGGATTAATGAAAATATCTCAAATTCCATCTTATTAAGTAGACCGACACAATAAACATGTAAATGAGGTCGAATGAACCTTTCTCTATATGATGAGTTAAATAAATTCAGGTTAACATCTATTGTTGCTGTTTCGTAAGTATAATTAAATAGTCTATTACCTTCGAGATTGTTAGAGATGTAATTGTTATGGCGCACAAAATCGGTTAACCTGTAGCCTACCTGATATTCCATATGCTTTTTATTATCTCTCATTACACCAACAAAATTACTAATATTTTTAGCAAAACATAAATTGTTGAAAAATGTATATTTGTGATTTCTCCTATTAATTGCTCGAATATGAACCTAGAAGAACTACAATTAGATTGCCAACAAAAGGCCAAAAATCTACAAACTGCTTTGGACTCAGTAGTTAATTATAATTTCCAATCTATCTTTTTGCTACAAAATTATATCCAGTGTAAGAAAGAAAGCATTCAGTCTGTTGAAAAACTGATCGAATATATGGAGGCCAATGAATAAGAAAGGGGCGTAAACATGCCGTTTACAACCCCTTAAATTAACGCTCTCACGATAAAGATAAGAATTATTTTATAAAATCAAAAAACCCCACACTAACCAAGTGCAGGGTATGCAACGGTTTCCTCAAACCGTCAAATTTAACGCTAGTCTAATATAGCATTATAAAATTAACTAACCATTATTATCAGAATTTTCCTTTTCAACCTTCATTATTTTTGCTTTAAAAAGTGCTATTACCTGATCCTTAACAGCTATCCAAATATCACGACCAGTAAGGATTGATATATTTTCCATCAGCGATTTAAACTCGGTTAAAGTGATATAACCTGATATAATTTTGGTCAATAATAATGAATCTGGTGCAATCATAACCTTATCAATCTGATATGCTGCAATGATCCCAACGCTGTAGTAAACGAATTTAATAATGGATAATCTAAGCTTTGCAGCAGTTATCTTTTCCTTCAATTTTATAGCTTTTCCAACACCTGAAAAAAGATCAAATGCCAATAGTAGATAGACAGTGATTAGTATACTGTGTATCGGTGTAATGTATATTATGATGAAGGCCAGAGCCTTCATCATGTATGAAATCGCTTGTTTTATAAGGTCGATATAGAACATTGATGAGAGGTTAATTTGTTATATATAATGCGTATTCACGCTTACGTCTGGCTAATAAAATAGGTTTACCACCTGCATTTTTCCATACACATAACCACTTTTCAATTTCAGGTAATGGTGATTTAGTATTAATCTTTTTCACCAGTGTCGATGATGCAAACGCAGCACAACCAATATTAAAACACAATGAAACAAGTGCATTAAACTGGTTTTGTGTTAACACAACTTTGATTGATCTATTAACAGCTTCTTCGTAAAGCTTAATAATTTCTTTAAAAATTAAGTCGCATTCTACCTGTGTGATTTTGTCACCTTCTTTTACCTTTCTACCTGTATTTGGAAAAAATGTAAACCCAACACCAATAGTCCATACATCTGCACTACATTTGTATGCATTTAATAATACTCCTTCTTCTTTATATATAAAGTCCTTTCCTTGTTTGTTAATGTTCATTTATAATATGTAACTACCACCTCTACGTGGTCTTCCAGGGTTTTTAACTGGTGCATCACCACCAGTAGCACCACCAGAAGTTGATCCAAAAAACTTTTGTTCATAAGCGGTATATTCACCGTCTTTGAAGTTTTCAAATCTTTTGTATTTATCTGACAATGAGTCAGCATCATTTAATAATTCAAAAAAATCTACTCTATGAGTGTCAAATTTTAAATCACTATTTACCTTGTAAGGCATGTGTAGACCTTGTAAGGTCTCAATTTCATAAACTTTGGTGTAGTCGAATTCACCAAAAAAACTGCCTGAAAATAATCTAAATGGGGTTCTATATTGATTTAAAATGGATTGAATACCTATTTGTAGTAATGCTTTATTTTCGGCTTTACCATCTCTATACCAAATCTTTGTATATGTTCTGCCCGTTGGAGTATTTATTAAAATTTGATTAGATAATCCTGCATTATTAAATTCAGAAAAAAATGGATTAAAATCTTCATACGTTTCATTGTTATTTTTAATACTATTAATCTGATAAGTATCTCCATTTGATCTTGCTGCTACACCTGCTTTGATTGTAGGTGTAAACTCCCTGATGTAACAGGCACTACTATCAGTACCAGTAAGAAAGTAAGAAGGCATTAAACCAAAAGTTATATCTGTTGTACCTAGTGGCAATAACACCTCAACCTCGTCAACTTCCCAAGATATTTCATCATCAATCGGTAACCTACCTGCACCGAAGTAACTAAACTTCACATTGCTTGGAGTAGTAGTAAACCAAGCATCATAACCAACAACACCACTTTCAGTATAACCACTAGAATTCAAGTAATGTACAGATGTAGGCGTTGTAACCTTCACAATAAATCGTGTATTACCTCTATGTGCTACTTTGATGTTTAAACTATCCTGACCAGTAGACAAACCACCTTGGAATGAAGTCTTTACAGGAGTTAACATGTTTGTTGAATAACTGATATCTGCATCAGCTACCCTATCCTTAATCCACAATGCATCACCACTGCGTGATATAGGTACTTTAGCAATATCGACAGTACCTAACTTATTGAAGTACAAAGGAACATTAGCAGTATCATCCCAATGCCTTAAATAATTATTTATCACTAAGTTAAGTGGTGGGATTATTGAAGATTCTGTCTTTACCTTATTATATGCAGCAGCAAAAGTTGAGTTCTGGTCATTATTTATGAAACTTAATAATCCATTTCTTTCAATTTTACCCCTGATATTTTCTGTTGAAAAAACTGGCAAAATCGACTGTTCACCGTTGAAATTGATATTGTAAGTGCGTCTACTTATAGTTTCATTTATTTTGTAATTAATCCGTTCAATATGATATTTACCTCCTTTATAATAAATGTAACATTGGAATAATTCTAAGATAGACCTGATAACTTCATCACATTTTTTAACATTTAATTCATTCTTCAAAAAAACAAATGGATTAACAGTTAATGAATTAAATGCTTCATTTGTAGCCACGTTTCTGTCAATCCTAGCTTCAAATACATCATTAGATGTCACTAACTCGGCACCATTATTAAGTAAGCTTAAACAGTTTATAATGACCTCTACGAACGTCATATTATTTAAAAATATTGAACCATTTTCTTGTGCAAAATCAATTAGTTTCAAATCTCCCAAACCATCAGTAGCACGTAAAGACATTGGATAAGGAGCAGATGCAAAAGGCTCATTATAATTATCCTGAATAATATAACCCTGCCAATGCAGTTCATCATTTAATAGTATCTGCACAAGAAAATCATTTTTATCTGCGTACATTATTTCAGCAAACTGACCATCGTATTCACTAAAAAAATTAAGGACACATTCAGAACCCCTAATGATTTCAAATTTATTTTCTGATCCATTTGTATAGTTTATCTGAATTGGATTACCACCCATACGTAAATCGTAGATAGCAGAATCATATTCCTTTTGCAGGATATAAATTTTGTAATCTAATCCCTTGATAGATGTAAACTCACATTTATATTTTATACCATATCCTACCATTAATTCGTTCTAAAATCTCTTTTGTTGTGGTTGTTCAAAACAGCCACTAATGCATCGCCTCTAACAATAAATTCCGCTGTACCTCCACCGAAGCCACCAATATCACTCAACATGCCTTTAAGGTTATTTAATGGTGTTACTACCTCAGGATTTCCCCTACCTGCACTTGGATATTCGCCAAAAACAGCATTTGTTGGTGAACTAACTATACCACCTTTAGCAAATGGAGTTCTGCCAGAATCACCTGTATCACCACCAGTAGCTTTAGCAATACTTCCTTTTACCATTGCTCCTAATGTCATCAATGCAACACCTGCTGCAATTGCTGTGAATGGGTTTTTAAATGCTGCTTTGATTCCAAGCATAGCAACACCAGTAGAGATTGCAATCTTTCCAATTTGTTGTGCCATATCACCTAGAATTCCTATCAGTCCTGACACAACACCACCCATTGTCATAGTACCAGATGCCATCTGACCAACCATATCAGCAAAGCCAGAACCCATTGAAGCAATCCCCTGATTTAATGAACCTGTAATACCCTGATTCATTTCATCCATAAGCTGCAACACTTTGATTTTTTGATCGGAAATAGTTTGCACAGCATCACCTACCCTAGTTGTAGCATCAAATTTTGCTTCTGGTCTTTTTTGACCTTTTTCTAAAGGTGCAACGGCTGATACAGTTTTGTTATAGGTACCTAAAAGGTTATTATTTTGTTGTAGAGTTTGTAATTTCTTAATTGCTTCTGATGCAGGATCGACCCCATTTTTAATCAGGTTATTAATTGCTTGCTGATATTCATCAATACGCTTCTTTGCCTTATCATCAAAAGATGTCCCAAATAGAGAATCTATTTGTTTTAGACCAACTTCTAAATCTTGATAGACCTGAGCAATTTTATCTTTATTCTTAGAATCAGCTTTAGAAGTAGCTTTTGTATCAGTTTTTTTAGTTGATGTAGATGTTTCACCAACCCCTAATAACTCCTTTTTGAAGTCCTTAACAGTTTCCGTTGCCTTTTGAACTGGAATTTGCAAAGCATTAAACATTTTGGATATTCTGCCATTGGCGTTTTCTGCTCCTGCTGCAAGACTATCAGCACCAATCATTTTAAAGAAGGCTGCCATAAGATTTCCAACCTGTAGAACTGAACCTTTGATCACTGATAGAATACCATTCCATAATGAAGTGGTTAATGTTTTAACACCTTCCCATACACCTGACCAATCACCTTTAATAACTGATGCAAAGATTTTTACATAACCAGAAATCACACCTAACACTGTACTTATTACACCTTTAACAACGTCAAATGCACCACTTACAGAAGCTATAACATTGGTTCCAATTGTTTTCCAAACAGATATTAAAGTGGCCTTAACGGTGTTGAAAATGAATTTTAGATTATCCCATAATTCATTAGCATAACCCACTACTTCATCCCAAAATACTGAACCTTCCCCTGATGTAAAATAAGCTGATACAGCATCCCAATTCTTAACAATCATTACAGCAGCACCTGCAATAGCTACTACCACTAAACCAATTGGACTTATCAACGCAGCAAATCCTGCAATTAGTGCAGGTAAAACTGTAGACATTAATGCACCTAAACCAACTAATATTGGTGGTATTACGATTGCAAGACCTGCAAAAATTAATGTTGCTTTTTGAACTTCAAGTGATAAGTTTTTAAACCAATTTGTAATAGATGATATACCATCTACTATCTTATCTGATAAAGCAGATATATCGAGATTCTTATTAATGATCTCTCCAACCTCGGCCAAATTAGTGAATACACCATCTTTCAAATTTTCGAATGCAGCATTTACCCCACCAGCTACAGGGGGTAATTTCGATAAGCCATTAACAATAGCATCAACTACCTGAGCAGATGAAACACCCATTTCTTTTAACTCATCAGAACGTGCTGAACCAAAAGCTTCTTTTAATAATGGGGTTACTTGTGGAATTGCATCTTTAATGATGTTAAGGTCTTCACCTAATGGAAAATCTGTGTTTGCTAATTGAGCTAAACCATAGGTTGCTCTTTCAAATTGCTCTCTGCCACCACCTACCGTTGCAACTGCATTACCGAACGCACGAATACTTTTTTCAGCTTTTTCCGCAGTAAAACCAATAACCTGTAAATTGATAGAGCCTTTGGTTACTTCCTGTAATCCAAGTCCAGGCAATTTAGCCAGTTCAGTTAATCTTTTAAATTGCTTTTCAGTTTCTGCTGCTGAACCCGTAACAGCAGTTAAGCCATTCTTAAGAGATTGGATATCACCAAAAGCCTTTATAGCAGCTCCACCTAAAGCAGCCAGAGGTAAACTAACATAAGTAGATAAATCACCACCTATATCTTTCAGTTTATCACCAGTTTCTTTAAGTCCAGATTGTACTGATTTAATAGCATTTTGAAATGCTGAGATATCTGCACCAAATACATAATTAAGATTTTCGTTTGCCAATGTGAGCGTTATAAAAAAAGCCCCCTATCTGTTTAGGGATAAGGAGCTTGAGAGTGTTATTCCTTGCGGTATTTTGCCACTGCACGATCAAATTCTTCTCGTGTTGGAGTGGGCT
This sequence comes from Pedobacter nyackensis, assembly GCF_032678475.1. Classification (GTDB taxonomy): domain Bacteria; phylum Bacteroidota; class Bacteroidia; order Sphingobacteriales; family Sphingobacteriaceae; genus Pedobacter; species Pedobacter nyackensis_A. The sequence goes on from NZ_JAVTSF010000004.1 coordinate 128,053, forward strand.
TTTTCTTTGTTATCAATTTGTCAGATGGTAAGGCAAATAGTTGTTCAGGTGTGATATGTTTATCTTTTGGCATTTGAACATTGATTAAGAGTGATGCAAGCATTCTAGTTCTTAACCATTCACGCTCATCTTTGCCCATATAAGCTTTAGCTACATAATGATATTCGTTGTAGGTTAATCTGTAAAAATCTATAAGACTTAAACCGATTTCACCCACTGCCATACCTTGCAGCTCATCGAATGTTAAGCTTTTTTTTTATCTTCTGGTTCTTTGTCCATCTCATCAGTAGATGCAGATAATGCCTGACCACTAATCTGTGTTTCCAGAAATGCTTTAAAAATTTTCTCGTATTCAGATTTGTCAACATCGCCAAAGTCATTGTACAATTTGTAGTAGTTAACCTGTGAGTTATCACCATTAATCAAATTGTAATTACTAATTCCTGCCCATAATAGATCAACCATTAAGTCAAATGATTTCACTGGATCGGTATCTACTCCTGTAAACAATTCAGATAGATCATTTAAGGTGATACCTCTTTTTTCAGTAAGTAATTTGATTGCATACATCCCGAATTGAGCATTCTCTTTTTTACCACCAATATTTATTTCTAATAATCCTTTCATATTTCTCTCTCTTATCTTGAATTATTAGGCTGTAGCTATATTCAGTTTACCGCTGCCTTTAAGACTTAATTTGTAAGTAACACCATCTTCCATTGGAGCTTCGATGTCTAGTGATTCGATATATGCAGTACCTGAGTATACCATTGTGGTACCTGAAACGACTGTTGAAGGTTTGAATGAAACATGCAGGGGTGATCTGGTATCGAATGCAGCTACGAATTGTTTGATATTTTCATTCCAAACTCCTAACCCATCAGCATCCACAGACCAAGATTTAGTTGTTGGAATACTTTCTGTGTAACCTTCGTTAGTTTTTGTTGTGGCATCAGCCATATTAGTACTCAAAGAGATTGAGCAATTACGTGAATATCCTAAAGCTGTAGCAGTTTGACCTGTACCTAGATACACAAGTAGATCAGAGCCATTTAAAAAATTGTTTGCCATTATTTATTGTAAATTTTTATTTGTTTTTAGGCTCCCACATGTGGAAGCATTTACAGATAAATAGCTTGCTAAATGGCTTTTACAGATAGATAAAACTTAATATTATTAGTTTATTAAGGCATAAAAAGGGACTTATTCAGGGCTGTTCAATTCTTATATTTTAAATTACTACCCAAACATTATCAGGCTGATAATATTGAAACCTAATTACTCCACCTGATGTAAGATTAATTGAAACCACTTCGGTATTTGTTGTAGTTAAAATGCCTCTTCCAGTTGTTTCCGCTGCTGAAATGGTAATGGTTGATGAGCTTCTATTTTTTACCGTTTGCATTTGCCCATCATCAGGATATGTATACAAATTACAGTTACCTGTAACTATTGCTAAACCAACATCAGACAAAGAACCACTATCAGCTAAAACACTTGTTTGCAAATTTTTAGCTCGTATATAATTAGTAAAATATCCATAACCTCCAATTTCAATATCGCCAGTTCCGTTTATTTTATTTTTCGAAATTGCCATATGTTGACCAGACAAATCTCCTACTCTAAGACCTGCACCATATATAGGATTTTGTTGACCGTTATACCCCAGAAGTACACTATCATCATCCATTTCAATCAGGATATTACCACCTGCATCTAAAATCCTAATATTGTTGTTAACACTATCTATTTCAACCCTTTTTCCAGTAGTTGATGTTTTCAGATTTTTAGTGATAATATTTAATGCCTCAATGTATTCTGCCTTTAATAAAGCAATTCTTGCATACATTACATCAAGACTGAATGACATAATATTACCATTCTTAACGATAGTTACACCTGAATTTCCAACCTCTTGAATGTCAGTGAATGCCATTGATTTCAAATTGGAAACTAATGCATTATGCAAGTCAGTAGCAGCCATACCATATAACGCAGCAGCGTTGGCCTTATTCGTTGCATCGTCTTTTGCAGCCTGTAAGTTATTTTCTGCTTGTGTTATTCTGGCCAGTTCTTCTGCTGTAACAATACCATCAGCATGTGCAATGGCAGTTTCTTCTGCCAAAATTCTTTGTGCATTAGTATACTCAGATGCAGCTAATATTGCAGCCTGTTTTGCTGCTTCACTTTTTGCAGTGGCATCAGCTTTTGCTAACAATAATGTTGTGGTATTAGCAACATTCACTACCGTTGTTGCTGATGCAATAATGGCATTATTGTTTTTAGTTATGTTGCTGTAATAGTCCTCGGGTGCAGGTGTATAGTCTAAAACCTTGTTACCTTCTACTACCATTATATTTTTTAGCTGTACACCACTCACAGATACAGCACCAAATGGTGTAGGAAAACTATATGGAAAACCTGATGATAATGAAGTTGAACCAGATGATGAGGTTAATACCCTACCATACAATATTGGATTATCTAAACTCTTTGTAACCGCTGTATATCTAGTCCAACCAGATGTAACTAAGAATTCCTTGCTTTCAGATGCATCAAATTGAAGATATAATGTATTAAAGGGGTCAATTGATCTGGCGTAAAATGATAAACCTAAATCACTATTTATAGGATAATTACCATTTTGTATTGTTTGATTAGTGGTCTGACTAATTGTTATAACCTTTTCACCATTCAAATGATAATTTCGAGAACCAATTTTGATGTTATTAATTTTTGCATCATTGATATTTTTCATCAGAATGATACGTTGATCGTAGTACGCCCTAAACCAATCTCTTAATTCAAATCCTTCAATATCACTGGTTGTAACCATTGAAACCAAAAGTGGTTCTACATACAATTCCAACTCATTATATGATACCTCATAATTAATTGTGTCCAATAAATATTGAGATGCTTGTTCTAATAATTTGGGTTTCTCATCCTGAATTATCTGCCATTCCTTTAATACATTAAGCTTTTCAGCAGGTGATAATTTGTTATCATTTGCGATGTTATAAAGCAATTGATTTGCGGTATCAGCAGCACTTTGTGCATTGGATATTAAGGCATCAGCTTGTGATTTAGTATAGAATCCAGATAAGTCAATAATTGGTTGTGGTACTTGGAAAGATGTTGAATACTCGTTACCATCCTTAAATTTTAGCTTTAATGTAGTTATGTCATCAGCAGTGGAAAACTTGATTTCACTAACAATTTTGTTGTTAGCCTCATTCCATTTAGCCTTATCTGCATCAGTAATACCATAGGCAGCTGATCCCCTGAATACAGGATCAGATTCTGTTTTAAGATATCCTGATTGTTCTGGTGATCCCTCATCTGTGAAACTTAGATTTCCAATACCCTTTAATGATCCAGAATAAGATACTATTTCACCATCATTAGCAGTTTGATCAATGCTCTGAATATGAACCTCACCATAAAATGCATGTGTGAAATTATCCTGTAAAACACCAAATCTGATAAAGAATGGCTCACTATTTTGGAATTTATTAACGAAATATGATGAATTAAAATCATCACCGTAACTTACTAAACCTTCAAATTCAATACTCCAATCCTTTAATCCTACTATAAATTCAGACCAAGAATCTGAATTCTTTGTGGTAACATCAGTTAGACTATTATTTATTTTGATAGCACAATTCGTGCTGTAAGCTACTGGTTCATTGTCTATGTTATAAAGCAAGAACTCACTACCTGTAAGTATGTTTCTCTGCATATTATAACTGTTGGATGTTATTATTGAAGGTGATCAGCTTACGGATCACATAACCACCATTAGATTCACTCTCTATGTATCTTGTGGATTCTAGTTTACTGGTGTAGATATTCCAATCTGTATCAGAATAGAAATTATCTCTAGTTAATATTTTCTGAAAAATCAGATTACTGATGTCATCGCACAACTTTTTACCCCCATTCGAATTAGTGAATCTTGTAACTATGTCAATTACAATTGACGCTTTAAAACCGTAACCAGTGGTATTAAGAATGGGGGTTAAAGTGATGTTAGAGAGGATAACAAATGGAGCTACCGCATCATCAGGTACCCGATCATATACAGGTATAGTTTTACCTGTAATTACAGATAACTGATTGTATAGCTTATCATAATAAGCCTTGCGGTAAGTATTGGAAGGGTCTAAAGCGTGTATATTCATTACCCATAAATAGCTCTGAAACATGCATATTAGCTCTGAAATAACTTAATAATATTACTATATTTATGTATGGAAACATTTAATCAAAAAACTGCTATTAGTCAATTAATCCGCAATATTATACTCTGGGGAAGTTTGGAAGTACTCTTTTTGAAATATGTAATAAATGCACCTTGGGTACTGATTATAATATTTGTAATGATTTTTATTGTTGCTCAAATCATTAAATTTTTTATAAAAAAATATCAAACAATTAAATACGGTTAAGGCTTCTTCAAACTATTCTGTAGCTTTCTTTTTAAGTTTTCCAATTCACTTTTTAACGCAGGATGGAAATATGGTGATGGTTTAATATTAACCAGTCTTTTGTCGTCTCCTTTAAAATTCCACGCATAATCTTCAAAGCCTGATGGCACATCTACGTTTTGCCCAGTACCATATTCAATATATGGTGCGTAATGCTTATTAAATCCGACCTCTGCACCCATTCGATCTGCTCTATAAAGTATATACCCAGACTGAGCAATACCACCTACTGAATCTATAAACCCTGTTGCAGCTAAATTTTCTTTTGCTTTACGTTCGATATTTATGGCTGTTTCAGCGATGGCTTGTTTAACTGCGGATTCATTATGTTTTGCTAATTTGGCTAAGTTATCTAATGACCTGTCTAGGCCATTTATTCTTATGTTGAAATCGTTTCTTGTTCTCATTCATATAAATAGTATGGAATTATATAAATTGCGAAATAGCACTATAAACCAAAATTGCTTTGTAGTAATAATATTTTAATTTAAAAAATGATATGAATGTTAGAATAATTGTACCGATGGAAAACTTCGCCTTGGATCAAGACACCATCATCGAATTTGGTCAATTCCGAATTTTTCACGGCTCCAGAATCAAAAGTGATTTAGAGAAAGATAAAATTTTTATGGAGAAGGTTGGGACTAAGTCCGCTGAGAGAGTAGTCAACAGGTACATAATTTTTTATGACGGCAATATCTTTGACCTTACGGATAACAAAGATTTAACTCCCGAACAGATATTCAAAACCATACTTCATCAATTAACGACCTGCTTTGCATTTTTGTGGGCGATTAAAGATAACTGTGTAACACTGAATTCATTTTTTATGCACATGTACGAGAAAGATGATGTTAGTATTATGAGGACAAATCTTACATTCTCAACCTACAGTGGTGAGTTAGTAAATAAGCCTTTTTCTAATGAAGATTTGAGTCTATTCGGTTTACTACATCCAAAGTTAGGAACTATAATGAGTTGGACTGACGAACAAATCAAACAGATTGAAACTCAAAATCCTCAGGATTCAATAATTACTACTCCTGCCAATTTCTTAGAATATAATAAGAGTAGAGTAGCCCGAGCAATGGACTTTATATTATTAGCAAGATCAATCAGCTTTTTAATTAGCAAGATTAGTTTCAACATAAGTGCATTCGAATGCCTATTTACTTCATATCCAACTGAAGTTACACACAAAGTCTGTGAAAGGGCTTCAATTTTTATTGGGGGAAATGCTGATGAAAAAATTGCAAATTACGAAGCAATTAATGAAGCTTATACTGTCAGATCAAAGTATTTGCACGGCAATATAATAAAACACACTAGAGATAAGCTTATTGCCTTAAGCGCCAAAACAGACGAACTATTAAGGTTTTGTATCGTAAAAATAACAAATGAAAATGATGAATTGTTCCAGATGCCAGAAACAGAAGGAAACATCAAAAAATTTGAAAACCATTTTAAAAATATGCTATTCAATCAATAAAAACATTACCAACTCTTATTTTGTTTAAACACATTCACTAACCCTGTAGTAGAATTGAATGAAGCACTATCACCATCTGTTGTAACACTTGCAATTGTTGCATCAGATGTGATGTTGTAACTTAAATCTTTCCATCTATTTTTAACGTCTAATCCCGTTAAATCCATTGATATAGTAAGCGTATCGCCTGATAATACCTGATTAATCGGCTGAACCTTCATCTCATCATATTCCAACCATTCACGTGTTGAAGAAACTAAAAACTCATCACCTGAATTCGCTACAAGGAAATCTACTAAATCTTGAAATGCTGTAGCATTGATTGTATGTGATCCAACCCTAAAAAACTTACCTGTTGCTGCCTTTAATGTAGTAACCATATTTTGAAGACTGGTTAAACTACCAGACCAATTATCAGTAAAATCCCTTCTTAATGGTGCAAACCCAGATGGAACATTAGACCATTGCCCTGGAGGGGCATACATCCATTCTGCTGTAAATGAATCAAAAGTACCTTGTGACGTACTATATAAATATCCTAAATCTCGGGCGGCTGTAGCGTGACCTGCATAATTTGTGGGCACAGCCTTACTTCTAGTCCAATAATTCAATAAATTCTTTATATATGTTTGCATTCTTTGGGTATTCTCTAATGGCGTTACAGATGCACCGAAGCCTACAGGATCGTGAAAATAACTATGATCAGACATTTCCCATCCTGCTGTTATCATAGCTAACATGTTGGCTTTACTCACTCTACCATCGCCACCTGCATAGGTGTATTCTAATCCAGATGTTTCATTTGCTCCATTAAATGCAAGTGTACCCGAGTAATTAATATTGTTGCCACAACCATCTGTGTAAAAAGCATTATTAAGAATATTTAATCCTGTTACAGCCCCACTAGTGGCATCATCCCACTCAAATGCCCAATGATTCTTTTTATTGAACTTTCTATTTGCAATAGTTGCTGTAGCATTGGAAGGAGCAGAAACAAACTTAATAGTTGTAGTAATTCCAGTAATAATAGGTTCTGGATCAGGAGGTACTACTATAGTACCCCCGATCGTATAATACCTTGCTACCTTCATTATTTAGCTATATTTGTCTGTTCAACAACGACTAATGACACCAATGCACCATAGTTACCTGATACTCTATTAAATGCAATGTCAACTGCTGATCCAGTTATATTATTGAAAACAATAAACTCAGGATCATTCAGCCCGTTACCTGCAACACCGAATGTCGCCAACACCGTAGTACTTGATGTTTTATTTTTTGTAACGCCATTAATCGTGGCACCACGTGTAGTACCAGTTGTATCACTTGGCATAAGCACATATATTTGATAGAATTTTGTAGGGTCTAAACCTGATAATCCAATACTTGCATTAGTACCTCCATTAATCGTCCAAGCAGTATTAACTACATTATTTGGAAAAACACCTGTATTACCCCCACTAGCCTGCGCCCCTGAAATCTCCGCAGTTTGACCTGCAAAGGCACCTTTTTGTTGGAAAACAATTGATGATGCAGCATTAGTATCATCAATAAATGATGTTGATGTAAAGCCTGATGGTGACTGGATAACTGATTGTGTAGGATTGAAACTATTGTAATATGGAGCGCTGTTAGCAGGTAAATTTCCATACTGAGATGCTAAATTAATTCTAAATGTTTTCTCCACTAAATAAGTTCCACCACCAGTGCTAGTATATGCTGTAGCATTAAATAACCAAGCTGACACATTACGACCAGAAGCAGCCTTAATCCTTACACCTACTTGTCCTGCTGATTTTGCTATGTCTCCAACGTTCACTGGCTTAACGGTAACATTATTCACTGTTACACCACCATCTAAAGTATATTCATAATCATTTACTGATGTATATGTTGGGTTATTTGTCCAGTCTGCCGTGTTATTTACATCATCTACAATAAATGCTGTTGGTGCAGATGGTGTAGTTGCTCCTGCTGTATTGGTTGTGGCACTTGTACCCGCATAATTGGAATCATTATATCCATTAGCTGTAGCTTTGACTCTGTAGTAATATGTAGTAGAAGCCGTTAACTCACTGTTATTGTATGATATTGCACTACCTGTATATATTGTCGAAGCATCACTATAATTACTTACCGATGCTCTCTGTAACATGTAGCTAGTAGCATTTGTAATTGCTCCCCAAGATAAATTTATTTGTGTTGTAGATGCTGCTGTAGCAGTTAACGAAGGAGTTGATAATGTTGGTGTAACAGTACCACCAGTACCAGTTAAGCCTAATGACATTAAATAAGAGGTCTTTATTCCAATGCTTCCATCTTCTAATAATTCAAATTGGTTAGTAGATAGGATTGCATTTGGTAGCTGATTAAGTGGTATGATACCCGCAACCAAATCAGCTTTAGTTGCTAATGCACTTACATTAGCTTTACCTGCTAAGGCACTGACATCAGCCTTTAAATCTAAAGCAGTGATATCTGCTTTTAAATCCAAAGCTGCTGCATTAGTATTGATTACATTCTTTATTTCATTAGCATCATCTGCGTTCCAAAGATTGGGATCGTAATTGTCCTCTTGTGATTTGTCTATATATGTTATGAGAGCCATTAATTTTATTGGTAATTTTCATAAGGGTTTTCATTTTTGAAAACCTCTATGTTATTGTCTGATTCCGAAGCAATCAGCTTTATTTCTTTATTTAGTTCATCGACATTTATAATGCTGTGAATTGTTAAAGACTTATCTTTTAGTTTAATCTGGTGGGATTTAAGAATGGACATATCTGATCTATACCTTAAGTATATTTCAAATAGTCCTTCCAGGACTATTTGTCCTTGTTGATTAGTTTTGGTTTCATCCTTTGTTACCACACATGCATAATCTTCAAAATCTAATTCATAACTACCATAAGAACCACCTTGACCATTGGAAACATTATTTTCTTTCCAGAACTGAATCAGTTGGCTATATTTCTTTGCATTTTTCATTAGTAGATTACAACCTTCCTGTATTGATTAAGAATTGAAATAGTACCATTACTAAGGATTAAACCACCGTTTTCTGCATCTAAATAGTTTTCCCTATGCATGTAATTTGTAGCAATATCTTTTAATAGTGCTAAATCGATCAGCTTCGAATCAATCATCCCATCTTGCCCAATTAATTTGGATGCTTGTACCTCCGCAGCATCAATTAATAGTTGTATTAATTCATCTTCTGTAGTATTTGTGGGATGAATATTTAAGTATTGCTTTGTTAGATTAAGTGTTATCATATTTTTTGGTGTAAATAAAAAAGGTGATGGATATTTCCACCACCTTCATTGAGTATAATAATCAGGTCAATGATTATGATTTTAGTTTTGCCATTGCTGATGTGAAATCCCCTGCAACGAATGCACCATTGTGATATACAGGTAATGCTAAACGCTCTTCTGCAACGATGGTAATTAAACCTTTTTTAGCATTTTCACCATCTGATGGGTAGTAAGAGATTGCAACACCTTGGCGCTCTTTAATCTCTGCTCCATCACGGAATGATCCAACTAAGAATTTTCCTTCGGTAATAGCATTTGATTCTACAATTGGAACACCTGCAACGCTCATGTTACCACTTGGAAATAAATATTCACCAGTGCTTGATTTTGCTAATTCTAATTTTGTTTTGTCTGTTGGATTTACCATAATGGCTGATGCTGTGTAATCAGCTTTAGCAATCATATTGATAGCAACCCTAAGTACATCGTATTGATTTGGAGTTGAACCTGTACCCAATGTCAAAGTAGTTCCACTAAATTGAACAGCAGTTACCGCTACACCTTTGATATCACCAGTACCATACAATAATTCTTGGTCTTCTTTCTCTGCTAATTTCGCAGGTATCCTATTTTGTAGATAGCTTGAAATTCCTGAAACATCATTCAACATCTCTTTTGAGATAATTAAGTGAGTAGAGATAGTTTTTACTAATGCAGTTTCTTGGTTGATAGCAAAGCTAGATTCACCAGATATAACACCTTCTTCTTTTATAGCTGCACCATTAACATAACCAGATTCCTTTACATACTTAACTGCATCACTCGATGTAGAGCCAATAGCAAATAACTGTCTAGCATTTACTTTACGGTTTGCATAGCCAGTAATACCTTCTCTGTATTCAGGATTGATATCCGCTTGTGGCTTTAATACTGATGCCTTTAATTCAAATTTGAATCCTTTAGCTAATACATCAGGACTAGTTGAACTGAATTGATTTTTCAACTCCTCACCAAAGGTTAATCCTTTAGCAGTGATATCAGCATTCTTTGCTGTTAATTGGTCGAATTGACCTTGTAATGCATCTAATTGAGTTTTTACCTCAGATTTTAATTCTGTATTTGACTTTTCTAAGTCTGTTTTAATTGTAGCACCTAATTGCTCTAATTCATTTTTAATGTTTAATTCCATTATTGGATTGTATTCTTATTTTTTGTTGTATTTATAGCCGTTTAAAAAGGCTGATATAAGTTCTAAATCATTGTTTTTTACCTCTACAACCTCATCTATAACCATCGGGTTATCTGTGTCCAGACTGTCTTCTAACGGGTCTGATTCATCAGCAACTGACTTTTCGGTAAGATTGAGATGTGTGGTTTTTACTTGATTTAGAAATATGTTAAGTTGATCTAAAGTGTCATTGGTGACCTCTGATTTCAACATTTTCATCATTTTATCGCAGTTTTCAACGATTGAATCTGATGCAAACTGGCTTTTGAATCCTGTGAATTGTGCATGTGAATTTGAACCCCAAGTAACTGAGCTAAATTCAAATAGCTTTACTTCTGAAATCTCATTATAAGAACCTCTATTAGTTGATTTAACTGCCTGAAATCCTATCGAATGCTCTTTGATGACACCCTCTTTATATAGATTTAAGACTTCATCACCTAATTGCGTTTTAGCTATTGTAGTTTCAAAATACAAGCCTTTTTCATCCTCTACTAAGACAGTTGGTCTACCCAATAGCTGTACTGGATTGTGTTGATACAGGTGTACTATGCGGTCTTTGTTCTCGAATAGAGATTTTTTGAAACTCCCCTGCTTAATGAGGTCACCATCGGAATCTATAACATTGAATACAGAGGCATAACCACTGATGGTTCGGCTATCAACATCTACCTGTAGGTCAGAAAATTCGTAAGATTTATGTAAGAGTTTTTTGCTCATTTATCTGCGTTCTTTCAGATAAATAGGCTGCTAGACGAGAAATAACAAGATTGAAAACTTAATATTATTATATTTGGAAATGAGCGTAGAGCCAAAAGTAACAACGTATTTATTAGGAGCAGGAGCTAGTGCGCAATGCCTACCAGTTGTTTGTAATATGGCAGCAGGTGTAAAAGAAGTACACGATATATTCTATAACCCCTCCTTCCTTAAATGTAAAAAAGCATTACATCCACAGCTTAAAATTATTTTTAATGAACTTCGCCAGTTAGAGGAAATATGTAAACGAAACTATAGTATAGATACCTATGCTAAAAAGTTGTTAATTTCTGGTAAGACGAACGAGTACGAAAAATTGAAAGACATACTTTCAGTGTACTTTACATTGCAACAAAAAGTTAAGCCATTGGACAATCGATATGATAACTTCTGGGCTGCATTATTAACTAGGAAATACGATCTACCAGACAATATCAGAGTAGTCTCTTGGAACTACGATTCACAAATAGAATTATCGTACCGAGAATTTGCAGGGATAGAATCACTTTCAGAATCTTACTCGAGGTTAAATATGGTTAGTCCACATACTGATCACGATTTTTTTAACACAGAAAAATTTTCAGTAATAAAACTAAATGGGTCAGCAAAATATAAAGAGGATAGTTTTCTAAAAAGTGAGTTTAAATATCTTTCTGAAGACTATTCTAATCAAATTGATGATGAAAATTTCTATGTTGATTTGTTGGAAGCCTATGAAGATTTGGGAACTATTGATAAAAAGCAAAAGAAAAGATTCAATAAAAATGAACTAACTTTTGCTTGGGAACATAAATTTGACAGCCGATTTAATAAAAAAATCAAAGAATCCTTGAAAAACACTACAGTGATGGTAGTAATTGGATATTCATTTCCAATCTATAACAGGAAAGTTGATAAAATGATAATCAATGACTACATGCCAAATTTAGAAAAGGTTTACCTGCAAGCGCCAGATGCAGTTGATCTAGAGGAACGCTTTGTAGCTCTTAATTCTACAATTGACCCAGAACAAATCATACTAAAGAAGGACATTGGGCAGTTTGTGTTTCCAAATGAACTTGATATATAAAATTTTATTAATCCTCAATAATCATATCATTCCACTGCTCTAAGTCACTGGTATCAATACCACCATCTTTCAGGAATTGAATCTTATCTAAGAAAACATCATCTCCCATTTGTTCAGGGAATTTTGAAACATGCTTTATTTTCCCTGATAGAATCTCATTTGGGATACCATTTGGAAATGCTACGCATGCGAAATCATCACCATTAAAATTGATGCACTTACTACAATATTTTATGTCTTTATTCATATTCATAAATACTTACATCTTTGTTAAAGTGAAAAATTTATCAAAATAGTTACTGATATACACAGGTAATTCTGGGTCTTTTGCCATATACATTACAAAGGTCTCACTGAAAAACTCACGATGATTCTCTGATCCATAAGCTGAAACCTTATAAATATCGCCATTTTTTTTGGCAAGTCTATATATTTCAATCTGTTCATTGTTCAATTGCTCAGCCATTTGGATATAGCCCTGTTTAACCTTACGTGCTTCTGATAATACCCTAGCGCCATTAATGCCACCTGCTAGTTGATCGTGCAAAATATGACCAAATTCGTGATGGATTGTGGTTTCCAGATACTTCTCTGCACCATATTCCACTGTCCATCTTTTGTATTTAACATGCTCTTCGTACTCCTTAACTATATTTAACCATCGATAGCTTTTGGTACTTTCATAATTCTTTCTGGCAATTTCCAAATTACTCAGCATTCTTTCCTGATATCCATCTGGAGATGTCTTTTTGAAATTGCTTTTTATAATGTTGTTAGTCTTCCAATATGAGTTTTTGACACTTAGATTCCTGTAATTAGCACTCATCAATGCACTACTTTGTTTAGGGTTATTACCAATCTGCAACAGTGAATCAAAACCAAATCTATTTTTCAGATCAAAAAGCGCCCTGTTCATCTCATTTGCTACATTAACATCCTTTATCCAATTGTAATTTACCTCTTTAGTAATTCCATTATCTACAACCCATTTCGCTGCTTCATCAATGGTTGAAGCAGGTTTAAATACGTTAACATCTTCAATTACAAGAGGTTTATCAAATAATTCGGGCTGTCTTACAATAGGTTTTACAGGCTTGTTAACATGAGTATTTAAACCTTGCTGAACTAACTCACTTGCAGGCACAAATGCAACTGTACATCTGCAATTACATATATTATGTGCTTTAGCCCCTAGTGATGAATCACCAGGTTGCATCATCTTTTCATCACCAACAATAAATGCCTGATCCATTGGAATAGGTTTAGAATCAATCATCCCAATATGTGAATCACGTGTACGATTATCACCACTTCTGGCAATCCATTTTTTGTATAAAACTAAACCACTGCTTTTGGCTGCAAAAATGGCTGCTTTATTACTAGCCACTGCATTTTCAGTTCTGGCAATGAGCAATGCACGTTTCTTAGTATCAATAGCATCAGCCTTTTCCAGAATTAATTTTGCTGTTTGCTTATGTGATAACTGTTCCAATACTGATTGCTCCATCACCTTCCTGATCTGCTCCTTTGTGGTTTTGGTAATACCGCTTACTTTTTTTGCGCAATCCTTTGATTGGGTGAAACGTAAAAACTCTTGTTTCCAGTAGTTGATATGATCTGGTGCAGGTTCTGGAGTAGGTTTATATTGGGATGGTTTCTTGGCTTTTGTTTGTAATATTAAACCTGCATGCTTCTGTTTCCGTAAACTATTATATACCATAGATGCAGCAGCCAGACCAACACTATTATATATATGTATAAGAATATCTAATGTATCCGATTCAGATACCAGTAAATCAACATGTATTGATGGATTATTTAAATATTCTTTTGCTGCCTTGTGGAAAATGTGTTGAAAACCTCTTAAAAGAATCTTATAGCTTAATCTTTCGTGTTTTTTCATCAGGTTACTATAAGCCCTGTAATACTGCTTTTCATTCATAACCTAAATATTATGTGATGGCTTTGAATAACCTTATTGGTAATCAGACAGGTCTTGTTTACCCGTATCTATTATTATTGATTGCTCATCAATTGGCACTAAATTATTAGGAATGTATATTTTATCCATTGCAGGATCAGGAAGAGTACCAAATTTAACAGCAGCTCTCTTCTCATTGGGTGTTAACCAATATTGACGTTCGAGCTGATCAATCAATTCATTAATATTCTGTGCTAATTCTGGCAGAACAGTAATATCAAAATCTATATAATATTGTTTACCATCAGCTTTTGAATATGGACTTACGAACCATTTATTGAGGTTATCTCTTAACTCGGTTAATAGCGGTACACAGGTGTTAAACACCATTTGCTTCGCTGCCTCTGAATAGTTACTATATGTTTTATCATTTGTGTTTCCAAGTAAAAGTGAAGGAAAACTATATATATTACATAAGTCTCTAAGATTAATATCCATCGATTCCAATATCTGTAACTCATCTGATGGTTGTCCAAATTGTGTCCATTTAAGCTCGGATGCTACGATCATTATCTCTCCAGTCTCAGCATTTTTGAACCTATCTTTTAATTGTTGTAATTGATCTGGAGTCTCACTATCAGTTGCAGATAACATACCATAAGCACCTCTATTTGCCATCACATTAGCTTGTGCATTGTAAGCCTCATTATTTAATGACATTACCTTAAGTCCTGCTCTTAGCGGTGACATGCCATATACATTCTGTGATGATGAGAAGTCAGGATTCCAATACTTCAAATGCAAAACATTCTCCTTTTCTAACCTCTGATTGTTACCAATTAGATTATAATATTCAACTTGATTATTACTTGCTACAATGTTCATTAATTGAGCAGGTAAAGGTGTTAAACTGATTATCTTATCTCTATTAACTCCAAATTCTGGTTTAGCTCCATATATGTAACTATTACCCGTCACAAGCTTATAACCCACAACTTCTTTGACAAAATCACTCCATCCTTGTGTTGGATTAGGCTGTTCCAGTATGTTCATAATCGGATGGCTATCCACTTCAACCATTGATGATGTTTTGCATTTGAATGCTTCCACACTCATCAGGTTATTACTGGTAGAGAATGACTTATATCGTTTAAAATCCTTTTGTTTATCCTTTTCTACTGTATATAGATAAAATGGCACTGCTGCAATCTTTTGGGTGATCTGGTTTACTATTGAAAATATTACAGGGTTGGATGTATATCCGTTTGTAATGTACTGAGTACTATTGTCCGTGAACCAGTTAACGCCATTGCTGATCAATGGATATACTACTGGTGCTGTTTGTGCCTTTTGTTGTATTGGCTCAGGTTTATTATTGTAAAAAAATAGGTCTAAAAATCCCACGCTTCATTTGTTTTAATTTCTTTTGTTATCCATCATGTCAATGATGGTATATGTATATAAATAGTCTGCTTACACGAAAAAGAACGGTTGTTTCAATTCGAGGTATTCACGCATTATTAACGAATCTGAAAAATCGGGTGAATGACCAATGATAGATTTGATTACATCCTTAGAAACCACCTCTAATTTGCCTGTATCATTATCTTGATTACAGCGTTTAAGCTGTTCTAACTCAACTATTATATCTTGTTTGTATCGTTGATCTTTTATGTAATAACCACCTGATGATGCTCTTTCACAAAACTTGTAAATGCATTGAGTCTTAAGGTTTTTATAATTTTCATCATTCAATGCCCTGCTACCATTCTTAAATGCTTTTGCTCCTTGTAGAAAACCACCAACAAAGTTTCCAACGCCATCAGCATCGTATACTATTCTGCTTTTCTGGATTCCAAATTGATTAGCCATTGATTCTATTGCATCTATGACTTCTTTACCATTTGATTTGGCTATCACGTTAAACTGTTGAACTACATAACCTTCCCACGCACAGATGATAAATTTATCTGCCCCATCTGTGGCAATGTCACATGTAAGAGCTTTCTTTGTAGGATCAGGGTTAACATGCTTATTGCTGAATAGATCAATGATCTGATCATAGCTTAGTAATGCACTTGGATCATTGTCATATTGCCAGTTTCCAAATAGTAATCTTTGTCTGGTTGCTTCATCAGGATTCTGCTGTAAACTCTTTATGTAATGCTGACTGATATATGGGTTGTCAGTCACTAATGCCTGAATGAATCTCTTATGAGGTTCTAATGTACCATCATTGGATTTTTTGTAGAATTCACTATATACCCAATTTTTAGAGGGGTTACAACTACCCAATAATTTGGGAATTAATCCATATTCATCTAGCTTGTACCTGATCCTTGTTTTTAGAATATTCCAACACTTATCGGTGATCTGGTTGCACTCATCGACTGCTGCGCCTGTTAATTCAATACTACCTAAACTGTCAAAATTGGGGTCTGATGGATAGCTAAATAGGTCTTTAAGTATGATTTGAGAGCCATTGGTAAATGTGATAATATTGGATTGTTGATTATAATTATAGTGTTCACCATTAACCAATTGTAATATCTTACAGACATCAAAAAAAGAGTTTAAAGTACTTTTCTTTAACGCTTCTAGTTTTGATCTACCTAGTAACCATCTTGTTTCTGGATATGTGATACAGTTATTAACTAACCATAGACAGATAATAATACTCTTACCACCACCTGCTGCACCACCATAGATTATCTCAGTAGTAACACTATCCTGTAGTAGATCAAATACCTGTGTTTGTTTAATTGTAAGATTCACTAGTTGGAATCTCCTTCACTATCTGATTTATAAGTTTTTGTAATATTGATTGTAAATGGTTGTCCTGCTGATGTGTGATCAATCTCCTGTTTATCGGACATCCTGTGCTTATTTTTCAGAATGAAAATTGCACCTGCTGCATTGCATTGGTTATTAAGCAATCGGGTAACTAAGTTGGCTTCAATTTTTGACTCAATCCTTTTTATCAGTCGAGAAACTTCATCTACACTGTCGAATTTTGTCTTCCAATCTGCCCAGATATCACTATATAACCCCAAATTGGTTAATGCTACAGCCAGATATACTAATTTGTTTTCCTCTACATCCTCAAAGATTTGCTGTAAATGATCTAAGACGACTTGTTTAGTCCATTTTTCTGCATATTTGTTGCCCTTTTTCGCTGCCATTATCTGATTGTTTACAGATAAATAGCCTAACAATTGTACAACTACATCATAAATATCTTAACCTTATTCAGTTATATAATAGACGACAGGAATCACACACAAACAACTCATAAACAGATAGATAAGAAGTATTTTTCAAAAAAAATAGGATATATCCACAAAATATGCTAAACTTGTGTACCACCGCACCCAGAATGATAGAGCATCACAAACTAAATGTGATAGCTATGGTCAGTTCAGATTTCAATAAATATATTTTACCTGCAATTGTTACTGGTCTGTTTTTAATAGCTAGTCTAATTATTAGTTATTGCTTAAACAAAGATGACAGTAGATTGCTATCCCGAGAAAAAACAGAAACAAGAAATGCTGACGGTACAATTACCAAAAGGGAAATGGAAATTTATAAATAATTTATATATTTAATCGACCTCTAAACCAAAGGTTAACCTCTTATAATGGATATATTAATTACGTATGACGTTAAAACACCCTATGTAGGTGATTCTAAAAACAAAGCTGTTAAGGACGCTATGAAAAAAATAGGTTATTTTGATTCTTTTACGATTGATGGTGAAGAATATTTTTTACCAAACACGTCACTCTGGAAAAAAAATATTACAGCAGCCTCAGCAAAAGCTGACTTATTACGAGTAGCTAAAGAAAATTCCGCTACTATTGAGAGGCTATTTGCAACGCAATTTGTGAACTTCGACTATATAAAGGGAGAAAAATTTTAACAAAAAAATATGGAAAATTTAATAGAAGCAGGGGATAGAGTAAGACACAAAAACCCGCTAATAAATGGCGGTTTAGAAACTACAGTTATTGACGCAGAAAATGGTAAAGCATTATGTGGTTATTTTGATCAGGAACTAACACATAAAGAAAGTTGGTTTGAATTCTCAGACCTCCATCTAATATCAAAATCCGATGGATCTTTTTTTGATATGTGATTATAAAGGGCTGCATCATGATGCAGCCTTTACAACTAAATCAAAGGCTTCAAAGTCACATTGTGGTGCATCTTTAGCTTAACCATAAGTTTCTGAATTTCCTCATAATAAGCCTGATCAACACTGACATAATCCCAACATGTGTAGATGAGCATACAAACCCACTCATTATTCACATGCAAATATTTTGCTATAATATCGCCTGATATATTATAGAACATGCGTCCTAAAAATGCTATCTTGCGCCTAGCTTCACTAATTATCCTTTTACGTGTTCTGCTGAACAATTCATCTCTATTTATCTGGTATTCATATACTATGAAATCGGTAATTAATTCTAATCTGGTTAGCTGTAAATCAGCACTGTAATTTTTTATATTTTTATATTCTTTTAAATTTTTCATTTCTTTAATTATTATTCATCTTATCATAATCAATGGCTTTTTCCCATTGAATATTATCCCCATCGAAGGGTATTTCCTGTACTAATTTCCCTGTAACCTCTAGTCCTTTAATGCTTGCTTGATATTCTGCATCATCCCAACATATTGCATTTATGCGCTCTCCTGACCACTTTTGGCCATCGATGTAATAGTGTGTTGTATACATCATTACTTTGCATTTATTATTGCTGCAATGAATACCACTGCTATTATTATACATCCAATTACTCCCATTACTTATACTTTTTATTAGCTGCGAATAATGGTAGATGAATCACATCTTTTAATACTTTCTGTGTAGTGTAATCGCCTATCGTTACATCGTTCATCCATTGTTGTTGGATGGCATATTTCTCTTTTACATGTGTAAGGTCAAACAGGTAGGATTTACCATCAGTGTAGGTAACAAAGTAGAATGCTTTACCATCATTAATTTCTGCGAAGTCTAACATATTATCTAATTTTTTTAATTCTAGGAATGTAGTACCGTACTCATTTGATGGTATATTTCGGCCTTTAGTTTCGATGAATTTATTCTTTACAATTCCATCTGATGTGGTGGTTGCTCCGCTTAGGTCTACTACAGCGTAACGATCTTCATATTCTGTCCAAGTGGAACCTGAATGAATGGAAATGAATTTATCTCTAGCGTATTTTTCTTGGGCAGCTACTTTTGCTGCTGTATTTTTACTATTATACATAACTTAATCTGTTTATATAAATAGTAAGTAGTTTGGGAAAGTATCAATTTCCGAGAAAATATATTTATCTTTACATCAATGAGCATGCAAGACTATATAGATATTTCAACTGCTATCGTCAATACTGGCGGTATCGGTGGTATTGTATATGGCATATTCAGCTTTTTTAAAAAAGCTTACGATGTTGAAAAATTGCATAATTTATTGTTAAAAAAAACGAATTAAATTCATTACGTTTGCCCCCCGCTTTTCAGAAGTACAAAACCCTGTTTAATAGCATTCTAGGGTAATAAAATTATTAAAACAATAAAGCCCCTGATTCATCATCAGAGGCAGTCAATATTTTTTCATAATTAATTTAAAGCAGATTAATTATTGCTCAATCTCTCCTGTCTTCGCTGCTCAGCAAATTGCTTCATCATATCCAACATTACTGGTTGACTTATAGAATGTTCTTCGCTTTCGAACTGATTCAAATGTTCATCAATGTTTTCGTCTTCTCCCTGCTCCCCTTGTGGTTTGTTTTCTATGTCCATATTTCTGTTTTTTTTTGCAATGTGGAGGAATTTTAAAGCTTTAAAAAATTTATTTTCAAATTATTAATAAACATCATCTTTTTTTGGCTCTTGTTTTACCTTCACCATATTTTCAGCACCACCTAAATATTGAATATCCGATCCAAATGATGCAGCCAGAGCATTCATAGCTTTCCAACTTTCACCCCATAATCCCATCTTTCGATTAACGATTTGCATAAATGGATCGGTATCTTTAACTAATGTATTCAACTCTAAACCTGTGTTGAAATAACCAGATAACTGTATTGAATTATCTTTGCAGAATACCACATAATAAGCCCCTGCACCGTGCTTTGTTACAGGTGTGACACCAGTTTTAATCTGGCAAATATCTTTGTCTGTAGAGGCTATTTCAATGCCTTTTTCAGCTAAGATCAATTTGACTGCTACAAAGTTTTCTGATGCTGTTTTATCATTTTTTATGAGAATTTTATCAGCTCCTTTTGGAGCTTGCTGCTGTGCTTGCACACTGTAACATGCAAACAGCAGGAATAATAATGTATATATCTTTTTCATAATTATAAATATTTAGTAACCGATTCGTTTCCTTTTTTCATAGTAAACTTTATCTGATGTTGCTCCATTAGCTATGTAATAGCAAACTACACCTATAAGTGTCATCACAATAAAGAGCGTTATAAATATTGTCCTCATTTTAATAAGTATTATTTTCATTTTTTGCTACAGGATTAAGCAATATTCCTTCTTCTTTATCAGTGATTTTAAGCCAATCTAATCCATTAATTTTCACCACCGATGCAATGTAATCGGGGTACTGATATTGAAGATTCTGATGCATAATGACGAACAAATTATCTGTAAGATGTGATGGCACATTCAGCTCATAACAGTACCTTTTGTTTAATTTTTCAGGCTCCCTAACATCGATCAATATCCTATTTGAATGGAATGTGCTACCTGCTCCTAATGCTACAGCATATAACTCTGGCAGAGTCTGATTATAACTTATTATTCTTCGCCAGTCAGAAAAATTGGATGGGGTAACCTTTGTATAGCTCTTGTAGCCTGTCTTAAATGCGCTAAAACCATACTTATACTGTGTTACGCTATCTTTCTTGCAGGTTATATTTTTTAATCTCTTTTGGCTGAATGCAGTAAAATTTAGGCAAAGCAATACCATTACGCTAAGAATCGTTATTTTTTTCATTATCAAGTATTTAGATAATGTAAAAATACATAAAAATAACACTTGTGCCTATATTAAAAATAAGAATCACCTCATTAAATCGTTATCTATCTGTTAATCAACATAATAAAAATAGGCACTTGTGTCTATAATAAATTTTATAATTATCGGGTGATTTGTGGTGATGGTAGTGAATGAGAAAAAAAAGAATCCTGAAAAAAATGAGAAACTGATTCAGGTTTTTGGCGAAAACGTGCGTAAATTCAGAAAGGAGCGCAATTTGAGTCAAAAAGAATTGGCTGAGCTGTGTGACGTTGATACCATTACAGTTAGCAGAATAGAGCGTAATATCAGCAACACTACCATTAGCACCATTGCAATCATAGCTGAAGCTTTGAGAATACCACCATCTAAATTACTTGAAGATTAGAGCTTGATTAAAACACCTAAGGTCAGTGGGTATAACCAAATACTTTGATCTTCTTCACTTTCAAGTATATGATAACATATATCACCCTCATTCTGGTCTTTTTTTAAAATATCAGAAACTCTAAAATTAGATGATACGCTTTTTGCTAGGTGAATTGTGGTAATCTTTTTACCATCACCATCAACAGCTATTATTTTTCTTTGTTTATAATTTAATTCCTTGGCTCCAATTTCATTCAGATAATCCAGAATTGGTATATGTTTTCTCATATTCCAATGTAGTAATTTTTATTACTAGTTTTAAATTAAAAGGTGATAAACACATGTTACCACCTTTATTATATATCCTACCTGCACCTGATCACTCTATATTAAAATTGGAAAATTTAAAGTATTAAGCCACTTCAACGTAATTAATATTATCATTGAAATCCCAATGTTTAAGTATCGTAACATTACCATAAAAGATGCTTTCTGGTTTATGCGTATTGCAGTCATATATTTCTTCATAGATTTCTTCCATCGAAACATCTGCATCTTTATTTTCTAATAATTTATTCCAGTTTTTTACAACAAATTTTTCATTGGAAAATGTAAATGAATAATCAATTTCACTAACATTCTCATGAAGCTCCGCTTCATGAGCAGTAATAATATCTGGTGTAACATCTTCTATTTTATTTTTAGAAAATTCATTACTTACTACTGGCTGAAATACCATCTCATTAGAAGCTATTACAGGAGCTGTATCATTCGCCTGACCAGTTGTGTCAACCTTGGACAACAAGCCCTGCAAACGCTCTATTTCAGCTTTTAATTGCTTTATTTCAATATCTTTATTTGATTCACTTTTTGTTGAATTCTTGGCATCCTTAATCCAGTTTGTTGTTTCTCTGTTTTTCACTATACCACCGTCAGCAACATACTTTTGTACCCACATTGGAAACTTTACCTGACCATCATAATAGTTGATTCTGTAGCAGTTTTCATTCTTATAATCGTAAGGTTTCATTAATGAATATGTATTGCTTTTGTATCCAATAGTATAAGACTCTGATATTTTAAGTATAAAAATTTTGTTTACTAATCGATGTAATATCTGACCAAGTTCACCTCTATTTTTGAAGCCGTAAAACCACGTGTGATTAGTACTATTAACCTGATAATTATTATTTTCTTTGTTTATTTTAAAATATAAGAAGTATATTTTTTCTAATCCTGCTTTGGAATATTCTTTACCAAATTCAGCGTCTATTTTGTTTTTAATCTCTTTAGGAATAGAGATAATTAAATTCTTGTGTTGCATTCTATTAATTATTATTATTTAGCTTTTATCCATTTTTTAAATTATATCAGCACTTCAAAAGCTAATGGTGATAGTTTGGATAATTTGAAGTATTCCAAACCACCACCTAATAATTAAAAAATGTAAATCGTTTATTAATAAATACTCCCATAGTTGAAAAGTGATCAAACTATTTTCATTTATTATTTTAAAACTTATAATGCAATAATAAATCAGGTTTCCAAAAAGTCAAGTTGTTTGATATAATTCATTTTAGATATGGGGGTAAAATACCCCCACATTGTATAAATACCAACTATGTTACCCTTCGGGGTTGGAAAAGAAGAAAGCAAGCTTTTACCCACCCATAGACTAAAACAAAACTATGGGGGTAAATAAAAGTACCCTACACATACCTAATAATAGTATTATTAATTTTTATTTTCTCTTTATATAATTAGTAAATAGTAACTAGTAATTAGTTATGTGTAGGGTAACTATGGGGGTAACCTTGTAGGGTAAGTATGGGGGTATAGAAATTATTCATCTTCCAACATCCGTAGGATTAACTTTATTAGTGTTTAGTCGATGTGGGGGTATTTTACCCCTGATACATGTTAAATGAAAAAATTATAAAATTTGTTATCTTTAATGTCACACAATCAGTTGTGCAATTTCTTAATTTCAATATTATGATCAGACGAGAAAAAAAGGACGAAATTAAAGAAACTAAAACTACAATCTTCTGGGAAACAATTTTCAAAGAAAAAATTAAGCCAGAGGATTCCAACGAAGTTGAAAACTACGTAGAGAAAACAATAATCAAAGAAAGGGCTGAAAAGAAAGAAATAAAAAAAGAACAGAGACCGAAATAAATTATAGTTTTCTAGGCATTTCTTCAGTAAGTATTTTGCGGTGATTGAAAAAGTATAAAATTTATAATTCCAACCCCGAAGGGTAACATCTGCTGATGAGTTATTGAAGGTGGAGAAAATGTTTCTCCACTATGTAAGATTAGAGAAGTAATTAATGAATAAAAATTAATTAAACAAGCGTAGCAAGATATCCCAGTAAACCAACTAATACAAATACACCGAGGATCGCAAGTATAATTAATGCTATCTGCTTGTTAGTTACACTAAACGTGGCTTCCAATTCTTCTTTAGTTAATGTTTTTGGCTCTACACATTGAACTGTGGGCTTTTCAACGTATTTTTCTTTTAAAAATTCATTAACAGATTCAATTGAGTTCAAACCACTATTAAACTTGGATTCGGTAACGAAAAAGGCATATTCATTTCTACCATCGACTTTTAATGCCAAAATATTTTCATCGAAAAATCCGTGTCTGAATAATATCGAACTATCACCTACATCCAATAGTAGAGAATCATTGCTTATCAACTCCCACTTTCCCTTTTCAACCTGTCCATCAGTAGTAATTAGCAACTCACTATTTCGTCTAAAAATATACATGTGTTTTTGGCTGAGTAAAGGATTTAATGCTACCCAATGCTTTTCGGCTAACAAAGTAAGGTTAGCTAATTCCTTACTGTACTTACCTAGACGTGGTATTATATCGGATATGTATGTTTTCATTTTAGCAGTCTAGCCTTCTGAGATTGATATTCTTCTTCAGTGATTGCACCACTATCCAATAATTCCTTATATTTTCTCAATTGTTCTGGTGCATCAGCAACTACAAGATTATCAATCTTAGGGAACAGATAAACAACAAGTAAACCCAAAAGATTAAGGAGCAAAGCTAACAACAATCCAAAACCTCCTCCTATTGTTCTAACTGATCCAAGTTTATACCCCCAGAAAGGTACACCAACTAAAAATAAAACTATAAATAAGAGTAGTAAAATCTCACCTCCTCCAAGTCCAAATGCTAATAACATAATAACAGCGATTAATTTAATTAAAATTAAATGTACAGTATAATTTAAGTTTTTACAAAACCTAGTATATGCATTTAGGAAATGGCACTTTCTTTATAATTTATATATGTAGTGGATTAAACATGTATATTTCCAATCAACTTAAAAAAAATATGAACAGTAATATTAACAAATTCAATAATGAGGGCAAAAAAGATAATGAATGGAAAGAATTCGATGGAGATGGCAAATTATTGGCTTCTGGTTCTTACCTCAATGGGAAAAAAATAGGTCAATGGGAAACTTTTAACACCGATGGTACACACATGTGCTACGTTGATTATGACGTTATTAATGCAAAGGCAGAAACCGATAAATATAAAAAATGGTATGACGAGACCTATATTATTATTAAAAGAGATCATACTGATATTTGGCAAAAATATAAAGGGTATGTAACAGTACCCCAAGACAACATGTGCGAAATTGAAGTTACTCCATATGAAGGAAATAAAAACCAACAAAAAGAATATGACACTTATGTTCAACTTGTAAGAGATACTTATCAAAACGTAAAATATAAGGGATAATTAATTCTAACTACACATGTTAACAAATGACCTGCTTGTAGTGGGTCTTTTTTATGCTCTCACCCCCTCCAATGTCATTAAATTGTAAACAGAGCATTAATATTGAAAACAATTAAATTACATATTTCTTATAACGAAACAACAAATTTAATACTCAAAAAAGAGGAAATCATCGTTTAAATCGTTTAATCAGCGAAAAATAAGAGATTATTTTTAAATCTACAAATAAATTGTTACCTTAGAAAGTATTTTAATTAACAATAAAATACACAAATTGCATAATAATTAATTTTGATCTATATTTGTATCAGCAACAAAAACAATTGCAGACTACATATAAGTATAAACAAATTAAGTTATTATGAAAACAGACACAACAACACAAACAGAAAGCACACTAGATGCAATAAAAGATGCCCACCTAAGAATGATAAGCTACCACCGAGGCAGAGGTGTATTATTCATTAATAGATCAAAGGACTGGAAAGATATCGCAAAAGACAAATACGTTAAGGAGAACTTTAATATATATACAGTAAAATGTTCTAAAAGGGATTATTCTATCCATAATATATCAGACTATGATGAAATAAATAAAAGCATTTATGTTATGCACATAGTATTGCAGGAAGAAGAGCTTTCTGGGAAGTCTCAAAAACCTAACGCCCCATTATTCCCAGACGAATTACGATCAAAAGATTATACAAAACCCATTATTTTCTTTACTGGAAGAGGGTTTCCAGAACTGAAACTGGAAGAGGAATTAAAAGAATACTTGTACAACTAAATATTAATCAAATTAAAATTATGAAAACAGAGACTAAACATAACGTCACAATCCTAATTAGGACTTGGAACGCATTCAAACATCAGGTTGCCCTGATCCATAAAAAATATGACAGGGTTAATTACACTGTGTCGGGACAAACCATAACCATCAATGATGCAATCATACAACGAACCGCAAACAGTCTTACATTAAACAATTTAAGCCCTCTACCAATCCTTAAAGAAATATTAAGGATACAGGATCGTTTTAGTGATGGTCATAAGAATATTGAAGAATCATATGAATTTGAGGAGTATGTTTTTGCTGTGGCAACTAGAAATGAACCTGAATTCAGCACTGATGAATTCTTGAAGGAATGGAGAATGAGTTGCTAAAGGGGGTGCCCCTGCAATCACTTCAAATCAAAACCCACACAATGAGCGGATGATAATAGTGCTGTTAGATGCGCTTAGAATCGCTGAAAATGAAGAGAATTATGAAGCATGTGAAATGCTTCTGACAAGATTAAATGAAATAAAAAAATGAATGAACTTATACAATTACCACAATACGATCTCGAAGGAATACGCATACCAGATAGTGCTGTTTACTGGTGGCACAACACCACCAAAGATGAACAAGATAATATCAGGCTGAAAATGCAGGTGGACATGTTGATACAGGCAAATACTGTTATTTCCAATTTAGCAGCAGATTTAAAACCAACTATTAAATTTTTTGGTGGAACAAAAACAGATGAACCAACCCAACCGAAAAAACGCATCAGTAAAAAAGAAAGGGAACGTTTAGAATTTGAAGCGTATGAAAAGCGATTAGAATTAAAGGCCCTGAATGAAATAAAAAATGGGGGTAAATAACCCCCACCATATTTAAAAGTTTGCCTTTTCCCTCTTCTTCTCAAACATCAGATTATGCTTTCTAAGGTAGTTTTCTGTTTCGTCAAATGATTCGTGTCTAGCGTGTTTTTGCATTTTCAATATTACTTCTGCTGCTGTTAAATCCTTACGCCTTATCAATGAATGAAAATATGCTGCAAGCCCATTGTGTTTTAACGCATAGATATTTTTCATAAATAGCCCTTCATATTGAGTACGCAATTTCTCTCTGAAAATATCCCAATTACTATTAAAGGTGCGGTAGTCTGTTGGTAACCAAATCTTAGTCTTATGGGGAAAAAGAAAATCTTTACCCGTGTAGCCATTAGGATATCTAACAGCAATCCACTTTTGTAACGCAACAATTAATGCATCAGGAATGTCCATATCTATTATTTCATTTGGGCTGTGCTTTCTAGCAGCTTTGGTAAGTTTGGCAGGAATTAAAAATTGTTCATTTTCAAAATCCACCATATCTACAGTTACCCTGAATATTTCTGATTTTCTGATTGCAGAATAATAGATGCATTTCCCAATGGTGGAATAATATAATAATTCCATATCATCAGTATCAGCAAAAAATATATCCATTTCCTGTTTAGTCCAAAGTTCAAAAACATCTTTCTTTAAATCAGGTATAATTATTTTTTCAGAATCTCTTTTTATTTTTACTCCAAAGCAAGGGTTAACAGGAATTAAATCTTTGTCTACAAGCACACTAAATAAAGATGATATTGTAGCTTTAGCTGTGGTACAACTTTTGGAAGTCCAGTTTTCAAATATTCTCCTACCTTCCTTTTTACCTTCAGTATATAAATATTTGTCTGAAGGGTTGAAATGTAATTCAATATAGTTTCTGATATCAGCTTTGGTAATTGCCCTTAAATCGGATTCCTTACCAATCAATTTGCAGTAACGCCTGAAGTCATTGTTGTAGATACTTAAATAACCTGCTGCTGTAATTTCTTTACCTGCTGCAATCTTGTTACCAGAATAACCTTTAGCATCTTTAAGCAATTTGATGGCATCATCTAAACTAACTTTAGCTTCTTCAACTTTTTGAGCCTCTTTAAGCTTTACCTCTTCAACTGTGATTC
Source organism: Pedobacter nyackensis (assembly GCF_032678475.1). Taxonomy (GTDB): domain Bacteria; phylum Bacteroidota; class Bacteroidia; order Sphingobacteriales; family Sphingobacteriaceae; genus Pedobacter; species Pedobacter nyackensis_A. The sequence continues at coordinate 156,228 of NZ_JAVTSF010000004.1, forward strand.
TAAGTTCTTTTGCAAATTTAGGGTCGATACCTTCAGCTAAATCTTTTTTAATCTTTGTAAGTAAAAGTTTACCATTGATACGCTGTTCATCTTCATCACCACGCACCAGACTGATGTCATAATTTTTTAAACCGTTTTCTTTTCGGTAGTGGGTTTTCTTACCTTCAAAAGGTTCATCAAAAGAGATTGCGTAGTAAACATATTTTTTAACGCCAATCTCTTTTTTGTCTTTATCTCTAACAATTTCAGTCTTAATTTTTGGTTCAGAAATCACTTTGAAAGTAGCCATAATATTTTCCCTATTTTTTCCCTTTTTTATAAATTATAGGTCAAATATAGACTAAAACAACAGTACTACACTATTATCCATACGATTGTAATTGTTTGTTATTATATACCAGCTTTACTTTACCGGTTAATTTCTTATTTAATAATGGTGAGTTTGCAGACTTGGACAAATTGTTCTTGGCATTGTAGATCCACTCTTCAGTTGGACTATATACTGTAAAATTAGCCTCAGCTCCCTTTTCTATTACCGGAGCAACTATGCCAAGTACAGTTCGCGGATTGATGGCTAATTTCTCCGCAATCTGCCCCGCATCCAATCCCGCTTTAAGCAATAAAGGCAATACAGTTTGTAAGGCAATAATACCATATGAGGCAATTTCAAACTCCACATCTTTGAATTCAATTTCATGTGGACGGTGTTGCGAACTAACGGCATCAATCACACCATCTTTTAATCCTGCTAACAATGCCTTTACATCAGCTTTACCACGCAATGGGGGTTTTACCTTATAATTACTATCAAAATCGCTTAAAAGCTCCTCTGTAAACACAAGTTGATGGGCTGCCACGTCGCAGGTAATCTTAATTCCATCCTTCTTCGCCTTTTTAATAAGCGCTACCGCTCCTGCTGTAGATATATTGCTGATGTGAATTGGCGCATCATGATATGTTGCCAAAAATATATCCCTGCTGATGTGCATTTCCTCAGCTAAAGCTGGCAGACCTTTCATTCCAAGCAGTACACTATTTTTACTTTCGTTAATCTGAGACTTTCCGGCAATAGATTTATTTTCAGGATATACCATCAATAAACCTTTAAGACCTTTTGCATATTGAAGCGCACGGCTCATGAAGCCATCATCTGTAATCGGTTTTGTGCCATCCGAAAATGCTACTGCTCCGGCTTGCTGCATATCGTACAGTTCGGCAAGTTCTTTACCTTCCAGATCCTGGCTTATTGCGCCAACAGGCATTACATCTACCAAATTACCTTTTGCTTTGTTAATGATATAAGCTACCTCACCTTTAGAGTGAACAACAGGTTTTGTGTGTGGTAAAACTGCCAGGCCTGTAAAACCTCCGGCCGCCGCTGCTGCTGTAGCAGTATAAACGTCCTCCTTTGTTTCAAAACCAGGATCTCCGATCGAACAGTTCAAATCAAAAAATCCAGGAGAGAGTATCAACCCCGCAGCATCAAATGCAGTCTCACCTTTTAAAAGACTTAGTTTACTGTCAATGTCCGTTATCTTACCCTGCTCTACCCGTACATCACATTTCTGCTTGTTAAATTTACTGTTGGGATCGGCAATCGTTACGCCTGTGATGAGAAGATTCATGTTGTCTGTATATTTTTTGTAGGATTAAAAAATCTGATCAATGCTATTTCAATGGCAAAAAAAACAACAGCCAAAATTAGGCAAAGTTTCCATAACTCGCTGCTGTTATTTTTTAACTCCACATTCATAGATAAGGCGTCTTTCTCAGAATTGTAAAACGCAATATTTTGTTTGCCAAATAGGGCTTTAATTTCATTTTCATCTGCATAGTGCATATCCGACTCGGTACGGTCATCATTAAATGCGGCTACGGATAAAAGATCTTCTCCTTTTTTCAGCTCATAAAAACCAGATTTCTTTACCTGGTCGGCCACATACAATAAAGTTTTACCTGGCACCTGTCTGATTTCTGGAATAACTTCAAACCCTTCTGATACGAGTTTTAAAGATTGATTACCCGAAAGGGTTATTCTCGCGCTTTCCAATAAGTTGTCTTTACCCGTGGTATAATAAAGTGGTTGCTCTTTATTACCCGCAAAAGCTATTTTAAACATCAATGGCACAAAAACCGGATGCCTCGCTATATTACCATCTTTATCATTCAATGAACTGGCAGATAAATAAACTTTTCCTGCACCAACATTGTACCTGGCAAAAAGAAACCTGTTAAGCGGTAGTTTTAAAATATTCTCTTTATTAGTTGAACTTCGTTCTACATAACTGAAATACCTGTTAACAACAGGCAGATCAATATTTTGGGGAACATGCTCAAAAACATCTTTAAATATTGAATTTTTAAGATCGATTGTGCTCGCAATAGCCGCGCCTGCATTCAACTCTTGTACCGCCGGTAAAGTTAAACCTGTTAAAAACGGTGTATAAACAGAAGCGTTTGCATCAAGATCAGGAAAAACTACTACAGAACCTCCGTTATCCACATACAATTTTAATTGCTGCGCTAATCCTGATGAAGGCTCTTTTAATCCGTTTAGCACAATCAAACTATAATCTGCAAAAGCAGAATACCTGATATTCGACTCAGGCATTTCAGTAAGCTTAAAGTAAGGATCGGTAGCGAAAAGTGAAGAGATATATCTGTCAGAACTGTTGCCGCTAATGCTGAGCACTTTCAAATCCTGTGCTACCTTAAAACTAAAATTCAGTTGATCATCAAAAGTCAGTGGAAAATCTTTAATAACAATTGTTCCTTTTTGCCAACCGCTGCCCAGTCCACTAAAGGACAAAGTATCTTTTAACGTTTTACCGGCAGCAACATTCACATTTCCTATTGCCTTTTGCTGTTTGTTAATCATTAACTGTAAAGGAACATCGTTGGCATCCTCTTCCCCGTAATTATGTAGCTGAACAACAAATTGCTCTGACTGATTGGGTAAATGAACTGGTGAAAGGCTCCAAACACTATCTACGGATATATTTGGCAGACTATTCGCATTGAGTTTTATCAACGAATAATTGATATCAGCATTGGTTTGCAGTTGCTGCTTACTTACAAATGTCTGTTGAAAATCGGACAACAGATAAGCCACATCATTTCTATTGGCCGAAGGGTCAATTTCGATCCTGTTGATGATTTGTTGGAGTGACCTTGCGGCGGGCGAGATTTTAATCCCGTCCAACAAGCTAATAAATTCTTCTTTACTAACTGCTTGTTGGTGTTTACCTTCAAAATCATTAGTTACTAACTTGAATTGATCGGTCAATGCGTAGGCTCCTGCAATTTCTTTTGCTTTGCGCTTAGCTTCCTCCAGCAGACTACCTTCTTTGTTCAGACTTTCCATACTGTACGAATTATCAATATACAGCGTGACAAGGTTTCCAATTGCCTGATGGTTATTCTGATTTGATGAAGGAATAAAAGGTCTCGCAAAAGCAAAGACAAGAAAAACAATTGCTAATATCCGGCTCAGCAAAACCAGTAAGTGTTTTAATTTTTCTCTGGTTGAGCTTTGCTCTTCAACAGCAGCGAGAAACTGCACATTACTGAAGTAAACTTTCTTAAATTTCCTAAAATTGAATAGGTGTATTACAATAGGAATCGCTATTGCCAGCAGTGCAAAAAGAAAACCTGGATATAGGAAATTCATTAAAAACCAAAGTTAACACTTTTACATGAATTTCTTCATAGCTGTATACAAAGTTTCATCCAAACCATAAACATCAGGTCTGTATTGAATAACGCCATTTTGTGGCCATGCGGTAATATAATTGATAATCAGTGGCACCGGCTTTTTCGTACCAAACCACTTCGGTTTTAATTTAAATATATTTAATGTATCTGCCTTTTTTGCTAGCTTTTTCCTGTAAACCTCCATTTTGGTGGTATCAATAGGTGGCAAATTCACTTCCATTCTCAGGTTATCGTATTGATATTTGTCTTTAACCATCATTTCGGCAAATTCCAAAGGTTTTTCTACCCGCACACAACCATGACTCATCGCTCTGTTTGCACGTGCGAAACCACTTTTATTATTGGTATCATGCAAATATATACTTGATCCATTGTCGAATATAAACTTAAACTTACCAAGCGCATTGCCTTCGCCCGAACCTTGTTTAAACTGAAAAGGAAGTTTCTCACGAGGATATTTACTCCACTGTATGGTATCAGGATCCATTACCTGCTTACCTTTGTAATATACTTTAATATTGTTGTTGGAAAGATAATACGGATCTCTAACTGCCTGCCAGTAAATCTCACTTCTGGCAATGCTAACCGGAATATTCCATATTGGGTTTACCTGTATAGAGTTCAATTTACTGTATAAAATAGGCGTTTCATGATTTTTAGGTTTATCATCAAGACTACCCGATTTGAGGTATGTCTTTAATTTTTCGGTATATCCTTCTTCCTTTGCCGCACCTACACAAACCTTCATATGACTTAATGTATCCTGATTGCTAAACCAGGTTAACGAAAAATCAGGAATATTTACTTCCACATACTCCTCTCCAAGATCGGGTAATTTCCACCTCAATCTTTCCATATTCACTTTTATGGTTCTTAACGCCTGATTATCTCCATTACCTTTCTGCTCCTGTTTTAACATAGCAACTTGCAATTCACGATAATTTGCTGAAGATGGCTGAATATCTTGCAACAATTTTTTAAGATCTGCTGTCGCCAGCACTGCAGTCATACTTGCACTATCAGGCCTTTTTACCGGCACATAATATCTTGAAAGCAGTTTACGTGGATTTAAACTGCCATAATAAACGAAATTATTGTACTTAATTAAACTCTCAGCGGCGTTAAGCTCCAGATCGGCCACCACGGGATAGACTTCTGAAATAGAACTGAATTTATTAGCTGCCAGCTCATCAAGCAACATTTTAAGCTTCTTATAATGGAATACCTTAGGGTTAAAGCCATGTTCCTCGCTCCTGCCGATATAGTCCCTAAGCGTATCTAAAGCACCATTAACAAAATACTTGGTAACCAATTTCGGTTCGTTATTGTGCTGTAAGTAATAAGCTTCAAGTGTATTTGGATTCGAAAAATTGCCTTTTAGCGAATCGAAGTGCTTTTTAAAAATCAGATTATATTCGGCTGTATCAAACTTTTTATAAAGCTTATTGTCAAAATGTTCTGCCAGCACTATTCCAACTTCTGGTGTTTCTTTGAACCAGTTACAGGCATGAAGTGTTAAACAAAAAGGAATTAGTAAAAATAGGAGTCTTTTCAAAATGGTAATATTGGCTGCAAAAATAACGTTATTTCAGATTATTAATGCATTTAATCAAATTAAGTGCCAACTTCCACCTCCCCAACATACAAACCGTCAACTGTCATAAACTGGGATTGTTTTACAGTAATACTGCAATTAGTTTACAATTACTATAAAAAAATAAAAAACGAACTTGGAATTGTAATATTTATGATATATTTATATGTGTACTGAACAACTATGAAAACCTATTCTTGTTTTACGGATTCGGAATTGACGACCTTTATTCATAACGGTGACAGGCAAGCTTTTACAGAACTGTACAACCGGTATTGGGAACAGGTACTGTATTTTGCAATTCAAAAAACCAGTGACATCGGAGTAGCGGAAGATATTGTTCAGGATGTCTTTGTCTCATTATGGAAAAGAAAGGCCGAGCTAGAAATCAGTTCAGAATTCAAAAACTACTTAATTGTTTCTATAAAGTACCGGGTACTGAGATTTTTAAGTAGAGAAAGGACTAAGCGGTTAGCCGAGGAAAGTAATATGCTCGACTATGACGTGCTTGATGATTCTACACAACAGTATCTTGACTTTGAAGAACTTCAGACTACACTTCAGGAAATGATAAGTAAACTTCCTGAACGAAGTGCCCTCATCTATCGCATGAATAAGGAAGATGGCATGAGCCATAGAGACATCGCTAAAGAGATGGGGATGTCGGAAAAGGCCGTTAATGCCAGCCTGGTGAGAACCAAAAAAGTTCTTCGTGCCGGCCTGAACACTTTCCTTACAGGCTTTCTGCTTTAAGGCACAAAAATCATCTTATTTTTTTATTTCTTTTGTGTCATTTGGCTGAGTTGTGATACTTGTTAATATACACCAGTTCAAAAGATGGCAAAAACATTGGATAAGATCAGACTTCAGGAACTCGCTCATAAATATCTTAACGGTAATCTTACCAAACAGGAAAAAGATGAGTTTGATCTTTGGTTTAGTCAAACCACAGATAAACCTATAGAAATCTCCAGCCTGTACGCGGAGGAAGTGGAAGTACACAGGCAGATCATTCTAAATAGGATAAACAGCGAACTTGATGCCACCTCGACTAAAACAATAACCTTATGGAGAGGAATTGCCGCTGCTATATTCATTATCTTTTCTATCGCTGCAGGATTGTGGTATTTCAAATCTGATCAACCTGCTGTCATACCAACTGCGAATGTGCTTAAAAATGATATTGCTCCTGGTAACCGTCAGGCAACATTAACCCTTGCAAACGGTAAGCAGATCTTACTCAATTCAAAAGATAAATCTGTTTACAAACAAATAGCTGATGAGAGATCAGAAAAATTAGAATTCAACACATTAACAACGGCCAAAGGCGAGCAATACCAGTTGATTTTACCCGATGGATCGCATGTCTGGTTAAATTCAGCATCTTCAATTAAATTCCCTGTTAGTTTTGCACCCTCTAAAGAGCGCAGGGTCATCGTTACCGGCGAGGCTTATTTCGAAGTAACTAAAGATAAAATTAAACCCTTCAAAGTGGTTTCAGATGGACAACTGATAACGGTCTATGGAACCCGCTTTAATGTTAACGGATATGAGGATGAAGTTGGAACAAGAACTACACTTGTTGAAGGAAGTGTAGACGTAAACGGAATACGATTAACGCCTGAACATCAAGCCGTAAATGAAAAAGGAGAGATAAAAATAATCCCGGTTGATATTGAAAATATAATTGCCTGGAAAAACGGCTATTTCAGATTTAAGTCTGAAACGCTCGAGAGCATTATGCGAAAAGTTTCAAGGTGGTATGATGTTGATGTAGAGTTCCTGTCTCCCGCACTTAAGGATATTAAATTCGGAGGAGTTATGACAAAATATGTAAATGTATCCAAGGTTTTAGAAATGCTGGAACTTACAGATGAAGCTTCATTTGAACTTAAGGGGAGGACGATAATTATTAAGAATAGAAAATAACCAATTAATTAACCAAATAAAACGAAACGTATGAATAAAAACAGACCCTATCCTTAGCAATTGGAGGTGTATGGTTTTAGGAATTAATCAGAGGCGAACGCACGCCCCTGATTTGTTCTGGCAAACCGAAAACAATTGAAATCAACTATTTCCTGCTAATTAGAAAAGTGTTCATAAGCCTTGGACAGCTAACGCTTTTCGCTATTAACCAAAGAACCAAATGTATAAAAAATATGCTAAAGATTTTTGTATGCCTTATGGCTGCATGCTTAAAATTCTGCTGACAATGAAGTTAACCGTTATTGTTTTAATCGCAGGTATGTTGCAAGTTTCTGCTGCAGGCTTCGCCCAACGCTTTACCTATGCAAAGAAAAACGTCTCGTTATCACAACTCTTTGACGAGATTAACAGACAAACTGGATATGATATTATCTGGTCAGAGAAAAAACTGGATAACATCACGCCCATTAATGTCGATTTTCAGAATGCTACCCTGGAAACAGTGTTTAAAGTGATCCTGAAAAATCAACCTTTAAATTATATCATTAAAGACAAAACCATTGTCCTCCGTGAACGGCCCATTATATCAATCAATGCTGATATGGCCGCAGCTATAGATATCAGGGGAACAGTTCTTGATGAGAACGGTAATCCTTTAATCGGTGCAACAGTAAAAGTAAAAGGAAGCTCAACAACGACTATTACCAATGAAAATGGTACGTTTTCTTTAAAAGGGGTTAGTGAAAATGCCGAACTTATAATTTCATTTTTAGGATATAGTACGAAACAGGTGAAAGTGACCTCCGGGAACATGGTTATCAGTTTATCGTTAATGCTAAACGACCTGGAAACCGTGGAAGTTTCAGTGGGTTACGGCACGCAAAAGAAAGTTAACCTTTCCGGTTCTGTAGCAACGGTATCTGGAAAAACCATAACAGAGCGTCCTGTTCCCAGCGTACAAAACTTATTGCAGGGGCGTATTGCGGGACTAGATGTAGTACAATCGACCGGAGAACCGGGAAGAGACAATGGGGGTACTTTAAGAATACGGGGCTTTGGCTCAACCGGTGCCTCTCCTGCTCCACTTATCCTCGTTGATGGAATAGTAGGGACCATTTCCAATCTTTCGCCTCAGGACATCGAAAACGTAACCGTACTTAAAGATGCCGCTTCAGCATCCATATATGGATCAAGAGCTGCCAATGGTGTAATTTTAGTAACCACAAAAAAGGGTAAAGTAGGCAGCAACGATATAGAATACAGTGGTAACTGGAGCACCAGCGAAGCTACAAAATACCCCGAACTGATCACCAATTCGGTTACTTACATGGAGATGTACAACCAGGCCAGAGCAAGAAGCGGACAGCCAGCCCAATACACCCAGGCACAAATTGATGCTTACAAAAACAATCCTAATAGTGATCAATACCCAAATTTCAACTGGCTCAAACATGTTTTAGGTAAAGGCCCTATACAAAACCACAACCTTAGCTTTTTAGGTGGCAATGAAAAAAACAAGTACAACGTTTCCTTCAATTATCTTGACCAGAAAAGTATAACTAAAGGATATCTTTACAAAAGATATAATGGTCTCCTGGATTATTCTACCCAGGCACATAAGAGAATAGTAGTCGGCACTAACGTTAATTTTTCTTATGAAGATTTTAAAGCGCCTTGGCTAGTTAACGATGATCTATTGTTATTGGCTTATGCATCTGCACCAACGTTTGCACCATATTTACCCGATGGTAGCGGCAGAATAACCAGCAGAGATTACGTTTCAAGTGGAGGAACAAACAGAACCGTGGAGGAGGTGTATAGTACCGGTGGGCAATTTACTAAAAACTACAATGTAAATGCTCAGGCTTATGTGGATGTTGATCTTGCAAAGGGTTTAAAATGGTATTCAAAAGCTGCTTTTACTTTTTTCAACCAGGAGTATAAGCAACGTCAATTTGCTAATCCTTCATTTGCTTTCCAGCCTAATGCAACGGGAAATTATCAACAGGTTAGTAATGGCAACCCTTCCTTTTTCGGTCTCAGACAAAGTTCAGCCAGAAATATTACCAAAGTATTTTACAGCACATTTAACTATCAAAAAACAATAGCAGACAACCATAACATCAATGTGTTGGCGGGGTATGAACAACAGGAAAACAGAAATACAAACCTGGGTGCTAACCGATTTGATTTCCCTAACAATACCATCATGGAGCTGGATGGAAGTTCACCAAAAGACCAGTCACTATTTGGTAATTCTAATGAACTGACTTTACAGTCTCTTTTTGGAAGAGTCAACTACGATTACAAAGGCAAATATTTTTTGGAAGGTAATTTTCGTTATGATGGCACATCACGGGTAGATCCAAGGTACAGATGGGGAACATTTGGTGGTGGATCTGCAGCTTGGCGACTCTCGGAAGAAAGTTTCATAAAAAATAAAATATCCTGGATTGACAATTTAAAACTAAGAGTCTCTTATGGGGTACTTGGTAATCAAGAGATGCGAGATGGAACTACTCCAATTTATTATCCATATCAGGATATACTTGACAATACCACTTATCCATTTTCTTCAAGCACTTTAAGCTCTGGAGTACAACTAACCAGATTAACCCAAAAGAATTTGAAATGGGAAAAAACAGCCATTACTGATGTCGGTTTAGATGTTGACTTGTTCAAAGGATTATTTGGAGCAACCGTTGACTGGTATTATAAAAACACCACTAACATATTGGCGAGACGTACAGATCTACCAGCGAGTGTGGGTCTAACCGCACCTATCGTTAACGCTGGCGCCATGGTGAACAAAGGAATAGAGATAGAGTTAAGACACCAGAACCAAATCGGGGAGTTTAATTATGGAGCCAATTTCATATTTAACAGATACAGAAACAAAGTGACGAAAGTTTTAGCAGAAACTGTAGGGACTTTTGAAGTTGGCCAACCTTATGATAACTTTTTTCTGTACGACTGGATAGGCATTTTCCAAAGTCAGCAGGAAATAGACAATTCCCCAAAACAGCCAAACTCGGGAGCACTTAAGCCCGGGGATCTAAAAATCAGGGACGTAAGTGGAAATGGTACCGTAGGTCCTGAAGACAGGATACGCATCAGTCGTTTCCCAAATTACACCTACTCTTTCAGTGTAAATGGGGGTTGGAAAGGGTTTAATCTTACTGCTTTTTTCCAGGCCGTAGAAGGTCAAAAAGTACAGGTAGCCCAATGGGGATACGAGCCATTTATGCAGGGTTCTGCTCCTCCAACAAGGTTTTTAAATGCATGGTCGCCAACCAATCCAAGCAATACAGTCCCTGCTGTTTACCTTACCGGTTATTCAGGAGTAGCAGGATACACGTCGACCTATTTTCTTCAGGATGCTTCTTATCTAAGACTGAAGAACCTGTACCTTTCTTACACAGTTCCTGAAGCGATCACCAAGAAAATTATGGCAAAAGGAATAACAGTATATGTATCGGGTGATAATTTAATTACATGGACCAAATATGAAGGTAATGATCCTGAAAGAGCTGGATCTGGCAGATTTGCACAGTTTCCTCAATTAAGGATTTATACAGCTGGTTTAAAAATTAAATATTAATCAGCCAGGTAAAAAATAATGATCACATGTATTGTATTCAATAAAAAATTTTATAAAATGAGAGCAAAACAAACCAGCATATACCTAATTATTGTAACAATAATTAGCATGCTAATTTCATGTAAAAAGGACTTTCTCGATAAAAATCCTACAGACAAAATTGCCAGTCAGGAATTCTGGAAAAGCGATGCAGACGTACAAATGGCTTTAGCCGGCGTATACAGACGATTACAAAGTGGCTTTTATGGTAATAGAAAACCATGGCTGGATACTTACTCTGACAATGCGTTAGACAGACATACGTTTTATGGTTTCAATAGCAATTTAACATTAGGTGTCGTAAACCCGACCAATATTCCGGGAGACTTTTACAATGCTCCTTACGCCGGTATTGGGGGATGTAATTTCTTTTTAGACAACGTGGACAAAGCCCCTATTAGCGATGCCGTAAAAACAAGTTACAAAGCTGAAGTGAGATTTATAAGGGCGATGTTTTACTTTGACCTGGTGCAGGCTTACGGAGGAGTTATCTTGTATAAAACTGCCCCACCGACAGTTGACGACGCAAAAATAGCAAAGAGCTCAAAAGAGGATGTTTTGGCTTTTGTACACAGCGAATTGGATTTTGCAATTGCTAATTTACAGGATGTAGCTTACACTGGGCATGCGGTTAAGGCTAGCGCACTGGCTTTAAAAGCCAGAGTTTATCTTTTTCAACAGAATTGGCCATTAGCTGCGAGTACAGCAAATCTGGTTATGACAAGTGCTGGCGGATTTAAAATTTACCAGGGTGGCTATGCAAACTTATTCCTGACCGCAACCCAGCAAGGCAATCCGGAAATTATATTCTCTACCAAATATCTTGCGCCAAACAACCCACAGGGTGGCGAAGGTGTTTTGGTAGAAATAGGTTGGTATGGTTCTATTGCCCCCTATCAGAATTTAGTTGATGACTATGAAATGGCCAATGGAAAAATGATTAATGAAGTTGGTTCTGGCTATGATCCGGCAAACCCTTATAACAACCGGGACCCTCGTTTAAAATTCACAATCAAAGTACCTACAGAAAAATATATCAACCCTGATGGATCAACATTTAATGAATCTGATCCACTTTTGACGACCTATTCACAGAAAAAATATATCGATTTAACTAAACTCCCATTTGACAGGAGTAAGACACCGCTTACCGATCAGAATATCATCCACATTCGTTATGCGGATGTGCTATTAATGTATGCGGAAGCAAAGAATGAGGCAACGGGACCTGACGGGACCATCTATGCAGCTTTGAACGAAATCAGGCAAAGAACGGGTGTTAATCTACCTCCGGTAGATCAAACCGTATATGATACCAAAGACGAACTAAGAGAGTTTATCCTTCATGAAAGAAGAATAGAACTGGCATTAGAGGGACATCGTTATTATGACCTAAAACGTCGGAATTTAATGGAAAGCAAACTTGCACTCGTAAAAAATCCAGGTGGCGTACAACTAAAATTCGGCGAGAAAAACAATGTGTTGCCATTTTCACAAGCTGAGCTGGACAGAAACAAAAAACTGGAACAAAATCAGGATTACCCCAAGTAATAAATCAATCATTTAAACGCTCATTACCACTGGCTAATAAAATAGCCAGTGGTATTTACCCAAATTATCTACTAAAATTGTATAAATTATTTGGATTTGTAATTTCAATCCATATATTTGCAGCTCCTCATAATGCTAGTCATTGTTGATAAGGAACTTAAGATAATATATGAAACACCTTTTGAACCATCATTTACATTTGCACCATCGCCAACTGGCGATGTATATGTAATGTTTTGTACTTCAAAACTTGTTTCCGAAATATTTTCTTGTTCAATCAATAATTCTAAAAGCACTAAGTGAAAACACTAAAAATTGCTATCCAGAAATCGGGTAGGCTAAACGAAAAATCAGTAGAGATCCTTAAAAATTGTGGTTTATCTTTCGAAAACTACAAAAGTTCATTAATATCAACAGTTACAAACTTTCCTTTAGAAATCCTTTTTCTTAGAGATGATGACATCCCGGAATATGTACAGGATGGAATTGCAGACCTGGGTATAGTTGGCGAAAATGTAATTGTTGAATCCGGTGCTGAAGTTACGTATTTACAAAAACTAGGCTTCGGTAAATGCACCTTAAAAATCGCTATTCCTAACGAAAGTCAGATTACAGAAATTGCTCAATTAAGTGGCAAAGCTATCGCTACTTCTTACCCGGTAATCCTTGAAAAATACCTGAAAGAAAATCACGTAAATGCTGAAGTTCGGACGATTTCCGGATCGGTTGAAATTGGTCCCGGACTTGGACTAAGTGATGCGATTTGTGACATCGTTTCGACCGGTGGAACTTTAAAAAGTAATGGCCTGAAACCTTTCTCTGAAGTGATGAAATCTGAAGCCGTATTGATCGGAAAAGAAGGCTCAGATTTGCTACCCGAAGTTCAGGAATTGTTACAACGTATACGCTCTGTACTCCGTGCAAAAGAGACCAAATATGTCGTACTAAACGTGGCAAAAATCAACCTCAAAAAAGTAGTGGATTTATTGCCCGGTGTAAAGAGTCCGACTGTCGTTCCACTGTTTGATGAAGACTGGGTTGCCGTACATTCTGTAATTGCAGAACACGATTTCTGGGAGAAAATCAATAGCCTGAAAGCCGCCGGTGCTGAAGGTATCGTGGTAATGCCAATTGAAAAAATCATCGCTTAATATTGGAATTTTAACGCGGTACTTTAGCTCCCCGTCATCCTGAATTGATTTTGCTTTGCAGCTGCTTCATGGTCGGGATTTCTACAAAGCAAAGAGTGATAAAAAGATCAGATTTGCGAGGTTTTCCAGGTAAAAACCGACTTAAAAGACAAAAAACACCATTAACCAATAGTTAAACCAAAAACATAAAACGTTGAAAATCTATAGTTATAACAACTTAACTAAACAAGAGATTGAATCAATCTGTTTACGACAGTTAGAAGACGACGCTACCATCGGTGAAAGGGTAAAAAGCATAGTCGACCGGGTAAAAGCAGAAGGTGATGCAGCATTATTTGATTATGCATTGGCTTTCGACAAGATCCAGCTTCAACAACTTTTCATCGAAAAAGCAGAAATCAAAAGCATAGCGGAGACCATCCCTGTTGAGGCTAAAACAGCGATTGATACCGCTTACCGGAACATCAAAGCTTTCCATGCTTCGCAACTGCACAGAGAGGATAAGGTAGAAACCATGCCTGGCGTTACCTGCTGGCGTGAAACAAGGGCAATTGATCGCGTAGGTCTTTATATTCCAGGAGGAACGGCTGTATTACCAAGTACGTTTTTAATGTTGGGCATACCAGCTGTATTGGCGGGCTGTAAGGAGATTGTGGTGTGCTCTCCCCCACAAAAAGACGGCAAAACCAATTGTTTCCTGGCCTATGTGGCCGTATTGTTAGGCATTGAAAGGATTTACCTGGTTGGCGGTGCGCAGGCTGTTGCAGCGATGGCTTATGGTACTGAAAGCGTACCGAAGGTTTACAAGATCTTTGGACCAGGGAACCGTTACGTAACCCAGGCAAAGCAATTGGTACAATCGGCTGCAGGCACTGCAATCGACATGCCCGCTGGTCCATCAGAGGTTTTAGTACTTGCTGATGAGACTGCCAATCCGTCATACATCGCTTCCGACCTACTTGCACAAGCAGAACATGGAATTGATAGTCAGACTATTTTAGTCACCACCTCAAGAAAAACAATAGATGATACTTTGTTTCAGATCGAAGCGCAATTAAAGGCTTTACCCAGACAGGACATCGCAACACAGGCCATCGAAAACTCCTATGCAGTGCTTGTAAACAGCCTGGAACAGGGTATGGAATTCAGTAATATTTACGCACCTGAACACTTAATTCTTTCCGCAGAACGTTTCGAACAGCTGATCCCTTTAATCAGCAATGCAGGCTCCGTATTCCTTGGTAATCTGACCCCTGAGAGTGCTGGAGACTATGCCTCCGGAACAAACCATACGCTCCCTACCAGCGGTTTTGCTAAAGCTTATTCGGGTGTATCTCTGGATTCTTTTGTGAAGAAGATCACCTTTCAACACATCACGCCAAGAGGACTAAGAAACATTGGAAACACCGTTGAAATCCTTGCTAACGCTGAAGGTTTGGGCGCACATAAAAACGCAGTAAGCATACGTTTAAAATCATTATAATGAAACAACTAAGACGATTGTCCTCCTGAATTACTTTCAGTACCCTGTATCTGCAAGGTTTTCCTTTCTAATCCAGGACAAAGGCATACGCCGATATGACGATCAATATTAAAATAGACACTGAAAATGGATATTAATAAATTACAAAGAGAAAACATTAAAAACCTTCGCCCCTACTCTACCGCCAGGGACGAATATAAAGGGCAGGCCAGTGTATTTCTGGATGCCAACGAAAACGGTTACGGATCGCCACTTACGGCGACTGATACCGCTGTAAAAAATTACAACCGTTATCCGGATCCGCTGCAACTGGACCTGAAGGATGCCATCGGAAAAATCAAAGGCGTACCCATCGAAAACACGTTCCTTGGCAACGGCAGCGACGAGGCAATTGACCTCCTGTTTCGCGCCTTCTGCGAACCGGGAAAAGACAACGTAATTATCCTTCCGCCAACCTACGGAATGTATGAAGTATCGGCAGGAATCAACAACGTTGAAGTACGTAAAGTGAACCTGCTTCCGAGCTTTCAATTAGACCTGGATGGCATTGCGGAAGCTATTGATGAAAACACAAAACTGATCTTCATCTGCTCTCCAAATAACCCTACCGGGAATTCAATTATACGTACCGATATTGAAACCGTTTTGGCCAACTTTAATGGCCTTGTTGTGATCGATGAAGCTTACATCAATTACGCAAAACAACGTACCTTTATCAAAGAACTAACGGAGTACCCGAACCTGGTTATTTTACAAACTTTTTCGAAGGCATGGGGCCTTGCAGCACTTCGTTTAGGAATGGCTTTTGCAGCACGTCCGGTTATCGATATACTGAACAAAGTAAAGCCTCCGTACAATATCAACCAGGCCACACAAGACATTGCTTTAAACGCACTGCAGAACATTGAGCAGGTGAACGGATGGATCAGAACTACCGTTACAGAAAGAGAAAGCCTGAGCGAAGAACTTGCGGCACTAGCTATGGTGAAAAAGGTGTATCCATCGGATGCGAATTTTATACTAATTGAGGTTGAAAACGCGTTGAATACATACAACTCATTGGTAGACGAAGGTATCATCGTCAGAGACCGCTCTAAAGTCGCGCTGTGCGAAGGATGTCTACGAATTACGATAGGAACCCCGGAAGAAAACAAAATGCTCTTAGAAACGCTTAAACGCTTTCAAACACTTTAATCGACAAACCGAACCTTAACAATGAAGAAAGTATTATTTATAGACAGAGATGGGACTCTGATTACTGAACCTGACGATGAACAGGTAGATTCTTTTGCCAAACTTGAATTTTATCCTAAATCACTGTTTTATCTTGCAAAAATAGCGAAGGAACTGGATTACGACCTGGTAATGGTCACCAATCAGGATGGTCTGGGCACAAATTCACATCCGGAAGAGAACTTTTGGCCGGTACATAACTTTATTTTGAAAACCTTCGCCAGTGAAGGCGTGACATTTACTGAGGTGATTATTGATAAAACATTTGCTCATGAAAATGCTCCTACCCGTAAACCAAATACAGGTTTATTACAGCATTTTTTAGGAGAAGGGTACGACCTGAAGAACTCTTTTGTGATCGGCGACCGCATTAACGACGTGATACTAGCAAAAAACTTAGGTGCAAAAGCCATTTGGTTACGCAACAATGATCTTTTAGGTGCCAACGAAGTATTGGAGAAAGTAGATACACTTGGCAATATCATCGCTTTACAAACTCAGGACTGGGTAGATATTTATACTTTTTTAAGAGCCGGAAGTCGTGTTATAGCACACGAACGCAATACCAATGAAACCAAAATCAGCATCAACATTGATCTTGATGGCACAGGAAAAGCAGATATCCATACCGGATTAAACTTTTTTGATCACATGCTGGATCAGATTGCCCGTCATGGTAGTATTGATCTAAAAATAAAAACAGTTGGCGACCTTCATATTGATGAGCATCACACCATTGAAGATACTGGAATTGCACTAGGAGAAGCCTTTGCGAAAGCTATTGGCAACAAACTAGGCCTTGAACGTTACGGTTTCTGTCTGCCTATGGACGATTGCCTTGCTCAGGCAGCTATTGACTTTGGTGGTCGCGCATGGATAGTTTGGGATGCTGAATTTAAACGTGAAAAAGTTGGAGATATGCCTACAGAGATGTTCTATCACTTCTTTAAATCGTTTAGCGATGCCGCCAAATGCAACCTGAATATTAAAGCTGAGGGCGATAACGAACATCATAAAATTGAAGCTATATTTAAAGCTTTTGCAAAAGCAATTAAGGTAGCGATTAAACGCGACCCCGATAAGTTAGTCTTACCGAGTACAAAAGGGATATTGTAATGATTGGAATAGTAAATTACGGAGCTGGCAACATCTTTTCGCTGACATCAGCGCTGGAAAGATTGCACATTCCCTTTGGTATGGTCAATACAGAGGCTGATCTGGATCAATATACCCACATCATTATTCCTGGCGTGGGGCATGCTGGAGCAGCCATGAGCAAACTGGAGCAAACCGGATTGGTAGCACCAATCAAAGCATTAAAGAAACCCGTATTGGGTATCTGTGTTGGGATGCAGCTACTAACCGAGCATTCTGAAGAAGGAGATGCCACATTAATGGGCATTGTACCTGTACAAACGAGGTTATTCAATAAGGATCAAGGGATTAAAATCCCACACATGGGATGGAATAACATTGAACATCAAAACAATTTGTTATTTAAAGGTGTTAAGAGTGGCACACAGTTTTATTTTGTGCATTCGTACTTTATTGAATATAACGCTACTTTTGACATTGCGACTGCAAACTATGGAATGCCATTTTCTGCAGCCGTACAAAAAGATAATTTCTACGGCGTTCAGTTCCACCCAGAGAAATCTGGTATCGCCGGAGAGCATTTATTAAAGAATTTTTCAAACTTAAAACAGTAAAATGTACATTATTCCTGCAATTGATATTTTAGATGGAAAGGTTGTTCGCCTTACAGAAGGTGATTATAACCAGAAAACAGTATACGATGTTTCCATCGCTGAAATGATAGAGACCTATCGGTCTAATGGCACAGAGTTTATACATATCATTGATTTAAATGGTGCTAAAGGAGATTTTAGCAACCAGGCAGCCCTATTCGAGGTGATTAAAAAAACCGATATGCGGGTTCAGTATGGAGGCGGTATCCGTACCATCAAACAGGTTACTGATCTATTGGATGCCGGAATTCATCGCGTAATAGTAGGTACACAAGCCATTACCAATCCTGATTTCCTACAAGAACTAAGTACTGAAGTCGGCAAAAAATACGATTATGCAAACCGTATTGTAATTGCTATTGATGTTTTGGATGAAGTGATCAAATATTCGGGATGGATGGAGAGTTCACCTATAAAGCTGATGGATTACGTTGATAAATGCCTGCAACTGGGCTTTTTCCGCTTCTTGTGTACCGACATCAATAAAGATGGTAAACTTGGTGGCGCGGCAATGGATTTATACAGAAAGCTACTTGACCATTCACCATTCATCAAACTGATCGCTTCTGGCGGCGTAAGTTCAATGGCTGATATTGAAGAGCTGGCTACACTTGACATCCGCTCTGTAGTAGTTGGTAAAGCTATTTATGAAAACAGAATTACCATCGAAGAGATTAAAGACTGGAATTTAAAGCAAATGACCTCTCTTTAACAGATGCTGAGTAAACGTATTATCCCTTGCCTGGATGTGAAAGATGGGCGTACTGTTAAAGGCGTAAACTTTGTTGACCTGAAAGATGCTGGCGATCCGGTTGAACTGGCCTGGCAATATGCACAGCAAGGTGCCGATGAACTGGTTTTCCTGGACATCACTGCTACGCATGAACGTCGTGGTACAACCATTGAAATGGTAAAGTCTGTTGCACGACAATTGAACATTCCTTTTACTATTGGCGGCGGTATCACCTCTGTATCCGATGCAGAAGCACTTTTAAACTCAGGTGCCGACAAAATCAGCATCAATTCCGCAGCGGTTAGAAATCCTCAACTGATTGAAGATTTAGCCAAGGCTTTCGGTGTGCAGTTTGTTGTGCTTGCTGTAGACACCAAACTTGTAGACGGTTGCAATATGGTGCACTTAAACGGAGGTAGATTAATCACTGAACTGGAAACTGAAGACTGGATATTGAGAGCTACAGACCTTGGTGCCGGAGAAATTCTCCTCACCTCTATGGATCATGATGGCACGAAAAACGGATTTGATTGTACTTTGCTCGATAAAGTTGCCCGTTCGATTAATATCCCGGTTATTGCTTCAGGAGGAGCTGGGAAAATGGAACATTTTACGGAGGTATTTCTACAAACAGGCGTAGATGCAGCATTAGCGGCATCGGTTTTCCACTTTGGTGAAATTCCTATTCCGGTTTTAAAAGACGAATTAAAAAAACACAATATACCAGTAAGGATATAAATTATGGGAATAGCATTATCATCTGAGAGACTGTTGTTAAGGGAAATGATCATTGCTGATGCGGAGAACTTGTTTCTGCTAAACAGCAACCCCGAAGTAATCCAGTACACGGGCGATGTGATGTTTCATAGTGTTGATGACGCACTCAACCTGCTCAGAAACTATGATCAGTATGAGAAATATAAAATGGGTCGCCTGAGCCTGTTTGATAAAGCCAGTGGTGAATACATTGGTTGGTGTGGTTTAAAATATCTGGAAGAAATAGACCAGGTAGATATTGGTTATCGCCTGCTAAAACAACATTGGGGTAAAGGTTATGCAACCGAAGCGGCACGTGTATGTTTAGATTACGGCTTTAACACGTTAAATTTAGGAGAAATAATTGGCACGGCCATGCTGGAGAATACGGCTTCGATAAATGTATTCAAAAAGCTAGGGATGAAATATGACACAGATGAGCCTTGCGGCGATATGCCCGGGGTCATTTACAAGATTAAAAAATCAGAATGGAAATAGATTTCGAAAAAACACAGGGTTTAGTACCTGTAATTATACAGGATGAACAAACCCTGGAGGTTTTAATGCTGGGTTATATGAACCAGGAGGCCTGGAAAAAAACACAGGCAGAGGGTAAAGTGACCTTCTTTTCGCGCAGCAAGAACCGCTTATGGACGAAAGGCGAGGAAAGTGGAAACTTCCTTTTTGTGAAAGAAACACACATTGATTGCGATAAGGATACCATATTGATTAAAGCGAGTCCCGTCGGCCCAACTTGCCATACAGGTTCCCGCAGCTGCTTTAAAACAAACTATAACCAGAACTTTATTTTTGAACTGGAACAGATCATTAAAAGCCGTTACGCAAACCCTTCAGAGGAATCGTATGTAAATAAACTACGGGAAAAAGGACTAAATAAAATAGCACAGAAAGTTGGTGAAGAAGGTGTAGAAACTGTAATTGCCGCACTAAACGAAACTGACGCTGATTTTGTAAACGAAAGCTCTGACCTGATTTTCCACTTGCTTGTCCTGTTAAGAGAAAAAGGGAAAACACTTGCCGATATAGGTTTGAACCTGGAAGGCAGACACAAGAAGTAACCACAGTAATCGTGGTAAATTATTAATTCTATTAATCAAAACGAGCCTATCATAAATTATGATAGGCTCGTTTTGATTAATAGTTATTTCACCAGCAACTGACGGTCTTTAAGATTAACAGCCACATTTGAACTATCAATAACGTTGCTTACCGTCTTAATGATCTTAGCCCCATCCAAATTCAGTGAGCCATTTGTTCCTACGTTGAAATTCGCGGTATTGACGCTAGTATTATAAGAAACCTTAAGTATTGCCCTTCCCGGATACTGATCTCCTACAGTAGCATTTAAGGTATTAATCCGAATGTTATCCAGGTTTACCGTTAAATCTGAAGAAACCTGCAAATCAAGTTTATCAAGTTTATAATCCTCTACGACCAATTGTCCCCAGGGATGGTCATATTCTGGTTTCATTTCAGTATGTGCAGTCATGATACTGTTCATTTTCTTTGTGATTACAACAACCAGAGGCCCCAGACTTCGTCTTTGATTTTCTATTGCAACATTAAGAAAATCAATGTTCAATACGTCCCCTGAAGCGTCTAGCTTTACATCTTTTTTAAACTTCTCACCAACCCAAACCCCTTCTTTATCACCCTGTAACACTCTTATATTCATCGCATTTGCAGATTGAACATTAAGCTTTTCGATACCCGATAATGGTGTAAATACCATTCCATTGTAGGGATTTCTATAAGATTTAGTATCATACATCCCTTTAAGTTTAAAATTATATGTGATTAAAGATCCTAGTATCACCAATACAGCACCCAGGATTAATATACTACTTGTTTTCATGATTGATCAGATTGAGGGTTAGCTAATGTAAATGCTTCAAAACGTTTTTTAATTTCGTCCATGCTGATGTCTAACAAAGAGAGATTTCTAAAAAATCCAGGCAGCTCTTGCCCTAAAAAACGTTCTTTTCTATAGCTCTTTATTTTTTCCTTTGCACCATTTTCTACGAAAAACCCAATCCCGCGTTTATTCATAATCACACCTTTTCCTTGTAAAAACTCGTATGCACGCATTACGGTGTTTGGATTTACCTGAAGTTCAACGGCAAGATCACGAACTGAAGATATCTTTTCATTTAAACTCCATTTACCAAGTAATATATTTTCACCTGCATAATCTGCTATTTGCAGATATATAGCTTCATTCTCTCTAAACTCCATATTAAACTTGTTTTTCTTTCAATTTAAAATACGCAGCTGTCCACAAACATACTGCACTAACCGAAAGCATCAGCGTTAAAACGAAAGGCATAGAAGTATGAGTATCTATGTAATAGCTTGAGTTGCCTTCTTGAACAAAAAGATGCGAGAATGGCAACTTTACAGAAACCTGATCACCTATAATTAAAGCAACCAATCCTTGATTAATGACGATTAAGATAATCAGCGCTAAAAAAAAGACTAACGCAGTTCCGGTAAAGTGCTGTTTCTTAAAAAATATTGAACCTAGAAAGGCTACTGAATGTAGAAACCAGAAAAACAAAAACACGATATAAAGCTTTGTTTCTTCAGAAGTGATATCTAACAATTTGGTTGGGACTGTTGAGTAGCGGTTGCTAATATTAAGTACAGTTATGTCAACCGCATAAAAGGAAACCACAAAAACAATTTGAAAAATAACAAAAGAATATATCCAGGCCACTAAAAAACGTTCAAATGTTGAGACAGGTAATGTAAGAACAGATATTGCATTACTTTTGTCGCCCAGATTAGAGAATGTTAAACTAGCGAACAAGGCTCCTGAAAAGGTTAGAGAAAAAGCAAAAAAAACTTCCTGCATCTCATTATTCCTCAATCCGCCAAAATAAGCGACCCAACCCAAGGCAACAGACAAAATAGCTACAAATAAACCTGTATACATTAAATAGGATTTATAGTTCTCTTTGGTATGTTTACTAAACAGCCACAAAAAACGCTGCATATTAAAAATATTGTTCATAACTATTTTATTTAAGAATATCGATGATAGATTGATTACCAGAGGTGATAGCATTAAAAAGTAGTTCCATATCTACTTTACCAGATTCACCATCAGTATTTACACTTATAGTATTCACACCTAAGCCCGAATCTCCGGTATACAATACCTGAGCTGCGTTAACCTGTGAAGCGCTGGTAAACTGCAAGCGGTCGGAGATTACATCAAGCCCATTGTTTAACACTATGTCCTGGTCCTGAAGTACAATTAAAGTATCAATCAAACTATCCAGATCCCTCACCTGATGGGTAGATACAATGATACACCTTTCATCAGTTAAGGCCGATGCCAGAATTTTGCGAAACTGAACTTTGGATGGAATGTCCAATCCATTGGTAGGTTCATCTAAAATAATAGTTGCGGTATTGGTAGCCAGACCAAAAGCAATCATGGCCTTCTTTTGCTGCCCAAATGACAAGTCTTTTAGTAAACTATCTGCGGAAACATTGAATTCACCAAGCATTTTAAAAAATGCTCCTTCATTAAATTTAGGATAAAAATGCGCTGTACTTTTCATAAACTGCCTGGCCGTTACATCAGGCAGGAACAATTCTTCGGGGATAAAAAACAGTTCCTGTAAAAAAGAAGGTAAGCGATCGCCAGCTTCATAACCTTTTACCTTACAGCTCCCCTCGATGGGATAAACAAGTCCGGCCAGATTTTTTAACAGTGTTGATTTCCCTGCTCCATTCTTCCCTAATAAACCATAGATATGGCCCGCCTCCAATTTTAAATTCAGGTTCTTAAACAACAATGATTTTTTACTGTAGCCAAATGTCAAATTAGTTACTTCAATCATAATCAAGAGTTTTAGTGTACTAGTTATATAATACACTACAAATGTATTGAAGTATTTATATTATCCAATTTTATTTTAAAATAATTTTACAAAATACGGTACAGGCAGACATTAAATTAATCAGCATCTTTGTGTAAAGCAATACACATTCTCTTATGATCACACACCTACATACCCTTAGTGGACACCAGAACCCAATTTATGCCTTAGCAAATTCAAACAAAATGGGTGCATTTTTTAGTGCCGGTAATGATAAGGGAGTCGTAGAGTGGTCACTCGAAACGATGTCTTTTGCAAAGATCATCCTACCCGTACAAAGCTCCGTTTATGCTTTACACATTTATAAAGACTTGCTTTTTATAGCGCAAAGAAGTGGATTGATCCAGGTATTTGACCTTTTGGAGCAGAAAGTAAAAGCCACATTAAGCCATCACCAAAAGGGTGTCTTTGATGTCAAAACTATTGCTTATAAAAATGAAATCATCAGTACCGGAGAAGATGGCACGGTAGCCGTATGGTCATTAAACGATTTTTCGTTATTATACAACTTTCCAGTTATACAAAACACGGTCCGGACAATTGCTTTAAATAAAAATGAAAAGGAAGTAGCCCTGGGTTGTAAAGATGGGATCATTAGAATTTACAACTCGGAAGACTATGCACTGATCAAAGAACTGGCAGGACATCAGTTTGCTGTTACCGCTTTGCAATACTCACCTGATGATACTTACCTGATTTCAGGCAGCAGGGATGCGCAATTAAAAATATGGAACTTACCTGATTACAACTTACTGGAAACTGTTCCAGCCCATATGTTTAGTGTATACGCCATCGTCTTCCATCCCACACTACCTTATTTTGCCACCTGCAGTCAGGATAAAAGCATTAAACTGTGGGACAGCAGGAATTTTAAACTTTACAAAATACTGAGCCTGGAAAAAAACACACCTGGTCACTCTCATTCTATAAACAAGCTGATATGGAGTTATGATGGCAAATACCTGATTTCGACTGGTGATGACAGACAAGTAATGGTATGGGAGTTGATACCGTAACCATTCCATAAAACTAATATAATTATTATCCAAACCGTTTAATAATCCGTAGTTTATGGGTATACCGACCTAGTTCAGCGTTATAAATCCCCTGGTTATCCATAGGATCTATTCTTACTTTTCCCGAAGCATGTATAATTTCATTGGCATTCAGCATAATTCCTACATGGGTAATATGTCCTGCATCGTTGTCAAAAAATGCCAGATCTCCAGCTTTCACTTCAGGCAAAAAATCGACAGTAGTACCCTGTTCCGCCTGTTGCGATGCATCACGATTGATTTTAATCCCATTTAGCTTAAATACAATTTGGGAAAATCCAGAACAATCAATTCCAAATAATGTTCGCCCCCCCCATAGGTAAGGCGCATTTCGAAAAAAAATAGCTGTCGCAACAACCTTGTCCATGGAAACTAGCGCATCAGGCTGTTGTGGAGTAAATGAAACGTCGAACCTTTCATCCCCCAGGTAACAATGCCCATTTGCATATAGAGGAACATTACATCCTGCCGGTAAATAATACTTACTACCATCGGCAGCAGTAATTCCATTTACAACCTGTGCAGGTGCGAGAAAGTGGTTTTCGTTACACTTGGCAAACTGCTCTGCGCTAAGATCTGCAAGCTGTTTATAATCCATCCAGCCCTCATAACCATCATACGCATTGCGTACCTGCCACCATTTTTCTGTTTTTCTTATGATTTCCACATGATCACCAAATAACAGCTGAGAGATAATCTCTGCCTTATCCGACTGATCTGCCCTTAATGGCGATACAGCAACTCTGCAAATCCCATAATGTTGTTCCATAACGATAAAATCAATGGTATAAAATTAAACTTTTATAAGGTTAATTTGTTATTTTTATGAGTATCATTTACTTTAAATAGTAATGAAATACCGCAGATCACATATATTAAACCTTTAAATCAAGCTCATGAACCTCAAAAAGATTTTAATTGCTGTAGACAATAGTACCTGCTCGGAGAAGGCAGCAAAAACAGGTTACGAAGTGGCAAAAACCTTTGGCGCAGAGGTTGCACTTGTAAATATAATAGAGCCTATTCCGGCTAATATCAACCCTGATTTGACGCTAGCTCCTGTTTTTTTAGAGGCTTATGACAATAGTGAGGAAAACAGTCATATACTATTAAAAGAGATTGAGGGCAAATACAGCCATGGCATTCCAACTACTTATTTAAGTGTAATTGACAGTGCTGCTCATGGGATTATTAAACAATCTGACGAATGGGGATCTGACCTGATTGTAATAGGTACTTACGGCCGTACAGGGATTTATCATTTTCTAATGGGAAGTGTAGCCGAACATGTCGCCCGAAAATCAGCATGCCCGGTCTTAATTGTCCCCAATAAATACGAAGAAAAATCTTAAATCGGGTTTAACTTAAAGACCCTGTTACAGGGGCCTTCGTGGGGCATTAGCGGGGTGTTGATGAGACACTGCCGGGGCTATCGACGCAATAAATACTAGATAACAGTTCAGAAACAACGAAAAAAAGCCAGTTCTATATAGAACTGGCTTTATAAATTATACCTATTAAGCTTAATTTTCCTGATGTAACCAGGCTTTTTTAGCTAATAATTCTTCTTCGGTTTCACGAACATCTTCATCATCAACACAACAATCTACAGGGCATACCGCTGCACATTGAGGCTCATCATGAAAGCCTTTGCATTCCGTACATTTATCGGATACGATATAATAAACTTCATCTGAACCTGCATCCTGAGCAGCTTCTGAATCTATCTCTTTACCTCCAAAATCGATAATACCATTTAAACTGGTACCATCAGAAAATCTCCAGGCCGTGCCTGCATCATAAATTGCATTATTTGGGCATTCAGGCTCACATGCTCCGCAGTTAATGCACTCGTCTGTTATTTTAATAGCCATGTCTTCGTCTAAATCTATTGCTAAGATTACCTTTGCATCAGCAAATATAACACATAAACTTTAAAATCATTGGAATTATGCCAATCCTTAATAACGAAAAACTAATTATTGCATTAAAAAAACTTAGCGACTTCATGATTGAACCCAGCGAGGAGTTCAAAAACCTGATTTCCTCTGCATCAAATAACAATGCTTGGTTTACTGAAGAAGAAGTGAAAAGAGCATTAAATTCTCTTCATAAAATGCTGAACCAGCAAGATTTGGAAACTTGGTTTGCAAACATTAAAATAACTGAAGAACAAAAAAAAGTTGGGTTAATATTAGCTGGAAACATCCCTATGGTAGGTTTTCACGATGTAATTGCAGTTCTTGCCACTGGAAATATAGCATTGATCAAACTCTCGTCATCCGACGATAAATTGGTTCCTGCCCTACTGGCGGAACTGGTTAAAATAGAGCCATTACTTTCAGATCGTATTATATATGTAGAAAGACTCAAGGATTTTGATGCCGTAATTGCCACAGGGAGTAACAATACATCAAGATATTTTGATTTTTACTTTGGTAAAGGTCCTAATATTATCAGAAAAAACAGAAACAGCGTTGCTGTGATTACAGGAGACGAGAGCAAAGAAGAGCTTGCTCAACTAGGTCATGATATATTTGATTATTTTGGATTAGGTTGCAGAAATGTGTCTAAACTATATATCCCGGAAGATTATGACATTAAGAATTTCTTTGAACCATTAGAAGGTTTTAAAGATATCATCAATCATTTCAAATACAATAACAATTACGATTACAATAAATCTATTTACCTGGTAAACCTGAAACACCATTACGATAATGGCTTTTTATTGTTAACAGAGGGCGAAAGTCTATCTTCTCCGCTAGCAGTATTATATTATGAAACCTATACAAATTTAGAACAGGTAGAAAAACTGTTAAAAGATAAAGCTGAAGACATTCAATGTGTGATAAGTAAAGCTCCTTTAAAACTAAAGACCCCTGTATTAGGGTTTGGGAAAAGCCAAAGTCCTAAACTATGGGATTACGCAGATAATGTAAATACGATAGAATTTTTGAATAGCTTATAATTAAGAGTATATTGAGTGGCTAATATAGTTCGTTTTGCAATTCAATAACCTAAGTTACAAGCTCATATTATTTATTACTATTCTCTTTTGTAATACAGGGAAGGCTCAGACTATATTATGTAAGGGTTCCTTAGGTGATCCAATTAAAAAGATAGATTTTGGAAATGGTATCCGTCAACATGGGCCGCCAATCTCTGAAACCTCTTTTAATTTCCAATCAACAGGAACTCCTTCTGATGGATGGTATACCATTGCGAAAAGTACAGTAGGAATGCATCCCGAAAGCTGGCATCAGATTGGCAATCATACAACAAACGATCCTGATGGATATATGATGATTGTAAATGCATCGAATGCACCCAGTGTATTCTACGAAGCTACCATTTCGGGCCTCTGTGCTAATACCACATATGAATTTGCGGCCTGGGTAATCAACCTAATGACCCATACAGGTAATAAACCAGATCTAACTTTTACCATATCAACTGTTCAAGGAGTACTACTGGCTGCCCCATACAATACTGGGAAAATTCCTGAGGGTTCTGCTACGGACTGGTTACATCCTGGCTTCTTATTTACTACCCCTTCAGATGTAAATGAAATTAAAATTAGTATCCGTAATAACGGGGAAGGCGGCGGTGGCAACGATATTGCAGTAGATGACATCACGTTCAGTCCCTGTGGCCCGATAATCACTCCTTCAGTTAATGGCGTAGTAACTGCCGATAAAAATCTATGTATAGGGGATTATAAAAATTTTGTTTTATCAGCGGAGGTAACACCTGGTGTTTATACAAATCCTCAATACCTCTGGCAAGTTATGGGGCCCAATGGACTTTGGCAAGATATGTTAGAGGAAACAAGCTCCCAATACACTAAAAAATTTGAAGGTGCAGCAGTTGGCAGTTACAAATACAGACTTTTAGTTGCAGAAAATGGCAATATCAACTCACCAAACTGCAGGGTAATCTCGCCGCCATTTGAACTCAATGTACAGCCGTTACCTACTCCTACAATCAATGGTCCAACAAAACCAGTATGTATAGGCGAACCAATCCAATTAACTGTTAGCGATGCAAGCAACTATCAATGGACAGGACCAAATGGATTTAGTTCAACAAGCCAATCACCAGTTATTCCTAAGGCTACGGTGGAAATGGCAGGCACTTATTATGTTACTGTAACCAATGAAGCAGGATGCGTGGTTAATAAAGAAATAGAAGTTTTTATTGTTCCTAGGCCTGTAATCACAATCGATGCCGTTACTCCTATCTGCAAGGGTTCATCAGTGACATTAAATGCCAGAGCAGACACTGATATTGGTACGACCTACAGTTGGCTCCCGGACGCAAGTTTATCTGCAACTGACATTCCAAGTCCTGTTGCGACTCCCGAGAAAACCACCACTTATACCGTTTATGTTTCTAATGGTTCATGTAGAACTTCAATGGATGTTACCGTACATGTATTGACTCCTTTACAGGCTAATGCCGGCCCCGATCTAAAAATCATAAAAGGTAACAGTATCAGGCTAAAAGGCTCAGTATCCGGTGAAAACCCAGGAGATGTATTATGGACACCATCAGATTTCCTCGATGATCCCACTAAGCTAAACCCAATAGCTAATCCTCCATTTAGTATGAACTATATTTTAAATGTCACGTCCTCCACCGACTGCGCTCCTGCTTCCGATCAGGTATTTGTTAAAGTGTACGATAAACTGGTCGTACCTAACAGCTTTAGTCCGAATGATGATGGCATTAACGATATATGGAATGTTATCGCCATAGATACTTACGCAAACCCAACTGTAAAAATAATGAACCGATATGGACAATTGATGTTTGAAGGTAAAGGTGATAAGACCGCCTGGGACGGAAAACGCGGAAATGAAGATGTTCCCGTAGGTGTATATTATTATATGATAAATCTGGAAACCGGATTAAAGCCACTCACCGGATCATTAACCCTCATCAGATAAATAGGTCT
Source organism: Pedobacter nyackensis (assembly GCF_032678475.1). Lineage (GTDB taxonomy): Bacteria > Bacteroidota > Bacteroidia > Sphingobacteriales > Sphingobacteriaceae > Pedobacter > Pedobacter nyackensis_A. Next base: position 185,686 of record NZ_JAVTSF010000004.1, read on the forward strand.
CATGCCTTATTTCTCATTTTGAAATACTATTTTTGAACGATGTATGTTATAAAAGTAAAAGGCATAGCCAAAATTCCGGATTATGTACAGTTAAGAGATGATAAATTCACCCTACTTGCTTATTTCAGAGTAGACAGACCCGATAAATCATTGGAAAAATTAGGCTTGGGTGATAAACTACCATACATTATGAATTTTGTAAATGATTTGCCTTTTGGACAAATTGCTAAATTAGATATCTAAACCATGACAGGAAGCACAGTTATAAATTTAAAAAATGTAGATGTATTTCAGCAAAAACATCTGGTTTTGTCGAACGTAAACTTAAATATCGACAAAGGTGAATTCGTTTTTTTAATCGGCCAGACAGGCTCCGGAAAGAGTAGTTTGCTTAAAATTATTTATGGTGACCTTCATATTGGTAATGGAGATGGACAGATAGCTGGTTTCGACTTAAAAAAACTAAGTAGTAAAGAAGTTCCCTTTTTACGCAGAAAGCTAGGTATCGTATTTCAGGATTTCCAGTTACTTACAGATAGAACAGTAGAGAAAAACCTGGAGTTTGTCCTTAAAGCTACTGGTTGGACAGACAAAAGCCTGATCAGTGAGCGCATTAAAGATGTACTGGAAAAAGTCGGACTACGTTCAAAAATTAAGAAAATGCCTCATGAATTGTCTGGTGGTGAGCAACAGCGTGTAGTTATTGCACGCGCACTATTAAACAATCCGGAAATTATACTTGCTGATGAACCTACTGGTAACCTGGATCCTGATACTTCTGAAGAAATTGTAATGTTGTTAAAACAAATCAGTCAGGGCGGAACAGCTGTATTAATGGCCACCCATGATTATCACATTATTAGAACATTCCCTTCAAGAATTATTAAATGTGAAAGTGGTGTTGTACATGAAGATGCACAGATTGTATAATATAATTCACTGACAAATTTTTACTAATCGGCCATTCTGTTACTTGTTTTTTATTTAAAACTGACAGCATGACGGATAATCCCTATTGGCAAACCTTTTGAGTTCATAATCAAAAATTCTACTATACTATGTTTAGCAAGAAGAAAAAACACAATAATCAAGATACGACTATGCAAAATCAAGACCCTGCAGCAGAAAATATTGCTGAAGATCAATTGATAGATGATACAAAAGAAGCGAATACTGAAGCTGCTGAAAAGAACGAAGAGACTGCCGAAGCTACACCGGAATTGTCTGCAGAAGAGAAATTACAACAAGAGAACGCAGCTTTAAATGATAAATATATAAGGTTGTTTGCTGAATTTGACAACTACAAACGTCGCACACAAAAAGAGCGTGTTGAATTGTTGCAAACTGCAGGAAAAGATGTAATTGTTTCTTTATTACCTGTACTGGATGATTTCGACAGAGCTAATAAAGCGATGGAAAATGCAACGGATATTAATTCTATCCGTGAGGGGCTTATCCTTGTACATACAAAATTAAAAAATACACTTGGCCAGAAAGGTCTTAAAGAAATAGAGAGTATCAATACTGTTTTTGATACAGACAATCATGAGGCAATTACTAAAATACCTGCGCCAACTGACGATTTAAAGGGAAAAGTAGTAGACGAACTGGAAAAAGGATATACTTTAAACGACAAAGTTATACGCTTTGCCAAAGTAGTAGTAGGTAGTTAATATTTTATGAGCAAAAGAGATTATTATGATGTGCTTGGTGTATCCAGAAGTACATCTGCTGACGAAATTAAAAAGGCTTATCGTAAACTAGCCATTAAGTATCACCCGGATAAAAACCCGGATGATAAATCAGCTGAAGATAAATTTAAAGAAGCAGCTGAGGCTTATGAGGTGCTAAGCAATCCTGAAAAAAAACAACGTTATGACCACTATGGTCATGCTGGCGTTGGCGGTGCTTCAGGAGGCGGTGGCTATGGCGGCGGCGGTATGAACATGGAAGATATATTTAGCCAGTTTGGTGATATCTTTGGTTCTGGCGGTGGCGGCAGTCCTTTTGAAAGTTTCTTTGGCGGTGGACAGCAATCACGTGGTGGCAGAAGAGTATCAAAAGGTACCAATCTACGCATCAAGGTAAAACTTACACTCGAAGAAATTGCTAACGGTACCGAGAAAAAGATAAAAGTAAATAAGCAGATTGTCTGCAAAACCTGTGACGGCAGTGGTGCAAAAGACCGGTCATCGGTAAGTACTTGTAAAACCTGTGGCGGCAGCGGTGCTGTACGCAGGGTCACCAATACCATATTGGGACAAATGCAAACTACCTCTACCTGCCCGACCTGTAATGGAAGTGGTTCTCAAATCACTGCTAAATGTGGTTCATGTCATGGTGAAGGTGTAGTAAGAGGTGAAGAAACCATTACTATAAACATTCCTGCTGGTGTAAGTGATGGCATGCAATTGAGCATGAGCGGTAAAGGAAATGCAGCACCAAACGGCGGTATTCCGGGTGACCTGATCATTTTAATTGAAGAAATTCCACACGAAACACTTAAACGCGAAGGTAACAATGTAGTTTATGACCTACATGTTTCTATTATAGATGCGGCCCTGGGCTATAGTGCTGAAGTACCTACCATTGATGGTAAAGCGAAAATCAAGATCGAGCCAGGTACACAGAGCGGTAAACTATTACGTTTAAAAGGTAAAGGTATTCCTGAAATCAATTCTTATCACCGTGGCGATGAGATCATCCATGTAAACATATGGACGCCTAAAGCCTTAAGTGCAGAAGAAAGAGGAATACTGGAAAGACTCAGAGAATCTCCAAACTTCAAACCTCAACCTGGTAAGAACGACAAGAGCTTCTTTGAAAAGATGAAAGAATATTTTGATTAATTAATTAATTAATTAAATACCTTAAAGCCGCTTCAAGCGGCTTTTTTTTTGCATCTTTTATTTAGCTTTATCACATCCTTAAACATTCATTTTAATCACCTCATATGACCGTCGCTGTTATTGATCTTGGCACCAACACCTTTCACCTTATTATAGCCGAAGTATCTGATCGTTCCGTAAGCATTCTATTTAAGACCAATGAACCAGTTAGATTGGGACAAGGGCGGATCAATGAAAATATAATTGTTCCTGAAGCTTTTGAAAGAGGAATAAATACACTTAAAAACTTCAGACAGGAAATCGAAAAGCATAATGCAGGAATTGTTAAAGCAATTGCAACATCGGCCATACGTAGTGCCGACAATGGTGCAGACTTTGTAAAAGCAGCACAAACAGAAGCTGGGATTACTATAGATGTAGCCTCAGGAGATGAAGAAGCAACTTACATTTATAGTGGAGTTAGAGCTACCGGAACAATAAATGGCATTTCACTAATTATGGACATTGGCGGTGGCAGTACAGAGTTCATCATCTGTAATGACAGTGCTATACTTTGGAAAAAAAGCTACAATATTGGTGCAGCACGATTAATGCAGGCTTACTTTAAGTCAGATCCTATTAGCCATCATGATCAATCGGCAATTGTCAATCATCTGGATATCGAACTTCAGGGGTTAAAAGAGGCTTGTGCTGTATATCAGCCAGAACATTTAATTGGTTCTGCCGGGGCTTTCGAAACCTTCGCACAAATGCTATACAAAAACATAGATTTAAAATCAATTAAATCAACTCCTATAGCACTAGTTCAATATAAAGAGCTCGCCAAGCAATTACTAGCTTCTACACATGCAGAAAGAGACCTCATGCCCAATCTTATTAAACTACGGGTAGACATGATTGTTATTTCAGCAATAATAACCAATTATGTTATTGCTAACTGTCGGATAAAAGAACTCAGTCTCTCTACCTATGATTTAAAAATGGGGGTTTTGTACCAATTGGCCGATTAAAAGTTTAGTAATGCTCTATACAGTTTCTCTGTTGGCAGGCCCATTACATTGGTATAGGAACCGATGATCTTCTCTACCGCTATAAAGCCTATCCAATCCTGAATACCATAAGCACCGGCTTTATCAAGCGGATTGTAATTTCGGATATAATGATCAATTTGCTCGGCTATAAGCGTATTAAAAAAAACTTCCGTTACATCATAAAAAGAATGAATTTTATCACCATGGGCAATACTAACGCCAGTGTACACCTGGTGATTGGTACCAGATAGTTTAGTTAGCATTTCTTCCGCGTGGTGTGCATCCTCCGGCTTACCGAGTATTTCTTTCTTATAAGCAACGATGGTGTCGGCAGTAATTACCAAATTTCCAACTGCCTCGTCTTTAAAAGCAGCGGCCTTTTTCTCTGCAATGTAAATTGCGATTTCGGCTGGGAAAAGATCTTCCGGATAACTTTCATCAACCTCCTTTAATACCACCTTAAAATCCAGATCCATTAATTTCAACAGTTCTTGTCTGCGTGGAGATTTTGAGGCGAGTATGATTGGAAGCTTTTGTTTATACATGAGTTTATTGCTTTTAAGAAAAAAAAGGGAATTTACCTTCGCGCAAAAATAATAAAAGCGACCATAAGCCGCTTTTATTATTTCAAATGATTTGCTAATTACTGTTTAGCCTCTCCACCCTGACCTCTGCTTTCCATTCTCTTTTTCATCATTTCTTTACGTTCTTCTTTCCAGATCTCAAATGCTTTTTTCTGGTCATCATTTAATAAAGCTGTAATTTTAGCATTGCTTTCCTCATTGGCTTTAGCCATAGAAGCCATCATTGCTGCCCTATCCCCTTTTGCCTCTTCACGAAGCTTAGCCATACTTGCACCTTGTTCCGCGTAGATAACAGCTACTTTTGCTTTTTGGTCCTCTGTTAATTTTAACTTCTCGGCCAGCTGCTCAGTCTGTCTTTTTGCTCTCTCTTCAGGAGTACCGCCTCTTCCCTGTCCTTGTCCACCTTGCGCGTTTGCAAATGTGATTGTACTAAATAACAATCCGCAAATGATTAATAATTTTTTCATGTGTTTATATTTTATGGTTCGCAAGCTATTGTAAGCTCAGACATTAGAGACCATAAAGCACAAATAGGTTTAACCTACCTATGTAACATAATTGTTGCAATAAGAAATACTGGTCTATTTGCCTGAATCGGCAGCAGATGGATTTTCGTCAAACCACTTTTCTTGTACTTTAAGTACTTTTTCAATGATATCCCTTACCGCAGTTTTACCTCCGGTGTAAGGTGAAATATAATGAGAGACTGCTTTAATTTCCGGGACGGCATCTGCCGGACAGGTAGCCAGTCCTACAAGCTTCATAATCTTAAGGTCAGGAATATCATCGCCCATATAAAGTACTTCGCGCTTTTTAAGCTTATATTCCTCACATAAACGACTATATACTGCTACCTTATCAGAAACTCCCAAAAAAATGTTGTTTATACCAAGCCCTTCGAAACGTTTTTGCATGGCCTGACCTTTACCTCCCGAGATAATACATACGTGATAACCTCTTTTAACAGCTAGTTGCAATGCATAACCATCTTTGATATTAAAAGTCCGTAAAAACTCGCCCGAATCAGACGCGATGATATCACCGTTAGTCAATACGCCATCAATATCAAAGATGAGGGTAGTAATATGCTTTAGCTGTTCAAGAAACATCGCTTACTTTTGGTTATCTCTCCATTCGTAAACCCAGGCCGACTGGATCTGCTCCAGGTGTCCTTCGCTACTTTCTTCCTTAGTTCCTTTGAAGTTAGGCAAGGACAATACCCATTCTAACAATTCTGTAAACCTGATACGGTATATTTTAGCTTCATTAAAATCATCACCAAATTTCTCATATAATTCCTGAGCAATATCCTCATGATCATTCCAATATATTGGTAGGGCAAACTTATCCTGCATGTTCTAATTTATTTATCTATTATTATTAATGTCCTAAAAACTCAGACTGATCAGGTATGGTTACCTCAATATCACCGCTAATCACTACACACTGACAGCCTAAACGAGATGTAATCCTTGGGCGCACGGCTCTATCAATAAAATCTTCTTCTTTATCCGATATTTCCTGGATATTATCCATTCCCTTAGTCACATAAACATGACAGGTACTACATCCGCATACGCCTCCGCAGTTATGCTGCAATTCTATTCCGTGATCATGGCAGACATCTAAAACAGACTCTCCGCCAGCAATAGGTAGTTCAACTGTTTCTTTTCCTTGTTCTTCGAAATTTATCTTTAATTTAAAAATACTCATAATTCGGTTCAAAAATAAGCACCAAAAACCGCAATTACATTATTAATGCGTTTTTTTAATGCTATTACTTAAATTTTTATAGATCTCCTGCAAATGCGGCATTTTCTTCAAGAGTTCTTCGTGTTTTAATATTGTCTTTTTATCGTTTCTTATAGCCGGACCAGTCTGCACATCTTCAGGTAAAGCTTCCTGAACCTTTACTGCAGTTTCCATAATTAAGGGTCTCAACATCTCAAAATCAAGTTCGTTCTTTTTTAAGATTTGATGACTCAACTGATACATGTGATTCACAAAATTACAGGCAAAAACACCTGCCAGGTGTAATACTTCACGTTTTTTGCTATCCACCTCATAAATCAAAGGGCTAAGTTTCATGGCTGCCAATTGTAACAGGTCCATGTTCTCTTCAGTATTTGCCTCCAGGCATAAAGGAACATGAATGAAATCTATCGGTTGCGACTTAGAAAAAGTTTGCAATGGATAAAACACACCATGCTGTTTATGATCTTGCAATACATCCATTCCAGTTGCACCGGAAGTATGGACCACCAGACCATTTACATTTTTTAAAGCTTTTGAAACTTTAGCAACTGCGTCATCCTTTACTGCAATCAGGTACAAATCAGCATGCTCATCCACTTCCTTTAAATCAGAAATAGCACGTGCGCCAATGTCATTCGCTAACGCTTTGGCATTTTCCAGATCTCTGCTCCATACCTGGGCAATATCAGCACCATTGTCATTAAAAGCATTAGCCATGTGGGTGGCTACATTACCAGAACCTAAACAAACAATCTTCATAGGGATACAATTATCATTTTATGGTTATAAAGCAATCATTAATAAGCCTGGAACTGTTCTTTTAGGCATACTCACAATTATTAAGCTGCTTTAACTTCTTTTTGTCTTCTAAATATAGAAATTACAAATCCAATAACCATTACAATTGTTCCAACCCAATAAAGATTAATGTATGGGAATTCAATTGATTTAAATACTACCCAATCTTTAGCCTGTTGCGGCTTTTCATAAACCTGTAGTTCTACTTTTTGCTGATCAGGAAGCACTTTGGTAAACCTTAACCTTAAGCCAAGTTCATCAATATTACGTGCGAAATCAAAGGTATTGTTTCCTTTGATCAGGAATATAGGTTCAGTTTTATAAATCTTACCGTTCACATCCACTTCAATAGGCAGACCTACTGCTAGATCGCCGGGAGCCAGCACCAGACTTTTCGCTTTAGGCTGACTATTTAAAGCTTTAACGGTAAGTACTCCGCTGCTGGTATGCAAAGTATCACCAGTAGATACATTTACAATTCTCGGCGCTTTATAATTTTCTTCCTCACTATGCCCTTCGTGATCAGCATGATGATCTTCCTGCTTTTCCGGAGCGCTGGTAATGTGGGTATAAATATCATAAGTAAGGTAATGTTTCGTATCCGGAGAAGCGATAAGCCCCATCTTTTCATTTACCTGAACATGCGGGTTCAATTCAAAATCTTCTTTTATCTCACCACTCTTTTCATCAATAACTTTAAAATTCAGCTTGTAGAAAGTGTTTGGCTTAACCGTAGTATCACTCACATAAGTTACTGTATAACGTCCCATTTTTTTAGGCTCGTTTTTATATAATACGATATTCTCGCCTGGTTTCTCTACTTTCTCGAAATCCTTAACAGGAATAAAGTTTGACACATTAAGTGAGATTGGTCTGTTAGTAGCAGCAGCAACTAAGGCACCAAGCAACAACATCGCAAAACCTATGTGAGCAACCGCAGCACCGGCAAGTTTACGTTTACCACCAAAAGCTTGTCCCAATATCCTTGCATTAGATAAAATTGCGAATACACAACTAAAGGTTAACAGGATATACATCAGGTTATGATAAACATTTGTGATGTAAACAAATCCACCTGTAACTACAAGAGAGAATACTATTGAAGCAATAAGACTGCTATAAAATTTTCTTGCATCTGTTCTTTTGTACTTCATGAACTGTGCAAAACCAGATATAATAGTAACCAGGATAGCGAAAGGTGCCTGCCATTGGTTATAATATTTTATTGCATCAATTGGTGGAGCAAACTTAGTACCGAAGGCTTGGTTAAATACTGGGACAGAAGTCGAGAAAATAACTTGTATACAGGCCACAGTAATAACCAATGCGCCAATAAACATCCAGAATTCCCTGGAATAAGTTTCTTCATCTTTATTCGTAATTGGCAATTCTTTCCATCTGCATATCAGTAGTACGGTAGGAATCGTTAAGAAAACTACATTATAAAGGATAAGATGCCAGAACATTCCCAGATCGGTAAACGAGTGTACAGACGTTTCACCAAGCACCCCACTTCTGGTTAAGAAAGATGCATAAAGCACCAACACAAAACTGATGAATATCAATACAATTGCGGTAAAGAACGCATGGCCTGTATTTTTAAAGGCAATCATTACGTGTACACCTGCAATTAAGGTTAACCATGGAATAATAGATGCATTTTCTACCGGATCCCATGCCCAGAAGCCACCAAAGTTTAAAGCTTCATATGCCCAGAACGACCCCATGATGATTCCTGTTCCCAATATCATTACAGCAAAAAGTGCCCATGGCATTGCAGGTTTTACCCATTCTTTGTAGCGTTTCTCCCATAATCCTGTAATTGCATAAGCGAAAGGTACAATCATACTGGCGAAACCAAGGAACAAAGTTGGCGGGTGTATCACCATCCAGTAGTTCTGAAGAAGTGGATTTAATCCTTTTCCATCAGTGATAAACTTAAGGTAATTTTTATAGTTTTCCGGATCGCCAAAAACAACCGGAGCCATTTCTTTTAAATTTACCGCATCTCTAAGTAGAATGAATGGGGAACTACCTATACGTTCGCCAAAAATCTCAACCCCAAGCAACATCGAGGTTAAAAAAACCTGCGAAAATGCAACTACAGTCATTACACCATTTTCCCAGGATCTGGCTTTCCAGATAAGAATCAGACCAAGCAATGCTTGCCAGAATGCCCATAACCAGAAACTTCCCTCCTGTCCTTCCCAGAAAGCAGAAACAATATAATATACAGGAAGTTCTTTTGAAGAGTGTGAATAAACGTAATAATACTCGTTATAATGATTTAAAATCAGATAAAACAGTGTAGCTCCTATCCCCAGGATACTAACCCAGTTGATGATAAAAGATATACGGCCTAAGCGTGTCCAGGATTGATCCCCGATTTCTTTATTTCGTGTAGCGAAGAAATAAGCTATGGTTGATAGTAAAGAAGCGGCAAATGCCAAAACAATAAAAAACTGGCCGATTTTACCGGGAAGGAGGTTCTCTCCAATAAACTGTATATCCATTAAAAATTAGTTGTATTTTTCTACTTTGCCATCCTGCTTTATTTCAGTACCATCCTGATTTTGTACAGTACCGTCCTGCTTAACCTCCACAAGGTCATTGTTATATTTAGATGGGCATTTCATCAGTATTTTAGAAGCGTAAAAAGTGTCTTTATCCATTTTACCTATCAATACCAATTTTTCCGAACGCTCAAAATCCTGAGGTTTGGTTCCTGCGTATACTACTTTATTCACTTCCCCTTTTTCGTCTTTCATAAAAAACTCAAAACGGTTAGCATCTTTCAGGGCATCATAATGCATGCCTTTTTCCTTTTCCCAATAGCCCATTACATGAAATTCTTTTGGATCTTTTGCAGCTTCACTAAAGGTAGAATAGGTATTTGTATCTGCGTTAAGACTTACTAAAAAACCAACACATAATGCTATAGTTATCAAACCAATAATTGCACTTTTTCTCATGGACTACATAAATTTTAAAAGAAACTTCACAAATATAAAAAATATAAGTCCCCAAAACCCGTTGAAACCATTCAAAACGCTTTGATGACAGTTTATTGATAGTTCTCTGACAAATGCGCAAAAAAAATCCGCGATGTTTTTACTACATCGCGGACGAAATAAGATGATTAAATTTTATGGCCAAACACCAAGGTTCATATAAGAAACCGCTATCTTGTCAATAGAACCAACAAAAGCTGCAGTTCTCAACGTTTTAATTCCTGGCTTATTCATTAAAGTCTCCCTGATTTCATGGTAAGAATGGATCATGGTATCTTCCAGACCAGAATTCACTAATTCCAGCTCAGAAGCCCCTTTAACAATCATCATACGATGCTCAGCAGGAATACTTTTACCAGTAAGACTCTCCAGTGTATTAATTAAGTTTCTGTTAGAGTTTTCAGCATAACGATTTTCCATACGGCCAAAAGCTACGTGTGATAAATTTTTCAACCACTCAAAATAAGAAACCGTAACACCACCAGCGTTACAATACATATCTGGAATAATGATACCGCCCATCTCTGTGAAAACCTCTTCAGCTTCAGGCGTACAAGGTCCGTTAGCACCTTCAGCAATAATTCTGGCTTTGATATTTCTGATGTTGTTTACTGTGATCTGATTTTCAAGTGCAGCAGGAACCAGGATGTCACATGGCTGTTCCAATCCTTCCATAGAATTTTTGAATTCAGTAGCTCCAGGGAAGCCTAAAATAGAACCAGTCAATTTGCGATGCGCAAATACTTCGTCAATATTTAAACCATTTTCGTTGTAAATTGCACCTTCAAATTCGCAAAGGCCAACTACCGTTGCACCAAACTCCGCGAGGAATTTAGCTGCATGATATCCCACATTACCTAATCCTTGTACAATTACACGTTTATCACCTAAACCAGCCTTAAGGCCGATTTTTGCCATGTCTTCTGCAACATTTACACATTCCCTCACTGCGTAAGCAACACCGCGACCAGTAGCTTCCTTACGTCCACGTATACCGTGTAACGCAATCGGTTTACCAGTAACGCATCCAAGCGCGTCAAGCTGACCAGGGTTCATGGTCATATAAGTATCTGCAATCCAGCTCATTTCACGTTCACCCGTTCCGTAATCAGGAGCAGGAACATCAATACCAGGGCCGATAAAGTTCTTTTTAATTAATTCTGTCGTATAACGACGGGTAATGTTCTCTAACTCACCGATAGTGTAATTCTTAGGATTGATACAAATCCCACCTTTTGCACCGCCAAATGGTACGTTTACAATTGCACACTTGTAAGTCATTAACGCTGCAAGTGCCATTACCTCATCCTCATTTACCATATCGCTATAACGGATACCGCCCTTTGTTGGGTTCATGTGCTGCGAGTGTTCTACACGCCATGCATCAATCACCTCGAACCCATTACCCCTGCGAATTGGGAACTGGAAACGATACACACTGTTACAAGCTTTAATTTGAGTTAACAAACCTTCCGGATGGGAGGTGAATTGTGCGGCATTGTCAAAATTCTTGCAGACATCTGCAAAGAATTTTGTCTCATTTGCTGTATTAGCCATTATTTGTTTTTTATGAATTTGAAATAAGTCTCAGTTATGAGCACAAAATTGCACTAAAAAAAACGATTAATACAAATGAATAATCACTTAGTGTACGTGAAACACCACGTCAAATTACAGGCAAAAACAGGCATTAAACGATTTAAAATTAGTTTTTGGCAGCAGATTTTTCTTCTAATTTTTTTAATCTTTTTTCGATAGTGAACAGAAAAAAAAGCAGACCTAACAAAATTAAGACGACGCAAGCCACAACAACATATATTTTACCAGAAGCATATATGCTATCAGTAATGGTAGATCCACCATTTTGTGCAAACAATTGCAGGGATAATACCAACATTAAAATGGTAACTGAAAATTTCTTCATGGTTATAATGTATTCTTTTTTTCTAATGAACGAACTCTGTATAAAATAGTATAGATCCAATAGCCTATTATAATCCAACCCAAACAGGCAGGATAAAATACGGCACGCATACGGCTATCCAAATCGTATGCATTGAAACCTGGATTCCCCCCATTTCCCGGATGCAGGGAATCTGACAAACGTGGCAATACAAAAAGTAATACCACCATCATCGGAAAGGCAAATATGTTATATATAGCAGATATTTTAGCTCTTTTCTGTTCCTCATCTATTGCATTGCGCAATACCAGGTAAGCAAAGTATAATAATAACGAAATGGCAGCAAAATTCTGCTTCACATCAAAACTCCATGCTTGTCCCCATGTAAATTTGGCCCAAATCGCACCAGTTACAATCCCCAGTACACCATAAATCACACCAACATTAATGCTTTCTACAGCCTTAAGATCATGTTCAGGGTTAGTGTTGCTTAAGAACTTAATACTATGATAAACAGATACGCTAAATAATACAATCATTCCAAACCACATTGGCACATGGAAATAAAGGTTTCTTATACTTTCATATAAAATTGGCAGTTCAGGCACGCCAGATAAAAAGCCGGCAATGGTTGAATAGATAACCAACAAAGCCCCTAAAATTTTCCACCAGTTCTTGTACATTGTATATGTTTAAATTCGGACAAAGGTAATAACTGACGGTTATATTTTTATCATAAAGATGTAAATCAGGTTTGGAGGTCATTTTTCAAGTCATTTTAACTCCGTTCCGTCCTTAATTTCTTCAGAAGCCGATTTCACCAACATAGTTTTCGCAGTAAAAGGACCAAAAATCTCAATTTTATCTTTAAACTCTCTTCCTTTCTGAACTTTAGTCCTTACAGTCTTATTATTTTCAACCGCGACAACAAATATACCTTCACTCGACGTTACAACAGCCGATTTTGGAACCACGTAAGTACTATCTTTAGCATTTAGTAGCAACATCACTTCAGCTACCATTCCTGGCAACAATATATTGGCGGAGTTGGACACATCCATTTCTACCTTTTCCGAGCGTAGCTTAGTATCCAGGGCGCCAGATTTACGGGCAATTTTGGCACTGAAAGTCCGCCCCAATACAGATCTGACAGTAAAGTGCATTTCATCTCCTACACTTAAATACCCTGCATATTGTTCCGGCACTAATACTGACAACCTTAATTTACGTTGTTCCTGAATCGTAAACAAAGGTAATTCTGATCCTTTTCCTGAAGGACCAACATATGCACCTAAATTAACATTCCTTGAAGCAACCACTCCGTCAAAAGGCGCGCGGATCTGAAGATACCCTAACATTGTCTGAACTTCTCTATAACTTGCTTTTGCTGCCTGCAACTGTGCAAAGTCTGCATTTTTTCTAGCTTCAGCCTGTTCCAGGTCGTTCGAGGAAATTGTCCCTTCTACCTTACTCGTTTCCAACAACCTATTATAAGTACTGTTGCTCGCAGTATATACTGATTGCTGCGAATGCAAACGCGATTCAGCAGCAGTAAGCTGAGAACTGGTTTCAGGCGCATCAAGCACGACCAGTAACTGCCCTTTTTTCACCTGGGCGCCAATGTCTACTTTTAACTCTTTTACAAAGCTTGCTACTTTAGCATATAAGTCAACCTGCTGAAACCCCACCAACTCCGCAGGCATCATCAGCTCTGTAGACAGTTTTTCTTTTCTTACTTCAAAAGTCTCTATTTTCGGAACTGCTTCAACGGCTACATTTTCTTTCGGCTTTTCGGCACAACTTGATAAAAAAAGAGCCGTACTTAAAACAGTTGTAGTGATATATATAGGTTTCATCTCGTTATTTATTTATTGTTTTTTAATTATTAGACGGCGTCTTTGCAGGGCACATCTTCTTGTAATGTATTTTATGCATGTGGTAAAGTAGAAATATAATGTTTGCTCTCTTCATCTTCCGGGTCGAGAGATACTGATTCGGTGGTCGACTTACCCATTACCCAGGCAAAAATCATTGGTAGCACAATCAAAACGGTAAATGTAGAAAACAACAATCCACCAATTACAGCTCTTCCCAATGGAGAAACCTGCTCACCACCCTCACCGTGTCCTATTGCCATTGGTAACATTCCGGCAATCATGGCAATACTAGTCATGATGATTGGGCGCAACCGCAATGATACCGCTTCCCTGGCAGACAATACCGCATCACCATTATGTTTCCTGAGTTGTTCCGCATTCGTAATCAGCAACACTGCATTAGCAATAGATACACCAACAGACATGATGATTCCCATATAAGATTGTAAATTCAGGGTTGAGCTGGTTAGCAACAGGAGAATCAGCGAGCCCAATACAACCGCAGGCACAGTAGTAAGGATGACGAAAGAGATTTTGAACGACTGGAAATTCGCAGAAAGCATCAGAAAGATCACCACTACAGCAACCAGCAGTCCCGATTCAAGACTATTCATCGTTTCAGATAACACTGTACTCAATCCAATAGGTTCAATAAACAAACCTCTAGGTAAAGTCCCCAGCTCTTCAATACTCTTACCTACCTGTTTTGCGGCAGTTCCAAGATCTGTATGGTCAATATTAGCTGTTACTGAAAGGTATGGCATTGCTCCGATATTGTCATTCTCCCCGTAGGTAACAGAAGGAACTATTTCGGCGACATCGCTCAGCACAGGTCGAGAATTATTTTTTAGTAAAGGTATTGCGCCCATATCATTTTCGGTCATCATCTTTTCTAAAGGAACCTGTACCTGTACACTATAGGACAAACCTGCTTTTTCATCTATCCATGTATTTTTCTCCGTATATCTGGATGAAGATGTAGATGCAATCAGTGATCTGGAGATATCGGTCATATCTACCCCTAGCTGAGCAGCACGAACCCTGTCTATATTAATTTCTAATGACGGATAATGAATCGGTTGTGCGATTTGAACATCTCTGAAGTAATCAACCTTGTTTAACTTTGCAATGATCTTATTTGCATACTCCTCGTTCAACTTCTTGTTCTTTCCGGCAATTCTGATTTCAATAGGCGTTGGCGATCCCTGGCTCAACACTTTGTCTGTTAACTCAATCGGCTCAAAAGAAATCTTCGTATCAGGTAATAATTTCTTTATGCGCCTTCTTAAGTCATCTTTAAAAGTGTCCATATCAGTATGGTAATCTTTCAATGCAATTTGAAAAACGGCTTCATGAGGCCCGGCAGTAAACAGGTATATCGGAGAAACAGAAAACTGTGCCGGATGCTGACCGATATACACTGAAGAAATGGCGAGATGTTCTTTTCCGACCATTTTTTCTAAATCCTGAAGCACCAGCTTTGCCTGGTCTTCTGTTCTTTCCAGTCTCGTTCCATCTGGTGCCCTTAGCCTCATTTGAAACTGACTTGAGTTTACCTTTGGAAAAACATCCTGCCCGATAACATTCAAAAGAACTATGGCTATAGCCGAAATTCCCAATAGATAGAGCAATGTAACGGGCTTCTTAAAATTAAACAATCGGTCTATCATCGCGATAAACTTCATCCTAAATCTATCATAAGGGCCTATTTTCCCATTGTTGTTCAAGTCATTACGCACCAGTATTTCCTTCTGCATAATGATATCTTTTTCAGATTCAGGCGTTAGTCCAGAAGCATTAAACTCTGCTTCATCATCAGTTATACCTGCCGGATGTTTTATTTTCGGATGCGTTTTCATCAGCCAGTTGGCCATAATTGGCACAAAGGTCTGCGACAATAAAAAAGAAACGAGCATCGCACAACCTATAGCCAGGGCCAAAGGTAAAAATAGTGCTCCTGGTATACCGGACATTACAAATGCAGGTGCAAAAACGGCCAGAATACATAAAAGGATCAACAGTTTAGGCAATGCGATTTCCTTACAGGCATCCCATATCGCCAGCGCTTTAGGTTTACCCATATCCAGATGCTGGTGTATGTTTTCTATGGTTACCGTGCTTTCGTCGACAAGGATACCAATAGCTAAAGCAAGACCACTTAAGGTCATGAGGTTAATCGTTTGTCCGAAAAGTTTCAACAGCAATACAGATGATATTATAGAAATAGGAATTGTGAGGATCACAATCAAGGCGGCACGTCTGTCGCCAAGGAACAACAGTACCATTAAACCGGTAAGAACTGCCCCTATGGCCCCTTCAGTAACCAAACTTTTTACAGAGTTGATCACATATACCGATTGGTCAAACTCATAAGAAAGCTGTACATCATCAGGTAAAGTGCTTTGTATAACAGGGAGCTTTTTCTTTAGTTGTTGTACTACTTCCCAGGTAGAAGCATCTCCTGCTTTTGCAATACTCACATAAACAGAACGTTTTCCATTTACTAAAGCATAACCAGCCGTCACGTCTGCACCGTCCTTAACAGTCGCTACGTCACCCAGGTAAAGATTCTGCACGCCACCTTTAAACAAGGGAATCCTTTCAAAATCTTTTACCTGCTTAATTGTATTGTTAGTCGGTGTGATATAGTTTTTATCCCCTATCCTCACGTTTCCGGAAGGTGCAGTCTGGTTATTGATCCTGATTGCCTCAACAATCTGATCAGGTGTTAAATTATGTGTCCGTAAGGTTACCGGATCAACATTGATCTCTATCGTTCTTGGACTTCCCCCAAAAGGTGGTGGAGAAAGCAATCCGGGTACAGAAGTAAAAGAAGCCCTCACATAAACGTTTGCAAGATCCTGCAATTCATTGTTACTTTTGGTTTTACTACTCAATACCAGTTGTCCAACCGGAAGTGAGGAAGCATCAAAGCGAATGATAAAAGGAGGCTGCGACCCAGGAGGAAAAGCTGCCTGCATGCGGTTCGACAACGCACTCAGTTCTGCTGCAGCCTGCGCCATATTAGTATCCTCATAATAACTGATCTTCATCAATGTGAGACCCTGAATATTTTTCGATTCAATAGATTTTACGCCATTGGCAAAAAGAAGAATGTTTACATAGTTTTTAGCGAAGTACGACTCCATCTGGTTGGGTGTATAACCACCAAAAGGATGTGCCAGGTAAATCACAGGCAGGTTCATTTTTGGAAGGATATCGACTTTTATAGTCCTCATAGCACCGATTCCGAAAAAGAATAGTCCGGCAACCAGCACTAGGATGGAAATAGGTTTACGAAGGGCAAAACGTATTAAATTCATTGAGTTACGGCATTAAAATTCATTAATAAATAAGGCGAAATCCCCGTAGGCAGCTGCCTTCATCAACAGTGACTGCCAGACATTGGTGTAGATGATATCGCTATCAATTTCTGCACGATTCAGTGCATAAAGGGCTTGCGTAACATCAACCAGGTTTGTCAATCCATTTTTATACAAAGTTGTTTTTTGAAGATAAGCCTGCCGGGCAGCACGTACTTGTTTAGGTGCCTCATTGTAATTCTCCAGCGCAAATTTGACCTTAGCCTCTGCAGCATCCAGTTGCGTTTTCAGTTGCTGATCAACTACATCATACTCATCCTGCAAACCCGATACGGTATACTGTTGTGCATTTACTTTCTTGCCCGTTTTTGCTATGGAGGTTAAATTCCAGGTCAGACCAACGCCAAACAAGTAATTCTGCCTGCTGGGATTAATGCCGTCCAGGTAATTCTGTGAAAAAGCATGTTGATTCGTTGCATAATCAGCACTAAAACCGGATCCCCGGGTCTGATAAATACCAATCAGGTTCACTGTTGGATAATATTCCCTTTTATACAATTTAAGTGATTGTTTTCCGACATCCACCCGGCTTTTATAGTACTGGAGCACAGGATTCAGTGTAACGGGATTAGATAAAATCGCCTTTGGAACACGTTTTACAAAACTGCTGTCCAGTACAAAGTTTTCAATACCCACTCCCATTAAAGCAACAAGCTTATTGTTCTCTTCTTTAGCACGGTCTTTTAGCTGATTCAGTGCAATAACCGCTCTTGAAACCTCGGCATAGGTCAATGTAGAATCTACGCCTGCCAGCAATCCATTTTTCACTCTTGTGGCTGCGATGCTGTGAAAAACAATTGCCCGTTCCAGGTTTTTCTCCTGTGAAACAATTAACCGCTGATTTACCAGCAGGTTTAAATACGCAGCTGCAATTTTTATCTTTTGCTGAAAGATTTCCTGGTCCAGATCTCTGGAATAACGCTCCGACTCTACCTTAGAAAGATTAACTCTTTCCCTTATTCTGCCAAAAGAAAAAACTTCCCAGTTTACGTTTATCAGATACAGCGCACCAAAGGCTGCGTTCCAATTTTGCTTTGGCAACGGCAATCCTGATGATGACACCCCATATCCACCAAAACCATATAGTGGTCCATTTTGTCCGTTTACAGTTCCATAATCCTGTTGGGCAGACAAGGTTACATTAGGTAAATAATCTGCCTTTACCTGCTTAAACGTCTCCTTTGCTGCTGCAAGATATTTGCTTTTTGCTTTGATTGTACCATAGTTGGAAACACACAGTTCAATAGCCTCTTTTAAAGTGAGGGTCTGTGAATAACTGTGAAGGGAAAATAATAAAAGGAGAAAAACTGGCCACTTTTTAAACATCTGATTCTTTAGTTTGAACTCAAAACTAAGTTGAAACAAGGGGATAAAGATGTCTTAAATGATGAATGAACGTTATAAATGACCAATTGAATTCGTCATTTATATAATTATGTTACATGATTATATCCTTACTTTGTATTCTTTAAGATTAAGATGGGTCCAAAAAGTATATTAGAGAGCAAATGGTTACAGGAGATTTTCATATTGATTTTCTCTTTCCTGCTATTTACTGTGAACGATTGGATTTTTATCACGAGCTGGAGAAGCTTTCTTACAGGCACTGTCTACTTTTTTATTCTGTACAGTCATGCACAGCTCAACCGTTTTTTCTTATTACCAATTCTTTTAAAAGAACATAAGCCTTACCTCTATTTACTGTTAACGGCCATCTTGTTATTTGTTTTCTCTATTCTTTTATATGAGGTATCCACCGAATTGCTTTACAAGAATTGTTTCTTATATAAATCATCGTATCAAAAAACCTATCATTTTCAGTTAGGGACTCTTGCCGGAACACTACTTTGTATTCTAGGTTCCATCCAGATCCTTGAACATTACCGGGAACAGAAGAAGCAAACCAGTAAAGAGCTGTTACACAACCAGGCACAACTTAATGTGTTAAGGGCGCAACTCAATCCCCATTTCCTGTTCAACACTTTCAATACACTTTATGGTGTCAGCTTACAATACCCGGAACGTTCATCAGAACTGATCATGCAGGTTTCTAAGTTGTTACGCTACCAGGTTGAAAACAACACTAAAGAGTTTATTCCTGTTGATGATGAAGTTGAATTCATTTCCAGCTATGTGGAATTGGAAAGAGAAAGAGTAGGTTATCGGTGTAAAATTGATTACAATTATCAAACAGACAACGGGAATTATAAAATCGCACCTATGTTGCTCATCACCTTTATTGAAAATGCATTCAAACACGGTGCCTGTTCTATTGAACATTGTTTTGTGGATATTGACATTAAAGTTGAGAAAGATGTACTGTACATGCAAATCAGGAATTCGATTCCAGAGAAAAAGAAAAAGGTGGTTTCCACTAAAATCGGTTTGAAAAACACTATTGAAAGCTTGAGAATCATTTATCCCAATAAACATCATTTAGATAGTTTTGCAAATGGCTCTGAATATAACGTAAACCTGAAAGTCGAACTGAGCTCATGAATACGCCTAAGAAATGTATTATTGTAGATGATGAACCTGCTGCACATTATGTTCTGGTTAATTATATCAATCAAAACCCGCAGCTTGAACTTACACACCAGTGCTACAATGCGATAGAAACACTTAACGTATTACGGAACAACGCTGTAGACCTGATGTTTCTGGATATTGATATGCCGGAAATCTCGGGGTTGGAATTGCTGCAAACCTTAAAAATTATTCCGAGGACTATCCTTACCACCGCCTATTCCGAATTTGCGCTCGAGAGTTACGAATATGGTGTAATTGATTATTTATTGAAACCAATTTACTACCCTAGGTTCGTCAAATCTATAGAACGTTTTCTGGCTTTAGATCCTGTGGAAAAACCAACCTCTGCAGGCGGCAGCATCTCAGTTAAAGTAGACAGTGTCATCGTGGAGCTATCCACAGAAGATATCTTCTATGCACAGAGTTATGGCAACTATGTAAAAATCTTTACTTCAGATAAATCTTACCTTGCCTCCATCACCACCAATCAACTGGAAAGCTTACTTCCCCAGGACCACTTCGTACGGGTACATAAATCTTACATCGTGGCTGTAGCAAAGATAGCACAGGTTGAACGTGAAAATATCATTTTAAACAATGAGAAAATACCTATTGGAATCACTTATAAAAGAAACCTGAGCCGCTTTTTAAGCTAACAGCTCATCAAAGATTGTTATCAATCCGCTACAACTATCCCGGAGGTAAGTTACCGTGCCGTCCAGCGTTTAATTCTAATTAACAGGCATTAAGGAATAAAAGATCTGAAATCAGGTCGACTGGTTAACGGCGAGAATGACCAGGGGATCGAAGTCAATATCAGCAATAATCCTATGGTAAACCATAACGCCATAGTTTTATACTTCTGCTGATCATCGCTTATTTTACTTACCTTATCCGATCCGATAGTAATTACGGCTACTGCAATTACCATCACGGTAATATGTTCCATTCCAAAAAACCTGATCTCTCTAAGGTGGACAGCCTCTTTAAAATTATTAAGGAAATATCTCACTATTGGACTTAGTAAATACAAACCAACTCCGATACAAAACTGGATCTGTACAATCTTTACAGTTATAATCCTAATCGTGTTATCAAAATTTGAAAAGGAAGCCTTTTTAAACTTCCCACGATATGCCCTGAAAATAGCGAAAAGGAGAATAATCAATACCAACCAACGAAACATCGAGTGTAAAGGAAGTAGTATTGGATACATAGTTACGAGTTTTCGTTTTATAATTTAGTCCTTATCGATACTATAACGGAGCGATATCAAGCCTGTTTCGTAAGTTTTACTTTCCAGAAGTGTTAGTTTAGTACGGTGGTCTTGCTTGTTGAACAATAGTTTCCCGTCCCCGAGAAGTATGGGGTGCACCGACATCCATAATTCATCCACCAGGCCTTCTTTCATAAATGCATCGGTCAGCGAAGCACCGCCAAAAAGCCAAATATCTTTGCCGGGCTGCTCTTTAATCTTTCGTGCTTCGGCAATACTATTATCCGAAATAAGTTTCGCACCTTCCTTTACTGACTTTAAAGTTTTCGAAAAAACGTATTCAGTCAATGCCGGCATCCCGGGTACCACTTCTCCATTATTGCTATCAGCATGTTGCTGGGCGATCTCATAGCTTTTCCGACCAATAAATATAGCATCTATACGGGCAAAAAAATCGTTCAAACCATAGTCCTGATCTGTAAAGCACCAATCATATTCACCTTTAGGCCCTTCAATGTACCCATCTAATGTTACCGCTAGCCCCAATATTAATTTTCGCATAAACTATCTTTCTACTTACCTGATTATCCTTAAAACGGAATTGTTAACTTTAAAAAATAAAGTTAACAAAATAACAGATGATGTCATCCCCTTCTCTTTTTTCGATACTTTTAATAATAGCAGTGTTCTCCACCGGATGTGGCAACTTAACCCAGAGTACAGAAGGACTAAACTTCGATACAAAGGAGAATACATTCAATAGAAATCCTCATAAAATTATCTTCACTAAACATGGTAAATGTAGAATGAATTGTCGTTCTATTGACTCTTTAGAAGTAGATGAAATTCTTAAGAATGGTAATATTAATTACATTAAAAGTGATACATCCTCTACAAATCCCTGCCGAAAAAAATATGCTTTAGAAGGAAAAACCAGAGATAATCAGCAAGTCAGAATCATCTTTTCTCCTTGTAAGGATAATCAAACTGTCGTCACAGTCATTGATATGGATACAGATTGGGTTTGTGATTGCAAATGATCGTTCCCAGTCATTCACTTACAAAAGGTAGATTAATTAACTTTTTTTAAAAAATTACATGATGCTTTCTGAAATTATAATAGCAAATAAAATAACAACTGATCAGTTTAATCAAATTAATAACCTCTGGAACCAGGAGTATCCTAAAAATTTGAATAACAGGTTCGGCAAACTCCTTGATGGTATAAATACCTATGAACATCACCTATCGGTTAATGATACTAACGAAATAATAGCTTGGGCTGTAGTATTTTTAAGGGATGAAGAATTTTGGTTCTCCATTCTCGTGCATTCAAAACATCAAGGCAAGGGATATGGGAAAATGCTTATAAACAGCTTAAAACAAAAACACAATAAACTGAATGGATGGGTAATAGATCACAATAACGATTTGAAAGTAAATGGAGATCCCTACCGTTCACCGATGCAGTTTTATTTAAAAAATGGATTTAAAGTAATTCCTGAAGAAAGAATAGAAGCAGATATTATATCGGCCGTAAAAATTTGCAACTTTGCTTAATATCTACAGATTTAAATGTAAAATTATGATTAAGAGGACCATATTCATTGCTCTATTCGTATTGTCTGTTAAAACATTATGGGCCCAAAAGCAGCCTATTTTAAACCCCGGTAAATGGCATGCCTCATTATTACGAACGGATGGACGCCACATTCCAATTCAATTTGAAGTTAAGGAAGAAAGCAAAAAGTTAGCTATTTATATTGTCAACGGTACCGAACGACTCAAAACAGAGCCGATACTTATGGCCAAAGATTCAGCAATTATTAAAATGCCTGTTTTTGAGTCTTATTTCAAAGTCAAATTTATTACGAAAGATAGCATCAATGGATTTTGGATTAGAGTAGCAGAAAATAAAGAAATCATCATGCCCTTTGCAGCTTCAACAAAACTTAAGCCCTCAGCAAATGTATCTCAAAAAGTAGCTGTAAACATAGCTGGGAAATGGACGATAGAATTTACCCGGGCTAATCAAACCAAAAGACCTGCGATTGGACAATTTGTTCAGAACAAAAATTCAGTTTCAGGTTCTATTTTAACTCCATCCGGAGATTATAGGTATTTAAACGGAACTGTTTCAGGTGATTCCTTTAACCTTTCTACCTTTGATGGGATTCATGCCATGTTGTTTGAAGCCAAAGTTGAAGGAGACACGATTAAAGGTACTTTGATATCAGGAGCCTCGGGGACCGAGACCTGGATAGCCACAAGAAATGAGCAGGCAGTATTATCGGCTACTCCGTTAACTACTGTAAAAAAAGGTAGCAACGGTATACCTGATTTTCAATTTAAAGACTTAAATGGCAACGATGTATCCATTAAAGATGAGCGCTATAGGAACAAAGTAGTCATCCTACAAATCATGGGATCATGGTGTCCCAACTGTATGGATGAAACTGCCTTTTTAAGTGAATACTATAGAAAAAACAAACATAAAGGCATAGAAATTATTGCTTTAGCTTATGAGTTAAGCACGGATAACGAACGTTCAAAAAAGAGTCTTCAAAAATTCCAGACCAGGTTTGATGTCCAGTATCCCATCCTGCTCACCGGTGTAACCGTATCCGATCCAAAAAAGACAGAAAAAACCTTACCGCAATTAACAGATATAAAGGTTTTCCCAACCACAGTTTTTATAGATAAAACTGGAAAAATAAGTGGTGTAGAAACTAATTTCTTCGGACCAGCTACAGGGCAACACTATTTGAAATACAAGGAGGAATTTGAAAAAACTGTTAATCTGCTATTAAAGTAAATAGAGGAGCAACAGACATATCCATCTTCAAAAACCTATTTAGTTTTTCTACTCTTTAACTATGGCAAACTCGAACCAACTCAATCTAAAAAAGAATTTAGACAAATACCTATAACAAATATCATAACAAGTACAACAATACCTGCCTGTTTGTTCTGACTTAAGTTAAATCCTGAAATTTTCTCCTTTTTTAGATAAGATATATTGGCTTCCTTTAAGGTACCTGAAAAAAAGAAATAGTACATCCTTCTAACCAAATAACCAAAGCCCTCTAAAAGGATCTCAAAGACTAAAAGAACTAAAAAATCGGCTAGTAAACTAAAAATGAACCCCATTTTAACGTTTTACAACTAATAACTTGTATAAATATAAAAAATTGTTGCAATGATTCTAGAATGTAATACTCGACAAACCATATCTCACAGTATAACATTCTGTTTAGCCTTATTCATAACGCACGCTGCAAAATTAAA
Source organism: Pedobacter nyackensis (assembly GCF_032678475.1). Classification (GTDB taxonomy): domain Bacteria; phylum Bacteroidota; class Bacteroidia; order Sphingobacteriales; family Sphingobacteriaceae; genus Pedobacter; species Pedobacter nyackensis_A. The sequence goes on from NZ_JAVTSF010000004.1 coordinate 209,910, forward strand.
TAGAAACTAAATTCAATTTAGCTGCGATTTCAATCAAATTACACAAAATAAGAAAGCTTTATTATTGATCTAATTACGTTTGTTCAAACATTTTAGAAGCTAGAATATCAAGCTCGTAAGTGAACTAGATGCGACATAACTAAGTATTCTTATGATTTTAAAATCAAATGATGACTATTAAAATAGATTTCGAAAACACCTACCCACCGGTAAATCTAAATCATGATTTTTCAACCATGACTTTTGAATCACCACAAATGGATGGTTCCACCCAATTGCTACTAGTTAAGATTGATCACAAACACGATCCATTCTTACCTAATGTTTGCAACCTAGGCTTTGGTCCCCCCGGGGGCAATGATAGCTTTATAGACAATATCCGATTGAAACATGCAGATATTCATAAAGTCTTCTCAACCGTTTTATTTCAAGGATTAAGTTTTTTAGAATTACATCCTGAACTAACGATAGGAATCGATGGTTCTGATGATTTAAGAGCAGCTTTATATCATAGAATATTCCGTTCAAATAAAACATATTTAAGGCCGTTATTTAACTCAATTGGAGTAGATTGGTACGTTCGTATATTTAGAGATGGTAGCTATGAGCAGGATACACAAGGTTACTATATTGCAAAACCAAAACCGGAACCATTTGATTATAAACGCACAAGACATGATCTTTATAGATATTACATGTTTACACTTAACCGGACGAATGTTTTTCGGGACTAATTCTTTTAATTATACTTATTTTATGGATCCAAAAATTCAAAAAAAACTAGATGAATACAAAAAGCTGGTTACCACCCATTTTAAATCTACTAGCTCCGGAGTCAGCCAACCAGATAGTTTGCGTCAACTAATCCGATCAAAAAAAGATGCTGATGATTTTATGGCAGAATTAGAAAATGCAATCAGAAGATCTAACTAGATTTCTATATTAGTAAAATTGCACATTATGACGCAACGTAAATCCAAGCTTCCTGTCCCGATGCAAATTGTAATTTAACCCTTTTATAAGCATCAGTCTCATACCCATCCGCGGCAAGCAGCTCTTCATAAGTAATTTCGAAGATAACACCATCAATTCGATCAGTAGCTACTTCAGAAGGTATCGCCAGAAGATGGATTTCCTGCTCACTTTTAGCAAGGACATCTTCATCGACAATCACAACGGTTGAAAGTTTATAGCCGTGTAGTGTATCGTTGGAACCGTTCAATAACCTACCAAATGTTTCCAGCTGTACCTTATCTTTTTGTAGCGTGCCGTAAGAAAAAAGATATTCCTTCATAGTGTAAATTTAATCTCTCCACAAATATGGGAACAACAATAAAGACACCGCCATCACCAATACATTGATCACCAATAATATACCTACTTCATCCCAGCTTACACTCCTATCAAGTCCATCAATCGCATTTTTTGTCAGCTTGATCAACACAACTAATACAGGAATTATGATCGGAAAGCCAAGGATAGCCATCAGCATCCCCCCATTACCCGCTTTTGACGCAATGGCAGAAATCATAGTAAATACGGTTGAAAAACTCAGGCTACCTAAAACCGTAGCCAAAAAGTACATAGGTAAATCCTGAGGAACCCTACCAAACACCATCATGTGAAAAGTTAGCGCAATAACTGTAAGCACAAGCATCAATAGTACATTATAAACAGTTTTACTGATAATCAATGCTATCGGACTTGCGATGGTATAAATATATAACTGCTTACCTTTACTTTCCTGTAAAAAGCTCTTTGAAACTGCATTTATTGATGCAAAAAGCATAATAATCCAAAACAACGCATTCCAGGTAATAAGATCAATACTTACAAAGGATAGGAAACATACAAAAATGGTAGATACTACATACAACAACACCCCATTTAGAGCATATTTCGAGCGCCATTCCAGCAGCAATTCTTTTTTAATTAAGTGTTTTACCTGGCTTGCTAAATTCATTCAATGGCAAAGATACTATTTAGCTTTATATCCCACTAACTCGGCAGTCAAAATCCCGGCTTTTTGTCCGTCCATATCAGCAGTAATTAAGGGATAATTACCTTTAGTTCTTAATGCTACTTTACCGGTGTCTTTAAGATGAAACGTTCCTGTAGCATCATGAACCAATTCCGGATCCAGCATTTTAAAACTACCTTCAGGCATACTGCCTGGTCCTTTAACATTATAAATCACATTTCCTTCCCATTTAGGGTTCACGAATGGCCCATTAATTAAAGCAGCCTCCTCACCTCCCTGTATTACATTATTAGCAATAGTGATGTCTACAGCGCCCAGTCCTATCGGACTTCTCGGATTCAATACGATGTTCTTTTTATTATTTATCAAGGTGTTAAAAGCAATCAATACCCTGTCCGGACGATCATGGGAAGTAAGTGGCGCACCATCGGCAACTTCAGCACCACCATTACCGATGTTAATTGCTGGGTTACAGTTTTCAAAATAATTACTGTAAATCACATGATCATCTCCAAAAATTCTTAAACCTGGAGTATTTATAAAGTAGTTACCATATACCTTATTAAAGTTACCATGCCTTAAAGTGAAATGGGCTTTACAATCGCGTACTGTATTATAACGGACTGTTAACGCCGAAGATTTAACAGAGAGTAATTCATTCTCACCATCACAATTTTCAAACAGATTATACTCAAAGATGCTGTTAGTCGAGGAAAGACTAAAACCACTCAAACCAAACTGTACAGCCTCTGCCCCATTGCCTGTCTGCTGAGAAAAGTTGTGAAAATAGTTATGATGAATCCATAAACGCTCAGCAATCTGTTTGCCCGTTCCTCTAACACCGATAAACTTACCCATCGAATGCTTATTCTGGAAGGTGTTACAATCTACCTGATGGTCATTCCCAATAATAGATAAGTAATTCCCATCACCAGTCGTCTCAAAAATATTCCTGGTAAACCTGCAAAAAGTAGCTCCGGCCCCAATCTCGTTCTTTCCCGCGGCATTGCTCAGTTTAAGTCCTTTCACGATAACGTAGGCTGCAGGTTTTTGAATGCTAATTCCACCAGCTCCGGTTATTTCAGCTCCACCGATATTTTGTGCTGCAATAGTAATCGGCTTTGCAGCGGTTCCAATACATTTAATCAGAATATTATCCGTACAGATATAAATACCGTCCTTCAGCAAAATCACATCTCCGGCATTAGCCCTATCTATTGCTTTTTGCAATTCCGGTAAAGAAGCAGCTATAATCGTCCTGGCAAAAACAGTAAACGAATTACTCGCCAATAAAAAGAGTAATATCATTAATCTGCTTGCCAAACATTTACATCTTTGTTTTGTAATTCTTAAAGTCATAATTTGGTAGTTCCGATAAGATGAACAAGTTAGTCTTTCTATATGTATATGAAGTCAACTAAATATTCATTCTACTGTACAATAATGGCAAATAGAAGTATATAATTTTTTAAGCAAATGAACCAATACCTGGATATAATACTTAGAAGTCTGGCAGTGTATGCTTTTATGCTTGTTGCCATCCGCTTAACCGGTAAAAAAGAACTTTCACAATTAAATACAACCGATGTTGTACTGATACTGTTGATTAGTAATGCTGTGCAAAATGCCATGGTCGGAAATAACACGAGTTTATTGGGTGGACTCGTAGCTGCCGCAATCTTATTTTCACTCAATTACATCCTCAAAAAAGTGATGTTTAAAAACAAGAAGATACGGGATTTACTTACTGAAAAGCCTGAAATCCTGATTCACAATGGAAACCTGGATTTCGCCATGCTCAGTAAACTAGGTATTACAAATGAAGAATTAAGAGAAGCCATCCGTGAACATGGCATAGAAAAATATAAAGATGTTAAGCTTGCCATCATGGAAGCCGATGGAAACATCAGCATCATAAGTGGAGATGACAAGCTTAAACAAAGCCAATACAAGCGTAAAAGACACCACAAAACGCTTGGAGACCTAAACTAGGATACCTAAACCAGCGGTTTGTTTTGTACTGGAACCTGAGCAGCTACCAATACTTTTGGTTTCCTTACGGTAATCATTACAAATGCCCCGGCAGCAATTACATACCAGCCCCATTTATATTTAACTAAACCAGCAGCAAGGTTTATAGCCTTTTTAAAATGTAAAAAGCCAAAAGAGTCGTTTACCTTAAAATACACTCCGATCAGGGTAATGGCAACCAATACAATACCCGCCCAGCCAGCAAATTTAACCAGGCCGGCCTTCGCAGTAAATGCACCGATCAAGCCAACAACCACCAGTATGTAAAAGGCAATAGCCAACCTTTGATCAAGATCAAAATAATTCCAGTTTCCCATAATTGGTACACGGAGCAGCGGACACAAACCACCTACTGCCATTGTTACAGCACCAATAATTCCTTGTGTTCTCATCAAAATCTATCCTTGTGTATTGATACCCATTTTATCAGCAAAATGCGCACAATAGTCACGCAAATCTTCTACAATCAGATTTTCGCCTGTCGCTTTTAAAAAACTATCACCCATAGTCTGCAAAGTCTCGTAGAAAAACCTTTTCATCTCATCAACAGGCATATCCTTAGTCCACAGATCTATACGCATCGAGTTTTTATAATTATGATCCCATAATGCTAACATCATCGATTTTACCGGCACTTGCTCTTTAGTTTCCGCATCTGTAGATTCCCACATGATATTTTCCGGCACATTATTATCATCCAGTTGAACTGTGATTTTGATTTCTGCTTCTTTCATTAAATTATATACTAACTTTTATTAAAAATATTAAAACGACGATAAAAACGATGAGTACGCTTTCTATGATCCATAACTTCTTAAGGCTTGGAACAAATTTTCTGAAGATCAGATCAGATACGAAAGCAATAACTGCAGTAAGCAAACAAAAACCGGTTAAAATGCCGGTTACGTTAACGTAGCTGTTGTATCCAGCGGGTCTCTTTTCCATCAGTAGCCAAGCGGCCAACACCAGACAAATGGAGGATACAATATTTAGCGGGGTTAACTTTACTTTCAATTCCTTGTCGCTTTTAAAACCTATTTCTTAAACTTCTTCTTTTTCCAGGCAGGCTGTTTATTCGTCTTGTTCCTGGCTGCAGCAGCAATAGCAGCCGCATGTTTTTTCTCGTGGAAAGCTCCTTTAAAATCAGGATCTTCTCTACGTTTCTGATCATCTATTGCACGGGCAATAGCTTGTTTCTCCTCGTAAGGGGTTTCTTCTACAAAAACTTCAGCTGGCAAAGGTACAACAGGAATCTGTTGTCTAATCAACTTCTCTATTTTCTGAATGTAATATTTCTCACCCGGACTACAGAAAGTAAGCGCATCACCTTTGGCATACGCCCGTCCTGTTCTGCCAATTCTATGTACGTAATCTTCAATAACAATCGGTACATCAAAATTGATTACATGGCTCACCTCGCTAACGTCAATTCCCCTTGAAGCAACATCAGTAGCAACTAAAACCCTAATATTCCCTTCTTTAAAAGCATTAATAGAATTAATCCGTGTATTTTGTCCTTTATTGGCATGAATTACCCTCACCGCATCTTCACCAAAACGACGCACAATAAAGCTGTTGATGTTATCTGCAACAGTCTTGGTTTTACAAAAAATGATCAGCCTTTTAAACTCCTCATCATTTTTCAATAAATGCTGTAGTAAATTGATCTTGGTTTTAAAATTGGGAACTTCATACAACACCTGTGTTACTGTAGCGGCTGGTGTAGCCTGTTCCCCTACCTCTATAATGGTAGGATTTTTCAGAAAATCTCCGGCTATTTTCTGTACAAGATTGCTCATTGTAGCAGAGAACAACAGATTTTGTCTTTTTCGTGGAACGATCTCCAAAATTCTGTGTATAGAGCCAATAAAGCCCATATCCATCATTTTATCAGCTTCGTCCAATACCAAAAATTTAAGATATTGTGTATTGATATGTCCTGCTAAATAAATATCCAGGAACCTTCCAGGTGTAGCAATAATAATGTCTACACCGGCTTTGATTTGTTCAATCTGTGTTTTAGGGCCAATACCACCAAATACCACTACCGAGCGTAAATCTGTATAAGTAGAGAACATCTTTACGTGTTCAGCAATTTGCATGGCCAGTTCCCGGGTCGGTGCCAATATCAATGCTCGCGCAGCATCCCCCTGGGCATACTTCAACTTCATTAAAATCGGCAAAACATAGGCAGCAGTCTTACCTGTACCTGTTTCTGCAATCCCAAAAATATCCTGCCCGGATAAAACGGGTGCAATTGCTTTCTCCTGTATCGGGGTAGCAGCAGTAAACCCGGCATCCGCCACAGCGTTTAATATCTGCCTGTTTAAATTAAATTCTTCGAAGCTCTTCGCCATATTTCGCAAAGGTAGCGAATTCCTTTTACTCCTTGATCTTTTATCCTTGCTCCTTAATCCTGAAAAACATAGCTTTGACATTATGAATACCATTCTGATAAAAGCTGCTTCAATAGTGAACGAGGGGCAAATTATAGTTGCCGACCTGCTCATTAAAAACGGACTAATTGAAAAAATCGCCCCGAATATCGACGTTCCTGCCGATCAGGAAATCAATGCCGAAGGTTTACACCTGTTTCCTGGAATGATTGATGACCAGGTGCATTTCAGAGAACCGGGACTAACCCATAAAGCAGATATTTTTTCAGAAAGTATGGCTGCTGTTGCAGGCGGTATTACCTCATTCATGGAAATGCCAAACACAGTACCTAATACCTTAACACAAGAACTGTTGGCTGATAAATATGCAATCGCTTCAGAAATGTCGCTTGCCAACTACTCCTTTTTTATGGGGGCTTCCAACAACAACCTCGATGAAGTTTTAAAAACTGATCCAAAAAACGTTTGCGGTATTAAAGTATTCATGGGCTCTTCAACTGGAAATATGCTGGTTGATAATGAAAAAGTATTAGAAAACATCTTCAAAGAAGCCCCAATGCTGGTCGCGACACATTGTGAAGACGAGCAAACCATACAACATAACCTTGCTGAATACAAAGCAAAATACGGTGAAGACATCACCATAGATATGCACCCACTGATCCGAAGTGCCGAAGCTTGTTATAAATCCTCTTCATTAGCTGTGGAACTGGCAAAAAGATATCAGACGAGATTACATATCCTACATATTTCAACCGCAAAAGAAGTTGCCTTGTTTGACAATACAACTCCACTTGCAAATAAAAAAATAACAGCAGAAGCCTGTGTTCACCACTTATGGTTTGACGATCGTGATTATGCCACAAAAGGCAACTGGATAAAATGGAACCCCGCGGTAAAAACAGCAACAGATAAAGATGGTATCCTTAAAGGGATCTTGGATGGCTATATCGACGTCATCGCTACAGACCATGCACCACATACTATTGCAGAAAAGGAACAACCTTATTTACAAGCTCCTTCCGGTGGCCCATTGGTACAACATGCATTACCTGCTTTGTTCGAAATGTACCATCAAAATAAAATCTCCCTGGTACAAATCGCTGAAAAAACAGCACATAATGTTGCTACCTGCTTTAATATCGACAGAAGAGGCTTTATCAGAGAAGGCTATTGGGCTGATTTGGTATTGGTAAACCTGAACGACCCTTTCAAAGTAACGCGCACCAATGTATTGTACAAATGTGGCTGGTCGCCATTTGAAGGTCAAACCTTCCAGGCCGAAGTTACCCATACATTTGTATCAGGAAATCTAGCCTATCAAAAAGGCAGGTTTACTACGCAGGAAACTGGAAAAAGATTATCATTTAACCGTTAACGAACAATATAACGGCTAATGAATAGCGTATACCTGCCTAAGCTAAAGCAATTCATATTGCTTTTCGTGCTATCGGCGCTGGTATACACCATTGGCTTTAACAGTAATTGGGTTGAGCATTTTTATGCACAGGGGCTCTACCGATATACTTCTGTTATTCAACGTTTCATCAGCAGCCTTGTTCCTTTTGCACTTGGTGACTTCCTTTACCTCCTACTGATTCTTTTTATACTCAGGAGCATCTATCTGTTTTATAAAAAGATACGTCAAAAAAGGTTGTACAAGACTGACCGTATCAACCTTCCGCTACAGATTATCAATTTTGCATTAATTCTGTACCTAGTATTCAAAATACTGTGGGGGCTTAATTATTCGCGTTTACCCATCGCTAAACAATTAAAAATTAGCGATGAGAAATATACTACAGAACAATTGGTTTCCCTGGGACAGTACTTTATTGCCCGTCTAAATGACCTTCAGCACACCAAAAAAGAGGATTATAATATTCAGCAATTGCGAGAAAAAGCGAAAGTGGCTTACGACAATATGCAGCAAAAAAACACCTTTTTTAAGTATACCCGTCCAGCTGTAAAATCGGTATTGAATAGCTGGGTCGTAACCAAAATAGGTATTGAAGGATACTACAGTCCCCTATCTGGTGAGGCCAATGTAAATATGCGCCTTCCCCGCACCTCCCTTCCGTTTGTCACCTGCCACGAAATTGCACACCAATTAGGCGTAGCCAGAGAAGATGAAGCGAACTTAGTAGGATACCTGGTTGCCAGTAACAGTAGTGATCCTTTTTTCCAATACTCTGCATCCTATGAAGTTTTTAAGAATATCTTTTTCGAGATCAAAATCAAATCTCCGGAAGACTATGAAAAACTTTATAAAACCATTAATCAGGGTACTATAAATGATCTAAAGGCTGATAGGGATTTCTGGCAAAAGTACAACAGCGATATGTTTGCATATATGGATGTAGCATTCGACAGGTTTCTAAAGCTAAACAATCAATCCAAAGGAACTGACAGCTACCAGGATATTGTTTTATGGTTGTATAACATCCATAAAGGAGAACTCTTTAATGCAGCGGTACATTAAAACATTGCAACATTCCAACAAAAAAGACCCGAAACATTCCTAAATTTGCCAGACTATGGCAAAGATATCCATTAACCTGGCGACAGGTTCCCTGCAAAAAGAAGAAATCATCGTTGGAATTGATTTAGGCACCACAAATAGCTTAGTAGCCTTCATCAATCCTGATAAAAACCCCGTTGTCATTAATGATACAGGAAAAGGCCTTCTTGTGCCTTCAGTTGTTCATTTTAACAAACAGGGTGATACCCTTGTAGGTAATGAAGCCAAAGAATTCCTGACTACAGATCCGGAAAATACGATATTTTCAGTAAAACGTTTATTGGGCCGCTCTTATAAAGATGTAGCTGGTCATCAGGACACATTTTCTTATAAAATAATTGACGATGAAAACGCGGGGAACGATTCATTGGTAAAGATCAAAGCGGCTGATAAATTTTACACCCCAATTGAACTATCTGCTGAAATTCTAAAAGAACTTAAAGCACGTGCCGAACATGCATTAAAAACGCCTGTAAACCGCGCGGTAATTACTGTTCCTGCTTATTTTAACGATAGTCAGCGCCAGGCAACCAGAGATGCTGGTCGCTTAGCCGGATTGGACGTTTTAAGGATCGTAAACGAGCCTACTGCAGCCAGCCTTGCTTATGGTATTGGCCTTGACCCTACTCAGCAAAAAACCATTGCGGTGTATGATTTAGGTGGTGGCACATTTGACGTTTCTATTCTTTCTATCCAAAACGGCATATTCGAAGTACTTTCCACCAATGGCAATACATTTTTAGGTGGTGATGATTTCGACCGCGCTATTTTGCATTACTGGATAGAAAAAAACAAACTAAATGCAGCAGAATTAGCTAAAGACGCTGCTTTGATACAGTCCTTAAGACTGAAAGCAGAAGCAGCAAAAAAAGCACTTAGTACTCAAAATCTATTTAACGAGCAGTTAGGTGAAATCTGGTGCACATTAGATAAACAAACATTTGAAGAACTGATTGCACCTAAAGTTCAGGAAACCATCAACTCCTGCAAACAGGCATTGAGCGATTCGAAACTAACCGTAGCCGATATTGATGAAGTAGTATTGGTCGGTGGATCAACACGTACGCCTTATGTTAAAAAACAGGTGGCCGATTTCTTCGGCCGTCAGCCTCATGACCAGATCAATCCGGACGAAGTCGTTGCCCTTGGTGCCGCTATACAAGCTGATATCCTGGCTGGTAACCGTTCAGATATCCTCCTCCTTGATGTAACACCACTTTCCCTGGGTATTGAAACCATGGGGGGCTTAATGGATGTCATCATCCCAAGAAATGCCAAAGTACCTACTAAAGCAGGCAGACAATACACAACTTCAATAGATGGCCAGGTAAACATGAAGATCTCTGTTTTTCAGGGAGAACGCGACCTGGTACAGGAAAACAGGAAACTCGCGGAGTTCGACCTGAAAGGGATCCCTGCTATGCCTGCAGGCCTGCCAAAGGTAGATATCAACTTCATACTCAATGCTGATGGTATCCTTACCGTACAAGCAGTAGAATTGCGTTCGGGGGTAAAACAGGAAATAGATATTAAACCAAGTTACGGCTTAACAGACGATACTGTTGAAAAAATGTTGATAGACAGCATTACCCATGCCAAAAGCGATGTGGAACAACGGATGTTAATCGAAGCAAGAAGCGAAGGCGAACAACTGGTTTATACGGCGGAACGTTTCATTGAAAAGCATGCAGAATACCTTACCGAAGCCGAAATTACTGATACAAAAACACATATTGAAGCATTAAAAGCTGCTTTAGCTACCGTTCAGAAAGATGAAATCCTTAAAAAAGCGGATGAACTAAATGAATTTACCCGCCCATTTGCCGAAAGGGTAATGGACGTAGCGGTTTCTGCTGCTATGAAAGGAAAAAGCATAGAATAAATTACCAGGCAATAGCCTAATTTATATAGACTTACAGTAATGAAAAATATATTTATTACTGTAAGTCTGCTTGCCATTTTTATGGTATGTAGCGCATGGGGGTTTTATGCCCATATGCGTATCAATCATCTGGCGGTTTTTACCCTTCCCCCAGGAATCAATCAGTTTTATAAGAAGCATATAAAATACATATCAGATCATTCGGTTGATCCTGATAAACGACGGTATGCCGATACCGCAGAAGCTGCCAGGCATTACCTGGACGTTGAATTGTATGAACCTCACATAGATAGTATACCATTCAAATGGAATGATGCATTAAAAAAATATGGATGGGCCAAGTTAAACCAAAACGGCATTTTACCCTGGCAAATTGAGAAGAGTTATTACAAGCTTGTCAATGCGTTTAAAGAAAGGGATTCTTTAAAAATACTCATTTATTCGGCCTACCTGGGACACTATATTGCCGATGCCCATGTTCCGCTTCATACCACACAAAATCACAACGGACAACTCAGCAATCAGCTTGGGATCCATGCCTTTTGGGAAAGCAGGTTACCCGAACTATTTGCAAAGAAGTACAATTATGTAGTTGGGTCAGCCCGATATATAGAAAACCCATTAAAAGAAGGCTGGAAAATCGTAAAAAATAGTCATAAGATGGTGGATACCGTACTGGGCTTTGAAGCGAAACTTAGCGCCAGCTTTCCTGCTTACAGAAAATACAGCTATTCAAAAAGAAACAACCAGGTGGTCAGACAACACTCTTTAGCCTTTTCGAAAGCTTATCATGATGGAATGGAAAATATGGTTGAGCGCCAGATGCGCTCAGCCATATTCTATATAGGATCTTATTGGTATACTGCCTGGATTGATGCAGGACAGCCAATTCTAAAAAACATGACAACGTCCAGGAACATCAAGACAACAGAAAAAGAATTAAAAGAAATAGAAAAAGCCTACCGTAAAGGAGGCACTATAAGTCGTGAGCCTTAACTAACTTTTTGCTCTTGTTCTTTCTCTTCAGTAAGTACTTCATCAAGCACTTCAACAACTGGTTTCTTCTGAAATTTCGATTTAAGAGCTGCAAATACTGCCGGGAAAAACGTAACTACCGCAATGACAACAATCACTATATCGAAGTTCTTTTTAACAACAGGAATTTGTCCCAGTAAATAACCAGCAAGCAATAAACTGGCAATCCAGGCTACACCACCAACGATATTGAAAAATGTGAACCTTGCAAAAGGCATTTTTGCTACACCAGCTACGAAAGGCGCTATAGTTCTGAAGATAGGTAAGAACCTGCTAAAGATGATCGCTTTACCACCATGTTTTTCAAAAAATTCATGTGATTGGTTGTAATATTCGAGCTTAAGGATTTTATTCCCCGGTTTAAATACTTTTACGCCAAAAAAGCTACCTAATTTATAATTTAAAGAATTTCCTAAAATAGCTGCAACAATCAACAGCAACATCATTACCCAAATGCTAAGACCTGTATTTCCTCCTGCGATAAGTGCCCCCATAGCAAAAAGCAAGGAATCACCCGGCAAGAATGGCGTTACCACAAAGCCTGTTTCGGCAAAAATGATTAAAAAAAGAATGGCGTAAGTCCAGGTACTGTAATCTCTGATGATCTCTTCCAGATGCTTGTCAATGTGCAGGAGGAAGTCTACTAAAAAACTAAAAAATTCCAAATCTTATAAATTTAAGCCCCAAAAATAAAAATATCATGGCAATAACCATGATATTTTTATGAATAGAAATGTCATAATAATTCTATACGGTTGTATAAAACTTAATTTTGTACTACTAAATGTCCAGTTAGATTGGCTGCAGAAGTCCCGTCAATCCAAATCGTATAGATTTTATTTGCAAGGATAGGTCCGTCGAATGCTGCACCAGCTGTAACACCAGTTGCCGTAAAATTGAACTTAGATCCAGGATCAACTTCTTGATAAACAGACAAATTAGCAAAAGAAAGGGAAGGAATCAGTGTCCCAGTACCTCCATCAATACTAATAGCAATCGGAATTGAAGTCTCTGCACCTGTCACCATAAAATTATTTAAGTGTAGAAATCTTACTTTAGCCTTACCCGTTGCAGGATTTGTCGTTGCATTGTCAATAAGCCCAGCTCTTAATTCTCCACCACCTAATTTATAATAATACATAGCAGCTTTAGCCCCAATAGGAAGGCCTGACTGCAATCCGGCATTCGCTGTAGCAGTAGTACCTGTATTATAAAACCCCAACGTACTGTTTCCTGAAGTTACTTTCACATAAGCAGTCGCTTCACCGTAGCTCACTCCCGTAATCTTAGCAACACCATTTATCAATAAATCCTGATCTGCAGATCCACTTACTGTATTTACAGCAAGAATTTCCAAGTCACCTACCGGCTCAGGTACCGGATCATATTTTTTGCTACAAGAAGCAAAAGCCACTATTAAGCCTAAACAAGCTATCACCGAAGTCATCCTAACCTTTGATGATGATAAAAATGATGTTTTCATATCTTTTATTTTTTAGATCAGTCAAAAACAAAATGGCTCGGTCAAAAACCAAGCCACTCTTTATTCTATAAATTTACAAAAATTAATTGTAATTATTTAACATAACTGGCATTACCAGCATCAATACATCTTCATTTTCATCGTTAGTCTGAGGAATCAATAATCCTGCACGATTAGGTGTAGAAAGTTCTAAAGTCACTTCTTCTCCACTTAAGTTACTCAGCATTTCGATTAAGAATTTAGCATTAAAGCCAATCTCAAGATCTTCACCTTCGTATTGGCAACTTAAACGCTCATGCGCCTCATTTGCAAAATCAAGATCTTCTGATGAGATATTCAACTCACTACCGTTAATTTTTAACCTTACCTGATGAGTTGTTTTGTTAGCAAAAATAACAACCCTACGTAATGTGTTTAAAAACAAAGCTCTGTCAATAACCAGTTTATTAGGGTTATTAGCAGGAATAACAGCCTCATAATCCGGGTAACGTTCATCAATTAAACGACAAACCAGGTTAATATTCTCAAATTTAAAAAAGGCACTGGTTGCGTTATAGTCAACAGAAACATTGATATCAGTTGAAGGTAAAGCTGCTTTTAATAAAGTCAGCGCTTTTTTAGGCAAAATAAAAGAAGAACTCTTATCTGCTTTGCTATCCATACGTCTGTATCTTACCAATTTGTGTGCGTCAGTAGCTACAAAAGTAATGTGCTGCTCAGAAAGCTGGCAAAAAACACCAGTCATTGCAGGACGAAGCTCATCACTACTTACCGCAAAAATAGTTTTTGTAATTGCTTCCGTTAAAACAGAAGCAGGCAAGTTTACGGAAGAAGCATTTTCTACAACCGGAATTTTAGGAAAATCGTCGCCGTTTTCTCCACTCAGTTTATACTTACCATCACCTGCACTAATCTCAATAGAGAATGTACTGTCATCAATATTGAACGAGATTGGCTGATCAGGTAATGTTTTTAAAGTGTCTAATAATATTTTAGCCGGCACTGCAACTTTTCCACCTTCTTTAGATTCTACAGCCAAAGAAGTAGTCATGCTAGTCTGTAAATCAGTAGCAGATATCGTTAAATTTCCGTCTTTAATCTCAAACAGGAAATTTTCCAGTATAGGCAAAACAGTACTGCTGCTTGATGCACCGTTAACTGTTTGCAAATGTTTTAAAAGCGTTGATGTGGATACAATAAATCTCATAGTATGATCTAGTCAGTTCTCAAAAATATAAAAATTACCTTGTATACTTGTGTTTACGGTAATAATGTTGAAAAATTGCGAATGATATTAACAATAGCAAAGGTGCAAGTATATTAATCAGCTGCCATTGCATCTTTTCTGCACGCAACTTTGCCTTATCCAATAACCTGATTTTAACCTCTTTATTGCGCAGTTCGATTAAATTATCATCATTAGCCAGGTAATCAGCTATATTTAACAACAATGCCTTATTCCCGAAGTTTCTTTGTGTATACCGGTCAAAACCCAATGGAAAAGCAGATCCATCGCGTCCACTCACCTGGTTTTTGAAGATATCACCGTCACCAATTACAATCATTTTAGTCGGTTTACTTTTGGCTGGCAAAGTATAGGCCTGATCAATCCCCGCGGGTAATCCCCTATTCAAAAACACTGAAGGGAAACTTCCTTCAAGTAGCACCCCCACAGGATGTGGTACACTCGCATATTCACGTGGATCAGGTTGTTCGGCTACCATCTGCAAAGACAACATCTTAGGGGTATTAAACACCTTGTTAAATCCCGAACTGTGCAGGATAATTTTCTTAGTAATCCCCTTAACACCAATGGTATCCACTGTACTTACAAACTCACTTTTAACGTTGTCTATATTTTTCACCAGATAACTCGCTGAATCAGGCATCAATAAAGGATAATATATCCATGGTGCCATCTGAATTTGCCCTTGTGCCCCTCCCATCACCAAAGGAATTTCCGCACAATTCGCATCAGCTACAAGGTTATAATTGATACGGGCGCCATACATAAACAACATATCATCAAGGTTAAGCGACCTGTTAAAAGCCAATTGCTCTCCCCCTTGTAAACTGTCAAGCTCTGCACCTACCTGATCAACAGACCAGACAACCCTTCCCCCGTTCATTACAAAATAATTGATCTTGTATTTCTGAGCCTCGGTAAATTCTTTTTGTGGTTTAGTAACAAACAAGACTTTCAGTTTATCCAGACCACTCTTGTCAATCTTATCCAGATTTACCCGGCCTACCTCATAACTTTCGGAAAGGCTTTTAATGGCGTCGTGCAATAACAAGTCCGACAACTCCCCATTAGCTTCCGTAAAACCTATACGAGGATGCTCACCACTCAGTACTTTTTGAATGCCGGAAGTAAACAGGTATTCCAGATTTTGAATAGAATTATTAATATTTTCTTCATAGTTACCCGTTACATCCAGATTTTGTAACAGCTTAACGGGAAAGCGTTTCCCATCTGCAGCAATCATCGCCATTGGAAAAATGGTCTTTTGTGCAAAACCATTATCGTTCTTAATATTAAGCGTAGTTGCTTCAATTCCTGCTTCGTAAAGGTTATTGATCGCTGTATCCTGCTCCGCAGCAGATAAGCCAGCAATAGGATCCACAAATATCACTTTGATATCTGTCCCTGCATAAGCCTTATAATCCGTCAGCAAATCCTTTGTCGAATTTCTCAAACGCTTAAAAGCCGCTGGTAAATCTCCTTCTAAAAAAACAGTAATACTAATAGGACTTTTGGCGCTTTTTAAAATGGTTTTAGATTTATCACTGAGTGTATATCGCTGTTCTTTGGTAAAATCTATCCTGGTATAAAAGTATTGTGCGGCAATGTTCACAAGAACCAGTACAGCAATAAAAACACCTATTTTAAGCCATTTATTGTTGCTATTTACCATTTCCTACCCCCTATTACTAAACGGGTAATCCCCAAAAACACCATTACAAAGCTGATAAAATAAACCAGGTCGCGGGTATCAAGTACACCACGACTTATAGATTGATAATGTTCATTTACACTCAGGTTTAATAATATATTCTCAAAATACTGCAATCCGAATATCTGGCTCATCGCATCAAATCCCTGGAAAGTGATGAAGCAAATAAATACAGCAAAAGCAAAAGCAATTACCTGGTTCCTGGTTACTGATGAAGCAAAAATGCCTATCGCTGTAAATGCAGCACCCAGTAAAACCAAACCTATATAACTACCGGTTACGGCTCCTCCATCTATGTTTCCCTTTGGTAAACCTAATGCCGATATGGAATAATAATAAACTAGTGTAGGCAGCAAGGCGAAAAGTACCAATACCAAACAGGCCAGATATTTAGCGCCTATGATTTGCCAGTCGGTAAGAGGTCTTGTAGCCAGCAATATATAAGTTCCTTCTCTCCGTTCCTCAGCAAAAGAGCGCATCGTAATTGCCGGAATTAAAAACATAAATAAAAATGGTGCTAAACTAAAAAAGCCAGTTAGTTCTGCGTAGCCATAATCCAGAATAGAAGTATCCGGAAAAAACCACAGCAATAAACCTAAGGCTAATAAAAAAATCCCGATGGTAATATAAGCCATCAGCGAATTTAGAAGACTAAATAATTCCCGTTTAAAAACTGCGTACATTCATTCAAATTAGCGACGTCGAAGTTATAAAAATATCCGCTAAAAATTGTACCCAGCTCTTATTCCCGCAAAAGATCTTGTGCTGTTGCTCCTTGCCCAACTTTCATATCTTACACCAATATCAAGAGTTCCAGTCTTCGACACCAGAAATTTCGTACCCAACCCAGGGGTATAAATAAATGCTGTTCCTGAACCATATCCATTGGCAGTAGGAATAGCCACACCGATTTCCCCGGTAAAGAACAATGGCTTCAGCACAAAATATCTTGCCCCTCCTTTTATCGGAACATACCCTTCTTTATATTTTATATTACTGAAAATTGCCGGACCATGGAATCTTAAATACCCAACATTACCAGTGATATTTAAATTCTTGTTAACAGGTTTTTGATACAATAAGGAAACACCGATACCATAGTCTGCAATATTCTTATAATCCCCCACAGGAAAAACGGCATCAAGTCCTAAGCCGATTGTCGACTCCCCTGGTTTAGATTGTGCATTTACCTTGTTAAACATTAAAAATCCGGCAACAGCTATTAACAATATTCTTTTCATTTCTGTCAATTTAAATAGTCTGCGATAATATAAAAAAATATGCAAACTTAAGCCTTACTCCCTATTTCAATCCAGCACTACTATTGCAAAAATTGGTTATTAGACATTGAACACCTCTACTTAAGTCTGAGTTAAATCAGATAAGGAGTCAAACCATATCTAAACCCGGTCTATACAGGGTCTAAACAGGGTGCAAACAGGGTCGTTGACATAGGATACACCTGGTTAAAACATTATAACTATAAAGTAAATTTATTGTTACGCTCCAAACCTAACCTGACACTTACCTGTTGATATTCCAAAGAAAACAATAAAATCAAAAAAATATGGCTAGAATAAAAAATGGGATATTAGGAGGATTTAGCGGAAAAGTAGGAACTGTAGTAGGCTATAACTTAGGTGACGAAAGTCACATGCGTGCGCTCCCAAGACGCCACGCGAAATTTACAGAGAATGAATTGCTGAACATGGCAAAATTCAAATTGGTGCAAGATCACCTTACCCCACTAAAAGATTTTTTGAGAGTGGGATTCAAAGATTACGGGACTAAAATGGGTGGCTATAGAAGCGCAATTTCTTACACCCGTAAAATTGCTTTGGTTTCTGATGATGCAGGATTCTATATTGACCCGGCATTACTTAAAGTTAGCGGTGGAAATTTACCTCAGGCGGTAAACCCAGTTGCAATTTTTGAAGATCCGATGCACGTTAAATTTACATGGGACATTACTAATATATCATCTGAGTATCGAGCTGACCAGGCAATGCTGCTGATTTATGATGTAAGCGACAGGGCCGTTATCACATACATTTTAAGTGGTAATTTCAGAAGTTCCGGTTCGCAAACAGTGGAAATACCGAACACTTTTAAAGGGAAAGAGGTTGATGTTTATATAGGTTTTGTGGCGGCAGACAGGTCAAAACAGTCTGATAGCCAATATCTGGGTAAAATCTCTATACCGCAATAATACATTGTCTGATAAATTAAAAAGGGTTGTCAAACTATTGTTCGACAACCCTTTCTTATTAATCTTTAAAAGATCTTTTACTTCAATTACAAACCGAAGTTATAAGCTAATCTCAAACCGATGAAAGATGGCGCTACCAATGCATCACCTTTAGACCAACCTTCATAACGGGCACCTAGCTCAATAGAACCACCGTCAGAAACAGGAAAATCTACACCGATACCTGGCGTGTAGGCAAATCTTGTTCCAACACCATCTTTAGTACCAATAGCAGCACCAACTTCAGCGGAACCAAAGAAATATTCACCAAAATAGTATCTTGCACCAACTTTTACCGGAACAAAACCTGTATTAATTTTTTGACCTAAAATTTCTTTTGATTGAAAATTCAGATAACCTGCACTACCTGTTACCAATAGATTTTCAGCAACTGGATGTTGATATTGTAACGAACCTCCATAACCAAGATTCATTCCATCACCAAAATCTCCCATAGGGAAGGCAAATTCCGCACCTACGCTCAATTTCGGAGCTTTAGTTTGAGCGTTAACACTTGAAAATGCAAATAAACCTGCAACTGCTGTTAATAGTATTAATTTTTTCATGATTTTATTTTTTTAATTTAATTAACCATTCGATGCAAAAAGGCTGCCAATAGTTACAGAAATATTTAAAAAATCAAACTTTTTTCATACAAACCACTGAATATCAAAACAAAAAAGAAACAAAATAAACAACTAACCTTTTTACTTATAAGGTCATTTTTCTAAAAATATCTTCCAGTGAGGTACCCGAATGTTCCGCTTTCAGTTCGTGAATTGAAGCGTTGGCCACAATTGTTCCCTTATTAATTATGATTACATCGTCGCAAATGGCTTCTACTTCCTGCATGATATGAGTAGAGAGAATAACGGTCTTATCCTTACCAAGACTTTTGATCAGATCGCGGATCTCAGACAATTGATTTGGGTCGAGTCCTGAAGTAGGTTCGTCAAGGATCAGCACTTCAGGATTGTGGATAATAGCCTGCGCCAGTCCCACCCGTTGTTTGTAGCCTTTCGAAAGCATGGAAATCTTTTTATGCTGTTCTGCAGTTAATCCCACTTTTTTAATGGTCTCTTCTACTTTTAATCCTGCATTTTTTAGTTGGTAAGTATTGGCCACAAAAAGCAAAAACTCCTTCACATACATATCCATATATAAAGGTGTATTTTCTGGCAGGTAGCCCATTATTTTTCTAAGTTCCAGGTTTTGCATCTGGGTATCATAACCACATAAACTGGCCGAACCTGATGTTGGGGCTGTATAGCCGGTAAGCATACGCATAGTAGTAGATTTCCCTGCTCCATTGGGTCCTAAAAAACCTAATATCCTGCCAGGCTTAGCTTCAAAACTAATTCCATCAACGGCCTTTTGCTTATCAAAATGTTTGGTTAATGCGGTTACCTTAATGCTCAATTTATTACCTTATTTAATGTATTTACGGGTGGAATAGAAAGCGGCCAAATTAAATAAATAAGTGCTGATATCAATGACAAAAAGAGAATCACTGTCAAATAGCCAAACTAGTGCCGGATTAGCCGAAAATAGGGGTTGAAAATCATCGGGTAACTTCTATCTTTGCATCACTATGGCAAAGAATACTAACGACGAGCAATTTAAGAATGTAATATCACATGCTAAGGAATACGGTTTTGTATTTCAAAGCAGCGAGATTTATGACGGATTAAGCGCAGTATACGATTACGGGCAACTGGGTGCAGAATTAAAAAACAACATTAAAACCTATTGGTGGAAATCTATGGTTCAAATGCATGAAAATATTGTAGGCATCGACTCTGCCATATTTATGCATCCAAAGGTATGGAAAGCCAGCGGTCACGTTGATGGTTTTAATGATCCGATGATCGACAATAAAGATTCAAAAAAACGTTACCGCGCCGATCAGTTATTAGAAGATAAGATTACCCGTTACGAAAAAGACGGAAAAACAGATAAAGCAGCTAAGTTACAAGCTGATATGGACGAGGCTTTAAAATCTGAAGACTTGCAGCAATTGAAAACACTAATTGAAGAGCATGAAATTGCATGTCCTGTTAGTGGTACCAAAAACTGGACAGAGGTCCGTCAGTTTAATCTGATGTTCAGTACCCAGTTTGGTGCAATGGCAGAGGGTTCTGAAGAGGTTTATCTTCGTCCGGAAACAGCTCAGGGTATCTTCGTAAATTTCCTGAATGTACAAAAATCAGGACGCATGAAAATTCCTTTCGGAATTGCCCAAATCGGAAAAGCCTTTAGAAATGAGGTAATTGCACGTCAGTTCATCATGCGTATGCGTGAATTCGAACAAATGGAAATGCAATTCTTTGTTCGTCCGGGTGAAGACCAGAAGTGGTTTGCTTACTGGAAAGAAGCACGTTTAAAATGGCACGAAGCACTGGGTACCCCAGCTGAAAAATACCGTTACCACGACCATGTTAAATTAGCACACTATGCTAATGCAGCAACAGATATCGAGTTTGAATTCCCATTCGGATTTAAAGAAGTTGAAGGTATCCATAGCCGTACAGATTTCGATTTAAAACAACACCAGGAATTCTCTGGTAAGAAAATGCAATATTTCGACAACGACTTAAACGAGGAAGGCAAACCTTACGGAAATTATATCCCGTATGTAATTGAAACTTCTATAGGTCTGGACCGTATGTTCCTGCTTACAATGATCAACGCTTTTGAAGAAGAAGACCTGAGTACAGATGAAAAACAGGACAGCAGAACATTATTACGTTTACATCCTTGTTTAGCTCCTTACAAAGTAGCCATCTTCCCTTTAACTAAAAAAGACGGACTTCCAGAAAAAGCAAGAGAGCTTATGGACAGCTTAAAACTGGATTTCAATTGTATTTATGAAGAAAAGGATGCTATCGGTAAACGTTACCGTCGTCAGGATGCAATTGGTACACCTTTCTGTGTAACAGTAGATCATCAGACATTGGAAGACAATACCGTAACCATCCGTCACCGTGATACAATGGAACAACAACGTATTGAGATTAAACATCTTGATGAGCTGATTGCAAGTAAAACCAGTTGGAAAACATTATTAAGAGGATAATCACCTTAAACTTATAATAAAAAAGACCTGTTGTTTTAAACAACAGGTCTTTTTTATTGGAATAAGCCCGTTATTTCTGTGAACCAAAAGTTACCAGAACCGGATAATGATCTGACATATTATCGGTATGTTCATCATGTATAATAACAGAAGATTTAACCTCCTTTGCAATTGCCTGATTAGCAAACATAAAATCAATGCGTTTTGGGTTTGCCTTACCGTATTTCACTACGGGTATACTATGCACAAATTTCTTATTCGTTAACCAAAAGGTATCTTTAAATCCTGCTTTCTCAACAGCATCTATTACACTGTAGTCTATCTGGCCATTATTCAGATTACGAATATGGGCTTCTTTTTTTTCCCGTTCCTGCATACCTTTCACCATGGCTTCAGAATATTCTGCAGCATCCCGCTTGGATACGGAGTTAAAATCACCCATAATCAGAATCTTCTCATTTGCTGGAATTTCAGCAGCATGTGCCAATACGTTACGTACTTCTTCCTGTTTCTTTTGAAGATTAAAAGGTGAAAAATGAATTACAAAAATATGAATACCATTGATTTTTGCATAGATAAAGGCATGCCACATGTTGTCAACCACCTTCTTTACATTTACAATTGGATATTTGGAGGATAGTGCTACCGGAAACCCCTCTAGTTTTGACTGTATGGCATAAGGATGGCTGTACTGTGCAGCAAATTGCTCCAACGACTTCTGTGTAAACCCGTTCATTTCCTGATAAGCCACAATATCTGGATTGATCGCTTTTACCCATTCAAAGTACTCCTTATGGATTAAACTGTCTTGCTGCAAACCTTTCAGCACATTATAAGACAGTATTTTAAATTCTTTCTGAGCAAACACTGTTGCTTGCTGACCAAGCAGCAGAGAAAAGAGAATTGCTACTGACAAAAAATATTTTTTCATTTTTACAAGTTTTAAGATTTTAATAAATTACTTAACACCATCAACCCAACCTTCATTCTGTTTCAGTGCCTTATTGAGCAGTCTTTCCTGAGTAGGAATCGGATAAAGATAGTCCCTACTTTCATCCCACTGTTTGGTAACAGTAGGATTAGTGATGATCTGTCCGCCATTACGCCCATTTTCAAATACCACTTCACCAATTTTAAGATACTGTCTACCCGGAACTGAAGCTGGTTTAGTGCCTTCATAAATGTGCAGATCAATTGTTCCATTATGGTCGATGTCATATGTCCCAACCCCTGGGAAATACATTCCATTAAATACACGACTAAAGATCTGACCTTCTTTCCAGCGAATAAGATCATAATAACGCAATCCCTCCCGGATCAGCTCTACCTGACGTTCTCTTCTAATTTCAAGAATTACCCCTTTATTTGAATTGCTCACATTTCTGTACAAATCTACCATGTAAGGGTCAGGAAGAGCATTTGCAGCAATCAAAGATATATTTGGCATAGCTACCCGGTCACGGATCAGCTTGACACTCCGATCAAGGTCAGTCTGGGTAAGGGTTCCACGCTCTGCTTTAGCTTCTGCAAAATTAAGCAGCACTTCTGCAAAACGAAAAATCGGCATATCATTCACACAGTTTCCCTGATCAAAAGCAGTAGGTTGTACATATTTTACGTATTGATATCCTGTAATAGTGGATGCAAAATCCGGAAGCGTTAAATTTGATTCTCCACTACGTTTGTAACCTGGAATACGAATGGTCTGGCTCAAACGTGGATCACGATTTTGGGTTTCTTCAAACCACTGCATCGTTTTATAATTTGGGTTATCTGTAAAACGGCTACCATCTGCATTTAAATAGGAATTTATGACATGACGGGATACCCCTGGCCTTCCAAAGGAAACGGAAAGCGTATAAAAATTAACGCTGTGAACGAAAGGTACTGAGGCGCTATATTGACGGGCCAGAATCATTTCATCCCTATTCGCATCATCAAAATTAAACAGGTCCTGGTAAGCTTTATCAGCAGTAGACTTATAAATCTTATAGCCACTTTGTGTCATCAATTGATCAGAAGCTGAGATACACAGATCCAGCAAGCTTTCCCAGCCTGCCAGTCCGTGATACTTCCTATAAGTTCCTTCAAACAGGGCAACTCTGGACTTTAGTGCCAGTGCCGTCCATTTTGTAATCAACTGAGGGTGTTTGTCCGTCTGCAAATTGTCAATGGCATAATCCAGGTCTTCCATCATCTTTCCTACAACGAACTGCCTGGTATCTCTCGCTTTCGTCAATCCCGGATCATCAATTTCAAGTACGTTATCATACCAGGGCACATCTCCAAAACGCTGTACCATTCCAAAATAAAAATAAGCTCTGAAAAATCTCGCCAACGCATTGTATTTAGCCCGGATAGTTTCATTCTTAAACTTATCTGAGTTTTCCAGGAAAAAGTTAATCCTTCTTAACTCCGTCCAACTCCAGCCACCACCGGTAGTAGGCACTGTACGGGTTCCCCTGAACTCGTTAGGAACAGTGGTACGGGCGTCGTCATCACCATAATAAGGGCTGTTATAAAATACGTCGAGTGCCTCCGGTAGTTGGTTGTAAAAAGCATTGGTATAAGCTTTAAGCTCCACCTCTGAAGTAAATGATTGTTCAGGAGTCAATTCCGACAGCGGGGTCCTGTCTAAAAAACTGTCCTTACATGAAGCCAAAACAACTAAAATAAGTATGGCTACTATTTTTTTAAATGTATTCATTTCTATTATTTTACTGGTTTGAAAATTCATTAAAAGGTAAGCTGAAGGCCGGCAGAATAAGTTTTGGACATAGGATAAGTTCTTCCTGTAGGATCTGTCACTACCTCTTCCGGATCCATATAATCCGTATCTAACTTTGTCCAGGTATAAAGATTCTCTGCAGAAAAATAAATACGAAGATTACTCACTTTAACTTTTTTCAATAAGGCAGATGGCAAATTATAACCTATTGTAAGGTTCTTAAACCTTAGATAAGAAATGTCCTGAAGATATTTGTCGTTAGCAACCGACAATTCTGAATTTTGTGCAATGTAACCACGAACCAGGGGGAAGTACGCATCTGGATTTTCAGGAGACCACATCATGTTCTGAAAATTCTCTGGCAAAAAAGAACCGTAAGGCCTTGCGTACACATGCCAGAACTGCTGAGCCTCCAGGTGGGGATACCAGTTTCTTTTACCAACTCCCTGAAAGAACGCTGCGATATCGAAATTATTCCAGGAAGCAGATAAATTAAAACCGTAGGAATAGCGAGGCTGAGTATTCCCGATAATACGTCTGTCGCCCGGATTGCTTAAGGTATTAGCCCCCGTAGAAATGATACCATTACCATCCAGATCAAGGATTTTAATATCGCCGGCCTGCAATTTTTTCAATTCCGCAGTAGGCGCCTGAACTCTTCTGTTATTGACAGGGTCCTGGTTCACAATAGCTGCATAGGCCTGTGCCTCAGCATCGGTTTTAAAATACCCGTCATAACTGTATCCCCAGATATCTCCGAGTTTCTGTCCCACATAATAATCGGACAACAGTTGATTTGGATTATCAAACTTGGTGATTTTAGCAGTATAATCAGACAACATACCTCCTACACCATATCTAAATGGTTTGCCTCCCAGATTAAAAGTATCTTTCCATTCTAAACTAAGCTCAAATCCGTTGGTTTTCAAGTCGGCCGCATTCTCTTTAGGTTCACCAACCCCAAACACTACCGGGAGGGTTTTCCCTTTCGTAAGCATATCAATAGTTTTCCTGGTATAAATATCCGCAGTCAGAGATAAACGATTATTCAGAAAAGTGACATCCAGCCCCAAGTTATTCGTGATAGAACTTTCCCAGGTCAGATTTGGCGTTACCGCACCAGGCTGGTTAATCACTTTCAGCTTCTGTCCATCGACCAGGTAATTAATTTGTCCTGTTCCCATTGAAGCCAGATACGCATACGTGTCTACATCCTGATTACCCAGTGTACCATATGAATATCTTAATTTAAGGCTGCTTGCAACGCTTTTTAAAGGTTTAAAAAAGTTTTCTTCACTTAGCACCCATCCGGCTGAGAAGGATGGGAAAAATCCAAAACGATCGTTCTTTGCAAAACGGGAAGTTCCATCATACCTACCTGAAGCTTCGAAAAGATACTTATTGGCATAATTATAATTAAACCTATAAAAAGCACCTCGTAGCGCCCATTCACTTGCTCCACCTCCCACTACAGGAACACCGGTAGCCAGTTTTTGATCATTCAGATCTTCAGACAAAAATTCAGACCCCGTAGTATTGATCGTCTTAAATATCCGTTCCTCCTGATTGAATCCCGCCATTAGCTTCAGGTTATGCTTATTGAATTCTTTTTCATAGTCTGCATAAACGTTGTAAACCTTATAACGGTTTGTACGTTCATTGTCTATCAATTGATCTTTATTCAGGTTCCCAAGTGCATAATTCTCCATGATGCCCGGAAATTTTGAATACTGGACACGTACAGCACGATAAAAGTAATTATAGCTCTCCTGCCCGTACGTGTAGTTGGCAGTCAGATTAAATCCTTTAAACGGTTTAATGATGGCTTCAAAAGTAGTAGCTAATTCACTTTGGCCATCCTCTCCTTTTGATTTTCCATTTTCCATTAAAGCATGCATCCCATAACCTACAGAATAGGAATTGATACCTGTATACCCTGTCAGTGTTCCATCTGGATTTCGGGGCACATAGGCAGCCATAAAATGGTACAGATAATTTGGCGTAACATTATCTGTTACCCGGGGAAAATTATCCTGTAATCCAAACCATGAATACTTGGATTGGAAAAACCTGGTATTATTACTCAAAGAAAGCCAGTCATATACATCTACATTAACTTTACTTCTCATATTGTACCGGGTATAATCGTCTGGATTGACCTTCCACACGCCTTTTTCATCTTTAGTATTGGCGGAGATCAGGTATTGAACTTTATCAGACGATCCACTCAGGTTGATGTTATGCTCAGTACTTGGACGAGTCTTTTTAAACAGATAGTTGTACCAGTCAAAATTTGCGTAATACCTGTACATATCCTGTCCGCTTGCATTTTTTTTAACTACTACCCATGGCCTTTCAGGATTTTCGGTTTTATCGTTAACACGGGCAAGTAATTCTGCATAATCTTCTTCAGAATACCTGGTATTGGTATTGCCCAGCGCATTATACATGGCATCATCGTTTATTTTAGCATTCCAGTAACCAGAAGTGATGAAATCAGTATTAGTAAGTTGTGATTTTACACCAAAGTTATTAGAATAGGAAATGGAAGTTTTACCATCTTTAGATTGCTTTGTTGTAACCAATATAACACCGAATGCAGCACGTGCGCCATATACGGCAGATGCAGATGCGTCCTTAAGTACAGATATAGATTCCACATCCAGGGTACTTACCCTGTCAATATCTCCCGGTACCCCATCAATGAGTACCAAAGGTGTCCCTCCGTTAATAGAAGTATTTCCACGAATGTTTAATATCCCGCTTTGCCCTGGCTTACCAGATCCGAAAGTAACGTTCAAATTGGGCACCACCCCTTGTAGTGCCTGAGTAAGATTGGAAACCGGCCGGTCCTGTAGCTCCTTTGCACTAACCTGGGCTACTGCTCCGGTAAGGTTGATTTTTTTAGTAGTACCGTAACCTACTACAATCACCTCACCCAAACCTTGAATATCTTCAAGTAGCACAATGTTTTGGAAATCTCCGCTGATCGCAACCTCTTTAGTCAGGTACCCGATGTACGAAACCACCAATGTGCCTGTGCTTAGATCCTGATCAAATGAAAAACTACCATCGCTTTTAGTGATTGTTGAATACTTACTACCTTTAATCGTCACTGAAGCACCTGGCAACGGACCGCCTTTACTATCAGTAACTTTACCTTTAATCTGCTGCATTACGGCATCCACTTTCATTAGCGTTCCAAAAGCTGGAACAGGAATACTTTTATCTTTGTCTTCCTTTATCAGTACGTTTGTTTTGACAATTTTATAGCTAAAGGGCAAATCCTTAAACAACACAGACAAGGCCTGGTCTATTGTAACATCTTTTACATCAATACTTGCTTTAAAAACTTTCAGTTTTTCGCTGCTGTATACAAAGGAATAATCCGTTTGTTTCTTAAGCTGCTGCATAATTTTATAAAGCGGTGCATTTTTTTCTCTAATGCTGACCTTTTGACCATAAGTGGAAGCGCTTACATGAATGCTGGTTAAAATAATAAGAAGTATGCAAATATTTATACGCATAATCATACCGGGTGAAGGCCATGTTTTTAACATAGCTAGGATAAACGAAAATAATTTCATTAGTTTTGTAATTGTTGGGAGGTGAAAACTCAATAATTTATGGCCGTTGCCCATGCCATTGGGTGACGGCCTTTTTTGTTGTCGAATGTATTTATTTGTCCATGGTTGTAAGATTTAATGAATAATAAGACCTGTTATTTTACTATAATTACTTTTTTACCATTGGGCTGTCGTTCCAGCAAATACTTCAAATCGAAAAAATTCAATATATCCAGAGCTTCAACTGCATCTACATTTCTATTCACCTCACCGGATAATCGGATATCAGGCAGCTTACCCTGATATTTAAAATCTACATCATACCACCTAGACCACTGCCTCATCACCTCAGATATGTGCGTTCCCTGGAACTGAAACTTTCCCATTTTCCAGGCTACACTTACCATAGCGTCCACTTCACTCACATTTATTTCATTGCTATTTAAATTGAGTGCCGACTGCTGGTTAACCTTCAGTACTTTAAATTGTTGGACTGCATTGTACGCCTGATATTTTGGATTGACCCTTACACTTCCTTCCAGCACCGTAGTCAACACCTGAGTTTCATCCTGATAAGCATTAACATTAAAATGTGTACCCAGCACCGTAATATCCTGGTGCGGCGTAATCACCTTAAATGGTGCTGCCGGATTTTTAGCAACCTCAAAATACCCCTCACCTTTCAATTCTACTTCCCGATAGGAAGCAGCAAATGAAACCGGATATTTTAGAGAAGATGCTGCATTTAACCAAACCTGTGTACCATCAGGTAACTTCAACTGATACTGCCCACCTCTTGGCGTTGAAATGGTATGAAAAGCATTCCGATCTACATTTCCGGAAGAGGCCGAAATTTCGTAAATCAACTTTCCATCCACATCTTTCAGAACTCTTACGCCATGTGAATTGGCTATTTCCCCTCTTTTAGCTTCATCTAATACAATCTGAGCTCCATTATCAAGTGTAAGGACTGCTTTATTTCCCCCGGGAGCTATTCTAACCGAATCGAATTCCTTTATACCTTTATGTTGCTGCCATACAAGCAAGCCCGAACACATCATAATAAATAGACTGGCGGCCACCAAATGCCATGCACGTATTTTTTTTAAAACTAAATTCCCCGACCTCGAATCATCATTGTTTAGTATACTACGAATTATATCAGCTTCCTTTTGTGAGGAGATAACAGGTAAACCAGTCTTGTCATTCTTTTTATGATGCAAAGTGTACAAGTGCTTCATTTCTGCTTCCAGCAATTCATCAGACTTACTGTTTGCGATGTACATCATCAATTCATCGCGTTCAGATGTTGTTGCTGTTTTCTTAAAATAAAGCTCAAACAAATGCTTCAGTCTACTTTTCTCCATATAGGATTTACTTTTTAACAGGTCTTTTCTATAAAGACACGGAACTGAAAAAAGGAGGTAATGGAAAATTAAAAAAAAGTAATAAATATTGAAAAAAGCACACAAATCGCCTTTTCAGTCAGAAATTTAAGATTAGTTCTCAGGGACAATAAAGCAAGACTCATGTGCTTTTTTACCGTTTCCCTGGTAAGACCAAGTTGCTGTGCAATTTCTTCATATTTTAGCTTTTCTACACGACTTAAGGTATAGACACGCTTTTGTTGTGGAGGGAGTTTATCAATCTCTTCTTCAATAAGTACAAACAACTCTTCTTTTCGGGAGGATTGATCAATGTCTTCAAATTCTTCTTCAAATTGATTAGCCCATTCTATCTGTGCTTTACGCGTCATTGCCTGTTGCCGCAGATAATTCAGCGTTTTATTTTTGGAGATAATAAAGATGTAATTACTAAAACTTTCCAGCTGAGGTAAAGAAGTCCTTTTTTGCCATACTACAGTAAACACATCCTGTACAATCTCTTCTGTCACTTCCTGTGATTCCGATATACTCAATACATAGGTTGCCAGTCCTTCTGCATACTTTTTAAATAGCGTGGCAAAAGCATATTGATCACCCTCTGCTACTTTTCGTAACAACTGTTGTTCATAACTCAGTTTCTCTTTTGTTAAAAAGGTTATCACTTGTAATCCAAATAATTTATTCAGCTATCTATACGCAAATTTGTAAAAGCAATATAAATTGACGGTTAACAAATGATTATCGATCTATCTCTTCTTTTTTATAGATTTGCTTTGGCGAACACTAAGCCAGGGAAAGCCGCATGACCGATTATTGTAATTTTACCGATCAGGAACTTACTGTGCTATTGAAAAATGGCAACCACAGTGCTTTCACCGAGATTTACCATCGGTATAAACGCTTATTATATACCCATGCTTACCAAAGACTGAGGAACGAACAGGAGGTAGACGACATTATTCACGAATTATTTACAACACTTTGGTTAAAACGTGATACCCTTGTCTTCAAAACCAATTTATCAGGATATCTGTATACAGCAATACGAAACCGTATACTGGATTATGTTGCTCACCAAAAAATAGAATCAGCATACATTTCCTCTTTTGCAAGTTTTTTAAAAAAATCAGAAGACTTCACCGACTTTCTTCTGCGTGAAAAACAACTCGAAGCTCTTATAGACAAAGAGATTGCCGCATTACCTCCAAAAATGAGGGAAGTATTTGAATTGAGCAGAAAAGAGAACTTAAGTCATGAAGAAATCGCTTCAAGACTAGGCATCACAAAAAAAACAGTTAAAAGCCAGGTAAACAATGCCTTAAAAACACTAAGATCAAAACTAAGCTTTACCGCCTGGTTGTTCTTTATTTTATTTTACTAATTTTTATTTTTCTTCTCGGCCCTAAGCCTTAGTTAGCCGTCTTACATATAATTAGCGTTTACAAGAACCAATGGAAAACAACATAGCTAAATCATTATTGGATAAATATACTGCAGGAACCTGTACAGATGAAGAACTGGCCAAAGTTGAAGCATGGTATGCGCAATGGAACCAGGATTTACCTGATACGTTATCGGAAGAAAAAATACAGCTTGCGTTAGACAGAGGTTATCATCGTCTGCCTGTAGCACATAAAAGCCCACTAATCGTTAAATGGCGCAACTGGGCAAGTGCAGCCGCAATTATCTTAGTTACTGGTTTGGGTGTTGTCTTTTACAAAAAAAGAAATTCTACAGGGCTTTCATTTTCAATGGTAACTATAAAAGATAAAGACATTAGTCCCGGGAGTAAAAGAGCTACACTTACGCTTTCAGACGGTAAAAAAATCAACTTAAGTGATGCAAAAACCGGAGTTGTTATTGATATAAATAAACTGAGCTATGATGATGGCACAGCGATATCATCTACCCTATCCAATAAAAAAGAACCCATAGGTAATTTGTCGGTCAGCACGCCCCGGGGAGGCACCTACCAAATCGTATTGCCCGATGGCAGTAAAGTTTGGTTAAATGCGGCTTCTGATCTAAAATTCCCAAACTCTTTTCATTCTTTAGCTACGAGAACGGTTAAGCTAACTGGCGAAGCTTATTTTGAGGTATCAAAAAACCAAAACCAACCTTTTATCGTTGAAACCGATCAACAAAATGTAAAGGTTTTAGGTACGCATTTTAACATTAACAGTTATCGGGATCAAAAGAATACTAAAACCACACTTCTTGAAGGATCGGTACAAGTTGCAACCAAAACTCCAAAAAACATACAGGAAGTTATACTAAGTCCGAACCAGCAATCTGTCTTAACCGGGAGCACCATACATATACAGAATGCCAATGTAAAAGAGGCTATAGCCTGGAAAAATGGCTATTTCATATTTAATGGTGAAAACCTGGAAACCATTATGCAGGAAATTTCAAGATGGTACGATGTTCAGGTGATTTTTGAAGACAATGTTCAAACAGTATCTTTTATTGGCGTGATCTCAAACTCAAAAAATCTGTCGGCAGTATTGCAAGCTATTGCAGAAACAGGAAATGTTCATTTTAGAATTGAAGGAAGGAGCGTCATTGTTATGAAATAATGTTACCAGAACTGCGGATATCATTCGCAAAGGGTAACCAGATAAAGCCGGAAGAGCTACGACCCTCCTCCGGCAGATATCTGAGTTTACCCGTTAAAATCGCGTGAAACAATTATCAACTAAACACAACATGAGTGCATCAGTTTCTAACGAAATCAATGCATATCGTGATTCATAAACCCAAACAATCAAATATATGATTAATTATAATCTGGAGGCTAGGTTTTTGACCAAAGTCTCTATTGATCCTGTTCAGTGGAAAGCACTTGCTAAACAGTGTTTTCACCGAGTAGACAAAAGAAAATGGATAATGAGAATCAACCTAATTATTATCATCATGACCAGCTTTTTACTTCAGGTGAGTGCAAGCAGTTTTGCACAAAAAGTTAGCCTGAATGAAAAGAACACATCATTTGAAAGCATTATCAATAAAATACAGTCGCAAACTGGCTATGATTTTATTGGCAATACCATGCTGATCAAGAATGCCAAACCAGTAAGCATACAAGCAAAAAACATTTCTCTAAAGGAAGCTTTGGAATTGTGCTTCGCCAACCAGAACCTAACCTACACTTTACAAGATAAAATTGTAATCATCAAAGAACGCATGCCTTCTATAATGGATAAGGTAGTTGACTTTTTCACTGCCATAGAAATTAAAGGAAAAATTACGGATGAAAAAGGAACGCCATTACCAGGAGCTTCTGTTAAAATCAAGGAAACAAATAGACTGGTAACATCTAATGGGAACGGAGAATTTACGCTTACCAATGTCAATGAAAACGCCATTATACAGTTCTTTTATATAGGTTATAAAACCAAAGAAATCCCTGCCAGTCAACTAAAAAACAATCCTGTGATTAAACTGGAAATAAATACCGGAGAACTGGATGAGGTGGATGTTGTATTTACCGGCTATCAGAAAATCCCGAAGGAATTACTGACCGGATCTTCCGCTAAAGTTAATGTGAAAGAATATGAATCACCGATCATTACCAATAACTTTTTACAAGGTATACAAAACAAACTTCCCGGGGTTTTAATCAACAATGATTTGAAGTTTGAGGGAAACTCCTTATTTCAGATCAGGGGTATTTCTACCATTTCGGCAGCGAAAGAGCCCTTGGTGGTGGTTGACGGCTACCCTACCGAATTAACCCTCGATGCTATTAACCCCAACGAAATTGAATCTGTAACTGTACTTAAAGATGCGGCTGCAGCTGCGATTTATGGTGTAAGGGCTTCAAACGGGGTCATCATTGTTGAACGGAAAAAAGCCGTAGTCGGGAATACACAATTTGGTTTTAGAAGTACATTAAGTGTTACCCCAAAAGAGGACTATACGACCTATAGATTAGCTCCCAATACAGCAAGAATGAACTACCGGATAGATGATTACGACAGAAATGGCAGTATGGACAGGAACTATTTCACCAATAATCCAGGCAGGTATAATGCTGGCGACGAACCATTGATTGACCTCGAATCGGGATTAATTACCAGAGAAGAAATGGAAAAACGTATGCGCGAACAATTTGCTTATGATAATACAAATGACTATAGCAAGTATTTTGAACAAAATAAAGTAACTCAGCAATATGACTTCAATTTATCAGGTGGAACAAAAAAAGCACTTTACTATGTTTCATCCAACCTTACCAATAACCAGAATTCAAAGATAAAATCAAACGACCAACGGTTCCTCCTTTCGGGTCGCGGAACCTACAATTTTAATGATAAACTATCCTTTGTACTCACTACTGACTTCATCCAGAAAAAGGTAAAGGGTGTTCCTGTCTATAATTATACAGACTTTCATTCTTTTGAACGGTTTCAGGACAGCAACGGAAATCCTATGGCTACATTTGCCGGATCGCCTACAAATCCATTATACAATCCAGGGATTATCGCCAAGGGCTACTATGATAACCTGAATTATCCGCTAAGGGAAATTAATGAGGTAAGTGATGAGAATAAATCGACATCTAATAAAATGGTTGGTGATTTATTTTATAAAATCATTCCCAGCCTTACTTTAAAACTGGGCGGCGTTTATGAATACAGCACGAGCAATATTAAACACTATGCTACAGAAAACTCTTCGGAGATTAAGCAATTTGTAAACTTATATTCAGAAGTGGGTACCGATGGTATAATTAAATTTAATTTACCCAAAGGCGGTTACAACAAGACGAAAATCGGGACCACTACAGGATATACTTTACGGGCACAATTGAACTACGACAAAACCCTGAGCGAAGACCATTCGATCAATGTTATCGCAGGTGCTGAGGTTCGCAAGATCACAGCAGAACTAAACGGATATGCAAACTTTGGTTATAACGACCAGACACTTTTACAACAACCGGTTGACTACAATAAAATTCTGACGGGATCATGGTACAATACACTTTTCCCGAATAGCAGTTTAAATTACTCAGATCTTTTCCAAAAGTCTTTTAGCGATGACCGTTATGTTTCGGGTTATTTTAACGGCGTTTATGCTTACAAATCCAGGTATATCTTTTCCGGAAGTATTCGTATAGACCAATCTAATCTTTTTGGTACCGATCCGAAATTCCGTTACAAACCATTGTGGTCTGTAGGTGGGGCCTGGAATGTAACCAGAGAATCTTTTATGCAGCATCTGACTTGGGTTGACAACCTTAAATACAGAATTTCAAAAGGTTTTAATGGAAACGTTTCTAAAGCCAGTTTGCCTCAAATCATCGCAAATTATACCAATAACCTGCGTACTATCCCAACTTCTACCGGATTAACTATCCAAAGTTTGGAAAACAGTGCTTTGCGCTGGGAAGAAACCAGTAACTTCAATACCGGATTAGATTTTACCATTTTCAAACGGATTACCGGAACCGTTGACTATTATAGCAAATACAGTAATGACCTGCTGGGTAATGCTGCGATAGATCCCACCAAAGGGGCGTCGTTTACAACTTTAAATTCTGCCAAAATAAAGAACAAAGGTTTTGAGTTTAGTCTGAATAGCGACTGGTTACAACGCAAGAATTTTAACTGGAACACAGGTATCGCATTCTCTTACAATACCAGTAAAGTTTTGGACATCTATCAAAATAATCTCAAACTCAATTACCAATATGTGGATGGCTCCAAAGCGAACAATTACATTATAGGTTATCCGGTCGGATCAATGTTCAGTTTCAGGTACGCCGGGCTAAATCAAAGAGGCTTACCAACCGTTTACGATACTCAGGGCAATGCTAAAGAATTATACTATACGAGTAATGATGAAGGTATAAAAGACCTTGACTATTCGGGAAATAATATCCCTCCATATACAATAGGGATTAGTAACCGTTTTGACATAGGTCCTCTTTACATCTATGCTATGGTTGACTTATATACCGGATTTAAAACACGTATTCCACGCCCGTATATATACGACAACCGTCCGCTTCAGGGTGCTGAAAATTACTTTAAAGTACCAGGTGATGAGTTAAAAACTGACATCATGGGATTTTATAATTATTCGAACATGGATGCGACGAGAGCTTTCCTCGTGTATGATAACTCAAACCGTTATGTGGTAAATGGCTCTTATATTTTATTAAGAGATGTCACAGTTTCCTACAGATTTAATAATCAAATATTTAAGCAACTTGGCTTTAATAATTTTGAGGTAAAAGCTCAGGGTTCAAACTTATTTACCAAAGGTTTCAACAAGTACAATTACAGTCTGGCTACCGGCAGTTATGCAAGAAGAAACCTTGTACCAACATTTACACTTGGATTATTTACTAACTTTTAATTCCTGATCAATGAAAACCTATATACATTATACCTTAACTGCACTCTGTTCGTTAAGTCTGTTTAGTTCCTGCGGAAAATTCCTGGAGGTTGAACCTAAGGGTAAAGTAATTTTAAAAACAGCGACCGATTATGACCTGCTGCTGAATAGCCAGAGTCTAACCAGTAGTGGAGAACAGTTACTCAATGTCATGTCCGATGATGCAGATAATCCTTCTGTAGATCCTTTGGGCAGAACCACCACCATATTGAGTTATTTGTGGGCAAATGAACTTACACCCACCATAAACGAGCGTCCTCTGGTCTGGGGATTTCATTACACTAATATTTACACTTTTAATGCCGTAATAAACGGCGTTGAAAAAGCGACCACAGGTAGTGCCCAGGAAAAGAAAAAACTAAAAGCCGAAGCCCTGGTAGGCAGGGCGTTTGAGTATCTGTACCTGGTAAATTTATATGCTAAGACTTATAATCCGGCAACAGCAAATACGGATCTCGCAGTTCCATTCATTACGTCCAACGACATTACAGACAAAACACCCGAACGGGCAACAGTAAGCTTCATTTATGGAAAGATTATCGGAGACATTAATGCCGCGCTTCCGGATCTTCCCCGCAACAACAACACCAACAAATTTAGAGGTTCCGTTAATGCGGCTTACAGTATACTTGCCAGGGCCTACTATTACATGAACAATTTCGCAGATGCAACAAAGTATGCTGAACTGGCACTTAAGGAGACAACTACGGAACTGATGGATTACAATACAGTCACTACCAAAGCCAACATTCCTCAAATGGTCATAAACAAACAGGAAATCTATGCCCGTTATGGGACAAACTCTTCTTCTGCGGTATTTGCTACTGTTGATTTTCTTAAACTCTTTGATAAAGCCGACCGGCGCTTAAACTTATTTTACACCAAATTGGGTGACTACACTTTCCCTACACGTGGTGTAACCCAGTTCTCCCCAAACGGAGGTGTGGTTAGTTTTGGAACTTCAGTTGCAGAGATGAAACTCATTATTGCGGAAGCCGCAGCAAGAGCTGGCAATTTACAACCAGCTTTAGACCATATGAACGACATCCGTAAATTCCGTACTGCTACTGCAAGTTACCAGCCTTTTCAATCTGCAGACAAAGAAATCGTTTTACAACGTGTACTATTAGAACGCAGGTTTGAACTTGCTTTTAAAGGTATGAGGTGGATGGACATGCGGAAATTGGATGCGGAAGATAAAATGCCTGTGGTCACAAGATTAAATGTAAAAGGAGAAGTTCTTGCCACACTGGAAAAACATAGTTCGAAATACGTTCTTAAAATACCTGCAGCTGTCATCAATTTTAATCCTGACATGCCTCAGAATTAATAATTTTTATAAAAATAGTAATTGCGTTCATGCCCCTAATGGGCATGAACGCAATATACAGTTTAACACTTTATTTGCTTTGTTTCATTTTTTCAAGCAGTTCAGCAAGTTCTTTGGTTCTTTCAGGATATTTCTCAGCCAGGTTATTTTTCTCTCCTATGTCCTCATTTAAATTGTATAGTTGAGGTGTCGGTGCGTTACCTGTTTCTATTTGTACCTCTTTGTTAAAAGCTTGTCCGTTAGAAGGCGTGATATATTTCCAGCCATCTTTTACAATTGAAAGTGAACCGCCCTGTGTGATGTATACTGACCGTCCCTGATCAGATTGTCCAAGGAATGCTTTTGTCAGATCTTCACTGTCTGTTGCCTCCTTTGGAATAGGTTGTTTTATTATCGATGCAAAAGTAGCCATCAGATCGACTTGTGAAACAAGCGCTGAAGAAACCTTAGGTTTAATCATTGTTGGCCAACTCACGATAAAAGGTACTCTTGTGCCACCTTCAAACGCGCTATACTTCCCACCTCTCAGTTTGCCCATTGGCGGATGGTCTTTATATTTAGCTTCAGCTTCATCCAGATACCCATCGTTTAAAACTGGTCCGTTATCACTGG
Source organism: Pedobacter nyackensis (assembly GCF_032678475.1). Lineage (GTDB taxonomy): Bacteria > Bacteroidota > Bacteroidia > Sphingobacteriales > Sphingobacteriaceae > Pedobacter > Pedobacter nyackensis_A. Next base: position 247,549 of record NZ_JAVTSF010000004.1, read on the forward strand.
TAAATACAATAACGGTATTGTCATCCAGGTTTAAAGCTTTCAGTTGTTTCATAACTTCACCTACTGTCCAATCCATTTGCAAAATGGCATCGCCTCTTAAACCTAATCCACTTTTTCCTCTAAACTGCGTTGCCGGCATACGTGGTACATGAGGTTCCGTTAGTGCAAAATATAAGAAGAATGGCTTTTTTTGATTTCCTTCAATGAATGCCTTTGCATTATCTAAAAAAGTTGAGGACAATTCTTCGTCCACCCAGCGTGCCAGTTTGCCCCCACTCATATAGCCTATCCTTCCAATTCCGTTCACGATGGTTTGATTATGTCCTTGTCCTGGTGAGGACTGCATTTTCAATAGTTCGGGATGATCTTTTCCTGTAGGATCATTTCCGATTTGTTTATAATAGTCAACTTTGATAGGATCATTTGGATCGAGTGCCACCACTTTGTGATTTTCTAAGAAAACAGTTGGGACACGATCAGCAGTTGCCGGAAAAATAAAAGAGTAATCAAAGCCTACTTCATTTGGTCCTGGCTTAACTTCGCCGTTCCAGTTTTTCTCCACCTGATCACCCAGTCCCAGGTGCCATTTACCTACAATGGCAGTTTGATAGCCTGCCTGTTTAAATAGTTTAGGCAATGTAACTTTATCTGTTGGAACAATCAATGCCGCATCACCAGGCAAAATTGCTACTCCTTTCGTCCGCCATGGATATTGCCCGGTCATAAAAGCAAACCTGGATGGTGTACATGTTGCAGAAGTTGAATGCCCATTTGTAAAACGAATACCTCCTGCAGCCAGCTTGTCCAGATTTGGTGTTTTAATGTTGGTTGCCCCGTAACAGCTTAAATCTCCATATCCCAGATCATCAACATAAATGCATATGACATTAGGTTTATCTTTTAAGGTCTTTTTTTGTTTCTGCGCAAAAGCACCAAGGGTATTGGCTATTAAAATGAGGAAAAGTATTTGTTTCATGTGGTTCTGATAAAATTACTACGGCATTAGTTTTTTTGTGTCTGTGTCTTCAAACTTACTAATTTGATCCTTACAAAATACAAAAGCCTCGTTGCAAATTGCAAACGAGGCTTCTTATTAAATGGAGATTATTTATTACAAACTATAAACCAGGCAATTGATCTATTGTTTCTTTCAGCTTCGGGTTGTCAGGCATTACAGCTTTGTACACCACTAATTTGCCTTCCGGATCGTAAATCATGTAATGTGGAATCCCGGTAATGTTCAGGTTTTTTCCAAAAGCATTTGGCAAGTCTAAAAGCTGATGGCCATGCATGTTTAATTCTTTCATTTTACTAAGCCAGTTTTGCTTATTGGCATCAATAGAAATGGCTACAAAATTAATATTCTTCCCTTCGTATTGCTTTTCAAGTTGCTGCACAAAAGGTGTCATTTTAATGCAGGGTACGCACCAGGAAGCCCATAAATCAATAAAAAGATATTTACCTTTAAACTGATCCAGGCTTACTGTTTCTCCTGCTGCATTTTCAAATTTCACAACTGGCAAAGCAGCCCCCTTCATGGTATATCTTAAGTTTTCAAATGCTTTTTTAACCGAAGAACGGATGGCCAGATCATTTATCTGATGTGCAATAAGGGCGTACGCCTGCAAATCATTATCGAAGTTTCCGGTCATTTTATAACTAGTGGTAAAGCTGCTTAAAAGACTTCCGATCACCTCATCTACTAATGCTTTGTTAGCCACCTTACCTTTTACCACTTCTATTAGCTTGTTAATCTCTTCTAATGATTTCCTGCTTTTATAAACGGGCATTTCCGTACAAACCTCGAGATACCTGATCACGTTTGAAACGCCATTTGGGAACAACAAAATTGTAGGATCATTGAAGTAAAAAAGGGGATCTACAGGCTGGGCATAAAAGCCAGCCCCAACCGGAACAGTATTTTTAGATCCCCTGTTATAATCCAATGCAAGTCGGTATAAATGTGTATTGTACACATCAAAAGCATTAAACTTTAAGTACTTCTGAACTTCCGGGCTTATTTTTTTATTGGCAAGCACCTCATCAGTAAACACGTAAAACTGCTTTAATTCTTCTTTTTGATTGATCACATCAGCTTTACTGTTAAATAAATCTCTGAAAAGACCATTGAATTTCTCATTTATTTCGAATAATGCCTTATTATCTGTGCTGTTGATTTTACTGTAATTGCATACCAGTCCAAACTGCCCCTTCCCTTGAAATTCAAGATTCAGCTTATCATTTGGTGTTAGGTAAATAACACTGTTGTGTGCCGATTTATTCTTTTCGTTTTCGGAGACTACAGTAAGCATAAAAAATGCAGCCTTTTTGATATCCGCTTTCATGCTAAATGAATGTCTAACACCGATATTCAGTTCCTGCTGATAAGGCTTTCGGGTTTCATTTGCTGCCAGTATTTCTTTTAAATAGATAGTAATGCTACGGTTATCAGCGACTTTAAAAACGCCATTTATCTTCGTGATGGCACGACTAACTACACTACTTCCTATCAAAATGCAAAATAATAAGATCTTCTTCATATATAATTACCCTAGCGTGGGTTTTGAATAAGGTTAGGGTTTAAACTCATTACTTTAGATGGAATTGGCAATACAAACCTTGGGCTATTAGCCGGCAATGTTTTAGTGCCGTGAGTTACACTGATGTTTCTTCCTTCAAGGTTTAACCTTTTGATATCCGCTAAGCGTAGACCAGAAAATGCCAATTCTATACGACGTTCCCTAAGTACTAAATTTAGCGCATCTGCAGGTGTCGCTGCAGTTAGGTCCACATATTTTAATGTTGGAATACGTTTCTTTCTCAACATATTCAAATCATCTAAAGCAGATTGTGTCTGATTTAAACGCGCCAAAGCTTCCGCACGTAGTAATACCAATTCCTGCGTAGTAATTCCACTATTATTGTAATCGTAGGTACCATTGGTATCTTTAATACCTCTGCCCTCGCCTACAAAAGTTTTACCTGAATAACCAAAAGGACTTGATCCATATGTCTCTCTAAAATCATTTACTTTGTAAGGTTCATAAGGGAGAGTCAGATCTCGTGGTATCGGATTAAACAAACCGAATTGCTCATCCGAGAACAGGTAGTTATATTCGTAACTACCTACTTTCAAGCTATACTTTCCCAGTACAATGTGTTGTTTATTTAGTAAGGAAGGTGGATAGCCTGTAATTGCTGATGATTGAGGCTTAGTTTCGTTAGCTAGTTTAAAATCATTGTAATCGTAAATAAAGTTATTAATGGCTAAAGCCTTACCTGCATACTCCGCTGTTTTAGCCCAATTACCCATATACAGATACATACGAGCCAATACGCCAAAAGCCCCAGCCTTATTTGGTCTATAGTTATATGCTGACTTTTCGGATAAAATATCTGCTGCTTCCAATAAATCCTTTTCGATCTGCGTATACACCGTTTTTACCGATGCCCTTACTGGCAAAGCATTGATATCTACTTTTAGATTTAACGGCACTCCCATATCTGTTTCTGCAGTGGCGCTATAATGCTTAGCATATTCGTTTACCAAAGTAAGGTAACTATAGGCACGATGTACCAATGCTTCTCCTTTAGCCTGATTTCTCTTCGTCTGATTGCTTTCCGTATTTGTTTCAATGCCAGACAATACCGAATTGGCTACATAAATTGTTCTGTAAGCCACGTTCCAGTCTTCATCCTCCTCAGATACGTCATATAATTCAGCTTCAAAATCGTAAGCTCTAATTGCTCCAGGTCCTGGATAATTAGTTGCCCCAGCACGATAAGCATCAGGTAAATTAATTTCGTCTGTAATGAAATGTGTATTATTAGAGGTCCTGCCAATTTGAAGCGGAGCACTCATTAATGCAAGATAATCATCAAGCGTTGTAGGAATAACTTCACCTTTAGGCGTTACATCAAGAAACTTATTGCAGGAGGTAAAAAGAACCACCGCAAGTACTGTTGTATAGGTATATATTTTAAATAATTTCATCTGCGTAACAATTAAAAGTTAAGATTTAATGAGAATACGTAATTTTTTACCGGTGGAAAACCTATGCTTCCTGTCAGTAAATTAACGTAATCAGGATCTAACCCCTGCTTATTGGCTGTCCACAGCCATACATTATTGGCCTGTGCCGTTAAACTTGCGGCTGTAAATACATTAAACAAGAATTTTTTAGGCATCTGGTAGGACAAACTCAATGATCTCAGGCGAATGAATGACGCGTCATCCGTCCAAACATCAGATTTTCTATAATAATCGTCCCATTTGGGATCAATGGTTGATTTACTATACAAAGTTGGAATATTGGTATGTAATTCATCACCAGGAGCTTTCCACCTGTTAGCAATATCAGATGTTACACCTGCCGTTAAATCGGTTTTTGTAGTGTTCAAACGCATTACATGTCCCATTTTAAAGGTGAACTGTGGACTGAAAGTGAAACCTTTATAGCCAACATTAATCATCATACCACCATAAACCGGTGGGTCCATGGTCCCCATATATCTCAAGGCTTTGATGTCGGTTAAACGTGCTGTCGACCAACTTTTGATATTTCCATTGGCATCATAGATCTGAGGTTCACCTTTATCTGAAAGACCAGCCCATTTATAACTGTACAAATAAGCAATTGGCATTCCGGCAATAGGATTATTAACTGCATTGACATAAGCTGCTGCGTTGGTATTTGGCGTCAACACATTAGTAACTTTATTTTTATTGTAACCAATATTGAAGTCAGCATCTAAACGTACATCGCCTTCTAAAATACGGGTGTTTAAGTTCAGCTCTATACCATGGTTGGTCATACTCGCCGTATTTTTCTCTGCAGACGGAAAACCTGTTGTTGGATCAAGTATACTATTGCCTAACAAATCGTAACTCTTCTTTTTATAAAAATCAACAGATCCCGAGATGCGGTGATGAAGTACTGCAAAGTCTATCCCAAAATTTGTAGAAGCTGTTTTTTCCGGGCGCAAAGCCTGATTTTCAGGATTTTTAAACGTCAACATATTCTCCTGTGTATTGAAGTTTTTACCGGTTGAGGCAATAGGATATGGACTTGAATTACCAATGTTACCGTTTACACCATAAGTAGCTCTCACAATTAATTTATCTAAAAAGCCAACCGTACTCATAAAATCTTCGTTGGTCATGTTCCAGCTCGCACCGGCACTCCATAACGGGCGGTAACGATATTTCGGATCGGAACCAAACAAGTTAGATTCATCAGTACGGATACTTCCTGAAACCGTATAGCGACTTTTGTAGGTATAAGCTGCATTTGCAAATAATGAGAAGAAACGTCTGTCACGATCCACAAAATTTGGAAACCATGTATATGTCGAATTGGTACCCAATCCAGTAGGCTGGTTAATACCTAATGCTGCCAAATCAATATTATCCGATGTTAAAGCTATTGGATTGTAATTGTAATAGCGTTCGGTATTACTTGTGAAGGCAACCTTTCTTAATTCCATACCCGCAATAGCACTAATTGCATGATCAGTACCAAACTGTTTGTCAAGGTTTGCTACGTTACGGAAAGTCCAGCTGTTTTGGTTTTCCTTGCCCTTGTCAAAAACCGGGCCTCTTGGAAATTTATTTACAAAATTACCTGGGGTTGTAGGAACCCTCCAGGTATTGGCCATCAAACGAGGATAATAAGCATCTATACCTTGTAGATTCTCATCATTTGTAGTTCTCAATTCTGTTTGAAACTGAGAGCTGAAGGTTAAACCTTTTATAATCTCGTAATCTGCACCAACATTAATTCTCGACGCAAAAGTATTTTTCTTTGTCGTTGTATTTTCCATATTCTGCAGCGCATTATCATCCCAGTTTAAATAACCGTTGTTGTAATAACTTTGCTTCATGTGATCCGAAACCCTGGATGTACGGGAAACGTAGTTACCATTTTCATCCAGAATTCTGTTGTACGGCCTCGCGCTGCTATAATCATAGCCAGTGTTGCTACCATTACTTTTAGCATAAGTAGTATTTATACCTAACGACAACACCACCTTAGGTAAAACCTGCAAGCTATTTTTAAAATTCAGAATCAGGTTATCATTATTCTTGCCTACCAGATTCGTTAACTCATTGGTATATAACGTAGATATTGCAAACGTATATTTTTCAGTACCACCACGAACAGATAAGTTTAACTGACGCTGTACAGCTCTACGGTAAAAAAGATCTTGTTCGTTAAGAGCGTTGTATTGTCTCAATTGATCTAACCCACTGTTGAGTTGTGCTTCGGTAAAATTTGGGCCTAAATTTTTATCGCTTAAATATTTTTTATAGAATAATCCCCCTACCAATGAATAAGGATTAACATCAGCATTGCCAAAATCGACCCAATTCTTTCTATAACTTTCAGCTTCAGCATCAATATAGTCTGAACTGCTTGCTAACCGCTGGAAAGAGAAATCTGGTTTATTGGTCAAAGTAAGATTACTGGTAAAATTAAATACTGCTTTACCGTCGTTAGCCATCCCACTTTTCGTTTTAATAACTACAACCCCATTGGATGCTCTTACGCCCCAGATAGAAGCGGCAGCTGCATCTTTCAACACAGTGACGCTTTCAATGTCATTAGGGTTTACCGTGAAATTTCCGCTCTCCATAGGAAAACCATCCACAACGATTAAGACCTCGCGGGTAGCTGCTTTAAGAGAAGAAGCCCCTCTGATTTGCATACGTCCATCCGGACCTACCAATAATCCCGGTACAAGACCTTCTAATCCTTTAGCGAAATCTGTACTTGCCAGGTTGGTTATACCTAGTTTTTTCTGGTCAACGAAGCTAAAAGATCCTGTTGCACGCTCTTTAGGGATATTCTGGTACCCCGTAGAAACGACTACGTTTACTTCCTGTAGTTTGTTGTCACTTTCTGTAAGCGTCACATTTAATGGGCGTGTTGTACCTTTAGTAGCAATTTCCTGCGTATTGTAACCGATGTAAGAAAATACCAATACCGCGTCATCGGCCGCATTACGCAATTCAAATTCCCCTTCACCATTTGTACTTGTTTTATTGGTCGTACCTTTTTCGGTAATCACCACACCAGGTAATGGATGTCCATCGGCAGTAATTACTTTACCACGGATTTGCTTTAAGGCCTGCCACCTTAAATTGCTGCCATTATCTACAGGAACCGGCTTAATCAAAATCATTTTGTCAGCAATTTCGTATGTAAAATTCTGCCCTTTAAGCGATGCTCTTAAGGCGTCTTCCAGGTTTGAATTCTGCACGTTGATACTTACGGGTTTTGCTTTTTGAATTAAATCCGTATTGTATAACAACTGATATCCGCTCTGCTTTCTGATTTCCTGAAGCACGCTTTTTAATGAAGCACTGTTTTTGGAAAGCGTAATCTTTTGCGAAAAACCCTCGGCACTAACCTGAAGACAGGCTACTGTAAGAAGGATTGCAATTAGTTTCATAACTAATATTGTTTTTGATCTTAAAAAGCAAGATAAATTCAGGCTTAAGACAAAGCCATAAACCCTCTTGCTTAGAAGGTTGAAATTCATAAATTTGTTAAGTTAAGGTTTGTTGATTTTGTTAACTGATTCTCTCTTTTAATAGATGAGCTTACTTTACTGCCGGTAGTGTTCCCGCACTGCCGGCTCTTTATTATGTTCCCGCACAATAAAGCCGTAACCGCTCCTTTTTTAGTATGGTTCTTTACATATGCTAACTGTTATTATTTATATACTTTAATTGTTTTGTTTTCTATTTTAAACTTCAGGTTTCCTGTTACCTCAAGTCGGCGCAAAACCTCCGAAAGATTTACATTTTTAGAGATGAAACCGTCGTAATGTGTCTCAGGAATTGTTGAATAATCAACCTTTACATCATACCAGCGTTCCAACTGTTTCATAATGGCAATCAAGCTTTCGTCATTAAACAGGAAATTCCCATTTTTCCAGGCAATAACATCCGCTGTATTTACCTTATTTACTTCAATTGCTGCACCTTGCAAAACAGCTTGCTCCCCAGGTTTCAATTTTGTATCTGCCGCAGCCGAATGTAGTTGAACAGATCCTTCTAACAAGGTTGTTTTACTACTGGACTCATTTTTATAGGTATTTACATTGAAATGTGTACCCAACACTTCAACTTCCTGATTAACTGAGGAAACTTTAAAAGGTTTCTTCTTGTCTTTAAAGACTTCGAAATAAGCCTCACCACTCAACTCTACCTTTCTTTCGTTTAGATTAGAAAAGGTTACAGGAAATTTAAGCGATGTAGCTGCATTTAACCAAACCTTGGTTCCATCTGGCAAATTAATCTGATATTGTCCGCCATTAGGTGTAGAGATCACATTGAACTGGCTGACCAATCCTTTCCCTGTACTTTCCGTATCTTTGAACTGATATACCAATTGTCCGTCTTTGGTTTTAGTGATGATTACCCCACTTTGTTCTGCCAGCTTTCCATCAGCGGCATCGTCAATTACAATAGTAGTCCCGTCTGCCAATGTCAACAAAGCCCTGTTCCCTCCTGGTTTTACATCTTCTTTTGCAAGGGCATCGTTACTTGTTTCCCTTTTACCAGGATTAGCGATCATATAAATTCCTGTAGACAGCACGACAAGTATTACTGCTGCCGCAGCAATGCGATACCATAACTTAAACGATTTTACAGCCCGTGCTACCGCGATATTTTCCTGAGCAAGTATATTACTATACAAACGACTTTTAAGCTCCGAAACAGATTCTGTAGAAACATCATCCAACAGGGTATCTTCAAATGAATCATACCACTGGTTAAATTCTATCTGCTCCTGAGCAGTAATAGAACCGTCCTTCCACTTTTGGGCAAGTTCGTTCAATCTTCTTTTGTCTCTATTAGTGTTCATTATGGCGTCTTTTATATATAGCCAACCGAAAAACAGAAATCCCTTAGTAGGATATGAAATATTTTAGAAATAAAACAGAATTAGCAAACTGCTAAGGTTTCCAAACTGATCTTTAATCGTTTTTCGGGCTTTGGAAAGATGGGACTCAACTGTTTTCTCGGAAAGTTCAAGTTGTGAGGCAATCTGTTTTTGCGACAAGCCTTCTTCATGTCTCAACCTAAATACGATCTGACATTTTTCGGGTAGCTGCTTAATGGTCAGTTCTAGCTGCTGTTTCAATTCATTAAAACTGAGTTGCTCAACTGTAGTTTCATCAAATTCAGTAAGCTCGTGGCTCAGGTTCTTTTCCAGCAACTGGGTACGTGCCCGTTTTTGAAGTCTGTTAATCACTTCAAACTTTACTGCTACCGAAAAGTAATTGTTAAAACCTTTACTGAGCTCAAAGTTTTCTCTTTTTCGCCATAGGTTACAAAAGATTTCCTGAACAATTTCTTCACCTTCAAATGCGCTATCGAGACGCTTTCTGGCAACAATATAAAGCTTATCCCAATATCGGTTATAGATTTCACTGAATGCAGGCTCACTACCGGATTTTAGTAAAACAGCTAGCTCATTTTCAGAATGTTCGCTTAATGAAACCATCGTAGATCAATGGCCAAATTTACAACTAAATACCTGCCCCTACAAAGGTGAACATCCATTTCTGTGGATTTTTCCAATCTTTACCCTTAAATGATGCGATAGGCAACTTCAGCAAAACCTTGTTCCAGCCTTTCTTAAGATGGATTTTTGTCGGCTCCCGAAACTCATATCCCTCATCTATCAGCGGCAGTTCAATTTCACCTTTGGCTCCCGCCTGTTTCCATACCGGAGGGGATATAAGCTGGTCGTTTACAAACACCTGACTGCTCCTGTTGTCCCAGGTTCCTGCATCTGGCGAATCTGAAGCATAGGATCTTGAAATGTTGTTGAAACCGATCCAAAAGTTCTGAATCTTATCCTCATTGCTCCATATCCTTGTTGAGGCATACCAGGTGGTATTCTCCTGCGGATCATCCAATAAACCTTTCACCTGTGGCGCCCACCAATGTCTTAAAATTATCGTTCCGCCAAGTGCTGTTAATTTTGCCGGTTCCGTTTGTATGTTAAAATTCCCGTCCTGAGGTGCAAAAACTTTGCTTAATGCTCCTTCATTTTTAAATGGCCCATAGAGTTTCCATTCTAAATCGGATTGTTTTGCATAAGGGAATGGCAATTTAGTAAAGTAACGGGCTTTATGGGCCATCAAACGGTTCTCGAACTCAGTAAATGTCTTAGCTGCCTGACTTTCCGGGCTTCCAATAGTAGCAGTCCACCCGCTTACCCCTCCGCCTCTCCAGCTTCTTTCTGCAAAAGCCAGCATAGCTGGATAAACCGGATTTTGTATCATTACATCATTCGGGCTATTTACTTTTCTATCGGGCCAGGCACACATGATTGCGCCTAACGCAGCGTCATTCCCTTTATCAAGGTTACAAAGCTGCCGGTTAAAAATCGTAACCACACTTTCCAGCGGATCCATGTGATTAATATACAGGTGCCTGGAATCAATATACTTTATGTTTTTATTGCGACTTACTTTGGTTGCACCTTCCATCCACAACTGTCTGATGGTACTTTCCGAAAAGTTCCCACCTGGCTCCCATCCAATCACCTTTTTACCCATAGACTCAATTAAGCTGGTTACTTCAGGTAAGAAGTTATTGTTGGTGATCTTAACTTCATCTGCTCCAATATGCAGATAAGGTAAGTCGTAAGTACTGCAAAACTCTCTTAAGATGTTCTTAACGATTGCCAGCCCACTATCGCTTTGCATATCTGTTTTCATTGCTCTTTTAAATGCAGCACTATGCCCTGGCATATCAATTTCAGGAATGAGCGTAATGTATCTGTCCTTGCAATAACTAATTAACTCCTTTAAATCCTTTTCTGTATAAAACTCCCCTTTGTTACGGATCATGGTTTCCGGATCGGTAAGTTGTGGGTACAATTTACTTTCCAGTCGCCAGGCAACGTCTTCGGTAATATGGAAATGAAAGATATTCAATTTATACCTGGCCATCACATCGATTTGTTGCTTTAGCAAATCCATTGGAACGAAATTCCTGCCAGCATCAACCATATACCCTCTCCATGCAAAAGCAGGCCAGTCAGTAATTTCACAAGCCTGTATCTGTTTGTCACTTTTGGCCAGTTCTTTTACAGTTTCCAATCCGTAAAATATCCCCTCATTTCCCCGGGCCTTTAACACGATGCTTTTAGGCGTTACCGTTAAATGATAAGCTTCTTTAACAGTCTGTTCAGATTTAACATCAGCATATTTTAGTACAATTGAACCATTTTTAGAAGCTTCAATATTGCCTTTGGCAAAAATATCACTATCCTTAACGGGTACATTTATACCTTGATTTTTAAGGTATTGTTGCAAACGATGAGCTTCATAATATAATGACTTATCACTTATAATAACCTTACAATTTTTTAGATTAAAAAGACCTTTATTAACCACCATCTTTTGGGGCATAGGAATAAGATTAAGCTGAATCTTATTTGTATTGAACGCTTTCGCTCCAACTACACACATCATCAGCAATCCTATACATAAAGTAAGAAAAACAGGTTGTTTTTTAATCATAATCTGGCAACTAACTATCCTTTTCGTTGCTATTGCGCAACAGGTTTCTTTAAATACTCGTTTAACAAAGTCATGCAATACCATTCCTGTCTTGGTAAATGGAATGGGCCTTTAAATAAATTCCCTTTTGCAGACTGGGCAAGGCTACCGTCTTTGTGGAGGTACCCGAACCATTCACCGTTAACAGTGTCATGAAAATGCTGATAAGCATAGTCGTGCACCATTTTATGCCACTGCGCATACTTATCCTCTCCTGTTATTGTGTATGCAAGTAATGTAGCAATGATCACTTCATTGTGGGGCCACCAGAATTTCATATCCTGCCAATATTCCTGAACCGGCTTATTGTAAAGATCCCTGAAGTACAAGATACCTCCATGCTCTTTATCCCATCCTCTTTCCCACATGTAATCAAGCATTTTGCAGCCCAGTTTAATTAATCGCGGATCGTTATTTCTATATTTTGCTTCATGAAGAATAAACCATGCCCCTTCAATAGCGTGTCCCGGATTTAAAGTTCTGCCATCGATATGATTAATGATACTTCCATCAGGAGCTACCTGCTCCATTACACACCTGATATCATCTTTAACAAAATAGGTTTCAATTTCATTGATCCATTTATCAATCCATTCATCACAACGCGGATCCCCAATTGTCTCCCTTAGTTGTTGAGCTGTATTCATCATAATCATAGGTACGCCAATTCCTTTTGCAGGTCTGGTGTCCGTGAATTTAGCAGGAAGGATTCCCGGGGTAGTTGAATATTCAATACATTTACCAAACAGGTAGCGGGCTTGTTTTGCTGCTGCTTCATCTCCACTGGCTTTAGCGTAAGCTGCATTGGCAATTACCGCGAAGGTTTCAGAGAAAAAATAACGGCGTTTGCGAATTGGCTGTCCATCACGGGTAACATGAAAAAACATTTGTCCGTCTGTATCAAAACAGTGTTTATTTAAAAAATCAATTCCTGATTTAGCGCCGTCCAGCCATTCTTGCTTCTGCTCTACCGTATTATATAAAGTTGATAAAAGCCACGCGGCACGTCCCTGTATCCAAACAGCTTTATCGTCATCTATCAGGCTTCCATCCTGGTCACGCATGAGCAAGTATCCACCGAATTCCTGATCAATTGATCTGGGAAACCAGAAAGGGACGGTATCGTTTAATAACTGATTGCTATAATAAGCTTTAAGTTGTTCTAAATCTTGTGATGTATAGCTCATTTCAAATGTTTTTATTTTAATGGTATAGAAAATGTTGAGGCAGGCAGGCCAGCCTCATTAATTAGATTTGCACGCGTAAATGGTCGCCATGCATAAAGTACTTTTTTAATTCGTTCCCCCTTAGGGATGCTTAATAACACCTGATTATTCAAAATTATTGCTTTTTCAGGAATCAAATGATTGCCCTTTTCAGTCACCAACTCAAAACCGGTTAGCGACCCGTTACCTGCTGTTGAAAGTTTATGATGCTCATTGAAGGAAATCAGAATTCCATTTGCCTCTATTTTTGCATTTAATACAACTGGTCCGCTTGCTCTTATCTTTTTGTTATAACTATGCTTTAAAGCCAGCAAAGCAAGGCGTTCGCCAACCTCCTTTTTTCTTTTTGGATGAACATCCAATGAATCACCAAGATCTGAACTTACCGCCATACCTGTATTTGGAACGTTTAATTGCAACTTTCGCTGCGCATCTCTGAAATAGGGCCAGGAAGGCCTGTCTATGGCCGACAACTGCACAAAATAGAAAGGAAAATTATACCCCCACTTTTCTCTCCAGCTGTTTACCAGCACCGGAAAAGAATGCTCAAATTGTTCAACATTCTGTGCATTACTTTCGCCCTGATACCAAATCACTCCTTTAATGGGAAAGTCTGTCAACCGGGCAATACCAGCCTCATAATTGTAGGCAGGTTCATAAGGGTGCCTTTGTTTAGTTTTTGTTGCATTTTTAAGGTTTACATCTGCACGCCCTCTCGCCCATTCCTGTATAAAGTCTGATTTACGCCAATCCGTTAACACATCTACCAACTGCTCATCATGCTCCATTGTGTAGCGGTCTATCCAGGATTCAAGAATCGATCCTCCAACAGCAACTTCTATTAATCCAACCGGAACACCTTCATCTGCTACGATCTTTTTACCAAAAAAATAAGCTACTGCTGAAAAACCTGAGGCTGATGTTACATCTGTATGTTTCCATTCTCCTTCGAAATATTTAAGCTGATTAATACGACTTAGGGTTACAGTATCCCATGCAACATTATTGGTTTCAACGATTGGTTTTAAGTTCAACAACCTTAAAAGTGGGTTAGTTTTTAAACTGTTCAGTTCTGACTTACCTGTTGATGCATCGCTTAGCGGAAAAGCCATATTTGACTGGCCAGCGCATAACCATACATCACCAATAAGAATATCTCTTAACCCGACAATACGATTCTCTGATTTTACGGTTAACGAATATGGACCGCCATGCGCCATAGCTGGGAAAAACAATTTCCACTTACCCGCCCCATTCGATTTCGTAACTAACTTTTTTCCGTTAAAGATAACCTCAACATTTTGATTTGCATTTGCGGTACCATAAATGGGAACAGGTTTATTGCGTTGCATAACCATATGATCAGTAAACACTGATGGCAACTTTAATCCGCCATAATCCCCGGTAATGTTTTCATACACCGTCTGCGCAATTATTGCTGCACCTTCCTGATCAGGATGAAGGTTGTCCGCAAAAAGATCCGGCCGGTTGTGTAAGGGCTCATTTAAATCAATAACTTCTGCATGATTGGCTTTTGCAATTACAGGAATAATGTGCTGGATTTGCCAGTACCAGTCTCTGGTACCTGATTTAAACCTTGGATGCCCGTTGAATATGGGTGTGAGTTTACATATATATAGCTTAACCCTGGGGTTTTGCTTTTTTAGCGTATCTAACAACCAGGCATAATCTGGTTCAAAATCATCTTTATATTCAGGCCAGTTACGCGGATCTGTATCATTTAATCCAAGGTGCACAATTGCGATATCTGGCCTGAAATTCATTGCTTCCGCAAATTCTTTTGTTTTACTATATGGTCTGTGTCCCTTTTTCAAAAGGGTGGCGCCGCTTAGTCCAAAATTTTTAACTTCATATCCGGTCCCCATCAACTTTTGCAAGACCGACGGATAAGACTCTGTACCTGGATGCGCTAAGCCGGCGCCAAAAGTAACTGAATTCCCAATGCAAGCTATTTTTACAGATTGCGCTGTTGCAACTATCTGTATGAATACGATTAGAAAAACAGTTAACAATTTTTTAAACATATTCCGATCGAATTATTTGATCACATCTTTAACAGGAATTTTAACAAATAACAGGCTACCGATCCCTTCGTATAACAATCCCAAAGTCTGATTATCTATTTTAGTAAGTGCCGAATAACCATACGAATTACGTTCATCAAGATATAAAAGGTTTGCAGGCTCCCATGTTTCTCCCATATCCAAACTAGCTTTAATAGTAGTATGTGCTCTTGGCGGCGTTGAGGTATTTAGGTTACTAAAAAATAATACATCCTTTAGCGTTCCTTTTACATTTACATTAGCTTTGATAAAACTTGCCATACAAACGGGGTCAGGCAAAGCGCTGTAAGAAGTAGCATGTTCCCTCCAGCTTTGTCCCATATCAGTGGTGGTAGCTACGCTTCTAAATTTACCTCTGTTGTCTCTCATGTTCAGCATCAATGTTCCCGGAGTGGTTTCTACCAGCTGACTTTCAGTTGTATTCGATTTAGCACCTACACCTGATTTCCACGTTTTACCATGATCCTCACTATAAATGAGTGTTGAATATGGCATTTTTTGTGCATCCCAATATTGTGCCGGGAAGACAATTTTTCCATCCGCCATTGCAATTCCATTACCTGGTCCGGGGAAAAACAGTCGCCACTCTGGATTTTTAACCTGATTGGTGATGCTATAAGGTTTAGTCCAGGTTAATCCGTCATCTGTACTGCTGGTAACAATGAACTGGCCAGTTTCATCAGGTGTTAAACCTGGGCCTGAGCCTGCGATAGACCTGTTTCCTTTGCTCCATAGTGCCGACACCCATATTGTTTTAGTTACAGGATCAAAAAGTATAGAAGGATCACCGGCACCACTGTTCTCTGTAGGTCCGCCCATATCCATAATATTTTTCATAGCTTCCCATGTCTGACCTCCATCCGTACTTCTGTTCATACCCACATCAATGTTACCAGGAAGGTCGGCAGAGTTGTCATAGCGAATATCATAAACCGATATTAAAGTACCTTTATCTGTGGTAACTATACCAGGAATACGATAAGTATGTACACCTTCATCTTTAGGTTTACGAAGCGCAATTCCCAGGTACCTTGAAGTCACCTCATCTTGAGAAATCTTGTAGATTAAATCTGACTCATCGATCAGCTGATCCGCTTTTATCGTTAATTTATGATCAAGATCTGCGTCATCTTTTAAGGTAACACTTAACCATAAACTATTTTTCCCTGCCGCAAATGCCGATTTAAAAGGAATAACAAATTTACCTGCTGAGGGTAAAACACTCCCAAGTAACTTACTCTTTGAAATTTCCTGTTTATCATCACCAACATAAAGTTCCAGTTTTGCAACATCTTTCCAGCCATCAGCCGAAACCGTACCTTTTAATTGTGTATAATTTATATCCTTATTGCCTTCTGGAATATTGATATCCAGACGTAAATAAGAATTTGTCTCCATCCTTTTGAAAATAGGATTTACTGTTGGCTTAGCCGTAATGGTTATGGCTCCCGCTCCCTCTGCTTTATATATTTTATTTGAACATCCTATAACTGATGCTATAATAAGTAGTAATGTGAAGCCTGTAAATATATTTAGTTTATTCATGTTCCTTTTTGATTAATATTTATGAAGTAGCATCTGCAAAATCGTTAGCTTTTGGTTTTAAAAAATAAAGCTGCACCAGTAGTGCCACCAGTACAATACCTGCCAGCATCGCAAAGTCTTTACCGAGATGACCGGCATCAGTTGACTTTCCTAATAAATCGGTAATGTATGCCCCTGAGAATACCCCCACCATATTCATCAATCCGTATGCTGTGGCTCTATACTTAGCGGATACAAACTGGCATAGGATAGGCATATTATTGGCATCAAACATTCCGAAACCAACACCAAAACATACCGCTGCGCCCATCACGTGAAATAGCGTATGTCCGAAACCAAGCAGCAATAATGAAGGGATGGTTAATGCCAGACCTATGGCACTGGTATATATCCTCCCCCTCAAATTTTTCTGTACCCATCTGTCTGATAAAATACCTCCTGTGATCACGCCAATAAATGACGAAACTGCAATAGTAATTGTTGACAATGGCCCAGCTGTTGCCATTGGAATATTTAAGTTTTCAGCGAAAAGTGTTGGCAACCAGTTTTTTGCAGCCCAGCCTGGTAAACTTGGCACTGCAAAATAAAACAGGATAATCCAAAAAGATATATTGGTAAAAAGTAAACCCAAACCTTTAAAAAGGGATGGCTTTATTTGTATACGGTCTGCTGATGTTTGCTCTTCTACTACTTTTTTCTCTCTCAGAAAGAAAATCAGTACAATGGCATAAAAAATACCAGCCATTCCAAAAGAATGGAATGTAGCCTGCCATGAAAACTTATCGGCAATGGTTGCACCGAAGCCACCAAGCGCCTGTCCCATATACAAACCGGTCATGTGTATACCTATAGCCAACGATCTTGTTTTTGGAGAATGGAAGTCTGCAATTAACGACAATGCGGCCGGAATATATAAAGCTTCACTTACCCCCATCAATGCCCTCAACCAATAAATCTGATTAAATGTAGTGGCATAGCCCATTAAATAAGTCACCACCGACCATACAAATAAACTGCCTACTATTAGCCATTTCCTATTAAATTTATCAGCAATTATGCCTGAAACAGGGCTCATTAATCCATAAATCCAAAGAAAAATAGCCATTAGGTAGCCAAAGTTTGTTGCTGACTGCAATTCGGCAATATCCAATTGCATTGCGGGTTTCATGGTCGACAGCATTTGCCTGTCCATATAATTTAACAAGGCAACTACCCATAATAACCCAACTACAACCCAGGCATATCTATTTGTATCTTTCATGTCTTTTTTGCTAATGACGTTTTATTTAATTGTACCCAACATTACGTTTGGCGTTCGCACGCCTGGTTTTATTTCTCCATTTGAGAGTATAATATTTCCATTCCACATTGTTGCCGCAACGGTAACCTGGGCAAGAAAAGGCAATTCACCTATTTTACTCCAGGTATTTTTAATGGTATTAAACAGCAACATATCTTTATAAAAGCCTTTATGATTGATGTTTAGTTCATTCTTTTCTTTGATAAGCCTGTTTTTTATTTCCAGGTCCTGAGTTCTGGCTATTTGTGCCAGGTAATTTTCTATTTTATGGAATGTTTTTCCATTATCCCCTCCGGTAAGTAAAATTAAATGATCGCCTATCGGCACTCCTGCCCCGGCAGAAAAATTGGTTATTTTTTTCCCATCACTAATATCAGCTAATTGCTTCCATGTCTGATTTTGAACATCAAACATAAAAGTTGTATGCTGTAAATCACTAATCCCTGAAGCGGTCTTCGTCCTTCCGCCAATAAGGTATAGATTTGTGTTTTGCTTATTTTTCTGAGCAACAAGCACCGCATTACCCAATGCTATTGGCATATCTGGTAACCTTTTCCATTCCGGATTTTGTTCGTTCAGATCGATACTAAAAAATGTGTTTGAAGAATGTTTGCTTTCATCACCTCCTGCGGCATAGACTACATTTCCAATATTTGTAAGTGCAATATTTGTTAATGCGACAGGTAAACCAGCCAATTGGGTTATCGTAATTTTATTATTATCGATCCAATTAACCAGATAGGTCTTATTCGATAAACCTTTAACATTTTCACCGCCAGCAAACACAACTCCTGCCGGGGTCGACGTGTTTCCACAATAAGCTATAGGTTCCGGTAAGCGGGTATCTACGTTTTCATTCCAGGCAAAACCATCAGCCGTTTTTTGCAGCACATGAATTTCATCGGAATAATATTTAATTCCTCCATCCCAGGGTTTCTTATCCGGGAAATTTGCTCCTCCCGCTACAATTAAAACATCATTGCAAATGGCGTTGATGGCTCCTGCAAAACCAAGCGACTCACTTCCATCAGCATTTTGCAGCTTTGCTGCCATAATCCACTCCACACGCGGCACTTTCGTTTTTTGTGCAAAAACAGGGTTCGTAATCAACATAATATAAGAAAATAGGAAGATGAGTTTATGCATTTTAGCTATTATAAAGAGTTTACCCCAACGGTAACAGATTTAAAGTTAGCAAAGTGAAGTGCTTCAACGTCTTTTTTAAACAGTTCAAACTGTGAAGTATTCATGTTTTTCACAGGCAATCTAAATTCACCACAATTTACGTTCACCAGTTTCATATAGGCTTTGCCTACTGATATACCTCCATACTTGCCCAGAAGCCTGATCATATCTATAGATTTCTGCTGAAGCGCACGGGCTTTTACAAGATCGTTCGCATTAAACGCATCAATAAGATCGTAATAAAGTGGTGCTGCATAATTAAAAGTACTACCTACTGCTCCCTTTGCACCTAAGACCAATGCCGAAAGCATGTTCTCGTCGCGTCCCCAAAGCATATCATATTTGCCATCCTTAAAGCTCATGCAGCTTTGGAAGTCCATAAAATCTTCATGCGTATATTTAATACCTGCAAAGTTTGCTATCCTACCGTCAACTGCTTTTAACAGGTCGAACATAGCATAATTACCACCTGTTAAAACAGGAATATGATAGTAGTAAAATGGCATCTGAGGTACTACTCCAGCTATTTCAGCACAAATATCTGCCAACACTTCCGCATTTGCAGGTTTAAAATAAAATGGAGAAGTGAAAGAAACCGCATATAAGCCTACCTCTCCTGCGTAAGCAGCCAGATCTTTACAGTCGGCAATGCTTGTTCCACCAAGTAACATCATCACTTTAAAGTCGTCATCATCACCTGTGCATTCTGCCCATTTTGCCGCAACCTGCTTTTTCTCTGTATTGGTCATAGATACGCCCTCACCAGTAGACCCGCAAATAAATGCTCCCGTAACACGGTTCGATTTTAAGAATTGGTAATAAGCTGGTATCAGTGACAAATTTAATTCCCCGTTTTCGTCCATTGGCGTAAATGGGGCGGCAATTAAGCCTTCTAATTTTTGCGTCGTCATATTTTTATATTGATTATAAAATCCAAATTTGTTATTAAAACAGCAGCAGTTTTTCAACTGCCACTGTTTAAAAAGGAAACATTTCTTTAAAATTGAGGATAACCGTCTGTTTGAGTTAAAGCCCTATTATTTGTCAATGAAGTTCTATCCACTGGCCAAAGTAATTTGTATGCTTCAGCTGCAGGCAATCCCGTATTTGAATATACAAAACTATCGCCCATTCTTCTTAAGTCATACCATCTCTTTCCTTCGCCGATAAATTCAAATAAACGCTCCTGCAATATGGCAGCTTTAATATTTCCATCACCAGGCTGATTAGGAAATCCTTGAACCGCAGGGTTATAGTTTACACCAAAAGCTCTGGCCCTTACTTCGTTTATTTCAGCTGCTGGACTTTCGCCCAAAACCTCTTTGGCTTCTGCCATCAAAAGCAACAGATCTGCGTAACGGTAAATCAGAAAATCATTGGTATACCTTCTGTTTCCGGCATCCTGTTGTCCTTGATATTTTCTAAGAAAACATCCGGCAATTTTATATGTACCAGGTGTTGGTAATGAGTAAGCAGCTTGTATGGATGCATCTCTGCGCGTGTCCAAATCACTAAATTTTCTGTAATTAGCAATTTTTATAGGAGCCCGCAACAAACCGCCATAGTTTTCAGAAACTGTGTTAAATTTTCTATTAGCCAGGGAATCATAAAAATTAGCAATTAAACCGGCTTGTGGTGTAAACGATGAAGGAATAAAAGACATCTCTGCTTCATTCAATTGATTTCTGGAAGCCAGGATCACCTCCTTATTTCCTTTTGCTGCAAAAACATCAGCGAACGGAGAATTTAAAGGATTGGACGAAGCTGTAACCAAGCCTAATCCAGCTACATTAGTTTTTACATCATTTAATGCTGTTTTAGCAATATTGGCATCTGCAATTCCACCAGTTCTATGTGCTGTCCACAAATAAACTTCAGCTTTTAACATTAAAGTTGCTGCTTTAGACCAGTATCCTTTATTCTGTCTGATTGAATAATCAGTACCAAAATTATCGGCAGATTTATCAATATCCTCTTTAACTAACTTCAATACCTCATCTGCAGGAGAAGCTGCCTTGGCAAGATTAAACAAATCCAGGTTTCCTGCATCTACAAATTCAGTCTGGATTACTGTTTTACCCCAGGTTCTGTACATTTGGAAGTAATAATAAGCACGCATCCCATAGGCAATCCCTAAATAGTATTTTTTCTCGGATTCCGCTAAAACTGTTCCTGTCCCCAGCTTATGGATAAGTAAATTCAACTGATTGATATTCGTATAAAATCCTCCATAATTGCTTACACCGGCAGCATCCAGCGTTAAAGTATGCAACCACATACGCTCTAATCCTTGTGCAGCTTCACCGGTAAAAGAGGCGGTAGTTCCGGGGTCATTGCCATAGATACCTGAACGTAGTTCACCAAGGAACATAAAATTACCATTATGTCCGCGGAATTTACTGTGCATACCAGACACAAAAGCATTGTATTGATCAGCATTTTTCCAGTAGCTGTCATCACTTAAATTACTGATCGGCGTTAAAGCCAGATCTTTTTTACAGGCACCCATGGTTACTGTGAGCAATACCAATATTGCTATTAAATTTCTATAGTTCTTTTTCATGACGCTTAATCTTTTGATTAAAATGAAACTTCCAAACCGAATACAAATGTTCTTGGTGTAGGATACGTACCAGCATAAACACCTGTTATTTTATTATTTGCATCCATTGGAGCTTCTGGTGTAGGACCGGTGAAGCCGGTAATGTAAAACAAATTGCTTCCTGTAGCATAAACTCTGGTGTTAGAAAGGAATTTGGTTTTCGCCACCAGTGTTTTAGGCAGTGTATAAGAAAGGGTTACCTCTCTTAAAGCAAGATAATCTCCTTTTTCATAAAACCTGGAGTTGTTGCTATTTAGGACCGACCCAGCATTATTTGCCCTGGTATAATTCTGTTTGGAACCAGCAACCTGATCTGCAAAATATACTTTTGGCACATCGGTTACGGTGTTGGTTGGCGACCAGGATTCTTTCATTAAATCAATATAATTGAATGTACCCTGATAGTTACCCATCGTTCTGGCTACTAAATCATTATATATAGTATGACCAGTTGCGAACTCAAAACGAGTATATAATGAAATCCCTTTGTAAGCTGCATTGGCATTAAAACCTCCCGTCCATTTCGGAGTAACATTTCCAAGATAAACCTGATCTCTTGAATCTATAATATTATCACCATTAAGATCTGCCCAGTTCACATCGCCTGGAGTGATACGGCCGTTGGCACCCGCAGGTAAATTTGGTCCGGTAATTCCAGCTATAGCATCTGTTCTATTCCCTGCAACGCGGGCAACTTCCTCGGCATCTCTGAATATAGATACTTGTTTAAAGCCATAAATATCGCCGATAGCATGTCCTTCCTGTAAACCAGCTACCCAGACCACCTGACCGGAGTTCGGATCATAAACTTGCAAACCTCCTTGTCGGTTATTTTCATTACCATTGAAAGGCAATTGCAATACTTTATTTTTCACAAAACTAGCATTCGCCCCCAGATTTAGGGTAAAACCACCTTCTGTATTCAACACCCTTGCGTTGACTGCAAATTCGTAACCTTTATTCTGCAAAGTACCAGAGTTTGTTTTTAGCGGCGGATAACCGATATAACTTGGCAATTCTAGATCAGTTAAAAGATCTGAAGTTTTACGATTGTAGTAATCAAACAATAAGGTTATTTTGTCATTTAACAAGCCTACGTCTAAACCAAAGTCAATGGTTTTACTTTTCTCCCATCTCAAATTCGCATTAGGCAGTTTATCATGGAAAAATCCACCCACCCCATTATAATTTGCCGGAGAAGTATATACACCTTGAACATCATATCTACCTAAACCTGCAATGTTTCCGTTCACACCATAACTAACGCGTGGTTTTAAAGTAGATACATAGTTTTTAATACCAGTTTTCTGAAAGAACTCTTCTTTATGCACATTCCAACCAGCAGAAACGCCCGGGAAATATCCCCATTGATTTCCCTGAGGTAAGCTCGAAACACCATCTGCTCTGAACACTGCGGTAAATAAATATTTCTGATCAAAATCATAAGCCAATCTGCTGAATACCGAATTGATACGGAATTGAGATCTTTCGCTGTAATTTGCTTTGTTGCCACCAACTGTTGCCGGAAATACAGTAGATGCATTGATCGTCGGAATCTCGTCAGTAGGTGCATTTTGTCCATACACCTGTGCATTTAATGTTTTGGTAAGGAAAGTTTCGGCACCTACCATTGCATTGAAATTATGTTTTCCCAGTTCTTTGTTGTAATTTAAGATACCATTGAATTGTGTCTGAAAGTCCCGTCTTCTTAAGTTAATTGCATCTCTGCTACTGCTACTGATGGTTTGCGGAGTAGAGAAAATATTGGTATATAATTGTGTAGACTTTTGAAATGACTGATCCAACCTATCCAGGAGATAAGCGTTTCCAGTTCCTTTAAAGTACAATCCAGGAATGATATCCCATTTAATCGAACCGTTTACAACTACTTTATTAACCTCATTGCTTCTATCCAATCTGCCCAGCCAATATAATGGGTTACCATCATTTACGCCATTACCAGGGTTTGGTCGTGATTTATCGTCATTAATCCATGGATTGAAAGTAGGCCAAATCGCCAGTGTCCTATAAAGAGAGTTTACTTCACTACCAATAGCACCAATTTGAGAAGAGGTCGACAGTGTTGCCCCACCGGCAATTTCAACATTTGGTTTTACTTTATACGAACCATTAATATCACCCGAATAACGTTTGTAATTAGAACCTACAATTACGCCATCTTCATTAAAAGCATCAAAAGATGCAAAATATTTACCTTTTTCATTTCCGCCCATTGCACTCACATAGTGATCTTTGGTGTAGGTATTACGAAATACTACATCCTCCACTTCACCACCATGATCTTTAAACATAATCTGACCACCATAAGGATCATCCAACACTTCCCAGCCTGCAGGCAATGTTGTAGTTCCAGCAACGTAAGACCTGATATCAAAACTGGCCAGGTTAGGAGCATCCGTTAATAAACCTAAGCCCCTTGAACTGTTTACTTGTGCAAGCGTTCTGTTTGCATTCAGATAACCTAAACGGGTATAATAGATATAATCTTTTGCACCTAAATACTGATAGCCTTCCCTTCTTTTGTTATAACCTCCCGTAAATTTGTAGGTAATCTGAGCTACTCCAGCCTTACCGGTTTTAGTGGTAATTAAAATCACTCCATTATTTGCCCTCGCACCATAAATTGCGGTAGCAGAAGCATCCTTTAATACTTCCATCGATTCGATATTCTCAGAAGAGATATCGTTATAATCTCTGATTACCCCATCTATAATTACCAAAGGAGTACCTGGACTATTAATGTTGGCTCCGCCACGTAGGGTAATTATTGGCCCTGCACCAGGCTGTCCCGTTCTGTTAACAACCTGTAAACCTGCAATTGTTCCCTGCAAAGCACTTCCCACATTAGATCGTGGCGCATTCGCAAGCACCTCCTTGTCCAGTTTCGCAATAGAGCTGGTTACATTACGCCGGTTTTGGGTACCATAGCCAACCACAACAACCTCGTCCAGATTGGCTGCTGCAGGTTTCAACAATACATTAAACGTTGTGTTATTACCTACTTTAATTTCTTGAGTCAGATACCCCAGATAAGTAAAAACAAGTACATCATTTGCTGTCACCTCTAAACTGAATCTGCCATTTACATCAGTTTGTGTACCAGATTTGGTCCCTTTTATAGAAACACTAACACTTGGGATTGAGAGCTTATCGTCTTCAGCAGTAACCGTCCCGGTTACTTTTTTATTTTGTGCGAATACACCGATAGAGAATAGTGAGCAACACAACAAAACAATTGATTTTAAATAAAACTGTTTCATACTATTTAGGTTTTGGTCTTTTAGCATTATGTATAACATAATAATACTAAGGTAATGACTTTTATTTTTATAATCCAAGAAATAATTCATTTATTTTTACCTACATATATACAATACAGTTATATTTGAGTTAAATAAGCTGAAAAACACAAGAAAATATATTATCATACATAATAATGGAAAGCATTACCGAATCATTTCAACCATTAGATACGAGCTCCCTGGTTGATAAAGTAGAAGCAAACCTGGTACAACTCCTTCAAGACCGAAAACTTAAGGTAGGAGACGCTATCCCCACGGAATTAGATCTATCTAAGACGTTGGGAGTGAGCAGGACCGTTACCAGGGAAGCTATATTACGTTTAAGGATGATGGGGCTGATAGAAACCAAGAAGAAAAAAGGGTCGGTCATCACCAGCCCTGATATTTTTGGCATCATGAGTAAAACCATGAACCCTCATGTTCTTGACCAGGAGACCCTAAAAGGAATATTTGAAATCAGACTGGCTCTTGAAATTGGAATGGCCGACTTTTTATTCCAGCGCATTAAGCCAGAAGACATCGAAGAACTCAAAAAAATTGTAGAAAACGAACCAGATACTGCACAGAATTACATATTCCACATTGAACACGAAATTGTTTTTCATGGAAAGTTATATGAAATTACAGGAAACGAGACCTTAAAAACATTCCAAAAAATGCTCTTACCTGTATTCGACTATGTTCATAACAGTGGTTTACTAAAAAAACAAACCCACATACACAAATTCGTTTCACATAAGGGATTGGTAGACATCCTTGAAAACGGATCTCCGGAACTATTTAGAAATGCGATGCGTAATCACCTGGAAAATCATTTTGCAAGGTTATTTGAATAACCTTGTTATTTCTTTAATAGGCTACTCAATGAGAATTCCCAGTTCATTCTGGCGATATTGAGCACCGAAATACCTTGCGGGCATTCTACCTCACAGGCTTCTGTATTGGTACAATGCCCAAATTTCTCTTCGTCCATACGCGCGACCATTGAAAGTACACGCTTTCTGGACTCCATTTTACCTTGCGGCAACTTTGCCAGGTGAGCAATCTTAGCAGATGTAAACAATGCGGCACTCGAATTTTTACAAGTAGCAACGCAAGCACCACAACCGATGCAAGCGGCTGAATCAAAGGCTGACTCAACTTCTTCAGAAGTAATAGGGATGCCATTGGCCTCAGGAGCCTGTCCTGTATTAACAGAAACAAAACCACCTGCCATAATAATCCTGTCGAATGCAGAACGATCTACTTTAAGGTCCCTTTTTATGGGAAATCCTTCTGCTCTGAATGGTTCAATGTAAATTGTATCTCCATCTTTAAACTCCCGCATATGAAGCTGACAAGTAGTGGTACGTGCAATTGGTCCATGTGCCCGTCCATTGATCATCATCCCACATTGTCCGCAAATCCCCTCTCTACAATCATGATCAAACTCCACAGGACGATCTCCGGAAAGCACCAACTGTTCATTTAGGGTATCCATCATTTCGAGAAAAGACATGTGCGAAATCACATTATCCAGTTCATAATCGACCAATTTACCCGGACTTCCCGAATCACTTTGTCTCCATATTTTTAAATAGATTTTCATAAACTGTAATGTTATTTATAACTTCTAACTGCCAATTCAACGTTTTCAAAATGCAAGGGTTCAGGAATTAAGACTTCATCTTTACCCTCGCCCTGCCACTGCCATGCAGACACGAAGCAAAACTTTTCGTCATTTCTCAAAGCTTCTCCTTCCGCAGTCTGATACTCTTCTCGGAAGTGAGCACCACAAGACTCTTCTCTGGTTAAAGCATCCATACACATCAGTTCAGCCACCTCCAGATAGTCACCAATACGTCCCGCTTTCTCCAACTCACCGTTCATTTCATCTTCTGTACCCGGCACTTTAACATTTTCATAAAAATCATTTCGCAGGTTCCTGATCTCAATAATTGCATAAGTTAACCCTTCCCTACTTCTGGATAAGCCACAATAATCATACAACAACTTTCCCAATGTTTTATGATAATCATCTACCGTTCTTGTACCATTAACGGCAAGTAACTTTCCAATATGTGCACGCACGTTTATTTCAGCGTCAACAAATGCCTGATGATCAAGAGGTGTAATTTCAGAGCGTATCTCACCAGATAAATAATTGGAAACCGTATAAGGTGCAATAAAATAACCATCCACACATGCCTGCAACAAAGAGTTTGCACCAAGACGGTTTGCACCATGATCCGCAAAATTCGCTTCACCCAAAGCAAACAATCCTGGAACTGTGGTCATCAGTTCGTAATCCACCCACAATCCGCCCATAGAAAAATGTGCCGCAGGCGAGATCATCATTGGTTCAGCATAAGCATCAATACTTGTAATTTTACGATACATGTCGAACAGGTTACCATATTTTTGCGCAATCTTCGCTTGCCCCTGCTCTCTAATCGCTTTAGAGAAATCCAGATAAACCGCATTTTTTTGCGTACCAATACCATAACCAGCATCAATTCTTTCTTTGGCCGCCCTTGAAGAAATATCACGGGGAGCTAAATTTCCGAATGCCGGATATCTCCTTTCCAGGTAATAATCTCTTTCTGATTCAGGTATATCGTTTGGGTTTCTGGTATCATCCTTTTTCAAGGGCACCCAAATACGCCCATCGTTCCGCAACGACTCGGACATTAGTGTTAATTTCGATTGATAAGCACCAGACTGAGGCAAAGAAGTCGGATGAATCTGTGTCCAGCTTGGACAAGCCATCAATGCGCCTTTTTTATGTGCGCGCCAAATGGCGGAAGCATTGCAGCCCATAGCCAGGGTAGACAAATAATAAATCTTACCGAATCCTCCTGTTGCCAAAATAACCGCATGAGCACTATGCCGCTCGATCTCTCCCGTATCCAGATTCCGGACAATCACTCCTCTTGCTTTTTCATCTACCACCACTACATCCATCATTTCATGACGGGTAAATAATTGGACACTCCCCCCGGCAACCTGCCGCATCAATGCCTGATAAGCACCAAGTAGCAATTGTTGTCCGGTTTGCCCCCTGGCATAAAAGGTCCGACTGACTTGTACTCCTCCAAAAGAACGGTTGTTCAGATAACCACCATACTCTCTTCCAAAAGGTACCCCCTGGGCAACGGCCTGGTCAATCAGTTGTGCAGAGCATTCTGCCAGCCGGTATACATTTGCTTCCCGTGACCGAAAGTCCCCTCCTTTTAAAGTATCGTAGAACATACGATACACACTGTCGCCATCATTTTTATAATTCTTAGCGGCGTTTACACCACCCTGAGCAGCGACAGAATGCGCCCTTCTTGCTGAATCCTGAAAACAAAATGATTTGACATGATATCCCATTTCACCCAAAGAAGCCGCAATTGAACTGCCAGCAAGGCCAGTGCCAACCACAATTACACTCATCTTCTTCCGGTTAGCAGGATTTACCAATTTCGCATGATCTTTATAAAAATTCCACTTATCCTTTAAAGGTCCTGGCGGTATTTTAGCGTTCAGTTCCATAGTCCTATCTGTTTAAATAAATGTAAATGGGTATAATGGCAAAGCCGAGGGCTATAATATAACTATATACGACACCGAAAGTCCTGATCCATACGACATATTTAGGGTGATAAACGCCTAATGAACGGGCTGCACTAAAGAACCCATGCAAAAGATGATATCCCAATGCAAACATAGATAGCACATAAAACAAAACATACCACCAATCCCTATAAGCTGCAATAACAATGGTGTACAAATCCTTGTTCCCATATTCATCTTTCGGCAATGAGCCAAACTTATATTGATACCAGAAATCCTTGAAATGAAAAACAAGAAATATCAGAATGATAGTTCCCAGGATCCCCATATTCCGTGAATACCACTTGCTTACTTTAGCACGGTTATCCACAGCATATTTTCCAGACACCTTTTTGTTTTTGACAGTAATCACAAGGGCATCAATACAATGCACTATGATTGAAAGATAAAGCACGTAAGAAATAATCTTTATAAAGATATTACCCGACAACAAATGTGAATAGCTGTTAAAACTTTCTTTTGCATGTTCAGCGGGGAGCAAAAGTTGTAAATTCCCCAGCAAATGAATCACCAGAAAAAAGCATAGAAAAAGGCCTGTTAATGCCATTAATGTTTTTCGGGTTATTGTTGATAATTGCATATTTCTATCCATAAAAGCTTACTAATAAATCCCAATTGCTTTCCACCATAAACCACCTATCCCCATCCATATCACCAGAAATACCAAACTTAGTATAAACCCACGCGACCACCATTCTTTAACTTCCACATAAGTACTTCCGAAAAATACTGGTGCCGGTCCATGACCATAATGCGTCAATGTACCATAAATACCGCCACAAAAGCCTAAAGACAATGCCAGTAATAATGGCGGGATACCTACAGATATCCCTACACCTAGTAAAGCCGCATACATTGAAGCAACATGTGCGGTAGCACTGGCAAACATATAGTGACTATAAAAATAAACCAGAATAATAATTGGAAAGGCCATAGTCCAGCTCATACCACCAATCTCCCCCTTTACCAGTTCACTGAACCAGGGGATTAAGCCAAGCTGGTTCAATTGGCTACCCATCATTACCAATGCTGAAAACCAAACAATTGTATCCCAGGCTCCTTTCTCACTTTTCACATCGTCCCAGGTCAGCACCTGCGACAACAATAAGAACACTAATCCAATGAACGCGGTTGTAGTGGCATCTATCTTAAAAATATCGCCAGTAATCCATAAAAATAAGAGTACAAAAAAAGCGATGAGCATCAGCCACTCGTTACGTGTTACCGCGCCCATTTCCTTTAATTTTTCTGTAGCCATTTGAGTAGCTCCCTGAGTTTTCTTCAACTCGGGTGGATAAATCTTATATAAGATATATGGCACAGCTATTAAGGAGATAATACCAGGTATAAGTGCAGCCCACATCCATGACATCCAGGTTATGTTTATACCTAAATCTGCAGCAAACTTCTGACACATTGGATTACTTGCTGTCCCGGTCAAAAACATAGAGGACGTAATCAAATTTATATTATAACAATTTAAACTCAGGTAAGCCCCTAACTTTCGGTGGGTTTCCGGCTTTTCGGGAACCGAGCCAAAATTTAATGCCATAGATTTCATAATGGGATAAATGATCCCTCCACCCCTTGCTGTATTACTTGGAATGGCAGGAGCAAGAACCAAATCTGCAAGCCCCAGGCCATAGCCCAATCCTAATGAACTTTTACCAAATACCCTGATAAAAAGATAAGCAATCCGACTACCTAAACCTGTTTTTATAAATCCCCTGGCAATAAAAAAAGAAATCCCGATTAACCAGATTACCTTATCACCAAAACTACCTAATGCAAGCGATATGGATTTACCAGGATTACCTGGAGCCAAAACACCAGTTAGTGCCACCAGGGCAATGGCAATCATAGACATGGTACCCATCGAAGCAGCCTTAAGTATGATACCTAGTATTGTGGCTAAGAAAATGGCTAGCAGATGCCAGGCTTCCGGCTTAACACCCTCTGGAACTGGAATAAACCAGATCAACAAACCAAAGGCGAGGGTAACGAAAATCATTTTGTAATTTATTTCCTTCATATCTAAGCGTATTCAGTTAAAATTCTTAAATTATCTAAGTTAAAACCTGGCCTGTACCTGGCAAACAATACGATTCGTATCATACTGAGTGGTATTTGGAACATTCCGTTCATATTTATCCATCAAATAACCTAGCTGGACCCTTATCGCATACGCTTCAGCAAATGAAGCGCTGAGCATAGGTATATAACTCTGCCTCGAGTTTCCATCCTGCTTAAAATCAGCATCCAGGTATTCATAGCGGAAAGCAAACTCCAACTTTTTTAACCGCGTATTTTTAAAACTATAGCTCAGATTAGGCAACAGGTAAATACCACGCATTGCATACATATTTACAGGAATTACCGGATCTTCCTGAGCAAAAAAAGCAACGCTATTGATACCTTGCTTATATTCTGACGAAAACTCCACATCCCATCTTTCATTTAGCTTTTTCTTATAATCCAGATCAGCGCCATAAGCCCATATTTTCTGCCCCATATTCCTACCAGCTCCTCCACTTACACCAAACTGCGTACTTTTGGTAAGTCCGAATACCAATCTTGCAGGTACAATTTTACCATCGTCATTGTCACCGATCTGATTACGATTGTTACCGTTATAAACTCCAATCGCATATTTTATTGGAACAGCGATATCTTTAATCTCACCAAAATAACTTACCCCAATCTGGAAACTTTGCCAGCTGTTTGAGCCAAAAAGATAGTATTGATTGGAGTAGTCTATCGACCTGACGAAGTCAACAGGATAGTTATCTTCTTGGCCAAACTGAGGTCTGAACTGACCAAACTGAAAATTCACGTAATCGTTGACACTATATTTGATATAAGCGTTTTCCAGTACTTTATTCTGGGGGTTTCCTGTAAAATCACCAAAATTAACCAGCATAACTGCATTAATCCGGTCGCTGATCACCGCATTAAGCTGTAGACGTGCGCGTTTTACAGAAAAAGAATTACGGGAAAAATGTTCTGACCCTGTGTGATGTTTACCTGTGATATCTACCCGATCATCAAGTGAATAGTTAAATTGAGTTTGAATCATACCTGAAAAATTTATTTTAGCTTTTTCAGATACAGCAATGTTAATTCCCTGGGCACTTAAAAGAACAGGAAAGCAAATCAACAATAAGGAAAGATATTTCATAGGCAAGCAACGGAACTTTAGCGTTATCTAATATAAACAAGAATTGTCATAATTTTGTTTTTATTTATCTTTAAAAAGATTCAACCTCAGATGGCTTACCTAGGCACCGGAGGTTGAAGATAACAATGATTATTGGCTTAAAGGCTGGATGTCAACACTGAAATTTTCGCCAAAGTAAATGCACCAGTAGCCATAGCCAGATCTCTTACCGCTACATCGAGATACTTCCCACTTGTAATTAAAGTTAAAGCGATTAATACCAGCCAGGTACATACTAAATAAGCGCCTTTTTGTGGGTTTAGAAAAACCAGAATTCCTGCAATAATTTCAATTACACCAACAATCATCATAAATGTATGATCAGCAAAGGGCATCATTGATTTTAAAGCAGGATTCAGGTACTGCGACCAATCCGTTAAAAGATTAGTAAACTTGTCCGCTCCTGCCACTATCGGTATTAACCCATAAGTGAGTTTCAAGAGCGTTTGAATGTTTTTGATTTCTACTGTTTGATCCTTCATGATATTACTTTTTTACAGATTAGAGAACACTCCAGAAAAAAGGGTTACAAAATACACTCATATATAATCTATTTGATGAATTAACGTTATACATCATTATTCAACCCATTCAATGAAATTATTTTCAATTATCACCCTGCTGCTTTTCTCTTCCATTTGTATCAATACTGTAAATGCGCAGATGAGCAGTCATTGGACCAAAGAAGAATTAAAAATGGCAAATACTGCCGGGAATGCATCCTATTTAACAGGAGAAGAAAAAGATATTGTCATATACATGAATCTGGTGCGCATGGACGGTGAACGCTTTTTCAATACATTTTTGCAGGATTTCATTGATGAATACAATGAAAAAATGAAACAGTATAGCAATTATGAAACGTTAAAAATAAGCAGGAACAACAGCTATTACCTTAGTCTGAAAAGAGATCTTAAAAACATCCGGTCACTACCGGTTTTCTGGCCGGACGAAGCTTTGAGCTGGGTTGCTAAACAACATGCCAGAGATTTAAACAGAAATAATTTTGCAGGACACAATTCCACCGACGGAAGAACGGCAAAAGATAGAATAGCCAAAATATATCCTAAAAGATCAAGTGGTGAGAATATCGCATTTGGCTTCTCCTCAGGATTAGGTAATGTTTGTTTATTATTAATAGATAGAGGAGTGCCTGATCTGGGACATAGAAAGATGATCTTAAACACTTCTTATGAACTAAATACAGTTGGTGTAAGTATCCAGCCACACAAAACATATCGTTATTGTGCCGTAACAGATTTTGTTGCATTGCCACATTAGAAACAAAATTCTTAAATTGGCGCCCTCAACTAATTCCGATTGAAAAGAAAAAATCCTATAGTAGTAAACCTATACCTGGTTCTTGCTTATCGTTTCCTTGTAGTCCTGGGACTATACACGTTATGTCGTTTGGCATTTTATGCCTTTAACCACGACCTTTTTCAGCACATTACCCTTCCAAAATATCTGTATATGTTATGGGGAGGATTAAAATTTGATGTTTCTGCACTGATTTATATCAATGCTATTTTCATTCTCTTACATGTAATACCTAACCCATATAAATATAGGGATGGTTATCAACGTTTTTGCAAATGGCTGTTTATCATCAGCAACAGCATTGGAATTATGGCAAACTTTGCTGACTTTGCCTATTATAAGTATACACTTAAAAGAACCACAGCAACAGTTTTCAGCCAGTTTAGTCATGAACAGAATAAATTCAAACTGCTTATAGATTTCTTAAGCGATTACTGGTACCTGTTTATCCTTTATGCAGCCTTTATATGGTTTTTCATAAAGCTTTATAATATAGTATCAGTAAAAAAGGCAAGTCGGTTAAAGTGGCCTGATTATGCTTTACAAACCGTACTAATGCTGGGTGTCGCGTTGGTTTGCATTACCGGTGTTCGTGGTGGCTGGGGCTTTGGAACAAGGCCGATAACGCTAAGTAATGCAGGTGAGTTTGTAGACACACCAGATCAGATGAGCCTGGTACTCAACACACCTTTCTGTATATTCAGGACATTGAAAGCATCAAAATTAAAACCGATAGATTATTATGATGAGCAAACTTTAAATGCCCTATACAACCCAATCCATCAACCAGCAGACACTGCCGCGTTTAAAAATTTAAACGTAGTCTTTCTTATCATTGAAAGTCTGGGCAAGGAGCATGTCGGCAGCTTGAATAAAGATTTAATGAACGGGAATTATAAAGGCTACACCCCATTTATCGACTCACTTGTTTCACAAAGCTTTACATTTACGCATACCTACGCCAACGGGCGAAAATCAATAGACGCACTACCATCAGTAATATCCGGGATTCCTTCAATAAAGGAACCATATGTACTTTCTATCTATTCAAGCAATAAAACAACCAGTATTGCAAAGTTATTAGGCGACAAAGGTTATGAGACTGCATTTTTCCATGGTGCTCCAAATGGATCCATGGGCTTTTCTTCATACACACACCTCGCGGGAATCAAGCACTATTTTGGTCAGAACGAATATAAAAACACTGGCGATTCCGATGGGACCTGGGGAATTTGGGACGATCCATTTATGCAGTATATGGCACAAACGATGAACACCCTGAAACAACCTTTCTTTTCGGCATTCTTCTCTTTGTCATCTCACCATCCTTTCCGCCTGCCTGATCAATATGTAGGTAAATTCCCTAAAGGGCCACTTCCCGTTCAGGAAGTATTGGGCTATACTGATATGGCGCTTCGAAACTTTTTCAAAACCGCCTCAACCATGCCGTGGTACAAAAACACTTTATTCGTTTTATGTGCAGATCATGCAACGGTATCTCATTTTCCGGAATACCAGACTTTGCCTGGGTACTTTTCTGTTCCAATTGTATTTTATTATCCTGGTGGTGATTTAAAAGGAAAAACGGATAAAATTGTTCAGCAAATAGATATCATGCCAACTGTTTTGAATTACCTTAACTATGACAAGCCATATTTCGCGATGGGCTTTGACGCATTTAGTAACAAAAAGGATAATTTTGCAGTTAACAACAACGATGGTACTTTTAGTTTCTACCAGGGAGATTATTTATTAATTAACGACGGAAAAATAAACAGTGCGCTTTATAATTTAAAAACCGACAGATTAACAACAAATAATATATTAGACAAAGAACCTCAGGTAGCAGCACAAATGGAAAAATACCTGAAAGCTTTTATACAGCAGTACAACAACAGAATGATTGAAAACAAACTAACGGTGAAATAATTACATGCGTAAATTCCTGTTAAAAATCATAGATTTTTTTTACCCTCCCTTCTCTACCTGGTTACCTTTACACACGTTCAGGTATCTTGTATCCGGAGGAACGACAGCTGCATCGGGAATTGTAAGCTACTACATTGCTTACAATTGGATTTTGCATCAAAAAAATATACATGTTGATTTCCCCTTTCTGCCGAAACTGATAACTGCTCACTCTACAGCCTTAATCATTAGTACTTTTATCAGTTTCTTAATCGGGTTTACGCTAAATAAATACCTGGTCTTCACCAAATCCAACTTAAAAGGGAGAATACAAATGTTCAGATACGCAGCAGTGTTAACCATTAACTTTGGACTTAACCTGGCTATGCTAAAGTACATGGTTGAAGGGCTACATTTCTATCCTTCTATATCACAGGCATTCATCACTATAACCTTGTCGCTATGCAGTTATTTCCTGCAAAAGCATTTCACTTTCAGAGTTAAAAAACATCCATAACCAATTCTCATTTCAAGGTCACTACATCGTTTTTTTTGGTGAATAGCTTAAGTATTGAGTATATTAGCCACTTAAAAAAACAAGGTTAAAATGAGTGATTTTAATGACTTTAATAATCCGCAGGTAGCTAAACTACCGCAGCATTTAAAGCAATTTATTGTTGAGCAGCACTACGAAAAATACACACCTGTAGATCAGGCGGTTTGGCGTTACGTGATGCGTCAGAATTATAGTTATTTAAAACATGTAGCATTTTACCCTTACATCAAAGGCCTGCAACGTGCAGGTTTAAGCATCGAGTATATTCCCAATCTGCAAACAATGAACGACAACCTTGGTAAAATAGGTTGGGGAGCTGTTACCGTAGATGGATTTATCCCTCCCGCAGCCTTTATGGAATACCAGGCTTACCGTGTATTGGTTATTGCAGCCGACATCCGCCAGATCAATCATATTGAGTACACCCCTGCTCCTGATATCATTCACGAATCAGCAGGTCATGCTCCAATTATTGCAGATACAGATTACAATAATTACCTGAGTTATTTCGGTTCCATAGGTGCAAAAGCGATGTTTTCATCGAAAGACTTTGAACTCTATGAGGCCATTCGTCACCTCTCTATTCTAAAAGAAGCAGTCGACACACCAGAAGAAGATATTGCCAGGGCAGAAAAACAATTACAAACCATATCAGAAAACATGGGGGAACCATCAGAGATGGCATTGCTAAGTCGTTTGCATTGGTGGACTGTTGAATACGGCTTAATTGGCACACTCGACAATCCAAAAATATATGGAGCGGGTTTACTTTCATCTATCGGAGAAAGTTCAACCTGTATGCGGGATGATGTGAAAAAATTATGGTATAACATAGATACCATTAACTACAGCTATGACATCACCAAAACACAGCCGCAACTTTTCGTAACCGAAACCTTTCAGAACCTGATCGACGTACTGGAGACCTTTGCCAATACAATGGCTTTTAGAAAAGGTGGGGCTGAAAGTATTGTAAAAGCTATAGAATGTAAAAACCCGGCAACCGCCGTTTACAGTTCAGGCTTACAGATTACTGGTGTATTCACAGATATAGGCATCGATAATAATGATGAACTTACTTTTATAAAAACTACGGGACCTTCAGCCATTGCTGTAGACAACAAACAACTTGAAGGCCATGGTAAATTTTACCATAAAGACGGTTTTTCATCCCCGGTCGGTAAATTAGCAGGAATTGATACCCTATTGGAAGATATGAACCTAGACGAGTTAGCAAAACATGGGATTAAAACTTCTTCTGCAGCAACATTAACGTTTGAAAGTGGCATCACTGTGAAAGGAATTGTAAAAACCATTCACGAGGCTAAATGCAAGACAGTTATGATTACCTTCGAAGACTGTACAGTTAAAGAAAGTAATGGGAACGTGCTTTTCCAACCTGAATGGGGCATGTACGACATGGCAATTGGCCATAAAATTACCTCAGTGTTTAATGGAGCTGCCGACAAAGACGCTTATGAAGAAATCACCCATATCAGTGACAAGCAAACGCATAAAGTTACTTATGATGATAAAACTCAAAAACTTCATGCCATTTATAAAACAGTACGATTGATCAGAGAAAACGGAACAGGTCATGAACAATTACCAGACTTATTTGCGGCATTAAAATCCGAACATCGTTCTGATTGGCTTTCTGTAATGGAAATCCTGGAAATATTATATCATAAACAGCTATATCCTGAACTGGAAAAAGAAATTCGCATTTACCTGGGGCTGAAAGCTGCTAATGAAAATGATCATACCAAATTGATTAATGATGGCTTACATGTTATTGAGAACCCGGTTTCACAATTGATTACCGAAGACGATTAGAATCAAGTCATCCTGAATTTAAGAATTAAAAGCATACCAATGAATATTGTATTAACAGGTGCCAGTAGCGGAATTGGCTTTGAAGCAGCACTGGAATTTACGCTCCACAAAGAAAACACCGTAGTTTGTATTGCCAGATCGGCGGACAAACTACGTAAGCTACTTGAAATCGCTAAAGGAATTAATCCTGACTGCACGCTATTACCAGTAGAATTCGATATTGTAAATGACGATTATGCGGCGCTATTCCCTTTTCTAAAAGAAAAATTAGGCAACATAGACATCCTGATCAACAATGCAGGTGCGCTGATCAACAAACCTTTTTTGGAAACCACAGGTGCTGATCTTGCAGAGATGTTTGAAAGTAATGTACTTGGACATTTTAATATGATCAAAAACCTGCTTCCACTGATGGGCCCCGGCAGTCACATCGTAAACATTGGAAGTATGGGCGGCTTTCAGGGAAGCGTGAAATTCCCCGGACTTTCTGCTTACTCCGCCAGTAAAGCAGCTTTGCATACACTAACAGAGTGCCTTGCTTTTGAGCTTCTTGAAACCGGCATCAAGATCAATTGTCTGGCACTGGGATCTGCACAAACAGAGATGCTAGAACTAGCATTTCCAGGCTACCAATCTCCTGTATTAGCCTTCGAAATGGGCAAGTATGTTGCAGACTTTGCACGCACCGGACATAAATTTTTTAATGGAAAAGTGCTTCCTGTAGCAGTAACAACCCCTTAATTAACAAGTTATCAACATTTCTAGCCTTAAAATATAATTTTAATATCTTTAGGGCAGTTCATATGAAGATATTCCCTATTGTCTTTTGTTTTCTTTTCCTGAGTGTGTTTGCGGCTAAATCGCAAACGACTGTTCCGCTTCAATATCAACAACTGGTAAGCAAACTAACAGAACAAAATCCGGTAAAAAAAACTCAGCCTGTTGAATCAAACCGTCTGCTCGACTTTGCAAAATCAATGCTTGGCATCAGGTACAGATCAGCATCGAGCAACCCTAGCAGAGGCTTCGACTGCTCCGGCTTTGTAAATTATGTATTCAGCAATTTCGGTTTTAAAGTACCGCGCTCATCCAGAGAATTTGCAACCAGCGGAGAAGCAAAAAAACTGGAAGACGCAAAAATCGGAGATGTAATCTTGTTTACAGGAACAAACAGCAGATCAAGAACCCCCGGACATGTAGGTATTATTTATTCTATAAATGGAGATGAGATTAAATTCATCCATTCATCTTCAGGAAACGCAAAAGGAGTAACCATTTCCAGTTTAGAAGAAGGTTTTTACAAAAAGCGTTTTCTAAAAGTGGTAAGCATTTTATAGCATTACCACTTTTAACGCATCACTTACGTTTCCTTTGCTTAACCATTGCCTGGCTAATTCATGCAACTCACGCTCACGGTTATTTGCATCCCCTATTGTCGCGTCGAAAATCTCCTTAACCTCTGGATTATTTTGAATGGCATCAATTTCTTCAGCAGCAGGCAGATGTTCAATATTCCCAAGCATCCCCAGATCATTACCTGTAAGCACTTTAGAATACCGTACAGCCTTAGGTAAGGCATCTACACCTATTCCAAGTGTAGTCAATGGCTTAGCCACCTTAAATAAATTGTCAGCTGTAACACGACAATACCAGTCGCCACCTAAACGGGCAACTAAATCTATTTTAGCCTGATCGATTTTCCCGTCTTCATCCAAAATCTCCTCCTTAATATGAATCAGTTTTACTTCTGCCATGATCAGGTTACCGGCACCAGGATTCTCGCCTAAATGAATCACTTCCCTCACGATGCATTCCATTTGTACAGGTGCTTCCGCCACTCTTGGTGGCTTCACCAATTCAGACGGCAACATAGTAAATCCGGATTTATCAAATTCGTTGACACCTTTAGCATATTCGGTACTTGCAAGACTCATTTGCTGTACCATCGGATAATTAAC
Organism: Pedobacter nyackensis; assembly: GCF_032678475.1. GTDB lineage: Bacteria > Bacteroidota > Bacteroidia > Sphingobacteriales > Sphingobacteriaceae > Pedobacter > Pedobacter nyackensis_A. Next base: position 286,795 of record NZ_JAVTSF010000004.1, read on the forward strand.
GATATTGATTACACATTCCTTAACTTCCAGTACATTCTCTAACGTATGCTTCGTGGTATTGTCACGCACCCTCCTTGCTGGCGAAAACACACACAATGGAGGATTCGTACTAAACATATTGAAGAAACTAAACGGACTAAGATTTATATTTCCTTCCTTATCAATTGTGGTAGCAAAACAGATTGGCCTCGGCGCAATCGCGTACTGCATATAGTTCTGCAGTTGCGCCGGGCTCAGTTCAGCAGCATTTACTGTCAACATCAGCTATTTTTTAAGGGCAAGTATAGAAAAATCTGTATCTACTTTCTTAATGGTATTGCTCAAATGACCAAGGCCTGTAATTTCCATTTCCACCACGTCACCATCCTGTAACCACTGAGGTTTAAAGTTCACATCATTTAACAAACCAGTTCCATTCAATTCAAGGAAACAACCTGTACCAACAGTACCAGAACCAATTACATCGCCAGGTAAAACATCTACACCATAAGCACAACGCTCAATAATCTCAGCAAATGTCCAGTCCATGTCAGCCATATTTCCTGCCGATACCTGAACACCATTAACGGTACAAGTCATCTTTAAATCGTATGTATTTCCGGTATGACCAGGTTTAGCACTTGTTTTATATTGTTCCAGCTCATCTGGTGTAACCAACCACGGACCAATTACGGTAGAGAAGTCTTTCCCTTTTGCAGGCCCAAGGTTTAGCAACATTTCTTCCATTTGAAGTGTCCTGGCACTCATGTCGTTCATCACCATATAGCCTGCGATATAATCATCAGCTTCAGCAGCTGTGATATTGCGGCCTTTTTTACCAATTACAATAGCAACTTCAAGTTCAAAATCAAGCTTCTGAAAATGATCAGACATACACTCGATTTCACCGGGTCCCTGAATTGCATTATGATTAGTAAAGTAGAATATAGGATATTGGTCAAACTCGGCAATCATATCTACCTTACGATTTCTACGCGCGGCAGCTACGTGCTGACGGAAAGCATATCCATCCCTGCAAGACGTCGGATGTGGAACAGGAGCAAGTAATTCAAAGAAAGCTTCTTCTTTTGGCTCCAGCTCACCTGCCTTAATTTGTGCATCGATTTTTTTTGCACGCTCCATTAGCACTTCTCCCCCCTGTAAGAAAGCATTCATTTCGTCAGGTAATTGCTTGTCGCAAGAGTTTAGGTTATAAATATGTCCGTTTACATAAACACCAAGGTGTTCTCTATCTTCTGTTTTATAGGATACCAGCTTCATATATCAGTATTTTTTATTTTTAAGTAGTTGGCCAAAGCTATATAAAAATATACAAAAGCCCTATAACAATGGCAGAAGTTACAGCAAAATGGTTGCAATAAGAAAGCCTACAGCTACAGTAACAATTACTGTTGTTAATCCTGGTGGTGTAAAAGAATGGTTTACCAGAAACCGGCCAACTCTTGTAGTCCCGGTCCTGTCGAAGCCCATAGCAGCCACTAACGTAGGATAACTAGGTATAATAAAATCTCCATTAACCGCCGGGAACATTGCAATAAGCGCCGGGCCGGGAATCCCCAAAGCAATACCCAAGGGCATTAAGGCACGCACGGTTGCTGCCTGACTGAAAAGTAAAATAGACATGACAAACAAAGCGATCGCAAATGTCCAGGGATGGTCAGTGACAATTTCACTCAGATTTGCTTCAAAAAAGGGCATATTCGCCTGCAGATAGGTATCACTCATCCAGGCTACACCAAATATACACACGACAGCCTCGGCACCTGATCTGAAAATACTGGTCTGAGACACCTTAGGTGCAGGAATTTTAGCAACCAGAACAATCGCAGCTGCAGCCGAAAGCATCAACAATTCAATCATTTCAACCATTCGCAGGGGTTGCATTTTGCCATCAATAAGAAATGTAGGTCTAAATGAAGGAACTGCAGCAAAAAGCACAACACTAAGGACAGCGATAAGAAACACATACACCGACCTTTTAGATGCTACACTAAAAACCTTCTCCGACTTACCATCTGATTCACCATCTAACATTTTTACAAACTCAGGATCTTTTAACCGCTCCAGAAACTCAGGATCATTCATCAGGTCTTTTCCCTGTCTACTTGCTATAAACGCTCCGGCCAGTACACCTATTACAGTTGCAGGGATAGCAACCATAATTATATCTGTTAATTCATAACCCAAAGGCGCAATTAAAGCCGTTAAAGCTACAGTCGCCGCAGAAATAGGACTAGCGGTAATAGCCATATGCGCAGCAATTACGGAAATGCTGAGCGGCCTTTCCGGCCTTACCCTTTTTTTTGTGGCTACTTCCGCTATAATAGGCAGTAACGAATAGATGATGTGTGCAGTACCTGCCACCAACGTAAACGTATAGGTAACTATAGGTCCCAGCCAGGTAATGTGATTTGGATTTTTACGTAGAATTTTCTCAGCAATACTAACCATATAATCCATCCCCCCTGCGGCCTGCAAAGCAGCGGCAGCGGTCACAACCGACAAAATGATAAGCATTACATCAATTGGAGGTGTTGTTGGCTTCAAACCAAACACGAGGGCAAATATGAGCAAGCCTACGGCTCCCATTATCCCTAAGCCAATGCCTTTCATACGTGCACCAACCAAAATAAGCGAAATCAGAACAGCCAGTTGTATCCAGATCATAATAGAGATTGTTTAGATAAATAGATTTTTTCTTAGGTATACTTAAATATAAAAAATAAATTACTGGAATATCACAGACCCACAATCTAAATGTCAAAAACACGATAGAACGTAACATTTATAGCTAAACAACAATACTTGAAATAATATGTAGTCTATAATTTTGGTTATTACTGTATTAAATACTTAATTTAGCCGACGTAAATAAAAATGGAAAAAAGCAATTTCATATATCAAAATCAAATAGCCTCGCAAGCCCTGGCTGCCTTTAGATATGCTATGCTTTCTAAAATCATTTTCGCGCAATATTCCATTTAGCATTCCATCTCTTGATGCTATTTTAAAACGTTTTTCACGTTTTAACGTTATTACATTATTATTCTAACCAATTAACTGACATACTGTTATGCCTATTTATCATACATTAGGATCCATCCCTGCTAAACGTCATACGGTTTTTCGTAAACCGGATGGGAACCTATACGCAGAAGAACTTGTTTCTACTGAAGGTTTTTCAAGTTTGTATTCTCTTGTTTATCACTGCCATCCGCCAACCATTGTTAAATCATTGGGAGAACCTTACTCTGTTGAGCCTAAAATTGCCAGAGAAAAGCATTTAAAGCACACCAGCCTGCTCGGCTTTAATATCAAACCTGAGGATGATTATTTAAAAAGCAGAAAAGCCGTATTGGTAAACAGTGACCTTCATATCTCATTGACTGCACCAAGAAAATCGATGACTGATTATTTCTATAAAAACAGTCAGGCTGATGAAGTGATCTTTATTCATGAAGGAACCGGAACATTAAAAACAGGATTTGGAAAAATCCCATTTAAATATGGCGACTACCTGGTTATCCCTCGTGGCACGATATACCAAATGGAATTTGACGATGAGAAAAACAGATTATTCATCGTAGAGAGCTTTAGTCCGATACGGACACCAAAACGTTACAGAAATGCTTTCGGACAGCTCGAAGAACACTCTCCTTTTTGCGAAAGAGACATTAGAAGACCGCAAGATCTGGAAACTATTGATGAATATGGTGACTTTAAGGTTTTGATCAAAAAGCAGGGAATCATGTATCCTTATACTTATGGCACGCATCCTTTTGATTTTGTCGGCTGGGACGGTTTCCATTATCCATGGGCTTTTTCTATTCATGATTTTGAACCGATAACTGGCAGGCTGCATCAACCGCCACCTGTACATCAGACTTTTGAAGGTCATAACTTTGTGATCTGTTCATTTGTTCCCCGCAAATATGATTACCACCCGCTTTCAATTCCTGCCCCTTACAACCATAGCAATGTAGACAGTGACGAAGTACTATACTATGTTGACGGTGACTTTATGAGCAGAAAAAGTGTGGTGAAGGGACAAATAACGCTTCATCCTGGTGGAATTCCTCACGGACCACACCCTGGAACAGTTGAAAAATCAATTGGAAAAGAAAGCACTGAAGAACTAGCAGTAATGATTGACCCTTTCCGTCCTTTGATGTTAACAGAAGATGCTGTGAATATTGAGGATGAAGGTTATCATAAAAGCTGGCAAGAGTAAAAAATACAGCTGCTATTCGCTTCCTCAAATGTTTTTCTGAAGGGAAAAACATTTGCATGTCAGCTCACAGCACTGAATTTTTTAGTAAAGCAGGGTGTAGATAGCATGGGAGCGGAAAAGGAGTAAATAGCATAGAGCAGAATACAAATTGCAGAGAACGAATAAATAGCAAATTGCAGAAGCCAGGTGCAGATAGCAAGGAGCAGATAAACTAACTAACTTATTACCATAAAAAAAATTAAAATGTCAACACAAACATTTGCTGAAAAGATTGCTAAAGCGCAGGATTTTCTTCCAATAAATGGAACAGATTATATAGAATTTTACGTGGGCAATGCTAAACAGGCAGCTCATTATTACAAAACAGCTTTCGGCTTCCAGTCGCTGGCTTACGCAGGTCCGGAAACAGGGGTGCGCGACCGTGCTTCTTATGTTTTAAAACAAGGTAAAATCAGATTGGTATTGACCACCGCATTAAAATCAGATAATCCTATTGCTGAACATGTAAAACAACATGGTGACGGTGTAAAAATTCTGGCACTTTGGGTGGATGATGCTTATAGTGCATTTGAAGAGACTACTAAACGTGGTGGCAAGCCTTATATGGAGCCGGTAACACTTACAGATGAACATGGGGAAGTGCGTATGTCTGGTATATATACTTATGGCGAAACTGTTCACATGTTTATTGAGCGTAAAAACTACACAGGCTCATTTTTACCTGGTTATGTAGATTGGAAAAGTGACTACAACCCATCTGACGCTGGTTTATTATACATAGACCATTGTGTTGGAAACGTTGGATGGAACAGAATGAACGAAACCGTTAAATGGTATGAAGACGTAATGGGCTTTGTAAACATTCTTTCTTTTGATGACAAGCAGATCAATACAGAGTATTCTGCCCTGATGAGTAAAGTAATGAGTAATGGTAATGGTTTCTCTAAGTTCCCGATCAACGAGCCTGCAGAAGGAAAAAAGAAATCACAAATTGAAGAATACCTGGAATTTTACGAAGGCGAAGGGGTGCAACACATTGCGGTAGCTACGAAAGATATTTTGACTACTGTAAAGGAATTAAAAGCTCGAGGGGTTGAGTTTTTAAGTGCACCCCCTGAAGCCTATTACAATATGATGCCAGACCGCGTTGGCGAAATAGACGAGGAAATTGCACAACTAAAAGAGCTGGGTATATTGGTAGACTGCGACGAAGAAGGTTATTTGTTACAAATATTCACAAAACCGGTAGAAGACCGTCCGACCTTATTTTTCGAAATTATTCAACGTAAAGGTGCTCAATCATTTGGCGCCGGTAATTTTAAAGCCTTATTTGAGTCTTTAGAGCGTGAACAAGAGTTAAGGGGCAATTTATAACCCTTATTCATTTAAAAACGGAGAGGGCATTCCTGCATGGGATGTCCTCTTTTTATTTATTAGCAAAGTCATGAATTAAAAAAAATACTTATTTTCGGGCTTCAGGTACGTGCGTCGAATGGAAATCAACCTAATTAACAGAACAAAGCTTTTTTTTATCCGGTTTGGCGCTGCTTTTAAGCTATTCCAGAAAAACGATCCCTTACGTCTGGCTGGCGCCACTGCTTTTTTTGCAAATTTCGCCCTTCCTCCTATTCTTTTAATACTGATCCGGCTGTTTGGTTTTTTTATCGACAGAAAAATCCTGGCCACCCGCTTATTTGATCGTTTGGCTTATATATTAGATGATGACAGCACAGGGCAGATCAGAGAAACCTTAAGAAATATCAGAGGTATTGACCATCAGTGGTATGCTACGTTAATCAGCTTCGTTTTCTTCATATTTGTCGCAACAACACTATTTAATGTCATAAAAAACTCGATGGATCAAATCTGGTCTATTGGCAAGAAAGAGCATGTAGGTTTCATGTTTACGATGAAATTGAGAGCCAGATCTATGATTATCATTTTACTGGCCGGTTTGCTATTTCTTGTTGGATTTTTAACAGATACGATACAAGCCTTTATAGGAGCTTATATCAATAACGCAGCACCTACATTTGGCAAGTTTTTCTTGTCGGTATTGAACCAGTTATTATTCGTCGTGATTGTAATGACCTGGTTTACGGTACTGTTCAGGTTTTTAACCAATGGCCGACCAACATGGAAAGCAGCACTTAGAGGAGGGTTACTCACAGCTGTACTATTTACCATTGGCAAGTACATTTTGCGCATACTACTTCCTCTAAGTGGCATAGGTAATGTTTATGGCGCCTCGGGATCTATTGTGCTGATTATGCTTTTTGTTTTTTACTCCTCCTTTATATTTTACTTTGGTGCATGCTATGTCAAAATCCTAAGTGATGACAAAGAGACTCCCATACGTCCAATTAAAGGCGCATTCAACTATGAAATAAAAGAAGTAATCAAAAGCACTTAAAACCAGTCTATCTTACCGCGACCTGTTCAAAGCCCTGCATTTCAAACACAGCAAGTTTATTCAGCAAATTGTAATGTAAGGTTCCAAAGAAATTAACAATTCCATCTTTGTTTTTGCCCTCAATACAAATACTCTCCTTCACAACATCCTGGTGTTTCAAATAATGATCAGCAAGGATCATGTCTTCGTCCTGAATTCTGACATCTGCTGCATCAATAGAGAACTGTCTCAGGAGCTCAGCAAAGCTCTTTCCTTTTAAAAGCAACTCTTTAATATTCATAGCCGTATTGAATTAAGTTAGGGAGAAATCTAAGATCAATTATAGCGCCAAAAAGAAAGGGTAAATAGTTAATATTTACCCTTTTGCACAAAATGTGGAAAACTTTCGTTTGCTAGAATAATCTGTAAGCCAAACCTAATGTAAACAAGCTTAGTTTTGTATCGTCATAACCATCTTTTCCAATTTTAGACAATCCTGTTTCATACCTTAAATCAACACCTAATTTACCGATATCAACACCGCCTCCAAACTGCCATGCAAAGTTCTGTCCTTTAAAGTTTCCTTTAAAAATATTTCCTGCTGCATTACTAAAAGATTGATCATCACTTAATACAAATGATACAACTGGTCCGGTGTTTAAACGAATTCCAACTCCTGCTGCTCCGATTTTAGTACCTACTAATATCGGCACATCAAGGCTTGTAAAATTCACTTTGTTCTCTGCTCCCCCCGACTTCAGTATAGTATTTTTTCCACTCAGGTACAACTCAGGTTGTAAATGAATACCAGCTGCACCAATACGTGCCCATAAACCAGCATAATAGCCTGCTTTATTATCACTGCTAAACGTATTTTCTGTACTCAACTTAGAAAGATTTGCTCCCCCTTTTAAACCAAATTGAAAACTTGGCAGCACCTGACTAAATGCAGCCAGATTAAGAGAGATAAACAATGCGGATAAGATTATTTTTTTCATACAGGAATGTTTTAATATTTAAATTAACAATGTAAAATTAAGAATATTTTCAATTGAAAACTAAATTACGTAGTTTTATATTTGCATCTAAAAAAATGCCTCACATACTTTCTGCGCCGTTAATCATCATGAACAATCTGAATGGGTTTTACATTTAATTCCTACGCCATTACCTTAATTTTTTGCGGCATTGTTACACTTTTCTTTTCCTACCACCTGTTCGGTAAAAAAGGCGAAGCAGTAAAACTGTTTGCCTTTATGATGCTTTCCAATGCCATCTGGTCGTTAGGGTATGGCTTTGAACTTGCCGCCAATACCTTAAGCATGATGCGTTTTTTTATTAACATCGAGTATATAGGTATTACAACCCTCCCTGTATGCTGGTTTTTATTCTGTTTAAACCTGGCCGGGAAGGAATGCTGGTATAAAAAACCATTAAATTTATTTGTACTGCTAGGCGTTTCATTACTTACCATAATATTGGTATGGACAAATGATTATCATCACCTCCACTATCGTAGTGTTAAGGTGGACAGCACAGGGCCTTTCCCCATGCTCTTATTAGAGCCTGGCATTTGGTACAGATGCTTTATTGTATATTTTTATCTGCTAATCGGATTGGGAAGCTACCTGATCTTAAAAACTTTTAGCCGGGCAGAACCTATTTACAGAAGACAAAACTATACTATCTTTTTTGCGGCACTGATCCCCTGGCTGGTAAATCTTGCCTACCTACTGGGCTTCCGTCCACTGGACAACCTTGACCTTACCCCCTTTGCATTTATCCTTGCCATATCATTGATCACGATTGCCATTTATCGATTTAAATTATTTGATATCCTTCCCATTGCCAGAGAGAAAGTACTGGATCTGATACAGGACGGCTACCTTGTATTAGATGGAAAAAACCGTGTCATAGACTGCAACCTTGCATTCAAAAAATATCTTTCGGAGCCCCAAAGAAATAAAATCATCGGAACTCAACTGGAATCCATTTTCCCCCAGCAGGAAGCTTTTTTGAACTTATTAAAAAAACACATCCCAGGAAAAATTGAAATAAAGGTAGAGGTTCAAGATATTACTTTTGATCTGGAGGCAGATATTATGTACCTGGATAAGAATCAACTCAACAATGAGGCAACGGTTATCAAATTCCAGGATTTGACAGCAATAAAGGAAGAAGCTTTAAAGTCTAAGCTTCAAACCGAAGAGCTTAAAAAATTAAACAATTTAAAGGATAAAATATTCTCAATTATTGCGCATGACCTTAGGGGGCCACTGGTAAATCTGTCCGAAGTCCTAAAAATGATCAGCTCTGATATGATTACCATTGAAGAATTTAAAACGCTATCACCAAAACTTAGCAGGGATATACTCTACACAACTGATCTTTTAGAGAATATCCTACACTGGTCGAGGAGTCAATTAAAAGGCTATGGCATAAACAAAGCATACTTCGATGTGAGAAACATGATCATTAATGAAGTGAATTATCATCTGCCTTCAGCTGCAATAAAAAACATTCATATCCTGCACGAAGTATTTCCAGGACTCATTGTTTACGCTGATATGCTGATGATACAAATAGTGGTCAGAAATATCCTGAACAACTCTATTAAATTTTGTGATGAAGGTTGCGAAATCACCATTAGTGCCGTTTACAAAGCCAATAATCAAATGATGATTATTATTCAGGACAACGGGCAAGGTATGTCAAAAGAATCAATAGCGATGTTCTCTAAAGGCACCAGTGTTTCAACAAGAGGGACAAAAAACGAAAAAGGGACAGGTCTGGGACTTCTTATATGCAAAGACTTCATGGAACGCAACAATGGGAAAATGGTGGTGACCAGCGAACCAGGTGACGGAACTATATTTAAGCTTTATTTACCGGTTAGAGAGTAACCTGCCAGACTTCAAATTAAAACTTAAAATCCGGCAGGTTGTAAACAATTATTGGCCGGTAATACCATTAATAGCCTGTTGTTCTTTTAACGCATCAACGTTATTTTGATTTCCGAAATTCTGGGTTTTATCAGCAAAATACGCTAATATACCGACTATCGTATCCAGGTTATCTGCAACACGCTGGTGCATATCCGATAAATCCTTATCCAGCCTTTTATCTCCCAATTCAATATTATCTACTTCAATCTTCCCTATCTTTTGAATAATTGCCTGCTGAGAGTGTTGCAAATCGCCCAACTCTCTTACAATCTTTTCCATTAACTCAAACTTCTTCAAAGTATCCATATCACTATTATTAAAATTAATGTTCAGTTTATTATAGAAACAACCAACTAAATGCGAATATGTTTTATTTTTTGTTTCAGTCTGCACACTCTCTCTAGCCCAACAAAAGAAAAATGAGTTGGAAATTTTACTAATACTGGCTTTACTAAATTTATTTCTTAAATTTAGTAAAGCATCAGATCCCTGTTTTACTAAAATAATCTAACATTATGAGAATTTTGCCAAAACAAGTATCGTCCCTAATTGCGAAAACGGTCAAAAAACCTACAAAAAGGCTCCTCCAGCAGACATTTCATTCTGCTTTAGCCAAAGTATCGGGAGGTAAAGAAAAAGCCCTCTCCTGGTCTTACGCCCAGTTCGAGTTGTCACCTTATGTTCTTTTACAAGGATATTTACAGGGAACTTACCCCATGCCAGATATGAATGGTGGCAAGACTTTGAACTGGTATGACCCTGAGTTACGGGGAATTATCCCCATACCAGATTTTAAAATAAGAAACGATTTATTGCGTTGCCTGAAGAAAGAAAAGCTTCAAGAGGCAGAAAAGCGATTTGAAATTAAGATAAATGCGAATTTTCACGAAACATTACTGGCTTGTTCAAAACCAAGAGGGGGAGACACAAAAACATGGATAACACCTGAGTATATTAAGATTGCTTTGCAACTCCACAATATGGGCATTGCACATAGCATTGAAACTTATCAGAATGGTGTACTTGTAGGGGGTGTTTTTGGAATTTCCATAAACGGATACTTTGTCACATTAAGCCTATTTCATTCTGTTGATAACGCAGCCAAAATCGCCTTTTACTATTTATTGGTAAAACTTAGAGATGATGGCTTCAAATTACATGTTAGTGGTGATGCCAATACATGGTTTAGTCAATACGGAGCCATTAATATAGCAAAGAATGAATTCAGGGAGCAATTTATGAAAGCAATCACTACTCCGATTATCTTTTCAAACAAGGTACCTGAGCTGGCATTTTAACATAAGATTTTTATTTTTTTGGTAGTGCGTCTTGTTTTCGCTATTTTTCCGGGGTATGAAAAAGTTACTCCTTCTAATTTTTGCCTGCACATTTTATCAACTAGGGCAGGCACAAACAACAGATAGCTTAGATCGCGAAAAATTGCTGCAGTATTACGAAGCACAACAATATGCCCAGGCCGCTGAATACCTGCAAAACTTTAATAAAGACAGCAGTGATGTAAAATATATCAAGCAAATTGCTTATGCAAACCTCATGGCCGGTAAACTAGCCGAAGCTAAGACGTTTTACCTCCAGGTATTAACAATAGACAGCAATGACTTTAATGCTTATAAGCAATTGGCCAAATTGGAGAACGATCCTCAAAATCCTTCAAAGAAAACATATCTGTTAAAAGCAAATCAGCTAAATGCAACAGATGCTGATGTAGCAGCCCAACTGGCTGATATTTATTTCAAAAACAACTTATTTACCAAGGCTGATGAGATCTTAAAACCGGCTTTAAACGCTGACAGTGCTAATTTACAACTGTTAAATGTTAAAATGCCGCTCGATATGGTCCTAAAAAGATATAACGAAGCAATAAAAGCAGGAAACAGCTTAATTAAATCCCACAAAACACCTCCCGAAAACCTGCTGCACCAAATGGCCGTAAGTTACAGGGAAATCAAGGATTATAAAACTGCCACTGCTTACTTACAACAAGCCATTAAAGAAGGTATTTCGCCTAAAATTGCATCTTATTATGGACTACTTGGCGATTCATATGAAAGCATGAAGCAAAATAAAGAGGCTATCGAAACCTATAAAAGAGGGTTACTATTCGAAAACAATGGAAGTTTATATTACAGCATTGCCCTGGTTTACGAAGACAAACTAAACGATAAAAAGAATGCTATAAGCTATTACACCCAATACTTAAACAGTATCAAAGACACAGAAAAACAAAAGCGTCATATCGCTTTTATCAAAAATAAAATTGAAGAATTAAAGCGATAATTAACGGTTTACCAGGCGGGCTACGTATTTACCTATAATATCAAATTCAATATTTACAATGTCACCAACATTTACCTCGTGTAAATTGGTATGCTCAAAAGTATATGGAATAATAAAAACAGAGAATTCGTCTTTCTCTGAGCCCACCACAGTTAAACTGATTCCGTTAACACATACAGAACCTTTCTCAACCGTAACGTTTCCATTTCCAGCGTCATATTTAAAACGGTATTCCCAGCTGCCATCTAACTCAACTCTTTTGATACAAGTTGCAGTCTGATCAACATGCCCCTGAACAATATGCCCATCCAGCCTGCCATTCATCTGCATACAACGCTCCAGGTTCACCTTACTTCCTACTTTCAGATGTTGCATACTGCTTTTCTCCAGCGTTTCCTGTATGGCAGTAACCGTATGGCTATTTTCTGTTAACGACACTACCGTTAAGCACACCCCATTATGTGCCACACTCTGATCTATTTTAAGTTCGTTACTGATAGCAGATTCAATTGTAAAATGCAGGTTTGTACCTTCTGCAACTATATTTTTAACCTCAGCAAGTGTTTCTATAATCCCTGTAAACATATCCGTTTCACTATTTAATTACCCTGTTTTTTCTCCAGTTGTTTTCATTTTGCGGACTCACTAATTCACGTCCGGAAGCCGCTTGTTTCTTAAAAGACAAAGCGCCAAACAACGCAGCCATTAGTGCTTCTTCTTTATTATCACTTTTCAAACTGTCCGCATTAAAATATTTGCTCACAAAATGTGTATCAAATTTTCCAGAGCGGAAAGCTTCATGTTCCATTACAAACTTACCAAAGCTCAATGTAGTTTGTATCCCTGTTATCTCATATTCATCAATTGCTCTGATCATCCGTTCAATCGCCTCTTCCCTGTCTTTACCATAAGTAATCAGCTTTGCGATCATCGGATCATAGTATATAGGAATCTCCATACCCTGCTCAAACCCATCATCTACCCGCACACCATTTCCTTTAGGCGTTTTGTAAGTCTGCAACGTGCCAATATCCGGCAAGAAATTATTTTCCGGATCCTCAGCATAAACCCTTAGCTCAACGGCATGTCCATTAATTTTCAGATCTTCCTGCGTATAAGAAAGCTTTTCGCCCCTGGCAATCTTAATCTGCTCCTTTACAAGGTCCAGTCCTGTAATCATTTCAGTTACCGGATGTTCAACCTGCAAACGGGTATTCATTTCCAAAAAGAAAAATTCCAGGTTTTCATCAAGAATAAACTCAACGGTTCCTGCACCAACATAATTTACAGATCTGGCCACATCAACAGCACATTTCCCCATTCTGTTCCTGATTTCGTCGGTCAGAATACTAGATGGTGCCTCTTCAATTACCTTTTGATGTCTTCGTTGAACAGAACATTCCCTTTCAAAAAGATGAACAATATTACCATGTGTATCACCTAAAACCTGTATTTCAATATGTCTAGGCGATGAAACATAACGCTCAATAAATACAGAACCATCACCAAATGCCGACAAGGCCTCACTTACAGCCAGCTGCATCTGCTCCTCAAAATCCTCAGCTTTTTCTACCACCCTCATTCCTTTACCACCACCACCGGCAGCAGCTTTGATTAAGATTGGAAATCCAACTGCAATGGCTCTCAATTTTGCATCTTCAACATCAGTAATGGCCTCTTCAGTTCCAGGAACCATAGGGATTTTGTACTTTAAAGCAGCTGCTTTGGCCGACAATTTATTCCCCATAACTTCCATAGCTTCCGGTGTAGGACCAATTAAGATAAGTCCTGACGCCTTTACCAATCTGGCAAAAACAGCATTTTCAGATAAAAAACCATAGCCAGGATGAATCGCCTCTGCACCAGTAAGTTTACAAGCCTCAATAATTTTTTCTCCGATCAGGTAAGATTGATTGGACGGTGCAGGCCCTATACATACAGCTTCATCTGCATAAAGCACATGCAGTGATTCCCGATCTGCTTCCGAATATACTGCAACTGTTTTGATTCCCATTTCTCTGGCTGAACGCATAATGCGTAATGCAATTTCGCCCCTGTTGGCTATAAGAATTTTCTTCATTAATGGATGAAAGTTTATTTATGAGCTGATAAATGCAAATGTATTATGTTTTCCACAGTCCTATCTATCATTTCTTCAGAAATATTTAAATGTGTAACCATTCTAACTGTCCGGAGCCCCGTGGCATTACATAAAATACCTTTTTCTGACAAATGATGAACAACTGATGTAGTAGTTATACCATCTGCTACTTCAAAAACAACAATATTGGTTTCCACGGGCAATACAGATGCAACATAACTCACACTATTTAAAGCATCAGCAAGCGCCTTAGCATGCTGATGGTCGGTTGCCAGTTTCGAAATATTGTGATCCAGGGCATAAATGCCTGCGGCTGCAAGAAAACCAGCCTGACGCATTCCACCACCAAAAGCCTTCCGGATCCTAACCGCTTCTTCAATTGTTTCTTTAGAACCCAGCAGCACAGAGCCAACAGGTGCACCGAGTCCTTTAGAAAGACAAACGGAAATCCCATCAAAATATCTACCATATGCAGCTGCATGATCTCCTGTAGCAGTTAGTGCGTTAAATATCCGTGCCCCATCCAGGTGCAACTTCAACCCTTTGATATTACATAGCGTATGGATCGGTTCAATCTGATCTAACCGATAACAAGCTCCTCCCCCTTTATTCACCGTATTTTCCAGTACCACTAATGAAGTATTAGGGTAGTGAATGTTTTCCTCATTAATTTCCGGCTCAATCAACTCCGGACTAAGAATTCCCCTGACTCCATTCAACAACCTTACAGAAGCCATAGAGTGATAAGCAATTCCCCCTCGTTCGTAGCGATAAACATGTGAGCCCTGATCACAGATCACCTCATCCATTGGTTTGGTGAAACATTTAATTGCAATCTGGTTGGTCATCGTCCCCGATGGACAAAACAATCCTGCCTCCATGTGAAACATTGCTGCAAGTTTATGTTCCAGATTATTTACTGTTTCGTCCTCACCAAATACATCATCCCCAACTTTAGCAGACATCATCGCATCTAGCATGCCCTGATCCGGAACGGTTACGGTATCACTTCTGAGATCTATTTTCATGTACATATATTTTCTATACAATAATACAGAAGCTGACTCAGAATATCATCAATGTCACCTTAAAACTTACCGTAAACGAGTGCTGTTTTCATCCCTTTTTCTGAGTCTAAATTTTAAATTTGGATTTTAAAATAACAAGTGTAATTTAGCTTAGTGTTTATTTAACAATATCCTAACATAAAAATACTGATAAAAAAAAGAAAAAACCTACTTATTTGGCATTTAAACACAGGAAAATAATTAAACAACCAAAACCAAAAAAATTAAATTTATGAGTAATACGGATACAAAAACGACAGGATTATTTACTTTTATCCCGAAAAAAACGAATTAAGATGATAGTTATTGCAGACGGTGGTTCAACCAAAACCAATTGGTGTTTAATTAACGAAGCTGGTAGAAAAATTCTTTTTAATACTGAAGGCTATAACCCATACTTTTCCAAAACTGATTACATAGTTGAGTCATTAACAAATTCACTTCCGGATTATTTAGAGACTGACAAACTACTTGAGGTAAATTACTATGGAGCAGGTTGCTCTACAGAAACCAACAGAAAAATAGTTGCAGATGCGATGCAACAGGTATTTCCAAATGCCAAAATCTATATTGGGCATGATCTTTTAGCTTCTTGCAGAGCTTTGTTAGGTGATGAACCTGGTTTTGCTGCAATTTTAGGAACCGGTACCAATTCATGTCTATATGACGGTAATGACATCACGCTTAATATCGATTCATTAGGTTATTTCTTAGGTGATGAAGGTAGCGGATGTTATATCGGAAAGAAAGTGCTAAGTGATTATATGAAGGGCTATATGCCCAAAGGACTTAGAGAGAGCTTTTACGACAACTACGCGCTAACTAATGAAGATATTTTTGATCATATCTACAACAAACCACTTCCTAACCGTTTCTGTGCAGGATTCAGTAAGTTCATATATGATTTCAAGGACAACTACGAAGATTATGCGTTTAATACAATTGATGGTGCTTTTACTGCCTTCTTTGAAAATCTGGTAATCCACTACCCTAATTACAAAGACTACAAATTAAACTGTGTAGGATCGGTAGGTTATAGCTTCAGAGATGTACTTAGCGTTGTGGCCGACAGGTACGAAATGGGAATCGGAAAAATCATCCGTTCACCTATAGATGACCTGGTTGATTACCACTTGCAAGCTGCAAAAAAATAATCTATAAACACACTAAATAAAAAAAGGGGCGCATCGTATGATACGCCCCTTTTTTATACACTCGTCTTAAAACCAGACCAATACTTAAAACGAAATCTCTTTCCCAAATAACTTGGCGTATTTGCGTTTATCAAACTTGTAAAGTGTGGCTGCCCTGAAAGAAACACCATACTGTTTCTCATTCAAATCCCTCAACACGCCAAAACTTAGCATCTTTTTCCTGAAATTCCTTTTGTCCAGCTTTTTATTTAGAATTACTTCGTAAACATTCTGAAGCTGGGTTAAAGTAAACTTCTCAGGCAATAACTCAAATGCAATAGGCTGGTGCTTTATCCGCCTCTTGATTTTTTCCATTCCCTTTTCAAAGATCTGCTGATGATCAAAAGCCAGTTTCGGCAAATCTTTCACATTTCTCCAATATGCCTGTTTGGCATAATTACTTATTGGTTTTACAACTTTATCACCTCCCAACCTTAAAAGCGCATAATAGGCAATACTCACAACACGCCCTTGCGGGTGACGGTTCACATCACCAAAGGTGTAATACTGTTCCATATAAATATCACTCAGGCCCGTCAGCTCATGTAAGATTCTTGTTGCGGACTGATCTAAACTCTCATCCTCTTCAACCAGATTACCAGGCAAGGCCCACCAATCCTTAAAAGGCTCCTCGTTCCTTTCTATTAAAAGAATTTTCAATTCTCCTTCATCAAATCCGAATAACACACAATCAATTGAGAAAGTGGAATTAAATTTTGGTAAGACTTCTTTCAAAACATTAATTTTTACAAATCAGTAACTAAATTTCAAAACCGTATTTAAACCTACTAAAAGGTCGATTATTTTTCCATTATTTTTTGAATCCCTTCACTTCCTTTCCAATTTCACACCTTCAACATTTCAAAATAATCTGTTTTGACACCAAAATGCAAATAACTTTTGAAACCGCAAAAAAACAAATTTTATTACATGTGTAATAAATACACCATCAAACAAGTTTATATAATAATTAAATACTTAATCTGTTAAATTAAATAAGAATTTTTAAGTTCCATAAAAACAAAATGATAATATAACCGTTATACATTAACCTCTCATTTTCACCATAAAATGATGTAAAATGGATCAAAAAACACAACAGCTAATGTTATCATTATTAGCACTCACACTAGTCAATGCAGTAACAATTGAAGATTTTGAGATTTACGAAAAATTATTACAGCTCATAAGGTAATTACAAAGCTGTAACTATCCTCCCTATTGTTTTTCATATATGATTTTATAAAATTATTATGGAAAATAATGATAGAATGATTGAACAACTCCAAATGGAGATGATCATCGCGAAAGAAAATCAAGACGAGGACCTTTATCAAAAGCTGGTGTTAATCCACGAAAAATTAAAAAAGGAATTAGATGAAGAAGAATAAATACATTTTTCTAAAAACCTGCCTTTTTTTCCCTGGACACTTTCAGACATGTTGTGCCAACTTTTCCACTCAGCAATAAATAACATTATGGATCCGGTCAAAGACCAGTCCGGTTCAAAATATTAATTTTTTAAATATTAAAGCAAATAAGTATACTCGTTTCCGCTTAACTTAGGAAAATAAAAAATAAATTACTTAGTGTAAAAAATACACGCTATATTCGTAAATATAAATCATGAAACCAAATATCAAAAATATCGCAGTATTAACATCTGGAGGAGATGCTCCCGGAATGAACGCCTGTATAAGAGCAGTAGTACGAACCGGAATATACAATGGTATAAATATGTTTGGAGTTCTGCAAGGATACCAGGGATTGATCAATAACAATATTAATCCAATGGATGCAAGATCGGTAAGCAACATTATTCATCTGGGAGGCACAGTGCTAAAAACAGCGCGTTGTCTCGAATTTAAAACAGATGAAGGAATGGAACTGGCCTTTAAAAACCTGCAGGCCCATGACATAGATGGACTCGTTGTTATTGGAGGAGATGGAACCTTTACAGGTGCAAAACGTTTTGGAGAGAAATTCGGAATCAGGGTAATGGGCGTGCCCGGAACAATTGATAATGATCTTTATGGATCAGACTTCACTTTGGGTTACGACACTGCCATCAACACCGTTATTGAAGCCATTGATAAGATAAGGGACACAGCCGATTCACATGACCGACTATTCTTTATTGAGGTAATGGGCCGTGATTCTGGTTGTATAGCCTTAAGAAGCGCTATTTCAAGTGGTGCTGAAGCTGTGCTTTTACCAGAAAAAGAAACCAGTTTAGACGAACTGATTACTATGCTGGAAACAGGTGCATCTACAAAGAAATCTTCCAGTATTGTAATTGTGTCAGAAGGCCATAAAGATGGTGGTGCTTACGATGTTGCAAAAAAAGTTAAAGAAAGATTTAACCATTATGACACGAAAGTCACTATCTTAGGACACCTTCAGCGCGGAGGTAGCCCTAGTAGTTTCGACAGAATATTGGGAAGCCGACTTGGATTTGCAGCGGTTAATGAATTGTTAAAAGGAAATACCATGCAAATGGTTGGTCTGAGGGGCAATGAAATTAAAACAACCAGCATAGAAGAAGCGTTGACCAGACATACCTTTAAACTGGAAAACGATTTATTGGAAATGACTAAAGTATTATCTATTTGATATGATAGCAATAGTATACAGCGGATCGAAAACAGCGTTCTGGAAAATTGCCAGAGATGGAAAAACTATTGCTGAATGTACGATGCCAGGGATCAATCCTTGCTTTAATGACCAAAAAACAATTCTTCAGTACTTAAACAAAAAAGCAACCCTGATCAATCATGCTGAAAGCATAAAAAAAATATATGTCTTCGCGGCCGGAGCTTCTTCTGATGAAAGAAAAGATGAACTGGCAAAAACATTAGGCATGTTTTTCAGGTATAGCAAAATAACCGTTAAAGATGATCTTTATGGTGCGGCAATTTCAGCCTGTTATAATAACAGTGGTATTGTAGCCATATTGGGAAGCGGTGCCAACTGTGCTTATTTTGATGGTAAAAAACCAGAAAAGAACAATTACGGTTTGGGTTATGTCTTTGGAGATGAAGGCTCTGCCAACTACCTTGGAAAAACAATATTAAAACTGTTTGTTCAAAATAAGTTGCCGGCAGATTTACATAAAGACTTTGAATCAAAGTATAATCTTGACAGGCCTCAAATCCTGGAAAAGGTGTATAAAAAACCGATGGCACAACAGTTTCTAAGTTCTTTTTTCGACTTTTTCCTTGAACACAGAACGAATAAATTCATCCTGCAAATCATTGAAAATGCATTTGAACTTTATTTTGAAACTTATCTGTTGCCGACAATTAAACTTCATCCAGGAAAAGAAATACACTTTGTAGGTCTTGTTGCAGGAAACTTTCAGGATGAATTGCGGGCAATAGCCAAAAAACACGGTCTTGAAATAACAACCATTACCAAGGAACCTATATATAATTTACTAAACTACTATTCAAATTAATAATTTAAGATGAGCAAAATTGGAATTAACGGCTTTGGCCGTATCGGCAGACTGGTTTTTAGAGCTGCTTTAAAAAGAGGATTAGATATCGTTGCAATTAATGATCTTGTTGAGCCGGATTACATGGCTTATATGTTAAAATACGATTCTACACACGGCCGTTTTGATGGTACAATCGCTGTTGAAAACGGAAACCTTGTTGTTAACGGAAAAACTATTCGTATCACTGCGGAAAGAGATCCTGCAAACTTAAAATGGAATGAAGTAGGTGTTGAAACTGTAATTGAATCAACAGGTTTATTCTTAACCCGTGCTGATGCTGAAAAACACATCGCTGCTGGTGCAAAAAGAGTAGTATTCTCAGCTCCTGCAAAAGATGCTGATATACCTACTTACGTAATGGGTGTTAACCACCATAAATTAACTGCAGATCAAACTATTGTTTCAAATGCATCTTGTACTACAAACTGTCTTGCGCCAATCGCTAAAGTATTAAACGATAACTTCGGTATTGTTGAAGGCTTAATGAGCACAATTCACGCAGTAACTGCAACTCAGAAAACTGTTGATGGCCCGTCTGCAAAAGACTGGAGAGGTGGTCGTGGAGGTTTCTCTAACATCATCCCTTCTTCTACAGGTGCTGCTAAAGCAGTGGGTATGGTATTACCAGAATTAAAAGGTAAATTAACTGGTATGTCATTCCGCGTTCCTGTGGCCGACGTATCTGTAGTTGATTTAACGGCACGTTTAGAAAAACCAGCTACATATGAGCAAATTAAAGCTGCAATGAAAGCTGCTTCTGAAGGTGAATTAAAAGGTGTACTTGCTTACACAGATGAAGAAGTTGTTTCTTCAGATTTCATCGGAGATGATCACGCTTCTATCTTTGATGCAAAAGCAGGTATTTCATTGAATGATAACTTCGTAAAAGTAGTTTCATGGTATGATAACGAATGGGGCTATTCTTCTGCATTAGCTAAATTCGTAGAGTACTACGGAAACTTAAAGTAAAACCCGTTCATACAGGTTTATATTTGGTTAGAAAAAGGACACGTCTGGATGGAGTGTCCTTTTCTTTTGTCCAAACTTAGTAGAGTTTATTTCCCCTATTTATAAATTCAAGTTTAAGTTCTCTGAATTCAAGACGAACTCCGTCAACTACAACTTGTATATTTTTAATCCTAGGTATTTATAAGAGGTTTAAGCATATTTAAAACTTAAATCATGAAGATAATACTCAACATTTTAACACTCTGCCTGCTGTTCAGCATTTGTAAAGCCCAGCAAAAACACGCCATAGTTGATGAATATGGCCAACCAAGCAGTTATGGAGTAAGTGCATTAGCATCCAAAATCCCTGTTTTCTTAACGACCGACAAAAACACCAGATCAATCGATCCTTTTAATGAGATACCGAACGATCGCTTAGGCACCATCGTTTTCCTCAACGGAGCTACCACAATTTCTGTAACCACCCGTTTAAAGAAGGACAGTCTGAGTTATTATCGCTATTCGGTTATTGAAAATGACACGACCACCATCATATCCAATGCGAAGTTGACTCAAATAGATCAAGTTTGGCTTAAAGGAAGTGATCTTCCCGGGCATTTAACCATGAATCTTGGGATTTCAAATGTGGCTAATAAAAAAGTCACCATCAAAATATATAAGCTCCCTAAAGAAAACGAAGTAACTACCGTAATTATCTACAACAAACCATTTCAGCAGGCTAGAATATTAGAAAAAAACCTCCAATTAGAAGGCCCTACTATCAAAGTCAGAGGCAGAACCATATCTCGGAACGTAATTTTTCCTTTAAAAAATGACACCGCTTTCGAAGTGAATCAAAAAAGCCTTGGTATACACCTATTGATGCAAAAAACAGATTTAGACTTCAGATATTATATCGTATTAATAAACAAGGTTAATGGCAAGGACAACATCGCCTTTCTATCCAATGAATGGAAATACAAAAATTATAATGGGAATCCGTACAATGCCATTCCTCCCAGCTTCTTTATAACTCCTGGAGAGTACAAAATTTTTGTTGCTCCAATGATAGGTGATGCTAACCTTAAGGCTATTGATGAAAAATCTTTTAAAATCTCTTTTACGGTATTGCCTCCCCCAATCACTTATTCCCTGCAAGAAATAATCATTGGACTGTTTGTACTTATCCTGATTGCCGCAATAATTATCTATCTAATCAGAAAAAACAACAAGAAAAAACTATTGCTAGTAGAACATCACGCAGAAACAGCAACTGTTGAATTGGAAAATGTGCGTTCCCGACTCAATCCACATTTTGTCTTCAATGCATTGGGTGGAATTCAAAACCTGATCAACAAAAATGAAATAGAACCGGCAAATGAATATCTAAGTAAGTTTGCAAGGTTAACCAGGCACATCCTTAATGACGATACAAAAATCAGCGTTAAGGATGAAACGGATCTACTGGAAGATTATCTTTCTATGGAACAATTACGTTTTCCATTCGAATATGAAATTCATTTAGATCCTGAACTGAATAGTTATACGGAAATTCCATCTATGCTGATACAACCGTTTGTCGAAAACGCTGTAAAACATGCCATACCTGCCCTTAAAGATAAAGGTAAACTTATCATCAATTTCAGCAAAAAAGGTCAAAACCTCATCATAACAATAGCTGATAATGGCACAGGCTTTAATATTGCAGAAGAACATCCTGGACTAGGCTTAAAACTAAGCAGGAAAAGAATTTCATTATTGAATGATATTTATAAAGAATGTCCGATTTCCCTGAATATAGACTCAGGACTGTCTGGAACAAATATTAAGATTACCTTATCCCAATGGCTTTAATTTATGAAAGCACTACTAATTGACGACGAACATTCCAACAATGAGAACCTCGCTGCCTTACTTCAGAAGTATTGTCCGCGTATCAGCATCATTGGCACTGCTGCTGAACTAAATACAGCAATTGATCTCATTAATCTCCATCAGCCTGACATACTCTTTCTCGACATACAGATGGGTACTCAATCCGGCTTTGATTTATTAAAAACCCTGCCAAAAAAGGATTTTGAGGTCATATTTGTTACTGCTTTTGATAAATATGGCATAGAAGCTATCAAGTTTGCGGCACTCGATTACCTGTTAAAACCGGTAAACATCTCTGAACTTGTAATCGCAGTGAACAAAGCAGAAGAAAAGTACACCGCGAAAGAGAAAAACAAACAATTAGACTTCTTGCTAAACCACATACAGAATGAGACAAGACAACCCACAAAAATTGCCCTGCCCCAACTCCATGAAATACGCTATGTATCTATAAATGAAATTATCCGCTGTGAAGCGGATAACTCATACACTTTTTTCTTTCTAACAAATGGAGACCGTATCCTGGTGTCGCGTGCGATCAAAGAATACGCTGATCTATTGAAATCAGTAGGCTTTCTGCGTACACACCAAAGTCACCTCGTAAATAGTTTTTTTGTAAAAAGCTGGATAAAGGAAGATGGCGGAGTACTTCTTTTAAGTAACGGAGACAAAATCCCTGTTTCCAAACCTAATAAATCAATGGTACAAATTGCATTAAACAAAGATCTTCGCTAATTAAAAAAGTTCTATTATTACATATCCTCCATAGAGAAACCTAAAACTTCAATTTGGTATTTAGCCAACTCTTTTTGTATTGTTTTGGCTTTGAGTTTTAACAGTTCAATATTTATCTTTTTGGGATTACGTTTCACCTCCGCCACAATACCGGTTTTATCCAAATCGTTAATTGCAATCAGATCAATTTCATTTTCACCCTTATTATCCCAATAACTCCCAATAGCAGTAATCCGTTCACTTTCAGAAAGTTTCTCCCTAAAGTATTTTTCCAATATCAACCCACTATACTGCTCATAGTTTTGAACGATATATTCGCGGAGTAAGTCATGTTTCCCCAATTCAAGCATAGACTGACTTGGATAAATAAATCTAAACCAAAATCGCAGATAATTATCACTAATGCTCCACCTCGCCTTTCTGCTCTCAGGTTTAGAAAACATCGGCTTATTTTTGCTGATCAAGGAATACTCCTTTTCCAGATTAACGAGGTAGGCACCGGTGTTCTTTCCAACAATAGAATCCATTTCAGTTTGCGTGGTCTTTCCAGATGCAATCAATTGCAGTATAGAAAAATAGGTACCATACTCCTTACCAAATTCCGAAACGAGCAGATCTTTTCCTTCCACCAGAAAGGGAGAGTCGGGACGGGTAACCAGGTCAAACATCATCTCTTCAGTTATTGCACCTGCTTCCATCAGTAAAGTAATGTACTTTGCCACTCCCCCGGTAATCGTATACATGCAAAGCAAATCTTTCGAGGTATATTTTGGGTTATAATCCCCTAAAATTTCTTTCATTACCCCTACAGAAAATGGCTGAAGCACCATCTTCGACGTTAAACGTCCAAATAAGGGCTCTTTTCTGTCTTCGAAGATTTTCAACATCATCGAATAAATAGAACCACATGCAATAAAATTAACCTTTGCCTGATCCTTGTACTTATCCCATAAACGCTGGATATCGCTAAAAATAGAAGCATTTACGTATTCAAGCTCCTGAAATTCATCTATAATCAAAGTATAGTGTTCTTTGGTAGCATAAATCAATAGCTGTTCAAAAATATCTTGAAACGCTGTAATCGAACCAAATATCTGTAGTCCCAGCACCTCTTGAGCTTCTTTCTGAAATTGGGTACACAACAACTGCTCATTTTTACGCGAAACAAATAAATACAGGTATTTCTGATTTTTCACTGATTCAAGTAAAAGTGAAGTTTTGCCAATGCGCCGCCGACCAACCATAACAGTAAAACACGCGGTTTTTCCAGATTGAACCTCATTAAGTTTTAATATTTCGAGCTCCTTTTTTCTACCGTAGAATTTCATAAAGCTTTTTTGCAATATTCATTATTTTAACAACCATTAAGATAATAGCCATTACAAAAATAACATTTTAATATTGTATTTTACAAATACAGCCTATTTATCGAAACCGTTTCTGATTTATCTAATCTATTGTTGAAGTAGCGATGCGTAAAAGATCCGGCACGCCTAACTTAATCGGACTTATCCATTCTCCAAGCCAGCTTCCCTATTCCGGATCTTCGTTATTGTCCGTAATAGATTCGATTGCATACAGTTATTACTGTAAAACAATTGTTATATATTAAAAAACATGCTCATATACAGCCCCTTCCTATTGGATATATCTTAGCAAAGATTATTTTTGCACAAATTAAAAATCATCCTATTCATTATTATGAAAAATATATGCTACGCCCTCGTTTTATCGGCTCTTTTATTCAGTTGTCAAGAAAGTCAGGATAAAACCGCAACTTACACCCCAAGAACATTAACTGCCTACGAGAAATTCAACGGATATTTGGAAGGTAGCGACAGCGCTTTCACCATAATCAGTAAAAAAAATGAAGCCGGTTCAAGTGAAGCTAAAGAAGAATTTAATGTAAAATTCAAAGACACGCTGGTTAAAATTCAAATCAACAAAGCCGATCCAAACTCAGCTACTGATAAATTCGCTTCTGCACAATTTATCAATACGCAAAAAACAACCTTGCTTGTTCAGGTCGCCGACAATTCAGGATTAGCAGCTCCATGCTTTTTAATTGCTTTAAAAGATGGAAAAGTGGATGTGGCAAGCTTGTACAGACCATCAACAGGGAAACAAGACACCAAATACACTACTGGCTTAAACAAGGCTGGAAGGGCAGGATATACCGTTAACAATGATTTCTTCATAACCAATGTAAATGCACAGGTATACCCGATTAAAAGACAAAACCCGGAAGAACGTATTCAGGGAGAATTCATTTTGAACTCGCCAGATAAATCGACGTTAGTTTTCCTTACACCAAATTCACTATACCAGGTACACTATTCAAGTGATGAAACACATAACGAATCATTTTCTGGTGCAGCACCAGAAACGGCTGCAGATATTTCTACCTGGGTAAGAAATAATTTCATTTGGGAAACGAATAAAAAAGGATTAACCTATTTAAAGTTTAACGACACCGACAGAATTGTTGACATCAAAGAATTTCAATAAATATGCTAAGTAACATTAGCATCACATAATTTAAGAGATAAGTTTTGATGGTCTAATCGGTACAATATTTTGTACATTGGGCCAACAAAACTTATTTCTTAATGAAAACATCCCTAAAGCTACCACTCGTAGCCATGCTGGCAATTTTTGCCTCTTGTGAAAACAGCAATAAGAAAACAGATTCTGCACAGGCTGGTATTTCACCTTCAAATCCATTCCTTAAAGAAAGTACACTCCCCTACCAGGTTGCCGATTTCAACAAAATAAAAGACAGTGATTTTGCACCCGCCATTCAGGAGGGAATGAAAATCCAACTAAACGAGATCAGCAGAATTGCAGACAATTCTGAAGCCCCAACATTTGAGAACACACTTGTGGAAATGGAAAAAAGCGGGCAAATGCTGAAACGTGTAAACAACGTATTTGGTTTGCTCACAAGTGCCAACACCAATGATGACTTACAAAAAATAAAAGAAGAAATAGCACCCAAACAAGCTGCTCATAAGGACGCAATTTATTTGAATGCTAAATTATTCAAACGTATTGAATCCATTTACAACAACCAGAAACAATTAAAACTAGACCCGGAATCGAAAAGATTAATTGATTACTACTACCAGGATTTTGTACTGGCTGGCGCTAAACTTTCTGACCAGGCTAAAACAGACCTTAAAAAACTGAATGAAGAGGAAGCTTCATTGTCGGCAAAATTCTCTAACCAATTGCTTGCGGCAAGTAAAGCCGGTGCTTTAGTTGTAGATATGGTAGCAGAGTTAGCTGGCCTATCTGAAGCTGAAATTACAACAGCTGCACAAGCGGCAAAATCGGCAAACCAGGAAGGGAAATGGCTTATAGCATTAAAAAACACAACCCAACAGCCAGACCTCCAAACCTTATCTGACAGAGATACCCGCAAGAAGTTATTTGATGCTTCGTGGAACCGCGCAGAAAAAGCAGACACCAACGATACACGAAAAACGCTGGTTCAGATTGCTAAAATAAGAGCGGAAAAGGCCAGCTTATTGGGCTTCCCTAATTACGCAACATGGAAATTACAGGACCAGATGGCTAAAACGCCAGCAGCGGTTGAATCTTTCTTTGCCAAACTCGTACCTTCTTCGACCGCCAGGGCTAAAGCTGAAGCTGCCGAAATACAAGCTTTAATAGACAAACAAAAAGGTGGTTTTAAACTGGAAGCTTACGATTGGGATTATTATGCAGAACAGGTTCGTAAAGAAAAGTATGATCTGAATGAAAACGAGATCAAACCTTATTTTGAGCTAAATAATGTATTAAAAAATGGCGTTTTTTATGCTGCAACCCAGCTGTACGGCATTACTTTTAAAGAACGCACAGATCTTCCGGTTTACCACAAAGACGTAAAAGTTTTTGAACTTTTTAACGAGGACAAAACTGCAATTGGCTTATTCTATTGCGATTTTTTCAAACGTGACAACAAATCGGGCGGCGCCTGGATGGATAATATGGTCGGACAATCGAAATTAATGGGTACAAAACCTGTTATTTTCAATGTGTGTAACTTTACTAAACCAACTGATGGAGAACCTGCTTTGATCAGCTTTGATGATGTTACAACGATGTTCCATGAATTCGGACATGCTTTACATGGCTTTTTCGCTAATCAGCAGTACCCAAGTTTATCAGGAACAAACGTTGCCAGAGATTATGTAGAATTCCCATCTCAGTTTAACGAACATTGGGCTGTAAACCCAACAGTCTTTAAAAATTATGCAATTCATTATAGTACAGGACAACCAATGCCTCAATTATTGGTCGACAAAATAAAGAAAGCTGCTAATTTTAATCAGGGTTATGCACTAACAGAAGTACTTGCAGCTGCCGCTCTTGATATGCAATGGCATAAACTTCCGGCAAGCGCATCTTTACAGGATGCGAATAAATTCGAAACAGAAGCTCTGCAAAAAACAGGTTTAAGCTTATCCTATTTACCTCCGCGTTACCGTTCAAGCTACTTTTTACACATCTGGGCTAATGGATATGCTGCCGGCTATTACGCATATCTCTGGGCAGAAATGTTAGATCATGACGCTTTCTCCTGGTTCGAAGAAAATGGTGGTTTAACAAGAGCAAATGGTCAACGTTTCCGCGAAATGATCTTATCAAAAGGCAATTCTGAAGATTACGGAAAAATGTTCCGCGATTTTCGTGGCCATGATCCAGGTATTAAAGCCTTTCAAAAATATCGTGGTTTAACACAATAGTATCATCTAATCTGCAAAAAAGAAGATGTATCATGAATTATGATACATCTTCTTTTTTGCAATAACAATTCCCAGGCATCAAATAATTTCAGGAAGAAATTATTAGTAAACAACCGAAATTAGTAACAAACTGCTGAACTAGCCCAGATCTTCAAGTAGGTTCAATTTGTTAAAATATAAGACACCTATTGGATAACTACTGATAAAAGACTGAATAACCTTAGCCCTGCCATACTATTGCCTTACGGTTGGCTTACCCTTGCTTTACCCCTGGGGTAAGGAAACGGTATAGCAAGGGTATGTCAAGGGTAGGTCAACTCAGTATTTTACCAGTGGTTTATATACATATCACACATATTAATAGTTAACAAAACTGCAATTATTTAACAACACAAACACTTCTAGTTAAACAATTGTAGCCGTGAGCTTAGTTCCGCTCAGCGCGGTGCTGTAAACTTTTAATGTCCTGGTTGTACCCGTTGTGTTCTGTGGTCCCTGAATAACGGCACCATTGCTGCTATACTCAGAGAAATGCAATTGACACTGGATTTTGCTACTGGCACCTTTCCAAACCAAATTTCCGCCCTGATGCGGACAAATTGATTCTGTTGCCACAATTGAAGCTGTACTGTTTCCTGCGGCTATTCTAAAAAACAATACCCCGTTTGCAATGATCTGATCACCTATAGTCATTAATTGTGTCGCAAGATCAATAGTTGCAGTACTACCTCCACCAGGCGGTTTTGGCCCCGGATCAGGAGTTCCTGTATCACCCTTACCACCACAACCTGATATGCAAGAACCAGTGCATAGCAATGCCAGTCCAAGTCCTAAAGACTTGATGAATTCTTCACGTTCCATAATTTTAAGTTTTAGTTTCTAATAAATTTTAGATGTTTTATCCGGGTCTTTATTTTTTGATTTAAACAAAGCAAAGTTTCTTGAAATGGTAAAACCAAACCTAACGCCTCCATGTTGCCACGATTTTTTAGTGCTGGCAATAAAATTGTTTTCGACGATATATTCAGCATTCATAAAATTAAGAGAGAAAATATGTCCGCCTGTTTCAATCTCCAAACCTACACCCAACGGATTGTAATAGGTTTCTGTAAGGTCTTTTGGCCGGGATAAGCCATTAACCAAAGTATAGTCCGCTACAAACGATAGTCTTTTGGTTAATTTCATTCTTCCCGCAAAGCCCAGTGAAAACAGATTTTCGGGATCTCTGCTTTCAGAAGTGTTTTTCCGCATTAGCAAACCTGGCATAACTTCCAATGATAACCTCGACGAGAATTTCCTGGAAAATATCGGTTGTAAAAAATAAGAGAACCTGTTACTGTAAGTACTAAATTCCGATTCAGAAAATGGCTCCCGCGCTATCCAGCCCATTTGCGCAAACAAGGTTAAATTTACCGGCATTCCTCCATCCCGCTTTTGTTTCAACAGTTTATACTTACCAGAAAAATTATAAAGTTCATCCTGTTTACTTCGTCCAACGCTTACTGTAAAATCATCTGTAATGCCATAATCCAATCCAATAAACAAATCAGAAGCTACATCCAGCCCAAATAAAGTATGTGCACTACCAAACCTTCCACCGATATCTCCGAAATGATGCCGTATCCGCAAATCCAGATCATGCTTCTTCTGCGTTTCGCTAGATTGCGACAATACCACCCGGGTGGATTTAAATATGGCATCTACATTGCCGTCCACACTTCCACTGTCCAGCGTATTCAACAACGAATCTGCTTTCTGCGCATAAGCACTCATTAAACTAAGCGATATAACAATTACCAATAAGCTAAACCTTTTCATATATATAATTATTTAACCAGACTAAGCTGTCCATCCAATTTAATATTAATTACTTCTGCCACTTTGGTGATGATCAACGTTGGAATCTTTATGCGATGATCTGCACAGGCCACTTGAAAATCTGCAGAGATCTGTACGGATCCACCGTTAACAACCACCTTTCCAGGGATTGTACGGGGCTTATCAACACCATGAACACTAAGTATCCCTGTTACCTTTACGTCGTATGCTCCATCACGGCTAAAATCTATCTGCTGGTCAATAGTTCCTTTAAACTTCGCAAATGGGTATTTATCGCTTTCCATGTAATTCTCATTAAAGTGTTCCTGCATCAATTTCCGGTCAAATTCAAAACCTCTAATCGGAACCTGCATCGCAATTTCACGTGTCTTGCTCACCAGCACCGCAACAGCTTTCACATTAACCGCCCTGATATCTTCTACAGGAGTAGATGAAAACAGTCGAACTTTAACATTTTTACCCATATAGTTTTGGGCGCTCGCACTGAGCTGAACCAGCACAAATAAACCGCCTAAAAGAATTCTATTTACTTTTTTTGCCCACATCATAACGTAGTTTTAAAGCAACTCCACTTGATTTCAAATTAACGTCCCCTTCTCCCACACCAGTTACCGGGATTTTTACATAAGGTTCAAGTCCTAATCTGAATTTCTCTTTTTTAAGTTTTATATAATAGGTAGCAGAAAGATCAATTACCCCGAAATAGTGCTGATTTTTATTGTTGATCTCCTGAAATCTGTCAGCATACCCAGATGCCGCTGTATATTTAAAAATATAATCTTCTTTTAGCATGAAATAACTGGACATCCCGGCATTAAAGTCTATGCTTCTGGCCCTGTCTTCCATTATTGTAAATGAAGCCAGCAGTGGGATTTCCAACACATCGCAGGATGCATCCACGTGTGAAATCAATGACTTCATTTTTTCATTTGCAAAAGCATAGGCATAACCATCTGTTCCATAATCTTTAGAACTATACTTTAATCCGGTTTGCAACCTAATCCGTTTTGTAACCCCAAGACTAAGACCAATGCCTGTGCTGAAGCCTTTTTTACCACCAATCATTGAAGTCGAAGAGTTGAATTCAGGTCCGACACTAAACGACAAGCTTACCGGCAATCGATTACGTTCCTTACTTTTTTTCTTTTTAACAATTGATGACACCGGGTTCGGTTCCACATCAGATCCCCTTGAAGCAACAGCAGTCGAATCTCGCTGTGAAACAAGGTCAGGTAATATAACGGGATTAGTAACCGGATTTTGATTAGGTAGACTATCTCTTACAACTGCAGGTAAACCAGCTGCTTGTACAATTGTAGTTTCAACCCTTTCTTTTACGTTGTATACTGTCCTTTCCTGTTTTACAATATTTCCTAAACCACGCAATGGACTATACACTTTAACTGGAGCAGCTGCCGAATCCGTCTCAGGGACAGGCTGTCCCTGATCAATTGCTGGTGGTACAGAATTAGTTTTGCTTTCCCTTACAATGGAAGACTTAGATTTTTGAGGAGTATCATTTAAACTGATCAGATAACCGCCGAAAGCAAGCAACAATACTAAGCTTAATGCGGCTGCTTTTTTAAAAAACACCACCCGGTCTCTCCTTCTCAACTTCTGCTCCATCTTATTCCATGCCGCTTCCTCAAACTGAGGCTCAGCATCGAATACCTTTTCTCTGAAGGCGGCATCAAACTCTTTATCGTTCAATTCCATAATGGTGTTTTTTATATTAAATTAATGCGTTTGCTTTCAGCATTTTTTTTAGCTGTTCCCGCGCTTTAAATAAATTAGATTTAGATGTTCCAACTGAAATGGATAACATTGAGGAAATTTCCTCGTGCGAATAACCATCAATCGCAAACAGATTAAAAACTGTCCGGTAAGCCAGAGACAACTTTTGCACCAGCTTAATCAGGTCATCGTAGTGGATATGAGAAAGAATACTCTCTTCATCTTCCATTTCATATCTTGCATTTAATTCTTCCATTTCAATACGCTTAATTTGCTTCCTGTAATGATCTATTGAAGTATTGATCATAATGGTATTTAACCAGGATCTAAATGACCTCTGATCGTCGTATCGGTGAATATTGATAAAGACATGCATAAAACCATCATTTACAAGTTCTAAAGCTTCTTCTTTATCTTTCGCATAACGAATACACATCCGCATAGCATGGCTGTAAAAGATCTGGTAAAGTCCTTTCTGACATTTCCTGTCCTTTTTCTTACAACCGGCTATTAACTCCTGAATGATTAACTCGTCCACGTATATTTTTTAATTCATCAATACTTACAGGTACGCAGAATTGCATGCAAAGGTTGCCTGTAACATAAATTTAATTATAAAAAAAGATACTTGAGCTATTGCAGCTTTTTGGTAAGCTCCTGTGCTTTATCGTAATTGCTTGTTCCCAAAGGGATTTTTGCCAGCCAGTTTAAGGCTTCCTGATTATTTTTCTGCTTAACATAGCTTAAGGCTATATAGTAAGCTGCGTCGTTTTTAAATATAGATTCGCCTTCAAATACTTTTGTCAAAACGGTTCTTGCTTCTTCTATTCTGTCAGTTTCAACAAGTGATACGCCATAATAGTATGCTGCCAACGAATTATCTGGCTTAAGTTCATATTCTTTTTGCAAAACGCCAGATGCCGCAGCGAAATTACCTGCATTATAAAAATCAGCAGCTATCTCAAGGTTATTTTTATCCCCTTCTCCACGCTCCACTACCGACATTTCTTTGCTAACAGCATATTTTTCATATAAATTGGCCGACCATGGTGCCCAAACCAGCAAACCGATAACTAAAATAGCGGCAACACTCATCCATTTTAAATATGGTTTTATAGAAAACACTTTCGCAGCATCTTTTACAACTGCTTCGGCTAATACTTCGCCTTTGAAATATTGTTGATTTAGCGAAGACAAAGTTGCTTCAACCTGTCCATCCATTTCTGACGGTGCAATCTTCATCTTTAAGGTCTGATGAACATTTTTATATTCAGCAAGTAAATCCTGCAATTCAGTATCTGTCTGAACTGAAGCTTCAAAGCTTTCTTTTTCCTGAAGCTCCATATCACCCTCAAGGTAGCGGGCAACAGTTAACAATTTCTCTTCGTTCATCATTATTCTTCCGTTTTAGTGGATTGAACCATTTTTATCAGAGATGCCATGCATTCAGACTTCTTTTTCCTCAGGTAACCATAGGTTACACCAAGCGCTTCGGCAACTTTTTCCTGTGCCTCACCCTTCATGCTCCATGATATGATCTCTTTGCAGCGTTCCCCTAATTTTTCAAATGCACTGAAAAATAATTTCGACTGCGCCTCCTGTTTTTCCAGATCATCTGCATTTGCAAAAGTATCTTCTCCGATATGTAATAAATCTTCCTCGTTATTTGTTACCGGTAGAATTGATCTTTTTTTAATTTCATTTAACCATTTACGTTTGCATATCAATAAAATATAGGGCTCAAACGGGCAGGTAAGCTCAAACGACTTATATTTTGCCTGGCGATAAATATCCATCAATGCT
Source organism: Pedobacter nyackensis (assembly GCF_032678475.1). GTDB lineage: Bacteria > Bacteroidota > Bacteroidia > Sphingobacteriales > Sphingobacteriaceae > Pedobacter > Pedobacter nyackensis_A. Next base: position 320,206 of record NZ_JAVTSF010000004.1, read on the forward strand.
TCCTGAAATATATCGCCTGCATCATCTTCACTACCATTGTTAAAGGTAATCCATGACTTAACCTTGCCTGCACAACGTTTATAGATTTCGTTAATTACCGCGGTATCATTATTTACCAGGCCAACAATAAAGCGCTGATCTGTATGTATGTTTTTAGCCATTTGCGGATTTATAAGGAAGCATATGGCTACTAATTTATAACTTCTTTTGATAGCGCAATAAAAAAAATTAAAGAAGGGGGGTAACAAATTTCAGGTAAGGTTGATATCTATTCGAATCACCCAATGGCGGACGCTGAAAAGCCTGAAAAGAGTAAGCAAATTTTAAAAAACACGAACATGAAAACTCTAAACTTAACATCAGCATTATTTATCGTATTGATCGCCTTAGGCGTGGCATGTAAAAAAGAAAATCCGGACGACAATGGTAACAGCGCAAAAACTGCGAAAGAATTTACAGCCAGGTTTGGTGCTCAAAAACAAATTAAAGAAATCAACGCTTCTGCTCTTCCTCAAACCGTTACTTTTTTAGACGGCACAAAAGTAACCTTCCCTGTTGGTTCATTAACTAAAGGAGGCGTTGCTGTAACCGGAAGTGTAAAAGTAGAAGCCTATGAAGTATTAAAAAGAAGTGCTGTTATTTTTTCTGGTGCAAATACCAACCATTCGTCAGGTGCACCATTAGCTTCGGATGGTTTCATCTTTATTGATGTAAAAGCAAATGGAGTGAGTTTAGATCAAAACCTGGCTGTACCTGTAAAAATAGAAATACCAGCTAAAAGAGATGGTTCAACACAACTATGGGTTGGTGTAGATCAGAATAACAAACCACTTGTGGCAGCCGAAGGCAATCAGATGGCATGGGCAGCCCCAAGAAAAGAGAATGCTCAGGGTCAGAACGAAGTAAGTTCCGTTCAAAACACTTTTACCTTTAATTTTGGAAGTCTGGGATGGATTAACTGTGATGTTTTTTACAACTACGCAAATCCTAAAACTACCGTTAGAGTTGAGGTACTAAACAACCCTGGTTCTATGGCCAGCTTCTACTCATACACTGGCGAAACTTACGTATACTTCTGTGCAAAAGGCAGCAATGTGGTAGCGCAACTGTATACCCCGGATGGTGCCAGCAAAGTAAAAAGTTATGACAACATGATGCCTATCGGTTCAGAAGGACGTATGTTCTCCTTTTCAATCAAAGATGGCAGGTTCTACTACGCTGCTCAGGAAATCACGATCAGTGCCAATCAAAATATAACACTTAGTTTAACTGAAACTACAGAGGCTGCCGTGCAAAATGCGATTAACAGTCTTGATAATTATTAGCCTTCCTATTGAAACACACAGTGATGGTAAGGCCCCGAAACGGGGCTTTACCTTTTTCCGTTTATTTTTAATTATAAATACCCGTTGATTTATAATTATATTGTTAAATTCATTTTCAATTATGAAAAGACTGCTACCATTCCTTTTGTCATTTTCCGGAACACTTTTAATGCTTTCTTTTATAGTACCGAAATCATACGGTCAAACTAAACAAGCTGCTGTGGCAAAACCAGCACCTGTGCTTACTTTGCCTGAAGATACGGTACCGGCAATTATCAATCATACTGTAGAAAATGGAATTGTAAAGTTCAGTTCAGTTTTACGGCCACTCCGTCAGATTGCAGGTGCACCGGAACCATTCTACACCTATTTCTGGGAGTTTGGCGACGGACAATTTTCTTTTGAAAAAGAGCCACAACATATTTATCCGGATACGTTAAAATACGACGTACGCTTGTTTGCGACCAATAGCTATGACGATGGTAAACGCCCACCCACAAGGCCAAAACCGCTAAAACCTGGAAGTAGCAGACCGGTACTTGCGGCAAATAAACCAACAGCAGAACCTTCAATCTTTAAATCGGGCGGTTCTGTTGAAATGAAAACGAACTGTATGCCTAAGCCGGGAGATGATATGATGCTGGTACTGGGATATCGCAATAAACCTGAAAATGGAATAACCAGTCTAAATGGTACATTATCTATTTTATACAACGATAAGGAATTTACCAAAGACAATTTTGAACTTGCTGAAGCACGTGTATACAACCAGGAAAAGAAAACCACTCTTGATAAATCCGGGACTATTGCAGCACTAAAAGTAAGTAGAGATCCGCTTTTTTACGCTGCAGTAAACGGCCCCAGTCCCGATGAAAACAATCATGTCGTTTTTGATCCGGAAGGTACGGCACTGATTAAAGAGAAAATGGCAGCTTACCGGACAAATGAAAGCTGGAAATTCGAAAATCTGAAATCAGGTGAAGAGAAATTTATATTTTTAAACTTCAAAACCACACCCGAAATGATTAAGGATACCAATGCAGTGGTAAAACTGACAGGTATGTTTATTCCCGACAATCCATTGGCAACAACAGAGTTCTTCACTATTGAACTTCAGATTGTCGCCTCGCATGATCCTAATAAAATGATGCTGAAAAACAGCAGGATGAACTTCCGCTTCACCGGAAAAAATAAAAAACTTACTTACAAGGTAAGGTTTCAGAATACCGGTAAAGGCCCAGCAAAAAAAGTAGACGTGGGCGTAGCCATTGCCGAAGTGCTGGATAAAAACACCATAGAAATACTGGATTCAAAACCAAAACTTATACCAGGGAAAGCTACCTATGCCAACCAGAGCTTTCTCGACACGGTTAGTGTAGCCGACAGCATGCACTTTGTATTCAACAACATTTACTTACCCGGAATGCAACAAAAGGGTGTAAAAGATGCTGATTCGACTATGGGTTTTATTGAATATAAAATTGGCTTCAAAGCAAAACCTAAAAAGCTTCCCTTTAAAAGTGGTGCCGCAATTGTTTTCGACAAAAACGAACCCATTTATACCAACAGGGCTGCCGGAAGATATAAAATGGGCTTATCGCCAGGCATTATTGCAGGCTACGGTTTCCCTTTTAAAAATGGGAATACGCCATTTTCGGGACAAAAAAATATAACCTTTGGGGCAAGTCTTGCCCCCTATGCACCACACCGGTATTATTGGCAAATAGAACTCTATGCAAGTTCTTTTGCAGAAAAAGAATACCTGATTAAGCAAATACCAGGTAGTGAAAGGCTTGTACCGATTGTAGTAAATGGTAAACAGCAGGAAGCCAGATTAAAGTACGCTGACAGCACAGTCCGCACCAAAGTAACTACACTTAATTTTGTTCCGCTACAGATGCGCTATAATTTTAACAAATATATTGGGGCTGGTATTGGCACTATGGTTTCAGTAAATATTGACGAACAATCAACACCTTCCAAACAGGCGCTTTATGAACTTGCAAACGCCGCTGGCACCACACAACAGGTAACCTTAAAAAAGGCATTCGATAAAGTGAGCAATAGTTTTAATGATTTTCAGAACACTTTATTTACAGATGTGCAAGTAGGCAAAGTACATGTAGGCCCTTCAATTGGATTTAGGTATTTATATACCTTTCAAGGGGGCAACAACAGGCTAATTACTTATCTAACGTGGAAATTCTAGCTAAAATACTGCTGATTTGTTTTTCATTTTCTGGTTTTGCAGTTGCCCGGCAATCAGACATTATCCCACATTCAACAGTTAAAACACTAGATTCCTTAAAAAAAAACGATAACCTTACGGACTGGCTATATACAAGAATAGACTATAGTTACACCTCTCCAAGACAAAGCCTTCCCTTCCTCATGAATACTGAAAAGGAAAGCTGGCGTAAACCAAAATCAACATCCGAAAAAGAAGCCTGGCTAATGCTGCTGAGTAACCAGGGGTACAATCAAATGTATACCGGAAACATTCTTAACTCCATCAATTGTTATGACCAGGCTTATAACTATGCTGTTGAGCACAAACTGAATGTAGAAGGAATTGCTGACTATGTCCTAAAACCCTGGGCCAATAATTACACACGACTCGGTGATTATGAAAAAGCACTGTTTATACAGCAAAAAACACTGGATTATGCAATAAAAGAACATAATGATCCTTTAGCGATTTCTGTTTATAACAATATGGCCATTTCCTACCGTTCGCTTGGTAACTTTAAAAAGGCTGAAGAATGCATTCGAAAGGGAACTGAAAAAACTACTGCAGGATCAGTAGCGCTTGTGCTGCTCGATAATACACTTGCCGACATCTACAATGATAAAGACGAACTTGATCTGGCAGAAAAGGTAATTACAAAAAATATTACGCGTCAACACACACTTAAGCCCAATTTTGAAACTGCATACTGGTTATTGAGCAGCTACATTACTGCCGGCGATATTCAAAGCAAAAAACAACATTTTACGAGCGCTCAAAATTATTATAAACTTGCCCTGAAAATTAACGATCAGTATTATAAAGGAAACCGGCTCAGGGAAAAAGCGTACATTCTCATTCAACTGGGTAAAATTAAACTCGCCCAGAAAGAACCAGAACAATCATTGGTTTATTTTAACCAGGCACTGATCGCATTTGGGGTAACAGATTCAGGATTACAGATTAACCAGGAAAGAATATTTGGAGACAACCGCCTGATTGATATCTTTTATCAGAAATCAATAGCCTACAATCAACTAGGCCGGCAAAAAGATGCATTAGAGAACATCCGGCTTTCCTTACTATCCACCGACAAAATCCGTTTTGAATTGGCAGATGTAAAAACAAAGCAACGTTTTCAGGCAGAAACTAAAAAAATGGCAGAAAAAGCAATTGCAATTGCCTTCGATCTGCTCGAAAAAACAAAGCAATCCCGGTATTCCACTGTCATTATTGATATCATAGCGCAAACCAAAGCACGTACTTTACTGGATGACATCCGCAGAAATCAGCAACAGCTGACCATCTCAACAAAAGACCCTTTATTTGCACAAAAAGCAAGACTGGAACAAGCCATTGCCTTTAATGAAAGGGAGCTTTTACAGGGTAGTGATGCACCTAAAGAAATAGAAAAACAAAATGCTGAACTTAAATTTAAGCTTGAAGCGCTTGAAAAACGTATTGTACAGCACTATCCTTCACTAGCGATAAATAACAAAACTAGCGATGCCGCAAATCTATTGAACCAACTGCCCCGAAATGCTCATTTTATTGAGTTCTTTTCCGGTAATGATCATTTATATGTGATTGAGATCTATAACAGACATCTAAAACATATCAAAAGGATTACGAATGCGCGACAAGTAAAGAAAAACATCCTCGATTTTGTAACGACATATTATCATCACGGTCCTGCAGCAATGATGAACCAACCTAAGGCGTTTTATAAATCATCGAACCAAATCTACAACACTTTACTTTCAGGGTTTAATTTTCCTAAAAATGAAAAGCTGGTCATTATTCCTGACGAAGTAGTTGGCTATTTATCTTTCGATGGTTTAATTACGGATAGTGCTTACCAGCCGAACATTGCAAACTGGCCGTACCTCATTAAGCAGGTATCTCTTTCTTATGCATTTTCTATTCAAACCTGGATAAAGCAATCTGGTAAAAAAGGTTCGGCCGATAAAACCTTTGCCGGCTTATTCATTACCCACCAAAATAAAAACAAGCAGTTTATTCCCGCCGTTGCGAAAGAAGCTAAAGCCATTGAAAAGATTGTGGATGGTGAATTTATAAGAGATGAAGATGCCGGCATAAAAGATTTTTTCAAGGCATTTGACCAGGTGGGTGTTTTACATATCAGCACACATTCCTATTTGTCAGGAGCGCAAAAAGAACCGACATTGGCTTTTGATGACAACCAGGTATTTTTATTCGAATTATCGGCCAGAAAAACGGCGCCCGACCTGGTTGTGTTAAGTGCCTGCAGAACTGCGGATGGTATGATGAATAGCGGTGAGGGTATCATCAGTCTGAGCAGAGGCTTTGCAGCCATTGGTACAGGGGGCACAATTGCTGGTTTATGGAATGTAAATGATAAGGCTGCTTCAGAAATAACTGCCAATTGCTATAGCAATATGCTTGAAGGTCAAGAAATAAGCACAGCATTACATCATGCAAAACTGGAATGGCTGCAGGATAAACAACGGCCTGTACAAGAATGTCTTCCGTATTACTGGGATGCGCTTATTTATATGGGTTACGACAAAAAAGTGAGTTTAAAACCAGCACACAATAGCTTAGCGGAATACGGCAAACTCGGTGCGCTGGCTTTATCAGCTTTTTTAGGTATTTACTACCTGATCAAAAAGAAGTCTATTTATCCTGCTTGAGGATAGTAACCGCTAATGGCGGAACATTCAGCACAATAGAATGTTCTCTGTTATGGCAAGCTACTTTCTCTGGCAAGAGCGTTTTACTATTCAACTTACCGCTACCAAAAAACTCTTTTGCATCTGTATTAAAGATTTCTTTCCATTTGGCTTTAAAAGGCAGTCCAACTCTATAATTCTCCCTATATACAGGTGTAAGATTTAAAACTACAATTAATGTATCTTTTGCTTTCTTTCCCTTTCTGATGTAGATATAGATGGAATGTCTTGCATCGTCGGCATTGATCCATTCAAATCCTTCAAAAGAAAAGCTATGCTCATATAAAGCAGGCTCAGAAGTATACAGCTTATTGATGGCCCTTACCGTTTTTTGCATACCTAAATGTGGGGCATGCTGAAGCAGGTGCCAGTCCAGTGAACTCTTAAAGTCCCACTCATGCGTCTGGGCAAACTCATTGCCCATAAACAACAACTTCGTACCCGGCTGTGTAAACATATACGCATACAGTACCCGTAAGTTGGCAAATTTCTGCCATTCGTCACCAGGCATTTTATAAATCATTGAAGACTTGCCATGTACCACCTCATCATGTGAAAAAGGCAGCATAAAGTTCTCACTAAAAGCATAGGTTATACTAAAAGTAAGCTGATAGTGATGATATCTCCGGTTGATAGGATCATTTTTAAAATACTTTAAAGTATCGTTCATCCATCCCATCATCCATTTCATTCCAAATCCCAGTCCACCGTCATGCACCGGATGTGTAACGCCTGGGTAAGTACTGCTTTCTTCCGCAATGGTATGTACACCATCATAATTGCCATAAACAGCTATATTAAGGTCTTTAAGAAACTCAATGGCCCCCAGGTTTTCACTTCCGCCAAATTCATTTTTTGCAGCATCTTCAGCCTTTCTGGAGAAATCAAAATACAACATCGAAGCCACAGCATCTACCCTTAGTCCGTCAATATGGAACTTATCGAGCCAATACAGGGCATTGCTGATTAAAAATGAGCGGACTTCATTTCTATCATAGTTAAAAATGTATGACTTCCAGTCGGGATGAAAGCCTTTACGCATATCCGAATGCTCGTACAAATGTGTACCATCAAAATGATAAAGCCCATGTGCATCACCTGGGAAATGCGACGGTACCCAGTCTAAAATAACTGCAATATTATTTTTATGGAGTTCATTAATCAGGTACATCAGTTCCTGAGGTGTACCATGTCTGGAACTGGCGGCAAAATAACCGGTAATCTGATATCCCCAGGATGGAAAGTATGGATATTCCATGACCGGCATCAGCTCCACATGGGTAAAGCCCATATCTAATATATATGGCACCAGGCTATTGGCAATTTCCACATAGGTCAATACCCTATCAGGTTCACTTGGATCACGTTGCCATGAGCCCAAATGTACTTCATAAACCGACATGGGTTTGTTCAATGCATTTAGTTTAGGTCGCTTGCTTAACCAGGATTTATCCTTCCATTTGTAATCGTTATCCCAAACAATCGAGGCTGTTTTAGGTGGATGTTCCCATCTTTTTGCATAAGGGTCACCTTTCTCTACTTCTACCCCATCAAATCCCCTGACCAAAAACTTATAGATTTCACCTTTAGCTACCCCGGGAATAAAACCTTCCCAGATACCAGAATTGTCCAGTCGTTTATTTAGAGGGTGACTGGTTCTGTTCCAGCTATTGAAATCGGCGATAACATATATAGCTTGTGCATTGGGTGCCCAAACGGAGAAATAAGTTCCTGCAACCCCATCAACGGTGATGAGATGTGCACCAAACTTTTCGTACAGGCGAAAGTGCTTGCCGGATACAAATAAAGAAATGTCAAATTCAGTAAATAAGCTATAGGCAAGCACTTTCGTCATTAGTTATATATTTTGATGCTGGTGAAATTCTTATTTGATTTAAAACGCAGGCAGTTATTTTCATCGATATGATAATCGGTAACGTCCTTCTCGTCAACTGTGATCTTATTGACATTAAATGGTAAGCCAATAATTTTATAATTGTAAAGTTCGTAATTAGGCGTATACAGACCATCTACAGTTTGCTCAATCGCCAACAAATACTGCGTTCCATTTACACTAAACTTCTTCTCTGAGTAAATATCCTGCTCATAAGCAAAAGTATCTCCATGATCCTCAAACAAGAAAGAGTTTACTTCGTAATCTGAGTAATATACATTTAATAGTACTTCTTCAATGTTCTTCTCACCTACGTATTGCATCACTGGATATTCAGGTATTACAGATCCAGCTCTTACGAACAATGGCATCAGATCTAAAGGTGCTTTTATATTGTGTTCGCTCTCCCCTTTTAACACCTCATGACTCCAGAAGTTATACCATTTGCCTTTAGGCAGATAAACCATTCGGGATACTGCGCCTTGCTCCAATACCGGACATACCAGTATTTTATCGCCAAATGTAAATTCATCCTGACGGAAACTGGTACTTGCATTTTCCTGTTCCAGCATGACTAATGGCCGAAGGATAGGGAAGCCATAACGGTGATGTTCCCAGAACACAGAATACAAATATGGCATCAGTCTATAACGTAATTCAATATATGTTCTATTGATACTGGTATATGGCTCACCAAAACTCCATGGCTCACGTTCAGCAGTATCTCCGGCAGAGTGTGCACGCATAAATGGCGAAAACGTTCCTAACTGGATCCAGCGGGTAAACAATTCGCCATCAGGCTCTCCACTAAATCCGCCAATATCTGTTCCGCAAAATGGCACCCCTGAAATAGACATACGCTGACATTGGATATTTCCAATTTTTAAATGCTCCCAGGTTGCCACATTATCACCTGTCCAGACACAGCCATAACGCTGCATACCTGAGTATCCGGCCCGGGTGATGGTAAAGGGACGTTTGTTACGCATTAATTTTTTAAGACCATCGTAAGTAGAACGCACCATCTGCATTCCGTACACATTATGGGCCTTACGGTGCGACCCACGGTAACCTTCATAATTATGCCTTACATCGTTAGGAAAAGTACCTGAACCAAATACTGCCGGCTCATTCATATCATTCCACACTCCGGCCACACCTATATCAACAAGTTCTTTATACAATTTACCCCACCAATCTCTGACAACAGGGTTGGTGAAGTCCGGAAACTGGCATCTGCCCGGCCAAACATGGCCTTCCATGAAATAGTCATCGCTTCTGCGACAGAAGTAATTATTTTCTTTACCTTCTTTAAAAACCCAGTAATTGTCATCAACCTTAATCCCGGGATCAATCATAACAACAGTTTTAAAGCCATCGTTTGCCAGTTCCTTGATCATTCGTTTAGGATCCGGGAAATGGCTCTTGTTCCAGGTAAAACATCGGTAACCATCCATATAATCGATATCCAGATATATCGCATCACATGGTATATTTCTGGACCTGAAACCATCAGCGATCTCTTTCACCTTCTTTTCCGGATAATAACTCCAGCGGCACTGGTGGTATCCTAATGCCCATTTTGGCGGCATTGGATGTGTTCCGGTAAGACTTTGATATCTTTTTACCACGTCCATTAAATGTGGGCCATGGATATAATAATACTGAAGTTCACCCCCATCAGCCCAGAAGCTGGTTTTGGAATGGTCTTCCTTACCAAAGTCAAAATAAGAACGGAAGGTATTGTCGAAAAATATTCCGTATGCTGCCTGATGATGTACACCGGTATAAAAAGGAATAGTACGATACAAAGGATCCTGATCCCAACCAAACGAGTAAGCATCCGTATTCCAGTTCTGGAAATGACGCCCTCTTAAATTCATATTGCCAGATTTATCACCCAAGCCAAAGAAATTCTCATTTGGGAGGCATTTTTTGGTTGCATATACATAATAGCCACCAAACTCAATATTTTCTTCCCAATGCATAGGCGAATCATCTTCGCTCATGATCATTTGGGTATTGTTTTCAATAAACGATACGTTAAAGTCGGATTTTCGGATCTTACAGGTAATTGTGTTTGTAGAAATGGCATAATGAGCTTCCTGCTCTTCCATTTTAAAAGTAGTCACTTTTTGATCTACAACAGGTACGGCGTAAGAAAAATCTTCCAGAAAAACACCATGGGGCGCTAATCTCACTCTGATGATTTCATCACTTACAACCCTGATTTCAACACGGGCATCACCATCTGAAAAATAAAACTTATTACCTTCCGCATGAAACTGCTGTACCGCACTGAGGTATTTTTTAACGATTGGCTTGGGTCCTGAAACAGGATTATTTAAATGTTGTACGATTTCTTCGGCCTCTGTTACTATATTTTCGTTTACCTCTTTTTGTTGTTTGTTTAATTCTTCCATGAAAACCCCCTTAAGTAGAATAACACGACCTAATTTACTTCGTGTACTTTATACAACTAAGGTGTTAAAATTTCTATTAAAACCAAAGAATTATTATGAGATAAAAAAAGGCACAAAAAAAGGCCCTGATTTGAGCATCAGGGCCTTAAACCTCAAAAAAAGAACAGGATTAAGGGTTAAATGTGTAAGACACATAGTAAAGTGCACCCACCGCAGGGTTACCATATGAAGTGATATAATATTTATTTAAAATATTTGAACCGCCTACTTTAATCATTGATTTTACTGAAGGTATCTTCAGGTTAACCTGTGCATCAACAGTACTAAATGATGGAACTACACCTGCAGCGAATGATGAATTCCAGTAAAATTCATCCTGCCAGCGATAGTTTACATTAAACCCAATGTTTCTAACAATTTCCCTATTTCCCAATCCAAGGTTGTAACGAACCTTAGGTGTATTAAAATCATTAATATACTCCGCAGGAAGATCACCTATTTCATTGTACGAAACGTTTCCGCTCAGGTTATAGTTCTTGCCCAACAAATAATCAATTCCTAATGCTGCACCGTACGAAGTTACTTCTCCCTGCGCATTTACAGGAACGCCGAATTTAGGGAAAGGGTAAGTACTACCTTGCATCTGGTAAACTTCTACCGCAGTAATGAAATTTTTATATTGATTATAATAAGCGTAGGCATCAATTAAAAACTTAGGTCCTAACAAACCTTTATAACCAACTTCGTACGACTGAACGCTTTCCGGACGGATACCTCTCGGATCAAACTCATAAGTTTTCAACAAGGCAGGGTTTGGTGCGCCACTAGCCAGGGAAGCGTCGTATGCACGATAGCTAACATCAGTAAAAGGTTTATTGGTAGTAAGCATATTGTACTTATTCAACATTTCAGGTAAACCACCTATCAGTCGCTGGCGCCCTCCGGCTACCGACAAATCAATGTATTGGTTCTGAGTAGTTGGATTACGGTAACCTGTCTGGTAAGACACACGGATGTTATTGTTAGGTGCAACAGTATATACTCCTGAAATCCTCGGTGTAAAGCGACCGTCAAAGTTGGTACTCTTATCGTACCTACCTGATAAAGACAACTTAAACTTATCATTAAAAAGTTTTTTTGCCACCTGTGCAAATGCTCCGTACTCATTGATATCTATTTTATTGTTTAGATCGTCAAAAATAGTACCTCCTGAACGCAACTGATAAATCCTGTAAGAACCACCTACCTGAAGCTCTACAACATTATTTAGTGCGTTAGAAAAGTTATACAATCCTTCATAATGGTAAAGATTAGTCTTATCATCGAATCTTGCACCCAGGCCCGATGAAATCGTATTGTTCACAATACTACTTCTGGCAGCTTCAAATTGTGGTGTACCTGGCATGAAACGTCCTTGATCAGCAACTCCCCTAGCCGCCATATGAGACGCCTGATTATTTGCTCCACCTCCAAGTGCATTTGCATAAGCTAAAGCATATTGTGCAAACCAACCTGAAGTCGGATCAGATTCAGGGCCGCTACTAGGACGGTAAGCCTCATTCATAAATGAACCAAGTATAGAAGATATATAAGAATCTCCTGAACGCTCCTGGGTTGTATATCCCCTAACAAAGAAGTCTTCTCCTTTTAATTCCAGTTTAAATTGCCCAATACTAAAGTTACGCAAAGAATACCGATCAGAACCGGTATAAACAGACGTACCTGTTCCCCAGGCTGCATGTGCAATCGCTTCTATTGTTGGTGTAAGTTTGTAGTGTAACGATCCGGAAGCCTTTAACGACTCCGTATCGTAATCTACAAGATTAACCTCATTGTAACCCGTCCTGGAAACACTTTGACTGGCTATAGTTCCTTTCCTTACTCCGTATAACACGCCCAAAAAAGGAAGTGCAGGACTACCGTTTAGAGCAGCCTGGATATTAGCAAAAGGAACATTCGCATCAATCAAACCATTGATCATTGCATATCCCGCCGGAGATTGTTGGGCGAATCCTCCGGCCAGACTCCTCGCTGCTAAAAGTAAATTTGCATTCACCTCATCACCATAAACATTTATACCATCGTAATTGGGATCAGATGCTCTGTCACCAGATTTAAATGTACGTGATGTACGATCAAAATTGCTATAGTTATCTGCCTGCCAGTCTTTAGCCTGCAAAAATGAGAATGTTGCTTTTACTGCGAATTTGTTATTCCACGCTTTTGCCATACGCACATCAAGCTGGTTAAACTGCTGATTGCTCGTATTGTCATCATTTAAATGATTGATTCCTGTTTTGAAAGAGAAACTTGCTCCCTGATAATCAAACGGATTTTTTGAGGTCATCAACATTGTTCCACTGATACCCCCAGCACCATACAAAGCAGAAGATGCACCCGGTAATAATTCCACATTATCCAGATCAAGATCTGAGAGCCCAATAATATTACCTACAGAAAAATTCAACCCTGGAGCCTGATTATCCATTCCATCCACAAACTGATTAAAACGTGTATTACCATTTGAGTTAAACCCCCTGGTATTGATAGATTTAAACGTTAAACTCTGTGTACTGATTTCTACGCCCTTCATGTTATTAAGGGCATCATAAAAAGAAGGAGCAGAAAGCTCTTTAATTGTGCTTTGCCCCATACGCTCCACAGAAACCGGAGATTCAAGAATCCTTTCCGGTGTCCGGGATGCTGAAATAACAACCTCCTGCCCAAGAATCGCCGTTTGCTCCAATTCAGTTGTTCCCATCACGGTATTACCTGTAATTTCCTGCTCTACAGACGTATACCCAAGAAAAGAAATAACGAGGATAAATGGAGCTTTTTGAGTTGTACTAAATGAGTACCTGCCATTTGCATCGGTTGCAGTTCCGCTTGTAGTGCCTTTTACAGTGATTCCAACACCTGGTATTGGCTGTTTAGTGAGCTTGTCTGTGACCAAGCCACTAATCACAACACTTTGTGCATGAACCACTAGACCAATGGCACATAGCAAAAGTGTACAAATCGCTTTTGTAAAAATTTTCCTCATACTTTAATTACGCTTTAGGTTGATTATTAACATAAACTTAATTCTTTTTTTGAGATTAGCGAATTATATTTTTCAAAATAATTTGCTCACATAATGTGCCAATAATTGCATTTCGATTAAGTTTTATGTTAAATTGCCTTAGCGAAAATTCAGAACAATAAATTTATAGTATAATTATACTTTCAAACAGATTATGATGAATAAAATAAGGGCTTCCATTTGCATTATCATACCTCTATTATTGGTGTACCTGCTCAATACAAAATTCGGAAATATCCCACCTATCTTAAAATTCTTAAATCCGTTTACCGGCTTCTGGCAAAATGCAGAACATCGTACTATAAATAAAAACAGTAAAATCGTATTAAAAGGCACCCATCAGGATGTAGATGTACGATTTGATGATCGGATGATCCCTCATATTTTTGCGCAAAATGACCATGATGTTTATTATGTGCAAGGCTATATTACTGCTATGCACCGTTTGTGGCAAATGGATTTCCAAACACGGTTCGCTGCAGGCAGAATTTCAGAAGTGGTTGGTAAAAAAGCTGTTGAGCTGGACAAATATCAGCGTAGAATGGGTATGGTTTACGGGGCAGAGCGTTCGCTGGAAGGTATGCTGGCCGATCCGCAATCTAAAGAAATGATCATGGCTTATACCGCAGGGATTAATGCATACATCCATTCTTTATCAGCAGCCCAATTACCTATTGAATATAAAATACTGGATTTTAAGCCTGAAGACTGGACACCTCTTAAATGTTCATTACTGCTCAAACAGATGTCGGCCGTTTTAGCAATGGGATCAGATGAGTTTTATATGACCAATATTAGAAACAAATTTGGCAATGATGTAATTAAGGACCTTTTCCCCGATTATCCGTTTAAAGAAGATCCGATCATCCCGGTTGGAACTAAATGGGACTTTGATCCGTTACCTATTCCTAAAGCACCTGATTCTTTTAATGAAACGACAACTTCCACAATTAAAACGAAACAAAAAGAAGAAGGTATTGGCAGCAACAACTGGGCACTTTCAGGCAGCAAAACTGCATCAGGATTACCCATCCTTGCCAACGATCCGCACCTTGACCTTTCGCTACCATCTATCTGGTACCAGGTTCAACTGCATGCCCCCGGATTAAACGCTTATGGCGTTTCTTTACCTGGAGCACCAGGCATCATTATCGGCTTCAATCAGGACGTTGCCTGGGGGGTCACTAATGTGGCAGCAGATGTACTGGACTTTTACCAGATTAAATTTAAAGATAATACACACAAGAGCTACTGGCATGATGGGAAATGGAAAAACACAAGTAACAGATTAGAAAAAATAATAGTCAAAGGTGATAAAAATATTACCGATACCGTTATATATACTCATCAAGGTCCAGTCGTGTATCTTGAAAAGAACAAAGATTTCGTTAAATCAAAAAATATTCCTACAGGTAGTGCTTTAAGATGGATTGCTCATGAAAAATCGAATGAATTAAAAACATTTTACCTGTTAAACCGGGGGAAAAATTATAATGATTATCGTAAAGCATTATCTTTTTACACCGCACCCGCACAGAATTTTGTTTTTGCCTCGGTGCAGAACGACATTGCTATTACCGCCAATGGCAAATTCCCTCTAAAATGGAAAGATCAGGGAAAATTTATATTAGATGGGTCCGATCCGAAAAATGACTGGCAGGGATGGATACCTGCTTCGCAAAACCCAACGGTTAAGAATCCGCCAAGAGCGTTTGTAAGCTCGGCCAACCAATCTTCGACTGACCAGACCTATCCTTATTATATCAACTGGGAATTCAGTCCATATGAACGTGGTAAACGTATAAACGATAGGTTAGCAGCCATGAACAAAGCGACGGCCGACAGCATCATTAACATGCAAACGGACAGCTATAGTATTCATGCTCAAAATATACTTCCTGCAATTCTGGCTATGGTCGACAAAAACGAACTTAACGCCACACAGAAAGAAGCACTTCGATTTGTTAGCACCTGGGACAAGTATTATGACGCAAAATCAATAGCCGCCAGCGTATTTGACTTATGGACTAAAAGACTTCAATTTAACATATGGGATGATGAATTTACTATTGCAGACATTCCTATGCGCTATCCTTCAAGAGACAGGACGGTACAACTTATTTTACATGAGCCCAATTCAAAATGGATCGACAACGTCAATACGCCTGAAAAAGAAACACTTGCTGATTTGGTAAATGATTCGTTTAAATTCAGCTGCGATAGCCTGGAAAGAAGATATGGATCAATCGGAAAACTGTGGGAATGGGCAAACCTTAAACACACCAATATTCAGCACCTTGCAAAAATACCTGGCTTTGGATCAAAAGTGTTAATGACTGGTGGAGGTAAAATGACCATCAATGCATTAAGTGAAGGCAATGGCCCCTCCTGGAGAATGGTAGTTGAACTAGGCAAAAACCCAAAAGGCCATGGTGTATTTCCCGGTGGACAATCAGGAAATCCTGGTAGTCCATTTTATGACGATATGATCGACAAATGGGTAAGCGGAAAGCTGTATGATCTTTTCTTTATGCATTCCGCAGATGACAATTCCGCTAAAATAATTTCACAGTTAAAAATATCCAAAAAATAACGACATGGTATTTATAGTTATTCTTATTCTCTCCTTTTTACTACAAATGGTATTACCATGGTGGATCGTAGTAATCATTTCTTTTGTCACTTGTGGTTTAATAGGTAAAACTGGTAAAATATCGCTATGGTCTCCTTTCTTTGCTGTTTTACTGCTCTGGACCGGAATGGCACTTTTTAAAAGTCTGCCCAACAATAATGTATTAGCGGTAAGGGTTGCTGAAATGCTGGGTGTAAAGGCCTGGTGGCTAATCCTGGCACTAACGGCTTTGCTTGGCGGCTTCGCTGCTGCAATTAGTGGATTCTGCGGATATCATTTTAGAAAAGCCATATTGGTTCCAAAAACCAATTCTAATTAAAAATTGTTGCGTATTTTTGCGGTGTGACTGATCTTAAAAAGCAAATCTTTTCTATTAGCAACGCGCATGAGTTTGAACAAGCCAGCCTTGCTATTTTTAACCACCAGGCAGAAAACTGCAGGATTTACAAAGCATATATTTCTCACCTTAGAGTAAATCCAAAGGACATTAAAAGTCTGGATCATATCCCCTATCTGCCTATCAGCTTTTTTAAATCACACGATATACTCAGTTCTACTGCTTCACCAGAGATTGTATTTAGTAGTTCCGGCACTACAGGAATGATACAGAGCCGACACCTGGTAACAGATGTCAGCCTTTACGAGCAAAGCTTCAACAGCGCCTTTAAACGGTTTTATGGAGATATAAACAATACCTGCTTATTAGCCCTCCTGCCATCATATCTGGAAAGAGATGGTTCATCCTTAATCTATATGGTTGACGCCTTATTAAAACAGAGCAATCACGTTGATAGCGGATACTTTCTTCACAACCATGATGAGCTATATCATAAACTACAAAAGCTTCAATCAGCCAATCAGAAAACAATTCTAATCGGAGTGACTTATGCACTACTTGATTTTATTGAAAAATATAAAGTTGACTTTCCTGAACTTATCGTGATGGAAACTGGTGGAATGAAGGGAAAAAGAAAAGAAATGGTGCGTGAAGAACTTCACGAATGTTTGCAGGATGGCTTTGGGGTAAATGCTATTCATAGTGAATACGGGATGACAGAGCTTTTGTCTCAGGCATATTCCTACGGGGAAGGCATTTTCAATTGCCCGCCATGGATGAAGGTTTACCTGCGTGATACCAATGATCCTTTAAGCCCTTCACCAAACAATAAAACGGGAGGCATAAACATTATAGACCTGGCAAATATCAATTCCTGCTCGTTTATTGCTACTCAGGATCTGGGAAAACTATTTTCGAATGGCTCCTTTGAAGTTCTGGGTCGTTTCGACAACGCAGATATCAGAGGCTGTAACTTATTGGTAAATTAATGTAGTCTTTTATCGAACAAAAAAGGTTTGCTATCTATAATTTTAACCTTTAATGCTGAGGGGTGATTAACATTCATGACATAGTTATACTCATCTTCAACAATAACGGAAGGAACTTTTAACAGAAGCGTCTTATTATTTCTCGCGAAGGTATCCCCCATTTTCTTTAATGACGAAGGTGATGGATAGGTATTCCAGTCTTTAGGCAACAGATATTTTTCAACCTCTTCAATACTATCTTCCGGGACATCAAAAACAGTAATACAAAAGCTCTCCGGATCTTGAATATTTGTTAAATGCGCCAATACTTCAAGTGCAGCCAGCGCTCTGCTGCTTGCAAGGTACAACATTGGCACCCCCACACTATTCCATCGTCCACCAAACAACTTTGCGCCCGTACCACTCATGTCGGCCGCTCTTTTGCAAAGAGAAATCCTATAAAGTAACATTAGCTAAACACTCCGTATTCAATACGCCCTAATGTTTGAAGGATTAATTCAAAGCCTATAGAAGTATCAAGGAGGCTTAAAGGCGCCTCCCCATTTAAGGTATAGTTAGGTGTTTTCATCCAGTCATTAAAATTATCCATGGTACCAAAAACCTCAGTACCACGCTGATACAACCTGGCCAGTTCTATGGCCTTTTCAGCATGTTCAGTTTTAATGAGTGTTGCAGGGGTATAACGCTGTAGTGTTCGTTCGGAGAGGTGCATAATACCGGCCAGTTCCTGAAGCGTAAGCGAAATTTGCTTTGCCAAACTTACAAGTGCTTTTTTTGACACCCCCTTACGGGCAAGGTTTAACAGATCAAAATCTGTTGAAACAGCATAATTACTGCCCAACAAACCGACCAGTGATGTTTGATTTAAAACACCATATGCAGCACTGGCCTCTGATACTTCACTATTGGTTACTGGTTTCTTTTTCATACCCATCAGACATTATACACAAATATATGTATTTTTGTCCGATTATAAAAATATCAGCCAAAATAAAAATCAGCTAACCAACAACTGTATCAGACAATTAAGCCTTTACAATAAGCAAGTAATAGTTCTTCTTTCCTTTCTGTACAATGATAAACTGATCGTTCAACAGATTAGCTAAGGTAATCTGCTCCGAAGGATCTTTTAGCTTTTCCTTATTTACAGATACACCACCACCTTGTATCAATTTCTTTGCTTCTCCTTTTGAACTAAAAACAGCCGATTTCTCAGCAAGCAAAGTAGCCGCATCTATGCCGTCATTCAAATCGTTCTTTGAAATGGTAAATTGCGGGATTCCCTCAAATATCTCTAAAACCTGCGCTTCAGACAAAGTTTTAAAAAATTCCAGAGAACCATTTCCAAACAAGAACTCAGAGGTTTTAATAGCTGTTTCCAAAGCTTCAGCAGAATGCGTCCTGATTGTGATATCTTCAGCTAATGCTCTTTGAAGGATTCTTAAATGAGGAGCTGCATTATGTTCATTCTCCAGCGCTTCAATTTCCTCCTGTGACTTCAGCGTAAATATTCTGATCCATTTTTTAGTATCATCGTCCGAAGCATTAAGCCAGAACTGATAGAATTTATATGGAGAAGTTTTTTCCGGATCAAGCCAAACCGCGCCACTTTCAGTTTTCCCGAATTTAGTACCGTCTGCTTTTTTAATCAGATTGGTTGTAACTGCGAAAGCTGTTCCTGAATCTTTTCTTCTGATCAGCTCGGTACCCGTAACAATATTCCCCCATTGATCAGAACCACCCATCTGCACCAGGCAGTTGTGATGTTTCCACAAGTAATAAAAATCGTAACCTTGTATCAGCTGGTAGCAAAACTCCGTAAATGACAAACCTGAATCACCTTCCAGTCGTCTTTTAACGCTATCCTTCGCCATCATGTAATTTACGGTAATGTGCTTACCGATATCTCTGATAAAAGCAAACAGACTCATGTCTTTAAACCAATCGGCATTATTAACCATTACAGCGCCGTTCCCTTCGTCTTCAAATTTCAAAAACTTTGAAAGCTGACGTTTCATTCCTGCAAGATTATGCTCAACCATATCTTCAGTTTGTAGATTACGTTCGTCAGATTTCCCTGATGGATCTCCAACCATTCCTGTAGCGCCTCCCACTAAAGCATAAGGTTTATGTCCGGCCCGTTGAAAATGAATAAGTGTCATGATCTGGGTTAAGTGTCCTACATGCAGAGAATCTGCTGTCGGATCAAAACCGATATAACCAGCCGTCATTCCTTCGTTTAATTTTTCTTCAGTACCAGGCATGATGTCCTGTAACATGCCTCTCCAGCGTAGCTCTTCAACAAAATTGGTCATTATAATCTACTTTTGACGGCAAATATAGGAAAAGCTAGCCTATACTTAAATTTGCAGGGCTTCTAAAAACAGCTTATTGAACAATATTTACTATTTTTAGGCTTATGAACTTCTTATCCCATTTTTATTTTGAAAGAAATAATCCAGATGAAAATATGGTATTGGGAGTTGTATTGCCCGATTTCACAAAGAATGCACAAAAAGATTACAACTTGTATCCACTTAAGATCATGCATCTTTTTGAATCCGACCCTTTGCAAGCTTCGATTTTGCAAGGCTGGAAAAAACACATCGCTGTAGATCAGATTTTCCATTCTTCTGAATTCTTCAAAGCACACACCAACGAGCTCAAACAGCTGATACTCCCCTCTTGTGAAAACAGCCCTGTAAAGCCGTTCTTTTTAGCTCATATAGGGCTTGAACTCACCTTAGACCACTTGTTGGTTTCGGAAGGTTTAGTGAACATCAACACTTTCTACGATCAACTTTCAGGCGCAAATAAAACTGCGCTAAACAGCTTTCTCCAGACTTCATCACTGGAAGATACGGCAGTATTTTTCAAATTCCTTAACAGCTTTATTGCCAGCAGGTATCTTTTCAGTTATCAAAAAATGGAGAACATCTCTTATGCACTTAACCGCATATGCATGCGCTTATGGCACAATCCTTTCACTGAGGCACAGCTCGATGCACTAACAGTTCAACTCGAGCAGTTTAAAAATAACATCAGGAAGGACTACATGTCAATTTTTAATGATATAGAAAAATCAATCAGCAATTCTCGCTAATTTGTATCTTCGCAAGATGTCACTATTCGAGGTAAAAGACAAAATGGATGCATTGGTTAAGGAGCTTAACCAGCACAGTTATAATTATTATGTATTGGCCATGCCAACCATCGCTGATTATACATTTGACAAGAAATTAGAAGAACTGCATCAGCTTGAACTTGCACATCCGGAATTTGCTGATCCGAATTCGCCAACTCAGAAAGTGGGTGGTGAAATCACTAAATCCTTCACAACAATAAAGCACAAATGGCCAATGTTATCATTGGGCAACACCTATAATGAGCAGGATTTAAGAGATTTTGATGAACGCATAAAAAAATCTATTGGTAACGATTTTGAATATGTATGTGAACTTAAATTTGATGGACTCTCCATCAGTTTAACTTATGACGAACTAAAACTGGTAAGAGCGGTAACCCGAGGTGACGGTACCAAAGGAGATGACGTAACTACAAATATCAAAACCATCCATACCATCCCACACCAGCTAAAAGCCGATGATGCACCTCCCTTATTTGAAATCAGAGGAGAGATATTTATGCACCGTGCTGCTTTTGAACGCTTAAATAAAGAGCGCGAAGAACTTGGTGAGGTACAATATGCCAATCCCAGAAATTTTGCGGCAGGGACTGTTAAAATGCAGGATTCAAAAGAAGTAGCAAAAAGACCTCTTGACTGTTTTCTATATTCTTTAAATACCGATAAAAATTACTTTAAAACACATTGGGATAGTTTGCAGACATTAAAAACATGGGGCTTTAATGTTTGTGAGCACACCAGGCTAACCAACAGCATAGAAGATGTACTCCTTTTTATTCAGCATTGGGAAAATGAAAGGTTCAAATTATCCTATGATATAGACGGAATAGTCATCAAAGTAAATAGTTATGCGCAGCAACAGGAACTTGGCTTCACCGCTAAATCCCCTAGATGGGCCATTTCCTATAAATACAAAGCGCAGGAAGTAGAAACCATTCTTGAAAAGGTAACTTACCAGGTGGGGCGCACGGGAGCTGTAACACCAGTAGCCAACCTTAAACCTGTACAGCTTGCGGGCACAACCGTTAAACGGGCAACCCTACACAATGCCAATGAAATCGAAAGATTAGACCTACATGAAGGAGATAGCGTATTTGTTGAAAAAGGTGGAGAAATCATTCCAAAGATCATTAATGTAAACCTTGACAAGCGTAAAGCGGATGCAACAAGGATTATTTATCCATCCGTTTGTCCGGAATGTAATACCCCTCTTATTAGAAAAGAGGGTGAAGTCGCCTTTTATTGTCCAAATGACGAAGCCTGTCCTCCTCAGATAGTTGGTAAAATTCAACATTTTATCAGCAGAAAGGCAATGAATATTGACGGACTTGGTGACGAAACAATTGAAACTTTTTACCAGCGTGGATTAGTAGCACACATCAGCGACTTGTATACCCTGCATGAAAAAGCAGATCAACTAAAAACTTTAGATCGATTTGGAGAAAAGTCAATCGAAAACATGCTCAAAGGAATAGAGCTTTCCAAACAGATGCCTTTTGAAAAAGTACTTTTTGGACTTGGTATCAGGTATGTAGGAGAAACTGTTGCACGAAAACTAGCCTTTGGAACAAAAAATATAGACACACTCATTGCTTCCAGTCTGGAAGAACTGACGGCCATTGATGAAATAGGTCAGCGAATAGCGGAAAGTATTATAGAATATTTCAGAAAACCTGAACATATACATCAAATAACACTCTTAAAATCATATGGTTTGCAATTTGAAGCCATAGAAAATGAAATTACCTTACAAAGTGATAAGTTAACTGGAAAAACATTCGTAATTTCAGGCGTTTTTGAGAACTATAGTAGAGAAGAGCTCAAAAGCATAATTGAGAGTAACGGCGGTAAGATTTTAAGCGGCATCTCTGCCAAACTTAACTATCTTGTTGCAGGAGATAATATGGGACCATCAAAACTGGAAAAAGCGAACAAATTAAATGTTCCGCTAATTTCACAAGATGATTTATTAGAGCTATTGAAGTAAAGAATAAAAAATGAACAAATTTCACGGAACAGGGGTAGCAATTGTTACGCCTTTTAATGCAGATGGAACGGTAGACTATAATGGGTTAAAGAAACTCATTAATCATTTAATTGAAGGAAAGGTTGAATACCTGGTATCATTGGGTACCACAGGTGAAGCCTCGACACTGAACAACACGGAGAAGAAGAGGATCTGGGAATTTACTGCTGAAATTAACAATGGTCGTTTACCATTAGTTGCCGGCATTGGCGGCAATGACACTGCTGAAATAGCAAATAGTATTAAAAATTTCGAGGTAAACGGTTATGATGCAATATTATCCGCCAGTCCTTACTATAATAAACCAACTCAGGAGGGAATATATCAGCACTACAAAGCACTAAGTGAAAGTAGTGCATTACCACTTTTCCTATACAATGTCCCAGGACGTACAGCAAGTAATGTAAGTGCGGAAACGACGTGCCGGTTGGCTACTGACTTCAAAAATATAATCGGGACTAAAGAAGCTTCGGGTAATTTTGATCAGTTTAATCAGATCATGCGTGATAAACCCGCAGATTTCATGTTAATATCAGGAGATGACCCTGTTGCAATGCCAATGATATCAATAGGCGCTGTTGGTGTTATATCTGTGATTGGAAATGCATTGCCATTGCAACTGTCGGAGATGATCAGATTGTGTCTTGCAGGTAACTATGCTGCTGCATTACCAAAACACCTGAATTTAATAGAGTTTACAAGAATGATGTTTGCCGAAGGCAACCCTGCTGGTGTAAAGGCAGCTTTAAAGCACCTGGACATTTGCGATGATCATGTTCGCTTGCCACTGGTAAAAGTTACTGATGGATTAAGACAAGCCATCGTAGCTGAAACAAATAGAATTACTGCATAAGAAAAATGGGGCGAAAATTCGCCCCATTTTTTCATCAAAACAATAAAGCGGTTAGCCTTTATTTTTTGCGTCTTGGATCTCAAGTCTGATAGCCTGAGCCAGGTTTTTTAGATCCTGCATACCTTTACGTACACGTGTTCCTGCTGCGCTGTTCGCTTTGTTGTAGAATTTGTCAGCGTCAGCTTCTAAAGCAGCAACAAGGTCCTTTACTTCATTAAATTTTTTCATCGTTAATTTTACTCCTTTAAGTTGTTTAAGGTTTTGATTAATACTCTATTACTAAAGTAAGATGTTTATTTTAATAAAAGAATTTTTACAATAATAAATAAATAGGCGAAAACCCTCTTTTTTTCCACATTAGGAGGGTTTATAAACAATCTGCATCAATTTATTTTAATTATCTGATTGATTTTTAAGCAATTACAAAACAAAACAAATAAAAAAGGGCCTTTACACGTGTATAAAGGCCCTTTTCAACATTTTTAAAAATTATGCTATAGAAAATTGATTTTCTTTGTAATATCCACTTTTCAGCTTATCAGACACTTCACTAAAGGCATCTAGTGTACGCTGTACATCTTCCATAGTATGAACTGCAGTTGGTATTAATCTCAACTCAATTAAGCCCTTAGGGATAACCGGGTAAACTACAATAGAGCAAAATATACCATAGTTCTCACGAAGGTCCATAGTCAATGCTGTAGCTTCTAACAACTCACCTTTTAGAAAAACCGGTGTAACCATAGTATCGGTCACACCAAGATCAAAACCACGTGCTCTCAAACCATTCTGAAGTGTTGTCGCTACATTCCATAGCTTTTCTCTTAACTCAGTATTGTTTTTAAGCAACTCTAAGCGCTTTAACAAACCGATAACCATTGGCATCGGCAATGCTTTTGCAAAAGTCTGAGAACGCATGTTATACCTGAAAAAGTTAGTCATTTCCTCTGTTGAAGCAACA
This sequence comes from Pedobacter nyackensis, assembly GCF_032678475.1. GTDB lineage: Bacteria > Bacteroidota > Bacteroidia > Sphingobacteriales > Sphingobacteriaceae > Pedobacter > Pedobacter nyackensis_A. Next base: position 344,814 of record NZ_JAVTSF010000004.1, read on the forward strand.
AACGCACCAATACCTGCCATTGACTTTGCAAAAGTACCGAAATACACATCTACACCATCAATACAGTCTTGTGCTTCATGTGTACCAGCACCAGTTGGCCCCATAGTACCAAAACCATGAGCATCATCAATTAACAAACGGAAATTGAAATCCTTTTTTAAGTCAACCAGTTCTTTTAACTTTCCTTGTGCACCCGACATTCCAAAAACGCCTTCGGTTATTACAAGAATACCACCACCGCTTTGCTCAACCAGTTTAGTTGCTCTTTCAAGTTGTTTACGGGCACTCTCGATATCATTGTGTTTATATACAAAACGTTTACCCATATGCAGACGTAAACCATCTATAATACAAGCATGAGACTCTGCATCATAAACAATTACATCATTTCTATCCACCAGACTATCGATAATAGAAACCATACCCTGGTACCCGAAATTCAAAAGAAAAGCATCTTGTTTACCCACAAATGCAGCTAATTCCTGCTCTAATTGTTCGTGATACTTAGAGTTACCAGACATCATTCTGGCACCCATAGGATAGGCCATACCAAAATCCGAAGCTCCCTGCCTATCTGCTTCTCTTACCTCTGGATGATTTGCTAAGCCTAAATAATTGTTTAAACTCCAAACCAAATGCTCTTTACCACGAAAATTCATGTGGGGAGCTATATCGCCTTCTAATTTAGGAAATGAGAAATATCCATGAGACCATTTATGGTGTTGTCCAATCGGCCCCATGTGTTTTGCTATCTTTTCAAAAATATCCAATGTTATATGTTTTTTAAGTTATTATTTCTTTTTTGCAAAGTTATGTTTAATATACCTGATATCCAATAATTAGCAGGTCATGATATGGAACATAAACAATACCATGTTTACAACAAAAAGCCTTAACAATATTTGCTAAGGCTTTTATGCAATCCGTTATGCGATTAAATTAATCAACATTATCGTGAAGGAATGAATTATTTGGTCTGATCTCTGTAGATCCGTCTTCATCATTACTTAAGGTAAATCGGGAAACCTGAGATTCTGAAGAATGCTGAACTTGCTGCAATTGCATTTGTTTACGTTTATAAGCAGGTTCGTTCTCCAACTCCTGCAAACCATTACTGGTACGGAGTTTCATACTCAAGTCTTTTAATCTGAGAATTCTCTCTTTAGATTTTTTCAACTGATCTTCGATAGACTCATCGCTTTTATCATCATCAGCACCTGCTTCCTTTACCTCTTCCCTTTGCGGAACGATATCATTGTTGAAAACAACAGTTGGTGTTTCGAATACAAAGTCTGTTTCAGCAACTTTAATTTCAAATTCAAATCCAGAATCCTGAGGAGTTTCAACAGCAGGAGCTTCTTCTTCCAGTAAAGTATGTCTTACGATCTTATTTGCCGACTCTTCAGCATTACGGTTTCTATTCCCGTTGAAAAGATCACCAAAAAGATCAGACTGTTTAATCTCTTCTTTAGTCTTCATTACCGGTTCATTTGAATAAACTGGTGCCTTAGGCTCAATGAATGAATTTACAGGCTCAACTGGTCTAACCAATGGTGCTTCTTCCGGCGTAAGTAAAGAGATCTTTTTAACATTCTTTTTCTCTTCGTCACGCTGCTCAGTAGTCTGGAAACCAGTAGCAATAATGGTTACTGACAACTTATCTTCCAGGTTTTCGTCGATACAATTACCCCAGATCAAATCAGCAGAAAGACCTGCTTTTTCCTGAATGTAATCGGTAATAATTGTTACCTCATCCATGGTTACCTCACGTAAACCAGAACTTATATTTAACAGGATGTATCTGGCACCCTCAATTTCGTTATCTTTTAACAATGGCGAAGCCAGTGCACCTTCAACAGCATTCAATGCACGGTTTTCTCCATCACAAGCAAAACTACCCATGATCGACACACCACTATCTTTCATTACAGTACGCACATCTTTAAAATCCACGTTAATGTATCCCGGTACAGTGATGATCTCAGCAATGCCTTTTGCAGCGGTTGTTAAAATATCATCAGCTTGCGAGAATGCAGATCCTAAAGTCAGGTTACCGAAAATTTCACGCAGTCTGTCGTTAGATATTACTAAATAAGAATCAACATACTTTTTTAGTTCATCTAATCCGTCATTTGCCTGCATTTTACGTCTTTTACCTTCAAAAGCAAATGGCGTAGTTACAATAGCTACAGTCAAAATGTCAAGTTCTTTAGCTGCTTTGGCAATAATCGGACTGGCACCCGTTCCGGTTCCACCACCCATACCGGCAGTTATAAACAACATTTTTGTTGTGCTACCAAGCATCTGCTTGATATCGTCTATATTCTCTATAGCCGAATTCTTTCCCACTTCCGGGATTGAGCCTGCACCCATACCTTCGGTAAGACTGGCACCCAATTGAACCTTATTAGGAATAGGACTAAACTCCAAAGCCTGGGCATCTGTATTACAAATAATAAAGTCTACACCAGTAATTCCTTGACGGTACATATGGTTTACCGCATTACCTCCACCGCCACCAACACCAATTACCTTGATGATTGACGACTTATCTTTTAACATTTCGAACTGCATATCTTTATGAATCAGTTATTTAAAAATCTGTTTTACCTGTTCATCTCTCTATGTAATATTAACACTTTTTTAACAGGCGTTTTCCACAAATGTTAACAATGTGGAAAAATCACATATTGTGGATAAATATTACGGTTTTATATAATCTTCGTCACTAACATTCATGTCGTCTTTGATGAAATCTTTGGTCTTAGCCAAAAGTTTATCAAATAATCCGCCACCTGAACGCTTCGCTTTTTCTTTAACATCTTTTGGTTTTTCCACAAAAACTCCAGGCTGCTTCATTTCTTCTAACAGCTCTTCTGCTTTCTGAATTCCTTTGATCAGCAAACCAACACTGGTTGCATACATCGGACTTTTCAAATCGTCGTAAATAGTCTTTGGCATATCTTCGTATTTAGATAAATGCTCGTTAGGATAACCTACGCGACAATCTAAACCAGTTACATATTCTACCAATTGAGACAAATGTTTCAACAAAGCACCACCACCAGTAATCACAACTCCACCGATCAGCTTTTTCTCATAACCTGAAGATTTGATTTCGTAATAAACATGTTCTATGATTTCTTCCATACGGGCCTGGATCACAAAAGCAAGGTTTTTAACTGAAATCTCTTTAGGCTCCCTTCCTCTTAAACCTGGAACACAAATAATTTCATTCTCTTTATTTTCTTCTGCCAGCGCTGATCCAAAACGGGTCTTCAATAGTTCAGCCTGGTTTCTCATTACAGAACAGCCTTCACGGATATCCTCTGTAACGCTATTACCTCCAAAAGGAATTACTGCAGTATGACGGATGATACCTTCGTGGAAAATCGCAATATCCGTAGTACCACCACCAATATCAACCAATGCGATACCAGCTTCTTTTTCTTCGTCGCTCAACACCGATTCTGAAGAAGCCAATGGTTCTAATATCAATTCCTGCGTTTGTAACCCGGCATTGGTTACGCACCTCATGATATTTTTTACTGCAGTAACCTGCCCTGAAATGATATGGAAATTCGCCTCAAGACGTACTCCAGCCATACCGATAGGGTCTTTTACTCCAGGTTCATTATCGATAGTGAATTCCTGTGGCAAAACATGAATAATCTCTTCACCTGGCGGCATAACCAGCTTGAACATATCATCAATCAATTTATCGATATCTTTTTTCCCAATTTCACTGTTTAGCTCACGTCGGGTTAAAATCCCTCTATGTTGCAAACTCTTGATATGCTGTCCGGCAATACCTACATTCACAACGCGGATTTCAACATTTGATTGCCCGCTTGCCAGCTCAACAGCTTGTGAAATTCCCTGAACTGTTTTCTGAATATTAGAAACTACCCCACGGGTAACCCCTGCCGATTCCGCTTTCCCTATCCCTAATACTTCTATTTTTCCATGCTGTGTTCTGCGACCAACGATCACACAGATCTTAGTAGTACCGATGTCTAATCCGACTACTATTGGAGATTGAATGGTAGATTTTTCTTTGCCCATAACTATATCGATTTGTTGAGTTTATTAATTGTATTCCTGGTATCTATTTTAACTACTCTATTTTTCACGTCCGTAGCAATTTCTCTTCGAACAATAGAATCTATTACTTTATTATCTTTTTTGGTTTCGCCCGGAACACGTTCCTTGATGACTTCACCAGTTATTGAATCAATCTTGTTTTTTTCACATACAATCTGATTGATGTATTTTACGTTGATGGTTTTATAAGTGTTCCATCCCACTTTAGGCATTGCTTTCTTATAAAAAACACGCAGGTTTCTCATCTTCGTTTCCAATGAATCAGCACTACCTAAAATAATGCGCTGGTTCCCCAACCTGGGCGTCATTTCAATATCCTTTACATTATTCACGAACAATTGTTCGATCTGTGCATCCCAAAGGGTATCTTTTTTTACATATAGTGCCACCTTGTACAGATCCACAGCTAGTTTAGTAATAAGCGTATCCACTTTACCACTAAAATGCTCCATAATATTCCCATTTGCAGCTAATACATTAGCTGTAAAATTGGGCGAAACAGGCATTTTCAATCCATCACTATCTATATAGTAATCCTGTCCAGCGGAGTTAATCACTCTTAAAACCGGCTGACGCTGTTGAACAGAAATCTGTATTACTCCATTCATATCCGCATACACAGTAGCATAAGCGATGTATGGATTTGCGATGATACTTTTTTCAATATGCTGCAGATTGATCCCAGCCAGATTACGACCAATCAGCGAGCCTTCGCTTTGTTTTAAAATTGCATCAATTTCCTCGCGCTCTATAAAGTTATCTGCACCCGGAATCAATATTTTAACTTTAGTACAAACCACCGTTTTTTTCTTTGCATCGATGAACCCCATCAGCACAACCATGCCTGTCAGGCAAAAAACCCAGGCAAAACATTTAAAAATGAGCTTCCAATTAATCCTTTTAAGCATGGGTCAAAATGGCTTTAAGTGGTTGTATTAATGTATCTATATCACCTGCTCCAACTGTTAAAAGCAATTCAGGCTTGTTATCTTTCACATATTCCAGAACAGATTCTTTTCCTAATATCTGTTTATTGACCAACGACATTTTATCCAGCAAAAACTGTGAATTCACACCAGGCAAAGGCAACTCGCGTGCCGGGTAAATCTCGAGCAACAATAAGTTATCTACCGTGCTCAAAACTTTCGCAAACTCATCCGCAAAATCACGGGTACGGGTAAACAAATGAGGCTGAAAAACTACAGTAAGCTTTTTTTCAGGGTACAATTGACGCACTGCATCAAAACATGCCCGAAGTTCTTCCGGATGATGTGCATAATCATCTATATATATATGTTCAGGAGATCTTACAATGTATTCAAATCTTCTTTTTACACCCTTAAATGCAGCTATAGCTTTTTTAATGCTTTTAGGATGAATACCTAAACTCAATGCAACACCGATTGCAGCTACTGCATTTTCCACATTATGCTTCCCGGGCAATAAAAGTGTCAGGTCTTTAATCTTTGTATACCCATCTTCAAAATCAAAAACAAAATTCCCGTTTTCAACATGAATATTCGTTGCCTTTAAAGACGAATCTAAATTTGCACTATAAGTAATCCCATTTAAAGGTAACCCCTCCTTGACAAACAATTTCCCATCCTCTTTCAGCTGTCCCGCAAATAACTCAAACGACTCATTTAACTGTGCTGCATCTCCATAAATATCCAAATGATCGGCATCCATAGAAGTGATCACAGAAATATCCGGATGAAGTGTTAAAAATGAACGGTCGTATTCATCTGCTTCTACAACAACAACATTGTTATCCCCAATCAGGAAGTTGCTATTATAATTACTACTTATACCGCCCAAAAAAGCAGTGCAACCATAGCCAGTATGCGTCAACACATGCGCAATAATAGACGATGTCGTCGTTTTGCCGTGGGTTCCAGCTACAGCAATACAAAACTGACCTTTACTGATTATCCCTAAAACTTCTGAACGTTTCTTTAAATCGAATCCCTTATCTCTAAAATAATTTAAAACGACTGAAGTTACCGGTATAGCCGGCGTATAAACAATAAGTGTTTGCTCATTATTTTCAGTAAAATCAGCGGGGATAAATGAATGATCATCTACATAGGATATTAAAATACCTTCCTGCTCTAATGCTGTCGTAAGGCCAGTCCGGGTTTTATCGTAACCAGAAACCAGACAACCACGTTTTGCAAAATAACGGGCAATGGCACTCATACCTATTCCACCGATACCAATAAAATAAACACGTTTAATATTATTCAGTTCCATCAGCTCCTTCCCTCCTTTCCTACAAGCTGCATTACTTCACGCGCGATCAGATCGTCCGCGTCAGGCAATGCCATCCTGCCAATATTTTCACTATACATTTTACTTCTTTCTTTATCATGAAGCAAACTTAAAGCTTCAGACACCAGCGTATCCTCAGCCGAACGATCCGCAATCATCAGCGCAGCATTGTTATGCACCAGCGCCATTGCATTTTTTGTCTGATGATCTTCAGCCACATTTGGAGAAGGCACCAATATCACCGGTTTTTTTATCAAACACAACTCCGCAATAGTTCCGGCTCCTGCTCTTGAAATGATCAGATCCGCTGCAGCATAAGCCAGATCCATCTTATTCAGGAATTCAAGAATCCTAACATTTGGATTAAAATCAAGTCCTAAACGCTCAACGATTCCTTTATAATAAAATTTACCAGTTTGCCAGATCAGCTGCACATCAGCATCTAAAAACTCCAAAATATGTTTCTCAATGCTCTTATTTAATGTAGCGGCGCCCAAACTACCTCCTGTAACCAAAATGGTTTTCTTTAAAGGATCAAGCTTCAACAATTCCGCACCAGCATGGTGTTTATTTAAAACATCAACCACATCTTTACGTACCGGATTACCAGTTTTAAGTATGATGTCGGCAGGAAAAAACTGTTCCATTCCATCAAATGCTACACAAACTTTTGAAGCCTTTTTCCCAAGCCATTTATTGGTTATACCCGCGTAAGAGTTTTGCTCCTGTATCAGGTAAGGGATTTTCTTTAATGACGCTGCAAAAAGAATTGGTCCGGAAGCATATCCACCTACACCCACGACTACATCTGGCCTAAAATCAGCGATCAACTGTAGTGCTTTTCGAACACTTCCAAATAGCTTAAATGGCAAACTTAAGTTCTTTGCAATTGAACCGCGCTGTATACCACTGATATTTAAACCGACAATTTTATATCCCGCCGCAGGAACTTTTTCCATCTCCATGCGACCAGTTGCCCCAACAAATAAAATTTCACAGCCAGGCTCCATGCGTCTCAACGCATTGGCTATAGATATGGCCGGGAATATATGCCCACCAGTACCGCCTCCTGAAATAATTACCCTTGTTGGTCTCATTGTTATATCTTTTATCCTTGCTCCTTAACCTTTATTCTTCCTCTAATCTGTTATGCCATTGCCGGAATCTCACCAACAACAACCTTTTTACCTTTTACGTTTTCTTCAACATCTTTACTTACACTCAGAATAATGCCAAAAGCTATACTTGTAAATAAAATTGAAGTCCCCCCCATACTAACCAATGGCAAAGGAACTCCAGTAACCGGTCCTAATCCTACAGCTACCGCCATATTAGCAAAAGCCTGGATGGTTAAACTAAAACTCAATCCTGCAGCCAGCAATGCACCAAAAGCCTTCGGACTTCGGGTTACAATCCTGATACAGCGATAGAGTAAAACCATATAAAGCACTAACATTGTCAGCGCACCCATCAAGCCATATTCTTCAACGATAATTGCAAAAATAAAATCAGAATAAGGGTGGGGTAGAAAATTCCTTTGCGTACTATTTCCAGGTCCTTTACCAAACACCCCTCCTGTTGCCAATGCAATCTTAGATTGGTCTGCCTGGAAAGTTTTATCTGAATGTTGCCTTTCAGGATGCAAAAATGATTCTACCCTTGATTTATATGTTTCAGATCTCGGACCAAGAAACACAATAAACAACAGCAATATCGATCCGCCGGCACAAACCATCAGAATCTGCTTAATACTAATTCTTCCGATAATTAGCAACAAAATACTCACTCCAAAAAGCATCAACGCCGTAGAAAGATTTGCCCAGGCAATTAATACAAATATTACACACACAGATCCCATTATTGGAATAAATGCTTTTTTTACATCTTTAATATTTTCCTGTTTCTTAGTAAGCATTCTTGCCAAGAAAGTTATTAAGGCCAGCTTAGCCAAATCTGAAGTTTGAAATGTCAACTCAATAACAGGAATTTTAACCCAACGAGAAGCATGATTTATGGATTCACCAAATGCCGCCGTATACAATAATAATGGTATAGTAATAATCATTAATATTTTCGATATACCAGCATAGTATTTATAGTCCAACAAATGGGCGATATAAATCATCCCAATACCCATCACCACAAAAATCACATGCTTAAACAATAAATATTTCTCTACCGTGATTCCTTTATTATAGGCAATAGTACCCGTAGCACTATATACAGTTAATATAGAGATCATAGACAAAAGGATAATGATCAGCCAAATCCAGCGATCACCTTTCGTTTTATTCAGAAGATTATTTATTGCAATCATAATCTATAATTCTTTAACAGCAGCCTTAAATTGGTTACCGCGGTCTTCATAATTCTTAAACAAGTCAAAACTTGCACATGCAGGAGACAACAATACCGTATTCCCTTTTTTTGCCAGGTGATAAGCAACCTGAACAGCCTCATGTGCCGAAAACGTGTTTACAATAATTTCCACATCATCTTCAAAAGCTTCATGAATCCGCTTATTATCTTTACCTAAACATACAATTGCCCTTACCTTCTGGCGAACCATATCTTTTAGCATTTCGTAATCATTACCTTTATCAACACCACCCATAATCAATATTACGTCAGCACCTACACTTTCCAGTGCATACCAGGTTGAATTTACATTTGTAGCCTTTGAGTCGTTGATGTAGTCCACACCAGAGATCTTCGCCACATGCTCCAACCTATGCTCAATATTCTTAAAATCGCCCATACTCTCACGTATAGAACTATTTCTAATATCTAATACTTTAGCTACTATGCCCGAGGCCATAGAGTTATAAATATTGTGCTTTCCCTGTAGGGCTAATTCTGTAATAGACATAGTTAATGGATCGTTTAGGTTTATATTGATGTGTATGTTGTTGCTTTCAAGGTATGCTCCGCTCTCAATCTTCTTTCTAATTGAGAAGGGATACATTTTAGAATTTACTTTAGTGTTTTTTAAGATTTTTAAAGTCTCTTCATCATCAGCACAGTAGATAAAAACATCGTCACTGTTCTGATTCTGGGTAATGCGCATTTTCGATGCAGCATAGTTCCCTAATTTATAATCGTACCGATCTAAATGATCTGGCGTTATGTTTAATAAAACAGCTACATCTGCTTTAAACTTATACATATCGTCTAGCATGAAACTGGATATTTCCAGTACGTACCAGTCAAAGTTTTCAGTTGCAACCTGCGCAGCAAAACTATGTCCGATATTTCCAGCAAGACCTACATTCAATCCGGCCTTCTTTAAAATATGGTAAGTCAGCATCGTCGTAGTTGTTTTACCATTTGACCCTGTAATACAAATGGTCCTCGCATTTGTATAACGTTTGGCAAATTCAATTTCAGACAATACAGGAATCTGCTTCGCTTTAATCGCCATGATAATACCAGCTGTATCTGGTATACCTGGGCTCTTAATCACCTCAACAGCTTTAAGAATCTCAGCTTCTGTATGTTTATTTTCTTCAAAAACTATATCCAGTTCCTGCAGCTTCTCTTTATACTGGGATGGGATTGCACCAAAATCAGACAGAAACACGTCAAAACCATGTTTCTGCGCCAACATTGCAGCACCTACACCACTTTCTCCACCACCTAAAATTGCTATTCTCTGCTTTTCCATTATCTTAATTTTAAAGTGATGATGGTAATAATTGCCAATAGAATTCCGATGATCCAGAAACGCGTTACAATTTTAGCTTCATGGTATCCTTTTTTCTGATAATGATGATGTAATGGAGACATTAAAAAGACTCTTCTACCTTCTCCAAAACGCCTTTTTGTGTATTTAAAATAACTGACCTGTATAATTACCGATAAGTTCTCAATCAGAAAAACTCCGCACAAAACCGGAATCAGTAACTCTTTCCTGATCATAATAGCAAAAGCAGCAATAATCCCACCTATGGCCAAACTTCCGGTATCGCCCATAAATACCTGCGCAGGATAGGAATTGTACCATAAAAACCCCACACAAGCCCCTACAAAGGCCCCTGCAAATATCATCAACTCACCCGAATTAGGTATATACATAATATTCAAATAGTCTGCAATAACCGTATTACCAGAAACATAGGCCAGCAAACCGAGTGTAATCCCAATAATTGCCGATGTACCCGTTGCCAGACCATCAATACCATCTGTAATATTAGCTCCGTTTGATACTGCAGTAACAATAATCACTACAAAAATCAAGAAAACTAAAACAGCATATTTTTCATAACCAGGGCCTAAAAACTTCAAAACCTTAGCGTAATCAAACTCATTATTTTTGTAAAAAGGGACGTTGGTTAAAGTCGATTTTACATCTTGCGTGTAATAAAAGCTCTCTCCTTTTTGTCTCAAAACCATCGGTACGGTAGCAGCCTTAGAAACACTTGCTTCATCCACCGTTTGTCTAACCACGATATTTGGATTAAAATACATGGTCCAGCCAATAATCAATGCCAAACCAACTTGTCCAACTATTTTAAACCTGCCAGCTAAACCTTCTTTATTCTTTCTGAATACTTTTATGTAATCATCAACAAAGCCGATCACACCCATCCAAATCGTAGTAACAATCATCAGTATTACGTAGATATTAGTCAGGTTAGCCAATAATAATGTAGGTACAAGAATCCCCAGCAAAATGATAATTCCACCCATTGTAGGTGTACCTTGCTTTTGCATCTGCCCTTCCAGCCCCAGGTTTCTCACCGTTTCTCCAACCTGCATTTTTTGCAGATAATTGATTAACCTCCGGCCATACACAGTGGTAATGATCAAAGAAATAATCACCGCCAGTGAAGTACGGAAAGTGATGTATTGAAACAATCTCAATCCCGGAAAATCGTAATGCTGGTTCAGATATTCGAATAAATAATATAACATTAGCTGATCAAGTTTAGTTGTTCCAATAATACTTCCTTATCATCAAAATGATACCTAACCCCATTTATCTCCTGGTACTTTTCATGTCCCTTTCCTGCAAGCAAAATAATATCACCTGGTTTAGCCAAATGACATGCTGTCTTAATTGCTTCCCTTCTATCTGTTATACTCAAAGTTTTACGTCTGTTTGTTGGAGAAACCCCCTTTTCCATTTCCTCTATTATCGTTTGTGGGTTTTCCGTCCTTGGATTGTCTGAAGTAAGAATCACTTTATCACTCCAGTCACAAGCCACCTGAGCCATGATCGGCCGTTTAGTCTTATCACGATCACCACCACAACCTATAATGGTAATTACCTGCTCTGTTCCTTTTCTAATATCCTGTACCGTGCTCAATACATTCTGAACAGCATCAGGTGTATGTGCATAATCTACAATTCCAATAATACCATTTGAAACGATATAATCGAACCTACCTTCTGCACCACTCAGGTTACTCAAAGTCGTCAATACCGTCAACTCGTCCTGGTCGAGCAACATTGCCGTTCCATAAACTGCTAATAAATTATAGGCATTAAATGAACCTACCAGTTTAAAGAAAACATCAGCATGATTTATCTCCAGATGTAAACCATTGAAACTGTTCTCAACAATTTTCGCTTTATAATCAGCCAATTGCTTCAATGCATAGGTCTTTTTTGAAGCTTTTGTATTTTGCAGCATCACCATTCCATTCTTATCATCAAGATTGGTAAGCGCAAATGCTGACGCAGGCAACACATCAAAAAATGCCTTTTTAGCTTTAATATAATTATCAAACGTTTTATGAAAATCCAGGTGATCATGAGTAATATTAGAGAACACACCTCCCACAAAGCTCAAGCCTTCTATTCGGTGCTGAACTACTGAATGAGAACTCACTTCCATAAAGCAATAATCACAACCCGCATCAACCATATCCTGCAAAAGCGAATTTAATGCAAGCGGATTTGGTGTAGTATGTGTAGCTGGAATAACACGGTCGTTAATATGATTCTCAACAGTTGAGATCAGACCAACTTTATAACCAAGCTCCCTAAATAATTTAAAAAGCAAAGTTGCAATAGTCGTCTTACCATTTGTTCCTGTAATTCCAACCAATTGTAGTTTGGAAGACGGATTGCCATAAAAATTGGCTGCCATTCTACCTAAGGCAACAGAACTATTTGCTACCTGGATGTAAGTCACTCCACCAACAAGACCTTGAGGCACCTCTTCACACACCACCACAGAGACTCCTGCATTGATCACACCATCGATATAAGTATGACCATCAGACAAAGTACCTTTAATCGCAAAAAACACAGCATCCTTACTCACCTGCCGCGAATCAAACGTCAAAACGCCTACCTCCCTGTTGGTTTGCCCAACCAGGTTAGTTATTGTTACTCCATATAAAACTTCCTGCAGCTGCATCTTATTGTAATTCTATTTGTACTGATAATCCTTTTCCTATTCTACTCCCGGCAGCAATAGATTGATTCACAACCCTTCCACTACCTTTCACTTTTGCCTTTAAGCCCGAATTCCCTAATAGATACAAAGCATCTTTTAAGCCCATTCCACTTACATCAGGCATCACACCTTTTACAGCGTTATATTCTTCATAAACAATCCCATTACTGGTATCTACACTATTAAAATAGTCTGACTTAGCAGCATACAAAGCTTTAATACCTAAAGCATTATAAACTCTTTTAACCGCCTTACTATGACCAGCTTTGGCTTCAGGTTTAATCGTATTCCCTACATAATGTTCTGGAATGCTATTGTACATCTCCATATCACTTGCATATATACGATCAGCAATCTCCTTAAATACTGGTCCAGCCACGGTAGCACCGTAATAACCATTTTTCGGACCGTTAATCGATACGATAATAGAATACTTAGGTTTATCGGCAGGAAAATAACCACAAAATGAAGCCTGATAGCTTCGTTTTCCTTTATAACCTCTACTTCCATCAGCAACCTGCGCGGTACCAGTTTTCCCGGCAACCCTATATAAAGGAGAACCCATCAATTTACCAGTCCCTTTAGTCACTACCGCTTCCAGCATCGCCTGTAGCTTTTTAACGGTTTTTTCAGAACAAATCTGATCAGCAATTACCCTTGCCTGAAATTGCTCTATCGGATTACCCAAACGACGTATCTCTCTTACAAAAATTGGAGAAATATATTTTCCGTCGTTAGCTACAGCATTGTAAAATGCCAGCATTTGCAATGGTGTGATCTGCATTTCATAACCATAAGCCATCTGCGGCAAAGTCATATTTTTGTTCCAGCTCTTAAATTTCGGATTCTTAATCACAGGCTTAGTTTCACCCGGAATCTGCAAATCCAACTTCTCATTCATATGAATATCATACAAATGATCAGTAAACTGAGAAGGATTATCCTGATAATGTGTATTTACCAATTTAGCAATTGCCGTATTTGCAGACTGCTCAAAAGCCTTCATTACAGTCACTGTACCTATACCGCCATGAGAATCTCTAATGGTATGCCCAGGAATCCGATAAGTACCATCACCGGTAGCCACCAAAGTATTGGTATCTACCTTTTTATCTTCCAGCAAAGCCATGTACGAAGCCAGCTTAAAAGTAGAGCCAGGATCCTGGCTACCGCCTATTGCGTAATTAAATTTCTCTTCATAAACACCCTCACTCACCCGGGTATAATTAGCTACAGCCCTAACCTCGCCGGTATTCACCTCCATCAAAATCACGGTACCATGGTCTGCATCACTAATTTTCAATTGTTTCTCCAATGCACTTTGTGCAAGATCCTGCATATTGATATCGATAGTAGATATAATGTCTGCTCCCTCCTTAGGCGCAACCTCAGCTTCATCATTAACAGGCATCCAAACTCCGCCTGAAATACGCTGCACCAATCTCTTTCCACTCTCACCATTGATGTAATCGCCGTAGGCGCCCTCTAAACCAACACCATTAGCCACATTTTCATTCTTATAACCAATTGTTCTGGCCGCTAAGAATTTAAATGGCCTGATCCTTTTATTTTGCTGAACAGCAATCAACCCCCCTGTATATTTACCAATATTATACAAAGGAAAAGTTCTGATTGTTTTCAATTCCTGATATCCCACCTTACGTTTAATCAACAAATAGCGTACGCTATCCCTACGGGCAGCCCGCAGATAACGCGAATATTCTTTAGGCGTTTTATCCTTAAAGAATCCGGACAACCTGAAAGCCAATGAATCTACCTTTTCATTAAAAACATCATTATCCTGTATTCCACCCGCAAACATATCCATCCTTAACTCATACTCCGGAATAGAGGTAGCCAGCAGACTTCCGTCTACAGAATAGATGTTTCCTCTCGCGGCATCAATGTTGATATACTTTGTAGAGAGACTATCGGCCATGGCACGCCACTTATGTCCCTCCACAAACTGTACATCGCATAGTCTGACCAACACTGCCACGGCAAGCAGTACAATCAGTCCGAAAGACAGATAAACACGCAATAATATGTTATCTCTAATATTCATTACTGTTTATTACAATTTTTTTTGGTGGCTCAGTTAACTCTTTAATTCCTAACGTATCTACTTTCTTAGCTACTTCTGTCAGCTTACTCTTAAACATCAGATCAGCCTTCAGCGACTTATATTCCCAACTCAGCTCTTTTACTTCTTTATTTAGTTTATCAATATTCCTAATATTCTTAATCGCCATATGGCTATTGGCTATGTAAAGCATACATAAAACCGAAAGAAATATCAAAAACGGCAACATCTCCGTAGCCGACTCCTTACTTACCACACCTTCAGTAAACAACTTTTTAAAAAAAGCATTACTACTTTCAAGTTCTTTTTGTTTAGGCCTGGGCTTAACCTTAACTTCAATCTCCTCCTCTAATTCCGGCTCTTCATCAAGATGCTCCCTAAACCTGTTGTTCATAACCTTTCCCCCACTCTTAACTTCGCACTTCTTGAACGACTATTTTCCTGCAACTCAAGCTCATCAGCTACGATTGCTTTTCTTGTTATTGCTTTAAAAGGCTTTTGCTCATTACCAAAAAAATCCTTATCAACTTCACCTCTCACTTTTCCCTTTGCAATAAAATTCTTTACAGGCCTATCTTCTAGCGAATGATAAGACATCACCACCAAACGCCCTCCTGGCTTCAATACATCAGCCGTCTGAAGTAAAAAATCTTCCAGCACCTTCATCTCAGCATTCACCTCAATACGTAAAGCCTGAAAAACCTGAGCCATATACTTATGCTCTTTACCTTTTGGAATATGAGCAGCAGCAACTGCTTTAAAATCCGCAAGCGTCAAAACTGGTCGATCAACTCTACCAGTCACAATAACCCTTGCTAAAGACTTCGCATTTTTAACCTCCCCATAAATACCGAAAATTTTATGCAAGTGATCTTCAGTATAAGTATTCAAAACATCGGCAGCCGTCAACTTACCTTGCTTATCCATACGCATATCTAAAGCCGCATCAAATCTTGTAGAAAAACCTCTTTCAGGTTCATTAAACTGATGAGAAGAAACACCCAAATCGGCCAGAATACCATCAACAGCTTTAAAACCCAGTAAACGAAGATTATTTTTAAGAAAGGCAAAGTTCTGATCCACAAAATGGAAACGCGGATCATCGATTTTATTTCTTTGCGCATCAGGATCCTGATCAAAAGCAATCAAAACACCGTCTTTACCTAAATTTTTAAGGATCTCACGAGAATGTCCACCACCACCAAAAGTCACATCCACATAGACGCCATTTGGCTTAATATTCAAACCATCGATACACTCCTTTAATAAAACCGGTACGTGGTAATTATTTTCCATCTTCCCCCCTATTCTTATTTCCCATTACTTCCTGAGCAAGGAAAGCGAAATTCTCAGGCTCACTATCAAACAAAGCTTCGTAAGCTTTCTTAGACCAAACTTCAATCTTATCAAACTGACAAGCTAAAACAAGATCATCACTAATTTCAATACCTACAGACTCCAATAAAGACTTCGGCAAATTAACCCTTCCAGCAGCATCAAGCGTTAAAGCCGTCGCGCCACGGGTAAAATATCTTATAAACTCTCTTGTTTTTGGTTCGTACTGGTTCAACTTGCTCATCTCCTCCACCATGCTTTCCCATACTTTTTTGGGATAAAGAACCAAATGCTTTTCAAAACCACGGTTAATTACAAGTCCCTCATCCTCAACATTAGGCAATTGTTTTTTCAGACCCGAAGGGACCATCAAGCGGCCTTTCGCATCTAATTTACAATCAAATTCTCCTAACAGTTGAACCATTTTTATATGTGCACTTTTTATGTAGTGTAAAAATAGATATTTCTACCACTTTTTACCACATTCTACCACAAAAAATTATCAACATAATTCATACCAATATTTTTCTGCCTTTAAAGCATCAAAAACGCAGAAAATATGGTGGGAAACAAAAACAGGCGTCTCGTAAAAACGAAACGCCTGTCCTAAAAATAAGTCTTAACCTTAACCGTTAATCGCCTTAACGCCAGGCAACTCTTTACCTTCCATATACTCAAGTAATGCTCCACCACCTGTAGAAACATAACTTACTTTATCTTCTAAATTGAATTTAGCGATAGCTGCAGCAGAATCGCCACCACCAATTAACGAGAAAGCACCATTTTCCTGGGTTGCAGCAACAACGGCATCAGCAACAGCACGTGTACCTTGCTCAAAATTTGCCATTTCAAAAACCCCCATCGGCCCATTCCAAAGCAAAGTCTTAGAACCAGCGATCACTTTCGAAAACAACTCAATGGTTTTAGGACCAATATCCAGGCCCATCCAGTCTGCCGGAATCTGACCTGTATCAACAGTCCCTTTACTTGCCTCATTGTCAAACTTATCTGCAATAACAGTATCTAACGGTAAGTATAAGTTCACACCTTTTGCTTTTGCTTTCTCTACCAACTCCAGACATAGCGCCATTCTATCTTCTTCTAACAGAGAGGTTCCGATCTCACCGCCCGCAGCCTTTGCAAAAGTATACGCCATACCACCACCAATAATCAGATTATCTACTTTATCCAGCAAGCTCTCAATCAACAAAATCTTATCAGATACTTTAGCACCACCCATTATAGCAGTGAAAGGCTTATCAGCACCATGGTTTACTTTTTCAGCATTTTTCAATTCCTCAGCCATTAAATAACCGAAGTATTTATCTGTCGGGAAAAACTCAGCAACAATTGCAGTGGAAGCATGTGCGCGGTGCGCTGTACCAAACGCATCATTTACATATACATTTCCTAACTTAGCTAATTTCTCAGCGAAGTCACGGTCACCTTTTTCTTCTTCCTTATAAAAACGAAGGTTTTCCAAAAGTAACACCTGACCAGGCTCAAGATTTCTTGCTTTTTCAGTCGCTTCAGCACCAATACAATCATTAGCAAACTTCACTTGAAGATCAAGCATTCTTGATAAATCACCCAGGATATGTTTCAGCGAATATTTATCTTCAGGTCCGCCTTTAGGACGACCTAAGTGAGACATCAAAATTACAGCACCACCATCATTCAATATTTTATTGATCGTAGGCAATGCAGCACGCATTCTCTTATCATCCGTAATATTAAAATCTTTATCCAAAGGGACATTAAAATCCACCCTGATTAAAGCCTTTTTATCTTTGAAATTGTACTGATCGATTGTTCTCATTTTAAATCTTTTGTTTTATTAATACGGTTTGGTTTGCGTTTATCTATGAAATGGCCTTGCTCATTTTAAAATGCGGACCTATGCCCTGCACTTCAAATTCATCGGAAATTACTTCAAAACCAAGCTTTTTATAAAAACCGACGGCAGAACTCCGCGCATGACACCAAATATAAGAAGCATTAACAGATCTTAGCTCATTAATTGCAAATTTAATCAGTTCAGCCCCGTAACCATTCCCCGAAAAATCCGGATCGGTAGCCATCCCCCGTAATCTGAAGCCTCCATCACCTATTTCTACACAATCCTCAGGATAAAAAGTAGCAACAGATACTATTTTATGACCAATAAACCTTCCCAGATGAAAATTTCCGTCATTTCCATCTGTTGGAAAAATACTTTTATCTATCCCTGCATTGTTTCTTAACACCCGATTCCTTAAATCAAGAGTATCCCCGGTAGATATATATTTAATCATAGTTTTTCTTAATTCGCTGTACTACATCAACCAATCTGGTAGAATAACCGGACTCGTTGTCATACCAACCCACAACTTTTACAAGATCACCAACAATAGAAGTAAGCTGTGCATCAAAAACACAAGAATGAGGGTTATCTAAAATATCGACGGAAACAATAGGATCCTCAGTATATTCTACAATAGTTTTCATTTCATGTTCGGCCGCTCTTTTAAAAGCTAAATTAATTTCGGCTATCGTGGTAGGCGATTTTAAGATGCAGGTAAAATCTGTTAGCGACCCATTCAACACCGGTACTCTTATCCCCGCACCACCAAGTTTTCCCTCCAGATGAGGAAAAATATTTGTAATAGCCTTGGCAGCTCCAGTACTGGTAGGGATGATAGAGGCCGAGGCTGCCCTTGCCCTTCTTAGGTCTTTATGCGGTGAATCATGCAAATTCTGATCACCAGTCATAGAATGCACAGTCGTAATATAACCATCCAATATCCCCCAGTTATCGTCCAATATCTTTACCATAGGAGCGACATTGTTGGTGGTACAAGAAGCATTTGAAAGCATAGGAGAACTAAAATCTACCTCAGTATCATTTACACCGAGCACTACCATTGGCACATCTTTATCTGTAGAGGGTGCAGAAATCAACACCTGTTTTGCCCCTGCTTTCAAATGTAGTTCAGCACCGGCACGACTCGTAAACTTACCTGTCGACTCCAATACAAGGTCTATACCTAAATCACCCCATGGCAAATCTTCAGGTTTAGCCTTGCCATACACATAAATCTTTTTGCCATTAATGATTAAGGCGCCTTCCTCATAAGTAACATCACCTTTAAAACCACGATGAACCGTATCGTACTTAAAAAGATGGGCAAGCGTAGCTATATCACCAAGGTCGTTTATCGCAACAACATTGATATTTCGCTCAAGTGCAGCACGTAAAAAAATACGCCCTATTCTTCCAAAACCATTAATCGCTAATTTCATTTTGCTCGTATAAATATGCGCGCAAAAGTACCCATATTCTTTAAATCTATGGTAGTATTATCCGTCATAAATAAATAAGATTATTTATCTTTCTTCACCTCGGAGAGTCTCTTTTTTTGGTCCTTTAAACGACTTTCCAAACGTTGTTGTTTTTCAGGGTCATTCACAGGTTCTACTCTCTTACTTATCCAGGCTTCATATTGCTTAGCCTGGTATTCAGCGTCAAAAACTTTATCATGAACCTCAAAACGAACAACTTGATTCGCAATAGGATTTAATACTGCATCAACGGGAGTCTGCCAATCCTCCCACACATGTGCTATAAGTAATGATTTACCTGCCGGAATCTTCGCAGACACCACATCCAGGTAATCCGACCTATTCTCAGCACGCAATGTTTCGCCTGCCGACCCCGCAATCATACCTCCTGCAACGCCGACAACAAAACCTAGAGGTCCCGCCAAAAGGCCGATCATTCCACCCACCAGTGCACCGCCTACCGCACCAGATCCTTCAGCCTTATCTCTTGCAGATTTTATAGACGTTTCCCCTGCTTCATTTTTGCTTAACAAATATGACTCTCCCAAAGACAGGTCTTCAGCCAAATCCAATTGCTGTAATCCGTGTAATCCTCTGAATGCTTCAATCTCATTATCAAACAGGGCGTGAATTATCTTTTCCATATCTTATATATATAAAATAAGACAAATGAAACAGAAGCTTTGTTTTGTGGCTGGTTTGATCCATTATAAATAAATTCGCATTAACGAAATGAAAAAGAAAGGTAGAAATCATCAGGAATACCTATTACCAACAATATGAATGAAGGAACCAGATTTATACTACGTTTCTTGTTGCTTTTCCTTACTTTTTATGGTTTCAACATAGGCTATATAGGAATAGTCAGTCCCGGTGGATTATATATTCCATTCCTCGATGAGCACTGTAATTACATCGCAATATGGCGCAACCTTTATATATCCGTAGCAGCAAAAGCGCTTGAAATAATGGGTTACACGGTTTCCACTACCGAGATCAGTTTAAAAGTTCAGGGACACTCAGGGTTCCGGCTTGTTTATTCCTGTCTCGGATATGGAATCATGAGTTGCTTTTCAGCATTTACACTCTCATTTCCAAAGCCAATCCGTTCTCGCCTTACTTTCCTGCTCACCGGATTATTGGTAATTCTAATTTTAAATCTATGCAGATTTATACTCCTACCTTTATTTTACAATCCCCAGGTAACCATATTTTCGGCAAACCATCATGACATTTTCAATGTGGTCTTATATATAATACTATTAGCGGTGATGTACAAATGGGTAAATACCTAATTATTCAAACTTTCCTTCTTTGTTCAACAGGTCGAAATACCTATCCAGATTAATACCCAGCGACTCTTCAAAAGCTGCTTTCAAATCTCCAGGTTGCGGATGTTTTCCTTTCCACTTATTAAAATACAACTTAAAAGCATTATCCATTTTTTCTCTACCCACTCCATCTTCCAACACATATAACCACAAGGCAGTCTTAAGGTAAGAGGCAGTACTATACTCATCAGAGGTCGTAAACTTATCCGAGGGAATATCGATGGCAGACTTCATTGGAATTCCACTCAACGCACCGTAAATAGATGCGAGAAAATCCTTAACGGGAAGCGCCTGAACTTCGATTGGAATGGCATCACCAAATATAGAGTTCGACCTATACTTTTCAGCCTCATATCTAAACTGAAAATAGGTATTTAAGCCCTCATCCTGCCAGGCATGCTGACGCTCGTTGCTACCTAACATACTCATAAACCAGTTATGACCTACCTCATGAGCAATTACAGCATCCAGCGATTCTTTTTTCGCATCAGGGCTGGTAATCAGCGTTATCGTCGGATATTCCATTCCACCACTGGAGTTATTTTTAGGCCCCTCTACCACTTGCACAACCGGATATTCGTATTCACCAATCCACTTACTGTAACGCTTGACCGCATCCTTGGCATAATCAACACTATAATTCCATAAAGTACTGTCTTTGTTATGATAATAGGTAAATGCGTCGATCACTCTTCCGGATTCAAGCTTTAACGTATCATACTGAATCACAAAATCCTTGTCGGCAAACCACGCAAAATCAGGCACATTATTTATTTTATAATTTAACTTCTTAACGCCGGTTTTAATTTTCGGGGTGTAAAGCACAGGCTTAGCATCGCGGTTAGCTACGTTTTTTGCACCTAAGCTTTTATACATAGCCAGCTCATCTGCATTTTGCAAAACACCCGTTGCACCTACCACATAGCTTGAAGGAACTGTAATATTCACATTAAAAGAAGCATAATCACTGTAAAACTCACCCATATCCAGATATGGAAACTCATGCCAGCCATTCTTATCAAAAACAGCAGGTTTTGGATACCATTGACATATCATAAACTCTCCATCGGCAAAACCAGATCGTGAAAAATAAGAAGGTAATTTCACTTTAAAGTCGGTAGTAATAGTTACAGAATCTCCAGACTTTAATGGCGTAGCAAGTTTCACCTTAATCACATCAATATATTGAGGATTAGGATGCGCTTCTGTAGCAGCAACTCTTCCGTTTATTTTAAAGTTTAATCCTTCTATACTACCGTACGTATATTTTTCCAGCTTCTCAGCCCTTGTAGTATCATTTTTTAATTGATGAAATAACGCGGTATTTTCATTTTTATAGGCATTTGGCCAGATATGAAACCAGATAAAATTAAGTGTTGAAGGCGAATTGTTCTTATAAACAATTTTCTCAAATCCCTTTAACGATTTTTCCTGATCGTTTAAAGCTACATCAATATTATATCTGACCTGTTGCTGCCAGTATTTTTCCTGTGCAAAAACAAAGGAGCTAAAAAAAATCAAGAGGAGAGTCAAGCACTTTTTCATAGGTATATTTTATATGTCTAACAACCTGTAGTATCGTCAGGGTGGGAAAGATAATAATTTTTTCAAAACCTATTGTACTCCCTACTGTTTAATGATAGTAAACGTATAAATCGCATTCCAATGAAAGCTCCTAAATCGAAAACAGAAAAAGCAGAACTGGCCGACCGGAAAAAAGCGAAAGGTGCTGAACCTGAAAATGCCACATCAGCAAAAGATGCAAAAAAGGTAAATGTTAATCTGACAAAGAAGCGCATTCACCCTGATGGATTAGATAAATGGAATGACCGCTTAGATCGCAACTTAGAAAGCGAGAGAGAGGGAAATGCCGAAGCGGATGAAAATGCCCGGGATTACTCAGAAAAATATGGCAGTGGTGATCAATCTGATGAGGATTAATCACCACTGCCTCAACCTATGCTAACATTAATCTATGTCTGCAAATTCCCAGGCACTCTGATAAGCATCAGCTTTTTCAGCGTAAGTAATAAAATCAGCATAAAAAGGTAATCTCGATAGTGTTGCGCTATCCCCTATTACAACGAGTTTCTTTCTTGCCCGTGTCATCGCCACATTCATACGCCTGATATCAGATAGAAACCCGATTACACCATCAGCATTACTACGGGTAAGTCCGATATAAACAATATCTCTTTCCTGCCCCTGAAAACTATCAATTGTATTGACTGAAATTTTATGCATATACGACTGCAAAACCGGATGATTCAACAATAAATCCTTTAACACATGGATCTGATGTTTATAAGGAGAAATTACAGCAATTGTAGGAAAGTTCTCCTTGTTGTAAATCAAGCTTAGTTTTACAACCAGCTGCGTTAAGTGTTTTAATAAAAACACAGCCTCTTCGGTGTTGTAAGTACTTGTTCCTTCTGTTTGCTCTTCAAAACCGCAGCCGGCAGTATCAATAAAGTTCAATGCTGTATCATCAGGAAACAACAAGTGTCCGGCAACAGATTCATGTGCTTTCAACTTCCCTTCATAAAACACAGACGAGGAATAAGTCATAATCTGGGTATTCATCCTATACTGTTCTTCCAGCAAAACAACAGCTTGCGGGTGCAGCGCGACACACTTTTCCAGCAATGTAATACTTAAGCCTGCTCTTGCTGCTTCGTTCGACTTTATGGTAGGCGACAGCTGGCAATGATCACCTGCCAAAATAACCTTTTGTGTCTTCAATATAGGTATCCAGCATGCAGGTTCCAGTGCCTGACCAGCTTCATCAATAACCACCGTATCAAACTTTCGGTCTTTAATGGTATAATGACTTGCCCCAACTAAGGTTGCCGTTACCACCTGCGCCTTCTCTATCAGGTCCTCCATGATATACTGTTCCGTATTGGCTACAGATTTCATGATTTTATGCGCCTCATCAAAAAGCGCCTTACGTTGCTCTTTTTCTGCTCTTCCAAAATTCCTTTTGTACTTATGGGCCATGTTCTTATACTCAGAAGCCTGCTTTTTCAAGTCTTTAACTTCTTTTATACTGGCATGAGCAGCCATTTTGCTATCCAGAGTTAGAGAAAATAGTTTCTCTGAGACCCTGGCAGGATTACCTATACGCAAAACATTCAAACCTTCATCTGCCAATTTCTCACTTAACAAATCAACAGCTGTATTGCTTGGTGCAACGACAAGAATTTGCTTGCCTTTCTGTTTAATTAATGCTTTAATAGCTTGCACCAGTGTAGTGGTTTTACCCGTTCCCGGCGGGCCATGCACAATGGCCAGCTGCTCTGCAGCAACAATCCTGTTTACAGCCTGCTGCTGAATTTCGTTCAACTGATCAATGCGATAATGAAAAATATCGTCTGCAAATGAAGGCGCGTCTGTGCCCATTAACACTTTTATCAAATGATGATCATCAGCCTGCTTATTCCGCAGCTCAGCAGATTTAACAGCCCACTGCATTTCGTCATAGCTGTGATCATCAAAAAGTACATCTACACCTAATTTACCATCTCTGGTCCAATCCGGCAATTCATCTGTACGCAACGTAATTTTTAGTCGGTTACCACCCTGATAAGCAATAACTCCTTCTACCCTATCATTTTTAGGATCATGATTAGAAAACAATACCGCCGGCATGCCGAACCGCAACTGATGTTGCAGATCCTGGTGTGTGGTACGTTCCACCTCAACAGTCAGGTAATCGCCTCTGCTCATTTCCGATCCACGGATAGCAATGGGATACCAGGTTAAGCCATTTGCTCTGCGTTCCGCAACAGACAGCGTTTCCTTCTGTTTGATATAAGCTTGTAAATCCTCTTCACGCTCCGTTTTAAGCAGATCAAGCAGTTTTTTAAAATAAGGCATCCGCAAAGATAATCAACCTATTTACAATCATTTGTTAAACAGATATAAAATTAATGCACGCTAAGTGTATGGTTCAGCCTATTATATCCGGTTTCTTCTTCCCAAACATTGTTATTCGCTAAACGGATACAATACTCTGTTCTATCCGCGATACTTGCATACGCATCGGGTAAATGAAGCAGCATTTCATACTCACCAGCTGCAAAGTCCGAAGGTATTTTTACACTTTCCTCTACTTTAAAAACTCCTGAATACCATTTCCTTACATCAGTATTCAGATTAAATGATTTTATTGCACCATTTGTTTTATTTCGTAGCACCAGCTTTATTGTTCTTTTATTATACGGAGATGCATAACCTACATTTTTAACATTCAGCACTAAATTTAACGTTGTACCTTTCACAACATTATCTGGCAACACTGCAGATTGTAACACAAAACGATAGCCCAGGTTTTTCTTGATATTCTCCATGCAGCCACCGCTCTGCCAATCATTATTAACAGCAGTATTGTAATGTGCATTGAGGTAACTAAAATGCATCGCAGTAAGTTCTTCCTGCGCTTTGCCAGCTGGTTCACAATCATTAAGACTATAATCATCTGAACAGGTTTCACCGCCAACAACGACATAACGGCTATCAGCCTTCATGTAATCTCTTAGTGTATTTAAAACAGCACCATCCGACGTCCTTGGCCCACTGCTATTACCATAATCCTCAAAAGTTCCAAAATCGTTCGTACTAGCTAGAAAACAATCATTATGAAAACCAATACGCGATTCATCTGATGTTGAAAATGCCATAGCTTCGGCAAGAGAAGGTGAAGAAAGCGGGGAATTTACACCATACAAAAAGCGCTGCTTAAACTGTGGATAGCGAACCTGAACCATCCTGTCAACCGGCATAGCAGCCAGCAAAGCTTTCAATACCTCTACCCGGTCGCGCCAGTTCTGATCTGTCAATGTACTGTTCTGCCCACCGTTT
This sequence comes from Pedobacter nyackensis, assembly GCF_032678475.1. GTDB lineage: Bacteria > Bacteroidota > Bacteroidia > Sphingobacteriales > Sphingobacteriaceae > Pedobacter > Pedobacter nyackensis_A. The sequence continues at coordinate 370,529 of NZ_JAVTSF010000004.1, forward strand.
AGCGAAGCATCTCCGAAAAAATCAGTATAATAATTCTCTCCCCATGTTCCGATAAAGCCAAGCTGAACACATGCAATTACATCAGCATTCTCTGTAAGCACCGTTTTAAGCTGTCCGATATGTCCCAAGACTACAGTTTTAGCTGCGTCACCGTAAGTAGGACAAATAAATCCTTCCGGACAATTCCCCGGAGTTGCGGTAACCGTGTAAACAAAACGTGGAATCAATTTAACGCCGGCAGTTCTTGCAGCAGTCATATCTTTTTTAATGTTACTCAAAAAAGAATCTGAAATCGGCGTAGTTGTTATATTATCCAGGATATAATACCTAAAAACAAGTGTACTATAAACTTTGTAATTAGCACTTGAAATATCCTGCAAAGTACGATACGTTTTAAGCTGCGCGGCATCAAGCACACTATAGTTACTTGCTTTAGTTTCCGAGTAGCGGTAAAAACCCCGTTCGGGATTCGGAAAGTCTTCAGTACTTTCCGAATAAGTTACATTAACCTTCTCTATTTTAACCAGGTTTGTGCTATCGTCTTTGCAAGACCCAAAAACTGCACTCACAAATAGGGGTAGCAGAAAACAATTGACTATAAATTTTATATTCATGATGAAAGTCTTTTAGATAAAATTATTTAAAGCTTAAAAAAAATACTGCGCTTATAGAGCCAGTAGCATAGTGACCATTCTAACACAAGGGTACATAATGCAGTTATTACTGCACCTAAATTCGTTGATATGCCAAAAAACGTAGCTAACATCCCACCTGTAAAAATCCCAACAGTACCGTTCAACCATTGTACACCGACAGTTTCGAAAAATATATAAATGAATATGGCATTCATCCCCATAACAGAAAATATCCATATGTGTTTTACATACTGTTTTACGTCTACCAGCCAATATGCCAGGGCCAGCATAATTAAAACCCAGCCACCGGAAGCGAAGACAAAAGAACTTGTACTTATTCTTTTTACAATAGGGGTAATCTGTGTAACATCCAGTCCAAATCCAATCAACAGTGCCAGCAAACCAAAACCAGTCAACATCTTTATTTTATAAGATGCTGACCGGGCTGATATCAAAAGTTTACCTGCCAACACCCCCCATATTGTATGAGCAGCCGTTGGTATGGCATTAATTGCTACCCATCCATCCGAATTGATTTTACCCATAAGCAATGTATCTACATAATTCCCAAAATTATGACCATCAACAAAGGGCTGATCAAAACCTGGAATTTGTATAAAACGATACATCATCTCTGTGAGCAGCAATAACCCAAGTGAGCAGATCAGCTGCCAGGTATACGTTTTACCAATAATCAGATATGCCACCAGCGTGGTAAAAGCCAACTGTGTCAGTACATTCCACAGCTCCCAAACCAACTTCCCGGCATATATACAATGAAGACCAACACCAAACAGAAAGAGTTTTAAACTTCTGTTTAAAATATGGCTCCAGTTTTTCTCCCAACTACTCCCCTTTTCTAGTTTACGACTATAGGAGATATACATAGCAGCACCAGCCATAAACATAAACGCTGGTTGCACCAGATCCCAAAAGCGTAATCCATGCCAGCTATGATGAAAAAACTGTTCTACAAGCATTGCTGCCGGTTCAGCTGGATTAAGCGCTTTAAGTGCAAAATATAAATGGCAGCTTTCCGCGCATAGTAATAACATAATCATCCCCCGCATTACATCAAGAGATACTACACGCCCGGTGGCTAATTGATTTGGTGTATTTTTAGACATAGAAAACTTTTTTTTAAAATGCTACTCACTCATATCGAGCAGAAATGCCGAAGCCCCCGCATCAGGAATACTACCCAGGGTTACCGACCAATCATTTTTCGTTGCCATAATACCTATTCGCATTCCACTACCAGTTAAACCTTTTAATTTTCCACGCGCAATACGCATTTCAAATTTTAAAATACCAGCTGCCTCCGTAATTGTCCCTACTGTATAAGCCTCAGAAATAGATTGAGGATCGAAAGTAAAACTATTTTGCGGCCCCTTATGATAAAAAATATCCAGGCCAGAAGTTAATAATTGCCCTTCAAGCAAAATATCAAATCCACCATCGGTATAAGCACTTAGTAAGCCTGTCGCGGCACTATTATCAGCATCAATATAAAAGTCGAAGATATCTCCATTCGCTTTTTTAGAATTCATTTCAGCGAATATATAAATGTAATTGCCATCGTAATCAAATTTTGCTGAACGAAAAATTCCTCCATTTGGTCCCGCGGTAAGGACATTTGCCGTAACATTGTCCCAATCACCTAAAGTATTATCATCCAATTTAACAGGTGATGTCTTGGCAATTCTGATCACTGTAGATGCTTCAACCACTTTCCCATTCATCGTCGCATACAAAGTGGTCACGTATTTACCTTTACCGGGATACTCATGTACAGGGTTGGCCTCGGTTGAAGAAGAACCATCACCAAAATCCCATCTGTAAGCAGAGATACCTGTCGTAACCGTTTTAAAAGTCACCTCATTGCCATCCACTGTAAGATCATAAAGCAAATCAGTTAGCTTCTGGGTATTATCCTTTTTACAGGATCCTGTTATGATAACCACTGTGATCATCATCAACAGTCGAAATATACTTTTTTTAAAATTTCTCATCTCAATAAAATATTTGTAATCAACATTTTAAAATTGAATTATTGATTTTGCGTAGCAAGGTTATTACTCAATACCTCATCAATTGGTACAAAGTAAATGGTCCTCGGGTTGGTATAATCTACTGACATATTCGCATAACCTGTAGGTGTTTTACTCAGATCAATATCCGTTTCTTTTAACCCGGCAAGGTGATAACCCCAGTATGCTTTGTTCATTGCTCTTTTATTGCGATAAAGATCGTATGTCCTATGCCCTTCAAATGCCATTTCTATACGTTTTTCTTCTAAGACAACATCCAGTGCAGTATATCCTGAAGGCACTACTTTATTGTACAATGAATTTTCCAATCCGCGGTTTTTACGAATCATATCTACATCATCCAGGGCCCCTGCTGTATTGTTTAACTTAGCTTGTGCTTCTGCCCTGTTTAAATACATTTCCGATAAACGGAACATGATTGGAGAACTTAAATTAGGGAGTCCACCCTGAAAAGAAAACTTACTGATATAATGTACCTCGATACCATTTTTCTTCTGGATCACTCCGGCATTATCCTTTAATGGTACGATATACGACCAGCGAACATCCTCCGGGTGTTTTGACATCACATTTCTCAACGAGGATGAAGCATATTCCTCACCCCATCCAGAGTTCCCATCAGAATAAATCATAGATGCGATGGATCCAAACTTACCATAGTCGTCAGCTGCTGTAAAGGCGACACAGAAAATTGTCTCTGCGCTTGTTTGGGCATTTGCGAATAAAGTAGGGTAAGTTGCAGCCGTCATCAAAGTAAACCTTTTAGAGTTGATCACCAGGTTTGCATAGTCAATTGCTTTTTGGTTATCCTCTTTGTATAAGTTTACACGTGATAACAACGCCCATGCAGCTTCCTTTGATGCATATTGCACAGCTCTTGTCTGAGTCATTAAAGATGCAGCCTTCTCTGCATCTGCAATTACCGAGGCATATACTTCCGAAACACTCGCTCTTTTCTTTTTCGAAGGGTCGGTCAGATTAGTACGCAAAATAATTCCATCAGCTGCGGGGTCTACCGTATAAGGTTTCCCGAACAACCTAACCAGGTTAAAATGACAAAATGCACGTAAAAAATAGCATTCCCCCAGCAACTGCAATTTTGCGGGGTCCTGAGTGCCAGATTTCTCAACGGCATTTATCACTGTATTTACACCAGTAATAATTTTGTAAGATACATACCAGAAATACCTGGTATTACCCTGGGAAGGTGAATGTCCAAGGCTAAAACTATAAAACAACGGATCAGTAGTTACCTGTCCACACACAATATCATCACTGGCAAAATCAGACAAATGATAAAATTGACGCAAATACATATTGTTATTGTCAGTCGTTCCATTAAATTCAATATGATCTTTAAATAAGGCGTAAGCGCCGTTTAAGGCATTCGTTAAACCATCACTCGTGTTGATCAGCGTTTCTGTACTAATCGCATCACTTGGTAAAACATCAAGATTTTTACAGCTATTTCCAACAATCAACAGGAAAAAAACTATGGTAAATAAATACTTTTTCATATGCTTAAAAGTTGAAGTTTGCAGTAAATAAATATTGTCTGTTATTAGGGTATTTAAAGTCAGACACTCCCGGGGTCACGAAACTTCCTGAATTGATAGTTGTTTGTGGATCCTGCCCCAGGAAGTTAGAAAACGTAGCCACATTATCGGCTGTAATTCCCAGGGTAATAGCTTTAAAATTTAATTTGCGAACCAGGGCCTGAGGCAGTGCATAACTCAATGCAACATTTCTAATGGTAAAATAACTACCATTTTTAAGATACCTTGTGGAAGTTTCTGTAGAATTCGCTGAATTCTGAGGACTCGGTTCCGTAGCATCTGTATCGCCGGGACCAGACCAGATCTTAGCCCCATCAGGTAATCTGATTTGATTATAATAAGGTTCATGCCCATCGTTCATCATAAAACGAAGGTTATTACTAAAGACTTTATTGCCATAGTTAAAGTAAGTACTTACGCGCAGGTTGAAGTTTTTATAACTAAAGCTATTATTAAACCCTCCCTGATATTTAGGCAGCGCCGATCCTGATTCCTGAATTGTAGCTTCGGCATAGTTCAATGTTTTCTCGGTTGCAACAGCTTTTCCATCCTCATTGTAAATCAGTTTCTCCCAAACTGGTGCACCAGTTTGACCATCAACTCCTAACCATTTAGGCATGTAAAATTCATAGAGATTACCACCGTTACGATAGATTTGCGAAATACTCCAGGATCCCGTCTTCACAATATCTGCCGGTAAACCATAGAGCTTATTGCTGTTAAAATTTATAGTAAAATCTGTAGTCCATTCAAAATCCGTTGTTTTTACATTTGTAGAATTGATTCCCAACTCAATTCCTTTGTTAATTACATTACCTGCATTTTCCCATTTCGTTTCAAATCCAACAGACAAGGGTTGTGAAACCTGCAATAGTAAATCCCTGGTATTATTACGGTACACATCAACAGTCAGGTTTACTCTTTTAAACAAACCAATATCAACACCAGCGTTAATCTGATGTTTACCTTCCCATGTTAAATTAGGACTTTCCAACTGGTAAGGCACTGCTCCAATTAGTGAATTGTACTGGGTTGTTAAAGAATACAGACCAAGGTACCTGGACGCACCAATATCCTGAGTTCCTGTAATACCATAACTCAATCTGAATTTTAAGTTGTCGATCGTATTACTCTCTTTCAGGAAATCTTCATTACTGGCCAACCATGCCCCTGATACGGATGGGAATGAGCCATAACGGTTATTACTTGGAAAAGCAGATGATCCATCAACACGAAATGACCCCGATAAAAAGTACTTACTTTTGTAATTATAGTTAACCTGTGATAAAAGAGACTGCAGGTAGTTCTTATTTGTGTAACCGTTTACAAGCTGGCTATTTGACACCACATTAAGTACCTTAAGTCCTTCCGGCAACCCTTTACCTGAAGCTCCCGAATACTCAGTTTGTCCACCTTCAAACGCCCCTCCTGCCAATCCAGAAATAGAATGATCACCCAACTGAAAATTAAACTTCAACAAGTTGTTCGAGATTACGCCATAGTTTAACGTATTCAGTTCATCTAAAAAACCTGTACCATGATAGGTTCCAGCTACAAGTGGAGAGAAATAGTTTTTCCCCTTATTAAATCCAACTGCACCTCTGTTCGTGCTGGAAAAAGTTAACCATTTATTAATGTTATAATTTAAGCCAAAATCATAATTCACGTCAAACCCTTTGTAAGGATGTTCAGAATTCTGTACCGTATGTATGGGATTAATTTTATCGCGTGACCACCATTTAAAAGTCGATGTTCCATCTACATAGACTGGTGCTCCATTAGCGTCATAAGGATTGTCCCATGGCAGATTTAAAAAAGAATAGTAAACATCCATATAGTCATAACTCTTGCCCATTGAAGCGCTAAGATTAATGTTATTTGTAACACTTAATTTCTTAGAAAAAGTATAAGTGGAATTGGCACGGAGATTAATACGTTGGAAGCCTGTGTTCAGAAAAGTCCCTTTTTCATTATAGTAAGAGGCCCCTACATAATAATTATTCTTTTCCGTACTTCCACTGGCCGACAAATAAAATGCATTAACCGGGGCAGATTTGAAGGATTCTTTCGACCAGTCATAGTCCTGATTTAAAAGTGACAATGGACGTTCTCCATAAAATTTAATCAGGTCTATTTTATATGAATTATCTGCTGCGCCAACAATATAATCTCTATAAAATTCTTTCTGATAATCGTACAGTTCCGCACTGTTCATTACATCCAGTTTACCAAAATCAGCAGTTCTAAATCCTGATGTAGCCTTAAACTCGAAATTAGTTTCTCCTGATGTTGCACGTTTAGTCGTAACGATAATCACACCTGCGTTAGCCTGGGAGCCATAAAGTGCAGTGGCACCAGCATCTTTCAACACGGTAATCGATGCAACATCATTGGGATCATAATTCCCACCGATAATACCATCGACAACCATAAGCGGACTTTGGTTTGCATTTACTGAAGATACTCCCCGCAATCTGATTTCGGGCGTAGTCCCAGGTGCCCCTGAGCTGTTTACCACTTGTAAACCTGCTACTTTTCCCTGCAGCATCGTACCAATATTGTTCGCCGTCACATCTTTTAGTTTTACGGAAGACACAACGGTAACTGCACTCGTCAGTTCATTTTGTTTTTTACTATCATAACCTACCACAATCACGTCACTAAGCTGGCCAACATCTTCTATCAATGTGATCACCAATGGTTGGTTCTTAACAACGTTTACCTCTTTACGGATATATCCAATAAATGACACCACAAGCGTTACAGGCTCTTGTACATCTTTTAGCAGGAACTGTCCCTCTTCATTTGTACTAACAACCATACTTTGCCCTTTAACACTTACAGAAGCTCCGGGCAACGGCCTTCCCTGACTATCAACTACCTTACCGCTGATATCGATTTTAACCGGTAAAGCTGCCATTTGCCGGGTGAAAGATTTTTCTACCGCCTTAATGAGAATCACTTTCTGATCTATTTTATACGTCAGTTGCAAATCCTTTAGTAAAGTATTCAATACCGTTTCTAACTCTACATTCTTAAAATCAGCATTAATAAGAAGATCTCCATTTACATTCTGATCTGAATACAACACTTTATAGCCGGTCTGCTTCTTGATCTCCTGAAAAACCTGGCGTAAAGCGACCTGTTGTCTGTTGTAACTGAATCGTTGTGCAAAAGTAGATGCACTTACCTGCAGTAAACAACTGGTCATTATAATGATGATCAAGTTAATTCTCATTAGCAATTTTCTTTTATCGACGACAGCAAATTGCCGGTTAGCCGAATTTCTAATTGATAAAATTTTTGGGTATAGCCACTGATAGGACACACCTAGGTTAAAAGTATATATTTTCATACCTTTGGAAGCTTGGGTTAATACGTTAAACTGATCTGGAATTTGTTTTTATGGTTAACTCAAATATGGCTATGGAAGTACTGGAATACTTTCATAGCTTTTTTATTAGAGCTTTTCTTAAAACCAACATGGAAATATCAGCTTGCTTTGCCTTTGATTCTTTTCATCTTTTGTTTTGTTTAGTTGATAATTATTGGTTAGTTTATTTTACTCTTATGGTTTTCCCCACTATGGAGAAACGTACATCACTGGTTTCTTCCAGCATTCGTAATACGACAGACACATTTTCGAATTTGGAAACAGAGCCAGTAAAAGTTGGGACATCCGCTTCTGATCGCGTATAAACAATATCGACGTTATACCATCTCGATACTTTTCTTAAAATATCAGTTAAAGGTTCTTTGTTAAAAATGAACTCGCCATTTTTCCAGTCTATCACATCACTGGCATTAACTGCTTTTACATTTAGCTCTCTGCCGGAAAAAGAAGATTGTTCACCTGGTGCAAGCACAATACGGTCGTTCACTTTTACAGATCCTTCCAACAATGTTGTCCTGATACTATGCTCATCATGATAAGCATTCACGTTAAAATGCGTACCCAGAACTTCTATTTTCTGCTTATCAGCAACCACTATAAAAGGCATCCTGCCCTCCTGTTTATTTCCCTCCTTACCCTTACCCGTCACTTTAGCTACCTCGAAATAAGCTTCCCCAGTTAACTCTACTTTTCTCACTTTTTTTGAAGAGAAATCAACTGGATATTTTAACGAAGAGGCTGCGTTAAGCCACACTTTAGTTCCATCAGGGAGATTCAGCTGATACTGTCCCCCTCTTGGGGTTTCAATAAGATTATAATGATCACCTTTTCCTATCGCCTTTTGATCTGTAATCGTATAAATAAGTTGTCCATTAGGTGTTTTAATAATTTTGATACCAGCCTGTGTGGCTATGGCTCCGTTTGATACATCAGTTAGGCTAATTTTTCTTCCATCGGCCAAAGTTAAATAGGCTTTGCTTCCTCCAGCCTGAACATCCTGAGCGTAGGATGGTATAAGAGTATTATTTTTTGAATTACTGTTTCTATAAAAATAAAATGCAGCACTACAAACCAACATCAAACATGCTGCAGCGGCAACCGTCGACCATAAAAGTCTTCTTTTTTTAATCTCGGGTATTCTTTTCTCTTGAATATCTGACCATAAATCCGCACTCAAAGCTTCCAATTCTTGTTCAGAAAGCTCAGAATCTTCATCCTGATGAAGTTGATGCAACCAATACCTGGCAATCTCCTGTTCCTCCGGCGTTCCATTTCCTGAACTAACTTTTTCTAGTATGGTTTTAATATCTTTTTGCATCGTCTTTTACTGCCGGTTTTAACCTAATTAAAGACTAAGACGATTCAAATAAGACCATTAGGTACACGTATCTAAAAAAAGAAGAAACAAAAACATAAAACACTAAATACCAAACAGATAATTTACAGAAAAGTTAAAAACCAACAATACAGAAATATACAAGAAGACCAAGTTTAACTTTCAGATGTTTGAGCGCGCGTTTCATTTGAGTAGATACGGTATGTTCCGAGAGACTAAGCTCGGCCGCAATTTCTTTGGTACTCAAAAAGTATTTCTTTTTCAAAGTATAGATCTCGCGCATTTTAGGGGGCATTGCCAATATTTCATTTTCGATTAGCAGCACAATATCTTTTTCCCGAATTAAATAATCTGCATCCTCATTACTAATTTCAATAGAATGTCTCCCGCTATCTATATATTTTCTGATGATACCTTTGTGTTTCATCACATCGAAAATCCGATTAAGAACAGCTTTATAAAGATATCCGGATAAGGTGGTGTTTAACTGGAAATCACTACGTTTATTCCATAGCCAGGTAAAAACATCCTGAACAAGATCTTTAGCCTCTTCCCGGTTCCGTAATTTCTTGTATGCATAGATCAAAAGAAGTTTATCATATCGCAGATAAATTTCACGGAAAGCAGCATCATCGCCTTCTTTTAATAAAAGGGCAAGCTCCTGGTCAAAGCATGTGCTGTAATTGATCATAAATCTATCTCCCCGTCTGAATACAAGCCGGTTTTAAACTCAATATTAACAAATTAATTTGGTTTATGATAACTGAAATAAACGTAACTGAACTGTTTTTGCCTTAAGATAGAAGCGATTGTAAGCATATTTAGTGAGCGTTTGTTCGTTCCTTGTCCATTCCTACCCTGAGTTTACATTTACTTGAGCATTAACTTATACTTAACAAGGCCTTAGTAGGGCGTTACTAGGGCTAGGGGGTAAAGCAAGGCCCTAGTAACCCCCTTGTAATACCGAACCCAGACAATCAGCTGAATTAACTTTTAAGCAAAAAAAGTTTAAAAAAAAACGCCAAATTCCAAAACAATCAACAATTATAAATCGTTGTAATTGACGTAAACCTAATTTTTTATGAAGAGATTTTATATACTTATCCTCACCCCCCTATTATCACTAAATATCCTGGCTCAAAATCGCTCTACCACGAAACAAGATGTGATTCAAAAAACCAATGGAGAAGGAATGAAGGGTCGACTGACTAAGATAACAGATACAGATGTTCTTTTATTTATTCAGGAGGAACGTTGTGTTAAAGAGATCTCCATTGTATAGAAAATAACTAATTTAGTGCCCTACTAACATGTAACATTTATGAAAAAACTATTGTCAATGATCGCGCTGATAAGCGGTCCTTTATTGTTTGGTTGCAATTCAACTGAAAACAAAACTAACGATACCTTAAAAAATAATGACACCATAGTTTCCGAAGAAAAGTCAACAGCACTGCAAACAGATTCTACAACTTTACCTAAAAATACAGCTAATGAAAATACGGCTAATCTGGTGAAGGAAAAATTAACAGCTATGTTTCAGGATGATTTATCTAAAAAACTGATTGACGAACAAAGCAGGAAATTTAAAATCTTCGAATATAATATCAATGAAGATACTAAGAATGAAATCTTTGTTGGACTAAGCGGTTCTTACTTCTGTGGCTCCGGAGGTTGTACAGTTCTTTTACTGAGCCCGGACGGAGAATTGATTAATAGATTTACCGTTGTGGATTATCCCATCGCAATTGCCAACACTAAAACAAAGGGCTGGAAAGATTTAGTATTCACAAGTAATGGTAAAGAGCACCTGATGAAGTTTAACGGTAAAAAATACCCATCTAATCCAAGCATGGAAACTGTTTACAGCTCTGACTCCAAGGAAACTTTAGCCAAAGGTTTAGCTACTGCAGATCAATCCTATTCCTGGTAATATTTTTATTATCCGGGCTTATTTATTGAACTATGTTATATTAATTTAAAGGAATCACTTTATTTCTTTAAATTCCACTTAACAACAAAGGCAACTGTAAGCAGTTGCCTTTGTTGTTTTAACTTTTTTACAATTCAATGTAAAGCTATTTATTCAGCATATGAACAGCACTTAGCTCGGTATCGGCCTCAGTAAATACAAGATACACATCGTGCTTACCTCTAATTTCACTCAATGTAGCCGTTGTTTTGTTTTCTGCAGCGTTTACGGACCTGCCAATCATTGTTCCCTCATTAGAATCGATACGAATTTCAATTGCCCCCTTAACAGGATTTCTTTTCCCGGTAAACGAAATCCGTTTAATATCGGTCAGATCTACGTTATCTAACTTCAGATAAGCATTTTTCTTCTTTGAAATTGCAATCGTTTTATCCTGATTGAAGCCAACACCTTCCGACTGATTTATATCATTGATTTGTATTAATGGATTACGCAATACCAAAACACTTTCAGCAAATTGGGCAGGTACCTGATTAGCACCCCGATCCTTATAAGCAGCCCTAAAAATAAAGCTACCCTTATTCGTTTCTTCGGATTTTAAATTAGTGGTATAACTTCCTGTAACCGGTAAATTTTTATTAGCTGGTTGTTTATCCGCAACGCTAAGCACATATTTAATGATAGATTTAACCTCAGCAACGGGCATTGAAGAGTGAGCAGGCATCATTGCATCCCCCCAAACACCAGAGCCACCTTCTATAACCTTTTTAGTTAGCTTGTTTTCAGCAGTTTTATCATTTTTATACCTTAATGCAATGGCTTTTAATGATGGGCCTAATGAGGTAGCATCCAAGGCATGGCAAGCATTACAATCACTTTTTTTAATCAGTGCTTTTCCCAAAGCAAACTGCGCACCTGTATCGAATTTGTTTTGATTCTGTGCAACTACCGTCATGTCATAACCCTCGGCCAGATAGTTTATAGATACCGATACATGTGCAGGTTGTATCCTTTTATTTGCCAGGCTCCCGTCCTCTTTATCATAAACACTGACTGCATATTTGACGGTGTTACCTGGAAAGTAGAAACTTTGATTCCCCTGCGTAAAGTCAAATTTCACCACCGGGACAGCATTACCTGCGACTATTTCTACTGTTTTACTATTTTTCAGACCTTTTGGATCGGTTACCATTAATGTAGCCTTATAAATTCCTGCCGTACTTAGCACAACTTCCGGATTCTCCGTCCTTTTCGTTTGAACCAGCTTTCCATTTTTGATGATCTTCCATTCATATTTTAAAGAATCTCCATCAGCATCAAATGTACCCTTTGAAGAAAGCTGTATTTTTAAAGGAAGTGGCCCGGCTGTCCTGTTAACCGAGGCCATTACTGCAGGCTTACGGTTACCGCCATTGTATTCAATTTTTATAAGTTGTGCTTCCGGATTATCCTTAAAATACCCGTTACCATATTCCAATACATATAAACTTCCATCGGGACCAAACTTCATATCTATCGGGCCGTGCAATACCAGGTCTGGCATGAATCTTTCCATCGACTTATATTCGCCGTTTTCATCAAGTGTAACTGCAAAAATCCATCCACGTACCCAATCTGTGATCAACCACTTCCCTTCATAATATGTCGGGAATAAGTATTTAGCATTTTTGAAATCAGATTGGTGAAATATAGGCCCACCAACAGCACTACGTCCACCACTTCCCAAAAGCGGAAACTCTTCACTTGATCCATAAGGATACCAGATCATCGCATCTACAGTTGGAGGAAGAACGTTTAAGCCTGTATTGTTTGGCGAATTATTAACTGGCTTTAGAGGATCATACCATGGCCCGGATTCTTTTGTCGCAAAATTATAATGGCGATAAGCCTCTTTACCAATAAAATAAGGCCATCCATAATTACCTGCTTTTTTGGCTATATTAAATTCGTCATAAGATTTTGGGCCTCTCAATTCAGAAGAATTAGATCCATCGGGTCCAACCTCGCCCCAATACAACCAATTGGTTTTGCTATCTATAGTCAACCGCCATGGGTTTCTGTTACCCATAGTATAAATCTCCGGCCGGGTCTTCGGCGTTCCTACAGGGAACAAATTACCTTCCGGAATGGTGTAAGAACCATCTGGTTCCGGATGTATTCTTAAAATTTTCCCTCTTAGATCATTTGTATTGCCAGATGATTTTTGTGCATCACGCGGGCCTTCACCGGGCCGTTCGTCAATAGGTGTAAATCCATCTGACGATCTGGAAAAAGTATTATCTCCTGTACTTAAGTAAAGATTTCCCAGTTTATCAAACAACATACCTCCACCTACATGACAACATTCTTCACGTTGAACGACTACATCGAGGATCTTTTTTTCGGTAGCCATATTTAGCTTACCTCCTGTCCAGGTAAATCTGGAGAGTCTATTTACAGAAACACTTTTCGGAGAGTAAAAAACATAAATCCATTTGTTTTTGGCGTAATCCGGATCCAGAATTACCCCTTGTAATCCATCCTCCCCTTCTGAACGTTCCCCTGTTTTGCTGACATACTCTCTGCTTACAGCGAAATCTGCAACAATATCCATCTTATTTGTAGCAGGTGTGTACACTTTCAATTTACCTTTTCGCTCGGCATATAGAACCCTCCCATCATCCAATACATGGAACTGCATAGGTTCTTCTAATTTTTGCTGCAACACAACCTTTGTAAACCTGTTATCTTCCGGCTTTACCGGGCTTTGCGCAACTAATGTCGTTACCAAACCTGACCACAATGTCAAGCTCAATAAGAACTTCAGGGAATTTTTTTTCACTATATTAATATATTTTAAAGGTTTACAGACACTCATCTACCAGGTACAGGATAGACTCATAATTTTTACCAACGGCTTCAGACATTGCCATCTCACAGGTTTTTGCGGTAGAATAATATCCACTATAAGGAGAGTTCCTTACTTCAGCTGCTTCAGGCGCGGTAGCAGAAGCCGTAAGTTCAGGAAATAAGAACCCCCTGTCGCCAGCCATTCCACAACAGCCCGAATTTAAAGGAACGTCAACCCGATCTGCAAAATGGTCGGCCAGCATAAACAGCTTACTCTCCAATCCCATTTTCTTAAGTGTGCACACCGGATGCAAAACGACACTCTCTTTTTTGCGGATATCTTTTAATTTCGGTGTCACATAATCATATAGATAATCAATACTATCAATGATATTCAACTGATCGAAATATGTTTTATTTTCTTCTGTAAGTACAGGGCGACAACTATGTAAAGTATGCGTACAAGAACTTACATCCAGCACTACAGGAAATTTACCTTCTGAAGTCCATTTCCAAAGCTTTTTAATGGTTTCGTTAACCGTGTATATATAAGCATCATTGTACCCCTTTGAAGAGAACAATTGTCCGCAACACATACCGTTAATATCGTCAGGGACCAACACCTTAATTCCAGCTTTACCAGATACACTCATAAAGGTTTGTGGAACACTTTTCTTACTGTCGTTTGCTCCACCCATCATCCGGTTGATACAGGTAGGGAAATAAACGATTGACCCATTCCTATCACTTTCAATTTTTCCATTTGTAGCTTGTAATTGATTACTCCAAAGTGGCATTGCGGGAATGATTTTCTTAAGTCCGCCAGTAATATTTCTCATTGTCGACCCGCCAAAAATGCGATTCATGCCACCTCCGATCTTAACTGCAGAACCAACCATAAAAGCGGTAGTTCCGAAGTTTTTTGCCACTGTTAAGGCTAACCCATTAGCCGATTTACTATGACTTTCCCTGCGCAGACGTTTTACCAAATCACCCGTATTGATATCAACGGGGCAAGCCGTAGCACATAATCCGTCTACCGCACAGGTATCCAATCCGTCATACTGATATTCGCTGACCAGCTGATCAAAATCACGTTTATTACCACTTGTTTTTAATCCTGCAAGCTCCCGTCTTACTACAATCCTTTGTCGTGGGGTAAGCGTTATATTGCGGCTCGGACATTTATGTTCACAATAACCACATTCGATACATTTATCTACCTCCTGCTCTACCGAGGGCAAAGGTTTTAAATTAGCGATATGCGCTTTTTTATCCGCATTGATGATTACACCTGGGTTAAGCAGATTTTGCGGGTCTATCGTCTCCTTTAACGTTTTCATGATCTGGTATGCTTCACCACCCCATTCAGTTTCAATAAACGGCGCCATGTTACGTCCTGTACCATGCTCAGCCTTTAAAGTTCCATCATAAGTATCAACCACCAGCTTCACCACATCCTGCATAAACAGATCATACCGTTCAATTTCTGCAGCGGTATGAAAAGCCTGTGTAACCACAAAGTGGATATTTCCATCCTTGGCATGACCAAAAATAATCGCTTCATGGTATGCATATTTTTTAAACAAAGTTTGAAGGTCCAGAATTGCATCTCCAAGTTTCCCCACAGGAAAAGCAATATCCTCCAATATAACGGTAGTTCCGCTGGCCCGCACAGCGCCAACGGCAGGGAACATCCCTTTCCTCAACTTCCAGAAAAAGGCCTGCTCTTTTATATCCTCAGTAAAAACAGGAGATTCCAGCATCAATAGGTCAGTAGCTGAAGCAAGGAACACATCTCTTTTGGCATGTAATTCAGCCAGGCTATTCGCCTGGAACTCGACCAGTAAAGCCGAAGCCGTTTCCGGCAAGGTTTTTAAACGATCTGGTACTCCTTTTAGACCATCAATAGATCTCAATGATGCCCTATCCATCAATTCAACCGCCTCCGCGCCAGAAACCGTTAAAGGTATAATAGCCTGACACGCAGCATAGATGTTGGGAAAATATAAAAAGGCAGTTGTCTTATAAGGGTAATCAGGAACGGTTTCCATTACCGCCTCTGCAATAAATCCGAGTGTTCCCTCTGCACCGATCAAAAGATGTGACAATACATCCAGTGGATGTTCATGATCAATAAAGGAGTTTAAGGAATAGCCTACGGTATTTTTAGTTTCATATTTTCTGCGTACCAGGTCATACAATTCTGTATTATTTTTAAGTTGTTCCTGCATGCCCTTTACGGCAGTACAAATATGTCCACACTCTTGCTCAAACCTTATATAATCTGCAGGTTCTTCAGTTGTAAATGTTTTGCCATCCGGTAAAATGAAACGGATGTGTTTTGTTGTATGATAAGAATTAAGTTTTACACCGCAACACATTCCACTAGAGTTGTTGGACAGGATTCCACCCATCATTGCGGCATCAATACTTGATGGGTCTGGTCCGATCTTTCTTTGATAACGTTTTAGATAAGCATTAACCATACTTCCGGTAATTCCCGGCTGTACCCTTACTGTTTGTCCATCATTTTCAATCTGCATTTTATTCCAGTACTGACTCAAATCAACAAGGATACCATCAGTTATGGCCTGTCCCGATAAGCTGGTACCACCGGTTCGGAAAGTAAGTGGCATCTGGTATTCATGAGAAAACCTGAACAAAGCAATAATCTCCGATTCTGTTATGGGCTGCACAACGGCTTTCGGTCTTAAATAATAAAACCCTGCGTCCGATGCATAAGCAACCAAATCAATCAATCGTGATTTAATACGTGTTTTTGGTAAAATACCTTCTAAAAGCTCTCCAGTTTCCATTTAAAGACAAAAATACTTATACAGGCGAAAGAACCTGCTGCGAAATACTTAACTATAAACAAAGAAACCATTTAAAAATCAGAATTCTAATAATTCCCCGATGATTTTATATAGGCAACTGATTTCGTTCACTATTCGTTCATTGCAATGAACAAATTGAATAAGGTCATCCATCCCGGCATTTATTAATTTCGTTTCCATGTTGGCCAACATAGGCGTATCCTGAAAAGCCTTAGATGAGTAAGGAAAAGAAATTTACAATCATCCCTATTATGAAAAGATTAGATTTAAACAATCTTGGTGTTCAGGAAATGAACACATTAGAAATGACCAAAGTTGAAGGTGGCGGATTACTAGGAGGCCTAAACATCCTTAGCGGACTTGGCTTAGGTAACCTGACCGGAGCGTTAACTCCAGTAACAGGAGCGGTAAAAAGTGTACTTACTGACACCTTTTCGTTCCTTAACAAACAACTACGTACTGTTCTGGGTTCATTAGGCGGTCTGTAAGAAATCAATAAATAGCCGTTATCTTCAACATGAGATAACGGCTATTTTAATATCCCCTCACATGTCCCTATCTATCTTTTCTGCCGAAAATATTTCTGACACCGCTCTTGTTTATCGTTCCCAAATCAACAGGCCAACACAAATCATTTATCTTGTTACCATATTTGGCATTCTATTAACACTCAGTATCCTTCCCTTTATCAAAACACCTATCAGTGTAAAAAGTAACGGGCTCCTTCAGTCTTCTATCGAAAAAACTGAACTTACAGTGCCTGTTAATGGCAGACTAATAAAACTCCAATTGAGTGACAACAAAAAGGTTAAGCAAGGTGAAACTTTAATTACCATAGACGCTTCAACTCCCAGACAACAAGGTAGCGTTGTACAAAACAGACAAGGACAAACGGCAGCTTTTCTGCAGGATATCCGGATCTTACTTGTTTACATCAACAGGAACGGGTTTAGTTATCCACCCTTACAAACCGGCCAGTATACCGCATACTGGCAACAGTTTGCTCAAGAGCTTGAGAATGCACGTATCGCCAAAAACCAGGCTGAAAGCACCTACAACCGTTACAATAAACTTTTTCAAAATAAGGCACTTACAGAATCTGAATACGAACGATATAAATTTGAATACGAACAAAGTGAATCTGCTTACAAAATGATCATCAACCGGTATAAAACCCAGTGGCAAACGGAGGCAAACACTTTACGTACTGAGTTACAACAATTAAGTGGACAACAGATTGAATTAAATGAACAGAAAAAACAATATACATTAAAAGCACCAATTGATGGCTCTATCCAAAACTTAACAGGAATACAAGAAGGAGCATATGTATTTGCCAACCAAAAAATCGGCGAAATCTCGCCGGACGCAGACTTAACTGCATTTTGCTATATCAAACCTGCAGACATTGGTTTGATTAAAAGGGGACAGGAAGTTCGGCTGCAGGTCGACGCATTTAACTACAATCAGTGGGGACTGGCAAGCGGTCGGGTACTTGACATTTCCGACGACATTATAGTTATCAACAATCAACCTGTGTTTAAAGTACGATGCGGTTTAACAAAGAACCATTTGCAGTTAAAAAATGGCTACAAAGGCTATTTAAAAAAAGGAATGACGTTTACTGCGCGTTTTACCGTTACCGAGCGCAGCCTATACCAGTTGCTCTACGATAAAGTTGACGACTGGGTAAACCCAAATGTAAGTGGAAAGTTATAAGCAGGTATGAGCATTAAAGTAAAACAACGCGACATTACAGATTGCGGAGCAGCATGCCTGTCCTCCATCGCAACACATTATAAATTAAATCTCCCGGTTGCACGTATCAGGCAGCTTGCAGGAACAGATAAAAAAGGCACCACCGTACTCGGCCTGGTAGAAGCCGCTCAAAAACTAGGATTTGAAGCCAAGGGAGTTAAAAGCCCCTTCGAAAGCCTTTTTAAAATTCCCACACCCGCAATTGCGCATATCTTAGTAGATGACATTCTGCAACACTATGTGGTCATTTACAAAGTAACCAAACAATTTATCCAGGTTATGGACCCTATTGACGGGCAAATGCAGCGCAAAACTCATGATGAATTTAAAAAAGAATGGACTGGTGCACTTGTTCTGTTGCTTCCAACCGAAGAGTTCAAATCCGGAAACGAGAAAATATCTGTACAGGGACGTTTCTGGAGTTTAATAAAACCGCATAAAGGCATTTTAATTCAGGCATTGCTTGGAGCTATTGTATATACTATTTTAGGCCTTTCTACTTCTATTTTTGTCCAGAAGCTGGTCGATTTCGTTTTGGTTGACGGTAACCGGAACCTACTCAATCTTATGGGTATAGCGATGATTGTCATCTTGCTTGTCCAGCTTTTTATCGGCACTGCAAAAACTATTTTCACTTTAAAGACCGGGCAAATGATAGATGCCCAGCTTATATTAGGTTATTACAAACATCTGCTTAAACTGCCACAACAGTTTTTCGACACCATGCGCGTCGGAGAGATTATTTCAAGAATCGGGGATGCTGTAAAAATCAGAAGTTTTTTGAATGATGTCAGCATTAATTTTCTGGTCAATATTTTCATCGTTTTCTTCTCATTTATAGTCATGTTTACCTATTACTGGAAACTGGCTTTACTGATGTTAACCGTAATTCCTGTATATCTGCTGGTTTACCTAATTACTAATAAACTCAATAAAAAGGCGCAACGAAAGTTAATGGAAGATTCCGCTGAACTGGAATCACAATTTGTAGAAAGTCTAAATGCCGTAAGCACGATCAAGCGGTTCGGGTTAGAAAGCCATGCCAACGAAAAAACAGAACTACGCTTTGTTAAGCTTTTAAAATCAGGTTACACCTCAAATATCAATTCTGTATTCTCTAACACATCAGCAGAATTGATATCCCGTCTGCTAACCATCATCTTACTATGGATTGGTGCTGGTTTTGTACTCGATAATAACATCACTCCAGGAGAGCTGCTGTCATTTTACACGTTAATCGGCTATTTTACAGGCCCTGTTTCCTCCTTAATCGGGATGAATAAGGTTGTCCAGGATGCTGTGATTGCGGCTGATAGACTTTTCGAAATCATGGACCTGGAAAGAGAAGACATGGAACGTAATGAAACACAAATTGAACTTACCCCCGATAAAATAGGTGACATTCATTTTGAAAATGTCTCGTTCCGTTACGGGACAAGGATCCCTGTTTTCGACGAGCTGAATTTAACCATTCCAAAAGGTAAGTTCACAGCAATTGTTGGTGAAAGCGGCTCGGGAAAATCGACCTTAATGTCTATCCTTCAAAACATCTATCCCATACAAAAAGGTAATGTTAGCATTGGAAAATATGATCTGAAGTATATCCGAACAGCCTCACTTCGCAATACTATAGCGGTTGTCCCTCAGAAGATCGATCTTTTTGCGGGTAATGTGATCGAGAATATTGCAATTGGTGATTACGAACCGGATATGCAACGAATACTGGATATTTCAGAACAGCTTGGTATCATTGATTTTATAGAAAGTCTACCCAGAGGTTTTCAAACTTACCTTGGTGAAAATGGAGCTACTTTATCTGGCGGACAAAGACAACGCATAGCCATAGCCAGGGCTTTGTATCGTAATCCTGAAATTCTAATCCTTGACGAAGCGACCTCTTCTCTCGATTCAGCATCTGAACAACATGTACAACGGACAATTGATTTTCTTAAAGCCAAACAAAAGACCATCATTGTGATTGCACACCGGTTAAGTACCTTAAATCATTCAGACAAAATCATTGTACTAGATAAAGGAATAGTAGCAGAGCAGGGCACACATAATGAACTTTTGTATGACCCAAACTCTGCGTACAGTAGGTTATGGAACCTTCAAATGCCTCAATTATTTAAGATTTAAAGATGGGTACTGACTCTACATTTTTATCCATTTCCAAAACAATAACTGTGTCATCAGCATCAGGTAATTGTTTTGGTAAGCTAAGTACAATCTTACCTGCGTCCAGTTTATGCGTTAAAGGAGCGGCACCATCAAGTAAATAAACCTTAGTAATTTTAAGTCCTGGTATAGCAGGAACTGAAATTTCAGCACGGTTATTCTTAAATAAGTGCAAATAAATCTTATTTCCTTTTCTTGTTGCGGCCATAACGCTATCTGGTTTATATGGCCCCCCCTTCGTTCCATAAATAGCTGCGCCATTTTTATTTAACCAGGCTCCCATCTCTTTTAAACGGCTGATCTGTCTTTCTTCTATCCTTCCGTCCAGCATAGGACCTACGTTAAATAGTAAATTTCCATTTCCACCAGCTGTACTGGCTAACGTTTGAAGGCATTCTTTTAAAGACTTCATTTTATCATTAGGCTTCCATGCCCACTGCTGACAAATTGTGATACAGCTTTCCCATGGATAGTCCATATTCATCGTTCCAACCTCTTGTTCTGGAGTCGCAAAATCTGCCAGAGTTGTCGGTAACATTACCTTATGCGATCCTCCACTAGCATCCTTGGTATCCAACCGGTTATTGATGAGCACGTTCGGATCCAGTTTTTTTATCGCATTGTAAACATCTGCTGATTGCACACGCGTCCATTCTTTATCCCAGTTTGCATCAAACCAAAGCATATAAGGCTTATAATTCTGGATCAATTCTTTCAGCTGATTTTTCATCGTCGATACAAACCGATCCATATTCATAGATTTATTAGTGGTAGAGGCAGGATACAAAATCGCATAGTCAGGATCATGCCAATCGGCTACCGTAAAATAAATACAGAACTTCAGTCCGTACTTTTTACAGGCCTTAGCCAGCTCTCCTACAATGTCTTTTTTGTATGGGGTATTCATAATATTATAATCGGAATAGGCAGTTGGCCATAAACAAAATCCATCATGGTGTTTTGAAGTGATGGTTAGATATTTCATTCCGGCATCCTTAGCTGTTTTCGCCCATTTATCTGCATCGAACAAAACTGGATTAAATTCCTTATACAGGTTATCGTATTCAACGGTTGGAACATTTGTTCCTCTGGACCAGCCAATTTCGGTTCCCCTGAGACTAACTGGCCCCCAGTGAATAAACATACCGAATCTTTTATCCATAAAATCTTCCACTACCTTTTTATCGGTACGGATAACTGGGCCTTGCGCAAAAGAAAAGCAACTCAGGCACATGAAAACAAGCATTAAAACTGTCGCGTTTTTTTTCATAACGGTCATATATTTTGGTTCATTGGTGTAACACTAACCTAGCCTTAAGTTCCTATATAAAAAATAGAGGATCACATGAATACACTGGACTATACTATTTTTCTCCAATAAAAATAATAAATTTACCTACCAAATAAACCGATATGAAGATCAATGAGAAAAAACGCGATGGCTTTAAAGGCGAGAAACTAATCAGTCTTCCTGAGTTTCTGTTTAACCGCAAATCCAAAGACGATTTTTTCTTAAATTCAATGTATATAACCCATATCGGGTACTTCCCTAAAGCTGCCGGACATTACCGAAACAGACCAAAAGGATGTCCAGACAACATTCTGATTTACTGCATTGACGGCAAGGGCTGGTTCAGCATTAACGGTGAAAAACAGGAAGTCTCTGCTAACCATTTTTTTATAATCCCAGCTACAGATCAGCATTTACGTTACGCTTCAGATGTCGATGATCCATGGACAATATACTGGGTCCATTTTACAGGAAGCAACCTCTCCAGCCTAAATGAATCCTTATCCATCAAAAGCCTGGTTAGTCCGAAAGCCATTTCATTTGACGAACACAGGATTAAATTATGGGAAATGATATACAATTGCCTTGAAAAGGGATACAGCGAAGAAAATTTAAACTATGCCAACCTTAGTCTATACTACTTAATTGCCAATTTTTTGTTCCCACAAAAACACACTGAGCTTACGCAAACGCCAGGCCAGGACACTTCTGATAAAGTGATCGAATATATGAAAAATAACATTTCAGTTAGATTAACCATTGACGATATGGCCACTGAATTTGCTTATTCTCCTTCACATTTTCAAAACATTTTCAAAACAAAAACAGGCATTGCACCAATTGATTATTTCATCCAGCTAAAAGTACAGCGTGCCTGCCAGTTGCTTGCTTTATCAGATTTGCGAATAAAAGAAGTTGCCGCCGCAGTGGGATACTCCGATCCTTTTTACTTCTCCCGTCTGTTTCATAAAATTATGGGTAGCTCGCCCCTGGCATACAAGAGCAAACACAAAATATAGGACAAGATATTAATCTACATGAAAAACCTCTTCCATATCCGTCCACATTTGTTTTTTTGCAGCTGCCTCTGGCAGTGGTGACTGACAAGGATCTGTTTCTTTCCACCAGCGTTGGGTATTCGGGTCATCGGCCATTTTTTTCATATCCGCATCAAAATCTTTCCCAATATATTCAAAGTAGCTGAATAGATAGTAAGCATCTCCTATTTTTTGAAGGTATATGGAGTAATTTCGAATATTACATTCCTTAATCTTTTTCAAAACTTCAGGCCATGCATTTGCATGTAAACGCTTATAATCTTCCAGCTTTTCGGATTTTAACCCGATTACCGAGCCAAAACGTTTCACATCTGCCTGCTTAGCTTCTTCTTTACAGCCGGCAAGTAAAAAAAACAGGAGGAATATCGTCAAAATACTTCTTTTCATCTTATATGAGCTTTGGTCATTGCAAATTAGTGATGCATTAGAGCAAAGTCAATAGACTAAAATTCTATTTAACTGGATTATCCGACTGATCAGATGAAATACTTTTTGCAGGCTTAATCTTTATAAGTATTGATTGCTTCCCAAAGCATATCCTTTAGTTGTACAATATTTTTTTGCGCAACTGAAGAAATAAATATGGCGGGAACATGCTTCGGAAGCTCTTTTTTCATCTCTTCCATCAATTCATCATCCAGCATATCAGATTTGGTAACTGCTAACAAATGAGGTTTCTGCATCAGCTCAGAATTATAATCCTTAAGTTCTGATTTTAAAATCTCATATTCTTCTGTTATACTTCTATGCGTGTCAGCGGGAACCATAAAAAGCAATACCGAGTTACGTTCAATATGACGTAAGAAGCGATAACCAAGTCCTTTACCTTTGGATGCTCCTTCAATAATACCAGGGATATCGGCCATTACAAACGACTTGCTGTCGCGATAAGATACGATACCAAGGTTTGGCACCAGGGTAGTAAAAGGATAATCAGCAATCTCAGGTTTAGCGGCAGAAACTACTGACAATAAAGTTGATTTACCTGCGTTCGGAAAACCAACCAATCCAACATCAGCAAGCACCTTAAGTTCGAGTACGATCCACTCTTCCTTTCCGGGCTCTCCTGGTTGTGCAAAACGTGGAGTTTGTAAAGTAGGCGTTTTAAAATGCCAGTTACCTAATCCACCACGACCGCCAGATGTAAGAATTTTTGTTTCACCTTCTTCAGTAATCTCGAAAAGCACTTCACCGGTTTCTGCATCTTTGGCAATGGTCCCGAGAGGTACATCAAGAATCTCATCTTTACCGGATTTACCGGTTGACGTTCCGCTTGAACCTGGCAAACCATCAGGTGCAATAATATGCTTACGGTATTTTAAATGGAGTAAAGTCCAGAACTGGGAATTTCCTCTGAGGATGATGTGACCACCGCGACCACCATCACCACCATCCGGCCCACCTGTTGCAGTTCTGATGTCGCGGTGCAAATGTGCAGAACCTGACCCTCCCTTACCGGAACGGCAGCATATTTTAACATAATCTACAAAATTTGAACCCTGCGACATAATCTTCTCTGTTTTTTTTATAAATAACAATAGCGGGCAGTATTCAATTCTGTCCCGCTATCAGTAATGTTTTTTGTACTAGTACTTATCTACAACGGCACATAAGTTGGCAAAGATGTCATCTATTTTGCCGATGCCATTTACTTTACTCAATTTCTGCTGTCCTTCGTAATATGGCAAAACATGAATCGTTTTGCTAAAATATTCTTCAATACGTTTTTGCAATTTATCTGCCTGATCATCAACACGACCTGTTTCAAGCTGACGTTGGGCAATGCGTTTAGTTAGTTCATCCTGATCTACATCCAAAGCAATAACGCCTGCAATAGAACTGTCTTTACTTACTAAAAACTCATCCAAAGCCTCTGCTTGTGGCACAGTACGCGGAAAACCATCAAATATAAATCCTTTAGCCTGTGGGTTTTTATCCACTTCCTCCTCCAACATAGCGATGGTAATTTCATCCGGAACCAACTGCCCTTCAGCAATTAAAGCACTCACCCTTTGTCCAAGTGGCGATTGATTTTTAATGTGTGCCCTGAAAAGATCACCTGTTGAAATGTGGATCAATTGATATTTTTCAATCAATTTTTCAGATTGGGTGCCTTTGCCTGCACCCGGTGGGCCAAAGAGAACAAAATTCAGCATTTGGGTTGTCTTTAAAGTTAAAAAGCCTTTTGCCCGCAGGCTCAAGGCTACGAATACCTATTCAATCATTCATTGTAACACTCCCTTTTTCAATTCATTAAATCACTGAATACAAAAAAATATGAAGGTTAGTTTTGAGGTTGCAAATATATAATTATTAATTTACTATATTCACTTTTTTACAAATAAGCCCTCCAGGATAGTAACGGGTCACAAATCAATGGCTAAAAACTATTGGTAAGCGCCCTTGCTAATCAGATTATTCACAATACGCGTTTGTCCGTCTTTGTCTGTTGTACCATTTACCAGTGCCGAAGTAACCCCTCCAGTATTTTTTGCCGGAGATGTAGGTTTAAGATGAAAATCAAAAGCCACGGTATTTACAAATTGAGGGTCTGTACCAGATACTGAGCCCGCATCACCACCGCAAGCCGCTTTCCATAAATTAAAATCGGTGTAAGGAATATTATCCCAGCGCCAGATGTTCAATCCCTGAGAATAATACAAATTATTGGTAATTACATTATTTGTACCTCCCAATACTTGTTTATTGATAAATACACCTCTATCTGCTCTCGGACAAATGATATTGTTGTTAATTACATTGTTGTTGCAGTTTTCGGTTAGCCTAACCTCTCCCTCAACCTCATTGAAATAACCAAGGTCTTTACTATTATGATAAATTGTATTATTAACTACATAACAATTGTTCGTTCCACCGCCTGTGTAACCAATATAACCGCCTAAATAAATCCCGGCGAGAGCACAATTGTATACAAGGTTGTTTCTCACAACACATTCCTGCGTAGGAAAATTATCTGTTTCACTCACAATACCAATCCCACGACCACAATCCCTTACAAGGTTCCGCTCGACAATAATATTTCTGGCTCCATCAACATAGATACCTATAGCTCCGTTATGGTCTTTAAATGCAGATATCGGGCCTGTTTTACCATCGATATTAAACACTTCATTATCCGCAATAATACCATTTCTAACATAATTTAATGCGGGATTGGTATTTGCAGCATAACCACCTGCAGCTACAATCCCTATATTTTCCCCATTATAGATCTTATTCTTCCTGACTTCAAAACCATCTACGTAACCATTAACCGTTAGGTTCTCACTATAGCCGGTGTTACAATCAAAAATCTCATTTTCTTCCACAAGAATCTTAGTCATCACAACGTCCGTGTTTCCAATCACATGTATGGCATGTCCACTTCTACCCATCTCCGCTGCTGCATTATTCTCAATATTGTACACCCTGTTTTTCCTCAAGGTAACGTTAGTAGAACCACCCTTCACCACTATTCCATCTACATTTACCCATGCAGCACTTGTTTTAAAATTACAAACATCCATTCCTTCAATTGCTACAAAGCTCACTCCATTCATGGTAACCAAAGCCTCGCTACCCGATACAGAAAGTCCTTCACCACTGATCACAGCTTTCTCTCCCTGATACGGCTTTAATGTAATTACTTTATCCTTTCTTCCGGATTTAGGAAATACAACTTTTTCTTTATAGGTACCAGTCCTAACAAAAACAGTAAAACCTGGTGTAACCAGTTCCAATCCCTTTTTTATGGTATTTACGGGCTTATCAAGCGTCCCAGGATTGGAATCATTCCCATTAACCGCAACGTAAATATCTTTGGCGGCCAATTGTCCTCCTGCACTATCAGGGCCTGCTAAACTGCTCTTTTTACTACAGGCAGGCAAAACAATAAATGACAAAACAATAGTTCCTAATATGAAAACGTGCTTAAAACAATCTAATTTTGATGTATTCATTATTTTAAATATTAACAGACTGTATCAATAATATGGATTACCACTATTTATATGCACATCGTCATTCTGAATTCATTTCAGAATCCCTTTTGAGCATTTTTTGAATAGTTGGTGCGAGATTCTGACCTCGAAGAAGCTGCTAAGCAAAATGAATTCAGAATGACGACAGTATTAATGATACAGCCTGTACATTTGTGTGAGTGTATTAAAATTTTATTCTGATACTATTTTTCGGATGCTGTTGTTGTTTCGATCCAATACATAAACGGTTCCGTTTTTATCTACAGCAACACCTGCCGGCGCGCTAAAAGCCGCGGCTTTCCCAACCCCATTTACATTGCCTGCAATACCAGATCCTGCAAATGTGCTCACTTCGTACGTTTTACCATTTACTAAACGGATGCTTTGATCTGGATTAGAAGTACTACCGTTAGCCCCATTTCCAGCTATTAACAAGTTATTGTCCGCATCAATGCACATGCCCCATGGGGATGCAAATTTCGCAGCTGTAGCAGGTCCGTCTAAATAACCTACAGCTCCTGAACCAGCAACAACACTGCCTGCCCATGTACTTGCCAGATATTTTTTAATTACATGATCACCAAATACCGTAACAAATAAATCGCCTTCACTGTCAACGGCAAGTGCTGAAGGTTGATTAACTCCACTAACTACCTGCTTAGATACACCAGCAGGCGTCATCTGATAAATATTTGCAACACCACCCGAGCTTGAGTAAAACAAATTCCCAGTTTTTTTATCAAAAGTAACATTCCATGGATCCTGAGAAGCAAATCCCAAAGTAGTAGCCGTTCCATCGGGAGTAATTTTTCGAATATCCCAATTCCCCGGATCTGCACTATACACATTCCCCAGGTTATCGATCGCAAGGCCATAAATCAAACTAAATTTAGCAGCAGTTCCTTTGCCATCCTGATAACCTGCATTACCCGGGCTCCCAGCAAAAGTGGTTACATTCCCATCTTTATCAATTTTTCTGATACACCTGTTACCAACATCCGCAACGTATACATTCAAGTTGTCATCCACTACAATACCGCTACATCTATACCAGGGCTCTCCTGTAAAGTTAAAGCTGGCATCAGTGCCCTGTCCGTTTGCAAAGCCAACCACGCCCGACCCTGCCAGGGTAGTTACCGTTCTGGTGAATTCATAAGTAAAAGCTGTTTTACTCGTTGCACTTTTACCATCAATTGTTACCGTTATTGCACCTGAACCCGCTTTTTTTGGTACGACAACCATCATTTGCTTACCATTAACACCAATCACTTTCAACGGTTTTCCATTTAGGGTAACCTCAACCTTTGAAGTGTCGGTAGTGAAGTTACTGCCATTGATGAGAATTTCTGTACCCCCGCTACCCTTTTGAGGAAGAAGCTGATCAATGATGATTGGTGAAGATGCATCATGAGTAAACTCTTGATCATCCTTTTTGCAGCCTGTAACCACAGCCACCAAAACAATAGCCATGAATAAGCAAGCATTTATATATTTTTTCATAATCTTATGCATATTAATAAACAATGTTTTTCATTACCAGCCTGGATTTTGCACCAGTGAAGAATTTTTATCGATGTCACTCTGCGCAATTGGGAAAAGATACATCTTATCGTCCCATACCCTGTTTTGCAATAAAGTACGTTTGTTAAAATCTGCAAAAGCAAAACCTTGATTGCCATCACTGGTGATGGTATTCATCCTATAAATGGTCTGCACTTTTGAATCATTCATCATCAGTCTGCGGATTAACGTATAATAACGATCCCCTTCAAAAGCCAATTCTATCTGTCTTTCCTGCAGAATACGTTTCCTCATTTCATTCTGATCACCTACAGCTCCCGGATAAACGGTCTGTAAATCAGGAATACCAGCTCTTTGTCTTACCAGGTTTACATATTTCAAGATATCCGGGTGGTTTGGCTCAACTTCATTCAATGCCTCAGCATAACTCAAATAAATCTCTGCCAGGCGAATATGAATATATGGGTGATAAGCAACCGCACTTGTTCTGATATTTGACGCAGGACTTACCTTTTTCAGCACATCGTAACCTGTAATATCAGCGTTATTATTTACCCCTACACCTGATTTTCCTGAGTAATAAAATTCAGCTCTTCCGGTACCATCTTTATTCGCATCAGATGAAAAGAAATTCCTGTCGTCCAGAGTCGGTGCAGGCAAAACAGGCTTACCATTATACTGTATACTTACGTAAAACCGGGCTTCGCGATTGGCGTACATGTTTGCATTACCTTTAACATATCCCCTGTTTAAACCATCTTTAGATTTCCCCCAATTTGCAGGATCGTCAACTTGTACAAATCCTGTTTCTTTATATTCCGATAGAGGATCATCAATTGTTCTTCCATTCCGCATATAAAAAGCATCTACAACATTTTGAGTGGCATTGGTCATGTCGTACCCACCTGGTTTAGGTGCGCAACGTACCTCATGTCTCCATTGCCATCCCGATGAAGTGTTGGTAGAAAATAAAATTTCGCTATTCCAGTTTGTGATAAACAAATTGCGAAAAGAAAGATATGGGTCAAACTGACTGTCACCTTCATCAAGATTTGTGAAAAGCTTGTAACCAGCTACATCAATAGCCGCTTTTGCAGCATTGGCAGCAACCTTCCATTTATTCGCGTCATATTGTGAGGGAGCCAAAGCCAGCCCATCTTTATTTTTTAAGCTCGCCAACTTACCATTCCCGTTCCATAAAGGACTAGCTGCCCATAAGGTTACCTGAGCTTTAACAGCAAGACAAGATGCTTTATTAGCTCTTCCATAATTTGATGATGATGACCAGGTGCTGGGCAAATCCGCAGCAGCCCTATCTAACAATTCAACAATATGCGCCACACAGTCATTAAATGGTGCACGAGGATACTTATTGTAGTCCTCATTAAGACTTAAAGTGTTTGTAATCTTAACAAAAGGGCCATATTGACTTAAGAGTTTCCAATAAAACCAGCCTCTTAAAAATAATGCTTCGGCCTTATATTGTTTTTTCAGGTCAGCACCGATTATGGCATCCGATACTTTATCTATGTTCTCTTCAAATACAATACTCTGCCTGATACCTGCATAATTGCCTCCCCAATAGTAGAAATAATTACTTTGCGCATTCCAGTTACCAGCAATCATTTTTCGAACATTTACCCCCTGAATGGCACATGAAGTTTCATCACTACCACCTAAAGTAGTGTGATCATCCTCAGGAATTTGAACATTTCCATAAATGTTATTTAAGTAACCTTCGACATTTGCCCTGGTCTCCCAAACCATGTCTGAGGTAAGCAAATTGTCCGGTGCTACATCTAAATATTTGCAACCCGGGCTAAACAGTAACAAGCACATTGTGATGCTACCGAAAGAAAGAATATTTTTTAATAGATTATTCATCTTAATCATTGTTAAATGGTTATTAAAACTGAGCCCTCACACCAAAAGTTACCATTCTTGAAATGGGATATTTAGCACCGTTAGATCCCAATTCAGGATCCCAAATTTTGAATTTACTGAAAGTCAAAAGATTCTGTCCGGAGGTATAGAAGTACAAAAGAGGTACTCCTGCCTTTTTCATCTTTTCTGATGTAAACGTATACCCAAGCGACGCTTGTTTTAACCGGATGTACGAGCCATCTTTAAGCCAGTGTGTACTGTTCAGATAATTGTTATCTGAGAGGCTTCCTACTGATAAACGAGGATAATAAGCATCCTGACGTGGGTTATCCACAGTCCACCTATCTAATGCCTGAGCCATCGTATTGTTCTGGTATTGTCCCATGCCAGAGAATGGCACTACTCCTACCCCATTAGCTCCTGCGCCTCTTGAGTCAATCGATGATCCGTTAGCCATGATACCGACATCAGCAACACCCTGAAAGAACAATGATAAATCGAATTTCTTATAGGCCAAAGAAAAACCTGCACCATACAACCAGGACGGGAATGGCGATTTACCCAATCTTCTCGCGTCGTAAGCATCGATAACCCCATCACCATTTTGATCCAGATATCGGATATCACCAGGTCTAACCGTACTAATTTTCTGCTCAGGTCTAGAATCAATATCGTCCTGATCTACAAAATAACCATCAGCCACATAGCCAAAAAACTCATTATTCGCAAAACCTGCCTGATTTTGATAAGCATACTTTCTTATAGGCTCATCTGCAAAAATGATTTTATTTTTACTGTAGGTCACATTTCCAAACAACCTTACACCTAAACTACCAATCTGGTCATTGTATTCAATACTCGCATCCACCCCACGGTTACTCATTTCCCCTAAATTCGCATACACTGGTGTCCCGCCTAATCCTACTATTGACGAAATAGATTCACGCCTGATTAATATATTATTACGTCTCTCATCAAAACCATCAATAATTAAATTCAGCCTATTGAACAAGCCTATTTCAAGGCCGATGCCTCCTTTATAGGATCTTTCCCAGGTTAGATTTTCCACGCCAATCAAATTTTCTGTTAATCCGCCATTCCAGGCTCCGTTTAGCCCAAATCCAACACCGGAACCACCACCTATCTGTGTTAAATAAGGGAACCTGTCACGCGCACCAATGTTATCATTACCAACAACACCATAAGAACCTCTTAATTTCAGCAAGCTAAACGTATTGGCATATGGCTTAAAGAAATCCTCATTAGAAATCACCCAACCACCAGATACAGATGAAAAAAATCCGAATTTACTCCCTTTTTGAAAGTTTTCGGAGCCAGTATACCCGGCATTTACTTCAAGCAAATACTTGTCCTTAAACCCATAGGTCATTCTCCCTGCCAAACTTTGATTGCGGAATGGAATAGCCGTAATCACATCTCCTGCAGTACTTCTAAGCCTGTTTCTCATGTTATACAAGAACATAGCGCCTACACGGTGATTACCAAAAGTACGGTCATAATTAATGTTCCCTTCCAGATACATAACCCGTTCGCCATCTGAACCTTGCTCATAACCTAAGAACTGCTGTCCAATTCTGGTTTGGGTATAGAGCAATTCGCCATTACCATCACGACCTATAGCCTGCCAGTTATCATTAAGCCCGGTTCTCCTGTTATTGAAATTACCGTAACTATCAAATGAGAACCTTGCATACGAAGTTAAACCAGGTGTAATTACATCTAATTTTTGATTCACGGTAAAAACAGACTGTACAGCCGGCCTGAATTCATCTGAGTAACCATTATTTTGAACACTATTTAAAGGATTAGCACCACCGTTGGCTATCGGGCCCGCCCATTTTCCATCTGGATACTGTGTTGGAAAGGCTACTGGTGTTGTGGCATAGGCAAGATACCATAGGGGGCCCGCGCCAATTCCTGGATAACGTGAATTGACCAACATTGCACCAATATTCAGTTGCAACAAGGTACTTTTAGTAACGTCTACATCAATGTTACTTCTAAAATCATAACGCTTAAAGTTCAGGTTAGGATTATAGCCGTTTAATTTTTTAACATTATAAGGACCTGTCTGGTTGTAGAAAGAAGTTGAAATGTAATAACGTACAGCTTCTGACCCCCCATTTATATTTAAGTGCGCATTAGTTAAACTGGAATTTTCCTTATAAACCTCATCGATCCAATTTACATTCGGATACATATAAGGATCCAGACCACTAGCAGTTTTTTGAATAACTTCATCAGAATAATTAGGAAGCTGTCCCATATTGACACGGGCCTCATTTAATAATTCCATATATTGAATTCCATTCAGCATTTTGGGTCTTTCCGTAAAACTGGTCAAACCAGTTTCCGCTTTAAAAGATATTTTCGGCTTTCCCGCAACACCTCTTTTTGTGGTAATAATCAATACCCCGTTAGCCCCCTTTGCACCGTACATTGCTGTAGATGATGCATCTTTAAGTAAAGATATACTTGCAACATCCTCAGGATCTATATTGTTAAATGAACCGCCAAAAGCACTATTAACATCATCACGCTGTACACCATCTACAATAATAAGGGGTGAATTATTTCCTGTAAAAGTTCCCAGTCCACGAATAGTCAGTTCCGAGTTGTCATAACCAGGCTCGCCACTCGACTGCATAGAAATGATACCAGCTACTTTACCTGCCAAGGCGTTGGACAGACTAGCTACAGGCGTTCTCATATCGGCCATATTTACCGAACTAATAGACCCCGTTACCGTAATCTTCTTCTGCGTACCATAACCAACTACTACAACTTCCGAAAGGTCATCTACAGACTCTTTAAGAATTACATTCAATATTGCCTGACCGTTAACAGGAACTTCCTGAGCAATAAAACCTGTATAAGAAAAGACCAGGATAGCATTAGATGAAGTTACGGCAATACTGAAATCTCCATTGCTGTTGGTGGTACCACCACCTGTTTCACCTTTTATTTTTACCGTTACCCCCGGTATTCCCTTTCCCTGTGTATCAACTACGCGACCACGTACGTCAACCACCCGATCAGCCTGCTTTATTTTTAAAGGAGCATCCAGCTTTTCTTTGAGTACAACAGTACGGTCTTCTATAGTATAAGAGAGGGGCTGACCTATAAATACCTTGTTAAGTACTTCCTCCAGCAATGCAGCATTTACATTTATATCAACCTCCTTTGCGTTTTTCAACAGCTCATCGGTATAGATAAAATCATAATTACTTTGTTTTCGTATTTCCTTAAAAATACTTTTCAGGGTCGCCTTCTTTTTGGAAAGGGTAATCCTTTGGGCGAAACCTGCTGCACTTACCTGCATTATGGTTGCTATTAATATAACGGTGGTTAATCGCATAATCAGCAGTAGTTTTTTGATATACCTTTTGGGCACACCAAGTTCATTAGCATAATTTTTATACATTTGTTAGTCTGGTTATTCGCAGGTTAACCTTGATCCTTAAAGATCTAAGTTGTCCGCGGGTTAAAGTTGATTGAATCGCAAAATTTGTTGACTGAAGTAATCGGGACATTGGCCAGTCGTGTTGCAAGCACTTCTGGCTTTTTTTATAAGATTACTTCTATTGATTTTAAGTAGTTATTTTGTAACTATAATCCTCCTTCCTTCAATTCTAAAGTGAACCTTATTCGTTAATTCTAATTTGCTTAGGACTTTGGATACATTGCTGAAACGGCTAACTGTACCACCAAATCGATCTTTAGGAATCGCTCCTTCATATACAACATCTACATCGTACCATCGTGAAATCTTTCTCATTACTGATGCTATATCTTCGCTTTCAAACATAAAAGATCCATTCTTCCAGGCCAGTACCTCTTCCATATTTGCTTCGGCAACTGTCAATGTACCATTCCCCGCCACAGCCTGATTTCCAGGCGTAAGCATTTGTGATGCCCCAAAAGCATCAACCATTACAGAACCTTCAACAAGCGTTGTTCTGCTGACTGGCTCATCCACATAACTGTTGACATTAAAATGGGTACCCAACACTTTTATTTCCT
Organism: Pedobacter nyackensis; assembly: GCF_032678475.1. Classification (GTDB taxonomy): domain Bacteria; phylum Bacteroidota; class Bacteroidia; order Sphingobacteriales; family Sphingobacteriaceae; genus Pedobacter; species Pedobacter nyackensis_A. Next base: position 404,817 of record NZ_JAVTSF010000004.1, read on the forward strand.
CTTTGTTCGTCACGACAATAAAAGGCATTCTATGTTCCTTACTCTTTAATTCTTTATCCTTCATCATGACCTTGGCCACCTCAAAATAAGCTTCCCCTTTTAACTGCACCCGCCTCTCCTTAACAGTAGTAAAGGAGGTAGGAAAAGTTAATACGGAAGCTGCATTCAGCAGCACCTTCGTTCCATCAGGTAATACCACCTGGTATTGTCCACCTTTTGGAGTCTCTATACTGTTGGCTTTTGTCGTTGCAGCCTGGTCCTTTACCGTATACACGATTTTTCCATCAGTCAGTTTGGTTACCACTACACCAGATTGCGCGGCAAGGTCACCGTTCTTAGCATCGGTAAGGACGATTTTTTCTCCATTAGCTAAAGTAAGTATAGCTTTATTTCCTCCTGGCGCGATGTCGTTCGCTAATGTACCAGATAGAGATTGCGGGGATAAATAATAAAAAGAACCTACACTTAAAGTGATCAAAATAACCGCAGCGGCTGCAATTTTTCTCCAATAAGTATTTCTAACAGGAAGAACAATAGCACGCTGAGGCTCTTCTACGATGGTATCTTGTATTCTATTATGTAAGCCCGTAATTTCATCAAAAGACATTTCTGATTGCCGGGCACTTTTTACCAATGCAGCGGCATCTTCAGTAAGTACAAACTCCCATTCATCTTTATAACTTCCCTCTTCAATCAGCGTAAGAACTTTTTCAAGTTCAGTTTTACTACATTGATTATTTAGATATTTTATAAAAAGTTGTATGATTTCGTTGTTCAATTTTCCTCCCTTTTGTAACTAATACAAATGGCAGAAACAATACATCTATCCTGATTAAAAAAAAATATAATTATTTCACTACAGTTGCCATTAATACCAGAACAGCAGTACGAATGGTAATAAATTCCCTAATGGTTTTTAAAGCTTTAACCATTTGATTATTAACTGTGCTTTCTGAAATACCCAGCTCTATAGCTGCTTGTTTGTAGGTCAGCCCTTGTATGCGACAACGGATAAACACTTCCCTCCTTTGTTCCGGCAAATTATTTATGGCCTCAGTAAAAATTGAACTGCTTTCTGTATAATCTATTAAAAGCTCAGTCGCATTTTCTTCGCCCACCACATTTTTTTTAATCTCGTCCATGATACTCACCTCATGTTGGGCACGCTTCAAAAGATTAAGTAAATGCCTCCGGGCGATGGTATATAAATAAGGCTTAAAAGGTTGTCCACTATCTATTTTAACTCTATTCTCCCAAACTTTAATAAATGTATCGTGTACAACATCCTCTGCAAGCATAGCAGACTTAGCAGTTCTCATTACAAAATACTTCAGTTGTTTAACATGTAAATAATACAGACTGCTTAAAGCATTGGGATCACCTTCTATAAGAAGACCAAGCAGTTTTTCTTCACTGTAGTTATTATAAATGTTCATTTGGTTTGGTTGACTATCCGAAACTACAAAAATTAACACAAATTGTACCTTTTAAACAGTAAATACCTCCACCTTGTCAGTAATTATTAATTTACTATATTTATTTTTTAGTGTATCCGGAATAATGAATTGCTATAATATCAAGTCATTTTGGTTTCATTTTAACACTTAGATTTTAAATTAAAATTTAAATATCTACCTTCGCCATAGATAATATATACTAAATATGTCAACATACAGTAATTTAAGCGATTACGATTTAACCACCTTATTAAAGGAAGGAGACCGTATGGCTTTTACTGAAATATATGACAGATATTTTTGGCTGCTCCACGCTCATGCCTACAAATGGATGCGTAACCGGGAAGAAACCAGGGACATTATTCATGAGCTTTTTCTCGCATTATGGGAAAAACGGGAGACTTTATCTTTTGAACCTGGTTTACTTAGTTATTTATCAGCTGCCGTAAGAAACAGGATTTTTAATCTTTTATCTCATAAACGCATTGAATCGCAATACCTCACTTCGCTGGACAACTTTACTACCGAAGGCACCTGTATCACTGATCACCTGATCAGGGAAAAACAATTGACCTCACTTATAGAAAATGAAATCGCAGGCATGCCTGGCAAAATGCGAGAAGTGTTTGAATTGAGCAGAAAAGAAAATCTGAGTCACAAAGCCATTGCAGTACAACTCAACATATCAGAATTGACCGTCAGAAAACATGTTCAACATGCGCTAAAACTATTACGTTTCAAGCTCGGAATCTATCTCATCGTTTCTTTTCTTAATACATTTTAATTTTTTTCATTTTTATTTACCCCCTCCCGGCCTTTCAGCTGTACCTCTTTATATAAGGCATTAAAATGTCGACTGGATATGGAAGAAAAAAAAGCACAGGAACTGTTTAAAAAATATGCGGCAGGCAATTGTACTGATGAAGAGAAAGTACTGTTGGAGTCGTGGTATCTTTTACATAGCCAGAATTCAAACCTTTCGGATGTCAGCGCAGAAGAACGCCTGGAAGACAAACAATTAATCCTTGATGCACTTGATCATGCCTATGCTCCGGTAACACGAAACGTAAGCTGGCTAAAATATGCGGGTATGGCTGCAGCCTCGATTGCATTAATCCTGATCGGCTTTGGCTTATATACCTATACAATTAAAGAGAATCAGGAAACACGTCCGTTGGTACTGGCTAAAACAGATGTCTCTCCTGGTGGAAATAAAGCTGTGCTTAAGCTGGCAAACGGACAAACGATTAATTTAAGTAATGACCAGAATGGGATAATCATCAAAGCAACTGAACTGGCTTATAACGATGGAACCCACATTCAGACCAATGACACTCATCCAACTGCATCAGCACAAAACACCATAAGTACTCCTGCGGGTGGTCAATACCAGGTTATCCTGCAGGATGGCACTAAAGTATGGCTCAATGCCGAATCGTCTTTAAGCTATCCAAGCAGTTTTGCAGGACAGGAGCGCAAAGTGGAAATAACTGGTGAGGCTTATTTTGAAGTAGCACACAATAAAGCTATGCCATTTAAAGTAGTTAGTAAAGGACAGACTGTAGAAGTGTTGGGTACACATTTTAACATAATGGCCTATAATAACGAAAACGCAGTAAAAACAACTTTGCTGGAAGGCTCAGTAAAAGTAACGGGCAGAAGAACATCTAAACTCCTCAGTCCCGGGCAACAGGCACAGCTTACAGATCAGCATATAACTATAACAAACCATGTAGACCTGGAGGAAATCATTTCCTGGAAAAATGGCTATTTCAAATTTAACGAAGACATCAAAAGTATCATGAATAAAATTGCGCGGTGGTACGACCTGGATGTGGTATACAAACCGGGTGTAGATCTTAACCAAACCTTTTCTGGTGAGGTTTCGAAATCAAGGAACGTCTCTGTACTGCTGAAAGTAATGGAACTGACCGGAAATGTAAACTTTAAAATTGAAGGAAGGAGGATCATCGTTATGCCATAGTTTATACATAAAGATGAGCCTTAAAAAGAAGCCGGAGATGATTGGACCCATCCCCGGCAGAATTGTAAGGGCTCTAAAAAATCCGCGGCTTAAGCGGAATTCATATCGAAATGACAATTATCTAAACCCTAACTATCAAATGTATGATTTTTTACCTAAACGTTAAACGTGGTGGGAGCCACAGTATTATACGAAAACTCATCATGCGGATCAACTTATCCATATTTTTCATTCTATTGGCTATGATACAAGTATCTGCCAAAGGTCTATTCGCACAAAAAATTACGCTGGACAGAACCAACAGCAGCCTTAACCAATTGATAAAAGAAATTCGCACTCAAAGTGGATATGATTTCTTTTATAATAATGCATTGATTGCAAAAGCAAAACCGGTATCCATTCATGTAAAGAATGTAACATTGGAAACTGCCTTGCAAAAGTGTTTTGCCAATCAGAGCTTTACGTACCGGATTACCGACAAAATGGTAATTATCATGGAGAAAGACACTGATACTCCTGTACAAACATCGCTTTTACAGGAATCCATTACCGGAAAAGTAGTAGATACACTGGGAATGCCCCTGCCAGGTGCAACAGTTAGAATAAAAGGCACAACAAAAGTGACCATAACTGATGCTAACGGTGTGTTTGTCTTTAAAGAAGCAAACAATAATGTTATCCTGGAATTCTCTTACCTGGGATTTGTAAGTCGTGAAATAAAAGCCAGTGCTAACATGGGCAAAATTGTTTTGCAGGTTGCCCAATCCGGATTAAATGAAGTTGTGGTAACTGCAATGGGTATCTCCAGAGAGAAAAAAGCATTGGGCTATGCTGTACAGGACGTTAAATCCGAAGAACTCACCACCCGGCCTACCAATGCACTCAGTGCAATTTCAGGGAAGGTCTCTGGTCTACAGGTTATATCATCAGGAGGTAATATGGGCGGCTCGACCCGCGTGTTGTTACGCGGTATCAATTCCATAACAGGAAACAATCAGCCCTTGTATGTAATTGACGGAACACCAATAGACAATTCTGACATCAACACTTCTTCTACCGTTAACGGAAGTGCAGGTAAGGATGTAGGAAACCTGATCCAGGACATCAACCCGGATGACATTGAGAACATATCGGTATTAAAAGGTCCTTCTGCTGCCGCCATCTATGGATCAAGGGCAGCAAACGGAGTGATTCTGGTAACTACCAAGAAAGGCAGCAGAAAAGACAAATTTGATATTATATTGAACACCGGTTTAGACCTGGAGAACATTGTACGCCTACCGGCAAGACAACATCTATACGGACAGGGTTATGCCAATACCTTTACCAAAGCAACCATTAATGGCAAGGAATACAATATGGTAGACTATGCTTCTGATGAAAGCTGGGGGCCAAAATTAGATGGAACGCCAGTATTACACTGGTATAATCTAGATCCGGAATATCCTGCTGACTACCTGAACCCACAACCATGGGTATACCCTGAGCACGATGTAAATTACTTTTTCCGTACTGGTATCGCCAATACCAATAACATTGCTGTAAGCGGTGCAAGCGACAAAACCACTTATCGTTTATCTTATACCAACAAAAACGTACGTGGTACTGTGCCTAATTCCAGTTTGGGGCGTAATGCTGTTAATTTTTCGGGTTCCACGCAACTGGGCATCGTTAACGTATTTAGCAACCTGAATTATATTAAGAATACATCGCTAGGCAGACCCTGGACAGGCGCTTCCAATCGCAACATCATGCTTGAAGCCTTTCAATGGGGTGGAGTACAAGTTGATTACAAGCGTTTAAGTGATTATAAAAGAGAAGACGGGACTCCGCGTCCCTGGAACCGGACAGGTTATTTGAATACTCCTGCAGCTAAAGCAACTCGTTTTATCGACAATCCGTATTGGTCGGCGTACGAAAGCTATCTGGAAGAAAACCGTGACCGGATTTATGGAAATATAGGTTTTACCGTCGATGCAAATAACTGGTTAAAACTGACAGGAAAAGTACATGCGGATATATACACTTTTGAATATCAAGACCGTATCGCTGTATACTCCCGTTCCCAATCACAATATCAGGACTATAGCAATCACTTTAATGAATTCAATTATGAGTTCCTTGCTTCCGCAAAACACAACTGGGGCGACTTCTCTCTATCGGGAAATGCGGGTGGTAACATCAGGGATCAGCAACGCCGTATAATCGATGGCTTAACACAAGGTGGTTTGATCATCCCACAATACTATAACCTTAAAAATGCGCCTACGGTACTGAACAACAACAACTTTTATCACAAACAAGTCTATTCATTATATGGTAGTTTCTCGGCCGGATGGAAAGGTATGCTTTATCTGGACGGAACTTTACGAAACGACTGGTCTTCAACGCTGCCAGTGAACAACAATTCATTCATATACCCTTCTGTTACAGGTAGTTTTGTATTCAGTGAAATTGCTGGTATAAAAAAACAAGAATGGCTGGATTTCGCTAAAATACGTTTGGGATGGGCACAGGTAGGGAATGATACTGACCCTTACCAGTTATATCCTGTTTATGAAGCACAGCAGTCGTTCAATAACAACGCTCCCTACCGTTTACCGTCTACCTTAAACAACCCTTTGTTAAAACCAGAAATCACCACTTCGGTAGAGGCTGGTTTGAACTTACAGATGTTTAAAAACCGTCTCGGCTTAGACGTGACCTATTACAATAACAATAGCCGCAACCAGATCCTGGCTGTACCGGTATCCGCAGCATTCGGATACGACAACAAGATCTTCAATGCAGGTAAAATCAATAATAAAGGTCTGGAAGTTACTTTGAACGGTACACCATTAAAAACCGATAACTTTGAGTGGAACAGTACCATCAACTGGTCCAGAAACCGGAATAAAGTAGTTAGCCTGGACAAAGGGGTAAATACACTCGAATTAAGTAACCTGTTGGTTACCCTTGTAGCCCAGGAAGGGAAACCTTATGGACAGATCATGGGTAATGACTTTGTTTATGCACCAGATGGACAGCGTGTGGTACAAGCCGATGGTACGTATCTTAAAACCTCTCAACAAGTAGCCCTGGGCAGTGTTTTACCTGATTACCTTTTTGGTTTCCAAAATACTTTCCGCTATAAAAAAATGCGATTAGGTTTCCTGATCGACGGCAGAATGGGTGGAAGTTTCTTCTCCCAAACCTATAAAGTTGGGATGTACTCAGGAGTACTCGACCGTACTGCAGCAAACGGAATACGCGAAAATGGAATCGTTGTTGACGGAGTAAAGGCAAATGTGGTATTTCATCCGGACGGTTCTTATACAGTAAGCAACCCGGTTAAAAATGACACCAAAATCTCAGCACTGAACTGGGCAAGGAACGAATATAGTGGTCCAACAACTTTTAGTGTATTCGATGCTTCTTACATCAAATTAAGGGAAGTAACACTAGGCTATAATTTCGACCTGAAAAAAACCAGTACCATCCGTTCTGTAGGTCTTACGCTATACGGCAGGAACCTTTGGAACATCTATACCAAAAGCAAATATATTGATCCGGAATTCACTAATAGTGGTGGTAACGTGCAGGGCATAGAGGGTGGAAACATCCCGGTTCCGATCACATATGGTTTAAATGTAAGTGTTAAGTTTTAACCTCAAAAATTCGAACAGATGAACTTTTACAATAAAATATTTTCCCTGGCACTTTTAACGATTACGGCGTTTAGCGCTTGCAGCGACAAAAAGTTTGAGGAAATTAATACCGATCCTAACAGGCCAAATAATGTGCCAACACCAACCATTATTTTAGCTACTGAAAAACAGATCATGGACAACGTACGGCACCTTGATTTTTCCCTAAACGGCACCATGCTGTTTGCCCAGTACTATAGCCAGAACATATATACTGATCAGAGCCGTTATGACATCCCAAAAAATTACTCGGATCGTTATTGGGCCGATGCTTTTAAAGCCTTAAGTAATTTAAATGAAGTCATCAAGTTAAATACCAATCCAGTGACAAAAGCAGTTGCTGCAGCTGGTACAGCTGGTACAAATGTCAATCAAATTGCAATATGCCGTGTATTAAAGGTATTCACATTCCATTCTCTGAGCGATGTATTTGGCGAGATCCCTTATCAATCCTATGCAGGAACGGATCCAAGTTTTGAGGCCCTGCAACAAAATCCTGATAACTATACGCCAGGATATGCTACACAGGAAAAGGTTTATACTGATATGTTGAACGAACTGGATCAGGCAGCAGACACCTTGTGGAAATATCAGACCGCAAATACTTTTGGTGTTTCTGATGTAATTTACAAAGGAAACAATGAGCTTTGGGCAAGATTTGCAAATTCTCTGCGTTTGCGCCTGGCTACACGTATACGGACGAAATTACCAACATTATCAGATCGACATTTTACGGATGCACTTACACAGGGGGTGTTTACATCAAATACACATACTGCGGCATTCAAGTACAGCGTTGGCGCACCAAACGAAGCTCCACTATACCGGGCTACAGTAACCGCAAATCGTAAGGACTTTGCAGTCTCACATATCCTGATCAATTCCTTGAAAGGACAACTTGGGCCTTTTACCAGTAGTGATCCCCGCCTGCCGATCTATGCTTTGCCAAACAAAAACAACGAATACATTGGCCAGCCATACGGTTTACCTCTCGATGCTGCAGGCATCAATGGACCTACAGATATTAGTTTACCGGGCACCTTAGTCAATGCTGCTGATTTCAGCGAAGTATTACAGGAATATGCTGAAGTTGCATTTTTAATTTCGGAATACCAGAACTGGAGCGACAGCGAATATAAAAAGGGAGTCGTAGCTTCCTTAACCCGCTGGGGCATTGCACAAAATACGGCGCAATCTTATGCAGACAACCTACCTGCAGCCAATAAAGAAAGAGTTCTGACGCAAAAGTATTTTGCGTTGTATACTCAGGGACTTGAGGCCTGGTCAGAAATTCGACGTACAGGTTTCCCTGGTTTCCTGGTCAAACCAAACGATATTGTTTGGGCCAGAACCACACCTGCAGGCATTGTTAACTACCGGTTTGTACCGCTGTTTGGTAATGGCATCCCAAAACGTTTGTATTATCCGCTGAAAGAACAAAGTGTAAACAGGGCCAATTATCAAAAAGCACTGGCTTCACAGGGAGATGACGTAATCACCACCGCTGTTTGGTGGAACAAATAAATACCGTAGCTATGAAAACATTATTAATTTACCTGTTCTGCATTATGCCAGCCTTAGTGCTGGCGCAGAACACTAAACCAGATGATCGCGGTTACATTGTAAAAGTAGGCGATAAAGCACCGGATGATTTTAAACTGGTACTCGCTAACGGAGAAACAACTAGTCTCAGCAAATTGAAAGGTAAAGTAGTAGTACTACAATTCACCGCCAGCTGGTGTGTAGTTTGTCGGGATGAAATGCCACATCTGGAAAAAGATGTATGGCAAGCCTACAAAGACAAAGGCCTGATGCTTATCGGAGTTGACCGTGACGAGCCCTTAAATGTGGTTCAGAAATTTGCAAAAGATATGAAGATCACTTATCCGCTGGCATTGGATCCCGGCGCTGATATTTTCGGCCGGTTTGCAGATAAAAAAAGTGGGGTAACAAGAAATATTGTAATCGATCAGCAAGGAAAAATTGCATACTTAACCCGGCTATATGATGAAAAAGAGTTCAAGGGTATGGTAGCAGCAATTGAAAAACTGCTTAGATAAAACTTATACTATACATAAAAATGCCCCCAAAAAGTTAGACACTTTTTGGGGCATTTTTATGGTCTAAACGTTTTCAGCGTATTATTTCAATTTCTTACGCCACACCGCAGCTTCTTTTTTAGACAGTATCACGGGATTAAAAACCACTGATGTTAAAGGTACATCGTTTTTATCTGTAGCTACTGAATTAATGGCATCAGCAACCTCCATACCTTCTACTATTTCACCAAATATAGTATAGTCCTGATCCAGGTGAGGAGTACCTCCTATTGTTTTATAAACAGCTCTTTGTTCCTCTGGTATTTTCTTATTCCTTTTCTTCTCTATAGCATCCAGCTGTGCATCTGTTTGTTTTTTCCCCGCTACCAGGTAAATCTGCGTAAAATACGATGCCTTATCAGGGTTATCATCCCGTCCCGCCCCAAGTGCTCCTTTTTTATGAAACAATGTTGGTTTAATTTCTGCGGGGAAACGTTTTGCACCTAGCTCAGGATTGCGCTTTTCCCTGTTTAAAATGGTATCGTCCAATTCGCCTCCCTGACTAACAAATGATTTAATAACCCTATTGAATTCGGCATTTTTATACAAACCGGCCTTAACGGATTTCAAAAACATATCCCTGTGGGCAGGAGTTTCATCGTATAGCATTATAGTAATATTTCCTTTGTTGGTTACAAAACGCACAAAAACCGATTGCGCATTAACAAGTGTAACAAACAGAACAAGGAATAAAAAAAGGATAACTTTTCTCATTGGGATAGGGAATAATGAAGCAAAAGAGAAATCCCCGCAATCATCTTACGGGGATTCAATATTTAATGATTAATGAGTATGTCCCTCATGTGAATGTGCAGTATCTACAGCAGTAGAATCTGTAGTTGTAGTTTTTAAAGTGGTATCAACAGCATGTTCGTGTGCACCATGTACTGTTCCATCTTCATGTGTGTGTGTACCTTCAGCTGGTTTTTCATTGTTACATGATGCAGTAAATAAACCAACGGCTATAGCCATTGCAAGCATAGTTTTTTTCATGTTTATAAAATTGTTAAATTTAAAATCCAAATATATTATAAAAAGCTACGCCTGTTGGTAATATTTATATAGGCAAACGCACTTCTAAAAATGGCTAAGTATTAAATAATAGACGAACAACATGATCCAGATTAAGCGAATTTATGATCCCTTTAATAAAGCAGATGGCTTAAGGGTTCTGGTAGACCGCTTATGGCCCAGAGGTATAAAAAAAGAATCGGCACATGTAGATTTATGGACCAAAGACCTTGCGCCCTCAGTTCCTCTAAGAAAATGGTTTAATCATGAACCTGAAAAGTTTAAGATTTTCAAGCAAAACTACTTGCATGAACTCGGAAAAAGTGAAGCCATCACTCCATTCCTGGAAGAAATAGAGTCACACCACACCGTTACATTATTGTATGGTGCCAAAGATAAAATCCATAACCATGCGATTGTGCTCCGGGATTTTTTATCGCATTTAGCAACAAATGCCTAGTTTACTACTGCTCAATAACTATTCGTTGTTTCCTTACTCCAAGCTCTTCAAGATTTGCCATCATTGCAAAAGTAAATGCTTCAGGACCGCAGATGTACCAGTAACTCTCCTTATTTCCGCTATAAGCAGCTAACAACTGCGTATCAATGATCCCGCTTTTTATATTTGGATCAAGAGGTGTCTTTAATATGTTCACACAATTTTCACCAAGCAAATAACTCAATTCAGCTTTGCAAATGATATCATTTTCATTGTGATTCGCAAACAGCAACGTATTCCCTTCAAGTTGATCATCTAACTTAAGCTGCCTAAAAATAGAAATAAAGGGTGTTATACCAGCGCCTCCTGCAATAAATACGCCTGAACCTTTATACTGTATCGTTCCAAACACCTCATGTATAATCAGCTCATCGCCCGTTTTTAAGGAAGCCATTTTTTCGGTAATACCATCATGTCCCTTATAAATCTTGATGGTAAACTCTAAATACCCCCAATCATTTAAAGAAGTAAAAGTAAAGGGTCTTAATTTATCTTCAAGGCCGGTTTTGTTAATCGCAACATCAGTGGCTTGTCCGGGTATAAAAACATATCCCTTAGGCTTTTCTGTTACAAATCGCTTAACATTGTAAGTTACATCCTCTACGTTTAGTATTCTAACAATATGTTTTACCGTACTGTTGGTTGTTTGAATAGGTAATTCCTCAGTTTCCATGACAATTCGATTTATAAATTAGAGCACTCTTATTAAAAAAGGGTTACAAAATAGCTTTATTAGTTTTTAGAATGATTTTGTAACCCTTTAATCTATAACGACTCTATTAAGTAAATTTGTATAACGAACAACCCTATGTCAATATGAACAAAGCTTTGAATGATGAAGAATTAATACAGCAAATACTGAACGGTGAAACGCATCTTTACGAGACTATCATGCGAAAATTTAACCAGCAACTGTTCAGAATTAGTATGTCAATCGTCAATGATGAGCAAGAGGCGGAAGACATTATGCAGATTACCTATCTGAATGCCTATAGAAATTTGTCAAACTTCAAACATCAGTCAAGCTTCAATACCTGGCTGACAAAGATATTGATCAATGAAAGCCTGTTGCATAAGAAAAGGAAAGTGAAACTCGAAAAAACGAGAAAGGAAAGTGAATATAATGACCGCCATACCGAAACCCCTTTAGACAATCTGATGAATAAGGAATTAAAAGAAATGCTGGAAAAGGCTGTAGCCACTTTACCAGAAAAGTACAGAATCGTATTTGTCATGCGTGAAGTACAGGGCATGAGTACCAACGAGACCATGGAAGCACTGGATTTAGGAGAATCAAACGTCAAAATCAGACTTACCCGCGCAAAGGAAATGCTACGCACAGAATTGACAACTTACTGGCAACCGGAAAAACTATATGCATTTAACCTGATTAGATGTGATGTAATTGTAGCAAAAGTTATGACTGCGATAAACAAGCTATAGTAAAGCCTGGTAATAGGTATCTCCCATAATTTTCAGCCCTGTAATTAACTCCTCCGCGTTTAAAGATCCATAACCCAGTCTGATAAAATTGGTGGATTGATTATTCAGATAAAAGCTGGCCGGAGGTACAATCTGAACTCCTTTTTGTCTTAATCCAGTTATATACTGATCCATATTCAAATCATTTTTAAATTGTAACCAGCATGCCAAACCTCCTTCTGGTTTGTGATAAGTAATATGATGTCCAAAATTCTCCTGTAGACAAGCCAACATTAAGTCTCTTCTTTCTTTGTATACTCCAACCGCTTTGCGTGCGTGTCTTGCAATTGTACCGTCTTCCATTAACTCCGCTATAGCATTTTCCAGAATAGCGTCTCCCTGCCGATCAATCTGTACACGTAAATTTACTAAAGACTGGATAAAAGAAGCCGGACCGGTTATATAACCTACCCGTATCGCGGGAGCTATAAGCTTACTTAATGAACTGATGTAAATCACATTGGCGGCCATTTCATGACTTGCCAAAGCAAGGTTATTCCCTGTACCAAAATGATATTCATGATCATAATCATCCTCAATAACCGCGAAACTATATTTAAGTGAAAGCTCCAGTAACCTCATCCTTCGTCCTGCCTGCATGGTGACCGTAGTAGGGAATTGATGATGGGGAGTAACATACACTGCTTTAATTTTTGTCGTAATACATAATCTTTCAAGTGCGTCAACATCAATTCCATCTTTATCAACTTCAACGGCTTTTAAAATAGCACCTGCCTCATGGAACAACTTTCGCACCGCATAGTACCCCGGATTTTCTATTGCAATCACATCACCCGGACGAACGAGAACCCTGGCTGCAAGATATATAGCCATTTGACTTCCCCGGGTAACGCATATGTTGTCTGCATCTACATGAAGTCCCCTATCTCTTGATAGCATTATGGACAACATTTCCCTAAGCTTTATAGCTCCTTTTTCACTTCCATATCCCAACAACCTCCATTTCCCTTGTCGCTGAAACACACGTTTATACCCAGCGGAAAGCTCCTTCAATGGGGCCAGCCTTGTATCAGGAGCTCCCTCGTTAAAAACAATCAAGTTTTCCGCCAGGGGCCTGTCGGTAACTGTAAAGGAAGCATATTGAATATACTCAAAGTTACTCAGAGGATACTTTGATGACTGCCCCGATCTGTCTTTCATGAGCGGCAGGTTTGCAGACACAAATGTTCCCGACTTATGTTTACTTTCCAACCAACCCTCCGCAACCAGCACTTCATAAGCAAAAACTACTGTTTTCCTGTTTACGCCAATATCTGCAGCCAATAACCGGCTTCCGGGTAATGCTGCCCCTCTTTCCAAACGTCCTTTTATAATTTCATTTCTAATCACTCCAGAAATCTGCTCCACCAAAGTCTGCTGAGCATTAAAAGAAACATTAAAAATAGTCTTCCATGGTCGTAACATCTGGCCCCTTCATTTAAGTTTTTCCTAAAAGATATAATGAGCTAAAAATAACCAATAAATTCCATTAAAAGAATCTAAGCAGGACATCTGGCCCTATCAATTTATTAAAACTGGATGAACAAACACCTCTCCAAATGAGCAAGCTTTGCATCATAAATTAAATTCTTAAAAACATGAAACAGATTGAAATTGCAACCCTACACCACCTGGATGAATTCGCAGAATTGTTCGACAATTACCGTGTCTTTTACAGACAGCCTTCCGATATAGAAAGGGGAAAGGCATTCCTGAAAGACAGGATCACTAACAATGAAACCGTAACCTTTCTCATTAAAGAAGATGGCAAATTTGTCGGCTTTGCCCAATTGTATCCATTGTTCCACTACAAGGCCTTACAACGCCAATGGCTCCTGAGTGACTTATTTGTGAACCCTGACTACCGTGGCCGCGGTCTTTCTATTGCACTCATTGACAGATGCAAATTATATTGTGACGAAACAGCTGCCTGTGGTCTATTGTTAGAGACTGAAAAAACAAATGATATAGGTAACAATTTATATCCAAAATGTGAATTTGAACTGGATAAAGACCACAACTATTACAATTGGTGGAAAAAAGTATCTTAGGACACTCCACATAAGATCTGAGCATATAGCTCAGATCTTATGTATTATTTATAATTTGCAGTATGAAATTCATCAGAATTGCCCCTCATTCCAGCCTGACAGAACTCATCGAGTGTTATTGGATGATGCAAAGTGATGACCCGATACCTAGAATAGAAAAGATCATCCCAGATGGTTTTACGGAGCTGATTTTTAATTACGGAAGTGTTTATAAAGCAAAAATCAATGGAGAATGGGAACTGCAAAATCCAAATTTACTGGCGGGGCAGATCAGTAATTACTTTTACCTCGAAAACACAGGCCAAACAGGTTCTTTCGCCATCAAGCTTAAACCAGCTGCACTCACACAGTTGTTTAACCTCAACATGGATCAATACCTGGATAAAATCGTGAACCTGGATGCACTTCCTGTCCCACAGCTCACTGTTTTAAAAGAAAAAACACTGCCGTTTAAAGGTGAACAACACCTTAAAATGGTTTTAGATGATTACTTTATGGAGTTAAACAAATCGGCAACTAAAAACCCATTAGCAACTACTTTAGATCTCATCTTTAATTCAAATGGAATGGCCTCCGTTACAGCCCTCACCGCAGTTGCAGGAGTAGGAGAACGACAGTTGGAACGCCTGTTTAAAAAATACATCGGCCTCTCACCTAAATACTATTCCCGGATCATTCGGTTCAACTACATTTTTCAACTCATCAAATCAAAAAAAAGCAACTGGACAGAAATCATTTACCAATCCGGGTATTACGATCAGTCCCATTTTATCCGCAACTTCAAAGCTTTTACAGGAGAAGATCCCTCCTCCTACTTCTTTGAGGAGAAAAATATGGCTAATTTTTTCTTAAACAAATAAATCGGTCAGGTCGGTTTTGTACAATACAACTTAAAACCCCTTGTTTACTTTTGGAGAAAAAAAGCATGAAAACAAAAAAACTAATATTAATCATTCCGGTCTTATTGCTGATCTCTACAGCATATGGGCAGGAAAACAACAAACAAAAATTCAAAAAGCTGGAATGGCTGGTCGGCAAATGGGTCCGGACAAATGCCGAAGCTGGGCAATCGGGCTATGAAACCTGGTCAAAGACAACAGACTTGCAGCTGAGTGGAAAAGGTGTTACCCTAAAAGGTAAGAAAACCATTTTTGTAGAATCCCTGGAGTTTATCGCTAAGGGGAATGATATATTTTACACCGTCGTGGTTACCGGCGAAAAGCAACCCACTTATTTCAAACTCACCGCATTAAGTACAGATGGCTTTACCTGTGAAAATCCGAAGCATGATTTCCCTAAAAAGATAGTTTACAAGAGAGAAGGTAACCACATAAAAGCTGTCATTTCGGGCAATGGCCAAAGTGTAGATTACAATTTCGTAAAAGCGAAATAAGGGGTATCAGAAAAGGTATGTCCAGGCAGATTTTGAATAACTAGTGAACATACCTTTTTGTTTCCTTAAAACTTTAATTGAAGTTTAAAATGTGTTTACCACTGCTGATTTCCAGTAAACCATAACCATTTTTAAAGCCTTTAATTTTCACGTGCTCACTTTCTTTGATTTTATTTTTAAAATCTGCTTCAGCTACCTGTATCGTTGCGGTACAATTTGGCGGAACGGTTACTTCCAATCTCAAATCTTCACCTTTTCGTTCCCAATAAGTGTGAATTAAACCTGCTGGCGCATCAAAAGAAGCTTTCGCCCATGTCAAAGAAGTAGCTTTCAACGCTGGTAAACGAACTAAAAACTTCTGAAAACCCGGAGCTTCAGAATCCCTTTGTATACCAGCCACCCCCTCAACATACCATGCGCCCGGATAAAGGTACGAACTGTGCAGCAGAGAGTGCCCCGGAAGATCTTTTTCCCACATTTCCCAGATGGTAGTGGCGCCATTAGCTTTCATATAACCCCATCCCGGATATTCTTTTTGCGAAGTCATCGAGTAAATCAAATCGTCTCTTCCTTCTTGCCGCAACAATTTAAACAACATCGCTCCTCCGGTAATTCCTACATTGATGTGTCCTTTATGCAAAACCAGAATATCCTTTTCCAATCGTTTCATGACATCTGCCCTTAAATCTGCCGGCGGTATCTCTGCCAATAATGCCGCCGCCAGGTTGGCCATGGAGCTATCTGCATAGCTATAATCAGCGGCGCGATAAAACCTCGCATGAATAGCAGCCCTGCAGCGCTCCGCCTGCTGTTCCCAGCGTTCAGCCTCCGTATCTTTTCCGATTACCCTGGCTATTTTTGCCGCTGTACGTAAATTAAATACCCTGTAACTATTGTTTAAACATAAAGTTTCCTCCTTATTGTTGTTCATACCCTGTGCAGTTGCATTAGGCCATAACCAATCTCCCAGAAAATCCCAATCGCCACCAAAACGCTGTAAGATATCATTCGTGGTATGTGAATCCAGGAAGGAAAGCCAACCTTTAATCAGCTCAAAATTCTTTTCCAATATACGTTTATCTCCCTCATGCTGATAAACAAACCAAGGTAAAGATACAACTATACCTCCCCAGGCGGGACCACCTCCACCAGAATAGGTAGGTGCTGTATGTGGCAAAGTACCGTTGTTTAATAACCTTCCGCTCATCACTTCTTTCCGGGCAAACTTAGGATCATACATGTTACCTACAATAGACTCCGTACCCTGTACATCCCGCCAATCCTGCATCCATTTGGTATAAAATGCGCCCAGCTTATAATTATACATTCCGGTCTCACAGGTCGCATGTGCATCACCTCCATAACCCAATCTTTCGCGTTGCGGACAATCCACTACAAAACCACCGATAGAAAGGTTTTCAAAAGTCCATTTTACCTTATCGTATATCCAGTTCTGCAAAGTATCAGAACATTCAAAATTAGTGGCCGTCTGAAAATTTGTTCTCACCATCCAACCCCTGATATCACTTAATTGCGGCTTATACTTTAAGCCCCGGATGGTAATCCATCTACCAGAACTATAGTTAAAGCGGTTACGAAAAGTTCCCTTACCGGCTGCCCCAATAATGTAGGCACTATGCAGGTTAAAAGTCTGATCCATCTGTTCCCTTTCCGAATATTCAAACGCTATTTTATCGCCTTTACTCCCCTTCAGATCAACCTCCGTCCATCCGGCGAAATTAACACCCATATCCACCCGGTACGAACCATCCGGCCTGGTCTCGATGCCAACAGCTTTAATTTCTTCAAACAGACGATTTGGCTCAACAGTATGCGCAGATAAAATCAGGTTAGGCTGATAAACGATTGCCTTATTCCATTTAGTTTCATTGCAAGTGATGCCATTCCAGTCCGCAATTTCCTTATTAGCATCCCACAACTCACCTCCCATCTTCGCAAAATCCCAGGTTCCCAATAATTTATTCGGACTTGCATGTGTTTTCCAGCTTTCATCAGTCTGTACAATTAGTGAGGGTTTGGTACCTGAAACAGGTGTTTTTGTATGGTAAATAGCTGTTTGCGCAATTACAATAGGTGTATTAGGTCTGCCTGTAGTTACGTAAGGACCAAAAATTGACCAGGAGGTCCCCAGCCAAATGGCGATTACATTTTTCCCGGGCTTTAGCGCAGTCGCGATGTCATAAGCAACATAACGTGCACGTTTGGTATGATCCGTTACTGCCGGCGACAATACATCGTCACCAATCTTCTTTCCATTCACATACAGTTCATGGTAACCTACCGAAGCAAGAAACAGCATGGCCTTTCCTGGCTTTTGTGATAAGCTAAAAGTTTTCCGCAGCCAGGGATCAGAGATATTACAATCCTTTTGTGAAGGGTCAAACAATTCATTTGTTCCAATCCATTTGGCTTTCCAATCATGCTGCTGAAGTAAACCCGTTGTCCAAAATGCCACTTTACTCCAGGCTGAAATCCCTCCCTTTTCGTCTTTTACTACTACTTTCCAATAGTAATAACGGTCGGATCGAAGCGTCTTACCTTTATATTCAATTTGCTGCATCTGGTCAGAGTTCACCCAACCAGAATCCCATTCATCTCCCCTGTTTTGATGAAGTATCTGTACGTCAGACGCCACAATAATCCGATAGGCAGTTTGTTTTTGTCCGAATGCAGCTGCGTTTGTAGCTTTATGAGTCCAGTTAAAACGTGGGCTCAGTTCATCTAATCCTATAGGATTTTCCAAATACTCACAACGTAAATTTTCTGGCTGCAGACTACTTACCACGACGTTCGAAAACGTAAATTGTACGCCCGAAATAAACAATACTAACAGTATAATCAGATTTTTCTTCATCATCATTAATTATTCACCCAATTCAATATATATGACCCGGAACCCAATACAATTTTCTGTTTACCATTTTCCAGATACTGTCTTTTAACAGCTTTATGCTGACTTAGCGTTTTTTGATCTAAAGTCAGGAGATTTGCATCATTAACTGGTAAAACAACTAATGCTTCTGTATTTGCAGGTATCTTAATCTGCAATGCAAATTTAGCCTGCTCCTTTTTCCAGTCAACCACTATATCACCAGTAATGGCTTTATAACTTGCTTTAACCCAATCGATCCCTTCCACAAATTGAGGTTCAATTAAAATTTTACTGAACCCCTTATCATCTGCCTGCTGTTTTATTCCGGCCAGTCCACTGTAAAACCATTCCATCAGGTGTCCAAGCATCATATGGTTATTGGAAACATTCTTTAAGGCTGGCCAGGATTCTGTTAAAGCCGTTGCTCCGTTACGAATCTGATAACCATAACCCGGTACATCATCCCTGTTATTCATTTGATACAACAATTGTGATGCACCTCCGTCTTCCAATACCCTGATCAGGTATCTATAGCCAATGTCGCCGGCCGTAAGTGCATAACCGCTAGCCTGTATAGATTGCTTCAGATTAGCGAAAACCTTTTCCTTAAACGGCTCATCTACCAATCCCATGTAAATCGCCATAGCATAAGCAGTCTGACTTCCTGTTGAATAAATCCCAGTCTCAGGCTCGAAAAACTTTTTATTGAACGCTGCTTTGATCTGACGGGCCAGTTTCTGATAACCTTTTGCTTCCTCCGTTTTCCCAAGAACTTCTGCGGCTTTCTCCAACAAAACTGCGTCGTAGTAAAAAGTAGCAGTAGCCGTTAAAGCCTTAGGGGTAAGCTGTGATTCTCCCGGACTTTTAGGACCAAGATCAAACCAATCACCCAGACCATGCGACAGAATATGTGCATCCGCCTTACTTTCCAGGTAACTGATATAACGTTTCATCATAGGATAAGCCTTTTCAATTGACTTTTTGTCACCATACCATTGATACAAATACCAGGGTATAATAACAGCAGCACTTCCCCATTCCGGTGAATCCCTGAAACCATCGTCAAATACAACATATTCAGGAACAATGTCAGGTACCAAACCAGAAGAAAGCTGCGATTCCATCATATCATCTATAATTTTATTATAGAAGAGCTGGATGTCGTAATTATACTTCAATGATCCCCCGACAAGATGCGTTTGCTCCAACCAACCCAATTTCTCCCTATGGGGACAATCTGTACTTACATGACTCATGTTACTCTTCATCGCCCAGTCAATCAGTTTAAAAGTTTGATTAAACAAGGTATTCGAACAGCTAAATGTACCGATCTCAGGCACACTGTTGCGCGTGTGCAACAATTGGAGTGTTTGTACAGCTGAAACATCACCTTCTACCAAAGCATATCTAAATCCGTAATAACTAAAACGAGGTTCCCAGATTTCTTCAGCATCACCTTTAAGTGTATAATCAAAATAATAAGGACTGCCTGAAGCTCGTTGATCTACCATTCCCTGATCATCTAAAATTTCTGCAGGAATAATGCGTATCCGATCTCCTTTCTTCCCTTTAACTTTTAAACGAACAATTCCAGATGCATTCTGGCCAAAATCGTATAAATAGCTACTATCCGTTATTTTTCTGACTGTTTTCTGCTCGAAAACCTGCTTTACCTTTAAAGGATAGCTGGACTCTGCTTTCATTTTTCCCCCCGGTCCATTAAGCAAAATGACTTTTTTCCAGCCTTCATCATTAAATCCAGCTTTATCCCAACCAGTTTGTTCCTGACGGGCATCATAATGTTCACCACCATAAATGCTGCTATACACAATTGGTGAAGGACTTGTTTTCCAGCTGTCATCCGTAACTATTTCCGCAGTAGTACCGTCTTTATAGCGGATCATCAATTTTAATCTTAGCATAGGAAAGGCTTCAGCCCTTGCCATTTTGCGATAACGCTCGCGGTTTATATACATAAAACCAGGACCAACAATGGCTCCCAATGCATTTTTACCAGTAACCAATGAAGCCGTTACATCATAAGTACTATAAAGATTTGTTTTTGAATAATTGGTCCATCCAGGTGCCAGAAAATCATCACCTACTTTCTTTCCGTTCAACTGCAACTCATAATGTCCCAGCCCTGAAACAAATACATAAGCCTCGGCTATCGGTTTTTTGATATCAAAAGCTTTTCTAAAATAAGGAACAATGGCACGCTGTACAGCTTTTTTTCCCAATGAACCACCATCACCATGTAAACCAGGAACAACTTTCATGGAATCTTCCAACACCTCATAAGCAATCCATCTACTTTTATTCCATTCTTTAACTTGCAAAATACCCGTAGAAAACACAGCCGGCCTACTCCATTCAGAAGCTTTTCCGTATGACGACCAAACTCTAACCCGCCAATAGTAACGTTTGCCTGAGGAAAGTCCCTTTCCTCCGTAAACTGTTGACATGACAGCGTCAGCATTCATTTTTTGTGAATCCCAAAGATCGGCCTTACCTAACTTCGCGTAATTAAGGCTACTAAAAACCTGCACCTGCCAGGCACTTTGTACAAATGACTGTTGGTCAGAACTGATGTTCCAACTGAATTCCGGCTTGGTTGTTTCTACGCCAAGCGGACTATTTTTCTGATTGCAGCTTAAATTTATCGGTTCAGTAATCGCATATACGTTTACTGTAAATAATAAAAAAACAGCTACGATTAAGTATTTGTGGATTGTCATTGGTTATATTTGGTTTCAGTTGTGGTAGCACGCCATTACCAGCGTTACTATTTAAAAGTATTCATAATATTTTTAATGTGCATCCTTACCTGTCCTGCTTTGTCACCTCGTAATCAGTAGTCTGCCCCATCTTTATACCGTTTTTAAAGGTTGCAGCTTTAATTTTCACATTAGGGTTTACATTAAACGGACCGACATATTTGTTAGCATTTTGGCTAGGCTCTGTTCCATCCAATGTATAATAAATATCAGGATTATAACTCTGTGTTTTCAATACCATCTGTGCCTTTTGTGTCCTTGCTCCATCAACCATTTCAAAACTTACCTGATAGGCACTTTTTGAATAGTTTATTCCCTGTGCCTCGTAACGGTTGTACTCCGTTTCCATTTTTAATTTAAACTTTTCCCAGTTCTTTTTTTCCGGAGCAGACCAGGCCACCTCGGCCAGGGCTGACAAACGTGGAAATGCCATGTATTGCAAATGGTTAAAATCCGGGATAAACTCTGTCCAGATGTTACCCTGAACACCCTTTATATATTTTACTTCTTCAGCGTTTAATGCTGAAGGAATAGGCTCATAATTATAAACACGTTCCAGGGTATTAAAGCCATCAATAGTAAGCGGTTCCAGGTAAGGTGCCCCCTGGTAATAATCCAGGTACAGATAAGTAGTCGGAGTCATCACCACATCGTGATGTTTTTTAGCTGCTGTAACCCCGCCTGTTGTACCTCTCCATGACATGACAAGTGCATCTGGCCTAAGCTGGTCCCCTTCCAGAATCTCATCCCAGCCAATTATCCGTTTATTTTTAGCTTTAAGTACCTGAGCAATGCGGTTGACAAAATAACCCTGCAGTTCATGTTCATCTTTCAGTCCCTCCTTTTTCATACGTGCCTGACAATATGTACAACTTTTCCAGTTCGTTTTGCGGCATTCATCGCCACCAATATGGATCACCTTTCCGGGGAAAAGCGTAGCCACTTCCGTAAACACATCTTCCAGAAATTTAAAAGTGTTTTCTTTTCCGGCACAGTACACATCGTCAAATACGCCCCACTTGTCCTTTACCTCAAAAGGCCCCGGGTTTTCACCACAACCCAATTCCGGATAGCCTGCAAGCGCCGAAGTACAATGCCCCGGAAGGTCTATTTCAGGAACAACCGTAACATATTTTCGTTGTGCATAAGCAACAATATCCTTAATCTCTTCCTGCGTATAAAACCCACCGTGAGGCGTCGCATCAAAACGCTCCGGCTGTTCTTCAAAATGTCCGATCAATGATCTTTTCCGCCATGCACCTATTGATGTCAACAATGGATATTTCTTTATCTCAATCCGCCAGCCCTGGTTATCCGTTAGATGCCAGTGGAAAGTATTGAGTTTATAAGCAGCCAGAAAATCTATGTATTGCTTCACTTGTTCAACGGTATAAAAATGCCTTGACACATCGAGCATAGATCCTCTCCAGCTAAAACGGGGCTGATCCTGAATCTGAAGAGCCGGAATACTTGCCTCTTCTTTGGGATCTAAAGGCAACAACTGCAATAAAGTTTGCATACCATAGAAGCATCCCTGCGGCTGCTTTGCTGTAATAACAATACTCCCGGAATTAACGTTCATGGTGTACCCCTCAACACCAAGTCCCGGTAGTTTATCCGAAAGCTTAAATACAATTTGATTTTTGCCACCGGCAGCAGTTAACTTTTTAACTGGCAACTTATTGCCTGTGTAAGCTTTTAATTTTTCAGAAAGCTGATCCGAAATAAACTTCAGCTGTGCATTCCGATCATCATATAAGATAATGGTCGCACTATTGAGCTTGAAATTTCCCGGCATTACTTTTACAAACTCCGGTTCCGGAATAATTGAAAATTGTCGCGATTGTAGCTGCGCTTTTATAGCACTGTTTATAAAAATAAAAACAGCTACGAATAATATCTTTGGTGTATTCATAAGTTAAACAGATTATATGGAAAGCAGGAATCGTTATTTGTATAGCGCATACAGTTTACCCTCGCCTGGTAAAAAGCTATCTGTTAATTTATGATCGGCAGTTTTGAAATCAATAATCTTTTCCAGCCCGTCAGTTTTAGAAACCTCCTTAACATTCTTAACAGCAGTATCTGTATTAAATGTAAACACCTTATTTTCCGTTAAAGATTTATTCACCACCATGATATAAATTCTACTATCTGCGGGATTAACAAAATGAGTAATCAACATCGGGTCATTTTCATTTTCCGCCTTCCATATAAAACCTGAAGGTGTTCTTTTAGTCCCCGAAGGAATGCTAACACCTGCATGGTAAACAGCTATAGCATCCAGTTTCATCAACGTTTTCCCGATTTGTTTCATTTCAGCGTTAATCACTGTAAATGGGGCGTACAGATCAGTCTTGTTTCCCTGAGCATCTACGATTGCTTCCGTAAATTGTTCAGTTGAACCTATTGGTGTCCAGTAAGTAAACCATACCGGTAATTTAATACCATAGGCAAGGTTCGTAAAAGCGCTGTACCTAAGTTCATCGGCATTAGGCCTTCTCAAACCTATAGAACTGCCTATAGACTGCAAGTAAGCTGAAGTCTTGATCTTGTATTTTAATCCTATTCTTCTAATGATATCAAGGTCTTTATAATAAGGAGCTTCCCTTAAAGTTCCATCCTTCATGAAAGGATAATTGTCAAATGAAAGGTATTTCAGATTAACGGCACCAACCAGCTCTATCCACTTCTCTACATATTCCGTTTCATACTCTACATTTGCTAAGGCACCAGTAGCATAACTTGGAAAAAGATTAACATGAGGTACTTTTTCAGGATCCAGGTTAATCAATTTTTTGTACCTGTTGGCAGCATCCTGCAAATCAGGAACCCTGGGTTCATCTTTAATGTAGTATCCTGCTGTCGCCGTATGGTTTTTGTACGCATTCACCATCGCAGCCATTTCTGCATCTGTACCATCAACCCTTTGATCGGCCACAAACATTTTTAGTTGGTTTGCCGCAGCCATGTTTAGCATAGCCAGTTTATTCGCTTGTGAGTAGCTTAAAGAGATATCCTGTATAAGGTCAACATTTGCTTCCCTGATGTTCTTAAAATGATGATCGGTGATGTAGCCAATTCCCGGTGATACGTAAATCCCGATCATCATATCTTCTTTTATTTCAGTTACCGGCGGTTTAACCGGATCGGGTGTTGCTTTTTTCTCCGTCTGAGCCTTGCTACAGCTATAAATACCTGTAAGCACAAGCATGCCGGTACACATTAAAAGTGTTTTAATTGATCTGTTCATTTGTGTGATATTTGATATTTTTACGATACAACTTCTAATTTTAAGGTGATACCATTTTTCTGATGCGGTGGTTTGCTTTATCCACAACATACATGGTACCACCGGGAGCAATAGCAATTCCTGTAGGCACGGTAAATTTTGCAACCGTTCCTGATCCGTCTAAATAACCTTGTACGGCACCACCAGCGATGGTGGTCACTTTGTTAGTTCCAGCTTCAATCCTTCTTATATTTGAAGCATCCGCAGCTATGGTCGGCGCATCAAATAAATGGCCACAGCCTGCGACATAAATATTATCGCTGGCGTCGACAGCAATCCCCCAGGGATGTTCAAACCTGGCATTCAGGCCAATTCCATCCGTCTGTCCCGTTGTGCCGGCCAGCCCCGCAATTTGTGTAACAGCCCAATTACTGGTATTTACCTTATACACGTTCGAACTACCGTTGTCTGCAATAACAAGGCTACCCTGACTATCCATCGCAATCCCTCCAGATATCACGGGTACGCTCAGTGTCCTGGTGGTCATTACCCCTCCGGGACTAACTTCATAAAGTTTATTGTTACTCGCCGAAGGCAAAGCACTTACCAGATAAAATTTGCCAGTGTTTTTATCTATCGTAATTCCTTGCGGAAATGGAATGACCCAGCCAAGTATAGTTGTTACTGTACCTGCAGGTGTTATTTTACGAAGTGCCCAGTTCCAGGTATCAGCTACATAAATATTGTTATTCGCATCTGCAACTACGGCCGAAGGATGGTCAAATAAAGCAGCTGTACCTACACCGTTGGTATTACCGGCAACACCAGGATTACCCGCGAATGTACTCACCAAGCCAGCAGGGGTTATCTTTCTGATGCAATGGTTGTTGATGTCAGCGACATATACATTACCATTATTATCGGTAGTAATACCCGCATTGGTTACGAAGTTAAACTTAGCTGCAATTCCCTGACCATTAATAAAACCAGCGACACCAGAACCGGCAAAAGTACTTACAGTAGCCATATAAGCAGCCTTCTCTAAGGCATACAATTTACCTTCACCGGGCAGAAAAGTATCTGACAACGAATGGCTGGCAAGTGTAAAATTCGTCGCTTCTTCCAGACCTGTAACTTTAGAGATAACCTTAACATTCGCAACCTGATTTGCGGTTACAAAGCTGAAGGTATTGCTTGCGGTAAATGATTTATTGACCACCATGATGTACTCTTTGCCAGCAACAGGATCTATAAATTGGGTGATAATCATAGACTGAGCGGCATTCTGGGCTTGCCAGATAAAATTTGCGGCAGGTCTGACAGTACCAGTCGGAATTGTTGTTCCGGTATGGTAAACAGCATTGGCATTCAGTTTAATCAATGTTTTACCCAGCTGCTTCATTTCAAAGTTTAAAGCTTTAAAAGGAATGTACAGGTCGGTCTTATTTCCCGCAGCGTCTATAATTCCATTGGTAAAGGTTTCTACTCCACCTGTTGGTGTCCAGTAACTAAACCAAACCGGCTTTTTTATCCCGTAAGCAAGGTGTGAATAAGCACTGTACCTCAATTCATTGGCATTCGGTCTTCTCAGATCTGTTGAATTGCCTATAGATTGGAGATAGCCGGAAGTTTTGATGTTATATTTTAAACCAACACGCCTGATGACATCCAGATCATGAAAATATGGGACATCCCTAAACGTTCCATTGAGTAGAAAAGGATAGTTGTCCATGGCCAGGTATCTCAGGTTTGCAGCCACCACTTTCTGAATCCAGTTTTCAACGTAATCCAGCTCGTAGTTGATACTCCCCAAAGCACCTGTAGCGTAACTGGGAAATAAATTCACGTGAGGATCATGGTTATTATCAAGCGTCAGTAGCTTTTGATAACGGTTGGCCGCATCCTGGAGTTCACTAACTGTTGGTTCATCCTTAACGTAATAACCTGCCAATGCAGGATGGTTAACATAGGTATTCACCATAGCCGTAATATCTGCATTAGTACCATTTACCCTGTTGTCGGCAACTACCATTTTTAAACCATGGCTATCTGCCATATCCAGCATCGTCAGTTTATCAACCGGCGAAATCCAGCCGGCGATATCTTGTATCACATCGATATTCGCTTCACTAATTGCACCATATTGCAGGTTTGTCGTAAACTCAAATGGAGGAGCGATGTAGATCCCTATGGGCATCCCATCTTCAACGCCATTAAGTAACATAGGCTGATCAGCCCTCCCCATATCTTTGACTGGCATCTCTGTGATAAATTTCTGGCAGCCAGCAAAAATAAAAGCAAAAAAACTTAGTGTAAGGAGCGCAAAGCGCCCCTTATTAATATAATATCCAGCATTCATAATTAATTAGATTAAATGAACTACTTATTCCGATACGATTTTTCTAATGCGGTGATTTCCTTTGTCTAGTACATAGATGGCACCATCAGCCCCGATAGCAACCCCAGTTGGCACAGTAAACCTGGCAACACCTCCCAAGCCATTTGTATAACCTTGCGTATCGCCTCCGGCAATGGTGGAAACCTTGTTAGTTCCTGCCTCGATCATCCTGATATTCGATGCTGAAGCCGAAATATTTGGTGTTTCAAATCTATGTCCGCAGCCTGCTACATATATGTTATCCCTGGAATCTACAGCGATTCCCCATGGATGATCAAAACGAGCAATTGAACCTACACCATCCACCAAACCTGTTTCTCCAACAGTACCGGCAATTGGGGTACGAACCCATGTCGTGGTATTTACGCTATATATCACCGAACTCGCATTATCAGCAATGATCAGATTGCCCTTGCTGTCAACGGCCATTCCTCCCGAGAAAATTGGTACGTCCACACCACGCTCGCTTAATACCCCCGAAGCAGAAAATTCATAAATTTTCCCGCCGTGATAATTTGCAGCTAATGCACTGCTAATATAAATTACTCCTGTATTTTTATTTATAGCAAGTCCTTGAGGGAAGGCAAATGCCTGCCCGCGGATAGAACTGACCACACCATCAGGAGTAACCTTACGTACAGCCCAATTCCATGCATCAGCAACATAAAGATTATCATCTTTATCAACTGCTACATCCATGGGGTGATTAAACAACGCTACATCTTTATTTCCATTTACATACCCTTCCACACCAGGTTTACCTATAAAAGTGCTCACCACTCCTGTAGGGGTAATTTTGCGGATGCAATTGTTAAAAATATCTGCCACATATAAATTTCCCTTGGAGTCTATATCCATCCCGGCATTACTCTTAAAATCAAATTTAGCAACATCAGCAGGCCCGTCGGCAAAACCGGCAGCACCAGCCCCCGCCAATGTGCTCACAGTTCTTTTTAAGGTATACACAAATGGTTCTGCACTCGTTACCGTCTTTCCCGCAATGGTAATTTCGATATTGCCGGTACCCAGACCAGCAGGAATCTTAACGATCATTCGTTTTCCATTAGCCCCTAAAATAGTTACTGGCTTTCCATTAATTTTCACGCTGATATCAGCTAATTTACTACTGTAATTATCGCCATAAATCATTACTTCAGTAGCTTCACTACCTTCCATAGGTGAAAACTTACTAATCACAAAAGGAGCATTACTGTTGTGCATGTAACTATCATCAGTTTGCTGAAAAAACTGTTCTTTACAGGAGACCAATCCCAATTGAAGGAGCAGCACAACGCCATAAAAAATAGCTTTCATTGCTTTATATCTTTTCATATTGAATATCTTTAACATTAGTGGTAATCATTATTTTGATCAAGTGCCGTATTTCTGTTACGCTCTGATTGCGGGATTGGATAAAGGTCAAAAGCATCCTCATAAATTCTTGACTCTACAAGGAATGGTGTATAAGAAAAATCTCCTCCGCCTTGCTTCACTACACGCATACCTCTTGCGTCACGCATTACACTTTTGCCAATACGCCACCTCCTGATGTCCCAAAAACGGAAGCCTTCAAAAGCCAGTTCAACTCTTTTCTCTCTTCTGATTCTTTCTCTCATCTGTACTTTGTTAAGACCTGCCGGCAATGCTGGCATATTTATGCCAGCCCTTGTACGTACAGCATTTACAGCATCATAAACACTTTTATCCGGGCTCGACAAAGCCTCATTCTTAGCTTCAGCGAAATTCAACAGTGTTTCCTCGTAACGCATAAAAACCCAGAAATGATCACCCGGTCTGTTATCGGGAGTCATACTTCCATTTTCATCCAACAGCTTACGCAAGTAATAACCAGTTTGAGTTTTTGCACCTTCAGCAGAAGTCAGTCCATCTACTCCATCTACAAAAGTTTCGATCACATTCTCTCTCCAAATGCTGCCATTGTGAATAATCGAAGCGGCAAGCCTGGGATCACGATTGGCATAAGGATGATTAGCATCATAACCTGATCCTGCCTCATCAGGCTTTAAACCATTGGTCATTTCATAATCATCAACCAAATTCTGCAAGGGTTGAATCCAGCCCAAACCACCCTGACTAGGTACAAACATTTGTTGAACCCAGCTGGTATTATTAAATGTAGATTGAAATATGATATTAGCAGCAGTTCTTTTATGAAACAATTGCTTATAATCGCCATCAACCTGATACAAATTAAGTTTCATCACATCCTCAGCAGCGTCAGCGGCTCGTTGCCATTTCTGAACATCCGAACCTGGATTGTGTAATAAGCTGGCAGAATAGAGTAAAACCCTGGATTTTAACATTAAAGCGGCTCCTTTAGTTGCCCTACCAATATTTGCAGCAGTATTTACAGGAAGTAAATTAGCGGCCGCTTCATTACAATCGTCCACAATAAAGCGCACCAACTCTTCTTCAGTATTTCTAGGAATATTCAGGTCATCGCTGACTTGCAAAACCCGATCTATCACAGGTACCCTGCCATAACGCTTATGTAATTCGGCGTAAAAGAAGGCCCTTAAAAAATAAGCTTCGCCTTTCATACGGCTTTTTCCAGCAATCTGTGTAGTATTTTTTGCCGGAACGGCATCTATTTTTTCTATAAAGCGGTTAACTTTACGAATAGCAGCGTAAAGTGATGCCCACACATCAATAGGGTTGTGATTTGGACTGATCAACCCCCTGGTAAACACCTGAGGACCATTAAAATAGATAACCGGACATTTCGCTTCATCAGATGCCGCAGCATAGGTAAAACTATTTGCAGGCATCCATTCATTCGGCAGGTGACTGTATACATTGGCCAGATATTTTTCTGTCTGCACGTAGTCTCCGAAAACTTCTTGTTCCGACAAGCCCCCAGTCTCAGCTTTATCCAGGTATTCATCAAATTTTTTACATCCGGAAAATGTCAATATCCCCAGAATGCAAATCATTATTAATTTAAATTTCATGTGAAAATAAGTTTTAGGGTTAGAAACTAAGAGAAGCACCAAAGTTGATTATCCGTTGGGCAGGGTAAACATTACCAATGGTATTTGGCTGCCAGTATTCCGGATCAAACATAGGTTGGGCTTTCGTCCAGGTATATAAATTCATCCCATTCCCGTAAATCCGAAAACTAGATAAACCGGCATTTTTTGTCAGCCTGATATTTTTAAAAGTATAACCTATTTCTAAATTTTTTAAACGTATATAACTGTTGTCTTCCAGGTAAAGTGAAGACATCCGGTGGTTGTTACTATTACCGCCATAATGGAGTGCAGGCCAGGTTGCCGTATTGGCTGTTTCAGGTGTCCATCTGTTCAGATGCTGGGTCCTCGCTTTTCCCCCTTCATAAAATTCCCACGACATTCCCCCCACGAGAGTCCTGCTACTGTTTGCAGCACCTTGAAAAAGGAAACTAATGTCAAAATTCTTCCAGTTCACTCCGCCAGACAAACCAAAAGTAATTTCAGGAATATTACTTCTACCCATTGGTCCCATATCATCATCAGTAATAATCCCGTCACCATTCAAATCTTTATACTTTACATCCCCCGGAATCAGGCGGCCATATTGTGCAGGACTAAGACGAATGTCGATTTCATCTCTAAAAAACCTTTCTGCTTCTAACAGAAAAATTTGACCCAAAGGATGTCCTGTTTGGTATTGATAATCATATGGCTTGTTTTCCTCATCCATAAAGATGATTTTGTTTTTAGCCAGGGCAAAATTCCCACTCAAAAAGTACCCACCATTATTGAAGCTGTTACGGTGAGCAAGTTCTACTTCGAATCCTTTATTGTTTACTTTCCCCATATTAGCAGGAGGCAGATTATTTTCACTCATCCCCAACATTGTAGGAAGGGATTTACGGGTAATCAAAATATTGTTACGTTTTTCCGTAAAGAAATCAGCCGTTACAGAGAAAAGATCCTTCAGTAATTTGATTTCAAAGCCAATGTTTCCCTTACGTGCTGTTTCCCAGGTTACAGCCGGGTTTGCCATTGCTCCCTCATAAATACCTTCTATCCCTACAAGCTGATCTCCATACAAATAGCCATTACCTGCACTTCGGATATATTCAGAACTAAACAACCATCTTCTTCCAGGTATCAGGTCATTTCCGGTCAATCCATAAGAACCTCTTAGTTTTAAGAAATCTATAACGGAATTTCCTTTTAAGAAGGATTCTTCAGAAAGCACCCAGCCAGCAGAAACTGCCGGGAAAAAACCGTATCTCTTTTCTTCAGAGAAATTGTCTGTCCCATTGTATCCTGCATTAAACTCCGCAAAATATTTGGTTTTGTAATTATAAGTCAACCTGGTTACAATACCCTGCGTAACATAAGGGACTTCATTACCCCTTACTTCCTGTGCACGATTTACAAGCAATAAACCTGTAAAACCATGATCCTTATACTGTTTAGTATAATTTAATGACACATCCATCCACACGTCTCTTTTTTGGTTGAAAGCTGAAGTAGGGGCAGAAAGCGGCGCATCAACACCTTTATAGGTATAACTGGCAGGATCATTATAATCTCCGGTTCCCTTATAATCAGCAGTCATCACTGATTTAGACCTTCTAAAATCATTTTGAAAATAACCATCAAAAGAATAATTTCCTTTAAGTGTTAATCCAGGGGTAATGAAATTCAGTTTCCTTGTTAAAGACAGCATTCCTGATAAAGAGGAATTGAATGATTCACGAAAACCAGACTGGTTTAAAAATCGGGCTGGATTGATGAACCCCTTTTCCCCATAACTTCCGGTAGGAAATTTTACCGGAAAAGCATTTGGTGGTATCTGATTTAAAGTCCAGAAAAGATCCGCAACAGAAATATTAGGGTCTCTTTTGTTTTCTATCGCACCAAATAGATTTAAGGACATAGAAAAATTATCATCAAAATCGATATCGACATTGGAACGGAAATTATAGCGTTTAAAACTGGAAGTGGGATCATACTTAGGATCTTTTTCCGTTTTATATATTCCCCCCTGATCTGTATAACCAACGTTTACGAAGTAACGGGACTGTTGTCCACCACCACCAATATTAAAATTGGCTTGTGTCTGCATTGCAGGTTTCATCATCTCATCAAACCAATCGACATTGGGATATTTATAAGGATCAGACCCTGTACGATAGGCTTCCAGTGCCTCAGCATTATAGGGAACCATCCCAGTGGGATTATCATTTAGAAATGCTTCATTGGCCAGAACAGCATAGTTATAAGAATCCACATACTCCGGCAAACGGATAGACGTTTGTACCGCACGCTGAACACTAGCTGAAACTGTTGGCTTACCTTGCTTACCTCTACGGGTGGTTACAATGATTACACCATTTGCACCTTTCACACCATATAATGCGGTTGCTGAAGCATCCTTAAGTATGGTAATATTCTCAATTTCATTGACATCGAGCAAAGCGATAGCCCTGTAGTCTTTCTTTACCCCATCAATAGTAATCAATGGTTCCTGACCGTTCACTGTGGCCCGCCCTCTGATCAGCAATTGCGATTTATCATTCCCCGGTTCTCCACTAATCTGTATAGCCGTTAATCCCGGTAACCTTCCTGCCAACGCATTGGTAATATTAGCTGTAGGGCTTTGTTTCAATTCCTTCAGGCCAATTGAGACTGAAGATCCCGTTTGCGCAATCTTCTTTTGTGTTTGTCCGAAGCCAAGGATAACCAACTCATCTAAAGACTGGTCACTTGCCTTAAGCGTTACATTCAGCACCTTATCTCCTTCTCCTACTGTAATTTCCTGACTAACAAATCCGATGTAAGAATAAATTAACACCACATTTCCTTCTGGCAATTTAATACTATAACGACCATCTTTATCGGTACTTGCCGTTGCGCTACCTCCTTTTACAGTTACAGAAGCACCAGGAAGTGGGATTCCTTGTTCATCCACCACTTTTCCTGTAATTTCTATTGTCGCCAGATAGCTACTTACTTTCTCCAGAAACGTTGGCGTTTTTTTAGACAGAATAATATTGTTGTCTACAATTTTGTAATTAATCGGAAGGCCTTTAAATACCGTTTTAACGGCTTCTTCAATATTTGCATTTTTAAGCGTAACACTTATTTTTGGTTTATTCAGATCATAATCCCGGCTCAAAAAAACATATCCTGTTTGTGCCTCTATTGAATTCAACACAGATTTAAGTGATACATTTTTTTGTTCCAGATTTACATTCTGACCGAAGGAACGGGCAAATACGTGTGCCAATGATATGATCATAATGAAAACGGTCAACTTCATAATCAATAATAATTTGGGTGGCAGCCATAGTTTGGGCACGCCTAGGTTAAAAGCATTTATTTTCATACTTTTGATTGGTTTGGGCTAATTCGTAAATCGGTTCATATAGATTTTATCCCGGCTTTCCGGGAAGGGTTGACCCAAGCTATTTCCGCAGAGGTGCGCCAACACTTCTGCGGTTTTTCACCGGTCACCAATAGGGCACTAAGCCCTGCTTCGTAAGCTTTTCTTCATATTCTGGTCTATTTGGTTATTTTATGGTTTTGTTTATTCAATTATTACAACTGCCTTTAAGGCATAATGATGATGGTTTTCCCTTCAATTCTGAATTTGACATTGGCATACTTCAATACTTCAAGGGCTTTTGAGAGATTAAGATTTCTGTAAACTTTACCATCAAAACTTGCTTTAGGAATTTCTCCTTCATATTTCACATTGATGTTATACCATCTCGAGATTTGTCGCATTACAGTTGGTAAATCATCATCATCAAACAGAAAAAAACCATTCTTCCAGCCTAATGCTTCCTCTATATTGGCAGGGCGTACGTTAATGTTCCCATTATCGGATAACTGCGCCTGTTCACCAGGTTTCAGCAAAGTTCCTTCATTTATTTTTACCGAACCTTCCAGCAACGTCGTTACTGTCTGCTCTTCATCGGTGTAACTATTGATATTGAAATGTGTTCCAAGCACAACAAGCTGCTGTTTAGCTGTTTTCACGATGAAGGGACGTGCCTTATCTTTAGAAACCTCAAAGTAAGCCTCTCCATTCAATTCCACTGTTCGTTTTTTCAAGCTAGCAAAAGATGCAGGATAACTTAAAGTTGTCGCGGCATTTATCCAAACCAGACTTCCATCAGGTAAACGAACGCGATAAGTTTCTCCCCGGGCAGTTGACAGTGTATTATTTTTAGATCCGGCTAAATCACCCTTGTCTTTGATTTCGTAAATAAGCTGACCGTCGCTGGTCTTTGTGATTACGACTCCTGCCTCTTTAGCGAGTTCTCCATTATGGGCATCTGCCAATGCTATCTTTTTACCATTTGCCAGTGTTAAAGTTGCCGCATTTTTACCCGGAACAATATCATTAGCTATTGTAAACTCAGTTTGCATACTTGTCTTTTCCGAAAAGAAATAGTGATAGCCACCAATAGTACAAGCAATAACAATAGAGGCGGCAACAGCGATCCTTACCCAAAGCCTTTTTACAGGTAGCATATGCGCACGTTCAAATTCAGAAAAATTATCTTCCGCATTAAAGCCATGCATAATTTCCAGTTCATCCCTAAGCTGGTCATTAGAAGTAAGCCGGTCAAAAACCAATTGATTATTCTGATCAAGGGCAATCCAGGCTTCCAGTTCTTTCCTGCCGGCTTCATCAATTTCCCCTGAATTATAATCACCAATTAATGTAATGATCTTATCGTAATCCTGCTTCATTCCAGTTTTGTATATCTGATTTAATACTTAAACTACACGACGTTGAAAAAGTACCGATAAAATATAAAATATTTTTCATTACCATATAAACCATTAAAAACCCTGACTTTTAATAAAGCGAAATATGGGCTGCATCCAGTCATCTACCGGAAGCTGCAAGACGAAACCATGGTCCCCTTTTGGAAACAAATGCAGCTCCGCATCCACACCTTTTTTTTGCAATGCCTTATAAAATGCTATACTATTATCAACCTTTACCACACTGTCATCGCCCGAATGTGTTAAATAAGTAGGCGGCGTATCTTTGGTTACCTGCTCTTCATTTGAAAATAGCTGTAATTTTTCTGGCGTAGGTGCTGTTCCAAGCAAATTTGTCTTTGATCCAGAATGCGTAAGACCTGCTTTCATACTGATTACAGGATAAACAAGAACCATATAATCCGGACGAAGATTAACCCCTTCTTTATTGGAAATGTAACTCGTTTTAAAATGTGTACCTAAACTACTGGCCAGATGTCCTCCTGCACTGAAACCTATGATTCCGATTTTTGCAGGATCAATATTCCAGGTTGATGCTTTTGATCTTACCATTTTCATCGCCTGTTGTGCATCCATCAAAGGTCCCATACTTTTATCCCTCATTTTGTCAGCATCGGGCAAACGGTATTTTACCACGATTGCGGCAATCCCTTGTTTTAGAAAAGCCTCTGCTATTGGTGTGCCTTCAGTATGTGTAACGATGGTACCATAGCCCCCACCAGGAAAAATGATTACCGCTGTCCCTGTAGCTTTGTCGGCCGGAGGTAAATAAACAGTAAGTGTTGGTTTGTCAGCATCCTTCAAACTAACCTTGCAATTGGGAATACTCTCCGGATAAAGT
The DNA here is from genome assembly GCF_032678475.1 of Pedobacter nyackensis. GTDB lineage: Bacteria > Bacteroidota > Bacteroidia > Sphingobacteriales > Sphingobacteriaceae > Pedobacter > Pedobacter nyackensis_A. The sequence goes on from NZ_JAVTSF010000004.1 coordinate 440,380, forward strand.
GACAATACCTGTTGAGCAGAAGCACTATAACAAATGAGTAGCAGGGCAATCGTTTTTAATGATCTTATCATAATTTTTATTGTGGTTTGTTGATTCAATAACTAAACTACAACAATCTAGAAAAGTACCGATAAAAATATGATTTTATCCCTAGCCATTCTTCAGGCCATAAATGAATAAGAACATTGCAAAAATATCAGGTTTAAGCAAATGTCTTAAAGTATCCAGTCCTTTCGATTTTAAGTTTTTTACTGTTTGCACAGAAATTCCAAGATGTGCAGCAATTTCATCGTTTTTCAAAGATTCAAAATAGCTCATTTTAATAATCTTCCCTGCATGACCAGGTAATTTATCTATCACCTTCATTATATCGCGTAATACCTCAGCTTGAATCAGTTCATTTACGCAGCCCTGTTCTTCCAGAGGTAAATTGGAATTGTAATGCCATTGGCGTTCTTTAACCCTTGTTGATACTTTCAGATGACTTAGGCAAGAATTTTTAACCGCTGTATAAAGATAGGCACGAATGTTCTCTACCTCCAATATTGTCGACTTATTGTGAAGTACCTTCAAGAAAACATCTTCCACAAGATCTTTTGCCTCCTCCTGATCTCCGACAATCTTAAATGCGAAGTAGCAAAGGGCAGCATAATAATCAAGATACAACTGTTTAAAATCAAGAACCGCCGTAGACATATTATCTCAAATATTGATTGATGATCTGAACGGTAAGGATACAGCTTATTTTTGAGATATAAAAAGCCTTCAAATTTTTTATTGTTTAAAAAATGCTAATTTCAACCTATAAAGCCAATTAAAAAATAAACCAAAACACCATAAGATGAAAAGACTTTTATTTCTTCTTCCTCTATTTTTACTTGTTACTTCATTTAGCAGCAAAGAACTGGTATGGACTGCCATAGGCGATTCTATTACCTTTATGAACGAACATCCAGAAGAGGCGGGCAACAGAATCAGCAAAGGATACATGAGCATGGTAACTGCGAAGCTTCCTTACATAAAATACATTAACCAGGGGCATAATGGCTGGACCGCTGCTGGCATTGCCGAAAAAATAGAGGGCCTTGATTTACAAAAATCAGATATTTATTCTGTGTTTTTAGGTACCAACGACTGGTGGAGCAGCAGACCTTTGGGTACGATGGACGATTATCATAAAAACAATGGCAACGGTACATTTTATGGTTCATATCGCATCATTGTTAATAAACTACATGCATTAAATCCACAAGCTAAAATTATACTGGTCACACCAATGCAACGTGTAGATTTTGTATACCTCAGCAATATGAAAAATAATGCCTGGGGTTCTTACAAACAAAAAAATGGTCAGTCACTAGCCCAGTTTGCCAATGCCGTAAATGAAATCGGCAAATATGAAAAGTTTAAAGTTGTAGACTTGTTTAATGACAAGCAACTAGGCTTAAAGCATCTTGTAAAATACAAGCGTTTAAAAGACCCTGAAACCGGAAGCTATAAAAACTTCAGGTACCCATCTTTTATTGATATACCTTTCGATCCGGAAAAAGATGAACACCCTTATCCTCTTGATGCAATGAACCTCACATTTGATGGGTTGCATCCTTCAGATAAGGGTTATGAAATTATTTCAAAGCTTTTTGTGAAAGCCATTAAAGCCAACTAAGCTTCCTATTTTAAACTACCGGTATTCACCTCCCAGTTATCAGTTCTGAATGGAGCAACCGGTAAACCTGCTTTACTAAAAATATTGCCTATACCAGCATTGCTAAATTGGTAACGAATAGCTTCTGGCTTTTTTACCTGTTTACTTGAAACAACGATTGTATTGCCTTTTATTTTTACCATTGCCGGATAAAATACTTGATCTGCACCAGCTACAAAGATCTCTTTTGCTTTTTCGCCTTTCAACATTAAGCCCATTTCAGCATTGTCAAAATCAATCAGGCCATTACTTCCATTTACCGTAAACGATTTAAAGATCGGGCTCTTATAGGCTCCTTTCTTCGTACCATACGTTTCAGCAAGTGCCCAATTGGCAAGACGTAAACCTACATCTTTCTTATTTACCGGGTGAATGTTCAACGTATCACTAACCAAATCAGAAATCACTACCATTCCTGTATTTTCCGTCGAAAGGTTTTTGGTTTGTGCCTCTCTCACTAAGGCTCCTATATTATACCGGTCGTATTTAAACGGAGCGATCTGCACATAGTAAAATGGCAAATTTTTATTCCATGCCTTACGCCAGCTACCTATCATTGTATTCATTAATTCAGCATAGCTTGAAGAAGTCAATGTATTACTTTCACCCTGATACCAAATCGCTCCTGCAATGTTGAAATTAACAATAGGCGCAATCATTGCATTGTAAGTATAACCAGGGGTTACAGGCCACCATGCTACAGGAGCCTTTTTTGTTGCTGCTTCCTTTAGGGTTGGATTATTTTCTACTAAATCGGCAGGAGTCCAAACTTCGGCAGGTGTACCACCCCAGTTACTACTGATCAATCCTATAGGTACATTCAAATCCTGGCTCAATTGTTTCCCAAAATAATAACCTACAGCACTAAATGCCTTTAGTGAATTGCTATCGCAAACAGTCCAGCTACCTTCAACATTATCCTGCGGAGTTTTTGAAGTCGTTTTAGGCATACTGAAAAATCTGATATTAAGTTTACCGGCTTGTGCCAGTTCATCTTTAATACCTGGCACACCAAGGTGATAATTCCACTCCATATTGGACTGACCACTACATACCCATACTTCTCCGATCATGATATTTTCCAGTACAATTTTATTGTTTCCTTGTACAACAATTTGATAAGGGCCACCAAACTTAGGTGTCTGAAGATCAATTTGCCATTTTGCATTTCCATCGGCTGTTGTTTCAATTGTTTTATTGTCCCATGATGCGGTAATTTTTATTTTTTCACCCGGGAAAGCCCACCCCCATAGTTTTGTTGTGGATTGTTGTTGCAATACCATATTGCTCCCCAATACATTCGGGAGCTTAACATCTGCATATAGCGTTAAAGCAAAAAAAGAAAAAATAAGGAAGAGAAACTGTTTTTTCATTGTGTGTTTTTGTTTAGTGTTTGGTTTGGTTCAAAATCCTTTCCAGGATTTTGACGCTATTAAGATAACTATTCCTTTAAACAATTTGAAATTAGTGTCCCTCTTCCCAGGCAGCCTTAGCCAACTCAGCGATAATCCTGTCATTTTCTTCTTCGCGCTCTTTTGACATGGATACAAAAACCGTGATGATCATTTTCTTTCCGTTTCGCAGCGTAACAATTCCTGCATCATTTGAAGCAGCCGTGATTCCTTCTTTATTCATCCCAGAACTTCCGGTCTTATGGGCAACAACAGTTCCTAAAGGCAGCAACCCTTTAATCTTATTAGCCCCTGTGGTCGTTTCTTCCATAACCTTCATCAAAAAATCCCCGGTGTTTTTCTTAAGCACTTGTCCGCGACAAAATTTTTCAAGTAAAGTATTAACCGATTTTGGTGTACTCCAATTCAGAAACTGAACTTTATCATCTTTATGCATCTCCTCCTCCGTAGCTACTATGGCACAATCTTTAATGCCTAACCCAGCAATGTACTGATGCACTTTATTTGGTCCGCCCAGTAATCGGAATAATATATCGCAAGCGTTGTTATCGCTCCAGGAAACGGAAAATTTAATGATTTCAGACAAAGGCAAACTTACATTCCCAGCCGGATACTTATCCCTTAAAGGACTCCATGTATCAGGCAGCAAGTCACTCTTTTTTACAAGGATTTTCTCGTTTAAACGAAATTTACCTTTATCAACCTGATGAAGTACAGCCAAAGCGAGATGGAATTTGTACACGCTTTGCATAGGATAATGCCGATCCCCATTTACGGAAACAGATCTCCTTTTTTCAAGATACAATACAGACACCCCGACATCTGCCTTTTTACCATTAATGATGGTTTCCATTTTCTGTTGGAGTGTACGGGCTTGTCCACATACTTCAACAGAAAAAAATGAGGCGAACGCTATTAAGAAAAAAAGACAAAGTTGTTTCATGATAAAAACTAGCTGTAATTCTCAAAGTTACAAGAAATCATCTATAATAATTTTCCAGATCTCCGTACAACCGATTAACTTTAGGAACCAATCAAAGAGTTTTAAAATATGCTAACAGCAACAATTCTTTGAATTATATTGCGAGCGTTATATGGAAATTAGCCAGTTATTAAATGAAATTTACCCCCTTCCTCCAGCCTCAATAACGGAAATATGTAAATACATAAAAGAAGTTAGCTACGAGAAAGGAGATATCATATTAAGAGCAGACAAAGTAGAAACAAAGACCTTCTTTATCAAAAAAGGAATAGTCAGGGCTTTCGCAACACCAGTAGAAAACGACATCACATTTTGGTTCGGTGAGGAAGGTGAAACCATCCTGTCTATGAGAAGCTATGTGGAACATAAAAAAGGCTACGAAAATGTTGAATTGCTGGAAAACTGTGACCTCTATGAACTGGATAACGGACATTTACAGGAACTGTTTAACAAAGACATACATATTGCCAACTGGGGTAGAAAACTGGCAGAGACAGAACTTTTAAAGATTGAAAAAAGATTGATTTCAAGAGAACTGCAATCGGCAAAACAACGCTATGATGAACTAATGAATAACAGGGCGAGCCTTTTACAAAGAGTACCGTTAAAATTTATAGCATCATATCTCGGAATTACACAAGTAAGCTTAAGTCGGATCCGTAAAGAAAAATAATGTAAATTCACGTTATTTATCATAGGATAAATTTGTTCCGTAGCACAAAACATAATTTTGCACCGTCAATCTTTTAATAGATATTAAAAATATGTCTGCAAAAAAATCAACAGGATTGGATCTTATCCTTCCGACTTCTACCAAGATCCGTTTAGCCATTATATGGCTTGTTGTTGGGGTATTTTATGCTTTTGGAGATTCATTCTTCGGCGAAAATATGTCTGGAACAGCTGCTGTTGTTATTTTTATTACGCTGCTGGCAACTATCATCACTGCATCCTTTGGAGTGGTAAAAGAAGCGGACGAGCTTGCGCATAAATTAGGTGAGCCTTATGGAACGCTGATCCTTACGCTCTCCATAGTATCTATTGAAGTAATCCTGATTGCTGCTGTAATGTTAGGCCCGGGAGAATTCCCAACAATTGGTAAAGACTCTATTTTTTCGGTAATGATGATCATCATGAACCTGGTTGTAGGTTTATGTGTATTATTTGGTTCATTAAAACATGGCGAACAGGAGTACAATGCCCAGGGAACACTCACGTACATTTCAATGATCGTTTTATTGGGAGGCATGTCTTTAATGCTGCCAAACGTTATTGTTGGAATGGGAAATGGAGCTTTCACAACGATGCAGGCTATAGTTATATCAACTTTGATTGTAATTCTTTACGGTTTTTTTCTACTGCTACAGATGAAAGGCTACAGGCACCTTTATATCCAGCCTCAAAAGGGAGCAATGGAGATTCTTTTCGCCCGTCGTAACCAATCAGATGTTACAACGACTGAACATTCCAAAGCAGAAACTCCAGGAAGTAAAAATGAGATCCTGATCCGTTCGCTGGTGCTGATTGCCATGATTCTGCCTATTGTACTTTTATCACATAACATGGCCGTAGTAGTGGATTATGGAATAAAAGCAGCTGATCTTCCTCCTATTCTGGGAGGGGTACTCATCGCCATCATCGTATTTACACCTGAATCGATTACAGCGATAAAAGCGGCACTCAATAATGAAACACAAAGGGCCATCAACCTATGTCACGGCGCGTTTGTTTCGACTGTTGGGTTAACCGTTCCTGCTGTATTGATTATCGGCCTGGTTACAGGAAAAACAGTGCTTTTCGGTATTTCATCCACAGAAACCATTCTTTTCCTGATCACAGTTTGTCTTAGCTTTTTGACCTTCTTTGGAAAAAGAACAACTCCGATATCGGGAATCATGCATCTTGTACTCTTCGCAGTATTTATAATGCTGATTTTCACCCCTTAGTACTTTATACACACAAATACATTTTACATTTACTGTTATGGAACTTGAAAGAGGCCCTATCTCAAAATTTATGGAGAAAAACTATCTCCATTTTAATGCTGCGACCGTAGTCGACGCGGCTAAAGGTTACGAAGCCCATTTAACAAAGGGCGGAAAAATGCTCATTTCCCTTGCCGGCGCCATGAGTACTGCTGAACTTGGAATTTCATTAGCAGAAATGATCAGACAGGACAAAGTTGATATCATTAGCTGTACTGGTGCCAATCTGGAAGAGGACATCATGAACCTTGTAGCCCACTCCCACTACAAAAGAATCCCCAACTACCGGGACCTTAGTCCACAGGACGAACTGGATTTACTCAACAATAAATACAATAGAGTAACAGATACTTGTATTCCTGAGGAAGAAGCATTCAGAAGAATACAAGAACATATAGAAAAGATATGGAAAGATGCGGATACTAAAGCTGAACGCTATTTCCCGCATGAGTACATGTACAAACTTCTTTTGAGCGGTGTGCTTGAACAGTATTATGAAATAGACCCTGCAAATTCATGGATGCTTGCCGCCGCTCAAAAAGGAATTCCAATTGTTGTTCCGGGATGGGAAGATTCTACTATGGGAAATATTTTCGCTTCCTATGTGATCAAGGGAGAGATTAAGGCTTCTACCACAAAAAGTGGAATCGAATATATGGTTTGGCTGGCAGACTGGTATGCTCAAAATGCTATAAACGAAGGTGTAGGATTTTTTCAAATTGGCGGTGGTATTGCTGGTGACTTTGCCATGTGTGTAGCACCGATGCTTGCCCAGGATCTGGAAAGAGATGACGTATTGCGCTGGAGATATTATTGCCAGATTACTGACTCCACAACGTCATTTGGTTCCTATTCAGGCTGTATACCCAACGAAAAAATAACATGGGGAAAACTTGACCTCGATACCCCAAGCTATGTAATCGAATCAGATGCAACCATTGTTGCCCCGCTTATCTTTTCATGGGTTTTAAAACACTAATTCTATTCTAAAAATGAAACAAAAGGTTGTAATTGTTGGTGCTGGTTTTGCAGGTCTGGAGCTGGCCAATAGTATTGATGGTCGAATTTTCGAGGTCTTGCTACTTGATAAACTTAATCATCATCAATTTCAGCCTTTGTTTTACCAGGTCGCCACTGCACAGATTGAACCTTCGAGTATATCCTTCCCATTGAGATATGTTTTTAAAAACAAAGAACATGTGCAAATCAGGTTAGCAGAAGTAATAAAAATCAATCAAGAGGGAAAATCAATCACCACATCTGCAGGTGATTTTGATTATGATTTTCTAGTCATTGCAATTGGCTGTAAGACTAATTTTTTCGGCAATGAGAACATTGAAAAAAATGCGCTTACCCTAAAATCAACATCCGACGCAATAAAAGTAAGAAATCATATTTTACAAACTTTTGAAGTCATCGCCAATACATCATGGCTGACACATAAAGATTTGCTAAACCTGGTAATTGTTGGTGGCGGTCCTACTGGTGTAGAATTGGCCGGTGCTTTTGCCGAAATTAAGCAGAACATTTTACCAGTTGATTATCCGGGCATCGACTTCACGGACTTCAAAGTAACTTTGGTGGAAGGAAGCGGGCATACGCTCAATAATATGAGCGAAAAATCGAAAAAAGCTTCCGAAAACTACCTACGGAATATGGGCGTAGAAATATTAAAGGAAACTTTTGTAAAGAACTATGATGGAAAAGAATTGTCATTAAGTAATGGCAAGACTATCAGAACTAAATCAGTCATATGGGCAGCGGGCGTAACCGGTAATGCGCTGGAAGGTATACAGCAAGATTGCAAAACTGTTGGCAATCGAATAAAGGTCGACCGCACGAACAGTCTTATCGGTTGCAATGGCATTTACGCCATAGGCGATATCAGTTATATGGAGACTGAAAAATACCCCAGAGGCCATCCCCAAATAGCAAATGTGGCCATAAATCAGGCGAAGAACCTGGCTAAAAATCTAAAAAGACTACATGCAGGCAAATCAGCCCTGCCTTATGAGTACAAAGATCTGGGATCAATGGCTACTATAGGAAAAAACAAGGCCGTTGTAGATGTGAACAGCTTACATTTAAGCGGTTATTTTGCATGGCTGATATGGATGTTCCTACACCTTTTCTTAATTCTTGGTGTAAAAAACAAGCTCATCATTTTCATTAATTGGGCATGGAACTATCTAACAAAGAACCCTTCTTTACGCTTGATTTTAAACCAGCCTTTAGAAAAAACCAAGTCGCTGGATAATACCATTAGATTTTCTAATTAAAAATTTTCTTTTTTAGAGTGTCTTCCGGCTATTGATTTTTTTTCTACCTTTCTCTAGCCTATGTTATATATCTTAATTGCCCTGATTTGCCTGCTGATAGTTGGCAGCATATTTTATTACAACACACTTGTCAACAAGAAAAACAGGATGAAAGAAGCCTGGAGTGGCATCGACGTATATCTGAAGAAACGCTATGAGCTGATTCCTAACCTCATTGAAACAGTTAAAGGTTATGCCAGTCATGAACAAAAACTGATGCAAGAGCTGGTGAGACTGCGCAATGAAGCACTTCAGCACCAGCAAAATCAGGAAAAAATCAATACAGAGAACCAACTTTCAGAAAACATCAGCCGGTTGATGCTCATTGCTGAGAACTATCCCGATTTGAAAGCAAACACAAATTTCCAACAGCTGCAAACGCAATTAGAAACTATAGAGACAGAAATTGAGCTCTCCAGAAGATATTACAATGGAACAGTAAGGGAAAATAATATTCAGGTTCAATCTTTCCCTTCAAACCTTGTTGCATCTATCTTTGGGTTCGAAAACGGCATTTTTTTTGAAATAAACAATTCGGCTGAACGCGAGCCGGTAAAGGTTTCTTTTTAAATTCCCTGTATGAAAACTAAACATCTGTTTGCGCTGCTTAAGGTCTCCCTGATACTACTGTTCATCCCTACCTTATTCGCTGCAAAAACTTTAGCTCAGGAACCGGCTACACAACAAAATGAGCAGGATAACCATTCTGAAAGAATCATTTCTTTTCATACCGACATCAGAATTGATACCTCAGGTATGATGTACCTGTCTGAAAAAATCAAAGTTTATGCATCCGGCGGTCAAATCAAACGTGGTCTTGTCCGGAATATCCCGGTGTACCGTAAAGATATATTTGGTGATAAAAAATCTGCCGATTTTAAGATAACGGGCATTTTAAAGGACGGGAAGCAGGAAAACTACAAGACAAAAAATGATGGTAGTGTCCGTAGTATATACATTGGAAACGAAGATATTATACTTAATCCAGGTGTATACAACTACGAAATCAATTACCAGACTAAAGGACAAGTAGGTTTCTTTAAGACCTATGACGAAATTTACTGGAATGTTACCGGTAGTGAGTGGAATTTCGAAATTGAAAAAGCCTCTGCTACTATCGTACTTCCTACAGGGGCCTTACCAGGCAATACTGCTTGTTATACCGGCCCAAGTGGATCAACCGATAAAGACTGTACTATCGACATCAATCCAGACCAATCCATAAGTTTCCAGACTACAGGACCGCTCCCTTCAGGAAGTGGCTTTACTGTGGCTGCAGCTTTTACCAGGGGGATTATACACAGGCCGTCTAATTTCGAACTCTTTTATCAGGATTATCTGAAGATTACAGTTACACTGCTGCTGCTGATTGGGTTAGGAACTTACTATTATATCAGCTGGTCACGTCATGGCAGAGATCCCCAGGAGCCTGTTATTATACCCACCTTTAATGTCCCAAATAACTGGTCGCCTGCCCTACTCCGCTATTTTCACATTAAAAAAATAGATGATAAATCCTTCGCGATTTCGATCATAAATATGGCCGTAAAAAAAGTCATAAAAATCACCAAAGGAGTCGGTCTCAAAAAAGAAGATTACGCTGTCGAAAAATCAACGGGTTTAACAAATGTACTGTCGAAAGAAGAAGATGCCATCTACCTGCGCCTCCTCAACAATAAAGATAGGATATACATCAATAAATCGAATGGTTCAGCCATAAATGCGGCTAAAAATGCGCATCAGGATAGATTGAAACCGCAGCTTAACCTAAAGGATTTCTTTTTCAGTCACAAAAAACATTTGATCATAGCTACACTAATTACGTTAGCTGTGTTTATTGTATTCATGATCTTTGTAGAAACAGGTACACCTTTAATGGTGCTTTTTTTCTGCCCGTTTATCGCCATTGGAGGAATTTGCTTTTACGGCGGCATCAAACTTTTAAAAGAATCTATAGCCGTAGGGATTTTCCTGATCATTTGGGGAGCAGGTTTCGGTGGTGTTCCGCTGTATATGCTGCTAACGAACCTGGGTAAACTACCTATAATTTCGCTGATCTTTATCGTGGTCAGCATGATCATGTATTCGTTCTATGTTTACCTGATAAAGGCACCTACAGCAGCTGGCACAGACGTTTTAAGTAAGATTAAAGGTTTTAAAATGTATCTGGAAACGGCAGAGGAACATCGCTTAAACATGCTGAACCCTCCCGAGCATACGCCCCAATTGTTTGAGAAATTTTTGCCATATGCGCTCGCACTTGACGTAGAAAATGCTTGGGGGGCCAAATTTGAAGAGCTGCTCAACCAGGCGGATTATAGTCCGGATTGGTATGAAGGCGAGAAATTTTATTATCCCCACGTTACAAAACGTTTTATTGTCCCCTTCAGTAGTGCGGTGAGCGATAGTAAACCAGATACAGGCTCTTCCTCCGGATCATCCGGGAGTTCAAGCTGGAGCTCTGGCAGTAGCGGAGGAGGCTCTTCAGGCGGTGGCGGAGGCGGCGGCGGTGGTGGTGGCTGGTAGTCTCCCATCGAAATCCAAAAGCAAATGTTTACTTTGAGATCAATCAGACATCAACCAGATTATGCATAAGAACTTCCTGATCCAGATATTTACACTCCTGTTGTTTACCAGTAATGCAGTTGCACAACGTGTAAACGAGAAACAGATAGACAGCACATTAGCCTCAGTTACAGGTGCAACTGAACCTGGGTTTGTAGCAGCGATTATAAAAAGCAATAAACTGGTTTATGCGAAAGGCTTTGGTCTTGCTGACATTGAAAAACAGATTAAAATAGATGTTAAAACGCCCTTCAACATCGCATCAAATTCAAAACAGTTTACTGTTGCCTGTATTTACCTACTTGAGCAACAGGGCAAACTAAAAACCAGTGATAAACTATCGAGGTATTTTAAAGATCTCCCAAAATATGCAGACAGCATTACCATTGCACACCTGATTTACCATCAAAGTGGCTTAAAAGATTATTCGACTTTAAGAGCTTTAAGAAATATCGGCGATTTTAAAAGGGAAAGAAACATGTACCAATTACTTGCCGCTCAAAAATCTTTAAACTTTAAACCCGGAGAAGAAACTAGTTATTCCAACTCTGGTTATTTCTATTTGTCTTTAATTGTAAAACAATTGAGTGGAATGGATCTGGCAGACTTTGCGAAGCAAAACATTTTTACCCCCCTAAAGATGACGAGCACTTCGTTTTCCCGTAATCATCGCATTCCCCATAAAGCCAATGGTTACGTATTTAAAGATAACCAATATCTGATCAACAACGCTACTGACACGACCATTGGGCAGGGTAATATGTATAGCAATGTGCCAGATCTTAAAAAATGGTTGAACGAGATTAAAACCCACAAACATTTTGGTGAAGCTTTATGGCAAAAAATGTTTACACCTCCGCAACCAGGGGCTAAATATGCCGGAGGTTTGATTATCGACGTTGTAAAAGGTAGAAAACGCATATCTCACGGAGGAGATATAGATGGCTATCACAGTGATATGTATTCTTTTCCAAATGATGATTTAGGAATGATCATTTTAAGTAACAAGGATAATATTTCCATATCAGGCATTCATGCTAAACTTATTGAAGCTGTTTATGGAAAAGAAACACCAGCGGTTGTTAATACAAAAACAGAAGAAAAAAAGACCTCTACCCCATCCATTACTTTTGATACCACAAGCTATATCGGAACTTACCGAATGAGCCCCGGTACCGTTTTCGATGTATCAAAAACCAATAAAGAATTAAGTGTATACCAACGCTGGAATGGTATGTCATTTAAGTTGCTGCCAAAAACACAACACCTGTTTTACACTGATTTTGATCCAAATGTAACCTTTGAATTTAAAAACATCAGCAACGATAAGGCGCAGGAATTAGAACTTTTTCAAGAAGGTAAAGTCACGAAAATTACCAGAACCGAGATTGATATCAATTTAACAGAATATACAGGGCAGTTCTATAATGATGAGCTAGAAACCAGTTATACGTTTATCATCAAAGACGGTGTGTTAGAATTTTCAAGTAACAAAGAACCAGTGCAATTAACTGCTACTGATAAAGATCATTTTTACAGCGACTGGGGTGATATAATTTTCAGCAGGGACAAAGAGGGCAGTATTAATGGTTTTTCTTTAAACCATACCAGGGTGAAAAACCTTCATTTTACAAAAACGATTCTTTAAAATTAATTATTTTTATATTTTTACCGCCGTAATGTTCAGGAATGAATATTTCGGGATGTAGCGTAGCCCGGTATCGCGCCAGCATGGGGTGCTGGAGGTCGTGGGTTCGAATCCCGCCATCCCGACTTGACGGGACAAAGTAGAAAAATCTACTTTTGCTCGGTTTTTAGAGATTATGGAGACAAAGAAAGCAAGGTAATCCAAAATACGGTGAACGCCCATTACTTTGTCTTCACAACATTTTAGCCAATGCAACCACACCCTCTTCCAGTTCTTCTTCGGAAAGCGAACCATAACCTAACCTTATGCCGTTTATATTCTTATCAAAGCTATAATTATCAGGTGTAATAATTTTAATGCCTTTGTTTTTCAGTTTTTTGGAAATTTGCTCCCAGTCCACTTGCATATTAGGAACAATCCAAAAAGCTAAACCACCATCAGGAACAGTATACCTTGCTTTGTCTTTGATGTGTTTTTTCAGCACAGTTGCCGTAAAGTCCCTTTTGGCTTTGTAATGATTAGTTGATTTTTTGATATGCCGTTTTATGGTGCCGTCTTTGATCAATTGCAAAACTGCCTGTTCCATAATACTGTCACCCTGCACATCAATAATTTTCCGCAAACTGCCCACTCTTTCAATAAAAGAATAGCAATTACTTACCAAATAACCAATACGCAAAGCAGGTGCAACAACTTTACTCATTGTACCAATATAAACATAGTTTTTTAGCTCTATAAAACTTGACAATGGTAAAACCGGACGATATCCAAAATGAAACTCATTGTCATAGTCATCTTCAATAATCGTAAACCCGTATTCGTTAGACAACCTTATTAATTCTAATCTTCTATTCAAGCTCAATGTCGCAGTAGTCGGATATTGGCGGTGTGGTGTAAGGTAAATTGCCTTTATCTTTTTGCTGGATTTTAAATAAGAAATAACGTCATCAATCAGCAAACCGTCCTTGTCCACTCTTGCAGGAAGCAACTTTGCACCTGAATTTTCAAATGCTTTCCAGGCAGGTTTATACCCAGGGTTTTCTATTATCACATAATCATTTTTTGTAAATAAGCATTGAGCAGCCAGGTACATTGCCATTTGACTACCACGAGTGATACAAATATTTTGTTCGTTTACTTGCATACCTCTTTGATGATTTAGCATTTGAATAATGTTCTTTCTAAATTCTAATTCGCCCAACTCATTGCCGTAGCCCATCATCTGCCACCTTGCTTTTTGATTGAAGATCTGGCGATAAGCTCTTGCTAACTCAGTGATTGGTGCTATTTTACTGTCGGGGTGTCCGTCATCAAATTGTATATGAAAATGCTGATTCGAAATATCTTTTATCGCAGAAGTTATATGATCACTTTTTTGTACTTCATTAAAACCAGGCAAAATTTCGGCAACAAAAGTACCTCGTCGTTCTTTAGAAATCAACCATCCTTCTATAAGCAATACGTTAAGAGCTTCCACGATTGTATTCCTATTCACCTTTAAAAGTTGGGCAAGGTTTCTACTTCCTGGCAAGGCTTCACCAGCTTTTAACCTACCAGAATGAATGTCTTTTATAATAGCATCAGCTATTTGCAGATAAATAGCTTTATCCGATTTTTCATCTAACTGTATTTCGAAATTCCAACGTCTTAACATCTGGACTATCTGTTTTTATAAAAACTGTATCACAATAGCAGTCCAAAGGTACAATACTTTTGTATTGCAATAATGCACAGAACTAAAAAATTTAAGTTATGTCAAAATTAGAAACAGCTACAGAATTAAAAAAGTCAATCCGTGCAGAGCAAAAGCAATTCAGCTCTAAAGACTTTCATCAGACATTTGCAAGACCAACGTATGTAAAGCCGCTACACATCATTCACAAAAATGTTGAAAATGCAGGTGTACACAACCAGTTTTCGGAAGAAAGAAAGCACCCTGTTTTCTTTGTGGATTTACCAAGTAAAAACGTAAGCATGACCATTGGAGGTTTGTTACCTGGACAGAAAACTCACCTGCACCGTCATACCTACGAAACCGTATTGTATGTCATTGAGGGTAAAGGCTGGTCACGTGTAGAAGATGAAATTGTGGAATGGGAAGCAGGTGATGCTGTTTATATTCCGTCTTGGGCGTGGCATCAGCACCAAAACCTAAGCAACACCGAACCCGCGAAATACATTGCTTGTGAAAACGCCCCGCAACTACAAAACTTGGGTGTAGCATTACGTGAAGAAGAGGGAAGAGATTTTTAACTTTTAAAGCAACATAATAAATGAAAAAAGTACCATTTAAAGGTATAATCGCTTATCCGGTTACACCATTTGACAACAACGAGAATGTCGATATTCCATTATTCAGAAAACAAGTAGAACGCTTGGTTACAGCAGGTTCTCATGCTATCGCCCCATTGGGAAGTACAGGTGTAATGCCTTATCTTAATGATGGTGAAAAAGAAGCCTTGACCGAAGCAAGCATACAACAGGTAGCAGGTCGGGTGCCAACATTGGTAGGTGTTTCTAATCTTACCACAGAGAGAACTGTTTATCATGCACAATTTGCAGAAAAGGTAGGTGCAACAGCAGTAATGATTATCCCAATGAGTTATTGGAAATTGTCTGATGAAGAAATTGTGAAACACTACGATACCGTTGCATCCAGAATTTCCATTCCGATTATGGCCTATAACAATCCCGCTACATCTGGTGTGGATATGTCGCCTGCTTTGTTGAAACGCTTATTGCAGATACCAAATGTTACGATGATCAAGGAAAGCACCGGCGATATTCAGCGTATGCATTACTTAAGAAAAGAGTTGGGCGAAGAAGTAGCTTTTTTTAACGGCTCTAATCCCTTGGCATTAGCTGCATTTTCGGCAGGTGCTAACGGTTGGTGTACCGCTGCTCCCAATCTAATACCCGAACTCAATATTGCCCTTTATCATGCTATACAGGAAAACGATTTGGATAAAGCCCGAAAAATATTTTACAAACAGGTCGATTTGTTGAAATTCATTGTAGCAAAAGGTTTACCACGCTCCATAAAAGCAGGTTTAGACTTGTTGGGAGTAGGTGGAGGCGGTTTTAAAAGCCCTTTGAAACCGCTTAGTGAAAATGAGATAGCGGAACTAGAGAGCATACTTTCGGCTATTGAAAGTGAAGTTTATCAGTATTAACCATAATTCAAAAACAAAGTAAAATGGCAAAAGCAATTTTTTATCACGCAGGTTGTCCTGTATGCCTAAGTGCAGAAAAGGACATTTTAAATCTCATACCTGAAAATCAGGTTGAAGTAATCCATTTGGGAGCAGACAAATCAAAAATAAAAGATGCAGAAAGTGCAGGTTTAAAATCTGTCCCTGCATTGGTTTTGTCCAATGGAAATGTGTTACATATTAACTTTGGTGCTTCAATTGAAGATTTGAAGTAATCAAAATCTAAAAGCCCGAAAGCACTATGAAACTTTCGGGCTGTAGTTTGAATCTGTCGCAAGGTGATTTTGTCTCCAATAATATTGGATTTACACCGTTTCATATTTGATGTAATCATGATCAAAGCTCCCATCGTCATAAAGGTTTAAAAGCGCATAACCTGGCACTGTTTGCTTGTACGAACTTTTACCATCATCACCCGGTTCCCACCAAAAACCGCTTGTAGCACCATTACAGATATAAGTTACATCATTATACCAAACTTTATCCAGCAAATGGATATGTCCGCTTAAACAGATTTTGACGTTCTTATTCTTATTAAAAACCTCGATAAACTTCATGATGTCTAAATGATTATAACTGCCCCCAACTTTAAATGGCCCTCTAAAATCTGTTTTATTATCTGTAATACCAGTACAGCTCAGCAACGGATAGTGCGACATGATCAAAGTGGGTTTATCCTGGCTGTTTTTCTCTACATCCTGCACAAACCAGTTCCATTGTTCATCATCCAGCATCCCGGGGTTTGTTGGATGGTTACTGTCCAGCATTATAAAATGCCAGCCATTTTGATCAAAACTGTAATAGTTGTTTTTTATGCCCAGCATTTTTAAAACCCCAGGTTTGCCATATAATTCATCTCCCTTACCTTTCCACCACATGTCGTGGTTTCCAAGCACATGATGCATAGGAATATCTTTAACTACAGCAACGCTTTCTTTCCAGCAAGCCCATTGTTGCTCTACCCTATCCTTTGTAATATGATCGTAGTCAGCCGCATAAATAGAATCCCCTCCGTTAAGGATCAGATCTACTTTATCTTTTTTTATCATTTCCAGGCACTTTTTAAAACGACTAACCGCATCATACTCCGGTCTGATGTGGACATCGGTAATATGCGCTATCTTTAAAACTTTCTTTTTCTTCTTTGTTACTTCCGATGCCTGGGCAACATTTCCCAGCATTACCGTCCCTGTTGCTACGCCCAGTGACTTTAGTAAATCCCTTCTTTTCATGTGGTTCTTTTGTGTGTTATTTAGTTTTCTTTTGTGTGTTATTGGTTTTGTTAGCCGAGCTTCCGGTCGGAAATATATGGAACAATCGGATAAATGTATTCATTCATTTTTACGCCCAGTTTCTCTGGCGATGAGCCTACAAAGACAGTCTTTCTGCCTTTGATTGTAATCTTCCCTTTACCCTCAATTTCAACCATAGCCCATAGAGGATCTTTATAAGGCACAGTATATTTAATATTAGGCCGTGCCTTATCTACTTCTTCCGAATACCGGATTTCTTTATAGTCGTCTCCAAGCCACTGATATGACGCGCTGTTAATCTGTACATAATGTATTTTATTGATCTGGTTGTAATAATCCTGATGGTGATGACCACTAATCACCAAAATCACCTTTTGTTTACCAGCTTTGTTATTTGCCTGTTCTAAAGTATATCGCAAAAGAGTCCCATTTTCCAGGCCTCCGGAATCATTATCCAATCCCTGGTGACAAAAGATAATCGTTGGAAGCGAAGTCTCTTCCAGATCTTTTTTTAACCATTCCACCTGAGTAGGAGAAATATAGCGCGCATAACCCTTTGGCCGATATTCACTTTCATTGTTTTCATTCCCATCAAGCACCACAAAATGAAAACCATTGGCATCAAATGAGTAATATTTAGCTTTGGCATTCCAGAATTCGACCACCTGATCGCGGGTATAACCTCCATCCGTATCATGGTTACCGATTACATGATATTTCGCCCCCTTAAACTGATTCCAAACATCCATCAACGGGACATTTGCTTTTTTGGGAATGCAAAAATCTCCTACCTGAATAATAAAATCAGGGGCTTCAACATTCATTGCATTAACAAATGCGGATAAACGTTCTATTCCATCATGCATAATGTCGTGATGAAGATCAGTGATGATACCAAACTTAATCTTTTTATCCACGGGATTAAGCTCAGGGAAGCCTGCAAAAAGCAAGGCTCCACCAGACAGTCCTGTTTTAGTCAAAAATTCTTTTCTGTTCATTCTCATTTTATTAACTGAAATATAGTACTAATGGCAACATGATCTGAGGGGAATAAAGTTACATCTGATTGCTTGCCGGTTTTAATTTTAGTAACTCAAATATAACAACACTAAACAAATGTTTAGTGTTGTTTAACTTTATTTTTGTATTAAAATAAGATAAGCCCTCCTCACGGAGGGCTATCACTAAACTAACCAACTAAACTACTTTATCCATCCAGGATTCTGAACAAGATTTGTATTCAGCAACAACTCTGAGGTTGGCAATGGGAATAAGTAATTTTTATTTTCGTCAAATGTTTTTGTTTGATTTGGAAAAGGAACAATGTTTCCCGAGTTCCCGTTAGAAAGGAAAATATCCTTGTTGATCACCGCATAAGTAACACCATCTACTTTCGGATCAGGAACAGCAGTTACAATAGCGAAGTCAGGCTTACCATCTTTAGTCAGATCATACGTTCCAAGTCCGGGGAAATAAATCCCATAAAATTTCTTTGTAAACAAGGCCCCTGCTTTCCAGCGCATGATATCACTGTACCTATGCCCCTCTCCTGCAAGCTCAACCCGACGTTCCCTTCTAATTTCGAGGATCAGCGCACTATTTACATTAGGGTATTGCGCAGCTAAAACCGGATCCATAGCAACGGCCATAGTCAGATGGGCAGCTCCTTTCATCCCCACACGATCTCTGAGTTTATTAACCGTCAAATCCAAAACATCCTGAGATATTGCGCCCAATTCGGCCATCGCCTCCGCATAATTTAACAAGACCTCAGCATATCTGATGACCGGAGCATCATTATCAGATTCTCCATACACCGACTTAACTGCATCATCCTGATAAAATTTAACCTGTATATACCCTGTTGGGGCCCCACCAGGTATCCTCGGAATCGGACTAAACCTTTTGCTTTCGTCCGTTCTGTCAATACGCGTATAAAGCGGATTTAATACGGTCTGGATTAATCTTGGATCTCTGTTTTCAAACTCATCCATATACGTTTTGGTAGCATAACCAGGAACAGAAGTAAATGGTGTACCATCTTTCATCAGATAGGTATTCACCATTTCTTTAGTAAAACCCCTTCCATAAGCACCAGACTCTGCACTAAAAGCATGCTTTACGTTCAATAACGTACTGTATTCGTATGCCAGTATCACTTCATTTACCGGCGCATCAGACATCGCAAATAAGTTAAGATAATCCACATCAGGCTTGTCGGTCGTATAAAGAGAATAACCTCCCTCGTCCATTACTTTTTTGGCGGCATCTCTCGCCGCAGTCAGAAACTTGTCTGCGTCTGCAAGTCCACGATACTTACGCCAGGTACCTTCAAACAAACAAATCCTGGACTTTAACGACAGTGCAACATATCTGTTTATAGTCCATTTCGGAGATTTAGATGTACGAACATTTTCAGAAGCGAAATCCAGGTCCTTCATTACCGAATCCATCACTAATGCCCGGGGATCTTGTGTTTTATACAAAAGCGCTTCGTCAGTAATGTTCATTGTTCCTGAATACCAGGGCACATTTCCAAAACGCTTAACCTTCTCAAAATAAAACCAGGCACGAAATAACCGTGCAACACCAACATAATGGTTCTTGGCCTCAGCTGAAGCTTCTGCTCTTCCGTAATTCTCCAGAAAATAATTCACACGACGTAAATAAGCCCAGTCCCAGCCACCACCGGTGCTCGGAATTAAGTACTCACCTGCTACTACCTTATCGTAAGGGATAATTTCCATATTATCGCTCTGCACATCTGCTGTCATGATCCCCGCTCCCGGCACCAGAGTATACATTCCATTACAATACAATTCCAGGTCCTTTTCATTTTGAAAAAAGGTTTGTGGCGCGATATCGGTAATTGGAAGCTTATTAAGAAAATCCTTCTTGCAACTTTGAAAGCACATTAAAACCATAATGATGCTTGCATAAATACCTATGTTTTTTGACATGATCTTCATTATTTTATGTCTTAAAATGTTACATTAATACCTGCTGAATAACTCCTTTGGAAAGGGTAAGATTTTGCAGTTCCCCAGGAACCATCTCCCCCAAGGGTTTCCGGATCAAGCACTTTAAATTTAATGTTGTTAATCTCCCCAATATTTTCACCGCTCACATAGAACCTAAAAGTCTTAAGCCCAATTCGTTTCACCAACTTCTCAGGTAACCTGTAGCCAATTGTCAGATTTTTTAAGCGCAAATAAGAGGCATCCTGCAGGTAACGGGTCTGCACCACATCAAGGTCATACCAATCTCCAACATCTCCTGTTCTCCAGGCCGCATACCTTGGAAAATATGCATTTGGATTTTCCGGAGACCACATGTTATCGATCTGATGTTGGTAAACATGCTCCCATGGCGCACGGTAAGTGCCCCAGAAATAACTTGTTGAACCTAACCAATAATCTCTTTTAGCAACTCCCTGTAAGAAGAAACTCATGTCAAATCCTTTCCAGTTAAAACCCCCACTCAAACCATAAGTGTAGCGTGCTTCATTATTCCCAATGATTTCAAGATCCCCATGATCTCCTAAGGTCCGTTTACCTATATTGATTTTTCCGTCGCCATTTAAATCTCTATATTTTGGATCTCCCGCCTTAAAGCCATAATAACCGTCAAGGGCAGACTGATCGGCATGTGCAGCTACTTCAGCATCAGACTGGAACAGTCCTTCTGTTTGTAGTCCCCATATCTCACCAATTCTTTTACCCACATAATTCTCAGCAATATTTCCATTTGGATTATCAAACCTGGTGATCACCGTGTAGTTATCCGCTAAAACAAACCTAAGGTTATAGTTGAAATCAGAATTAGACAGCTTAAAGTTGTTATTGTAATTTAAAGTCAGCTCCCAGCCTTTGGTTTTTAAATCGGCCGCATTGGTTCTGGGAGGCGCTGTTCCAAGTACAGCAGGAAGCTGCCTTGAAGAAGTTAACATATCTTTTACTTCTCTGATGTAATAATCATAAGAAATATTAAGCTTATTGTTCAATAACGCAATGTCAGTTCCCCAGTTTTTAGTATACTGTCTTTCCCATGTTAAACTTGGTGAAACAAGTCCCGGAGAAAACACCGCAGGCGGTTGTGCCCCACCAAGGATATTTGTTATTTTAGATGAACTAGGTAACATAGGAATATATGGGTAATAATCAGGATCGCTTGAACCAGGTTTGTTTACCGTCTGATTACCCAATGAACCATAAGAGAACCTTAATTTAAAATCGTTGATAACTGGCTTCAGCCCGTTAAAGAAACTCTCTTCGGATACCCGCCAACCTATTGATCCCGAAGGTAAAAATACATAACGGTCATCCACCGGGAACCGGGAAGAACCGTCTCTTCGTCCATTTATCTCAAGTAAATATTTGTTGTCATATCCGTAATTAAATCTAAAAAACTGACTTTTTAAGCCCCATTCTCCTGCTTCTGCAGTATAAGTTGGATTACCAAGGGCAAGCCCGATATTTGGTGTATTGGCACTAATCAGGTCATTACGGAATATAGAGTTTTCATCCTCACGAAATTCCTCCTGGCTATATCCAAGCATCCCTTTGATGTTATGCTTGCCAAAATCCCTTTCATACTCCGCAAACAAATTAAACACACTGTATTTGCTGGTATTATACCCCTGTCCTAAGCCACTTTGTCCATCACGTATACTCGCCTTAGGATCAGCATTCTGATAGTACAATGGGACATAAGGGTTTTGGTAATTTCCATTTACCGTTTGAAAAGTATAATTAGAAGTTACCCGAAGACTATTATTCAAAAAACCAGACTGCGCTTCAAAAGTGGTCAGATAATCATTCTTCTGGGACTCTCCACGTCCGCCATCTTTTAAATATCCCAGTAAAACCCCTGTAGCTGTATAAGATCCATTTGGATTATGTACAATTTCAAAACTCGGCTGTCTTCCTATTGCATGGAACAAATCACCTCTCGAAGGCCCGTTCCATAACGTAGGATATTTGTAGCCGGTTCTGCTAAATTGAGTGTTGTTACTTAATTTTAACCAGGAGGTCAACTTATATTCAGTTTTACCACGCAATGAATACCTGCTGTAAACGTCAGGGTTTCCTTCAAACAATCCCTCCTGTCTCAAATAGCCAGCGGAAACACTATAGGTAACCTTTTCGGAACCGCCTCTGACAGATAAATTATTATCCCAGGTTGGCGTATTCTCTCTGAAAAGCTCATCAAACCAATTTGTTGATCCAACATATATATACTTCGTTGGATCTGCAGGATCGGTATAATAAGGAGGCAGACTTGGATCGGCAGAACGTCTGTTTGCATAATCCATAAAAGTCTGGTTATAAAGATCTGTTCCGTAGTAAGCTTTATAACCTTCATTTTTAACACGCATTACAGTTCCCGGATCGGTAACAATGTTCGGCAACTGGGTTAAACGCTTTGCAGAAAAATTAGATAAAAATTCAACTGACGTTCCGGAATTAAACTTGCCACTTTTGGTGGTGATCAGGATTACACCAAAGGTAGCCCTTCCTCCGTAAATAGCTGCTGATGCCGCATCTTTCAAAACAGTAATGCTTTCCACATCCTGTGGATTGATTGCATAAAGGCTGGCATTTGAGGTTGTAGGCACTCCATCTATTACA
Organism: Pedobacter nyackensis; assembly: GCF_032678475.1. Taxonomy (GTDB): domain Bacteria; phylum Bacteroidota; class Bacteroidia; order Sphingobacteriales; family Sphingobacteriaceae; genus Pedobacter; species Pedobacter nyackensis_A. Next base: position 463,090 of record NZ_JAVTSF010000004.1, read on the forward strand.
ATAAGCGGAGATCCACCATTAATAGATTCATATCCCCTGATATTCAGGTCAGAAGTACGGCCTGGTTCTCCACTAAAATTGGTAATGGTTAAATTTGGGATCACCCCCTGTAAGCCCTGGGCAATATTGGAAATCGGGCGGTCTTTCAGTACATCACCACTAACAGTACTTATTGCTCCCGTTAAGTTTACTTTTTTGGTGGAGCCATAGCCCACAACTACAAACTCTCCGAGATCCGCAGAACTTTCCTCAAGTTGTATGGTGATCGACGTTTGTCCGCTCAATGAAACCTCTTTGGATTTATAGCCTATAAAAGAAATAACGAGGACATCGTCTTTATCTGCTACAATAGAGAACTTTCCATCTGCGTTTGTAGTCGTTGCTTTTTTAGTACCCTTCACTTTCACGGAAGCTCCAGACAGCGGTAATCCCTTACTGTCTACAACTTTGCCATCGATACTGATAAAAACCGCCAGTGGAATCCCTAAAATCCCCGCCGACTCTTCCTCGACCCTGGTTTTCACCACAATGGTTTTGCCAATAATAGCATAACTAAGCGACTGATCTTTAAACACATCATTCAAAACCAGATAGAGCGACCTATCCTTTACATTCAGAGAAACTCTGTTTCCTTTTTTAAGCAATTCTGTTTGCACCCATAAATCATAGCCACTTTGCTTCTTAATTTTATCCAGAACAAGTTCCAGCGATGCATTCTTTACTGCTAAAGTAATGCTTTGCCCATAACCTGAAGCATACGTATGCAGGCAGGTTACAAAACAGATCAAGGCTACTAGTTTGATTCGCATGATAAATCTTCTTTTTCTATCTGGGCAAATCCCCATATACCAGGCTAAAAAACCCTGGGCACTTCTATTTGCCACCTTATTTTTATAAATAGGTAGGTACGGAGTAAAAAAATCCATATTTTTGTTGGGTTTGGTTGTTTCGTAAAAAAGTTATTCCATTTTTTTATTTTAGATTTCAGCCAGCTAATGCCGGATGTGGTACGAACACATTCCGGTTTTTTTTTGGCTTAATCGGGTAAAAACTGCCTTGCAGCTTTACCAAATCAGCTAGTCTTGTACTATAATCCTCCTTCCGTCAACTTTAAAATTTAATCCTCCTGTTTTTAATATTTCAAATATTTGGGATAATGGTGTATCTCTTGATATAGTTCCCCTAAAATGATAATCGGGAACCGCCCCTATAAATTCAACATCTACGTCATACCATCTTGAAAGCTGTCGCATAATGGAAGACAGACTGGCATCATCAAATTGAAAAGATCCATTTTTCCATGATAAGATTTCTTCCATTTTCGGATGCTCATTTAAACTTATCGCTTGGTTGGCATTTACAGCTTGCTGCCCAGGCACTAACGTAAGGCTGCTTTGTTTTTTTGAGTCCAAATGAACTTTTACACTTCCTTCCACCAAAGTCGTTTTTACATTTCCTTCATCCAGGTAACTGTTAATATTGAAATGTGTGCCTAAAACTTCAACCACCTGGTTTCTACTCGTCACTTTGAATGGTTTCATTTTATACTTGGCCACTTCAAAATATGCTTCTCCGGTAAGCACAACCTTTCTTTCATTCCCAGTGAATGTAACAGGAAATCTTAATGAGGAAGCAGCATTAAGCCATACCCTTGTTCCGTCCGGCAAATTAATAAGATACTGCCCTCCTCTTGGTGTCTGTATTGTATTGTAAGCAACACGACCTTCTGCATCCTTATGTGATCCTTCGCTCACTGTATAAACCAATTGTCCTTTAGTAGTTTTGGAAATGCTTATTCCTGATTGTTGGGCAACTTTACCATTACCTACTGCATCAAGATCAAGTTTAGTTCCATCGTCTAAAATCAGGAAGGCTTTATTTCCTCCCGGAGTTATGGCACTAACATTCGCACTTAATTTACTTTGTCCCTGATCTGTTTTATCTAATTTAAAATACAATCCAATAGCGGCAACAAAAACAACTGCGGCGGCGGCAGATAACCACCTATAATTTATTTTCTTCCCCAAATAAGCCTGTTTGTTTTTAATATTTAAATCAATTTGCTTCTTTAGGTTTTCTTTTAACGCTAACAATGTCTCTTTGTTCAAAGATTCCGTAAGGTCATCTTCACTATTGGAAAGCGCGGAATAGGCTTCCAAAAAGTCTTTTTCTTCATTAGATGCAGTTCCATTATTATATCTGGCTATGATTCGTAAAATTTGCTTTTCAGTAAGATGATCCATTAGACACGTGCTTTAATAGTATGACCCCTGACAAGAACAAAAGCCCAGTCGTCATAAATATTTTTTTTTAAAGCATGGTTTATTTGGAAAAACTCCCTTACGATGAGTTAAGAGCACATCAATAAAAGAAGCGTCATTGTAAGTACTGTTTTGAGTCGGGCCAGTGCCCGTCCCAAATGATTACGAACTGTTTTAGGGGATAAACAAAGTTGATCCGAAATCTCAAGCGTATTCAGATTTTCGTGATACCGCTTTCTAAAAATTATTCTTTGCTGATCGGGTAAGTTATTGATCAGTGCCTCATAAGATCTGACAAATTCTTTAAATAAAAGTTCCCCATCTGTATGATCGCATGACACCTCTGTTTCTGTCAATAAATCGGAAATCGGACTGCAACGCCCCTGCTTAACCATAAGCTTATAGGCCTTATTTCTAACAGCAGTAAAGAAATAAGCTTTAAGGTTTTCAATCTTATCATCCTTATCTCTTAACCATAGTTTCGTAAATATATCCTGGGTAATATCCTGTGCAGATGGTACATCTTTAATCTGCTTATAAGCTGTATTGTACACAAGCTTCCAATACCTATCATAAAGTTCATTAAAAGCTGAATTGTCAGAATTTCTGATCAGCTCTAATAACTCTTCATCGGTTCTGCCTTGTACCAGATTCAATTTCATGATATTGTAAAGTTACCCCTTGTTGCCTGTCGGCTATTATTAAATATAAATATACTAATACTAAACATTAGTTTATTTTAATTCAATTTTATTTTTTTATTAATTTTTACCTGAAAAAAAGCAAAATCCAGTATTAAAATTAACTTGGAACGTACGCCATGCAAATCCATAACTCAAAAGAGTCCGTACCATATAAAATCATGATACGGACTCTTTTGAGTTATATAGGTTACTTATCTGACTTTACTATTTACCTTCAAACATTCTACCTGTTTGGGTAGCAATCAGACCTTCAAAAAGGATTTCCTCTTGTTTAACAAAGCCTTTCGAAGGTAGTGTGCCATTGGCAACCATCTCTACAACTGCAACCAGACTGGCCGCAGTAGTCCAGGAAATAGCACGCCATAATTGTCCGTCTATAACTACCGGGGCATACGACCTGTAGAACTCATTACGTCTCAACTGTCCATCTTTCCAGCCCTCGGCAACTGCATAAACCAATACTACATCTTCCTCCACGGGTGGCTTCGCATTTTTCAGGATCTCTTCCAGTTGCGGTTTATCATTTTTAAGATGCAATTCATGGATTAAAAAATTCATAAGATCACAATGTCCCGGATAGCGAATGGTTTTATAATCCAGTTTATCCACTTTGCCTTCATAAGTTTCGCACATTGTGCCCAATCCCCCCGAAGTGTAAAATGCCTCGTATTCCGCTCCCTCTATGTTGATGACTTCTTTACCTTGCAGGGAAATGACTTCTTTGCGCTGGCCATTATGAATCGCCACCGCATCGTTGATGTATTCATTGACTACTCCTGTTGCCGACCATGTAAAAGAATAGCCCATTTTTCCATTCGGATATTTAGGGAGTGCACCAACACGCATTTCTATGGAACGCAATTTTTCAAAATCTTTAGCCAAATCAGCGCCAATAATCCCGATGATACCTGGAGCCAGACCACATTGAGGTGCCAGAACAGCTGTTGCCGTGTCACTCAGGCTTCTGATGTAATCAGTAGTAGCCACATCTTCTGTAAGGTCGAAATAATGCTTACCATGTTGATGCGCTATTTTTGCTATGGTCTTATTTAAAAAATAAGGAAGTGCAGATACCACCGCATCGTATTCAGCAATTAACTGCTCCATCAAGACAGCATCCGCAACATCACCTGTGATTACCTTAAACGGAAGGTCATAGTGGTAATATGGTTCCTGCTTGTCCATCCCGGTAACTTCAAACTGCTTGCTAAGTAGCAGTCCCACAAGCGTACCCACTTTACCAAGGCCGAGAGTTAATACTTTTTTAATCATAAGGTTAATATTTGGTTTTTTTTTTGAATGTTCAAATATGCTCACATTTACCATTAGCAAACAATACAGATTGATAAAGAAACGATAAGCGACGCTAATCAATCAAAACTAAAACACCTGACAGGTTATATTGTTTTCTTGATGGAAGACGTTATTTCTTCCAATATTTCGAAAGCCGTCTCCGCCATTTTATTGCCTTTATTGTCCAGCAAAGGATTAACTTCCACCACTTCAAAACACACAACTTTCCGGCTCTCGATAATGCGTTTAATAATGGCGATGATTTCATACTGATCGAAGCCCTTGGAAACAGGTGTACCAGTACCCGAAGAAATTAAATCACAATCCATACTATCCACATCAAAGGATATATAGATCAGGTCACACGCTGTTAGTTTTACCAGAGCTTCCTCTAAACAGGTATCTAAGCCTCTAAACCGGACCTCTTCCACCCTATAGTTTTTAATACCCAGGTTCCGCATTTGAATATCTTCTGCTTCTTCGGTATCACGAACACCGAAATAGATCACATGCTCAGGTTTTAACTTGGCCTGTGGAGTCCCAATCGTTTTCAGATTATCCCAGAAAAGTAAGGTTTCCCCCTCCACTTTATTCACCTGACAATCCAGGTTATCATTGGCTAATGCGGCGGCCATGGGCATTCCATGTATATTTCCCGAAGGAGAAGTATATGGGGAATGTAAATCTGCATGGGCATCTATCCAAACTACACCAAGGGTTTTATCCGGATAGATAGTTTTTATCCCGCTGATTGTACCTAAAGCCGAAGAGTGGTCCCCTGAAAATACCAGTGGGAAATGATCCCCGACTAAAGTCTGCCCGACGACTTTAGCTACCCGGGTACATTGCTGTAATACATGCTCGATTCTTTTGGCAAAAGAATTCCTGTCTTTGTTGTAGATCGTTTCATTGTGTGTTTCCACATCGACAAAAGGGAAACTATTGAAATACTCGCTACCCTTATTAATTGCAGCAATTTCAATAGCATCTATCCCCATATCAGAACCACGTGTCCCTGCACCAATATCAGATCTGTTTTTTATGAGCTTAATCGACCGCTTCATACTGCTAGGCAAAATCCAATAGCGATTTTTCGATGATCGTCAGGCTCTCTTTTATTTGTGCTTCAGTAATTACCAACGGTGGGGCTAAACGGATCTTGTTACCATGAGTAGGTTTTGCCAGCAAACCATTTTCCTTAAATTTAAGGCAAATATTCCATGCAAGATCAGACTCTTCTGAGCTATCAATTACGATGGCATTCAACAAACCTTTACCTCTTACAAGATTAATAATCCCTACCCTTTTCGCTATATCTTCCAATCCTGTACGGAATATTTCGCCAAGTTTAAGCGCATTTTCAGCCAGGTTTTCATCAATAACAACCTGCAAAGCTTCTTTAGCTACTGCACAAGCCAGCGGATTACCGCCGTAAGTAGAACCATGTTCCCCTGGTTTTATGGTCAGCATAATTTCGTCGCTGGCCAAAACCGCTGAGACCGGTAATACACCTCCAGAGATCGCTTTGCCTAATATTAAAATGTCGGGTTGGTTAGTTTTATCTTCAGCAGTGATGTCGTATGAAGCCAACATACTTCCAGTACGGGCAATTCCAGTCTGGATTTCGTCAGCAATAAAAAGCACATTATATGTTTTACACAAAGCTTTAATACGGGATAAGTAATCACTATCGGGTACAACTACCCCTGCCTCCCCCTGAATCGGTTCTACAATAAAACCAGCAATGTTTTTATCTGCTATCAATAATTTCTCAAAAGATTCCACATCATTATATGGAACGTGAGCGATCCCATCTACAAAGGGGCCAAAATTTCGCCTGGCGCTTTCATCGTCGGATGCCGAAATGACCGAAATGGTCCTACCGTGAAAATTCCCGTTGGCAAATACAATTTTTGCCTGATCCTGAGCAATACCTTTTACCTGATAAGCCCATTTTCTGCAAAGCTTCATGGCAGTTTCTACGGCTTCTACCCCAGAATTCATGATTAAAGCTTTATCAAAGCCAAACAACTTGCAGACAAATTCTTCAAAATCGCCCAATTTATCATTATAAAAAGCACGGGAAGTCAGCGTTAATTTCTCCGCCTGAACTTTTAAAGCGTTTATAATCCGTGGGTGGCAATGCCCCTGGTTTACGGCTGAGTAAGCCGAAAGAAAGTCGTAATACTTTTTCCCTTCTACGTCCCAAACAAATACCCCTTCTCCTTTTTCCAGTACTACAGGCAAAGGATGGTAATTGTGTGCGCCGTATTGATCTTCTTTCTCTATTAACTGTTCACTTTTACTTAAGTTTGCTGTAGTTCCCATTGTCGAATATTTAAACTGTTCACAACAAAGGTAACAATTTAACTTATTTTAACACAAAACAAAGTAAATTTAACTTTTTAAAACACACAAAAAGATTAATTTAACTTAAATTGATCAAAATTTGAACAAAATACTCCTTTAAGAAAATAATGATGGACGCTATAGATGAATTCGACATTCAGATTTTAAAACAACTCGAAAAAGACGGACGCATGGCCTATTCTGCAATTGCAACTGCATTGGGGGTATCAAATACCATGATCCATCAAAGAATATCGAGATTGACCGAACAAGGTATCTTAACCGGGATTAAACCTGTTTTAGATGAGAAAAAAATAGGTTACGACTGGGGTGCTTTTACCGGTATCACGCTTGAAAAAGATCACGATTCAGATCGCATTATCGAGGAATTAAAGAAAATTCCGGAAGTTACAGAGTGTTATTATATCACAGGAACTTATACCCTGTATCTAAAGATCATTGCCAAAAATCATGAGCATATGAGAAAAATACTCTATGAAAAAATTGATGGCATATCTGGTATCGCTAAAACCGATTCTATTATGGAGTTAGGTTGTGCATTTAAAAGGAATATCATTTTATAGATAAAAAAACAAGCTGTATCATTAATCCGGTCTTCATCCTGAATTAAAGATACAGCCTGCTATACTAATTCCAGTTGTCTATTTTTACATCAATGGGATCTGGAGTACCTTTTCCGGTTTCTATAAGAGACTTAAGGCTCATTAGAAATATTGCCCATTTGGTACTGCAATGATGCATAAACTCTACGGGTTCCTTCCAGTTTAAGTGCCTGAAAAGAACAATAACGTATTCGCCTTCTTGTTTCAGTTCCCAGGTAATGGTTGTGCCCACCCATTCATCCGGTCCAGCTACAACTACCCAACCCACATATGTAGGCGCTGTAAGTTCTGAAACTTTGATATCAAAACCTCCCGCTCCAAAGCGAAATTCGATGATATTGCCAACCTGATTACCTTCTCCCTGAGTGTTACTTGTCCACCACCCGGCAAGACCATGCCGTGTAGTCAATGCCTGATAAACATCGTCAATAGACGACGATTTGATTCCAATTCTATGCAAGATATCTGCCATAACTATTTTCTCCTTTTTATACGTAAAAATAAGGCTTAAAAATTTGATATACAGGGCGTAAAACAGACATTCCAATGGGTTGATTTAGACAACCAAAATTTTTATATTCGTTAAAAAGATTATGAAACATCTCACCATAGTTGTTCCGGATGGTCAAAATAACCTAAGCAGCATTGTAGGCGCATATAAGATATTTACAAGGGCCAACGCTTATTGGCTAAATACCGGAAAGAAGGAACTATTTAAAATCCAACTGGCAGGAATTTCCAAAGAAGTAGATTTCTATGAAGGATTGTTTACGGTAAAACCGCATACGACTATTGCCTCAATAAAGAAAACTGATCTCATTATTATCCCTTCATTAAACCATAATTACGAAGATGCGGTAAAGGGTAATAAATTAGTGATTGACTGGATAGAGAACCAATATAAAGCAGGTGCCGAGGTTGCAAGTATATGCACCGGTGCATTTATGCTCGCCTCAACAGGCTTGCTGGATGGAAAAAACTGTTCTACACATTGGGCTGCAGCAGATAATTTCAGGCTGATGTTTCCAAGGGTAAACCTACATGCCGATCAACTGATTACCGATGAAAATGGGATCTACACGAATGGAGGGGCATACTCCTTTCTGAACCTGATGATTTATCTGATAGAAAAATATTACGACAGGCAAACGGCGATCTTCTGTTCCAAAGTTTTTCAGATCGAAATAGACAGGCAAAGCCAGTCGGCCTTTACCATATTTACCGGCCAAAAAAAGCACGATGATGAAATGATAAAAAATGCCCAGGCTTATATTGAGAGTAAGCTTGATGAAAAAATATCTATTGAACATTTGTCGTCCCACTTTTCTGTTGGCAGGCGAAATTTTGACAGACGATTTATCAAAGCTACAGGGAATACACCTATCGAATATGCACAAAGGGTAAAAATTGAATCGGCCAAGAAGTCATTTGAAACCAGCCGAAAAACAATTAGCGAAGTCATGTATGGAGTAGGCTATTCGGATGTCAAAGCATTTCGGGAGGTTTTTAGAAAAATAACAGGATTATCTCCACTGGAGTATAAGCGAAAATATAATAAAGATATGCAGTATTAAATGGAAATCTCTTCATACAATACATCAAACCTGCCTTGATAAATATATGTCTCCCCCACTCCACCACCATATTCTTTACTTCTTTTCAAGTGCAGGTAAAAATCTCCTGTTATGCGTTTCTTTAAATTGTCGATAAGCCTTATCTCAAACTTGTTGGTTTTAGTAGAATCTAATTGATATTTATCAGAGATTGAAGCAGACAGACGAGTGGGTGATAAAGTGGAATAAGCCTCTAACTTTTCAATCTTTTCCTTCAGAGCAGGCCTCTTAAATCTTATGGTAAAGGTTTCATTAGCCTCATTTCCCAAAATCGAAATTATACTGTCTTTGGTATTAAAAGAGGCAGCGGCGGCCGTTTCCGACCACTGTACTTCATTTTTCTTAACTTTAATAGACGACGCAGAAGATCCACTATCCGAATTCCTCGTTTTACAATTTGAAAACAGCAGGACCAAAATACACAACGGTAACACTAAATATTTCATCGTTTTTTATTATTTCCTTAAAATTTTATCCATTGTCTTTCCTTTTGCCAACTCATCAATCAGCTTGTCCAGATAACGTATCTGCCGCATGAGTTCCTCTTCAATTTCTTCCACCCGGTAACCACAGATTACACCTGTAATTTTTGAAACATTGGGATTAATTTGTGGTGCCTGAGCAAAAAAAGTTTCAAAATCGGTTTTATTGTCTAAAAGTCGCTGGAATGTCTGCGCATCGTATCCTGTCAGCCAAAATATGATTTCATCTACTTCCTCTTTTGTCCGCCCTTTTTTCTCTGCCTTTTGAATGTAATGCGGATAAACGCCTGCAAAAGACATTTTATAGACTCTTGTATTGTTCATTATACCTGTTATTAATTCCTAAAGTTATTCGTTTTATCTGAAGGACAGAAATTATATGATTGCAAAAATAACATCAATATTTGTCAAGATAGTGGCTTCCAGACCAACACCATTACTGTAGTTTTGGAGTTGTTGCTTATCTATAACCAGACAGGCCAGCCATTGGCATGTTTCTATAGGACAGCAACACATAACGAATATTTCAATGGTTAGAATTCTATTTCTTTTGGCCTTTATTGGCCTTAATCTTAACACGGTAAAACTGTCTGCTCAAACAAAATCCGCAGCATCATTAGTCAATAGTAACACACATGATCGTAAATACCACGTATCTGTCAATGGTAATGATGCCAATAATGGATCATCCTCCAGCCCGTTAAAAACCATAACGGCAGCAGCCGGCAAAGCGATGCCTGGCGATGTAATTGTGGTGCACGCGGGCATTTATAGGGAGCAGATTACACCACCCCGGGGTGGCAATTCTGATACGGAGCGCATTGTATACCAGGCAGCAAAAGGAGAGAAAGTGACCATTAAAGGATCTGAAGTCGTAAAAGGCTGGCAACGTCAGGCACATGATACATGGATTGTGAAAATTGCCAACAGCTTTTTCAAGGATTTCAACCCATATAAAGAAGACATTCATGGCGATTGGTTTTGGCCAACCCCAAAAGAGAGAAAATACCTGAGAGGCGCCGTATACCTGAATGGCGACTGGCTGATGGAAGCAGCAAAAAAAGAAGAAGTTTTTGGGGAAACTGATCAAAAAAATCCGCTTTGGTGTGCAACGGTAGACAAAGACAGTACCACCATCTGGGCACAGTTTAAAAACGTGGACCCGAACCGGGAACTTGTGGAGATAAATGTTCGTCAAACAGTTTTCTACCCAGATAAGCCCTTCATCAATTTTATTACTGTTCAGGGATTTGTTATGGAGCAGGCTGCGACCAATTGGGCTCCTCCCACTGCCGAACAAATGGGTCTGATTGGCACACACTGGAGCCGTGGCTGGATCATTGAAAATAATACCATTCAATATTCCAAATGTGTAGGCATTGCCCTGGGGAAATACGGAGATCAGCATGATAACCATCAGACTGAATCAGCAGAAGGCTATGTTGGTACAATTAAAAGGGCGTTGGCTTTTGGCTGGAGTAAAGGAACTATAGGCGGACATCTTGTTCGCAACAACACCATTGCTTACTGTGAGCAAACAGGGATTGTAGGCAGTATGGGTTGCGCATTCAGCGTAGTAGAAGGAAATACCATTCATGATATCCATATTCGCCGCTTATTTAGCGGAGCAGAGCAGGCAGGGATTAAATTTCATGGCGCTGTGGATGTACAAATCCGCAATAACCATATTTACAGAAGTAGTTTTGGTATCTGGCTCGATTGGATGGCCCAGGGTGCCCAGGTAAAAAACAACCTGATGCATGATAATAAAGAGGATATTTTTTTAGAAGTAAACCATGGCCCAATGCTGGTCAGCAACAATATTTTATTATCTAAAACTAACCTGCTGATGAATTCCAGTGGAGCAGCTTTTGTACACAACGTTTTCGGTGGAAAAATAGAAGTGATCAATTACGATGGCCGGTTAACTCCTTATCAAAGACCTCATTCTACTTTTGTTGATGGCTTACATGACAATCCCGGTGGAGATGTCCAGTTTGTCAACAACCTTTTTATAAATGGTGGAAATGCAGGCCAATATGGGAAGGCACTACTACCAGTAACATTTATCGGAAATGTATATACGAAAGGAGCTATAAGGGCCATTAAGAATGACAAGCCGATGAGATTGGGTGAAACGACAAAAGACACAAAAGAAAAACTAAAACAGCAGAAAGAACAGGATGCAACTGAACAACAGGCCTTAATTAAAAACGACTTCGATGCAGGGGGACTACTAACAACCCGGGAAGGCCAGGTTTATCTGGACATTAATCTTGATAAAAAATGGTTAACGGAACAACCAAGAAAAATGGTGACAACCAAATCACTTCTACCTGCAATTGTGCCTGACCTGCCTTATGAAAATGTAGACGGCTCTCCATTCAAATTAGATACCGACTACCTTGGTCGTAAACGCAATACCAAGAATCCTTCACCGGGCCCTTTTGAAATTAAACAAAATGGCAAACAACAAATTAGGGTCTGGTAAATAAAATTTTTAATTTAAAGGTATATCCGCAGTTAGCACTAAGAATTATGAAACTGTTAAAACTATTTTCTTTTTTGTTGTTATACCCTTTTGGTATTTATGCTCAAAATCATCATCAGGAAATTCCCCATGTTGCAACGTTAAAAAACACCTGGACAAAACGGCCCCAACGTATTCCAAATGACGTTTCGATAGATGCACCATTGATGGGAAATGGTGATGTGACGATGAGCGTAGGATACAAAGACAATTCATTACGCTACTATATCTCAAAAAATGATTTTTGGCGGTTACGTTCCCAATCCGATAACCTATCTGGACCACGCGTGGCAGGATTTGTAGACATTAACATCGAAGATTTGAATGATGCGAATTTTACTGCGCAGCAGCTAATCAAAAATGGCATCACTACTTGCCTGTTGAATAAAGGTGCGGGTAAAATAGCAGCAAAATCTTGGGTATCGGCTACTGAGAACCTAATCTTTATAGAAATTAAGGCTATTCATAAAGCAGCAAAAATTTCTATTGGTTTAATCAGCCCGGAAAACCCACAGGCAAATGTAAAAGCGGGGAAAGTAAATAATATTTATTGGCTTACCCGTGCTTTTACTGATCAGGTGGATATTCCAACAGAAGTAGCGATAGCTTTAAAGACCATTAATTTTAAAGATACAATTACCCTGCAGCCAGGTAAGAAATTACTTATAGCTATTGCGGTTGAAAGCAAATTCAAAAACGAAAAACCGCTGGAATTTGTGTTGAACCAAATAAAAAAAGTCAATGAAAATTCGACTGCAATAACAATGAAGCAACACAATAAGTGGTGGGATGCCTACTGGAATAAGTCTGCAGTAACCATTGAAGATACCACTTTAATGAAAGCATATTACCAGGGGCTATATACGATGGCAGCCTGTAGTCGCGATCCGAAATTCCCTCCAGGGATATTTGGATGGACAACCACAGATAAACCGGCCTGGAATGGAGACTATCACCTGAACTATAATTTTCAAGCTCCATTTTATGCTATGAGCTCGTCCAATCGTCTTGAACAATCCATTCCACACGATGCACCGCTTCTTGATTTTATGCCAAGAGGAGAATGGTACGCTAAAAATGTTACGCATACCCGGGGGATTTTGTATCCCGTAGGTATCGGGCCTATGGGGATTGAAGTAACCAAAAGCCATCCTTCCTATATCAATTCAAAAAATTCGGAGCTGGAAGGCCTGTTTTTTGGTCAACGCTCCAATGCCGCCTACGGACTGCTCAATATGGCCCAGTACTGGCGTTCTACTTACGACAATAGTTATGGCAAAAAGATATATCCCTATGCCCTGGGCGTAGTAAACTTTTGGGAGGATTACTTAAAATTTGAAAACGGCAGGTATGTCATTTATGACGATGCAGTTCATGAAGGCTCAGGCAACGACAAAAACTCCATTTTATCACTGGGGCTTATTCGAAATACCTTTGATTTGATTCTTGATTTGAGTACTAGTTTAAAAATAGATGAAAACAGACAAAACAAATGGAGGGATATTTTAAGCAAACTCAGCGAGTTCCCTGTTCAAACCAGGAATAACAAAAAAGTATTTAGGTATAGCGAAGTAGGTACTGCCTGGTGGAATGACAATGGATTAGGCATTCAACATATTTACCCTGCTAATGCGATCACGCTCGACAGCAAGGAAGAGTTAATAACAATTGCCCGTAATACTATTGACGAAATGCAACGCTGGCATGATTCGAATACCAGCAGCAGTTTTTATACCGCGGCTGTCCGGGTTGGTTATGATCCCCAGGTTATTTTAAATGAATTGCATAAATATGCTTTGAAGACCTACCCAAATGGGTTTCAGTTCAACAATCCCCATGGTATCGAAAACAGTTGTACCGTTACAAATGCGCTCAATGAAATGCTTTGCATGAGTGTAGGAAACAACATTCGACTGTTTGGTAGTTTTCCTAAAAATAAAAACGCAAGTTTTAAAGACATCAGGGCCTGGGGTGCTTTCCTGGTTTCAGCAAGCTTAACAAATGAAATTGTATCTGATGTTAAAATCCGGAGTGAAAAAGGAAGACTTTGCAATGTAACTAATCCCTGGCCAGGCAAAAAAGTACTTTTGGTACGTAACGGAAAAAAGGCTGAAGTACTTGAAGGACATAAAATTTCTTTTAAAACAGCAGTAAATGAAACTGTGCAGCTGAAACCAATAGCTCGCTAATAACAGAGCGAGGACTCCAGTGCTGAAATCCTCGCTCTTCTCAACTACTTTCGAAAAAGAGGTACCAGGTCTTCCTGAGGATAAAGTACAACTTTTCCAGATGGTTCTTTTCCTAATCCTACATACCAGCTTTGCACACCTCCACCTTCATAGCCATATTTGTTAGGCAATTGAATCCCTGCAGACATAAAACTATAGTTGACGTCATTATCTATAAGATATTCTTTCTTCCCGGCCTTCAATAGAAAAACGTACATTTCACCCTCCAGCGGCGGTATCTTAATAAATTCTGTCCACTGCTTAGGTTGTACGTTTCTTACCAGGTATTCTGCTGCATTAACATCAGAACCATCACCATAAGCAACATCCAAAGCCATCCCCGGTGGAAAATCAAAATAGAAGGCAATTTGCTCTACTCCATCAACACCTGCCGGATATAAATAAGTTTCGGTCACTTTTACACCGTCATAAAAAAAGTTAATCGGTTTATCTGCAGGTCCGTTACTTTTTATGCTTTGCGTATAAAGCACCTCTCCTGAACTTTTTTTCTTTAGTTCCATCTTTACGACATCCTCTTTTTCGTAGGCCATGTTGCCATTAAAACTTGCCTTGCCATAGTATTCCCGCATCTTGACTCCGTCGAAATACTGTTCCAGCGTATCGCCCATTACAAAGCCCTTAAAACTGATGGGACGTAAATTTTTAATAGGTGTAATCGCCGGTTCGCCATCCTTTTCACATGAGGAAGTTAGTACCACCAGGAATGTGATCAAAATCATTAATGCATTATATTTTTGTTTCATGTTATTTCAGTATTGAGTATAGAATTAAAAATTATAGGAAAGTGAGAGACTGAAGCTGCGCCCTAAGTACCGGGTAAAAGTCTGACGGTCGCCAATCTGTCTGGAAATACCTTTACTATCATCCGCATAGCCTTCTTCGAATTTATTGGTAAAACCCCATTTGTATTTATAAACGTCATTCCATTCCGAATTAACAGGTGGCTTTGCATTTTTTATCTCGTAAGTAGAGGCATCATTTATAAAAAAGCGGTAAGGAGCATCCAGCAGATTACTCATGTTAAGTTTGAACTGCGCTTTATTACGGTAAAAACGATAACTGACTTGAGCGTCCAGCTGACTTCTTGGTCTTTCGTATTCTACCAGATTTGGATCATTTCCGGTAATAAATGTCTTATACCCCATGTAATTGTAAACCAGGTTCAGGCCTAAATACTTACCTGTGTAATTCAAACCACCATTTACTACCGTAGGCACCTGCCCATATAACGGACGTTTGTATTTCATATACTCGTAATAGGAAGTCTGTTTTCCCTGGGCATCTATTTCATACCTCAACACCCTGGACTGTACTTCAGATTTCAGCAAGGTAAGGTTACCACTCAATGTAATCTCTTTTAGCAAAGCAACTGAAGGCGCTATAAAACCGAGAGACTTGCGAACTTCTACCTCCATACCTCGGATTTTACCCCAATCGGAATTATTGGTATAGACATATAGATTGTCGGTTCCCGAAACATCATCAACGGCATAGAACTCTGCCGGTTTATCAAAATACTTGTAAAAACCACCAATGGAAATAACGTCTCCTGCCCCGGGAAACCACTCTAGTTTAATGTCATAATTGTCAATTGTCGTAGACTCCAGTCCCAAATTCACCTGCATCCTTCCAAAATTGGTATTGTACCTGGAGAACCTGGAATTATCCATTAATGAAGGCCTAACGGCAGTTTTTGCATAAGAAACACGCAGATTGAGGTTGTTAACCGGTGTATAGGTCAAATGAGCTGAAGGCATAAACTTCCATCTTACACTATCCCTAAGTGTCACTTCAGGCGTCCACTGCATATTGCTACTGTTCTGCAAACTATCGTACCTGAAATACTCATACCTTCCTCCCCAAACCAACCTTAATTTATTTGCGATCCTATTGTCGAGCATCGCATACACAGCCTTGTTGACATCCTTGCCTTCGTATCGGCTCAAGTGGAATGATGAGGGCATATAA
Source organism: Pedobacter nyackensis (assembly GCF_032678475.1). GTDB lineage: Bacteria > Bacteroidota > Bacteroidia > Sphingobacteriales > Sphingobacteriaceae > Pedobacter > Pedobacter nyackensis_A. Next base: position 479,162 of record NZ_JAVTSF010000004.1, read on the forward strand.
AGCACATTTTCCATTGGCTTTTCCATCCCCATATGGTTACCAAATTCTTGTATCGCCATGTATCCATATGGATTGTTTAATGTTACAAAGCTAACTATCGGTAACATGTTCCACTCATAAGTGGCATGCCTGTCCAGGTAAAACACTCCGGTTTTGAAAACCTGCTTTTGTTTGCCGATATTAAAATCGATGGCTGCATTCAGGCCCGCAGTAAGGTTACGTTCCTGGTAAACGAATTTATCGCGTTCCAACACACCTCCACCACCCGGCGCACTACCCTGACCTGGCATATATTTATAAATCAACTTATTAGCCATTTCCTCAGGAAGAAGTCCCGCCGTAACCGCATCGGTTTCCCGGGCACTAATAGATACCCTTGCAGCGTTCCAGTCCAGTTTTACCTTACCCAACAAATGTTCCCCGCTCACTTTGTTCTGTAAAAGATCGGTAAAAACAGGCCGGTCATCTTCTTTAATTATTGGATGTTTATTGGTTCCCCCGTCTTTCGGCTCGCCATACCGCCAGCCAGTAATCCGTTCCAGCTGCTCGTTGAATACCCGTGAATAAAAATTGTTAGTCGTAATCTGATGTTTGTCGTCCCTGTAGCCTCCATTCAACAACGCACCCAATGTGGTATTGAAATTGTACAGATGACCTTTATTAACATTATCAGGATCATTGGGTGTTACATTGATTTCCCAGCCTCCACGCCTGATGTTGTCTATTTCGTCGATATTCTGGGTATTTCGGTAACTCAAGGACCCCACAAAACCTATTTTCTGAGCCGTTTGTTTCCGCAACCCGTAACTCTGTCCAATGCTTAACTGGTAATTCTGAGAAGGCATACTTTGGAAAATCCTGCTACCCAGGCGCTCAGTTCCCCCTATCATACGGTTCTGATTGGCTACCTCTGCAGCAGTAGTATTTCCCGGATTCGAATTCCTTGGGTTGAAACTGGAGACATCTTTCAGTCCCGCCGGAAAATGATTCCTACTTCCATCATCAAAGCCCAGGTAATCATATTTCCCACGCTTATAAGCATAAAAATCTTCCCCAATAGTCCTGGAATTGAAAGAGGTACCTGCACTGAAAGAAATGAAATTCTCCCGCGGAATAGAGATTGTATTTACCTGGATCAGCCCTCCTCCGAAGCCGGAAGTCATATCAGGCGTAGCCGATTTGTTCACTACAACGCTTTCAACCAGGTTACTCGGGATCAGGGTAAAATCAAAATTCCGGCTTTGCACATCAGTGCTCGGCAACATAATCCCATCCAGCTGGGCTACATTGTATCTTTCCGCAGCACCTCTTACCACCACATTCCTATTATCAGTAGTACTCAATCCTGTAATCCGCTTGAGTGTTTCTCCGATATGTTTGTCGGGGGTCGCACCAATCTGTTCGGCAGAAATACCATCGGTCACCGTAGCCGCATTCTTTTGCCTGGCATACAAACCTTCTACAGACGCCTTGCGATAGGTACTGGTAATTATTACTGTATTAAGACTCTGGGCATTTTCCTTAAGAACAATATCAAGAGGCGTATGCTTATCTGAGATCACCTTAACATCTGTAATTCTTGTAGAACGGAAACCAATATAGCTTACTTCTAAGGTATAACTGCCCGGGGCAAGAGCAATCTGGTAACTTCCATCCACGGCACTACTAACAACCTGGTTAAGTCCGGGTACTTTCAGGGATGCTCCCGGGAGAGGTTCACCTTTACTGTCGAGGATTTTTCCTGAAATACGACCAGGTCGTTGTACCGGGCTATAAGTTACCACAATATTTTCACCTGTTTGCTGATAACGGGTTCCAGTACGTTTAGAAAGCAGTTGCAGCACTTGTAGAAGTGTGCCGCTGAACTGAAGGTCTATCTTCCGGTATTCTCTAATTTCGCCCAGTGTGTAAACAAAACTAAAGGGCGTTTTTGTCTCTATTTCCTCCAGTATAGCAGAAATCGTTTGCTGCCTGGCATTTATATTAATGTTAATTTCACTCATTTTCTGCGCTTCGGCCACATTAGCCATCAACAGCGTAGAGGTTGTAGCGAGTAAAACAAGGATTAAGGTGCTGTACTTCATGATAACGAATAGCTTCGTTCGTATTTTTTTCATTATTTTTGTTTGATTTTAAGGAGTTTATTCTTTTTAAAATGTATCCCCTTCTTTAGTTGTCCAGACGCGAAAAGGGGAATAATATTGATGGTCTGCGGTTAACACTGCAGACCTTTTTTAATTGTTTGCAGTTGGTCTATAGGCAGCCCCTCCCCTTAATAATAATGTGATTATCATGAATACTATAGGAAAAACCTGCGCTCTTTTTAAGCAGGTCGAGTAAAGCAGTTATCGACAAACTTTTAAAAGTTCCTTTAAACCGGCAGTTTTTTAACTGTTCCTGTTCAAAGCTGATCTTAACATTATACCATCTTTCCAGCATTAAGGCAATCTCCTCAAAACGCTCGCCTTTAAGGATCAGGATATCCTTTTTCCAGGCAGTAACCTGGGCGAGATTGCTCAGGGTATCGACTTTCAAAAGACCTGAAACTTTGGTATAAGACAACTGCTGCCCGGCTTTTAAATTCGCTAAGGCTTTTTTCTCATGGGATCCATTTTTAATTTCTCCTACTTCCACCAGCCCTGTTGCTACAGTCACGTCAATATTTCTGTCTTTATCAAATGCCCGGATGTTAAAAGATGTCCCCAGTACTTTGGTATATAAGCCAGTATATTCGACGATAAAAGGTTTAGCCGGGTTCTTTGCAACCTCAAAAAATCCTTCACCCTGAAATGATATTGTCCGGTTATTTATATTATAGTCCGATTTATAGCTGAGGCTACTTCCTCCACTAAGCGTAACTACAGTACCATCACTCAGTGATATAGTTTTCCTTTCTCCATATTGTGCGCTCAGGGTATGCGACTTCAAAGGGGTTTGCTGCGAGTGATTAAGGCTGCTAAAAAAATAAAGAAAACCGATCACAATAGTCAGACAGGCGGCCACTGCGTAAGGAATAAGATATCTAATCCAGTCCCTTTGAGGTTTGATTTGCTGCATAACCTTTTGTATGCGCAATTCGCTATCGGCATCCAATACCGCCTTAAGCCTACATTCTTCCCACAGCTGTTCCATCGGCCCGGATAATGCATCCCTGGCATGTGATTGGCTTATGAAATTCATAAGCTCCTTCTTTTCTTCAACGCTCAACCTGTTATCTACATAAGCGGAGAAGAGCTTGCTTAACTTCTGTTGTTCCATTACCAGTATGACAAACCCGAAATGGGTTTTGTCTACCAGTCCATATTAAGTTTAGATTAAACTTAATTCACAATTATTTAACACCGCATTTAGCTAGCGTAGAAAGCTGAGCAGCACCACTACACACAACTGATCGGAGACGCTTGTTCTTAACAATTGATATGATTTTGCCAGCTGAGTGCGTACGGTACTCGGAGAAAGGCCAAGTTTTGCAGCAATTTCACCCGTCGTTAATCCCTGTTCCACTTTCATGCGATAAATGATCTTACGCTGTGGAGAAAGCTGATCTACGAGCGTGTCTGCTATTTTTTTCAAGTCATTGTATTGCATTTCTGCTTCAGCATCAAAGCTGTCCTCTTGTGCTGCTGCATATTTTTCTTCATGGGCATATCGCCGTGCAATTTCTTTAAGGGTATTTATCGACTGGTTTTTAGCCATAGAAAACAGCCAGGCAGGAAGTGACTCAATTGTATTCAGTGATGTTCTTTTTTCCCATATTTTAAGAAATATATCCTGTGAGATTTCCTCCGCTAGTTCTGGGGACTTAACAATCTTCAAAGCAAATTGAAAAATCCGGGGTTCATGTCTGCGCATCAATTCTTCCAGGGCAGATGTTGCTCCTGCTGCCATTTCCCTCAGAAGTTCAGTATCTGTATGTATGTCAGCCCGCATTCTATCCATCGTTTAGTGCAAAAATAAAAGCCCCAATGTTATGGTAGTATTAAGATTTAGTATTTCATCAATACGATCTACCATAAGTAAAGTACTCAACTATTTATCTTCCAGCATTTTTTTTACGATCGGTTCAATGGCGTTTGCCCAGGTTTTGTATCCTTCTGGTTGTAAATGAATACCATCTGATCCGTATTTCGAGGGGTCCAGATCACCATTGGACAACATAAAAGGTGCAGCTATCATTTCGTATTTAAATTTGTTATGCGGCTGTCGGGCCAACAAACGGTGGACTTCTTCGTATTTTTTTCTTCTTTCCTCATCTTTTTTCAGTCCTACAGGTAAAGGGCCTAGTAAAAGTACCTTTGTTGAAGGCATATTTTTTGATGTCCAATCGGTGATTTTTTTGATGCCTTCAGCAACTTCTATCGGACTATCTCCTGCAATCAAGTTGTTTACGCCAATCATTACCACCATCACCTTTGGTTTAGCCTTTGCATAATTACCATTTTGAAGACGCCATAGTATATTTTGAGCTTTATCACCAGAAATACCTGCGGTTTCCCATTTCAGGTTTACAAAAACACTATCAAAAAAAATTCTACCTGGTTTGTAAGTTACCGACGTTCTATTGCCGCCTATCCCTTGCGTAATCGAATTACCTAAAAAAAGAATATCCAGACCTTTTTCAGCCATTAACAGGCTATCTATGTCATCCTTCTGTGCCCACCAATCTTTACCATTATTCCACCCTGCTCCAGATCTGTATTCGAATCCGGGTGCTGCAATTGTAGCAAAATTAACCTTCTGCCCGGTTGCGGCTAAAATAAAATTAGTAATCGGCGTAGGGTCCTGTAAGCTGTGCGGATGGTGATTTACGCCAGGTTTATGTATAACCTTGATATTACCTCCTGAAGCCAGTACCCGTTGCTCAAATGGCGTTGTATTTTCCGCAATAGGCACAACATTATCCACATCTCCTACTACATGCAACATCGGAAAACCTAGCTTTGCTATTTTTTCGGCATTGTCTAAAGGACTATTTTTAAAGTTATCGGCTTGCTCATCTGTTAGCTGGTAATCTTTCTTAAATATTTCCCAGTTTTCCTTGCTGCCTGGACTTGTACCTTTGCCCCCCGGCCAGCTTTTTAAATCGAGCACCGGTGCATCGGCATAAACACAAGCTACCTTACCTGGATTGGCCAAAGCCCAATTGTATACATAAACCCCACCCCTGCTCATGCCTTCTAAAGCTACTTTTTTCGAAAGTCCACATACTTGCATCAGGTTGTAAAATTTGTTCCATAAACCGATGGCTTCTGTATTACCAAAAAGTTCCGACGCATCGCAATAGGCTATATGAAAACCTCTTTCCAGCAAGGAAACATCAGCTTGTGGTTCATGCCCCCAGAACCTTGCCCGCAAAACCCAGGGCTTGCCGACAGCGGCTATCTTTGGTTTTACAATTTTACATTCCCTTCCGTTCAATTTAAATGTTGCACATTCAAATCCGTTGAAATTGCTAATATTTTTCTCTTCTTTGATTTTAGAGAAGATATCTGATTTTTTATCCCCCTTTTGTGTGATGGCCTCATATAAGCGCGACGCGATTACCGCAGCACCAATAGACGATGGATGAATCTTATCCGGAAGCAGGTCGGGTTTATCAAGAAATAGGCTATGTAGGTTAACCACCTCCAATTTTTCTTCATAAGCCAGATGTTTGATCATAGGGATGATGTTCTTCTGTATCACAGCATCATAGATTTGATTGGTATCGGTTGAAAAGCTGGGTAAAGGCAGCAATAAAATGATACGGGGTTTGGAAGGCAACCGTCTAAAGCTCGAAATAAGTTCCTTATAATTACTTTCAAATTCATTGTATCTTCCCCTGTTGGCCGCCTTGCTATCATTGGTTCCAAGCTTTATCAACACAATATTAGGGTTGCTGGCTAATGCGTCGGCATAGGCCTTTGTTTTCCAATAAGGGTTTACAGTATTTTTTAACAAGGTGGCGCCGCTCTGTCCAAAATTCATTACTTCATAACCGTTACCCAGCATACGCTGCAATTGTGCAGGATAGGAATTTTTCTCCCGATTAAATACCCCCGAACCATACGTAATGCTATTGCCTACGCAGGCAACTCTAATCTTCTGGGCCGATACTGAAGTGTAGAAAAAGATAGAAAAAAGAAACAGGACAAGCTTAGTATTCATATTTGGTTTCATCAAAGTGTGTTTTTTATGTAGGTTAATTACTACCAGGCCAGGCTACCGGTTTGTTATCAGATTTATTAATCGGCATAGGTGCATTCCATCCTTTAAGCTTTTTCCCCAGCAAATCGGTTAATTCGTTTGTTTTTCCGGCGTTTTGCAGGGATAAGTCTTGCGTTTCTGAAATGTCGTTCTTTAGGTTATACAATTCCCTTTTGCCATTGCGTTGGTTGTAAACCAATTTCCAGTCGCCCATGCGCAATGCGCTAAAATAATTGATACCTATCTCTTTGGCGTTGTTCCATTTGTTGGGATAGTGCCATACCAATACACGGGAATCATCTTTAAACGAAGGGTTCTTAAGTATGGGTACAAAACTCTTTCCATCAATCTTCTGTACGGTTTTGTAGTTTTTAATGCCGGCAAGCTCCAGAATGGTAGGAAAATAATCTTCAATAATAAGATACTGATTGGCTACTGTACCGGGCTTTACCAATGCAGGATATTTGACCAGCATCGGTTCCCGGATCCCACCTTCATATACTGAACCTTTTCCTGCTTTTAGCGGCAGGTTCTGTGTATGTTCTTCACCTCCTCTTTCACTGGCTAAACTTAAACCTCCATTGTCGCTCATAAAAATAATCAAAGTGTTTTTTTCAATGCCTTTCTTTTTTACAAAATCAAGGATGTCGCCCAAACTTTTATCCATCCCCTCTACTAAACTGGAGTAAGCAGCGTCAGTTTTATCCAGTCCGGCATCAAGGTATTTTTTCAGAAATCTTTCATCTCCCTGTATAGGTGTATGTACCGCATAATGCGACATATTCAAAAAAAATGGCTGCTTGCTTTTAATAGGTGCTTCCAGTGTTTTCAACGCTTCTTTTGTCAGCCCTTCCGTTAAAAAAACGTCAGTACCAAAGTACTCTTCCATATCGGGAACTGCACGACTTGTAGTTTTACCAGGCATATTGCCATAGTTCTCCTTCGGCAGATAACTTTGCGGATGACCTGCTGCATGCCCGGCAACATTTACCATAAAGCCCATGTTGTATGGGTTTGCGCCTGGCGTGCCTGCCGGCCCCCAATGCGCCTTGCCTACATGTATGGTAAAATAGCCTGCATCCTTTAACAGTTGAGGAAACGGAGTGGCATGAACTGTTTTTTCGATGCCTGCAACAGGACTCATCCCGTTGATATTCCAGTTTGCCGGCAAGAACTGACTGTCAACTGCATCTGTATTTTTATTCTTCTCAGGATTGGTCCAGTTGGTAATGCCACTATGGGCAGGATTTAATCCTGAAAGCATAGCAGAACGACTTGGTGTACATACGGGGGCTGCATAAGCATTGGTAAATTTCATACCTTCTCTGGCCATTCGCTCCATGTTTGGGGTATGGTAACGTCTGTTTAATGGAGTTGTTTTTGACCAAAATGGCAATGAAGTATCTTGCCAGCCCATATCATCAACCAGAAAAACAATGATATTAGGTTTTGTTGTGACCTGTGCCTGTGTGTTTTGAACACAACCGATAGCCAGGGCGATTAAAAGTGTACGTATAAGCATAAAAAATGAAGGATCATCCATAAACATATAAAATATCTTGCTCATATTCATCAAATATTTTAAACAGTCATTGTCCAGGACATCCATAAAATAGCACCATTCGATCAGTTGTAGGATAAACAATAGTTATAATTATTGGGCTGGCATTACTCCGGCTTTAGAAGGGGGTTACTAGGGCCTTTCTAGGGCTAAACACCCTAGAAAAGCCCTGTTAAGGCTTAAGTAAAACCCTGATAATGATCAAATAAATATTAACACAGATCAAACTTTATCCTATTATGTATGTTATTCCCCTACTGTTTAATTAATTACGCTTAATATTTATGATATGGGAAAAATATTCAATGGTATGTTCGGTACCATAATCGGATCAATGGGAAATGTAACTGCTTATATGTTAAATGGGCAGAATGTAACACGGCTTAAAGCCCGAAAAATCAGCCATTTTAGCAAAAATCAACTTGCAAACCAACAGGAAATGAAAGTTGTTAATGAGTTCTTTTATTTTATGACGGACTTTTTAAAAGCTGGATTTGGTTTAGCTGCTCAAGGCACAACTAAAAATTACCATAATCTGGCTACCTCTTACAATAAAAAAAATGCACTAAAGGGTGTATACCCGAATATAGAAATGGACTATACAAAGGCTTTGTTAAGCACAGGAGACCTGCTTGAAGCACAAAACCCAGTTGTGGAAGCCGTACCCGAAGGATTGAAATTTAACTGGGATTTACCGGAAGTAAATTCAAGATCAGGAGAAGATCAGGTTATGATACTGGCTTATGGAACAGTCTCGAAAAAGGTACAAAGTATTTCGTACGGACCGAAACGATCCGCAGGAGAAGCCATACTTCAACTGCCGCCTAAAATGCAGCAGGAGCCTGTAGAAACCTATATTTCTTTTGTATCAGCAGACCGCCAAAGTATTTCAAATAGTAGCTACGCAGGCAGAATTGAACCCGTTTCACAAATTTCCAAGGTTGTCAAAAAAACGACAAAGAAGGGCATTATCCTTTTAGCTATTGTATCGCCTAAAATGACTACAGTACAGCTAAAGGAGCCATCAAATCCTATATCAACGGATGCTCAGAAGAATTCATCATTCCGTTCTCCATTTTTAGATCCGGGCTGAGGCTACTGTAAACTCCTTGTTTGTAATAGCCTTCTCTTTAATTTTACGTGCAATTTTTAGGGCTTCATTCTCTGATACAGCCATTACGTAAATACAGATTTGCTCGTCTTCAAAAAAATAATGCCCGTTCATAGCGAGTTCGGAACGCTGCAAGTCATTTGCCAGGGAAATGACGTATACATCATTTTGCAAATTGAGCTGGATGAAATAACAATCTCTGGTAATATCCGTATAAAACCCGGGGTTGAGGTGACATGCTACAATCTGTGCATCGCTAAAGGTATTAAATCTACTTAAATAGGCTTTAGCAGCATCTTCATCATCAAAAGCTACATGAACGGGAATATCATTCAGTTCGTTGGACTCGAGGATAAAATAGATGGTTGAGTGGGTTACTGGTTGATGGAATTTCATATTACTGTTTTTAAACGTTAAATAATATGAGTCCCGACCGGGTTTGAGAGGTCTTTAATCTGTTTTAACCACACACAGGGTTAAAACGAAGATGCACTATAGCGAACTCTAAATACCGACCTGCCAGGCTTACCACAGCCCTTGGACACGGATTTACAATAGAGCCCATAACGCTATAGTGCACTATCAAAAGTACAACAATATTCATTATGGGCATTAACCTATTGTCTCTGTCCATGCAACATGTGGTAATTTGGCAGACGAGACTCTTTAATTAATACCTCATTTAAGAAGTAATGATATGTTGTTATATTTCTTTATTTCATTGGCTTAATATTTTTTTGGGGATCTATTCTCAGTTTATTTCAAGGTTTCACCTAACAACTTTCAGCTGCTACATGCACCTTACTCAAATGTAATTAGAAAACTTTAAATAACAAAATTATCCAATACATTAACATAAAATCAAATTGGTAAAATTTTGACAAAAAATCCAATATTTTGACTTCAATCACTAACCATCCAAATCAGCCCATCAAAATGTCTATTTCACCTATCCTAAGACATAGCATCTACTTGTAAATTTGTCAATAGCTTAAATTAGGAAAACATTAAAGATTAATTAGTGTTAAATATTAAATCATTCGATTTCAAGCCGGTACATTGGTAGACAAGCGCAGGAAAAAGTTAAAAAATTTAAATACTCATTTTAAAATTTAAAAAATATGAAACTTAAAAGTTTAGCAATCGCGCTATGTTTAATCGTAGGCGGTCAATTGGCAATGGCACAAGTAAAAGTCGCCGATGTGGTAAAGGATTGGGAAAGATCGAAAGCTTATACTAAAGAATATCTGGATGCGATGCCGGAAAGTGGCTATGCGCTAAAGCCTACTCCAGAAATGCGATCTTTTGCAGAACAACTATTACACCTGGCAGATGCCAATTATGCTTTTGTTTCGGCAGCTACAGGAACGAAAGCTCCATATGCTCAGGCCGAACTGGAAAAAACCAGTAACAAATCCAAATCTAACGTGAGCGACCTGGTATTGGCAAGCTATGATTTTGTAATCGATAACGTAAAAAAGATGTCTGATGCACAATTAGACGAAGCTACCAAATTGTTTGATCGCTTCGATATGTCTAAAGGAGCGGCTATAGCTAAGGCTTTTGAACATCAGGTACATCACAGAGGGCAAACAACAGTATACCTTAGATTGGCAGGTGTTAAGCCTCCACAAGAAAAACTGTTTTAAGTTACTTTATGAATAGCACTTCAGTTTTATCTAAATGGGATGATTTTACTTGTATCAAACAACATAATCATCCCACTTTTTATTATTATTTCAATCTCTTTTTTTGCTCTCCTACTGGCAAAAAGTTCTCTTCAGATATCACCTTCTTACCTGTTTTTTCTTCAAGCGCCAACCTAGCGTCTTTGGCAATTTTCCCGCCTTTTTTACCTGCAACGGCATTTTCTTCTAGTCCCTCAGCTTCATCACTTTCTGCAATCTGGCGTGTCGACAACTCGGCCAACGCTGTGAACAACAGTTCCGCTTCGGTCATATGATCTCGTAGATTTTGTCTTTCCAGGCCTTTCACATCTTTATGTGTCTTTACCGTCATACCTGTCCATTCCTGATGAATAATATTGGTTAGCAAAGAAAACTCATCTCCTTTTTGAACACCATGCTCTTGCCAGTAATCAGTCAACTTACTACGGGTCTCCTGTCCAGACATGCGCTGCTGAATCCATTTCTCACTCCTACCAGCCTTCTGCCAATTTTCTCTGGCTCTATCCAGACTTTGCTCCGGATCGGCGATTTCCTGCATCCGTTCATAGCCAACTTTAGCAAGCCATATTTTAAATGGCTCAGCTTTAGGTGAGGGAATAGATTGAATTAAACGAAGTAAAGACGTTGTATCAGCTACGTCGGTTTCGCGCATCTTGCCATCTCCAGCCTTCATTTTCAACTGTACGATTTTTTCGTACAGTTCACTCCCCTCAATGTCAAGTTTCTTTTTCAAGTCACTCCAATACCGTCTAGGTACAGAACTTCCCGTCAATACCTCAATTACGTCAATCACAGAAAAATACCATTTCTGATCAGTTTCACTCCATTCTGAACGAATTCGCTTGCTCTCAAATAATTTGATATTCATATTATAAAGATTAAGAGCTAATCTAAGCCCTTTTTCAGCCAACAGCCACAAATAAATAGGAATATATTATTTATTGGAGATGATTTCCGGACTACTAATTGTTTTAACGATCAACCTGTTTCTGAGTTTATTTTCTTCAGGAAATACGCAATCAGACTTAATCGGTGAGAAAAAAAATCCCTATACATCCATAATCCTCGAATATTCCGGGACACATTTTTCCCTTTAGGATCAATCAAAATATAGATTTGTACTAACGAGGATTGGAGTGCCTTTTCATTATAACCTTACCTCTGGCACGTTTCTTAGACTCTTTAGCATACTTAACCTGAGCTTTATCTTTTTTGCCGAAGATCTTCGTAAACCACTGACTGAATTTGCTGGTTTGGTTTTTACTGGATTTGTGCAGTAAGTTACCTGAAGGAGCGATAACAATCGCTGCACTCCCGATGACCGGTTGCGTACCATTTGGATCAGCGACATTACCGTTTACGACAGGATTTGTACGCACAGGATCCCCTACAACCTGAGCCTTGCTCAGCTCAGTACAAACCAGGCATACAGCTATTATAAGAAACGTAGACTTTAGATATTGGTGCATTATTTTTTTCGTTTAGTTTGACTAAATATACAGTATTTGTATCAAACAAAAAACAACAAAGAAATGAATACCAACGTATTACAATGGATATGCGGTATCACTTTTAATTTCAGACATCACAAATGACGTTTGAATAGTACTTATACTGGATAAGGTCGCTAGTTTTTCATTATAAAATAAATTGTAATCATCCATGTCGCGTGTGGCAATCCTGAGAATAAAATCAAATGTACCGGTCATTTGAAAGCATTCCATTACTTCTTCAAATTTTGCGACTTCTTCCTTAAACTCTTTCAAGCACTCTTTGGTATGGGATTTTAAGTGGACTAACGAAAATGCGATATGACTTCTTTCTATTTTTCTGTTATCAAGAACAGCGACAACCCGCTTAATGAATCCATTCTCTTTTAACCGCTTTATCCGTGCGTGAGTTGTAGCGATAGACTTATTTACCTTAGTGGCTATAGCCTCATTGCTTTGAGCAGCATCTTTCTGCAAGATCTGTAGTATTTTGATGTCAATATCATCTAAACCTGTAGCCATAAAAAGTCGATTCTAAATTGTTAAACTGAATAAAGATACAATAAAAACAGATATAACTGAATAATTTACGGATAATCGAAAAAGTATAGCGAGATCTTATTAAGATATGCCTACTTAGTTCATAATTTTCAAAAAGTTATAGCCTTCTCGGGTAATGATCAGGATACCAAGTATTAAAATAAACCAGCCAAAACAGGCTTTTAATCTTTTTGAATTGATCCTGTCGGCAAGCCTTGCTCCCGCTACACTACCTACCAATGCTATTGCAGAGATGATGAGCAAGAATTTCCAATTTATGTCCACGTGATCAAGATCATTTACGAAACCCGATAATGAGTTTAGTGCGATAACGGCCAGCGATGTGCCCACCGCTTTTTTAATGTCCATTCCTAGCAGTAGGGTCATTACAGGAATTAACATGAACCCACCACCTGCCCCCAAAAAACCTGTGACGATTCCTACCAACAGTGCATAAGGAATAGTTGATAAAAGGTTTCCGTTAGCAGGGATATTTTCTACATCGTCTTTCCTGCCTTTATTGATCATAACAATTGCTGCTAAAATCATCAGACAGGCAAAAAGCACAATACAGAGCAGGTCGTAACTTACAGGTGCATTACCCAAATGTCCAAAAGATTTGGGCATTACCGGAATGATGAAATGTCTGATGGCAACGACCACAATCATGGAAGTAAGTCCGAACGCCAGCGCAGAACCAATTAACACATCACCTTTACGAAATTTACCTGTTGCGGCGAAAAAACTAGTTATGCCTACTACAAACAATGAATATGAAGTAGCCAGAATTGGAGGCATATCAAACAGGAAAACCAGTACCGGAACCATCAATATACTTCCACCTGCGCCAATCAGCCCAAGTGAAATGCCTATTGAGGCACAAGCAAGATATCCTATCAGTTCCATTTTATTGGAAATTATATAGTTGAAGGTTCCTTCTTTTGAAATATTGAGGCTGCAATTTCAACCGCTTTGAAAATTTCCGCCTCAGTAGTATGCTTACTAAAAGAAAAACGCAGGGTAGCACAAACATCAGATTTGCCAATCGCCCTGATTACATGTGAACCGCCATCACCACTACTGCAGGCACTACCTCCCGAAACACAAACACCCTTCATATCAAATAAAGTAACCAGGTATTCACCTTGTTCATCTAAAGGGAAACAAACGCTTAATACCGTATAAAGTGAATTTTCAGGATTATTAAAAGAAACGCCAGGAATTGCCAACCTAAGCTGCGTTCTCATAAACTGGTTTAGCTGTGCAATGTATTTGCTGTCACGATCATAACCCGCAGAAGCAAGTTCAAGCGCTTTTGCAAATCCGACTATACCGTGTACATTTTCTGTCCCGGCACGTAATTTCCGCTCCTGGCCACCTCCAAAAATCAAAGGATAAGCCTTGATCTCATCACTCACATAAAGTAAACCTGTACCTTTTGGACCATGAAATTTATGTCCTGCGGCAGAGGCGAAATGTACCCCGCACTCTTTTAAATTGATTGGATAATGTCCAATGGTCTGAACACAGTCGGAATGAAATAAGGCTGCATTTTCCCTACAAATTCTACCCACCAGTTCGATATCAAGCAGACTTCCTATTTCGTTATTGGCATGCATTAATGACACCAAACACTTTTTCCCAAGCTTTGATTGTGTAGAAAGCTGGGTTTCCAGATTCTTATAATCAACTTCACCACTCTCTGTAAGTTTAACATACGAAAATGTTATATTTTTACTATGTGTATAATGCTCAACGGTATGCAACACCGCATGGTGTTCAATAGGAGAAGTGATGATATGTGTACAATGAAGTTCATTGACAGCTGAAGCGATAGCCGTATTGTTGCTTTCAGTTCCCCCACTTGTAAAAATAAGTGTTGATGGTTTTACACCCAGGATCTTCCCAACGCTCTTTCGGGCTTCCTCAATCGCCGATTTTGTATTCCGGCCAAGGGAATACGCGGAAGAGGGATTACCAAAATGTCCCTGCATATAAGGTAGCATGGCATTTAAAACTTCAGGGTCAAGTGCCGTAGTTGCTGCATTATCGAGGTAGATAGGTTGTTCCATACTGAAAAGAAAAATAAGTTAGTCAACAACAAAACTCGATGAAATTTAAAAAAACATCAATACTCCTTCATTATTCCATAAATTATTCGGTTTTTTAATCAAATTACAGCATTAATTTCAGCAACAGTACCTATTCCTCTCATTGAATTGAAAATATACTACTTATGATTATTTATCAGTACGGATATAATCTTTGTTAAGGTCAGTAACAGGTGGTGCATAAGTTTTGCTTTTCCAGATCTGCATTAAGGTCATTAACTCTTTTACTTTGTCGGCTTTTTTTGCGGCCAGATTAAACTTTTCACCTAAATCAGTTTTTAAATTATACAACTGTACCGAATTATCCTCGAAGTAATGATGTAATTTCCAATCTCCCTTGCGTATAGTTTCACCTGGTCTTGTCCGGAAAATTGGGTCGTTAGTTTCTTTATTCCCTCCTTCTAAATAAATTGGAAAATACCAATATAAGGGGCGATCAATTAAAGTTTCACCTGCTTTTTGGGTAAGCAGATAATTGTAAACACTTTCCCCGTCAACCTGCGGGTAATTTGTAATTCCTGCCACATCCATTAAAGTAGGATAAAAATCTAAGTTAGTTACAGGCAGGTCAGATGTTTTACCGGGTTTTATTTTATCCTTCCAAATAAAGGCTAATGGTACACGGGTACCGCCTTCAAAATAACTTCCTTTGCCTGCCCTCAATGGATGTTGATGGGTTACGCCATTCAACCCTCCGTTATCTGAGGTAAAAATGATGAATGTATTTTCCAATACACCTTTTTCTTCGAGTGCTTTTACCAGAACCCCAATATTCCTATCCTCGTTATTAACCATAGTAGCGTAGGCTTTATTGGTTTGCCCTTCATCACCTTTATTCGCAAACTTGTACATTAAACTGTCTACTTTTTGGATTGGGGTATGTACTGCGTAACTAGCATAATAAAGAAAAAAAGGTTTGTCATTTTTTAAACTTTTTAAATAATCAACCGTTTTATCCACAATTAAATCCGGTAAATATTTGGTATTCGGTCCTTCCAGCTTAACATTTTTATAGGGTGGATAATAACTACCTGGGCTACCAGCATGAGAGCCTCCAATATTAACATCAAAACCATATTGTAGTGGATCATCGCTCATATGCCATTTCCCCGCAATACAAGTAGCATATCCGTTTTCTTTTAAAACCTGTGGGAGAATTTTAAACCTGGGATCTAATGTTTCTATATTCTTTACAGGAATCAATTTTCGGTCTCTGCTGTTCCCTCTCGCTGAAGTACCCACCGTATAAATACCGTGTCGGGTTGGCCATAAGCCTGTTAGTAAACAGGCCCTGCTTGGCGCACAATTGGAGGCTGCGGCATAACCATTTGTAAAAACCACACCTTGCTTTACAAGCGCATCTATTACTGGTGTTTCATAAAACTTAGAACCCATAAACCCCGCATCTTTCCATCCCATATCATCAATATTAATGATTAGGATATTAGGTCTTTTCGACTGGGCATTTAAAAGCGTCGAGCAAAAAAGAAATAAAAGAATTATGCTAAGATTTTTCGTCATGTTATTCCGTGTTTTCAGATAAAATTAATGCTTTCATTTTATCAACCAACAATTTCTGTACAGACTGCATAGCAATCACGATAAAACTCCCCTTAGAACATCTTTACCGTTTGTCTTCTGGTATCATTTGTCATTGCCCACAACATATCATTTGCATTTTTTGCCGGCTGTGTGCTCACTGTTCTTTCTGCCAGGATATGTGCTTCGAAGCCTGAATTTTTATCGTATTCAATTTTAATTTCCTTTCCGGCATAGGGTAACAAATTAAAAGCATGCATTGTCCATGCCTGTGCTTTGTCATTGATCATACCCGATTTGGCATAGCTGGCAAAGGCATTCAATTTCGATTTATTGCTTCTGCTTGGTTTGAGCAGCTCTCCGTTTATCTTTATCGCCGGACTTTCGGGATAACCTATAACCAGCAAATCGCAACGTCCCTTTACATCACCTGGTACCATCAATGTAGTCGCAGGCAAATTATTGTCCGCTTTGTCTGTAGTGAACTTTAGGTCTGACAGCGCAGCAACAGGAGCTCCGGATGGCTTACCTTTCTCGAACTCAAATGCCAGGGTAGCATAGCCTGGTATTTCAATCACCATATCCTTACCTGAAACAAATGCCAGCGGATACGCTGCCTGGTATGGGAATACCACGTTGGCACGATAAGCTTCCTGACTTCCTCCCTTATATCCCACAGTATGATCGAACGGGACAATAAGTTTTTGTGTAACCGCAGCGGTATTCCGGGCAATCAGCACACCTTTATCACCTTCCCATCCTACATAGCCATAAGCTTTGCCATCATCAGGTCTTCCACCGACAAAGACTGTATTGGTCAGCATTGCGCGGTTCTTTTTCGCCCAGCCATCAACAGTGCAAAGTACCTTCCAGTCATCAGGTTTCATTACTGATGGAGAGATGTACCATTCCTTTAACAAAGTACCCCGTCCATAGTGCATCAGTACATATTCTGCCCAATCCTGCAGGTTGTCTTCCTTGCTTTCCATCATTCCTGTACTCGTTTTGATGATACCATGTGTCATCAATCTTGATATGGGGATCAATGGTCTGTCTGCCGGGTTACCATACATCCGCCAGATGTATGTATCCCGATCTGTCGACCCCATTGTTCTGGTCGAAATTTCGGCCCAGTTACCATTCGTACCGTCATCTCCGGCAAGCATCCAGAGGTAATCCGAATATTTTAACCACCAGGGTGAGAACCAGATCCAGTTGGTCATGTTCTGATAAATACCAGGGTTCATTTTACGGGTAGCTGTCAGTACTTCAAGCGTTGCATCCAATGTTGCCTCATGACCGTGGCGGTCTGTTGCCGGATGATTATTCCCTTCGCCCATATCGCTAAGCACATTAAAGTCGTGCTTGTAATAAATTGTGTTGGTTTCTTTGGCAATCTGCGGAATCTTTTTCAATACTTCTTCTTTGTATTTGGTTGCGGAAATACTGTAGTTTCTTCCGTACCTTTTGAAGTAATCATTCCGGACTGCTTCTTTATATCCATTTTCAACGCCCCAATCAATATTATTGGTATAACCGTTAAGTGACAGCCACAACCCAAACCCTACACCTTCGTCATTTAGTTTATCACTCAATGCCTTCACATCTTTATAACCATTGGGAAAATATTTAGGTGTTGGTTCCCAGATAGACTTTCTGTCCTGCCAACCATCATCGGCCACCATGGCGTCCATTTTTACCCCATACGGACTTATTGCGGTTTTGAATGCGCGCCATATATTTAGTAATCCGTCGCCTTTTAAGTCCTTAGCCTGCGGCTCAAACCAGTTATTAAAATGCAGGAACGAACGTGGGGCTTTCCATATTGTAGCCAGGTAGTCCATGAATGCCAGCTCTACATCTTCCTGTTTTACAGTCGTCCCGGCAACTGCAGTCTTGCTCACAAGCTTATATTTTGAACCATGCTGAACAGCAAACCCTGGAAAATGCATTAAGCGCAACAATCCCTTTCTGGCCTGTGGTTCAATATCTCTTCCATCAAGGTCAATAAAACTGTAGTTACCTACTTTCTCATAATGCCGGCTATAGTCTTGTGGCGTATTGCCGTCGGTATGCCGGCTATAGCCAGCAGGATATTCCAGACCGAAATACCATAGCTGGTTTACAAACACAGGTTCCCCACGTCCGCCACCAATTGCCTGCTGATCTGTTGTAAAACGTTCTACCTCCAGGCGGTCTACCGTAGCTGGACTTGCATATTCCAAGGTCAGTTCTTTTCGACTAAAAGACTGCCCTTTCAACAGATAATACTTAATGGTTAACTTTTGCGGTACCGCATCTTTACCTTTGTTTACAGGTAAGGGTTCATAAACAA
Organism: Pedobacter nyackensis; assembly: GCF_032678475.1. Classification (GTDB taxonomy): domain Bacteria; phylum Bacteroidota; class Bacteroidia; order Sphingobacteriales; family Sphingobacteriaceae; genus Pedobacter; species Pedobacter nyackensis_A. The sequence goes on from NZ_JAVTSF010000004.1 coordinate 497,723, forward strand.
TACTAAGGGAAACAGTATCCTTAAGTGTTTTTAAAACCGGCTTTGCTACTACTCTGAAATCGTTAATGGTATATATTTTATTGCTGTTAAGTGGCAGAATAGAGAATTCGTCGCTATTCACTATCAGTGTTTTATTTCCCTGCAGGTTTGAAAATTTTTGGGTTCGCCATCCTTTCCCATCAAACTTTAAGGTCCGTGCTATTTTATCGTTTTTTAAAATGATTTGCTGAGCATAAATACTGAACGGTAAACAAAGTAATACGATGAGTAATTTCCTGATCATGATAGTGATAGCTTAGTATTTGGTTTAAACAAATAACGCCATTACGAACATACGATCATTTTACGCTACTAACATTTCATTAAAGAATTTTGGCAAAGACACTGGCTGTGTCATGCTTTGATTATGATGATTCCTTTCCTATATAAGTCCAATGCTTTTTGCAGGATGTTTTCAATTGTCTTTACAGGCAGATCTATGTTTGGGTTAACTCTAAAAATCTTCATCCTGGAACGATCGCCTTGTTCAAGTTTGGGATGGTCAAGGTATTTCCCTTCTACCATAAGGATATATGGACCGCCTGTTTTTTTATCAGTCCATAAATAGCAAAACATTTTTTTTTTATAGCAGAAGCAGGGCATGCCCCACTTCTGTGTTTCGGTGACCTCTGTATCCTGCTCAAGTATAATACTTCGCAATGCGAGCAAACAACTTTTGTTGGGCTCGTCTTTGTTCAGATAGTAGTTATGAAGGTCGTTTAACATTGATTTCTTATTTTACGGCTATTAAAAAGTCTATCTCTGCATTTGCAGGATTTTGAGCTTTTTCTCCAAAAACTTCCAGGTCTGCAGTAAACGCTCTGTCTAAATCCATTCCCCAGATTTCAATCCATTTATTGATAATCAGTCCTTCCATCAAATCTCCTTTTGCGGATAACTTCACATAGTTTCCACCGTCAAATGATTTTCCGGTCATTCCATCAGGAATATCATTTAAGCTTTCTACTTTACAACCTAATATCGTAGTGTAAGGTCTTGTATGGTCTTTTTCATAATCAGTATAGATCGAATATACAGTATTATCAATTTTGTTGGGAATAGCTTCCATGATTTTCTCTTGCATAAACCTGGCCCACAAATTTGAGATATCTGTTCCTGCCTGCCCGTTTTCATTTGTGGTTCTTACTGAAATCCCAATTACTTTAAAAGGCTCTATTTTTAAACTGTTCATTTTTTTATTTTTTTTGATGAACTACAAAATTAAAATGGCAATGCGACAGCCTTATGTCAAGGGTTTAGATAAATATTTCGCTTTGCAAATTTCAAAATACTCCTGCAGCGTCATTTTATGAGGTTCAAACCTGTCTGTCAAAGTGTTTAGATTTTGTATTCTATCCAAACGGAAGGACCTGAAATCTTTTCGCAGTCGGCAAAAGGCAATAAGTATCCAATTGTCTTGTGTACTATAAAGTGCAAATGGCTCAATAGTCCTGTCAGTCGTTTGTTTCGTTTCCGGTGAATGATACTTTATTTTAACAAGATTAAAATTTGTCAGAGCCAACTGTAAGGTTGAGAGGTAATCACTGGTTTTATCATTATCGGTCCCCTGTCTAAACACAATGCGGCTGGAAAGCAGGTTAGCTTTATCTTTCGTATTGCTACGTAAAACAGATTTTATTTTATTGATGGCTTCAGTGTATTCTTTTACGAACGAAGCATCTTTATTTTTAAGTATGAGTTGCTCCGCAGTGATCAATGCATTGGCTTCGCTTTCGGTAAACATTACAGGTGGGACAGTATAACCCTCCATTAAGGTATAACCTTTCCCTTCTTCTGCAAAAATGGGTATACCGGCTTGTTCTAATGCCTTTACGTCCCGATAAATTGTCCTGTTGCTCACCGAAAATTTGGTTGCAAGTTCGGAAGCAGTTAAAAGCCGTTTTGTTTGCAGCTGTGTTAGAATTGCGGTTAATCGTGAAAGTCGTTTTGTGTCTTTATTGTCGTTCATCAGTCGTTTTCTGTCGTTACATTTTGAGCCAGTTCATAACTATAACTACAATCAACTCAAATATAATAAAACAACGGGTCGATTAATTTACACTAATGACGATTTTACACATTGGACTTCACTATCATAAAAAAGGCGGGCTTTGCGCCCGCCTCACCTGCTCTCCAGACCAAGCATTTGTGATCAACTTATGTTGAGAACCTTTACAGATTTTACTTTTTAAAAGAGATCTGCCAGTTAATCACCTGGTTTTCCCGGGCTTTGATCACAACTCTCAACCATCCCTTTTCTGTTTGAGGTAAAATATCAATAGTTACATTTTTTGCATCCCCAATTAATTTTGCTTTATCTACCTTCCAGGCTGCGCCATCATTTAAACCCGCAATACGCAACTCATAAGTGTCTCCACCAATTATTTTGCTGGTTCCTGTTAATACCCCGGCTTTCCAGTCTTCCTTAAGCAAGTCGATCATTCCCTGGGTTACGTGTTGCGAAGTAGAAACCACCACTGGATGATTGGTTCGGGCACGAACAGCAATCATTTTACATGATTCTGCAGGCAACTCCTCTGAGATGGCACCGGAGATATTCTCCATCGGCTTATTCGCCCAAAAATCAAATGCATAATACGTTTTTTTACTATTCAATCCTGCCCAATCCAGTGTGGTACTTATTTTATGAGTGGTAGTTTCCCAATTAAATAAACCAATTACATTTCGTTCCGTCCCTGTTTTTTTATCTGATGCACGCCAGATAGATGGTAAAAATTTATCAAACAAGTCCACAGGCCGGGCTATGCCTTCATGAGAGGCCATACAGCGTTTCATAATATCAAGTCGTTCCTCCGGTAAATCAGGAAGCCAATCGCTGCTCAGAAAGAACTGGCTTGTAATTGCAACAAACGAAGGTAGCAACCTGGCTCTTGTCAAACTACCAATTCCACCAGCACCCGGATCTGCGGTTGACAACCCCTTTTCCCTAAGCATAGATGGATCAGGATCATTCCACCAAATCTTACCGTTCATGAAGTAGAGTCTGGAGGCGCGAATTACACCTGTGCGAATGGTTTGCCCATCATGATTAAAATCGGGCCCAATGCGCATGGAATTGACTAAGCCAATTGAAGCTCCAAATGAGCGCATATTCTGACTTGCGCTACATCCAGAAAAAAACACATCCTCACCAACTGCTTTCCTTATAATCCTCAAACCATCTCTATAAGCTTCAATTTGAGTTTTAAGTGGGTTGAACAAGGGTTTTGAATTACCAATACTGTCGTTTTTGTAACCATCATTAATATAAACCAGCTTGGTAACTGTTCCTGTAAAAAGTCCATCCATTTTAAAATAATCATAACCCCAGTTTTTCATGGTTTTGGCAAGATCAGCGATATGGGTTTGCACTTCAGGTTGAGTAAGATCAAGAGAGGTTCCGCCCCAGTTTGTATCGAAAGGCTTACCATTTGTATGCTTCGCAAACCAGTGCTGACGGTCTTTGTATTCGGGATCCTGATAATTACGGGCGAAGGGCATCCACCAGATTCCATTTCCTAAACCAGCCGCTTTAAGTGCTTTTGCAGAACCAGACATCCCATTGGGGTAGCCACCTTTTGGATCCACCCGATCAAAACCACGACGGGGCCCATTGAATTTACCACCTGCCTGCCATTCGTCATCTATTTGAATTACGCCTAACCCAAACGATTTTAGATTCTTTTCTTCAATAAATTTCGCCAATTCAATATTAGAAGCTTCACTACCGGCACCACCGTTTTTTTCGGAATACCATGTACAATAAACCGCACTACGTGCCTTCAGCTTAATATTTTGTTCCTTTGCCACAGCATCTGCAAATTGTTCTTCACCTAAACGAGCATCATCAAAATAACCTACTATCATTGTCTCTACAGCTTCACTTTTTCCGGCAGGCAAAAGAAAGTGCCCATAATCTATCTGTGCCTTTATTTTAACTAAGTTATTCTCAATATTTGAGAAAAGCACACCACTACCTTTTTCGTTGGTAATCCAACCTGCTACCACACCATTACGGGATTCAGGATCAACCGTTGTCAGGAAAACATAACTACCTGGATTTTTATCGGGTGCAAGCAATCCACCAGTGCCTATGGTTTTCAATTGATTTGCGGGCTTCCCGAGGTCAACACTGAAAGAAACGGGGATAAGTTTTGGAATATCGACATCGCTGTTGCCAGCATTTTTTATAGTCTGGCTTATAAAAAGAAAAGGCTGTTGGGGATAAAGTGCAAATGAAAATAAATTCCCATCAGTTGTTGTTACTAACAATGCCGCACCGTTACCAAAAGCAGTACTAACCACTTTTTTCTGCTCCACAGTTTTAATGACGCCGTTTGGAACCACATTTTTCAGGAATGTCTTTTTAGCTGATTTAGCTCTTACTTCAAATCCTTTAACTGCGGGATTGTATATCACCGTTAAAAGCTGATTACTTATACTGTTCTTTGTAACAGGAGGGACAACATTGTCCCTCCCGATGTATTTTATTGATACCGGATACGCACTAGTCACCGAAAAAGTGAGGAGTGCCATTGTAATTACAAATAGCTTCTTCATATATTTTTATAAATTTTATTTCATTAAGGTTGGTACCCGGGATTTTGGGTTAGTTTATTATGGCTACGCTGAATTTCGCTGTAAGGAATAGGTGCCCAGTACATTTTATCAACCCACCTGCGATTCTGATCTACAACAAAATTGTAGTTATATTCCATAACCGATCCATTTTTGTATATATCTACACCCATTACTGGTTTGTTTAGCGCTTCGGGGCCTGTTTTCCACCGCCTGATGTCATGCAGCCTGTGATCTTCAAGTACCAACTCAACTCTTCTTTCTCTTCTATATCTGACAAGCAGTGCATCCCCGCTTTCAGTTACCGGAATTAAACCGGCAATTTTACTACGAACAGCATTTATTGCTATTCTAGCAGGGCCTTCATTGCCAAGCGCAATTTCGCATTCGGCATAGTTCAAATAAAATTCGGTTTTACGAAAATAGATCCAAGGATTAACTTGAGTAACGCTACCAATACTTCTGGATTCAAGTCCCTCCACTGTGTATTTCTTAAAATTATAGCTGGTAGGAGAAGCTCCATCTGCATAAAAAGCAGCCCCCCGGGATTCGTGCCCATTCAATGCCGGGTTGGAAGGGTTATTTTTATCACGATAGTACTGAAGTGCGCGAGTCATTTTTGTAGTATGCGGGTCGTAGAATATGGCTCCGTTGAACATAAAATTTGCATAAAACCGTGGGTCCCTATTTACATAAGGATTCTGTGGATCATAACCAGAACCGGCTTCCAAAGGTAACTTACCATTCATCATTTCATAGCTATCGACGATATCCTGTGTTGGGGCTACTCCCGACCAGGCATTCATCGAGTTGGGATAAAGCCAAAAATTGGCGCCTTCTCCGGCAGTATTCTCCGACTGTGAGTTGGCCGGAGTGAAATAACGTGCAAATATAATTTCCGTTTGGTTTTTACCATTAAAAGTATTGTAATAGTCCGCATCACTACCATTGCTGATCATATTAAAACCTGGCAAATTCATTACAGCTTTATTGGCATCTCTGGCCGCGATCCATTTATTTTGATCGTTAGATGGATTAAATAAAGCACTAGCCGCATATAGCAAAGTTCTCGCCTTTAAAGCCATTGCGGCCTCTTTGGTTGCCTTTCCTTTTGGAGCGCTTGCAAAACCTGGCAAAACGGTTATTATTTCATCACATTCCTTTACAATAAATGCGGTAACTTCTTCGATACTGTTTCTGGATACATCAAAAGTTTTAGCATCAAGCTGGAAAGTATTGGTAATAATGGGTACTCCACCGTAAAACTTCATCAGATCGAAATATTCGAATGCTCTTATAAACCTCATTTCGGCACCAAGACTGGTTAGGATGCTAGCATCTATTTTACTGGTAGCCGCCTGTTCTAAAAACGAATTTGTCCGTCTTATAGCCGTAAAGGCATTGTTCCACAGCCCCCGTGTCATTCCCTCCCCGTTATCTCTAACTATCTCCCCGGCAGTATAAGCCAACTGGCCACCGACATATCTTGCGTATGCATTATCCGTCATCCCTTCTGTAAGGCCATCATCAGCACTAAAAGGTTGTCTAAGGTATCTATAGGTTCCATTTACAAAAAGGTTCAAAGTCGCGGCATCGCTAAAAATACTTTTCTCGCTGAATGAATCTAAAGGTTCGAGGTCCAATGCTTTACTGCATCCTGCAAGGAGAGCAGCAGCTAATAAAATGGCTGAAAGAGAATTCCTTCCACCTATTAAAAATGAATATATATATGTGCGTTTCATGATTATCATAATTTTAAGTAAGACTAAAAAGTTGCGTTTAATCCAAACGAAATGATCTTTGTTTGAGGAAATACGAAACCTCTTGAATCAACAATTTCAGGATCTCCCAATCCATCTTTTTTAAGTTTATCAAACGTTAGCAGGTTATAACCATTCACAAATAACCTGGACGATTGAAGGCCTATTTTGGAAAGTAAGTCTTTGGAGAAAGTATAACCGAGCTCAATATTCTTTAACCTCAGGAAAGAAACATCTCTGAGGAAAAGATCATTGTTTGCTGCACTTCTGCCTATGCTTGGCAATGGCGCATTTACATTCTCGGGGGTCCATGCATTTTTTACGAAATATTCCGGCGCATTATTGCTATTATCGAACAAGTAACCAAAGTACTGAACCGCACGCGCCTGTCCCTGAAGCTGCGCACTGAAATCAAACTGGGCATACTGAAATCCCAGGTTAAATCCATACTGAATTTGTGGGGTAGCATTCCGTTCTATTGGATATCTGTCATCTCCATTTACTTTCCCATCGCCACTTACATCTTCATAAATAAGATCTCCCAGCCTTTTACCGTCCAAACCAGGGTATTTACTTAAATCGTCGGCTGTTCTGTACACGCCGATAACCTTATATAAAAACTGTGTTCCTAGTGGCCTCCCTGTAGTATTCTGATACGGGACTACCGGCGGCACTTCGTCAACAAACACAACTTTGTTTTTGGCATAAGTAAAATTACCTCCTACATTAAAACGCAGACCACCGAAAGTTTTCGTATAATTTATTTCGCCATCAATACCGGCATTATCTACAATCCCTATATTTTCATTAGGTAATAAAAGTCCTGTATAGTTTGGTACCGTTGCATTTCTTTTGGCAAGTATATCTGAGGTTCTACTTTTAAAATAATCAACGGTAAAGGAGAGGGAATTGTTCAGTATGGTCGCATCTAAACCGATGTCAAAACTTTTTTTCTTTTCCCAGGTAATGTATGGATTTGCAGCAACACCAGGGTTTAAAGTGGAAACATCTTTACCATCGAACACATAGCCGCTGCCAAAGTTGTACACATTTAAGTACTGATACTGAAGTACCCGATCATTTCCAAGTAAACCATAAGAAGCTCTTATTTTCAAAGCATTCACCAACGAAATGTCTTTCATAAAACTTTCTTCTGACATTACCCAACCCAGGGAACCACCTGGAAAATTACCAAAACGCTGTCCTTTAGGAAAAATTTGTGAGCCGTTAATCCCAACGTAAAACTGTGCCAGGTACTTTTTATTGTAAGCATAAGATATGCGGCCAAGGTAGTTCTGACGGGCACCATCGCCTGCAGTACCATTATTACTCTGGTTATCTTTTATCGGACTACCTGCAAAAAGTTGATCAATTGCCGATGATGCAAACCCCACTCTGGATGCCGAGAAATTTTGACTATTGCTTTCATTTTGTTCAAAGGAAACAAATGCAGAGATAGTATGTTTATCAAACTCCCTTTCGTAATTCAGCTTTGCATTTTTTGTAATGGATTGGCTTTTGGAAACGCCTTCTGAAAGTGAAGCAGGATTGGGGCGAGTACGTGGTACCGCAACCCCGTTTTCTTCCACATAAAAAGTCCAGGGTTGTTGCCACACTTTTTGAAAATTCTGTCCCTGATCTATTGCAAAAAAACCGTCAATAGATAGACCTTCTACACCTGGTATTTTGTATTTAGCCTTTAATGTTCCATTAAACAAGAAATTTTCTGTTTTATCGTAAGACTCTCCCGTAACAACGCCAAGAGGATTGTTGTTTCCTCTTCCTGCTGCTGGATAACCGCCCAAAATTGTTGCAGGCAAAACAGGTGGTCCCAAAACGCTCCAACTAAACAATGCTCCGTCATTAACACCAAGAAAATTCCTATTCTGTTTTCTCCCGGCAACATCAAGTCCTACGCTAAAGTTTTTTGAAACCTGCGCATCAATATTGGATCTGAAATTATATTGAGCATATTTTGAGGTTTTATCTCCCACATTTATAGTACCTTGTGTTCCCATTCCGAGCGATAAGAAATACTTTACCGCTTCAGTTCCTCCACTAACACTTAGGTTATGCCTATCTTGATTAAAACTTGATTTTTGTGTTGCTCTCAACCAATCTGTGCTCGGCAAAACACCGTTGGCATAATCGGAAAGTTGTTGTGTTGTGTAAGTAAGGGGTCTACCAGCCTGTCTGTCCAAATCGTTTATTCCCTTTACGTAATCGGCTGCGTTACTCATTTTCATATAGCGTGTTGGGCTAACTATACCATGATTGAAAGAGTAATTAACCGAAGGTTTCCCTGTTTTTCCTCGTTTAGTGGTAATGAGGACAACACCATTGGCAGATTGAGCTCCATAAATAGCAGCCGAAGCATCTTTCAATACGGAAATAGACTCTATGTCACTAGGATCAATTCTAGAGATTCCGTCACGGTTGGCCACGCCATCAACCACAATTAATGCTGATGCATTTCCTGTGGTGCTTGCCCCGCGAATAAATATAGAAGCTTCATCATTGCCTGGTCTGGAATTACGTTGGTTCACAATTAAACCAGGTACCCGTCCTGCCAGAGAATTAGATACAGAAAACGATTTACTTTCCAGTATTTCCTTGCTACCAACACTGGATACAGCAGTAGATAAATCTCTTCTTTTTTGTGTACCATAACCGACTACTACGACTTCTTCTAATCTGGAAGTCTCCTCTTTAAGTACGATATGGAGGCTTGTTTCCTTTCCAACCACAATCGTCTGACTGATATAACCAATAGCTGAAATGATCAATTCTTCTTCTCCTGTGGCCAGCACAATGGAAAAGGTTCCTTTCGAATCCGTAGATGTACCTTTATTAGTCCCTTTAACCAGAATATTTACGCCTGGTATTGGTTTACCCAGCTCGTCCAGAACCTCCCCTTTAATCGTTTCCCTCCTTATTATGCCATTACCAGCGGTATAGAAAATTTCCTTCTCCCGGATGGTGACGGTATTTTCATTAATGCTGTAGGTTAAAAACTGATTCTCAAATATCTGTTTGAGGGCTTCCTCAATTTTGATTTCCTTAAGCTTGACATTAACTGGCCTGGCCTTCTTAAGGATATTATCGGTATAAAGAAAATTATAGCCACTTTGCTTTCTTATTTCTCTTAATACATCTTTTAAAGATGTATTAGATCTGGATAAGGTGATTCTTTGTGCAAGGCCAGAGGCACTAACCTGCATAAACGTAGCAATTAATATTGCGGTGGTTAATCGCATAATTCGCAGTATTTTAACGGCATGAGCGCTCCCCATACCACGTTTAGTAGTATATTTTTTATACATTTGGTTTATAGTTTGGTTTTATGCAGTTGCCTCTTGCTTCGAATCTTTGGGCTTCTGCTTTAACAATTAATTAATTTACGTGGGCCAAACACTTAACCAGGAGCGTTAGTTGCGCTTCTGGTTTTTTATATGATGTTCGCCATATCTTCTTGTAGCCTTAGCTTTTCTGTCGTAAGTATTTCTTCATCGTTCTTCGTTTTAGTAATTTATTTGGTTAATTATCATTATTTGAGGGCTGTTTACTTAGAAACATATATTTTTCGTCCCTGAACTCTGAAATGGACTTTCCCTGTACTTTCCAGAGATTTCAAAACTTTAGAAACATGATCAAATCTGGAAACGGCCCCACCGAACCTTTCTTCTGTCTTTTCTCCTGTGTATTCAACATCTACATCATACCAACGTTCAATCATCCTCATAACCGTCTCAATCTTTTCACTTTCGAACATAAATTGTTTGTTTTTCCATGCAACCGAAAGTTCCGTATCCACATTAAAAACGTTGAGCGCTCCACTATTGGTTAAGTCTGCCTGTTGTCCGGGTTTAAGCGTTCGTTCCGTCATATTGGCGCTACTTACTTTTACACTACCTTCCAATAAGGTTGTTTTAACCGACGGCTCATCTGCATAGGTATTGACGTTAAAATGTGTCCCCAGAACTTTTACTACCTGCTGATCAGACTTTACGATAAACGGATGTTTTTGATCCTTAGCGACTTCGAAATAAGCTTCTCCCTTTAGCTCCACTCCTCTTTCCTTAAATGCGGAAAAGTTTACAGGGTATTTGAGACTTGAAGCCGAATTAAGCCAAACAGCTGTACCATCTGGCAAGTGTACCTGATATTGACCTCCTTTAGGCGTTTCTATCGTATTGTATACATTGGTCTGACCCATAGGATCATATCCATCTATGTCATAAACCAACTGTCCACTTTCTCTTTTCGTAATTCTAACCCCAGCCTGCCTGGCTATGGTTCCATTTGCGAGGTTTGCCAAGACCAATCTTTTTCCATTACCCAAAACCAGGAAGGCCTTATTGCCACCGGGAGCAACATCATTAGCGTATAGGGAAGCAGGAGGCTTAACTTCTTTGACACGATTCATATAAAAAATCGCAATTCCCAAAATCAGAATGCTTGCAGCAACCCCAACGTATTTATATAGTCGTGAGTGTTTCTTTCTCTTTTCAAATTGCTGAACGTCGTTAATCAGGGAAGAAAAAATACTATCCTTAACTATTTCTTCATCCTGCATTAATGTCTCGTCCCAAGCTGGATAACGGTGACTTAATAGGTTGTAAACTTTATCAAAGCGTTTCTTTTCTTCTATTGTTGCCGTTCCTTCCTCACATTTGTTGGCCAGATCTCTAAATTCTTTATTGGTCATAAGCTGTTGTGTATAGATAAGTCTATATAAAAGCTCTTAACCCCAGTAAGAAATGAAATTATTTTTTCATCATGGATATAATCAGCGCAATAATCAACGCAAGAAAGAAAAAATCACCCATTTTAGCCTTCAATTGCTTTAAGGCGATAGTCATTTGAGATTCCACTGCCTTTACCGTTATCCCCATGCGTTCCGCGATCTCTTTATTACTGAGTAATTCTTTGCGACTAAGCATAAAAACCTCCCTACAGCGCTCAGGCAAAGCCGCAATCCCTGCTTCCAGGATATTATTGATATCGTTTATGTCTAAGTTGTTGTGGGATTCCTGTACCCCAGCTAATTGTTCTAGTTCCCCTTCTTCTACAAACACCTTACGGTGATCTGCCGACCTGACATATGACAACACCTTATAGCGAACTGCAGTAAAAAGATAGGAACTTAGCTTTTCTATTTTAACCTCATTTTTCCGGACCCACAACTGTAAAAGTACGTCCTGAACAATATCTTTTGACTGTTCATTATCTTTAAGAACAGAATAAGCAGAAAGATACAGGCGCTTCCAGTATTTTTCATAAATATGTTTAAGCGCGACCTGATGATCTGCTTTCAACAAAGCAGTTAATTCATGATCTTCATAAACTTTGTGTTCTAGCATATTCCTAATGTCCCGGCCAAGGTAAATAAAATATCTAAGTGAGAATACACCTTTCTAATTTCAAACAACCATTAAATAAATCCACCTGATCATTTAAATTAACGATCGCCTTATTAGAAAGTTTAAAAATGTAAATTAGCTTCCTGAACAAATAAACTAAGCCCCTTGAGAAGAATCATATTTTTAGTTTTACTAACCACCGCCTTAAATTTTTCATTAACTGCACAAAACAGTGTAAAAATAATGAAAACATATAAATTAACGGCTTTCGGCATCAAGCCTAACACAGGAGAAAACATCACACCGTTACTGACTTCAGTGCTTCAAAAAATTAAAAGTAAAACTTCCGGCCTTGAGAGTGTGATCATACAGTTTGAAAAAGGCAGGTATGATTTCTATCCCGAAGGTGCTGTTAAGAGGGAATACTACATCTCTAATCACGATCAGGACAACCCTAAAACGGTAGGTATAGAAATAGAGAAATTCGACAACGTTACCCTGAAAGGTAAAGGGACTGATCTGATGTTTCACGGACGTATGCTGCCTTTAGCATTGATTGAAAGCCAAAATATTAAAATTAAGGACCTGAACATCGACTTTGAAAAACCTCAGATTACCCAGGTAAAAGTTATTACGAATGACACCATCGCGGGTAATATTGTATATGAAACTGCACCGTGGGTAAAATATAAAATAAAAGACAGCACATTTTATAACACTGGCGAAGGATGGGAGATGCAGCCAACCTCTGGTATAGCCTTCGAAAATGCGACTAAACACATCATTTTCAATAGTGGCGATATCCGGGTTGGCACTAAGGGCGTAACTGAGCTTTCGCACGGGATCATCAAGGCGCATCACTGGACGAATAAAAAACTGATTCCCGGAACAGTAATCGCAATGCGGAGCTGGCATCGACCTGCCCCAGGTATTTTTATCCACAAAGGAAAAAATATCAGTTTTGAAAATGTAAAGGTACATTATGCAGAAGGGATGGGACTTTTGGCACAGCTCACAGAAAACATCTATATGGATGGCTTTGGTGTTTGTTTGAGGGGAAAAGATGACCCAAGATATTTCACTACGCAAGCTGATGCAACTCATTTTTCAGGGTGCAAAGGAAAAATCATCTCTAAAAATGGTTTGTATGAGGGCATGATGGACGACGCGATTAATATCCATGGAACGTATCTTAAAATAATAAAGAGACTCGACGATCATACATTGATTGCGAAATATATGCATGAGCAATCTTATGGTTTTGATTGGGGAAACACACAGGACACCGTACAGTTCATACAATCTAAAACCATGGAGCTGTGGGACACAAAGAATACCATCGCATCCATTAAACCTATATTGGCCAATAATAATGATCCGATTAAGGAATTCAGGATTGAATTTACTAAAGCCTTGGACCCTACGGTTGATCCTTCCAAACTGGAAATTGGAATTGAAAATCTAACATGGACACCGTCAGTGGTTTTTACGGGCAATACCATTCGCAACAACAGGGCAAGGGGTGCATTGTTCAGCACGCCAAAACCTACTCTTGTAACCAATAATATATTTGATCATACTTCGGGATGTGCAATATTGCTGTGCGGTGATAGCAATGGCTGGTATGAAACCGGATCGTGCAGAGACATTACCATTCGCGATAACAAGTTTATAAATGCCTTAACAAGCATGTATCAGTTTACCACTGCCGTAATTTCCATCTATCCTGAAATTCCTGATCTTGCAAATCAAAAGAAATATTTTCACTCTGGTATAAAGATTCAGAACAACCAGTTTGAAACCTTCGATCTACCTATCTTGTATGCGAAATCTGTCGACGGACTTTTGTTCAGAGGTAATACCATCAAAACAAACACAGAATATCCGGCATTCCACCGCAACAAGAAGCGTGTGCTTCTTGAGCGTGTAACAGGTGTCGATTTTAATGATAATAAGGTAAATGGGAAGCCTGTTGATTTATTGTAGGATGCACTAAACAAATGAACATAGGAAATATCAAGTTCTTTTACTTCCAGCACAATGGCATCCGAAATCTCGGATGCCACAGCTGTAAAAATATTTTACTCCCTGCTTTATAAATTAATATTCAATTACAATTTTACCAATAGCACTACCACTTTCCAGCATTTGGTGTGCCTGCTTAAAATGCTCTGCCGTGAAGCCTTTAAGTGTCTCATTCAAAGTTGTTTTTAGCGTTCCGTCATCTAATAGTTCTGCTATTTTATTTAAAATATGGTGTTGCCCGATCATATCTTCTGTTTGAAACATAGCGCGGGTAAACATCAGCTCCCAATGAAAACTCACGCTTTTGCCTTTCAACTGCCGAAGATTTACAGGCTCTGCTGGATCACTAATCGAACCAATACGGCCCTGAGGTTTGATCAGTTCTACAAACGCATTCCAATATTGATTTACATCTACAAAATCTACAATAAAATCTACCTGCTGAAAACCAGCATTGCGCACTTCTTCTAACAGGTTCCTATGGTTTACTACAAAGTCTGCACCCTGCTTTTTACACCATTCCACACTTTCGGGGCGGGATGCTGTTGTAATAACTTGCAGGCCTGCCAGTTTTTTTGCGACCTGAATGGCAACAGAACCTACACCACCTGCACCGCCAATGATCAAAATGGATTTCCCTTTGTCTTTATCACTGATGTGCATGCGGTCGAACAAAATTTCCCAGGCAGTGAGTGCAGTTAAAGGCATTGCTGCAGTCTGGGCATCGGATAACCTGGAAGGTTTCTTGCCAACAATACGTTCATCAATAATCTGATATTCGGCATTACTACCTTGCCTGGTAATATCTCCCGCATAAAAAACTTCGTCACCAACTTTAAATAAGCTCACCTTTTCACCGACAGCCTCGACAATTCCTACGGCATCCCAGCCTATGATTTTAGGGGTTTCCAAAATTTTATCTACAGCACTATTCTGACGAATTTTAAAATCAACCGGATTTACTGATACCGCCTTTATTTTCACCAACAAATCCTGGGCTCCGGGAATCGGTTTTGCAATTTCAAATTCAATAAAACTATCTTGTTCCGTTATTGGTAATGATTTTTTAAATCCTATTGCTTTCATATTCTTGCTTATATATTTATTCATTTCTAAAAATAGCTTCCAGCAAAACACCCCAGGTGTAATGACAATTAGGTATGGAGCTCCTATTTAGTTATTAAACTTTTCTTCTGCATTATCAACAGGTGTTTTTGGATCATTTTGAACCATCTTAGCAATCTCATCCTTTCTCATAAACACCACACCTTTTTTAGATTTTGCATATTGAATGAAGGTATCCATTGCTCTAACCATTGCAGGGGCCCCACCAATCCTGTCATGAAAACTAATCGACATCATCCTTCGTCTGAAAGCACCTTCTTCATAAAGCTGGTCAAATTCCATTTTCAACTGTGCCAAAAACTGATCAGGGCTCCAGTGTTTGCCTTCTATATTTACAATATCATTGTTCCTAAGTGTATATGGCATTACAACAAAGTTCTTTCCATTTACTTTGGTAATAAAGGGTTCATCACGACTTAAATCATCTATATGATATAAAAAACCGAGTTCTTGTAATACCTTCAAGGTATTAGGACTTCTGCGCAACCAATTGGCATTATAACCAATTCCTCTTTTACCAGTAATTGATTCTACCGTATCAATCCCTTTTTTTACAAATGTAAGTTCATCCCCATAACTCATATTCCACTGGTTACTCCAGGCCATTCCGTGAGCAGCTATTTCATGTCCGCCATCTGCAATCGCTTTTGCTATTTCCGGGTATTTTACCGCAGCCTCACCTACTACATGAGAAGTAACTTTGATATTGTATTTTTTCCATAAGTCCAGCATTCTGTATATACCTTCATTTGCACCGTAACGAAACCAGCTTTCTGCTGGTAAGTCTGGCTGCCCTTTTGGTAAGGGACTACCTGAAAACGGACTTTCAGCTCCCTCCGGCTGACCTCCTGTTTCAAATTGCATTGATACAGAAATAACTAACCGGGCTGCATTGGGCCAGGTTTTACCTGCCGCTACTTTTTTAAGCTGGGCAACTGTAGATAGTGATAACATCATACTAATAGTTAACAACATTATTCTTGTAGAAGATACGATCATTTTTTTATAAGTTTAAATTCATGAACAAATTTAGTGTAGAACAACCTGCATTAATTTGTAATAAATCATTGAATATTTGTAAATTTCAATTGTGCATTAAAAATTCGTGACATATTGTATATTTTCATTGTACTTTTGTACATATTTATCAACTGCACATGAAACGTTTTAACAGCTATCACTCCTTAAATGTATTTCGATTGCAATTGGATAAATGGGAATTTCCGACGCACAGGCATAATTTTTATGAATTTATTTTTGTAGAGAAAGGCCATGGAAATCATATACTGAACGACACATTGTTTAACTACAATGCGGGAGATGCTTTTTTATTAAGACCGGAAGATGCTCATTCATTCGAGATAGCAGAAAACACCAGTTTTATTTTTGTAAAATTTACAGAACAGCTTTTTATTGAGAAGCTGGAGGGGAGCAAAACTGCAAAGTGGATGGAAGTCATTAAAACTCTTTTACAAAACCCATCTGCTGTAGATGGAACTTTGATTACCATTGAGGAAGATAAGAAACACATTTGTTCTCTTTTACAGATACTGTTGAGCGAATTTTCTAAAACATGCACTTATAGCAGGGAGATTGTATTAGAACTATTTGGAGCAGTGATGATCATGGTAGCAAGAAGCCAATCAAATGCCCGGCATGGAGAACAATGCCCAAGTAATATGGAACTTGATAAACTAAATCAAATTCTGGGATATACTCGCTTACATGCGCTAGATGCTGATAAAATGCGCATTGAAAATATTGCAGAACTATTTGCTATGTCGCCAAATTACATTAGCATTTACGTAAAAAAGCACAGCGGTGTTTCCATCCAACAACATATCATACAAACAAAACTTAAAGCAGCTGACCAATTACTTAAAACAGGTCGCCATAACATAAACGAGATTGCCTCGAAATTAGGTTTTACTGATGCAAGCCATTTTAATAAAATATATAAGAAATACAAGAAAATCAGTCCTACTGGATTTATAAAGTCGTAGTAAAACTACGCCAGAATACAAATGATTATTCCTAAATTAAAGGCGCAAATCCTAAATTAAGTGCTATGAATCGAATATGTATTTTTTTATTTTTACTTACATTGCCTTTCCATCCACTGAAAGCGCAAGTGATCAATAATCCTGCTTTTGACTTTTCGAATACAGGTCTTTTCAATATTAAAAAGATTCAACTGAGTGATACGGCTACTACTGTAGATGTGGGTATCACATTTATGCCCAACTGGTGGACGCAATTTGGTAAAGACATCTTCTTAGAAGATGCCTCAACTGGGAAAAAATATATGGCGAAGGGGATCACAGGGGCAAAATTTGACCAGAAATTGTGGACACCCAAGTCGGGAGATACAGCGGTTACCTTACAATTCCCTCCCCTGAACAAAAATGTTAAAAAGTTGAATTATGGTGAGGCTGATAAAGCTCAAATTTTTGGGATAACCCTGGATAAAAAGTCTGCTATTACAGCAAAGACTGGTATTCCGACCGAAGTTCAAAAATGGTTGAATAAAAAAATCAACCAGGCTAAAGTCAAAACCTTAAGAGAAAACTATGATCAGGATTTTTTTAAAACAGATTCTATCAAGATCGTTGGTTACATTAAAGGGTATGACCGGCGGGCGGGTTTTTCGAGTGGCATCATCTATCATAGCAACAATTTAACCCGTGAAGATTTCCCTACGACCATTAGGATTTACGAAGATGGCCGGTTCGAAGCTGAGATTCTCGCTGTCCACCCCCTGAGGTCAACTTTAACATTCGAAAACCGAAGGATTAGCTTTTATGCGGAGCCAGGTAATACGGTCGGAATCATTTTAGATTGGAGGGACTTTCTAATCACAGACAGATATCGGGATGGCAGTAAAGAATTCGAACATACCGAATTCCTTGGTCCTGGTAAAAATATCAATAAGCAGTTAGCGGCTTTTAAGATCAATCGTCCAGACTACAATTCACTGGAGAACATGCGGAAAACAATACCTCCAAATGAATTCAAAAAGATCCAGATGAACAAATGGTCTGCCGAACGAAAAAGGGCAGATAGCGCCCTTCGTATTCAGCAGTTATTGCCTCAAACACAAGCCCTTCTAAAAAATGAGATTGATATCGTATATGCCAACTATTTGTTCGACTATGAATTGAGCCGTTCATACTATAGCAAGGAGGATACCAGTAATACGATTTTAAAAATACCAATACTTCCTGAGTATTACGACTTTGTAGACCAGATCAATCTAAATAACAAAACGCTATTAATCAGTAATGAATTCTCCACATTTGTCAACCGTTTTGAGTTTTCACCGTTATTTCCCTATATGAGATTGCAATCTGAAAAGAAGCTTTTCGAGGCATTAGATTCATTTGGTTACGAACGTTACAAAACGAAAGAAATCCCATTGGTATTCAATGTTGCTAAACTTCGTACACTAAAGTCAATCATAGAATATACGGGCAGTGATAGTACATTGCAAATATTGCTTCAATCCGCAAAAAAGAACATGGACCCGGTCTTTTTTAAAAATGAGGCAGATAGGCTGGTCAAACTGAATGAACGAAATAAGCTTGGTTATGAGCTTCCAAATACAGCCGGGGCAAAGGTTTTTAAAAAGATTATTGATAAATATAAAGGGAAAATCCTGGTCGTTGATTTTTGGGCGCAATGGTGTGGTCCATGTAGATCAGGTATAGAGAGTAGCGTAACAACAAGAGAAAAACTGAAGGATAGTAAGGACGTTGATTTTGTCTTTATAACGGATTTGAGTGGTACTCCAGATACTAAGTTCTTCAATGAGTACAACGAAAAAAATCAAATGTGGAATTCCTACCGGATCAGTGCTGATGAATATTTACTACTGAGGGAGCTATTCAAATTTAATGGAATTCCGAGATATATTTTGGTAGATGCAACTGGAAAAATCAAGAATGATAATTTTCGAAACTACAATTTCAGAAATGAGCTTATGAAATATTATCCTGAGAAATTTACATCCGATTTTTTAAAATGATAACGGCACTATAAGACGAAAGACCGGGGCATACCAGGTCTTTCGTCCGGTAAAAGTCTTTACTTAGCTAAAACTTTCCTATAATGTTTTTTAGTGTCATTTGAAATCCCAATATGATAAATGGAAGGTATACTTTTTGAATGCAAGATATTCAATCTCAATTTCGAGGCATTATACCCCACTGGTAATTTAATTATTTTACATGCCCCTATTTCGTCTCCCATATAAACAGTTTTCCAATTCCCATCCACCATTAATTCAATTGAGAACTGATCTATATGATATTTTTTTAAGGTTGAAAAACTGTCGTTAAGATCTATGCTTTTAGGGTGTTCAAAAATTGTAATCCTATTTATAACTTTCAGAGCAACCAAATCCATTTCAACGGAGGCTGTTGTATCTCCGGCAGTCCAGTATGTTTCCATGCTGAAATCATTAATTTTTGAAATATCAAATTTGTCGTTTTTTGCAGAATTTGTTGCCTTAACCGGCAGCTTAAATGATAAGTTGGTTGGACCGGCAGGGAACTTGCCTCCTCCACGAATTCCAAGCCTGTCAGCCAGCTCAAAAATCCGGTTCTTTTCGTGTTCTCTGATCTGCCCATGCTCATCAGGCGGCACATTTAAAATCATGATGTTGTTATTGGCTGTTGTCCAGTAAAACAATTCTTCCAATTCATCCAGTTCTCTGGCGGGCAAATTGTCTTTTTTCTGAAACCAATTCCAGCGGTTAGATAAACAAAGTGTATGTTCAAAAATCAGATATTCCTGCTTACCAGACTGATCAAAGATTTTAGGGTCATCCCATCTGGCCAGATTTGGATCTTTTGTTCTGAAATCAACGGGCCAAAAGCGCACTTTGTCGCCAGTTTGCTGATCTGTTGGCTGCTTTATTGTTCCAGGTTTTCCATCAATACTGATGGTATGGTTTACTGTTACCAGGCAGTTTGGCTGTAGTTTTTTAATATGAGCATATACTTCAGGGATCTTCCAGTCATCATCTTTTTTTGCCCAGGCGCCATCAAACCAGATTTCACATATCTTTCCATAATTGGTTAATAGCTCAGTCAATTGATTCTTCATAAAATCAACATATGGCTGAGGGTCTTTTAAGTCATGACTTTTCTCATGTCTGTCCCATAACGAGTAATACAGGCCCAGTTCAAGACCGTATTTCTTACATGCTTCGGCTACTTTGGCAATTACATCTGTTTTTACAGGGCTTGATGCCACATCGTAATCCGTGTATTTGCTGTCCCATAAACAAAAGCCTTCGTGATGTTTGGTAATCAGGATAACATATTTGAAGCCGGCCTCTTTCGCTATTTTCACCCAACTGTCCGGATCTAACTGGTCTGGGTTATAAGTTGAAAGTGGCAATTTACCATCAGACCACTCAATTTGATTAAAAGTATTAATACCGAAATGGATAAACATCCCATAACCTCGCTTAACTTGCGACAGCTGGAGCTTAGAAATTTGCTGAGCAGCGGAAAACAGATAACATATACTCAGTATGAGGGTAAACAGAAATTTTGTTTTATTTGGGTTCATGAATAGGTTATTAATATTAAATTATTTAGAATAAAGACTGATGATCAGGTTAGGTTTATGCTGGTTTGTCAGTTTGATATACCTGATTTCTTTTCCGGGGATGTATACCCCGGCTAAAAATGAAGTCAAACTTATCGAACTTTTGCTTTTGGAGCTGCTGCCCTCTTTTTGCCAGTTTTTCCCATCTTTTGAACTACTAACAACCAGCGTCCCGGAGTTTCCCGTCACATCCAGTCCTGTTATTTTTTTTACTGCATACAGATCTATAGTGATATTCCCTTGTTTCCAGTCACTGTTTCCCAGCTCAACAACTTTAAGCTTTTGTCCATAAGCGGGGTCGTCAAACAGGGACAATGTTTTGGTCTCTATCACATTGTTAATTGTCTTCGCCATAGTTAAAGCAATAACAGTAACCAGCTTATCCGGATTTTGAGGTTTATGAAAGGTTATTATTGATCCGCTTTTCTGATAATTTAGTTTTTCGCTAATATTTAGGAAGCTGGCAGACAGCAGCTCATTACCAGGAATTTTTGGTAAACTTAATTTATCACCATTCCAATTGTACACATAAATATAGATTTTGTTTTTTGAATAAACAGATCCATAATTTTTGGTAGGCATCCAGGGTCCTCCATTTGTACCATAGTAAGCTTCACCATATTTCTTTAACCAGTTGCCTATTGTTAACAAGCTGTCTTTTTGGGTACTGTCGAATTCCCCATTCCAATGGGCACCCCAGCTGAGCAATACATTTCCATTGCCTGATGCTGCCGATAACATTTCCTGCAATAAGGATTTGACTGGCCTCACTTTGGGCTGTGGTGAATACGCCCAGCTTCCGTTTAAAGTCATAGCACTTTCCCAGGGTCTTTTTTGATACATTCCAATACGCTGTTCAGGTGTATCAAAGTCGCCCGGAATACTTGCCCTGTTATTAATTACAATTCCCGGCTGTAAACGTCGTATCATTCGGGTAAGGTTTTCCGAATCCCACATGTCTGCCGTAAACATACCTCCCCAATACACAGCATCAAACCAGAAAATATCGATCTTACCATATTTGGTACATAATTCCCTTATAGCGTTATATTGATAATCGATATACTTTTGATGACTTGGACCGGGTTTGACTTTTTTACCAGGAAGGGCCTGGTAATATGGTGGATCTGGTATTTGTTTAATGGTATTTGTATCAATTGGTGCATAATCCGGGTGATACCAGTCTCTTTGTGAATAATAAAACCCAAATGGCATTTTAGCTTTGTGACAGGCATCTGCGATTTCTTTAATATAATCCCTTCCGAAAGGTGTATTGGTGATTTTAAAATCAGAATACTTAGTATCCCACATATGAAAACCATCATGATGTTTCGCAATCACCACAATATATTTCTGTCCGGCATCCTGAGCAATTTTCACCCATTCCTCAGCATTAAATTTTTCCAGTTTAAACTGTTCCGGCCATTTCGTCCAGACATCATCAGGATAACCACCATGTCCCTGATCCGGTGCTTTTCTGGTGTAAACAATTGGCCAGCTCAGGTCTTTACTTTCGTGGGCAGATAATCCAAAATGGATAAACATCCCATATCGGGCGCTATTAAACCACTGCATATCTCTGGTTGTAGCAAAATTACTTGCGTTCCATTGTTGAGGTGTAAATGACTGATACAAGTAAAACTCACTTTTATTTAAAGGTATTCTTTCATCATCTTTTAATACAGACCATTGAGCAGAAGCACCCGTGTATATAAAGGCAATTAAGATAAAAAGCAGTCTTTTGATTTTGTTTGTAGGACTCATGATTAATTACTTATAGTATTACTGGCTGAAGTTTAAGATCGGACAGACTGGATTTATTTTTGTCGCCATCGACTAATGAGACGGAGATTTTATAAGTCCCTGGTTTACTAAAATGCAACCATCCCATGGGATACCAGGTGTATACGGATGAGGAGCTTTGCTGATTTTGAATAAAATGTTCTGTATTGTCAATTTTCCACACTAACCTCCCCACACCGGTATACTTCAGTGACGATTGATAATATCCTGGTTTTAATATGTTCACTGTCCAGGTAGCGGCTCCGTTTTCCTGCCAATTGACAATTCTGTATACGTGTTTCCATTCTCCAAATTTTTCCATCCAGTGCTGACTGTTTTTTTCCGCTTTATCTGAACTGGCAAACAGTGCATCTAGTGTGATCTCCTGTTGTGGGTCGATCGCCAGGGTAGCATCTACTTTTGGCGTACCTTTAACCTCAACTTCTATCACAGAAACAAGATTTTCAGGAGCTTTTATGGGTAGGTCAATTTTATACCATTGTCCTTGTTTTTTGAACGTTAGCGGATATTTCTTACCATTATTTAAAAGCCTGACCCTGGTGACAGCAGATTGCAGGCCCGGAAGAAAAAGGGCACCGGTAGATGGCCAGTTGTATACTAAGAGTGAAATTGTCTGATTGTTGACAACAGCATCTCCCCAGGGTAGTGCATGTTGCCATGGAGATGCTTTACTTTTATAAATGATATCGGGGTATTTTTTTATCCAGGCACCTGCACTTCGTAAAGCAGCGGCGGCTTGCGGAGGGACTATCCCCTTATCATTGGGACCTATATTGAGCATGTAATTTCCACCTCTCGCTATTGTAGAAAGGGTATTGGTAAGAATTTCTTTTGGTGTTTTCCAATTGTTGTCGTACCATGCAAAGCCCCAGGCATCGTTTGTAACATCAACAGACTCCCAAATTCCACCGACATTTTTTTTAGGGACTTCCATGTCTCCCAGGGTAGAATAATCACCAAGACCGTGTCCTACCCTTCCGGAAACATATGCCCCCGGTTGATTTTTATGAACTACTTCCACTAGTTTTTCTACATATTTTTTCTCTATATCACCAGGTGTATCGAACCAGACCAATGCCAATGGACCGTAGGAAGTAGTAATTTGTTCAACCTCAGGTAAACATCTTTTGTAGAAATATTCATCAAATGTGACCACTTTACCGGTTTCGTCCTTTTGCGGGCCACCATTTCCACCAGGGGTAGTCCAGTCCTGATTTTGTGAATAATAGAAACCGAAACCCAAGCCTATTTTTTTACAGGCCTCGGCAATTTCTTTCATCGGATCGCGCTGAAAAGGTGTAGCATCAACAATATTAAATTTAGTGTATTTAGAGTGGAACATCGCAAAACCATCATGGTGTTTGCTGGTAATCACAACATATTTCATCCCGGCATCTTTGGCGAGCTGGGCTATGCTATCCGCATTGAAATCTTTTGGATTGAAGAACTTTGAAACCGGCATATAATCCTGTGGAGCAATGTTGGCCATATTTTCGTTCATTAGCCATTCTCCGATACCATAATATGTTTTATCCTTCCACTTATTGGCCAGTTGAGAAAATAATCCCCAATGGATGAACATTGCATACCTGCCTTCGCGAAAGATCTTTCCTCTTTCCGCATTCAAGGTATTATTTTTAGCTTGTCCATTCCACATTTTATCCATCCTCGGTTGCTGTGCATAAGTAGAGCAGCTGATTAGCCCCAACAAAATCGCTGTAGTTATTTTCATATTCGGTTTCATTTGTGTGTGTTTTGTGTGTTCCGATTAATTTCCTTTACCCCAATCAATTTTAAAAACGTAAGTTTCTGCGTTCTCGCCGCCGTTTATATTCAATCCGGCGGATGCATAAAAGTAAGCTGGTTTACCATTGAGTACCAGGACTGCCGGGCGCTCCAGTTTTCCACTTTTACTGTATTCAAAATGCTTTGGCTTTTGGAACAGGTTTTTATGATCTTCCGCAGTCCCCCAGTAATCGAGTACTGTGCGCATTCCGATTTTTGCATCAGCAAGTTTAAAGTTCAGTCCTGTTTTTGATTGCCAGAGTATAATATTTCCGAAGCCGCCTGTATTGGTGCCATAATTGTCCGTTGTTAAAAGGTAATATTTTTTATCAGTTTTAAAAGCCATAGCGTCTTCAATATAATCAATATTATCTGTTATAGGGTGGTTAGAGAGTGTATAAGGGCCTTCAAGATTATCCGCTACGGCATAACCATATTTAGCAGTCCTTTGGGTGGGCATCCCGGATTTAAAGTAAATATAATACTTGCTTCCAATTTTCATGAATGCCGGATTGTCAGTACCGATCACTCCTCCGTAAGTCCAATGTTTCGGGTCTTTTGAGTTTTCGACCATTAAGCCGTCCTGTTTACCTGCAAACCTCCATGGGCCATTGATATGATCGGCAATCATCATCCCTGTATGCATTACGGCTTTACCTTGCTGAGTTTGGAAAATATAAAGTAATATATACTTTCCATCTACGTACTCAATTCTTGGATTGTGTGGCGCCCACATTTTATCGGGATGAGGAAAATCTGAGGTTTTTAAGACCGTACTTACATAGGTAAAAGGTCCTTCTGGTTTGTCTGATACGAAATGTGCGATTTCAGCATTTTGTCCCATCCATCCGTTCATACCTTCCTTAGCAGGCCAGCGGCTGCCAAAAATATGAATCTTTCCGTCCTTCCCCTGGATTGGACTGACACACCAGTTATACCAATTCGCATCCGTAGTTGCCGGACCAATAAACCTGGCCGTTAAAGCCATGTTACTGTAAGGCATTTTTGTTGCTTTCTCCTTCACTAAGGACGAAGCATTTTTAGATTCCTGTGCCTTCAAATAAAAATTTGAGCTAAAAACAAGCATTAAGGCAATCATAAAGAAGTTCTTTTTCACAATCAGTTCTCTGTGTTGTTAAGTTAATCCCTTCCTCCCCTTATTCAGGAGAGGAAGGGAAAAGGATTATTTATTTAGGCCAGTTAGGGTTTTGTTCAAGTTTAGAATTTTTACTCAATTCTTCTTTTGGAATAGGCATTAAGTACATTTTTGCAGCATCAAAAACCAATGGTTGAGGATCAATAGGGAAATACTCATAGGTAAAAGTGTTAGGCGCGTTTTTGGTAATGACTACACCAGTAAACTTCTTCCCATTGAGTATCTGGTCCGCTATTTTCCATCTTCTCAAATCCCAGTACCGCTGGCCCTCGAAGCAAAGTTCTATATACCTTTCATTTCTGATCAGGTTTCTCATCTGGGTTTGCGACAGGTTCTGAACCAGTTTCGATTCAATCCCAGCTCTTGCCCTGATTTTATCCAGCGCATCATAAATCAACGCAGATGGCCCGTCGGCCTCATTAGCAGCCTCTGCGTAGTCTAATAATATTTCTGCATACCTAAATTCTATCCAGGGCTGCTCGCTCCCGTAATCATAACTATACACCGCATTATCCGGATTGGTTGCTTTAACCGTATAGTAACCTGTAATGGTGTTGTATTGGGTATAAGGTGGAATTGAATCATAATCGGTACCTCCTTTATAGATATTTAATGCATACTCTTTAAACAGTTGTCCTGGTGCTGCACCTGGATAAGGCCTGGCAAGAATCCCTGATATCTTGGATTGATTGTAGGCAATAAAACTATAAAATCTGTCATCTCTACCTATATAGGGTTTGGTCTGGTCATAGCCAGAGCCCGATTCATTGATTAGCTTACCATTTTTCATAGGAAAAGCGTTGACAAGTTCCTGTAAAGGCGAACACTGCCCCGCGTCTCCTTTTGCAAGCCAAACCGGCTTAACCATTGCATCCCAACCATGTGAAGTTTCAGGCAAATGATATTGCTTTTCTAAAATGATCTCCACATTTGTTGCTGATTTGTCGAGCCATAAAGTTTTTAAATTAGGGAACAGATCATATTTTCCTAAGTCGACTACCGCATTTGCAGCCTGGGCGGCTTTTCTCCATCGTTCCGTATCATTGTTACTATTGAACAGAGGACTAGCTTGATACAATAAAGTACGCGCTTTTAAAGCCAGGGCAGCTCCTTTTGTAATCCTTCCCCTATCTGCATTTAAAGGTAGGTTCGGCAAGGCTGCATCGAGCTCAGCAGTTATAAAGTTGAAACATTCATCAGCAGTATTTCTGCTCACCATCAGATCGTCGTTCAGCTTTTGTGCTGTTGTTATAAGAGGCACACCTCCATAACGCTTTACCAGGTTAAAATAAAAGAGGGCCCTTAAAAATTTGACTTCAGCAACAAATTTACTTTTTACATCTCCGCTAACCGGTGAGGTTTCAATGTTTAAAAAGAAGTCGTTAGCTACCCTGATTTGCTGATAAGACCGGCTCCAATTGTCCAAAGGATTACTGGTTTCGTTCCATTCTCCGATTAATATTGAATTGGGGCCACCAGGATAATTACTACGTGCCTCATCGGCTATATTATTGTACGTATTATAATCCCATCCTGGAATATAGGTATACAGGTTATTCACATAAAGCCCGATAAGTCCTGCATCTTTCCAGACATCATCGGAGCTTATAGTTGCAGGATTCTTTTTATCCAGCAGATCTTTTTTACAGGAGGCCAGGAAAAGGATCCCTGCAAGAAATAAAATTGAAATATTGCGTATCATATTCATGATCTAGAAGTTAATGTTAACACCGAAACTAAATACTCTTTGCTGTGGATAATAGTTACCTGCACCGTTTTCAGCTTCCGGGTCAAAGTTTTTAAGCTTACTCCAGGTAACCAGATTAAAGCCACTGGCAAAGACCCTTAATCTGTTTAGCTCGAACGTTTTGATGGCAATTTTTGAAAATGTGTACCCAATGTTTAAAGATTTTAAACGCAGGTAAGACGCATCTTTTAACCAGACACTTGAAGTACGGTCGTTATTGGAGTACGCACCAACAACAAGGGACGGGAACTCGGCTCCTGTATTTGTCGGAGACCACGCATCCAGCATGTAATGAAAGATCCCTCCCTGAAATGGTATGCGCCCATTTGTAGAATAAAGAAAGTTCATGGCGGCAGCTCCCTGAAGAAGAAAGTTTAAATCAAACCCTTTCCAGTTCAGGCCTCCGGATAAGCCCAGCATAACCCTTGGTGCAGGTGTATTATCAGACAATACTTTTTGGTCATTACTATCAACGGTCCCATCACCATTTAGATCTGCATACTTAATCTGTCCAGGCAGTGGTTTTAGTCCGAACTGTTTGCCGCCCATCCAGTTGTCGGCCTCAGCCTGACTTTGGAAAAATCCTAATGCTTCATACCCCACTCTAAAGCCTAAAGGTCTGTTAATCTGTTTTTGAAAGTCCTGGGCGTTGGCAGGATCATCAATTTCTTTTACCCTATTCTTAGCATAACTGCTAATGAACTTCAGGTTGTAGTTTACACTACCTATTTTACTTTCATGCGAAAGTACAAGGTCTATACCTTTGTTCAACACTCTGGCATAATTTTCATTCGGTAAACTACGACCAAATGTACCTGGAACAGAACGGGTTCTACTCCATAAAATATCCCTGGTATCTTTAATAAAGTAATCAAATTCTATCCCCAGTTTATTGTTCCAAAGGTTTGCCTCGAAACCAATATTTGTATTATCAGCTTTTTCCCAGGTGATGTCAGGATTTGGATAAACACCATAATAGGTCAGAGCCTGTGGTACTCCATTGAAGAAAGGCCCAGCATTGGTAGCCAAAGTAAATGCATCCTGGAATTGAAATGCACTAACCTTATCATTTCCAACCAAGCCTTTCGAACCTCTTATTTTAAGGTTTGTAATAAATGCTAATGAAGGGTTGTTTTTGATAAAATCTTCTTCGGAAATCCGCCATCCAGCTGACACTGCCGGGAAGAACCCAAATCTTTTTCCTTCCGGAAAAATATAGGAACCGTCATATCTGAAAGATGCATCCAGCAAATAACGGTCGTTAAATACATAACCGATTCTGCCGACCAATGCTCTCCTGGCATCATTAATTAAACTACTTCCACTGATAGATTGGTTTTTTGGCCCACTTACGAAAAATTCATCTTTTGACACAATTGGAAAATCCTGCTTAAATGCATTGAACTGATCTCCCTGAGACTCATTGTCTTCGTACAACAACAATCCGCTAAAATCATGCTTACCAAACTTACGCTGATAATTTAATGAAGCATTGAAAAAGGTGGAATAACTCTGGTTAAATGTTTCAGATAAGCTTGGCAATGGCCCTACAGTTTTTGTCCCTGTTATTTTTCCATCAGCATCTTCATTGTACATGGCATAAGGCAATGAGAATGCCTTTCTAAATCCATACTGCTTTCCGAAGGACACCTTTGCCTGGGCACTAAGGCCTTCTGTAAGCACATCTAACTTTTGGGTAGCGCTTAATGTACCCTGAAATGTATTTTGTAATAATCGGTTATAACCTGAATTCTTGATCTCTTCACCTACATGGTCTCCACCATTGTTTACAGGTCTTCCACTTGGAAAGTAAGCCCTGTAGGTGGGATTTGCCCTCACTACATGTTCAAATATAGTGTTGGCATCAATCCTTGGCGTTTCATTGTTCTCTTGTCTTCCTTCTAAATCTATACCAACACTTAAGGAATTGTTGATTTTTGCATCAATGTTTGAGCGGAATTTATAGGCTTTGTAGCTGATATTATCATACATCCCGCTCTGATCAACAGTACCCAGAGAAAGAAAATACTTGATGGCTTCGGTACCGCCATTTACGGTCAGGTTATGATTCGTGATCAGTGGATTCTTCTTAAAAGTAGCTTTGTACCAGTCTTCGCCATCTTCTCCCCGCTCATAACGTCCAATCGCTTCCTGTTTAAAAAAGTTTCCGGCCTGCGCAGGGTTATTAGGATCAAAACCCGCATTCAACAGCCCCTGATTGTAAGCTTTTGCATATTCCGCAGCACTCATTACCTTAGGATATAATGTAGGTTGCTGAATTCCAGTATTTCCGCTATAACTAATGGAGGGCTTGCCAATTTTTCCACGTTTAGTGGTTACTAAAAATACGCCATTGTTAGCTCTGGCTCCATATACAGCAGTAGCGGCCGCATCTTTCAGGACACTAATGCTTTCGATTTCATTGGGATCAAAAGCATTGAAACTATCTCTTTGTACTCCATCAACAATGATTAACGGACTGTTGTTCCCAAGTGTACTAAAGCCTCTGATGTTTAGATTAGAACCGCTACCCGGCCTTCCATTTGGATTGGTAGCCACAACACCAGATAACCTTCCTGCAATCATGTTGGAAAGGTTTGAACTTGGTGCTTCTGTTAATTCTTTTCCGCTTACAGTAGCAACTGATCCCGTCAAATGGATTTTCTTTTTAGTACCGTAACCGATAACAACCACATCCTCAAGTTTTTTATCGTCAACCTGCATTAAAACACTTAAGTTATTTTGGTTAACCAAAACTTCTTTTGTCTTGAATCCTATATAAGAAAATACAATAACATCACCCATGTCGGCTTTAATGGAAAAGGTTCCCTGGGGCGTAGAAATTGCCGAAATACTTTTCCCTTTCACACGGATATTTACACCAGGAAGAGACTCCTTAGTGAGGCTGTCTCTAATTGTTCCTGTAACATTCGTTTCAATCGTTTTGTCGACGACCTGAACTTTACGCCTGATCATGATCATCTTATCTTCTATTATAAAACTCAGGGGCAAATTGGCCAATGATGCTTTCAATGCCTGTTCGACCGAAGCGCCTTTAAGATTCAGTTCAGCAACCCTGTAACTGGTCAATGCGTCCCTGTTATAAACGACATCATACCCACTTTGTACCCCTATCTTCGTCAGGACAGCTATCAGGGACACGTTTTTTTCATTAATCGTAATCTTTTGGGCAAAGCTGTTTAGTGCTTTAGCCTGTAAAATGCCGGTCAGTAAAATTATTGCGATTACCTTTATCATAAAAAGGAATTTAAAGGTATAGCGTGATAGCTTACCTCGATTATTGGTAATTTTTTTATACATTTAGTTGATTGGTTTAAGCGGATCCACAATGATGCATCTCGCTGGTTGATAATTCCTTGTCAAATTAATTGTCTGACTCCAATCATCCACCGGGAGTGCTTCCAACACTCCCGGCTTATTTTGGAACCAGCCTTTAAGCACATTTACTTAGTCATGCTGATCCTCCTTCCTTCAATTTTAATTTTAATGTCACCCGTCCCCTCCAACATTTTCAGTACGCCTTCTAAATTCCGTGTACGGGAAATACGGCCTCCAATATGGAGATCTGCCAATGCAGGATCATAGCTGATATCTACATCGTACCACCTGGAAATATTATTGACAATTGTCTTAAAATCCTGTCCATCAAAGATAAACCGGCCATTTTTCCATGCAGTTTCCATTTCTACATCTGCCATTACAACCTTTGCTACGCCCTGGTTAAAAATTGATTGCTGCCCGGGCTTTAAGTGTGTCTTTTTATTTATTACCACAGCTCCTTCGATCAGGGTGGTTTTAATCGCTGTTTCCTCAGGATAAGCATTCACATTAAAATGTGTTCCCAGAACCGTTATCTCCTGATTTTTTGAAACCACCATAAAAGGACGTTGCTTATCCTTAGTAACCTCAAAATAAGCTTCCCCTTCTAACTCCACTTTTCTTTCTTTTCCCCTAAAGTTTACCGGATATTTCAGCCTGGATTTTGCATTTAGCCAGACATGAGAGCGATCGGGTAAAATAACCTGCCATTGTCCCCCTAAGGGAGCTTCGATCGTATTGTAATCATGTGCTGTATTTTTATTTGTAGTGGGGTTTACAGCTTCATATATTAAGCCTCCATCTGGCGTTTTGATAATGCGTATGCCTGACTGAACAGCAATTTGTCCGCTGGCCGTATCGTTCAAATTTATTTTTTCTCCATTTGCTAAGGTTAATACTGCCCTATTAGTTCCTGGCTTAATTGGTGTCGCATTTACTACTTGTTCCTTATTATCTTTATTTTCTGATTTTGGAAGCCACAGATAGACAGCACTTGCAGAGATTAATAATACGGCAGCAGCAGATATCCACCGATTCATTTTTAAGGTTCGCCCCCCCTTAGTTTTTTTCTTAACATTGTCCAATAGACGATTGCTCAATTCTTCTTCTGAGTTATCTTTACCCGTCCAGGTTAACGGCTCAGTGGCATCCATGTCATACCATTTATCAAGTATTTCCTTTTCCTGAGGCGTAAGTGTTCCCTTTAGCCATTTATCTGCTAATTGGTTCAATTGGGCTCTCGTAGGCTCTGTCATAATTTAAGGCATTTTTTTACATAGTGTGTAAAATTGGTGCGCTACCCTATATGACCCTAAAAAAAATTAAAAAAAAGTAAGGAATTGCCCGATAGAAGTCCGTAAAGATCTTAATGCCCTGCTGATATGGGCTTCAACAGTTTTCTGAGATAAACCGAGATCATTTGCAATTTGTTTATCCGTTAAACCTGATTCCCTGCTCATCCTGAACACTAACTGACACTTTTCAGGAAGCTCTTTAACTGACATCTCGATTTCGGATTGGAGATTATAAAAATTCAGCCACTGTTGTGTGGAGTCATCTACAACGTACGAGTGATCTATTTCCTCCACATTATTGGATGCCAGTTTCTTATTCACAGCCATTTTTGCCATGATTTTAAACCGGAGTATAGCGCTAACATAAGTATGAAAACTATTCTGAATTATTATTCTCCGGCGACTGTTCCAAATGTCAATAAAAACATCTTGTACAACTTCCTCAGCATCAAAATCTGATTGCAATTTAAATATGGCTTTGCAAAGCATTTTCTTCCAATACCTGTGATACAGTAATGTAAACGCTTCCTCATTGTCTTGCTTTACCAGAGCAAACAATTCATTGTCATTTAAATTGTCTATAATATTCCCCATTAAATCTATCCCAAAGCTATAGATGACTTATATTTGATTTCATAAATATATTTCAATGATTATAGTTCTAAAATAGACTATATGATTATTACCATGGACTTTTCTATTGTTTGAATATCAGTTACGTCGACAAAAAAAGGGATCTCATTTCTGAAATCCCCTCTTTCTTTAGTGCTCCCCTTCGACCTGAACTCAAAAAGTTTTATGATGATTTGAAGAATATCGCAGGGATCATTGGATTAGTTGCTTACCGACCAATAATCTCCAATATATTTTCATTTTCAATGATCATCATTCCCTGCCGGTCACTGGTTATCCCTTCTTTAAGCAGATAGGTGTACTTTGGCACACTTCCTTCCATTATAGTGGGCAGGTACCTGAACTGAATATTTGCACAACGTTCCCTCAACTCTTCTCCAACTTCAATAATATGCGTAGAGATCACAAACAGACAATTTGTATAATTAGCAAATGCCTGGGAAACGGCAAGAGTGGCATCATAAGCATCCTTAACATTGGTTCCCTTAAACAGTTCGTCAAAAAGCACCAGAAGGTTTTTACCTGCACTCACCTGCTGCGCAACATCCTTCACACGAAGCACTTCGGCATAAAAATGACTATAACCCATATTCAGGTTATCCGGAACATTAATAGATGAAAAAATCCCTTCCATCACCGAAAATTCCAGGCTTTTAGCTGCAACAGGAAAACCCAGATGTGCCAGGTACATACTCAAACCTATGGTTTTCATCCAGGTCGATTTACCCGCCATATTCGCGCCGGTCAGAAAAAGCATATTTTGCTCCCGATTTAATGAAATTGAATTGGCAATGGCTTTGTCCAAAGCAGGATGGCTCAAGCCCGAAGCCTTCAAACAATCCACAGAGGCAGGCAGTGCCCTTGCATAGCCCATCCCCTTTAACCTGGCTACATCCGATACGGCAATATATACATCAAGCTCATAAAGCACTTTAAAAACCAATTCCAGTTCTTTCTTTAAAGTTTTGCTGAGCAGGTAATGATAGCGGCTTAACTTAAAGAACGACAGTTCAGCACTTTCCTTTAGCAGGTCAGTCAGCCGTTGATCTCTGAAAATCTGTTTCAGTTTCCCAATATCTGCCATCAGGGGATGATTTTCCGCATCCTTAAACTGCTTCAGGTAGTCAGACACCTTCCTCAACAGATCTATTGTAGCTTTTAGTCCATCGGTTAGCTGTTCATATTCGGGAGAATGGAAGACGGCATGCGATAGTTTATGCTTTAACAAACCAATGGCAGATCCGATATAACCAGCGTCATTTCCTTCATGCAGGTATTTTTCTGCCTTCTCTATCTTTTCCTTATCAAACGGGAAGGCCAGTTGCTGCTGCTGAAAATAATGAAAAACAGCACTTCGCCTGTTGATCTCATCAGGATCTGACAAAGGATGGTTAAATATTTGTTCCAATAGCCGCTCCCCACCCACAGTCTTCACCTGGTTGAACAAGCTATAGATCGAGTTGCGTTTATATTTCCCCGTAAGATTCAGGTCTTCCAGGCTTTGCTTATCAATTATAAAACTCATATGCTCAATTTCTTATTCAATATATCCAGTATCCCTTCGTTGTTTATGATAATCATGCCATGCCGGTCGGCCGTAATCCCTTTTTCAAGGCGGTAAGTATACACCGGCAGCTTACCATCCATTTTAGTAGGCAGGTAAACAAAGTTGATGTTATTACAGCGCTGTTTCAATGTATCTCCCGCTTCCATGATATGGGTCGACATTACAAACATGCAGTTTCGTTTGGCAGCAAAAGCAGATGTAATTGCTACTGTGGCTTCATAAGCATCTTTAACATTTGTGCCACGGAAAAGTTCGTCTATGATGATGAACAGGTGCTTATTCTGGCCCAGCTCCTGCGATACCTTTTTAATCCTTAAAACCTCTGCATAAAAATGGCTCATTCCCCTGCCCAGATTATCCGGCAGGTTAATGCTGGTATAAATACCTTCTCTTACTGAAAAGCTCATTGCTTTTGCAGGTACCGGAAAACCCATATGCGCCAGGTACATGGCAGTCCCCAATGATTTCATCAATGTAGACTTACCGGCCATATTGGCGCCGGTAAGGAAGATCACATTACCTTGTGGGTCAATCCGCAATGAGTTGGCCACCGCCCCCTTTACAAAGGGATGATATACCCCTTCAAATACAACTTCCCCTCGCTCTGCAGGCATTGCATCGGGATAACAAAAGCCCCGCTGAACTGCAATTCCAGCTACTGAAAGATATACGTCCAGCTGATAGATGGCCTGCAAACAAGACCGGATTTTGTCTCTTTTCTTAAAACGCAGCAAAACATCATAACCTGCGACTGCGGTATAAGACAAAGTTTTACCGGCATTTTCTTCCATAAAACCATTAAGATCAGCATCCTGCAGTAATGCTTGCATAGGCTGCACCTCAGCCGAATAAGGGTGTTGCCCATCAGTTCCGGTATTTTGCCCAAAATCAGGATCAGCAAAAAAGCGCTGAAGATCGGCAAGAAGCTGTCGGAGGGCGGTTACACCATCATTTATACTTTTGGTATGTGGATCGGCCACAACCAGGCCCTTCAGTTTTTCCGAAACCGAAGATTCCCTGGGCTGTAATTTAGACCGTTCATCAGTATTCGACAAATACTGTTCAATGACATCAAAAAGGGCAGGCTGAAATGGAAAAGCTAGTTTTTTAACTGCAAAATACTGAATGATCTTGCTGCGTGTATTGATTCCCTCAAAATCGGCCATTGGATAACGGAACATATCAGCCAGTTTTTCTGCTCCTCCACTGGTTAAAGTTTTATTGAACAGACTTAAAATAGAATTTGCGCCTGGTTTACCAAAAACCATTAAATCATTCAGCGTTTGCTGATCGGTTGAAAAATGCATCATTGTTTATTTGCGTTTACGTCGTATCAGTAATATCGCTCCTGCTAAAAGCAGGACAGCTGGAATAACGAATAATATAACCAGTTTAATTCCTTTCACACCATCACTTGTCACGTTCAGTGAATTATCGGTAGTACTGGCACGGTTCGTTTCAATCGGGAACTTTCCATAAGTGAACCAGCCTAAAAGCCCCTGGTAGAATTTACCATTTGCGGTTTCAGGATAAACCTTTCTTGACAGTTCGATATTGCTTAAAAAATCTGCATCACCTGTAACCAGGATCCGCTGCTCTTTTGCGTCTATATTTCTTGTTAAATATATTGCAGTAGGCAGCGCCTTCATCTCATCGCCAGCCTTCGGATTAAAAATCACATCAGCCGAATCCAGTACCAGTTTCCCCGTTTTATTCCAACTCGATTTCCCGTCTGTACTCAACAAAGTCCGGATTTTAAAATCACCGTTATTAACAAAAGTTAAACCTGCTGCCCCATATGTATTTACAGGCGTCTTGCGGTTGTACATGCTAATAATCCTGCTTCCAAATTCATCCCCTACGGCCGATACATATGACTTCACTTCATCAGGTGCAAGACTCTTGTTTCCCTGCACTATGGTGCCATCCATTAATTGTACACCCAGGCGTTTTAAAATGGGATTTAAAACGGATTGCTTTCCTGGTTCTCCTGCTAAAAGCAGGTTTCCGCCCCCATCAATATACTGCTCAATTTTTTTCAGGACAACAGGATCAAATTCAGCGCGCGGGTCTGCGATCACCAGGGCAGTCAGCCCCTTCGGGATATCCTGTTCTTTTAACGACAAACTCAGTACATCAAATCCCTGATTGATCAGTGCTGCCCGGGTATTTACTTCGCTGGTAGCCATTTTATAGTGCCTGTCTCCCGATTTGTCGATGCTGCGTTCTTCTTCCCCCTGTAAAAAGGCAATCCGTGGAAGCGGAACAGTTAAACGCTTCAAAGCAGCTACAATCTCAATCTCAGAAGGATAAACATCAAGATCATCGAAAACACGCAGAAAAGTTTTTTTGCCTTTGTATTCCAATAGCATAACCAGGCGGTTCTTCTCTGGTACCAGATTGATCATTTTCCTGATTTCAGCCGGCTTTATAAACCAGTCCAGATCAACCTTAAAAGCTTTGGCCCTGTCTTTGGCTATCTGTTCCAGTGTTTTACCGGGATTAGTTTTATATATATATTCATTCCGGGTACTGTCATAATAATTTACATAGTTTAGCCTGATGTCTTTTTTAAAACGGATATATTCTTCCCAGCGCCTTTTATCGGCATTTCGGGATCTTCGCTGCCCGTAAAAATAGGTATCATCCAGAAAATTGACATAGGTAGTCACTGTTAAAGGTTCATCTCCCAAGTCCTTTATTACTTGCTGTGCCTTTTCACTAATTGTATTCATACGGGTACGGGTAGTATCCCAATAGCCAACAAAACCGGGCATCGAACTCACATATCCGACTACCAGGACAACGGCTAAAACCATGCTGTATCTAAGGGCAGATTTCATCCAGCTATCGGAATCCCTCTCGCCTTTTAGTTTTAACCAGGCAAAAGTCAGGAACATAGCTGTAATCAATACATAATAGAGCACATCTTTGGTGGTAATCAGCCCGAAAACCATAGTTTCGGTACGGCCTGAAATCGACAGATAACTGGTCAGGTCTCTAAAAAAATCGTAATCCTGCCATAAACCACCCACAAACTTCAGCAGCGCAAACACTGCGAACGTAGCGATAGCCGCAACCACCTGATAGGTACTCAGACAAGACATGAAAAGTCCTATTGCAGCATATGCACTAAGTAATAAATAGACTCCCAGCAGACCACTAAAAATCAGTCCTGCATCCAGTGATTCAATATGAAAGGAAGCAAAAACCACAGAGATCATGATGACCATGATCATACACAGGTTAAAGATCAGCATCGCTACATACTTCCCTAAAACAATGGAAGAAAGTTTAACCGGCGAAGAATAGAGTAATTTAATGGTACCAGAGTGGGTTTCCCGGCTGATCAGTCCCATCGTTATCAAGGGAATATAGAGGTATAAGTTACTCAGTACTGTTGAAATTAAAAGCCCGCCCTGTTGCGGATTGGCAAAAAAATTAAAGGTTAAATTTCCCAGCAGGCGGCCAAGCTCCTGATCTGTTACCGCGTAATCAAGCTTATCTACATAGGCCATGCCCAGCTGAATGTGAAAAAGTATCAGTAAAAACCAGGCAATCGGAGAATAAAATAATGCACTTAGCTCCACACGAGCTATTCTAAGTATTGTTTTCAAAATATTTAATTAACTGATTTGGTATAATTGGACAATTGAGCGAATATTTCATCTAATGAGTTTTTGTCAAAAAAGATCTCTCTCAGGTGCCAGTCGTGATGAACACTCGTTTTGATGATCCGGTCGGTTACTTCATGATCACCATCAAAATATATTTTCAGGCTCCGCGCGGTCAGGAACTCTACTTTGGTAACCCCTTCTATTTTTAAGAGTTCTTCCCCGGCAGGCGGACGGTCCATTTCTACCCGTATACTTTGTGCGGCCACATAATTATTAAAGGCGTCCATCGTATCAGAAAAAACCAGTTTACCCTGATCTATCATTCGAATTTCCTTACAAAGCAATTGTACTTCTGAAAGGATATGCGAAGAGAAGATCACAGCACGTTCTTCTGCAATTTCTTTGATCAGCGACCGCACTTCAATGATCTGGTTGGGGTCCAGTCCATTGGTCGGCTCATCTAAAACAACCAGTAAAGGTTTGTGGATAATAGCCTGGGCTATCCCCACACGTTGCTGGTAGCCCCCCGAAAGGTTCCCGATCAGGCGTTTACTGAAATGCGTAAGTCCGCACCGTTCTTTGGCCTCGTCTACAGCCTTCCCAATCATTCTTTTGTCCAACTGTCTTAAATAGCCGCAGTGCAACAGGTACTCATCAACAGTTAGTTCTTTGTAAAGCGGTGCCTGCTGAGGTAAAAACCCGATTTCCTTTTTTGCCAGCTCAGGTTGTTTCCGCAAGTCAATCCCATTAATAAATACACTGCCTTTGGTTTGGTTCAATACCCCGCACATGATATTCATGGTTGTAGATTTTCCGGCTCCGTTAGATCCCAGCAATCCTAAAATACCGGTTTTGTTAATTTCAAAACCGATATCCTGGATCGCCCAGGAGCTACTGTATTTATGAGACAGTCCCTCTACAGAAATAATACTTTCTTTCATTGTGTGTTATTGGTTTTTCATGACGATACCATCGCCCTGAAACGAATTCAGGGCGACCATATCTTTTTTATAAAAATTATACGCTTAGTTTGGCGTCAGGAATGGGTTCTTTTCCCGTTCTGCCAGTGGTACAGGATACAAAACAGCCCCTGGCTTCCAGCCAGGTTTTTCAGCACCCAGTATGGCATCGGCAGTACCGGTTCTTTTCAGGTCGAACCAGCGGTTGCCCCATTCGCAGAAAAGCTCAGTCTGACGTTCCTTCATCAGGGCTTTCAATGCATCGGCTTCTGATAATGTGTTGCTCAAATCAGGTAAAGGGTTCGGGATTGCTGTAGTAGCTGCTGCTCTTGCCCTGGTACGGAGCACATTCAGGTCATCTATCCCTCCTGCAATGTCCCCCAGATGAATACGGGCCTCTGCACGGATCAGGTATTGTTCAGCGAAGCGAAAGATCATATAATCTTCAACCGTAGAAGCGGGTACTTGTGCAGTATTTTTATATTTATAAGGATAATAATAATTCTGACCACCAACAGTTGATATTCCTAACCATTTTATCATACGTGAGTCCCCGGGTTCGAAGGCGTTTTTGAGGTAAGTGCTTAGCGGATAAGTTGGCATAAGACCATTGAAAAAAGGGATAAAATTATCGGTATCCTTAACCCTCAGGTACCTGGAATCAAAATGGGCAGGCAACTGCCATATGGCTTCCTTGCTGCCATCTAGAAAAACGGCATTCAAATCCGTTGGCAGGGTATATACCCCCGACGTAATTACTGAATTCGCCGCATCATAAGCTGCCTGCCAATTCTTGCGATACAAATAGACCTTTGCTAAAAAAGCCTCGGCAGTATAACGGTTTGGACGAAGCCGGCCTGCCGAAGGATAATTCAGTGCCAGATCCTGCTTTGCTTCGGTAAGGTCCTTAATGATCTGTGCATACACCTCATCCACAGAGTTACGCGGCAAAACGGCATTTACTTTATAGTCAGTTGACGTAATTACCGGTACTCCCCCAAACAGGTTAACCAGGTTAAAATGATAGAGTGCCCGCAGCACTTTCATTTCTGCAACAATCTGCTTCTTGAAAGTTGCAGACAGCTTGCTACTACTCCCTACCTGCTCCATGATCGTATTTACAGGATATATTCCTTTGTAGGGATCAGCCCAGAGGATAGCAACCGTGGTATTGATATCAGTCTGACTGTAGCTATAAAAGTCAGCGATATTTTGATTGGTGCTCGTTGTAGAAAACTCATCAGCAGAAAGTCCCGTGGCAATAGTTAAAAAACCATTGTTAAAGGTAAAACCACCCAGAGAGGGATAGGAATAAACACCTGCAACGGCCATCATGGTCACGGTACTATCAGCAAACTGCTGCTCCTGTGTAATCTTGGTAGGTGGATTTCCGGGGATTTCAATTAATTTTTTGCAGGAAGCTGCTGCCAGTACAATAACCAGCAAACCCATTATTACTTTATAATTTAAAAAAAAGTTCTTTTTCATGACGGTCGGTAATTAAAGGTTAAAGTTTAATCCAAAGGCTACGATACGCTGAACCGGCAAAGCAGTATAACTGCTGGTCAGCTCCGGATCTCCTACCTTATAATTGGTGAACGTTAACAGGTTCTGTGCGTTTGCAAAAACCCGACAACCACTGATATGTGCTTTTTTCAGCCAGGCATCCGGCAGTGCATACGATAAAGCCAAAGTTTTTAAACGCAGATAAGTATCATCGCTATAAGCCCCTGAAGAATTACTAAAACTTCTGGATGCAGTACTGGCAGCCGATGAAAAATTAACAGATAATTTCTGCATAGTAGTCTGATCGCCAGGATTCTTCCAATAATTAAGTGCTTCGACAGGTAAATTGGTCATACTCATTCCTGGTGCTGACCCAACATACAGCGTATACAGGTAGTTTGCCGCTGTCCTGCTCGAAAACTGGAAAAAGGCCATAAGGTTAAACCGCTTATAAGTAAACGAGTTTCCAATTCCTCCCATATATTTAATCTCCAGGTCTGCAATTGGTACCTGGTCGCCTCCAACAGCAGCTACACCGCTTTTTGGCATATTGGTTATATTTCCGCTTTTATCGTAGTACTCGAACAAGCCAGTAGTTGGGTTAACACCTTTATACTTGTAGCCCATGATAATGGAAGTTGGCTCGCCGATCACATATTTAGAATTGTAAGGCGACGATTCAAGATTTGGGAAATCCAGCAGCTTGTTGTCATTAAAGCTGATGTTGAAATTTGTTGTCCAGCTGAAATCCTTTGTTTTGATATTGGTTGAATTAACCGAGAACTCCCAGCCCTGATTTTGAATGGTAGCAGGAATATTTCTCAACACTGAAGGAAATCCGGCCTGGCCTGGAAGTGGATAACCGCCAAGCTGATCACTTACCCGATTCCGGTAATAAGTAGCATTTAAAAGCAGGCGGTCCTTGAAAAATCCGAGGTCAAGCGAAACATTCAGTGCTTTCTTCAAAGCCCAGCTGTACTCAGGATTGTAAAGGTTATATGGCGTATTGGGTCTGGCGCCCTGGAAAGGAGGCAGTGTACTCTGCAATTGCCATAAAGCCTGATATTGATAAGCCTCAACACCATCAGTTCCGCTGGTTCCATAACTACCCGAAAGCTTGCCATAGCTGATCAAAGGCAATGCCTTATAAAAACCCTCTTCCTCAGAAAAGATCCAGCCTGCACCCACTGATCCAAAATTACCGAATTTACGACCAGCACCAAAATTACTTGATCCATCGCGTCTGCCCGTTAAGCTAAGGATATATTTCTGATCATGTACATACTTAACCCTGGCAAAACCTGCAGCGTATTTATAAATATCACTGTCATCAGAGGTAAGTATTGATGCCGCACCATTGATGGAGCCCAGAAAATAATCGCTTGCATAACTGTTTCCTATCATCCTATTGGTATAGCCTAAGTTCTTTTTATAAGTACCTCCCAGCAAGGCAGTAAGCATTCCCTTTCCCCATGAATAGCTATAATCTAACTGCGGCTCTATATTGATAGACTGGTAATTGTTATTGGAAAATTGTGCCGAAGCATTTGCATAGGCCGGATTTTGCGCAGCAGCCGGGTTCGTTAAATGCCCCTGGGAAGTATTGCGGCTATAACCCATATTCACACTTACATTTAAACCAGAAAGTATTTTATAGCCCAAACGCAAAGTATTGTTCTGATTATAATTCTGTAATAGCGTTGGCCTTCTAAGGTAAGCTATAAACTGGCTGCCAAGCAGGTCTACACCTTTATAGCTCCATACCAGGTTTCCCTGTGCATCCTGAAGTTCAGGTAAATTAGGAGGTAGCAGCGCATACTGTCCACCACCAAAACCCGGTGAATTATTCTTTGCATAGCCCAAATCCATGATCAGATCTACAGTCAGCCTGTTGTCTGCAGAGTTATGATGAAATGCGCTGTGCAGTGTCATTCGCTGATCTGCAAAACCCGCTCCAGGGAAATTAAAGTTACTATGGGTATAACCTGCTGAAACCAAAAAAGTATTGTTTACACTTCCGCCTGATAAAGTACCATGCAAATCGGTATTGGTAGTTGTTTTTCCAAACATAACCTTCTGCCAGTCTGTATTTTTATTCTGGTCAAAGATCATCAGATCAGGTGCATAACCAGGCCCAAAGGCTACAGTAGGTGTAATTCCATCTGCAGCAAAGGCATCTCTGCGCATCTGGAAATACTGCTGCGCATTCATCAGTTCCGGTGCCCTGGCAGATGTATTAAAGCTCGTATTGGCGTTCAGGTTAAATGTGGTCTTACCGGCCTTTCCACGTTTTGTGGTAATGAGAATAACCCCATTGGAACCTTGCGTTCCATAAATAGAGGTAGCATCGGCATCCTTAAGTATGGTTATGCTTTCTATATCTGCAGGATTGATCCCCATAAAAGGGCTCATACCTACAGGCTGGTCACGAATGCCCAGATCCGCAAGGTTTGAAAGCTGACTGATATCGTTATTTTGTGGGGCAAAAGGTGTCCCGTCTATGATGAACAATGGCTGATCAAAAGGCTTGAAGCCCGAAGAATTGGACAACATGGTATTCTGGCCTCTCACCTGGACTCCTACCCTGCTGCCCGGAACCCCGCTTGTTGCAGTGATGGCCAGACCGGGTGCCTGCCCCTGCAGGGTAAGCAATAAATTAGCGACCGGTTGTTCTTCTATTTGTTTGGCCGAAACTGTTGCAACCGAACCAATAGAAAACCGTTTAGTATCCGTACCGTAAGCAATCACCTGTACCTCATCAAGCTTAGAATCACTAAGTTCCAGAACAATAGATTGTAAATCTGAACTTGCTTTGATTTCTTTCTTTGTATAGCCTATAAACGATACTTCAAGCACAACATCCTTCTCCACTCCCTTTAAATGGAATTCTCCATTCCGATCTGTTGTAACGGTTTGTTTTGAGCCCTTTACCTTGACCGTTGCTCCGATAAGCGGGCCTCCCTTACTATCCAGTACCCTGCCGCGTACATCAATAGCAGCAAAAGCAGATACCACTTTATCCAGAAAGGAAGGCGATTCGGTTTTCCTGCTGATGGAAACTGTTTTTCCCTTGATCTCGTAGTCAAGTGGCAGCCCTTTTAAAACTGTCTGAAGCGTTTCTTCAACAGTTGCATTGTTAATTATAATACTTATTTGCTCGCTCCCGCGCACAACTTTACGGTCGTATGCAAAATCATAGCCACTTTGTTTGCGGATTTCCTTTAACACAAGTTCGAGTGTTACATTACGTTGGTTAAGCGTTATGCGCTGGGCAAAGCCGGCGGCGCTGACCTGTATGAGCGTTGCTATCAATATTACGGTGGTTAAGCGCATAATTAGCAATATTTTAGAAATGTACCCACGAGGCACACCCCATTTCATGGTGAAATTTTTATACATTTACATCTAGTTTGGTTAAGCAGCATGCCACGGCTTCGAAACTCAGGCACCTGCAATTCAGTTGATAAGAAATTATTAATTTGCCAGACACACACCAGGAGTGTTAGCGCATTCCTGGTTGTTCTTTATTTTTCGTAGTTATTTATATACAAAGACCCTCCTTCCGTCGATTTTAAATTTTACCTGTTTAGTTGATTCTATTAACTTTAATACGGATGCTATATTATTTTTTCTGGATATCCAACCACCGATCTCAATGTCACTGCTAATCCCTTCTTCATAAACGACTTCTACATTGTACCATCTTTCAATTTTGCGCATAGCGGTTTTAAAATCATCACCATTAAAAACAAAATCGTTCTCTTTCCAGTCTGTGATGTTTTCGGTATTCACTTTCTGAACATTTAAAGACCGTCCATTGTTTCTTGCCTGTTCTCCCGGACTAAGCACCTGAGTTTCCCTTCCGGCAAGTACCTTAACCTTTCCCTCCAAAAGTGTAGTTTTTATGGCATTTTCATTTTTGTAGGCATTTACATTAAAGTGGGTTCCCAGCACTTCCACCTTTTGTCCGGCACTTTCCACAATAAAAGGGACTTGCTCAGGTTTGTGGCCATCCCTCCCGGAAGCATACAGGAGTTTAGCTACTTCAAAATATGCTTCACCTTCAAGCTTTACAATCCTTTGGGATTTGTTCTTATAGCTGGAGAAAAATTCCAATTTACTATCAGCATTCAACCAAACCCTGGTGCCGTCTTGTAAAACGAACTCATATGTTCCACCGCGGGGCGTAGTTGCAATTACGACACTGTTCTCATCCTTTGGAAGAGCTGACTGCTCAGCAGAGAGGGCACTGCCATCACTATAGATAAGTTTGTCATTATCAATTTTCACCCCTGTCTTTGCTTCACTAAGCTGCATCGATTTTCCGTTAACGCTCAATGTTGCAGTGTTTTTTCCGGAAGCAATGCCATAAGATTCCGAAACAAGTTGGGCATAACGGGAGTCGTCAGATTGACGGGAAGCAAAGAAGAACCATGTTCCAAAAGCTATTGCCGTTAATGCAGCTGCAATACCAGCAATACGTGGCCATAGTTTTATAGTTTTTATTCTTGCAACAGGCATTTTAGACGTTCCGCTGATCATCCCGGCTTTGGTTTTATTCCATATAGCCTGTTTATCTGCTTTGTTAAACCTGATTAGCTTCTGCTTTACAAGCTCCTCCTGCATCAATGCATCAAACAGCAGTCTGTTTCCTGCATCTGCTTCCAGCCAGGTATCCAGCCTTTGCTGTGCATCAACATCAGGTTCGCCCCTTAACCGGGCAGCCAATATAGA
Source organism: Pedobacter nyackensis (assembly GCF_032678475.1). Lineage (GTDB taxonomy): Bacteria > Bacteroidota > Bacteroidia > Sphingobacteriales > Sphingobacteriaceae > Pedobacter > Pedobacter nyackensis_A. The sequence goes on from NZ_JAVTSF010000004.1 coordinate 542,370, forward strand.
GGCTATATCAAATTCCTGTTCAAGCATTACTTCTGTTTTCTAAATGTTTTATGGCAATAATTTAACCATAATTATCCTAAATCCCCGGGGTGTGAGTTATCATTATTTAACCCGGATTTAACATAGAGACAACATTTTTGGCAAACGCCCAATTTTTTTTTGATTTTTTTTTATTTGCTCTTCAGATACAGCGTCAGGGCCAGCATCAGCACATCTGGCAAACCCTTCTTTAAAAATGACGTACGCAGTAATTCTACCGCCCTGGCTTTATGGTTACGCACTGTCTTTACATTAATATCCAGCAATTCGGCTATTTCGTCCGTTTTCCTGCCTTCATAATAAATCAGCTTAAAAACCTCGGCACATTGGCCCGGTAGTCCGGCCACTTCTTTATCCAGCACATCCAGAAATTCTGATTCTACCACCTGTTGTAGCATCTTTTCGTTGCCGTTTTCCAATTGTTGCAGATAATCCTCCTGCCACCCGGTCCTACGCTTTAGTTTTTTCAGGTGGTTAAGACATGCATTTCGGCAGCTGATATATAAAAAGGCTTTGATAGTTTGTGCTGTTTCTTTTCGCTCATGCTGTTCCCACAGCTTCACAAAACAATCCGCCACTATATCCTCTGCCTCGGCATCATCACCCGTAAGCCCTGCAGCAAAATAACATAGGGATTTATAATGGAGATCAAAAAAATACTGTAAGGCGGTTTCATCCCCCTTCCTGAAAGCCTCCATTACATCAGACCCTGGCTGCTTATGTTTATCGCTGCTGCTCATTTAATGCGAACTTAAATAATAATTGAGCGAGAACAACAAAAGCAGAACAATATTTTTTGTCCTGCTTTTGTTGTTAGCTCGGATTTTAACCTTCAGTTCGACAAAATGCCCCCGGCTACAGAAAAGAAATATATTATTAAAATAAAGTAAAAGCTATTTTTACTTTATTTTAAAGGTTGTCACAACAAACCCATGGTCAGAAGGATATAAAATTTCTTTACCGTTCAATTTTATTGTTTCATCAAAAAACACTTTATAAGACTCCGATTTTATGGCTTTTAACTTCGGACTTTTGTAGAATATATAATCTATCCGATGATCATCATTTTCTCCTTTAGTATGCCATGTAATGCCAGGATGTGTGATGGCATTTGGGTTCAGGGTTCTATAGGTATCTACCAAGCCGATATCCTGTAGTACTTTTGTTGAATACCATGGAACTACCAGATTATTATGATTTTTCCTGGTTTTGGCAGTCCAATCCAGATGAGAAGGGGTATTTAAATCTCCACCGAGAATCATAGGTATTGAATCCGTTTCTGCTGCATATTTTTTTATATAGGGCAACACCTTTTGTATCATTTCATATTTAGCTCCTGTTCTTTCCCAAACCAGAAGTTCTTCTGCGGTTTTACCTAATTTTTCAGGCTCGTTTTCCCATGGTAAATAATGAAACCAATTCGAGAAAAATCTTATCCTCTGGTTTTGAATTATAATTTCTCGTCCGCCCAAATAAAAAGGATACTCCGTATCAATTCGTTCCGCAAAAGGATACCTTGATATAATTGACAGATTAACACTTTTATCATCCAAGGCAGTACCTTCTTTGGCAATTAAATGAAAGTTGTAGCCTAAGGAATCAGCTATCATTTTGCCAGAACCGTAAGTTTCCACCATCAATATTACATCCGGATCAATTTCTCTTATAATCTGTATGGCGTTGGCTTTCCCATTCTTGCTGTCATTTGCGCCGTGCAATATATTCCAGGCCATTACTTTAAAAGTACCTGACTGCTTTTGAGCTTCGCAGTTTAAAAAAAATAATATCAAGGCTAGAAAGAAAAAAGTATGTTTCATCTTGGTTTTGTATGTTTACTAAAATTTATCTTTAGGCTGTTGTTGAGTTACGCAGTGAATCATTCCACCATTGGCATATAAATCTCTCACGTCTATCCCAACTACGGTTCTATCAGGATAGAGACTTTGTATAATTTTATTCGCTACTGCATCATTAGGATCATTATAATTAGGAACCAGTACTTTTTTATTTCCAATATAATAATTTACATAGGAACCTTTGTAACCCAATTTTTTGCCATAAGTTGTTTCAACATCATTTTTCGTTAACGGGAGTTTCACAATGTTATAGTTCTTTCCGTTTCTATCAGTGGCTGCATAAAGGCTACTAATATCATCTTTGGGTACTTGCCAATATAGTAAATCATCTTCATTCATTGTTACTAAAGTTGTTGTATTACCAAACCGGGCAAAACCATCTATATGCATATCTGTAATTTCCAGACCAGCCTTTCCTTTTAACCAAACAAATTTGGTTACGCCCAGATATTTAGTAAAAACAGCTTCTGCCTCTGCTTGTGTCATATCAGGATTTCTATTGTTATTCAGTATCGCACTTTTAGTTGCCAAGAGCGTTCCATTTCCATCAATTTCAACAGCCCCACCTTCATTTATCATGACATTATTTAGATCAACTTTTGTCCTGTTTTGATCATCAGCAATTTTTGCAGGAACAGCGTTACAATTTTCATAATCTGCTTTTTTCCCCCAGCCATTAAAGCCCCAATCTTCTATAACCAGCTCTCCTTTCTTATCTCTTACGTAGATTGGACCATTATCTCTTACCCAAACATCATCAGTTTGATAAATTTTAAAATCCACATTCGTCAAAGGGATACCTGCCTTATCGAGTAAGCGCATAATCCTGTTTTTTTCTGTATCATCATAAGCGATAATGTGAACATTTTCACTTTCTACCAATGCTTGTGTCATTTTTATCCAGGTGCCATCCAATCTGTTGCGATAGGTGATACCATATTGATATTGATGGGGCCATTGAAGCCAGGTACCCTCGTGCGGCGCCGATTCTTCTGGCATGGTATAAATTATTGCAGAGTCTGCAGGTTGATAATTTTCTTCACTTTTTTGACAGGAAGAAAAAATAGTTAATATCGGTATCATCAGGAATAACATTTTGTTCATGACTTAAGTTTAAACAGTCTTTTTTTTACAAAAAAACCGATAATACAGGTCGATATATTGTCCAAAATTGACAACTATTTCTTTTTAACCGGAATGAGGATCTCTGTAATGTAGTCATCCATGTTTCCTGTGTTATAATCATTTTTCATGTAGTGTTCTATAATAGGAGAGCTATCAAATTCAAGTATCGAGTTAAAAAGCCAGTCTTTATATATTTGTCTGTAGGTATCTTCTATTAAACCATAACTCCCTTTATGAATGTATTTTGCATACCTACCGCCAAAAATCCGGGTCGATAGAAATTCTTTACCCGGAGGTTCTTTATCTATACAAGCTTCATACCTGCATTTTAATTTGTCAGTAATTAATGGCTGATCCACTATGATTCCAAAACATGCTGTAGTTTTGTCTTTTCCGGTAACTATATCAACTTTATCCCATAACAACTCAATTTCAGTACTATCGTAGTTTTTTGTTTGGATTCCAATATAAAATACCTTCATTTCCTTTAAAAAGACCAGCTCATAATTTATACTTCTATTTTCTTCGTTGCTGTTATTGATAAAATTTTCGAAAACAACCAGCTTTTCTCTCCTTGCTTGAATTGGTGAAACTTTAAACTGCTTTTTAAATGCTTTAGAAAAAGATTGCAGGCTATCAAAACCTACAGAATAAGAGATATCAGTAATGGAATCACTTGTATAAATCAATTTTTTATAAGCATGTTCAAGCTTCAGTCTTTTTTGAAATGCGCCTAACGATTCCTTAAAAATAATTTTAAATACACGTTGGACATTCCGATAAGAATAATTAGATATATGTTCTAATTTTTGAATCGGAATATTTTGATGGTAATGTTCCTCAATATATTTAATTATATGCTGAATTTTCTCCAATCCCATATCAAATATGTAATACTCAAAGCTACAATAATGTACTATTCAAACATTGATTTATTTGAAATGGGATTAGCTTTTTTAGTTGATTCCGAAGTGCTACTGGTGGCAGCGAATTGGCCCAAGAGCTATCTGGGCCAGATCCTTGTGATTATTTTAATGCCGCTTTTTTTGCGTCAGTACGCTCAAAAACATTGAAAGGCAAAGACTTACCTGATATCTTTAATACCACAACACCGTGTGCAGGAACCGAAAAAGTGGATGTTGCGTTACTGGAAGTCGTTATATTTTCATGCTTCCACAAATCACGGATAGTATAGGCCTGTTTTGTATCAATCCCTATTTTATCTATATGTAATGTTGCATCTGTGGCAACACTGTTAGTATTGAGAAAGGCTACTGCTACTTCGCCACTTTCGGCACTCGCCAATGGTTTTGCCCAAAGCTGTATGCCTAAACTATCTTGAAGCCTTCTTGCCTGGTAGCAAAACGGGTCCTGATTTAAAGCGATTAACTCTTTATTGGTAACAATAGAAAGCGTTTGCTTTGAAATGGAGCGCAAGTCGTTACCCAAAAGTAGCGGCGAATTCATCATACACCATAAACTAAAATGGCTTTTGTCTTCTTCAAAAGTCATTCCGCGGCCTACCTGCAAAATATCCATATCGTTGAAGTGGCCTGGTGAACAATATCGCCACAGATCGGCGTTTTGATTGATAATGTGAAGTATCGAATTGAAGTTATTAGCAATATCTCCCGATACACGCCAGGAGTCTGCAATCAGCGGAGCCCATTCACCAGGAAATTTCCAACGGCAAATGTTGTAAAGTACCTGTGGCTTAATTACTTTTATCCAATTGGCAATTTGCGTGTAACGGAGTTGTTCATTCAGGTTCATTTTTTCAGCACCGCACCAATCCACTTTTAAAAAATCATAGCCCCAGGTTTTTAGGAAAAGCGTAAGATCTTCTTCATCGTGGTTGTAAAGCCCTGAATTGGTGCCAATAGTATCCTGATCCCAAATAGCAGCGCAGGAGGTAATACCTGCTTCGGTGTAGATACCTGCTTTCAAGCCTTTACTGTGTATATAATCAGCAATGGCTTTCATGCCATTGGGGAAACGCTTTTTATTGTATTGAAGTTCACCCTTGGCATTTCTACCTCCAAAAAAACCATCGTCTATATTTATAAAATTATAGCCCGAATTTTTAAGGCCCGATTTAATCAAAGCGTCTGCCTGTTCTTTAATTAGTTTCTCATCGATGTTGACCCGAAAGTTGTTCCAACTCGACCAGCCCATCATAGGAGTTTTGGGCTTAGATACGGACTGAGCAAAGACTGAGGGGAGTGACAGAAGGATAGCTATAAAAGCAAGCGAGCTGATTTTTATTAGTTTCATTGTTTTTTTCTAAAGATAATTATTTTCAAGTTATCAGCTTGTAGAGAATGATTGGTAAGGGCTGGATTTTAAGCTTACCGGGAAATAATACCCGGTAAGCAAATTTAAATTGGAGCGTTCTAACTATTTTACGAATTTTTGTACCACAATACGTGGCTCTGATGTATTGTAAGAATAATTAAGAGAAAATGTATTGGTAGCAGGGTCAAAGGTATTCGGTCCCCAGTGCTGATCGATATTAGGCGTAACTCCCGACGGGCTGATGGTTACTGTATTGTCGTCGTTAACCTTCAGCAACATATAATAGTTGGAACCAGCCAGATCGGCCAGTGGAGCCCGGTAAGTTTTGTTGCCCTGATATTCAAGCGTTGCCGACAGGTTAATAGCTCTTTCTCCTGAAGTTGGGTGCTTAAATACACCTGTTGCTTTGTAACTGCCGGCAAATTTTGTCCAGGGATCTGGTACATCAAATGTAAATATGGTAGTATTCAGCCGATCTGAAATCTTAAATCCATTGCTAACCGAGCTGAGTACCAATGGAAGTGCGTATTTGCTTCCCGAGGGTATAACCTTACTGTCGATCACTAAATTTAAAACATCGCTGCTGTATTTTCCTTTCTTTATTGTCGTCGTCAGTGACTCAATGCTGTACATATTGGAAGGCAACAATAAATAAGGCGGTCTGTTTTCCAGCGCTTCTGCTTTATTCAATTCGGCCAACCCATTTGCGTTTACAACAAACGTAGCACTAATATCCTGGGATGTCGGATTATAGCCACCAAAATAAGCCCCAAAGTTCAGCACTGTTTTTATTGGGTCAGAAGGTAAGATTGGCTGGAATACGGATACCTTGGAAAATGGCTGGTTAATTGCCTGTGGCATATATATGCTCACAGTTTCGGCATTATCAGTAAAATCAAAAGGAATTTCTTTTTTACACCCGCAAAAAAAGAAACATGTTGTAATGAATATGGTGAATATTTTTTTCATTTTTATTTCTGATTAGATTTGTACTACCATCCTGGGTTTTGGATAAGTTTGGGATTCTTATCAATTTCAGACTGGGGAATTGGGAATAAATAGTGTTTAGTCAGGAATGTTCTTGTTTCACGTACCGGATAACTGTAAATATTCGTTGCGCTTACACTCATATAATGAATTGGTCTATTGTCGGTTACTTCTGCAATTTTCCATCTCCTCACATCCCAGAAACGGTGGTCTTCGAAGGCAAGCTCTACCTGTCTCTCACTACGTATACGTTGTTGCATCTGCGCCTTCGTAAGCCCTTCCGGAAGCTCTGGCATATTGGCCCTTCTTCTGATGGCATTTACAGCATTGTATACTATTTGACCCGGCGCAGCCTCGGCTTCATTTTGTGCTTCAGCAAGATTGAGGTATAATTCCCCAAGCCTCATCAAAAGCCATGGGCGGTATTTTTTATTGGTACTGTTAAAGATATTCACCTCTTCTGCCATAAACTTACGTAGAAAGTAGTTGGTAGGTGGGTGATCTGTTTTCAGGTCTGCCCCTCCCGGACGAACGTCTACCACGCGGTTTTTCCAGGTCATACCATGCCCTACTATTGTTTGATAAAATCTTGGATCCCTGTTTTTAAATGGATCCTGAGGGTTATAACCCGATGCAGGATCGTCAATTGGCAGTCCGTTGGTCATTTGATAGGCTTCAGCCATTTCCTGTGTTGGTCCGGTACCGTACCATCCCCCGACAGCGTTCGACTGGGTAACCTGGTCACGTGAAAAATCATCGCCTGGCCGGGTAAATATAGCTTCCGGATTATTCAGTTCCAGAAAAATCCTTTCATATGCTTTTTTACCGTTAAGATCAGTCAAACACAAACTATATCCATTGCTTTCTGCAGCAGAAATAGCATCCGCATTTGCCGCAGCGGCTGTTGTCCATCTTTCTGGCAGTTTAGCCGGATTATGAAGCGGGCTCGCAAAATACAGTGCGGTCCTGGCCCATAGAAATTTACAGGCTACGGAAGTCATTCTCCCAAACTGGGAATCCACATGCCTCGCTGGAAGTAGAGGAATCGCCAGTTCTACGTTCTTTTTTATAAAAGCGACAACTTCATCAGCTGAATTTCTGGGCACCAGTACACCGTTTGCGTCACTTGGGTTCAAACTTTTTTCTAAAAGGGGTACACCTCCCCACATCCTGAAAAGTTCAAAATAATAGTATGCCCTTAAAGCATAGGCCTCGCCCAGCATTCTTTTTCTGCGGTTCACATCCAGCTCATCCTCAGGGATCATGTCATAATTCTCTATAAACTTATTGATCCTGCGGATAGAATTATAAAAATTAAACCAGTATTGCTGCATCGGAAAATTCTGGGCATTCCAACTTCCGCTGTTAAAGTAATTACAGTCCAGCCCATTGTCCCAGATCTGTTCGGATTCATCCGTTCCCGATGCCAGCAACCAGTTGTTGTCGGCACCAAGCTTAAATATATTGGGCAAAGAGGTATAAGCATTGTTTAAAAACTGCTCGGCATTGGCTGTATTATTAAAAACGTCTTTCTCCGGTATAAAATCACTTGGAGTTCGTTCCAAATAGTCTTTTTTGCATGAAACAGCAGCCAAGCACACAATAAATAAAACAGTACATGTTTTTATATAAAATGTTTTCATTATAAATTTCATTTAAATCGTTATAACCTGATTGATAGACCTGCATTGATGGTTCTCGATGCAGGATATGCTGTCTGTCCCTGTGATGATTCAGGGTCTTGTTCCTGAATCCACATGTTATCCCAAACATGCAGGTTCTGTCCGTTAACAAATAACCTTAAGTAGTTAAGTTTAATTTTACTTATCCATCTTTTCGGAAGTTCATACCCGATTTCTGCATTCCTTAACTTTGTATAATTTGTCCCCATGATCCAAAAGCTGGAAGTCTGGTAGTTGTTTGATGTCCGCCTTCCGTTAGGTAACAGAGGGTTTTCAGTATTTGTCGGTGTCCATCTCTGCTCCCAGACACTCCTTCCCCGTAAAACAAAATCAGGATTGCTGCTTCCCATAAAGGTTGTACTTCCAAGTGCGCCGTTCAGCAAAAAACTAAAATCAAATCCCTTGTAAGCCAGACGAAGAGAGGCTCCCCATACATACCTGGGAACATTTTGGATCTGAACAGGAACCCTGTCGGCAGCATCAATTACTCCATCCTTGTTGACATCCAGATATTTGATGTCGCCGGGCATTGTTGTAGAAAAACGTTGCACCGGACTATTATTAATTTCCTCCTGTGAATTGAAAATTCCGATCGATTTATAGGCCAGCTGATAACCAACTTCATAGCCTTTCAAATCCTGATAAGGGTATGCCGGGGTGGGCTGATCATTGTTAATAATTTTATTTCTTGCATAAGTAAGCTGCATAGTTGAAGAGATCGTAAAGCCTCCAAACTTTTTTGTAAGCAGTAATTCCGTTTCGAAACCTCTATTCAATACTTCTCCTGTATTTCTGGGTGCCAGGCCACTTACTCCAATATAATCAGGAACAGTTCCTGCATTTAACAGAATGTTGCTCCTGTTTTCACGAAAAATATCGAACGTAATTTTCGCAAAATCCTTAAATAAATAGGCGTCTACACCTAAGTTAGCTTTCTTTGCCTGCTCCCAGGTTACATTAGGATTTCCGACCCTGTTTTCAGAATAGCCACCCTGCCCTGCTGGAGATACACCAAAGCTATAACCGCCTGTCGGTGCAAAGTCTGAAATGAACAGCCACCTGTTACCTCCAACCTTATCATTTCCCGACAACCCGTAAGAACCACGGACCTTCAGGTAAGATAGCATATCATTTTTTGGCAAAAACGATTCGTTTGTAACTACCCATCCTGCACCAAATGCAGGAAAAAAGCCATATCGTTTTCCTGCCGGAAAGTTCTCTGAACCATTATAGCCGAGGGTAATTTCCGTAAAGTACCGGTCACCATAGCCATAAGTAATCCTGCTACTCAATCCCTGATAAGCGTATGGCAGATCGTCGTTTATAATAGATAAAGTACGGTTTGCCAATAACTGTGCTGAAACGTCATGCTTTCCGAAACTTCTATTGTAATTAACCCTGAAATCTATATAATTACTTCTTGTGATCCTGCTCGAACCTGACGTAGCCAGAGATGTCTTGGTACGGATCTGCTGATATATGGGTTTATTCTCTGCATCCAGTCCTTTATACCAGAAACTGTCATAATTCTGGGTTCTTTGAGTAAATTTATTATTGTCATTCTGAAAAGTGAAAGTTGCCTGCGCGCTTAATCCCTTAGTCAGAATATCCAGGTTATGTCTCGCGGTAAATGCACCGTTAAGTACATTGGTATAATCGCTGTAATATCCTGACTGTGTAAGTGCCGCAAGCGGATTATGTTTGTCGGATGCCCAAAATACTTTACCCCCATGCGCAATTGACCCATTTGGATTAAAAGGAGCGGTAACATTAGGTAAAATAGAATTTAACGCTGAAAAAATCGCACCGTAACCAGCTCCCGGGCCATCTCTCTGTTCCAGCCTTCCGGCAACATCTACCGAAAGCTCCAGCATTTTTGTGACTTGCAAATCAATATTTGAGCGAAAGTTGTAACGATTAAAGCCACTCTTTACTCCATAAGCATTCTGGTCTTCATATTTAAAAAGTGCACTTTGATTGGTCATACTTCCCGAAACAAAGTATTTCGCGAATGTAGAACCTCCCGTGAAATTAACATTGTATTGCTGCTGTGGAGTCGATGATTTCAGGAGATAATCAAACCAGTTCATATTGGGATATGTGTAAGGATCGGTACCGGCTCTGATAATGTCCAGATCTTTTTGTGTCCAGATCTCAGTTTGCTGGGCCTCATTATCAAATAAGGCACTGTTGTAAGTATCCATCATCTGAGGTAACCGGATAGGTGCTACCGAGGCATACTGGCCTGTAACATTTATTTCTGGTTTTTGATTTAACTTACCCCTTCTGGTAGTTACTACGACCACACCATTGGCTCCCTGAATGCCATACAGAGATGTAGAATTGGCATCCTTCAAAATGGTCAATGATTCAATTTCATTCGGATCCAGCTGTGCGAAATCATTTGTAGATCTGGGCAAACCATCTACCACAAATAAAGGAGCCGTAGACGATCCCAATGTAGCAAGACCACGGATGTATAAATTGGCCCCGTCTCCTGGAGCGTTTGAAGTTTGTGTGGTAATTAAACCGGGTAAACGTCCGGCCAGTGCATTGGTTAAGTTCGCAACCGGGCTTTGTTTTAGTTCTTTGGTTGTAATACTCGCAATGGCCCCGACAACTGATATTTTCTTCTGGCTGTTGCCTAATGCTGTAACCACAACCTCATTTAAACTCCCCACGTCTGATACAAGTGTAACGATGAGCTCTGTTTTTGCGCCCACAGAAACTTCCTGGGCTATATAACCAACGGAAGAAATAAGCAGTATAGCGTTTTCACTGATGTCGCGCAGACTAAAACGTCCATCCTCATCTGTCGTTGTAGCTCTTGCTGTACCTTTTACTTTAACACTAACACCCGGTATGGCAAGACCGGCGTCATCTATTACTCTTCCTTGAACATTAATATTAGCGGTGCTGACTACAAGTCCTGAAGGTAAAGGGTTAGCCCGCTGTTTAATAATGATGTTCTTTAACTCTATCGTAAAATAAAGCGGCTGGTTCTTAAATATTGCCGTCAATGCATCATTTAAAGGGACATCCTTAAGGTTTACAGTGACCGGAGACGCCTTTTTCATATCCTTTGAAATATAGAAAAGTTCAAAACCTGATTGTTTTCTTACGTTTTCCAAGACCTTTTCAAGTGGACTGTTTTTTTCAGTCAGACTGATGCTTTGTGCGAGGGTTGATGCACTTGCCTGGAAAATGATAACTACCAGGAACATAGCGGTTAGCTTCATAGCTCGTATTATATTTTTATTTAAACCGCTCAGGCGGTTTAAATTATACTCATAAAATTTCATACATTTGGTTAGTTTGGATTAAAATGAATAGACACAGCCATTTGGCTGTACATTTTCATTGTTCAGTTAATGTTTGTTTCGTTGCAATATTTATTGAGTTTATCCAAATATTATAAACTGGGAGTGCTAGAACACTCCCGGTTTTAATTGGATTAAGGTAGATTTATGTCATAACCTTTATCCTCCTTCCTTCGACTTTAAATTTAAAACTTCCGGTAGAACCGAGTACTTTAAGCATTTGAGAAAGCGTGTAGTTTCGTGATAACCGGCCTTTGAAATATATTTCCGATAAATCACCTGTATAACTTACCTCTACATCATACCATCTCGCAATTTGTGCCATTGCCTCCTTTATTGGCGTGTCATTAAAATCAAAAAAACCATTTTTCCAGGCTACTGCACTTTCCGCATTAACTTCATTTACCATGATTTGATGAGCCTTAGTTAAAATGGATTGCTGATTGGGTTTTAGTACAGTGAATTTTGAATCTTCGGTATAACCTACCGGAATCACCTGCACCGCACCTTCCAATAATGTCGTCTTTATAGCAGCTTCGTCAGCATAAGCATTCACGTTAAAATGTGTGCCCAAAACCTCTACTTTTTGTCCTCTGCTAGACACTATAAAAGGTATACGTTCTGTTTTTGACTTACCTTTTGTTACTTTCTTTAACCTACTACTTTTAGCAACTTCAAAGTAAGCTTCACCTTCCAGATGAACCACCCTGGTATCCGCAGTAGAGAAATCAATGGGAATTTGCAGTTTACTCGCGGCATTCAACCATACCTTAGTTCCATCTGACAATGTAAACATATAAGTTTGGCCAATGGCGGTGCTGGCGATTATATCATCCGTCTCTTTGTAGTCATCTTGCGTTCCCGCGGGATCCAATCGCTCTCCTAAAACAGTTCCATCAACGTAAGTCAGCCTATCATCGCTTATCATTACTCCGCTTTTTGCAGGACTCAGCTGAATGACCCTTCCGTTTGCCAGTGTTAATACTGCACCATTTTTTCCAGGTGCTATATCTTTTGCGTAGTTCATGGGGGCTTTCTCCATCTTATTTCCTTTAAAATAAGGTGAGGTAAAAAACCAAATTCCAAAAACAACCATCGCTACTGATGCTGCAACTGCAGTACTTCGTATCCACAGCCTGGTAGTTTTGCGTACCAGGGGTAAATTTTGTTCTACAGCCTGAAGACCTTCTGTAATTTTTTCCTCAGTCAGCTCCTCGGCGCCTATATGTTCATAGGTAAGATACCAGCTTTCAAGCAAAGCCAAATCTTCAGCGTTCGCCCTCCCCTCTCTATATCTTTCCCAAACTGCTTTTACTTCTTCTTTTTGCATAAGTATCGGAAGACTTGATTTTCTTCTTAATACCAATACAGTTTACAAACAGTAATCGGGTACAACGTATTGAAATTATTTTAGAATATTTTTTTTAGAGATAAAAAAAGCAATCCTATGCTATAAAAAAAACAAACAAACCATTACCCCTAAACGAATCCTTAGCTGTCTTAAGGCGCGTTTTAACTGAGTGGCCACTGTATGTTCTGATATGCCAAGCAGATCAGCAATCTCTTTATTTCTTAGGTATTGATACCTGCTAAGCGTAAATATCTCCCGCATTTTATCAGGAAGTTCATTGATTTCCCGAGCTATCAATTCGGCCATTTCATGCTCCCTCACCAAATGGTCTGTCATGACTTCATATTTCAACGAGAATTCCTGTACAGAATCCTCATAAAGAGTCCTGACATTTTTCTGTGCAAAAAGATTTAAAATTCTATTCCGCATGGCGACATACAAATAGCCAGAGAGGTTTGCAGCGTGATCTAAATTTCCTTTATTGTTCCAAAGCATTAAAAAAACATCCTGGATAACATCTCCTGCTTCACTAGTATCACCAAGCTTTTTATAGGCATGACGATAAAGTAAAGACCTATATCTCTCATAAATTTCTGTATAGGCATACCTATCTCCCTGCTTTAGTAAAGCAGCAAGTTCCTGATCTGAATAGGTACGGTATGTAGCCATTAATTTGAGTTATCCCTTTAAATCTAACAAAATTTTTACAAGAATATACAAGTTATTCGACAGTACCCAAATGTAATAAGTTTTTTTCCCTTTTCTTCTAAAAGGGATTAGAAGGCTAGCTCTCTTTCCGACAGGTTGCAATGAAAAAAAAGCCTTAGATTTCTCTAAGGCTTTCAGTGCTCATTGATTATCTCTAACCCTTACGCGCCATCTCTACCATCTGCACAACTTCTTCTGCTACAGCTTCGTCTTTACCCTCAAAGCCCTCTAAACTAAACCGCACTCTTCCATTACCGTCAATGATAAATTTAGCGGGGATTCCTTTCACCTTAAATAGCGTAGCGGCTGGAGGTAGTTTAGTAGCAGGATCTATAGTGTCCATATATAAATCAAAATTATACTCACGTTTGCTCAGAAAATTTTTGGCATCAGTCAGAGGATCTGCCACATTCTCCCAGGTGTGAATAAATAGAAATTTAACATTCGGATCATTGGCATATCGGTTTGCGGCCATTTGCATAGCTGGGAACGATGCAACACAAGGCATGCACCAGGTAGCCCAAAAATCCAATACAATTGTTTTACCTTTAAAATCTGTCAGAGAAACTTTTTTCCCATTTACATCTGTTACCGTAAAATTCGGCGCAGCCTCGTTGATTATCAGTTTAACAACACGGTCTTTGATCTTCTCAATGAAAATGCTTTTCAACCCGGCAATATAGGTGTCAATATCCTTGTCTGGATTTAATTTGGCGTAACCCTTTCTTACCTGTTCAATATATCTTTGCTCAAACTTGCCATTCTCTACCGCTTTTGCTAAAACAGGTAGAGCTTCCTCATATTTACCTTGCAGACTGGAAAGAAAGGCGTAATTTTCAGTAAGCTCCCCGTCCCTGTTTTTAATGTTATGATAAGCCTCAGATGTATATTGATAGGCCTCATCATTTTTCCCGGCCTTGAAAAGGAGTTTACCATACAAATTTATAAAGTCGTCGTAAGCAGCTTTAGGGTCTACCTTTAATGGCTGACTTAAAGCAGTCTGACCTTTCATTTTTTTGGCTTCTTCTAATTTTCCTGCTGCAAGTTCTAAGGCTTTTGCGTTATCTATTGGAGCCATAAGCTCAACTGCCATTGTTAAGGCCCTTAACCTAAATACAGGATCTTTCATTGAATTGACGTATTGAAGCACTTTAGCTGAGTTTGGATCTTCAGCGTATGAACTCGAAACCAAACTTTTTTCCATATCTAAATTAATATTCGGATTAGCTTTAATCATGGATTGAAGGTGAGCTTCAATATGCTCACTTCCACTTATTTTTAGAAAGGAGGTCATCCGTTGCATTCTTGCCTCCTGACTGTTAGGATTTTTTTTAACAGCCTTTTTCTGTTGTGCCATAATGCTTAATGAACTTAGCATCAAAATGGCTAAAATTAGTCTTTTCATTTTCTTTATTTTTTAGTGTTGTTCTTTATAAATTCTGCAAGTGCTGCTATGGGCATAATAATGCTCGATGTTCTGCTTCTCCTGGCAATGTTAATTCCATAAAAATCCCCTGCATTATTGAATACCGGGCTTCCACATTCATCTGCTTTGATAGCAACATCATGAATCAGCACATTTTTAAAACCGTCAGACCGGGCACTACGTCCACCGGGATATTCGAAAGATACGTGCCGCACAGTCGGTTGTCCTTCCAGGTATACATTAAACTGCATCGGACTTCCTTCCCTGGTAATGTCTATGGTGATGGAATCGCCCGCTATATACTTTGCAAATTCCTGGTCATAGTCTGCCGCCGTATGCACCGCAACTCCATTGACTTTGGTCACCTGATCTTTTGGCTTAAGATAAGATGCTACTGCGCTTCCCCTATCAATTCTATTCAACGTGATTTTCCCATCCGCATACCGGGCAGCTGCACCTAAGTATCCCATACCAGATGTCAATGGCATATCGGTATAAGTGGCACTAAGTATTCCTACACTGGTAGCATCCTTTGATAATGCCGTAACCAGAATCTTTCCCAAATCTTTAATTTCAAGTGTCGGATTTTTAGCATCAGCTTTGATCCTGATTCCATTCTCCAACCTCCCGGCAACGCTTAATAATACGAGATCATTTTCCCTATCTCTTTTAACGACCTGAACGGGTAGAGTTTTGTCACCAATTTTGAGCAAGGCATTATTGAATACCATAGAACTTTTACTGACAATGTAGCCGGCATTGCCATAATTAATCAAAGTTCCCAGAATAGACACCTGTTGTTCTCCTCTACTACTTGTTAGTCTCAGCACACTTTTACTTTGCATAGGGGAAATTTCTGCAACCTTCTCCAGCGCAGGAACGGTTTCCATAGATACTGAAGTTACCGTTGCAGGCAAAGCATCTGCTTCAGGAAATGCCGCGTAATCTTTTGCGACATTTAGCGCCGTCCAGTACTTCAGAAAATGATCAACAGGAACATCATAATTCTGGGCTTCATTTTCCTTGATCCAGCTATGAATTCCTACAACTCTACCATGTTCGTCAAACAAAGGGCCTCCCGAGTCACCTGGTTCCATCTTAGCCGATGATTCGATAAAACCATCGCTTAAATCTATATCAGATATTCTACCATATCTTACATTTGGCATCGCTTTGAAAAAAGCACCGGGATAAGAAATGCTGATTACCGGCTGATTCAATTTCAGTTCAGTGCTCGGCGCCATTTTTGCAAAAGGCCATTTTCCCGGCTTTAGGATTTTCAGCATTGCCATATCATAATCTTTTTCCTTATCCTGCAGTCCGATCCTTCCCAATCCTACCGCTACGCGTTTACTCCCGTCTGGAAAAGAAACCATATATACCTGGTTAGGCATTGCAGCATGAGACACTGTAAGAATATGACCTTCTGCGGAAACCACCACTCCTGTAAAGCCATTTGCTTCATCCACTCCATCCTGCACCTTATTCTTTAGGGTATCCCATTCTATAATATAAACACTACTTGTCATCGCCTTTTCCACGCAATTGGCAATTAGTTTTTCAATCCTTTTAGCCTCTGGCTTACGCTGGCTGTACCCATTTATTAAGGCAAGACAAAACAGTCCGAGTAAACTCAGCTTTAAATACTTCATTTTAATTCAATTAATTATTTACTGATTTAACTGACGACCGTGCCTTAGTCAGCTCTATCATAGCTTTGAGCTTATAAAACTCCTTATCGTCTGACCCTGCGTAGCCAATTCCCGTTTGATTGATATTTCCGTTCGCATCAATGATAAATTTCTGAGGTGTTCCTAAAGCCCCTAATGCTTTAAAAATGGCTTCATCATTATCGAATAATACAGTTAGTTTATAGCCTTTCTTATCCATATAAGGCTTTACGATATCCGGACTTTCCCCTTCATTAATCACAAATAACTGGAAGGATTCATTTTTATAAAAATCAACAGCGCGTTCAAATGCCGGAAATGCCGCGACACAAGGTTTACAAGCTGTACTCCAAAAATCTATAACAACGATTTTACCTTTGTAATCAGACAACTTAACGGCCTTGCCCGTCATGTCCGATAAAGTAATATCCGGTGCAGGTTTGGTGTCTGCAATCCATGCTTTTTCCACTTCCTTTACAATCTTCTGATAAGCCTCCTCTTGTAACGCAGTGATATACTTGTCCACCTCCGGACTGTTACCTTTAGCTTTTTGATAGACTTCTTTTAATATAACTACCGTTTTTGGGGTTGAGATGGCAGTACGTACTGCAGCAGAAAGCGTATCCAATGCCCTTTGGTGCTGACCAGCTACAGAAAGTATTGCTCCATAACGGGTGAGGTAGTTCGCCTTAGAATTTCTGAAATACGGCATATTTCTGAACATTGCATTGACGCCTGACTTTTCGATGTTTTTCAGGGCTATATCAATGTTACCTAACCTGGCATTTGCCAATGCATTTACTTCAAGCAAAATTCCGGTTCTGCTAAATGTATCATCGTGTACTTTCCTTGCTATCTCATCTAAAATTTGCTTTGAAATTTGCTCCACTACAGCAATATGCTTATTATCATCAACCCAATACTCAAGCAGATTACTCAAATCAAATAACTGCAATGCTGTAAATTTTGGATTGGTATTCTTGTAAAATTTATATTTTTCAATGTTACCCTTAATAAGCCAGTCTACGGCAAGCTGTGCGCGGTACTCACTATATTGATCTGGTTTAGCAGGATCAACAGGACTTTTTTCGATCAGGTCATTATAAAACTTTTCTTCATCCTCTACTTTAACCAAAGCGTTAAATTGCCTGGCAATCTGTTGTGATTTCTGCTGCGCATAGACTGAGCCCGAAACCATGAACAATAAAAATATTAGCTTTTTCATATGCGTTGATTAACTGCGTGCTTTGGTAATCTCAACCATGGCTTTTAGCTTATAATATTCTCTATCTGTAGATCCGGCATAACCTGAGCTGAAAAATCGAATATTGCCCATTGAATCAAAAATAATCTTAGTAGGTGTAGCGGCTACATTGTACGCTGTATTTTCCTGATCCTGTAATACACTTAGGGTAACAGGTTTTTGTGCAGCAAATGCCTTTACAGCAGCGTTCTCCTCAAATATATTCACCACAAATAATTGCAAATCATCTTTTTTATAATCCGACACAACTTTTTCAAATCCAGCAAAAGCAGCTACACAAGGAGTACATAATGTAGTCCAAAAATCCAGGACCAATATCTTTCCTTTATAGTCTCCAAGATTAACTGTCTTTCCATCCAAATTTTTCATTGCCACGGATTCAAGGGGCGTTTTAGCCTCGAAAGAGGTTATCATTTCAGAACCACCACTAGGGTCTGGGAACTTTCCTGTGATGGTCTTGCTTGGAGCGGAAACATAATGCGTCTCTACTTCCTTATAATATTTTTGATAAGCTTCGGCTTTGAGGGATTTAAGGTAAGCATCAAAGCCCTGATCTGTACCTTTAACCTTCTTGAAAGCTTCTTTAAATGTCTCAACCATATATGAATTGGATTCTGCTTCTTTAAAGGCCTTGTCCAACACATCATAAGCCTTTTGATACTCACCGGCAGCCAACATCACCATAGCTTGGCGATTCAGATAGTTAGCTTGCATGTCCTTAAAATATTTAATCAGACGTGATTCGCTCGATTTATCCTCAGATGATTTCGCGATCATCTTCTTAGCTACATCAACATTTCCCAACTTCGCATTAGCTGCCGCATTCACTTCAAACAAAACCGAAGGTCTGACAGCATCGCCATCCATTTTACCTTTAGTCAAATCATCTAAAAGCGCTTTTGAAATTTTTTCTGCATTAGCATAGTCTTTCTTTTCATCTAATAATTTCTCTACGGCATAACCTAAATAAAGCGCTTGCCGATATGAAAATTTAGGACTGGTAGATTTATAATATTGATATCGCGCTACATTTCCTTTGAATAACCAAGCCAATGCGAGTTCGGCACGAAAATCATTTAAAGCGGTCGGTGCCAGGTTCTGAGCCGGCCCTTTGATTACTTCATTGTATTTTTTCTCCTGATCTTCCACTTTCTGGATCAGGATAAATTCGTTTATACTGTATTTATTTTTTGGTTGCTGTGCCCAGACTGAGCTGGAAATCAATAACAACAGAATAATTTTCTTCATGATCTATGATATAATTGATTTATTTAATTAATTCGGCAAGTGTGTCGTGCAAAGCCTTTCCTCTTAAATCTTTACCAACGATCTTACCCTGGGGATCAACAAGTACATTCGCGGGAATAGAAGAAACGTTATACATTTTGGTAACCTCACTTTTAGAAGCTTTGAAATCACACACTTGTTTCCAAGGCAATTTGTCCTCGGCAATAGCTTTTAACCAGGCCTCTTTTTTCTCATCTAATGAAACACCCAGTACCTGAAAGTTTTTGTCTTTATATTTCTCGTAAGCAGCCAGTACATTGGGGTTCTCCGCGCGACAGGGTACACACCAGCTGGCCCAAAAGTCTACAAGCACATAGCCTCCTTTGTAAGATGCCAGTGATATTGCCTTTCCTTCCGTATCGTTTAGGGTAAATTCAGGAGCGGATTGAGTTCCAGACACCGCTAGTTTTGCTTGATCCAATTTCGGTTTCCAACGCAATACCTTTTCCGTATTTTGCATTCGTTTGCTGAGCGTATTGTACATAGGCTCCACAAGCTTCGGATTTATGGAGCTTTGTGTAAATAAATCCATCAGGTCTACACTAACGTAGCTATCCGGATAAGATTTTACCATATACGAAACCAAAACTTCGTAAAATTCCATTCCGCCATCATTTCCACTTGCCGCTTTACTCCTGGACGTTGCCTCATTAGCGTAAAACTCCCATGCTTTCTGGTCCTTACCGCCACCGGCATACGAAGCCATTCCGGCAGTATCAAATGTGACATTGATATTTCCATCCAGATAAAACAGCGCTACATTCTTCATATTATTCCCTTCTTCGCCTGATTGGTTTCTACGACCGGTTTCTCCGGCAGGACGGGGAATGATCAGATTCAGTTCCGCCAGTTGCGGTCTTGCGATAGTGGCCTTAAACTCAAATTTCCCACCCTGAATTGCTAACGTATCCGCTTTGTATTCGCCACCTTTATCATCCGGTGGATAAGACATCACAGCGTGTGTAGCTTTATGTGTTGCCGGAATTTCACCTTTTATGGCATATTTCGTTTGCGCATTTGAGCTTACCGGTGCCAGAAATGCAAATGCTATTGCAAGTAATTTATTCATATATACATCTTGTTTAATAGCGGATTGCTACCGGAGCAGCAATCCGCTCATCATAATTTGATTTTTCGTTATTGATTTTCTTCGAGTCCCTTACTCTCTCTCAACATGCGTTCGCCGAATTTTAAGGCAAATCGTTCAGGCTTCAGCGTATGGGTTTCCGAAATATCTCCAGCCACGCCATCATTATTGGTATCTGCCATAGTGCGAACTTCATGTGTCATTTTCACATGACTACCATAAACAGGTTCGTTATACAAACGGCGCATATCCAGCCAACGCAAACCTGTAAAGGCAAATTCCCGGATACGTTCATCGAGAATATACCTCACCAATGCCTCTTGGTTATTCGCAACTGATCCCGGTACATTTGGATTACCTGATCTCTTTTCTCTTAATAGTTGAACATCAGCAACTGCTCCGGCCAGATTGTTGGCGCGTGCCCTGCATTCAGCACGCATCAGATATAAATCTGAAACACTTGGCCCCACTGATGTAAAAAAGCCAATTGAGCGTCTCATTTTTAGCGGAAACTCTGAATCACCTTGCCATTCCATATTGTCAAACAGGTTTGGCCGCTTATCCAGGGGGTCAAACAAATTCATGGTTTGAGGTGATAGTACAAACCCATTGGCGCCACCACCAGTAAAATCACCAACGGACACGGTAATGTCATAAATCTGCTGGATATTCTCAGCTGGAAGAGGTTGGTTAGCCAAGACTAAGCCAAAAAGCAGCGGAAACCAGGTCTCCGAATCAGCGGGGTCCAATACTTTGTTATAATCGTACAGATCCAAATCAATAGTTGACTTCGATTTTTCGAGAAGCGCCTCATCCAGGATTGGATGAGCAAGCTCATACTTCCGCATTGCAAAATATATACGGGCGAGATAAAATTGTGCAGCAATTTTGGAAATCTTACGCCTGTGAACCAAAGGCCCCAATTCAGGCATGGCCTCTTTAAGATCCTTAATGATCAAATCATAACTTTCCTGTTTAGTTAATCTCTTAAATTCAGTCAATGTTACATCAGCCTCTATAAGGTTAGGAATACCCAATTCTGTCGCTGCGGTTGCCTCCATATAAGGCGTTGTAAAGTCACTTAAAAACATAAAATTACAGATCGCCCTTCCAGCACGTGCTTCGGCCAGGATAGCCCGTTTTTGAGCATCTGTTCCGCCTTTTGATTCCATTACCTCATTGATAATCTTATTAAAAAGGTAAAGCCTGTTGATATAGGTCTCTCCTCCACTCAGCTCATCAGGCAGTTGATCCGATTCATAGACCCTGCTTTCATATTTAAACAGACGCTGTTTTCGGATGGTTAGTTGTGCAAAATATGGGCGCAATGCGGCTATATCGTCTCCCATGAATGCCCCGGCGGAACTTGTTGACAAAGAATTGGCATTAAGTATCAGTTCGTAATCCTTCGTTGTTACCGCAATCTGTTTGCCTTTGGGCGTGATCTCCAAAAACTCCTTTTTACATGCAACTTGTGACAGCAGTAATAAAGAAAGTGCTGATCCAAGAATATATTTTTTTAAAATTTTCATATGTTGTCAATTTATACAGTCCTTAAAAAGTGATATTTGCACCAAGCGTTACAGTCCCCTGAGCGGCACGTGATCTGCTTGAGCCATTTTCCGGATCATAAAACTTGTCATTGGCCGTCCAGATCAATAAATCATTCATTTGAACCCGGAAATTGATTCCTTGCACATTTAGCTTACGGGCAAAAGCTGCCGGTACACCATAACTTAAGGTGATGTCCCTGATTTTCGCATAAGAGGCATCCAGAATTCTGGTATTTGCATTGGTATAATATCCGGTAAACCGCTCCTCTGATTCCTCTTCCGACGCTACATATCTCGGAATATCTGTTCTATTTTCATCTCCAGCTACTTTCCATCGATTTAGAAATTCAGCATTGATACTGTCTACCCTTTCAAGAGGTGAGCGTAAACCATTTAGAGGATCACGCATTTTATGTCCGAAGCTATACACAATGTTTACCCCTAAATTGAAGCTTTTATATTGAAAATTATTGCTTAACCCGCCATTCCATGGTGCCTGGGTAATGCCTACATACAAAATATCTTCAGGCAATGTTTCGTTGCGCAACGAGGTTAAAGACCCGTCAGCGCGTCTTGCCTGAGGATCTCCTTTAGCATTCAGGCCTGCATAATTATACGCATGCAGTAAATAAAGGGGCCTGTCAACAAGTAAAGTCGCACTCACAAGATCAGCACCCGTTGTTGGTGGCGTATTATTTAATTTAGTGAGCTTATTTTTGTTGTATCCAAGGCTTAGACGCGTACCCCATTGGAAATTTTCAGTTCTCAGGTTCACCGAGTTTAATGACAAATCTATCCCCTTATTCTGCATATCACCGTAGTTACCGATAACCGAGTCATATCCTGTCAACGGAGCAGTGAATACCGTTCCGATTAAGCCGGAGGTATTTTTTAAATAGGCGTCAACAGATCCGTACAACCTACCTTTTAATACTGAGAAATCTATCGCTCCATTATACACCTTAGTCAGTTCCCAGGTCAATTTATTATTTGCAGGTGTTGCCAGAATAAGTCCACTACCGGATACATAGTTTGGGTTAGCTTCCGGATCAAAAATATCAGCACTGGCGCTGATACCAGGATTAGGAGCATTCCCGGTGATACCATAACTCAAGCGTACATCTAAGCTGTTCAACCAGGTTACAGGCTTCATGAAATCTTCATTTCCCAGGGCCCATTTTGTTCCAAAACTGTACACTGGTCTGTTTTGAGCGGATTTATCTAAGCCGAATAAATTACTCTTGTCTATTCTCCAGCTCGCATTCAAGGTATACTTTCCGGAATGAGTATAGCCCGCGGTAGCATAGTAAGAGGTAGTTCTGACAATTTCACCCTCGCCTCCACTTACATTATTACCCTCCAGATTTACACGACCACCTATACCATTAATACCTGTCGCTAAGCGCTGTAAATCTACAGGGCGTGAAATCTGCAATTGATCGTCCCAACCATAATAGATGGCGCTGGCGCTATACCCCTGGCTATGTGTAGCCTCTTGTCCGGCCATAATGGATAGCTGACTTTGCTTCCAATCCAGGTTATAAGACATTTGATTTCGAATGGTCCAGCCCCTCTCCTGATCATTTTCAGAAGTAAGTCTTCCACCAAACTGAGGCAGATAATATACAGGAGTTGCGGCTACAGTTGGCGCCACAGTGAATCTCGCGACGTCACGTCTGACAATGAAATTAGATTCATCTAAAACTGTTCTGCCTGTATTGTTGGTGATGTTATATCCATAGGTACCGATAAATTTAAGGCCTTTCAAAATATCTATCGTTCCACCGCCCACAAATCTACCTGAAAAATTGTTTCCCGTTTCGTATTCCGTATCTCTGTTCAACAGCGGATTAAACTGCAAATTGATCCGGCTTCTTCTTTGATAATCGGCCAATTGTTCTGCGCTCACACTGATTGGCCACGGAGCGGCATAATTGACGGTTAACGGGTTGCCATTAGCATCCTGATAAAGTTGATAACGGGGCACGGCAGTGCTCACAGCACCAAGACTTCGAGTCAGTGCATTGGTAAGGTCTGCATTCACATAGGCTTTAAATCTTTTTCCTAAAGTGAAATCATTACGCAAATTCAATTTGAATCGGTTATTCTTGTCTCCAGGTGTATTGTTTCGTGTACCAACATGGTTGATTGAACCATAAAAAGTATGGACATTTCCTCCCCCTGAAATGGAAATTGTCTGATTGTACTGAGCTGCATCCCTGATCAGAATGTTATCGAGCTGCCCCCAGTTGTCTAAATCCGACAAGCTGTCTAATTTAAAATTGGACTGAGCTTCAGTGAGTAACCCTCGCTGGCGATCCCATAAGATCTGGCGATGAGGTGTGAGAATTCCACCGATGGTTTCGCTTCCATAGGTAGTTGCTGCCGCGTCCAATGCGAATATTTCTCTTTCTGTGCTGATAAAGTCCCTGGTGTTGAGCACGGGTAAATAATTACGGTTGGAGCGACCTTGAAACGCATAATATCCATCGTATACAATATTTAGCTTATCACCGGCCTTACCGCGTTTGGTCGTAATTACGATTACCCCATTCGCAGCTTTCGCACCCCATATGGAAGCCGCAGTAGCATCTTTCAGGAAAGTAACATCCTCAATATCCTGTGGGTTGATCCGACTGATCGCATTACCTATGTCCCCTCCCTCAGCATCATAACTGGTTACAATTCCGTCTACCACAATCAATGGGGATGAAGAAACATATTGTACGCGAGTAGGATCAACACTACCAGTAGTAGTAGTTCCGCGAATAGCAAGACCACCACTCTGAGCCCTTCCGCTGGAAAAGCCGCCTACCAATCCTTCCAGACGATCAAGGATGTTAGTACTGGTTGAACGTTGCATTACCACCTTCATATCAGGCTTCGCAAAAGATCCGGCACTACGTGCTCTCTCAATTTTCTCATATCCTGTATTAAACGTGATCTCAACTTCTTCAAGACTCCCGGTTGAAGGCTTCATCTTTATCGTACCCAGATCACGTGCTGCATCAAGCTCCAGCGGTTGATAGCCAACATAACCTATAAGTATTTTCGCATTATCACTCACATTTTGAAGAAAAAATTCGCCTTTCTCGTTGGTAGTTGTCCTGTTACTGGAATCTTCCACAAACACTGAAGCTCCTGGAAGAGGATTTCCATTCTCATCAACTACCTTTCCCCGAACGTCTATACGTTCCAATACCGAGATGATCTTGTCTATCAAAGTAGGTGCAGTTTGCTTTTTTATGGTCACAATTTTCCCCTCAATCGTATAGCTAAGTGCAGAACCTGCAAGTACCTTTTTCAGCGCCTCATTGATGTCTACGTTTTTCAAGCTTACATCAACCAACTTGTTCTTGGGTATTATTTTCCCGTCATAGAAGAAATCGTAATTACTTTGAGTTCTGATCTCCTTCAAAAGCGACTCCAAAGAAGCATTTTTTCGGTTGATGGTAATTTGCTGGCCGTATGTAGCTGCACTGACCTGCAAAATGGATGCTATTAATATTACGGTGGTTAATCGCATAATCAGCATAAGTTTAGACCAAAGGGATGGACATACCCCCTGGTATCTGTTAGAAATTCTATACATTTGTTTAGTTTGATTATTACAGCAATCCTTGACTTTCGACGGACCAGGCTGCTGTAGTTGACGTTTAGTTAATTTCAAGCTGTACCAGTTCCAACCGTGTTGGGACTGGTTCTTTTTTAGGTTCTATGGTAGATTTCTCTGCATATCTGGTTGGTTTAGGTGTATAATTAAGTTTTACATTTTTTACTTATATCTTAAATAGTTCAGCAAGCTTCGCTTCCAGTTCTTCGCCATGTAAATCCATAGCTACAATATTTCCTTTCTGATCGATCAATAGGTTTCTGGGAATAGCTATGATATTGTATTTTTTACTCATGGGAGATTCAAAGCCCTTCAAATCACTCAGATTCGTCCAGGTATAGCCATCTGCCTCAGTTGCTTTCTTCCAGGCTTTAGCATCTGTATCCAATGAAACGGCGATTACATCAAAACCTTTTGATTTATACTTATTGTACATAGGAATCAATTCCCGCCCTTGCTTCCGGCAAGGTGTGCACCAGCTTGCCCAAAAGTCAATAAACGTGTACTTACATTTTGAGGTGATGTCTTTAGATGAAACAGTTTTGCCGTCCATGTCAGCCATTGCAAAATCCTGGTATATAAATGAGGTTATGGCTTCATTCTGCGAATTGCTGGAATTCATAGTACCCTCAGCAGTGGTTTCCCTGGCCTGATCATTTAATTCCAGCGCAAATTTCTTTTTCGATGGCGGAAGACACATCTGATTGGTACATGCCATATATTTAACTGTGAAGGTCAATGCAGTCTTCTTTTCAGACTTTAGTTTGATTGTCTGTGTAAACGTCACTCCTTTTGAGTAATAGGCTAAACTTTCCTCACCCTTCTGCTCTTCCCCTTTTTCTTTCATCTCTCCAACGAATTCTACATTATCATCCTGATCAAACAAAAATTCAGTAGGCATTCCCATACCTCCTGCCGCCCCCTGAGGGTAAATGTGATAGGGTTCCTGAACAGTAGCATGCAATTTGATTTGATAAGTTAATGGCGCGATCTTTTCACTACTGAACTTCCAGGAAACCGGATGATTGTTCTGTGCAAATACCGAAAACGCCATCTGGCAAATGATTATAAAGAAAATGAATCGTTTCATATTGTTCATATTAAATTATTGCGTTACGTAGATTTTTCGACCTTCTACCTTGAATTTTACCAGTCCGGATGATTCTATAGACTTAAGAACAGCTGATAATGGCTTGTCTCTTGATATCCACCCGCCCGATTCCATATTATCTGGTACAGAGTCATCATAAATAACATCCATGTCATACCATCTGGCAATTTTTCTCATAGCTGTTTTAAATTCTATGTGATTCAAGTTAAAGTCACCATTTTTCCAATCCACCACATTGTCTACGTCAGTTTGCCTCACCGAAATAACACCGGAACTGTTTAATGCCTGCTCACCCGGCTTTATAATTTTTTGTGCTTTTCCAACTTTGACCTTCACGGATCCTTCCAACAAGGTGGTAGCAGTACGCGGTTCATCCCTATAACTATTTACATTGAAATGCGTACCCAATACCTCTATTTCCTGTCCTTTGGTGGCTACAATAAACGGATGTCGTTTATCTTTGGCGACTTCAAAATAAGCTTCTCCTTCTAAAAGCACCTCCCGTGTCTTCTTAGTAAACTGTTGTTTAAATGAAATTTTTGAATCCGCATTCAGCCATACCTTCGTACCATCAGGCAATGTAAATATATAAGTCTGTCCTTTTGTTGTTGTGGCGGTAAGTCTTTCATCCCGGAAGTTACTTTCAGACTCCGTTGCCACAGCACTTCCATCGGTATAGGCCAGATGGTCGTTTCCAATGACAACACCGCTTTGATAGTCGCTTAGCTTAATAACTTTACCGCTGGCAAGGGTTATTGTAGCGCCATTTTTTCCGGGTTTGATATCCGCATATCCCTTAGCATACTCATTCTGATTGGTACTTCCCGAACGATAAGCCGCATTAAAGAAGTAAATAGAAAGCACAAGTATCGCCACGGCGGCGGCAATTCCTGCAATTCGTGGCCAAAGTTTTATCTGCCCAGCCGAAGTTTGCGCCCCACCTAAAACAAGATCTGCTTTAAGCCTGGTTTCGGTAAGCTTCCATATATTTTCAGTATCTACCTGGTTAAAATTTTTAAACTCTTGCAGGAAATATTCCTGAGCGATCAAACGGTTGTAAAACTCAAGATGTTCCGGCGAAGCGTCTTTCCAGGCTTGAAGCTCGTTAGCCTCCTGCTGGTCAAGCGGCCTATTAAGTTCTGCGGTAATCAGGGTGGATATATAAAATTCCTTTTCTAACATGTCGGCCATTTTATTCAATTTAACATTTATTAAATGTTTTATGATATAGAAACGGGACGACTGCCTAAAGCAACCATATAAAATTTAAATATTTTTGTTATTTGTCAATAAAAAACAAAAAGGCCAGTTGCAACGCATTGGAAACACCTTTTTTAACTAAAGAATTTTTCAGGATCGCTATAGCCTTTGTCTTTTGATTACGTACTGTCTGTATGGAAAGTCCCAGTTCTTCCGAAATTTCAGTTGTGCTTTTTCCTTCAAAGTAGAGCATTTTAAAAATCACCTTCATTTTATCCGGCAGCTCCTCGATCTCCTTGTTAACCAGATCTAATACTTCTGTCTGGATTACATCGTAAAGAATAGTTTCCTCTCCCTGCTGAAGATGCATGATGTACTTTTCCTGCGAAGCCGTTCTGACTTTCAGGCTGGCCAGATAATCCAGACAGGCATTGCGACAACTGATATAAAGAAAAGCCTTGATATTTTGTACTGTCTTAAAGTCTTCATGTTTTTGCCAGAGTTTGAGAAAACATTTGGAAACAATATCATCAGCCTCCGCTTTATCCTCCAGCATACGGTTTGTAAAATAAGCAAGTGACTTACTATGAAGCTTAAAAAAATGAGCAAGAGCTTTCTCTTCACCATTTTGAAATGCTTCCATCCAGTATTGTTCTGTATATTCCTGCTTTAATGCCATCAGACTTTTTCCCGCAGACAATATTAGTAAAAAATCCGGATGTTAAAATTTGCTGAATCCAGGAATTTACTTTAACGCCTTCATCTTTTCCGCCAGTAATACCAGGACTGGCTGTCTTGCAATCAAATTAAAACTCCAGATATCGTCTGTGATAAAAATAAAGTGATTATCAAAACTGTAAATAAAGTCTCCTCCTTCCATGCCAATGATCCAGTCTTCTTTTTTCAGGTCAGGATAACTACGCAATACCTGCCAGCAATATTCCCTGATCTCTCCTTCATCTTTAAAATCATCGAGCATAGGTAAAATGCTGCATTCCGCGCTCAATCCATAAGTCAACAGCATTTCATCAATTTTACTTTTCATATGACGCCACTCCCGCTATTGTTAATTCCTGTTCTTTGTTCTTGTCACGGTTATAAACTGTTAGTTCGTACCCTGCTTTAAGAATAATCACACGCACCAAGTTACAATTAATCTGCTCATCCAAATTAATTTAAGAGTAGATATCTTATCTGAACGATAGGGTCAATGCGATAACCTTTATTAATAATACCTTAATAGTTATTTAATAATGTGCTAGACCATTTGCGCTACTTTTGTTTCAGTAAAATACTGCGTAAGCAATGGCTCAAAAAGTAGAAGATTTACCGGACAACATACTCTTAATGCAATGCAGAGAAAGAAGTCAGGATGCTTTCAATATATTGTTCCATCGTTATTTTGATAATCTGCTACAGTTTGCCACCAGGCAACTCAAAGACGCTGAACTGGCCGAAGAACTGGTTATGGACATGATGCTGAAACTCTGGCAACAGTCAGATATGACCAACATACAACAATTAGATCAGTATCTATATCGTTCGATAAAAAATGCCATCATCAGCCACTGGAGGAAAAAAGCGCTTTCATTTGTTCCATTAGAAGAACTGACCAAAGTCAGTGAACCCCTGACCTATTCTGCCGATTACGATATGATGGATACAGAAGCGCAAAAAGTATATCAGAACAAACTGGCTGCACTTAGTCCCCAGCGCCGTATGGTATATACCATGAGCAGAGAGCAGGAAATGACCAATACCGAAATCGCACAGCAAACAAACCTCTCGGTCAATACAGTAAAAAATCACCTTAAAGCTTCCCTCAATTACTTCCGTAAAAACCTCAAAACCTATACAGAGGCCACACTTATTTTGCTTTTTTCAATCCCTTCCTAAACTATACATCACTAAAAATCAAAACGTTGCATTTTTATTAAAAAAAATATTAGTAGCCATTGGCCCTCACATCCTTTTTCTGCGTGTGTATATGAGAGAGGCATTCATAAATGGCACAAGAAACAGATAAAATACTCATCCGAAAATTTATAGCGGGGAACTGTACATCACAGGAACAGGAGCGCATGAAGATATTCATGGAGCAGCCTGGTTCACAGGAGCTGTTTAATCAGGTCATGGACGAGGACTGGCGAGCGTTTAAAAAAGAAGCCCCAGCCACAGACGAATATATTCTGAGCTTTCAAAAGCGGTTAAACAAACGTCTTGATGAAAACTGTGCAAAGCCATCCCCTGTAATCAGTCGGATCAATTTTTACAAATATGCAGCAGTATGGACGGTATTAATTTTAGGTGTTGCAACTTATGGGGTCTGGCATACTAAAAAAGTGGCAGTCGGACCGGAAACGATTTCGATGCTTTCCAGTCATAACCCCAATGGACAGCGTTCAACCATCACACTCTCTGATAGTTCGGTAGTAACCCTCGGTGCGGGTAGCAGTATTTCCTATCCTGAACGCTTTACTGGCAATACACGAGAGATTTCCTTACAGGGAGAAGCCTTTTTTGAAATTACTAAAAATCCAGAAAAACCTTTTATTGTACAGACCGGAGACGTTCAGACTAAAGTACTGGGTACTTCTTTTAAAATTGAGGCATTTAAGGGCCAGGAAATTGCAGTTGCTGTAGCAACTGGAAAAGTTCAGGTCAACCGGAAAATAGCAGGCTCCGGTAAATCGGAATCCCTTGCCGTGTTGCTGCCGGGCGATGCGATTGGATTTAATCCTGTTACAGGTTTAGCCACTAATAGCAACATTCCTGCCATTGAGCTCACAGGGTGGAAAAAAGGTAAGCTCACATTTACAGGGACCTCACTTAGCGAAATGCTGAAAGTTCTGGAACGCTGGTACAATGTTAAAATAGAGCTCCGCAATAAGCAGATCGGGAGGTACAGGATGAACATCCAGCTAGACGGCACCAGGCCACTAACACAATCACTGGAAATACTTAAGGCCACCACAAAGGCCGGTTACATCATAAAGGACAAAACGGTAATCATTCAGTAAATAAGACACTTATTTAAGCAGGAGGAATATGATTTAAGAAATTGATTCAAAAAAACCGCTCCCAAAATGGGAACGGCCTTAAAATTTTACTAAGCCATGGTTTGGACGCCTGGCGGCTTAGCGAAAATAATGGTGATGCTATAAAGCTTCACCACATTAACAGATTTTTTCATAAATGAAACAACCCGATAACATACAAAACTATGCAAAATGTAGTAAAAAGCTACGATAAAGCCTTTATAAATAAACTCTTATTCCTGATGAAGCTATCTTTTATTATCCTGAGCTTACAGCTTACCCTTTCAGGAGTTCTGTTAGCAGCAACAGCGAACAGCCAGGATCTAAGCAAAGTAAAGGTCAAGCTGAATCTGAAAAATGCCAGCCTTACAGAAAGCCTGCTGGTCCTGCAAGCAAAAAGTGGGATTAAATTCTCCTTTTATGAGCAACTGTTAGATAAGGAAACGAAGAAAATAACATTCCTTTCGGCTGATATTTCAGTCAGCGATGCGCTGAAAAACATATTAAGCAATACCAATCTTCGGTATAAACCCTTTAATGATTTTGTAGTTATCGAGGCTAAACCCATCCCCCATCAACAGACTGGCCGTATAAGCGGCAAGGTACTGGATGACCGTGGCGAGCCGCTTCCCGGAGCATCTGTAAAGATTATACAACTCAACAAAACTGTGCAAAGCGGTGTGGATGGCAGTTACAGTTTTAGCATTGCACCTGGCACATATACCCTCGAAGTAAGCTACATATCCTTCCAGACCAAGCGCGTAACTCAGGTAGAAGTGAAAGCGGATCAGTTAACCGGTCTGAACATCGTTCTGGTTCCATCAACCAACAAGCTCGATCAGGTAGTCATCACAGGTAGTTACAAAAAAGAAAGCGTTGCCGGACTATATGCCACACAGAAAAATGCAGCTTCCGTAACCGATGGCATCTCCGCCGAGCAGATTGCCCGTACACCAGATAATGATATGGGGCAGGTATTGAAACGTGTTACAGGCTTGACTACTGTGAACAACCGAAGTGTCATCGTGCGTGGTATGTCCGATCGCTATAATCAGGCTATGCTGGACGGTGTAGTAATTCCAAGTACCTCACAGAACAGGCGTGATTTTTCCTTTGATATCATCCCTACTGAGATGGTAAGCTCCGTTGTGGTCAACAAAACGGCGACACCGGATGTATCTGCAGAGTTTTCAGGAGGACAGGTTTCCGTAAATACGATCGATATCCCCGAGCAAAATTTCACCAGTATACAATTGGGTACAGGTGGTAACACTCAAAGTATTGGCAAAGATTTCTACCAATTAGGCGAGCGCCATACGAGCGAGTATTTTGGCTTCTTTAATAAATCTGAAAAAATGCCAGAAGGCATCAAAACCTGGGGATGGAATAGCCGGGCAACGCAACTGGATGCGCCTCCGGGCTATATCCTGACCGACCCCGAATTGAACGCTGCACCGCTCAATCCGACAGAATTTGGAGATGCCCTGAAATACAATGACCTGGATGCCATTGCCCAATCCAAAAGGTTGAATAGCGATGCGATGCGCCTATACAAATACAAAACTTCACCAAATCAAAATATGCGTTTCTCTTTAGGACGGGTGTATGACTTTAAAAACGGAAATCGTTTTGGATTTGTAACATCTGCAAATTTCAGAAATGAGCAAAATATCGTTTCTTTTAACAATGTGAGACGTTCACCCAACGGTAACTATATAGACAGTGTAGGTCTTGGTGACAATGGTGCAGGCACATCTTATCGGTTTAACAGTAGCGGTGGATTAGTCACAAATATGGGATTTCAAGGGCAGCGCTTTAAGTTAGCTTTAAAGAATATGTATGCTCGTACGTACAGTGATAACTACAATGAATCGATCCAGAAACCCCGTGAAGAATCTATTCCGACAGTTACAAAACTGGTTTATCAGTTGCCTGAAGCTATGTCTTTGCAACAACATCAGCTGACTGGCGAATACCAATTGCCCTGGAAGATCAAAGCTGAAGGGATGTTTACCATCAATAAGATTAATCAACAGATTCTGGATGAACGTAAACTCTCGTATAGATTAACCAGCATCATTGACGGTAAACCCTATTTCCAAACGCCGGGATTAATGACCCATTCTTCTGCATCAACGGGCAATTCCTTTAAAGACTGGCGCATGTGGACCCGTATTGATGAAACGGATTACAATTGGAGTGCTGCATTTTCCCGTAAATTTGGAGAAGGAAAAACGGTTTCTACCCTACTCAAATTGGGCTATCAGGCATGGACAAAAAAGCGATCGCTGGATGTCAATAAAATGGTTCCCTGGACAAGATCCTGGATTGAAGGAACTACCAATCAAAGAGCTTCCAACGATATTCCATACGACCAGCTGTTTACGGCCGAAAATATCGGTAATGGAGATGGTCAGGCCTATTACTACGCGGATGTACTTGGAGGCAGATACTATGATGGAGATATGAGTTCACATGCGCTCTTTCTGATGGCCGATCAGAAACTGTGGACTAATCTTCGCCTGGTATACGGTGTTCGGGCCGAATATTTTGGTCTGAATTCGAAGCAGGAAGAGCTTTATACGCGATCCTATCAGGACGAACCAGATCCTGATGATGTGCAAAAACATCGATTCGGTGTCAAGGAAAACAACTGGCGGTTCCTTCCATCGATCAATGCCACCTATAGTTTAACTCCAGAATTTAACGTCCGGGGAAGTTATTCAAGAACAATCATACGCCCCGACTTTAGAGAAGTAGGCATGTTTGCGATGTATGATTTTGAAATAGACGGTTATGTATACGGAGAACATGTTCAGTCTACCTTAATCGATAACATAGATTTACGATTAGAATGGTACCCTTCGCCCGGCGAGATTATTTCATTGACGGGATACCACAAATACCTGGATAAACCCATCGAATTGGTTCATTCAGGAAATGGGACCAACCAATATACCTATGCCAATATGGAAAGTGCAAGGAATCTTGGACTGGAGCTGGAAATCCGGAAAAATTTAAGTTTTATAACCGATCGGGATTGGGCAAAAGATCTGTTTATATCCGCAAATGGGACACTACTCAAATCTAAAGTCAATGTGCTAAGTCACTGGGAATGGATAAATAATCCAGAAACACAAGTAGCCGAACGTGTCCAACTGCGCTATCCGGGTCAAGACAGACCTTTGATTGGTCAGTCCCCTTGGTTGCTGAACCTGGGACTAGGATACTGGGGAGAGCGTTTTGGTACTACTATAAGCTATAACCACCGTGGTTATCGAACCAATCTGGCCAATGTTAAATTGGCATTGGTGGAGTATGAACTGGCACCGAAGCAATTGGATGCACAATTTTATGCCCGCTTCCTAAAGAAAAAAATGGAGGTTAAGTTCAATATATCGAACCTGCTGAACGATTGGACCCGATATTATATGAATATACATGATTATGAACAAGATGACACAAAGCTTGATGTATTAAAAGAAGGCAAATCCATTAAATATAATAAAGAAGAAGGCGACAACATCACCTATCGTAAAAAAGAAGGTCGACGTTTCAGCCTTTCTGTAAGCTATAATTTTTAAACAAAGCGCTATGACAAATTATAAAAGAATTTCTATTTACCTGTTCTCGATCATGATGAGTTTTAGTTTCATCGGGTGCAAAAAAGGAGTATTAGTGGAAGAACAGGAACTATTGGCAAGAATATCCTTTCGGGCTTATTCGGGTGAAAGTCTGAACATCAAGAAAATATCCATTGATGGCAAATCGACAAAACAAGATGGGGCAACTTTCCAATTCTTCTTTAACAAAAAGGACAGTACTGAGGTGATTGCCTATGATGATAAAGACAATATACTGATCCAACAGCGACTGGCGCTGAAATTGGGGGCTAATGTTTTTGGGGTATATCCTAAAAGTCCACTTGACCCTACATTAGTAGTCGGAAAAAATCCCCTGGAAGAAACGGACCGCATTGAGGGGACCTATCAGTTCAAGATATTGAACTATAACAAGATTATTTCGCCAAATGGTGAACCCATACGGTTAGCTATTTATAAGGGAATCCTGGTCTATGATGAAGAGACATTTTCGGAAGAAATGGTGTTTGAAGAACACCCCCTGGTAACAACGGATTTAATTACAGATGAAATTCCCGATAATTACATTGAGCTCCCAATTACGACATTTTATAGAGCTACGGTCCTGGATAAAGATGGAAATCCTTTATTGAAAGAAGGACAAAATGTATATATATACCCTCGGATATCAGCACTAATCGGTTATAAATCTGGCATCTTCTATTTACCTAATAAAGAAGCTGATGTGATTTTTGAAGATGATTGGACAACCCTGGTTGATGGACTAGGCTTTGAATTGTATGATCTCTGGCTAAAACAATAAAATAGCTTGTTGGTTACTACCATGTAACGGAACTGGGTGTCATCCTGCCGATGGCTTTTTATCACATAATTATAGAAAACCGCTTAAATATTAAAAGCCTTAGATTTCTCTAAGGCTTTTAATGCCTATTGATGTCTTATTCCCGAACCAATTGGTTACAAATACCGGCCTTACGGCATAGCTATCACCTGATTATAAATATTCTTTACCAAAGAAACATAATCTGCTTCAGGCGTTTCAGGAAAATTACCACCTAATTCATTAGCCCATTTTTTTTCAATGGTAAAGAAATCAATTGGAACCGGATTAGTTAGCTTACCATCCAATACCATTTGTTGCTGGTCTATAAAAAGCTTCCACCTGTTATAGTATAACGTTTTAAGTAGGCCATTCCATTCACGGTGTGAATATTCATGCAGATCTGTTGATGGGTTAGTATCAGGCCCCCATATCGTAATCAACAGCCTTGCGTTTCTTTCACACAGATCTTTTGACGCCTTATCATACCCCGCGGCTCGCGCTTGCTTAAGCCAGGTAGACAACATAAAACGCTGATCACCTTTCAGCAAATTATCCTGTAACAAAATGAGTTTAAGAAAGGATTTTGATGCATTTGCATACGCTTTAGCATTTTTTGCTAAGTATGCCTCTCTCATCCGGGTATGAAAAATCTGGCTTTTATTGGCTATCATTTGTCTTACTGCATCAATCAGATCAAAACGGTAAGTAGGTACATTTTTAAAACTGCCTGCCGCGTCCATCAAGTATTTTACCCCTGATTCGAACAAAGCCGGATCGTAAGAAATTCTACGCGTACCCCAGGTTGATACTGATTTTATATCCAATGATGGCCTTGCACATAACAAACTTTCTGTAGGGCCTTCCTGACTTTCGGCATGACTAAAGTAGGCTGTTTGCAAGAAAAATTCCCAGGCCTTAACCGCAGCGGCATTATACTTACCATAACGGTATTGTGGATAAGTCTGTACAAAATGTTTGGCATCATTTGAAGGGGCCATCCAGGGCATGCTGAACATCATATCATACACTATGGGATTATCCGCAATCCCTTCGGGCATAACCCCAATACCCGCAAATGTATTGGGATATTTTTTTGCTGCACGTTGTGGCTCCTGTAACAACCGATCCAGCTTACCATACATACCTTCTTTACCTCCAAAATTATTTACAATGTTCCACATGAAAGGAAAACCATTAAAACCATTACTTTTCTCCCATTCATTTCTAGCTTCTCCAAAAAGATCCTGCACCATTGTATATTTTCTATCAAGCCCCGCCAGCAGATCGGCTTTTGGATTGCCTCCCCAGCCCATTAATAACCAGGTAGATCCTTTATAATGTTGCTGCATTAACTGCTGAATATTTTTAGCCGCTGCTTCAACATCAATTCCACCAGCTTTTCCGCCCTCATGAAAAGGATCCCCACCAAAATACTTAATATCATTTCCATAGAGTTTTTTCAATTCCTGATAATAAACATCTCCTACTTTTTTAAAAAGCGGGTCTGAGGGATCTAACATCGCCGGCCGGTCAAAACCACCTGCCCATTTTCCCTGATCAACTACTTTGGCCTGCGGAAACTTTTGTAGGAAAGACTTTGGTACCATTCCGTAAAAACCGTGCAACTCGGGTTCAATACCCAGTTCATGCATGCGTTTAATTATTTTTTGTTGTAAGACCACTTTGTCTTTCCGCATTCTTTCAGGCATAGGACCACCCCATCCCTCTAAATTCCCCATTAGCCACCAGGCGTGGAAAGCAGGGCCGGGTATAAAATCATCTATTTCAGTAGCGGTAAAAGAAAACTGTTTTAACGTATTATACCAAACTTCCTCCACTCCTGTTAGTGCCAAAGCAACATTTACACCATTTAAAGACATCCAGTCCAGTTCTCTTTCCCATTCTTTCCAACCCCAAAAACTCATGGTGTAATTAAAGGTACAATAATTATGTGCGTAGCGTTTATCAGCCCAACTGGCATGTATTTCCTTATTCTTTATTACCGGTAAACTGGATAATGGCTTAATATTGTCGCCATCAAGAGAAATCATTTGCTTTGCATAATATTTTAGATACCAATTGATTCCCTGACCAGCCGCAGATTTCGATGTAGCTTCAACATATAATTTATTATTCTTTGTACTAATCTCGAACCTATCGCCTCCATTTTCTTTGATTTGAGAAAACACGACTTTCCCCCCTAACCATGGTATCTGTCTGCTTACCAAATTTTTTAAAGGTGTAAAATCAATTTCCGGCTCTTGCGCCCGGATATTCAAGCCTTGTAAAAACAAGAGGCAGATCAAAACGTATATTTTCTTCATTTTTATAATTGTTATTTAAGGTTGTTATCAAGTAGTACGAATTCCGATTTATTGTTATTGTAAACAGAAAGGAGTTCCCTTATTGGTTGATTTTATCGGAATAATATTTTTGGAGTGATCTGTTCATAGCATGTTATCCTTCCTTTTCAATTAGCTATTTAGCCATATTATATTGGGTTTTAAAACCCAATATAATATTAATTACGACTAATGAAGCGTTGGGTCAAAGGTTCCACCCCAATCTTTGTTTTGCTCCAGTTTATTGGCATTCGCAATAATGCTTTGTTGTATAGGTGCAAAATAATATTTATCAGGTACGAAATTTAACCTTACACCAGATTGTGGAATCTGTACTAAGCTATATTTAAAATTCGTTTCTGTTAATAGGTTAGCCCTTGCCTGTGTCCGTGCCTGTGCTAATGGCATTTCTGTCCCATCAGATTGTATCGCAATTGATTCTACACCGTATTTAGTTGAGTTATTTAACAGGTTGAACATTCTCCATCTGCGCAAATCATTAAATCTAAACCCTTCGAAACAAAATTCTATATTACGCTCGTTTATGATCATGTTTCTCATATCCTCCCTCGTTGTTGCATTAATACCGTAATTTCCATCAGCTCCTGCATCAATCCCTGCCCGTTGCCTGATTTGTTTTAAAATATCCAATGCTTCTGCCAAATGATTGGTTTCATTAGCTGCTTCAGCATAATTGAGCATCACTTCTGCAAACCTCATCAATACAAAATCTATATCGTATTTAGTAACATCGGCCGCTATAAGTGCCAAATTATTGTTTTTTAAGACAAAAAATCCAGTATAAAAATTGTTATTGGTGGATCTTTCGGTTGAATTAGGGTTAATTCCAAAATTATCACCAGCTGCTGCAATCCCCAGACCAGTAAATTGTCTGTATCCCTGTACTGTCCCAGCAATTGGATATGGTTTTGCATTCCATACGATTGACTTTTCAAACCTTGGATCTCTGTTTTTCCAATAGGATTGCAAGAAATCTTCATCACTTACAAAATATTGACTGGTTGGGTCGTTATACATTTTTCCGTCCCTCATCGGGAATGCTTTAACCAGCTCCCATGTAGGACAACGTACAGAAAAAGAATTGGCCCCCAATGACCCTGGGCGTGTAACATTGTCCCAGCTAGCTGATTTATCTGGAAATTGATTGACAACAGAAAAAACGATTTCTGTATTTCTTTCTGTCAACGCAATATTTGAATAGTTATCGACCAATTTATAGCCTTTGGCTTTCAAATCATCATACGCCTTCTTATTAACCACATAAGCATCAGCCCAATACGCATTACCCCATGGGTTCGCCGGGTTAAACTGTGGAGATGCTTTATACAAAGCAACTTTAGCTTTAAAAGCCAATGCAAAAGCCCCATCTATTTTACCCCAGTCTGCCGAAGAAGGAAGAATGCGTGCAGGTAATAATGCGATTGCCTTATCCAAATCCTCCATCAAAAAGTCGAAACATTCTTTGGTAGAATTTCGAGGTACATTTAACTCATCCGTATATCTATCCTGCGGAACTTTGATGTAAGGAATACCTCCATAAGTACGTACCATTGCAAAATACCTATAGGCACGGAGAAAATAAGCCTGACCAAGCACTGAGTTTTTTACATCAGCAGGTAAACTTCCTTTTTCCACCTCTATTAGTGCCTGGTTTATTAATCTTATAGGAGCATAATTCCAATTGCCCAAACCTCCATTGGTGATGGTAACCGCGTTCTCCGGGAAAGAAATACCACCGATTTGCTCACTATTCATGTCAGCAGACAAGTTCCAGTTGCCAAAGCTTGAGCTATATATACTTGTCATATATGCATTGGCTAATTTCGGATCATTCCAGACTTTTTCGGGATCGTATCCATTAAGGTTTTCTAACTCAAGCGCCTTTTTGCAGCCAGACAGACAACCTATCATTGCTAAAAATATGAACAATTTTTTCATCTTTTAATGTCTTTATTTTTTATACTTCAGTTTAAATTTTCAATCTTATCCCTAAGAGGTAAAGCGTATTAAAATTTCACGTTTAAGCCCATTGTAAAAGTTTTCATGATTGGATATGAATCATAATTATCCTGCTCGGGATCCTGAAATTCTTTCATTTTTGAGAAAGTAAGCAGGTTTGAGCCATTAAAGAATACCTGTGTACCCGACAGACCTATTTTCTTTATCCATTTTTGAGGTAAGTTATAGGCTACATTTATATTTCTAACTCTTAAATACGCACCACTTCTCATCCAAAAGGTAGATGCACCGGTTCCGGATTCGGCCCAATTCTGTCCGTTTACACGTGGATATTTTCCATTAGGGTTTTCTGGTGTCCAGACATCATCGGCCCAAATAGGATAATAGGTTCTGAAATTGCCACCCCATTGCCGCATACCACCGCCTTCGTAATTGCTGATCATCCGGTCATAAGCACCCACACCCTGTAAAAGTGCATCAATACTAAATCCCTTCCACTCCACATTAAAACCAAGGCCAAAATTAATACGTGGACTCGCATTATTGCTCAGCAGTTGCAAGTCATTATCATCAATTTTTCCATCAGGACCTGGTGAAAATGCATCTCCGCGAATATCCTCATATATTATTGCTCCTAAATAAGGTGTTCTGCCATACTGTTTAAAGCCTTTCGCCTTTAAGGCATCCAGTTCGGATTGTGTACGTACAATACCTAAAGATTTAAATCCTATAATCCGATTATTTGGCTGGCCGATAGCCGATCTCCAATTGTTTACTCCGCCAGGTAAATAATCGGCACTTTGGTCTATGATATCCCATCTATCCTTGGTGTATGCCATATTGCCATATACAGAATAAGAGACTTCTCCTGC
Source organism: Pedobacter nyackensis (assembly GCF_032678475.1). Taxonomy (GTDB): domain Bacteria; phylum Bacteroidota; class Bacteroidia; order Sphingobacteriales; family Sphingobacteriaceae; genus Pedobacter; species Pedobacter nyackensis_A. Next base: position 582,601 of record NZ_JAVTSF010000004.1, read on the forward strand.
CCTATCTTGCCATTTCAAATCCAAATCAATACCCCTGAATGATCTTGCTGCATAATTTTCAGGCGCCAGACTTTGTCCATAAGAAGCTGGTAATGTAACAGTTCGATACCCTAAAATATCTTTCATTTTATTTACATAGGCATCTACCGAACCTGACAGTCTATTGTTTAAAAAAGCAAAATCCAAACCTATATTGGTATTTTGAATAGTTGCCCAGGTTACGTTTGGATTTGGAGTAGCACCCGGACCGATACCCTGATATAATGTATTACCAAACATATAAGAACCGGAGTTACCATAAGTATAATCGTAGGTAAAACCAGCAATTGCATTGCCGTTAACATCTATAGGATTTCCAGTTGTTCCATATGAACCACGTAATTTTAAATCATTGAGCCAACTTTCTGCATTTTTCAGAAAAGATTCTCTAGATAAGCGCCATGCTAAAGACACAGATGGAAAGAAACCCCATCTTTTATTTGCTGCAAACAATGGATTTCCATCATACCGAAAAGAGAAATCTGCAATATAGCGCTCATCAAAATTATAATTCAATCTGCCAATCCAGGATTGATTGGCTCCATTCCCTTCACTTGCTCCTCCAATTCTTTTTCCTGCAGCGGTAGGGTAGGCAAACATCTGGTCACTTTCAGTAAGTGGCGAATATCCAGTCGCAGTGCTCGAAATACTTCCTGCTTCTGCCTGTTCGTAAACTATCATTGCATTTACACCATGTTTACCAAAGGTTCTGTCATAATTTAAAAACCAGTCCAACTGGTACTTCCATCCTGTCGCTAAATTATAATTGAGTGATGGTTGATCCACGCCAAAGTTAAAAATGCTGGTTTGGTTAGGGTCTGGCGCAGCTGGAATGAAACGGTTTCCACTTGGGTCAGCTGGAATATATACGTAATTTTTTTGGAAGCTTAGGTAAGTTTTACGCATATAGTCATTAGCCTCATAGTTAGCCAAAACTTTTGTTGACAAGCCCTTCGTAAACTGATCTAACTTCACATCCATCGTTAGCGTAGGATTAAATTGTCTTCTTCTGGTATCTTGATACCTATCGCCAATTACCTGATCTATCACGCCCCAGGCCGTCCAGCTACCCATTGGTGTTTGAACTGGGTATGGCGTAATATAGTTTGCCGGTGTACCATCTTTTTCCGTGTAAAAAGGGAATAGTTTAGGCCAGTTAAAAGTAACGCGATAAAAACTGGCTATGTTAAAATCATCGGCTAAATTATCGAATGCCCAATAAAATCTATCGTCATTCTGCTGCGCCGCCGCAAGATTTAAATTTACAGAAATAGCCTTACTTATTTTAGCTGTGATATTAGACCGGAGGTTAAACTTGTTGTAATCTAAATTGATATACGATCCTTTTTCTTTGGTATAGCCCGCCATTGCAAAATAAGTAATTTTATCACTTCCTCCGTTTACGCTTAGCAGGTATTTCTGATTGGTTGGATTTCTCCAGATCATATCATTGGCATTGTAATTTTTATCTTTAAAATAATCAAATTCTCTTTGTGCATTTGGTGGCGTGAATACGGCTGGTCTATTTGGATTTTGCTCATAATCAAACTGCGCGACCCTATTTTGATAGATTAAATCATCGCTGGCCCTTGTCTTATCAGATAACAATTGCTGTGTTGGATTAGAAATTGAGTTTGAAACCTGGAAAGAAAAAACTGGTTTCTGCTCCGTTCCTTTCTTAGTTGTGATGACCAATACCCCATTACCAGCCTGAGAACCGTATACAGATGCGGATGCTGCGTCCTTTAACATGGTCATCTGGTCAATTTCGTTAGCATCCAATGCATCAAAAGCCTCCTTGTTTTTTATAACCCCATCAATAACGTACAACGGATTGTTAAAACTACCTCTTACCCTTATAGATGAACTGGCACCTGCAAGCCCGGAAGTATTAGTGATGTTAACCCCGGCAACCCTACCTGCCAAAGCATTAGAAAGCCGGGAAACAGGCATATCGGTCAATTTATCCATCTTTACCGATGCTACTGCCCCTGTAATAGCTCCTTTTTTCTGGGTACCATAACCCATCACTACTACCTCATCAAGATCTGAATTAGGCAATAGCTGAATATTCAGCATCGATTGCCCGGATTTACTAACGACAAAATCATTATTGGTCCAGGTCTTATATCCCACATAAAATACACTGATCTGATAAGACACCTGTGCCTTAAGACCGGATATAAAAAATTTACCATCGTTATTGGTTTTGGTTGTTTGTTTCTGGGTATCCTTGTTACTGGCTACCACAACTGACGCTCCTATAAGAGGAGCTCCTGTTTCATCTTTTACTATTCCTTGTACATCTATTGTTTGTGCTTTCAATGTGCTGCAAATACAAATGAATACGAGGCAGAAAAATATTTTTTGAGTAATTTTTTTTCGCATAGCTTTATTTGGTTTGTTTTTTTGGACAAAAGACTACCTTTAAGCACCAATAAGTTTTTGGTCTCATTACCTACTGTGTTACCTGGTAGTTTTTACTTGTTTAAGTTGTCGTGGTTTAGTTTATAAAATATCTAAGCGTTCAGTATGACAAGCTTTCAATATTTCATGTTCTTTTGGGGAGAGCTTCTTAAGGAGTTTTTTCTGATTTTTTCATACCATTTCGTTTGTTTTTGTTTTTTACTTATATTATTGATTGGATTTAGTTCTGTTACTTATTATTGTATATATGGAATACATATCGTCCTCAACAATATGTCAGCTTTTACTAATTAACTAAAGTAAATTTTAGGCTTTTATAATTAAGTATTGTTCACTATTGTATCATAATACTATTATATAAACCAAAGTGTTAAACCTATAGACCTGAATGAGATGAGGTTAAGTGAAGTTTGCTGATTTGGTTAATTGCAGTAAATTTAACTACCTTACAATAAAATATTGTTCATCATAACACTATAGAACTAGATTGTAAGTCCTCGAAGCTAGTAAAAACTATTAATCCAGATGCAGTTAGATATCCTATCAACCCAAAACCGAAACATTATAGATTTCAGGAAATATGGTTTTACCGATTTACAGGTCCTTGGTAAATACAATTACAATAAATCTGAAACGAAGCTTCCTAACCATAGTCATGAGGGTATGATTGAAATTTGCTATTATGATAAGGGAAGTCAATATTTTGAGGTAAACAATAAACAATACCTGATTAAAGGAGGAGAAGTTTTTATTCATTTCCCTAATGAAATTCATGGTTCAGGTGGTCACCCGGAGGAAAAAGGGTTGTTGTATTGGATAATTATTAAGACAGAAGGAGGAGAAGAAAACACCCTGTCTTTTTTGTGTAATTATCTGATTGAAAAACAGAAACGCCATTTTAAGGGAGGAAAAGAGATCAAGAAATATTTAGAAGAAATATTTTTAGTTCACAGCAAAGAAGAACCAGTGCTGATTAAAAAAGCGCGTATTTATCTGATGGCACAGACCTTTATGCTGAAGCTCATTGATGCTATGGAAAGTGAAAGGCATGATACAGACAATGAGCGACTACATAAAGTACTAACCTATATCGACAAAAACATCCTGGACAAAATTTCCATCAGTGCTTTGGCAAATGAAATAAACCTCTCTGAATCAAGATTTAAAAATCTATTTAAAGAGCTCACAGGATTTACCCCGGGAGATTATATGCAGAGAAAAAAAATTGAAATTGCATTAGAAAAAATAAAAAGTGATCCTAACATCTCGTTAACGAACCTGGCTTATGAGCTCAATTTTTCCTCACCTCAATATTTTAGTACCGTAATCAAAAAATACATTGGGACAACCCCCAGTTCGATAAAATCAAATCCTTAGCAGTTCAAAAACTAAATAATCCTCAATTTTCTTTGTTTAAAAAAATACTATGCGTTTATCTTAAACATTAATTCGGAATTGATCACTCAACTTAGTGAAAATTATTTTTACATGAGCGACCAATTGATATCTAAAAATCTTGTTAACTTCTTTGAAGAAAATGGCTATGTAGTTGTTAAAAAGCTACTGTCAGCCGATGAAATAGGACATTACAAACAGCTATATGAAGACTTCCTTAATAATACAATTGATACGACGGCCTATCGATCTGACCTTGGGGGACATGTTTCAAAAAACGAATCAATCAAGAAAGAGTTAATTACACAGATTATGGTTCCCAGTAGAATATTACCTGAACTACTTAAGCAACCATTACACGAAAAATCCCTGCAGATAGCTCAGGAGTTACTGGGAGCAGATATGGCACTTGATTTCGACATGCTGATTGATAAAGCACCGCTAACGAATACACCAACACCCTGGCATCAGGACAGGGCGTATTGGATTACCATGCCCGACACCCGCGCAACCAGCTGTTGGGTAGCGCTTGATAAAGCTATCATAGCTAATGGATGTATGTGGTATGTACCCGGTTCGCACAAATTACCTGTCAGAACACATGTGCCTGCCGGTAAAGGTGGAGGTGCGTTACAATGCGACGCCGATGAAAGTGAAGGAATAGCCGTAGAAATTGAACCTGGAGATTGTATCTTTCATCATGGAGGTACCTTACATTATAGCAGAGGTAATTCAACAGAATTAAGGAGAAGAGCCTTTATCACGAACTTCAGACCTCAGGCCATGATTGACTATGAGAGAAGTCAGGGTTATGATCATACCGGGAATCGCCAGGTACGTGATGAAAATGCACAATCGAAAAACACATAAAGCCTTGGATATTTTATTCTTTTGTCCACGCTGGGGAGCAGATGCTGTAGATTGGGAAACATTTTTAGATCAGGTTGTTGATGCGGGCTATCATGGTGTAGAGATTGGTTTGCCAGATGGAACTGCAGAAGCTGAAATGATATTAGAGCTAATCAACAGGAGAAACCTGCTGTATATCTTACAACATTACGAAACCACGGCCCCCGATTTTGAAAATCATAGAACTGAATATAAAAACAGAATTACCAGATTGGCCTCCTATCAACCTTACCTGATTAACTCGCATACCGGACGTGATTTTTTTACCGCAGCTCAAAACAGGATACTTCTGCATGATGCAAAGGAAATTGCCGATGCGCATGGGCTGAATATTACCCATGAAACACACCGAAGCAGATTTAATTTTGCGGCCCATGTTACCCATGATTTTCTGGATAATGATTGGCTAAAACTTACCCTGGATATCTCGCACTGGTTTTGCGTAGCAGAAACCATGCTTGAAGATCAGGAAGAGATAGTTACCGATACTATCCCTCATGTTGCACATATTCATGCCCGTTATGGACATACCCAAGGTCCACAGATAGACCAGCTTGATCATCAAAAGTGGGATTATATCAAAGAAAGACATTTGCAGGTATGGGACAAGATAATTGCCTATCATTTACAGCACAAAAGTCAACAGATTGGCATTACTACAGAATTTGGTCCATGGCCCTATATGGTAAGTGCTTCTCCTTTAGAAAATGGTCATACGATACAATTTGAGTGGAATAGAACGCTCATGACACTTTTAAAAACCCGTTATAAAACTTTGAGATAAGATATGCAACCGAAATCAAAAAATAGCTCTTACCGTTCAGCGTTGACCGCAACAATTTGTATCTTCTTCTTCTGGGGTTTTGCTGCATCAGGAAATGCACTTTTTATCCCTGTACTTAAGCAACAATTTTCGCTTGGGCAATTCCAGTCGCAATTGGTAGAACTCTCATTTTATGCAGCTTATTTTACGGGATCCCTACTTTATTTTTTGATTAGCATCAAAAAGTCTAACTGGCTAGCTACTTTAGGCAGCAAAAAAGTAATGGCAGCAGGCCTTACCCTGTCGGCCTGTGGTACAATTAGCCTTGCCCTGGCCACTGGTGTACATTCCTACATTTTATTTCTCGCTTCATTATTTATTATTGCTCTTGGCTTCTCATTCCAACAAATTATTGCCAATCCACTGCTAATTATGCTGGGTGATGAAAAGTCGGGGGCCAATCGGCTGATCCTTGCCGGAGCCATTAACTCTTTTGGTAATACCATAGCACCACTTGTGCTCAGCTATTTTATTTTTGGTAAACTATCAAGCAGCGGTAACTTATCTCTCATCGCTGTTAAGCCTTTATTTTTTGCAATAGCAATCTTATATGTTTTATTTGCCTGTTGGTTTTACAGCGTAAAATTACCTGCAACACTGTATACGGTTAAGGATCAGGTAACAGATATGGGCGCATTCCGATTTCCTCAATTGTTACTGGGTATGGTAGCCATTTTTTGTTATGTTGGCTGCGAAGTTACCATCCAGGGAAATCTTCCGGCATTAGTGGCAGATGCCGAGATTATGGGCCTCCCGGCCGACAAGGCAATCCATTATTTTAGTTTGTTTGGAGGCAGTCTGCTAATTGGAAGATGGACAGGTGCCTTGTTTATGTTTAACCTAAATAAAACACTAACTAACATCTTGTTGTTTATTGTTCCGATTACTGCATTCAGTGTTGTCCTTGCTGTGAATTTTATCAATGGTTCAAATCTTTCACATCTTATAACCTATACACCATTTATTTTTATTACTTCACTTATCTTACTGCTCAGTAATCAAAAGACCGAGAAAATACTTTTCTTTTCCGCGATAACATCCATTTTACTGATTGTTTTCAGTTTGACGGTTGATGGCAGATTGAGCATGTTCTGTATTATTTCCATTGCCATGCTCAGTGCTTTATTGTGGCCATGTATTTTTTCATTAGCAATTAGCGGCTTAGGAAAATACAAACAACAAGGCTCGTCTTTACTTGTGATGATGATTGTAGGTGGTGCATTATTTCCTCCAATTCAAGGCTTTATTTCCGATTTACCAACAATAGGCATCCGATTATCCTTTTTACTACCGGCGTTGGGTTATTGTTATATAGCATGGTATGCTTTAACAGCAAAAAAACGGGACAATTTTACCACTCTTCACAGTGAAGATCCAGAGCGTTGTGCTATAGAAAAAGAGGATAAAAAATCAATCAAAAACCAAACTGCTCCGCTAGAAATTTAATCGATTACTCCATAAGTTTATGTATTAATCCTTTTTACGCTTAATCCAAAACATTTGGGGTTGATCTAACTGATTGTTAACCTCTCTGGATATCGAACCATGAATTGACCTTCCGAAACTTTTCAGTGCAGAAGAACTAGAAATAAAATCTCAGCAAAAATAAAAGCTTTAGAGAAATCTAAGGCTTTTATAGTTATTTAACAAGATGATCCTTAATCAGCATACCATTTCGAACGGATTCTACTATATAGTTTGTTCCCGCTGGCAATGCCATTAACTTATTGAATTGCTTACGGTCCTTCAACAGCATTTTAGCGGTTAACCCGTTTAATGTTTTTACTTTAACACCAGCTGTGAGGCTCACCTTGGGATTTTCAGATGCTATTAAACTGATCACCTCCAGTTCGCCCTCTAAATTAAAGCCAAACAGGTATCCACCAATGACAAAATCATATGGGTAATTATATGTTTTGTTTGGACTCAAATGAATCTCCTTTTTCTGCATGTTAATGGTAAAATTGTATCTGCTTATTAAGCGAACCCCTATTGAGCCATCGAAACCAGGATTCCAGCTTTCACTTTGTCCGCCACCGGCCATTAAGGTTACCGGCAGATTAATAAGCGGGGACATATCAGACAAAGTAAAATCAGATGCTTTACCGCTAAAAGTTGGCGTGGTCATACCCATACTAGTCGTAGAACCACTGTATTCTGATTTAAAACCACTCACCAATAATTTGTTTTTCTTTACAAAAGGTCTGAAGCATATCAAACTATAAGAGGCTCCTGTATCAAAAACAAAATCGCCCTTGTGGCCAGGTTCTGTTGTAATTCTTAAAGACCCCGGAATGATAAACAAGCCTGAAGGTATAGTAAAAGGAACTGAAGCGCCCGCCTTTTCATACTGATAATCACCAAAGCTATAAAGTACCATCTCCTTTTTATCGTAATCTATTTTGGTGATGTATTTCCTCGCAATCTGGTTACCCATAATGCCATCATTTCCCTTATACATTTCTTTAAATATGGCGATGCTTTGATTTTTAAAATCAAAATCCCCCATATGAACGATATTGCCCTCAGAAACCGAGATGTCCATAGTCCCCCCTACCACTGATGCCTTTTGTGTGCGGGAAACTTTCAGGCCAATGGAGTCGGCCAAAGGTTGTGCAACCGCCATGCCATCAGCACCAGTATCAAACAGCAGGCGAAGTGGGCGCGGAAAATCGTTTAATTTAACGGTTAAGATGATGGTGCCATTATCCGATTCAAAAGGAATTCTGGCCACCTCTGTTGCTTGTTGTGCAGCTGCAAAGAGGCTAAATAATAACATCGAAAAGGTCACAGCGACCCGTTTGTACTTTAATATCATTTGGTTATATATCGAAAAAAAAGGCCAACCGTTGGTTGGCCTAAAATTTATTATTTAGCAGCAAGTGTTTTTTCTAATAAAGCTTTGAGAGCCGGATTAGAAGGACGTGGTGATTCAACTGTCACAATTTTACCTTGTCTATCGAATACCATAAAACGTGGGATGCCTTTAATCTTATAATATTGCCCCAGATCCTTTTCTCCATTAGCAAACAACTGGATACCGCCAAGCTTTTCCTCCTTGATCATCTGAAGCCATTTTCCTTTATCCGCAACCTTATCAAGAGAAATACTCACTACCTGCAGGTCAGTGCCTTTCATTTCTTCTTCCAGTTTTTTAAGATGGGGGATTTCTGCTTTACATGGCCCGCACCAGGTCGCCCAGACATCAACCAGAACTACCTTACCCTTCAGATCAGACATTTTTACGGTCTTGCCATCTTTATCCGGATAAGAAAAAGCATAAGCCTGATCACCAGGTTTTAAAGTAGCTAAAGCTGCCATCATATCCATACTCCGCTTTTTCTGGCTTTTTGTAAGCACATATTTATCATAGCTATCTGTTAGTTCTTTATATTCCTCAAAAGTTCGTGCACGTGCCATATTTTCCAGAACAAAATCCCCTTTCAGTGTGTCGTTTTGCAGAAAAGGCAGATCATCTTTCATCATTTGCAAAGTTGTGGAATACTTTGTGCCAGCCTGCCTCTTGTTTACACTAAGCACACTACTTATGGTACGGTTTCCCCAGGGCTGGCTATAAGCCTCAACTGCGCTTCCGGTAAAATCCTGTACTTTAAGTTTCGCATAAAAGGGGCTGTACTCTTCTACCGAAGGATGAGCGGAACGAGGTGTATTTAGGAAGGTGGAGGCATAAAGCGCCATATCCCATTCCATATTACGTTTCATCATCTTATCAAATTTGGCATTACCAGTAGCTTTACCGTTTAAGAAGCCCTTGGATTTGGCCGATATCTCTTCCAGCTGTGGAAAAAAGTCGATAAATGTGCTAAGAATCTTTGTATAGTTGGCTGCTTTCTGAAATAAAGGATTGGTAAGGTCAGCCCATTGTTTAAGTATCTGGTTTTCCTTAGAACTTGACTTTCCCAAAGTATAGCTGGTATCCCTGAGCGTTATATCCAGCTGATCGCCAGGTTTAAAATAGAATTTGTAATTCTCTGCCGGACTTATTGCATTTCCGGTCCCAATAACATACAATCCTTCATAATCGGGATAGAACAGGAAGCCAAATTGTTTGGTATCATTGACCGTGGCATTGGCAATTTCTGAAATACCTCCATCTACAACCTTATAAAGTTTCACCTGATTCCTATTGCTTAAAACTGTGCCTTTTACCTGAACCGGTGCTTTTATCTGAGCAAAAGCGCTGCCCATACCCAGCATAAAAAATGCACAGGCCAATATTTTTTTATTATTCATTATTCTTAAATTTTACTCTCTATAACTTACATCTACAATTTTCCCCAGTCCGGTAAATGAACGGTATAATGATATTTCCCCGTTCAGGTTAGGTACGGTATACAAATCCATTGTACCAGAAGTTGCCGGGTTGGCCTCATCATAAGAGCAAACGATGAGTTTTCTACTGTACTCTACGTGACGTGCGTCGTTCGAATACACAAATCGGTTGTATTTGATCAATGAAACCTTCCTGGCACCTAAATCAAGGACCATGGCATTGGCCTTATCCGATGGATTGTAACGGTATACCTTTGACCCCACCACATACATGATATAGCCTGACACCGGATCAATCGCAAACTGGGTTGCATTTAACATCTCCGGCGCATTGACCTCATCGAAAGCAGCCGGATTAAATGCGGATAAAGTGCATACAATCCGTGCCAGGTAGATTTTATTTGCACTGTTTTTTAAGATGGCAAAATTCTGTCCTCCAAAAGCTGGTGTATTATCCATAAACATCAGGTCCATATTCATGTCCCCCGGTGTAAACAATGTGGATTTAGTTGAAGGAACAGCAGATGCGGTACTGAACAATTTGTTTTCCAAAAAACGTTTCTTCACCACATCGTACATCAGGACATGGGTGGCGCCAAGTCCATAAGTTACAGCAAAATAAGGAGAAATTGTAATGTTCTCGCCGTCGGAGGTACGATTTACACGTGTACCAAAGACCGACCTGTTAGCTGCAAATTCAAAAAAGAGGTTACCCTGGCTATCGAGCATATATGCCATATTTCTACCCTGCGTACGCACCTTTTCCGCATAATAGGGTGGTGGCACATAGTTCGACATCGAATTTGTGATGTTGCTAAAAGAGCTAAACGTATTGTCCTGTGTGTCGATGATAAAGGTGGCCTGGTCCGTTCCCACAAAGATACTCCGGGCTGTAACCAGTGAAAAAGGATCTCTTCTTTGGTAGAAGTAAAGCATTTTCGGTTTGCCGTTTAACTTAAGGGTACTAAATGAAGCCAGGAGATCGTTATAGTACGCAAAATCGTTATTTACATAATTGAAGAAATCGAGTCTGGCATCTCCATTGATATCATTCAATACCAGCCAGCCATCTGATATGTTGCTGGTAACGGTCAACGTGGTTGATTTTCTGAACGTCAGGCCCGTACTTTTTTCGGTCACCTCGAACAACAACTTATAGGTTGTATTATTCGATGGATTTGAGATTGTCCAGTTCAGATCTTTGGTTTCTGCAATAACCCTCTCTTTAAGAGGGCCATCACCGTAATCTATATTTGTCCATTTATAGGTATACTTACTGGGGTCATTACTCATATCTTTAGTATAGGTAATGGTAGGAGTAATGTTCAGTACACTTCCCTGAAGACCTGAATAGGAATCCTGTATATTGGATATCCCCCACTCATTTATATCCTGGTAATCGTAATTACCTTTATCCTTTTTGCAAGCTGAAAAGGCCAGGGCCATCAGGCAAAAACTTAAAAATTTTGCAATTCTCTTCATGTTTGTATTGTAAATAGGTGTTCTACTTCGCATAAATTCCCAAAGTCATTTTTGTGACACCATCGGCCTCATAAACCGGGTCACCCGCATTATCTCTTTGTTTTAAATAAGCACTTAAACCTAATGCCCAGGCGCCAAGCCTAGTAGAATTACCGCTTTCATCCACCCATTTTTGTCTGGCCAGATCAGTTGGATCCAAATTATATCGGCTAATCAGCAATTGATATTTACGTGTACTAAATGCACCATAATAGCCATAAACTGTCGAATAACCAGAACTGGCAGGTGTCCAAAAAAACGGCGCTCCTGCAATATCATCTACTTTAAACTTAAGTCTCGTATTATACTTTATTTGGGTAACATTATTTGTAGTAACTGATCGGGAAAGGTAGCTGTTTGAGAAGTGCTCATTGGGTTTTAAGTCCAAGTATAAAAACAAACTGTCCTTGGCCAATTGTTCTGTCCTATGAAATTTAATTTTCAGCGTATCGGTCACTTTCCCAGCTTTGATGCTGAACGTAGTATTCAAAAAATCGTAGTCTACTCCCCGTTTCACCGTACTGCTATCTGCTACACTCAGATTATAAGGTCTGTCAACAGTTGCGGGAGCACCTATGGTCCGAATGACAAGGGACACGACAGAATCTTTAACCTCATTTTTGGCATAGCCAAAACTAACAATGAGATCGTTTAAAGTATCTGCCTTGGCAAAATAGATACTGTTCCCCACAGCCTTATCATTATAGAGGTCAATCTCTTCTTTTTTGCATGCGCTCAGCATGATCAATGCCAAAACACATAAATAAAAATTCTTATACATAATTATAGTTTTTTAACGTGGTGTAGTTTCTGATAATGGAACAGGAAAGGTATAATTCTCCGGAGTAATCGCTTTGTCTGTATTGGTTGCACCTGAAACAACAGAACTAGCCCTTGTCCGCTTATAATAGAAAAACAACTGTCCTTCACCAAAAACTTCTTTACGGTATTCTTTCATAATTGCTGTAGCTAAAGCAGGCGCATTTATTCCCGCAGGTAGCCCTGGGATCCCCCTTTTTATACGCAGGGTATTTAGATATTCAAGCCCTGTTGCCACATCCGGCTCACATTCGGCAGCAATTAAATACATTTCACTCATTTTAATCAGTGGGATTGTATTGTTGCTGTTGTATGAAATACTTGCTTCGTTCATGTATTTAAAAAAGGTAGGAAATGGCTTCCCCGCGATCTTCCAGACGTATTGGTTCCGGTAGTCTCCGGGGTTGCTTTCAAATACTGTATTGTTGGTAAATGCGCCCGAATTGATTGGTGCTAAAATCTGCGCATCAAACAGCACAGGACTAAAATTGTTGGTAAACACATCGTTGAGTTTGGTGTTCTCCACCCCTAAAATCATTTCAGTAGCAAATATTTTATTGCTTGGCAGACCGTTTAAATCTGTATCGGTTGTCCATGGGAATTTACCCTGCTGGCCAATCAACGCTTTTGCAGCTGCCAGTGCGGTAGCCTTATCACCCCGCCACAGGTTAACCCTGGCCTGCAAGGCTTTAACTGCATAATAGTTCATCTGATAATTCCTGGAATTACGCCCAACGGTCATCGTAACCTTGCTTACCCTTGGCTGGTTTACCGCCGGGTCACTGTTCTGAAGTAAAGCTTCTGCTGCTTTCAGGTCATCCAGTATTTTTTTCATCACATAATTGGTTGGCATATACTCCGAGGGCTCATGGGTAAGCTTGTCGTAATAAGGCAAGATCTTACTTAAAGAATCAGTTGCATACGGCCTGGTAAACATGCGCATCAGGTCAAAATAATACATGGCCCTTAATCCAAGCGTTTCACCCCTGTACCGGGCCGCAGTACCAGCATCCAGCACATTTGGATAGGTATCCAGACTGGTCAGCAACTTATTGGTATTGGCAATATTCGCATACATATCAGTCCAAATGCGGTCTATATGTTCTTTCGCCTCTTTTTCCCCATAGCTGAAAGTCGACATTTGATAATTGGTCGTATTCTGCGAACTTACCGCATACAGTTGTGCCAGCACATCCATAGTGGTACAGGTAAGTGTAGCACCGTACAACCTATCTAAACCATTATTGATATAAAATCCATTATTTGCATCAGCAAAACCTTGTGCATTGGAATAGAGTTGCGATTCTATGAATTTATCTTCAGGTTTCACATCCAACCAACGTTTACAGCTGGTAAAAGTTGCCGCTGCCATCAGCAGCATGATATATTTCTTAATTTTTTGATTCATGGTCTATTTTATTTAAAAGTGGCCCTGATACTCATTGAAATTGATTTCGCATACGGATAGTCTATACCTCGTTCCCTGATCATGCTCGACAGATAAAAAATATCATTTGAGTAAGCATTGATGGATATTGCAGACAGAGAAGCTTTTTCCAGCCATTTTTTGTTTCTGAACTCATAGCCAAGGTTAATTGACTCGCCCGAGAAATAGCTTTCTGACTGAATAAAACGGGATGACATTGGAGAGGCATCATATAGCGCTATACCTTTGAATGCGGTAACATCTCCGGGATTTTTCCAGCGCTCATAAAGTGCCCTTTTGTCCTGGTTATACCTTAAGCTCTCGAAGCTAAGGTTTTCAACTTTATTGTATAAGGCTGTATTGAACTGGCTCTTGCCCAATAGATACCTGACAGACACCCCCAGGTTAAAACCTTTATAAAACAGTGTAGAACTTAAAACACCCTCTGCTTTAGGCCTGGACGAGCCTACAACAACCTCATCGGCAGGGTCATAGGTAAAAGTATGCTGCCCATCACTCCTAAGGAAAACTTCTTTTCCGGTTGTTGGGTCAATGCCCAGTGACCGGACAGCCCACAAGTCATAAACACTATACCCATCACGGTAACGGGTAAAAGAGTTGCTTTTCTGCAATTGATTGTTTAAGCCGCTTAGCTTATTGTCAAATTTGCTGTATACCTGGTCGGCAATGGCTCCGGTTAAGCCCAGTGTCCATACCACCTCGCCTGGTTTATATACAGGTGAAAATCTTAAGTTCATTTCCATACCTTTTACCGTAGACCGGCCGGCATTAAACGAATAACTACCTAAGCCCGTTGAAGAAGGAAGCGAAATGGCCACTACCAAAGGGTCTGTGATCTTCTGATAAGCATTCAGGTAAAAATTCAATCTGTTCTTCATAAAGGCAGCATCCAGGCCTATACTGGTTTGCTTTGTTTTTTGCCATTCCAGGTTCTCGGCACCAAATCCCGAAAGGTAAACCCCTTGTCCAAGACTATTAATTGTAGAATAATAATTATACACAGACTCGCTTACGTTGTTGAAATTCTGATTACCGGTTAAACCCCAGTTTGCCCTGAGCCTTAAATTATCTACCCAGTTTATCTCTTTCATGAACTCTTCATTGATCACATTCCAGCTTACACCTGCCGAATAGTAAGGGGCATACCTTCTATTGGAACCAAATGCTGTAGATCCGTCGACATTTAAGTTCAGGTCAACATTGTAGCGTTTGGCATAGGAATAGTTGAGCGCGCCAACAAGAGCATTCTTTCTAATCAGTGAATTGGCTCCATTTGGGGTTGAGCCATCCTTAAACCCATAGGCAAAAGCCGGGTTACCGTTGGCTGCTCCCGGGAAACCGGTTGCTGTATAACCATTAATGTTTTGGTTATCCTGACTGGCTTCAACCCTCAAATTCGTGGTTAGTGAGTGCAAATCTTTAAACACTTTAGCATAAGTTAAACCTGCATTTACCGTGTAACTTAAACCGCCTAATTTGCGATAGGTATAACTCCCCTTTAACAAAGGGTCTTCTATCCCGTCATATTGGGTATCGAGCGACGAAATAAATCCAGTGGTTTCATTTACAGATTTATTGATCTGGACATTCAGCTGAAACCGCAAAGCACTGGTAAAATCAGCCGTAGCCTGAAAATTATTTAGCAAATTGAAGCTTGTACCCTTATTGAAGCTGTTTAAGGAAGCATTATAATAAGGGTTGGGAATTGCCTCGTGAAAATTGCTACCGTTATAAGAAATCAGCCCATCAGCAAACACACTTGGCGAAGGTACAACTTCAAGGTATTTGTAGGTTGCATCCAGAGGACGGTAGTAAGGATTTGTTTTCGCCCAGTTCGAAAATAATCCAAAGGGCGAATCAGCAGATTCAGTTCCGCTTACATAAGCCCTGTTGCTGAAATTGAATATTCCTGAACGGTAAGACAAGGTTAAATTTGCGCCCCAGTCGTCGCGTTTGGAACCAATCATTGTGGCAGCATGTTTTCTGAAATTTCCACCGAAATCGTAACGGATCTTGTCATCACCGCCCGAAGCGTTAATCGAATGGCGATGCGAAAAACCTGTTTGTAAAGGTCTTGACAACCAGTCAGTATTTACTCCGCGCAAGACTTCCTTTAACCTAGAATCATATACCGTATCCAGCAGCAGCTGCCGCTCAATAGAGGGAGAGCTATACCTTCCGGCCAGCCTTTCAAACTGGAGCTTCTCGGTGGCATTCATCATGTTATAAGAACCCAGGTCAGGAAGTTCAACATTTAAATCAGAGGTATAGCTTAACCTCAGCTTGCCAGGCAATGGCTTTTTGGTTTCGATCACAATAACCCCGTTAGATGCTCTTGATCCGTAAATTGCTGTAGAAGATGCATCCTTCAATATGGTAATGGAAGCCACGATGTTCATGTCCAGATCTACAATAGTCCGAAGCGATGTTTCAAAACCATCCAATATAAATAACGGTTGGTTAGGATCTGTGGAGAACTGGTCCCTCAGGGTATTAGTCGAAATACTGGTCTGCCCACGCAGTTCTATGGTAGGTAGAACATTCGGGTTCGATCCCATGGCATTGTTCTCGATCTGAATGATAGAAGGATCTAATGTCCTGAGACTCTGGATCACATTCTGGTTTCCTTTGGCTTTCAGCTCATCGCCAGTAAACGTAGCTACAGCCCCCGTAAAGGATTCCTTCTTCCGGTTTATTAAACCCGTATTGATCACTACCTCGCTCATTTCATTTTCGGCCATGATCATTTTTACCGTTATTGGTGCCTGATTGGCAGTAACCTTAATTTCCACAGGTTTATAACCAATATAAGTGAACACCAGAATATCACCTGCTTCAGGGACCTTAATGCTAAACTCCCCGTTCTTATCAGTCACTACCGGTCTTATGCCGTTTGTACCTTTTACGCGGACAGTAACACCAGGAATAGGCCTGGCTGTTTCATCCACGACTTTTCCTGTTACAACTATTGCGGCAAGTACAACGGGCTTCGATTGAATGATAATGGACTTATCTTCAATACGGTAAATCAGCTGCTGACCTTCAAAACAAGCATCCAGCACCTGGTAAATGGTCCCGTTGTTTATGGAAACAGAAACAGGTTTGGCCTTGTTTAATGTTGCAGAGTTATAGAAAAAATCATAACCGGTTTGTTTTCTGATTTTTTCTATCACCTTTTCAATAGGCATGTTTCTCTCCTTCAGGCTGATCTGCGCATAACTGATCGCACTCACCTGCAAACTTGCCCCTATAATTAATAGAATTATTAGCTTCACTTTGAGTAATAAATTAACATTCCGGCGGGCATACCCCTCCCGTAAAATGTTATGTAAAATTTCATACATTTGCTTTGTCTGGTTTTGGTCTTAATGTTAAAAATTGGTTTAATCGTCAAGTCAGATCCAAATATTTACTCCCGCAAAGAGTATTACCGCCGGAAGCATTCCAAGTGCTTCCGGCTTTTTTTGGATCTGGTAAAAAGTAATTATTTAGTCACCCAAATCCTCCTTCCTTCATTCTTAAAGTGTACGGTTCCTTCCCTATCAATGATATTGAGCGCTTGTTTTAATGTTCTTTTTCTTGATATTTTACCACTGAACCTTATATTTTTGAATTCCTCAGGGCAGATAAATTCTACATCATACCATCTTTCAAATTCATTCAATATGTTTTCCAGTGTCTCATCTTTAAAAGCAAACTGCTCATCCTTCCAAGAGATAGCTGTTGCATCTGCGACTTCATTTACAGTTAAAGCCCCGTTTTGAAGCAATGCCTGTTGAAATGGCTTTAGAATAACTTCGGTCCGGCCGTTCGACACCTCAACCTTACCTTCAAACAAAGTGGTCCTATAAACCTGGTCATCCGGGTAAGCATTCAAGTTAAAGTGGGTACCCAATACTTTTACCACTTGCCTGTTAGCTGTTTTAACTATAAATGGCTTTTTAGGATTATGCGACACCTCAAAATAAGCCTCCCCAATCAACTCTACCTTTCGCTCATCTTTAGCAAACATGGCCGGATATTTTAAAGAGGAGCCAGCGTTTAACCAGATTCTGGTACCATCCAGCAGTACCAGTTCATAAGTTCCTCCAACAGGAGTCTCTATGGTATTGTACTCTATCCTGTTTCCGGTCTGTTGTCCTTCCGTCTGATAAACCAACTGACCATGATTCGTTTTAGTCACCCTTATTCCTGGTAAACTTGTTACTTTTCCCTCCGGAATGTCTGTTAACGGGATCCGCTTTCCATTGGCCAGGATCAAAGTTGCCTTATTGCCGCCTGCCATAATCTGTTCGAGTGAAGCAAGTCTGGTGGCAGGATTTTTTGTGCTACTGAAATAAAACCATCCCAGCCCTATAATGATTAACAATGATGCCGCGACAGAAAGACGGGCTAATAAACTGATTTGCTCAGGATGCTGCTGATGTATAGGCAAATTCTTCCATACCGCAATCTTGGCATTATAGAGTTCCTCTTCAGCCAGTTCGGGTTGTACAAATGCTGAAGACTGGTACCAGCTTTCCAGCATCGCCAGTTCTTCTTCGGTACAAGCCCCTAGTTTGTATCTGGATAAAAGTAATTTTGTCTGAGTTTCGCTCATAAATATTTAGCGTATATGCCCTTTAATGATGAAGACAATTAACAGGAAGACAGGGAGTAGATAAAAATGTTTTTTTTTACAAAACGATCAGAACAAATGATTCCCCTAATTTTTTACGGAGTATTTTGACCGCATTGGCCACTTGTTTTTTTACCGTAAGTTCCGAAATGTTCATCTGAATACCGATCTCTTTATGAGAAAGTGTTTGTTTTCTGCTCATCTCAAACAGGATCCTCATTTTTTCCGGTAACTGAGCGATTTGTTCATCAATAAGGCTGATCAATTGTTTTTCGCGTATCCGATGGTCGGTAATGGCATGCACATTACTGATGAATGGAGGCAATGTTTTTTTATACTTTTGCTCATGTTTTTTACGAGCAATAGTATTCAGAATCCCATTTCTGACAGAAACATATAAATACGCTTTCAGGTTATTGATCGCCATTAGTCCGTCACGTTTGTTCCATAGCTGAGTAAAAGCCTCCTGAATAACATCTTTGGCATCATCGGGCTCGGTTAGTTTATGACGTGTGTGCATATACAAAACATCGAAATAACGATTGTATACTTCAGTATAAGCCATAACATTCCCCAAGCTTAAATACTCGATCAGTTGATCATCAGATAAGGAATTGTAATCCAACACGGCTCCTGTTTAAATTAATGAGACAATTTTGGTTAGTTGATTAGAATATAACTAGTCCCCCCTGGGTATTTCCCAACTTCGTTACCGGAATCATCTACCATATTCAACTCACCATTAATTTTTTCTAGCTTTAAAACCCTCTCCTGGTCCCCTATCAATTATGATCGGATAAATATTAAATCTGGTAAACTATTTACATGCAACCTTCTGCATAGTCTATCAAAAGTAATCTTCATTTTCACAAGAGACTTGAACCATTTATCACAACACTTGAAATATTTATAACAATGCTTTCAAAGATTCATGACATTTCACGAAATTCCGTAGGTGTAACCCCAGTGTGTGCCTTAAAAAAATTTGAAAAATAAGCGTGATCGACAAAATTAAGTTCAAAAGCGATTTCCTTAACAGATAGCATCGTGGCTTTAAGAAGCCGTTTAGCTTCCAGTACCAGTCTCTGCTGGATTAACTTTGTTGCAGAAACCTTTAGATACTTTTGACAAATTATGTTAAGATAATTGGCGGAAATATTTAATTTTTCAGCGTAAAATGAGACTAACTTTTGATCTTTAAAGTAAATATCGATCAACTGCTCAAACCTGGCTATTCTTGGCTCACCTTTATAAATATTGACATCACTGAATATTTTCTCTGCTTCCTTACTCACAATTGAAGCAATGATGGCCGTACGTGAGCTTATCAATTCCTGAAGTGAATCTTCACATTCCAGCTCATTTTTAATCGCATCAAATTCATAATGAAGAAGCTTGAAAGAATTTTCAGATAGCTGGATAACCGGATGGCTTTGATAACTGGCAAAGGAAAATCTGAAACTTGGAGAAAATATCTCAAAAAAATCACGGCTGATCATCAGTTGATAACCTGTTGTTCCAGGACCAATATTCCATTTATGCACCTGCCCCGGGAACAACAAATGCACTTCATGATTGCCTATGTTATAATTTATGAAATCAATATTGTGAATGCCCTTTGCCTGATCAAAAAGTACAATAATAAAAAAGTCATGCTGATGAGGTTTATCTATATGTCTTTCACCATGCAACTCATTAAACAACAAATCTCCCTTTCCGGCAAATGCTCCCTTACTGAATTCCTGGAGGCCCAAAACCGGAAAATGCTCATTTTTATTGTATAATGCCATGTTAATACAGTAATTTAATACTAATGCCAGAAAAACATTCTGTTTTTCTGGCACCTAACACATTAATAAAAACTCAGGGGTTATACTATTTCTGAGGTTCTTTGTGCGTTGTGGGTGTATGGATAATGTCGAAATAAATCGTCTTATCATTATTATTTGGATAAATCCTGTAGGTAAACTCCTCTTTTGTCAATACCGTAATATCCACCACTCTTGTAAATAGCACTACACCTGCATCATTCTTCGCTACAATTGTCCGCTTCTTACCATCAGCTGAAACTGACCAGTCGCCATGCATTTTTGGCGAATTGTCCAGGTTGTACATTGTAAAGGTTCCATTCGTTTTGAAGTAAGCAAACCCTACAAAATTGGAAACATTTAAATTTGTTAATACCACATCATTACCTTGATTGTCTTTTGCATTGGTTGTCTCCCAGGAGATACTGGACAAAATTTGACTTGGGGTTAATTTAGGCTCCTCTACTTTCTCATCGTCTTTACTACAGCTAAAGGTAAGTGTACTTCCAATGATGACTAAAAGCACCATGGTTATTTTTTTTAATCCGTTCATATTTTTATGATTATTTACACTGCAAAACTACCCATGGTACAAATCATTATTTTGAAGAATTTATCCGATCATTTGTGAAATTTATTAGTACATCCTATTAGCATTACTTTTTCATCAGGAGGGAATAGCAAAAGGATAATAAGTTTTAACTAATTCATTAATTTTTAAACACTTCTGCGATTTTTTTATCCATCGCCTGATCATCCTCTCCGCCACCACCATAACGGCCAATAATAGTCCCTTCCTTATCTATCAGGATCTTGGTAGGCAAGCTATGAATACCATAACCTTTGCTGATGTCGTTAGTGGTATCATAACCTTTGTCCGACATCTTCAATCCTCTTAAAACATGTCTCCATACACCGATCTGGTCTTTTTCAACAGCCTTTTTCCAGGCTGCAGGATTACCGTCATCATCAGAAACCCCCACTATTTCCAGTCCCTTATCCTTGTATTTACTGTAAAGAGCAAGCAAATGCGGGTTACTTTTACGGCAGGGCACACACCAGCTCGCCCAAAAGTCCACCAGTACATATTGCTTGCCTTTAAAATCGGCCAGGCTCAGTTTTTGCCCGTTAATGTCGGTTGCCGAAAAAACCATTGCCTGACTTCCGGGCGATCCGTTCTCCAGTTCCAGAATTTCTTTGTGTACCTCTTTACCAAATGTGCTGTTCTTTATTTTTTCCGTCCAGGTATGGTAAACTGCTTTAGCTTCTGCAATCCCCATTGAACTCATTTTATAACGCATCAGATAAGCGGAGATATAAGAATCCGGATGTGTGCTGATGAAAGCCTTGTCTATTTGATCCATCCTTTTATTAAAAGGTTCAAACTGCTCTTTTATAGCTGCTGCCTTTTCCCGGTTCTTTTCAATTCTGTAAGCTTTGGAAAGCGGCTCCATCTCTTTGCGAATAGGCTCTTTTTCCTTGTTCAAAGCAGCGAATTCATCATTACTGGGCGATCCTTTCAATACATTTTTTTTAAAAGCCCCGTAGGTAAGCGAAAGGCTCATGTCACCGGGTCCTATAAAAATCTGTCCTGCGTTCGGATCATCATCATTTCTAATGTTTTTCGAGGCAGTAAGGTAACCGAGTACCGGTTCTGTCAGTTTACCCTTAAATAAAAACTCGCCGTTGCGGACAGCCGCACTGTCTGTTTTATAATTCTCGCTGCCCACCGGATAAAACAGATATATATAACCTGTCTTCTTCCCTGCAATCTTACCTTTAATACTAAAATTTTTCTGTGCAAAGCCTGGCAGGCTTAAAAATGCTGCCAGGCTGTATAACCATAGTTTTTTCATACTTTACTTAATTTCTTGCGTATCCGGGATTCTGTTCCGCTTTAATATTCGCATCCAGTTCAGAGGCAGGAAGCGGCAATAACAAAGAAGTTGCCGATTTAATCTCCGGTCTGAAATCCGGTAGCTGGATCGTCAGGAGTGGCAGCCTGCGTAAAGCCAGCCAGTCCAGCCCATTCTCACCCACAAAGTTTTTCATCGTTTCCTGAACTACCAGCACCTGGAAAGCTTCCCCGCTGTTTGTCCCGTCAACCGTACCAAATTCAGTAAAGCCAGCATGCGTCATTACTTCTTTCAGCTGGGTTTTGGCAGGTGCAAGGTTTCCTCCCGATAATGCAATAGCTTCGGCCTGCAGCAGATAAGCTTCCGTTAAACGGAAAGGATAAGCGTTAACCGATAATGGCGTAAAACTGATCACACTGGCATTTCCTGAATAATACTTGGTAAACATATTCGAAGTTACCCCTCTTACGGTAACCGGTTTATAAGTCCAGTCCAGCCTCGGATCATTGGTCATCAGTTTGGTCAGCTTCGGTGTACCTATATATTGCATGTAAAACTGGTACTGCCTGTATTTATCGTTCTCGTTAGGAAAAGGTTGTGCACTCATCATCACCTCTTCGCTTTGAAAGCCCTTTACCCAGAATATATCCTTTGTCAACCCTTCCAATTTAAATTTGCTGTTTTTAATAATATCGTCCGTAAGGCTGATTACCGTTGCATAATCCGTACCCTGGCCCCTGTTCATCAACACACGTGCTTTCAGCAATTTGGCCACCCATACATTTGCATAATACAACTGGGTATTTCGCAAGGGTAAACCAGCAATCGCAGCATCCAGATCAGCAATAATGGCATCATAACTTTCCTTAACACTCGAACGGGGCTGTTCAATATTATCAGAATTTACAAATTCAGTCCTCAGGATGATTCCGTATTTGCTGTTGATATCGCGATACTGTCCATAATGAAAAAGCAGGTCGGCATTACCGAAGGCCCTTAAAAACCTGCCCTCGGCGTTCATCTGCTTCTTTATATCATCTACAATATTGGTAGCAGGTGCAAGGTTTTTCAAAAAACCATTGGCCGCATTTACCAGGCTGTAACCATAGGACCATTTTGTCGCCGTTGCCGTACCAGTTCTGTCTATGGTAAAATCGTTCAGGCCGTCCCTGTTTTTGTTCACCAGTAAGCCACTCAATATCGATGGAGTAGTTTCGAAAACACCCATCCATTTCAAGGAAGGGATTCCGTTATTGTCTGTCGATGCATTTGCAAAACGATAATAAACACCGTTCAGTACGGTAGCCGCACTTTTCGCATCAATGATCACATTTCCGTCTACCTGACGATCAGTAGGGAGTACGTTCAGCTCTTTTTTACAGCCCATTAACACACAGGCTGGTAAAACAAGCATTAACCATTTTTTATATGAAGATTTCATCTGAATAAAATTAAATTGAATGTTAAAAACCTAGTTTAAATCCTAATGAGAACGATCTTACCGTTGGGTAGTTACTCACATCAAAATATCCGCCCCTTACGCTATACGTATCGTTGGTGGTTTCAGGATCATTTCCCGGATATTTGGTAATGGTAAACAGGTTAGTTGCCGAGGCAAATACGGAAGCATTCAATAGTCCGGCCCTTTCCATCCATTTCGATTTACCCAGCCTGTAGTTTAGGGAAACCGTTCTTAACTTGATATACGAGGAACTGTAAACATTCATATTAGATATCGGTGTGAAACCATCACCATACAATAAACGTGGACGTTCTGTTGTTGTATTGCCCGGATGATATCTGTTTAACATGATTGCATTGGCATTAGCAGATCCGCTGAATTGCATACTGCCAATATCATCGCCCCATACCAGGCTTCCCCCCTGCGAAAAGGTAAAATAAAATTGCAGATCCAGGTTTTTATAACCAAAACCCTGGGTAAAGCCACCATAATACTTTGGTGCTGCCTGGCCTATGATCTCTTTGCCTTTTGGAGAAGCACTTTCAAACTCTTTGTACTCATCGTAATCCAGTTCATACATCAGATCACCAATGTTGATATAAGGGTAAAAAAGCATTCCGATAAAGCCAAGCTCTTTTTTGTAGGCATCCAGCTGCTCCTGGGTTCTGATGATGCCTGTAGCTTTGTATCCGGTAATCAGGCCAAGTGGTTTGCCTTCAATCAGCGTAGTGCTGTTACCTGTTTCCAGGCCGGTCATGCTTCCAATCTGTTGCAGGTTGGCATTGGCACTCAGTTTAGTCACCAGCGACTTGTTCCAGGTCACATTCAGGGAAGCATTCCATCTGAAGTTTTTGGTACGTATGATATCGCCCTGTAAAGAAATTTCCAGGCCGGTATTTTTAATATCTGCCGTATTTCTCAGTAGCGAGGAATAAGAACTGCTGGAGGCAATTGGTAAAGCCAGTAAAACCCCCTCGGTTTTTTTGTTGTAATAATCTACTGTAGCCTGCAAACGGTTATCAAACAAGGAAACGTCCAGTCCGGCATCAGCTTCTTTTGTACTCTCCCATTTGATCCCTTCATTCCCCAGCTGTGTAGGTACCAGCGCGTTGCTTCCTGCATAAGAGAACGGACTATACAGCGTACGGTACATCTGATCGCCAATGTTCTGGGTACCGGTTAATCCATAACTGCCCCTGAACTTAATGTCGTCAATCCATTTTATATCCTTAAGGAAATTTTCCTGCGAAATCCTCCAGGCCACTGCACCAGAAGGGAAGTAACCAAATTTGTTGTTCGGTCCAAATTTTGAAGAACCATCGGCTCTGCCTGTAAAGGTAAACAGGTATTTATCCATCAGGGAATAATTTGCCCTCAGGTAAAAAGACAAGAGGTAACTTTGCGGTTTACGCGGGTCGTCCCCCCTGGTAATTAATGGTGTAGTAGCCGACGAGAGGTTATTCAGCACTTTATCATCCGGATAGCCCGTAGCCGTTGCGCTGAAAAAACTATTCTTGATCGTCTCATAAGAAGTACCGCCCAGCACAGTCAGTTCGTGGATATCGTTAAAGGTTTTGTTATAGGTCAGCGTATTTTCTAAAAACCAGTTGGTTAACCTGCTGTTTGAGTTACTACCAATCCCACCGTTGTTAGCCACATTTCCATAAAAACTACCGATATTTAAAAAGCTGGGCATATAGTTGCGCTGATTATAGGTCTGCATGTTTAATGAGACCGTACTTTTAAACTTAAGCGCATTTGTAATATCGTACAGACCAGAAGCCGAACCCATCAGACCAAAGGTTTTTGCATTGTTGGTGGCCTGCAACAGCGCTACAGGATTCTGAAATCCCTGATAGGAGTACCCTACCGTTGAGAAATCTGTAGGAACTCCTTTTTCATCATAGGGTGCAAAATCAGGGCGGGCCCTTAATGCCTGTCCGTAAGCCCCATCTCCCATTTGCTGATTGGTATAACCCAGCAGTATGTTCGTTACAAACTTAAAGCGCTTGCCAATCTCATTTTCCAGGTTCAATTTACCGGTTACCCTTTGATAATCGGTAGCTTTAACTACTCCGGGGGTATTGTTATAAGAGATAGAGCTGAAGTATTTAGAAAAAGCACCACCCCCCTGCACAGACAGATCCGCATTGTGTGAAATGGTATTCCGGGTCACTTCGTCAATCCAATTGGTATTCGCCTTTCCGAAAAATGCAGAAGGGTTTTTCACAATGGTCTCTACATCTCCCGGCATATAGTCGTCTGCAATGGTATGTTCGTCAAAATCATTTTTTGCAGCTTCACTGATGAGCATCCTGTACTGGTCGCCAGTAAGCAATTTCGGTGTAATGGCATTGGTTGCTGTAGTGTAGTAATTCGCCGTAATCTGGGGTTTCATGTCCTTTTTACCACTTTTGGTGGTAATGATCACTACCCCATTGGCTGCTTTAGAGCCGTAAATAGCCGTTGATGAAGCATCCTTAAGAATACTGATCGATTCAATGTCATTGATATTCAGTCCGCCAATACTGTTCAGTCCGTTTACAAAAGAAGAAGAAAGGCCTGCACTCAACCCACCAACATTGTTGACATCGTTACCCACTGGTGTACTTACATCAAAACCCGGATCGATAAAACTACTACGCACCTGAACCGGTACTCCATCAATGATATACAAAGGATCGTTACCGCCCAATAGTGAACTGGAACCACGGATCCTGATCTTCACTGCCCCACCAGGGCTTCCATCAGCTTTAGTTACCTGCACACCCGCAGCTTTACCGGCCAAAGCATTGTCAACTGTGGCAAAAGGCAGGTCCTGCACATCTTTTACACTTACCGTAGCAACAGAACCGGTCAGGTCTTTCTTTCTACTGCTTCCATAACCTATAACCACTGTTTCTTCCAGCTTATTCTGGCTCTGCTGCATGGTTACCGTCATATTGTTCCTTGCCGACAATTCCTGGGTAACATAACCTGTATAAGAAAAAACTAAAATTGCGTTCTCCGGTACCGAAAGGCTAAACGTACCTTCCCCATTAGTTGTAGTAGCATTTCTGGTGTCTTTTACTTTAACATTCACTCCTGCCATGGGCTGGCCATTCTCACCCAGCACCCGGCCGCGGACATCCATGTTTTGAAATCGGGCAATCACTTCGTCTAAAAAAGAAGGTTCCTTTCTTCTGATGATTACCGTTTTGTCTTCAATTTCATAAGACAGTGGAAGCCCTTTAAAAATGCTCTTCAAAGCCTCCTCTACGGTTGCGTTGGTTAAAGCAACGTTGACTTGCTGATTTTTTGACAGGATTTTTCCGTCATAATAGTAGGCATAGCCGCTTTGTTTTCTCACTTCTTTCAGCACAGCTTCCAGATTGATGCTACGCTTATTTATCGTAATGCGCTGACCAAAAGATGCAGCACTCACCTGCATTAACGATGCTATCAATATTATGGTGGTTACTCGCATAATTAGCATGATTTTATGGCATAGTCTTACTATACCCTGTTTCCCGGTATAATTTTTATACATTTGTTTAATTTCGGTTAAGCAGTTCGCCATTGTCTTCGAAAACTGAGGGCTTACTGCGGTTTACAGTTGATTATTTATTGATTGCGCCGAATTGAACCAGAGGTGTCGTTAGCACTTCTGGTTTTTTTATTATCTTAATTTTTCTGTCGTAGATATTCGATCATCCTGTTGATTTAGTGGTCCATAATTAGTTAGTTATTCCTTATTCAGATACGTGAACAGTCCGTCCTTCAATCCTGAAACGTACCTGTCCCGATTTCTCTATTAATTTAAGTACCGATGAGAGCTGCATTGATCTCGAAATGTAGCCGCCGGAAATCATGTCGTAAGGCACAGTGGGATCATACACCACTTCAACATTATACCATCTGGCAATTTTTCTCATTACCGTCCGGAAGTCAACCCTATCTAAAATAAACCCGCCTGATTTCCAATCTACAACCGTTTCCACATCCACATCCATTACCTGAATGGCACTGCCATTGTTAATGGCCTGCTCTCCCGGTCTGATCGTTTGATCCAACCCTTTCCCCGTCACTTTTACCGCACCTTCCAGTAAGGTCGTAGCCACCACCGGTTCATCTGCATAAGCATTCACATTAAAATGCGTGCCCAGCACTTCTACTTCCTGTTTCCTGCTCTCTACCACAAAAGGATGTGCTTTATCTTTTGCAATTTCGAAATACGCCTCACCATCTAATTCCACCTTACGTTTACCACCACTATTCAGATCAGCAGCGTAAGTGAGGCTCGAAGCCGCATTTAACCATACCAGCGATCCGTCCGGCAAGCGCAACTGGTAGCTTTCCCCTTTTGCAGTAGTTAAGGTATTCATTCTGCCGGGATCAGCTGCTGAACCCTTCACTTCATAAATCAGCTGTCCATCGGCAGATTTTGAGATGACCACCCCCGCTTCTTTGGCCAGCTCACCATTAAGCGCCTGGTCCAGGCGGATTTTTTTTCCATTGGCAAGCGTGAGTGTTGCACCGGTTTTACCCGGGGCAACATCATTTTTATAAGCAATTTCTGTTAACAGCGCCCTGCGGACATCGAAATTATAGTAGAAAAGTCCGGCAAATACCAGCACCGTAGCAATTGCCGCGGCAATTGCAAACCTGGCCTGTAACCTGAAGGTTTTTTGTTTAACTACCGGTTCAGCGTGGGCAAGTCCCCTTGAAACACCTTCGGCTCTAAGTTTATTCCATTTCTGATCCACATCAAAAGACTGATATAACTGAAATGCATCCGAAGTTTCGCTCATCAGCATTCTCAATTCCTCAAGATTTTGTTTCTCTTCGCTGGTTAAAATATTTCCTTTTTGCTGTTCAGACTCCAGATGGTCCAGTAACTTTTCCCAATTTTGATCTTTCGACATAACAATAGCTATCCCTCTTTTAATGATATGTCGTAAAAAGCGCCAGAGTATGTGACAAGAAAGTTAAGTTATCTTTAAGAAAAAACCTAACCAACTATAAATCAACTACAAATATTTTATAAACGAGAGAAAAATTACACCGGCTGCTGATTTACGTAACGTGCTGTATGCCCGGGTAAGCTGGGTACGAACTGTGTTAATGGAGATCCCTTGTTTTTCTGCAATCTGCGCATAAGTCAGCTTTTCCACGGCGTGGAGCTTAAGAATTTGCTTTTGTCCTTCCGGCAGGTTATCTATCAGTTCAAAAATACGTACCAGGCGTGTGTGCCGTTGGTCAAGATCATACTGCTCCTGTTGCGGATCAAAAGCTTCGGCCAATCCTGGCAATCCCATCTCCCGCTTTAGCTGCACCGCTCTTTTTCTTATGAAGTCTATGCTGATATTTTTAACTGCCTTTGTCGCATAATGTTTAAAGTTATCAGGATCAGGACGGTCTACGTGCTGTTCCCAGTACTTGATAAAAAAATCCTGTACCAGATCTTCAGCAAGATCCTTATCATGTATATAATTCATAGCAACCAGACATAAATGGCGAAAATATCTGCGAAAAAGCAATTCAATATTATGTTCGCCGATCTGTGCCTTCATATCCATTATTTACTATTAGCGCTTTAAATTTAAAATAAGAATTTCAATAATAAGTAAAATATAGGTATTCTTTAAGGTACTGTACAGAAAATCCAGAAAACGATATAAATTGAACCTTAAACTTCTTAGACAGACATGTTAAAATATGCTACAGGACAATAATAAAGGAGAAAATCTCATTACTGAAATTCTCTCTTTTATTATTATTCATTAATGGCTTCTTCCAACTGTTTAATTAATTTTTCCCTATGCATAGGATATCCTGCTTTGGAACCGAAATAAAAAGTCTGTGGCCCATTAAAGACATTCCAGATGTGATCTCAAATGTTCTTCTCCTATTGTGTCCAATAGCTCCGTCATACCATAATATTTAATAGCAGTAACAATATCAATATTGATTAATATATCTTCAACTTCGATCCCGTCAATACCAACCTCTAAATGATGTGTCGCTGAAACCGGAGTAACATGTACAATCTCAGCATTTTTTATAATCAAATGCACTTTATAATAAAACATTAAATTTCAAATCGACTTTTCTATTAAGCTGTGCCGGTTAAATTCTTTCAACATCTCCGGTTATCCAACTTGCATCAAACATGACTGATCTTTTTGTTACATTTTTAAAATCTTAAACTCAGTACGTCTGTTGGCCTGGTGCTCTGCCACAGAACATTTCACTCCATTTGCACAACGGTTTAACAATTGTGTTTCCCCATATCCTTTAGCTGTTAAGCGGCTTCTGGAAATACCACGGCTAACCAGATAATTGACTACAGAACGTGCACGACGTTGAGATAGGTCAAGGTTATAAATATCTATCCCGCGACTGTCGGTATGCGAACCCAGTTCAATTTCAAGTGTAGGATTGTCGCGCATGGTACGTACCAGTTCGTCCAGAATTTTAGCTGCATCCTTACGGATATTATCCTTATCAAAATCATAATGAATGTTTCGAATGGCAATTGTTTTACCAATTTCAAACAAGGGCTCTAAGCGCAGGGTTACACTTAAGGTATCAGATTTCGTCAGGCCTTTGGTTGTTACCATTGCCGAATCGCTATAAAACTTATCTTTCCGACCAAGCACGGTATAATCAGTTTCTTTTGCCAGTTCAAAAAAGAAAGTACCATCTGCACTACTACTTTGTTTGGCTACAATCTGACGTCCATTGGCATATAAGGTTACCGTAGCCGCGGCTATTGTTTCACCTGTTTTTTTATTCAGGGTAAGGCCTTTTAAAGCCAGGATCATTTTAGGTTTGATGTTACTGAAACTATAGATATCGTCATTTCCTACACCACCTCTGCGGTTAGAAGAAAGATACCCCATCACTGCACCTTCATTTGCACTATTGGTAATGAAAGCAAAATCATCACCAGCAGAATTAACCGGATATCTCAGGTTAAGGGGTTTAGACCAGCTATTTTTTGCACCTTTTACACTAAAGATATCTAATCCACCCATTCCTGGTAATCCATTACTTGAATAATACAAAGTACCATCTGTCCCTATGTTCGGGAACATTTCGTCCTGACTGGTATTGATTGCAGGTCCGGCATTTTGAGGTTTTCCCCAGCTGCCATCATTTTGCAATTCACAATACCAGATATCTGTGTTACCTAAACCACCAGGCATATCAGACACAAAATAAAGTGTTTTTTCATCCTGGCTTAATGCAGCGTGACCAACAGAATACTTCTTCACCTCATTATAAGGAAAAGGCACAGCTTCATACTTGCCATTGTTTGCAGTATAGATATACAGTTCCAGGTTATTGGTTCTGAATTTCGTTTTGTTCTCTTTACTAATTTCTCCGGACTGACCCGGATAAGTACGTGTCACAAATAATACATTTCCTTTTTGATTGCTAATGATCGGTCCTACGTGATAATTCTCATCATTGTACGATGACTTGTCAATCAATTTTGCACTTAAGCTATTGTCCGCAGAGCGATCAGCAGTATAGACTCTTAAAAAAGGATTACCTGTACGCCCATCTTTTTGATTCAGGAAACCCTGATCCGGTTCGGCAGTGTACAAGATTTTATTACCCATTGGAAACACCCCAAATTCCGCAAAAGCAGTATTGACCTGAGCTTCGTTTTTGATTTTATGCGCGGTCGGTTTAGCCATCCATACCAAAGCAGAATCACATCCGGCGATTTCATTACCTACCCTTTTGGTATCACCGCTTTTACTGGCATAAGTCTGCAATATTTTTTTTGCTTCTGCATAGCGGGAATTAGACTTAAGTATCGCTCCATAGCTGATCAGGTTTTCGGCTTTACTTTCCGGATCCTGGATTACCCTGGCGTACCAGTTCTCGGCAGCCTCGTAGTCATTCATTTTCTGATAGCAATCTGCCAAACGTTCAAGATCAGTTAATTTTGGTTTTTTGGTATCGACCAACTTCAGATAAATTGAAGCTGCATCAGCATATTTATATTGTGTATACAATTGATCTGCCCTTCGCTTTAAGCTTGGTTGTTCTTGTGCAGAAGCTGCATGAAAAGCACATCCCAGGCCTAAAAGGAAAATGTATCTGGTATATTTTTTATTCATCATGTTCATCAGTTTAAACGATATATCGATTATTGATCCTAAAAGAATCTTGGACTAAGTAAACGCTTGCTCTTTCCAGGGAATGTTACCCCAATTGTAATTTCATGGGTACCATTTTGTATGCTACTCAGCTTGCTCAGGATGTGATCGTAAGAATATCCGATTCTGAATGTATCGCTTACATAAAACTGCGTAATTGCAGAAATGGAATTGAGACTGCTCAATTGCTGGCCTTTAGTATAATCTTTTTTCCAAAGGTTGGCTCCCGTTCTATACGATCCACCGATCCAGAACTTCTCAGCAAAGATTAACATGCCACTGATGTCTAAACTTGAAGGACCTTTTAGATCTTCTTTGTACAATAGACTTGGACGAAGCTTCGTATCCTCAGATAAATTAAATATTGTACCTGCGATCAGATAATAATGGCGTTTACGTTTTAGGTTCTCCACATTATTTTTATCCCAGTTGAAGATGCTGTTTGATTTATCTCCGGAGAGCAAGTCCATTGCTGAAGCACCAATGTAAAAGCTTGGATTGTAATAGTAAACCCCAAAACGAACATCTGGAATGGTGCTACTAATTTTACCAACCGGCAGATCCGGATCGTCAAAATCAACAGGTCTTAATTTATTGCCATCCAGTCCATATTGGGTAATACCCGCTCCTACACCAAAACTTAATCTTTGTGTATCCTCATCGTTAAGTCTTAAACGATAAGCATAATTTGCATAAATCGAAGTAGCCGACTGCGGTCCTAACCTATCGTCTGTAATTTGCAAACCCAGGCCTACATTCTTATTGGCATCAGCTACGCCATCAATAGACAATTGCCCGGTTCTCGGTGCACCGCTAAGACCGGTCCACTGGCTCCTCAGAGCCAATTGTGCAAACCATTCTTCTTTGTACCCCGCATAAGCAGGATTCACACTTAAAGAATTAAAGATGTATTGAGAGAACTGAATATTTTGCTGCGCCTTCGCTGGCATCAGGCCTGCAACAGTTAGTCCCAACCCCAGTATGACTTTTTTTATGATATGTTTGTTCATAATCTGTTTGTATATGGCCGGCTTTCACCGGCCTTATCAATTATTTTTTTAATAACACCCAACCTTTATACACTTCCTGTTTACCATTATTGTTCAACCTGATCAGGTAGTAATAAGTTCCTGCATTCAGTCCCTCACCAGTCCAGGTGTTTTTATAATTGTTATTTCGGTAAACTTCATTACCCCAACGGTTAAAGATGGTTATGTCACAGTTTCCAAAGTTTTCTAATCCTACAATGACGAAGGTGTCATTTTTACCATCTCCATTTGGAGTGATTACGTTTGGAATAAAGAAGCCTTTAACATTGATCTTAACTGCCGCCACATCTGTCCAGTTACCATACTCGTCCTTAACACGATAGTTAAAAGTATCTGGTCCAGTATATCCGCTGTTCGGCAAATAAGTAACCGTTCCATCAAGATTAACTTTTATGGTACCATGTTTAGGTTGCGCTGTGATTTCAACTGTGCCTTTATCAAATGCAGCATCGTCAGTTTTATCATTACCCAATACCGGAATTTTAACTTCCGTATTCCATTGAGTTTCTGCGGTATCATCAATAGCTACCGGCTTGGTCGGCACAACAGTTAATGTAACTTTAGCCGGATTGGAAATCTGACCATTTTTATCCGTTACCGTATAGGTAAACTCATCCGTTCCGGTATACCCCTGATTTGGTGTGTAGGTTACCGTACCATCTGTATTGACTTTAACCGTTCCATTTTTAGGTTGTGTAATGATAGTTGTACTGCCAGGAACAATCGCACTGCTACCAGGTTCATCATTTCTCTGTACATCAATTACCACTAGCTTATTCTGCTGTGTTTCCTTGGTATCGTCTTTTACAACTGGTGGTTTAGCAATGGTGATGACTGTAGGATTATCATTATTGGTATCCGTACCTGACTGATCTGTTACATTTCCGCCTTTAGGATCAGTGGCTTTGATGACCGCCTGATTGTTGACCTTACCAGCTACTACATCTGCCGCGGTAATGGTATATTTCTCAACGTGACTTACCGATTTACCAGGAAGAATTACTCCAGGTATTGTAATGCTCAGTTTGTTTAACAATGGATCACTTAATACCAGATCTTTCAGACTCACATTTCCTGTATTGGTCACGGTAAAGGTATATTCAATCTGGTTGCCCAATACAAAGGCTCCATTTTCACCTGTTCCGGCATTAGTTACCGTTTTCACTAAAGCTACTGCACCTTTTTGTTCTACTGGTGTGATGGTACATGTTGTACAAGTTGGATCCACTGGTGCACCAGGTGTAGGTGATGGATCAGTTGATTCGGCATGTACATTGCCTCCTTTTGGATCTTTACCATCTGCATTCGCAATATTGGTTACATACCCCTTATCTAAGTCAGCCTGCGTTACGGTATGTTTAGCCGTAATATTTGCTGTAACATTTGGGGCAAGGCTAGCAATCAATGCAGGACTAATGCTACCAGCATCAGCATTTGCATCTGTAATTGTAATTGAGGTAACTGTTACATTTCCAGTGTTTTTAACCACTAAATTATATGTGATCACATCACCAACCTTATTATATGGTCCAGCTACTGCAGTTTTGGTTAAACTCAAAGCAGGAGTCTGAGCTATTGGTGTAACTGTACAATCGGTACAACCCGGAACTACCGGTGTACCTGGAATTGGCGTAGGGTCTGTAGATTTTGCTCCAACATCTCCTCCTTTTGAATCCTTGCCATCAGCGCTGGCGATATTCGTCACATAACCCCTATCCAGATCAGCTTGTGTTACTGTATGTTTAGCAGTAACGTTAGCCGTTGCGTTTGGTGCAAGACTGGCAATGCTCGTTGGCAAGATACTCCCTGCATCAGCATTCGCATCAGTAATGGCAATCGCTGTTACGGTTACGTTGCCCGTGTTTTTAACCACTAAATTATATGTGATCACATCACCAACTTTATTATATGGTCCAGCTACTGCAGTTTTGGTTAAACTCAAAGCAGGAGTCTGAGCTATTGGTGTAACTGTACAATCGGTACAACCCGGAACTACAGGTGCGCCAGGGATTGGCGTAGGGTCTGTAGATTTTGCTCCAACATCTCCTCCTTTTGAATCCTTGCCATCAGCGCTGGCGATATTCGTCACATAACCCCTATCCAAATCAGCTTGTGTTACCGTATGTTTTGCAGTAACGTTAGCCGTTGCGTTTGGTGCAAGACTGGCAATGCTCGCAGGCAAGATACTACCCGCATCAGCGTTGGCATCAGTAATGGCAATCGCTGTTACGGTTACGTTGCCCGTATTTTTAACCACTAAATTATATGTGATCACATCACCAACTTTATTATATGGCCCAGCTACTGCAGTTTTGGTTAAACTCAAAGCAGGAGTCTGAGCTATTGGCGTAAT
>NZ_JAVTSF010000005.1:0-464519 GCF_032678475.1 Pedobacter nyackensis
CCAGCACCCCCTGGTCAGCGGCCCGATCCTGTCTGGGTACGGTTTGGAACAAGCAGGTAGATTCCAGGTACCTTCTAGGTACATCATAGGTACCTCATAGGTGTAAACACATACGAGGTAGGCCTCAGGCACCACTGAGGTCCGAATGATCTGCCAATGCATACCAGGCCACAATGCCACGACACGATGACTCAACTTCCGCCGGAAAAGACCATACCGACCTCTTGTTTTCAGGCCAACTTTCTCACATGGTTCACATGTTCTGCACACATCCTTCACAAAAAGGTACCCGTCTGTCGGCTTAGGGTCAAGCATGTCTGGAGAATACATGAAGAACCAGCAGGCAGTTAATATCAACTATAGAAACTCAGCATCGGTGACGCGGGCTGAAATCAGAAAGCAGCTTACATCCGGCTTAAGAGGCCCGGACTACTATTTTCCGGGTGTATAGCGAGCTCAGGATTATCGCGTAGTATATATATACTACATAGTGGAAACGAAATCGAAAACAAACAGCATTGATATAGCCGTTTAAAACCCCCTATTAAAGAGAAAAATTGTTCATACCAATGTTCAGCTGGAAATTAACTTATACTTAACTGCGCCTTACTTGGGTTTTGCCCCTACTAAAAGCCCAACTAACCATAAGCCCAGATGATTAACAAACTTATACTATGCAAAGAACACCTTATACCAAACATAATCTAGCAGCCTATCACCATGATGACCATCATGGTGATAGGCTGCTAGATTTTTCAATAACACTTAATATAAACTTCCTGGCATAACAACTATTCAGTTACCAACTAGACAGAAGTCTTTCCACTTTTTTTATTTTTCTAATTGCAAGGTTTTTCATAAAATTATATACAGATTTGTTCAGAGCACCATAGCCCAACAAAACACAACCAAATAAGTTATTGAAATGAAGGTGACGGATACAAAAAATGAGTTGTCTTTGCTTACGAAAGTAGCGGAGGGAGATGAACACTCATTTAGTTTGTTATTTAACAGATATAGACCAAACATTTATACCACCGCATTAAGAATTACCGGAGATGAATGGGTAGCAGAGGAAATTCTTCAAGATACTTTTTTAAAAGTCTGGGTGAACAGAACCACACTTCCTTATCTGGATAATTTTGGTGGATGGCTGTACACTATAGCAAAAAATCTGACCTTTAATTCTATTAAACATGCTCAAAGTGAAAGAAAAAAACTCTTAAATATTACAAGAGAGTCTATATCCATTTATTACAGGGAAACCGACTATCTGGCGGAAGAAAACGAATTTAACAAAATACTAAACCAGGCTATTGAACGACTGTCTCCAAAACAAAAACTCACCTATAAATTGATCAAGGAACAAGGCATGAAACGTGAAGAAGCGGCATCAGCGTTAAATGTTTCAGCCGAAACTATAAAATGGAATCTGGATCAAGCCATGAAAAGCATACGTGCCTTTTGTATGGTTCGGTTAAAAGACCTTCCATTAATTATTGTTTTATACTTCTCTGCAAAATATTTTTAAACCTCCCCCCCCAAACACGCCTTATTATTGTCTAACTGTTTTACGCCAATAAGATTCCGCTTGTCTGCATCTTTAGAAGCTGTTTTTTGTATGAATGTACCGAGATTAGAATATTTAATAGCCCTTTCCATAGATAAAAAAGCCACTGCTGAAGAACTCAGAGAAATGGCTCAATTGATAGCCTTACCTGAGCATGAAACTTTGGCTAAGGAACTGCTCTTTAAAGCATATGAGATGCCCAAAGAACTTTCAGATATTGATCCCCAAAAAAAAGATGCCATACTTCAGGCGATTTACAATTCAGAAAAGCCATCGAGAAGAGTATTTAAAGATTCTTCAGATCGGCCATACATAAAGTGGCTTTCAATTGCGGCAACTGTCCTAATTCTCTTTTCAGCAAGTTTCTTCTTTATTTATCATAAAAATGAACTACCTCAGCAAACGACCAAACTCATCAAACAGACTATCGTTCCTGGGGGAAACAGAGCTATGCTTACATTGGCTGATGGCACGAAGGTTACTTTGGATGATACTGATACAGGCAAAATAGCCAATCAAGGGGCAGTACGAATTACTAAAACAGCAAATGGACGACTAGAATATAATATTACAAATTCCTCAGTTAAATTAAATGCGAACAAATTTAATATGATAGAAACTCCAAAAGGGGGAAAATACCAAATCAGTCTGCCCGACGGAACCGTAGTTTGGTTAAATTCGGCTTCGACCTTAAAATACCCGGTAGACTTTAAAGGTAAGGAACGAAAAGTAGAGCTAAGTGGAGAAGCATATTTTGAAGTATCATCTAATAAAAAAATGCCTTTCAGGGTAATAAGTGGCAGCCAAGTCATTGAGGTCCTGGGCACTCACTTTAACGTAAATAGTTATAAAGATGACAACAATTGGGAAACTACATTACTTGAAGGTAGTGTAAGGGTATCCAATCTAAAAAACCAATCCATACTTAAACCCGGCCAACAAGCCAGAATTGAAAAAAACGAAATCATCTCTATCTCCGAAGCGGATATAGAAGAAGTTATGGCCTGGAAAAACGGTTATTTTAAATTTCATAAGGAAGATATTGAAACTATCATGAAAAAAGTATCAAGATGGTACGATGTGAACGTTGAGTTTAAAGGACCAATATCTCAGGAAAAATTCAGCGGGACCATTTCTATGACAAAAAATATAAACCAGATACTGGAAATCCTGGAAATTACTGATGCGGTTCACTTTAAAATTGAAGGAAGGAGGATTACTGTTATGAAGTAATGCTTACTATCTTTCAATAATCCAAAAAAGCCAGGAACCGACGCGAATCGAAGTCCTGGCCATGTCTGGAATATCTGAATAATTTAACAATTAATCTTTAACTGCGTAATGCCGGGCATCTTCGACAATGAACAGGCTAACGCTTAAACCAAACTAAACAAATGTACAAAATTTGGGAACCAAACCTATGCACTCTACCTAGATGCGTAACTAAACTGTTATTGGTTATGAAACTGACCATTTTATTATTAACCACAGCGATTTTACAATTGAGTGCGAGCACTTTTGCACAAAAAATATCGCTGCATGAAAAAAATGCTCCTCTGACCAGAATCTTCGAAAAGATCCGATTGCAAACTGGTTATGATTTCTTAGTAACCGAGAGTATGCTAAAAGATGCTAAGACAGTGAGCATCCAGATTAGAAATGAAGATTTCTTAACTGCATTAAATAAAATATTCGAAAATCAGCAGCTCACTTTCGCTATAAAGAGTAATTCCATCATTGTTAAAAAAAAGCTCAGCTCTGGCTGGTCTCCGCTTTCTGTTACTGAAATAGCCATGGATATTTCAGGTAGGATTGTTGGTGAAGACGGCAAGCCTATTCCAGGAGCTACAGTAAAAGTAAAAGGAGAGAAACAAGGGACAATAAGTGATGAAGATGGGAGGTTCAAAATTAGAAACGTAAATAGCGGTTCAATTTTAGTTATTACCTATCTTGGCTATATCGCTAAGGAGGTAACAGCCAGCTCAGGTTCTGAAATGACTATTACCTTGATTGCTTCTACAAGTGGACTAGAAGAAGTTGTTGTAGTTGGATATGGAACACAAAGCAGAAAAGACATTACCGGTGCAATATCAACTGCAAATCTAAAAACCTATGAACATGTTGCTGTAAACAATATTTTAGAATCGGTTAAGGGCACAGTACCAGGATTAAATGTAGGTTCTACCAATACAGCCGGGCAGTTAGCATCTATTTCTATTCGTGGACAAAATTCAATAAATGCCGGAAGCTCCCCATTAATAGTTGTTGACGGGGCTATTTTTAGGGGGACCCTAAATGATATCCCCGCAGCAGACATAGAAAGTTTTACAGTACTAAAGGATGCTAGTGCCGCGGCTGTTTATGGTTCAAGGTCGGCCAATGGGGTTATTTTAATTGAAACAAAAAAAGGCAGCGGAATAAATGGAAAGCCTAAATTCGATGTAAATATCACCCAGGGGATCAGCAATGAGCTGGAACATCTGGCAGTGTATGACGGTCCTGGTTATATTCAACGATTATTAGATATCAGGCAGGCAAACGGTCTTGAACACGATCCGGCTAAAGTGGCTATCTACCTACAAAATGAAGAACAAAAAAATTATAATGCTACCCCAGATCATAAACCAACATTGGTTGACCCTTATAGTTTGTTCCGTCAAACGGGAAAAACCTTAAATGCTACATTAAGTATTTCTAATCGGACAGATAAAACGCAATATTATATTTCTGGAAATATAATTGATCAAAAAGGTGTAATAGTAAATGATGTTTACAAGCATTATTCAGGAAGAG
The DNA here is from genome assembly GCF_032678475.1 of Pedobacter nyackensis. GTDB lineage: Bacteria > Bacteroidota > Bacteroidia > Sphingobacteriales > Sphingobacteriaceae > Pedobacter > Pedobacter nyackensis_A. The sequence continues at coordinate 4,364 of NZ_JAVTSF010000005.1, forward strand.
TTAATCTGGAAACAGATTTAACCAGTTGGTTCAAAGTTGGAGTAAAAAGTTACTACAGTCTCAAAAGTTATCCTGGGGCAACTATTTACGGAGCTAGTGGATTAGGTTCTGGCACTTATGGTTTCAGTCCTTACGCGTCTATTTACGATGCTGCCGGGGCTTATTTACAGTTCCCTCAAAGTACAACTTCCTTTAACAGTCCGTACTGGCAAATTCCTAATGATGCCTACAATAGACAAAACAACCTGAATGGTATTCTTACGGCACTTATAAAAGTTCCATGGGTTAAAGGCTTATCCTATAATTTGACCTATTCAAATACACTTAACTTTAATGAAACAGGGTCTTTCTATGGATTAAAGACAGTTTCTGGTTCGGCAAAACAGGGTTCAGGCGATGAAGCATATTCAAGAAACTATACCACCTTACTTGATCACCTACTCAAATACAATAAAACCTTCGGGAAACACAGTATTGACTTAACAGCGCTTTATTCTACCGAGGATTACACTACAATAGGCATGAATGCCCATGGAGAAGGTTTCGACGATCCTTCATTGGGCGTCTTCGGGTTAGGAAAAGGAAAGATCCAAACCGTAGGTACCAGTGGGACAAAAACGTCGGCTTTAGGACGAATGGCTCGTGTTACTTACGGATATAACAACACCTATACAATTACAGGTACAATTAGACAAGATGGATTTTCTGCCTTCAGTGAAAATCATAAATACGGCACATTCCCTTCAGTTGGTGTAAACTGGAATATTTCCAATGAAAAATTCATGCAACATATTGGAGCAATTGATAGAATGTCATTACGTGCATCATATGGCAGCAATGGAAATCAATCCATTTCACCTTATGGAACGTTAGGAAAAATGTTGACAGGCAGGTATTTTTACGAAGGTAGTAGTTCCTATGTCCCTACTCAATATGTGGGGAATTTAGGTAATTCCGACTTAAAGTGGGAATCTACCATTGGTGTAAATTTAGGTTTAGACTTTTCAGTTCTTAAAAATAGGATAAACGGATCAATTGATTGGTATTCTAAATATACTCACAACCTTATATTTCCACTTGCATTGCCTAGTACTTCCGGTTTTGGCAGTATCAGTACAAACCTCGGAAAGGTTGGTAATAAAGGTGTTGAGCTGAATTTGAGCACTATAAATATTGATAGATCAGCATTCCAGTGGAGATCGGACATTGCTTTCTCTTTGAACAGAAATAAAATTGTCACCATTTATGGAAAAGATGCAACAGGAGTAGAAAAGGACCTGATTTCGCAAGGATATTTTATCGGAAAATCTCTTGGTACCATATATGGATACCAGGTAACAGGTATGTGGCAGCAAGCTGATGCTGATCAAGGAACGATTATGAAAGGAATGATACCTGGTTCTTATAAATTGCTTGATGTTGATGGTGATGGTAAAATTACCTCCGATAAAGACAGGATCTTTTTAGGTAATTCAAATCCGAACTTCCGTTGGAGTTTTACCAATACTTTCCAATATAAAGATCTTTCATTAATGGTTTATTTGTATTCAATATGGGGTGGACATGGCTATTATCAATCTGGGAGCAACACACCTTATAATGACGGGTACGCCAATTCAGGAGCTATAAACCACGCTATATATGACTATTGGACACCAGAGAATCCAGGCGCTATGTTTCCACGTCCAAACTATTCCGTTGCAGCTTATAAGGGTGTAAAATATTTTGACCGGAGTTTTATTAAACTGCAAAAAATGTCAATTAGCTACAACCTGACAAAACTAGTGAAACGTTATGGTATTCAAGGAATGACGCTCTCCTTTAGCGCAGACAACCTATTCACCTATGCACCTGATTGGATAGGAATGGATCCAGAAACAAATAGTGGCCTAACCGATTCGTCTATCCCCTCAATCCGGACATTTATGACTGGTTTATCATTTAATTTCTAAACTGAACGCAATGAAAAATAAAATATATTTATTACTACTCCTTTCAACACTTGGAATAGTTTCCTGTAAAAAAGCATTGACGGAAGTCCCTTTGGATTTTTACAGTCCGGAAAATGCTTATACGAATAAAGCCCAGTTCCAGTCTGCCCTGGCTCACATATACCTTAACATACGAACTAATTTTTATGCAACTACTGATGCTTTTTCAAATTATGATATGTTAGGTATAGATGTAGATCTGGCCGACAACAGAAGTGGGGTTACCTATGTTTCTTACTTCAATTGGAACACATTAAATGCAGATAATGGATTTGCCAACAAATGGTGGGGCAATCTTTATGGTATGATTTCACGAGCCAATACAATTATAGACAGAGCCAATCAGCCAGCAGCAGTATGGACATCTGAGGCAGAAAAAAATGCTATTGTTGGCGAAGCCAAATTTTTACGCGCATTCTGCTATCGATTTTTAGCTAATATGTGGGGCGCAGTACCATTGGTAGCAAACGAGACCAAAGTACCGAAATTTGATTATAAAAGAAGTTCCCAAGACTCCATATACCAATTTTGTAAAAGTGATCTTCAATTCGCTACACAATGGATGCCACGAATTAATACACAACAAGGAGGAAGAGCGCCTAGAGAAGCCGCTTTTCACTTGTTAAGCGAGATAAATATTGCCATGAAAGATTACCAAGGTGCCATTAGTGCTGCCGATTCAGTTATTACCGGTCCTAATAACAGATTAATGACCAACCGTTTCGGCGCATTTATAAATTTCACATCTAGAAACCCTACGTATCAGGGAGCAGCTAAACCTTATGGGGATGTATATTTTGATTTGTTTCAGGACGGAAATTTTAATTGGTCACAAGGCAACAAAGAAGCTATCTGGAATATAGAACAAGACCCTAATATTATTGGAGGGAACAACACAGATGTAAATGCGTCCGGTGGTTTTTTTACGATGGAAAGATGGTGGGGCCCTAATCCCAATAATGTTAAAGATAAGAATGGTGTATCAAATTTTTTAATTGACACCCTCATTGGAAGACCAGTTGGCGCATTGATTGCTTCAAAATATGCTGATTCTTTGATATGGAGATATAAAGACGATTGGAACAAAGATATTCGTAATTCAGCATTCAATATCCAAAGAACCTGGTATTACACTAATCCTTCCAGTGCTTTTTATGGACAAGCAATTACCGCAGCTAATATAGCAACGCCTACAACTTTCAAGGTTGAATGTTCACCGCAATTTAAAAAAGCCGTGTCTGCAGTTCATTATCGTAAATTCCAAGATGCACTGAGTAAACAATGGCATGACAATGGTCGAACGTATAAAGACTGGTATATTATGAGGTTGGCAGAAACTTACCTGTTAAGGGCAGAAGCAAATTTTTTAAAAGGCAATTTAACCAGTGCAGCTGATGACATTAATGTCATCAGGCGAAGAGCTAACGCTACGCCAGTTGACGCAGGAGATGTAACACTTGACCTTATTTTGGACGAGCGGGCCAGAGAGCTTTATCAGGAAGAATTCAGACTCAATACTTTGATGAGGATGGGTAAATTAGCGGAGTACCTTAATAAATACAATGGTTTTATTAAATCAAACGGATATACACTTGATAACCATGTGAACAAAATGCCAATCCCAAATTCTGTAAAACAAGCCAATACTGGCGCAGACATGGGACAAAATCCAGGCTATAATTAATATTTCATATTGAATTAAGCCTATTCTTTTCTTATGCATCTTGTTATTCTGAGATAAATTCAGAATAACAAGATGCATAAACAATGATCAATTAATGAAGCTCTCTATTAAAGCTGTCTTAGTTTTAAACATACCTTAGTTATCCCTCATCTTAAATATTAGAGAGATTCAGGGAAATGATTATTTTTTGAAATCACGAATTAAATGAATATAAAATACTTTTTTGTTTTGCTCTTTCAGCTTTTGTCGATTCCTGCTTTTACACAGAAGCACATGACATTTTATGTGTCATCGCATGGAAGAGATTCAAACCCAGGCACAATTAATAAGCCCTTGGCTACGCTTGAAAAGGCTCGTGATTTGGTTAGAACACGATTAACATCAGGCCAGAAAGATACTATAACTGTTTTTTTACGAGAAGGCAATTATACTTTAAAAAATACTTTTGAATTAAATAACAGTGATTCAGGGCGCGAAAATCTTCCTATTATTTATAGTGCCTACCCTAATGAGAAAGTTAGTATTAAGGGGGGCATTTCTATTCCTGTAGAAAAGGCAGTAAAAGTAAAGGACAAGGAAGTTTTATCGCGATTGATTCCGACAGTAAAGGAAAAAATACTTCAGATTAACTTAAAATCGCTGAACATTCACAACTATGGAGTTCTAAGTCCCAGAGGATTTAGCCGCCCTTATCAGCCTGCCCCAATGGAATTGTTTTGTAATTACAATGAGATGAAACTGTCGCGCTGGCCAAATGATAGTCTGATACGAATAGGAAAAGTAATCGATCCGGGATCAGTACCCAGAAACGGAGACTATTCACAACGTGGCGGCAAATTCACTTTTGACACAAAACGACCAGAAAGATGGGCAAATGCCAAAGATATTTGGATCTCTGGGTTTTTCCATTATGGTTATGCTGATGATGCCGTAAAAATAGCCAACCTTGATTTGGATAAAAAGATCATCACCACGGTTCAAGAAACTCTTTATGGTTTTCAAGGTGGCAAAAAATTTCAGAGTTGGTATGCCTATAATCTACTTGAAGAAATTGACCAACCTGGAGAATACTTCATTGATCGGAACAGTGGTATGCTTTATTTTTTACCACCATCAGAAAGTTTAACCAGTATTGAACTATCTGTTTTGGAAACCCCATTGGTTACGATAGAAAATGGGTCTTACATTCAATTCAGGAACATTACATTCGAATGTGCAAGGGGCATGGGAATTTATATTGAACAAGGTCAGGGAAACCGCATTGAGAATTGCATATTCCGCAACCTTGGCCTGGTGGCCGTCAGCCTTGGTAAGGGAGTTCAACCATTAAATCCTTTGCAACATGCTGGATCGGGCAAGCCTGCATCTAGGATTTTGGGAAGCATTTCAAATCATTTATACGACAACCCTACTTTCAATAGAGAAGCCGGAACAGATCATGTAATTTCCGGTTGTCACATTTATAACATTGGAGCTGGTGGTATAAATTTAAGTGGAGGCGACAGACTAACCTTGAAAAAAGGGAAGAATATAGTGGAGAACTGTCAAATTAATAACTTTAATAGACTCGACCGATCTTATAAAGCTGGAGTAAACATCGATGGCGTAGGTAATATCATCAGGAACTGCGAAATATACAATTGCCCGGGTAGCGCCATTTTACTTCATGGAAATGACCACCTAATTGAGTTAAACAATATTCATCATGCCGTAACTGATGGTGATGATATGGGAGCAATTTATTATGGCCGGGACCCTAGTGAACTTGGAAATATAGTAAAGCATAATTTCTTTCATCATATTGGTAATGATCATGGCTTAATTGTATCTGTTTATCATGATGATGGTGCATGCGGTATGGAAGTGACAGGTAATGTTTTTTATAAAGCTGGTTCGAAGAGTGTTTTAATCGGCGGAGGACATGATAATGTTTATAGGAATAACATTTTTATTAACGCTGATATCGCCTTTCATTTGGACAACAGACAACAAAACTGGGCAAAGGGTAACCTCGTAAAAGATGGAATATTCGAAAAAAGGCTTAAAGCTGTAAATTACAAGCTTCCACCCTATGCTGCAGCTTATCCAAAAATTGCTCGCTACTTTGAAGACTCTCCTGCATTACCTAAAGGAAATTTGATTGAAAACAACGTCTTTGTAAACGTAAAGATGATTCATAATGGCGCAGCAGAATGGTCTTATTTCGGCATAAATTATATTGCCGATAAAGACCCTGGTTTTGTAAATTATGAAGATATGAATTTTGAACTGAACGTATCATCTGATATATTTAAAGTTCTTCCTGGTTTTAAGCCTATTCCATTTCATAAAATTGGATTACTACGTGAAACGGATTCGTATGAAATGAATAAATAAAAATAATGATAACATACAATAAGTCGATCATCGAAAACTTTCACATAAGAACAACAAGTATGTATAAATTGCTTTCCACATTGCTCCTCATAGGCCTAACCTCATTTTTACAGGCAAAAGACGTTGAGATTTTGAGTCCTGATAAGAAAATAAGCCTTATCATAAATACAACTTTAAACAATAAATCTATTTTAAATTACGCTGTTTTATATCAGGGGAATACCATTATTGAGGCTTCGCCACTAGGTCTTGAATTCGAAAATGAAAGCCCTTTATCTGAACACCTGAATATTGTTTCCGTAAAACAAAATGTTGTAAATGAAAAATGGAAGCCTGTTTATGGTGAAAGGGCTGCATATTTAAATAACTATAAAGATGTAAACATCCAGTTAAAGGAGAGCAAGGCTCCATTTCGTTCATTCGCTATCACCTGTAGAGTTTACAATGAAGGGGTAGCTTTCAAATACGATTTTAAAACAAGTAAAAGAATAACGATTACCCGCGAACTAACCGGCTTTAAATTCACTAAGGATTACACGTCTTGGATTGCCCGTGGAGCCCAATCTACTTATACCAAAGGCAGTATTAGCAAAACTGCAAATGGGACCGAGCGGCCTTACGTCATTGAAGTAAATCAACAACACTTTGTCGCCCTAGGTGAAGCAGCTTTGGTAGATTACGCCCGAATGAAATTTAACCGCTCTCCAAAAGATAGCCTATTGCTAACAGCATCTTTAGATGGTAAGGTCATATTTGACACCAACTTTTCTACACCTTGGCGTTATGTTATGATTGCAGAATCGGCGGGCAAATTACTGGAAAACAATTATTTTATTTTAAACTTAAATAGTCCCAGCGCCATCAAAGATGCCTCATGGATAAAACCGGGAAAAGTGCTTCGTGAGGTAACCCTAACTACGGTTGGCGGCAAGGCATGTATCGATTTTGCCGCCAAACACAATTTACAATATGTAGAGTTTGATGCTGGCTGGTATGGTCATGAGTACGACAATGCTTCAAGTGCCTTAGCTGTAAATGTAGACCCATCAAGATCACCAGGACCTTTGGACTTACAGGAAATCATTAATTATGGTAAGACTAAAGGTATTGGGATAATCCTTTATGTGAATCAAAGAGCACTGTCAAAAGAGCTGGACACCATTCTTCCTTTGTTTAAATCCTGGGGAGTGAAGGGTTTAAAGTATGGTTTCGTAGATGTGGGTTCTCAAAGAAGTACCACGTGGTTACATGAAGCAATTAGAAAAGCCGCTGGCCACCAATTGATGCTAGATATTCATGATGAATATCGCCCCACCGGCTATTCCAGAACTTATCCAAATTTGTTAACTCAAGAAGGCGTACGTGGTGATGAGGAGAGTCCGGAAAACCAGCAAGCCCTGATTACCTTATTTACACGCATGATTGCTGGAGCCGCTGACTTAACCAATTGTTATTTTGCTCCGCGTGTCAATACAATGGGTTCTCATGCTTCACAAATGGCTAAATCGATTTGTCTATACAGTCCATGGCAATTTGTATATTGGTATGATCGCCCAGTTGGCTCCCCAATAAAAAAAGGCGGGGCTGGTTCAGCGGCTTCCATTATTGAAGAAATCCCGGACCTTAGTTTTTATGATGACCTACCGACTGTGTGGGACGACACCAGAGTACTGGAAGGTAAAATTGGTGAATATGCTACTATAGCCCGCAGAAAAGGAGAAAACTGGTATCTGGGATCTTTAACCGATGAAACAAGGAGTTTTTCATTACCACTTGACTTTTTAACTAAAAACAAACAGTATGAAGCAACAGTTTACGCAGATGATGCTTCATTGACTACAGACACAAAAATAGCCATCAGAAAAATGAAAGTAAATTCAGCAACCATCTTAAAAACACAATTGCTGAAGAAGAATGGTCAGGCGATCATCATCAAGCCTGTAAAAAAATAGAGCAGGTTAAATGGAACTTGTTGAGAGTAGGTGCTAAAGAAAGAATAAATTATGGCTGGATTAAGTCCAGCCATAATTCTAATATTGACCAGTAGACAACAATACCAATGTACAAGCTTCTACAGGTTCAATTCCATTAGCTACCAATAGATTTTCAAGCTCTGCATTTTCAGTCCCAGGATTAAAAACTACACGCTTAGGTTTAGTTTCTAATATATAGTCATAATACTGCGATTGCAAATGCGTACCTATATATAAGGTCACTGTATCAATATCAGAATGAACAATGCCGGGTTTTTCAATTTCAACACCAGCAACAGATCCATTCTTTATGCCCACATTAACAATATCATGTCCTTTACTCGTAAGCATGTGCGCTGCACGATATGCATAGCGTTCAGGATTTGGACTAGCACCAATAATTAATGTCTTTTTCATCAATATATAATTTACTTTTTATCAGCTTAATTCCTTCTATACACAACCAACAAGAATAAACTAAATCTGTTTTTCCTAATAAGTCTTTAAAACTGCATTAGCACAATTAACACCATCAATAGCAGCTGACACGATACCGCCCGCATAACCCGCACCTTCGGCGCAAGGGTACAAACCTGCAACCTGGGGATGCTGAAACGTTTCACGATCTCTGGGAATTCGGACCGGAGATGAGCTTCGGCTTTCCACACCTACTAAAATCGCTTCATTTGTATAGTAACCTTTCATCTTTCTTCCAAACACAGGTAAAGCATTCTTTAAACTTGATGCTACAAAATCAGGCAATGTATCTTTAAGCATTACACTCCTGGTACCAGGCAGATAAGAATTTTTTGGTAGATCTATAGAAACTCTGCCCTCAACAAAGTCGACCATACGCTGCCCTGGAGCTACCAGATCCCCTCCTCCCAATCGAAAAGCTCTTTGTTCTATTTCAGCCTGAAAATGCATCATCCTTAAAGGGTCGTCGCCCTTTACATCTTCTAAGGTAATTTGAACTACAGTCCCCGAATTTGCAAATGGATTGTTTCTTTTTGAAGGGGACCAACCATTTACCACGATCTCATTCTGATAAGTAGCACAAGGCGCAATAATCCCGCCCGGACACATACAGAAAGAAAACACCCCCCTATTACCTACCTGCTCTACCAAACTATAATAAGCTGGCGGCAGAAATTCACTCCTGACATCACAATGGTACTGTGCAGCGTCAATAATAGCCTGCGGATGTTCGATCCTAACCCCCAATGCAAAAGGCTTTGCTTCAACCAAAATCCCCTTATGATGCAACAACTCATAAATATCGCGTGCAGAATGGCCTGTCGCCAGAATAACCGCATCAGCGTACAACTTATGATCGTTATTAATCTCTACACCTTTTATTTTCCCAAAATCGATGAGTATATCGGTTACTTTCTGATCAAAATAAACTTCACCACCTGCATTTAGTATGGTTTCTCTAATTGCTGTGATAATATGTGGCAACTTATTGGTACCAATATGCGGACGTGCATCAATTAGAATATCTTCTGTTGCACCGTGCTGAACAAAAGCTTGCAGTACTTTATTTATATCACCCCGTTTATTGGACCTGGTGTAAAGCTTCCCATCTGAATAAGTTCCTGCTCCTCCCTCTCCGTAGCAATAATTGGATTCTGTATTTACTATTCCCTCCTTATTAATAGCAGCGAGATCTCGTCTGCGTTGCTTTACGTCCTTACCTCTTTCTAAAACAATAGGCTTAAGTCCATTCTCAATACATTGCAAGGCTGCGAATAATCCTGCAGGACCAGCCCCAACAATAATTATAGGTTTGGCATCCCTAACATTTTGATATTCTACATTGAAAACTTCAGGCACCGGTGTCTCATCGATAAATACCCTTACCTGCAAGCGATAAATCACTTTTCTGGATCTGGCATCAATAGAGCGTTTCAGAATTTGGTAGTCTTTAATCCGTACAACATCCACCTTCAAAGCGTAGGAAAGGTTTTCCTTCAGGATAGTTACAGACTCCATGTCTTCCGGAGCCATGGTAATTTCGATTTCTTTCTGCATAAAACTTGTCAGGTTTTTATCCTGAACGTAGGCAAAGATACAGATTATAAGAATATACATGAAAAACCAGGTATCTGGAAAAATGAGTATCTCTTCCTGTTTAAAGGCCATCACGGTTTATGAATCACATAGCTTTTCCCAAACCTTGGCTTATTTTGGCATAAACGCGATGTCAAAATTGTCAGTATTTTAACATTTCAAAAGCTAATCAAATCGTATCTAAAAAATTACTGTTCTTGATATAAGTTAAAAAGTTTTATAGGGCTTTATTCGTTTTATATCTATTTTTAAAGCAGTTACAGGGTTTTATCTGGAATTGGGATAACCGACCTGCAAACAGAATTCCCGGCAGCTCAAGTATATTTTGACTTAAAAATTGTCAGGTTTTCACGCTAAGTATGTAACAAAGGAACGAAAATTGAGTTCTAATGTGTAAATTAACACATATTACGAATTGGGTATCATAACCCATAAAAAACTAAAAACACATGAAGCCTGTTAAAACCAGCTTCACTACCGTTAAAAATTAAAACAAATGAAAATGAAAAAAGCATTATTGACAATAGTAGGTGCCTTGACGCTTATGGTTACCATGAGTGGATGTGGCTACAACTCTATGGTAAGTTTAGATGAAAATGTAAAATCAAAATGGAACCAGGTAGAAACACAGTATCAGCGTCGTTCAGATCTGATTCCTAATTTAGTAAATACAGTTAAAGGTGCTGCAAAATTTGAGCAAAGCACATTAACCCAGGTCACAGAAGCCCGTGCAAAAGCCACTCAGGTTACTATTGATCCAGATAAATTAACACCAGAAAACATTGAGAAATTCCAGGCTGCACAAGGCCAGGTTAGCCAGGCCTTGAGCCGCTTGTTAATGGTTACAGAAAACTACCCTCAACTGAAAGCTACTGAGCAGTTCAGAGATGTCTCTGCAGAACTTGCCGGAACGGAAAACAGAATTGCTGTTGCACGTAAGGACTTCAATGAGGCGGTACAAACTTACAATACAAAAGTAAGGTCATTCCCTACCAATCTTACGGCAGGTATGTTTGGCTTTAAACAAAAAGCAGGCTTTAAAGCCGAAGCAGGAGCAGAAAAAGCTCCGAAAGTAGAATTCTAATATACTATAATAACTTTTAAGGGTAATGTGTGTTTATTTATCAAAACATTCATTACCCTTATTCATATTAAGTGATCCTATCATGGGCATATTTACAGAACAAGACCAGGAACTAATTGCAAATGCGATTTCAGAAGCCGAAAAAGCAACCTCTGGCGAGATTAGAATAGCAGTAGAAAAACATTGTAGTGGTGATGCTTTGGAAAGAGCTACCACTTATTTTTCGAAACTGGGTATGGATAAGACCACGAAGCACAATGGCGTGCTCATTTATCTGGCTTACGAAGACCATAAATTTGCAATAATTGGTGATAGCGGCATCAACAAGGTAGTCCCTCCGGACTTCTGGCAAACCACACAAATAGCTATGAAAGCTCATTTTGCCGGAGGAAATATTGCACAGGGAATTGTGGCAGGCGTTGTCCTCGCTGGCGAAAAACTGGCTTTATACTTTCCTTTTGAAGGAGATGACATCAACGAACTGCCAAATGACATCGTTTTTATGGATCAACACAAAAACAATTAGGCGATGAAAAGAACAATCATAGCCTTATTATTGGTCGTTTATTCTATTGCAGGTTTTGCCCAGGACTTTCCCGCGAAGCCAGGCAAACTAGTTAATGATTATACCGGAACACTTTCTGCTGATCAAATCCAGCAATTGGAACAAAAACTAGTCGCTTTTGACGATTCTACATCCATACAAATTGCTATAGCCATATTGAAATCTGTTGGTGAATACGACATCAACGATTATGCAATGCAACTGGGCAGAGCATGGGGTGTAGGCACAAAAGGCAAAGACAACGGCGTAATGATCGTGGTTGCGCTAGGAGACAGAAAGATCTCTATCCAAACCGGATATGGTGTTGAAGGTGTGTTACCTGATATGTACACCAGAAGAATCATTGACAACGACATCAAACCCTACTTTAAAGCCGGCGATTACTACAAGGGCTTAGATGCCGGAACAAATGCGATTATTGCACTTAGTAAAGGCGAATATAAAAATGACAAGCCTAAAGTCAGTAAACGTGGCAGCGGAGGATCTGGTATTGTTGTCATTATTATTATCATCGTTGTTGTTATCATCCTACTTAAAAAAGGTGGTGGCGGAGGTGGCGGCAGTCAGGTAATTGGCGGTCGCGGTGTAGCTGATGCACTTTTCTGGAGTATGTTACTTGGCGGCGGAAGAGGTTCTGGCGGCGGTGGCTGGGGTGGAGGAAGCAGCGGCGGCGGTGGCGGCTTCGGAGGCTTTGGCGGTGGAAGTTTTGGTGGCGGTGGAAGCAGCGGTAGCTGGTAATTTGAATTGCATATGGAAATATTAAAATGGGAAAAACTTTCATCCAGATACCTGGTGAAAGAAAAATGGGCAACACTTAGGGTAGACACCTGCAAACTTCAAGACGATACAATAAAGGACGATTACTATGTATTAGAATATCCGAATTGGGTAAACGCAATAGCACTTACTCAGGATAACAAGATGATTCTGGTTCGCCAGTACCGGCATGCAGCAGATATTATTTCTCTGGAAGTCCCTGGAGGTGTAATGGATGGTGACGAATCACCTGAGTTTGCCATCAGAAGAGAACTGCTGGAAGAAACAGGCTATTCTTTTGAAAGTGCAGAACTCATCGCGACCCTTTATCCTAATCCTGCAACATCCACCAATGTCACTTATACTTACCTGCTAAAGGGCGGTATAAAAACACATAAACAACATTTAGATGAACATGAGATCTTAAATGTTGAGGAGTATACCATTTCAGAAGTGAAACAGCTACTTGCAGACAATAAAATAGACCAGGCACTACATTGTGCGGCTTTATTCTATGGATTAATGAAACTAGAAGCTCATTGATCAAAGTATATTTACAAAAAAACGCTGAGTGATCACTCAGCGTTTTTTTGTAAAATGACTATACTAGCTCATTTTTAATTTCTTCTGGATATCATGTACGTATCCTTTAAATTTCTTATCCGTATCGATCAGATCTTCCACTGTTTGGCAAGCATAAATCACAGTCGAGTGATCCCTGCCACCAAAGAAGGCTCCTATAGTTTTTAATGATGATTTGGTATGACTTTTTGAAAGGTACATAGAAATTTGGCGCGCCTGAACAATTTCTCTTTTCCGGGTCTGAGATTTCACCATATCTACCGGAACTTCAAAATACTCACATACCAGCTTTTGGATATACTCCATCGAAATCTCTTTCGAAGTATTTTTAATAAAGTTCTTTAACATTTGCTTGGCCAGGGCCAGATCTATGTCTTTTTTGTTTAATGTAGATTGCGCAAGTAAAGACACCATCGCCCCCTCCAGCTCTCTCACATTATTGTCTATATTATGAGCAACATACTCCACTACTTCTTCAGGCAGTTCAATACCATCGGCATACATCTTCTTTCGAAGAATCGCAATTCTGGTTTCCAGATCAGGCACTTGTAAATCCGCTGAGAGCCCCCACTTAAATCTGCTCAATAAACGTTCTTCTAAACCAGCCAGGTCCTTTGGCGCTTTATCTGACGACAAAATCACCTGCTTGCCCGATTGATGAAGGTGGTTAAAAATATGGAAGAATATATCTTGTGTTTTCTCCTTACCGGCGAAGTTATGTACATCATCCATAATGATCACATCCATTGCCTGATAAAAATTAACGAAATCATTTATCGTATTGTTTTTTAATGAATCAACAAACTGCTGGCAAAACTTCTCACAAGAAACATAGATCACCAGTTTATCCGGCATATTTCTTTTGATCTCATTACCAATAGCCTGAGCCAGATGCGTTTTCCCTAAGCCTACGCCTCCGTAAATCATTAAAGGATTAAATGATGTCCCTCCTGGTTTTGCTGCCACTGCGTAGCCCGCAGAACGTGCCAGGCGATTACAATCTCCCTCTATATAATTTTCAAATGTATAATTGGCATTTAACTGTGGGTCGACATTCAACTTTTTCAGTCCGGGAATGATAAATGGATTCTTAATGTCCTTGTTTATCGAGACCGGGATCGGCATAGATTGCTTTTTGGCTTCAGCCCCATTTCCGTTACTTGGCATATTTGTCGTATAAGGAGATCCGCTGTTAGAAGATTTATCAACCACAATGTTATACTCCAATCTACCCTCATCCCCCAACTGCTTTTTCACTGTCTTTCTTAGTAGCCCAACATAATGTTCTTCCAGCCACTCATAGAAGAATAAACTTGGTACCTGAATGGTTAAAACTTTGCCTTCCAATTTAAGTGCAGATATTGGTTCGAACCAGGTTTTGAAACTTTGGGTCGGAATATTATCTTTTATGATTTGGAGACAGTTTTTCCATACTTCAGTACAAGTTTTTTCCATTGTCATAATATATTTTGTTGGTTTACAGTAACGATAAGCGCGTATAAATTGAGCCCGTTCGAGATATCGAATATTCAAAAAATTATCAACAAAAAAAACTTAATTTTCATTTATTTGGCAAGTACTTAAACAGCAACACCATAGCCTAGTTAACCTCAATTTTTTATGTGGATAACTATTTATTAACATAACATTTAATATTCTCCAAAAACATTACGCAACACGTCAGCAATTTCACCAAGGGTAGCATACTCCTCTACTGCCGCAAGAATAAATGGCATTAAATTGTCAGAACCTTTAGCAGCACCCCTAAGGTTATTGAGCGCTTTTTCTACAGCTTCCTTGTTTCTTTCTGCTTTAAGTTTCTCCAGTTTTTCAGTTTGAATAGTCCTGATGGATTCGTCGATCGTAAACACATCACTTATCCCCTCCTTTTCCTGGGTAAACTTATTCACACCAACAATGATCCGGCTTGCTTCTTCCACCTCCACCTGGTAGTGATAGGCAGCAGTCGCAATTTCATTCTGTATGTATCCGTTTTCTATCGCATTAACCGATCCGCCCATAGCATCAATTTTATCGATATACAATTGTGCAGCAGCTTCAATTTCATCAGTAAGGTTTTCAACAAAGAAAGAACCAGCCAGGGGATCCACAGTTTCTGTCACACCACTTTCAAAAGCGATAACCTGCTGAGTACGCAAAGCGATTTTCGCAGCAGCTTCTGTTGGTAACGACAACGCCTCATCATAACCATTGGTGTGTAAGGACT
Organism: Pedobacter nyackensis; assembly: GCF_032678475.1. GTDB lineage: Bacteria > Bacteroidota > Bacteroidia > Sphingobacteriales > Sphingobacteriaceae > Pedobacter > Pedobacter nyackensis_A. Next base: position 19,675 of record NZ_JAVTSF010000005.1, read on the forward strand.
GCGTACCACCAAGCACAGCTGCCATTGCCTGATTTGTCACCCTGATCACATTGTTTAGCGGTTGTTGTGCGGTTAGCGTGGAGCCTCCTGTTTGAGTATGAAAACGAAGCATTTGTGCTTTTTCGTCAGTGGCACCAAGACCCTTTGTGATTTTCGCCCACATTCTCCTTGCAGCTCTGAACTTCGCTATTTCTTCAAAGAAATTATTGTGGCAATTGAAGAAGAAAGACAAACGTTTCGCAAAGACATTAATATCTAACCCCTTTTCCAGTGCAGCATTTAAGTATGCCTTTCCGTTGGATAGCGTAAAGGCAAGTTCCTGCACTGCTGTCGATCCTGCTTCCCTAATGTGATAACCTGAAATCGAAATGGTATTCCATTTCGGCACTTCCTTGCTGCAATACTCAAATATATCGGTAATGATACGCATAGAAGACTTAGGGGGATAAATATAAGTCCCTCTGGCCGCATACTCTTTTAAGATATCATTCTGAATAGTCCCGGAAATTTGCCTGATATCTGCGCCTTGCTTTTTTGCAAGTGCAATATACATCGCCAGCAAAATAGAAGCTGTTGCATTAATGGTCATTGAAGTTGTAATTTTCTGCAATTCAATCCCATCAAATAAGATTTCGATATCCTTCAAAGAATCAATAGCTACACCAACTTTCCCTACCTCTCCTTCGGCCATCTCATGATCAGAGTCATAACCAATTTGGGTAGGCAAATCGAACGCAACTGAAAGCCCCATCGTCCCTTGTTTCAAAAGATAATGGTACCTTTTATTCGACTCTTCTGCGGTAGAAAAGCCAGCATACTGACGCATGGTCCATAAGCGGCCACGGTACATATCTTTCTGAATTCCCCTTGTATATGGAAATTCTCCCGGTCCTTCTATCGGACCATTTATTTTTGTGTATACTTCTTTTATCTCAATACCAGACGTAGTGGTAAATTTCTTCTCACTCATAATTAAAACAACTGATGAATATCCTTTTTAATCAAATTCAATGTCAAATCATATGGATTGTGCTCTGCTGCTGCCATATGTTGTAAAACTTTTCTGCTCAAATCTACTCCAGTTGCGTCTCCTTGCAAACTTTTCACACCATTATTAACCATTGCAATAGTATCGTCTTTCAGCTTCTTTACAACATCCCATGTTTCGGTACTGATATACAACTGCTGGGTTATGTTGTGCTGGTATTCCGACCGGATCTCATTCAAAACTATAGCCTGAAGTTCGGTCAATGAAATCCCTTGCTGATGTACCCTTATAAAAAGGTTTGCCGGGTTTATCCGTTCAACAAAAACTATTAAACGCTCGTGTGCCTGTAATCTCAAAGACAACAATGGGCTGTCTTTTTCCTTTTTTTGATCGGAAAATTTCAAGCTGAAATAAGTCCTGATATCATCTTTTATCAGATAGTACCCGGCTGAAACCGTTGCTACCCCTCCTACAACCAATACACCTGCCTCAGTTAAAAATTTCTGTAAGTCCATCATACTTTGTTTGAATACCGTAATAATTATTGGTAATCCAACAAAAATGTACATTTTGATTTATATTTGCTCTATTAATAGATTTTTTAACGGCATACGAAATAATATGAGTAATACTGTAGATACCGCTTTTGCCCCTGTAACTTTTACAGAAACAGCTGTAAAAGAACTCCTTAAATTAAAAGACCAGCAAGAAATAGCTGAAGATTTCGGTTTACGTGTAGGCGTTGAAGGCGGAGGCTGCTCTGGAATGAACTATGTTCTGGGCTTTGATCAAAAAAAGGATGGCGATCAGGAATTTATTATTCAAGGGATAAAAGTCTTTATGCACAAAGCTCATCAAATGTATTTAATGGGCATGCAGGTTGACTGGCAAGATGGCTTAAACTCCAGAGGCTTTACATTTAGTAATCCTAATGCAGCAAGTACCTGTGGTTGTGGCACCAGTTTTTCAGTATAAAAGAGATTATATATTGTAACATTATAAGGAGTCCTGTTGTCTTAACAACAGGACTTTTATTTTAGCGCTAAATTTATCTGCCAGTAATGACTTATACCGAGAACGTACAACTAGCCCTTCAGTCAATAACAAGTAACCGGTTACGGACGATGCTTACTGCATTGATCATCGCCATTGGCTTATCTGCACTTGTTGGTATCCTGACTACGCTGGATGCGGTTAAGAAAAGTATGACCGAAGCATTCTCCAGTATGGGGGCGAATTCCTTTAACATCAGGAACCGTGGTTCCGGCATTCGTATAGGTGGAGGACAAAGACCAAAACCTTTTAAAGTCATCAGATATGAAGATGCCTTAACCTTTAAAGAAAGGCTAAATACACCAGCGAAAGTAGCCGTAAGTGTAATGGCTACAGGTGGCGCAACAGTAAAATTTAGCACTGAAAAAACAAACCCAAATATCAATATTCAGGGGATCGATGAGAATGGCCTTGCTTCTCAGGGGCTGGAACTCGCACAGGGCAGAAATTTCAACCTTACCGAAACCCAGTCAGGTAGCAACATCTGTATCATCGGAAGTGAGGTTGCACAGAAACTCTTTAAAAATCAGTCGCCCATAGATCAAATTATTAATGTCGGAAACAGCCGGCTGAAAGTAGTTGGCGTATTAGTGTCGAAAGGACAGAGTATGGGCTTTAGTGGAGATCGTTCCGTATACGTTCCATTGTTAAAAGCCAAGCTGATTAATGCCAATGCAAACCCATCCTACACCATCACCGTTATGGTCCCCAGCAATGACATCATGGACAATGTTATTGGAGAAGCTACTGCTGAGTTCAGAAAAATCAGAAAAATTCGGGTAACAGACCCTAATAATTTTGAAATCACGAAGAGTGATGCGATGGCTCAAACATTTTTCGAACAAATGCAAGCTATAGTCTGGGGAGGTATTGCCATCGGTATCATCACTTTACTTGGGGCATCGATTGCTTTGATGAATATCATGCTGGTATCTGTAACTGAAAGAACCAGGGAGATTGGCATCAGAAAAGCAATTGGTGCAAATCCTTCTGTAATACGCAAACAATTTTTGATTGAAGCCATCATGATTTGCCTGATGGGTGGAACGCTAGGTATATTCTTAGGCATCGCTATTGGCAACCTTATCTCCTTAGGTATGGGAGGCTCCTTCATTATCCCATGGCAATGGATATTCGGAGGCTTTGCCGTATGCGTCCTGGTAGGTATTGTTTCGGGGTATTATCCGGCAAAAAAAGCTTCCAAACTAGATCCGGTAGAAGCTTTAAGATATGAATAAAATAAAACAGGCGCTTTAAATATTTAAAGTGCCTGTTTTATTTTTATCTTCCGTGATATTGTGTATCGTAATAAGCCTGGTAATTTCCAGAGGTCACATTACTCAGCCAATCTTCATTTTCAAGGTACCAGTCAACTGTTTTTTCCAGTCCCTCTTCAAATTGCAGACTGGGAACCCAGTTCAGTTTATTCTGCAATTTGGTAGAATCAATTGCATAACGTAAATCATGTCCTGCCCTATCAGTAACAAAAGTGATAAGCTTAGCTGAAGTTCCTTTCTCACGATCAAGTTTCTTATCCATGATATCGCAAAGCAAATGAATCAGATCTATATTTTTCCATTCATTATGTCCCCCTATATTGTAGGTCTCCCCGGTTTTAGCCTCATGAAAAATCACATCAATAGCCCTAGCATGGTCCTCTACCCAAAGCCAATCACGTACGTTTTCACCTTTCCCATAAACCGGAACAGGCTGGTTATTTTTAATGTTGTTAATCGCCAACGGAATCAACTTCTCAGGGAAATGATGAGATCCGTAATTATTTGAACAATTTGAAATGACTACATCAATACCATAAGTATCATGATAAGCACGTACAAAGTGATCTGAAGATGCTTTTGATGCTGAATAAGGACTATGTGGATCGTAGGCCGTTGTCTCTGTAAACATTCCAGTTTCACCTAGCGCACCATACACCTCATCTGTAGATACATGATAAAAACGTTTGCTCGCATAATCTTCCTTCCAAAACTCCCTTGCAGCATTCAGCAGATTAACCGTACCGATTACATTCGTCATCACAAAAGCCGTAGGGTCTGAAATAGATCTATCTACATGAGACTCTGCTGCCAGGTGGATAACTGCATCAAACTGTTCTTTCTGAAACAAATTGTTCATCTCAACTGCATCAGTAATATCCGCTTTAATAAAGCTGTAATTGGGTTTATCTTCAACATCAGTCAAATTAGCCAGGTTACCAGCATAAGTTAGCTTATCAAGATTTACAATCTCATACTGAGGGTACTTATTTACAAATCTTCGAACAACATGAGATCCGATAAAGCCGGCACCGCCTGTTATTAATATTTTCATTGGTATGTTGTTTTCTGTTAGTTATTCTATAATTGTTCTGGTAAACCCAGGGTTTTAGCTATTGTTACAGTTTTATGTCGGTAAACCTTTTCTAGCAAATCATTTAACCGGTCTTTTAAATCAAACTGCAAATCTTCATGCATTTTATAATACTTATTTAATACGGCTACCGTTGTTTTTACAAAATAAACAGTCAGCTTCTCATTAAATTTATAAAGTGAAGAGTATACACTTTCCTCAAAATCAATGGGAATGTGATTCAACAAATGGATCCGAAGTTCCATTTCGCTATTCAAATCCTTTGTTACTTTAGAATGGTGGTTAATACCACCATTCAATTTCCGCATCTTCAATAAAGTATCCTTTGAATTAGGTCTTTTGGCATGCAAACATTCTTCAATACCTTCATCAATTAAACCTTGTAATTCTTCTTGTCGCCTTACCAGATCATGTTCATCTTCCAATAATTTGAAATGAAGATGCTCAGTTAACACCTTATCTTTAGCAATTAATCTGAGCAATAGCTTATCCTTTTCCTTTTCAGGAAGAGATTTGATCTCCAGTTTCAGCTCCTTATGCTCACTTAACAACATTTAAAAAGGGTTATCCTGCAAATATTTCTCCCATTTCCAGGCAGACGACATCATTTCGTTTACATCAAGCTCTGCTTTCCAACCCAATTCATTGGCAGATTTAGTTACATCGCCCCAAACTTTTTCAATATCTCCCTCTCTCCTGGCTCCAATTGTGTAATTTAATTTCACACCTGTTGATTGCTCAAATGCTTTAATAATTTCTAATACTGTAGACCCTTTACCAGTTCCAAGGTTAAACACCTCATAATTAGTGCTGGCCTTATTACTTTCCAAACGCTTAATTGCAGCAACATGTGCTTTAGCTAAATCAACCACATGGATATAATCTCTTATTGCACTACCATCTGGGGTGTCGTAATCATTGCCATAAACAGTGATCGGACCGCGTTTACCAATTGCAGACTGTGTAATAAAAGGAATCAGATTTTGAGGGACACCAATTGGCAACTCACCAATTAAAGCCGTATGATGTGCACCTACCGGATTAAAGTAACGCAAAGAAGTTACTTTCAGTGTAGGTGTTACCGCACAACTCTCTTGCAAAATCTCTTCTGCAATTTGTTTGGTATTGCCATAAGGCGATTCCGCCTTTTTTGTAGGTGCGCTTTCAGTTACCGGTAAAACATCTGGCTGGCCGTAAACGGTGCAGGACGAAGAAAACACCAAACTGATATTGCTGTTAAAAGCATTAATCAGGTTAATCAGCGAGTAAAAGTTATTTCTGTAATATTTTAATGGTTGCTGTACTGATTCACCAACAGCTTTAAAAGCTGCAAAATGAATTACTCCGGTAATATCACTGTGTTGCTTAACAAAATCCTTTACTTTAGCCTCATCGCATAAGTCCAGTTCTACAAATGCAGGTTTAACACCTGTAATTGTTTCTAATTGTTGTAATATCTTCGGATTAGAGTTCGAAAAATCATCAACTATAATTACTTCATAGCCAGCATTGTGTAATTCTACCACTGTATGCGAGCCAATAAAACCAGTTCCACCGGTCACTAATATTTTTGCCATGTTTCTATTAACGGTTATATCCTGTAAAATCTTTATGATCCTTGTTGATCAGCGCTTCTTTAGGCAGTGATTTAAAATACTCGTAAGTAATTTTCAATCCTTCTGCTCTGCTTACTTTGGGTTCCCAACCCAAAATAGACTTTGCTTTGGTAATATCCGGACGTCTTTGTTTCGGATCATCAACAGGCAAGTCTCTAAGTACTAATTTCTGACTGGTTCCTGTAAGTTTAATAATTTCTTCACCAAACTGCTTAATGGTAATCTCGTCTGGATTTCCAATATTTACCGGCAAAGCATAATCGCTATGTAACAATCTATATATACCTTCAACTAAATCGTCAACATAACAGAAAGAGCGGGTTTGAGAACCGTCACCAAATACAGTTAAATCTTCACCACGTAAAGCCTGACCAATAAAAGCAGGTAATACCCTTCCGTCATTCAGTCGCATTCTTGGCCCATAAGTGTTAAAAATTCTTACAATACGGGTTTCCAGGCCATGAAAAGTATGGTAGGCCATAGTCATCGCTTCCTGAAAACGTTTTGCCTCATCATAAACCCCTCTTGGCCCTACCGGATTTACATTACCCCAGTATTCTTCAGGTTGTGGATTTACATTCGGATCTCCATAAACCTCGGAAGTGGAGGCAATCAGCATCCTTGCTTTTTTATTTCTGGCAAGACCAAGCAGATTATGGGTTCCCAATGAACCTACTTTTAAAGTCTGAATAGGAATTTTCAAATAATCAATCGGACTTGCAGGTGAAGCAAAATGTAGAATATAATCCAATTCTCCTCCAACATGTACAAACTTGGAAACATCATGATGAGAAAACTCAAAGTTCTCCAATGCAAATAAATGTTCAATATTTTGCAAATCGCCAGTGATCAGATTATCCATTCCTATTACATGGTAACCTTCTTTGATAAACCTGTCGCATAAATGCGATCCTAAAAAGCCGGCTGCTCCGGTAATTAAAACTCTCTTACGTCTCATTATTTTATAAGCTTACGACCAACACTATTATAATAATAGCCTAAATCAATCATTTTTTGCAGATCATATAAATTACGGCCATCAAAAATCACCTTATTGCTCAGGCTTTCTTCCATTCTTTCGAAGTCAGGGTTTCTGAATACAGACCATTCTGTAGCAATCAATAAAGCGTCGGCTTTTAATAAGGCATCATACTGGTTATCTGCGTAGGCAATTTTATTCCCAACAACAGCCTTAACATTGTTCATTCCTTCAGGGTCAAAAGCACAAATAGTTGCCCCATGTTTAATAAGTTCATCAATGATATACAATGCAGGTGCCTCGCGGATATCGTCAGTCTCAGGTTTAAAAGCCAATCCCCAAAGCGCAAAATGTTTGCCTTTCAGGTCGCCCTTATAATACTTCAATAATTTATCAACCAGTAAAGTCTTTTGCTTTTCGTTTACCTGCATTACAGACCTCAATATCTGGAAGTCATAATCATGCTCATCAGCAGATTTAGCTAAAGCCTGTACATCTTTAGGAAAGCAGCTACCGCCGTAACCAATACCAGGAAATAAGAAACGTTTACCAATCCTTGCATCAGATCCAATCCCTTTTCGCACCGAATCCACGTCTGCACCTACAATTTCACAAAGGTTCGCTACCTCATTCATAAAGGTAATTTTGGTTGCCAGAAATGAATTAGCGGCATACTTTGTCAGTTCAGAAGAACGCTCATCCATAAACAAGATTGGATTTCCCTGGCGCACATACGGCCCATAAAGCTCCATCATTAACTTCTGCGCTTTTTCACTTCCTGTTCCAATAACTACACGATCTGGTTTCATAAAATCGTCTACAGCGACCCCTTCCCGTAAAAACTCGGGGTTGGAAACCACGTCAATTTCTACATCAGTATTTGCAGCAAAAACCGCCTGAACTTTATCAGCTGTACCAACCGGAACGGTAGATTTATTGACAATAACTTTATAATCAGTAACCAGCTTTGAAATATCTTTAGCCGCACCTAAAATATAGGATAAATCTGCAGCACCATCTCCCCCCGGAGGCGTAGGTAATGCCATAAATATAATCTGAGCATCTTTAACAGCATGGGCCAGATCGGTAGTAAATGTTAATCTGCCTTGTGCAATATTTCTATGGAACAACACATCAAGTCCAGGTTCATAAATAGGAACTTCACCATCCTGCATTTTCTTAACCTTTGCTTCATTAATGTCTACACAAATTACATTATTTCCAGTTTCCGACAAGCAAGTCCCTGTAACCAATCCCACATATCCAGTTCCGATAACGGCTATTTTCATATATTAATCCTATTTTAATTATATTAAAGTATCTTCGGCTAAGATAATAAAAAACACATAAAATGCTTTGGCTTTATAACATTGCAATTCAACTTTATAGCCTAATAATCGGGATTTTTTCAACCTTCAACACGAAAGCTTCATTATTTGTAAATGGACGAAGGAATATTTTCGAAAAAATAGCAAAAAAAATTAACCCAAAGACTAAACACATCTGGTTTCATTTTGCTTCTTTAGGAGAATTCGAACAAGGCAGACCAGTATTAGAGCTTTTAAAAGAACAATACCCTCAAAAAAAAATAATTATTACTTTTTTTTCCCCTTCGGGTTACGAAATAAGAAAGAATTACGTGCTGGCGGAAGGAATTTTCTACCTGCCATTAGACACAGCAGCGAATGCCCAGCGAATCATCACTGCTTTTAACCCCGAGGTAGTCATTTTCACCAAGTACGAATACTGGTTTCATTATTTCAGGGCATTAAATGACAGAAAAATTCCACTACTCATTATATCCGGCATTTTCAGACCCAATCAGGTATTCTTTAAGCCCTACGGATCTTTCAACAGAAAAATATTGAGCTATGTAAGTCACTTCTTTGTTCAAAATGAAGAAAGTATAGAATTGTTAAAAAGCATTAACATACAGAATGCGACTTTAAGTGGTGACACCAGGTTCGACCGTGTTGCAGAGAATGCTGCTACACCTAAAAAACTCAATATTATTGAACGCTTCTGTGGAGACTCACCTGTACTTATTGCAGGAAGTACCTGGCTTCCAGACGAGCAACTGATAACCCAACTTTGTAAAAAATATCCGGAATGGAAGTTCATCATCGCTCCTCATGAAATAGGCATTAGTCATATTCAGGAAATAGAAAAACTGTTCCCGCAAGCGATCAAGTACTCGACATTCGCAACAGAAGAACCAACTGCGCATCAGGAACAGACGATGATCATTGACAACATTGGAATGCTGTCAAGTTTATATGCTTTTGGTAAAATCGCTTACATTGGAGGCGGGTTTGGCGTAGGCATACACAACACACTCGAAGCAGCAGCTTTTGGTATCCCTGTAATATTCGGTCCAAAATATGATAAGTTTCAGGAAGCTAAAGACCTGATTAATGCTGGTGCAGCAAAAAGCATAAATGACTTTAATGAACTGGAAACAGCATTTTTGACGTTAACGGAAAGCAGCAAGCCTGGACAAATAGCAAAGGATTATGTAGCTTCAAAAACGGGTTCTACTGACCAGATTGTTAAATACCTTTCTAAATACCTTTAGCCATATCAACTAAAGCCTTTATAAACTTAGGATCATCATTCAAGCTTTCCACGAGCTGCACATGCTCACCACCCAGCGCTTTGAATTCCTCCTGGTATTCAACCGTAATTTCGTAAAGTGTCTCCAGACAATCGGCCACAAAAGCAGGGCTAAAAACCAACAGCCTCTTTTTACCTTCAGCAGCAAGCTTTTTTAACACATCGGTAGTGTAAGGCTGCACCCAAGGTTCTTTACCCAGTCGAGACTGGAAACAAACGGTATAGTCGGTTTTGGCAATATTCAGTTTTTCGGCTAATAATCTGGCAGTATCATGACCTTGCGCAGAATAGCAAAACTTGTTAGTATCGTTCAAGCTATCGCAGCAATTTTCTTTTTTCAAACAATGCTTACCAGTATGGTCACATTTTAACAATTGACGCTCAGGTAGTCCATGAAAACTAAACAATACGTGATCAAAGGTTTCCGGTTGATACTTCCTTGCATTCTCAGCAAAGGTTTCAAGCATCAATTCGTTATCGTGAAATGAACTTACAAAGCTAACAGGAGGTATCGTTGTCCATTTACTAACCAGTTCCATCACCAGCTGGATTACTGAACCACTACTTGCGGATGCATATTGAGGAAACAAAGGAATGACACGGATACTTTCCACCAAGCCTGCTTTCATTTTCTCAAGTGCAGATAAAATGGAAGGGTTTTGATAACGCATAGCCAATTCTACGTGATATTCATCACCCAATTGTTCCTGCACCAATGCAGCTTGTATTTTACTAAAGTATAACAATGGCGAACCATTTTCATCCCAGATCTCTTTATAGAGTTTTGAAGTCTTAGGACTGCGAAATGGAACAATAATGCCTTTTACAAGTAAAGTACGTTGAAAAGCATTGATATCGATCACGCGCTCATCCATCAGAAACTGATCAAGATATTTACGCACATCACCAACTTCCGGACTGTCCGGAGTTCCTAAATTCACAAGCAATACACCCTTTTTTCCCATAATATTCCCCAAAATTAACCATTCAATCCATTATTCTGTTTTATCAGCACATGGAATAAGAATAATTACTTTTTAATGATGATTTTATAATTTAGTAAGCCAACAATTCCGCCTTTACCTGCTCCATTAACCACATCGGAGTCGATGTAGCACCACAAATGCCCACTCTATCATTTGGTGAGAACCAGTTTTTATCAATTTCCTCAACATTGGAAATGAAATAAGAATTGTCATTATATTTTTTGCACACATCGTACAACACCTTTCCATTCGAAGATTTTTTCCCGGAAACAAAAAGGATTTTATCATAATTCGCTACAAACTTCTCCAGATCGCCATATCGGTTAGATACCTGCCTGCATATCGTATCATTAGCTTTGACTTCGTAGCCACGAGCCATCAGTTCATCTTTAATACTATAAAACTTATCCGTACTTTTTGTGGTTTGGCTGTACAGCGTAAATTTGGCAGGCAATTCAACATGATCAAGTTCGGCGAGATCCTGAAAAACAATAGCTTTACCATCTGTCTGTCCTTGTAAACCGATTACCTCTGCATGACCATGCTTTCCAAATATCAGGATCTGTTCATCGTCATCATGCGAATTCTTAATCCTGTTCTGAAGTTTCAATACCACGGGACACGATGCATCAATTAACGTCAATTCATTTTCAAGCGCAAGCTGATAAGTTGAGGGTGCCTCACCATGGGCCCGGATCAATACCTTTTCTTTGTGCAAGAGCTGTAGTTGCTCATGATCAATGATTCGCAGACCTTTAGCTGTTAAACGTTTTACTTCTTCGTCGTTATGCACGATATCGCCCAGACAATACAAATGATCGTCATTATCCAGTATATCTTCAGCCATATCAATAGCGTATACCACGCCAAAGCAAAAACCTGAGGCTTTATCTATTGTTACTGCTAAATCATATTTTACCGGCATAATTCGTTTTCTTGAACAATTACAAAATTACATAAATTCTATTTGATATTGCTATTTCTTAAGCTTAATCGACTTGAAGAATTCGCTCCCAACAGCCCTTAAAGTCAATATAAACAGGGCCAGCATTTGCAGGGGGTGCAGAAAAACCTGTAGCAATGCATTTTGTTTAGTTAAAAATGCGATCATTAACCTCTCCATAAAAATCAGCCCAAGAGGAAGCAGCAATAATGCCGGGTCATAATTCAGCAATATCATTAGCGGACCGATAACTACAAAAATCACATAGAACAATGCTGCTATACCACTGTTCGAAAAATTCAGCAAGAGCCTGCTGCTAAAACTATTGATATCTATTTGATCAACATTATATCGTATAAATTTATTTGCCAATAAAACTTCCGTCTTAAACTTGAGTTGTTTAGCAATCCTCACAACTTCCGCTGCTGACGGCATTTTTTTGCTTAAAGATTCGTTCCAACCCAACATTTTGAAATGTGTAGCATCACAAAATAAACAATCATTACTCCCTGCCCCGGCAAAAGCAGGAATATTACTTAACCGGATCAATCTTAACGGAAATAGGTTGAGTAATAAAAAATCATTCAGTGGATAAATACAATTCGCCAGAAAACCATGTGCCGTATAAGTAGGTGTCAAGCTAAGAACAGAAAGTTCAAACACCTTAACCCTATAAATTAAATTATTTAACAAGCCATGATGCAAGGTCATGCCAGCTGTTATAAACAGAAAATACTTACCTGTTGCCCGTTCCATCAACTCTGTCACAGTTTCGTTCCGCTGTACAACAACTTCAACATCTCTATATTCCTGTTCTTCTATAGAGGTGACTATTTTTTTTATATCAGTTTGTCGATTGGGAGACAACACAATAACTGAAACTCTATCGGTAAAATGCTTACCGTAGTAACCTAGTTTGGGATTAGATAAAAAGTTAAATAAGGTAACAGAGAATCTTAAAATAAGGAATATAAAAACAGCATACACAAACACCACCATACTACAACTGCTTTAGATTTTAGTTAGTAGTGTCACTGTTCCTAACTTAAGTAAACCCTATCTTCTTCACCTTCCACATCCATCACCACATCAACATGTTCCTTTAATACTGTTGCCATTTTCAGGCCAACATAGTCCGTCGCTATGGGAAATATTTTATGACTTCTATCTACCAACACCACCGTTCTGATTTTTTTATGTGGTGTATTTAAAAACACACCTAAGCCATAAGCTAATGTTTTACCACTGTTCAATACATCATCAACAATAATAACGACCTTATTTTTCCAGTGTGTTTCATCAAGGTCTGTGTTGGCTACCAGTTTACTATTTTGTCTGTCCAGATCTATTTTAAGCATAATAATCTTCAAATCGGAGATCTTAGACAATACTTTTTTTAACCTGAGCGCAAGTTTGTAACCTCTGTCCCATATACCAGCCAGTACAATTTCCTTTTCAGTTAGGTTATCTTCCAATATCTGATAAGCAATCCTGTTTATTTTCTGTTGTATCTGCTTTTTATCAAGAATGAGTAATTGAGATGCTGCCATTATTCGCCATATTTTATGCTACAAAAAGAACGATTTTAAGGTTCATATTCAAATATTTAAAAATATTTTACAAACCCTGAAACCTTTCCCTCTCAGCGATGTCTAATCAATAGTTTTTTAGTAATCCTTATCCATGTTTGCCCGGATAGGGATTTCTTTTTTGCGGTTGTGGACTTACTTTCTAACCTTGTACGGATAGTAAATAAAATTAGCCCCCTCAGGCACAATCACAAACACACACATATAATCTTCCGGTTTCTTATAGCTTTTTAAGAACAAAGCTTTTTTATCAGGCGTAATAATACCCTTTTCCACAAACTCCTCAAAAGTTGAAGCCTGTATGGTCCATTCAGTATTCAGTTCTTTTCTATCCAATATCACTTCACCAATACTTACCGTATGCTGGTGTGCAATGAAAATTGGATTAGCGGAAATACCTTCAACTATAATCTCCATTGCAATCTCTTTTACAGAATCTGCATAAAGCTCCAAATCCTTTTCCAGGCTAACAAGAGGACTCTTTTTTTGCTGCTCTTTACTGTCCTCTGGTTGTTGCGGCATTAATTCTTCTATATCCATCAAAAAATCCTTATGATTAATTTCCTTTAAATTTCAACAGCACTACGTTTTCTACGTGTTGAGTATGCGGGAACATATCAACTGGCTTAATTCTTACTACATCGTATTTCTCTTTCAGTAAAGCCAAATCGCGCGCCTGTGTAGCTGCATTACAACTTACATAAACAATTTTCTCTGCTTCCATTTCCAGCAAACGCTCTACTACATCTGCATGCATTCCAGCTCTTGGTGGATCAGTAATCACGACATCAGGCTTACCATGCTCAGCAATAAACTCCCTTGTCAGGATATCTTTCATATCACCGGCATAAAAAATCGCATTTTCTATACCATTCAGTTTAGAATTAAACTTCGCGTCCTCAATAGCCGTTGGCACATATTCGATACCCACTACCTGTTTTACGCTACGGGCAACGAAGTTGGCGATTGTACCAGCACCAGTATAAAGGTCATACACCAATTCATCACCAGAGAAACCGGCAAACTCTTTAGTGATCTTATACAATTCATGCGCCTGGTCGGAATTGGTCTGATAAAACGACTTCGCTCCTATCTTAAATTTCAATCCCTCCATATCTTCAAAAATATGATCCCTACCAGCATAGGTAATCACTTCCTGATCAAAAATGGTATCGTTTTTCTTTTGGTTCTCGATATACAATAAAGCTGTAATCTGAGGAAAGCTAACTTTCAAATGCTCCATCAGGCCATTGATCTGCACCTGTTCCGCATAAGCGAAAACCACAACCACCATCACTTCTCCGGTTGAAGAAGTACGGATAATCAGGTTTCTCAGACTTCCTTCATGGTTGCGCAGATCATAAAACGTTAAGCCATTTTTTAAAGCATAAGTACGAACATCATTTCTGATGCTGTTAGACGGCTCGGCCTGTAAATAGCAGTGTTGAATATCTAATATTTTATCAAAGCGCAATGGTACGTGAAAACCAAGTGCATTCATTTCCAAATCAGGATTAGGGCCATCTGCATCCAGCTCATCAGACCTTTCGGCCATATCCTGTTTATTTAACCAACGCTTATTGGAGAAAGTATACTCCAGTTTATTCCTGTAATACTTGTTTTCGGCTGAACCCAGAATAGGTTCCATACCGCTTGTATCTATTTTTGCCAGGCGCTGTAAAGCAGCCTCAACATTTTTATGCTTAAATTTCAACTGAGCATCGTACTCCATATGTTGCCATTTACAGCCACCACAGGTACCGAAATGCTGACAAAAAGGATCAGTTCTTAGTTCCGACTTTTTGTGAAGAGTTTCAATGATTGCTTCTGCAAAGTTCTTTTTTTTCTTTACAATGCGAACATCAGCAACATCACCTGGCACTGCTTTATCCACAAAAACCACCAACTCATCGGCCTTACCTACCCCTTTACCCTCTTCGGCAATATCAATAATACTTAAATCAGGAATGATAGTTACCACTCCGGCTTTTCTATTTCTACTCATTATGGGGCGAATTTAAGTTTTTTTTCAGACAAAAAGCTTTCTTCCAGACATTTTGGGATGCCTGTCATCGAAGAAATCCATGAGTCAAATCTTACCTGTCAAAAATTCTAAGTATAAAACCCAAAACACCATTAACCTGGTCAAACTTCACATCAAACTTCTCATCCACCAATACAGAAATCTCTAATATTTCGTTACTCATTGCTATAAAAGATGATAATAAATCAAATATAGCTATTTATATACCGAATACCACATCGGTATAAGTTAACATTATGTAAAGAAATCGATCAGCTTAGATATTAAGGTTGCAGACCTTAAAGGGCAGCTTTAACTAAAAAAGGAAGTAATTCTTTCTGAAAACTCACAAAATTCTTACGAACATCTGAGTCGCTAACAGAAGTAAAGGCAAAAGAAAAGACAATATTTTTACTGGCCTTTAATAAAAACGCAAGTCCTTCTCTGCGCGACGGATGATTTTTAAAATGATCAAGTTCCAGATATGCTGAAAGTAAAAGAGATTCCAATTGGTCAGACAGATGCTTTAAAAACTCCTGCGAGTTTGCATTTTCCCTCACAAAGTCCCAGCCAATAAACTCATTACAAACCGTATAAGTTAATCTGCAGGTTTTCATCACTAAGGCTTTAAGGTGTTCTTCCTCATCAACAAACTGGGCTTTATTTTTTAATATCTCGTGCAGGTTCAAATCCAGGTAATCCATCAAAATGGCATCCAGAATCTGTTCTTTACTTTCAAAATACTTGTATATGGTCGCCTTAGCAATACGTGCCTTCTTAGCTATCTCATTTACACTTGTCTTGTGATAACCATACTTTCTGAACAACTCCTTGGCGGCCCTAACTATACTTTCTTTTATTTTTTCTGGTTCCATTAATTGGTTACATGTATTCTATTTCCTGCAACAACTGTATTGTATTTTTTTAGAGCTAACACTGCCGGTGCTTTTGCAGGGCTTCCGTCCTCTAAAAGATATTTCGCTCCCGAACATTTATCCGTCACCGTAAAACTGGGATCATCTAAGTCCACGGCACATTGTTTTTCCGGGTTAACAGTACTACACCTGTCATATGCCACGTACCGACCATCAAGGGTACGATAAATGACAATACCGGCAACACCATATTTATCCAAAACCACTGCTCCCCCCGGACTGCTCAACCTGAGCAACCTTGGATCAGTTAACAGATCGCTAAAGTTAACCGGCACATTAGGAATGACCAGGTTTTCCTTACCGCATCCCGTCAACAGCAGCACCAACAAAAATATACCGGGAACAAATTTCATTATATCAATGAAGTCTTATATTGTTTTAAGAACCTTGCATCATTCTCAGAAAACAAGCGCAGATCTTTAATCTCAAACTTTAGGTTTGCAATACGTTCAATCCCCATTCCAAACGCAAAACCACTATATTTTTTGCTATCAATGTTACAATTATCCAAAACATTCGGGTCTACCATACCACAGCCCAAAATCTCTACCCAGCCACTCTGTTTACACATCTGGCAACCAGCGCCTTTACAGATGGTACAAGAGATATCCATCTCAGCCGACGGCTCTGTAAAAGGGAAGTAAGAAGGACGGAAACGTACTTTAGTACCTTCACCGTATAATTCCTGTACAAAATAAAACAAGGTCTGTTTCAAATCTGCAAAAGATACATTCTCATCCACATAAAGTCCTTCAACCTGGTGAAAAAAGCAATGTGCCCTTGCCGAAATCGCTTCGTTCCTGTACACACGTCCTGGCATAATTGCTCTGAAAGGAGGTTTCCCTGCTTCCATCATCCTCACCTGTACAGAAGAAGTATGTGTACGCAATGCGATGTCACCTTTCTCCCCACCTTTTTTAATAAAGAAAGTATCCTGCATATCACGTGCAGGATGTTCTTCAGGAAAATTCAGTGCCGAGAAGTTGTGCCAGTCGTCCTCAATTTCGGGTCCTTCAGCAACCACAAAGCCAAGCTTATTAAAGATCTCGACAATTTCTCTCCGTACTAAAGCCAATGGGTGACGTGAACCTACCTCAAGACCTTCTCCGGGTAAGGTCAGGTCTAAACCCGAATCCTTAGCCGTATCAGTTACCTCAGCCTGGTCTTTAAGACCTTGATATTTAGCCTCAGCCAATTGTTTAAACTCATTTAAAACCTTACCCAAGGTTCTTTTCTCCTCAGGTGAAACGGATTTAAACTCGTCGAAAATATCTTTAATAATTCCTTTTGTACCCAGGAATTTTATGCGGAATTGTTCTAATTCATCAGCACTGTCCGTAGAAAAAGCATTTATTTCTGCGGTATATTGTGTTATCTTATCTTGTAACATGCCTCAAATATACAGCTATTTTATAATTTTATATCACGCCTAAAGCTTTACCTACCTTAGTAAATGCAGCAATAGCTTTATCTAAATGATGTTGTTCATGTGCGGCAGAAAGCTGAACACGAATCCTTGCCTTACCCTGTCCTACTACCGGATAGTAAAAACCAATTACATAAATCCCTTCTTCCAGCATTTTAGCAGCAAATTCTTGTGCCAGTTTAGCATCATATAACATCACCGGAACAATAGGATGAACACCTGGTTTTATATCGAACCCGGCCTCCGTCATTTTCTCACGGAAATATTGCGTGTTGCGTTCTAATTTATCTCTTAAATCTGTCGTCTCACTTAACATATCCAATACAGCAACAGAAGCTCCTGCGATAGCCGGGGCCAATGTATTCGAAAATAAATATGGACGTGAACGTTGACGAAGCATATCAATGATTTCTTTTTTACCAGCCGTAAAACCACCAGAAGCACCGCCAAGGGCCTTGCCTAAAGTGCCTGTAATGATATCAACACGGTCCATTACATTAAAATGCTCATGTGTACCACGGCCTGTTTTACCGATAAATCCGGTACAGTGCGACTCATCAATCATCACCAAAGCTTCATATTTATCCGCCAGGTCGCATATCTGATCCAAAGGCGCAACTACACCATCCATAGAAAAGGCACCATCAGTAACAATAATACGATGTCTGGCATCTTTCGCCGCGATCAGTTGCTGTTCCAGATCAGCCATATCTGCATTTTTATATCTGAAACGTTTTGCTTTACACAAACGCACACCATCAATAATAGAAGCATGGTTTAACTCATCAGAAATAATTGCATCCTGATCATTAAACAAAGGCTCAAAAACACCACCATTTGCATCAAAAGCAGCAGCATATAAAATGGTATCTTCAGTACCTAAAAATTTAGAAAGCTTCTCTTCCAGTTCTTTATGCACATCCTGTGTACCACAAATAAAACGTACAGACGACATTCCGTAACCATATTTATCAATTGCTTTTTTTGCAGCCTCGGTTACACGTGGATCCGAAGACAAGCCCAAATAATTATTTGCACAGAAATTAATTACTTCCTGTCCGGTGCTCACTTTTATATCAGCCCCTTGTGGAGTAACAATAATACGCTCGCGTTTAAATAATCCGTCTTTCTCTATCTGGTCTAGTTCTTGCGCCAGAACTGGTTGTAATGTTTTATACATAAAAATATGATTTGATGTGCCAAAGTTATGCAATTCCTGTGTTTAGGTGGTAACCTAAATATGGGAACAATCATAAACTTTAATACAAAAAATTCGGTTTACTTATAAGTTATACGATATTTAGGCTTTAATCAACTGTATGAATAGATCTATTTTAACGCTGTTATTGCTTGTAACCGCCATTACCGTTTCATTTGCACAGCAATTTAACCTTAGTGGTCACATCAAAGACACACAAGGACAGCCTATTTCATTTGCATCCATTTATATTAAGAATACAACCAAAGGGACATCTGCAAACATTGACGGGGTTTACAAATTTACCCTGCCGCAAGGAAATCACACCGTTGTATACAAAGCGATCGGCTACAAGGCCATAGAAAGGGAACTCAGTATTGGTGCCGACCTGGACGAGAACGTTGTCCTCAATCCAGAAACTTATACCCTTTCGAATGTCACCATCAACGGCAACGCTGAAGATCCTGCTTACGAAATCATCAGACAAACCATAAAAAAGCGTAAAGCACACCTTACCGAAGTGAAGGCTTATACTGCTAACGTTTATATCAAGGGCGTACAAAAACTTGTTGGTGCACCCAAAAAGATATTTGGACGTGATGTGCAGAAATTACTTGAGCTGGACACCAACAGAAAAGGAATGCTTTACCTATCAGAGTCGACTTCCACTTTCGCTTTCCAACGACCTGATAAAATCCATGAAGAAATGGTCTCTTCAAAAACGGCAGGTAAGAACAACGCTTTCAGTTTCAATAAAGCATCGGACCTGATCATCAATTTTTACGAAAATATTTTACTCGAAAACAAATTAAGCTCGAGAGGCTTCGTATCGCCTATATCCGACAACGCGCTACTTTATTATCATTACAAACTCCTGGGCGTAAGCATAGAAAACGGAGAAACCATCAACAAAATTGAAGTTATTGCCCGCAGGCCACATGACCCGGTTTTTAGGGGAACGATATACATCAAGGAAGATACCTGGAACCTGGTTAATGCAGAATTATACCTCACAAAAAGTACAGGCATTAACCTGATTGACACCCTAAGCATCTCTCAGCAATTTCTGAAGAGCGGCAATACCTATATGCCGTCTAACATTCATTTTAAGTTTAATGGCGACATCATAGGTTTTAAATTTGAAGGTTACTACATCGGTGTTTATAGCAATTACAATCTGCAACCCAAATTCCCTAAACACTATTTCAATGGAGAGATCTTAAAAATCACTAAGGCAGTAAATACAAAAGATTCTTTGTTCTGGTTAAATAACCGTCCAATTCCCCTTACCAAAGAAGAAAGCAATAACTATATCAGCAAGGACAGCATTGCTTTGTTAAAAACGACAAAACGATATCTGGATTCGCTTGAAAAACTAAGCAACAGATTCGGAATTCTTAAATTCATTGTACTTGGTCATACTTCTAAAGATCGTTACACTAGCCAAAAATACACTTACGACCCGCTTTACAAGTCGATATTTTACAACACTGTTGAGGGGCTTACCTTTAAATATGGAGTTACCTACACAAAAGAACTCGGAGACAAGCGTTATTACAACATTAGACCAGAAGCCAGATATGGTTTTTCAAACAAAACCTTAACCGGAAGCCTTACTGCAAATTACTATTACGACCCGGTAAAGCGCGCAAATATTCGTATCAGTGGTGGATCTGGAATCTATGATCTAAACAATTATGGTACGATGAGTTTACAGGGTAACGCCATCAACTCGCTATTGTTCGAAACCAACTTCTCTAAATTCTATAAAAAGCAATTTGCCGGCATCGGTACAGCCAGAGAACTTAGTAACGGGTTACAGGCTAGTATTGATCTGGATTATTCACGCAACTTCAATCTGGTTAACACCACCACATTCAAAATTAAAGACCTTAAAGGAGAAACTTTTACGTCCAACAACCCCTTTACCCCTGATACAGAAACACCTCTTTTCCCAACTTACAGTGCACTTACGTTAAACGCGTCCTTAAACTATACCATCGGACAAGAATACATTACCCGTCCTGACGGAAAATTCTATCAGCCATCCAGATATCCGACGATCGATCTTTCTTATAGAAAAGGGATAAACGGTGTTTTCAACAGTGATGTGAATTACGACCTGGTATCGCTTGAGGTCTCACAAAACCGCATTAGCAGTGGCTTATGGGGATACTCTTCGTTTGTTGTAGGTGCAGGAAAATTCATAAACAACGACAGGATCTTTTATCCTGAAGCCAAACATTTCAGAGGTAACAATTCCCTGTTCTCCCTTCCTAGTTTAAGAAAGTTCCAGTTTCTTGATTTTTATCTTTTCAGTACTGACAGACAATATCTGGAAGCTCACTTTGAGCATAACTTTTCTGGTTTGTTCACCAATAAAGTTCCATTACTGCGCAAGGTGAAACTAGAAGAAATTATTGGAGCAAGCTATTTGAGTCAACCGATAAAAAGGAATTACACCGAGTTTTACTTTGGTTTTCAACGTTTGATATTCAGAGCGACTTATGGTTTTGCTTACGATGGCAGCAAAAGAGTCAACCATGGGTTCAGATTCTCCTATGGGTTTTAAGCAGCGCATTCTGATCTTCAAAATGCCGGAGAGCTTATTTCAAACCTGAACGAAACAAAAAAGGGAGTGCAATTGCACTCCCTTTTTTGTTTAAACTTAAGCTGTTTAAAGATACATCCTATTTAATCGCCATTTTCTTGCGTAAATCAGATGGAATTCCATTTTTATGTAAAAGGAAAGCTGTTGTTTTATACTTTACAAAGTTCTTAGTTACATATAAATAACCTTTGTAATCGTTAGTAGCACCCCATGAGTTTTTAACGATATAATATTCTTTACCCGACTGATCTTTAGCGATACCAGTAATTTGCATGCCATGATCATCAGTAGTTTCATAATCATCAAAAGCAGCCTGACGCATCTCTACAGTAATTTCTTTCTCAGCTTTCGGGCCGTTGAACATTGATTTTTTCTCGTCGTTGCTCATGCTCTCAAAATCTTTCGCAGGTACATATGCCACACCATTTTTCCAGCTAAAGCCTTTCTCACTTACGTCAGTAGCCCATGCAATAGTGAAACCTTTTTTCAATGCATTGTCTATAATATTGGTGATGTCATCCATCTGTACATTATAAACCTGATCAAATGACCAGTTATCAGGAACCATTAATACTGCTTTCTCATAGTAAGGACTAGTCGTGAACGACGAAAGCTCCACATAGTCAGCAGGATTGATACCTACCACTTCTTTAGCAAAAGTTTTAGGTGTATATTCTTTTCCTTCGTAAGTAAATTTCTCAGGAACAGCACCCATGCAAGAATCTATAGTAGCAATATATCTTGCTTTCCATGTTGGATCAAATTTGCCATCAATTGCCTTTTTAAGAATAGCTTCGGTCAATTTGTTCATTCTGTCTGATGAACCTGGGCTACCATAATCGTTACCACTATAAGCTTCCTGAGGTAAAGCACCATATTTAGCAAACATATTGGTTACATCATGACAAGCACCACCGTCACCTAAAGTTAAAGCACCGTGCATACGTACATAGTTGATACCTTTTTCAATGTAAGCGTTACGGGCAGTAAACAAGTCAGCTAAATCAACTGGCTTTTTACCCATACGGATCATTTCCGATTCAAGGAAAGAGTTTGTGCTATAGCTCCAGCAAGTACCAGATGATTTCTGGTTCTTTACTGAAGTAACCTCAGCGTTGATAACCGGTGTAAAAGTAAAGCTATTTGCGCTGTTCGCACTTTGGTTATTTTTTAATGAATTTACAAGATTGTCTTGTGCAAAACCTGCAGTTGCACTAAGCAACAAACCTGCTGCTAACCACATTGGTTTCATTGAAATTTTAGTCATTGTATGTTTAAAAGTTAGTTAGTATACGTATTTAGTGATTTCAGATGCAAACTTAGTAATTATCCAATACAAATTAAGTGGTAGCTGGAGCACTCCCGTTCAATATCCCCCTTAAAAGGGGAAAAAACATTCTTTGCTAACGCCAAAACATTTAATTTGTTACAAAAGAGGTTAATAATAAACATCCATTATAAATCGGGCATCCTGCTTCGCCTCCTACCTCTGCACCTTGTTTGAGACAAAAAACACCTTCTCCGACAAGGCCTCAGGCGCTTTAAGCTCCCCTTCAGGAGCCTTAAAGATGCCAGACTTGGAGGAGAACGGTTTTTTTTGCACTTTTGTACCCGCATTAAACGCCATTTGCACCGGTATCAATGAATTATGACATATCAGACACTACTTTATTATTGCTATAGTCCTATAGCAGAGGCAGAGCAATTTGCCGACGATCACCTTAAATTTTGTAAATCCATAAATCTTGTAGGCCGTATTATTGTTGCCGACGAAGGTTTAAACGGTACTGTTTCTGGCACAAAGGAAGCTTGCGAAACCTATATGGCTGCTATAAAAGCGGATGAGCGCTTTGCAAAAACAGACTTCAAGATCGACGATGTTCAGGAGCCATCTTTTATTAAGATGCATTGTCGCTACAAATCGGAGATTGTGCACTCCGGTTTAAGAGACCCAAATATCATCGACCCGAACAAGCAAACTGGTAAACACCTGGAGCCTGTAGAATTTCAGAAAATGATTGATCAGGAAGATGTAATCATCCTGGATGTGCGTTCCAACTATGAACATAACCTTGGCCGTTTTAAAAACGCGGTTACACTCGACATCGAAAACTTCCGTGATTTCCCGGAAAAGATAAACGAGCTGGCACAATACAAAGACAAAAAAGTACTAACCTACTGTACCGGTGGGATTAAATGCGAAAAAGCATCTGCATTGCTATTGCATCATGGCTTCAGCGACGTGTACCAATTACATGGTGGTATCATAAAATATGGTAAAGAAGCAGGTGGAGAAGATTTCGAAGGCAAATGTTATGTATTTGACAGCCGAATTGCTGTGGATGTAAATACAGTAAATCCTACTGTGGTATCTAAATGTTTTAACTGCGGAAAAACAACGCCTAAAATGATCAATTGCGCCAATCCCGAATGCAATGAACATGTTACACAATGCGATGAATGCGGCGATGAATTGCAAGGATGCTGTTCAGTTCCCTGCACCACCAATCCACGTAAACGTAAATACGACGGAACTGGATATTATGTAAAAGTACCTCAACCTGTAAACGTAGCTACGAAATAACTATCTTAGCCTTTAATGAACCAAAGGCATTTTAAATACTACATACTTTATTTTGCTTTTCTGCTGCTGCCATTCTTTTCAGCAGCAGAAAACATAAAAAGCATCGGGGTTCCCTATATTCAGAACTATCCCAAATCTGTATATTTATCTGGCAACCAAAACTGGTCTATAGCTAAAGACAAGCATGGTATCATGTATTTTGGCAATGCGCAAGGTTTACTTACATACGACGGTAAATATTGGCAGCAATACAAAATGCCCAACAGACAAATTGTACGCTCCGTAGCAACAGATGCAGAAGGCATCATCTATACAGGAGGATTTGGCGAGTTCGGCTACTGGTCTAACAAAAAGAATCATTTAACTTATACCTCGCTTACCCATCTTATCCCTGCATCAAATAATCTTAAGGACGAAATCTGGAAAATACACACCATAGGTAAGAAAGTAATATTCCAATCCTTTTCGGCCATCTACATTTACGAAAACAAAAAGATAAATGTAGTTACGGCCCAGGAATCACTTTTGTTTCTCCACACCGTAAACAACAAATGCTACGTTGAGGTTATCGGGAAAGGACTTTTCGAACTCATCGGCCATAAACTTAACCCCTTAAAAAACAATGGTTCCATCTTACCACAGTTGATTATGAGTGTACTTCCATATAAAAACGGAAGCCTCTTAATCGGAACCAGCAAGGACGGCCTCTTTGTTTACAATGGTGAGAGCTTTACGCCTTTAAACACCCCAGCCAATGCCTTCCTAAAAACTTACCAACTCAATAATGGTACCCGTATTCTGGGTAGGTACTTTGCTTTTGGCACCATCCTAAATGGACTGATCATTATTGATGAAAATGGAAACATCGTACAACGCATCAATAAATCAAGTGGCATGCAAAATAATACTGTGCTAAGTTTGTATGCAGATGAAGACCAGAACCTGTGGACAGGGTTAGACAATGGGATCGACCGTGTAGAGTTAAACTCACCACTTTACTTTTACTTTGACAAAACAGGTCTCTTCGGCACCGTGTACTCAAGTCTGATTTATAAGAACAATATTTACCTTGGCACCAATCAAGGTCTATATTACAGCACCTGGTCCAGCGGATCGGGAAACCTATTCAACTCCTTTGACTTTAAGCTGATTCCAAGCTCACAAGGACAGGTATGGGATTTGACACTTATAGACGATCAATTGCTTTGCGGACATAATGAAGGCACCTTTAAAGTCACCGGAAATAAACTTGAGCGTATATCAACAGTTAAAGGTGGCTGGACCATCAAAAAATTAAGCTCAAACCCCGGCTACCTGATACAAGGTACCTACAACGGATTGGTGTTGTTTAAAAAAGATGCTGACGGACAATGGAAGTTTTACCATAAAATAGAGGGCTTTGGCGAGCCATCAAGATATGTAGAACAAGATGCCCGGGGCGACATATGGGTTAGTCATGCCTACCGAGGGCTCTACAAACTAAATCTAAGTGCCGACCTGAAAAAAGTTACAGACATTAAGAGTTATGATGCAAAGAATGGGTTGCCCAGCAACTACAACATTAACATCTTCACCTTTCAAAACAAACTTATTTTTTCTTCCGATGAAGGATTTTTAAATTATGATGAGATCAGTAATAACTTTACCAAATACACCACATTAAATAATGAACTGGGCAGCTTCGCCGGTTCAAACAAAATCATCAGTGCCGGAGATAAGAAATACTGGTTCATTAATCATGGAAAAATGGGACTGGTCAATTTAATGGAGCCGGGCAAGGTAGAAGTAGATTCCAGCACATTCAGTATTCTGGACGGGCGAATGGTTCAGTACTATGAAAATATCAGTAAAATAAGCGACAAAATTTATTTGATGAGTGTGGATGACGGCTTCGTCATTTTCAATTCCACCGATGAACAAAATATAAAAAGGGAAAAAAATCTACCTGCAGTACTGATTAGAAAAATAGAAGATATTACCGATACTTACCATACCATTAGTGAATTTGGAAATGGCGGCGATGACGATTCGGAAATAGAGATACCCTTTGCCCGAAACAACATTCGCATCTCCTTTGCACTTCCCTACTACAGGCAAGCGAAAGTAAAATTCCAGTATTACCTCGAAGGCTATTCCAAACAATGGTCGGACTGGAGCACAGCCTCGCAAAAAGACTTCACCAACCTCGGCCGGGGAACCTATACCTTTAAAGTAAGAGCAAGTGTCAATGGGATTTTGGTCAGCAAGGTTACAGCATTTGAATTTACGGTCCTCCCTCCGTTCTATGCCAGCAACTGGGCTATCGCATTTTATGGTTTGCTCATTATATTTCTCCTTTTCTCATCCAAACGCGCCTATGAGAAAAAATTAAAAAAAGACCAGCTAGTCATCGCTAAAAAACTTCAGGAAGAAAAAGAAGCCTATCTCAAAAAAGAAGCAGAGGCTAACGAAAAACAAATCATTAAACTGCAAACGGAAAAACTACAGGTAGAACTTGCAGGTAAGAACAGGGAACTCGCCAACTCGGCCACAAGTCTGGTTTATAAAAATGAGCTCCTGCAAAAGCTAAGTCAGGAAATACTAAAATTAAAGGACGCCAACGGCAAACCACTTTCGGAAGAGCAGCTCAGAAAAATACAAAAAGTAATTGACGAGGGGATGAACGACGAGCGTGACTGGAACCTTTTTGAAAGTAGCTTTAATGAGGCCCATGAAAGCTTTTTCAAAAAACTTAAGGCCAATCATCCCGATCTTGTACCTAATGATTTAAAGCTTTGCGCTTACCTTCGTTTGAACATGAGCAGCAAAGAAATGGCGTCTTTATTGAACATTTCATTGAGAGGTGTGGAAATACGCCGTTATAGACTGCGCAAAAAGCTCAATATTCCTCATGATAAGAACCTGGTGGAGTTTCTCATGGAACTTTAGCACTACATCATTACCTCTCATCATGCTTTTTTCACATACACTATTTCTATTTATTAAACCAGACCTGCTGTAGTGAAAAATTCATACTTGAGGTACTTTAAGCCGCTTTTTTAAACCAAAAACCAGCATGAAAAGCCAATTTGAGATAGTACACATTTCAATGATGATGTATTAATGTAGAGGCACTTTTTTTGTAATAGCCGTAATAGAGTCGGAAATTTAGGTAACACTAACTAAATATCTAAATAGTATGAAAAGAGTCTCTACAAAACTTTCCGTTTTAACTTTTCTCTGTTTTCTTTTTACTAACGTAGCATTGGGGCAGGACATTACTGTGACAGGTGTAATTACCGACGGGGCCGATAAATCTCCGTTGCCAGGTGTAAGCGTGGTAGTAAAAGGAACAAAAACGGGAACAACAACAGATGCAACTGGACGATACGCTATCAGCGCGCCAGGAAATGCAACACTTGTCTTTACTTATATAGGGTACACTTCACGCGAAGTACCTGTAAACAATCAAACCAACCTTAATATAGCATTGGCTGCTTCTTCACAGGAGTTGGAACAAGTTGTAGTGGTAGGTTATGGTACACAGCGAAAAAAGGACCTAACCGGTTCCATCTCACAAGTTAAAGGTGAAGAACTAACCAGGCAGCCTGTGCAAACGCCTACCCAGGCTTTGCAGGGTAAGGTTGCCGGGGTTCAAATTATCAGTTCAGGTGAACCCAATACAAGTCCTACAGTAAGACTAAGAGGTACAGGAACACTACTAGGAGGTGCTAATCCTCTATATGTAGTGGATGGAGTATTCACCGATGACATCAAGAACATCAACAACGCAGATATTGTAAGTGTAGATGTATTGAAAGACGCTTCGGCCGCAGCCATATATGGTATGCGTGCGGCAAATGGAGTAATCTTAATTACCACAAAAAAAGGAAAAGTAGGTGAGAATGTTATTACACTCGATGCGAATATTGGTTTCAGAGAAGCTAACAATTTGGTCGAAATGGCTGGTGCAAATCAATACACCGGATATCTGAATGAAGCGGAAAAATATTATGGAAGTGGATCAGATCTCATTACACCGTCTATGCTTACAGGAGCAAATACTGACTGGTATGATGCCATTCTTCAAAAAGGAATCATGAGCTCACAAAATCTTTCCTTCTCTGGTGGGACTGAAAAGGTCAATTATTTTATTAGCGCTGGTTTGTTAACTGATGAAGGTATTCAAAAAGGGAATAAGTACAATAGGTTTACACTAAGGATAAACAATGAATATACCATTACAAAAAAGCTGAAGTTCAGCAATATGATTTCTTACACAAACGGAAAAGCAAAAGGCGCACAATTGGATGCCTTTACCAATGCTTACCGTGCAGCGCCTATTATTGCTTCAAAAGTTGGTGATCTATACGGAAACACTTCCCTTTTTGGTAACGTAGCCAACCCACTGGTAAGCATCAATAAAGTAGACAATACAGCATTGCAAAATCGCATACAAGGTAACTTCGCTTTGGATTACAAACCAATTGAAGGATTGACATTAAGATCAGCAATAGGGCTAGACCTAAACTACCTTAAATCAACCGACTACGGATTCAAATACTTAAATGATGCTTCCACGTTTTTACTTGCCGGGGGTAATCAAAGTAGACCAAACAGTACATTAAAGCTGACTAAAAATGATAAAATGAGCTGGATATGGGACAATACAGCAACCTACACCAAAACCGTAGAAAAACATTCCTTCACAGTTCTGGCCGGTGTTACAGCAGAAGAATTCAAATCAAATGACATGGTTGGAGATGCCAGAGATGTACCATCCAATAAAGATCAGTGGTATTTGAATGCAGGTTCCGGCGGCTCACAATCAGTTAGCAATGAAGGTGATAAATATCACAGAAATTCCTTCCTGGCGCGGGTAAACTATGGTTATGACAATAAGTATTTGTTAACTGCAAGCTACCGTTATGATGGAACATCCAAATTCGGTAAAAACAGTCGCTGGGATGGCTTCCCTTCTATCGGTCTGGCCTGGAACATTAACAATGAAGACTTCATGGCCGATCAAAAGATTTTCAGCAATCTGAAATTAAGAGGCAGTTATGGTCGTTTGGGTAACGACAATATTCCATCGTCTTTATACATATCCACAGCCGCTATTAATAAACCATATTACTTTGGAGGCGATCTTGGAAAGCTTGGCTCACCTGTGTTAGGAATAAGATTAGAAGATATTATAGATGATCAGCTTAAATGGGAAATAACTACGGAATATGATTTAGGATTAGACTTCGGATTTTTAAACAACAGATTGTCCGGTACTATTGACTACTATGACAAAAAAACCGACAATGCTTTAATTTTCGTAAACATCCCGGCCATTCTGGGCGATCCGGATGAGAAAGTGCTAACCAACGCTGCCAATGTATCCAATAAAGGAGTTGAGCTTTCGTTGAACTGGGCTGATCAGATTGGTGAAGACTGGAAATATAGTATAGGTGCTAACATTGCACATAATAAAAACACCATTAATAAACTCAATGGAGGGCAACCGCTACTTGGCGATAAGATAGCCGAGACTAATGTTACAAAATCCGACAATGGACAAGCTATAGGTAGTTATTTCCTATTAGAAAAAATAGGATTGTTCCAGAACCAGGCGCAAATCGATGCCTCAGCGCAAAAAGATGCCAGAGCTGGTGACATTATTTATAGAGATCTTAATGGAGATGGAGCAATAAATGATCTTGACAGAAAGTTTGTCGGATCCTATCAACCTAAATTTACGTATGGTCTGAATGGTAACCTTAGCTACAAGAACTTCGATCTTAACTTTGGGTTTTTCGGGACTCAGGGCGGGAAAATTTACAATGGAAAAAAAGCTGTACGAGGAGCCAACGAAAAGAAAGATAACATTGAGGCATCAGTGGTTAGAAATCGCTGGACACCAAACAATCCTAACAACAATGTACCGAGAGCGACAACGACTGTATTACCAGGTTCTACTTATTTTGTAGAAAAAGGTGATTACCTGCGTTTAAATAACTTAACACTGGGCTACACACTGCCTAAAACCTTGCTAAATAAAGCGCGCATCAACAATGTCCGTGTGTTTTTAACTGCACAAAATCTGTTTACCATTACTTCTTACACGGGCTTTACACCAGAGCTTCAGCCATCAATACCTGGTGCAAAAGAAGAGAGTACAAACCTGAATCAGGGGGTCGATTTAAATAGTTATCCCTCAACAAGAACGTTTGCATTTGGTATTAATGTTGGATTTTAATTAAAAGAAGATGAAAAAGATATTTTATATTACTACACTGGCATTATTTGCATCAGCCATATTTATCGCTTCATGTAAAAAGGGCTACCTGGATGTCCCTCCTCAAGGAAAAACAACAGAAGAACAAGCCCTTATAGATCCCGATGCAGCCGACAAATTGGTTGTAGGAGCTTATAACAACCTTTACTTACCCGGTACCGTAGGTTTAAAACTGGTTGTACTGGCGGATGTGACTTCCGACGATTCCGATAAAGGATCTGTAATCAGCGACCCGGGATTTGACGGCATCTTCCTTGACAACTTTACTTACACCCCAACTACAGGTATTTTTAATGACATTTGGGTAGACAATTACAAAGGTATTGCCTCAGCAAACAAAGCATTGTCAGTTTTAGAAAAAAGCACCATTGATGTGGGCATCAGAGACCGTTTAAGCGGCGAAGCCAGATTTATCAGAGCCCTGCTATATTTCAATATGGTTAGAACGTTTGGCGGCGTGGTTAAATTAACAACTGTACCTACATTTGCCGAAGCCAATAATGACGAATTTCAGACACGCGCCTCCAAAGAAGAGATCTACAAAGTAATAACAGATGATTTACTATTTGGTGTAGAGCATTTACCTATAAAAGGAGAAGGAGGAGCGATAGTTGGAAGGGCTACCAAGGGAGCTGCACAAGCTTTGTTATCGAAAGTTTATATGTACCAGGGAAACTGGCAAGGTGCATATGACATGTCTCAAGCGGTTATTACTTCACAGAAATATGGTCTTGCACCTGTGTATGCTGATATTTTCAGGGAGAAGGGTGTAAACAACATTGAATCTATCTTTGAAATACAAACAGGACCATACGCCAACCAAACAGCAGGAGGTTTGGCCTGCGACGCAGTAAGTAAAAACTACAGCAATTTCCAGGGACCACGTGGCACTTTTCCAGTACAATCTATCGGTGGGCAAACCTACAACGGCGGAGACCTTGGCTTTGGCTTGAATACGCCTTCAGCGGATCTTGCTGCTGCCTATGAAGAAAATGATGTAAGGAGAGCCGGTACTATTATTTTTACAAGCGATGTTACTACAACAACCTTATGGGATGGTTTTGTGCTTCCTACCCGACCAAATGTAGTGAACGAACGATATAATTATAAAGCATACCACAGTCCCTTCCTTGAAACTAAAAGCTGTCTTGGTATCAATGACAAAGACAATAAGCCAAAAAACATCCGCATTATCAGATTTGCTGAAGTTCTATTGATCAATGCTGAAGCGGCGACTCATGTTGGTCAGGATGCCTTAACACCTTTAAGAAAGGTGCGTGCACGTGCAAACCTAACTACCACATCTGCTACCGTTTCCGATATATGGAAAGAGCGCAGAGTTGAGTTGGCAATGGAGGCCGATAGGTTTTTCGATCTGGTGCGCACAGGCCGTGCAGCATCTGTGATGAATGCTGTAGGTAAACCTTTTATTGCCGGCAAACACGAGGTTTTTCCTATTCCACAAAAACAAAGAGATTTAAGTGGTGGCAGGTTAACTCAAAACAATTATTAATCACCTTTAGACCATAAGAAGATGAAATTAAGATATTTAAACATAGGCTTTGCAGGTATAGTAATTGGAAGTACATTATTATTCTCCTGTGTAAAAAACAAGAATGACGATTATTTCCCACCAGGGGATATACCAAAAACAGCGGGAGGTTATTCTGCATCCAGTGAGATTGCACCAACTAATCTTATTGCTTACTGGAATTTCAATGCTGATAGCATGTTGGATTCCGTTTCCAAAACTACAGGTATAAATGCCGGTATGACCTTCACGGCAGGAATTAAAGGAAAAGCCCTTACGGGTAATCCAGACGCCACCAAAAAAGCCTATGCCACAGCTGTTGCCAGTGCAGCCGTTAAAGCAATGACACAGTACACCGTAAGTTTCTGGGTAAATACCCCACAAAATACCGGGGCAACAGGAATATTTGGCTTGGGAGACACCCAGGGCTTCTGGGGCAATATCAATGTGTTTTTTGAAAATGGAGGTACTACAACCCTCGCACGGTTTAAAACAATATATAGCGACAATGGCGTTACCAGAGATAACAACATCCAGGATGTACAGAACGGCTTTAACAACTGGGTACAATATGTAATCACCTATGATGGTGCCGGGAACTTCAAATCTTACGTCAATGGAAGTTTAGCCAGAGCTACTACGGTCGCAGATATGGGCCCTATTAGATTCACAAACGTAGGCCCTATTGTTTTTGGCACATTGCATTTCATGACTGTCCCAAGTAGCACAACCGGTTCCCCTGGCGAAGGATGGGCGGGCTACCTACCAGGTAAAATGGATGAAGTGAGAATTTACAACAAAGCGCTTACAGCGATAGAAGTATCCGCATTATCAACTCTTGAAAGACAAGGTAGGTAAATACATACTGTAATCTCGCACCTGCTATTCCATCTGGCAGGTGCGAGATCCCGGCCTTCACCGGCATGACGACCGCTTTAACAAACTGCTTAAACAATGAACAAAATAACTACCTGTTTCTTCGCAATATCCCTCCTCTTCTTATCCTGCAAAAAAGGAAAAGAGCATATTCCTGTCGCTACCTCTTTCAAAGAAACAGCAATTACCGTAAGTGGTGCAACCACGCAACCTTACAACAACATCTCCGTTAACCCGATTGTAAAAATCACTTTTTCAACTGCTATCAATAACAGTAACCTTAACGCAAACCTCATTTTCAAAAACTTAACAGATGCCACAAATATTGCATTTACAGCTACTTTAGAGAACAACAACACCATTATTATTCAACCAACATCGAGTTTAACAGGCTTAAAAGTCTACAACATAACCATACCCACTACACTAAAATCTACAGATGGAGGTAATCTGCAAAGTGAAATCAGCATCACCTTCAATACCGGAGTAGATGATACCGACAAATTCCCTAGAATTACGGACGATGAGCTACTCACTAAAATTCAGCAGCAAACCTTCAAATACTTCTATGATTTCGGACATCCGCAAAGCGGAATGGCCAGAGAAAGGAATACATCCGGTGATATCGTCACCGCCGGAGGAACAGGATTTGGGGTCATGGCACTCATCACCGGCATACACAGAAATTTCATCACCAGAAATGAAGGGCTAAACCGGGTTCAAAAAATTGTTACCTTCTTAAAAACTGCCGACAGATTTCATGGTGCTTATCCACACTGGCTAAACGGAAGCACCGGTGCAGTAGTCCCTTTCAGTCAGAAAGACAATGGTGGCGACCTGGTAGAAACTTCCCTCTTGATACAGGGATTGCTAACCGCAAGGCAGTATTTCAATGGTTCCGACAATGCAGAAACTACTTTAAGGGCCGACATCAATGCCATCTACAATACCGTAGAATGGAATTGGTACAGGAAAGACAACAGCAATACCTTGTATTGGCATTGGAGTCCCAATTATAATTGGGATATGAATATGCCAATAACCGGATGGAATGAATCTCTGATCACCTATGTGATGGCGGCCTCCTCACCTACACATACTATCCCGAAAACAGTGTACGACAATGGCTGGGCACAAAATGGTGCTATGAAAAATGGTAGTTCTTATTATGGTATTCCATTGCCTTTAGGCCCAAATCAGGGTGGGCCATTGTTCTTTGCCCATTATTCCTTCCTCGGGATCAATCCCATAGGATTAACAGATGCATATGCTAATTATGAAACACAAAATAAAGCACATGCATTAATCAACTACAACTATTGCAAAACTAACCCTAAAGGATATTACGGGTACAGCGATCAATGCTGGGGTTTAACGGCCAGCGATATCAATAACGGTTACACCGCCAGTTCACCAACAAACGATGTGAGTGTAATTGCACCCACTGCTGCCATCGCTTCCCTACCCTATACCCCAGTGGAGTCTATGAAAGCCATCAAATTCTTTTACTATAAACTGGGTGATAAAATATTTAAGGAATATGGCTTTGTTGATGCCTTTTCTTTACAACAACAATGGTTTGCCAGCTCAACCCTTGCCATAGATCAGGGGCCAATCATCATTATGATTGAAAACCACCGCAGCAAACTATTATGGAACTTATTTATGAGCTGCCCTGAAGTAAAATCCGGAATGCAGAAACTTGGCTTTTCAGGCCCGAACCTTTAATAAAACCTGACAAATACCAATAAATGATTACAACATTAAAACAACACACACAACAAATTATAAACACAAATGATCCTTTTCACATGAGCACAAAAACTAACTTATTCCGATCCATCTGTTCATTGTTCCTACTACTGTTGGCAGCGCAGGTTAGTTATGCACAATCCACAAAGAATAAAGTACTTATCAAGCCTGAAATGGGCATCAAAAAGAACCTTAGCGACGATCAGCTACTCGACCTGGTACAGAAACAAACCTTCCGGTATTTCTGGGACTTCGCTCACCCGGTTAGCGGAATGGCCCGTGAACGCAGCAACCGATCATTTGACTATGGTCAGGAAGTTGTAACTACCGGTGGCACAGGTTTTGGCGTAATGGCTATCATTGTGGCTTCAGAACGTAAATTCATCACCCGTGAACAAGCTGCAGAACGCACAAAAAAGATTGTAGACTTTTTATGGAAAGCAGATATGTATCACGGTGCTTTCCCACACTGGTTAAATGGAGAAACAGGAAAAACCATTCGCTTTAGTTTAAAAGACGATGGTGCAGATATTGTTGAGACCTCGCTCCTATTCCAGGGACTATTAACGGCAAGACAGTATTACACGGCCGACAATGCTGTTGAACGCGACATCAGAAACAAAATACTATGGATGTGGGAAGGTATAGAATGGGACTGGTTTACGCAAAACCAAAACGTATTGTACTGGCACTGGAGTCCAAATAACGGCTGGGCGATGAACCACCAGATCAAAGGTTGGAACGAGTGTCTGATCACTTATGTGCTGGCGGCTTCCGGGCCAAAACATACCATAAGCAAACGTGTATACGATGACGGCTTCGCAAACAGTAACACCTTTTTTAACGGCCGTAAGTTTAACGACATCACACTTCCACTTGGCTTTAACTATGGCGGGCCATTGTTCTTTTCGCAATATTCCTTTTTAGGTTTAGATCCACGTGGCTTAAAAGATAACTATGCAGATTATTGGGAGCAAAACAAAAACCATGTACTCATCAATAGGGCTTACTGTATCGAAAACCCTAAAAAATACAAGGGTTACAGTGCCGATAGCTGGGGATTAACCGCTAGCGACAGCTGGGGAGGTTACGCTGCACATTCGCCAACAGAAGATTTAGGTGTGATTAGTCCAACAGCAGCATTGTCTTCATTCCCATATACCCCGGAATATTCCATGCAGGCCTTAAAACACTATTACTATAAAATGGGCGATAAATTATGGAGCGAATATGGCTTTATTGATGGCTTTAGTGAAGAAAAAGATTGGTATGCCAAATCGCACCTGGCGATAGACCAGGGCCCCATCATTGTGATGATTGAAAACTACCGTAGTGGTTTGTTATGGAAATTATTTATGAGCAGTCCGGATGTAAAAAGCGGGCTTAAAAAATTAGGTTTCAACAGTCCGGCATTATAGAAATGGGATTACAAAAACATATCAGCTTATGCCTCATGCTACTGTTTAGCATGGGGGCATTTGCGCAAAAAAAACAGCTCACCTATTGCAATCCCATTAACCTGGATTATGGTTATACACCTATTCCTAATTTTTCTGAGCAAGGCAGGCACAGAGCAACAGCCGATCCGGTAATTGTAACCTATAAAGGTGATTATTACCTTTTTTCTACCAACCAATGGGGATATTGGTGGAGCAGCGATATGTACAACTGGAAATTCGTTTCCAAAAACTTTTTAAGACCAGAGCATAAGGTATATGACGATCTTTGCGCCCCTTCTATCTGGATTCAGGGCGACACCATGCTTGTTTTTGGTTCTACTTATTCCCGCAACTTTCCGATCTGGATGAGTACCGATCCTAAAAACAACGAATGGAAAGAAGTGGTGCATGAATTTGAGATCGGTGGATGGGATCCAGCGCATTTTGTAGATGACGATGATCGTTTGTACATGTACAACGGCAGCAGCAATAGCTATCCCCTTTACGGAATTGAGTTAAACCGGAAGACTTTTGATCCTATCGGTACGCGTAAGGAACTTTTGTTGTTAAATCCTGATCGCTTTGGCTGGCAACGTTTTGGTGAACATTCAGACAATACCTTTTTAGATCCTTTTATGGAAGGTGCCTGGATAACCAAACATAATTCCAAATATTACCTTCAGTACGGTGCACCCGGAACCGAGTTTAGCGGATATGCCGATGGGGTAGCCATTGGCAAAACACCCCTGGGGCCATTTGAACACCAATCGATTCCCTTCTCTTACAAACCAGGTGGTTTTGCGCGTGGCGCAGGACATGGGGCTACCTACCAGGACAAATGGAACAACTACTGGCATGTATCTACCATCGCCATCTCTGTAAAAAACAATTTTGAACGCAGACTGGGTATTTGGCCTGCAGGGTTCGACAAAGACGATGTGATGTACATGGATGCAGCCTTTGGTGATTATCCGCATTACCTGCCTACAAAAAGTACCGATCATTTAAAAAGCGGTTTTACCGGCTGGATGCTACTCAATTACAATAAACCAGTAACCGTATCATCCACTTATGGTGCTTATGCGGCCAACAATGCGGTCGACGAGAGTATCAAAACCTATTGGAGCGCTGCTACCGGCAATAAAGGCGAATGGATCCAAACGGATCTCGGAAATGTTTCTACGATCAATGCCATCCAGCTCAACTACGCAGATCAGGACGCAGAGTTTTTAGGCAAACAGTTAGATATTTACCATCAATACAAGCTATGGAGCTCAACAGATGGAGTGAAATGGAAAATTCTGGTCGACAAAAGCAAGAACAAAACAGATGTTCCGCATGATTACATTGAACTGGAACAACCTGTAAAAGCCCGTTTCATCAAACTGGAAAACATACACATGCCTACCGGAAAATTTGCCATCAGTGGTATACGCGTATTCGGGAACGGAAATCAGGAAGCCCCAAAAAGTGTAAAAGAACTGGTGGTACTCAGGACTGAGAAGGACAAACGCAGTGCCTGGATCAAATGGCCACCAGTGGAAAATGCTTACGCCTATAATATTTACATCGGCACTGGCCCCGATAAACTGTACAACTGCATAATGGTGTACAATACTAATGAGTACTGGTACAAAGCTATGGACAAGAATATCCCTTATTATTTCAGCATTGAAGCCATTAATGAAAGTGGCGTATCTCAAAAAACAGACGTTATTAAAGTTAATTAAGCCAAACCTATTGAACCTGGCCCAATAAAAAGATTAAAATACAGCACTATGAAAGCGATATATTTAACCCTCATCACACCTTTATTCTCGGCAGTTCTGCTTTTTAGCGGAGGCACAGCAATTGCGCAACAGAAAAAAGCAGTGCTTTCCCCTCAGCAAAAGATGAATACTTTTATCAGCATGCTGATGTCGAAAATGACACTAGATGAAAAAATAGGTCAGCTGAATTTACTTACAGGCGGCGAAGCGACAACAGGATCAGTAGTCAGCACCGATGTGGAGAGCAAAATTAAAAAAGGACAGGTAGGCGGCATTTTCAGCTTAACTACTCCTGCCCGGATACGCAAGGCACAGGAAATTGCTGTTCAGCAAACCAGGCTTAAGATCCCAATCATATTTGGTCAGGATGTGATCCATGGTTACAAAACTACCTTCCCTATTCCACTTGCACTTTCCTGCACCTGGGATATGGCACTTATAGAAAAAACAGCTCGCATTGCCGCCACCGAAGCTACTGCCGATGGGTTAAACTGGACATTCTCTCCTATGGTAGATATTTCCAGAGATGCCCGCTGGGGCCGTATCTCTGAAGGATCAGGAGAAGATACTTACCTGGGTTCGCAAATTGCAAAGGCAATGGTTAAAGGCTATCAGGGCGATGATTTGTCGAAATACAATACCATGATGGCCTGTGTAAAACACTTTGCCTTATATGGCGCCGCAGAAGCCGGAAGAGACTACAATACTACAGATATGAGTCTCGACAGAATGTACAATGAATACCTACCTCCTTATAAAGCAGCACTGGAGGCTGGTGCTGGCAGTATCATGACTGCCTTTAATGACATTAACGGTGTTCCGGCAACAGCGAACAAATGGCTGATGACCGACCTGTTGCGCAAGCAATGGAATTTTAAAGGTTTGGTTGTAACCGATTACACAGCTGTAAACGAACTGATAGACCATGGTTTGGGTGATTTGCAGGCAGTATCGGCACTATCATTAAACGCGGGTGTAGACATGGATATGGTAGGTGAAGGCTTTCTAACCACGCTTAAAAAATCTGTACAACAGGGAAAAGTAAAACAACAAAGAGTTGACGATGCTTGTCGACTGGTACTGGAAGCCAAATATAAGCTCGGTCTGTTCGAAGATCCTTTTCGTTACTGCAGCGAAGAAAGAGCTAAAACAGAAATCCTGAAACCAGAACATCTGGATTTTGCACGCAAAGTAGCGGGAGAATCTTTTGTACTTTTAAAAAACGACAACAATACCCTACCCTTAAAAAAAACAGGCACTATTGCTTTAATAGGTCCACTCGCAAATACAGGGACCAACATGCCTGGTACATGGAGCGTAAACAGTGACTTAGCCAATACGGCTTCCCTTTTACAAGGCATGCAGGCCGCAGCAGGCACAGATGTTAAGATTTTACACAGCCTGGGTTCTAATTTACTTGCCGACGCACAGTATCAGGAACGAGCAACCATGTTTGGTCGTGATATTCCGCGCGACAACAGACCGGAAGAAGAAGTTATTAACGAAGCATTAAAACTAGCCAACCAGGCAGATGTAGTGGTTGCAGCATTAGGCGAAAGCTCGGAAATGAGTGGCGAAGCCTCCAGCAGAACAAATATTGAAATCCCTGATGTGCAAAAACGATTGTTAGCAGCCTTGCTTAAAACCGGCAAACCGGTGGTATTGGTTTTATTTACCGGGAGGCCTTTAGCGCTGAAATGGGAAAGCGAAAATGTGCCTGCTATTTTAAATGTTTGGTTTGGCGGCACGAAAACGGCCGACGCCATTCCTGATGTTTTATTCGGCGCTGTAAACCCGTCGGGAAAACTTACAACAACTTTCCCTCAGAATGTTGGTCAGGTTCCGCTATACTATGCGCACAAAAATACGGGCAGACCTTTGGCCGAGGGCAAGTGGTTCAGTAAATTCCGTTCCAACTATCTCGATGTGAGCAACGATCCGCTATATCCTTTCGGCTATGGATTAAGCTACACCAGTTTTGCATACAGCAATTTAATACTCAACAAACAAAGCTTTAAAACCGGAGGATCGATTACGGCAAGTATCGATGTCAGGAATACCGGTTCCGTTGAAGGTAAAGAAGTGGTACAACTATACATTCAAGATCTTGTTGGCAGCTCTACCCGTCCTGTTAAAGAACTGAAAGGTTTTGAAAAGATTAGCTTAAAACCTGGGGAAAGTAAAACGGTCAATTTTAAAATCACAGAAGAGGATTTGAAATTCTACAATATGGCGCTAAAGTTTGTAGCCGAACCGGGAGATTTCAAAGTATATGTTGGCGGTAATTCAAGGGATGTAATGGAAACAACTTTTGCTTTGGTTAAATGATTAAGGTAAGATGCTTAGATTATCCAAATACTTTTCTTTTATTCTCTATAATTCGATAATTTAGCTGAATGAATAAGCTCAAATTGATATGCGCTTTAATCTTACTGTTTCACAGTATGAACGGTTTTACTCAGGATTTAAGTAAATACGAAAAAGGCAGCTTCGTAAAAGGGAATGACAGCATTAACTACAGAGTGCTCTTACCAGAA
Source organism: Pedobacter nyackensis (assembly GCF_032678475.1). Taxonomy (GTDB): domain Bacteria; phylum Bacteroidota; class Bacteroidia; order Sphingobacteriales; family Sphingobacteriaceae; genus Pedobacter; species Pedobacter nyackensis_A. Next base: position 59,758 of record NZ_JAVTSF010000005.1, read on the forward strand.
AACTTTGACGCGACAAAAAAATACCCGATACTTTTTTTTCTACATGGTGCCGGTGAAAGAGGAGACGACAACCTGGCGCAGTTAGGACATGGCGGAAGACTGTTTTTAAAGGAAGATATAAGAAAACGCTTTCCTGCAATTGTGATATTTCCTCAATGCAGTACCAACAGCTACTGGTCAAATGTAAATTTCGTAACAGATGCTAACGGAAAAAGAGAATTCATTTTTCAGGAAAAAGGCAAGCCAACTAAAGCCATGCATGCATTGTTAGGTCTGGTGGATAATTATTTAGAAAAACCTTACGTAGATAAAAAACGTGTGTACGTTGGTGGTTTATCCATGGGTGGTATGGGCACGTATGAATTACTCAGAACTAAACCCAATACATTTGCTGCCGCTTTCGCCATCTGTGGAGGCGATAATGTCGCGAATGTACAGAAGTACCAAAAAGTTCCACTATGGATCTTCCACGGAGAAAAAGACGATGTGGTACCAGTTGTTCTTTCAACTAGGATTGCAGATCAGTTAAAAGTGTTAAACAGACCCGTTAAATTAACTTTGTATCCAGAAGCCGGACACAATAGCTGGGACAATGCTTTTGCAGAACCAGAATTATTACCCTGGTTATTTTCACATCAGAAAAACAGATAAACCCCAATTAACCATATAACTTAAATGCGGTTTTCTGAAAAATGACTTCTTCAGAAAACCATCATTTTTTTAAGAAAATCGCATCTTTTTCAAAGAAAAACTAGCTTTTCTGTATATTCTTGCCTATTTTGGAGACATTGCCTACAAAATAAACAAGATTAAATGCTATTTATTGTACTGTCAGGAATAATCACTTCATCTCTTTTAATTCCTTTTGGAAAATTTTTCCGATCTAAATGGAGTGCCGTATTTTCTATTTTGCCGATACTGTTATTTTGCTATTTCGCAAGTTTCATCCCTGATATCAAAGCGGGAAAAGTACTATTCGAATCCTATGAATGGGTCCCTTCACTACACATCAATTTTGATTTCAGGTTAGATGGGCTCTCACTCCTTTTTAGTTTGATGATCACCGGTATTGGCTCCCTGATCTTTATATATGCCAGCTCCTACCTGAAGGGCCATAAATACCTGGATCGGTTCTATGGCTATTTATGCCTGTTTATGTCGGCCATGCTAGGTGTTGTACTCTCCGACAATATCCTTCTCCTTTTCGTATTTTGGGAACTGACCAGCATCAGCTCGTTCTTCCTGATTGGATTTAATAATGACAATAGCGACTCCAGAAAAAGTGCGATAACTGCGCTGAGTATAACCGGACTTGGCGGTTTTTTTCTATTGGCTGGATTGATACTCCTCAGTCAGATTACAGGAACCTATTCTATACAACAACTGATCCTCCAAACAGACAACATTACCAATCATAGTCTTTACCCCGTAATACTGGGACTCGTTTTTATCGGTGCTTTCACCAAATCCGCCCAGTTTCCCTTCCATTTTTGGTTGCCTGGCGCGATGAAAGCACCCACCCCTGTATCGGCGTACCTCCATTCTGCAACGATGGTGAAAGCAGGAATTTTCCTGCTCGCACGTTTCACCCCAATTTTGGGTGGCACACCAGAATGGTCAAACACCTTAATGATCGTCGGCGGAATTACCATGCTCTATGCAGCCATACATTCCTTATTCCGTACCGATCTGAAGGGTGTACTCGCCTACTCCACCATTTCAGCACTGGGCATATTGACTTTTTTAATCGGACTGGGTACCGAAGCTGCACTGATTGCAGCCGCAACATTTATACTCGTACATGCTTTGTATAAAGCTGCACTGTTTTTGATCACAGGTATCATCGACCATGAAACCGGAACACGGGACCTGACAAAACTATCGGGACTCCGGATCGTACTGCTTCCTGTTTTTATCGCAGGGCTCCTTGCAGCTCTGTCCAGTGCCGGACTGCCCCTTTCTTTTGGCTTTATCGGTAAAGACCTCATTTATGAAGCGACCTTACACGCCGATCAAAAGATCGCATTGTACCTTACCGCAGCAGCCGTATTAACCAATATCTGCCTGGTTGCAGCAGGCTTTCTTGCAGGTATCAAGCCCTTCACCGGAAAGTTAACCCCCGGTTTCGAAAAGGTACACCTGCCCTACAAATCCATGTGGGTTCCTCCTTTAGTGCTGGCCGTTCTTGGCTTTGTATTTGGCTGCTTCCCCGGAATCATTGGAGACTACATCATTTCACCTACAGTCCACACATTAGCAGGAAATGGAGTGAATGTACATCTAAAAATATGGCATGGCTTTAACACTGTACTTATTTTAAGTCTGGTAACGCTTGTCGCAGGTTCAGCGCTATATTTTGCAAACAAACCCAGCAATCAAAAAATGGTGTTCATAGAACGGTTCAACTCCATTTCTCCCCATGCTATTTTTAACAAATTGTCCGATGTTTTTATACTGCTTTCCACCTGGTATTCGGGAATTATGCACAATGGCTTCCTTAGATCTTATCTGCTTAAAATCATCATATTCGCCGAAGCACTACTCATTTATGAACTCATTATTGGTGATCCCATCTATATTGACTACAGCAAATTATCGGCGGTCAGTGTTTATGAAGCCGTAAATGTATTCATCCTTATCGCCGCAGTGTTCCTTACCTTACGGACTTCATCCAGGCTTACAGCTGTAGTAAGCACAAGTGTGATTGGCTATGCAATTTGTTTGATGTTTGTTTTCTATAGTGCACCCGATCTGGCCATCACACAATTTACGATTGATACCCTAACGGTAGTGCTCTTTGTATTTGTACTGTTCAATCTACCTCCTTTCCTGAACTTCCCTACCAATAATAAACTAACCCTCACCCGCGACGCTTTTGTAGCCATCACTTTCGGCGCACTATTGTCGGTTATTGCCATGAAAGTGTTGCAGGTACCCACCGACATAGCAACCAGTGACTTCTACGGGAAGTATGCTTACACGCTGGCAAAAGGTAAAAATGTGGTCAATGTGATCCTGGTAGACTTTAGAGGTTTCGATACCATGTTTGAAATTATTGTATTAAGTATTGCCGCTTTAGGTGTATACAGTTTAATAAAATTGAGGCTAAAACCATCAGAAAAGGAATAATTATGAGAAGTACCATTTTACAGACCGCATCAAATTATCTGCTCCCGATCTTGTTGTTATTTTCCATCTTCCTGCTTCTCCGCGGCCATTATTATCCAGGCGGGGGCTTTGTAGGCGGACTGGTCGCTTCTATTGCTTTTGTACTACATAGTTTTGCTTATGGAACCGACAACACCTTAAAAATACTTCGCTATAAGCCTTTATCGCTGATCCCTACTGGACTGATCATAGCCACACTAAGTATGTTCCTGCCTGTATTATTTGGGTATCCGGTGATGACAGGGCTTTGGATCGAGCAGCCTATTCCGGTCATCGGAATGATCGGCACCGCCTTGTTTTTTGACTTAGGAGTTTACCTGGTGGTCATTGGCGTTGTATTAACCATTTTATTCACTATCTCATTAGAAAGCCACTAATTATGGAACTCATACTCGTCCTGCTTATTGGCGTCCTATACGCCGCCGGAGTATATCTGATCTTAAGAAGAAGTATGGTACGCCTGCTTCTGGGAATCATTCTTTTGGGCAACGGCACCAACATACTCATTTTTTTACTGGGTAATATTACCAAAGGCAAACCACCCATTATTGCCGCAGACCTGAAAACTTTTGCAGATATCTATGCCGACCCCATTCCTCAGGCACTGATCCTTACCGCCATTGTAATCAGCTTCGGCCTCACCTCCTTTGCTATTGTTTTATTAAAACGTGTATACGCCTTATTGGGCTCTGATGACCTGGATGACTTAAACACACCGGAAGAAGAAGATTTATGATTGACAACCAGATTATTGCCACTGTAATTATCCATTTATTTACGGCCTTACTGCAACTTGCATTTTGGCGAAAAACTGTTACGCAGCGTGTACTGAGCATTGCCGGAAGTTTTATCGGATTTTTGTTCTCCATCCATTTATTCTTCAAAGTACTTAACGGAGGTATATTGACCATGAATGCCGCCAACTGGGAAGCTCCTTTTGGGATTGTATTTGTAGCCGATCTGTTTAGCATCACAATGGTACTGCTAACCTCTATTGCCGCTCTTGCCATTTCTTTATTCTCTGCTGAAGGTGTCGGCCGGGCCAGAATGCTCTACGGCTATTTCCCGATTTTTCATTTTCTGATCATGGGCCTCAATGGCGCATTTCTGACAGGTGACATCTTCAATTTGTACGTATGGTTTGAGGTAGTCATCATCTCCTCTTTTGTCCTGCTGACGCTTGGGGGACGCAAGTCTCAATTGGAAGGTGCTGTAAAATATATGGCCATGAATATCCTGGCCTCTACCTTCTTCTTAACAGGGATTGGCATTCTCTATGGGATCACCGGCACTTTAAACATGGCCGACCTATCGCTAAAAATCCCACTGGTAGAAAACCAGAGTATCGTTAACCTGACCTCCATGTTCTTTCTGATCGGATTCGGAATCAAATCGGCCGTTTTCCCACTCTATTTTTGGCTACCGTCTTCTTATCATACTCCTCCTTCTGCTGTTGCAGCTGCCTTTGGCGGACTACTCACCAAAGTAGGGATTTATGCTTTGTTTAGAGTATTTACCTTGATTTTTGCACCCAATGAATTTATAAAAATCTTGTTTATCGCGATGGGAATCATGACCATCCTGACCGGAGCCTTTGGCGCAGTGATCAAGGACAATATCCGACGCCTGTTCTCTTACTTAATTGTTTGCCACATCGGGTTTATTATCGGCGGACTAGGTCTTTATACCAAGCTTGCCTTTATAGGTGCTGTTTTTTACCTGATTCATGATATCATCGTTAAGACCAATCTCTTCCTGATATCGGGACTAATCCGGCAATTGCGTGGTACCATGAACATATCTAAACTTGGCGGTCTGTATAACGAGTATCCAAAGCTCTCCCTATTGATTGCCATCGTGCTCTTTTCACTGGCCGGCATTCCTCCACTGTCAGGCTTTTGGCCTAAGATTTATCTGATCGAAGCTGCCTTTGGAAGCGAAAACTACTTTCTTATTGCAAGTATCATCATCGGTAGTTTTGTTACGCTTATTGTAATCGCTAAAATGTGGTCCGAAGTATTTTGGAAAGATTCGCCTACAGAAACACAGCTTATAGACAGCTTCAAACCACTAAACAAATTAAAAAAAACCATGCTGGTACTCCCTATCGGATTACTGGCCATGACAACCTTGTTTATCGGCCTCAATGCCGAAATGATCATCAGAGTTGCAGAACAAATAGCAAATGAAATGTTGGACACCGGACCTTACATAAAGGCAGTACTGGGAAAATAAAATCGACGATATGATTAAACATTTTTTGATGAACCTATTGCTTTCCTTTATATGGGTCGCGCTAACGGGTTCTATGTATTACTCCAATTTTGTATTTGGTTTCATCCTGGGTTTTTGTATCCTATGGATCATGAACCGAAATGAAACAGACCAGCGTTATTTTTCGCGTGTGCCTAAGACTATCGGGTTCTTACTGTTCTTTCTTTATGAAATGATAGTAGCTAATATACAAGTAGCGTATGATGTAATCACCCCAAAATACTTTTTTAAACCAGGCATTGTACGCTACCCTTTGGATGCTACTTCTGACCTGGAAATTAACTTGTTGTCCACCGTCATCTCGCTTACGCCCGGCACACTCATCCTTGACATCAGCGAGGACAAAAAATCGTTATACATCCACGTGATGTATATGAAAGATAGAGCGCAGTTCATTGCCCAGATCAAAAACGGGTTTGAGAAAAAATTATTAGAGCTATTACGATGACATTAAACATTTACTTAGACTACGTGATTTTACCAATATTGACAATATCTGTCATATTGGTGTTTATCAGATTATTTAAAGGTCCGGAAGTAGTAGATCGCGTGATCGCACTGGATTTGATCATTACCATTGGTATTGCTTTCATCACGGTATACAGCATCCGTACGCTGGAGCCTATTTTTCTGGATGTGGCTATGATTTTGGCCCTGATTGCTTTTCTGGGCACCATTGCTTTTTCATTTTATTTAGACAAGAAAAAATAGTTATGACTGATATTTTAATTGCAGTATTAAGTACCATTGGCGCCCTGGCTATATTATTTGCCTCAATAGGGATCATAAGAATGCCAGATTTCTATTTGCGCCTTTCTGTAACGGTAAAAGCTGCTACCCTGGGTGTAGGGTTGTTTTTAATCTGCGCCGCCATAATATTTCCCGATGTATCGGTCACTACAAAAGCAGTAGCGATTGTGTTTTTCCTGGTGCTAACGGCTCCGGTAGCAGCACACATGATTGCCAGAACCGCTTACCACACAGGAATTCCTACCTGGAAAGATACGGTAATGGACGAGTTTGAAAAAGAACCAAAACAAGAAGAGCAGGAAAAATAAATATCCTGCTCTTTTTTGTTTTGATTTTTCGATCCCAGGAAAACCCAGAGAAACTATTCTGCCATATTGTGATATACAGCCTGTACATCATCGTCTTCTTCTAACTTATCAATCAGCTTCATTACATCAGCAGCTTGCTCTTCTGTCACTTCATGGTACGACAGAGCAATCCGTTCCAGCTTAGCACTCTTTAATTCAATGCCTTTTTCTTCCAATGCTTTTTGCAGGGTTCCAAAGTTTTCAAAAGGTCCTTGTGCTACTGCTATATCATTTCCTTCTTCATCAGCCTCCACATAAAGCTCTTCGAGTCCGGCATCAATCAATTCAAACTCGAGTTCTTCCAAATCCAGATTTTCTGCTGGTACAAACCTAAATATTGATTTTCTGTTAAACACAAAGTCAAGTGAACCTGTTTTACCTAAGGTACCATTTGTTTTATTGAAATAGCTACGCACATTCGCAACAGTCCTGTTGGTGTTATCGGTAGCCGTCTCAACCAATACAGCTACACCATGTGGAGCATATCCTTCATAAACGATCTCTTCATAATTGGCCAAACTTTTATCAGAAGCCCTTTTTATAGCTGCTTCAACACGGTCTTTTGGCATATTTACTGCCTTCGCATTTTGTATTGCCGTACGCAAACGTGAATTCGTTTCCGGATGAGGTCCAGCGTCTTTCACCGCCATCACGATATCTTTACCTATCCTGGTAAACTGTACGGCCATTTTAGCCCAACGTTTAAATTTTCTTTCTTTTCTAAATTCAAATGCTCTTCCCATTTTCTTGTTTTAGTTTATTTCTTTTTGTCGTCATCCTGAATTTATTTCAGGATTTTGGACATCTCAGGCCATCTTTCTCTTCCGGGATCCTGAAATAAATTCAGGATGACGGCTCGATAACTGAATAAGGTTATACAGCATGATTAAGAAGCTGGCGTCAAAACTAGTTATTTTTTTAAATTCTTTAACATATCCGTCGTCAATTTAGCCAGATCAAATTCAGGCTTCCATCCCCAATCTTTAGTTGCATAACTATCGTCAATTGAATGCGGCCAGCCGTTCGCAATATGCTGACGCGGATCATTTTCGGTGTAAGTTAACTTAAATTCTGGAATATGTTTTCTGATTTCTGCAGCGAGTATTTCCGGAGTAAAGCTTACACCAGTTAAATTATAGCTGGAACGGATAGTGATTTTAGCAGCGTCAGCATCCATCAACTCAATGGTCCCGCGTATTGCATCGTCCATATACATCATTGGCAATTCAGTTTCTGCATTTAAAAACGAAGCATAGCTTCCTTTTTTCAATGCGTCATGAAAAATATGAATGGCATAATCCGTTGTTCCTCCTCCTGGAGCAGCTTTCCAGCTGATCAATCCCGGATAACGAATACTACGCACATCCAGGCCATATTTTTGGAAGTAATATTCGCACCAACGTTCCCCAGCCATTTTACTGACACCATATACCGTATTCGGATCCATTACACAAAACTGCGGTGTAAGATCTTTTGGTGAATTCGGTCCAAATACAGCAATGGAACTAGGCCAGTAAACCTTAGCCGTTTTATAAGTAATTGCCAGGTCTAAAATGTTCAGCAGGCCGTTCATATTTAAGTCCCAGGCTAACTTAGGATTTTGTTCCCCTGTAGCCGATAACAAGGCTGCAAGTAAATATACCTGTGTAGGCTTATATTTTTGAAAGATATCGTTTAAGGTATCCTTTTCGAGTACGTTTACAAATTCAAAAGGACCAGAGTTCTTGATATCGTAATCAGGTCTGCGGATATCACAGGCAACTACATTATTTTCACTATAAATTTTGCGTAAGGCGGTTACCAGTTCTGTGCCGATCTGGCCATTAGAACCTAATACTAATATTTTTTCAGTCATAAATAAGTTACGAATTTGGGCAAAGGTAAATAAACGAACAAACCTATTCAAAAATGTTCATAGCGACCAAAAATTACGAACGATTATTATACACTTTTCCGAATTCATTTTTGAATTAGTCAGTTTGTTAAATGTTAAAAAATTGATTTAGTAACAAAAACATTATATATTTACTTTATGGTGTATTTATGACACTAACTACTTTATTTTGCTTAATATTACAAAACGAAACACACTTTAAACATACAATAACAACCTTAATAACCGAATATGAACAGAAGAGAAGCGGTAAAAAACGTCGCCTTTTTAATGGGTGGCGCGCTATCAGCAACTACAATCGGCGTATTTCTGGAAAGTTGCAATTCAACATCCACTAAAGCAAAGGGTAGTTTATTTACCGATGATCAGCAAGAACTGATCACGGAAATTGCTGACATCATTATCCCTACAACAAGTACCCCCGGTGCAAAAGCCGCAGGTGTTGGACCATTCATTTCCATGATGGTAAAAGATTGTTATCCGGATGATGCACAGAAAGCTTTTGTAAAAGGGCTGGATGATCTGGATAAGCAGGCAAAGGACGAATACAAAAAGAGTTTTATCAACCTCAGCGTTGCCGAACGTCAGGAATTACTAGGCAAGCTTAGAGATGAAACTGTCGCTGCTACTAAAGTAGAAAAGGAAAAGCTTGCGGAACAGGACAAACAGAAACCAGTTACAACGTCTATCTTACCAAAAGATAAGCCGAAAATGGAACCTCGTTTCTTCGCTATCATTAGAGATTTGACTTTATTGGGGTATTTCACTTCAGAAATTGGCGCTACACAGGCTTATGAATTCGTAGAAATCCCAGGTCGTTACGACGGCTGTATGGATATGAAGCCAGGTCAAAGAGTTTGGGCATAAACCTTTTATATCAAAAATAAATGAGCAATTTAAATGTTAAAGCAACAGCGCAAAACACTTATGATGCGATTGTTGTAGGGTCTGGAATTAGTGGTGGCTGGGCTGCAAAAGAATTAACAGAAAAAGGTTTAAAAGTTTTACTACTCGAAAGAGGCAGAAACGTTGAGCATATAAAAGACTATACCACGGCGATGAAAAAGCCATGGGAGTTTGAGCACAGAGGTAGATTGACCGAAGCGCAAAAAGAAACTCATCCGGTACAAAAAAGAGATTACCCATATCAGGAATTTAACGAAAGCTTTTGGGTAAATGATCTTGACTGCCCATATACAGAAGTAAAACGTTTTGACTGGTATCGTGGCTTTCATGTTGGTGGTAAATCACTCATGTGGGGCAGACAGAGTTACCGCCTTAGCGACTTGAACTTTGAAGATAACCTTAAAGATGGGCACGGTGTAGACTGGCCGATCAGATATAAAGACATTGCACCATGGTATGATTATGTAGAGAAATTTGCAGGCATCAGCGGACAAGCAGAAAACTGGCCTGCCTGTCCGGATGGTCAGTTCCTTCCCCCAATGGAAATGAACTGTGTGGAGAAAGAAGTTAAAAAACGTATTGAAGCCAAGTGGAATAAATCAAGAATCATGACCATTGGTCGTACAGCCAATTTAACTGTTGAGCATGGCGGCCGTGGAAAATGCCAGTACCGTGACCTTTGTAGCAGAGGTTGCCCCTTTGGCGCTTACTTTAGTACACAATCTTCTACCCTTCCTGCAGCAGTAGCCACAGGTAATTTAACCTTACGCCCTTTCTCGCTCGTAAATTCTATCATTTACGATAAAGAAACTCAAAAAGCCAAAGGCGTAGTGGTAATCGATTCTGAAACAATGGAAAATATCGAGTACTTTGCTAAAATTGTATTCGTAAACGGATCGACTCTGGGCAGTACCTTCGTTTTATTAAATTCAGTTTCTGATGAGCACCCTAATGGTTTAGGTAACGGCAGTGGACAACTAGGCCATAACTTAATGGATCATCATTTCCGTTGCGGTGCAAATGGTAGAATGGAGGGCTTCGATGACAAATACACCTACGGAAGAAGAGCCAATGGTATTTATATTCCAAGGTACCAGAATATGGGCAATGATAAAAGAGATTATCTGAGGGGCTTTGGCTACCAGGGTGGTGGAAGTCGTGGCAACTGGCATGCTGATGTAGCCGAACTGGCCTTTGGTGGTGAATTTAAAGATCAGATGACTGTACCTGGTGCATGGAACATGGGACTTGGTGGATTCGGTGAGGCATTGCCGTATTTTGAAAACAAAGTTTATATCGATAAAAGCAAGAAAGACAAATGGGGACAACCGGTATTGGCTATTGATTGCGAGTTTAAAGATAATGAACGAAAAATGCGTGTGGACATGATGAATGATGCCGCAGAAATGCTGGAGGCTGCAGGTGCTAAAGATGTTAACACTTTTGATGCTGGTTCTGCTCCAGGTATGGCGATCCATGAAATGGGAACTGCACGTATGGGACACGACCCTAAAACATCGGTTTTAAATAAATGGAACCAGATGCATGAAGTAAAAAATGTTTTTGTAACTGATGGTTCATGCATGGCTTCAGCCGCATGTCAGAACCCATCATTAACGTATATGGCTTTAACTGCCAGAGCGTGTGACTTTGCTGTTAGTGAATTAAAAAAAGGTAACCTTTAATGGAAAATAGAAAAATTAGAATGGGCATGATTGGTGGCGGTAAAGATGCATTTATCGGCGCCGTTCATCGTATAGCTGCGAATATTGACGGACAGGTTGAATTCTGTTGCGGAGCATTAAGTATCAATCCGGAAGTAGCCAGGGAATCGGGCAAATTATTGTTTCTTCCCGAAGACAGGACTTACTTAAATTATGAAGAAATGATTACCGCGGAGAGCAAATTACCTGCTGATAAGCGAATCGACTTCGTAACCATTGTAACACCTAACTTTGCGCATTTTGCACCTGCAATGATGGCTTTGGATCATGGTTTTAACGTGGTGATTGAAAAACCAATTGCGCTGTCACTTGATGAAGCGAAACAATTACAGCAAAAAGTTAAAGAAACTGGTTTAACGTTATGTTTAACGCATACATATTCTGGTTATCCAATGGTAAAGCAGGCGAAACACATGGTTGCTGCCGGCGAATTAGGTGCCATCAGAAAGATTATGGTTGAGTATCCGCAAGGATGGTTAAGTACGCTTACTGAACGTGAGGGCAATGCTGGCGCTGCATGGCGTACTGACCCTGCGAAAAGCGGAAAAAGTGGTGCAATGGGTGATATAGGAACACATGCGGCACAATTAGCCGAATACATTTCGGGTTTAAAGATCAGTAAACTTTGTGCCGACCTGAACATTGTTGTTCCCGGAAGAGGATTGGACGATGACGGAAACGTATTGTTGAAATTTGACAATGGTGCAAATGGTATTTTAGTAGCTTCACAAATTGCTGCTGGTGAAGAAAATGCCTTGAAGATTAAAATATATGGTGAAAAAGGCGGTATGGAATGGCACCAGATGGAACCAAATACGCTGATCGTGAAATGGCTAAATCAACCGGCGCAGATTTATCGTGCAGGTCAGGCTTATTTGTCGGACGTAGCCAAACACAATACCCGTGTTCCCGGTGGACACCCTGAAGGTTACCTGGAGGCTTTCGCCAACATTTATAGAAATTTTGTACTTACTTTAAGAACAAAGCTGGAAGGCGGTACCCCTACTGAAGCAATGCTTGACTTCCCAACAGTTGAAGACGGTGTACGTGGAATGGCATTTATTGAAAACGCAGTGGCCTCGAGCCAGTCGGATCAGAAATGGTTTGATTTTAAAATATAACTAAGCATGACAACAATTAAAGGACCAGGCGTTTTTTTAGCCCAGTTTATTGGAGATGAAGCCCCGTTTAACTCTCTTGACTCCATTTGCGAATGGGCAGCAGGGCTAGGATTTAAAGGAATACAAATGCCTACGCTTGATGCAAGGTTTATCGACCTGCAAAAAGCGGCCGAAAGTAAAACCTATGCGGATGAGCTGAAAGGAAAAGTTCAGTCGTACGGATTGGAGATTACAGAGCTATCGACCCATTTACAGGGACAACTGGTTGCTGTAAACCCGGCTTACGACCTCGCTTTTGATGCTTTTGCACCCGATGCATATAAAAACAACCCTAAAGCCAGAACGGAATGGGCGGTACAACAAATGAAGTATGCAGCTAAAGCTTCACAAAATCTAGGCTTAAATGCACATGCTACTTTTAGTGGTTCGCTGTTATGGCACATGTTCCATCCATGGCCTCAACGCCCGGAAGGATTGGTAGATGCAGGATTCACTGAACTTGCAAAAAGATGGATGCCTATATTAAACGAGTTTGACACTTGCGGTGTAGATGTTTGCTATGAAATACATCCCGGTGAAGATTTGTTTGATGGAATCACTTATGAAATGTTCCTGGAAAAAGTGAACAACCACCCACGTGCCTGCTTACTATATGATCCTTCACACTTTGTATTGCAGCAACTGGATTACATTCAATACATAGATTTTTATCATGAGCGCATCAAAGCGTTTCACGTAAAGGACTCTGAGTTTAATGCAACAGGTAAACAAGGAACCTTTGGTGGTTATCAAAGCTGGGCAAACCGTGCCGGAAGATACCGTTCACCAGGTGATGGACAGGTAGATTTTAAAACCATTTTCAGCAAACTGGCACAATACGATTATACCGGATGGGCTGTTATGGAATGGGAATGCTGCATAAAAGACGCACAGGTTGGCGCCAAAGAAGGTGCTGAATTTATTACAAAAAATATTATCAAAGTAACAGACAGGGCTTTTGATGATTTCGCCGCTTCCGGAGGAAATGCTGATTTCAACAATAAGATCCTCGGTCTAAATCAATAAACACAATAATGAAAAAAACACTATTTATTCTGGGTTGTTATGTTTTGGCGATGGCCGCTTGCGCAAGTCCTGAGGAACGTGCCGCTGCTTCAAATAACACTACAACTGAGGCGCCGGCAACAACTACAGAAGCTACAACTACAGCAACTCCTGCTCCTGCCAGTACAGTTAAAAGCGATGGAGAGAAATTAATTGCAAAATCAGACTGCATTGGCTGCCATAATAAAGTGCAGAAAGTAATAGGGCCTGCTTACGTAGACATTGCCGCTAAATATCCGTTAAATGATGAGAATATAAACCATCTTGCCGATAAGGTTATTGCCGGTGGTAAAGGTGTTTGGGGAGAAATCCCGATGACACCTCATGCGTCTTTAAGCAAAGACGATGCGAAATCAATGGTGAAATACATCTTGTCGCTCAAAAAATAACAATACACACAAATGGGAGAAATTAACAAGAATCAGGAAGCGACGTCAAGACGTAACTTCTTAAAAACAACGGCGATCGCAGCCTCGGCTTTTATGATCGTTCCACGCCATGTTTTAGGCGGGCCGGGTTTTTTAGCGCCGAGTGATAGGTTAATTATCGCAGGTATTGGTGTTGGAGGCAAAGGACAATCAGACATTGCCAACCTGGCGAAAAGTGGAAAGGCAGATATCGGTTTCCTTTGCGACGTACACGATAGCAGAGCTGCAAATAGTATAAAAGCATTTCCTAAAGCAAAATACTATCGGGACTATCGGGAAATGCTGGATAAAGAAGCGAAAAACTTCGACGCAGTTTCTATTTCTACGCCAGACCATAGTCACGCTATACAAGCTATTGCAGCCATGCAGTTGGGCAAACATGTATATGTTCAGAAACCATTAACCCATGATATTTATGAAGCGCGTGCATTAACTGCTGCTGCCGACAAATACAAAGTAGTAACCCAAATGGGCAATCAGGGAGCGTCTAACGACGGGCCAAGGTTAATGAAAGAATGGTATGATGCTGGCTTGATTGGTGATGTACATACGGTTTATGCGTGGACAGACCGACCGGTATGGCCGCAGGGTATTCCATGGTCGGCCAATAAAGCCGCTGTACCAGCAGATTTAGATTGGGACCTCTGGTTAGGCACAGCTCCTTATAAAGATTATGTAGACAAACTGGTTCCTTTTAACTGGCGCGGATGGTGGGATTACGGCACTGGCGCATTGGGCGACATGGGCTGTCACCTATTAGAAGCTCCTTTCAGTGTATTGAATTTAAAATATGCAACAGAGGTTCAGGCTAGTGTAGGTAGTGTTTATATAGACGAATTTAAAAGAGGATATTTCCCTGATAGCTGCCCTCCCTCAAGTCACGTGACCTTAAAGTTCCCTAAAACAAATAAAACCAAAGGTGATATTGTGGTACATTGGATGGATGGAGGCATACAGCCTGAAAGACCGGAAGAGTTAGCCGCAAATGATTCGTTTGGGGATGGTGGTAACGGCACCTTGTTTATTGGAACAAAAGGTAAAATGATGGCAAATACTTATGGAAAAAACCCACGTTTACTGCCTTTAAGCAGAAATAAGGACATTAAAGTAGCCAAGAAATTTGCACGCGTTGAAGGAGGAGAGGAAGGTCACTACGGACAATGGGTTGACGCTTGTATTGCCGGTTATGGTAAAAAAGAAGTAAGCTCTCCGTTCTCCATTGCCGGGCCACTTACAGAATCTTTATTAATGGCTAACCTTGCGATCAGAGGAACAGATGTACAACGCAGAAATGCAGAAGGAAAAGTAAAGTATCCTGGAAGAAACATTAAATTACTTTGGGACAACGCCAATATGAAAATCACCAATTTTGATGAGGTGAATCAATTCGTAAAACGCGAATACCGTAAAGGTTGGTCACTGGGAGTTTAGGAAAAAAGAACAAAGAGCAAGGATTAAAAGACCTTGCTCTTTAACTATAGAAAATAATCATAAAAACAGAACATGAAAAAATACATTTCGGCAATTCTATTAACAGCGGTTATGACTGGCGGTGTTGCGACAGCTCAATCGAGTAAAAAAGGTTTCACCAAAATATTTGATGGTAAAACGACCAAAGGCTGGCATACCTACGGCAAAACAACTGCAGGTTCAAAATGGACAGTTGAAGATGGTGCATTGCGTTTTAATCCTGATGGGGATAAAAACGGTGGTGGTGATTTAGTGACGGACAATGAATACAGCAATTTTCATTTAAAGATAGACTGGAAAGTTGCTCCTAAAGCAAACAGCGGAATCATTTATTATGTAAAAGAAGAACCGGCAAAATATCACCAGACTTACAGTACCGGTTTAGAAATGCAGGTACTGGACAACGAAGGTCACCCTGATGGAAAAATCACTAAGCACCGCGCTGCTGATTTGTATGACATCATCAAAAGTACATCTGAACCTGTAAAACCTGTTGGAGAATGGAATACTGCTGAAATCATTTGTAAAGATGGAAAACTGGAACACTACCTTAATGGTGTAAAAGTAGTATCTACAACATTATGGGATGACAACTGGAAATCGCTGGTTGCTGGCAGTAAGTTTGCAAACTGGCAGGATTGGGGTACTTTTAAATCGGGAAAAATAGCACTTCAGGATCATGGAGACAGCGTTTGGTACCGTAACATTATGATTAAAAAGCTTTAAACTAAAAGAAGAAATAAGAAATAAAAACCAAAAATGAATTTAAATAACCGCATCAAATTATCAGTCATGATGTTCCTGGAATTTTTTATCTGGGGCGCATGGTTTGTAACACTGGGAACCTTCCTGGGCAGTAACTTAAAAGCCACAGGCGCTGAAACAGGTTCTGTATTCTCTACACAATCATGGGGTGCAATCATTGCACCGTTTATCATCGGACTGATTGCAGACAGGTATTTCAATGCTGAAAAAATCCTGGGTATTCTCCACATCATTGGTGCGTTTTTAATGTACCAGATGTACAATGCTACAGACATTACAGTATTCTATCCTTATGTGCTGGCTTATATGATCTTGTTCATGCCCACGCTGGCATTGGTCAACTCTGTTTCTTTTAACCAAATGAAAGATCCTGAAAAGGAATTCTCTACGATCAGGGTATTTGGAACAATCGGATGGATTGTTGCAGGTCTTTCGATCAGTTTTGTATTCCACTGGGATTCACCGGAAGGCATATCTGCAGGATTGTTGAAAAACACATTCCTGATGGCTGGCGTTACCTCTCTGATCTTAGGCTTATTTAGCTTCACTCTTCCTGCAACGCCACCAAAGGTGGCTAAAGGTGAGAAAATCAGCATCAACGAGATTTTAGGTTTAGATGCACTTAAACTATTAAAAGATAAAAACTTTGCGATATTCTTTATCTCCTCTATCTTGATCTGTATTCCACTGGCATTCTACTATCAGAATGCAGGTGTTTTCCTTGCGGATATAAAAGTTTCAAACCCTACAGGCAAAATGGCTATCGGACAAATCTCTGAAGCCCTATTCCTGTTAGCTATCCCGGTATTCTTCGCTAAATATGGTTTCAAAAAAACCATTTTAGTGGGCATGATTGCATGGGCTGTAAGGTATGTGCTGTTTGCCTATGGCAACGCAGATAACTTAAGCTTCATGTTGATTATTGGTATTGCTTTACACGGTGTTTGTTATGACTTTTTCTTCGTATCAGGACAAATCTATACCAATTCAAAAGCAGGTGAAAAATTCAAAAGCTCTGCTCAGGGTATGATCACTTTAGCAACCTACGGTGTGGGTATGTTAATCGGATTTAAAGTTGCTGGTTTAGTAACCGACATGTATAAATCTGGCGGTATTACAGACTGGAAAATGATATGGATCATTCCGGCCGTTATTGCAGTAGTGGTTTTCTTACTGTTTACAGTACTCTTTAATGAGAAAAAGAAAATTGAAGCCAGCGCGATTTAATAAGATATAGCATGAATAAAGATGTGAGCAGAAGAACTGCATTAAAAAGTATTGTTGCCGGAACCGCCGCTTTAGGCGTTTCGGCTGCAATACCTGCTTTTGCACTCGAACAACCAACTTCAACAATGTTAAAAGGAAATGTAAACCATTCGGTATGTCGCTGGTGCTTTGGAGATATATCCCTGGATGAGCTATGTATTGAAGCAAAAAAGATTGGCATCAAGGCCATCGATCTGGTAGGTCCTAAGGACTGGCCGGTACTTAAAAAACATGGTCTCTATTCGTCGATGTGTAATGGCGCAGAAATTAACCTGGTAGATGGATGGAATGATCCTAAGTTTCATGCCACACTAATAAAGAACTATACAGAGATGATCCCTAAAGTTGCGGAAGCGGGTTATACCCAATTGATATGCTTTAGCGGAAACAGACGGGGGAAAGACGATGAAACTGGACTTAAAAATTGTGTTGAAGGTCTAAAAAAGGTAATTCCACTAGCCGAAAAACATGGTGTAGTATTGGTAATGGAACTATTGAACAGCAAAGTTGACCATACAGATTACCAGTGTGATCATACTGCATGGGGTGCTGAACTGGCAAAAAGGTTAGGCTCAGAAAACTTTAAACTGCTTTATGACATCTATCACATGCAGATTGACGAAGGTAACCTGATCAGTAATATCCAGGCTTTTCATCCTTACATCTCCCATTATCATACTGCCGGTGTACCGGGAAGAAATGAAATTGACGACACTCAGGAGTTATTTTACCCTGCAATTATGAAAGCAATACTCGCTACCGGCTTTAAAGGTTATGTGGCACAGGAGTTTATTCCTAAATATGCGGATAAAATTAAATCATTAAGAGATGCCGTAAATATTTGCGACGTTTAATTCAAATCATATGAACTCGAGAAGAACTTTTATCAAAAACGCAGGTCTGGCAGCAGCCGGAGCTATGTTGTTACCTTCTTTTGCCTGCACTACAGCTGCAGCAAAAAGAAAAACCGGTATACAGTTGTATACCCTTAGAGAGCAGATTCCTCATGACGTAAAAGGCGTAATTGAGAAAATTGCGAAAACAGGATATAAGGAAGTTGAAACTTATGGTTTCAATGCAGCGAATGGTTATTGGGGAATGGATCCAAAGTCCTTCAAAAATTTACTTACGGCCAATGGACTAACTTCACCTAGTGGGCACTTTGTAATTGACGACTTCATCACCAGCGGTAACAAAGAGCTTTTAAAACCATTGATAGAAGGTTCTGCCGCTATTGACAACCGTTATTTCACCATCGCCTGGATGGGCGAACCATTAAGAAAAACACTTGATGGATATAAAAAAGTTGCAGAACGTTTAAGTGAAGCTGCAGAACTGGTGAAACAATCGGGGATGAAACTAGCCTATCATAACCATGCTTTTGAGCTCGACAAACATGAAGGTGGTGCTACAGGCTATGAAGTAATGCTGAACGGCACAGATAAAAGCATGATTAGTTTTG
Source organism: Pedobacter nyackensis (assembly GCF_032678475.1). GTDB lineage: Bacteria > Bacteroidota > Bacteroidia > Sphingobacteriales > Sphingobacteriaceae > Pedobacter > Pedobacter nyackensis_A. The sequence goes on from NZ_JAVTSF010000005.1 coordinate 78,437, forward strand.
AAATGGACCTTTACTGGATTGTGCGTTCAGGAAATGACCCTGTTGCTTTTTTCAACAAGTATCCGGGACGCTTCGTGATGTGGCATGTAAAAGATATGGACAAGACCAACAATGCGATCAATACCGAAGTGGGTTCCGGAACCATAGACTTTAAAAATATTTATAAGCATGCGAAACAGGCAGGGCTTGAGCACTTAATTGTGGAGCAGGAGAACTTTGCCATGGATCCATTTGCCAGCATCAAGCAAAGCTATGAGTATGTAAACCGGGAACTGATTAAGTAAGCACAGCCTTACAAAATTACAAGGGATTGGTTACTAAAAGCCAATCCCTTTTTTTATGAGTAAAAAAATGCCCATATTTGAGGGCTTATTATTTCACCATAAATACAATTGATAAATAATTAAAAACAAGTAAAACAACAAATTAGAAAAAATGAAGATTGCAGTAGTAGGAGCCACCGGCCTGGTAGGCACCGTGATGTTAAAAGTATTAGAAGAGCGTAACTTCCCGTTAACCGAATTGATCCCTGTAGCCTCTGAAAAGAGCGTTGGTAAGGAAATCTCATTCAAGGGTAAGAAGTACGCTGTTGTAAGCATGGATACTGCGATTTCGATGAGACCTGATATTGCGTTGTTTTCTGCAGGTGGCAGCACATCGTTAGCTGAAGCCCCTCGTTTTGCTGAAGTAGGTACTACAGTAATCGACAATTCATCTGCATGGCGCATGGATCCGTCGAAAAAGCTGGTTGTACCGGAAGTAAATGCAAGCGAATTATCTGCTGATGATAAAATCATTGCCAACCCGAACTGTTCAACAATCCAAATGGTAGTGGCTTTAAAACCACTTCATGATAAATATAAGATCAAACGTGTAGTAGTTTCAACTTACCAGTCTGTAACCGGAACTGGCGTTAAAGCTGTTGAGCAAATGATGAATGAGCGTAAAGGTATTACAGACGGCCCTATGGCTTATGCCTACCCTATCGACTTAAACGTAATCCCTCAGATAGATGTTTTCCAGGATAATGGATACACTAAAGAAGAGATGAAAATGATATTGGAAACCCAAAAAATTATGGGCGACAACAGTATTAAAGTTACTGCAACAACAGTGCGTATCCCGGTAATGGGTGGTCACTCTGAATCAGTGAACATCGAGTTTGAAAATGATTTTGATGTAACTGAAGTAAAAGACCTGTTAGCCGCTACAGAAGGTGTAATTTTAGTGGATGATCCTGCAAACCTTAAATATCCTATGCCTAAAGATGCGCATGAGAAAGATGAGGTATTTGTTGGAAGAATCAGACGTGATGAGTCTTTACCAAACACATTGAACATGTGGATTGTAGCAGATAACCTTCGTAAAGGTGCTGCAACAAATGCGGTTCAGATTGCTGAATACCTGGTAAAAAACCAGTTGGTATAATTTAATCCGGGCAATCTAATAAACTACGGCCATCATCCTGATACGAATTCAGGATGACGGCCGTTTTAATTTTAAAAGCATATGTCTAAAAGATTAGTACTTCCCTTTTTACTCTTTCTGCTAACCGGCAGTTTCTCCTTTGCTCAAACGCCTATACAAAAACTGGAAAGAGCTTACAATTCTTTTTTAGCTGATCCTCAAACCAAATATGCCATTACTTCCCTCTGCGTGCTTGATGCCAATACCGGCATCCCTTTATTTATGCACAATGAACAGGTGGGGCTGGCCACAGCATCAACCTTAAAAGTAATTACGGCAGCAACTGCTTTCAGCATGCTGGGTAAAGAATTTCAATTTCAAACTACCTTAGCCTACGCAGGAAGTATTACCGCGGATGGAACTTTGAAAGGGGACCTGGTCATCATTGGTAGTGGTGACCCTACATTAGGGTCCATGCGATACCAGAATAAAGAAACGGTAGTATTAACAGAGTGGGCCACAGCAATAAAAAAAGCGGGTATAAAAAAGATAGAAGGTGCCATAATAGGTGACGACCGTATTTTCGGCACACAAATAACGCCTATAGGCTGGACCTGGCAGGACTTGGGAAATTATTTTGGCGCAGGCGCTTCGGGATTATCCTGGAGAGACAACCAATTCGATATCTACTTAAAACCTGGCACGAAACAAAATGAAGCAGCCAAAATGATTAAAACTGCTCCTGATATGTCTTACTTAAAGATTATGAACGAGCTGAAAACAGGAGCATCAGGCACTGGCGACAACGCTTATGTATTTCTGCCTCCTTATGGCAATACTGCATATTTGAGAGGGAGCTGGGGTTTGGGAATTGGTAAAAACAGCATTTCCGCGGCATTACCTGACCCTGCTTATGATTGCGCATATCGCTTGCAGGATACCCTGAAACGACTGGGAATTCAAACTACACAACCTGCAACAACAACACGTGTAATGGCTTTAAACGGCTTGTCACTTAATGCCGAAACAAAAAAAATCAGCACAACAAGCTCCCCTACCTTATCTGAAATCAGTTTCTGGTTTTTAAAGAAGAGCGTCAATTTATATGGTGAAGCCATGCTTAAAACCTTAGCATTAAAATCAGGTAAGGAAGCAAGTACAGAAAATGGTGCAGAAACAGTAATTAATTTTTGGGCAGCTAAAGGAACAGACAAAAATGCGTTAAATATTATAGACGGTAGCGGATTATCGCCGGCAAACCGGGTAACCACAAGAGCTATGGCTAATATCTTATTCCAGGCACAAAAGGAAAGCTGGTATACCGATTACTATAAAGGCTTTCCTGAAAACAATGGGATGAAAATAAAAAGTGGAACAATAAACAATGTGTCAGCCTTTGCTGGTTACCATACGAGTAATGCAGGAAACAAATATATTATTGTCATCAACATCAATAACTATTCAGGTTCCGGCATCAACAAGAAACTATTTACCGTATTGGATGCATTAAAGTAATTGGTAAATTGCAGCCGTTTTCCAGAACTATAATTCGATAAGCATTTATTACATGAAGATTTTTCTTTCTACCCTATATTTTTGCCTGATCAGCTGTGCTGTTTTTGCACAGAATTCAATTCCACAGTCTGCCGTTACGATCGAAAATACAAGTTCGTCAAATATCCCCGCTGAAATTGCAATTATCCCCGAACCCGTAGAAATCGTAAAAAGCGAAGGCTATTTTGTTTTACCTGCCAATGTAACCATACAGTGTGCAGCAACACCAGAAACACACCAGGTGCTTACCTTTTTACAAGAAAGGCTCTCTGTACCTAGCGGCAGTTATGTATCTTCGGTAACAGGAAAGTCGGAAACTGCACAGATCAAACTTCTATTAAATGACAAAGCAAACCACAGACTTGGAGACGAAGGCTATCAGTTAACAGTTACGCCAAATCACATTACTATAACAGCCAATAAAGCGGCCGGTCTTTTTTATGGTGTTCAGAGTTTACTTCAGTTATTTCCTGCAGCTATTGAAAGCAAAGAAGCTGTAGAAGGAATTGAATGGAAAGCTCCCTGTGTTTCCATTACCGACTATCCACGCTTAGGGTGGAGAGGCTTGATGTTTGATGTTGCCCGTCATTTTTTCACTAAAGATGAGGTAAAACAATACATAGATGCCATGGTGCGCTATAAATATAATATCCTTCATTTACACCTAACAGATGATGAAGGCTGGAGGATAGAGATTAAAGGTTTCCCTAAACTGACTGAAGTAGGCGCCTGGAGTGTAAAAAAAGTAGGTGATTTTGGAACCTTTCCCGCTCCAGCTGCTGATGAACCACGTAACTATGGTGGATTTTATACACAGGAAGACATTAAAGAACTGGTACAGTATGCAAAAGAACGTTTTGTAAATATCCTGCCGGAGATTGATGTCCCTGGTCATAGTCTGGCTGCAATCAGTTCTTATCCCGAATTATCATGCACCCCAGGTGCAGAAAATTATAAGGTACGTTCTGGAGAACGTATTATGGACTGGTCAAGAGGTGCCCCACCTTTAGCCTTGGTAGACAATACCCTTTGTCCCGCTAATGAAAAAGTATATTCCTTTTTAGACACGGTAATTACACAGGTTGCTGCGTTATTCCCATTTGAATATATGCATATGGGTGGTGACGAAGCACCGTTCAATTTCTGGGAGAAAAACGATGCCATCAAAGCACTAATGCAGAAAGAAGGTTTAAAAGATATGCACCAGGTACAAGGTTATTTTGAAAAGCGCGTACAGAAAATCGTCGAATCAAAAGGAAAAAAATTCATCGGTTGGGATGAGATATTAAATGGCGCTATGCCTCCTGATGCAGCAGTTATGGCTTGGCGTGGCACCAAATATGGTGTTGCCGCAGCGAACATGAAACATCAGGTCGTGATGAGTCCTACAGAATTCGCTTACCTTGATTACATGCAGGCTGATGCGATTACCGAACCTCGGGTATATGCTTCGCTCCGTTTAAGTAAAGCGTATCAATTTGAGCCTATACCAGCAGGCGTTGATCCAAAATACATTAAAGGAGGTCAGGCCAACTTATGGACAGAGCAAGTGTACAATATCCGTCAGGCAGAATATATGACCTGGCCGAGAGGCATGGCTATTGCAGAATCAGTTTGGTCGCCCGCCGACAAAAAGAACTGGCCAAACTTTTTTGGCAGAGTAGAACAGCATTTTAAGCGCATGGACATCGCTGAAACCAAATATGCACCTAGTGTATATGATCCTATATTTAAAGTCAGCAGATCTGCGGATAGACAACTGTTAATAGAATTGGGTACTGAAGTAGATGGTCTCGACATTTATTACAGCTTTGACAACTCCTTTCCTGATCGCTTTTACCCGAAATACAAGGAGAAAATAACGCCTCCAAAAGACGCGACGATGTTGAGGGTAATCACTTATCGCGGAAAAAATCCAATTGGCAGAATGATGAATATGCCAATTGAAGAATTGAATAAAAGAGCGGGAAGAAAATAACAACAGAAAAAAATTGAGGTACTTTGTTCACATAGGTTACAACGGATTAAATTATAGTGGCTGGCAGAAACAGCCAGGGGTGATGAACGTACAGGGTATTTTAGAAAAAGCATTAAGTTCAGTCTTAAAGACACCTGTATTTATCATTGGTTGCGGTCGTACCGATGCACAGGTACATGCCAGTCAGTTCTTTTTCCATATGGATGTGGAGCAGGCTTGGGACTTCGACCTGATGTTCAGGTTAAATAAGCTGCTTCCTGGCAATATCGCTGTTTTTGACATCATACCTATGGATGGAATGCAGCATGCCCGTTTTGACGCAGTGCAGAGATCTTATGACTATTTTATCCATACTTATAAGAATCCTTTCCTGAACGGATTGAGCTCATTTTACCTGGTTGACCACCTGGACTTTGATAAAATGAAACAAGCTGCAGCACTATTACCAAACTACAATGACTACAGGTCTTTTTGCACCAGTCCGGATAAATACGAACATACGCTTTGTTATGTTAAATCCGCCAGCTTATCAGTTGATGAAAGTGGAGATCACCTTCGTTTCCAGATTTCCTCTAATCGTTTCCTGAGTAAAATGATCAGGATCATCATGGGACAATTGTTAAAGATTGGCAAGGGAGTATTGAGTGTAGACGAGTTTGAAAGCTACCTGATCGATAAAAGAACGCCTGAGTTAATTACGCCGGCACATCCACAGGGACTTTATTTATCAAAAGTAACCTACCCTTACTTAAACCTTCCGCCAAGACAGCAGTTTTCGGCGATCTTACAGAAGCAGGCAGACACCTCCTGGCAACGCCTTTAAATAACTTACTGTTAACAATTTACTATTGTTTGTCTCATTAGTTTTTATTAACTTTAATAGAGGACTTCATTAAAAAGAAGGCATTCTGTATGACAGTAATTCAAAAAATTGAGCACTGGGGCGATGTCCATCATGCCAAATGGCTTGATGTTATCCGTATCGTATTAGGTGTACTTATCTTTAGTAAGGGTATTGCAATTGTGAGCAATACTGCAGCACTTCAAGACATGTTAATACAAAACAACACATGGGGCTTCTCCGGCTTTATGTCTAGCCTGGGTTTACATATTGTTGGCTTTGTACACCTGGTAGGTGGCCTTTTAATTACTATTGGTCTGCTTACACGGTTTGCAGCAGTCATTCAGATCCCAATATTGATTGTTGCCGTTTTCTTTGTGAACCTGTCACGTGGATTCTCGGTACTTAACAATGAACTTTGGCTATCAATCCTGGTATTGTTACTACTGGTTTTATTCTGGGTAGTAGGCTCCGGCCCCTTCTCTGTAGACCAGATGATGAAGAAAAGACCCAACATCTATAGATAAACAAACACTGAGCAGGCTATTGTCTGCTCAGTATTAATGCCCTCATTGCATCAGCAGTGAGGTTTATTCCACTTATAGTAAGGAGTGCACGTTTGTAAAAAATATCGCGCTCGGTAAGTTTCTTTTCTATAAATTCAATCATCTGTTCCTCATTCAGATCTCTAAGCAAAGGTCTTTTCTCTTTACCGTTTTCCAATCGTTTGGCTAATGCTGCAGCAGACATTTCTATATACATAGACAATCCGTTCTCATTCATCCAGTCCATATTGTCAAAAAAGCATGGAGCACCTCCCCCTGTTGCTATTACCGTATTCGCCGGATAATCAAAGTTTTTTAAAGTTTCACTTTCCAGTTTTCTGAAAGCAGCCTCACCATGCGTAGCGAAATATTCGCCTATGGTGGTCCCAAGACTTTTTTCTATCTGATGGTCAAGATCAATAAATATATAGCCCAGTTTTTGAGCTAATTTTTTTCCCATTGTACTTTTACCACAGCCCATAAAGCCGATCAGAAATATCTTCATCATTTATGCTAGTTTTACCCTTGGATCTGCAAAGGCATATAATACGTCTACTAAAATATTAATTATTACGAATACAAATGCGATAAAAAGGATGGAGCCCATCACCACTGGAAAATCAGCCATCTCCAGTGCATTTACTGTAGTCCGACCAAGTCCGTTATACCCAAATATGTATTCAACAAAAAAGGAGCCTGCCAACAACGAAGCAAACCAACCCGATATAGCAGTAATAACCGGGTTCAAGGCATTTTTTAATGCATGTTTATAGATTATAGTATTACGACTTAAACCTTTAGCCCTTGCTGTTCGGATATAATCCTGGGCCAATACATCCAACATCGCACTACGTGTTAACTGCACAATGATAGCCAATGGCCTTAAACCTAAAGTAACCATGGGTAACCATAAGTTTTTCCAGGTCATGATTTCTCCTTTGAAAGGATCATAACTGTATAAACTCCCAGACATGTTGAGACCTGTATAATCACTCAATACAAAACCAAACAGCCAGGCAATGATAATTCCGGCGAAAAAGGAAGGTGCTGAAATACCCAGTATAGCAAATGAATTTGCTGCTTTATCTATCCAGGTATCTTTATTTACTGCTGAAACTATCCCCAGAAATACACCGATTACAGTAGCAAATACCATAGCTGTAAAAGCCAGAATAAAAGTATTGGGCACTGTTTCCGATAAAATACTGGTTACATCACGTTTTGTTTGATAAGAACGCCTTAAATATGGCCATTTAAGGGCGAGTACTTGATCCCCTATGGTAATCATTTTTAAATAATGATACTTCTCTTTGTTTTCTGCAGTATTTTCATGAAAGCCTATCGGCGATAGGTCGTTCAGGTACAAAAAAAACTGCGTAGGCTTAGATTTATCCAGTCCAAATTCCTTGCGCACAGCTTCAAGGGACGACACATCAGCACGTTGCCCCATCGTCATCCTTGCAGGATCACCGGGTAATATATTAAACAGAATAAACACCACTACAATTACGCCAGCCATTACGGCAAATCCATATAAGATTTTTTTGACGGCGTATTGCAGCATATCTACTTACTAAAATATTGATCAGCCAGTTTATCAAATGAAGGTACTGTATTGTAATGCCATTTATTGATCACTACACCATTTTTAAGCAATAATACACCAGGATTAGATCTGACCATACTTTTTAAAGGTACCGCATCAGCATAAAACACCTCGGCAAACAACTTCATCCTTTTGCTGAACAGATCAGCATCACTTGCCGAGTTAGAAGTTAACAAGACAGTCCTGATGTTAAATTGTTCAGTAGCATTTAGGGCTAATGCATTTAGGTTTGCAATGGCATTTTCATTTACATCCTTAAGGTTGTAAGCTACAATGATCAGATTGTAATATGGATTTTCTATTAATTCTTTAGTATAATCCGTACCTGAAGCGTCACTGATCAGCAGATCTTTTATTTTAGGTTCGTAACCTTTTTTTACCAGAACTTTATCCGGATCACCTACAATCTCCCAGTTGTCATCTTTCCAGATTTCTGTTTTCAGGTAGTCCTTATCACTCATCACCTTTTTCTCTCCGGTTTTTTTATTGTGCATATTGTACATAATAGCATACTCATCACCTTTTTCACCTTCCGGAATTTTCATCAGTTCAGGTATGTTCCCTCCTATTTTGTACGGCAAGAAGTCTAAAACCGGTAGTGTTGAATACGTATAAATGCCAAATAAGGTTGATGTCAGTGTTACCAATACCAATAGTGCCTGCTGTAGCTTTCCATTCTCAGTTACTGGTCTGATCAGACTGTGATTGATAAATAGATAGATGATCAGCACCAGCAAAACCAGGTCTTTAGAGAACGACTGCCAAGGTGTCAAAGGAATTGCATCACCAAAACACCCGCAAGAAGTAACCACCTTAAATGCCGCGGAAACAAAAGTTAAAAAGGTAAAGAATATAATGACTCCTAATAATCCTCCTGTAACTTTTTTGCTCCAGAAACCAAACAGTAACAATGCACCGAGAACAATTTCGAACACACAAAGTAATATGGCAATCCCCGTAGCCATGCCACCCAGAAATGACATGTGGAATACTTCAAAATACTCCTGTAGTTTGTAACCAAATCCAAGTGGGTCATTGGCTTTTATTAACCCTGAAAATATAAAAAGAACACCAACAAATATTCTTGCAAAGTTTAATGTGATCTTCTTCATTACTGAACCTCCAATTTGATCAATGCGAAAACTGCGTAATTCAACATATCCTGGTAATTGGCCTTTATACCTTCGGATACGACTGTTTGCCCCAGATTGTCTTCAATCTGTTTTACGCGAAATATTTTCATCAGGATCAGGTCCGTTAATGAACTTATCCGCATATCACGCCAGGCTTCGCCATAATCATGATTTTTATTGAACATAAGCTCTTTATTCTCATTTACCAACTCAGTATATTTAGCTTCCACTACCGCCAGTTCCATCTCCAGGGGATCCTGATCATTCAACTCCAGCTGCATCATAGCAATGACACAGTAGTTAATGATACCGATGTATTCGGGAATAATACCTTCTCCTACTTTAGAGATTTTCTTTTCTTCCAGTGTACGGATACGCTGAGCCTTTATAAAAATCTGATCGGTAATAGATGCCGGCCTTAATATGCGCCAGGCTGTACCATAGTCTTTGGTTTTCTTTAAAAAAAGCGATTTACAAACCGCTATTACAGCGTCGAATTCCTGAGATGTATTTGTTGCCAAAACAATTAAAATAATAAGTTCAAACCCGTTTTAATACCATTCCTTTTTTATCTAAGTTTGCATTAAAACAATGGCTAAAGATACATTTTTAAACCGAAAGACCACACTAAACGTAAAAGGTAGACTGATTGATTTAAGTAGTCCCTGTGTAATGGGTATCTTAAATCTTACTACAGATTCCTTTTACAGCAACAGCCGTATCAGTTCTGTTGAGCTGGCTTTACAGCGTGCTAAGGTTATCATTGATGAGGGTGGAAAATTCATAGATATTGGAGCATATTCATCCAGACCTGGAGCAGACGATGTAACCGAGCAAGAGGAAATTGACAAGATGGTTCCTGTGGTTGAAGCCATTACCCGCAATTTTCCTGATGTTTTAATTTCAATAGATACTTTTAGGGCTAAAGTTGCCCGCAATGCGATTGAGGCCGGTGCGCATATAATCAATGATATCGCAGCAGGTAATATGGACGAAGCAATGTTCCGGACTGTAGCAGATTTAAAAGTACCTTATATCATTATGCACATGAGGGGCACTCCTCAAACTATGCAGCAAAATACAGATTATCAGCATCTGATGCTGGAAATGGCTAATTACTTTTCTGCCAAAGTAAGCGAACTTAAAAACCTCGGGATAAACGATATTATTCTGGATCCGGGATTTGGCTTTGCCAAAACTATGGATCAGAACTATGAAGTCCTACGACACATGGAAGATCTGGATATTTTTGAACTTCCCCTTCTTGCCGGACTTTCCAGGAAATCGATGATTTATAAGTTCTTGGGTGGCGGACCAGAGCAGGCTTTAAATGGCACAACAGCATTAAATACTATCGCTTTACTAAAAGGAGCAAACATTTTACGGGTTCACGATGTAAAAGCTGCTGCCGAGTGCATTGCTTTAGTGACTAAGATGCAACAGCAATAATATGGCTAAAAAATTCCTAACTTGGCGAGAATTAAACAGATGCAGGCTTTGCCGGTACAATAATTAAACATAAGTGAAAACATTAGAATTTGATTTCTTAAAAGTAACAATTACTGATGCGGTAGACATTATTCTTGTCGCACTCATTATATATTACATCTACAACCTTATAAAAAACACACTAGCCGTAAACCTTTTACTGGGTATGGTTATTATACTGGTTATCCACTGGGTTGTAGATGCCCTGGATATGAAATTGCTTTCGACCATCCTTAACCAGTTCATGAGTGTTGGGATCATTGCATTGATTGTAATTTTTCAGCCGGAGATCAGAAGATTTCTTTTGTTAATCGGTAAGAATACCTTTTTGCAACAAAACAAAGCCTGGTGGGGTTATTTATTTGGCAGCAAGAATATTGAACAAAACAACCTGATTAGAATTAAGCCGATTATTGATGCCTGCAAAAGCATGAAAAAATCAAGAACCGGTGCACTCATCGTTTTTGTTAAATTTTATGATGATCAGCTTTTTGCCAATAGTTGTGAATTGATAGACTCTAAAATCTCCAAACGTTTACTGGAAAGCATTTTCCAAAAATATAGTCCCTTACATGATGGAGCAGTGGTTATTGCAGAGAATAAAATTAAAAGTGCAAGCTGCATTCTCCCTTTAACTGATAATGATAAATTGCCACCACAATTCGGCTTGCGCCATCGTGCAGGAATTGGCGTATCGGAAACCACTGATGCTGTTGCAGTTATCATTTCAGAAGAGACCGGAGAGATTGCTTATGCCAAACAAGGCAGAGTAAGAATGAATGTTTCCTTTGGAGAACTTGAAAAATTACTGAACAAGGATTTTTAATTTCATTACTTAATAACTTAGCATATATTAGCGCAGAAATTAAAATCATTAATTGATTAGTGCTGCGTATTAATCAAGTGTTTTGGTAATTACCAATGGGGTTAAATAAGTGTTTTTACGGCGCACGGCTAATACTATGCTGCTTTACAAGTTATAGTTTCGCTAATGCTAATGCAACAGTACCAGTTGCAAAAAATGGCATTATAGATCTGCGCAACCAATTACTCGATCAAAAAATCCCACTAGATGGGGAATGGTTTTTTTATTGGGATCAGCTCATCAGTCCTAATGATCTAAAACGCCATGAAGGAATAATTGTAAATTTCCCTTACAGATGGACAGACGAAATAAATGGTAAAAGCTTTCCGGCAAAGGGTTACGCTTCTTACTCGCTCACTGTTTTACTCCCAAAAACAAATGATTATTTAAGGATTTCGATGCCGGAGGTGTACTCGGCTTACAAATTATACATAAATGGCTATAAGGTTGCATCGAATGGAACAGTAAGCAAAACTGCCAACGGCTTTGTCCCCTACTGGGAAAGTAAAATCTTAGAAATACCAAAGGGTACAGACACACTAAACATATTATTACAGGTAGCAAACTTTACCCATAGCAAAGCGGGGGTAAAAAAATCTTTATGGATAGGAAATAAAGCGAACATCATATTAAAACGTAAACAGGCTGAAGCGATAGACCTTTTGTTGACAGGCTGCTTGATTATGGGCGGCTTCTTTTTTCTTGGTCTGTACCTGATGGGGAACCGTGACAAAGCCATATTGTTGTTCGCCTTGTTCTCCATAATTTACAGTTATAGGATTATGGGCATAGACAATTATGTGCTGCATAGCGTGATACCTAACATGGACTGGTACTTTACAATCCGTCTTGAATATTTAAGTTTGTTCATAGGCATTGGTTTGTTTGCACTGTACACTCGCTATCTCTATCCCAACGATGTAAATATGATGGTGATCAACACAATCGGATGGCTGTGCTTCGGTTTCGCAACAGCTACCATCATACTTACGCCTTACTATTTTACACAGCTGATGAACCCTTTTTTGATAGTTATGCTTTTCTGCCTGGTATACGTACCTTATGTTTATGCATTGGCTTACATCAGAAAAAGACCTGGGGCAATTTATGCCCTGTTAAGTTCTTTTGCATTAATGCCAGTATTTGCCATCTCCTTACTCCATTACTGGTCTCTCGTTCCGCCATTCCAATTGTTGAGTTTCCTTTTTTATGTAAGCTTTTTCTTTCTTCAATCCCTTATTTTATCTCATCGCGTATCTTTTGAACTTAAAAAGGCAAGAGCTGAAGCCGAACAGGGGTTAATTGCTAAAAGTGAGTTTTTGAGTACGATGAGCCATGAGATCAGAACCCCATTAAATGCTGTTATTGGCATGAGCCATCTTCTGTTGAAAAACACACCGAGAAACGATCAAAAAGAACAGCTGGACGTCATGTTGTTTTCTGCGAACAATCTGTTGTCGATCGTAAATGATATTTTAGACCTGAATAAGATTGAAGCAGGAAAAGTTACATTCGAACATATTGAAATGGATGTTACTTCTATTGCGAACAATATCGTTTCGGGAATGCAAAGCGCCGCACATGACAAGGGAATAGGCCTGACACTTCATGTTGATGATCAACTCAACAATAAATTACTTGGCGACCCTACGCGTTTATCTCAGGTAATGACCAACCTGGTTCATAATGCCATAAAGTTTACAAACGATGGTTTTGTGCAGGTTGGCGTTATTGTTACTGCGCAAACAGAGACTACCATTACTTTAAATATTGAAGTCAAGGACACAGGTATCGGAATTTCGAAAGATAAGCAAAAGCTCATTTTTGAACGATTTACACAGGCAGACTCCTCAACTTCCCGTGGCTTCGGTGGAACTGGATTAGGCCTGGCCATCTGTAAAAGGATATTGGAACTCCAAAACTCATCATTAAACTTATTTAGTGATGAAGGTAAAGGCTCTACGTTTTATTTCATACAGACCTTTGAAAAAAGTATAAAGACCCTGGAGTATAAAAAGCAGGACCAGTTGCCTTCAGAAAGCGACAAACCACTTACCGGAGTAGACATTTTATTGGTTGAAGACAATCTGATGAATGTACTTGTGGCGCAACGGTACCTGGAACGTTGGGGAGCTACGATTGAAGTTGCCCTAAACGGGCAGGAGGCGCTCGACAAATTAGATGTAAGCAGGCACAAGCTGATATTAATGGATTTGCACATGCCTATATTAGATGGTTATAAATCGAGTATGAAAATGCGACAAAACGGCGTCACTATTCCAATAATTGCACTTACAGCCAATCTACCAGAGGAGATTGCAGATAGGGTTACCTCAGCTGGAATTGACGACATTGTGATTAAGCCGTTTTTGCCTGATGAGCTGTACAGTAAAGTGCTATATCATATCTCATCAAAATAAAAAAGGAGGTTATCTCTTCAGATACCTCCCTTTCATAATTATTTTCTCGCTATAAATTAACAGTACTGATCAAATGCACCGATTAAACTGTCAGCAATCATTTGAGCCGGACGTCCTTCAATTTGGTGGCGTTCTATCATATGCACTAGCTTACCATCTTTAAATAAAGCCATTGCAGGTGATGATGGAGGAAAAGGCATCATATAACCTCTTGCTCTGTCTACCGCTTCTTTTTCCATACCAGCAAAAACTGTTACCAATTTATCAGGGTGTTTTTCATTAGCTGCTGCCAATCTTGCTGCCGGACGCGCATTTGCAGCGGCACAACCACACACAGAGTTCACAACTACAAATACAGTTCCCTGACCAGTGATCGCATTGTCAACATCTTCTGCAGTTTTTAATTCTTCAAAACCTACTTTAGTAAGTTCTGCACGCATTGGTTCTACTAAATATTCTGGATACATATGCTTTTATTTCTTTATTAATTTCTATTTGAATATACAAATGTACAGCACTTGTTGTTAGCATCAAAGGTTAATGGACATTAAGCGCTTAGTTTTTACGTAGAAACCAGAATTCGATCTTATTAAAACGTATGCGGAAAATATTCATTCTCAACTGTTCCATCTTCGTATAAACTCAGCATTGCATAGCCTGGAGGGGTTTCCAAGTAATAGCCAGGTCCTGCAGATTCAGCATCCCCTTTACCCCACCAGAAACCGCTCATTGCACCATTGCAGCAATACAAAACATCATTATAATGAGTATTGTCGGATAAATGATTATGTCCGCTTAAGCAAACCCTCACTTTATCGCGATGCTTGTGAAAAAGATCCTTTAGCTTTTTACAGTCAGAGTGGCCTCCGCCTACAAGAACCTGGGTAGTTCCCAAAATTGGATAATGTGACATGAGCAATGTTGGCGTAGATGCAGGTAGTTTCTCCAGCTCCTTTTCCAACCATTCGTATTGTTCCTGATCTAATGAGATGTTGCTATTGTTTCCGTCAAGCACAATAAAATGCCAGTTCTTTTTTGAAAAACTGTAGTATCTGTTGGGAATTTTCAAGCGCTTAACCACATAGTTCTTACCATACATCTCATGTTCTTTAGATGGCGCTTTCCACCATGAATCATGATTACCGATGCAACTATGCACTTCGTATTTATCCAGGGTTTTTATACAATCATCCCAAATACCCCACTGCTTAATTACCTGATCGTATACAACATTGTCGTACGATGCATCACCAATAGAATCACCACCATTCAGGAAGAAATCAGGTTTATGTTTAGTAATGATATGCTTTAAGCATTTTTTAAATCGTTCAGGGGCATTTTCACCTTCTCCAATGTGTACATCGGTTATATGCGCTACAGAAAGTGCCAGTTTTTTAGTTTTCTGATCTGGTTTCTCAGGATTGGAAGTAAAGGCCGACAGGCCGCTGGTTGCTACAGCACCAACGGCTAATCCTGCTGCCTTTAACAAAGACCTTCTTTTTAATATTGTCATCTCGTTTTTTTGCTAAATAGACTTGTTGGTTATTACCACCCGAATATCTGTTTTAGGTTCTTGTTTAATACAATTTGTTGTTGTGGAATTGGACGATAATAATATTTAGGCTCTTCAAATTTACGAACAGCCGTTTCCGTTACAATGGCTCCGCCATTGGCACCATTTTTTAAATACACGGTAGCGTCGGAGCCTATCACGCCGGTACGGTAATAATTAAGTACTACCCCTAATGAATTCTTTTCTTTATGTTCTGCATCCGGAATGGTAAGCGATCTATCTATTAAAATGATGTCTTCGATTCCGTCTCCAGTTAAGTCATATTTTCCTAAACCTGGGAAATACATTCCTTCGGGACTTTTAGTGAGTAATTTTCCAGCTTTCCATCTCATCAAATCATCGTATCGCGTATTTTCGAAAACGAACTCTACCCTACGCTCTCTTCTTATTTCGAAGATCACGCCCTGGTTTGACACCACATTGTTAAATTCTTGCTGTAAAATGAGATCAGGAGATGCATTTGCCTGAGCTAAATTGAGATCCGGCATACCTGCTCTTCTTCTAAGCAAATTAACAGATTTGTCGAGCTGCGTTTGGTTAAGCGTACCCAGTTCTGCTAAAGCTTCAGCATAATTCAACAACACTTCTGCGTAACGATAAACGGGAAAATCAACACTGTTTAAAATTGCCTGATCATTACTGTTCACATACCCTTTTAATTGGTGATAGCCTGTAAAGTTTTTATTAAGACTTTGAACGTAGGGTTTTGTATTAGGAACACTAATCCAGCCCGGATAAGCAATGGTTTGCGCTAAACGTGGGTCACGGTTTTCAAACTCTTTTACAAAACCAAATTTATCATAATTCGGCAATGCTGTAAAACGGCTACCGTCCTTCATTAAATAGGTCTGGATAAGATCCCTTGCTGGCGCTTGTTCATAATCGCCAAATACAACACCATTTACATTTTGTGTTACATTCTTAGCCTGATCAAAAACATTGACCAATATAACTTCTTTATTGCTACTTAAATCCTGACTTGAAAACAAAGCTGCATAATCCTGATCAGGTAGTCCTCTATTAAAAATTGAGAATCCTCCTTCCTTCATTATTTCATCACTTATCTTAACGGCAGTTTCAAGAAAAACATTTGCTGTTGTTGTCAAATTTAACTCAGGGTGATACTTACGAAAAGTCCCTTCATAAAGCGCTGCCCTGGAATAAAATGCAGCTACAGCCCACTTCCCTGGCGTTCCGAAAGGCACATTTGTTTTAACATGTTTATAGGCAAAATCAAGATCAGCCATTACACTATCTATAACCAGTGCACGACTATCCCGTGGATTAAACAATTCTTTATCATCAGGGTTCAAGGTTCCAGAATACCATGGCACATCGGAAAAGCGTTTTACCTTATCCAGGTAAAACTGGGCGCGATAGTACTTTGCTAAACCAACATAATGTTCCTTTATTTCGGTACTAATCTTTGCTTTATTATAATTTTCTAAAAAATAATTGATATTCCGTAACCTGGCCCAGGTCCAGCCTCCAACTATATTTTGTGCATTGACATCACCTCCCATTACATTCTTTACTTCTACAGCAGCAGTAGTAGCTACGTTATCACTACTTTGATCATCCAAATAACTTCCTCTGTCGGGCATTGATAATAATCCGTTAACATATAAAGCAAGATCTTCTTCTGTATTAAAGAAAACGTTTGGAGATATTTGTGTTTCCGGAAAACGATCCAGATCTCCCTTTTTGCAGGCAGTGATCAAAACTGCGATTGTTGCAAACAGGATGTATATATTCTTTTTCATAACTGTTTTTTAAATGATGATTAACTTCCCGATGATTAAAAGTCCAGATTTAAACCAACTGCATATCGTCTTTGGTATGGATAGGCCCAAGCACTATATCCCTGGTTTACAGCCTCAGGATCTATGTATTTTTTAATGGAAGAAAATTCATAAAGATTCTCTCCGGTAACAAATACACGGAGGCGGTTAACTTTAAAACGATTGGTTAACTTAGCTGGCAAAGTATAACCAAGGGAGACATTTTTGATTCTCAGATAAGCACCATTGAGCAAATATTTAGTTTGCGGGATATCTAAACCTGAGCCATAATTTGCATCCGCCAACCATGATTGCAACACTGGGAAATAAGAGTCCGTATTTGCATCAGCCAATCCCGCAGCTATATAAGAAGCTGAGTGTTTTGCCCTTTGTTCAGGGGAATCCGCTGCGCCTCTGTAAAAATCCAGGTTCCAGGGGTATACATTAGCATAAGGTTGCTGATAAGGTCCCCAGAACAAATAATGACGAGGATAAAAATCTCTTTTCAACACTCCTTGAAGGAATACAGAAAGATCAAATCCATTCCAGTCCATATTCATGTTAACACCAACACTATACCTATCCGTGGTATTGCCAATAACTTTAAGATCTTTTGGATCATCAGAACTTAATCCTTTTTCTATTTTTTTGTTCCCATCCAGATCTTTGTATTTAGGCCAGCCCTGAATAATGTCAAGGGCTCCCCATGGAATGATACTTGATTCATCAAGGGCATCGATTTCAGCTTGACTTTGGAACAAACCATCATTTTGCAGTCCCCAAATCTCGCCTATAGTCTGTCCTACACGGTAAGTAGATAATAAGTTTTGATCATTCTTGAATTTTGTAATCTCGGCACGAGAATCGGAAATGAAGAACTTCGTGTCAAAATTAAATGGTTTAGAGCCCAAATCAAACCGATCTCTATAAGTAACAGACAATTCCCATCCCTTTGCCCTAAGATCGGCAGCATTTTGTTTAGGCACAGCTGTTCCTAATACACCTGGTAATTCCTGCCCGCCAACAAGCATGCCTGTTGTATTGCGTATAAAATAGTCAAAAGTGAATGACAACTTATCGCTGAATAAGCCGATATCAGTACCCACATTAAGTGTAGAAACCCGCTCCCAGGTATATGTCCGGGGATCAACATACAATGGTGGGGCAGACTGAATAATCTGTTTTCTTTCTCCACCGATCAGGTATGGAGAAGTCCCTGTCGGCATAGTCTGTATGTAACCATAATCGCGATAAAATGCTCTTGAATCTGCCGCCTGATTACCCAAATCACCGTATGATGTACGAAGCTTAAATGTGGATACAACTGGAGCCAGCGGTTTAAAAAACTCTTCTCCACTGGCAACCCAGGCCACAGAAGCTGAAGGAAAAAATCCCCATCGGTGGGTTATAGGAAATCTGGAAGATCCATCATATCTTCCGGTAGCCTCTAAAATATAGCGGTTTTTATAAATGTAATTTAACCTACTGAAAACACTTGTAGAAGCATATGCAGTATAATCCGGCGAAAGTGCGATCTCACCTGTAGTTAAACTAAGATAAGGTAGAGAGGAAGAAATAAGATTATCTCTCCGGACATTAACGTTGGAATAACTATAGTCTTCGGAATTATAGCCCACCATCGCACTCAGGAAATGATCGCCAATGGTTTTTTTATAAGTAGTATATAAGTTAAATGCATTATTGAACAAATAGCCGTTATCCTCACGTGCAAAACCATTACCACCTTCTTCCCTGATGTCAGTTGGGCCAAAGCCAATTTTGTACTTCTTCGAATTGCTATTAGACTTCCATAGCTCACGCTTAAAGGAAGCATCGCCATTTACCTGGAGGTCACCATTTAAAAATGAAGCAGTTGCTCCTGTTATATTATGAAAACCAAACATCGATTGAAGATTATCCCCACCATCAACCAATCTGGCAGCAAGTCTGCCGGTCGCCGTGTTTGCCCAGGTTCCGTCAGGATTTTTCGCGACATCCGTTGGCTGCAGGTAATAAAGATCGGTGATACTAGCGTTTGGAAGTGCCTTTTTAGTTTGATAGATGTTAAGATTGTTATCTATTTTTAACCAGGATAAAGGAGAAAAACCGACTCTTGATCTTAAACCATAGCGGTTCCAAAAATCAGGAGCAAGCTTATTCAGTCCGTTTTCTTTTGTATAATCAGCAGATAAATAATAAGTCAATGGAGCTTTATTAACCTGAGCTCCTCCAGAAAAAGTCAGTGTATGACTTTGGGATAAACTGGCCTTGTTAAAGAAGAAATCATACCAGTCGTTATTCCCCATATATTGCCATCTGTTTTTATTTGGATCAGTTGGATCAATACGTGTATCGGGAAGTGAAGGATCATCGGATCTCTCTTTAGCCCACTTGTAATACTCATCAGAAAAATTCACATAATCCCATGGCGTATTGTTAGTAGAAGTCTCTAAAACTCTTGAAAAGATGTATGGATCTGTTACCGGTTCCGGAAGTACTGTCGGCTTACCCCAGGTTGTTAACGCGTTATAGCTAACTACGGTACGACCTTCTGCTCCTTTTTTAGTAGTAATTAGAATTACGCCAAAAGCAGCCCTTGCACCATAAATAGCCGCAGATGCAGCATCTCTTAATACGGTAAATGAAGAAATATCAGAAGGCGTTAACCTCAGCATATCATCATTACTTGCTGCCGGAATCCCATCAATTACGATTAAGGGCGAACCTCCGTTTATAGAGGTAAATCCCCTGATGTTTATAACAGGTACAGTACCGGGAGCACCGCCTCCATAAGTGATATTTAAACCCGGACTAAGTCCTTGTAGTCCTTGCATTACATTGGCAACTGGTCGTGATTCCAATTGTTTACCGGAAATCTGATCTATTGCACCAGCAATATTAATCTTCTTCGCCGTACCAAAACCAACGACCACTACCTCCTGGAGGTCGCCCAAATCAGGAGATAATGTTACATTTAATTGCGTTTTCCCTTCCAGCTTAATTTCCTGAGGCTTATATCCCAGGTAAGAAAATACCAGAGTCGCCTTAGCATTTACATTTGTTAAGGTGTAAATACCATTTGAGTTTGTTGAGGTCCCATGTTTCGTCCCCTTTACGGTGATGCTAACTGATGGGATTGGCCCTTTAGTTTCGGCATCCAAAACCTCACCTTTCACGGTGATATTTTGGGCAAAACCCTTTGCTACAAAAAGCATGAAGCAAATTAGTAGTAGCTTTTTTTTCATAATTGCATTGAGATTTAGTTTAATTTGGTTTGTTATGTTAATCTAACAAGCTCGGCAAACATCGGTTAGTTAGATTAACATTAGGTTAGAACTAAATTAATAAATTAATTGAACATACATTCAATTAATAAAAATAAATTCAAGGATTAAGATTATTTTTGATTAATTTCAAAGCTTAAATTTTATCATGGGTAGAAAAAGTATTAAAGAGGCAAGACAAGTAGAAATCATCAAGGTATTTTATAAAGTAGCGAAAACCGAAGGCTATGAGAATACCTCTATAGCCAAAATTGCGAAGGTTATGGATATAAATCCTAGTCTCATTATTCACTACTTTGAAACAAAAGAAGACCTTACTTATGGACTTATTGACTATATACTTGAGCGATATTTGTTAATCTATACAATTAAGAACAAAGATGGAGTTACGCTTTCAGACTTAAGTAAAACGATTGACATGCTCTTTTCAAAAAAATGGAACTTACTATTTGACGACGGACTGTTCTACACCTTTTATGCTTTGGCGTTCAGACAAAAGAAAATCAAAGCTAAATATAAGACTATACTAGACTCACTTCGCTTTGCACTTGCTTCAATGATAGAACGATGCAATGAGCAAGATTTCATACAGGTTCAGGATCCAAAAGCAGCAGCTGACTTAATTTTTGTACTGGTTGATGGCGCCTATTTTTACCTTTCCTTAGAGGATGATAAAAAGATTTATGCAGAAAGATTGGATTACTATAAAGGTAAAGCCTATCAAATTTTGGGCATCAATAATTTAGTCCTTTCCGACGTTCCCTTGAGTTCTTAACCGGCGGGTCAAACCGTACACCCCAATAAACGTCCAGAGCAGGTTAGCCATAACATTAGGCATATCACTGTTTTCAAGTGCTATCGTTACTAAACACAACCCGCCCATGACATTAATGAGCTGGAAAATGCGCGATTCGGCAGTTAAAACTTTTATACTCAGTAAAAAATAGCCTCCCGTACATAAAATCACACCTAACCAACCAATACCTGATATTATAATTTCCTGCATATTTATTATTCCTGTAAAAGTTAAATGCAAAATTGCTTTTTTTTTTGTAACGGCCTAATTTGATGTTAGTCTTTCCTATATTATTTATTATTTGACCCTTTGTCTCGTACCGAATTTACTGTCAAATACCTGGAAAAACTTAATTTTCACTTCCGGCGATGGAATTAGGGGCATTGATGGCACAAAAATCAAAATTACATTTAAGCAGTATTTTGACACCATAAACGGTATTGATGATGCCGCATTCGGACTGGAAAACTCCATAGCACTTTTAGCGAACTCAAACTATTTTGCGAGAACTATGGAGATTATGCACGTGGGGGAAGTTAAAGATTGTGTAATTGAACCTGCAGAGGCATACATGTTTAACACTCTCCCATATAAATACTTCATACCCGTTATAGCTACAATAAAAGGAATCTTGCCGAAAAAAGCTTCGTATCTTATAGATCAGATGCCGCTTAGCTTCGTTTCATTCAAATGGAAAACCGCCACGTTGAGCGGTTACATAATCGAATTATCAGTTGATTTAGCCAGAAACACAGATAACGAAATAAAGCTGTTACTAACCTCACGGAGTAATCTACTTAATATGGTATAAAATCAATAGTTCAGCAATATTTATTAATATTGCTGAACTAATTAACATAATCAAAATGAACGCCGGGAAGTACATACTTATCGCATTAGCTATATTTTTCGTGATTAAGAGTCTATCAGACGAATCAAACGCCGCTCAAATCCAGAACGACTATTCTTCGAATTGGTTATCTCCATCCAGAGCCGAAACGGGCATAATCTTGACTACTCTTATGAAAAACAATGTATCTGGCTGTGGAGAGTTCTTTATAAAGAAGAAAAACAGAAGCAGTTCTACATATGCTGTAGCTTGTACTTCTGATGGAAAAACCTTTAATTACTATCTGGTTTGGCCGAATATCGAAGAAGTGATGCCAATAGAGGATGACGGAATAACTAAGCCACATGCCAGGTAAGCATCTTAGATATTTACAATCGTCAGACTTCATCATCAGATAATGAACGGAATCATAAATAGTCCTAAAGTTGAAAATTCAACTATCGCAATTATCAAAAAGACATTTGATAATTTCAATTCCTGACACACCTACTTTGATCTGATTACCTGACTCTAAATATCAGTTCCTGGCATAACCTATCTTTTGAATTTAGCTAAACTAATGTGTAAATTTGCATCAGGAAATACAGAGATATTTACTAAAGGTGTGCAAATAGCGTGCAAGCTAAAACCACAATAAATACAAATAACTGTAATTCAAACACTTAAAAATAAAAAATATGTCATCAGTAGAGACAACTTACGTTCCTTATAAAGTTAAGGACATTTCACTGGCAGAATGGGGCCGCAAAGAAATCGGATTGGCAGAGGCAGAAATGCCGGGATTAATGTCATTACGTGAAGAGTTCGGACCTTCAAAACCTTTAAAAGGTGCTCGCATTGCAGGATGCTTACACATGACCATCCAGACTGCGGTTTTAATAGAGACATTAGTAGAACTTGGTGCAGAAGTTACCTGGTCTTCATGTAATATCTTCTCCACACAGGATCACGCTGCTGCTGCGATAGCTGCTGCTGGTATTCAGGTTTACGCCTGGAAAGGCTTAGACGAAGAGAGCTTTGACTGGTGTATTGAACAAACTTTACACTTCGGCCCTGATCGTCAGCCTTTAAACATGATCCTTGATGACGGAGGTGATTTAACAAATATGGTATTTGACAGGTTCCCTGAGCTGATTCCAGCAATTAAAGGTTTATCTGAAGAAACGACTACAGGTGTACATCGTTTATATGAGCGCATGAAAAATGGCACATTGCATTTGCCTGCAATCAATGTAAACGATTCTGTTACCAAATCTAAATTTGACAATAAATATGGTTGCCGTGAGTCATTAGTTGATGCGATCCGCCGTGCTACAGACGTAATGATGGCTGGTAAAGTTGCTGTTGTTGCTGGTTATGGTGATGTAGGTAAAGGTTCTGCAGAATCTTTAAGCTCACAAGGTGTACGTGTTATCGTTTCTGAAATTGATCCGATCTGTGCATTACAAGCTGCAATGGAAGGATATGAAGTAAAGAAATTTGCTACGGCGGTTAAAGAAGCTGACATCATTGTAACCACTACTGGTAACTGTGACATCGTTCGTGCTGAGCATTTCAAAACAATGAAAGACAAGGCCATAGTTTGTAACATCGGTCACTTCGACAATGAAATTGACGTTGCCTGGTTAAACAAAAACTATGGTGATACTAAAGTAGAGATCAAACCTCAGGTTGATAAATATACAATTGATGGTAAAGACATCATCTTACTGGCTGAAGGCCGTTTAGTAAACTTAGGCTGTGCAACTGGTCACCCAAGTTTTGTAATGTCAAACTCATTTACAAACCAAACTTTAGCCCAATTAGAACTTTGGACTAACACGGATAAATATGAGAACAAAGTATATGTTCTTCCTAAATATTTAGATGAGAAAGTTGCGCGTTTACACTTAGCTAAAATTGGTGTTGAACTTGATGTATTAGATCAGCACCAGGCTGATTACATTGGTGTTCCTGTTGAAGGTCCGTTTAAGCCAGAAGCTTACAGATACTAATCATTACTACAGATAAAAATCTGTTTATAAGAAAAAGGGATGCAGTTTTTAAATTGCATCCCTTTTTCTTATAAATTATTCATGAATTAAAAGCTAGCATTTATAGCTACTCCAATCGTTTTAGAAAGCGTATAATCGTTAAGATTCTTTTTCTTTTGAGTCAGATTCCTGGCAACAAAACTGACATTAAGGTTCTTTAATGTAGCTCCTCCACCGAGCTGCTCTTTAAAATTATAACCAAAGGACAGATAATTTAGATTAATGAAAGAGGCCTTTTCCAGAATTCTATTTCCATTAATAGGAGCTGAAAATACCGGATGGTTAAAATAAGCAGCAGTATTGGTACGCAGAGAAAAGTTTGCATAAAAAAGGTTCTGTTGCATTCCTGTCTGAGTAGCAGCTTTAGACTCTATAACATCTGAGTCTGTAATAGATTCAGTACCTGACGGAGCTCCAATTTTCACATTATCCCTGAACACATTCAATCCTGCATCCCATTTAAATTTCTGGTTTCTAAAAATTTCCGCATCACTCCATATCCTCCAACCCTTATAGTCAACAGGGAAAAGCGACGAGTAATTCCCCTGTGGCATAACCAAAGAAATATAAACATAGTTATCATTCTTATACCAATCTCCAGCAAGATTTATCTTATCAAAAAACCTGGTCTTTACACCATAGTTCTGCATCCTCATTTTATCATTTTCTACATTAAAAGCTCCACTATAAAATGCCTGTCCTTCCAGTACTCCGGTTTCTGAAAGATTTTGCGAAATCATATTAATTTCAGAACGATATTGCCCGTAAGAACCAAAAAGAAGCACTTCATTTATCGCAGCTACATCTTTCATCAAAAGACCTTTTAAACTTAAATCTGCGTAATAATATGGTGCATAAAAAGCTCTCCTTTCATCATTTTTATAGTTATCTCTTCTTATACCTCCCTGCACTGATAAGATGTCATAAAAATTTACAGAAAGATCCCCGATGAAAGTATAAGCCTTCGGGCTGAACTCGAACCAGGACTTAGCTAACGACTGTTGGCTTGTCACATCTCCACCACCAATAATGGTTCCTTGCTCTGTATACCCTTTCGTTTTCTGATCATTATACTGAAAAATACCTGTCGTTTTAAACTTAATTCTATCTTCATTTACACTAAACTGATAGTTCAAGTCGTTCAGGATAGCGAAATTACTGTAACGAAGATTCGTAAGCAGCTCACTATAAGCCGGCGTACCACCATTATAACCAGACACATACGACAAGTAACTATCATTATCGGATACCAAATTACTTTTTAAAATCCTTGTTTCATTTGATAATCCCTTTAAAGGCTTAACCTTTACATAAAAAGCACCATTCCAATTTTTCTGTTTATCTTTAGATTGACGCTCAGTTAAATAAACGGGATCCTTTTTAATCGGAGAATCCCCTTTTAAAGGTGCATAATTCACATCTATTCCTAAATCCACCCATTTTAAAGGGCTAAATCTAATATCTCCATTCAACTGAAACTGATGCGTAAAATCAAAGTGATTTAGATTTCTTATATTTTTATTATAACCAACAGCGGCACGCCAGGAGAATTTATCTAGTCCTTGCGCCAAAGTAACATGATAGTTTTGAAAAGTAGATTGATCTTTATCATTTTCTTTGTCGAGATTATTACTTCCCACCATCGCATTTACAGTTGCACTTAAAGGCTGATTAAACTTAACAGTTTTAGTAGTGATGTATAAAACACCTCCGGGACTACTATTCTGTACACCAAGTTTACTGTTAAGTCCACCACGATAATAAGCCACCTCTTCAATTAAATTAATATTAAGGGCATCAATAACTGGCCAAACGAAACCATCAACAATAAAAACAACTGGGATTTGATCAGAAGCAATCTGCTCAAGCCCTGGTATCCGTCCCATTAACATTTCAATTAATTGACCACCAGGAAAGTTTTTCAATTCTTCGCCCTTAATAATTATGTCAGGACGACTATTCCAGGGATTTTGAGTAGATGAGGGCAAAACAGGATTCTGCGCAAAAGTAATTGCAGAAAATAATACTGCAGCGGAAAGCAAGAGCGTTCTCTTCATAAAAATATTTTTTTCTATAAAAATAAAAATATTTTCACCAATCCATAAATGGTTTTTTTTCGGATCCTTCATGCGACGAATAAACCAATCGCAAATAGGATTAATATCCTACCCTTTTTCTATTACTTTCTATTGATATTCTACCGAACAAAGTCGAACGAAACCCGAATGAGGTCCCTCCCAAAAACGACTTTATTATCAAGTTTAACCAGGGCCTGCTTTAACCCCGACAAAGATCTAAAAAACTGCTTGAATATATTTCCGGATAGAATAATCCGCTTTCATTCTATAAATATACGTGCTTTACATGGCTTACAAATTACAAATTTACAGAATTGGCAACTGTACTTGCATTCCCGTCCCTGATGGCCTGGTAATGCGGCGACATAATCTCAACACCTGCTGCATCAAACACGATGTGAATGTTTTTGTGAATTTCAGAATAAATACGTGGCATTTTCTCCGGGGTATTCACATAAGCATTTAGCTGATAAGTTACATACCAATCCTCCAGACTAGTTTGTAACACAAACGGTGGTTTTTCTTTAATCACCCCATCCGATGCTATTGCTGCACTTATTAACAGTTCATACACCTTTTCCCATGGAAGATCGTAGCCTAGCGTTACCGAAGTATGAACTATCAGTTCGTTCTGACTGGCCATACTGCTATAATTTACGGTATTACCACTTAATATTGCACTATTAGGAATGGTAATTACCTCATTTTTAAACGTTAGAACACGTGTAACCAACAATGACTTTTCCTGTACGGCACCGGTCACATCACCAATCTTAACAATATCTCCAATTTTAAAAGGACGCATATAAGTGATCACCATGCCAGCAACACCATTACTTATGGCAGAAGATGACCCAAATGAAATGAGTAGTCCCAGGAATACAGAAACCCCTTTAAATATTCCAGAATCGGAACCCGGTATAAAAGGCCATATCACCACAAGCATAAATGCATTTAATATCAAGCGAACAATATTAAAGGTCGGCTTTGCCCAATCGGGATAAAAACCATTAATCGTTAACTTCTCTGCTTCAATTTCATTCGCCAGGTACTTAATAGCCTTTTTAATATAGTGAAATACAAAAACAATAACTACTATGGTAATCAAATCTGGAATAAAGTCAATAATTCCACTAAATATGTTTTTAAGTGGATTAAGCACGAAACCTATCAGACTGTCGCTCCACGGTTTTGTCCATGGAAAAAGACGGAATATGATTGGAAGTGTCAGATAAACAAGAATAAATATCACAAATATCTTGACGAGGTTAAGTACTTTCCGAATCAGCATCAGTTCATCTTTACGATTGATCAAGACGTAATTCTTAATTTTAAGTCCCGAAATCTTTTCATGTAGCTTTATCCTCAGCCAGGCATTAAAACGGTTAGAATATTTGTTTAGAAAAAAAATACACACCCCCAGGATAAACACGATAAGTAAACCGAGACCTGCACGTTTTAACAACTCCGTTAAGTTGGTTTCTTTTTTATAGGTATTGATATTACCAAGGATGATTTCCTGGTAAGCTTTAGCCATTACCTCTTTGTCCATTTTCACAGAATCAGCATCTGCATTGGATAGGCTCAATAATACATCCCCCTTATAAACAATGGCTACAAACGCGGAATCCTTTTCCGTAACCAATGAATCCGCTACAAAAAGTAGATCCTCAGCCAGGGCCTCCACTTTTGCAGATGTCCTTAGGGATCTTTCTGCGGCAGATAAAGAGCCTAGCTTATTTTTAATATAAAACAAGGTATCTGAATGTGCAATTACGGGGTAACCTTTAAAACTCTGGACCGTATCCTGCGCATAGGAAGAACTGAAAATGCCAATTAAGGCTACAAAAACAAATAGAGATCGTATCGACATAGGTTATTTATTTTATATTTGTGCATGGCACATCTATCTGTAAATATCAATAAAATAGCTACGCTTCGCAATAGCCGTGGCGGGAATAATCCGGACCTTGTAAAAGTAGCTTTAGACTGTGAGCGCTTTGGTGCTGAAGGAATCACCGTACACCCTCGCCCAGATGAAAGACATATCCGTTATCAGGATGTTTATGATTTAAAATCAGTAATTGCTACAGAATTTAATATTGAAGGCAACTGCAGGGAGCAGAAATTCGTTGATCTCGTTTTAGCCAATAAACCTGCACAAGTTACCTTGGTACCGGATGCAGATGGACAAATCACATCCAATCATGGTTGGGATACGATAAAACATACAGATTACTTAAAGGAAATGGTTAGCCTGTTTAAATCTGCAGGAATAAGAGTTTCAATTTTTGTAGACCCCGTTGTCGAGATGATTGAAGCCGCAGTACTTACAGGTACAGACAGAATCGAATTGTATACCGAAGCGTATGCGCACAACTACTATAGTAACAGAGAAAAAGCTATCCTGCCTTATGTTGCAGCAGCGCATAAAGCAAATGAACTTGGAATTGGTATCAATGCCGGACATGATCTGGATTTACATAACCTGAAATACTTTGCACAAAGTATTCCGGGCTTGCTTGAAGTGAGTATTGGACATGCACTGGTTAGCGATGCACTGTATTTAGGTTTAGAAAATACCATACAAATGTATTTACAGCAGTTGAAACATTAAACCCGTTAAAATCCCCTATGAAAACACATATCTCTTTATACTTTTTATTATTGGTTCTTATAACAGGCTGTGGCAACAATGCAGCGCTGGATCAATCTTCAGCGGCAGATCTTGTTGTTAATTACTTAAAATCAAACCCTGTATATGAGACAGAAAAAATAGAACTTGGCGAGCTAAAATTCAAAAGCAATTCTGATAAGGAAGAACTGGCAAAGTTTAAGGAACTGGCCGACAAGGGATATGTAGAGCTGCAATTGAAGCAGCAAAAGAAAAAATTCCTGTCAAAGGATAGTAATTATGTTTACCTCATTACCCTTACGGATAAATCAAAACCTTACATCATTAAACAAGAGCAAAATAAAGCAACTTTAAAAGTAATGGAGTATGCGCTTGATGACGACAAACCTGCTACGCTTGATAAATCAGGAAATAAAACGGCTAAAGTAACTGTGATGCTTAAAAAAGTACAAAATGCCTTTACTCTTTTTTACAATGATAAAAACAATAGTAGTAATTTCATTACCAAAACATACAAACTAAAATACAATAAAGAAGCCGGCTGGATAGTAGCCGGCAATTAAGTCCTATATTCTGACAAGTTTATGAAGTCTTTTTAACTGAAGCTAAGGGTATTTTTTATTACCTTTGCGCAACTTTTTATTCATACACTTCATGAGCTTAAATATTCATTACAAAGAGGACTTTAAAGACCGTCATATTGCACCTAATACACAGGATACCAATGCAATGTTAAATACCATTGGGGTAAACTCTGTGGACGAACTGATAGAACAAACTGTTCCACAATCCATCAGGTTAAAACAACCTTTGAATTTACCGAAGGCTAAATCGGAAACAGATTATCTTGCAGCATTAAAACAAACTGCTTCTTTAAATAAAGTTTTCAAATCTTATATCGGTCAGGGTTACTACGATACCATTACCCCGGGCGTGATATTACGTAATGTAATGGAAAACCCAGGATGGTATACACAATATACACCATACCAGGCTGAAATTGCACAAGGTCGTTTGCAGGCATTGTTAAATTTTCAGACGATGGTTATCGACCTTACAGGTATGGAAATTGCAAACGCATCCTTACTTGATGAAGGTACTGCTGCTGCTGAAGCTATGTTTATGCAATATAGTCTGCGCAAGAACCAATCGGCAACTCAATTTTTTGTTTCCGAATTGTTGTTCCCGCAAACGATTGACATTTTAAAAACCCGTGCCAATCCTTATGGCATAGAGTTGGTTATTGGCGACCACCAATCATTTGAACTTTCTGAAGAGTTCTTTGGCGCCATAATCCAATACCCTGCAGGTAACGGTGAAGTATTTGACTACACTGCTTTTGCTCAGAAAGCACACGATAAAAACGTAAAAGTTACTGTTGTAGCCGATCTGTTAAGTCTTACTTTATTAACTCCTCCGGGAGAATGGGGTGCCGATGTTGTAGTGGGTACCACTCAACGCTTTGGTGTACCAATGGGCTTTGGTGGTCCTCATGCAGCTTATTTTGCGACTAAAGATGAATACAAACGTTCAATCCCTGGTCGTATTATCGGTGTAACCATCGACAGTAACAACAATTATGCATTGCGTATGGCATTACAAACCAGGGAGCAGCATATCCGCAGGGATAAAGCGACTTCGAACATTTGTACTGCACAAGCTTTGTTGGCTATCATGGCTGGTTTCTATGCTGTTTACCATGGTCCTAAAGGCTTAAAACTAATTGCTGAACGCACACATGGTTTAGCCGTTACCCTTGCTAACTCGTTAGAGAAATTAGGCTACAAACAATTGAATAAAGCTTATTTTGATACTATACAGTTAGATTTAGGTGATTTAACAGACTCTATACACAGTGAATGTCTAAACAACGAGCTGAACCTACACTATAATGGTAGTCTGGTAACCATTGCTTTAGATGAGACCACTACTGTAGAAGACATTAAGTTGCTGACTAAAATCTTTGCAAAAGTAAAAGGCATTGCAGCTGATGCAGTTGAAATTGACGATAAGCATGTTGAATCGGTAATTCCTGCGGCACTACACCGTACATCTGAATATTTAACACATCAGGTATTTAATACGCACAGTTCTGAACATGAAATGTTGCGTTATATTAAATCTCTGGAGACTAAAGATCTTTCACTTTGTCACTCTATGATTGCTTTGGGTTCGTGTACAATGAAACTTAATGCGACTACAGAAATGATTCCGGTGACCTGGCCAGAGTTTGGTAAGATCCACCCATTTGCTCCTTCCGACCAGGTATTGGGTTATTACACAGTATTCAATGAACTTGACAGATGGCTAAGTGAAATCACAGGCTTTGCAGCTATGAGTTTACAGCCAAATGCTGGTGCTCAGGGTGAATATGCTGGTTTAATGGTAATCAGAGCTTACCATCAGGACCGTGGTGATCACCACCGTAACATCGCATTGATCCCTTCTTCTGCACATGGTACAAACCCTGCTTCAGCAGCAATGGCCGGAATGAAAATCATCATTGTTAAATCTTTAGAAAACGGAAATATTGATGTTGAAGATTTAAGAGCAAAAGCGGAGCAAAACAAAGAAAACCTTTCTTGCTTAATGGTAACTTACCCTTCTACACATGGTGTATTTGAGGAGAGTATTATTGAGATCTGTAATATCATCCATGAAAATGGCGGACAGGTTTATATGGACGGAGCAAATATGAACGCACAAGTTGGTTTAACCAGTCCTGGTCATATTGGTGCTGATGTTTGTCACTTAAACTTACATAAAACGTTCTGTATTCCTCACGGTGGTGGTGGTCCAGGTATGGGCCCTATCGGTGTTGCAAAACACCTTGTTCCTTATTTACCAGGACATGCTGTGGTAGATATCAACCATGATAAATCTATCCATGCGGTATCTTCTGCGCCATGGGGTTCAGCATCTATATTAATCATCTCTCATGCTTATATTGCAATGATGGGTGGTGACGGATTAACCAAAGCAACAAGATATGCTATATTAAACGCCAACTATATGAAAGCGCGTTTAGAGCAGCACTACCCAGTATTGTATTCAGGAGCTAACGGACGTTGTGCACATGAGATGATCCTGGATTGCAGAGGCTTTAAAAACTTTGGAATTGAAGTAGTTGACATTGCAAAACGTTTAATGGATTATGGCTTCCATGCACCTACAGTATCATTCCCGGTAGCTGGAACTTTAATGATTGAGCCTACGGAGAGCGAACCGAAACATGAACTTGATCGTTTCTGTGATGCTTTAATCGCCATCAGAAAAGAGATCTCAGCAGTTGAAAGTGGTGAACTTGATAAAGCAGACAACCCATTAAAAAATGCGCCACATACTGCTACGGTAGTTACAGGTGATGAGTGGAACCATACTTATAGCAGACAAACAGCTGCCTTCCCGTTACCTTATGTTGCAGCCTATAAATTCTGGCCATCAGTAGGTAGAGTGAACGATTCATATGGTGACAGATCATTGGTTTGCGCTTGCCCGCCAATCGAAAGTTACGAGGAGCATTTTGCT
Source organism: Pedobacter nyackensis (assembly GCF_032678475.1). Taxonomy (GTDB): domain Bacteria; phylum Bacteroidota; class Bacteroidia; order Sphingobacteriales; family Sphingobacteriaceae; genus Pedobacter; species Pedobacter nyackensis_A. The sequence continues at coordinate 110,832 of NZ_JAVTSF010000005.1, forward strand.
TAACAATATAGTAACAAAAAAAACACATCATAAATCATTTTAACCAGTTAAACCTTTTGATACATTTGTCTTCTATACAATGTATCAAAAGGCTAAGACTGGTTCTTAGTTTAACCACTAAATTATGACAACAATGAAATTGAAACTAACCTCATTAGCACTACTTTTAGTAGTCATCGTGTCAACAGCATTTAAAGCACCGGTGAAACCAATTACTTACAAAGTAGATGTAGCACAATCCACCTTAACCTGGTTGGGTAAAAAAGTAACAGGTAGCCATAACGGTTCAATCGCACTTCAATCAGGCAACCTTTTATTTGATGGTAAAAAACTATCAGGAGGAAACTTTGTGATCGATATGACCACGATTAAAGATGCCGACAAAAGTGCAAGACTTGAAGGCCATTTAAAAGCTGACGACTTTTTTGGTACTGATAAGTTTGCCACTTCAACTTTTGTAATCAAAAAAATTGCAGCAGCAGGCACACAGGTGAATGTTACTGGCGACCTGACAATAAAAGGAGTTACCAACTCTATTACTTTTCCTGCAAATGTAGTATGGAATGCAGATGGCTCTATAACTGCAACAGCAGATAAAATTATAGTTGACCGTACTAAATATGGCATTAAATACAGATCTAAAGGCATGTTCCCAGACGTTGGTGACAAAATGATTTACGATGATTTTGAACTGGCGATAAAACTGGTAGCAAAAAAATAATTAAGCAAAAAAGCCATTATTAGTAATGGCTTTTTTTATTCTTAAAATAAAAGTTTATTAGTTAAAACTATTTTCACACATATTTCATAACTTTATATTAACACCAATTTTTGGGTAGGGGCCAAACAACTTTATGATGGATAATAAAATTAACCTTCTCGTTATTGACGATGACGACATTAACATCTTTATCATCAAAAAGATTGTTGAAAAAACAGGTTATAACGTTAATATGGTTTCTAAAGCAAATGGTTTGTTAGCGATTAACCATTTAAAAGCCACGTTAGGCCAGGAAGATTTTCCAGATCTTATTTTGATTGATATCAATATGCCTGTACTCAATGGCTGGGAATTCCTGGATGCTTATGAAGAATTGAATATCTCCCAAAAAGTAGATATGTATATGTTATCGTCCTCAGTTTACGAAAATGACATTGAAAAAGCTAAAACCTATGAGAAAGTAAAAGGCTTCATTTCGAAACCTTTATCAATAGATAGATTAATTGAACTTTTTAATGACCTTTAAGTAATTGTTGAAATACTAAGTAATTTTAAATTGCCCATCTGTTAAACTTACAAATCCGGTTGCTTTATTTTTTCCATGATAAAACAGGCAGTTCCAGTTTTCGGCTGCTGCCCTTTTACCAAATTCTTCCCGCAACTCCATTGCCTTTCTTCCATCAAAATCATACTTCGCAATAAACTTCCTCAATAGTTCCTCCGGCTCAGGTAAAACATCACCTCCAAAAAACACTTTATCAGTCCCATCATCCAGTAAATAAACCTGGTGAAAAGGCGTATGTGCTCCTGTTAGTTCATAACTAATTTCATCCGTTAACTGTCCGGAACCTTCGATAAAAGTAAGTTGCGCATTACGCTGTAAAAAGTCGAATATCTCTGTTTTATAAGAAGACGATTTATTGGTAAAGGCACTCTCCCACTCTCCACGTTGAATTACATAATTCGCATGAGGAAAGCTTAGTTCTATCTGGTTGTCAACATGATGAATCATACCACCAGAATGATCGAAGTGTAAGTGCGACATCAATACCATATCTACATCATCCGGATCAAACCCTGCCTTTCTAATGTTCTCGTGTAAAATCAATTGCCCTTTATCGTTGCTATAGCCAAGTCCGGTATCAAACAATATCAAAGACTTCTCCAGCTTAACGAGAAATGGCTGAATATGAACAAACAATGATGCCGGACGACTTTTAGGGTCATCTGTTTCTGGGTTAAAAGGAATAAATTTCTTATCAGCAGCAACAGAATAAGATCCTTCGTATAAAGTGAAAACTTGCAATGGCGTAGTTATTAGTTAGCAAAAATTAAATGATATATTTACGAATCATTGCAAAGATATGGAACCTGCATGAACTTATAGCGCATAAATGGCAGCAATAAAGTCATACAAAATCCATAACAATTGATAAACAAATAGATAACAATGAAGAAAAGATGGGTGCAAACAGTTCGGGCCAATCCGGATACCATAGATCTGCTTGCACAAAAATTAAATATAGATCACAGCTTAGCTCAAATTCTGGCACAAAGAGGTATTTCGTCTTTTGATGAAGCACGTGAATACTTCAGACCGCAAATGGAAAAATTACATGACCCTTTTTTAATAAAAGACATGTATAAGGCTATTGAGCGCATTGATATTGCGCTAAAAAACAACGAAAAAATACTGGTTTATGGCGATTACGATGTAGATGGCACCACTTCTGTTGCCTTAACATTCAGCTTTTTCAGCCAGTTTACCAATCAAATCGAGTATTATATCCCCGACAGACATAAAGAAGGATATGGAATATCTACGGCAGGTATCGACTATGCCAAAGCTGGAAATTTCAGCCTGATCATAGCCTTAGACTGTGGAATAAAGTCAATTGATAAAATTGCCTATGCGAATGAGTTATCAATTGATTTCATTATATGCGACCATCATTTACCGGGAGAAGAGCTACCAGCGGCTGTAGCAATTCTGGATCCAAAACGAAGCGACTGTCCTTATCCTTTTAAGGAACTGGCCGGCTGTGGTATTGGTTTTAAGCTTGCTCAGGCCTATTGCCTTAGTCATGATCTACCTGCAGAACAGTACGAGCGGTACATTGACCTGGTTATGGTGAGCATTGCAGCCGATATTGTACCCGTGGAAGATGAAAACAGGATTTTAGCTTACCATGGTCTCGTTAAGCTAAATACGAATCCTTGCATGGGATTGAAAGCATTAATGGACATCTCCGGAAAAAACAAAGACTATACCCTTACTGATGTTGTATTTACGCTTGCTCCACGTATCAATGCCGCCGGAAGGATGGACCATGCGAACCAGGCAGTGAAAATGTTACTGTGTACAGAAAATGACCTTGCACAGGAACAAAGCTTACTGATCAATCTTCAAAATACAGAACGTAAAACCTCAGACCAGAATATAACTGCTGAGGCATTGGCCTTAATTGGCGAATGTGATATCCTGATCAATAAAAAAACGACCGTTGTATACCATGAAGAATGGAACAAAGGTGTAATTGGGATTGTGGCTTCCAGGCTAACTGAGAAATATTACCGCCCTACCATTGTCCTTACCAAATCAAACGGTTTGTTAACCGGCTCTGCCCGATCTGTTGCAGGCTTCGATCTTTACGAAGCTTTACTAGGTTGTGAAGATCTCTTAGTACAATTCGGAGGACACAAGTTTGCAGCCGGCCTGACGATGAAGCCCGAAAATATAGACTCTTTTGCGGATCGATTTGAAGAGATTGTCAAGGCAACAATTACCGAGGACCTACTTAGTCCGGAAATCAGGATCGATAACGAAATCAGTCTCTCACAAATAGACGGTAAATTTCAACGTATTATCGCTCAAATGGCACCTTTTGGGCCTCATAATATGGCACCTGTTTTTGTGAGCAACCAGGTAACTTTTGTAGGCCGCCCCTTTGTTGTTGGGACAAAACATTTAAAATTATCCATAAAACAACAAAATTCACCTATTTTTGAGTGCATTGGATTTGGCATGGCAGAAGAATATATAGAGCTATTACAACCAAACCAGCCTTTTTCTATCTGTTATACAATTGAAGAAAATGTGTGGAAAGAACAAAAGCGGTTGCAGTTGAATATTAAAGGAATTAAACTAGCGGGAGAATAAATGATATTAAGAGCTGAACATCTAATCAAAAAATACAAACAACGTACGGTTGTTAACGACGTTTCATTTAGTGTTAGCCAGGGAGAAATTGTGGGTCTGCTGGGACCAAACGGGGCTGGAAAAACAACTTCATTTTACATGATTGTTGGTCTGATCAAACCCAATGAAGGAACTATCTTTCTAAATGACCAGGACATCACCAAAGATCCAATGTACCGCAGGGCACAAAAAGGAATTGGCTATCTGGCACAGGAAGCTTCTGTTTTCAGAAAGTTATCCGTTGAAGACAATATCATGGCTATCCTGGAAATGACCAGTATGAGTAAAGAAGAACGTCATGAGCAACTCGAAGAACTAATCACCGAATTTAGTTTACATAAAGTACGAAAAAACCGTGGAGATTTACTCTCCGGAGGAGAAAGAAGAAGAACAGAAATTGCAAGGGCGCTCGCAGCAAATCCGAATTTCATACTACTTGATGAACCCTTTGCAGGGGTAGACCCAATTGCTGTTGAAGAAATCCAAACCATTGTAGCAAAACTGAAACAAAAGAACATCGGCATTCTGATTACTGACCATAATGTTCAGGAAACTTTATCCATTACCGACAGGGCCTACCTGCTTTTTGAAGGAAAAATCCTTGAATCAGGTACTCCCGAAGTACTGGCCGCAAACGAGATGGTGAGAAGGGTGTATCTGGGTTCTAACTTCGTCCTTCGCAAAAAAAATCTATAGTCCTTACTCAAGATATAACACATGGCAATTGTAAATTCAATTTTCACCTGGTATATGAAAAAGCGGGTCCACCAGATCGAGCTTTTTATGAAATATCCCCATGATGTGCAGGAGGAATGGTTTCATAAACTGATATCAAGCGCAGAGTATACGGAATGGGGATTAAAGTACGATTATCAATCCATCCTTTCCCCGCAACAATTTAAAGAAAGAGTACCTATACAAAATTACGATACCCTAAAGCCCTACATAGAACGCATGCTAAAGGGCGAGCAAAATATACTGTGGCCTTCTGAAATAAAATGGTTCGCCAAATCATCAGGCACCACGAGCGACAGAAGTAAGTTCATACCTGTTTCTGAAGAATCTTTGCAGGAATGTCACTTTAAAGGAGGAAAAGATATGCTTTCTATCTTTTGCAACAACCGCCCTGATAACCAGATCCTAACAGGAAAAGGCCTGGTGCTTGGCGGAAGCCATCAGATTAACCAGCTGAATGAGGATTCTTTTTATGGTGACCTTTCCGCTGTACTGATCAAAAACCTTCCTGTTTGGGCTGAATACTACCGTACACCAAATATCTCAATTGCCCTGATGGACAATTATGAAGATAAAATGGAAAAGATGGCGGAAGCAACCATCAAAGAAAATGTTACCAATATTGCAGGCGTGCCTACCTGGACAATTGTACTTGCGAAAAAAGTACTGGAAATGACAGGCAAGAAACACCTGTTAGAGGTTTGGCCAAATTTGGAGCTTTATATCCATGGCGCAGTCAACTTCAAACCCTATAGAGAGCAATTCAAAGAACTGATTCCTTGTAATGATATGTATTACCTGGAAACTTATAACGCCTCTGAAGGCTTCTTTGGCATACAGGATCAGGCTGATTCTGACGAGATGTTGTTGATGCTGGATTATGGTATTTATTATGAATTCCTGCCACTCGAAAACATTGAGGACGAACATGCAAAAACCCTGTCACTGGGCGAGGTAGAACTGGATAAGAACTACGCCATCATTATTTCTACAAATGGAGGGCTATGGCGTTATATGATTGGTGATACCGTACAGTTTACGAATCTATTTCCCTATCGCATTAAAATTACCGGCAGAACCAAGCATTTCATCAATGCTTTTGGAGAGGAAGTAATTATTGACAATGCGGAGCAGGCAATCTGTAAAGCCTGCCTGGAAACAGATGCCGTTTTTAAAGACTATACAGCTTGTCCTATTTATTTTAAAGGAGAAGAAGCCGGTGGACACGAATGGATTATAGAATTTGATCAGCAGCCAAATGATTTTGAAAAATTCATCGACATACTGGATCAAACGCTGAGAGAAGTAAACTCGGACTATGATGCTAAACGCTTTAAAGATATGGCTTTACGCAGACCAAAAGTACATAATGCACCATCGAACACCTTCTATAACTGGTTAAAATCGAAAGGTAAGTTAGGAGGACAGCATAAGGTTCCAAGGCTGGCAAATGACCGTAAATATGTAGAAGAAATCCTTTCGATAATTTAGTCTGGTTAATAAACACTACTGTTTTTAAACTTGTTATTGTAAGTGTGTATTTTTTTAGTTAGATTTAATTAGCTAAAAACGAATCTCTTATGAAAACTGTAAAACAATTACTCAGCACCAAACCGGGCCATATTTTCTCGGTGACTGAACAAGCTTCTGTATTAGAAGCCCTGAAAGTAATGATGGAAAAAAACATTAGCGCTCTTCTTGTTCTTGAAGGACAAGAACTGAAAGGGATTTTTACGGAAAGAGATTATGCCCGAAAGATTATCCTTCATGGCAAGTCTTCAGCAGAGACTTATATTCATGAGGTAATGACCGCTAATCCTATTACCGTGCTGCCATCAGATAGTATAGATTTTTGTATGGGTATCATGACAGATAAACACATCAGACATTTACCGGTAATGGAAGGCACTCAGCTACTTGGCATGGTATCTATTGGCGATGTAGTTAAGTTTATCATCGAAGATCAGAAACAAACCATTTCCCAACTTGAAAGTTATATCAGTAGTTAAATAATAAACCTAATTTATATTTACAACCAACCGTTCATTAAAAAAGGCTTTATCCAATTGGATAAAGCCTTTTTTAATGAACTACATCATGCTCAATTACCAGATCTTCACTCTTTTTTCAGGAGCAAGATATAGAGAATCCGTAGGCTTCACATTAAACGCAGTATAAAACTCAGGAATATTCCTTACCACACCATTTACCCTGAACTGAGCCGGAGAATGCGGATCAGTACTCACCTGGTTTCTTAATGCCTCATCAGTAGATTTACTTAACCATGCCTGCCCCCATCCGATAAACACTCTTTGCTCCCCTGTAAAGCCATCCATAACCGGAGCCGGTTTACCATTTAAACTCGTATTATAAGCTTTTAATGCAATCGTTAAACCACCAAGATCTCCAATATTTTCTCCCAATGTAAATTCACCGTTCACATTAAGATCAGGAAACACTTTAAAAGCACTATACTGAGCAACCAATGCACTGGTTCTTTTTTTGAACTCCTGATTATCTTTTTCAGTCCACCAGTTACGCATTACCCCATCTCCGTCGAATGTGCTACCCTGATCGTCAAAACCATGGCCAACTTCATGACCAATGACAGCACCAATACCACCATAATTAACAGCATCATCTGCCTTCATGTCGAAAAATGGTGGTTGTAAAATAGCTGCCGGAAATACAATCTCATTCATCGTCGGATTGTAATAGGCATTTACAGTTTGCGGTGTCATTCCCCATTCTGATCTGTCTACCGGTTTACCTAGTTTATTGATTGTCCTGTTATATTCAAACTCTGCAGAACGCACGTTATTACCATAAAGGTCATTTTTTGCTACTTTCAGCTTACTATAATCTCTCCATTTATCAGGATAACCAATTTTAGGTGTAAACTTACTGATCTTCACCAAAGCCTCTTTTTTAGTTTCCGGGCTCATCCAATCCAATTCCTTAATGCTGGCTTCATAGGCTTTTAATAAATTACCTACCAGTTTCAACATTCGCTCTTTAGCTTCAGGAGAGAAATGTTTCTCTACATATAGTTTGCCAACAATTTCACCAAGATTACCGTTTACAGCATCAACAGCCCTGCGCCATTGTGGCTTCTGTTCCTTAATCCCTTTTAACGCTTTCCCATAAAATTCGAAGTTCTCATTATCCAAAGCCGTATTTAATGACGACGCAGAACCGGTTAAAACACTCCATTTCAAGTAATTTTTCCAGGTGTCAATAGGTGTATTTTTCAGGATTGCATTCAGATCTTTGGTGTAAGCCACCTGCGTAACTACAAGGCTATCCTCACTTTTTATTCCAGCCTCTTTCAAAAGCGTGGTCCAGTCAAAATCTGGCAATAATGTATTCAGGTTTTTAACCGCATACTTATTATATAGTCCTGCCATATTCCTTGTCTCCTCTTTTTTCATCTGCTTAGATGCCAATAATGTTTCAAGGGCCATAATCTGAGCTGCTCTAGGTTTACCATCAGCAATCCCCGCCAGCTTAAACATATTTTCAATATGCTGAACATACTTAGTGCGTATTTCTTTTGATTTTGCGTCCGTTAAAGAATAGAAATCACGATCCGGCAAACCTAAGCCACCCTGCCAGGTATACAACATATACTTTTTAGGATCTTTAAAATCTTCAATCACGCCTAAATTAAAAGGGATTTTTACACCGATCTTATTGGCATAAGCAAAATAACCGGCAAGATCCTTATTGGTAGTAAGCGCATCAATCTTTTTAAACTCAGCTACCAAAGGCGTTAATCCTACAGCATCTCTCGTTTTCATATCCATATATGAAGCGTAAAAATCGCCGATCTTTTGTTCATCAGAACCCTCTTTAGCCTCTCCCTTTGCTGCATTCTCAATCAGCGCTTTCACATCCTCCTGTGCCTTATCATTGATGATATCCATCACGCCATAACGCGCCTTATCAGATGGCACTTTGGTATTTTTCATCCAGCTACCGTTCACATATTCCGTAAAATTGTTACCTGGGACGACGGTTGTATCCATATTTTTAAGGATAATCCCCGATTGAAGCTCCTGTTTAACCTCCGAATTGCTACACGCAGACAGAAATAATGCAGTTCCTGCAAACATGAACAAACCTGTTGATTTACTCAATTTTATCATAAGTTTAAAAGTTAGTACATTCAAACTTAACAAAAAGTTATGGTCTTACCGCTAAATAAATATCTACTTCTGAATCATCCGGATTTTGAGCACGCTCACTATAAAGCTCAAAATCAGCAGTGTACATCCCCGAGATTAAATCAGTGTAAAACCAGCGAATCTTTTTTTATCGTATCAGTTACTAGCGTATCTGATTTCGGGCTTGCTGCCTGGGCCGTAGCCTCATTGCTTTCCGATTCTACAGCTCTCAACTGCAGTTTAGTATTATCACAGGCACTAAAACTCAAAGCTATAGCTGCCATAAAGATGATGCGTTTCATAAATAATTTAAATATTCAATTTCAAAATTAGAGAATAATTTCAGCTAAGTATTACGAAAACCATCAAACAACCCACTTATTATCATTTAATTACAAAAGGATTACAGTTGACTTTAAAACCACAATAGTTAGTAATCATTATAATTACCAATTACTTAACAATACCTTAATACCTGTACCGCTTTGCCTTAATATCAATACTTTAATTTTATTGTAATCACAAAGGAGATGGTTATGATCAGTACAAAAGTTTTATATAGCGCTGTTTTAAAAGCAGAAACAATTGATGACGGGCATAAATTTCAGACTTTACCCCAACCCGCCGGCAGCTACCCATATCGGTTAAATTTTGGCAGTCAGGCAAATCATGAAAAACTGGTTTTTCATATGGTTGGCGATACCGGTGGCGCCAACACACTAGCTTTTCAGGAACAGGTTGTCGGGCAAATGGCCGCTCAATGTTTACATTCAACCGCAGACCAACAACCTTCTTTTTTATACCATCTGGGTGATATTGTATATCATTACGGAGAGGCGGAACATTACGACCAGCAGTTTTTAACACCTTTTGAACAATATCCGGCTCCCATTTACGCCATTGCCGGCAATCATGATAGTGATATAAATCCAGAATGCGATGAACACTATGAAAGCCTCGAAGCCTTTTATACTGCATTTTGCAACACCAGCCCAAAAACAATGTATTTTGGTCAGCACAAGCAACGGAAAAGTCAGGTCCAGCCCCATGTATACTGGACTATGGAAGCACCATTGGCAACAATCATTGGTCTTTATACCAACGTACCTAAATATGGCTGTATAAAAAAAGAGCAAAGGAGCTGGTTTATTCAGGAACTTCAAAATGCAGCAAAATATAGCGCCGACAAGGCCATTATCGTATGTATGCACCACGCACCCTACTCTGCCGATTTTAACCATGGCTCGAGCCTCAATATGATTGAGTTTCTGGAGTCTGCTTTTGAAGAGGCCGGTGTAAAACCAGACATCGTTTTTAGTGGCCATGTACACAATTACCAAAGGTTCAGCAAACATTATCCAGACGGGAAAACGGTACCGTTTATCGTTGCAGGTGCAGGAGGTTTTGACGAATTACATCCTCTGGCCGATCCTACTGACCCAGCCTACCATACACAAAGCCCACTACTTGAACAGGTACAGCTTGACAATTATTGCGACAACAAGCATGGCTTTTTAAAGATCGCTATTGAGAAAAATCCATTTAGCTTTATGATAAAAGGAGAATATTATACCATTTCTGATAAAAGCCATGGAAATAAAAAAGCCGGTTTATTTGACAGCTTTAGTATAGACCTTACCGGTCGATAAACGGAAACATATTGTCCCTCATTTTTTTGTGTAAAAAAAAATATCTAACATTGGGCGCAATAGACTTCCATGCATACGGACCGATCGGATATTATTGAGGACAATGAACTGCTGACCAAGCTCAGGAACGGCGATCAACTGGCGTTTGCGCAAATTTATAACCAGTACAGAAGCAAAATGTATGCATACGCCTACAACCTTTGCAAATCGGGAGAAACTGCAGAAGAGATTGTTCAGGAAGTATTTATCCGACTTTGGCAAAAAAAAGAACAAATCAATACCGATTTAAACTTTAATGCCTACATCAAAAAAATAACACTGAACCACGTACTCAACCACTTAAAAAAAGTTGCCCGCGAAAAAAGCCTGCAAGAAGAAGTCTTCGGGTACATTGAAGCGATTCGGAATACCACAGAAGACAACCTGCTGGAAAAAGAATTACTGAAAACCTACGATGAGGCCATTTCACTATTGCCACCTCAAAAAAAAATTATCTATCAGCTTAGCAGGAATGAAGAAATGACCCATGATCAGATTGCCGAGAAATTGAACATTTCAAAAAATACTGTAAAAAACCATATGGTGGAGGCGACAAAATTTATCCGAAGTTATGTAAGTAAACATGGTAGCATAGTATGCTTCCTTATCGCATCTTCAAATTATTTTCGACCACACTAGTCCCCTCTCCTTTTTCAATTGTATTGTAATAAACGGGCAACGTAGCCGCGTGATGCAAATTACAACACAGTGGAAGAAAAAGAACAATTTAAATACCTGTATAACCAATACTTGCATAACCGCTGCACTGCAGATGAGCTTAAACAGTTCTTTAATCTCCTAAACGAACGCCAGGATAAAGAAGAGATCATGACACTATTGTCTGATACCTGGGACCAGACGGACACACTCCCTGAAGAGGGATTGATACCTCCATTCCTGAAACCGGAAGCAAAACAGGTAAAGCTGGAGGTAGACCGTCATAAACACTACGGCTTCAAGAAATGGATTGGAGTAGCAGCTTTACTGGTCGCACTTACAGGCATATATTTTTACCAGTCAAGCCTTACCAGTCTATTCAATCCTGCTACAAAATACGAATTGGCCCACGCAACGACCAAACGGAAACAGTTACAACTTGCAGATGGCACAAAAGTTTGGCTTAGTCCAAACAGTACACTCAGCTATCCTGCAAAATTTGACGACAACGAACGTTTGGTAACGCTGGATGGTGAAGCATTTTTTGAAGTAACACATGATGCCAAACATCCCTTTATCATTAAAAGCGGTGACGTGAGCACAACCGTACTGGGTACCAGTTTTAATGTTGCCGCATACACAAAACAACACACCATAAATGTAACCCTGGTTACCGGAAAGGTAGCCGTTGCTTTAAATGGCAACAACAATACCAAGCGTGATACGATAACAGCTAATCAGCGTCTTATTATTGACAAGACTGCATTAAGCATCACAAAGGTTGACTATCCGGATGCCGCAGCTTTCCTTAATAAGCGGTTAGGCTTATTTGATTACAAGGGAGCTGCGCTTCAGGAAGTAATTAAAGATCTGGAAAATCAATACAACATCCAGATTCAGCTAGATTCTGAATTGTATACAAAAACCTTTTATGGAGGCTTGAACATGACCGATTCTCTAAATGAAACCTTAGATAAACTATGTACCGTTATGGAAACTAAATGGGAAAAAGATGGAGGGACATATGCTATCATAAAATAAATGCCTGGCAATGAAAGTACACAACCAGGCAAGTATCCAATTAATCAAATGCCCAAGCCTTGAGAACTATAGGGCAATTCAATCAATATCCAATTATAAAGTTATGAATCCTCCACAAACTTCTCGCTTTTAAGCAGAAATTATTTAGTGCAGGCTTTATACACTATAACACACAAAACAATTATATGAAACCAAATGGATCGGTCAGATTTCTGACCCTTATTGCCATCGTACTACTGTTACTGCTAATTGCGCAAACCCAGACACAGGCACAAGAACAGCTCAACAAAAGAATCACTATAAGCATAAAAAATGAGACGCTAAAAGCTGCCTTAGATAAAATCAGCAGTACCAGTGGAGTTAAATTTACATACAACGAACAAGTAGCCCTAAGTAAAATAAAGCTCAGCGTTACCGCTAATGACAAGCCTATTGCTACAGTTTTGCAAACGGCCTTTACCGGACAGCCTCTCCAGTTCAGTGCTCTAGGAAACGAAATCTTCATACGCTTTGATCCCTCAAAAGAAAAAAAGCAGGAAGCCGGTCCGGCGGCCAATCCGGCACAAAGCCAAGAAAAACACACTATAAGTGGTACTATTAAATCGGCCAGCACAGGTGAAACGTTAATAGCCGCAACTATTCGCGCAGCAGATACCAAATATGCCACTTCAAGTAACGAATATGGTTTTTACTCGCTAACACTTCCTAAGGGTATTTACACCATTAGTATAAATGCAATAGGTTCCAAAAGCCATAAAACAACTGTTGACCTGCAAAAAAACATGAGCTTAAATGTGGCTATGGACGACGATTTAAACGAATTGGAAACCGTAACGATTACCACAAATTCAGTCAAAAGGAATATTGACAACCCACAAATGGGTATGGAAAGACTAAGTGTCAGCGAGACTAAAAATGTACCGGTGTTACTTGGTGAACGCGATGTGATAAAGACCTTACAACTCTTACCAGGTGTTAAAACCTCGGGAGAAGGAAGTGGAGGTTTCTTTGTCCGGGGCGGTAGTGCTGATCAGAATATGATTCTCTTAGATGAAGCACCCGTTTACAATGCTTCTCACCTGCTAGGCTTCTTTTCCACCTTTAACTCAGATGCCATTAAAAATGTAACCCTGTATAAAAGTGGTATGCCAGCACAATATGGTGGTGGACTGTCCTCGGTATTGGATGTTAAAATGAACGATGGGAATAATCAAAAGTATGGGGTAAGCGGTGGTGTAGGTTTAATCGCTGCCAGAATCAATGTAGAAGGACCAATCCAAAAAGAGAAATCGTCCTTTCTGATTTCGGCCAGAAGAACATATGCAGATATGTTTTTAAAACTGTCAAGCGACTCTGCGGCCAGGGATGCAAAACTTTATTTTTATGATATCAATTTAAAAGCCAACTATATCCTCGGCGAAAAAGACCGCTTGTTTGTGTCCGGGTATTTCGGTAAGGACGTTTTAGGTTCCGACAATCTAATAGGAATAAATTGGGGCAATGCAGCATCCACACTACGTTGGAACCATGTATTCAACAGTAAGTTATTTTCTAACACTTCCCTCATTTTCAGCAACTATAATTATAAAATCCAATCTACAGATGATGAAAGTTCTTTGACTTTATTCTCTCAAATCAGAGATTGGAATTTTAAAGAAGATTTGCAATGGTATGCAAATGAGAAGAACACAGTAAGTTTCGGATTAAACTCCATTTACCATACCATAAAACCGGGTGAAGTACAAGCCACCGGAAACTCTGGCTTGATCTCTCAAGATCTTCAAAACCGATATTCATTGGAGAATGCTGTTTATGCCAGCAATACCTGGAAGGCCAATAGCACACTTAGCTTTACTTATGGATTAAGAGTTTCAGCGTTCAGTATACTTGGAAAAGGTGATTATTACACTTTAGATGATGCAGGTAACGTTACAGGAACAACAAGTTACAAAAAGGGAGAAATCGTAAAAACTTATGTAAACTTTGAACCAAGGATAGCAGCAGCATTGCAGTTAAACGAATCAACAGCACTAAAGGCATCTTACGTTAGGAATGCACAGAACCTACACCTGGTGTCCAACTCCAATGCGTCCTCGCCCACAGACCGATGGGTAGCGAGTACCAATATCATTAAACCTGAATTAAGTGATCAGGTGTCACTAGGCTATTACAAAAACCTGGGGAACGATAATTATGAATTAACAGTTGAAACTTATTATAAGACGCTACAAAATCAAATCGACTACAGAAACGGAGCAGACATTTATACCAATAAACCTATAGAAACGCAGTTGTTGTACGGAAAAGGAAGGGCCTACGGAGCTGAATTCTTATTGAAAAAGAAGAATGGCAAACTAACAGGTTGGCTTGCCTATACCATTTCTAAATCAGAAAGGCAGATTGATGGCATCAACGATAACAACTGGTACAATGCCAGACAGGACCGGACTCACGATATCTCTTTGGTGAGCATGTATCAGCTCAATAAAAAATGGTCCTTATCTGCCAACTGGGTCTTTGCAACAGGAAATGCAGTCACCTTCCCTACTGGAAAATACAAACTGCTTGGTCATAGCTATTTTAATTTTTCAGACCGCAATGCCGATAGAATGCCTAGTTACCACCGTCTTGATCTGGGGGCAACAAAACTACTGAAACAAACAAAAAAGTTCTCTTCGGAACTGAATTTCAGCCTGTACAATGCTTATGGCAGAGAGAATGCTTACCGCATCACCTTTAGAGATAAAGAAACAGATCCAGACAGAACCGAAGCTGTCAGAACAACCCTGTTCAGATTTGTTCCGTCAATTTCTTATAATTTTAAATTCTAGTC
Organism: Pedobacter nyackensis; assembly: GCF_032678475.1. Lineage (GTDB taxonomy): Bacteria > Bacteroidota > Bacteroidia > Sphingobacteriales > Sphingobacteriaceae > Pedobacter > Pedobacter nyackensis_A. The sequence continues at coordinate 125,872 of NZ_JAVTSF010000005.1, forward strand.
TTATGAAAACAATACTTCGTTTTATACTTTTACTCATCATATCCGTTCAATGGTCATGTGAAAAGGCTATAGACCTTAAGCTCAAAGACAACGTACTTAAATACGTAATAGAGGGAACCATAACCAACGAACCCGGTTCATGCAAAGTATACATCAGTGAAACCAAAGAATTTGGTGACGACAATCAATTCAATGGAATCAGTGGTGCGATTGTGAAAATTGAAAACAAAGGAACTACCATTGTGTTAACAGAAAAAGAGAAGGGCATTTATGAATCAGCGGCAGTAAACGGCATACCCGGTGAAACTTATAACCTAACTGTAAACATTAAAGATCTGGTATTTAAAGCCAGCAGTACCATGCCCCAGCTTGTTCCTTTTTTAGATTTCACACTTAAACCAGCTGATTTCGACACGACAAGAGTCACGCCAATGGTAAAATTTAAAGATCCTGGAGAAACTAAAAACTTTTATTGGTTTCAGCAGTTTGTTAATGATAGGATACAGAAACAATATAAAGTAATGAATGATGATTTTACTACGGGACAGGAGGTTAACGACTACATTGTATTTGAAAATGATACAAAAAACAAAGCACTGAATTTTAAAAAAGGTGATAAACTTACCGCAGAAATGCATTGTGTAGACGCTGGCGTCTATACTTATTTGTTTAGTTTATTTAACGCCAACGGATCAGACAACGGCGCTGCTCCCAGCAATCCCGTGAGCAATATCAGTGGCGGCGTCCTTGGCTTTTTTAGTGCACATACCGTACAACGAAAAACGATTACAATACCCTAATAAAAATAAAATGATTGAATTTGATAAAAGTATAACGGTAGTTACTTTATTCGGCTTTGTCACTTTACTCAGTCTGGTTGAAATGTATTTCAGTTACGCCCATGATAGCAAACACTATCAGGGGCGTGACACTTTAACGAATATGTACCTTATGGCCGCAGCATTCCTGGTTAATGTAACTACCAAAGCTGGCACTTTTATGCTGTTAGAGTACGTCTACAGGTACCACAGGTTATTTCAAATTACAAACATTTACCTATACTGGCTCGTGCTCATTCTGGCGCAGGACTTTCTTTATTGGGTGTTACATTACACAGGTCATTATGTGCGGTTCTTCTGGGCAATGCATGTTACGCACCATTCGTCAGCATATTTTAACCTTACCACTGGCTTCCGTTCTACCGTATTCGAACCACTTTACAGGGTATTTTTTTATCTTCCACTTGCCTTAATGGGATTTAGTGCATTTGACATCCTGTTTGCCTACCTCATTACTCAGATCTATGGCAACCTGGTTCATACCCAAACTATCGGCAAACTTCACCCATTATTTGAATATATTTTTGTGACCCCCTCTCACCATCGCGTTCACCATGCAAGTAATTTGCGCTATTTGGACAAAAACATGGGCATGGTTCTTATCTTATGGGACCGTATGTTCGGCACTTTTCAACCGGAAATCAAGGAAGAAAAAATCGTTTACGGCTTAACCAAACAGCCTGAAGACACCGGAGCCGTAAACATTATCTTTCATGAATTCAAAGCTTTATTAGCCGATGTAAAAAGAGCGCCGAAACTGACTGACAAGATTAAGTACTTCCTCTATCCACCGGGCTGGAGTCACGATGGCAGTACACAAACCGCCCGGGTAATGCAACGTCAGTTATTAAAGTCGGAATAACTTAAAAGAGCACATCATGTAGCTCTGGATGCTTATTAAATACACTTTTCGCGTATGGACAAAGTGGAAGAATCTTTACTTTATTTTCCCGGGCATACTTAACAGCTTCCAGCACCAGTTGTTTTCCAATCCCCTTACCGGAATAAGCTTCATTAACCTCAGTATGATCAATAATGAACTTACCTGGACCTGCCCATACATAAGTCATTACACCTGCTTCATCGTAACCTTCAATAGCTTTGAAAAAGCCATTCTTATCTGTATTATGCTGTTCAATTTCCATCTCTGTTTAAGGCTTATGCGGCTTTACATTTTTGCTTTGTGCGGGTAAAGGCACAAAATCAGTTTCACCAGGTACAGGTTTAAACGTTTGTTCAAGCCACATTGTTTTTGCTTCCTCAATTCTTTCCGTTGTAGAGGCTACAAAATTCCAGTAAATAATACGTCCTTCTTCAAAGGGTTCCCCTCCGAAAATATAAATGGTAGAGTTTTCCTGCATGTCAAACTCACAGAGCTTGCTGTCTTTGGCTACCAACAATTGTTTAGGACCAAAGGTATTCCCCTCGCTTTCCACAGCACCTTCCAGAATATATAAAGCACTTTCACCAAACAGGTCCTTACCAATTTTAATGGTTTGCCGACTGGTTGTTTTAAGTTCCAGGAAATATAGCGGGCTATAAACAGGCACTTCAGATTTCCTGCCAAATGCCTCCCCTGCAATCAGCTTAAAATAGACACCCTGTTCTGTCCATTCCGGCAACCCCTTTCCTTCTACATGAAAAAATTCCGGTTCCATCTCTTCCAGATGTTTAGGTAATGCAACCCAGATCTGCAGACCATGCATCAGTTTATCTGAATTGCGAAGATATGCAGGTGTTCTTTCAGAATGAACAATTCCTTTTCCAGCTGTCATCCAGTTCACCTGTCCCGGCTTTATTTCTATTTCTGTGCCCAGGCTATCGCGATGCATGATGCTACCTTCAAACAAATAGGTAAGGGTAGACAAACCAATATGCGGATGTGACGGAACATCCATATTTTCAGTATCACTCATACATACCGGCCCCATATGATCAATAAAGGCAAAAGGGCCTACCATACGTTTTTCGCGAAAAGGCAGCAAGCGGCCTACCATAAAACTACCTATACTTGCGGGGCGTTCTTCAATAATCAGATTGATGTTTGACATAAAAGTTATCTTAAACTCTAATATAACACAAACGCCAGAATTTTAGGGTAATTGTCCCAAAGCATTAATGTCTTTTCTTTTAAAATCCAGATCCACTTCAAAGTGATTTTTATGAGAAGATTCAGGATTGGCTTTAATAACCAGCCTACTTAACGGCTTGATATATTTTTCCAGAAGAGGAAACTGTGCCTGTTCTTTTAACTGTTCAAAATCAATGCCCAGGTAAAAGAAATAGGGGGTATTTTCTCTCGATGCAGAGATTACCGCATTCCGATCAGTACTTAGCATTACCGTAGTTTCATTACTCTTTGCATAAAGCCGATATAAAGGAAACAGCTCTTTATTCACCTGACCGCTGACTATTATATTTGATTTGCTTAGATAATCGATCAGTCCTTTTGCATGACTAGCCATAACACTATTTATACCGGGCACTGTTACATTGCGAGGTGTAACGATTTCTTCCTTTTCAAAATCATCATTATACTCATAGGTAATTATCGTGTCCACCTGATGCACCGTCTTCCCCATTTCTATATCAAAATATCCATTGCAATACCTCAGTAAGCTGTCAGGATATACATCATAGCTTTTGACCTTAAATCCGGCGTAGCTTTTATTTAAGGATGGCGTTACATTAAACCACATTTTAATGATTGCATCTTTATCAAAAGTACGGTGGCTAAAAGTCTTTCCCTTAACATCAAAATGTTCCGAACTAAAGCTTCCCTCCAGATGAAGTTGTCCATCTTTAAAATCACCGGTACCATAACAATCTTTAAAGACGTAGGCTAAATGAGCTTTTAACCCTTTAAGCTTTATAAGTAATTGGTCGTTGTTGGGTAACAGGTTCCGCTTGTTTAATAAATCAGCAATGACATTCTCTACTTTTTCACCATTAAGCGAATATCCTGCAACAAACATATGGGTATTGAAGGCTATACTAAGTCGACCATTCGATGAACTTCCAGTTATATACTGCCCCATATTTTTAACTGCAGTTATCCCCAGTTTTTCTTTTATAAATGATTTTAGCAATACGGTATCTGCCACTGGCAGCGTACAAAAATAAGTCTGATCTGATTTAGATTTAACCGTATAAACAAAGATCTGGGCAGGTATTTTCAGGCCACTTTCTATTGATTCTATACTTTTGTTTTGATAATAAGATGGATTACTGAAATAATCCATAGCAAGCGTACTATATAACCTGTCGGTATCAACCTTAATTATAAGTTCCGCATCTGCATGTATCCGGTCCTTAGAGGCGTTATATTTACTAAATGAAAAATAGCAGTAAACGGCAACCAGCAGCAGTAAAACAACCACTGCTGTAACTGTTGCTACTCTTTTAAACCTATTTCTGTGCGTCTTCAATAATTGAGAAAAGATATTTTAAAGCATTTGGTTGATTAGCTGGAATGTCCATACTCACTTGTCCGGATAACACATTTCCTTTAATTGAATTCGACTTCAGGTAAATATCACCCAATGCGTTGAGTACGCGATTTGCCTTTTCCACTGTTTTAACACCACCAAATTCGTCCGAAGGGATTTTTCCTGCCAATTTTTTGGCGCTAAAATATGCTGCATAATTACTGTGTATTAATGTTTTCCTGTGTTTCGCAGAAACATGGGAAACGTATTTTCCAGCTGCAATATCATCCATTTCAGTAATACTGGTACCAAAGAAAATGATATTATTTTTAATGGTAAAATAAAGTGCCAAAGGGCTTTTTGGTATGCTCAGTTCATAATAACCACCTCCCTTTTTTACCAGTTCTTTTTTTACACCATAAGCAATCAGCTTATCAATTAAACGGGTATCTTCAGAAGAGATCATCAATAGAAAGTCTGGCAAAGTCTCCTTTTTTGTCTTCACAACCTCTTCAGTTTCAAAATTATCCTCATTGTACTCGTACGACTTGTAACTTACCTCATTTTGTAAAAGACCATTAAAGATAAATAAAGCGTCTCCTTTAATTACCTTTCCAATAGCCTCTTCATCTAACAAAAGAGAGAACAAGTCAGCAGCCATCCCAATTTCTTCGGCATATATAGAACCATAAACTTTCGACATCAGCTTGGGATACTCTTCAAGATAGGTCTTCGTATCCAGGGCATAACCCAAATAGCCGATCATGCGATCTTCGTTTACATACTTCAAAAACCGTTTGTTTAATTTTCTTTTATGTACCCTTTTAAGTACATCCGCAATTTCTTTGCTAAAAGTCATGCTGCTGGCCACACGAATGGTTTTATCTTCAAGGTACAACCTGATGTTACCACTTCCGTATCCGTTTAGAAAACTCAATCCCTTTAAATAAGTGGGCATATAGGCATTCAAAAGTTTATCAACAGCCGAAATCCATATCGTAGCTTCAGCCTGGGCATCCAAACTTTTAACAAAATCGTTATTGTTCAATATCGATGTTTTACCTGTACCGGCAAAGACATCATCCATCATACGTTGGGTCCAGATAGCAACTATTGACTTTGTTTTATCTTCATTTTTAAAAAAAGGATTTAAAGAAGGAACTGGTAATTCCGCTGATGCTAGCTCCTCATCGTAAACAGCTACGGTATCTGTTAAAGCTGAATCTAACACTTCGGATTCAGGGACTTCAACAGCTGCAGCAGAGTCAATTGCTACTACATCCTCAACAGGATAAGGATTTACCAATCCCAAACGCTCCACTACCTCCGGTTTAGAAAAATACTCCTTTTTACCACTAGCAGTTACATACAGGAACATCTCCCCATTCCATCGGGCAACTTGAGTCGAATCGGCATTATAATACGACCTCAACTCCCCTTTTACACTAATTTTTTGATTTGCCTGTTGATACAATTGATCAACCAGACTTACACTTTTAACCGGGGCCAGGAAACAGTTGTAAGTTACACTGTCGTTGCTCAGGTTAAAATAGTAGAAAGAAGAAGCAAGGTTAAAGCCCGCATCTTCAATCGAAGAAAAAGCTTTATCAGTTTTTTTAGAGATTTGTTTCAGAAACGCCTTTCCAATAAATGTATTATTAAACTCCGTCAACGACATTAATTCTGTTAAATTCTTACCCTTAACCGTTGCAACAGCAAGCGCACTAGCCGGAATTTTATGAACAAGGTCCTGTGCTGTGGAAGTAATTGTAAGACCGGATAAAAACAATGCAGTTAAGCATCTGTAAAAAGAAATCATAGCAAAGATGAATTAGGTAGAATGTTAATTTGTTAGTGTAATGCGATTGGATAAATCTGTTTTTCCATTTATTAAACCGAGAACCCCGGTATTAAGCATAACTGCTTTTTTTGATTTTGAGACTTTTGCCTGGGAATTTGTATTAGAAGCTACCGGGGCATCAAACCTGTAAATGCTTACATAAGTTGCATCTTTAAATATCTTTTTAACCTCAGGCTTTAGCTTATTATATTCTACAATAGCTTCTTTGGTATGCTGATAACTGCGTTGAAAAACCTGATTTTTAGAATCATAGGTATACGAAGAGGTGTTACTTAATCCTTTTACTTTCAGCTTTTTGAGCACGTTTTGATTTACATGATCAATATTTGCAATTTCCCTAAATGCGAAAGATACGCTCACAATATAATTTTCAAAATCAACCTTCTTTTGAACATTACTTATTCCGGGAGATTTCTTTAGATAGGCAACAATTTCATCTAGCTCCTTTTGAATCGTTTGTTTGGAAGGAACTTTATAACCCTGTATGCTATCCATGAGCATTAATGAGGCCACTTTGGTTTTACTGGCACTAAGATTTAACGTTAGGTTTACTGTTCCGGAACCAGTTTTACTGAGGTTAATCTCCTCAATGATCTGAAAGCAGGAAGAAAAGCAAAGTAAAACAAATATAGAAAGCAGGTATTTATACTTTAAAAGCATTGCTTTGGCGTTTTTTATAGGTGTGCGGCAAAGATATCATTTTACCTATATAATATAAACACCTGCTTTGTTGTTAGAATTTATAAGTAAACCCAGCACCAAAAATCTGCTTTACCTGCAAAGCTTTATGTCGCTCAACAACCCCATTTACTTCTTTGGCAATTAGAGTATTATCATCATAGATCATCTGAACACCAGCATTCACTGTAACAAATTTATTGACTTTCATAAACAGGTTGGCGGTATAATCGGTATAGATATTTTGTGGATTATCCAGATAATTGGCATACAGCTTTAATATATTTTCAAAACCAACATTTTCCATCAGATTTACTTTATAATAAGCATCTAAAGACGCACCAAATTCGAACCGCATATTCTTACCAGGATCCACACCAAAAGCAGGAACAACCGCATTTAGATCATCATCAAATACCATTACTATCCTTGAGGCTACAGGAGAAAAGTTAACCCTAAAATTATCGGAGCGTTTGTAGGCGATACCCGGACCAAAAGTAAGATAGGCAGGGGCAAAAGCATTGGATATTTTGGTTCTTGTCGTTCCTTCGTATGTGTAACCTTTTGCAAACTGGGTCTGGAAATTAGCATAAAAAGTATACAACCAGTATTGTGCAGCTTTATATCCTAACAGACTATTTAAAATAACTCTATCATCATTCTTCCGCATACCTAAATCGTCCTGTTTACTCAGGCCATAGCCAACAATTACCTTATTATCCCAACTCCACTTATCTTTCTTGTAATTAAAATCATAGTTAAAAACCAAATTTCCCGCAATGGAATTTACACCACCAGACGACCAGTTAGAAAAAGAGCTCTGATTAATGAGGAAAGTATTTTCTCCGTGAATGGTCCAGTTTTTTGTGGTGTCAATCTTGGGTGTTTCCTGACTGCGAACTGATAGCACAACGGCTATAAGTGCAAAAAACAATAATATTTTTTTCATATAGGTGAGGTTTAAATAGATATACATATTAAAGATATAAAAAATTCTATCCGTATTTATAGATTTTAAACCGTATCAAAATCATATTTTTGGAGCTGAACTTATCTTTATACATGAACAATAGCTATCCAAAAGCATTTCTATTATCAGTTGCTTTAACAGGAATTTTCTTTTGTCTAATCACTACCCTATTTAACGTTTTAGGGGTTTTGTCATTCAGCCCCCAGCTTGTAGCCGCACCATTTATTGCAGGTTTACCACTAACAATATTGCTCGTTCCATTTGTTATTTCAGCACTAGGGCTTTTATCCTATCGTTTCTTAAATAGTAATTTCCCTAATAACAATCTCGAGAAGTTCAGTCTTTCAGTTAGCAATCTTATTCTGGGGCTATGTATTGCCATGCTCTTTTTCGGGTACATGAAGTTGTTTACCATGGTTACCTTTTCCATTTTATTCATTCTGCTGCTTTACATCGAGTACAAGAATAAACTGCGCTTTATGTACCGGTTTTACCGGACTTACCTGGCTTTAGTTGTTCCCTTATATTTTTTATGTCTTTATATAAAAACTCAGGACCCAATATTGTTTAATCAAAACGCAGGGTTGAAGTTAGACCTGGTTTATTTACCTATTGAAGCTTATTTTTTCTTTATGGGTATGCTTTTAATGGCCGTATATCTGTTTGAATTCTTTAAAAACAAGGCGCTTAAAAAGAATGGATAACCTACCTGTTTATACTAAACAACAGCTTGCTTTACGCAACGGCCAGGATAAGCCACAGATATGGGTAGCCTACAAGGGTATAATTTACGACGTTACTGAAAGTAGGTTGTGGCGAAATGGGAAGCATTATGAACATTGGGCAGGACAAGACCTGACCGATGAGTTACCGGATGCACCACATACTGAAACCGTATTTGAAAAGTTCACAGCTATAGGCAAATTACCCCTATAAAAACTATCAAAAGATGATATTAGACTTCCTACGTTTTAAGCTAAGTCTGAGTTAAATCAGATAAGGAGTTAAACCATATTTAAACAGGGTGCAAACAGGGTCAATGACCCCGTTTAGACCTGATGAAAACATTATAACTAAAAAGATAATTCGTCCTTCAACTCTATCTCTTATCTGGCACAGACCGATGCAAATCTTAAGTGAAAATTTAAAGGCTACGCAAACGGGTAAAATAAAAAAGACCGTATCACTACTATGATACGGTCTCTATAAAAATGCCGGGCAATTTAAGCTTCGATAGTAAATGAGCTTAAGCTAACAAACTCCTGTACACGCGCTGCAACTTCTGCTTCTGTAAGGTTCACAATTTTCTCAATTCCGAACTTTTCTACACAGAACGAAGCAAGGGCTGAACCGAAGATAATCGCATTCTTCATGTTATTGAAGTTTACTGTACCAACTTTAGCCATATAACCAATAAAACCACCAGCAAAAGTATCGCCAGCTCCAGTTGGATCAAACACCTCTGCTAAAGGAAGTGCAGGAGCCGAAAAGATTTTATCTTCATGGAACAACAGTGCACCGTGTTCACCTTTTTTTATGATCAGGTACTTCGGTCCCATCTCTAAAATTTTCTTTGCGGCTTTCACCAATGAGTACTCACCAGATAGCTGACGTGCTTCGGCATCATTGATGGTTAACACATCAACCATTTTAATAGTTTCCAGTAAGTCATCCATCATAATGTCCATCCAGAAGTTCATGGTATCCAATACAATCAGTTTAGGCCTGTTTTTAAGGCGACTAATAACCGTTTGCTGTACAATTGGAGTAAGATTACCCAACATTAAATATTCGCAATTCTGATAGCTTTCAGGAATAATTGGATCAAAGTCTGCCAACACATTCAACTCTGTAGCCAATGTATCACGACTATTCATATCATTGTGGTATTTTCCAGACCAGAAGAATGACTTTTCACCCTCTTTAATCTGTAACCCTTCGGTATCAATACCATGATTTGTGAAAGTATCAATATCCTCTTTATGGAAGTCATCCCCTACAACTCCCACAATTTTTACCTTATTATAAAAGTAAGAAGCAGCTAAACTGGCGTAGGTTGCCGCCCCTCCTACTATTTTATCCGTTTTTCCGAAGGGAGTCTCAATAGCATCGAAAGCTACAGTCCCTATGATTATCAGGCTCATATAAATTATTTTAATTTATTTCATTTTTTTTCACTGCAAATATTGCATAAATAAATTAAAACCCCTAATATTGCATTCCCAAAACGAACGAAGGTTTATGTTCTTTAAGAGATCAAAAACAACGTTTTGGCAACCAGCACTCCTTCTTAGCTCAGCTGGTTAGAGCATCTGACTGTTAATCAGAGGGTCGCTGGTTCGAGCCCAGCAGAGGGAGCCAAATACAAAGCCTTTCAGTTTTCACTGAAAGGCTTTTTTGGTTTTTGTGAAAATGACTTAATTTATCTTACTCCATTACAGCTGCAGGCACAGCATTCTTTATTAAGGTAGTTAATCCAGTAGCATATTTTTCCAACTCAGTGGCAAGCTCAGCGACAAGGGCCTTCTTAGCTTCGTTTTTCCCGGTAACTCTGGCCATCCATTTTACTTCAGTATTGTCACCTTTAGCTTTGGTAAACACAGCGACAGATACTTCATCGATACCGGCAGGTAAAGATTTTTTTGCAAAGTTGTAAACTAAGAACTTCTGCACCTGATCTACCTGTACAACATCCTCTGTACGGGAACTTCCATTAACGAAAGTAATAATCCGCTCAAATGGCAGTTCATCACCTTTCACTTCAACTGATTTAATATAATCCTTGGCAAAAAGTTTTACTAAATCCAGTTCAGACAATAAACTCCATGTGTCTTCCTGCTTCGACGTGATCAGGGCATCTTTGCTTACATCCCATTTAATCTGTTGTGCTTCTCCCATTTGTGCAAGGGCAGATTTTGGAGAAAATAAAACGATAAGGCCTAATGCCATCACTAAACTGATAATTTTTTTCATTTTTTTATGGTTTTAAAGTACTTTAATAATGAGGCCATAACGGCCATGATTTTAATTTGGTTGATATAAATCTGATTTTACAACCCGAAGATTTCTCCCAGTTTTTTATCCAGTTCTTCGGCCCTCAGATCTTTAGCCATGATGTTCCCATCCTTATCCAGCAATAAGTTACTGGGAACAGCCCTGATGTTATACATTTGCGCGACAACGTTCTTCCAGCCTTTTAAGTCGCTTACATGTGTCCAGGTGAGCCCGTCTTTTGCAATTGCTTCCAGCCATTTATCTTTTTTATCATCCAGGGACACTGCGAGAATCTCGAAACCTTTTTCATGATATTTCTTGTAGGCTTTAACTACGTTAGGGTTTTCGGCACGGCATGGGCCACACCAGGAAGCCCAGAAATCAAGCAACACATATTTTCCTTTATAAGATGATAGCGAAACCGGCTTACCATTTACATCATTTTGGGTAAAATCCATCGCCGGACTTCCGATAGCTGTTTTTTTTGCGATAGCCTCGCCTTTAGCAAGATTCTCGCGCTGAACTTTTGCTGTTGTAAGCCATGGATGAAGTTTTATTAGCTTATCCAGTGTTGATGCGATCAGGGCTTTATCTTTGCGCGGACTGATAAAATTTAATGCATAAAGTACCTGGGGCTTGGTACTGTTCATTTTTACTAATAGCTTGATCCTTTCGTCCATGTCATCAAATAATTTCCACATGAAACTATCCAGTTCTTTAGCAAGCACCGTATCTTTTTTCATTTTGGCTTCATAGTGCAAGCGACTAACATCTATAGTATTTTGATAATTCCGATAATATATAAAGTTAACCTGGTTAATCAGGTTGTTTTCATCTCCACCCTCAATAAATACATACGGCGGATTTTTGATCACAACTTTAGCAGTATCCTGCCCCCTAAAGTCAATTTTAAGATTTTCTTTATTGGCCCAAAACGTAATTTGATCCCATTTGTAAACGTCCAGCTCGTACAGATCAGGTTTGCTCGTGTTAACTTTGAAGCTATAGCTCCCATCGGCTTTAAGGCGAATAGTATCTATAATTTTCACATCATCTCCTGTTCTTTTTTGCAATAAAAAAGGGAACTTTTCCTGATGTTCTTTTGGTGGGGGGAATTTAACCTTTCCACTTACCGTAATGTATTTCCCCGGTTGTGCGTACAATAAACTAATTGTCAGCAATACAGCAATTGCCATTATTATGGTTTTTTTTATCATCTTCTTTAATGTATTTAAATTTCCTTTTTACTAATCTTTCATCATTTGCGGGGTTCCTCTTCCTTTAGCTGCGGCCTGTTTTCTCAAGCTATCAGAGTTTAAAGCAAAAGCTTCGGCTTCTTTAATTTTACCTTGTTTCTTACAAGCCATTTTGCGGAGGTCGGAAACCAGGATCTGGGCGGTTAAATTATTCTTATCATCGCTGTATTGTTCGGCCCATTTTAAAGCGTTAACACAGTATTTAACTGGCGCATCGCGTATCATTTCCATAGCTGGCCACAAAATCGAATGCGCACCGGGTTTAGTGGTCTGCTGAAGTTTACTGCTGATTACATCACAGAATTTATCCCATTGTTTAGTTCCGGACAACTGCGCTAACTGAAGTGATTCAAGCATTTCGTCAGACGAAGGCGCCTTTCCTGTTTTCAGCAATTCCTCCATCACTTTGACTTTATGATTGGCTGCTTGTAGTCTTCCAGGAGTTGAATAGGCCTTTTTTAATGAACTTATCGCGCTATAAAAAACCTGGTTAAAATACATGTCTACCTTACCTTTTCCATACTTTACTGCCAAATCATCCGACTTACTCAACAAGTAGGCAAAAGAAGTGGAGGTTACATCGTATAGAAAACGTTTGGCCATCGTCCAGTTTTTCCCTTCCAGTAAAGAAGCCTGAGGAAGGGCATCAAAATAGACTTTAGCCACTTCACCCATTTTATCATTCTCGTAAGCAGCTTCCAGGGCGGTCATGTAAGCGACAGTCGTTTCCGCAGAATGATCACCTGCATTGAACTTTCTTCCCAGGCCATAAACTGTACTTTCCGGATTTAGGGCCTTACGTGATTCGGCCATAAATTCATTAGCTGGTGCCGAACCTACTATTTTATGCACCAGATTACCATCGCCATCTATAAACAGCAATGTTGGATAAGCATTAACCTCAAAACGCTTATTTAAATCCGGCCCCTCTCCTTTTTCCATATCCACCTTCAGGTTAACAAAGGTCTGGTTGAAGAAGTCGGCAACACTATCCGTTTTAAAAACCGTATTCGACATGACCTTACATGGACCGCACCAGGAAGTGTAGGCATCAAAGAAAATGAGTTTGTTTTGTTTTTTTGCTTCAGCGAGCACTTCTTTAAATGCTGCGTCATGCTTAAAGTTTATTTCCCGGCTTTGGGCTAATAAGCCCAGGCAGAGTGCGCAGCTAAACGCTGCTGATAAAAGAACTTTTTTCATTACTTTTTTGTTGTTTTTGATTTTAATATGCCCTTAGGCTTTAGTTAGGTAGAAACTTTCGATAGGTCTTTTTAATAGCCGGGGTTTTGTTTAATTAAACCATTGGTAATATCTATTTCCCGTTGTGGAATTGGTAAAGCGTATTTATCCATTGGCAATACCGTGTTAGGTTTTAAGCCAGACCTGATGTAATCAAACCGGCTATGGCTTTCAAAAGCCAGTTCCCATAGCCTTTCCTGAAGAATACGGTCAATAAGTATCTCCTTCGTACTAAAATCTGCCGTTGTATAAAGTGCCGGTTTTTGTCCGGCCGGAAAAGCACGCTGATAAACATCATTCAAAAGCTGTACAGCGGATGCAGTAACCCCGTTCTGATAAGCTTCAGCCTCGGCTTTATTTAACATAATTTCCGACACGCGGATCATCATCAGGTTATCAATCAAATCAGGATGAGAAAATTTGAGGTTTCTGTTCTGATTCTGAGGATCTACATAAAAGTCAGCACGCCTTTGGTCAGCCACATTATAAGAAGTTAAAAATGTACTGTTAACTGTAAGGAAGCCATAATTATAATATAGATCATGAAACTTGTACTGACTCACATCCTTGTTCCAGCTTACGGGAAAGCCGAATATAATCTCCTTACTAAAGGGAATATCAACAGACATCGCAGCATTGACTGGAAAAACACTGGTAACACTTGTTTCCAGGCCATATCCCTGATCAGCTAAAACGTCAGTTGCATAACCTATACATTTTGCATAATCCCGTCTATAAAGACTTACCCTTGATGCCAATGCCCTGGCCGCAGCTTTAGTAGCCCTTCCATGCTGATCAACGTTTTGATCAAACTTCAGCTTTAAATCTATAATCGCTTCATCCAGATCTTTGATAATTTGTACATAAACCGCCGAATTCGTAGAACGTGGGATGTTCTGTGAGCCGTCATATCCATCAAAGGCCTGCAACCGTAATGGAACACACAGAGCTTCCATATTGTTCTGCATCGCCCGATCACCAAAGTACTTAAGCAGATTAAAATAAGAAAGGGCCCTGATAAACTTAGCCTCTGCGATAAACTGCTTTTGCAGAATAAGATCGAACGTCGCATGTTCGGCCAGCTTATTAATAATTACATTGGCCAGGCTTATCGTTTTATAATTATTGCTCCAAATACCAAGTACAATAGCGTTACGGGAATCAAGATTACCGGTAGCATAATCGGTCGAGAAACTGGAAAGCAAACCTGTTGTTAAATCAGGAATAGCATACGCCTCCCCTTTTGAAGCATCGAAAAGGCTCAGATAGGTTCCGGCAAGCAATCTTTCTGTTCCTTTTTGATGTGTTAAAGCATCCTTCTCTGTGGTAACAGATTCGGGGGCAAGATCTATTTTCTTGTCACAACCCGATAACATTGAGCCAGCTATCAGAACGCTTAAAAATAATTTATTGAGGTTCAATTTGTTCATGGTTAAGATTGTTTTAGTGATGAATTAGAGCCCTAGTTGTATACCTAATCTGAAACTCCGCATTGGCGGCAAGGTCAACTCGTCATAACCGACATTAAGAGCCGAAGAGCCAAATGCACTTACTTCCGGATCCATGCCGCTATATTTGGTGATAACGAACAAATTATTTCCCTCTGCAAACACTTTTATTTTGCATAAACCTGTCCCGATTTTCCTTTCAAGGGTGTAGGCAAGGGTTAAATTACGCAGCTTGATGTACGAAGCATCTTCCAGAAAGCGGGAAGTATAACGGCCCTGCGTATAGTCAGTTGCACCAAAGAATCCCATGGCAATATTATTCGATTCATTGATCAGGCCCGGAACATTTGTTTGATCTCCGGCATTTTTCCAGTAATTCAATTGCTCGATCGACAAATTGCGTGCATTGAGTCCCGTAAAAGTCCCTTCTGTATAATTCGTAGTTGAAGCCCTTGCTCCATTGAACAGCTTATTGCCCTGGGCAAACGTAAAGAAAGCATTCAGCTCAAATCCCTGATAACTAAAGGTATTCCCCAACCCACCAAAGAATTTCGGCAATGCATCACCCAACACTTTACGGTGTTGATTTGGATTCTCAAAATCAGTAGAAGGAATAGGTTTTTCAACTTTATTGCCATTTTTATCTACCCAGATGGGGTTACCATTCTGTGCATTTACACCGCCCCATTCATACATGTAAAAAGATGTTGCAGAAGCGCCAGGCAACCAGTAACGCCCTCCGTTGTATTCAATAGTACGTGCAGTTAATTCCGGATCAATTTTATGAAGCTTGTTAATGACATTGCTATTTCTGGCAATATTAAATGTGGTGTACCATTTAAATCTATTGCTTACGAAATTTTGAGAATTAAGCGTAACCTCCAAACCTTTATTGGTCAGATCCGCAAGATTTTGCAGCTGAGTATTGAAGCCCATAAAGTTAGGCAATGGTGAAGTTACAATGGAGTTTTTAGTCTTTTTGTTGTAATAGTCGAGACTTAAGGTTAACCGTGACTGAAATACGGATAGGTCCATTCCCACATCAATCATCGTGGTCCGTTCCCATTCCAGATTTGGGTTATTTGGGAATAAAACTTCGAAAGAATTGATGGTTCCGTAAGTAGCTCCGTATGGATTTGGCCGATAAGTTCCCTGATTTCCATAATAACCAGCCCCGCCATCGTTTCCGGTATACCCCAGACTTCCTCTAAATTTAAGCTGGTCTATCCATTTTACACTTTCCAGAAAAGACTCTTCACTAGGCACCCATCCCAGTGAGAAAGAAGGGAAACCAACGTAACGTTTATTTCTACTAAATTTTGATGAGCCATCTAGACGGTAAGTAACACCGGCCAGATATTTATTGTTGTATTGATAATTGAAACGACCGAAATAAGAAACCATCGCCCATTTTTGATCTAAAGCGTTGATTACTTTCCGGGTACTTGCAGCGTTGATACTTAAAATATCATCACTCTGAAAATTTTCTCCTACTACACTATTTATACCTTCGGTAGAGGTTTCAAATGACTGCCCCAGGGTTGCATTAAACCCATGTTTATAAGCAATCAGCTTATTGATACGTAATTCATTGCTAATTACCCAACGACGGTTATTTGTGGTTGTAGAAGTAGCCATTCCTTCAAGCGTACTTAGTTTATCAACCTCACGTGAATAAGCTTTACCATCTATCCAATCCACACCGAAATCGGTATGCCAGGTAATCCAGGGCGCAAATTTTACATCCGTATAAACATTACCAAAAACCCTTGTATCAATCCTGTTATTAGCGCCCGTTTTTGCCCAGGCAACAGGATTGGTATCTTCATTTACTCCTTGGGGATTATCACCAAATCTCCATACATAGTTTCCCTGTGCATCGGTTATAGGGGAATTGGGTGGCTGCAATATAGCATTACGATATATACGTTGGGTATTCAGTGCATTGTTATCTACATAAGACATGGCCATATTTGCACCAACTTTGATAGATTTAGAAAAATTGCCCTCCAGGTTTATACGTCCTTGATAACGATTAAAATCGTTGTTAATAATGTAACTCTGGTCCTTATCATAACCTCCGCTAATCGCATACACCAGGTTCTCATTACCTCCGGATAAAGAAAGCGAAGCTTTAGAACCGATTGCAGTACGGGTGACCTCATCTAACCAATTGGTATTTATTCCTTTCGGAAAAGCAATTGTAGATTGCGGGTTTTTAGCTTTCAAAAAGCTCGTATAAAAATCAGCATATTGATCACCGGTCATCATTGAAGGCGTTTTAACCGGGTTACTTGCCGAGGAGGATAAGGTGAAATTAATTTTCATCTTCCCGGCTTTACCTTTTTTAGTGGTTACCAGGATAACACCCGCAGCGCCCCTGGAACCATAAATCGCTGTTGCATAAGCATCTTTAAGTACTTCAATGGACTCTATATCATCCGGATTGATACTGGCCAGCGGATTATTTTCCACCTTATTTTCAGCCCCGTTTGCGTAAGTTTCATCCACCCCGGTACCGCCGAATACAAAGCCCGGAGATTTGCCGCCACTGAAATCGGTGGTATTGTTATTTCGGTCTAAGCTGTAAACAGGCACTCCATCGATCACTACAAGTGGCGAGTTTCCATTTTTATTCAAAGTACTGACACCGCGAATGATGATAGCTGAGGCGCTACCCGGCATACCCGATGACTGAGCTACCTGCACCCCGGCAATCCTGCCAATCAGCGCTCTGTCAATTGTTAACGGAACCTGCCCGATTTCTTCGCCGGGTTTATAAGTACCGATAGATCCGGTTAAACTTCTTTTTTCCTGTACACCATAACCCACCACCACTGTTTCCTGCAAGTAGGCTATGGTGGGTTTCATCATCACGTTCAGATCAAGTGTTTTCCCGGCCTCAATGATAACATTATCTAAAATCCGCGTATTGAATCCTATACAGCTAAAGATAATCCGGTATTTTCCAGGGGTTAAAACAAACTTGTAATTTCCATCTGTGTTGGTAGCCGTCCCCATTTCAGTACCATCAACTTTTACGCTAACTCCTGAAATGGGCGCCCCTTTCTCATCGGATACGTTTCCCTTTAGGCTTACTCCAGGCGCTAGCACCGGTGGTTGCTCCCTTTTTTTTGGCAACACAACAATGGTCTTATTCTCTATTGAATAAGTAAAGGGCTGCCCCTCAAAACACTTATTCAGCACACTGGTCAACTCTTCCCTGTTTGCACGAATGGTTACGGGTTTAGTTTGTTTAAGCTGTGCGTTGGTGATTACAAAGTCATAACCACTTTGCTTTCTAAGTTCCTGAAAAACTTCATCAAGCGGGGCATCCTTTTTAACTAAGGTTATACGCTGTGCGTTTGCTGCAAATGCAATTTGCAAACAAGCCACACATAATGAAATAATTATTAAATTCATCCTCATTATCCATTTCTTTAAATGACACCCTGAAAATGCTCCCCGCAGTGGATTTCCTACGAAATCCATGGTATAGTTGGTCAGACCATACCAGATCTTGTTGTAAATTTTGTACATTTAGTCGTCGGTTTAGTTGATAAATATGTTTCCAAGCATGGTTATTAGAGGGGCTGACATTTGATCGGGGGCGCGTCAACGTTCCCGATTATTTTCAGTTCGTCCTCTCGTTGTCGGTTAAGGCATAACTAAAATCCTCCTTCCTTCAATTTTAAAGTGAACACCTTCTGTGGCCTGTAATGCTGTAATTACTTCCGATAGTTTTTTTGTTTTCGAAATGGTACTTACAAACCCAATATCCGACACATTTCCTTTGTATTCTATTTCTACGTCGTACCACCTTGCCAGCTGGCGCATAACACTTTTTACATCTTCTCCTTTAAACACAAAATCTCCGTTTTTCCATCCGATAGCCTGTTCCACATTTACCTTTGAAATTTGCAGACGGTTACCGCTATTATCTGCCTGTTCGCCAGGATTAAGCAATTTAAAATCTTTCGGGTCGTTGAGGGAAACCTTCACCGAACCTTCCAGTAGCGTTGTTTTTATAGCATCTTCATCTACATAAGCATTCACATTAAAGTGCGTTCCGAGGACCTCAATCGTTTGGCCAGCGGAGCGTACCCTAAACGGAGCAGCCTTGTTGTGCGCCACTTCAAAATAAGCCTCGCCTTTCAATTCAACCTTTCTCTCTTTTAATGAAACGAATGATGCAGGATATTTTAGTGTGGAAGCTGAATTTAACCATACCCGTGTTCCATCGGGGAGTGTAATTTCATACTTCCCTCCCTTTGGCGTTTCAATCGTATGGTAACCAAGATCAGGAGCGTGTGCTTTTTTTGCACCCGTTGCATAGATCAATTGTCCATTGGCTGCTTTAACGATTTCAACATCAGCATCTTTTGCCAGCACACTACTGTTTCCATCACTTAAAACAATACGTTTTCCATTTCCCAATGTTAAATAAGCTTTATTCCCTCCCGGGCCTACGTCGCTGACCAAAGTTTGGTTACCTTGTTTTACCCTGAAAGTGAATTGATTATAAAAGTAAATACCAAAACCAAATACAAAAACAACAGATGCAGCTACAGCAATACGCTGCCAAATTGCCAGGGTTCTTGCCCCATTGCTGTTCATCTTTTCAATAAGACCTTGCCAGCTTTCTATTCCAACGTCGTTAATGCGCACAACGTCAATATCGGAAACATCATGCACTGATATTTTTTTTGAAGCCTTCATATAAGACTGCTCCAGTATATTTATTTCGTTAGCCGTTGCCTCACCTGAAAGGTATTTATCAATTAGCTCGTCTATGTCTTGTTTTGAATATTCCATAATTGCCCTCTATATACAAGACGCTTATATTTAATCCAGGGGGACATTTTTAATAAAGTTTTTTTCAGGATTTTAAAAATTGACCTTAAACTATGGTTTAAGCCTTATTGTGCATGATTGAGATCAATACCAGGGAAATACCTGCGTAATTTCGAAGCCTGAGCCTTAGGGTGTGGATTGCTCTGTGAATTTGCTTTTTTACAGCTTCTTCGGTCATATTCAACCTTTCTGCAATTTCCTTATTGGTCAGGAATTCCTTTCTGCTCAACTCAAATACTTCCTTCATTTTTTTTGGTAGCTGTTCAATTTCTATATCAATCAACCGAATCAATTCCCGCTCGTTAATACGCTCAACTGTAGTATTATCTAGTTGATTAAGTTCTTCCATTAAAATATCAACAAAATCAGGATTCACCTTTTTTTTCCGGATTAAGCTAAAAATCCGGTTCCGGACAGCAATAAAGAGATAACCTTTTAAATTCGTGTTGATCTGTAACTCTCCGCATTTCTGCCAAAAAGTAAAAAAGGTATCCTGCACTAAATCTTTCGCGGCGTCCTCATCTCCCAGAATTTTCAAGGTATGGAGATAAAGCAAATGCCAATGCCGCTTGTAAATTTCAGTAAACGCCAACTTATCCTTTTCTTTTAACAAAAGGATAAGTTCTTCGTCAGCAAACTCACCATAATTTCTCATAGCATTACTTCCATCATATAAAATCGGCTTATATATTTTTAATTTTAACGCATGCCATTATAGTTCATTTACCAAGTGCTCCTTGAAACAGTACAAAGGATTTTCAAAGTTTTACTTTCTTTACCTGCTCAGCTTTACCACGTGTGATATACCTCACAACAACCTCAGGACTACTGTCCTTTTCCACATCACATGCAAAAGCTACTGCAGAAGATCCAGCCGGAAGCGATGCTTTACCTTGTATCTTTAAAGTATCTATGATATTGAAGTTTTTATCTGTTAAAAGCGCCCGCCCTTCATGATCCAAAAGCAAGTACTGATTTGCCTTTATTGTTCCTTCAATTTTTATAACCCCGGCAGGTGTAGTGAATGATGGATTTGCAATTGCGCCCTCTCCTTCAACTTTAAGCCTTAAAGCAAAAGGCCCTTCAGTTGGTGTAGACCATGACCAATCTGCTCCACCTGGCTGTCCGGGTTGCATTTCAGAAAGGTCACATCTAAATTGCTTAGAAATATATAATGGGTGCAATAAGAAATCATTTTCGCCTTTTTTCTCTAAATGCCATTCCGTCTCCGGATCTCTTAGCCTTACTTTTTGTTCTTCAGTAAAAGCCTGGTTCATTCTCAGAAAATCCCAATTTTTCATAGCCTCTAACAGCTTATCTATCTGACCATGGTTACGCAATGTCTGAAGGTTAATACTCATTGCATAGCCCGAATCAAATCCTGCTGATTCTGAAAGCGCCCATTCCAGATCCTCTAAAGTAGTGGTTTCAAATTTTCTATCGCCCAGACGTACTAAGAACCATCCTAACATTCTGGGAAAAAGGTTTCGTGTAAAATACTTTTGATTTTTAATTCTGCTCTCTACCTGCCCCTTGCGCATTTCTTCTCCCCAGGGCTCTCCCCAGTTCATTCGTGTGTGAATATGCCATGAGAAGTGATCCAGACGGCTTGCGTCATTTATAATATTTGATTTATCTTTTACCTGGTCATAAAATCCCTTAACAAACTTAGCCGTAGCATAATAATCATGACCTGTATACATGCATCCTTCCAATCCATCAAAAGAAATCTGCTTAATTCCAGTTTTATTAAAAATTTCAGCTAGTCTGGCTGCAAAGTTATCCTGTAATTTCAAGTCAGGGAATAATGTTTTGTATGGGTAATCCCATAACTTAAATAACTTTTCACTCTTTTTATGCGCTGATTTCTGAGTTCCAAAAGCACCTCTTGTACATCCTGTCAAACTCATTTTATCTCCCGTCACATCAACTTTACCAAATGTAATCAGCTCATCTCCGATTTGCAAAGTATTTAAGGTTAACGGCATTTCAAATAAAGCTGATTTAGAAATTTCGAAAGTTGTCTGGTTATCATCCAAATCAGACAATAATGTTAACTCCCCTTGTTTCAACAGGTGCTTACTAGGCACAGGTGTAACGTAAGGATCATTTGGCGTAAGAAAATTAGATAGTGTATGTACACCCAAATCTATGCCCTGACTATTTGCTTTTTCAACAATCCTTTTAACTCCATCATCGCCATCAGCTGCAAATGATGAACTCCATTTAAAGTTTCCCCAGGTATCAAATGGCCCCTCATGATATATATTTTTAAAGCCAGCTTTTTTCGTTTTATCTAAAACGAAATCAATATCCTTCTCAGAGAAAGAAGAGATTAAATACGACCTCATTGACGACCTTGATGTTTTATCCCATTCTCCATTAATCATCGGATGAGGCAATTTCTGTTCAATTTCAATCTTTCCGATTCTATTCAGGATTTCAGCTCTTTGATCACCAAACAATGCAATCTTAGACCCTACTATTTTTGCATCTGGTCCTTCAACAGGAAGCGTTAATGATTTCTCAATTTGTTGGACCTTCCTATATTCAACACGCTCCCGGTTTCTGCTGGAAAGCTGAAAAACAGTTCCATCTTTTGTATCAACGGCAGCGAGATTGTAAAAAGGAGTGCTGGATACTGATAACTCTGTATTCTCCCCGGTATATTTAAAGAACTTACTATAGATATCAGCCACTTCATAAGGAATTCCACCATTGGTTTTGATGTGCAAAGATTGCATTCCAAAAGCGATATCTGCATGCTGGGCAACGCCAACAACTTCACCTACTACCTCATGCAAACTTACTTTCAATGGACCAAAAACGACTTCATGATATACATCACTTATTTCCTTAATTTCAAACACAATGGCATTAGGGCTTTGTGTAACCTGTAAAACAATTTTACTTCCGTCCTCCATGCTCAGACTAAACCGACTTCCATTAACCTCCAATGACTTCGGCAAAACGACCCTCCCGTTTTTACTTGTAGAAATCAAAGGATAATTTCCTGCACTTAAAATTTCTTTACCTGCTACTTTTATGGAGCTATAAAAACCCTTATTATCAATAGATACAATTGTTTTTGATGTTTTTAAATCGATTGCCTTCAATACCGAAGGCAGAGAAAAAAGCAATACAATTGTTAATAACCGGATTACAACATTTTTTAAAGTGTTCATCATCGTTTAGTTTCATTATGGATTAACGCCATAATCTACAAACTTTTGTTTCTATTTTATAACCTAATTTTCTTTTATTTTTAATAGTACAGCTATAATAGGGTAACCTTTATCTTTCCAGTGCTTTAAGGATCGCAGTTTCGATACCATTTGAATAACCTTCGCTAATAAACGTAATCTTCCCTGTCCTGTCTACAAGTACATAAAGTGGTATACCTGTTATCTTTAACGAATTCATCAAGTGTTCACTTCCGGCTAACATTGGCAGAGTAAACCCTCTCTTTTTTGTAAATGCCTTTGAAGATACAATGTTACTGGTATCATTTACAATGCCGTACACCAGCAAACCTTTCGTTTTATACTTTTGAAACAAACCTTCAATATTTGGCATTGATTCCACACAAGGGCCACACCAAACTTCCCAGAAATCCAACAATACCACTTTGTCTTTAAAATCATCGGTAGAGATCCACCCAGTTCCGTTCGCAAAGACCTGCAGTCTAAAATAAGGCATTGAACTGCTCAATAGTCCGAACACCGGACTACTCGTCTTTTCTGGAACTATGTGTTGAAAGTTCGCGAGAAAATCTGGTGCAGCAAAATCGTATTCGGGTTTACCGGGGTTTATAGTTAGTTTATTTATTTCATAATAAAGATCCTGTATTCTGCCCAGAGATTCCTGATGCTTACGGACAGATACAGGGAGCATGGTTTGTTTATCGATTTTCACTTCCTTGAACTTTCTGGTAACATCATATTTGACAACATCCGCGTAATTGAATAACAAAAGATAGCTTTTATCATCCTCGGATACTGAGCTATTGATCACGCCGACAGTATCAAGGTTCATCATATCTGGCAGTACCAGGTGCCCGCCACCGCCATCTAACAAGTTATGGATCCCAGAGGAAGTTGTTGTGATTTTATATGTCTTTGCAACTACATCTAGTGCGTATCCGACATGACCATCATACATTTTTTCTGTTGGATCACCTTCCTTTTTACCTGAGAACCTGAATCCAAAGATGGAATCTTTAACATTCTTTTCCATTACAACACTCCCATTCATATGCCTGATATAAGTACCAAGAGTATCGGTACGCTTAACCGTGTATGAAAGTACATTAATTGACCGCTGCTTGTTCTTTACCTGACTGATAATATCTGCTGCATTCTGACTGAAGCAGATCATCGGCATTAACAACATTACAATCCCGGATTTAAACATCTTTTTCATATAAAACATTTATTTCAAACAAAAATAGATGCTTAAAAAGTATATTTTCACGCTATTAGACCAGCGCTCAGATAATTTAGACAAAAGTTGAAGACCTTCTTATGTCGAAAAAAACCGTTCCTTTGTCGAAAACATAATGCAATGGTTTTTAATTTGAAAATTAGCCCTTACCTTGTAAGGGATGTCTTTTAAACTATTCTTTAATGATAAATACAACAGATTAGAGGTTATTTTTTTCCTAACCTATTATGTCCTATTTTCTATGTTGAGCGGGCTGGAGTATAGCCTGATTGAAAAGAGAAACGTTTCATTCGAATTCAAAGATCTTACGGAAATATTGTTTTACGGACTCAAGTCGCTCGTCGCGGGATTTGTCTTCTACAAACTTTTGATTCAACGCTATCTGTTTGAAAAAAAATACATCAAGTTTATAATTGGATTGTTAATCTATCTTGTAATTTACAACCTCTATATCCTATATGGATACCTATTGGTTTCCAAGATCTCTTTCCTACCCGAACACATGACAGCTAATGCTGCGAAATGGTACAACAGCAAAGCTTTATTACATTTTAGTCTCATTTATATGTTCAGGGAGTTTTTGGTACTTTCCGCACTTGCCTATTTCATCAGATCGGCAAAACAAGACAGGCTTATTGATCAATTGGGAAAACAGCAATTGAATGCTGAGCTGACCTATCTAAAAGCTCAGGTACAGCCACATTTTTTTTTCAATACACTGAACAATATTTATTCGTTGACCCTGCAACAGTCTGCAAAGGCCGCTCCATTAGTTGCCAAACATGCAGACATAATGCGCTACATACTCTATCTGGCTTCTGAACCAACGATAACATTACAAAAAGAAGTTGATTTTTTAAGAGACTACATTGGAGTAGAGGCCGTCAAGTATCCGGAACGAATACGCATTGATTTTGAAGTACAGGGGATTGACCAAACCACGATAATAGAACCCTTACTTTTGCTTCCATTCATCGAAAACACATTCAAACATGGAATAAAGGAAGAAACAGACGAAGGTTTCGTGCTGGTTATTCTTAGTCTGGTGGGCCGTGAACTATCCCTGGAAGTCAGCAACAGCAAGTCGGCCAGTAGCGTAAACAACGGACATAGTGGAATTGGGCTTAAAAATATCAGAAAAAGATTGGAGCTTTTATACCCCCAACGACATTCTTTAATAATCAAAGATGAAACGGATACTTATACCGTATTTCTAACTTTAACACTAAATAGCAAATGACAAGATGCCTAATAGTAGAAGACGAACCCTTAGCGCAACAGGTGATAGCTGATCATATCAGAAATATACCAGAGCTGGAATTAGTCGGAATATGTGGAAATGCAATCGAGGCATTTGAGATCATACATCGTACACACATCGACCTGATACTCCTTGACATTCAAATGCCAGCCCTAAACGGAATGGATTTTATTAAATCCCTAAAAGTTCCTCCTGCGGTTATCTTTACTACCGCTTACTCCGAGTATGCAGTTGAGAGTTATGAAATACAAGCTGTAGACTACCTTCTAAAGCCGATTACTTATGAACGATTTTTGGCCAGCATCACCCGGTTTCTAAAACTTTATGTACAACCCGCCCCTGCAAAGACACATACATTCTTTAAGGTGAATGGAAAATTCATAAAACTAGAACATATAGATATCTTATATGCTCAGTCTGTTAAGGATTATATTATTCTTCACACAATACATGGAAAATACATTACACACATGACCATGAAATATCTGGACGGCTTGTTGCCATCTTCTATATTCTTGAGGCTTCATCGTTCGTTTCTGGTCAACCGAGACAAAATTACTTTAATTGGAAAACAAGAAGTTGAAATAGACCGTGACAAAATTCCAATAGGAAAGAATTATAAAAATGCGCTATAGCAAAACGGTATCAAACGACAATTCCAAAAAACAAGTTGTGCATTGTCGAAAATATGAAATGTGTTTAAAACAAAAAATCCTGAAATCTAATGACTTCAGGATTTTTGTTTTTCTGCGGAGAGCGAGGGATTCGAACCCCCGGACCTATGACAGTCAACAGTTTTCAAGACTGCCGCATTCGACCACTCTGCCAGCTCTCCGCTGCAAAAGTACAAATACCATCCGGTTCTCCAAATTTAGATTTATTTATTTTTCAGGTTTTTTCTGACTGAGATTTTTCATTTACACAAAACGGATTTGCAATCAAGCATTTAGACCATCAAGCCCTCTGTATTTTTAAATTAAAAAAAATAATAAAACCGCTCAATAAAACGTTCTTCATTTTAAGTTCAATAATATTTCAAAAAATTTTAGTCAATCTGATTAATATTTCTTAATATTGCGCTCCCAAAACGAATGAACGTTTACTTTCTTAAAAGATTTTAAGCTACGTTTTGGCAAACTAGCACTCCTTCTTAGCTCAGCTGGTTAGAGCATCTGACTGTTAATCAGAGGGTCGCTGGTTCGAGCCCAGCAGAGGGAGCAAAAAGGCAAGCACGGTAAAACGGTCGCTTGCCTTTTTTATTTTTGGCTCATTACAGCCAATGCCAAATCTTCGTTAACACTGCCATAGGGTTGTCACAGGCTTACTCTAAATTTGCTCCCTAACAAAAAAAAATGACAACAAAGAACCTTCAGTATTGGACGCTTACAGCATTTATGCTATGCTCCTTCGCCGCTCAATCACAAACCAAAACATCTACAGCAATGAACATTCAAAAATTTAACGTAATTGGAATTTCAATAAGAACAACCAATGAAAACGGGCAATCCTCCAAAGACATTGAAAAATTATGGGGTAAATTTTGGGCTGAAGAAATACAGAAAAAAATCCCAAACAAAGTCAATGATGATATTTACGCAGTTTACACAGATTATAAAACCGACTTCAACGGTCCATATACTACCATTATTGGACTTGCCGTAAGTTCGCTGAAAAATATCCCTCAAGGTTTTGTCGGAATAACAATCGAAACGACTACCTACCAAAAATTCGTTTCTAAGGGTAAAATGCCGGCTGCAGTTTTCAACACCTGGTTGGAAATATGGCAAAATGACAAGTTAAACCGGGCTTATAAAGCTGATTTCACAATTCACGGAAAAAAATATTACGCGGGAGATCATGCCGAAGTAGAGACTTATATCTCCGTAAAAGAATAAAGTCCCGTTTGTCCTTTCAATATAGAATGGAGCTGGCACCGACATAACCACCAAAAGCTGGGAGTAATCAATTAAAAGTACTATTGGTGACCAATATCAGGGTAATACACACCTTAATTCTTTGCAATAGAAAAAACCGTTATTTCGACTTTTTTTAGAGAAGAAGTAATTATATCTTCGGAAACTCAAATTTTTATTTGAGGATCTATATTTAACGAAAATATGATTTAACGCTCCTTGCATTCGATGTAATAGTTAAATTATAGGTCAACAGGTTGAAAAGAAAGCAAAAAAATGACAGCACCTGGAGACAAAACCTTGATTACAATTGATCAATTTGAAGTTTTTTTTCATAAGAACTACAAAGGGTTATGCATGCTGGCTGTTCATTATGTTAAGGATGCCGACCTGGCAAAAGATCTGGTACAGGAGTTCTTTCTATATGTTTGGAACAAACGGGAACAAATTAATTTTCAATCAACCTTTGAAGCATACGCACATCGGTCCGTAAAAAATATTTGTATTACCTATTTAAAAAGACAAAAGAACCACGTATTATTTCAATCGGAGGAATTACCAGATTTATCATTCGATCCAGATGAGATCATAGCAGAAGAACTTTTTCAAAGCGAAATGATTTCAAAGTTAAAAGATGCAATTAAAAACCTGCCTCCGGAAAGAAGGAAATTATTTCTGATGAGCAATGTTCAGGGCTATACATACGCCGAAATTGCCAAACGAAACAATATCTCCATCAACACCGTTAAAACCCAGATCAAAAAAGCATACGCCACCTTGCGTTTGTAATTGTTTTTTAAAGCTTAATTAAGCGCTTTTTGATACAAAAACAATAAATTATAGAATTTATTTTAAAATACGATCACCCCTTTCTTTGAAACGTGCTACATATTAATGTATGGACAACATTAATAGCCCGAAACACAATAAGAGCAATGAATGGATTCAGGATTTGCTGGATGAAGAATTGTATGACGAGGCCTATAAATTTGAACTTGTTACGAATGATGCAGAAGAATTAACAGCAAGTCCATTGTCAGCAGGCGAAGAACATCAAAAAAGCTTTAATTCAGCTGATGCCTGGGACTTATTCAAAAACAATGTGGATACAGGCACTGATCAGCATCCTAAAATCGTTCCCTTAGGATTCCGGTGGATGAAATATGCCGCGATAATTGCGCTTCCACTTTTAGTAGGCTCAGTTGTTTATTTCTCCCTAAAAAACAACGGGGGACAAGAGAACTCAAATTATCAGGCAACAACTAAAAATCATTCAAAAGACGTTATGCTTGTACTTGAAAATGGGGATCAGGTTAACCTAAAAAAATCGGAAAATGCAACGGTATTGAATGACAATATCATCAACTCTGCCGACCAACTCGACTATACAAAAAGTTCCAGCACTGCTGCTTTTAACACATTAATTGTCCCCAAAGGCGCAAGCTATAAACTCCTGCTGGACGATGGCACTCAAGTATGGTTAAATGCAGATACAAAAATTAAATACCAGGTCAACTTTGATAACACGTCTACCCGTGAGGTATACCTGGAAAGTGGAGAAGCCTTCTTTAAAGTAACGAAGAACCCTGAAAAGCCTTTTATTGTACATAAAGGTGATATGCAAATCCAGGTTTTAGGAACGTCATTTAATGTAAACACCTATTCTGAAAAAATACAAACCACACTCGTTGAAGGTAAAGTAAAGATTGGATTAAAAAATACAAACAAGGAACTAATCTTAAATCCGGGACAACAGGCGAACGCCAACCTAAAGACTACGGAACTTAGCAAACAAAATGTTGATCCGGAACTCTTTGTCGTATGGAAAGACGGGATCCTTATGATCAATAATACAACTATGGAAATGCTGATGGAGGAATTAGGCAGACTATATGATTATCAAATTGTATTTGAGAATGAAGAATTAAAAAAATTGCATTACGACGGAAGTACCGAGAAATCGGCAAGCATAAAACCATTGCTCGATATGATCGAAAAAACGACCAATGTAAAATTCACTATTAAAGACAGGAGGATTATCGTAAAGAAAGACAACTAAACCAAACTATTAAAAAAGGACAAGAGATGTTAGGACCATCTCTTGTCGAAGTCAAATTATTTATAAATCGGGCGCTTTCTAGAGCCTGCCCATGATTTATTGTTTTAACCTAAACAAAACTAATGAAAAAAAACCATAAGAATGCCACTTGCGCGCAAGCCGGCAGATGGAAGACATTTAAGTTAAAAATACTTATGATTGTCTTTCTGTTAGCAGGTGCCGCTAATTTATTTGCCCAATCTCAGTCTGCAAAAAAGGGCCTTAGCCTGAATGTTAAAAATACATCAGTAGCAGAAGTTATTACAGCACTGAAGAAACAAGTCAAACAACACTTTATTTATAATGTTGAAGAACTAAAAGACTTGCCCCCCATTTCAATAAACGTTAAGAATAAATCACTGGAAGAAATTCTTGAACAATTAAAAAAAGAAAACAACCTTAACTATTCTATTCAGAACAATACGGTTATTATCAGCCGTCGCAAAGACGAAAAGCCCTCAAATGCTAATGAATTCTATAAAGACATTAGAATCGAAGGAAAAGTTGTAGATAAAGACAATCGGCCATTACGTGGGGTGACCATTACAGAACTTGCCACAGGCCGTTCAACCGCTACAAATTCCAATGGCATGTTTCACTTAAATGTTAAAAATAACGCCAGACTTCAATTTTCTTTTGTGGGCATGGAAACTAAGTCAGTTTATATTGACAACCAGAAAAACCTCAACGTCGTTTTACTACCTAAGTCAGAATCGCTGAATGAAATAGTTGTAAATGCAGGATATTATAAAACAACACAGGCGGAATCAACAGGAAGTATTTCCAGCATTGATTCTAAAACAATTGAAAAACAACCGGTCACAAACGTATTAAATGCACTTGCTGGGAGAATGCCCGGTGTACAGATACTTCAACAAAGCGGCACCGCTGGCTCCGGAATATCGATACAGATTAGAGCTGCAAACTCTCTTTATGCGGGTAGCACACCACTTTACATTGTTGATGGAGTGCCTTTCCTCGGTGATGCAATTTACAAAGCAGGGGGAAATACCAGTGCAGGTATAGCGCCAGCAGCTGGCAGTAATCCGCTAAACCTGCTTAATCCCAATGACATTGACAACATCAGTATATTAAAGGATGCGGATGCAACGTCGATTTATGGTTCGAGGGGAGCTAATGGAGTTGTATTGATCACAACCAAAAGACAAAAAGGCGGGAAGGCGAAAATTGACTTCGGTTTCACTCAGGGCATTAGCCGGGTAGCTAGCCTGCACCGCGTAAAAACTTTATCACTACCGCAATATCTTGAAATAAGAAGACAAGCTTACAAGAATTCAGGAGTTACCCCAACACCGAATACGGCACCCGACTTACTGGTTTGGGACCAAAATAAAACCTCTGACTGGGAAGACCTTTTCTTTGGCGAAACTTCCAATTCTTCAGATGCAAATTTATCGCTGTCGGCAGGAAACAGAAACCTTAGTTTTTTACTGAGTGGAACCTACCATACTGAAGATGGCGTTATTCCTGGTGACTTCAATTATCAACGTGGAGGTCTACGTATGGCGGCTGGTTACACTTCTGATGATGATAAATTTGGAATTAACGTAACCACAACCTTTAATTCAGATAAAAATCAGGGAAATGCAAGATCGAGCAGTACTGCCGACCTTGCCAATGTAGCTTACTCTGCTCCGTCGAATTATCCTTTGTATAATCCCGATGGTAGCTTATACTGGTTTTCTGGCAATGCGTCTCTCTTTTCCAATCCATTTGCTTATCAGCATAAAAAATACACAGGTAATTCAAATGTATTGATCGGCAGTGTCGGCATGCGCTTCTCACCTATAAAAGGCCTTAATCTTAAGCTCGATGCATCCTATAACAGAATATTTTCAAGTGCAACAGACCTTAGCTATCTCAAGTCTATCAATCCCTTCACAACGACCAAGCCTTCGGGAATGTACCAGCAAAATTATAATGAGACCTGGAACGTAGAACCCATGGCTGAATATATCCGGAAAGTTTCGCAAGGAGTTTTAAGTGTTCAGGTAGGCTCTGCTTTCCAGTCTTCAACTTATGTACAGCCATATTATATTGCTGCCGGCAATTTTGCTTCCGACAAACAGTTAAGAAATTTTACTTCGGGATCAATGACAACACTCAATTCTTTTGATTCCCAGTATAAATATAGTTCGCTTTTTGCCCGTGTAAACTACAACTGGCTAAAAAAATACATTGTAAATGTTAACTATCGTCTGGATGCCTCCTCAAAATTCGGTATCAATAAAAGATCAGGAAGTTTTGGTTCTGTAGGAGCGGCATGGATATTATCTGAAGAGAAATTTGTAAAATCACTCCAACCGGTAATCAGCTTTGCTAAGCTAAGAAGCAGTTATGGATCTTCCGGTAATGATCAGATCAACAACTATCAGTTTTCAGACAACTATTCGACTTCATTTGCTCCGTATGATAATATTCCCGGGCTTAACCCTCAAAATCTGGCTAACCCTAACCTGGCCTGGGAAGTAAATAAAAAATTCGAAATTGCATTTGATCTTGGGCTATTCGATGATAGGATTAATTTGTCTACTGCATGGTTCAATAACAAAACTAACAATCCTTTAGTTACATCTCCATTATCTACGCTTACCGGATTTCCGTCCTATGTTGCCAACATCGACGCAACAATAGAAACCTATGGAATGGAGTTTAGTTTGAATACAAAAAATATCAGTACTAAAAACTTTAAGTGGGATTCCTACTTTAACATCAGTAACCCAAAGAGCAAACTAGCGGCTTTCCGGGACATTGAAAACTCAAATTATGTAAGGGACAAACTTGTAGGTGGTTCACTGGCTAATATTTATGGCTTCAGGTACCTCGGCATTGAAGCTTCAACAAGTCTACCCATGGTAGCTGATGAAAACAAAGACGGTCGAATTTCAAACCCCAATGACAATCCGACACTTGCTGCTTATGGTAAAGGTGATTATATAAAAATCGGAAATTCTGATGCCGATTTCTATGGTGGATTAGGTAACAACTTTACTTACAAAGGTTTTGAGCTCGACATATTTGCACAGTTTGTGGGACGCAAGATGGTCAGGGACATTGCAAATGCAGCCTACAACGGCCGGAATGCAGTGGGCGCAACTGCAGCAAATATGGTCGCGTCATACTATGATCTATACCAGCAAACGGGAGGTAAATTAGCAACAACAGGAGGTTTCAGTATCAACGATATAAATTCGCCAGCATCCAGATATTTGTTATACGCCAACTCTGATGCAACCATCAGCAACGCGGCCTTTATCCGTTTGAAAAACGTCGCACTGTCATATAATTTACCGGAAAAATGGATAAAGCCACTTAACCTTAGTCGGGGTACCATATTTGTTAACGGACAGAATCTATTCGTAATTACAAATTTTGAAGGTTATGATCCTGAAACCCAGCCGAACAATGTTCCACCAATGAAAACCTTTGTTTTAGGTTTTAGGGCAACATTTTAATTCATTATTAATATAAAAAAAATGACAAGGATTTATAAATTACTCACATTATTTATTGCGGCCGGGGCTCTGTTCTTGATGGGGAGCGGCTGTAAAAAATTTGCCAATGTAGAACCTGCATCTAATATTTTTGGGGCTGCGGAGGTATTTTCCAGTGATGCCACATTAAACAGTGGTATAGCAGGTATGTACAGCACAGCCTTATTCAACTATGGAGATCAGTTTCAAACAGACCAAGCTATTTGCCCTGGCCTTTTATCAGATGAATTAGAAGTGGTTGGAACCAACCTGACATACGAACAATTTTATAAAAACTCGATTAATGCAAACAGCGCCAATATCAATGCGTACTGGACAGCCATGTATAAAGTAATTTATACGGCCAATGCAATAATGGAAGGCACTGCACTTAACAAAGAAAATATTTCGCCTAGCCTGGACAGTCTTGCCAAAGGTGAAAGTCTTTTTATGAGGGCATTTTGCCATTTCAACCTGGTAAATTGGTTCGGTGATGTACCTCTGATAATAACGACCGATGCTAATGCAAACAACAGGGCCTTAAAAACCCCTACAGCAGAGGTTATGCAAAAGGTAATAGAGGATCTTAAAACAGCGAAGACTTTGTTAAGAAAGAATTACTCTGCATCTGCCAGTAACAACCGCACGCGGGCAAATAAATTCGTAGCTACTGCCCTGCTCGCAAAGGCCTATCTGTACACAAACCAATGGGCTTTGGCCGAAGCAGAAGCCAGTTCTGTGATTGGAGAAACCCAATTATATCAACTGCTCCCTAAAGCTGATATCGGCAAAGTTTTTTACCTGAATTCATTAGAGTCCATCTGGCAAATGAGTAATACTTCTACAACGGGGCTTAGCAGTTTGAGAGGATACACGGCTCTGGGTTTTTATTTTGCTAGTCAAACTGTTCCGCAAATGGCTATAACAACTGAGCTTAAAAACTCTTTCGAGGCGAACGATGTTCGTTTCACAACCTGGACAAGGGCGGTCCCATATACTAATGGCACCGTTACCGAGACAAAATTTCTGCCAAACAAATACAAGAACCAATTCTCTGGTACCCCTGCAGAGTCTTTCAGCTTTTTACGTTTGGCAGAACAGTACCTTATCAGAGCGGAAGCCAGGGCACAGCTAAACCAGCTGGGTACGGCTGCAGACGATCTGAATGCCATACGTAACCGCGCCAATATTGGCAATACATCTGCAAGCACAAAAGAAGACCTCTTACTGGCAATAGAGCAAGAAAGAAGAGTTGAGCTGTTTACTGAAACCGGACATCGATGGTCTGATCTTAAAAGAACTGGCAGGATCAACCAGGTGTTGGCTACCAAGCCAGGATGGTCGGACTCAAGATTGTCATTCCCCATTCCTTCAATTGAATTACTGAACAATCCTAACCTCGTACAAAACGACGGCTACGGAAAATAACCATTTATTATTTTAACACAGGTTGTGTCATAAATAAGGATACAACCTGCTAAAAAACATACACATGTATTTAAAATTGATTTCCCTGTTTTTATTAATGGGTGTTTATAGCGTGAGTGAGGCCCAGAATAAAACAACAGGTAAAGCTCCCCTTCCCTATGCAGAAGTGATTACTGCTAAAGCAGTGACTACAACAGGAATGTTTAAAGTCCACAAACAAGATGACAGATACCTATTCGAAATCCCTGACTCATTGTTGGGAAGAGACATTTTAGTAGTCAACCGAATATCTCGCTCGGCAGTAGGCCTAAGGATTTCTTATCCATTCCTTGGCCATGCCGGCGATGAAATTGGACAACAGGTGATCAGGTTTGAAAGAGGCCCAGGCACCAAAATGCTGCTCAGGGGTGTTTCTTATCTTGAAAAGTCAGCAGATTCATCTAAAAATGGGATGCACCGCTCTGTCATTAATTCGAATATTCAGCCCATCATCTCCTCTTTTGACATAAAGGCTTTTTCGCCGGAAAAAGATAAATCGAGAAGTAGTGTGATTGATGTGACTGATTTTTTTAGTGCGGACAATGAAACTGTCGCATTTGACGGGTTAAAGAAAAAAATCCTTACGTTAAATGACATGATTTCAGACCGTTCGTTCATCGACACGATCCGTCCACGCCCCAATACGATAGAAATCCGGACAATTAAAACATATAACAAAAAGCGTTCTGAGCCAATGGCAGTCTCTTTGGGGGCAGGTCCGCAGCCTGTAACTTTTGAACTAAACTGCTCAATGTTGTTACTGCCAAAAAAACCTATGAGAATCAGGTTTGAAGATCCCCGCGTAGGATATTTTACATCAACATACACTGACTTTGATGTGCACCCACAAGGTGTTGAAAAAGCTGCTATAGTTTCTCGTTGGCGCTTGGAACCAAGAAAAGAAGACATTCAGAAATACTTGAAAGGAACTTTGGTTGAGCCTGCAAAACCTATTGTATTTTACATTGATCCCACAACACCTAAAAAATGGGTTCCTTATTTAATTCAGGGAGTAAAAGACTGGAATATTGCTTTTGAACAAGCTGGTTGGAAAAATGCCATTACAGCAAAGGAAGCTCCTGTTAATGATCCAAACTGGAGCATTGAAGATGCATCACACTCTGCCATTGTTTATAAACCTTCGGATATTCAGAATGCAAGTGGCCCAAGTATTGAGGATCCACGTTCAGGTGAGATTTTGGAGTCGCACATCAACTGGTTTCATAATATCATGAACCTGGTACACGACTGGTATTTTATTCAGGCTGCAGCGATTGACCCTGAGGCTAGAAAAATGATTTATTCTGATGAGTTAATGGGTGAATTGATACGTTTCGTTTCCTCACATGAAGTTGGACATACCTTAGGCCTCCAGCATAATTTCGGGGCATCCAATATGGTTCCGGTTGAAAACCTCCGTAATAAAAAATGGGTAGAAGCAAATGGACATACACCATCTATTATGGATTACGCGCGGTTTAACTATGTAGCACAACCCGAAGACAACATTACCCAAAAAGGAATATTTCCCCGAATTGGCGCATACGATAAATGGGCAATAGAATGGGCTTACAGATGGTTTCCCGACAACAAAACAAAAGAAGAAGAAAAAGCATTTTTAAACAACTGGGTATCAAAAAAAATCGCGGCAGATAAACAACTTCGTTTTATGCCGTCAATGGGCGTTAAGGACCCAAGGCTGTTATCAGAAGTTCTTGGTGACAATGCTATGAAGGCAAATACTTATGGGATTAAAAACCTAAAACGTATCATGCCCCATTTACTGGAATGGACCAGAGAGCCAAATGACGATTACAAAGGCACAGAAAGGATCTATAAAAAGCTGGTTGATCAATATAGGTTGTACATCAATCATGTGCTGATAAATGTTGGAGGTGTTATGGCTACAGCTTCATTGACTGATGAAAATAAACAAGTTTTCGAATTTGTTCCTAAAGCCACTCAAAAGGAAGCAGTAACCTTCCTTCAGGATAATTTGTTTACCACACCTACATGGCTTATCAGCAAAGAAATTTTCCAGAAAACAGGGACCAGTGACCGAAGTACAGTTGTATTCCTTCAAGAGTCTACACTAAGTACATTATTAAACAAAGCCACTTTTAAGGGCCTCATGGATTTCGAGACCATTGATCCGGCCAATGCATACACAGTCGCAGAGATGGTGAGTGATTTGCAAAATGGAATATGGTCGGAACTGCCTCAGAAAAAAGCGATCGATGTTTACCGTAGAAGTCTTCAAAAACTATATACTGAGCAAATAGTTGCAATACTAAATAGTAAAGGTTCCAGACAATCTGCAATGCTGAGCACAATAGACGATTCTTTTTCAATTGTAACCGGACAGGCAAAAAAATTAGCAAAAGCAATAGAAACTGCTTTACCCTTTATGACTGATGAAGCTACAAAGCTCCATCTACAGGATATGCAAGAACGCTTATCAAAAGTTCTAAATCCACGTAACGCATAAAATTGAAAGTTGATTTAGATCCGTTTACCGGATAAAGAAAGGGCAAACAGAAGAAATTCTTGTTTGCCCTTTTTTATACATATTGTGCCATCCAAACGGTAGCACCACCACAATCTGCATCATCCATAACATGTTTCAACACTTTAAAACCGTGCTTTTCCAATACTTCTTTATAGGTTTCTGTACTCAATGAAGCATGAAACAGGTTTTCACCACCATTCATCCCCCAGGCTTCTCCGTACTCCGTTCCAGATGTAAAAAGTAAAACGCCATTGGGTTTTAAATGATTACTAAAGGTTTCAAACATTGCAGGCTGATCTGCTGCTGGTAAATGAAAAAAACTATGCCAGGCAATTATTGCATCAAACTTCTTGTTTAGGTACAAATTACGCATGTCTGCAAGCACAAACTCCGTTGAAGGAAAGTTTTTCTGCGCTAAAGCTAACATTTCAGTGCTGCCATCAACACCAACAACGTCCAAGCCTCTTGTGATAAGATATGCTAAAATAGGCTTCCCTGTTCCACAACCAAGGTCTAAAACACTGGCACCCTTATTCAAAAGACCAATCATTTCATCAAGGTATGCCTGCTCCATTAAACCACCATAACGATTTGTGGCAAACCAGGCTGCTATTTTATTATATACCTCAAAAACATTTTCACGATTTTCCATAGTGCGAAGTATGATCAAACGTAAAAGATAAAGTTAGGATTATCATTTACTATACAAATGATTCTTATACAAATAGGACGCAACCTGATAATTTGAAACCGCTTCTTTGATCAACGTTTCATCAGGTTCCGTCAAGACTGCCGCACCGGTACCAAAATCAGGAATAAATGTTTTAGTCTTTTTATTGGGATCCAGAATAACAAGCTTGCCATTTTTAATATACCCCAGACTTTGATAAGTACTGATAAAAGCCCGCTCCTGACCTGGCTTCACTTTAAATATATCCTGTCCAAAAAACTTACTCGTATAATCCATATTTAGAAAACCAAGAATAGTTGGAGCTACATCTATCTGTGCCGTTAACTTTTCAAAATTTCCAGGTGCAATATGACCAGGTGCATAAAAAATCATAGGAATATGATACTTATTAACCGGAAGCTCCACTTCACCCGCACTTGATGCGCAGTGATCTGCCACAATAACAAACAGGGTATTCTTAAACCAGGGCTTTACAGAAGCCTCTTTTATAAAACGACCAATTGCATAATCAGTGTACTTCACCGCTCCTTCCCTATTCGTATGAGAAGGAATATCAATTCTACCTTCGGGATAGGTAAAAGGACGATGATTAGATACAGTCATAATGTGCGAAAAGAACTTTTTATGATTACTAAAATCCTCATCAGCGAGGCGTAGCGAAAGGGTAAAAAGATCTTCATCCGCAACACCCCATATATTTTGATAATGAATATCGGCATCTTTGATTGCCTTACGATCGGTAACATCATAACCATTTTCGGAGAAAAAAGCATTCATATTATCGAAATAACTATATCCACCGTAAACATATCTGCTATGGTATCCTTTCGACCTGAAGATACTTCCTAAAGAGAACAGCCCTTTATTTTCAGGACGTTTTATAATCGACTGACCAGGAGTTGGCGGTATAGAAAGAGCCAGCGCCTCCAGGCCCCTGACTGTACGTGTACCAGAAGCATATAAATTGGTAAACAACAGCCCTTGTTTAGCAAGGGTATCTAATTCTGGTGTAATGTGTTGGGTGTTTCCAAAATGCGTCATAAAATCGGCACTAAGGCTTTCCACACTAATCAATACGACATTCATCTGCCTTTCTATTCCAGGATTATCAACCTTTCTAAGCGTAAACTTAGTAGCCTCTCCAATAGTCGCGCTATCTGAGCACAACTCCTTCCTAATTATTGATTCAGCCTCAGCAATAGGTAAGGTTTTGTAAAACGTTTCGTAATCCAGTTCATTGTTCCAAAACGCATTACCAAAATCATATATACCATTGCCTGCAAGCTCACTTACATACTGGTTGTTACTAAAGTACTTCCATTTATGATTAAACAAAAAGTAAACCGCAACCGGGACACAAAGCAGCAAGATAGCAACTGCAGTACGGTGCTTAAACCGCATTACATTTTCATCGTGCTTCCAAAAATATCTTCTCAGCACAAAAAGCAAAACAGCGGAAAATAGTGCAATAAAAATCAGGATGGTGTTCACAGGATAAGACTGCCTGATGTTTCCAATAACCTCGGTGGTGTAAACCAGGTAATCAACGGCAATAAAATTATAGCGAACAGAGAATTCCTCCCAAAAAAACCACTCTGACATAGCATTAAACAATAAGGTACTAATAACCACCAGGAAATAAAGCAGCAACAAAACGCTGTTGATTTTTTTCCTGTACCATTTATCTGGCATTATCCAGATGTACAATATCAATGGTACAACAGCAAATGAGGCCGCGGCCAGATCGAATAAAAGGCCGATCAAAAAGATGCCCAGGAGATTAAAAAATGACCAGTCAACATGCTGTCTCGAACTAAAAAGCAGGACGATCCTGGTAAGCAGCGACACAGCGCATAATATTAACGTAGCTAATAAAACAGGACTAAACCTGTGTTGAAAAAGTTGTTTAATTTTGGTTTTAAAAGTCATTATATGGATCGCTTAAAGCTTATGAACAAATGTAAAGCCGGTATGTCCATCCTGATAAAAAGGAACCATAACGGTTTGATTTGATTTACTAAGAAACAATTTATCTCTTATATAAGGATATACCCAGTAAGAAATTTTAGTAGAAAGCATGCCGTAACCGGCCCCGGCAACCACGTCGCTTAACCAATGCGCACTGTTATACAAACGTAAACCTGCTGTAGTTAAAGCCACAGAGTACCCCATTACACTATACCATGGCGACTGATCCTTATATTCCTGGTGCATAAACTCTGCAGCCATAAATGCCATAGCGGTATGTCCTGAGGGAAAAGATTTATCATTTAAACCATTTGGCCGCATTCGATGTGTAAGGTTTTTGGTAATACTTGTCGTGCCAGCCATTATCGCAGTCGACAAAAGTAAGAGTGCGGTCCTGTCCACAAATTTATGTTTACTCCTTACCCCTGCCAGATCCAATCCATAAACTGCTGCAATCGGCGCATAACGAAGATAATCATCTGCATGATAACCAAAACCAGGATGATCTTCTCTCAATTCATAATTTGTTTCAACATCAAGGTTATGTAACGGCTTTATGTAAGGAGCACTAAAGCCATAGGCGATAAAAACAGAAGGAACAACGATTCGCGTCAGCTTTAAGGCTTTATATTCAAGATCAGCATATCTATGCTTTTCATACAGCGTATCTCTCTGCTGAGGATAAACGAGAAACGAGCAAAAACATATGATTAATATAAGACAATATTTAACTGACACTTTACACTCAATATAATTAAACTACAGACAACGCTAAACTAAATTAAAAATCTGTAGAAAATCTGAATTAAAGATAAAAAAAAGACACCCTAGGGTGTCTTTTTTTCGGATCAGACAATGACTCTACACCATTTCTGTGCCCAAAATCTCTTTTGAATAGGTTTTCAGATATTTTTTAAGGATCTGGCGAGCAACATGGATCCTGGTTTTAACTGTTCCTATCGGAATCTCCAGCATCTCCGCAATTTCATGATATTTATAGCCCTCAAAATATTTAACAAAAGGAATATAATATTCAGGTTGCAGAGTTGACAATGCTTTATTGATATCGCCGATTATAAATTTGCTTTCGCTTGTATTTACTGTGGCGCTGTAGTGTAAATTTGCAGAAGATATATCATCTGATTTTGTAATTAATGCATTTGTTTTTACCAAACGCCTATAATTATTTATGAAGGTATTCTTCATAATTGTAAACAACCACCCTTTTAAATTCGTACCGTCTTTGAACTTACCATAATACGTAACTGCCTTAAGCATTGTATCTTGCACCAAATCATTCGCGTCTTCTGCGTCTTTAGTAAAGTTTAAAGCGAACGACTGCAACGATACTGAATGGTCATGTAACTGTAGATTGAACTCATTTTTTGTCATAGTGTTTTAATTTTAGGGTTAAAAAAACAAACAAACATTTCATTGAGTGAGTGGCGCTCAAAATTTGTTTAATAATACATACTAAATCATACACAAGATATGTACCAAAAACGCAGATTCTATATTAAGAAATTAAGATTCTGTATTAAGAAATTAATTATGGGGGTTAAAACATATTACAGCGGCATATTACAAAATATTTACTTCCCTTTCAAGCATTATGCCAAATTTTATATATACAGTTTTTATTATTTCTTCCGAAAAAGCATACACCTCCTGTCCTGTTGCCGCTCCATGATTAACCAAAACAAGGGCCTGATTTTTCCAGGTACCCGTGTTCCCAACTACCTTGCCTTTAAAACCACACTGTTCTATCAACCATCCCGCAGCCAGTTTTATTTTATCGTTTGGTGCAGGATAATGAACTACATCGGGAAACTTCTCAATAACCTCATCAAACAGAGATTTTTCAATTACGGGGTTTTTAAAGAAACTACCTGCATTACCAATAGTCGACGGATCAGGAAGTTTACTTACCCTAATAGCAGCTACCACAGACGACACATCAGCAATTGTAGGCTGATCTATATTTCTGTTCAGTAATTCCGCTTGTATAGCGCCATACTGTGTATTGATTTTTGCCTTCCTGCTTAGCTTAAAACTTACGGCAGTGATAATATATCGACCCTTTAATTCATTTTTGAAAACACTATCCCTGTAACCGAACTTACAATCATCAAACTCAAATACCTGGTGATTACCTGTAGTAATCTCATAGGCCACACAAGAATAAAATACATCCTTAAGCTCGACACCATACGCTCCAATATTCTGAATAGGCGAAGCGCCTACAGTACCAGGGATAAGGCTTAAATTTTCTACTCCGGCAAAACCGTTTCCTACACAATAGTTTACAAAATCATTCCATACCACCCCTGCCCCCGCAGTTACGATCACATCATCACCTGCATCAACAAAAGAGATTCCAGGAATACTCACCTTTATCACCAGGCCATCAAAATCTCTGGTAAATAAAAGATTACTTCCTCCACCCAAAACCAACATCTGTTGCTCTTTAACAATCGCCATACTTAAAAGGCCCTTTAAATCGGCTTCATTAAAAACTTCAGCAAAAAAAGTTGAACTGGCAGCGACACCGAAGGTATTGTAAGGCTTGAGGGAGATATTTTCCTGTAAGATTGACATAAATAAAATTAGATATACAGCACAAATGTAATTGTTAACAGTTGTAATAAACATGTTAAAAGCAATATTTAAAAATTTTGCCTATTTTTCGGCAGCATTGTAAAAACGCATATATTAAAACTTATAACAAAGAAGAATTGTAGTTACTTTATGGAAAATCAGGATAAAAAGAAAGGTATTATTATTGAAGCTGCGTTGAAGCGGTTTGCTCATTATGGTTTATCAAAAACCACAATGACGGAAATAGCAAAAGACGTATCCTTCTCTAAAGCATTACTTTATTATTATTTCCCTGACAAACTAAGTCTTTATGTTTGTACCATAGAACACCTGATGCAAATCATTAGCAGAGACCTTGTAAAATCAATTGACAAAACAAGTACTTCTACTGAAGGGATTTTTAAATTACTGCAAAAAAGACAATACTTTATTCAAAAATATTACACCCTGATGGAAGCAACACAGGTTATTGCTAATGAATTACCCGATGATCTGTATGAAAAATTCAGTAAAGCCCGCGCATTCGAAACAATTATAATCGGTTCATTATTCAACCGGGGGATTGCAAGCGGCGAATTGGCAATGGAAGATGTTAAACTGACTACTGAAATATTTCTTGATGCACTGTCCGGTATACACTTCAATATTATGTCCAAAGACAAGAACATATTCCCTGGAAAAGAGCAGTTTAAACAAATCTTTTTAAAGGAAAAAGTCTTTGCAGAGGTCTTCCTTCAAGGATTAAAACCTAAATCCCTATAAAAAAAGTCATCAAATTGTAAGTTTACCGCCATTTTCGGACTAAAATTCCGTATGTAAAATTATGGCAGTATTTTTGACCCTTCAAATGAAAAAGTCAGAAAGTAAAAAAGTAGAATGGTAGAGACAGATAAAAAAAGAGATGTAATTATTGAGGGGGCTATAAAACGTTTTATTCATTATGGAATTAACAAGACTACAATGAATGAAATTGCTGAGGATCTTTCGGTATCCAAACCTTCATTGTATTATTATTTCCCTGATAAAAGCAGCCTTGTACTTGGCGTAATTGAAAAAATATTTAATGATTATTTTGAACTTGTAAACCAGGTTCAATCGGGAAACCCTTCCCTGGAAGGATGTATGACTACCCTGATAGAGATCAGACATCGATTTTTTCAAAAATACTACATGATGCACTTGTCGGGAAATACCCCGGACTCTTCACTCAATTCAGAAGAGCTTAAAGGACATTTCATAAAAATGCGCACCAACAATATACAATTGCATGCAGATATATTTCAGTTGGCTATAGACAAAGGTGAAATTGCACCTACTGAAGCTTACAAAACTGCCGAGCTTTATCTTGACAGCCTTGCGGGAATTACTTCGCTGTGTATTATGCATGGAAACAAGGAATTGTTCCCGAGTAAAAAAGAAATGAAAAACATCCTGGACAGACAACTTAGCCTATCCGCAATATTTATTAAAGGACTAAAACAACAATAAACTATATATGAATACAATAATTAAACAGATGAAAATAATCCCTGTATTGCTACTAGGTTTATTGTTATCGAACACAGTAAGTGCCCAGCAAACGCTTACATTAAAAGAAGCACTCAATTATGCGGTACAAAACAGTGTAAAAGTACGTAAGTCAAAATTAGACATTGATGGCGGAAGATATAAAACAGAGGAAATTAGAGCCCAGGCCTTGCCACAAATTACAGGTACTGCAGGCTTAACCTACAACCCGATTATCGGAAAACTGGTAGCAGACTTCGGAGGTGCACCACAATCCATTAAACTGGGACAGAACTGGAATTCATCTGCCGGGATTCAGCTTTCACAACAATTGTTCAATCAAACGGTCTTTACAGGATTGCAGGCTGCAAGATCGAGTGAAGAATATTACAACCTTGTTTCTCAATTAACAGAGGAGCAAATCATTGAACTGGTGGCCAATAATTATTATTCAGTATTGGTAAACAGGCAACAATTGAATGTATTGGACACCAATATCAAAAATGTAAAAGCGATAGAAAAAATCATAGCTACCCAATATCAGAGCGGCTTAGCGAAAAAAATTGATGTGGATCGTATTAAAGTCAACATTACCAATTTGCAGACACAACGCGAACAAACCTCAAATGCAATTACACAATTAGAAAACCAGTTAAAGCTATCTATGGGAATGCCTGTGCATACTGAGGTCAACTTACCTAAGACTGAGCTCGCAGAAGTTACCCAATTGCCACAGTTCACAGATTCTCTTTCATTTGCTAACAGAACTGAAATAAAGATTTTAGACACGCAGG
Organism: Pedobacter nyackensis; assembly: GCF_032678475.1. Classification (GTDB taxonomy): domain Bacteria; phylum Bacteroidota; class Bacteroidia; order Sphingobacteriales; family Sphingobacteriaceae; genus Pedobacter; species Pedobacter nyackensis_A. Next base: position 170,181 of record NZ_JAVTSF010000005.1, read on the forward strand.
ACAAATTATACTGGCTACAACGTAAAGCTTATGTATCTGAGTACTATCCTTCATTAGCCTTGACGGGGAACTATACCTACTCCAGTCAAAGTGGTGGTTTCGATTTCTTAAGCTCTAACAACACCGCTATTGGTTTTGGCGCCTCCGCTGTTGGCCTGACTTTAAAAGTGCCAATTTTTAACGGTTTTTTAACGCGTTCAAAAATCAGACAGGCCGATGTTGACATCAAAAAAGCAAAAGAAGACAGAAGAGAGTCAACAAACTCTCTGAACATGGCCTATGAGAATGCTAAAATTCAATTGAGAAATAGCTTAAGTACAATAACCGCACAAAAGCAGAATGTTCAACTAGCTGATGAAATATATAGAAGTACGCAAAACAATTACAACAATGGCCTGGCAAATTTAACCGACCTGTTAGATACAGAAACAGCATTAACAGAAGCACAAAACAGCTATAACCAGGCATTGTTAAATTACAAAATTGCCGAAATACAACTAATCAAATCAAACGGAAATATAAAATCGCTATTATAATGAAAAGAGTAATAATTACTGCCTTAGTAATCATAGTTGCCCTGGCCGGAATTGCCATGGTGTTAAATAACAACAAAAAGAAAAATGAAGCAAAAACTGCATTTATCGCAGAGGGAGGTGGTGCTGTTGCCGTTCGGGTTGCAACAGTGGAGAAAAAAATAGTCGACCTTGACTTCAGCACTAATGGTACATTTGCACCTAAACAAGAACTGATCTTCAAATCAGAAAATGCAGGCAGGGTAACCAAAATATTTGTAGATGAAGGTGACCACGTAACTAAAGGTCAGATTTTAGCCCGCATTGACGCAGAAATTATTAATACAGACAGAGAGACTGCGGAAGCAAACTATCAGAATGCATTGAGAGACGAAGCAAGATATCAGAGTTCCTATGCAACTGGTGGTGTAACCCAACAGCAATTAGATCAGGCTAAATTGGCGACTCAAAATGCAAAGTTACGACTTCAGGCTAACCAAAGAAGAGTGAGTGATGCAAACATCAAATCTCCGATTAATGGTATCATCAATAAAAGGTTCATTGAAGTTGGTGCATTTGTTAATACACAGGGAAGTGATATGTTTGAAATTGTAGACGTTTCTAAATTAAAACTAAAGGTAAACGTAAACGAATCACAAGTTGCGCATCTTAAAGTTGGCGACAAATTGGAAATTAAATCATCTGTTTTTCCTACAGAATCTTTTAATGGGATAGTAACATTTATCGCGGCGAAGGCTGATGCAAGTTTAAACTTCCCGATTGAAATTGAAGTAGACAACAACGCTAAAAATGGGCTTAAAGCCGGTATGTATGGAACCGCAATATTTAACTTCCCTAAACAGGCACCTAGCATTTTAGTTCCACGTACTTCATTTGTGGGTAGCGTGAGCAGCAATCAGGTATTTATTTTAGATACTGCAACTAATACATCTAAACTACGCAAAGTAATTGCAGGTCGTATTTTAGGTGATTCTGTTGAAATTCTTGAAGGATTAAACGAAGGAGAAACTGTAATTACAAGCGGACAAATCAACCTGGCTGAAGGCACTTCAGTTAGTATCGTAAAATAAAGAAAATGAAGATAACAGACATTTCTATAAAGCGGCCCTCTTTGGTAATTGTAGTTTTTACTGCACTTACCTTACTGGGGCTATTGAGTTACTTTTCGTTGGGTTATGAGTTATTACCGAAATTCTCAAACAACGTAGTATCTATTTCAACTATCTACCCTGGAGCTTCACCAGCCGAGGTAGAAAATACCGTAACCAAGAAAATCGAAGATGCCGTATCTTCAATGGAAAACATTAAGAAAATTAACGCGGTTTCCTTCGAAAGTTTATCAACAGTTACCATTACTTTAACTGATGCGGCAAACATAGATATTTCCTTAAATGATGCGCAACGTAAAGTAAATGCCATCCTTTCGGAATTACCTGAAGATGTAAAAACACCTTCATTAAGTAAATTCTCCTTAGATGATTTACCGGTTATTACCATGTCTGCCTCGGCAAAAATGGATGATGTAAGCTTTTATGATTTAATTGATCAACGGATTGCCCCGGTAATTTCAAGGGTTAACGGTATCGCTCAGGTTAACCTGATTGGTGGCTCGGAAAGAGAAATCCAGGTATCTTTAGATGCCAACAAATTACAAGGATACAATCTTTCTGTACCTCAGGTACAACAAATGATTTTAACCTCAAATTTAGATTTCCCTACAGGAAGTGTTAAAACGGCAAATCAAGACGTATTAATCCGTTTATCTGGTAAATATAGAAACCTAGATGAGCTAAGAAATCTTGTTTTAACCACATCAAAAGCAGGTGCGCAAATTCGTTTACGCGACGTTGCCGATGTACAGGATTCGCAGAAAGAAACTGAAAAATTAGCCCGTATCGATAGAAAAGGCGCCATCGCTATTCAGATTATTAAACAAAGTGATGCCAATGCGGTTGAAGTAAGTAAAGGCGTTCATAAAATCATCGAAAAACTTAAGGTAGAATATGCAGCCAACAATCTTGATATTAAAATCGTTAACGACAGTTCTATTTTCACATTAGAATCAGCAGATGCGGTTATCCACGATTTAATGCTTGCCGTTGTATTGGTAGCATTTGTAATGCTATTCTTCCTCCATAGTTTACGAAATGCATTAATTGTAATGGTATCTATTCCGGCATCGTTAATTGCGACGTTTATTGGTATTGAATTATTTGGCTTTACCTTAAACCTGATGTCATTATTAGGACTATCACTCGTAGTTGGTATCCTTGTGGATGATGCCATTGTAGTTCTGGAGAATATCCAGCGACACATGGAGATGGGCAAAAACAAAGTAAGAGCAGCTTCTGATGCGACAAGGGAAATTGGTTTTACCGTTGTATCTATCACCCTGGTAATTGTTGTTGTATTCTTCCCTATTGCGGTAAGTACAGGGCTTGTGTCGAACATTCTCCGTCAGTTCTGTGTGGTAGTAATTATCGCAACCATGCTTTCCTTGTTAGCTTCATTCACCATTGTACCATTATTATTCTCAAGATATGGTAAACTGGAACGTATTGAAGGTAAAAACATGTTTGGTCGTTTTATCTTATGGTTTGAAAAACAATTAAGAAAATTCACCTTATGGGTTACAAAGATCTTAACCTGGTCATTAAATCATAAAAGACGTACGATGGCTGGCGTTGTTGTGATGTTTGTCGCGGCTATGTGGTTAGCTGGAGCCGGTTTTATCGGATCAGAATTTTTCCCTAAATCTGATAAAGGGGAATTTTTAATTCAAATTGAATTACCTAAAGATGCACCTCTGGAACAAACCAACTTTTACACACAACGTGCCGAAGCATTTTTAGATAAACAACCGGAGATTACGCAAATGATCACTACAGTTGGTCAGGCCAGTGGAGATTTTGGTGGAACTCAGGCTACAGCTTACAAATCTGAGATCAACGTAAAATTAGTTGACCGCAAGGAACGTGAAGGTGTTTCATCAGACATTTTCGCAACCAAAATGAGTCGTGCACTAGCCAAAGAACTGGTAGGTGCAAAAGTTAAAACTGTACCAATTAGTATTTTGGGTATTGCAGAAAATGCACCAATACAATTAGTGGTAATGGGTTCTGATCTGGATAGTGCATTAAAATATGCCGAAGGTGCACAAAAAGTACTGGCAACAATTCCAGGTGCTACAGAGATCAAATTATCTGTGGAAAAAGGAACCCCTGAGATTAACGTTCAGGTTGACCGCGATAAAATGGCCGCAGTTGGCTTAACCCTGGCAACGGTAGGCTCTACTATGCAGACTGCTTTTGCGGGTAACACTGATGGTAAATACAGAAAAGGCGAGTACGAATACGACATCAATATCCAGTATCAGGATTTCAACAGGAAAAATGTTGATGATGTACGTAACCTGATTTTTATAAATGACAGAGGAGAGCAGATTAAACTATCGCAATTTGCGGCAATCACTGAAGGATCAGGACCAAGTCAGTTAGAACGTTTAAATAAATCTACATCAGTATCTGTTAAAGCACAATCTATCGGTAGACCAACAGGAACCGTAGTTGCTGATTTCCAAAAGAAACTGGAGGAACTACAAAAGGATGGGAAGTTAAAAGCTCCTATTGGTGTAAGCTACACCTGGGCAGGAGATCAGGAAAACCAGTCTGAAGGTTTCGGTACTTTAGGTATTGCCCTAATGGCATCTATCATCTTAGTCTACTTAATTATGGTGGCCTTATATGATAGTTTTGTTTATCCTTTTGTGGTAATGTTCTCCCTGCCACTGGCATTGATCGGAGCTTTCTTAGCACTGGCTTTAACAAATAACTCAATCGGTATCTTTACCATTTTAGGTTTTATTATGTTAATGGGTCTGGTAGCGAAGAATGCGATTATCCTGGTCGATTTTACCAACCACATGAAAGCAGAAGGAAAATCAACAACGGAAGCGTTAATTTTAGCTAACCACGCTCGTTTACGTCCAATCCTGATGACCACAATCGCCATGATTTTTGGTATGTTACCTATCGCATTAGCGAGTGGTGCCGGTGCCGAGTGGAAAAATGGTTTGGCCTGGGTTATCGTAGGCGGATTAACCAGTTCGTTATTTTTAACGCTGATTGTTGTCCCGGTTGTTTACCTGGTCTTCGATATTATATTGGATAAATTAGGCTTCAACAAAAAAGGAAAAACAATTGATGAAATGCTGGAAGAACCTTATGATCATAAGGATGTGTTAGAATATGATCTGGATCACGGTCATTAGTCTTTCAAACTAATCAATAAAAAGAGGAACCCTGACACGGTTCCTCTTTTTTTATATCCACAAAAAAACCCGAAGATTAAATCTTCAGGCTTTTACGTAACCTATCAGAGTCGACTAAATATGTATCGCCCTGTTTTCAGTTGCAGCCATAGCTGCTTCTTTTAACGCTTCAGTATAAGTTGGGTGTGCATGACAAATTCTTGCAATATCCTCAGCAGATGCACGGAATTCCATAGCAACAACTGCCTCAGCAATCATATCAGCAGCACGCGGACCAATCATATGAACACCTAAAATTTCATCCGTCTTAGCATCAGCCAACACCTTTACAAAACCATCCGTATCCATACTTGCTTTAGCACGTCCACTTGCTTTGAAAGGGAACGAACCAGCTTTATACTGAACACCTTGTTCTTTTAACTGCTCTTCAGTATAACCTACAGAAGCAACTTCAGGCCAGGTATAAACAACACCCGGGATCAGGTTATAATTGATATGTGGTTTTTGTCCGGCAATTCTTTCAGCAACATATACACCCTCATCTTCTGCTTTGTGCGCAAGCATTGCTCCTTTAATTACATCGCCGATAGCATACACACCTGGCACAGCAGTCTCCAGATGATCATTTACAGGGATTTTATTCCCTCTTTCTTCAGTTTTGATACCGATATTTTCTAAGCCCAATCCTTCGGTATAAGCAGTACGGCCAACAGCAACAATACAATAATCAGCATCGAAGCTTACTTCTTCACCTTTCGCATTGGTTGCAGTAACCGTTACTTTTTTGCCTTTAGTAGTAGCACCTGTCACTTTATGGCCCATAAAGAACTCCATACCAAGTGATTTTTTCAATACACGTTGCAGTTCTTTACCTAAACCAGCATCCATAGTACCGATAATAGACGGCATGAACTCAATTACAGAAACTTTAGTTCCCAAACGAGCGTAAACAGAACCTAACTCCAAACCAATTACCCCGCCACCAATTACAATCATTTGTTTTGGTACTTCAGTAATGTTTAAAGCTTCTGTAGAAGTAATGATACGTTTTTTATCAATTGGTAAGAAAGGCAATGCTGTAGGTTTTGAACCTGAAGCAATGATTACATTTTTAGCCGTAATCGTTTCAGATTTACCATCCTTAATGATCATTATCGTGTTTTTATCCACAAAAGAACCAACACCTTCAAAAGAATCGATCTTGTTCTTTTTAAATAGATACTGTATACCAGCTGTATTTTGAGCTACCACATCGTTTTTACGTGCGATCATTTGCGGCATATCAACTTTTAAATCTTTTAAGTTGATACCGTGCGTTTGAAAAGTATGTGTCGCATTATGAAAATGTTCTGACGAGTCTAACAAGGCTTTTGATGGAATACAACCTACATTTAAACAGGTTCCGCCAAAAGTTTTATATTTTTCTATAACTGCCGTTTTTAAGCCTAACTGGGCGCATCTGATTGCTCCAACATAACCGCCCGGGCCCGAGCCAATTACAACTACATCGTATTGCATATTAAGGATTTTTTTTGCGTAAAGTTAAGAAACATTAACCAATTCCATATATTTAAGCGACTAAAACTCCGTCTATGTTCCCTGTAAAATCTTTGTGGTTTACCATTTTACTTTTATTTGCAAGTATATCTCTATTTGCACAACAAACCGACTCAGCTTACATCCGTCAGCACTATACCAAAATAGAACGGCTTATCCCCATGCGTGATGGGATCAAGCTCTTTACGGCTATTTATATCCCAAAAGATAAAGATAAAAAATACCCTTTCCTACTGAATCGTACACCTTACACGGTTTCCCCATACGGAGAAAACAACTATAAAACCAGTCTGGGTAATTTCCCTGCCGAAATGAAAGAAGGGTTCATCTTTGTATACCAGGACGTAAGAGGTAAGTGGATGAGTGAGGGCGAATTTGACGATATCAGACCACATGTGGCAAAAAAGAAAAGCAAAAAAGACATCGATGAGAGTTCAGACACTTATGATACGATCGACTGGCTGCTAAAAAATATAAAAAACAATAATGGTAAAGTCGGAATTTATGGTATCTCCTACCCAGGGTTTTACAGCACAACTTCCTTACCGGGTGCACATCCGGCATTAAAGGCCGTTTCTCCACAAGCCCCCGTCACCGATTGGTTTATTGGTGACGATTTTCACCACAACGGAGCCCTGTTCCTTAACGATGCCTTTAGCTTTATGAGTAGTTTCGGCGTACCAAGACCCAAACCCATTACCCCCGACAAAGGCCCTAAGGGATTTAAGTTTCCTATTCAGGATATTTATCGTTTTTACCTGGAAGCGGGATCTGTTAAGAATTTAAAAGAAACATACTTTGGTGATAGCATCCGATTTTGGAACAATCTTTTTGCACACCCTAACTTGGACACCTTCTGGAGGGCCAGAAGTATTGAACAACACCTTACTAAAGTAAAACCTGCGGTAATGGTAGTTGGTGGATTCTTCGATGCCGAGGATGCCTACGGAACTTTTGCAACCTATAAAGCCATTGAAAAACAAAGCCCTGGTGCCAACAATATTCTCGTAGCGGGCCCATGGTTCCATGGAGGCTGGGTACGCGGCGACGGCAGCAGCTTTGGCGACATCAATTTTGGTCAGCCGACCAGCACCTACTACCAGGAAAAATTTGAGCTTCCTTTCTTCAAATATCATCTGAAAGGTGAAGGCAGTTTTACTCCGGCGGAAGCTAACATATTTTTAAGCGGCAGCAATGAATGGAAATCATTTAGCGCATGGCCTCCCAAAGAGACTGAAGAAAAGACACTTTACTTCCAGCCGAACGGGAAACTGAGTTTCGATAAAGTAAAGCGGACAGATAGCTGGGACGAATATGTGAGTGACCCCAATGCACCTGTCCCATACCAGGAAGGCGTTCAATCCCGAAGAACCCGGGAATATATGATAGACGATCAGCGCTTTGCTGCCCGCAGACCTGATGTTAAAGTTTATCAGACAGAGGTGCTAACAGAGGACATTACCTTAGCAGGCCCGGTGCTGGCAAACCTGGTTGTTTCTACAACAGGTACAGATGCAGATTATGTAGTGAAATTGATAGATGTATATCCGGAAGATAGCCCGGCCCCATCTCCCAACCCACGTAATATTATTATGGGCGGTTACCAAATGCTGGTACGGGGCGAAATCATGCGCGGTAAATACCGCAATAGCTTCGAAAAACCAGAGCCTTTTGTACCCGGAATGGTAACTAAAGTAAACTATGCACTTCCAGATGTTGCACATACCTTTAAAAAGGGGCACCGAATTATGGTACAAGTACAGAACTCATGGTTTCCACTAGCGGATAGAAACCCTCAGAAATTTATGGACATTTACCAGGCAGAACCTCATGATTTTCAGAAGGCAACACACCGAATCTTCCATGATGTAAATAACTCATCTGCCCTCACGCTAACGATATTAAAACCATAATGAGAAAGGTCATATACTATTTCCTGTTCATCCTGATCACGACAAACTGCGCAAATGCCCAGCTGATGCAGGGAAAGCAACAGTTTTCAAAGGCAGACACCCTACGTGGGACCTTAACACCATTACGCAGCTGCTATGACATCAACTATTATCACCTTGATGTTAAAGTTGATATTCAAAATGAATTCATCAGTGGTAGTAACGAATTTAAATTTACTGCAACACAAAATTTCAAAAAACTACAATTTGACCTGTTTAGCAATCTAAAGGTTGAAAAAGTAATTTATAACGGAAATTCACTGCCGTTTAAGCGTGAGTTTAATGCTGTTTTCATAACCTTTCCCCAGGAAATAACAAAAGGATCGAAAGACAGCTTTACTGTATTTTATGCTGGAAATCCTGTTATCGCTAAAAACCCGCCATGGGATGGTGGCTTTATTTTCAGTAAAGACAGGTCTGGTAATCCATGGGTATCAGTAGCCTGTCAGGGATTTGGAGCAAGTAGCTGGTGGCCAAATAAGGATCATCAAAGTGATGAAGTAGACAGTATTCTGATCAGCATAAGTGTACCTAAAGGTTTGCAGGAAATCTCCAATGGCAAACTGCGCAGCATAAAAGAACAAGCGGATGGCTATACGCAATACAACTGGTTTGTAAATAACCCTATCAACAATTACAACGTCACATTATACATTGGTAAGTACGCACATTGGACAGATCAGTACGATGGGGAAAAGGGAAAGCCTGAATTAGATTACTGGGCCTTAAAGGAAGACAGTACGCGCGCCCGTCCACATTGGGATGCAGACGTGAAACCCATGTTAAAATCTTTTGAGCATTGGTTTGGCCCTTACCCTTTTTATGAAGACGGATATAAACTTGTCCAAGCCCCACACCTTGGTATGGAGCATCAAAGTGCAGTAGCTTATGGCAATAACTTCAAAATGGGTTATCAGGGTAATGACTTGTCCGGTTCTGGCTGGGGATTAAAATTCGATTTCATCACCATTCATGAAAGTGGGCACGAGTGGTTTGGTAATAACATTACCACGAAAGACATTGCTGACATGTGGGTCCACGAAGCTTTTACAAATTATTCCGAAACTTTGTTTACCGAATCAACATCAGGAAAAGAAGCCGGATCAGCCTACGTTATTGGAATCAGGAAGAACATAAAAAATGACAAGCCGATCATCGGTATATATGGGGTAAACCAGGAAGGTTCCGGGGACATGTATTACAAAGGAGCAAATCTTGTGCATATGATCAGACAGCTGATCAACAACGATGAAAAATTCAGGAATATCCTAAGAGGGCTAAATAAAACCTTTTACCACAGTACGGTCACGACACAGCAAATAGAAGGTTACATCATCAAAGAAAGTGGTTTAAAGCTAAACAAGGTGTTTGATCAGTACTTAAGGCATACCAATATACCTACACTGGAGTATCGGGTCAATAATGGAGTACTTAAATACCGATGGATTGCTGATGTAAAAGACTTTGATATGCCTATAAAAGTAACACTTAAACCAGGTAGCTTCAGTTTCATTACGCCTTCTGCCAATTGGAAAACGACCACCATCGATAAATCAATTAGCGGTAAGTCTTTTAAAACAGATCCTAACTTTTACATTAACATCAAATCAGCCAACTAAAACCTGGTATAGAAAGCCAATTGGATGGCATTGTTAATGGTATTCGTAGAGCGCCCGTTAATAAATTGATTTAAGTAACCTGCTTCTACATCAAAACTTTTGGTAAACCGGTAACCAGCTGCCGCATATGCCCGGTTTTGATCAAACAATTTACCGTTTAACTTCGCTTTGTTTTGAACATTGAAGAACAATTCATTCTGCAATGCGACAAACGGGCCTTGCACAAACGCCTCTTTAGGACCAAGAACAGGAAGAGTAGCTCTAAAAAAATATCTGAACCGCTGTGAAAAGACATCCCCTCCAGCGGTTTCCATAAAGCGCTGCTCTAACCGAAAGCGATGTTGTGCATACACAGGTTTAATCCTATGTGTGTAAATATATTGCTCCCAGATCCGGTGCTCCGTCAGTGTATTATTTGCTGCCCCGTCATTCTTTAAATAAGTATTAGTCAGTAAATACCCTACAGTTGCATTGCTATTTTTATTGATATAGTGGGTAACACCTGGCCTAAAGAGGAAATTCCTAATGCCATCCCAATCATCTGCGGTTCTCAGCTGGACATCAAGATGCATCCCCCACTTATCATTAATTTTGGTACTATTTAAAAACATAACCCACCCAGAATTTTGGTTTACATTCTGGGAAAAACCATTCAGTACAAAAAGAGCAAGAAAAAAGGTAAAGATTAAACGCTTCATATGCTTAGGATCAGATCAAAGCACTAAAATAGAAAACAAATCCCATAAAAAAGGTTCCAGAGATCATCCGGAGCCTTTTCTTATTCAATATTTTACAAAATTATACGCCTAAAAGCAATCTTGCCGGATCTTCTAATAATTGTTTAACCCTAACCAGGAAGCCTACAGACTCTCTTCCGTCTATAATTCTGTGGTCATAAGATAAAGCAAGGTACATCATCGGACGTACTACAACTTCTCCTTTTTCAGCAATTGGACGCTCAATGATATTGTGCATTCCTAAAATAGCCGATTGAGGCGCATTGATAATTGGTGTAGACATCATTGAACCGAAAACACCACCATTGGTAATAGTGAAAGTACCACCAGTCATTTCCTCGATAGTTAATTTGCTATCGCGTGCTTTGGTAGCCAGTTCGATAACAGTTTTTTCAATTTGAGCCAGGCTCATACTTTCTGCGTTTCTGATGATTGGCACAACCAAACCTTTAGGTGCAGAAACAGCAATAGAAACATCTACGAAGTCATTGAATACTACCGACTCGCCGTCAATGCGTGCATTTACTGAAGGGAAATCCTTCAATGCTTCACAAACAGCTTTTGTAAAGAAGCTCATGAAACCTAAACCTACGCCAAACTTTTCTTTAAACTGATCCTTATATTTTCCACGCAGATCCATAATCGGCTTCATGTTCACCTCATTAAAGGTGGTTAACATAGCCGTTTCATTTTTAACAGCAACCAAACGTTTTGCTACTGTTTTACGCAATGGCGACATTTTTTCTTTGCGCTCATTCCTTGAACCCGCTACAGCTGCAACAACAGCCGCTTTTGGTGCCTCAGCTTTAGCAGCAGGGGCAGTTTTTTGTGCGTTTAAAGCATCCTCTTTGGTAATTCTGCCATCAACACCAGTACCTTTAACAGCAGCAGGATCAACACCTTTTTCAGCAAGGATTTTACCCGCTGAAGGAGAAGGCGTACCTGTTGCATAACTTTCGTCCGACTTCTCTGCTACCGGAGCAGCAGTTTTATCTGCCGTTGCAGCCGGAGCGGCCGCAGGTGCAGCTTCTGCTTTAGCTTTTGGCGCAGCACCACCATCTTCAATTTTACAAACTACAGCACCTATTGCCAAAGTATCACCTTCAGCTGCTACTGTTTTTAAAGTTCCGGCTTGTTCTGCAGTAAGTTCAAACGTTGCTTTATCAGACTCTAGTTCTGCTATCACTTCATCCATTTCTACTACATCACCATCATTTTTCACCCAACGGGATAAAACAACTTCGGTTATTGACTCGCCTACTGGCGGAACTTTTATTTCTATACTCATAACACCTGTATTATTTTTTCTAATCTACATTAAACACTTTACTCACAGACTTCTTTGCAATCTTCTGTTCTTGTTCTGTAACAGCCATTTCAAAAGCTTTAGCTAAAATATAAGCCTGCTGATCTGCATGTTGTTTTGCAAATCCTGTAGCTGTACTGCTGCTTTCTTTTCTTGAAACCAATTCAATATCACTAAAGATAGTCCTTCTCAACCTGCGCAACAAGTAAGGCCATGCGCCCATGTTTTCAGGCTCCTCCTGAACCCAAACGGCTTCCTTAGCATTTTTATATTTCTTATATACAGCCTCCATTTGCTCAACAGGAGTTGGATACAATTGCTCTACACGAACAATAGCCACATCCTTAGTCTGATCCTTTTGCTGTTTTTCTAACAGTTCATAATAAATTTTGCCTGAGCAGAACAATACTCTTTTTACATCAGCCGCTTTCACATTGCTGTCGTCAATAACCTCCTGGAATTTTCCTTCGGTAAAGTCAACCAATGGCGACACGCATTGCGGATGACGTAATAAACTCTTAGGTGTAAACACAACCAAAGGCTTTCTAAAATCACGTTTAAACTGTCGGCGCAATGCATGGAAGAAGTTTGCAGGTGTAGTACAATTGGTTACCTGCATGTTATAATCCGCACAAAGCTCCATAAAACGCTCAATCCTTGCAGATGAATGCTCAGGGCCTTGTCCTTCATAACCATGTGGCAATAACATCACCAATCCATTTTCACGTTGCCATTTTGTTTCCGCACTCGCAATATACTGATCCACTACAATTTGAGCTCCATTAAAGAAATCACCAAACTGGGCTTCCCAAATCGTCAGGGCATTCGGGTTAGCCATCGCATAACCATACTCAAAACCTAAAACACCATACTCAGATAAATGTGAATTATAAATATCAAATGGTGCCTGTTGGTCAGAAATATTTGCCAATGGGATATATTCTTCTTCCGAATCTTCTAAGGTGATTACAGCGTGACGGTGGGAGAACGTACCACGTTCCACATCCTGTCCACTTAAACGTACCCGTTTACCTTCGGCAAGCAAGGTACCATAAGCAAGTTGCTCACCCATAGCCCAATCAAATATATGGGTAGTGTTTGCCATTTTACTACGCTCATCAAAAAGCTTTTCAATTTTCTTGAAGAACTTTTTATTAGCAGGTAATGTACTTATTCTTTTTGCTATCTCTAATAAGGTTGTTTTCTTCACCGCAGTTACCGGTGAGCTTTCAAAATCCTTAGGCGTAGCAATACGCATATCAGACCATGCACCACCAAATTTAACATCCTGGTAAGTAGAAGTAATTGCTTTAGCTTCATTCAGGCGCTCTTGCAAAAGACCACGGAATTCCTTTTCCATTTCTTTTGCCGCACTTGCTTCGATTGAGCCTTCTTTAACCAATTGATCGATATAAATATCTCTTGAATTGGCATGTTTTTCTATTAATTTATAAAGTAGTGGCTGCGTAAATTTCGGCTCATCAGATTCGTTGTGTCCAAATCTGCGGTAACATAGGATATCAATAAATACATCATTTTTGTATTTCTGACGGTACTCCATCGCCAGGTTAATGGCGTAAACCAAAGCTTCAACGTCGTCTCCATTTACATGGAATACCGGCGATAAAGTTACTTTAGCGATATCGGTACAGTAAGTACTGGTACGCGCATCTTTAAAATTCGTTGTAAAACCTACCTGGTTGTTAATAATCAGGTGAATCGTACCACCTGTTTTATAACCGTCCAAACCAGCCATCTGGATTACTTCGTACACAATGCCTTGTCCGGCTACCGAAGCATCACCGTGAATTAGAATTGGTGCAATGCGGGCATTATCACCACCATATTTAAAATCTATTTTAGACCTGGTCATACCTTCAACCACTCCGTTCACTGTTTCCAGGTGTGAAGGGTTCGGACAAAGACTCAGGTGTACACTCTTGCCATCATTTGTAGTAACGTCTGTAGAATAACCCAAATGGTATTTAACATCCCCACCAAAAGGTGAATCAGCACTATAACCTTTCCCTTCAAACTCCGCGAAAATGTCTTTATAAGATTTCTGCATGATATTAGCGAGAACATTCAAACGTCCTCTGTGTGCCATACCAATTACAAATTCTTCGATACCAAGATCTGCACCTTTTTCAATTACTGAATCCAATGCCGGAATCAAAGCCTCAGCCCCTTCTAATGAAAATCTTTTCTGACCAAGGAATTTCGTTCCCAGGAAATTCTCAAAACTTACTGCCTGATTCAGTTTGGCTAAAATGCGTGTTTTTTCACTAATTGAAAAGCTTGCTGTATTCCGCACACTTTCCATCTTATGCTCCAGCCAGGAAAGGATTTCCGGTGTACGCACATATTTATACTCTACACCTATCGAACGGCAATAGGTTTGTTTTAGAACAGCGACAATATCACTTAATTTTGCGGCACCTATACCAAGTTCAACACTGGCATTAAAAACAGTATCAAGATCCGATTGGGCTAAACCAAAATTCTCCAGATCTAAAGTAGGTAAATGCTGACGTCTTTCTCTTACAGGGTTAGTATGCGTAAACAAGTGACCACGCTGGCGATAGCCATTGATCATATTTAACACATTTACTTCCTTTAAAAAGTGGTCAGGGGCTTCAGCGCTAACAGAAGTACCGGAAGAATCTCTTCCAAAGTCAAAACCTTCAAAAAATTTCTGCCATCCAAATTCAACAGAATTTGCGTCTTCTCTATAAGATTGGTATAAGGACTCTATGTATTCGGCATTTGCGCCGTTGAGATAAGATAAATTATCCATTATGTTTAAGTATGCTATAAGTGATGCAAAATTAGGATTTTACCTTATAAAACAGGCAATATTCTTTATAATTCTTCAAGAAATTCCACCATATCACAAACATTCTTTAAAGGGGTCAACCGATCGTTTATAAGAAGGTCAAATTCCGAGATCAGGCTTCCGCCAACTAATAAAGGAACTTCAATATGTTCCATTACTTTTGCAATAATTTTATTAAGATCTTTCCCGAGATTTAAAGAGGTCAGTATGATAAAGGCGTAATCAGGTTGATACGAATGAATGACCTTTTTGATATCATTATATCGAACATCTCCCCCAAGATAAAGCGTTTCATGTCCGCATCGTTTAAGTAGATACCTGGCGAAAAGCAAGCCGGTTTCATGCATTTCTTCTTCAGGCAAAAAGAGTACAAAACGCAAAGGCTTCTCCAGCTCTGGTTTTTGAATTTTATCAATTTCGACTATGATACGGTCCCGGATCAGGTTAGCCGCAAAATGTTCCTGCGAAGGCTCGATGGTACCGGTTTGCCAAAGCATCCCGATCCGCTTCATAAACGGGAACAGCACTACGTCCATTGCTTTTATCAAACCCATTTCCTTAATACACCCCATCAGGATCTTTGAAAACTCCCTTTCGTCATATCTTAATGTTGCATTGGAAAGGTTCAACAGCTGTACCGTTTCATTCTCCAAATTAGCATTAAGCTGTACAATCAAATCCAGGATCTGCGGTTTGCCCATTCTGGCTATTCTGCTGATTTTATAGCCGTTCTCATTTAATGTAACAATGTTGAGCAGCATTTTCAAATCCTCCTCATCGTAATACCTGATATTGGTTAGGGTACGTTTTGGCGGAACAAGATTATACCTTGCCTCCCAGGCCCTTATTGTATGTGCTTTTATACCGATAATGCCTTCTATGTCGCTGATTGAATATCTCTTCACCTTCATTAAACAACAAAAGTTAAACAACTTTGTTTAAAATGCAAATTCGTTGAGCTTTTGTTGAACGCAAAAAAATATAAAACTTAAAATCAGGCAAAAAGAGAATCATCAGGAAGTACCACTTCCAAAATTTTGATCTGTTTGTTTAAATCGAACCCATTTTTTGACTTAACATCCTTACTAACCCCCGCTACGCTTGCCCAGTTCCCCCAATTACTTGCAGGTGCATAATCAACCAGTTTTTCTTCAAAATAGGCCGCACCACAACTCCAGTGAACTCTTAGTATATGAACAAGAAATGTAGCAACCAGCAATCTCCCGGCATGAGGTATAAAACCAGTCGCGTTTAAATCAAACATATATTTATCAACTACAGCATTACCAGTGTTTCCCGATTTCCAATCCTCCAAACCTGTTCCTTTTAATTCAAGGGCAGTGAGAATAGCCTGTTCCAGGTTCTCTTCCTGAAAAAAAGTAACGCCATGTTTTTTAAACATAAACCTGTAATAATCTCGCCACAACAGCCCCAGTATAATTTGATTAAAATTACTGTTACTGCCAAATTTACTCTCAGCCTCTTTAACCTGCCAATAAACTTTTCTCGGCGACAAGCATCCTAATGCCAGCCATGCCGACAATCGTGATGCAAATCCGGGCTTATCTATACTTGATTTATGATTTGTCTTTAAATAAATATCAGAGCCTTCGCTAAGCAATAATCTCAAATGCTCAAGCCCTGCCTCCTCACCACCCTCTGCATAACTGGCATCAGGATCATTACCATTTAAGCTAAAGCCCAATTCATCAAGCGAAGGGATGACTCCCCAACTGTCATGCTCTACAAAAACGATACTTTGTGGAGAATCAAAACAAGATTTCACAATAGCGTCTCTTTCCGTTTTCTTTTTAAACTGAGCAAAGACATCCGGGATATCCTTTATAGGAAAAGGAAGATCTTCCTTATTATAAAGCGTGTGTCCTATAAAATGCCTTAGGTTAATTTTAAGCGTCCACAAAAGATCTTCTACGTGACCAGATATAAGTGTTTCCTCTGGTCCTACTTCGCGGTGATGATACACTTCCGCAATATCAAATTGTTCAACAAGTTCTTTTATATGATCTTCTGGCTTGCCATGAACCAACAAAATATCGCCCCCCATCTTTTGAAACACGGTTCTTAAAGCAGCTACACTTTCTCTTAAAAAACGTGCCCTAAAAATACCCGTCTTAGCAGTACCAAATTTTGTATTTTCAAAATAACGCGGGTCAAAAAAATAAACGGGTAAAATACTGTCTGATTTAGCAATTGCCTCAACCAACATCTCATTGTCATGTAAGCGAAGGTCGTTTCTAAACCAAACTAATATTTTTTTATTTTTCATTAATTTCTGAACTAAACTTTTATGATAAACTTCAAAAATATGCCATTTTTTATCTTAAAGCTAATAATACGCCAATCTTTACATAAGCAGAACAAAATATTTACCATAAAAAGATAATTTAACAAACCAAATCAACCGGGAATAGTTATATAAGAGCCGCAATAAATCTGCAATTAAATAACACTACCCAAAGAGAATAACAATTGTTTTAACATCTTTAAGTTAACCCTTCATTTAAACCTAAGAAACCTGTATATGAACAAGCAAATTTTAATCACGGGAGCAACAGGATTAATAGGAAAAAAAATAATCAATGCTTTGCAAAAAGCCGGACATACGGTATCCATTCTTTCCAGGAAAAACATTTACATACCCGGTGTTAAAACTTATGTATGGGATGTTTATCACGATAAAATTGACGCCAATTGCATGACGGGAATTGACACAATCATCCATCTCGCCGGAGAAAATATTGCTGCAAAAAAATGGACCCCAAAACGAAAGCAACAAATCATTGACAGCAGGGTATTATCTACCCGGCTATTATACAAAACGATAAAAGAGACCAATGCAACAATCAACACCATAATTTCGGCTTCCGCAGTTGGCTATTATGGCGACCGCGGGGAAGAGATTCTTACTGAAGATAGCCCACCGGGTTACGGCTTTATGGCCGATTGCTGCAAACAATGGGAAGAAGCCGTAGATGAAGGTAAATCACATGGGATCAGAATTGTAAAATTCAGGATTGGTGTCATACTGGCCAAAGGCGAAGGTGCACTGGATTCCCTGGAAAAACCAATTAAATTCTTTGTCGGTGCAGCACTGGGCCCGGGAAACCAATGGGTTCCATGGATACACATTGATGACATTGTTGCTATGTTCACCAATGCGGTTGAAAACCCATCGATGAACGGCGCATACAATGCCTGCGCACCATTCCCTGTAACCAACGCGAGCCTAACCAAATCCATCGCTCAAACACTTCATCGCCCCGTATGGCCTTTTAATGTTCCCGAAAGTTTGCTTAAAATCATCCTGGGAGAAATGAGCGAAGTGATCTTCATAAGTACAAATGCTTCGGTTCAAAAACTACTTTCAACGGATTTCAAATTCAAGTACATCCAACTTAAGGATGCTTTATCCGATATTTACCGTTGAAAAAACTCCTTATGAAACAAGAAATCGCCATTTACTGGATGCGCAGGGATTTAAGGCTAACAGACAATGCAGCACTTCACCATGCACTTAAATCAGGCTATCCTGTACTCTTGCTATTTATTTTTGACAAACACATTCTTTCTAAACTCCCTTCTAAACAAGATGCACGTGTCACTTTTATTTTTGATACAATCGAACAGCTCAACCTAGATCTGAATGAATATGGTTCATCTCTATTGATAAAATATAACACACCAGAAGGAGCATGGGCGGAAACACTGTCTGCCTTTAATGTAAAAGAAGTATATACCAATCACGACTATGAACCTTACGCTCGCGAAAGAGACGATACGCTGGCCGAGTACCTTGCATCAGAAAATATCATCTATAAAACTTTCAAAGATCAGGTGATCTTTGAAAAAAATGAAATCATCAAAGCAGATGGCAAGCCTTACACTGTATTCACACCGTATTACCGTCAATGGCAACAAAAGCTAGATGCATTTTATTTCAAAGCATATCCGGTACAAAAATACCTTAAAGATCTTCTTCCCATCACAATAAAAAATAAGCTGAACCTTGAAGATATGGGATTCGAACGCTCTATGCAGAAATTTCCGACTAAGCATTTTGAGGATAAGCTTCAGACTTATGAAGACAAAAGGGATTTCCCGGCAGAAGATGCAACTTCCCATATCGGCCTGCACCTTAGGTTCGGAACCATCAGTATTCGTGAAGCTGTGAGAGCTGCGATTACACAAAAGGCACATAAATGGCTCTCGGAACTAGCCTGGAGAGACTTCTACATGATGATTCTCTGGCACTTCCCCCACACAATACAGCAGTCTTTCAAACCCGCATACGATAACATACAATGGATTAATGATGAGGCCGATTTTGAAAAATGGTGTAACGGAAACACAGGCTATCCCTTAGTTGATGCCGGGATGCGACAGCTTAATGCAACAGGCTATATGCACAACCGCGTACGCATGGTTGTTGCCAGTTTCCTAACCAAGCATTTATTGATCGACTGGCGTTGGGGCGAAGCTTATTTTGCAGAGAAACTATTAGACTATGAACAAGCCAGTAATGTTGGTGGCTGGCAATGGGCTTGCGGATGCGGCAATGATGCTGCCCCTTACTTTAGAGTATTCAACCCCGAACTTCAGGCTAAAAAATTCGATCCGCAAAACAAGTACATCCATCAATGGATACCTGAGCTAAAACAACAAAAGCATGTTGAACCTATAGTTGAACATGCTTTTGCCAGAGAAAGAGTCTTAAAAGTATTTAAAGAAGCATTAAATCAATAATGCTATACCAATTAATTGGTAACACTCACGATCTCAATATCAAAATCCAGGCACGAATTTGCCGGAATGGATACGTTTCCATTTCCATCTGTTTGCGCAAATTGGCCATAACCTAAATCAGAAGGGATCAACAGTCTGATTTTACCTCCTACACCTATTTTACCTGGTATAACTTTTGTCCAGCCCTGAATTACTTCATTCAACACAAACTCTACCCCGTCAGCACTTGAATCAAATACAGTTCCATTCAGGAATCTACCCGTATATTTCACTTTAACTTTCGACGTTTCCTTAACAGTTTCTTTACCTGTACCCTCTGCCGATATGATGTAACGGACCCTTGTAGGATCTAGTGTTGTTTGCAAATTATTAGCTGCAATAAATTTCTCTAACAAAGCATTATCCAGCTGCACACGGTTCGCATAATCAAGCAGCCCAACTTCAATAATTACGATCTCGTTAGACCCGATTCCCAATTGAGACTGACCATTCTTACCGAAAGCCAATCTTGACGGCAGGATAATTCTTGCATTACCTCCTTTTTTTAATTTATTCAAGGTAAGTCTGACAGCAGGTATCATCCTGAAACTAAACCTATCGGTATAACCTAAAAAAGTAGACGGAATCTGATAATCAGGGCTTTTTAAGAATGAAGTTCCGTCGGCACGTTTAAAATCGTAAGTATAATATACAGAGTCCGGGTAATTAACATCAGCTCCCGTACCTTCATTAATAATCTGATAATAATAACCCAATGTATCTTTTGCATCAGTAATGTTATTTTTAGCCAGATAATCTGCTATCGAACGCTCGTCTAATGTTTCAATAGTTTCATACTCTTTTTTACATGAATTGAATAATACTAAACAGCCTAACAAGGCAATGGTATACAATGATAACTTTTTAATCATTTGTGTTTTTGGGTTTTACAGAATCTATATCTAAAGTAATATCTAAAATTGAATTGGGTGCTATTTTCGGTGAAACAACTTCCCTTTGCTGATAAGCGAGGGGCGAGGGGACAATTAATCTGATTGATCCTCCTACCTTGATTAAACTAACGCCAATCTTCCAGCCTTCAAAATAACCGGGAAGCGTAAATCTAAATGTGCTGTCAACACTCTTGCTTAATAACACCGAATCTTTTAAAATTTTCATGGTATAATTACCAAATATGGTATCAGTCTGACCAACTTGAGCTCCTTCACCTGGCCGGATGATTTTATAATACAAGCCCGAATTGTGTTTAGTCATAGTTACGGCACTATCTACCAAATATTTCGCAATTATCTCATCGTCAATCTCCAGCTGCGTTACGCTATCATAAGGCACTTCTTTTTTGCAGGCAAAAAATGCAACTGCCATCAAAACAAAGGCCAACAAGACACTGGTTTTTAACATAATTCACAAAAATAGTCTTTTATTGCCGATAGCACAATTTTTAACCAATTTTAACAATTATCAATTCCATAAAAAAAGCCCGCAATCTAATTACGGGCCTTCCAGTTTTAATTATGAATCGTCTCTTTTATAACAACTTAATTAGTAACAATATTTATTAGCAGCAATCAATTGTTGTGCCACATTTTGCCTGGCATTTTTAACATTAAAAGCTTCCATTTTAGTAAACCTTTTCAAGCCTACCATCATCATGCGCTGTTCATCACCTTCGGCAAAAGCCCACAATGCCTCTTTTCCTGCTTTTTGTACCGCATCAACTGCTTCAACAAAATAAATACGCATCATATTTAACTGACCTTCGCAAGCTTCCTCACCACGCATACTCACTAATTTCTCCGTTCTCAACATTGCCGATTCAGCGATATAAACATAGCTGGCCATATCAGCAATATTCATCAATATCTCCTGCTCTTTTGATAAGCTCATCATCAGCTTCTGTACCGCAGCACCGGCAACCATAAGTGTTGCTTTCTTCAGGTTTTTAATGATCTTTTTCTCAGCTGCAAAAAGTGTATCATCTTCTTCACCGAAATCAGGTATCGACATCAGCTCAGCTGCAACAGCAGTCGCAGGCGTCATCAAATCCAGCTCACCTTTCATTGCTCGTTTCAGCATCATATCTACCGTCAGCAACCTGTTGATTTCGTTTGTACCTTCAAAAATCCTGTTGATCCTTGCATCACGATATGCCCTATCCATTGGCGCCTCCGCTGAGAATCCCATACCTCCATAAATCTGAACACCTTCATCCACTACATAATCCAGTGCTTCAGAACCCCATACTTTCAGGATGGCACATTCTACCGCATATTCTTCTGTAGACTTCAGCTTGGCTTTACTCGCATCCATACCACCTGCAACCAGGCGTTCATAGGCATCATCAATATTCTGACCTGCACGATAATTTGCAGATTCTACTGCATATACTTTTGCGGCCATTTCCGCCAATTTATAACGAATCGCACCGTATTTCGAAATCGGGCGATCGAACTGGATTCTTTCATTTGAATAATTAACTGCAGTATCGATCACTGCTTTAGAAGCACCAATCGCGGCAGCTGATAATTTAATACGACCGATGTTTAAAATGTTAACGGCAATTTTAAAACCATTCTGGCGCTCAGAAAGCATATTCTCTACAGGAACAGGACAATCATTAAAGAACACCTGTCTGGTTGAAGAACCTTTGATTCCCATTTTATGTTCTTCCGGGTTCATGGTAATACCGCCAAACTCCCGCTCTACAATGAAAGCGGTTAAATTGGCATCGTCATCAATTTTAGCAAACACAATAAAAACATCCGCGAAACCACCATTGGTGATCCACATCTTCTGACCAGTAATCAGGTAATGTTTCCCATCTGTAGATAGCTTTGCTTTTGTTTTACCAGAATTGGCATCCGAACCAGAGTTAGGCTCTGTTAAACAATAAGCAGCCTTCCACTCGCCTGTACCAAGCTTAGGAATATATTTATTTTTTTGTTCTTCAGTTCCATAATACAGAATAGGCAAAGTTCCAATTCCGGTATGTGCCGATAAAGCTACAGCAAAAGAATGTCCCGCACCAATTACATCAGCCACCAGCATTGAGGTATTGAAGTTTTTTCCAAATCCACCATATATTTCAGGAATAGAAACCCCTAAAATACCCAGCTCACCTGCTTTATCCATCAGTGATGGCATCAAACCTTCTTCCTGCGTGTCAATACGGTCCAGGTTAGGATATACTTCTGCTGCCAGAAAATCCCGACAGGTCTGTGCAATCATTTGCTGCTCTTCATCAAATTCTTCAGGAATAAATACATCCTGGTAAGTGGTTTCTGTTATCAAAAACTCGCCACCTTTAATTGTCTTTTTGTCTGTAGCTTCCATGTTTTTTATATTAGATTAAAGCATTTCAAAAATTCCGGCAGCCCCTTGTCCTGTACCTACGCACATCGTTACCATTCCGTATTTCTGATTTCTTCTTTTTAGTTCATTAAATATTTGCACCGATAGTTTCGCGCCTGTACATCCCAATGGATGTCCGAGTGCAATAGCTCCTCCGTTTACATTTAAGATATCCGGATTGATTTTTAACTCCCTCACAATAGCCAGCGATTGCGAAGCAAAAGCCTCGTTCAGCTCAATCATCTCTATCTGATCAAGCGTCATACCAGCTTGTTTTAAAGCCTTTGGTATAGCATAAATTGGTCCAATACCCATAATACGAGGCGGTACACCGGCAATACCGTAACTTACCAAACGCGCTATAGGCTCAACTCCCAGTTCCTTCATTTTCTTTTCAGAAACCACAAGGACAAAAGCAGCACCATCCGACGTTTGCGACGAATTACCCGCTGTTACACAGCCATCGGCAGCAAAAACAGGTTTCAGTTTCGCAAGTTTCTCTACCGAAGTGTCAGCACGGGGGCCCTCATCCGTATCTACCACATAACTCCGGGCCTTCTTTTTCATATCCGCATCCAGGTAATTTTCATTCACCGTAATTGGCAAAACTCCAGCTTTCAAATGGCCATTTTTAATGGCCTCCACAGCTTTCTGGTGCGACTGGTAGGAAAACATATCCTGATCTTCCCTACTCACATTATATTCCTTAGCTACCGCTTCAGCAGTCAATCCCATCCCCCAATACCAATCCGGATTAGTTCTGGCAACATCTGCATTTGGAACAATTTTCCATCCACCAAAAGGCATACCCGACATCACTTCAACTCCACCTGCTATGATGCAGTCAGCCATTCCACTTTTGATCTTGGCAACAGCCGTAGCAATAGTTTCCAACCCCGACGCGCAATACCTGTTTACAGTAACACCCGGCACTTTATCCGTATCCAACCCCATTAGCGAGATCATACGGGCTATGTTCAATCCCTGCTCAGCCTCAGGCGTCGCATTCCCAACAATTACATCATCAATCTGTTCTTTATCCAGATTAGGTACCGAAGCAACCAATGCCCTGATCACTTCTGCGGCCAGATCATCAGCTCTTGTAAAACGAAATACACCACGAGGGGCCTTGCCCACTGCGGTACGATATCCTGCTATAATATATGCTTCTTGCATGTCTTATCTTTTTATTAAGCTAATTAGTTTCTTAATGGTTTACCCTTGGTTACAATACTTTGAATACGTTCTAAAGTCTTACGCTCACCACAAAGCGATAAGAAGACTTCTCTTTCCAGATCCAACAAATACTGTTCTGTTACCTCTGTTGGCGAAGAAAGATCTCCTCCACACATCACCCAGCCCAGTTTCTCAGAAATCTTTTTATCATGCTCAGAAATGTAATGACCAGAGTACATCGTATTCGCGCCAGCATAAACAATTCCCAATCCCTGCTTACCTAAAACTTTAATGTCTTTACGCCTTACGGGCTGTGTATAGCCAGCGTCTGCAAGCTCAATCGCTTTAGCTTTGGCATCAGCAATCAGCCTGCTCCTGTTCATAGAAATCGAATATTTATCCTTTTGCAAATAGCCCAATTCAAAAGCCTCCACAGCTGAGGTAGAAACTTTAGCCATACCAATCGTAAGGAATCTATCTTTTAATGCATTTTGTACAATCTGGTCGTCCCTGTATTCATCAGAAGCACGCAAGGCGAATTCTTTTGTACCGCCACCACCAGGGATTACACCAACACCAAACTCAACCAATCCCATATAAGTTTCCGCATTCAGCTGCACATGATCTGCATGTAAGCTAAACTCACAACCACCACCAAGGGTTAAATTATGAGGAGCAACAACTACCGGAATTGAAGAATATCTGATTCGCATAGAAGTGTTCTGGAACATTCTGATCGCCAGGTTCAATTCCTCCCATTCCTGCTCAACTGCCATCATAAAAATCATTCCCACGTTAGCACCTGCCGAGAAGTTTGCCCCGTCATTACCAATCACTACCCCTCTATAATCTTTTTCTGCCATATCAATGGCTTTATTTATCGCCTGCAAAGTATCTCCACCAATGGTATTCATTTTAGAGTGGAACTCTACATTCAAAATGCCATCACCCAGGTCAATAATAGAAGCTCCGGAGTTTTTCCAGATCACTTTATTGGCCCTTAAATTATCCAGAATGATAAATTCTTCCGCACCAGGCACTACTTTATAACTTTTAGATGGGATATCGTAATACTTCCTTACTCCATTCTCTACCTTGTAAAACGACTTATTTCCGGCAGCAAGCATCTCATGGACCCAGGCCGCAGCCTCATGCCCATATTTCTTCATACCTTCAATAGCTTCGGCAACACCTACAGCATCCCAAACTTCAAATGGCCCCAGGTCCCATCCAAAGCCAGCGCGCATCGCATCATCGATTCTGTACAATTCATCAGAAATCTCAGGGATCCTGTCCGATACATACTCGAACAATCCAAAGAATGAAGCCCTGAACAACTCTCCAGCTTTATCTTTTCCAGCGGCAAAGACTTTCATCCTGTCGCGCACACTTTCAATTGGCTTAGTCAGATCAAGCGTAGCAGATTTAACTTTCTCCTGTGGACGGTACTCCAGCGTTTTTAAATCCAACGCTAATATTTCTGTTTTGCCTTCGGCAGTTTTTGTTTTTTTATAAAAACCCTGTCCGGTTTTATCGCCCAGCCATTTGTTGGCTTCCATCTTTTCCACGTAAGCAGGTAGCTTAAACAAGTCGTGCGCTTTGTCATCCGGACAATTGTCATACAGTCCTTTCGATACTTTAATCATCGTATCCAGACCAACCACATCAGTAGTACGGAATGTCGCCGATTTAGGCCGTCCCAAAGCCGGTCCGGTAAATTTATCAACTTCCTCAACCGTCAGCCCCATCTTTTCTACCAGATGTAGCAAGGCCATAATCGAATATACACCTACCCTATTCGCTATAAATGCAGGTGTATCTTTACATAAAACAGTTGTTTTACCTAAAAACTTATCACCATAATGCATTAAAAATCCCACCAGTTCAGGATTAGTATATGGTGTTGGAATAATTTCCAGTAACCTTAAATAACGCGGCGGGTTAAAAAAATGCGTTCCACAGAAATTTGCTTTAAAATCTTCCGAGCGTCCTTCTGCCATTAAATGGATTGGAATACCCGAAGTATTGGAGGTAACCAAAGTACCGGGCTTACGGTATTGTTCTACCTGTTCAAAAACCTTTTTCTTAATGTCAAGATTTTCCACTACCACTTCAATAATCCAGTCATACCCGGCAATCTTAGACATATCGTCCTCAAAGTTCCCGGTAGAAATTTTATTCAGAACCTTTTTCGAATAAACCGGAGAGGGATTGGTTTTTACGGCATTTTGCAATGCGCTGTTTACAATGGTGTTTTTATCACCCTCTTTCGCTGGAATATCCAGTAAAAGCACCTCTACTCCTATGTTCGCAAAGTGACAGGCAATTCGCGAGCCCATAATCCCTGAGCCCAGCACCACTACTTTATTTATCTTTTTGTTCATCATTTTCATTAGGATATAATTTCTTTTTTATCGGTTATGAATTTAAAGGCTATGAAGCTATCATAAACTATTCATCTCGTTTTGTCGATGGTGTGTTTATGATGGTTTCAACGGGAATTTTATATGCCAATGTCAGTTTATTCAATTTCTGCAGGGTAACTATAAGATTGTTTTTTTCGGTAACACTCAGATTTTTCCCCAGGTACTCATTAAAAGCAATCACCACACCCTTAGCCATATGTCTTTTTTCATAACCAAGGTCTGTCAGATAGACTTTTACAGAACGCTTATCACCTGCAGAAGTCTCCCTGTATATTAACCCTAATTCTTCCATATTGTTTAGCATTCTCGACAGACTTGTTGCCTTTACGCCAAGGAGGCCGGCAAGCTGTGAAACCGCCGTTCCCTCTTTATCAATGTTGATCAACACATAGCCTATAGCTTGCGTTATTCCAAATCCTGAAGCTATCTGATTGTATGTATTCGATACATTTTGCCAAACCACCTTTAAAAAATAATCAATTGTTTCCTGCTGTTTCATTAAATACTATGCTTGCATAACAAAGCTATAGAATATAAAACTATAATGCAAGGAGAATTATTAAAATAATAAAACATAAAAAAGCCTCCCTAAATAATTCAGGAAGGCTGTTAAATTCAATGATTTTAGTGCTTAGAACAAGGTAAATTCAACCCTTCTGTTCTTCTGACGACCAGCAGCCGTTTTATTAGAGGCAATAGGCTGGTTCATTCCATAACCAGTTGCTTCAATTCTTGACGGATTAGCGCCCTGAGAAACCAGATAAGCTTTAATAGCCTCCGCTCTGTCTTTAGACAACCTCATATTTAGCGCTGCCGAACCAGTGTTATCTGTATGACCAGCTAATTTTAAACTGAAGTTCTTCTCTATCAAAAGTGCAGCAACACGATTTAATGTAGCGTAAGATTTTTGGCGGATAGTTGCCTTACCTAAATCGAATTCCAGATTTTTTATGGCATCCTCAACAACTCTGCGATCAGCTTCTGTGATGATTACTTTTTCCTGAATAACCGGAACCGGTACTTTTAACGGGCAGCCTGAACCATCCACTACAATACCAACTGGTGTACCCGGACATTTATCCAGTTTATCTGCAACACCGTCACCATCGCTATCTTTCAATAGGTCGTTCATTTCAGACCTTAATTTCGAATTTTCAGCTTTCTGTGCGTCCAGATCACTTCTCAACGACGTAGCCAGTTGTTTAGCCTGCAATGCTTCATCATAAGTTAAAGCTACAGGATTATGCCAGGCCAGCTGTTTTCCTTTGCCAAGCGCAAACTCCAGGCCTCCGTAAGCATAATTGTATTTATCGTTACCTCCACGACTGAATCCATCAAGATTATCACCGTCAACATAGTTAATGGTCCAACCTAAATCCAGGTTCAACCTCTCAGCCAATTTGAATTTAGCGCCTACACCAACTGGAATAATAAGCTCTTTAATTGTCTTACCGCCAGCATAATCCGTTAATCCGCCACTTCCTGCGGCAGTTTTAACTTTATAACCAGCTAAACCAGCACCGGCAGAGGCATACAACTGCACAGCACTATTGTCATTAAACATACTGATGTTAAATAAATTCACCACAGCATTTAAGCTTCCTGAGTAAGAAAGGTCAGTTTCAAAAGCACTTACAGGACTTGTGTTGGTCGCCCCACCATCCCATGCTTCAGAGTTATCTCCTTTTAATTTACCCCTGACTCCATCTAAACGCAACGAGAAATAAGGTGTGATTTGTTTTTTGATGTACAAACCATACCCCAAATCGGTTTTCCATTTGGAGAAATCATTTTTACCGCCTAATGGAGAAACAGGTGTCAGCGCACCTGCATTTAAGCCAATAGACCAGGTTGAGAGCGAACTCCCCTCGGCTATTTTATCCTGCGCCTGAACAGCACCGCCTAACAATAAGGCTGAGAAAGCCAGCGGCAAGCATTTAAATAGGTTTTGTTTCATAGTAGGGTTATTAATTAGTTAGCAGAATGTTTAATTCTCAAAACCACAATTCAATCTTCAAGCCAAATTCTGAAAACCCCTTTTTCACTATGAATACAAACTTTACCTGTGCGTAATTCTATACACCTTACCGATCAAAACATACACATCTGACAATCTTCCATTTACCACTATTTTCGCCCAGCGAAACTTATGATATACAACTACCCTTTGTATCCCTCAGCGTCAGCATAAATTTTATCAATAATTACTGCGTTTTTCTCTAGTACAACTTTTCTTTTCAAGCTCAATTTCGGTGTAAGTTCACCACCATCTATACTCCATAACTTAGGTAATAAAGCAAAACGTTTTACTTGCTCCCATTTACCAAAATCTTTACTACTCAATTCCACTATCTGACTAAATTTCTCAATAACCTGAGCATTTTTAGACATATCTTCATCATTGGTGTAGTTAATTCCCTTTTTCTCGGCCCAGGCTTTCAACGCCACAAAATTAGGTACTATTAAAGCTGCCGGGAATTTGCGGTTTTCACCCAATACCATCACCTGTTCAACCAAAACCGTTTCCTTAAATTTATTTTCTATAGTTTGTGGAGCGATGTACTTCCCGCCAGCAGTTTTAAATATTTCCTTTTTACGATCGGTGATCTTAAGGAACCTGCCTCCAACAATTTCACCGATATCACCAGTATGGAACCAACCATCCTTATCTATCGTTTCGGCAGTCAGATCATCACGCAGATAATACCCTTTCATAATTGCATGTCCACGCGCCAAAACTTCGCCATCTTCCGCAATCTTAATCTCCATCCCATCAATTGCAGGCCCCACTGTTCCAAACATCGTATTATCAAAATGATTAACTGTAATTACCGGCGATGTTTCTGTTAAACCATAACCTTCAAAAACCGGCATTCCTGCAGCCCAGAATATTCTGGCCAAACGAGGATTTAAAGCTGCTCCACCAGAAACAATGACAACAATATTTCCACCCAGGGCCTCCTGCCATTTCTTAAAAACCAGCTTTCGGGCAATACCCAGTTTTAAATTGTAGAACCAGCCATTCCTGACTTCATATTTTTCGGCCAACGCTACCGACCAGAAAAAGATACCTCTTTTGATTCCGGTAAGCGCTTTACCTTTTTCCATAATCTTTTCATACACCTTTTCCAACAAACGCGGAACGGTTGAAAAAACACTAGGTTGCACAAACTGTATATCGGCAACGATGGTTTCCATACTTTCAGCATAGTAAACACCTACACCAGAGTACATGTAGAGGTATACCACCATTCGCTCAAAAATATGAGAAAGTGGCAAAAAGCTTAAGCCTTTTTTTATACCATCCGGCAACAACACCGCAGAGTTTTCAAAGTTTTTCACCAGATTATTATGGGTTAACATTACCCCTTTAGGTGTTCCTGTGGTTCCCGAAGTGTAGATCAACGTTAAAATATCGTCTGCCTTAACAGCATTTCTATATTCATCCAGATTTACCTGATCCTGACTTTCACCTGCTTTTAACAAGGCTGTCCAATTTTCTGTTCCGGCTATTTCATCGAATGTGAAGATCTTAACCGGTGAGGCTAATACTTTATTTACGGCTTCCAGTTTTTTATAGATGACTTCATCAGCTGCAAAAACTACAGTCACCTCAGCATTTTCGAGAATAAATTTAATGTCATGTTCCGCAAGTGTAGGGTACAACGGGATCTGGTAAGCTCCAATCTGCATAATCGCAAAATCAGTAATATTCCACTCCGGCCTGTTGTGCGACATAACCGCTACCCGGGAAGTCTTACCCAGACCTAACCCGACCAATCCTTTACTTAATAAATTAACTGTATCACTAAACTTTTGGGTACTATATTTCACCCATTGACCTTTTATCTTACCACTGATAAATTCCTCTTTCGGAAAATTCTCTAAGTTGTATTGAAGTAAATCGAATACTCTTGTTATCGTTGCAGCCATAGTATGATCAGCTTAATTAAAGATTTGGTTAAATGACTGTACAACGATAGATACTTTTGCACAGTCCTTGCTTCCCAAACTTAATTAAAAATAATTGAATTTTACAGCTGCTGCTTTCCAAAAAACCGAAAGTCATTTCATCATTTTTTAGGTATTTTTTCAGAAACCCAACCATTTCGATTAACAATACAAGCTTTTTTTGACTACTGTTTTCTGATACTACCGTAAATACGAACAGGGACATAACAGGGAGATAACAAGAGCATAGCCCGGATCAAGCAGAGCCAACCTCCCTAAAAAAACATATAAAACGCTTTCTATAACGGGCTCATTTTCTGATATCAGAAAATGAGCCTGTTAATCACAAACGACGTTTCAAGTATTTGTACTATTGATTCTATTTAGGATTTAGGCTCCTGGAATTTAGCTTTTACCTCATCCAATGTGAGGTTTTGACCAACCACCATTCCTTTTTCGTTAAGCAGGAACATCGCTGGAATAGCTTTGATTTTCCATGCATCAGCCGATGGCCCCTTATCCAGAAAACTTGGCCAAGGTAATTGTTCTTCAACTTCGGCTTTTTGCCAGTCTGCCTCTTTTTTATCAATAGACACGCTAACGATCTGCAGTCCTTTAGCATTCAATTCAGCATATAGTTTTTTAAGCGCAGGGATTGATTTCCGGCAAGGTGCACACCAGGAAGCCCAGAAATCAACAAGAACATATTTGTGTCCATTGGTTAAGGCTGCAATAGCCGGTGAAGCATTATTATTTGCTTTCATATCTAGTAACGGTGCCTGTTTACCTATAAATCCTTCCGGAAATAATTCCTCTTTAACTATTTTCCCGTAGTGACTTTTTTGAGCCTCTGGAGAAAATGACTCGAACAACTTGTTTTCATTCGGTGTAAAATAGCTCATCGTATTTAACATAAAGAATGGCCCCCACCAGGAGTTATTATTTTCTTTAACAATTCCAGTAAGTGTTTTGGACACATGATTGAAGAAAGCGGATTCATCTGCCTCAAATTGCTTGTAGGCATCAGTTTTTCTTAATGAATCAACTTTAACACTATCTTTTGCCTGTTGTGCAACGGCTAACTTCGAACTAATGTCTTCCCCTCTTTTGTGATAAGCCGCATAGTCACCATCCAACGCATATTTTGGAGCCACCTTTTTAAGGTAGAGATCATGAATCGGACTACCTTTTACTTTAATATTGCTGAAGTTGTAAACTTTAATACCCTCTCTATCTTCAAAAGTTGCCTTTCCTGTTACTGTGATCGCTGTATTTTCAACCATAATTTCACAACCTCCATAGGTACCCTTTACCTGAATCATCAGAAATCTTGGTCCAGCTACGGTTCCTTTAAAAGCAAATTTTCCATTAGCGATTGTTGTTGTTCCTATTGCTTTTTCATTTTTATGTGTAGAAGCCGGGACAAGTTCTAATATCGTACCGTTATTAAGTCCCGAAAAACTTCCTGTTATTGTAAATGTTGAGGCCAAAGGGTTTGCCTTAATCGCCAGGGCAAAAAACAATAATGCCAGCGTATTTATTATTTTGAATGATTTCATTTTATTTTTTCTAATTATTTACTTACGTTTTGTTCCAGTGTTCCATTTCCCGGATTTTTAATCGCGCCCAAAGGGAATGGCATTGTCCAGAGGTGGGAATTGGGCGACAAGCTTAAATTCTGACCTCCTTCTGTTTTCGTGAGTGTAGTGGCGTAATTGCTGTCTTTATTTAAGCGCCGCATGTCAGCAAATGGTACTACTCCAAAAATCAAGCTGTTGCCTTTAGTACGCTGTATGAGTTTAACAGCCTGGATAACCGTGGAAGCACTAGACGCCACATAATTTTGTGGAAAAATGTGCTTCACACGAACCGCATCAAGTGTAGTAAGCGCTCCGCCAATATTATTCAAACGCGCCTGGCATTCAGCTTTGATCAAATACACTTCTGTCGTTGTCAATCCACTATGGTTGTAGAAGCCGTTAGTGATACTTGTAAAATAGGTATCTGGCCCTACCGTTCTCTGCCTCCAGCGCGACGCAAACATAGCATCACCATTCTCATACCTGGCGGCCCTATCACTACGGATTGTAAGTTCTCTTCCATTATTACTGCTGAGACCATGGCGGAAGTAATAAGTTTCCACAAAATTAAATCCCATAGGAGAGGGACTAAGACTATAAACTGGCTGGTTATTTGGGTCCACAGCCTCAATTCTGCTCTTGTTCTCCGCATAATAAGCAGTCCAGTCGAACAACTTGTCGTTATATTTCAAAGCTTCATTTGCAGCAGTTAGCGCCTCATTGTATTTACCCATAGTCAGGTAAAGACGTGCCTTGAATGCATAGGCAGCCCCCAAATTGGGATGTAATACCGTTGCGCTGGTTGCTCGCAGCGCTGGTATTGCCTCATCAACATTCTTTAGCATAAAGTCATAAATCTCCTTTACAGATACCTGTTTGTAAGGGGCGTCAACATTTGCACTGGTAATCAGTGGTACCGCACGCTTGTTAGCGGCATTTGCTTCCTCATAAGTATCCGCATAATAATTCGCAACAGTATAGTAAGCTATTGCCTGAATTATCTTTGCTTGCGCGATAAGTTCTGCCTTCTGCGCATCAGTACCCTCTGTTGCGTTATTTACGTTCTCAATCAGCAGATTTGTGGTACTGATAGTCGAGTAACTGCTATAATAAGTCGTTTCATCAGCATTGTTGAGTGTGATCCGGTTGGCACTCTCGTTCCAATTGTAGTTAACCCCATCTAATGGACTATAATTCAGGTTTGCCGTGGTTTCGAAACGGTCATTCAGCAATAAAGTTGCACGGTTTACATTCGTCGTATGATTATCATATTCGTTGCGCATAAACGCTTCATAGTCAGCAAAAGTAGTTGGTATCTTTTGCCCCGTAGGTGGGACGTCTATAAACTTTTTGCAACTGATAAAACTTAAGCTGAGTAAAACCGTTAGTATGCCTATGTTTTTTGAAAATATTGTTTTCATCTTTATAGAGATTTAATAATGTCTAGAAATTAAGGTACATGCCCCATACGTAATTCGGTCGTACATAACCGTTCAATAGGTATTTGGCATTCTGACTTTTAGCAAGTGTAAAAGCATTCTCTACGTTGAACTGGAAGCGCACACCTTGCATACCCCACTTGTTGCTGATGTTAGCAGGCAGTTTGTACGCAAGTGATATGTTTCTCATTCGCAGATTGCTCGCATCCAGCACATTGATATCAGCATTCTGATAGATACCAGCACTCTGACTGCTAAAATCAGGATCTTCGGCAAATACAGCACGCGGCACATTCGTCCTGGTCTCATCACCTTTTACTTTCCAGCGATTATTGATATCCTTATTAATCACCCCAATTGTACTGACATAGCCAAATAGATTATTGTTATCGTTCTCTAGCATTGGAAGGAACGTATTTCTCATTTTATGCCCCCCTTCAAAAGTGAGCAGGAACGAGAAAGTAAAGTTTTTATAATCCAAAGTGTTGTTTATTGATCCACTATATTTAGGCACCATAGTTCCTGCATAAACAATTGATTGCAGTGTGCCTGGAGAATAAGTAAATTTCTCACCCCTTTCATCATAAACCTGCGGCAAGCCGGTATCGCTCAAGCCCGCCCATTTATATGCATAAATTGCATTGTAAGGATTGCCAACCCGTGGAAACGCTTCAGGATAGTCTAACTGCAGGAAGTATACCGGTGCTTCAATGTTAACATAAGTTACCTCATTTTTATTCCGTGCATATTGAACTGCCAGGTTCCAGTTTAGATCTTTACTACGTAAAACATCACCAGCAATTGAAACTTCAATTCCTTTGTTGACCATTTCTCCATTGTTGATACTGTAAGTGCTATAGCCAAATCCCTCAGTCGGAACACCCTGCGTATTGGCCAGCAGGTTTTTACCTTGTCTGTTGTAATAATCTACACTACCGGAGATTCGGTTATTAAACATGGCAAAATCAACTCCAACATTTGTCGTAGTTGTTTTTTCCCAGGAAAGCAGTGGGTTTGGTCTACTGCCCACACTAGCCTGCAAACCACCAACATTATTGTTTTGATAATAATAAGCGGTCAGAAAAGGAGCTCTGTCCGAATAAATATTTCCACCTGTACCATACGATGTACGAAGTTTCAATACGTCTAACCAATCGGTTTGAAAAAATGATTCTCTATGAATGTTCCACCCTGCTCCTGCAGACCAGATTGGTGTATTCTGGTATTTAGAACTGTTACTCCAGAGGTTAGACTTATCCAGACGAATGCTACCGGTAAGCAAATACTTATCATCATAACTGTATCCAGCATTGGCATAAAAAGATACGAAACGATTTACATTCTGATATTGAACATACTGATCCCTGTCCATGAAACTTCCAGAGCCCACAATATTACCGGGGTAACCGGCCAGCAATTGGGGATTAATGAAATCATAGCTCAATACTTGCGGATCAAAATTATATAGATATTGTGAATTGTTTTCTCGTTTTGCATTTCTGATCTCTGTACCCATAATGGCATTCAGGCTATGTTTTTCTCCGAAACGCTTATCAATATTCAACTGCTGCCGGAAGTTGTAAGCACTGCGGAACTGATTTTGGTCGTAATTAATGTGACCATAGGGCAAATTAAAGGTCGCCGGACCAGTAGGGTTACTTGAAGCAAAACTATTCACTCTGTTCCGCACATAGAAAGAGTTTTTGTCATACAAGATATTGCCACGATCGGTAGCATATTCGTACTGGAAGGTTGGGCTGTAAGAAAGCCAATCGGTAATCTTTGCATGCAATTTGACAAAAGTCCGGCTGCTGAAACTTTTTGTTTTCTCAATATTCCAGGCCTGCTCCTGTAATGGGTTAATATCCAAGCTGTAGAGTCCATTGCTGTTGATCTGTGTCATGGTACTTGCGGCCAAACGTGAAGCTGCTGCGGATACAAAATTGCTGCCATCAGGATTTACAAGCCTGTCATAAGGTAAATATTGATATCCTGGCGAAAGGGTATTATAAGTTTGTGCTTTATTTTCTGTGTAAGACAAAAACGTATTGAGATCCAGGCTAAGCCATTTGGTAATCTGCGTTTTATTGTTCAGGTTCAGACCTACAGATTCATCTCCATTGTATTTATTTTCAAACTTATTATTACGGTATGTAACAGAGCTGTAAAACGAGTTTTTCTCCGTAGCATTGCCAACACTAACATTGTATTGCTGGTAGAAAGGACTGCGCTTGCTATATTTTTCTACGTCTTTATAGTATTGAAATCCAGCGCCTGCAAGACGGTCCAGGGTGGCATTCATTTCTGCCGCAGATAATGTGCCCGCTGTATTGCGCAATATCGCATTGATACCCTGATTTTGGTAAGCTACATTTTCCAGGAGATTCGTTGCATATGCCGCAGCATCTGCACCTTTAAGATTGGGGTTACTTGCTGCCCATTCTTTTTCAAGGGCAATAATATCAGCTGCATCGGTAAGGTTGCCAGTATAATAGCGGTAAGGCTGCAAAGTTAAGGTGCTGGAAACATTGATCTGCGGCTTTCCCAGTTTTGCTTTCTTAGTAACGATGACAATAACTCCATTAGAAGCACGGGAACCGTAAATCGAAGCCGCAGCAGCATCTTTTAATACAGTTATACTTTCTATATCTTCCAGGTTCAAACCCGGAATTCCATCGGTAATTGAGCTGTTAGGATCATATTTGGTATTTTCTACCGGGAACCCATCAATAACATACAAAGGAGCTGTTAACCCCTGCATGGTAGAGGTACCACGGATAAGCCCGTTGTTGTAACCCGCAATCCGGCCTTCCAGTAAAGACTGCATACTGCTTAAACGTTGCTGTTCCAGTTTTTTTGAAGACAGCGTAGAGAATGATCCCGTTACGCGTTCTTTTGGTAAGGTTTGATATCCGGTAGACACGGTAACTTCCTCCAGTTCATCCGTAGCCACTTCCAGACTAATATTTCCCAGATCTTCTCCAGCTTTTACTTCTTTAGTTTTATATCCTAAAAAAGAAATAACCAAAACTGCATTTTGGTCTACTCCTTTGAGCACAAAACGTCCCTCCTCATCCGTCGAGCTAACTCGCTTGGTTCCTTTTACCAGTATGGTCGCACCAATAAGTGGCCTTCCTGCTTCATCTAATACTTTACCCTTAACATCAATTGCCTGAAACCGGGCGATAAGATTATCTACAAACGAGGGTTCTTTTTTCTTAACAAGGACTGTTTTATTATTTATGATAAATTCCAGTGGCTGGTTTTTAAATATCTGTTCCAACACATCTTTTAAATCGGCATTTTTTGCCTGTATGCTTACTTTTGCAGCATTTTTTAACATAGAATTGGTTACAACAAAGCTAAAGCCTGTCTGATCACTGATCTGATCAAAAACGGTTAGTAATTTTGCGTCCTTAACTGACAAAGAGATCTTTTGTGCATAGGTTCCGGCATTGACCTGCATAATTACTACAAATAAGAGTAGAGTGGTTAACTTCATAACTCTCCATATTTTATACTGCGCATACCATGAGCACAGCATTTGGGTGCAAATTTTGTACATTTGTTTAGGGTCGGTTGTTAGCTGTTTGCCTTGTATTTTCCAGATTCGCGGCGTCCAGCGGTTAGTTGATATTTATATCTATTATTTTCATCCGTACTTATACCAGTTCGATTGCATTCGGACTGGTATTTTTATGAATTTTAAGTAGCATTTACTTCATCACAGTCACCCTCCTCCCTTCGATTTTAAATTTAACTGCATTGGAATAACTCAGCATTGTTAATACTTCGCTAATATTCTTATATCTGGATATATTTCCACTGAATTTTTCATCAGACATTTCACCTTCATAACTCACTTCAATATCATACCATCTGCTCAATTGTATCATAACCTGGTCTATCCGCTCACTATTGAACCTGAAATAACCATTTTTCCAGGCCAGGGCATCTTTGATATTTGCCGGTGTAACTTTCAATTCATTGTCGGCAGTTAATATAGATTGCTCTCCTGGTTTCAGGATATTTTCGGCTTTATTTTCTTGCCTGGTTACACGTATTGCACCTTCAATTAGAGTGGTAATCGTCGCACCTTTATCTCTATAACTATTGATGTTAAAATGCGTACCTAAAACATGAACTTCCTGCCCCGGGGTTTTTACAACAAATGCCATTCTGCTCTTTACAGCTCCATGCATGGTCATCACCTTTGCCACCTCAAAATATGCTTCACCTTCAAGTGCAATATTTCTAACAGATGAATTGGCGGACATCGAAGAAAAACTAAGCTTACTGGCCGAGTTGAGCCAGACGTTTGTACCATCAGGAAGTTTAACCTGATATTGTCCACCTCTTGGAGTTGAGATCGTTCCGCCTTCCATCCCCTGATCTGATTGCGTTTCAACGCTCGAGCCATCATTATAACTAAGCTTTGAAGCATCTATTACAAGTCCGGTTTTATCATTACTTAACTGGATCTTTTTTCCATTTGCCAATGTTAAAATTGCGGCATTTCCACCTGGTGGGATATCATTTTTAGCGATGACCTGAGGGTTATTACTTATAACATACGGTTGTGATACATAGAACCAAAGACCGGCACCCACTATAACTATGACAGCAGCAGCGACAGCGAACCATCGCCATAACGTATAAATACCCGCTGATTTCTTATTAATTGAAGCATGAATTTGTTTCCAACTTTCCTGAGCAATCGAACTGAAATCAATAGATTTATCTTCAAAAGACCTCTTTAATGCGGTTTTCTGATAAATATTTTCAACAAGACGACATTCTTCGGGACTACAATCTCCCGACAGGTACTTGTCAATTAACTCTTCTGCTTTGTGTTTTGAATTCGTCATTATCCTTTGATTATAATAAGGACACTTCTCAACCTATGCAGGTGGTATTCTATATTAAAATAAAAATCATTTTCTAATGCACGAATTATACGATAATCTTTTTAATGCCTGTACCGCATGATTTCCAAAAGAATAACAGAAGCCCCGGCATATTTATCCAACTTGATTTTAATGGTTTTTATGGAGTTCGATATTTGCTTCTTAACGGTTTCTTCTGTTGTACCTAAGAGGGCAGCAATTTCTTTGTTAGTCAGAAAATCCTTCCTGCTCATTTCAAAAACCTGTTTCATCCTTGGTGGTAACAAGTTAATCTCCTCATCAATTAAAGCAATTAAATTTCTATCATCGATTTGCTTAATAAGTCGTTCGTCAGCTTCCGGCATTGCTTCAGCAAGCATGACTATAAAATCATCATTGATTCTATTTTTTCTGATATAATTAATTACCCTGTTTCTTGCCATCACGTACAAGTATGATTTTAAGCTCGTACTGATGTGCATAGTGGAGTTTTTTGACCAAAAGGCAATAAAGAGCTCCTGAATTACATCTTTCGCCTGATCTTCATCACTTAGCATCTTGTAGGCATGGAGATAAAGCGGGTGCCAGTATCTTCTATACACTTCAGTAAACGCCAGCTGGTCACGCTCCCTAAGTAGGGCGGTTAGTTCCTGATCAGAAAAATTACTGTAGTCAACCATTATCAAGTTTTTCCAATGTCAAAGTTACCAAATTTTAAATCAAACCAGCCGTAACAACTATTGCCATGCCTTTGTCATTATTCCGGCACAATAGTTGATAAGAGATTCCCGATTAGAAAATTAAATAAACATATTATGATTATGAAAAAATTACTTTTTACTTTAATTGCCGTTACTGCCCTTTTCACGATGAGTGCTACTAATGCAAATGCTCAAGACTACAAGAATGCTATTGGTGGTCGTTTTGGAGCTGCCAATGGAGTGAGTTTTAAAACACAATTAAACAAAGGTGCGATGCTTGAGTTAATTGGTAACTTCAGAAGCAACCATGGTGCTACATATGCGAAAATTACAGCTTTATATGAGGTTTATAATCCAATTGGTGGCGCTGAAGGTTTAAACTGGTTTTATGGTGGTGGTGGATCAGTTGGTTCTTATAAAGTTAAAGGTTTTGATGGAGATGTCTATCTAGCTGCTAACGGTATTTTAGGCCTTGACTATAAATTTAATGGTGCTCCAATCAACTTATCATTGGATTGGATGCCAGCTTTAGAATTAACTCCTGACACAGGTTTCTGGGGTGGTGATATAGGTTTAGGTGTACGTTTCACTTTCTAAACTTCTTTAACAACACAAAAAAAGGCGGCATTTTTACAAATGCCGCCTTTTTTTAGCTCCTGGCTTAACCATAAAAATTACCTTCTCTGAAGAGCATAGGAAAATTTTTTCAGTAGTTTCTATTTTCTTTGCCTTCAAGATTGCTTCGCAATTTGTCCTTCTTCTGGACAAAAGGTTCCCGCGATGAAGAGAATGGTTATTTTTACATCCATTGTTTTCTCACTTTCTTTTGTAATTCACTAGCCTCCGCATCAATCTCTCCTACCAGTTTAATACCGTGGTAATTTTTAAGCGTAACTTTAATGTCTTTTAATTCACCATCTCTGGCAACTTTAATCACCACTACGTCACCAACCTTTTTATTGCTGATGGCCGGCATACGCTCAACCGCAGCCTCGATAGGTGTACCATCAATACTGATCAGCTCATCGTTAACATTTAAACCATCAACCCAGGCTGCTGAATTACGTAAAACTGCTGAAATGAACATTCTTCCTTCAATTTTCTTAGAAGTAACACCTAAATAAGGACTGGTTTTCCCTTCAAGTTCATTAGTTACTTTTATACCGGCGTAGCCAAAGTATTTAGCATACTCAGGTAAGGTTGTACCATTTACATATTTAGCCCAGAAATCCGTAAAATCCTGACCACTGATCTTTTCAACCATTGCTTTAAACTCAGCATCAGTATAACCTCTTTTCTGAGCTTTATTCTGCCAGTACATCGCTTTCATTACGTCATCCAGACTTTTAGTCCCTTTAGTCGCCTGAGCAATCGCAATATCCATCAATATACCTACCACTTCACCTTTGGCATAATAAGAAACAGTAGTATTGTTTGAGTTTTCATTAGGCCTGTACAATTTAATCCATGCATCAAAGCTCGCTTCGGCAACAGATTGCACCTGTGCCCCCGGAATATTAGAAACATTACTTACTGCAGTAACCAACTGATCAACAAATTCTTTCTCTGTGATAAAACCTGCGCGAAGCATCAACTTGTTTTCGTAATAAGCGGTAAAACCTTCTGCTACCCATAAACTCGTTGTATAATTCTCATTGTCATAATCGAATGGGCCTAAAGCTATCGGGCGCATTCTTTTCACATTCCAAAGGTGATAGTATTCATGTGCAACCAGGTTTAAGAAACCATTGTAACCTTCTCTGTTTGAATAGGCATTTCTACTTGCACCTAAAACGGTAGAATTTAAATGCTCTAATCCGCCACTGCCATTTGCGAAGTTATGTACAATAAAGGTATAATGTTTATTTGGGTTCTCTCCATAAATTGCAGTTCCTTCTTCTACAATTTTGGCCATATCAACCTTAAGTTTTTCCTTATCATAGTTACCACCGCCATACATCGCTACCTCATGTCTCACACCCGAGGCCATAAACTCAAATATGTCCTGGTTCCCCACCTCTATCGGGCTATCATACAACACATCAAAATCCGATGCAGTATATGTAAATGCTTTCCCTGCAACAGGCTCTAATCCTGTCGACACTTTAGTCCAGCCATTAAAAGGAATAATTTTTACGGTGCTCGGGGTATTCAGCATACCATCAGGATGCATAAACACACCAGTACTCGAAAGGAAGGCATGTGTATCATCAATAAATGAGGTACGTACTGAAACCTCGAATGCATATACCCTATATTTAATCTTTACAGCATTGGCTCTTTTTGTGTAAACCCTCCAGGCATTTTTCCTTACTTTCTCATGTTTCAGCACTTTTCCGCTTGCTGTAGCACCAAAGCCCTCTACACTTTTGGAGAATTCACGTACCAGGTAAGAACCAGGCGCCCAAACAGGCATTTTTACATCTACATAATCTTTAACTAAACCTGAAATGGTCATTTCTACTTCGGCATAATGCGCCTGGGGTTCTATAAAGCTAACCTCGAACCCTATTTTTACTTGTGATTTGGCTGTCATACCTACTGCGAGCAATATTACTAATGCAATTAATGGTTTGTTCATCTGTTATTTTTTTATCTTTTTTGCTCAGATGGATCCTTTAGTGATTCATATGAATAATTGTTGTTAAGCTGCGCCAAACTTAGAAAAATTTGATACTTAAAGCAAGCCGGTTTATGGCATACGCCATGCAGGCAGCCATAAACGTATAAGTTCTACATGCTGTAACACACTTAATACAAGCTATTCTTGTCATTTTAAATATTTTTGTATGTTAACCCAATCAAAAGTGTTATCAAAACGTTATCATAGCGTACGGAAATACCAATACATAAATTTGCAATCGCAGGAACTCGAATTGCAGAAAAAAGAACCACAAATGAAAGTAAAGTACATCATTTACACCCTTATTGTTTTAGGGGTAGCTTATTTAATCTACTACAGGATCGATGCAAATAAAAAAATTGCAGCAGAAGGAGCCAGTATGGGAGGCAAAGGTAAAACTGGCGCCACAAAAGGACTACAGGTTGAAGGCATTGTAGTAACAGCAGGCGACTTCACCAATGACCTGGAAGTAACCGGGACCCTTGAAGCCAACGAATCTGTTGAATTACGCAGTGAAGTCTCTGGCCTGATTACCAGCATCAATTTCAAAGAAGGTGCTCATGTCAGCAAAGGCAGTCTCCTGGTGAAGATTAACGATCGCGACATACAAGCCCAGTTACAGGAAGCGCTAACTAAACAACGTTTATCGGCCACCAACGAAAACCGCTCCAAACAATTGCTGGAAAAAGGAGCAATCAGTCAGGAAGAATACGACACTTCACTGGCCGACCTTCAATCCTTAAAAGCACAAACTCAATTGATTCGGGCGCAACTTGCCAAAACAGCAATATATGCGCCATTTAGTGGAAAAATCGGACTTCGATCTGTGTCTGTAGGCGGTTATTTAACTCCGGCAACACCCATTGCGAATCTGTCTAGTATAGACCCTTTA
Organism: Pedobacter nyackensis; assembly: GCF_032678475.1. Taxonomy (GTDB): domain Bacteria; phylum Bacteroidota; class Bacteroidia; order Sphingobacteriales; family Sphingobacteriaceae; genus Pedobacter; species Pedobacter nyackensis_A. Next base: position 212,780 of record NZ_JAVTSF010000005.1, read on the forward strand.
AAAGTTAGCTTTTCAATCCCTGAGAAATATATCGGACAGATAAAACCGGATTCAGAAGTGACTTTTACAACTGATGGTTTTAATAAGAAGTTTACCGGTAAAGTTTTCGCTATTGAACCGGGGATCAATACGCAGACCCGCACATTACAAATCAAAGCGCTTGCACCGAATGCCAATAATGAGTTGTTACCGGGTTCTTTTGCTAAGATAAACCTATCACTAAGCACCATAAAAAATGCATTACTGATCCCAAATGAAGCCATTATACCGGTATTAAAAGGCAAAACAGTTTACATTAGTAAAGATGGTAAAGCGCAACAGGTAAATGTTGAAGCAGGTACCCGTACCTCAACACAAATACTGATTACATCTGGTCTAAATATTGGTGATACCGTGCTTACGACTGGTGCAATGGCCTTAAAACCTGATACTCCTGTAAACGTAACAGTGGTTAATCATAAATCTAAAATATGAGTATTTCAACCACCAGTATAAAGCGGCCCGTACTGGCCATTGTAATGAACCTGATGATCCTTTTGTTTGGCGTCATCGGCTATAACTTCCTGGGTGTAAGGGAATACCCAAACATCGACCCTACAGTAATTAACGTACGTACATCTTATCCGGGGGCAAACTCTGACATCATTGAATCGCAGATTACTGAACCATTGGAGAAATCCATTAATGGCATCGACGGGATCCGGAACATTTCTTCATCCAGCAACCAGGGTAGCAGCAACATCACCATCGAATTTAACCTGAACAAAAACATTGACGATGCGGCCAATGACGTAAGAGATAAGGTTTCCGAAGCTGCCAGAAGATTACCCAAAGATATTGACGGGAACCCTGTAGTAAGTAAAGCCGATGCCAATTCGGATGCAGTAATTACCATGACCATACAAAGCGATAAACGCAATGTAATGGAACTGAGTGATTATGCAGAGAACGTAATTGCTGATCGTTTACAAACCATTACTGGTGTGAGTAGCATACAGATTATGGGACAAAGAAAATACGCCATGCGTATTCGAATTGCTCCGGATAAACTGGCAGCCTATGGATTGACATCCCAGGATATCGTAGCAGCGCTGGACAAAGAAAACGTGGAGCTACCTTCGGGAAAAATCACAGGCGAAAACACGGAACTCATTGTAAAAACACTTGGAAAACTGACAGATGTTGATGAGTTTAACAACCTGATTCTTAAAAATGACACAGACAATGTGGTGAAATTAAAAGATGTTGGTTTTGTGGAACTTGGTTCTGAAAATGAGGAGACTGTTTTAAGGGAATCAGGTAAACCGATGGTTGCCGTAGGGCTTATCCCACAGCCTGGGGCAAATTACCTTGATATCTCCAAAGAATTTGACAAGCGTTTCGCACAACTGCAAAAAGATGTACCCCAAGACATTAAACTCAACATATCTTTAGATACCACTAAATTTATCAAAGCATCGGTAACAGAGGTAGCAGAAACCATCATCTTGTCGTTAATTCTGGTAATTATAATTATTTACTTGTTTTTTAGAGATTGGGCGATTGCCATCAGACCGCTTATCGATATTCCGGTATCGTTGATTTTCACCTTTTTCATTATGTATATTTTTGGATTTTCCATTAATGTCCTATCCTTACTGGCCATAGTACTGGCGACGGGTTTAGTTGTGGATGATGGGATTGTAGTGACCGAAAATATATTTAAAAAAGTAGAAGAGGGCTACTCTCCTTTTGAAGCAGCGATTAAAGGATCGAACGAAATATTCTTTGCCGTAATATCTATTTCTGTTACCCTTGCAGCGGTGTTTTTACCAGTTATATTTTTACAAGGATTTGTAGGTCGGTTATTCCGGGAATTTGGAGTGGTAATTGGCGCAGCAGTATTGATATCCGCTTTTGTCTCGCTTACCTTAACCCCCATGTTAAATGCTTACCTGATGAAAAAAACAGGCCATAAGAAATCAAGGTTCTATGAAGTAACAGAACCTTATTTCATTAAGCTAAATGAGGGGTATGCTGAAAAATTAAACAAATTCCTGGATAGAAAATGGTTGGCTATTCCGATTATAGCAGTATGTGTTGGTTTGATTGTATTATTCTGGAAAATCCTTCCAAAGGAAACGGCTCCTTATGACGACCGTAGCGCTATCAATATGAACCTGACTACCCCTGAGGGATCTTCTTTTGCTTATACCGATAGGTTTATGATGAAGGTGCAACAAATGGTTAGTGATTCGATTCCGGAAAAGAAGGTGAATATTACGATTACCTCTCCGGGTTTTGGAGGTGGGTCTACAAATAGTGGTTTTGTTAGGATGGGCTTAACTGACCCGGGCGACAGAGATAAAACACAGGCAGAAGTTGCTGCCAAACTGACTAAAATCACCAGAAAGTACACAGAAGGAAAAGTAACAGTAATCCAGCAACCTACCATCTCTGTAGGAAGGCGCGGAGGCTTACCAGTTAATTATATCATCCAGGCACAGAATTTTGAAAAACTAAGAGAAAAGATTCCTTTATTCATGGACGAGGTTTCCAAAGATCCGACTTTTACGACTTCTGATGTAAATTTAAAGTTCAACAAACCAGAGATCGACCTGACCATTGACCGGGATAAAGCTAAAAACCTTGGCGTATCAGTTTCGGATATTGGTACGGCCTTGCAATTGGGATTAAGCGGTCAACGTTTCTCCTATTTTTTCATGAACGGAAAGCAGTACCAGGTTATCGGACAGTTTGAGGTTGGCGACCGTAAAGATCCTTTAGATTTAAGTTCAGTGTATGTGAGGAATGACAAAAATGAGCTGATACAACTGGACAACCTGGTTACGGCCAGAGAAGAAAGCAGTCCTCCACAATTATACCGCAACAACCGCTTTACGGCTGCTACAGTTTCGGCTGGTTTAGCTCCAGGAAAAAGTATTGGTGAAGGTATTGAGGCAATGGACAGGATTTCGGAAAAAGTATTGGACGAGTCATTTTCTACCGATCTGGGCGGGGAATCAAGGGATTTTAAGGAAAGTTCATCCAATACACTTTTTGCATTTGGACTTGCATTGCTATTGGTTTATTTAATCCTTTCTGCACAGTTTGAAAGTTTCATAGATCCTATTATTATTATCTTAACCGTCCCTATGGCTGTTGCAGGGGCATTTTTATCCTTGTGGTTATTTGGACAGAGCTGGAATATATTTAGTCAGATCGGGACCATCATGCTAATTGGTTTGGTAACTAAAAATGGTATTCTGATTGTTGAATTTGCGAACCAGCTGAAGGAACAGGGAAAAAGTGTTCATGATGCCATTCGGGAGGCTTCAGTATCCAGGTTAAGACCGATCCTGATGACAAGTCTTGCTATCGCCATTGGCGCCGTCCCTATTGCCATGGCATTAGGTGCAGCTGCTAAAAGCCGGATGGGAATGGGAATCGTAATTGTAGGAGGAACAACATTTGCATTGATATTAACACTATTCGTTATCCCTGCAATTTATTCCTACTGGTCAAAAGAACATAAAGCAAACACAGAATTAGAAGAATCATTAAAAGCAGCTTTGGAACATGAAAAAGCTTAATTATATGCCTGGGAAACGTGGCACTGTATTTTGCCTGATGACGGTTTTAATATGGAGCACTCAACTGGGTTTTGCACAACAAAGACTTAGTCTGGAAGAAGCAATCAGTGTAGCGTTAAAAAACAACTACGATATTAAACTGGTAAACAACGACATCCAGATAGCTAAAAACAACGTGAATGTAGGTAACGCTGGCATGCTACCTAAACTAGACGCCAGTTTTTCAGATGGTGGTAGCAGACAAAATATTACACGTACACAAAGTAACGGAAATCAGCAAACACTGGATGGCGTAAGAAATACAAGTATGAATTACGGTGCAGCATTGGGCTGGACAATATTTGATGGCTTGCAGATGTTCACAAATTATGAAAAACTTAAAGAACTCCAAAAGTTAGGAGAAGTCAATGCAAAAGCAACAATACTCACAACAGTTAGTGATGTAATCAATGCCTATTATACCGTATTAAAAGAACAGCAACTGGTAATTGCCAGAGACAGTGTATTAGACATTTCGCAATTGAGGTTAAAAATTGCAAATAACAAATTAACAATTGGCAGAGGCTCTAAACTTGATGTGCTGGCAGCAAAAGTGGACTACAACACGGATACATCAGCATATTTACAGGAGATTAATCTACTTAAAACAGCTAAAACGGCTTTGAACCAGGTCATGGCCAGAGACCTGAATCTTGATTTTAAAGTAGATCATGAAATTGCTATTGATGCTGCATTGGATTATACAACTTTGTCGGGACAAATGGCGCAGTTAAATCCTGATTTGCAAAATGCTTTCATTAATAAAAAAATAGCAGAACTGAACCTGAAACAGATTAAGGGACAGCGGTATCCTGTAGTGGCAGTAAACAGTGGCTATGAATTTCAGAAAAGTGCAAGTCCTACTGGTTTCAATACACAAACCCGTTCCAATGGCTTTACCTATGGGGTTACGGCCAGTTTAAATATTTTCAACGGCTTTTTACAACGTCAAAATGAGCGAAATGCTAAGATAGGTATCAACTCCTCAGCACTGTCTTTCGAAAAGATAAAGCAGGATATCAATGCACAACTGTTGTCGACTTATCAAAACTATAGCACGAACCTTGATTTGCTGAAAATAGAAAAGAGCAATGTGGAAATTGCGAGGCAAAACCTTGATATTACTCTTGAAAAATACAGACTAGGCAGTATCTCTCCACTGGAGCTCAGAGAGGCTCAAAAAAACTCGATTGATGCCATAACTCGTTATCTGGAAGTACAATATCAGGCAAAACTTACAGAAATTAGCCTAAAAGAAATCAGTGGTACATTAAATATTCAATAAGATTACTATTTTTAGCGAATGATTCTAGTAGCAGACAGTGGTTCAACAAAAACTGATTGGATGGGTTACAGCCCAAATGAACAAATCAACTTCAGTACACAGGGGATAAACCCTTATTTCCTTAATGCACACGACATTTTCAAGCTTTTTTCTAAGAAGAAGGAAATTGCACAGTATGCGAGTAAGGTTAAGGAAGTTTATTTCTTTGGAGCAGGCTGTTCTTCACCTGATAAGGTAGAGGTCATATCAAATGGGATCTCTTCTTTTTTCACCAATGCTTATGTAGCCGTAGAACATGACCTTATGGGCTCTGCATATGCTACCTGTGGTGATAAACCAGGGCTAACCTGTATTTTAGGTACCGGATCTAACATATCCTACTTCGATGGACAAAACCTACATCACGGCATACATGGATTGGGTTATGTACTGGGTGATGAGGGCTCAGGCACCTGGTTTGGACGTAAACTAATTACTGCTTATTTATATAATCAGATGCCTGCCGAACTGAGTGTGGAATTTGGGAAAGAATTTCAGATCGATAAAGAGACTGTAATCACTAATGTCTATCAAAAAGCTTCTCCAAATACCTATCTGGCTTCGATAAGTCGTTTCATGGTAAACCATCAGGACCATCCATTTATTCTAGACATATTGCGCAAAGGTTTTCAGGAATTTGTAGACAGCAATATCAAGGACTATAGCAATTACAAATCGCTTGATTGTCACTTTGTAGGCTCAATAGCTTTTTATTATCAGGACATCCTGAGAGAAGTTTGTTTAAACAACCAGGTTAAATTGGGTCAGATTCTTCAAAAGCCAATTCAGGGGATTTACAATTATATTTTAAGAAAAGAAGGTATTACTGTTTAAGATTAATTTTTCTTAATCCATATACTGCAGCAGCACCGAGAAGCACCACGAGCCCCCCATCAACCGGGACATCAGGATCTCCTCCGGGGAAACCGGGATCATCAATTTGCTGACCTATTGCCAGCAAATTACCAAACATAAAGATGGAGATAAATAAATATTTCATACAGATTAGTTTTTAAGCATTTTAAAGGTTGCGATAGTTCTGTTTCTTTTTGTATCAATCAGTTGCAGTATGTAAAGCCCTTTCATGAAATGATTAGCCGGTAGTTGAACTGGCATACCTGGTTCAAGTAAAGGCAAATCACCAGTCCAAACCACCTGACCTGTTATTGTTCTGATCAGGATCTTCAGATTTCTCCAGCTTTGACTTCCAGACTTGATGTAAATCATATCACTTATCGGATTAGGGTATAACAAGAGGCTGTTATCCTGCTCCTCATATCCCGGGTTCATAGTTTCGAAAGGTTGAATTAGCAATGAAAAACGTTTTCTGCCATGGGTATCACTGTTCTCCGCATCTATATCAAACAGATATTGCTGCTTCCCTTCTTTAACCGTGATTTGTTTATTCAGGTAATGGTCCACAAGAATAACCTGTTCTTTATTTTTGATTTTACCTATCAGACTTAATTCATAGGTACCACTATCCCAGTCCTTCACAAACAATTGAATTGTTCTGCTAGCTGTATTCACTCCCCGCTCATCAATAGCCAGCTTGCTATCGTTGGAGGTTAAACCAGAAATACTTACATAGCCCTCCCCAATTTTAGGCGCATCAGCGTCCGTAATTTCATCATGACCACCGCTCTTCATGATCAATACGTATTCATCCGATAAGTCTTCTTTCGATAAGCTTATCCGAAGTTCTGTTTGTATATGATCTGTATTTACCCCCTTTTTTGTATCAACGGATGCAAATTTAGCAGATGTTAAAACAGGTGCAGCGGAGTACTTTGATGCTTCTGTAAATGTGACCTCTCCAGTACTATGTCCTGTACTTACTTTAACAAAAAATCCTTCTCCAGAATGAATGACATGTGCTTGATCATCGGTTACCAGATAAGCATTATTCTTAGGGTCAAATACCCAAACAAAGGGCAATATATTTACTTTCTGTACTTTACCCCATGTTATCGGCGAAGCATAAGGGTTTCCCAACAAATTGTAACCATCCCCCTCTTTCCCTGCATTTCTATTAAAAAGATCTATTTTAAGTTCCCCCACAAACAGTTTCCCCTTAGCAGTGATCGTGTAGGCTTGCGGATTTGAAAACGGAGGGCGTTGTATCTGTTGTTCGAAGGCATTCGGATCTGAGCGGCTCCCCCTTGAAAATACATAGAATCCCTTTCCTAATGTTACACTTGCGCTCATGTTAGCTATACCTGTATATTTCTGCGAAAGCGTACCCGGCAATGCTTGATTATGCGTATAAATTGTTGGGTTATTGTTTGGTGAGACATCGAATCCATTCACAATTCCACCAGGCCCTGTAACAAAAATACTTTGTTGGACGGCATTAAAATTATACTCCCGAATACTACCCGGGGATTGAAAAACAGGTGAGCTCAGTAAGCGCCAGCCTCTTGCCGTGGAAGGGTTGGAAAAACTACCGTCAATAAACTGTTGTACGTTAACATTTCCAACAATGCCGGTCTGATAAATATTTCCAACAGGTGCTATTGTTCCATAACTTTTATATCTGTTTGCCAGTAAAGTAAGTTGATCGTTTGCATTGAGTATACCCTTTAAAAGGCTCAATTGTGTACTGACATTGATTTTTGCATTCAGCAAAATGGTACTCAGGGGTATGGCTTGATTGACTTCCAAATGAGAAACTGTGGTTGTACCGGATCCCGAAAAACTCTGCAAAGAGGCTCCGCCATTAAAAACCAACGTTCCTAAATGCTGATCTAAACTAATTTCCCCATTGTTAATCACGTCATTTTTAAACGTTAGTCTCACCCGTTCTTTCAATATCACAGATGAAGAAATATCAAATTGTGCTTTACAATTCACGTTCAGATCAGCTGCTAAAACAAGTCGGGCTCCCGTTTCTAAACCCAGACTATTTACCGAAATAGAATTACCCGGATCTATTTGCACCTCTCTTCCTTGTGTAACAACGACATTAGTGTAACTTCCAGGTACGCGTCCAAAACTCCAGTTTGCTTCATCATTCCAGCTACTTGTGCCATTAGCCCCGGTAAACCTGTTCACATCTGAGTGTTGTTCCGGATTAATCTCCTGAGTAGAAATAGTAACAAAACTTACAGGGTTTAGCTGATTTTTATATTCTGTCAATATCCAGTCTATAGACCTCTCCACATTTCCAACTCTCAACTCATCAATTACTCCGTTAAAATAACGGTCATTTTGTTTACTTCTGCCAATAATTATTGACCCTTCGTTATGTCTGCCCGGAACTGGAGCAAAACCTCCTCCCTTGTACAAGCCATTTAATAAAATCCGCTTTAGCCTTCCGTTAAGGCTAGCTGTTAGAAAAACCCAGGTATCAACGGGTAAAGCTTCAACCGTGACATGGCTACTTACTGTCCCCAATATAATGACATCAAAAACTATTTTTCCCTGGGCATTAATCTTAAGCAGGCAGCCGTTTCCGGCGCTATCATTAGCGAAAATCATCTGTTCCGTACCAAGCTGCCTGAGCTTTATCCAGCCACTTATACAGAAATTTCTATTCGTATCCGGGGTTGAATGCATCGCATCACTTACGCCATTAAAACTTGTTGCTGCTCCTATTATCCCATTAGTAAAACTTGCAGCGTTCATGCCGAAGACACCAATTGCATTACTTCCTAAACCAGGGACAGCATTAAAACTTACAGCAGGTTCAGCATCAAACCCCATGTGCCAGACGCGCTGGTACCCCATTGTCCAGATCGCACTAGTTTCTTCAGATGAATATCCCTCAGCCTCATTTCCTCCATAGTAAAAATAGATTTCATTGAAGCCTGGCCTACCCGCTGTAATGAGTTCAGCAATTTGTACCCAGCAAATAAGTCGGCCTGTAACAGGATCATAACTATCGATCTGAAAACCAATGGGCACATCAGGTTTACTTTTCAAAGCAAACGAAATCGGCAATGCATTATGCTGCGCTCGGTTGCAACCGGGCAGATCACTCAACTCTACTGACTGCAGTTCAATCAATAAGTTAAAATTGAGCAGATTTGAAGCACCAGAAACTTTAGATTTATCAACAGTGATTGTCTTCCTAAAGTTATACCCTTTCATCCACGTTTGGGCAAACGCGGATTGGCTCAGCACAATTACAAAAAAAAGAGCAGCAAATTGTTTAGCACAAAAAAATGATAATTCTTTCAAAATATTAACATTTAATTACAGAATACCTAATTATTAATTACCAGCAATTCAACTGTAATAATTATTATTGATATTCCGTGAATTAAATTAACAATTATGAAAAAAAATAATCACACAAACACTATAAGTTTCGAATCCATATGTTACGATAGCTGACTAAGTCTCCATGGTCCTGCAAGCTTAAAGGCTCCTTATCTCCATGTTTTTCATAAGACGGGGCACCAATGTATTGTGTAGTCCCGGCAATTATTGCATGGTTCTGAACCAATACTCCATTGTGAATAACGGTTATATTGGCTGGGATTTTTACAGACCCGTCTTCATTAAACCTGGGTGCCATAAAGATCACATCATAACTTTGCCATTCTCCCGGTTTACGTGAAGCATTTGCCAGAGGAATTAATTGTTTATAGATACTGCCAGCCTGACCATTAGAGTATGTTATATTCTCATAAGAGTCCAGCACTTGTAGCTCATATTTACCCATTAAGAATATCCCACTATTTCCTCTTCCCTGCCCATTTCCTTTAACAACTTTGGGGGCTCTCCATTCGATATGTAACTGACAATCTCCAAATGCCAACTTACTGGTGATCATACCTGTACCTTTTTCTACGGTCATACTTCCATCAGCAATTTTCCATTTTACAGGTTTACCATCACTTCCAATAAATGCTGAAGCATCTTTACCGTCAAATAGGACAATAGCGTCTGATGGGGCCCCGGAATCCGTTAAACCGGGTGTTATCAACTTAGGACTGGGTTTCCAAACCTCGGTAAGTGTAGGGGGATCTATTTTTTTTTCCTGGGCGATCGCTCCTCCCGAAATCCCTGTACTTAACAGGCATAAATATAAAATACTTCTTCTCATGGAATGAACTTTGGATAAGTAATTAATATTCTAAATATATTAATTATCCTCCGCTAAATGAAGCCATTATCTAAAATATATTGACTAGGCAAACGCCCTTTGTGCTCTTTTTTTATTCATTTCCCTGTTTACCATTTCTGCTACCCACTCCAGCTTTTCTTTTTCCTGAGGAAGGAATTCGCGCTTAACTTTATCGATAATACAAACAGATCCGATCCGGATTCCCTCATCTGTAACAATAGGCGTGGCGGCATAAAACCTCATTCCAAATTCAGCAGCGATTAAAGCATTTGTGATAAGTGAAGGTGCTACCGAAAGTCCTTCAAAAGCATCTGCAATTTCATTTGCAATAGCCAGGGAACAAACACTTGTTTCAAGCTGCAAGTTCGAAAGTCTCTTTGATGACAGTGCTTTTTTGGTCCAGAAATGATGATGATCAACAAAATTGATAACCGCAATCTGAGTATTGAACAAACTTGCTGTAAACGCAGATAATTCATCAAAAAACCTTGATGTTTTTGTGCAAAGTATTTGATATCCTTTAAGATTTTCCAGTCGCGATTTTTCAACGAGGGAAATACTTTTTCTTATTCTCTTTTCCAATTTCAACAGTAGATAGATGTACTGTGAATTAAACAATTACCATACCTGATTATTATTTTGCCTGCGACAAAACACCAAAAAATGACGATGGCTTCTTAAAAGTACTTTAAAAAGCAAACAGTGATGTTTTCGTTCACGACGGTCTATTTTTTTCAGAAAAGACAAGAAAAACAGCTTTCAAAGGATTAAGAAAAACGGGGATTATCTAAAGTAAAAAGGGTAAATTTTTACTCAGTTTTTAGCTTTCCACAGGTTCAAAACTGATGAATATCCATTCATTTTTGATGCTTTTTTTATAATTTACCTTATAGCTTTTATTAGGAGGGATTGTAAAATGAAAAGTCAATTCGTTTTCGCTGGGGTCTTTTGGAATAAACCCAGGAAGCAAAGTATCGGCGATTAATTTAATTTGTCTTTCAGCATGCATAATTAACTATTTAATTAAAGATTTCATTTTGCATGCTTATAATAAGCAAAATTTATCTTAAAATTGAATAACAAATATGTTTTTAATGTAATTATAGCATAAATATTTTTAACATATAGCGGAAAATGAGTCGTATAGCAAAAACCCCATATAAACTCTAAAGAAAAGCCTATACGGGGTTTAGCCGAGAATCAATCTTATTTATTTTTTGGTAACCTTAAATTCTGTTCTTCTGTTCAATGCCCTTCCATCAGGATTGTCTGCTCCATTAGGCAGTTCATTTGGTGCAACAGGTCTGGTTTCACCATAACCTTTACTGGTCATTCTATTTGTAGCAATACCTTTTTCAATTAGGTAATCAACGCAGGATTTAGCCCTTCTCTCAGAAAGGTCCAGATTATAAGCATCACTACCCTTACTATCTGTATGCGAGCTCAGCTCGATCTCAATCGTAGGATTATCAACCATAATGGTATAAAGATGATCTAGTTTCTCCTTAGAGTCGGGTGTTAATTCAGCTTTATTAAATTCATACAATACATCCTTAAGTACAATTGGCTTATCTATTTCAAAAGGAGTCAGACACAGTTCCGGACTAAACAAGGTATCCCTTTGTGCCATTTGTCCGTGATTAAAAGTAAGCGTTTTACTAAAGTATTTATCCTTTTCAGCAGTTAACTTAAAGTATCTGTTTGAGTTCACTTTAAAAGTATACCTGCCCAAATCATCTGTGGTAAATTTAAATTGTTGTACCGAATCCGCAAGCGTAATTACAGCTCCACTTAAAGGCTTTAGTGTATTGCAGTCAAGGACTGTCCCCTTAATAAAAAGGAACTCCCTTCTGATATGAAAAACCTCCAGACAACAAACAGACTCCCTGTCTGAGCTAATATATCCCTCTGAATCATTATCTGTAACCGGCGTAAAATAAAGATCATCTTTTGATGAATTAAATGGATAACCTAGATTTTGTGGTTCAGACCACTGACCAAAGTCACCTACACTTTCAAAGAAATCAAAACCACCCATACCCACTTTTCCATTACTACTAAAAAGCAATCTTTTGGTGGCAGCGTTATAGTAAGGTGCCTCTTCATCTTCTGGAGTATTGATCACACTACCCATATTGACTGCAGTACCTAAGACGCCGTCAATATGAATTGCAGCATACCAGAGGTCATATTTACCAGCCCCTCCAGGTCTGTCAGATGCAAAAATTAAATACTTTCCATCCTTAGTCACAAAGGGTTGCATTGCATTGAAACCTTTTACATTGATCTGGCTTCCCAGCTCTACAGGTGCAGACCAATCTTTTGAAGTGCCCGTCATCGCATTCAGCTGGTATATTTTTTTATTGCCCTGACCAGTCCAGCTGGTTATAAAAGCAATTTTTCCATTTGGATGAAATGCGGGTGCGGCCGACTCCTTTTCTTTTCCTTCAACAGTAGCTTTTCGGATGGTTACATCTTCTTTAAGCGGGTTCCCCGAAGTAATATAAATAGCATTTAAATATGGGCTTTCTTTTCTGGTAACTTTTGCATTCTGGTCACTTAATACTTCTTTTTTACCACCAACATGCAATGGCCGTGATGAAGTAAAGTAGAAATTACCTCCTTTTATCGTTGGTGTATAATTTGACCCTTTATCATTAATTTCATTCTTCAGTTTGTTTACGCTAAACATTCTTGGATAGCGCAACTCGCTCAATGCAAATCGACAAGAAGCAATTTCCTCTACCGCTTTAGCCGAATAACTATCTTTAACATTATACTTATCCAGAAAGACATTGAAAGCCCTAATGGCTTCTTTAAATTTTTGATTTGCCCTTAAACTTTCCGCATACCAAAAAGCACTTAAAATATATTTAGGGTTGGTGAAATCCCTTGACACCTCATACCATTTCTCGGCATCATTAAAGTTCTTATATTTCCTGGAAGATTCCCCAAGCTGAAATACACAGTATTCGTATTCTTCTCTTTTTGGACTTTCTTCTTTTATTTTGTTTTTGAAACCATACGGAACTATAGAGCCCGAAGTATCCGCTTCAATCTGCAATGCTTTTTTATAGTATTCAGATGCGGCATAATATTCCTTATTTTGAAAATATACGTCAGCCACTCTTTTGTTATTGGTTACAAATTGCGCGTGAGCCGCGGAGGCAAATAAACAGAGGATCAGAAGTATCTTTGTTTTCATCAGTGTTTCATTAATGGGTAATGAATTCATATTAGTTCAACTATAATCGTGGGCAAAAGAAGTTCGGCCCAAATATTCCTTTTCTGCCGGTAAAGGAGACCGACAGCTCCAACCCTCCTTTACTTCCGGTAATTCGGTTTAAGCTCGAAGTATTAAAATCATAACTCAATCCGAACACCATATTTTTGAGGTGTAATCCAAAAAATGCAATAGCAGAATCATCTACCCTATAATTAGAGCCGAACATCAAATCAGTCTCTTCATTAAGCATATACTGGGCGTAAGCACCTGCCGAAATTTCGCGGGCATTACCTTGCTTCATATACAGTCCGTTTGGAGTAATATCAAACGCATCCGAAATTTTTATACGTGCCCCACCATGTGCAGCATATCGAACAGGCATTCTTACACTGTTCCCTAAAAACTTGTCTACCGGTCTTGTTAAGTGTGCCGCTGTAGCTCCACCAAACACATTAACCTGCTGATCAGGATTTCCATCAAAATACATCACACCCACGTTTACATCAGGGACAAGCGTATTGGATGAAGCAAAAGATTCGCTAATCCCTAACCCCGGATCGTATCCGGTTACAGGATTAAACTGGCTACCCAATGTAATTTTGGATGGGTCAAAACTCTTATTTAAAATACCTGCCTGCAGACCAAAATTTACCATGTTTAGTCCAGCCCTGCCGAAGTGAATACGGTAAGCGCCGGAAACCAAAGCACTCAAATGATTATAGCTGATATCCCCTGCATTTTGATTGAGCACCATTGCTCCAAAAGCGAGGTTCTTAACAGGGGCCATATCAAACGATGCGCCCCCTGTTAAAAATGAATTAGAGATCGATCCCCATTGCTGTTTAGCGTTTAATGAAACCCTGTATTCTCCATCGGTAACCCCGGTAAGTGCCGGGTTTAACCATAGCGGATGTGCATAGTATTGAGAAAAATGAGGATCAATTTGAGCTGTCCCATTTAAAGCTCCCAAAGTTAAAAATGCTCCTATTGCTATTGTTCTTATTAGTTTCTTCATGATAAATTTGTTTTTCATTGTTCCCGGATACATTTATCTTAAAAGTGTTACGGTACCTTTTTTAGTCGCTTTTTTACCGTCGTTAAACTCAACATCCAGGTAATACACATACACTCCGTTTGGTTGCATCTGTCCTTTGTAAGTTCCGTCCCAACCATTTTGAATGGTTAGTGACTCATATAAGAACTGCCCCCACTGATTGTATATACGGAACTTCATTTTTGCTATAGTATTTCCGTACACATACAACACATCATTTTTACCATCGTTATTTGGCGTAAACGTATTCGGAACAAAAATCTCATTGCCTAGTGGATTATCGCTGCTACCATTAAAGGTAGTCGCATCGCTCAACTGGCAATCCAGCTGACCTTTGGCCCTTACCCTGATCGTAACTTTTTGGTCAGGTTGTAAGCCAGCGATAAGATGAGAGGTTCCTGCAGCTCCAGAGCTTGGCTGTATCCATGTTAAACCATTATCTATTGAAACCTCATAACCCGTTGCATCGGGTATCGCTGCCCACGCAAAAGTGACACTCGTTGCAGTTCGTGATTGTACTAAAACTACAGGAGCGGCCAGTTTTGCTGACACAGTAAGCGTAACTGCGGTCCGTGTAGCACTTGAGCAACCAGTTAGAACATTGCTGGCTCCTACATAGTAAATAGTTGTCGCATTTAGTACAGGAACATTAAATGTAGTTCCGTCGGCCAGAGCAGTTCCGCCTGTTGCTACACTATACCAGGTATACTTCAATGAAGGGTCTGGATTGTTGACCGTCAACACGGCAGTACTACCTGGACACAATGGATCCGAAGCACCTGAAACTGATGGAGGTGGCAATGGAATTGCACCAGCATTTACAATAACAGGTGTACGTGAGGTGCTGATACAGTTTCCAGATTTGGCTTCAACATAAAAAGTCGTAGTTGCTGCTGTAATTGGTTGCGTGGTAAAGGTTGTGCCTGAGCCCAATATAGTCGTACTAATGGCCGTTGCATACCAGTTGTAAGTTACACCTGATACCGGTCCGGATACCGTTAAAGTTGCCGAACTTCCAAGGCAGGTGTTAACAGTACCTAAAGCCACTGCTGGAACCGCAGGTTTGGTTGTCACATTTACAGTAACTTTAACTCTTCCCGTTGCAGTTCCACAACCAGCAGCGCTTGTTGCAAGCACATAGAAGTCAGTCGTTGCACTTAAAACACCTGTAGTGAAAGATGTACCTGTACCAACCGGAGCACCTCCATTCGGCACATTGTACCAGCTATAGGTAATTCCAGCTTGTGCATTTTGTATCGTTAGCGTAGTCGCTTCCTCAGAACAAATTGTGGTCCCGGTAGTAGCAACACCAGGGGTATTTGGTAATGGGTTAACCGTTACCGTCACTACTTTAGCTGTCCCCGCAACGTTTTCACAGCGGTTATCGCCTTTCACAGTTACATAATAAGTAGTGGTTTCAGTAAGCGCTTTTTCTAGTACCGGTCCGGTAAACACAGCATTTGTCAATGCTGCATCACTGTACCAGGTAAATACAGGTTTGGTCACTGTAGTACTGCTGGCTGTTAATTTAACGGTAGTACCCGCACAAACAGGGGTCTCAGCTCCTGCTACAACCACATCAGAAGCGATTGCAGGAGGGTTCACCACCAGGGTAACAATTTTAGCATCACCGCTGGCATTCTCGCAACGATTGCTTCCTCTTACAGTTACATAGTATGTTTTAGTTGCAGTTAATACAGGTTCGAATACAGGACCGGTAAATGCAACATCTGTCAGGGCCGCATTGTTGTACCAGGTAAACACTGCATTGTCAACAGTTGTACTGCTAGCCGTTAACATTGCTTTTGAACCAGCACAGAAACCTGTATTGGTTCCGGCAACCGTGATATCAGCAGCTAATGCCGGTGGATTTACTGTTAAAGTAACCACTTTAGCGTCTGCTTTCAGATTTTCACATTGGTTTGATCCGCGAACGGTTACATAATAAGTTGTAGTTGCAGTAAGTACCGGTTCAAACACTGGTCCTGTAGCAGCCACATCGGTCAGGTTTGCATCCCTGTACCAGGTAAATACCGGGGTGTTTACAGTTGTACTGCTAGCCGTTAATTTCGCCTTAGTTCCTTTACAGAATGGGGCATCATTTCCTGCTATTGTAATATCACCAGCTGTTGACGGTTTGTTTACAATGATAACTACTGTTTTCGCATTTGCCGGTGTATTTGGACATCTGTTGTCCCCGCTAACCGTTACATAGTAGGTAGTACCCACTGTTACAGTTGGCTCATAAACAGGACCTCTGAATACCTCGTTCAATAGTCCGGAATCACTGTACCATATAAATTTAGGATTGGTTATCGCAGCATTTGCCGTTGCAGTTAAAGTTGCTTTTGCTCCGGCGCAGAATGGAGTTCCATTTCCTGTAACAGTAATATCTGCGGCTGTTGATGGTGTATTTACAATAACTGTTATTGACTTACCTGTATTAGGTAGGTTTTCACATTTATTAGCCCCCTTAACCGTTACATAATAAGTTGTTGTAGCGGTAATGGCCTTCTCAAATACAGCACCCGTAAATGCTGCATTTGTTAAGGCCGCATCAGTATACCAGGTAAATATAGGGTCGGTAACAGTAGTACTCGCAGCATTTAGCTTAACGGTTGCCCCTGCGCAAATTGGCAAATCGGCACCCGATAAAATTAAATCCGAAGCATCTGCAGGTTTATTCACAATAAGTGTTACAATTTTTGCATCACCAGGTACATTTGGACATTTATTAGCACCACTAACGGTTACGTAATAGGTTGTAGTAACCGCCACTACTGGTTCAAACACAGGACCGGTAGCAGCTATATCTGTTAAGGCTGCATCTTTATACCAGGTAAATACGGCACCAGTTACAAGCGGGGCTGTTGCTGTTAACAGCGCTTTTGTACCCGCACAGAATGGTGCATTGTTTCCGGTAACGGCGATGTCAGCTGATACCGCAGGCGGGTTAATCACCACAGTAACGACCTTCGCTCCTGCTTTCAAACTTTCACATCTGTTCGTTCCCCTTACAGTTACATAGAAGGTTGTACTTGCTGTTAATACAGGTTCGAATATTGGTCCGGTAAATACGGCGTCTGTAAGATCAGCATCTCTATACCAGGTAAATACAGGATTGTCAACTGTGGTACTGCTTGCAGTGAATTTAGCTGTTGTTCCCTTACAGAACGGAGCATTATTGCCAGCAACACTAAGATCGGCCTGTGTGGATGGGTTGTTAACCACAATGGCTACAACTTTTCCAGTTCCAGACTCATTAGGACATCTGTTGTCACCACTAACAGCTACATAATATGTAGTGCTGGCAGTTAATGTTGGTTCGTAGATGGCACCTCTGAATATTTCAACAGTTAATGCGGCATCACTATACCATATAAATTTAGGGTTCACGATTGCAGCATCTGCAGTCGCTGTTAATTTTGCTTTTACTCCGGCACAGAACGGCCCATCATTTCCGGCAACTGTAATATCAGTAGCTACCGATGGTGTATTTACAGTTACCGTTACTTTTTTAGCATCTGCCGGCAAATTAGGACATTTATTATCTCCACTAACGGTTACGTAATAAGTAGTAGTTACGGTAACCACTGGCTCATACACAGCGTTACTTGAAACCGGGTTGGTCAATGCGGCATCCGTATACCATGTAAATTTCGGATTACTTACAGTTGTTGAACTTGCTGTCAACAAAGCTTTTGCCCCTTTACAGAACGGTGCATCTGCTCCTGTGACATTGATATCAGCCGCTACTGCAGGTGGGTTCACAACAATGTTCACTACTTTTGCATTCGCAGGTCCGCCATCGCAAACGTCATCACCACTTACACTCACATAAAATGTAGTATTAGCTGTAATAATTGGCTCATACACCGCATTCGTAGATACCGGGTTAGTCAATGCAGCATCAGTAAACCAGGTAAATTTCGGATTAACGATCGCACTGCTAGCCGTTAAAGTTGCCTTAGTATCTTTACAGAATGGCAAATCGGCTCCCGTTACAGCAATGTCAGCTGGAGTAGATAACCGTTTAACAGTCAATGTAATCATTGTACGTGCAGCCATGCTGATACATGAATTTGCATTTGAAGCTTCTACATAGAAGTTGTATACTCCTGGAGTCAGGTTCGCTGCAGTTGTATAAGTATCCGTGTTTGTTGCCAATTGGTTTCCGGCAGTCAAAGCATCAAACCAGTTAAAGCTTACACCAGCTACGGGAGTTACAGCAAGTACAACTGCCACATTAGGACAAACACTTTTAAGGTTTGTCGCAACTGGCACCGGTGCACCTGGTGCCGGTAATATGGTTACGGTAACTTTAGTTTTTGCACTGGCGCAATCATTACGACTTGCAGTTACAAAATAATCGTAAGTACCCGCAGCCAATGTTGTTTCAGTGGTATACGAGCTACCTGTTCCAACTGGGGTACCATCATCTTTATACCAGGTATAAGTAATTGGTCCTCCTAGCGGTGACGGGTTCTGAACGTTCAAGGTTGCCGCTTTTCCTACACAGGCAGAAGCGTTTGCACTTGTTACTTTTGGCGCAACCAGTACACGTTGTGCGTAGTTGAAATCAAGTGTTGTTAAAGCGGCTACAAGACCTGATCTTAATCTAAGCTCAATACCATCGAATGGTTTTGTAGGCACGAATGAAATGATTCCATCGCTGTCACCACTCAATAATTCCAGATGAATCAGCGGATTATCGGCAAGCAACATATCATTGTTACTTAATGTCCCCTGGAATGTAGTTAACTCAATAGAAGGCAATACTGCTAATGAAAGTAATTTCCCCGGAGCGCTGATACGCACACGTACAGTATCTCCAATTGTAGATAAACCGTTGAACCCTACTTGCTGATACACAGATGCACCAAGTGCACCAACTGGCATAACTAGCGAAGAAGCACTCTCGGCATCAGCATCAGTAGCTCTTTCCTTATTAAATACTCCAGTCAGCAAGGCAACACCATCTACACCCTCTCTCACCAATACTGTAGCAAGCTCACATGGAACCCCACTTGGGTCTTTGGCAGGTAATACAGTTACTACCACAGCTGCTTCTGCCGAAGCAGGACATCCTCCAGCAAGTTCTGCAGTTGCATAAAACGTAAAGGTTTTAGGCGTATTACCTGGATTGTTTAAGACTGCTGTAATATAACGGGCATCAGTTGATACAACCGTATTTAATGGAAAATCATCGTACCATTTAAAGTTGGCACCAGCAGTACTGGACGTTGCAGTTAATACAGCGGAAGTTCCAGACTTAATGGTTACTGCCATTGGTGTAATTACCGGTTTATCCAAACCATTTAAAGTAATTTGTGCAGTTGCTTTTGTTGCTGAAGGCACATTACATGCGATTGAAACGGCTTCAACCGAATAACTGGTAGCAACAGTTACATTTGTGATGATGAAGGTCGCCCCATCTTTATTTGTCTGATAAACTCCAAGGTTGTCATACCATTTATAAGTAATTCCTGTAAGCGGATTTGCTACCTCAAGCCTAACATCAGATCCGGGACAAGTAGTTATCGTTGAATTAACCAACGTAGGCGATACAGGTACCGGAGTTACAGTAACATCAACCTTGGTTTTATAACTCACGCAACCAGTGGTACTGGTAGCAGCTACATAATAAGTTTTATTTGTTGTTAATCCTGCAATGTTGAACGTAGTTCCCGTAGCCAAAGCTACGGCATCTGTCGCCCTCGAATCATACCATTTATAGGTAAGTGCCGCATTGGGATTTTTAACCGTAAGCGTTGCTGGTGTATTCGCACAAATCGTAGGATTAGCCACTACCAGAGTAGGTGCTACTAAAATGCGATGTGCATAATTTACATCTATAGTCGAAAGCACACCTGCAAGTCCTGAATTCAAACGAACTTCCAGCTGATCAAATGCTGCTGCAGGAACAAAGCTAAGCAAGGCCTGGCTATTGTTACTCAACAGCTCCAGATTGATCAAGTTACTGTTTAAAGAAAGTGCATCATTGTTACTTGTCGCGCCATTATAAGTAGAAACCCGAATGCTTGACAATAAACCCAGAGACAATAATTTTCCTGGTGCACTTAGTAATACCTTAACGGTATCTCCGGCACTAGAAACAGAACCAAATCCTAAACGCTGATAAACTGAAGCGCCCAGAAGGCCAACAGGCATCACTAATGACGAACCAGTTCTGGTATCACCATCAACAGCCAATTGTGGATTAAATACAGCTGAAAGTAGTGCCACACCGTTAACATCGTGTGTTTCTGAAATTGCGGCTTCACACGGAACCGGGCTAGGCAAGCTATTGTCAACAGTAATCGTTACCTGTACACGGCTAAGCGAAGTACAACCTGTTGTATTCGATTTAGCTTCTAAATAATAAGTAGTATTTGCAGTAAGTGGTGCGGTAACATAAGTAGCACCAGTATATATTGGCGTTGTTGCATTTGCAGAAGTGTACCAGTTAAAGGTAACATTCGCATCTGGCGACGATGCATTTAAAATGACAGTCTGACCAGGCGCAACAGTTGTTGCAGAAGCCTGGATCTGTGGTAAAGTCACCACCGGATTAACAGTAACAGGTACAGCAGTACGTGTAGAAACTCCACATCCCGGATTAGCTGCTTCCACATAATAAGTAGTATTCGCAAATAATCCTGGCGTCACAAACGTTGTTCCCGTAAATACCGGAGTAACGCCCGCAGCTGTTGTATACCAGTTGTAACTTACACCCGTTACCGGGTTACTTACAGCAATACTCGTTGTTGATCCATAGCATACAGGCAATACCGTTGCAAATGCCGGTGCAGCTGGTGCTGGAGTTACATTAACTTTAACCGGTATACGTTGTAAATTTGCGCAACCGGCTTTGCTCACTTCTATATAATAAGTTGTTGAGGCATTAAGTATAGGGGTAGTAAAAGTTGTACCATTACCAAGAGATGCTCCTCCGTTTGATGCCGCATACCAATTTAGTATTGTACCACCATTTGCTGTAGCAGTTAAAGTAGTCGTATTGCCTGCACAAATGGTTTGACCAGTTGCGGCAACTGTTGGATTAGGATAAATGATCGTAGCACCATAAATTTTGTAATTGGTTAGTAAGCCCGCCACAGAACCTACCCGAATTTCAACAGCATCAAACGCAGCAGTTGCAGGGAATGTTGCCTGAACCCTGTTGCCACTTAAAAGCTGAAGATTTAACAACGAAGAATTTAAAGGATAAACTTTAACTGCAGTACCACCTTTGTAAACAGTAATTGTAGCACCGTTTAACACCCCTATATCGGCAAGGCCAACTGGGATCTCCATGTCAACACGAATGCTATCAGTGGCAGCCCCCTCCTTTCCAAACATCATTTTCTGATAAGCTACACCTGCCACATTAACACCAAGGTTAATGGTTGTAAATGTATTCGCATTTGCATCGGTAGAACCAGACGGATCAGTGATTCCGCACAACAGGCATAGTAAGGACTCAATTTTAGTTACCTGACCTGTAGCGGCATTACAGTTAGGATTAACCGGACCACTGGTCACAGTTACAACAACCGGAACCCTGGTTGCACTTTTACAGCCCGTTGCATTGGTTGTTTCAACATAATAAGTTGTGGTAGTATTTAATATAGGAGTGGTAAAGCTCGTACCTGAGCCCAAAGCTACACCACCTGTTTCTCCTGCAAACCAGCTAATGGTATTTCCTGCTTCTGCTGAAGCTTGAAGTGTAGCCGTTTGTCCGGCACTAATCGACTGACTTGAAGAAACCACAGCTAAGGCCGGAGTTGGACGTGCGGTTACGGTTACTGCAGTACGACTACTTGTTGCTGTTCCAGAAACGGCCTCTACATAATAAGTCGTATTCGCAGTTAACGCAGCAGTAGTATAAGTAGCGCCCGTAAAGATTGGTGTATTTCCTGTCGCCGCATACCAGTTATAAGTTACCAGCGGTAATGTGTTACTTACACTAAGCGCAGTCGTACTTCCCGCGCAGATACTCGTTGAAGCTACTACTGGTGCATCAACTTTTACTTTTACAGTAAAGGTTGTTGTTGTTGAATTGTTGGCTGCATCCTTTGCAGTTACCGAGAATGTAAATGTTCCACCAGTTGTCGGCGTACCGGTCAACTTACGTGTAAGCGGATTAAAATCTAATCCCGCAGGGACATTAGCGGCAGTATATGTATAAGGCCCGGTTCCACCAGTTACTTCAGGTAAAGTCTGTTCGGTATAAACCGTTCCAACAGTACCATCAACTAAAGCCATTGTTGGCAAGTTCAATGCACCAATTACTCTTAATGAATAGGTATTCGACGCTTTAGTGCCAGCGCCGTCAGTTACGGTTACACTTACGGAATACAAACCCGATTGTGTTGGCGTTCCTGAAATGACACGGGTAGTTGGATTAAAGGTAAGCCCCGGAGGAAGACTTGCTACTGTAGCAGCATAAGTATATGAGCCTGCCCCCCCTGTGGCAGCTGGAATTGGTTGTGAGGTATATCCAACATTCACATTTCCATCGGCAAGCGTTGCGGGAGGTAAAACCAATGGGTTTCCTACAACAATCGTATAGCTTCTGGTAATCGTTTTTCCGTCTCCATCTGTTACAGTAACAGGAATTGTATAAGTTCCTGCAAGTGTTGGTGTACCTGTAATCTCACGAGTTAGTGGATTAAAAGTTAACCCGCCTGGTACCTTATCCGCCGGGACAGTGTAAACAAAAGGACCTATTCCACCTGTTGCTGCCGGAATAACCTGAGTTGGGTAAGGAATTCCTACTGTACCATTTGCAAGTGTTGCCGGAGGTAAAGCTAGTGGATCCCTAACCACAATCGTGTAATTTATTGTTTTTGTATTTCCATTTGCATCGGTAACCGTTACAGGAAACACATAAGTTCCAGCCTGAGCTGGTGTACCCGTAATTTCACGGGTTGCCGGATCAAAGTCTAATCCCGGAGGAAGACTTGTTTCAGGATCACTATAAGTATAAGGTCCTGTACCGCCGGATGCTTCCGGAAGTGTTTGTTTTGGATAAACTACGCCAACAGTTCCGTTAGGAAGTAATGCTGTCTCAAGTGATAAAGCACCTTTTATTGTTAAACTAAATGGCGTTACAGCTGTACAGCCTTTGCTATCTGTAGCCAGAATAGAGAAGGTATAGGTATCTTCCGGAGCCGTTGGTGTTCCAGAGATCACTCCCGTTGCAGACAGACTTAATCCGGCAGGAAGTGCAGTTCCAGGAGCTACCGTATAGTTAAATGCTGGTGTACCACCTGTTGCAGCCGTAATTTGTTTAGCATAGGTAGATGCTAAATTTGCATTCGCTAAAGTAGTGGTTGGAAAAACTATGGCAGGGTTTACATTCACTTTAACAGGAATGCGTTCTGCATTTACGCAAGTCCCTTTACCTACTTGTATATAATAAGTTGTAGATGTGGTCAGTCCTGTTGGAGAGTAACTATTTCCTGAAGCCAGCTCAATACCGCCTGTTTCATCGGCATACCATTTCAGGGTGGTGCCATCAACCGGAGTTGCAGTTAGCGTAGTTCCAGTACCAGAACAAATATTCAGGCCAGTTGTAGCAACTATTGGATTTGGATAAATTACTGTTGCACCATAAACATTTACGGTAGTCAAGGCTGTCACTACAGCACCCAACCGTATTTCGATACCATTATAGGCGGCCCCAGCGGGAATCGTTACTTTAAAACGACCTCCACCCAATAGGCTTAAATTTAATAACGAAGAGTTCAGATTATAAGTTTTAACAACTGCACCGTTCATCAGCACATTTGCTGTGATACCACCCAACACTGAAACATCCGCTAGACCACCAGGTATACCTAATTCCAGACGAATACTGTCTGTACCAACACCTATGTTAGGGAAAATCAAACGTTGATATGCAGAACCTGCAACCCCCACAGCTAACCTGATACTTGAAAAGTTAGTTAAATCTGCATCAATTGCAGACATTGGGTTTTCTACACCACATCCAACACAAAGCAAGCCGTTTACACCATTACTTTGCGCGTTGGGAACATTACAAGCTAAACCCGGATCAATATTGGTTACCGTAACAAGAACGGCAATTCGATTAGCACTTAAACAACCACCTGCACTTTGTGTCCCTACATAATAAGTAGTATTTACATTTAGGGCAGGTGTAATAAAGTCGTTTCCTGTAGCAACTGGTGTTCCCCCCTGTTCAGTTGTATACCAATTTACAGTACTACCCACATCAGCTTTAGCAGTAAGGGAAGCGCTTTGCCCTTTAGAAATTGTTACATTGATTAAGGTCACCTCCGCATCGGCAGGAATTGGATTAACTGTTACATCTACCTTAGTGCGGACACTCGCACAAGCTCCTATAACAGATTCCACATAATATGATTTACCCGCCGCTAAATTTGGCGTAACAAAAGTTGTTCCTGTAAAAACCGGGCTACCTCCTGTTTCAAGTTCGTACCATTTATAGATCTCTCCTGCAACTGGCGTATTGACCGCTAAGGTTGTATTAGAACCACTACATATTGGAAGCGGAACTGATACAACCGGTATGGATGGTTTATTAACTGTAATCCTTACCAGTTTCCGTGGTGTTTCATTTGTACAGTTGTCCCTTTTTCCGGATACATAAAAATCATGAACACCAGTAGCAAGGGCCGCAGGTGTAAAGCTTGTGCCTGTAACTCCTGTACCTCCGGTAGCCTGAGTATACCAGGTGTAAGTTGCACCTGCTTCTGGTGTATTGATGCTTAAAACTACAGCATCACCTGAGCAAGCAATCGCATTGGCTGAAACTGTAGTTGTTGTATTTATTTTTATTGATGTTGGTAATGCCATTGAACGGGAAACTTCGTGAAGATTCACCGCGTTTAATACATTAGCTACACCGCCTACCCTGATTTGAACCCGGTCAAACAAGGTTGTCGGCGCAAAAGTTACCACCCCAATGGTACTTCCGGGACTCAAAAGCCGAAGGTTAAGTAACCCACTACCACTAACCGGCGTTCCGGGGATATCGCCGTTAAAAGTTTGAATGGAAATTGCACTTAATAAATCGGCAGATACCAGGGCACTTCCAGTAGACATTAATACGCGTACTGAATCACCAGCTTTAGACAAACCGGGGAATATAACCGTTTGCTGAGTATAGCCTAAAACACCTGCTACTGCACCCAACGTAGCATAAGTAGCCTCATTCCCATCCATTGCATTGAGTGGATTCGAAACTCCACCCAGACCTGCAATATTTGAAGATATCCCATGTAATTCATCAACTGGCAGATCGCAATTTATATTTGTTGCATCTTTTAAATAATAAGCGTGATAAACATCTATTGATGCAGCGGCACTTACAAGCCCACCATCTATTGTCACCCTTATCCTATTATAAGGTACACCTGGAGAAGGGATAAAAACTTCCGTCTGATTACCCACCGCCAAAAGCGTTAATAATCCAGAGTTCCCATCATACTCGTTTCCAACAAGCTGACCGGCTGCATTAACAGCCTGAAGTTTAATACCCCCGAGGAGGTTAGCCGTTAACAGTTTTTCGCCGGTACCTAATTTAACTACTGCCGCAGGGCTACCGGTTAAGTTCGTCGGAGAAAATATAAGATCCTGAGAAACCCGGGCTCCGAGTAATGCCACTGTCAGGTTTACGGTCGATTTCGTGTAAGGACTACCATCTGTTGCCAGCGTAGGCGTTATAACGCCACAGCCTATGCAAAGGCCTGTACTATTCGAGCTTTGTGAAGTCGCATAAACACGTTCCTTTGCTTGCGCATACGATTTTGAACTTACAATCGTTATACAAAAGAAAATAAGAAGGAAAAGATACTTTTTAAACAATTCTAGCAGGGTAGATGTCCTTTTCATAGGAGAGGGATTGAGATGATTATATAATAATGCTACAATTTTAGGCATAGATTCGATCCCATTCTCCGTTCGAATTGTTCATTCCAAGCAATTCAGAGGCGTACTATTGTTCATTTTGTTCATTATTTCTGTTCACAAAAAAACATTTTCCCGCTCAACCTCGTTTAAACGCTTGTCAGATAGGTTTTTGACCATTTGTTTTCTTTTTTTTAAATTTCTTAACAAAATAACCGCCGTTCATTATTCTTATTAAAGCATTACATTCGTTTAGTTGATTTTTTTAACGCTCACTTATAAAGTGTATGGATGAAGTATCTATCTTAAATGAACTCAAAGGATTAATCCTAATTAAAACAGGAATTAGGACGATTACTCCGGCTGATTGCAAAAGGATATCGATTGAAATCAGTAGGACATTAAATAAGAACGTTAGTGAAACCACTATTAAACGGTTGTTTGGATTTGCTGTTGTAAAACATAATTTTTCTAAATTCACCATCACTACCCTCTCAGAATATGTAAACGGAGAAAATCTGGAAAACTGGCCTTCGGCTGTTAGTCATATCAGCAACGTACCTGCAACCTGGAATGATGTAAAATATAAAGTAGCCAAGATCACGGACTTTACCCTAAAAGGTATCAAGAACCGATCAGGCATGCCTTACCAGATGACCATCAGCAGAAAATTTGCTGAACATGATTTTGATGAATTCTTTAAAAGTGACTATAGCTTTACTGCATTCATTTCTCAACCAGGTTATGGAAAAACAATTCTGTTAAGCCACGTTGTAGAAAAGTTTTTCAACAGCGCCAGCCCTATTTATAAGGATTCCTCAGTATTGTTTTTGCAAGCCTATAGCTTTTTCAACACGGAAAATATTTTGCTCAATTTTGAGGATCAGCTCAAGGCCCTGCTTAACATCCCCAAAAAGGATAGTCTGCTAAATTATATCGAAGAAAATTATCAGCAGACTAAAGGCAAGTTTGTTATTTTTCTGGATGGTTTCTCAGAACTTACACTTAAAAAAGAATTAAAGAAACAGCTATTTGAGAGCATTATTAATTTTATCTGTGCAATAGAACACTTAGATTCAATTAAATTGGTATTAAGCATGCGTTCTACCAATTGGACGCGTTTCTATGATCTGATCAGGCATTCAGCTTATTTGAGAACAAAATGGTTTACAGGTAACTACTTTAATCATACAGAAATTTCAAATGTTCCACCCCTTACTGAGAAAGAGGTTGACCAGATCATATCTAATATTGGTGGGGAGAATGTTAAGGAAATTAACCCAAAACTCAAGGCGCAACTAAAATTCCCTTTTCATATTCAATTGTACCATCAGCTAAAAGAAGAGGATCCTACATTCAATTATTCAACAAACATTACTTTCCATGAATTGATATCGAGATTTATTCAGGAAAATATATACCGTTCCAATTACTATACAGAAAAGATACTCTTCCTTAAAAAAATAATCCAGCTTACAAATTATGGTAAAGATGGAACTTCCGTTCCTAAGGATAGTCTAATCGGAGAATTAGCAGCATTCAAAAATGCATACATGGAACTGCTTTCCGATGGAATAATCATGGAAGAAAAACGATATGAAAACTATCATCCCCGGGAATTTGTCCGTTTTATACATTCACACATTTTTGAGTACTTTCTGTTTATAGAGCTTCTTGAAATTTTTCATTTACAGGTTGATCAAAAGTTTTTTCAACATGTACAAACTCAATACGAAAATGAAAGTATCCGCTTTCAGCTGATACAATGGGCACTCCGTTTCATCATACGTATCGGTGATCTGAAAGCCCTGTTCAGCATTTTTGATTTACCGCTAAATCAAAAAGAACACAACTATTTAATTCTCTTTATTGCAGAAAATTTAAAATACAGATCCAGATATAGTGCTGATACTACTTTGCTATTAAAGGAGTGTAATATCCACGACAAGATTATAGAAGAAATGATGCATTTTGACTTTGTAGATTCTTCATATAAAGAAGCAATCGAGGTCATGTCGGATATTTCGGATTCCAATGAACATCAGGTAATCTATCAGTCGCTACTCGCTATTTTGGATATGTTGAGTCTGGACGAGGAAAAAATCAATGTTCGTATGCAATCGATACGGGCGCTGGATTGTAGTGACTGGGAGTTAAATCCTTATGAAGTGATAAAGTTAGTTTATTCAAAACTGACCAATACACCGACTGAAAACCCATTGTTTCTTGCCCAGATAGAGCATTTTCAATATCCATTTTTAGGCCGGGAAAAAGCACTTAATACAAAGCAGGGAATTATCTATCTGCTGACCATTGTACTCAATTTATTTTATGGATCAGATGAGGACACCATTAAGATTATAGACCTCATCATTAAATCACATCCGCAGGAATTTAAAAAACGTTCTGCCTTTACAATATTGTTCATGAACATACTTGCTTTATCTAAATCCAGAATAAAGCCTGGTAAAAAGACAGATCAATTGATAAAAATTCTTGTTCATATTCATGAAAATAAAAACAGGTTTAAAGCCACACAAAATGCCGAATCCATTCTAAAAATGACACAGGCTTATCAGCTTAGAAACAAAGGAGAATACCTGCTGGCCAGCGAATACTGCGATGATTGCATCCACCTCTTTAAGAGAAATCATTTGAATTTAAACTGCATACTTATTTATAATCTGGTGATATCTCTTTATGCGGATTTAAACGACATTGTCAAAGTAAATGAATACAAGTATGAACGTTTATGTTTTATGGATGATCATAATATTCCCGCCAGGATTTTCGCCCTGCCAACTGAATTCACAGACTTTAAAAATCGCTAAATGAAAAAATCCCTTTTGATGTATAATCAAAAGGGATTTTTTCATTTAGTGAAATTACTTATTTTTTGTACTCAGCTGCCAATTTCAACGCATCATATGCGTTTACAATACCACCGGTAACACATAAATCTGAGAAAGGAACAGTTTTAGTATCTGTTTCAGTTTTAATCTCTACTGACTGATTAACTTTAACTACAGATTTAAGAATGATATCCTTCACCTCTACGGCCTTTAATTTAGGATAATAAGAACGAATAAGAGCTGCCAATCCTGCTACTACAGGAGCCGCCATACTTGTACCACTTAATTTTTCATATTTCGATCCTGGAACTGTTGAGTTGATATCTACACCCGGTGCAAAAACATCAACTTTTGTTTTTCCGTAGTTAGAAAAGTTAGCTTTTATCTTACCATCGTTTGTCCATGCAGAAGCACCAACAGTAATCCATGTAGCAGCTTTACCACCACCTACATATTCCGGGTCAGGGAAATTAGACTCTACTTCAAGGTCTTTATTGTCATTACCTGCAGCATGGATCAATAATACATCTTTTGAGACTGCATATTTAACAGCCTCATCCACGATTGCTTTATCCCAAGAATAAGATTTTCCGAAACTCATATTGATTACTTTAGCACCGTTATCAACCGCATAACGGATACCATTAGCAACATCTTTATCGCGTTCGTCACCATTCGGTGTGTTTCTCACGCCCATAATGACAACGTTATTGGCTACCCCCTGTATACCAAGATCATTTGTACGTACTGCTCCAATAATTCCTGCTACGTGTGAACCATGTTTCGCATCTGGACCCGCTACATCATTGTTTCCATAGAAACGTTCTTTACTATTATTTGGATCATCTCCGACGATACCACGTGGATCAAAATCAACATTTAGATTATATTCAACCTGGTTTTTATAATGATCGTAAGCAGGTTCAATCTGACTGGTATAGAACTCATCAAAGCTGGTATTTTTTAACTGGCCAACCATAATTCTCTGAATATTGGTTTCCATGTCGTCAGCAGGTTTAAATGCCTGAAAATCTTCTCTTGTGGGTTTCTCTTTTCCGATTTTCTTTACAACTGCATCGATAGCATTTTTAATACCTGAAAAACGCTCATAACCAACTTTTGCTTCAGCCAGTTCTTGCTCAAGTGCCGCTTTATTTTTCTGATAAGCTTCGAAAGCGGGAAGATCATCTGCTTTTACCGAAGTCGCATCTGAATTTGCAAATCTGGCATTGTCTCTTCTTACCAAACGCGTTAACTCCAAAGTCTCGTAGTTAATTGATCCCTTCGACGAACCTAAGAAGTTCCATCCATGTACATCATCTATATAACCATTCTTATCGTCATCTTTCCCGTTTCCCGGCTTTTCTTTTTTATTTAACCAAACTACAGGCTTTAAGTCCTCATGCTCAATATCAACACCACCATCCAATACAGCAACTATTACCGGTACAGATTTCTTTCCTTTTAACAATTCATTATAAGCTTTTTCTGTGCTGATACCAAATGTAGAATCTGCTTTCAAATCCAGATTCTGCCAGTTAGGTTTCTGAGCAAATGACACAAAAGGCATAGCTGCTAAAAAAGCCACACATAATCCCCTACCGCAGAAAAAATTCAGGTTATTCTTATTCATAGTTTTCAAAATTTTGACCAAAGTTAATTAAATTTATAAGCATCATCGTACGGAGCGATAAGTCAATATCACCCGAAATAAAATGACAATGTCATAAAAACGATCGCCGCAATGAATTTATTTCATTACGGCGATCGTGTATAAAAAATGTTATAAAAGTATCGTTTTACCTCGTATACTATTAAGTGACTAATGTATCATCAGTTTCCCTGGCAATCACATCTGCAATAGTGGTTTGAGCAAGTACTTTTAAAGTTGCATCTCTTACATCAATAAATGTTTTTCTAATTCCACAAGTTAGCTCATCATGGCATTCATCACATTTACGATAAAATTTTAAACTGGCACATGGAACCATCGCAATGGGGCCATCTGTAATCCGGAGTATATCAGCCAGATAAATTTCATTTGGATCTTTATTCAAACTATATCCCCCCCCTGCACCTTTCTTACTATATAAGTAGCCTGCATTCCGCATATCCAGCAGTATTTGCTCCAGAAACTTCCTGGGTATCATTTCCTGCTCTGCCAGCCTCACTATTTGCATAGGAGGATTTTCTCTATTCTTGCCAAGAGCAACCAGTGCCTTTATTGCATATTTCGTTTTCTTTGACAGCATACTAGCAAAGCTAAGAAAAGATTTACGCATTTATACAAAATTTGCGGTTTGACAGTTTATTTACCCCATTGCCAGATCGCTGTCTTTTAATGCTTCATCTCTCTACACATTGTGGAATAAGTCTACAGTTTCCGCGGGCAACCAAGACCACAAAACACTGAAAACAAATAAATTACCCAGAAACACTATTTATGGCACCATTCTGTATTATATCTTACCGTAACTAATTGAGAATAGAATTTAAAATTTATAACTATGAAAAAGATCATTTTATCAGCAGCATTCCTGGCATTTGCAGGATTAACCACAGTAAAAGCAAGCGAAATCAAAGTTCCAGTTGTAATTAGCACGTTGCAAGACAGTGTAACTAAAACTCCGGTTGAAGTGAAAGACCTTCCGGATGCAGTTAAAACTACCCTATCATCAGACAAGTATAAAGAATGGATTCCTACCGCAGCATTCCTTGTGACAAAAGCAGACAAATCTGAATATTATCAGGTTGATGTTAAAAAACAAGAAGAAACTGCTTCTTTAAAAATTGGAAAAGATGGTGTAGTTATTGAATAGTCCCTATATTCCTTAATTAAATAACAATTTAACACCTTACAAAAGCCGGATTTCATCCGGCTTTCGTATTTTTGCTATATTCTCTAGCGAAATCCTATGGCAAAAATACTCATCATTGAAGACGACACCACTTTTTCTCAGGTACTGGAAGGCTTTCTAGCAAAACATGGCCATGAACCGCATGTTGTTAATGATGTAAAAAAAGCTTTTAAGATAACCGATGAGCAAAACTTTGATTTGCTGTTGATAGACTATCGCTTACCCGATGGCACAGGACTAGATATTCTTTCGCATATCCTAAAAAAAGGCGCTATGCAACCAGTCATTATTATGACCAGCTTTAATGACGTCAGGACTGCTGTAAAATCAATACAGTTAGGTGCTTTTGATTACATTACAAAACCTGTTAATCCAGACGAACTGCTAATGCTTATAAAAAATGCGTTAGGTAAAAAGGGAGCATCTGATCCTGGAAAATCTGTTGAACATGCCGATGCAATAAAAGGAAAGAGTGCTATTGCCGATAAACTATATGAACACATTAACCTTGTAGCGCCTACTGATATGTCGGTGATTATACAAGGCGAAAGTGGCACGGGAAAAGAATATGCTGCAAGGGCATTGCATATGCAAAGCAAGCGAAGTGACCGGCCTTTTGTTGCTATTGATTGTGGGGCCTTATCAAAAGAACTTGCAGCAAGTGAATTGTTTGGACATGTAAAAGGTGCTTTTACAGGAGCCCTGACGGATAAAAAAGGACAGTTTGAAGCAGCCAACGGAGGTACTTTGTTTTTAGATGAAGTAGGCAATTTGAGTTATGAAGTTCAGGTTAAAATGCTGAGGGCAATTCAGGAGCGGGTTATACAACCCATCGGCAGCACCAAAACAATTAAAGTCGATGTAAGGATTATTACTGCTACAAACGACGATCTGAAAACCAGTGTAGCTAATGGGTCTTTCAGAGAAGACCTTTATCACCGCCTTAATGAATTTAAAATACAGCTCCCCGCTTTAAGGGAAAGAGGTAAAGATATTGACTTGTTTATCAACCATTTTATAAAACTTTCGAACCTGAAGCTTCAAAGAAACGTACAGCACATCTCTACACAGGCCAAAGACCTTTTATTACAATACGATTGGCCGGGTAACCTTAGAGAATTAAAGAACGTGATCAAGCGGATGGTCTTATTGACCCCCTCTGATACGGCAGATGTAGATTCGCTTCCTGAAGAGATGATTATTTCCGTGAACCAAACACCAAGGCCAAACACCTCTGATCTGAAAGTGATTAATGAAGTAAATGAAAAGGCTGTGATTATTGAAACGCTCATTAAAGTCAAATACAATAAATCAAAAGCTGCAAAACTACTAAATATTGACAGGAAGACCCTGTACAGTAAAATGGAGCGTTACGACATAGAATAGTCTTTTAAGTCTATTGCTCAATAAGGGACAAAAGTGCTGTTACTTCTTTCAACAACCTCCGTATACGGTCTGTTTTATCCTGATCTAAGCCAGTTGATGCAAGTTCTATTTCGATAAGCCTAAATGCAGAAGCAAGCTTTCTTGCTCCTACCTGTGCAATACGTCCTGCCATTCGGTGTAAAAGCAACCTCAATTGATCTGAATCATTTTCGAGAATTGCTTCTTCAATTTCCTGACTATCATTCAAACTGTCTTCCGAAAACCTTAGCAAAATGCGTTGCAACTGAGCTTCATCATTAAAAGTCATCTTTTTTAAATTGGTTAAATCCAGGTCTGCCATCTCCGGTTTTTCCCCTTCAGTTTTCACTTCTGATGTTTCTTTATTAAACAACGCTAAGAGTTCGGCCTCTTTAAACGGTTTCATGATCAAACCATCAAAACCATTGTTCAACAGAAATTCACGCTCATCTGGCAACACCTGCGCTGTAATCGCAACAATAGTCACCTTATCTCCAACCTTTTCCCTTAACAACCTGCAAAGTGTTATACCATTCATTTCAGGCATACGCATATCCATCAATACATACCGCACATCTTCATCCCAATATGCACCCAGCAATTGTGAAGGGGCATTAAAGAATCGCGCATCAACTTCATGCTTTTGAAATATGATTTGACATAGGTCCAGTATCAGTTTATCATCGTCTACTACCCAAACCTTTAAGTTTTTCAAATCAGGAATATCGATAGTATTTTCACCTAGCGGTGATACTGTTGTTTTGAGGGTAAGGTAAACTGTAAAAACACTCCCCTCATCTTTTTTACTTTTTACATATACCCTTCCACCCTGCTGCTCAATTAGTGATTTAATGATCGTTAAACCCAAGCCTGCGCCGGCTTTATTTACTTCTTCATTCTCCAGTGTATTGATCTGTTCAAACTCATTAAAAATGTGGGCACTTTCAGCTTCAGTCATTCCAATTCCGGTATCTTTTACCATAAAAGTAAAATGAAACAGATCCCCTTGTCTTTTATAAAAAGCAGAAAGTGTTACCGTCCCTTCAACAGTAAACTTGATGGCATTTCCGAGTAGATTAAACAAGATCTGTTTAAGCCTAAAAGGGTCCCCTTCAACAAATGTCAAACCCTGAAGATCAAATTCAGCAACTAGATTAAGTGCTTTCTTTTCGGCCTGCGCCTGCATTACGGACACCACTTCGTTTAAAAGTTGTCTCATGTCAAATGCTTTTTCGGAAAAAGTAAACTTGCCGGATATGATTCGGTTATAATCCAGCACCTCGTTTACAATCTGCAACAAATGACCAGATGAAAGATATATAGCCTCAATATCTTTTTGTTGGGGATGCTCCTGATTTCTTATAATTTCTGAATAACCAATGATAGATTGTAGCGGTGTTCTGATTTCATGGCTCATATTGGACAGAAATCTCTGTTTAGCCATGCCATGATATTCAGCTTCATCTTTAGCCTTTTCCAGCTCCAGCCTGTATTTATTACTTCGGGTAATATCTGTTAAAATGAAATACAGCAATAATACCGTTAAAAAGAAAAACACGAGCATAATAATGCTGATGGTATTTATACCTGTGTTTACCACATTTTTTGCCTGAATCCCGTTCAACTCTATTTGGGCTACAACCTCACTCTCTACTTTCCTTAAAACATCCAGCATCTGGCTAACCAGCAAATTATTTGCATCGGTTAAGAGCGCTTCCATGTTTAAAAAACTCTCATTTTTAATACGCTGCTCTTTTTCAATAACTTTTAAGGACTGTTCAAGATTTTTAGTCATACGGTCTTCAGCCGACAAAGCAATCGTGTCCCTTTTTACACTTTCTTCGTTAACAATCTTAAAAGCATTATCCGGGTCATTATTTTTCTTTTTACCAAACAGCTTGTTAAAAAAACCTTTTGGCTTTTCTTCTGTGGGATAAATGGTAGTAGTTGACGTCTTCTGTTCTGTAGCAACAATGGTACTATCAGCCTGTTCCGCACTTCGAACCACAATTGCACTAAGGTTTTTAACCTGTTTTGAAAACGACTTGTTGTTGATCAATCGCTCTCTTACCTTTAAGTAATTTATAAATTGTTTGTCCCTTTTTCCCAGGAGTTTTTTGATCGTTACAATCCTGTTCAGCTGAATAGAATCATCTGCATATAATGTAGCTAAGGTATCCAGTACCAGACGTAATTGCCCGGATTCTTTAAATAGTTTATTGTAATTACCGGGATCATTAAAAGCCTGCTTTTTCTGCAATTGATCGAGATTACCTATTTGTCGTGAGATGGCATTTACAACCCTCAGTCTTTCACTGGGTGCCGTAATATTCTCGACAGTAGCGAGCATTTCCTTAAATGCGACTTTACTTACCCCCCAGGCCATAAACAAGGCACAACAACCCAATAGTAAAGCAATAATGACTTTTCCTTTTATAGCCTGAAAAAAACTTCTCTGGGGTGTATTACTCATCTTTGTTACTCCTAAAACGGCAATAATCTTGTTTTAATGCCCATCAAGTAATAAAAACAAAAAGTATGCTACAATTTGCTTACAAAGAGCCTAATGACCTCACGGCTTTTAAAAAATCCCATTTTTTATTTCCAGACTGTTTTTGCTCTTCAATCAGCAATCTTGCAAGCTTCGTGATACGAGCTTCGTTTTCACTAACAGTTCTATCTCCAAGTGCTACTAATTTTTCAATATTAGTAGGGCTTGCCGCATCCAGGCCTTCTTTTATACTTTCCAGGCTATTCGGTTCAATACGGATATAGTTTTCCGTTTTACCTGCCGAATGAAACAGCTGTTGCAGAAAGAAATCACTGGTTTCCGCCACACCACTCATCATAATGTCAAGTATCGCTGGCACAATGGCCATGGCGCTACTTTTCTTAAAATGATCATAGTCATAAGACCTTCTTGATCTTCCTGTACCTAAGGACACCAGAAATATATCGTTTATACGAGTTTGATTAAATGCCCGGGTCACTTCTATTAATCCACTAAGTGCGGGATTAGTCGCAAATACACCTCCATCGAGCAAAGGATAGCGAACATTAGCCAGAGAATGAATTTCTGCCACACTAAAATAAGTCGGAGCTGCTGATGTAGCACGACAAACATCCTTTAAATAAAAATCACGCGTATCACCTCTTGCAATTGCCGATTGCTGTCTGAAAAAATGGGTTTTTCTCAACTCAATGTTATATGCGCTAATGATACACGGCTTAATGAGCTGGCTCAGTTTACTTTCTCCGAAATAGGTGGTTAATACACCTTCAAAAATAGCACTGTTATATCTTTCCCCAGCAAGTCCAAATTTTGCTCTGAGCCTTTTAAAGAAGCTCATTTTAAAAATCTCGTTTCCGTGTTCCAGGTATAAATCCAGTGCAGCCTTAGCAGAAAACTTTGGCCTTGAAGGATCTATCTCTGATGGGCATAACAGCAAGGACGTAAGAATTCCGCCAGTACTGGTGCCTGCAAAAAAATCAAAATAATCAACAATTGCCGCATCCGGATTTTTACTCTCACGTTTCAGCTTTTCTTCCAGTGCAACTAAAATCATTCCGGGAATAATACCTCTTATTCCTCCACCATCAATCGAAAGGATCTTCTTCATAATATAACTAGCGCTTAAGGTAAATATAGGTTTTCTACCAGAATAGTTTATCAACTAACTATCTATATTAATAGGGTTTTGATCAGTTCATCAACAAATAAGGTTGCAGACTTTTTCCTGTACCCTCCTTTTTGCCATAAGATAAAGGCTTGTTTATAATATTCCTTGCCGGATATGGGTATTGCCACGAGGTTATCCCAGGTAATAAGTGCCTTTTCATTAAGGATCGTAGCCCAACTCCCATTATCAACCAGCGATAACAGCGAATGTATATTGTTCAACTCAATTTTTATCAATGGAGAAAGATTAGCTTTACGGAACAATTCATCCAATAAATCCCTCGAGCTAAAACCTTTGCTCGGTAAGCAGAGTTCTATCCTTGCAAGATTAGCCAGAGAAATCTTTTTGAGGCCCGCAAGTGGATGATGCTTTGATACCACCATCATGATCCTTGATGAAAAAAGGTGCTCCATCTCAAGACTCGTATCGTCACTATCCGACTGTTCATGAAAAGCCAGAAGTACATCGAGCTCAGATTGTTTAAGTTTATGTTCAAGCTCCGCCGCTGTGCCATATTCCACAACGATTTTAATTCCCGGATATTTAGCCGAAAAAGGGGCCAGTGCGGGCAGTAATACAGAACTAAATGCAGACGTAACCCCTATTTTCAAATCCCCGATAACCAGATTATTTAATTCGAAAATCGCCTGTTTAGATTTTTTTACATCCAGCATAATCTGCCGGGCATGGTTCAAAAACACACCGCCAGCTTCAGTTAAATGTACATGCTTCCCTATCCTGTCGAACAACAACATACCTAACTCTTCTTCCAGCTGTTTAATTTGCTGCGAAAGGGTCGATTGCGTAACAAAACAGGCTGCAGCTGCTTCTGTAAAATGCAGCATTTCGGCCGCTTTTATAAAATAATTGATTTGTCGTATTTCCATTTCATCTCAACATTCAATCGTTAAAACTAATCAATATCATTAAAACAATCAATTTTACCACTTTAATTCTTATCCCGAGATTTGTATCGCAGCATCGTAATAAAAAAACACCTATGTTCAGATCATTAAAGTACCGCAATTTCAAACTCTTCTTTTACGGACAATCTATTTCTCTTATAGGGACCTGGATGCAGAAGACGGCGGTAAGCTGGTTAGTTTATAGGTTGACCGACTCGGCCATGCTACTGGGCCTCGTAGGTTTTGTAAGTCTTATCCCCTCTTTAATCTTGTCGCCATATGCAGGTAGCTTAATAGACAGGCATAACAAATACAAAATACTGTTGATTACCCAGGTGGTCTCAATGGCGCAAGCTGGTGCACTTGCTGCAATCATATTTTTTAAATTTTACAACATCCCTGTTATTATCGGCTTAAGCTTACTTCAGGGTATCATTAATGCCTTCGATGTAACTTGCCGTCAATCGCTAATGGTTGAAATGGTAGAGGATAAAGCAGATTTACCTAATGCGATTGCACTGAATTCAACCATGGCAAACCTGGCCCGTATAGTAGGGCCAGCAATTGCTGGTGTTATCCTGAGTACTTTTGGTGAAGACTTTTGTTTTGTAGGCAACTTTGTGAGCTATATACCTGTGCTGATTTGCCTGCTCATGATGAGATTAAACTTAGCGGTTATACCACATGGACAAAAGAGTATCTGGACAGAACTTGAAGAAGGTTTCAAATACATTTCTGGAGATAAAGAACTGAGCAGTATGATTGTGATGATAGGCATCAGCAGCCTATTTGTAATTCCTTTTAATACACTGATGCCGATTTTTGCCAAAGATCTTTTTAGGGGTAACGCCGGCACTTTTAGCTGGTTTGAAAGTGCAGCGGGGTTAGGCTCTATGATCAGCGCCATGTACCTGGCAAATTTAAAATCAGCGAAGCCATTGATGAAGATTACAATTATTGCAAGTGGAATCTTCGGCTTTAGTCTAGTCCTCCTCTCGTATTCTTCCATACTACCACTGGCACTTGTTTTCATGACGCTCAGTGGACTGGGAATGATGGCCCAGACATCTGCTATCAACACCTATATTCAAACACATGCGGCACCTGAAATGAGAGGAAGGGCGATTAGTTATTATGTGATGGCTTACCAGGGTATGATTCCAATTGGGAGTTTACTGATTGGCTGGGGGGCACATGCATTTGGTCCAAGATTAGCTGTTTGCATCGCGGGGTTAATCGGACTGCTCGCTACACTCATGTTTGTATTGTATAAAACAAAGTTCTCCGGCAAACAGATTTCAGCATCGATCATGAGATCCTGATCTGATAAAAAAAGGTTGTACGGACACACCTTTCCATACAACCTTTATTAAGCAAAGTACTGTTCCGTTATTTCGCGCAGTCAGTGGGAACAAACGTAAACCTTCCCTTTTCAAAACTAATTGGCTTTCCTTTCACAAAATAAGACTTACCCATACTCGTTTCTATTTGCCCAACACCCAATACCAATTTACCTTCTTTCTTTAAAAAAGCCAGGGGATTTTTGTAAAAAACTTTATTGGTTGTCCCAATTTTGAAAGTATAATCAACAAATAAAGTATCCCCTTTATAAGCCCCGGATATTTCTCCGTCGTTCTTTCCCTTGTCTAAATAATTAATAACCAGGTGCCCGGTAATCTTACCATTATCAGTTTCATGAAGGGTTAATTTAGCCGTATCCCGCTCATCTACCGCTACAAAACATTTTTCACTAGCTACAGCAGGGCTAAGCGAACTTAAAGTATCTTTCAGATCTGAGCTTTTGTTACCGGTCTGGTTGCAACTAAATGCTAAAGGCACTGCTAAAAATGACAAATAGAGTCCTGTTTTTTTCATAATCAACTTAATGTATAATAAACGATTAATTGGTATTTGATATACAAATAAAAAAAGTGTGCATAATGTTTTATTTATTTCAATTATTAGATCCTATTGACCACACTTTTAATCAAACCTGTTTAAATAGCTTTTGGAAATATTTAACTTACACACTTTATAAAACAACCTCATATATTTTATATTATAGTTCAATCATGCTTAAACGATTCATCCTTTTTGCCTGTTTATTTCTGCATCTGGATAGCTTGTACGCTAACGACATTGACTATAGCTTTTGGCCATTATCTGTAGACAAAGGATTGTCTCATTCTGACGTAGTCTCTATTTTACACGATCGTAAAGGATCTTTATGGATAGGTACGGTATCGGGATTAAACCGATACGACGGACAACAAGTTAGAAATTACTTTAGTAAACAAGGAGAAAAATTCTCGCTACCCAGCAGTTACATTCGTTTCATAGCTGAGGATGACAAAGGCAATATATGGGTATCTACCACAAATGGATTAGTCAGGTACGATCGGTTTGGAGACTTTTTTATTCCTCCCCTTTCGGACAAGCAAGTACATGTAAATTCCTTTTATAGCACAGACGATCGTATCTTTTTTGGGGGAGATCATCTTTACGAATTTAAAAATGGGACATTTAAGAAGATTTCTATAAAATCTAAAGGAATTTATCCTTCCATTAATGCGATCTATGAGTGGAAGAAAGGAATATTATTACTCATCCTGGATAACACAGAAATTTATGAGTACGATTATCAGCGTCGTATCCTTAAAAAGTCTGTTTACCCAGAATTTGTAGATGGCGGAATTACATCTTCACATCTGGATACCCAGAAAAACCTTTACTTATCTTCATATGGAAAGGGTATTCATATTTATAATGCTAAAGGCAAACACTTAAAACATTTAACCTCAAAAAACTCCTACCTTACGCACGATGTGGTTCTCGACATGGTCGAAAAAGACGGGAAATTGTGGATAGCCACTGATGGAGGGGGCATAAACATTTTAGATACAGATGATGCATTTACAATTTCTTCTTTAGCCTACACACCTGGCGACAAAAATTCAATGCCTTCTAATGCCATCGTATGTCTACACAAAGATCAATATCAGAATATCTGGGCCGGAAGTGTTCGTGACGGAGCTTTTGAGATTAGAGAAGAATCTGTCCGTACTTATGCAGACGTGCCTTTCGGTAAGACATATGGACTAAGCAATAAAACAGTAATCAGTTTGTTTCAGGGCAAAGATGGAATTATCTGGATAGGAACAGACGGCGGAGGGATAAACCGATATAATCCGAAGGATGGAATTTTCACTCATTACGCTTCTACTTATAAGGAGAAAATAGTTTCTATGATTGAGTATTCTAAATCTGAACTGCTCATTTCCTTGTATGATAAAGGTGTATACTTATTTAATAAATCAACCGGAAAATGTACACCATTTATTAAAGACAGCTCGTTAGTCAATTTTCTTAAATCTCAGTCTGGTCATTTACAATTAATCTATGAATTACCAAATGATAAAATTCTATTTCTTGCTGAAAAAGCATATTTCTACGATAAACAAACTAAAAGGTTCTCTCCTTTAAAAACTAAAGAAAATCCGAGATTTTTATCTGTCTTACAATTAATTGATATCGCTGAAAAAAAAATCCATTTTGTCCAGGGCAACAGGTTGATGGAGGGAGATTTAAAATCTGAAAGTGTTTCATCTTTTTTCACAGTGAATGATAAAGAGCAGGTAAAAGTAGTAAGCAGGGACAAAAGTGGTATATTCTGGATAGGTACCGATCAGGGATTAAGACGGTTAAATCCTGCTACTAAACGATATGAAAACATAGAAACCAAATTATTTAAAGATGTAACTGCTATTCAGGTGGAAAGTGAAGAGCGTATCTGGATCGGATCACAGAACATGCTGTTTTCTTATAATCCTAAGGAAAACAAATTTGTTATCTGGTATGATTCAGAAAATTTCTTACCCAATGGGATGTCAAATATGCAAAGTCCTCCTTCGTATGGTAAATATATATATTTAGGAGGAATACGTGGCCTGGTAAGAATCAACAAAGAAACCATTTCAAATTCAAACATTCCTTATGATAAAATTCTCTTAACCGATGTAGTATTAAACGGCATCTCCATGAGGGATGAAGACAATTCGGAGATCTCAGTTCCCTGGGATTATAAGTTGCTACAAATAAGGGTCAGAATAACTGGAGAAAATACATTTAGAAAAAGTAGGTTCAAATATATAGTGTTAAAAAATGGACAAAATGAAGCTTTCACTATGGAGTCCTACGAACCTACCATCCCTTTGAACTTATTATCACCGGGAAGATATACCATCCAGGCATCTTATTATACGAGTAATGGAACATGGAGTCCGGCGGCTCAAATTTTAAACTTCTCTGTTAGCCCTCCTTGGTATAAAGACTGGCGCTTTGTAATAGCTGTGCTTCTGCTCTTATTTGGAATTCTATTCTGGTCGGTGCTGGGTTTTGTTCGCAGAAGAGAAAATCAGATGAAATGGAAAATGAGTGAAAAGATCCAAAAGGTGAATCAGGAAAAAATTCAGTTTCTGCTAAATATTAGTCATGAATTACGTACTCCGCTTACATTGATTTATTCCCCGCTAAAAAAAGCCCTCGATACAATCGATAAAGAGGAAAAAAATCAGACCGCCTTAAAAAGTCATCTGATGAGTGCTTATAGCTTTGCAAGCAAAATGAAAAACATTGTAAACATGACACTTGACGTAAATAGAATAAGTAGTGATGAAAATCCATTAAATAAAAGAAAACACAGGTTAAACGAATGGATTTATTCGATAGCGGAAGAATTTAAACAAGAATTTCGAGACAAAAACATCTCCCTTATATATAGACTGGATGAGCATATTGAAACAGTAGAATTCGATGATATAAAATGTGAAGTTGTGCTTTCTAATTTTTTAATGAATGCGCTGAAATTTAGTCCGGAAAACACTCAAATAGAAATATCAAGTCAGCTTCAAAACAATTGCGTACATGTTAGCATTTCAGATCAGGGCATCGGGCTGGAGAATGTAGATCTCGATAAGCTTTTTACCAGGTATTATCAAGGTAATCATAATAAACTAGGCACTGGGATCGGGTTATTTTACAGCAAAATCTTAATTGAAAAACATG
This sequence comes from Pedobacter nyackensis, assembly GCF_032678475.1. GTDB lineage: Bacteria > Bacteroidota > Bacteroidia > Sphingobacteriales > Sphingobacteriaceae > Pedobacter > Pedobacter nyackensis_A. The sequence goes on from NZ_JAVTSF010000005.1 coordinate 255,730, forward strand.
GTGGTACCATAGGGGCATTTAAGAATATGGGACAAAAAGGAGCTACGTTCTATTTTGAACTACCATATCATCCTGTTGAAAATGAAATAGTATTTATTGAAGAAGATCATACTTCCTTTTATAACACTTTAACACTTCCCATTACAGATGCTCTTGAAAAAGCAAATTTTAATACACAATCTTATACAGTAGTGATAGCAGAAGATAATGATGAACTTAGGAAGTTCCTCGTTAATTCGCTCAAAGAATTCTTTAAAAAGATCTATTCAGCAGAAAATGGAGAAGATGCCTGGGAACTTGTCGCCAGATACACGCCAGATATTGTGGTTAGCGATATCATGATGCCTATCTTTAATGGATATGAACTGTGCCACAAAATCAAAGATAATGAGCACACAAGACATATACCAGTCGTACTGCTCACCGCACTTGGTGATGTAGTAAACACAACTAAAGGTTATAAAATTGGGGCCGATGCCTATCTTCCTAAACCATTCGACGTAGACCTATTGCAAAGCATGCTTAGTAGTCAGCTTCAGAATAGGGAATCATTAAAACAAAAATACCGGGAAACTTTTGTTCGCGTGTTAGACACAGATACTTCTCTTGCGCAAATAACGAATAGCGACGAACAGTTTTTACTAAAACTTAACAAATTAATAATTGATAATATCTCGAACATAGAATTAAATGTAACCTTCCTTACAGACCAAATGGCCATGAGCCGTTCTCCACTTTATACAAAACTGAAAGCATTAACCAATCTCGGTGTAAATGATTACATCAACTTGTTGAGAATAGAAATGGCAGCGAAATTACTTGTCGAAACCTCAATGACAATTGCCGAAATATCGGACCGGGTCGGCTTCGAATACCCACGTTATTTCAGTACCCTATTCAAACAGACCAAAGGCCTTACGCCAACACAGTTTAGGCAACAAACCCCTCCTAAATAACAAAAAAGGACAATTACGGACTTAATAAGGATAATTACGGATGTCGTAAATGGCATTTCTATGCACATTTGATTCTCAATGTATAGGGCTACCTATGCCTTTTACCGCCACTTTCATTGAGCGCTTACTAACCAAATTATAAACCTTTAATCAGAACGCCTATGGTAGTATAAAATACATCTCTCCTAATTTTTATAAACCAGAATAGTATCAGCTATCTCTTCATCCGAAGAGCGCTAGAAGATATTATCACATGAAATTTTCTAAACAAACCAAAATGAAAGAAATAACTTTTTTTATAAAAAAAATGTCAAGTCATGTACTCACCTTATGTACAGTATTACTACTGAATTTGGTGATTGCTTTACCCAATATTGCTACAGCATCGTCAGTAGAAAGTGTCAGTTCTAAGTCATTAATAATTTTACAACAAAAAGATACCATTACGGGTCTGATTACCGACGCAAATGGAGGCCCACTGGTAGGAGTTATTGTCCTTGAAAAAGGTACAGACAACCGTACTACATCTAACAGTGAGGGGAAATATAACATAAAAGTTTCTCCCAATGCCATATTAGAATTCAGATATGTTGGCTACAACAACGAAGAGCGAAAAGTATCTAAATCAGGGACTATTAACGTGCGTATGACCGATACGAATAACAACCTGGAGGATGTGGTAGTCGTTGGATATGGACAACAAAAGAAAACAAGCGTAGTGTCAGCCCTCAATACCATTTCCTCCAAGGAACTATCCATGCCAACACGAAGCTTATCAAATAATCTCGCGGGCCAGATTGCAGGAGTATTGGCCGTTCAACGTTCTGGTGAGCCTGGGAAAGACAATTCAGATTTCTGGATCCGTGGGGTCAGTTCTTTTGCCGGAGGAACCAGGCCTTTAGTATTGGTTGATGGTGTACCCCGAAATATGAACGACGTCACTGTTGATGAAATTGAGTCTTTTTCAGTACTTAAAGATGCCGCAGCTACTGCGGTCTATGGAGCAGAGGGAGCCAATGGCGTAGTTCTGATCACTACCAAACGGGGTGCGACGCAAAAGCCAACTTTAGATGTCCGATCCGAATACAGCATGGTTAAATCAACACGTATGCCGCAATTGTTGAACTCCTATGATTACCTGTCATTGTACAATGACGCGGTTTGGGAGGTAGCGGGAAATCCTGCAAATTTTACAGCCCCTTTCTCTCCACAAGTTCTGGATTTATATCGTTCAGGAGTAGATCCGGATCTATATCCCAATGCCGATTTTTTAAGCCTGATGAAAGACAACACTCAGAATAAGCGTGTCACATTGAATTTAAGAGGTGGTTCAGAGCGGGTCAAGTACTTTCTATCAAGCGCTTTCTACAATGAGAATGGCATTTTCGACTCAAAAGCCATCGATAAATATGATGCCAATATTGGCCTAAGCCGTTACAATCTCCGTTCTAACATTGACATTAACGTTACAAAAACAACAGATCTATCCATTGATATGAGTGGGCAATACACAGATGCCAGCTATCCCGGCAAACCCACCGACGAAATCTTTGGATCCATGTTTGACTTTGCTCCACATATTTTCCCACTACGCTTCTCTGATGGCAAATTCTCCGAACCCTCTATTTATAATGGAGAAACGGGAAACCCTTATAACAAGCTAAATGAATCCGGATACCAAAAACAATGGAACGCTTCCATTCAATCCAAGGTGGCCTTAAATCAAAGGTTAGATATCGTCACGCAAGGTTTGAGCTTAAAACTGATCGGAAGTTTTGACGCAGATTATAACTCGGCTACACTACGAAGTAAGACACCGACCTCGTACAGGCTCATATTAAACGACAAAAACGAAAAAGAGTTTCTTCAGGTAAATGAAGGTTCTCCAGACCTGAAAGACCCTAGCGGCCAAGGAAGTGGTGGTGAAAAGCGGGTTTATCTGGAAGGGTCATTAAATTATAAACGCCTTTTCAACAATCTTCATGATGTTTCTGGTCTCTTACTTTATATGCAAAAAGAAAATCAGTTGCAGGGAAGTGGTCTTCCTTTTAAAAAACAAAGTGTGGTGGCGCGTGTTTCCTATGGGTACGACAACCGGTATATGGCCGAGGGTAGTTTTGGTCTGACAGGTAGTGAAAACTTCGCAAAAGGTTATCGTTATGGAATATTCCCCGCAGTAGGTGTCGCCTGGTATGTGAGTAATGAAAAATTCATGAAAGCAACTGAAAATGTGATCAGTAAACTCAAATTCCGTGCATCTTACGGCCTTACAGGGAACGATAATGTCGGAGGAAGCAGGTTCCCCTACAGAGGCTCGTTAAATAGTGGTGGCAGCGGTTATAACTTTGGATTCAATGTAGGCGCAAACGGAGGACCTACCAATAGTCCGGGTGCCGGTATTATTGAAGCCGCTTTTGCAGCGCCTTACCTATCCTGGGAAGTAGAAGAGAAAAAGAATATAGGCCTTGATTTAGGCTTGTTGGGGGGACGAATAGATATGAGCGTCGACGTCTTTAGAAATGACCGCCGGGATATTCTGATGCAACGTAAAACGGTAAGTGCCGTAACCGGTTTTAGGCAGACACCATGGCAGAACTTTGGTAAAGTGACCAACAAGGGGCTGGATGGTAATGTGATCATCAAACAGAAAATTAATGATGTAACGTTGAATTTTAGAGGTAACCTTACCTATGCAAAAAATAAGGTAATAGAATATGATGAGGTAAGTCCACGTTATGATTATCAACGTTATACCGGACAAAGTTTGAACACACCTCTCTTATATATCGCCGATGGGCTATATAAAAATGAAGACTTTATCATCACACCAAATACAAATGGTGGAAAAACCTATACCTTGAAAGATGGCTTACCCAAACCGAGCGCAGGTGTTGCTCCGGGTGATGTCAAATACCTTGATTTAAGTGGAGACGGCAAAATTGATGATTATGACCGCACTTATGACCACGGTTATTATTCAGAAGTCCCGGAATGGGTTTATGGCTTTGGACTAAATGCGGACTATAAAGGTTTTTATGCGGGCATATTCTTCCAGGGAGTGGCCAATGCGTCTATGAGTATAAGTAGCATTATGCCTTTCAGGTTAGGTCAAACCAGTTCCGCCCGTCAGGATGCCATGAATCACTGGAGCAGCCGAAATCCGGACGACCAGAATGTACTCTTGCCACGCCTGCACACAACAAACTTCCAGCACAATACTTTTGCCAGTACCTGGTGGTACAAAAGTGCCAACTTCATCAGGCTTAAGAATTTGGAATTCGGGTACGTAATTGATAGCAAAACCATGAAAAAACTAGCGATGAGAAATGCACGGATTTACGTACAAGGTAACAACCTCGCCGTTTGGGACAACATCAAAATGTGGGACCCGGAACTGGGTTCTTCGGGAGGTGGTGTGAGATATCCGATCAACATGACCTGGACACTAGGCCTTGAACTTAGTTTTTAATTTATTTAAATATGAAAAAGATAATTATTTCTATGATAGCAGGGGCATGCCTGACATTCTCTTCATGCAAAGATTACCTGAATGTTTCTGATGAATTGGCCAGTAGCCTGACTATTGAACAAACTTTTGAAAACGTTAGATATACCAAACGCTGGCACGCCAATATTTTTAATTGTATTTCTGAATACTCCAGGATATTTGATGGCGTTACCGGCTTCTCAAATCCCTGGTTTGTACTAAGCGGAGAAGGTGCAACTAACTGGGACAACCTCAGGACAGAAATGACAAATGGCTTTAATGCAAGTAATGCCCATTTCCACCGCTTTAATTCTATTTATCAATCTATCCGTCAGGCAAATTTGTTTTTGAAAAAAGCCAAACCGATAGGTGTGAGTACAGATAAGGAAAAGTTGACCGCCGAAGAAATCAACCGTATGAAATCCGAAGCCAAGTTTTTCATCGCTTATGCTTACTTCTCCTTATTTGAGCTATATGGCCCCGTTCCGATTGTAACAGATGCGGTTGAATCATCCTCCACTTCGTTTGACTTTCCACGTGTATCTGTTGATGAAATGGTCAATTTTATCGATGGCATGTATCAGGAAGTCTTAAATGAAAATTTTTTACCACAAACTTTGAGGACTACAGACGTTACAGGCAGCCAGGTGGAAAACATGAACGAAATGGTTCGACCTACACGGGCAGTTGTTTTGGCATTGCGTGCCAAACTATGGGTTTATGCTGCCAGTAAACTATTTAATGGAGGCTATTCAGAATCATTGACGTTAAAAAACAAAGATGGCAAACAACTGTTCTCACCCTACAATGCCTCCAAATGGGAAACTGCTAAAAGACATCTCGAAACGTTTTTGAATTTTGCAGAGACAAATGGTTATACCCTTTTCCGAAAATCCAATGGAGATGGCACTGAAAATTACAGTCAATCTGTTTACCGGCTTTTTCAGGATTGGAATAAAGAAATCATCTGGGCCAGCAGCAATACCTATATGAACGAAGTTGATGGCTCTTTTGATCGCAGATGTCGCCCAACCGCTATTTTGGATGGTTTCAGTGGTATAAGTGTATCACAACGAAGTGTGGATGCCTTTTTTACTAAAAATGGTCTTGATATTAATGAAGATCCGGAGCATAACGAGACTGGTTTTACAGACATAGAAAATCCTAGTGCGTATGTAAAGCCCCAGGTAGATAAACATATCTTTAACATGTATGTTAACCGAGAGCCCCGTTTCTATAATGCCATCACTTACCAGGGTAGAAGCTGGCACATCCAACCTTCAAACAACTGGTTTGTAGATTTTTCCGTGAACGGGAATAACTCAAATAACATAGCCTACCGGGAACATTACACTGGTTATCTGCTATACAAACGGACCAATCAGGAAATGTATCCAGGCGGCTCGTACTTAAGAAATTATGCACGCCCATCTATCCTGCTCCGTCTGGCAGATTTCTATCTCTATTATGCAGAGGTTTGTAATGAGATCAGTCCATCTGATCCGAATATCATTAAATATCTGGACCTGGTAAGAGAAAGGGCTGGTATCCCAGGTTATAAAAAGTTACAGGAAACAGGAAAAAAGACAGGAGTAATCGGCGATTACGAAGACCAGGCTTATGCTATCCGTAGGGAACGTCAGGTAGAACTTTTTTCCGAAGGCCAACGTTATTTTGATATTCGTCGCTGGATGATCTGCGGACCTGGAGAAGAAGCAGATCAGACAAAATATTGGGGAATGAATGTAGATGGTAAAAGCGAACTCCCTCCTTCTGATCCAAACTCTTTCTACCGCAGAAAACTCATTCGTAACCACCAATGGATGAGAGCCATGTATTTATATCCGATACCACACGACGAGATTGTTAAATCGCCGAGTTTAGTTCAAAATCCATTATGGTAGCCCATTGGTAAGATAGATATATTAACCTAAGTCGATGCTCGATGAGAACTGTTGCTTTTTGTATCTGCGGTATACAGGAGCAACAGTTTCTCTATTTAAAAATCTTACGCCAATTATAAATATGATATTACTCACAAAAGCAAAAAAAATATATTTACTCCTTATTTCAACTGTACTATTATGTCTTGCTGCTCATAAAAAAGAAAAAGAACCTGCCCCCTATGGCCCCATTCCTACCGAGCGTCAAATTCGCTGGCAAGAGTTAGAGTTTTACGCATTTATCCACTTTAGCATAAATTCATTTACCGATGTAGAATGGGGATATGGAGACAAAGACCCCCAAATATTTAATCCTACAAACCTGGATTGTAAACAGTGGTGTAAAATCATTAAAGATGCAGGTATGAAAGGAGTCATTCTTACTGCAAAACACCACGATGGCTTCTGTTTATGGCCATCAGCTTATACAGATTACGACATTCAAAAGTCGCCCTGGAAAAACGGCAAGGGAGATTTAGTAAAAGAATTGGCAGAAGCCTGCAAAGCCTACGATTTAAAATTGGGGATCTATCTATCACCCTGGGACCGGAATAACAAAGATTATGGGACAGCTTTGTACCCTACCTATTTTCGAAATCAATTAAAAGAATTACTGACCAATTATGGTGATATTTTCGAAGTTTGGTTTGACGGCGCAAATGGAGGCTCTGGATATTACGGGGGAGCAAATGAAACACGTAACGTGGATAGAAAAACATATTACAATTGGCCTCAAACAAACAAACTTGTTCATGAATTACAACCAAATGCGGTGATATTCAGCGATGGGGGGCCTGATGTTCGTTGGTGCGGAAATGAATCCGGATGGGTAGGAGAAACCAATTGGAGCACGTTGCGGAGAGATGAAGTATGGCCAGGATGGCCACTTTATGAACAATTACAGAATGGTCATGAAGATGGAAATTATTGGGTTCCCGCTGAAGTGAATGTATCTATTCGTCCGGGTTGGTTTTACCATAAGGAAGAAGACAATAAAGTTAGATCTGTCGACCAACTATTAGACATTTATTATAATTCTATTGGAAGAAACGGCACCTGGAATTTGAATATACCTATTGATCGTAGAGGATTGGTTCATCCAGCCGATTCTGCAGCTCTAACGGAGTTCGCTCAGGTTATTCGAAGAGACCTTAAAGATAATCTGGCCAAACGGGCAAAAGTATTTGCGAGTAATACCCGGGGGGCAACATTTTCAGCAGAGAACCTGATAGACGGCAATAAGGATTCTTATTGGGCAACAGAGGATAAAATCACAAAAGCATCCTTAACTATTGAATTAGGAAAAGAACCCATTATATTTAATCGGCTATTGATACAAGAGCATATTCGGCTAGGACAGCGCATTAAATCGTTTACTGTAGACGCCTATGTAAACGGACAGTGGCAGCCCTTGGATTCACAAACAACTATAGGGTACAAAAGAATTCTAAAATTTCCAGATACAAAAGCATCTAAAATCCGTATTAATCTGGATGCAAAAGCTCCACCAACCATTAGCAATATAGAAATTTACAATGCTCCTAAAAGGATACATCCTCCATCAATAACCAGAAACAAAGACGGAATTGTATCGATCAAAAGCAATTCTACAAAGACCAAAATTCTCTATTCCCTGAATGGAGGTTATCCAGATATGGTATACAAGAAGCCTTTTGAAACAAAAGCAAATGTTGTGGTGAAAGCGATGATCATAGACACAGATAATAGTAACCGCAGTGAAATACAGACTAAAAATTTCAACATTGACAAAAGGAAATGGAAAGTACTGAACATACCGGAACTTTCTGTAAACAAGATATTCGATGGAGATGGGAACACATCCTGGATTAGCAAAGATAGTAAGCTTCCATTTGATCTCATTGTAGATTTAGGGAAAGAACAGGATGTTAACGGATTCAAATACTTACCTGATCAAAATGCAAAAGGTGTCGTATTCAATTATACACTCTCGTCGTCCTCAGATGGAAAAACATGGAAAACGATCTTTAGAAGAGAGTTTGATAACATAGGAAATAATCCAGTTATGCAGATTGTCCCCTTTGAGCCTAAAAAAATGAGATTTATAAAATTTACAGCGAACTCGAATGTCAAAAACAGTTCAGGATTTGGATGTGCTGAATTCGACATTTCAACAATAAATAATTCGAATACCCACTAATAGCAACACACAAAAGCCAATTGATTTATAAAACAAGTAAAAATGAAAAAGAGTATTTTTTTTACCATGCTCGCTTTGATTAGCATTCAGAGTTATGCACAAAAAGAGAACAACCAGAAATGGAATTTTAATAATCTTGATGGATGGAAGTTTGAGCATCAAGATGAGAACCCCTCAAATCAGTGTGAAATAGACAATGGAATCCTAAAGATTTTTACGAGAGCGCAATCCTGGGACCGAAAAAAAGTGAGAACTGCAGCAAAAAAATACACATCAGGGAGGTACACCTGGCGAACATACATCCCACAAATGGGAGAAAAAGATCAGGCCAGTGTGGGTTCATGGATTTATTGTGATGATCATCATGAATTAGATTTTGAGGTGGGATACGGCAATGCAGCGGTTAGAAAGCAACTCAATGCAGCACCAGACGATATGATTGCCTACATGACCTCACAAGACTTCCCATCAACATCTGTCCCTGTTACGATTAAACCCGGATGGCACATCTTCGAAATTGACTTGACAATTAAAGACAACAAATATTATGTGACCTGGCTAATAGACAAAAAGAAGCAACATGGCGTTCAGTTACAATTCGGCAATGAAATCTCATTTGCGATCTATTGCAGCGTCGAGAATCTAAAATTCTTAGGGGACCGTATTCCTCAACAGGACAATTATGGATTATACGACTTTGTTAAATACCAATACCACAAGTAAACTATGGCCTTATTCAAAAATAGAATTAATATGAAAATAAAATTGTTGCTCTTTTTAGTCGTAACTGCATTGTCTTTAAAGGCCCAGGACAATACAATGTATAAATACCTTAATCTGGCGTCCTCCCCTTTTACAGTAGACAACAACTACCTTTCAAAGCATGATATCGTTTACCTTTCCCCAACACAGCTTGAAGCCGAAGGCTTCCCTATGGGAAACGGAAATATGGGAGGTATGATTTGGAATAATGACAACGGTATAGAATTACAGATTAACAAAAACGATTTATGGACTAGCTTAAGCGCCGACGAGGGCGGCACATCCATTCTCAAACATGCCGCCCGACTGAAAATAGATTTCGGCACTCCTGTTTTTAGCTGGATCCATCTTAATAATTTTGAAGGAAGATTATCTCTAAAAAACGGAGAAGCCACCTACAAAGCGTCAACCGCCTACACAAAAACAAATATCAAAACATGGTTAGCGCGAGGCAAAAATGTATGGGTGGTAGAATGTGAAAATATACCGAATGCAAGTGTTTTAGGCGAAAGCCTGATGGCAACAATCTCATTAGAGCGATTAGGAAGTCGTGCTTTCTCAGGTTGGTATGGAGGGGGATTCCCTAAAAATACAGCAGTAGGAATAGGAAAGACACAGTCACTCTTGAACGGCCGGGATATGGTGATTGAAGAAAAAGGAGAAGGCTTACATTTTGCGGTAGTCTGTAGAGTTATTAAAGGTTCGAACCTGCCAACCCTGGTCAATTCACATCGAACAGAGCAGAAAACCAGTCATAATAAATTCACTGTTCTTATCAGTGTAGTGTCTGACAGAGAAAATAATCAACCCGTCGCGGCAGCTCAACAATTGTTGGATGAAGCTGAAAAAACCGGGATTAGACAATTGAATGAAGAAAAAAACGACTGGTATAAAAATTTCTGGTCAAACTCTTTTGTAAAGTTAGGGAATGATTACCTCGAGAACATTTACTATCTGCGCAGGTACCTGATGGCTGCAGGCTCACAAGGAGAATTCCCTGTCGCTTTTAACGGAGGACTATGGCGTTGGAACCGGGATGTTATGAACTGGGTAACCCCACATCATTGGAATACTCAGCAACAGTATTGGGGGCTGGCCGCACAAAATGATTGCCAGTTGATGCTCCCCTATTTGAATACCTATTTCAAAATGATCCCTTACGGAGAAGCATTGGCAAAAGAAAGAAAAGCGCCGAATGATGCTTTGCTCATCACGGAGGCTCACTGCTTTTCCGGTGAACAAGTATACAAAGACCGGAGTGACATGAAAAATAATTTCACGCCGGCTGCCCAGATCTCTGCGCTCTTCTGGGACTATTACGCATTTACCGGAGATCAGACTTTTTTAAAAAACAAAGCCTATCCTTTCATGAAAAAATCGGCTAATTTCTATCTCGACAAGCTGCAATGGGATGCCGACAAAAAAGAATATTTTCTGCTTTCCTCCCTGTACGAATCAGCTGATATCGATCATGCAAAAAATACGATCAGCGATAGAAACTGTATAGAGCAACTCTTTAAAAATTGTATTAAAAGTGCTTCCTTACTCCATGTTGATAAAGAAAAAATAGCCAAATGGAAGCATGTCTTAGCACATCTCTGGAAACGATCTTTTCAACAACTCGAATCATCCGGAGAAGTCATTTCTCCTGCTGAGGAGTATTACACTACAACTCGCTATTCTTCCTGGGCATGGGCAAGTGGCGGATCTATTGCATTTCCATCTAATCTTATAGGTATTGATGATAAAGATTCACAGTTAGGGAAAGCAGTCATCAATCTTGTTAAATACAGAAAAGAAGCCAATGCACATTATCCCGTCCCGGAAGTAGCGGCAAGAATGGGCTTGGGAAATGAGACACTGGAATATCTTATTAATGGTGTAAAAATACACCAGATGTATCCGCAGGGACTGATGCACAATGTAACAGGCTATCCTGATAACATCTATAATCTAAATTCTATACACGACTTGTTAGACGGCAGGTATACGATACGTTCGCAGGCATTCTTCCAGTGTGGGATGGAACCAATAAGTAATTATGGGACTACTATGAACGAAATGATGCTTCAAAGTAATGAGGATAAAATCAGGGTATTTCCTGCTATTCCGTCGGCATGGGATACCACAAAAATCGCCTTTACATTATTAGCCAGAGGGGCATTTGTTGTTTCCTCTGAAAGGGACAATCAAGCTCAGGTGGTACAAATAGGAATAAAAAGCCTAAAAGGAAATCATTGTCGAATTCAGAACCCCTGGTCTGATTCTGAAAAGATTACCGTTCTTCAGGCAGGTAATGGAAAAAGCATAAAATTTAAAATCGATCCCGGCAATGTAATTTCTTTCACCACACAACCCGATGTAGAGTATATGATCAGGAGTGTGGTCAGGAAAACCCCAACAAGCAAAACTGTCTATTCAGGAATGCCAAATCCTACAGTAAAACATCTGGGCAATCGTATCCTGGGAAAACTTAGCGGATTGAATGACGCGATCAAGTAGTCCGGAGCATAAGACGCTAATTTAACATAAAGGCCTCGACTGGATCTAACGTCGAGGCCTTTTCAGTAGTTTTGGTTGATTTGTTTTAGCGGGATTGGAGTATTATATTGTACTCATGAACCAGATCAAACCGAACCAACCCAAAATTATACTGTTGCTTTCACTTTGCTTATTGTGCTTTTATAACACAATGGGTCAAACAAATAAGAAACCCAATATCGTATTTATCTTTTCTGATGACCATGCTTTCCAGGCAATCAGTGCTTACAAAGGACCTCTGGCCCAATTAGCGCCAACTCCGAATATAGATCGGATAGGAAAAGAAGGAATGCGCTTTGACAAATGTTATGTGACCAATTCACTATGCACTCCTTCCCGGGCCTCCGTTCTTACGGGGACGCACAGTCATATTAATGGAGTAAAGATTCTAAGCGACAAGCTGGATACCAATCAGGTTACTTTCCCAACTGTACTACAATCTTTAGGCTACCAAACTGCAGTTGTCGGAAAATGGCATCTCAAATCAACACCAAAAGGTTTCAACTACTGGGAAATACTTAATGACCAGGGACAATATTACAACCCGGATCTCATCACCAGGGAAGGCCAGAAACAAGTTGAAGGTTATGCAACTGACGTGATTACCGACAAAGCATTGAACTGGCTGCAAAATGACCGCGATCAGACGGCTCCTTTTATGCTTATGATTCATCACAAAGCACCTCACAGGTCTTTTGAAAAAGGGCCTGACCATTTGCATACTTATGAAGACGTTACCTTTCCCGAGCCCTCTACACTATTCGATGATTATTCAGGCCGCGGCACTCCAGCCAAAACACAAGAGATGACCATAGCTGAGCACTTGAAACTGGATAGTGACCTTAAGGTATACCTTGAGCAAAATGTGTCAGGTTTCAACAAACGTATGAACGAACAACAACGTAAGGCATGGAATAAAGTCTACGACTCTGTAAAAACAGATTTTCTATCCAGAAATCTGACTGGAAAAGAACTTATAAAATGGAAATACCAGCGTTACATGAAAGATTATCTTGCGACGGTACGGTCGGTAGACGACAACGTGGGAAGGGTGCTCGACTATCTCGATAAAAACGGGCTAACAGAAAACACGTTGGTGGTATACTGTTCTGACCAAGGCTTTTACCTGGGAGAACATGGATGGTATGACAAGCGTTTCATGTACGAAGAATCCTTTCGTACACCATTGCTGATGAGGTGGCCTAAGGAAATCAAGAAAGCTTCCGTAAATGCAGATTTGGTCAGTAATCTGGATTTTGCTCAAACTTTCATCCAGCTGGCTGGTGGAGTATCGCCAGAAACCATGCAAGGATTAAGTCTGTTGCCGGTAATGAAAAATCAAACTCCTAAAAACTGGAGATCTAGTCTGTATTATCATTATTATGATTATCCTGCTGTGCATAGTGTAAGAAAACATGAGGGGGTTGCCAACAAAAGATATAAGCTTATTCATTTCTATGAAATTGACGAATGGGAACTTTACGATTTATCCAAAGATCCGAAAGAGTTAAAAAACCAATACAACAACCCCTCTTACCTGAATAAGGTAAATGAAATGAAGGCAGAACTTAAAAGATTAAAACAACAATACAAAGCATCTTAGAAAAAGTTATTTATCAAGATCGTTTTTTCTGACTACCATAAGTTTTTGTTTCAACCGTTCCTGCATCATCTTCAAAGTTTTTGAGTGATCGGGACTTTTACTTAAATTATGAAACTGCTTTGGGTCATTTACCATATCATAAAGTTCCATTCCTTTTGAGGCATCTTCTTTATACTGGATATAAGCCCAATCTTTAGTCCGCACAAGAAAAGCTTCGCCGTTAAGAGAGACGCTAAATGCCTCATCTCTGACCGCATGTTTAGGGTTATTCAATGTTTTTACAAGACTTTTTCCTTGAACGTGTTTTGAATATTCTAATCCTGATAATTCAGCCAATGTAGGGTAAAGGTCTATCAGCTCTGTGAAAGTTTCACAAACGGCCGGTTTTTTACCTGGGACTTTAATAATCATTGGTACACGTACAGACTCTTCATGAAGACTTACTTTCATCCAAAATTTATGTTCCCCTAAATGAAAACCATGGTCAGAAACAAAAACTACAATTGTATTGTCTTCTAACCCTTCTTCCTTGAGTGTATGGAGTACTTTTCCCACCTGATCGTCCATAAATGATACAGATGCGTAATACGCAGCAATTGCTTTTTGCTCCTGCACAGCATTCATCATCGCATTTTTGCTGGTCACATAATTTATCCCATTTGCAGGAATATCATCCCAATCATTTTCTATAACATCCGGCACCACAATATCTTGATAGGGATATGCATTAAAATATCTTTTCGGTGCAACGAAAGGTACATGAGGACGGACAAAACCAACGGCCAAAAAGAAGGGTTCATTTTTATGCTTGCGAATAAGGTCGCTGGCCGTTTGGGCTGTTATTCCATCCGCATGAACAAGATCATCACCTTCAGCCTTCACAATAGTCATTTTATTTCCACCTATTCTTTCAATTTTCCCATCAGGATTGTCTTGTACCAGCTCTGCCTCCCCTGGGGTTTGCCATTCTGCAGCTTTACTATTGAACCTTTCTGTCCAGGAAGCTTCGTCATCCGTACCGTTTGTTCCTTCTTCAATATCAATTGGAATTCCCATATGATAAATTTTACTAACACGGGCAGTATAGTAGCCGTTGTTTTTAAACACTTCCGCAAGCGAAGCACGTTCTTTTCCAACCCGTTCCCGACCGCTAACGTACCCATATGTTTTTGTAGCCGTAGGATAATAGCCAAACATTAGGGAGGCACGGGAAGGACCACAAACTGGAAATTGGCAGTAAGTTTTAGTGTAACGCGTCCCTTCGCCCGCAAGTTTATCGATGTTAGGTGTTTTAGAAACCTTGTTCTCATAACAAGATAATGCGGTGCCTGTCAGGTCATCCGATATAATGAAGAGGACATTCGGCTTTTTTTTTAGTGACTGCGCATGAGATGTAAAAACGGTCAGCACAATTAAAGCTAATAAAACTGTCTTTGACAAACTAAACATGGGTTTCATTGGGATATATTTTATTTTCAATATCTATTCTTTATCCGCAGATAATATCTGCGCTGCATCGCCGTCTTTATATGCTGTCACCAGCTCAGTTAATCGCGTTCGAAGTTCCTTGCGAATACCAGCATAAGATGGGTCATAGATCAGATTACGCATCTCCCTAGGGTCTGTTTGGAGATCATACAACTCCCATTTATCAGCACCTTTATAAAAACGGATTAGCTTATACCGTTCTGTACGAACACCAAAATGTGGGATCACGTTATGTTCTCCAAATTCAAAATAATGGTAGTATACCGCATCACGAACCTGTTTCTTTTTATTTTGAAATAAAGGTAACATCGACTGTCCATGTATTTCTTTAGGAATTTTAATTCCGGCAAGCTCCAAAGCTGTAGGCGCTATATCAATATTCATAACCATATCCTTATTAACAGTACCAGGCTTGATCACTCCCGGATAACGAATTATCATCGGGGTTTTAAAAGATTCCTCATACATAAACCGCTTATCAAACCAGCCATGCTCTCCTAAATAAAAGCCCTGATCAGACATGTAAATAACTAAAGTATTCTCCTTCAAACCATTCTCATCTAAGTAATCCATTAGTCTTCCTACATTTCGGTCCAATGACACGGCAGTACTCAGATAATCTTTCATATAACGCTGGTACTTCCACTCAGTCAATGCTTTTCCAGATAAGTTTTTTGAAATAAACTCCTTTTCAATCCCCTTGTAATAGTCGGTATACGTTTTCTTCTGATTGGCATTTAAACGGGTTAAGTTCTCACGTCCCATATCAAGCCCCTGCATAATCTTTAAATCATAACCAAGACGCATAGACTTTTCTATATTCATATCCTGCATGGCAGCAGCATAACGGTCTTCATAGTTGTCATAAAAATTGGTCGGAAGAGCGAAGTTTTCTTTATCAAACTTTCCCAGATCCTGTAAATCCGGCATCCACACCCGGTGAGTAGCTTTTTGACCAACAACCAGGCAAAAAGGCTTATCCTTATCCCGCTTTTCCAGCCATCCTTCGGCAATATCCGTTGTCAAATCAGTCACATAACCTTCCATTCGCTTAACAGAACCGTCCATCTGGATGAAATCTGGATTATAATAATATCCCTGCCCAACCAGAATATTCCAAAAATCAAACCCCTGTGGAGTAGATTCCAAATGCCACTTCCCAACCCAGGCAGTCTGATAGCCTACACCTTGTAACCTTCTTACAAATACATCCTGACTAGCGTCAAACTTACTTAAATTATCCTTGAACCCATTTGCGGCACTGTGTTTCCCTGTCAATATGCAGGCTCTGCTAGGCCCACAAATAGAGTTGGAAACAAAAGCATTTTGCATAACCATCCCCTCGTTAGCAATCCGATCTATACCAGGAGTTGGCATCAATTTACCTCCATATGCCCCAATTGCCTGGAACGCGTGATCATCAGATATGATGATTACAATATTTGGTTTTTTTGATGTGACTTTTTTTTGCGCATTTGCCTGACCAAACACCATACATACCGCAGCAAACAAACTAATTATACTTTTATTCATGTTCTATCCATTTTTTTCATGTATAACACACGCTTGGCTAAATGCAAGCACACATTATACATAGACTATAAACTCTATTTTTTTTTAAACCATCGCGAAAGCCATTTGTCAAGACAAAATCTTGACATTGCTCTTTACCCTCTTTTATTGATCCGTCCTTTAAACTTACTGACACCGTCCATAAAAGCTTCCACAATTATTCTTCCTGTCGGAAGGTGTTTAAGATCATAACTGAATACGGCATTCTTAACAGATTTGTATTCATGTTTTTGCCACAGTACACCATCAACCGTAATCTGAACCGTCATATCGCTGAGCTTGTTGGATACCACACTCAATTGCGTTTGGTCAACTACTGATCTTGGATACAAGGAAAACGCATAGCGACCTGTTGCAGTATCCATTTCAAAGCCAGGGATTGCCTTAAAACTAAACATTTCACCAGTCCCGCAATCACTCTCGAAAGCATGGATAAGATTTCCCTTCATATCCAATATGCGGAGATAACCATCCCCATTTGCTGGCTGTGCCCAGAATTGTAGTCCATTTGCAGAAGTATCTATCAGACAAAGAGAATAACTACCCTTCGCAAGGCGAATAGTATCAGTATAAAGCGTTACAGCAGCTAACTGCGATGCAGTTTTTCGAAAAACCGTGTCTTGTTGCGCATTTACAAGAAAAATGCTGTTGTCTTTAGGTTGTTTATTCGTCAGAAATTGAAGGACAAATTCTGAAGGAAATTTCTCCGGTGCTGTAAAGACAGCTTTCATTTCATTATCCGCAGACCATGCATCTTTCTTCCCATTAGGTTGGATAAGCACTACATTAAATACATTTTTGCCATCTTTTTCCTGAATTTCTCCTGGCAATATGACTTCTGCTACCTGGTTAAAAGGAAGATTTCCTTTCCAATGGAATGTTTTGGAAGGAAACCCATCGGTTCCATAAACAATTTTGAGCGAACGAACCGGATCGGCACCCAGATTCCTAAAGGATATACGAGGAGCGGAACTAGCCGGGTTCAACCGGGAAAAACGTTGCTCATCATTAGGTACCATAATGGATTCAACTGCCACATCTATTTTTTGCTTAGGTGCTGAATAATGAAACAAATACGCTGAAATATTTTCAACAGCCTGTATGTTGTCTGTAGCTATATAGGGCTCCATTTGCAACGACACTTTATGGCTTCCTGGCTTTGTAAATACATCGATCACATCAGGTTGTTGTAAATCGCCCGGACACCAGTACGCCCGGTCGAATATCCAGGTACCCCCTTGCGGATACAGCGGATTGTTGCCACACTTTTTCCACATATCCCGCCGGTCTACTACTTTTCCATCCAACATGAGTTGACGCCAGCGACTACAAAACTCACTGCAACCGCGTGGCCTGTCCATACCATGCCCGGTATGCTGCATACGTATCCGACTTAACGCCGCACCACTTATCGACTCATAACTTATCGGCAACAGATTCTCTTCAATCTTCTCTTTCGGATCTCCATATTTATACGCCTTATTCCACAAGGTTGTTATCCCAAGTGGTGTAACAACAGGAGGACCAGATAAGATTTCAAAGTCTATGGTAAGCGCCCAGCCTACGGTTTTATCTTCATAACCGGAATGCACATAGACAACTTCTACACTATCACGCAGGAAAGGAGCAAAATCGGTAACATCTACCTGCCATTTCCAGCTCCACCCCTTATTATAAATACTGCCGTACGGAGTAAGCATCCTGCCCAATTCATAGTTAAGCCCAGTACCATGTGCCCCACCTTTACGTCGCAGTACAATATGATCCAGGTAATCCCAGTGTGCAGTATGCAGACTATCAGGGCTTCCCAGTGTAACATGCATGGTTATTTTCCTTACGGGGTAATCAGCCTTAGGAAATATACCCCATGCAGGATAAGGATTTTCACCTTTGGGATCGCAAATAATAGTAGAACGGTTATGTGTAACGACATGCCTTATCTCCGGCTTTTGCGCGAAAGCATTATAACAGACGATAATACACAACAGGGTTAGTATAGATTTTAAGTTCATTAATCTGAAAAAATAATAGTTAACGACATAAAGATAACATTGTCCGGCGACAATGATACAGATTCTATTTATTCAGTATAAATCCTCTCCAGATGTAACCGTCAAATATTTTGTTTGGATGTCTTCCTATGATATATCCTTTGTCGATCTGTAGTAGGATTTTGGCATAAAACAAAAATCCCGCTCTACTCATCGTAAAGCGGGATTGTAAGCCAAGCGTTACATTTGTAGAACACCCATCAGACCGATTTGATTCTTTTAGCTAATTTAGATCTCAGTGTCATTGAACCCTAGTATTATAGATAACAGTGAAATTTTGAGAACGTTCTAAGTCAGTGTTTCACTCTTAAATCCGCATCACCTTAATTAAGTAAATGCGACATAAACTTAAATAGACACTTTATTATTTAAGTTTATATCACATTTACTTAAATAAGTATATCTTTATTTAAGATCTTTTGAAAATGGACAAATACAATTCAGGAAAGCAGATAAACCAAGGGTATTACAAAAGTTTCCAACCAAGCCTCATCAATAAAGAATGGCATCTCGATAACATGGAAGTAATACAATTGTTGAGTAGAGCTGATAGACATGTAGGACGACTAGATATGTATTCCGAATATGTGAACATAGAATTATTCATACGAATGCATATTGCAAAAGAAGCTACACAGTCTTCTAAAATTGAAGGTACTCAAACAAATATGGAAGAAGCCTTTTTAAGTAAAGACGAAATAATTGCAGAGAAAAGAGATGATTGGGAAGAAGTTCAGAATTACATAAGTGCTATGAATGAGGCTGTAAAATTATTACACCGCCTACCTTTTTCGTCTCGTCTAATTAAGCAAACTCATAAGATATTATTACAAGGGGTGAGAGGAGAGCACAAGCTCCCAGGAGAATATCGAAGTAGTCAGAACTGGATTGGTGGGGCAACCCTAAATGATGCAGTTTTCATTCCGCCAGTACATACATCAATCAATGAACTTATGTCTGATCTAGAGAAGTTTGCAAATGATGATTTAAACCTATTACCCGATCTAATAAAAATTGCTATTATTCATTATCAATTTGAAACTATTCACCCATTTTTAGATGGAAATGGGCGTGTAGGCAGGCTCCTTATAACGATTTATTTGGTAAGTAAAGGCATCCTTAAACAGCCTATCTTATATCTTTCGGACTTTTTCGAAAATAACAGGCAATTATATTACGATAATCTGATGTTAGCGAGGGTTCAAAACAACATATCCCAATGGTTGAAGTTTTTCTTAACAGGGATTATAGAAACTGCTAAAAAAGGCGTCACGACATTCGATGCTATTCTTCAGCTGCAAAAAAACTTAGAGATAAAACTGAAAACATTAGGTAACAGAAATATAAATGCACAGAAGGTAGTCGATTACTTATATACCCAGCCTGTAATTAATGTCAATAATGTTGAAACAATCATCCAAAAATCTTATGTAACAGCTTATAAACTAATTAATGATTTAGAACAGTTAGAGATTTTAAGCGAGATATCCGGTGCTCAAAGAAATAAGCTTTATGTTTTTAAAGATTATCTTGATTTGTTCAAAAAATAGATTGAAACTCACAGCCTTTAAGGATTTGATGAAATTAGCAACGAAATAAACTTTTATTTTACCATGATATATGAAGCTTTTTTTATTTTAGAGCGTTCTTTGAAAGCCAATTTTCTAAAAAACCATTTTTAAGTGTCTTTAGGCACATAGTTTAAATGGTGCCTTGCGGCAAGGCACCCAAAAATAATGAATTCCTAACCGGGTCGTTTTCTTGATTTGCCATGGTGATTAAAATGTTCTTGCGGCCAGAAATTTCTCTGGAATTTTTAAGCATCATGAACATGAGAAAAAGAAAAATGGTGCAGAAGCAAATGAAAAAGCTTTTGTTAAAGAACCGCAAAAATTTATCAAGAACGGAACAATGGTTAATTGAGTTATTGATTTTCAAGTTAAGAAAACACCCAACGCAAATCATGAAATGGTTTACGCAAAAAATGTTTAAGCTAGTAAATCTGATTCTGTCCAAGTTCTAGACCCGGTTTCATTTTGAACAATTTACAATGTACACTATCTTAGACTTATTAATTGATAAAAACCTACTTGAGCGTCTAAATAAAAAATCCTTTGATATTTATTGGAATAAAACAAGAAAAAAGAAGAAGTATGGAAAGCCACAACAAAATAAGGACGGCACTTTCAAGTACCGCAATACTCAAGAACCGATTCCACAACTAAAGTATTTACAGCGAAAAATAAACCTCGTACTTCAAAAAATTCCTTTACCTCATGAAATGTATGGAAGTATTATGGGGAAAGACAATATCATGAACGCAACGGTTCATGTCCATAGTTCTAATTTTCTAACAATAGATCTCAAAAATTACTTTTCAAATATCACAAATACCCAAGTACACCAGACATTATTATCTTTAGGTTTTTCAACTAACGAAGCACGTATCATTACCAAGCTAACTACTTTTGAAGGTAGATTGCCTCAGGGTGCACCCACCTCACCAACATTAGCTAACCTTGTTTTTTCTTCAACAGTTAAAGAGCTAGCTGAACTATGCTCCGACAAGGGCATCATTTTCACAAATTATGTGGATGATCTTATGTTTTCAGCAAGTAAAAGATTTAAAAATCATGTCCCGGAAATAATAGCAGTTATTAAACGAAATGGCTTTTTTGTTAACAATAAGAAGATATCATATAGAAATAGATACAGTGAAGTGACAGGCTTGTTTATTCGAAATGGGCAACTACATTTAAAAAAAGAGATGTTGGAAAATATCGAAAACCGGGGAACGAAAGAATATGTAAAACGAGTTGAGGAACAAAATAAGATTTTACGAAGAATTTCGACATTAAAAAAATAGCTAGAAAGCAAGATTACTCTAATTGAAATTTTCTAGATTAGATACTCAACTGCCATCATATTGTGCGAAGGAAACTTTACTCATGAAGTCCGATCAAAATTTGTACATTTTAACATCTTTGCTTCGATTTTAGCATAAAACAAAAATCCCGCTCTACTCATCGTAAAGCGGGATTGTAGCCCGTAGGGGAATCGAACCCCTGTTTCCAGAATGAAAATCTGGCGTCCTCACCCCTAGACGAACGGGCCATTTCGTAAGGCGACTCACATTTCTGCTTATGCCTTACTTTGGTAGCGGGGACCAGACTCGAACTGATGACCTTCGGGTTATGAGCCCGACGAGCTACCAACTGCTCCACCCCGCACTATATTATCCTGGGTTTTACCCCTTTTTTCGGGCGATCCTGCCGTCAAAAAAAAACCGCTCAACTTTATTTGTAAAGCGGTGATGTAGCCCGTAGGGGAATCGAACCCCTGTTTCCAGAATGAAAATCTGGCGTCCTCACCCCTAGACGAACGGGCCATTTCGTAAAGCGACTCACATTTCTGCTTATGCCTTACTTTGGTAGCGGGGACCAGACTCGAACTGATGACCTTCGGGTTATGAGCCCGACGAGCTACCAACTGCTCCACCCCGCACTATATACAATTTCGTGAGTGTTTGTTAAATCCTTAACTCTTCTTCCGAATTGGAATGCAAAGATATAATTCGTTTCTTTGTGGTGCAAATTTATTTTAAAAAATATTTTCATGTCGCATAAAGCAGGTTTTGTAAGTATCATCGGTAAGCCCAATGTGGGCAAATCTACCCTAATGAATGCCCTGGTGGGCGAAAAGCTTTCTATCATTACTCCTAAAGCGCAGACTACCCGTCACCGCATTTTAGGAATTGTGAACGAAGAAAACTATCAAATTGTTTTTTCTGATACCCCCGGCATCATAAAACCGCTGTATGGTTTGCAAGATTCTATGATGAGTTCAGTAAAAGGAGCATTAACTGATGCTGATTTAATCCTCTTCGTAACCGACATCAATGAGCAACATGATGAAAATGATGTGCTCGAAAAAATCATCAATACGCAAATCCCATTGGTGGTACTTTTAAATAAAATTGACAACTCTACACAGGAACAGGTAGATGAAAAATCTGTTTACTGGCAGGAGAAGTTAAATCCTAAACATATATATGCGATCTCGGCCTTACATAAATATAACCTGGAAGGCATCTTACCGATGATACTGGACTATATCCCTGAGCATCCGGCCTTTTATGACAAAGAAGAATTAACCGACCGTAGCCAGCGCTTTTTCGTTTCAGAAATTATAAGAGAGAAAATATTCTTCAACTATAAAAAAGAAATACCATACAGTACTGAAGTTGTTGTTACCGCTTTTAAAGAAGAACAAAGTAAAAACGGTCCAATGGTACGCATTACTGCCGAGATTGTAGTTGAACGTGATTCGCAAAAGAACATCCTGATCGGAACGGGCGGTGCGATGCTTAAGAAAGTAGGTATGGAAGCCCGCAAAGACATTGAGAAATTCCTGGATCAGAAAGTTTTCCTGGAAACATTTGTAAAAGTAATCCCGGATTGGCGTAGCAAAAAGAACTACTTAAAAAACTTCGGTTACGATTAATTACCTGCACTAAACACCAATTTTACATTCCCACAAAAACTAAACTCCCCCATATCAATGGGATTGTGTATCTTTGTGGCCTTTAAATTATTCGTATAAACACCCATGGCAAATATTATTGCAATTGTCGGAAGACCTAACGTAGGCAAATCTACCCTTTTTAACCGCTTAACCGAGAGTCGAAAAGCTATTGTTGATGATTTCAGCGGGGTAACGCGCGACCGTCACTATGGCTCGGCCGAGTGGACAGACAAACAGTTTACCGTTATTGATACCGGTGGCTATGTAGCCAACTCAGAGGATGTATTCGAAACAGCTATTCGCGAACAGGTAGTTATTGCCATAGAAGAAGCCTCGGTGCTCCTTTTTATGGTTGACGTAACTACCGGCATCACTGATCTCGATGACGAGATTGCCCAACTACTAAGACGTAGCAAAAAACCGGTATTCATTGTGGTAAACAAGGTAGACAATACCCAGCTACAAAATGACGCCGCCGTATTCTATAGTTTTGGTCTTGGAGAAATCCATCCAATATCTTCAATGACAGGATCAGGAACCGGAGATTTATTAGACGAAGTGATCAAACACTTCGAAGATATCCCGGAAGAAGAGAATACATTACCAAAGTTAACTATCGTAGGGAGGCCTAACGTAGGAAAATCATCCCTGATCAATGCTTTAATGGGCAGAGAAAGGAACATTGTAACACCTATAGCCGGTACCACAAGAGATTCGATACACATCCATTACAATCAGTTCGGTCACGAGTTCATGTTTATTGATACTGCTGGTCTTCGTAAGAAAACCAAAGTAAAGGAAAACATCGAGTTCTATTCGGTAATGCGTACCATCAAAGCGCTTGAAGAAGCTGATGTAGTGATCCTGATGATCGATGCAATGGAAGGTTTGGAATCACAAGATGTGAATATCTTCCATCTTGCCGAGAAAAACAAAAAAGGCATTGTGATCCTGGTAAACAAATGGGATTTAGTAGAAAAGAACAGCAAAACTGTAAACGTTTTTGAAGACCAGATTCGTCACAAACTACAGCCATTTACTGATATTCCAATCATCTTTACCTCAGCTTTAAACAAGCAGCGTATCTTCCAGGCAGTAGAAAGTGCACTTGAAGTATATAAAAACAGAGGCAAGAAAATTCCTACATCGAAATTAAACGATGTGATGTTGCCAATTATTGAAAAGTATCCACCTCCTGCATTAAAAGGAAAATACATCAAGATCAAATACATTACACAGATTAACGGTACATCACCAATGTTCGCATTCTTCTGTAACCTTCCTCAATACATTAAGGAACCTTACAAGCGTTTCATTGAAAATAAGTTACGTGAAAACTTCAACTTTAGCGGAGTACCTATTCAAATCTACTTCAGACAGAAGTAACGGCAATTTATTGCAGGCTTGAAATGGCCTGCTTCACCATAGGATCACTTAGGTTTAATGCCCTGTAATACCCGGCATCACCTAAGTGATACTTGTATAAAAGCAGTTTAACATCATTCAAAATCAATGATTTTGCAGCAATAAGTTGTTTCTGATCAATAACCACACCCCTTTCCTGAATATACCTCAGCAAGTCTCTATAGTCATTCTCAGTGATTGCAAATGTAGATAAGCTCTGATCTAAATTCGCAGCATTGTATCGGTTACCCAATATATCATACACAAAATCAAACAAAATCTTTTTAGTGACAAGCTGGTTATAAAACCTATTGTAACCAGCAGTATCCAGCTTCACATAAATATCAGGCTGTATCCCACCCCTCACCAATGTTCTGTTTTTCAAACTATCTTTTGCTAAATTATCAGCCGTTAGTTCCCCATCGTTAAAGCGATCGTCAATCTCATTTTTATAAGCGGTATATCCGTTCTTATACGACTTCTGTATACTTTTACCAGAAGGGGTATAATATCTTGCAATGGTCAGATTCAAGGCCGAACCATCTCCAAAAGGAAACTGTTCCTGAACAAGTCCTTTACCGAACGACCGACGGCCGATAATTACTCCCCTGCCCCAATCCTGTACCGCACCTGCAAGAATTTCACTGGCTGAAGCCGAATTTTCATTTATCAGTACCGCAAGTTTGCCTTGTTCAAACTCACCTCCGCCCGAAGTTGTATAATCCGTACGTGGTTCGTGTTTTCCTTCTGTATATACAATCAGTTTATTTTCTTCCAAAATCTGATTTGCCAGACCCGTTGCCGCACTTAAATAACCTCCACCATTATCCCTCAAATCCAGGATCAGCTTCTTCATACCTTTGGCTTTCAGCGTTCTGATGGCTTCTATAAAATCTTTATCTGTATTGGCGCCAAACTTACTGATCCGAATGTAGGCCGTTTCCGGATTTAACAAGTAAGCGGCATCAATACTGCTTACATTTACACGGCTACGGTTAACAAAAAATATCACTTGCTGTCTATCCTTTGGATGAAGAATCGTTAGTTTCACAGCTGTTCCCTTCCTGCCTCTTATCCGGCCAACCATCTGTTCCCGGGGCAAAGCCCTGCCACTTACAGTAACCGTATCAATCTTCAATATTTTATCTCCCAACCTGATTCCAGCCATAAATGCAGGGCCGTCTTTTACAACATTGGTCACCAGCAACGTATCGTTTAATATATAATATTCAATGCCAATACCTTCAAAGTTCCCCTCCAGTGTTTCGGCCATTTCATTGGCTTTCGCAGGTGGTAAATACATACTATGCGGATCGAGCTTATGCAGTAAGCTGTCAATAGGCAAATGGTTTAGGGAGTCCGCATTAATGTCATCAACATAGTTTTTATTAATAATGTGGATAATTTCATCTACCTTTTCGGTATGGTTACTGGCCAGATGAACAGGTCTTTGTAACTGAAACCCCTGATCCTTTAAAAACTTGTACCCAAAAAACATCCCACCTATTAATGTAACCGAATAAGTGAGGGCTATTAAAACATTATAACGGGTATTCTTCTTCATGACTAAATGCACTGTAAAGTTATAAAATAACCTAGTCAATTAATAAATTAAACGTGCTTCATTTGCATTTGTTTAAATATTTCAAATATTTCCTATAAATGCTGCTGAAATCGTAACAAAATAGGTTGATTTTATGCTTAAATTTCTTGTTTAATAAGAAAATGCCGAGTTTTATAAAACTATTTCCGAACCAGATCGAAGATGTAAAAACGATCCGGGGATAAACAAAGGCTTTAAAAAAGCAAAAACCAAGGAAAAAAGATTATGATAAGAATAACCGAGCAGGAATCAAAGCATCACAACATCGACCAGATGTCTGTACTCGAGATTCTGAAAAGCATAAACCAGGAGGACAAGCTTGTTCCCCTGGCAGTAGAGAAAGCAATTCCACAAATTGAAAAATTGGCCACTGCAATAGCAGAGCGAATGAAAAATGGCGGAAGGTTATTTTATATCGGCGCAGGCACAAGTGGCCGTTTAGGGGTTGTTGATGCCTCGGAATGCCCCCCTACTTTTGGTGTCCCATTTGACTGGGTAGTTGGCATTATTGCCGGCGGCGATACAGCCATCAGAAAAGCTGTTGAAAATGCGGAAGACGATGCCGCGCAAGCATGGGTAGATCTTCAGGAGTTTAACATCAATTCAAATGACTGTCTTGTAGGCCTTGCCGCATCTGGCACAACACCTTACGTTGTAGGCGGCTTAAATACAGCTCGTCAGCACGGAGTACTTACCGGCTGCATAGTTTGCAATGAAGGTGGTCCTATTGTCGCTGAAAGTGATTACCCTGTAGAAGTAGTCGTTGGCCCTGAATTCCTGACCGGATCGACACGCATGAAATCAGGAACCGCACAAAAACTGGTTTTAAATATGCTGAGTACCACGGTAATGATTAGACTGGGTAGAGTAAAAGGCAATAAAATGGTGGATATGCAGTTAACCAATCATAAACTGGTTGACAGAGGCACACAAATGGTAATGGAAGAGTTAAATATCGGCCACGATGAGGCTGCAGAACTGCTGCTACGCTACGGAAGTGTTCGTAAAGCTGTTGAAGCTGGTAAATAAAAAATATCCTCATGCACGAAATAGAACCTTACTATCTCTGGCGCGATGATTATATCGCGGCCGAAGATGAGCGTTCCCCTTTTTACAATACGGAGTATTCGGAGTTTTATTTCGATAAACAACTGTATAACTTCCTTATTCATCCACAGTGGGACGACTTCGGATCCGGCACACTTTACCTTAAAGTATTGTATGCGGATTATGAAAGAAACTATGCGATCATTGAATTCATTGGTGAATGGAACGATGCCATCGGAAATGATATCATGCTGTTAAAACGCGAAATTATAGAACTGATGATGGACGAAGGCATTAACAAATTTATCCTCATTGGCGAAAACGTATTGAATTTCCATTCTTCTGAAGAAGACAGTTATTATGAAGAGTGGTTTCAGGAGGTTGAAGACGGCTGGATTACAGGTATTAACTTCCAGGAACATGTCATCAACGAGTTCAAAAACAACAATATTGATTACTATATCAACTTTGGTGGACAGCTTGACGATTTGGCATGGCGGACTTTAAAACCACTTCAATTCTTTAAAAAAGTTGAAGAAACCCTGACAAAAAGGCTTGGGGCATAGCTTTTGTATGATAGAAACAATTAGTAACTTTAAATAAATTTAAAACAAATGGATAACAAAAATAATTACGACTGGTCACAGCAAACCGTTTTTGTAGAAAAGACAACGGCTGGTGTGGGTAAGAAATTCTTCGCTAATGTGTTCTTATGGATGTTTGTGGCACTAAGCTTATCTAGCTTTGCGGCTTACTATATGTCGAGCACACCTGAAATGATGACTTACCTGATCAATCAAGAAACTGGTAAAATGGGTATGTTAGGTTGGGTAGCGATGCTTGCTCCGCTTGGCTTGGTTTTATTGATGAGTGCAGGCCTTAACCGTCTCTCTTTTGGGGCATTGGTAGGTGTTTTCATTCTTTATTCTGTATTAACCGGGGTTAGCTTAAGTTTTATCCTGCTAGCTTATACCTCTGGCTCAGTATTGAGCTGCTTTATTGGTGCTGCCGGTATATTTGGTATTATGGCTGTAATGGGCTATACCACCAATGTGGACTTAAGTAAATTTGGCCCAATCTTAATGATCGGTGTAGTAGGTTTGGTAATTGCCAGTGTGGTAAATATGTTCATCCAAAGTGAAAACTTTAGCTTATTCATGGCCTTTATCGGTATCGCTATCTTTACTGCCTTAACTGCTTACGATGTTCAAAAACTGAAAAGAATAGGTGCTGGTTTAGAAGAAAGTGGCGCACAGATGCAAGATGCTGATACTAAGAAACTGGCTATCATGGGTGCTTTGTCACTTTATCTTGACTTCTTAAACATCTTCATTTACCTGCTAAGAATATTTGGAGACAGAAGATAATTTTTTCTGATCAAAACAAAAAAATCCCTCTGAACTAAAAATCAGAGGGATTTTTTTTGGCCTCTATCTAAATATTTACATGATAAGATATATTCCCGGCATAAAAAACGATTACATTAGTACCAGCAGCTTTAGGTACTGCCACAAAACACATCTACACATATGAATTACAAGAAACTACTTATCCTCAGCTTAATGCTATGCATTGGACTGGCCGGCAAAACACAGGAAATTATCCGTACTAATTTTATAATTGAAGATTATAAAAAAGGTATACAGGAAATTGAACTCACTTTTAACACCTTCATTATTGGTCTGGACGACAAGGGCGGAATATGTTTTTTAGAACCCCTCAAGCGCAACAACGGTAACTCCTGGGCCGACTTTGAGGATAACCCTGTGCAGGGGCCAAAAAACCTTGGCAATTTGAATGTTACTTACTATGATAATTTCGACAGCTCCAAATCAGGAAAAATAAAATCAATAGATGGAATTCCATTCGATTATTACAGCGATTTCGATATTCATGACAAAAAAGGCAGGTTAAAATCAATTGGAAAGATAGTCATCAAATACAATAACAATTTTGATATTCATGATGTTAACGGAACATTAAAGTCTATTGGAAATATTAATATCAACTACAACAACAGTTTTGACATCCATGATCCTAAAGGGACAGTGAAGTCCGTTGGTCCCATCAAGATAACCTGGTACAACACGTTCGACAATGAAGCATTACGTGGAAAAATAAAATCCATTAAAGGTAACACCAGGATGCTACACGTTACCAAAGCTTACAGCCGATAAAACAAAATTTTTTTTCGTAAAACAGCACAAGACACTTTCTCCAAAGTTAATTCTAATGACTTTCTGCGTTCGGTGTTACTAGGGTGTTAGTAGGGCCTTAGTAGGGCGTTAGTAGGGCCTTGCTTTACCCCCTAGCCCTACTAAGGTCCTACTAACGCCCTGTTAAGTATAAGTTAATACCTAAGTAAATATAAACTCAGAACAGGAACTGACATCCTTTTGCTCAGATCAATGGAAAAGCAATATTAAATCAAAAGAACACCTCATCCCCGACAAAAGAATAAAGCTATTCCAGGACTATGCAAAGCCGGCCTTACATAAAGGTTTGGTGCACATTCCCTGCACCTTTCTTCGGAAAAAGGCACCCTTTTTCCGAAGAAAACCTTGACCAATCTACAATCAACCCTATTTCAGTGCAACAAGAGTATCGTCCTGAAATAGCTTTACCCCAGGTTAAGTTTATTCGAGAAAGCACAAACAATTACCTCAAAACACAAAATATAATTCTTTTTCACACAGCAATATGTATGTTCAATACAATTTTATATGCTTTAACCTCTGTTTTTTTGGAAATGATTTTTCTTTGTTGCACCTTTGTAATGCTTATAGAGAAAGACGGAGGGATTAGACCCTGCGAAGTCTTGGCAACCTGTGCTTACAAGGTGCTAAATTCTACTGGGACTGAACCATTGGTTCCGGAAAGATAAGTTGAATTCGTCCAACACCAGAATTCCGAATAAGCTTTGTACGTAATGAGTTCGGCACTTGTTTAGGCTTTCGCCTCTATCAAAAATAGCTTATTACCTGCTCATATGATTTTTTTTAAATGAACATTAGAGAAGAATTAGAAAAACGAATCCTAATTATTGATGGTGCAATGGGCACTATGATTCAGCGATACGTTTTAACTGAAGAAGATTTTAGAGGCGAGCGCTTCAAAAATCACCCATGTGATGTAAAAGGGAACAACGATTTATTAAACTTAACGCGTCCCGACATCATTAAAGAGATACATACCGAATACCTGAAGGCCGGTACTGATATCATTGAAACCAATACTTTTAGTACACAACGTATTTCTCTGGCCGATTACCAGATGGAAGAGCTGGACTATGAGATGAGCTTTGAAGGTGCTAAAATTGCCAAAGAAGCCGTTAACGAATTTATGGCGGTCAATCCAGACCGTAAATGTTTTGTAGCCGGAGCTGTAGGGCCAACCAACAGAACATTATCCATCTCTCCGGATGTAAATGATCCTGGTTTTAGGGCCATTACCTTTGATGAACTGGTTGATGCTTACGATCAACAGGTTCGAGGACTGGTTGATGGCGGTTCTGACCTGCTATTGATCGAAACCATTTTTGACACCTTGAATGCCAAGGCTGCCATATTTTCAATTAAAAAGTATGAAGCAGAAATTGGCCGCAAAATAGAGATCATGATCTCGGGCACAATTACCGATGCCTCAGGAAGAACGCTTAGCGGACAAACGGCCGAGGCTTTCCTGAACTCTGTAATCCATGCCGACCCAATAAGCATAGGTTTTAACTGTGCCTTGGGTGCTAAAGACATGAGACCGCACATCGAAGAGCTTTCTGCAAAGGCACCGTGCTACGTATCGGCCTACCCAAATGCAGGTTTACCAAACGAGTTTGGTGCTTATGATGAAATGCCACACGAGACTGCTCACCTGGTTGAAGACTTTATTCAGCATGGTTTTGTAAATATTGTAGGTGGTTGCTGTGGTACCACACCAGAACATATCGGCTGTATTGCCGCGAAAGCAAAAAATGTAGCACCACGTAAAATTCCAACATTGGAGCCTTACATGCGCTTAAGTGGTCTGGAACCTGTTACCATTACACCGGAAAGCATTTTCGTAAATATTGGTGAGCGTACAAATATCACCGGGTCGCCAAAATTCTCTAAATTAATTTTAGGAGGAGATTTTGAAGCCGCATTGACCGTTGCCCGTCAGCAGGTTGAAGGTGGCGCACAGGTGATTGATGTAAACATGGATGAAGGAATGATCGACTCTGAAGCTTCGATGACGAAGTTCCTGAACCTGATTGCTTCTGAGCCTGATATTTCTAAACTGCCTATCATGGTCGATTCATCAAAATGGTCGGTTATTGAAGCAGGATTAAAATGTTTACAGGGTAAAGGGATTGTGAACTCCATTTCCTTAAAAGAAGGAGAAGACAAGTTTAAAGAGAGTGCACGTAAGATTATGACTTACGGTGCTGCCGTAGTGGTAATGGCTTTCGATGAACTTGGGCAAGCCGATAATTTTGAAAGAAGAAAAGAGATCTGCAAAAGATCATACGATATTTTAGTAGATGAAATTGGCTTCCCGCCACAGGATATCATCTTTGACCCGAACATTCTGACGGTTGCTACTGGTCTGGAAGAACACAATAACTATGCGGTAGATTTTATAAATGCTACCCGATGGATTAAAGAAAACCTTCCTTACGCAAAAGTAAGTGGTGGTGTATCCAATATATCCTTCTCTTTTAGAGGGAATAATACAGTTAGAGAGGCCATGCACTCGGCCTTTTTGTACCACGCTATTCAAGCCGGACTGGACATGGGGATCGTGAATGCTGGTATGCTTGAGGTTTACCAGGAGATCCCACCTGAACTACTGGTGCTGGTGGAAGACGTATTGCTAAACCGCAGAGAGGATGCTACAGAAAGACTGGTTGAATTTGCAGATACCATTAAGTCTAAAGGAAAAGAGATTGTAAGAGACGAGGAATGGCGTAAAGGTACCGTTGAGGAACGTTTATCGCATGCCCTTGTTAAAGGAATTATCGAGTACCTGGATAATGATGTAGAAGAGGCACGCCAGAAATATGCAAGGCCAATTCAGGTAATTGAAGGGCCTTTAATGGACGGAATGAACATTGTAGGTGACCTTTTTGGTGCCGGAAAAATGTTCCTTCCGCAGGTAGTAAAATCTGCCCGTGTAATGAAAAAAGCCGTGGCTTACTTACTGCCTTTTATTGAGCAGGAAAAACTAAACAACCCGGACCAGGATCAGAATTCATCAGCAGGAAGGATATTAATGGCTACTGTAAAAGGTGATGTGCATGATATTGGAAAAAATATTGTTGGTGTCGTACTGGCTTGTAACAACTTCGAAATTGTCGATATGGGCGTAATGGTTCCCGCACAGGAAATCATAAAAAAAGCCAAAGAAATTAATGCTGATATTATTGGTTTAAGCGGACTAATCACGCCTTCCTTAGATGAAATGGTCCATTTCGCTAAAGAGATGGAACGTGAAGGTTTTACCATTCCGCTGATGATCGGTGGAGCTACGACCTCCCGTATTCACGCTGCAGTAAAAGTGGCACCGAACTATTCGGGCCCGGCTATACACGTACTGGATGCGTCGAGAAGTGTAACAGTAGCCAGTACGTTGATGAACAAGGAAACCAGGGATGAGTATATTGCCGGGATCAGAGCTGAATACGACAAGGCACGTGAAGCACATTTAAACAAACGGTCTGACAAGCGTTTTAAAACCATTGAAGAAGCACGTAAGGATAACTTTAAAATAGATCCGGCATTAGTGGCCCCTGCCCCAACCTTTACAGGCACACGGGTATTTGAAAACTATCCGCTGGAAGACCTTGTTCCTTATATTGACTGGACTCCATTTTTCCAGACCTGGGAACTCCGCGGTGCTTACCCAAGGATCCTGGAAGACAAAGTGGTTGGCGATGAAGCAAAAAAACTATTCGCTGATGCACAAACTTTGTTAAAAAGGATTGTTGACGAGAAATTGTTAACGGCGAAAGCGGTAATTGGTTTCTGGCCGGCAAATGCTGTTGGTGATGATATTGTGTTAAATGTAGATGGTAAAGAAGAAGTGATCCATACGTTGCGCCAGCAAGCTGAAAAAACTGCTGACCAGCCTTACTATGCACTTTCGGACTTTGTTGCACAGAAAGACACTGGTATTCCTGATTATTTTGGCGGTTTCGCTTTAACAACGGGGATTGGTTGTGACGAATTGGTAGCAGAATTTGAAGCTGTTTATGATGATTACAACAGCATTATGGCTAAAGCCCTGGCCGATAGGCTTGCCGAAGCTTTTGCTGAGAAGATGCACGAACTGGTACGTAAAGATTATTGGGGTTATGCGAAAGATGAAGCACTGGATAATGAAGCTTTGATTAAAGAAGAATATTCGGGCATCCGTCCTGCCCCCGGTTATCCCGCTTGTCCGGAACATACCGAAAAAGGTACTTTATTCCAATTATTAGATGCTGAGGCAAAGATCGGCTTGCGTTTAACTGAAAGTTACGCCATGTATCCAACCGCAGCGGTAAGCGGATTTTATTTTGCACACCCTCAATCAAGGTATTTTGGATTAGGTAAAATCACCAAAGATCAGGTTGAGGATTATGCAATAAGAAAAAATATGCCGCTTGAAGAAGTAGAAAGATGGCTTAGTCCTAATCTTGCGTATTAATGATATTGTGTGTTGTAAGTTATGGGTTGTAAGTTATGTGTTGTAGGTTGTGGAGAATTGATACCCAAAGTCCTAACTTACAACCAATAACTGGCAACTCATAACTTACAACCTATAATAAACAACTCGCAATGGAAAAAAAAGTATATACTGATTTGGATGTGTGGAAGGAAGCAAGGACTTTGGTTAATGATATTTACGTTGCAACTAAACGTTTTCCAAAGGAAGAAATTTTTGGGCTCATGAACCAGATGAGACGGTGTGCGGTTTCAATACCATCAAACATCGCCGAAGGTTGTGGGCGTAATCATCCAAAAGACAGTATTCAGTTTTTTTTCATTTCAAGAGGCTCATTGTATGAATTGGAAACTCAATTATACATTTCTTTTGACCAAAAATATATTGACGAATTATCTTTAAAACCAATACTAAATAAATTAGAAATAACTAGAAAATTGTTAAATGGGTTTATAAAATATTATCGGGGTTTGGTCAGATAGACATACAAACCTATAACACTAAACCTTCAACACATAACTCAACTATGAAAATTATAGACCATATAAATAACGCCGAGGGTAAAACCTTGTTCTCATTTGAATTACTTCCACCAATAAAGGGGCAAAGCATTAAAGGAATATTTGATGCCATAGATCCGCTAATGGAGTTTAATCCGCCTTTTATTGATGTAACTTACCTGCGTGAAGACTACATTTATAAGCAACATGCCAATGGCTTACTTGAAAAAGTGGCCTACCGCAAGCGTCCAAGTACAGTAGCCACCTGTGCCGCCATTATGAATAAATACAAGGTAGATGCAGTACCCCATTTAATCTGCGGTGGTTTTACGAAGGACGAGACGGAGAACGCTTTGATTGATCTTCAGTTTCTTGGTATTGACAATGTACTTGTTTTAAGAGGTGATGCGCGCAAAAGCGACAATGGATTTATTCCTACACCTAATGGCCATGCTTACGCCTCTGAGCTTTTACAGCACGTAGTAAACATGAATAATGGCAAATATCTGCATGATGATATGGAAAGTGCGGAAAAAACAGATTTTTGTATAGGAGTTGCAGGATACCCCGAAAAACATTTTGAGTCGCCCAACCTGGATACTGATTTTAAATACCTGAAACATAAAGTTGATACCGGTGCGGATTTTATCGTTACACAGATGTTCTTCGATAATAAAAAGTATGCTGAATTTGTAGAAAAATGTAGAACTAATGGGATCAATGTACCCATCATTCCAGGTTTAAAGCCGATTACCAACAGTAAACAATTGATTAGTTTACCAAAAATTTTCCACCTCGACATTCCGCTGGAACTAACCGAAGCTGTACAGTCATGCAAGTCAGAAAAAGAGGTAAAAGAGGTTGGAATTGAATGGATGATCAACCAGTGTAAGGAGCTTAAAGCAATGGGAGCACCGGTATTACATTTTTACACAATGGGTAACCCCGAGCCTACAAAAAGGATAGCCAGAGCCATTTT
Source organism: Pedobacter nyackensis (assembly GCF_032678475.1). GTDB lineage: Bacteria > Bacteroidota > Bacteroidia > Sphingobacteriales > Sphingobacteriaceae > Pedobacter > Pedobacter nyackensis_A. Next base: position 291,050 of record NZ_JAVTSF010000005.1, read on the forward strand.
TTAAATACAGACTAATACAGTTATCATTAGCATAATGCTTTTGTTATGCATCACCTCTTCCTGAATTTATTTTGCTTCGCAGCAAAATAAATTCAGGAAGACGACTGTATTAAACACTCAATTTTAGCGAGCCTTTTCCAGTCATTACGCCACAACATTGATACTTTGTTCCTTCAGTTTTGGAATACTCTTTGTACCTTCACATAAAAGTTTAGTGAATTATGATGAAAAGGTTGATGCTATTTACAGTTATGATAAGCTCTTTAACAGCTTGTACAACGATGAAACCCGGAACTATAGGAAATGGTGGCTTATCACAATTGGGGGGTACCTGGGAGTTGAATTACATATCTGGACCAAGAATTGCATTCAATGGATTATACCCAGGCAAAAAACCAATCATTAAATTTGATATCACTGAGAAAAGATTTAGCGGAAATACGAGTTGTAATTCCTTTTCGGGACAATTGGTTGCCGATGATACCACCCTCAATTTCACTAAACCCTTCATGATGACAAAAATGGCCTGCCCTGGTGAAGGAGAGACCACTTTTGTAGAGATGCTGAAAAAAGCAAGTACTTATTCTATAACGAACGACACTACCCTTAACTTTATGATGGGCGATATTGCCATTATGCGTTTTAGTAAGAAGTAGTTAAATATTCTTTAAATGATTCAAAACTGGTATCCATCGTTGTAGCCTGCTTTGGTTTCGCAGCAAGATCCTTTACCTGTTCCGGAATTTCAATTTTAGCCTTCATTTCTTCAGGGAAAATATCAGGGAATTTACAAGCATGAGCTGTAGAAAGAAATACTCCTGTAACTTCCGGGTGTTCCCGTTGATAAGCTTTTAAGGCTGCCCATGCAATTGCTGTATGCGGACATGCCACATAATCATAAGTATTGTAAATGTCTTTTATAGCTTGCAATGTCTGTTCGTCGGTATAACTATCACTTTGTACAACCTGTTTTAAAGCAGACTGGTCATTTTTAAACAAGTCCATTATCCTTACCCAGTTACTTGGCGCACCTACATCCATCGCATTGGCGTAAGTTTGAACAGATGGTCGCGTTTCATACACACCGGTATTTAAAAAGCGTGGCACGGTATCATTAACATTGGTTGCAGCAATAAATTGTTTCACCGGTAAGCCCATTTTATAAGCTAACAAACCTGCTCCGATATTACCAAAGTTTCCGCTAGGCACGGAAAATACAAGCGCTTCTTTCCCTTGTCGTTTTAACTGTGCATAAGCATTAAAATAATAGAATGTTTGGGGAATTAACCTGGATATATTGATAGAGTTAGCAGAGGTAAGACGAAGTTTAGCGTTCAACTCTTCGTCTGCAAACGCTTGCTTCACCAGCGCCTGGCAATCGTCAAAAGTACCATCAACTTCAATCGCATGAATATTTTGTCCGTTTGTGCATAACTGCAGTTCCTGTATTTCACTTACTTTACCTTTTGGGTATAATATAGTCACACGGGTATTGGGCACACCTAAAAAGCCTAATGCTACAGCTCCTCCGGTATCTCCGGAAGTAGCTACCAATACATCTAAAGTCTTTTCATTTTCCTTTAGGAAATAGGCCATAATACGGCTCATAAACCGGGCACCAAAATCTTTAAATGCCAATGAAGGACCGTGAAAAAGTTCCAGCACGTACGTTTCTTCGTCGAGCTCTACCACAGGTGCTTCAAAATTAATGGCATCGTCAATAATTCCCTGCAAATCTTCCAACGGGATCGTATCCTTCATCAACACAGAGGCTACTTTAAAAGCAATCTGAGATAAAGTGAATTTATCAATGTTATCAATAAACTCCTGATCCAATTGCGGGATATTCACAGGCATATAGAGTCCTTTGTCTAACGGCATGCTATTAAACACTGCAGTAGGGAAATCGACGCTAAGGTTATGGTTGTTGGTACTGTATAGTTTCATTTTGTTTAATCTAAAATAATTGGGCCTTTTTTGTTGACTTCAGAAACAAAGGCAAGGCTATTGATGTCAATATGCTGCAAATGTTGCTGCAATTTCTGAGTAATCTGTCTGGCTGTTTCAGGATCTTTGGTTAATGCAAATACCGACGGGCCGGAACCTGAAATACCAAAGCCTACTGCCCCCGCTTCCATTGCCAGTTCTCTTAATCTGTCAAAATCAGGGATCAGAATAGAACGGGTAGGCTCTACCAATACATCTGTCATACTGCGACCAATCAGCTCGTAATCATTCATAAACAAACCGCTTACCAGTCCTGCAACATTACCCCACTGGGTTACCGCATCCTTTAAAAACACTTTTGAGCGGATCATCTGACGGGCATCTTTAGTAGGCACTTCTACTTCCGGGTACACTATAGCCGCATGTAGGTCCTGTGGAAAAGGCAGACTAATGATATCCAGCGGGCTATAACTTCTGATCAATACAAATCCACCCAATAAGGCAGGAGCTACATTATCAGCGTGACCATAACCACAGGCCAGCTCCTCTCCTTTCATTGCAAAAGGAACAAGCTCTTTATTGGTCAGCTGGTTATCAAACAGGGAATTAATTGCAAACAGACCAGCAACAGTACTTGCAGAACTAGATCCAAGACCACTGCCAATAGGCATTTTTTTATGAAGCTCTATTTCAATACCAGCATCCGGGCGACCGATATGTTGCAGGTAATGTTTTGCTATAGCACTCACTGTATTCTTATCAGGGTTTAAAGGCAAACGACCTTCATCACCTGTAATTTTTAAAAGAGAAACCCCTGGCTTATCTGTAAGGCGCATAATCACCTCATCACCCGGCTGGTTTACAGCAAATCCAAGTACATCAAACCCACATACTACGTTGGCTACAGTAGCCGGGGCAAAAACTTTTATTGACTTATTCATATATCGATTATCTTTTACCCACGTTTATAATGTCTGCGAATACCCCTGCGGCAGTTACCTCAGCTCCAGCTCCAGGCCCCTTTACTACAAGCGGGCGGTCTTTATATCTATCCGTAGTGAAAGAGATAATATTGTCGCTTCCCGAAAGCATATAGAAAGGATGACTGTCATCCACCATCTGTGGCGTGATAGAAACCTTACCATCTTCCAGCTTACCAATGTACCTCAACACTTTATTTCCTTTAGCAGCTTCCATTTTTAAGTTTTCAAAGTGTGCTGCATTCTTTTCCATTTCTTTATAAAAGTCAGCTACACTATTTGCCGCTAAACATGCATCAGGAAGCATACTTTCTATGGATACATCTTTTTCTTCCAAAGCATATCCTGCGTCGCGGGCAAGGATCAACATTTTACGCATAAAGTCCTTACCATTCAGATCATCTCTCGGATCAGGTTCAGTATATCCAAGGTCCTGTGCTTCTTTTACCACTTCATGAAACAACCTGTCGCCCTTAAAATTGTTAAAGATGTAAGAGATGGTGCCTGATAAGATCGCTTCGATACGTCCAATTCTATCACCGCTAAGCATCAAATCTTTCAAAGTACGGATAATTGGTAAACCTGCGCCTACATTCGTTTCGTAATAAAATTCTACCCCATGTTTCCTGGCAGCCTCTTTAAAGGCCACATACTGCTCATATTCTGCAGAGTTTCCTATTTTATTACAAGTTACCACCGAAATACTGGATTGCAGTACATCAAGATAATACTGGATTGGATTATGACTGGCGGTGTTGTCCACAAACACACAATTGGCAAGGTTCATGGCTTTCATTTTTTTGATGAACTCGCCTAAATCCGCCTTTTCACCTTGTGCTTCGAGTTCGGGCTCCCAGGCATTAAGGTCTATTCCTTCTGGATTCAGGTACATTTTACGGGTGTTGCTAATGCCCATCACTTTTACCTGAAGGTCGTTATTTTTAGCCAGGAATGGCATCTGATGCTGCAATTGCTGGAATAGAGTTTTACCTATGTTTCCTGTACCCAGACAAAAGACATTCAAAGTTTTCTTTAAATCTGAATAAAAGGCATCGTGTACAGCGTTTACCGCTTTCGAAAGGTCTGCCCTTGATAGGATCACAGAGATGTTATATTCTGACGACCCTTGTGCAATTGCCCTGATGTTTACGCCGTTTCTACCTAATGCGCTAAACAACCGTCCGGAAATACCAGGTGTACGTTTCATGTTCTCACCAACAATGGCCAAAACAGAAAGTCCATTTTCTACTTCCGGATATTCCAGCTTACGTGCCTGTAGTTCCAGTTCAAATTCTTTGCTGATCAAAGCCAATGCTTTTAAAGCATCAGTAGGCTTCACCGCAAAAGTAATGCTATGCTCTGAAGAAGATTGGGTAATGAGTACCACATTTACCTGCTCTCTGGATAACAGCGAGAATAACCTTCCGCTAAATCCAGCTTTACCTACCATCCCACTTCCGGAAAGGTTTAGTATACTGATTTCATCTATTGAAGAAATCCCTTTTATAGGTAATGTTGAGGCCTGAGCACCATGTTTGATATAAGTACCGGGGAAATCAACGTTGAAAGTATTCTTTATAACAATTGGTATTTTCTTTAAAAATGCCGGGGTCATGGTTGGCGGATAAATTACCTTTGCGCCAAAATAAGAAAGCTCCATAGCTTCAATATAACTTAACTCGGGCAGTGAGAAGGCCTTTTTTACAATCCTCGGATCTGCGGTCAGCATACCGTCAACATCTGTCCAGATCTGAATTTCCTGTGCATTTAATGCCGCGCCCCAGATGGCAGCAGTATAATCGCTACCACCTCTTCCCAGTGTAGTAATCCGTCCCTGATCATTACTGGAAATGAAACCGGTCACAAAAAGTAATTTATCGCTATTCGATTCGTAGAATTCGCGGATCAATATTTCGCTCAGCTGGGTATTCACTTTGGCCTGACCAAAGTTACTGTCCGTCTTGATCAGTTCAGATCCATCCACATAAAATGCGTTAGGGAATTGCTGACGGGCAATATGACTAACCATTGCGTTTGAACAACGTTCGCCATAACTTAAAATCAGGTCTTTGGTTTGCAGACTTAACTCCCTTAGGTTGTAAACAGATTGCAGGATATCCTCTAACTCATTGAAATAAATTTTTAATTTGGTAAGTACCGGATTTTGTGCCCCTGCAGGCAGTAAGGTTCGAATAACTTCGAAATGCTTGGTTTCAATTCCCTTAAGCTGATCGGCATAATCTTCTCCATTCCGTGCATTTTCTGCCATTTCCAACAGGGTGTTGGTTACGCCCCCCATTGCCGAAAGAACAACAATTGGGTTTTCCTCCCCCTTTTCCTTCTTTAAGATATTTATCAGCGCACTTATGCTTTGTGCTGAACCGACAGACGTACCTCCAAATTTTAAAATATTCATAGTTTTTCAATAATTCGTTTATATCTTCTTTGCATTGAAGCTTGTCCGAGCAGAACTCAAACGGTTTTGGTAAAAAAAAAGCGCCTTCCTGTGTTAGAGGAAGGCGCTTTTTTTGTGGTTGTTATATTTTATTTTTCAGCCCACTAGCTTACCTTCCTCCGTGCTATGCCGGTGGTTGTGGTAGTGGTAGTAATGGTTGAATTGTTATACATCGTATTTTTTACACTGTTTGTAACTGGCGGTAAAGTAAAGTTATATTTTTCTAATTAGCAAATGTTTATAGAAATAAATTATTAGCAGATCGATTTAGTAGGAATTATAAATTCCTACATTTTCTTACCTTTACGCATTATATGCAAGGATTAATTATAAAATCAACAGGAAGCTGGTATCAGGTACATGCAGAAAACGGGCTTGATTACGACTGCCGGATAAAAGGCAAGTTTAGGATACAAGGTATCCAAACTACCAACCCTGTTGCAGTTGGCGATCGTGTGGAGTTTGAGCTGGAGCCAAATTCGGAAAATGGAATTATCAATAAGTTGCATGACCGCAGGAATTACATTATCCGCAAATCCATTAATCTTTCCAAACAGGCACAGATCATTGCAGCGAACCTGGATCAGGCTTTTCTTGTGGTTACGCTGGCCTCACCACGTACTTCATTGGGCTTTATTGACCGCTTTCTGGCCACTGCCGAGGCTTATGATATCCCAGCTGTACTGATTTTTAACAAACTGGATCTTTTTAATGAAGATGGACTGGAAGTTTTGGAGATGTATAAAAATATCTATGAAAATATTGGTTACCCCTGCTATTCCGTTTCAGCTTTGGAGGGCACAAACATCCCTCTAATTGAAAGCCTGTTAAAAGATAAAACTACATTGTTCTCTGGTCACTCTGGTGTCGGAAAATCTAGTCTGATCAATGCTTTATTACCTGGTCGCAGCATCAAAACCGGGGAAATATCTGAATCTAGTGATAAAGGACAGCATACGACTACTTTTGCAGAGATGCATACACTTCCTTTTGGTGGATACCTGATTGATACACCGGGAATACGGGAATTGGGTATTTACGACATCAAACCTGAGGAACTGGGACATTACTTCAGAGAAATGCGGGCAATGATGAACCAGTGTCGTTTCAACAATTGCAGGCACGTAAATGAACCTGGATGTGCCGTAATTAAAGCGGTAGAGAGTGGTGACATAGAAATCAGCAGGTACGAAAGCTATCTGAGTATTTACAATGGAAATGAGACCCGGGCTTAAATGAGAGCTGTTATACAAAGAGTGACGTCGGCCAGTTGCATGGTTAACGAGCAGATTACCGGCAGTATTGATCTTGGTTTCCTGGTATTACTTGGCATTGAAGACGCAGATACCAAGGAAGACCTGGAATGGCTGGCAGGAAAAATCGTAAACATGAGGGTATTTGGTGATGCGGAAGGCTTGATGAATAAGGCTTTGGCCGACGTTGATGGAAATATCCTGCTGATTAGCCAGTTTACTTTATTTGCCACTACTAAAAAGGGCAACAGACCTGGTTTTACCAGGGCTGCCAGACCAGACAAAGCGATTCCGCTTTATGAGTCGATGATTAAGCAGCTTTCTTCCTTATTAAACAAAACTATACAAACCGGAGTATTTGGGGCCGATATGAAAATCAGCCTGGTAAATGATGGCCCGGTTACGATCGTTATCGACACAAAAAACAAAGAGTAATATGACCATAGCAGAAGCACAGGAAACAGTAGACCAGTGGATCAAAACAACAGGCATCCGTTATTTCAACGAGCTAACCAATACCGCTATCCTGATGGAGGAAGTTGGTGAAGTAGCCCGGATCATGTCTCGTAAATATGGTGAGCAATCTTTTAAAAAGAGTGATGAAGCAGTTGACCTGGGCGACGAAATGGCTGATGTATTATTTGTATTGATTTGCCTGGCCAACCAAACTGGCATCGATTTAACTGCTGCAATGGAAAAAAACCTGGAAAAGAAAAGTATCAGGGACGCAGACAGGCATAAAAACAACGAAAAGTTAAAATAACATTTAGTCAGTCTATCCATCTGCTTTTAAGCACTGAACCGGATTAACATTTGCCGCTCTCAAAGCTTGTGTAAGTACCGTTACAACTGATATTAACAAAGCCAGGAACCCCGCAGCAACAAAATACCAAAGCCTTAGTTCAATTCTGTAAGCAAAGGAATTGAGCCAGTTCTGGGTCAGCACATAGCTAATCGGAATTGCAATCAATATGGCGGCGACAACAGGCTTTGTAAAATCTTTGGACAGTGTATAAACCACATGCAAACCACTGGCGCCTAAAACTTTCCTGATCCCAATTTCTTTTAATCTCCTTTCGGCTGTAAATGTTGCCAGACCAAATAATCCCAGGCAGGAAATCACAACAGCTATTGCCGCAAAATAGCGAGATAACAAAGCTACCCTGCTTTCGGCTACATATTGTGCCTGAAAGTCCTGATCCAGGAATTTAATATCCATATTGTAGCCCGGGTTATAAGTCGCATTCATCCTCTGAAGGCCATCAATAACTTCTTTTAACTTGCCGGCACTAACATTCACCATAATCCTATTGGTATATTGGGGACGATATTTAAAGAACATTGGTTTTATCGTTTGGTGTAATGATTCAAAATGAAAATCCTTAATCACGCCAATAATCTGAAAGTCTGTTCCCCAGATATTAAACACTTTGCCTACGGGATTTTTTAAACGCATTACTTTTATACCTGCTTCATTGACAATGATCTTTGAGGTATCCGATCTAAATTTATCAGAGAAACTTCTCCCCTCCGCCATTTTTATACCCAATGTTTCAAACAGGCCGCTATTGACATCTGCCCGCTGAAATTTAATCACCTCTTTAGGGTCTCTCCCTTCCCAATTGAAATCCCCAAAAGTATAGTTCAGGTCGCCAAGCAATTCCCTGTCTATACTGGATGCATTGATTACCCCTGGCATTTTTTTAATTGCATCTATAGCAAAGTTGATGTTATTTTTAAACTTCCCTGCGGCCTCAAAATAAAGTACATTATCCCTTTGATAGCCCTGATTTTTGTGCTGAACGTATTCTATTTGTTTGTAGATAACCAGTACAGCCACAATTAAGATTACTGAAAGTGTAAACTGAAAAACCACCAGCCCCTGCCGGGTCCATAATGCGCCTTGTGTTAAATTGAGCCTGCCTTTTAAGGCTAATGCAGGTTTGAGACCTGAAAGATAAAATGCAGGGTAACTTCCAGCTATTAATCCTGTGAAAACAGTTATGCCAAGCAAAGCTAAAATCAGTGGGACGCTATAGTGCAGGCTGAGCTGCTTGTCTACAATCGTATTAAACTGTGGTAACAACAGCTCTACTGCAAGCAATGAAACAAATACAGCCATTACGGTTAAAAGCATTGATTCGGCCATGTATTGTAGAATTAATGAGCTCCGCTGTGCACCCATTACCTTTTTAACACCAACTTCTTTTAGCCTTCTGGATGCTTTTGCTGTTGAGAGATTCATAAAATTAATACAGGCAATGAGTAAAATGAATACCGCAATAAGAGAAAACAGTTTCACATAATCAATCCTGCCACCTGCAACCTTTCCATTTTCAAATTTGCTATACAGGTAACTATCTCCGTAAGGCCTGATGAACAAACTAATGTTAGTTTGCCCTTTTGTTTTTAGAAAACCTTTAATCTTTGCATTGAATTGCAAAGGATCCGCCCCTTCTTTTAAAATAAAAAAGGTATTTGGGCCAGAATTTCCCCATTTCAGGTAATTGGGAGCTGCAGCAAAAAATACATCAAGAGAAACCAGGAAATCAAAATGATCAGACGAATTTCCGCGGATATCTTTAAAAACACCAGAAATCAGCGCATGGTTATCACTCTTCATGTCGGCATTACGCCACAAAAATTCTTTTCCGATCACATCTGTACTGCGAAATAGCTTCAGGGCCAATTCCTCAGAAATCACAACCGTATTTTTATCTTTAAGTACCTGATCTGCCTTTCCGACAAGGAGTGGATAAGAAAATATTTTGAAGAAGTCTGCCCCTGCAAACTTGCCTGCGGCTTTTATAGCAGTTTTGTTATTGGTTGAAACACTACTTTTCCCGAGCCAGTAAGTTGGCGAGGCCGTAACCGCAGATTCAACTTCGGGCATTTCCTTTACCATGGTCTCTGCTAAAATACCTGGCGTTGCGTCCACGGTATTTACACCCTCGGTAATGTTTTCGTTTGCCATAACCTGGTATAACCGATCGTTATGAAAACGGTCCATTTTCATTTCATCGTTTACCCATAAATAAATGAGCAAAGCACAGGAAATACCGGTAGACAATCCGATAAGGTTGATAAAAAACGAGTTCTTATACCGCCTAAAATTCCTATATATCAATAACAGATGGTGACGAAACATAATTCATATTTATTATACACCTCTTGATTCAATCCATGTGCCATTGGCTACCCAATGCCTTACAGGAGCTAATATAAGCTATAATTAAAACAAAGTGTACGAATATGAACAGATGATGTACGGTTGCGAACATCCGTAAAACAAAAAAGCAGGACCATGATTGATCCTGCTTTTTTGTTTTATGCAATGCTTAAAGAAAAATTGGTGTCTCAGAGAAGAACCGGAACATTTTTCCAATTCTTCATTGGAAAAAGATTCCCGGCTTCGGGGAGATTCCTATTTTTTAAGCTTAATCTTTAGAAAGTGCGGCCTTAATCTTAACTGCTGCTTCTGCAAGTCCTTCCTGTGTTGGTTGTAATTTAGCTTTGCTAAAATTCATATCACTTACATTATTCATAGGAATCAGGTGAATGTGTACATGCGGCACCTCTAATCCGATAACAGCCACGCCTACTTTTTTACAAGGGAAGGCTTCTTTTAATCCCGTTGCCACTATTTTAGCAAACAAGGTTAATCCAAAGTAGCTCTCTTCATCCATATCAAAAATGTAATCGATCTCCTTTTTAGGGATAACCAGTACATGTCCCATCACTAAGGGGCTTACATCAAGAAATGCTAGAAACTCGGTTGTTTCGGCAACAATATGTGCAGGAATTTCACCACTTACAATTTTCGAAAAGATACTTGCCATAACTTTAAATTTTATCTGCTGATTTCAAGGATTTCAAACTCCATTTTACCTGCAGGCACTTCAATTTCGGTGGTATCACCTACTGATTTTCCTAGCAAACCTTTGGCGATTGGTGATTTAACAGAAATTTTCCCTGTTTTAAGATCAGCTTCAGATTCTGCAACCAACTGGTATGACATGGTTGCCCCGTTTTTAACATTTTTTATTTTCACTATTGAAAGTGCCAGTACTTTTGACGTATCTAATTTCGACTCGTCAATTAACCTTGCTGTAGAAAGTGTAGTTTCCATTTTAGCTATTTTTGCTTCATGCAAACCTTGCGCTTCTTTAGCTGCATCATACTCAGCATTCTCAGAAAGATCACCCTTATCTCTTGCTTCGGCAATAGCTTTTGAAATCATTTGCCTTCCAGTAGTTTTTAAGTACTGTAACTCTTCTTTCAGTTTATCTAAACCATCTTGGGTATAATACGTTACCTCTGTCATAGCTCGTTATTTTTTTCTAAGTCCTCTAAAAAACAAACAAGACTACATCGGCCTATAAGCCTACATAGTCTTGCTTCAATTAAAACGAAGATAACAGGGAGTGAGGACAAAAGCAAATTTTTGATACTAAATGATACCCCTGTGATCAAATATATTTATTAAACAGTCTCAAGTTTTTTGGCCAGTACTTCGGAAATTTTACGATAAGATTCGAAAGTCCAACCACCAACGTGTGGTGTTAAAATTACTTTTCCGGATAATTTAAGCTCATCAAACCATCCCTGTGTTCCTAAAGCAGGAAACTTCTCTACTTCAAGCACATCTAATCCGGCACCAATTATTTTTTTGTTTTGAATAGCCGATAAAACAGCATGGGTATTGACAATCTCTCCACGCGCCGTATTAATAAAGAATATAGGCTTACGGAAATGCAACAAATATTCTTCGTTAACCATTTGCCTGGTTTCCTTTGTTAATGGAATATGAAGGCTCAGTACATCACATTGCTTTACCATCTCTTCCATACTTACTTCTTTAGCATACGCATCACTAAAGCCAGTTTTGTATTTATCATAAGCGATTACATTCACGTCAAAACCTGCTAGTTTCTTTGCAAAACTTCTGCCCATGAAACCATACCCAATGATACCGACAGTACGTCCCTTAAGCTCGTAACCACGATTACCTTCTCTGTCCCAGATACCATTTCGAACTTCAATATCGGCATTTCTATAGTTATTCATCAAACTTAACAGCAAACCTACAGCATGCTCACCTACAGCATCCATATTGCCTTCCGGAGCATTCAGCAGCTTTATATTTCTTTGTTTTGCAAATGTTTCATCAATATTATCTAAGCCTGCACCCGCTCTTGCAATAAATTGAAGATTTGGAGCTGCCTCCATTAGTTCTTTATCAATTTGAAATTTGGTACGAACAGCAATACCTGCATAGTTGGCAATAACAGCCATTGTTTCCGCCCTGGTAATTAATGGGTAGTCATCAACTTCATAACCTTGTGCAACTGCCTGTTCCTTAAATACAGGATGCAAATCATCAACTATTAATATTTTTCCTTTCATAACGGATAATGATGGTATTATTTAGAAAGTGCGGTTAAATGCGCCGTCAGTTCAATAAAATCAGCTACACTCAACTGCTCGGCCCGCTTATCAAAAAACAGGTGGTTATCCATTTTATCTTTTGGAACAACACCGGAAAGTGCATTTCTCAAAGTTTTTCTTCTTTGGTTAAAACCTGCTTTTACCGTCCGCCAAAACAATTTTTCATCGCAGGGCAATGTTTCTACATTATTGCGGCTTAACCTGATCACGCCTGAATTTACTTTCGGTGGTGGATTAAATGTTCCCGGCTTAACAGTAAAAAGGTACTCTATATCATAATATGTCTGTATCAAAACACTTAATATGCCATAGTCTTTTGTCCCTGATTTAGAAGCACAACGCTCTGCAACCTCTTTTTGAAACATACCGACCATTTCCACTACATTATCGCGGTTCTCCAATATTTTAAAAAGGATCTGGGAAGAGATATTATAAGGAAAATTACCAATAATGGCATACTTCTCTTTAAATATCGAAGAAAGATCAAGGGCAAGAAAATCTCCGTTGATCAATCTGTCACCCAGTTGAGGATACTTTTTCTGTAAAAAATGATAAGATTCCACATCAATATCTATCAGATGCGTTTCTATGTCATTGCGTTCCAGCAAAAGATCAGACAATATGCCCATTCCCGGTCCAACTTCCAGCACCTGCTTATACTTATCTGTATGAACAAGTCCGTTTACAATTTTTGCTGCGATATTTTTATCCGTTAAAAAGTGCTGCCCTAAATGTTTTTTTGCCTTAACCAAACTCATATTTCCTCCCTTAAAAGCTGCAAAATAACTAAAGTTTTATCAGCATCAAGCTAACATTAATTGAAAATCTGTAATTTGCGCTAAATTTCTATTCGGGCATGAGCAATAAAATCAAAATTGGGATAAGCATTGGTGACATAAATGGGATTGGATTAGAAGTAATCCTGAAAACCTTATCGCACAACAGCATACTTGACTACTGTACGCCAATTGTGTACGGGCATACAAAAGTGGCTTCTTATCATAGAAAAGCTTTAGGATTAATGGATTTTGCCTTTAATGTGATCAATGATCCCTCAACTGCAAATCCTAAAAAGGCAAACCTGATCAATTGCTGGGAAGAAGATGTGAAGATTGACCTGGGGACTTCTAATGAAACAGGTGGAAAATATGCTTTATTATCGCTTCAAAAAGCTACAGATGCCTTATTAAAAGGAGAAATTGATGCGTTGGTTACTGCTCCAATTAACAAGCACAACATACAATCTGAGAATTTTAAATTCCCGGGACATACAGAGTTCCTACAAGAACAAAGTAACAGCGCAGATGTACTGATGTTCATGATCAGCGAGGATATCCGGGTAGGTGTGGTAACAGGACATATCCCGGTTAAAGACATCGCACAAAGTATCACGAAAGAAAAAATTGTAAAAAAACTGGTAATGATGAATGAAAGCCTGAAGAAGGATTTCTGGATTGAAAAACCAAAGATTGCTGTTTTGGGATTGAACCCTCATGCAGGTGACAACGGCTTGCTTGGCAATGAAGAAGCTGACATCATTGTTCCTGCGATCCAGGAAGCCTTTGACAAAGGTGTAATTTGTTTTGGCCCTTATCCTGCCGACGGCTTTTTTGGGAATGGTAGTCATAAGCAATTTGACGCAGTATTAGCCATGTACCACGACCAGGGCTTAATTCCTTTTAAGACCATTGCCTTTGGTACAGGTGTGAACTTCTCTGCAGGTTTAAAAATTGTACGCACTTCGCCAGATCATGGTACAGGATATGATATCGCAGGAAAGAACCTGGCAGATCCATCATCATTTATTGAAGCTGTTTTTGCAGCTACACATATTGTAAAGAACAGAAGAGAACAGGAGGCACTCCTTAGTAATCAGTTAAGAAGCGGTGGAAAAGTTATTGAAACTGCTGCGGACATGAAAGACGACGCGAATTAAAAAAGATTTGCAAGCATTAAAAATAATCTCTACATTTGCGGGCTAAAATTTTGTTACAATTGAAACCACTAAAACAATTTTCAATCCCCTTTACAGGCTTAAAAATTGGCAAACATCAGTTTGATTTTGAGATTGATAACAGCTTTTTTAATGCTTTTGAATATTCACTGGTAAAAAAGGGAAATTTAAAAGCAGAGGTTGAGCTCGACAAACAGGAGACGATGCTGATACTGCATTTCCATATAAAAGGGAACATAGTATTAGATTGCGACAAGTGTTTAGCTGAATTTGAGGCGCCAATTGAGATACAGGAAAGGCAAATTGTAAAGTTTGCTGAAGATGAATTAGAAAGCGATGATCTGGAGATCATTGTGCTAAGTAAAAAAGAAAGTGAGCTTGATGTCTCAGAACTGATTTACGAATTCATTACGGTATCGGTACCTTATATTAAAGTTTGTGAAGAAAATGGCATCGACGGTCAGAAATGCGATCAGGAAATGATTACAAGACTGGAAAGTTTAGCTGTGGGATCACAACAGGAAAACGAACAAGAAAATGATGACCCAAGGTGGGCAGCATTAAAAAAATTAAAATAATAAATTAAATAAATCAACAATGGCACATCCAAAACGCAAGATTTCTAAGAGTAGAAGAGATAAGAGAAGAACTCACTACAAAGCAGAAGCTCCTTCTTTAGCTACTTGTCAGACAACAGGTGCGATACATACTCCTCACCGCGCTTATAACGTTGATGGTAACTTATACTACAACGGTAAATTGGTTATTGAAAACACCTCAATAGGTTAATTTTCTTGAAAAATAGTTTGTGTTTTAACTGCACTATAGTTTAACTTAGAGCCGTTAAAAAACGGCAATTTTGCCTGGTACACAAACTGATTTTACTATGAGAATAGGTCTCGATATAATGGGCGGAGACTATGCTCCTAAAGCTAATGTTTTAGGAGCAATAGCGGCTCATCCCTTGTTATCTTCGGATGAGCAATTAGTGCTCATTGGAGATACCCAGCAAATTAAGCCCATCCTAATTGAAAACGGATTCAACCCCGATCACTTTGAGTATGTTCATACCGAAGAGGTGATTGGTATGGGCGAACATCCCACTAAGGCTATTGTTCAAAAGCCGAATTCCAGTATATCTGTTGGTTTCAATTTACTTAAAGAGGGTAAAATTGATTCATTTGCTAGCGCAGGTAACTCTGGCGCAATGCTTGTTGGTGCCGTATTCAGTGTAAAAACTATTCCGGGAATCATCAGGCCATGTATCACTACAATTCTTCCAAAACTCAGCGGAGGCTTAGGCCTGATGCTTGATGTTGGTGCTAATGCCGATTGTAAGCCGGATACTTTGCTGCAATTTGGTGTACTTGGAAGTTTGTATGCTGAATGTATGCTAGATATAAAACAACCTAAGGTTGCCTTATTAAACATTGGTGAGGAAGATGAAAAAGGCAATATGCTTAGTTTGGCGACTTTCCCTTTAATGAGAGACACCAATCTATTCAATTTTGTGGGTAATGTAGAAGGAAGAGACTTGTTCAACGATAAGGCTGATGTTATTGTATGCGATGGTTTTACAGGAAATGTGATGTTGAAACTGGCAGAATCATTTTATGTATTGACTCTAAAAAGAGGTTTGAAAGATGATTTCTTCGACCGCTTTAATTATGAAAATTATGGTGGCAGTCCCGTTTTAGGTGTCAATGCTCCTGTAATTATCGGACATGGAATTTCAAGTCCGCTCGCCGTTAAAAATATGATCCTGCAATCCAGAGACATGATTACAACCGGCTTGGTTGGAAAAATACAAGCTGCATTTAAATAATTTTAAATAAAATGAGTAAAATTCACGCTGCGATTACAGCTGTTCATGGTTATGTACCTGATTACATAATGACCAATAAAGAGCTGGAATCAATAGTAGAAACTACTGATGAATGGATTACATCCAGAACAGGGATCAAAGAGCGAAGAATATTAAAAGGAGAAGGATTAGGTACTTCAGATATGGCAGTACATGCTGTAAATGGCTTGCTTGAAAAACGAGGCATCAGTGCTGAAGAAATCGAACTGATCATCTTCTGTACCACCACTCCTGATATGCCTTTCCCGGCATCAGCTAATATTTTGGCCGACAAAATCGGTGCTAAAAATGCATGGGGTTATGATCTTCAGGCTGCCTGCTCAGGCTTCATTTATGGCCTTTCAACGGGATCACAATTTATTGAATCTGGAAAACACAAAAAGGTTGTGGTAGTTGGTGGTGACAAAATGTCGTCTATTATTAATTACGAGGACCGGACCACCTGCATCATTTTTGGTGATGGATGTGGCGCTGTACTGCTTGAACCAAACGAAGAAGGTTTAGGCGTAATGGATTCCATTTTAAGAAGTGATGGTGCGGGTAAGCAATTTTTACACCAGAAAGCTGGTGGTTCTGCAAGACCTGCTTCACATGAAACGATCGACAATAACGAACACGTAGTTTACCAGGAAGGCCAGGCTGTATTCAAATTTGCAGTAACGAATATGGCTGATGTTGCCGCTGAAATCATGGACCGCAACAACTTAACATCTGATGATGTAACCTGGTTAGTACCGCACCAGGCCAATAAACGCATTATTGATGCAACAGCATCGAGAATGGGTGTTGGTTCAGAAAAAGTAATGATCAACATACAACGCTACGGTAATACAACTAATGGTACCATACCTTTGTGTTTATGGGAATGGGAAAGTCAGCTTAAAAAAGGCGATAATTTAATACTAGCCGCTTTTGGAGGGGGATTTACCTGGGGTTCCGTTTATTTAAAATGGGCCTACTAAATTTATAAAATAAATAATCTTAACTTAGATAGTTCTAAAGACGTACTATTTTTTCTAAATAACACCTAAAAAATGGATATTAAACAAATTCAGGAACTTATTAAATTTGTTTCTCGTTCGGGCGTAAACGAAGTAGCTATTGAGCAGGAAGACTTCAAAATCACTATTAAAACCAATCAGACTCCTACAATTGTTCAGGCAACTGTACCAGCTCAGATTGCTCCTGCTGTAGCACCAACTGCTGCTGCCCCGCAGCCGGTTGCCCCTACTGAAACAAAATCAGCACCTGTTGAAGATACTTCAAAGTACATCACAGTTAAATCACCAATGATTGGAACGTTCTATCGCTCTGCGAGCCCGGATAAACCTTCTTTTGTAAATGTTGGTGATGAAATCTCTACAGGTAAAGTAATCTGTATCATTGAAGCAATGAAACTTTTCAATGAAATAGAAAGTGAAGTTTCAGGCAGAATCGTAAAAGTTCTGGTTGAGAATGCATCTCCGGTAGAATACGATCAACCTTTATTTTTAGTAGAACCAATTTAATCCGTCATGCGGAATTCAAAGTAGCCGGGAGGCTATTCTATTCCAGCATCTACATAATCAAATAGATCCTGAAATTTATTCAGGATGACGTAAAGGAACGAAAATATGTTTAAAAAAATACTAATTGCCAATAGGGGTGAAATTGCTTTACGCATTATTCGCACCTGTAAAGAAATGGGCATCAAAACTGTAGCTGTTTACTCTACTGCCGACAGAGAGAGTTTACACGTACGTTTTGCTGATGAAGCCGTTTGTATTGGCCCACCACCAAGTAAAGACTCTTATCTAAGCATTCCGAATATCATTTCAGCTGCTGAGCTGACTAATGCGGATGCAATACATCCTGGTTACGGTTTCTTATCTGAAAATGCTAAATTTTCATCGGTTTGCCGTGACTACGGAATTAAATTTATTGGCGCAACTCCTGAGCAAATCAACTCTATGGGCGATAAAGCATCGGCCAAAGAAACCATGAAAAAGGCTGGTGTACCTACCATTCCTGGTTCAGAAGGTTTAGTTGAAAGTGTAAAAGAGGGAATTGTAACTGCTAACGAAATTGGCTATCCTGTGATCCTGAAAGCTACTGCCGGTGGCGGTGGTCGCGGAATGCGCGTAGTGTGGAAAGATGAAGATTTTGAAAATGCGTGGGACAGTGCCAGACAAGAATCAGGTGCCGCTTTTGGCAATGACGGTCTTTATTTAGAAAAATACATCGAAGATCCACGTCATATTGAAATCCAGATCATTGGTGATCAATATGGTAAGGCTTGTCATCTTTCTGAGCGTGATTGCTCTATTCAACGCAGACATCAAAAGCTGGTTGAAGAAGCCCCTTCTCCTTTCATGACACCTGAATTACGTGAAAGAATGGGTGAAGCGGCTATTAAAGGAGCTATCGCAGTTCAATATGAGGGTGCTGGTACCATAGAATTTTTGGTGGACAAACACCGTAACTTCTATTTCATGGAAATGAATACCCGTATCCAGGTAGAACACCCGGTAACTGAAGAGGTAATCAATTACGATTTAATTAAAGAGCAGATTAAAGTTGCTTCTGGCGTTCCGATCTCCGGTAAAAATTATTTACCAGATATGCATGCTATTGAATGCAGAATAAATGCGGAAGATCCATTTAATAACTTCAGACCTTCACCAGGTAAAATCACAAACTTCCACTCTCCGGGAGGCCATGGTGTAAGGGTAGATACACACGTATATGCAGGTTATCAGATCCCTTCCAACTACGACTCTATGATTGCTAAACTGATCTGTGTTGCACAAACACGTGAAGAGGCAATCAGCACAATGGAGCGTGCATTAAGTGAGTTTGTAATTGAAGGTGTAAAAACTACGATACCTTTTCACTTAAAACTGATGAAAGATCCTAACTTTAGAGCTGGTAATTTTACGACTAAGTTCATGGAAACTTTCGAGTTTTCAGAATAAAAAGGATACAATCAAAAGCATACAGTTAAAAACTATTTGATAGATTTAAAACGTAAATACCATTCTAAATAAAAGAATGGTATTTTTGTTTTACAAATAACGTACATGAGTGATAATAAAAAACGTGACCTGATTGGGGCCATAAAAGAAAAAGGAAAAACTTTAGAGGCAGAGATGTCTTTTTTTGACCATATAGATGTACTTAGAAAACATTTATTACGCTCTTTATTGGTAGTTGTATTACTTACCATTGGTGCTTTCTGGTTCTCTGATTTTATTTTTAATGAGCTCATTATGGGCCCAAAAAATCCAGACTTCTGGACATACAGAATGATGTGTAAGATGGTGGAAACATGGCCTCATTTGTTCGGCCCTGATTTTTGTATCACACACATTGATGCCAAGATTATCAATACAGAAATGGCAGGTCAGTTTACCCTTCAAATCAATGCCTGTGTAATGGTCGGCATTATGATAGGTATCCCTTATATCTTGTTTGAACTGTGGCTATTCATAAAACCTGCATTACATGCAGAAGAGCGTAAATCAGCAAGTAATTTTGTCTTTTTTGCATCCAGCTTATTCTTTATCGGTGTACTGTTTGGTTATTACATTGTGTGTCCCCTATCGGTTAACTTTCTTACAAATTTCACTGTAAGTCCCGATATCGAGAATACATTTACCATCTCATCTTATTTATCATCGGTAGCTACTTTAACCATTGGGTCGGGCGTAATTTTTCAACTACCAGTTGTAATTTACATCTTATCTAAATTTGGAATCATGACGCCAGCCTTCATGCGCTCTACCAGAAGGTATGCTGCCGTTATTATTCTGATTGTTGCTGCGGTAGTAACACCAACAGCTGACGTAATGACCATGGTTGTGGTTGCCTGCCCGTTATTTATTTTATATGAGCTGAGTATTTTTATATCAGCCAATATAGAACGTAAAAGAAACAAAGAACTTTATGGCGTAGCCACCTTTAAAAAGTAACAAAGGCTCTGCTATTTTATCTATCCAAATAAACCTTAAAGATGTCAACAAATACAAAATTTAAAATTGCAATCGGCTCAGACCATGCAGGATTTCAATACAAAGAAATGCTAAAGGCATTTCTAAACGATCACGAAGTAAAAGATTTCGGAACTTTTAGTGCCGATTCTGTTGACTATCCTGATTTTGCCCATCCTGTAGCGGACGCTGTTGAGAGTGGGGTATTTACCTTCGGCATATTAGTTTGTGGTAGTGCCAACGGGGTTGCAATAACGGCTAATAAACATCAGCAGATTCGTGCAGCAATTTGCTGGCAAAAAGAAATTGCGGAACTGGCAAGACTACACAACAATGCAAATATCATCTGCATTCCTGAAAGATTTGTATCGGAAGAACTAGCGAAAGAAATGGTAAGCACCTTCCTGAATACAGCCTTTGAAGGTGGCAGACATGCAGGTAGAGTAAATAAAATGTCTTGCTAAAAACAAAATTATGAAAAGACAATTTCTATATACCAGTCTTGTTCTTTTGATGGGCTGTACTGCCATTGCGCAGAACAGAGATGCCATCAAATTTAGTCAGACAATCAATAAAGATAATGCCTACAAACATCTTTCTGTCTTAGCTTCCGACGAATATGAAGGACGGGAAACAGGTAAGAAAGGTGGCTGGATGGCCGCAGACTATATTAAAGCTTATTTTAAAGGACTGGGTTTGAAAGGCCCTGTCAACGGAGACTATTTTCAGCCGGTAGACATGGTGAATTACGGAATCTCTCAGATTCTAACCGTAAACGGACAACCTGCGGAAGCGCTGAAAGACTTCTATATTATGCCTCATACTGTATCTGGTGCAGGATATGCCTTCAATACAGATAAAGTCTTATTCGCCGGATACGGACTAAACAAGGAAGGTTATAATGATTTTGAGGGCCTGAATCTGGAAGGAAAAGTTGTGATGATCTTTAAATCCGGAGATCCGACATTGGCCTCAGGTGCAAAAGCTTCAGGTGGAAATATCAACAATAAAATCAAATACCTATCGGAAAGCAAAGCTAAGGCAGTGCTGGTCATAGACCCAACCATTGATTCAATGCCAGATAATTTAAAAAGTTATCTGCAGTCGGGACAAATGGTGATGAAAACCAAAGAGAATGTTGAACGCATGCGTACACCTCAGGGTATGCCGGTGGTATACATCAGCTCTAATACTGCAAACTTACTATTCAAAGCGGCAAAAACTACCTTAGAGGATGTAAAAAAAGCAATTGATGACAGTAAAAAGCCTGCTTCTCAGGAATTAAATATTGTTGTTACAGCAAGCGCTCAACAAACCGAGACAAAGGTTAGAGCAGAAAACGTTTTAGGCTTCCTGGAAGGATCTGATCCTAAACTTAAAAATGAAGTCCTGGTGATCACAGCACATTATGATCATATTGGAATAACACCTGAAGCTAAAGGTGACGATAAAATTAACAATGGAGCTGATGACGATGGTTCTGGCACTACAGGCGTTTTATTGATTGCTGAAGCTTTTGTAAAAGCAAAAAAAGCCGGCAAAGGCCCCAAGAGAAGTATCCTGTTTATGACGGTTACAGGAGAAGAAAAAGGATTGCTGGGTTCTGAGTGGTACTCAGAATACCCGATTTTCCCGTTGAAAAATACGATTGCCAATCTGAACATCGATATGATTGGCCGTGGTGATGAAGCACACGCCTCAGATAATAATTTTGTTTACATCATTGGTTCCGACATGTTAAGCAGCGACCTTGATCGTATTGGTAAAAAAGCCAATCAGGATTATGTAAAGATGAACCTGGACGAGAGGTATAATAACCGTACAGACCCTAACCGGTTCTATTACCGGTCGGATCATTACAATTTTGCAAAACATGGCATCCCTGTAATTTTTTATTTTAATGGTGTGCATGACGACTATCACCAACCTGGTGATGAAGTTAGTAAAATAGACTTCCCGATGCTTGCAAAAAGAGCGCAACTGGTTTATTTTACCGCATGGGAACTGGCAAATGGTGCAAAAAGACCTGTTGTCGATAAAAATGAGGATGGATCCAAAAAGAATTAAAACACCTATATTTAAAACCTGCCCATATAAGGCAGGTTTTTTTATGCCCTATTTCGTACTGATATTTTTTTCAGAATCTCGTTTAAGTAAGTTTCAACCAGCATATTTTAGATTCTGAATTAAACAACGTTGTCCTCTTGAAGACAAAAACAATAAAAACTACCGAAAAATTCAGGAGGACGTGATGTATAATCAACACGTAATATAAGTTCAGCATGCAAACCTTAAACTTATTTATTTTTATATTTGGAAGATGATGAAGGTATCTGAGGAATTTTTGGTGAAGGCTGATGAAAAGGCCTTTGATTTAGGACATCGCAAGACTATTAATTATAATATTGGTAAGTATAATACTGCCGTTGAGCGTGGCTTGTCCAGATTTGAAAACCTGGAGAACTCAAAAAAGAAAGCTCATGTAATTAAATGGCGGGTAATGGAAAACCTGGATAAGTTTCTGCCCGAATTTGAGTCTAACTTTCAGCGTCGGGGAGGAAAAGTTATCTGGGCAAATAATACTGAAGAAGCTCAGAAAGAAATCCTCAACATCATCAATAAAAGCGGTGGTAAAACGGTGATCAAGTCAAAATCAATGACCACCGAAGAGATACACCTCAATGAATTCCTCGGAGAACATGGGATAGAATCGCTGGAGAGTGACCTGGGCGAATATATCGTTCAGCTTCTTGGCCAACATCCGTATCACATCGTAACTCCTGCAATGCATCTGAACAAAGAAGACATTGCTAAACTATTTCATGAAAAATTCGGCACTCCGTTAGATTATACCCCTGAACAGCTTACACAAAAAGCCAGGGAACTATTAAGAGATAAATACCTAAATGCGGATATCGGGATCAGCGGAGGGAATTTCTTAATTGCGGATACCGGAAGTATTGCATTAACCGAAAATGAAGGCAATGCGAGGCTATGTACGACCTTTCCTAAAATACACATAGCAATTGTAGGTATCGAAAAGATCATTCCTTCTATGGCAGATCTTGACCTTTTCTGGCCATTGCTTGCCAGTCATGGTACCGGACAGAACCTAACCGTGTACAATACCATATTAAGTGGCCCCAGACAAGCTGAGGAAACCGATGGACCAGAAGAAATGTATGTGATCCTACTCGATAATGGCCGCACTAATCTGCTGGCGCAAAAAGATCAGCGTCAGGGATTATATTGCATCAGATGTGGTGCATGTTTAAATGCGTGTCCTGTTTATAAGAACATTGGCGGACATACTTACAATACCACTTACAGTGGTCCGATTGGTTCAATCATTACCCCGCATTTAAAGGGGATGAAAGACTTCAAGCACCTCAGTTACGCCTCGAGCTTATGTGGAAAATGCTCCGAAGTCTGTCCGGTTAAAATTGACATCCATAAAATGTTACTGCTCAACAGAAGGGATGCTGCGGCCAATCACGAGAATACCAAAACAGAAGAAATCGGCTGGAAAATCTGGAAAACAGGAATGCTGAAAAGGTCCAGAATGGATAGTTTTGGCGGCAAGATCAAGAACTTCTTCCTTAAGTTTCTATTTAAAAAAATCTGGGGTAAATATCGTGAAATGCCAGAGGTTGCGCCTAAATCCTTCGCTAAACTATACGAAGAGAAAAACAAGGCTAAAAGTGTCTAGCTGAGATAGAGAATGGTTTTAAGTTCCGGTAGCTTCAATGGTTACTTCTGCCAGGGGGTTAAACAGGTAAATATGTCCATTGTCCAAACATGTGCAACGGTACCTTTTTCTTAGTTTTTCACCTTTTTTAAACTGTCGGCCATCCTTAATCGTAAAAACAGTATGTAGGGGCAATTCTTCCAGTCTGGATACATCGATTGACTCATCATATTTCTTTAATGCCCTGGAAAGCGTTAAGTCGGTACAACTGGCAGCTGTAGGATTATTCAGATAACGTACAATGGCGGTCTTCACATCCTCAGGGAAAACGTTTTGTTCCAGAAAAGGAACCATCATCCGTTTAAAGTTGTATTTCCATTCCTCACCATGCGGCTTTACCTTATTCTTATGATCATTCCAGGTGAGCAGATGAGCAAACTCATGAACTGTTGTAACCAGAAAGGCATAACAGTTCAGGTTATTGTTGACGGAAATTTTATGACCCGCACCTCTATAAGGATGTCTGTAATCGCCGAGCTTTGTTGTCCGGCCTTTACTTATTTTAAATTCGCACTGAAAATAGTCGATCCATTTAGCAATTATCGGCGCAGCCGTCACAGGCATATATTGTGATAAAATGCGTTCTTTTTCCACTATCACAATATAAGTAAATTACTTTAAAAGCTGATAAGCGATTAAACTAGCCACATAAGCCAGCGCAGTCATATAAACCAGCTGAATCATTGGCCAGCGCCACGACTTGGTCTCTCTGTAAACTACAGCAACCGTACTCATACATTGCATGGCAAAAGCATAAAACAACATCAAAGAGAAAGCAGTCGCAAAACTAAACACAGGTAATCCTGTGTCCGGATTTTTTGCCGCCCTCATTTTGTCCCTTATAGTAACGACATCTTCATCTCCCCCATCAACACTATAAATGGTTGCCATGGTACCAACAAAAGCTTCACGGGCCGCAAAAGACGTAATTAAAGCGATGCCTATCTTCCAGTCAAAACCTAAAGGTTTAATCACTGGTTCGATTGCATGACCTAAAATCCCTGCATACGAATTTTCCAGCTTTTCAGCCGATTTGTCGCGCTCCAGTGTACTGATCTGAACACTGTCTTTCTGCGCCTCTATGGCTTCATATTTTTTATCAATTTCAGCAAAACGATCCGATGGCCCATAAGTTGCCATTACCCACAAAATAATGGAAATGGCAATGATCACCTTACCTGCTTCGACAACAAAAGTTTTAGATTTCTCATACATGGTATAAAGCACATTGCTCCATCTCGGCATACGATACACCGGTAACTCCATAATGAAATAAGATTTCTCCTTGGCCTTGATGAAAAAATTCATCACAAAAGCGACCAGAATGGCTGCGAAAATACTAATCACATACATTCCCATCAGCGTTAAGCCCTGCAGGTTGATAAAACCCCATATCATCTTTTCCGGTACTACCAATCCAATTAATAAGGTGTACACGGGCAACCTGGCAGAGCAACTTACTAATGGTGCCACCATAATGGTAATGATCCTGTCTTTCCAGCTTTCAATATTTCTGGCACTCATGATAGATGGTACTGCACAAGCCAGACTTCCTATCATAGGTACTACTGATTTACCGCTCAGACCGAATTTTCTCATGATTTTATCCATCATAAAAGTCACCCTTGCCATATAACCGGTATCTTCAAGAATAGAAATAAAAGCAAAGAGTATGGCAATCTGAGGAATAAAAATGACAACGCCACCTAAACCTGCGACAACGCCATCTAACAATAAATTAGTCAGAATACCTTCAGGAAGATGTGCATGCCCATATTCTGTAATCCATGCAAAAGCATTTTCGATTAACTCCATAGGGTATGATGACCAGGAGAAAATAGAATTAAATACAAAAAACAAGATCATCAGGAAGATGGCAAATCCCCAGAAACGGTTGGTAAGGATCCTGTCTATCTTATCACTAAAAACAAATTTCTTAGCAGCACCAGTATCTTTTACAATTCCTGTTAATACAGTACTTAAATAGCGATAGCGCGCAATAGTCTCTGCGGCTTGTAGCTTGGAAGATTCAAAAGCATGTTCCTTTTTTATATTTCCGAGTGCTTGTTTTTCCTCCGCAGAAAAAAGATCAAGTGTTTCGTATTGGTGCAATACCTGTAATGCAAAATAATCATTATCCGTTTTCAGCAGATTTTTTGCCTGATTAATGGCTTCCGGCGCCAGTACATGTACGTCGGTACCTTCTACCTGAGTGGCTATAGATGTGGTATTACCAATCGCTTCCTTTAGCTCAGGCAGTCCCGAATTACTCCTGGCAGAAATAGCTACAACCTGAATCCCCAATCGCTCAGAAAGCTTATTCACGTCAACTTCTATTCCTTCCTTTTTGGCCATATCTGTCATGTTCAGGGCCAAAACAACAGGTAATCTTAAATCCGCTACCTGCGAGTAAAGCAATAAATTTCTTCTTAGGTTTGTTGCATCGGCAACTAATACTACAACATCAGGGTGACTGGAATTATTTTTATCTGCCAACACCTGAAAAACAATGCTTTCGTCCTTGCTTTTAGGATATAAACTATAAGTACCAGGTAAATCAATGACCTCAGCACTTTTGCCATTGCTCAATTTGCAATAACCTACTTTTTTATCGACTGTAATCCCTGGAAAGTTTCCAATCTTCTGATTTAATCCGGTAAGAAGATTAAAAAGTGTAGATTTTCCAGTATTGGGATTACCAACTAATGCAATTTTAATATCTTTTCCCAAATCACTATTGAATTATAATAACAGAAGCTTCGCTTTTACGTAAACATAGCTGATAGCCAGCAACGCGAATGGCTATAGGGCAACCTAGCGGAGCAAAACGCTCAACTTCTACAACCTCCCCAGGCAAACAGCCCATTTCCATTAATTTTACAGACATCTCTAAGTCTGTAAACGCAACAATAGTTCCTTGTTCTCCGGGATTAAGCTGTGAAAGTTTCATCTATATTAAGGTTTGTATAAATCTGCCTTTAAGGTATCTTCCTGTGGCAGAGAATGGTCGCAATTTATACTTAATTTATAATAATTCCAAATAAAGACGGTATAGGAACACCTCCCTATACCGTCTTTATTTAGTCATTTTCGCTTATTTTGAAATCAGATAGCACCCATTGCAGCATCAGCGTTTCGGGTAAGCATTATAGCTCACTTTAGGACATTTACAGCCCCCTTTAAAAACGCTACAACTTCCTAATGTACAAACCATTAAGAGTAACAAAAAGTTAACTACCAGTCTTTTCATTATAATTTGATTTATGAAGCAATATGTAACTGAAAACCCCCATAAATACGCCGATCATATCACAACCAAAATCCCACCATTCGGCAGATCTGTAGCTAAAAAACATCCATTGTAACATTTCTATTCCACCACCTAAAGCAGCAGTAATTATGATGATTTTAAAGATGGTCAAAGAGCTAAAACTATAATTGTGTTGGTGATTAATCTTACCGTAAAACAAGAGTATGGTCAGCACATAAAAGAATCCTAAATGGACAAACTTATCAAAGCCCTCAAAAAAGAAGCCACCGCCACCGCCCGAAGGCATTTTCACACTGCAAAGGATTACAATGAAAATTGTCCATAGCACAGCCCATATCTGGTACCTTAGTTGTCCAAAAATGCCCATTTATTATGCGCCAACTAATGCTTTATAAGCATCTGCAGTTAACAGACCATCTACCTGAGATGCATCTGCTACAGAAACCTTAACCATCCATCCGTCGCCATAAGGATCAGTATTAACTAATTCCGGGTTATCATTCAAAGCACTATTCACTTCCAATACAGTACCTGTAACCGGCATAAATAAGTCTGAAACAGTTTTAACTGCCTCAACTGTACCAAATACATCGTCTTTACCAACCTCGTCACCGATAGTATTGATGTCTATATAAACGATATCACCTAGTTCACGTTGTGCAAAATCAGTAATTCCAATATAAGCTTCGTTACCTTCAACTTTAACCCATTCGTGGTCTTTAGTGTACTTTAATTCTGATGGAAAATTCATTTTTCTATTTATTTGTTAGTTGCAATATTTTATAATAGAATAAGGTAATCGACTACGCTATTCGCCTCAAAGGTAATTAAATCTGCTCATTTAAAACAACTCTAATTCAGCGTAATCCTCAAGCTAAATCCAAAATTACTAAATGAAGTATTAAAGGTTTGCGAAGTATATGGCTTGGTAACGTTAGAATCATAAAATACCCTTATGTTAAATCGTTGATTCAGGATATAATCAACACTTGGACGTAGGGTAATGTTTTTAGCTCCCGAAGAAACCTCTGCTTCATTAACGTCAGCCCTGTAAATCACGGTCTTGTTATCTCTTATCGCAACATCAAGTTTAAAATCCATGTTATTATCCGTTTTTAACCCTTTAAACAAACCAAAAGGGAAGCGGAACTTGTTAGTGCGGTACCCCAAACCAAAAACCATATTACTTTCTGATAGTTGTGCCAGCTGACTATTGGCCAAACTCAATCCCAGCATTCTTGTTCTTCCCAATTCAAAATTAGCAGTCATGTTGTTTTTCAAACGGGTATCTATACCTATTAACGGAGAAAACTGTTCGGCAATAGTCACCTGCGCATATTGATAGAAAGGCAGGAAATTCTTATTCTCATCTCTGCTGCTTACTGCGCCATTTGTCTCCTGATACCTGATCAGGGAATTAAATCCATTAATGCTATACACAGAACGGTACGAATGTCTCAGGTCAATAGAACTAAATCGATCCGCAAGAAAACCAATCCTGGTCAGTCCTCTATAATTCAATCTCCAGTTTGGTAATGGAATTTTCGGCAGGGAATTCAGGCTCGCGGAAGAAGCGCTCTTACCAGTATAAGCAGCAAGGAAGGCAGAAACAATTACATCCTGTGAATTCTTATCATAACCATCTGCAAACCCGGGTGAGGACTCCCCAACAGAGTTGCTATTCAGCGCACCCAACCTTTGAGAAATCACCTGTCTGTTTGACATAAACTGGTTAAATAATTTCGACACCGTACTACCATTTTTCTCTGAAAATGCTGTACCCAGTGATATGAACGATATGCTATAATCGCCCGTAGTAAACGGGCTCAGGTTCTGAAAATCCTGCAGGGAACGGTCATACCTGAAATTGCTGGAGTAGTTTAAAGTTCTATTCTTATTTGCAGTTAGGGTAATACTAAGGTCCTTAATCGGTTCAATTAAACCTGTCAAACTCAGATCTTCTCTAAGGGTATTGATATAAAGTTGAGTCTGCAGTGTATCCCTTGTAATCCAGCCATGATTTAAAGCCATTGATCTGATGTCGCGCTGACTACCAAAAACAAAACCAAGACCTGGAGCTCCGGTAGCCTCGTCCAGACCAAAATAACTTACCCTTGGCAAGTAACCGGGTAAAAATGTACCCTTGGTTTGTGTAAATGCAGCGTTTATGTTTTTAACACTGGTTAATAAACCAACAAAGAATGCTCCACCTGGGGCATCTTCTCCGCCCGAGTTCGCCCTTCTTACAAAGCCAAATTTATTGTACAATCCGGCAAGGTTAAACGTTGGGTTCAATTGTACAGTTTTAGAATTCTGAATGGTATTACCAAGGTCAATCAGCGGATCCCTTAAGGTCGACAACGGCTCCGTTTGCCAGTTAAAATTAGTGCCGTACCTGGTAGCAACAGTTACCCAATCCATGCCCGGAATTTTATTCAGTGGCAGGGAATAGGTAATATTCATATTATGGTTATAATCCGTTGTTCTTCCTAATCGCTTTAGGTTCTGCCATAAGGTATCACGTTTCATCCCCTCAATCTTACCGTCTGGTTCGTCAATAATGGAATAGTTTGT
Organism: Pedobacter nyackensis; assembly: GCF_032678475.1. Taxonomy (GTDB): domain Bacteria; phylum Bacteroidota; class Bacteroidia; order Sphingobacteriales; family Sphingobacteriaceae; genus Pedobacter; species Pedobacter nyackensis_A. The sequence goes on from NZ_JAVTSF010000005.1 coordinate 320,512, forward strand.
TGCGTCAAAATCCAGCGTCAGCGACTTTGTTAAATTCCAGGAAATACCATATACCCTCGTAACCAGGAAATTCTTATTAAAGGTTGTATTGATCGGGATAGAATTATTTGGATCATTATTTCTCAACGTATTTTCTGAATAAAAACGATCTACATCAACCCTAAAATTAAGTGCATTTGGTACCAGGTTCAAATTAAAATCCCTTAATAAAGCCAGGGTGTTTGACTTAATAATCTTCGCAAATGGCTCCACGGTTTTTGATTGCCCCGAGTAATTATAGGCTAATGATCCTCTGTAAGTTTGCTGAGTATTACTTTCGTTTATGAAATCGCGATGGGCCAGTTTGGTATAAGCATAACTTACATTAAAGTTCTCGATATCCCATATCTGGGCTTTCTTATCCGGATTCGTACGTTCTTTCCTTACATTGGTAAAATTGATACTATTTCTGGTCGTATAATCCTGGGCATATTCCAGAATAGCTTTTCTTTCAGATTTTGTAGCCTTATCAAGCGCATTACTCAATTCAATATCCGGTGTTTTCGGATCATATTGAGGCGTACTGATCTGGCTCGAGTAACTCACAAACATTGGAATTTTAATCCCCGTTTTCTGTGGAAAAAACTTACCCAGCTCCATACTCGAAGAGATGTCAAAGAAAACGTCATCCGTACGGTTCCTTTCACTTACCCTTTTCTCCAACGATCCAAAACCGATAGTAGACTTACTTCCTGAAACATTTACATCAGCAAAATCAGCCAGCTTAGCATTCATCCTTGCAGTTGCAGCCCAGCCGCCACGTTCGTCAAACTCAGTAAGTCTCATTTCATTAAACCATACTTGCGCATTTTTGTCCAGGCCATCGTCCGAAGTACCTGTTGCAGCATTTCTATATGGGTTCAATATACCAAGCATATATACCCTAACCTTACTCATATCCGGTTGTCCCTTCACAATGATAGTCTTTCCGTCAACGATATACCTAAAAGGCTTACTTATATTCCAGGGCATTCCATCAACATCCAGCGCCTTATTCCTTGCTAACTTTGCCTGCTGGAACTGTTCCAGGGTAATGTCCATTTTATTCTGATCCGGCCAGATCGCATAAGGATCACTCGTACCCGGACGTGTTACCCTTAACGGCTGTTGATATTCGTAGTAGTTGTCCTGGTTATCAGTTCCGATTCTTAAAAATGCATTCAAATCATTGTCATTCAAAACAGAGTTCCCCAACGCTTCTACGTGAATATACATCTCCAGGTGCTTATATGACCTAAAGTCGTTCAAGGCTGTTTTAAAAGTTGCTCTGCCATAACCATCACGCAGATTTTTAACCGTTGCAGCAAGTGATTGCTCATTCTGCCGGGTATCACCACGGTAATTGCTAAAATCGCGTTCCCTTTCTATACCTGGGGGCACTACATAAGGAATTGGTGTTCTTTTTCCATTCTCCTCAATGTTTACTGTAGAAATTTCTAAAGTAGAATTGTCAGGTCCCAGGTTTTGTAAAGCAGGGTCAAGAATAACCTGTGAAGCCTCGTTATTTGCATTATATTGTCTCCACTCCCCTCTAACCAACTGGATCTTTCCAAACCTCAATACCGTTGTATCAGCAAAATTTGTCAGGAACATCCGTACAAACCGAATCGATTTAAAGTCTTGTATGTTGCCTTCTTTTCTCTCATACTGCGCCAAAGGAATTCGAATCTGGTACCAGCTCACCTCCTGGGTTTGTCCATTTGCTAATTTAACCTGAGAAGTTACTTTATCCGTTACAAAGTTCTGCCCTACCATTAAATCACCAGGACGCATAGAAACTTTATACTGGAAATACTCATCGCTCTGGGTCATGTTATTGTCCCTGTTCACATCCTCACCATCAGGTAATGAAGTCGACGCAGAATTGTCAACCCCAAAATCTTCCTGTGATTGTTGTGAAGTTTTCGAGTTTCCTTCAGGACCGTTGTAACGCTGATAACGTTTTAAAATACCTGCATTGGCCTGATCCTGCTGTCTTCCTCTAAAATACATATAATCATCAGACGAAGGATCATTGTCAAACTCAGCTGCAGCATCAGGATTAAGTTGTCCTTTGATCTGGTTGATTAATATGGAAAATTTAGTTTTCTCATCCACATTTGATAACCCGTCTAAACCAACATCCTGAACTTTTCTTGCTGCCGGGTCATTATCAAATGCCTGGATTACCGGTTGTAACTTAGGCACCCGCCCCCAATTGGTTTCATCATAGGCATTCTTATCCCCATTTGCCGGCAATCCGTTTTCCAGTGATTTACGCCCGTCCTTTAAAATATCTTCCGAGAGGTTACCCAGATTAAAATACAAATCACCACCAGCAGAGTTCGGTTTATAGATATTCGGATCCATCACCCAAAGTTCGATGTATTCAATATTTAGTGCCTGAAAATCGGTAGTTTCAATTCTTCTGAACAAACCTCCCCATCTCGACCTAGGGTTGGTCAGTGTACCATTGGCATTGAACCCGGTGGTAGCATAATTGTACGGTCCACGCAGCGTCGGGTAAAAAGCAACATCAAGCGTTGGTAAAGTAATGGCTTGCCCGGTACTTGTTTCTTTAAAAGGAAATACCTCCTGCTCAATAATCTCACGTACATAATGGTTAGAGCGTTCGGCTACATTATTACGCAAACTCGAAGGTATATCAGGGGAATTTCTATTGTAAAAAATTGGATCTATGTTATAAAATGCAATTCTGGCCCGGTTAAAACCATAACTCAGGTCATCAATTCTACTGGCTTCCGGAAATAACTGGGGAGTTCCGGATAGTTGCCATGCAATGGCACTTTTCAAATCTATAACAGAGCGCGAAGCTTCAAAATCATCCAGGTAACTTACTCCTCCTTTTTTACCTCCAAAGTTCAAAGCGCTTGGGTGACCAGGTATTAATTGTGCAAACTCACCCGCGAACGTAATGTTAGATGGCACTTTGGTAGACAAAAATGGCAATTTATCCACCAACTTAGTCAAAAATCTGGAAGGCGAACTGTAGTTCATATCCAGTCCCCACATCGTGTTCGATATAGGTTCCTCCCCAATATTCACCTTTGGTGTTAACGGTTTCTCGGTAAGGTTCATCAAAGTACCACCAAGATTCAGTTTATTGTTTACTTTATAATCCAATCGGGTACCAAACAACGAACGCTGTTGTAAACCAAACAACTCATTATTTTCTGTTGAGATCCTTATAGGCTGACCAGAAGTTAGCAATGCTGGATTGATGATCCTTACCCTACCCCCCTGATAATCCACTGTAAAATCAATACCTTCCTGCAAAGGAATGGTACCTGCAAAAACTTTTACCGATCCTTCTGGTACATTAATTGCATTTAAACTAAACTCAGAAGCAATTTCAGACTGGTAAGCCCCCTTGATCACATATCTGTTCTGATTGCTGAACAACTGCTGTGCAACAACCTTTGTAGAATCATACAAAGCAGTAAAAGTATATTTATCAATCAGCTTCTGTTCTCCAGGTAAAAACTGACTGGCCAGATCCTTTCCAAAAGGTTCAATGATTGGAAAAATGATCCTCCCGTTCAATGGGTCAATCGTGATATATCCATTCACCGTATTGGTCGAAAAATTGAGCAGGTTATTCGTTGATGAGCCATTGTTACTACCATTACCGAAAGACGAACTCTGTGCATTGTTTGCTGTTGAACCAAAAGGTCTATTTTCTGTTTCAAAATCAAACACGCCGTCCGGCTTCCGTTCCTTTTGCTGGTTCAATCGATCAAGTCCCACAACTTGTATCCATTGTTTACCATTAAGGGGCCTCCGATCTGCATCCAACTTCTCCCCTTCCTGTATCAAGGGTTTTTCAACCCCTGTTTTTTCATCAATTCTAAAAATATCCAGCTTAAAGTTCTGCTGACTGATCTGGTAGCCTCCGATAGAATAAATATTCTTCATCATCAAATCCCAGGTAGGCAAATTGGTTTTTAATGTTTCGTTCTTCAGTAATTTAGTATATAAAACTTTAGGGCTTGCCGGATCAAAAGGAACATCGGTAGAGAACTCTCCAACCTGGTATTCTACTCCGTTAAAAGTATACCGGAACGCAACAGTAAGCACCTCATCACTATTCAAACCATTATTAAGAGAGATGTAACCCAGCTGAGGATGAAAGGTATATTCTCTATCTGCCAGTTTCCTTGCATAAGTTAATTTAGCGTAGTTATCCGTTCCTCCATTAGGCGCAAAAAAACCAATGATATCATTAGAGTTTGTCAACCTGGAAGTTTGAGGGATCCTGGTCAAAAGGTCATTCGAATTCCTTGGAAAAACCGGATTTGTAAAACCCGATGGAAGCACAGATCCTCCTCCGGTTATCCCCGTGTTAAAGGTTTTATTTTCACCCAGGTCAATAAAGCCCAATACATCTCTTGAATCCTGGGTACTGCCCGCTTTATTGGTAATCCATACTTCAATTTTAGTAATGATAACACCCGAAGTGATAGTAGGCGGATTAGATTGCGATTTATTGTAATTATCCCTGAAATATTGCGCCAGGAAAAAGTGTTTATTGGCTTCATAATTATCGGCACTCAGTCTGAACTCATTCTGCTGCGCACCATTGTTAATCTGTATTTGCCGGGTCTGCGACTTCTGTTGTGTAAAAACGGTAGCTACATTCAGTTTTCCAAATTTCAATTGTGTTTTTACCCCAAACAAGGCTTGTGTTCCGTTGATCAGGGTTGTATTTAAAGGCAAGCTTACATTACCGGCCTCAATTTTTTGTATAATATCATCTTCATCACCTGTATAATCCAGTTTCACCTGGTTTTCAAAATCAAACTGAGCTTCTGTATTATAGTTCATGTTGATTTTCATCTTGGTACCGATGTTACCAATCACATCCATCTGAATGCGCTGGTTAAAATCAAAGTTACCTTGTACCCTTTGGCGTTCGTTAAATAAAGGGTTCTCATTTTTATTGATACGCCCTAAAAAGGTAAGTTCTGCTTCACCGCGAGGCTGAATATCAATGGTCGTACCTCCAAATATCTTCTCGAAAGACTTACTGTTAATTTTTAAACTCGGAATAATTCCGGTCCTGCGTACCTCTGTCACCTCCTGATCGGAAAGTGAACGCCAGTTGTCCCGTTTAATTTCACTGTTTACCAAACGGAGATACTCGTCCACTGACAAGTATTGTACACCGCCAAAAGGCTTATCGCCAATCATTTCCTGAATGATATATCTTTGATTTGCAGCATCATACTCTACCTTCCGCTGCATATTTTCCGGCAGTGGATAGAATGGGTTCGACAAGGATCTTATTCCAAGTCTTTGCTTTTCTTTCAGACCGAAAGAGTTCTTCACCGTATCCTGTTTTGCTTTTTTAGGAGCAACCTGCGAGAATGCTTGTTGTCCTCCAAAACAAATTGTCAGGAAGAGAAATAGCGTTAATAAAGTTTTCAATGGCAATTTTTATAAATTCTTCAATGCTATTTTTATCATTTGTTCAACAGACAATTCCTGTCCACCAACTTTCACCGCATTGTCTATTGCTTTTTCAGAAGCGAGCTTGGCAAAACCGAGCATCATTAATGCCGAAATTGCCTCTTCTCTTACTGTATTGTTTAAAGGAGCGGAGATTAACGACCCTGAACCTTCTTTTTTTAGTTTGTCTTGTAATTCAAGTACCAGTCGCTGCGCAGACTTAGCTCCTATTCCTTTAATTCTTTGGATCAGGGCCAGGTCAGCATTTACAATGGCAGTTTGAATTTCCACAGGTGTGATGGACGATAACATCATCCTTCCTGTATTCGGCCCTATCCCGGATACCGAAATCAAATGTAAAAAAAGCCTGCGCTCCCCTTCATCGGCAAAGCCATAAAGGGTATGCGCATCTTCTTTTACGTGCAGCCAGGTATAAACTTTACACCTTTCGGTATTTGCCAGGCTGCTATAAGTATTTAAAGATATATTTAAATGATAGCCAACGCCACCGGCCTCCACAACAATATAAGTAGGGCATTTAAACGCTAGTTTCCCATCAATATACTCGAACATATCTTATTTTTTAACTATTCTTTTTAATATTCCACCTTTTTTCGCATTTGCTTCGTCCTCTTTACCTTGAACATCCAAAACAGCTAAGGTAACCATATTTACAATCTCTCTCACCGAACTTCCGAGTTGAACAATATGAACAGGCTTATTTAGTCCCAACAAAATCGGACCTATTGCTTCAGCTTCCCCTAATTCCTGTAATAATTTGTAAGCAATGTTGCCGGACTCCAGATTAGGGAATATCAAGGTGTTTGCAGGCCCGTCAACCAATCTGCTAAAAGGGAAATTACCTTTCAATAACTCGTTGTTCATGGCAAAATTCCCCTGCATTTCTCCATCAACAACAATATGTGGGTGTTGCTCATGTAATATTTTTACTGCCTTTCTCACTTTCTCAGGAACCACACCTTCGTTAGAACCAAAGTTTGAATAAGACAATAAAGCAATACGAGGATGGATATTAAACTTACTTACCGAACGCTCCAGTAACAACGTCAGATCGACCAATTCCTCTGCAGTTGGGTCAACATTTACAGTCGTATCCCCAAAAAATACAGGGCCTTTCTTGGTCATCATCATGTACATTCCCGCAACACGGTTTACACCAGGTGCAGTACCAATTACTTGTAAAGCAGGTTTAATGGTCGAAACATAATTTCTTGTCAAACCAGAGATCATTGCATCTGCCTCTCCAAACTCAACCATTGAAGCCCCAAAGTAATTCCGGTCGCGCATTAGTTTAGTTGCGTCAAACAAAGTCAGTCCTCTGCGCTGTCTTTTTTCATACAAGAACTGTCCGTATTTCTGCATCAGCTCAGGCTCCTTAAATGGATCAATGATCGTTACGCCTTCCAAATCAAGTGCACTTTCTTCAATAATCCGTTCAATCACCTCCTTATTACCCAATAGAATTGGGATAGCAATATTCTCGTCTTTAACAATCTGGGCAGCCTTTAAAATCTTATAATGATCAGCTTCCGCAAAAACAACACGCTTAGGATCAGATTTAGCCTTATTCGTAATTGCACGCATAATGGCATCATCCATACCTAGTCTATGTTTCAGTTCTTCCTCATAAGCATCCCAATCGGTAATAACCTTACGTGCAACGCCAGACTCAATTGCTGCTTTCGCCACAGCGATCGACACATTTGTCATCAACCTCATATCCATTGGTTTCGGAATGATATACTCCTTACCGAACTTGATGTTTTTCTCATTATAGGCCATATTTACAGCCTCAGGAACAGATTTCTTGGCTAGTTCAGCAATTGCTCTAACCGCTGCAATCTTCATCTCCTCGTTAATCGCCGTAGCTCTTACGTCAAGCGCTCCTCTGAAAATATAAGGGAAACCCAAAACGTTATTCACCTGATTAGGATAATCAGAACGGCCTGTAGCCATAATGATATCTTTACGTGATTTAATCGCCAGTTCATATGCGATTTCCGGATTAGGGTTAGACATTGCAAAAACAATAGGGTTCTTTGCCATTGATTTTAACATATCTTCCGACACACAATCTGCAGATGAAAGACCGATAAACACATCAGAATCTTTCATGGCTTCTTCCAGTGTATCCAGTTTTCTCGAGGTTGCAAACTCCCTTTTTATGGCATCCAGATTTTCTCTGTTATCCCTGATTACGCCAGAACGGTCGCACATCACAATATTTTCCTTTTTCGCGCCCAAAGAAACGTACAAACGTGAGCATGAAATAGCTGCAGCACCAGCACCGTTCACCACAATCTTAACTTTGTCCATTTTCTTTTTCTGCAATTCGCAGGCATTTATTAATGCTGCAGCAGAAATAATAGCAGTACCATGCTGGTCATCGTGCATTACCGGAATGTTCATTTCTTCCTTTAAACGGCGTTCAATTTCAAAACATTCAGGTGCTTTAATATCTTCTAAATTGACCCCACCAAACGTAGGCTCCAATGCTTTTACAATTTTAACAAAATCATCAACATTTGTGGTATCCAGTTCAAGGTCAAAAACATCGATATCAGCAAATATTTTAAACAACAAACCTTTACCTTCCATTACTGGTTTACCAGCTTCCGGACCAATATTTCCCAATCCTAAAACTGCGGTACCATTACTAATTACAGCTACAAGGTTACCTTTGGCTGTATACTTATAAACGTCTTCTGTATTCTCGGCTATCTTTAAACAAGGTTCAGCAACACCAGGTGAATATGCAAGTGCCAGATCCCTTTGGGAATTTGTTGGTTTAGTGGGTATAACCTGAATTTTCCCAGGTCTGCCTTGCGAGTGGTAATCTAATGCGTCCTGCTTCCTATTAATCTTACTCATAAAATGATCTTATATGTAAGGGGCCAAAGTTACAATTCTTTTGATAAGCCATAAATAAAAAAGAATACTTATAATTTAATTTTATGACCGTAGCAGAATCAGAAAAATGCTAGCCTCTGGTATGGCTGGCACTACGCTTTCCCTCAAAATTCGGGTATATCTTCAGCCGTTGACCTGGAACGATCCCCGACCCTTTTAAGTTATTCCATACCTTCAGGTCCTGCACCTCAACATTATATTTGTTCGCAATGGTACTCAGATTTTGCCCCGCACTAACCTTATGGTAAGTAATACCTGGTTTGCTGGCAACAGCCTTAGCTTTCGGCTTATGCCTACCCTTTCCATCATTAGATGCCAATACGATATTTCTATCAACATCCAGTTCTTCTTCATTCAACAAGCGATATACGTTCGAAAAGCTAGCCAGGCTTACTTTTGGCAGGATCACCCTTTTTGGTGCAAGTTCGGTCCCATTTACAATTTTCTTCTTGTAAGAGGGATTTAAACTCCACAACTCTTCAACGTCAACACCCATAGCCTCAGCCAATGAAGGTAGCGATACAAAACGCGTAATCTGTATGGTATCAGTATTTTTTAAAAGAGGAGATTTTTGTATTTTGATCTGATGACTATCTGAATAGTTCATCACATATACAGCTGCAATAAACGCGGGAACGTAATTACGGGTTTCCATAGGTAGAAAACGCCTGATTTCCCAGAAATCTCTTGAATCAGCTTTTGCCATTGCACGCTTCACATTCCCCATTCCGCAATTATAAGCTGCGATTGACAGCAACCAATCACCTAGTTCCTCATATGCATCTCTAAAATAAGCCGCTGCAGCATAACTGGCTTGGATAGGATCTTTTCGTTCATCAACAAAATTATCCATATTTAATCCATAGTCTTTTGCTGTAGCAAACATGAACTGCCACAAACCTGTAGCACCCACTCTTGATACTGCATGTGGGTTCATAGAAGATTCTATAATTGGAAGGTATTTAATTTCTTCAGGGATATTATAGCTTTTAAGTGCCTTTTCAAAAATCGGAAAATAGTAACCCGATAAACCAAGCATTTTCCCCATCATATCCTTACGACCTGCATATATATCTATGTAGTCCTGCACAAACTCATTATAGGAAAGCGGCACCATTTGCTGAATAGAATCCAGGCGGGCTTTATAAAGATAATTGTGATTGTGAAAAGTAGGTCTTTCATCTAAAACCGGAACACTCGTAGTATCGGTTATTGCTAATTCTTGCTGTTGTTGTGCAGCTGCCGAAAAGCTTGTTAAGGCAAAAAAGCAAGCTGAGACAAAGCATATGATGATCTTCATAGGCGTATTATTTCCTTTTTATCGGTTAATAAAATCTATTTCAGGCAGCAATAAATGCGGTGATGGTTTAGTTTGCCTGTTTTGTTAACAACTCAACGTTTCTTTATTTAAAAAAGCCTGGGACAAAGATAACAGTTCCTGTTCCCCAAAATGTCGCGCCATTAGCTGCATACTTAACGGCAAACCTGCAATATTATTGCCCAAAGGAATTGCAATTGCCGGAATCCCGGTTAAAGAAGCCAGGACGGTAAAAATATCTGCCATATACATAACCAGGGGATCATCAATATTTTCACCGATATTAAATGCAGGAGTCGGTGTTACCGGACTTATTACCACATCAAATGTACTCAGCATTTCTTCCATCTTTTCCCTGATCAATCTTCTCACCTGCTGGGCTTTCTGATAATAAGCATCGTAGTAACCAGCACTTAAAACAAAAGTACCAAGTAGAATACGCCGCTTAACTTCTTCACCAAAACCTTCAGCTCTCGACAACTTATATAGCTCATTTAAGCTACCTGCTTCCATATTACGGTGTCCATAATGCACACCGTCGTAACGAGAAAGGTTAGAAGAAGCCTCGGCTGTTGTCAGCACATAATAAGCCGGAACTAAATAATCCAGTAAATCGAAAGAAACATATTCTACCGTATGACCTTGTTCTTTAAGTCCTTCAATTGCCTTTAATATGGCCTCTTTGATATCGGCATCCAGCGCTTTACTCTCTAAAGTTTCCTTTAAAACAGCAATCTTTTTAGCCGGACTATTTTGTAAAGCTTTTAAATAATCAGGGACAATATGTTTAGATACTGTACTGTCATATTCGTCAGCACCAGCAAGCACCTCCAGCAAAACCGCAGCATCACTTACCGATGAGGTTATGGTTCCTACCTGATCAAATGACGAAGCATAAGCAATTACGCCATACCTTGAAATTCTACCGTATGTTGGTTTTAAACCAATGCAACCACAAAATGCAGCGGGCTGCCTTACAGAACCACCGGTATCAGTACCTAGCGCCGACAAACATAAATCTGCTTGTACAGCAACCGCCGAACCACCTGAAGACCCACCGGCAACTTTTTCATGATCGGCTGCATTTTTAACCGGTCCATAGAAAGATGTCTCATTTGATCCCCCCATAGCAAACTCATCACAGTTCAGTCTGCCGATAATTATCGCATCTTCACTGATCAGTCTTTCCACCACAGTAGCAGAATAGGGAGAAACAAAACCTTCCAGCATTTTCGAGGAAGCTGTAACCTGGTGATCTTTATAACAGATATTATCTTTTATACCAATTACCATTCCAGCCAGCTTCCCGGCAGTCCCGGCATCTATTTTCTCTTGTACAAGCTTAGCCTGAAGATCCGCAGAATAAAAAAACACCTCATTAAACGCATTGAGGTGTTTATGTTTTTCTATTTGCTTAAAATAATGATCTAATAACTCTGGTAAACTGAGCTCTTTTTGCCCAATAAGAGTTTGTATCTCTTTTAAGGAGTTATACTTCTTCAAAATCAAGAATTCATTAAATTAAAAATCGGGTTCGTAAACCTATAATGGCTTGTTAGGATTGCCAGGATTCTGTCCGGCAGCATCATCAGCACCATCCTTACCATCTTTAAATTCTTTAATTCCTTTTCCCAGGCCACGCATTAATTCAGGGATTTTTTTACCGCCAAAAAGTAGCAATACAATTACTACAATGACAGCAATCTCTCCGCCACCCAGTCCAAAAGCTAATAATGTTGTGTCAAACATGATATTTTAGTTAAAGTTTTAATGTTTATCTGTTTCTATTTTTGTGTTCTCATTCTTATCCGTAAACTCAGCTCCTTCGCTATTATTTACGTTCTCAACGCTCTTTGCATGATCAGCACGCGCCCGGTCCTCAGCAATTTTAACATCATCAGCCACCGTACTATTATAGTGTGCAGCTTCATCACCGTTATATCCCGATCCACCATCGTAACTATCATTGTTGTATGCGTTCTCACCAGGTTTATAATCATAATTATGTTTCCTTGGAGTGTCCTCACCACTAAGTGTCGATTTAAAATCATTAATCTCGTCAGTAATACCTGCGGCATTAATGTTCCTATGGATTTCGCGTTTTACACCATCCGAAGCATCCTTAAAATCTCTTAACCCCTTTCCAAGTCCACGTGCCAATTCAGGCAATTTTTTACCTCCAAATAACAAAAGTACTACGGCAAGAATAAGCATTATCTCACCTCCACCCATATTTAAGAATTCTACTAACGTGCCTGTATACATCTCAATCTCTTTTTTACTTCTTTAAAACAAATATAAACAATTAATTGCAATAGTTTATTTAGCGATCCATGCCGCAGGGTTCTGAGCTACTGCGCCTCTATAAATTTGGAATTGCAATTCAGGTATATCTCCCGCTGAAGCCACGGTACCAATATTTTGTTTTGTACTCACATCATCTCCTGCACTTACACTTACAGATCTTAGGTTCTGATATACCGTAAAGAACTGTCCATGTTTAATCAAAACATAATACCTGCCCAATGCATTGCCGACCTTACTTACTTTTCCATTAAACACAGCTCTTACACCAGCTCCTTCTGCTGTTTGTATGGTTACCCCGGCATTGTCATAACTCGCCTGCCCTTCCTTATGTTTTCCGAAACTTTCTGTGATAGAACCTGAAGCTACAGGCCATGGTAACGATCCACGATTACTTTCAAACGCGGCAGATAACTTCGCAGCTTCTGGAGTTGCAGCCAAATAGCCACTACTGTTTGCTTTTGGTTTAGCTACCGGTTCCGGAGCTGCAGGTGCAGGTTTATTTTCTGCCCTTGCTTTTGCAGCAGCAGCATCGGCAGCAGCTTTTGCCTTCGCAGCGGCTAACCTTGCGGCCTCTTCAGCACGCTTACGTTCCAGTTCAATCTCACGTACGATGGCAGCACGAATACTCCTGTCGAGTTGGGCCTGTTGCTTTTTGCGGGTAGCAATATCCTGGCGGAACTGCTTCTCCTGCTTACTATATTTATTCAATACCGCAGACTGCTGCGTTTTATTTTTACCAAGTTTATCCTTTTCATTTTCCTGTTCATGTAAAAGATTACTCTTCTCTTTCAGGTTCTTGTCCAGGATAACAATTTTATAATTCAGATCTTTTTGTGTCCCTTGTATATACCCTGCCTGCTTTTTTCTATACTGACCAAATTGCTGCAAGTATTTAATCCGCTTGTAAGCCTGATTAAAATCCTTCGCGGCAAAAATAAACATCATCTTATCGTAGGCATTTTTATTGCGCTGGGCAAAACGGATCATCGCTCCGTATTCCTTTTTCAGCTGACCCAGCTGACCTTTCAAATGAATTACGGTATTGGTATTTTCATGAATCTGATTGTCCAGGTTCTTTATCTCGGAATTGATCACTGTGATCTTATCCTGCATCAAACTAATTTTTTTATTTAATGCATTGATCTCGCCCAATGTTAGTTTCTTGCTTTTTGCAGTCTTGTTCAGGTTTCGCTGCAACAATTCGATCTCTCTTTGAATAGCCTCTTTTTTTCTTTTAAGTTCCGAGCTGCTTTGGGCAAATACAACTGACGCGGATAGTACAAATAGCAGGAGGAAAAGAAATTTTATTAGCTTCATTGGGTCAAAAGTATGAAAAAAATCAGTTTATTACTTCATACTTCCCTGGAACACTAAACGGAAATTCAAGTGGAACATTGCGTTCTGCACCAGAATACTCCAGTTCAATATTTACGTTTCTAGTCCCTGCCATCGAACTTATTGTCACCCCCTTCGGAAATAAAGAACCTCCAAGGTCCTGATAAGGCCCGGCATAAACAACTTTTAAAGCTTGCCCCGCACTCACATCATTGATCGTATTTTGATTTACTTTCATCAATGCATCAAAAAACACTTTATAGGCAAGTTTTTCTTTTTCACCGTCCAATACCCATAGTCCATCAGCTTCTTCAATGTTGGCTTTTTCATTCACAAAATCAGCAATTGTATTGCCAGACAGAATAGATTCAAGCCAATCAAAGCTGATCTGTTTATTGGCATAACGATGCAGGTAACTAAAAGGCTTTTTAAGATACACAGATTGAAAATTATTCCTCACCTTAACACTATCAGGTGTAATTAAAGCCCTGGCCACCTCAATACCAGCCAATGCAGTAATACTTACCCAAATCCTGCGACCTTTCTCCATCCTGATATTCATCGTTGCGCTGTTCTTACTCCCACCTATATCAATTTTCGCTTTAGCTTTAACCGCAAGTGTATTAAAAACTAAATCCTTAGATTTTAAGAGCTTAATATTCTCCGCTTTTTTATTACTTAATTCGTTGACAACAGGCGGTGGATTCCCTACAACCTTCTTCCTGGTTTTACAGGCAAACAGCGCAGTTGAAAGTAAAGCTGCTAAAAATAATTTATTCCAAATATTTACGCTCATTGATCTTTTTATTTAGTTTTTCTGAACTGTTTCCTGCAGCCTTCGCCTTTTTCCATTGTATCAGTGCCTGTTCTTTCTCTCCTCCTAAAAACAGGATATCTCCATAAAGCTCCAGGTAAATTCCATTCTCGGGATCTAGCTGCAAGGCCGCTTTAACATTTAATAAAGCTTCTGCATTTTGAGTTTCCTGATGCAGGGCCAAAGCCATAAAATAATATAAAATCGCCTGGTTTGGGTAGATAGTTAAAGCTTCGTCGGCTGTCTTAATTGCATTTTTATATTGTTTTAAAAGCAATTGAATGTTCAAGGCCTGTTCCCAGGCTTTATAAATCTGATCATCATCTGCCAGCAGCGACATAAATTGAGCTAGTGCTCCCGCCAAGTCTCCCTTTTTATATAGGTTTTCCGCAAGCTGCACTTTTTTCTCGCTACTGGTTAATTCAGCCGCAGCTTCCCGATCATCATTCAAGCCTTCTTTTTCGTTTGGAGCGTTTAACTGTCCGCCCGAAGTTACCCGTCGCCTGGCCCGCGCCAACTCGTCAGATGGCCCAAATTTCTTTTCCAGCTCATCATAGCCCCGCATAGCCTCGGCCGTTTTACCCGCCAATAAATAAGCATTAGACCTATCGAAATAATAATCCGATTTATCCGGCGAAAGTCTGATCAGCTGATTCAAGGCTCCCGTCATTCCATCCATATCCCCCTTGCGCTTATATAGCTCAGCCATCATCATCCAGTACCAGCTATTATTTGAGTCGAGTGAAGTAGCTTTTCTAATTGCCATTTCAGCATCAAGAAGATTATTCTGTCTGTAATTTACAACCGCAATCTCATAATACACGGCAGCATTTTTTGGGTCCAGCAAGACAATCTTATTAAAGGTCTCATTTGCCTTACTATAATCCTCATTCAGCTTATCACGTAAACCAGCAAAAAAAAGTGTTTTTATCATAGTTGTATCAGCTGCCGGAACCACAGGTTTCTGAGCAAACAGACCAGGCGAATAGCCTAACAACACAAGTAAAAACACTTTACATTTCATAATTTATACAGTAATATACTATTTACCTGTATGCCCATAGCCCCCGGCACCACGGGCAGTCTCATTTAATTCTTCAACAGCATTCCACACAACAGTTTCGTGCTTCGCAATTACCATTTGTGCAATTCGCTCTCCATCTTTTACCACAAAATCAGTGTCCGATAAATTAACCAGCAGTACCTTAATTTCTCCACGGTAGTCCGCATCAATAGTACCCGGCGAATTTACTATACCAATACCATGCTTATATGCCAAACCACTTCGGGGACGGATCTGTGCTTCAAAACCTATCGGAAGTTCTATATATAAACCTGTTGGAACAAGAACACGTTGTAAAGGTTTAATTGTAATTTCTGTTTCTATAGCTGCCCGTAAATCCATCCCTGCCGCATGTGCAGTTTCATATTGAGGTAAGGCATGTGCCGATTTATTAATAATATTTATATTCATCTTTTAATTCTTTTTCAACAAAGTTATCAGTTCTTTTTTCTCCGCATAAAACGTAGCTACAACAAACAATATCAGCAATGCATTCCCAATAAATATGTTTCTGTTGAATACATTAAATGATATAAAAACGATCACAATAGCAGCAACAATATAAGCTAAATTCTTTTTTACATTATAAGGGATCGAATAATTCCTCTGTCCCCACAAGTATGACAGTACCATCATGCCTGCATAAGCGATAAATGATGTCCAGGCCGATGCCATATAACTATATTTAGGAATAAAAATCCAGTTCAAAACAATAGTCAGCACCGCACCAATACCCGATATGTAGAGCCCGTATTTGGTTTGATCAGACAACTTGTACCATACCGACAGGTTCATATAAATACCAAGGCTCAGGTAACCAAATACCAATGGAGGAACTACACCCAGACCAGACCAATAAACATTAGGCACTACATGATGATTAATAATACGGTTTTCAGGACCTACTATAATAGTAGCAAGAATATTTACATTGGCAACCAACGCAACCGCTATAATTGCTACAGTGATCACAAAATAATTCATGATACGAGCATAAGTCTCTCCTGCGTTTTTATTTTTTGAATGATTGAAAAAAAAAGGCTCTGCGCCTAACCTAAAGGCTTGAACAAAGATGCTTAAGAATAAAGCTATCTTCGCACACAAACCATAAATACCTACCTCCTGGTCACTAATGCTCTCAGGCAGCATATGTTTAAGCATAGCTTTGTCTAAAGCTTCATTAATGATAAATGAAATATTGGCGATCAGTACAGGCCAGCTGTAGACTAACATTTCTTTAAACATGCCCAGATCAAACTTTAGCTTCAACTGCAGGATTTCCGGCAACAACAAAAATATGGTACAAATGCTTGCAATTACATTCGACAAAAAGACGTACCCCACCCATTTGGGTCTATACCACTCCATCATCCATTCCGCACCCGGCAGTTTGTAACTGATAATCAAAGGGATCAGAAACAAGAAAAATACGTTAAAAAAAACAACGATAAAAATATTCAGGCACTTTATAGTACCAAACCTTATTGGCCTCCCTTCTGCACGAATTTTGGCAAAAGGAATAACACAAAAAGCATCAGTAACCAGGATAATCAGAAAACACTTTACATAAAAAGCATAATCTGCATGATCTTTAACATCCCCGGTCTGCATAAAATCAATAATACTGTCTAAAAAAAGTAGAGAAAATAACAAAAACACAATAGAAATAGCAATCACCGCCCCAAAAGCATTGTTATAAACCTGTTGCCGATTATCATTCTTTTTCTGGAGGTACCTGAAAAAGGTTGTTTCCATCCCGAAAGCCAATATCGGATTGATAATAGCTGCATAACCATACATAGCAGTAAAAATACCGTTTCCACCAACCGGCAACGCTCTTGCGTAAATGGGGGTTAAAGCAAACGCGATCATCCTTGAAAGGATGGTGCTCAACCCATAAATAGCTGTATCGCCGGCAAACTTCTTTAAGACTGACATCTATTTTTTTATGATTTCAAAATTCTGATAGTTCTTAAGCTCTCCCGGCGTAACCTCCACATTTTCCACTTTTGCGCGGTCAGTCCCCTCATTACACCAATCCACAAAAACTTCCAGTAAAGTATCGTCGCCTTCCGCTTCTATATAAACGCTACCGTCTTTTTCATTTCTAATCATCCCTCTCACACCCATCTGATCGGCAACAACTTTTGTCACAGCTCTGAAAGATACACCTTGTACTTTCCCGCTAACTTTAATTTTTATATGTCTTACTTTCATCTGTACCTTAAAAATTTAAAACCTCATTGCTGCAATACGTTCCTTCTCCTCCAAAAAAGTTCTCCATATCTCTTTCAATATTTCTGCCGCTGGCTTTATTTCTTTCAGCATTGCCGAAACTTGCCCTATCTCCAGTTCACCCTGCTCCATATCGCCCTCAAACATACCTAATTTAGCACGAGCCCGCCCTAAAATTCTCACAAGCTCATCTGCATCAGCACCTTTCGATTCCGCCTGCGCAATTACATCCGCGAATTCATTTTTAAGTAAACGCACTGGTACCAGTTTCTTCATACTCAACTTCGTGTCTCCTTCTGCCGATTGCAAAATACGGTCTTTAAATTTCGGATGTGCCGACGATTCTTCTGCCACAGCAAACGCAGACCCAACCTGAACCCCATCAGCACCCAAAGCCAGTGCAGCCAGCATTGCAGCTCCACTACCAATCCCACCAGCAGCAATAACAGGTATTTTTACAACGTCGCGTACCATTGGAATCAAACACATAGTTGTTGTCTCCTCCCTTCCATTATGCCCACCTGCTTCAAACCCCTCCGCTACAATAGCGTCTACTCCACAAGCTTCAGCCTTTATCGCAAATTTGGTGTTTGCAATTACATGTACAACTGTTAGTCCTTTATCCTTTAAAAAGCCTGTCCAGATCGCTGGGTTTCCCGCAGAGGTAAATACAATACGAACCCCCTCTTCTACAATGATATCCATAACTTCCTGCACATTTGGATATAGTAATGGAACATTCACAGCAAAAGGGTTGCTGGTTGCCATTTTACATTTCCTGATGTGTTCCCGCAAAATCTCCGGATACATTGATCCTGCACCAATAATACCCAAACCTCCCGCATTTGCAACTGCCGACGCTAATCTCCAGCCACTACACCAAACCATTCCAGCCTGCACAACAGGATACCTGACTCCAAATAGTTCCGTAATCTTATTCACCATATGCTCAAACAAATCTATTGCTTCTCACTAAAACAAACGTGTTATATTATCTCCCAATATTACTTTGCCATTACGTTCCGTAAAGTCAACAAGGTTTATACCAGGCCGCTTACCCCGTTCAAAACTGCCGTAACGCTCTTCAATTTCCAAAAACTCTGCCCCATTAAATATTGCCCATTTCAGCAGTTCATCAGTAGGGACATCAAAACGTTCCTGCAAAAGGTTCATTTCCGATAAAATACTAAGACTGTCATTACTCGCCAAACTATCCGTACCCAACGTAATTTTTAAATCTGCTTTCCTCAACATATTTACGTCAGGCAACGCATTTTCTATGTACATATTAGCGCGTGGACATAAACACCAATACAAATTTGGATGAATGCTTGTAGCATAAGCTACATCTTCAGCTGAGGTATATGTATTGTGTACCAATAAAGTTTTAAGCTGGGGCGATAAAAGTGGTATATACGTTTGAAGCGAAGTTTTCCCTGAGGGCTGATAAAATTCTATATCCTGTCCCAGGAATTTAAAAAGCTCTAAAAACTCACCTGTCTTATGTTCAAAAAAGGCATTCTCATCTTCCGTTTCCTGATTATGAATACTAAGAGGCCCGTCCTGAAACTCTTCGTACGCACGAAGTTCATCAAACAATTCAGCCGAAACAGAATACGGTGCATGAGGCACAATCGAAACCGACAAAGGATCGAGCTCAGCTTTAAATTGTTTTGCTCTTTCCATAGCATCTTTAGCTAATGCAGGATTAAACCCCATAATCTCTAAAAATGTAAAATAGTAAACCGGAGAACTTATCTTTAAAGATTTTGAGATCAGCTGATTAGAAATATCTGCAACAGCAACAATCCCATTCTGATGCATTTCAATATCTGCCTTTAACATCGCAAGATTCAGCTCATATTCGTCAGAGCTTCTTGATTTTATTACCCACTTTACAAACTCAGGCAAGCCCGTTCCTTTTGGAATTTGACCTTTAAGGTTGGACAGTTCAAGATGACAATGCGTATTTACAAAGCCCGGCACCAACAAACCCTTATGATAGTTAATATCACTGATCTGCTTAGCCTTAGCCTCCTCCTCCGTATAGACATCCATAATAACACCTTTTGAATCAATCGCAAGTACGCCGTTTTTTATAACCGGACCTGTTATAGGATATATATAAGTTGCTGAAATATGAGAAATCATACGCAAATAAAAGATTTTTCCGCCTAATAATGTGAAGACCGCAAACAATTAAAATCCAAAAGGACAATTATTCAAAAAACGTTTAAATTTGTAGAGAAGCTTTTACCCCAGTCACAAAATTAGATGAACAGAATAGACCGGTTATTTGGAATACTTTTGCTGCTACAAACAAAAAAGCATGTTTCAGCAGATAAAATTGCAGATCAGTTCCAGATCAGTACACGAACGGTTTATCGCGATATCAAAGCACTCCTGGAGCAAGGAGTTCCTATTAGTTTTGAACAACCAAAGGGATATTATATTGTACAGGGGTATTTCCTGCCCCCTGTTTCTTTTTCTTCTGATGAAGCCAATGCTTTACTGATCATGGAACGTATGGTATCACGCTTTGCAGACAAGTCTATTTTTACCAATTATACCTCCGCACTAAATAAAGTGAAAGCTGTTTTAAAACACAGCCAAAAAGAAAAACTGGAACTACTCAATGAAAGCATCAAATTTCAACTGAATCACGAATGGGGCAATGAGGAATTTGACCACCTTGCAGACTTACAAAATGCAATTTCCGGCAAATACATTATCGAAATAGATTACCTTGACCAAAACAAAGAAAGCAGTAAACGCGAAGTTGAAGCAATTGGCCTGGTATTTTATGCATACAACTGGCATCTCATCGCCTGGTGCCATTTACGAAATGACTACCGGGACTTTAGAGTTTCCCGAATTGTAAAAGTTAGAAATATGGAACTTGCTTTTCGAAAAACACCACATATGGCGTTAAATGAATATATGAAGCAACTACCTGTTAACTATTAAAAATAACCGTTCTTTTCGGAGTCTGGCATCTTTTTCTGAAGGGAAAAAGCGCCTGAGGCCTCCTCGAAGAAGGTAATTTTTATTTCAAAATCAAGCAAACCGGGAGCTAACCCTTGCTTCGAGCCGTAGGTTATTTTGAGTTAAAACAAACCAGATGACTATTTTTACTTCAAACCTGTTGATTTTATTTCAAACCCGTTGATTTATATTTCAAATCAGGTTAACTCCAAACACTTTCATATCATTTGTGTTACGCATATATGAAAGCATTCCTGTTTTCGTTAATATAGTTCCAATTGAGCTCAAGTATTTAATTTAAGAATAAGAAACTATGAAATGTCCTTCCTGTAACGAGACTTTATTAATGACCGAAAAAAGCGGTGTGGAAATCGATTATTGCCCAACTTGTCGTGGTATATGGCTGGATCGCGGAGAACTGGATAAAATCATTGAACATTCCGCAAATCACTACGCTAAAAAAGAGAACTACGACAACGATTATAAGCGTTATGAATACAAGGAATATGGCAAGGACTACGACAAAAGGTATCCGCATAAAAAAAAGAAATCATTTTTGAATGATTTCTTTGATTTCTAAATCCGGACAAAGCCGACAAAAATGTACTAAGTCAAGTTCAACATATTGCGTTAAACGCACTAGAACAGCCTATGCGTCCTGCCTGGCCTAAAAATTACCTTCTTTGAGGAGGCCTCGGGTGCTTTTTCCCTTCAGAAAAAGATGCCAGACTCCGAAAAGAATGGTTATTTTTAGCTTTCTTTGTAAATAATTTTACACCAATACCCATGTCTGATTCTACCACACGGTTAAATAAATACATAAGTGAAAGCGGTTTATGCTCAAGAAGAGCGGCCGACAGATATATTGAGCAAGGAAATGTATTTATCAATGGCAAAAAAGCCAAAGTAGGCGATAAGGTATTTTTCGGCGATATCATCACGGTTAATGGACAAACCATTGAACCAAAAGAGGTCGACAACTCTGTTTTAATTGCCTATAACAAACCTGTGGGTATTACCAGTACAACCGAAGCTGGTGTTAAAGGAAATATTGTTGATCATGTAAACCATAGCGAAAGGGTATTTCCTATTGGTCGTTTGGATAAAGACTCACAGGGACTTATATTCCTGACCAATAATGGTGACCTCGTGAATAAAATCCTTCGCGCCGGCAATAACCACGAAAAAGAATATGTGGTTACCGTAAACAAACCCATTACAGAAGCTTTTATAACTGGTATGGCTAAAGGCGTTCCAGTGTTGGGCGTAATGACAAAAAAATGTAAAGTACAACAGGAAAGTACCTTTGTATTTAGAATTATACTTGTTCAGGGCCTGAACCGCCAAATCAGAAGAATGTGTGAACACTTCGGCTTTGAAGTAACAAAACTTGAGCGCGTACGCATCATGAACGTTAGCCTGAAAGGTATCCCTGTAGGAGAATGGCGTGAGCTTACCCCTGAAGAACAAACTGACATATTTAACCTGGTTGCGAAATCAAGCGCTTTAGAAACAGCATCTGCACCAAAACGGGCAAATAAAAAACCTAAGGCAAAAGCCGAAGAAGATTTTCTTGAAAATGTTACTCCTGGAAGATCCGGCAGTAGAGGGGCAACGTCTAAAGCTCCAGGAAAAAGACCTGGTAAAAAAGCCCCTGCTTCTTTAAGCAGGGAAGAGCGTCCCGCCGGCGGAAAAGGTAAATCATTTGGTAAAGCTCCCGCAGCGAAATCAAGAAGTGCTGCGTCAAGCAGTAACGATTGGTTTAAAGCAGGAGGACCAAGCAAAAGACCTGTTAAACCTGGAAACGGCAGGCCTGGTGCACCAGGTGCCAAAGTTAAAAGCCCGAAAAGATAGCCGGACATAGCTTTACCCGGCAATTACAATCTGTTTTGCAAATTTTTGGTACCTTTGCATTTAAATGCCTGCAACAAATAAAATAGATATCCGTTCGTTAGATCTTTCTCAGCTTCAAGAGCACTTTGCTGCTATGAAGGAACCTGCCTATAGGGCAAAACAGGTTTACCAATGGCTTTGGGAAAAATCGGCACGCTCATTTACAGAGATGAGCAACCTTTCTAAAGACCTTAGAAATAAGCTCGACGAACATTATGCCATTAATGTTGTAGCCGTAAACAACTCTCAATTCAGTAACGATCACACCATAAAAAATGCTTTCCGTTTGTATGATGGCAACATCGTAGAAGGAGTGCTGATCCCTATGGATGACCGCATGACTGCATGTGTAAGCTCACAGGTTGGCTGTAGCTTAACCTGCAAATTCTGCGCAACGGGATATATGGATCGTAAGCGGAACCTCAATGCCGATGAGATTTATGACCAGGTTGTCTTAATAGATCAGCAGGCAAAGAAAAATTACAATGCTCCGCTAACCAATATTGTATATATGGGTATGGGCGAGCCCCTGCTTAATTATGCCAACGTAATGAAGTCTATTGAGCGCATCACTGCTCCGGATGGACTAAACATGTCGTATAAACGCATCACAGTTTCTACAGCGGGTATTTCCAAAATGATTAAAAAGCTTGCGGATGATGGCGCTAAATTTAACCTGGCTCTATCATTACATGCTGCGAACGATAAGAAGCGAAATGAGATTATGCCTATTAATGAGCACAATTCATTAAAAGCACTTGCCGAATCCTTAAAATATTACTTTTCCAAAACCAAGAACCCGGTAACATACGAGTACATCGTATTCAACAATTTTAATGATGAAATTGAAGATGCTATGGAACTGGCCAGGTTTTGCAAACATATCCCCTGCAAAGTAAACCTGATTGAATATAACCCAATCCAGTTCGCAGATTTTATCAATGCCGAAGGCGATAAGATTGATGCTTTTTCCAATTATCTGAAAAGCCAGGGAATAAATACCAATATCAGACGTAGCCGCGGTAAAGATATTGATGCGGCATGTGGACAACTGGCCGTTAAAGAACAAAATTAAAATACTTTTTTACCAACGTAAGCCTAAAACAACATAGATTGACAGCATGATGCTGTTAAAACGTTTTTTAGAAGACCTATTGAGCCTGCTGTTCCCCAATTTATGTTGTGGTTGTGGCACACATTTATACTATGGCGAGGAGCAATTGTGTACATCATGTATGTATCGGCTACCCTACACTGATCATCATTTACATAACGAAAATATTGCTGCACGCCAACTTTGGGGACGTTTACCATGCAATGCCATCATGTCTTTGCTTTACTTTAAGAAAGGTAGCCGTACGCAAAACATCATTCATAGCTTAAAATATAAAGGAAGAAAGGACCTGGGTGTAAAACTAGGTAATATGATTGCAGAGAAGTTGCTTATGAACCCTACCTACGGCGATATAGATCAGATTATCCCGGTTCCGCTACATCGCAGCAAAACAATTAAAAGAGGCTATAATCAAAGTCTTTGCATTGCTGAAGGCATTGCTGCTGTACTACATGTCCCGATAAATGCAAACAGTCTGTTGCGGACTAAGCGTACCGGGACTCAGACTAAAAAAGACAGATACAGTCGGTTTGAAAATATGCTGAATGTATTTTCAATTGTAAACCACACCACCATCGTCGGGAAACACATTTTACTGGTAGATGATGTTATGACTACAGGTGCAACTCTGGAGGCTTGTGGGACAGTCTTATTTGACGGTAAAATCGGCAAACTCAGCATTGCCACCGTCGCCTTCTCAGAATAAATAAAAAAACTTTCCAAAATATTTGGTAATTCAAAAATAATTCGCACCTTTGTTGTGAGAGCGTTAATTTAAGGGTCGATAACTCAGTCTTGAGATATCGGCCCTTTATCTTTTTAACACAATTCCACTTCCATATTCAACAACGGTTTCTTTGATCTCTCATGAAACCATCATAGGCAAACAGCAATAAACAGATAAAAAACTAATGATATAAATAACTGGAAAGCACAGTTTTGATATCCTCCGGGTCAAAAGGTTTTAAGATATGGCCATTCATCCCAGATTCCTTAAACTTAGCATATTCGTTACTTAATGTGGATGCGGTTAAGGCTATAATAGGAACGCTACTCAAATAAATGCCTGGCATTGCCCGCATCAGCTTCGTGGTTTCAAAACCATCGATACCCGGCATTTTAATGTCCATAAAAATCAGATCGTAAGTATTCTGCCAAACTCTTTCTATTGCTTCTTCACCATTAGAAGCAGTATCCACAACCAGTCCGAACTTGCCCAGGACTCTTTTAGCAATTATTATATTGATTTCATTATCATCTACAACCAATATTTTTTTCCCTGAGAAATCAACAGATGGAGTTCCCACAGTTGCTCCCTTAGATACTGCATTGGCTTTTCCAAAATTCAAGGTAAAAGCAAAACTTGTACCCTCCCCCTCTATACTGTTAACCATGATCTCAGAGTTACATAACTGCAATATCTTTTTAGTAATTGCGAGCCCTAAACCTGTACCTCCATATTTTCTTGAGGTATCTGCTTTAGCCTGGGTAAACGTCTCAAATATGTAATTCAACTTATCCTCCGGTATACCAATTCCATTGTCCAGCACTTCAAAATAAATCTCTACATTTTCCTGATGAATACCCATAAGCTGAATCTGAAGGGTTATTTTACCTTGGTCAGTAAACTTAATTGCATTCCCCAGTAAGTTCATCAAAATCTGGTAAAGTCTTGTTTTATCACCCAAAATCAGCTCTGGAATAGCGTCATCATATTGCAAAACAAGTGCATTGCCTTTTTTTATGGCATCAATACTCAAAGAAGTTATTATATCTGTAGTCAGCGCCTTTAAACCAAATGGTGTAGCTTCCAGACGTAGGTTCCCGGTTTCAATTTTTGTAAAGTCAAGAATATCGTTAATGATATTCAACAGGTTCTCTCCAGAAAACTTCAGAATATTCAGGTCTTCGATCTGCGACAACTTCGGATCATTCTCGATCAACAAATGAGTCATACCTATTATTGCATTTAGCGGAGTTCTGATTTCATGACTCATCACAGAGAGAAACATTTCTTTCGCCTTACTAAGTTGCAAAGCTTGCTCCTTCGCTTCCATCATCTCCCGCTCTACCTCTTTGCGGGGTGTGATATCGGTAATCAGATCGATCTGCCTTTCCAATTTACCTTTTGCATCAATCACCGGAGTATTAGCTACCGACAACCAGATTATTGTGCCATCCTTTTTACGAGCCTGAACTTCTATAGAATAAGGCTCTTTGTTTTGAGATTTTTTCCTTGATTCACGGATCAGTTCTTTTTGATCCTCGTCAGTATCTGCAGAGAAAATATCTCCAAGCTTAAAGCCCTGTAATTCTGCCAACGTATAACCTGTTAACTTCTCAAGTGATTGGTTTACCCAGGTTGTATTACAGTCGGGATCTGAAATGTTAACCCCCGTATTGGTTTTACTGGCTACCAGAGACAAGATATGTAACTCCTCTTCTGCTTTTTTCTTATCCGTAATATCGATAATAATCTCCACCTCGGCTTCCACCTTGCCCTTTTCATCAAATACAACTGTATTATATATAGACAGCCATATCGGCTGTTTATCCTTTCTGTAGGCAAGCAGATCAACAGTAAACGATTCGTTTTTTTCCGTGAGTGCCCTTGCACGATCCAGCAAATCCATATCTGTCTTTGGTCCTGCAATCAAATCTCCCAAGCGCCTCCCTTTCAGGTCATCCAGATTAAACCCGGTTATCTTTTCAAATGCATCATTTACCCAGGTCACACGGTTATTGGCATCATTGATTACGATTGCATTATTTACCTTACTGGCAACAAAAGAGAGTTTCATCAGTTCATGCTCAACTTTCTTCCCTTCTGTAATATCCCTGCCATAAGCATACCATCTGTCATTTTTGGCAACCATTGTCCAGCCTAACCATCGGACAACCCCCATTTTACTGACGATACGAAAATCGATCGAAAACTCCTTAATTCCTTGTCTCAACCCATCTTCGATAGTTGTCACTACACGGTCCAGATCGTCCCTGTGACAAAAACCCCAGATATTTAACCCTACCGCTTCATCAACAGTATACTCAAGGATTTTAGTAACCGCCTTATTTACCATCAGCAAATTACCATGATTATCAAGAATGCAGTGTATTTCTGGCGATACAGCCGAGATGTTAAGCAGCTCCTCAAACTTCTGTGCATTGGCCGCAAGTTCTTCACTTTTCCTTTTCAGAGAGATGTGTGTCATCACTTCCCTTGCCAGCGTCTCCAGCCCTTCTTTTTGATCATAGGTAAAAGATCGGGGGACGGTATCAAATACACAGACAACGCCTAATTTAAAGCCCTGCTCATCAACCAATGGCGCACCGGCATATGACCTCACATAAGGTTCATTAATTACAGAAGGATGGTGTTTTAAGAGATCATCATTGAGGGCATCATAAACTTCAAAGACACCTTGATGATCGTTAAGAATGGTTTGTTCAGAAAATGAGATGCCCCTGGGCACCTCATTAAAAGTTATTCCTCTTGAAGATTTAAACCAAACCCTGTCTTCATCAACTAATGCAATTAATGCAATTGGCGCATTACATACCAGAGAGGCAAGCTTGGCTATATTATCGAACTGATATTCCTTAGGTGTATCAAGAATATTATAACCATGTAACGCGCTTATACGTTTACTTTCATTAGTTGATGAATTCTGGTTTTCTGAAAACATTTAGTTTATAGTCTAGCCATTATTTATATAACGGAAAACGGCTTACTAAATTTATCACTTTTTCTTTTACTTCTTTTAAATTATTTTCATCTTCTGCATTGGTCAGCACCTGATCAATCAGATCAACGATCTCTGCCATCTCAGTTTCTTTGAAACCTCTGGTTGTAATTGCTGCAGTACCTACTCTGATACCCGAAGTTACAAATGGAGACTTATCATCAAAAGGAACCATGTTTTTATTCACAGTGATCTCTGCTTTTTCCAAAGCGCTTTCAGCTAATTTACCGGTGATGTTTTTATTACGCAGATCAATTAACATCAAATGGTTATCCGTACCACCCGAGATGATACCATATCCTTTAGCTACAAAAGCTGCAGCCATTGCCTGCGCATTTGCCTGCACCTGTTTCACATAAACCAGGTACTCATCACTCAAAGCTTCACCAAATGCAATAGCTTTAGCCGCAATAATATGTTCCAACGGGCCACCTTGTGTACCAGGGAAAACAGCCATATCTAAAACAGATGACATCATCCTTGTTTCTCCTTTAGGCGTTTTTAATCCGAAAGGATTTTCAAAGTCTTTGCCCATCATAATCATACCGCCACGAGGACCACGTAAAGTTTTGTGGGTAGTAGTAGTTACAATATGGCAATGTGGTAGCGGGTTCTGTAATAATCCACGGGCGATTAAACCAGCAGGGTGTGAAATATCTGCCATCAGCAATGCACCAATTTTATCAGCAACACCACGTACAAATGCATAATCCCATTCTCTTGAATAAGCAGATGCACCAACTATGATCAGTTTAGGACGTTCTGCTAAAGCTAATTCTTCCAGCTTTGCATAGTCAATTCTGCCATCTTCTTTTGTTACCCCATAAAACAACGGGTGATACAATTTTCCTGAAAAGTTAACAGGAGAGCCGTGTGTTAAATGCCCACCATGTGAAAGATCGAAGCCAAGAATTTTATCTCCAGGCTGGATCACTGCCAACATTACTGCCGCATTAGCCTGTGCACCGGAATGCGGTTGTACGTTTACCCACTCTGCACCGAATAGCTCTTTCGCACGCTCAATTGCCAGACTCTCAATCTTGTCAACCACCTGGCAACCACCATAATACCTTTTACCTGGAAGACCTTCAGCATATTTGTTGGTCAAGCATGACCCTGCAGCCTCCATCACCTGTTTGCTTACGAAATTTTCAGAAGCAATCAGTTCCAGACCATGCTCTTGACGGTCCAATTCTTTGTCAATCAAATCAAAAATTAAAGTATCTCTTGTCATTTATCGAAGTATATTTTTGTAAAATTAGCGATTTTCCTTCTTAGTTTAATAACAAAATAGCTTACTTTGTACTTTCTATTCGATAAAGCCTGCATGGAAGATATTAACGGTCCGTTTTTACCCAACATAAATTATCCTGCTGATTTAAAGCGGTATAAAGAACAAGATTTAGAGCAAATAGCCCAGGAACTTCGCCAGCATATCATTGATGTGGTCAGCGTAAACGGGGGACATTTCTCGTCCAGTCTTGGTGTTGTGGAGTTAACGGTTGCATTACATTACGTTTTAAATACCCCTTACGACAAGCTGGTATGGGATGTTGGTCACCAAGCTTACGGTCATAAAATACTAACCGGAAGGAAATCTGTATTTCATACCAACCGTATCATAAATGGCATAAGCGGATTCCCAAAAATCAGTGAAAGTGAGTATGATACCTTCGGTGTCGGACATTCCTCAACTTCAATTTCGGCAGCATTAGGCATGGCTGTCGCTTCTCATTATAAAGGAGAAACCGACCGTCAGCACGTAGCCGTAATTGGCGATGGCGCCATGACCGCGGGGCTTGCTTTCGAAGGATTAAACCATGCGGGAATTGAAAACTCAAACCTGCTGGTAATTCTGAACGACAACTGTATGTCTATCGACCCAAATGTTGGTGCTTTAAAAGAATACCTGACGAACATCACTACGTCTAAATCTTATAACCGCTTCAGGGATGATATTTCTAACGTCCTCATCAAGCTTTCTGAGCTTGGTCCAAATGCACATAAGTTTGTTAAAAAAATAGAGAAAAGCATTAAAGGCACCTTGCTTAAACAAAGCAATTTGTTTGAAGCACTGAATTTCAGGTATTTCGGTCCGGTTGACGGACATGACGTACAACGCCTGGTTCAGGTAATCAGGGACCTGAAAGATATTCCCGGACCTAAACTTTTACACTGTGTAACTTTAAAAGGTAAAGGTTTTGCCCTTGCCGAAAAAGACCAGACCAAATGGCATGCGCCAGGTTTGTTCGATAAAATTACAGGTGAAATCAAAAGATCGGTATCCAATAAACCACAGCCACCAAAATACCAGGATGTTTTTGGACATACACTGGTAGAACTTGCTGAGGCCAATAAAAACATTGTAGGCATCACACCTGCTATGCCCTCAGGCTCATCCATGAATATCATGATGAAAGCCATGCCAAACCGCGCATTCGACGTAGGCATTGCAGAACAGCATGCGGTTACTTTTTCAGCTGGCCTTGCTACACAAGGCTTAGTACCTTTCTGTAACATCTATTCCAGTTTCATGCAAAGGGCATACGACCAGGTGATACATGATGTTGCCATACAAAACCTCAATGTCGTATTCTGTTTAGACAGAGCGGGTGTTGCGGGTTCTGATGGCGCAACACACCATGGTGCATATGATCTTGCCTACATGCGCTGCATCCCGAATATGACGGTTGCCGCACCTATGAACGAGGAAGAATTGCGCAACCTGATGTATACTGCACAATTAGAAAATGCAGGCCCATTCTCTATCCGCTACCCAAGAGGTAATGGAGTAATGGCCGATTGGAAACGCCCGCTTAAAGCACTCGAAAAAGGGAAAGGCCGAAAAATCTCCGACGGAGAAGATGTGGCTATATTAACCATTGGCCATGTTGGCAATTTTGCTGTTGAAGCCTGTAAAGAACTAAATAGCGAAGGCATACATCCTGCGCATTATGATATGCGCTTTGTAAAGCCTATTGATGAAGCTTTGCTGCATGACGTATTCAAACGTTACAAGCATGTAATTACGGTGGAAGATGGTTGTCTGCAAGGCGGAATGGGAAGTGCGGTAATTGAATTTATGGCTGACCACAATTACAATAGCCAGGTCATCAGACTAGGAATCCCTGATGAATTTATAGAACATGGTGAACAACCGGAACTATGGGCACTTTGCGGATATGATACCAATGCGATTATCACAGCGATCAAAAAAATCGCGGTGAGCAGAACTACTGCAACTATAGCATCTTAGTTAAAAAATTCATCTATAAACTAAACAAGAGGGGCTGCATCAATGATGCAGCCCCTCTTGTTTATCAGTACTTTACCATCCTGAATTTACTAAACCATTTTGATCCCGATCTCAGTAAAACGCGCCAGCTCCTCATGCTGCGGATCAGCATCTGTAATAATGATATCAATCGCTTCAATACCACAAATATGATAATGCTCGGCTGTACCCATTTTTTCGAGGGTAGATAAAGCAATCACCTGTTTCGCATTTTCAACCATTTTCCTTTTTACCTGTGCATCCTCATAATCTTTACCCGTTACGCCTAAATTAATATCTATACTACAGATCCCTAAAAAACAGATATCTGGCCTGATGTTATTCAAGGTCTGAACCACCTCATGACCAAAAGTCGAAAAAGCCGTTTTATTTAGCCTCCCACCTATAAAAATCACCTCAGCATTGGGATGATCCTCCAGCACCGAAGCAACTGGAAAACTATTAGTAATCACAGTAATACGTCGCTCTTTAGGCAAATGTGTTGCAACCGCTAGCGCTGACGTTCCTGCATCAAAAAGCACAACCTGTCCGTCTTTGATAAAATCCAAAGCCTTCTCCGCAATTATTTTCTTGTGGCTTACATCATAATGTTCCCTATCCCTGAAATGTAGTGGAATCGGCGAGTTTAAAATCGCCCCGCCCCTTACAGCTTTCAATAATCCCTGATCGGAAAGCTCCTTAATGTCCCTCCTCACCGTATCTTCAGACACATTCAATAAAGTACTCAAATCTCCCAGAAGTACCTTTTGGTCTTTACTGATGTGCGAAATAATCAGCTGTTGTCTTTCTGCTTTAATCATAACTTAACTGCAATATAATGCAAATATAATAAATTTAATTTGCAACATAATGCAATTTATTCGTACATTTGTTGCAACAAAGCTCATTATAATGCAATTTAAACTGCAACAAACAGCAAAAAAAAGCATATTAATCAGCAAGGGCTTTGTTATTTAATATAAAATAGTATTTATGAAAAGAACAATTGGAATAGACATGGACGGCGTTTTGGCCGACATTGAAACACACTGGTTAAACCTGTACGAAAAGGACTATGGAGTTAAACTAAGCCCTGAAATATTTAAAGGTGTTACCGAATCGGATGCCTTCCCTGATAAAACGGCAGTTCACAAGTATGTATTTACACCTGGTTTCTTCAGAACCTTACCCGTTATGGAAGGCGCTGTAGAAGCTGTAAAAAAACTGGCAGAAGATTACGAGATTTACATCGTTTCAGCAGCGATGGAATTCCCACTTTCCCTGTTTGAAAAAAGAGAATGGCTGGCTGAACATTTCCCGTTTATCAGCTGGAAAAACATCATTTTCTGTGGAGACAAAAGCATCATCGATACCGATTACCTGATTGACGACCATTGCAAAAACCTCGACTATTGTAAAGGGATGCCGATCATGTTTAGTGCTGGTCACAACGCAAATCAAAATCATCATGTTCGCGTGAACAGCTGGACAGAAGTACTTGCATTGATGGAGAAAGAACAGGAGTTATGTACGTCTTAAACGAGTGTCATAACGATGCACGGAGGGTTAAGTGAAAAGGCACCTCGAGGTGCACCTTTGAGTTCTCCAGAATAAGATTTGCAGTCATTTCACCCATTTGTCTAAAATCGGTAGAAATGGTTGTTATTCCATTTAAAATGATCTTCTTTAAAGGTGTTTCATTATAAGAGATTACACCGACATCTTTACCCAAAGTCAACTTCAGATTGATAAGCCTTTCAATCAGCGTCACCAGATCATCTTCCATCAGGTTAATGTATACCTCCCCTTCAGCAATTTCCTCGGTGAGGATCTGGTTAATCACCTTTGGCGTAAAAGCATATTGCTGGCAAAACCGATAGAACCCTTTTAAAATCTCCATCGGATAATAACTCCGCTTTGGCATAATTATCTTAATAGTATGGTATTTTCCCAACTGCTCTCTGGCCTGATCCAGCGCATTATAAATATCATTTTCAAAATTTTCATACACGGCAGCATATTCTCCTGTTACACCGGGAACCAGCTTGTCCAATATCACCAGCTTCTCCTTCGGAATCAGGTTAATCACTTCATGCACCAGGTCGTGCCCCTCCATAAAATGAGGAATGATCACATAATGTGAATAGTCTTCCTTTTTATTGGAAAGCAGCTTTTTAAAAAGATTAAAGTCATTGTTGTAGATGTAAAAATCTACCGCCACATGGTCGCCCAGTGCCTTTATAAAAGCATCGTAAATGATCTTTTTATGGGAGCTCAGCTTATTGAAAAGCAGAAATATTTTGAGCGTTCTTCTGAATTCCGTGCTAATGATATAATACCCTTTGCCCGGAACAGAGCCTACAACACCTATTTTCTTCAGGTACTTATAGCCCTTCTCTGCCGTATCCCTGGATATTTCAAGTTCATAACTTAGCTCGTTAATAGATGGCAGCAGGTAATCCTTCTGGATCTTCCCGGCCTCAATTGCACTAAGAATGGAATTGGTTAATTGTAAATATTTTGGTGTTGAAGAGTATTCATCAACATGGATATAATCAAAAAATTTCACGGGCTTCATTCCTGGTATTATGCGCTAGGTAGGGTTAGTGTTCAAACCATTAGCGTAATAGTATGTAAATTAAGACGACGTCATCCTGAATTTCTCAGTAGCATCTATTGATTTCTGCCTTCAAGAATGCTACACAGTTTATTTCAGGATCCCGAACCTGTTCTTCGATACTGCTTAAAGAGATCCTGAAATAAATTCAGGATGACGAGGACGCAGAAACAAAAAGGTAACGGTAATCGCATGAATGGTACAAACTATTACGCCAAAAAGTTAATATAGCACTAATTTAATATAAAACAGTACCTCCTGCATAATATTTTAATTCAACAATATCGTTAGGCAAAGGCTTTGTATTCCAGGTTTTATGAATGGCGAGTGCTGCTCCAACGGCCGTTGCCTGGGCCATATAAGCGGCAAACACCTCCAGTTCCGGGAAAGCGGCAGCCAGCAAGTTCATAAATATAACGTTCTTACTAAACCCACCATCTACAAAAATCCTTTTCACTTCAGTTCCTTTAAGCACCCTGCTGGTCGAAATATATTGCTGGTTTACCAGGTCAAAGATCAACTGGTGATAAGCCATCACATCCGAAGGATAAGCATTTAAATCCCGCTTCGAAAAGACTGATTCCTGCAAACCAGTACCCGTGTCTTCCGCAAGCGTACCCTCTTTATCCATCAGCTGAATTTGTTCAATCAAACCAGCATCAAAAGGAACGGAGCGATAAGCAATCACATCAGTCCCGAAATGTGCGGCAATACGCTTCACCTGCTGTTCATGCTCATAACCTGCAAAAAGACGGGAAGCCTTTACCGGCTTTCCTTCATACTGCAAATAACAAAGGCAATCGTTTTCCAGTTCCTCAGCAGTAAGCGGAGTAGAATTGAAAGGATTTAAGCTGATACACCAGGTACCGGTAGACAACAGGATAAAGGGCTCATGGAAGTT
This sequence comes from Pedobacter nyackensis, assembly GCF_032678475.1. Taxonomy (GTDB): domain Bacteria; phylum Bacteroidota; class Bacteroidia; order Sphingobacteriales; family Sphingobacteriaceae; genus Pedobacter; species Pedobacter nyackensis_A. The sequence continues at coordinate 354,529 of NZ_JAVTSF010000005.1, forward strand.
AACCAGGTAAGGCACTAAAGCAGCGGAGCTGTCATGGAACCCCGGGCCAACCGCATAATTATTACCAGGGAAGGCCGCGGGAATCACTTTGTCGGCCGCAACTATAGGCGCAAGCTTTTCAATAACCCCTTCCTTTCTAACCCATTCATGGTAATCATTTTTCGTAAAATCCCATAAATTCGTATGACAACCTATACTGGTAATATCAGAATACGCTTCGCCCGAAATCAGGTAACTCAAATATTGCGGCAGGTGCAAGGCATATTTTATCTTAGCATACAACTCCGGCTTTTCATACTTGATGCGGTAAAGCTGCATACCCGAATTTAAACTCCCCAGCACAGGTGATGCCGTAAGGTTCGAAAATACCGCCGTTCCGCCGTAAGTATTGTAAAACTGATCTTTCAGTTCCTGCGGATATTCCTTCAGGTAGTTATACAGCGGTGCCAAAGGATTACCAGCTTCATCAATATAAACGAAGCTGGCACCATAAGTAGCGAAATTAATAGATTTCACTTCAAAAGCAGGATTCTTAAACACCTCTCTCAGCGAATCAAAAATTGATAACCTTAAGCTTTCCAGGTTTTCGCAGGGATCTCCATCTTCATCCACAGTCTCCAGGAAACGGGCAGATCTTTCGAAAACAATTTTATACTGTTCATCAAAAAGGAACAGCTTCTTATTGGTTTTACCCACATCAAACACAGCGATTACAGGAGTCGGTTTCATCTTTAATCCCATTAATTATAATCCCGTTGCTACAGTATTTAAACCACGGCTTTTAATCAGTTCTTGTCTTACATTCTGTTGCCTGAACAACTCAAGCGGAGCCAGAGCTGCACCCGCACGCAAACGCGCCTCAGCTACCAGCGGACGCAGATCAGTACGGAATGCCTGCTGCAGGACCTCCTGTGCACGGGCCACGTCATTTTCAGCCTGTGCTTTTTGTAAAGCAGCTCGGTCAACCGATAATGCCTGTGCATAAGCCAGCATAATCGCTTCTACAGATTGCAACAAATCTTCCAATGGATCTTTCACGTTGTGCGAAGCATCAATCATCCAACCCAGGTCAGAGCTGTGGTTCATACCACGTGCATCCATACCTTCAACTAATTCATTAAAGATCAGAAACAACTGATAAGGCTTCATACTGCCAGCTGTTAAGTCGTCGTCCCCATATTTTGAATCGTTGAAATGGAACCCGCCAAGTTTCCCTTCCATCAGCAACAAAGAAACAATCTGCTCAATGTTGGCATTTGGCAGGTGGTGACCTAAATCTACCAGCGTATAAGCTTTAGGACCCAATTTACTTGCATACAATAACGATTGCCCCCAATCACCTACCGTTGTCGAGTAGAAGTTTGGCTCAAATGCTTTGTATTCCACAAATACTTTCCAATCGGCTGGTAAAGCCGCATAAATTTCCTGTAAGCTCTCTAATGTATTTTGGAAAGCCTTTCTGAAGTTCAATTGTCCCGGGAAGCAAGATCCATCAGCCAACCATACGGTAAGTGCTTTTGAACCCAACTCTATACCCTGACGGATCACTTCGATATTGTGTTCAATCGCTTGTTTTCTTACCGCTTTATCCACATGTTGCAGAGAGCCGAATTTATAGCTGTGCGCTGCGTTGGCCTGATCCTGAAAAGTATTAGAGTTCATGGCATCAAACGTTAAGCCATGCTGCGCAACCAGCGCTTTAATAGCCGGTACATTATCAGCAGTATCCCATGGAATATGCAGAGAGATAGAACCACTGGCAGCATTTAACTTATGCAATAAGCCAATATCCTCAATCTTCTCCTCAATGTTACGGGGCTCACCACCAGATGAAAAACGTCCGAAACGTGTACCACCTGTACCCAATGCCCAGCTAGGAATGCCGATCTGGAAATCAATCAGTTTCTGAATAATTTCCTCTGCATTTGCAACTTCATCTGTAATAAAAGCAAGCTTACGCTGATGTTTAGGTAAAAGCTCATTATTATGTGATTCAATGTGATAATTCTCTATTTTCATCTTGTCTATATTTTGGTTATACAACAGTCCATTTCGTCATCCTGAATTTATTTCAGGATCTCGACACCTATTATTTTTTTAACGAACAAAGGCATTCGCAACACCCCCATCTACATTTAATACATTTCCGGTTGATTTATTCAGCAATCCACCTACAAACGCGAAACAAGCATTTGCGATATCATCCGGCAAAATGATCTGGTTCAGCAAGGTACGTTTTGCATAATAAGCAGGCAACTCCGCAACTGTAATTCCATATGCTTTCGCACGGCCTTCGGCCCATCCACCGGCCCAGATATTGCTATCGCTGATCACTGCATCAGGGTTTACCACATTTACACGGATGCCATCAGCACCCAGTTCAGCAGCATTTAATCTACTCAAGTGTAACTGTGCAGCTTTAGCACTACCATAACCTGCGTTATTCGGACCGCTAACCAAAGCGTTTTTGCTTACAATATTAAGAATATCACCACCAATTTCCTGCTTTTGCATTACCGCGGCAGCAGCCTGTGTCACAAAGAACTGACCTTTCACCAGTACATCATACAACAAATCCCAATCCTTTTCTGTGTGATCTGCAATCGTTTTTGAGATAGAAAGGCCTGCGTTGTTCACTACAATATCCACACCACCAAAAGCCAGGGCAGCTGCGTCAAACGCCGAAGCAATGTCTTCCGCACTGGTCACGTTCAATACTGCTGTCGCATAACTGTCTTTACCAAATTTACTGGTAAACTCTTCACCAGCGCTTTCCAAACGTTCTGCGTTCATGTCGTTCAGCACCACTACTGCACCCTCTTCCACAAACTTACGGGCAATAGCCTTTCCAATACCACCAGCGCTACCGGTAATCAGGGCAATTTTTCCTGAAAGTGGCTTAGGCTTTGGCATTCTTTGCAGTTTCGCTTCTTCCAGCAACCAATATTCAATGTTAAACGCTTCCTGTCTCGGTAAAGAAGTGTATTCAGAAATGGCTTCCGCCCCTTTCATTACATTGATGGCATTGGTATAGAACTCAGCTGCTACCCTAGCGGTCTGTTTATCTTTCGAAAAAGAGAACATACCGATACCAGGATAAAGGATAATTACCGGGTTGGCATCGCGTATTGCAGGGCTATTGCTGTGTTTGCATGAATCGTAATATTCCGCATACATTTTCCTGTAAGCTTCAAATTCAGGCGCTAATCTTTCTTTTAGGGATTTAATATCACTAAGGTCTTCATTAGGCTCCAGTTTCAGTACCAGCGGACTGATTTTGGTGCGTAAAAAGTGGTCAGGACAACTTGTACCCAATGGAGCAAGACGGCTCAGGTCGTTCGAGTTGATAAACTCCAATACCCTAGCGTCATCCGTAAAGTGACCAACCATATGTCTTTCGCTTGAGCAGAAACCTCTCAGTACAGGTGCAATTGCCGCCGCTTGTTTGCTACGTTGTTCTTTCGCAGCACTTTCTATTTTTTGTCCGCCAAATACCGGCGCTTTTTTTCCATAATTTTCTTCTAGGTATTCAGCACACCTTTCAATCACTTCCAGGGTATTCATATAGCTTTCGTAAGCCGTATCTCCCCAGGTAAATAAACCGTGAGAGCCCAACATGATCCCTCTGATCCCTGGATTTTCGTCCAGGCATTTGCGTAGCATCAAGCCCAACTCGAAGCCTGGCTTTTGCCATGGCACCCAGCCAATTGTTCCGTTAAACAACTCTTTAGTTATGCGTTCTCCATCTTTAGCAGCCGCAATTGCGATCGCTGCATCAGGATGCAGGTGATCAATATGTGCAAACGGCAGGAAGCCATGCAAAGGTGTATCAATAGATGGCGCTTTAGATTGCAGGTCATAAATGCAATGGTTAAACAATTCCACCATTTCATCCTCATGTTCCAGGCCTCTGTAAATATTTTTAAGATCACGCAGGCGGTCAACATACAAAGCTGCCAAACCACTGCTTTTCAAGGTACCCAAATCACCACCAGATCCTTTAACCCACATAATTTCAGTATCCTGCCCGGTAAGCGGATCTTTAGCAATGGCTTTACAAGATGTATTTCCACCACCATAATTGGTTAAGCGCAAATCAGCACCTAATAAATTTGAACGGTAGATTAACAGTGCAACTTCATCACCGGCCATTTCAGCAGCCTTTGCATCATCCCACAAATAGCTTACATGTTTAAAATCAGTTGTTCGAGTACTCATAAAAGTATTTAAATTAATTGTTTTATATTTTTTATTTAAGTGAATTTCCATAACCCACAATGAATATGGATAAGATCAGAATTACAATTCCGGCGATTACCGTTCCAAAGGTTTTTTGCTTAACACCGTTCCATTCTTTAAAGAACAGTCCCCAGCCATTGGCAACCAGGATAATACAGGCCATGTGCAAAATCCATCCGCTGGCACCGTTCCCCATTTTACTTTCGCCCATTCCGTAAAAAAAGAACTGTAAAAACCAGGTGGTACCTGCCAGTGCCGAGAAAATATAGTTTTTAAGTAATGGCGCCTTTTTGTCTGTATAATCACCAAAAGTTTTATTGCGCGAGTTCAATAACATACACCAGAATAAATTGGTAGTTAAACCGCCCCATAAAATCACTACATAAGTTACATTGTTCTGAAAAAGGAATTCACCCTGGTCAGGATTTAAAGCTTTCCAGGCATCATTCGCATGATGGGCCATATCTTTACCTGCATCAATCCCGAAGGCAAAACATGCACTTAAGATACCCGAAACAATAGATACGATCAGTCCGATTCCCAGTTTATATTCTTTATTTGAAGGGTCCGCCTTTCCTGAAGCAACCAGGTCTTTCTCTTTCATGCTCCCCGCCAAACCACATACTACAATACCAATTACACAAACAAGAAGCCCCAGTAATACCATTTGTCCCCATTGTGACCCAGCCATATCACTTAAACTATCTTTACCCGCCACCGGAAAAAAGTCATAGTATAAAGAAGGGATTAAAGCGCCAAAAACCGAACAAAGGCCCAGGATAATGGTACTTCCCAATGAAATCCCGAGGTAACGCACCCCTAATCCATAAGTTAACCCGCCAATACCCCAAAGCAAACCAAAGAAATAAGTCAGCAACAATATCTTACCATCGGTCTGTGTAATGATATCCATAAAACCGGGGATAGTTAACCAGGCTGCCAATGGTGGAACAATTAGCCAGGAGAACAATCCACCTACGATCCAATAGGTTTCCCAGGACCAACTTTTTACTTTTTTGAAAGGGATATAAAAACTACCAGAGGCAAAGCCACCGATGAAATGAAAAATAACGCCTAGAAGAACCTGCATGTTTTAAGATTTAAATTTGGTTCGACTAATGTAGCGCTATCAAAGAATACTTCTGTCATGTACTGTCATGCTCATCTTCCTAACCATTTTTATTTATCACGCAATCTCTTTTCGCATCTCGTCATCCTGACGCAGGTCAGGATCTCTCACCTGCAATGGTGGAATATCGAATGCGAGATCCTGACCTGCGTCAGGATGACGAATGAGTTAACCATACGAATGAGTTAGCAATCAACAAAAAAACTGGGCGATTTTCCTGAGTGGTTTAAGCATCACCGCCAGCAACGGGATATTGATATGATTCATCTTCATCGCTTTATAGTCCGACTGCCAGGCCAGCAATCTATTCCCCAAATACCTGTTACTAATACCGCCAGTCTTCATTTTAACGATCACTTTATTCAAATAACTCACCTTCGTTTTATTCAGATACATAAAACGGAGCATCAGTTCATAATCAGCAGCAGAGCCATAATCACCCCTGTATAAACCAAACGTATCAAATAGCCGCCTTCTTACATAAAAAGTCGGATGAGGAGGCATCCAGCCATAATTAAAATGATTACGTTCATAATTACCTGCGCGCCACCTACGAACAACCTGATCATTATGACCTACATAGTCTAAATCTGCATAGACAACATCCGTATCCTTGTCTTCAAAACACCCGGCAACAGCACTTAATACCTCCTCATCCACAAAATAATCATCCGCATTCAATACCCCAACTACATCACCGGTAGCATGTATAATACCTTTATTTATGGCATCATAAATCCCAAGATCTGATTCAGACTTAAAAAAATGGATATCCGCTTTGTTTTTTAAAATGGTTTCCCAGGTGCCATCGTCAGAATTACCATCAATAACAATGTACTCTAAATTATGATAGGCCTGCATAAAAATAGAATCCATGCAACGCTGAATAGTAGTAGCCGCATTTCTGGAAATCGTGATTAAAGAAATTTTAATACCATTCATGTAAATAAAATTAACAAATAATTACAATTAATTGCACAATTATTATCACGTTCACTATCTAGCCTATTGCTAAAAAAATTAAACTTAATTTCATTATGCATATTGGTAATAAACCGGCACTTTCAATTGCTATAATAACCAGCGTAACACTTGGTTTTTCCTGCGCAAATAAACAGCAACAATTATTGTTCGACACGAAAACTCATGTTGCTACAATAAAGAGCAGCAATCTTCCAAAAAGTACTCATTACATACAACCGCAGGATCTGTTACAGATCAGAAATCTACAGAACCGAAAATATATTATACAAGAACCGTTCATAGTAAACACACAACACTCTGGTGCCGACGACCATCTTTACGAAGTACAGGCCGACAGTACCATTGCCCTCCCCGTATTAGGTCGTGTAAAAGTCGCTGGCCTTAACCGTTTCGAAGCTGCAAAGCACATTGAAATGCTTTACAGCATTGAGCTCAAAGCCCCAATGATAGCGCTAAAAATCGTTAATCTTAAAGTAACATTAATTGGCGAAGTCAAAAACCAGGGAAACTATCCCCTGGTAAAAGACCATACATCATTGATGGAAGTGATCGGTACTGCCGGTGGAATTACGGATAAAGGCAACGTAAGAAATGTAAAAATCATTCGTGGAACCTCAGACAAACAAGAGATTAACACATTCGACCTAAGTAACATAAAAACACTTTCAGATCCGGGAATCATCCTGCAGAACAATGACATCATTTATGTGGCACAACACAAAAAAGCCATCAGAAACGAAAAACTACAAAGCATATCTGCCATCCTGCAACCCGTCATTACACTTCTAAATACCGTATTGATCATTCACACCCTTAGCCGCCGATGATGAATAAAGAAATCGATTACCTTAAAGTATCGCGTATACTTCTTAGTCGCTGGTATCTGTTAGCAGGAATGCTAGCCTGTGCGTTACTAATCGCCTACACTTACTTATGGTACTGCCCTAAAACTTATTCCACATCCGGGATACTTAAATTTGAAGAAAAAAAACCTGAGCTATCCGATCTGGTAAAGGTGATGAACAATACCACGCGCAGCCCGGCCAGTTTACAAAGCGAAAAATCCATCATACACAGCAGGAACATATTACTGGATGCCATCAAACACATAGATTATCAAATCAGCTTTTACACAAAAGGCAAATTCCGAAATAAGGATCTGTATCCGCAAAAACCATTACACATTAAGCTGGTTAAACCAGGCAAACAAACGGGTACCGAAAGCCTGATTAGTTTCAAAGCGATAAACATAAAGACCTTCCGCCTGAGCTGGAATGCTGAAGGTAGGAAAATTGAACGCAACTTTAGGTACAACAGCCTTATCAGTATTCACAACACCAGCTTTACCATCCAACACAACAGTGCTTTAAGCCTGGACAGCACCTACCTATTTAGATTTAACACTCCAGAAACACTGTTAGAGCGGGTAAACGAGGGACTACAAACAACTGAGGCCGTTAAAAATTCAAATATAATTAGCCTCTGTCAAACAGATACCAACCCTTATTTCGCCGCCGATATACTAAATGCCATCATGCATGCTTATCTGAACTATGATCAACATCAGAAAACACAGTCGGCTACACAAATGATCCATTTTATAAATACCCAGCTAGACTTCCTTTCTACGGAAGTAAAGGATGCTGAAACAGCACTTGAAAAGCATAAACAACACTCCGGCATCATGGATATCCGAATTTCAGCAAACCTCAGCTTATCAAAACTGAGTGATCTGGAGGCACAACATACCGCTTTAAAAATACAGGAGATTTCGATCTTGCAATTAAAAAAACAAATCAGTGAAAACACAAAGGAGGTAACCCCAAATCTCAACCTGGAAGGACATGTTGAGCCGTTGCTCAGCACATTAATCCTTAACCTGAATAATCTGCTGAGTGACAAACACCTCCTGCTAAAAACGTATACCAACACATCTATACCTATACAGGACATAAACATACAGATCACAAAAGTTAAAAATGCTGTTTTACAAAACATCAATGCATCCTGGGAAAGACTTCAGAAAAACATGCATCATCTGGATAGCCGTATACAGTTATTAAACCGACAAACAGCCACGCTTCCTGCTACAGAAAAGAACCTGGTTAGCCTGGGCCGGGATTTTGAAATCAATGAAAAAGTATACTCTTTCCTGTCTCAAAAGAAACTCGAAACACAAGTCAACCGCGCCGCCGTTTTGCCCGCTGCCACCATCATTGAACAGGCGCAGCCCAACGACATACCTATCACACCAAACCAAGCTAAGGTTTACCGGACAGCAGTTATTTTAGGGCTTTTAGCCGGGATAATTATCATCATCCTGCTCAGAACATTGACACCTTACATTTACAACAAGGAAATTGTTCTATCTGCAACAAGCATCCCCATCGCGGGAATCATCAGGAAATCCACAGGAACAATAGATGAGTATAACCCACACATACTGAATTTAGTTCAGCAACGAACGGTCTTTGCCGAATCGGTACGTGCCCTGCGCAGCTCTATTAATATGTTTGCTCCCGAAAAAAAGAGTAAAATCATCTGCATCACCTCTGAAATTGCAGGAGAAGGAAAATCCTTTGTTGCCCTTAACCTGGCCGGAAGCCTGGCCATGATCAATAAAAAAGTAATAATTATTGGGGCCGACCTGCGACGACCAAAACTACATATGGCTTTTACCAGTTCGAACACGTCAGGCCTCAGCACTTACCTGTCCAGCGCATATACCATCGATCAAATTATCCAGCAGACTAACCACAAAAACCTTGATTTCATTAACTCAGGACCAATTCCTGATCACCCGGCAGAATTACTGCACAATGGAAAAATAGATAAACTGATCAGCGAACTCAGGGATAGATATGAAATGATACTCATTGATACAGCTCCCGTTGGCATGGTATCAGATGCCATTTCCTTATGCTGTAAAAGCGACATCAATCTGTTCGTAATACGGTATGGGAAATCCAAACGTAAAACACTAAGTACAGCTCAGGGACTAGCCATCAAGTACAACTTAAGCAACATGGCTATAGTGCTGAATGCTTTTGAAGAAAACCGACTGCACGCGAGCTGTTACAAAGCTGATGCAGACCAGAGCGTTCAGCATCACTGCACCGACTACAACAACTATAAAAATTCGGGCTATTATGAAAATGAGCCGAGGTTAAATTGGTGGAACATCCGCAGCTAAAAAGATAAATATGTCTAAAAGAATACTAATCCTTAGTCCCGAAACATTCAATGCCGCCGGCGGCATCCAAAGTATGAGCCGTACGTTTGCCCACATTTTACATGAATGGTGTCAAAAAAACAGTTACAACCTACATTTGTATGTTTTAAATGATGCTGCCAATGTAACCAGCAGTCCCTATCTACCACCTGCTTACTTCAAAGGTTTTGGAAAGAACAAAATATGGTTTACCCTACAAAGCATCTGGAACGGACTAAATGCCGAGATCGTAGTACTTAGTCATGTTAACCTCTCCTTCCCTGCTGTTGTCATCCGCTTACTACGTCCCTCCTGCAAAATATGGCTTATTGCCCATGGCACAGAAGTGTGGCGCCCATTGTCGGGCTGGAAAAAGACCATCTGGGAAATTGCAGATCGTTTTATTTGTGTCAGCAACTTTACAAAAGATAAAATCATTACACTGCATCATGCAAATCCGGCACATTGTACCGTATTAAACAACATTTCCGACCCATTTATACAACCACCCGAAAATCTACGGAAACCAATCTACCTGTTAGAACGCTATGGACTAGCATCTACCGATAGAGTAGTCTTCACGCTAACCAGGATGAGTGTTCATGAAAAGGCCAAGGGATATGATCAGGTGATCCGGGCGATCGGAAAAATCAGACAACACTTCCCAAACCTGCTATATATACTCGCAGGACCATGGAACAAAAATGAAAGAGAGCGCATAGAGCAGCTGGCTGCAAGCGTCGGACTAGGCGATAATTTTATACTGGTAGGCTACATCAAAAAAGAAGAGTTGTCGGACCACTACCTCCTGGCCGACGTATTTGTTTTACCCAGCAAAAAAGAAGGTTTCGGAATTGTCTTTACGGAAGCCATGGCACATGGCCTCCCAATAATCTGTGGTAATAAAGATGGCAGTACAGACGCAGTTTGCCACGAAGGATTAGGAACAACAATCGATCCCGATGATGCTGAAGCACTCGAACTAGCCTTAAGAAGAATGCTCCACCGTAGCTTAACGGCTGAATTCCGCAAAAGCATTCAACAGGAGGCCCTAAAGCATTTCAATAAGCAACAGTATACCAATACATTAGCTAAACTGATCACAAATGAATAACAACCAGACGCCTACACCATACGTAATGCTATTTGTTCCATGGCTATTATCACTGCTATTCATGGATTATCCCTTCATCTCTTATCTGCTGGCCTGGCTGGGTTCTTTTCTAATTTTTTACATCAGCCTTAGCGGAAAGATCAAGGCTTTGCCCAGCGACCTCCCATTTGCAGCACAACTGATGCGCCCATTGATCCTGGTACAACTCATTTTTGCCGGCTATATGTCCTGCACCTCTATCTTTTATTTTATAGAATTAGTACATACCCTCCCAGATACCAGCGTCACAAACGGCACAAGCACGCTTCACCTCACTGCGCAATGCCAACGACACTACTCCCTGGCACATGCTGCTTTTGTAACCGGAATACTGCTTTTTTTGCCACCCACACCTATACATAAATATTCCTACATCACCCCACAGCCAGGCAAACTGATCTTTAGTATCAGTATCATCGGCATTTGCCTTTCTTATCTGCTAAGCAAGCTCGAAGGACTCGAACAGCTTTCCCATCAGTTCAACACCTTAAGCGCCATTGCCGGTACCCTTGCTTTAACCTATGCCATAACTGAACGAAAAATCATACACATTTCTTGTTGCCTGCTCATTTATGGAATGAACTTTTATCATGCACTAATTTCGGGTTTTAAAGAGCCCATTATTCTAAGTATTGTGGTCCTCGCCATTTTCCTATACCCAAGCTACAAGAGAACAGTAATATTTGTCTTTCTACCTTTATTATTTTCGCTTTTTTTCCTCTTGCCCACATACAACCGGATTTTCAGGGAACAAGCCTGGTCTGGCGGACTTTCCGTAACACAAGCAGGACAGCTGGCACTTTCCGCTACTTTCGACGAAGAAAACACGGACAATAACCTCGCATTTTTCACAAACAGACTTAGTGAAATCAGCATGTTTACTAAATATGTTCAATCCACACCCAATAACGTTGATCATTATGGCTTTGACCTGGTTCATCAATCCTTACAGTCGATCATTCCCCGTGTATTCTGGCCGTCCAAACCTAATACCGAACAACTGGTTATGGAACGTGTTTATAAAGCCGGAGTGATAAACGAAGCATCAAAAGTTTCCGCTAAGCCTGCTTTTGTTGTTGATGCCTACCTCTCGGGAGGCATCCCTGGCATCTTCATTTGCCTGTTCAGTTATGGCGCAATGTGCCAGCTGATCAGCAATAAGGCAGAGGAACTGTTTGGTGGTTACACCCTTGGCATTGCATTGATATTTACCGGGTTATTTCAAATCTTCTGGCGCGGACAGAGTTTCGAGTTTTTAATCAATTCTGTGTTCTGGAGTTACATCAGTATGTACCTTATTTTCTGGACACTCCGTTTTTTTGCTGTTGTCATACCCTCTGCTGTCGTCATGCCGGCGAAGGCCGGCCCCTCTTAGCGCTTGCGAGATACCGGCCTTCGCCGGCATGAAGAATTGCACACTATAGCATCACAACCGAAAAAATTAAATACAAACTCATGAAAATACTGCAAATCAACGCGTTGTACAAACCTGCTTACATTTATGGTGGCCCCACCATGTCAGTATCTGCACTTAGCGAACAGCTCGCAAAAAATGGCTATAACATTGAGGTATTTACAACAACAGCCAACGGAAAAACTGAACTACCTGTCATCAAAAATACCATTCAACAAGTCAACGGTGTGGGGGTCTGGTATTTTCAACGCATCAGTAAAGACCACAGCCATTTCGCACCATTACTCCTGCTTGCACTCTTGAAAAGGGCCAGATCATTTGACCTCATTCATATCCATACCTGGTGGAACCTTGTTTCTGTTCTTTCTTGCCTGATAGCTATTTGTCGTGACATTCCTATCGTCCTATCACCACGTGGCACACTCAGCCATTATACCTTTAACCACAATGGTAAGTTTATAAAAAAGCTTTTTCATGCCCTTGCAGGAAGATTTCTGCTCAACCACTGTCACATCCATTGTACTTCAAAAAGAGAACAACTGGTCGTTGCCCGATTGATTAAACCACTAAACGTTTTCAACATTTATAACTTAGTACAATTCGGGAATCAAAGCCAAACCCCATTTCGAAAAGAAGCTCAACTCAAATTACTTTACCTATCCCGCATTGCGCCCAAAAAGGGTATTGAACTCCTGCTTAACGCCTTATCCGAAAGCCATATTCCCTGGCAACTCAGCATTGCAGGAGATGGAAACCAGGCTTACATAAACCAATTGAAGGCGCTGAGTCGACAATATGAAATCGAGGATCACATCCAATGGCTTGGCTTCAAAGAACAGGACAAATTCGAACTGATGGCCCAACACGAGGTATTGATCCTACCCTCCTATGATGAAAATTTCGGCAATGTAATTATAGAAAGTCTTTCCGTAGGAACCGCAGTCTTAGTCAGCAATAAAGTCGGACTAGCCAGCTATATCCAGAAAAACAACCTGGGTTGGGTATGCAATACCAACAGCCGTTCGGTTAAAGACAATCTTAACAACATATACCAGCATCCGGAAATACTTCATAGCATCCGAAAATTTGCGCCCGAAATAATAGCAAACGACTTTAATAAAGACCTGCTCATCAGGCAATACTTCAACATGTATCAGCAAATCAAGCAAAAGAATGGGAAAAAACATGATTAACCAGCATTATTCCTTTATCATTTTAACCCATGATGAGGAGATACATTTACCTCGATTGCTAAATTCAATCTGTAATTTAAACGCCGCAGTTTACATCCTCGATTCCGGGAGTACCGACCAGACCATTCCTATTGCACAACAGTTTGGCGCCCAAATCAGGCAGTTTCCATTCAGCAATCATCCTCAGCAATGGCACCATGCCCTGGAACATTTTGACATCCGTACACCATGGGTAATCGGACTAGATGCCGATCAGATATTATCAACAGAACTGAATCAACTATTGCTTGACTTTAAGGATAAAAACTACAGCAATATAGATGGAATCTATTTTAACAGAAAAAACTATTTCAAAGGAAAATGGATACGTCATGGTGGCTATTTCCCTTTTTATCAGCTAAAAATGTTCAGGGCCGACAAAGCTATTTCCGATTTAAATGAAGGTATGGATCACCGGTTTATTGTTAACGGTAAAACCCTAATCTGGGAAAAAGGCTGCCTAATAGAAGAAAATTTAAAGGAAAACAACATCAGCTTCTGGATAAACAAGCACAACACCTATAGCAACCTCTTGGCCAAGGAAGAAATAGAACGGAAATTATTCTTGCGAAAGCAAATCTTAAAACCCTTGTTTTGGGGTAACCCCGATCAAAAGAGAGCCTGGTTAAAAAAACTTTGGTGGCAGATGCCGCTATTTGTCCGACCTGCACTTTATTTCAGCTGGCGCTATATATTCAGATTAGGTATACTGGATGGTTACCAGGGCTTCCTCTTTCATTTCCTGCAAGGTTTCTGGTTCAGATTAATTGTTGATGTCAAAATAAGAGAAATGACAAAAAACCATGAGCAAAACTAATCTTTCTTTTTACGTAAAGCCCGCATTAAACCTTAAACATGGTTTCATTAAAAGAACCTTTTGGTTCATCATCAATGCCTGGGTTTTCAAAACTTCCCTATTTCCCAGCAGTCGGTTAAAAGTACAGCTATTACGTTGGTTTGGTGCCAGCATTGGGAAATCTGTTGTCATTAAGCCCTGTGTCAATATCAAATACCCCTGGCTGCTTCAAATCGGAGACCATTCATGGATTGGAGAAAAAGTATGGATTGATAACCTTGTTGCCGTTTGTATTGGTCATCATGTCTGTATTTCCCAGGGTGCTTTGTTACTTACGGGAAGCCATAACTATAAGGACCCGCGGTTTGAACTGATCAAAGGTCGCATCATCATCGCCGATGGAGTGTGGATTGGTGCCAGAGCAATCGTCAATCAAGGTATTACTGTCAAGTCACATGCTGTACTCTCCGCAGGATCTGTAGCCACAAAACAACTCGAAGCTATGTCCATTTACCAGGGCAATCCAGCCATAAAAGTAAGGAAGCGCATCTTTAACAATCCGTCCCCTAACTGAACAACATGGCTACAACTCTCTGTTTTGAGCATTACCCGATATACGCTATAAGTATACTGATCAGTTCCTTTCTCTTCACCTTTCTCATTATTCCCTCCATTATACATGTTGCCCGCAACAGGCATTTGTACGACGATCAATCCCATTCCAGAAAAATCCATACCCCAGGCATTTCCCGCCTGGGTGGTATAGCTATCTTTATCAGCTTTGTCATTACATTACTACTGTTTGGTACCAAAAGTTCCTTATTCCCCTTCAATTACCTGCTCATTTCCTGCATTTTACTTTTTACCATCGGGATTAAAGATGATCTAACAGGCGTTGGTTATCTAACCAAATTCACTATCCAATTTTTAGCCGCATTTATCGTTGTCGTCCCTGGGAATATCCGAATTCAACGATTAGATGGTCTATTGGGGATTGATCTACTACAAAATTTCTCCTGTATAGTGCTCTCTATACTGACTATTATATTTATCGTCAATTCCTTTAACTTAATAGATGGAATTGATGGCCTGGCCGCAACCATCGGTATTGTTGCAAATACTGCATTTTCAATATTGTTTATATACATTCAACAATATGAAATCGCCACAATCTCCTTATCTCTCGTCGGAGCACTCTTAGGATTTATCAAATTCAACCTCAGTCCTGCAAAAATATTTATGGGCGATACCGGAGCCTTACTCATCGGATTAATCTCAGCAGTCATGGCCATTGAATTTGTAAGATCATTTCCTCTTCAGCAAAGCTTATTTCCGGAAACGCGTTCGGCACTCGGAATCGTCACAGCAATTCTGATTATTCCAATATCAGATACCATTAGGATAGTTGTTATTCGGCTCTCCAAAGGAAAGTCGCCCTTCAAAGCCGATCGAAACCACATTCATCACCTGATGCTAAAACTCGGTTTCACACCTCTGCAAGTCACCTTCATATTGGCCTTAATTAATATTATCCTCATTTTAGTGACCTTTCTTTTTTCCTAAACTAGCAGCTCAGCTACTCAGGCCGCTTCGCAAAGCACTCATCAAAAGTTATAAGTATAACTTTCACTAAAAAGCCAAAATTTTACTTCGAAAATACCGGGCTTAGAAATCCAATTATCGGATACAGTCCAAAAGACCTTGGCAAAATATTAGAGAATGTAGTGTACAACCACCTTTTATTTCTGGGATACACAATAAAAGTTGGTACCATGAACACCCAGGAAATTGACTTTGTGTGTGAACGCAACGGAGAACTATTATACGTAGCGAAACTACCATAGCGCGTGAATTCGGCAATCTGCTCCTTATATCCGACAACTATCCGAAAATTGTGGTTACCTACGACCAATTTACAGGAAATACCTATTAGGGCATTGAACATGTAAACATCAGGGACTTTTTAATGCGTAAAACGATCACGTAGTTTCCTTTTCACCTTATTCTTTATTCTGTTTTAACAATCGAGATTTTGCCTGTTCAAATCCCGATAGTATGATTTATATTTGCGTTCTATATTATACTATGTTAAACAATCAGCATCCAAAAATTGCGATCATCGGTTTAGGCTATGTAGGTCTGCCTTTAGCAATTGAATTCGCTAAAAAATATAATGTATTAGGATTCGACATCAACCAATCGCGTGTCGAAGAACTTAGCCAGGGTAAAGACCGCACACAGGAAGCCGATCTCCATGCTTTAAATACATTAATAAACGATCAAAAAGAGCAATCCGGTTTATCATTTTCTTTTAACAAAACAGATTTAAAACACTACAATGTATTCATTGTAACTGTTCCCACACCTATCGATCAATTTAAGTCTCCGGATTTGACGCCACTACTTAAGGCATCAGGAATGTTAGGCAGCATTTTAAAAACCGGTGATATCGTTATCTATGAATCTACAGTATATCCCGGTTGTACCGAGGAAGACTGTGTTCCCGTTCTGGAAAAATATTCAGGATTGAAGTTTAACCAGGATTTCTATTGTGGATATTCCCCTGAAAGGATTAACCCGGGAGATAAGATCAATACCCTGACTAAAATCAAAAAAGTAACTTCCGGCTCTACCCCTGAAATTGCTGAAGTAGTAGATCAATTGTATAAAAGTATAATCACCGCAGGAACACATAAAGCACCAAGCATTAAGGTTGCAGAAGCATCAAAAGCCATAGAAAATGCACAAAGGGATGTGAATATATCTTTTGTAAATGAATTGGCCCTGATCTTCGATCGTATTGGTATTGATACCAATGACGTAATTGAGGCCGCAGGCACCAAATGGAACTTTTTAAAGTATAAACCAGGTCTCGTTGGTGGTCACTGTATCGGGGTTGACCCTTACTACCTCGCACACAAAGCACAGGCTTTAGGCTATCATCCTCAGGTTATCTTATCCGGGCGTAGGGTAAACGACAACATGGGCCCATTCGTGGCTGATAAGGTCGTAAAATTAATGATCCAGAAAGACCAGAAGATTAAAGGAGCCAAGGCATTAATCATGGGGATCACCTTTAAAGAAAACTGCCCTGATGTGCGTAACACCAGAATTATTGATATCTATTATGAGTTGAAACAATTCGGCCTTGAGGTTGACATTTACGATCCATGGGCAGATCCGCATGAGGTACAGGAAGAGTATGGAATAAGCATAGAAACCAGTCTTAAAGAGACCGTTACTTACGATGCCATAATTGTCGCAGTTGCGCACCAGGAGTTCCTTAAATTCGATTATAAGAAGATAAGCAATACAAATTGTGTCATCTACGACACCAAAGCCTGCTTAGATAGATCTTTAGTAGACGGCAGGTTATAAGTTAAAAATCCTGATATAGATTTCTGAATGTACTACGGAGTCCAAAAGTAAATAATGCTGTATTGGTATTTTTCACATTGTTAGTTTCTCTCCTCAATACTCCGCCAATTTCCAACCTCAAGTTGTATTTCGGGTTTAGAAGATAAGATGCACGGCCTTCAGCAAAGTAAAGATCTGTTTTTATACCCTGACCAATTTTGTTACCATAATTGGCTACTCTGGTGTCATAGTCTTTAAAGATATCTTTACCGTAGTTCATTCCAGCGGGATCCAAGCCATAACGGGCATACATCATTTGTCCTTGAAAATCAAATCTTTTGTAGCTGTAGTTTAAAATTCCTAATACCTCTCTAAAGTTTGCTCCCATAGGATGGGCCAAAGGTTGGTTCATTGCGGCATAATTAGATAGTCTTTCAAAATGCGCATAAGTATATGGACGGGCGGTATTGAATTCAGCCAGGTAATTTAAATTCTCTACTTTAAACAAGTCCGAACCTCTAACCCCTAACTGCAACGCCCATTTATTAGCCCAATAGCCTTTGTTACTAAAAAACTCTTTAGCAGTAAACTCATCAATCATAAACTGACCATATACCGTTGTCTTGTCCAGTACCTCGTATTTGGTATTGATACCCAAACGCATTTTATCAGGAGAGCTCACATTAGCCCCTTCCACTGATCTTAGGAAAATAAAGGGATGTACATAATTGAAATCAAATCCCCTCTTACCTTCCGGTTCAGCATCCGCCCAGGTTACTGCCTGAAAAAAACCAATAGAGAAACGGTTAGTCGCATTCCAATCTATGTAATGCATGGCCGCCCATTTACCGCGGTCTCCTAATCTTCTGTCATTCGTTAATTTCTCTGCTCCCGGATCCAGCATATAGCCAAATACCGTTTGGTACTGCACATTTCCGAGCGTTGCCCTAATCCTTAAAAAGGAATAATTGGCGGCTACATCAGATAAAAGCATGGAACGATAACCATCACCAATAAAGTTCTTATCATAGCCCAAAGCTACGTTTAAATGCTTATTAGGCGTATAAGAAAGCAAAGCTGTTACGTAGGACCAGTCTTTTGTTTTCTTACCAAATTTCCCGCTCATCTCACTAGGCACAACCTGGTTTGCATTTATAAAATCGGTCAGATAATTGGCAAACACTCCCTGGTTTTCGAAACCATTGGTATAAAACGAGAATTTTTCTCCCACTGTACCACCAATCTGGAAACCTCTGGTATTCTTCCAGGTGCTTGCATTGTTCTTAAAATCACGGCCAATCTGAAAGTCAGGAAGAAAGTCAGCATATACCGTATAATCTTCTCCTTTAAAATTAAATAAATGTTCTTCCGTTAGTTTTCTGCGTACCCAGGAACGTTTGTTCAAAGAATCAGTCCCCATTTGCATCAGCTCCTGGTAACGATTTACCAATAAGGAATCATCTGCATAAAAACCTTTAATTGCCGAATGGGACCGACTGTTCACATCATACACAGAACGGTTTAACTTCTGATAAAACTGATAAGAATAGGGTATATTTACATTAGGAGTCTGTGCTTTTAAGTTTTGGAAAACTAAAGCCAATACACCTACTAACAGGAATTTCTTCATTTCTAGGAATTTTCTTCGACTGGCAATTTTATGTCCAGCTCTTCAAATACGGAATTTTTACTGATAAACTCAGGAACCATGGTCTTCATTTGTTTAACCACCTGCCTGTTATTACTGATTACAGCATATTGAATCAATTGATAAATCTGCGCTTCAATCTCATTAAACACATATTCCCTCACCTGTCCAATCATAATCTGTTCATGGTGGGTAGGTAAAGTTGTTTCACTATCATTTAACAATTCTTCAAATAGTTTCTCCCCTGGTCTCAGGCCCGAGTAGGCTATTTTAATGTCCTGATTGGGCACTAAACCTGCCAGTCGGATCATCTTTTTCGCCAGTTCCACTATCTTTACAGACTTGCCCATGTCAAACACATAAATCTCACCGCCTTTGCCCATACATCCAGCTTCCAAAACCAAACGACAAGCCTCTGGTATCGTCATAAAATAACGGGTAATTTCAGGATGCGTTACCGTAACCGGGCCTCCCTTTTCTATCTGTTGTTTAAAGCGTGGAATTACTGAACCGTTAGAGCCCAATACATTTCCGAAACGGGTTGTAATAAATTTAGTAATCGGCTTTACATTTCCTTCATTTAAATAACTCAATCCATTGGTGAAAATATGATCAGCTTTGGTCAACGAATTGTTTAAGGATTGTACATAAATTTCAGCAATACGCTTTGATGCCCCCATTACATTGGTCGGATTCACAGCTTTATCTGTAGAGATCATTACAAACTTTTGTACACCGTATTTCACCGAAAGATCGGCTATGGTTTTTGTTCCCCCAACATTGGTTTTAATTGCCTCTGCAGGATTGTCCTCCATTAAGGGCACATGCTTATAGGCCGCAGCATGATAAACATAGTGTGGTTTATATGTACTAAATAAAGACTCCATTCTCTTCACATCCCTCACATCCCCCATAAATGCATGAAAATTGGTACGCACATGCGTTTCCTCCAATTCCAGGTAGATGTCATGCAAAGCGGTTTCACTCTGGTCGCAAAGAATGATTAAGCCCGTTTCAAATTTCAACAACTGCCTTACAATCTCACTCCCAATAGAACCGGCAGCACCGGTAATCAGGATCCTTTTGCCTTTCAACTGATTCTGAATTCCATCTATATCAATCTGAATGGATTTTCGGTTCAGCAGGTCCTCAATATTAATGTTCTGAATTTGCGCTGTAGTTACATGTCCTTTTGCCCATACATCGGGCGAAGGAATATTTAATATCTTTACATTATTTTCAAGGCAAATATCAACAATCTCGTTCTTACGTTCCAGGGGAATCGTATAAGAGGCAAAAATGATTTCATCCACTTCGTGTTGCAAAATCAAGTCATGCAGGGAAGCAGCGTCTAAAATTTTCACTCCATCTATAGTCTTACCGACTTTTCGCAAATCATCATCCACAAAAGAAATAATTGTTTTATTTACTTTTGGATCATGGTCAAAAGTTCTTTTTGTGGCCACGCCTGCCTCTCCAGCACCATAGATGATCACTCTTATTTTGTCCAGATTAGCATTCTTAATGTACATAAAAAAGTACTTTACCACAATCCGGTAAATAATTAAAAACAAGAAGCTACATAGGGTATAAATAATTATGCTCACATTGCTCATAAACGGATCCAGATTAAAAACAATGAACAATGTATTAATGATAAATATGGCTAAAGAACTCAGTAAAACAGCAAACAAAATACGGAAAGAATCCTGTGCACTGGTATAACGAACGATTCCAGCGTAGGTTTTAACATTGTAAAAAACCAATGAATTCACCAAAAGCAATACCAATACGGTTTTATAAAGTGCTAATGCATTGATATCTTCCAGAATGAAATTATTCTTCAGAATTTTCGCAAAGACCACAGCCATGATACTCAAACATATATCAATGGCAAAAATAATCCAGCGCGATACGATTTGTAGTTTTGTAAACATAGAGGTTTTTGTTAACTCCACAAAGCTAACAATAATTGAACCAATCTTGAAATACCTACTTCTGGGTATTCCTCTAATGTAGCGTCAATTGATTAATTAGCGTTAATTTTTTCTTTAGGACCACATACAATAATGCGAGCGGGCTTACTGTAAGCAACAACAATCCGCCAAATCCAATAGGCAAATATATGACTATTAAAATAATTAAAGCCTGAAGGCTACCATATAACACCGAAACCCATAAATGAGGCCATTTTTGTTCGTTGGCAAGGATTTGATAAAAGTGTAATCTATGCGCTTCAAAAATATTCTGTTTCAACAACAAACGATGAATAATCGTTAAAACGGCATCGACGCCATATACGGTTAAAAACAAAATATAGGCATAATTTCCAGTGTCAAGTATGAGTTTAAAAATCAGGAATATGATCCAAAAAGCTATACTGATACTTCCTACATCCCCCGCAAAACATTTGGCCCGTTTACGAAAATTAAAAAAGAGAAAGACCAGGCAAGCTATAACTGGAATCCAAATTAAATCGGGCGTTATAAATGGTGTGATATAATAATTTACGAACTGCAATCCAGCTAAGACCACCAAACTATATAAACCTGTGATTCCATTTATACCATCCATAAAATTATAGGCATTGATGATACCGATAACCAATATATATAAGCAGATAGAAATATACCAGGGGCAAACCTGGAAAATATTTAAGAATAGAAATAACAATGTTACTGCCGTTAGGTGAAATAGTAACCTTATTTTATTTGACAACGTAACTCTATCGTCAATAAAACTGATCGTACCAATAATCAGCATCCCTATCACAGGCATCCAGAATTCAGGATGCAGAATCTGTATTGAAATCGCACCAAAAAGGAAGATAATCCCCCCTCCCCTAATAGTAACTTCTGTATGAGAACTTCTTTCATTTGGGCGATCTATAATATTGTAGCGATCTGCAACTCTAAAATAGATGCCCATTGCAATAAACATCAATATAAATAATAGAGTGTATAACATTACTTAATCAATTTTAACAGATAACTTCCGTAACCGCTCTTTACTAAAGGATCAGCAACCGCACGAAGTTGTTCCCTATTGATAAAGCCCATTCTATAAGCCACCTCCTCAATACAGCCAATCTTCAATCCCTGACGTTCTTCTATTACTTCAACAAATTGTCCAGCTTGCATAAGCGATTTAAAAGTACCCGTGTCCAGCCAGGCAGTTCCCCTACTCAACACACCTACTTTTAGATTTCCCTGCTCAAGATATACTTTGTTGACGTCAGTAATTTCATATTCTCCCCGCGGAGAAGGCTTAATATTTTTAGCAATTTCCACTACACTATTGTCATAGAAATACAAACCAGGAACAGCGTAATCAGATTTTGGGCTTAGTGGTTTTTCTTCTATCGAAATAGCTTTATTGTCTTTATCAAATTCAACAACACCATAACGTTCAGGGTCTGAAACCCTATAAGCAAAAACAACGCCTCCATCTGGATCTGCACTATTTTGCAACAGCTTTGTCATACCATCTCCATAAAAAATGTTATCACCCAAAACAAGTGCAACTTTATCCTGACCTATAAAATCAGCACCAATTACAAAAGCCTGGGCAAGGCCATTCGGTTCATGCTGTACGGCATAAGAAAATTTACATCCCAAGTTACTCCCATCCCCCAGCAATCGCTCAAAGTTAGGAAGATCATGTGGAGTAGAGATAATTAAAATTTCTTTAATACCAGCCAGCATTAAGGTTGACAATGGATAATAGATCATTGGCTTATCATAAACCGGCATCATTTGCTTACTCATCACCAGTGTCAAAGGATGCAACCTTGTGCCACTTCCTCCTGCTAAAATTATTCCTTTCATTATTTATTTTCCATTAGATTTAATTCCTGTATACATTTAACCAGGCTATCTCTCCAATTAGGAATTTCCAAGTCAAATGTCTTTTTAATTTTCGCCTTATCCATAACAGAAAATGCTGGCCGAACCGCTTTTGTAGGATATGCCGAACTTGGTATTGGATTAAGCTCCACGGTAATTTCACTAATATCAAAAATTGCCTTTGCAAAGTCGTACCAAGATGTGACCCCTTCGTTGCTATAATGATAGGTACCATAAGCCAGGTTTTCAGATTCTATAATATCTAAAATAGCTTCAGCTAAATCAATTGCGTAAGTTGGCGTTCCAACCTGATCTACAATTACTCCTAACTGGTCTCTTTCCCTACCCAATTTACGCATGGTTTTCACAAAATTATTTGCGAACTCTGAATAAAGCCAACTGGTTCTTAATATAAAATACTGGTCAAAAAGCTTAGAAACTTCCAGCTCTCCTTCCAGTTTAGTTTTTCCGTAAACGTTAATTGGGTTGGTTATATCTTCTTCATTAAGTAACTTCGGTAAGTTTCCTTCGAAAACAAAGTCTGTAGAAACATGCAGCAGTTTGGCCTTAAACTCCTTGCAAAACCTAGCCAGATTTCCCGCACCAGCTTTATTGATCTGTTCACACAAATCCATATCGTCTTCAGCTTTATCCACTGCTGTATAAGCTGCACAATTGATTACAAAATCGGGATTCTCTTTAGCGAACAATGCTGACAGACAATCAACATCTAAAATATTTCCTTCTATTTCATCCAAAAATAAAATAGAATTATACCCTCTTCTGCTACTGATCTTATCTATGCATTGCCCCAATTGTCCAAGACCACCAAAAACTAATATTTTCTTCATACTAATGTTGTAGAAAAAAAAGGTAATGACAAATCTTTCTCAGCTATTACCCGCTTATCTTCCTCAATTAGCCAATCAATTTCCAAATCAGGAGAAGCCAAATGAAATCCTTGTTCCGAGTCTTTATTATAAAAATTATCACATTTATAAAAGAACTCTGCAGTTTCACTCAGTACGGCAAATCCATGTAAAAATCCTCTCGGAATATATAGTTGCAGTTTATTTTCAGCACTTAAACGTACAGCCAAATGCTGACCATACGTTTTTGAATCTGGTCTAATGTCGACGACCACATCCAATACCTCACCTTGTAAAACTCTTACCAGTTTAGCCTGGGCATGCTCACCAGACTGGGCATGTAGTGCTCTAATTACTCCGTAAACAGAGTAACTTTGGTTATCCTGCACAAAATCAGCAGACATTCCTGTCACTCTTTCAAAAGTTGCAGAGTTAAAGCTCTCATAAAAATAGCCTCTATTATCCTCAAATAGCCGAGGTTTAATGATCAAACATCCCTCTAAAGCTGTCTCTTGTATTTCCATTAGTTACTGCTATACTGTTTATTGTAATAAGTCTGATAATTTCCAGAGGTTACATTCCTTAACCATTCTTCATTTTCCAGGTACCAATCTACTGTTTTTTCCAAACCCTCTTCAAATTGAAGGCTTGGAACCCAATTCAATTTATTTTGCAATTTCGACGAGTCGATAGCATAACGCAAATCATGCCCCGCCCTATCTGTTACAAAAGTGATAAGTTGAGCAGAAGTACCCATTTCACGTCCTAACTTTTTATCCATGATTTTACATAATAAATGGATCAAATCAATATTCTTCCACTCATTATGTCCACCTATATTATAAGTCTCACCCGTTTTTGCCTCATGGAAAATCACATCGATTG
This sequence comes from Pedobacter nyackensis, assembly GCF_032678475.1. Lineage (GTDB taxonomy): Bacteria > Bacteroidota > Bacteroidia > Sphingobacteriales > Sphingobacteriaceae > Pedobacter > Pedobacter nyackensis_A. Next base: position 379,291 of record NZ_JAVTSF010000005.1, read on the forward strand.
CCCTGGCATGATCTTCTACCCAAAGCCAATCGCGCACATTTTCCCCCTTTCCATATACTGGAACAGCTTGGTTATTTTTGATGTTGTTAATTGCCAAAGGAATCAACTTTTCAGGAAAATGGTGAGACCCATAATTATTTGAACAGTTAGATATTACCACATCTAATCCGTAAGTATCGTGATAAGCACTTACAAAATGATCTGAAGATGCTTTTGATGCCGAATATGGACTATGTGGATCATAAGCAGTGGACTCAGTAAACATACCTGTTTCATCCAGGGCACCATATACCTCATCTGTGGAAACATGGTAGAATCGCTTCTGATCATAAGCACCCTTCCAGTATTCCCTTGCTGCATTTAATAGATTTACAGTCCCGATAACATTCGTCATCACAAAAGCCGTAGGATCAGAGATAGATCTATCAACATGCGATTCCGCTGCTAAATGAATCACCGCATCAAAGTTTTCGACTCTAAAAATTTCAACCATCGCAGCGGCATCGGTAATGTCTGCTTTTACAAAACGATAATTAGGTTTATGCTCAATATCAGTTAAATTGGCCAGATTCCCTGCATAAGTTAACTTATCGAGATTCAGAATCTCATATTCCGGATAATTGTTCACAAAGCGACGAACCACATGCGAGCCAATAAATCCAGCCCCCCCCGTTACCAATATTTTCTTTTTCATAGTATCTTATTACAGTATTATTATTTAAATAGAACCTATTATTTTAGTTCTTTAAAAGAGTCTGCTGTTGTTCTTAATCCTTCTCTTGAGGGCACTGGCAATAGTGCATTTAGCCCCTCTTTTATCTTATGATTACTTACGACATAACTTTCAGTCATCTTATACAACCTTTCATTGGTCAAAGGTAAATGCAGCCAGCTGCCAATTCCTGCAGCTAACCGAACCAGCCCAATTGGAATACTGCAAAGTTTAGCCTTTTTTCCTAATGAATTGCCAAGAATCCTCACCACTTCGTTGGTAGATAAGGCCTCGTCATCAGCAACATTATATATTCCGGATGGAATGGATTCTTTTTCAATGATACGTTCAATAACAAAACATAGATTTTCGATGCTCAGAAAAGATCGCTTATTTTTAAAGGCCGCCAAAGGATAAGGAATACCTTTTTTTACAAACTGATAAAGAAGATTTAAGTTTCCCTTGTTCCCAGGACCGTGAATCATGCAAGGCCGAAGAATGATATAAGATTTTCCTTCAGGAAGAACTTGCTGTTCAATATATTTTTCCGCCATCAGTTTCGATTTCCCGTAATCTGTCTGGGGATTAGGCTTATCACTTTCACTTAGAATACCATCAACAGAGTCCGCAGCGGATTTCACGCTGCTAATAAATATAAATTTCGAAGCATGTGATTGCAGGAAGACGTCAAATAATTTTTTAGTAAGTTCATAATTTACACTATAATATTCCTGAGGATTTGAAGACTGCTTAAGATCATGTGCTTTTCCTGCCAGATGTACAATAACATCCGAATCTTTCAAACTATCAACTTGTATGTTCTCCAATTCTTTCCGGAGGACCGGTTGTATTGTCAATCCTTTATCCTTTAAATAGGGGATAAGATTTTGTCCAACAAAACCACTACTCCCGGTGATACGAACATTTTTCATAGTTACCTTTCTAAAATTTGATTGGCCAAATTGATGTACTGCTGAGTCACAGCTCTTTTAGAATATTCCTTTTCAATTAATTTATAACCATTTTCACCCAAGTTTTCCAGATGAGCTTTATTGCTCGCCGCCTCTTGTAAGAAATCAACTAACAACTGGCATTTTTCCTCAAAACTACCTCCATCAATTAAAAAGGCGCAATTAGCCGGGTTCAAAAAATTATAAATTGGTGTATTCCTACCAGATATGACGACTAATGGTTTTGCACATGCCATAATAGTATATACTTTTGAAGGAAAACCCTGTCCTTCCATTTCGGGTGACATAAATATGAAATGAGCATCCGCATAAGCAATCAGACTCGGCATTTGCTCCCTTGCCTGGTAAGGAATAAGGTGAACATTTTTTAAGTTATTTATTCTGACTTCGTTTTCAAGATATTCTTTCATGACACCTTCGCCAATTACCCAAAATTCTATTTTTTGATCAATTAGTCTCTTTGCTACCTCAAGTAAAGGTTTCCAATCCTGTGCATGTCCTATATTTCCCGCATACATCACTTTTAAAATACTATCTTTTTCAGGGAACAATCTCCTATCCAGATTTAATTGTTCTCCAGGAATCGGCCGAAACAGCTCGGTATCCACAAAATTAGGAATCACATGCAACTTTGCAGCATCTTTAAATCTTGGACGAATGGTATCGTAAAAAATTGAATCTATGGTTGTGACTGCATTTGATCTATTATAGACAAAGCACTCCATTGACTTAAGAAAATTGACAACAGGTTTGAACTTCAGTCCTCCCTGATTAATTAAAAAATCAGGATAGATTTCCTGGACGTTATAAATAACCTTGCATCCTTTAATTTTACCAATGATAATATTTATCAACCCTATAGTTAAGGGAGGTGAGGGTGACAAGATTAAGGAAACTCCCTTTTCTGCCAAACCCAGAATTAAAGACAGTAAATGCCAATACAAAAAGCCAATAACTCTTAAAATGGAGCTTTTAAACTTCTTTTGAGGAACATGAATAACACGAATATTATGGAATTTACTTTCGTAATACAGTCCCCAGCATTTTGCCTTAAGTGGTTGTTTTTCTAACTCTTCCTTCAATACATTGTAGTGAGGTGTAGTACTTAACACAACCACTTCATATCCGCTGTTCGCAAAATTTAAAGCAATGTCATTATACAGATAAGCCGTCGAAACACCATCCGGGCTAAAAACTATACTATGTATTAGGATTTTTTTTGCCATTATTAATTATTGGATTCCGACCAAACGACTCTTTTTATATAGTCAACATAGCTAATAATAATTTTGACCATCTTATCTGAGACGTTTGGCATGGAATAATCAGCAACTCTTCGGAAATTCCGTTCAGTTCCCCTTTTTTGATACTGCAGCTGAGTTAATCCCTGCATAATCCTTTCAGGATTCATTCCGACCATCATCACTGACGCTTCTTCCATCGCCTCTGGACGTTCGTGGGCATCCCTTATATTTAAAGCTGGGAAGTTTAAGATGGAGGACTCTTCTGAAATGGTCCCGCTATCAGATAACACTGCATACGATTTCATTTGTAAAGCATTGTAATCATTAAAGCCCAAAGGTTTTAAAAATTGAATTTCAGGACGCATTTTGATATTTTTTGCCTCGATCATGTTGCGGGTACGAGGATGGGTACTTACGATAATCGGATAGCCAAATTTCTCCGCAATAAGATTTAAACTATCCATTAAACCTCTGAAATTTTTATCACTATTTATATTTTCTTCACGATGTGATGAAACAACAAAATACTTATTCTCTTCTAAATTTAATCGGCTTAATACTTCCGATTTTTCTATATCAGGTAGATAGTGATTTAAAACCTCAAACATCGGTGAACCTGTTTTAATGATTCTATCTGCAGGCAATCCTTCTCTCAAAAGGTATTCCCTCGCGATGTCGCTATATGTTAAATTGATATCTGAGATGTGATCTACAATTTTCCTATTGGTCTCCTCTGGCACACGTTGATCAAAACAACGATTCCCGGCTTCCATATGAAAAATAGGAATGTGACGCTTTTTAGCCGGTATCGCACATAGACAACTGTTCGTGTCTCCCAGAACCAGAAAAGCATCCGGATTTTCACTAACCAGTAGAGGATCTATTTTTATTAGTATTTGTCCTATAGTTTCAACTGCAGAAGATCCGGCAGCATTCAGAAAATGGTCCGGCTTGCGTATAGCTAAATCATCAAAGAAAATCTGATTTAATTCGTAATCATAATTTTGTCCAGTGTGAACGATGATATGTTCGATAGCCTCAGAAGCATCAAGAGCTGCCATGACTCTGGCCAATCTTATAATCTCAGGCCTTGTGCCCACCACTGTCATCACTTTAAGTTTCGATTTCATCTTTTATGATTTACTAATATCTATGGTAATTAAATTAAACATTTTCAAAATAGGTATCCGGATCATTCGGATCAAAAAATTCGTTAATCCAGAAGTTAGTATACAATTCTTCCTCTCCTATATTTTTTATATTATGTGTATACCAAATAGGCATATCAACATATGCCGGTTCCATTCCATCCAAGTAAAAATCCAACACCTCTTCCGTACCGATTTTTCTCAATTGAATCAATGCCTTACCCTTAATCACGGCAAAACGTTCAATTTTACGTGTATGGTAATGATTGCCTCTTGTGATTCCTGGAACAGTGGTAGAAAAAGAGACCTGCCCTCCGACATTTAAACGGATCACTTCAACAAAAGTACCTCTTGGGTCTGCATGTTTAACAAACTTCACAGGGAAGTATTCCCTAATATTCATGTAACACCTAAATGTGTTAAATAGGTTCAGTTCAAACTGACTGTTTAATTCCGGGATCATACCTTGCTCGACATATTGGGTTTTATATCCTTGTAAAAGGCCAAGTATTTCCGATACTTTTTTCTGATCTGTGGCAGAGATATTAATCAAATCAACGGCAGAAGAGTTTCTGATTTCTGAGATCATTAATTTCACTAGATCCCCCACGTAGATAAGTCCAACTTCTCCATCTACTTCAATTTTAGGGGCTTCATTATGACAAATCTGATGACTGAAAGTCGCAATAAAAGAATTGTAATTAGGATGTCCGAAAGGCCCAAACACATTAGGAATTATCAATCCTGTAAATTTACCTTTTGATTTTTCTGCCCATTGAGCAAGCAGCTGTCTTCCTTCCTTTTTGCTTTTCCCATATAAGTTATCTCGTTCTTCCTGAGAAGAAGACGAAAATAACACATGCGCAACACTATCAGTGGCTTCCAAGGCTGCCACCAGTTTATTTATCAGAGCTATGTTGTTATCGTATATCTTTTGGGCATCATGATGTCTGTTCATCGCTGCAAGATGAATGATGACGTCACATTTAGATACAAAATCATTAAGCAGATTCTCGTCTTCGAAAAATTCACGTCTATACTCGACTCTTTCAAATTCTTCAGGAAAAAGCCCAATAGTATTATACAAATGCTGTCCAATAAAGCCAGCTTGTCCGGTTACTCCTATTTTTAACATAAATTATATTTTATTCCAGTCACACCAAAGCGCTTTATCAAAACGATAAGAGTCCAAAGAGGATTGTTCTACAGTAAAATCAGAGTACACGATCATTTTGGAATCAGGCATCAGGGCTTTTAAGCCAGTAGCATGTCCTCCCGGAACATGCAAAACCCCCATTGAATTTTCAGATAATACAAATTTCTTAGTCTCCAGAAGATCCGCAGGCTTTTCCCAGTTATCAGGTTGCACAACAAAAATAGTAAAACTTCCAGCCGTGACTAAAAACCATTTCTGTTCCTTTTTGTGTCCTTGCCATGCCCTTACAATATCCACAGTCGGATGCTCAATTATATACAACCTTTTCACTTCATCCAGACAAAAATCATTAACGAAAGAGAGTGAGCCTCTTTCGTCAACATGTTTCCCACCAGAGATAAATATAGGTTCTGCTACCATAATCTATATTATCCGGGATACTGGATAGTATCCAAATCACCAAAAACTTCTTTTTTTATTAATGGAAGGTTGGACAACAATTTTTTCATTCCTTCTACGCCTAATTGCTTTGTATTATGAGAATGGTAGTCTTCTACATTAGAAATATCCGTCTCCCCTTCTGTGAAGAATTGATTATAATTCAAGTTTCGGTTATCAGCAGGTATCCTGTAAAACTCACCCATATCCTGAGCCTTGGTCATCTCTTCACGGGTACATAGGGTCTCATATAATTTCTCCCCATGTCTGGTACCGATGATATTAATTTTATTGTCTGCCTCGCAAAGCTCCTTGAGAGCCTGAGCAAGATCACCGATGGTACCAGCTGGTGCCTTATTCACAAATAAGTCTCCTTGATTACCGTGCTCAAAAGCAAACAATACCAATTCCACAGCTTCTTCTAATGACATTAAAAATCTGGTCATTTTCGGATCAGTAATGGTAAGCGTTTTCCCCTCTTTAATCTGTTTTAGAAATAATGGAATTACGGATCCTCTGGAGGCCATTACATTTCCATAACGCGTCAGACAAACGATGGTCTTATTGTCAATAATGTTACGTGATGCTGCAATCGCCACTTTCTCCATTAGCGCTTTCGAAATACCCATTGCATTGATAGGGTAAGCCGCTTTGTCCGTACTTAAACAAATCACTTTTGAGACGTTGTTTACAACAGCCGCATCAATCACATTCTGAGTTCCAAACACGTTTGTTTTTGTTGCCTCTAAAGGGAAAAATTCACAAGAAGGGACTTGTTTCAATGCTGCTGCATGAAAGACATAGTCTACTCCATGCATTGCTCTTTCGATACTATTATAATCCCGGACATCACCGATATAGAATTTCAACTTCTCATTATTAAGCTGATTTCTCATATCATCTTGTTTCTTTTCATCCCTGCTGAAAATACGAATTTCCTTAAAATGGTCAGAGTTCAAAAATCTGTTCAATACAGCATTTCCAAAAGAGCCTGTACCGCCAGTAATTAGTAATACTTTATGTTGAAACATACAATGTGTTTATTAATTATTCTTAAAAAATTTTAAATTAAATACCCCATCAACATTAATCCATTTACTGCACATGCTTTAAGTTTTTTAGGTAGTAAAAATAAGATGCCCTTGAAAATTCATATAACTTCCTATTGCTTATCTTTCCTATGGAAGCATGATCATGATGATTAACAATCAAATCCGGACGATATAATGTTATCCCATCTACACTTAAAACCTGATTCCCTATAATACATTCCTCCCCCATTAAAAAAATAGGTGCATCCAATTCTTTAAAATGCTTGAAAAAATTCTCCGTCAATATATAGCAAGCTCCGTATCCCATAATAATAGGCTGTTCATTTTCATGTCCAACCCTGTCAACAGGCTTTACCTGTTCTCTTATTGTATTATACATGAACTGCATGATATTCCCGAAGAAATAGTTAATGTAATAAATGCGTCTGTAAATCCGTGCAATTCTCGAAAATCGATTTGGGATATGAGGGTTCTGATGGATACCATCTAAACGGATAATATTGGGAGCGATTACCAATACATTTTCTTTTACAATCTTATTTTCAAGGTTTGTCAAAAATGACTCATCAAAAGTTAAATCGTTATTCCCAATTAAAATAAAATCAAAATCTGCCGCTTGAATTGCGTTAATACCAAGATTTAATCCTTTGAAATACCCTACGTTAGTGTCGCTTTTTATTAGAACAAGTTCATCATGACGTATCTCGTTTAACTGATCGATATCGGATTGATTTGAAGCATTGTCAACCACGATAATAGTCACCTTATGAGTACCCTTTACCTTCAACACATTATCAATGTACTCTTTTGTGAACTTGACGTTATTGTAATTAACACAAATAAATGCGATTTTCATTTTTATTTCTTTTATCAAAATTTAGTATGTCAAAATCAATCTGACAGGTTATCCGGCAAAATTAACAATTTAATTTACACCTCTCTTTTTCTGCTTTTTAGAATGAGCCTATCTTAAATCTCTCAATTCAAATTTGCTTCATAAAGCCTAACATAGCTCAGGTTCAGGACTTTTCTTGAATAAAAATCTCTTGCCTTAACCGAAATGTCAGCTCGTTTCTGATCATTAAATTTTTCAGAAGTAATGTTTAGGTATGAAACATAATTATTCAGTTCTTTTGAAACGGTATAAGCCTGATCCACTGTTTCATTCATGATAACAGGAAGGCCAGTCAGGCAATACTCTCCAAATTTGGTGGGAGATGCCACATAGTTCAATTGCTTCTTATCTCTCATTAAAAAAGCAAAATCAGAGAGATTATAGTAAGCATTCATTTCTGAGAAACTCACACTGGTAATGATCAATTGATCTGACTTCAAAGATTTAAAAAATTCGTGGGCAACATCCGGTTGGGAAGTGGCAATAACAACCATATTGTCTGGATTCTTGAGTATAGCCTCATATTGCTCGTATTGTTGTTGAAGAGATTGATAAGCAACCATGCTTCCTGAATATAAATATACAGATTTATGCACTGCGATATTTAGCTTTTCCCTCATTGTCCGGCGGAGCTCTCTATCAAAGAAAAACTTCTCCTCTGAAACAGGGCAGGGGATAATTTCATAACATTTTGTTTTTAACTTTTTCAGAAAAATCGCCGATAGGGCTCTACTCACAAATATGGCTCCGTCAGACATTTTGCAGTTAAAGTAAGCCACTATGCGATTAAAACCCAACAAATATATGTTTCCAATAAATCTAATCAGTACTTTTTTTCTTGACAAACTATCTTCCAACTCAGATACCGCATCTCCTCTGCAGTCCCAATAAACAGGTAAGCCGTGAAAAGGCTTAGTTAATAGACATAAGAATGTTGTGTAATCAGCTCTGCCCTGAATAAATGAATAATGATCTTTGTTTTTGATGAAAAATGCCACCAAAAGGCAAAGATTATAAATGGAAGAAAAAGGATAATAGATATTCATAGCCTTTTTCAACATGATTTTGATATCAGGATCTGTATTTTTAAATTTTGAAAGATTTTTATTAGAAAGATCCCAGGTTTTGGCGAAAGTGTCATATGCAAGAATATCAAAGTCCAATCCAAACTTTTTCATGCCTCTTGCATGTTCAATTACCTGAGAATTGAAAATTGTAGAACCTATTCCTTCATGTAATATAAAAAGTGCCTTTTTATTTGGTCGTTTATCCATTTTTTAAGGCAATTTGATTTTTATTGATGTGATCTTCATCTTTTGATAAGGTATTTTTATTGGCATATACAGAAATAAATAAAAGAATAAAAAGGTTATTGTTACCTGGTATGTCACCACTTACAAGGCTAGCCAGAAAGAAGTAAATACACAGGAAATTTATAATATTGGGCTTAAAAGATTTTAAAAACAAAAACAATACCAAACAAAACAAGAATACGCCTATTAATCCATTTTCAAAGAGAAGCTCTAAAAAAACATTATGTGGATAATACATCACATCCTCTCCAAAGAAAAATAAAGAATATGAACCGATACCGGCGCCTTTCAGGTAATCAAAATCGACATCAAAAAAAAGTTCAAAAAGGTTCAATCGTGCATACAAAGAATAAAAATTAGTTTCAAACATATAACCACCGATAAACACAAATCCTATTACAATAATACAAGCAATACCTGCTAATAGTAAGAAAAGTTGTCTTTTGGAAATCAGGTAACTCTGCTTGATAAAAAAAACTATCACCACAGAGAGAGCCGGACCTCTGGATCCACCACCAAATAACAGCACTAAGGCGATAAAAATTGAAACAACATACAATAAAAGGTTATTCATTCTAATTTTTGCACAGCATAATATGATCAACAGTAGCATGCCCACATACCTGGAAAACCAGATTGCGTTATCTATTCCGGGGATGGTGTAGCGATTTCCATCAGCTTTGCTGAACAGGATATAGGCTACAAAGATAAACCAAAGTAAAACAAAGGCATACTTTAAAAGAATCGATTCAACGGCAGGAAGGTCAACAACTTTATCCTTAGAAAACAGAAAAAATAACTCGACTATTAATATTGGGAGAAGGGTATTATATATAATTATTATAAACTTTTGTTCGGAAGCTATTACCGATGGAGTATAGCTTATACTCGCTAAAATCCAAACAAACAAGATGTAAAAAGTTAGTTTTGTCCAACTCTTAGAAACTGTTAAAATATTATTTGCGATTAGCGGAATTGCACATAATGAAACTACGATAATAAATAAGTAACTAGGAAGCGGCAAACCAATCATTTTAAAAACAAATGAAAAAATTACCGGAAATAAAATGATAAAAGAAAATAAATGATTAAAAATGGAATCCCTTTTTATCATAATACATTCCCTTTAAATTCCAAATTGCACATTAAACATTTCATCCACTAACTAGTTATAATTTTGATATTGATTTCTTCTTTAACTTCAGAATCGGCTGCTCAACAAACTTCCAAGATAACATTGCCAGACTCATTACAATTAAAAATACGAATACTACATAATAAGGTTCTTTAATGAATCTATTTTGCACAAATACGTTAATTACAAGCATATGATAGATGTAAATACCATATGATAAGTCATTTTCTTTTATAAAGGAATTACTCAATTTCGGATATGAAAAAACAGCAGATAAGGTTAAGCACGACAATAAAACATTTGTTATTATATGAAAAGGACTGCTAATGAAATAGGACACCAACTGTATATTTAAAAAATTACCCGCAAAATTTATATATATCAAATATATTATTAACCAAATAATAAATTTCCCAACAAAATATGTTTTAATCTTTTCCCATTTCAAATAAGCCACTACACCAAACATAAAACAATATAAATAAGGAAAAATAGAAACAGTGGCTAGCTTATGTATCAATGATTCGTGATTAAGTATTCCAAAATAGTAATTACAGAATATTGATATAACAAATATACCGCATATTAAAATCGTTCTTTTAATATTTGCTTTTGCTAAAAAATAATACAAAAGAGGAACTAAGCAATAAAACTGAACTTCGACAGCAATAGTCCAAAGACTACCATTTGGTGTACCAACTCCCCAAAATCTTAATAAATCGGGAGTGTGAAATTGAAAAAAAGTTAATTGTTCCAAAATCCATAAATAAAACGTTCTAGACAAAACAAGATCCTTAATATTCCCTGAATAAGCTTCCAGCAATAAAAAGATTGTAATCAGTAAGCAGACCCATAAGGCTGGATACAACCTCACTACACGATTAAAAAAATATTCTTTTACAGCCTTATGATTTTTCTCAAATGAAGCAAAGATTAAAAAACCACTTACTGTAAAGAAAATAGGAACCCCTGGAAAATAATAAATGAATTTCTCTCCAATAAAAGAAAATATTTGATTGTCTTTTAACTCCAAATGCTCAATAGAATGACAAAATAAAACTTGTAATGCAGCAAGTAACCTAATTAAACCAAAATTATTAATTTTATCAAACTTCATTTATTTCTAATTTATATTCTTCTTTAAATGTATATTCTTGCTTCTTTAAATGTATATTCTTGATTTGACTATTCTTTCTTCTATATCATGGAAACCAAAAAAATAGTCCTTCTTTTTTATTAATAACGGAAACTGAACAGTTTATTTTCAAATGAATAAATAACCAAAATTTTATTCTTATCTAGAATATAAGGTGTTGATGTCCCTTTATAAGAAACTACAACTTTAGCCCTATTTACAATGGCATTATTAAACACACAAAATACATCACCATTAATAGGGGCTTTATAATTTGTTGTTTTAGCAATGATATTTCTTAATACAGCATCATTCTCTATCTTATTTAATCCTACTGATGGCAATTTCGTAGCCAAGATAGACACGCTACCATTCAGATCAACCAACCTACTTTGTGATGAATCGACATCTTGTACATTCTTAGACACAAGGATATTTGAATAATTCACCATCTTCTTTTTTGCATCAAACACTTTTATCCTATGCCTATCAAAAGTGTTTCTTGCAATCTTAATTCCAGATGCATCCTGAAGCAAAATCCGATCGGTCATGATGGACCCCAACAAATAGTTATCGGATATATTCACATCAGAAATATTTTGTTTTCCTCCCCCATCCAATGTTATCCCTTTATAGCTTTTTTGAATGACATTTGATTTGACCTGTATATTGTTAATTAAATCCAGACCGTTTACAATGGACACACCAATAGCATTATCTGATAAAAAATTATTCTCCGCAACGACATTGGACCGTTGAATTTTAATTCCCCTTCTTCCATGTAAATAGCATATATTATTGTTAATCTCTATTTTCTGTATCGATTTAACATCATAATATCCCGTTATACCATATTTAATACTTCCAATTTGAATTCCATCTCCATCTTGTGTATCAAGCGGATTATTATTATAAATTACATTGCTGCTAATATTTCCCTGGTAAAGAGAATGAACCGAAACCCCATCACTTGGCAATGTCCCATCCCCGTTATTAAAAATAAGATTTTTACTAACATTAGCTGATTTTACCCATGCAATCAGTATCCCACTAAACTTACAATCTTGTATTTTACAATTTACGATCCTTAAATCTTTAGAGTAATATACAGCCAGACCGTTTCCATCCTTTTTTTGAGCTTTATTTCCCGAGATGTTAAGGTTGCTAATGCTTAACCCATTCACAAAAAAGAATTTAAATACATTATTACTCCCTCTGTTGATACACTTGATATTGGCATTATTCCCGATAATCTCCAGCTTCTGAAAGGGTGTAGCTTTCGTTCCAACTAAAGAAACAGTATCTACCAGATATGTTTTATTCTTCTCAAAATATAATTTAGCGCTATTTTTAGCAGCACTTAATACTGCAGCGTTAATTGCCCGGGTATCATCTGTTTTTCCATCTCCTTTAGCGCCAAAACTACTCACATATATGTTATTTCCCTGAGCAGAACATAGCAGGGGCACAAGAAAGAATACAAGACTTGTAATGGTAATCCTAAAGCATAAGTTCAATCTTTCCATATTCTTTATATTTTATTAAAAAAACAATTGATATTCAAGTTATTATATATTAAAAATCCCTAATTTTCCTATATAGAACATAGAAAAAGCGATAGATCAAAGGATTAAGTATCCTCTGAATATTAGCAAATTTGTAAGGATCGATTTGTTTTAACCCTCGGCAATGTTTAATCAATTTTAATGCGACTTCCTTAATGTCATGATTCTGAGAGACATAATTATAACATTTTTGTCCCAGATTTTTATCAACAGTATATTGATCCAATAACTCCTCAAAAGAATGATTACGATTAGTCGCAGACTCTATATTACTACCCAATGTATAATTTTGAGTTTCAAAAAGCCAATTGTATTTAATTTTATCTGGCATTGGATGAAATGAGTAATCTATGATAAATACAGGAATCTTTCTAGCAGCAAATTCCATACATGAAGTTCCCATAGAGACCGCCAGATCAATATGTTCATCAATATATTTATTCAATTCATCAGCAAGCAAAGTTCCCGTTAAGAAATACGGGATTTGAGATTCCTTAAGATAGGCTAGTAGATCAGCCTTTTTTTCTCCATCACCAATAATATGAAAAACGATCTTTTCCTGAGAAGATGAAGATTTAATCTCATCTATAACTTTGATTATTGAATTAACTTTATCATATGAGATTCGTCCGAGCCAACCTATGTTTAGCATTCCATTCTCAATCTTTTTTCTTTCAATAGTCTCAACTTTAAGGTCTAAAGGGATCGGGATATAATGTGGTTTTAGAGCTGTCTTTAACTCTTCCTGAACTCCTAAAAAATTAGCTTCATCCATGTAAATGATATTGCCATCATTTGATAGGTGCTCAACAATTTTTTTCACCTGCTCTTTCTTTCCAAAAAATTTTCTTCCATTATAATAAAGGGCAAACTGCAAATTATACGGCTGTATGCACCAAAATAGAATATTTAAATGATCCTTATTCCCTTTTACCAGATTATTGATATCAGATAGATTGGAAAGAGGTGTAATAAGAATCGTTTTAAAACCTATTCTTACAGAAGCATTTTTAAAGTTTAAAATATTAATTCTACTATTAGATTGTAGTTGTGATCTTAAGTACCCATCCTCAAAATCAACGACATTGACTGAGATGTCCTCGTATCTAGAAAGCTCGTCTGCCAATCTTATAAATAACATTTGAGCCCCTCCTACCCGCCTGCTCGGGTATAAAAAGGTGATCGACGTAATATTATGGCTTTCGTTCTCTATCATTAACTACTAGTTGTTTTAAATAAAATCCGCCTAAAGGTGAAAATCATTATCATTAGAAAAATAAAATAATTCAATGCAAATGCGATTGTAATTCCTTTTAAATGAAAGTGGTCAACAAGAACATACCCCAGAACTACATAAAGTACACTAAATCCAATTTCGCAAATTATATACATTTTGGTCATTGCTTTTGCTAACATAAGATAAGCAAGTATCCAGGATGCGATTTTAAAAAAGTCGCCTGCCAATTGCCATAGAAACAAATTCTCCATAGCAAGAAACCCATCTGTGTAGAGCAATTTTATTATAAAAAATCTAAGAAAAAAGATTAACATACAGCCCAGCAATACCACAGGCAGCACTATCTTATATACAGAAAGAATCTCCTTACGTAATTCCAAGTTCGTTTTTAAAGAAGACAATTTTGGTAAATAATATGTGGCCAGAGAAGTAGTTATGATCAACAAATATCCATCCGACACCCTCATCATGCCTTGCCAGTATCCTGCTTCATTTATCCCAACCTTACTAATAACCATATTACGCAAGACAATTTGTGAAACTGGAGCTGTCAATGCGGTAACCACTGCCATCAGGCTATAGCTTCCCAATTGTTTTCCTATTACCCTATCAAATTTGCCATTAAAATAGTTCCAGGAAAACCATGGTCTTTTAATGATTAGAATTAATGTAACAAAAAACACAATGGATTGAGCCAATACGAGCGCATATAATGCTCCATTTATCTTATAAAAATACACTAAAATCACGGTGAATAACAAACCAATTAAACTCCCGGCTGTATTCACAATCGTATAGACTTTAATCTCTTTTTTCCCATTTAAGATGGAAATCAGCAAAGAGTTTAATGAATATAGTATTATTGTCAAACCTAATACATGAATTGCATTTGAATAAAGATCACTCGCAAATATCCAAGCAGAACAATAAGGCGCGAGAATCAGTAAAATTAGTCCCACTATTAAAGAACAGTATATACTTATTTTAAAAGATGTACTAAATAATCTTTTAAGTTTGGCTTCATCACCATCAAATTCGGCTGTATACTTAATTACACCAGTATTAATGGCTCCGTTAGCAAATGTCAGTACAATAGTTATAAAATTTGCAAATGCGCCTATTAATGCCACTCCGGATGGACCGGTAAAGATTGCAACGACTTTACTCGCAGTAAAGCCAGAAGCAATACGTATAAAAGTGATTATTGCTGAAAAAAAGGTTGTCTTTACTAATTTCAAAGCAAAAGTTTAATACGCATTTAACACTTCAATTACCCGACTCACTTCGTGCTCTTTCATAACAGCACTCAAAGGTAAACTCAAAACTTCATTATGAATTTTTTCAGAAATAGGAAGACTTAACTCAGCCCATTCCTTATAGGCAGTTTGCTTATGAGGGGGTATTGGATAATGTATAACAGTTTGAATCTCGTTTTTTGTAAGATAATGTTGAAGTGCCTCTCTGTCATTCGTTCTGACAACGAATAAATGCCAAACATGTGCCTCTTGCTCCCTAACCTTTGGCAACTGAATCTTAGGATTATTAACTTCAGTCAGATACCTGTTCACGATTGTACGTTTAACAGAGGTCTCCATATCAAGTGTTTTTAATTTAACCCCCAATAAAGCCGCTTGCAACTCATCCAAACGACTATTTACTCCCTTATATATGTTTTGGTATTTTACGTGAGAACCATAGTTTAACAACGCTTTAATTGCAACAGCTAGTTCATCGTCGTTGGTTGTAATTGCGCCCGCATCACCCAATGCACCAAGGTTTTTACCGGGGTAGAAACTAAATCCAGCTGCATCGCCAATATTTCCCGCAGTGAGTCCGTCTTTTTTCGCTCCATGAGCTTGTGCACAATCTTCAATTACTTTTAGGTTATGTTTTTTCGCAATCGCATTTATGGCTGACATATCACATAACTGACCATACAAATGAACAGGTAGTATTGCTTTTGTCTTTTCCGTTATTTTGGCTTCTAATAAGGAAGGGTCGATATTATAAGAATCTAAATCCGGTTCAACTAAAACAGGAACAAGTTGATTAGCAGAAACAGCCAATATACTGGCGATATAAGTATTTGACGGAACGAGGATTTCATCTCCATCCTTAAACAAGCCTAATTCCTTGTACGCTCTTATAATTAAAATCAAGGCATCTAAACCATTAGCTACACCGATAGCATGTTTTACCCCGCAATAGGCTGCAAAATCGGCTTCAAATTTCTTTAGCTCAGCCCCCATGATATACCATCCCGAGTCCAATACACGGTCAAAAGCATTCTTCAATTCTTCCCTGTGAAGTTGATTTATTGTTTGTAAATCCAAAAATTTAATCATAATTCAATATTTTTATAGTATTCTATTTTCTTTTTATAGGCTTCTTTTTACAACGGCAGGATTTCCTGCTGCCAATACGTTAGCAGGGATATCCTTCAATACAACGGAACCTGCAGCAATAATACTGTTATCACCAATTGTAACGCCTTTTAATATAATACATCCCCAGCCTATCCAAACATTATTACCTACAGTAACGGCCGATTTATTCACAACCGAATGATCAATTCTATATCCCATAGACTCACGCATTCGAATTCCCGGATTTATCGGATGAAAGTCTGTGTCTGATATCATGGTACAAGAGGCAATCTGACAATTTGCTCCAATTGTAACACGGTCATAAGCCGTTATAGAAACTCCATTAAGCATAGAATTGGCACCAATCTCAATGGTTCCATTCAAGCCACAGGCTAAAGTACAATTAAACGTAAGTGCCGTATTTGAATGCTTCGCGTCGGAATTTAAAACAACTTTACTTCCCAGCTTTACCTTACCGTTCCCCGGTATCTTAAAAACAGGAAGATTTCCCAATATTCTAATCGGCCCATTTGTTTCCAGTTTTTCACCATACTTCCATTTCAACAATTTTGTTTTTAAAATCTGTATGAAAGAAACACTCCTCTGGTTAGATAAAAGTTCAGTCATTCTTTTATGATTTAATTAAAAATTAAGGCTCATTACATTATCTACAATTATATCTGGTTGATATTCAAACAAAATGTCTCTGCCCAAAAATCCAGATAGTACTGCCGCAGTATTTATTCCCAGTAGTTTACCTGTTTGAATATCTTTACCTGTATCACCAATAAACCAATCCTGACTCTTCACATCTACGGCATTAATGATCAGATCATACTTTTCTAGTTTCTGCCCTGTCACAAATACCTTTTTAAAAATTTGCTGCCATCCATATCCTTGAATCTGTTTCATGGCAATCTCTTCAGATTGTCTGGCAGTCACAACAAAAAGATCATGTTCTTTACTCAGTTCAGTCAAATACTCAGTTATACCATCAAATGGGTGGTCCAAATCAAGCCACTTGTCAGCTTCAATAAGTCCCATCCACTTCACTTCAAAGTCAAGGAAAGCCTCCAAAGAATAGCCGAACTGACTCAGGAGTATTTCCTTATGACTAACCCTATTCATTTTATACCCCCAATATTCCTCAAATGTATAAGCTGATTCAGGAACTAAATGTTGAAAGAGAAAATAGAGCCTGTCTTTTGAGTCTATTAACGTACCGTCTAAGTCAAAGAAGATATTCATTAGTTTAAGTTTAACATGTAATCCCACTCACTTTTTAAGCCCTCAGCCAAAGAATGTTCTTTGGGAAGTAAATATCTCAGCATCTTACTATTGTCAAATTTTAGGCTTCTGATTTCAACTTCTTTTGGGATCAGTTTGATTTCAGCTTCTTTTCCACTGAGATCAATTATTTGCTGAATGAGCTCTTTAATGGAAATTGAATAGTTACTTACCAAATTCACGACCCCAATGTCTTCTCTTAAACTTAAAGAATTCAAAATGGCTTTAACAATATCATCTATATAAATAAAGGCACGTAGATCTGCACCAGTGCCCCAGAGTTCTATAGTTTCACCTAGTAATAGCTTTCTCATCGTAACTGGAATAACTTTTTGATAAGCTTCTTCTCCAGGTCCATACACATGACCTATACGCAATATTTGTCCAAACGTCCCTGTAGACTCAGCCCAGGAAGTGATTAGCTTTTCGCCATAAAGTTTCGAATGTCCGTACAAGGACGTCGGTGCTATTACTGAATCTTCGGAGATTAAATCGGCATTTCCATATACATCAAGGGTGCTTAAGTAAATAATTCTCTTCAAATTCGGAAGAAACGAACTGATTAACTTCTCAATATTATAAATATTCTGATTACAATTTTTCCAATCGTTACCCTGCTTTGAATTCTTTGGAGTAAAGGCTCCGGCATGGATAATCGTATCCACGGCATCCGCAACCCCATTTACCTTAAAAAAATCAACGTCAAAATTATAATTGTTATGAAGAAGATAATTACATCCAGCTATTGGTCTGGAGGTTAATGCAAGTACATTTTTTTTCCCGTAAGTTTCAATTAAAGAGGACAAAAGGTGTTTCCCTATAAATCCAGATGCACCGGTTAATAAGATCATTAGAACCTCACTTCGTTTTTTAATTGTTCAGAGGTCATTAAGCGAGGCTTGGTATCCATTCCTCTAACCCATAACAAACCGTCTTCCAGTGGGTTTATTTTCTTTTGAAGATCTGGCAACTCATTATACAACACAATATCCTTAAATATTTCCGGCAAATTTAATCCAGCTTCAGTAAAGAACAAAACAGTCGTAAAAAATCTAGAGATATTAATTTCTGTAGGATTAGGGACTCCATTTTTATCGTAAGCCATGTCCACTCCAAAAATACCGTGTGGTTTATCTGAAACAGCTTTTACAGTTTCAATTGAAATACGATCTACTTCAGGATCAGAAAAAGTCTGCCCTACTTTTGTTACACCTGTAACTCCTGAAACAGTTCTGTTACCATGAGTCCAACCTTTTCTGATTCTTGTTTGAGCCACAACTAATTCTCCTTCATTCCATACAGACAACCAAGTAACTGTATCTGGAGTCAACATTTCAGCGGCAACAAAATCTCCCCAACCATTATACCTTTCAATCCATCCCTTAGCAAAAGTATAGTCACTGGTAGGTAACGCTCCTTTTCCTCCTCCGCCAATAGACGAAGCCCTAAGCCAGATCTTACCATTCTCATCACCCAATTCCGAGAATGCTCTTTTTAAATCATTTTCATCGTTGATCATGATATTCTCAGGAACTTTAACACCGGCTTCTTTACACTTCAAATAGGTTTTATATTTATGTACACAAGTGTCAATAACCTCATGCGAAGGCATATATGTTTTTACACCTAAAGCATGAATTTCATCCCTTAACATTGAAGCATGGTAAATTTCCAGATCATTTTGGAAATGAACCAAGTCCGGTTTTGTTTCTCGCAATAACTTCAATAAGGCTTCTTTGTACTCAGGACTATCAGCATAAGGGATATAATATTTCTCCTGGGCATTAGATAAAACCAAATCAGTTGGTTCACTACCCATTCCAATAATTATTTCATTCTTCTTGCTTCTTAGAAGAGAGTTAATCACTCCTTCTGAAGGAGCGCCACCAGCACCGGCAATTAATATTTTTTTCATGTGTTTATATACTGTTTAAAATCATTATAGTCTCGAAGGTAATCCGCTTCATTATATGTGTGAGAAGCGAATACCAAACAAATCGAGCCTGACGAAAAATTGATCTCCGATGCCCAAATGCCAGGAGGAATATGCAACCCAACGTAAGGACGGTTCAATTGAACCAAACGCTTAGTTTTTCCATCATCCAAAAGCACCTCAAAACTCCCACTTGCTGCAATTAAAAACTGATGACATTCTTTATGTGCGTGTGCTCCCCGCGATTCACCTCCTGGTATATCATACAAATAAAATACTCTTTTAACAGCAAAAGGAATTTCTACATTATTATGAACAGGGGTAATATTTCCTGCGCGGTTCATAATCCTGGGCAGTTCAAAAACTGAACAATCGTATACTAAAGTCCTCATATTTTATTTTTTTCCAGAAAATATTTATAATCTCTGATGTAATCCTTTTCATCATAATCTTCCGATGCGACTACAAATGCGAGAGAATTTGTAGAAAAATTCTCCATCCCTCTCCACAATCCATTTGGAACATAAAGGCCGTAATAAGATCTATTTAAAGAAAATACTTTTTTCTCAGTTCCATCGTCTACAACAATATCAAAGCTACCAGAAAGGGCAACAATGAATTCTTGATTGTTTATATAACTATGCCCACCTCTTTCTTCTCCTCCAGGAACATCATAGATCCAATAGGTCCTTTTTATTTCAAAGGGGGCGTGTGAATTACCCTCTAAAAAAGAAAGATTTCCTCTGGGATCAATAATCTTAGGAAGTTCAATAATTCGGCATTCATTTACGCTACTCATAGTGGTTAGATTAAATTAGTTTTTAGCTGTTACCCCACAAAAGTCTAGGATAATCTTTTCCGAATTATTTTCAAGTTGCTTAAATTCTTTATGGGCAACAAGAAAAGCAATTATATCAGCGTTCTCATAAGCATTTTTGTAATTAACCAGATCAAAAATTGGATGCTCAGAAATATTTGGTTCAACTACTAAAGTATTTTCCTTTTCTCCTTCAGTCTCTAAAGCTCTTTTCACAATATGAACTGCCGGAGATTCTCTTAAGTCGTCGATATCGGGTTTAAATGCTAAACCAAAGTAAGCAACTCTTGCCTTTCTCTGATGCTTTAATTCGAACTGTAATGCTGCATTTTTTATTTTTTCAGAAACCCATTCTGATTTATAGTCGTTACTTAATCTCGCTTGTTTAATAACTTTAGCTTCTTCAGGATAGGCTGAAACAATAAACCATGGATCAACAGCAATGCAATGTCCGCCTACCCCAGCCCCTGGTTGAAGAATATTAACTCTAGGGTGTTTATTCGCCAATTTAATGAGCTCCCAAACATTAATATTAGCCTTATCACATATCATCGACAATTCATTTGCAAATGCGATATTTGTATCTCTATAAGAATTCTCCACAAGCTTACACATTTCAGCTGTTTTAGCATCTGTAATTAAGACTGCGCCTGATACAAAGCTTTCATAAAAAGCCTTAACAAGCTTTGTAGATTCTTCTTTTGTACCACCCACAATTCTATCATTCTCAATAAGTTCCTTCATCACTTTACCTGGAAGAACTCTTTCAGGGCAATGAGCAATGTGTAGCTTGTCAGTATTTATATTCATTGATTCCAATGTCTCTACGATTTTATCTGTAGTTCCCACTGGAGATGTGGACTCTAGAATAATAATATTACCGTCTTTAAGATAAGGTGAGATTGACTTGGTTGCCGAAATTACATAATCAATATTAGGAACATAATTATCATGAAAAGGGGTTGGCACAGCAATAATAAAAACATCCGCTTCCTGAGGTTGAGTGCCAGCTATTAACTTTCCTCCGTTCACTGCAGATCTAACAAAAGTATCTAATTCAGGTTCGACGATATGAATTTCGCCCCTATTAATGGTATCAACAACACGCTGAACAACATCAACACCATAAACCATATAACCTCTATTAGCTAGTAAAGCTGCAGTAGGTAAGCCTATATACCCTAAACCAACAACACAAATTCTATTAATATTCATTTCTTATATCATTTAAAATAAAATCGACAATTCTTTGAGATGCAGATCCATCTCCGTAAGGGTTATGCAACTCACTCATTTGGAGATAAGCATCTTTATCATCTAACAACCGTTGCGTTTCTGAAACAATTCGATCTGCATCAGTTCCTACCAACAATACAGTTCCTGCCTCCACAGCTTCCGGACGTTCAGTCGTATCTCTCATCACAAGTACAGGCTTACCTAAAGAAGGTGCTTCTTCCTGAACACCTCCGCTGTCTGTAATGATCAGATAAGAACTATTCATCAGCCATAAAAATGACTCGTAAGCAAGTGGACTAATCAAGTTAATATTAGGGGTATCAGCCAATAAATCAAATACAGGCTTCTGCACATTTGGGTTAAGATGTACAGGATAAATAATCTGCACGTCAGCATTATTCTCTGCTATAGCCTTTAAGGCTTTACAGATATTTAAAAATCCATCTCCAAAATTTTCTCTTCGATGACCGGTAACCAGAATAATTTTCTTATCAGGAATTATCAAGGCTCGCAGGGCTGAAATCGCGTCATTATCAAGATTCTTAACCTTATTAATACCAGCAAGAAGTGCATCTATAACAGTATTTCCAGTTACAAGTACTTTATCTTCTGCAACCTGATCTAACAAAAGATTGGATTTTGATTTTTTTGTTGGAGCAAAATGAATATCCGCGAGCTTTCCCGTAAGGACCCTATTCATTTCTTCAGGAAAAGGAGAATGCTTATTATATGTTCTTAATCCCGCTTCAACATGACAGATCTTCACATTACTATAGAAACAAGCAATGGACGTTGCAAATGTAGTGGTAGTATCACCATGAACAAAAGCATAATCTGGTTTAACTTCTTCCAGGATTGGTTTTAAACCAGTTACTATAGCCGCTGTTAAGCTAAAAAGATCCTGACCTGGTTTCATTAGATCTAAATCAAAATCAGGAGTGATTTCAAAAAAATCCAACACCTGATCCAGCATCTCTCTATGTTGTGCGGTTACACAAACCTTAATTTCTACCTTTTCGTCTTGAAACTTTTTAATAAGAGGTGCCATTTTTATAGCTTCAGGCCTCGTACCAAACACAAATAGAAGTTTCTTCATTTTAACTTTTTATATTCTTAATTGATTAAAAAATTCATTTTATATACCCCGGATTCGCATTGGTGAAACAAATAACCAAGGCTTCTTTTTCATTAAGATGCTAATGGTTTATTAAAAATCTTTTGAACAAGAGGAATAGAGCAGTCATCAGTGTAAAAAGAACTCCACCGATAAACATACCTTTCATTTTCCCAAACTCTTCTTTTTCCAATGGAAATACCGGACTATCCACCACCTGAATTAGCGGGTATTCTTTTCGCATTGCCATCTTAGACATTTCAAGATTTTTCACCAGTTCACCTAAAATATCTTTATTGGTTTCGGCTGAAAACTGGGAGCGTTGTGCTGGAACCACACGTTGTACCTGTCTTGTAGGATTTAGATTCGGGGTAGCATCCATTGCCGCTGCAGCGGAGTAGATAGCCCCATTCATTACCGCCCTAACAGAATCGGTCTTCTGCTGCAGGATTGCGATATTATCTAAAGATCTTTTAGTCTTGGTCTGTATATAGAAATCGTTAACATTTTGTACAATGTGATCATTGAATTCTTTTGCAAAAAATTCATCACCTCCTCTAACCTCTGCTTTTATGATACTTAACAGTTTATCTGGCTTAACAACCTTTAAATAATTCTTATTTATATCATTGACAATGGCTCCTAAAACACTGTCTTGTAAACGGGTAAAATTATGCTTTACATTAAATTGAATGTCTTTTAAAGCGGGGAATTTTGCCCACTTTTCTCTGAGTCCGTTAAAAGCAATATATCGATCCACAAGAAGCTGTTTCTTCCCGTCATATTCAACCTCTGTCAATAATGTTTTTTGAATCATTGTGCGTGATTTGTACAACTCAAGGATATTATCTCCTCGAAAAATTCCACCGCTACCACCACCGCCCACATCAACGCCAACCATTGAAGCCAGACCAGCATACTTTCCTAACCCACCTCCACTATCTCCATCTTCCAGTACAAAAGTGGTAACAGCGGTATAAACAGCTTTTTTATAATGGGCATATCCGAACCCAACCAATGCACCAATCACGCAAAATAGTAACAAGACCCCCCATTTTGACAACAAAAATTTATACCATTCTATGATTTCGAGCACTATTCCATTCAAAGAAATTTCATCCGAATTACTAGGCTGCTTATTTATATTTTCTGAGTTCATTTGATTAATACAAAAAGTTGGATGATCTTATAAGTTATCTAAGCAAGGATACTACTATTGCTGCCAACGAAGCCAATCCCGTTCCCAAGCCAATCCAACTCTGTGCACTCATCTTTTCCTTCTCCGCCTTTTTAGGCACTAAAATTTCAGATCCTGGCTTAACCCTTGGGAAGTTATTAAAGAACAAGAACTTACTGCCTGCTTCAACAGCACCGTTCGCATATCTAATATATGCACCTCGTTTTAATGCACTAGAAGAAAAGCCTCCGGCACCATTAACATATTGCTTAAAGCTCTTACCTGGTAAAAACACAATACTATTTGGATTCAAAACCTCTCCTGTTACCTTAACTGTTTGCAACTGCCTTGGCACTCGAATCACATCACCATCTTCAACTATCAAATCGTATCTAGATTTAGGCTGATTTAAAATCCGCTTCAAGTTAATCCCAACCAAATCGGACTGAATCAACTGTTGTTCAATGGCCGGCTTCAACTTTTCTTCAGCTCCAACTTCCTCTGCACGTTTCAAATTAAGAAACTTTTTATCCTCCTCTTCCTTGTTATTAATGGCATTTTTATCCCCAGGGCTCACCTTTTCTGCACCTGGTCTTTTTAAAGATGCGCCATCCACATAAGCAATTGGGGTTAAACCTCCAGCTCTTTTAATCAAATCAGAAATTCGCTCATTTTTTTGAGTAATTGTATACATACCAGGATACAATACCTCTCCTTCTAATTTAACTTGTTTTTGAACCTGATAACCTTCAGAGCTCCTTACAGTCACCAAATCAAAAGGCTGAAGTAAAAATTTGTCATCAGATAATTTAAGATTCTGATCTACACCTACAATGAAAACTCTTGCAGTTCTTGCAGAATCCGAGCGTACATTACTATTTCTAACCCTTCTCGATATCTCTATACGATTTGGAGTTGCCCCTTCTTTAAAACCACCAGCCATTTGAATCAATGCTTCTAAACTGGTATTATCTGCATACTCAAAAGTACCAGGTGCTCTAACTTCACCTTGTATACTTAATTTATACTCATCGCGTAAATCAAATAGTGAAGAAATGGTTACCTTATCTTCTCTTTGTAAAGTGATATCTGGTTCTGTACCCGTTTGGATTTTAGCTACATCAAATGATATTAAAGCCAGGGTATTATCAGCATTTAAACGATTGATATAACCTCTGTTCAAAAAAGCATCTTCCGTTACACCTTCAGCTTTAGCGATCAGCCCTTTTAACGTAATTCCATTATCTAGAGCATAAACTCCCGGGCGAAAAACCGCACCCAAAATCTCTACTCTATTCTGGAACCTATCCAAAATTGCCTCTACAACATACTTGTCGCCATTTCTAGGTTCGTAAGCTGTAAAGTCTGCTGCATTGATATCTGTTATACGACGCTCTTTGTCTGTATTTTGGAAAGTCTTTATTTTAGCGGTATATGCCTGCGGTGTAAATCCACCTGCAAAACCAATCAAATCCTGCAAATGCTCCCCAGAAACCACCTCAAACAAAGCAGCTGTTTTAACTTCACCTTGAATCTCTACCCGTTTATCAAAAACAGGTACATTGATCACATCCTGATCCTGTAAACGAATATTATTTTGCTGAATTCCTTTCAAAAGAAAATCATACACATCAATCGTAGCTACGACCTTATTGTTACGTATGACCTGAATTTTACGGAATGACCCATTTAAAGAAGGTCCTCCAGATGCATACAATGCATTGTAAACAGTTGCCAATGAAGATAAAGTGTAAGTACCTGGTTTAGTGATCTGCCCGGTCATTACTACTTTAATGCTCCTGATATTTCCTAAATTGATAGATAAACTTGTAGCCCCAGAACGCAATGAAGGATAAGTTTTTGCCATAGCTGCACGAATCTTCGATGTGGCCTGATCAATTGACAAACCTCCAACCGAAACTCTACCTACATATTGTAAGTTAATTACCCCTTCAGGGCTTACCAGCAAATTATAACTAGCTTCGTTGTCACCTGTCAAATCGATCAGCAACTTATCATCAGGACCAATAATATATCCTTTTGGGGTAGCGATTCTTAAATTTGGTTCAAATTTGATATTGCCATTTCTGAAAAGCTCAGAACCAAATACTTTAGGCCCAATCTCCTCATCTTTTATCTTCTTTTCGTTGTCTACAGCTCCACCATCTGTAGTTTCACTCATTTCCCTACCAGTACTTCCAGTATTATCATCAGTTTGGATAGTGGTCACAGCCCCTTGCTTACGTACCTTTTCAACACGCAATTGAAGCTTTTGAATTTCCTCCTGCTTCATCCCCTGCGCTGCAGCCATTTTCCCTAATTGAGCTTCCGTATAGCCAATAGATTCTGCCTTTTTAATCATCTGCAAAATCTGCGCGTCTGATAGCTCATCCACCTTCACATCTGCATAATTCGACTGGGAAAAAGCCGTCTCCGTCATTAAAATAGCAAAGAAGAATATTATTGTAGTTATCGTTCTTTTAAAGTTCATATTATTGAGTAGAGAGTTAATGGTTATTATTTTGTTCATGAACGGCTTTTTATACAAAAACGTATAAAACCTGGTGATTTTGCGGAGTACGGATCAAAACTTGCCTAAACGGCTTGAAATCGGCATATCTATTTAGATTTGAGAGGTTAAAAAAAGCAGTTTTTAAAAAAAACATCACGTTTTCTTTATTACTGTTCAAAAATATATTGGTTAACTTAACTTTCATGTGGTAGATGTAGTTTAGTATCGGCTGCAAATATATTAATTTAATTGAATGTTGATTAAAAACGAGCATAGCGAACTACTTGGCCCTGCATATATTTACCTGAATACCTACAGAAATTGCATTGGTTAAAAATTCTGATTTGTTATATTTATTAACTGTCCGGGTATTGTTCGCATCCTGTGCTATTGTTTCTTGCCGCTCGTAAAAATAAAACCATTGAATACTACTTTCTGCAAACAGGGCCACCTGGCGTATTGGATAAATTTTAATCCCTATTACAGGTGCAGCAGTAAAACCGGTCTTACTTGTCTCAACAACACCAGAAAGTGCTGCATCGGGACCGTTCGTCAAAATCTTTTTCGAAATTACCGTTCCATCAAATTTATTTTCCCTGAAACCAATGTCAAATCCGAAATAAGGCTGTATTCTCGAAAAGTTTAGGTTTTTTTCGAAACCAATGGTAAAATTAAAATCCTTCACTTTTCCGTTCAACTGCTCGCAGTTTAAACAGTTATTGACAACTTCCATATCTCTTCTTATGTAGCTTCCTCCCAATCGATAACTGATCTGATTGTCGTTAAATTTGATCATCCCTCCATGAAAAACTACGTCTTTAAATTCTTCTTTCTTTTTTTGATTTAAAACTTTGGGCATTTGCATAATGCTATATCCCTTTACAGCTAAGCTGTAATTGTAATCATCACTCGTTTGGGAAAAAGCTGCATTGGATAACAATAGGGAGAGCGCGATAAGTAAAGTTTTTTTCATTAACATTGCTTAGGGCGGATTATATGTTTTCGGTTCAAATGTAAAATAATAATTACAATATCGAATATGTTTATGGTTTTCCATCCCTATGCACTTTTTGTGCCACAAATCAGAAATCACTACATTTATTATATAATTATAAAAAGTTAACATATCCTAAGCACCATAATTTTTATAGATGTTTTTTTTCAATAGGTCAAAATCCTCATATAACGATTTCAGTGCGATAGCAACAGACATGCACTCTCATCTGATACCAGGAGTAGACGATGGCGCTAAAGATATTGCAGACAGTTTACAGCTGATAAAAGGCCTAAGTGAATTGGGCTTTACAAAATTATATACCACACCACATACCTTACAAGATATACACCCGAATACTTCGGAAACCTTAAAAAATGGCCATGCGCAGTTGGATGGGAAATTACCGCATGGCATGACCCTAAACCTTTCTTCCGAATATTACCTGGACGAAGAGTTCAAAAAACAGCTAACAAGCAACCAGTTAATACCATTACCGGGCAACAGATTACTTGTAGAATTCAGCCAGATTTTCAGACCACATGATTTAGAAGAAGTGATATTTGATATTGGTATTAAAGGATACCAGGTTATTTTAGCACACCCAGAGCGCTATTTATTTTTTCATAAACAATTCAACTATTATACCCGGTTAAAAGAAATGGGCATTGAATTTCAGGTCAACGCCATGTCTTTAACCGAACATTATGGGAAAGGTATCAAATCCATCGCCGAAAAACTCATTGAGAAAGGCATGATTGATTTCATCGGGACTGACATACATCATGTGAAACATCTGGATGTGCTAAAAAAAGTACCATCCACTAAACATTATGCAAAATTAGTGGACAGCGGTTTACTTAAAAATACTGAACTGAATTAAGGGGTACTTCTTCCCTTTGAATTCCCCCAAACATATCTATACAAAACGTAGCTCATCACCACAGCAATGATCACCACCACATATAGCCAGCTACTTAGTGGTTCGGCTACTTTTACCCTAACACCCTGTTTAGCCTCTAATCTTTCTTCCTGGCTTATTTTACCAACCTTAACCTGATCAACCTGCTCTTTAACGTGCTAAATTTGGTAAAATCCGCTATCGTTCCAATATGTAAAGGTTCGGGTTTCTTTATCCGCATTTTTTAAAACCAGCTGAGTAGATTCCAGCTGGTTGGTTGATGATTGTGTAGCAGTAGCATTTGTTTTACTTGTTTTTTTGAATACACCACAGCCGGAAAGGCAGAAGAGTATTAGAAGAAGTATATTTTTCATAATCTTAAGCTTTTTTCTTTCTATGATCTAAAAAATTAGTATCTCAGAAAAGGCCTTTGCGCTTTTGCTCTTCGCAAAAGATGCCAGCCTTAGAAGAGATCACTCATTTTTTACCCAATCCGCAAAACGGTTTATACTTCTCACATGCCGCGTGCGGCGATACACACCATCACCTTCCCGACTCCCATTTACGTTGGTATTTCCTTCCATACTGAACACCCAGTTATTTCTAACTTCTTCAACAATCCCACAATGTGCAATTCTCTTTAATGAAGGATAATAAACACCAAATACAATACCCGGCCGCACCGCTTTGACCAATCTTTTAGCGGGGAATAAATCCGGGCTCCAAGCCGTCTTAGGCGCTGAATATCCAGCTTCTCCAAAAACAAAGGACACCCAAGCGGCACACCAGGGTGCCGGGGTTTTGATCCCGACGTAGCGGAGGTATTGCGCAATGCGCTCGCCACTGTTCGGAACATCGCTTTCGTAAACGCCCTCTTCTTTTCTCGCGGCAGCGATGATTGCCAGATAATGTCCATCATGCCCATAGCTACTTAAATTACTGCCGAAAACACGCCCAGAACTGTTAATAACAATAAGGCAAACGAAGCCCAGAAAAAACTTAATTGCTGCCATGATTCGAGTGTTTTAAATTGTGAAACCATATTGCCCAAAACAGGCAGACCTAAACTTGTCCAAAGCCTTTGCAAAAGCCACCAACATAATCCTGTGATCAGCAAAAAGGAAATGAGACTTAATAAAAGCAATAACCATATATTGGGATCGATCACACCAATAGTTGGGTCACCATTTATCACCAACCGCTGCACAACCGGCCAAAGCAATAGTAATAAACCCAATAACAACACCAGCAAATAGCTGCCTGCTGACTTTGTATTCATACCTGTTAATATATTCATGATTTCTATTTTAAGGTTCATTTAAATAATTTCAATCTCCCAAAACGGAAGCTTAAAAAGACCATTCGGAACTCGTGGGTTAACTGCACGTCACACAGGTGTCCGTCTTAGCCACGATTCACAAGCTCCAAACAATCTTCAATACTTAACTGCGCTGATTAAGCCACCGGTAACAATCCGATGTACACACTTCTGGAATGCAACTTTTTCTTCTTAGTAGAAGTAAAGCTGAAGAAACAGTGTACAGAATCACCTACGAAGTCGAGTGGAAGTGGCAAAGAATAATTGAGTGCCGAACGTGGGGCCGCAGCCTTTAACGACACAAATTGATTCTTTGTAGGGTTGTAAGCCAGCACATTGATCACATCCGTAGCATCTTTGTACTTGTTATCTGCACCATCCAGGCTCCAGTTAAAATCAACCGAAGCCGGAGCAGCCGTATCTACAGTAGACACTGACGGTACACTCAGTTTACCCTTGCTGAAGCTAAACTTGGTATAATCAAGCGTAAAGTTTGGGGCAACCCCGGTCACTGCATTTTTCAAGTGATAGGCAACCGCATCATTCATCGGCGAAGTTGAACCATTACCAGTGCGGTATCCCTCATCAATAAACTCACTCATGATGCTCAGGAAAGCGGTAACCAGACCAAATTTCATACGCTGATCAAGTTGCGTTTGAGTTGGTGGTTTATTGCTTTTACGAGGTAACGATTTGATCACGTTTAGATCCCTCCAGAATGCACCGGAGATGTTGCCTACTTTTTTGCGGAATCCACCAAGGATCCCATTTCTGATAATTCCCATTTTAAAAAATTAAAGTTTAAAAAATCTGTTAATTACATCCGTTGCGAGAACAACGATGCAGTACCACAAAGTCGAATGCAAATGATGATACAAAGAGAAATAATAAAATAACGCTGTGGCAGTCCCAGGGGGTACCGTACGCTACCTCTGAAAGCAGTAAAAAACCTCCTTTAAACCACTACGAGCCCAATAAAATTTTAATCAAAAAATTATGAAATTGTAAATTCATCATCCAGTTGCTTTGTCATTTTCACCAGCAAAGCCCTTACGGACTTTGCTGTAGTTTGTACCACCTGTTTATATTTGGTCATTAAACTACCGGAAGACAACTGCGCATTTCCCACACCCCGGGTAGTAAAATTTTTAGAAAGTGACACGATCAAACGACTTACTGGCCCGCTATCCAATACACCTGCTTTGTACAACAATTTGAAAAAGTAAGCCAGTGCTTCTGCAGATAATAAAACCCGAATGCGGTAATCCTCCGCAGCCCTCCCATACTCGGAATCTTGCTGAAGTCTGAAACTAACCGTGTAGCGTTCATCGAGATCCATAAGTATATGCTGTAGACAAGACTCAGTAAATTGATACAGACAGGCAGCGGCATCGGGTTTATCCGTATATTTGTACAATGCATTTAGCAAAAAAGTACAATCGTACTGCAACTGTTTCAAATGGCGCTCAACCAAACTATTCTTCAAACCTCCCATTACTTCAGTCTGCAGGATGTTCAATACCTCTGCCTCTATTAACGGAATCTCCTTTAGCCAGTAATCAACCTGTTTCTTATCCAATTGGTAATACATGGGATCAAGCTCTTTCAGGACTAATGTCCGGAGTGTAGTTAGCTGCGCATTCATAGTGGATCTATCCTTCCCAGGTATTCGCTATCCGCTACCTTTTTACCGTTTAAAGAAACCACACTTACATACACATCCAGCGGCTTACCAATCAGCTTAGGATTTAGATTAAGATCACATTTCAAATCAGATCTATTGCGGCCACCAACGAAACCATCGACCAGCTTAAGCTCCCTGTTGTAAACGATCAACATCACCTGATCATCGTAACACGAATCGTCATTTCGGTTTTGCTGCCAGGTAAGGCTGAGCAAATCTGGTGCTTTCAGCTCAAATTGCACAGCATACAACCGCGGCAACCGGCCTCTACTTAATACTACTTTAGCATAATCGATACTTAAATCAGGATACCTACCTACGATAGCCAAACGATAATTCTTCGAGAATGCCGCATTGATTTCAGTTTTATCCTTTGCATGATTTCTAAACCCAACGGTAACATAAGGATAGAAAGGCACCAGCCAATCCTGGACGAATTTGAATTTTTCTCTACTTGCTATTTGTGCAGGTGTTGCCTTTACACCCTCTTTATTTTCGCGCGGCATGGTACGCAAATACGGGGTTTGTTTCCATACTGCGCCAACTACTGAACCTAATTTACCGTGGATTGGCCCAAATATTCCACTACTTAATCTTGCCATGATGTTTATAATTTAAATGATCTATAATTTTTATTGATTTTTTTCAGATCCTTCGTCCGACGATTAGCCGTTTCCGAAGAAATTTTACTATCAGTTCTGTTTTGAACTATTTTTTATTGAAATTTTACCGAACAAAGCCGAACGAGGTCCGAACAAGGTCCCTCTTAAACACGACTTATTTATCCGGCTAAACACAGCCATCCTATAAGCCTGACATTGATCCAAAATTGTGTTTAAAAATGAGTGGTTAAGGGTATTTTTCTGTTCCATAACCTAAATGTAAATGGAATAAAAATAGCGCTTTGCGTTCTATGCGCCTAAAAACACTGCATGCGTAAAAGACATAAATAACACGTTTTCTGCGCTTTATATGACATTAATTTTATAAATTAGCGCATAAACTAATCTTTAACCTACTGCCCTTGTAGGTTCCGTGTAAGCAGTCGCTTGTACGCTATGTGCCACCTAATGAGCGGTTCTAAAAACCTTACGACATGGAAAGACTATATGTGGTTCCCAACGATGTGTGCAAAATAACCGGAAAGAAAATCAGGTACGCACAACAACTGCTAAAAAAATTAAGAGAAGATTTAAAAAAAGGCAAGCACCAGCTGATTACCAAAAAGGAGCTGGCCGACTACCTGGGAATTGATGTTGAAAATATCGTGTTGGATTAATATGCAATGATGTAGAAGGAGGGCGCAACATATGTTGAGCGCCCTTCTTATTCTCTAAACCACCATTCATTAAAACCAGCAATCCTTTCAGCAGAAATCTTTACATTCTCATTAAATTGGGATTTTAACACGATCTCGAGTTTATTTCGTTTCGGATTAGAAATCAATTGATCGATAATAGATCTATGTACAATATGGCGACGGCTAACCTTATGAAAATCCTCTTCGGATAACACAGCTATGGATTCCTCGAGCGTATGATGCCAATGTTCGTACACTCCCTCTGTATTCTTTGCAAAATGTACTTTACTTGAAATGGAAATATAAACCAGATTTTTTTGTCTAACATACAATACAAGCTTGTCGATCCCATTTTCAGCTAACATAGGTTGATCCTCTAAATTATGTTGTAGCCCCGACTTCTTACCAGTTAAAGTAATTAAGTAAGCGTAGTTATAATAAATATTGATGACCGTAATATAAATACAGATACATAAACTGTAAAGATTGAAAAACTGGGCATCAGCTATACGGATATCCTTGCTATCCAGATACCAGATATAAACTGCAAAATCAATAAACACAATGCTAAAAACACCATAAAAGAACTGAAGGAAGAGCCTCATCCATACTCCGGTATCCCATGGCCTTTTTTTATCCAGATAGCGCGTAGCAAATTTCACCAAAAGAATCATCAGGAATGCCAGGGTAGATCTAAATGAAATATCCAGCCAATAACCTTCATCAAGAAAGAGTTCAAGACAATTTCGCCCTCTTTTCAGTGCCATAAAGAAGTGAGTAGAAATTAACGCGAAAGGAATAGAAAAAAATAATTCATTAAAAATGGGTTCCTGGGCTTTTGATTTATTAGAGCGCATTGTTCAAAGATTTAGTTAAAAAAATTCGAATTTATGATTTTTCAGCAAAGAACAAATATCGTGATCATCTGAAAACCATGTAACTAAAAGAATACAAACGCCACTAATTCTCACAACCCATATAAATACCAATAAGTCTAAACAGGTCATTTCTGCGAAAATGGCCAAAACAACATCTACAGCTTATTGATAAAATTCATCTTTCTTAATTCAGCTTTAAAAACACTAAGAAGCGTTCATCTCACTTCGGAAACACTCGTCCAAGCTCGGAAACAAACTTTCTAAAATCCTAGGTAGTACTTCATAACGCCCTTTAAATTAGCTTAACGAAGACAGAATCGATCTCCAAACAAATGCGATTATGGAAACTTTTAAACTAAATACCATTGAAAAATATTTGCTAACCACGATGCATATTTCCCCGGAAAGAACCGAAGTGATACTTCCATATCTTGTTGAATTCGCGAGACTACAGAAGGTATTAAAAAATCAACTGATAGAAGTACCCGGCCCGGCAGCCGAGGGCAGGATATGGCTATCACTCAATGCGATGACACATAGTTACTCCATTTGTCAAAACAACCACAACTTGTGTGGCTGTATGATTTGGAAAAAACTTGAACTCATGGTATTTAGCGGCAGCTTAATTAATCATGTGGACCGCATTAACTATATACAGATATTGGAACCTGGTTATGTACTATCCATCTCCTATCCTGATGCACTTATTTTAAAAAGAGAATTTGACGAAATTAACAAACACCTGGAACACATTGCAGCCAAAAACGAACTGGCTTATCTACACCGTAATGTATTACTCCACGAACTACCGCAGCAGCGGGTACAACAATTTGAAGCCGAAAACCCATTATTTATAAAAGTTGCATCAGGCGATATCAAAGCCATGCATGTTGGACTGTCCAGGCAAGGGTATGCTGATCAGAAGAAAAAAATAAGCACAGAGCAATGATTATAAAACCAATTACACTAAAAGTGTAAACAGCTTTACCGTAAAGATGCAAAGCTGTTGCTAACACCTCATTGTCCTAGCTCCCTATTTTTGACATGAAAATTCCGGCAATTATACCAAATCAAAAAATTAACCTCTTCCGGATGGCATTAGCTGGAATTGGCCTAAGGGTTATACACAATCGAAAACATGCAGTATTTCCGGGTGGCGCCAACATGGATAAATAATTAAAAGCATGATTAGAAAGGAAGCAAAAAATATGAAAAAGGTTGACCTCATTGGCTATTCGTTTATGCTGCTGTTTTTATATGCTGCCACCAATAAATTATTGGATTTTCAAAAATTTAAAATGGAATTGGGGCAGTCGCCGTTATTGACCGATTATGCAACGGCAATAGCCTGGCTAGTTCCTTCAGTAGAGATCCTCTTAAGTGTATTACTCTATTTTAAAAGAACGCAGTTAATTGGATTGTACGCTTCATTTAGCCTGATGCTGATGTTTACCATATACATTATTATCATTTTAAATTTTGCAGAACGCATACCCTGCAGTTGCGGAGGCATTCTTGACCAGATGGGTTGGACTGAGCATTTGATTTTTAACCTCTCATTTGTGCTTTTGGCGGTAGCAGGCATTTTTTTACACGGAAAATTTAACCAAGATATTCTATTGCGCAATTTGAATCGGGAGAAGCTGAAAACCCGTAACCAAGAGTAGGCAAAAAAGAACAAAAATTAATATTATGAAAAAATTATTTTTCACCGCATTGGTTGCAGCGGTTGCAATCGGCGGAGCGTACGCAACAAATTCAACGTCAGACAAGCTTGTCATTCTTGCAAAACCTGCAGGATCAGCAGGACCTTGCAATACAACCGTTGTACCTTGCAATACGGCTTCCGGACCAGCATGTACAATTAATGACATTACCTATGCGAGGCAGAATCCGGTAACCGGTCTGTGCACAATTCCATTATTTAGGGACGCAAATCCTTAGTGTTATCATTTATTCTGCAGCGATCAATCCATGTTCGCTGCAGAATATTTAACATGTCGCAAATGAAAAAACTATATAAGCAACTCATCCTGGTTACGATATTATCTATACTGCCAATATCGGTCCTATTTCTGAAATATTACCTGAAGCATAATAGTGCTGCTTATGATTTCGAGAGGACAATAGAACAAACCATAAGTAAGGCTGTTAGGCTAGATGTAAAATACAATTCCTATTATTTTGCAGGCCAGTTCAAAGACAAAATTTACCTGGGCAACTATACTACAAACAATCATTTGCTTGAAATTGACACTGCATTAAGACTACGAAAAGCAATCAATATTGATGTTACAGCATTAACAAATAAACAAGAACCTCTAAAGATCTCTGTTACTGATGGTAATTTCTACCTCAGTAATGGTACTAACCGCACTATATATAAAGGAAAAGTGGGCAGCTGGCTTGCTGTCCCCCACAATATTTACATACCTTATTTTCATCAGAGCCTTCCTGTAAGTGATCAATCCATTGTTTTCAGATATGTAAACGCAAATAACCAGCAAAATAGCCTCAGAAAAGAAAACACCTTTTCCGGATCTTACGAGAACCTGAATTTGTTAGAAAAACATGTGGATGGCTTATTTTGTACGGACGGTATATTAACCAAAAATAACCTTCACCAACTGGTGTATATGTATTACTATCGTAATCAAATACTCATAATGGATACCAATCTGGTTCTAATAAAAAAAATAAAAACTATTGATCCAATTGACAGTACCAGATTCACTGTGACAAACAACAATAACCAGATCTCAAAAACCATAAACTCTCCCTCCCTATTGGTCAATGCAAACTGCTCATCCTGGAAGCAGCATCTTTACATACAATCGAAAATAATGGGTAGAAAAGAAGACCGCACACTATTTTTAGCCTCAACAGTGATTGATATTTACGACACAGAAAAAAACACTTATTTACACTCCATCTATTTGCCAAATCAAAATGGCAACTCAACAAAAAGTTTCCAGGTAATTGATAAATATATTTATACGCTATCAGATCATTTTATTACCCGGCACGATATTGAGTTGCCCTTATAAGTTTGATTATCGTTTTGTCGAGATTACCAAGATATCTACTTCTCGTTCCTGAATTGATAATTTCAGCCCATGAGCTGAAAGTTCCTGCTTTATCATTTCGTAATCCATTACACCATCTGCCTGTATCTTAATTTTGCCGAGTCTATATGTAAAATTAGTTTCGTCAACAACAGGATGGCTTGTTTTGTAAAACGCCGGGACATTAAATGTCAGCCCATCAATTAACTCTGTAACGGTTATACAGTTAACATCAATGCTGTTTTCGCTGATCCCCGAAACCATATCGCCATCTTTATAAGTGCTCAATTTTGTGGGGTCAATAGTTAATACAATACATTGCCTTTTCTGCTGCTCCATATGTGTTGTCAGTCCAAAATACTGTTCAAGATCTGTCAATATCTTACTTCTTAATACTTTTTCGGGCATATACTTATTAGTAATAAATTGATAAGTATACCAATTATCGACAATGGTATTGCCATTGATTCTCCGTACAAGTTTACTAGAGTCTAAATCCCTGAACTGGATGCGGGAATCTCTTACAGCCTGGCTTAGATTATCATTACTCCCATACAAGATCGCGAGCATCGATTTCACATCATAATTCCCAAAATATGCCATAGAAATCGATTTTTCTCTGTTGGATCCGAAACTGGTTACACTTAGTATATCAGGAGAGTAAGGGGTGATAACTGTATTCCACACGATATTTTTCCCACTATCATTCTTACCCATATTTCCATCAATATAAAGAGGCTTATCACAATCCATATAAACATCTTCTGTTACTTTAAGTGCTATATTTTGTTCCTTACCAGCAATTAGCCCAGCTATTGTAGTGCTGTTGATACTAAAACCATAAGTAACATATTTTACGGTTCCCGAGGGATCAATAAATATAACATGTGGTACCGATTCATAGGGAAACAATTCTTTAATTTTCTTATCGTCATACGCTACCGTCAGGTTCATTTTATAATTATGGATCCGCTCCTGCCGGTTAATGACTGAGCGAACTATGCTATCATTTTGGCCAGGATTAACCAGTACAATTTTAACCTTGTCTTTAAATTCTTCCTGAAGCTTGATCAGCTTGGGCCAGGATGCAACACAACTTGTACAATAAGAATCCCAAAAATCAAGGATTAATATTTTGCCTTTAAAATCAGTGATATTAAGTGTAGGTGCCGAATGATTGATTAGATTTTTAAATGTAAAATCGGGAACCTTATCACCGATACTTATTGGATTTAATTTTTCCTGAGTGAAAGCCAACACAGGGCTTATTAATACCAGGAAAAGGAGTTGTATGATTTTTGTTTTCATATAATTATTATTGATATCCATTATTTTGGTAGAGATTTGGGGCGTTTAATAGTTCAGATTCTGGTATGGGATATAGCGTATCGGTAGGCTGCCAATAAATGGGTTTTGTTACAGATAAAAGGATCTCCGCCCTTCGGGTTCTTTTTAGGTCCAACCAGCGGTGTCCCCATTCAGCAAAAAGCTCTGTCCGTCTTTCCTTTTCGACTGCAAAAAGAGCTTCAGTTTTGCTTAAACGAAATGTTAACGCAGGAATAGGATTGGGAATATCAGCGGTAGGTAAAGGCCTGGCACGCGTGCGCAACAGGTTAATGTCTGCTATCCCCTCTTCAATTTTATTCTGGTTGATTCTCGCTTCCGCCCGGATCAGGTACAGTTCTGCTAAACGAATCACCATAGAATACTCATTCAATACGGCAGCCCCACTTTTGATCTTATACTTAAAGGGATAATGCCACGACGTTGTACCACTGGTAAGAGTACCAACCCAATTAGCATTGCGCTTATCTCCTGACTCGAAAGCATCCAGTAATTCTTTACTGAGCATCACTTCCGATTCAGAGGTCGGTGGAGCATCTATGATATAAAGCAAGCCTTCATTTGTACTATGAGGATATAATGAAGGTAATGCAAATTGCAGAATGGCCTCTTTACTTTCATTTAAAAATACCCTATCCAGATCATTTTCAAGACTGTAGATACGCTGTTGGGCAATAATCAGTGAAGCCTCCTGCTCTGCAGCATACCAGTTATGATGATATAAATAGACTCTGGATAGTAATGCACTTGCTGCCCATTTGTTTGCCCTGATGCGTTCACTAACGGGATAATCATTATTCAACAGTGCCTTAGCTTCTATTAAATCCTTAATAATTTGTTCATAAATGACTTGTCTCCCAGATCGGCCTGCTTTTAAATTGATCTTGTAATCAGTTGTCAGTATCAAGGGAATTTCACCAAACAAATTGACCAGATAAAAATGACAAAAGGCCCTTATAAATTTGGCTTCTCCTTCCAGCTGCTTTTTTAAAATGGGGTTTAACTGTTCAGCCTGCGACAGGTTCTCTATCACCATATTGGCGGCATAAATAATCTGATAAGGCTCCTGCCATAATCCCGAGCGCAGCCCCTGGTTCCTTGCAGATAAGTTGTTTTCTGAGAATTGTTTTTTTTCTTCGTTTGTGCTTAGGTTAACAAAATCATCTGCGGATCTGCCGGCAAACAGCGTAACACTGTTAAAATAACCACTTGCAAAGCCCACACCATTACTTAACTTGGCATAAAGTCCATTTATAGCTGCAAGGGCTGTTTGGTCGGTGCTGTATACTTTTCTGGTGTCCAACTGCTCAACAGGAGAATCAAGCGAAATGAAGTCCTCGCAAGCGCAAAACAAACACAGCATGTTTAAGGCGATTGTTAATTTTATATATTTCATTAGATTTTAAGATTAGAATTGATCATAGATTTACCTGCACACCAAGGATAACTGTCTTTAGTGTTGGCAACGTTTTTACAAAAGGAACTTCAGGATCTCCTATATAGGAGCTGAAGGTTAAAAGGTTCTGCCCCTGAATAAAGAGTTTAATATTTGTTTTGTAAGCCAGTGCGGCTGGAAGTGTCCAGCTTAAGGAAAGGTTTTTTAGTCTTATGAATGAGGCATCAGAGAAATAGTCAGAA
Source organism: Pedobacter nyackensis (assembly GCF_032678475.1). Lineage (GTDB taxonomy): Bacteria > Bacteroidota > Bacteroidia > Sphingobacteriales > Sphingobacteriaceae > Pedobacter > Pedobacter nyackensis_A. The sequence continues at coordinate 418,856 of NZ_JAVTSF010000005.1, forward strand.
TAGAAATGCGCATCAAACTGGCTGGTAACACTCCCGTAAGTTTGCGACACTTTTTGCGTGTTGCTTAAATCCCCCGGCTTTTGCCAACGATTCAAAACTTGTACGGGTTGGTTCTTGGGCACGCCCGGGGGTGCAAAGGATAGAATAGGAGCCCTTGTAGTTTTGTTGACAAACTGAAAGAAAATATCCAATTGAAACCCTTTTAAGGAAAAGCTATTCTGAAGGCCTCCGTAATAGTGGCTAGTCAATGATTTTTCGGCGGCCGTCCTATCAGCAGCATTTAATGTTTCGCTTTCATCTCTATCCTGAAAGGAGTAAATTCCCGTTTTTGGATCAACACCAAGATAATGATAGGTTATCGGGGTATATATCGACTTGCCGACCGCGTAGGTATTCGCATACCCCGAGCCCTTCAAGTTTGGATAGGAAAGTAATTTATTACGTGGAACAGTCAGATTCAACGATGTGTTCCATTTTAAGCTACTCCCCTTCATCACAGTTGCGTTCAATAGAAATTCCCACCCTGTATTTTGAACGGTAGCAGGCAAATTGTACTGAACGCTAGTAAACCCTGTAATATCTGGCAGACTGTAACCTACAAGCTGGTCGGACGACTTATTCAAATACCAATTTGTAGAGAACGAAAACCGATCATTAAAAAAGCTAAGGTCTAGTGCAAATTCCAGTTTTTTATTCGTCTCCCAGGAAAAATCCGGATTAGCCAGCCGAACCGGGAATATTGCACTTTCATTCTTATAGGAGTAATCTGAGGCGGCGTAGGTGGATAAATACCCGTAATTTGGGATCTGATCGCTTCCGGTTATTCCGTAACTACCTCTTATCTTTCCAAAAGAGAGAAACCGAAGGTTTTTATTGATTAGATTTTCATTAGAAAAGATCCATGCCGCTCCTACTGCACCAAAGTTTGCAAATTGCCGGTTGGCCCCAAATCTGCTGGATCCATCTCTTCTCCCTGTAAAATTAACAAAATACCGTTCTTTGTAGCTATAATTTATTCTGCCGAACAGTGCATTGTACTTATATGTTGAAGAGGCTGAACTTCCTCCTTTAAATGGGGCTGCTGAAATACTCTCTAAAAGTGAATCATTGGTATAACCAACTCCAGCGAGATTCTCAGCATTTTGTTGATCTTTCTGGAAAGTACTGCCCACAATTATATCAAGTTTACCAGAGCCTATAACCGACATATAATTAGCCATCGGCTCAACCATCCATGTGCTTACAGCATTAAAAGAAAGTTGGTTTATTCCGATAGCCCAGGGTGATGGTGATTGTGACGAAATGGGGGTAAGCAGGTTCTCCTTTAATTTAATACTGTTAAGGCCTACATTTACACTAACGCTAAGGTTATCATTCACCGTATGCTGAAGTTTTCCGCTTAGCATTGCAGTACTTGTTTTACCCAGATAAGTTTTTTTAAGGGCACTAAAAGGGTTGAGCCATGTAGCGCCCCCATTTTCATCCAATGCCCAGTTTAAATTTCCATTGCTTTCATAAATATCTGGTGCGTTGGGCGCGAGATCTATGTACTGGGTTAAATCAATTTGGGGAAGTGAATTGTTATCCAGTGCATAAGTTGTAGAAAAATTTAGATTTAGCTTTCTATTAAATGCAGAATGATTTACGTTCAATCCGGCTGATCCTTTTTGATCTGAAAAATCACCGGGAGAAACCGTGGTTTGTTTGCTATGGTTTCCACGAAAGGTATATTGTGTAAATTCATTCCCTCCACTAAAACTACTCTGTACATTGAACTGCCGGGCCGTTCCCCCTATCAGTTTTTCCTGCCAATCTGTATAGCGGGTTGGGTTCCAGGTTCCGTTTACATCATAATCTGTCACTGAGGGTATTGCACCATCATTTTTAAACGCCTCATTTCTAAGTTCCAGGTATTGTGCTGTATTTAACAAATCCAATTTCTTAGAAATTTTAGAAAACCCTCCGGAAATGTTCAGACCAATAGATTCATTGTTCTGTCGAGCTTTTTTGGTGGTAATCAGTATAACTCCGTTTGCACCACGCGAACCATATATTGCCGTTGCATCTGCATCCATTAATACTTCTATACTTTGTATGTCTGTATGACTAATGTAATTCAGCGGGCTAGAGTTTAAACTGAATCCCTCTACACCTAAGCTTGCTTCGGTAATCGAATTTGCAGGATATGGTATTCCGTCTACCAAATACAAAGGCTGCCGCCCATCGGCTCTTAAGCTATTCCTACCTCTGATTTCGATAGTATATCCCCCGCCATTAATTCCTGAAGACTGCTCAATATTTACTCCAGCCATTCTGCCTATCAATGCACCCAATACATTGTTCACCGGCTGTTGTGCTATTGTTTTTGCATCCACGCGGGAAATTGAACCTGTGCGTTCTTTATCTTTTACAGTATAGTACCCAGTGTTTATTTCAACTTCCTTAAGGTTCTGGTCATCGGTTTGCAGCGTGATAAGCAGTAACCCTTTTAAAGGGATCTGGATGCTGACGTTTTTAGTTTTGTGGTTAAGGTATGATACGGAAAGGTTATGAATTCCATTGGGCAGACTAAGCATAAACTCTCCTTTATCATTAGTAAGGATTGTCTGATTTGTGCTAGTGACTTTTACTACTGCACCAGGTAACGTTTCGCCGGTTGATGCAGAAATAACTTTACCTGATACCGCCTGATTTTTTGATAGAAATGGAGCGCCGGGACTTTGGGCATACGCATTTAAATTTAGGCAAAGCGTAGCCATTACGAGTGTTAATGTCGTTTTAAACATGATTATGTTTTAGTAGGTTAACTAATAAATCCTTTTGAGTATTAGCAGCTGCCAGCGCAAGCGCTTACGCCGACCCTGCTAAACGGCTGTGAGAAAAGCCATGTGAATGCAGTTAGTGGAATGTATCTGTTTGATCAACGTATAACTTATAGTTAAAGCATAATTTTCCCATTAGCATACGATTGCTTCATTTTTCAGAATTTCCGTTAGTTAAAGTTTAAAAATAAATTGTATCCCGATCCAACCGGCAGGCAAAAATAAAAGCACACTTCAGTATTTGCTTCAATGGAAAATTCCCGTTACCTTTAATTACGATTAAAAGAGTAACCGAGGGTTAACCTTGGTGTAGCATTTATGTGTACCTACGGAAGAGGGTGGTCTGAATTATATCGTCCGTCCTATCCAGGCGCAGAGAATACGTTCTTAAATAAGAGTTTTTGAGAATGCTTCACGTTATTGTAAACGGAGCAATTTTTAGCTGTTTCAGTTTGGTACGTTCTCATAGTCTTTATTTGGTTTTATCGAACAATGATACTCAAGAAGTAATGAGGTAAACGCTATTGAAAACCAATAGAGCGAATCTCAATGCTTTGAACGTGGTACCGCTAAGAACCACCTTGACCGAAATCAAGGCTCCCCAAAGACTGACATGAGATTCGTTCTACCGGATTAATATCGTAAAGATAATCAAATCCAATAGAAAGCGAACTCATGATCATCTCATAGGGAAAATTAGCGGTTTTCGTTTATGAGTGACATCGTTACAGCAGGGCTTAGATCCCTTACTTTATTTAGTCGCTTTTTTTACTACCACAAATATAATAAATGTATCTGAAAATACAAAAGTATTTAACAAAAATGTATCCAAAAATAACAAAAAAGAATTGGGAAAGACTATAAACAAAGAATTAGCAAGAGAAGTCTCTGCAAGAATTCAGGAACTCCTTAATGAAACAGGGCTAAAATTAGAAGGCCTGGCTGTTTTATCCGGCATTGGAAAAAGTGCAATAAAAAGCTATTACGCTACAACGATACCGATTTCAGTAGAAAACATCGCTAAAATCTGCTCGCCGTTCTCCTTAGAGTTATTCGGCTTTTTAAATTTCAAAACTCCTTTACCCGCTGGGTTGAAAGAACAGACGGCTTTCAAAGAATTCTACGATAAACACATCAAAAGTCATCCGGATTATTTTACAAGAAAGTCGAACAAACCAATGCAGTATAACGACAATGATAAAGGACGTCTGAAATACATTGTAAATGAAACCGATTACTTCTCCACTGAAAAGTTAACCGAGGAAATGGTTGAAGATTTTATAGAAATTTTCGGTGTAAAATATGAATCTGGCCGTTTATCACAAATGCTAAAATCTCATTTGGGTGTTTTAGACAAATTGCCGGCTGTTAAATTCAATAAAGATGGCAGCCTGTCTAAGAAAGAAGTGTTTAAATATGTGAAAAAGAAAAAATAGCCAGATACAATGTATCCGGCTATGTAAATATTTTAAAGCTAAAGTATAAGTTTTTCTATAACTGCGCGATAACGGCCTGTTTTTTATTTTGTTTAACCTGGCTCTTCAATAATTGTGGCGGCAAGCCGTTTTTTTCAATAGTCTTCCGGGCGGCCTCATTCTTTTTAAGGATAAAAGGATCGTTACTATGATCTCTTAAATTATCATTGATCGTGAAAGTCCCTTGCTTGACTCCAACTCTTTTAAAGCATTGATATACAAATACATAATAGTTAAATTCAATAAAGACGGCACCTATCTAAAAAAGAAGTGTTTAAATATGTGAAAAAGAAAAAATAGCCGGCATCAAAAACCTACCCTTAGATCGCTTGAATTTCTTCAATGGTAAGACCTGTAGCATCGGCAATAAGCTCTATTGCTATATCGCTCTTTTTTAATTTAAGAGCAGTTCTCACAGCTATTTCACGTTTTTCTATTTCAATTTTAACTCGTTCTTCTAGGCGGCCTTTAACCTCACCTTGCGCAAGACCTTGCTCAACGCCCTGTTCAATTCCCTTTTCAAAGCCCTGTTTAAGGGCATTCTGCAGCACATACTGTTCCCGACTGTAATTATCACGTTTTCTTTTAAGTTCTCTTTGATATAGACTCATCTCTTCTGGATTTAGATTACTTACTTCTGCTACTTCAAACAACTTCTTAAAAATAGGGTCGTTACTCAAAGGTAAAGGTATTTTATTCAATGTTTTCATATTCTTCAAACAATACAGCCATTTATCTTCGCTGCTTTGCAGTTCGTTTACTGTTTTATTGAATTTTGGCAACTCAATATAGATGTAACCTAGTTTATCATAAAACTGCAGTTTGGTACACATTTCTACCAGCCTTACATCATGGACATAGTGCTCAAGAGGAGTATTTTCAAATATGAAATCCATCACTACCACGAAATAAACCTCCGTAAGCTTGTAATCCCAATTTGAATCTACCGATCTCCCCTGTTCCTGGATAAGGTTGGCAGTATAAAATAATATCCTATCTTTAAAGTTGGCTTGAGTACCTTTTTGCATTTCTACCACAAAATTGACACCATTGTCACCTGTACAATATACATCGAATACAGTTCTACGGTTGTTTTTCTGATCTCCTTTGCGATCTGTTTTACCCAACTTCACGTCTTTGATCATCTTTCTTCCTTCAAACACACTATTTAAAAAATCTTTTAATAAATCAAGGTGGTTCTCTTTTGCAAAGAAGTGCCGAAAGGAGAAATCGAGCGTAGAATCTATATACCTTGAATTTACAGTTTTCGGGTTCTCTTTCTTTCTTGGCTGGATTACAGTACTCGTTTTTTCTTCCATTTCGCTTAATAAAAGTATTTCAGCAAACGTCGTAAGATCAGGAATGAAAAACCTTAATTAGTGCAAATTCAACGGAAATCACGGGATTATCAAGCCTAACCCATATAAAATATGCTTAGACATAGCCATCTTGACTTATTACAAAATGTTATTCCGTATAACCTTCAAAAAAAATTCATATCATTACATCGATATGAAAAGAATCATCCTCCCTATTTTTGCTTTTTTATTCTTTGGCTGCAAGAAAGATAAAACGAGCTCCCCTGTTCCTACGGTTAAGACTACAGAATACACATTCGATAATGACGCCAATTCCGGTCTGATGTTTAAGGATGGAGAATCGATAGAAGTGCTAACTTCAGAAGCCAGAAGATATGAAATAGGAAAGGTCCTGCGTGTAAAAGCCATTAATGCAACAACGATAGAGGTAGCAAATTTTGCCCCGGTTGATATTGTTGACGCCACCATCCTCTTAACAATTGAAGGTCAGGCAAAACCAATAAAACTATTTAGGATTGCCAAGATCAGGGCACATGCAGTACAGGAGATTAAATATCCCTTTATGGAAGGAAATACAAAATTTCTGAATATTGAAGATCAGGAAATTGACCTCGCACCATACAAAACAACCGGACTGGCTTTAAACCAGGTCTCTTTTGACTTTACCGGAGATACAGATTTAATCAAAAAACTCAAAACCCTGGCTAAACTGAAATGGAAAATTAAGTATCACGATTTTGATCCTGCTGATGACCCAACCAATAACTGGAAAGAAAATATAGACGCAAAAGACGTTAGAAGATACACCGGTCTTATGATCAACCTGGCATATTTAATACAGGCTGAATCAACCAAAACTGCCTTTATAGCTGAACCCATCACGGATAATAACAATGTCTTACTAACAACAGCACAAAAAGAGGAGGCATTGAAAAAGATGATCGATATTCCTACATTTAATTGTGGGTTAGTCGTAAATGTATCTGGTTTAGGAGGTGGTTATACTTTCGGCGTTGCAAACCATGTACTTAATGATTACCTGACTAATGATGTCAGTTTTATAGCGATACACGAAATTAGCCATATGATCGGCTATTCACACAGTTCGAGTATGACCTATCCCACAAATCCTGGGAACAGAGGTGCTGTTGTGGCAATGGGAACCGTTTATAGAGAGATGCTTACAAAAGACATTCTCCCTATCAAAACCAGCAATTATTATAAACCAGCAGATTTATAGCACCAGCCCTACCGCAGCAATAATGGAGATAGAAGAAGTAATTTAATTCCAATCCAAGAATTTTGGCGTAATTTGCCTGCTTTAATAAAATTGATATGCAAGACTATCTTATTGGGCTGGGAAAAAGACTTAAAGAAATCCGGAAAAAGAACAATCTTAGGATAAATACTGTTGCCGCAAATGCAGAAGTTAGCAATGGCTTGATTTCTCGTATAGAAAATGGCAGAACAATCCCCTCTCTGCCCGTATTGATAAATATCATTCAAGCTTTGGGAATGGAAGTCCCGGAATTCTTCAATGGAATACCAAAATCAAATAAAAATAATTTTATTGTTTCCAGAAAAGCGGACAATAGTATCATTGAGAAAGAAGACGATGCCAAAGGCTTTGAATACCAATACCTTTTTGGCAAACAGGTATCATCAGTAGGATTTGAAGCGGTACTCTTACAAGTCCAGCCCGGTTCGGAAAGACAAAAAGTAGAAACTGATGCTTATGAATATAAATACATATTAACCGGCGAATGTTCTTACATTATTGGAGAGGATGAAGTACTTCTAGAAGAAGGAGACTCTCTATTTTTTGATGGCCGGATACCTCACGTACCTGTAAACAGAGGGACTGTTCCCTCAAAAATGCTGGTGATCTATTTTCTCTTTCAAAAAGATGAGTAAACCCGTCAGAACAACAGGCTTACCCTTAATTTATCAGTTTAAAATAATGCTTTCCAAATCTGTAACATGTTGTAAGATGTAATCTGGCTTGGCCACTTCAAGCTGCTCTCTGTTTTGAGCTCCACTAAGTACGCCAACGGTTATTCCACAGCCTGAATTTTTTCCTTCCATAATATCAATTTCAGAATCCCCTGCCTTTAATACCTGACTGGAATCGGTGATACCAAATTGGCTCATCGCCTTATGTATCATATCGGGATGAGGTCTTCCATTCACAACATCATCGGAGGTAATTAATGCATCCACCTGTACACCTACACTCCAGTTAAGCTTTTCCATAAGCTTACTTGCTGTTTTCAGATCATATCCTGTATTCAGTACAACCTTTATATTACGTTTCCTGAGTTGTTCAAAAAACAATTCCATCCCATTATAAGTTGTGATGGCAGACTCTTCATAAGCTGTTTCCAATGCAATCTTAAAATTGGCAAAAATCTTATCGGCCAAAGGTTTAATATCTGTTTCGTTAGTACAGGCACTAAGCACATCTGTAATTGCTGTATGTTTTTCCTTCCCGGCCCCGTATTGCAAAACATCTTCCAATGTAACCTCAAAACCTTCCTGGTTTATCCCTTTTTGTACAGTCTTATACACCAGGTTATCTTCATTCACCGTGGTCCCCGCCATATCAAGCACCACCATTTTTATATCACTCATCCTAAATCAATTATGTATCTGTTTAAAATTTTCTATGTCTTTATAGTTCAATAGCTATAGGCAACTACCTTCTTCTCGATTCGCCTGTTAAAATACCACGTAGCAAAAACTGAAAGTATGAGCAGGAGTGCGGCCGACTCCAGGTTAAGCCATATGAAAAAGTGTCCCCATGTTTGTTTATAGCCCACAACTTCCTTAAGTAGCAGTACGATTACCGTACCTAAATATCCGAGGGCATCGGCCAAATAAAACAAGAAACCAACATTACCTTTAAAACTCAGCAACGCAACCAATCGTTCAAAAACGAGGCAGTGAAAAAGTATATAAGGCAGGTAAACACCAATACCAGTTGCCACCATCCACACTACAGGTGATATGAGCCCCCGGTCAAAGAGCAACGTAAATACAATCATCATTATAGCTCCGGCACCGGTAAGCAACATCCCTGTTGTAAATGCCCGGTTGTTATTTCGGATAAGCACCCCTCCTGCTGCTATGATCAGAACGACGATCGCAACCGGGATCTCCGTCAGCGTTACAATGTTAGGCGAACTTGAATGCCCTTGCTCTGCCCAGAATTCAACCATAAAATTATCCCTGAAGTCCCTGACTACAGTAAGAAGAATGTAAATACCTACTAATCCAAAATAACCCACACCGTTGGTTTTTAGAAACTCTTTGCGGTCTTTACTATACATAGGTACCCGCTCAGTCCTCGCCTTAATATCGTTCTCATCCGGCCCCTTGCTTTTACTGAGTGCCCATACCGATAAAAGGAAGAATGGGAAAAATAACAAGCCCGTGTAAAATGGCATCGTATATTCACCCGTATTGAAGTCCTGCATAATCACTAAACCAACCGTTTTAACAAATCCTGTCGAGAAAATAAATGTAGCACTCAGAGCGGCAGCAAGCAGTTCCGTATTTTTTCGCCCCTCTATAAAAGAGAACACAATTCCAAAAACCATACCCAATGGAAGACCATTAAGAAATAAGGCAAGTATCTTCCATCTTCCCGGAACAACAGCAAACAATCCCAGCATCAATAAAGCAAAAGTGACAAAGATGATCAGCCATCTCGCCCTTTTCGACTGAGACATCTCTGATATAACTTTAATACCTAAAAATTTTGAAACCATATACCCTAAAACCTGGCTGATCACCAGTATCGTTTTCGCATCAATACCAAGACCGAAAAATAGAGTAGTATACTGTCCTGCCAAAAACGATTTGCGGACAGCATACATTCCGGTATAACATACAAATACTGAAACGACAATTGCAAAGGTAGTTATATTTTTACTATTTGTAAATCTATTAAGAAAGTCAGACATAGGTCAAATCATTTAAGCACAAAATTAATGCGATAAAAGACGATATATGTTAACCTAATATGAAATAATCATTAACAATATTTACAAATAGTAAAAAACAGAAAGCCGGTTTAAAAATCTAAGGATTATACCAAAAAGAGATTTCGCTCATATGACTCTCCACACTATTATCAAGGGTTTTTATAACCCGGATCCGGATATACCTTACCGGAGGGATCCCATCCGACAAACTAACTTTGAAAGGCGCTTTTCCGTCATCCGCCCTTTCCACTTCCTTAAGCAATGTCCATCCCTTTGCTAAGGACTGATCCTTCCACCCACTATCGTTACCAGGTAATGTAGTAGCAGCATTTGCAATATCAGCAATTCCCCATACCTCAAATTTAACCGGGTTATGGCAGGCACAGTCTGTTCTGCCTATTTCTTCAAAAGCTGTCAGCTGATATACATCCCCCAGATCAATTGTAAAATGATGAGGTAAATCACCTCCCTGGGTATGGTATATATTCGGATATCCACCACCCTGACCGTCCCAGATAGACGCGAAGTTTGAACCATAACCATCTCCTGCAACATCATTAGGCAGGTTTATCTTTTTCCAAAGTGATTTATCCAGAGAAACATTCTGAATACTCAAAGAATCTTTAGAAAGGACAACAAATGAATCTATAGCCAAAGGGACTGGCTTATAATACGATTGATAATAAATTTTAGTCCCGCTTTTTAAATCCTTTATGGTTATGGTTGAAACATCAGCCTTCATTTTAACCTTCATGACAGCGTCACTTGTATTTTTGTAAGTAAGCTCAGTTCCAAAATACCCATTGTCAGGCGTATTCCAGTCAATTGAAACCTCTTTGGCCTGACCATTATACCTAACCTGATTAATTGTCCGGTTAGACAAAGATTTTTGATAATTGAGCCCGTACACCCGTAAATTGTTTTTCTCAACAGCCGCCGACTTGTTTCCATTACCGTCAAAAGAATGAATAACAAAAGTATGAAAGCCTTCTTCCAGTCCTTCTATAAATGCCTTTATGGTATCTTTAGGATTGTGGGTTGTGGCAGTAAAGGCCAGCGAATCGGCCTTATTATTCCAATATACCAGGTATTTTTTAACACGTTGATCCGGACTGGCTGGCCACATCAATAATGCACGGCTATTTCCCGTTCTATAAGATACAGCTGTATCAATACCCGGATAGATTTTTTCACCATCAGGAATGAAAGAGTGATAATCATCCCATTTATTACACCCTGCTATGACCAAAAGTATAGCTACACTTAAAAGCTTAAGCTCCTTTATTTTTTTCATAATTATTATAGATTATCTATCTCCCCAAAAAGTTAATTCCATCATGTGAAGTCTGCCTGAATTAGACCAGTTTTCGAGACACTCAAACCGGATGTACCTGACTTCAGGAGCAGTTAAAGGAAAAACAAACTCCTCGCCTGCCCTCACATAAGTCAGATCTTCGGGTGTGTTGGTACCCAATGGGCTCTTAGAAGGTTTAACAGATTCACAATCCCTTAATTTTGTCCAGCCCGAATAGGACCCCAAAGGATCTGGATTTACACTACCCCACATGGCCCACCTTTTTGGATTACCCCAGGCATATAAAAGGCCATCCTCTCTTTGATAGATTTTGAAGCGGCTCAGTTTGACAACTTTTCCAAGATCGAAAGTAATTCTGATAGGCATAGGAATACCCTCTTCAGAATGGAATCCGGCATTCATGTTATTATCCCAAAGATTAGATACAACCCATCCGTACGCAGAAGGATTATCGCCCGGTAAATTATATTCTCTAAACTTAGTCTTATCCAATACCTTTTCGAACAAAGGGGTCGTCTCTGTCCACAGGGTATCAGAATAGTTATCAAAACCATCTCTGACAAACACGCCAAATTTCCGCAGCTTATTTTCAAACCCTCTGGCTACCACATTTCCCAATTCCGCAGAAGTGTATACCGTCTCCGCTGTGTAATACTCATTGTTACGGTTTAGTGTGACAATAGAAATCGCAATTTTCGCTTTAGAAGGATTTTCAAACTGGGTGGCAACCCCACCAAAATCAGTCAATAATTCCAGCGACGACAATACTGTTCTGAAAGGAGGAGTTCCCGGATTTACCTTTACCGTAATGGGTTCCGATTTTTCTTCGGAAGCGCTAACGGAATACAGCTGAACGTTATATTCTCCATTAGTATTAAAGCCGTCCACAGTAATTTGATTTTGATAAACAGAGGACTTTGCCTGTCGCTTTTTATGCGTAACCTTATTGATCTCATATTCAGCCATGATATAGCTGGGAGATATTCCATCTTTTTCTGCCGGAAGCGAATAAGTAATCGTTGCTCCGCCATCAAAATTAGTAACCGAAATATTGCTTACTAATCCGGGCTTACCCGCTTTTGCATTAATCGGTTTTTGTGTATCTGTTTTTGTACAAGACACAATGAGTAACCCTAACAAAAACATGGAGTTCGCCAGCAATTTATAGTTATTTGTTATCTTTTTCATACCATTCAATTAACTGGTTTTACCAACCAGGGTTCTGTACAAGGTTTTTGTTTGTAATGATTGCATTTTCGGAAATTGGAAAGAAGTAATCCCTTTGTTTAAAAATAGAAGGATATAGGAACTGAACACGATAGTATGTTTCGGTTGTGGTGCCTAAAATATTCCATCCGCTAAGCGGCTGACTTAAAAAAGTGGCTGCAGTTTTCCAACGCCGGATGTCCCAGAATCTTTTACCCTCCAGGGCGATTTCGATCAGACGTTCACGTTGGATTGCTTCCCTTAGCCCATCTTTAGAAAGAGGTTTTGATGATTTAGTTGAATGCGCAGCATAAGATGATACGATGCCATCTAAGCCTGCCCTTGTCCGTACCAGATCCACATATTTATAAACATCTGATGAAGGCCCTGCTGATTCGTTCAATGCTTCAGCATACAATAAATATAATTCCGAAAGGCGCATAATAGGCCATGGATAATCTTCTATCGTATAGCTATTGCTCGCAAAAGTTATAGAATTGGCATAGTTAACCAGTTTTTTAGGGAAATAACCACTAATATTGAAATTGGTGCTATTTCCTGTCCCTGCTGTTTTCCCAAGTTTATGCTCTACATAATAAGGATTCTTATCATTAAGCTGTCCGCTGCCATACCATACCCCACCGTCAAAGCCCAGGTTTGCATAAAACCGTGGTTCTCTGTTAAAATTAATTTCGGCTGTAACGGTCCCTTCTTTAATATTAAACCTGTTATCCGCATCTCCCGTTCTCAATTTTGTAAAGCGTTCGGTAAAATTGAATGACGGATCTTCCTCAATCGGAACTCCGTTTTTACTATAAAAAAGTTCTGCGATTTTTATAGGTACTGCCAGATTCTGAGATATGGCACTCACATAGCCCACCGGAGAAAGCTGTGCCTGTGCATTTGCCTGCAAACCACGATATCCTCCCGCCGAATAAGAATTAGAGCCGCCCCAAATAATCTCAGTATTCCATTTCTCAGTAATGGCCCCTCTCACGTTCATCTGGGTGAGGGTAGTATCGGATAAATTGTAAGTGTTGGTACGGGGCGTAAAGTAATAGAGTTTCATCCCGACAGCGTCACATGCATCAATCGCAATTTTACAGGCCGCTGCCGCCTTATCCCACTTCTCTTTAGAGAATACAGGGTTCATTAACTGGGTTCCATTACTATTTTTAAAGTTTGCATAGTCCGCATTTCCATTAAAAAGTGGACTTGCAGCGGTAACCAATACTTCCGCTTTTACACTCAGCGCTATGTTACGGGTAATCCTGCCCAACTCAGAGGCTTCACTCATTAATACAACCGGAAGATCAGGACTTGCTTCATCCAGTAGCTGAATGATGTAATTCACCACCTCGTCTGCAGGATCTCTGAAAACCCTCACCTCTTCAACAGAACTGGAAATCGGCTTATTTGTTTTTATAATTGGAATTGGGCCATACATTCTTAATAGATAATAATGATAATAGGCCTTTAAAAACTTTACTTCAGCAACCCACCTCTTTTTTTCGTTTGGGGTGATGTCAATGATCTTATCTACATTTTCGAAAAAAATATTGCAGTCCCGCAAAGCTCTAAAATATGGTTTTCCACCATTGTCGCCATCCCAATAATTTCCATATGGAGATACCACATTCTGCTTGCCCATCGGGATAGCGAACAGATTCGGATTTAAATCCCCGGAATAATTAGTGGGATAGTTAACCACATACTCATCCCCTCCCATTATTCCTACATTGGAGGCTGCATCTCCAAAATTAGGCAGGTAACTATAACAGGTGAACAGGAATTTCTCTGCTTCATCGCGGTTCCTGAAAGCATAATCAATTGTAGCCACATTATCCGGCACAACATCCAGATATTTTTTGCAGGAAACCAGTGACATCAGACTAAAGAGTACAACTGGTATATATTTACTTAAAATAACTTTTTTCATACTTAAATTATATTTTGACTATCAGCCTTTCCAGGCATTCTAATTGGTTATTAAAAATTAATATTTAAGCCCAGGTTAAATACCTTTTGAACCGGATAGCCTAAACCATTTCCTCCCATTTCAACATCCCACAACTTAAAATTGCTGATCGTTGCCAGATTGGTTCCATTCACATAAACCCTGACACTTTCCATCCTTATTTTTTTCACCAGGCTCTTCGGCAGTGAATAACCCAACTCAACTGATTTTAACCTCAGAAATGCTCCGTTTCTCATAAACCAGGAGCTGGTTTGGTAATTGTTATTGTTAAATTCATGTGTGGCCGAAAATCTGGGCCACATCGCATACAGGTCACGGTTCTCTTCCGACCAATGACTATTGGCATAGGCTTTCAACAGCGCATTTTCACCAATCGCATAATTAGCATTGTCAACAAAAGGGGCCGTCGCTCTCGTGTCAATCCAAAATGACTCCCTGCCCACACCCTGCGCAAATGCAGAAAAATCAAATTGCTTGTAGCTTGTTGAAAAACCAAAACCATATACAATTTCAGGAGAGGTAGGTAAACCTAAAGGAACCCTGTCTAATGTAGTAACCTGCCCATCTCCGTTAACATCGGTATATTTGATATCTCCGGCACCATAAGGCCCGAAATTTTGTTTGGGTGCATTCAAGGCATCTTTTTCATCAATAAAAAGACGTTCTGCAATATATCCCCAGTTTTGACTAAGTGATTTACCTACATGACTAAGGTAAGGTGCATTTGGATATTCCGGTTCTTCATAAATGGTAAATTTACTACCGGAATAAGTCAGGTTACCGCGTAATGCAAATGAGAAATCGTTGCTCACATTTACATTATAATCTACCGAAAGATCTACCCCTGATGCCTTGGAAGCGCCAACATTAGCAAATGTAGCCGCAGATAAGCCCATGGTACTCGGGACAGACGAGCGCTGCATTAAAATGTTCGTCCTATCCTGACGCCAGTATTCAGCAACCACATTAAAGTTATTATTAACACTTACTTCGAGCGCCAGGTTCAGTTGCTTTGATTTTTCCCAGGTAATGTCTTTATTTTCATAGGCATAAATGGAGATTCCCGGTCTGTAGTAAGCACTATTGTTATAACCAAAAGACGCCCCCTTTCTCGAGTCATTCATCTCTACATTGGAGAGGTAAAAAAAACGTTGGTCTTTATTACCAATAGCATCATTTCCCACCAGTCCAAAAGATCCTCTCAACTTAAATTTAGTGATCACCGAAGCTAAACCAGACCAGAATTTTTCGTTAGAAACCATCCATCCTGCACCAATAGTTGGGAAAAAACCAAATTGTTTGTCCTTATGGAACCTTTCCGATCCATTATACCCAAAATTAAACTCTGTAAAATATTTATCATTAAAATTATAGGTTACCCTTCCTGATACTCCGGTATTGCGATGGGGAAGTGAAATTTTAAGATCTGCAGCGCTTGGGTCAAGGCTCTGCTCGAGTGTAGAGATCAAACTTGCAGAAACGTTATGTTTACCAAAAGCGCGGGAATAATCCATAGCAGCCAGAATGTACAAATAAGAAGTGGCCTGTCTTGACCCAGGCTGATAATTTAAGTACTCTGTGGGATTATTGTCCCTGTTCAGAAGAGATAAAACGTATTGATTTGAGGCCGCATCCCATAAACCAACGTTATAATAATATGGATTATAATTCCGGGTAATCTCGAAAGAAGAATAGCGGTTTGTACTTCCAATAGTCCGGAAAGATAAACCAGAAACAATAGCCCCCAGGTCCTGAGTGAATTCGAGCTGCGCAAGCATCCTGGAAGTGGAAGACTGCCGGTATCCTTTAACAAGGTCGGCATATGGGTTTATGTATTGTCCGCCTACACCTGAGTTACCAAACAAAATATGCTGGGTATACCTGTTAGCGCTATCCGGCTCATAATAGGCGGGGAAAGCCGTTGAGCTAGCCTGAATAATCTTATTGTATATTCCGGTACCACCATCGATCGGTCCATTATAATCATCAAACGTACCTGAAAGCCTGACAACCATTTTTGTAGTCGGCGTTAGGTTAACATTTACATTGGAACGAAGGAGATAGGTATTTAAACGGATGTTATTATTAAAATTGTTAACCTGAGGTACGTTTAGTATCCCGTTATCCCGGTTCAAACTCCCGGAAACATAATATTGTGCGACAGCACCACCTCCACTTACACTTCCATTGAACCTTTGGTTCATTGTATTTTTCTTCAATAGCATTTTTTGCCAGTCTACCCGGGGATATACATAAGGGTTGTCGCCGGCAATAGTATGATCGATTTGACTCGCGGTGTAACGTTCGTTCAGATCTCCCCTGGTCAGCTGAGCTTCCCGATACATTTTCATATAGGTAATCGGATCTGAGAGCTCTATATTTTTAGTCGGCTCCGAGATTGTATTTTCCGCCCGGAAGTTTACTTTGGCCTTACCTTCCTTCCCCTGCTTTGTTGTAACAAGGATTACCCCATTCGCTCCTCTTGCCCCATATAAAGCTGTGGCGCTGGCATCCTTTAACACCGAAAAGCTGGCAATATCGTCCACCTGCATCCTGGCCAGATCGTTAGCTGTAAGCTCGATGTTGTCAATTAGTATCAGTGGGACATTGTTCACCCCAAATGTGGTAATCCCCCTTATAAAGAACTGGGCGTTATCCGCACCTGGCTCTCCGCTGCGCTGATAAGCGATCATTCCGGCAATGCGTCCGGCAAAGGCTGTTGTTAAGTTGCTTGAAGGCACCTTTAACTCCCCGGGTTTGATACTGGTAATAGATGCAACTACACTTGCTTTTTTTTGCGTCCCGTAAGCCACTACCTGCACTTCATCCAGTGCCGATTTCTCCTCATGAAGCGTAATGTCAATAGTGCTCTTGTCTGCTAAACGCTCTACAGCTACAAAACCTACCATCTTAAAGACGAGAACAGCCTTAGGGGGAACCTGCAAAGAATAACGCCCGTTTTTGTCCGTACTGGTTCCAATACTACGTTTGTCCTTAACATACACCGATACACCAACCAGTGGCATCTTGAGAGAATCCAGCACAACTCCCTGGACTACCGTATCCGCGCGAACGGCCTTCTTTAAATCAGCCTTCCTTACAGGTACAACAGCCTCTTCTTCAGTAGGCAATACGGCGATGATCCCGCCCGATAAATTAAAATAAAGTTTTGATTTAGAACTCAGTTCCCTAAGCAACTGAACCAAGTTCCGCTCTTTTTTAGGGAGATCAATAAGTTGAACATCATTTATATCCTTTGGGCTATAGGAGAACCGAAAACCCGACAGGCTTTCAATTTTCGCAAAGACCTTCAGAATTGGCTCACGCTTGAACCCAATCGAATACAGTTTATCTTTCGTTACAGCCTGGGCCTCTGCACCAATCACCAGAGACTGGCAAAAAATGGTAAAAAACAGTATCGAAAAGTAAAAGAAAACGCAAGATCTGGGTAGATTTTTTTTTCTCATAATTTAACTATGGTTTAGGTTTATATTGGTTTTTATGGCTTATTGGGACCGGGTAAGAAAACTATTTTTTGGTCCCTGATTTCCCAGCTGACCTGATTGGTGAAGCTGATAGAGTTGAGAATAGCTGATAATGACTTTTTAGAATAATCTCCTGTCAACCGTTTAAACTGGCAGTTGCAGGCACTTAAATCAATTTGAACCCCGTAAAATAATTCCAGTCGGTTAACAATTGCTTTCATATCAGAATTGTTCAGGTCCAGTTTAAATTCTGTAAGATCTTTCAACTGCTCATTATCAATTTTTCTCTTCTGGGTTTTCAAGGTTGCGTTATCGACAACCATCGTTGTTCCGGGTTCAAGAAATGCTTCAGTTTTACGCGTCGGTTCATTTACTTTTACTTTTCCTGCTACTAATAATACAGAGGATAGGTTCCCCTTTTCAAAGTCACGCACGTAAAAAGCAGTACCTATGGCGGTAGTTGTAGTATGTTTGCTATAAACAACAAATGGTTTAGCCTTATTTGAAAAAACTTTCAGATAAACCTGTCCGCTAATAGCGATTTTCCGGTCATCACTATTGAAATCTTCTGAGATAATGAGTTTACTTCCGGGATATAAGATTGCCTCTGTACCATCGCTTAGCTTGATTAGATTGCGTTCAGTAAAAGGAGTGGTTATCGTTTTACCTTTTATGTCATTGAAAGCATATTCTTGCTTTGGCGCTGAGTTCCGTAAGAAAAATATAATTCCCGCGATCAGAAATAGTGAGGCCGCAATGCCTGAAAATAATGTTAAAGCAGATCGTTTATCCGTCCTAAAATTATACCTGGATTTTTGTTTAGGGTTAACCTCATAGAATCGTTTTTTAAACGCACCCAGTTTTGCCTCTATTAGTGATTCCGGCATTTTCCCGGTAAGCAATAAGACCATTTCCTTTGCCTGGACATAAACAATCTCATCTTCGGGGTTATTCTCAATTCTTGTACTCCATGGATCAGATTGTTTAACGTCATCATTCAGACAGTGATCAATAAAAGACGGATCTGCCAGGAGTCCCTCTATAGTAGGTTTAGATTTGTTCATAGTTTACCACGTTACTATGACATAGTGTAAACTAATTGAAATTTCTACCTGTTAATTTTCATCTTTTTTTCAAAAAAGACATAACCAACTGAAAACAAGGGAGAAAAAAATAAGAAATTAAACCCGCAGTAGTATCATCAGCACACTCAAAGGCACTTTCAACTCATTTTTCAAGGATGATAAAGCCTGATGAACATTATTATAGATTGTCTGAGTCGCCAATCCTGTTATTTCAGCGATTTCCTCACACTGAAGGTTATCATAGAATTTATATATAATAAGTTGTTTTTGACGTGCAGTCAACTTATTTA
The DNA here is from genome assembly GCF_032678475.1 of Pedobacter nyackensis. Taxonomy (GTDB): domain Bacteria; phylum Bacteroidota; class Bacteroidia; order Sphingobacteriales; family Sphingobacteriaceae; genus Pedobacter; species Pedobacter nyackensis_A. Next base: position 437,817 of record NZ_JAVTSF010000005.1, read on the forward strand.
TGGCATTAAAAATCAGCACCCGTCTTTCTTCTTCAACTTGTAATTGCACAATATAATCTACAATGGACTGCTCATACAACTCAGTTTCAGGCACAAGAATTCTTGCATCAATGTTCTGCTGGCGAGTGATTTTGCGACGTAAATAGGTAAAAAGATAACTCTTAACATTTGAGACCGGCCGGAGGCTATTTCGGTTCTCCCATAACTCTAAAAAGACCTCGCTAATTGCATCCTCTACATCCTCCTTTGCGCGGGACAATGAAAATCCATAGTTAAAGAGTGGATTAAATAATTCTCTATACAAATTAAAAAGGGCCTCCTCCTGCCCCTTTCTTAAATCAGACCAATGCAGTTCTAAATCGCAAAAATAATTTTCAACCATTACCAATATCTTAAAACACTGAACAAAAATTATTGTAAGAGATTACACTCTATGATCCGGACTTCTATATAAATACTCAAACAATATCTGTAACTTTTTTGGATAAATTATTAAATATTATTGGCATACTAATGTATTTTTTTGTCACCCCATGGACATTCAAAATAACGCATTAAAAATGAAACAGGAAGTTTAAATTTTCGATTTTATTTTCTTTACTTTGTCTGATTATTAACCTCCTATCTATCTATGCTACGCTCAGAAGAAACCCCAAAAATTAAAACAATAAACATCTCTGAATTAACAACAGGCTCAATTCTCGCAAACCTTGGTGAAGTCTTAGAAATTGAAGAAAAGGAAGACTACTATAGTCTCATCATTTCACGAATGCAGGAAAAACAGGTATTTAAATTCAACAAGCTGACGCCGTTGATTATAATAGATTAACTTACAAAAAGCCTAAAAAAAGGGCGTGCCATAAATTCATGGCACGCCCTTTTAAACATAAATTAAAGCTAACTACCAGCCAGGGTTCTGAACAACCAATTTATTCTTTTCAAGCTCGTTATAAGGAATTGGGTAAAGATATTGCTTCGTTTCGAAAACACGTCTTTGAACAATTGTCCGCTGAAAGAAATCGGTCGGATCGCCATCCATATTCATCCCGTAAAAATCTCCACCTTGCCTGTCTTTTCCATTAGGGTTTTCAGCAATCATCCATCTTCTCACATCAAAATAGCGCTGACCTTCGGTACAAAGTTCAATCCTGCTCTCTCTGCGTATAGCTTCTCTTTGCAGGGCCTGATTACCAACTATCGTTACATTTAACAATTCCAGTTTTGGTAAACCAGCACGCTCTCTTACTAAATTTACATACCTCAATACATCCGGGTTGCCAGGTTCTACTTCATTTAAAGCTTCTGCATATAACAAATAGAATTCTGCCAATCTAAAAACGATAGACGGCCTGAATACAGCAGCAACACCAGGACTGGTCTTATGTACCTTTCTACTAAAACGTTTATAAAGTAAATAGCCGCTTATGGTAGACTGACCACTTCTATCATTTGGAGAACCTTTGTAGAAATTGATTTCCCTATTAGTAATGTGCCATTTCCTACCCGCAAAAAATACAGTATTATAAAAGCGCGGTTCTCTATTGATCCACATGTTAGAGACATTTACACCATTATATGGACTTTTACCTGTCTCCGTGTATAAGGGCGAAGCGGGCAAAAACCCGGAATTATTAATGGGCAAACCATCTTTCATATAAAAATCATCAACCAGCTCTTGCAGCACTGCAGTACTTCCCAATCCGTTGGGTTCGCTTCTGGGGGTCGACCGACGATCCAAAGCATCACCATCCATACCTCCCCATCCAGTTTTTGCTGTAGCCCAGATAATTTCTTTGTTGTACACCTGAAATAAATCGTAAACTGATTTTTCCGGATCTAAAATTCCGTTTGTAAATGCTTTATAAAGCTCATAATTACCCTGTTCAGCAAAATTGATCAGTTCTTTAGTCGCGGCCAGCGCCTTATTCCATTTGGTCTGGTCTTTTGCCGGGAACAGTTTCTTACCATCTTTATTGGTTGTGTTTAAGGCCGGAACATATTCACCGTTCAACAACGGACTGGCGGCATACATCCATAATTTCGCTTTTACAGCCAGTGCAACACCTTTAGTAGGATTAGCCAGAAAAAGTTCATCTGTAATTGCAGCTTGCGGTAACAATGACATTACACCGGTAAGTTCCTTATCAATAAACGCGACCACCTCATCAACGGATTGTCGTTCTAAATCTAATTTTCCGGTAGGCTCAACAAAGCCTGTTACAATCGGGACCGGTCCATATTGTTCAAATAACAGGTAATGGTAATATGCCCGCATAAACAATACATTGGCTTTAAGTTTTTTAAACTCGGTGTCGTCCAACATATCAGCATCTGTACCTGTGGCTGGTATCGGCTTTGCCTTTTCCAGGAAAATATTGGCCTGCCTGATCAACTGGTAAAGCATATCCCAACGCTGAAACCCCATACTAAGCGAGTTTTTTGGCGAAATATTGTAATTTACAACATCTCCAAAACCCGTAGCAATTTCGTCTGACATACCCGTCCATGGATTACCAATACCACTGGCCCCGATAATAGCAGAATAATCTGCCACACCAGACATCACATTGGCATACCAACGCCTGGTATAGGCCGGATTTTCGAACACCTGATCTGTTGAAGTAAGGCCTCCCGCCAATTCATCAGATACATCTAAATAATTTTTCTTACAGGACACTAAGGCCGCGAACATGAAAAATATAAGGATTGATAAACTAAATTTCATCTTTATGTATTTTAAATTCTATTTAAAATGTGAACTCTAAGCCAAAGGTATAGGTGCTTGGAATCGGGTAGGGATTGTCATTAACATTCGCCCCGGTTTGCTCCGGGTCATAATATTTAACATCATCCCAAACAGCCAGGTTATAGCCCATTCCATATATCCTGGCTGATTGGATCTGGAATTTATTTAGCCATTTTTTTGGCAGGTTATAGCCTATTTCTACATTCTTTAACCTTAAAAAGCCTCCATTTCTTAGCCAATAAGTACTGGCTACGGTATTGTTAGCATTGTTAACATTAGAGCTGTGCAACCTTGGCATTAAAACATCTTTTCCCTGGTTAGCTTCAGTCCACCTGTTTAAAGCAAAAGTCCTGTAGTTAGACTGATCCACTCCCCATGTAAAAGGGTGCCAGCCTTCTCCGATTACCGAACCAAAAACTACAGACGCATTTGCGGTTCCCTGAAAGAAAGAGCTTACATAAAACCCTTTGTATTCCACATTCAACCCAAATCCATAAACAATTTCCGGGTTGTTAGGATTACCTAAGCCACCTTTTTGACGGTCGAACTGATCAATTTTGCCATCGTTATTTAAATCCTTGTACTTAATATCACCTGGGCCTAATCTTCCTCCCAAAGATGGTACAGGCAAGCCCGGTTTTAGCGTATAAGATTTTGTACCATTAGGATTATCTATTGCAGTGAAATCATCGGCAGAATAAAAACCATCAGCGATATACAGCGTTTGTTCGCCAACTCTTGTACCTGTAAAAGCCATCCATGGATAAGGCGTTTTTAACTCATCATATTCGGTAATTTTATTGCGTGCATAAGTAAATGTACCCCTTGTGCTGAGCTTAAAAGCTCCAACCTCATGTCGGGCATCTAAACTGGCGTCGAAACCACCGTTTTTTACTTTACCATAGTTTTCCCAGGGGGCAGTCCTAAATCCGGCAACCCCAGGTATGGTCCTTCTTTGCAATAAAATGCCCGTTCTCTCTGACCTAAAATAATCGGCCACGATTTCTATTTTATTATTCAGAAAGCCAATATTTACACCATAATTCTGTTTATCTTCAATTTCCCATCCTAAATAAGGAGCTTCAAAACGAGATTCAGTTATGCCGGCAGCATATCCATTAGTACCTCCTGCACTTGTCATACCCTGACTAAAGCTTGCCCCCGCAAAGTTATATTCCGGTCTGTATAAAAATCTGGCACCTCCGGTATTGTCATTTCCTGTACGGCCGATTGAAGCCCGTAATTTCAAATTAGAAACCACCTGCCTTAAGCCTTCAGGATAAAAAGATTCGTTAGACAACTGATAACCCAGTCCCAAAGCAGGAAAAAATCCAAAGCGGTAATTTTTAGCGAAGGCCTCACTACCAGTGTAACCAAAATTACCTTCAACAAAATAACGGTTTGCGAATGCATAAGTTAACCTGCCAACCAAACCTTGTTTTCTAAAAGCAAGTGCCTGATTATGCTGCTGGGTTTCTTTTTGCATATAAAGTGCCATTGCACCAATGGTATGTTTTCCAAAAATCCTGTTGTAATTTAAGGACGTTTCTATATATACTTTTTTCGTGGCGTTATTATTTTCAGTCGGTTCTCCCATATCCGGACTGCCGGAAAAAGTCTTGGAAAATATCAGCTTTCCATTAGCATCCCTTCCTGTTGCATTGTACCTGCTCGGATTATAGCTTCTTGCAGAAGTGAATGTTCCGTCGTAATCATAACTTACATTACCTTTGAATACCAACCCATTGGTAACAAAATCCAGCTTTTGGTTTAAACGAACATTAGATTGTATACCGCTTCTCCACTCTTTTGCATAACCAGAGTTCATTAACATATTATATGGGTTACGCATCTGCGAATCCCGCTCCTGGAGGAATGTAGCGATGGTGCCATCACTGTAAACGGCAGGGAAAGCATGCGGGGGTGTAATCAGCATTTGTCTGAATATTGTGCTTGTTCCCACGCCAGGATAATTTGTCAATAAATATTGTCCGCTGAGATCCACACTAACGGTTGTAGACTTGGAAATATCTAAATCAATATTACTGCGGAGGTTAAATCTTTTCAAACCGATATTGGTATCGTATTTTTCTCCGGGATCATCTTTAAAAATACCATTTTCTCCGAAATAAGCACCAGATACGAAATAGCGGGCTTTTTCGGACCCTCCACGTACATTTAATGTATACCTGTGATTGTCTGTTCTTTTTCTAAGCATTTCGCTCATCCAATCGGTACTGGGATACAGGTCCGGATCTATATTATTTCTATAATTAGAAATGAGTTCATCACTGAATCGCGGAGCGATCCCATCGTTAGACAAAGCTTCATTAAATAAAGTTAAATAATCGGCCGATCCTACAAATTCAGGTGTACGGGTTGGCTGTGCGATGCTATGTTCTGTTCTGAAAGAGATTACCGGTATTTGTGTTTTACCTCTTTTAGAAGTGATTAATATTACACCATTGGCACCTTCTGCACCATAAACGGCTGTGGCCGCAGCATCCTTTAATACCGAAAAAGTTTCAATCTCATCGGGTTCAATATCGTTAATACTTCTCGGTACACCATCCACCAAAACCAGTGCTGCACTTCCACCGGCAAACGTACTTACACCACGGATCCAAAACTCAGAATTATCATACCCGGGTTCTCCTGAACGTTGTATGGCAATTAAACCAGAAACCTGTCCCGCAATGTTATTGGTTAAACTTCTCGTCGGAAACCTTAGCTGTTCCCCTTTAACAGTACTTATTGAACTCACTACACTTTCCTTTTTTTGCGCTCCATATCCAACTACCACTACATCGTTGAGTTTATTCTCCTCACCTGTCATGATCACATTGATATCATCAATTCCTCTAACAGCAATCCGTTGTTTTGCATAACCAATATAAGAGAACTCCAGGCTATCTCTTAAATCTGCTTCGATACTATATCTGCCTAAATTATTGGTTTGAGCAGTAGTGCTTTTCCCCAACACCTTCACAGATACACCTGGAATCGGCAAACCCAGCTGATCTTTGACAAGTCCGGAAATTTTAAGCCAGAGTGCTCCTTTCTTTACCGGGGCCTTTATTTTCTCCTTTACTACAATAGTTTTCGAATCTATCTCAAAAGTAAAAGGTTGATTTAGAAAGCAAAGTTGCAAGGCTTCTTCCAAATCAACATCCTTCACATTTATAGAAACAGGTTCTGCATTCCGGATATTGTTAGAAATCACCATTAAGTTGTAGCCGGTTTGTTTTCTGATAGACTTCAGGATATTCTCTAAAAGTGCTCTCTTTTCAATAAGGGTAACCTTTTTTTGGGCATTGCTTTTTGCATTTACCTGCATTAATCCCGCTATTAAAATAATAACTATTAGTTTCATAGTTAGTATAATTTTATTACGCGCACTGTGATTACAGTACAATTTAAAATTGTAAATTTTCATACATTTGAATAGTTTGGTTTAGGAAGATGAAAGGGGGTACAAACCCGGCTCATCTTCAGTTTCAGATAAGAATTATTGATGTAATTAAATGTCTAATCCAAATTTATTGACCAGGGGCACAGCCATGCTCCTGGTTTTTCAATCTGATTAAATCTAAAAAGTAGATTAAGGCATAACCAGTATCCTCCTTCCTTTCAGCTTAAATTTAAATTTGTCCGTTTTCTCCAAAATATCTAATACTTCCGCAAGGCTCGTGCTTCTGGAAACCGCACCTATCATTTCAACATGGTTCAAATGTCCATCGTAAGAAATATCCACGTCATACCATCGCGCAATTTTTCTCAAAATCCCTTCTAAGTTGTCATTTTCAAAAATAAAGAAGCCATTTTTCCAGGATACCACCTCCTCTACATCCACATTTTTCACCTCAAACCTGTTACTGCTTAATATCGACTGCTGCCCGGGTTTTAAAATCTTGCTTACTGAGGCTGAAGTAACACGTACAGATCCCTCAAGCAACGTCGTCTTTGCGATCTTATCATCGCTATAGTTACTCAGGTTGAAATGAGTACCCAAAACCTCTATTTCATCCTGTATTCCGGAAGACGATACTGAAATTACTTTGAAAGGTTTGCTCTTGTCTTTTGACACTTCGAAATAAGCTTCTCCACTCAACTCAACTCTCCGCTCATTAAAACCAGCAAATGTTTGCGGAAACTTCAGTGATGATTGGGCATTTAGCCAAACCCTCGTACCATCCGGAAGATTAATCCTGTACTGCCCTCCTCTCGGCGTTTCTAAAATATTATACTTAAAATGTTGTTCAGCATCTGGAGCTGAATTTTCTTTTGTCACCGTATATATTAATTCACCTTCTTTTGTTTTGACGATTTTTATTCCTGATTGATTAACCAGTTCCCCGTTCTTAATATCAGACAACGATAATTTAGAACCATCGAACAAGGTTAAAATTGCCTTATTACCACCAGGCTGAATATTATTAACGAAGCTAATCGCAGTCCTACTGTTATTGTAAGCATTTATAAGAAAAAATATGGCAGCTGAGAGTGTTAAAAAAATTAATGCGGCTGCAGCGTATTTATGAAAGGACTTCGTTCTTAATCGCTCCATGCGCCCAGGAGTCTCTATGATTTCGCTATTGATGATCAGCGCCAAACGCTTATCCAAACGCTGTCTGATTTTTTCGTCAATCTCGCCTTTAACATCTTCCTCCAACACCGAGGAAATCAGCCCCAGATACAATGCCTTATGCTCGTCATCATTTACATTGTCCAGAAAATTATCCAGCTCCTGTGCAGAACAACGGTTATTTAACAAATTATAAAACTCTTTTGAGACGATCTTCTTCATTGTCTAAAGCTTTCTTTCAGTAAAGACGCTTCAAAAAAAAATATGGGGGGGATGTGAATAAATTATTTTTCGTTAAAAAGTATAAATAAAAATATACCTACTGAAACATCAAGGTTATTCAATAGATATTCTTTAACCAAATGATTTGCCCTGGCGAGATATTCTTTAACAGTATGTGGCGATATTCCCATTTCTGCAGCAGCCTGTTTATAAGTATAGCCCTCTATTCTGCATAATTTATAAACCTTGCTTTGCTGCTCCGACAATTTACTTAAGGTCTGCTCTAATGCTTGTTCACTTTGCTTTAGATGCAATGCTTCTTCAATGTGAGAATAGTGTTCGGTTACAATAGCCTTAAAGCGTTCATACATTTTTTTGTCACGCTGTAGTTTTCTAAAAAAATCATAGACCAGGTTCTGCCCTATTCTATACAGATAGGATTTGAAATCAACGTTTACTTCAATAATCTCCCGCTTTTGCCAAATTTTAACAAACAGCTCCTGAACCAGTTCTTCAGCCATCTGCTCATCCTTTACCATTTTTAATATGTTGACGTACATTTTAAAACTGTACATCTCATAAAGTTCAGTAAATGCAGATTGACTACCATTTCTAAGGTCAGCCAGCAAATCCCGTTGGTCAATATCTTCTTCTTGCTGCAAAGCCATTAGAATGTTGAGGTTATGTGTAGGTTATAGCCAAATATAATTACTTATATGTAATATAGTCTATAATTTCTCATTAGGCTTACTGGCAAACACCCCATATGGATAACCGCATAGCTCGGGGCGTATCCTTTTCCTGATCTTAACTTTAGCTTAACACCTGCATTATACCTTTGAGGCATGTATAATGCCATTGATACTGACGACAAATTACTTCTTGGGTTACAAAAAGGAGATCAGTCGGCCTTTAAGGTTTTATATGACCGGTACTGGAAAGAAGTTTACAAGATGATATACCGCAGGCTAAACGATGAAGAGGCCGCTAAAGATATTGTCCAGAACATTTTTGTAAATCTATGGATTTCAAGAAAAGCCATCAGTATTGAAAATACCCTTGCCCCATATTTAAATACAGCTGCGAAGAACAGGACCATTAGCTTTTACAAAAAGAACCTCGCAGACTTCTCCAGGAACAGCACCTTTCAGGATGATCAACAGCAACATTCTATTGAGCATAAATTAGAAGCAAAGGAACTGAATGCTTTCTTTAAGGAAGAAATTGAGAATATGCCCGAGACAATGCGAAAGGCATTTGTGTTGAGCAGGGAAGAAAACAAGTCCATCCGTGAAATTGCTGCAGAGCTTTCTTTATCAGAACAAACTATAAAAAACAACATCTCTCAGGCTTTGGAGCGACTTAAAAAGAGAACAAAAAGATATTATTCGGACCCTACAAGCCTTGCCACGCTGTTTGCAATCACCTTAACAAAACTTTAACGTATACATAACCGGCGCTTAAAGTACTTTTTGACTTTGGCGATGATGAGTTAGTATATGGGTAAGACAAACACTAACGTAAAAAAAGATTTAGACCAACAGGCCACAGCCTGGTTCTACAAAACAGATGACAAACTTCCCTTTGACGCTTTTGGAGACATAAATAAAGAGAACCGGATTAGAAATGAAATCTTTAATCAGGTTAATAAGGAAATAAACCAGCGTAAAAGCATTAAGCTATTTTTTGTAAAGGCTGCAGCAGTTCTGATACTTGCGGCTTCAATAGGTGTTGCTGTATACAGACCTGCCAATACACCCGAAGTAAAGAATAATCAGACCTGGACTACCTATAGCAGTCAGCCTGGAGAAACAAAAACCATCATCCTCACAGATCAGTCGGAAGTTACTTTAAGGCCCGGAACAAAGTTATACATACCTGCAACATTTACTACCGACAGTAAGCGCGTGGTGAAACTGGAAGGTGGAGAAGCTTACTTTTCAATTGCCAGAAACCCTAAACGCCCTTTTCTTGTTCAATCCGGACAAATTACAACACAAGTATTGGGAACTGCATTTAACATTAAAAACAAATCGGATGCAAGCGAAATTGAGGTCGCTGTATCACATGGAAAAGTACAGGTCAATGATCAGACGCATCGCCTGGCTTATCTGACCAAAGGAGAGCTCATCAGGTTTGACACCAGATCAGGCGCTTTTAAACTTGACCACATCAACACCAGCTATGTAGCAGCATGGAACAAGTCGGCCATAGAACTTGACAATGTATCCTTTAAAGAGCTGGCCTACATATATAACAGCCGTTACAGCACTGAACTTTTGGCTCCCGATGTAGAGCTAGCGCAATTGAGGTACACCCTGACCATCCGCAAAACAGACGATGCCCAGCGCATTTTAAAAATCATAGCAAAAATTCACGGACTTCATACAAGAACTGAAAATGGAAAAATAATACTGTATAGATGAAAAAGAGACTACTGTTACTGGAACTAACAGCAGCCTCTATATAGGATGCCAAGGGCATCGCTATTTAAAAAATTGAGTTATTCAACATTTTAATCAAAAATAGGAAACCATCATGATTTTCCAAATTATAAAATCACGATAGCCTGTCACCATCATTACCGTACAAAAAAATAGAAAATGAAAAAAATTATACATTCTATATTCAAGATATCGACTGTACTAGGCTGCTCTATGTTATTTCTCTTTTTAACGACCAGTCAGCTTTATGCAAAAAACTTATTCAGCCAGGGTATCTTAAAACAAAGGATATCTATTTCCTTCGATAAAGAAAACCTGGAAACAGCGATTCAGAAAATTAAAAAGAAAACAGGCCTGAACTTTGCCTACGACCCACAAGCGTTAAACCTTAAGAAAGCCGGGGTTAGCAATGCTGCCTTTAGAGACGAACCTTTGGAGCACATCCTTCATAAATTACTAACGCCATATGCCATTTCGTACCAGGAGTATGAGAATTCAATTGTACTTGCAAAGAGTAAGAACATTACCGGCGTAGTAACTGATGCCCATACAAAAAGTACCATTCCGGGTGTAAGCATCAGGGTTAAAGGAAGTACACAGGGTACGGTATCAGATAACAAAGGACATTACCAGCTAAGTGTTCCGGATGAAAAAGCAGTACTTGTATTTGCTTTTGTAGGCTATGCATCTAGGGAAGTTACAGTGGGTGACCGTCAGGTGATCAACATTGCTTTGTCTGAAAATGACAATAAACTAAACGAGGTAATGGTTACTGCGCTGGGAATTACCCGTGAGGCCAAATCCATAGGTTTCTCTGCCCAGAAGGTGGATGGGAATCTGTTACAGGAATCACACGAGACTAACCTCTTGAATACACTTAGTGGCAGAGTCGCTGGTGTACAAATCACCAATGCATCGGGCGGTGTAGGTGCTTCGGCCAACATACAGATTCGCGGACAAAACTTCGTTAGCGGTTACAATTACAACAACTCCCCTCTTTTTGTGGTAGACGGGGTACCGGTAAGTAACAACAACGAGCAATCTACCCGCGCCTATACAGGCAGACAGGATTACAACAATCCGAACTTAACCAACGGTGAAGGAGAAGTGGATTATGGTAATGCTGCAGGAGAGATCGATCCCAATGACATCGAATCGATAACGGTATTAAAAGGTCCGAATGCGGCAGCACTATATGGATCGAGAGCCGCTAATGGCGTTGTACTCATTACCACCAAATCTGGTAAAGGCACTAAAGGTGTTGGCATTTCTTTTAACTCGCAGGCCAGCTTTGAATCGCCATTAAAATTACCTGATTACCAATACAAGTATGGTCAGGGTCGCGATGGGCAGTATGCTTATGTAGACGGAATGGGTGGCGGCACCAATGACAACATCATGGAAAACTGGGGCCCTGCAATGAACGGTCAGCTGATTCCTCAATTCGATTCGCCAATAGATCCGGCAACAGGTAAACGTATTCCTACACCATTTGTGGCTTATCCTGATCAATTAAAAGACTTTTTTGTTACCGGGCAGACTTACACCAATAACTTATCAATTGCCAGCAGCAATGATAAATTGAATTTCCGCTTGTCGTATACCAATGCGGAGCAGACCGGTATTGTAGAGAATACCGGCTTAAGTCGCAATACCCTGGGTTTAAATGCAGGTTACAACATTACCCAAAAGCTGAAAGTAGATGTAAACATGAATTATGTAAATACAGCCAGCGACAACAGAACTAGTTATGGTGCAAAAAATGATGATGCCATCATGAAAATTTTCCTGTACATGCCTAGAAACGTTAATGTAGAAAGTTTGAAGAACTACTGGTTGCCAGGTTCATCAAATACCTTACAAAATACACCTATCTATAGTCCAAACGGAGCAAGACTAAACAACCCTTACTTTGTGGCCAATGAAAACCTGAACGGTAATAACCGCGATAGGGTTTATGGCAACGTAAAGTTGAGCTATGACTTTATGCCGAATTTAAAACTGATGGTAAGAACGGGTCGTGATTTTTATAACGACAAGCGTACCATGAGACATGCGACTTCTACTGCACAGTTTGTAAATGGATACTACCAGGAAGATGATGTCTATTTCCTGGAAACCAACCACGACTTATTACTATCGTACGATACTAAATTTAGCAGCGACTTTACCTTTAACGCAAACGCCGGAGGGAACCTGCTTACACAGAAATCTAAAAGACTAGGTGCTATTGCTGGTAGATTAGCGATCCCTAACGTATACAACTTGTCTAACAATGCCATTCCAATTGTAGCGGGGAATACTTATCAGGAGAAAAAAATAAACTCCATTTATGCGACAACCCAATTGGGCTACAAAAACGTAATGTTTTTAGATTTAACAGGTAGAAACGACTGGTCGAGTGCTTTACCAAAACAGAACAATTCTTATTTCTACCCATCTGCCTCACTGAGTGTGGTGGCATCAGAGTTGTTTAACCTGACTAGTCCGGCAATAAGTTTTCTGAAATTAAGAGGAAGTGTTTCTTCTGTACGCAGAGATCTTGAACCATACCAAACGGCGGCAAACTTCCAGATTTCCCAGGGATGGAATGGTGAAACGGTAGCTGTTCACAACAATAACTATCCGAATGCGGACATCCGTCCGGAAAAGGTAGATTCTTATGAATTTGGTTTCGATTCCCGCTTTTTAAATAACCGTATCGGTTTGGATGTGACTTATTACAAAAGTACCACCACCGATCTGATCATCCCTGTTACTTTGAACCCTTCGGCAGGTTACGATACGAAACTGATGAATGTGGGTAAAATGAATAACCAGGGACTAGAGGTAATGCTGAATGCTACACCTCTTAAGTTTAAGGACTTTAGCTGGGATATGTCGGTTAATTTCGCCCTAAACCGCAACAAGGTAATCTCACTGGCTGAAAACATCGGGATTTCCCGTATTCGTCAGCTGGAAAGATGGGCATCACTGGAATTACGGACCTTAAATACCAAGGGTGACGGTTCCTTCGGTTCTCTATACGGAGATTACCTGATTTACAATAATGCAGGCTTAACCCATAAAAATGGTTTGCCACAGGAAGAAAATGGCGACTGGGGTTTTCTGGGTAACGTAAACCCTGATTATACAGCTGGAATCACCAATAACTTCAGGTACAAAAAGCTATCCCTGAGTGTATTGTTTAGCTTGCAAAAAGGTGGTGTGGTACATTCCCGTACTTATATTGAAGGGATTAACGCAGGTAGTTTAAAAGAATCTTTAGTAAACCGCGATGCAAATGGTGGTGGAAACATGATTGGCGGCGGTACTGATATTGACACTGGTAACCCAAATGCCACAGAAGTAACGGTAAGAAACTACTGGCGCGCCTACTATAACAATGATGCCATTGCAACTTTCGATGCTTCTTACCTGAAATTAAGAGAAGTTAAATTAAGCTATGCATTGCCAAATTCGTTGTTGCATAAAATAGCTGTAAAAACAGGTTCCATTTCTGTTGTTGGTCGTAACCTCTTGCTTTGGTCGGACGTACCAAACATTGACCCGGAAGTTTCGGCTTATGACGGTCAGTTTCAAGGTGTAGAAGCGATGTCCCTTCCTTCGTTAAGAAGTATCGGTTTTGCACTTAACCTTAATTTCTAAATCCTTTTAAATTAAATTCTATAAACATATAGCAAATGAAGAAGTTCTCTATAATAACCGGTGCTATGCTCCTATTGCTCAGCTCCTGTGGTAAGTTTGAAGAAATAAATGTGAACCCCAATAATCCGGCTACAGTACCTGCCGAGATGCTGTTACCGCCAATTATTGCGAGTGCCGCAAATGCGATGAACGGTAGTGGCACACGTGCCGGCCAATATGTGCAACACCTGGCCTGGCTGGGGGGCACCAGTGAAGAAGATGGAAGATATAACCTGACAGGTGCTTCGTACAGAGAGGAATGGAATGGCCCGATGCGTTTAATTAAAGATGTAAACCAGCTGAAAGATATAGGTGCCAAAAGTAACCTTCCTCAATATGTTGCCGTAGCATCAGTTCTTAAAGTATATATCCTTTCATTAATGTCTGATGCCTATGGTGATATTCCTTACGATGAGGCTGGGATGGGGAACGTGAGCGGAATGGAGTTTGCTCATTTTCAGGCGCAGCAGGACGTATACGGACTAATGCTTAAGGACCTGGAATCCGCAAATCAGCAGTTCAAGAACCTACCTGCAGGGACGACAGTGAAAAGGGATATTCTTTTTGGCGGTAGCATTAATCGCTGGAGGAAGTTTGCTAATTCACTTAAAGTACGAATCCTGATGAGGCAATCTGCCAAAATAGATGTTAAAGCAGCAGTTACCACCATATTTAACAACCCTGCAGAATATCCCGTGTTTGAGGGTAACAGCGACCAGGCTACATTGACCTATAACAATGGTACAGATTTGTATTACTGGTTTATTCAAAACCCTCCAGCGGATGGTAGTGGTGTAGATTTTGGTGGCAACACCAGGATAAGTGATGTAATGGTAAACCTGTTGAAAAGCAAGAACGATCCAAGGCTGACTATCTTTGCTGCGCCGACCAAGAATTCTTATCTCGCGAACGCAGCAAATGCCGCAAAACCTTTGGAGTATAGAGGTCAGCGTGCCGGATTAAGCAATGCAGAACAGAAGGCTGATTACACCAGTACTGGCCTAAACAAAGATGATTATTCCGTAATAGGCAAGAGAATCCGTAAAGAAAACCGGGCGTTTTTAATGACTTTCACGGAACTCATGCTATTAAAAGCGGAAGCCATTCAACGCAATATGGGTGTGAATGGAACAGCAGCAGAAGCTTACCTGGCAGCAGTTAAGGCTTCATTGGAAAAATGGCCTGCAGTTGGATCAGCAACACAGTCGGAAACGCCATATATCTCTGAAGAACAAAAAAAGGCTTACCTGGATCAGCCTTCGGCGGGACTTTCTCCTGTAAATCCAACACAGCAAATTGCCGAACAACTATGGATAGATGCTTATCTGAATGGTTATGAAGGATGGGCTGGATGGAGAAGACTGGGATATCCTCAATTGGCTCCAGGGCCTTCTGTCTTATCTCCAATACCGGTTCGATACGTATACTCGGATAATGAGCAGAACAATCCAAACCTGATTCTTTGGGTACAACAAAATATGGGTGGCAAAATGCCGACACATAATACTAAAGTTTGGTTTCAGCCTTAACCGCTGATCAGTAAAGAACAGAATGATGAAGATGATAAACAAAAGAACGAATACGCTACGGGCAGCAATTTTTTGCCTGATGGTACTGGGTACCGGGCCGACTACATACGCGCAGCAATATGAGGTAGGCAAAAATGCCCACTCTCATAATGATTACATGCAAAGTCAGCCTTTTTATGCCGCACATGGCAATCACTTTGCTTCTATGGAAATTGATGTTTTTCTGGAGGGGAATGAATTATATGTAGCGCATTATAAAAAAGACATCGATACTAAACATACAATTGAAAGCTTATACATCGAACCTCTTTTGAGACAAATAAAGCTAAACGGCAATAATAAAGCTTATAAAGATGGGGGTAAACTACAGTTTATGATTGACCTGAAAACTGCTGGCGAACCTACTTTGAGATGTCTTGAGGCTAAACTAAAACCCATCCGTCATTATTTCGATGTAAAGAACAATCCGGATGCTGTAAAGCTGGTGATTAGCGGAGCAGCACCTGCTCCAGATCGGTATAAAGATTTTGATGAGATCTTTTTCTTTGATGGAAGACGTAATACCCCTTATACAGCTGAGCAGTTAAAACGGGTGGCCTTTTTTAGTGCCGGATTCCAGGAATTCAGCAAATGGAACGGCTTGGGCAGAATGGTCACCCCCGATTCATTAAAAACAAAAAACTTTGTAGACTCGGTACATCGTGTAGGCAAACCGGTACGTTTCTGGGGGAACCCGGATACAAAAACCTGCTGGCAGACTTTTATTAAAATGGGGGTTGATTATTTGAATACAGATTTGCCGGCAGAAATGGCTAAGTTTCTGAATAATTATCCGAGCAACAACTATACCGCTAGCAGTAAACACAGCATTTACCAGCCGACTTATAAGACTGATAATGGGAAAACAAAACCTAAAAATGTGATTTTGTTAATCAGTGATGGATCCGGGCTTTCCTCTTTCTGGGCGGCTGCAACTGCTAACGGCGGATATCTGAATGCAACGAACATCAAACACGTAGGTTTTTCAAATACTTCCGCGGCGAATGATTACACTACTGACTCTGCCGCTGGTGGTAGTGCGATGTCCATAGGCGAAAAAACCAATAACCGTTACATCGGAATGGATGCCAATGGAAAGGAAGTACCGAATTTACCGGAACGACTGGCTAAAATAGGCATACGTTCGGGAATTGTGAGTAATGACCGCGTAACGGGTGCTACACCTTCAACGTTTTTTGCACACAGAACTGAGCGTGATCAAAGTGACAGTATTGCAGCAGATTTGAGCCGCAGTCCTGCCGCTCTGGTTATTGCCGGTTATCATGATGCTTTTGGCGCCAACAACGATGCAATATTAAACCGCGTTAAAGCTGGCGGTTTTGAAGTCTACAAAGGCGTTGCAAACCTACCTAAAGCTGATAAAAACAAGAAAGTACTTTGCTTTGACGGCGATCGTCCGGAAGAGAATTTCAGGATGATCGAACATGCTTTTGACGAAAGTGTAAAGTTTTTATCAGCCGACAATAAAAAAGGATTTTTCCTGATGGTCGAGGGTGCGAAAATTGATCATGGTGGACATAGTAATAAGCTGAATATTACGATTGATGAGTATCTGAGCTTTGACAGAGTGATTGGTAAAGCCTTACAATTCGCCGATAAAAATGGCGAAACGCTGGTTATCGTCACTTCAGATCACGAAACTGGTGGCTTGATCGTATTGGATGGTAATTATAAAACGGGAACCGTTGTGAGTACCTACACCACTACTGACCATACTGGTTTACCTGTTCCTTTGCTAAGTTATGGCCCTGGAGCAGATAAGTTTACCGGCTTTCTGCAAAATTTCGAAATTCCGAATAAGGTTTTTGAATTGTTGAAATAGAGATTACGGTATCAACTGATTTAAAACCGCTGTTTCCCTTGTGGAGGCAGCGGTTTTTCAATAAAGCTAACCCCAGATTGCCTTCTTTAATGATAACCATCTTTAGGAAAAATAAATAATTCCGTATGTTTACGGCTGCAAATTAAAATACATAAATTGATGAAGGTTGCGTTAATAACGGGTGTTACAGGACAAGATGGTGCATATTTAGCAGAATTTCTGCTTAAAAAGGGATACTTTGTACACGGTTTAAAAAGAAGGGCTTCCTCATTCAATACAGACAGGATTGATCACTTATACCAGGATCAGCATGAACAAGGTGTACATTTTAAACTGCATTACGGTGACCTTACCGATTCCACCAATTTGATTCGGATCATCCAGGAAACTCAGCCGGATGAGATTTATAACCTTGCGGCCATGAGCCACGTGCATGTAAGCTTTGAGATGCCTGAGTATACGGCCAATGCTGATGGTGTTGGAACTTTAAGGTTATTAGAAGCCATCCGCATTTTGGGGATGGAGAAAAAAACTAAAATTTACCAGGCTTCAACGTCTGAATTATATGGATTGGTACAAGCCGTTCCACAAAGTGAAACCACTCCTTTTTATCCCCGTTCTCCTTATGCCGTAGCAAAAATGTATGGTTACTGGATTACAGTAAACTATAGAGAAGCCTATAAAATGTATGCCTGCAACGGAATTTTATTTAACCATGAAAGTCCGCTTAGAGGGGAAACATTTGTCACCCGTAAAATTACACGTGCAGCTTGTAAAATAGCATTAGGATTACAAAACTGCCTGTATTTGGGTAACCTTTCTGCACAGAGAGACTGGGGACACGCCAAAGATTATATTGAAGCAATGTGGTTAATCCTTCAGCAGGAAGAACCTGAAGATTATGTTATTGCTACAGGCATTACTACCACGGTAAGAGATTTCGTAAAAATGAGTTTCGCGGAACTAGGTATTGAAGTTGAATTTAGCGGCAAAGATCAGCACGAGCGTGGTGTAATCATTGATGTAGACCAGGAAATGGTTGCGAAGCTCGGCTTAAATGATACCTATCTGAAACCAGGTACCATAGTGGTACAGGTGGATGAAAAATACTACCGTCCGACGGAAGTGGATCTTTTACTGGGCGACCCTACAAAAGCCAATACCAAACTGGGCTGGAAACCTAAGTATAATTTGCCTTTACTGGTACAGGATATGATGCAGTCAGACCTGCACCTGATGAAGAAAGATGAGTACCTGAAACAAGGTGGCTTTAAAACCCTGAACTATTTCGAATAGTCAACAGAGGCCTGTTTTCCCGTTTTCTTTACCCATTATTTTAATCCGGCATCGGCTCAATTCCCCTTTTGTAAAAGGTTTAGTGAAGGATTAGGTTTTACACTTCAATCTTTCATTCTAAAACCTTAACTTTGCGTCCTTAATTTTTGGAGATACTTGATTGATGTATAGGGAATTTAAACAACTAGAACTAGCTAAAATAGGTAAAGACATTCTTGAATTTTGGAAAGCGGAAAACATCTTTGAAAAAAGCATTTCAAGCAGACCGAAATCAAACCCCTTTACCTTCTATGAAGGACCGCCCTCGGCAAACGGAATGCCTGGTATTCACCACGTAATGGCAAGGGCTATTAAAGATATTTTTTGCAGATACAAAACCCTTAAAGGTTACCAGGTAAAGCGTAAAGCCGGCTGGGATACCCATGGTTTACCTGTTGAACTGGGGACAGAAAAAGAACTTGGAATTACCAAAGAAGACATTGGTAAAACCATCTCCATTGAAGCATATAACGAAGCCTGCAAAAGAACCGTAATGCGCTATACTGATGTATGGAATGATTTGACCGAAAAAATGGGTTATTGGGTTGACATGAGTGACCCTTATGTAACTTACAAATCAAAATACATGGAATCGGTTTGGTGGTTACTGAAACAGATTTACGATAAAGGCCTCCTATACAAAGGCTATACCATACAACCTTACTCGCCAAAAGCCGGTACTGGATTAAGTTCGCACGAGGTAAACCAACCTGGTGCTTACCGTGATGTGACGGATACCACCATTGTTGCACAGTTTAAAGCATTAGCGGAAACCCTGCCTGCTTTTTTACAGGGATTTGGCGATATACATTTGATGGCCTGGACCACAACGCCATGGACTTTACCATCCAATACCGCTTTAACTGTTGGTCCGAAAATAGACTATGTACTGGTAAAAACCTTTAACCAATACACCTTCCTCCCGGTAAACGTAATTTTAGCTAAGAACCTGGTTGGAAAACAATTTAACAAAGCCTATTTTGAAAGTACTTCTGAAGAAGATTTCAGCAATTTCGCCGCCGGTGATAAAAAAATCCCTTACCAGGTAATTGCCGAATGTAAAGGAAATGATTTAGTTGGGATTAAATACGAACAGCTACTTCCTTATGTCCTTCCTTACCAGAATCCTGAAAACGCATTCCGTGTAATTGCCGGTGATTTTGTGACTACTGAAGACGGAACCGGTATTGTACATACAGCGCCAACTTTTGGTGCCGATGATGCTAAGGTAGCCAAAGAGGCTATACCAGAAGTGCCACCAATGCTGGTATTGGACGAAAATGGCATTCCGGTACCCCTGGTAGATTTACAGGGTAAATTTACATCACACCTGGGCGACCTTGCCGGAAAATATGTAAAAAATGAATATTACAACGAAGGCGAAGCACCAGAGAAGTCGGTAGATGTAGAAATTGCCATCCGGTTGAAGGAAGAGAACAAAGCTTTTAAAGTAGAAAAGTATGTCCACAGTTACCCACACAGCTGGAGAACTGATGAGCCTCTTTTATATTACCCGTTGGATTCCTGGTTTATCAAGGTTACTGATGTAAAAGACAGGATGTTTGACCTGAATGAAACCATCAACTGGAAACCAAAATCAACAGGTGAAGGCCGTTTTGGAAACTGGCTTAAAAATGCCAACGACTGGAACCTTTCTCGCTCCAGGTATTGGGGAATTCCACTGCCGATCTGGAGAACGGAAGACAAAAAAGAAGAAGTACTGATCGGTTCTGTAGAAGAACTGTACAACGCTATAGAAAAATCAATTGAAGCAGGCTTCCAGAAAGAAAATCCATTTAAAGGATTTGAAATTGGAAATATGTCGGAAGAAAACTACGACCTGATCGACTTACATAAAAATGTAGTAGATGAGATTGTATTGGTTTCTCCATCAGGAAAACCAATGAAGCGTGAAAGTGACCTGATCGACGTATGGTTTGATTCGGGAGCAATGCCTTACGCGCAATGGCACTATCCTTTCGAGAACAAAGATAAAGTGGATGGTGGTACAGACTTCCCTGCCGACTTTATCGCAGAAGGTGTTGACCAGACCCGTGGATGGTTCTATACTTTACATGCAATAGGAACCCTGGTGTTTGACAAGGTTGCTTATAAAAATGTGGTTTCTAATGGTCTGGTACTCGATAAAAACGGTCAAAAGATGTCTAAGCGCTTAGGCAATGCTATTGATCCATTTATCACATTAAACGAATTTGGCCCTGATGCGACACGCTGGTACATGATTTCGAATGCAAACCCTTGGGATAACCTGAAGTTTGATATAGAAGGAATTGCTGAAATCCGCCGCAAATTTTTTGGAACACTGTATAACACTTATGCGTTCTTTGCACTATACGCAAACATTGACAAGTTCAAGATCAATACTTTTGACATGACACCGGTTGCGGAACGTAGTGAACTGGACCGCTGGATCCTTTCTTTATTACAGACCCTGATTGCTGAAGTAGACGAGGCATACAATGCATATGAGCCTACCAAAGCAACAAGAGCTATACAAACTTTTGTAGATGAGCACCTGAGTAACTGGTACATTCGTTTATCACGCCGCCGCTTCTGGAAAGGTGAGATGACAAAAGATAAAAAAGCAGCATACGAGACGTTATATACTTGTCTGATGAGTGTAGCAAGAATCATGTCGCCTGTAGCCCCTTTCTTCTCTGACTGGTTGTTTAAAAACCTAACAGATAAAGATGAGTCTAATAACTTTGAATCGATACACCTGACCATCTGGGACGACGCCATCGATCCAAAACTAATCGACACTGAGCTTAACGAAAGAATGCACCTTGCACAGGACATCTCTTCGATGGTTTTATCACTCCGTAAGAAGACAGGCATTAATGTTCGTCAGCCTTTAGCTAAAATTTTAATTCCTGTACTGGATAATAAATTTGCAGAAAGAGTTGAGCTGGTAAAAGAACTGATCTTATCGGAGACCAATGTAAAGGCTATAGAATACATTACTGATACTGCGGGCTTTATCAAGAAAAAAATCAAGCCAAATTTCAAAACCTTAGGACCAAAAGTAGGCAAAGACATGAAAATGGTAGCCGAACTGGTAAGCAATATGGGACAGGATGAACTGGCAAATTTTGAAAACACAGGCAAATTCGCAGTTAGCGGCACGGATTATGTGATTGAGTTGAGCGATGTTGAAATCATTGCGGAAGATATTCCGGGATGGCAGGTGACTAATTTGGGAAGCTTAACTGTAGCGCTCGATGTATCCATTACAGATGCACTTAAACAGGAAGGCCTCTCACGTGAGCTGATCAACAGAATTCAGAACTTAAGGAAAGAATTGAATTTTGAAGTAACAGACAGGATTATGGTAACTTTACAGAACCATAATCTTATAACTGAAGCGGTAGCACAAAATAAAACATACATTTGCTCGGAAATCCTAGCAGATAACATTAACTTAACCGAAACTTTAGATAACGGAAACCAAATAGTAATCGATGATGTTGAATTACAAATTTTGATTTCACAACAGTAATTTTATTATGGAAAAAGAAAAAACAAGGTATTCTGACGTTGAATTACAGGAATTTAAAGACCTAATCCTGGAAAAACTGAGAATGGCAAGACAAGAATTTCTTGATTTGACCAACTCATTGAGCAGCCCTAACTCGAACGGAACGGAAGATACTTCTGGTACTTATAAAACATTGGAAGATGGTTCGGCGACATTAGAGAAAGAGCAACTGAATCAACTGGCAGCCCGTCAGAAAAAATTCATTGAGAGTTTAGAAGCAGCATTGGTGCGTATTGAAAACAAAACTTATGGTATTTGCAGGGAAACCGGTAAACTGATCCAGAAAGAGCGTCTACGTGCAGTTCCTCATGCTACTTTAAGTATGGAAGCTAAACTGAAGCAGTCGTAATGAAAGGCTATACAAAACCTTTATTAATTATTTTCTTTGTCTTAGTAGCTGATCAGCTGTTAAAAACATGGATTAAAACCAATATGTACCTGGGGCAGGAATTCAAAATTATCGGCAACTGGTTCATTATCCATTTTACTGAAAACAACGGTATGGCCTTTGGTCTGGAGTTTGGCGGTGAATTTGGCAAACTGGCTTTATCTTTATTCAGAATTATCGCTGTTGCCGGAATTGGTTATGGTTTGCATTATCTGATCCAAAGAAAATATCACAGAGGACTGATATTGAACGTGGCCCTGATTTTTTCAGGTGCTTTGGGAAATATCATTGACTCGGTTCTGTATGGTAAAATATATGGGTATGCCGGCTTGTTTCACGGTCGTGTAGTAGATATGTTCTACTTCCCGATCATTCAAGGTGTTTTCCCTAGCTGGGTACCAATTTGGGGTGGTGAAGATTTTATCTTCTTCAGACCTGTATTTAATATAGCAGATGCGGCGATTTCTGTTGGGGTAATATTGATCCTGATCTTCCAGAAAACTTATTTCAAAGAAGAGAATGAGGAAAAAATAGGCCTTAATAATGAGATGGTTGAAGATTAATTATTTATTTTTTTAAGTATCTGTATGGAATCGGCACGAAAGTTACATCTATACTTCAAATACAAATGAAAAATATCATAATATGAAAAAATTATTAAGCCTTGCCATTGTTGCATTATTTAGCGTAAGCGCGATGGCTCAACAAGTAGATTTACGTAAGAAGATCAATGTTAGCGGATCTGCTGAAGCAGAAGTTACTCCTGATATCATTTATATCAGCATTTCTTTAAAAGAATACCTTAAAGATGGTAACAGCAAGAAAAAAGTAGACATTACCACCCTGGAAAATGAACTGTTTAATGCAGTGCAAAAAGCTGGTCTGGATAAAGAAAACTTAACGATCAATAACCTTTCGAGCTATACTGCTGCTGCTGAGAAAAAGAAAAACCCTGATTACTTAGCCAGCAAACAATATCGTTTGAAAGTATCAGACCTGAATAAATGGAATTCCATTATCGGTGGTGTAGATCCAAAAGGAGTTGCTTATACCAGCATTGAGAGCTATGATTATTCGAAAATTGAAAGTTTAAAAAAAGAGCTTAAAATTAAAGCCCTGTTAGCTGCAAAGGAAAAAGCGACTTACCTGGTAACCGCACTTGGCGATAAACTGGGCAGCGCAATCGACATCCAGGAAATCAACAATGAATCTTACGGCAGACCAATGTATGCAAACGTAATGATGAAATCAGAAAGTGCAGATATGGCTGGTGCCCCTCCTGTTGAGCTTGATTTTAAAAAGATAAAACTAAACTACCAGATGAATGTAGTGTTTGAAATCAAAGGATTCTAATTCTGAATTTAAGCGCACAGATTTTAAAAATCTGACCTGTAGAGTATACAGTTTTATTAAAGAATACCACAAAAAACCTATCAATTAGCTTTGGTAGGTTTTTTGTTATTTACAGCTTACCATCTTATTTGGCTCCTGGTAATAGCGTAAACTAAAAACAAAAAATTATGAAGAAGTTAATTTACTCACTAATCTTAATCTTTACACTTGGAATAAGCGCAAATACAGTTAGTGCTGCAGAACGCAATAAGAATAAAACAGAAATGACTGCAGAGCAGAAAGCTCAGTTTGAAAGATTAACCAACCGTGTTGAAGAGATTAGAAAAATGGATAAATCAGATTTATCCAGAGCGGAGAAAAAAGAACTGCGCAAAGAGCTTAAAGAATTAAAATCACAGGCGAATGCAATGAAGGGTGGTGTTTACCTTTCAGTGGGTGCCATTATCATCATCATCTTATTGCTGATCCTGATCCTATAGTATTGTTATCCTACCTATAAATAGCATTATTAACTAATCCTTAACATCTACCTGTTAAAACAAGCAAGAGGGTACCATTCCGGTATCCTCTTTTGTTTTATACGCCACATAACCCCATAAATTCAACGAAAAACAAGGTTAATATTTTTTTCACAAAAAACATACAATTAACAACAAGTTTAGTATTTTTATGCGATTTTTTTAAAAATGATTAAAAAAGCTATGAATCAGCTGATCATGCCTTTAAGAATTTCACCTAAATTAACTCTAATCCCTTTGTATGAAAAAAGTACTACTCATTTTGCTTTTCTTTTTCGCAGCGCTCTCCGTCAGGTCTAAGTTCTCCGACATTTCTCACTTTTTTCCAGTCTGGAGTCACTTTTCAGCGCCAGTCCCTACAATTATTATCACCCAGCCTGCAAACAGCACAACTTGTATAGGGACAAATGCAACTTTTACTGTTGTAGCACTTAATGCCACAGGCTACCAGTGGCAGGTAAACCAGGGTTCCGGCTACCTCAACATCGCCAATGGAGGCAGATACAGTGGAGCTAATACGGCTACTTTAAACATAACCGGGGCAACTGCCAATATGAGTACTTACACTTATCGTTGTCTGGTGATGGGAGATATTCCTGCTGCATCTACTCCGGCAACACTTACCGTAAGGCAAGCTCCGGTAATCACACAAAATCCTATGCCCAACACAATCTGTGAAGGAGAGAATGTGTTGTTCTACATAGCTGCTACCAATGCAACGGCCTATCGGTGGCAGGTGAACACAGGTAGTGGTTTTACCGACCTTAGTGATGGACCAGGAGCAACAGGTGGAACGTATGTAAATACTCATACCGCAGTTCTATACATTACCGGTGCGACAGTAGCGATGTCTGATTACTATTATCGTTGCGTGGTTACAGGAGCCTGTACTCCCGGAGCAACCTCGGCTGCCGCAGCCTTTACCGTTCTCGCTAACGAAACCTACTATGAGGATTATGATGGTGATGGTTATGGTAATGCAGCGGTTACAAATATCTCCTGCACAGCACCAATTGGTTTTGTGAGTAACAACCAAGATTGTGATGACAATAATCCGAGTTTACATCCCGGAGCGACAGAGATCTGCGGTGATGGGATTGACAATAACTGTAATGGACAGATAGATGAAGGTTGTTCTGCAGGCATTACCAATGTAACTTCATCCAACGCTAACAGCACGTATAAAATAGATGATATTATTGATATACAGCTTATTTTTTCCGCTGCGGTTAATGTAACAGGCAGTCCTTCATTAATGCTTAACAATGGTGGAACCGCGACTTACGCCAGCGGAGATGGTACTTCAACCCTTACTTTTAGTTATACTGTTGTTTCCGGACAAAACAGTTCTAATCTGGATTATAGCTCCTCAAATGCGCTTAGTTTTAACGGCGGAAGTATTTCGAATGTTTCAGGAGGTAGTCCCGCTATCCTTACATTACCTGCGCCCGGTTCGGCGGGGTCGCTAGGCGCAAATAAAACCTTCATTATTGATGCAACCCGACCTACTGCCGGTATAGTTGTAGCCAATACCAGTTTATCATTTGGCCAAACCTCGTTAATAACGATTACTTTTAGTGAGGCAGTTATTGGCTTTACCGATTCTGATCTCATGGTTCAAAACGGCGCAATTTCCATGTTAAACTCTTCAGATGGAGGTCGTACCTGGACAGCACGACTCACTCCATCTCCTTCGGTTACGGATCCAAGCAACCTGATCACCTTAAACAATTCCGATGTTACAGATGAGAATGGCAATGCAGGAATAGGCACTGCCACTTCTAATAACTACGCCATTGACAATATACGGCCGACTGCCGGTATAGCTGTAACCAATACTAATTTAACTTTTGGAACAACATCGACAGTAACGATTACTTTTAATGAAGCAGTTACAGGATTTACTACTGATGATCTTACTGTTGAAAATGGCGTGGTTTCCGATCTAAGCTCTTCAGATGGAGGCACTACATGGACCGCTCTCTTAACCCCAAATAACTCTATTACAGATGCTACCAATGTTATCACCCTGGACAATACAGGTGTTACTGACCTTGCAGATAATACAGGAACCGGCGTTACCAATTCTAACAATTACGAGGTTAACACTAACCGGCCTACAGCTACCATAGTTGTGGCTGATAATGCTTTAAGTATTGGCGAAACACCAACAGTAACCATTACTTTCAGCGAAGCCGTTACAGGATTTACCAATGACGACCTTACTATTGCCAATGGTACGCTAAGTGCCGTTAATTCTACAGATGGAGGCATCACCTGGAAAGCTACACTTACACCTGCAGCTGAAATTACATATCTAGCCAATGTGATCACTTTGGATAATACAGGAGTAACGGCTGTTTTATCCGGCAATGCGGGAACAGGTGTTACCAATTCCAACAATTACACTATTGATACTAACCGGCCTACAGCTACCATAGTTGTGGCTGATGCG
>NZ_JAVTSF010000006.1:0-435845 GCF_032678475.1 Pedobacter nyackensis
GCAGTCCCTTAGCTTGATAGGAATAAGAATAGCAATATTAGCTTCCCATTTTGAAAGGATAGTATCTCGCTGTTTGGCATATATAGAATCGCCCTGCCAGTGAAATGAGATCGTAAAAGTTTCGAAGGGTATTACTAGTTGATTGGCTGGCGGTGTTGGTACAGATTGAGCCATTAGCAATTTAGTGGAGCAGACCAGACTAATTATTACTGCTGATAAAAGTCTTTCAAAAGAATTGAGTTTGATTTGCATAGATTATTGTTTTATGCAAAACTATCCTTAATGTGAATCTGGTCAGCCGTAATTTACCCGTCATTCGCCCGACATTTACTAATAGTCTATGTTTGTGGCTAAGATGAACTAAAAATTCCGGTCTTGATGCGCCACAAATTGACAACAATGAGGAAGATATTTAATAGGTACATGACAAAGAATGTCCATAAATAGTGCAACAAGTAGAACTCCTTAAAATATATAACAACAATGAAATTATAAGCTAATGTAAATAAAAGTGAGAGGCATAGCATGATCATCCAATAAATCTGCTGGCTTATTACTGAACGACCAAATGCAATAGTTTTAGTATGGTGCTTGCCTGACTTCTTCAAAAGAAAAATAGGGACTAGAAAATGTACAAGTGGAATTACAAGATAACTAAAGCAGGATAAGCAAAGGATTTTAAGAAAGTGTTTTTCGTTCTCTATGTCAAAGTTATTTTCGATAAATGATGTGGCATTTAAAGAATCATCATTTTGTAAATCATTGGCTAACTCATCAAAGGTAATACCCAGGGCGGTTGCTATGCTCTTAATAGTAAATATCCTGGGAATAGTTTTACCACTCTCTATACGCTGGATTGTACGGACAGTAACATTTGTTAAGTCTGCTAATTGCTCCTGAGTAAGCCCTGTTCTTTTTCTAGCAAGTGCTATCCTTTTATGTATTTCCATTTCTGCAAAGTCATATCTCAAATATAACTATACTAGAAACATAGATCTAAAATTTGTTCTAAGTAGTTACTTTAACAAAGAAAGCAAACGATCTTACGAATACAGGTAACTTGTATTACTGCGATCTATAATACTACAAGAAATAAGTCTAACAAATACTTACTTTGGGTATCTTGTCGGGTAAATGTCGGGTATTTGTAGTTGTGATACCCAAACCATCTTCTTTAATTTGGAATAAAAAACACACAGATGAAAACAGGGCAACTGATAAAGGACTTAAGATTCAAAAAAGGTATAACCCAGGAGGAATTGGCGGCAAAGACAGATATCAGCGTTAGAACAATACAGCGAATAGAAAATGGAGAAGTAGACCCGCGTACCTATACACTGCAAGCTATCGCCGCAGCTTTAGAGGTTGAATATGAAGTTCTGGCTAACAATGCTAATAGTGAAAGGGAATGGAACAAACCTGTCGAAAAAAATACGGACAAGTTGCTGCCATTACTACATTTGAGCGGTTTATTACTTTTAATTATACCACCAATCATCATTTGGATATGGAAACGAGAACAAGTTAAAGGGATAGGGAAACATGCCACTGATGTTATTAACTTTCAATTGAGCATGTCCCTCTATCTTCTCCCGTGCCTGCTCTTTTCGATCCATCCCATATCTATACTCTTAGCTGTGTATAGCCAGGTGATGATTATTGTCAATACTGTGAAGGTTACAAATAACCGGACGTACAAATACCCTTTAAGTATAGGTTTCCTAAAATAGTCTCCGATTGTTTGATAAATGGTCACTTATTAATGCCACTCAAATTAAAATAATCATTATCGTGTGGTTGGTAATAAATTAGGGTACATGAAAAAAACTTGTCTACTTCTTGCAGCAGTATATCTGATTGTCATAAATCAAGCCAATGCATTTCGGCTTATCACCTCTGATTCGTTAGAAATGACAGTCGATCTTATTATGTCCAAGCATTCCGGAACTGATAAACCAGGCGCAACTATAGGTATTTTAAAAGATGATAAGCTCATTTTTCAAAAAGGCTATGGAATGGCTAACCTTAGATCACATCAAAAAAACGGGTCTAAAGTGTTTTATAATTTGGCGTCGGGCAGCAAACAGTTCACCGCTTTTACTGTAGCATCCCTCATTCAACAAAAAAAACTTGCATTAACGGATAGCATTGGTAAATTCCTCCCCGAATTTCCAGCCTATGGAAAAGCTATAACTATTGGAAACCTCCTTTATCATACTAGTGGTATCCGCGATTATATGGTGCTGATGTGGTTGACCGGACAGAGCTTTGAAGATAAATTTAATAACAAAAATGCATTAAATATCATCTTCAGGCAAAGCGCATTAAATTTCAGCCCTGGGGAGCGCTGTGTGTATAGCAATTCCAATTACATTCTCCTTGCAGAGATCATTGAACGTGTAACAGGCCTAACACTTGCAGCGAATGTGCATGATCTTTTGAAAAATATAAATATCAATGCGAATTTTGGCACGGGCAACATGGACAGAGAAGCTGCATACGCCACCAGCTACTTTAGATGGGGAACAAGCTACCTTCCTTATAAAGACAACTTCAGCGCTTATGGTGATGCGGGAATACTGGCCACGATTGAAGACCTTGCTAAATGGGATAGTATGTTCTATGATGGGAATTCTCTTGTACAGTACATTTTAAAACGAGGCACGTTGAATAATGGCAACATCCTCAATTATGGTATGGGCATAATATTGGGCACTTATCGCAACGAAGTTATTCAAACGCATGCAGGCGCTTTTTTGGGTTTTCGCTCAGAGACTTTGCGATTTCCTGAGAAACGGATCACTATTATCTGCCTTGGTAACGCTGAAGAAATAAATCCTGAATCCATTACCAGATCTATTGCCGATAATTATGTTTTTAAAGACACGAAATTGGGAACGTTATCTGAAGCAAAGGCCCAAAACGATATGATAATCGTCCGGCCTGAAAAGGCAGCGCCTGTAGTCGGTATTTATCAGGTTGCCCCTAATGTCTTTATTCGTATCCGGTATGAAGACGGGGCGATCACAGGTCAGATAATTGGTCAACCGAAGCAGATTCTTTATGCGGATGGCAACAACGCTTATAGAGTCGGCACGACAAAAGACCGGGTTGTTTTTGACGATCTGATGAATGGGAAATATCAACAGCTTACCATCATTCAAAACAACAACCACACCACCGCCCAGCGCTCCCCCCTACTGTCACAGAAACACCATAGCCGATATACAGGACACTATTACAGTAAGGAACAAAATGCAACTTATGATTTCTATAGCAAAGATGGTGACTTGTGGTTTAAAGTAGGTAAAAACGTCGCAATGAAAGCAGAAGTGCTCACCTCGTACAATCGAATTTACTTCGGTTATAAAAATCTTGAATCGGCAACTATTGATTTTCAAGCGGATGATAACGGTAATATCAACGGTTTCGTTTTAAACTCAGGTAGAGTTAGGAGTATTCACTTCATGAAAAAGAAGAAATATCAGTGAAAAACAGAACTTTTATCTATCTTTTATTATTGTAAAGAAATTTAACCATTATTTGATATTTTTCAATAACGCTATGAAAGATTTAAACTACTATGTCAATAAATACAAAGAGCAACTCAGAGAAGGAGATATCCAGGAGGCATATATCGGACTCGTAAAATATGTAACACGACTTGGCACGAGCCTGTCCAAAAATCTTTCTGAAAGCTATTCATTTGGAAGTCTTTTCCAGGGATACATGGATTATACCTATTTCTATTATACAAACGACTTTTTAAAAAAGAGAAAACTGAAAATGGGGTTGGTATTAAACCATACAAAAATGCGGTTTGAAATT
The DNA here is from genome assembly GCF_032678475.1 of Pedobacter nyackensis. Taxonomy (GTDB): domain Bacteria; phylum Bacteroidota; class Bacteroidia; order Sphingobacteriales; family Sphingobacteriaceae; genus Pedobacter; species Pedobacter nyackensis_A. Next base: position 3,829 of record NZ_JAVTSF010000006.1, read on the forward strand.
TGGTTACTAGGACAAACAATCCCCATCCAGGAAAAATATTGGCAGTATTTCAAAGGGACAAAATGGAACGAAGGCAAAATAACAAAACCTCAATATTCCATTCTTGAAACTGTACTGGTTGAAAATCCTGACTTTAACAACCTTGCATACCTCTCTAAACAGCTTGAAAACAACCTAGTCTCAATTTCAGAGCAAATCATCGAAGATATTAAGAAAAGTAAATTGGCTTAAATCCAATGTCTTTTGATAATGTGCGATGCTTGTCTCGTCCTGAATTTACTTGTCAAACAACACAATATCTAGCCCTGATTAACGTCTTTATATTTGAGAGCGTTAATTTAGATGAAGCGGGAATGGTCGGAGATCATTCCCGCTTTCTTATTTAATTAAATTCCGATAAGTTTTATCATAAAGTAATACTAGTCATCAACCAGGGAAGACATCATCAGAATCATCATTTTTTTTTAGTTTATCATTGATGATAATCTTTATTTTACCTGTCCCAATTACTCTAGAGCCCTCTCTAAATTCAAACTCCATCCCCTCCGTCAATTTATTTGCAAAATAATCCACTCCAAGTATTCTTATTTCTGCATCAACTGTTTCACCGGGAAAAACTAACTCTCTATTAATAAATGTTTGTTGGCCGGAAGTCTGCATTTCTTCAAAATCAAATTTCACTTGTGGCCTATATCCTGACATTGCTGGCGTTTTTCTCCCTCCCTGTTCAGTGGTTTTATAAGTAAGCGTGGCAATGAAGTCAGTTGTCATTTCAGATAAATGCTATTTGGTATGTTTAGCTTTGTGAATGTTAATCTTGCTTACGATCTTATTTTCTGTTTCCACTTGTATTACATCGATTATTAGATTCGGATCAATATTAAAAATATAAGCAAGACGTAAAACCTCAGATACCGTGAATTTTTCTGGATCTGCTAACTTCACCGAGTAACGTTCTGAATTAATTCCAAGCAACTTAATAATCTTGGTAGGGTATAATTCAGAAATATCATACATCTTTTTAATTTTATGCGTCTCAAATAATGCACCTATTGAGGATAAATCTCTTTCAGGATTACTATTTGTAAACTTCCAATTAGCCATATAGATCTGTTTATAGGCAAAGTCGTAATTCTCTAAATATCTGTAATCAAAAAAGAACTAATAGTAATTTATTAAAAACTATTAGTTTGTTTAAACGAATACTTATTTGTAAATTTGGGTATTGATAGATTAATAAATTAATTTTAGCGACTTCTTCATAAAATATTGAAGCATCGCACTTCGAGTCTCGTCTTAGAAACCTGAGAAATTTCAAATGGATACGAGGATTAGGTGTAGTGCTCACGTCATAGGCGTGAGCCTGCTTTTCCGTATCCAAGGCTTCTCAGGGCCTCTAAGATGGAAAGTGGGTTTCACGCCTTTTGTGTTAAATCCATTTGCGACTCATTTAAGCTCTAAACCAATTAAATGAGATCAATATATGGAAACACGAACCACAATCCAGTGTCAAAGTCAACAAAAGCACTTTCCATTTCCCATCAACGTGCCTAATGCAGCACCTTTTCTATCCCTCCCTTTTTGCAGGCTTCCTTTTAAAGCCGGAACGTTTAAAGTTGAACGGGGCACACTAAACCAGTTTACCGATTTCAGAATAACCAACAAACCCTATTTAAACGTAGAAATCAGAAAAGTAGCTTTTGAGCATGAATTCTGGACATTAGCCGTAACCATAGCTCAAAAAGTAGAACAGGTTTATATCAAAGTAACGCCAACGGAGCTGTTAGTTAGCTGTAGCACAGGAGCAAACGAACGCCATTTAAGTCAATATGCCTACCATACTGTATGTCGTTTAATAGAAAGGCATAAAGGATCAGGATTTTATGATTACTATTGGCCAGATTTAGGAAGTGGAGCCCTGCAAAAGAAATTTCTAAAATTACTGAAGTCAAAAACCGGATTGGAAGTCCTATCCAGGGATCATTTACAAGGCCTATTTAAACCAGGTCAATTCCTACCAAAAATCGAACAGGATACGATTGAAATCCAAAACGCGTGGAACATCGAGCAAAAGAAACTAAACTATATCCCTGAAAAAATAATTAGCTACAATTTACTGGCAACACCATTTTATCATTGGGAAACAGATAATCACTATCCTTTTTTAATGCCCTATCAAGGCATTTTAGACACCGACAAAACCGATGTCAATTCTTTCAGCCAACATAATTTTGATTCCACTGAGCCAACCCCGACTAATAATCTTACTCTGGAAGAGAAACAACTAAACGAAATCTGTTCGTCAATGAGAACCATTGCCCCTATCAAAACTCCGTATAATGAGCTTTTCCATTTATCACAAGCTGAAATCAGGCAGGTAAACCTAGCAAACTTCAAAGCACTCTTAAAATTATGGAAGCTGGCATTTCCTTTATTACATCACCAACGGCACACTTATAACACTTACACTGTTAGCATGCGGCCAACAAGGAACAAATCAACCCCTTGCAACTTTAATAATCAACAAGCAGAGCTCTGTATTTTACGAAAAGAGCATCCGCACCACTATTCCTTATCACTACTTATTTCGATACAAGGAAAAATACACCAACTACCAAATCATTTTGAGCCAACTTTTTTTGTCGCAACAGCCGAAAATCCGAAAGAATATTACTTGCTAAACTCTGTGACAGATTGCAGCGTATTAGCATTTTTTGAGGAAACAGATTATAAACTATTGATTTTAAAGCTGCACTACGATATGTATTTCAAGCTTTTTGAAGATCAACTACGAGAACGATATAAATTCATCAGCAGAAAATAAACTAAATATTATGGAAGAAATTATGAAAAACCTGAACTACCAACCCAGTAAACTAACAGGCCATGAACTGACAAATCCTTTTACCGTTATAACCGATTTTTTTGACAACAATGCTTTACATGAAGTGAGAGAAAAGCTTTGGGAATTGTATACCGGATGGGTAAACAGTTCGTATGATTTTGCCGAAGGAAAGGAAAATGCGGATATGTTATCCCTATACACCCAACTGATCAATGTTTTAAATGCCACTTATATCGCCAACGAAACGAACAAAACAAAAAACTAAAGACCAACAGCTGCCCCTCATAAAAAGACAAAAACGACACAACAAGCAAATAGAAATATCCGAATTGGTCGTAAACTAACAGTCAAAAATATCCTTTATGCAAAAAATCCTCACAGAAATGTGAGGATTTTCGTGATCCCGAAGGTATCCCGAAACTCGCAGCCCAACCGTTCATGTCTTCGTAGTTTCAGTACAGGGAGTGTCGTCGTCAAAATGATCTCCAAGAGACAGGGTATGAGCGATCGTTTTTTGCCCGGCGGTCTAGGTAGAGATCATTACAATTGTTTCTGTTCGGCCTCTTTTTTTCTAAGCAAATAAATGCGCTCATATTCAGGATTCCCCTCAACGAGGTTTTCCCAAGTCGTTTTATCCGTAACCAGCTCTTCATATCCAAAAACAGCCTGTGTAAATGGATAAACGACTTCATCTTTTTCAACTAATCTGAATTTCCAGTTTGGGCTAACTGTGTTATCTATTATTTCAAAAAGCTGGCATGGAACTGCGGAGATCATGCCATCGTCATCTAACAAATAGGCTTGAGAGTCTTTTAAGATAAATATTCCCATAACCAAATATTCTTTCCCAGGTGTTATACCTCCGTAGTAAGAACTTTTAAAAGCGCCAAACCTACCTAATTTATTGTCTGGTAGAGATTCATACTCAAAATTCCTTAGGTATTCTCCCGTATTATTTACGCAACGTACTTTCATAGTTATTTAAATTTAAAGTCATCAACGGCTTTTATTACACCATTTTGATATTTTGCAACATAATGAACTATCGCGTCAACTCCATTGACTGTTTTTATTTTGAATTCCATTTTTATCCATCCTAGCCATCTAGGGTCACTTAACGGTGGCATATTGGCAATTCGTATCCCTATAGTTGGGTTGTCCATTACGGCTCGCATAGCCATTTCTTCTACAAGATTTTCGGCCGCAATCCTACCTGTTGAACCAAGTCCTGCAGGTGTAAGTGTACGATTAACAGGCATTTCAAGTGCATCTGTAACCTTGCTTAAGGTTGAAGCCGTATTAGGCGTAATCGCATATAGGTTTGCTAAATACATCCAGTATTCAGGAGATTGTATAGCATCTACCCACAAATCCAGTAATCCTGAAGCATGATCGCCACTCATCATTTTTATCATTGCAGGAGTAGGGATACCGTTCATATAGACCAGATCAGCACTTGCCCTGTAGTAGTCTACATTTTCTCTAAATGCACCTAATTGACTTGCCTCTACCAGGAACTCAATGCCATTGGTGGAATTTAAACGGGTCGCTGTATAGAACAGAAGTGTACCGCTGCTGTTATAGTGTGGTGTTAGTGTATAATCTTCAACAACAAATGCATTTGCTGCCTGGCTGAATTTGCTCAGATCAAGCATTTTTGCACCCTTATAGTTGGCTATAAGATAAAGCTGTATTCCATCCTGAGTTATCGGGTCATATAAATTATTGATGAGGTAAATTGCCTCCGATTCAGAATAGTGGGTAGAACTGTTTCCCGTCCCATTGCTTCCCCCAGACCCGCTACCCGGTCCGTATGGATCTGCTGGTGATGAACCGTTTTCCGGAATGCAGGCATGATACTCTTCAATAGCATTCATAGCGAGATACGCTTTGTCTGTACACCCGCCTCCAAAAGCATTAACCAAATCCCACACAGCATCTCTAAATCTGTTATATCTCCCTTCACACATATCTCCTTTCCAGGTCTTTTGAATCAAAGGATATGAGGGTACCCAAGACGGAGATGCGCCATTTCGGATCAATTGCAAATACATCACACCATAGTACTGTTCAATCCAGTAATACAGACCTCTTGGGACATAACATTCACCTACTATTTGCACTTCTTCTAAATCTCCCCCAAGCTCCATTAGTCTCTTTCCATCCCGGGTTCCCTGTATTTTACCAAATAGTATTTTTCTTGCAGAACTTATTTTCTCCAAAGACATGCGTTTATATTGTTCATATAATTTGTCCATGTCTTTGCGGAGTGCAAGGCTGTTATTTATTTTCTCGTAATTTTCAAAGTAGTATTTCTGGAGCCATTTTTTATGATCATCAGCAGTGATAACAAGGTCAATTTTGCTGTTTTCCGAATAATAGGCAATCGCATCATTTACTGGTTTCAAGTAGCTTCCCAGAAGCAGAAATATTTCCTCAGCTTTTGCCTCTGGGTGTTCTTTCTTTATTTCACCCAACAGGTAAGGCATCCAGCGCCCATTTTGGGCCTGCCCCCATTTAAAAGTGATTTCTTCCTTTGATAACTGATGGATTGACTGATCGGCAGGATCAAGGCTGTCCTTTTTACATGAACTGATAAAAAAAAGGCATAGAAATACCACAAGGGAAGAAAGCGATAATTTGTTTTTCATAAGTGGATAAATAGCTGTAAGGGTAAGTTTAGTTGCGTTAATTATGTTTTTTTGAGAACGGCAAATTAACAGATAACACGCCTGTTTATAAATGGACTATTCTACGATTTATATGGATTATTGTATGATAAATAAAACCGACCGTAATCTTTGAAAGTTTGCTAGGTAAAAATCACTAGGATAGGTAAAATAAACAACAGAAAAATGGAAGAAATAATGAAAAAACTGAACTATCAGATTATAAATGACTTCGATTTTAGTATAAATGCAAAAAGCCTCACATTTCTGTGAGGCTTTTCGTGATCCCGCTGGGATTCGAACCCAGGACCACTACATTAAAAGTGTAATGCTCTACCAGCTGAGCTACGGAATCATCGTTCTATTTGAACTTTTCACCCAAATCGTTTCCTTTTTGAGTGGCACAAATATAGTGCTACCACCTATATTGTGCAAACAATTCATGAACAAATGATCTACCGTGCTGATTTTAAGCTGATCTATTTACAAATCGTTCTCTTTCCAACCATATTTCAGCCCATAAAAGCACCAAAAACAGTCAAAAAAACAAACTAAAGTACAGTAACAAGTCCCAGATACTGGCTGTTACTCCTTCTTTTTCTGTCTTCCGATACGAAAGCAATGTACGCATGAACGGTTTTCCCGATCAACTCCTCACCTGCTTTAAGAACACCAGTTTCCAACTGTCGCTTTACAGCAGCTGTTTCAAACGCGGCATTTCCATTTTCAATATCATACAACATAAACATTGCCCGGTCATCATACTCGCTTCTCCCGCCCGACCATTTAAACGTAACGGTCCCCGGACTTTCAGAAACGACACTCGCCGTTTCCGCCAGATCCATATCTCCGTAACTCACCAGGGCCAACGTGGGATCAACATGAGCCCCCGCATCGTCATACACCAGTGCATTCTTCGAGTTGTAAGATTTGGCAGCAACAAAACCTTCATACGTTTTAGCATAATGTTGAAACCCGACCCGCAAAAAATTGGTTATAGGTTTCAACCAGGCCTGAGTTAATCCAAACTTTTGCTGATTAGTCAATTCACCTTCAGTAAAAGGTGCTTTGCGCCCCTCTCCACGTCCACGTATAATCTCCTGGCCCATCAATGTGTAACCAATAACAGTTCCAACCTTTCCGCTAAAACCTCCTAAAATTCCATTCTTAAGAATAGCCATAAAATAATAATTTAAGATAAATAAATAAACAATTCGTCCGTCAGTCAACCATTGTCTTTAAGTTACAGTATTTTCACCAGGATTAAACAAGGGATCTACAGGGATTTCCCCCTGTTAAGTCCCTGTTAAACCCCTGTTATTTCCCTGTTGGGCCCCTGTTTAAAATGAACAAACACAGGACTACAACCGAGTCAAACACAAACTTAAAAGAAATTGATTAACCTCCAGTTAAAATCAAATAGATCCCGGAGTAAGATTCATCTGGCAGCGATGAAAAAGATAATTCGAGATCCCTTGATTATCAGCAATATACACCACGAACCCTCGAATTCCAAGCATTATTTTACTTTAGCAAAAATACATTTACAGAAATAGGCTTCAGAGCGTTTAAAAGCACTTTTCACAAAGTAGCCGGGAACCCCAATAACCAAAACAAAACAATACAAATCAACAACTTAACTCAAAAACCTACTACTAACAAAACTACTTTTTGTCTTTAAACAGATTAACTTTTAAGTTAATTTCAAAATCTCCACCAGTGCGCATGCGGTCACCTGCCAGCTGACTGGTATAAAAACACTGGATATAATATTTGTCGTAATTTACACCTACGCCGAAAACCGAGCTCTTGTCGCTGCGAAACATTCCCATAAAATTAAGCATGTTATTTTCCAGTTTTAAGTTCGTTCCAACATCCCAGATACTTTCTATGTCTTTAGCCCCTCTAAAGCTAATTTTAGGTTCAATGGATACGACGTCCAGATTGGTACCGATCTTGTACGACATGGCCGCAAAATACGTGGAACCGTCAATCATATTCAGTTCATCCTTTTGCAAAAATTTCGACAGGTTGGGTAAAGCCCCCTGAATAGTAAATCTGTCGTTCGTATAAGCAATACCAAAGTCACCATCAATAAATGGACTCCGCTGATTAAAGCGTTGGGCCAAAATATCATCCGGTGCCGCAATAATGTTTTCATTATCCAGGCTCTCCTTCATCACTCCTAACGAAAGTCCGAAATGCAGACTTCTGTTATCACCGTTCAACGGTAAGTGATAAGCATAACTACCCATTACCCTCGTCCGTCCAATCAATCCGGCTTTATCGTTATAAACGGTAAGCCCCACGCCTACTTTTTGGAAACGGTAATCGCCGCTAAATGCCATGGTTACCGGAGATCCCGGTACAGTCCGCCATTGATTACGATAACTCAGGTTTAAATTCAAGCCCTTATCCATTCCCGCAAAGGACGGATTGCTCATATATTGGTTTTCATAATATTGTGTGCCTAACGGCCTGATTTGTGCCGAAACCGGGAACGTTGCCCCTAATGTCACCAAAACTCCCGCAGCAGCTAAAAATAGCTTATTCTTTCTATTTGTCATCTTCTGATTCCTCCGCTTTATTATTCTCTCACAATAGAGATAAACCCTGTCTTTTTAATTTTTCCTGAATCTATAACCAGGATGTAGTAATAACTGTCTTCCGGTAATGGGTTCCCGTTAAATAATCCACCCCATGAATTGTCGTAACCGATCATCTCAAAAACCAGCCTTCCCTCCCGGTCGTAAATTTTCAATTCATTGTTTGGGTGCAAATGGATATTCTTAACAATCCAGGTATCGTTCACCCCATCACCATTCGGTGTAATCATGTTGTTCGCCACCAGTTCTGTGTAAGGTGCCACTGTTGGAATTTCTATACTCACCGAGGTTAAATCAGCAAACACGATGTTGTCGGTAAAAAGTTGCCCGATGTAACGTTCGCTGGTGTTTACCACACTTTCCTTCACCAGCGTAAAATCTTTGTAATTGTTACTTATTGCTTTTGAATACGCCAGCGCTAAATTTTTAGCTTCATTTCCGTTGAGTTCAATGTTTTCATAATTCATGGCCAGTTCGCCCTGAAAAGTCAATGGCCGGCTAAACTGAAACCGGCGCTGAATGCTGTTAAATTTTGGCCAGATGATGGTATGTTGTTGTTTACTGATATTCAGGTTAACAAGCTCCAAATTATTAGAAGGAACCAACGTTAAGCCTTCAGTATGGAACACAGTTTCATTTAGGATCACGATGCCCTCAGCGCCTGCTTTCAACTGTGCGTTAATGTCGGAACTTGCAAACAGGGAAATCCCGGTAAAAATGGTTGCAATCAATTGTTTCATTTTCTCTTAATCCTAATGTTTTCTTTATGCGCTTATTTAATTGCAGCTTCCAGTTGGTCTACAGTTTCTGGCAAAGCCATTATTTTGTTGGTTTCTGTATCTATCAGTACCATCATAGGTGTCGACAATACAAAGTAAGCCGCGGCTTCCGGACTTCTGATTCCTTGGTCTGCACGCTTATGTTTAAAAGCTGGAAGACCTAATTTGGCCTTCTCCCAGGCAGGAATTTCCGTTTCCGTTTCGTCTAAACTGATGGCAAAAACATCCATCAATTCTCTTTTTGCAGTAGTTTGATACCATGGGTGTAATTTTTCTACCAGCTCTTTGCAATGTTGGCAATCGGCCGACCAGAACAATACCAGTTTATATTTAGCCTCGGTTTTAAACTGTTGAAATTTAACGGTACTGCCCGAAGCCAGCTTCCAGTCAAAGTCAGGCGCAACAGATCCTACCACCAAACTTTCTATACCTTTTAGTCTTACTTCAATCGCTTTCCTACGACTTGTCAGACAAAGCGGATCGTTCAGGTAAGGTTCCAGCATCTTGATACCCACAGTCATGTTAAAACTCTCAAATCCGTTGTAGAAATAATCAACCATCCAGCCGTACACCAAAGGATGTCCTAAACGTGCTTTCTCGATAGCCCGTTTGCCCGCAAGTGTAAACAAGGAGTCGCGGAGTTGGACGGTGGTCGACATAGCACCATAAATATTTACATATTTGTTCATCCAGTCTTTCATCTCCGCAGTTTTGATGATCATCGGATTTTTAAAATCCATTCCTTCAAAATAGTTTTCGATAACGCTATTCATCCTGTCTTTTTCTGTTCCTTTCCAGAGAATTGGAGCGATATACTGAAAAGCAAAACCACTGCTGGCAAAAGTGTTTTTATGTTGCGCTGTTTGTGCCGAAATCCATTTATTGTAAGACAAACGCCTACCTTCATACTCTTCAGTTCCCATTAGAAAAAACTTAGACTGAGGCTGGTCGTAGTTCATCAGAAAATTCTGTAGCAAGCCCAGCTGTTCTCTTTTTTTCAGATTGTCGACAGCAAAACCTGCTATGATATTGTTCTCAATTTCCCCCTTTTGGAAATAGGTGCTATCCGGATGGTTTAAGGCTTTCGGACGTGCCCAAAGTTCCAGATTTTGGTTATTCAGTAAAATGCGCTTTTCGGCAGGATAAGGATTGCTGCTTTCCTTTTCCTGGTAATCAAACCGCAACACAAACTCTCCCGGCAGTTCTTCTTTAGGAATGGTCAGCACTGCTGTTCCACCATCATTTATTCCCGGGTTTTCGACAATTGTTTTTATGGTTGCTCCGGATAAGGAAAGCAAAGAGATTTTACTTTTCGCTACACCAGACATGTGTATTTTCAAGCTGATGTCTTTCTGCTGTCCGTTCGCATTTAAACCTAACAGTCCTGCAAAAACAGCAGGGAGTAGCGTATGCTTTAATCGTTTACCTATCATCTTTATCTATTAATTTTTATTCTACTTTATTTAATCTTTTATACATCTTATTGGCATTCCAATCGCCCTGTTGGAAACAACCGTTGCCGTACCGTTAAATGAATACGCAGTATTCACATTAGCAATGTAAGTGTTACCCCAAAAAGTGGTCACCACACCTCTATCTTTTAGCAAACCATCAGTTGACAACAAGTTTCCGCCGGCGTGTAATTTGAGTTCCGACTTAAACGCGTCGCCAAAGTTTTTCCAGTATTGCGGAGGAGCTGCTGCTGCCGTCCATTCGGCTGGCGATGGAATACGCCAGCCACCACCCAGCAATTGCACACAAGGATCTACGGATGCCGTCCAGCCGCCGTTCCCGCTAAGAGAAGGAATCCACGAAGTAGCCGGACTCCGGTTTACACCATCATGTTTATATCCTTCAAGGCGGTTAAACTGCCAGTACCATCCGGCCGAAGCCTCAGTAGCGTCATCAACAGCAGTAGCAACCCGATCAGACCCCAGGTTCTGCGTAATCCAGCATTTAGCTGCTCCGGTTACATTACTACTCACCGTTTGGTAGGTTACGGTTTTATTTACCGGGGCACCATTTACACCTGCCTGATGTGTTACTGTTATCGGGTTACAGATCTTAAAGCTGCTTACGATAGGGCTATAACCTGTTCCTACACTATTTGTAGCGAAGGCACGAACATAGTAAGTAGGGCCTTCCGCCAGGTTTGCAATCGTACCTGAAATATCACCTGTTCCGGTAGCATCTTCAATTACTTTATCTGATATCGTTGGCGTCGCTGTAGTGCCCCACACAAAACCTCTTGCAGTTACCGGAGCACCACCATCGTTAGTTACCGTAGCAAAAGCTTTAGCTGAATCTTTCGTCATATTCGCTACTGGCGTGCTCGCCGTAGTTACGGATGGAATACTCCTGGTTACCGCATCGCGCAGACACCTGATCGACATCGCAATTGCTCTATCAGAAACTACTGTTGAAGTACCGTTAAACGAATATGCTGTATTCACGTTGGCGATATAAGTATTGCCCCAATAATTACTCAGCACACCTCTGTCTTTTAACATTCCATCTGCTTTTGCCAGGTTCCCGCCCGGATGTAATTTAAGTTCTGAATTAAATCCGTCTGCAATGCTCTTCCAGTTTTGTGGCGGCGCACCTGCTGCCGTCCATTCCGTAGGTGATGGGATACGCCATCCGCCACCCAGCAGTTGTACACAAGGATCTGTCGCAGCATCCCATCCTCCGTTACCGCTCAATGAAGTTATCCAGGGCGTATAAGCAACGTCAGGAGTACGTGTTGCGCCATCGTGTTTATAGGCCTGCAAACGGTTAAACTGCCAGTACCATCCTGCCGAAGCTTCGCTGGCATCATCTGCAGCTGTAGCTACCCTATCGGCACCCAGATTTTGGGTGATCCAGCATCTTGCCGCACCACTTACATTACTGCTTACCGTTTGGTAGGTTACCGTTTTATCAACCGCCGCACCGTTCATTCCTGCTCTGTGAATAACCGTTACCGGGTTGCATATTTTAAAGCTGGTTACGGTAGGACTATAAGCGGTTCCTGCACTGTTTGTAGCGAAAGCGCGAACGTAATAGGTCGGTCCTTCAATTAAGTCAGCAATTGTTCCGGAAATATCACCGGTTCCACTGCCATCGGCAACCACATTGTGTGCTACTGTTGGGGTACCTGTGGTATTCCATACAAAACCTCTTGCGGTTACTGCAGCACCTCCATTATTGGTTACGGTAGCAAAACCTTTAGCCGAATCTTTGGTCATCTCCGCTACCGGTACACTTACATTGGTAACCGAGGGAATGCTTACCGTTACCGCATCACGTAAACATCTGATCGGCATAGCTATTGCCCTATCCATTGTGGCTACAGCCGAACCTTTGTTAATCGCATATGACAGTCCTGTATTGGCCAGGTAATCTGAACTCCAATAATGCGATGCAGTTCCACGTTCTGTTAACTCGCCTTTAAGTTTGCTCAACGTTCCTGCAGCATGTAACTTAAGTTCCGAAGCGTAGGCATCATCAACACTTTTCCAGTTTTGAGGTGGCGCAATAACTGCACGCCATTCTACTTCTGTTGGAATGCGCCATCCACCGCCTAATAACTGTACGCATGGATCAACAGCAGCAGCCCATGACGCATTTCCACTAAATGCAGTTATCCAGGGGATATAGGCAATATCTGGTGTACGGTTTATCCCATCATGTTTATAACCCTGTAAGGTATTAAACTGCCAGTACCATCCCGCCGAAGTTTCGCTGGCATCATCCGCAGCAGCAGCTACCCTATCGGCACCCAGATTTTGGGTAATCCAGCACCTGGCCATACCACTTGCTGTGCTATTTACCGTTTGGTAGGTTACAATTTTATCAACCGCGGCACCGTTCATACCTGCTCTGTGAATAACCGTTACCGGATTACATATTTTAAAGCTGGTTACGGTAGGACTATAAGCTGTTCCTGCACTGTTTGTAGCGAAAGCGCGAACGTAATAAGTAGGCCCTTCAATTAAACCGGCAATTATTCCCGAAATATCACCTGTTCCACTTCCATCGGCAATCACATTATGCGCTACTGTTGGTGCACCTGTGATATTCCATACAAAACCTCTTGCAGTTACTGTAGCTCCACCACTATTGGTTACGGTAGCAAAACCTTTAGCCGAGTCTTTGGTCATCTCCGCTACTGGTACACTCACATTCGTAACTGATGGAATACTTACTGTTACCGCATCACGTAAACACCTGATCGGCATAGCAATTGCCCTATCCATTGTACCTACAGCCGAACCTTTGTTAATGGAATACGACACGCCCGTATTTGCCAGATAATCTGAACTCCAATAATACGATGCAGTTCCACGTTCTGTTAACTCGCCTTTAAGTTTGCTCAGGGTTCCTGCATTATGCAATTTAAGTTCCGAAGCATAGGCATCATCAATACTTTTCCAGTTTTGAGGTGGCGCAATAACAGCACGCCATTCCACTTCTGTTGGAATACGCCATCCACCGCCCAGTAACTGTACGCATGGATCAACAGCAGCAGCCCATGACGCGTTTCCACCAAATGCAGTTATCCATGGGATGTAGGCAATATCTGGTGTACGGTTTGTTCCATCATGCTTATAACCTTGCAGGGTATTAAACTGCCAGTACCAGCCAGCATTTTCCTCTGAATTGTCATCTACTGAAGTTGCCACACCACTTGCACCCAGATTTTGGGTAATCCAGCATTTAGCAGTACCACTTGCTGTGCTGTTTACAGTCTGGTAAGTTACAATTTTGTCAACTGCAGCGCCGTTCATACCAGCCCTGTGAATAACCGTTATCGGGTTACATATTTTAAAACTGGTGGTTACAGGACTATAAGCCGTTCCCTGACTATTTATTGCATATGCACGAACATAGTAGGTAGGGCCTTCTTCCAGCGCCGACATCACACCTTCCATGTTTCCTGTTCCAGCGCCCAGTTTGATCACATTATGAGCAGTCGTTGGCGCTCCGGTTGTATTCCAGACAAAGCCACGCTCTGTAACTTTTGCACCTCCGCTATTGGTCACCGTTGCCGTACCTTTTGCAGCAGCCGTTGTCATACCCGACACCGGGAAAAGTGCTTCACTTACCGAAGGGATACTCATCGTTACTGCATTACGGATGCAACGAACAGGCATAGCTATTGCTCTATCCATTGTGCCTACAGCTGAGCCGTTGTTAATAGCGTACGACACACCTGTATTTGCTAGATAATCTGAACTCCAATAATGAAACGTAGTTCCGCGCCCCGCTAATTCACCTTTTTCCTTGCTCAAGGTTCCGGCCGAATGTAAGTTAAGTACTGAAGCGAAAGCATCATTAACGCCTTTCCAGTTTTGAGGCGGAGCAACAACGGCACGCCACTCTACTTCTGTTGGCATGCGCCACCCACCGCCTAATAGTTGCACACAAGGGTCAACGGCAGCAGCCCAGGACGCATTTCCTGTATACGAAGTAACCCATTTGATATAGTCGATATTTGGTGTACGTGTTGTTTCATCATGTTTATAACCTTGCAGTGTATTGAACTGCCAGTACCAGCCTGCTGAAGCTTCTGAGCCATCATTTACCGACAACGGAGCTCTATCTGAACCCAGATTCTGGGCTATCCAGCAGGTTGCAGTTCCCGTTACACTGGTACTTACTGTTTTATAGGTAACGGTCTTATCAACCGCAGCTCCTTTTAAACCACCTTTATGAATCACCGTTACCGGGTTACATATTTTAAAACTAGTGGTTACAGGGCTATAGGCTGTTCCTACACTGTTTGTAGCAAAAGCACGAACATAATAAGTAGGCCCTTCTTCCAGGTCTGTTAAAAGGCCTGTCATATTTCCTGTTCCTGCACCCAATGGAATTATATTGTGATCAATTGTTGGCGCTCCTGTTGTATTCCATACAAATCCACGCGCAGTCACTTTTGCACCGCCATCTTTGGTTACGGTAGCTGAACCGGTTGCAGCGTCTTCGGTCATCTCGGCTACAGGGAACGATACATTACTTACTGAAGGAATACCTTTAGTTACTGCATCGCGGATACAGCGAACAGGCATTGCAATTGCCCTGTCTTTATTACCTACAAGATAGCCATTGTTAAAGGCAACAGACACTATGGTATTTGGAATGTAATCAATACTCCAGTAATTATTTTCGACACCCCTTCCGGTTAATTTACCATCTGCTTTAGCCAGGTTTCCTGAAGCATGAAGTTTCAACACCGAAGCAAAACCGTCTTCAGCAGTTTTCCAGTTCTGTGGAGTTCCCGCAGCTGCCGTCCATTCAACAGCTGTTGGTATACGCCAGCCACCACCCAGTAGCTGCACGCATGGGTCAACAGCAGCTGTCCATGATGCATTTGAACCGTAAGCGCTTACCCATGGTACATAATCAAGGTTCGGTGTACGCGTTACGCCATCATGTCTATAGCCTTGCAGCGTATTAAACTGCCAATACCATCCTGAAGCATTTTCAGAGGCATCATTTAACGAAGTCGGCTCCTGATCTGCACCAAGGTTCTTAGTGATCCAGCATTTTGGCGCACCTGCCATCGAAAGGCTCACCGTTTGATAAGTTACTGTTTTATCAACCGGCGCCCCACCAAACCCTGCGGTATGGATAACCGATACAGGATTACATATTTTGAAACTTTGTACTTCTTTACTATAGGCAGTTCCTGCACTATTTGTGGCATAAGCACGGATGTAATAGGTTGGCCCGTCTTCCAGATCCGAAGCAATTCCGGTAAAAATACCCATCCCCGCACCACTTGCAACGGTGCTATCTGCCAATGTTGGATTACCTTTAGTATTCCAGACAAAACCTCTTACATCTATCGCTGCCCCACCATCATCCGTAACTTCGGCTGTTCCGGTTACGCTACTGGCCGTCATATCACCTAACCTGCTAAACACAACCGTTGGCAATACCGCCATCGATGTGAAAGTTTGCTGATTGCCATAAGCTGTACCCGCTGAATTTGTAGCGTAAGCCCTCACAAAATATTTAGTAGCTGGAGTTAAAGGTGCTAGCGTACTTGTAAAAATACCTTTTCCACTACCATTTAACGTTTTCGAAGTAAGTGAGATCGTCGGCTCTTCTGCAGTATCCCAAACCACACCTCTTGCAGTTACAACGCCACCACCATCACTGGTAATTTCGCCTCCGCCAACAGCTGAAGTACTTAAAATACTGCTTAAAGCAGTAGTGGTAAGCACTGGAATATCAATAGTTGTTAAGCTATCCAGATTACCATATCCTGTACCCATAGCGTTTGTTGCATAAGCACGTATATAATAAACTGTTCCTTTTTTAAGTCCCGTAATTGCGCTAACAAAACCACCGGTCCCTGTTCCATTTACCGTTTTATCTGATTGATCAATATTGGGATCTTTTGCAGTGCTCCAGCATATTCCCCTGGCGGTAACATGCATACCGCCATCATTGGTTACCGTACCTCCGGAATTTGCACCAATAGCAGTGATTGCTGTTGCCATGGTGGTGATAACTGTAGGTACATTTGGTGTACTCAGTGTTACCGATTTTAAGCTGTATCCTGTGCCGATAGCATTGGTTCCATAAGCCCACACATAATATTTTGTTGCGGGTTTAAGGTCCACAATTGTTCCCAATACCGCTGTACCCGTACTGGCTGTCGAAAGGTGATTTGATGGGGCCTGCGGAATGCTATCAACCGTATTCCATGCCAGTCCCAAATCTGTAATTGCAGATCCGCCATCAAATACAACATTGGCTTTTCCATCAACACTATTCAATGTAGGATTGCTAAGGGTCGCATTTGTCATACCCGGTACAACGGCCGATGACCTGAAGCTCAGTTCATTTCCATATGCTGTTCCAACACTATTCGTCGCAAATGCGCGAACATAATAAGTTGTTCCAGGTATCAATCCAGCAAATACGTTTTCAAACGTACCAACGCCAGCTGTACCGTTAACAATTTTGGTAGGCAATGCAATGCTTGGTGCAGGGTTAATACTCCATACTAATCCTCTTGTTACCACTGGCATTCCTCCGTCATCAGTCACCTCACCACCTGCTTTAGCAGAATAACCTGCTATTTCGGTAACTGCCGAAGTTGTTAATTCCGGAAGCATAACCGCATTGGTTTTGAATGTGGTTTCACTACCATAATTCACCCCTACACTATTGGTTGCATAAGCACGTACATAATAGGTTGTATTTGCAGCTAGTTTAGTCATGTTTGCTGTAAAAGTGCCAATACCTTGGGTCACGTTATCTACAGTTTTTGTCCCCAGGGAAATGGTAGGATTGCTGTAGGTGCTCCATACAATACCGCGACTGAGAATCGGTGTACGGCCATCGTCGGTAATTTCGCCACCACTGGTTGCCGTTGTGGCCCTAATATTGGTTACCGGGGCAGTTGCCGTTAATGTTGGCAATGCAAGGGTAATGAACGTTTCTTCTAATCCGTAAGCAACACCTATTCCATTGATTGCATAAGCCCTTACGTAATACACCGTATTGGGCAATAAACCGGTCATGCGACTGGTAAATTTACCATCTCCTAAATCGACATCACTGGTTTTGGTAGACAAGGCAATTGTTGGATTTTGGTTTGTGCTCCAGCAGATTCCTCTTTTCGTTACCTGGGCACCTCCATCATTGGTTATTACACCACCACCGGTGGCAGTTGTTCCTGTGATATCTGTTACCGGATTAGTGATCAATATCGGAGAGGTCGCAAATATGGCAACGGTTAATTGGTTACCGTAAGCTGTGCCTGCACTATTCACAGCATAAGCACGATAATAATACGTCCTGCTTTTCTCCAGGTCATACAATTCACTAATAAAAGTTCCAATCCCCTGTCCATCTGATGTTCTTACTACAGTATCTCTTTCCGGGTTAAAGTTTTGTTTGCGGCTAAATACGATACCTCGTTCTGTAATTGCTGCTCCACCATCATTGCTGATGGTACCACCAGCGCTGGCTGTAGTATTTGAAGTAATTACCGCATCACTTGTGGTTAAAGTAGCCACGATTGGTGCCGTTGTAAAACTAATTTCGTTTCCATATGCAGTGCCAATTGCGTTGGTTGCGTAAGCCCTCACATAATATTTTGTTACAGGCTTTAAACGGGTAAGCTTGCTGGTAAACACGCCTGTTCCTGCGTCAGTAGTTTTTGTTGTCAAGCCTATTGTAGGATTAGGACTGGTGCTCCAGCATACCCCTTGTGTTTGTACCGGGGCCGATCCGTCGGTACTGATCACCCCACCACTCATTGCTGTAGTTCCGGTATTTTCCGTAATATTAATGGTGGTTAATGTGGCTGTAGTTTGTGTGGTAAAACTCAATTCCTCACCGTAGGCAGTACCTACACGGTTGCTGGCATAAGCTTTTACATAATAGGTTGTACCATGGGTTAAGCCTGTCATCTGACTTGGGAAAACACCTTTTCCTTCGCCTGTTTGTGTAGTCTTTTTTGTTGAAGGGGCTGTTAAGCTAAAGTTAGCTTGGGTACTCCAGTAAACACCACGTGTTTCGGCCGTTACACCACCTTCATCTTCAATATTACCTCCGCTATAAGCCGTTACACCTGTAATCCTATTTGGAACAACAGTAGTAAGAACCGGCAAAGTTGGTGGATAAGTAGTGATACCTATTTGTTGTCCGTAAGCTATACCAGCAACGGTTACTGCATAAGCCCTTATGTAATATTTTGTATCTGGGACCAGGTCTTTCAGCAAACTGTTATAGCTTCCTACCCCTGCTCCGCTACTGATTTTATTGACTGCAGTACCAGTTGGATCAAAGTTTTCGACGGTACTCCAAAGCACCCCTCTGCCCGTTACCGGTGAACCGCCCGAATCTGTTACTGTTCCGCCCATTTCTGCCGTGGTATTGGTTACCAGGCCTGGTGAGTTGGTTACTACAGTAGCCATATTTGGGGTGGTAAAGCTCAGTTCTTCGCCATAGGACGTACCTGCAATGCTCACCGCGTAAGCACGAACGTAATAAGTTGTACCCGGCATTAAGCCCTTCATCTGACTGTAGAATATTCCTTTTTCGTAGCCCGTCTCGGCAGTTCTTTCGTTGGTCACAGTTGCCGGATCGAAACCTGCATTGGTACTCCATACCAAGCCCCTGGTGCTTACCAGTGCACCTCCGTTGCTGGTAATGTTACCGCCACTGTTTGCCGTAGTACCCGTAATGTCTGTTACCTTTAGTGTAATGACGGTTGATGGTACTGGTGGTGCGGTTGTAAAGCTTTCCTGTTGCCCGTAAGCCACACCTGCAAAGTTGGTTGCAAAAGCCCTTACATAATAAGTTGTGGAACCTAATAAATCAGTCATTCCCGCCGTAAAATTTCCGATCCCCGATCCTGCAATGGTATATTTATCCGCCATGGTTGGGTTTTCGGATGTACTCCAGCAAACACCATTGTTACGGATATATGAGCCACCGTTGCTGATGATATTTCCGCCACTCGTTGCTGAAACACTTGTAATTGAATTTGGGATC
Organism: Pedobacter nyackensis; assembly: GCF_032678475.1. GTDB lineage: Bacteria > Bacteroidota > Bacteroidia > Sphingobacteriales > Sphingobacteriaceae > Pedobacter > Pedobacter nyackensis_A. Next base: position 23,228 of record NZ_JAVTSF010000006.1, read on the forward strand.
GGTTTAAGCGTAGTCAATACGGCAAGGTTCGCGGTTTTGAATACTACTTCCTGGCCATATACCAAGCCTACCGCATTCTCTGCATAGGCGCGTACATAATAAACCGTTCCCGGCGTTAAGCCAGTAATTCCGCTACTGAAATTGCCTTGTCCATATTGGGTGGTTTTATTGGCCGATGTAAGGTCTGGCGTAAATCCGGACACAGTGCTCCAAACCACACCAGATTTCGACAGCAAAGCTCCGCCATTACTTACCAATATACCACCACTACTGGCTGTACTTCCGGTAATTTCAGTTACTTCAACCGTTTTCACTGTTGGCACAATAGGTGGGCCAGTGATAAAACTTTGTTCATTACCGTAAGCTGTTCCAGCCCTGTTGGTTGCATAAGCACGTACGTAATAGGTGGTATTTCCTAACAGTCCGGTAATGTTGTGAATGAAACTCCCGATCCCGATTCCACCTCTTGTTTTTGTAGCTAAGTCGGTGGTTGGATTCGGAGTAGTACTCCATACAATTCCACTGATGGTTACTTTATCGTCACCGTCACTAAAAATATCTCCCCCACTTACGGCACCGGTGCTGGTTACACTGCTGGCAGCTGTAGTCGTTAATGAAGGAATGGTATAGGTTTTAAAAGTTACTTCGTTACCAAATTCAACACCTACTTTGTTTAGGGCATAAGCCCTTACGTAATAGGTTTTGTTTGGCGACAATCCGGTTATGGGGCTTGTGAACCGGCCTAAGCCTCCGGCTACCTCCGATTTATTTGAGGTAGAAAGATCGAGGGTAAAATTAGGCGTCAGACTCCAGACTACCCCTCTTGCAGTGATGTCTGCACCACCATGACTGGTTACCTCGCCCCCGCCTGTTGTAGTGGTACCTGCGGTACCGGCCACTTCTGAAGTAATGATACTTGGCTTTATGGGGGGCGCTGTAGTTACTTCTAACACGTTGCCATAATTTGTACCTACGTAATTGGTGGCATAAGCACGAATATAATAGGTAGTGCTTCCCATCAGGTTTTTAAGGATGGCGTCAAAGCTTGATCCGTTGATACCGTTGGTGGTATGCGCTCCCTCAATACTTGGGTTATTTTCTGTATCCCAGCATAAACCCTGGGTGTTTACAGGCATACGCCCATTATCCTGCACATCACCACCACTGCTAAATGAGGTGCTGGTGATGGCTGTTGCAGGTTTGGTAATTAGATCTGGTACCTGAGGTGTTTTAAAAGTTAGTTCATCCCCATAAGCGGTCCCCATATCGTTGATGGCATAGGCCCGAACGTAATATGTTGTCCCTGGAGTCAGAGCGGTAAGGTAACTGCGAAAGTACCCTGTACCACTGCCTGTTACATTGATCTCGGTTTTACTGCTTAAAGCTGTGGTTGGATTTGGGTCGGTACTCCAGCAGATCCCTTTCTTTGTGATCAGTGAAACGCCGTTACTGGTAATATCACCACCACTTAAGGCAATGGTACCGTTATATCCTGCATACCATCCGTCGTAATGACTGGCCGCATCATAGTTATGTGGCTTTACGGTGGTTAATGTAGGTAAGGAAGTAGTTATAAAACTCGACTCGCTGCTATAACTGGTTCCTATAATGTTTTTTGCATAAGCCCTTACATAATAAAGTGTACCGGGTTTAAGATGGGTGATGTTGCAGACGAAAGTACCGATATCGGTAGCGTTAACCTGTGTTGATTTTCCATACACAATGTTTACCCGATCGGTACTCCAGCTCATGCCCCGCTCAAGAACGGGTTCACCTCCGTTGTTGATAATGGTTACTTCGCTGACTGCCGAAACATCGGTGATGTCGACAATCTTAATATTGGGTGAGCTCAGTACCGGCGCTGTGGCCCTGGGCGTAGTAAATATGATCAGGTTACCATAAGCTTTACCCATCACATTTACGGCATAGGCACGCACATAATAGGTGGTATTTCTTAAAAGATCTGTCAGTCTACTTGGAAAAGTACCTACCCCTGACCCATCGGCGGTAATGATTGCATTTGGATCATCTTTCGGATCGCCCGCCGAACTCCAGGTAATTCCCCTGGCCGTAATCGGTGCACCACCGTCACTGCTGATAAATCCACCACTATTGGCACTAACCGGAGAAAAATTATCTACATCAAGGGTGATAATTGTAGGTGTTGATGCAGGTGCGCTGGTAAAAGTCAGGTCTTCGCCATAAGCGATCCCCGAATCGTTGATGGCATAAGCACGAACATGGTATACGGTGTTTGCTTTTAGTCCGGATAGGATACTTGGAAAAAGGCCAATATCAGTACCGAAAACCTGATATTCTGTTTTGGTACTCAGGCTAACATCAGGATCTGGAGCTGTTCCCCAGCAAATCCCCTGTGTAGTAATTGCCGAGCCCCCGTTGCTTTTAATATCTGCACCACTTTCTGCTGAGGTGTTGGTTATTTTACTGGGAGGAATGGTTGAAATGACCGGCAAACATGTAATGTCTTTCCATTCGATACCATCAAAATATCGTATAGACCTGGAAACTGAATTGATGTACATTGCCCCTGCTGATAAGCCCAGGGGGATTGGGTTGCTGCTTAAAACCGGGAGCCTTGAAATTTGAAGTCCGCTATGGGTAGAAAAATCACTGTTGGCTGTAAAGCTACCTTTTCCATATAACTTCGCTACCGATGTCCACTCATTACCATTGTATACCATCATGGTATTTTCTGTCTTCGAGAAATAAATGCCACCTGAAGGTATAGTACCAACAGGTTTATCATTTAAGGCAGATAGATATGGGATACCTGTTTTTACTTCCAGGTAATTCTTTACGGTTTGCGAATTGACGTTACTACTGCATAATGTTTCCCAGTTTGTACCGCCAAAAATCATAGGTTGCTTATCGGTACTACTGTAAATCAGCATGCCCTGCACAGGTGTTAAAACAGTTGTAGGGTCTACTGACGGAAGATGTGGAATACCGCCAATGACCCTAAAAAAATCCTGTGCCGAAACTGTACTAACTCCGGTTAAGCATAAAAAAATGATGAGCTTAAAAAAATGAAATCGTCCCTTCAAAATATTGTTCTCTTGTTATTGCATTTTTTTGAGGATGCTGTTGATCTGCTCCTGTTGTTTATCCATGCGGACTTTCAATGCGTCAATTTCTTTTTGTTGTTCTTTTACTGCCTGAATCAGCATACCGGTAAGCTGCGTATAGTCTACTTTTAAGAAGCCGTCTTTGCCTTTGGTCACCATTTCCGGATAAACGGTTTGAAGCTCCTGGGCAATTACCCCTATTTTTACGCCTACAGCATATTTACGTTGATCTTTATATTCAAAACTTACCCCTCTGATCTGATCAATTTTCTGAAGCACAGTGGTTAATGTTTCGATATGCGTTTTCAGGTTTCTATCGGACGGTGTATACAAGTTTCCGTTTACCGTCAGGTCTTGTCCCAGGTTTGCATTTCCCTGTGCATCGAAACTTAAGCCTTCGCCATCGTTTCCTTTATTGCTAATCGCGAATACAGATAACTTAATGTTTTCTGTTGCTATGTGATTACCTAAATTATCTTTTCCAACTGGTGTTGAAGATGTTGCGGCTGTAATGCTGGCATCTACATATTTTTTGGTTGCTGCCTCCTGATCTGAAACCGGATCGGCAAGGTTGATAATTTTAAAATTAGCAGTTCCATCACCCATTACCACGTCTGCTGTGGCAGTACCAAAATCACTTACAGGTACTGCATTTTTAGCAACAGCTACTGCTTTATTGTTCGCATCTCCAACTAAGATATGATCTGTTGGCAAATCCAGTGATCCCGGTGTTGAAGTTCTGGAGTCTACATAGTTTTTAGTTGCGGCATCCTGCTCAAATATCGGATCAGCAAGCTCGCTGATGTTAAATCTTTGAGCAGCATCTCCCATATAAATATTATCCGCTGCTTTAGCAAAACCACTAATGGCAATATTCTTTTTAGGTGTAGCGATTGCTTTACCTTGTGCGTCTCCTAAAAACATGTTGTCTTTAGCAAGTGCAAGTATAACCGATGGACTTTTGAACAAATCGTCTACATATTTTTTGTTTGATGCATCCGCATCCGCTATCGGTGTAGCTACATTGGTTAAGAGGAAACCACCGATAGAAATATCGGCTGTAGCATCTCCAAACCCACTTAAAGGAATGGTATTCTTTAAAACATCGGCTGCTTTGCCATTGGCATCACCTACAAACAGGTTACCGTTGGTCAGGTTAATTTTAGCCGGATTGATAATTTTATTGTCTACGTATTTCTTGGTCGCAGCATCATTATCGGCAAAAGGTTCTGCAAGCCCCATTAGTTTAAATCCACCAATGGCAATGTCTGTTGTAGCTTCGCCAAAACCGCTTAAAGGAATCAGATTTTTAGCCGTAGCCGTAGCGGTACTGATATCATTTCCTACAAACATATTTCCCTTTGGAAGGTTAAGATTTCCGGGTGTAATCACGCGTGTGTCTACATAGTTTTTTGTTGCTGCATCCTGGGCGGCTGAAGGATCAGCCATATTGATGATTTTAAAGTTCCCTCCGGCTAAACCAGTACCCATAGATACATTAGCAAACGCTTTATCAAAACCACTTATCGGAATGTTTTTCTTATCTACCCCTACAGCTTTGTTTGAAGAGTTACCTACAAAAAAGTGATTATTGGTTAATACAAGTGAGGCAGGATTACTAAACAATGCATCTACATAACTCTTGGTTGTTGCATCTGAGCCTACTGATGGATTGGCAAGATTGGTAATTTTAAAATTGGAAACCCCATCTCCCATGGAAACATGGTCAAAAGGATTGGCAAATCCACTTAAAGGAATATTTGTTTTATCCAGTTTCTCGTCTGTTATGGCAAGGTCTTTAATCGTTAATTTTCCTGTTGTGGAAACTGTGGCATCACCAGACAAGGGAACGGATACGGCAACATTTGAGGCATTCCCGACAAAGATGTGTCCGTTGCGAAGAGTATTATCTAAAGACACCCAGGTTGTACCATTGTAAACGTAAAGTTTATGATCAGCCGTGTTGTAAAACACCTCACCTTCATTTACGATGTTTGTAGCAGGGTCTGGATTGACAGTACCTGTAGGGCTTGATCCGTTCATGGAAATCACTACCCATTTACCGTTGTTCTCGTATACATATAATTTATTCAGATCGGTATTAAAAAAAAGGTCACCCGGCTTAGGATTGGCAGGGAGCTCCGTATCTCCTCCACCGGGAATTGACATGCTACTTATTGGCGCCCAATCTCCGTCCTTGCTCATCATGTACAGCTTCTTTTCACCTTCCACGAAAAAAACATCACCAAATTTTGCTGATGTTGGCAATGCAGAAAGCTCTTTCAGCAATTCCCATGAAGCACCGTTGAAAACATAATTTTTATCGTCGATACCATAATAGATCACATCACCTTGATTTGCATTAGCCGGGAAACCAAACACGAATGGAATATTATCAACCGTAACCCAGCCTCCTTGTTCTAACCTATACACCTTGGAATCACTTGTATTTAGGACTACATCCCACAGTTTGGAGCTGGATTGAGGTAAAGATGATCCTGAATTATAATTTGGGATACTCTTATCAATGGCTAAGACTGCTGTGTTTTGAGCGGTAGTCAACACATTCATCATGGCACTATTGGTGATCAATGGAAATCCTTTAGTTGAGGGACGATAGAGCATACCATCACCAAGCGAAGGTGGCCTGGTTCCTAAATTTTTCGTTACTGCATCTACCTCCTGACTGCTTGTCACCAATGAGATTACTTCAAACATACTTCCGGTATTGTCTATGATCCTGTCGCCGGCCATAGCCCCCGAAGCCTGAAATATGTTACCCTGATCACTGAATATACCTTTTATCTGATATTGGTTGTTTCCCATATCAGTGATCTGCTGAATATTGAATAATCCGTTAAACTGAGTCAGTACCTGAGCGCTACTATAAGAGGCACAAAAAATCAGAAAACCAAGTATGTATAATCTCATTTGTTAAAAATTAATCATGATGTAAAAACCAAGAGGGCTCTTTACGTTGCTTAAGTTTACCAGTTTCATATTCAACATTCCATTCGCATACCCTGTTACGGAAATGTTCACAGCCAAACTACCTCCTACATAATTAAAGCCATCAGCTCCAGTTAAAGAAGGTTGTGCAGCCGTTCTAACCCCAACTGCAACAAATGGTATCACCGCATCCTCAACTGAATTGTTTGTCAGTTTGGATTCATCGTTGATGTTAATATCCATAAATAGTTTATCGCCAATTTCTGCGAAGGAAGTATTCACCCTCATGTAATACACCAATACACCCGGAGGAATGCTGATATCGACCACATTTCCCGTTAACTTGTAGGTTACTCCTGGGCCTGAGGCTTTAACAATCACCTTTCCTCCGTTTAATTTGTACACCTGGTATGCCGCACCACTGCCGCCGCCAGTTGCCGGAGCTACCCATGTAGCCGCAGTACCTGCAGCGTTCACTGTTAATACTTTATTTGCATCTGCAGGTGCAACAATTGGTGCGATCTTGTCTAATTTATTCTTATCGGCAGGTAGCATTAAACTCGCTGCAGTAAGCGATCCGGCTGGAATATCAGCACCTGTTCCTGTTGATGGTTTTATTGTTCCTTTGTCGACCGCAGCAGTATAGGTTAAATTGGTTGTTCCACCACCAGCTGCAGGTGTTGCCCATTTGAAACCACCAGTTCCATTTGAAGACAATACCTGTCCGTCGGTCCCATTGGTATTAAGGGCACTTAACTTCGTTGCTGTAATGGTTTCCTGAGCAATATCGGCAGCTGTGATTGTGCCATCTTTAATGTGTGTAGAGGTCACTTTGTCATTACCAATTTTAGCAGCAAATGTTCCTTTTCCACTTCCGGTAACATCATCGGTCAGTGTGATGGTTTGATCTCCGGTATTCACACCAGATACAGTTGCGCCGTTTGTGATGTTACTTCCGGTTACAGGCCCTGTTGCAGCAACAGAACCCGGCGTAATGGCACCTAAACCTAACGTAATGACAGGCGTTGTAGTTGCATTTGTAACTGTACTGGTAATTCCGTTATTAGGTACAACAGATACATTGCTTACTGAGCCACCGCCTGCGGCGTTAAGTGTATTACCGTTAAAAGTCAGACCTGTGCCCAAAGTAATTTCACTTACTACAGTGCCAGATGCGCCCGATCCCAGTAATTTATTGCTGGTCATGGCTTGCATCTTTGCATAAGTCACCTTATTTGGAGCTATAGTTGTTGTATTACCCACAGAAGTAACATCTCCGTTTAAATTGGCATTTGTGGTTACTGTTGCAGCATTACCTGGTATATTGATCTGGTCGCCCGTATTGGTTCCAGAAACTGTTGCGCCTGCAGCAATATTACTTGCAGTTACATTTCCAGTAGTTACGACAGAGGTAGGTTTGATATTTCCTAAAGCCAATGTGATGGCAGGTGTTGTTGTTGCATTGGCAACAGTACCACTTACACCATTCGCATCAACGATGGATACATTTGTTACCGACCCACTTCCACCACCTACAGCATTAGACCATGTGGCAGCCGTAGCTGTACTGTTTACGGTTAAAACTTTGTTCGCATCGCCAGCTTTGATTGCCGGGATTTTGCTATCCACATAAGTTTTTACTGCTTTCTGGGTTGGATAAAGTGTTGAAGAATTATTGGCTAATGCAGCATCGTCGCTTTTGTTTGTCAGATTTTCTTTTAGCAGCAATCCATTTTTACTGGCCACAACAGTAGGATTTGCATCTACCCTTGCATCTGTATAATAGAGATGACTTGGTACTTCGGTTACCTGATCTGTTTTATAATCGTTTGCAGCTGCAACAACGGTTCCTGTTCTACCAAAAACACTGGCAACATTACTGCTGTTGCTTACCTTATCCCATGCCGTACCGTTTGAAATTACCCAATCTCCCAATCCCAGGTTTAACCCCTGGTAAGTTCCGGCTTTTGTAACCACAAAATAATAACCTTTATTGCCTGTAGTAGCAGGGTCTAAAACAGGTGTATTGCTAACGGCGTCATAAGTACCGCGATAGTTTACCGCTCCGGTTAAAGCAGCCGGCAAATACTGACTGTCAATTTTACCAAATTGATCTAATGGGGTTACGCCCAATGGAGATCCTTTTTCTGTTTTGTCTATTTTAAGATCTAATGCTTCTTTAGTTTTGGCACTTACAATTTTGTCTATGTCTGCTGTATTTTGAACATTTTCTAATCCTAAATTGAAGCGTGCATCCAATGCATTATCGGCGCCTGTGCCACCATTTACAACGGCAACAATACCAGTAACATTTTCCGCCGTAGCTGCCGATCCGGCTGTGGTTGCCGTACTTGCATTTCCTATTAAATCAGCAGTGATATTTCCAGCTGAAAAGTTGCCGTTGGCATCTCTTTTTACAATCGTATTTGGAAGATTAGCCGGTGTAGCAGCATTTGCCAGTTCCACCCCGTCCTTAATAACCGGTGCTGTTAAGCCCCCAACAAACTTTACTTCCGGACTAGCTGCAGAACCTGCTAAATCGCCCGCTAACATCAGTTTTCCTTTTGTAGTTCCATCTGCATCAGGAACAGCACCTGCGCCAATTACGGCACCTTTTACAGCCTCATCAACATAATCTTTTGTAGCCTTTGCAGAAGGATATTGATCGTCTGTTGCATTTAAGAATTTGGCATCTTTAGTTTTATTTGCTTTATCCTCTTTCAGATCTAAACCTAAGTCTTTTTTTAATTCATCAGGAGTTACCTCAATTAAGGTTGTTGCACTACCTGCTTTAAGGAAGTTCCCTGGTGTATAAGAGCCTATTCCTGTTCCTCCGTTTGGTACCGGAAGTATCCCGGTTAAAACACCTACGCCAACCGTTCCCCAGCTACCATCGCCACGGAGAACAGATGACACATCAGCAGTTCCGGTGGTCTTCAAAGTGTTTAATGGAACAGTGCCCACACCAAACCGTCCTTCCGCAATGGTGCCAGAAGTCAGGTTATCAGCATTGGTCTGATCAACGTTTTTTACATTTTCAAGCGCAAGTAGTGTTTTTACCTGGGTAGCGTTTAAGCCTACAGGTACGGCAGCACCGGCAGTGTTATTTCCCATAAGGGTATTTCCGGCTATGGAATCCAGGCTTAATGTAGCGTCACCCTTTAATGCTCCACCAGTTAATCCTGTTCCAGCAATAACACCGGTAATATCGCCAGATGAAAGTCCGCTAACAGACAATACACCATTTGCATCAATGTTAAGGTTTGAACCTATTTTTACTACACCCAATGTAGTAGCACTTGCAGTCTCTGCAGCAAGAACGCCTCCATTTAAGGAGATACCATTACCTAAAGTGATGGCTTCCGGACTACCTGTTCCTGCAGTACTTCTTCCCATCAAGGTTTTTGAAGCGATGTCGGCCATTTTAGAAAATGTAACGGCTTTATCAGCTAAACCTAAATCTGTAGCATTACCATCGCCGGTTAATGTAGCATCATGTTTAACTGCAATTAAACCACCTCCCGCTGCTGTAGTAATTTTAGCTTGTAACTCTTCAAGTGCTGCTTGCACATTGGTTGAAGCCAATGCGCCTGCAGGAGTTACCGGTACTGTTAACGCAATCTGGTCTCCCGAATTGGTATTAGAGGTATTGTTGATCAGGGTCAATTGTGCATCAGTAATGTATTTTCTATCGGCAGACTCGGCAATATCAGCAGTTGTAGCATCTTCGCCTTTTATAACCAGACCTTTTGAATCGTAAGTTATTTTTGTTTTGGTTGCGCCTGTAATGGTTGGATTGGCATCCACTTTTCCTTTCAGTGCGGCATCTATTCCTAAATTAACCAAAGCTTCTGCTGCTGTTTTACCTCCGGTTCCTCCGTTTGCGATTGCAACAACTCCCGTAACATTTGAAGCTGTACCGCTAACATTCCCTATAGCGTTGCCTATATTCGGCGTAGTTAAAACTGGGGAATCTCCTAATACTACCGGTCCGGAACCTGTTGTTGTTGCAGCAATTACAGCTCCGTTTTTCCCCATTAACAGACCATCTACAGATGTTCCAAGGGTAATTTGCGGGGTTGTAGATGGATTGGTAACCGATCCGGTGAACCCATTTTTGGATTCAACTGATACTGTAGTTACTGTACCAGCTCCGGCACCTGCGCCTGCACCGTTGGATGCGGCTGTGATCCTGCCTTTTTTGTCAATGGTTATATTTGCCGCTGTATAATTACCAGGGGTAACACCTGTATTGGAGAGTCCTAATGGACTGCCTACTATACCGTTACCAATAAGGGTGTTATCATGCACTACAATATTCCCTGCACCACTCCCACTATTAGCAAGTAAACCAGCCAGGTCTACATGACTATTTCTAGGTCCTGAAATCGATAAAATGGTGCCTGCCAGACTTAAAGACTGGTTCAGGTCGCCCAGATTTACGGAATTCCCCCCTTTTATCGATAAAGTTTGTAAGCCATCAAAGCTAAGGCTAAGCTCCTGACCACCTGCAACCAATCTGTCATCTACGTATTTTTTTGTTGCTGCATCCTGGTTATTGGTTGGGTTTCCCAGATTGGTTAACTTAAATCCACCCATAGCAATGTGCTTAAGTGGGGTGCCAAAACCACTCAAAGGGATTTTTGACTTATTCAGATCTACATTTTCAATTGCGCCATCGGCTATTTTTGCTGAGGTTACAGCATTGTCTGCCAGGTCTAAAACAAGATCTGTCAATACCGCATCTTTGCCATTTTGAATAGCTATGGTTCCAGCAGAGGTAACTGTTTTTCCAACACCAGGTAAGCCACTGCCAGAATCTCCCTTTTCACCTTTCTCTCCCTTTTCGCCTTTCTCGCCTTTTTCACCACTGTCTCCTTTCTCTCCTTGTAAACCTTTCTCGCCTTGAGCCCCCTTGTCGCCTTGAGAGCCTTTTTCACCCTTTTCTCCTTTTGGCCCAACCAACAATATTCCGTTTGAAGGCCAGTTTCCTGAAACCTTGGGTCCGAATAAGGTACTGGTTATGATATTGAGATAAAAATCTCCATTGTTTCCAATTCCGGCCCCTGGAGTAGAATTACCACTTAAAATGGTATTTCCATTTGCTCCTGATCCACCAGAACTGAGTTCGGAATTATTGGCCAGCTTTTGCCATTGTCCATTACTGTAGAAATAAAAACCAGGCGTGTCATTTGTTTGATAGATTAATAAACCACTCGCGGGGTTGTTAATACCATTACGTTGTACAACTGACATTCTTGGGATAAGCAAACCTTTAGAAGTAGATAGTATTTCCAATTGGGCACTTGCATCTGGAGTGCTTGTACCTATTCCTACCTGCGCTTTTGCATTAAATGCAAATAGCAATCCAACAAACATGGTATAATGCTTAACTGTTTTATTCATGAAGATATTTTAATTAGATGTTATTGTATTTTTTTTAAAAAGGGAGATTTTTAGCAAATGAGTTCCTATTGATAATTTAAAAAATTATCATCGAGGCTACTTACTATTAAAATCAGAGTTAAATCACTAAAATTAAATGGGTTCAGGAGTTATCCGGACCACTATCCCCTTTGTATATAGTAATAAATACAGGGTTCTGCCTACTTCTGGAATACTGATAGTAATTTTTCTTTCTTGGGAACATATTTTATAAACAATAGTGAGGGACAGTTTATTCATTTCTAGCAGACCCATAGGCAAGCCTGTATCAAACGAACAACCATCGATTTAGCTGCAAAGCTAACATTCACTAATGGATTATTATGTGATCCAGGACACATTATTGAGGTAAAAAGCAACACAAATAATTAAATAATTAATTTTCAATCGCTTAAAAAGCAATTTCCGCTTATCATTGTTAAGTAAAATGACATTATAAGCACATTTTTGTCTTAAAATACCATAAAACGTATAAAATTCTGTGGATTATTCGGTCTCTAAAACTGAAAGGATATTACCGGCGGGATCTTTAAACCAGGCAATAACCGGTCCTTCACCACGAAAAATCCCCTTGTCATCCGTTTTAAAGTCTTCATCGGTATAGCGCTCAAACTGTACGCCTTTCTCCAGTAATGCATCGACAGTATTTTCTACGCTATCAACCGGGAAATTCAGCACAGTAAATGTCGCTGCCAGATGATCGGCTTTTGGATATATCATTACTGGTGTTGATCCTCCTATGTGTAACTCAAGGATCCCCATCTCATTATCTTTAACTTCCAATCCTAAAACTGACTGATAAAATTCTTTAGCATTCTCAATATCATCTACTGAAAATGTGCTAAACGCTTTTGAGTTTTTTAGCATGACTTTTAGTTTAAAAAATTGACCTTATTTATTACAAATAAGAAAGCATAAAGTTTGTTGCAGTACTACCTTTAAAATCTTTAAATTTGAAAATGAGCTATTTGAACCTATATCCTGTCATCGATAATTACACTTATTTAAACACAGCAAATTCAGGGATTTTATCCACAATGGCGCAGGATTGGAGAAGCAAACATGATACTGAATTTCTGCTGGAAGGTAGTAATCATCGGGTGCAACATGCTTCTATTTTCCCTGAATTAAAGCAAAATCTGGCGAAGTTGTTTGGATCAGAAGTAGAACAGGTATTTCTTGTGCCTAACTTCTCTTTTGGCTTTAATACTTTGCTGGACGGATTGGATAAAAAGCACCGCTTTCTATTATTGGACGAAGACTATCCTTCTGTAAATTACCCGGTGCGCAGCAGAGGGTTTGAATATTCAACAGTACCGATCAGTGGGAATATAGAGGAGCATATTTTAACTGCGATTGAAGATTTTAAGCCCAGTGCTTTTGCCTTTAGCCTGGTTCAATATATTAGCGGGTTGAGACTTAGTCCCAATTTCATCAAGACCATTAAACAGGATTACCCAGACCTTCTTCTTATTGCCGACGGCACGCAATTTTGCGGTACTGCACCGTTTAACTTCGAAAGTTCGGGTTTAGATGCGATCTTGTCCAGTGGCTATAAATGGATGCTGGGAGGCTATGGAAATGGCTTTGCTTTGGTGTCTGACCAATTGAGAACACAACTGTTTCAGGAAAGGAAGAAAGCTGCCTTGCCGACAGAGAATTTCCTTCAGGGCAAAGACTACCTTTCTCTATGCTTCGAGCCTGGACACCTGGATACTTTAAACTTTGGCACTTTAAATCAAAGCCTTTACCACCTCCAATCAATAGGACTTGAAAACATCGAACAAACTACCCAGTCCATATGTGCGCGGGCAAGAACGGAGTTTTGTTCCAGGGGTCTGTTAAATGCTGAACTGTTGGAGAGAGAAGTGCAGTCAACCATAATTAGTCTTCCTTTAGCACCTCCTATTTGCGAAAAACTAATTGAGGCTAAGATTCTGTTTTCTAACCGGGGAGCCGGCAGTAGATTTTCTTTCCATTTTTACAACACCCAGGAAGATTTAGACCGACTACTATCAGCCCTCGATGGAAAGAATTAGGTTAAACTCGCATCTGTCACCGTCCATACTGCATCAACAAAGTACTTATTTGCATCAAAGAAGTTGGTTTGGTATTGAAATCCGCAACTGGAAGCAAGTTTTTTGATGTCTTCCAAAGCATATTTTTGTGAGATTTCCATAAATATATACTCATTACAGGCAAACCCAATTGTTGCTGTATCTCCGATATGAACGGTTTGGTCTTTTAAACTAATCAGATAACTTTTACAGGCTCCCGATTCCGGATCATAACTGGCATAATGCTCAAAATTTTCAGGTTCAAAATCACCGCCCAGTTCTCTGTTAATGCGTTCCAGAAGATTCAGATTAAATGCGCTGGTGATTCCCTTACTATCGTTATAAGCTGCCAATATTTGTTTCGGATTTTTTTTCAGATCAAAACCAATAATCAGCATATCATCATTGGACAATAATTTCCTCAGGGAAAGTAAAAAGTCAGCAGCTTCATCCTGGTTCATATTTCCAATATTAGCTCCCATAAACAACACCACTTTTCTTCGTTTAGAAAGTGTAGTTGCCTTATTCAACATAGCCAGATAATCACCATTTAGGCCTTTTACGTCCAATCCAGGTAATTCCTTTGGTAAATTAACCTCCAGATCACTGATTACATGTGCAGAGATGTCGACCGGTAAGTAAGTAAATTTCTGTTTTCCCTTATTCAGCTCTTTTAACAAAAAAATAGACTTCGTAGCGTCTCCCGCCCCCAGTTCTATCAGGTCAAAGGGAGTATTTTCCATCATAATCAGCGCTGCGATCTGTTTGGCCTGATTTGAAAATATATCCATCTCGGCATTGGTCAGGTAGTAGTCCTCCATTTCCATAATCTGTTGAAATATAGAACCTCCTCTTTCATCATAAAAGTACTTTGCCTGCATAAACTTAGGGCTGGCCTGGAGTCCGGCTAACGTTTCAGTAAGAAACAGCAGCTCAACAGCGGTTAAATTTTCGGTTGTATTTGTGCTCATATATCGTGTTAGCGGGCTAATCGTATTCCCGTAAATTGCCATCTTAAATGTGGATGAAAAAAATTCCTGTAAGTTATCCTGCTATGATCTGGTGATGTTGCTTCTGATGCGCCCCGAAGTACTTTTTGGTTCACCATAAACTTACCATTGTATTCTCCTATTGCACCTGCTGCTCTGCTAAATCCAGGATAAGGAAGGTATGCACTTTCTGTCCATTCCCATCTTTCTCCCCATTTAAATACATTGGCAGCTATTTCCCATTCAAATTCTGTAGGCAAACGCATTTTGCGCCAGTTTGCAAATGCATACGCTTCATAATAACTGATGTGCGTAACAGGGGCCTTCAGGTGAATCGGTTTAAGTCCCCCAAGTGTATAAACATACCATACGCCATCTACCAAATGCCAGTACAAGGGTGCAGTAATTTTATCGTTCTTCAGCCAATCCCAACCTTCAGCATGCCAATACACAAAATTGGTATAACCACCATCATCCATAAACTCCAGGTATTCTTCGTTGCTGATCAATTTTGAACTGATGGAAAAATCCTGCAGGTAAACCTTATGCCGCCCCAGTTCGTTATCGAAACAAAAGCCTTCTCCTAAATAGCCAATTTCGTAAACACCTTCTTGAAAGGAAATCATTTCAGCGATATTACCGTCAAATTCATCGGTAATGGTTTCTGCTATTTTATAAGCTGGAAAGAGAGGATTATTTCCCAGAATATATTTGATATCTGTCAACAGCAGTTCCTGATGTTGCTGTTCATGATTAAAACCTAACAAAAGCAGTGCTTTGATATCTTCAGTAAGCGTCTTTTTTAAAAACTCCCTCATAGCCAAATCTACGTAGGACCGATAAGCGTAGACTTCATTGACACTGGGCCGGCTGAGATTACCTCTGTCTGTACGGATTACATGATTGCCAATGGTTTCATAATAGCTATTGAATACATAATTGTATTCGTGATTGTAGACTCTGTATTCTTCATGAAATGGTTGTAAAATAAAAGTTTCGAAAAACCATGTAGTATGACCGAGGTGCCATTTAGGCGGACTAACATCTATAACAGGCTGCACCACATAATCTTCAGTTTGCAAAGGTTCACAAATTTGCTCGCTGTGTTTCCTGATTTGCATATACTGTTCCGAAAGTACCATCAATGTTTATCTAAGTAAATCTTAAGTTCTGTAATGGTATTAACATTTAGCACTTTCGATTGTTTTTCTTTCCTCATTAATCCATACGAAATATTACAGTTCAGAGGATTTTTACGACTATTAAATTGGATTTTCAATTTTCTTCTCTACATTTGCATAACCAGTTATGTAATTAATTATACTATGAACTTTTTCGAGAAGACAGGAAAAATGGCATTGGGTAGTCGTCTGAGATTGATGACTGCAAAAATAACGGATGATGCCGCGAAGATATACGAGTTGTACGATGTAGATTTTTCACCAAAATGGTTTCCTGTATTTTTTATTCTTGCGGAAAGTGATGAAAAAACCATTACCGAAATTGCTAATGAAATCGGACATTCGCAACCCTCTGTTAGTAAGATTACCCAGGAAATGATCACCGCAGGCCTGGTTCAGGAAAATCGGGAATCAGCAGATAAACGAAGGAATGTTATTGCACTGACAAAAAAGGGGAAAGCGATCTGGAAGCGGATTGAGGTTCAGTGTACGGATGTGGATGCAGCTATTGAAAGTATTATTTCGGAAGCCAGGCATAACCTGTGGGAAGCAATTGAAGAATGGGAATTCCTTTTGGAACAAAAGTCATTACTAAAAAGAGTACAGGAGCAAAAGAAATTACGGGAAAGTAAAGATGTGCAGATCGTAGCATATGAAGACCAATATCAGGCAGTTTTCAGATCATTAAACGAAGAGTGGATCTCTAGATATTTCAAAATGGAGGAAGCGGATTATAAAGCTTTGGACAATCCTAAAACTTATATTCTGGACAAGGGCGGTAAAATATTTATAGCGTTGTACAACAACATGCCCGTAGGTGTTTGTGCACTCATCAAAATGAACGACCCTGACTATGATTTTGAGCTGGCAAAAATGGCTGTTTCGCCAAAAATCCAGGGAAAGAGTATAGGTTGGTTACTTGGTCAGGCAGTTGTAAATGCAGCAAAGGAACTGGGTGCATCCAAACTTTACCTGGAAAGCAATACCAGTTTAAAACCAGCCATCAACCTCTATCATAAGTTAGGGTTTAAAAAAGTAGTTGGCAGGTCTACCCCTTACGAACGCTGTAATATCCAAATGGAGCTAGACCTCGGTATATTTACGCCTATCAGGTAAGATTATTTATAAGTAATTTATTGCTCTGATACTATAACCGTATCAGAGCAATTTTAGTTAATGTTTTTTTTGCTGTCCTGGCGCAAAAGGTTTTGCTGATTTTGAACCTGTTCCTTTTTTTGCCTGTCCGGGAGGCACTTTACCACTATTTCCTGCCGTTCTTGTAGTGTAACATGAAGTTAAAAACAAAAAACCTGAAATAGCCAGTACAAAATATATCTTACGCATATAGTTTTTTCATGTATAGTGCCATTTGCGTGCCAAAAAAGCATTTTCAAAGTGATCCGGGATTTAATTCAGATCTCAGTTGAGCTGAACCAATGCAGGGCCAAACTCCTCAAAAAGAATAGCTTCTTTTTCAATTCCCCTGGCGATCAGATCCTGATACTGTTTACGGATAAAAGCTGCCGGTCCGCATACGTAGTATTTAGTCCCAGGAAATTGTGGTAAAGCAGCGATTTTACTTAAATCCAAAAATCCCTCCACTACCCCTTCCTGCTTATCCAGTTCTGTTGGTGTATCGTAGAAGATATGTTGTTCTACCTGATCATTTTCATTAACGATTTCATCCAACTGATTTTTAAAGGCGTGTACCGAACGGTTGCGGCAACCGTGTAGCCAGGTAATGGGATGCTCAAAGTTCTTTTCAACCAAATTACCAAGCATACTCATCATTGGTGTTAAACCTACTCCTCCACTAATGAACACCACCGGAGCTGCATGATCTTCGGCCAACCTAAAATCACCTGCTGGAGCAGTCAGATCAATCACATCTCCAACCGCAATAGATTCATGAAGGTGATTACTGATCAAACCGTTCGTATCTAAAGTTGTTCCTTTTTCCGCTTTCACCGAAATGCGGTAATATTCCTGTGTAGGTACACTGGAAATGCTATATTGGCGTGCCTGATATAAATCCATTTCGGGTAAAAAAACACGCAGACTGATGTATTGACCTGGTATGTGTTTCATGACCTTACCGCCGTCGGCCGGAACCAGGTAAAATGAAGTTATTTCAGCAGACTCCTGAATTTTTTCCTTTACTTTAAAGGGACGCCATCCTGTCCAGCCATATTCCTCAGCAGTTTTATGTGCATAAATTTTTGCTTCGTGTCCTGACATCAGATCGGCAAGTTGCTGATAGGCAACAGTCCAGGCATCAATAATTTCTGGTGTAGCCGCAGCACCCAGAACTTCCTGAATAGATGCAATTAAATGACGTCCTACAATTTGATATTGCTCAGGGCGAATGTCGAGGCTCACATGCTTATGTCCTATCCGATCAACAACAGGCATCAAAACACCAGGGTTTGCAATGTTTTCCGCATAGCCCAATACCGCAAGTGCAAGTGCTGTTTGCTGTTTGCCACTTTGCTGATTCCCCATGTTAAACAAATTCTTAAGCTCGGGATGGTGTGTAAACATCCGGTTATAAAAATGTTTGGTTAACAATACTCCGTTTTCCCTTAAAACGGGAACTGTAGCGCTGATCAATTGTTTTTGTTCACTAGTCATAATTAAATATATAAATACCTTTTTATCCTTTATTTAGTTAATTTTTTTTTACTTCTTCAATTTGGTGATCCCCAGGTTTAAATCTTCATTAAAATCAGCGATCGAAGTATCCTGCAACATTTGCTGAATCTGGTTCCGAATGGCCTTAAATTCGTGATGTAATGGGCAAGGGTTACTTTCGGAACAAAATTCCAAGCCTAAACCGCAGCCTGTAAATAAACTCTTCCCATCAACTGCTTCTACCACATCAGATAGTGGTCTTTTTAAAGCGGATGCATCCATATAAAAGCCACCATTAGGTCCTTTAACGGATTGGACAATCCCTTTCTTACTCAAATCCTGTAGAATCTTTGCCAAAAAATGTTCAGGTGAATCGATACCGGTCGAAATCTCTTTGATCCCTACCCTGCTACCAGTAGCAGTCCGGTGCGCGATAAAGAAGACCGAACGCATTGCATATTCACATGTTTTTGAAAAAATTCCCATTGGCGGGACAAAGGTAAAGTATAATGACCAATAATAAAAGACAAATTTATCTTTTATTATTAAACCTTATGATTCTTATTAAAAAATACTTTTTTCTCAAACTTTTTTAATATTTTAGACTTACTACAAGTAAGAACCACTAAATAAATAATATGTCAATATACTTAGAATTTCCATCAATTGAGGATTACCCGGTATATGTACCGGCAGAACAAGCGACTAAACAATAGCCCATATGGCCGCAATAGAACACTTCAATACCATTAAGGCACCAGCTGCTAAAGTATACGAGGCACTTAGTACCCAAGAAGGACTATCAGAAGTATGGACCACACAGCTCCATGTAAAACCAGAGATCGGGTTCATCAACGAATTTACTTTCGGAAATGAAACCGACAAGATGAAAATTACCAGGCTGGATCCCAACAAACTCATCGAATGGGAATGTATAGATTCCGCACCGGAATGGATTGGCACCATTATATCCTTTGAACTTATTGAGAAGGGAGAAAAAACCGACATCAGATTAAAACAAGATGGTTGGGAAGAAGTCGGCGACTTCTTCCGTTCCTGTAACTATCACTGGGGCTGGTTCCTATACAGTCTTAAATGCTATTGCGAGGATGGTCAGGGCATCCCCTACCAAAGGCGGAAATTCTAAGATAAAATCTTAAACCATTACCTGATTTCGAATTTATATTGACCTGCTGCAAGCTGTACTTTGCGACCTGCTACCTTACCATCCACATAAATACGCTGAGCCGCACTCAAGCCTGGCTCCAGGCTAGCTGTTGAATTCGCTGGAACAACAACATTATATTCAATACCTTTCTCAGTCCTTTTCCATGAAGAGGTAATATTACCGTAAGGGCCTTTGTGACTCGCTTCGAAATGGCTTAATCCGGTTACGAAATTAGGTTTTAATAAAACATTCTTAAATCCCGGTTTCGATTCATCCACTTTAATTCCGCCCAGGCCTTTAAAGAACCAGCCACCAATTTCGCCAAACATCATATGGTTTTGAGAGATGTCCCTCGGCGCATTGATGTCCCAGTTTTCATACAAAGTTGTTGCTCCATTTACGATCCACCAACCCCAGCCTGGATAAGTATCCTGGGCAGCAAGTTTATAAGCAATTTCTCCATGGCCATTCTCGCTCAACGCATTTAAAATTGCTTTTGCGCCTAAAACACCTACATCCAGGTGCATTCCATCGGCAACAACCCTTTTTGCGAGATTATCCGCGACTTTTTGCTTAGACGCCTCTGGAACAATTCCCCATTGCAGGGCCATACTCAATTCCGTCTGCACACCTGAACCATAAATTCCCGTTTGCGCATTAAAATATTTTGTGTTAATCGCATTTTTGATTTTCTCTGCCAAGGCACTGTAGAAACGATAATCAGCATCGCGGTTAAACAACTTTGCCGCTTTGGCCAGGATATTTGCGTCTACGTAAAAATAAACCGACGAAGTATATTCTAAAGAGGATGTGGATTTTACCGGCACCCAATCTCCCCTGCCAAAAGTCGTTAAACCACCAACGCTTATTCCATCAACATAGTTCACATATCGCTTTATATTCTGATAGCAATCGGAAAGCAGTTTTGGGTCACCATAAAACATGTAAATATCCCAGGGTATAATGGCTATTGTACTGGTCCAATCGGTACCGTTTGCTCTTCCATAACCCCATCCACCTGTAGGAATAATATCAGGTAATACACCATTCGGTTGCTGTTCATCCCGATGGTCTGCCAGCCATTTTTCATATATAGTGATCCCATCAAAGTTATACAGACCTGTTTCTACAGCGAAATGTCCATCTCCTGTCCAGCCATTCTTTTCCCGTTGGGGACAATCTGTAGGATAACCGAAAAGGTTAGAGAGGTAAGAATTATTGGTTGCCCACCATAGTTTGTCAATCAAAGGGTTTGAAGAACTTATTTTACCTACTGCAGGCACATCGCTATGCATGAAATAACCTGTTACGCTTTTTTCGCTGAGATGGATAGGTTTGTTACTGGTAACTTCTACATATTGAAACCCTTTGTAATTAAATTTAGGCATAAACGATTCTTCTCCGTTGCCGTTTAAGATGAAAATATCGGTTTGAAAAGGATCGGACAGATCTTTCGGCCGGTGATAAACATCAATATTTGACATATCTGCACGGCCATTTTTATCCAGCCGTTCGGTATGTTTAAGGCGAATAACCGTCCCTTTTTCTCCTTTGACATTAATTTTTGTTACTCCGGCTATTGTTCTGCCCAAATCAAACAGGTAAGTGGTGTCGTTAAGCTTGCGCATCGATTTCACCTCAATTTCTTCTGTATTTCTAATTGGATGCATAACCTGGGCCACTACATTTTTAGACGGCGCCGCTCTAAGTGTAATCTCCCTCCATTTAGCATCATCGAAATCTGCAGTATTCCATCCTGTCTGTTCCAATCGTGCATCGTAATGTTCGCCTGTATAGATACTGTTAAATATCACCGGACTCAAGCTTGTTTTCCAATCATAACCAGTAGCAACAACTGCTGTACTTCCATCGGTATAAGTGATTCGTAAATCTAAACAGAAAGCAGGTCTTGCTCTCCAGGGTGCCCTGTCGAAATCCCATACCGCAAGGGATTGGTGGTTATACCAGCCATTGCCCAACAATACACCGATCGCATTTTTACCTTGTTTCAGATTTTCGGTCACATCATAGGTTACATACAGGTTCCTTCTATCAAACCGCGTATACATGGGATCCAGCCGGTGGTTACCTACTTTGTTACCATTCAGATAGAGTTCATATAATCCAGCTGCAGCAACATATGCCCTTGCTGATTTTATCTTCTTTTCAGGTTGGAAAACCTTACGAAAATAGGCAGCAGGCAGTGTATTTACATCAATTCCATCGCTAATCCAGTTTCCTCTCCAGTTATCCATCCCCATCATACCCGTTTCGAAACTTGAAATTGCAGGCTGTACTGCTTTATTGTCTTTATCCCAGATTTCCAGCTTCCAGTAATACTTAGTAAACGGTTGTAAGGGTACACCTTTATATTGAACCAGATTAGCACTCGAATTGAGCTTCTTTGAAGTCCAGAGGATTCGTTTTTCCGACATTAACCCCGCTGAGTCAAATCCTATAGTGATGCGATAAGCAGTTTGTCGGGCGCCTTCTCTGTCATCCAGCATCTTCCAGGACAATCTTGGAGATGAAGCGTCTATACCAATAGGCCTGCGCATATGTTCGCATCTCATCGATATTGGTTTGATAGTATCAGCCAAACTGATCTGAACACCAGCAAGCACCGACAACGCCAGTAAAAAAATAACGATCCTAAATTGGTCTGTATTTGGTTTCATCTTTTGTGGTTATCCTACTAAAATAAGGATGTGATTCCTAAATACCTACAACAAATGATCGTCGTTACCTGTTTCTATTTTTTTCAGGTATTCATCTTAATGTTTTTTCACAAGCTCGAATTTTTAAATTTGATGAATCAGAGCGGCTATATTCCCGGCATTAATCTTCATCATCGCTTCGTAGAGTAGCTGATCCAAACCGTAGATATCCTTGCTGAACCGTAATTTCCCCTTATCATCAAGCCAAGCGGTATAATAACCAAGTATGATTGGGACCTGTTCTGGCAAAGCAATAAATTTTGCAGCAGGATAACCACGTTGCATGGCCTTTTTGATCTGATCAAACTGCTCCCCCTTACCAAATAAAACATATGTTAATTCAAGCGGCTTTTCTACTCTAACACAGCCATGACTTACTGCACGGATTTCTTTCCGGAATGCAGATTTCACTGGCGTATCATGCAGATAGACACTACTTTCATTTTGAAATAAAAACTTGATTTTGCCCAAGGCATTTTCAGACCCTGGCTGCTGCTGAAAAGTATATTCACTTACATCTACCGATGCCCAGTCAATAGACTCGGTATGCGTAATCAATTTACCTTTATGGTATACCTTAATGTTGCTATTGGCCAGGTAATATCGGTCGCGGGCAGCCTCCTGAGAGGTCTCATCGCGCGCAATACTTTGTGGAATATTCCATACCGGGTTAACCTGTACACTATGGATCATGCTACCAAGTTGCGGGGTTTGCCAACCCTCAGGTTCTCCGACGCAAACTTTCATATGCAGAACAGATTTACCTTTACTGATTACATCCAGACTAAAATTAGGGATATTGACCGATACGAATTTATCCTGGGCAGGCCTGTTTTTCCACCTTAACCGTTCCAGGTTTACCAATAGCGTCTGTAAGCTATCCGGTTCGGTTGTCCCCTGCATCATCGAGAGGGATTTTTGTAAGGCAAGATAAAGTCTGTCTTTTGGCTGAATACTATCAAGATAATTTTTAAGATCGCGTATTTCAAAAACCTTTAAAATACTACTGCTGTCGGGCATAGCAGTTAAGGTGCTGTAAAGCGGATAAACTTTCTCCGGGACTACGATCCCAAACTGCAGTGTAATGCTGTAATTGATGAGGGAACTTGCTACCGCTATCTCCAGGGCCGACAGGTTACGATGGTTTTCTACCACAGTATCGATATTTGCCTTGCCCATTTTGTTCAGGAGGTTCCTTATCTGACCCGGCGCAAACAATCCGGTATCTAGTCCATGTTTACCGGCATTGCTCAGATAACCCAAAAGAATATCCAGCTGATTATGGGGAAGAAACCTCGGTACTAACACTGGCTGAAATCCTTTACTTTCGTAGAATTTGTAAACCAGATCCGGGTAGGCTAAGTCTGCAGATCTCTTCTTCAGCACTTTCCTGAACTCCAGCGGGAGATCGTATGTTCGCTGTTTTACGACCTGAACTTCGGGCTTATTTTCCTGAGGATATGGCACTGTAGAAGTTACTACGGGACGTTTAACCCCACAGGATAACAGCAGAAAACTACTGATTAAGATAAAGATAATCCCGCGTAGCATGACATGGAGTGGTTAAAAAAATAAAACAAAATAAAACAGGCTTTGTTTTACCTACTCTGAGATGAGCATATCATCGATGAACCATTATACCACTCCGTGGAAAAATGAACTTCCCATATCTAATTGCAACGCTGGTTTAAATAGACTTAATGTTCGACTTATGTAGTCTAAATGTATTACAATACTATCATTAATTTGGAGGAAAGAAAATGACACTAGCAAAATTCAACGAAAGAAACGACAGAGATCTGATGATCACTGGTTTTAACAACATCTTCGAGACCATCTTTAACGATTCTTTTACATCTGACCAAAAAATATCGAACGCACCTGCCGTCAACATTGGTGAAATAAAAGATTACTTTCTTTTTGAACTTGGAATACCGATACATAAAAAAGAAAGACTTTAAAAGCGGGATATTTCCTTAATCGTATTCAAAACACAACAACAATTCTGTACCAGCTTTCAAACCCCGGTACAGAATTGTTTATGCTTAGGTTTAATGTCCTCCAGCAACAGTTGCATTCTGCACCGCTCCCAGCTTTGCCGAACAATAAAAACCAAAAAAGACTATATATAAATAGCAAATTACCGGGACAAAAAACGATTTCTGAATTCCAATTGCATCAGCTGCTGCACCTTGAATTAACGGAAGTAATGCTCCTCCCAATATGGCCATTACCAACAATGATGAGCCCTGACTGGTGTACTTTCCAAGACCATGTATGGATAAAGTGAAAATATTTGACCACATAATAGAGTTAAATAAACCGACACCAAGTATAGCCCACATAGCTGTTGCCCCACTAGAAAATATAGTTATCATTATTAATGCGACACAAATCATGGCAAAAAATGAAAGTGTCCTGGCCGGAGCAGCCTTTCCAATAAAAAATCCGATTAAATTGACCCCAATAAGAATAAGGAATACAGAAATCTGATCAAAACTCAAATCTACAACTGCAAAAATCAACAAAAACACAGCTATTGCTGTCCCTACCATCAACAATGCTTTTTTCGGTCCCACTATGTTCTGGTTTAAAGATATCGCTCCCAGGAATCTTCCAATCATTGCCCCGCCCCAATATAAGGCCAGATAATTCTTACTTACCGCTTCCGACAAACCCATGATATCTTTGTGTTCCAAAAAGTTAATGATAAAACTACCGATACATACCTCTCCACCTACATAGAAAAAGATGGCGAATATACCCAACTTGAGTTGAGGGAATTTGAGCGCACCCAGTGATTTTTCAGCGGCGTCTTCAGACCTGAAATCGGGTAATTTAATTTTGTAAAGCAAAGCCGCCAGTAACAAGAATATCCCTGTAAAAATAACATAAGGGATTTCCGTAGCCTCTGCTGTGATTTCTCCATTTACAGCAAAAAATTCAAAGATCAGGAACCCACCTACTATAGGCGCAATTGTTGTTCCAAGTGAATTGAAAGCTTGAGACAGGTTAAGTCTGCTGGAAGCTCCTTCTGGTTTCCCAAGTAAAGAGACATAAGGGTTCGCAGCAATCTGCAATAAAGTAAAGCCTAATCCCAGGATAAACAACGCGCTTAAAAAAAGTCCATAAGCTGCATATTTTGCTGCAGGAAAAAACAAAAAGCAACCTATAGAAGCGACAACCAGCCCTAATAACATTCCATTTTTATAACCTATTCTATTAATTGGGTCACCTTTAAAATAAGAAATCACAAAATACACAACCGAGCCAATAAAATAGGCCCCAAAAAATACAAACTGCACCAGCATCGATTGTAAATAGTTGAGCTGAAATAGTTGTTTAAGGTGAGGGATCAAAACATCATTCATACAGGTTAAAAAACCCCACATAAAAAAAAGTGTAGTGATCGTGATAAATGGCATGGTATAGCTACCCGTTTCCCTGTTATTGTTCATAAATTAATTTATATAGGTTTCAAATGTATATCAAAATACTTGCATTTATAATAATTCTCATAGTTAAAATTATGCCAGCGCAGTGAGTCCGCCATGAGTCCGCCTTGAGTCCGCCTTTTTACTGAAAAAAGGCGGACTCAAGGTGTTGAAATTATTCAGTCAGGGCGCATTCATTACAAAGGCTTACCGACCTCTTCCCGGACTATGCTTTTAGTGACTCATTTTATTGCAAAGAAAGCGCTTTGATATCTTTTATTTCCAAGACTGATTTATCATAACCTTTCAGCACACTATTGATCATTGCCAGCCCAACTTCTTCTAAAGTGAGCAACTGACCTGGTACGAATATTTTTAGTATTGGATACAATGCTACGATAAGCTTAAAACTGCTTTTAACATTTTGTTGCCCCTCACCTGGTTTCATAAAACCTGGACGAAAGTTATAGACGGCTTTAAAAGGCATACGCATCAGGGAATTTTCTGTTTTACCTTTTATACGCGCCCACATCACACGGCCTTTTTCGGAACTATCCGTATGACTACCAGAAATATGGCTAAAAACCATTTCCGGATTAAGACTCAGTAACTTCTCCGCGAAATGCAAGGTGGTAGTGTAAGTAATGCGGCGATATTCAGGTTCCCTAATTCCAACTGAACTGATACCTGCGCAATAAAAACAGGCATCATAACCAGTCAACTGATCCTCAATTCCGTCCAGATTAAAAAAATCAGGCACGACACATTCTTTTAGCTTCTGGTGATGCCTGCCACTGGGCTTGCGGCCTACTATAAGTACCTGTTTAACGTTAGGGTGTTGCAGACATGTGAGCAACACCCCTTCGCCTACCATTCCGGTAGCACCAGTAAGGATCACTTTAAATTCCATATATTTAATAAACTAACGTAAATTGAATATAGGAATAAATCTGCTGGTGTATACAGCTTATTTTAGTAGTTCTTCCAGTTTTTTAGCTAACTTTTCTCCACGAAGATTACTGGCAATAATTTTTCCACTCGGATCGATTAAAAAATTCTGCGGAATAGCAGTAATGGCATACATACTTGCAGCACTGTTTTTCCAGCCCAACAGATCACTAACCTGTGTCCATGGCATCGCATCATCTTTTACCGCTTTTAACCAATTTTCCTTCTTCTCATCCAGAGAAACGGCAAATACTTCAAAATTCTTCTCTTTAAACTGGTTATATGCTTTCAAGACATGAGGATTTTCCGCTCTGCAAGGTCCACACCAGCTTGCCCAAAAGTCAAGTAAAACATATTTACCACGAAATGAACTTAAAGAGATCATTTTACCGTTTACATCGGGCTGACTAAAATCTCCGGCCATAACGCCAACGGCTGTTTTTTTTGTTTTATCTAGTTTTGCAGCCAACGCCTTTGCTGTTTTCGTATTTTTCAGTCTCGGGCTTAAACTATTAAGCATCGGTTCAAATGTATTAGGGTCGATAATTCCACCGGCTTGCTGAACAATATCTAAACTCACATAGGAATCCGGATGTGTTTTAAGAAAACTCCTTTCTTCTTCGCGCGCAGCTTTTGTTAAGGGATTCATCAATGCACTCAACTCTTGAATCCTTTTTATCGTATCCATTCCTTTACCCTGGGTTTTGATCAGAATAGGCATGAGTTCGTCCTGAAACACCTTCAATTTTTCAAATGAAGGTTGTTGTAATTTCTGAAGCACCAAATATTCTGCCTGTGTTTTACCGCCTGTAATTACTGCTTTTTTGACGGTAGATCCCCCTTTCACGACTACCGTTCCTTTTTCTAGAAAGAAATCCTGCGCATCTTTCTTTAAGATGCGTTCCATCATCGACACAGACGGGTCTATTTTTAAGGATTTAAGTGTTAGCGTTGCTTTTATCGGTTCTGCTCCGGTTTTACCTTTAAAGGAAAACGTACCATTACGGGTCAAAGTTGAATCTTCAATAGACTTACCTTCCTCACGATAATTCAGAAAAACCTTTTTCTCTTCTTTTAAACCTGTAAACTTTCCGTTTATGATATAGTTGTTCTGTGCGTTTACGGTCATACCCATCATGATAAGCCCCGCAAGTATGAATGTTATTTTTTTCATGTTTTATTTTTTAGATTCTGCTTCCCATGATTTAAACTGGGCCTCAGTTGGTAATACATCTTTATCTAGCATATCAGCTATCTCTTCAAGTATGCCGGTTAATCTTTGTTGTGAAGCGTCTTTCCTTAAAGAGGTAATTGTTCTTGCTGTCAACTTCCTGGCCGTCACCTTGTCATTATTTTTCCAGTTTCTCTTCACCAGTTCAGCAATTAGCATCAGGTTCGCGGGATCAAGCATCAACGATTTTTCGCCGGCTTTGAGCATGACCGTCTGAACAGCTGGATCTGCTTTATCCGACTTCACCAGCTTATCGATAAAAGCAAACCTCATTAAAGTAACAGGATTTTTAGACTTGATTATAAACGTATTAAGTAATGCGGCTGCACCTTTAAAATCTTCCTTTCCGCTTAAAGCAGCGTAAGCCGCAATCATTGCTTCTGCTGCGTCGGCATCATCACCTGGATTTTCTTTTAAATAAGATTTAGTCTCTTCAGCCAGTACATCCCATTGTTTATTATCCTGTAGTGTTTTATAGTATAAGTATTTAATGGTGGACGTAGGGTGCTGATCATAAGCCTTTTTAAGATAATTTATCGCGTCTGCGGGCTTTTTCATTTTAGTATATAATACCCATTTCATCATCACTCCGGTATCTTCAAAAGGATATTTTTGCAAAATGGAATCTAAAAACAGCATTGCTTTATCATAATCCTCTTCTTTACCCATTAATAACCTTACGTCTTCGTACTTTTTTGCCGGATTTAAGGCTTTGGCTGCATCAATATTAAATTTCCGGTCGATAAGTAATTGTAATGCTTCTTCGCTTAGTTCAGATGGTTCTGGCATCCACACCACTTTGTTATCCTGAATAACGAAAGTATGAGGTATGCTAGTCTGACCTGCCGCTTTCATAAACTTCAGAGAAAAATCACTTTCCTGTCCACCGCCATAAGCTATGCGATAACTCATTCCATTACCTTCCTTTTTGACAAAGTCCTGTACTTTTTTCAAATTGGTTTCCCATATGTCCTGCCCGATGATCACGATTTTATCTCCGAACTTTTTATGTAACTCATTTACACGGGGAATGGCAGCTTTGCATGGTCCACACCAGGTAGCCCAACACTCTATGATATAGATTTTGTTTTTGTCAAACTTTTTTACCGGTTCGCCCTGTATCCATTGTACATTTGGATAGTCTGATACCTCGGACCCAATACCGAATGCAGGCCCCATTTTTTCCTGCGCAAAAGCTGTTGTGGAAAACAGACATAGTCCGGCCAGTACTTTTTTTATTGATTTCATGAACTTTAGTTTTGGGAGTTGATTGAATTAAGGATTATCATCCATTCCAGGATTGGCCAGTAATATTTTCTTTGGAATCCGTAAAGTAAATCTTTCTGGTTTTAAAGGAAAACTCCCAATTATAGTCCCTGTTTCTGATAATACTTCATGTGTATAAGCTGTTCCCGAAAAAATCGGATCAACAGACAATCTGCGTATATCAAACCAGCGATATCCATGTAAAGCAAATTCGCGAAGACGTTCATCAATTACAAACTTAACCATCGCATTGGGATCTGTAATGTTTACAGACACATTTGCCGACATTCTTTTTGCCCTGAAAGTTTCCAGATCAGTTTTAGCTCCGGTTACATCACCTGTACGTGCCTTTAATTCAGCCTGCATCAGATACATTTCAGGCAAAGTTATTCCTAACTGTGTACCATAGGGCCCTAACTTCCGGTAAACATCCGGGGTTTTAATCGGAACCCCTCCATAGGCAAATCTTGAATAGAACTTTAAACGCTGATCACCGCTGCTATACAAATCATAGGCCCTTTTAGAGAGTAGTAAATCTGATGCGAAGGACGTGTAACTATTTGGTAATAGCTTAGCAAAAATAACCTCTGGATTGTTCGTTATGTTACTTTCTCCAAGAAGAAATGTGAGCGGAGAAGTTACTACATTATAGCCCCAGGCCCCACCTGGGGCTAGCACCACATTGTAATCGTAAAGATTTACGGGATACGCCGTTGGCAAGTGATTAAAGGAATTATTTATCTGTACCAAACCTTCCGGATATTTCCCCATAAAGAGATAAACCTTAGCTAACAAAGCCTCGGCAGCAGCCTTACAAACCCGTGTCCTGTTCCCACCCGAAATCGGCAAAGCAGGGATTGCGGTCTGCAAATCTGTAATAATAAAGTCGTAGACACCTTTAACAGAAACGCGCTCAAATTTATTTTGAGTTACGTCTGACTTATCAAGAATCGGAAATCCGGGATCATTGGCTGCAGTAGCTTCATAATAAGGTTTACCGTAGTAATTAATGAGCATAAAATGAATCCATGAGCGATTTACCAATGCCTCTGCTTTATAACTGAGTTTATCCTGCATGGTGCCCCCCTCGGAATTCATCACCTCATTTATAATTACATTGTAGGTATACAGTTGCCTGGTTAAATTTGTAATTTCCGATCCATCTTCAATTGGCTCATAAATATCATCCAGGTATTGAAAATACTTTTTCCCCTTAATTTCCAGCATGTTACTAAAAAATGGATTAACAACAGTTACCTCATCCCCCAAAAACAATTGTCCGTCTACACCAGTAATGTTAAAATAAGGATTATTCAACATCAGGTTGTAGTCATTGGTTGTTTTCGCTACAAGTTTACCTTTAGGATCGATTTCCAGAAAACTCTTTTTACAGGCAACCTGGCTAAACAGGAGCAGTAAGAAAAGTGAACGGCATAAATATCTTTTATAAGCTTTCATAATATTCTTATTGAATTAAATTTAAAATGTGACATGTACACCCAACGTAACAGTATGTTGTTTAGACATTACCGTTCTTGTTCCATACAGCCCGTTAATAAACTCCGGATCTATTCCCTTATCATTTGCTTTCCATAACATAATGTTGGACACCTGACCTCTGAAAGTAATGGCATCGGCATTTAATTTACTGGCGATTAACTTTGGCAAGCTATATGACAAGGTGATATCACGTAATTTAATATATGAGGCGTCCAATACATTAATATCGGCCCGTCTATAATATTCCAGTTCCCGTCTGGTACCACTTTCCGAAGTACTTGCCAGAAAAGCAGGAATGTTGGTAAAAGCTTCGTCACCTTTTTCCTTCCATCGATTTGCGAACTCAGCATTTACGTTCCCATTAAATGAAAAGAATGTTCCCATAGGCTCGTAGCCACCTGAATTACTATATAAACCCCGGCCTGCATACAAGTCATTAAAATCTCTTCGCATCACATGCCCCAGATTGTAAACCATATTTAGACTTAAAGTAAAATCTTTATAACCAAATATGTTGCTTAGTCCTCCACTCCATTTAGGCTGGAAGGTTCCCATAAATTTTGCGTCGGCCACCTTGGCCACATTTCTT
The DNA here is from genome assembly GCF_032678475.1 of Pedobacter nyackensis. Classification (GTDB taxonomy): domain Bacteria; phylum Bacteroidota; class Bacteroidia; order Sphingobacteriales; family Sphingobacteriaceae; genus Pedobacter; species Pedobacter nyackensis_A. The sequence goes on from NZ_JAVTSF010000006.1 coordinate 54,419, forward strand.
GCCTTTGTGGTAGTTCCGTCATTTAAGGTGATCTGTGGATCCCCCATCTGATCCAGCCCCGCATAGTCATAGGCAAAAACAGAAAATGCAGGATATCCTTCAACATATGCCTGATTGATGATATCAGAAGCAAAAATAATTGGCGTACTTCTGTTTAAATGTGTAATCTTATTTTTATTGTAGCCCAGCGTAAAAGTGCTTTTCCATTTAAAATTACCGGAGACAACATTTACGGAACTAATGTTCAGGTCAATCCCTTTGTTGGTCATATCCCCGGCGTTCCCTACAATAGTTGGGTACCCGGCTAAGGGATTCAGTGTTTTTAAACCGATCAGATTTTCTGTCTTCTTACTATAGACATCAATAGTACCGCTCAATCTACTTTTAAGCAAGCTAAAATCTATGCCCAGATTCAGATTTTGTGTTGACTCCCATGTTAACACCTTATTTGCAGGAGTAGAGAGTGTAAGCCCAACGCCACCGGGATAAAAAACATTACTTACGGAAGATAAAATATCCCTCGAAGCTGCTGTACCCGCATCCGGAGAATTACCTGTTAAGCCGTAGCTCGCACGAATTGCTAACCTATCGACCCATGTTAAATGCGACATAAACTCTTCCTTACCCAGCTGCCAGGCAAGTCCGCTGCTCCAAACTGGTCTGTTCTGAGCAGACTTATCCTTTCCAAACAAATTAGACTCATCAATACGAATCCCTCCGTTTAAAGTATATTTTTCTTTAAAAGTATACCCTAGGTTTGCATAATAAGATGTAATTCTGATGGTCTTTTCGCTCTCTCCGTATAAATCCGGACTTAACACACTGGTAGATGTACCATTTGGCATAACGACCCCGGTAACACCTTTACCAAGCGTTGCATAGTCTATCGCCCCTGAAGTCAGCAGCTGACTATTATAACCTCTTACCACAGACCTTACGAAATTCATATATTGTTCCTGAGCTTCCTGCCCGGCCAAAAAAGTCAATTGGTGCTGCCTGTTATTCCATTCTCTATCATAAATGAGCTGGTTACGAACGGTCCAGTTTTTATCCAAAGTATTGCCCACTGTATTACGGCCACCAAATTCAGGAAGCAGGTAAGTAGGTCTGGTGCCTACTACTGTTGCCGCTTTGGTAAAAGACGTCAATTCAGAACGCACAGTATAGTTATCTTGTCTCAACAAATTAACCTGCTTATTTTGGCCCCTCGAAATTCCAAACACACCTTCATACCTTAGTCCTTCAATTAACTTAACTGTAATTCCAGAGGTTACCCTTCCACTAAATAGATTTCTTTTTGTAGTGGCGGTATTGATTTCATCTAAAGGATTGTATTTTAAACTGATCAGACTTTGATTCTCATAACTTGTTCTAAGTGCATCTGTACGAAGCAGCCAGGACATATCTGCATTGCTTCCATCTGCATTTTTAAACATCGCATATGGCAAAAAATTAGCATCAGGTAAAACACTGGTGTTCAAATCACTAGTCGAATTATTTAGTAAGTCGGTAATCAAATACATCTGAACACGATTACTAAACTTGAAATCCTGGCGCAAATTAATGCCATAGTTATCATTCTTAGCACCCACTGTATTATTTTGCGTCTTGGTATAGTTTATAGAACCGTAAAAACTATATTTATTTCCGCCACCGGCTACCGACAAAGAATGATTCATCAGGCTGGCATTACGGTACCATAAGTCCCTGATCTGGTTTAAATTATTTTGTGAAGCTAGCTGATTAAGTTGTTCATCAACTGCTGATTGAGGCAAATTTGCCTGGTTGTACAAAATAGCTTCATGTGGAGATACGGGGGCTTTTCCACCACCTAACGCCGGTTTGCTAATCACTGCCCAGGGATATAACGTAGTCCAGTTATAATTTGTGTTGTAAAAAATCTCTTTCGCGGCCTGTATAAACTGACTGCTGTTCATCATATTCTGATAAGCCAGATCGGGCTTGCCCTGAAAATTGATGAAGCCATCGTAATTGATCTTTAGATCACTATTTGCTGTGCCCTTTTTAGTAACAATAACAATTACCCCATTAGCCGCCTTTGCGCCCCATATAGACGCAGATGTAGCATCTTTTAATACCGTAATATCCTGAACGTCGTTTGGATTAATACTATTGATATCAGTTACCGGAATACCGTTCAGCACAATCAGGGGATCGCGATTTGTATAATCACTAATTGTATTTAACCCTCTAATTAATATAGATGTCCCTCTTGTTCTCCCGTCAGAACCAATATTTCCGGTCGGACTAGCTGAATTGTTCAATGTTAATCCCGGTACCAATCCGTCCAAACGCTGGATAACATTCATAGAACCCGAACGCTCTTTTAAGATTTCCATATCAGGCTTGGCAACTGCGCCTGCACTTCTTTCGCGTGCGATAGACTGATAACCTGTATTCACAGTAACATTTATTTCCTGCAGATTTCCGTCCAGCACCATTTTAATAGTGCCTAGTTCTTTAGCCGCTTTAACACGAAAAATACTATACCCGGTGTAAGAAATTAAAATCAATGAGTTTTCATCTACATTCTTCAACGTAAATTCCCCATTTACGTCAGTAACCGCAGCAGCATTCCTACCTTTATAAGTTAAGGAAAAATCACCTGATTTTTTATCGTCAAAGTTTCCCTGAGACTCCATTTTTAGGATACTCACAGTTGCACCTGCAAGCGGCTTTCCTTCTTCATCTACTACCCGGCCGTGAACATTGATTGCACTAAAAACTGCGATAACTTTATCTAAAAACGTTTTTTCTTTTTCATTTAAAACAACTGTTTTCTGATTAATCGTATACGTAAGCGGCTGTGTCGAAAACACGGCCTTCAATACATCTTCCAGCATCGCATTCTTCACCTGGATACTTACAGGTCTCGCATCTTTGAGTAATCCTTCTGTATAAACAAAATCGTAGCCGCTTTGTGTCCTGATCTCTTTAAGAACAGTCTTCAATGATGCATTTGCTTTGTTTATACTGATCCGCTGTGCATAGGTCGTAGCACTGACCTGCATAAAGGTTGCTATTAAAATAACGATGGTTAGGCGCATAATGAGCAAGATTTTATGAATATGCGCTTCGCACATACCCATTTTCATGGTATATATTTTATACATTTGTTAAGTTTCGGTTAGGCAGGGTGTTTTTGTTTCCAAGCGTAAACACCTGCTGATGAAAAGTTGATAATTATTTTATTAACGTAGCCAGAACTATAGTCAGGAGTGTTTTCGACGGCACTTCTGACTTACCTGACTAAGATTTTCCATGTATTATTTGGTCACTAAAATCCTCCTTCCCTCTATTTTAAAATGAACTTTCCCAGTTAACTCGAGAGACTTTAAGACTACCGTAATATCGTCTGATCTTAATACTGAACCTCCAAAAAGGTCATCCGTTACTTCTCCCTGATAAACGACATCTACATCGTACCATCTTTCTACCATAGCCATAACATCGCGGATGCTCTCCTTTTCGAACATAAATTTGTTATTCTTCCAGGCCACTGCCAGTTCTGTATCTGCCTGCTGCACATCAATCGTTCTACCTTTTACCAAAGCCTGTTGTCCAGGTTTCAAAATCACCTGCTGCTGATCTTTTGTATTTACCTGTACCGCGCCTTCCAGCAAGGTTGTTTTGATATTTCCGTCCTGCACATAGTTTTTTACATTGAAATGCGTGCCCAACACTTTAATTTCCTGTCCATTTGATTTTACGATAAAAGGATGCGCTTTATCCTTCGCCACTTCAAAGTAGGCTTCGCCGATCATTTCAACAGTTCTATCACCATTTAATTTTGAAAAAGTTGAAGGGAACTTAAGGGTCGATTCAGCATTTAGCCATACCTTGGTGCCATCCGGCAATTCTATCTGGTATTGTCCACCACGAGGGGTTTCAAGTGTGTTGATATGTATATTTTCCTTTTTAGTATTTTTTGTGACTGTGCCGGTAAGCTTATAAACCAGCTCTCCGTTCTTATGCTTCACAATACTTACCCCGGCTTCATTGGCAATTTGTCCATCGGTTGCATCCGTCAAAGAGATCCGTTTGCCATCTGATGTTGTTAAATACGCTTTACTGCCGCCTGGTTTAATGGTACCGGTGTAATGTGCTAAATCTGAGGTACTGCTGGTCCCAGCATTGAAAAAATAGATTGCGGCACCAGCCATTAAAACAATGGCAGCAGCTATACCAATCTGCTTATACAGTGGCCATAACTTACGTACAGGATTTTTTACGGCCGCTGGTTTTACCTCCCGCCATATCTCTGCTTGAATTTGTTCAAAATCGGTATCACTAAGCGTACTGTTTTCTCCCGCATGGATTTCCAGCAGCCATTTATCAATCAACCGCATTTCTTCCGGCGTACAAGTACCGGCTTTATATTTTTCGATCAGTGCTTTTGCTTTCTTCATGATTTAGCTAGGTGAGGATTATAAAACCCGCTTACTAATACAGGACGAATCAAAAATGCCCGGTGGGTACCGGGGCATAAAAAAAATAATAAATAATTTTATTCATCCTAATTGAGTACGGCCAGGAGGAAAATAGCCGGTCCCAACCGATGTTTTAATATTTTTAAAGCACGCTTCATGTGCGTTTCTACCGTTTGCTCCGAAATTCCTAACCGCTCAGCGATTTCCCTGTTACTTAAAAAAGCCTTCTTCCTCAGCAAAAATACCTGCCGCATCTTTTCCGGCAGTGCGGCAATTTCCATGTCTATGAGCCTTATAATATCTTTTTCCCTGATCAAATGGTCAGTACCTCCCCGCTCGTCCATCATCATTTGCTGCAACTTACTGATATGCTCCTCATGGATTACCTGGTGCTTATAACCGTCTCTTATCTTATTCAACGCCGCAGTATAGAGATAACTGCTCAGCGTGGTAATTTCTAATCGCGTACGATTATTCCAGAGCTGGATAAAAATATCCTGCAAAACATCTTTTGCCTGATCCCTGTCATTTAACTTTTTATAAACGAAATTAAGTAACAGGGGCTGATAGCGAAAAAAGACCTCTTCAAATGCAGTACCATCATCGACCGTCCTTAACCTGAGGACAAGTTCCTGATCTGAAAGTTCGCTGTATACAGCCATATTTAATCGTCTTCTTATAAAACTACTTAATAAGCGCCAATGTTATGTAATTATTTTCATAAAATAATAGCCTAATTTCGTTCAATCCTGGTCCTCAGCAACAAGCTCATGATTGATGAAAGCCCCTGCTTTACCTCCTGCCGCAACCGCAGCTGATACCGAACGGAACCGGCTCGTATTATCGCCGGCAGCAAATACACCGGGAATACTCGTTTTTTGTAGATCATCAATCTGGATATAACCAGCTGCATTGATCTCACATCCAATTTCTTTTGGCACTTCACAATGCTGTTCAAAAGGAGGTCTTGCATAAAGTGCATTTAGAAAATGACTGCTACCGTCTGTAAACCTGATACTACTCAAATATCCCTCAGTATGAATAAGCGTTTGAAAAGACTTTTCAATAATGCTGATATTCCTTGCAGACAACTTTTGTATCTGTTCATCCGTCAACTCAGATTTCCCATTGGTAAAGACAAACAATTGTTTTGTCCAGTTGTAAATCATTAAAGCCATCTCAAATGCAGTATCACCATTGGCCAATACACCTGTTATCTGGTCTTTGTATTCATAACCATGACAATAAGGACAATGTATAACAGATATTCCCCAACAATCTGCAAAGCCTGGAATTTCCGGCATCAGATCTTTAACACCTGTGCTAAATATCAGCTTTCTTGTTTTTAGTATCTGCCCCATAGCAGTAAAAACCTCAAAATCATTATTTTCTCCAGATACAGCGTTCACATGATCTGCCAGGAACTCGATTGTTGGATATTTCATAACTTCCGATTTTCCTAAGGCAGAGATTTCAGCAGGTGTATGACCATCCCGGGTGAGGAAATTATGAGAATGTGGGGTTTGCTGATTACAAGGCCTCCCACTATCAATAACCAGTACTTTACGGATGGCCCGGCCCAAAGCCAGTGCAGCTGATAAACCAGCATAACTTCCGCCTACAATGATTACATCATATTTTTGATTATTTATCATAGCTCTATGTTTTGCAACAAAGTTGCGAAACATAGAGCATACAGCAAAGCCGTAATTGCAACTTTGTTGTAAATTAAATAAAACTATTCCTTAGCCTTAACCGCAATTATGAGTTGTTTTACTGCCCCCAAATGATATGCGGCATGCGGCAACAATGCAAGTGTTCCTTTTAAAAGATGTGGATTGGACCAATCTTTTACCTCTTTCAATGCATATATCAATTTTTGATAAGCCACCAATAACGCGAGTTGCAATTGCTCCCACTCCGTTTCATTTACTTTACGGACCATCCAGCTTTCCTCCCAATCTCCCGAAGGTTGTTCACCACTGTAAAACTTCAGTGCAAATTCAATACTCCAGCGTAAATGTTCTGTATGTGCAGCAACAGTGGAACCAGCCCGAACTAATGGTGTTGATGCTTCTTTTGCTGTAAGTTCTTTAATTGCAGCAGTAATACCGTATCCCGGATTACTATCAATAATCCAGGTTTGTTCTACCTCAGAACCGATATAAATCTCTCTGAGCAAATCCAGAAATGGTTTAAATACAGTCTCCATAATCATATATTTTGTAAAGTAACAATCTGTATTACCTATTGTTTACAAATCCCGAATCCAGTAAAAGAATCCCGAAATAGTAAAAATATAATCCCTTTAGCGTTAGCACGCTACAACTAAATATATACATATTTGTCTCACTATTTAGACTGATTAAAAATAATAACCCATATGATTTACGCTTACCAAACAAAAATGTCAAGGCTATTCATACACATTTCTTACACTGCCTCCTTGTTGGCCATACTGTTCACCAGCTCTTGCACAAAGACAATGGAGCTTGCCCCTCTTCCTCAAAACAGGATCACGGAGTTTAAGGTTGTCAACCTACCGGATACGGTGATCTTTGGCGCTATCGATCCAATTGAAAAATCTATTACCGTGTACATCCCTTACTATTACGGCCTGGCGGTGATCGATCCGGAAATTAAAGTGTCTGATGGTGCCCGGCTGGTAGAAGAAGTTTTACCGGTTAACATGAACGAAACCAATGTCAGCTACACCGTAAAAGCAAAAGACGGCGGCACACAGGTATACAAGCTAAAAATTGTTCAACAAAATACACCCGACTTAACAGTCAGCTGGCTTACCAATAGGGTATATAACCCAAGAACAGCACTAACTATTTTCGGTGATTTTAGAGCAACAGGTAACGGCCTGGCGAAAGTACACCTGATCTCGCCGAAAACAGGCAAAGAAACACTATTAGATGAAGGGATATTGGTTACCGGTTCCGGACTTTACCAATACTACCTACTCCTTGAAACTCCTGCCGATATCGATACCGGATATTATAAAGGACGGGTAAGCTTTTTGGGACATGTTAAAGAACTACCGGAAATACATATTGTGTACAGACAGCCCGACGTACTTATCGGCTCTAAAGAAGTTAAAAGAGGTGATGAAATTGTTTATACTGCTGCACTTGAAACCGTCATTGTTGGATTAAAGTCGGTAAATGTGACCATTGGTGGTATTGTATACGATCTACCTATAAAAAAATATGACCACACGTCAATAACCCTAACTATCCCTGATAATTTCCCTCTTGGTGAACATCATTATGTTCCGCTGAAAATTTTATTTGACAACTGGGCCACACTAAATAAATCGGCATCCTTCACCATCACCAATTAACAACGAATCCACATCCCTATTTATATATATTTTAACATTTAAACTTTAAAACTATGACGCTTAAAATTAAAACAATGTTTAAAACTGTCGCAATTATTGCCGCAGTTGGCCTTATCGCTGTTTCGTGCAAAAAAGAACAAACTGGAACTGATGCCCTTTTATCTGCGAAAAACAAACAAAGTGGCATCAATTCTTTATTGAGCACCTGTGATACTTCTTCTTACAAAGTTCTTGGCAGAGGAGGTTATTCCAGAACACGCGTAGGCTTTGATACTGTTTTTGTAGATCTAAATACACCAGATCAGGATTCTCTCTCCACTTTCTCCGGTGTAAATGCCTGGTTTACGAGTAGTTCCAACTCGTTTATCTCGACACCCGGTACCTTAAAATACCTTTACAATACCAGCAAATCGCTCTGCAACCTTACTTTATCTGATTATACTGCTGTTTCCACAACAACAGCAAGTATTGTGGGGTTAAATAGTGGCGGCGCTACGCCAAATGGCTGGTTCAACTACGTGGCGCCGAATGGTCCCACGCCAATTCCGGGCTTTTTCGTATTTATCAATGATGGCATAGATACCTATGCTATTCAACTGGTAGGTTTTACCAATGCTGTAAGCTGGGGTTCTGGTATAAACTTACAAAACAAGGCAAACACAGTAATCCGTTACCGCAAGCTGTAAAGCCAAAAATTATAAAATAAACAGAGGCAACAGCGTGGGTTATGTTGCCTCTATTCCACCTGCATCTCCAGTAATGAGCTGATGCATTGATTTGATCTAATATAAAATGCAAAAAGAGATTTTTAAACACAAGCTTTTAGTCTTTAACTATGTACTGACGGCACTCCTGTTAACACTAACCTATTCCTGTAAAAAGGAATATCCTGATTTCCCCTACAATGAAATTGAAAAATTCAGTATCAAAGATGTTTCGGGTACAGAACTAAATGCGGCGATACAAGCTACAAACATCATTGTTTACTGGCCTCCTTTTCAGGATCAGCCAGATTCTATACAGCCACAAATTGCAGTTTCCGATCGTGCAGTCATTACACCACGGAGCGGTTTAAAAATCCCTTTTAAAGAAGGTTTCAGCTATGAAGTAAAAGCACAAGATGGCTCCATCAAGACTTACACTTTAAAGATTGCCAACAATCAACCTCTTCCCTATTTTAGTCTGAACCAACTGGAAGTAAATCTAAACGGTTCACTGAACCTTGTGGGTGATTACTTTATACCCGAGGTTAGCAAGACTTCTGTTTTTTTGGTGGATAAGAACAAAAAAGAGACACAGCTAACCATTAACAGCATATCGAATGTAGGCATCGTCGCAGACATCCCTTTGGTGCTGAGCCAGGATACCAGTCATTATCACGTCAAAGTAATCACCGGAAAACGTACGCTTATCAATGGCCCTTACTACATAGACCGACCTGTACTGGCACTGGGAACGATCGCACTACCAGCTGATGCACTTACCGTTAAACGTGGACAAACACTCGTTTTCACACACACAGCAACTCCGGGAGTGTTAAAATATTATGCACAAACAGGCATAAGCGCATCAGTCTCGATCACCAACAGGATATCACGATCAGTCCCTATGCAAATAACGGATACAGAAATGACCATCACGATTCCTCAGGATTTTCCATTAGGCCGTACCTATGGTATCGTTGCATTTATGGTAGAAGGTGTGCAGAAAGGGATCTGGCGTAGAACGGGAAGTCCGTTTACCGTTACGGAATAATAGTCAACGTCTTCAAAGAATACAGATATCTCTTTGAAGACGTTGCTCTTAATAACTCAACTGTTGCATTTGAACATCGAGGGTTGTCCTAAAAATACGTTGCTTATCAAAATAAGGAAGAATGAACGAATTATCCAACCAGGTAACAGATTCTGTATTCACATAAAAACCACCTTTAATATCTTTGTCAGGAATTTTGGTTGTTTTAAGCATTTTTCCAGTTGTAAAGTCCATTTCACCATATAATGAAGAAACCGAACTCATTCCTCCTGCTCTCACGTTTGCAACCATTCTTAAAGTATTATCTTTAAGTGAGTAAGCTATCTTTGAGCCTTCACCGCCCAAACTCATGTAAGTCCGCGGAATGAACTGATGATACAGCCCATTTAAATCCTGATCATAAATTTTCATTAACAATGAACCATCAAAAGTAACAGTACCATATTTGGACGACTGGATGAAACTAGGGGCGACACCCACCAATAATTTATCAGCATATTCGTCAATATGCTTTACCGCTAAAAAATCGATTTTGGTGAATTGCAAATCGTCAAACTTTTTGTTAACAGGAATAAAAGATTTTTGCAACGATTTAATATGCTTATTGTCAAAAATTTCCTTGGTCACTTTTGAAGTACCGTCTTTAAAATCTATTTTCGAAGTTAGTAACGTCACATCTTTATCCGTATTTGCGTAAACTACAGCCAGATAGTTGATAAATGGCTTTGCCCCTGAAGTACTCAATATTGAACTAATCCCTCGACCTTTTCTGATATCCAAAGGAATGGTAACAATTTTTAATGGATCAGCACTACTTGGAATATAAGTTGCAGCAGATACCTTTCCCGCTTTATTGTCTACAGTCGCGATAAACAAACTGCCATCGGCACCATTTGAAGACGTCCAATGCTCACCTTCAGGCATCCTCGGATTGATTATTTCTCTTTGATTCAAGTTAGCATCATAATTGATAATACTAAAGTTTTGTGTAGACCGATATAACTTGTCTGATTTGGAAACTGCAAAAATAGTCGTTTTACGTTTCATGGAAGTCAAACGTACCGACATTCTAAAATAGGAACCATCTTTAGCAAAAAAGAAGTCCGGCTCTTCTATGAAATCTTTATTCCCTTCATAAATAATTTTTTCAGACAATAGTTTACCCGTTTTTTCTTCCAATAGATAGGCTTTATAAGCACCACTAAAACTTTTGAAAAAAGTGCGATCACTGGCTGCAATAACTAAAATATCGTTTTTAAACTTGCCAATAGTCAATGGATATCCCGTTAATGAGGTGAGCCAATTCTGAGTCAATTTATCATTCAGATTTACGATCGCAAAATCGATTTTAGGAGCACCGATAATCATAGCCATACTATTGTTTGAAAGAGAGAGTGTATTTCCAAACCTGCTATCATAAGATGCAAGCAAATTCCACTGTGGATCTTTAATGATGCCGATCTGATTTTGTCCAAAACTAGTAGTGTACACACATAGAGCGAGTAATAAGAGCGCTATTCTAGAAGTCATAATGTAATAAGTTATAGTTTAAGTGAATGAAATAGATTTTACATTAACCTAAAGGTATACTTTTTTATTACTTTGACAAAAAAATCACCTTCTTTAAGGAGGCCTCAGGCGCTCTTCGCTCCTTTTTCAGGAGCTTAAGAGATCCCAGACTCCGAAAAGAATGGTGATTTTTTTTCTGTTATTATTTACAACCTATTTTTTATAACTAACAACGTAAGACACACCTTTTTCAAGCTTAAGCTCATACGTTCTTTTTCCTACTTCAACGGCTTTTCCGCCTTTTACAACTGGTTTAGAAATACTTTTAAATCTCAACACACCAGATCCTTCATCCGATTTAACTTTAATCTCTTTTTTGCTGCAATACAATGATATTTCCCCTGTAGGCGTAGGTACTTTACCTTCCATCCATTCTAAACCACCTAATGAAGGTTCTACTACATAGGTTTCATAACCTGCTGAAAGCGGCTTAATCCCTAAATAATACTTACCCAATAGGTAAATCGGGCTTGCACCCCAGGCATGACAGAGGCTTTTGCCAAACGGGCGACCATACATCGCCAAATGTTCCACACCTTTCTTGTCAGGATTATATTCTTCCCAAAATGAAGTCGCCCCCAAATCAAGCATACCGCCCCAGTAATCCTTCATTTGCTTCAATACGTATGACTGCTCCCCCATCGCACAAAGTGCTTCCAGCTCATAAAAACGCATATATGGAGTAGTGATCTTTTTAACATTGTCGTTCATCAGCACATGCTGTTTCACATCCTGCTTTTGTGACGGCGTAAAGTAATCAAAGAAAATACCGAACATATTGGCATAACGCGTTACATCATCTGTTGGTTTTCCATCAATCCTGCTGTGTACCAACGCATGCTTGCTTTCATCCCAATACAGTTTAAAAATCTTAGCTTTTAAATCAGCGGCAAGCTTCTTATAATTTGCAGCCGCCTCGGTGTCTTTTGCCATGTCCGCGCAAAGCGCCATCGTTTCTAAACTACGGCAAAACAACAATTGCTCGAAACTCACTTCACCGTCTTTACTCAATTTATCTGCCCAGTCAATGAAAATCCAGTCTCCCGGCATCCATTCCAACAAACCATCTTTATTTCTGCGGTTCAATACATAATCCATCAGACTCTTCATCCTCGGATAAATATCCTGTACAAATTTCTGATCACCAGAATACTGGTAATAATCATAAATCCCCAAAAACCAATAGAACGAATAATCCATAATGGTATTGATGTGTGCTGTTACCGGATCCTTACCACGCTGTGCAAGCAAAGTCCTTTTTACTATCGGCGACTCATTAAAGGAATAATAATTCATCAGGTAACTCTGGTAAGCGTCACCCGACCATACCCAACGATCACGCTTAATACCGTCAATAAAAAACTCACGGGTATTCAAATGAAAGGTATATTTAGAGATGTCGTAAATCTTGTTAATCTGCTCATCCGAACAGTGAAAGCTCCCTTTTTCAGTAACGGGTGCATATTCGTACAACATCGATACGCCATCAAGACTCACGTCACCTTCTGGTTGACAATTCACATAACGGAAGGCCTTAGACAATTCAATTACCGAATCTCTTTTACTTTTTAAATCTATTTCTAACAGATCAAGTGTTTCACATTTATCGGCCGACAATGCTTCTTCTCTGGATTCTCCGTAGTAAATATTAAGTTTCCCTTTACCTTTTAAGCCTTGTAACTTAAGGAAACCGAAGGTTTCTTTACCGAAATCAGCCACAAAACCTTTATCTACTTTGTCCGTTTTGACCGCGGCCATAGGCTTAGTAGCCAGTTTAAACTGTGATGGGGGCGATAACGGGTCTGTTAAATTCCAGGATCCCACAGAAACGTAAGTCGTTCCTGATTTATCAGAAGCCTTTCCGCTCTCATCTATCCATTCTTTATCCTCAAAAGTAGTCAACCAGCTTTCATCAGAAACAATGGTCTTCCCTTGTACAAGTATTGCAGGTACTTTATCCTGTCCATACACTTTTAGGCTTAACTTGTGCTTACCCGCCGGAACGGTGATCTTTTTTGGATAACCAGAAAAAGCATGCCCGTCAATTTTCACATTAAACTGCCCTTCCACATAAAGATTTACTTCCTCAGCCTTAGTCAGGTTAAACTCCTTATGGAACTCAACCAACACATAGTGACTATCCATTTTCCAAAAAGGTGGCAGGAAGGCCCCGCGTTCTGTTCTGCGGTTTTGCATTTTATTAGACACCCAGATGTCCAGATCCCCTGGGTACCAGATCCATTCGGCCTTCGTTCCCTGCTGCGCCTGTACATCGGCCATCCCCATCATTAGCAACAGAAACATCGCTGCAAGCTTATAAAAGCCGGTTTTAAAATAAGAAGTAGTGTAGTTAATCATAAGATCATTAATTAATGTCCGTTAAAAAAAATGTATAAAGCAATCATCACAACTGCAAGCGTAGCCCAGGATATCCATACGCGTTTAGTTGGCTTTTCAATTGCACTTTCGTCCAGCTCATTGATTTCATAAATAGTTGGGTTCCTATCGAATAAAGAGATCAATATCGCGATCAGCAATAAACCTGAAAAAATCAGGAAAGAAAGGATCAAATAATGTGGCCAGAAAGGATATTGATCAGGTGGAAGTATCCATAAATAGGTTACTCCTGTGCCAAGACTTAAAACTGAACCCACAGAAAGCGTAAAGTTCACCGCTTTTCTGCTTGTCCTTTTCCAGAAAACTGTGAGCAGGAAAACTACCGACAACGGTGGTGCGATAAAGCCCAGGACAGATTGAAACACATCGAACAGGTTTAAGCCTTTGATGTTATCAATAGCCAGCACTACCATTACCGCGAAAACACAGCCCGCAATCACAGATAAACGTCCCATTCTGATGATCTGCTTATTGGTTGCCTGTGGATTGATATTTTTCACATATACGTCCATAGTAAAAACCGTACTCAATGAATTTAAAGATGAGCCGATTGTACCAACCAATACAGCAATCAATACAACGATCACCAGTCCGTTCATTCCAGGAGGAAATAAATTGGTCACCATGGTCATATAAGCTTCATTAGGATCTTTTAAACCGGGAAACAACACGTAACAAATCACTCCCGTAATGATGAACAAAGGGAGCGACAGGATTTTTAACCAGCCAATAAAGCTAACCCCAAGTTGTCCTTGTTCCAGATTTTTAGCACCCAGTACCGATTGTACCATCGCCTGGTCTGTGCAGAAAAATGCAATTGCAGCTACTGGATAACCTAGTAAAATCGCATACCAGGGATATTTCGGATCGCTGGCCGGCTGGATCAGGTTCCAGAAATGAGCCGGTGTTTTGCTATAGAGAACTTCGATACCACCTACTTTATGCAAACCTAAAACCGTGAGTGCCAGGGATACGGCAATCAACAGGATCATTTGAAATACGTTTACCTTGGCTATGGCTTTTAGGCCGCCAAAAAAGGTAAAAAGACCTGCAAAAGCAACCAATACAGTTACCGACTGCCACATAGGAATACCCAATATCTGTCTGACCAGAAAACCTCCTGCAAAAAGGCCTAAAGACAACCAGGAGATTAATATCTTGATCAGCGCATACCAGGCAAGGATATTTTGTGTAGAATCCCCATATCTTTTACCCATAAATTCGGGCATGGTACTTACCTTGGCAGCAAGGTATTTCGGTGCAAAAACAATAGCCAGTAAAAAAAGGAACACAAAAGCATACCAGTCGAAATTTACGGCTACTATCCCCGTACTATAGCCTATACTAGCAAAAGCCAACAACATAGACGGGCCAACGTTTGTCCCCCACATGTTAAACCCAATGCTTGGCCAACCCAGTGATTTATTAGCCAGAAAAAGCGTTTCATCATCATTCTTTTTATTAGAGAAACTGGCCCTGTACCCAATAATAATTAGAATAACCAGGTAGGCAACTACGATGAAATAATCCAGACTGGTTAAGCGTTCTAAGATGTTTCCCATTATAGTCCGAAATCGGCTCTTAAAAGTTCATATTCATTCAATATATCATTAATTTTAACCGGCAAACCTGTCTGTAATGATCTGTCCATAGCTTGCAACAAGGCAATGGTGCCTATTCCTTCTTTTAAATCAGGATAAGCCACAGTATCATTTTCAATGCTCTCAGCGAAATATTCAAGGTAGTTTTGGTATTCGCCGGCGTGGTGGCTTTGTCCTTCAAAACGGAAAAAGTGTTTCAACTTAGCATCACCCCAGGTAATCAGTTGCTCTTCACCTGTTTTGGTCGTCACCGCATAACGTAATTCATGATAATCGGCCTGGCTCGCACCTTCTGTACCTCTCAACACACAACTCATCTCACTTTCGCGATAGGCTGGCTGTATCGGCCCGGTATAAGCACCACTTACACGCGCAATCCTTCCATCGGTTGATTTAAAGATAAAATGCATGGTATCTTCATTTTTCAAACCAGCTTTTTGACCATTGGCGCTGATCATCCCGTAACCCATTACTTCTTCAATTTCCGGTAAATACCATCTAATGAAATCAACAGGGTGGCTCAATCCACCATAAAGCCATTTAAAAGAAGTCTCTAAAGCCCATTTCTTTTCAAGGAACCAGCGGTGATCGGCATTATAATGACACTCTACAGTAATTAAATCACCAATAATACCTGCGGTATAATCTGTTCTTTGTCGCTTGTAAGGTTCAAAGAAACGAGAGCTTTGTCCTACGAATACCTTTTTACCACTTTGCTTTGAAACCTCCAGGAGCTCTTTAGCCCTACCCAAATCATCAATGAAGGGTTTTGTACAAACCGCATGCTTTCCGTGCAGCAGCGCCTGTTTAACGTGGTCTGCGTGCAAATGATCAGGAGTATAGATAGCGATCACATCGATCGCAGCGTCATCCAGCATTTCCTGGTAGCTGGTGGTATAGTGTGGGAAGTCGAACTCTTTTGCCCGTTGCTTACACACTTCTTCATTCGCATCGCAAATTTTTACCAGTTCGTACTTATGGCTGGCCAGGGCGGCCGACATCGTACTGCGACCTTCACCCAAACCTAATATTCCTAATTTCAACATGTTATGTATATCTTAATATATATTATTCTTTCTAATTAATACAAAGTGGTTTATATCTAAAAAACAAACATTATTTATTCTTCTCAAAAAATACCCAAACCTCGCCAGGCTTAGTTCCTTCAATACCCTCCTGGTACCTCTTCATCAGGTTATTCCATTCATCTACCCTGGGATTGTTCAGCGTCGTTTTCGGATTCAATCCATCTAAATCCGCACCCTTAGGAATGCTAATCACCAACATCAGCTGCCTTCCATTTTTGAAGATCCTCAATTGCTGAAAATCGGCATTACAAAAGCCTTTGGCTACTTCCGGCCATTTTTCAAACTGTGTAGCATGATGGGCCAGGTATTCCTTTTGCATAGCCTCATCCTTTACCAGGTTAGTGCTTAAAATGATATTGTCCCATTCCTTAACAGGCTCCTGTCCACAATGCTTTTTACGGTCAAACTTATAAACCACATCCTTGTATAGGTTAACCTCCGCTCCCTTTATTCTGGCTTTGATTTGTCTCATCAGCGCCTCAGCATCGTTTGTCGACGCATATGCCAGCAACCTGTTATTCCATTGGTAAATGGCAGAGGAGGCAATACCTTTTTCGCGGCAAATCTCCACCAATAAAGGCTTACTCAATTCGCCCAACGAAGGTAAGATAACCTCTATGGCCAGCTCATTCCCATTGCCAGACTCTACACTATTTAACAGCTGATTACTTTTATTTACATAACTGTATTTCAATAAATAAGAATACCCCTCCTGAATTCCAGATTTAACTTTAATACTGTCAGCAACCTTTGGTCCGTTCCCCGTCCAAACGTTTCCGGGACCGTTGGCATTTTGCAAATATTTCTCCGCCGGAGTCCAGTTATCTTTTACGGTAAAGTAAGATGATCCTTCGTCTGTATACAGGTAAAACCAGTGCTGAGGATCATGTGGATATGGTGCTTTGTAAATGCTGTCGATATAGTTGTTCGAGATCACAGAACCCGGTTGGGCCGACAAAGTATAAATACCCGCCACATCATACAGGAACTTCCCATAATGATGGATCTTGTTTGCTGTAATTGTATTATTGCGCATGGCATTAATGGTCCTTGTCCAGCCCCAGCCCATGCTGATCCCCGAATAGGCAACATCACTAATCTCGTTATTTGCAATGTGAATACCCCTAACATAGCCCGCGCCTATCCCAACACAGCCCCAATCCTCATTGGTCACATCTGTAACCAGGTTATTTGTAATGCGCTCGTTGGTACAAATCTCACGTTCATCTTTGGGGTTATAAGGCAAATGTGCCTCTGTAGCCTCATCAGAAAAAGTACCGATCAATATACCACTACCGCCTATATCTCTAAAAAGATTTCCTTTAACTTCATTATCGTAAGTACCTCTTTTGTAATCCAATCCTGTTGATGCATGATGCTCAAATTTACAGGCTTCAAAGCCCGTATGGTGTGCATAGCTCACTTCTACAGCTGCTGCAGGCCGCCCCACCCAAGCCTGGTTCTCCAGACCTTTCTTATCCGGTGTTCCCGGCACTTTCAATTTATAAGCATCCAGCATATACATCCCCGCCTGGTGTGGCACATGGCCAAACCTTGAAGGTCTTAACCAACTTGCATGCTGAAAGGATATCCCCTTAAACGACACATAGCTCACCGGATGATCGATTGTGCCCTCCATCTTCACTAATGTCTCCAGATAAGGCGCGATAACCTGAGCAGTATTCATATTTTCCGTTGCTCTGGGCCAGTAATAAAGCTTACCATTATGCTGGTCTGCGTACCACTCTCCAGGCTCATCCAAAAACTGAATGGCATTGGTTAAATAAAATGGAGAATTACCTGTTTTCTCAGAGATCCAGGGAGCGGGCCATGGATGTTCAGATTGCACCCGGCTTTCCGGTTCCATAAAAGTCAGCTCAGCTTCCTGACCAGTAACTTTCACCGATTTTATCCGCAGGTTCGCGATGGCCCACCATTGCTGGATCACCATTTCCATGCCTTTCAGATCTTCAAATTTACCTATACTTTTAAGGTCCTGCAAAGGAATCTTGCAAGATTTTGCAACAAAATTCCAGCTTAGAATCCGCCCCATTTTATCTGCGTTGTAATTCCGGGCCCTAATTGCCTTTTTTCCATCAACCCAAAGCTGCCTAAATTCTAAATTACTGTTTCCCAGATCAGGTATATCAACTACCCAAAGTTTCTCTTTAACTTGACTCGAAACCCCGGGTAAGGATTTCGAAAGCTTTTTCCAGCCCAAAACTGGAATTCCCCCACTCAAAACAACTTCATGTCCTACAGGTTTTGTGATCACTGTGCGACTATTTGCGGTCCCCGAATCTTCAGGCCTGATCACTACTGGTTCGTTCAGCTGATAAAAGCCCTGCTCAATAATGATATTGATCCCCCCTTTTATAGAAGGATCATTTAAGCGCCTCAGTTCACGTGCTTTACGGAGGGCATTGGCCAGGCTCGCTACCGGTTGTATCTTTGTACCCGCATTGCTATCAGATCCTTTTAAGGAAACATAGATATCTGTGGCATACAAACTGGAACTACTCCAGCATAATGCTATAATCAATGCCAGAAAACAGGGTTTAAGTGTCTTTTTCATGCGACGTATACTATTGAAAAACAGACTTTACATAGCTTGTATTTGCAGTAAAGTTCCACTTTACATTTCTTGGGTCTTTGGCATCCCTGGAACGTTCAACAACCAGCCAACCCTTCCAGCCCATGTCATCCAATGTTTTTCGTACCGCTTTCAAATCCATTTTAGGATCGTTCTGCAACCATACCCCATCATCATTTGTACAATGAATCTGTACAATGTACTTTTTACCCAGAATACGTAATTCGCTATGCAAATCACGCCCGTTCTTGATGGCATTGGAGAAGTTGAAATAACTTTTAACAGCTGCTGAGCCTATATCTTTCAGCAATTGCAGTTCGCCGCGTGCATCCAATGCCGTTTCAATACCAATCACCACACCTGCTTTTTTAGCCATTTCACCAGCTACTTTTAAACGCTCCACAATTGCAGGTCTAAGTTCCGGATGCTGTACTAAATCACCCTGTACCCCCAACGGAAGGAAAGCCACCTTTACATTCATTGCTTTCATAGTAGTAATGCAATCGCCAATCATTTGCTGATAAGTTGGTCTTGTGGCTAACGACTGGGCATAAAACCCTGTCATGGCCAAAGAACAGATCTCCAGGTTCATTTCTTTTGCTTTATCTAAAAACTGCTGCCTGGCTATCGGATCCGCCAGTTTATTATCGAAAGTATCCCTGTTGCCCAAACCGCCCATATCCAATTCTATGCCGTCAGCACCAATTTCACGGCTCAGCTCGAATGCACCTAATTTCTGCCTTTTCAAGATCATCAGATCAACCACCGCTACTTTATAGCGTTGTTTCTTATGCTGCTGACCATCTGCATCCATCGCAACAAAACGTGCATCATTAACAAAAGCCCAGTTAGACTGACTACTCAAGACCAGCCCGCCGGTAAGCAGGGCCAACTTTCCAATAAACTGACGTCGGTTCTCTTTCTCTAGTTTATTCATTTCGAAATACTTGCTTTAAACACTTTTTCCAACTGCTCAAATCCTTTTATTGCATTGGCAGGCAAACGTTCGCCCTTAACGCCAAATACGTACATAGCCGGTTCTTTTTCAATTGTACACCTGCTTTCATCATATTTTCCACTTTTATCCCTTACCACAGATCCATTCAACTTAAACTGTTCAATTAAAAAATCATATAATGCCTTGCGTTTTGAGGAACCAAAATCATGACCTTCCTCAGGCAAATGAACGTTCTGCACCAGGTTTGGCAAACCATAAAAACCATATATTCTTTTAAGGAAAGGCATATCATAATCGGGTACAGTGACCGTCCAGTCTTTCCCATCTGATACCACCAGTTGAGGATTCGGTGCAGTCATTGCTGCCAGCTCGACATTGTTCGTTCCACCAGCACACAGGTGAACAGGCATTCCACTTTCACACGGACAACCACCATAAAATGAAGATGATAAAGAAACCACCGGAACACTTAGTTTAATACGATTATCCATCGCAGCCATTAAGACCGTATGGCTTCCGCCACCAGATCCACCGCTGATTCCTACCCTACCCTTGTCGGTTTCTTTCAGGGATAATACGTAATCAAGGATCCTGATACCGCCTAAAGTTTGTATCGTTTGTGCCAGGCTGCGTCTGTGATCTTCCGCCTTAAACTGAAGCAGGGATTCGCCCCATGCAAACAGATCATAACTAATGGCCATAGCTCCCATTCTAGCAATCATCGCACAGCGAACCTGGCAATCGGCCCGATAGCGCTGCTGTGCCCAGTGCCCGTCCGGACTCAGCACTACAGGGATCTGTCCTTTAATTTTTAATGGTTTGTATATAGATCCGTTTACATACAGTCCCGGTAATATTTCAATTGCAATGTTTTCTACTGTATAACCGTCCATTACCCTTTTAGGAGTAATGATTGGTTTTGATGAGGGTTTAGCTGGCATTGGCGATAATTGCTGCGCCTCATAAAGCAAAGGCTTAATTAAAGCTTTACGTTGTTCCCAGGTCATTTTATCCGGAGACAGTGTAGCCAGATAATCCAGCATCTCCCGTCCTTCCTCTGCCTGCCAGCGATGATACTCGTATTCCTTTAATTTGTAAATACCTACAGCCTCCTTATTCACCTTCATATCCAAAGGAGCAAGCACATTCATCAATGTTTCGTCCACATCAGGTCTGAACCGCCATAAGGCATAATTTACCCAACGGTCCTTCACTTGGTTATCATTGTACTTTACCTTCACTTTAAAACGACTTTCTATCTCCGCTAAGACATCTTTTAATGGCTTCCGGTATAGAGAATCGGAATTTTGATTTTGAGCAACAGCGCTGCTTAAAAACAGCAAAAGTCCAACACCAAGAAATAAAGCGGTTCGTTTCATGTGATTACTCTTCGTTTTTAATCTCTGTAATTACCGGTGCAGTATATCCTTTTACCTTTGGCCAAACGCCATTTACAATCTTTTTAAGTTTCAACTTTGACGGGTCGACCACCACATGCTTGATCTTCTGTCTTCTCCAGGTATAAATGAAATGCAACATACCGTCCGATGTCTGAATTACTGCCGGGTAGGAATACTGACTAATTGGCGAATCTTCAAGGATTAATGCCGCATACCATTGTTTACCATCTTTTGAAACAGATACATTTAGCGGTGTCCTTGGCCCTTTAGCCAGTTCGCCCGGAGGCAATACGTGGTTGTAAACCAATACATGACGTCCATCTTTCATGGTCACCGCATCAGTTCCCGAGTTATTGTTTGGCAAATTGGTTTTAGCCAGGGGCGACCAGGTTTCACCATTATCGACCGACCATGATTCTACCAACGCCCGGTTCTTACTTCTCGCTAAAATCTGTAGTTTGCCTTTTCCATGATCTAAAATACTTGGTTGTATGGCATCCAATCCATTTCCAGCGATTGGACCTACTGTGCGCCAGTTCTGACCATTGTCTTTCGTTACCTCAAAATGCACTTTCCAGCCATCACCTTCTTTACTTGAGGGGTTAAATAAATTGCCATTGCTTAACAAAACCGGCTTATTTTTAACCGGACCTATATAACCATCAGGCATTTTTTTGGCATCAGACCAGGTGATTCCACCATCTTTAGATGTACGCATCATCCCCCACCATTCCGATGGTTTAGGGCCAATCTTATAAAAAAGTATTAAATCGCCCCCAGGTACCTGGTACAAAACAGGGTTCCATGTAGGCAATCTTAGCTTATCGTTCTGAATACCGTTTGCCGCCGAAACAGACGCTAACCATTTTCCGTTTACCTGACGGCTAATGTAAATCTCCACATCAGGATGACGCTCCCGGGTACCACCAAAATAGGCTGCTACCAAACCTGTAGGCGTTTCGGCAATAGTTGCCGAATGACATGACGGAAAAGCCGCCGTATCATACAAAAACTCATCTGTTATAATCCCGGAACGCCATTTTTGAGATTGCGCATTTAATTTCAACCCACCAGTAATGCAGATCAGTAAGGTCAATAAGTGTATTTTTCTATTCATCATTTTCACATTTAAACTCTTAATTATGAACCCCTAACGCTATTCAACTACAAACGAATAATTACCTGAGCCCAATTCAAATACAGCCCTATCCTCCTCCATTTGTATAAATCTCATTCCTTTAACATCAGTAGCTTTCTGACCGTTCTCTTTTACCTGAGCGGCAGATTTTGCTGGAATACTAATCCTTGCAATTGTATTGGCGGGAATAGTAACATTCCATTTAAAATCCTTTGCAGACTTAGTCCAGCTGCTTTTAATTAAGCCATGAACAGAATTGTACTCCGCATTTACGGCATCTAATCCTTTTATCATTTCCGGCTTCATTACAATTTCTTTAAATCCTGGTGCCGCGGCTTTAATACCAGCAAGGTTTTCATAATACCAGATCAGCAAGTCGCCCAGCATCATCACATGGTTCTGTGAGTTCATTTTAGGAGCGGCAGTATTTCCATTCCACAATTCCCATATTGCTGTAGCCCCGTTTTCAATCATGTATCCCCAGGAAGGATAGGTTTTCTGCGAAGCAATGCGATAAGCAAGATCACTTCTTCCCACTTTAGTAAGGGTGCGCATCAGGAAGTTTGTACCCATCACGCCGGTACTCAAATGTCCCTTATTCTTTTCCTCTATGATGTAACAGATCTGTTTTACCACCTGTGCTTTATGCTGCTCCTCAACCAGATCAAAATATACAGGCAACAGGTTATCCGTTAATTTATTGTCACCATAATATCCCTGTGCATGATAAAACTTACTGTTAAAGCTCTTTTTTAATCCGGACGCCAGTTCCACAAAGCCAGCCTGATCTTCTCCGTTCCCCGTAAGCTGACTGTAATCAATCATCATTGTTGCCAGTTGATAATAATACGCGGTAGCGATTAAAGCACTTGGATGTTTTTGATCCGCATTTACCCCCTTGCCATCTTCAGCTGTAGCAGGCGGTGCACACCAGTCGCCATAGCTGTCTTTAGTCATAATCCCCTCAGCATTCATATACCGATCCTTCATATAACTCATCCATTTCTTTACCGCAGGATAATTTTTGTGTATTACGGAAATATCCCCGGTTTGCTTATACAGCATATCAGCCACAAAAAGCAAAGTTGCCGGCCAGGTCACATTGTCACTGTAATACCTCCAGAATGCCGGGGCTACATCAGGTATAGCGCCGTCTTCTTTCTGTGCGAAGCGAATATCTTCCAGCCATTTTTTATATAAAGCCGTATTATCAAACAAAAAGCTCTCTCCATGCGCTCCCACTGTTCTATCGCCCAACCATGGCTGGCGCTCGTTGCGCTGTGGACAATCAACCGGCATCCCCTTGTAATTAGATGCGATGCCCCACCATGAATTTTTAAATATCTGGTTAAGCAAACTGTTAGAAGACTCGAAAGTACCTACAGTCTTCATATCATCATACACCACACACCCTGTAAAGTCACTTTTCAGAGGAACACCAGGATAACCACTCAATTCCGCATAGCGGAAGCCCTGATAAGTAAACCTAGGTGCCCAGGTTTCAATTCCTTCTCCCTTAAGGATATAAGTATCGGTTGCTTTAGCATCACGCAGGTTTGTCCTGAACAGATCGCCATTTGGTTCCAATGACTCCGCAAACCGCAATGAAACTGTAGTTCCTTTAGTCCCTTTAACATTAAATTTCACCCAACCCGCAAAGTTTTGCCCGAAATCAATGATGTATTTCCCATTCGGGCGCTTTATAATTGATACTGCTGCGATGTTTTTCATCACTTTCATACCTTCATTCATTTGCGCCTGATAGGTGCCCCCCGGTTCCTGGACATATTGGGCGTTTAGCCATTTTTCTTCATTAAACCCTGGCGCACTCCATCCTTTAAATTCTTTACGGGCATCATAAACCTCACCATCATATTCATTATTAGCAAGAATTGGCCCTTCAGCAGTACCTTTCCAGGTATTGTCGGTTTTTATTGATGCGGTAGAGCCATCCGTATACCTGATGACTACCTGCAACAATAACTTAGGGAATCCAAATGTTTTTACCTTATAGGGTTTGGCCTGGCGCATGGCAAAAAAACGACCATTCCCCAATACAACGCCAATAGCATGTTTGCCTTTTTTTAGCTGTTCGGTAATATCTAAAGTATTGTATTTAATGTTTTTTGTATAATCGGTAGGTGCAGGTGCCAAAACCTGGTCACCAATTTTTTTACCGTCAATATACAGCTCATAAAGCCCCATCCCCATAATATAGGCGGTTGCTGATGCGACTGTCTTATCTGTAGAAAACTCCTTTCTGAAATAACGGGCAGACAAACGTCCTTCAGTTTCATTATCCCAAGGGAAGAAACGGTCAAAACCTATCCAGCGACCTTCCCAATCCTTGTAATTCAATAGCCCCATCGACCATGAAGCCACCCTGCTCCAATCTGTTGTACCTTTATTTGTCCGGACCTTAACCTTCCAGTAATACTTATGCTTACTTTTCAACGCCAGTCCGGTGTATTGGTTATAAATAGATTCGGCAGACTTTACCTCGCCAGAATTCCATAAATCGGCATCTTTCTCGGTAAGTTTATCTATCGATGAAGCGACCAGAATATGGTAAGCAATTTGCTTCACATCACGCTGTACTGAATTGATTTCCCAGCTTAACTGCGGTTTCAACACATCTATACCCTGTGGATCCTGCAACAGCTCACAACGCGGGTTCTGCAAGGACACCTGTGCAAATAACGTAGTAAAGCACAAAGTCAGTACCGCAGTAAACGCGCCAAAGGCCATATTTAATTTAAGCTTCATTCGATTCCAGCTTTATTCTATTCAATTTAAGCATTATTTATTTGTTGAAAAGTCGAAGTACAAGGTCATATTCAACGCCCTTGCAGGGTCTTTCTCATAATCATAAAAAATATTCTTCATCGCCATCGGACCACTCCTGTCTGCTCTCTGGGTTTTAGTACCTATCCCCGGAATTCCCTGCATAAACGAAATATCGCCCGAAGGGAACAACGGCTCATAATTGTGCCACTGATCGGTCTTAAAGGCTGCACTGAACAACCTTAAAAAGATATCTTCATTCTCTGTGATCACCGTAAAAGGCTGATCTTTTGTAATAAATTTGCACCAGTACATATTTGAATGATAGCCTTTAAACTCCGGATACACCCAGGCTTCCCCGGTTTCCGTGTTGTTATATTCCTTTTGCCAAATTCCAAACTGGTTTCCTTTTAAGCGGTTTTTCCAAACCCGGTGCGGCCCCCTTCCCATATATTCTACACCCTTCATCTGATCTTCCGGAAAAGAGAAATTCAGGCCAATAAAATTTGTCAGGTACTCTGCCGGGAAGTATTTCACATTCAGTTTTAACATACCGGATGGATAAACTGTCCATTGCAATGTATTGTAAGCTTCCTTTCTATCAAATGACGACTCAATAATCAAATTAGCACCATCCATACGGTGGCTGATGTTTCTAAAATTTGTCGCGCCTTCCTGAATTACAGGCCCATTACCAAAAGGAATTAAACCTTTTGCATTCCTTACCTCACGCAGTATCCCTGTTTTCTTGCTAAAACTTAAGGATATACCATTGGCTGTGGTGGTAAGTAATGAATCTTTTTCCTGAATGGTTACCGGAGATCCACCTTCTTTTTTAACCATTGTCAGGGCTTCTTTTTTTGGAAGCGTAATCGGGAAGCTCCAGGTATACAATTCTTTTCCATGAATATCTGTAACTGTAATGTACAATACATCAAAAGCTGCCCAGTTTGCCGGAAGTCCAATTGTTAACTGTCCCTTTTCAAGCGGTTTAATAGCTGGCGCCACAGCTTTTCCTTTAATCTCTTCTTTAGTTTTAAGGTTCAGCAAGCGCCAGTCAAACCTGCAGGTATTTGTATTCGCAAAATGATAGCGGTTCTCAATATTAAATACTCCGTCAAATCCTGCAGTCATTTCCCGATGCTCAAAAAACACGGGGCTCCAGATTTCCTTAATGGCAAAATAGCTACCTTCTTTTTCGTGGTAAGGACCAACAATACCATCAGCACCACGACTCCCATCGGCGTCAATGCTATTATTTTTATCGGTACGTACTACACCCTGATCCGCAAAATCCCAAAGGAAACCTCCTGCAGAAAGCGGATTTAGCAGCATATCATTCCAGTAGTCTTCCAGACCAGCACCATGCCCGCCATCAAACATACCATGTAAAAACTCGGTAGGCATCACAATGCTATGCCCATGTCTGTAATTACCTATACCATAGTTATACTCACGATAATGCTGTGTATCAAAACCATTAAAATCTTCCCAGGGATGAATAACAGGACGTTTTTGAATATCTTCCGCTGCAAACAACGGATCTAGTTCATAGTTATGCCCACCTTCATTTCCATTAGCCCAAAAGATAATGGAAGGATGATTGACATCATGTCTCATCATCTCCTTAACCAACTTAGTTCCTGTTGGAGTATCATAGTGTCCATGCCAGCCGGCCAACTCATCCATTACATATAAACCCAGGGAATCACAAACGTCCAGAAAATGTCCATCAGGTGGATAATGCGACATACGTACCGCATTCATATTCATTTCCTTCATCAGTTCAACATCTTCAATGCTGTTTGTTTTACTCAGTGTTCTTCCATATGCAGGCCGGAACGAATGCCTGTTTACCCCTTTAAACTTAATTTTAACCCCGTTTACAAAGACCCCATCTCTAGGCTTTACCACAATGGTCCTAAAACCAATCTTTTTAGATAAGGTATGAACAACCTTGTTTTTATGATACAAAGCGAAAGTTGCTGTATACAGGTTCGGAAATTCAGAAGACCATAATTGTGGCGCACTGAATGATCCCGAAAGACTTACTGCTGCTGCACCTTTCTTGATTCCGGAACTTAATTGGGCACCATATTTTTTACCATCAGCGTCATAAAGCTGCACGATCAGCTTATCCGCATTACCCACTATATAAGCTTCCGCTTTAAATTGTCCGTCTGCTTTTGCGTCAATAGCCACCCGTTCAATATGTTGTACAGGTAAAGCTTCCAGGTACACTGGCCTGAAAATACCACCGAATATCCAGAAATCGGCTTTACGCTCCGCTTCGTTCACTGATTTATTGGCAGAATGTTTCGACACTTTTGCTTCGAGCAGGTTGTCAGCACCATATTTTAATAGAGAAGTAACGTCATAACGGAACACGTAAAATGCCCCCTGATGGATTGGGCCGGCTGATTTTCCGTTGATCTTAACTTCAGTATCCGTCATCGATCCTTCAAATACAATATTGATCTTTTTACCTTTCCAGGAATCAGGAACTTTAAATTTATACTTATATAATCCTTGTTCCTTTCCTCTTACGCTATCTTTTGCAAAGCCATAATCGTATTTCCCAAAGCCCTGCAATTCCCAGTTTGACGGCACCGCTATACTTGTCCATTTGCCTGAATTCATTCCCCCGGTACTGAAAAAATCCCATTTTACAGTATGGTCGTTTCCGGTACCCGACAAATAGAGTTGCTCCGACTGCTGGGCATGCACGGAGCTGAAAAGCATCAGCAAAATAAAGGAAAGGATTGGTGTAAGCTTCATGAATAAAGGATCTTATAATATTGGTTTAAATTGTTTTACAAGTAGATTATGGGTTCTTAATTACTTCCGTTTTTAATGATTTAATGTAGTATACCGCTTCTTTAACCGGCGTTCCTGCGTCTTTCAAATCAAAACTCTGATCAGTAGGCGTATCCACATCTGGGAAACGGCGTATATCACCAGTCCTGAACGTTACCCTTTCAAAAGATGAAACAGGAGCAAACATCAGGCGTGCCCCCTTGTTCTCTCCATTTACAATCACATTATACATGCGCTTATCCATATCCAGCTCCACCCGAATATTATAGGTTTTGCCGGCTTCATATTTTGTTATCCCTGAATTGCGGTAACCAACTTTAGCCGTTAATTCCCCATCAGCATCAAATATTAGTCGTGCTCCTGCTATTCCCTTTGCATCCTGAAACTCTATATGCAAAGTACCTGTGTTATTTTGTGCAGGGGTTACGGTAAATTCTACATTTACTTTTCTACCAGCAGGCATTACCCTTTCTGCTTTTGCATAATCATATGGGTCCTTATCCCTTAAAGTCAATGCTTTTGTACCATCAGTTGTTTTTTCGATCTTAACAGATGCCCAAAGCGGACTAAAAATATTCCAGTATTTCAATTCCTGACCATCTGCAAGGGTGTTAAACACATCATTCACCGGCCCAGGTACAGTTGAAACTACCGGAACAGGAACTTTAGCTATCCACATATCTTCCTTGTTCATGCTATAGCTTAACCACATATTTCCATCTGCAGGCTTACCATCGGTCTCCGGAATGCCACGTATATATTGCGGACCGTACGATTTATAATTACCTCCATAACGCATCTGCGATATTTCACCATTAACCAGTAACAGATCTTTATAATTCAAACCATCATCACTTGTTGAAACTGCCAAAGGCCAGCGGAACTCTGAAGGATTATAAACGATCGAATAACGACCATCAGATGTACTTTGCCCCCATATCTTGGCATTACTGTTCACTACTCCCGGCGCCCTTAAAGGATCGTACTGCCAGGTTTTGCCACCATCGTTACTCACAGAAGTCAGGGCATGCTTCCACAAACCTACTACCTTTCCATTAGCCAAGTGATAATAACTAAATGCCTTTACCGGTCTGTTTAATGGTATTAAAGGATCATTTCTATCCGCTTCTTCCACCATTTGCTGCATCATCAGCGGACTGGCTAAAATTTCATTACATGCAGTTACAAACCCCTTATCCTTACTTTTGGTGTACATTGGATAAAGCGTATGCTTCATATCCCAGGTTGAATTTGGTCTCAGTAAATAAATTGGTCCATATGTCCCGTCCTTTTTTATCTCTCTGATTACCCTTCCAATCCCTTTTCCGTCATTGGGATCGTCTTTTTTGTCCATTGCTATACCGTAATATGCTAATGCAAAAAACCGATCAGATTTCGCTACATAAAATCCTACCCGCTGGTGCATGATCGCATATAAATCTTTAGCTACGCCCTCAACACCTTCTTTTTTCCAGCCATCTGGAATTTTGTATGGCGGAAAAATGATATCTGGCTTAGACCAGTTGTACCCATCTTTTGAAGTTTGCAGTAAGGTTCTGCTTGGCGGAATATGTTCTCCCACCGGATCACTGAGGTATTCCAGATAAAAGGTATTGTTCCAGTACGCCAACATCGACGCATGGTTATAAGTCCAATCCAAGCCATCCGACAATTCAGGATGTTCCCGGTTTGCTCTCAATGTCTGAATATTGTGTACCCCTACGGCAGGTGCAAGCTGACCATGATGGTAATCGGCATTAACGATTGTTGTGCCGGTATACCGCAATGTATCTTGTCCTTGTACTGCCTGTACGGTGATGAGCAGCGCGGAGGCTAACCAAATTTTATTGTATTTCTTCATTACTTTATCAACCTTTCTATCACTTGCCTGTTTACGGGTACTATTGTACCGTGTTTATGTCCTGCCGGAATTACTGTTTGGGCAGAAACATCTTCAAAATGTTTAAAATCACTTGTTTTTATTGCTGCATACTTTTTCTCTCCGTAAGCATCATAGTAGATCAGCCAGTTTTTACCAATTTTAACAACCGACGGGCCTTCTGTTAGCAATCCGCTAAAAGGCGCTGATACGCCCGTATAAGGGCCTAGTGCCGCTCCGCTAAAAGCTACTTTCAAATTCCTGTTCGGACGGGTATTGTCTTTCAATACCAACACATAATCTTCCGCAGCTCTTTTTACAATTACGGCATCGATTACACTAAATCCAGGATCAAGAAACAGTTTCGTTTCCGAAAAAGTCTTGAAATCCTTAGTAGTTACCGAGTACATCCTGTGGTTGTTTTTTTCTTCTTCTATCCCCTTTTCAAAACGATACGGAATAGTAGAAGCCCATATAATGACATACTCTTTTTTCACATCATCATAAAACAACTCTGGTGCCCATACATTTACAGTAGTCGGCTCATTTTGCAATACCGGAATGAATTGCTGTGCTGACCAGTTCCGTAAATCTTTAGAACTTGCATAACCGAAACCTCTTTCACCTTTCCATCCACAGGTCCATACCAGATGAAAAACACCATCAGGCCCCTGTATCATCGAAGGGTCACGCATAATCTTCTCCTTACCAATCTCTGGTTTCAGCAAAATCTTATTGAGATCGTTCCATTTATAGCCATCGTAGCTATACAACATTCGTAAACCTTCATTTGCAGGTTCATGAAAAGAGGTGAACAAATAGGCTTTTTTGGAACAAGCACTAAAGCCAACCACCAATGCAAGCAGCAAAAACGAACGGCACATGTGTTTAATGTTGTTCATCATTATAATTTATCTATAACCAACACCCAATCGTTGCCGTCTTTTACATCTCCCGGGGCATCAAATTCATGCGTACCTTTATTATCTACATTGCCAATAGCGGTCGTTTTTCCATCACGTGGACTAAACCATGAAGCTTTAACCTGACCGCCTTCAATTACACCCATTTTTAAAGGGATGTTCCTGCCATTGTACGTATATACGAAAATGTAATCCTTTCCTCTGGTAGCCAGTAGCCTGTTATACTTTTCTCCGTCACCACCTGCCGCGCCGACAATTATAGACTGATCAGGAACTCTATCAAAGTAACCATTGTTTACCTGTGTTGAAGCAGCAGCCTCATCAGCTGGAACTCTTGACAACATCAGATTTTTTAAATGTTGCATTTGACCTGCTCCAGGATCATTTAAAGCTTCCTGCCATGGTTTAGTTGCACCATAAGCAGCTTTTTTGTCTGTTGAAGTATAAAACTGCATTACAGAGTTATCACCATAAGTATAGCCAAATGCACCTGCAAAAACCGACCAGTAGCCATATCTCCTTACGTCTGCATCATTCCATCTAGGCTCCTTAGGATTATGTAAGCCTTGTGGAATTCCTTCATAAGAAGGTTCTCCGTCAATCGTTGGCTTAGCAGGTTTCAGGCTGTAATCTTTTTCAATGTACTTCCAGTTATCTTCACCATAATGCTTTTGCTCATTTGACGAAGTATCCTGATCATAACGACGGTGACCGGACTGTACCATATTAAAATCTAACCACTTAGCGTCATGAAACCAATCAGACGATGCAGTTCTGCCTCTTGGATGAAAAGTGATCAGATGATTAGGATCAGTTGCCCTTAAAGTATTACCTATTACCTCCCACACTTCCTTAACTTCTGATCCTTTAATATCGCCACCATTCAACCAAATGATATTGCTCTTTCCTTTATACCTGTTTGTTAAAAACTCGGTATAGATCTTTGCCTGTGCAGGCGTTACTTTTTTCTGCTTCACATTGGTACCCCAAACTGGAACCAGTGCCATGTAAATACCTTTTTCTTTAGCCTTATCAACGATGTAATCAATGTGGTCCCAAAAATCATATTGTGTAGAATCAGCAAAGTCGCTACCCGGTGTAACCGCTGGCTGGGAAATATCTCCATTCACTAATGATGAATCACCATAGATATTAACAGATGGCACCGTATGCAATACCATAGCTTGTACCACATTAAACCCCTTTTCCCTGCGATCTTCCAAAAATTGATCAGCCTGCTCCCGGGTAGTTTTGTTAAACAATAGCCAGGCGGTATCACCTAACCAGAAGAACGGTTTACCATCTTCGGTAAAATACCTTCCGTTTTCTGAAACCTTTAAACCCTTTTTTAAAGCATCGGGTTTCTTGTTTGATGCACAACCAAACAGCGCTAATGAGATAATGGCAAATAAGACTATCCTTTGATACATGGCAATAATGTTTTAAATTTTATTAATAAAAACGATATCGTCTCCTGACGAGGGTTTATTGATTTCGATGGTTGCCCCACCTTTAATTTTTTCTTCTTTAACAATCTTACCACTACGTGGGTCGATGTGTTTCAAATTATAATTACCTGCTGAATGAACTAAATCAAGCTTTACTGCAGTCGATGAGCTGTTATACAAGACATAAGCATTACCAGCGTTCGCCAATGCGTACTGGCCGGCCGGCTTCCCCGCCAATTGAAAAGGTTTCATCCCTGCAACAGAAAACAGTGCTTTATCAGCTGCTCCAGGCACATTTGAGTGTACGTTTGCAGCAGTGTTGTTAAATGCGTTCGAAAGCGAACCACCTCCCATAAAAATTGCCCATCCAAAAGCATCGTAATTATCTCCCGAATACATCACTGCCTTTTCAGGATACTTCAAACGGTATTCTGAAACTGCACGGTATACCTGATCGAACGAAGTCTTTTTAGGCTTTAACAAACGGGCATGCTGACGGGGAGCAAGATTTTGTCCGCCATCTGGTGCATATGCCGTTCCATCTGCCTGGTAATGCCAGTAGCGGATATCAATTAAATCAATTACCCCTGCCCTGTCTTTATCTTCCAGGATTGCATCCTGTACATCTTTAGTTGTACTTAAACTAATAATCGGATGTTTGCCTGTTTCCTTCTCCCACTCCTTTATCGTATCAATCCAAAACTCTACAAAATGTAATGGTCCTGTATACTCAGCACTTATAGACTGTATTACACTGGAATTAGCTGCAAAATTATCAAGGCATTTACGAATGTACGCACGGTGCAATGCTCTGCGTGCCGGATTATTTATGTCATAAAACTGCTCGGCCATAAAAATGCGTTTATCTCCGGCATAAGGTACAGGTTCAGGAAAACCTGTAGTGTTTATGTTATTTGCTGTACGCCATGGAAAATCAGCATAATGCGCACCTGCTTCAATAATATTATGTTGAAAATAGTTCTGATGAATCAAAACCAGTCCTTTTTGGTCTGCCAGATCAGCAAAAGTCTTTAACCTGTTCCAATACCATGGGTTATATTTCGTCAGGTCATATTTACTCAAACCATCCCATGCCTTATCTTGTCCACTTCTGGCAAATGGCAGTTCATAAAAAGGTGTCCATACCTCTCCATCCATTCTCCTGATCCGTTCATGGTCGTCACGTCTGCGATCATACCACAAACCATAATTATGGTCTAAAATTTTTACTGATCCATTTTGCATAGAATCCGTGGTCGCATCCAGATCATCAGTTAAACCTTTACCTGAGCGACCGGGGACAAAACGGGTAATGTGTGGCTTTGTAGTCTTTAAACCATAAGGCCTTGCACTTCCGTTCCACCATTGTACATCCTGCCTATTGCCAGATACCAATACATCTCCACGTAAAATCCAGCCATTGTTAACAGTCATAGCTACAACCTGAGGTTTTGCAGAAACCTTCTCCAAGCCAATCTTGTCAATGCATTTCGCTCCATGTGCATCAACTGGTATTTTTTGCCTTTCCGCTGCCTGATCGATATAATCTGTGAGCTGCAAAGCCGGATTAACAGCTAATTTCGTTAATTTCTGTGCCACATCCACTGGTGGACTGCTTGAGGCTTCAGATTCTACAGGCATCACAAAAGTGCGGGTATCTACCTGAGAACCAAGCCTGTCTTTCAATTGTGCATAATATAAACTACGCGGTTGAATCTGCTCGTTCGACATGTCCCAATATCCATCACCGG
Organism: Pedobacter nyackensis; assembly: GCF_032678475.1. Classification (GTDB taxonomy): domain Bacteria; phylum Bacteroidota; class Bacteroidia; order Sphingobacteriales; family Sphingobacteriaceae; genus Pedobacter; species Pedobacter nyackensis_A. The sequence continues at coordinate 88,320 of NZ_JAVTSF010000006.1, forward strand.
CAAACTGTGCCCAGGTACCAAAAGCCCAGTTTTGTGCAGTAGGAGGCTGATAACAATCCACCCTTGCTGCAGTACACTGCCAGAAAACACTATTGGCAGCAGCCCATCCTGCCCCCTGTCCATCCTGTCCACGGTTCATAAAGCTCAGCGCCTGTCCGTCTACATTTACAATATCAAATAAAACACCCGATGCCCAGCTGTCAATAGCCCCACTGAAGCTAAAAGGCAAATAAGCCTGGCACTGCACAAAAGCATTGGGACCGGGAGCACAAAATCCTGTTGCAAAATCATGGTAACCGTATTCCGAATAAAGCCTTTGAAACAAGGTTTGTCCGCCTGTAGTTAAAAAGGAATACCTACGTTCACCAGCTATCTCAGAAACAGGGGCCAGCGATTTACAATCTTCTACCGTAATTCTGTTTGCAGTCTCCTGAACGGTTACCACCGAACCAGCGAAATGTTCAAACACCACTTGTCTTACCCAGGCGTCTTTAACATTTTCCAGGGAAATACCTGTCCAACGATGATACTCATCTTTGGGGTTCTGCTTGTCATAAGCGGATACAAATCTTAAATTTTCTGTTCCAGAATTCGAAATCCTGCCATTCCAGCTATATTTTGACACCGTAGATTCACCATAAACTGCATCCAAAGCGGTCGTTAAAGGTGCATCTAATATTAATTCATTCCCATTTATGGCAACAACTTTTCTATCCCAGTTGATATCACGCTGACCAGGTTTCCATCCCAGTGAGGTAATGCCTCCACCAAAATGAGCTGCACCTAATAAATCAATCCAGTTTTTTGTGGATGTACGCTGCACAATCACCTGATCACCTTTTTTAAATGCTGAAGCATTGGCGATCGTAACTTTCATCGCATTTACCGGTACATATTTATCGGTAATAGTTACCGGCTTTTCTTTCACACGGTTATCCTTACCAGAAATACGTAGCACACCTAACCTATCCAATCCTGTCGCATATAAAACCGTCCCATCAGTTCCCATACCGCTACCACGTAAAACCACTCCGGAAGCACTGATTTTCAGTACACCTGCAATTTCATAATTTCCTTTTTCAAGTAAAACAGCCCCTCTTAAGCCATCCTTCCCAACAGGTAAAGAAGCCACATAGTTTAAGGCCGACTGGATTCTTAACGTTGCATCGCCTTCTTTAACAGGCACTACAACCTTCACCAAAGCATCAGGAATGGCTTTTTCACCAGCCATATAACCTACATAGGAAAAATCGGGAATACGGTTACCTTTTTCATCAGGTGTATAGTTCAGTTTTCCATCTTTACCTTTAAAAATAGGCTTTGGTGGCTCTTCAACCTTAACTTTTTGCGCAAATACATTACCTGTATTAAAACAGATCCAAAATAAACAAAGCAAGGCAGGTAAAGTTCTTACCCTGCTTTGCTTTATGGAAGTATGTTTATTTGTCAGTATCATATTTGGTTAAGACTGATTTATTTTTTTAACGAATTAAAACTATTGTACGATTTAAGGTTTTACTGCCAGTAAAGGCACTACGCTATTGATGTAATTTTCAATGTTAGCATAGCCATTTTTACTAATCTTAGCTGCATCCTTTGCGTCGTTAGGATTTAAACCATTTTTAATTTCATAACTGTCCGGCATGCCATCATTATCCGAATCTTTGTATGGTGTACCTTTATATTCAGGATATCCACCTACCTGACTGATGTCTGAGATGATCCCTTTTTTATAAGAATCTTCAGGCAAACGACGTTTGATATAAGCTTTACCCAGGCTTGTTTTCCCTCCGTCAACATTAACAATTTTGCCCGTTTTCACCTGCTCAATTATTCTCTTGTCTACCGCATCACGTACCGGCAGATTTGCTCCGGCGTTGGTTACGGCGTAGTCAAAAGCCTTACGGGTATCCATGATTGTAACTTTAGCCATTGGCATAGGTTTATTTACGCGCATAGAATCCAATGTCTTTTGTTTATCTGCCGGACCTTCCACCTGAACACCACCGTCCCAATTGTTTTTGGTGACTTTATCATTGCCTTCAATGATATTTCCATGGATGTAGGCCTTACCAAACAAATGTGAGAACCGTTTATCTCTTCCACTTTCAGGTTTTAAGATACGGTAAGCGATGGGTTGATCCAACGGTGTAATTGGCCCCGGTTTATAATAGTTGTTAATGAAGTTATAAAAGGAATTGTTATCTCCCCCATCTGCACTACGGTTCCACCAGTTAAATACCACATTGTTGACGAAACCAAAATCACCATACATTCCTACAGAAGGACTGCGACTGATATTGTTTGCCCAAAGATTACGCATAAAAGTACTATTTAGTCCTCCAAGAGTACTACCAAAAGCATGGTTATACGTGTCTAATGCTTCAGAAAATATAGAATTTTGTATAGTTACATTTACAGTAGGTAATTTTTGAGGAGCTGATCCATCTTTTGGATCATAAACATGCCTGTAAATAGACATATTTTCGTCAAGTCCCCAGCTCGCAGAAACATGGTCAATAATAATATTACCTACCACATTACCACCAATAGCGTCGTCTCTACGTGTTACATCGGTTTCACCACGACGGAAACGCATATAACGAATAACTACATCATGTGTATTGATCCATACCGATTCCCCTGCAATACATACACCATCGCCAGGCGCTGTTTGTCCGGCTATAGTAATATATGGTGCACGAATAATCAATGGTGTTTTCAGACGGATGATGCCGGCAACATTAAAAACAATAATTCTTGCTCCTCCCTGCTCACAAGCTTCACGTAAGGAACCAGGACCTTCATCAGCGATTGTTGTTACTACGAATACCCTGCCCCCACGACCACCAAACGAATAAGCGCCACCGCCTTCAGCTCCGGGGAAAGCCAGCAATTTCGCCTGAGGCAAATCCGAAGGCTTAGCTGCCCAGGGAATAAAGGGTTTACCGTTTTTTGCGTCACGGTCAATAATAGGTTTTACTTTTTCAAACTGTAAATCTGATTTGTGCTGAACAGCTGCTAAAATAGAATCGGCCTTAGTTTCCATAGCAGCAGGAATTACGGGGTACTGTGCCAGTGCCTGATTTCCAATTCCAACAGCAGCAACAGCAAGGATCAATGAAAGTACTTTCATGTTATTATGGTTTAACGATTTTTACAGGAACGACACTATTTAAATAAACTTCGATATTCGAATAACCACTCTTGGTAATCTTAGAGGCGTCAGTTGCATCATTAGGATTCAGGCCATTTTTAGTCTCATAGCTATCCGGCATACCATCACCATCAGCATCTTTATAAGGCGTACCTTTGTATTCCGGATAACCACCTACCTGACTGATATCTGTTATGATACCCATTTTATAAGAATCTTTTGGCAACCTGCGATGTTGAAAATCTGGTTTATCAGACAACTTAACGTTTGCCGGGGTCACAATTTTTCCAGTTCTTACCTGCTCGATTACACGTGTATCTACAGGATCGCGTTTAGGTAAAGTTGCACCAACATTCGCCAATACATATTTATGTGCTTCCATCGTTGGCAAAATGGTCATCTGGGCCATTGGAAACGGCTTTTTCACACGCATCGCTGCGAAATAAGATTTAGCCTGATCATAACTCATCAGTTCACCTTTTTTATTTTCCAGCTGTACACCGCCATCCCAGTTGTCTTTCGTTACTTTTTCATTACCTTCAATGATGTTTCCTTCCACATACGCCCTTCCAAATACAACATAAGGTAATTTGCTACGACCTGATTCTGGTTTTAATATTCTATAACTGATAGGGTCCTTCAATGAAGTTACCGGTCCTGGTTTATAATAGTTGTTGATGATGTTATACATAGCGGTATAATCACCACCATCTGTAGAACGGTTGTTCCAGTTAAAGATCACGTTATTGGCAAAATTGAAGATACCATTCCATCCGATAGATGGGTTACGTGCACCATTATCTGCCCACAGGTTACGCATGAAGTTACAGTTTTCACCGCCCAGTGTACTTCCAAATGCATGGTTCCAGGTATCTAAGGCTTCAGAGAAAATTGAGTTTTGAATGGTAATATTTACAGTAGCCAGTTTAACTTCCGCTTTACCTGTACTATCGTTATACATATGGCGGTACATAGACATATTTTCGTCTAATCCCCAACTTGCAGAAACGTGATCAATCATGATGTTTCCTACCGGATTTCCGCCAATGGCATCATCTCTGCGACCAACGAAGGTTTCGCCTCTTCTGAAACGCATGAAACGAACAACAACATCATGTGTATTTAACCAAACCGATTCACCAGCCACACATACCCCATCACCCGGCGCGGTTTGTCCTGCTATAGTAATATATGGTGCACGAATAATTAAAGGTGTTTTTATGCGAATGATACCAGCTACGTTAAATACAACAACCCTTGCGCCTCCCTGCTCGCAAGCATCACGCAAAGAACCAGGTCCGCTATCGTTTAAATTGGTCACTACAATTACGCGGCCACCACGACCTCCAAAACTATAAGCACCTCCGCCTTCTGCGCCTGGAAAAGCTAAAAGTTCTGATTGGGGAAGATCGACAGGTCTGCCAGCCCATGGAATATAAGGCTTTCCTTCTTTGGCTTCTTTTTCAATGATCGGAAGTGCTTTTTGCCAGGCTATATCCGATTGGCGGTAAGCCTCCTTCATCATATCACCCGAAGCCTTTGCTACATCTTCTGGTATTTTAGGATATTGAGCGAAAACAGAGGGCGTCGCAACAACAAGTGCAGCGGAAAATACGAATTGCAAAAATCTCTTTTTCATTAGTCTCGAATAATAGATATACCAAAAAGTACGCAATTATTTTTCAGATAAAAAAATCCAATCAATTTATGTAATGGCGAACTCGGTTTTTTTGGTATTTCAGGTTAAAATTACTTGGTTAGATTGTATAATAACCCAAAAATGCAATCAATAAAATGGCTTTTACTATAGCATTTTTCCATTCTATTATACGATATTATCATATTCACTTTTTATACGTCAAAATAACGTTTTATGTCGCGCATATGTTACAAAACAGGAACAAAAACCACAGTTTCTACAGGGTTTGAAATCCAGGTATTTTAAGCGTGCTGCAAGAGAAAATCAGCATCAACGTTCAGCTCTTTATAAACTGCCTTTAAGAATTCTACATCTGGCTTTTGTTTACCGTTCATGATGAGTGAAAGCTTGGCATTACTTACATGCAGTTTCTTCGCAAGCTCATGCTGTTTTAAACGCAACTCATACATTTTCATTTCAATCATGCCGACAAGCGTTTTTGGGGGCTCGACCACATAAATGCTTTTTTCGTAGGTTTGTGCCATTAAAGCAAGTTCGCGAAGCTCATCAAGTTCTTCTTTACTTACATTTTTACTTCCCTTAGTCATTAAGGTTTCAATTTTTGACATTACAGCCTGATATTCTGAATCTTTGCTAATATGTTTCATCTATTTGTGTTTTTGGCCGGGTTCATATCATTACCCATTATTATATTACTGAACAATCTTTTATCTTATTGTATACACTATGCGTTCCGACAAAACGTACATATACTGTCCTGGTGTTAAAAAATATCAGTGCAATTAATCTATAAGTATTACCCCTGATATTAAAAATATAATGATCATTTCCAATAGAATCAACTGAATTAAACATCTGTTTCATTTCATGGAAATCCGACCAATCAGCTTTTTCAACTATTCGGTACCAGTTATTTAAAGCGTCTTCAGCATCACTGTGTTTTTTAAAGAAATCTCTTAAAGAACTATAACTAATTACAACCACAACTAAGATTTTATAAAGGTAAACAATAAACATCAAAATTCTAAATAATCTTTAGAATTTCTAAAAAATATTTAGATAAACATCATTTATCATCATACACCCTACAACACATTTCATTTCCAGTACTCAAACAACAATTGAGTTAAACGTAATTAACAAATACAAAATAAACACTATTAATTTCCAAATATTTAATAAAACATCTAATTAGTAAACATAAAAATTATTCAAAAGTATTTTGGTTTAAAACAGAAAGCCACTGAATTTTTATCCAAGGGCTTGTATAAGCGTAATAAAAAATCCTTACCTGTTTATTCAGGTAAGGATTTTTATAAATTGAATTGAGTCTTTTCCTAATAACCTGGATTTTGAAATCCAGCAGGATTACTGATCGCATCGATCTGTCCTTGAGGAATCGGTCTTACCCCATGTCTTCCGTCAACAAAATACTGACCTACATCCGGATTCTTTTGTGTCAGATAAGCCTTATTTAGTTTTCCGGTACGTTTCAGATCATACCACCTGGTATATTCACCACAAAGCTCTCTCGCTCTCTCGTCCAGTAAAAACTGTACGGAAATATCCCCGGCACTCACCTGCTGGCCTACAACTCTGGTTCTTAATGCGTTTACATAACCTGCAGCAGTACCGTTTGCACCACGCAGGTAGAATTCTGCTTCAGCTGCAATCAGATAAACCTCTCCTAAACGCATTACAGTAGCATAAGCATCGCTGGTATAACCGTTCGTTCTTGGGCTGACTAATGACCCTGAATTGAATTTGGTTAATGAAGGATAAAAACGGATAAAAGGATTATCTACTTCTCCTGGGGCCTGGTTTACCCTTGTATACTTCATTTTAACCTTTTGGTCGTCCGAATACAAATCTTTAAAATCAACCCAGATGTATTTCTGTGCTAATTTTGTTGCCTGTTCCGCAGCATAAGTGGGTTCCTCCGGACGTGCAATTTTAATTGCCAGATCATTGTTGGCTACTGCTGTTCCAGCTGGTACCGTCGCACCTACCCTATCAAATTGTCTGACAGCATCAGCCGTCCAGGCGTAATTTGTATTGGCAGTCCATGTAGTTTGAAATGACAGCGCATACCTTGGATCCAAACTTCCATCAGGATTTTTAAATACATCCATCAGGTATTTGCTTGGCATGAAATTACCACCTGACCAGCGCCCCACTACAGTTTGAAAGCCTGCAGATACAATAGCGCCAAACGCAGTTGGCGAAGCATAAAACCGCTTAAAATCATTATTATGATCGTGTGTATTGGTAGAACCATAGTTCTGCGAATAGGTTAACTGATAAAGCGCCTCCGCGTTAGTTTTATTGTTAGCAGCATTGAAGTTATCAGCAAAATTATCATACAACCGAACATTATAAGTAGCTGGTGCATCTATCAGTTTTTTAGACGCAACGATTGCTTCTTCCAAATATTTATCTGTTCCGTATTCCTTGGTTTGCAAACAAGCTTTAGCTAAAAGCCCTATTGCTGCTTTTTTGGTAGGTCGACCGGCCACAACACCACCAGAAGGCAAGTTATCCGCTGCAAAGCGCAGATCCGGAAGGATTACTTTTTCATAAACTTCCAATGGTGCGGTACGGAAAGATTCAAAAATAGGCGTTTCTGTTTCTTTAATCGTTAAAGGTACAGCACCAAATTGTTCTACCAGGTGAAAGTAATACAGTGCTCTTAAAAAATGAGCTTCTGCAACCAACGCATTTTTTTCCTGCTCGCTGCTAAAATCAGTTACCTGATCTTGCCTCAGGATTACAATATTGCAATAATTAATGGCATCATAAGCACCATTCCAGAAATCTTTAGCCATATCGATATTCATTACCCCACCAGAAGCATATTTCATATAATTCTGGTTGTTATTGGAATTGAAATCGGAAGTCCAGATATCTGTCCCCCCTTCGGTTACCAAGATTAAATTACGTCCATAGAAATACCTTGATAAGTCAAAATAACAACTGGCCACCACTTTGTTAAAACCCGACTTCGTGTTCACCATTTTGTCGACCGTTACCCCGGAAGGATTTACTTCCTCCAACGAGCAGGAACTAGTGAACAGCCCCAGTCCCAATATTGCTATGTATATATTTTTTATTTTCATGTTTTCAAAAATTAGAATGTCACGTTTAATCCGAGTACAAATTGTTTCGTTAAAGGGAAATTATCTGACCCGTTAGATTCCGGATCCTGATATTTCAGCAAATCACTTTTAGTAAAGATGAATGGATTGTTGGCTGTAGCATAAAAACGAAGTTTTTTCATAGATAGCTTTTTCATTATTCCTTCTTGTAGCGTATAACCTAACGTGATGTTTCTGATTTTAAAGAAAGAGCCATCTACGAACCTTAACGCATCAAATCCAACATATCCTCCTGTACTGCTATGAATTCCTGGCCTTGGCAAATAAGCACCCGGGTTTTCAGGTGTCCAGTAATCAATGTCATCAGGACTATTTGCAGTTGTCCCATTTATTGGATTGTAACGGGTAATTAAGTTACTTTGAATCATTTGCCCCCATCTGGCGGTCAACATCAGGCTTGCGTCAAAATTCTTGTATTTAAAATTATTCTGCAGGCCGACTGTCCAATCTGGTACTTCTGAACCTAATATCACTCTATCATTGGCGCCATACGGATGTTTCCCTTCGCTGTTGAAGGTACCATCTGTTTGTAACTTAATATCACCCGGCACCGCATTGTATTTTGCTGCCTCTGCAGCTTCATTTTCCTGCCAGATGCCCAGATACTTATAGTTGTAGTGTGTTTTTAGTGGCTGTCCGTAAAAATAACCAGCTGATATCAGATCTTTACCTCCGGGTAACGAGGTGATTTTCTCTTTATTAGTTGCAAAAGTAAAGGTAGTTCCCCACGAAAAATCATCACGTTCAATGTTACGCGTGTTGACCAGTATCTCCAAACCTCTGTTGTTCATTTCCCCAATATTTTGCCAGATTTTAAATGGTGAGCCCCATGATCCACCTAAAGAAGCCGGAAGGTCGCGCTGATACAACATGTCTTTTGTATCAGTATTGTACCAATCTACAGTCAGGTTTACAATCCCCTTAAAAAACTCGGCATCCAAACCTATATTAGTGTTGTATGATTTCTCCCATCCTAATTCTCTGTTAGCAAGCAATTGGTTTAAGATAAATGCAGGAGCGGCAACATCTCCAAAACCAACTGGACGCGGTGCGCTGTAACCTCCGGCCTGTGTGCCATAGGCACCTACCCCCCCCGAGTTCCCTGTTATACCATATCCAACACGAAGTTTTAAACTGGATACGCTTTTAACGTCTTTGAAGAAATCTTCATCACTGATTCTCCAGGCAAGAGCACCTGCAGGAAATGAATCCCATTTATGACCTACAGATAAACGTGATACACCGTCCCAACGGTTAGATAATGACAGCAAGTATTTACCTTTATAGTTATAATTCATTCTTCCAACAAAAGATGTCGACTGATCCTGTATAAATGCAGAACTGATAATTGGTGCTGACGCAGCAGCTAGATTATAAAAAGAGTAAGAATCCAGATCGAAACCAGAACCACCTGCTGAAGAAGATTCTAGCCGGTTTTTAGCCAGAGAGGTTACACCTGTCAGGGTAAACCGATGATCATCATTGATGTTAAAATCATAGTTCAGGATATTTTCCCAACGATAGTTGACAATTCTTTGGTTATCAATTACCGCAGCCGGAACTTTGTAGCCTGCTATAGGATTGGCGATAGATTGAGTACCAAAGTACCTTCCTGTTCTTGAAGATCCCAGAACAGTTCCAATCACCGAGCGGAAAGACAAACCTTTAAGAGGTTTAACTTCCAGGTAAGCGTTCCCCGCAAAATAAGTATTTAATGTATTATTTACATATTGATTTGGAATTTGATCAGACAAAGGATTTGTCACATTCTCTACAGGAATATGATTGATATTTCCATTGGCATCAAAAGCATCGCCGAAAGGCGCAAAGGTTAGGCTGTTTCCAAAAACATTCTGAGCAGCAGCATCATTGTCCGTATAGGTTAATTGCAGATTTGTTCCAACCTTAAAAAACTTAGATAAAGAATGATCTATATTCGCACGTACCGCGTACTTTTTATTTTGGTCATTTTTAATCAAACCTTGTTCATCATTGTAGTTTAGGGACAGATAAGCAGCTGTTTTTTCCGTTGCTCCATTTACCGACACACTATAATTTTGCTGCAATCCATCTCTGAGTGCAAGGTCTACCCAGTCTACCCATTTTCCTGCCTCATAGGCAGCCTGCTGTTGTGCATTATTAATAAAGATCTCACTATTAAATTCAGGATAATTCCCTTTTTCACCACGGTAAGCTTCGCGTTTCAATTTGATGTAGTCGTCCCCGATCAATCCGTGAGGATATTTAGGAAAGCCATTATATCCGAAGAATGAATCAAAGCTGATGCTGCTACTTCCCGCTTTTCCTTTTTTTGTCGTAATCATCACCACCCCATTCGCTCCTGCAGAACCATAAATGGCTGCAGAAGATGCATCTTTCAATACATCAATAGATTCTATATCATTCGGATTTAGTTCAGCATAACTCCCAGGAATACCGTCAATAATATACAAAGGATCATTGCTGCCAAAAGCCGAGCGGTTACCTCTAAGTCGGATTTTTGGACTTTCACCTGATTTCCCCGAAAGTGTTGTTATGTCCATTCCTGCAACTTTTCCTTGTAAAGCATTCATCGCATTAGCTGTTGGCGTAAGCACAATATCATCAGCTTTTACGGAAGCGACTGCACCAGTCAGATCACGTTTTTTTACGGTACCATATCCTACCACCACTACCTCGTCCAGATCCGAGGTTTCATCTTCCAGCACAACCGAAATGGTTGCTTTTCCGGCTGCAGATATCTCCTGGGTTTTGTAGCCCATCATAGTGATGACCAATGTTTCAGTTCCTGTTGGCAGGTTTAACCTGAAAACTCCATTCGCATCAGTTGATGTACCTGTAGTTGTACCTTTAATTTTGACACTGGCACCCGGCAAAGGCTGACCGCTTTTGTCTTTAATTGTTCCGGTAATGTTTACCAGGGGAGAAACAATCCCGTTGTTCTGCGTCTTTTTAATAGTTGGTACTACTGCAATACCTGATACAGGTAAAAAGAGTGCCATGACTAAAGGAGCGTAAGCTTCCTTTAACCACTTGCTTTTAAAAAGCTTTTTTTGTTTCATACTTCTACTCGTCAAATGATTTAAAATTTGGTTATTTTGTTTGTATTGTAATAAGTGAGTGCGGAATTGAGATCAGTTCATCTGAAGACAACAAGTCTTCGCAGATAGTTTATCCGGCAAGATTTCTCTTGATCTCGCCTGTTGGTTGCTGTTTAATTTTATAAAATTTAGGTTATTGATTTAGGCTTCAAAAATGCAATCAATACCTAAGCATTTACTGTAGCATTTTCTCTATCCAATGTACAATATTAGCATTTCATTTTTTAAACGTCAAATTAACAGTTTATGTCGCAGATTTTTTACAAAAAACCTACAAACCACATAATAATCAACTCTTTTTTAGGAATGAAACAATAGATATTATTAAACTCAACGAATCAATACTGACCATAAAAACAAATAAGTCAGGAAATCATATAGAAATCCGAAACTTAAAAGCCAGGTTTAAGACAAGCATAGGCGGCACTGCATTGGCGCAGGTTTGGTCTGGTACAAGTAGGTAAGTTCCAGGTACCTCATACCTACCTTCTAGGTACCTCGTAGGTGCAGCCTCTTACAAGGTAGGGCTGAGCTACGAATGATGTTGGCGCCATCTCCCTTATGCACATAGAGCGAATAGACCTTGATACTCATAACACCACTGATTACAAGCCAATTAACAACACACTAAGATAATTACAAATATAAGCACTAATATCTTTTATGTAAACAGAGCATGAAGATAATTTTCCTAAGAACCCTTAATTAAAAAGGTATAAACAGATTTAAAATCTAACAAACAACAACAAAAAAGAATATTCTCCCGATTTCATAATAATAAAAGATAATATATTCTAATTATTCAAATTTGATGTACCAAATATAAGTTCAAGTATGTTAAATGAATCCGGTAGTCAACAGCTACACATACAGTTATTATGAGAGCACTTAAAATCGGGCAATCCATTACAAATCGTAGTCATGCCTCCTTACAGCGTTATTTAAGCGACATCGCGAAGTACAATGTTTTAAGCGTTGATGAAGAGATTGCACTTGCCAGGAAAATTAAGGCAGGCGACCAGGCGGCATTCCAACGTTTAATCAATTCAAACCTTCGTTTTGTAGTTTCAGTAGCCAAAAAATATGAAGGACAAGGACTTTCCCTCCCCGATCTGGTTTCCATAGGAAATTTAGGATTGGTAAAAGCTGCCGAACGATTTGACGAGACTAAAGGTTTTAAATTTATTTCTTTTGCAGTATGGTGGATCAGACAGTCAATTATGCATACCATTGGCGAACAAAGACGTATGATCCGCAGGCCAACCAATCAGAGAGATGACATTTTTGAAGTTTATAAGGCCCAGGATTATCTGGAACAGCAACTGGAACGCATGCCGACACCTGATGAGCTTTCGGAATATACCGGAATAGCTGTAGAAAAAGTTAAAGATTACTTAATGGATTCTCCGTTTGGCATTCCATTGGAAAGCGATGAGGAGGAGGAGAAACCTGGATTATTGAGCTTTTTAGAGGATCATACCTTCAGTGCACCAGATAAACAGATAGAACTTGAAGGCAGGCAACAATCTTTAGATTTGATGATTGGCAATCTGACAGAACGTGAAGCGCGTATTCTTCGTATGTATTACGGACTAAACAATGACACTCCAATGTTACTGGAAGATATAGCAACGAATTTAGGGCTAAGTAAAGAATCTATAAGAAGAAGTAAATCTATTGCGATCAAGCGTTTAAATTCTGATCAGAAATTGAGATATATGCAACAATACATCACAGAAAATAACTACTCCTTGCAGGTTAGCCTTTAAATAGCTAATTTCTTATTCCATATTTACCGTGTCGTCTCATTTGCCATAAACGCAGCTGAGACGATTTTTTTTGACGATTTTTAAAATCCTCGCTATCAGGGAATCACTGTTCTGTTCAGCAAAAAATACTTTCGAAAAACAACAAATAACCGAAAATAAACCAAACTAAATTCTTTGTTTATTTTCGATTATCTTCGATTATTAATTATTTTTTGTTTTACTTTGATCATAACCAAATAGTATACACAATACATCAAGGATAAATTATGCTTGCAAATCAACGAAAAGACAAGATACTTGAGCTTTTAAAAGAAGATGGCTCAGCAAAGGTTGTAAGCCTTGCAAAACTGTTCAAAGTAACTGAAGTTACAATCCGGCAAGATCTGGAAAAATTAGAAAAAGAAGGTTTGGTACTTAGGGAGCATGGTGGGGCTTTTCTAAAAAATGTCGAAAATCAAGTTCGTACATTTTCATTGAGCCATCAGGACAACCTGGACAAAAAGGAGCTTATCGCAAAAAAATGCCTGGAATTTATCGAACCTGGCGATACTATTATTCTTGATTCGGGATCGACAACGACTGAAATCGCCAAGAAACTAAAGGGAATTAAAAATTTAACTGTAATCACTAATGCCTTAAACATCGCTTTATTACTGGGCGCGGAACCGGGTATTGAAGTGATCATGACCGGTGGAGAATTTAAACCACCCACCCTATCCCTAACTGGACAAAAAGCCGCCGATTTCTTTAACGGGCTTAACGTACATAAACTCTTTCTTGCGACAGCCGGACTTTCTCTTAAAGCTGGATTAACTTATCCGAGTATCAGCGACTTAGTGGTAAAAAGGGCTATGATCAATTCGGCAGAAACCACTTACCTGGTAGCCGATTCAACAAAAATAGGAAAGAGTTCTTTTGCCAGTCTCGGCGCTTTATCACTGATCGACTACATCATTACGGATGCCGGCATACAGGAAAAATACAAGAATTTGTTAAATGAAAACGAAATAGAACTAATCATAGCAGATTAATTTGATGGAAAAACAAACAACACTAGGCGTAATTATTGGCAACAGGGATTTTTTCCCTGACCGGTTGGTGGCTGATGCAAGAGCAGAAATTTTGAAAGAACTGGAGAAGCTGAACATCAAGCCTATACTTTTGGAGGATTGGCAATCGAAACTTGGGGGTGTGGAAACCTTTCATGATGCACAAAAATGTGCTGAACTGTTTAAACAACATCGCGAAGAGATTACAGGTGTTTTGGTTGTGTTGCCCAATTTTGGTGATGAAAGAGGTGTTGCAGAAACGTTAAAACTCTCCCAATTGAATGTTCCGGTCTTAATTCAGGCCTATCCGGATGATCTGGATAAACTGGATGTTGCAAGAAGAAGAGATTCCTGGTGTGGTAAAATTTCCGTTTGTAATAATTTATACCAGTTTGGCATTAAGTACACATTAACGACAAAACATGTTGTCCATCCATCTGATCCTTCATTTACTGAAGATCTTAAAAATTTCGTCGCGGTATGCAGGGTTGTAAAAGGCCTTAGAAATGTACGCATTGGTGCCATTGGCGCAAGACCAGGAGGTTTTAATACTGTTCGCTACAGTGAAAAAATACTACAGCGTCACGGTATCTCAGTGGTTACTGCCGACCTTTCTGAAATTCTTGGCAGTGCGAATAAACTAACCAAAGATGACCAATCGGTTAAGGACCACCTGGAAAGGATCCATAATTATGCACCATCAGGTGCTACCCCACCCGAGGCATTGATTCAGATCGCTAAACTTGATGTAGTGCTAAATGAATTTATGAAGACCCATTCGCTGGATGCAACTGCTATTCAATGCTGGACTTCCCTCCAACAAAACTATGGTTGTAATGTATGTACGTCGATGAGTATTATGAGCGAAAACATGCTTCCAAGTGCTTGCGAAGTTGATGTAACCGGCACATTAACCATGTACGCCATGCAACTTGCCTCAGGTTCGCCTAGTGCATTGGTAGATTGGAACAACAATTACGCAGCTGATGACGAAAAGTGCGTGTTATTTCACTGCGGAAACTGGGCAAAATCATTCCTACCTGATATACAAATCAGCAATGCCCCTATTTTAGGCACCACTGTAGGTGTTGAAAATACTTACGGCGCTTTGGATGGTCGTACACCCGCGATGCCACTTACCTACGGAAGAATTAGTACGGATGATACCCGTGGAGTAATCAAAGCCTATTTCGGCGAAGGAGAACTGACCGATGATGCCCTGAATACCTTTGGCAACAGAGCTGTAGCAAAAATTCACAACCTACAGGGATTGATGCAATATGTTTGCAGAAACGGTTTTGAGCACCATGTGGTGATGAATGCATCGAAAAGTGGGGCCATACTGAAAGAAGCTTTTGAAAATTATATGGGATGGGAAATTTATGAACATTAACCAATGTTTTGATTTAAAACTATGACAGACAAAGACCTTAAAGCAAAATCACTAGACTACCGGAAAAAGATACTGAAATACATTTTCGGAGCGAAGGCCGGTCATACTGGAGGAAGCCTATCCTGCATAGACATTCTGAATGTGCTTTATAATGACATTATGAATGTAAGCCCGTCCACTATAAAATCTCCCGACAGAGACCGTTACATTCAAAGCAAAGGACATTGTGTAGAAGCACTGTTTGTGGTTCTGGCCGACAAAGGTTTTTTCCCGGAGTCGGATCTGGAGACCTTATGTAAATATAAATCACATTATATCGGACACCCTACGAAAAAGGTTAATGGCATTGAACAAAATACAGGTGCCTTAGGTCATGGATTACCTTTAAGTGTAGGGACCGCCCTTGCTGCAAAGCTTGACGACAAAAGCTATAAAGTTTTCACCTTGCTGGGCGATGGAGAGCTACCTGAAGGTTCTAACTGGGAAGCCGCTTTAACTGCTGCCCATTACAAACTGGATAACCTCTGTGCCATTATCGACCACAATAAGCTTCAGATTACCGGCAAAACAACTGATGTATGCAACACCGATCCGATAGATCAAAAATTTGAGAGTTTCGGCTGGGCTGTTAAGCATGTCGACGGCCATAATCATGCACAACTAAAAGAGGTCCTGGCAAGTATACCTTTTGAAACAAACAAACCCAGTATGATCATTGCGCATACCATCAAAGGGAAAGGCATCAGCTATATGGAGAATCAGATCAAATGGCATCATGGCGTACCTTCTGAACAGCAATACGAATCTGCTTTGCAGGAATTAGACAGCACGTTGGCTTCAATATAAACTAAATATGGTGGAAACAGTTGTAAATAGAAGAATGGAAACCGGCCGGGCAAACCTTGAAGTTTTTTCAGAAGTACTTCAAAATCTCGCTCAGACCGACAAAGATATTATTGTGGTAACCAGTGATTCCAGGGGTTCGGGAAAGCTAGTGCCTTTTGGGGACAAATTCCCTAAACAGATCATTGAGATCGGCATCGCAGAACAAAATCTGGTGGGCGTTGCAGCGGGAATTGCCTCTACGGGAAAAAAAGTATTTGCCGTATCGCCAGCATGCTTCCTTACTGCCAGGTCATTCGAGCAAATTAAGAATGATGTAGCTTATTCAGACAACCCGGTTAACCTCATCGGTATCAGCGCCGGGGTAAGTTATGGTGCTTTGGGATCCACACACCACAGTCTACATGATTACGCTGCTTTGAGGGCTGTAAATAACCTCATTATTGTTGCTCCGGCAGACAATTATGAAACCGAGCAAGCAATTATCCACGCTGCATCCTTAAACCAACCGGTTTATATCAGGTTTGGCAAAAAGAACATGCCCTACCTGGTAGAAAATGGTACTGATTTTCAATTTGGAAAAGGAAGAATTATTAAAGAAGGAACTGATCTGACCATTATTGGAACTGGAGAAACTGTATTCCCGGCACTACAGGCGGCAGAAAAACTTCAGTCTGAATACGGCATTCAGGCCGCAGTATTGAGTATGCATACCATCAAACCACTGGATTACGACTTAATTTCAAAATTCGCTGAGACGGGCAAGCCCATTATCACCGTCGAAGAACATAGTATTTACGGTGGATTGGGTGAAGCCTGCGCCTCCTTTTTAATGGAAAACAATTACAGAAATCGTTTTAAAATTATGGGTATCCCGGATGAATATACGGTAACAGGTTCCCAGAATGAGATATTTAACCACTATGAAATCTCTGAACAAGGAATTCTGACAGCCGCAATGAAGCTATTGAGCTGATAAAAACCAAAAACACAACCTAACCAAATATAATCCTGTAAACTTATGAAGAGAATTTATGTATTCTTTTTAATGCTGTCATTGCTAACAATAAGCTCCTGCAGAAACAAAAATACAGCTGATGAACCTAAAAAAATTGCTGTAATTGTATCTACCTTAAATAATCCCTGGTTCGTGGTGTTAGCGGAAACCGCTGCTGCAAAAGCAAGATCATTAGGTTACGAAGCAAAAATATTTGATTCTCAAAACAATACAGCACTTGAAGCTGATCATTTTGAAAATGTAATTAGCTCTGGATATAACGCCATTTTGTTTAATCCTACTGATGCTGATGGCTCAATCGCCAATGTATCTAAAGCCAAAACTGCAAACGTTCCAGTGTTTTGTATGGATAGAGAGATCAACTCTACCAAATCTGCTACTTCTCAAATTCTGTCTGATAGTTATTCCGGTTGCATTGCCATTGGCAAATATTTTGTAAAACGACTAAATAAGACAGGTAAATATGTTGAAATACTGGGCCTTGTGGGCGACAACAATACCTGGGCCCGCTCCAAGGGTTTCCACAGTGTGGTTGATCATTATCCGGGATTAAAAATGGTTGCTCAGCAAAGTGCTGATTTCGACAGAAATAAAGCTATGGAAGTTCTTGAATCTGTTTTACAGGCTAACCCAGATATTGATGCAGTTTTTTGTGGGAATGATGCCATGGCAATGGGTGCCTACCAGGCGCTGTATGCGGCAGGAAAAGCCAATCATGTCCAGGTATTTGGCTTCGACGGCGCTGATGATGCCCTCCGGTCTATAAATGAAAACAAAATTAAGGCAACCGGAATGCAATATCCTAAAATTATGGCAGAAACCGCAGCGCTGTATGCCCAGGAGTACTTTAAGGGCAAACGCGATTTCCCACAAAAAGTACCGGTAGCTGTTGAACTGGTAACAGCCGAAAATGTTAAAAATTACATTTCAAACTAAGTTATGAAGCAGTTTTTAAAATATCTTTTTATAGTTG
The DNA here is from genome assembly GCF_032678475.1 of Pedobacter nyackensis. Lineage (GTDB taxonomy): Bacteria > Bacteroidota > Bacteroidia > Sphingobacteriales > Sphingobacteriaceae > Pedobacter > Pedobacter nyackensis_A. The sequence continues at coordinate 106,438 of NZ_JAVTSF010000006.1, forward strand.
TTGCTATTCTTTTTGTTGGTTATCATTCTGTGTATTTCAAAAAACTCAATGAAATGCAGGCCTCTACTTCAACCGGAAAAATAAATATAGCTACCTATACCAGGTCATTCTGGAATCAAAAACTAATTCCTTCCTTAAACAAAAGTCTGCCTTTTGGTGAATTGATTGAGCTGCTTAAAGCCGATCCTAAAAAAGCCTTTAAAGAAAAAGGTAATGCTTTGGGGATTGGAGACTTGAAGTACTTTATGATTAAGGGAGAGGGTAAAGTTGAAAACATCAACGAAAATGAGACCACAGTATCTGTTCAAACGAACTCGCAGCATATTTCAGTACGTATAGCGACTGAATATGTATTTGGAAATGCGGTTAGAGATGCTTCCGGATTAATCAGTATGAATGAATTTGACAATACATCAGATTTCAACGAGATTTCCGCAGGAATAAATAAGCTCATCAGAGAAGAGGTATTACCCGACTTTAAGAAGAATGTTAAAGCCGGTGATCGTATCCAGTTTATCGGTGCTATTGAGCTAAACAGTAAGTTTCTTAAACTAAGTGATATAGAAGTTACACCCGTACAATTAAGAATACTTAAATAAGAGTCAACATGCTGGTTGTAGAAAATATAAGTAAAAGTTTCGCTGGGGTCAAAGCACTTGATCAGATTAACCTGGACGTTCATGCGGGTCAGGTAACAGCTATTATTGGCGAAAATGGTGCAGGGAAATCGACATTGATGAAAATTCTGTCGGGCGTATATCCTGATTACGAGGGAAAAATCATTTTTAAAGGCAAAACTGTTAATTTTTCAAACCCAAAACAAGCACAAGCATTGGGCATTTCAATTATTCATCAGGAGTTAAACCTCATCCCCTATTTGAGTATTACGGAAAATATATTCTTAGGTCGCGAGCTGACCACCTCCTGGGGAGAGCTGGATAAAAAAAGAATGCGGCTAAAAACGCAGGAATTGTTAAACCGCTTAAAACTTAATGTTGATCCCGACACTTTGATTATCGACATTAAAGTCGGGCAACAGCAGGTCGTGGAAATTGCAAAGGCTTTGCTTACAGAATCGGAAGTTATTATTATGGACGAGCCGACCTCTGCTATAAGTGACAATGAAGTAAAAATTCTATTTGAAATCATTAAGGACCTGCGAAAAGAACATAAAGCCATTGTCTATATTTCCCACAAATTAGATGAGCTGTTTAAAATTGCCGACAGGTATGTAATTCTAAGAGATGGAAAAGTAATAGAATGTGGCGATATTGACGAGATCAGTCCTGATGATGTTATTCATAAAATGGTCGGCAGAGAAATTAACCTGATCAGAAAACAAAGCTCGGCGTTAAGTGAGGAAGATTTATTCAGTGCAAAGGACTTTTGTCTAAAACACCCGAATAAGAAAAATGAATATTTACTCAAAAACATATCCTTCAGTCTAAAAAAAGGAGAAATCTTGGGGATATTCGGATTGATGGGCGCTGGAAGAACAGAATTATTGGAAGCAATTTTTGGAATTCATCCGAAATCGGTTACCGGTGAACTAAAGATTGAAGGGAATACGATTTCAATTGCCACAGCCGCTGAAGCCATAAAGGCAGGCCTCGCTTTAGTTCCCGAAGACAGGAAGAAAGACGGTCTTTTATTGGGGCTTGACGTTCAACAGAACATTGGGATTACTACACTAAAAGAGATGGAAAACCTGGGATTGCTGGAAGTACGGAAAGAAACCCAGTTAAGCGACAAGTACCGGGCTGAACTTAAGATTAAAACATCTTCGGGGAAACAAGTGGCAGGCGACTTAAGCGGTGGTAATCAGCAAAAAATTGTAATCGCCAAATGGCTGGCTACAAATCCAAAAATATTTCTGTTAGACGAGCCTACCCGCGGCATCGATATAAACGCAAAAAATGAGATCTACAAGCTTATTCTGGCCCTTGCTGACAAAGGAATGGGAATCATTATGGTGTCATCAGAACTTCCGGAGATCTTAGCCGTATCGGACCGGGTGATGGTGATGTCGGAGGGAAATATTACTGCACAAATCCCTATTGGTGAAGCCAATGAAGCATGTATTTTAAAAGCAGCAATTCCTAAATCAATTTAAAATGGACTTAAAACTATATAAACCTTATTTTATAAAATTCCAGTCATTAATAGCCTTATTTATGCTATGTCTGTTGATCAGTATAGTATCGGATAAGTTCCTTACGCTATCTAACGGATGGAATGTAATGCGGCAAATTTCGGTTAACATTTGTATTTCCGTAGGCATGACCCTGGTCGTGTTAACTGCTGGAATAGATTTATCGGTAGGATCTGTACTGGCCTTGTGCGGAGCGCTAACAGCGGGACTTCTAAAAAATGGCATTGCGGTGCCTGAATTCAATCTTTATGTAGGCTTCACCATTGTTGGTGCAATGTTGGCCGGGATCCTTGCAGGAACCTCTTTGGGGGCATTTAACGGCTGGGCAATTACAAAATTCAAAGTCCCCTCTTTTATCGCAACGCTTGCCATGTTGACCATTGCCAGAGGTTTAACATTACTGTATACACAAGGCTTCCCTATTTCAGGCCTGGGCGATCAGTTCTCTTATCTCGGTACAGGCTGGTTACTTGGTATTCCTGTTCCGGTATGGATTTCTGCAATTGTAGTAGTTGCCGCTGTGATCCTGACTACAAAAACAAGGTTAGGAAGGTATATCTATGCTATCGGTGGTAATGAAAATGCTTCCAGATTATCGGGAATCAATATTAGCAAGGTTAAAATCATTGTATATTCCATTGCTGGTGCCCTGGCAGCCGTTGGTGGACTCATTGTTACATCCCGACTGGATTCTGCGCAACCTAATGCAGGTAATAGCTACGAACTGGATTCCATTGCTGCTGTTGTTATAGGAGGCACTTCGTTGTCAGGCGGCAAAGGCACCATCATGGGAACAGTACTTGGTGCTATCATCATAGGGGTTTTAAACAACGGACTGGTTCTGTTAAATGTTTCTCCATTCTGGCAACAAGTTGTAAAAGGAGCTGTTATTTTATTAGCGGTAATTATTGACAAATCGAACTCCAAAAATAACTAAGCATGCGCTATGTATTATCAATAGATCAAGGGACAAGCAGTACTAAAACGCTCCTGTTTGATGAATACGGTAAAGTATTCGCCAAAGGATCAGTCCCGCTAAAAAGTATCTTTTACGGAGATGGTTTTGTGGAACAGGATCCTGAGGAGATTTACCAGAATGTATTGCATTCTTTAACATCCTGCTTAGCAGATTTTAAATCAAAGGGAGGCAGTTTGACCGAAATACAAACCTCCGGCATTTCTAACCAAAGGGAAACCTTTGTGATATGGGATGATCAGGGTATACCACTGCACAATGCTATTGTATGGCAGTGCAAGCGCTCGGTAGAGATTTGCAATAAACTATCCGGTTATGGATTGACTGAAATGATCAAAGCAAAAACCGGATTAATAATCGACCCTTATTTTTCCGGGACAAAGCTGATCTGGTTGTATCAACATGACGAAAAAATCAAAAAAGCCATTGATAGTGGAAAAGCTTATTTTGGCACTATTGATACCTGGTTGCTGTACAAGCTAACTGATGGTAAATCTTATTTTACAGATTACACCAATGCTTCCAGAACGCTGTTTTTTAATCTCAGTTCCCTAACCTGGGACCGGGAATTGCTGGACATTTTTGAGCTCTCCACATTAAACCTTCCTTCCATTAAACCATCGTCCTGTTTTTTCGGAACAACTGATTTTAACAAACTGATGCCAGCTGAGCTGTCTGTTACTGCAATGATCGGTGATTCCCATGCTGCTGCCTTTGGTGAAGGTTGTTTCAGTACCGGAACTGCAAAAGCAACCCTGGGCACAGGATGTTCCATTCTGATGAATATCGGCCCGGAACTCCAATCTTCCGGCAGCGGGATGATCAGCACTATTTGCTGGAGCACAGAAGATCAAATCGCTTATGCACTGGAAGGTGTAATCGTTTCCTGTGGATCTACCATCGAATGGCTTAAAAATGAACTGAACCTTTTTTCAAGCAATGCGGAAACAGAAAGTATGGCCAGATCTGTAGCGGACAATAACGGTGTTTACCTGGTCCCGGCTTTCAGTGGCCTCGGAGCCCCCTATTGGCAAATGAACCGAAAAGCCGAAATCAGCGGGCTCAGTTTTGGCGCCAATAAAAACCATATTGTAAGGGCTGCACTGGAGTCGGTTCCTTACCAGATTAAAGATGTGGTGGCCGCTATGGAAAAAGATACGGGTATAGCATTGGCTGGATTGATGGTAAATGGTGGGATGACCGGCAATGGCTTTGTACTGCAATTCATGGCCGATCTGCTGAACAAAAATGTTTCTAATATGGGAATGCCCGATGTATCGGCATTGGGCGTGGCTTACCTGGCAGGATTAAAAACAGGCTTTTTTAAGAGTATAGCTCAGTTGGAAACATTAAATTCAGAGAAGACAACACTTCAACCTGTTAAAGATAAGACCAAAATTAACCTGGCCTACAATGGCTGGAAAAATGCGATAACATGACTTCTCCAGGTTATAATCTCGTTCATAAAGATCTGTCTTTTAAAACATCTCTATTGAGTTTAACCTGTACCTTTCCCATTGGATGAAACCTCTTTTTAAGATCAATAGCAGCATAAACAATGGTAAATATGTCATTCCCTTCATCTATTAAACACATTGGTGTTCGCATAATGTCCCACCATTTTTTGACTTTGGTTTCGATTGGCAGATAAGCAGCTTCCGACCAGTTGTAACCGTCCTTTGATAAGGAATAACCGATCATATTAGGTAAATGATGTCCCCAGCCTTCCGGTCCTCCATCAAAAATGGTGATATAGCATTCTTCTGACAGCTTGTAAACTATAGGATTTTCGATAAACCATGGATGAATGGTTTTGATCGGGTTTATTGTAGTATCCATTCGTGTCCATGGGCCCTCCATAGATTGCGACTTCGCCAAACCAACAAACCATCCTTTACCCGGTTTATCCGGATAATCCTTAATGGATTTATAGGGGTAAGCACCACCATAAAATGCCAGCCATTCGTTATGACCAATCTGATAAGGGAAAAAGGAATCTACTCCCTGTCTGCCTTCCCACAATTGCGTATCAAGACCTGGCTCCATAATAATTACACCTTCTTTATATGGACCGCCTATTCCCGTCCTACCCGGGGTTTCAGATTCTGTTCTCCAAATCCTGCCAAATGAATGATTGGGAGATATTTCCTTATCTACTGTATACGCTAAATAGTAACCATACCATTTATTAGCCTTTTCGTTAAACACAGGCATGTACGACCATATAGCTCCCCTCCTGTCGTTTAACGGATTATCGTCATGCGTAACAGAATAAGTTCCGCTTGCCTGGTAAATGGTAGAAACTCTTTTCCAGTTTACAGCATCCTTGCTTGTCCAATGTCCTATCCTTGTTTTAACACGGTCATAAACATAGTCTTTTCCTTTTTCCCCGGCACGTTCAGTAGGAAACATATGGTAGACTCCCTCAATCTTAACACAAACACCTCCTTCAAATCCACCGTATATATCTTCTGTTCCATCCATTCCCTCATCCAAAACAGGCTTATCCAAACCACCGACAATTTCAAACAATGCCTTTTTCGAAGCAAAACCGTCAATATAGAAAGGCTCCCATAGTCGTCCATCCGGACAGCCGGCATCCTGCCCGGTGAAATTGGTTATTGAAGATACCGCACCCAGGATCATAAAAAGATTATCAGTCCATTTTAAGTCGTGTACCCCTTTCTTATACCTAACAGCGTACACATCAACAGCCGGCAAACCCGTTATACTGATTGCATTTTTAATAATCGGAGTTTTCTTCAATTCGTCATGACCAAAATTGATTGCACTTAATGAAGATGATGTTATAACAGCCGATGAATCTCTGAAAATTCCGATTAATAGATAACACTGACTATTCGTTGTAAACTTTAACGTTCCACCTTTTACAAGGTTGCTGGTTAGCGGCATCTTAACTGCTTCCAATCCATTTATTTGCTTACTAATCCTTGCAACGCTGTTTTTAGCGTCAGAAAAGACATTCACAAATTCTGACAATTTCACTGTAGTGTAATGTTCTCCAATTAGCTTGTACAAAGGTTTTTGAGCATCAACCTGTTCAATACACAATGAGTGGAGGAATACAAACAGCAATAAAGTACGGAAGGTTCTTTTACAAAAAATTTTCATTGGTATATATTTTGTCTTTTATCGGTTATGAAGCTATCATAAGCGTATTCAGTACATTTTGTGAGCGATCAAAAAAGGCTGCACCTTTCGGTAGCAGCCTTTAACACACACAATTAATTTTGAACTTTCACGTTGATCGAACAAAAGACCTTACCTTGCAAATCAGCGGTGATCTGTTTAAAATGAATAGCCCCATATTTCCCCTCCGGGGTTTTAAAATAGACCACAGAACCGGGCCGGATTGCATTGCCCGGAGCTCTGGCTGTTTCTGTCAAATTGATAGTTTTCGTTAATGCCGTGGTTTCAATGGCAGAAGACGAGGTTAAGTTGTTATTGAATACATTTGTCTCACTTAACTGGTTGCTAAACAAAGTTGTTCTCTTCGTCCAGGTGCTGATATCATTAATATCGAAAAACAGCGGATTGGCACTCAGTGAATACAAATGATAAAAATACCCTCCTGTTGCATTTGAATTAGTTCCAGTAAGATCCTGCGTTCTATACACGCCAAAGTCAATGTCGGCAGAAACATCCTTTCCATTTTGGTAACTGAAACTCTGTCCCAATTTTACAGAATAATAACACGGTTGTACTTTAGCCGTAGTATCGGGCAAGTACACCCTTCTGTTCGCGATTAGCGTAAAACCTGGAGTTACATTAAATACAACAAATTTATAACCGTCTCCAATGTATTGAGCCTGCTTGTTCAATGCATATACACGATATTTATTCTCACCTGCACGTGTTGCCTTTAGCTTATAAACACCTGAGTAGGAACGTTTGTCTGCTCCATCCGGGATTGGAATCTGTAGAACAGGTGTTTCCTGCCCTTCCCTTCTAATACATACAGCAGACATATCGTCTTTTGCCGAATTAATAGTAAAATCTATGTAAACGCTATCCCCATCATTTACCTGCTTGTAATCAACCACGCTGAAAGGATGATCACCTTTAAATGATACCGATACATCATTAAACATATTATAGATGTTTGGTGCTTCTTTTTTACAGGCGCCAAAAGAAAGCGCGAGGGCTACCAATACATAAGCTATTTTAAATCTTTTTATTTTCATCTTAAATTTTTCTAATTAAAACAACCTGACTATTTTAACGGATCAAAAGTTCCTCCAGCCCAGCCAATTGTAGCTTGAAGTAATGGACTTGAATACATAAAATCGTTGTGGAAAGTATAAAAATAGTGGTATTCAGGAATACTGAATGAGCCTATACCAGATGGAGTTAGTACAGTGTTCTTAAAGAAATGGGTATAGGTGCTTTTCTTGTTAAAATCTAATGTATCCCTTCTTAAAAGTGCAGAATTAGTCGGATTAACAGATTCAAGACTCGCCCTGTCTCCGGATCTTTGCAGTTCAATCCGAATGGTTTGGATCGTACCAGATAGTAAGTGCCATTTCCTCAACCTTCTCAGATCAGAATTACGCTTATTTTCAAAAGCAAACTCTATCATTCTTTCATTAGTAATGAATTCGCGCATATCGGCCGTACCACTAACATTTTCTAAACCAAAATCACGTGGGTTTGTACCCTTGCCCAAACCTGCTCTCATTCTAACTTTTCCCACCAAAGTTTTTGCAAGACCAAGGTCACTTGTTTCATTTGCACATTCCGCGTAACTCAAAATCACTTCAGCAAAACGCAAGTCAATCCAGTCCATACCATTACCTCCAAGGTTATTGGAATAAGCAACAGCACCAGATGCGATAGATGGGATAGAGAATTTTCGACAATACACGCCATAATTTGCAGTTTCACCTGTTGCATTTACATAATTCCATTGTCTTCGGTTTGTTTTACCACTAAGCGGCCACAGGCTTCCGTTATAAGCGAAAGTAGCCTCAAACCTTGGATCTCTGTTTTGCCAGAACATAGTTGCATCATAGGTCACATTTCCTTTGTTCGCACCGGTATAACTAATTGCATTACCATCGCTCATGGGATAGGCATTCAATAACTGTAAAGTAGGTATAAATGCAGCATTGGAAGAACCACCTTCAGTATTGGGTCTAACTTTATTCTCCGTATTATGGCCTCTTCTTTCTACAGTTGAAGAATAAGTGCGTACAAATATCGCTTCTTTGTTCTGTGTTCCTTCCAATAAAAATATGTCTGCATAGTTAGGTACAAGATCACGCCCATTCGTGGTACACATATCATAAGCTGCCTTGTTGGCCTGTAAAGCGGTCTGCCATCTTGATTGGTCATTTCCTGGATTAAATTGTGGGCTGGCCCAGTACAATAGCACCTTAGCTTTCAAACAAGTTGCAATTTCGACTGAAATTCTACCTCTACCATCACTATCTCCCCAGGTAGTACCTTGTAAATTCTCAATCGCGAGATCCAGATCTTTAACAATCTGGTCGAAACATTCCTTCGCGCTGGCTCTTCCACCTACATTTAATGTACCAGGGCTTTGAGGTGTCAACACGAGCGGTACACCACCATAAACTTTCACGAGCTCGAAATAATTTAAAGCCCTCAACGCATAATACTGACCAATAAATCTCTTTTTTATTGCATCTGGCATTGTACCCGCAGGTATATTAACAATGCCATTATTACAGCGCGCGATATCGAAATACCGGTTATCACCAAAGTTGTTCCCCTGGTATTTGTTACCCACAAACCTGACATCGTTGTTTGCTAAAAAGCCTTGCACTCCCAATGCTGCTTTTGCCCAGGTATCATTACCTGAAAAATAATTTTCGTCACTTGCCAGATGAATTGGGTAACGGTCATAAGTATCCTGATGAGGAAAACGAGGTGTAGACATATCGTAAGTCTCCCTCAAATGCATTTCTACAGCACCTTCGGTACTCCATATCGCTGCATCAATTCCGCTTCTGTCTTCCAACAGGAAAAATTCATCTTTATTGACACATGCGGTAAGGAACGTTGTAGCAGCCAAAAAAAACAATGACTTTTTTAGGATGTTTTTATATTTCTTAATCATCATTTCAAATATTATAAGTTAACACTTAAGCCTAATGAGATTGTCCGGATTGTTGGATAATCATAAGCACTTGACGTATATGGATCCTTGTATTTTAAAGGATTTACAATGGTCCATAAATTATTTCCAGTAGCAAGTATCCTTGCACCACCAACACCTAAAATTCTTGCAATTTTTTCAGGGACTTTATACGCCAATGTCATATTATTGATCCTGATCATCGTGCCGTCTACAGCCCAGAAAGTTGAATTAATACCTATAGACGGATCATCATATCTCGGCATTTTACCTTGCGTCGGATTTTCAGGTGTCCAGCGATCTCTCCAAATGGTTAATACATTTGTTGTGGGTGTCGCCGAGGTCACCGCTCTGCTATCGTAAAATACTTTCCCACCAAACCGGGCATTAATATTCGTGCTTAAGCTTAACGATTTATAGCCAAGGTTCAAATTAATGCCTGTACTTAAAAATGCGTTTGTATGCTTAAACATAGGTACCATATCCGCTTCACTAATTAAACCATCTTTATTGGTATCCTCGTATACAAGCCATCCAACTTCCGGAAGGTTTCCTCTGAAGTTGTAATTTGGATTTGCTAAAATAAAAGCGTCCACTTCTTGTTGAGTTCTCAACATACCTTTCGCAATTAATCCTATATTACTACTACTGTATTTCCTTGGATCTAATCCACTTGTGATGATATCTTCTCCAATATTGATAACCAATTCATTTGGATTATAGAGTTCCCGGTAAACCACAGAATTACCAAACCCAAAGTTCATACTTGTATTTAATTTCAGATCTTTTGTAAGATTTGCATTATATCCGATATTAAACTCAGATCCCCAGTTGTATACTTCTCTGTAATTTACGGTTGCACCTTTAAATCCTGCATACATTGGATACAATTTATCGACCCCACCATCAAATCCATCATAAGTAAAGTTCCTGAAAACTTCTACACCAAGATCCAGTCTGCTGTTAAATAGTGAAGCTTCAAAACCAGCATTGAACGTTTGCTTTTTTTCCCATGTGATTCCCGGGTTAGGAAGTACGGCTGGATTTAAACCGATGCCATTATTAGACCCAAATAGGTAACCATCATTTAAGCCGATAGCATATCTTTCCTGCCAAAGTCTGGCAGCCACGCGATCATCACCAGTAATTCCATAATTAAACTTGAATTTCAAAAAGTTAACAAACTTAACGTTGTCTTTAAAGAAGTTTTCATGGCTAATAATCCATCCAAGTCCGACACTTCCTGAAGGGCCCCACCTGTTTCCTGTAGCAAAATTTGAAGATGCATCAAGACGGCCTACCGCCTCGAATAAATACTTTTTGTTAAAATCATAACTAAAACGACCGAAAAACGAACGTTTGGTTGCTTCCGATACAGAACGCTGAGGTACTCCAATTTTGTTTAAGTCAAAAGCCCAGGGATCGTCAACAAGTGGAACAAGCTGTCCCACCCAAGTATTCGATTGAGTTTCACCATAAGATACTGTTTGTTCAGCACCTGCTGTCAGATCCATCGTATGGAGACCAATTACTTTATTGTATTGAAGTGTAAGAAATCCCTGATAACTGTTCGATGTACTTTGTCCGGCCCGGGTTTCAGCATTCTCTTTAGTTACTACTGATTCAATTGCCTTACTGGGATCGGGAAGATTGCTATAGAATTTTCCACCTCTGCCAAATGTTGCAAACCTATATACATCATAAGGTGCTTTATATAATCTGTTTCTATTTGATGATCCACCTTGCGAAATCTGGAATTTTGCAGTTAATCCTTTCACAAACGCAGGCTGATAACTCAGATTAGCATTGATACGATAGCCAAAACCTTTTCGGTGATCATAATAACCTGAATTCAAAAGTGCTAAAGGATTTACTATGTTATTAAAAAACACAGGCTTTCCTTCTATGCTAATAGGTACCCATCCAGGCGTTGTAATAATTGTCCTAAAAAAATCCGCATCATTTTCCTTGCCTAAATCATTATTTGCTATATTGATATTTTGATCGACATTAAAAGCAATATCAGCTTTCAACCCAGGTAATATTGTAGCACTTAAACCACTTCTTAAGGTATATTTATCTATTTTTAAACCTTTGTAATTACCATTCTCATTTTGATAGCTTCCACCAGCGAAAAATGTTACCTTGTCGCTACCACCTGAAACGCTAAGATTGTGTTTCTGGGTAGCAGAAGCCTGCCACAACTCATCATACCAACTCTTATAGTTTAAATTTTTCAGATATTCCATGTCCTCTGGAGAAAATGAATCACTAAATGGTTTATTTCCGATACCAATCCCCTCATTTAAAAGCATTGCGTGCTCATAAGTTGACATCATTTCAGGAAGCGTAGCGGCATCAGAAACACCTAAATAACCGTTGTAACTTAGGTTTATTTTGCCCGCCTTACCGCGTTTTGTAGTTACCAATACAACACCTTTAGCAGCTGCCGCACCATAAATGGCAGCAGAAGCATCTTTTAAGATGGTTATGGTTTCGACCATCGAAGCATCCAGGTTATCAAAAGCCTCGCTGTCGGGCATGGAAATACCGTCAATGATATAAAGCGGTTCAGCTGTTGCCCCTATCCCACTTCCCTGCGCACTAGTCGTTGAGTTCCGAACATTTAAACTTATACCTGCCCCCGGCTTTCCCGACACCTGGCTTACGCCCAAACCTGCGATTCTGTTTCTTAAAGCGCCGGCAAGATTAGGTGCTGGAATATCCATCAGCTCAGCTCCGGTTATTGTCGCTACTGCGCCTAATATCTCATCCTTCTTCTTCGTTCCGTAACCGACAGATATGATTTCCACTTCTTTCAGGCTCGCATCATCCTGAGCCAATGAAATATGTAAAGTAGTTTGTCCGGCCAACGGTACTGTTTTTCTTATGAAACCAATGTAAGAGAATACCAATGCATCGGTTGCCGGATCGGCCTGAATGGTATAAATACCATCCGCATTCGTTGATACGTTACTGGGTTTACCTTTAACGCTGACATTAACGCCGGGCATTGGCCCACCGTCACTGGCATCAGTAACTTTACCTGTGATTTTCTTTGTTTGCGCATACGAAGAGGCACAAAAAAGCAAGGATAATAGGAATATCCCTTTTAACATTCGTAAAAGTTTGAAATTCATACTTGGTTTATTGATTTATAATTTGGTTTATTGGTGTATAACAATCCCACCTTATAAAGATGGTCTCTATTAAACAATTGGTATTAGGTCGTTGAGTGCGTTATTGTTTCGGTTTAAAGTAAGTTTTTAATCAAATCAGGCTGGCTTATGTTAGTTAATAATCGATTTTCTTAATATTCTGATGGAATACAAAAGACCCGTTACCAATAGTTACTTCATCAGTAACGGGAATTTTCTAACCAAATAAAGAACTTTTGAGAGCGTCTATCTAACCAAAGAATGATAATCCTTTTTCCGTGTACTATTTTTTATTTAATTGCTTGTGCAGCTGACTTTCTGCGCAATTCCCAGTCTTTTCCTTCTTTTTTCAAATCGTAACCTGCAGCAGAAAGATAATTATTGATTCTTCCTTTGTACTTACCAAACCAGGCATGTTTTTTATCAGAAGACTCCGCATCCATTGCATGCTCACGTGCTTCGGTTAACCAAATCAGAATTTGCTTTTTCTGCTCATCGTTGAGCGTTAATATCTGTTCCTGATAGGCTTTGTAAGTGATAGGCAATACACCATAAGTCATTCCATTCTTCACCTGATCTACCTGCTCAGGAGTCAACTGCCCAGACAACTTAGAAAGGTATTTTTTATGTAGCTTAGCTAATTTAGCCTCTGTTTTCTCAGCTTCTGTAGCTTTAGCAGCCTCTAATGCAGTTTTATTCTCAGCATGAGTTTCTTTTGTCCTTTTTAAATTCGCATCACGCTCAGCATAAATATCGTTCAGGTTGCTATATTGATCGCGAATGATGTTGCTAACTTTTTGCTGTTTACCAGCATCATCTATATGAAGAACAGCTGCGATTTTATCGGAACGCTGGATGATCATCTTTACATAAGCAGCTTTTTCGTTTTCAACATGTCCGGGAGCTACATTATTCTGAGCGAATAAGCTGGCTGTACCTGAGAGCATCAAAGTCAGTAATAGATAAACACGCTTCATAATTTATAGATTTGGTTAGTATTTTATTAAAATATTTATCAGGCTTTCAGGTTTACATCTCCACAGAAATGCACCTTAATTCCCATTTCATCCAAGGCTGCGGCTTTAATACGACAAGCTTTGTGCGCTGTAGCTTCATCATCCGTGTACACCACATGAATGTGATTCGCTTTATGTCTGCTCATCAACTGGTCCCGGCTAACACCGTTTAAAACAGCATTCATAATCGGCCATTCAGGTGTCGTATCATTCCAGCGTTTGTAGGTTTCTTCTTCCGGTAGGGCAACAACCTCGCCCACACCTAAATCACAATGTAATGCATTATCCATCACATAAATCCGACTCCAAACAATTGAACCTGGTTTACTAATTCCTTTAAGCGTCCCTCCGCCTAAACGAAAATACATAGCTGGTTGTCTGTCACTTCCAGCACCTTCATATCCGCCAATAAAATGCGCAGCAGGTGCCGCACCAGAAATCAGGAACAACCATACAAAATCATCAATTCCCGCTCCTTTATAATGTGCACCCCAACGAATGTCGTGTAAAGTATTCTCGCCCGACATCCCAAGTTCCTGCCATAAATTATAAGTCAGCAATGCATCAATTCCCGCACATTCATCCACTTCATTGAAATGAGGTAATGCTTTTCCAGCATACAACTCTGTTCCTTTTTCAGAAAATACCGGTGGCCGATCAGCATTATTTAATAAACCCTCTACCAGGTCGCTCGCTACAGTAAGGTCTTTTAATCCTTGTTGGTATTGTATACCTATAGTATCACAGCCAAATTCATCCGCGATGCGGACTGAAGCAATGTACATTTTGCATTGCTCTAGTGTTTGTTCTCTGGTTAGTTCAGTTTCCTGGTTGGCACCCCAGTTAAACTTCATTCCTTTATTCAATAACCAATCTAAAACTGCAGTAGCTTCAGTATCATTTACACGCAGCATGGCAGCATATAGTGCCGACTGACTTAATCTTTCTTTAAAAAAACCTGTTGGATGGAGTAATTCATCAGGTACAATGGCATTATACATACCCATGCAACCTTCGTCAAAAACCCCCATAATTACTTTTCTCTCTTTTAGTTTCCGCGCAAAGCTTCTGCCTTGCTCTTCTTCAGTAAAAGGAAGTTTATGAAGTGCCATACTTTTTACATGACACATATCGTGACTGATCTTTCCCGTAGTCAGCCACTCATTCAAACCATCAACAAAGAAATCATCGTTAAACTGTTCAGACCATAAAGTACTGTATGCAACACCTGCCTTGGTTAAACAACCGTTTAAATTGAGCATACCTACCAGGCCAGGCCACTGTCCGCTCCAATTGGCAACCGTAAGGATAGGTCCTTTATGTGTAGTTAAGCCTGCAAATACATGGTGTGAATATTGCCAGACACTTTCAGCAACAATTAAAGGTTGTTCAGGATTGATATTACGGAACACATCCATCCCCATTCTTTGAGAATCAATAAAGCCGTGTTTTTTACTGGCATCATAAGGATGGGCACGCTTAACTGTCCAGCCCAGTTTAGTAATTGCCTTAGTCAGATCGTTCTCCATTTGCGATTGTGCTGCCCAGCAATTCTGATTTGCTGACAGCCTTAAATCTCCACTAGAAACCAATAAAATTTCCTTGTTTACCCGTTGTTTCATGATTTATTACTGAACAAATTATTCATATAAAAATAACTTGTCGGTTTATAATTTGGTTATTTGCTATTACTATCTATACAAAACTCAACAATAGCATTTATCATTTACTGATGCTTATTAGCAAATTATTGTAGGATATTATCACAAAATATAATAATTATAGCTACTTTGCGTATATGATTTGCTAAATCACCATTTCAAATAATTAAATATAAATATAATATTCAAATATAAAAACAAAAATGAAGCCGCATTTTCATAAAATACCAAGTACATTACAGAGCTCATTTAGCATTCGTCATGATATAAAACCAGACTTCGGAAACATCTGGCATTACCATCCGGAACTTGAACTTCACTACACCATCAAAGGTGAAGGTGTACGGTTTATTGGCGACAACATCAGTAATTTTACGCCTGGGGAAATGATCCTGCTTGGAGAAAATCTACCACATACCTGGCGGTGTAAGGACGAGTATTTCCAGAACAATCCGGATTTAAATGTAGAGGCTATGGTCATACAATTTCTGCCCGACTGTCTGGGGAAACATTTATTGAACCTACCCGAAGCCTACCTGATTCCCAAGTTATTTGAAAAAGCAAAAAGCGGAATGGTAATCACTGGTAAAACGAAGGATAAACTGGCAGAACTGATGAAGTCGGCTATTGAGGCAACTAACCTTGACCGCATCATTATCCTGCTTAGCATTTTAAAAACCCTGGCAGAAACGGAGGAATTTGAGACGGTAGTAACCGGAAAGAATACATTTTATCAAAGTAACGAGTCGGAAACACTGCGTATTAACAAAATCTGTACTTATACGATGACCAATTATAAAAACGATATAACGCTGGAAGAGATTGCTTCTTTAAGCAACCTTAGTATTACATCCTTTTGCAGATATTTTAAACTGATGACCAAGAAGACTTATTATGACTTTCTGATAGAAATCCGTGTAAGTCACGCCTGTCGCTTTTTAATTGAGAACAAACTGCCTACAGAAATGATCTGCTTTGACTGTGGTTTCAACAATGTATCTAACTTTTACAGACACTTTAAAAAGGTAACGGGCATGACTCCTCTGGATTATAAACGAAAGTATTTAAATGAATAATTTTAACGTTGGTAACTAAAATACTGCAATATTCAAATCGTTCCTTAGCACATTATAATTGCTGTATAAGCTTTCAATGTCTTTTACAATGGCATTATTGAATATGCCTACGTCTCTCCTGGTAAAAGTGGAAATATTTAAACCTCTTTTTTGCAAAAAGTACTTAGAAACAACTGGATATACATTATGCATAACATCCATATTGTCGATCAGAAACCGCTGTACCCTTTTAACTTCTTCCTCCAACTGCGGATCATTGTAATTATCGCATAACCAAACAATTAGTTCAGGAAAATAATTCCCTTGTATACAGGATAAGCCTGCTGACCCTGCTTTCAGTGAATCTACCGCATGTACCATGTAAGCATCATACAAGCCAAATTTGTTGTATCCTTCGGTCACTTTTAGCTTTTGTTTGATCTGTTCCAGATCCAGACAAGTATCTTTATGATAAATCACCCTTCCACTTTCCACAAACGACTTCAGTTGCCATGCATCCAATGTCCTTTTGTATGGTACCGGGCACTCATAAAAGCCCATTGCTATCCCCGGCGTCTGATCAAACAATTCAAATACACGCTGATTAAATAAATGATCTGTGTCTTGCTCTTCGGCTAATAAACCAGCAATCATAATTACAGCTTCTGTTCCCAGATCATTTACCCTTTTAACAAAATCTGCTTGTTTATCGATAGCCCCGCCAAAGGTTCCGGTAGCGACTACAGGAACAGTTCCATTTGCTACTTTTATGACATGACTGATCACCTTTAAGCGTTCTTCATCCGTAAGCTCAAACATTTCACTTGAAAGACAGTTCGCGAACAAGCCCTTTGCCCCAGCCTGCAAATACACTTCCGTAAGCTGTGTAAGTGCGTTATAATCTATCTCTCCGTTGCCCAAAAAAGGCGTAAGCATGACCGGGATGAACCCTTTTTGTGAGTTTTCCATTTTATATTCTCTAATAAATTTTTATATAATGTATTCTATATGACCGGCTTAAACCGGAAAGCTGTCATCAGCAGTTTTTAAGTTCTTGTTTTTCAATTTTGTTAAGAAAACGCCCACCAGGAAGATGCTTAGCGTGCCTATTACAATGATCATATTTTTGTTCAGGGAATTGCGAAGAAACTCGTACTGCTCTGGCAAATGGGATGAAAACGTCATCCAGATAATCACTACAATGCCAATCATTGTCGCAATGAATGCTTCGTGATTTTTCGTCTGCCTGCTGGCTATACCCAATAAAAATAACCCCAGCATACCTGCGGCAAAGATACCCGACAACTCCCACCATACATCAAGGATACTCTTCACGCCAATCATCGCAATACCTGCACCCATCCCCAGTAAACCAAACACTACTGTAGAAATATGCAACAGGGAAAGGTTCTGCTTTTCTGTTATACCAGGCTTAAAATATCTCTTATAAATATCAACCGTAAAAACGGTAGCAGAAGAGTTCATGCCCGAGCTAATGGTACTCATAGCTGCTGAAAGAATCGCCGACACAATCAGACCAACTAAACCTGCAGGTATTTTGGTTACCATAAAGTGCGGCATAATCTTATCTCCATAATCTGCAGGCTGCAATGATTTTTCCAGTGTAGCAATTTCTGCCGCTGAAGCATTCAAAGGCAAACGTTCGACCGCCACCTGGTGTTTTATCGTTTCAATCAAATCAGGGTTCACTTCGTAATAAGCATACAAAGCCGAACCTATAATGAAGAACATCAGCGAAGCGGGCACATATAACCATACACATAGCCAGATAGACTTAGCAGCAGCTTTTGAGGAGGATGCAGTATGGTAACGCTGTACATAATTCTGATCCATACCAAAGTTGTTCAAATTGATAAAGAACCCATACAACAGTACGACCCAAAAAGAAGAACTGATAAAATCGGGAGAAAAACTACCCAAGCTAAACTTATCATCAGCTTTACCAATTTCAATTACCTTAGCTACACCACCGGGCATATTGGTAATGATCAGATAAAGAATTAATAAGGCACCAAAGGTTTTTACTACCGCCTGCACAACTTCTGTCCAGATCACAGCTTCTATACCCCCAAGTACCGTATAGATGATGATACAAATCCCCATCACCAACATGATCATTTGCATGGAGTAACCGGTTAGGGCTTGTAAACTAAGTGCAATACCAAAAAAGATAGAACCCATACGGGCCAGCTGGGTAAGTAAAAAGCAGACTACAGCATATGTTCTTGCCCAGGCGCCAAAACGATGTTCAAGATGTGTATACGCAGATATCTCACCGGTACCACGGTAAAAAGGCACAAAGTATTTAGAAGCTACCCAAGCGGCCAGTGGCATGGAAAGACTGAATACAAAAGCATTCCAGTTTCCGCCAAAAGCCTTACCTGGCACACCTAAAAAGGTATTGCTACTTAAAAATGTAGCATAAATAGACATCCCGATTGCCCAGCCCGGTATAAGGCCTGATGCTTTGGTAAATTGTTCTGAATTTTTGTTGTTACGGGAAAAGTAAATTCCCACCAATATCATCCCTATCAGGTAAATGACTATTATAACAAGATCGAAAATAGGGAGACCCTTCATTTGGCGATTAGCTGGTTTATAAATTGGTTAAAGCAAATATCAACTTGCAGGTATCTATATTAATATAATATTTTCGCTATATATTGTAAGATCTTATCTTATTTTAAGATTCTTTTGTATAAAACACAAGATTATTGTACATCCAAACCGTCCACACTAAGCCCCTGTGCATCGTCAGCAATTAAACGTACTTTGTACGTACCAGCATTGATCATCGTTCCTGTATTGGTGTTAAAGTAATTCCATTTGCCTTTTCTGGTAGGTGTAAATGGAAAATGCTCTGCTGCTTTTAACACCGTTCCATCCAGGGTTAACACTTCAATTTTTCCCTTCAAATTGGTTTCAAACGGATTGTGATACTTAACGGTAAGTGAATAGGTATCGGCTACACCAACAGTCATCAGCCACTCTAAAACATCACCAGATGACTTTTTAAAAGTAACCCGCTCTTTCCCCATCAGTTCTTCTTTTACAAGACCGCTGCCTATTAAATTTGCATCAGTAGCTTTGTAAGTAGTCACGGTTTTTAGATCATAAGCCGGTTGCATACTTGTTTTAGGCAATAGTGCAATAGTATACATTGCGGTATTTTCTTTGTTTAGTCCTAGTGTAACACTGGCACCTTTTAGATAGCCCTTTTTGTACACATTGAAAACCTTCCCCTTACTATTTTTAAGTGTGGTTTTGGTATCTTCATAATCCGATAACCAACTCAATTTACCATTCGCGTCTACATCAACAGCTACATAGACATCTGCATCATTGTTTACCTTAAATGGTCTTGTAGTTATTTCTTTACTATTGGTTTGAATCCACTCGGCGCCGTACAGCGCAGAAGGTAAGGAGGTAAAATACACCTGTTCGTCAGCATACTGCTGATCGCCTAAATCCATCCATGTTAAAGCATTCACAGCTAGTTCGTTGCTGACAATAGACAAGCTCTCTCTTGCCGGCACAATATTTTTATTTACTGATGCAATCGCAATACCCGAGATCAATGCCTGACCTGATTTTACCTGGGGGAAAGAAACAATCAACATCCCTCCTTTTACCTGGGCTTTTACTGTTTTCTTTAAGGCTGCATCATGTCCTGCCTCTGCCCAGATGTCTACATTTTTAAGTAATGTCTTACCATTTACAGCTACGTCAAATAAACGCATACCGGTCGCATCCATTCCTCCACCAGTGCCTAACCATGGCTCTACAAAATATAATTCCACTAGATATTCTCCGTCAGGTACAGGAAAATGATAGGTTAGCTGATCACGACCATACCTGAACGTCTGAAACAGCTTCCAATCGGCTGTACCTTTTATTGGATCGAACGTACGGCGCTGACTGGCAAAAAAAGCAGGCATTCCCCGGAAATTACTGGTCCATGATTTTGAACCGAAGCCTCCCGGGCTGAGTTGTCTATCGGCCGACCATTGTTGCCCATTTTCATCTTTGTATGCAGGGCCACCGCAATTAACACGGTACAGATAACTATAAGCTGTAGTAGCCGCTGTAATGGGCTTAGCATCTTTGTTAAATCTACTAAATCCTGGTGCCTGAGGTAAATTATTCAGAACAATATAATCTTTAGCTACAGCTTTTCCATTCACATAACCTACCGCGTAAAGCACATTGTATTGAATAGCTACATTATCCCATTGGAAATGTGTGCCGATACCTCCGCGTTTTCTTTTCCCCAGCGAAACAGCATTAACATCATTAAACAGTTCTACTTCATCACAGTTTGAATAAATCGTTATGCTGTCTTTTTTGCCAGCAGTCAGCCATCTTTCCGGCCAGGTATGAGAAACAATATACACCATAGGTTCAGTTTCCTTTGGTGCATAATTAGCCCTGAACATATAAAAAACATCCAAAGGCTCTTCCCATGGTGTAAACATACCTTTGTAATTGATTGGCCCAATGCGATCAAGCTCCCTTAGACCTTCACCACCTTGTACCCTTCCCGGGTTATCATGAGAACTATAAAGCCAGAAGTAATGTCCTGCTGTTTTATCCTTAACAGATTCTGCCAGTCGAACCTTAGTTTCCATCAATTGCGTCATGTTGTTTTCACTATAGGCGCCTTTTTGCATAAAGGCGCCTTCGGTATGCAGGTCAAGTGTTCGCCAAGCACCATACTCACCAATTAATACTTGTTTTTGTATATCATCCGCATAGGTTAAGGGATCGCCACCATAAGTACCGGTCCAGTTCTGTGGTACATCCCAATCCGTTCCCTTGCCACCATTGCAGGTAGTAACTTTACGTTGTGCAGAAGCAGTTGGATCAAGTTTACGGATCAATTCGGTGCACTCTCTGGCAAAATCTTCTGGCAACGTACTCTCATTCTCTAATCCCCATAACACGACAGAAGGACTGTTGCGTCTTTCTTTTACCCAGTCCGTCAATAAGTTTTTAAAGTTCTGTCTAAATTCCGGGGTATCGTACCAGATATGGGCTGCCATTTGCGTCCAGGATAAAATACCGAGCTGGTCCCAGTATTCCTGGTAAAGCAGGTTGTGCGGTTGATGTGCATCACGAAAAGAGTTAAACCCGGCAGCCTTAATCTGCATAACCCTTGAACGTATTTGCTCTGCACTAAAAGCATGACTCTGTCCAATAAGATGTTCATACTCAGCTATACCATTAATAAATACAGGTTTACCGTTTAATAAAAACCTTTTACTGTCGGCAGGATCTGCGCCTATTGGCCAGCTGATCCAACGGATACCATAAGGCGTATTCAGTTCATCAATTATTTTATTACCTTCTTTAATGCTTGTTTTTAAGGTATACAGATAAGGGTTTTCCAACGACCATAACTGTACATCTTTTAACTGCTCCGTCTGCTGATTTATGGATAAAATCTTCCCCGGCTGTACCTTCTCAATACGTTTTGTCTCAGTTATTTTCTTGCCTGTTTTGTCGAAAAGTTGATTGAGTACACTAATGGTACGCAACCTGCTGCTGTAATTTTTAACTGTAGTTTCCATTTTCAGTTCAGCCGATTTTTCGGAAACTTTATCATCGTTCCATACATGAACACCGAAGGGTTCAATTCTAACATCATTCGTAACCACCAGATGTACGGGCCTGAAAATACCCATCGGTTGTGAGCCTTCAGAGAAACCACGCTCTGTAGAACAACCACCATCAACCCATGGGAGGTCCTGTATATTTGCCGGATGATCAGCACGTACAGCAAGTAAATTAGCCTGATTATTTAATTTGATCACATCAGTTACATCCAATGTAAAAGTGGTACGACCACCCGAATGGTAGCCTACTTTTTTACCATTTAACCAGACTGTTGCGTATGACCCCACTCCTTCAAAATAAAGGAAGAAACGCTTACCGCCTTTTTGTTCTGTACTTGTAAAAGTTTTACGGTACCAGGCGTAACCATGCCTGTTTCCATGTAACATCCTTCTGTATCCCTCGTACTGGTCCCAATTGTGAGGAACATTTACCTTCTTCCAGGCTTTATCGTTAAAGCCACTTTGCTCAAACCCTTTATAGGCATTGATATTTGTGTCATCGGCTATACTTTGCCAACCTTCATTTAATGTAATGTTTTTGCGTAATCCTGTTTGTGTAAACCCTGTACTCGTTAAAAAAAGGCCTATCAGAAAAGCTATTACTTTTCTTTTACTCATAATCTCTCCAAATCTCCATTCAATTTATATGTCACCCCTTTCTCTGTGGCGATACTTGTAATTTTATTTCCATACCGCAGCAGGCAAACTCCACCTGCTTTTGATAATATATCCATGGTTGTCAACACCCCATTGCTCCATTTTAAACTGAGTTCAAACCCTCCTCTTGCACTAATTCCTTTTACTTCGCCCTCTGGTAATTCAGCCGGTAAAGCTGGCAGAACTTCCACAAACTGAGTATGGCTTTGTAAAAGCATTTCTGCTATACCTGCGGCACCGCCAAAGTTCCCATCAATCTGAAATGGTGGATGTGCATCAAAGAGGTTTACATATGCTCCACCGCCTTTTGCAGCAGGACTGATCAACATTTTTATCATTTTCATCGCGTGATCACCATCTTTAAATCTTGCCCAGAAATTAATTTTCCATGCCAGGCTCCAACCTGTCCCCTCATCGCCACGGTAAATAAGCGACTGACGTGCCGCCCTCATCATATCCGGTGTATCCCAGGTAATATCGTTACCAGGATGCACTCCCCATAAATGCGACACATGACGGTGTTTATTCGTGGTATCATCTTTATCCTCCAGCCATTCCTGTAGCTGGCCGTATTTACCGATCTGATTTGGCGCCAGCAGCGTAAGTTTTTCTTGTAAGACTTTCCCAAAATCCGGATCTACACCCAGCAATTCTCCAGCTGAAATACAATTCTTAAATAATGTGCGTATAATCTGATGATCCATAGTCGGCCCGGCAACCAATCCTCCGTTTTCCGGTGAGTTGGATGGTGTACTGATTAACCAACCCGTTTTCGGATCTTTAATTAAAAAATCATTAAAGAAAACTGCTGCCTGTTTCATTATAGGGTAAGCTTCGTTCCTAAGAAACAACCGATCTTGTGTAAACTGGTAATGTTCCCATAAATGTTGACATAGCCAGCCTCCACCTGTTACCCAGATACCATGATTGGACGCATTTATGGGTGCCGTAGCATTCCATAAGTCTGTGTTATGATGGAGCACCCATCCATTTGCGTTATAATGCATTTTGGCAGTAATTGCTCCATTTTTAGCCAGCGCATTGATCTTTTTGAACAAAGGCTCGTTCATCGCCGGCAGGTTCAAAATCCCCGTAGGCCAATAATTCATTTCCATGTTAATATTGGTCGTGTACTTACTACCCCATGGTGGCGTTAATAATTCATTCCATATCCCCTGCAAATTTGCCGGTTGTGTGCCAGGTCTTGAGCTTGAAATAAGCAGATAACGACCATACTGCATAAACAAAGCTGCAAAAGAAGGATCCTTTGATGTTGCAAATTGTTCTATGCGCTCATCTGTTGGCAGATTATCATTATCACCTTTTCCGAAGTCCACAGAAAAGGCATTATAGTATTTTTGATACTCTTTTACGTGGGCTGTTTTTACTTGTGCATAGGTTTTACCCTGCAAACCTGTAATGGCCTTCACACAAGCTATTGCCGGATTCCCTGTTACATTTTTATCGTTGATAAAATTGGTACCAGCAGTCAGGTAAAACGTCACGTCATCAGCATTGGTAATACTGATTTTACCTTTACTAACTAACATTTTGCCTTTTGTAATGACTGCTTTAAGTTGACTTTCGCCTTTTAGTACACCTCCTCTTACCCTTAAACTAAGAGATATCGTATTTTCAGTTAATTTTTGAACTGTAAAGTACTTATGTGGACTTGACAAAAGAGCATCCAGGCTAACGCTTCCTTTTTTATCAGCGGTTAAACGGACCACAACCGCCTGATTTGGCTGACTAACAAAATACTCACGCTGATAGTTCACCCCATTTAAAGTATAAGAGGTACTAGTCGTTGCAGTACTTAAATCCAACTGTCGCTTATAATTGGTAACCGGGGCCGTATGATTCTTAAAGTTTAAGTAAAGGTCACCAAAAGGCTGATAACTAGCCTGAAACTGTGGTACAACCGGAGGCTCATCACTTTGAATTTTATATTTCCATTCTTTTACCAATGACACACCATTTTCTGCTGTCCCGCCTTCAGGATAAACAGAAATTGCCCTGGTGGTATCCTTATACCCCGCTATTCCGCCTTTATCAAAATAGTTCAAAACCTGCACCGCAATGGTATTTTTCCCTTTTTTTATGAGTTTAGCAGGTATGGTGTATTTTCTTGGCGAGGTACCGTCTGTGTTTCCAACAAGTGCCCCGTTAACGTAAGTAAAATCCTGATCACGGATACGGTTCAAATCAAGGACCAGATCTTTACCTACCCAGTTTTCAGGAACCTCAAAACTGGTACGTAGCCATATTGCACCGTCAAATCCCTGTAAACCTACTGTCTCCCATCCTTCGTAACTTGGAACCTGAATATTTTTCCATTGCTGATCGTCGTAGTTTTCTTCTGATGGATTGCCTTGCATACCTTTCAGGGCCTTCATATCTGCAGTCCATTTCTCCCTGTCGCCCGCTGCACTTTGCGTACCCATAAACTTTTCTGTAGCTAGTTTTTCCGCTTCCTGCTGTTTTCCTTCAAAAAGTAGTTTTCTGATTTCAGCAAGATAATTTGCTGCACCTTTATGATTGTAATCTCTGGGACCACCGGTCCACAATGTTTCTTCATTAAACTGTATACGATCTTTTTCAACACCAGCAAATACCATTGCACCAATACGTCCATTACCAATCGGCAATGCATCAGTCCATTTTTCCGCAGGTTTAGTATACCAAAGCTGGTATACGGGTTGCTGGGCAACAGCTGCTGTGACAATCAGACTGTTGATAAATACAATGCTCATACAGGTAGAGAAACTCGTGAATTTCATGTCGATACAATTAAGTTACTTAATAGGATCTCCCGAGATAACCCGCACTTCTTCTGTAACTTTCCCCTCTGTTACAACTGGAGTTTTAGTATGTTTAAAGTTATTATTTCCTAGCGATATATTTTTAGTTTTTTCTCCACTAATTTTTAAATAAGCTTCTGTTCCCGAAACCGGAAATGCATTATAGATAAATGCATCATTTACATCCTTCAAATCGATTAGAGGCACATTTTTATGCGGGGCATAACTTTTAAAACCATTTATGGTTAAAGAATTAGCGTTTTCGGCTTTAAGTGAAGATCCGATTTCAGTATTAACTTCTACGTTATGAAATTCAATACGGTTAGCATTACGCATATTAAAGCCTGTTTTTGCATCCATATTGATGTCGTTAAAAGTAATGCCTTCAATAGGCATCTCCTCCAATCCGTTTAAGAAAGCTGCTTCATTTACTCCAGATGCGGTAATGTTGCTGAAACGAATATTTCTGAATCTCGGTGTACGTTCAGAAACCGGTTCAACAGTAGTTTTAGCATATTGTAAATCCAACACGATAGCCTGCTGTTTGATGTTTTTCATGATGATGTTATCCACCCTGATCTCTTCAACAACACCGCCCCTGCCACGAGCAGATTTGATACGCAGTCCGCGATCTGTCCCGTCAAAAACACAGTTTGAAATGGTAATCTTGCGCACGTCGCCTGACATCTCGCTACCAATTACCACACCACCATGACCAGAAAGCATGGTACAATTGGTAATTGTATAATTTTCTGCTGGAACTGCCATTTTTCTACCCGGCGCATCTTTACCCGATTTAATCGTAATACAGTCATCACCAACACTAATATGGCAGTCAGAAATACGTACATTTTTACAAGATTCCGGAT
This sequence comes from Pedobacter nyackensis, assembly GCF_032678475.1. Lineage (GTDB taxonomy): Bacteria > Bacteroidota > Bacteroidia > Sphingobacteriales > Sphingobacteriaceae > Pedobacter > Pedobacter nyackensis_A. The sequence goes on from NZ_JAVTSF010000006.1 coordinate 132,540, forward strand.
TGATACCATCTGTATTGGGTGCAAACCTGGCCGGATTGAAAATCGTAACCGCATGTATGGTTACATTTTCGCAAAACTCCGGATTTACAGTCCAGAATGGTGAATTTTGAATGGTTATCCCTTGTATCAATACATTTTTACAATGCATGGTTTGTATAAATGGCGGACGTAAAAAACCACGTGTCATTTGTTTTGGTTCATCAGGCAATACAATATCCTTATTCAGCTCATCAAACATATATTGCCATTTTGAACGTGGCTGATCCGCTTTATAACCTTCCACAAAATCCCACCACTTTTTACCATGCCCATCTATAATTCCCCGACCTATAATGGCAATATTTTCAGCTTCATAGGCATAAAACAAAGGCGAGAAACTAGTTACATCTACGCCCTCGTACCTGCTCTTCACCATAGGTAAATAGTCGTCAAAGTTATCACTGAAATGAAGCTCAGCACCAGCATCAATAAAAATCGTAATGTTGCTTTTCAGGTGTATAGAACCTGTTAAATATTTGCCGGCCGGAAAATAAACTGTACCACCACCAGCTTTTGAAGCCGCATCAATCGCCTTTTTAATGGCTTTTGTGGCTAATGCGCTACTATCATTCTTAGCTCCATATTTAAGGACATTATAATAGGCCTGGGCAGTAGCATTTATGCTAAACAGCATGGTGCAGCAACACATGGTTAAAACAGTTACAACTTTATTTATAGGGCTATAAAACTTCATTATGGTTATATTTGTAGTTGATTATTAAAGTTTAATTACTGCCTGCTTTAATTTTGCAGATTTATAGATTTCTTTACCATCGGCATAAATACGCAGGCCTTTACCTTTGTTGTATTTTGTTCCGGTCTTGTCCCACAGCAGGGTAAGCGTTTTACCATGATAAGTAACGTTCTCCAGTAAAAACCAATCCCACTGTCCTTCCGGAATCAGTGGATAAAAGCCAAAAGCATTGTCCAACCGTGGTTTGATACCAATCAGGTCATTAATTACCAGATCGGCAAAAGTAGAGTGGTTGTAGAATTTACTTCTGGGATCATCGCCCTTTAACCAGTCTCCAGTCTTTTCGTCCTGATATTCACCTAAGTAAGGTTTACCATTCATTTGATGAGATTTGGCATATTGATGAAGTTCATCATAAAATACTTTTGCGGTCATGTTACCGTGATGCTTATAATTGGTCAGCAGGTTTGCCAATCCTTTTAATGTTTGCGAGCTGGCAAAAGGCCATAAAGCGCCATCCCATTCGCAACTATGCCCGGTACCTCTGGTTCTGAATGTCGGCTCCCTTCGTTCTGCTGTTGTTAAGCCCCAGGGTGCTTTAAACCCCGCTGTATCTAATATCTGATCCCATGCCTTCGCATATTCAGGCCTATCTGACGGCAGGTCGAAATTCCAGGGCACATAACCAATAGCTTCTCTGGCACCTGCAAACTGAGCATTAGGATGAAGCGTTTTGAAAAATCCATCCTTGTTATCCCACAAACTATCTTGCACAAGCTTTTTAAGCGCCTCCGCTTTAACATTGTATTTATTTACCAGCGCCTTGTCTCCTAAGATATTTCCAATATTTACCAATGCCTTGGCATTTCCATACATGTAACTGCTGATGGTAGGCCTTCTGTTCTGGTCTTTTCTTGATCCACTTACCGACTCCTCCATTCCATCTCTTACATCAAATTGCCAGAACAGACCACTTTTTAGTTGTCTTTCTTTTTCCCATTTGTCGTAATCAGCATCCAGGGCAGGTAGAATTCTCGTTAAATAGGCCTGATCTGGGTTAACAAGATGATTCTGGTAAACTGCGTCATCTACCCAACTGCTAAACTGATGAAAACGGTCTCTCGTCTCCCCCACATTAGCATGGTACAACCAAAAATCAATATACGCTTTCAGGTAATCATTATTTTTAAGCCAACGACCTTCATAGATATGATGCCCCAATGCACAACTGATGGAATTGTATTTACCAGCATGTTTTACAGGCTCAATAAATTCGGTAAAAATAAATCCATCCGGAGTTTTCTTCAGGTGCTTGCGGAAAGACCACCAGCGGTAATAGTAATTTTGTTCTAATACCTCATCCGGGCATTCCAACAGAGGTATGTTTTGCGACAACCAATCAAACGACTGCTCGTTGGTTACAAAATTTTTTACGGCTTCATTATCAATTGAATTAAAATAATCCACATATTTTTTAAGTTTCACCGTGCCAGCAGATTGCGCAAATACACCCGTTGCTAAAATCAAAAACAACGTCGTTACAATAAATTCTTTTCTATTCATCATCATTCAAATAACCAGTCAATATCTTTTCCATTACCATCTAGCCCTGCATTAAAAATACGCATTTCCTCTTTTTCATTGATAAAACCAAGGATCATGCAAGCCCCTTTACCCAAAGTCAAAATATTTGTACCTGCGGGAAAAGAATAAGCATGTATGTTTACTGGTGGATAACCATCCAGCACCAATGCGTTTAAGATTTTTATTTCTGATTGTCCGTAATTATTTGCGCTTGCATCGGTTTCCAGTTCGGGTGCTTTCAGGTACTGCGGTCCTTTTACATTGAAATAACCTACCAGTACTTTTACCGGAGCTTTGTTGCTAAATTCAAGTGTAGTACCCGACCTGATTTGTTGTTCCTTATTTAATTTTACTCCTTTAAGGCCTTTCAACTTTTCAGTAACCTCTTTTATTACAGCTGTCGAATCCGTAAATATTCCTATCCCTTTATCAACAATGTAAGTTCCATTGGCGGATAACACTTTAACTTCTGCATTAGTATAAGGCTTTAAAGCATTGATTTTCCCGGAACTAACTACCTTTAATGAATCAATACTTCTTTTAAAATGGTTCAGTTCCCGGGTAAATACCGGCAACATTTCTTTCCAGTGGATAAATGTCTTATCAACACCACGCATTGGTATTTTACGCTGCTTTGTCTGCATGCTGTTGGCATACAAATAATCGTTTTGTGTCAACTTAACCAGTTCCGCATAATGGGCTACACTTTTTTCGAGTAATGGCAAAGCTTTCTCCAGATCGGTTATATCATTAGAATATTTATAACGTAAAACCCAAAGTGCGGATTTTACTTTTTCCGCATAAAAATTAGCCATGGCATCATAACAGTGCATATCGTTTCTAAGTCTCCTGAACTCAGCCGTATCTTTGGTCACCGACGGTGCAGCCTCATTTATAGAAATAAGTGCCTTTTTACCATGTTCGATCACCTCTTTTGCTACCTGAACTGGCGTTTCACCAATATGTCCTTCTTTTTTCCAGGCTTTTTCCGCGTACTCGATAATCATTTCCCCTTCCGGCGCTTCAGATTCATACATTAATGTAAATAATCCATAACGATATGGATTGATCAATTGAGTCATGAGCATCCCCAAAGTCAATGTCTGCCTGTTACCATCAGTAATTCCGTAACGGCGCAATAATTTAGGTGAAATTTCTCCTGATTCTTCATAAGCATTAAGGATAGCTTTCCCGGCTGCCAGATCTGTCCCATACTTATCACCTAGTTCTTTCCCCCAGTAATTAATTTCCTCATTTCTATCCCTATAAGAATTCCAGGCATACCTGCCCCATTCTTTATACCAGATCCAGTCCCTGTCTATTTGTAACTGTCTTTCGTTAATTTTATCGGCCGTATATGGCCAATCCCAGTAGCCCGACTGTGGGTATAAGTGCAGACCTTTAGAACCATAGATTTTATCCATAGCCTGTACAGATTTCTGAATAAAATCTGCAGAACCATAACGGAAAGGTTCCAGGTTAGCTAATATATGTACATTAGAAATATGCACCGGGGCTACCCTGCTCAACTCTCTGTGTAGTTCCGCCCAGCTGCCTCTTGGTGTATAAGTAGTTAAAGCTTCTCCATTGAACTTATTTTCGGTATAAAGGTTCTTATAAAGTGGCAATGATGCGGCCATTACGCTTGGTGCATGCGTATCGTGTGCCCTCAATACAATTGGAGGCTCCTCTTTAATACCAGCAGCTTTTAAACCATCCTTTACACCTGGAATAATTGTTTTAGTGAACCAGTCGATATCATCCTGCCCTACACCTTCCATCGCTTCGCCCAAAGCTACAAGCAATCCAACATTAGGATATTTCTCAACAAAGGCTGCAATAGATTTTCTGGTATAATCAGCTATCAATGGAATAATCGGACGGTTTCTATCTTGTGTTTTTAAACCATGCTTATCAGCAAATGGTTTAGGTATTATAATGTTGTAAAACATTTGAATTACCCATATACCCCGCTTATCTGCTTCTTCTGTTAAAAATTTAAATACTTCCTCATTTTTTTTGAAAGTTTCGTCATCCACTTCTACTGCGTAAGGATAGTCTTTCAATCGAACAAGTGACGAAAAAGGATGCCCGTTCCATAAGTACAATGAGTTGTAACGGTTTTCTACCATCATATCGAGGTAACGAACCCAATGATCTTTATCATAAAACCATGGAAAACTCTCAGGTGTATAAGGATACTCATAGATCTCTCTTCCAGGCAAAAAATCGGTCTTTTGTAGGCCAATACATGTACCACGTAAAACCATTTGAGGCTGATCAGTAATTAAAATATCTTCTGGTAGCTTATTTTTAACCTTAATTTCATCAACAAGTTCCATACAACCATACAAAGCTCCCGAATGGTCGGCGCCTTCTATAACCAGGTTTCTATTTTTATTATAGCCAATAGTAAACCCTTCTTTTCCAACTTGTTTTGCTGTAGAAACTGATAAACCTGCTAGTAATTGATCTCCTTTAGTGCCTATTACAATAATTTCGTTTCCATTTGGCACTTTATCTTTCTGTACAATCTTAACATCATAGCCAATTAATGATAAAGACTTTGCCAACCTATCTGCTCCAAACTTAAGTCTTGGATTAGCATGTAATGGAATAACGATGGTCCGTTTGTTTTTTTTATAAATTTCAGATGCAAAACACACTGTCGAGGCAGTCAGCAGTAAACTTAAAAAAATAAAGGCGTAGATTTTTCTCATTTAATACAGATTTCAGGCGGTCTGAATCTTTCGAAAAAGGCCCAGACTATATTTGGTTTAATGTGCGAATTTCAAATATAGGGACAGCTCTATTGGCTTTACTGTAGCATTTCCCCAAAATACTATAGGATATTGCCATCGGGACAAAAATGCTGTAAAAAAGCTGTTATAATAAATGTCAATATAACAATTATAAATCAAAAAATACCTATAAATGGGTATTGTCGCACCAAATGCGAATATGTTCTTTTGCACAGGTATTTAACTTGGTTTCAAAACGCCATTTAGGTACTAACAATTAAAAATCTAAATAAAACTCTTAAAAAAACAATTATGAAAAATTTCTACCTATTGGTATTACTGATGACAGCTGTTGCCTTTACCGGCTGTAAAAAAGATGATGAGGATAAACAAAAACAAAACATCGTTGGTAAATGGTACGTTAAACAAACCATTGAAAAGGAAATTGTAAATGGAGTAGTTATCAGCGAAGAAACCGAAACAGATTTCGATACTGACTATTATTTTGAATTTACAAAAGAGGGTAAAATGATTGAAAATATTTCAGGAGATAAATATACTGGTAGCTATCAGGTAAAAGGCAATAACCGTGTTGCAATTACATTCCAGGATGAAGAACCGGACGATTATGAGATCAGAAAGCTGAACTCAACTGAGATGATACTTTATATAGAGGATGAAGACGGCCCCAACTCCAAAGAAACAATTGAAATTACGTTTAGGAAATAGTATTAAAATTTGCTGAATAATGCCTCAATAAAAAACCCTGCTACTTAAAAAGTACAGGGTTTTTATTATTGTGTAAAGCTCTATTTATTACTTCGTTTTTGACATTTTCTCGGCCATCACCAATGCACTATAAGCATTTACAATCCCTCCGGTTCTGCACAATTCAGTCATAGCGACTTTTTTACCACCAGATTTGGGTTTGGTAACTGGGAAATCAATTTTAGTAACAGATTGTTCAATAACATATTTAATCTGTTTTGCAGTCAGATCTGGATAGTAGCTTTTTATCAACGCCGCAATCCCTGCAACCACTGGTGTAGCCATACTTGTTCCCGACAATGGACTATATTTATTTTCAGGCAACGTAGCATAAATAGCTACACCCGGCGCAAACACGTCTACTGTCTGATCTCCATAGTTACTAAATGAAGCAATTAAGCCTTTTTCTGTAGCGCCACTTGCACCCACTGTAATCATATTCGGGGCCCTCTTATCACCTTTCATATAAAAAGGGCTTGGATAATGTGGCAGACTATCAATATCACTACCTTCATTTCCCGCAGCATTTACCAAAAGAACACCTTTCTTTTCTGCGTAACGAATAGCATCTTCCACCATTTTACGTTCCGGGGATACCCTTTTACCGAAACTCATATTGATAATTTGTGCACCATTATCAACTGCATAACGGATACCAAGCGCTACATCTTTATCATGTTCATCACCATCTGGCACAACACGTATTCCCATTAGTTTTACCGCATCGGCAATACCATCCATGCCTTTTCCATTACCACGTACAGCACCGATGATTCCACCTACGTGCGTACCATGAAAATAAGGGTTACCCATTAAATTTGCATTCCCATAAAAACGATCCTTGATATTAAAATAATCATCCTTTACTTCTTTGCCCCTGTAATCAACGGGTGCAATGCTGTCTGCTTTTTTCAATAAGCTTTTACTTAACACCCATGAACGGTAATGTTGTAAATCTTTTTTCTTTACCTGCTTTTCGTTTTGAACGTTTGCAAACTGATCTTTATATCTGTAATAAACGCGCTGATATTCTACACTTTCAGTCGTAACCTGTCCATTTGGACCGCCTAGAAAATTCCAACCTGACACATCTCCTTTATAACCATTACCATCCAGATCTGCATTACCTGCTTTTTCTCTTGGATTACGCCATAAATTAGCATTTAAATCTTCGTGTAAAGTGTCTATACCTCCATCTAAAACTGCAACGATTACAGTTTTAGGTGTTTTACCTTTTAACAGCTCATTGTAAGCTTTTACAACATCAGCGCCATAAACTTTATCTGTTTCTTTAGACAGCATATGCCAGTTTTGTGGTTGCGGTTGCTGCTGTGCAAAGCTTAAAACCGGAACCAACAGTCCCAGTGCCATTGTAAGTCTCTTCATGTTATTTTTTATTAGTTGCCGCAACTTACATATATTTCCGGAATTTGTCCATATACACAATTCCATATGTACGTAAAAAACCCTCTGCAAGCTGCTAAAAAACACATTCGTAAGTATTTTTTTACATGCAGAGGGTTATAGCGGACTGTTTCCGTCCTCTTTTATTTCCTGTTATTTACATTGGCAGCAATCCATCTTTAACCATCTGGTCAAATAAGACTTTTGGATAAGACTTTACGAAATTATCTATTGAACCTGGGTTAACAGTTTCTGACTGTGCTGACCAAATCAATTTACCGCCACCTAACTCATAAAGATTAGTTTCCATAAAATAGGTACGGTCTGTTACATAATAACCGGGCTCATAAAATCTAGGATACCAGTAATTATAATAGCTATAAAATCCACCGTACCATCCATAATATGGATATGGTGCATAAGCTGAAGAACCTGGAACGTACCTGGTTTCACTATCTTTATTGATTAGCGAGATTGTTAAAACATAATTAGCGCCAGAATTTTTGATTTGGTTTTGTAGCACACTCTCGCTCGGTATTTTTTTATAAAATTCAGGATTAAAATAATCGGCACCTTTTACGGTCTTTATATTTTTCATAGCCATCAGTTCGGTAAACCCATTTTCAAGTTGAGTTCTGACTTTCATATTCTTTGTTAGCGACGCAATGAAAATGGTTTGCCCGCTTAACAATGCCCCTTTTGCTGAGGGATCAACCCAGGAACCAGTTACCCTCGTTATAGGGCTGCAGGATAATATCATCCCACTAATGAGCAGAATGACAGATAGCTTAATTAATTTCATAATTGATGTTTTTAAAGAAAACACTAAAAAGAGAAAAATGTTTAGGGTTTGATGCTTAAATTGCATCATGCAAATTGAAATCCACCAACAAAATAATATCAAGGTCGCTGAAATCATATCTGAAGTTCAACTGATGACTACTCCCGAAGAAGCCTTGCAACTAATGGTAGATCTATATTATCAGGATTTTGATAAGATGATTGTTCATAAAAAGAATATTACCCCTGATTTTTTTGATCTAAAAACCGGCATCGCAGGTGAGATCCTACAAAAATTCTCCAACTATCGTGTACAGCTAGGTATTGTTGGTGATTTCAGCGAATACACAGGTAAAAGCATTAAAGATTTTATTTATGAGAGCAATAAAAGAAGACAGATTATTTTTTTAAGCTCTGTGGAAGAAGCAGTAAAAAAACTGTGTGGTTAATTGCCGTTTTATTTTTTTAATTTTAATGGCAAACATTGTCCTTTATGAAGTATCTTTTGCTTTTAGTAAGTCTGTTATGGGTTTGTACCATACCTGCCTCTGCCCAAAAAGACAGCATACAACGCGATAGCGCGAAAGTATCTCCTTTAATCAAAAAGCTAAGAGAAATACGCACTGACGACATTGCCAAAAGCAGTCAAAAATTCAAAGAGGAAAAAAATGCCAGCAAACAACGCGCAGTTCTTCAATCTATAAGAGACCTGAATCATCAGGTAAAACTCCTGCTAAAAAAAGCGATAGACACCAATAATCTGAATGAGTTCCTGCGAAATACCCAGCGTTCCCTTGAAGTTGTAAAAGAAGGTATATGGCTTAACCCCGGAAGTAGTCAAACACAAAGAAATCTAGCAGTATCTTCCGCCATCCTCGTAGAACTCTCATCAAGGGTTTCTAACAGAAAACAATTTCTTGATGATTATGCGAACAAACTAAGGGCGGTAAAATATAAAATTGATTCTTTATCAAACGATCCATCCATATATGCTTTCCCTGAAGACTCTGTTTCATTAATAAAGTTTGCCAAGCGAATATTTGTAGCAGCTAAAGAGACGGCTCCTTTAGACTCTGCCTTAGAAAAAGCAACAGCAAACCTGGAAGAGCTACAAATAAAAACAGATTTAATAGCGTTTGGTATCCTTTCGGCACAGGAAGATATTGATATCTATAGCGCAAGACTTTCGTCCAGCAGGTTTGAGCGTGAATTCCCCAACCTATGGGATAAAGCTATAACTTCCAGACCTCTTGGAGAAATTTTGAGTTTTTCTGTAGACAAAGAAAGCATATTGCTTCAATTTTACTTCGAAAATCATCAGGCTTCGCTTCTTATCCTATTGGTTTTGATGGTATGCTGCTGGTACTTTTTAAATGCACTAAAACAGCAGCTCAAACAAGACGACTTATTAAATGATGATTATTCCAATCAATTGGTGATCCGTTACCCTGTACTATCGTCAATCTTAATTACCTTATCAATATTTCAGTTTATATTTCCCTCGCCCCCATTTATATTTAGTTTAACACTGTGGATCATTTCAGCCATCTGTCTTTGGATAATCTTTAGGGGATACATAACAAACTACTGGTTACAATTCTGGACAACAGTTATAATCCTCTTTGTATTGGCCAGCGTGGACAATATGGTGTTGCAAGCCTCCAGACCTGAAAGGTATATTATGCTTGTACTTTCATTGGCCGGAGCCATCTACGCTGCATTTATCCTTGCCACAAAGCAAAGATTTGAGCTGAAAGAGAAAAAAATAAAATATGCCATTGTATTTTTACTGGCATTACAGCTTTTCGCCATCTTATTCAATGTTTTTGGCCGCTTTAATGTTGCTAAAACACTTATGGTAACTGGTTATATAGGCATCTTAACAGCCATTATTTTTCTATGGACAATCAGGTTAATCAATGAAGGTCTTACCCTCGCATCTAAGGTATATAAACAGCCCAGTGCAAAGTTTTTTTATGTGAACTTCACGCGTGTAGGAGAAAATGCTCCCTGGCCGTTTTACCTGGTTTTTGTTTTAGGGTGGCTAACACTCATCGCCCGTAACTTCTATAGTTTCAAAAGATTTTCAGGTCCATTCATGGACTTTTTAACCTCAGATAGAAGCATTGGAAATTATACTTATTCTATTACCTCTCTGTTACTATTTATCCTCATCTTATTTTGTGCATTTGTACTCTCCAGATTGGTCTCTTATTTTGCTTCCGAGCCTGATTCTTTTCATCAGAATAGTGGAAAACATAAAAAATCCGGCCTGGGCAGCTGGCTGCTCATCATCAGGATATTGATCATTACAATAGGTTTGTTCTTTGCTTTTGCTGCTGCCGGCATTCCGCTCGACAAATTTGCCATTGTTTTAGGGGCATTAGGTGTTGGTATAGGATTAGGATTGCAGGGACTGGTCAATAACCTGATTAGTGGATTGATCATTTCATTTGAAAGACCTGTAAACGTTGGAGATATTATTGAAGTCAACGGAAAAATAGCAACCATGAAATCCATCGGTTTCAGAAGTAGTATTGTTTCCAGCTCTGACGGGCCGAACGTCATTATTCCCAATGGCGAATTACTTAGTCAGCAACTGGTCAATTACAGCATGGGTAAAAATATAAAGAGATGCAGCTTAATAGTCGGTGTTGCTTATAACACCAATCTGGAACATGCCCGGGACCAGATTAAATTGATTTTAAAGGATGATGAGCGCATACTTCAATACCCGGAATCTGACGTTTTCTTTAAAGAATTTGGAACTGACGCCATAGAAATAGAGGTGATTTACTGGGTAAGAAATATTAAAGAATACTTCCCTTTAAGGAGCGATCTCATATCCAGGATCAATACAGCATTCAATACTGAAGGAATCATGATACCTTTTGCACAACATGATGTATATATTAAGAATATGCAACCTTTGCCTGATCAAAAACCAAGTACATAAATCAGCTCAGCGAAGTGTTAATAGCTTGCAAACAAACCGATCGTTCGGTACCTTCGCAGAAAGAGTAACATCATCATTTTATGAACGGATCCGAAGAAACAACAGTACATCAGGACAAAACATTTACCGGTATCGACTATGCCGAAAAACAACTCAAAAACAGGGAATTTATTAATTGCGAATTCATCAGCTGCGATTTCTCGAAAAGCGACCTGAGTCATAACGATTTCGTGGACTGCCATTTTAAACAATGTAACTTTTCATTAACTATTGTAACGGGTACAGGATTCAGAGATGTTACTTTTACAGGATGCAAGATACTGGGGATCGATTTTTCAAAATGCAACAAGTTCTTGTTCTCCTTTCATTTTGAAAAAAGTCAATTGGATTATTCCACTTTCTATGGCACCAAACTCAAGAAAACTAAATTTATAGACTGTTCGCTTAAAGAAACAGATTTTGAAGAGGCTGATCTAACTGCCAGTGTATTTCAGAACTGTGACCTGTCCGGTGCCGGTTTTGTACGTTCTATTTTAGAAAAGACAGATTTCAGAACTGCCCGTAATTTCAGTTTTGATCCAGCTATGAACAAAGTTAAGCAGGCCAAATTTTCGGCCTTAAACCTTGCAGGTTTACTTTACCATTTCAACCTGGATATCGACTATAATGGTTAACAAAAAACCTCTGGAATTAAAACTCATCACCAGTCGAAGGAGCTTCTATATCCAACAGCGATAAAACTAAGCGGTTTTGCAGCTTATCTATGCTGAAATCCGCGGTATCCTTTTTTGTCAGATCAGTTCTGGTTCCAGCACAGGTATTGCTGTAACCAAGTATATATTCAAGATTGATCTTACCAGTTCCACTGGTAAGATCAATCTTTGCATCTGCAATCCATAAATCAACAATTTCCGGAAAATCACCGTCAATCCTATGATAGGAAAGTAAGCTATCTTGTAATTTATCTACACCACTTTCATTATCAACATTTCCAAATAGCACCTTATCTAGGAAGGTTTTAATTTCCATATCTCCTCCAAACAGCAGCTTATGCAATTCAACAGGGCAATTTAGCTCAATTTCCATTCAGGTCTTTCGAAATGACAAGTATATCCATAAGGATTCTTTTGCAGATAATCCTGATGTTCTACTTCAGCATGCCAAAAGTCGGTTGCCGGAACAACCTCTGTTACAATCGGACCTGGCCATACTTCAGATGCTTCCATTTCAGCTATTAAGGCCTTAGCAGTTTCTTGCTGGGTTTCATCCATAAAAAATATTGCTGAACGGTACGAAGTACCAATATCATTTCCTTGTCTGTTCCTGGTCGTTGGGTCGTGAATCTGAAAAAAGTACTCCAACAGCTTACGATAAGACAAAGTTGATGGGTCAAATATAATTTCGATGCCTTCGGCATGTGTACCATGATTTCTGTAAGTTGCATTAGGAACATCACCACCGGTGTATCCCACTACTGTGGAAATCACGCCGGGATAGTGTCGGATCAATTCTTCAACACCCCAAAAACAACCGCCTGCAAGAATAGCTTTTTCAGTATTCATATATATCCTCTATTTTTTAAGTAAAGGTACATCGCTCATTGGTTATTGGCAAGAATTCTTTTAACAAGTCCATCCCTTTCTCGTTTTTTCAATGGTTTCAGGGTATACAATTCACCAGTCTTCACCCATTCATTTTCCATTTTAAAATAATCCGGTTCAGATACATTTCCAGAGGTAATTTGTGCAAATTCCCGATCTATAAACGCATCCCATCGTCTTAGGTAAATTGAACTAAGCATCCCAGCCCATTCTTTATGCGCGTAATCATGCAGATCTGTTTTAGGATTGTTATCCGGCCCCCAGAATAGCACTTGTGTCTTGGCATTCCATAATGCATTAGCTTTATCTGATTTAGTACCAGCGAAATTTATAGCCTGTTGCAACCATCTGTTTACCGAAAAATACTTACTCGTGCTCAGCAACGAATCCTGTTGCAAAATCATTTGTCTGAACTTTGCACTGCTCGACTTAAAGTTCCCTGCATTTTTACTCTTTATAGCATCAATCATTGATGCATATACCTGGTCTGCTTTATTAGCCTGTACCTGTCGCACAAAATCAATCATATCCGTCTGATAAGTCTCGCTGCCTTCAAAATCTTTACTGGCAGTAACAAATATCCTAACCGCTTCTTCAAATTTCGCCACATCATAATTCCTTTTGCGGGTTCCCCAGGAAGAAACAGTCTTAATGTCTATCGCAGGTCTTGCACAAAATATCGATTCAGATGGTCCCTCCTGATTTACTTCAGGACTGCTATATGCCGTTTCTAAAAACAAAGCCCAGGCCTTATCGACATTGACGTTACTTTTTCCATAGCGATATTTAGTGTAATTGCCAATCCACTTTTTAAGATCCAAATGGTCAACATGCCAGCCTAGCTCCAACATTACATCAAAAGCTACCGGATTGTTGTAAATACCCTCTGGAATAATCCCTACCCCTTTCAAAAAAGAACCATATGGACTATTCTTTGCACGATATACTTCATCAGCAAAGCGCTGCAATTTTCCATAAATTCCGTTCTTCTCGCCAAAATTGCTCACATTACTCCAAACAAATGGTGTACCCTCATAACCATGGCGCTTTTCCCAGTTGTTTGTATTTTCTCCGAACAATTCAATAACCAGCGTTTTATCTTTATTCAATCCTGCCAGTAATCCATTCGCAGGATTTTGCTGCCATCCCTGCAAAACCCATGTAGCACCCGGATAGTTTTGCTGCATCACTTTCTGTATGTGTTTTCCCGAAGCCGCAAGGTCTGCCCCCTCCGAACTACCACCTTCATGAAATGGATCACCTCCAAAGAAATGTAGATCTTCCCCATATAATTTCTTCATTTCCGAATAATAGATATCCGCTACCTTATCGAAATAAGGATCTTCCGGAAGTAGAAAATCAGGGCGTTTAAAACCTCCTGCCCAGATTCCCTGATCAATTACCTTTATGGACTGTTTATTTTTTAAACTGGATGGTATCATACCGTAAAACCCATGCATTACCGGTTCAATACCGATCTGTTTCATGCGTTTGATGATCTTTTGTTGCAACAGCACCTGCTGATCTATAACCGACTGACTAACCGGTCCGCCCCAACCTTCCAGATTTCCCATTAACCACCAGGCACCAAAAGCAGGGCCTGCAATAAAGCCAGCAATTTCCTGATCGTTATAACCTAGTTTCCGCAATGTATTTTGCCATACACCTTCCATTCCCACTGGAGCTAACATCAGGTTCACACCATTTAAAGCCATCCAGTCTAATTCTCTTTCCCAATCTTTCCAGGTATAAAAGCTCATGGAATAACTAATGGTACAATAATTTAATGCATACCGATGGCTATACGGAGAGACTACCCGTACCTTTTTCCCTACCTCCGGGAGTTTAGCTAATGCGTTAAGGTTATCCCCAAAATGTGACATGCTTCTGTTGCAATAGTATTTGAGATACCAGTTTAAGCCCTCTGCAGCAGCACTTGCAGTGCTGGCAGAGACCATCACTTTCCCTTTAACAGACGACAATTCAAAAACCTCATTTCCATCAATACCGGGAATAACATTAAAGACCAATGCCTTTGCCAACCACGGAAACCTTCTTAAAGCAATATCCTTTACTCCTTCATAAGGTTCACTGTGGGCAGTAATGCCAACAATCATCAGCGAGAACAACATCAAAATCCTATACCTGGTCATTTTTTTCATTTAGTTATGTTTTATCGTTATTTTTTATTGAGATGCTAACTTTATCAAACGCAAACGAGCATCCAGAAGTTTATTGGGCTCGCGGACAAAGATTGTACCGCTGGTTACAACCTCGGAACAGATAGCTTGAGTTTGTGCAGGATTCTTTTTTGCAGCCAGAGCCAGTATCTCATAATCTTCAAAGCTATCACGTACAGATGCAGACCGGGGTCCTTCATAAACTGAATGATTTTCTTTATCAGGGTATACCAGCCAACCATCCCCGGAAGCCCCTTCACAATACATGTCCTTAAATGGTTGGTTGGGTGTAGCTTTTGCCTGATTATACAAATTCCAAGCCCAATGTAAGTACCCCGTTATTCCTTGTTTCCACAGGTACCACCCTATTACACGGGTACTTATTAACGGATAATCTGCAATGCGGGTCATAAAATTATCCATTTGAGGATTGACGCATGTATAGGTCCATAATTCCTGATTTGGTTTTTTGCCAATATAATCATACCCCTCACGAGCTTTTTCATAATAATCTAATTGTGGACAAAAAATACTCAGTTCATCAGCAAACCAATCTTTCTGTTTACTTCCTGCATCTATAGTCCTGACTGTTGGCATTTCATGCAAAATACGTTTGTACATTGAGCTGATAGCAATATGTTGCACCGTTACCATTGGTTCATCCTGCACATGCTGAATCCACATTTTATCCCAGCCTTTTGCTTTTAAATGACCATAAAGTAAAGGAATTAACTCATTAAAGTATGATATAGCTTCAGGAGAGTCAGCTGGAACCCGTGCAAACTCAGCTTTCCCTGTAGCACCTTTGCGTATAATTTTAGCGACCAGCGGGGAATTATAAGGATCGTTTGAGTTCGTCCAGTTCATTTCATACCAATGCTCCCCCTCAAGGTTCTTGATGGAGCCATTTTCAATAAACGTCTGAATATACCGATCAAAATCACTAAATGTAAGCTTCAGTTTTCCCTGTGT
Organism: Pedobacter nyackensis; assembly: GCF_032678475.1. Lineage (GTDB taxonomy): Bacteria > Bacteroidota > Bacteroidia > Sphingobacteriales > Sphingobacteriaceae > Pedobacter > Pedobacter nyackensis_A. The sequence goes on from NZ_JAVTSF010000006.1 coordinate 148,259, forward strand.
ATCAAAAGATGCATTAGCGCGCAATAGAGCCAACGGCACCATGATGGTATTTTGCCGCTGCTTTTTCATTGCAGATGCAAAACTGGACATTAATGAAAAAAAGTTTTGATCAATCTCTTTAACCGCATACCAGGTGTCATAATAGGAACTGACAGCACCTGTCCACCAATCAAAAGGGGTAATCCAGTTCGTATAAGAAAATTGTGAATCCTTAGGATCAGGCAATACGGCATTATGTACATTCACCGTGACAGGTATTTCTCCTATTACCCCCTGCTTAGATGATAGCATTAACGTAGTTGAATATTTCGCCGAAGCAGTTAAAACTGTTGTTGTAACTTCAACTACAACACTATAACTTTTATCCGCTTCAATATTACCCATATTGGAGGTTGGTACATAGTATTCAGGAAAATATCCCGGAGAATTGCCTCGTTTGTGTGTGGATACAATACCGGAATGCTCTCCTGTGAATCCGTATGATGATTTTGAGTTGTAAACCATACGAACCGGCATGGCTTTTATTTTTGGCGCATTAGATTCTTTGAACGGCTTAATTTCAATCGTTACGTCATTCAATTGGGTTAGTGATCTTATACCAATCTGTACATTTTCACTTTCATTTTTCACCATATCTACCTGTACTGCTTTCAAGTTATCAGCAGATTTAGTTTCTGTAAAAATATCGGTAAGTGAATTTTCTACCCAAAGATCGGCGGACTTGCTTACCCCAGGTTTATTTTCATTTTCATCACTTTTTAGAACTTTATTCTTTTTACAATTTACGTTAATTAGTAAAACTATAAACGGAAAGAAAAATTTAAATTTCATCATATAATTCATTATAAAACGGTGTTATGCAACCCCGGGCATTCCAGCCCGGGATTTATTTTAAAGTTTCCGCAGGACTTCTACCATACTGGCTGAAAATCCATAATAGTTATAATCGTAATAAAGAAAAAACGTATTCGTTTGTGGATCAAAAGTACTTTGTGTACCGGGAGTATTCGTTAACAGATTACCTGAATCTTCCAAATGCCCGGAAACAATAACTGTATTATCTGCTGGATTTACTTTAAGCGTGAACTTATTGCTGCAGCACCATGGCCCTAAATTCGCAATCAAATTACTCTCGTAAGTATTTTTAGCAATCTTCGTTATTGTTTTCCGAACCTTTGTAGGATCAGTTCCATAGTCGTTTCCATTTCTGGTTCCGGAAGCGATATAAGTACCACTCACAAAATCAGGAACGGTTAAATTCACCTGGTAATAAGTCGTTTTAAGCGCCGATTTTACTGGCAAATTAGGTGAAGCATTTTTTATAGATATTGGTATCAGATATCTACTATCTTCCTTTAGTAATTTAGGGTTGATCCCAAATTGTTGAACACCACTGATGCGTTCATTTTTTTTTATGAGCGCTTTCATCGCACCTTCGGTATAAGATCCAGCCGGAGGAAGCTCGTAAGCAGCTCTGCCCGCAGCTGTCTCCAACTCATTTAATGAGTCCAGCTTTTTGTGATCAATCATAAACTCAACCTCGATATCCTGGACAGCGGCATCTTTCCCTTCTAAATAAACGCTATATGGACGATAATAAACAGTATCCTCCTGTCCGGGCTCCCTACTCACCACCTCGACCGTGTTAAAAGGATTTCCCCGAGGAGACTGTGGCATATACAATGTGGGATCATTAGCAATACCCGGCAAATTAATTTCTTTCTGACATGCACCAACTATAATGATCAGTGCAACAAATAATAAACTCAGTTTATGATTTCTGTTCTTCATCGTTTTAAAACTTAGTTAATAACCTGGATTCTGACTAAAGCCTGAGCTTACCCCGCCCAACTTATCTATTTCCGACTGAGGAATTGGCAAAAAGTACTGCTTAGCTTTATTAAAGATCCTCTTCTCTATGACCGGATAGGTGTAAGTCGTATCACTGCCTGACACGCTAATGGAAACACCACGTACGACTTTATTGTCTACCGTTTCAGCGATCTTCCACCTGCGTACATCCCAAAACCGTTGTCCTTCAAACGCCAATTCAATCCTTCTTTCGTGCCTGATCTTTTCACGCATTTCTTCCCTACCTAATCCTGAAGGTAAATCAGGCATTCCTACTCTTGCGCGTACCGCATTAACAGCATCGTAAACTTCCTGATCAGGACCAATAGCTTCATTATATGCTTCCGCATAGTTAAGATAAACTTCTGCTGTCCGCATCAATACCCACCTACGCGGCGAATCTCCTGAAGCGTTAATTAGATTCACTGATTCTAACACGTATTTCCGCTGCCAGTAATTGGTTGCTGTTTTTCCCGGCTCAGCGGCATCAATACCTAGAGGATCAATCTTTCTTCCCTTCCACGTACTTCCCGGATATAACACAGACTGATAAAAGCGTGGATCACGTCCTGCGTAAGGATGATTAGGATCATATCCTGAACCTTGTTCTCCCGGACGTTTACCTGTTGCTTTAAGTTCATAATCGTCTACCAGTTCCTGAAGAACAGTTACCCTTGCGTAACCGATATACCCTGTGGGGTTCATTTCCCGGTCAATACCTGCATCTCCAAATGCACCTGGTGCCGGACGTCCCCAAATCACCTCCTGATTTGTAAACTGTGTAAAAATCTCTGAATATTTTGCATGAAGCTGATAGCCTGCAGCTAAAGCTGCATCCAAAGCTTTTTTATTGGCGTCCGAAGCATCCTTCCATCGGGTACTTATGTTAGCGGGATTAAATAGCGGACTCGCATAATACAATAATACCCGGCCTTTCAATCCCAGTACAATAGTCTTCGAAGCCCTCCCTATTTCTGATTGCCTGTCTGCATAATTAGCAGGAAGCAGCAGCTCGGCCTCTGCAAGGTCCTTTAAAATAGCCGCAACAACTTCATCAACAGAATTTCGCTTAAATAAAATAGGCTCATTACCTAGTGGATTCTGGATAGATTCAAACAGAGGAACTCCACCCCAACCACGAAGCAATTCGAAATAATAGTAAGCCCTCATAGTCAGAACCTCTCCCTTTATTCTTTTTTTACGCTCCGGGTAGTTGTTGTCCTCAGGTATCTTATCATAATTTGCCAATACGATATTGCAACGTCTGATCTGGGTAAAATAATCCTTCCACCTTCCTCTTAACGGAAATGCCGAAGGTGTAAAGAACCCACTATTAAAATTACCTGCATCGGCACCATCTGCCGTTATTGTAGCCTGGTCCTGACTTTGATCAGTTTCATCTGTTGCACTGGACATAGGCCAGAATGTCCGGAACATATTGGGTACAGAATTGTAAATATTATTTACAAACAATTCTGAATTTCCTATATCGGAGAACACTTCTTCCTCTGATATTTTAGCGTTCGGCAAACGATCCAGATAATCTTTTTTACAAGCCGCAAGTCCAATTACGACTAAAACGAGTAAAATATGTAGTTGTTTCATTGTCTTAATTTAAATTAGAAGTTAACCGTTAATCCAAGATTGTAAATGCTCTGAAGCGGATATGAAAGTCCCGAAAACGAGCCGCCAATATTAGACTCCGGATCAACATTAATATCCTTCAGATTATCCCATGAATAAAGGTTCATCGCATTGACAAATATCCTTGCCGTCTTTGTACCCACTTTTCTTGTCCAGGTAGAAGGCAGGCGATACCCAAGTTCCAGATTTTTTATTTTCAGATAATCAGTTTTGCGTACCCAGAAAGTAGATGGGATAAAGTTGTTCCCATTCTTGCTCTCATTTCCATGTAATATCGGGAATTTGGCATTGATTGGATTTTCAGGTGTCCACCTTTCCAGATGATGCGGCCTGATTCCATCCCGATAGGTATAAACGATCTGATCAGAATAAATTTGTCGTCCTCCTAATGCTCCTTGTAACAAAACACTTAAATCAATTCCTTTATAACTTAAGCCAAATGAAGCTCCAAAAACCTGATTAGGCACATTCAGTGTAGGAATTGGCACCCTGTCTTCAGGCCCAATGGATCCATTCCCGCTAATGTCCCTATACTTTAAATCCCCTGGAATTACCGCAGTAAAACTTTGAATAGGACTATTGTCAATCTCCATCTGGTTCTGGAAAAAACCCATCGCTTCGTAACCTAAAGAATAACCTACAGGTAAGCCAATCTGTGTTTGCCAAGGGTACTGTAATTTAGGTTCATCAATTTCCAGGATTTTATTCTTCGTGAAGGTATAATTCAAATTAGAGAATAAATAAACACCGCCAATATTGGTATTCAGTTTCAGTTCGACCTCAAATCCTCTGTTTATTACAGCTCCTTTATTCAAACTCAGTGCGGCATCAATTCCAAAATAATCAGGAATAAGATTTGGACCTGTTAAGATGTCTTTTCTATGCTCCCGGAATAAATCAACCGTTAAGCGGATCTGATCTTTTAAAAAGCCTGTTTCTAATCCTATATTACTCTTCATTGCCTTCTCCCAGGTGATATTGGTATTTCCTACCCTACTTTCCGAATATCCACCAACACTTGTAGGATTATTTCCAAAAGTATAGCCACCACCGCGTGCAAATTCAGATACGAAGAGGTAACGGCCATCGCCAATGTCATCATTACCAACCAGACCATGCGATCCTCTTAATTTTAAATAGCTAAATACCTTATTGTCTTTCATAAAAGGTTCCGCAGACATCAACCAGCCTGCAGAAATAGCAGGAAAAAACCCGTACCGCTTACCTTTAGGGAAGTTCTCAGAACCATTATATCCAGCATTGAATTCTAAAAAGTAACGCTGGTCATAATTGTATTTAACCTGGCTCACAAAGCCTTGATAAACCCTTGGAAGGTCTCCGGTAATGGTTCTGTAATTTCTGTTGGCAAGCGCCAACCCGCTCACATTATGATTCTTAAAACTTCTATCGTACAACAACTTAACATCAAAATAATTGTATCTCGTTGCATTCGTTGCCCCATCCTGGTTCAATGATGTTTTGGCATAATGCTGTACATAAATAGGCTTGTTTGTTGCTTCATCTATGCCTCTGTACCGATAAGATGCCGGCATTTGATATTGCGAAAAATCAATACTACCATAGGTTTCAAAGGAGAATAAACTTTTGATTTTTAGTCCAGGTGTAATAAAGTCAAGCTTTCTTGTTGCTGCAACATTTCCGAAAGTATTTGAAAAGTTCGTATCAGAGTATCCATTGCGGGTAATTATACCATAAGGGTTAATAAAATCAGCACGCATGTTCCCTGAAGCTAATGAACCATCAGGATTGAATACAGGCGTAAGTGCATTGTGCATTTGCGACAAAACCACAAAAAGATAAGCATTGTCATAACGGTCTGCATGAGGCATAGTCCTGTTTTCCAGCCTTGAAGCCAGATCCAGTTGCAAATCGGTATTCTTATCGAGCGTAACATCTATATTAGAGCGGAAATTATAGCGGTCATATTTATATTTAACACCATAAATATTTTGGTCTGCCGCTTTAAAATTTGTCTCCTGTCTCAGATATGATCCCGACACAAAATATTTCACAAATTTAGTCCCTCCGTTTACATTTAAATTCACTTGTCTTTGTGGGGTATATTCTCTGATCATTTCCTTATACCAATCCACATCAGGATACAAATAAGGACTGGTCTGATCTTTAAACAATTGTAATTCCCGATCAGTATAGATCGGTTCCAGTCCGTCGTTTCTGGCGGCTTCATTTCTCAATAAACCGGAGTTATAGCTGTCTAAAAACTTTGGAAAACGTCCGGGTTTCATCAACGCACTTTGTGCATTGACCTGTATGGTTGGAGCACCATCTTCTCCTCTTTTTGTTGTTACTAAAATAACGCCGTTGGCACCTTGTATACCGTACAAGGAGGTAGAAGAAGCATCTTTTAAGATAGATATTGACTCAATCTCATTGGGGTCAATATCCCCAAAGTTCTGGTCCCCTCTCGGCAATCCATCTATTACTACTAAAGGAGATGTATTTCCTGTATAAGTACTGATCCCTCTTATAAAAAGAGAAGAACCATCACGGCCTGGCCTTCCAGAGCGTTGTGCAGTTACCAAACCTGGTATACGACCAGCAAGGGCATTACTAATATTGGCCACGGGACTCTGTTTCAGTTCCTTTGTAGATATACTTGATATGGCGCCTGTAAGGCTGACTTTAGTTTGTTTTTGCCCATACCCCACTACAACTACTTCCGAGAGGCCGGAAGTTTCCTGTTCCATAAACACATCGATTACGGTGCGTTTATTTACCGGAACTTCAAGTGTCTTAAAACCAACACTGGTAAAGACAAGAATCGCATCTGCCGGACAAGTTATTTTAAAACTACCGGAAGCATCTGTCAACACAACTTTCTGCTTATCGGACTTCAGACTTACGGTAATTCCAGGTAACAATCCACCTTTATCTGCAACGGTACCTTTTACAGTAATCTCCTCCTGAGCCTTGGATATGAGTAAGCTTACGGGATTTTTATTTTCTTTGATCAATACGATTTTACCTTCAATCTTATAGGTAAGTCGCTGGTTGCTAAAACATATTTTGAGCGCTTCTTCCAGGCTTACGTTATTTACAACGATAGACACCCGATTACTTTTTTCAATTAATCTGGTGCTACCAACAAAATCGTATCCACTTTGAAGCCGGATCTTTTCCAGTACTTCTTCCAGGGGCGCATTCCGCTCAGACAGCGAAATTTTCTGTGCAAAAGTACTGGCACTAGCAGATATGACAAAAGAAAGAATTAAGGCAATAGTTATTTTCATAACCAATAGGAGTTTTTGGGGCAGCCATTTCCCCGGCATGCCTGGGTTAAAAGCAATTAAATTCATACATTTGAATGAGTTTGGGTTAACGATTGATGTTATCTGTCAATAATATTTGTCCGGATCTTACCGGACGGGTTTAGCTCAAATGATTATACGTATTCCGACTGGTACTCGGAATGCGTTTTTTTTTTGACTACCCGGATTCTGTTTTAACAGCGTAGAATTTTCTTCATGTTTGTTTTGGTTAGTTAGTCTTTGTTTATTTTTTAGTTGTTGTTTCTTTCTTAAAAATTGTAACGTTCGTCCCTTTTATCGTGTAATCGAGATCCTCGGTTTCTTTCAGATAGTTTAAAATCGACGAAAGATTATGATTGCGTGAAACAGCTCCCCAGAACTCTAAATCAGCAATATCCCCTTTCATCTGAACATCAACGCCATACCACCTGGAAACTTTACGCATGATGTTTTTAAGCTTTTCATTTTTAAAAACAATCTTTCCATTCATCCAGTCCAGTGCTGCAGATTCATCTGCCTTCTGTACTGTAAGCTGCTGATCTTTTAAAACGGATTGCTGTCCCGGGCTGAGCAGCACATGCTTGGTACTATTTACATCATGTACCCGAACAGCCCCTTCAAATAAGGTAGTGGTTGTGGCAACCTCATCAGTGTAGCTATTGATATTAAAATGAGTTCCTAAAACTTCTGTTTCCTGACCGGCGGTTTTTACCACAAACGGGCGGCGTTCATCTTTAGACACTTCAAAATAAGCCTCGCCCTTAAGCTCTACTACACGCCTACTATCACCAAAATTTGTAGGGAATTTAAGTTCAGAGGAAGCGTTCAACCATATCTTACTCCCATCGGGGGTAACCAATTGATAAATGCCCCCCTTTGGAGTTGTAATTGAATTATATGCTGTATCACTTTTTCCGGATGACTGCAACAGACAAGTCAGTTTTCCTCCTATAATTTTAGCATAGCTTGTGCCGTTTTTATTAACAACCAAACCTTCGCTTGCATTTTCAAGATCAATAGACTCGCCATTACTTAGGGTAAGCCTTGCCTTATTGCTTCCAGGACCAACATCACCCGAAGCCAGGATCGTATTGCCTAAAAGCTGCTGATCAGCATTAAAGCTAAAGAAATACCAGGAGCATGCAGTGATTAGGCCAAGAACAGCCGCCACCCTAAGGTAAATGTGCCATGAATAGACCTTTTTAACAGGAAGGTCTTCATTAATCTTGCTATTGATCAATTCGCGGTTGTTATTCAGCACATGGTTAACTTCTTCATTATCCTGCTCACCATAATCCTCCGATTCCAATTGAGCAAGGATCATATCATTTAACTCAGTTTCCGCTCCCTTTAATTGGAAATGATCCATCAGGTAGCTAATTTCCTCGGGACTACATTGGCGCGATAAGAATTTTTGATATAATAGTTTTAAATCCTGCATAGTATTGGCTTAACTCTATACTACTATACGCTGCAAAAAAGAAAAGTCTATGCTCTAATTTTTATTTTTTTTAGCTCAACAAAAAGCCTTGTATAAAGCTATAAAAACTATCTCCATATCATATGAACCAATGCGCTAATGATAAAAGCGGGTAACAATATTAGTTTAGAATTACTGATTTCAGCACGCACAAATTGCAATGCCTTAGCCATATGATCTTTAATTGTACCTATCGAAACACCAAAATGCCTGGCTGTATTTTCATAGCTTTGGTTTTCCATTTTAATTCGTCTGAATACGAGACCTCTCTGGGGAGGAAGTTTACTAATCGCCATTTCCAATACCTTATTCGTTTCTTTTAAGGCTATAATCTCAGAAATGGGATCATGAAATTCAGTCATGAGCAAAGCCAGCTGTTCTGTCAGCAGCTTATCTCTTGCAGCTTTCCGATAAAAATCGATCGCACAATTTCGGGCAATAGTGACTAAAAAGCCTTCAAATGGCATATCCGGATCCAGATACGCTCTTTTATTCCAAACTTTAAGAAAAACATCCTGATGAAGTTCTCCGGCAATTTCGGGAATATGCACAAGCTTTTTCAGGTTATAGTAAACCTTTCTTTCATACGCCTGATACAAGACATTAAATGCCTTCTGATCTCCAGACCTCAACTTTAAAAGCAGTTCTTTCTCTATATCAGGAAGGATTTTAGGCATAAGTGTGTGTAAATACGATTTTTATCGCTCAATCAAATATAATACAAATTTCAGCAAATTCATTTGCAAACCTCATAACCCATTTTTTTATATCATAAAATCCCGTTAATGATTAAAATCATCACCATCCAGATTTATTAAAAAACTTAATAAAAAACTTCGTTTTGCGGGAGGCAAAATTTGCGTACTTCGACTTCCGTCATAAGCATATCGATACCCATATACATTCTTTAATCCCAGTACATTATTGACATTAAGATTAAAAGCAGAAAACCCCTTAATCCAACGTGGCAAATGTGTAATCCCTAAACTTAAATTGTGATTGTGCTGAGTTCTATCCCCCATGAATACAGGATTTAAAGGGTTATAGTAACTCCTTCCACTACTATAAGTATAAGTTCCCGAAAATTGCCAGCGAGCGTTGGCTGCAGTCCTCATTGCAACAAGGTTTAACGTATGTTTAGGTGCAAAGGCAGGCCTGGCTAAGGTTTGAAAATCAATATAATCTCTTTTAGTATCAAGATAAGAATAAGAAACATAGTATTCCAGTAGTTCGACACTCTGCTTATCTTTCCAATACAAATCAAAGCCTCTTGCAAATCCTTCACCGTTGTTATTAAATTCATAAATCTCAAGCGGCGGTCCATAAGCCTGAAAACCTGAAAAAACCGGAGTTTTAATTTTCACGAGATGCTGATAATCTTTCACATAAGCCGATATTTTCAGAATCCGAAACTGCAGTTTCAATTCATATTCCAGGGCATACTGTATAGACTTCTCATAATTCAGTGCGGATGTTTGTGTTAAAAAACTATCATCTGGTTTTTGGTAGTACATACCGTAGGAGGCTACAAACTTATTTTCCTGATCAGCCTGAAAATATAAAGCCGTACGAGGTGACAGATTCATTTTATCGAGATGAGAGGAGGACTCCAGTCTAAGGCCTGATTTTAAGTTAAGCTGATCCATAAAATAGATCTCCGACTCTGCAAAACCTGCTGCCAGCACATCACTGTATTTTCTTGATAGCCCGGCATAGCCTTCGTTTCTCGAATTCTCAAACAATTCGGCTCCGATATTTAACACTGAACTCCCTCTAAACTTCCTCGTAAAGGACATTTTTTGATGCCACACTTCATCAGTCTGGTAATAAGTATCCGTATTAACCTTTCCCGACTCCAGGGTTTTATTATAAGATATCCCAGCAAATAGCTTCCAATTTCCACTTACATAATCCTGATAATTGGTATTTACATATAGATTTTTATTCTTGTTGTAAAGCAAATCTTTTAAGACAGAATTTGGATTATCAATGTTGAATGAAAGTTGGGTATCACTATAATCAGCAAAAACCTTGAACATTCCTGTTCCCGAAGTTTTTAATTTATAATGAAGCGAGAACTGTTTTTGTTCAGGGTCTTTATCCCAATCTGTATATTGAGGGACTATTTTATTATACGGAGAAAAGTTATAATAATTCCCGCCCAGCGTTAAAGAACTGTTCTTAAAACGATGCGTATGTGCGGCTCCTACCCCCAGGCTAACTACCGAAAACTCAGTCGAAGATTTATTGGCTACTCCCCTGGTATCCATCGTTAGAATTGAAGATAAGGCCTGGCCGTTGCTTGCACCATATCCGTTAGCAGTGAAAGCTGTTTTATCAAAAATAAAAGCTGAAAACCTGCTTCTGTTGGCCAGATCCGGTAAGCGACTGCCAAAAGCATTTTTCACAAGCATGCCATCAAACAACACAACAGTTTCGGCAGCAGCACCTCCACGTACAAAAAAACCTGTTTCATTTCCTGCAGGAGCTGCCCCCGGAAAAGTTTGTAAAGCAGCAGTCACATCTGCTGCCGCACCAGCAGTCAAAACCAATGCGATTGGACCAAGTGTATAGTTGTGGTTAACCTCAGTCAAATTTCGCTTATTCAAAACCTGAATACCAATCAGGTTTTGGTTATCTTCCTTTAACATGAAATTTACCCGGAGACTGTCCCCTTTGATCGGTAAACGTAAACTATCGGTTTGGTAACCAATTGCAGAGACTTTTAGCAGGTAATTCCCCGATAGATTGGTAACGAACCTGAACCGTCCGATTGAATCTGTTGAAGTGCCAAAATTCGACCTTATTAGTTTAATACTCACACCGGGCATCGGTAGTCCGTCTGAAGACTTCACTACTCCGGATAACACGGTTTGTCCATAGCTTAAAAAATAGGAAACCATAAGACCGGCAAACATAATTGTCGTCTTTCTAAGCATTGTAAAAGAAATTAAAATGATCATTAAAAAACAGCCTCCAGACTAAAATTAGTGAGGAGGCTGTGCGGTTAACTGTTGTGTAGGTGAGAACTTTTTAGCCTTTAATATAAAGCGCCTTGTCAATTCGCTCCTTCAAATCTATTAAATGATATTTTGTAAGTTTGTCATTTGTTTTTGGAATCGAATTCTGAATCTTAACACGCAGATTTTTCAACTCAGCTTTTATGATAGATGGTACATCTGTCTCGGCAGTTTCAACGTTTTTGAAAGTAACAATCTCTATCAGTGCCCCAACGTAACTCTTTTGCAGGTTTCTACGGTAGCTATCCATTTTTATCTGACCTGCGTTTAAATCTTTCCAGATGCTTCTGCGCAATGCATTCATGTGGTCATCCAGCGAGTAAGTTCCTTTTCCAAATCGTTTTGCATTTTTCTCAATCTGCTGCAACATTCCGTCCTTCAGCAAAGTATTTAAAGTCCTGATTTGTAAATTCTCTACTGTATGTCTGCCTGTAGGGTTATCTTTAGGCAAATAAGCAGGATCCATATCGTATTTTTCCATGCCCGAATTAATCAGCCACAAAGGAGTTGTAAATACTTCTCTGTCGAAAAATGCCATTGCTTCAAGTTGTAATTTTCTGGGCACAGCATTAAATGCAGGTAATTTTTCATCTTCGTTCCTAACGGTTCTATGGAAAGCACCTACATTTTTCATCACATGACCTAAATACCGGTTGTATTGCGTGATGATTTCTGTGTGATATATAAGCAGGTTTTCATAAGTACCACCTTTTTCGTATGACCAGGTTTTTAAATTGGGCACAATTCTTTTCAGGTTTTTAATACCGTAGGTGCTTGCCTTAGCCGCATTATCTCCCAGATCTTCTGTTTGTGTACGTGGATCACCGCCTATCCCTTCACCATCACCATACCATAACCTTGGATTTGCTCCAACACGCTTTACTATCCATTCTTTAACAATCTTATTGTCTTCATCTGCGTTGGCTGCAAAGCTACTTTTATATCCCCATTCGATAGCCCATTCGTCATAATCGCCCACTCTTGGAAATAAATACTTTTGAGGAATATGATCTTCCGGCTGTGCTACATAATTAAAACGAGCATAATCCATGATACTGGCGGTATGACCATTTTTCTTTAAATAGTTTAAATTTCGCAAACTATCCACAGGAGTTTTACTGCTTGAACCAAAATTATGACGCAAGCCTAAAGTGTGCCCCACTTCATGACTGGATACAAAACGAATCAGCTCTCCCATTAAATTGCCATCGAACTTAGCTTTCCTCGCCTGAGGATCTACCGCACTGGCCTGAGTAAAGTACCAGCGGTTGAGCAGGTCCATAATGTTATGGTACCAGCCAATATGCGTTTGGATGATTTCTCCGCTTCTTGGATCAGCAACATGTGGTCCATATGCATTTGGAATATTTGAGGGCAGGTAATTTAAAACAGAATAACGGGCATCATCGATTTGCATTGTGCTGTCATTTTCCGGCCATGCTTTTCCAACAATTGCATTTTTAAAACCTGCTTTTTCAAACGCTCCCTGCCAGTCATTTATTCCGTCAATCAGAAACGGCACCCACTGTTTTGGCGTTGCCGGGTCGATGTAAATTACAATCGGCTTTTTCGCTTCAACCAATTCACCTCTTTTCCATTTCTCTATGTCTTCATCTTTTGGTTCTAAACGCCATCTGGAAATAAACGACTTAGATTCAGCACGGTGCTGATCGTCGGCAAAAACATTAAAGAACCTTGAAAAATATCCAACTCTTTTATCAGCATACCTTCTTTGCATAGGCACTTTAGGTAAAACAATAAATGAAGTATTCGTTTCTATACTTGCGGTCGATACACCCGCCACAACCGATTTACCTGGTAAATTTTTGCTCAGCGCAAGTTCTACGTTCAAAGGATAAACATGTACCGATTCTATCTCAACATCTTTCAGCGGACTGGCGGAAATCTTTTTCAATATTTCTGCTGAGGGTCCTATGCTATTGATGAAATTCATTTCGGTTAAAAACTTAGACATGTCAATTACATAACTGCTGGAATCTTTAGCATAAGCTTTAATCGGAAATGTAGCGATCATCGGGTCAAGGGTTGCTGCTCTTACTGCCTTACTGATGTTGCTGCCTGGATCTGCTTCATCAACAATTAATTTTAACCGGACCCTGATTGATGAATCTGGTCCCAATTCAAAATTGATTAAGTTCTCATCCAGCATTTCGCCGGCATACATTCCTGAACCAGCAGGTGACTTTTTAAGGCGATTGATAACCAGAATGTCTCTTTTTAACAAACTATCGGGTATTTCAAAATAGATGGTATCCCTATAACGATGTACGCTAAACAGCCCCTTTTTGCTGTTAAAACTCTTATTAACTACGCTTTCGTAAGATTTAATTTTTTTATTTGGGTTGATCTTTGGCCTTACCACCGCTTTAGTCGTATCGGTCAGTGCCATTTTAGATTTTTTACTTTTTCTTTTTTGTGCTGTTGCAAAAAAGGAAGTAAAAGTCATTAAACCAATCAATAGCAGCTTACTGCATGTCTTAATTTTCATTGTGTGTTTTTTTCGTGATTAATATTTAGGTTTTTCTGTTCTATTTTTCGGGTGCTTATTTCCGGAAGACTGCTGAGCTCAGTTTTAATTTTTTCTGCTCTTAAAACCGAAGCTTCATCCCATAGGATAATTACTGGTAAGGCAAAATCATCTTCTTTTTCCAACACATAATCCTCCCTGAAACCCGATTTTTTTCTATCTGCTCTCAGATCAAGCAGCACACCATCACTTTTGGCTTTGGATAACTGCGCTAAAAACTTTTCTGCCAATGGTCTGAACTTTTCCAGCCGGCTTAATAGTTTTTCGTCGGCTTCCAGATCAGGTAATGGAATCTGCAGCATCTCTTTTGTGTTTATACCATCACTTGTGTCTTCCACAGGTTCTTCGGCACCTATTCCACATGAAGTATAACCTTTGATACCTGGATTCTGCCTGGAATGGTCAATCTCAAACAGCGTTTTACGCTCCTGATCTTCAGGTACTTCAAGGCTATATTCGCATGCAGAGAGCAGCACACTCAGGGAAAGTAAGGCCAAAGCCTTCCCTCCCTTCATTAATAAATAAGGTTTCATTGTTTTATATGTTTTTGTGTATTTGCTTAGTAGCCGGGATTTTGGGTTAAATTAGAATTTGCCAAAATTTCATTCGGCGGTATAGGGAATAACAACCGATTTAGAGTAATGCCGTTCTTTTCCGGAATTATAGACAATACTGAAATTGCTTTACCAGTTCTTTTAAGATCAAAAAAACGATGTCCCCATTCAGCAAACAATTCTATTCTGCGCTCCTGTGCGACAGCGACAAGCAAACTTTCCTGATCTACCGCTGGCGTATTTCCCAATCCAGCCCTTTTTCTGATTTTATCAATATCTTCTTTTCCCAAAGCGATTTTATTTTGCATTGCCCTGGCCTCGGCTCGGATAAGATATATTTCTGCTAACCTCATCAATACATAATTGGTCCGCTCTATAACAGGATCGTTTGGATATTTAAACGCAAAATACATCGGTTTTCCAAAATACGGCGCCACATTTGGCGTACCATTGTAATTGGCCCAGATGGTTTTCCTATTGTCTCCCGCTTCAAAAGCGTTAACCAGTCCATCGTGCAAACCAATTCGAGGTTGTACCATAAGTTCAATCTCTTTATAAAAATCTGGATCTAAAAATAAATCGCGGTCTGCAGGAGGAAGAAAAGACAATGCATAAAGTGGCGACAAATTTTCTGTCTCGCTAATCATACCTACGCTAACTGATGGATTTACAGACAACTGAAAAATGGTTTCTTTACTATTAGGCTCAAAAGTATTTTGCAAAGTTTCCAGCTGAAGCGCCGTAGTAGAAATCACCGCATCTGCATGATTTTCAGATTTCGCCCAATCTTTTGTATATAAATAGCACCGGGCCAGCATAGCTTCTACAGCTGACTTGTTCACCCTGGTTTTAGCCGTAAATCCTGCAGCCCGGGGATCAGAAAAGAGTGCCAAAGCCTCCGTTAAGTCCTGTATAATCTGCTGGTATACCAGTTCAGGTTCTGCTCTTTTTAATCTGATGGTTTGTGTATAATCACTAGTCAGCGGTAGAGGGATTGCACCATAGAAATTAGTCAGGTAAAAAAAACCATAAGCCCTGAGGAATTTTGCCGAGGCCTTAAGTTCAATACGTTTAGCTGGAGTAAGTTGTGACGAAACCGATGCTGATTCCCCATCTAAAATAGCATTGGCAGTATAAATGACTTTGTAAGTCTGTTGCCACAAAACCGATTCTAAAATATCATTATCCACAAGAATCTGATTCTTAAATATTTCGTAATCTAGCGGGCTATTTATAATATTTGTCACGTTAAACTCGTCTGCAGCCAGTCCACCATAAACTGTTGCACCTCCAAACATCATTTTAAGTGTCCTGTCGCCTCCGATCATCTGGCTGTATATGCCAGCGAGTGTTTGGTCAGCCTGGGCATCAGTATTAAAAACTTTGATACTCGTTTTGGTATCTATTGGTTCATCTATTTCTACCAGTTTCTTACAACCTGTGCTCAAAAAAACAGTTATACAGGCAACGTAAACAAAAGATTTATATTTCAATTTCATGATTCTCATAATCTTAAAAACTACAATTAAAGCCCATAGTCAAAGTTCTCGACGATGGCATATTACCAAATTCCTGTATCTCGGGATCCATTCCTTTATAATTGGTAATGACAAATAGATTGGTAACGTTCACATTCAATGAGAGCGATGTTATTCCCAAAAACTTCAATTTATCTGCTGGCAATGAATAACCAAGGTTAAGATCTCTCAGACGGAAAAAATCTGCATCTACAAACATCAGATCTGATGTAGCCGCAAAGTTATTGAGTTGATTTTCCTGGGTTGTATATTTTGAATATATCGCCTGGTCACCGGGCTTATGCCAGCTATTTTCATATTGATACAAGCTTGAATTTGAGTTACCAGAAGAGCCGAAACTCATTCTACCTTTTTGTTTTACATAGTAAAATCTTGCAGACAGCATAAATTTATTAAACCTGAAGGAATTTGACCATCCTCCAAAAAAATCTGGTGCAGTATTGATTGCCAATCCCCGATCGTCTCCCATTGTACCCACGGGCACATTATTTAAGTATTTAATTTCGCCATCACCATTGTAGTCATAATAAGTGTAATTTCCCGTTTGGGGGTCGACACCTGTATTTTTAAATACATAAGTATTATTTAACGATTGTCCGATTTTATAAGCTGAATAATATGGCGACTCTTCCAATCTTGGATAACCTACCAGTATATTTTTATTCTTCGAGAAGTTAATTGAAGTAGTCCATCCGATTGTTTTTGTATTTACGACCCTCGCTGATAAGCTCAACTCTAAACCACTGTTTCTTACTTCTGCAGGAGAATTTAAAACTACTGTAGAAAAACCGCTATAACTTGGTATAGGGAAATTCAGCAATTGATTATCGCAGTAATTGCTGTACCATACAACGTCCAAGCTTACCAGGTCTTTAAAAAATGCCAGTTCCATGGCCAGTTCCGATTTCGAATTGCGTTGCCAGCGAAAATCTGCATTGGGTTGTATTTGTGGTATTACCGGGCTCACTCCTTCGTACGGATAAAGCTTACCAGAAGGGCTTTCACTTCCCCACTGGGTTAAATACTGGTAATCTCCTACACCATCACTTCCCAGAATACCATAACTACCTCGAAATTTGATGAAACTAATGGCCTTTGGCAACCTGTCTTTTAGCCATGATTCTTCAGATGCAATCCAACTTGCTCCGATGGAGCCGAAATTTCCGAAACGATTGGCAGCCCCAAAGCGACTACTCCCGTCTCTTCTGGCATTTAAATTCAAAATATATTTATTCTCCCAATTGTAACTTAATCTTGCAAAGATACCGGCATATTTGTATTGTCTTATTTTCTCTTCACTGTTAAATTCTGCTGCAGAATTCATGCTGGTCAACTGGTCATCTGAAAGAAAACCTCTGGCCCGTATGCTAATGGAGGTGGTTGAATTATGTTGTACGGTAGCGCCGGTCAAAACATTAAGACTTCCTTTTCCGATAAACGCATTGTACTCCACCTGTGGTTCAACAATGATATTTTTAGCGGCCGTAGTACCCCAATTTATATAAGAGGTAGGATTTACGGCCAGTGGTCCAAATGAAGAAAGCGGAGTGGTTAACCGGACTTCTGAACCACTGCTATTGTAACCAAGATTCAATCTAAATGATAAATTCTTTAAAGCTGTATAGCCTAAATTTAATCCGGCATTTAACAGGTTTGTTTTCAAATCCGAAGATTTTTTCATACTTGTAAATTCCTGCATGTCAGTTTTCCATGCATCAAAGTTGAGCTCACCATTTTCTTTGTAAACATCAGGAGCATTTGGAGCAAGTCTTGCAATATTACCCAAAAGGCCACGTACATTACTATTAGCAGCCGAAAACTGAGCCGAAAGATTCAAATCAAAACGCTGGTTCTTACTTTTATGTGATAAATTAGAGGCAAAAGACAGACGCTGATTTTTTCCACTTGAGGTCGTGATGTCGCGCGTACTGTTTAATCCCGTTGATATTCTAAAATTTGTATTGGCATCTCCACCGGATAAACCTGCGTTAAAGTCAGTCCATTTTCCAGTATTACCCCATGTATACTCCTGCCAGTCTGTATATCTGTTCTGATCATAAACCATCAATTCAGGTGCATTCGCAGCGGTCGGTGTAATGCCATCATTTTTTAAAGCCTCACGTCTCATTTCTAAATATTGTTCCGTATTTAACATGTCCCATTTAGCAATCACGACCTGTACTCCCTGCTTTAAGCCGGCACTAAATTTAGTTTTACCTACATGTCCCTTTTTTGTTGTAATTAAAATTACACCGTTTCCTCCCCTGCTACCATAAATAGCTGTAGCGTCTGCATCTTTCAATACTTCAATCGATGCAATATCGGCCGGATTTATATTATACAGTGGGCTAATTCCACCAGCGAGCATATTTTGATCGAGGCCCGAAGAAATCGCACCTTGATTACTGGTACCTGCGCCTGTGAATCTATTGCCCAATACGGTCAATGGTACACCATCCACGATGTACAAAGGCTCCGAAGTAAAATTAGAATTGATGGCACTTCGTCCCCTAAGTTCTACTTTTGGTACACTAAGCTGGTTGCCATTCTGAGCTTTAATTTCAAGTCCGGGCACCAGGCCCTGAAGGGCAAGCAACGGATTTGAAATTGTCTGTTTTTCGATATCATCAGCAGTAACACTAACAATATTCCCTGTAGCTAAACGCTTCGTGGTTTTTCCGTATGCTTGTACCACTACAACGTCAAGCGCATTGGTGGTCTCTTCCATTCTAATAAAAAACTCCCTTTCTTTTCCTACCGGATAATATTTTGTTACATAACCAATAAAACTACAAACCAGCGTATCTTTTGGTAACACATCTTTGATTTCAAAACGACCATAAGAATCAGTATAGACAGCTTTTTTAGTCCGCTTAACCATTACTGTCGCACCCGGAAGTCCTTCGAGGCTATTAATCGATGTAACCAGTCCCCGTACTCTATTGTCCTGAAACTGGTTGGCGATTTTTTCGCCAAGTTCTTCTATGATAGATTTTTCTTTAATTAAAATCGTTTTTTCCTCAATCTTATAAGTAAAGCCCGTACCTGTTAAGCACTGCCTAAGTGCATCTGCAAGTGTACCATTATTCACATGAATGTTTATACCGGATTGTTTCCTGATCACATTCGCTTCAAATAAAACATCATAATTACTTTGCTGACGAATTAATTTTAAAGCCTTTTCTAAGCTGATATTGGTTTGGTTGATGGTAATTTTCTGGCCAAAACTATTGGCACTCACCTGTAATAAGGTGCTCAATGCAATAAAAAAAATGAGTTTAATACGCATAATTATTTTTCGCCTTAAAGAAAGACCGAGCCGGTTCAGCTTCACGTCCGGGCATATACTCAATTTCTTCATGCCGGAATTTATTCCGCATGAGAAATTACTACTAAAATTCATACATTTGAGTTGTTTGGGTTATCGGTTTAGTTGTTTGTTCGCATAAATAAGTAATCAGGGATGATCCAACGGATTTCAGGAGTGTTAGTCGCACTCCTGATTTATTCAGATTCCCTGTGTAAAGTAGAGTTACTTCATCACAGTTATCCTCCTTCCTTCGATTTTAATATGTATATCCGCAATTGGTTCAATAATTTTAATCACTGTTGAAATATTTTTCCCACGTGATACCCAGCCACCCAATTTGATGGATTTCGGATCAACATCCTGAAAAACAACATCCACGTCATACCACCGTTCTACTTTTTTCATCACACTGGCCAGATCTTCATCTTTAAAAATAAAATCTCCGTTTTTCCAGGCCATAATACTTTCCAGATCTGCATTATTCATTTTTAACTGGTTATTGTTTAGGTTTAAAACAGCCTGCTCACCAGGTTTCAATAATAAGACATTTGATTTACTTGTTGTTTTTACCCGGCCTTCAAGTAATGTAGTAACCTGAGTTTCCTCATCATTATAGGCATTTATATTAAAATGCGTACCCAGAACCTCTACCTCTTGTTTATCTGTATGTACAACAAAAGGCTGATTTTCACGATGCGCAACTTCAAAGTAAGCTTCGCCACTTAACATCACTTCTCTTCTTTTATCTTTAAAGGCATTTGCATATTTGAGAGTAGTAGCAGCATTTAACCACACTTTGGTACCATCCGGAAGGCTCACCTGAAACTGCCCCCCCCTAGGCGTCTCGATCGTATTTATTGCACTCTTTTCACCTTTATCCTGAGCACTAACATTATAGATCAGTTGCCCGTCTTTTGTTTTAGTAACCTCAACTCCTTCTTCAAAAGCCTGCATTCCATTTTTTAGGGTATCCAGCAGTATCACTTTTCCATTCCCTAAAACTAACCGTGCTTTGCTTGCTCCCGGACCAATGAAATTCGCTGCCAACTCTTGTTCTTTTTTATAGGCATTGATCTTATAAAAATAAAAAGCAGTTCCTAAACAAAGTACAATGCTTGCTGCGACGGAGATATTGGCCCATAACTTTTTCCGAACAACAACTTTAATTTCCTTAAGTGCCGGCCTTGCATTCAATACTACATTCAATATCTTATTTTCAAGTGCTAGAGAAAAAGGGCTTTGCTGTGGTTTAAAATTTCCATAATACTGATCAATCAACACTTCAAGCTGGCCGTCAAAATTACCAGAATCTATAAAATGCATAAATTCTTCCATTTCTGCATTGCTGGCTTTCTTAATGAAATGCTGTTCAAATAAATAGGAAAATCGGTCTTCTGTCATAATTTATTGAATATGGCTAAAGAAAATCAGCCGCTTCTATACTAAAGAGTTAAAACGGAGTAAAAGAGGGGTAATGAAATTAAAATATTTTTTTTAATGTAAGATTACCGTGCTGGTCAGGATCAGAATAATACTAAGATCAGCCCCACCGCTTACATCTTTTCTAATAAACTGTACTGCAAGTTGAATGTGCTTTTTAACCGTTTCGGGAGACAAGTTTAAAGCTTTTGCAATTTCTTCATGCTTTAATCTTTCGTATCTGCTCATTTTATAAACTTTTTGCTGTTGTTCAGGTAATTTATTAACTGCAATCTCTATAAGCTTCCGATATTCATCAGCAGGATTAGCTAATTCTTCTAATTCCAATTCATTTATAACCTCTTTTTCAAATGCAGCATGAGAAACATGCTTCGCAGCGATCTTTTTAAGTACCAGCAAAGTTTCATTTCTACATAATATATATAGATAACCACTAAAATTCTTAATGTCAGTCAGCGTTTCCCTCCTTAACCAGATCTTTATGAAGGAGTCCTGAATTATCTCTTCCGTCAAATCCATTGAATCTGTTAATTTATAGACAAATTCAGCAAGGGGTTTCGAATACCAATGAAATAATTCGGCAAATGAACGTTCATCTCCTTCTGCTATTTTTTTTAGCACATAGTCTTCATTTTCCAGTGGTTTAACTGCCATTATTTAGTTACCCTTTTTGATCGAATTACAGGAAATCAATATTATAAATAATTTAGCAATATATCACCTGTTTCAACAGAATGATAAAAATTTGTCTTTCTCTCTGATAATTATTCTAAAGATTACTCAAAAGTTAAACATTATTATAAAAATTGTTACTTTAGGCTGATTTAAAATTATCGGGGATTATATTCAACTTTCTTGAATTTGCTAATTTATGTTACTTGTAATATTCAAACCAATAAGTATCTATTTTTTAGACAAGATAAATGAACTTATACTTACCCGAAATGCTGTATAGTGAAAACAAGCAAGTCTTGATAAAAACGTTCAATAATGATTGCAAAAAGACTGGAGGGTATTAGCGAGTACTACTTCTCCCAAAAACTAAGGGAAATTGAATCCCTGAATAAAGAAGGTAAAAATATCATCAACTTAGGTATTGGTAGTCCGGATCTTCCACCTCATCCCGATGTGATCAGAACATTACAAGAAGAAGCTGCCAAACCAACTGTACATGGTTATCAGGGATACAAAGGGATACCTGCATTAAGACAAGCTTTTGCAGATTGGTATAAACAATGGTACCAGGTAACGCTTGATCCCGATACAGAAGTATTACCGCTACTTGGCTCAAAAGAAGGTATCATGCATATCTGTATGACCTACCTGAACGAGGGCGATGAAGCTTTAATTCCTGATCCGGGATATCCTACCTATGGTAGTGCGGTTAAACTGGCAGGTGGAAAGCCTGTAAACTATCTTTTGCAAGAAGAAAAAAACTGGTATCCTGATCTGGAAGCACTAGCTGCAACAGATCTAAGCAAGGTTAAGTTGATGTTTGTCAACTACCCCCATATGCCCACAGGACAACAGGTTAGTGCCGGATTGTTTGAAAACCTGGTAAGTTTCGCAAAAGCGCATCAGATCTTGCTGGTGCATGACAATCCGTATAGCTTTATTCTAAATGACAATCCTGTAAGTCTCATGTCTGTGCCCGGTGCTAAAGAAATCGCCTTAGAACTAAATTCATTGAGCAAATCGCATAACATGGCCGGTTGGCGGATTGGTATGCTTTGCGGCTCAAAAGAACGAATTGAAGAAGTGTTGAGATTCAAAAGTAACATGGATAGTGGTATGTTTATGCCACTACAACTGGCAGCAGTAAAAGCCTTAAGCCTGGGTGCTGACTGGTATAGCGATATCAACAGTATCTATGCAGAAAGAAGAGCAAAAGTATACCAGATCTTAGATCTGCTTAATTGCAGATACGAGCTTACACAGGTTGGTTTATTCGTCTGGGCAAAAATTCCAGACCACTATGAAGACGCCTATGTCCTTAGCGACGAGATTCTTTATGGAGCAAACGTTTTCCTAACCCCGGGTGGTATATTTGGCAGTCAGGGCAATCGACATATCAGGATCAGTCTTTGTGGCGACCTATCCAGATTTGAACAGGCAATCACCCGAATCAGCAAATAATTTAACGCTTATATAATCAAATTAAATAATGAATATAGCAGTAGTCGGCCTCGGACTAATTGGTGGTTCCATGGCTTTAATGTTAAAACAAAAAGGCTTTGCCACAAAAGTATACGGTGTAGACAACCAGGAGACACATACACAAAAGGCGCTGGAACTTGGAATTGTAGATGAAATAACCGATTTGAACGGCGCAATAGCCAATAGCGACCTGATTATCCTAAGTGCACCGGTGAGTGTTTGTACGGCATTATTACCACTTGTACTTGACCAGATAAAACATCAGATTGTGTTGGATACCGGTTCCACAAAAATGTCGCTTTTAGATGCAGTAAAAGGTCACACCAACAGAGGAAGATATATCGCTACACACCCAATGTGGGGAACAGAATTCAGTGGACCTGAAGCTGCAACTGATCAAGCCTTCACCGGGCGGGCTAACGTCATATGCAATGCGACAGAAAGCGATAAAGATGCTTTGGCAACAGTTGAGCAATTATACACCTTACTAGGCATGTACAACGTGTATATGGAAGGAAAAGATCATGACGTACACGTGGCTTATGTCAGCCACATTTCCCACATTACTTCCTTTGCTTTGGCGAACACTGTACTGGAAAAAGAGAGAGAAGAAAATGCCATATTCGAACTAGCCAGTGCGGGTTTCGAAAGTACAGTAAGGCTGGCGAAAAGTAGTCCTGCAATGTGGATGCCCATTTTTAAACAGAACAAAGAAAATGTGCTCGATGTATTAAACGAACATATTACTCAGCTTAGGAAATTCAAATCCTGTATTGAAAAAGAAAACTGGGCATACCTTACTGAGTTAATGGAGAATGCAAATAAAATTAAACATGTATTAGATAGAGATGAATAGGGTCGCAGACTCTATTCATATTTTTTTGATATCATTGGAACGAAAATGAAAAAGCTGGAACCTAGCCCAGGCTTACTTTCAAAATCTATACTACCGCCTTGTCGTTCAATAAACTCTTTACACAGTAACAGCCCCAAGCCCACGCCTTTTTCATTATCCGTACCATATGAAGGTTCAGATTTAATAGAAAAAACCTTTTTCTGTTTGTCTTCAGGAATACCTTTTCCATTATCGCTAACTGTTATTTTGCACTGATCTAGTATTACCTCAGCTTCTATACGAATTAATCCTCCCCGCGGAGTAAATTTCACAGCATTACTAATCAGGTTGCGTACTACCAGCTGAAGCATATCCACATCAGCTATCACCATCAATTCAGGCGAAACGCAATAGTTTAATGAAATATCTTTTTTCAAGGCATATGCTTTCTCCATTTCCAACGTACCTTGTAACACTGTAAGGAGATTTACCTGCACCACATTCACATTAGGCCCCTCCATTTGCGATTTTGACCAATTCAATAAATTGGAAAGCATTTCCATTGCATTATTGGTAGAATTAAGTAAAGCTTTTTCTAATACAGGCCGATCTGAGCTATCCAGTTCATTTGCATTCAATAGCTCAAGATAACTTTGTATGTTCATAAGCGGCGTCCGGAGGTCGTGCGATATGATAGACATTAGCTTATTCTTTTCCATATTGCTTTGTTCCAGTTGTTCTTTTTGCAACAAAATTTGCTCCTTACTTTTTTCAACTGCTAAAGTCTTTCTCTCTGTGATTTGACGTTCTTTATCATAACTTCTCCTAAGATATCTGATGATAATAAAAACGGCAAATACAGGCATTGGAAACGCAGTCACCCGGTCAATAAACTGTCCCCTGCCGGCGCCAAATGGATATTGCACCAAATCTGGATAATAATACTCAACAACATGCAACATTAAAAAAAATGCCAGATACATGATCAACCACCTGATATGCTGATGGTAAGGCGAAATGGCAAGCACCAATAACAGGTGAACTGGCCAGATAAGATCTGTAGAGCCATGAATCCCGGAGTTAGAAAAATAATTAATTCCAAAAATCACTAATCCTGACAGCGCAAATATTGTACTACTGTGTTTTCTACCAAGAAACCTGGAACAATAGTACTGATAGGAAAAGATCGAACTAAGTATCAAACCAGAAATGGCACCGATATACAATCCTGCGTACATATTGTAAGGGACATAAATACAAGCCAGAAAAATCAAACCAATAACAATTGAATGAAATATTCTACTTTCTAATGAGAACATTGATCGGCTGCCTATTAACTCAACCCAAAAATTATCCTTTTTTAAGAATTGACCACTAAGCACACTGAGTTTGAGTTTTGGCATGAAGTAATTTAGAGTACAATGTCAATCAAATTTAATATTATCGTTTTCAAAAAACAATGTTTTTCTAATGTTCTGGAATACTTAAATACACCTCGGCAGTATTTAAGATTCAATTCATTAGGACTAAACACATTAGCGTACCACAACTATGCTATAACAATAATTCTTCAACATGAATAAGACAAGCATTGACAAAGCCACTTTTTTTGTGAAATTTTTTCTTAACAGTTAATTCACGTGAGTATCTGCGTCCAAAATTACTAGGGTGTTAGTAGGGCGTTAGTAGGGCCTTGCTTTACCCCCTAGCCCTACTAAGGCCCTAGTAATGCCCTATTAAGTATAAGTTAATACTTAAGTAAGTGTAAACTCAGGGTAGGAACGAACAGTTTTCCACAGACACAGGCATGTAATTCATGATGAACAATACGCAAAACATAAAAAAACGATTACCTTTAGTGTAGACAGTTTTAAGTACCGACGTAAACACATCTACACAAATGATAGTAGCACTTGCCTCACCTCCATTTCCGAAATCACTAAGCGATGGCTTGTATTGGTTTCGCAAACTTGTAGCAGAAGCAGCTACGGAGCTTGCGGATATAATATGTTTTCCTGAATCATTTTTGCCCGGTTACCCTGGAATGGGATATCAGAAGGCAGACCGTGACCAGGACAAATTACAATGGGCATTGAATGAGGTTTGTCAGGTAGCTTTAGAAAACAATGTAGCTATCATTGTCCCAATGGATTGGCATGGACCAAACGGCCACTTACTCAACATTGCTCATGTTATCTCTGCCACAGGGGAAATCTTAGGCTATCAAACAAAAAACCAGTTGGACCCTACAGAAGATCACATTTGGGTTCCAGGCACCGAAAGACAGCTGTTCGAAATTAAAGGTCTAAAATTTGGTATCACTATATGTCACGAAGGCTTCAGATATCCTGAGTCTGTAAGATGGGCTGCACAAAATGGTGCTAAGATTGTATTTCACCCTCATTTTGTTGGTAGCAATACAGAAGGAAAATTGCTCAATAACTGGGGCGATAAAGATAATCCGTATTACGAGAAAGCAATGATGATGAGAGCTATGGAAAACACGATTTACTTTGCCAGTGTAAACTATGCTTCCACCTACCCGGATTCTGCAAGTTCCATAATCGATCCAAATGGCAATTGTGTAGCTCATGCCACTTACGGAAAAACCGGATTAGTTGTCGCAGAAATCAATCCTGATGAAGCTACTGGCCTATTGGCAAAACGTTTTAAAAATCATCTTTATAACTAACAGAGAATAACCTTGATTTCTTCTAAATTTCATACTTGTTCCTGAAGCAAACATAAAAATTGCCCGGCAATGAATTACCGGGCAGTTAAAAAGTTAGAATGATTAGTTCTATTGCGCTATATTAAGTATTAACCAAATTAATTACCTGAATAAGGATTCTGATCTGACGGCTTCAATGCCTCATTGTTAGCCATCTCCAACTGTGGAATCTGACAAATGAAACGATAATCGTTAGACGGTAAGGTACCCATAGGCTGAGCTGCCGATGCAACATAACCGTTTAGCTGACTACAACCCCAGGTGTAATGCCCTTCCACGTAAGTAGCAGTTTCCTGATAACGAATTAAAGGTCTTTGTAAACGTAACAGGTCATAAAAGCCTGTAACACCTTCACAAAGCAATTCCTTACGTCTTTCTATGTAAATAGCATCCAATAGCGGTTGTCCAGCTGCCACTGTAGTTATCGCTGTAACGCCTCTGGCACGCTGCAGGCGATTTAAATAAGTAAGTGCCTCAGCACTTCCCAAATGCGCAGAAGCTTCCGCCATAATCAATAACATCTCTGAGCCACGCATCAACGAAACTTCGGGACGGGTATTTCCCTGTACAGCTCCATTGGCATCGCCATAATGCTTGTATTTATTATAAGCCCATTTTGTAGACCACTCTTTTGAAGCATTCTTTGTACGTTTCCAAAACTGATACCTGTCTTCTGTTTTTTCAAACAACTGCTCATACTTTCCATCCGCAAAGAAACTCAGGAAAGCGTAAATAGGCCCATCGGTAAAACCTTCTCCATAACTTTCGTCCTGGTTATACCAGAAATTGTACTGTGTACTTCCGCCGATCTGATCTACATCAGTATACTTCATAGCCCATAATACCTCTGCATACCCATTTGTAATCACTTTATCAAAGCCTGCCCTATATTGTTCCTTAGTCATCAGTTGATTATAGGCTGTATAGACTGTAGTAGCTTCGGCAAGTGCGTTGGGCCAATCATTCATCACCAAATAAACTCTGGCGAGTTGTCCGGATACCACGTTCTTATCAATGGTCCATTTATTTTGACGTTGAAAACCCGCCAATAAGCCTTTTGCATCTTTAAGGTCTGTCAAAATCTGAGCATAGCAAGCTTCAACAGAAGAACGCGCCATACTAGGCTTGTCCGACGACGATAACCTTAATAGCACTCCAGGCTTATTTTTAGCCAGCATATAGGTTTGCTGGTAGTTTTGGATCAGGTGAAAATAACATATTCCACGGATAGCTTTGGCCTGCCCCAGGATCTGTTGTTTCAATTCCGTACTCCCATCAGCAGCAGGCAGCGCATCTATGATGGTATTCACCTGATTAATAATCTTATACATCATTGTCCAGATCGCATCTGAATTTCCCGTAATCTGTGTTCTTGTAGGCTCATAATTGTAAGCGATATACTGGTTACCTGCCATATTGGTATGACAAAGAATATCCGCTCCTCCGAGGTCCACATACATCTGCAAACCTGCTAAGCCGGAGTATACCCGATCCGCTCCATCATTATTGAAATAAAGTTTTCTATAAGCTGAAGTCAGCACCATATTTAGCTGACTAACACTCTTAAGCACCGACCCATCCGAAGTTGCAGTGGATGAATCTGTGGTCAGAAATTTTTTACAACCGGCAGATCCCATCAGCAGAAGAGATGCCGCCATGAACACGAATATTTTATATATATATTTCATCTTTGTAGCTTTTATAATTAAAATGAGACCTGAAGGCCGCCCATATAAATCCTTCTTGAACCTTGAACACCATTATCCGTATCGGTGTTACCATTATAGTTATTCCCCAATACCCCGGTTTCCGGATCTGAATAGCGATCTTTCGCAGATCCGAATGTCAACAGGTTATTTCCGGTCAGGTAAATTCTAGCACTAGAAACACCAAGCTTTTTTGTTATTTCCTTAGGTAGTGTATAGCCCAGCGTAAGGTTTCTGAGACGTACAAAGTTATTGGTAAACACATAAAAATCAGTAGATCTTCTAGTACTCACATAACTGTCGTCAGACCATCTAGGAAGCAAAGCATTATCTCCCGGGTTTTTCCAGCGATCCTGTACCAAATCCTGAATCACACCCACACCACCACGCAGCGTAGAACGCTCTACATACCCAAAGTCGAACATTTTAGCACCCAGGGAATAATAGAACATAAATGAAAAATCAAGCCCTTTATAAGCGAAGGTATTTGTTACGGATCCATATGCTTTAGGAAGTGCTGAACCAATATATTGGTAATCGTTTGTAGTTACATCAGCATCGTAATTTTCAGTTGTTTTCCAGCCTCCTGCTCCATCACGAATCCAGTAACGCATATTTCCGTTATCCGGATTAACACCCGCATTTTTCAACATGTAGAATTCATACACCGAACGGCCTTCCTCCATTTTATAAGTTGCAGCACGATTAGCGAAGGTAAATGAACCTCCCGGAAGATAAGTGACTTCATTTTTTAGCGTAGAAATATTCCCGTCAATTCTCCAGTTAAAAGTCCTATTGTTAATCAGATCGGCACCAAGAGAAACTTCAAAACCGCTGTTACGAATATTACCCAGGTTGGTGTTTACTCCATTTGCAGAACCAGCCTGTCCCGACAATGGAAACAGCTTGTAATACAATAGATCTGAAGATTTTCTCGTATAATATTCTACCGAACCATTGATACCTTTAAAAATGGTAAAATCAAACCCAACATTCAGCTGCTCGTTGCTCTCCCATTTCAAATCAGGTGTTGCATAAGCGAATTGTCTGAGCCCAGCATCTCCATATAATGGATCAGACTCAAATACGCCCTGGTACCCATACAATATTTCATCCCCGATACTTCCATCACCATCTCTTTTAAACAATTTATCATTTCCCGTTGAACCATAACTTCCCCGGAGTGAAAGGTTATTAACCCAGCTAACATCTTTCAGAAAATCTTCATTAGAAATTCTCCATGAAGCACCTGCAGAGAGGAAATTCCCCCAACGATTATCGGGATGAAACCTGGAAGAACCATCTCTCCTAACGGAGCCGGAAAGGTAGTACTTGCCTTGGTAATTGTAATCCAGTTTACCAAAAAAAGAAAGCAGGGAATAACGGTCTTTACGAGAATCAGCTGTCCAGCCTTTGGTAGTTGAACCCAATTCATACTGGCCAATCTGCATAATTCCTTCTCCGTATGAAGTATTGTACAAGAAATCATAATTATACATCTCATGTCCTGCCAATGCACTCAGACTGTGGTCACCTATCTTTTTCTCCCAGGTCAACAGGTTGTTCCATGTTAAAGAGGTAATATCAGTATTGGTGCGGGTAGCATTACCACCAGCAGTTAGTACGGAAAGACCGTAAGGCGCCATCTGGCCTGAGCCATGTACAGCAGATCCATAAAGGAATTCCTTTGTACTATTGTTATCTATCCCGATACTACTCCTAAAGTTTAGGTCAAATGGTAATGATACGTTGGCGAAATAACGGGTAGAAATCATATTCCTCTGATTATTATTAAAATCCTCGTCATTAGGATTATTCCAATAATCACCGCCATTGTTTAAAGCATGAATTCCGAAGAAATTATTTACATACGAACCATAGTCGAACATACGCTTGCCTGTTTTTTCAGAGTAGATCCAATCTGTATTGTCAATATTCCTTAACCATGGCGAAGACATTGTTGTGCTAAACGTTTGGGCACGCATTGACCCAGAGGTATTTTGTTTTGAACTCGTATAAGCCATATTACCCCCAAGTTGCAACCAATCAGTAACCTGAGTAGTAACATTTGCCCTTAAGGTATAGCGTTTAAAATATTGATTACTGGCATAACCACCATCGTTAAGATATGAACCGGAAAACAAATAATTCGTTTTACCACTGCTACTGGTTCCACTCACGTCTACTCCGTAATCCTGACGCAATTTACGTGAATACAAAGCACCGTAAATATCGTAATCTGACGGATCCCATACCATTTCCAATTTAGGATTGATATAAGGCTTGCCATTTCCATCATGTAACACATAATCTTCAGTGATGTGCTTAAATGGAGATACATAGCTAGACTGTCCAGCAGAATTAGTTACTGCTTTAAGTATTTTACCCAGCACATTGTCGGAAGCCCAGTCACCTGCCTCGGCTTTAGTCATTCCGTATTTGTAATACCGATCGTTAAACATACCTTCCCAGGTATTGAGCAACTGCTCATAAGGGTTAGCCTTAACCGGATTTTTAACTGCATTATCTGAAGTTCCCCATGCTGCGCGCAGGTTAATCTGCGGCGTAGAAGATTTTCCTTTTTTGGTGGTTATCATCACCACACCATTGGCTGCACGTGAGCCATACAATGAAGATGCAGCAGCATCTTTTAACACAGAGATAGACTCTATATCACTTGGTGAGATAGAATTCAACTGTCCATCATAAGGCATTCCATCAACTACATATAGTGGATTAGAAGCTCCACTCATAGACGAAATTCCACGGATCTGAATACGTGTATCACCTCCGGGATTTCCTTCATTATTCACCACATTGATACCGCTACCCATCCCCTGTAACGCTTCCGCAAAACCGGTACCCGGAACCTTCGACAGCTTATCTCCACCAATCACTGCAACAGAACCAGTAAAAGTTGATTTTTTAGCTGTACCATAGGCAACTACCATTACATCGTCCAAGCCTTGAACAGTGCTCACCATCTTTACATTCAGCGGACTGTTCCCATTCCACACAATCTCCTGTGGAACGAAACCTATGTAAGTAATCACTACAACATCGCCTTTCTGCACACCATCCAAAGCAAATTTACCATCTTTGTCGGCTATTGCATGGCGAGCAGCGCCTTTGATGGCAATGGATGCCCCTGGTAAGGGATTACCTTCGTCATCTCTAATCGTCCCGCTCAATCTGTCCACCATAAGGCGATCAACCAAAGTAGACAGAAAAGAAGCCTTCTTTTTTTCTATCGTCACCATTTTCTGGTCGATCGTAAAAGTTACAGGCTGATTTTTAAAACATTCCTCTAATGCAACTTCAAGACTTACATTCTCTACATTGATGCTAACAGGTCTTGATCCGGCAATGATTTTATCGCTAAATACAAAATCAACACCGGTTTGTTTTCTGATTTCATTCAATACCGTAGCCAATTTCGCACGTTCGTGCTTTAAGGTAACATTCTGTCCATAGGTAGTAGCGCTTACCTGTAGAATTGCGGAAGTTAACAATACGATAATCAATTTAATTCGCATAGTCCATTTGTTATTATTTACCTCACAAATCCGCTTAAAAACCGGGTTTATGATATGTAAAAATTTGGCCATAGGAGCCTTGGGCCCATATAGGCTTTTGGTGTAAAATATCATATATTTACATCTTGTTTAATCTTGAATTGCCAATACGTCAAAAATCTTGGGCAACTCAAGTTGGTTCATTAATCAATTGTTTGCGATTGCCCGGGACATCCGGGTTTAATGGATAAGCTTAAACATCCGCCGGAAGTGGTGGTACACTTCCGGCAATTATTTCCAGCTTATTTCCTCTGAGCTTAAGGATCGTTTCTGTATAGTTTTTTCATCTGTTTTGGTTAGGTTATTTATGTTGATTGATTTTTTACCATGATTGTATTACCTATCACTTCAAATTTTAGTCCGCCAGACTGTAAGGCCTTAAGCAATACGGAAACATTTTTTTTCCGGGAAACTTTCCCTGTAAATGTACCCTCTTTATCTACTCCGGGAGCATACATTACCCGCACATTGTACCACCTGGAAACGCGTCTCATTAAGGATGTCAACGGCTCCGATTGAAATACAAAATCTCCATTTTTCCAGTCGACTACCTGCTCTACATCTACATTGGCAACATTTAGCCGGGCTCCTGCTAAAGCGGCTTGTTCACCTGGTTTTAGTATACGGTCCTGTCGACCACTACTCAGTCCTTCCAGACTTAATTTTATACTTCCTTCCAATAATGTAGTTTTCAGTTCAGGCTCATCTGTGTAAGCATTTACATTAAAATGCGTTCCCAAAACACGTATCTGCTGGTGCACCGTTTTAACAATAAAAGGACGTTTTTTGTCTTTTGAAACTTCAAAATAAGCTTCCCCCACAAGCTCAACTTCCCGAGACATTGCGCTGGAAAAAGACACAGGGTAACTAATGGATGAAGCTGCATTCAGCCAAACCATGGTCCCATCTGGTAAGCGCAACTGATAAGATTCCCCTTTGGCGGTAGAAAGCTTGTTCAATGCATGCGGATCTCCACTTTCCTGATCTTTTATTTCATAGATCAGTTGGCCATTTGCTGTTTTTGTAATGCTTGCGCCAGATTCTGTTGCCAGCTCTCCTTTAACATCGGCTGTCAGTACAATCTTACGACCATCTGCCAAAGTAAGCGTTGCTGCATTTTTCCCTGGAACTATATCCTGTACCTGCGCTTGTTTTGTATCCTGGACCGATTGGTTGTTGTACCATAAATAACTTCCTCCAATAACCAGTAGCGCAGCAGCAACCGCAGAAATTGTTTTGAAGATGCTTAACTTTCGAATATTTCTTTCAGCTGGCAACCTGTTCCAAATTTCATCAGACAATTGTTGATAGTCTGGAGTGGCTGGCATTTCCTCCGCTGATGCTGATGCCAGATTATACAAGTATTTTACTGTAGCCGCTTCTTCAGGACTACAGGTCCCTTGCCGATATTTGGCTAACAGCTCTTCTTGTTTTTCATCTAATTTGTCTATCATGCAACAGCGCTTTAAGGTTGTTTATAGGTATAACAACTCAAGATGCCACAGGATGCAGATGAAAATCAAAAAAATATTAAAAAAGAATTCAATTTATTTTTAAGTATAGTTAACGCATTGCTAACCTGACGTTTAACAGTCAGGGAAGATATATTAAGTTCATCAGAAATTTCCTGATGCGTTTTAAACTCTTTCCTGCTCAATTCGAATATCCTGCGCATTTTTGGGGGCAGACTTTGTATGCCGGCTTCTATCAATCGTGCAAAATCGCGTTCGATCACCTGTTCGTCTGCTAAACTTACTCCGCTATGCTCCAATACAACTTTTCGCTGCTCCATATAACGGGCTTCAATTTTCAGGTGTTTTATCTGGTTAAGAATTCTGTTCCTGGTTGCGGAATATAAAAAAGCAGCAACTGGTGGCTTTATCTCGTTCTTTTTAATCCATAAAGTGGTAAACACTTCCTGAACTACATCTTTTGCTTCCTCCTCGTTCCTCAACATATTCCGGGCATGACGATAGAGTAAGGGCCAGAAACGGTCATATATCTGTCTATAAGCTTTCGGATCTCCTGACTGGAATACTCCCAGAAGTTCATCATCGCTTATGTCTGATAACTGCCCCATACCAATCTACTTTTTTTTTGTAACAATATTAATATAATTTCCGCAAATCTTGCCCAAATACCAAATTATTAAAAAAAAGCAGACTTATTTATCCATCAAAACAGTTGTCTTTTTAGCGTCTCCATCACTAATAAACCGATTACCGTTCTTATCCTGTTGTTTTAAAAATGCCTCGGGTCCCGTAGGGGTATCCCCTGCCTGAACACGTTGAATAGCCAGGGGATTAAACTCTTTGCTATATGGAGATACAGAAGTCACAGACCCCACCAGTAACACTGCCTGATGATTGTATTTAACCCCTTCGAATTCTCCCTTAGATTCGAACACCCTATTCTTGGCATGCATACCAAGTGGCAATGCTAAACTCTTCACTTCATAGTCAGGAATAAATTGCCTGATTTCTTTTACAAACATCGCCAGATGCTTTTGAACACCAGCGTCATCCAGCTTATTCAAGGCAACATGATACCACCCATGATTACCAATTTCATAACCATTAGCAATTAACCATTCCAGCTTTTGCTTTTGATATTCAGGCTGGGCAAACAGTCTAAGATTTGGCTTGATGGCCGGCAACACATAAAATGAAGCTGTTAATGGAAAATCTGCATATTTCTTTTTAAACTCTTCCATAATCCCTACCGCACAATTTGGATCAATCTGCAAACTGTCGCCCTTTTTTATATAACGAAACTGACCAGCACTGGAATCATCAAAGGTAAGTGCAAATGGTGTCATACCTGCAGGAACATTAAATTTTCCACTTGCAAGATCCAGTACAGATACCGGATAGAAATTATGATCGTAAAGCATTTGCAGATCTTTTCTGAAATTCTCCGGCGTCCGTCTCCAGGTGTCTTCAGGATAACCAATTAAATGATATTCCAAAACCATAACTTTTCCCATCTCATTCGCCACATAACCTGTGGGTTTTCGGACAGGACCGGCGCTTGAATCCTGCTGTTGTTCAGTATCAGAGCCTGCACTTGCTGAACTATTAACGTTAGTTTTTACTGGTTGATTGCAGCCCACCATAGCGATTAGCAACAATGGGCATACACATTTCGAAATGATTTTATAGTAAATTCTGTGATCCTTCATCGGTTATTCTTTATGAAGGGCAAATATATGCTTTAGTTTATTTACCTAGAGAATTGATGTAAGCTGCAATCTTTAATCCGTCAACTTTAGTAACCTGTGGCATTGGCGGCATTTCTGTCGAATAGCCGGGCCAGTTCTCTGGCTTAGGGTTATGAATCAACTGCAGTATCTTTTCATTGCTATATTTACGTTTAGCAATATCGGTAAATGAAGGGCCGATCTGTCGTTTTGTGGGATTATGGCAAGCCATACAGGTGTAATTAGCCAGTAAACCTTTTACTTCTGTATAAGTAGGTGCTTTTGCTACTGTTTTTACTTCCGCTGTAATTTGTTCAGTTACTTTTTTAGCCGGAATTACTTTTCCTTTGACACTTATTGGCTTTTTTACAGACGCTGGTGTTACATTCACCACCGGATCACTGTTAGAGTTCCTTGTACTCCATTCATTTGCCGCAAGTTTCTCTCCTGCCGGAATATTGTTTAAGGTATAATAGGCAACAGGATGAACAAGGGAATAGAAATTTTGTTTTTCGCGAACACCATCTACCTTAATAGTATGGATGTAATATTTGCGCAAATTTTCGACTACTATCCTAGCTTTTAAACCATCTGCAGATACCTTAACTCCCATCACCTTTAACTTCTCAGTATTAACAGGCGGAGAGCCATAAACAGGCTGGTATTTATAGATAAAACTTTCAACATCATAAGATGCAAGATCATTAGCCGACTTCAAATCTACAGGACTAGTAAACTCAATTTCAAAACCATCGGGCATTGCTCTTACCGCTTTCATTTCGAAAGGAGTTTTATTGTTGTAAACCAGGCGCTCAAGCCCTTCATTTGCATCACCGGCAGATCCCCAGCCTCTATTGGTTTCACCAACAAACAAAGATCCATCTTGCCCCCAGGCCATTCTCAACACACCCGAACGGAAACCACTTCTGAACAAAAATGCTGCTCCCTGCTCTTCGCCATTAACTTTTTCCAGGAACACACGTGAAATAATACTCATCCCCTGGTCTCCTACTAAAAGCTGACCTTCAAAAGGCCCAAAAGTCCCTTTAGGAATTTTAACAGGTTCAGAAGTCGAAATACCCAGAATTCCATAAGGTAACCATACCGCTGGTAGACGAAGATCAGGGAATTCCTTCTTCATATCAAACAAAGTTTTAAAATTCTCGTTCACCCTGTTTTCTGGTTTGATATAATAACCATTTTGATCTTTTATTCTTCTCTCATCTATTTTAGAATAGAAAAAATCCTGAGTCATTTTTAATGGGGAATCTGAACGTTTTGTCCAGGCCAAACTGGCGGGATGCCCCATAAAATCACCTTCATTAACCTTCCATACACCACCAGAACCTACCCAGTCGCCTTGGTTTTCAGTATAATAAAGTTGTCCGTCTATCACATTTAGTCCTGCCGGAGAACGCATTCCCGCAGCCCAGGGTTTCATTTTTCCATCTTCTGTAATGTTCATTGCCCAACCACGCATAGGTACACGACTCTCTGCACGCCACCACTCCTGATCGCCAAAAGCCACATTACCTGTAACAAAGAAAGAGCCGTCTGGTGCTATTTTGGGACCAAAACTATACTCGTGATAGTGACCACTTAATGGCCATGCATAAATAGTCTCGTACACCTCAGCCTTACCGTCCATATTCCTATCCATCAATTTGGTCAGCTCCCCTCTTTGTGCCACATAAAATGCACCTTCCTTATAAGCAAGACCTAATATTTCGTGCAGACCAGTTGCAAACTTTCTAAAATAGGGCCTGTTACTGGTCGGGTTTTCTACGATGAACACATCGCCCCTACGGGTTGATATTCCCAGATCACCATTAGGGAGGGTAACAAGTCCGCCCACCTCTAATACAGGACCTTCAGGCATCCTCACTTTCATGATCTTAAAAAAATCTTCTTCTTTTGGTGTTTCCTGAGCCTGCGTAAATGTATAATTAAAGCTCAAAGCCAGCATAGCCAGCATTTTAAAAGTATGTTTCATTTTGTAGTAAGAGCGGTTAGAACGAAAGGTGATATCTTAATTTATTTCCAAGCAGAATAATCATTTCTTTTCTGCCATCAACCTCTCTGATTATAGGTTTATCTGCCGTTTCATTTAATTCGATGTAAAAAGACGCTCCGTCAACACGGTATTGTCCTTTTCCTATTTCCTGAATATTATCTCCATTGGCCAGTAACACATATAAATCTGGCACCGTTTTATCTATGTTTATGGTACGGCTAAGCCCCTTTCCATCCTCAATAACCTTAATGGAATCGGTAACATGCGCACCATAAACATCGTATTTGAACTTCGGTTTTTCTTCGTTATCCAATATGTAGCCTCTGGTTCTAAAGCCTGTTCCAGTAGTATCTTTAGGCCAGGCAGATTGCGGGCTTGAAAGCTTTGCTACTGCCGGAACCAGTTTATCGGTAAAACGCGTTATAACACCCCGGGCTCTGGATGTACCGTTACCTCTACCGTCCCACATAGGTGTTGCATCGACAAACTCGCCACTCCAGCCAAACAAAAGCAGGCCATTGTCCAGATCATAACTGTAATGCACTTTCTGCGGTGTTCCCACAGATATGGCGTGTACCGCACGTTTATTATG
This sequence comes from Pedobacter nyackensis, assembly GCF_032678475.1. Classification (GTDB taxonomy): domain Bacteria; phylum Bacteroidota; class Bacteroidia; order Sphingobacteriales; family Sphingobacteriaceae; genus Pedobacter; species Pedobacter nyackensis_A. The sequence goes on from NZ_JAVTSF010000006.1 coordinate 185,743, forward strand.
TGAAATATCTATAAAACTGCGTATCATCGTGTTAACAGGCGCATCGATATAAATAGGATCTGCTCCATCTCCACCTACTTTTCTACCATAAAGCTGATCGTCAGGAACCTTAGATAGCTTAATATTTTTAAAAGCAGTCAACCCCTCACCACTCTGCAAACGCAATGGTCCAAGTGGTTTTTCTTGATCTGTCCCTCCTTTTGTTGGTCCAAACAATTCTAAATTATCGTGAATAAGTACACCATTTAGCTCTGCACTCAATATCCTTGCGTTACTCCTTTTCACACCAGCAGCATCAAATTGAGGTGCCTGAAATACAATTTTCAAGTGTTGCCACAAACCAGGAGCCTTACTTGCATTTTGTCGCGGGGCATAACCGCCAAAGCCCTTAAATCCTTCTGGTTTCGTATCATCCCATCGTTCGTAAATACCGCCATTATCTGAAGACTGCGGATTTGCCACAGCCCATGAGTCATTAAGCTGCACTTCGTAATTTCCCTGCAGATAAATTCCCGAATTGGAACCTTTGCCCAACAAATAGTCTAGTTCAAGGATTAGGTGTCCATGCTGCGCCTGAGTAAACAGATCAACACCCTTATCTTTCTTAGCTGAACGATGAACAAGTACACCTGTTCCTTTTGTAAATTTCACTTCATTTTCTGTCCTGGGATTTACAGTCACATTTTCGGCCAGTGACCAATTGTTGCCAGGACTGTTAAATGCGGAAAGATCATTGAGCTTAATCGACTCCTGTTCTGTTAACTGCTGAGCATAAATGGCTGTAGTTCCTAACAAATACAGAAAAACAGTTGTTCTGAGCTTTAATTTATTTGGTATCATTTTTTCTTATGTATATGATTAAATAATAGATAATCTGATCACTTCCAAAAAGATTCGATCTCTTCGAGCGACTTCCCTTTTGTTTCCGGAAGCAGCTTATATACAGTTATAAAAGCAATAAGACAAAAGCCCCCAAATACCCAGAAAGTAGCTGCAGTGCCTGCATATTTTAATAAAATTGGTGTCACCTGCCCCATTATTGTATCTGCCACCCACATCACCATAATACTAATGCCGAGCGCCTTCCCCCTTATTCTGGTAGGAAAAATTTCAGAAGCTACCACAAATTTTAAAGGACCGATAGAAAATGCAAAACAGGCCAGGAAGACTGTAACACTGATGACCAGAAAAAAACTGGTAGTTAATCCTTGCCAAAAGAGAAATCCCGTAACAAACAAACTAACAAAGGCGCCCAGTGTACCCACCAGATACAATGGTCGTCTTCCCCACTGGTCTACTTTCCATATAGCGATAAAAGTAAATACCAGGTTCGCTGCACCGAAGATAACTTGCCCAAGAAATGAATTTTCCAGGGCAATCCCTGCGTCCTGCAAAATTGAAGGGCCATAGTAGATAATTGCATTTATCCCACTCAACTGTGAAAATAAAGGTAACAATATACCAAGTAGCATGGCTTTTCTCAGCTTAGGAGCAAACAACTCTTTATAGGAACCTCCATCTTCAATGCTATCCACCCTTAACGCAGCTTCTACAGCCTGAACCTGGCCGTTGTTAATAAACTTAAGAATGTCCATCCCCTCCTGAACACGACCTTTTTTGATCAGCCACCTGGGGCTTTCAGGAACAAAAAATAATCCTATTAAAAAAAGTATCGCCAATATACCGCCAACGCTAAACATTCCACGCCACACTTCCTCGATGAAAATAAGATCTATAAGCTGAGAAAATCCAACGGATGATTGACTTGCAGAATAACTCAATAAAAGCGAGTTCGAGATATAAGCAAGCAAAATACCAACTGTAATGGCCAGCTGGTAACAGGTAACTAATCGCCCCCTAATACTCGCAGGTGCAATTTCGGATATATACAAAGGCACGACGATAGAAGCAATCCCTACACCTACTCCGCCAAGTAAGCGGGCTGCAATTAACCAATCGAGTGAATTAACGACTGAACACCCTACTGCTGAAATCAAAAAAAGGATTGCCGAAATGAACAACAGTTTTTTACGTCCTATTTTATCACTTAAACTTCCTGAAAAAGAAACCCCAATGATGCAACCTACCAATGCAGAGGAGACAAACCACCCCTCATAAAAAGGGGTTAAATCGAATTTCTCCTCTACAAATGGCAATACACCCGATATTACTGCCATGTCGAAGCCGAAAAGCAGCCCGCCAAGGGAAGCAACAAGGGTAATTAAGCCCAGGTAAACACTGTTGTTTTTATTCATAAAATGTGGTTCTATTTGGTTAGGTTATTGTTTAGGGGAATTTTATTTATAGTTGAATATTATCTTTAAGATGGACCTTTATCACTTTAGCCCGCTGTGTTCCATGATTGATTAGTTTATAATTGCAAGTTGCCGCCGGCACAATGAACGTTTCCGCATAATTGAATTTGTATGAAGCTTCACCAGCAATTTCAGCAGAAATACTTGTCCCCTCCACCAGCATAAGCACATGACATTTGTCTTCCGTATTGAAAACAACTTCCGTATCAAATTCTACTCTTTCTATTTCGTAAAAATGATCCTTATGAGTTGGTAATTGTAGCAATTGCCAGTCTGCCCCCTTTTCGATTATACTTTGATGAGAAATCAGTTCTTCAACAACTTTAGCACCTTTACGTTCAAAGTTCAGGTTATTAAAAGCATGCTCAATATTGATTGGGCGGGGCTTGCCATTAAGCCCTAATGCCAGCCAATCGTACATTTTGAAAGTAAAAATATAAGGTGTGGCGCTAATTTCGAGAACCATATTGTTCACTCCAGAGCTATGTACAGTTCCATTAGGGATTAAAAACAATTCATGCTTACGAGATGGAAAACTTTGTATATATTTTTCCACTTCTATTTTTTCATTGTTTGACTGACTATCTTCTAAAACCTTACGAAATGCTACAGGATCTATATCCTCCTGAAACCCAAGATAAACTTTAGCCTCTGGTCCACAATCCATGATGTAATAAGTTTCATCCTGCGTAATCGTTTCACCAAACTGCTCTTTTATGTACGATCTGGAAGGGTGACATTGAATAGAAAGGTTCCCTCCCTCAAAAGTATCGAGAAAGTCGAACCTAATTGGAAAATAAGTCCCAAATTGATCAGCATGTTTACCCAATATAGCTTTATTTTCTATCTCCATTAAAAGATCAAAAGTTATTTCCAGTAATTTACCTTCACTTTCCAGCACAACGCCATTTTCGGGTGTAATAAGCTCAAACGACCATGCATAGTTAACCTCTTCTTTATTAAGTCCGTCAAGATGCGCTTTCATCCATTGCCCCCCCCACGAGCCACTTTCAAACCATGGTTTTGCTCTAAAAACAGCACGACTCATCTGGCTTAATCCTGCTTGCAGGTTTTGCATAAAGATCCAGTTCACATCATCAAGCCATTGTCCGTCCGCAATAACCGAAATTCTGTCGAGTAATGCTAATCTATGTTTATTCAACAATACCCAGTCTACAAAATAAAACCTTTTATAGGTGTAAAAAGGATTATCAGTAATACGACTACCTAAATTACTTATGACTCCGGCTTTCATCCGGTATTGAATCTCATTTTTAGGAATTTCGAAATAGATGACAGGAGCAAGCCATTGCACCAGTCCTGCTCCCTCACCTATAACAATATTGAGCGTTTTGTTTTTATCTTTTTGTAAACCGGAAAGTTCATTACACCTAAATAAATCTGCGAGCTCAAGTGAGGTCTTCTTACCCCAAACATCATTTTCTCCAGCTAGAAATGGCCCAACCAATGTTTCCAACTCGATTTCAGACTTCAGGTAATCAGCTGTAAAATGCCATTTCACGGAAACACCACGTATTTCGAGTTGTTTTTGAATATTTAACTGTATTTCTTTAAAAAACACTCCACCATAGCCATCAATAAGGACGCTATCCTGGGTAATGATCCAATCTGTAAGCTGTTCAAAACCATTTATAATCTTTTGACCAGCTAAGCTGAAATAAGGCGTTGGTTCATATTTTTCAACTAAGGGTACCTTCCCCACTTCCAAAGGCAACGAGGGCTGTAAACTCTCCCTCCAGTTACTTGTTGTAAACGCTTGACGGCTTTGCGTTTTCACTACATTTTCAGAATCTTCAATCATTTTTTTGTGTGTTATCATTAATCAAGGCAAACCAACATGTACAAACATATTAAACAAAAAACAGTGCTTAAATCAATTTTGAATCGGTTTCATAAATACTTCCGTTCACAAAATCAATACAAATATATAAGTATGTACAAACATAGTAATTTAATAATTATTTGCAAATATATTTTCATAATTTTGCCCTTGAACCTACAAACTACTAGGACAGAAAAACAGACATGAAGATAGCCATCAATCACAAAAGCCCGATTCCTTTGCATATCCAGGCTGAGGAATTATTACGTAAAATGATTAAGCTTCCTGAATTTCAAAATGGTAAGCTTTTACCTAATGAAATTGATCTTGCAAATCAGCTGGCCATATCCCGCACCACGCTGCGTCAGGCCTTAAACAAATTGGTTTACGAAGGCTTACTGATCCGAAAGAAGGGAGTTGGAACAAAAGTGGCTGATGCAATGATCAGTTCTAAATCAGTTAACTGGCTTAGTTTCTCTCAGGAGATGCAGGCAAGAGGCATTCCAATTAAAAACTTCGAACTTCATGTGAGTTGGATTTTTCCGACCGAAACTATAGCCAACTTTTTCAATATTAAAACGGATCAAAAAATACTAAAACTAGAAAGGTTACGGGGCAAACCGGAAGGTCCATTTGTTTACTTTGTATCTTATTTTCATCCCCGTACGGGATTAACAGGAGAAGAAGATTTTAAAAGGCCGCTATATGATATATTGGAGCGCGACCACAATATCATTGCAGAGCTTTCCAAAGAGGAGATCAGTGCGGCGGCAGCAGATAAATTTATAGCAGCAAAACTAGAAACGGATCCTGGTAGTCCAATCCTGTTCCGTAAAAGATATGTTTATGATCAGGCCGACCGTCCAATAGAATATAACCTGGGATACTATAAAGCAGACAGCTTTGTTTACTCGGTAGAAAGCAGGCGTGCCTAAATTCTAACAAAAAACAAAAGGCCTGAAAATGTAAATATATTCTCAGGCCTTTTTTGCTATTTGAAGAGCTTTAAAGCATTATTTAATTTTCTGTTTCAGCTCGTTTATCGCACTCCACAATACACCGGCCTCACCTCTAAAACTGGCAGATCCCTGCGGTTTGTTATCAGGGGTATACCACTCATAAAATCCATTGTTTTTAATCACTCGGTCTAACATAGGTTCCATGGCTTCACAAGCCTCTTCCAGCAAATTGTAACGGATCAGCTGAGAAACCATCCTTCCACCAAACCAGGTCCAATCTCCCCCATTCTGATAAGAATATGGGCCCATACCAGCATTTTTAAAATAACCCTTTGGATAGATCGGATAAATTGTCAGTCCAATAGTCGCAGCATTTGCTTTTTTAACATTCTCCTGCATTTTACGATAGGCTGTTTTTACCTCTTCTTTATTTAAAAGACCGGCCTCTATAGCTACGGCAGTTCCTCCATGGTAATAGATTTCTGATTCGTTAAATGAAGCAGGGAAAGGAGAACCGTTTAAATAAATATGCGGTATAAACTTCTGATTTTTCTTATCCCAAAGGTGCTTACGTGTATTTACAGCAATTTTAGCCTTAATATCCTTCCAGTATTTTTTGGATTTCGGCGATAAGTCTGCAATTTCCAGAAAGTCATTTATTGCAATAATAAACATCGCATTATCATAAATATCGATCGATAAATGCGAATTAGAGTCCAATTCAACACCCCAGCTATGCTCAGGCTGTACATCTCCCCAATCTACAGTCGTTGCCCCCCATAGCATTCCGTGTTTCTTATCAAACCTTTTATTTAATAAAAAGCCCATAGCGCGTTCCAGGTGTTTTTGCACCGATACACCTGCAATTGTATTTTTCAGAATACTTTTATCACCTGTACCTCTTACATATTTCGCTATCGCCTGCACCAATGAGGTCTCCTGATCAGTTTCAACTGTATTTTTATGTCCGGCATAACCAGGCGCTAAAGCCGAATGATAATAATTATACGGCACAGCTCCATTTTTAATTGGTACATAACCATCTAAAATACCTCCATCAGGTTGTTGAAATTGAAAGAAAGTAATCAAATGCTTTTTTAGTAATTCCTTATCATTTACTTTACTGGCCACGGTAACAAAGGTATTCAAGTCTCTGATCCATACCTCACCATAGCCATCACCGGCAGTAAAACCTTTTTTCACAAGGCGCTCGGCCATCACTTCTACCGAATCCGACATGGGCTTGATGGACGCAACCTTTTGTAAAACCTTTGCAGGCACAACCTGCTGTGCGTTTGTGTTTTTACCTAAAGCAAAAAGCCCCAAACCTGTTAACATTAACATTTTTACTTTCATTTGTGTGTTTTTATTATGGTTAGAATTATTAGTTTTTATCGGTCACTTGTCCAAAGTGTAATCTCTCCTAATACTGTAAAGTTTCCACTTCCCCATATTTCGAGTCCTTTGATACGAATGTACCTAACTTTTGGCGAGCCTGGAGGAAGCGAAAAATCTTCACCGGCATTTGCATAAGCAACATCGCCTGCAGTATTTGTACCAACCGGAGATCCTGATGGCTTTTTAGATTCAAAGGTACCAAGTTTGGTCCAGCTAGCCCAGCTACCATCAGCAGCAGGTGCGTTACTTCCCCATATTTCAAATCTTTTGAGATTTTCCTGGTTATAAAGTCTGTCGCTAGCCTGCCAGGTCTTAAACCTGGTAATGGAAGTTGAAACTCCTGTATCAAAAGTAAACCATTGTAACGTTCCATTAATTGTAGCAAAACTTGATGCGCCACCGTCATCCTTCCACATATTAGGCATTACCCAGCCATGCGCAGTAGTTGCATCGGTCGGAAGTATGTGAACATTGAATTTGGACTTATCAAGCGTGCGTTCAAAAACCGGCAACCCCACCTCGACATAGTCCATCGTATAGGTGTCAATCGCATTAGGATCCGGCTTAAATATCGTACGATACTTCAGCTTCGTATTTCCATCATATTCAGACAAACCTGTTAACACTTCTTTTTGTGGGATCATCCGCGTTTTGCTATTCCCGTCTTTATCGGTATACAGCAACTCTATGCCCACTTCATCCGGATTACCGTGTGCCCAGCTGATATTGACCATTGATCCATCAGTGTTATACGTAATTCCCTTTAATCTTCTATTTACCAGATTACTACTGTAAACAGATCCATATACTGTTCCGGAAACATACCTCACTACAGACGGATTATTTTTATTATCGTAAGTAAAAACTGTAAAATTGTAGGTTCCCTCTGCCAAATCCTCAATCATCAAGTCTACCGTACTCTTAATCATTTCCGGCGTTACAGCCTTTACTATAGAATCCTTTCCATCATTCCAGAAAGCTTTAACCTTCGTTACTAACGGATCATTCCCAAGGACAACAGAAAGGAGCATCCTTTCGTCTCCTGGATGTACAATTACTGTATCAGCCCTTCCGGCGTAAAGGATTTCCCCATCGCCAAAATACTTCTTATACTCGTGCTCCTTTCTACATGAAGTAAAGAACAGCCCTTGCATAACAAGAACCAGGTAAGCTACTATATATATACGTTTCATTCTCTTTATTTTATGTTAAAAACTAACTATCTCGGGTCACCCCAAACTTCCAATTCATTGAAATTCACATACGTTCCAGACGTCCAGTTCTTGAGGGTTTTAAATCTGATATAACGTACTTTCGGCAAATCATGACTAATAGGAATAGATTCTCCTGCCAGCGCGGCATCAGTATCAGCCAGCGAGAGCTGACCAACCGGAAGTCCCGATGGTTTAATTTGTGTATGAGTAGCCAGAAGTATCCAGTTATTAAAACTGCCATCTGGCGAAGGGTCATTTGAACCCCAAATTTCCATTTCTCTGGGTGAGTGTAAAGCGAAATAAGCATTTAACCTCATAAAATAAGTCAGCCTGGTAACTTTAGCTGTTATCCCCATATCAAAAGTAAACCACTGTGGCATCTTTGCTGCATCATCACTATGATAGAAACTTCCATCCCCTTTATCGTCATCAAATAACTTCGCCAGACTTCCACCGTATCCAAGCCCTGCATCGGTTGGCAGTACATATGGTTTCATCTTTTTCCTGTCCAGCCTTTCCTCATAGTAGGGTGTCATATTAAAATACAAGGTATCGGAAAGGTTACCCCATCTGTCACGTACATAGATTCCAAACCGGGCATCTTCTGCCTTTAAATTTCTAACAGCAAACACACTCTTTTTAAGTTTGGTGTTATGTGTGACTACAGGCAAAAATTCACCCAGCTCATTATTGGTCAACACCACAATAGCTACATCTGCGGCATTTACATTCTCATAACTAACATTAATACCACCAAAATCCGGAACAGCGGTAAGCGTTTTTCTCACCAGCTCCATAGGTGGATCTTTCGGGTTAACCGTAACATTTACCGAACCAGAAGCATTGCCTCCCTTATCTACAGCGTACAAACTAACGGTGTAAGCATCGGTATCGCCAAAACCAACCACCATTACACTACTATTGGATTTGCTCACTTTAGTCTCCCTAATCTCTCCTTTTTTTGTAGTATATACAGCTCTGACATAAAGCAAATCGGGATCCGATGGAACATCAAAACTAATCCTGGCGGCACCATTCAGATTTTCTACAGTAACATTACTGACCTGAGCAGGAGCTACACCATCATTTTCTATGGGACCAGGCACCTCCTGTTCACAAGAGATCGTAAAGAGCAACAACAGCCCGATATAGCCTATAAATAAAATTCGTCTCATTATTTTCTATTTAAATTGAAATCAATCATTTATGTATCTCTCGTGTTTACCAGCCCTGGGTCTGCACCAGATTCGGATTAATCTGAAGTGAAGATTCAGAGAGCGGCCATAAGTAGTCTCTCGGACCAATAAAAGTCTGATTGAACAATAATGTCTTAGTGTTATATTCCTCTACATCTGTCTGTGTAATATTCCAGCCATAAATCGGCGCATTCAGGACTTTTGCAGCTGTTTTCCATCTGCGAAGATCCCAAAACCGGCTCGCCTCAAAAGCCATTTCAATCCCACGTTCCTGGTGAATGATCTCACGCATCCCTGTGATACTCATAAATTTATCAGGTTTATTAGAAAAATTAGTCCAGGAACTTTCTACTGATGCCAGGCCAGCACGATCCCTGATCTGATTCAAATAAGGTAATGCCTCAGCGGTTCTTCCTGCTTCATTTAGGGATTCAGCATATAATAAATATAAATCAGACAGACGCATAATCGGCCATGGGTACGATTCTACACTCAAATTAAGTGAAGTAGCCGCAAGATTCCAGTTCACCAATTTTTTCGTAAAATACCCTGTTACAGAATACTGACGTTCTTGTTTTTTACCACTGTGTTCACCTGATTTACTGCGAATCGTGTATTTACCATTTGCCATCAACCACTTAGATCCGTCAAAAGCCATATCGGCATAAAAACGAGGCTCTCTGTCGAAATGGAGTCCTACAGTCCGGTACCCCTCCTCCATCTGCTTATCCTGTGCTGTGACTGTCTTCAGTTCGTATCTATTCGCATAGTCCCAGGTATTGTCTTCCTCTATAGGCACGCCATTTTTTGTATAAAACAATTCAGCCATTTTTAATGTCGGCGCATATTTACCTTTCAGTTCTTTATTGATATTATTCGGATCCAGTTGCGGGCAGGCAAATAATTGTAGCCAGTAAGTCGGAGTTCCTTCAGCGGTAGAGCCCCATATCAATTCTCTATTCCATTTTTCACAAACCGCATTGCGGATATTCATTTCTATTTGGGTAGCATCATCTACCGCACCACCAGTTTCTGAAGCATAACGATACAAATCAACATTTGCACCTAACGCCATATCAATAGCTTTTTTACACGCATCAGCTGCTTTCACCCATTTTTTGGGGTCGTAAACAGCGTTAAAAAGTAATCTTCCATCTTTGTTTGCAAAGTTGCGGTAATCTGTATTGCCATTAAATAGTGGGCTGGCAGCAGTAACCAGCAACCTGGCTTTTATGGCGAGCGCCGCTACTTTAGTAACCCGCCCAAGTTCATCAATGCGATTGTCAATTTTAGCAGGAAGACCTACATTGGCGTTTCCTACAGTCGCCTCATCTATCAGATTAGAAATATAATTTACAACTGAATCTACAGGCTGACGAACTACTTTCACCTCCTCAGGTGTAGCATTGATAGGCAGGTTCTTATCCATTACCGGAATAGGCCCATACATTCTAAACAAATACCAATGGTAATAAGCTTTTAAAAATTTTGCTTCAGCCACCCATCTATCTTTTATGTAGGGTTCCAAACCAATCACCTTATCTACATTTTCTAAAAATATATTGCAATCTCTGATTCCCTGCCACATTGTGCGGCCGTCATACCCATCCCAATAGTTCATTCTAGGATATCCCTTATCCTGTAAGCCTCTGGCAATATGATAAGAATCCAAAGCAAAAAAATCGTATATCATCGGCCAGTAAGTCCAGGTCTCATCCCCGGCATTAAAGCCCGGGTTCATATCCGGGTTCCCTTCTTTCGGCAAGTAAGAATAACAGGTAAACAAATACTTCTCGGCTTCTACGCGATTTGAAAACGCATGCTCAATAGTTGGCAAATTATCCGGGATTACATCCAGATAACTTTTTTTACAAGCAGTGGAGAACACTGCTAATAAAGAAACTATCATAAGCCCAATATTTCTATATAAAATTTTCATATTTTTCAGGTTTTTGACTTTTACAATTGAACATTAACACCAACATTAAACACTTTCTGAATTGGGTAGCCTAAACCGTTCCCGCCCTGTTCCGGGTCCCACATTTTGAAACCACTAATTACGAAAAGGTTAGTACCATTTGCATAAAGTCTTAATCCGCCCAAGCCTAGTTTTTTGGCAAACTGGTTCTTCATGTTATATCCAACTTCAACTGTTTTTAGTCTCAGGAAAGACCCATTACGCATCCACCAGTTAGAGGGCTGTGTATTGTTTTTACTAACGGTTGAACTTAAACGCGGCCAAAAGGCATATAAATTATTGTTATCTTCAGACCAGTGATCCTCGGCGATAACTTTCAGTAAACCGTTTTGCTTATTGCTATTCATTGCAAATGGTGTTATAGCTTCTGGATTTATAAATAAAGAAGACCTTGCCGACCCCTGAAAAAAGGCGCTAAAATCAAAGCTCTTATAACCAGCAGAAAACCAAAAACCATAGTTTATTTCCGGTCTTGTTGGATACCCCATTCCATTTACCCTATCATAATCATTGATTTCCCCATCTCCGTTCAAATCACGATACTTAATATCTCCACCCCGCACTTCTCCAAAACCAGTTTGTTTAGGTGAATTCTTAACATCTTCATCATCGATAAATAAACGCTCAGCTATATGGCCATAATACTGATCAAGAGAATGGCCAATCACAGACAGGTAACTCATGTTAGCCGGATAAGCAGGCTCTTCATTAACTAATCTTTTACTTGTGGCAAAAGTAAAAGTACCTCTACCTTGTAACCACACATTTCCAAGAGTCTTGTTGTAGTCTACAGATATATCTACACCCTTTACTTCAGCTACTCCTACATTCGCGCTAATTCCTGTAGACAAGCCCATTGTTGAAGGGATAAACAGCCTTTGTGAAAAAATATTGGTCCGATGGTTTTTGTAAGCATCTATCACAACATTAACTGCGCCAAACAAACCTATATCCATACCAATGTTGGTGGCTTTTACGATCTCCCAGGTAATCCCCTCATTTGGATATCTTTTCATCGCTATCCCATTTCTTCTATAACCGTAATCCTGACCAAAAACAGCTCCTCTGCCGCCACTATTCATATCGACTTCTGACAGATAGAAAAAACGATCATTGGGATTTCCGATCTCATCCATACCTATAAGACCATAAGTCGCCCTTAGTTTTAGTTTGGTCAACGTTCCGGCAAGTGGTTTAAGAAATTTTTCGTTGTGCGCATTCCAGGCAAGTCCTATAGAAGGGAAAAATCCAAACCTGTGATTCTTTGCAAAACGCTCCGATCCATTGTAACCAAAGTTCGCTTCCAGCAAATAACGGGTATCATATCCGTAGGTAAACCTTCCGGAAAGTCCTTGATTTCTAAAAGGCAAAGATGCCTGAAGGCTCCCGGCGTTTCCGTTCAGATAATTCCTCATGATTGTGATCAGCAAACCACCAACCTCATGTTTCTGACCAAAAGTTCTGTTATAATTTACGGACAGTTCCCCATGAGTTGTCGTATTTACCGTTTTGTCTCGTTCTGTATAATTTAAGTATTCAGTACCTAGTTCCTCATTTAATATCGACAAATTGTAGCCCTTTTCTGAAGAATTAGTCGGAGTTGCCGCGTAAAAGAACGGTTTATACTGACGAATTACATCGAAATAAGAATAACGTCTTGTGAAAGCCATAAACCTTGCATTCAGTCCTTCAGTTATAAATTTAAAATCCTGTTTTAACTCTAACTGCACATTTAAAGTAGAAGTATTACTCTGCTGGAAACCAGAAACCATACTTGCATATGGGTTATTGTAAAAGTCTTTGGATGTACCGATATTGGCATTTCCAAAAAGCGGATGTTTTACAGCAGGCAAATCGGAAGATGGAAAAACAGCTGGAAAAAGTACCGGGTTAGAAGTAAGGGTACTTTTGAATACTTCGCTACCACCCCCAATTGGCCCGTTAAAATCATCGAAACTACCTGAGAGCTTTACGGCTCCCATTGTGGTTGGCGTCAACTTAACATCAACATTCGACCGGATCTCATAACTTTTCAGCTTAACGTTATTATCAAAATTATTTTTTTCATTTGATTTTAGTACTCCGTTATCCTGATTATAGGTTCCCGAAATATAATATATAGCAGCTTTTCCACCTCCGTTCATACTAAAATTAAATCTCTGGTTCATCGTATAATCTTTAATCAGTAACCCCATCCAATCATTATTCGGATACAAATAAGGATTATCACCAGCCATGGTATGATCGATTTTATCCTGTCTATAAGGTTCAGCAGCACCTGGGTTCCTCGTCAACACCGCCTCGTTTGCCAATTTCATATATGTAATGTTATCAGCCAGCTTAAAATTTTGAGTATTCGAAGAGATGGAATTTTCTGCTCTAAAATTAAACTTGGTCTTTCCATCACTACCAACTTTAGTTGTCACAAGGATTACACCATTCGCTCCCCTTGCACCATACAAAGAAGCTGCAGCGGCATCTTTCAACACAGAAAAACTAGCAATATCATCAGGTTGTAGCCTGGCCAAAGCATTATTTGTAGATTCCATACCATCAATAAGAATGAGTGGATCAACTTTACCTGCGCCAAATGAACCAACACCCCTGATAAAAAAATTAGCATTGTCCCTGCCAGGTTCTCCACTTCTTTGATAGGCGATCATGCCCGAAACTCGCCCGGCTAACATAGTTGTCAGGTTACTGGTTGGTCCTTTTAGTTCCTTAGGATTAATGGTCGCAATCGAACTTACCATACTCTCCTTTTTTTGTTGTCCATAAGCCACGACTACGACTTCATCTAGTGCCGAATCATCTTCAGGCAATACAACATCGATCTTTTCAAGACCTTTAATTTCTACTTCCGTTTTTTTGTAACCTACAAAAGAAAAAACAAGGACACCTTTTGCATTGGTTACCTTAATAGTGTAATTACCATCAAGGTCAGTCGTTGTTCCGGTAGTGGTGTTTTTCAGTAAAACGCTGACACCGGGTATTCCCAGTCCAGCACCGTCCTTTACCTTACCTTTGATGGTAAGGCCGCTATTTTGCGCGACAGACAGCTGTACACTGATACCCAGTAAAAAAAAACATAAAAGATATTTCACTCTTACGTAGGAAAGGATACGTTGGTTCATAATTTGGTTAGTTTAGTTTGGTTCATTTCAAATAATTATTAGTTAGTATCTAATTTGTACATACATATTTACATATAACAAACTTAGTATCAAACTTTTTTTTGAAAATAAATTTCAGATACCTTTAGAAAAACTTTTTACAAACAACTATAACTAATTGAGAAACAACATAAAAAAGCGATAAAAAATATTTTTTCAGCGTAACAACTTTTTAAGACATTTTTGAGCGCGCATCTGAACAGATGTGTACATAGGAAAATGTTGATACAAATTTCATTTATCATTAACCTGACATTCATATCAATCTGTTATATTAGACAAATGAAAAGAAGAGACTTTTTTAAAGGCGGATCACTGGCATTTCTGGGATCTTCGCTATTGTCACCATTCGACTCCATAGCTGCCGTTACCACGCCTGATTTTAAAGGCAAACAAGCTACAAATATTATTTTTTTGGTAAGCGATGGTATGAGTACAGGAACACTTAACATGGCCAATATGTTGCTCCATCGAAAAACCGGAAAATCAAGCAAGTGGATTTCTCTATATGAACAAAACAGGGTTACACGGGCATTGATGGATACCGCATCTGCAAGCTCTATGGTTACAGATTCTGCCGCTGCCAGTTCTTCCTGGGGAGGTGGTGTCAGGGTACCGAATGGTTCAATTAACGTAAACGCCGATGGTTCTGAAAATATGCCCATCCTGCAGAAATTTAAAAAAGCAGGCAAATCAGTGGGTGTAGTTACGACAGTAACCGCTACACATGCAACACCTGCAGGTTTTAGTGTAACAAGTAATAAACGTAGTGATGAACCGGGCATTGCGGTTAAATATTTAGATCTGAAACTTGACGTCATTATGGGTGGCGGATTAAACCATTTTTCGCCTTCATTACGGAAAGATGGCAAGGATCTTTTTGGGATCGCCCGCCACAACGGTTACGAAGTAGTAAACAATCGCAAACAACTTCTCGGTCAGAGTGGATCAAAACCTTTGCTGGGAATTTTCAGTGAAGATGCACTCCCCTATTCATTAGACCGTGCAAATGATAAGGCCCTAATTGAAAAAGTGCCCACACTTGCGGAAATGACAAAACAGGCAATTCATACTTTAAGCAAAAATAAGAAAGGCTTTGTGCTACAAGTAGAAGCTGGAAAGGTTGACTGGGCTGCTCATGCGAATGACGTAGGTGGCTTACTCTATGATCAGGTTGCTTTTGATGAGGCTGTTGCTGAAGCTATTGCTTTTGCAGAGCAGAACGACAACACGCTGGTCGTGATCACCACCGACCATGGAAATGCCAATCCCGGGTTATTCTATGGTTCGAATGCCGACCGCAATTTTGAGCGGATTTTTAATTTTAAACACACTAACAACTGGATTCTTGACGGCGTGAGCAAAGACACATCTGTAAGGGACTTTATAGATAAATTAGAAGCGGCACAAGGTTTCCCTATTACCACCGCTGAAGCAGAACAGATACTGGTTCATTATGGTAAAATAGATGAAAAAGGATTATATAATCCACGTAACCTTCCATACAAAGAGCTGGCATTAGTGCAATCTAAATACACCTCAGTGGGTTGGGGATCAATGGATCATTCTGCAGATTATGTAGAATTGGCTATGTTTGGTCCAGGTAGTGAATTGTTAAAACCATTTGTAAGAAACACTGATCTACATAACTTAATGTTACGCGCCTGCGGCGTCATATCGTAAAACTCTTTTTAAATAAAAAGGTAGCCAAATAATGGCTACCTTTTATACAATTCAACTTCTTTTCCTACTACTTACGCTGTTTTTAAAAATCCAAAGTCCAAATTGTTTTCTACTGATAGTATGTACATGGTATTTACCATTTAACCTTACTTTAACCTTACCCGGCTTAGTTGAAGATATAGTATAACTGGTAATTTTACCATTTTTCCAGCTCATATCAATTGTATAATCACCTCTTGCTTTAAGTCCTTTAACCGTTCCATTTTTCCAGGCATCAGGCAAAGCCGGCAATAAATCAATGCATCCATCGTGACTCTGTAAAAGCATTTCGGCTATACCTGCCGTCGCTCCAAAATTACCATCTATTTGAAATGGTGGATGTGCAGAAAATAAATTAGGAAACACACCTCCGCCACCCATCATATTATTTGGGTTTAGTATAGGTCTCAAAATTTCTCTGACCAATTTGAATGCTCTATTACCATCGTGCAGTCTTGCCCAAAACAGTATCTTATAAGCTATAGACCAGCTTGTACTTTTATCACCTCTTACATCAAGCGTTTTTCTTGCAGCCTGTGCAAGTTCCGGGGTAGATAAAGGTGTAATAAATGGAGCCGGATAAAGCCCATACAAATGAGAAATGTGACGATGTGTCGGTTCTGTTTCTTTATAATCTTCCAACCATTCCTGAATGCGTCCATCTTTACTGATCACTCCAGCCGGAGGTACTGATTTCAGCATATTCTCCAGCTCCTTTCTAAAGTCTCTGTCAATTTTTAAATGTTTTGATGCTGTAATTACATTGCTAAATAGTTCCCTTACAATCTGATTATCAATGGTAGGCCCCATACAGATACTTGCTGTCTTTCCATTGGCCATATAAAAACTATTTTCCGGTGAAACCGAAGGAGAAGTAACCATCCAACCAGTTTTTGGATCTTTAATCAGTACACTTTTATAAAATTCAGCGGAGCCTTTCAATACAGGATAGATGCTTTTAAGATAGAGCAAATTGTTCGTAAAGGCATAATGATCCCATAAATTGCTACATAACCATCCTGACCCCGCGTTAGATGCTCCCCATGAAGCATTTTCGCCAGGCTCGGTAAAGCCCCAGACGTTAGTTATCACATGCGCAATCCAACCATCTGCATTATAGTAAGCTCTGGCTGTTTTTTTTCCCGGCTCCACAAGACTTTTGACCAATTCAGCAAGTGGCAGATTCAACTCAGAGAGGTTCGTCACCTCAAGTGGCCAGTGATTCATCTGTACATTCACATCGAGATGGTAATCGCCATTCCAGGCAGTGTTGATTTCTTGCGCCCATAGTCCCTGTAAGTTTGGTGGCAACAAACCTACTCTCGTACTACTTATACTTAAATACCTTCCATATTGAAAAAACAACGCTGCAAGCGAAGGATCGTTATTAAAATTATTGTAAAAATCATCTAACCTAAGGTCTGTTGTCAAACCTGATGAAGAACCTTCACCAAGATCAATATGCACTCTTTTAAAAAACTCAGCAAAATTAGCCATATGTCTGCTTCTTTGTAATTCATATGGCTTTTCCATAGCCGCAGATAAAAATTGCTTTGTTTTTTCTTTGAATGCAAAACCTCTGAAATCTGTACCGGCAGAAAGATAAATCAAAACTTCTGTCGCATCTTTGATCACCAGACTATTGTTTTCAGCATGGACAGTTCCATCTTTTAATTTTGTCTGCACCCTTGCCAGATACTGCATTCCATTACCATCAGTACCATTATTGAGCTGACCAGACATTTGCAATTCATTCCCTTCGGTTTTAACACTGTAACGCTCAGGTCTGTTCATCGAAATACGACAATTGAGCTGACCTGGCTTATCAGCGGTTAGCCTGATCATACTTACATCATCATCAAAACTGGTAAAGTATTCTCTTTTATAATTTACACCATTTAGTACGAATGTACAATTTGCCGTTGCCTGATCTAATAGTAGCTCGCGACGATATTGTTTAACATCTGGTTGTCCTGCCTGATGCCCCTTATAGGTAAAATCAATTTCCAATGCACCCATAGTCTGATATTTACCCCACCGCTCACCTGCTGAGCCTTCCCCTTTACAAACAAAATTACTATTTACCAATGCTTGAGCTTCGTCATTTTTCCCTTCTAAAATTAATTTCCTGATGGCTGGGAGACTTTTATAAGCATCGTAATTATTGGCATCCTGCGGACTACCAGACCACAACGTGATGTCATTAAGAACAATTTTCTCTTTTAAAACTCCCCCATCAGGGGTCATCCCCAACCTGCCATTTCCCAGTGGCAGGGTTGCTTCCCAAATTTTTGCAGGCTTATCATACCATAACTTTAAAGGCTTTTGCTGGGCAATTGCATTGGTAAAAGCGAAATAGCAAAAGTAAAATACAATTAACGGTTTCATTGTTGTGTGTGTTGTTTATTAATCTCCATAAACCTTAAATTCATAAATACCAGCTACGGTATTATCCTTTGCCGGCAGAAGCGTCAGACGTACCCACCTGCCTTTGGCACTTCCCTGATCTGTAAAGCACGGAATTGATATGCCCGTATTCGTAGTTTTATCGGAAAAAACAGACCACTTTAAATTATCAGTCGAATATTCAATTTTATATTGTAAGCCCTTATTCACGAAATCAGTAAAGGTTTCACATCTTTTTATTTTTTGTATTACGCCCAGGTCTACTGTCAAAATCTGAGGAGTACCATTAGCCGGAGGGGCCCATTTGGAAAGACTATTGCCATCAAATGCGCTGATCAGGCTATTACCTGTTGGATCAGCTGGAGAAGTTGCGGGCATCCATGCGGACAGCAATTTACCAGAAGCCGGCATATAGTTAAGCACAAGGTTATCGAACTTAGCGAAGTTAAACCCCGAAACATATCCCGCTGCACCAATTGAATAGGTATCATCCTGTACATCGGCAACCATCTGACCATCGATGTAAGCTTTAATATTGTTTCCTTTACCAGTTAGCTTAAGGTTATGCCACTTGCTAACATCCACCTTGCCATTGGCTAATGTTGTATTTTTTGTTTGCAGTTTCCAGGTACCGTCTTTGTATATATTGAAACGATAGCCGAAGGGAATATTTGCCTGTGAAGCTTTATCATAGGCACCTCTCAAAATAACTCCGGCATAACCAATACCATTAAAAGCATCATTTTCGACAAAAACATCAGAAGAAATCTGCCCCTGCTCCCATTCTGTACCTTGTGCAACGAAAGTATAGGCACATTCATCCGGAATCCAGTGGGTGATGTCATTTACCAGTAACTGTCTTAAGTATTTGTTATTATTTCCCTCAGATTTTGTCAGTTCGAAAGCACCTGAATTGTCGTAAAAATATTTAGGCGAAAGCGGTGCACGATCTAACGAATAATTATCGAAATTATCAGTGTAATTTAATGGAAAAGCTTTCTCTTTCGGAATATTGTGCGTGCCTTTTTGCTGCCCCGTAGTAGTTGTGATTGTATAAATACTTTCCGGATCAACCGATAAGGTAATTGCACCATTTACTGCAGTAATGTCTACCTGTTTCTGAAACTGATTTTTACTATCTGACTTCCATACATGTAGTTTGCTCTTAGGAAGATCAGCAATATTAAACGTTAACTTTTGAGCATCGGTACCACTTACTACAACGATGCTATAGTCGTTTCTGCCATCCATATTCTTATAAGTACAATAAGCACCATCGCCACTTAGTTCACCACAACCACTGTCTATATACTTCCACCCTGGTTTTGCAAACTGGTTAAAATGTGCTACCGCCCAAATGGTTGGCCAGACTTCGTAGTTACCCGACCACGGGGTTGTTCCTTTCATAATTCCTACATTCGAAAAACAAGAAATATCAGGCATGGAAGCAATAGGGCACCACATGTTCACTTTCACAATTTTCCATTTGATGTAACATTTCAATATGTTTTTCGCTAAGTAAGTTGTATTCCTCCACGATTTTCCTGGCAGGGAAAAATCTTCTCCAGACCATAAAGGCAAGCCGGTTGCTACAGAATTAGGATTTGGCTCTTCCTTATTTGCATGCCACATATATGAATCCGGATAATGATAACTGATTGAAGAAATCGTATTTTTAAATACGGAATCCTTAACCAGCAGGTCGCTGATTGCCCATGCTTTCCCTGCTCCTTCCGGGGCATTTATTTTGATATCTTTGAAACCATTTCTATCCAGCGTTGGCCTTAAAGTATTGACGATCCAATCCCTGTTATAATCACGTTCATTCCAACATCCAGAGATATACTTCATGTTAAGTCCCCATTGTTTTGCTCCCTGGATAAATTTAACCAGGTAATCGGCATTGTCCTGCGACCAGACTCCTTTAAACCAGCCTGGCATACTCCACTCAAGTGCATCAAGTTCAATTCCTGGATTTCTGTCTGCTGCTTCACGCATCAGCCAATACTCAAATCCCCTATTGTAATTCGGTGCTGCCATTTCTTCTCTCGTCCGCGCAAAACTCGGTTCCGAGCCACAGGTAGTATTACCGTCTCCACCAATTTCGGTTTTAAGGTAAGTAAAGCCTGCACCAAAGTTTGGTTTAAACAGATAATCCAATATATCGCTTCTGGATTTATCAGTATAATCGATTAACAGTCTTGATGACGAGCCGGCACTAACCGCACCGATTCCATCAAAAATTCGTCCGGCGCCATTAGCATCAACGTTGATAACTTTAGCTGCTCTTGTTTGCGTAGAATTGACTTGCCCGAGAACGGAGTGGGCTGCAATGGACAAACAAAGCGTTGTAATTGTGTTTTTAATCATATTTGGTTTCATTAGTTTACCAGTTTGGATTTTGTGTGAGTTTCCCCTTATATAAAGCGATTTCTTTTGTAGGTAATGGCCTTAGGTAATGCTTATCGGGATTAAATGAACGGGCTGAAGCAGGTTGAGCAATTAAAAACCCATTGGCATCTGTTCTGGACTGATAACCCGCACCATTATACGGAGCAATTGTTTCCCAGGCCGTTCCTTTAATTTTTATCCCTTTGATGTCCTGAACCATTTCTGTTTCTGCTGTTTTCCACCTCCTGATGTCATCATACCTGAAACCTTCAAGTGCAAATTCTACACTTCTTTCCCGCCTCAATTCTGTTTTCAGGTCTAATGCGTTGCTTGTTAAAAATGCATTGGTCAATATTGGCATATTTGCCCTGGCGCGGATCAGGTTGACACTTTTATTCAAGTCATCATCAGAAAGGGCCCCATTCTTTTCAAACGTAGCTTCGGCATAGATCATTAGCACTTCTGCATAACGGATAATATGATGATCATAACCAAAGTTATCCCCATTATTTGTATTACCAAATACATTTTCAGAAAGGTATTTATAAGTAATATATCCGGTATTCCCATTCCTTTGTGGTGAATTCGGCCAGTTCACAACAGGAACAAGTGGGTTGAATACTTCTACAATTGAAGTTCCCGGAATAACCATCGTCATCGTCATCCGCGGATCACGGTTATCATATTCCGAACTAACCGTACTATAACCGTTAAACTGCGACGATTGCGTGATAGGCAGACCATCTTTACATAAATACATATCAGCTAATTTTCTGGTGGGCAGATAACAAACAGTACCTACTACAGAATAAGGATATTGCTGCCCGGAAATATTTACTTCATATCTTCGGTCGAGCACACTTTCTCTCGAATCGTCGCCTTCCTCAATAAAAAGATAACGGTAGCTCTGTGCGCCCTTAGCAGTAAACAAATCGTATTCCTTACTAATTATTAAGGTATTGGTGGCATTAATAGCAATATTTAAATAATCGGCACCATTACCTCCTCTATATTTCTGCCAGGTCCCTTCAAATAAAGCAACTCTTGCCATTAACGCATTGGCCGCGCCACTGGTGATCCGCCCAACATCCATTCCTGCAACCTTACTTTTCAATGGAAGATCCACTGCAGCATCCGCAAGATCCTTAAGAATCAGGTCGACAGTTTCTTTTCTGGTCGCCCTGGCTGTATACAACTCAGGATCATCCACGGCAAGTGCTTTGGTAATTATGGGCACACCACCAAAAAGACGGAACAAGAGCCAGTAATTGTATGCTCTGAAAAACCGGGCTTCAGCTACATAGTTTTTAATTCCCGCATCAGTTAGCCCTGCTCCTTTACTGATGATTGTATTTGCATTACGGATATAATAATAGGCATCCGTCCACGTGCTTACCGTTTCAGAAGGCAGATAATCGCCTGAACTTACGGCATTTGCAATATTAAAAGCAATATCTGTTTCAAGATCGTTGAAATTGAATCCCTGCAGCGAATTATACAGACCATTTGCAGCAAGTTTAAAATCAGCAGCTGTTTTATAGAAGATCACATCGGATAATGTATCCTTAGGTTTAAGATCAAGTTGTTTTTGACATCCGGAATTAAATATTAACCCAAAGGTGAATACCATTACAAGGAATAGTTTAGAATAATGTTTCATAATTATATCTTTATCTAATTCTAAAATTTAACGTTCAGGCCAACAGATTTCACCTTGGTAAAAGGATAAGTTTGCTCGGTTGTAGTTTTGTAACCTTCCTCAGGATCGAATGAACGTCCCCATGTACCATTTGAAATTGTAAACAGGTCCTGCCCGCTCACATAAAGCCTGATTCCTTTTACCTTTAATTTTTTACAAAGCGCTTCTGGCACATTATAGCCAAGCGTGATAACCTTGAAACGCAGGTAAGCCAGGTTATTTACCCGCATAGAGGAATACCTCCAGTTGTAACTAAGCAGATTATCAAAGCCTACTGCTCCGGGGATCAGCCTCGGGTATTTTGCTCCCGTATTTTCCGGCGTCCAGCTTTTTCCATAAAAATATTCCAGCGGCTGGAAATAAATGGCACTCATGGGCACTGAAAATGAACCGTCCCTGATATTCATTTGCTTACCTACCCCCTGCATCATGACCGAAAGGTCAAAATTGGAATAAGACACATTGATATTGGCAGAGAAAGTATATCGGGGTAAAGTATTGCCCAGATTAACCAAATCACCTTTAGTACCTTTAGTGGGGTCACCATAAGGAGTGATATTCCCATCACCATCAATATCCGTATACATCACATCACCAATGCCAATGTTATTTGGCACACCTGCCAATTTTTTATAATTAGCCAACTGCTCGGCATTCTGTATAATTCCTGCAAAACTATATCCGAAGTAACTGTTTAAAGAATAGCCCTGATGCGTATAATTAAGTCCCTGAGAAAGCACATCATTACCTTTTAACTCTACCAGTTTATTTTTACTGTCATTCAGAATTGCCACTATACCGTATTTAAACTTTCCAGCCTGATCTTTCCATCCGATGGAAAAATCAAATCCTCTCGTCGTTAAATGCCCCAGGTTTTGGCTTGGTGGTGTGCCTCCAAGTGTTGCAGGCACCTGTACATTTACCAGCATATTCCGGTTCTCTTTATTGTATACGTCGATGCTACCGGTTAAACGGTTATCGAGGAAACCAAAATCAATTCCGAAGTTAGCTGTTTCAATTGTCTCCCATGTTCTTTTGTCAGAAGCAATACCTGATATGGCACCCTGGAATCTGGCATTCGGAGAACCAAGCGGATAACGCCCACTTACTGTAATAAGTGGGATATAACCGTAATTACTAAAGGCTCGGATTTCCTGGTTTCCCGCCTGTCCCCAGGAGGCTCTCAGTTTAAAATTGCTAATGATGTTGAGCGATTTTATGAACTGCTCTTGTGAAAGATTATAAGCCATTGACACGCCAGGGAACGCCGCACTCCATCGTTTATCCGGTGAAAATTTAGAGCTGCCATCTAAACGGACAGTTGCATCCAAAAATAGCTTATTCTTAAAGGCATAGCTAAATCTGCTAAAGTAAGAATTTAATGCCCAATCTGTATTAAAGCCTGATAGTCCTGTATAATCGGCCTTAGTTAAATCGGCTAGATTAAGTGTAAATATTTCGTTTCCTGTAAAATTCGATCCGGTAACGCTTGTTCCCAGGTCCGTATTTTTTTCAAACGAGGTTCCAGCCATCAGACTGAAATTATGATGATCACCAACTAACTTTGTGTATTCAATCAAACCAGTATATGATTTAAATAAATTCCTGCTATTCGCATAATACGCGGAATTTAACGGATTTCTATACCCCTGGATATTGCCTTCATAGCCATACATCGTAAATGTCCTGGTATTGGCATGGTCATAATAATTACCGGTGTTCACACCTGCCTGTCCTGTTATTTTAAGGCCCTTTAGAATTTCTACATCAGCTTTGACATTAAAAGAAAATATATTGTTATTGGATTCACGCGTACCGCCTTCTTCTAATTGCTGTGCAGGGTTTACATAGCCCTGATAAGTATAATACTGACCTAGCTTGTTTCGTAAAGGGACAAAATTAAACAATCTCGGAGTATGTGACATCACCTCTTCCCATGATCGGGGTTCCCGTACAATGTCGTTACTAAAGCTATTTCTCGTCTGAACATTGATTTTATTCAATAATTTAAAATCATAGTTCATCCTTAAGTTATAACGGTTCGCATTATTCTCGCCATATTTAAAGACCCCATTATCCTTCATGTAACCAGCTGAAAACAGATAACCACTATTTTCTGCTCCTCCGGTTACACTTATGTTATGAGTTTGCTGAATAGCGTCTCCGTAAAGAATTTTATTCCAGTTGTTATCCGTATAAAAACCCGGATAGTCCTGCAAATACGTTACCCATCCTTTTGGATCGGCTGGTGCACTTTGTCTGATTTTACTGAATACCTCATCTGAAACGCCGGGTAAACCTACATTGGTTAACGACTCGTGTGTCATTTCCGCAAACTGCAATGTACTGGTCACACTTTTCAGATAATCAGGCGTTTTCAGGCCGAAATTCATGGAATAATCTACCTGCGGAGGTCCCTTAACACCATTTTTGGTCGTAATAAGCACTACACCATCAGCTGCACGAGCCCCGTAGATAGATGCAGCTGCATCTTTCAATACAGTAACACTAGCAATATCACTGGGATTTAAACCATTAAGATCGCCAGGAACTCCATCAATCAATACCAGTGGCTTGTTTCCATTTACCGAAGAAACTCCACGGATTTGAAGATCATACCCTTGCCTGCCAGGCTGACCACTACTACGAACCACTGTAAGTCCGGATACAGCCCCCTGTAAGGCACTTGAAGCATCCACCAGCGGCCGTGATTCAAAGACCTTTTTATCAGCCTGAGAAATCGCGCCTGTAACAGATGATTTATCTTTTGTGGCATAGCCCACCACAACAATTTCTTTTAATTGGCTGTCATCATCCAGCAAGGTAATATTCACGGTTTTCCTTCCTAAAATCGGTTCTTCCCTGGTCTGAAATCCAATGAACTTAAACACCAAGGTGCCATCCCCACTGGGCACACTAAGGGAATAATTTCCCTTTTCATCTGCAGTTGTTCCAATTGAGCTTCCTTTTAATATAACAGAAGCGTTTGGTAATGGCTTCCCACTTTGGTCAGATATAACTCCCTTGACCAAAAACGTCTCCTGTTTTCCTTTAAATGTACCAACAACAACCTTATGATTTCGGTCTATACCAGGTACGGGGATAAAACTTTTAGCCTCCTCACTGTTACCTAATAACAGTAAGAAGGAAAAGTTCACTAGCAATTTTAAATTCATGTGTTTATAATATTTGGTTAAAGGTTAGGTAGATAAGTATTATGCCCCGGGACTAAAACATTATCGGTCGCTAGTCCAGAAGGTAATTTCCCCTACGGTAATGCCATCACCACCGCCCCAGGTTTCAAGTGTCTTAATCCTGATAAACCGGACTTTTGGAGATCCGGCAGGCATTGTAAACGGCTCACCAGCCCGAACATAACCTTCATCCTGGTCATTGTATTCGTTACCTGGCAAACCTGAGGGTTTTCTAGACTCGCAATCAACCAATTTTGTCCAGTTTGTCCAGGATCCGTCAGCGCCAGGGTTATTGCTGCCCCAAACTTCAAATTTCTTAAGATTTCCTCCCTTATAAAGCCGATCATTGGCTTGCCAGATCTTAAACCTGCTAATAGAAGCTGAAGTCCCCATATCAAAAGTAAACCACTGTGGTATCGCGGTGGCGGTAGCGAAGCCATAAGGATTGTAATTTTCATTCCATAAAAATTTCAATTCCCAGCCCCATTCTTCGGTTGCATCTGTAGGAAGTACATACGCAGCAAATTTTGATTTATCCAGCTGTCGCTCAAATAAGGGGAGTACTACTTCGGTATATCCTATGGAGAATTCATCAATTGCATGAGGTTCCGGAAGATATATCGACCGGTAAGTAAGCTTAGTATCGCTTCTATATCCTGTTACTTCAGTTTTCATTGCTCCACCGGGAACAATCATAGTTTGTGTTGCTCCTGCTTCATCCGTGTATTTTAATTCTATAGATTTCTCCCCATCAAGTGCTTCATTCCAATCTATAAGGACTTTACTTCCATCCTGAGCATAACTAAGCGCCTTAATCGTACGGTTAGTGAGTGCCTTCAGATAATTGTCACCATATACCATTCCGGTTACCTTTTTAACGATCGATTTAGCACGGTCACTTGTATATGTATACACTTCAAAATAATAGGTTCCTTGAGCAAGATTATTGACGAGCATATCCACCACATCCTTACCAGTGGTCTTTGTTACGTTCATCTCCACCGAATCAGCACTATTGTTCCAAAAGGCTTTAACTTTAGTTACGAGTGGATCATTTCCCAAATGGATGCGCAATCGAATCCGTTTATTGCCCCCCTGAGCAGCCACACTGTCTACCCTACCCGGATAGTAAATCTCACCATCTTTAGTAATTTCTTTATAATCATCTTCTTTTGTACAGGAACTTATTGCGACTACAGTACCAAAAAGAAAGAAGCAAGCCAGATATTTTATCGTTTTCATAATTTCTTCTATTAATTCATAAATACCCGGACCTATTTCTCCGGATTACCCCACATGGTCAGCTCTGTAAAATTCACATATACACCGTCAGACCAATTTTTAAGTGTTTTAAATCGAATATATCTTACTGCAGGAGCGTCTATTGGGAAAACAATTGTTTCGCCTAGCGCGGCAGCCTCATTGTCGGCATTGGAATTCTGTCCGGCCGGCAAACCCGAGGGTTTAATCTGTTCGTGTGTAGCTAATAATACCCAATTGTCAAAACTTCCATCGGGATTTGGATTATTTGAACCCCAGATTTCAACTTTTCTCGGATTATGAAGTGCATAAAACCACCCAGGCCTCATAAACCAGGCCATACGACTCAATTTGGCTGTTTGCCCCATATCGAAAGTAAACCACTGTGGCATGGTTACCGGATCAATTGAATGGTAAGCAGTACTGGCGCTCACATCATCATTAAAAAGATGATCAACGTCATTTCCAGGATAAAAATTTGCATCTGTAGGCATTTTTAATGCTTTCATTTTTGTTTTATCCAACCGGGCTTCATAAAGCGGCGTTAAGGTTACATAGCTTGTATCAGACAAATTACCCCATCTATCCCGGACAAAAAGCCCGAACCTGGTCTCCACAGCCGGAAGATCCCTTGCGCTAAAACTACCTATTTTAGACTTTGTATTCAGTGTTCTTATTGGTACAAAATTGCCCAGTTTGTCGTTTGTTAAAATAACAATTGAGACATCTGATTCTGTTTCATTCTCAAAGGCAACATCCAGCCCACCAAAGGCAGTTGTGGCTATAAGCAAATCCTGAACAAGCGCAAAAGGAGGTGTTTTAGGATGTACTTTTACAATTAAGGGGGCAGATTCATTCTCACTCTTATCTACTGCATATAGTTTTGCTTCGTAAATATCAGTGTCTCCAAAACCTTCCAGTGTTAAATTATCCAGATACCGGCTAACTTTCGTTTCACGAACTACCCCCTGTTTACTGGTATACACAGCTCTTATATACAGTAAATCTTTATCTTTCGGCAAGCTATAAGTTATTTTTGCTGCACCATTCAGGTTTTCAACCTGCGCATTGCTCACCTGCCCGGGCGCCTGATTATCGTTTTTATCAATTGTACCTACTTCTGTTTCATTGCAGGATTCACTCGTTGCCATAAGTAACAATCCCGCACATAACACATATATTAATCGTTTCATTTTTTTCTTTTTTGTGATTAGTCATTAAACACCAAATTACTACTGACCATAACTACCAGCCAACACTTTGGACCAGGTTTGGATTCACCAATAAACTATTGTCTTTGATCGGCCAGAAATAATCTCTGGGACTGTTAAAGCTTTGATTAAACAACAATACCCTCCTATTGTAATCCGCATAGCTAGACCGGATCACATCCCAGCCATAAATAGGCTGATTCAATAGTTCTCTGGCGGTTTTCCAACGTCTTAAATCCCAGAAACGACTACCCTCAAAGGCCATTTCAATTAAACGTTCCTGATGTATAATATCCCTTAAGCCATTTTTATCTAAATATTTACCTGGATTATTTGAATAACTTGTCCAGGAAGTTTCAACAGATTTAAGTCCTGCGCGATCCCTTATCATATTAAGGTATTCTAATGCAAGTGGTTTGTTATCTGTTTCATTTAATGCCTCAGCATAAAGTAAATAAAGATCCCCCAATCGCATTACCGGCCAGGGGTAACGCTCCACAGTTATTGATGTGGGACTAACCACCATTTCCCAGTTTACCAGTTTCTTGGTGTAATAGCCTGTTACAGAATATATGCGGCTTTGTTTCTTTCCTGAATATTGTCCTGATTTACTTTGAATGTTAAAATTTCCATTTTTCATAAACCATGTAGAACCATCAAATGCCATATCCGCATAAAAACGGGGCTCTCTATCGAAATGTAGTCCTACAGACTGGTAACCATTTTGTATACCGACATCAGCTGCAGTACTCGTTCTGAGATGGAACCTATTCGCATAGTCCCAGGTTTTATCTTCCGTGATGGGCACGCCATTTTCAGTATAAAACAACTCGGCCATTTTTAAGGTGGGTGCAAGCTGTCCTTTTAACCCGGAATTAGGGATACTAGCTTCTAACTGTGGGCTCGCATACAATTGCAGAGTCCAGGTATCATTTGGTTTGGTAGTTGTACCCCAAATCAATTCTGCATTCCATTTTTCACATACGGCGTTCCGGATGCTCATTTCAATTTTGGTAGCTTCATCCACTGTCTGTGTGGCAGAGCTAAAGCGATACAGGTCTACACCAGCATTTTTTGCTGCAAGAATTGCAATTTTACACGCCTCCACTGCCCTTTCCCATTTCTTTTGCTCATAGGTAGGGTTAAACAGGAATTTCCCGTCTGGATTCTTGAAATTACCAAAATCCGGATTCCCATTAAACAGAGGGCTGGCCGCTGTTACCAAAACTCTTGCTTTTATGGCCAGCGCTGTAGGTTTCGTAACTCTTCCCAGTTCGGTACTTAAATTCAGGATCTTATCGGGCAGCCCCGCACTCCCTTCACCAGCAGCTGCCTGGTCTAAAAGGTTGGTGATATAATTTACCACAGAATCTACAGGTTGTCTACTTACTTTTACTTCATCCGGGGACGCAGAAATTGGCAAATTCTTATCTACGATAGGAATAGGGCCATACATTCTGAATAAATACCAATGAAAATAGGCTTTCAAAAATTTGGCTTCAGCAATCCAGCGATCTTTCATATAGGGTTCCAGATCTCTGACCTTCTCAATGTTTTCAAGAAATATATTACAGTTTCTAATTCCAAGCCACATAGACTTACCGTCGTATCCGTCCCAATAATTCAAGTCTGGTTCATCTTTATTCTGAAGTCCTCTTGCAATGTTGTAGGGAGACAAACTTGAATAATCCTCGCCGGTAGGCATTGGCCAGTAAATCCAGAGTTCATCACCTGTGTTCATTCCTGCGTTCATCTCGGGATGTCCTTCCCTTGGCAAACCATCATAGCAGGTGAACAAAAACTTCTCAGCTTCGTTGCGATTGGCAAAAGCATGATCTATAGTGGATACGTTATCTGGTACTACATCCAGAAAACCCTTCTTACAGGAATTGATTATTAGCATCAGCAATACTGCTGAAAGGGTTAAACGAATAGTATATCTTTTCATATCTAATTTCTTATTTGAGTTAGAATTGCACATTTAGTCCAAAATTGAATACTCTTTGAACCGGATAACCGAGGCCGTTCCCGCCCTGCTCCGGATCCCATAGTTTGAAACTGCTTTTTACAAACAGGTTGCTTGCATTTGCATATAGTCTGATTGATCCAAGTCCGATTTTACTTAGCGATTTACCAGAAAGATTATAACCTGCTTCAACAGTTTTTAACCGTAAAAAAGAACCATTACGCATCCACCAGCTAGAGGGCTGGAGATTATTTCTGCTTAGATTTGGACTTAAACGTGGCCAAAAGGCGTAAAGATCTCTTTTATCTTCAGACCAGTGATCTTCGGCAACGGCCTTTAAAAGGCCATGCTGATATGCACCGTTTAAAATGAAAGGACTAATTTTGTCGGGATTAATCCAGAAAGAAGACCTGGCAGACCCCTGAAAAAAACCGCTGATATCAAATTTTTTATAACCTAAGGACAATCCAAATCCATAAATTATTTCAGGAGTTGAAGGCAAACCCAGGGGAACATAATCAAAAGAAGAAATTATACCATCTCCGTTTATATCCCTGTATTTAATGTCTCCGCCCATTACCTCACCAAAACTCTGAACCGGAGAGTTTTTCACTTCTTCATCATCTACAAATAACCTTTCGGCAATTAGCCCGTAATTCTGACTAAGAGATTTACCGATTCTGGATAAATAAGCTAAACTTGAAGGATAATTGGGTTCTTCATTAATCAGTAATTTGCTGGTTGCATACGTAAACGTTCCTCTTACCTGTACCCACATATTCCCAAAATTCCTATTGTAATCTGCAGAAAGATCAACCCCCTGGCCTTCGGCCTCACCAACATTTGCCTGTATACCCGCAGAAAGCCCCATTGTTGTAGGAACATATGCTCTGCTCATCAAAATATTATTACGCCGTTGTTTATAAACATCCAGAATGATATTCAGATTACTAAATAGGCTTAGATCCATTCCAATATTAATTGTTTTTGCCTCTTCCCATGTAATCGACTCATTGGCATACCTGGAAATTAATACACCTGGTTTGTTATAGTTATAATTAGTTCCAAATGCAGATCCGTGATTTCCATCTTTCAAATTAACATTGGATAAATAAAAAAAACGGTCGTTAGGATTACCAATCTGATCGTTACCTACCAACCCGTAGGTAGCCCTGAATTTTAATTTGGTAACTGCATTCTTCAGCGGATCAAAAAATTGCTCATTAGCCACATTCCATCCTAATCCGATAGAAGGGAAAAAACCATAGCGATGATTTTTAGCGAATCGCTCTGAACCATTCAAACCAAAATTCGCTTCAAAAAGATACTTGTTGTCGTAACCATAAGTAAGTCTTCCCGATAATCCCTGATTTCTAAACGGCAATGAGCTTTGAAGGTTACCAGCATTGCCGGTAAGATAATTTCGCATCTGGGTTACTAAAAGTGCTCCAACGCTGTGCTTTTCAGAAAAAGTGCGATTATAGTTAACCGCTGCCTCCAGATAAGACACTGTATTTAAAGTCTTTCCTCCTTCCGAATAATTTAAATACTCCGTCGCATCCCTCTCATTCAGCAATTCTAAATTATATTTGTCACCTGCAGCGCTTGTTGCATTAGCCCGGTAAAAAAATGGGTTGTATTTTCTGCTTACGCTAAAAGAAGAATACCGCTGCGTGTAGGCCATTACCCTTGCATTAAGGCCGGGTGTAACAAATTTAAGATCCTGCTTAATTTCCAGCTGTACATTTAATGTTGACGCATTTGATTGCTGAAATCCGGAAACCATTTCGGCATAGGGATTAAAGTATAAAGCCTCTCCTCTTTCATTAATTTTTGCATTTCCGAATAAGGGATGTTCCACGTAAGGTAAGTCGGATGCAGGGAAAATCGCCGGAAACTTTACCGGATTCGCTGCTATAGCCCCCTGAAATATATTTCCACCACCACCTATCGGCCCCTGATAGTCATCGAAACTTCCCGAAGTTCTTACAATCCCCTCGGTAGTCGGGGTCAGCTTAACGTTTACATTTGAACGGACTTCATAACTTTTCAGTTTAATGTTGTTGTCGAATTTATTACCGTGTTCAGACTTTAATACTCCATTATCCACATTATAAGTTCCGGAGATATAATATTGAGCAGCTTTACCACCGCCGCTCATATTCATATTGAATCTTTGGTTAAGCGTATAATCTTTAATCAGTAAATCAATCCAGTCATTATTTGGATATAGTAATGGATTTTCACCTGCTATAGTCTTATCTATTTGATTCTGCTGGTAAGGCAATTCACCAAGCCGGTCCCTGGTCAGTACCGCTTCATTTGCTAACTTCATATAAGTAATATTGTCGGCCAGTTTAAAATTTTCGGTATTGGAAGAAAGTGAGTTTTCTGCACGGATATTAAACCTGGTTTTTCCATCTGCTCCAGATTTGGTAGTTACCAATATTACCCCATTTGCTCCTCTGGCACCATAAAGCGAGGATGCTGCCGCATCCTTTAACACAGAGAAGCCTGCAATATCATCTGGCTGCAGCCTGGCTAACGCAT
This sequence comes from Pedobacter nyackensis, assembly GCF_032678475.1. GTDB lineage: Bacteria > Bacteroidota > Bacteroidia > Sphingobacteriales > Sphingobacteriaceae > Pedobacter > Pedobacter nyackensis_A. Next base: position 218,218 of record NZ_JAVTSF010000006.1, read on the forward strand.
TGGAAGTAGATTCCATACCGTCAATAAGGATGAGCGGATCTACTTTTCCACTTCCGAATGTGGTAATTCCCCGAATAAAAAACTGTGCGTTATCCGCCCCCGGCTCTCCACTTCTCTGATAAGCAACAACTCCCGATAACCTACCAGCTAACATCGTTGTGAGGTTACTTGTCGGCCCTTTCAATTCCTTAGGGTTGATCGCTGTGATGGAACTGACCATGCTCTCCTTTTTCTGTTGTCCAAAAGCTACCACCACCACTTCATTCAGCTCACTTTTATCTTCTAACAACAACACGTCAATTTTTTCGAGTCCCTTAATTTCTACTTCCTGCTTTACATAGCCCACAAAAGAGAAAACAAGAATTCCTTTGAGATTTGGTACTTTGATGTTATAATTACCATCACGGTCTGTAATTGTTCCAATGTTAGTGTTTTTCAGCTTTACGCTAACACCTGGCAACCCGAGTCCATCTGTATCTTTCACCTTACCCTTAATGGTAAGATCGCCGGTTTGCGCGATAGATACCTGAATACAGATCCCCAGTAAAAAAATACACAAGAGGTATTTCACCCTCAAGTAAGAAAAGATACTTTCGTTCATAATTTATTTGGTTTAGTTTGGTTTATCTAAGCAACATATATTGTATATACATATCCACATATCACTATTTTAGCATCATTTTTCCTCTTGAAATAAATTTTCAAAAGCCTAAAAAAGAACAAGTATTCCTAATTGTTCTATGCCTAAATATTCTAAATGTAACTGACTTTCAGCAAGTATATATCCACTACCGGCCGATAATTGGCTATAGTATGATTCCAAAATTCGTTATTATACCGTGTCTTGAAATGGATTTTTCGATCTTAATAATGGACAATACAATCAATAAAAAAAGGCTATTCTTACGAATAACCTTTTACTTATACTAAAAAAATGACATCAAAAAACGCCTTTGTTACTACATTCAAAAGCTAATAAAACTGATGTTAAATAAACAGAGCCCGATATTCTCTATCGGGCTCTGTTTAGTAATTCTATTTCTTTTTAATACACTACAGCTATTTCGCTGGTGTAATTACGATCTTTCTGAATTCAATCGGCATATGATCACCTTGCAGATAAATAGGACCCGGCTCACCTTCATTGCTATCTAACGCACCACCAGTAATACCCGGAATTTCCTGATTACTGATAATGGTTTTACCATTAGCGACTACAGTTACCAGGCGGCCCACCAAAGTAATGTCAAAAGTTTGCCACTGATCTGGTCCTAATGTAACCATTTCATTAGCGGTTAAAAACCCATAAATACCACCAAATAACACACTATTAGGATGCGCGTCTTTATTGCTGTCCTCGATTTGAGTTTCGTAACGGCCTCTTAAATAAACGCCACTGTTGCCACCTTTCGGATATTTGAATTCAACACGTAATTTAAAATCGGTAAATTTCTGATCGGTAATTAAGTTTGAACCTGCTTTAGGACTGGTTAAAATACCATTTTTCACTACCCATTGGTTTTCACCTGAAGCTTTCCAGCCACTTAAATCCTTACCATTAAAAAGATTGATTGGTTTGCCCCAAACAGGTGCAGCAGTTCTTTTTAAATAAGGAGCTTTTACACCTTTCCAGCTATATTTTTTACCATCACAATCTGTCATCGTACCCGCTATTCCAGCAGCAGTAAGCTCTCCTTCGATGATCAAATTCTGGTCTCCACTTTCCCACTGTGGTGGAATTTCGAATCTGAATTTGCCATTGTCAAACTTCACTTCGGATACCGGACGAGCACTTCCAGCTACAGACACAAAATAACCTACCAATGTTTTAAAACCTGATAGTTTTACTTCCAGCCATGAGGGAGCAGTTTTACCATTTACATCAACGATAATATCCCAACGTCCGATCAGATCTTTCGGTGCTGCTGATTGTGCTGTTTTAATAACTGGAGTATTTGCCGAAGCAAACAAATTATCGGCAGAACCCGCCATTAACAGGCAGCTCATACCAAATACTAGGATTTTTTTACGCATAAAATAATTATTGTTTATAGTCATTTGTGTTTAGGGCCTTGGCCGACAAAAATTACCAGCTTAGGCACGACAAGATAAGATTTAAATATTTATATATAAAATATTAGCCGTGAATAGCTTCCTTGTTACCAAAGCTTTGAATTAACTCACCTTCAAATTCAAGCCATTCTTTCCATCGCTTATCCACATCAACGTCGATAGTATATTTACGGGCAAAGTTTAGAAAAGTAGTATAATGGCCAGCTTCTGATACCATTAAATCATAATAGAATTTAGCCAGCTCCTCGTCTTTAATGTTTTGGGAAAGCACCCTAAAACGTTCACAACTTCTGGCTTCAATCATAGCTGCAAACAACAACCGATCGATAAATGAGGTGTTCCTGCTGCCATCCTTCTTACTGAATTTCACCAGGCGCCCCACATAATCATCCTTACGCTCACGCCCCAGTGTATAACCTCGTTGTTTAATGATATCCACCACCATTTGAAAGTGTTGCATTTCTTCAAGGGCGATGATAGTCAGTTCCTCAACCAGATCCATATGCTCCGAATTATTGGCAATTAACGTAATGGCATTTGTTGCTGCTTTTTGCTCACACCAGGCATGATCGGTTAAAATCTCTTCCAAATTTGATTCAGCAATGTTTGCCCAACGTGGGTCTGTCAATAATTTTAGTCCAAGCATAATGATATTATCTTATTTTGGCCAAAAATAGGAAAGATTTTATTCTATTTCATTTACTTCGGTTTTCCAGCTATATACCCTCTTAATCCCGGGATTCTTCTTAAGCTTAAGCATGGTGGCATCTGTTATCCCGGTTTCGTTCAAGTTCACTGCTTCCAGGCTTGTTAAGGAAACAAGATAATCACTTACTCGATCGGTAACCAAATTCTTTTCCAATCTCAGTTTCTCAAGATTTGTCAAAGCCGGTAAAAAGTCAAGTTCAGCATCTGTTAACTGATTATCTGAAAGATTTAACCAAACAATACTCTTCGCAACCTTCAACAGTTCAGCTTTTATATCGGCAACTTTAATTGTCGATTTTGGTGGCAATGTAACGTCAAGCATAATCGGTTTATTCAGCATAACCCTAACTCTTACCCCTTTATTTCTCATGCTATTTATGACCATCGTATCGACAGAAAGAGGCAAATCCGGATTAACAGCTACAGAAATTTCCGCATCATCTTTCCCGGCATCTGCCGCCCCTCCAATTCCCAGAAACAAGGCTACCTTTGGCTTTAACGCAGTTGTATTCCCAAGCTTTGCAATAGTCTTACCCGCTCCAACTCCACCTTCCTTAATCCACCAGCGGATCAATGCCACTTCATTTTTAGTTAATGGAGGTTTTCCATCACTAGGCATAAACTCTTTATGGCCTTCATCCAGCGTAATACGTCTGAATAATTCACTGGCATCCAACTTCCCTGCTACAACTGCCGGCCCGGATTTTCCTCCTTTCTTTATTTCTAACAACGTTTCAAGCGACAGTTTTCCTTTTTGTTTACCCTCACGATGACATTGGACACATTTATTTTGAAGGATCGGTTGTATGACATCTTCAAACAACATAGCCTGTTCTACCGTAGTGGGTTTTTCACGTTCCTTATGCATCAGCGTACGAAAACTAAGGTAATCATTTCCATGGGTCAGACTTGCGCCCTGGTGACCACTATAGCTCATCAATACAACCAATCCAATGAGCAGAACTGAAAATAGTTTATCACTCAGTCGCAAATGTTTTTTAATCATTTCAGTTGCAGAACCGTAAAGCAGCCCCGAAATGATGGCCAACGTAATCCCCGAAAACTTATGGTACCTAAGTGTCTCCAAATCATATTCACCGCTAAGGGAAAGTAAATACCCGAACACACAGGCCAATACGGCCGCAATAAAACCTATCAATAATATAAGTGGTACTGTTTGCTTAAGGTACCGGTATCTTTTCAGATAAGATAAAACATCAAACAATGTAGCCAGGAGGATAAAACCAATCGGCAAATGTACAATCAATGGGTGCAGACGACCTGAAAATGTAAAAATATCTAGTAATATCATGCTAAAATACCCTTTACTATTTGTCCTTCTACATCAGTGAGTCTGAAACGGCGTCCTTGAAACTTGTATGTCAGTCGTTGGTGATCAATTCCCGTTAAGTGCAATAACGTTGCCTGGAAATCGTGTACATGAACCGGGTCCTTAACAATATTATAGCTAAAGTCATCTGTTTCACCGAAACTAATTCCCGGTTTCACCCCCGCACCTGCCATCCACATGGTAAAACACCGTGGATGGTGATCTCTGCCATAATCATTAGCCGTTAACTTACCTTGCGAATACACGGTACGCCCAAATTCACCTCCCCAGATCACCAGCGTATCTTCCAGTAAACCTCTGCGTTTCAAATCTGTGATCAGAGCGGCTGTTGCCTGGTCAGTAGCTTTGCACTGTTCCGCAATACCAGATGGTAAACTGCCATGCTGGTCCCAGCCCTGGTGATAAAGTTGAACAAATTTCACATCCTTTTCTAACAACTTCCTTGCTAAAAGACAATTCGCAGCATAGGTTCCAGGATCGCGACTATCAGGGCCATACAAATCAAATACCTCGTCCGGCTCATCTGCAACATCCATTACATCTGGAACTGATGTTTGCATCCTGTAAGCCATTTCATACTGCGCTATCCGCGCGTCTACTTCAGGGTCACCATAGGCACTGTTTTGCACCTCATTTAATTTAGAAAGGTATTCCAGCATTTCCTTCCTGTCAGCTCCATCGTAGCCTTCCGGATTATTCAGAAACAATACCGGGTCTTTTCCTGAGCCGAACTGTACCCCCTGGTGTTTAGAAGGGAGAAATCCATTCCCCCATAACCGCGCATAAAGCGGCTGATCTTTCTTTGCATTTTTGGATACCAATACTATGAAAGTAGGCAGATTATCATTATCAGAGCCCAAACCATAGCTTAACCAGGAGCCTATTGAGGGCCGACCGGGCAGTTGGTTCCCGGTTTGGAAAAAAGTAATTGCGGGATCATGATTGATCGCTTCAGAATGCATGGTTTTCACAATACAAAGATCATCCACTACCTTCGCTGTATAGGGTAGTAATTCACTAACCCAGGTCTGATTTTGTCCATGCTGATTAAATTTAAAATAGGACGGAACCATAGGTAAAGCACTCTGGTTGGCACTCATACCAGTTAGCCTTTGCCCCTTTCGCACAGAATCCGGAAGATTCTGACCCATCAGGTTTACTAAAGCAGGTTTATAATCAAAAGTTTCCAGTTGCGATGGTCCGCCGCTCATAAAAAGATATACGACTCTTTTGGCTTTTGGAGCAAAGTGAGGTAAAGCCCTCAGTATCTCCTGCTCCATATCGCTTGTAGCATTATTGATTACCGGACGAGATGAACTGCCGATTAACTTATTACCAAACAAAGAGCCAAGTGCCAAAGCACCTATACCCATCGATGTTTTAGTCAGAAAATTGCGTCTGTCCAGCTTTTGGTTCAACCGGTTAAATTCAGGTTCATTGATCCTGAATTCTTCTTCGTGATGATGATGATCTGCCATGTAATTACCGTTTAGTTATTGTTGCATCTGAATTAAGTATCGTACTGGCAACAACTGCATTTGCAGCAATCATTGCACTATCCAACATATGATCTACCTTGTACTGTCCGGCATGGAGCCAGCCAATTTGTTTTCCAGGGTTCTTCCTAAATTTATTCAGTTGTATTTGCTGTAATGTGGTTAACATTTCCAGTTCTTTTTCTGATACACTGCGTCCTGTCAGTTTTTTATAAGTTTGAGCAATACCTTTACGTCCATCGGCCAGCCTTGTCATCTGCTCCCCCAGTACTTTCGCAGCTTCAACAAACGTTGGATCATTTAGTGTTACCAGGGCCTGAAGGGGAGTATTGGTTTTTTGTCTTCTGACAACACAATAACTGCGAGAAGTAGCATCAAAAGTAGACAGAGTAGGATTTGGCACCGACCTTTTAACTACAATATACAGACTTCGGCGATACACGTCCTCACCAATATCCTGAGTATAGGAAGTATTGTTAATTTCCCAAAGACCACCTGGCTGATAAGGTTTTATACTCTTACCTCCTATTTTCGGATTCAATAATCCACTAGCCAACAATGCATTATCGCGTATCATTTCGGCCGACATCCGATTAGCTGGTCCGGAAGAAAGTAACCGGTTTTCCGGATCTTTTTCCCTGGCCATTTTCGTTGCCCGTGAATCTTGCTTATAAGTAGCCGACATAACGATCAGTTTATTCAAAGCTTTCACATCCCATCCTGATTCCATAAAAGAAACTGCCAGCCAATCCAACAGTTCTAAATGGCTAGGCATTTCCCCCTGATTACCAAAATCTTCTGAAGTCTTGACTAAACCTACACCAAATAAATTTTGCCAAAGCCGGTTTACCGCAACCCGGGCGGTTAGCGGATGATCGGGATTAGTTAACCATTGAGCCAATCCATACCTGTTTTTCGGCAAGTTCTTCGCAAAAGTCAAGATACTGGAGGGGGTGTTGGGGAACACCTGGTCTCCAGGCATATCATAATTACCACGTTTAAGCAGGAAAGTTTTTTTAGGTGTCGGCATCTCCTCCATAACCATCAATTCCTGAACACTTTCGGTAGAATCCGACAATGAAGTACGCAACAATTTTAGCTCATTTTCTTCTTTTTTCAATTGTGGGTCAACTGCTGTAAAATAATACTGTCTAAGTGAATTCATCTCGTCTTCTGTTAGCCGAGATTTTAAAGCAATATCTTTCCAGCTTGTCTTTTTCGCCAATATTCCAGCCTCAATTGGACTTAGAACACGATTGTAAACCAAAATCTCATCTACTTTACCCTCGGTAAAACCGCGACCACGCGACCAGCCACCTATCTGCAATCCTGGTTGTCCCCCACCCCGGAACACGATATCCTTGACCAGGTTATCCGTCACAGTCTGCATCTTCATTTCTGCTCCATCAAGGTACAGTTTTAGCCCTGCAGCTTTTGAAGAGCCATCATAGCTCATTGTCAATTGTATCCATTTATCACGCGGGACATGATCTATACTAAGCTTAGTTATAGCATTTGCTGGAAAAGCATGTGCCAGATTCAATTCTAACTTATTATCCTTCAGGTATAGATGATATCCCTTGAAATTATACAACCGTTCTGCATTGCTCTTATGATAGATCACCCCTTCAGTAAGCTGTTTAGGAATCGAAACCCAAAGTCCAATGCTAAATGATTCTGATTTACGAAACACGCCTGCAGAGTTCAAGTCAAGCCAGGTATCACCGTTCATAACAATCCCCTTACCGGAACTTCCACCAGTAAAAACCGGTGCATCACCAGTCCCTCCATCGCGTTTCATCACGCCAATTCGTTTGCGATCTATCGCATCCTCCAGCCCCCCTTTATCAAAATTAAAATAAGCCTGCAGACCTTCCCTGGGTATATGCTCAGCTGAAAGCTTACTATACCCTTTCGCCTTGAGCCAGTTCATAAAACCTGCTTCCTGCTCAACCTTTTTTCCCTTTATCTTCTGCTGCTGTGTTGCGATCATTTTTTTTATCCCGTTGATCACCTTTTCTTTCTCGGCATCAGGCAGCAGTAAAGTAGGTGCAGGCATGCTATCATCAAACGAAATCTGTCCGGCCTCTTTCACATTGTTAAAAAAGCTAAACAGTTCATAATAATTCTTTTGTGAAATGGGGTCGTACTTATGGTCATGGCATTTTGCACAGCCCACCGACAATCCCAGCATCGCATCACCAAAAGTATTGGTACGATCTACCACATACTCAGTTTGAAATTCCTGTTCAATAATCCCACCTTCCATATTTTGCTGGTGATTACGGTTAAAAGCAGTAGCTATCATCATTTCACGTGTTGGATTAGGCATCAGGTCACCAGCCAGCTGCCAGTGCAAAAATTTATCATAAGGCATATTGGTATTGAAAGCTTTGATAACCCAATCGCGGTAGGGCGACATATCCCTGAGCCTATCTACAGTATATCCATGAGAATCTGCAAACCTGGCTAAATCCAACCAATCTACTGCTATTTTTTCTCCATAATGTGGCGACTTCAGCAAACGGTCTACCTGCTTTTCATAAGCAGCAGGGGAATTATCTTTTAAAAACGCATCTATTTCTTCCAGCGTTGGTGGCAGACCAGTTAAGTCCAATGATACCCTGCGGAGAAGAAGTTCTTTATTTGCTTCCGGAGATTGCTTTAACTGCTGTTTTTCCAACTTCTCGACTATAAAGTTATCTATAGGATTATTCAACTTCGCTTCTTCCTTCACTTTTGGCACTTCCACTTTTATAGGTTTTACAAACGCCCAGTGCGATTTGTATTCAGCCCCATCCTTTATCCATTTAACCAGTGTTGCCTTTTCAACAGCGGTAAGTGTCAGGTTTGAACTCGGTGTAGGCATTAAATATTTCGGATCATGAGATATGATCCTGTGAAAAGCTTCACTGTTTAGTAAATTACCAGGATCTATGGCTACCTTACCTTTATTTTCCGGCAACTCAGCATAAGCAAAATCAGCAAGGTCTAACCTTAAGCCCGCCTCCTGCTTGGCCTTGTCTGGTCCATGGCAGGCAAAGCATTTATCAGAAAGTATGGGTTTTACATCTATGTTATAGTCCAGTTTTTTGGGCAAAGCCCGATAAGCTTGTTCCACATCTGGTGGTAAATCAGGAACAGCCGATGAATAAAAATAGATGCTAACGCATACCAAAAACATTATTCCCAGTAAAATAAAAATTAATCGCCGCATTATAATAAAGTTTATATGGGTTAACAGCGCTAAAACTATTAGACTCCTGCTCTTTTTATCACTTCCAGTGTCTTTTGAAGACCGGTAATTGCAACCTGCTGTAAATCTTCCTTCCAGTAACCAGGATTATAAAGTTCTAAAGATATACAGCCATTAAAACCCGTTTTTTTTAAGTCTTTAAGTATTTCAGTTAAGGGAAGGATACCATCGCCGGGATATACCCGATGCTGGTCGCCCAGGTCTTTCACTCCCGGCGATGCAGGTGCATCAGAAAACTGAAAAATGGCTATTGCCTTTCCGTTCATGATCTTCAGTCCTTCAAAGTTACCTTCAGAAATATACATATGGTAGGTATCCGGAATGATCATAGCATTAGGATGATTAGCATCTAAGGCAATTCCCATGGCCTGCCCCATAGTTTTTACAGGCTGATATTTTACAAATACAAGTGCAGGGTTAATCTTATATTCTTTTAATCCGATTTCAATGATGTCTTTATAGCGACTAGCCATCCACTTCTGATCATAAGGCTCGCCAGCAGTGTTGGCTATGGTCTGGACATGCTGAGCTCCTATCTGGGCAGCCATACGCATACGGTTTCTCGTATCCTTTAACGACTTATCGAAGAGTTCCTGAGTTGGGGGTATTGCATTCCATAAACCGATCACACTAGGCACGAATAAACCGAGGTCTTTGATCTCTTTACCCAGATCTATAAGATTACCACCTTTGGCTTCATACTCCTGTAATTCTCCATCCCATGGTTCAATAGCATCATATCCCGCTTTTGCAGCAAATTTGATTTTATCCTTTAATGAGGCTGGCCTGATAGTGGCTGTATCCAAACAAATGGGCCACGGGCTAGCCCCTTTCTGATAGCGTTTTTCTTTCTTTAACTCCTTTTTGGTATCGGCCAATACATCGGCTGTAGAGCTCGCTGTCAAAAGCCCCGCTGTGGCTGTCCCCAGGGTGATAAACTTTCTACGGTTCATATTTGGTGTTTAGTTCTAATTTCTAATATACGATTATAATCGATTAGCTAAAACAGCTAACCGATACTAAACAGCGCAAAACATATGGACATGAAAATCCTATAAGTTATTAACCTATAACTATATTAACTTATTATTCACAATTACACTATACACTTTCTCCTGTAACGCACGAGCTATTGGGATCTTATGATTCCCAACAATCACCTGATGATATTCAACGGCTTTTATGTGCGAAATATTAATTATAAACGATCGGTGCACTTGAAGAAAAAGACTAACGGGAAGCGAATTAGAAATACTTTTTAGTCTCATGTTAACTATATCTTTAGATTCCGGCGTATGAATGACAATGTAATTTTCCAGGCTTTCAATAAAAAGAATATCCCTGATGAATATTTTTCGAAGTTGTTTATTGCTTTTGACAAAAATATACTCCTCCTTTCCACTTGAGGATTCAACTTCCATTGCTGCGTGAACCTTGTTCACAGCTTTTAGAAAACGTTGAAATGAAACAGGCTTGAGGAGGTAATCTACCACATTCAGTTCATAGCCCGTTAATGCGTATTCAGCATGCGCTGAGATGATAATTACCCTGGGCGGGTTTGTCAGGTTGGCAAGAAAATCCAGTCCTGTTAAATGAGGCATTTCAATATCAAGAAACAACAGGTCGGGTTGAACTGATTTTAACACTGAATTCAGCTGTAAAGCATCCTCACATTCTTCAACCAAAGTCAGAAATTCAATCTTTTCTATGTATTGTCTGATTCCTTTCCGTGCTACAGGCTCATCGTCAGTTATTATGCACTTTATTTCCATATCAATTAGCTAATTCGATGATTAAATTGACTGTATATGTCGACTCCTTAATCTCGGTTTCAAACTGGTGTTTACCGGAATAAAGCAAATCCAGCCTTCGTTTGAGGTTTTCCAACCCCGTACCATTCGTTTTCTTCATCAAAACTGCCGGTGTAGCAATAGAGTTCATCGCCCGGAAATGAATCTTACCCGTGTCAAACAAAATTTCAACTTTCATACAATAATCTCCGGAAATATATTTAAACGCATTTTCCAGTAATGGCTGAAAAAGTAAGGGATGAATTTTTTGGGTATCCAGGGCAGGATCTATATAACAATGGAATTGCAATCGTGTTGTTGTACGCAATTGTTGAAAACGCATATAATGTTCCAAATATTCCATTTCCTGACGAACAGTGACTTGCCTATTAACTTCGTACAATTGATAACGAAGTAAATTGGCGAGCAGATCAATAGTATCCAAGGCCTCATTGTTCTTATCATCAATTTGGAAATAAACAGTATTCAGCGCATTAAATAAGAAATGAGGATGGTACTGTGCCTTTAAGAGCTTGAGTTCCGTTTCTAGCTGGTCCACTTTAACACGTTCAAGCTGAACATTTTTTTCCGAATACTTTTTAAAAAGTAAGCCATTACGGATTGAAACATAGTACAAAAGAAAACCCGGTAAAGCGGTAGCATTCAGCATCAGTGCTTCACCCCAGCGATAATGACTGTCGTTAATATAGAAAATTATAAAATACAGTGTCATATTCAGTGTCACCAATATAAATGTAATAACCAGAACATATTCAGGCAGCTGGCTGTACCAATTGTTTGAAAGGTTCCTTTCCAATGCATGTTCTGCAATACTGCGAAAGACAAAATATGCCATTAATGTTTCAAAGGAAACAAGTACCATAGCTTTCAGTCTGTCCATCCATCCATTTACATCAGACTCCCACATTCGCACATCGTAGGCAACATCAGCAACTGTCCATACACAGCTTATAATCAGAACAGTCATCAGCACCGGCGTAAGCACATTAAATTTTTGCTCCATCGAATTACATATTTATTCTTTTACTTTCATCTATAACAGCTTCCCGAACAGCACCTTTCATCTGCTGACCGCCTTTAAAGCTAAAGGACAGCGATAAGCCAATGCAACGGTAGTCGTTAAACTGCCTTGTCGATGCCCGCACCCTATTTTGGATGAGCTCAAGGTCCAGGTTCTGCCGGGTGCTCTGAAATATGTCGTTACCATATACCTTCAATGTAAGCCTGTCATTTAAAACTTGTCGTTGTACACTCACAGATATGGAATAATACGGATTTACTGTAGCTTTTCCAACTACCATACGACCATTATAGAAACCGGATAACTCGGAAGTCCATTTTTTCGGCAAGGTAAACTGACTGGTAGCTCCCATCGAAAATGTAGCCAGCTTTTTTCGAATTTCTTTTCCAGATTCTTCCCATCCATAAATCGAATAAGAAAACACCGAGTTTAGTCCTGCCCTCCAAAATGATTTCAGCTGCAGGCTCATCATATCGAACCTCAATCCCACACGCTGGTTGTTCTTAAAATTATCAGGATAGAGAAGGGCACTGCTGTTGTCTGATATCTCAATATTTTGCATAATCGGATCCTTGGTATTCGAAAAGAACAAAGTACCCCGATAATTCTTCCGATAAAGATAAGCCATTTCAATATGATCAGTAAGTTCCGAACGCAAACCAGGGTTTCCAACTGTACGGGTGTACTCATCCCAAATATAACTAAAGGGACTTAAATCACGATAACTGGGCCGGGTAATTCTTTTGTTGTATAACAACGAGAGGTTATTACCCTCACTGCTCCTGGCGTATTGAATCTTTAAGGTTGGAAAAAGATGAGAATAATCCCGATATTGAACATTGGTTTGTTCGAGACGAAGACCTCCTTCAATATCAAAATGACCGGCCTTTACATTAGTTTGTATGTATATAGAATTGATGTTTTCTGTATAATTATACCTGCGGCTTAATATGTCGTCCGTCTCCCAACCGTTCAATCTCTGTTTTTTGTACAATGCATCATTGGTAACATCCACCCATACAAATTTTGCACCTCCCGTTATTTTAACTGCAGATGAAACCATTGTAGCTCCATTCATCTGCATGGAGAACATCTGAATATCTCCCCTCACATTCCCCAACATCGTATTCCTATCCGGATCTCCCCCAGCATTTTTTTCAATTTCATCATTCAGTAGCATGTTTTCTTTATGTAAATGATCCAAATAGTCAAAAGACAAGTCTGCAGCAGTATTTTTATCATCTTTATAATTCAGATATGCTCCGCCAGCGAAAATTTTCTGTTTCTGATTTGACTGTCTCCTGGTACGTAAAATAGAATCCACGGGGTTTTCACCGATATTAAAAGCTGCATTTGCATAACCTGGAGTCTTTTTACTGAAAATATTTCCACTTGATGAAAGACCTGCTATAATCTTTTTATTAACTGCATAATCAAGTCCTATACCTAGCCGGTTTCCTGTGTGATCCTCCTCAAGCCCCGAATTCTGTCTCACAAAGGCAGTTTGGTTCATATTATTGCCCAACCTTGCATATGATCTAAGCGTATTCAATGTAGAGGAATACCTGCCAGACTGATAAGCATAATCGGCAAATATTCCTATTTTATTTTTTTGGTAAGTAAAACGTCCAGAAGCATTACCTCTTCCATTCTGATGTTGTTCAAAACCTGTATTGAAGTTTAAGGCCCAACCTTCCAATAATACTTTTTGCATTTGAATATTGATCAATCCGGCTTTACCTTCTGCATCATGCATGGCTGAGGGTGCGGTGATCAACTGTATATCCTTAACCGATGATGCGGGAAGCGCACGCAGGTAGTTGATCAATTGATCACCTGCGAGAAAAGTACTTTTCCCATTGATCAGGATATTGGCCCCTTGCTGACCATTCAGACTGGAAACTCCTTCCTCATTCATTGTAACACCTGGTAAACTGCGCAGGATTTCCAAAACATTCGGTTTTAAACCCAGGGTCTCGCCGTCTATTTGAAAAGTTGTGGAACCAGCTTCCGTTTTCACCGACCTACGCCTTCCCTCCACACTAACAACAGAGAGGTCCTGAACAGTACTTTCTAAAGTCAGCAAACCAATGTACTTTGCCTGATTTTGCACCAAACTGACTGAAAAATATTTTTTTCGAAATCCCAGCATAGAAAAAGCCAGCTGATAATCACCTGGTTGCATTTTCAATATACTGAAGACTCCATCTGAATCCGTTACGGCTGTGGCTATACGGACTGAATCAGAGTGACGCAATACAAATACTGTAACTCCTTCCACCGGAACCTTGTTCCGGTCGGTAACTTTGCCTGAAATGCTACTTCCAGATTGTTGTGCAAATAGAGCGCCTGACATCAAGCATAAAATTAAGGTCTTTAAAAACTGCATATCGATTTATTTCTAAATCAATATTAGAGCTATTCAGCAATCGGTTAAAAACAGATTGACGAACTGCAGATTTTACTGGGTGAACGGTAGGAATATTATTTATCTTTCCAATCAAAGCAATAAACATTACCTGCAAAATCGGCTATATAAAAACGATCTTCACCGAAGGTTGTCTCAGCTAAAACCGGCGCTCCCAAATTGATCTTATCAATCAATTTACCTTCAAAATCTAACACATAGAAATAACCATCTGAAGCTCCGAAGAACAATCTATTCCCATGCGCCAGCACCCCGGACTCAATTGTCCCTACCAGCTTATTCAGATCTGGACTGGTATATGCAGACGTGTAAACCAAAGCTTCGCCTGTTTTAAAGTTCCAACGTTCTTCAAAAGTGTTTTTATCATATCCTTTAAGTCCCGCCAACGATGTAGGCATAACGATTAGGTCCTTGAGCACTAAAGGCCTGGCCATAACCTTAAATTCATCCGTGTAGATCTTCTTTTTTAAAACATCTCCAGAATTTTCATTCAATAAAAACAAACCATTCAAGCCAGTCACATATAACCCTTCATTAGCTACGCTTGCCCCCCCACTCTGAAATCTCAATCCATCATCTCCCTTTTTCCAAATTAACTTTCCGGTCTTTAAATCGTGTACAAACAAGTTGTTCCAATTGGCACCTGTTACCAGATGATCTTTAGTGGCCAACAGCTCGCCCGGCATTCCTTCACCACTGTTCCAGTCTTTATTCTGCCACAAAACCTTTCCATCCTTTACCTGTATTGCTGATAAATAATCATGAGAACCGGTATAATAATACCCATCTTTAACAACCCCGGCAGATACATAACTTGGTAATCTCCCACCACTTAAATTTTTCGTCCATATTAATTTACCATCTGTTTCATTAAGTGCATACACTTCGCCCCCTGCATCTGTAGCTACAACGACACCCTTACTATATCCTAGTTTTTGCTTGATGGAATTTTTCGTTTCAAATTCCCAGATGGTTTTTCCGGAGTTTTTATCAAGCGCTACGATCTTACTTTTACCACTTCCGGCATCATCAATAGTTGCCACGAATACACGATTCTCCTGAACCAAAGGCGCAGTTTTCCAAACATGAGCTCCAATGTTAGCTGACCATGCCAGACGAATATTACTTTTTGGTTTCGTATCGACCACAAAATGGTTCTTCTTCAATGCTTGACTACCATCCTTATAATTGACTTCCAGTAGTAGCTCTAAATTCTTTTTTGAGCGAATAGCTACCGGCACAGCACCTCTCCAATTCCAGTCACTCTTTTGAGACAATCCGGTAAGCGCCAAACGATTTCCTTTCTCATCAATGAATGATACTTTCACAGACGCTACATCACGTTCACTGTCATACACATTGGCACTGATCATCCATTTTCCTCCTTCAGCCATAGTCATACTATTGGATGTTGGATAGATCAATTCAATATGATCTTTTAAATTGGGATATTTGGGTGTTACTTTCTTTATCCCTGTCTTATCCACATCAATTACCATAAACTGCCCTACTGAATTATCAATTCCGCCTTTATTAGGTGCATTGGTTGAAATCACCATAACATCATCTGGTTTTCCAAACACGTAGTTATTGTGCCAGTGTCCATACAGGTAACCTTTCAGATTATATTGTTTTAAATCAATAGATTCTGTCTTGCCTTTGTAAACAAATCCTTTACCACCTATGAGATCGTGATTGATAAAGATCAAAGGTTTATTCTTATCCTTTAAAGCAAGATCCTTTTTAAGCCAGGCAATCACCTGGTCTGATGTATAACTAGGTGCATAATCACCGCCCCCCATAGGTGTTACAACAAAATAAGCCGGACCAGCTTCAAAGGAATAATAGGTTGGTCCAAACAAGTCTTCAAATAGCTTCTCGCCATATTCTCCTTTAACCAAATCATGGTTACCAACTGCATAGTAAGTGGAACGGCCCATCAGGTCCGAATTAACCTGGCGCGCATGAAACTGCATACCGGGCTCATAGCAGATATCTCCGGTATGTAAGATTACAGAAGCCTGCTGATTACGGGCATAATTACGAACATTGTCTATCCAACTTCCATACAAAGGAGTTTCTGTGTCGGTCACTTGAATAAATCGAAGTAGATCAGGATTTTGACTTTCATCTTTTATTAAACCAAAATCTATAACTTTCTCTTTACTATCAACCTTTACATAGTGCGTACGGCTAGCCTTATAACCAGACGGGATGGTAATGAAGAAAAATCTGGCTTTTGAATGCGCAGTAATATTGAATTGTCCTTTACTATCAGTCTGTACCACCTCATAGCCGTCGGAAACTTTAACACCAGGCAATCCAATTTCTTGTCCATCCATTTGCTTATTTTGATTCTGATCAACATAAACGTGTCCTGTGTGTTGGGCCTGAACATAATGACAAAAAAATAATGTACCAAAAGCCAATAACAATTTCTTCATAACCTATCAATAATTTTAATCCAAGCATAATGATAATTATCTTAATTTGGCCATAAATAGGAAAAATTTATTTTATGAAGAAAGCGATTCAATTTTAAAGCGAAATGGAAGTGATTAAGAACCTGTGCGTTAGTTTAGCAATAGTGCTATATGGATGTAGCAATGCAAGTGTAGAAAAAAAAGAGACCAAAACTTTATATAAAGCAATAAATAAAACTGATACCGCGATATTTAAAATAAAACTCAGCGATAAGGAGTTTTACGGACAGTTTGAAATAAACTATGGTGGTGCCTACAAAGATTCTGGCGATGTAACCGGGATTGTTAAAGGCGATACACTTAAAGGTACCTATCGTTTTCAACACTATGGAATAGATAAATGGCATAATATGCCAATTGCCTTGTTAAAGAAAGATGGAAAGCTTATTATGGGCGATGGTGATATGGAAATTTACATGAACATGCTATATTTTAAAAAGAACAGACCAATCCGCTATGACAATCCAAAATTTGTATTTAAAAAGGAGAAGAGGTAATCCCATAAAAAACAAATCGCCCTTTAAACCATTAGCTTAAAGGGCGATTGATATACCTATTCTTCGGTTGTATTTTTCAATTTCATGAGTAATGAATAAGCGCCTTTCACCACAATTTCCTTACCTTTTAAATCAGTTGTAACAGCAGTAAAACCGTGTTCGGTTTTGCCTTTATTTACTTCAGTCATTTCAAACGTATTATTCCCATTACTTACAAAAACATAGTCCTTATTTTCATAGTTAACAAAAGCATCGGAAGGTAACGCATCAGCCTGATCACTATTGACATTTACCTCTGCATTCATATACATACCAGGAACCAGTGTCTTGTCGTATTCTTCAAAATTACAATGAACCGTAGTGGTTCTTTCATCATTTAAAGCATTATTGATACGTATAATTTTTGTTCTGTACTTTTTATCAGGACTTGAATTGCTATAAACCAGGACCGGCTGTCCAATCTCCATCTTGTTAAGGTCCTTTTCAAATACAGTAAGGTTCAGATATATTTTATCAGGATTTACCAATTCAAAAATTATATCCGAAGGCATTACATATTTTCCAATGTTCGCGTTCGCGTTCACCTTACTCACATACCCATTAACAGGCGAATAAATCGAAACTGTACGACTAATACTATGTTCAGTCAGCTTTGCAGGATTAAGTCCTATAAGCCTTAGTTTTTCAGCCAAAGCGTTACTTTCAATACTTAAACTTTTAAAGTCACTTTCAGCTTGTTGTAACACCTTATCACTTCCAGCTTTAGCTTTATTCAATTCCATTTGTCTTTGGTATTCTTTAAGTGCATAATTTAATTTATTCTTTGCGCCTAAATAATCCTGCTGCAACTGAATATACTGATGATCCTCAATTATTGCTAAAACCTGTCCTTTTTTTACTTGCGTACCAGGAAGCATATTAGTCGATTTCAAATACCCACCCAACGGCACACTTACCGATACTATGTTTTGTGGGGGAGCATCAACTTGCCCATTTAGTTTCAATATTGTACTGATATTTCTAGCTTGAATTTTCTCAACCTGCAAATCAATTTGCTTTAGCTGCTCGGGACTAATCTGTACCCTGCTTTCATCAGTGCTGGTTTCCACCTTCGGCTCCTCTTTAGCACTGCTGCTACACCCATAAATAAGTGAAGAAATTGATAATACAGTTAAAAATTTAAAAATTGTAAGTTTCATTGTTATTTTGATAAAAGGTAATTCAATTGAATAATACTGTTGTTCAAATCATTAATCGCATTTAAATAATCAAGGCCAAGCGATAAAGCCTGTTGATTAAGCACTGTCCACTCCAGGTAATTGATTTCTCCTTTTTGTAACTGCTTGTTCAATGTTTGGGTAATCTCCCTGGCATTTTTTAAAGCGCTACTTTCAAAATCATTTACGATCTCTTTATTTTTCTCAACCTGATTTACAGCATCGGCCAGTTCTGCCTGCAACTGTTTTCCAGCGTAGGTACTTTCATTTACAGCAATAGACTGCTGTGTCTCTGCCGATTTAATCTTTGCCTTTTGTGCACCATAAAAAATCGGTATACCAAGCCCCAGCTGAAAAGAATGAAACCTTGCTCCCCTATCGTAATTAAGGCCATTCTGAATACTCATGTTGTTATATCCTAGATTGATCTCCGGCAACAACTTTGACTTTTCTACTTTTATAGCAGCAGCTGCGGCACGCTCCTTTTGCAACTGAAGCTTAAGAAATGGATGGTTGTCTAATGCTGACCGATCGATAGTACTTAACTCTATTTTGTATTGTCCCGACTTTGGCAAACGTATTTCCTCACTGTTAATCAGCAACATAAATTGTTGCTGAAGCCCAATAAATTCCCTTTGCAACTCTTTTTTCTGTCGGCTAATCTGCGTCAATTGATTTTCAGCACTGGCCTTCTCCAGCATATTTGTTTCACCCACCTTGAAACGCAGATCTGCAATCCTTAAGAATTCCCTGTAAGTACTATCGATAGACAACAATAAAAGTTGCTTCTGATCTATAACCAGCATTTCATAAAAAATAGCTGTGGTCATTTTTTTAATCTCCGACTGTTTTAAATCTATGTCCAGCATTGCCATTTTCCAATCTTCGGATAATTTTTCTTTTTGCCGGCGGTACACGGTTGGGAAACTGAGGCTCTGACTGATACCAATAGCATCATCTGTTAAATCACTATTGAACTTCCCATACTGGCCGTTTAAACTAGCCTGCGGAATATCAACACCTGTCTTTATAAGCTGTCTGGCCTGTTCTGCTTTTAACTTCTGATTTTTAATCAACATATTTCCTGAAGCAGCACTGTCAAGCGCTTCAGTCAAACCAATTGGTCGTTGTGCAGCAGATGGTAAAAAGGCAAAGATTAACAGTGCTGCAGTAACAATTTGTTTTTTATGTTTACCCGTTTTCAACCCCTTTTCAAATGCGATATATAGTATTGGCAAAACGAAAAGTGTAAGCAACGTTGCAATCATCAAACCTCCGATAACCACAGTGGCAAGTGGGCGCTGTACAGATGCCCCCGCTCCGTTACTTAAAGCCATTGGTAAAAATCCCAGCGAAGCCACAAATGCGGTCATTAAAACAGGTCTTAATCGCGTTATTGTTCCCTGCATCACCACATCCCTCATATTTGTTTCCCCCGATTTCTTTATCCGGTTAAACTCCGCAACCAGTACAATTCCGTTTAAAACCGCTATCCCAAACAAGGCGATAAAACCAACGCCGGCACTAATACTGAAAGGCATTCCCCTTAGCGCAAGCAGGAAAATCCCGCCAATAGCAGATAATGGAATAGCTGTATAGATCAACAAACCATATTTTATGGAATCAAATGCAAAGTACAACAGTAGAAAAATAAGAATAAGCGAAACCGGAACAGCAACTGACAGGCGTGATTTAGCTTCATTCAGATTTTCAAAAGATCCTCCGTAACTAACGGTATATCCAGCTGGCAGCTTAATTTTTTGGCTTACCTTCTCCTGCAACTCGTTCACAATACTTTCAACATCACGTCCATTCACATTAAAACCGACCAGGACACGGCGTTGGGTATTTTCACGCTGTATCTGACTAGGACTATCAACAAGCTCTACGGTCGCTACCTGGCTCAAAGGAATCTGGTTGCCCGCCGATGTCGGAATCAGCAAGTTCTGCACATCAGTAATGTCCTTTCTATTTTCATTTTCGAGCCTTACCACCAGTTCAAAACGTTTCTCACCTTCAAACACCAGGCCTGTACTTTGTCCCGCAAATGCAGCATTGATATTTCTATTGACATCAGAAATATTCAATCCATATTTCGCTATGGCAGGTCTGTTGTATTTAATTACAATTTGCGGTGTACCGCTAATCTGCTCTACATAGTGCTCCGTAGTTCCTTCAACACTCCTTACGATATTGCCCAGCTGTTTGGCATAAATACCTAAAGTATCCAAATCTTCACCAAATATTTTACAAACTACATCCTGTCTAGCACCCGTCATCAGCTCATTAAAACGCATTTGAACAGGGAATTGGAAACTCGTGGTTACTCCCGGGACTTCACTGGCCGCTTTCCCCATCTTTTCAGAAAGTTCATCAAAAGAAGTTGCAGAAACCCATTCGCTTTTCTTTTTAAGGTTGATAATCATATCCCCCATATCCATTGGCAAAGGTTCCGTAGGCACCTCACTACTACCTATCTTTGTAACAATATTTTTCACCTCAGGAAATCTGGATTTCAGAATAGCCGCCACTTTCTCTACATTTTCGATTGTGGTATTTAAACTACTTCCTGAGAGTACCCTTGTTTCTACTGCATAATCTCCTTCTTCAATTGAAGGTATAAACTCCCCTCCCAATTGGGTCAGTAAGAAAACAGCAATAATAAACAAAGTAATAACCATCGCAATAATGGCCTTAGGAATGGTCAATGCACGTTCAAGCATCTTCTTATAGCCTTTTTCTACCTTTTCCATCAGTCGGTCTGAAAAGTTTTTCTTATCACTGACCGTCTTATTCAAAAAGATACTACTCACCATTGGAATGTAAGTCAATGACAAGATGAAAGCTCCTAAAAGTGCAAAAGCAACAGTTTGTGCCATAGGCTTAAACATTTTGCCTTCTATTCCCTGCAAGCTAAAAATAGGCAGGTAAACAATAAGGATTATGATTTGTCCAAATACAGCACTATTCATCATTTTAGAAGAAGCACTTTTTACTTCTTTATCCATTTCCTGCTGGGATAATGTCCTAAGTCCTGCAAACTTTTTATGGTGGGTCAGCTGGTGCATTACAGCTTCTACAATAATAACCGCACCATCCACAATTAGTCCGAAATCAAGTGCTCCCAAACTCATCAGGTTTCCACTTACACCAAATAAGTTCATCATGATAATGGCAAACAACATAGAAAGTGGAATAACAGAAGCGACCAAAAGACCCGCACGTACATTTCCTAAAAACAAGACCAATACAAATATCACGATCAATGCACCTTCCATCAGGTTTGTTTGCACCGTATCTATGGCGTTACTTACCATATCTGTCCGGTCAAGGAACGGTTCAATCACCACCCCCTCAGGCAAGGTTTTCTGAATCTCTGCAATTTTTGTTTTGATACTTTCAATAACCACATTGCTATTCGCCCCCTTTAACATCATCACAATAGCTCCTGAAACTTCACCTTCATCATTGTAAATCAATGCACCATATCTTGTTGCAGCACCGATTTTCACTTCAGCAACATCACGGATCAATAAAGGAACATTGCTGTTCGTATTTTTAATCACCACATTCTCAATGTCTTCTTTATTACCTATGAGTCCCTCGCTCCGAATATAAAGGACAGTAGATTGTTTTTCTATATAAGAGCCTCCGGTATTTTGGTTGTTACTTTCGAGTGCATTAAACACATCAGCAATGGTAATACCCTGAGCTTGTAATTTATTAGGGTTAATCGCTACCTCGTATTGTTTCAGCTTACCGCCAAAACTACTCACTTCAGCCACTCCTTTTACACCCAAAAGCTGGCGCCTTACTATCCAATCCTGAATAGTACGCAGTTCTGTGATGTTATACTTATCCTCATAACCCTTTTTTGGTTTTACAACATACTGATAGATCTCACCTAGCCCGGTAGAAATAGGTCCCATTTCAGGTTTCCCAATGCCATCCGGAATACTTGCCTGAACAGTAAGTAACCGTTCAGATACCTGTTGTCTGGCCCAGTAAATATCTACATCATCGTTAAAAACCAGTGTTACCAGGGAAAGCCCAAAACGGCTATAACTCCTGAT
The DNA here is from genome assembly GCF_032678475.1 of Pedobacter nyackensis. Lineage (GTDB taxonomy): Bacteria > Bacteroidota > Bacteroidia > Sphingobacteriales > Sphingobacteriaceae > Pedobacter > Pedobacter nyackensis_A. Next base: position 240,632 of record NZ_JAVTSF010000006.1, read on the forward strand.
CTCTTTAATTCCAGCAATATTACTGCTGGCCTGTTCCACTGGAAAAGTTACAAGTCTTTCAATATCTGTTGCTCCATACGACGGAGCCGAGGTAATAATTTGCACCTGGTTGTTAGTGATATCAGGTACCGCGTCTACCGGGAGTTTTGTCAATTCGAAAACACCGTATATGACTAACGCAATGGTAAACAGCGCAACTATGAGTTTATTCTTTACAGAAAACCCAATGATTTTATTCAACATAAAAAATTAAGTTTGATTTACTCTAAATACAATAAAAGCTAACCCAATGGGCTATACCAATGGATTAGAAGAATAAATCAAAGACTTAGGCGGCTGCCAGATACTGCCGGAAAATGCTGCCGGAACATCATCATCATTGTAGATTGATAAGGAATTAAAGACAATGATCGTTGGCATTTTTATGACGAATTTATCGGAAGGAGGAACAGCCGGGCTTGTTAAGACAGAGTTTTTATCAACTGACTTAAAAGGCAGTTGACTGTCACGTTCTTCATCATTATCTGTATGAGGAACAGAATTATAATGATCAATAAGGTACCGGGAAAAGCTAATATCTTCATTTATAGCTTTATGTTCGAAATAGTGCTGAAAAAGTAAAGGCAACTTAATTAGCTCCTGTAATTCCGTAGAAAAAAGAAGCATTATTAATGCTATAAATATGGAGACCTGCTTTTTCAAGACAGCAAATTTATAACTTTCTTTCTTTAAAGTTTGAGATCTATCGTTTATATTTTTCGTAGAACTGATTTCGAAAAACCAGCAATGGGTCGTATTTAAGTTTTAATTCAAAAAAAGATTCCGCATTCGGATAGGCTCTGTCCATCAATTCTTTGGTGGCGTGTAACCTGTAAGGCAAATAGTATGTTCCATTATAGCGAATCACTGTCACAATTAGCTTTTGCGTTAGCGCCTTCATTTCATACTCCGCAGTTTTATCTCTTTTTTGATTGAACAACATCACCAGGCCAAACACATCTTTTTTCGCGTAAGAGAGAAAAGTATCCTTATCAGTCATTACATTTCTAACAGTGATATTTAGTAAATCGACCTTAAAATCTGGTATAATCTTTTGAACCGCTCCAATAAACCCAGCCAATGAGTCACCCGGCACAAAATACTCGTGTAAAATATCTGTATAATTTGAGTCTCTGTTTTGAAATACTTCCACACCTTCGCTCAATAGTCTATTTCTGGAAAACTCCTTACCATTGATGGCTTTGGTAGCCATTTTTTCTATACGCCATCGTAAATCCTTACCGTAATCGCTATTTACAGATCCCCTGAACAGGGTTCTTCTCAAAGCCACAAAACTAAACTGATCTGCATTTTCTTTAAGTACTCCACCTTTCACAGTATAAGTCGACAGAATTGCCTCTTCCATAAAATGTCTGGGATTTATATTAATCCTTCCATAGGCCATTTCAACATTTGAACCATTTTCAACATATCTTTTAAATGCATTGAAATAGTCCTTACTCTGAACGACATACTGTTTTACAACATACACTTTATTATCTGTAACTTTCAGTTTTAAATCCAGGATCACACCAAAAAGGCCGTACCCTCCTAAAACCAAGGAAAATAATTCAGCATTTTCAGTTCTGCTGCATGTTAAGATTTGTCCGCCTGCATCCATCAATCTAAAAGACATTACTGTTGACGCAATTGGTGGTGAATTAGCTTGCCAACCATGACAGTTTACACTTACGGATCCGCCAACTGAAAAGGAATTATTCGATTGCATCACTTTAACCGATCTATTGTACTTATCTAAATAGCGCAATACATCAGACCACAATGCTCCAGCGCCAACAAGAAGTAAATTGTTAGTCGTATCCAGTTTCATGTAATTGAAACTTTTCATGTCCAGAACTATCCCATCTTTGTAAATCGTATGTCCACCCATGCTATGCCGGGCACCAGCAATTGAAATGGACTTTCTTTGTTCGGAGGCTATTTTAATCAGCTCTTGAATTTGCAAAGTACCTTCAGTAATATTGTTAGCTACCTGAACAACTGTATCCACCATTACTTCGTTTAAATTACTGGCATCCCGAATTAGACTGGATTTTTTTTCTATTGGAATCTTTTTTTCCTTTACATAAACCGACACGAGAAAAAAGACCGGGCTGAGCGCAAATAGCAACAATCCCAGAAGACTAAACCAAATAATTTTGCGTGCGTTAACTCTCATTAGGCATCTAAAATAATCAAATTGATAAATACATCTTGCTATTTAAAGTTTATATTGGCAATTTGGTATAAGTTGATACATTGGGTGTCAAAAGACAAATTTTAAAACAATTCTTAATCTATAATTAAAACATGTTAATAATCAACAACTTCGAAGAATATCAATCACATTTAGGTAAAGAATTAGGTGTTTCTAATTGGCATAAAATAGATCAGGACCAGATTAATAAATTTGCTGATGCCACATTAGATCATCAATGGATACATTGTGATACAGAAAAAGCAGCAACCGAAAGTCCTTTTAAAACTACAATTGCACATGGTTATTTAACATTGTCATTGATTCCATATTTATGGAAACAGATTGCGAGTGTTCGCAACATTAAAATGGAAATAAACTACGGTGTAGACGGTTTAAAATTTGGCCAGCCTGTTTTGGTAAATGATGAGGTTCAATTGAAAGCTAAATTGAACTCAATAGTAAATTTAAGGGGAATTACCAAGGTTGGTATTGAAGCTGTCCTGGTTATAAAAGGTCAAACCAAACCTGCTTATACCGGAGAAGTACAATTCCTTTATCATTTTATATAAAAAAAATTAAGCTTCCTGTCCAATTTCTTCAAGCCCATGCATTATTGTAGTGTAAATCAATAACACTTAAAATAATAATAAAAATGGAACAGAGAATTAATGCCTTTGAAAAAGGTCAAAATGCAATGAGAGCAATGTACGGTATCGGAGCCTATCTTGGGAAATGTTCAATTGAACAAGAACTGCTACACCTCATCTATTTCAGAGTATCACAAATCAACGGATGTGCCTATTGTTTGGATATGCATTCAAAGGACTTACTTGCAACAGGAACAACGCCACAACGTCTTTTTCTGTTAGATGCATGGCGGGAGGCGCCTTTTTTTAGTGCACGTGAGCGCGCTGCACTGGAATGGGCCGAAGCAGTAACAAAAATTAAGGATGGCAATGTAGACAATAGTGTATTTGAAAGCGCCAGGTCTCAGTTTTCTGAAGAAGAGCTAATCGATCTGACACTGGCTATTACAACTATCAACAGTTACAACAGAATCAACATTGCGTTTCGGACTGTAGCAGGAAGCTATACAGTTGGTCAACATAAAGTTCAGGTAAAATAAAAACCATAGTAAAATGAAAGATTTCATATTCATATTCCGACAGGCCAGTTACGACGTTAGCAATACTTCTACTGATGAAACAAATGCATTAAATAAAAAATGGAACGATTGGATAGGTGGAATAGCTGCACAAGGAAAATTAAAACCCCTTGGCGCCCGTCTGGAAGTTGCTGGAAAAGTACTCAAACCAGGTGGCGTAGTTACAGATGGTCCATTTGTTGAGATCAGAGAAAGACTGGGCGGTTTTATCGTTGTTACAGCAGATAGTCTGGAAGAAGCAACTACGCTGGCGCATGGCTGCCCTGCACTTGAGGCAGATGGTAGTGTTGAAATCAGACCCATATTGGGCTAAAACATTAACAAGAGCAGCTGCACTTTAATACAGCTGCTCTTACCATAACTTATGGAACAGGATTTTCTAAAGCATTTATTTCAACAGGAATTTACTAAGATGGTTGCTGTAATCAGTAAACGCTTTGGTCTGCAACATATAGAGATAGCCGAGGATATAGTGAGTGAAACATTTTTACTGGCTACAGAGAGCTGGGGAACAAAAGGTATCCCTGTAAATCCTGCAGCATGGCTCTACACTGTTGCCAAACAAAAGGCACTCTCCTACTTCCGAAGAAACAAGATTTTTGAAGATAAGGTCATCCCGGCGATTAACCGGCAACAGGATTTGTCTGATCCTCCCGGGGATTTAAGCTTTTCACAACAAAATATTAAGGACAGTCAACTACAAATGCTCTTTGCCATCTGTACGCCTGCAATTGCCAGTGAAGCGCAAATAGGATTGGCATTGCGTATTCTTTGCGGTTTCGGTATCGATGAAATCGCAGAAGCATTTCTATCTAACAAAGAAACCATCAACAAACGACTCTTCAGGGCAAAGGAGAAATTGCGTACAGAAAAGGTAGAACTGGTATTACCGACCGAAAATGAAATCCCGAAACGCCTGGATAATGTACTTCATATCATTTACCTGCTTTTTAGCGAAGGTTATTACTCCAAAACACAAAACCAGATTCTACGAAAAGACCTTTGTATAGAAGCATTACGCCTCGGGGTAATGCTCACTGAATATTTGAAAACCAACCTACCTAAAACAAATGCCTTAATTGCTTTAATGTGCTTCCATTCCTCACGTTTTGAAGCGCGACAAAGTAATGAAAGTGAGTTTGTGTTATACGAAGAACAGGACGAAAATTTATGGGACCAGCAGCTTATCAGTCAGGGTGTTCATTTTTTGAAGCTATCCGCCGGTGGCGAAGAATTAAGCACTTATCATCTGGAAGCTAAAATTGCTTATTGCCACTGTACAAAAAAAGATACTCCCGAAAAATGGGAAGAGATTTTACAGCTATATAATCAGTTATTGACAATTAATTACTCCCCGGCTGCAGCACTTAACAGGACATTTGCTTTATATAAAGCCAATGGAGCAGAGATTGCTTTAAAAGAAGCAGAAAAATTAAAACTTGAAAACAGCCATTTCTATTTTGTATTACTCGGGGAACTTTATAGAAAAACAGATAAGAAAAAGGCAGGAATTTGTTTTGAAAAATCACTGGCGATGGCAAAAACACCGCAGGAACAACTGCTTATCCGGCAAAAAATAAATCAACTCTATCAGTAAGTAATCATTATTAATTATCTAAATTTCACTTCGGACGAACTTTTTCACGTTTCAATCACAAATTAATTCATCTGGGTATAGTTATTCCTAATCGCATAAATACAACCTGTATTTTTAGAAATAACTATCAACACAATGAAGAGAATAATTATTGCCACTGATTTTTCTGTAGAAGCTGAAAATGCGATGCATTACGCAGCTGCTGCAGCCGCTGAAAGGAATTATGAAGTGATACTTTTCACCTTACAAAACATTTCCATTCATGCACTCAATTCAAGAATTTCTGCTGAAGGACTAGATCAACTTATAAAAAAATATCAGGAAAGACTTGATAAAATTGCTGAGAAATTGGCAGCCGACTATGGAATTACCGTCACTCCATATTTTGCAATGGGTGATTTTTACGAAGAGCTTCCAAAGTGTTTCGAAGCTTACAAGGCAGATATAGTAATTCTGGGAATGGCTCAAAAATCACTGGAACAGGATTTACTGGGAAACACAACTACCCAATCCTTACATCGCCTAACATTTCCGATCATGGCCATTCCCTTGTCTGCAAAATACAAAGGAATCAAAAACATCCTATTTGCATGTGACATCGTAAGAGGCGTTCATAAAGAAGTAATGGAGAATGTAAAATCTTTTTCGCAGGATTTTGGGTCAAAAGTTGAGGTTTTCCATGTATCCAATAAAGTCGCAGAATTGATCCAGGAAAAAACATCTAAAGCTCATCTGGAAGAAATAAAACAGGAGTTTAATGGAATTAGTTATCAGTATAAAAATGTTCAGTCACATGAAATCGTAAAAGCAATTAAAGACGAAGTAGAATTGATACAAGCTGATTTATTGGTAATGGTTCCGTACCGTTATGGATTCTGGGCTTCACTGGTACACAAGAGCAAAACGAGAGTAATGGCTTCCAACAACAGTATTCCTTTGCTTTCACTGCCACTCTAACTTACAAATATTTAACACACACAAATACCCTTTAAAAACGAAAAGACCCGTTCAAAAAATGAACGGGTCTTTTTTTATTCCATTTTAAGGATGATTATTTTTTAGCTACCAATTTCACTCCGATTTCAAACGTATCGTCAATTGCTTTGTCGCCAATGCTATCGAAGAATGATTTTGAACCATATCTGATATCATATTTGGTTCTATCTACAGTGATTTTACCAGCAAGCGCTGAAACAGTACCATCAGCATTAACGGCAACAGTTGCAGGGAAACTTAAAGGTTTAGTAATACCTTTGATCGTTAAGTTACCTGATACAGTTACATTCGCTCCTTTACCCGCAACTTTGGTAATCACAAAAGTCGAAGTAGGGAATTTAGCTGAACCGAAAAAGTCATCGGCTTTCAGGTGACCTTCTAACTTATCACTACCATCAGCATCTTTAATTGAAGTCATATCGATAACAAAAGTACCACCTGTTACGTTTTTACCGTTAACATTTAACGATCCTGATTTTAAAGCAATCGTTCCGTTATGTGCACCTGTTACTTTTTTACCAAGCCATGTAATGGTTGATTTTGTTGCATCTACAGTGTAAGGAACTGGTTTAGTAGGATTTTTAAAAGCTGACAATGCAACCACACCTGCTAACATTAAGATCATGTTGATTTTTAATTTCATTTTCTGGGTTATTAAATTTGAGTCAAAGATATGCCCAAAGTGTAACCTGTGCCATTGACCTATGTTAAGATTTTAAAATATCCGAATATTTCCGGCGTATTTATTTTGCTTTTTTTCATCCACTTACCCAATAAATTTGTTTTAGATAGCAGATTTGAACATCATTTTTTTTCACTATTAAAAACAAATATCATGAGTAGCTTACCAATCAGAGATCAAAAAAAAGATCAGCTTTTAACTCCTGAGAATGCCGCGTTAATTATCATCGATTATCAACCGGTCCAGGTAAATTCTATAGCCTCGATGGATAGACAATTGTTAATTAACAACATTGTCGGTGTAACAAAAATGGCCAGGCTTTATAACCTGCCTATTATTCTTTCTACAGTTAACGTGAAAACGGGCCTAAATTTCGAAACCATTCCCCAGTTGCGCAAAGAAATGACGGGGCTTCCCTCCTACGACCGTACCACCATCAACGCATGGGAAGATGCAGAATTCCTGGAAGCTATTAAAGCCACAAAGAGAAAAAAATTAATTATGACAGCATTATGGACCGAAGCATGTCTTTCTTTCCCAACATTAGATGCTTTAAAAGAAGGTTTTGAAGTTTATCCGGTTGTAGATGCCGTTGGTGGAACTTCATTAGCCGCTCATGATGCTGCTTTGAGAAGAATGGAACAGGCCGGCGCACAGCCGGTAAGTGTGGCCCAGCTATTCTGCGAGCTTCAGAGAGACTGGGCAAGATCAGAAACAGTTCCCGGATTTATGAAATTATTTATTGAGACAGGTGGTACAGCCGGCATTCAGTTCTCCTACGACAAATCAGAATAAGAATATCGCTTAATTCGAACTAAAATTCCGGCTGGTTTTTTCTGTCGGAATTTTACTCAACAATCAACTTACCTCTCATTGTAGCACTGTGACCAGGAAAAGTACAAATAAAATCATAGGTACCTTTTTCAGGCACAGTAAACTCGATTGTATCAGTTGCACCGCCAGCAAGCAATGCTGTATGAGCAATAATTTTATCACTTTCAGATTTAGGTATATAATCATTGTCTTTTGCTGTCAAAGCTTTTTTAACAAAATCTTCAATATCTGTACCTTTTTTCAGCAGCACAAAGTTATGGCCCATTACATTTTTATCCATTGTACCAATATGTGCAAATGTTAATGTAATCGGTTTTCCGGCCAATGCCTTTAATTCTGTTTTATCAAACTTCATCTGGTCGTGGGCCGACAAGGTTAACACATTGCTTATGGTCTCTTCAGCCGGTGGAGCTAATTCTTCTACAGGAGGACTGGTTGTTTGGTTTTTGTTAACGTTACCACCACCACATGAACTTAGGGTAAATGCAAAAGCGGCTATCATAACTGTAATACTAAGTGACTTTTTCATTTTGAATTATTTTAATTATAGTTTTAAAACAGTCTATAACAGATATAGTTTTCATCATATAGATGAGCGCAATCGAACTGCAAACACCCACTCCAAAAAAAACACAGAACAAGTTGATTATTAATAAAATATCATCGTATCTTTACTAAGAAAGGGATATGATTCTGGTTCGATAAACTTTAGGTTAGGTCTGGGGCAAACAGGTACCTCAACCCTACATGATAGGTACATTGTAGGTACATCGTAGGTGTAACTACGTACAAGGTACCTGTGATATACGGGTAATGTACTATTAACCTTCCTAATGAGATAAAGCCAAACCCTTCGTTAACAAAAGCAAAACACAATCTAACACACAATAAAACAACAAGTTAAAATCAAACAAAACAGTTCTTAATCTTAAGACAATGAACATTTCAAAACTATTTATAACCTTTCTGATCTTCGGAGCAACTGGTTTAACGGCATGCCAGAACAACTCCTCAAATGGCATGGCAAAAATGGATGATCAAATTGAAATTGATAGCGCTGATGTGCTTTCTGAAAAAACTTTAACAGCTGAACAACAAGCTGCATTAACGCCTGATACGGTCTTAACCATTTTAAAAAATGGCAATGAGGATTTCATTTCCGACGCCTTAACAGTCCGTAATAATTCAGTTAGAATTCGTGAAGCTGCACTTGGACAATACCCCAAAGCTGTAATTCTATCCTGTCTGGATTCACGTGTACCGGTAGAGGATGTATTCCATCGGGGAATTGGAGATCTCTTTGTAGCAAGAGTAGCAGGAAATATTATAAACGAGGATATTTTAGGCAGCCTGGAGTATGCCTGTAAGGTATCAGGAGCTAAGGTAATTGTTGTTTTGGGACATGAGCATTGCGGAGCTATAAAATCAGCAATAGATGATGTAAAGCTTGGGAACATTACATCTCTGCTATCAAAAATTCGCCCCGCAATAACCTCCGACAATATATTTAAAGGAGAAAAGACGGCTAAAAATGCAGCTTATGTTCAACACGTTTGCCTGGAAAACATTAAACTGAGTATCCTCAACATTCGAGAAAAGAGCCCAATCTTAAAGGAAATGGAAGCAAAAGCTGAAATTAAAATCGTTGGCGCTATTTATAAAATGGAAACCGGGAAAGTCGATTTTCTATAAGCGTATAAAATCAAACTGACTTTTTAGGCTTCCATGATATCATAAACGATCACTTTCTCCCACAAGTGACTATAGTTCTTAATAAACTCCAGATGTATTGGATGGGTCTGATAAGCTTGTTGTCCTTCAAGATCACTAAAGAACATTAACTCAGATACACCCCAGCTATTGTCCACGACATCACGTTTTTCCGTACTGGCAACAATGCCAACGTGTATTTCGCGTACCATTGGTATTTTTGAAAGTGATTTCACACCTGCGACCAACTTATCGCGATCTTCTTTTGAACCTGGATTTTTCAACCAGAAAAACACCTGATGTATCACTGGATATTTCTTTTTCATAGTAGCTAATGGCATTGCAGTTGCGATTGTCCCAACGGAAAGCGCAGCTGCAGTTCCAATAAATTTTCTTCTGTTAGACTTGTTCATATTTCATAAATCTATGAAAAATAAATCGATCATTTGTTTTACAGTTGGTGTTACAGGAAATCTTCATATTTATAGGTACTACTACCCATTTTCTATCGCTTTATGTTATTTATATTTGAATATGTTTCTAAGATGTATCTTTTGCATATTTTTATGGTTAACTGCAACAGGAAATGTTGTGGCAAAAGATATTATACTGACCAATTCCGAAGCATTCTATAAGATTAAAGATGTACGCCTCAGCAAAGACGCGGTATGGCTGGACATCAGACTGAAAAACAATTCCGCCTCAAATGACTGGTACATTCAAGTCCCTCCTCCTGTAAATGAAGTGGATTTATACACTGAGCGCAAAGACGGTGGATTTAACCACATAAAACTAAACGACAAAACGCTATATCCCAACAGGCCTGTAAAAGTGAATGGATTTATCCTGCCACTCAGCTTAAGTAAGGGAGAAAACAGGCATTACTACTTGCGCATCAAAAACAATTATAAACTTAAAGTTCCGATTTATGCAGGCACACTGGAAGCGATTTATGAGGAAGAGCATTTCAAGAATATAATAAACGGATTTATGTTCGGTGCTTTACTGGCATTGATGATCTACAACCTTTACATTTATATCGCCATCAAAGACAGATCTTACATTTACTATTTAGGGTATATCTTTTTCAGTATTGTCTTTTTAATGATCTGGAATGGCTATTTTACACATTGGTTGCCTACTTGGAGCTTGCGGATACTAACGGGTTCCTCTGCCGCTGTACTGATATTTAGCATACTGTTTACCAATGGTTACTTACGTACCGCACATTATGCCCCTATCCTTTTCAACTTCCGAAAATGGCTGATCATGGCTTTTCTTGTTCCCGTAGCAATTGATCTGGCAGGTTTTTATGTATTTGCTTTTCAGTTGTTACAAGCTTCTTTATGCATAGCCATTGCGTACTGGTTGGCCGCAGGCTACTTTAGCTTAAAAAAAGGCTTTAAACCAGCAGCTTATTACCTGGTAGCTTTAGGTTTTCTACTGATGAGTTATCTGTTTTATGAAGGATTCCATTCTTCTATGAGTCTTCAAATGGGACTCTGCCTGCAAGCACTGACATTGTCATTTGCGCTGGCCGTAGACCTGAATAATTTGAAAAAAGAAACCATGCATCTGCAAAAAGCTATGATAGCGCAAACTGCCGGATTTTCAAAAGACCTCATCATCGGTCAGGACAATGAGAAAGAAAACATTGCAAACGAGTTGAATAGTTGCATAGGCCAGCAACTTGTATTACTCAAAAACGAAATGTTTGTACTGGAAAAGCGAGCACATGGCACACAGCAGGCACTTTTTAACAGCATAACTAAAGACATCGGAAAAGCCATTGAAGAGGTAAGCAATGTTTCTTTCTCTCTACGACCTTATCAAATGGATGCCCTGGGACTAAAATGTTCGGTTGAACGCCTTGCTAAGGATATTGAGACCGATACAGAAACTGCCATTCATCTCGATATTGATGAGACTGGTCAGATACTGGATAAAGTGACGGAAATGAACATTTACAGAATGATACAGGAACTACTCAACAACCTGATCAAGCATGCATCTGCAAAACATTGCTGGATTAACATTAAAAACGGAAAAGATTATTTAACATTCTTCTATCGCGATAATGGAAAAGGATTTGATCCCAGCACCATTTCATCCGGACTTGGTTTATCTGGGATCAGGGAACGATGTACTGTAATAAATGCCAGTATAAGCCTGGCTAGCAAACATGGTTCAGGAACAAAGATTAATATTAAAATACCTCATAAAATCACGACAGCTTCATTGTAGATAAATAATTACAGACAGATGAAAACAACAATATTAATAGCCGACGATCATCCCATATTTCTCAAAGGGCTCAAAGAAGTGATAGAATCAGAAAAGGATTACGAAGTTATTTTCGAAGCCAAAAATGGACTCGAAGCATTGGCTATCGCTCGTACCCGTCATCCTATGGTAACCATATTAGATATAGATATGCCAGAAATGAATGGTTTAATTGCTGCAGAAGAACTGATCAAAATAATTCCGGATGCAAATGTAATCCTGCTCACCATGCACAAGGCAAAAGATACATTTTTGCGTGCACTTGACGTTGGAGTTGCCGGCTATGTACTGAAGGAAAATGCCGTAGTAGACATTATTCAGGCAATAGAGGCTGTCACAAGTGGAAATTCTTATATCAGCCCGGAAATGAGTTCCTTTCTGCTGAGTCAGCGAAGAGCAAGCCACAATCCAAACTCAAATGAATTGCTAAGTACATTGACTCCCTCGGAAATGAAGATACTGAAAATGGTAGGTAGTTATAAAAGTACAAAAGCTATCGCAGATGAACTGTTCATCAGTGAGAAGACCGTATCCAATCACCGGATGAATATTTTGAGAAAACTCAATCTTACAGGTAAGAACAGCTTGCTGCGCTTTGCCATCGAACAAAGATAATATGGGTAAAGGTCCCTTTAGCGCTTTTTTGTTAATACTGTCCACATTGCTGTTATACAGTGTGAGCTCAGCTTATGCGCAGCAAGTAGAGCTTAAGGATAGCGAAAAAAGCTACGTGATCAGCTATCCCTTATACTTAGTTGATAAAAATAACAATTTAAAGCCCGGACAAATACTAAATAATACAAACTTTAAACCCGCTAAATTTCCTACGCTATCTTTAGGTGCAACAACAGCTTCAGTCTGGGTTAAAACCCATATTGTAAACCACAGTAAAAAAACAGACTGGCATATCCAAATTAACAGTCCCCCTGTATTGCAATTGGTAGAAGTTTATCAGAAACAGTCCAATCAACTTGTCAAAATATTCACCTCTTATGCCAACAAGCCGAAATCGGCAGGCGACGTAAGAGTAAATAACTTACTGATTCCAATATCTATACCAACAGGTTCGGAAACAGAGTATTATATCCGGGCCACCAGCAATAATATATTGAGACTTCCTTTAAAGATCACTACTCTACAAAAGACCTTTGAACAAGAATATCTGCCCGATTTACTGAATGGCATCACATTCGGTATGTTAATGGCCTTTGCCCTTTACAATTTATTCGTTTACATACTTACAAAAGAGCAACCTTATCTCTATTATTTAGGTTACATTCTTTTCTGGAGCCTGAACCTGTTTTTTTACAATGGTTTCTTACCAGATATTTTCACTTCATTAATCTGGCTAAACAGTGCAGGTACAATTATATCCATTGCCAGTCTTTTGAGTGTCTTTTTTACCAATTCATTTCTACAGACAAAAAAAAACAGTCCGTTTTTCTATCAGATCAGAGGACTGATGAGTTTCCTTTCTCTTTTGATACTATTTACCGACATTTTTTGGAAAGGAGCTTACTCCTTTATACTCATACAATATTTAATGTACCCATTTTTCTTTTACTGGTTTGGTGCAGGCATATTAAGTCTAAGAAATGGCTACAAACCCGCTCTTTATTTCATACTTGGTTTTGGTTGTCTGATGCTCGGTAATGCGGTATATAGTTTAAAAGACCTGGATGTCCTTCCCGACAATCTGTTTACCCGTACAAGTATGCATTGGGGAACATTGCTGGAAGCATTAATTCTTTCCTTCGCCCTGGCCAGCAGGCTTAACTTCTACCAGAGAGAAAAAGAACAGATCCAGATAAAATCCATTGAGGAAAAAAGAAATTTCCTGAAAGAACTCTTGAAACGGCAAGAACAGGAAAAGAAAAGGATAGCGATGGAATTGCACGACAATATTGGTCAGCAACTGATCCTGATCAAAAACAAATCCTGGAGATTACAACAACTTAGTGAACAGCCATTAAAAGAAGAAGTAACCCATTCCATCGATCATGTAGCAGAGATTATGGTCAGTGTACGCAGTATACTTCATCGTTTAAGACCTTATCAAATGGATCTGCTGGGCTTAACTCAAAGCATCAACGGAATGATCGCTGAAGCCTTTGCAGATTATCACCTGGAACATGAAAAAACAGACGATATAAATCAGCTCTTCAATAGCGATGAGTCCATGCACATTTTTAGGATCATCCAGCTTTTAACAGATGGTATCCTTAGCAGTGTTCCTTTTAATCAAATCAATTTCACAATAACCCGCCTGGATTCCTATGTCGAGTTCCAGTTTGACCTTACAGGTCATCAACAGCCATTAGGTAACTTCCCGGATATCAACAACAGACTGGAACTGCTCAATGGTACCCTTAACAGGACAGGTACCAGTATCAACGTGTGTATTCCATACAGCAGCAAAAATTAGGTAGTAATACCTAGATAGTTGAACAATATCCCCTATTTCATTCCCCGTTATTCCAGCCTAATTTTGAATTGTATGTTCAACTGATTTAAATCAGGATGAACGATGCTTAAAAACATTAAAACTACAATAAATGAAGGCAACACAATTTAACCTGTTTAAGAGTGCACATAGAGGACTAAGGGCCTTATTTGCCGATACGCTGATACAACTTCAAAAAACAGACTTTTCAATAGCGGAGGAAGCCGCAGCAGCTATTGAACGTGTAAGAGTGGTTTTACAGCAGGTTCAGGCGCATAGCAAATGGGAAAATGATTTTATTTTCCCCGCATTAGGAAAAGAGTGTCTGAGTATGACTGATTATTTTACCAGCCAGCATTACCATAATGATACTTTAACGCTGAGTCTGGACATTCTGATCTGCGAATTTGAAGAAATGAAAGCCGATGCCCAAAAGGAATCAGCGGCAAATAACATCCTCTGCGCCTTTATAGAGTTTATCGCCTATAACTTCAAACACATGAATATGGAAGATCAGCTGATCAACCCCTTATTGTGGATCAAATACACCGACACGGAACTTGAAATTTTAAAAACATATTCAAATGAACATTAGCAACAGATTTACGCAATACGCCGCAGGTGCCTTTTTCCTGCTGGCCTGCTCCTGTGGGCAGTTAAATTTTGAGCCACAGAAAAGCAATACCGACCTCCAGCCAGCGGGTCTTAAAGTTATTGCCGGCACAACAAATGAAACACCTAAAAAAGGCTGTCAGGTGCGAAAAATCAGTCTCGAAATTTCCCTTTTTACCAATCAATATTAAACACATATCACAACCATTATGAAAAAATTAATCTTCATGTCGGCCATGCTACTGGCCGGCAGCAATTTAATGGCCCAGGGCTTTTTAAACAAACTTAAACAGAAAGCAGAGAACATAGCAACCAAAACAGTAGAAAATGCTATTGAAGGGAAAACGAAGAAAACCACAGCTGTTTCTTCAGAAACAGGAAAGACAAATGATGGATCTCCCAACAATGAAAACAACACCAGTAGTAAAAAGACTTCCCTAAGTAGCACCACCAGTTATGACTTTGTTCCGGGCTCAAAAGTCCTCCTTGCTGATGATTTTTCACAGGACGCCCTGGGCCAGTTTCCCTTAAAATGGTATACCAGAAGTAAAGGAGAAATTGTCACGTTAAATACTGCTAAAGGTAAATGGCTAAGGCTCTATCCAGGTACTTTTGTTAGTCCTGTTGTAAACATAGGTGAAAATGCCACAATTGAGTTTGATCTGATTATGGACTGGCCATTGGCAGGCGGCTACATGGTGCCAGCCATTAATTTTGCCTTTTATGACCGGGGAAACAAGAGCGAGATCCTCTCGTATGATTACAGACTGAAGAACTGCCTGAAATTTGGCATCGCCCCTTATCGGTCTGAAGCAGCTGTACAGCTAACTTCTTATGAAAACGTAGCGAAAAAGCTTGAAACAGATAAATACAAAGTCGCTAACTTCGACAGAAAAGTGGGCAATGTCATACATGTGGCCATCAGTATTCAGAAGGAAAGAGTCAGGATCTGGCTGGATCAGGAAAAGGTATTTGATCTGCCCCAGGCAGCCCCATTAAATGGCAATTTAAATCAGCTTAAACTGGATATGTCGAGCTCGAACTATACCAATGAACAATTGGGTTACTACGTATCTAATTTCCTATTTGCAGAAGGAAGTGCCGACAGCCGTTCAAAACTACTGACCAATGGTAAGCTGGAAACCAGCGGAATCCTCTTTGCAACGAACTCGGCAGAAGTAAAATCTGACAGTGAAGGAACGATAAAAGAGGTTGCCGGTGTCCTGAGCGAAAACCCTGATTTAAAAATCAAAATTATAGGTCATACCGACGCTGACGGTAAACAAGAGGCAAACCTGGTATTATCGAAAAAGCGAGCTGAATCCGTACGAAATGTACTGGTTAATGATTATAAAATCAAAGCCTCCCAGATTGAAACAGACGGAAAAGGATCTACGTTACCAGTTAGTGAAGATTCAAATGAAGCAGGGAAAACCAAAAACAGAAGAGTGGAGTTTATAAAAATATAAACAGAAAACAGCAGGGGAAGTAATCCCCTGCTGTTTCCAAAATTAAATTGGTTTTAATGTAATTCTACTAATTTCTGGCATCGACTTACCATCAACCTTGCCCGCCTTTAATTCAAGTCTCAAAGAAGCAGTACCTAAAGCCTGTTGTGATATTTCTATCACTCCAGCCTCCATTTCCTTGAAACCTTCATCTCCAGCTGGAACAATACAATTCAACATATTATTTTCCAGACTCAGTGAGAATGTTCCTGCTGCATTTGCTGCTGAGAAATAGTTAACCAACACTTTATATTTTCCCGGTTTCTGAATTTTTAAATCCCAAAAAGCATGATCATTTTTATCCGTCCAGAAAGCAATTGTATTTGGCCGGTTTGGGTCATGCGTAGATGCACCTTTCAACTTAATCCCACCCGTACCTGTTAACTTCGCATTATTAGCCGTAAGCACAATACTTCCATCTTTTAGCGAATTTACTTTATCTGCAAGTACAGCAGGAGCCCCTTTGATTTCAGCTACAACCACCATTGGTTTAGGTCCCTGGAAATCTGCAGGTAATTGAATCGTTTTACCATTGCCCGTTGTTTTAACAGTTAACATTTTACCTTTTGCACCTAACACATAGGCTTTATGAATAGCGCTGGACAAAGGCACCTCCAATACTCCGTTTGCGGGTGCATTAAAAATCTCAAGGTATAACTTTCCGGGCTTTTGCGTACAGTACCCCCAGTCCGTCGACTGAAATGGGCTTGCGGACGTACCATAAACTGCTTCATTGTTCACTTTCATCCAGGTTCCTATTTCCTTCAATATTTTTACCGCCGGCGCAGGAATCTGACCTGCTGCATCGGGGCCAATATTTAACAACAGGTTACCTCCTTTACTCACTGTTTCCAGGAAAAGGTTCATCATTTTATCATAAGACTTCCAATTCTGATCATGGTCACTATAACCATAACTTTCGTTCATTGTGTGATTAACTTCCCAGTCCATACCGGGTAAACCTGCTGGCGGAACATATTTTTCCGGTGTACCTATATCTCCATTTTTGTTTTCCAAACCATCCCAGAAACGGTTGTTTACAATAATACCTGGTTGCCATTTTTTAAGATCCGTCAGAATCCTTTTGGTTCCCCAGGTTTCGCCCTGGGTATCCTTCGAACTATAGTCCAGCCACAACACATCCATTTTTCCATAATTGGTGGCCAGTTCTTTAATCTGGTCGTACAAATAATTTTTATAAACCTCATGATTTGGTTTGCTTCCAGAAATAACAGGATTAATTTTAAATGTATGATAAGCATCTGGGTGCTGCCAATCGATCAGCGAATAATATGCACCGGTTTTCAATCCTGCCTTTCTAAAAGCAGATATGGTTTCCCCATACAGATCTCTCCCCTTCGGAGAAATATTGGTACCACCCGTCACCGGATTATTCAGTGAATATGGTGCTTTACTGTTAAATATATTGAAGCCTTCATGGTGTCTCGAAGTAATGACCATATATTTCATTCCTGCTTCCTTTGCCAACGATGCCCATTCCTCCGGTTTAAACTTTGCTGCTGTAAACTTAGGTTTCAGCGTTTCACCATATTCTTTACTTGGAACGTTTGCCCAGTTCTGAATCCATTCTGCATAATGCTGAGGATAAACTTTGCCATTCCATGAACCTCCAGCTGCACTATAGAGCCCCCAATGAATAAAAAGACCAAAACGAGCCTCTCTAAACCATTTCAAACGTTGATCTTTAGTTTCAGCCCAACCTGCAACTCCCTCATAGGGCTTTGATTCCTGGGCAAAATTATACGATGCTGTACCTAACAGCAGAATAAGTAATAAAGTGTGTTTTTTCATTATTAAAGTGCTAACCTAAAATTTTCTTGAAAATGAATATAGCAAATTACTGGTTACAATAAATCATTTTATACGAAATCTGGTCAAATCCCGTTTAGTCATAAAAACGTAATACCTTATCAATGAATGTGTTTAAAAAATAACTTCCTCTATCTTAGTAAAAATTGATAACAAAAATATTAAACGAAATCAATACCAGACAGTAAACGAAAGTACCGATAATAACTTATGAGGAGAAGAATTTTAGGAGGAGCGGGATTAGTTATAATTGCACTTGCCTTAACCCTGATCAGCTGGAAACCCATTGAAGAAAAACCAGCACAATACGCTTTCAAATCGATAGATTCTGTAGGCAACGACCTGTTCAAAACGCTTTACGATAGTGTGGGATTAGCGGAAACAGGACTTAGTTTCCCGCTTTTCGAAAAAGCGGTTACCGGCTTTTATAACCTCAAAAACGATGGTAAAACCGCAACAGATAAGTCTATTTTGACCATCGCAGATTTTGATCAGAACAGTACAGAAAAAAGGCTATGGATCATCGATCTTGATAAAAAAGAATTAATTCTAAATACATGGGTGGCACATGGAGAATTTAGCGGTGCAGATAAGGCGACGAATTTTTCCAATGCAGTATCGTCATTTAAAAGCAGTATTGGATTTTACATTACGGGAGAAACTTATTACGGCAAACATGGTCTTTCTTTAAGATTAGATGGCATGGATGAGGATTTCAATTCAAATGCACGAAAAAGAGCCATCGTAGTACATGGCGCATCTTACGTAAGTCAGGGCACCATTAATGCCCTTGGAAGGTTAGGACGGAGTCAGGGTTGCCCTGCAGTTCCTCAAAACCAGGTCAAAACAGTAGTGGCTGCTATGGGAGGTAAAACTGTTCTGTTTATCAATAATACAGAACAGTTTTATACTTCAAAATACCTTAATGACACAGAACCTGGGGTTTTAGCCAGTAAATAATCAGCTGTCTGTTGTTAATTCATCTTCTTTTGCTGATTTATCCTCTTTTGGATGAATTTCAACAGCAGGTTGCATAAAAGGTTTCAACAGATCTATCGGAACTGGAAAAATGGTTGTTGAATTATTTTCCGTAGCAATTTCTCTAAGTGTTTGCAGGTAGCGCAGGGTAAGTGCACTCGGCTGCTCGCTTAAAATTTTAGCAGCATCAGATAAGCGTTGCGATGCCTGGAACTCTCCTTCAGCTGAGATTACTTTCGAGCGTCTTTCCCGTTCTGCTTCAGCTTGTTTCGCCATTGCCCTTTGCATTTCCTGAGGAAGATCTATTTGTTTTACTTCAACAGCCGTTACCTTTATCCCCCATGGCTCGGTTTTTAAATCAATGATCTGCTGAAGATGCAGGTTTATTTTATCCCGTTGGGAAAGCAAATCATCCAACTCCGATTGCCCAAGTACACTACGCAATGTAGTTTGCGAAAACTGGGATGTAGCGGTTAAATAATTCTCAACTTCAACCACGGCCCGTTGTGGATCAACAACCCTAAAATAGATTACCGCATTAACCTTAATAGATACATTATCTCTGGTAATCACATCTTGTGGAAGTACATCCATAACAACAATCCGTAGTGATATCCGTACCATTTTATCTATAAAAGGAATCAACAGAATCAACCCCGGACCTTTGGCCCCCTTATCAAGCACCCTACCTAAACGAAAAATAACTCCTCGTTCATACTCACGAAGTACACGTATAGCGCCCGAAAGCACCATGATGATAAAAAAAAAGAGCACCAAAATAAACACATTGTAATACATAAAACCTCCTTTTAGTTAAAAATAGAATTATACGGTATGTTCAACAGGCTCCACAAATAAAGTAAGCCCCTTAACCTTTATGATTTTTACCAGTTCGCCTTTCTTAATTTTTCCTTTTATTGATTCGCCAATCCAAACCTCTCCGTTCACCATCAGTTGCCCATAAGGATCTAATGGACTTAATGCTGCTCCCGTTTTTCCCAACAAAATATGGAGCCCTGTTACCGTTCTTCGTCGTTGGGCCCGTAACCCCATTACAACTATACCGAGAAAAAATATGGTACTGATAATGGTAACTGAAACAACAATTCCTGTAGATATTCTGATCATATCTAATGAAGAACTCGATTTAAACAACATCACTGAGCCAAGGAAAAGAGAGACCATACCACCAATGGCCAGAATCCCATAACTCACCACCTTAATTTCCAGCAAAAACAAAACTAAAGCAAAGATAATCAGCATCAGTCCGGCATAATTAACCGGTAAGGTATTCATCGCAAAAAAGGCAAGGATCAGACTAATTACGCCAACTACTCCCGGTAATATTGCACCGGGATTAAACAGTTCAAAATATATCCCAACCATCCCAAGCATCAACAAAACATAGGCAATATCAGGGTTACTGATAAAATCAAGCAGTTTATCCGCTACACTCATCTCTACGTATTCCAATTTTACGCCTTTTGTATGTAAGATGATACTACCAGAGCTTAATTCAACACTATGTCCATCTATCTGGTTTAATAAGTCGATTTCATTTAATGCAATATAATCGACAACATTTTCTTTTAGCGCCTCATTCGCTGTAATTGACAAACTGTTTCTGACTGCATTTTCCGACCATTCAAGGTTTCTTTTTCTTTTCTCCGCAATACTTCGAATAAAAGCAGCTGCATCATTCGTAGCTTTTTCGTTCATTACCGAATCGGCCTGTTGGGTCAGGTTCAAAGGATGTGCTGCACCCATATTGGTTCCCGGTGCCATAGCTGCGATATGAGCAGCAAGGGTAATGAAAACTCCGGCAGAACCTGCATGTGCCCCTGATGGAGAAACATAAACCACTACCGGAACTGTCGAAACCAGAATATCGCTCACTATAGTGCGTGTAGATTTTAATAGTCCTCCAGGGGTATTCAAACGTATAATCAGACATCTCGCCTTTTCCTTATTTGCCTTTGCAATTCCATCATGGATAAAAGAAGCAGAAACAGGATTGATTGCGCCGTCTATCTTTATTACTACAACCTTTTGGGCAGCTGAGAACAAAGGGAAGCAGAACAAAAAAATCAAGAATAAACTGCTCTTTTTCATACTCAATTTATAGCATAAGACTGAAAACAATTGAATCCTGTTTTAGTTGTTGATCCAATACGCTGCATTGCAGGAAACCTAAAGAAGAGGCCGCGAATAAAAACACTTAAATATACTGAAAATCAACGAGAAACAATCAATAAAAACACAAACATTAATCCTTAAGATTAATAAATAATTATTCTTTTTTTAGTAAAAATTAAGTTAACTTTAATATGACCAACCTATTGAAACAATTTAACGCAATCTGCGACAGAAAGGAGTTCAATTATGGGAAAAGTTAGGAATATCTTACAAGGAAAAAAAAACCCCTACATCTTTGTAAGCCCAGACACCACAGTCTTTGAAGCGCTGGAATTAATGTTTGATAAAAACATCGGCTCGCTTCTGGTTATGGATCGTGAAAAATTCATTGGAATTTTTACGGAAAGAGATTACGCCCGAAAGGTAATCCTGAAAGGAAAGTCTTCAAAAGAAATTCCAATCAGTGAAATCATGACTGAAAATCCGGCAACCGTATGTTCTGACAATACTATCGAAGAATGTATGTGGCTAATGACAAATAAATTTATCAGGCATTTACCGGTAATTGACAATGGTAAACTAACAGGTATTATCTCCATTGGAGATGTAGTGAAGTACATCATTGATGAGCAAAAGTTTATCATTGGAAGTCTGGAACATTACATCACAAGCAGCTAGTATTATTTTCTCTTAGTGCTTTGTTAAATAAGGTACGCTATGAATTCTTCAAACACACCGGACACACTACTGTGGCCTTTTCTTGTTTACGGTTTTTTTGTATTGGCCTTGCTGACCCTGATCATATCACTTTCCTATTTTCTAGGTCAGCGACATAAAAACAAGGCCAGCATTCAACCTTATGAATCAGGAATACTTTCTACCGGATCGGCAAGGTTGCGCTTTTCTGCGCAATTTTACCTGGTCGCCATGATATTCGTAATTTTTGATATCGAGGTGGTTTTTATTGTTTTATGGGCCCTCGCATTTAACGAATTAGGATGGACAGGCTACCTCAGCATCTGTGTTTTTATCGGTCTGCTCGTAGCGGTATTGATTTATGAATGGAGTATTGGTGCCCTCGATTTTGGTCCCAATGGCAAAAAAATACTTAGGGCCTACCACAAGTTCACACTAAAAAAAACTGAATTATGAAATGGTGGCTCAGTAACCCGGCCGAACCGGCAAATGCAATAAAGGGAACTTCTTCTTTTGAAGAATCTATTGGCCAAAGTGTAATGCTGACCACCGTACAGGGTTTGCTGGCCTGGGGGAGAAAAAACTCAATCTGGCCTTTTCATTTCGGACTTTCCTGCTGTTTTGTAGAAATGGCAACCAGTCTGACCAGTAAATATGATGTAGCAAGATTTGGTGCTGAAGTGATACGGGGCACCCCCAGAGAGGCCGACGTCATGGTAATTGCAGGGACTGTTTTTGTAAAAATGGCACCCATCATCAAACGTCTTCATGAACAAATGATGGAACCTAAATGGGTCATCTCTATGGGGTCCTGCGCCAATTCTGGTGGCATGTACGATATCTATAGCGTAGTACAAGGGGTAGATAAATTTTTACCTGTAGATGTATACGTACCCGGATGTCCGCCCCGGCCAGATGCTTTTATGCAAGGGTTAATGCTCCTCGCCGATGCTGTCGGCAAGGAACAAAGACCACTAAGCTGGGCTATTGGTCCTCAAGGAGTAATCAGGCCCGAACAAATAGCTATGAAAGAACAAAAGAGAGAAGCACGTAAAAAAATGATCAATTTCCGCACCCCAGATCAGATATAAATAAGATTTAAACATGAAATAGCACTACATAAACCCATAATACCAAAGGCATGAACAACGATTCAAGCTTGATCAATGAATTGGCTTCCAGATTCGGCGCCTCTTCTTTCACTCCTCAACTTACAGTTGACGAGGTGACTACCTTATGGGTTGCAAAAGAAAACATACTGGAGGTGCTTCAATACCTCAAGCGAAATATACCTCAGCCTTTTGAATTATTATATGACCTCTGTGCTATCGATGAAAGAAGCCGTGCTAAAAACAATGGATCCACCTCAACAGATTTTACCATTGTTTATCACCTCCTTTCTCTTCAAAGAAATTGTTTTATCCGTTTAAAGGTTGCCTTACATGGCGAATATCCGTCTATACCTTCCATTACAGGCCTATGGAAAAATGCAAATTGGTATGAACGTGAAATTTATGATATGTTCGGTATAAAATTCGACGGTCACCCCTATCTGCGCCGTATTCTGATGCCACTTACCTGGCAAGGACATCCTTTAAGAAAAGAACATCCTGCCAGGGCTACTGAAATGGGACCTTTTAAACTTTGGGATGAAAAACAGGACCTCGAGCAGGACGCCTTACAATTCCGCCCTGAAGACTGGGGCTTAAAAAGAAAAAGTGAAGATGCAGATTTCATGTTTCTAAACCTGGGACCACAACACCCTGGCACACATGGGGTTCTACGCATCATTCTTCAACTGGATGGTGAAGACATTGTTGATGCCATACCAGATATTGGTTTTCATCATCGTGGTGCCGAAAAAATGGGTGAACGCCAATCCTGGCATACCTATATTCCTTATACCGATCGGGTAGATTACCTGGGTGGTGTAATGAATAACCTTGCTTACCTGTTGGCAGTTGAAAAACTCGCGGGTATCACGGTCCCCGAACGGGTAAAAGTGATGCGCGTGATGCTATGTGAGTTCTTCCGCATTGCCAGTCATTTGGTATGGTACGGCACTTTTGCGCAAGACTTAGGTCAGCTTTCACCTGTATTTTACATGTTTACTGACCGGGAGAAAATATTCGACATTGTAGAAGCGATATGCGGGGCCAGAATGCATCCAAACTGGTTCAGGATTGGTGGAGTTGCTCAGGATTTACCTGTCGGATGGGATAAACCGGTGAGTGAATTCATTGCCTATTTCCCCCAACGCCTAAAAGAATATCACCAGATGGTTATGCGCAACAGCATTTTTAAAGCCCGAACAGTAGGAATAGGCATTTATACTTTAGAAGAAGCACTGGAATGGGGTGTAACTGGTCCGGGCTTACGGGCTTGTGGTTTAGCATGGGATTTTAGAAAAAAACAATCTTATTCAGGTTATGAAAATTTCGAATTTGATATTCCTACCGCAAAAAATGGAGACTGCTACGACAGGGCCCTGGTACGGGAAGAAGAAATGTGGCAAAGCCTGCGCATTATTGAGCAATGCCTAAAAAATATGCCAGAGGGAAGTTATAAGTCTGATCATCCATTAACCACCCCTCCCGTTAAAAAAAACACTATGCAGGACATTGAAACCCTCATTAATCATTTTTTAAATGTAAGCTGGGGGCCTGTAATTCCTTCAGGTGAAGCCATGAGCTGTATAGAAGCCACAAAAGGAGCTAATAGCTATTACCTAACCAGTGATGGCAATACTTCGGCCTACAGAGTTCGGATCCGTACCCCGTCATTTCCACACATGCAAATGCTCCCCTATATCAGTAAAGGATATACCATTGCCGACTTACTTTCCATTTTAGGAAGTATGGATTACGTACTCGCAGATATCGACAGATAAAAACAAAAAATGATGCTATCAGCTGAAGAAATAAGAAAAATAGACCATGAAATTGCGCTGGTTCCGATGCGAAAGGCTGCTTGTATTGAAGCGTTAAAAATCGTACAGCACCATCGCGGATGGATTTCGGATGACAGTCTTCAGGATATTGCAGTATACATGGGGATGTCGACGGAGGAACTGGATAGTGTTGCTACCTTTTACAACCTTATTTTTCGCAAGCCGGTTGGCAGAAATATCATTTTGCTATGCGATAGTATCAGCTGTTACGTAATGGGTTATGAGAAAATTTATGCGCACCTGCAAACTTTACTACATATCAAATTCGGAGAAACAACTAATGATGAACGGTTTACACTTTTACCTAACCCTTGCCTGGGTTGTTGTGATTGTGCCCCGACATTCATGATCAATCAGGATACCCATAGAGATTTAACCATTGACAAGCTAGATGATATTTTAAAAGAATACAAATAAACCGTGTTATGGAAAGGCCGCTGACACAACATATCAATTTTAACAGTACAGCACTTCATCTTAAGGATTATGAAAGTGTTGGTGGTTACCGGGCTGTGCACAAAGTGCTCAGATCCATGGAACCTCAGGAGGTTACCAAGCTGGTACAGGAGGCCGATCTTAAAGGTCGCGGCGGAGCAGGGTTCAATACTGGTATGAAATGGAGCTTTGTACCTATGGGTATACCCGGACAAACAAAATACCTCATCGCTAATGCTGATGAAATGGAGCCCGGAACCTTCAAAGACCGCATGTTACTGGAAGGTAACCCTCATCAGTTAATTGAGGGAATGGTTGTTTCTGCCTATGCCATACAGGCTAATATTTCCTATGTATTTTTGCGTTGGGCATATAAAAAGGCAGCCAGGATTATTGAACACGCTATTGAAGAAGCTTATGCCGCCGGCTATCTTGGAAAAAACATTTTAGGATCAGGCTTTAGCCTCGAAATGCACCTCCATACCGGCGTCGGCAGGTATATATGCGGCGAGGAAACTGCCTTATTAAATGCATTAGAAGGAAAGCGTGCCATGCCGCGTGCAAAACCTCCTTTCCCCCAGATAAGTGGCTTATTCGGTCAACCTACTGTAGTAAATAATGTAGAAACACTATGTAATATCCCTCATATTATTAACAATGGGGCCGACTGGTTTAAAGCACTAAGTCCGGATTCTGATGCAGGAACAAAGCTATATGGCGTTAGTGGTAAAGTTAACAAACCTGGAATATGGGAACTACCCATGGGTACCACAGTTCGTGAACTTATTGACGATTATGCGGGTGGGATGATAAAAGGCTTCAAATTCAGGGGAGCCTTGCCGGGAGGTGCTTCTACTGATTTCCTGGTTGAAGAACATCTTGATGTTAAAATGGACTATAAGTCTATTTCCGCAGCAGGGAGTCGCTTGGGAACGGGTACGATGGTTATTCTTGACGATCAGACCTGCCCGGTTGGTTTTGTACATAATCTGGAACATTTTTTTGCACAGGAATCCTGCGGATGGTGTACCCCCTGCCGGGAAGGTTTACCTTGGACAGAAAAACTATTGCTTTCCATTGAAAATGGAAAAGGGCGTATGGAAGACCTGGATTTATTAGAAATGCATACCCAACACATGGGGCCGGGCCGCACTTTTTGTGCCCTTGCACCTGGAGCAATGGAACCTCTCCAAAGTGGCTTAAAATATTTCAGAGCAGATTTTGAACAACATATTAAGGAAAAAAAATGTCCCTGGAGGTGAAAGAAAATGGCTATCATATATATTGATCATAAAGCATACGAAGTAACACCAGGCAAAAATGTGCTGGAAACCTGTCTTACATTAGGTTTTAATCTCCCTTATTTTTGCTGGCATCCCGCTATGGGGTCCGTAGGTGCATGCCGACAATGTGCCATTAAAATCTTCAACGATGAACAGGACACCAGGGGTCGTTTGGTGATGTCTTGTATGGAAACCGTAAAAGACAACATGTATTTGTCGATTGATGATCCCGGTGCAAAAGCTTTTCGTGCTCAGGTAATTGAATGGCTAATGACCAATCATCCACATGATTGTGCAGTATGTGATGAAGGTGGTTCCTGCCATTTGCAGGACATGACCGTTATGACCGGCCATAACTACCGGCGTTTCAATTACCCAAAACGCAGTTATAAAAACCAATACCTTGGGCCTTTCATCAACCATGAAATGAACCGTTGTATACAATGCTACCGCTGTGTGCGCTTTTATAAAGATTATGCAGGGGGAAAAGACCTTGATGTATTCGCTGCTCATAACCATGTTTACTTTGGGAGAGCCGGGGATGGTGTGCTCGAAAGTGAATTTAGCGGCAATCTGGCTGAAATTTGCCCTACAGGGGTATTTACCGATAAGAGTCTCAAGGCACATTATACCAGGAAATGGGATATGACCATGGCTCCCTCCATTTGCCAGCATTGTAGCCTGGGATGTAATATTATTGCGGCTGAAAGATATGGCGAGCTCCGCCAGATTACCAGTCGTTTTAACGGAGACGTTAATGGGTACTTCATTTGCGACCGTGGTCGCTTTGGGTATGAATTTGTAAATAGCGTTAACCGGGTTCAACGTCCATTGATACGCTACAATGTTCCTGATGCTGCAGACAAACAAAGTTTATATCAGCACCTTCAGCATATCTTAACAACGCATAAAACAATTGGCATCGGTTCTGCAAGAGCCTCACTGGAAGCCAATTTTGCATTAAGGCAATTGGTAGGAAAAGAAAATTTTTACCAGGGGATTTCCGAAATGGAAGCCTTGCTCATGCGCTGTATTCTTTACATATACGACACGGGGCATGTCCATTCTCCATCTTTAAAAGAAATTGAAAATAGTGATGTGGTTTTAATACTTGGAGAAGATTTAACCAATGCTGCTCCATTAATGGCCCTGGCAGTGAGACAAACAGGACGTAAAACTGCTTTTGAAAACCATGCCGTATGTATCGCTTATCCTACGCAAACTAAGCTTGATGAGCTGGCAAATAAGGGAATATATTTACCACCTGACGAAATTGCGCGGTTAGGCTATGCCATCGCTAACCTGATAAACAATACTGCCCCTTTACCAGATGATCTGGATAAACAGACTTTAAAACTGGCCAAACAGATTGCAGCTCTGCTGAAAAAAGCAAAAAAACCATTAATTATTAGTGGAACAAGTCTGGGTAGTGAAGCCATTATTAAAGCATCAGCCAACATAGCCTTCGCTTTGGGCACTGCTGATAAAAAAGCAGGTTTATCTTTTGTTTTACCGGAATGCAACTCCATGGGGCTGGCCATGATGAAAGCACTATCTCTAATGCACGCAGTTTCCGCAATACAAAAAGGCCATGCCGATACCCTGATTATACTCGAAAATAACCTTTACCGTAACAACGAAAAGAAAGAAATAGATCAACTTTTAACGTTGTCCAAAGAAGTTATTGTATTAGATCATTTACACAATGAAACTACCAATAAGGCAAGTACATTGATCCCCGTTGCCACTTTTGCAGAAGCAGACGGAACAGTAGTTAACAATGAAGGCAGGGCACAATGTTTCTTCCAGGTATTTAGTCCGCAAAACGAAAACTTTAGAGAAAGCTGGAGATGGCTGGATGAGTTCAGGCAGTTTAAAAATGGAGTAAGTCCTGAAGAATTAAAAAAACCAGGCGATTTGCTGGCAGAAATGGTCGCATCCATGCCTCAGTTTAAGGGCGCCGAAACCGTTACTCCGGCAGAAGATTTCCGCATTGCCGGACAAAAAATCCCTCGTGAGCCACATCGTTACAGTGGCCGCACAGCGATGCTGGCCAACATCAATGTGAGTGAACCGAAACCAGCTGAAGATCCTGATTCCCCTTTATCATTTACAATGGAAGGATACAAAGGCATCCCACCGGCTCCTTTAACCCCATTTTTCTGGACTCCCGGATGGAATTCCGTACAGGCGATCAACAAATATCAGGAGGAAGTAGGCGGCCCCTTACGTGGAGGAAACCCTGGAAAGCGGTTATTTCCAGAAGTTCCAGCTCCGGAAAATGTATTCATGAACCATATTCCTCCTCCATTTATACCATCAGCCGAAGAATGGCAAATCCTGCCACTACCACACATTTTTGGTACCGAAGAACTCAGCACCTATACACCTGGAGTTGCTGAGCGTATTCCGAAACCTTACATCGCCATTGGCAAAAAGGATGCAAAAACGCTAAATATCAAGGAAGATGATTTTCTGCAGGTTCAGATACAGGATCAAAATTACTTACTGTCTGTAGTGATAAAAAAAGAACTCGCCGAAGGTGTCGCCGGAATACCTTACAACATTCCAGAACTAAGCAGAATTGCCTGGCCGGCTAAGGGAATTTTAACGAAAGGAAAAACATGAACACTGTATTTCAATATGTAATCATGATTGTGGTGGTATTGTTTGTATTAACCACCATTGCCGCCTGGCTCATCTGGCTCGAAAGGCGAATGCTGGCCGTTTGGCAGAACCGCTGCGGGCCAAATCGTGCAGGACCTTTTGGCTTATTCATTGTGGTTGCCGATACGATCAAACTATTTTTCAAGGAAGATTGGATACCTCCTTTTGCAGATAAAACCATATTTGTGATTGCGCCGGCTATTGTTGCTGCTACTGTACTCATGAGTTTTGCCATTATTCCTTTTGCGCCAGGCATCCTGATCGCCGATCTGAACGTAGGGCTACTTTTCTTCCTGGCTATGTCATCTCTGGGCGTATACAGCATTGTCCTTGGCGGCTGGGCTTCCAACAATAAATATGCGCTTTTGGGGGCACTGCGTGGTGCTTCACAAATGATCAGTTATGAAGTTTTTATGGCACTTTCCCTAATGGGCGTTGTTATGATTTCAGGCTCCTTCAGGCTCACAGATATCATAATGGCGCAAAAAGATTGCTGGTTTATCGTTACCCAGCCTGTAGCATTTGTGGTTTTCATGATCGCGGGTATTGCAGAAACACACCGGCTACCTTTTGACATTCCGGAAGCGGAAAGTGAGCTTGTTGCAGGTTTTCACTCAGAATATTCAGGGATGAAATTCGGGATGTTCTTTATTGGCGAATACCTTGGAATTACCCTCATTTCGGCTATGACAGTAATCTTCTTTTTTGGAGGCTGGTTAGGCCCGGCATTCCTTCCGGGCGTAGTTTGGTTTATACTTAAAACATTTGTTTTCATCTTGTTTTTCATTCTGCTAAGGGCTTCACTTCCTCGCCCCAGGTATGATCAGCTCATGGAATACGGATGGAAAATACTATTACCAGTGGCTTTATTGAATTTACTGATAACCGGTGCAATTATATTGATGATAAATAATTAAAACAAAGAAACCATGATCAGCCTGCTCAGAACAATAGGACTCACTTTTCTGCGGATGTTCGCAAAAAGAGAAACGATACAGTATCCTGAAGAACAGGTATCGTTACACCCACGCTGGCGTGGACGGATTGTGCTAACCAGAGACCCGGATATGGGCGAACGCTGCGTGGGTTGCTATCTATGTGCCGCTGCATGCCCCGTAGATTGTATTTCCTTACAGGCTACTGAAGATGAGAACGGCAGAAGATATCCTGAGTTTTTCCGTATCAATTTCTCCCGGTGCATCTTTTGTGGCTATTGTGAAGAAGCCTGCCCGACCTATGCCATACAGCTTATTCCCGACTTTGAGATGGCCGAATACAAAAGACAGGACCTGGTTTACGAAAAAGAAGATTTATTGATTGATAGCCAGGGTAAATACCCTGGTTACAATTATTATAAAATTGCCGGACTGGATGCCGGTGTAAAAGGAAAAGGAGAAGGCGATAATGAAGAACCGCCAATTGATATACACAGCTTATTACCTTAAAATGGATATTTTCTTCTATATCACTGCAACTGTGACCCTGGTTTCAACACTTATGGTCATAACCCGACATAACCCCGTACATGCCTTGCTGTATCTTGTTGTTTCATTCCTTTCTTTATCAATGATCTTTTTCTTATTGGGTGCACCTTTTGCTGCACTATTGGAAATTATCATCTATGCAGGGGCAATAATGGTACTTTTCATTTTTGTGATCATGCTCTTAAATCTGGGTAAAAAAACTGCAGAACAAGAGAAAAAATGGCTCAAGCCGAAAGTTTGGCTGGGGCCAACGCTACTATCGCTGATTCTTTTTGCGGAATTATTTTTCCTGATCAGCAGTTCCGGCAACACATCATCCAATTCCCATATTGTCGACTCTAAAGCAGTAGCCGTTTCATTATTCAGGTCCTACCTTATTGGTGTTGAACTTGCCGCCATGTTGTTAATGGCAGGTGTAATAGGTGCTGCACATATAGGACAACATAAAAAAACAACCTTACATAGATTCTTAAAAGAGGAGGAACCATCATGACAACATCTGTATCCATAGAAATGATCCTTCTATTGGCCGGTTTACTTTTTGTAATGGGTATTATCGGGGTCATCATCCGCAAAAACATCATTTTTATGTTGCTTTCCGTCGAAGTGATGTTAAATGCCTCCGGACTGGCCTTTATTGCTGCCGGATCACATTGGGGACAAGCAGATGGACAGGTCATGTTCATCTTTATCCTGGCAATGGCTGCAGCAGAGGTTTCCGTCGGACTTGCGCTCATACTTCAGGCATATCACCAGCATAAATCCCTTGATATTGACACTTTAAAAGAAATGAAAGGATAACGATCATGGATAACCTATTATGGCTCATACCCGCTTTTCCTCTTGCCGGATTTTTAATCCTGACATTTGCAGGGAAACGTATGCCGCCAATTTGGGTAGCCATAACTGGTACAGGAAGCGTGTGCTTTTCTGCGATTTTGATGATTGTTACCGGCATTAACTTTCTGTCCTCCCCTCCCGAAAACGGCTACTATGCCCAGACTTTATGGACCTGGATGGATGTCGCAGGTTTCAATCCAAAAATCACACTCTACATAGATTCCTTGTCCCTTGTGTTTGTATTCGTAATTACTTTCATCGGAGCCCTTATACATATCTACTCAATTGCCTTTATGGCATCCGACAAAGACTATGCTCGTTTTTTTGCCTGTATGAACCTCTTTGTTTTTTCTATGCTCATTTTAGTTATGGCAGACAATTTACTGCTTTTATACCTGGGATGGGAAGGTGTAGGACTCTGTAGTTATCTGCTTATCGGTTTCTGGTATGAAAACCCTGACAATGGCTACGCAGCACGGAAAGCCTTTATCATTACCCGCATTGGCGATACAGCTATGGGCATAGGACTTTTCGTTATCTTCTACCAGTTTGGCACCTTAGTAATTCCGGAAATCTTAGTGAAAGCCCCTACCATATGGCATCCGGGGACCTCCATAGCTACGATAACTGCTCTTCTACTATTGGCCGGAGGCTTGGGAAAATCTGCACAACTCCCGCTGCAAACCTGGTTACCAGATGCCATGGCTGGCCCATCTCCAGTCAGCGCACTTATTCATGCAGCTACCATGGTAACCGCAGGGGTTTACCTAATTGCCAGGATGCATGTCATCTTCCAGCTTTCCCCCACAGCCCAGCTTATCGTTGCCATTATTGGTACAGCAACTTTGTTGATTGCCGGTTTTAGTGCACTTACACAATATGACATTAAACGGGTTCTTGCCTATTCTACCATCAGCCAGATCGGTTACATGTTTCTCGCATTGGGATTGGGTGCCTGGACGGCTGCAATTTTTCATTTCATGGTACATGCCTTTTTTAAAGCACTTTTATTCCTCGCTGCCGGCGCCATCATAAACGCATTACATCATGAACACAATATGTTTAAAATGGGCGGATTAAAGGACAAACTCCCTGTAATCTTCTGGACCTTTCTTATCGGCTCGGCCTCTCTGGCAGCAATACCTTTAGTCACTGCCGGATTTTATAGCAAAGATCAGATTTTATGGTATGCCTGGGCTGGCCAAAATGGTACACCGTTATTGTGGGCAGTGGCCTTTCTAGGTGCCTTTATTACCGCAACATATACCACCAGAATGGTTATACTCACCTTTTTCGGTGAAGCTAAAACCCAGGTCGAATACCGTTCCGATAAGTTTATTACCATTCCATTAATTATCCTGGCTTTTTTTTCTATTTGTTCAGGATTTATTGAGCTGCCTCATAATTTAGGCCATCTCACACTTTTTTCAGACCTGCTCCATCAGGTACTACCAGAAACAGTTTTAAGATCGGTCGCGAATGAAGAACTACTGTTCCAGCTTCTCGCAGCGCTGGCCACTTTTGCAGGGATATACACCGCTTATCTGCTATGGCATAAACGGCCAGAACATATTCAAAAATTAAAACAATCTAACTTTATGACCGGCCTATACAATTTCTGGCATTCCGGATGGGGTTTTGATAAATTATACGATACACTGATCCTGAGACCAATTGTTTTTATAGCCCATATTAATAAAAATGATGTCGTGGATAAAATATATCAGCTGATCACCTTCATCACTGTTGGTTTTTACAGGTTCTTATCATTAATGCAGTCGGGCTCCCTAAGGTGGTACGCCATGGGGCTGGTTATAGGTGTAATCATCATATTAGGTTTACAAATTATGTTATGATATTAGTTTGGCTCATCGGTTTATTAATGGGGGGAGGCCTACTGGCACTCATCCTTGGAAGGTGGAACAAGACCTTGCCAAGGTGGATTACTTTATACACCCTGTTAACTGGATTTATTGGCCTGATATCTTTTTGGATTGAACACTACAATACGATCAGCATTCAAACTGCCAGTCCCTGGCTGGAAGAATTCCAACACGAATGGATCCCTTCATTCGGTATCAGCTTTCATCTCGCAATCGATGGCCTAAGTCTCCTACTATTGGTGCTCACTTTTTTCCTGGGCATCCTGGCGGTACTCTGTTCCTGGAAAGAGGTTACGGAACGTGTAGGCTTTTATCATTTCAATCTGCTGTGGATACTTGCGGGGATATCCGGGGTATTTATGGCAATGGACCTGTTCTTATTTTACTTTTTCTGGGAGGTGATGTTAATCCCTATGTATTTCCTTATTGGGATATGGGGAAGCAAAAACCGGGAATACGCGGCCTACAAGTTTTTCATTTTCACCCAGGCTAGTGGCCTGCTCATGTTTCTTGCTATTCTTGGCTTATATTTTATCCACGGTAAAACAACTGGTGTTTATACCTTTAACTATTTTGAATTATTAGGAACCGCCATTTCTCCAAATGTGGGCTTTTGGCTGATGATGGGTTTTATGATTGCGTTTGCAGTAAAACTACCTGTTGTGCCTTTTCACTCCTGGCTTCCCGACGCGCATAGTGAAGCTCCCACCGCGGGAAGTTTAATCCTTGCCGGATTGTTATTGAAAACCGGAGCCTATGGCATCTTGAGATTTGTGCTCCCTTTATTCCCTGAAGGCGCCAGGGAATTCGCGCCATGGGCTATGTTTCTGGGGGTAATTGGAATTATTTACGGAGCCATACTTGCCTACTCACAAACCGATCTTAAACGACTCATTGCCTACACCAGTGTAAGCCATATGGGCTTTGTAAGCTTAGGCATTTTCGCTTTTAATGAATTGGCTTTTCAGGGCGTTGTCCTGCAACTCATTACCCATGCAATTAGCACTGGTGCATTATTTATCACGGCTGGCATGCTAAAAGAACGTCTCCATACACGAGATATTGACCAGATGGGCGGACTATGGCTGCCTATGCCAAGGCTGGGCACTACAGCCATATTATTTGCCATGGCATCATTAGGCCTGCCCGGCCTTGGAAATTTTGTTGCTGAGTTCCTCATTTTACTCGGTACTTTCAAAGTCAATATCTGGTTTACTGTATTCGCCACAATCGGCCTTATATTCTCTGCTATATATGCGCTAAGGATTTTGCAGAAAGTCTTTTTAGGCCAGCAAAAAGAAGGAGAACCTGTTAAAGATCTTTCATGGATGGAAATGACCACAATGGTGGTGCTAACACTTTCCATTATATGGCTTGGTTTATATCCTCAATTGGTGATTAATACCAGCAAACCCATGATTCACAAATTAGAACAGTTATTAGCAAGTGGAAACAGCGATAACACGCAGCATATAAAACCTGACAAATGATTACATCTATTGACTTTTCCGTACTTACTCCATTACTGCTACTAGCCGGATCTTCGGTATTGGTCATGATGCTTATCGCCATAAAATTTAGTCATAGAAGTATTCAGATAACCAGCCTTCTATTATTTGTGATCAGTTTTTCTTCTATTTTTTATGTTCACAACCTAATTCCTCATTACATAGAACCTCTTTTCGTGATCGATAACTTTTCACTATTCATTATGGGACTGATCATCTTTTCCGGCTTAGTGGTCAACATGATTTCGTACGTTTATTTTGAAGAAAAAGAGGAAAGCCCAAAGGAATACTATGTATTGCTTTTTTTATGTACCCTTGGCGCATGTGTATTGGCTACAAGCAAACATTTCATTTCTTTATTCCTCGGGCTCGAAATTCTTACTGTTGGTCTATATGCCCTAATTGCTTATCTACGTGGCCGTCAGCATAACATTGAAGCGGGAATTAAATACCTGGTTCTGGCTGCATTCTCCTCTGCCTTTCTTCTTTTCGGAATTGCCTTAATATATTTTCAGACAGGAACAATGGATTTTTCAACATTAGCCGTTGCCCTTAAACCGTTCAAATCACTCCCCCTTTTATTTCATACCGGTTTAGGACTAATGCTGGTAGGTATAGGATTTAAGCTTGCAGTAGTGCCATTCCATATGTGGACTGCCGATGTATATCAGGGAGCGCCCAGTCCTGTTACAGCATTCATAGCTACTGCTTCCAAAGGAGCTGTTTTTGCCGTGCTTGTTCGCTTTTTTATAGCAATTGATGGCTTCCGGTACCAGACGGTTATGTTTGTTATGATCAGCATTGCCATTGCCTCGATGATTGTTGGCAACTTACTTGCATTACAGCAAAAAAATGTAAAACGCATCCTCGCTTATTCTTCCATTGCACATCTGGGTTATTTATTGGTGGCTTTTATTCCCGGTACGGCCATGAGCCTGCAGGCCGTCAGCTTTTATTTAACAGCTTATTTTATAACCAGCCTTGCAGCGTTTGGCGTGATTACTGTTCTATCAAATACAGAGAAGGACGCTGAAAGTATAAACAATTTTAAAGCGCTGTTTTGGGACCATCCGGTTCTGGCCTGTATATTTAGTACCGCCCTGCTCTCCTTAGCTGGAATCCCGCTCACTGCGGGTTTTGTGGGCAAGTTTTATATGCTAAGCGCGGGGATACAGAGCGGTTTTTGGGCGCTGGCTTTAGTACTGGTCCTGAGTAGCATTTTTGGTTTATATTATTATCTCCGGATCATCACTGCCATGTTTTCCGGAGAACAAAGTATTGCTCCACAAGACAAAAAAGCACATCCTGTTTTTTACCTGATCAGCAGTATTGTTTTATCGGTTCTGACCCTAATGATCGTATGGTTCGGAATTTACCCATCCGGGCTGATGCAACTTATTGAACAGCTTCAAATCGGACATTAGACAGAATTGTTATCAGCTCACCATATCTCAAAGATATTATCCTATTTTTGCGCCCAAAGAATTAATTATGGACTCAAGCGAACTAAGAATAGGGAATTACACAATGGATCATGGATCTCCGGAGCAAATACCATATGGGTCTGACATTGATTCTGCCGGATTAATGGAACCAATACGATTAGATGAAGAATGGTTGCTTAAATTTGGATTTGAGAAATTTGAATATGAATACGATGAAGGTTTTGAAACTACTTATGTTCTTGAAAAGAAAAATGGGCATCAGTTTGTATTAAGTGAAGATTTCCAGCCGATGGATGGCGAAATTGCCATGTTAGACTATAAGTTAGAATATGTTCACCAGCTGCAAAATCTTTATTACTGTTTAACAGGAGTCGAATTAATCTACAATTCGTCTATGTAAGGCTTTGAATCACTAAATGGAATAAACTCTACACGGTAAGGAATATTTGCACACATCATACTCCATAATACAGCTCCATTTTTATCGGTCAATAAAGCCTGGTTTTGTTTCGAAATGCAGGTTAAAATAGTATTAGCATTAATCATGTAAGCACTTCCCATTCTATCTGTAAAGATTCCATCTTTTAATTGCACCTGTAATTTCAAGGATACCTGTTTGGCAATCTCGTTTAAATCAAAGCCTAATACCCGCGAACGTTTTTTGCTTGTACCATTATCAAAAAGAATAAGGCTTTTTTGATTATTCACGTGTACAGCATGTCCCTGATCAAACTCATCCCCCTTAGGTAACGGGAAGTCCCCTCCCTTTCCAAATTTCCACATCACTTTTTTATTTAAGGCATTAACTTTCCAGATTTGTCCGTTGTTATAAAATGAAATGATGTAGTTCCCATCGGTATCAATAAACAGGCTATTGGCATGCATCCAATCTTTTGCTTCTTTTAAAATATTTTTTTCCTTTAAGGGGTCAAGTGCTTCGAATACACTCCAGCTCCATATTTTTTTGCCAGACTTATCTAACACTAAAATCCCATCTCCTTTTACAGTATCCGCGGCTTTACCACCTACCGATCTTAAGTCGAGAATTCTTTCCTCTGCACATAAGGTCAGATATTGATTTTTTTCGTTACGCAATATTTCATGATGAATAGTCTGCTTAAAATCCTGCTCTCCTTTTTTTAAATGAAAAATTGTATCACCCGTCAGCGACAATTCCAAAATTTCGTTCCCATAACTGGTGGGATAATCCATTGGTGCCAAAATCGCGAGAACAGTCTGGTTTTTGGTAAAATGGGCTACTTTAACCCCGGTATTGTTAAAACGCTGATACCACCTTAAAGTCCCCTGATAGTCCAGCATAGCAATACACCCTGGTGTTTCCCTGTTATAAACCAACATGCTGCCTTCTTTAAATTCAGCTGGCAGCGCTTGTTCATCTTTTTGATCTACATGATACAATCCTATTAGTTGGTCAGGAATATCCTTTGTTATAAAAGAATATACCTCAGATTCAGTCCTCACATCTCCATTCCCCAACACAATACGATATTGATAAGTTGAATTAAACTTTAAATTGGTAAGCACTATTTTGAAATCCTTTTTTTGAGTGGTAACAGGAGTCCTAAATAATTTATCTTTCTGCCCATCCAGCCAGTACTCCACGTATGCGTCTTCAACTTTAGCAGACGAAAAATCAACAGAAACTCTCAATGAATTTCTATCTGCAGTTTCATTTAATTTAATGTTTCTGAAGGTACCAAATACACTGTCAACACATGCACTAGCGCAGATTGCGATTAGCATTATTCCAGTAACAAATATTTTTGAGTGGTTTATTTTTGAAAACATTGAGTATAATTATAAATCATAAATTCGAGTCCTAAACCTTTAAAAATAAATTAAGTAATACCCGGTTAAGGGTATTACTTAAATTTAGAGATCAATTTAGAGATTAATTTAAAATCAGTTTCTCCACAAAGGATTTTGTTCAATTTTGCTATTAGTTTGTAACTCCTCTGCCGGAATAGGGAAAATATAGTGTTTAGGTTCTAAATATGCTGCCCTTTCTTTGCCTATGGCTGTAAAATGTGCTTTTAATTGATCAGGAGTATACCAACGTTTTAAATCCTGCCATCTGTTTTGTTCAAAAAACATTTCTAACAGTTTTTGATGGCTAATTTCAGCCATTACACTTGTTAAATCCGGAAGGTCTGCAGACGTTTTCTCTTTTAAACCTGCCCTATCTCTGATTAACTTAAGATCGGCAATAGCTGCCCCTAAATTATTATTTTTCGCAGCTGCCTCAGCATGCATCAACAGTACCTCTGCATAGCGCATAATTACATTGTTTGCGGTAGAAGGTATTGCACCCCAATAATTATCTCCTTCTGACTTGGTATCCCAACCATTAGTAAACTTCTGAATTAAGAACTTTTTAGGCTGTACGGTAGCAGGAAGTTTAGATATGTTAGCTTGAGCAGCCGCCCAAAGATCATCAAAAGTTTTATCACCATAATAAGTTATATTGGTTTCACCGTAATCCGAGCGCTTCCAGGATAAAGTAAAATACATCCTTTTATCAAATTTAGTATCCGAACCGGCCACCCTTTGCTCCAACATAAACTGATCAACAAAATAGTTAGTCGGCATGTATTTAAACCAGCCACCTGCAGCACGTGAACCAATCAATTGAGGTAAATAATTGTACATCCCCGCATTTGCATTTTCCGCTCCCCAAGGATTCGTTGGATCTCCGGCAGCGCCATAAACCCACTCAAAAACAGCTTCACTGTTAAACTCATTTTTACTGGTAAAATTATCTGAGAATTCAGGGGTCAAACTGTAGCTGTAAGGACTTGCTTTTAATAATGCCAAGGTAGCCTCAGCCTTAGGATAATCTTTAATATAAAGATATGTTTTACCCAGATAAGCAATAGCAGCTCCGCTTGTTGGTCTGCCTTTAGCTCCGGCAGCCCGGGTAGGAGGTAATCCATTTTTAGCTTCTGTAAAATCAAGAATGACATGCGCATAAACTTCATTTACCGGGGAACTTTTAACGAACTGATCTGCTGCTGTTTTCGCAGCGGCAATAATCAGTGGCACATCTCCATAATTAGATGCCAGTTCGAAGTAGCATAATCCACGCAAAAATTTGGTCTCAGCAATAAAGGCTGCTTTTTTATCATCAGACAAAGGCACTTTATCAATATTAGCCAGCACCTGATTAGCACGATAAATAGATTTATAAAGCACCTCAAACGTAGATCTCGCATCAGAATTTCTAGGTTCATTTGCGAACAAAGCGATATTCATAGTCGCAGCCTCGCCTCCCGGAAACGTAAGTACATCGTCCCCAAGTGAATTGATGTTCTGGATCCCCGTAAATGCCCCCCAATAGCCATACAAAGGTTGTCGCATAGCGCTATAAATTGATGCGACCCCAGACATAACATCGCCTTCAGTTTTCCAGAATTGTTCTTCTGTAATCCGATTTGGATCCGATGTTTTAAGAAAATCCTTTTTACAACCATATGTCATAAACAAAGTAACCAGTAACACCGGTATCATTGTTTTTATAGTATTTTTATACATGATTTCTCTAATTATATTTTAATTAAAAAGTTACATTAACGCCCAGGGAGATGATTCTTTGAAGCGGATAATATCCACCATCCCTACCTCTTGATAATGGACCACCGCCATTTCCCAGGTCGGGATTATACCCTTTATAGTCTGTAAACGTAAACAGATTCTGAGCTGAAACATATCCTCTTACTTTTCCAACATTTAGATTTTTCAAGGTATTTGCATCAAGCGTATACCCTACCTCAATCCTTTTCACCCTAACAAAGGCACCACTTTCCAACCAACGATCACTGTTCTCCCTGGCATTTAAATTTGGATCATTTAAAGTAAACCTTGGGAAGCTTGAACCACTATTTTGAGGTGTCCAGGCGTCTAAAACAGTTGTAAATAAATTAGCATATGCGTTCATTGACTCTAACCAATATCTGCCTCCGTTAAATATTTTATTCCCAAAAGTACCTTGTACTAATAAATTCAGATCAAGACCTTTCCACGACAAACTACCCGACACACCGGTTTCAAAAGTTGGGATCGGACTTCCTACATATTGCTGATCATTATTATCAATTATACCATCATTATTGAAATCAACAAATTTAATGTCACCAGGTGCAGCATTACCCTGTATTTTTTGACCATTTGGGCCTTTATAATTATCAATCTCAGCTTGTGTTTTAAACAGACCGTCAGTTTTTATTAAAAAGAAACTACCTAATGGAGATCCCACTACTGCACGCTGTATATCACCAAATTGCTGTTTACCACTTCCTATGGTAATGGCTGTCATCTTATTTCGGTTGGCACTCATATTCCATCCGATTCTATAATTAAAGTCGCCAGCCTGGTCTGCGTAATCCAAAGATAATTCTATCCCTTTATTACTAACGGTACCCGCATTTACGATTGGTGCACCACCAGTTCCTGTACTAAGTGGAATTGGAACCGCTAACAATACGCCGGTTGATTCTTTTTTATACCAGTCGAAAACCAATGAAAGTTTATTATTAAAAAATGCCGCATCAAGACCTGCATCAATTGTTTTCGTCTCTTCCCACTCTAAATCTGCCGGAGAAGCATTTCCACTAGGAATAGATCCCAATACCATCCCGGCATCGGTAAGAAAATTTAAGTTACTGCGAATTCCATTAATGGTGGAATAATTCGAGATCTGGTCATTTCCTAACAAGCCATAACTACCCCTGAACTTTAAGTAGTTCATAAATGCTGAAATTCCTGAAGCGCTATAAAACTTCTCATTGCTAAGAGTCCAGCCCGCTGATACAGAGGGAAAAACTCCATAACGATAACCTGAAGCAAATATAGATGATCCATCTCTACGAATAGATGCACTGATCAGGTATCTCGAATCGTATGAATAAGAAACCCTTCCAATAAGAGATTCTCTTCTGACATCCCCTAAACTACCTCCTACATTCTTATCTGTAGTTGCAGAACCTAGATTGTAAGTCCCATTTGGAAGTTGTTTTCCACTTCCATTAAACGAAGTAGTGGTATCTCTTTGAGCAGTATAACCAGCTAACAATGAAATATTATGTAAACCTATTTTCTTATCGTAACTCAGGGTATGTTCAAGTAACCATGAATTTGAAAGGCCTGACCCCATAGATAAACTCGGTAAAGCCTGTTTTCCATTTCCATCGTCAAACGCAAAGACGTAATTATTGTTAAATCCTCTACTTTCCGATAGTCCGGCATTTACTTTATACTTTAATTGATCAACCAATCTAATTTCGGCAAAGATATCTGCTGTTATACTACTGCTATTAAACTGATTATCAAACGAATGTAAATCAGCCACTGGATTTGAAAGATTTTTCATACCTGTTACAATTCCTCCCCAGCCACCTAATGGTCTTTTAGGATCATAAATAGGAACCGTAGGAGGCAGAACTAATGAGCTCAGTATAACACTATGGGTTTGATCGTTCCCTGCAGGTAATGACCTTCCATTTTCTCTATTGTATATAAATGTCTCGCCAATTTTGATACGGCCTTTTTCGTAAACTGATTTCGCCCTGAAATTAGTCGCTTTGAAGTCGGTTTTCTCAACAGTACCTTGTTGGTTCAAATAACTTCCCGATAAACTGTATTGAAAATGTTCTGATCCACCGGTAACATCACCATTGACCTTGTAAATTGGAGCAGTTCTGAAAATTGCTTCCTGCCAGTCAGTACTTGTTCCGTTATAGGCAGGAAAGGTTGTACCTCCCAGAGAATTAAATAATTTAGTCCATTGCTCCCCGTTTAATACGGGCATACGCTTAGGAATCGATTGGCTGCTATAAACTCCATTAACCTGAATTGTAGGCTCTGTATTTTTTCTACCCAGTTTTGTAGTAACCAAAATAACACCTCCAGCAGCTCTTGATCCATAAATACTGGCTGCGGCAGCGTCTTTTAACACCTCTATATTCTGTATATCAGCAGGATTTAATCCGTCCAGACTACCAAAAGGCATTCCATCAATTACAACCAATGGACCATTGGCACCAAGCGTACTGGAACCACGGATAGTGATAGATGCCTTTGCTCCAGGCGTACCATTATTTGATTCAACAGATACCCCGGCAACACGCCCCTGAAGTGCATCACTTACATTGTTGGATGCATTTGCGCTAAGTTGACTTACATTTACCGATGAAATGGAACTTGAGATTTCTGATTTAAGTTTAGTACCATAACCTACAACCACGATTTCAGATAAATCACGTAATTGTGGCTTTAGACGAATATTCATAAAAGCCCCTTCTTCAACTTTTAGCCGGGAGACTTCATACCCTACATAAGAGACCAATATAAAGGCTTCCTTATTTGGGGCTTCGATTTCAAATTCACCTTTTGCATTGGTACTGGCTGTCACGGATGAGCCTTCTATCTTTACAGAAGCACCAGGCAAACCCATTCCGTTCTGGTCCATAACTTTACCTTTTACAGGTACCTTTTGCTCGGCAATCTGCGTCGGGCTTAGCACCGTTTTGGTTTTAATCACCACAGTCTTATCAATAATGGAATACATCAGTGGCTGGTTTGCAAAGCACTGATTAAGCGCATCTTCAATTGTTACATTTTTGACACTAATATCTATGAGCTTCGCCTGCCGGATTAATTTTGTATTCCCGACAAAATAATAATTACTCTGATTTCTGATCTTCCGGATAATGGTTTCCAGCGATGCATTTTTTTCACTCAAAGATATCCTTTGTGCCTTGGTTGAAGCACTTACCTGGAGTAAACATGTTACTAATATGAGAATGGTTAGCCTCATTATACGTATTATTTGTCCAGAATTCCAAGCTAATAGCTTAAATCTGAATTGCCCGTAAAATTTCATACATTTGTTTTTGTTTGGTTACGCGACGAAGTCTCTTCTCTTTTATAGAGAAAAACGACGTGGATAATTGATTAGTTGTTTAGCTGATTTTATCATAGTACATTCAAACATCTGTCAGGGGTGTTACAGCATCCCTGACTTCGTTTAAACTACCGTTAGTTCTGTAAGTTTTATGGCATAACGATAATTTTCCTCCCTTCTATTTTAAAATGAACATTTCCTGTTGATTCTAACACCTTTAATAAAGATGATATATTTTTTGACCGCTCTACTTCACCTAAAAATGACAAATTACCCAGGTCGCCTTCAAACTGACAGTCAACATCGTACCATCTGGATACCCGTTGCATTATGCTTTCCAGTTTTTCATCATTAAACACGAAATAACCATTTTTCCATGCTATCGCTTCATCAACATTAGCTAACTGAACCTTAATCTTCTTAGTACTGTTATTAATCTGAGCCTGTTCGCCAGGAACAAGAACTCTTTGGTTATTCTGAGCTACAACTTTAACAGAGCCTTCCAGCAAAGTTGTTTTTGTTGTTGTTTCCTCATCATAACTACTAACATTAAAATGAGTACCTAACACTTCTATTTCCTGATTTTTGGTATGCACTGTAAACGGCATCTTTTTATTTTTAGCTACTTCAAAATAAGCTTCACCGTTAAGCTCCACTTGTCTTTTTTTACCTTTAAATGCAGCAGGGAATTTAAGCGACGATGCAGCGTTTAGCCAAACATGAGTCCCATCAGGCAATACGATCTGAAACTGTCCTCCTCTTGGTGTCCTAAGGGTATTAAATACAACTTCCCCGGTTTCAGTTCCCGAATTGCTAGCTAAAGCATTTGCCTTATAAATGAGGATGCCATTAGCCGTTTTACTTATAGAACTGCCTGCCTGATTTGCAAGTTGGTTCATTGTTGAATCGGTTAACGCCACATGCTCACCATTTGCCAGCGTAAGAGTAGCTTTATTTCCTCCCGGCAAAATATCATCATTTTTGGCAATCGTATTTACTTTCCCGGATGGTAAATGATTGGATTTAAGGAATAACACCCCTGCAGTCAGCACCAACAGCAGTACAGCCGCCGCGGCCATCCATAATCTATAATTGGTTTTTTTCGAACCTTTACCAATTTCAGCATAAATACCGGCCCATATATCCTGTTCGATATCCCTTGTCCATT
Source organism: Pedobacter nyackensis (assembly GCF_032678475.1). Taxonomy (GTDB): domain Bacteria; phylum Bacteroidota; class Bacteroidia; order Sphingobacteriales; family Sphingobacteriaceae; genus Pedobacter; species Pedobacter nyackensis_A. The sequence continues at coordinate 284,923 of NZ_JAVTSF010000006.1, forward strand.
TCTCTTTCTTTCCTTTGCTATCCAGGGAAATCAAGACATCATCTTCCAACTGATCATCAAAACGACCACTTTTTATCATGCCCCGCAATTCATGCCATTCATCCTCAGAAATGAGGTCTTCTTTAAAGTATTGTAAAAGTGTATAAAAACGAACTTTGCTCATTATCCTGGAATTGTGTTTTACCTAAAGACGATTCACAAAACCAAATGGCCCAATCCATGAAAAAAAATATTTTAACCGCTATAAATACGGGATTTGAGATATTCGCGTATGCTTTTACGGCTCAACTCTAAATGTCGTTTTACCGTTAACCTGGAGATATTCATTTTTGTAGCGGCTTCGGCATAGCTAAGCTCCTCTTCACTAATCAAAAGCCATGTTTCCTTTTGCTGAGGCGGCAACTGCCCTATCGCATCATTCAATAATTTATCATATTCCAATTGTTCGATCTTTTCGTCCGTTGTATTTTCAGATGCATTTTCCTTCAACCTGAGTCCCGCAAAAAAAGTCGCTTCTACGGTTACTTTTTTAAAATGATCAAGCGTTAAATTTTTGGCAATGATAAAAAGATAATCCTTCAAACTTTTTACGCCTTTTAATTTTTGACGATTGTTCCAAAGCCTGATATAAACTTGTTGTACAAGTTCAATCGCAATGTGCTCATTTTTTACATAAGCCATTACAGCATTATAGATGTTCTTGTTGGTTTGATAATACATTCGATTAAAAGCAAATTCATCACCAGAAACAATCTGTTCCAACAATAAATTGTCGTCATCAAGATTTTGTTCATCCAATTCTAACATATACAATAAAGCGTCTAAGTTTATCCCAAAGGAAACAACGTGAATATAATTATTTTAATTTACACTTTGTTCTATTAAAAATTAAAATTTACAATAGAACATTTGCCTTATCTTTTCTAATTTATTCTTTTAAATTTACTCCAATTCAAGACTAAGCTGTAAATTAGGAAAGATGAAATTATCAGATCAAAAAGGACTGGTTATCTGGATGCTGGGACTATCCGGTGCCGGAAAAAGTACGGTATCGAATTTAATAGAGGCCCAGTTTCAAAAAGAACATATCTTTTCCATCCAGCTGGATGGTGATGAACTCAGAAAAGGTTTAAACAGTAACCTTGGCTTTAGCATGGACGACCGTGCAGAAAATATCAGAAGAGCCGCAGAAACTGCCAAAATTATTGCCAACAAAGGTATAATAGTCATTTGCTCCTTTATTACCCCATTGAACGAACACCGGGCACTTGCACAACAAATATTACAGGAAATGTACTTTGAAGTATTTGTCGACTGCCCTCTACATATCTGCCAGGAAAGGGATGTAAAAGGCCTCTATAAAATGGCGCAGCACAATACCCTTAAAAACTTCACCGGCATCAGCTCGGCCTTCGAAAAACCAGAAAATCCAGACCTTATCTTACTTACCGCGAATCTCACAGCTGAACAATGTTGTGACCAGTTATACACAACAGTAAGCGCTAAAATAAATAGTATACAGCTTGCTTAACGGGCCTGGCAAAAAAATCCTGGATTTAAAAGTGAAGGCTTATTGTAACAGAACTTCTCTTTTACCGCATTTAACATTCTGGCCCCAGCACTAACTGCAATTGCCTGTCCGGCAGCAGTATCCCACTCCATCGTTGGTCCTTTCCTATAATAAACATGCGCCTTCCCCTCGGCTATCAGGCAAAATTTCAATGAACTACCAATAGATAGTTTTTGAGTTACCGGAAATTGTTTCAACACTTCCTCCTCCTCCTGATCTGCATGGGACCGGCTACCGATAGCCGTCCAGGAATCCAGTTCCTTACCCACAAAAATAGGCTCCGGATTAGCTCCAGGTATCATTTTAAAACTACCCAGATCCATACTTCCGTAGTAAATTACGTTTAAAACCGGGCTATAAATCACCCCCATCACAGGTTCGTTATCTTCCATCAAAGCAATGTTAACGGTAAACTCTCCATTCCGGCTAATAAACTCCTTGGTCCCGTCCAGGGGATCTACGCACCAATACTGCTTCCAGTCTTTTCTGATATCATAAGCAATCTCCGCACCTTCTTCAGACAATACAGGAATGTCCGGGTGCAATGCAGCAAGTCCTTTCATAATGATTTCATGCGAAACCTTATCCGCCGCCGTTAAAGGTGAACTATCTTTTTTGGACGTAACCTGAAAATCCTGGCTCGGATCATGATAGACTTCGAGTATAGCTTTCCCCGCTTCAACAGCTATGGTAAGAATTTGTGTTATGTCTATTTTTTTCATTTTCAAATTGATTGAACCTTGCAGGTTGTTCTTGATTTTATTTCTTTGAGGATTTGTAACTGAGGCGCCCTGTTTTCCAGATCACTTGGTCGGGCAACAGCCAATGCTTCCTGCTTTAAAATTTCATTCTCTTGATCATAATTGGCCAGCTGAGCAGCATCAATCAAACGTTGATCCGCATCAAGCGCATACCTTTTATAGTCGAGGGCCGTTAAAACCTCACCAGCCACAAGTTCGAAAATCTCGAGGTCATTGTCTTTAAACTCGTTTAAAAACTTACCTGTATTGTTACTGATAATGGGTTTTTCAAGGTTGCTCCACATCTCTCCTGCAGCGGCTGTAAGCTTTGATGTTTTAGATCCATGAAACTGCAACATATCAGGATGGTAGTCAATATCCAGAAAAGTACAAAGTCTGCGGATCTCATTTTCTGGTGCCGTAATCAATGTTTCGTAATTGAGCGAAAAGAACCGGTCCGCCGGAAGGATTTCTCTTAAGCGGATACAAGCCATCTGATCTTTCTTCCATTGCTGGGCGAGGTGATAAATGTGTTTCTCCCCCACAATTGCCTTTTTGAACGAACAGGCAACATCCCGGCCATCCCTATAAAGAAAGACATATTTAGGCTGTAGTCCGAAGGCCTCCATTTCCGCAGCATAATGCACATTGGCCATACTTTTACAGCACCAGTATTTTGCATTTTTACTGATCGCTGCCTGCTCGTAGATCAGCCTGTTCAATGTAAACAGATGATAACTTTCTGATTGCCTGAAAATTTCCTCCTCGTCCAGTACAACTCCTTCCCAGGGCACGGGGTTAACATTTACATAAGCCACTACGTCTTTTACCAATTGCCTGTAGGACACTGCATCTAAAGTTCCGTACGAGGCCAAAAGTGGCATAAAAGTAACCAGAATATGAGGTGGATGTGGTGAAGCAATTTCTGCTGATTGGTCCAGCATCACTCTTAAAAGATTAGACCCGGACCTTTGGGTCCCTATAATTTGTATTCCATTATTCATCATACCTCTTTATCCTATGAGATTTATATTTGGCAGTTAAACACTAAAATGGAGGACAGCACCAACCATTAAGGCTATCAGAATTAAATATACCGGATTAAATTTAAAACGGAAACTTAAGACAAAAGCAGTAAAAAACAAGGCAATACTAACAGGAGTATACACTGCAGAAAAAAACAGTTTAATTGCGGAAGCAAGGATCATCCCTACCACAACGGGTTTAATACCGGCCAGTGCATTTTTCATCAGCGCAGAATTTGCATTCTGTTTAAATATTTTAGCGACGATGATCATCAGCATTGCCGAAGGTAAAAAGATGGCCAGGATAGCCGTTAATGCCCCAGGAATTCCTGCCAGCTTATATCCTGTAAAAAAAGCACTTACCAGAATTGGTCCCGGTGTAAGCTGGCTAAAAGCGATACTATCTATAAACTCCTGATTGGTCAGCCATTTTAATTCAGTCACAAAAAGCGATTGCATGATGGGTATCATCACATAACCACCTCCAAAAAGTGATAGGCTGATACCAGAGAATACTGAAACAATTTTTAACAGTATCTGATTGCTGTATTTGTACAAGCCGGAAATAAAAGAGACATACAAAAGGGCTAATGCAGACAAGCCGGCCCCTGCGCTAAAACTTGTTTTCCCCCATTTAAAACTCTGTTTTTGATTAGTAGTAAGATTTCCCAGTCTGAATACGATTCCAGTAAGCCCCCCGAATACCATCAACAAAACAATAATAAAATAACCTTTAACAAAGTAAAGCAGCAGGATAGAAAAACAGCATAGTGCCAGTTTCCCATTATGTCCTTTCACTTCTTTTAAAAATATATTTAATCCGGTGCTTAATATAATCGCGCTAACTGCCGCAACGGTATAAACCATAATGTCCGACAGGCCTTTGACATGAATATAATTAAAATAACACCAGGAAAGAATATACATCAGGACACATGCCGGCAGCAGCACACCCAGCATGCTAACCACCAATCCCGCCTTTTTTTCGAGGTGATAACCTATATAAGCCACCACGTTGACAGCTAAAGGTCCGGGTAACAAACTACCTATGCTAACGGCATTAAGGAGCTCTTCAGAAGTAATACGTCCATCCTTCTCAATCATTTCCTTTTCTACAACAGCTATTAAGGCCATGTGTCCACCAAAAGAAACACATCCGATTTTAAGAAAAGTAAGAAACAGGTAACTTAAACCTGAATATTTATCGACCGTATTAACTTGTTGATTTGCCTTAATCATAGTGTCAAGCTTGTTAAATCCTACTTACTTTACCGGTGTTCGAAACAAGTACATTAATTTCTTCCGACGCCTTAACCTTTACTTTTGGCCATTTCAGAAAAGCCGTATAAGAAAGAGGTATTTTTGACCCTGCTTTACTTTCTGCAAAAACAGTAACATCAGCATCAAACGGGGTAGCATTCTTGATTTGTACTAAAGTACCTTTTTTATCCGACTTTATAATTTTTGCCGTTACGTGATCAAAAACAACAAGTTTCTTATGATCGGTTTGCAGATAAATCCCAGGAAGTTCAAGCGCCATCAACATACCATTTGTTTCTGTCCATGAGTTTCTGGTATTTATAAAATTACCCATAGCCCCCTTGCCTTCAGCATCACTTGGCTGAATCCTTTCCATACTTGAACCTGGCAGGTTACCCGTGGTAATGTGAAAAGGAGGAATATTAACCGCCTCGGCATGTGCATGTTGGATATCAGCAATCAAATCAGCATATAGTTTATTTCCGGTAGCCCTGTAGAGTTTAAAAAGATAATCTGCAGAGCTGGTACAGGAACCGGGAGCTGCATGCTTATTCTGAATACTTGCCCACACTGCCCCTGCCATTTTCCCCCCAAGTTTTGCAATCTGGCTGTTTTGAGGAAAAACAGGATCGTAGGACATGGTCCAGGTAGCACATAAAGCAGCCTGAACTTCTGCCTTTTCAAGCCATTTTCTATCCTGTGTATAATGATATAAGCCCATCAGTGATTCTAAAAAACCAAAAGCTGATTCTGAATCTGCATCCTGCGAAATGTCACCACAATGGCCAGCTGTTAATCCCTGTGTAAATACATCTCGCTGATAATAGTAATCAGCTGCCTCTTCTGCAACCTTTAGCCATTCCTGGTTTTTAAAATAATCTGCTGCAAGCGCCAGCCCGGCAGGTGCTACAGCACCAGCAGTAGAATTGAAAACAGCAATCTCCCCCGTTTCCGGAACAATGTACTGGCCAAACTCCCCATGCTTTTTCCAGGTTCTTGTAAAAGCACCGGCTAATTTTCGGGCTGCCATTTCCCATTCCGCATGTATATCTCCGGCATATCCCTGGGCTTTGAACAACATCAGATGTTTGATCAGCATCAACAGTACATCACCATTTTTCCGTACCATAGCCTGGACCGCTGGAAATTTAGGGTTGGCCTTTTCAGCCATTATTTTACCCGTTTCTGTTATTCCTCCAAAGAAATAGCCACTTTTGCCCTGAAGTTTAGCAACTACAAAATCCAGCTCCCGGGCAACCCGTTCTCGTTCTTTCGAATCATTCAGGGCCAGCATAGGATATGTGTTCATCATTCCGCTAACCCAGCCCAATTGAAAGTCCCTGTTATTTTCAGGCATATAATAACTTCCTATAGGAACAGTAATAAAATTATTGCTGCAAATTGTTGTAGTGAGTTTTAAATAATGACTCATCGGTAATTGATTACGAGGGTGGTTTTCACCAGTCAATGACTTACGAACTTTAAAAAACTTTGACAACAGATCAGGTATATTGTTGGCATCAAAAACAAGCAGGCGCATTTTCAAAACAACCTTATCCCCCACTTTCCAGTTTGGGGCAACATCACCACTTTTATGAAAATCGCCAAAGCCTGTTGCCAATTTCCTTACCGATGGCACATTCAGCGTAAAAATACAATTATCCTGGGTTTTGTTTTCTGTAATCGTAAGGCCGGTATTCCCAAGCTCAGTCTGCTGTTCAGTCAATACTATAAAACCTTTCTTTTCCCGGGCTGAGAAAAAACACATTGATGGGGTTGCAGTATTGGTGGTTTGAAGTTCAATTAATGAAGACTTCTCCTTTTCAATAGACAATCTGGGATTGTTAGAAATCGTAAGTGGCACCTTAGGATTGTAATACATATCATCCGGATAGGTAGGATTATAACCATTACCTATAGACCGATATCTGTTACCATTGTAAACTATTGCTGGAACCATGACATAGTTCTCAGGCGTCCAGCTGGAAAAATCAAACGAAAAAGCAACTCCTGTTGTCGTGGCTACTCCTTGTTTCAACTCAAAACTTGCTTGAATATCAAGCTCCTGTGAGCTATTTAAAACCGGTTTCTGACTAACATTCAACTGCCATAATCCTTCTTCTGTTTTCGCTACACCATTGGTAAAAGTCTGTATTTTTATTGGTGATGTCCCATCAAATCTGGTTACGCTTGCATAGAGATGACCATTAAGTTGAGCAATAAGCTTGTCGGCAAGCCCGGGAGCAGGGGTTTGGGCATTCAACTGTACCGCTGTTAAAGTAATCAACAGAATTAATCGGCATTTTAAGTATTTCATTGAAAGAAACTATTTTTTAATTAATAAAATCTTCTTCATTAACACTGATGTTAAAGAAATCGTGTTTTAAGCTAGATTTACTGTCACTCAGCTAAACATTCCAATTAAGACAACTCATAAGGATCATGATGCGCCTTATGAGTTGTCTGTAACAATAATCCATATATATGTTGTGTGTGTATATGCGAATTCACCGTATTCAAAATAACAAAATCCAGTTGTATTTAAGTTCCTGTAATTTGATTAAAATCGATGTTTTTTTTGCATTAAAATCATATTTTTTTATCCTGACTATTAGCGATTTTTGATTCCTTTCCACCCCTTGTTTATAATAAAATATGGACAGTAAAGCTAAAAGCTTGATTTTTTTTTTTACATTAGTGTACACAACCAAATAAAACAACCTGTTCCTATAAGATGCAATTCATATACGAAAACTTCACTTTTCCTCCGGAAGAGTCGTTTACCGTGAGGTCGGAAATCCTTGAAATCAAGAAATATACCTCGTTAAAATCACATTTCAATTTTGAAATCGCGCTATTAGAAAATTGCGTTGGCAAACGTTTCGTAGGCGACAACATTGAAGACTTCGAGGGGACTGAGCTGGTCCTTTTAGGAAGTTACGTCCCACACTGCTGGCAGTACCATGGCAAGGTTAAAAGTCATTTAGACCCTGAGGCCATTATCGTTCATTTCTTTCCCGATTTCCTCGGCAAAGAACTGCTGGAAAAACCGGAGGCCGTTGCTATAAAACAGCTGTTTGCCGATGCCTCTATGGGCGTTATATTTTCCGGACAAACCATCGTACAAGCGAGAGAAATACTAAAAGAAATGCTGGAAAAGACCGGCCTTTATCGTGCAACACTTATGCTTCAGTTGCTCGATTTACTTGCACACTCTGAATCGTCAAGAAAACTCTCCTCATTGTCCTACAATATTTCTGAAAGCTCAACTGAAGCTCAAAAAATCAACCGGGTATTTGACTATATTTTCAAAAATTTCAAAGAAGACATTTCCCTAAATGATGTTGCAGAGACTGTACCTATGTCTACCGCAGCATTCTGCAGATTTTTCAAATTAAAAACCAACCGGACACTTGTTGAGTTTATCAAAGAGATCAGAATAGGTCATGCCGCAAAATTGTTAATGGAAGGCAAATACAATGTAACTGAAACCTGTTACATGAGTGGCTATAATAACATCTCCAATTTTAATAAACATTTTAAGGAAGTCAAAGGCTTATCCCCCCGTGACTTCACGAAACAATACAGGGTGTTGGCTTAAGGACGGTTCGGGTATTCGTAAAACAGCTCGGTTTCCACCCATTTTTGCCCTGGGGCCGTCCCGGTAACGCCTACTTGAAATTCACCCATTAAGTTGTTCCATGCTTTACATTTTGGACTATAGGACTCTGCTAATTTACCCAATTGGTCAAGATCAGCACCTTTATCGACCAGAATTCGCATGACAACAAGGTGGTCGAAACGATAAAGTGAAATTTGTCTGTAACCTGCCTTTTTAAAGCCAGCTTCAACTTCGGGCCAAATCTTTTTGTGGTAATCCAGGTAAGCATTTAATTTCTCCTCCCCTGCTGCAATGTTAACCACAAAAACATGCTCCTGATATTGAGGCCCTGCAAGCGGTTTATCAGTTCCTGCACAAGAAGAAAGGCAAACACATAATAAAAGTAATTTTAAATAATTCATCATCTTTTTGTTAATTAAAAAACAAGTATAAAAATATCATAATACCGGCAAGCGAAGCCCATAATAGCTGCAATTTCCTATTGGCATGAAGCTTCAGTTCGCCAGGTAAAACTGCCATATCAACAGTCTTAAACTGTTGTTTACCAGTAAGCAGTGTAACAACAACAACAACAATTGCTAAAAAAAGGAAAAGATAAAATGACAGCATTAAAAAATGTGGCCAAAATCCCGGATATGGAAAATTAAGGACATTGCAGGCACCAATTGCAACACAAAGTAATCCACCGCCGTACAGCACTGTTTCCACAGCCCTTGCATTTATTCTTTTCCAGCAAATTCCGGCTAAAAACACTACTGAAAGCGGAGGAGCCAGAATAGAAACCAGGCCCTGTGTCAGGTCAAAAAAACTATTACCTGAATTTGCATAGATCATTGCGATAGCGACACCAAATACGGCTGCAACAACCGTAATCCATTTCCCCATACGCATCTGCTGCTTTTTATTCTGTTTACTGAACAAAGGGACCAGGTCCAGCGTAAAAACGGTACAAAACGAATTGAGACTGGAAGAAACCGTATCAATCAAAGCTGCAACCAAAGCAGCAACACTAAGTCCAAGAAAACCATGTGGCATCAGTTGTGCAACCATAACCATATAGGCATTGTCCGCATGTGCACTGTCCTGATATAGCACATAACACATAATTCCGGGAAGAAGGAAAATAAATGGCATAATGATCTTAAGTGCAGCAATAAACACCGTCCCATATTGTGCTTGTTTCAAATCTTTCGCTGCCAGTACCTTTTGCACAATTGTCTGATCAGCACACCAATAGTAAATGGCAACTACCGGATAGCCCAGAAGGATAGCAACCCAGCTATATTCAGGATTATCTGAAGGCAAAAAAAGCTTCCAATAGTCGGACGGCGTTTTTGCAATTAATACATCTACACCGCCAATTTTCTGAAGCCCCAGAAAAACCAGACAAACTGAAGATACGATAATAATAACTGACTGAAATATTCCCGTACGCACTACAGCTTTTAAACCACCCACGGCTGTAAAACTTGTTGCAATTGCAGCAATGATCATTATGGGCAAGTAAATTGAACATTCAAAAATCAAGGATATCAGTAATCCTCCGGCATAAAGCGCACTTCCAAGCCAAACTACCAATATAGAAACCAGACTATAGGCAATAAGAAAGGAATACGATCTTTTTCCAAAACGGATCAACAAAAATTGAGGGATTGTGCTTATTCCCGCTTTCAGATAATATGGAAGGAAAATGACGGAAAGTAACAATAAAAATATCCAGGCCAGCCATTCAAAATTCGCTCCAGCCATTTTATGGGTAAAGCCTAAACCAGCAAAACCAATCAACATCATTGGGCCGGCATTGGCACTAAATATCGAAAATCCAATTTGCCACCACTTCAGGCTTCTTCCTCCGAGAAATATATCTTCACCCACCTCACCTTTTTTATTCATATAAAAACCTATAAGAAAAAGTGCGAGGAGGTATATCGCTAATATTGTATAATCGAGATAATTAAAAGATAAGCCCAAAGCGTTTTATTTTTACATAGATACTACAGGCTTGTACCTGGGGACATCTGCCTGCTCCCAGTTGAGTTCCCTGATTATCTTATCTTCCTTATAACACTTATCCCAATCTATTCTGACGGGTATACCTGCAATATCAGAAAATATGAATTTTCCATTCCGCCATGAGGGACGTACGAGAAAATATTTCTCCAGTCCCTGCATAATGGAATATAGGTACTCTATCATTCCTGTCCCACTAGCTGTTGCCATTAGGAACGTCGAATATAGAGAATATCCGCCAGATGAAAAATCTAATTTTCTATTGATCGAAAGATCCCTCACTTCCATCCATTCCTTTATTCCGCCAATTTGAGTAGGAACTGGTTGCAGGTGTCTGACACCACAATTTACCAGTGTAGGAAAGATCTTTGAGGTACGTTCTGACTCTCCGTATGCGACCGCCACTTTTGTCGCCTTACATACTGTTTCAATAAGATCGTACGACGCTGAATGCACAGGTTCTTCAATCCAGCAAAGGTTATCCTCACCTATCGCATCTATAAAGTTAAACACATCTGCACAGCTCCATATCTGGTTAGCATCAACGGCTAGCCTAACCTTGCTTCCAATTAGACCTTTTACAAATTTTACTCTTGCAACATCGTCACTGATACTTTTACCAAAATCCTTTCCCACTTTCATTTTGTAACAATCAACTCCTGCTTCGAGGAAAAAAGTCACCTCCTTTTCCAGTTCGGCAAGCGAATAATTCGTTCCACCACCACTTCCATACATCTTTACCTCATTCTCCACTGCCCCCAAGTATTGATGCAATGGAACCTCCTTCCTTCTTGCTGCAAGATCATACAAAGCCATATCAACCTGTCCCAATAGCGCAGCAGCAGCACCTTTAAACCCCTCATTTCTAATTGACCAGTAAAGGAATGGAAAAAATTGTTTATAAGGTGTATGCTGACTATGAAATAGTATTGGAAACAAACAGGTTTCAAGGATATTCAGATAACTATTATAAACGGGCGCTTCCCCAATGTTCCCATATTCATCTTCAAGCGTTATAATAGAAATGCCAAAATATGGGAACGGCCCCATTGTCGCGTCCTGAAAAGGTGTAACCGCTGGTACTTGTTCAAGCACACGGATCCTGATTTTTTTGATGTTAAAGATTTCCTCGTCGATCTGATTCATCTAAATACTTTTTTGTGGTTTGAACAATGTCATTATATATGGCTTCGGGTAGAGATCCGGTATTGAGATGACTAAATATGTCATGTAGCTCCGTTCTATTACCTGGCCCCGTAACAATTTTAAAATCATAAGGAATGCTCATCAAAAATCTATAGGAAAGCTCAGCAAGTGAGATACCATATTTTAAAGCAATTGCATTCGCCCGGACTGCGTTGTCAACTTGTTCTTTGGCCAGCCATTCGGGAGGACTGGTGGTAAAAACAGAATAACTGGCCCCTAACAATCCCATATTTAAAGGACTCGCCGCGTAATAGGTCAATTTACGCTGATTACAAAAAGGGAGCATTGTTTCCAGGCTTTCTGTATTACAAGCATTCAACCTGTTAAATTCCATCACAACTTCAAAAAAACCAGCTCTTGTATAAGGTAAAAACCAAGCCGGGGCATTTCCACCGAGACCGATATGTTTGGTATAGCCAAGGCGCTTCAATTCCACCAGGTTATTCACTGCAGATTCAGCGTCTGCAGGCTGTATAACCAGCGGATCATGTAATAAAAGTAAATCAACCTGTTGCCGTCCAAGCATTTTAAGGCTTGACTCAATACTACTTTTCATCCCCTCAAATGAAAAATCATAATGCTCGCCTTTTACCTCAAAAGATTTGAGCCGACCTACCTTTGTACTAATGAAGGGGGCTGCGCCTTTCCATTGTTTAAGTGCTACGCCAAGCAGTTCTTCTGCATCACCATAAGCCGGAGCTGTATCAATACAGCTCACACCATGTTCCAATGCTTCAATAACCGTCTTAATTGACTCTTCTTGATCTACTTTACCCCATACTCCTCCCAGTCCTGCAGTTCCTAATACAATTCTGTCCAAGAAGTCAAATCCCATATTATCATTTTGTTATTAACCAAGTATCCACATATAAAAACAAAATTACAACCGTTAATTTGACAATTATAAATGCTTTTTTTGCAATTACTTTCCTATCACATCATTCCTTAAAATAAAACTGGCAGGCGCATATGCTTTTAGATGGAAGCTGAGTTTTCCCCCAACAATATTAACCGGCTTACCAATAATTTCACCACGAAGATCAACAGGGACAGCTTGTGTATAATTTAATCCCTTAGGCAACTTAACACCAATCTGAGCATCAATACCATCCTGCTCCCATAAACGTAAAACAGTTCCTTTGCCATCTGGGTTTTCGCCAAAAGCAGTAACCAGTATTCCTTTTCTCGAAATAGAAATCCCTTCGCTTTTTACAGGTAATTGCCCAGCTTCACCATCAGATTCCCCGGTTAACAAAGGCAAACGGTCTTCCCAGGACTTTTCCGACAAATTGGCTAATGTTTCTGTGTTTCTATCAATTGGCCATATCCGTACCTTTTCACTCCATGATCCCTCCTGCCATAAAGGGAAATTGGTATTCCACATATTGTTATAAAGATTAACAAACAAAGAAGGCGTTTGAGGAATATAATCTAAAGAGAACTTCCATAACCCTGGTTCACCTAAGGCAATCAGCGGGGAATCTTTTGAAACTAAACCCATTCCAGATTTGTCTTTCTGGGTGATTGAAACGCCTGTATTTACAGCCATCAGGTATTTATTACTTCCAGCAATCAGGTCAGTAGCCGGATTGACCGGTCCTCCCAAACGGCCCACAGTAAATTTAGCGTCTTTAGCCGCAAAAGGAAAACACAACCACCCACCTTCCGGTTGCTTGTCCGGTGTTTTTCCATCCACAAACCATTCTACATCTACATAAACAGCATTTCTGGGAAATGTAAATACCATAGTATATTTTCCGGCAAGGCCTCTCGTATCAACGGCCTTCAACGTTGCAATATCAGCGACACTTGAATGCGTCACAGAGATTTTCCAATCATTGGGTGTAAAGGTCATATACGGCGCTTTATCGGCACTAATCATCCCTGGTTTCCCCAGGTCGTTTAATCCCCATCCTGTTTTTATCCTACTGTAAACGTTAAACCATTGATCTACTTCATTAGTACTGAACCGTTCATGCAAAAATTGTCCAACAACATATTTAGCCGATTGATCTACCAATTCACGATTCGATTTCTTGTCCAGCAACGATGCTATCCCTCCTCTTTTTAGATCAAAAACGACCTTAAAATAAGGAGTATTGAGTTCCGTTTGCTCATCATTTGTAACATCTGACGCTTTTAAATCCTTTTGACTGTAGGTCATATAACCCGAAGGAGCAATGTCTTTCACATAAAAGTAGCTCCCCTTGTTCCATGGATTCTCAACAATTCCCGACCGCTTCCAGGGCAACGGGTTATAAACAACCATACGCTTCCCTTCCACATTTACCGATTTGGCCAACAGATCAAGATGTGTTTTCAGCTCAGTACTGATGATCTCGTTCGTATTATGAATGTACTTTCGCTTTACATCATAAGAATGCAGCCATTTCTTTTTGCTTCCAGTACTTGTGTTATGCGCATTGCTGTTTTTAAGTTTCGAATAATCCCCATTTTCAGGTTCAGGCTCTGCAGCGGCCTCTGCCAACCATTTTTTCCAAACCTCACCATAACTATAACGTGGGCCATATTCCGCATTCATGCCCCAGGTATGCTCTGCATACAAAAGACTTTGTTCATAAGCTTTGTCCAGTTTCGCCGAAATATTTTTTACAGGTATTCCCCAGGCGCCCATCTGTGTATTCAATCCATCAAGGGCAGATTCAAGGGGACGGATATTTCTTCCGATCTTTGCTTCCACAGGATTTGAAAGTAATCCATGGATCCAGGAATCTGGTGTATCTCCCTTAACAGTTGGCAGATCTGGTTTTTCTTCAAGAATCGCTTTTGCAAAATCATCCAGTGTTCCAAGATGTATCTTCACACCTGGCATTTCTTTATCAATTTTTGCAATTATACTTTCTACGTCCTGTTGATTTGGCGGACCATGATTATCGCCTGTCATAATCATCGCAAGATAATTCTTAGATGGCCAATCTGCCGGTGCTTTTATTCCAGAGCCATAGTCGGCTGTATACTGACATAAAATTTTAGAACCGTCGGCTCCTTCCCACCAAAATATCTGTGGAAAACGTGGACTCTGGCTAGCCGGATTACATCCTAACTGTAAAAACCTGATACCGGCATTGTTCAGTAAAGTTGGCATAACCCACGAATGACTGGGGACATCAGTCATTTTAGCACTTATTGGCAAAGGTTGATTATAGTTACGGGCAACTTTTGAGGAATATCCTAGCCCACGAACCAAATCCTCATAATCAAGAGATTCAGTATGGGTAGTAAATGCTAAACCATGTGCAACAATTGAACCTTCCCTAACCGCCTTTTCTATTCTTTTTTTACGCTCAGGATCTTGCTCAGGGCCTAAAATCTGTGCATAAAGCGGCCAGCCGGGTACCGTCCATGCAAAATGCTTATCTTTAGGTAGCGCCGCATTTTTCTCAATCACGCTTAAGGCTTTATCCATCATCTCTCCCCTATAACGTGTAAAAACATTTTCCGGCAAATCCGTAAAACCTAAGTCAAAATGAGTTTTAAATACAACCCATACATCAGTTACTTTTGGTGTATGCACATTGCCCGACTTCTTTTGGGCACTCGCAGCAGTTATTACCAATAAAACAAAAAGCAGCGAAGTTCTAATTTTTCTCATTTTAAAAGTATAGTATTTAAGATTTAATAACCTGCAGCTCTTTTTAAAACAACCGCATTTGTTTTTTCACCATTAACTTTCTCATACAATTTCCAGCTGTTACTATTGATTGTTTCTAAAGTCCAGCTTTTCTTCGGATCGGCCAATTGCTTCTTCAACAAACGCGGAAAAGCATTTGCAGCACGGGCATCTTCCCATGTTCTGATCACATTGAAAATTGCATCCTTTTGAGGGCAGCTTTCAACATCCTTTTGGTTTAGGGTCATACTATACGTTGTGCCTACCCCAACAGAAATGGCTTGTATATGTTCATACTGTTCCACAGTTGAATTGGCTTTAATCGGGAAATTCCCACCCATACCCACAGGGAAAAAGTTCGCATAAGTCACATCGCGCAGGTCTTTACCCTGACTGGTACTGCTTCCCCATTCCCTGGTATCCACATCATACAAGTTCTTTCCTCCTCCAACATTCCAGATACTCTGGTAATGCCAGGAACCTTCAGACAAGGTAGCACCCGTAAAGCGGATATCTGGAATACCCAGTTTTGCAGCCCTTTCAAACATTTTCCGAAAAAAACGCTTTGCTGAATAATAGCCATGTCCATTGTTAAACAGAAACTCCTGTCCGTCAAAATCATAATATCCTAAGCCATTGATATAACAAACATCAGCATAGTATTCAGCAATCTTATCCTGCAGGCCCATATTTGGAATCAATCCGTCGTATCCATAATTTAAAGTCACCTGAAGCTTGTAAATATCATCCTTCGCTTTATGACTTGCAGGTACCGTATTCCAATACCCCCGTTTAACATTTAAAAGCCTGTAAGGCTTTTTATCCGAAACGCCTAAATAATGGATCAGTTCCTTTCCTATTTTAACCATATTCAAATTTTTGGCGTGTCCTTCCCAGCTGGCAATTTCCTGAAGGTGTTTAGGATCATCCACAATAATAATGGTATCGGTAGGCGAAAGGTTATTCATCAGCACACGCTTTTGCTGATAACATAAACTATCACTTGGAACCGGACTTGCATCTTTTGTACCAGGGGCCAAAGAATTGGTAATTGGTGTTCTTCCTATAACGATTCCATATTTTGCGGCCATTTCTGAAAATTCCTTATGCGATTTATTTCCAGCCGTCAACTTCAGAGATTTCTTTTCAAAGTTCTCTCCATCAAGATAGCCCTTATTGCCCCTATCAGGTTTTAAAAAACCTCTGTCATACAAACTGATCGCCTTAAATCCCATTTTAGATGTATAAGAAATAACATTATCATACAAGCCTCCAGCTGTAAGTGCATCAGGTACAAATGCGGCTGGGTCTTTTATCCATTTCCCATTAACTGTGGGATATGGTAACCCTTCAGCCTTCACAACTGTCTGAATAACATCCATCAATGCTGTACTGTCTGGACTCCCCCATAAAGCAACAGACGATCCGATATAATCCACACCTGGCAGTGGTTCTACCTCAATATGGTTTGGCGTATTGGCAGCCATATTTGGTATGAGCGAATAGTATACCTCTCTTTTAGTAGTTCTGTCCCTCGAATGATAGTTGAGAGAGATCCTTCCCTTACTGTCAATCATAGCCGCATTTCCGTATAATATTCTGTAATACGGTTCCTTATGTGCATAAAACGCTACGTCACTGATTCCATCCCCACCAAGTGTAAAAATTTGTCCTTCATGCAAATTAGCTGGTAGAGGAAACCGTTTAGTGTCGGGGCTGTGAATGATATACTGAAAAGGAGCAGCATCAGCTATTGTTTCAGATGTACCACCAAGGGTATTATCGTCTAAAGCAAGCATACCAATAGCGTAATTATGAACTTCGCTGGTGTCGCGCGCCACACCAATAATTTCACCAAACAGATTGGTAATATTAGTATGAATATCCCCCCATTGCACACCGTCAACCCCATTACGCGGGCTCAGCGACTGCAGGGTCAGTTTAAAATACTTTTCTTTCGCAAGCAACGAAATTTTAGCACGGGAACCGTTCGGATAATTTAGTGTGACAGATTGATTCGCCTTATTATAAACCGCCTTGGTTGGTTTATAATAAACCTTTTTCTTACTGTCATACAAACTCATTAATGGAGAAGGTTTATCAGCAGCGCTAAACTCGGCATTAGGTTTAACCGTAATATTTTTCATACTCGTGATATACCCCTTATTGTTCAGATGAATTTTAAAATAATTCGTACTAAAGTCCCACTGGGCCCGGGCAGAAAAACTGAATAGCAATAATAACATACATAGCGCCATTTTAGCATCTATGCGGTTCCTGGTGTTAATTAATTTCATTGTTGTGTAGTTGGTAGTCTTAACGAACTCAAAACTAACAAAAATAGCATCGACTAATCGATGCTATTTTGACTGTTATTGAGATTTTTTTGCTTTCAGAGCTGTTCGTTTTTACTTTCCATACTGCTCCGAAAGATAGGATTCGTTCAATCGCTTGTTATAAACCCGAAGGTCTGAAATCATGCCCTGGAAACCTTTTTTAGTATCTCCAATCTGATGTAGAGGGAACACCAATGTTTGCATCCTGCTAATTTTAGTATCTGTCGTTTCAAAACTTAACTTTTTACCCTCCATTCGCTGAACCAATGCACCGTCTACATATAACCAGGTGCCTTTTTCATTTCCAGTAAGCATGACCTTATAGCTTTTGTCCGGGACAAATACAAATTCAAAAAGATCTGTATAATTCTCACGGCTAAAGCCAAGTCTCAATCCATCATTTTCTTTCATAAATACTTCTGCATTTTCAGATTTAAAGAGAATGACATCCCCTTTATTTCCATGTGCAGCCTTCAATGTAAAGGAAACAGAATATGGATACCCAATTTCTTTGAGAGGTAATTCAATCGATTCGTTTCCATTGAGGTTACCACCCTTAGCAGTCAGATTATCTTTTAAAACCAGGCCGTCCGCAGTAGCAGAGCCAACAGCTCCGCGCATGTTTAATCCGGGGCCTTCACCAACATTCACTTTATTTTTAGCAAATGTATTCCAGTCTGACTGATCTGTTTTTCCTGTCCACATTTTTTCCGAAAGCACCTGCATTGCCGGGAAAACCCTTTGGTGCACATCTTTCATCGTTATTCCATTTCCCACATGGTCGTTCCATACTGCAAACATTCCACCTCTGATTTTAGGATGTCCCATCAAAAAGACTTCTTTACCAATCTGGTTGGGTTCCCAGCTTTCGTATAAACGTTTAACATTTAAAAAATCGTAATAGTAGCCTGCAGCAGGAACAATATACAACAAGCCATCGGGCGTACTGATCTGATCGTAACCTAAACGTACCATTTCTTTCGGATCCGCGTAACCGTTATACCAGGCATTCATCGTCACGCCAGAAGAGGTTACAGGCGTATTACCCTGTGCATGGGTTAACGCACCCCATAAACGCACTTTCTTACCATACCCTTGTACAAAACGGATATAATGATCTGTAAATGCCCTAAAACTCTCTGCCTCCTTTTTTGCATATTCATCGGTACCTATATGTACCTCAGGATCAACAAAAACAGGATCCTTTCCTTCTATATACTCTTTAAAAACATTATCTATAACCTCATATGTTTTAGGATTATTAATATCCAGATGATCCATTCCATATTCTTTACTACCTATTTCCGGGAACACCCTGGTAAAGGCAAGTGAATGTGCTGGTACATCAATTTCAGGAATGACACGCATACCATATAGTTGTGCTGTTTTCTGTAGTTCCTTAAATTCAGCTTTTGTGTAGAAACCATCTTTAGACGTCAGCTTAGGATAGGTACTACTTTCCAGTCTAAATGCGGCATAGGTTTTATCCCAATTCCCTTCAAAAAACTGCTTAAAACCATTATCATTCAAATGGATATGAAAATCACCCATTTTGTAATAAGCCATCATTTTTACATAATGTTTCAGAAAGTCCAGGGTAAAAAACTTACGCGCTACATCCAGTACCAATCCCCTCACTTCAAATTTAGGATAATCATGGGTCTTACCTTTAGCAATCAGACTATGCTCCGGATCTTGTTCCAATATTTGCAGTACCGTCCTTGTGGCCCAGAATGCACCTTTATAATAAGCTGCGCTGATCTGTACCGTCTGGTCAATATTCATGACATAACCTTCCTCACCTAAGTGTTTAAGGGCAGGATCAATACTAAACACGATATCGCCAGGTTTGGCTTTACCGGTTGCAATACTTAAGGCAGAATTTCCGGTTAACTCTTTAAGGTCATTCAAAAAAATATCAGCTGCAGGAGCTAATACTTTTCGGGCTTCAGCACTTAAGATGATCCGGCTGTTAGCCAATAATTTAAAACTACCGTTTCCACCATTCCATTCCTGTAAGGAAGGTATCACAAAAGGCTGTTTATTGGCACCAGATTGCGGACGGTACCGGCCCATTACTTTTACAGTATGTGGAAATTCATAAGAACGGTTGTTTCCCTTGTTCTTTACCTTAAATACCAATTGTACCTCACAATCGGTTAAGGGCTGATAAACTTTTCCGTCGAGGCCAATTACCGGTTTTCTACTCGAACCATACAGCGAGAGCTCATATCCCGCAGCAACCTTTGGGAGGCCCACCCGCTTAGTACCCTGTTCTAATTTATCAGGGAAAGACAACCCGGAAACCAAAGTCTTAAAAGCTACTGAATCTGCTCCATTTAGCTTTTCTTCCTGCGCAGAAACTCCTGTTGCGATGAACAGTGAGCACAAAACAGCTATCGTTGTTTTTTTTGATATAACAAAAGATATCATATTTAATCGTTAAAATGCTTTCTATTTTATAAATTTCAAAGTCCAGCTCACCTGCTTACTTTCCTTACTTTTAATGACTACCCTGGCCCATCCTTTTTCTGACTGAGGCAAGATATCAATACTTATTCCTTCTGTACTTCCAACAATAGCAGCTTTGTTTAACTTCCAGTTTCCGCCATCGTTCAATCCTGCAATACGCATTTCATAACTATCTCCGGCAATTAACTTACTTGTTCCTGAAAGCGTATTGTTCTTCCAATCTTCCTTAAGGAGATCGATCATACCCTGGCTTACATGCTGAGACGTAGAAACAACCACCGGATGATTTGATTTGGCACGAAGGGCTATAATCTGGCATGATTCAGCAGGAAGCTCTCCTTCAATGGAACCAATCATATTTCTAAGTGGTTTATTTGCCCAGAAATCAAAAGCATAATAAGTCGTTTTATCCATTAACCCAGCCCGGCTTAAAGTAGTCCCGATTTTCTGAGTGCTGGTTTCCCAATTATACAAGCCAACAACATTACGACTTGTACCCGTCTTTTTATCTGTTGCCAACCAAATTGAAGGGAGTGATTTATCAAAAGCATCAACAGGGCGTGCGGTTCCGGTATGCGAAGCCATACACCGCTTCATAATTTCCAGCCTGTCTGAAGGCAGGTTCGGAAGCCAATCGCTGCTGAGAAAAAATTGTGCAGAAACTGCAACGAAAGAAGGTAACAACCGGGCTCTTGTCAAACTCCCAATCCCACCTGCCGCACCATCGGCGGTAGATTTACCACTTTCCCTGATCATGGAAGGATCCGGATCGTTCCACCAAACTCTTCCGTTTAAAAAGTACAACCTGGAAGCACGTATTACACCTGTACGGATGCTTTCTCCATCATGATTAAAATCCGGTCCGATACGCATGGAATTAACGAGTCCCATTGAAGGGCCAAAGGACCTCATGTTCTGGCTAACGCAACATCCCGAAAGAAACATATCTTTACCAGTAGCATTCCTGATAAGCTTTAAACCATCTCTATATGCTTCTATCTGGGTTTTAAATGGGTTAAATAGCGGTTGACAATTACCAATGCTGTCATTTTTGTACCCATCATTAATGTAAACCTGTTCTGTAACAGTTCCTGTCCATAGCCCATCCATCTTGAAATAATCATAACCCCAGCTCTGCATTTTTTTTGCCACATAAGAGACGTGATTTTGAACTTCAGGATTAGTTAGGTCCAAAGATGTTCCACCCCATGAAGTCTCATAAGGTTTCCCGTTTAACCGCTTCGCAAACCAGTGCTGACGATCTTTGTATTCAGGATCCTGGTGGTTACGACTAAACGGCATCCACCATATTCCAGCAGTTAAACCATTCTCCTTTATTGCTTCGGCAGTTTTTGTCATACCATCAGGATAACCTCCCTTTGGATCTACACGGTCAAAACCTCTGCGCGGACCGGCATATTTACCTCCCGCCTGCCATTCATCATCTATCTGAAGCACCCCAAGTCCAAAAGGCTTCAATTGATCCTTAATAAAACCGGCTAATTTAATTGTTTCAGACTCCGTACCGGCACCACCATTTATTTCGGAATACCAGGTACAATAAACAGCCGACCGTGGCATTAATTTAATCCTTTGCTGCTTTGCAATCGCATCGGCAAATTTCTCTTCACCTATACGTGCATCGGCGAAATAACCGATAACCAAAGTTTCAGTTGCTTCTTTTGCACCGGCAGCCAAACGAAAACGCCCATAATCGATTTGTGTTTTTATTTCAACCAGGTTGTTCTTAACACCTGAAAATAACACCCCACTTCCCTTTTCATTCGTTAGCCAGCCCGCAACAACACCATTACGTGTAACCGGATCTACAGTGGTCAGGAACACATAACTACCAGGATTTTTATCCGCAGCAAGTAATCCCCCTGTTCCCAGTGTTTTTAATCTCGATGTGGGTTGATTAAGGTCAACTGAAAATGAAACAGGATTAAGTTTCTCAATATCAACCGTACCATTTCCTGCATTTTTTATAGTTTGATTTACAAACAGAAAAGGCTGGGCAGCATACAAGGTAAAAGATATAGATCCCCCATCAGCAGTGGTAAAAATCAAGGCATTGCCCTTACCGAAGATAACGCTGGAGGCGTTCGTCTTAGTTACCGTTCCATCGATCCCGTTAGGGATAACCTTTTTCAAAAAGCTCTTATTCCCATTTTTATAGGTTACTTCTAAATCTCTGGCTTTAAAATTATACTTTACAACCAGATAATCGTTGGTAATTAACACATTATCTTTAACGGCTGCAAATACGCCTGTTGAGCACAACATGACGATAAGCAGGATCTGGATTCTTTTCATCATAAAATTTAATTTATCCCTCTACAACAAACCAGGTGTAACCTCCAGGGTTAATTGTAAAAGTGAGGTCTACGGTATAATCTCTGTTTAATTTGTAAGTTTTAACTGCTCCTCCCTTTTCACTGATCTTTACCAGATCTTTCAAGCCCGTATAATACAAAGGAACCTTGATTGTTCTGACCATTTTTTCTTTTGTAGGGTTATACAACATCATCAGACCTTTCTCTTTCAGCTCAGGGTTAACATGCAGTATTCCATCCCAATCCCTACCGTCTGCCCTGCGCAGATGAATCACATCGGAGTTTAATATATTCCTGTATTTTTTATACCAGTTAACAACTTTGATTACCGTCTGTTTCGTCTTTTCGGTATCGTACAATCTTGGACCGCGGTAACAAGCCTGTACCCCAGCACCATAATATTGCATCATTAACTGCTCATAATCGTCCAAATGTTCTGATAATGGCTCCAATGTAGCGGCAGCACCACCACCCTGATATTGAGTTAATGGCACAAAACCCCAGCCCATAGAAGGTGTTTTCTCCCAGGTGGCATCATAAATATTCTGACGGTTTAAGATCTTTTGTTGTGCACGGGGCAAAGAGAAATTCACTTCCCTATAACCCAAAGCAATTTTATGGGTACCATCTAAGAAATACCAGTCAGGAGCATTGATGTAAACACCTCTTTCATTTAGCCAGGTATACAATTCTTTCTGGATCTCCATTTGTTTCCATTGCGAATCTTCCAAACCCTTATGTCCAGGATGTGAAGTTGAAGCACAGACATCCCCAGGGTATGGACCATCATTTTCCCAGATATCAAAGCCTGTCTTTATATAAAAGTTTTTGATTTTATCTCTATACTGAAGTCCCCACTCACTGCCAAAACAAGGTGCGTTACCAAAAAAAGCCCCACCCGGTTTTCCTGTTTCAGGACTGATCACATCAGTTTCAGGACCTATTTTTCTTGAGCTAAATAAAGAATATCCACCGATCATTATGTTTTTACTATGTGCATAATCAGCAAGCTGCTTCCATTTACTAATGTTCTCATCAGAAGTATCTTCCATATTCAAATTACTTCCAAAACTAACGATCAGTGCTTCGTAACCAGTTGCTGCGCACTGGTCTATAGCCGTTCTAACCTGCTCAGAATTTCTGGCTACCAGGTGCATAAATATTGGATTGGCAGTTACCCATGGTGCTACTGCACGGTACATTTTTCTAATGGCAAGTCCACGGTTTTCCCGATCATCCTTATTCATCAATAATTCATGCGTACGCACAGAATTCAGTGTTTCCCCGGTTTTCAATTCGATACCTTTGGCTTTTTCAGGATAGATTTCCAGGAGTACCGGAGTCTGATATCTATAGTGTACCTGAGAGGTATAAGTTGAATCCGGCTTCCAATGTGTAGTCTGATCACTATTTGCGTAATTCATGGAATTGTTGAACGCATAATTGGTTTCAAAATATATTCCAGCAGGTTTTCTCATGATTTCAAAGCTTCCTTCTACTGAACTCTCTTCTTCAACCAGACCTAAGACCTCATTCACTACCTGATCAATTTTATAGGTCTTAGCTCCTTTGTTCTGTACATTCAAAGACTTTACAATTAAAGGAATGCCATCATATAGTTCATATACGACCTGAACCTCCAGACCTGCCAGATCAGCCAATTTGGATTTATATAAAAAGGAAACCGTTTTACCAGTCGCCGGTTTAGCAGGTAAATACCAATACTTACTGTTATTCCATTTCAATCGGGGTGTCAACGGCTTAACATCATAGGAAACGTACTGAAAGTCGCCTGCTCCCGCAGTAAATCCATCCACCCACTCTGGTAACAAGTAAGCTTTTTCTTTCTGTCCATACAGACCACCAATATGATAAGCCTTTCCATTGATAACCAACCTTGCTTCCTCTCTCACAGCGCGTAACAACTGTCTTCCTGTACTTAAATTAGTATAGTCAATACAAGCCAGGTTTGGTGAAATTCTAAATACCCTTTTCAATAAACCATTCTGTAAAGTAATGTTCTTTCCATCAGCACTCTTTACCACCTGGGCTTTTTCCTTAACAGGATTGACCAGCCAGTCACCGACAGTCGATTGTGCCGAAAGCGGGCCTACCCCCACAATTACCAGCGCAGCAATTAATAAATTTCGTTGAATTTTCATTTGTTTGTTTTGTTGTGTTTGATTTGGTCTTTTTCCCTTTTAGTTCGCCGGGGAATCGGTTTAAATATTACGATTGTTTCATAGCTGTTGAAACCACATCTTTTAGTTCTCCGTTAACGCGGATTTTTACTTTTTCAGCTTGTTTAGAATAAACCTGATAGCTAATCACCTTACCATTTTCCCATTTACAGTTTATAGTAAACCCACCTCTTGCCTTAAGTCCGTTAAATGACCCTTCCGATGCCCAGCTTGCAGGAATTGAAGGTAGCAAGTGAATTTCTCCGGCATGACTTTGTAAAAGCATCTCGGCCATTGCCCCGCTGATACCAAAATTTCCATCCAACTGAAAAGGCGGATGATTGGTAAATAAATTAGGTAGAATGTTATAAGAAATCAGTCCTTTAATCATGATCCCTGCTTTTTCTCCATCACCTAACCTGGCCCACAGCGCACATCTCCATGGCCAGGTCCAGGAACGTCGGCTGTCCCCTACAGTAGATTCTACAGTAAAGGGGGTATTGATGTTTTTACCATAGTTACCACTTCTGCTTCTCAAGGAAATGATAGCTGCATTTGCTAAATCTGGTGTATTCTTCATGCTGATCTGACGTCCGGGAAACACGCCAAATAAATGTGAGGTATGGCGATGCTGGTCATCGGGGTTATCCCGGTCTGCCTGCCACTCCTGCAACTGTCCCCATTTACCTATTTTATTTGGGGCGAGCTTTTGCTGCATAGTAGCTACTTTAGTTTGATAATCAGCATCTATACCCAGCTCTTTTGCTGCCAGAAGATAGTTTTGAAATAAATCCCAAACCAATTGCTGGTCGTGCATTACACCATCTTCTCTCGGCCCATGTTCAGGTGACCAGCCATTAGGAACCACTAAGGTCCCATCTTCCGACACTTTTAAGCGGTCTTCCCAAAACTGACAGATTTCTTTTAAAATAGGATAAGCTGTATTTTGTAAATACGATCTGTCCCTGGTAAAATCCCAGTGTTCAAATACATGTTGTGTATACCATGCGCTGGCGGGTATATTCCATTCCCAGCCATTTCCTCCAAAAATACTCTGACTGGTTCTTGCAGTCCAGCCCCGCGTATTTTGGCCAAATTCTTTACGTGTTGCAATCCGGCAAGGTTCCTGCGCAGCTACAATAAAATCGATCAATGGTTCATGACATGCCGATAAATTAGTTGATTCTGCAAGCCAGTAATTCATCTGAATATTGATATTATTATGGTAATCACTTGCCCAGGCCGGCGAATTACTATTGTTCCATAAACCTTGCAAGTTAGCAGGCAATCCACCTGGTCTTGACGAGCCTACCAGCAAATAACGGCCATATTGAAAAAGCAATTCTTCCAGGTCCGGGTCTTTAGTGCCTCCTGCATAATTTTTAAGCCTTACATCTATTGGAAGATCGAGCACTGCCTGGGCTGTTTTTCCTACATCAATAGTCGCAGCATTCGTCAGCTTTGTAACATCCTTAATATGGCGGCTTTTTAGTTTCGTATAACCAAGCTTCTGTGCAGCACCCAGCTCTTTATCTATCTTCGGCATCGGATCATCACCACGCCATCCCGACTTATAGTCAGGTTTATAATTGGTTCTTGCATCCAGATAAAAGGTAATTGAATTACAGCCCTTAAAACCAAGCGTGTTTCCCTCGACATAAGTCGATCCCCCTTCCTTTACCAGTTTTAGCTTTGCCGCATATTTCAATTGATTTGGCATTTGACCTTCAAAACTTAATCCTTCTGCACCCGATACACTTACAGCACCTTGCCCGGACAGCATGGAAACTTTGCCAGTTAAGGCTCCTTTTTTACTCGCTGTATATCTGAAAACCATTACCTGATCCGGATAACTGGCAAAAGCCTCACGCGTATAAATAACGCCGTTTAACTCAAAAGTAGTCGTATGCACACCCGTCCGTATATTCAATTCCCTGCGGTATTTACTTGCTTCGCCTGTTCCATCAAAATTAATGTTGAACTCACCAAAGTTCCTGTAAGATC
This sequence comes from Pedobacter nyackensis, assembly GCF_032678475.1. Lineage (GTDB taxonomy): Bacteria > Bacteroidota > Bacteroidia > Sphingobacteriales > Sphingobacteriaceae > Pedobacter > Pedobacter nyackensis_A. The sequence continues at coordinate 311,315 of NZ_JAVTSF010000006.1, forward strand.
CGAAACCACGATCTCCGGTTTGGTAGTCGCCATCCCAATTGTTGTCGCCCGACCACAGGCTCTGTTCGTTAAACTGTATGCGTTCTGATTTAACACCAGCAAAGAACATTGCTCCCTGGCGTCCATTACCAATGGGCAATGCTTCGGCATCCCACTTTTCTGCTGGCTTTGAATACCATAGTTTACCGGCATTTCCAACATCCCCCTTTGTGCCGGTCACGGCAATCGTTAAAAAAAAGAAAAATAAGTACTTTAGATTATTCATTAATTTCATCATTAGTTATGTTTTCTACTTTGTACAAAGTGCTATTTTTCCGTACAAATTGAGAAATAACATCTGAATACTTCAAAATGGACGAACTGAGCATATTAATATTTTTTAAAAACCAAAAGTTAAAACATTAAAACTTATGTTCATAATAATTATTCTCCACAGCTCCGCCATTAAACAGATGAATTGATTTCCTTTTTTTCATCTATAATGGTATATTCAGATTAATCTACTATTATCCAAATAACCGGAATTGAGCGCTTTATAACCCATGTTAATTTGACAAATAGTAATGTTTTTTTTGCAGTCACTATCTATAAAAGCAAAAAAAGCGTCAATTTTAGTCAAATTAACATACATATTTAAGTTCAAAATTTAAGTTATTTGAGTATACACACAAACACAAAACTCGATGAAAAAAAACATGAAACCTTTCCACCTAAAACTCCTTGCCTTGCTTGTTATGATGGCCATTGTTTCCACTACGCATATGGCCCATGCAAAGAAAAAAAAGGTACTCGTCTTTTGTAAGACAGCTGGCTTCCACCACAATTCTATCAAACAAGGGATAGCAGCCATCCAGAAATTGGGAAAAGAAAACAAATTTGACGTTGACAGCACCATAAATTCGGCAAAGTTTACCGAAGCAAATCTTAAACAATACAACGCTGTTATTTTTTTAAACACCACGGGTGATGTATTGAATGATGAGCAGCAAAGTGCATTTGAAAAATACATCAGAACCGGAGGTGGCTTTGTCGGAGTTCACAGTGCAACCGATTGCGAATACAACTGGCCATGGTATGGAGATCTTGTAGGTGCCTATTTTCTTACCCACCCACATCAACAGGTAGCAGTATTAGATGTTACCGACAGAACACACATTTCCACCAAACACCTTCCCGAAAAATACAAAAGAAAAGATGAATGGTACAATTTCAAATGGGTAGCTAAAGGATTAAATATCCTGATGTCTATTGATGAAAAAAGCTATGATGCCGGATCAGGAAAAATGGGTGATCATCCTATGGCCTGGTACCGTAAATACGATGGAGGCCGATCTTTTTATACCGCGCTTGGTCATACAGAAGAATCTTATGCCGAGCCTCTATTTCTGAACCACTTACTGGGTGGGATCAAATATGCAATGGGTCAAAAAAAATAAATCATAACCGATAGAAAATATACTGATGAACAAGAATAAACAATGGATACTCGGCATTATCGGCTTAGGCCTGCTTACCTATACCTGCCGCGTTTCCCAAAATATAGTAAAAAGAGATGCTGAAGGTAAAATCATCGTAAATACAGCACCTTCCCCCGCCTTCCTTTCTCCGGAAGAAAGCCTTAAAACCATCCATGTTCCCAAGGGTTATCGTCTTGAACTGGTGGCTGCCGAACCTATGATCCATGAGCCTGTAGCCATGGCATGGGATGGCAATGGAATACTATATGTTGCCGAAATGAATACCTATATGCAGGATATAGATGGCGAGGGACAAATGAGACCAATTTGTACCGTAAAGCGACTGGAAGACACCAATGGCGACGGAAAGATGGATAAATCTGTTGTATTTATAGACAAACTCGTATTGCCCAGGATGCTCCTTACACTAGATGACCGCCTGATCGTGAATGAAACCAATTCCAATCACCTCCACAGTTACCGCGACACAAATGGCGATGGCATAGCCGACGAAAAGAAACTTGTGTTTAAAAACGATGAGATTAATACCGCTAACCTGGAGCACCAGAAAAGCGGGCTGATCTGGAACCTTGATAACAAGCTGTATGTTACCTATGATAGCAAACGCTATTATTATGAAGATGGAATGATCAAATCAGAAGACCTTCCTGAAGGCCCGGGTGGACAGTGGGGTTTAACCAGCGACAATTATGGCCGTTTATTCTATTCATCGGCCGGTGGTGAAGTACCTGCAGTTACCTTTCAACAGAACCCTAAATATGGCAGACTTGATTTGAAAGATCAGTTTAATGAGGATTTTCAAGCCGTATGGCCTATTATTTCTACTCCGGATGTACAGGGAGGAAATGGCAGGCTTAGAGCAGACAGCACCTTAAATCATTTTACGGCATCAGCAGGTCAATCTATATTCAGAGGAAATTCATTACCTGCAGACGTACTGGGTGATTTATTTATTTGTGAGCCTGTAGGACGGTTAATCAGAAGAGCTAAGGTGACCAATACAGAAGGAAAAATCACTTTAAAAAATGTCTTTGAGAAAGAAGAATTTATCGCATCAACTGATATGAATTTCAGACCGGTAAATACAGCTACAGGCCCTGATGGTTGTTTATATATCCTGGATATGTATAGAGGGATCATCCAGGAAGGGAACTGGACAAGAAAAGGTTCCTTCCTGCGTAATAAGATATTAGAAAGACATCTGGATAAGAATATCCAGCGGGGTAGAATTTACCGGTTGGTACATGATGGAATAAAACCAGACAAAAAAGCACCAAAAATGCTGGATATGTCGGCGAACCAACTTGTTCAATACTTAAGTCATGCCAATGGCTGGTGGCGCGAAAATGCACAAAAGCTGATTGTTGTTCGTGGCGACAAGTCGGTCGTTCCCGAACTTAAAGCAATCGTATTAAACACCAGTTCATCCCAGCTTGGCCGTATTCACGCCCTATGGACATTAAATGGTCTAAAATCACTAGACAATGAGACTATCCTTAGTGTACTGAAAGATAAAGATGCGGAACTGAGAAAAACCGCCATTTGGGCAAGTGAAGACCGAATTTTAAAAGGAGATGAACAGCTGATCAACGCATTCAGGCCTTTGATTAATGACCCAAGTGCAGATGTACGTTTTCAACTTGCCTTAACCTTACGCTTCAGCACTTCAGAACAGGCAAAAGCCATGACTAAAGAAATAATGGATGGAAATAAGAACAACGAGGTAATTACTGCATCATTAAAGAAATACCAAAACATACTGGATGCCAGAGAATTATCCAGAATGAATGCACAACGACTAAAAGAAGCCGATCAGAAGTTGATAAAACAAGGCGCATTGATATTTAACCAGTTGTGTGCAACCTGCCATGGTGCCGACGGAAAAGGTGTTTCTATTGGTGGTGCTAACATGGTTGCCCCTCCCCTGGCCAGCTCGGCCAGCATTGCCGGAGACCCGGTAAAACTAATTAAAACGCTCCTTCATGGTTTATCCGGGCCTATTAATGGAAAAACCTATCCTGATGTTATGCCGGCCCTTGGTGCAAATGATGACGAATACATTGCATCCGTATTGAGTTATATCCGGAATGATATTGGCAATAAAGCCTCCATGATCAAACCTGCAGATGTAAAAAAAGTAAGACAGGAAACCAGTGGCAGAGAAACCCCATGGACAAAAAAGGAACTGGATGCTGCTAAATAATAAATGAACTAAAAACCAATATAAAAAGAAAACCCCCTTCTCAAATCGAGTTGGGGGTTTTAACTTATAGAGCAGCGTATTAATTATTCTTTAATCAGAAACCAGCCAAATCCTCCTGCTGGTATACTAACTGTAAATTGTGCTTCCTGCTGATCATTTAGCGTCGACACGCTGCTTTTTCCATCCTGATCTGTTATCGTCGCCCTGCCTTTTAATCCAGCGTAATAAAGTGGAACTTTCATTGTTTTGGTGATTGCTTTTTCAGTCGGATTAAACACTACAAACATCCCCTTTTCTTCAATTTGAGCATTCACGTGTAGCATGGCATCCAGATCCCTGCCGGTAGGACGGGAAACGTGAATAATATCAGAGGTTAATATTTCGCGGTGTTTTTTAAACCAGTTTACCCACTTGGCTACCATTGCTTTTGTTTCAGGGGTATCATAAAGTCTATTTCCCCTTACTGTAAACTGGCAGCCACTAGCCAGGTGCTGAAACAAGCCTACCTCGTATCTGTCCAGATTATCTGCTAATGGCTCTAAACCTACCCTTGGATCATTGGTATAAAAACCTACCAACTGTAAAGTCATCCAGCCCATTGTAGGTGTTTTATGCCAGGTACCATCGTAAATGTACTGACGGCCCAACAACAATTGTTGCTGAGGTGTTAAATTCGCACTGGCCTCACGGTATCCCATACCTGTAGAAGATTGTCCGTTCAGAAAATACCAATCTGGAATTGGCACATACATATTGCGGCGCTGGAGTTCATGGAGTACCCTTACCTGTTGTTTCCATTGTTCCCATTGTGAATCGTACAAATCGGTATGATGTTTATGTGTTGTAGATGCACATACATCGCCATGATAAGGCCCATCCATGTTATAGGTCATCAAGCCAGTCTGATCAAAAAACTTCCACATGTCGGTATAATATTTATCCTGCCAGTCGCTGGCAATACAAACACTTTGCCCAAACAAGCTGCCCGGCTTTTTAGTTTCCGGATCAATACAATCATACTGTGCACCTCTTCCTCTTGATGCGACCTGCAATTCATATCCGCCCATTACCACTCCTTTAGTTTTTGCATAAGAAGCGATTTCTTTCCATAAACCGACATAATCAGCGTCCAGTTTATCATGAGAAATACCTGGCCAGGCCATGATATCCAACCGTTCAAAGCCCAGTTCGCCCATTTGATCAATAAATCCTTTAAGCTTTGTTTTGTCGTGAGAGGTAATACCAGCAGCCAATAGGGACTCTGTAACTTGGGGGGCCAGCTTTCTGTAGAACTTGCGATGTGCCAGGCTCTGACGCTCTCTGTCGTCATTGTCATGTAACAGTTCAAAAGTTGTGAAAGAAGTGAATTTTTGTTTGGGTTTCAGTGTTTCAGAAGGTCCCATTGGCACCCTGCTCAGCAACAGGTTATGATGTGGGAATCCAAGAAACTTATCTTCGGCCTGATTGTGAGATGCCCAGGTATTGTATTCACGATCGGTTTGCCATGTTGTTGTACTTCTTCCTACCTGATATGCCGGAGGTGTTCCATTGTAATGCATCAAGGCAGATCCTTCCGTATCGGCATTGGCCAAAGCAAAAGAGTAATCACTTTCCACATGAATGCGTTTTACCTGATCTTGATTTACGGCTAAAACTTCACATTCTGCTTCACGAACAACAAAAGAGGAATTGGTATTGTTCTCAACAGTGATCCATTTAGCAATAACCGGCATCCCTTCATACAGCTCGTAATGAACGGTTACCTTCACTGTCTTTTGCCACTCACCCTTGTTTAATGGTGCATTATAGTGCATCATCACATGCAAACCCTTAGGAGGCCATTCGGTATGCACAGCATTGTACTTTTGCTGCCATGGATAGCGTGCTGTGGGTTGTGTGACCTCAAGACCTGCAAAGCGAAATGCCGAAGGCTCTGCGATCAGGTTCTTATACCAGCTTTCCATCAGGTAGGATTTTTCAGGTTGTCCGCTAAATCCACCTACATTATACCAGGTACTATCAATCATCACCCTTGCTTCAGGCTTTACAGCTCTCAGGTACTGGGCATCAGTATATTCATTTTTAAAACCTACGCAAGCCAGGTTTTCAGCAATAAAGAACTCACGACTAAGCAAACCATTAGTTAATAACAGTTTTGCTGACAGCTGACCAGGCTCTTTTTGCAACAACAATTGTACAGGTGTTTTAACCTGGCTAACCATCCAGTCTTTTGAATTTTCAGCAGCAGGAAAAGACTGAACCTTAACAATCGACTTATTTGCTTCAAGCGCTGCAAATAGTGCACGTTGCTCATCTGTCGCCTGTTTTTGTTTTTGCGCCACCTGTCTGGCATTAAACAACAAATGTTTGCCTGCATCAAATTTGACTTTATTTAGCGTAGAAAGCCTTACTTCGTATATCAATCCATTAAAAAAATTGTCTTTACCTAACGCAGCAATAGAGAAATTGGCAGCCAGGGTTTTAGCAGCAGCCAATCCAGTCAAAGTTCTTAATCCATTAACGAGCGTTGATACAGTCTTACCATCATTTACCAGGGCAATATGAACCCATTCGCCGGGAATAGCCTTTGCAACAGCTTTAGGGCTTTCCCTGCCATCTATCATCAATACCCACTGGTTTTCTTTTTGCCATAAAACATAGCCACTTTTATCATCTCCATAGGCCAAAACAACCCCTTTGTTTCTCCCCGGATCCTTTGAGCCCTGGCGACTATTGGTTTGAAACCAACCTTCCAATACAAAGGGCTGACTGGTTTTACCAAAATTATCAGCGATCTGATAAATGCCTTTATCTTTAAACAGGATTGATCCTTCGCCGTTCATTTTTTTATCTGCCGGGGCATCTGCAAAAAACACAGGGGTCCCATTTTTCTTTAAATCATGGCCGTGACTGGTTAAATCTTTGAGTAAATCCGGCGAGGTTGCATAAGATACCGAACCAGAGCGTCCCATGTTATAATGGGCTTCAACTAGTTGCTGAGCATGGGCATGGGCAAAAAGAAGCATCACAGCCACAACACAACAGAGGTGTTTATAAAAAAGCTTAAGTACTTGAATTTCAGGAAAGTTCATTTTGTGTGTTTGTTTATTTGTTTAAATAGCATAAATATCAGTAGAAACAGGCTTTTAATTTAAAATGAAGCTGGCGGGTTCAAATGGTTTTAAATAAGTACTGATTGAATTTTTTCTTATGACCAGTTTCTCTCCGCTCACCTCTCCTCTTAAATTAACAGGTGTTACAGTTTTCACATTCATTTCTTTAGGGAGTTCAATTTTAACTTCCCCTTTAATTCCTGTTTGCTCCCAGATGCGTAAAAGCGTACCCGGATTACCGTCGGAATCTGCACCAAACGCTGTCACAAGTACCCCCTTACGGGATACCGCTATCCCCGATTTTTCAGCGGGGAGTTTTCCGTTTTTACCTGTTGCCGCGATCGCTAATAAAGGCACTCTAGCCTCCCAGGACTTAACAGCAAGGTTTTCAGCTGTATTTTCATTTTCCTTTATCCCCCATACCCTTACCCTTTCGCTCCATGATCCTTCCGTCCAGTAAGGGAAATTCGTATTCCACATATTATTATAAAGGTTTACAAAAACAGCCGCCTTTTTTGGTAAATAATCATAATCATATTTCCAGAGTCCTGGTTCTCCGAAACTCATTAACGGTGCGTCTATGGCACAAATACCCATTCCCAACCCACCTTTTTCCTTTAATACTGCACCTGTGTTTACGCCATAGATATATCGGTTTCCACCCACAACCTGATCCTTTTCCAGATCCATTACCCCACCAATTCTCCCAACCTGAATAACAGGATTTTTAACATTAAAAGGGAAACATAGCCAGCCTCCTTCTGGAAGCGTGCCGGGCACTTTACCATCAATCTTCCAATTTACATCTACAAATGCACCTTCATTTGGGAAAGTGAATTTTATAGCTATAGATTGCGCTATTCCATCAGTATTATTGGCAATTAACGTCACTTCATCAGCAAAAGAAGACTTTTCAACTTTCATTTCCCAGTTCTTCAGACTAACTGCGGCATAGGGAATGTCTTTAGGCATATTTGGCTTTACGGATGCGTTAAATGAATTTGACATCGTACAATACTTATTGTAATAATCCAATGTTTGCGCATAACTAAATTTCTCATGTAAATACTGTCCGAGTATAAACTCGTCATTTTGTAAAACGAGCTCTTTTCCCGTAGATTTTTCTATCAAAGAAGCTATACCTCCTTTGTTTTGATCAAAGCGAACAGTAAAATATTTCGTATTTAAAACAGCTGAATGGTCTTTTAGGGAAACAGGGGCTTTCAAATCATTTTTTACCACCTTATAACCCTTGGCAGGTATATTATTAACCCAGATGGTTTCCCCGGCAACGTTAACTGCTCCACTTCTTACCCATGGCAACGTATTGTAAACAATTATTTCTCCGGCCTTCGCTTTAACATTTTCTGACAGAGTTTTCAACCGGCTATTTAATTCCGTTGAAACAATGCTATCTGTATTTTTTATGTAGCGTCTATGCTCCTGAAAGCTACTTTCAAACTTCTTATAAAACCCTTCCTTTCGTGCCCGAACAAAATCATCACCATACAGGTATCTTTCAATTCCCCTGTTTTTGCCATCCATTGAGAAAAAACCCCAACCAGGTGTCATTGCCCCCCAGGTATGCTCTCCATAAAGCATGCTGTTTTCATAGGATATCGCTAACTTTTCCGCGATTGGACTAGTTTCCATCTTCCATAAATTTAACTGGGTATTTAAAACCTCCAAAGCTGATTGAAGAGGCCTGACATTACGGGCAATTTTGGTTTCCTGGGGCATGGCCATAACCCCGTGAATCCATGGGTCTACCATATCACCTTTTATCACAGGAATATCTGGTTTTTCAGCCAGCAAAGCATTTGCAAAATCGTCAAGCGTTCCAATATGAAGTTTAGCCCCTTTTATTTTCCCGGCTTCTTTTCTTACCTTTTCAACCTGTTCGGGTGAAGGTGGGCCTTCATTATCATGCGTCATGGAAACAGCTAAATAATTTTTTGAAGGCCAGTCGCGTGGAGGTTCTATGCCAGATCCGTATTCTGTGGTGTAATTACAGAGTATTCTTGAACCGTCCGGACCTTCCCACCAAAACAGTTCCGGCAACATCGGTCCACGATTTGAATAATTGCATCCTATTTGCAAAAACTTAATTCCGGCATGGTATAACAATGTAGGTAAAAACCAACTATGGGCAGGTACATCGGTCATCTTTGCTGCGATGGGTAATCTTAAGCCATACTTACGGGCTACTTTAGACGAAAACCCTAAGGCACGCACATAATCTTCAGGTTCAAAAACGTCGGTATGCATAGTGACAGGAAAGGCATGGACATTGATATACCCTTCTTTCAAGGCTTGTTCTACTTTCTGTTTTCGCTCCGGTATCTGCAATTCACCTAAAATATTCCCCCACATTGGCCAGCCGGCAATACTCCATTTAAACCGTTCTGCCTCCTCTTTACTCCTTTCCTGTTCAATTAACTTAATTGCATTGTCCATCATATCCTCACGATACTGTTTAAGCACCGCTTTCGCCGACATGGTGTACCCCAAATCACAGTGTGTTTTAAAGACCACCCATATATCCGTTACTCCTGGCGAAGTTTTCCCAGACAGTAAATTTCCAGGTCGTTTAGGAATAGTAATAGGAGATTTTGGCGGATTTTGCCCCATTAAATCCTGACAAAAGGTTAAACACGACAAAATAATCAAATGACAACATAGAAACTTATGCCGCTTTAAGTAAGTTTTTAATCCCATTTTCAACTATTTTAAACACTGCAATCCGCCTATTTTTGTTTGAGCAAACAACCCAGCAGTTAGCATCTTTTCAATTGATGAAAGTAGTTACAGGACTTTTAATAAGCCATTCAAATATTGACTATTAGTGATGTTTTTTTGATGGCCTAAGTGTAAAGTACTGCTACATCAATCTGATCTTTAAGTCGAAAGTGTATCGGATTATTTGCATCGCAGCCCTAGAACCCATGCTATTCAATGGGACACTGAAAATGTTTTCATCAATGCTACGAGCCCTGAAAGGGACAACCTCAATGGAAATGACTACTGCAGTAGGACACCTTTTCGGCCTTAAACCACTTAGATTTTGTTAATAATGTTTAATACATCAACGCAACACCTTATCCTTTTTTAAACGAAATCATGGGAATTTGGCTATAAAAACTAAATTCAGCAGCATTTGAAGGTAGAATCAATTTATCCAACAGAGAACGGTTTTGATGCGTAAAAAAGGCAATCATAGAGGGCTTATACTGCTTTGTCTCTATGTTAATTTCCTGAAGAACACTATACAAAACATTCCTTTGGTGATTAACCACTTCAACCTTATAATTCATCTTTTTTTCGAGACTTTCTTCAGCAGACGCAGTGTCTAAAATAAATTCATTTTCGGCAGCCATATGCAACATCCTGAGCTCAGCCTGGAGTGGTCTAACAAAGTCAACCAATCTGATCAGCTCAGCTTCATAGTTATTCATATCTGTAGCATAAAGCAAACGTTTGAATGGTCTATTCCGATAACCACTAGGGATGCAAATAACAGGTACGCTTGAGTGAATAATCAACCTGGAGGTATGCGTACCAATTATCTTTTTTATGGCCCCTGCTCCCCTGGTGCCAATACAAATATAGTTACAAGTATGCGCTGCTATAAATTCTAGAATCCCTTCCGTGGCATCAACATGGTCTTTCATGATCAACCTAAAGTTCACATCAGACAAATTCATCGAATTAATGATCTTCTTTACAAATACAGTTATGTCTTTCTCAGTTTGATTTATAATAGATTGTTTGTATACCTGATAAGCATTTTCAGACCATATGGTTGGCCGCAAAACGTGATAAATATGTAATACAATTAGTTGTGCCTTTCTTGCTCTGGCCAAGTTTATAGCGAAGCGTATAGCAGCCTTTGAATTTACAGATAGATCCGTGGTGACAATTATTGTTTCCATATTTACTTTCTTTTACAACAGGAATATAATGACAGTTATAAAATCATCATACACAGTATCAAAGATGCACTGAACCAAAATATAAATTGATGTCTGAAATCACCAGCTTCAATGACATCCATCATTTTCCACATGGATTTAATCTGAGAACTTTACTTGCCATTACAAGCATTTCAAAAGAATAATGAGGACCGACCACTAATCCTTCTATTATGAATTACAGTGAAATAACAACGCTAATCGGAGAACAAGAGCACCTTTTTTCACACCGTTGTCAAACCATCACAAAAGAAAATCTTTATTTGCCAGGAGCCGACTTTATAGATCGTGTTCATTTGAATTCCTCACGCAATATTCAAACATTGCGCAGCCTGGAAAGCATATATCGATCAGGAAGGCTTTCTGGCAGTGGCTATCTTTCCATTTTACCAGTTGATCAGGGAGTTGAACATAGCGCAGGCGCCTCTTTCAGCTCCAACCCTATTTACTTCGACCCCGAAAATATTGTTCGACTGGCCATTGAGGGTGGCTGTAACGCCGTTGTCAGCACAGTAGGCGGACTTGCAACAGTTGCGAGAAGATATGCACATAAAATCCCTTTCATTGTTAAATTGAACCACAACGAGCTGCTTACCTATCCCAATAAATACGATCAGATTATGTTTACATCTGTAAAAAATGCCTGGAATACTGGTGCGGCAGCCGTAGGCGCTACTATTTTTTTCGGATCCTTGGCCTCAAATCAGCAAATTATAGCTGTCGCCCAAGCTTTCGAACAGGCACATGAATTGGGTATGGCTACAGTACTTTGGTGCTACCTGAGAAACGAAAATTTTGTTCAGGATGAGGTAGACTACCATACCGCTGCAGACCTGACAGGACAAGCCAATTATCTAGGTGTTACCATCCAGGCAGATATCATTAAACAAAAATTACCAGAAATCAATGGGGGCTACAAAGAACTGTGCAGGTACGGCACCAACTATGGGAAATATACAGAAGAAATGTACACTAAACTTGCTACAGCGCATCCAATAGATTTGTGCCGATATCAGGTAATGAACTGCTATATGGGTAGAGCAGGCCTCATCAACTCTGGAGGCCCGTCCCAAGGCAAAAACGATCTAAAGGAATCAGTACGAACGGCTATTATTAATAAACGCGCAGGTGGCATGGGGCTTATAGCCGGAAGAAAAGCTTTCCAAAAACCATTTCATGAAGGGATAATGCTCCTGCATGCCATACAGGATGTATATCTGGAACAAAAAATTGATATTGCCTGAAATTAACAATTACTGATCCTTTCCCAATCAACTTAATTAAACAGGAGTTACAACATAATTGTCACAAGTGAATAACAGGACGTCCTGATTCTGTTTCATAATTTTGACTGGAAGGGCTAATTCAGTCTGAATTTTAACACGCAAGGCTTCCTGAGCACAAGGTTCTCCATGCACAAGGAGTATTTGTTTTGGAGGTTTTTCGAATTTCCTGATCCAGTTCATCAATTCCCGCTGGTCGGCATGAGCAGATAAGCCCTCTATTTCTGATACCTTCGCATTAACCGCATAATATTTGCCATGAATTTTAACCTCATGTGACTTATTAATCAACGCCCTGCCCCTGGTACCTTCTGCCTGAAAGCCAATAATAAGTACTGTATTTCTGCTGTCCCCAACATAATGTTTCAAATATTCCAAAACGCGCCCTCCGGAAAGCATACCACTGGCCGCGATTACAATCTTACTGTGTTTATCTTTGATAAAGCCAAGCGTATTGTTGTAATCCTGATTAATAGTAACATGACGATTCATTTCCATAAACTTCTCGTTACTTATACTCATGTATTCATCGGCATAACGTAAAGAAATTCGAGTAGCACTAGCAGCCATTGGACTATCCATAATAATTGGAAGATCAAAAGGGATCATTCTTTGTTCTTTTAAAAAGTTCAACACATAAATTAATTCCTGGGCCCTACCTACTGCAAAACTGGGAATCAGCACATTTCCTCTTTGCGCTATAGTTTTATTGATCATTTCAGCCAGTTCATCGTAATAATTATGATCACCATGCAACCTATCACCATAAGTGGATTCCATAATTACATAATCCGCCGCTGTAAAATAATCAGGAGCAGGGAGAATAACACTATGTGGCCTACCAATGTCACCGGAAAAGATAATTATTTTTTCAAAGCAGGTCAATTCAACGGAACAGGCTCCTAATATATGACCACAGGTTTTGAAACGAAAATGAATGTGATCACTTAAACGAATAAGCACATTGCATTCCTGCGGCTTAAAGTACTTAAAAGAAGCTATTGCATCTTCAGAAGTGTAAAGGGGCTTAGCCGGATGGTGCTTGGTATATTTGTGCTTATTGGCATTCTCTGCATCCTCCTCTTGAAGTTTGGCACTGTCCAGCAATATAAGTTCCGCTAATTCACTAGTTGGACGTGTCATATAAATCGACCCCTTAAATCCCTTTTTCACCAGTAATGGAATATAACCACAATGATCAAGATGGGCATGCGTTAAAATGATCAGATCAATTTCATTAGGGGAAATGCCTAAAGACTGCCAATTCTGTTCACGTAAAGATTTAATTCCCTGAAACAAGCCACAATCGATTAGGATGTTGAGTTCCGGGGTTTTTAACAAGTGTTTCGAACCTGTCACTGTCTCTGCAGCGCCAAGAGATTGTAGGATTACCTCATTCATTTCAATTTCAATTAAACTATTTAAAATTGCAATTATTTATCCGGCAAACAAATGATATACAACACAATACGGAGTGACCAAAAACACAAATCCGCATGCTGTACATCATACCAGTTATGCGGAATAAGGCTGAAATTTACCCATACCAAAGCTCAATAGTAATTGTATTCCAATGAAAATCAATAAAGAATGGCATCATAAAAATCCCATGCCTAAAAACGCAACTTTACAACAAAGAGTCGCATGGCATTTAGCACATTCAAAACATTGTGAATGCCGGCCTATACCCCTGCAGCTACAAAATGAACTGAAGAAAAATGGTATAAAATTTTAACAGATGACAAATATAGTTACCATAACATTTAATCCGGCCATTGATAAAAGTACAACAATCCCATTATTAATTCCGGAAAAGAAGTTACACTGCAGCACACCTACATACGAACCAGGTGGTGGTGGCATTAACGTTGCCAGAGCTATAAAAAAACTTGGTGGAAACGCAATTGCCATTTATCTGGAAGGAGGCTATAGCGGAAAATTCTTTACCGACCTTTTGACAAATGAAAAAATAACCAATATTCCCATACATACGATCGGATTAACCCGGGAAAACCTGGTCGTAAAAGAACTTTCAACAAATAAGCAATTCCGTTTTGGAATGCCCGGACATCAAGTCAGTGAAAAAGAATGTATAAATTGTGTTTCTGCATTAATGAAAATACACGATGTAAAGTATATAGTTATTAGTGGCAGTCTATCTCCGGGAATACCTAAAGACATATTTATAAAAATTGCCGCTATTGCTCACCTGAAAAATGCAAAGCTTATAGTTGATACTTCCGGAGATGCTTTAAAATTCGCCATTGAAGCTGGAACCTACCTAATTAAACCAAATCTAAAAGAATTGGCGTCCCTGGTTGGAAAAGATATAATCAGCCCCAATCAGGTCGAAAAAATCTCACAAGAAATCATAAGCAAATATCATTGTGAGATAGTCATTACTTCTCTTGGAGCAGCCGGTGCTATGCTTACAACAAAAGACATTACTTTGCGAATTACTCCCCCTAAAGTTAATGTCCAAAGTACTGTTGGTGCCGGTGACAGTATGCTTGCTGGCATTATTCATAGTCTTTCCAACGGTAAAACTATAACGGAATCCACGCGATATGGTGTAGCTTGCGGCACCGCAGCAACGATGAATCAAGGAACCGAACTTTGTCATTTAAATGATGTAGAACATTTATATGATATTATAGCTTTAGAAAATGTAACAAATCAGCCATAATCGTGATCGTCATCACGATCAGGATGAAATGAATAAACTAATTTTAATCAATTAAACGCTCATGAAATCATAGTTTAACAGCCTAAAATTACAAAGACATGAAAGTAATTTTTTACAGCACAAAATTGGCAGAGAAGAATCTGTTAATAAAAGCAAATGAAAGAAAACATGACCTAACTTTCGTTTCCAAGGCATTAAATATACAGACTGTAACTGATGCAAAAGAAATGGATGCTGTCGCTGTCTTTACCAGTGATGAAGTCACTGCATCAGTTATCGTCAAACTATCGGCTCTAGGTGTAAAATATATTGTTACCCGATCTGTCGGTACAGACCATATTGATCAGGAAACAGCAAGAAAAAACAAAATTCAAGTAGCCAATATACCCGTTTATTCTCCACAAGCCATTGCTGAACATACAGTAGCATTAGCCCTTGCATTAAGTCGTCATTTAATCCTTGCAGACCGACAATGCCGCGAGTTTAACTTTTCCCTTGATCACTTAACCGGTTTTAATTTCTACGGAAAAACAGTTGGATTGATTGGACTTGGACATATTGGAAAAGCTACGGCGTTAATATTTCAGGGGTTAGGGTGTAAAATATTAGGCTACGATATTCAACAAAAAAATATAAAGGATGTTGAATTTGTTGATCTGGATACAATTTATCAAAAATCAGATATTATCTCAATCCATACCCCCCTTACCCCAGAAACAAAACACCTCATCAATGAGGAAAGTCTGTTGAAAATGAAAGATGGTGTAATGATCATCAACACAGCCCGTGGAGATATTATCAAAACTACTGCTGCATTAAATTCTTTAAAAAATGGAAAAATTGGTTATTTAGGCCTTGATGTTTATGAATATGAAAAGGGCTTGTTTTTCGAAGATCATGAAGCCGACGGGATTAGAGACGCCTTCCTTTCTGAACTTATGAGCTATTCAAATGTACTTATTAGTCCCCATCAGGCATTTTTAACAAATGAAGCATTAGAAGAAATAGCAAAACTAACAATAAACATTTTGGATCATTGGTCTTAAAACTCCAAGATCTTACAAATAACAAAAAGACATGAAAAGTAACATCTCAGGAAAAATACCTGCGCAATCCTCAGCTATTTATGGTCTCGCATTTCTAGGAGCACTCATTTATTTTATACAACACGCCACAAGTTTTTGGTTAGGAGTACTCGGTATATTTAAGGCTGTATTCTGGCCATCTATATTGATTTATAAGCTATTTGAATTTTTGAAATTATGAACTCGTCGTAGATTTCAACCTATTCCTATCTAAAATAGATAACACACCAGTTTGAATTGATTGTATGCCCCAAAAAAAACATAACATCAAAAACAAGAAAAAATGGAAATGGCTAAGTTTACTTGGTCCGGGATTAACAACTGGTGCAGCAGATGATGATCCTTCTGGAATAGCTACTTATGCTCAAACCGGAGCCCAATTTGGCTACGGACAGTTATGGACGGCACTGTACATGCTTCCTTTTATGACAGCTGTCCAGGAGTCTTGTGCACGCATTGGCTTGGTTACAGGTAAAGGAATTACTGCTGTTGTAAAAGAAAATTATAGCCGTCCGGTACTGTATTTTGTCGTCGGACTAGTAGTGGTCGCTAATACTTTAAATATTGGTGCAGACATTGGTGCTATGGCCGCAGCCGCTCAACTCATTATACCACTCCCCTTTATTGCCCTTACACTTCTATTTACTACAACCATTCTTTTGCTGGAAATTTTTACCAGCTATCGGGTCTATTCGCATTTACTAAAATGGCTTGCTTTAGCATTAATGGCTTATCCTGTTACTGTTTTCATGATAGATCAGCCATGGGTTACTGTAATTAAAGCTACAATTACCCCTCACATAGAATTCAACTTTGCGTTTCTATTTATCATCACTGGGGTATTTGGTACGACCATAACACCTTACATGTTTTTTTGGGAAGCTTCCCAGGAAGTCGAAGAAGATCGCGAAAATGGTTTTATAAAAAATGGTAAGCTCTCTGTCGGCTGGCCTGAGATTCACGCGATGCGAAAAGACAATACGGCTGGCATGATTATTTCAGAATTTACAACCTGGTGCATTCTTTTGGTAGCAGCCACAGTTTTACATCAAAATGGCGTTCACGACATTAAAAATGCTGCCGATGCTGCAAAAGCGTTAGAACCGCTTGTTCATTCCTTTCCACATTCCGGCTACCTCGCCAAACTGATATTTTCTATTGGAATAATTGGACTCGGTTTACTGGCTGTGCCTGTATTATCGGGTTCTGCTGCATACGCAGTGGCAGAGGCTTTCAATTGGAAAGCAAGCCTTAATCTTAAATTAAATAAGGCCTGGGGATTCTATACCATTATTATTATTTCCACACTCATTGGTCTAATTTTAAACTTCATTGGGGTTGATCCAGTAAAGGCGCTGATCTATACAGCTGTAATGAATGGAATTGCGGCAGTTCCTCTGCTTTATTTAATCATAAAGATTGCTACAAGTGATCGCATCATGGGAGAATACAAAAGTAAATTGTTATCCAAAATATTATTATGGGCAACATTTTTAATTATGGCTTCAGCAGCGATCTCCCTATTAATTTATTACATATATGACCTGTAGTACATTTAAAATCAGTACTGATAAAATCAAGAATTTACTTTTAAAACACTATTAATTGTTGTAATCCCTTTGATTATCGAATCAGCGTTAAAGGCAATACTATCAATACCGTTTTCAACCAGCAATCTTGTAAAGGATTCAGAATCACTTGGTGCTTGACCACAAAGCCCTACTTTCTTATTCAGTGATTTAGCTTTTCGAATCATTTCAACAATCAATAATTTACTGGCCGAATTTTCTTCATCAAACAAGTCTGCTACAAGGGCAGAATCACGATCCACACCCAGCGTTAATTGGGTAAGGTCATTTGAACCAATAGAAAAACCATCAAATAATCCAGCAAAATCTTCTGCCAAGAGAACATTACTCGGTATTTCTGCCATTACAAAAATTTCAAGACCATTTTCACCCTGTTTCAGCCCAAATTCTTTCATGAGCTCAATCACTTTTTCACCCTCTTTAACAGTCCGGCAAAAAGGGATCATAAGCTTCACATTTGTAAACCCCATTTCGTTTCTGACAACTTTCATAGCCTCGCATTCCAATTGAAACCCTGCTCTATATCGATCATGATTATACCTGGATGCTCCTCTGAATCCAATCATTGGATTCTCCTCTTTTAGTTCAAAATCATGCCCCGCGATTAGCCCTGCATATTCATTCGATTTAAAGTCACTCATCCGTACAATAACTTCTTTTGGGTAAAAAGCCGCAGCAATCATGGCAACCCCCTGTGAAAGCTTATCAATAAAAAACATAGATTTATCCGGATAATTTTGAGTTAATTTTTCAATTTTAACTTTATCCTCATCTCTGCTTACTTGTTCATATTTCAAAAGTGCCATAGGATGTACCTGAATCCAGTTACTTATTAAAAATTCCATTCTGAGCAGGCCAACTCCATGATTCGGATAAAATGAAAGTGCAAAACTCTTATCCGGATCTGCCAGTATGAGTTGGGCTTTAGGCATATCCGGTAGTTCGAAACCTACAAGATCCGTAACTGTTTTACTCCATTTCAATTCTCCTTTTAATACATATCCGGTTTTGCCTTGCGAACAGTCTATGGTCACCATTTCTCCATCTAAAATCTGCTCGGTTGCTTTCTCGGTTCCAACTATTGCCGCTGCGCCTAGTTCTCTTGCAATAATTGCGGCATGGCTTGTTCGTCCTCCTCTATTAGTTATTACGCCCATTACACTTTTTAATATCGGATCCCAATCGGGACTAGTAGTATCAGTTACAAGAATATCACTTGGTTTTAACTTACCTGATTCAGAAGGAGACCTAAGAAGCCTTGCACAACCACTAATAATCTTACTACCAATTGCCTCTCCTTTACTTAGTTCAATACCTTTCTCTTTCAACTGATAGCTGATCAGCTGAGGTATTCCTGTTCTGTTATGGATAGTTTCCGGTCGCGCCTGAATAATATAAATCTGATTGCCTACACCATCCTTTGCCCACTCAAAGTCCATTGGTCTGCCGTAATGACGCTCTATAATCAGGGCCCACCGTGCAAGTTTTTCAATTTCATTATCCTCCAATACGTAACGATTACACATTTCGATAGGCGTATCTTTGTTAACCACTTCATTTACGAAATCATCCAGTTCTGCATATACCATCATTTTATTTTTGGCACCCAGATTCTTTTGTATAACGGATTTGAATCCTTTTTCTAGTGTAGGTTTAAATACCAAGAATTCATCTGGAGTTACCGATCCCTTGACAATGTTCTCACCAAGTCCCCAAACCCCGGCAATATGGACCAAATTAGTAAATCCAGATTCTGGTTCAAGTGTAAAACCCACCCCTGAACATCCTATGTCAGAACGGATCATTTCCTGTACACCTATTGAAAGGAAAACTTTGTCATGCTTAAAACCTTTGTCTTCTCTGTACTTAATTGCACGATCTGTATAAAGGGAGGCGAAACACTTTCTAACTGCGAAAAGCAAATTGAAGCTTCCTTTAACATTTAAAAAGGAATCATGCTGCCCCGCAAAACTTGCATCGGGCAAATCCTCAGCGGTTGCACTACTGCGTACAGCCACTTCTTGCATTCCATCATCAAACATCAATTCATATGCGGTAGAAATCTCAAGGCAAAGATCAGCAGGTAAACGCCCCGCCATAATCAGCGTTCTAACATGTTTACCAATTGTCTGGAGATTATGGTAATTGATCTTATCAAGACTTTTCATCAAAACACCAATTTTGTCTTCCAGGTCATTGCATGCAATAAAGTCCTTGAATGCATCAACTGTGATTGCAAAGCCTTTAGGAATTAGCACACCTAAAGGTGTTAATTTGGTAAACATTTCGCCAAGGGATGCATTTTTACCCCCCACTGAGGCCAGGTCATTTATACCAATTTCATTGAAACTTTTAATATACTTTTCCATGACAGCTTATATTTAATCAAATTTAAGCTATCAAGATAACATACATCATGATGATTATCAGCAGTTAACGTGATGACCGTCATGATATTTATTCCTCTTTCTCCATTTAACCAATTCGTACCACATTACACTTAAAAACCCAGCGGCTATCCCAACCCCTAACTGAAATAAGTTAAGCGTCTCAAAATCAAAAAAAACAGATAACCATCTGTTATAAATTAATGAGGTTGAAATCACAATCGTTAGAGCAATAATGCCCAACACTAAATTATTTTTATAATTTAATGTAGTAACGATGCTATAAAAAAATGACCGGTTTACCAGAGTTAAAAATATATTTGCAGTGATCAATACGGTAAACACCATGGTTCTGGTGGTATTCTCATTGTAATTTAAGTGTACTGCATATCTGTAAACCGCTAGACATGCAATAGCAATTACTATTCCTTGTAAAACACTTGTAATTAGTTCTCTCCATTGGAAGAAAGTGTTGCTGAATGGCCTGGGTTTTTGCTGCATTGTATTTTTCTCAATTGGTTCATTCTCATAAATGATAGAACAAGTAGGCCCCATAATCAATTCCAAAAATATCACATGTACAGGAAAAAATATATTCGGATATGTCCAGCCTAAAACTAAAGGAATAAATACGATAAGAATAATAGGTATGTGGATAGATATAATATATTGAATAGCCTTTTTAAGATTTGCATAGATTCTTCTTCCCATCGCCACCGCAGTGACCATTTTTTCCAGATCATCATCTACAAGTATCAATGACGCTGCCTGCTTAGCAATTTCGGTTCCTTTTTTCCCCATTGCAATACCTATGTGCGCCGCTTTTAACGCTGGGCCGTCATTCACACCATCGCCCGTCATGGCGACGATTTCTTTGTTTGCCTTTAATGCATTAATGATTTTAAGTTTGGCTTCAGGAAACATCCGGGTAAAAATAGAAGTATCAGTTACCTTTTGCCTTAATTCAGCATCGGAAAATTTCATCAATTCTTCTCCATCAATACTACTCTCAGCTTTACGAAACCCCACTTGTCGTGCAATAGCACAAGTAGTAGCTGAATTATCCCCTGTTATAATCTTTACATCAATTCCCGCGGCATAAAAATTATTAAAAACGGAACTAATATTATGCTTCGGCGGATCGTAAAAAGCGATTAATCCTTTAAAAGTAAAATTGAAATCCTGTTGCTTTGTCGGAAAATTATCTCCGGCAAATGAACTCTCCCCCACTCCCAATATACGATACCCATTATTTGCAAGTGATTTAACAGCCTCTTCCACTGTGTTTCTTTCCTCAGCACTTAAATTGGATACATTTAATAATGCTTCAGGTGCCCCTTTTGCTGCAATAATGCGTTCCCCAACATCATTTTGAAAGATATGAGTCATCATTGGTGGCTTACCTTCTAACGGATACTCATGTCTCATTTTATACCCAGACCTTTCATCCTTAGTAAATATTTCCTTATATGCATCATGGAGGGACAATTCCATTGGATCAAATGGGATAGGCTCACTTGCCCACATTGCCGTTCTGATTAGCATTTTTTCCGATTCTAC
This sequence comes from Pedobacter nyackensis, assembly GCF_032678475.1. Lineage (GTDB taxonomy): Bacteria > Bacteroidota > Bacteroidia > Sphingobacteriales > Sphingobacteriaceae > Pedobacter > Pedobacter nyackensis_A. The sequence continues at coordinate 332,670 of NZ_JAVTSF010000006.1, forward strand.
AAGCTCATCCTCCGGATTAGCTATACGATGCTGTTCTATGTCAAACAATTTAACAAGTGTCATTTTGTTCTGGGTAATGGTTCCTGTCTTGTCTGTACAGATTACGGTAGCACTACCTAGCGTTTCAACCGTTTTCATCTGTTTAACCACGACCCCCATTTTCGTTAATCTCCATGCACCAAGTGCCATAAATGTAGTAAAAGCAACAGGTATCTCTTCAGGTAAAATACTCATTGCAATGGTAAGCGCTTTCATTAAACTATTCAATACACCACCAGAACGATAGTAATTTATTGCCCAGACAATCAAAAAAATGCTACTACCTACCAAGACCATTTTTTTAACGAAGTTATTTATCTGCAATTCCAGCGGCGTTTTCTCTTCACTGATATTATCAAGACTTTTCCCGATCTTCCCCAACTTCGTTTCATTTCCAATAGCAGTAACTGTCACAATGGCTAAACCACTGGCGACAGTAGTACCAGAGTAGACTTTATTATCTGCCTGACTTCGGTCTTTATAGACGGCTAAAGATTCACCCGTTAATATTGACTCATTTACTGAAAAATCATTAGACTGAACAATCAATCCATCCGCAGCAATATATGTTCCTTCATCTACTACTAAAATGTCCCCAATAACAAGCTGCCTACTTTCAATTAATACTGTTTCTCCGTCTCTAATCACTTTACAGTTAGGTGCCGTCAGTGTTTTTAATTGAGCCAAAGCATTCTTACTCCTGGAGTCCTGATACAATGAAATGGCAGAAATTAAACCAATAGCCGCGGCCATAAAGATTCCATCACCATAGCTACCATTGATAAAATATATGGAAGAGGCTACAAACAATAGTATAATCATAGGTTCAGCAAACAGTGATTTAATGATTTTCAGCACACTATTTTCGACCTTATATTCAAATGTATTTGCACCGTATTTCAATCTGGATTCATCAACCTGTTGTTGATTCAAGCCTTCTATTCCATTTAATTTCATTATAGTTTGCTGGTTATGGATACAACAACCAATGTAATAAACCTATTTCATAATTTACCTAGATAAATACTATCAGAAAATGCAGTACAAATACATTACAGATTTATCTAATTCACGATACGCCCATCATCTATTTCGATGATTCTCCCAGAGTTATCCGCAAAGGTTTGATTGTGGGTTACAATCAATAATGTTTGATGAAATGATTCGGCAAGTTCTTTAAAAATCTCAAATACGAGCTGAGCGTTCTTGCTATCCAGGTTTCCTGTAGGTTCATCGCCCATAATTATTGCAGGATCATTAATCAAAGCTCTTGCAATGGCAACACGTTGTTTTTCGCCACCAGATAATAAGTTGGCTTTTTTGCTCGCAAGATGATCGACCCCAACAAGCTTAAGCTTTTCCATAGCCCTGAATTCAATTTCCTGTTTACTGAATTTTGCTAATTTCAATGCCGGCAACATTACATTCCTCAATACCGAAAACTCATTGATCAGGTAATGAAATTGAAACACAAAACCAATTTTCTGATTCCTAATATTTGCAAGGGTAGTTTCATCTTGATGGGTAAGCAATTGATTATTGATCAATAAATCACCCTGATAATCCGTGTCCATTGTGGAAATGATGTACAGCAAGGTTGATTTTCCGCATCCTGATTTGCCTACAATGGAAATAAATTCCCCCTGATTAACCTTAAAAGAAATATGCTTAAGCACATTAATCTCTACGGGGTCGTAAAAGCTCTTATTGATATCCCTGCATTCCAGAATCAAGTTTTCCATGATCATTTCCCCCTAATGATGACAACAGGATCAACTTTACTGGCTTTTCTGGCAGGAAACCAACCTGCGAAATAAGTAGTGACCAGAGAAAAGCAAGCGCCTATAACATAAAATACCAAACTATAGTTAACCGGATAGGTGGTAATAGTAGGCAGGGCACTTGTGCGAAATGGAATCTGGTCAATAATCAAAGACAATAAAAATCCAAACAACAGGCCAGCAAAGCCTCCGCTAATACCAATGGTAAGTGCAATGATCAAAAAAATCCTGTTCACATCTTTACCAGAAAAACCCACTGCCTTAAGGATCGCAATGGTATCCATTTTTTCATAAATCATCATATTCAAAATATTGTAGATACCAAATCCAGCTACAATTAATAAAGTAACGCCCACTGCATACGAAATTAAACTACGTATAAAACTTCCGGTTTCATATTGGGAATTTGCCGTCTGGATATCTTCTCCGTCAACATGAAAAATGCCTGCATATTCTTTCGCAACCTGGGGAGCCTGATCAATATCCTTTAATTTAATTTGAATATCTGTGATATAATTGCCTGCTTTAGCCATTAGTTTCTGAACCGTAGCTATAGCAGCATAACTCTGAATTTTATCAACGTCATTCAAACCTGATTGAAAAAAACCGATGACTTTCAAAGGAAAACGGTTGCCTGCCGGTGTGGTCACCTGTACTATATCCCCTATCTCAACAAGTAACTGGTCTGCAAGTCCTTTTCCTAAAACAATCGTATTAGTACTGTGCATAAGATTCATCGGATCTCCATTGATTACATAATCGCTGAAATGAAACAATCGAATCTCTGTAGCCGCATCAATTCCGTTGATAACACCCGAAATATTAATTGTTCCTGAATTAAAAAAAACCTGCGTGGTTATCCTTGGCGCAACGCCAAGTACGCGTTGGTCGCTTTCCACCTTCTTTATAATCGCAGCATTGTTATAAATATCTTCCCTGATCTGACCTGCTTTTACTGATGAAATGAAATTATGTAGTTTTTTATCTTTAAAAGCGATATTTACAGGTTGATTAGGGTTTGCCTTGATTTCATTATATAGTCTCACGTGAGAGACTCTGTTTAATACAAGTCCATCCAGCAGATCGTTTAGACCATTCATAAAACCTAACAAAGCGATGAACATGGTAATCCCAAAGGTTACACCGATGGCGGCTACCAGAGTTTGTCGCCAGCGAGCCAGCAGCAATAATTTTGCAATATCAAAGATCAATCTCAAGTTCATTCTGATGGTTTTAAAATCACATCATTTACTGTGAGTCCACTCAATACCTCAACTTCCTGATAGTCTTTCAATCCACATACAATTACTTTCTTTTTATGATCTTCCATCATCACATACTGGTCATCGATCAGGTAATTCCTTGGAATCGTCAAAGCACGTTTCTTCATATTCGTCATAATGTTTGCTTCAACCGTTAAATTGGGATAAAGTACCACTGGCTTTACCATAAATCTTGCCTCTACCGTAAAAGAACGTGAAGCCTCATTCATTAGCGGATTAATTTTCGAAACAGTAGCCTTAAATACCTTCCCCTTATAACTGTCCATAGTAATCAGTACCTGTTGTCCCAATCTGATCCTGGTGATGTCATTTTCATCTACCTGCAGCTCCATCAAAAAAGAATGTGCGTCTCCTATAATCGCTACAGGACTTTGTGGGGTAACCAATTCTCCCTTTTCTTTGAGCACCCCATACACTCTGCCCTTCATTTCACTTTTAATTACGTACTCATTTGCCACAGCATTGGTAATTTCCAAATTCTTTGTACTACGGTCCAGATTATATTTAAGCTGTTTCTTTAAATCTTTATATCTTAGCAATAGCGAATTGAAAACTGTGTTGGAATTCTTTCTGTTTAGTTCGCGTTGCTCAAGGTCATTTAATGATCCTCCACCATTCTGCCAGATATTTTTTTGCCTTTCCAGTAAAAGGACATCGTTTTCCATCTTACTTTTCGCCATACCAATTTGATTCTCCAGATCTTTTAAAGATTCACCCAGGGCTCTTTCTTCATTATACCGTCTGTCAAGAACTGCGCTTTGCTGATTAAGTAAGGCTGTTTGACTTAAGAGCTTTAAAATTGGGGATGTTTTAAATACGGTATCACCTTCCTCAACATATACCTCCTGAACCAAGCCGCTGACCGTCGAAAAAACCTGATATTGTCCGGTACTTTTTATAACCCCTGAAGCATACACTGATTCTGTAATCGATTTAACAACCGGCGAGGTATGTTCAGATTTTTCAGTGCAGCAACATAGGACTAAAAGAAGACAAATACATTGATTTGATCTTTTCATAACAGATTTCTTCTAGATACGTATGGACTTTAATTGACTGACAACTTACGATCATCCAATATCCCTTCAATTATATTATATAATTCCTTTTTTACTTCTCGATACTGATGAATTAGGTCGGTCATGCGACACTCTAAATCAGCTTGTTTTTCCGACAATTCATCCAACCCTTCACTAAGTAAATCTTCTGCGAGCAACTCCAGATTTCTTAATTGCTGATCCAATAATCCGATAATATGATGTTTTTCGTTAACTAAAATGGATAATTTACTGCCGAGTTCGGTTAATCTATTAATCCGGTCCTCGCCTGATGATTGCAAGAAATGTTCTTTTATCAGACGGTTTAAAAAGACAACTTCCAGATTAAAAAATTCCAGGTGAGTTTTCCAGCGCCGGACATTGATATAATATTCAAGCGCTCTTGCAGGAAGTTTAGATAATGTTTCCATGTGTTGAAATTCCAAGGATAGTCGATCGGTAGTAAACTAATTGTTTAGAGCTGCTCAAAGTATTTTGATTTTTGAGCAGCCGCTAATTCAATCAATACTTATTTCCTTTTTATTGTGTAAAGCTTTAAACGATTTCTTTAGGCTAAGCGTAAGTAAACCATCCTTGTAACTAGCTTTTACATTATCTTCCTCGATATTATCTGGAAGGCTAAAACTTCGAGAAAAAGAAGAACTTGTAAATTCTTTTCTGGTATAGTTTTTCTTTTCCTCTTTATGTTCACTGCTTGTTTCTGCACTTATGGTAAGCAGGCCATCCTCCGAAGTAATTTTAAAATCTTCTTTGTTAAAACCCGGTGCAGCCATTTCGAGTTCGTAACTATTCTCTTCATCTCTAATATTAACGGCAGGAAGAGAATTTGTGTTCATAAACGGCCTATTGAAGAAATCGGTATTGAAAAAATCTTCCATCGCTGACCGCAGTGATGGAAAGGCATTTGATTTTACTAAAGTTGTCATAATTATTATATTTTAGTTAAATATTATTCCACATCTATTAAAGGTAAATCCACTGGTATATTCACTTTTTTTACTCATAAAATGCATATTCAGGTGCATCTATTCTCAATTTGCTATCGACATGCAAAACTCCAGGAGCAGCCCAAGCAGCATTTTCAGCATCATCTTTTTCGGTAAAAGAACGTACAGTTCCAGTTAATGTCACTTTATTATCCTCAACATTTACAACTATTTTATTAGCGTCAATAGATGCATTTCTGTGAAAAGCTTCACTTATTTTATGTTCAATATTACTTGCAATAAGCTTCGGTTTAACATTAATCAAATTATTGACAGCTGTTACACCATTTAAATTCTCGATAGCCGTTTTAGCATTTTTTCTTTGATATTCCCACTCCACTTCTCCTTCCAGTTTAACAATTCCATTTTCAACTTTTATTTTAATTTTATCCTCCTGTACAGCAGCATGCCATTTCAATGCGTTAACTACAGCAGTAGCGATATCTGCATCAGAACGCTGGTAGGATGGAGAAACTCCAATCTGTATATCTTCAGCTATTGCTTTAACACCTTTTACTCTTTTTGCAGCTCTTTCTGCTGTTTGTTTTTTAAAGAAAGAGTCAACCTGACCGGAAAGTGTTACAATCCCGTTCTTAACAGCTACTCCAATTTCAGATGGATTTAAAGATGGCTCCCACCCAATTTCATCCATTACATTTTTTTGAATTTCCAAATCACTCTTCATGATTTAAATCTTAAAGGTTAAACAATTGAATTTATTTAACTCTAATTTCGACACTAAAGCGTGTTTTTGGAGTGACCACAATCAGCATGCATCATGACATTCGTCACAGTAGTAATTTCTTTATATTGCAGTTGTATTTAATACAAGTTTATTTTTAAATTATTACGTATCTTCATGATATTTTCTATATTGAAAGTCAACACGTTGTCATCCCCAACTAGTTGTAATAGGTATTAAAACCAATACAATTGATATGAAAACGATTCTTATTATTGAAGATAATATTGATATCAGGGAAAGTTGTACAGAAATACTTGAGCTTTCCGGCTATAAAGTCCTTCAAGCTGACAATGGAAAATCTGGTATTGACCTGGCATTGAAGCATCTACCAGACCTTATCTTATGTGATATTATGATACCCGAAATAGATGGATATGGTGTCTTATATTTTTTGAATAAAAACGACAACACTTCAGATATTCCTTTTATTTTTCTCACAGCAAAAACCGACAAAGTAGATTTCCGAAAAGGGATGGAAATGGGCGCTGACGATTACCTAACTAAGCCATTTGATGATATGGATTTGCTGCACGCTATCGAAACAAGGATTAACAAGCATCAGAGACGCATACTACTCAATAGCCCTGCACTCCAAAACCTGGAAAAACTTGCCTCAGCTAATAAAAAAGGCAGCATAGAATTAAAAGAACTTATTTCAGGTCATAAAACGAAACAAATTAAAAAAAAACAAATCTTATATTATGAAGGTGACACTCCTTTAGGCTTATATCTTATTCGAGAAGGCAGTATAAAAACAATAAAGATTGCCGAGGACGGGCGACAACTGATTACCGGAATCTATCATGCCGATGAATATATTGGTTTGAATACACTTCTACTTAATGAAGACTATGCAGAAATGGCAGAAGCTATTGAAGACACATTGATCTACTTACTACCTAAAGATCAATTAATTAGCTTATTACACAAATATCCGGAAATCAGTACTGATTTTATAAAATTACTATCCAACCATATTCACGAAAAAGAAGAACAGATGCTTGAATTGGCATATCACTCTGTTAGAAAACGTGTAGCCAAAGTCCTACTACGTTTAAGAAAAAAGTCGTTAGCCTTAGATGAAATTATAATATCAAGGGAAGAACTTGCAGAAATTGCTGGTATCGCCGTTGAAACAGTCAGCAGAACCTTAACTGATTTTAAGTGCGAAGGTATTCTTCAAAAAAATGGCGACATAATTACATTTTTGAATACTGAAAAGCTCTCAAAAATGAAGAATTAATTTTTGCTATTTAATAATTTAATGGTGTGCTATAAAAAGAGGCAGATCTAAACCAATCATTAAAGTATCAGCCATACTACGCCTCAACCAACGTGAAAACCCGCTCCTTTTATAGGCTCCTAAAACCACCAATTGATTTTCACCTGATGCTAATAAATGCGACATTATCTTTTCTTCAGCATTTCCTTTCAATAGTGTAGAACTGAAATCTGAAAATCTTAGCCTTAAAAAATCCGTAATTAGGATCGTCCCGGGAAGCTGTGGGTCTATTATATCTTTTTCAATTATAGTAACAACCTCAATCGGTACATCATGCCAGTTACCAAAGAGATAACTAAACATCTTTATTGCATAAAGCGAAGAAGGTTCACCATCGTAAAGAAATACGATTTTATTGATTTTTTTATAATTTTCTGGAACGACAATTACAGGACAATGCAGACTACTCAACAAATCTTTAATAAAATCAGTAGGTTCATGAAGATCTAACCGCGTGAATTTTTCACGTTCATTAATAATAATCAAATCGGCAAACATACTTTCATACTGAAGTTCCAACAATGGAACACTATGGTCACGATGAATGGAAAAACTAATACCTGCATTTTGGCAAGCTTTTTCAAACTCAAAGGCCGATTTACCTCTTTGTTGCTCATCCAGTTTATCCAACTCCTGAATGGTCATATCGGGGTTAGATGAGGTTCGCAGAATCTTACTAAGATTATAACTATGGTAAAAAAAAGCGTCCAGAAATATACCCGTTAAATGACTGTTATTTTGCTTAGTAATTTCTATGGCATAACTAAGCGTACTTTCACTTAATTTATAACCATCAAAAACAGCGAGAATCTTTTTCATAATTTCTTTACTTAGATTTAGAATGTATCGGAAACATCAACAACGGAATTTTAGAATGTCTGGATAGTTTTTGCGTATGACTACCCACAAATATCTTATATAGAGAATGATGTCGATGGTGTGTGAGTACTATCATATCGACATCATTCTCTTCTGCTAGCCAATCCAGTCCATTATCAATGTCAATATTCCATATATACTCATATGCGATATCTGGAATATTGATTTTTGCAATAACATCCTGAAAAAAAACATTTATTTCATCCTGCTTCTTGCCATCAGGATCAACCTCTTTATTGGTAATATGCGCAATTACCATTCTTGCACCTAACTGAGAGGCAAAACTACTTAAAACCTTTAATGGATCTAGTTCATCTTTGCTCAGATCGCTAGCAAACACAATCTTTGCGACCTTTTTAAACCCAGCTTCAAAAGGTATTAGTAAAAGTGGAAAATTCGCTCTTTCAATCATTTCCCTGCTATTACTTCCCAAAAGCAACTGGGTAAGTCCACCGGCTCCTGCCATTCCCATGACTACTAAATCTATTTTCTCCTTTTCAACAAGCATAGAAACCACTTCCCAAACACTACCTAAACTACTTTCATAAGTCAAACTAGGACAATATTCACCCTCCTGAAAACAAAAGGAATTAGAAAGCGAATTCACTAGTGAATCCAGTTCACTAGTTACTTCTTGCTTTAGCTCAGCATAATTCATCAACGGCCAGGCCACCTGCGATGCCATGGGCGCCTCTGCTGGCACCTTAAAAGCATTACAAATCAAAACATCTGCTTTCAATTCTTTTGCTAATGCCAAAGCATAACGGGCAGCATTTTCTGCTGGCACAGAGAAGTCTGTTGGTACTAAGATCTTTTTCATTAGATAAAATAATTATTTTATAAAACCTTATTTAAACAATCGGGAGGAAACACCAGTAAGGGGATGTCTATTTTTCTTCTAAGCTTTTGCGTACGACTTCCATTAAACAATCTATAAAGTAGATCATGTTTACGGTGAACCATAGCCAGCATTTGAATCTGTCCATATTTGCTCAGCCAGTCCAGGCCCTCATCTACAATCTCATCAAGGACATGCTGGTAATAAATTTTATGATAATTCACATTATTGGTGATTTCGTTTAAAAATTCATCAATTTTTTTCTTCGAACTCATCTGACTGTCTGGCAACTGATTACTGATATGCACAAGCAAAATCTCCGCATTAAATGTTCTGGCAAAACTCGCAAGGACATGAATAACTGCTATATCTTGTTTGCTCAAATCCGTGGCAAACGCAATCTTGATTATTTTATTATAACTTGCCTCAGGTGGAACAAATAAAACCGGAAAGGTTGCCGCTTCAACCATCGCACGGCTACTACTACCCAATAAAAATTGACTTAATCCTCCAGCCCCTTTCGTTCCCATAACCACTAAACTGATATTGTGATCCGTCATAAAACTTTTAACCACACCAGTTACCGAACCCGTTTCAGCGCCATATGCCACTAGCGGATGATAGGTATCATTAGCTGTTTCCAACTGATCCAGTTCACTCATCTTTTCTGCCAAATGTTTTAATTTCTCTTCTGTATCATGCTCTAAAGTTTCAATAGCAACTATAGGAACAGAAACATGTCCAGCCAGCGGGATTTCAACTGGCAGCATAACAGCATTGCACAATTTAAGGTTTGCCCTCATCTCCTTAGCAAGATGCATCGCATATCGTGCTGCATTTTTAGCAGCTAAAGAGAAATCCGTTGGTAATAAAATTGTTTTCATCAGATCGTATTTAGCGGTTAATACTTTTTATATCCAATTCCTTTGCAGGAGAAGAGGTTTCTCCTCCATAAAAAGCAAGCTCCAATGCTTTGTCCTTTTTATAGATATCATCATATTCAACAACACCTATCTCCCCCACCTCACAAGTCAGATAAGTAATTATTAAAGGAACAGACTTTCTTAAGTTAAAATTTTGAGGCTGATAATTACCCATTGCCTGGTGTAGCAGCTTTATTTTATTCTTTTGCCCATCCAAAGTGAGTAAAATAGAAGCAAGTTTTTCTGCATATTGAACCCTGATACAACCATGACTTAAAGCCCTTACTTCACGATCAAAAAACTGCTGCTCCGGTGTATCGTGTAAATAAATACTAAAGGGGTTCTGAAATCTGAAAACAACCAGTCCAAGCGCATTATCGCATCCTGCCGACTGCCTCATAAAATACTTACCAGGATTCTTTCTGACCAACATTAAACTGTCTTTAGTTGCAACAACAAAGTTTCCCTTACCGTCATAAATTGCAAGATGATTGTTCTCCAGATACTGTGGATCCTTTAATGCTCTAGGCAACATTTCTTTCACAAATATTTTTGCAGGCACTTTCCAATCCGGAGCAGTAGAGAAATAGGAAATAGAGCTATTCAATACCGGAGTCGGACTAATCGGCTTCCCCACCACAACTTTAAACTTGTAAGTGGAATCCGGCACATGTAATTTCAAAGTATACGATGGTATATTAATCTGAATAAACGAATCTTCATTAATGGCTGCCCAACGCAATCGTTCCATGTTAATCGCTAATTTTCTCACAATCCCTTCCGGAGCTTCATAACAATCGCCTACATATTGGCCTTTCAAGAGCTTCATATAATCTTGCATGAGTACATATTCTTTGATTTTTGGCTGTACGTTGAGCACCGCACTTATAAAATCATTTTGTATCATCGCATCTGCCAAAATATCTTCCGCACAAAAGCCTGCTACCTCCCCTTTATCTACAAAAGCGGGCGTAAAAACTGGATTGAGTTTTCCAAAATGCAAATGATTCATAAAAGTGATCAACGCATCACTCAACAACATATCAAACCAGGCCTTCTGACTAGCACTTACTGTTAAGGAGTTCTCCAAAATATCGTGCATCGTAGTGAATAAAAGTTCCTTAGGATGATAATCAGTATGGTTCAATCCAAATTGCAATACACAATCCAACATTAATAAAGCCTCCCAGGTTTTCTTATTGTCATTATCTGGCTTAATCCATTTGGGTTGAAATTGAGATTTGTTATAAAACCGTTCCAACGACTTAGGATAATAAAACACCTTTTTTCCAGCATTTGTGGTTATTAAATTTCTTATCACAGCTATTACTGAAGTATCATTATCCATAGCAGCGCCCTTGTGTTCAGGACTTAAAGCCATTGCCACTGATGGAACCATAAAATACAGCATTACAAGCAATGACAATGTTAAACGCACTTTCATTTTAGCAATAAAAGAAATGTTAGTAAGTAATATCATGATCCAATCATTTAATTAATTAAAGTTCCTATCTGTCAAACGCTTAAACAATGACAGCAATCATCTTTAGACATGACCTTAGACATGACATAATTAGCGATTTTCAAAAAGCCAGCTAAATGGCTTTATTTTTCTTTCCGGCAATAGTCCATATTGTTTTATACTTTTTTCTTTGATCAACTCCACTGCCTCTTCTATGCTGTCAGTGACCAAGAATAACTGAGTATCATCAGGTGTTATAGTAGCAGCATTCTGCATTTGTGAAATATGCTCCATAAGCTCATTATGATAGGCTTTTCCAAAAATCACGATTGGAAAATTGTTGATCTTATGGGTCTGTATTAAAGTAAGTGCCTCAAAAAACTCATCCAATGTCCCATATCCTCCGGGCATTACAACAAAGGCAAAAGAATACTTAACAAGTAAAACCTTTCGTATAAAAAAATGATGAATATATACCCACTTGTCAAGATAAGGATTGGGTTTCTGTTCCTTGGGAAGCTGTATGTTACAGCCAACTGATCTCCCATTGACATCTTTAGCTCCTCTATTGGCGGCTTCCATTAAACCTGGCCCACCTCCGGTCATAATTGTAAATCCTAATTTCGCGAATTCTGCGGCTGCTTTCCTGGTTAAATCATAATACTGATGTCCCTCAGTAAATCGGGCCGAGCCAAAAATAGTTATACAAGGCCCCAGAAAGTGTAATTTCCTAAAACCACGAATAAATTCCCTCATTGTTTTTAAGGTAAATAGTAATTCTTTCCATCGCGACTGGGGCCCGTCTAAGAAAACGATTTCTGATTTATTCATTGCAACAATAAAACATTAAGTATCAATTAGACTTCTTAAACTTTTTGAGTTGTAGGGACAAAAAGATTCTAAAGATTCCAGATAAAATAAATGCAAAAGCTGTCCACATTACAATATTTATAGCTGCAAATAGAGGATGTCCAATTATGAGTAATGATAAAACAACGATTAGTATACCAGTTAACAGCAACCAAACCCAATCCAAAACACCATAGGCACGCAATTCAATTGAATTACCAATAGCCATAAAACCTCTGAATAACATCCACAAGCCAATGATTACCGGCATCACCACCATCGTCAACAAAGGGTAATTTAAAAGATAGCTACCTAAAACAACATCAATAAGACCTCCAGTCATAGTCCATCCCCAGCCATGAAGCCTTTTGCGATTACCAATCGCAAATACCAGTTCAAATAAGCCCGAAAAAATCATTCCGAACGCAAATAATAAACTTAAAGACAAATATGAAGATACAGGAGATGCCAGTATCCAGACACCCAAGCCCAAGAATAAAATACCAGCACAAAACATTAACCACCAATATTGTGCAGCAGACTCACGCTCGTTGAAATACTCTTTTTTCCTCATCCTAGTAGTTCATTAAATTTAATATGCAGTCCAACCGCCATCTGCAACCATGACCGCCCCATTTATAAATCCTGACTTAGCTGAAGCAAGAAACAAGGCCAATTCAGCAATATCATCGGGAGTTCCAGCCTCAGGCATATTCCCTGCCCCCGCATTCATTCTACTGTACCCAAAAGGATTAGGTTCTACATCATGCATGATATTGGTTTCAACTCCCCCAGGTGCAATTGCATTACACTTCAGCCCTGTTCCAGCATATTGATACGCGATACTTTTGGTAAGTCCAATTAAACCATGTTTAGAAACTGTATAAGCCAATCCAGCACGGCCTCCAGTCAACCCAGCAATAGATGCAATATTAATTATGACACCAGATTTCTGCTCCTTAAATATCTTTACTATAGCTCGGCAAGTGAAAAATGGACCATTAAGATTTACCCCTATAATTTTCTCCCACGATTCATCACTAACATCTTCAACTGGAGCAAAATCATCCATAATTCCCGCGTTATTTACTAAAACATCTATGGATTTATATTTACTAAGCGTATAGTCAATTAGAGATTCTACATCTTGTAACTTAGATATATCTGCCGGATAACAAGATACAAGCCCTCCTTTGTTTTTGATTTCTTTAGCCACTTCTTCAATGTTGTTATACCTGATATCGGATAACATAAGGTGTGCTCCTTGTTTGGCGAAAAGTTCAGCAATTGACTTACCTATTCCTGAACCTGCTCCCGTAATGAGCACAACTTTATTTGCTATTGCTTTCATGTCAAGATTATAAATGATCTGTAACTCTAACCCAAAGATTCAGAAAACATTCAAGAAACATCGTGATCAAGATCACTCAAACAAATGACAATCAGCATGTTTAAAAGCATCAATGATCCAATCTAAAAACAATAAGATGGCAAAAGATAATGCCTAGCGCAATATAAATGGCAATTTTGTACTTTCTGTTAATTTTTACCAAACCGACAATTTCGTACTACAGGATAGTGGCTTAAGTTGGAAGGATTAGTGCATATCTTTTAATCGTCTAGCTGCTTTAGCAGTGGAAAACCTCAAAAAGCTTTCAGATTTTTATGCTAATGCAGATTCCGATATAAAAAGGGCAATTGTCGGCTCGATTTATCCTGAAAAATTTTTTTTTGACGGGGATACTCATCGACCCCCTGAAGCAAATGAAGCAACACCACATATCTACCACATTAACAGAAGGTTAATACATAAAAAAAGGAGTGAAAATTTCTAAAAATATTCACTCCGTTGATGTACTCGAATATGGACTGAACTCAAAAAATTTTTATGATGATTTTAAGAAAATTGTAACCCTCCCGGATTTCGAACAGCTCTGCTGACGAAAATCCAAATTTATAATATCTGTCCAAATTAATCCAACTTGAAAAAAGTTGAATTAATTTGGACACTCCGGCAGCAAGGCTTTATATTCCATTGGAGTTTTACCATTTAGTGCTTCTGTGGTCTGCAGTAGTTATAATCCTGTATCCATTCTTCTGCTAATATTTGTATCTGCATAATAATTGTTCTTAAAACTGCCTAATTAGGCTCTAAGCATCAACAACTGCTCTTAATAACCAATATAGGACACATGATAACTAACAATATTTTTCATCATTCCTTTAAAAATAAAAGCATGAAAAGGCAAAACTGCATACCAATATAATCTACCCGTGAGACCTAAAGGTCGAAAAGTAGCCGTTTGTATAAACCTATTTTCCTTATCTATTTTAAATTCAAGCCAGGCTTCACCAGGTAACTTCATTTCTGCATACAACAATAATCGCCCATCCTTTTTATCCGCGAGAATTACTCTCCAGAAATCAATTACACTTCCAGCCGATAGTGTATTGGAATTTGTTCTTCCCCTTTGTAATCCTACTCCGCCAAATAATTTATCCAGGAAGCCCCGTATACCCCAAAGCCAATTTGCATAATACCACCCTCTTTCACCACCTATGGCCCAAACATTTTTCAATACGCGCTCCCGATCATCTACCCTAATTGATCGTACATCTCTAAAACAGCCTTCATACGGAACTTCAATTAATTTTTTAAACCGATCAGGGTAGATCCATCCACTCATCGCATCCCGCCAACTTGATATAACTTGATTTTGTTCTATTTTATCAAAAGCCAATTCAATAGACTGCTCATAATTAATAGGCTTAACGTTTAATCTTTCCCGCAGATCGTTTGGCTTTGCCACCACATCAACCTTCATACTCTCTACCAAACTGCCAGCTAAAGGATAGGAAACTGAGGTCACAAAATATAACCAATAGGAAGAAAGCTTTGGTGTCATTACGGGTACAGTAAAAATCCATCGTTTAAGTCCCCTCACTTTAGCAAAACGCAAAAGCATCCCCTTGTAAGTAATCACCTCGGCCCCACCGATATCATATGCTTTATTGAAAGCATAATCCTGCATCAGCACACCTTCAAGAAAGTGAAGTACATCTCGAATACCAATGGGCTGACAACGCGTATTGATCCACTTAGGCGCAATCATTACAGGGAGTTTCTCTACAAGATCTCTGATAATTTCAAAGCTCGCACTTCCCGAACCTACAATAATCCCCGCCCGTAAAGTAGTTAAGGCATACTTATTTGATTGCAAGGCTTCCTCAACACTCAGACGCGAATTCAAATGTTTCGACAAATGTGCACTATTCACAATTCCACTTAAAAAAATAACTTGTTTTGTAGAAGTGCATTCTATGATGCTTTTAAAATTATTTGCAGTCGACAGCTCAGCTTCTGAAAAATTACCCTTTACTGCCGACATAGAATGCATGAGGTAATAGGCTACATCAATAGCTGTAGGTATATGGTCAAGACTTTCTTTATTCAGGAAATCAACCTCAACAACGTCTAAATCAAACCCGGCATATTTACTTTTATCAAATCGGCTTTTATCCCGAACACAACAAATCACCTGGTGCCCATTTTCAAGCAAAATAGGAAGCAACCGCTGAGCGATGTAACCAGTAGAACCCGTTAACAATACCCTCATATTTAAATCTACGTTAAAAACTGGAAATAACAATCGCCTTCCATAAAAATGAAGACGGTTCAAATTCTTTTTTTATAATGACAACAAATAGCCTAAAAAACTACTGCTTTAAAACTCAAATATACAGCCAAATGAAGGAATCAGGTTTCTTGATTTAGTATTTAAGATAAATGGAATCCCATTTGAACCATTGGTTTGTAAAGGCTGCCCGTCAGTCGTTAAAAAACTGCTATTGTCTTCTGTTCTTTTAAAAGTATATTTTGGAAAACTATCATTTTCATTTTTCAGGATATTTTGTATATCTATATATAAATTTAAAGCTGTTTTTCTAAAATTCAGGCGCTTATCCACACGAAAATCCAACTGACTGAATGGTGATAGCCTTTCCGTATTTAACCGGCTGTAATCTGCTATTCCTGTTCCCAACGTTAAATAGTTTTGCTGGGAAGCCTGTAAATCGAATGGCGTATAGGGCGATCCTCCCGCATAGCGGTACTTCAAACCCAAATCCCAGTTACGTTTCAACTTATAGCCTAAAGTGAGCGACAATAAATGCCTGTTATCCCATGACGAGGAGATCAGTTTTTGATTCAAACCAGAAAATTTACTGACCACATAAGAGTAACTAGCCACATAAAAAAAGTTACGAACCAGCTTTTGCTGCACAAACAGTTCTACACCATAGGTTTCGCCATCCCCAACACTCAGTACCTGCTCACTGCCCACCGAAGCATATTCTGCACCCTGGTTAGCAAGGGAAGTTCCATTGGCTACAGAAACCGGATAATTGCTGTACCGCTTATAAAAAGTCTCCAAGGTAAACCTCAAATCACTTCTAGGTAAAAACTGGGTACCAAGGACATAGTGCGTAGATTGGATATAATCCAAATTTTTATTCAGGGCTAGCCCACTATTGTCCAGATAGCCTAGCATGGTATAGGTTGGCATTTTGAAATACGTTCCCACCGAAGCGCTAATGTCCCATTTCGAGCTCAGGTGATAGGCCAAAGACAAACGGGGAGAAAGCGTTTTTAACGGATCATTACCCTCCTCAGTGAAGCTATTCAGATCAGAACGGATGCCGGCTGAAACCAATAACTTTTCACTAAACAGATTCTTTGAAGCCTGAAAAAATACACCATATTTCCAAAAATCAATATCATTATTAAACCTGATCACTTTTTCAGGCACAACCACATCCCCCTGCGCATTGGTAATTTCATTGGAAATCTTATTAAACAACACTGTTTTATAAGCAACCAGTTGAGCCATTAATCCGGCAGACAACTTCCAGCCATTCACAAATTTATTGATATCAAAACGGAACTTATTTTCGCTTTCCTGAGATTGAACTCCCAGACTTCTTTTGCTTTCCTCTTTCAATTCATCTTCAAATTTATCCAAACTATTGTCAAATACATTTCGACTGAGCGTAAAGTTCAAATAACCATTTTCAATCTGATGGTTCAGGTTAAAACCTACGGTATAATTCCACTGATTGATATAAGGGGTAGAACGCAGCACATAGGTATTTTCTAAAGTCGATTTTTTTGTTGGGGCAAAACTGAAACGGTCAATAGCCCCCAGACCTATAGCTGTAAGCCTGGTTTTAGCATTAAATTTATGCGTTATCTTATATTGAAAATCATCAAAATCAGGGCGGATGGGTAAATCAATTAATTTAAATAAAAAGCTGAGATAAGATTTCCGGGCCGAGGCCAGAAACGTCGTATTATTTGACAAAGGGCCTTCTAAAGTAAGGGCCGTTTCCGTAAAGCTAACCCTGGCATTACCAGCCAGTCTTTCCGCATTACCTTCTCTTTGTTTGATCACAAAAGTCGAAGCCAGCGGATTGTCGTATCTGGAATCAAAAGCCGAGGAACTCAGTTTTAAGCTCTCAATAAAAGAAACATTGAGGATGCCCTGAGCACCTCCGGAACTACCCTGAGTTTGAAAATGATTCAATACAGGTATCTCTATCCCATCCAGGTAATATACATTTTCATTTGGAGCACCCCCGCGAATAATGATATCGTTACGTTCACCAACGCCATTGCTAATCCCAACGCCGGGAAGCGTCTGCACCACTTTAGATACATCAAAATTACCACCCGGACTACTTTTTATTTCTTCTGTTGTCAATTGCTGCACAGATAAAGGAGTCACCATGTCAGTAGCCACCGCAGACTTTCCTTTACTTAAACTGATAGTAACCTCTTTTAAACTAGTTAATTGAGGCTGAAGTTCAAAATTAACCAATTGCGGACTACCACTTCCCACCACAATATTATATTTTAGCTGGGTTATATAACCAATGTTACTGGCAGAAACTTTATATGTACCCACTGGAACACTCATGCGGAACTGCCCCGTAGAATCGCTCAAGGAGCTTATGGAAAAGCCATCAACACTAATTGTAGCACCAGAAAGTACTTTCCCCGTATTTAAATCCTGTACAGTACCTGTTATTAAGCCCTTTTGCTGAGAAAAAACAGGATTAAAAGCAAACAAAGCCGCTATGATTAAGAGATATCTAAGTGTCAATTTCAAAGTTTTTAAGAGTTATTAAAATAATTTTCATACATATAAGTTTAGCGGCTTTACTTGTTCCGCCTATCATCGCTCAGATCAAGACCGAGTGTAGCCATAATAGCTGTAAAGGGCTTTTGAATCAGCTCGATTTTATCATCGTCATCTAATTCAAATGACTCAACCCGCATTGGGGTATCGCAGAAAAACGCATTTACAGCCACTTCAAGGTCAGCTGTTATTTGGATATTGTTATTATTATTCATTGAAAATCATAGTTTAATGTATGATATTGAAATCTGTTGCAACTTGATATGCAAATTTTAATGCAATAAATATTAATACAATTATATACTAAAACCTGGTATACAAAAGTATTATTTAGTTTTAAATAATACTATATTTTAATAATATAGTATATTTGTAAACTAAAATTAAGTCAATTTCATTATGAACTATCAACTGACCAAGGAAGTTATTGACCTCATGGAAAAATTTGAGCTTAGCGCAGATTTCAAATCTTATACAAAAGATTTGAGCGGCTTCAAACGCTGGATTTATGATACTGAAAAAGAAGCGCACCATCCCTCCAATGATATTAATTGGGAAGGAAAAGAAAATGGCCGAAGTCCGGATAGCGAGATCAATACCTTAATTGTTCATATGAATAGGTATGCAAAAACCTACTCGAGGTCGGCCATACACGATTCGGCATTCAGCACCCAGGAAGATTTTATTTACTTAATTAATCTAAAAGCCTTTGGATCGATGACTAAAATGGAATTGATTAGAAGGAACCTCCAGGAAAAACCTGTAGGAATGCAAATTATCAATCGACTGATTGGACAAGGCTGGATAGACCAAAGCGATTCTATAGCAGATAAAAGAAGTAAGATCATTTCGATTACCACTAAAGGAATTGATGCACTGGAAGAAATTATGGGTAAAATAAGGCAAGCCAGTCAAATTGTGACTGGAAACCTTAGCGATGCTGAAAAAATGCAATTGATTAAAATACTCCAGAAGTTGAATCACTTTCATCAAGCTATATATGCTAAAAACATAGAGCCCGATCAGCTTATCCCTATCGCTTACAATGATTTTTTATTAAAAAACAATTAAACGTATTCCATAAATAAAACTCCTCCATGAAAGCGCCTGATTCTAAAAAAAAGATAGCTATAATTGGTGCTGGAATTTCCGGTCTTTCGGCTGCGGCTTATGCAGCTCAAGCTGGTAATGAAGTGCATGTTTATGAAAAGCATCCCCAACCTGGAGGAAGAGCCAGACAGTTCAGAACAGAAAATGGTTATGTATTTGATATGGGTCCGAGTTGGTATTGGATGCCCGATATTATAGATAATTTCTTCCTCGATTTTGGTTATAAAGCAAGTGACTTTTATCAGCTTATTTCCCTTAACCCTCAGTTTGAAATGGTTTTTGAAGACGGACTACTTACAGTTCCGGAATCTTATGCGGATTTAAAAAAAATGTTTGAGCGGCTGGAAACTGGTGCAGGCAAAAAATTGGATGACTTTATGAGCGCCGCAAAATACAAATACGAAGTTGGAATGCAGGATTTTGTGAACAAACCATGCTACAGCTGGCTGGAGTTTGTTTCGCCTAAGATCGCCGGCAGCGCTTTGAAATTGGATCTGTTATCAAATTTCAGAAGCTATGTGAGCAAATATTTTGCCCACCCCAAACTAAAAACCTTAATGGAGTTTCCGGTTATTTTTCTGGGTGCTTCTCCGAAAAATATTCCGGCCCTTTACAGCTTAATGAACTATGGCGGATATGCTTTGGGTACGTGGTATCCCATGGGCGGATTTTACCAGTTGGTATTGGGGATGAAAGAAGTGGCAGAAAATCAAGGTGCCGTTTTCCATTTTAACCAAAACGTAGAAAAGATCGTTACTGAAGAAAGTGCTGCCAGCGGGATAGTCGTAAATGGGGAATTTAAAGAGTTTGATGCCATTATTGCCTCTTCAGATTATCACCATACCGAAACACTGCTCAACAGCGAATTGCGCAACTATGATCAAAAGTATTGGAAAAGCCGAACATTTGCTCCCTCCTGCCTGATTTACTATTTAGGTTTTAAAGAAAAGCTTCCTAATCTGAAACATCATACTTTATTTTTTGAAAATGATCTGAATGAACACATAAAGAGCATTTATGAAGAAAAAAAATGGCCTGAAAAACCATTATTCTATGCTTGCTGCCCATCCCAAACAGATCCTGAGGTAGCGCCCCAGGGACATGAAAATGTGTTCCTGCTTATGCCACTGGCAACCGGACTCAGTGATGATGAAAGTACCCGCGAGCACTATTTCCAGGATATGATTAAACGTTTAGAAAAACACACAGGAGCAAAGGATTTATTATCAAAATTAAATTACAAACGAAGCTATTGTGTGGGGGATTTTATCAGCGATTACAATGCTTATGGAGGCAATGCCTATGGCCTGGCAAATACATTATCACAAACCGCGGTATTGAAACCTAGCATTAAAAACAAGCATTTGTCGAATTTATATTATACCGGACAACTGACCGTGCCTGGCCCCGGTGTCCCCCCATCAATTATCTCGGGTAAAATAGTAGCAAAAGAAGTAAATAAGCTTAAACAAAAAAGGCATGAAAAAATTATTTGATGAATTGGCTTACAAAGTGAGCAAAGCCGTCACGGAAAAATATAGCACCAGTTTTTCATTGGGAATTCTGGCATTAAAACCCTCCATTCGTCATGCCATTTATGCGATCTATGGTTATGTACGTCTGGCCGATGAAATTGTAGACAGCTTTCACGATTATGACAAGGCATGTCTGCTGGAACGTTTTAAAATAGAAACCTGGACTGCCCTGGATGAGGGTATCTCCCTCAATCCTATTTTACAATCCTTTCAGGACACCGTAAATCATTTTTCCATTGACAAAACCTTGATTGAACAGTTTCTGCATAGCATGCAAATGGATTTACAGCAAATAGATTACAATTCAGATTTGTATAATGAATACATATTGGGTTCAGCTGAAGTCGTAGGTTTGATGTGTCTTCAGGTATTCGTGGAAGGTAATAAAGAATCATTTGATAACCTAAAACCTTATGCCATGAAATTAGGCTCAGCCTTTCAAAAAATAAACTTCCTACGCGATCTGAAGGACGATTATTATGTTTTGGGCCGCAGTTATTTCCCTAATATTGATATGAAAAGCTTCGACAATAAAATCAAATTGGAAATTGAAAATGAGATTGAAGCAGAATTTAAAGAAGCATTAATTGGGATAAAAAAATTGCCGGTTTCTTCCAAATTGGGTGTGTACCTGGCGTATAAATATTACTTATCATTGTTTAAAAAAATAAAGAGTATGCCTGCAGATAAAATTATGAACCAAAGGATACGTATTCCGAACAGTCAAAAATTCTCTCTGGCAATGAGTAGCTATGTACAATATAAAATGGCCAGCCTATGATCTTAAAAAAAGCAATCATTTTAGCTATCTTTTCACTGGTTGGCATCGCTTGTTATGGCCAAAGCATGGATTTAGAAAACATTAGGGCCAATTACAAAAATGCTGTTTCGGACAAAAAACTCTGCCTGACAATGATTAAAGGACTTGGTACAGGTACCGAAAGTTCAGTACACCTCAGCTACCTGGGTGCATTTCAAATGATCTGGGCAAAACACATTATCAATCCCATATCAAAACTCAAAACATTCAATACGGGTAAAAAGAAGATTGAGCATGCTGTAATGGTAGCGCCGAACAATTTAGAAATCAGAATCCTGCGGTTATCGATCCAGAAAAACGGCCCTGCTTTTCTGGGATACAATAAAAACATTGAGGAAGACCAAAAATTTATTCAGGCCAACAACAAAAGTATTACATCTATGCATTTGAGAAATATGCTGAAAGACCTCATCTAAAAGCAAAAAAATGATTTATCAACTTAAAAGAGAGCAACAACTATATTGTGATATTCAAACTGCCTGGGATTTCTTTTCTTCGCCACACAATCTTTCTCGTATCACGCCCAAAGAAATGGATTTTGTTGTATTAAGCGATCTACCGGAGGAAGATATATATAAAGGAATGATTATCGATTATACAGTTTCGCCTGTGTTGGGTATTCCATTGAAGTGGCGGACTCAAATTACAGCAGTTAACTACCAAAAAAGCTTTACCGACTTTCAGAAAAAAGGTCCGTACAAGTTATGGAGACATCATCATGAATTTATCCCAAACCAAAATGGTGTTTTGATGGTAGATACTGTGGACTATGAATTGCCATTTGGTATCATTGGCAAGATGGTGCACAGTTTGATGGTAAAGAAAAAATTGAAACATATTTTCGACCACCGTTATCAGGTTTTGGAAGCATTATTTAAACTGATAAAACATTAAGCATGAATTTCATTATCCTACTGATTACATTTATATTGATGGAAGGAGCCACCTGGTTTATCCATAAGTATATCATGCATGGTCTTTTATGGACATTACATCATGACCATCACGACCACAGTACTGAGGGGCCTTTTGAGAAAAATGACTACTTCTTTGTAATTTTTGCTTTACCAGCTATTGCTTTGATCTATTTCGGTTCCCTAAATCATTTCAATTACTTGTTCTACATAGGACTGGCTATTACGCTTTATGGAATGGCTTATTTCTTTGTGCATGACATTTTTATTCACCAACGCATTAAATATCTTGCAAATACACAAAACCCTTACTTACTGGCGATTCGCAGGGCGCACAAACAACATCATAAACATCTGGGCAAAGAAGAAGGCGAATGCTTTGGTTTCTTGTATGTCCCAATGAAATATTTCAAAATGTATTATAAAAAAAATAAGTAATGAAACCCTACACTTACTTGTTAATTAATTTACTGACCATCAGCATTTGTTTTATTTTCTCTTTCGACAAGAGAATTCAGTTCAACAAGCATTTTCCGGCCTTTCTAAAAGCGAGCATTTTAGTCGCTATTCCTTTTATTGCCTGGGATGTATGGTTTACCGCTCATCAGGTATGGTGGTTCAATACAGCTTATACTACAGGGATAATTCTTTTGGGACTACCTGTTGAAGAGTGGCTTTTTTTTATCTGTATTCCATTTTCGTGTGTGTTTACCTATTTCTGCCTGGACAAATTCTTCAATCTTAGCTGGCTAAGTGCCTTTAATAACATCATTGTTTTTTTAAGTGTCATCATATGCACAGTTATAGCATTGTTGCATTACGACAAGACCTACACTTTTGTAACCGCTATAGTAACAGCAGCAACGCTAATTTATCTACATTTTGTAGTTAGAGCGGCCTGGATCGGTCAGGCATCCTTTGTATTTGCTATTCTGATGCTTGGATTTTTCCCTGTTAATGGGGTTTTGACGGGTACTGGCTTGGACTCTCCAATTGTGAATTACAATCCGAAGAGTTTCTTAAATATTCGGATCCTTACTATTCCAATAGAAGATGCTGTATATGGTTATACGCAGTTTTTACTCAATATCTATTTATTTAGAATGTTTCAAAAACCCGTAGATAATGATGAAACCATCATGAGTTTACACTCGCAAAACGCAATGAATAAAAACTCATGATAGCTTCATCACCGATAAAAAACAAATTTTTAGCGAAAAATGAAAAACTTTAGCTATGCTATTCTTTAATTTTACTGAAATCAGCTAGGTTTTACACCATATTTCATAGTAATCTCTTTTGTTCCAGATTAAGTTCTTTAAAAATCTCTTTGGTAATGATCTGTGTATTGTAAGCCAGATGCGCCCAATTACAATACAAAATAGACACTGGATAAGGAATACCACGCTGCCTTTTGGTTAAATCCATACTAATCACTGAATTTTCCTTTATTTCCCGCTCGCCTTTCATCATATCGAAGATAGTTTTTGCGAATTTCTGATCAGAACCCAAATAAAAACTTGCATACGTTTCCAAACCTTTAAGGGTTTTCATATTAAGCGAAATTTCAAAAGTAGTTTCCATAATAACAAATTAAAAAGAGCTACCTAATGGTAGCTCTCAGAGATGTGTTTTTTAAATTATTTAATCTCTATTTGACGGCTTACTGCTTTCACCTCTTCTCTTTTTGGGATGTCAATTGCTAAAACACCGTCCTTATAAGTAGCCTGAATACCATTTTCGTCTGCACTTTCCGGTAAAGTAAAAGAGCGAACAAAAGAACTATAGCTGTATTCACGTTTTGCGTAATTTCTGTCCTCTTGCTTGCCTTCCGCGCGTTGCTCTACAAAAACACTCAATACATTCCTTTCCAGATTAAGTTTAAAATCTTCTTTTTTAAGTCCGGGCGCAGCTAACTCCAGATAATAGTAATCAGCACTTTCACTGATGTTAGCAGCAGGCACACGGGGCACCATACGGTCTGCAAAAAAAGTATCATTGAAAATGGAATCAAAAACATCATTAAAGCCTGGCATTAATGAATTTCTCTTGCTTTCTGGATTAAATTTAACCAACGTCATGGGTTTTTCCTCCTTAATTTGATTTAATGATTAAAACTTATAATTAATTAAACTCTTTTGAACTTGCGTTCGATAGCAATATTACAAGCTAAATGCCAAATGTCTTTTTTGTTAAAGAAGCTGAAAAAATTACAAGATTGCTGAAAAATCTTCAGATTTAAGCTGTCAAAAATTCAGAATTAGATATGATTTCTTTCCTGCGAATGCAATGGATAAATAAATTAAAACGACACCAAAATTTAACCACAGCAAATAATTTTCAGTATCTTAATTTGTTCTAACATAAACCTATAAAATCATGATCAAAAAAGCAATAATAATTATGGCTATATTGATACTCGTGATACAGTTCTTCAGGCCAGATAAAAATAGCTCTGCTTCAACTTCAGCTAACGCAATTGAAGCTCACTATCCAGTTTCAAATGAGATTGGAGTGATTTTACGAAGGAGCTGTTATGATTGCCATTCCAATACCACAGCTTATCCCTGGTACAGCAATATCCAACCCTTTGCCTGGTGGCTGCAAAGCCATGTAAACGAAGGTAAACATGAACTAAACTTTGATGAATTCAACAACTATGATGTTAAAAAGAAAAAACACAAGCTGGATGAAGTAATTAAAACGATTGAAAAAGATGAAATGCCACTTACTTCCTATACATTGATACACAGAGGAGCAATACTTTCACCAAAAGATAAAGATAAACTCATCACCTGGGCAAAAGAACTTAAAAAAAACATTAATTAATATCATTTATAAAATAAACTATGATATGGAATCAGAAGAACATTATACCAATAGAAGCGGCTGGCTGAGAGCAGCAGTTTTAGGCGCAAATGACGGGATCCTTTCTACAACCAGTTTAGCCATTGGTATTGCAGCGGCAAGCACCACACGCGAACCAATTGTACTCGCCGCGGTTGCTGGACTGGTTGCCGGAGCGCTATCAATGGCAGCCGGAGAATATGTTTCTGTGAGTTCACAATCAGATATAGAAATTTCTGATTTGACCAGAGAAAAAATGGAAGTAGAAAACACACCAGACCTGGAGTTAAAGGAACTGGCCAATATTTATCAGCACAGAGGCCTGGATGAAAATTTAGCTATGCAAGTTGCCATACAACTCACTGCTCATGATGCTTTAGGAGCCCACGCTAAGGATGAACTAGGTATTAATGAAATCACCCAGGCAAAACCAATGCAAGCTGCTTTAGCCTCCGCAGCTTCTTTCATTATCGGTGGCCTACTCCCCTTACTGGTCTCCATATTTGCGCCAATAAAACTAATGGTTGTTTACCAGTATGGCTTCTCCATCATTTTTCTAGCACTTTCGGCAATTATTGCAGCAAAAGCAGGTGGTTCAAATATTGTCAAGGCTGTTATCCGGATTTGCTTCTGGGGAACAGCGGCTATGCTAATGACTGCTGCTGTCGGCTATCTTTTTGGCGTTAAAACAACATAATTTGTTTAGTAACTCCTTAATACCCAAGAAAGAGTAACACTATGCTCAAATACACAAGATGAATCATGCTTTTTTAAAAGAAATCATAGGTACGCGACCATAAAAACTATATTCGGCAGCATTTGAAGGAAGTACCAACTGCGCTAAAAATGACCGCTTTTGATGCGTAAAAAAAGCAATTAATGATGGCTTATAACTTTTCACTTCCGCATCAATATCTTTTAAAATAGGATGTGATATATTCCATTCACGATTAATCACTTCAACTTTATAACTTAACTTCTCCTGAATTCTTTCCTCAGCTAATACGCTCAGTTTCATAGTCATTCATATCTGTCGCATAAAGCACACGTTTGCATGGCCGGTTCCGGTACCCAGAAGGGATGCAAATTACAGGTACTGTTGAATGAGTAATCAGTTTGGAGCTGTGTGTACCAAATATTTTCTTAATAGTCCCCCCCCTTGTGCTAATACAGATGTAATCACAAGGATGCTGTGCTGTAAATTTTAAAATCCCCTCGGTCGCATCAGTATGGTCAATCGTAATCAGTTCGAAACTCATGTCCGACAAATTTAAAGATCTGATGATCTTTTTGATGAACACAATTATTTCTTTCTGGATTTGATTTACAAAAGAATGCTTGTAAACCTGATAAGCATTTTCAGACCATATGGAAGGTCGCAAGACATGATAAACATGTAAGACAACTAGTTTAGCTTTTTTCGTCCTTGCCATATTAATCGCAAAACGTATAGCAGACTTTGAGTTAGCTGATTGGTCAGTGGTGACAATTATAGTTTCCATGCTTGATTTATTTACAACAAACTGGTAATGAAAACCATAAAGCTAACAATTGCATTCCGTATCTGATATGATTTAAATCACTTTAACAATTGATATAAGTTGCAAAATATCCATATAAAATTCAGATTTAGACAATGATATTTTACTCATAAGAATTCTATAAGTCGCATAGTATAAAAAATCAAACCTATTTATGCCGGTAGAAGAAGGAACATTTAGCAGTGCTGATGAATTGTTTATGCGCAAACTGAACTGCGAAAATCTGTATGTAGATTTCCTGATTTAATTGCGGAATGCAGGGGCCAGTTTTGCCGAAACTTCCACTTGAGGTTCAGAACGTAGAACCACAGATTAAGAAAAAATATAGGATCACGGTTTCGTTTTCACGCTCCTGATTTTCGCTTTAACTCATCAGTTGAAAAAAACACGAATTGGATTCCCGATTTTAGCGTTATGTTCTTCCAAAAAGAAACAAATAAAATGATTAAAAACTGGTTCTAATTAATAAATCAAGTAAAATGAAAACAGCAATCTATCGGATAATTTTATTACTTGGTGTTTTTACAACTCAGGTAAGCGCACAAGATCACAGCATTTTTCCATTAGGAGAAAAAGCAAAAAACATAAATCATACCGGGGATGTATGGCTCAGTGAGTTAAACAAACCTGACGAGACTATTAATTCTCAAATATCTCTTGCAGTATTTGCGCCCAATGCCAAACTCAACTGGCATACCCACTCCGGTGGCCAGATCCTGCTGATCACCGATGGTGTCGGATATTATCAGGAAAAAGGGAAACCGGTACAGGTTGTACACAAAGGAGATGTTGTAAAATGTTTACCTGATGTGGAGCACTGGCACGGTTCAACGCCTCAAACTGGTGTAACCTATGTAGCGGTATCTCCAAAAAGTAAAACAACCTGGTTGCATCCGGTAACCGAAGCGGAATACCTGAACATTAAAGCCCCAGCCGAAAGTTCCACAAATGTTGAAAAGGAAATTATTGATCTTTCTAAACAAAAATGGACATGGATGGCTGATAAAAACACAGATGAACTTGGCGAACTATTTCATGAAAAGTCTGTGTTTGTTCATATGGGGGGATCATGGGGTAAGCAACGCGAAATCGATGTGATCAAAAGTGGTGGCATCTGGTACAAGAAAGCCGATATCCATGATGTTTCTGTAAATGTTATTGGAAATACGGCTGTTCTGCTTAACAGGATTACCCTATTAGCTGTTGTTGGCGGCAAAGAAGTAACCAATCCTTTTATGGTGACCGAAGTATATAAAAAAGAAGATAAAAACTGGAAACTGGCGTCTATGTCCTTTACGAAATTATTAGCACCATAAGCTTAAACTTCCACTGGTATTCTGGCATATAATTTAAAATCTATAAATGATCAACGTAATGAAACAATTGATTTTCAGCGCACTTTTAATTGCGTCCAGTTTTAATTTATACGCCTGGCAAACGCTGATCGATACGACCTCGACCGATCAAAATTTAACCGCAAAACAACAAGCTATTGTTCGTATTGCGGCACTTACTGGCAAAGGTGATCTGGGAAAACTCAAAACAGAATTAAATGTAGGTCTTGAAGCTGGACTGACTGTCAATCAGATTAAAGAAACCCTTGTCCATGTTTATGCCTACGCCGGATTTCCGCGTAGCATTCGGGGATTACAGACACTTATGACTGTATTGGATGAACGCAAAGCTAAAGGCATTAATGATGAAAAAGGTGCTGAAACCTCCCCTATCAATGATCAACGTAGTAAATATGAAAGAGGCAAGGCGATATTGGAAAAATTAACCGGTGTAGCGGAAACAGGATCGAAAACAGGATATGCAGCATTTGCCCCTGAAATAGAGGTCTTTCTTAAAGAACATCTTTTCGCCGATATTTTTGAACGTGATGTATTAACCTACATTGAAAGAGAACTTGCAACGGTATCTGTACTTGCAGGTATCGGTGGTGTGGAACCGATGCTGCGTTCACATTTGAACATCTGCCTAAATGTTGGTCTATCTCCAGGCCAATTACAACAATTTATTGGCACTATTGGATCAACTATTGGTAAAAAGGAAGCGAAAGCAACACAAAAAGTTTTGGACGATTTGCTAAAAAGCAAGTAGTAAAATATAAAAGAAAAATGAAAAAGCTGACATCAATAATCGCATTAGCTATGTCAATAGCAGCTACAGATGTAGTGAATGCACAATCTACCCCAAAAGGAAAACAACAAAATCCCTATACCCTTGTATATGAAGGAGCCATTACCAAAAATGAAAAAGGAAAAGTAAACATCCATCCTGTGAAATATAAACTGAACGGGATTGATATTGCTGCGAATGTTTACACACCGGCAAATTATGATGCTTCGAAGAAATATCCGGCAATAGCAGTAGCACACCCTAACGGTGGTATCAAAGAGCAGACAGCTGGGTTGTACGCACAACGTTTGGCAGAAGCAGGATACATCACTATTGCTGCCGATGCAGCGTATCAAGGGGCAAGTGGCGGAACGCCACGCCATACCGACAAACCTGCAAACCGCATTGAAGATATTCGTGGTATGGCCGACTTTATTACCCAGTACGCAGGGGTTGACGCAAACCGTTTAGGGGTTTTAGGTATTTGTGGTGGAGGTGGCTACACCTTAAAAACAGCCCAATCCGATAAACGTTTTAAAGCTGTAGCAACCTTAAGTATGTTCAATTCAGGTGAAGTAAGGCGCAATGGTTTTCAGAATTCCCAATTAAATACTATCCAGGAACGTTTAAAACAAGCTTCGGATGCCCGCGCTCAGGAAGCCGCAGGTGGTAAGATGATCTATGCGGGTGTGGCGAACATTACAGATGCTGAAATCGCTAAAACATCAACGGATCTATATCGCGAAGGATTCGAGTACTACTATAGAACCCATGCACATCCTAATTCAACTTTTTTGTACACCATGAGCAGCTTGTTGGATTTAATGACCTGGGATGCCACCACTAATATGGACCTAATCAATCAACCCTTGTTGATGATTGCTGGAAGCAAAGCTGATACAAAATATATGACCGATGAAGCATTCCCTAAAGTTATCAATGCAAAAAGCAAGGAACTTTTTCTGATTGATGGAGCCACTCACATACAGACTTATTGGAAACCCGGGTATGTATCACAAGCTGTAAATAAATTGGTTAATTTTTATCAAACAAACCTTTAAAAACCAGAAATGATGAACATAAAAAAAATAGCCATACTATCTATTATCACTGTGGTTTCATTTTCCTGCAAGCAGCAAAATAAATCGGCACATACATCTCCTTCGGAAACACAAGAGCCAACAGTTTTTGCAATAGGTAAACAAATAACGAATAATAACTTTACCGGAAATGTATGGTTGGAAAACTTAATCCAGGCCGACAGTGTAAACCAGAATTCTGTAGGTAGTGTAACCTTTGAACCCGGTGCCAGAAGCAAATGGCATACGCATCCGGCAGGTCAAATATTATTGGCTATTGATGGAGTTGGTTACTACCAGGAAAAAGGACAACCCAAAAAAATATTTCGTAAAGGTGATGCCATAAAATGTCCGGCAGATATCCCCCACTGGCATGGTGCCAGTACAGATACCAAATTCGTTCAGGTAGCGATAACCGGAAGGGAAAAAGGCGAAACGATATGGTTAGAAGCAGTTACAGATAAAGAATATCGGAGTGAACCTGGTATTTAGTCATTGGACAAAGAAGTTCACATTATAATGGGAATCCATCATGCTCAAAAAACCATCAATTAGACTTTCCGTTTTCAACCTGTCGAACTTCTTCACGACGGTCTTTTTTAAAATCAAAACTATTGAATTCTTTGGTTTGAGGAACGTCCACTGTAAAGCTATCCAACTCATCAATTTCAACAGTAACATTTCCTGTCAGGAGATCGATAATATGACCTCCCCCTTTTTTATCAGCTGATAAAAAGTGAAAATGATACCCGGTAATATTGGCTCCTTCCATGTAGGCGGGAATCCGATATCCAACTAAATCTCCACTAACATTACTAAAGTTAAAAAACTGTTGTAGTGATAACAGCTGCGCTAAAGGAGCGTATGGTTTATTCGTAACCGGAGGAAAGGCCCTGGTTTTTATACTATTAAATATGCCTTTAATGCGAATGGCATAAATGCCATTTTGGTTAGGCATTACACTATCCAAATAAGCATAAAACTGCATCTTATCCATAGGAACAGAAGTTTTTAGAACCTTGTCTGCATGAAAAAAATTAACTACCGAAAACGGTGTGCTACCAGTATCAGGTATCTCGAAAGTTTTACCATTGGATTGTGTCTGGTATATTTTCCCATGGAGAATGAGCAACTCTCCATCTAGCTTATCAGGGGCACCCAAGCCAAAATCACCATGTTTCATTAATTTGTTGTAAGGGGCAAATGCATCATACAATCCCCCGATAAAAGCGCTGGCGTGGCCGGCTGTATACAACGTATTATTTTTACGATCAGATTTTAGCTGAGCATCTGCAGTCCAGCAACTCAAACAAACAAAACCTACCAGACAGTAATATATCTTATTCATTATTTAAACATATTTCCTTAAATATAAAATAAATAACTATTAATTTCTTTAAATAGGATTTTATCTCATCTGTAAACTAATCTTATTATAATCCTTTACCGGTTCAAAAGTATCGTACGAATGTAAAGTACATGTTTTTAATGCCCTTACAAAGCCTACAGCAGGCCACTCTTTCTATGTGTAGTCAGCATGATCAAAAGTGAATCGGGTATAATGAAATAGTTTACCTCCAAATGGGTTCCTTTTCCCAATCATCTTGAAACCCCACATAATTAATATTAATGTGATTGTAATCCTTAAAAAGCTCTTTCGACTTCGGCTTGAAATCCGAGGAAGGATTGACATTTTCCATCATCTTAATCATGCAGCTTAGTATACCATAAAGCCTCCAATTGGTATTATCTTCAATTTTATCCAAAAATCGCCATCCTTCTTTCACAGGAATAATAGGCTTAATTGCAAATTTCCTGTTCCAGATTCTGGAATGATGGACACAGAAATTCCGAAGAGAGTTGATACTTTGGAGCCATGACTCCAGTACTGGTGATGCAGCCTTAAAATGACCAGCGACATTGCTTTTTTGCACTCCACCTTTAAGATTCTCAAAAAGCACACTCAGTTGTCCGAATGTTAGCGTTTCCATAATCATCCAGCATGGCGGTTCCGGTGGAGTGTCATACTTCATTCTGTAACTCTTAATGAATTGGAATTCACATTCATCACAAAAAGATTTTACTCTGGCTACAAAATCTGAATGAACTGCAGTATTCTTGAATAGATTTGCATCCAGATACCAATGTGCACCATACTTTAATGCATATATGTCACACAAAATTGCCCTCAAACCAACTTCAATTCGTTCGATAAAATCAAGGATTAAGAAACGAAGTTTCCGATCGAAATTATAGTAGTCGATAATGAGTTCAAAGGGAACATCCTTTTTAAATTTATGTGATCCATCGGCAACTTGAAGAGGAACATGTATCCTGACAGCCTATAGTAGCCGATATTCGAAATATAATGTAGTGCCTTTATTTTGTCTTGAACATTTAATCCTCTATTAATAACAAGATCCAAATGTTGCTCGGCGGTGAGTGCCGGTTTAGAAAAATCCATATAAAAAAAAGTCCCTAGAAGTGTGCATATTCAGAGGCCTCTAGGGAATGGTTAATACAAATCTAAATAAATTAAAAATATTAAAAAAATATTTTATAGAATATAGAAATAATGTTATTGGTTTAAGGGCTGAAACTTACTTTTTCTTGTCTTATCACAACTCCAAAGAGCTTGTCGGGTGTTTATTTTTGTATGAACCCAATATTACCTAACCAAACCTACCAGACAGTAATATATCTTATTCATTATTTAAACATGTTTCCTTAAATATAAAATAAATAACTATTAATTTCTTTAAATAGGATTTTATCTCATCTGTAAACTAACCTTGGTAGATCGGATTTCCTTCGTAATAGTTAAGTAATAACTAAGTAATAAATTAAGAATAAATAAAGGGTTGCTTTACCCTTCCTTTACCCCTCCTTTACCCTTGCTTTACCCTTTCTTTACCCCTAAGGTAAAAGAACCCTAAAGAAAGGGTAAAGCAAGGGTAAAGAAAAAGTCTCTTTATTCTTTATTTATCCTTTAGTCACACCAAAGTCATCATAAATGCAAACCATTGATTTTAAAATACTTAAACTTTATTTTAGATAATAGATTAGCAATGAAGCTAATTATCTAACCAAATATTAATTAATGGGAATTTTATCAAACGGCCTGCACGGCCCATTTATAGGGCGAGTAGGCAATACTGTTTATTACATGCTGGGCACGAAAAATGTATCCAGACAAGTTGGTGTAAGCACAAAACCTCGTTCAGAAAAACAACTCCGAAACCAATTGCTGACCAAAGCATGTAGTTCGTTTTTTTGTGACGTAAGGGATTTTATAGACACCGGTTTCAGCATTGAAGCCAGAGCTGCTGAAGACAATGCATACAATCAGGCAGTAAAGCATAACAAAAAAAGTCTACTTAAAGGGGATTTTCCGAATCTGGAATTCAACTTCGGGCAGATCTTGTTAAGCAAAGGAGATTTAAAACCAGCAGAAAATCTGGCAGTTAGCGAAACCCCGATGGGATTACAATTTACCTGGAAAACTGATCCAAAGATGGCCTGGCCTGATGCGGCCGATCAGGTGATGCTACTCGCTTATTTTCCTGATGAAAATCGGACTGAATATGAAATATTCGGAAACACCAGAATTTCCGGAATGGCGGATCTGGAAATACCACCCAGCTTAAAAGGTACATATATGGAAACCTATTTCTCCTTTATCTCTGCCGACAGGAAACGGGTATCTGACAGCGTATATACGGGGGCTTTTAATAAGCCTGTGGTAACGAACGATGAATTAACTACTTTGTAATATGGGGATTTTAAAATCAGGGATCCTTGGTCCCATGCTCAACAAAACCGGAACTGCCGTTGGCCGGATGCACAGAAATATCAACGTAATTTCTGCAATTCCCCGCAAAAAAAAGAATAAACCCGCTACAACCGCGCAATTGGAAGTGCAGGACAAGCTGGGTATGCTTAGTAATTTTTTAAGCCATATTGACCATCTGATTAAACCGGGTTTTAAGAAATATTCGAAAGGAAAAGATCCTGTAAATGTAGCTTGTTCCTATAATTACGATCATGCTTTTGTGAGCGATGAAACAGGACTGAAACTGAATTATCCTAAACTGATGTACAGCAGGGGCTATATTCTGGAACCAGAGAGTCCGGGTATAATGGCTTTACCCAATCAGATCGAATTTAACTGGCTTCCGCAACGACAATCCAAATATTGCCAGTATACGGATATGGCTACGGTGATGGTTTACAATCCGGGTAAAGGAGACTTTATCTCTATGTCTGAAGCAACCGATCGTTATGCGCAAGGTTATGTGCTTAACATCCCCCCTAATTTTGCCGGCGATACTGTTCATTGCTATATGAGCTTTGCTTCAAATGACGGGAAGCTGCAGGGAAATAGCACTTACCTTGGTGAGCTGGTGTGTATTTGACCTGATATCCTCTAAAGGCTCATTTAGTCATGACCAAACACAGCCGCTTTTGATAAAAAAAGCGGCTGTTAGTCTAACCTTTATGGATTAATCCCCCAATTTTTATTCGCCTTTGCCCCCATTTCAAGCTCCAGTTTCCCACCATTAACAATCTGTTTATGGTCGAACCATGGTTGAGTAAGTGCTATGCCATTAATTTTTGCTGATTGAATATACTTATTGGTTTCCGATGCTCCTTTTGCCACTATAATAAATTCCTGTCCACCGTTAAGTTTGATTACAGCTTTTTCAAAAAAAGGTGTTCCAATTGTATAAGTTGGATTCCCGGGAGTAACCGGATAGAATCCCAGTTGAGATAATACAACAAATGAAGAAAGACCTCCACCATCTTCGTCACCAGGGATTCCCATAAGATCATTTCTAAACCATTGACCGATTAAGCTTCTAACCCTTTTTTGAGTTTTCCAGGGTTGCCCGGCAAAATTGTATAAATATGGGATATGTAAAGAAGGCTCATTTGCCATTGAATACTGTCCGACATTTCCTGTATGATCTGGAAGCTGGGAATAGAATGCGAATTTTGCTGTTCCCAGAGAGGCATTAA
Organism: Pedobacter nyackensis; assembly: GCF_032678475.1. Classification (GTDB taxonomy): domain Bacteria; phylum Bacteroidota; class Bacteroidia; order Sphingobacteriales; family Sphingobacteriaceae; genus Pedobacter; species Pedobacter nyackensis_A. Next base: position 367,978 of record NZ_JAVTSF010000006.1, read on the forward strand.
ACATCTCGTCTAAATAACCAACAAATTGTTTACTACCGCCCATCAGTTGTATCAAATCTTTAATATTATGTTGAACATCCCAACGATAAATCCATGCATTATTCTCACCATAGTATTCCCTTGCCCCTAATCCGCCGGAAAAAATATAATCAAAGGGTTCTATAAATTTACCCGAGGCGTCTTTAGGATGGAAAAATTTAGTTTTTTCATTAAACAGGTTACGGTAATTTAACGCTTGTTTTGAAAAAAGCTCATAGTCTTTATGGTAACCAAGTATCCCTGCAATCTTCGACAGACACCACAGATCATAGGAGGTTCCTAAGGTTACAGCCACGGGTTGCCTTTTTTCAAAGGAATGGACTTCAGGAATGGTTTCTTTTTCTCCTGGATGTAATGCAGGAATATAACCATTTTCATTAAAAAACTCCTCCAATTTTCCCCCGTGTTTAGCAGACCACGGCGCTAATGTTTTTTCCGTTAAAGCGCCTTTCGCAGCTTTGTATGCCTTTTCCAAGTCAAAACCACGTATTCCTTTTTCATAGGCATCCAGAATAGAAGCTACCCCATGATTTGAATTCATTCTTCTGCTATCCCCGGTTATCTCCGGAAAAGTAGGAAGCCAGTACTCCTTCATTTGTTCTGCCATGCTAACAAAGGAATTCAATATGTACGACTCCTTTTTCGGATCAATGAGAGCGTTCAGCGGATGGTGTGCACGATAGGAATCCCAAATCCAATCATCTGTAAAAAAAGGCTTTCCATTATCATCATGAATATTACCATCGAATGCACTAAAGTACCTTCCATCTTCCGAAATATTAACAGGCCGTTCAAATGTCCTGTAAAGTGAGGTATAGAATATATGTTTTTCATTTTCTGTACCGCCTTCAACTTTGATTTTCCCTAAAGCATCATTCCAGATTTCTTTACCCCGGCCGATCACACTTTCTACATCAAAATTCTTTATTTCACGTCTAAGATTAGCCCTGGCCTGCTCTTCGCTAATAAATGAAATTCCGTACCTGACTTTTATATCCGACTGATTTTTGTTGAAACTCAATAGCAAACAAGCATCTTCGCCTTTCACGCTATTAACAGAAGATAACTTCCCACCTTTAAAGCCTTGAATAGCGATGGGCTTCACATTGGGTTCGGCATAAATGTATACTTTGGTATTATTGCCAATTTCCTGACTTCCCGACAGTCCATTTCCATTCCATTGCAACTGTCCGTTTCTTGAATTGAATAAGAGTGACTTCGACGCAGTGCCGTTAAACTTAAAACCATAGATTGCAGATTGATGTGATACACCGAAGTCAACCGATATATCATTTTCGTCCAGATAAACACGATAAGAAAATGGCGTAACCTTTTCGCGATCATAAGTATAATCCACAACCGGGGCCTCAATTTTGAGGTCTCCCTGCACTGGGCTAAGATTAAATGCAGAGCTACCCCGATGGCTTGTTACGACGATGGGCAACCCGTGAATCTTATCCGACGTGAAATCGGATCGTTCCGGATAAACCCGCAGCAAACTATTGGGAAGATGTACCGTAGGGTAAGTAGGAACAAGCAGGTGACTAATATTCCCCATATAAGGATTTACATATGCTACTGGTGAGAATTTAGCAGGTTGCTTTTGAGCAAAACAGGCCAGGGAAGAGCTAATAATACCGCCAATGCAAACAAGTGATAGATAATAACCTAATTTGGAAAAGCACTTTTTTAATAACATTTTTTATAATTTAATTTCAATGAACAAACGTTTATCGCTTGTTATTTTGTTTGAACAAAAAGTCTGGGTCAACGGGCCATGGAGAAGCATGAAACAAAAATTAGCTTTTCGATGGATTTTTAAGCGTGGTATATGAGCTGTACGCACCGTTAAGCCTTATCTTAATTTTTTCCGGCTTAGCAGAACGTATGGAATATTTGATAATTTTACCATCTTTCCACTTCATATCCACGGTATAATTACCTCTCGCTTTGAGTCCCCTCACTTCACCATTTTTCCAGGCATCAGGCAAAGCTGGTAATAAATCAACGCAGCCATCGTGGCTTTGCAAGAGCATTTCCGCGATACCCGCTGTGGCACCAAAATTACCATCAATTTGAAATGGTGGATGTGCTGAAAATAAATTCGGATAAACCCCTCCTCCACCGCCCATATTATTCGGGTCAGCGACTGGCTTTAACATTTCCCTGATTAACTTGAATGCCCTGTTGCCATCATGTAGTCTTGCCCAAAACAGCATCTTGTAAGCAATAGACCAGCTTGTGCTTTTATCACCACGTATATTAAGTGTTTTTTTTGCTGCTTCAGCAAGTTCCGGTGTCGATAAAGGCGTAATTAAAGGAGCTGGATAAACGCCATACAAATGAGATATGTGACGGTGGGTCGGCTCGGTCTCCCTATAATCTTCCAGCCATTCCTGTATGCGCCCATCTTTACTGATCACTCCAGCCGGAGGCACCAACTTCAGCATGCTCTCCAGTTCCTTTCTAAATACTGCATCAACTTTCAATTGTTTTGATGCCGCAATCACATTACTAAAAAGTTCCCTTACAATTTGGTTATCAATGGTCGGCCCCATGCAGATACTTGCAATCTTGCCATTAGCCATATAAAAAGAATTCTCCGGAGAAACCGATGGTGAAGTCACCATCCATCCTGTTTTGGGATCTTTAACCAATACGCTTTTATAAAATTCTGCCGAGCCTTTCAATACCGGATAAATACTTTTGAGATAACCCAGGTCATTCGTAAAAGCATAATGATCCCATAAATTGCTGCATAGCCACCCTGATCCTGCATTTGATGCCCCCCACGAAGCGTTCTCACCGGGCTCTGTAAATCCCCATACATTGGTAATCACATGTGCAATCCAACCCTCCGCATTATAATATGCTTTGGCAGTTTTCTTTCCCGGTTCAACGAGGCTTTTTACCAACTCCGCAAGTGGCAGGTTCAGTTCAGAAAGATTGACCACTTCAAGGGGCCAATGATTCATCTGCACGTTTACATCCAGATGGTAATCGCCATTCCATGGCGTATTGATTTCCTGGGCCCACAGTCCCTGCAAGTTTGGTGGCAACAATCCCACCCTTGTACTACTGATACTCAAGTATCTTCCATATTGAAAAAACAAGGAAGCTAGTGACGGGTCCTTATCAAAATTGCCGTAAAAATTGGCTATCCGATGATCTGTTGGCAAATCTGCTGCCGGGCCTTCGCCAAGATCGAGGTAAACTCGTTTGAAGAGCTTGCCGAATGCCGTTATATGCCTGCGTTTTTGTAGGTCATAACTTTTTTTCATTGCTGAAGCCAAAAATTGACCTGTCTTATCTTCGAAAGCAAAACCCTTGAAATCAGTTCCCGCAGAAATATAAATCAACACCTCTGTCGCATCTTCAATTACCAGGTTATTATTTTCGGGACGAATAGTTCCATCTTTCAATTTTGCCTGCACCCTTGCTAAATAGCGCATCCCCTTACCATCAGTACCATTGTTGAGCTGACCGGACATCTGCAGTTCGTTGCCCACTGTTTTAACACTATAGCGTTCAGGTCTGTTCATAGAAATCTGGCAATTAAGTCGCCCGGGTTTATCTGCTGTTAGCCTGATCACATTAACGTCATCATCAAAACTTGTAAAGTACTCTCTTTTATAATTTACACCGTTACGGGTAAACGTACAGTTTGCAGTCGCCTGATCTAATAACAGTTCGCGACGATATTGACTATCCTCTTGCTTTCCTGGCTGCCCCCCTTTGTAAGTAAAATCAATTTCCAATGCGCCCATCGTTTGAAATTTTCCCCACCGCTCGCCTGCCGACCCCTCTCCTTTACAAACAAAATTGCTGTTTACCAGTGCCTGAGCTTCATCATTTTTACCCTGCAAAATTAATTCTCTGATAGCAGGAAGGCTTTTATAGGCCTCATAATTGTTAGCATCCTGTGGACTTCCAGACCACAAAGTGATATCGTTGAGCACAATTCTCTCTTTTAAAACACCGCCATCTGGCGTCATTCCCAACCTGCCATTGCCCAGCGGCAATGTGGCCTCCCAAATTTCCGCTGGTTTATTATACCACAATTTTAAGGGCTTTTGCTGGGCAAATACACTCGAAAAAGTGAAATAGCAAAAACAAAATCCAGTTAACAGTCTCTTCATTATATATGTTGTTTCGAATCTTTAGTTATTCTTATGATTGAGATTAATCTCCGTAAACTTTAAATTCATAAATAGCCGCAATCGTCTTATCCTTTGCAGGCAAAAGTGTGAGCCGCACCCACCTGGCTTTCGCATTCCCTTGATCTGCAAAACACGGAATTGATATTTTTGTATTATTGGTTTTGTCTGCAAAAACGGACCACTTTACGTTGTCAGTTGAATACTCAATTTTGTATTGTACGCCTTTATCTACGAAATCCGTAAAGGTTTCACATCTTTTGATTTTCTTTACCGAACCAAGATCCACTACCAGGTTCTGTTCTGTACCATCAGCTTTCGGGCTCCATTTGGAAAGGCTATTGCCATCAAATGCACCGATCAGACTATGGCCTACCGGATCAATTGGAGAAGTAGCAGGCATCCATGCCGACAGCAATTGACCTGAAGCCGGTGTATAGTTTAGCACGAGGTTATCGAACCCGGCAAAATTAAAGCCTGAAACATAACCTGCGGCACCAATTGAATAGGTATCGTCCTGTACATCAACAACTAGCTGTCCATCTATATAGCCTTTAATATTGTTTCCTTTTCCAGTCAGCTTAAGTTTATGCCATTTACTGGCATCTACATTTCCACTGGCAAGTGTATTTTTCTTTGTCTGAAGTTTCCAGGTACCGTCTTTATAGATATTAAAACGATAACCGAACGGAATATTTGATTGATTGACTTTATCATAGGCGCCTCTCAAAATTAATCCGGCATAGCCAACTCCATTAAATGCATCATTTTCAACAAAAACATCGGAAGAAATTTCCCCCTGCTCCCATTCTGTGTTTTGCGCAACAAAAGTATAGGCACACTCATCTGGAATCCAATGGGTGATGTCATTTACGAGCAACTGTCTTAAGTATTTATTATTTCCTTCAGATTGAGCAAGCTCAAAAGCACCTGAATTGTCGTAAAAGTATTTAGGAGAAAGGGGTGCTCGTTCTAAAGAGTAATTATCAAAATTATCACTGTATTTTGTTGGGAAAGCTTTCTCTTTAGGGATACTGTGTGTACCCTTTTGCTGTCCTGTTGTAGTCGTAATCGTGTAAATACTCTCCGGATCAACAGATAACGTAATTTCCCCGTTGACTACAGCAATATCTTCCTGTTGCTGAAACTGGCTTTTGCTGTCCGACTTCCATACATGGAGCTTGTTCTTAGGAAGATCCGCAATATTGAATGTTAATTTTTGAGCTTCGGAACCACTTACCACCACAATGCTATAGTCATTGCTACCATCCATATTTTTATAGGTACAATAGGCGCCGTCACCACTTAATTCACCGCAGCCACTGTCTAAGTATTTCCATCCGGGTTTGGCAAACTGGTTAAAATGTGCTACTGCCCAAATGGTTGGCCACACCTCATAATACCCTGACCATGGCGTAGTCCCCTTCATAATTCCAACATTTGAAAAGCAGGAAATATCAGGCATGGAAGCTATCGGGCACCACATGTTCACTTTCACAATTTTCCATTTGATATAACACTTTAAAATGTTCTTTGCCAGATATGTCGTGTTTCTCCATGATGCTCCAGGCAATGAAAAATCTTCACCCGACCATAATGGCAATTCTGTTAAAACAGAGTTGGGATTTGGTTCCTCTCCTCTATATCCCCACATATAGGAATCAGGATAGTGGTAACTGATCGATGAAATCGTATTCCTAAATACAGAATCCTTAACCAGCAAATCACTGATTTCCCAGGCTTTACCTGCACCTTCCGGTGCGTTTATTTTAACATCTTTAAAACCGTTTCGATCAAGTGTTGGTCTTAAAACGTTGACAATCCAGTCCCTGTTATAATCACGTTCGTTCCAGCAACCAGAAATGTACTTCATCTTAAGCCCCCAATGTTTTGCGCCTTCTATAAACTTCACCAGATAGTCAGCATTGTCTTGCGACCAGATGCCTTTAAACCATCCGGGCATGCTCCATTCCAGCGCATCGAGTTCGATATTCGCATTTCTATTTGCGGCTTCACGCATTAACCAGTACTCGAATCCCCTATTGTAATGAGGCTTTTGCATTTCTTCCCTTGTTCTCGCAAAACTTGGTTCCGAGCCGCAGGTAGTATTGCCGTCCCCACCAATTTCGGTCTTAAGGTAAGTAAAGCCAGCGCCAAAGTTTGGTTTGAAGAGGTAATCTAATATATCGCTTCTCGATTTATCTGCGTAATCAATCAGTAACCTCGAGGAAGAGCCTGCACTAACGGCACCTACCCCATCAAAAAGTCGTCCGGTACCATTTCCGTCGATCTTAATCATTTTAGATGTTGTAACATTACTTTGTCCAAACGTTGCTTGAACCGCAAGAGCTAAGCAAAGTGTTGTCATCGTATTTTTAATCATAGTTGATTTCATTATATTTTACCAGTTTGAATTTCGTGTAAATTTCCAGAGCAAAATTGGTTTCTTTTGCTCTGGATTGTATTATCGTCGTACGTGCTTAAAAATTGATATTATTCGGTTATTCGATCACTTGTCCAGAAACTAAGCTCTCCCATGGTGATAAATGAGCCATTGCCCCAGGTTTCCAGCACTTTTATCCGAATGTATCTAACCTTGGGTGTTCCTGCAGGAAATTTAAATTCTTCTCCAGCCTTTGCATAGTCGATATCTCCTGCTGTCGTTTCGCCAAGAGGCAACCCTGAAGGTTTTACAGACTGACAATCAACGAGTTTCTCCCAACCCGTCCAGGATCCGTCGGAAGCAGGATTATTGCTGCCCCATATTTCGAATTTTTTCACACTCTCGGCCCTGTAAATTCTGTCCGAAGCCTGCCAGGTTTTAAACCTGCTGATGGAAACCGATTCTCCCATATCAAAAGTAAACCATTGCGGTATCCCATTGGTGGTGGCAAAACCCGGCGTGCCGTAATCTTCGTTCCAAAGGTAAGACATCAGCCAGCCCCAGGCATCCCTTGCGTCTGTTGGCAGCACATATTGACTGAATTTTGATTTGCTGAGCTGCCGCTCAAATAAAGGGAGTGCTACTTCGGTGTATCCTATAGAGAATTCATCAATTGCATGAGGTTCCGGAAGATATATTGACCGGTAGGTAAGCTTAGTATCGCTTCTATATCCTGTTACTTCAGTTTTCATTGTTCCAACGGGAACAATCATAGTTTGCGTGGCCCCTGCTTCATCCGTGTATTTTAATTCTATAGACTTCTCCCCGTCAGCTGCTTCGTTCCAATCTATAAAAACTTTACTTCCATCCTGAGCATAACTAATCGCTTTAATCGTACGGTTAGTCAGCGCCTTCAGGTAATTATCACCATATGCCATCCCGGTTGCTTTTTTAACGATCGATTTAGCGTTATCGCTGGTGTAAGTATACACATCAAAGGAATAGGTACCCTGACTAAGGTTATCGATCAACAGCTCCACAACATCGTTACCGGTTGTTTTTACTACATTTCCTACCACCGAATCTGCATGGTTATTCCAAAAAGCTTTAACCTTAGTTACCAGTGGATCATTTCCCAAATGAATCTGCAACTGAATCCTGCTGTTGCCGCCATTGGCAGCAACACTATCTGCCTTACCGGGATAGTAAATCTCTCCGTCTTTGGTAATTTCTTTATAATCATCTTCCTTTGTACAGGAGCTGATACATGCGCCCGTAACTACAAGAAAAAAGCAGGCCAAATATTTTATCGTTTTCATAATTTCTTCTGTTACTTATAATTACACTGATTATTGCTGTGGATTTCCCCACATGGCCAACTCTGTAAAATTCACATAAACACCATCAGACCAGTTTTTTAATGTCTTGAACCGGATATATCTGACTGCAGGTGCATCAATTGGAAAAGTAACGGTTTCACCAAGAAGGGCTGCCTCATTATCCGCATTGGAATTTTGTCCGGCCGGTAAGCCTGACGGCTTAATCTGTTCATGAGTAGCTAACAATACCCAATTTGTAAAACTTCCATCCGGACTTGGATTATTTGAACCCCATATTTCAACCTTTCTTGGATTATGAAGTGCATAAAACCACCCTGGCCTCATGAACCAGGCCAAACGGCTCAACTTTGCGGTTTGCCCCATATCGAAAGTAAACCACTGTGGCATGGTAACGGGATCAATCGTATGATAAGCAGTAGTGTTACTCACATCACCATCAAAAAGATATTTTACTTCATTTCCAGGATAATTTTTCGCATCGGTACCGTGAATGTTCGATTCTACCATTTTTGTCCTGTCCAGCCTCGTTTCATAAAGTGGTGTTAGGGTTACATAGGTGGTATCTGATAAATTTCCCCAACGATCTCTCACCAACAGTCCGAACCTGGTTTCTACCGCAGGAAGATCCCTTGCGCCAAAACTTCCTGTTTTAGACTTCGTATTCAGCGTCCTGACTGGCACGAAATTGCCCAGTTTATCATTTGTTAAGATCACGATAGCTAAATCGGATTCTGTTTCATTCTGATAGGCTACGTCCAGCCCACCAAAAGCGGCATTAGCTACAAGCTGATCCTGAACAAGTTCAAAAGGAGGTGTTTTTGGGTGTACTTTTACAATTAAGGGGGCAGATTCATTCTCACTCTTATCCACTGCATATAGTTTTGCTTCGTAAACGTCAGTGTCTCCGAAACCTTCTAAGGTCACATTATCCAGGTACCTGGTAACTTTTGTTTCACGAACTACTCCTTGCTTGCTGGTATATTCAGCCCTTACATACAATAAATCCTTATCATTTGGCAGACTGTAAGTTATTTTTGCGGCCCCGTTTAAGTTTTCAACCTGTGCATTACTAAGCTGACCGGGAGCCTGATGATCGTTTTTATCAATTGTTCCTGTTTCGGTTTCCTTGCAGGATTCACTCGTTCCTACGAATAACAATCCCGCACATAACACATATATTAATCGTTTCATTTTCGTTCTTTTTCGATGATTAAGTATTAAATTTTCTGTGGTCATTACTACCAGCCGCTATTTTGAACCAGGTTAGGATTTACGGTTATACTATTGTCTTTTATAGGCCAGAAATAATCTCTGGGACTGTTAAAGCTTTGATTGAACAACAACACCCTTCGGTTGTAATCCGAATAGTTAGACCGGATCACATCCCAGCCATAAATAGGTTGATTTAATAATTCTCCCGCTTTTTTCCAGCGTCTTAAATCCCAGAAACGACTGCCCTCAAAGGCCATTTCAATTAAACGTTCCTGCTGTATAATATCTCGCAAACCATTCTTATCTGCGTATTTACCAGGATTTTTTGAAAAGTTCGTCCATGAGCTTTCAACAGATTTAAGCCCTGCGCGGTCCCTGATCAGGTTGATGTACTCCAATGCAAGTGGTTTGTTATCTGTTTCATTTAGTGCCTCAGCATAAAGCAAATAAAGATCCCCCAATCGCATTACCGGCCAGGGGTAGCGCTCTACGGTTATGTTTGTTGCACTTGCCACCATTTCCCAGTTTACCAGTTTCTTGGTGTAATAGCCTGTTACAGAATATATGCGGCTTTGTTTCTTTCCTGAATATTGTCCTGATTTACTTTGAATGTTAAAATTTCCATTTTTCATAAACCATGTAGAACCATCAAATGCCATATCCGCATAAAAACGGGGCTCTCTATCGAAATGTAGTCCTACAGACTGGTAACCATTTTGTATACCGACATCAGCTGCAGTACTCGTTCTAAGCTGGAACCTATTCGCATAGTCCCAGGTTTTATCTTCCGTGATGGGCACGCCATTTTCAGTATAAAACAACTCGGCCATTTTTAAAGTCGGCGCAAGCTGTCCCTTTAAGCCGGAATTGGCAACACTTGATTCTAACTGTGGGCTCGCGTACAATTGCAGAGTCCAGGTATCATTTGGTTTGGTAGTTGTGCCCCAGATCAATTCCGTATTCCACTTTTCACATACAGCATTCCGGATACCCATTTCTATTTTCGTAGCCTCATCCACTGAAGTGGTAGAGGAATTAAAACGGTACAGATCTGCGCCAGCACTTTTTGCAGCAAGAATTGCTTTTTTACATGCTTCGGCTGCCCTTTCCCATTTTTTCTGATCATAGGTGGGATTGAACAGTGTATTTCCATTAGGATTCCTCAAATTACCAAAATCCGGATTCCCGTTAAACAAAGGACTGGCAGCTGTTACCAGTACTCTCGCTTTTATGGCCAGCGCCGTTGGTTTGGTAATTCTTCCCAGTTCCGTACTTAAATTCAGGATCTTTTCCGGCAATCCGACACTTCCCTCTCCAGCTGCTGCCTGATCTAACAGGTTAACGATATAATTTACCACAGAATCTACAGGTTGCCTACTTACTTTTACTTCATCTGGTGAAGCAGAAATTGGCAAATTCTTATCTACAATAGGAATAGGTCCGTACATTCTGAATAAATACCAATGAAAATAGGCTTTCAAAAATTTGGCTTCAGCTACCCAGCGGTCCTTCATATAGGGCTCCAGATCTCTAACCTTATCAATATTTTCAAGAAATATGTTACAGTTCCGGATCCCGTGCCACATAGACCTTCCATCATAGCCATCCCAGTAATTCAGTTCCGGTTCATCTTTATTCTGAAGACCTCTGGCAATGTTATAAGGAGATAAGCTTGAATAGTCCTCGCCGGTAGGCATTGGCCAGTAAATCCATAGCTCATCACCAGTATTCATACCCGCGTTCATTTCCGGATGTCCTTCCCTTGGCAAGCCATCGTAACAAGTGAACAAAAACTTTTCTGCTTCATTTCGATTGGAAAAAGCATGATCTATAGTAGATACATTGTCTGGAACCACATCCAGAAATCCCTTCTTACAGGAGTTGATTATTAGCATCAGCAATACTGCCGAAAAGGTTAAACGAATAGTATATCTTTTCATATCGAATTTCTTATTTGAGTTAGAATTGTACATTTAGTCCGAAATTGAAAACCTTTTGAACAGGATACTTCAGACCATTGCCTCCCATCTCCGGGTCCCACAGGTCGAAACTACTTTTAACGAATAAGTTACTGGCATTACAATAAAGTCTGATTGCCCCTAATCCGATTTTACTTAGTGACTTGCCCGAAAGATTATAACCCAATTCAACAGTTTTTAACCGCAAAAAGGAACCATTACGCATCCACCAGCTGGAAGGCTGGAGGTTATTCCTGTTTAGATTTGGACTTAAGCGCGGCCAAAAGGCATAAAGGTCTCTTTTTTCTTCAGACCAGTGATCTTCAGCTACCGCTTTTAAAAGACCGTGCTGATAGGCCCCGTTTAAAACAAATGGACTGATTTTGTCTGGATCAATCCAGAAGGAAGACCTGGCAGAGCCCTGAAAAAAGCCACTGATGTCGAACTTTTTATAACCGAAGGACAATCCAAATCCATAAATTATTTCTGGAGTTGAAGGCAAACCTAGCGGAACATAATCCAGAGAAGAGATGATCCCGTCTCCGTTTATATCCCGGTATTTAATGTCCCCGCCCATTACCTCACCGAAGCTCTGAACCGGAGAATTTTTCACTTCTTCATCATCCACAAATAGCCTTTCAGCAATTAATCCATAATTCTGGCTAAGAGAATTCCCTACTCTGGATAGGTAAGCTAAATTTGAAGGGTAATTGGGTTCTTCATTGACAATTAATTTACTGGTTGCGTAGGTAAATGTTCCTCTCGCCTGAACCCACATATTCCCAAAATTTTTATTGTAATCTACGGAAAGATCAACGCCCTGACCTTGGGCTTCGCCGACATTTGCCTGTATGCCTGCCGAAAGTCCCATCGTTGTAGGAACATATGTCCTGTTCATTAAAATATTATTCCGGCGTTGTTTATAAACATCTAAAATAATATTCATGCTGTTGAACAGGCTCAAGTCCATACCAAGATTAACCGTTTTAGCTTCTTCCCAGGTAATCAAGTCATTGGAATACCTGGAAATCGACACTCCTTCTTTGCTATAGCTATAAATTGTTCCAAAAGAAGATCCACGCCCTCCATCCTTCAGATTAACATTCGATAAGTAAAAGAAACGATCGTTGGTATTACCAATCTGGTCATTACCAACCAATCCATAAGTCGCCCTGAATTTTAATCTTGAGACTACATTTTTCAACGGGTCAAAAAACTTTTCATTGGATGCATTCCATGCTACCCCAATAGAAGGGAAAAACCCGTAACGGTTATTTTTAGCAAACCGCTCAGAACCGTTCAACCCAAAATTCGCTTCAAGCAGGTACCGGTTATCATAACCATAAGTAAATCTTCCGGATACGCCCTGGTTCCGGAATGGAAGTGAGGACTGGAGATTACCGGCATTGCCAGTAAGATAATTTCGCATTTGGGTAACTAAAAGTGCTCCAACGCTGTGTTTTTCTGAAAAAGTGCGGTTATAGTTAACCGCTGCCTCCAGATAAGATACTGTATTTAAAGTCTTTCCCCCTTCCGAATAATTTAAATACTCCGTTGCATTTTTCTCATTTAACAACTCCAGGTTATATTTGTCGCCTGCAGCAGTGGTTGCGTTTGCCCGGTAATAGAAAGGATTGTATCTTCTGCTTACATCGAAGAAAGAATATCGTTGCGTATAGGCCATTACCCTTGCGGTTAGGCCAGGTGTAAGGAATTTGAAATCCTGCTTAATTTCAAGCTGTACGTTTAATGTGGATGCATTTGATTGCTGGAATCCTGAAACCATTTCGGCATAGGGATTAAAGTACACTGCATCGCCTCTTTCACTAATTTTTGCATTTCCAAATAAGGGATGTTCCACATATGGCAGGTCCGACGCGGAAAAAACAGCAGGGAACTTTACCGGATTTGCTGCTATAGCACCCTGAAATATATTTCCCCCTCCACCTATCGGCCCCTGAAAATCATCAAAGCTTCCAGAGGTCCGTACAATTCCCTCTGTAGTAGGAGTCAGTTTAACATTTACATTTGAACGGACTTCATAGCTTTTCAGTTTAATATTGTTGTCAAATTTATTACCATGTTCAGACTTTAATACGCCGTTATCCAGATTATAAGTACCTGAAATATAATATTGTGCATTTTTCCCGCCACCGCTCATATTCATATTAAATCTTTGATTAAGCGTATAGTCCTTAATTAATAAACCAATCCAGTCGTTATTAGGATAAAGTAGAGGATTCTCGCCAGCAATAGTCCGATCGATCTGGTTCTGCTGGTAAGGCAATTCTCCAAGCCGGTCCCTGGTCAATACCGCTTCGTTTGCCAGTTTCATGTAAGTAATATTATCGGCCAGTTTGAAATTTTGTGTATTCGACGATAGAGAATTCTCAGCACGGACGTTAAACTTGGTTTTTCCGTCGGCACCAGACTTGGTGGTCACCAGCACAACACCGTTAGCACCCCTTGCCCCATAAAGTGAAGATGCCGCGGCATCCTTTAATACAGAAAACCCGGAGATATCATCTGGCTGCAACCTGGCCAGGGCATTTGAAGTAGACTCCATACCATCAATCAGGATCAATGGATCTACTTTTCCACTTCCGAATGTGGTGATTCCGCGGATAAAAAACTGTGCGTTATCCGCCCCCGGCTCTCCGCTTCTCTGATAAGCAACAACTCCCGATAACCTACCAGCTAACATTGTTGTCAGGTTACTTGTCGGCCCTTTCAATTCTTTAGGATTAATGGCAGTAATGGAACTGACCATGCTCTCTTTTTTCTGCTGTCCATAGGCCACGACCACGACTTCATTCAGTTCACTCTTATCTTCAGACAACACAACATCAATCTTTTCGAGTCCATTAATCTCTACTTCCTTTTTCACATAACCTAAAAAAGAGAAAACAAGAATACCCCTACCAGGTGATTTGATGGTATAATTACCATCAAGGTCAGTAGTTGTCCCACTATTGGTGTTTTTCAACTTCACACTAACACCTGGCAATCCCAGTCCATTGGTATCTTTTACCCTTCCTTTGACAGCAAGACTTTTCACTTGTGAAAAAGCATTTTGCATACTGATACCCAGTAAAATAACACAAAACAGGTATTTCACTCTTAAGTAACAAAAGATATTTTCATTCATAATTTATTTAGTTTTAGTTTGGTTTATCCCCTTTTATCGTAGTTCTGTTTCGCTTTATTCAGGCGCTATATTTTATTTTTCTATCATTAGATTTTGCCTGAGTTCCCCATGATACAAGGCATCTGTGCGAAGTGACAAACACCTGGCAAGAGGCAAATTGAATACGATTCTTAAGTTTGATTTTTTAGCATGCATATTGGTTTATTGGTTTATTGGTTTTGGAAACTAAATAACCAATAAACCGCTTACTAAAGAATGGACATAATGACTGATCGGATGTACAATACTCCAATCTGCTACAATAAGAAAGTGCATGGTTTCAGCATATAATCCATGTATTTTAGAATAGTAAACGGCTGTTCACATACGGTTGGTGTTCTTTTAATATGAGCTAAAAAAGAACAGATCAGAATTTCTTTCGTTTCCGGTATTCGACAGGCGACTGTCCCATAAATTTGTGAAATACCCTGGAAAAATAGAACTGGTCCTTATAACCAAGTTGCCAACTCAGTTCCTTGATTTGGATATCTGTAAATGCCAGCTGCTGGCAGGCCTTTTGCATCTTAATGTGGTTAAAATACTCAAGTGGCGGATAACCGGTTTTCTTCTTAAAAAGAGCCGAAAAATGAGAGGGGGACCGATTCAGATCAGTAGCCATTTCACGAAGTGTAATACTTTTACATATATTACCTTGCATATACTGTATGGCCCTGTCAATTTCGTCCCCTTTGATTTCCTCACCTGCAAATAATTTTGGATAACAAAAGCTTGACAAAAAGCTCCATAATTGCATTGTCGCATAATTCAGCTTATCCAGACTGTACCCGGCGGCAAGTGTTTTATAGATGTTATTAAATGTCTCAATCCTTCTCTCGTCATAAAATATCGTTTGTGAAAGAATATTATTGTTTTCTTTTAGATTATGGACCAAATGACTGGATAGCGTTCCTGTAAAATGTATCCAGAAAATAGACCAGGGAGACTCTTCATCCGCACCATAAACATGAGGTTCATCACGTGGAAGGATTAGAAACTGACCTTTGGTGACTTCCACTTTCCCTTCATGCAAGGAAACCCAGCCTTTACCGTCTATACAATAAATCAATATATTTTGTGATATCCCTTTACTTCTTTCCCGATAGTGAAATTTCGCTTTTGGATAAAAACCAATATCTGTTAAATACAATTTTTCCAACAAAACATGGCTTTCACACACTTTTAACACTTTCTTGGGTAGCACGATTACACGTTGAGCATCAAATCCATCTTTTTTTCTAAATTTTTCACGCATTACATTATAATCTAAAGTTTATTGGTTTTGAAAACGAAATAACCAATAAACCACTTACTAAGGAATGGACATTATAACTGATCGAATGTACAATACTCCAATCTGCTGCGACAAGAAAGTACATTCTTTCAGCATATAATGCATGTATTTTAGAATAGGTAGCCATTCACATACAGTTGGTGTTCCTTTATAAATAATAGTAGTTATTTACTGGGATTTGTATTGTCCAGTAATTTCGAAATTTCACGTTCCAGGTCATCTCCACGAAGATTCTTTGCCAGGATCCTGCCATCAGGGCCAACGAGAAAATTGCTTGGGATGGTTTTTACCCGATATAGCTGCGCGACTTCATTCTCTCCCCCTTTAAGATCTGACAGTTGTGTCCAACAGAGACCATCCTCTTTAATTGCCTGCAACCAAGCTGCTCGCTGGCCTGCATTGTCTAAAGAAAGGCCAAGTACCGTAAAGTTTTTATTTTTGTATTTCTCATATACTTTCAGCACGTTAGGATTTTCCTTTCTGCATGGCCCACACCAGGAGGCCCAGAAATCCAGCAGCACATATTTACCCCTAAAATTAGCCAACTGTACCGGATTGCCATTTACATCGTTTTGTGTAAAAGCCGGAGCAGGTTGTCCGAGAGCGAGCATTTTTGCTGAATGAATGTCAGCCTGTATCCTCCTGCCCAAGGGGCTTGCTTTTAAGCGCGCAGAGAATCGGTCAAATTCATTAGCGGCATAAGCAGGATCTTTTTCTATTTTCACCAGGTTTTTATACAAAATAAGGCTATAATAAGCATCGCGGTTATTGTGCATGAAATTTGGATGGATCTTCTGGATCTCATCATCCAGTATTTTCAGCCTGGCATTAAAGCCGGCGGTATATGTGCTATCTTTTTGTTGTTCTGGGGTTCCGGATTTATACGCTGCAACAATTGCATTACCTCGCCCCCTGATCTGCTCTGCCAGGGCTTTACAATTTGCGACATCATTGTTAACAACAGACCCTTTTATCACTGCCCCACTTACAGAGTCGTTTTTTGAGCTTAGATTGGTTGTCCCAGGCTCCAGGTAAAAATCCAGCAGGTCAGAAGGCGTCCGCTTAACTGAAGAACCTGGTCCGGGATAGCGTTTAATTTTAAGATATGCCTGGGCTACTTCTGTAAGGGTACCCTTAAAACTAAAACTACCCGCCTGTATATTTATAGAATCAATTTTGGTGACACCATTTATGGTATAATACAGAAAAGCTTTAGCTGGAACCGGAATAGGCCTAAGCTGGCCTTTCAATGTAAATTTCTCCTGGGTAAAAGCTACCAGCGGGAGCATACACAACGATATTAGAATTCTTCTCATGGTTTATTAAGTATTGGTTTAATAAAAAGGCGACCGGATATCAAAAAAGGGTGAATGAAATTATTTTTATTTTTTTTCACCCTTTTTGCGATTAGCTATGCCTATACTTTATAATCTTATAATCAATTATAAAAAACATGTTCAATCAACTTAAGCTGACACTGGTAAGCTGTGTGCTACTACTAGGTTGCAGTCCATTTAAGACTCCTGAATTCAGAATGCCTGGCAACCTCGATGTTGAGGTGCTCAAATGGGATGGAAACAAACCAACCATTCGGACCAAGGCCACCTGTTACAACCACAACAATTTTGGTTTCACCTTTAAAGGTGGCGAAGCTGTTATTTACCTTGACACCTTGAAGCTGGGCAAAGCACAAATCGACACTTCATTTTTTGTTCCTGCCCATTCAGAATTTAAAGTTCCAACCTATCTCAAGATAGATCTCGCATACCTTTCCGCACACGGCTTGAAGCTGGACAGTACCCTGGTTAGCATTGAAGGAAAATTTAAAGGAAGCGTTGCAGGAATTTCAAAGACATTGAATGTTAAATATAAAGGGCAACATAACATCAATTTAATTATGAAGCCCTTTTAATCATTTATTTATCTAACAATTGTTTAATCAATACATCCATCTCATCGCTCAATCCTGTTGATACCCTCATCAGGATTTTTCCGTTTTGGTCGAGCAGCAACTTTGTGGGATAGCCATTGATTCCGTATGCTCTTACAATATCCGGTTCCCCCGTACCTTCATCATTCCGTACATGTACCCAATTGATGTCATCCTTTTTTATCGCGGCAAGCCAGGCTTGTTTTGCTTTTTCCGGATCCCTGTTCTTTTCGTTCGCCACGGCAACGATTTCCAGACCTTTGGATTTATACTTCGCATATAATTCCTTTAAATGAGGGTGGGTTTGCCGGCAAGGCACACACCAGCTTCCCCAGAAATCCAGCAAAACCAATTTCCCCCGGTAATCGCTCAGCTTTACCGTTTTACCATATTGATCTTTGCGGATAAAATCAATCGCCTCCGTTCCCGTAGGCGTTACCTTCATCCTTACAATTCTTTCTCGTATAGCTGAACCTAAAGTGGTGTTCTTTAACCTTCCAGACAAGGCTTCGTAAGCCACAGCGTAACTATCTGCCGAGTACATACAATCAAGCTGGTTCAATTGAAACAGGCTCATGAAAGAATCCGGATGGGCTGCAATGAAAGCTTGCTTCATTTTTAGTTTTTGTTTATGAAGCGACACACCCCTGGTTGATAACATTTCACGTAATGCAATACTGTCTTTCTCGATGTCCAGTTTGCCAATGTCATTTGCCAATGCCCGTTCGCCTATGTCTGTTTCCAGTATGCTGTTTAATTTTTCAAATTCTTCTTTAAAACCGGCAGCACTCAGGTTTTCTTTTTCCAGGGCCTTCAATGTATAACTATAATTGAGGTCCGACAAAGGCACAATATCTCCTGCATCATCGTTTTTCACATTTGATGGCAATATTTTATCTCTCATTAACGCAGCTTTGTGCTCTGAGTTTAGTATCACCCCATCGGGGCCAATCAAAAAACTGGCGGGGATCAGATTTACATCGTATAATACTGCGGCCTGGTTTTGGGCCTTACCTAAATCTGCAACCTGCAGCCATGGTACCTTATCTTCTTGGATGGCTTTTAGCCAGGCTGCTTTGTCCTTATCTAATGAAATTGCAAGTATTACAAATTTTCCTGTAGCATTTAAAGCATCATAAAGTGCCTTCAATTTAGGTTGCAGGGCACGGCAGGGTTTACACCAGCTGGCCCAGAAATCAAGTAATACATATTTCCCTCTGAAATCGGAAAGCCGTATTAAACGCCCGTTCTGATCGGGCAGCGCAAAATCGGGTGCAGGTTTGCCCGCGCGGATGGACAGCGAAGTTTTTATAGCATGCCCCAGTTCCTTTCCTGCTTTTGTTTGTTTCAGTGCTTCTGATAATTCAGGATAACTCTCGATAACCAGGTTATCTCTTCCGCCTATTTCTACCATCCAGTCTAAACTTACCCTTGATGCAGGGTGCCTGCGCACAAATCCGGACATGAGTATTGGTTCCTCAACTGTACCCAAGCCTTTTATACTTTTTATCAGCTTCTGCTTTTCCTGGTTATCCAGATTTAGCGGTGTTCCCCATACTTTGGCTTTAGCCAGGGCATTTTCCCCTTCAACCTGTATACTCCCGGCCTCCAGATATACAGACTGTGAATCTACATCTCCTGCTTCATTGAGTTTTCCCCCATGGCCAAGCACGAGCGTACACTGTAGCGGTTCTTTTATCACACCTGAAAATGTAAATGTCCCACCCTTTACCCGGCAGGAATCTATTACCATCATATTATCAACCTGATAAATCAGATAGGCTTTTGCCTTCGGTGAGATATGATCAAACCTGGCTTTAATCAGATATTTATGTTGCTGACAAAACCCTGTGAAGGGTAATGCCAGCAAAAAACATAAAACTACTTTTTTCATACTGATCTATTTAACGATGGCCTGCAGATCGACACTATAGGCCTGTTTGTAGTAATTCACAATGATATTGTATTTCAGCCTGTACTTTCCTTTGGGGTCATTCTGCGGTAGAAACAGACTCTGCTCAAGCTCTTGCAAAGTTTTAGATGCTATCACTTCAATAAAACTTACAAAATCGTAATAAGCAGAGGCAGAGTCATCGTATTCGCCCATGAAAACACCATATTGCTCTTTGTTCCAGGAATAAACATCAATATAATTGGTAGTCTTTAGGAAAGCCGGAGGCATGGGAATTCTATCAAAGCCAACAGCCTGGCTCCAGAATGCCTTATGCAAATCACTTTTCATGACCTTCAGTTCATCTGCTGTCATGGTTTCCAGACTGCTCCCTGCCCTGCCAAAAGCAAAATGTCTGAAGGTAGCTACACTGTTGATGGGATTGTCCAATGTATCCAGGAAGAGATCAACCTCCCTGATCCGGGAGGAAAGGATAATTTCATATGGCAGTGCAACTTTCAGGAAGTTTGCCGGATAAAAGCTGAATAAGTGTTTGTCCAGTGCTTCCAGTGATTGTCCAATATAATTTTCGTCGCCCTGATCTGCTACATAAGGTATAGTACCGGTGACATTCCAGTTAAAATCCTGCTCACTGAATTTATAAAGCATGTAACAACCATAAGTATTGTAAAAATCCAGGATCTGTTTATCATAAGGATGATTTCCCTGCGGTAAGCTGAATGTCGGCTTCAGTTCATCAGGCTTAATATCGGCCTCTTTACTGCATCCCATAACTACAGACAGCAGTAAAATAAAAAGTGGGTATAATAATATTCTTGGTTTCATATCGATCAGATTAATGCCCTGTACGTGGGGCCGGCTCGGGATTAGGGGTTAAATTTGGGTTCCGTTCCATTGCAACCCTTGGAATTTGAAGTACATAAGCCGGGTCCCGTTCCTGAAGTGTGTAAACAGCAGTCTGCACATTGTTCTCGTAATAAACATGATTAATTGCAGGCATACCGGTGCGGCGCAGGTCGAACCATCTGTGGCAATCCTCATCAAACAACTCTCTGCGCTTTTCGTCAAAACACTTCTTTAGCAGATCCTCGGCATCAGTAGCTACCAGATCATGGTAAGCATCCGGCCTGAACCTCTTTTTTCTTAAGGTATTCAGATCGTTCAATGCAAGTTGTCCATTTCCTGCCTGCCCAAGTTTGTTCAGCTGGGCATAAGCTTCTGCCCTGTTCAGCAATGCCTCAGCTACTCTGAACGATTGTGCCACTTTGATAATACCCAGGACAGGACGTTTAATTGATCTCCGGTCTTTAATGTAGACACTGGTTCTCAAATCCCCATTCTCAAAACCGGAAAGCAGATTCTCAGACAGTCTATAATTCAGATTTTCTGAATTACTCGGAAATGCCACCGAATACGGTGGACCATATATCCAGATACTTTCTATGTTCTCGCGGTCAATAATAGGTTTATTGTTTTGGTCGGGAGTACCCCAGTTTGGCAGGTCCATCAATTCCGATTTACGGTTCAACACTTCATTAGCGGCATCAATTGCTTTTTGCCAGTTGCCCATCTGCAAATGGACGCGTGAGGCGAGCAGGTAACCGGCAATGTGGTTAATGCGGAAAACATTGTTGTTTTTTCCGTTACGTTCCAGCAATACAATCCCTTTATCCAGGTCCTGCAATATCTGCTGATATACTTCGGCTACTGTATTTCTTCTTTTACCTTCAAAAGAAAGGTCTGCCGAAAGCATTAGCGGCACAGCCAGATCAGCGGAAGGGTTTGAAAGCCGGTCACTATAAGGTTTTCCATAAAGATTAACCAACTGGAAATAGTAATATGCACGCAAAAGGTAAGCCTGTCCTTCCACATTTTCTATTTCCGCAGTTGTTCCTGTTACCTTGGGTGCATATTGCAGTACCGAATTACAGCCCAGGATCATTGGATATAAACTTAACCAGATAACTGATCCGGCAACTCTCTCGGATTTACCCACAGTTTGCGGCTGCCAGGTATATGCCGGAAACATTTCATTGGTCAGGAAAAATTTATCCTCAGCAATATTGTCGTCTATAAGACGTAAAGTAGCGTCAACCCCACCATTGCTGGTATAGGCGGCACCGATCAGCAATTCGTTTAACGAAGAAGCCGATTTTGGAATGATATCGGTTTGTGACTGTTCCTCAAGAAATTTCTTACAGGAGGAAACCGGTAAAATTGCTGAAAGAAGGAGCAACAGGAGTATGTTTCTTTTCATTTTTCTTTATTTAAAATGTGACGTTTAAACCCAGGGTAAAGATTTTGGGAATAGGTAAAGCTGTAGTTCCTACCCCATCAATTTCGGGGTCCTGCCCCCTTAACTTTTTATCTGCTATTGTAAACAGGTTGGAAATGCCTCCGGAAACGGATGCCTGTTTCAATCTGATGCGTTTTAGCAGCCCCTCATTGAACCTATATGATAAATCGACGGTATTGCATCTAAGAAAACTACCAGAAACCACATTGACATCAGAATAAGTATACATCTCATAACGGCTCATACTGGTATAATTTTTCAAATACACATATCCTCCCAGAGATCTATTTTGCTCCCTTGGGAAAGCAGGAATATCTGTATAAAGCTCATCGCCGGGTTTACGCCAGCGTTCTGCTAAAATTACCGGTAAATTTTCTGCCGGTCCCGGCATGGTTAAACTTGTAGGATCGTAAACCGGGTTTCTGAATTTTACAGAGCCTAGACGGAAGGCAAAAGACGCCCCCACTGAAAAAGCTTTGTAGCTGATATTTGTATTCAGTCCTCCATTAATTTTTGCATTCCTGGTACCAACCGGTTTCAGGTAATCAATAAATGAAGGTCTGTCTCTTTTATCTCCTTCATCATCTGTACCATGAAACATTGGAAAACCATTTTCGGGGTTCAAGCCTTTAAAAGAAAAAGCATAAATGGTGCCTACCGGCTGGTTTTCAACAAATATATTTCCATTAACGTAATCCATCACCCTGGTTTGGGTAGCTTCCAATGTTCCTTTTTGCAACACATTGAAATTCTTTGCTCCGTTAACTGACATTGTCCAACTCAGGTTTTCAGTGTTGATCAGGTTAAGTCCCAGTTGCAATTCGTAACCATGGTTCATGATGTTACCGCCGTTCACCAGCATCTTTGTTACCCCATATTCAACCGGGATAAACCTGGAAACAATGGCATCAGAAGTCTGTTTACGATAATACCCAAGGTTAAAATTCAGGAAAGAATTGAAGAGTGATCCCCCCAGTTCCAGGTTCACACTTTTTGTCTTTTCCCATTTCAGGTCGGGATAGGGCATGGACTTGATCTTAAGATAAAATTCTTTGGCCACATCGTTCATTGCCGCAGTTCCATCATTTGCCATCAGGATCAAATCAGGACCTACAGTTCTAATCACATTACCCTGAAAACCATAGGATGCTTTCAGGTAGAGGTCGTTAACGATTTTATTGCCTTGCAGCCATTTTTCGGAACCGGCATTCCAACGTCCGGCAATACTCCAGATCGGAAGAAAACGCTGGTTGGCATACTGACCAAAACGATTGGAAGCGTCAGTTCTCATGTTTCCGTTCAGAATGTATTTTCCAGCATAACTGTAAGTCGCTGTACTGAAAAGGGACAGCGCATTGTCTATTGTATTTGTTCTTTTAGGACTTAACAAGTCTAAACTATTCC
Source organism: Pedobacter nyackensis (assembly GCF_032678475.1). Classification (GTDB taxonomy): domain Bacteria; phylum Bacteroidota; class Bacteroidia; order Sphingobacteriales; family Sphingobacteriaceae; genus Pedobacter; species Pedobacter nyackensis_A. The sequence goes on from NZ_JAVTSF010000006.1 coordinate 391,087, forward strand.
TGGAAAGATAAAAACCTTCCCCCCGATCTCTGAAATAACCCGGTATTAAGTTATCCAGTCCCTCATTATGTACCGACCTGATTTCCATACCTGCAATTACATTCAGTTGATCTTCGGTAGAAAAAATGTTCCGGTTAAATTCGGCCATATTCCGGATGTTATAGGTATATACCGAAGATGTTGAAGGAAATAACACTCCTCCGAAGGGAATGGCGGAGAACTGTTCTTCGGGGCCTCCGGGGGCCACTGTACCATAATTATACCCACGTAAGGAGCCTACATAATAACTGAACTCTGTAGCAGATTGGGTAGCATTTAAAGTATTAATTGATCCGGCGGCAAGTGCACTTAACTTTAAGCCCTGCATCAACTGGTAACTTAAATCTAAAGCTACATTCAGTTTGGTATCCTTTACCTGGCTAGCTGTTTGTTGCACTTCGTGCAGAAAATTATAGTCAATCGAAGCTCCGGGTATTTCAGGTGTAAGATCTTCTACAACAGGGTAAGTTAGCGATGGAGAAATAGCCCTGCTGGTTTTAAGTGCATAATCAAGCGGGTTTATTCCAAAATATCCATTGGAAACCCTATAGCTCCCATTTAATTTGAGCCCAAACTTTAATCTTTTGCTCAGTTCAGTACTGAGGTCTAAAGCTGCACTCCCTTCTTTCAGATCGTCGAGTTTGGCCGTACCTTTATTGTCGTTGTAAGATAGAGATGAGTAGTAATTGGTTTTTTCATTTCCTCCTGAAAAGCTGATGTGCTGCCCTACATTAAAAGTATTTCTGAACAATAGATCGAACCAGTCTGTATTCATACTTTCCAGTGCTGCAACCTCTTTGCGGAACTCAGTTTCGGAGATCTTTCGGTTGAACAGGTCCAGCAGGCTTCCTTCATATCCCATTTTGACTGGCACAGTCTTATAAACATAACCATCTTCATACATTTCACGTGAAAATCTTACCCGCTGCTGCGAATTCATCAATTGCAGCCGGCCATAGTTTGGTTTACGTGAAGTCCCGAAATTACTGTTATAGTTAATTGCCATTGCTCCGTTTTTTCCCTTTTTGGTAGTAATTACAATTACGCCATTTGCAGCCCTGGTACCATATATGGCTGTAGCGGAAGCATCTTTCAAAAAGGTAATACTTTCCACATCATTAACGTTAAGACCGGTAATGGCATTTCCTGTCAGGCTACCTTTGGCCAGAATGCCAGTTTTCATTATAACCGCATCACGCGGGCTGGGTTCAATTCCTAGCAGGTTATCCGGATTGATCTCATTTGGGTTTTCCCGGATCACCCCGTCTACAACGATAATAGGGTTTGCATTACCAAGCAATGTAGAAGTTCCACGCATCCGCATGGAAGGAATGGCGTTCGGACTTCCCGAATTTTTCACAACGGATAATCCCGCCACTTTTCCCTGCAGCATACTCACTATATTGGTTGCTCCAGGGTCCTTGATGTCTTTGCCCTGCAGGGTAACTGTGGAACTTGCCGATAAACGTTTGTTTATCTGTTGGTATCCCGTAACCACAAGTTCCTCCATCTCCTTTAATTCGGTAGTGAGCTTAACCATAAGTGGTTCTCCGGGAACAGGCTTGATTATTTTCTTTTGAAAACCTACAGAAGAAAAAGTGAGGCTTTTGCCTTCCGGCAAATCAATGCTGAATTTTCCTTCCTCATTACTAATCGTATTACTTGGGGTACCTGTTACATTTACAGTAACCAGGAACAAGGGATTTCCTTTCTCATCGGTAACCATCCCCTTAATGATATTGTTTATTTTAGGTTCCTCGTCCGATTCCTCTTTTGGGCCAATTACCATCACATTGTCGAGGACTACAAAAGTAAGCTGTGAACCTTTTAACAAACGCTTCATCAGCACTTTAAGTGGTTCTGCTTTTGCCGAGAAACTCTGTCTCGGACTTTTTTGGACCAGTTCCTGGTTGTATACAATCTTAACTGCAGTTTGCTTCATTACTGCCTGTATGATCTCCTCGAGCGTACCATTACGGATATTGATCGTTACCTTGTCCTCCTTTTTCTGCTGTGCTACCGCAGGCTGCAGATAGGTCATGAACAACAGGCCGTAAATCAGAAGGCTAATTGTCCGATAAAAATGATTCATATGTTTGGTTTAGTTATGGAGAGCGTTGGTTATTTGATCAGTTTACTTAAAAATTTATCCAGGGTTTTATTGCCTGGAATATAATCCCTTATACCTACCGCGATAATTTTTCCATTTGGATCGATCAGGAAGTTAGCAGGAATGCCCAGTACTTTATAAGCTTTAGCGGCACTGTTCTGATCTCCCTTTAAATCTGACAGTTGCGGCCATGTCATTTGCTCATGGGTCAATGCACTCATCCATTTCTCTTTATCTTTATCCAGTGAAATACTCAATATGGTGAAATTTTTGTCTTTATACTTTTCATACACCGACTTTAATTCCGGAATTTCCACACGGCAGGGTGTACACCAGCTCGCCCAGAAATCAACCAATACGTATTTACCTTTGAAATCTTCCAGGCTCAACGTCTTGCCATTTACATCAGGCTGAACAAACCCCGGGGCCTGCTTATCCATCCATTGTTCTGTAGAACCGGTAAAACTGGAAAGCATTGCTGTAGTGATCTGGTTTTTTGCATTTCCGGTAAATTTATTCAGGTAGTCCAGCTTCTCCTCTTCCGACAGCATCTGAGACAGCACCGCATTAACCAGGTAGGCAGAAGAGCCCCAGCTGAGGTGGTTATCCAACCAGTTTTTCCCTGTAGTAATCACCTTTTGTCTCAACAAGGAAATTTGGGCACCAATTGATTTTGTCGCAGCTTCATCACCCAGTTTCTTTGCTTCATCATATTCCAGTGACAGCTCATCAATTTTGCTGATATTATCATAAGTTTCTTTCATGCCTTTCTCCAAAGCCACCCATTCGGAAACAAAAGCATCTCCGGTCATCGTTGCATCTTTAAATCCGGTTCCATTTCCCTGTATATTCATTTTTCCAGCTTCCAGGTACATTACTATTCCTAATCCAGTCTTTTCAACATCCTTACCAGATGCTAAAATAAATGTGGAGCCACCTCCCCTCATCGGCTTTGAAAAAGAGAAACTTTTATCCTTAACGTAAGTTGAATCCGTTCCCTTATCTATAGGGTTCCAAAGATAAACAACTTCACCATTAACCAGGTCGGGCATTTTTGCTGTTAATTCCAGTTTATCCTGCGCAAAAGCACTTATTGTTAATACGCTAAGGCCTAAAAAAGGCATTATAGATTTTTTCATCATTTTTAAGATTAGTTTCTAAATTATTTAGGTTGGTTTAAAAGTAAAGGCGAACGACTTTACAAAAAGGGTGAAAACAATTTCATTTTTTTTCAGATGACTGTTTTCTGTGCCATAAAATTATATCCAACCTGTTTAAATAAGAAAATGAAACAACGTTCAGATCAGACAAACTGATCCGGATAAACACTTTTAATTCCATTACAATATATGGTTGGTTCAAAAGTATAGGTGTGGGACATCGCAAAAAGGGTGAAAGCAATCATCAATTACCCTCACCCTTTTGAGCAGACCAATAAAAACTAACGGTTTTTCACCCTTATATTTCTTCCCTCAACGACAAAATCAACCTCATTGCTGCTGAGTTTAATATTATTCAGAATCTTAGTAAAATCAGCGGTCCTGGGCATGTCAATTGTAAAATGAAGATTTTTGAGTGCCTCATTTTCAAACCTGAAATCCAGGTCATACTCACGTTCCAGGCGAGCGGTAATCTCCTGCAAAGTGTTATTGTTAAAATAAACATCCAGATCTTTCCAGGCCGTGTATAGCCTCAGGTCAGCTTTTGCTTTATTTAAAGATTTCCGCTCGGCATCATAAGTCCCCAATTCTCCTGGCAAAAGGTATAAGGACTCGCTACCTGCCTGTAAAACGACCTTTCCACGTTCAAGTGCAGTATGGACAACATTTCCCAATGTATTGATTCCAAAAGCCGTTCCCAGTACTTTCAGGTTCAATTCCTTAAGCTGAACTACAAACGGTCTTTCAACATCATGGCTTACATCAAAATAAGCTTCACCTTCCAGGGTAACTTCTCTTTTGTCAGCGGCAAATGGAGTAGGATAACCGAGCTTCGATCCTCCGTTTAACCACACCACCGTGCCATCACCCAGTTCCAGACGGGTATATTTCCCGAAGGGTACCTTTAAAGTATTTGTGCTGATCTGTTTTGCCGGATCAGTGGTATTAGTCTCAGGCTTATAGATCAGGTTGCTCCCATTTAACACAGCCCCTTCCGATTTTAAAATTTCAGAATGGCTTGCATCCAACCCTATAGTTTTACCATTACCCAGGGTAAGCTGGATCTGATTACCTGCAACCGCTTCTGTCACCTCATTTTGCTGGAGAAACAACCAGGCTGCCTGTCCGATTATCAACAGCAATACTGCTGCTATGGCCAACATGCGATATAGCTTATAGCGCTTTGAGCGCATTGTTTTTTCCTCGTATTTCAGCTTCAGCTCTTCCCATCCTTCCTGAACCGGAAATTTGAGTTTTGGGTCTATTTCTTGTAAGCTCATATTTATTTCTTCTGCCAGCAGCAGCATTTCAAGCTCCTGCTGATTTAGTTCCTCTTCATTTTGTATGTCCTCCTGGTTTTCAATATGCTTTAAAAGCTTATCCCAGTTTAATTTTTCTTCCTGATCCATATCCAGTTAATAAAACACGATCCATATACCTATAACAAATATTATCCTGATGAGCGACTGACATTCACGCCTCAAAAATTCATAAGATAATTTTATATGCGTTTTTACTGTATTGACAGAAATGTCTAACTGAGCAGCAATCTCTGTATATTTTAATCCTTCCTTATTGCTCAATAAAAACACGTGTCTGCGCTTCTCGGGTAATTGGGCGATGATATCCCATAGTAACTTATCACGGGCCTCATATTTCAGTTTATCTTCCAATTCAGACTGACTAACTAGATGAGCTGCTGTTTGCAGCAACAGCTCATCATTATAATCAATTTTTCTAGCCCTCTTTTTATGACTCAGCGAAGCATTTTTTACTGCCATGAAGGCATAACTCTTAAAATTGGCATGAACGGATATAGTTGAGATTTTATCCAGGCAATACAGAAAAAAATTCTGAACAATATCTTTGGCGACTTCCTCGTCATCGACAATCCTGTACGCGACAGCGCATAAGAAGGAATAATGTGCTTTAAACAAAGCTTCTATTCTGGAAAGTTCTGCCATAGCCTCTATATTTTATTTTGCGATCATCGTTCTATTTATTATATCCAGTGTTTTGAGAATATATAAATCTGTAGAAAGCCCCTCTATCCATTTCTGGTACCACTCATTATCTGTTCCTGGATTATAACCTGAAACCGCATTAACTTTTATTTTTTCCAATGCTGATAACGTGGCAGCCTGGTCAATCTTTTGCGCGTACTGCAACAATCTTTCCTGCTGTTTCATAAAGTCAGCATTATTCAAATTAAACGGTTTAAGCTGGGATTCAGCAAGCAATTTACTATTTTCATCAATAATTTTAAAAGAAGTATCTTTTTTCACGACTTCACGTGCTAAGTTCAATGTATTATTCCATGCGGCCACTTTGTTCAATTCTGTATAACGCAGCGCGGGAATACTATCCCATTGCAACGCAGTAATATTGTCTTTTTCCCTGATCTTAAGATAGGCAAGTTTTCCGGGAAGTACCACATCCGAATTTACGCCCCTTAATTGTGTCGAAGCGCCATTTACCCTATAGAAATGATGCTGTGTAAGTCGCAGCGAACCGTAGCTCACATTTGCTAAACCTTTTACCTTATCTCCCATTTTACCCATTGGAAGCGTTGCCTGTGCTGTTCCTTTTCCATAAGTAGCCGGGCTCCCAACAATAATCCCTCGTTTATAGTCCTGGATTGCAGCTGCAAATATCTCTGAGGCTGAAGCGCTTTGTTCATTCACCATTACAACAAGTGGCCCCTGGTATAAAGCTTCTGAATAGGTCGTATGTATTTTCAGTTCATTTGGATCCTTGATCTGAACCTTGGGGCCTGCGCCTAAAAAATAACCGGTCATTTTAACCACTTCATCTAATGATCCGCCGCCATTGTTTCTCAGATCGAAAATGATCCCTTTTACATTTTCAGCTTTAAGTTTAAGGATTTCCTGCATGACATCCTCAGCCGAACGGATCCCCTGAGGATTCTGCATATCCACATAAAATTCAGGTAAAAAAAGATAACCAATCTTTTGACCATCTTTTTCAAGAATTGCACTCTTTGCTCTTCCTTCCTCGTCTTTGATTTCTCCCCTTTTTAAAGACACTGTTTTTTCCTGACCATTAGCTTTCAATAAGCCTAATGCCACTTCAGTGTCCTTATCACCACGAATCAGGTCTGCCACCTCAACAATAGCTTTTCCGGCAATATCGATCATCTTCCCATTGTGATCACTAATGCTCAGGATACGATCATCAACATCCACCAATCCACTTTTAATAGCCATCCCTCCTGGCCTTAACCGTTTAACAAACACATCGCCCTCTTTCTCCTGGAGTTCCACACCAACACCAAAAAAACGCTTTGCCATTTGATTATTTATATTTCTGGTTTGAACCGGCGCAAAATAATTCGTATGCGGATCAACTTCAAGTGTAACCGTATTCAAATATTGGCTAAACCTTTCGTTTAATGCCGATGGACCTGTTAAATTTTTAAATGTACCAGCCAACCATTTGTCTACTTTAGCCCTGGCTTGTTTTTCCAGAGACATGCCAGCGGTCTTATCTTTAGCCAAATCCTTCATCCTTTGCAAAACAAGGTATTTGGCTTTTTTCTTCCACAATGCTTTAAGTTCAGTCTGACTAACAGCATACTCACGTAAACTTCCATTGAGCTGAACGGATTCTTTTTTATTCAGGTCCAAAGGTGCAGACAATATCATTTTATAACCTGCCGCAGCCTCAGTCAATCTTTTCTGGTAAATCTTATAAGCGGCTGAAAAAAAATCGACAGAACCTTCGTGTAATTCATCATCTATACTAAGTTCGTATTTGCTCAGCTGCTGAAAATCACTTTTCAACAATATATCTTTATTTGGATCAAGACTTTCCAGATATTTTTTCCAGATGATTCTTGAAAAATTATCATCAATAGTTTTTGGCCGCACATGTTTTTGCTCCAAATTCCGGATAACATTCAGTATGGTTGCTTTCTGAATTCCCTCGGTATCAGACGGCTGCGATTGAGCCATTAGGGATTGTAACGGACTTATACAGACAACAGCTGTGTAAGCAAAATACTTCAGGAAATAAGAATAATTAATTTTGTTCATAAAACTTTATGGTTCTTTCAGATAAAGGCGAACGGGAGTTCAAAAAGGGTGAAAGGAAAAGAAAGTATTTTTCGGGGAACTGTAGTAATATGAACGGATAACTGTAGTAATATGATTTAACTCTACTAGTTTGAAATTTGTGTAAATTTCCAGAGCAAAACAGTTTATTTTGCTCTGGTTTGTATTATCGCTTTTACATGCTTAAAAATTGATGTTATTCAACCATTTAATCAGTTGTCCAGAAGCTAAGCTCTCCCATGGTGATAAATGAGCCATTGCCCCAGGTTTCCAGCACTTTTATCCGAATGTATCTAACCTTAGGTGTTCCTCCAGGAAATTTAAATTCTTCACCAGCCTTTGCATAGTTGATATCTCCTGCTGTCGTTTCACCAAGGGGCAAACCCGAAGGTTTTACAGACTGACAATCACCGAGTTTCTCCCACCCCGTCCAGGATCCGTCGGAAGCAGGGTTATTACTGCCCCATATTTCGAATTTTTTCACGTTCTCTGCCCTGTAAATTCTGTCGGAAGCCTGCCAGGTTTTAAACTTGCTGATGGAAACCGATTCTCCCATATCAAAAGTAAACCATTGCGGGATCCCATTGGTGGTGGCAAAACCCGGTGTGCCGTAATCGTCGTTCCAAAGGTAAGACATCAGCCATCCCCAGGCATCCCTTGCGTCTGTTGGCAGCACATATTGATTGAATTTTGATTTGTCGAGTTGGCGCTCAAACTTAGGGAGCACTACTTCAGTATAATCTACCGAAAACTCATCTATTGCCGAAGGCTCCGGAAGATATATTGACCTGTAAGTAAGCTTGGTATCCTTTTTATAACCTGATATCTCGGTCTTTAAGGCCCCTCCAGGGACAATGATGGTCTGGGTAGCTCCTGCTTCATCGGTATATTTTAGTTCTATCGTTTTCTCGCCATCAATTGCCGCGTTCCAATCTATAATGATCTTACTCGCATCCAGTGAATAGCCAAGCGTTTTAATGCTACGGTTAGATAATGCTTTCAGATAGTAATCTCCATAAACACGTATATTACTCACATATATCGGTACAGATCTATTATTTTGTTTATCATAGGTATGGATCGTAAAGAAATGTGTTCCTTCATTTACATTCTTCACAATAGCTGATTTAAAACTTTCCCTTTGTCCTTCCGGAATTACAAATGCTGTGGAATCGTTATTATTATTCCAATAAACAACGTACTTATGAACTGTAGGGTCGGAACTTGGGTTCCAGTTAAATTGGACCCGCTTATATCCGGAATATGCTGACATACCCGCAGGAGTCCCCGGATAAATGAGTTCTTTTTCCTGTGTATACTTCTTGAACTCTGTATCCAGCTTTCCGCAGCCCGATAAAATACTTAAGGCCGCAATCGTGGAATATATATAGATTGATTTATTAAATTCTTTCATATTGATGAGATAAAAATTCGACTATTATTTTTGACCGCCATAAAAGGTTAATTCACAAACATAAGTTGCCGGATGGTTGCCCCAGCTCTTATTAATGGCAATACGCAAAAACTTAACAAGCGGGGTATTTACAGGCATATGAAACTCTGTCCCATCGGTCCACCACTGGATATCTCCTGCGGTAGGTGCTATAATAGGATTTCCGGATGGTGGCAAAGGGAAATCAAAATTCCCGAGATTAACCCAGTCGCCCAATACTGTCCCTTCCGGTGCTGATACCGGTAAAACCTGGTCTCTCGGAGCGGCTGAATTAGATCCCCATAACGTAAATTTCTCTGCAGTTCCATTGGCCCAGTAAGCTCCTTCCCAGCTATTTCGCTGATGAAAGATAAAACGACTAAGCCGGGCTTCCTGTCCCAAACTAAAAGTACCTATATGCGGATAGGGCTCAAGTGTTTCTGCAGTATGCCAGAAATTAACTCCGCTGGTTATATTATCCCACATATTTTTTAATGGAAAAGCGCCTAAATAGATAGGGTTATCGGAAGGAAGTATGTACGCTGAAAATTTCGACTTGTCCAGCAATATTTCGTACCATGGCTCTATGGTAGCATACTTAACTGTAGATTTATTACCAAATCTATCAGTTACATACATCCCGAATTTCTTTGGTGTTGTATCAAAACCACGGAGCGAATAGTTAATCTCCAATGCATCAACATACTTCTGCTCCCGGATCACATATTTACCAAAAGTAGGATCATCATAAAGGTATACCAGTGTAATTCCCTGTCCGGAGGGATTTTTTGAACGTGCATTTACGCCTCCAAATGTAGGGTTCAACGTTATGTTTTCTGCTACAGCCAGGTATGCAGGCTGCTCAGGATGCACGGTCACTTCTATGGGGTCAGACAATACATTTGCCCTGGAAACCGTTGTCAGCTTAACTTTATACTCCTTAGACAAAGCAAAACCTTCTACTTTGACCGTATCTGTGTAATAACTTGTTTTTGTTTGCCTTTTAATTCCTGTTTCCTCGTTAATAACATAGTCTGCCAATACATATAATGTATTTTTAGTGGTCGGCAGATCATAGATAATATATGCTCCCCCTTCAAAATTTTTAACGCGTATATTGCCTGGCGCAGCGGGTTTTGTCTGATCTGTAGAAATAGGCTCCTTATATTCATCTCCCTTCCTGCAGCCGACAATAAATAGAGCGATGTAGCTCAAAAAGATTACTATCTTTTTCATCGTTATGTTTATATTAATATTCATTGCTTATTAATCTATAATTACTTCCAAATCGGGGACTGGACCATATTTTCATTTCTTAGAATTTCATCAACAGATACCGGCCAGAAATAATCTTTGTTGGTTAGGGCCGGCAACATATATGTTTGAATGGTATAATAAGATTGTGCATCCTCTTGCCTCACGTTCCATCCTTGTACAGGTTTCGAAACTTCGGTAACATATTCTTTCCATCGTCTCAAATCCCATCCTGATTTCCCTTCGAACATCAGTTCAATCCGTCTTTCATGATGAATAATTTCACGCAAACCAGTTTTCCCAGACGGCTTACCGGGAGTTTTCGAATACTGTTCCCAGGATTCCTGAACCCCTTTGAGCCCTGCACGCTTTCTCACACGGTCAATGTATTCGTAGACTTCTGCGGAAGGTCCGTTAGCCTCGTTAAGGCACTCTGCATAAAGTAAATAAAGGTCGGCCAACCGCAACCTCGGCATATGGTATTGACTTATCGTCAGATTTCCATTTGTTGGATTGATTGAACTCAGGTAATGAACCAATTTTTTGGGCCAGTATCCGGTGAGATTAGCTCTCATATATTCTATTGTCCCACTGTTTCCTCCCTTTCTCGCCTGTACATACAACATCGCCTCCGGGTTAAAAATACCTGCTCCATACCAGGCCCCGCCATCAAAACCTATTCCCGCATAATATCTTTTTTCACGGTTGAAATTTGCTTTTATCGTCGAGTAACCTTCCTTTATATAATAACGGTCTGCCTTATCGGCCACTTTCAGATCAAACCTTTCGTTATAAGCCCAGGTTCGATCTTCGTTAATTGGCACCCCATTCTGGGAATAAAACATTTCTGTGATTGCCAAAGGCACGCCGATGTTGCTGTGTTTGCCGCCACGCATCGCCGACAAGCGTGGGATATAGTTATCCTGAAATCCCACATTCCCATTCAACGCCCAGATGGTTTCCTTATTCAGGTCCCATTTTTCGGTGATGGTATTTTGTAAGGTTAAAACCTGTTTTAAGGAATCACTAAGGCCCAGTGGAACGGAGGCAGGTACAATATAGGTGTATAGCTTATGTCCCAGTCCTTCGGCAAAATCTATAGCTGCTTTGTTTGCTGTTGCTGCTCTCTGCCATTTTGAATTATCAAACGTTGTTGGGAACAGTAATTGTCCATCTTTATTCTTGTAAGTGGCATAATCTGGGTTACCATTAAACAAAGGGCTTGCCTGTAAGGTTAACACCTCGGCCTTCACTCCCAAAGCTATCCCTTTGGTAATGCGTCCCAGTTCTTCAGAAATATTGGTTATCTGCACTGGCAAACCCGTAATAGATTTATCCAGCAAACCCGTGATATAATTAAAGACACTATCTGTCGGGACCCGTTTTTTCCGAAACACATCTACAGACTCGCTAATATCATCGGAATTGTCCATAATCGGTATCGGACCGTACATCCGCAATAAAAAGAAGTGATAGTATGCTTTAAGAAAATTTAATTCAGCAATCCAGCGTTCCTTTTCGACAGCTGTCAGGTCAATTGGTTTATGAATATTTGCCAGCATAATGTTGCACCGGCGGATTCCTTCAAACATTTTAATACCGCCGTTGTTCCCTTCCCAATAATTAAGCAAAGGCGAATTCACATTTTGTGTACCACTGATGATTAAAAAATTTGTGGTTGCCAAATTTTCTGAATAACTGTTGTAGTAAACTTCTCCCGAAGTTATAAATCCCGGATCGTCTACCTGGGTATTCAGATTCTGCAACGTGTTGTAACATGCGAACAAATAGTTTTCTGCCTCATTTCTATTTCGGAATGCATAATCGATAGTCCCCACATTTTCGGGCGTAACATCGAGATATTTCTTGCAGGAGACCATTCCTGCGCTCATTATATAAAAAATAAACACCATCAGTAAGCGCTGTTTATTCAAAAGATTCTTCATTATTCTACACATAACTCTTTCTTATAAAAAGTTGATATTTAAACCTATATTAAACACACGCTGAAGCGGGTAATTAAAAGCATTTCCACCCTGCTCAACATCCCAGGCTTTAAACTGACTGAAATTCAGCAAATTCATCCCGTTCACGAAAAAACGGCAGGAATTAAGCCGCAAGCGGTTCGCTGTCTTCTGTGGTAGCGTATAGCCTATTTCAGCCATCTTTAACCTCAGAAAATCTCCACGTCGCATCCACCAGGTACTGCTTTGCAAATTGTTTGAAATCTCGTCTGTATTGGTTCCCAGCCTGGGATATACGGCATATAAGTCCTGATTTTCTTCCGACCAATGGCTGTTCGCATATTCGCTGAGCACTTGTGTTAAACCTCCTGAACCGGGCATGAAAGGACTTGTAGACCAGGGGTCTATAAAAAAGGTGGAACGTCCGGAGCCCTGGAAACGCGCATTGATATCAAATCCTTTATAGCCCAGTGATATGCCGAAGCCATATATCAGCTGAGCTGTTGTTGGGTAACCAATCGGTACTTTATCAGCTTCCGTAATCACACCATCACTATTTAAATCCCTGTACTTGATATCTCCTCCCCTGGGCTTCTCCCCGCCAAACAATTGTGAAGGGGATGCTGCGACTTCCGCATCATCTACAAACAAACGCTCGGCAATATATCCGAATGTCTGTCCCAATAGCGTTCCCGATCTGTATCGCCAGGGTTCAACATAAGAAGGCTCTTCATAAGTACCATATCTCCCTGAAGAAAAAGTCAGGTTAGACATCACCTGTGTCCAGATACCATTAGCAAATTTTTGGTTATAGTTTAGATTTAAATCCAGTCCTTTTATATTCGCTGTGCCTACATTCGCTGAAATGTTAGACTCAAGTCCCGCGCTCAAAGGGACATAACGCTGCATTAAGATATTGGAACGGAATTGTTCCCAATATTCGGCAACCAAATCCAGTTTTCCGAATAAACTTACTTCAACTGCTGAATTAAATATCCTTGCCTTTTCCCATGTTACGTTTGGGTTTTCATAGTTATTGATACGGACACCTGGTCTGTAATATACATTGTCTACCCCAAATACAGCTCCATTGCCCGCTTGAAGATTGACATCTGATAAATAAAAAAAGCGCTGGTTGCTGATGTCATCGTTCCCTGTAAAGCCATAACTTGAACGAAGCTTAAAGTTTGTAACGACGTTCGCTATACCGCCTTTCCAGAATTTCTCACGGGAAACAACCCACGAGGCCCCGATAGTTGGAAAGAAACCGAAACGGTTATTCTTTGAAAACCTTTCTGAACCATTATAACCGGCATTGGTTTCGATAAAATATTTGTTTAAGTAGTTGTACGACAATCGTCCGGCGATGTTTAGATTTCGATAGGGCAAGGAAGTTTGTAATGAAGTTGCTCCCGAAGTTTGTCTTTGTTGCCTGACACCAATTATTGAAGCGCTGATATTGTTATTGCCAAACTGCTTTGTGTAGTCCAGCATTCCCTGAAATTGTAAAAACGTGTTGGCATTTGTTGATAAGGAAGAGTAATTAAGATACTCTGTAGGCATAGGGTTACTGTTCGTTGATGAATTGAGCCATCTTAACCGGTAAGTATTTGTGGATATATCATAGTTACCCGGAGGTAAGGTGTAGTAAAATGGATTATAAGCCATCTGATTGGCAAAATAAGAATAGCGGTTAGTAGAAAAAAAGCCACTAAATTTTAGTCCGTCTAAAACTGTAGACAAATTTTGGTTCAGTTCGAGTGTTGCTGACATCCTTGATTCAGAAAACCGCTTGTAACCCCTTAACATTTCGGCATAAGGATTCCTGAAACCAACATTACTCGGATTGGAGGAATTCCCTATATTATTTCCAAAAAGAATATGCTTAACCAACGCATTTGCGGCATCTGGTTCATAATATGCGGGAAATAACACGGGGCTCGTTTGCATAGCCATACGGTACAAATCAGTAGAGAAAGAGGCATCCTGGGTAATTGGGCCACGATAATCATTAAAATTACCCCACAGGCGAACAACCATCTCCGTATTTTTAGTGATGTTTATATTTACGTTTGAACGAAGCTGATAATTTTTGAAATTCACATTGTTATCAAAGTTATTGGCATCGCTTTTCTTTATAATACCGTTATCATTTGACATCGAAGAGGATACCATATAACGGGCTACCTTCCCTCCTCCATTGACATTGATCGTTGCCCGCTGATTTGATGTGATATCTTTAAACATTAAATCCAGCCAATCCACTACCGGATACACAAAAGCATTACTTCCCGGTTCCTTATTAATAACCCGGGTCCTGTTGTAAATATCATCTTCAGAGAAAAATGGAATTGCCTTTGAATCCCTGGTCATCAGTGCCTCATTATACATCCTCATATAAGTAACCGGATCTGCTAAGCGGATACTTTCTGTAGGTTCAGAAAATGACTGATCTACACGCAGATTGATTTTAGCATTTCCCTCCTTACCGGATTTCGTGGTTACCAAAATTACCCCATTGGCACCGCGCGCACCATAAAGTGCTGTAGCACTGGCATCTTTTAAGATAGAAAAACTCTGGATGTCTTCTACCTGGAGCCTGGCTAAATCGTTACTGGTAAGTTCAACATTATCTATCAGGATCAATGGGTTTTGGCGATAGCCGAAAGTGGTCACCCCACGGATAAAGAAGTTAGAATTATCCAGTCCCGGCTGCCCGCTCTGTTGCTGGGCAATAACACCCGCAACCTGGCCTGCTAAAGCATTTGTCAGGTTGCTTGACGGAATACGCAGCTTATCCGGTTCTATGGTCGATACAGAACCTACAACAGCTTCCTTCTGTACTCTTCTTCCAAATGCAGTAACAACCACTTCGTCCAGGTTATCGTCTTCCTCCAATTCCACATCCAGCGTAGATATCTCTGTTGTTACCGTAACCTCATAGGTCTTAAAGCCCACACGGGAGAAAGTTAATATGTCTCCATTATCTGCAAGAATAGTGTATTCTCCCAGATCATTTGACAAGGTACCTTTCTTTTTATTCTTTAATAAAATACTAACAGCACCCAATGGAGAACGTGTAGCATCCCTGACAATACCTTTAATCGTTCGTTTCTGACTAGGTTTCGGTAATGGTCCTGCTTTTTCTTTGGATTTCGTTACAATAATCTGATTACCTGTAATCTGGTAAGTAAGCCCCAGGGGATTTAAGGTTTTATCCAGTACTTCGTTTAAATCCTGATTATTGGCCTGAACTGAAACCTGGGTTTGCACTGGTATATCATCTTTGTATAAAATGACATAATTCATCTTTTGTTCTATTAATTTGAACAGCGATTTTAAAGGAGATCGTTTGACGTCAACTGTGATTTTTGCCTGCGAAAAAACTGCATTCGCTATAAAACAATTGAAAAGTGTAAGTAAAAGCACACATGAACGCAACTTAGTGGCCTTTGAAAGAAAACCACAATTGGTTTTCCTGGTTTTAGTATTGGTTTTTTTCATAAATTTGAGTGGTTTAATTTGGAAAGTCATCTACATTAGATCGTTAGGCCGTGTAATAGATCAAGTATTACGCGGCTTTCTTATTTCCCATTTAGGGATTTCCTTTTAGGTCATAGGCATTAAGTTTCAGATAAAAATTGATTATTATGATGGATATTGATTAGAACTTTAAGTAATAATCCTTGTCCTTTTTTAAATAGGTAAAGGAAGTTCCAAAAGACAATGTCCTCAAAACTTCGTCAACAGAATTACCAAGCTTCAAGGTGCCGGTGTATCGTTCCCGGGTCAGATCTTTGTCGGTATGAAATTCAACAGCATAGTATTTTGACAGTCTTTTGAATACGGCACTTAGGGGCGCTCCTTCAAGCTTCATCAAATTATCTTTCCAGCAGATGAACGTATAGGCATCAACATTCTTAACACTGGAATTTCCATTGACTACAAAAAATCCCTGGTTGGGTTTTAGTATTTCAGATTGATTACTTTCGTGAGTTAAGATCTTAACTGCGCCTTCGCTAAGGACAATAGATTTCTCCAAATCTTCGGAATAAGCATTCACGTTGAACTTTGTTCCCAAGACATGTACACGCATATCCTTTGTATTTA
Source organism: Pedobacter nyackensis (assembly GCF_032678475.1). GTDB lineage: Bacteria > Bacteroidota > Bacteroidia > Sphingobacteriales > Sphingobacteriaceae > Pedobacter > Pedobacter nyackensis_A. The sequence continues at coordinate 407,229 of NZ_JAVTSF010000006.1, forward strand.
CAAAAAATGGTTTCCCCTTATCTTTTGCAACTTCTATGTATATTTCACCGTCTATAAAAATCTCACGTTTATTTGATCCAAAAACTTTAGGATAGATCATTTTACTTCCCGAATTCACCCAAACTATTGTCCCGTCATTAAAGCGCAAACTTGTTCTTTGTCCTTTTGGCACCACTAACTGTAAAAACTCTTCCTGGATTTCAGTAGATTTCAGCAGTTCCTCATCAGCAGCAACAATCCCACCTTTAGCTGTCTGTGATAGCGTTTGATTTCCTGCTATTGAAATATGTGAAGCACCATTAGACAGCATTATTGAATCGGTATTGATATCAATTGCATCCAACAAAGCAAATGCTTTGTCGTTACGTGGTATTGTATTTTCATTTAGCCGCTGGAAAAGTAAAAATCCAAGAACAAATAAAATGCAGGCAGCAGCAGCAAAGAGCCAGCGGTAACCATCGTAACGTTTCCTATTGGAAACGCTATCCATCAATTTATTATAGTCGTAGTCGATCTGGATTTTGGAAACCATCGTCTCTTTTACCCTAAGGTTTCCCAGGAGTACAAAAGCATCCCGAATAACGTTTTCATGCTCCGGAAATTGCATGATAAAAGATTCAAGGCGCCCGTAATCATTTTTACTGGCAATATCAATTAGTTCCGGATCGAATATTAAATACTCAATGGTAAAAACCTGCTTTTTCATGATATATATTTGGTCATTAAATACAGTACAAAAAAAGACTGATTTTGTAATCAGTCTTTTTTACTTTTTTTAATTAACAGTCTTTTTAACTAAATGAAAGACTCTGCAAATACAATAATATCAGATAGCTGTTCGCATTTTCTTTGCGGATACGATCTATGGTGCGGTAGACCAGGTTTCTCGCCGCCTGTTCAGAAATATTCATAATCTGAGAGATCTCATGGTATTCCATTTGATACAAAAAGCGCAAATAGATAATCTCCTTCTGTCTGGGAGTTAGCGGTTTAATTATTTTATCAACCTTTTCTTTAATCTGTGCCTTTTCATCTTTGTTCCAAAAATCGTTTTCAACAGCATATTCGAAATCAAAAGCGATATTATCGAGATCAACCAATTTCTGTTCCCCTTTTATTATATTAATAAAAGCATTACGCATTGAAACCAACAAAAAAGACCTGATGGTAGTTGAGGTAGTAATTATCGAAGGAGTTGTATACAATTTAACAAACATATCATGTATAATATCCCTTGCATGATTTTCATCCATTTGCAACCGAAGACCATAAGCAAAAAGCATAGGATAGTTCTTTTTATAAAAGATAGAAAATGCATGAAGGTCTCCCTCTATAAAAGAATTCCACAGTTCTTGGTTTTCTTCGGTACTATAGGCCATATATTCCTCTTAATCACTAATAAACCAAATATACAATTTAAATCTATTTACACTATAAGTAATGGTTTTTGTGTCATAGTTAAGGATCAATTGAACATCAGTTTCACTTTGGCTTTTCTTCTTTGATCAGTAATAAAGGCAAATGAATATGATAAGCTAACTTTCGGGTCAGGCTGCTGTGAAACAGGTTCTCAAAGAATCCATAAGCCTTTGGCACTGCAATGACCAGGTGCATTTGATGTTCATCTGCAAAATCCATGACTCCTTTGGCAATATCCTCGTTATCCGTATAATGATACTCAGGCTGCTCATTATCCCATAGCTGGTGCAGGTCCGTCATTTCAGATAGCCTGTCAGGATTAAAGCGTTCTTCATTATGATCTACATTTAAAATAGATAGTTTTGCCCCCAATGTACTTACCATACGTTTTATCGCAAGTGCAGGTGTCGTCTTCGAAACTTTCCTTAGATCGCAGGCAAACACAACTCTTTCTATTTTCCTGAATAAGGTATGTTCCGGTACAATCAATAAGGGAATAGTGGCAATCCGGGCAACCCGAATCGTATTGCTTCCAATGAAAGTTCGCTCCAGCCGGCTTTTACCAGCTATCCCCATCACCACAAGCCCTGCGAATTGCTCCTGGTTGTAACTATTGACAATCTCATCCAGAGGCCTTTGGTCTATATGGGTTTCAATAACTATCTTTTCATTTAAGTGGGTCTGCAAGTCATCCTTTAAATTCCTGAGCAGCTTTAAATGTCTTTGATGTTCCTGTTGGGTAAGTCTGATGCTTTGCGAACTCATCTCCATTGTGGTTGGAATGTGTTCAGAGTAACAGATCAGCAAACGCGTGACATTCAACTGTCCGGCTAAAGCGGCAGCATAGTTTGTTGCATTCAATGCTGCACTAGAAAAGTCAGTAAAAATGACTATTGTTCCTGCATTGTTTCCAGGTTCTGCTAAAGTTGCCATGACACAAATTCTTTTTCACACAAAGCTGTATATGAAACAAATAGCAAATAAAAAGGTTTGAAATTACACTAAGTTAAATCGATTTTAGTCATTAATACCTGGTCTATACGTACGCCATCCATATCAACAATCTCGAATTTAAAATTCTCGTATTCAACAACATCCCCTTCATGAGGCATTGCCTTTAGATGATCCATCATAAAGCCGGAGACTGTTGAATAATGTGAAATATTGTTTTCAATGATCTCCCTGTCAAAAAACTGGTTCAGTTCAAATATTGAAGTCCTTCCGTTAAGCAGGTAACTGTTGTCTTCCCTCTGGATAATATAGTTTTTATCCTTTTCATCTTCGTCCGGCAAATCGCCAACAATAGCTTCAATTAAATCATGAAGTGTGATCACCCCTCGAACGCTTCCAAACTCATCTACCACAACTCCCATGTATTGCTTTTTATCTTTGAATAAATTCAGGATCTTAAAAGCCGGGGCGTTCATAATTATATAAATTGGTTTGGTTAAAATCTGGTCAAGATTAAAATCTTCATGGCTGTAATTCTCCAGCAAATCTTTGATGTTAATCACACCTATAGGTTTATCAAGGACACCATCGGCCACTATAAACCTGGAATGGACACTTTCCTTCACCTTGTTGAAGATAACTTCTTTACTCCATTGGTAATTAATCCATTCAACTTCCGAGCTATGGGTCATCAGTGATTTTGCAGTCTTGTCGGTAAAAGAAAAAAGGTTCTGAAAAGCCTCACTTTCTTCATTTTCCAAAACCCCCTGTTTACCGGCAGTTTTCAGCATAAACCTGAGTTCCTCCTCACTGATTTTTTCAGCTTCATTTTCCTTAATCCCCAATAGTTTAAGAATTAAAGAGGTTGAAATAGAAAGTAGTTTTACAAAAGGATAAGTAATTAAAGTAAAGGTCCGGATCACCGGAACGCAGAACAAAGAAATCCGCTCTGAGTTATTCATGGCAATAGTTTTGGGCACCAATTCCCCAACGACAATGGTAAAATAGGTAATCCCCCCAATCACAATGATCAAGGAAACCGTATGCAGGGAATCACCCAGAAAAGTTAGTCCGGAAAGTAAAACGACCATATCATCAGTAAGGGCCGCACCGCCATAAGCACCTGAAATAATGCCGATTAGTGTAATCCCAACCTGAACGGAGGAAAGAAAATTTTCCGGGTTATCCAGCAGTTTAAGAACTGTTTTTGCATTGGCGCTACCCTGAGCAGCAAGATGCTCAATCCTGCTTTTTTTTACTGAGACCAGTGCAATTTCAGATAAAGCAAAGAAGCCGTTCAATAAAGTCAGGATAAATATGATCAGTAGTTCCAAAATAAGGATATTTAGTGTTATCCAAATATACTTAAAATAAATGGTCTGTATTTTTGATCAGGCTGTATCATTAATCTGTTCGTCATCCTGAATTTATTTCAGGATCTCAAATTATGCTATTTAAAACATGTTCAAGAGAGATCCTGAAATAAATTCAGGATGACGAAATGCATAAAAAATAGCATAAACAGATTAATGATACAGCCTGTTGTTAACCCATTTTCATTAATTTAAAATTTTGAACAGACTGGCTACATCTAACTGGTTACTGGCTGGTGTAACAAAATAAGTCTGAACCCTCCCCTTTTCGCCTTTTTTAGGAATATAAAGCGTACCACTGGAAAACTGGCTCATCCATTCGCTATCATTAAAGGCCCATTGATCTTTAGTACCCGCTTTCACGAAATACCATTTATAATTGGTATTCAGATCTGTAAAACCTGTTGTAGTTACATAATCTGAATAAGCCCAGGTGCCAGGCACTACGTTTTTGGCGATGTAAACGATCTCGTTCTCTGCATTCTTCATATAAATATCCACGGGATCATTACTTTCCGGATAATAAACGTAAAAGGCCATTTTATTGGTTGAAGGATCTGCCGCGGGAGCTTTAATATCTAAAGGTGCCCCATCGATAAACACAAAGGGAAAAACACGCTCCAAGCCCCCTGCATTCAGGTCAAGCTGGTTTTGGTATACCTCTTTTCCTGTCACAAGATCTTTGATCTTTAACAGGGCTTGTCCCTTGCTGGAAGGATAAGTGTAAACCATACCAAAATTCAATAAGCTGTTCGCAGCAGTTTTAGACTTGTCATAAACCACCGTATCTATGGTAACCTCTAATTCGCTATTGCCAATGTTATAACCTTTAACTTCGATACTTACTGCCCTGGTAGTAAGTTCATCTTTGTTACAGGCCGCCAGCACCATTACTAACGCAGTAAAAAGCACTAATCTTTTCATATTCATCATGATTTGTTTCATTTTTTTATAGTTCTAACCGGGTAGAGAATCTCATCACATTTCCCATAGGGCTTTCAGAGAAGATGTAAAGCTTGGAAGATGCGGTAGATGATGCAGGCTTTGGTGCATTAGAATTTAATACATTCCAGGTAAAGCTGGTACCATCAACGTAAGGTATATTGGTACCAGCTTTATAAATACGCACGTGAAACGACACTGAGGTCATTACACCATTGTAATCTTGTCGGCCGCCATTAAACGTAGGTATACTTACCGGTGTGCTGAATTCGTAAGGTTTTACGTTTTTCAATCTGCCAAGCTCCTCAAAAACCTGTGGCGTCACATAGTATTTCCCGATCACAAAGTCAACAGGCTCTGTGTAATTGGTCACCGTTGGCTGGAACATATACACCAGGCTGATTTTATCCTTTTCAACAGCGGGTTTATCTGGCATGGGACCGATCTTACCATCCAAATACAGAAAATTCAGCTTGGCACTACCTTCTTCTTTGTTCAATTCTTTTTCCAGCACGAGTTTTCCGGAAACTTGTTCAGTAACGCTAAGCTTGATTTTATTTTCAGTTGATTTGAACAGGTAGGCATTATTTTGTTCAAATCTGGCATTGGGAGATATTCCATCAGGGAAAGTAACATCCCCCAGTTTTGTCACCAGGGTTTCTCCACTGCCATTGTATCCGGTAAGTTTAATCCCGAACAGCTCATCTTTATAGAACTGTTCTGATTTCTTACAGGCGACCAGCGTCAGCAGTATAACGCTCATATAGCCCAGGAATAGTTTATTCGTTTTCATTGCTTTAATGTTTTAAATCTTTATTAAAAATTATAAGATAAGCCCAGACTGAATGATGTACCCACCTTGCGGATCAAAGAATTGATATCGCCTATGCGTTTAACTTTTCCATCGTCTGTTGTTTCAAAATAACCTTCTTCGTATTTATCCGTAAAACCCTCTTTCCATTCGTAAACATCAGACCACAACTTCATCGTCATGCTTTCCGTGCCTGGTTTGACACTATAAGTATTTTTAGAGTTGATGAAGAAACGATAAGGACTGTTCAACAGGTTGCTCATGTTCAGTTTGGCTTCCATTTTTTTGCTTTTCAGCAGTTTATAACTGAGCTGGGCATCCAGCTGGTTACGTGGACGTTCCATTTCCGAATACTGAGGCTGCATACCTACAGTAAAAGTCTTGTAACCAGAATGGTTAAAAGCTACATTGGCACTTAAACGTTCTCCAACATATTGCATGGCAATATTGTACAGTACGGGTACCTGTCCGTATAAAGGGCGCTTCTCGCGCAGGTAAGTCTTGCTTTTATAGACATAAGTTTTATTTTCCTTATCCTGTCCTGCACCCATCGTTTTATAACGGAAGGAACTCGCCTGTACCTCAGAATTTTGCAAGGTCAGGTTACCACTCAGGTACATATTTCCAAGAAACTTCCAGTTATGGTTCATAAAGCCAAGGTTCTTACGTAAATCGAACTCCCAACCAATCACATCTGCATAATCTGAGTTGGCAGTAAGCAGATCTACTGCACCACTTGAATTGGTGATATCCAGGTACATCTCAACAGGATTTTTAAAATGCTTTTTGAAATAACCCGCAGAAATTACCTCGCCTGCAGAAGGATACCATTCCATTCTTAAATCATAATGAGAAATGATGGTAGAAACCACGCCGGTATTGCGCTGTATACGACCATACATATAATTGAAACGGGCGAAACTGGAGTTTTCAATTAAGGCAGGCCTGATGGCCGATTTGGCATAGGACGCACGGATGTTCAAATTGCTGACCGGCGTAATGGTCAGATTTGCAGAAGGCATATATAACCATTTCTTTTCATCCGCACTGCCATCACGGGTCTGGTGCACCAGGTTACCCGTTTCCGGATCTACATAACGTTGTTTCTCCATATTCTGCATTTCAGATTTAGCTACCTTATCTGCAGCGGAATCCTTGATCTTGTCGTACCGGTAATACTCTCCCCTCATTCCCCATACCAGACGCAGCCAGCTGTTGAAACGGTTGTCCAGCATCCCGTACCAGGCCTGGTTATTGTTCTTTCCTGTATAGTTATTGTTATTGAAATCAGAAGGATAATAGAACATATCATGCAATGGGTCATTAAAATTAATATTCCATTGTTGTATCGGTTTGTAGCCGTCGTTAAAACTTGTCGCTACGCCAACAGGTAAAACGCTCCATTCAAAGTCGCCTTTTTTCTCTAAATACTGATAACCGGTTTTAAACACCTGTCCTTGTTTTCCGATATTGAACTTATAGCTTAATGCTGCATCGCCCGTCCAGTTGCTTTCCACATATTTATATGAAGAGCGGCTTAACGGCCCCGGGTTATTCGTAAAATTACCCAACTGATAAACGTAATTGGTACTGTTTAGTATGGTAATAGGTGCCAGGTTTGCATCTACTGCATCTTTTTCATGGTTACCCACACGGTTACGCGCTATCCCCCAATCTAACTTAAACCTTCCAAAAGTATGTTCGGCTGCTACACGGTTCTGCAACAAGTCGATAAATTTAGGGCGGTCGTACTCATTAACTGCCGGATGATCAGTATAGCCTACTTCCTCTCCCCAGCCGGAGATGCGGAAAAACTGGTTGGCAAATACCCGCGAATAAAAATTACGCAGGGTTACCTTATGGTTTTTATCGTTCCAGCCCATATTGAGCAGGGCACCGAAATTCGTAGTAAAATTGTACTGACTGGCTGTTGTCTCTTTGAGTTCCTGATGCGTTTCCGGGTCGTAAAAGTTTTCAGAATTTTTGTTAAAATTACCACGTTCAAAATGAGCAAAGTTGTCTATCGACTGTTCATTCCGGTAGCTTAGTGAACTTACAAAGCCAAAACGACTGTTCTTTAAATTATAACTTCGGCCTAAGCTAAACTGATAATTTTGTCCCGGAGCAGTCTGGTACATACGCGTGCCCAATCTTTCCAGACCACCTATTCTTTTGTTCTGTTCTGCAATCATTTCCGGGGTAATCTTAGGAACTCCCGCAGGTGGTAAAGTAGCGGAGGGATTGGTAGGGATGTAATTTGACTGTGTAAAAATAACCAGGTCCTTCGGAAAATGGTTCCTGCCACGATCATCAAAACCTATATAATCATACTTTCCACGCTCATATCCCAGAAAATCTTTTCCTGTAGTTCCGTTGATGTACTTACTGCCAATGCTTAAAGAAGTGAAATTCTGGTTAGGAATGGCCATCGTATTCATTTGTACCAGTCCGCCACCAAAACCAAAACTCATGTCGGGCGATGCTGTTTTATACACAACTACATTGTCCACCAGGTTATTTGGTATGATATCGAACTCGAAATCACGCACCTGCACATCGGTACTGGGTAAAGCGGCCCCGTCCATCATCGCCATATTGTAGCGTTCGGCAATACCCCTGATTACTACACGCCGGTTATCAGTAGTACTTACTCCCGAAATGCGTTTCAAGGTCTCGCCAATGTTCTTATCCGGCAGTGCTGACATCTGCTCGCGACTGATGCCATTTGAAATACCGGCTTCATTTTTTTGCCGGGTATACAAAGCTTTGATGCTTTCTGTTTTAAAAGTTCCGGTAACGACCACCTGATTTAAGTTGTTGGTAACAGGTTTCAAGACCACATCAAGACTGGTTAATTGCCCTGCTTTTACTTCTATTTCTGTAATGCGTTTGGTTTGAAAAGAGATAAAACTAACTTCCAGTGTATAAAGGCCCGCAGCGAGATTAAACACATAACTGCCATCCACCTTACTTTGGGTACTCTGTCCTGTTTGGATCAGCTTAATATTGGCACCAGGAAGCGGCTCGCCTCGATCATCGATGACTTTCCCCGCAACACGACCGGGTTGTTGCAATGGTACTTTTACGGGTTCATATTTTTTTGTGTATAACACAACGGCACCTCCCTGTTCCTTAAAAGCGACATTACTGTACTGCAACAATTGGTTAAGGATATGCTTTAATTTTTCTTCATGATAATTTGCGGCCTTAACCGATACATTTTTTGCAAGTGAGGGGTCGTAAGCAAACCTTACTTTGGTTTTAGCGCGTAATTGTTCGAGTGCAACAGACAAAGATTGTCCTGCCCTGAACTGTACATCGACTCTTGTCTCAAGCGCCTGCGAACGGGCCTCGTTTGCAAAGAGCGAAGTCATGATATTGATGGAGATGAAATATAGGATCAGTGATATTTTCACACCTAATTTAATTATAGACATTAATTTTTTTTACTTTTATGTGTTTACAAGTTAAACCTGGCGTTGTAATGATCATGACAAGGAAGCTGCAATTTTCTGTCAGTGATCAAGCGCCTAAATACCCGGTATCTATCCAATAGGTACCGGTTTTTTCTAGTAGATTATCTCATCAAGATCACCTCCTTGTCTTTGATTTCATACTGAAGTCCGTGGATTAATTTCAACTGGTCCAGTATAGTTTTAAAGTTGTCATAGCGGTTAAATTGTATGGATACCTTTAATTTTTCCAGTGCTTCCTGCCTGAACCTGACCTCCATTGAAAAGGCATTGCCAAAAGTTTTCGCAAAAGATTTCAGGGGTACATCTTCAAGAATATATTCGCCGTTCAGCCAGTTTTCAGAGGAGTAAGCATTACTATTTTCCAGCTTTACGGCTTCAGTATTACGGTTAAAAGAAAGCTGATGGTTAGGCAACAAAATACCGAGCTGAGCTTTCTGACTGCGAACAGCTACTTTTCCGCTCAGCAGGGCAACATGTATATCAGCCGACAAAGCATCGTTATTAATGATAAACTTTGTTCCCAGTACTTCCGTGGTGATCGGCCCTGTACTCACTAAAAACGGATGTACCGGATCATGGCTCACTTCGAAATAAACCTCCCCGATTTCTAATTTCAGCTGGCGTGTTTGTTGTATGAAAGGCTGTGCAATGGCGATTTTTGAACCAGGTCTTAAATGAACAACAGAACTATCCGGCAACAGGATTTTTTTAAACTCTCCTTTATTGGCCGCATAGCTTTTCCAAGCCTGGGCCATACCGTTTATCGGTGGTGATGCCAGGTAAGCCCGGTAACTGAAGACACTTGCTGTCACCAAAATCACCGCGGCCGCGGCTACATTACGCCAGCGCCTAAATGATCGCTGTTCCTTTAGCTTCCTGCGGATGACAGTCAGCATTTCTTCACCGGTCTGTGTTTTCTCCTCTTCATCCGCGAACGCTTCGAAAGGAATATTGTCGTTGCTCCGGTCAAACCAGGCTTCAGCCTGCAGGTCTGTTTTACGCCTTTGGGCGAATATGTTTTTCTTTGCCATACATAAAGCTCTTCGCAGTGAAAGCCAAAATGTACTTTAAGAAAAAGCTATAGTTATGTTAAATTTTTGTGAACAGAATAACGAGTACCCCGGCAAGATTTGCCGGTTCAGCATAGAATTTGCGTGTCTGGGACCTCAAACGCTCCAATGCTATCGAAATATTGTTCCTTACGGTTTGTTCGGAGAGACATAATTCGGACGCAATTTCCCTGATGGATTTATTTTCGTAGCGGCTCAGCTGAAACGATTGTTTCATATTTACCGGCATCCTTTCGATTTCGCGGTCCAATAAATCCTGTAGTTCCTTCGCCTCAAATTCAGTTGAAGAAGGCGATATCAGTGCTTCGCTATCCTGATACTGCGCTTCCCTTTGTTTTGTACTTACCTGCTTTCTATACCAGGAAATGGCTTGCTTTCTGGCAGCAACATTTAACCAGGGGGCCAATGATCGTTCGGCAATAATCCTGTCCCGGTACAGCCATAGGTTAATGAATATGTCCTGTACAATATCCTTGGTTACCTCTCTGTCGCCGACACGTCTGTAGATCATGCTGTACACTTCCGGCCAATAACGGCCGTAAAGTTCTTCAAAAGCTCTTTGATCACCATTTTTCATGGCAGTAATCAAGTCCTGATCGGTAAGTAATAGTTCGTTCACCCTACAAAAGTACTATCGACCAGATTACCCTTTTGTTAATTTACAGTGAATAAAAAAGGAATTTTATTTTACCTTCCTGTAATTGGAATATTCTGAAAGTGTTTCCATAGGTGCAAGCTGACCGAGAAATTTTACAATCAAATTCAGGTCCTCGCTTTCCGTAAAATAGCGTTTTTCCTGTTCATTCCAGTTAAACTTAACCACAAGATCCAACTTTTCGGCATTGAAGATCTTAATCTTCAATGGCTTTTCATTCAGCGATTGTATTTTTTCAACTTTTTTGGTTTTCAGGTTAATGGTCATGTGTAACCTACAGTCTTTCATAAATTGTGCTTCCTGTGGCATCGAAGCAGGGTCTTGTTTATAACTGATCACCAGATAGTCCGGCGTTTCTTTCTCTACTAAAAATGTGGCTTCATCTATTTTACCTGTTACGGGTTGCCTGCTATGGTTCTTTTTAAATGTCTTGATTTCCGACGCACTCGGCGCTTTACCTTTAACAGAAATTACAGTCCAGCGGTCAGCTTCAGCTTTTGAAGGATCATATTGGGCCAGGGTTACAGTCTCCTTATTCGCGGCAACCGACGTATATTTTAGATCAAAAGCATAATCTTCAGCCGTTTGCTTGTTTTTCGGGTCTAAAACACTTAAATCAATATCATGTTTACTGAATGCGTCCAGGACGGCTTGCTTCTGGGCAAAAGCTGACATTATCAGCGCGTTCAAAAGGAAAATAGTAAGTAGTTTTTTCATATATATTGTTTTAGTTCTTTAACCAGGCATTTTTTAACATGAGCTTTGCAGGATCTTCAAACCTGAACCCCTGACCATCAATGTAATTTAATTTTACCGTCCCTTTTATTTCGATCGGTTTATTGTCACGCAGTATTTTCAATAACACAGGGGCTCCTTCTTCAAGACCATATCCCAGCATCAAACTGGCAGGGCCGTCTTCAGGTACAAAAGGGGAACCATTAAGAGAAATCAACACATCACCATTTTTAAGCCCCAGATTTTGTATAAAGTTATTATTATTGTCCTGTAAATCTATAATGACTTGTTTCTTATCCTGGTCTATATCGATATAGAGCACATCATTTGCCACAAAAACAATAGGTTCTGCTACTGATACAATGGTATCTTTGAGTCCCACCCTTTTTAAATAAGAGGAGTAAACAATCGGCTTGTTACCCGCCACATGATCTGTTAAAAACTTACCCAATTCAGGAAATGTCATATTAGAAATCGTCGACAAAAATGTTTTGTCATCAAATGGCCGGTCTTTACCATATTTCTTTGTCAACTCATCCATCAGCCATAATAATCCTAAGCGACCTTCAGAATGCGCTCTGATCATGATGTCAATGCACATGGCAATAAGTGCACCTTTTTGATAAACATTTGGATACTCTCTTTTCATGGTATCCTGCAACACATTCCGGCTCATCTCCGTAAATGAGAGTGAATCATTATATTGTTCGGATGCTTTAACTTTAGCCGCCATCAGATCGTAAAATTTGTTTTCGTCAATTAATCCTTGATTTACCTGGAACAAATTGGCGAAGTACTCAGTAACCCCTTCGTAAAACCATAGGTGACGGCTCATCTTAGGATTTTGAAAATCGAAATTACCGATCTCTCCGGAGTGCACTTTTAAAGGGGTAACCGTATGAAAGAACTCATGACTGATTACCGAGATCAGGTCGCGCGCATTCATCGTTTGCCGAAATACGGCGGTAGTAGAATTGTTGTGTTCAAGGGCCCCGATCCCTCTGGCATCTCCTTGTGTACTGGTAGTCAGATACGCCAACACGGCATACCTCTTTGTCGTGTTTATATTACCCAAAAAACGCTTCTGGGCGATCATCATCTTTTCCAATGCTGGTTTTAAAGTTTTAGCACTAATCTGCTTCCCCGGAGCATAAAGACTTAGCAATACTTCCATCCCATTGACCTTAAATACAGCTGTATCCGGCTCACTATACATAATTGGATTGTCAACCATATCGGCAAACCGTTCATACTGGAATAAATCTTTTGTTTTCGAAACATTGAGGTCCTCCTTGGCCGTAGCACCGAACAGATCTGCCGGATGACTTACTTCAATTTCGTATGGCAATTGTCCAAAGCCTTCAAAGTATCCGGCAAAACCGCAAAGGTTCATCCAGAATTGCTTACCTGCAACAATGTTTGTACCTGCCGGAGAAAAGATAACTGTTTCCTTTGCATCAAATACCTCAGCGCCTGTTTCAGTATCGAAGGTATCATTGACCAGGTAAGACAAGTGGTCCAGTTTTTTTGCATTGGAAATCAATACTGTATTGGAGTCTGTTCGTTTGATCGGAAGGCTTCTGCCCGAAGCATCATAAGCTTTGATATCTTCTACAAAACGGCCATAGTCTGCGATCGCATAAGTTCCCGGAATTATCCGTGCAAAACGGTAGCTCAATTGATCCTTAGATACCCTGGGCGGCCTTACCTTAACCCTAACCTTGTCATTGGATACACCAACCAGATCAATGTTAACTGCAACAACCTTTTTATCATGATTATGTTGACCTATTACAGTAGCAATGGTACAAAAAGAGAGGAATAGAAATAAAATGACTGATCTGATCAAAGTAGCTTTATGAAAAAGTCCGCTAATAGAAAACATTTTGTTTCCAAAAATAAAAAAAAATGGGGATTTTTGATTTGAAGAGTTAATTTTTCACTATAATTATAACAAGAAGAAACCAACACCATTTTATGAAAAAAATCGTTTTACATCTTTCATTGGGGATGATCTTATTTCTTTCGGGAGCTTTTAAATCACAGGAAACTGGTCAGATTTATTTTATGCGGTCAACCAACAATGTTGGCTCATTACTTGCCTACAGGGTTTATATTGATGATCAGGTTGTTTGTCATTTAAAAAACCAGCGGTATTCAGTTCATAATGTTACCCCGGGTGAACATACGGTTTCCATTAAAGAAGGTGGATTGGGCAGCAAGGGTGTCTCCAGACCAATGAAAATTAAAGTTGAGGCCGGAAAAAGCAATTACATGGTCGTGATCAACGGTAAGGATATTTACATGCAGGAATCAGTCGAATCCTCTGCCCAGGAATTGCTTAAAAGGCTTGCGGCTACCACAGAATGTTTACCGGATAAAAAAGATAAGTAACAGATCAATACATCTGACAGACTTTAAACACCTTAAATGCAAACACACATTATTAAAGCACTTTTTATAAGTCTAATCCTGGCTGCATCAGCAGTTAAAGCCCAGCAGGTAAAGCCTTATAATGTTCTTGTGATTTTGACAGATGACCAACGGTTCAATACGATCAGGGCACTCGGCAATAAAGAAATATATACACCTAATCTTGATCAGCTTGTAAAAGGCGGAACAACATTTACCCAGGCGCATATCATGGGATCGTTGGGAGGTGCTGTTTGTGCACCGAGCAGGGCAATGCTGCTTACGGGGAGATCGGTATTTAAAGTACATCAAGATGGAGGTAATATCCCTCCAAATGAAAAAACCTTCCCTGAGTTGTTCAGAGAAAATGGTTATCGTACCTTTTCAACTGGTAAATGGCACAGTGACCTCCAATCCTTCAATCGCTCTTTTGCAAGCGGGGATAATATATTCTTTGGAGGCATGCACCAGGAAAAGGCAGGCGGACACTGGAAACCTCGTCTAAATCATTACGATCCCGAAGGTCAGTACAAAAATGGATTTCAGGCTGACAAATTCTCTTCAATATGTTATGCTGATGCGGCCATCAATTTCTTAAATCAACCACAGGATACGCCATTTTTAATGTATGTAGCTTTTACTGCACCACATGATCCAAGGACTCCTCCGGAAGAGTTTTTATCGCTGTATGACAAAGATAAAATTTCTTTACCTGGTAATTTCATGCCCCGTCACCCATTTAATAATGGAGAATTGACTGTTCGTGACGAACAATTACTGCCGGTGCCACGTAATCCTGATAGTGTAAAACAGGAAATTGCCAAATACTATGCGATGATTACGGAAGTAGATCATGAAATAGGAAGAATAATGGAGGCGCTGCGTAAAACTGGCCAGATTGATCATACGATTATTGTATTGGCCGGTGACAACGGTCTTGCTGTTGGCCAGCATGGTTTACTGGGTAAACAAAACCTATATGATCATTCTATGCGTGTACCTTTGATTTTTAGCGGGCCAGGCATTCCGGTTAATAAGCAAACAGATGCATTGTGTTATCTTACAGATGTCTTTCCTACACTGTGTAAAATAAGCAATCTACCACTACCGGAAACGGTGAACGGCAGGCCGTTAAATGATGCTTTTACAAAAAATAAATTCGCTGGCCGGGACCGGTTATTTCTGACCTATTCCAATCTTCAGCGTGCGATAATCAAAGACAACAAGAAACTGATCTTATATAATGTTGATGGAGACCATCCTGTGCAACTGTTCGACTTATCGAAGGACCCACTGGAGATCAATAACCTGGCAGGTCATAAAAATCAGCAGCAGACGGTAAGGTCTTTGACAACTTTATTGGGCAATGAGATGCGTGCTTACGGAGATTTCTGTGATCTCTCGAAAGATAACTGGGGATATCCGGGAAGCTTAAAATGGAAGGATGCTTTTCTTATCAATCCGTAATTAAAAGACAAATGCAGCTAAAATTCAAGTGACCGATCAAAGTCGGCCACTTGACGATGTCCTGGCACAATTCATGTTTGTGCCAGGACAATATGGCTCTTGTCGATATTATTTCCCCAGGCCAAGCTGGTTCATATAGGTTTGGTTGTCCCAGAATAAATACTCTTCGCTCATCGTTCCGTCTTCTTTCCAGATGCCAACTGTACACATCGGAATTTTGAAAGATTTACCGGTAGGCTGAATAAACTTTCCGTCACCTATGGGCATAGGTTTGGTAAATGTCCCCTCCATAATTCCCGTCACAGCTGTCATGTTACCAGAACCGATTTTTATGGGATGTACACTAATCCTTGTATCAGGCGCATACACAAACATCGCTTCCATATCCTGAATATGTTTTTCAAGCCCATTCGTTACGTGGCCATCAGGGAAGTGCACGATTACATCTTTCGCATGGCTTTCGTGAAAACGGGCCCAATCCCTTCTGCTAAACACATTAAAGTCAAGTGTATCAAAAGTTGCAAGATTTTTTGCAATCATTGCATTACCTGCCGTCAACTTTGCAATTTCTTTCCTTAGAGAGTCGATTTCTGTTTTGCTCACAGAACTTCTATCATTTTGGTTGTTGCAGCTTGTGAGTATCATTGCTACGACTACAAGAATCGAGGCAACAACATTAATTTTGGTCATTGCTTTTTTCATGGGAGTATAATTTTGTTTGATTGAAAACACTTACTCCTATTAATATGTTTAACAAAATTTATTAAAGCTGAAAGAAAATTCCTATTCTATGGCATCTCAATCAAGAGTTCGATGCTTAGTGTTCATTAAGGCTATCAATTTTCTGTTCCGCCTTTATTTGCTCCATCCCTTCTCTAAACGTCGTTATCATAAATTCAGGAAAGCGCTTCTTGAACTTCGAGACGTCGAATATATTATCGTGGGCATATCTTGGTAAAAGCTCTTGTAGCTCACGTAAACGTTTGCTGAAGACAACACCAATTTTCAGGATAAATTTTGGGATCACATGATATTCCAATTTTCTCCCATAAACTTCCGATGCCAATGTGATAAATCCTTTGTACGACATCCTGTTTTCGTCTACAGGCAAGTGCCAGGTTTGCCCGTAAGCATCAGGTACATTACCTATCAAAGCAGTTGCCCTGCTCGCGTCTGGCGTCCATATTAAGCTTCTCAGTTTACGGTCACTCAGAAGAACTTTTAGTTTTTTATTCTCCTTAATAGCATCGAAAATAAAGGCATTAGTGATACTCTGTGTCTTACCAGGGCCATAAAATTCCGGGGCACGGCAAATCACCGCCTCAATCTGGCCAGTTTCCATTTCCCCTAAGAGCATTTCAGCGAGGTCCTTCCTTACTGATCCTTTTCTGCCTACTGGGGCAAACGGACTTTGTTCGGTCAATACGTTATCATTTTGCGGATACATGTAAGTATTGTCAAAAAACACCAGTTTGGTACCGTATTTCTTACAAGCATCTATCACATTCCGCATGATTACCGGAAACTGCTCCTCCCACATTTTGCTGTTCATTGGAAGGCCCAGGGTAAAATAGGCGATACTACTGCCCTTTACCGCTTAATCCGCCTTTTCCCTGTCGAGAAGGTTGGCTGCAAACAGCGTATCGGTATCATTAACCTTTTTGGGATTTCTGCTTACCAGCCTGATGTCCGTAGTATAATTCCGTTTTAGCTCCCTTGCAAGTTCTTCTGCGATCTGCCCATTGGCACCAAGTATCGTTTGCATATGCACTATATTATTTTTTTCATTTGTTCCGTGGCTACCCTTGCCAAACTTTATTAAACCTTATTAATGCTCCTAAAACTACAAAAAATACCAACACTATGTTCCTCGTAGAAAGCTGACATAAATCCATTCTGGGTTATCTGAAATGTAAATGAATTGCATTATCTTGTATAAGTGTTTTGTTTATCCTCATCAATTCTAAACAAAGCAAAATTTGATTTAAAAAGGCCTGAATAAGATGTCCAAAAAATGGGATTACACAAGTACAGCACAAAAATTCTCTGCTAAGTTTCCCGTTCTAAGTTATTTGGGCATACAAATCAATTTCTGGATTATAGCCAGTGTTTTTCTGAGCATCCTCCTGCATTTACAAGCGCTTTCAATTAGTGAAACTTCCCAACTCAACTCTCCAGCCAGATTTAACAACACCCTGGCATTGTCTGTAATGTTTGGATTCTTTTATGGTATTATACTTGGTTTAACCGACCAATACCTCGATAAGAACCTTCACGAAAAGCATTCTATGGGCAGAATAATTCTAGTCAAATCTACGATCTCCCTCCTTCTTATTGTACTTACATTGATTTTGATCAGATATACTTTCTTTGATTTCTTTATTGCAGCCTCAACCTTTGGAGACAACCTGAAGGAAAACGATAAATCATGGAGATACCTTTTTTATATTCTGGCGATCTACTATTTCGTTATGACATTGATCATAAGTTTTATCAACCAGGTAAACAGGAAATATGGCCCGGGTGTTTTAGTTCCCTTATTACTTGGAAAGTATAAGTATCCAAAGGAAGAAGAACGGATTTTTATGTTTATGGATTTAAAATCATCCACAACTATAGCAGAAAAGCTGGGACACCTAAAGTACAGCTCATTTATCAGAGATAGTTTCATGGACATCAACCAAATTCTTTTAAAGTTTAATGCAGAAGTTTACCAATATGTGGGGGATGAAATTGTGGTAACCTGGAGGGTACCTGATGGACTGAGAAAGCTGTCCTGCATTCGGTTTTTCTTTGGTTGTGAAAAACAGTTTCAGGACAGAACCCAATACTATATGGCAAACTACGGGTTTCTACCCCACTTTAAAGCGGGCCTCCATATGGGGAAAGTCACAGTTGTAGAAATTGGCGACATCAAAAGAGATATTGCTTATCATGGTGACACTTTAAATACTGCTTCAAGAATTCAGAGCCTATGTAATGAACATCATAAAAACTTTCTGATTTCAGCATACATGTTAGCATCCTTAGAACCAAACGATCATATCAGAACTGAACCTATTGGCATGATTCTGTTAAGAGGTAAATCAACAAAGGTGGGAATTCTCAGTGTCGAAGGTATTGGAACCTGACACGCTCAACAAAATTAATTGACATGCTGAACAAACCGCTCTGCTCCGCATCCACCTAAATTTGTTCTATACATTTAATCATAAACAAAATGGAGAAGAACAATTATCAGGGTGCTTTACAACACCCAATAGGGTCAGGATTTAACGCCACCTCAACAGCAACTGAAGTGATCAAAGGCATTGACCTGAGTGGAAAAATCGCTATTGTAACAGGTGGTAATACAGGCATTGGTCTGGAAACAACGAAAGTACTTGCAGGAGCAGGCGCAACAGTTATTGTTCCTGCCAGGAATATTGAAAAAGCTAAGAAAAATTTAGAGGGCCTTCCAGGTATAGAAATCGAAGCAATGGATCTGACCAGGCCTGAAAGCATTGATGCCTTTGCTGAAAAATTCCTTGATTCAGGCAGAGCATTGCATCTGCTAATCAATAATGCCGGTATCATGTGGGTACCTTTGCAAAGAGATAGTCGTGGGATCGAATCACAACTAGCTACCAATTATCTGGGACAGTATCAGCTCGTAGCAAAGTTGTGGCCCGCACTTAAAAAAGCCAATGGAGCAAGAGTAGTTAATGTGTCTTCCTACGGTCACCAGATGGCATCTTTTGATTTCGAAGACCCCAATTTCGAGCACAGGGAATATCAGACACTTTTGGGATATGGACAGTCAAAAACAGCAAGTAACCTATTTGCCCTTGAATTGGATAATCGTGCCAAATCATATAACGTACGGGCATACTCATTGCATCCTGGCTCAATTGCGGGTACAGAACTGGCCAGAGATGCAGATATGGAACTGTTCAGGGAAATGGGCTTTTTGGATGAGCATGGCAATATGCGTCCGGAAATCCTTGCCAGTCTGAAAACTATTCCTCAGGGTGCTGCTACTACAGTATGGTGTGCAACCAGTCGGCTGCTCAATAATATCGGCGGAGTATATTGTGAGGATGGTGATATTGCAGAATTAGACCTCGGAAATTTTGGAACAGATAATGGCCTGGGAACGCGGGGTGTACAAGCCTATTCACTAGATGAAAGCAATGCTAAAAAACTTTGGGATCTTAGCAGGGAGATGACAGGCATCTCATTCGAGGACATTTAAGGATAGCAACATTTTTTAGCAGTTGGGTTTTACGGAAATCGATCTGAAATAAATAACTTTATTACAATGGACCATATATCTAAATATTTAACGAAAGACATTAAGCTTTCAAGCTATGAAGATAGACTGTTTAAATCAGACCTGATGTTTGATGATCATATGCTGGTTTGGTTCATTTCAGGCGAAACAAAAATTATACAGGCAGACGCTACTTATTATTTTAAAACCGGTGATATTTTCCTGATTCCAAGGAACCAACTCGCAACGATCATTAATTATCCAAAAAATGGTTTACCTCATAAAACAGTAGTTATGCATTTATCTACGGAACGGTTAAAGAAGTTTTATGAAAAAATTGACCTGAGGAAAAAAATACCGCCTGAACAAAAAATATATAGTTTCCATAATCATCCACTTCTGGAAAGCTGCCTGGCTTCCCTTGTACCCTATTTTAATATAGAAGGAGAATTTCCGGAAAGCCTTGCCAGTTTAAAGATTGACGAAGCGATCAATATTTTACGGATAATTGAACCCGGAGTTGATAGCGTATTAGCCAGCTTTGATGCTCCGGGCAAGATTGATTTAGTCAATTTTATGCAGCGAAATTTCATGTTCAATATGTCATTGGAGAAATTAGGTTATTTAACCGGACGTAGTTTATCAACGTTTAACAGGGATTTTAAGAAACTTTTCCATACAAGCCCTCAAAAATGGTTAACAAATAAAAGACTTGAACTTGCCTACTATCATCTGGCTGAAAAAAGAAAAAAACCAAGTGAAGTTTACCTTGAAGTAGGTTTTGAAGACCTTTCCCACTTTTCTTTCGTTTTCAAGAAGAAATATGGAATATCGCCAAATCAGCTTTCTTAAATTTGCTCAAACCATAAACCCTTCGTAATTGTTTAATTTGATGTTGGCGGTTCCCCTTTTCCATTGCCCGTATTTTTCTTTCATACAATGACCACATGGTCTGTATCCGTTAGTCAATGCCTCTGCTTCATCTTTGAAGAAAACCCGGTTTTCGACTTTCATCCTTTTGCCAGATGAACAAGTAAGCATCCCGTATATCTTTGCTTTCCTGTAACCACCAAACATAATATCACCATTACGAATCAAAAAGCCGACAGCCTTCCTTCTGTCTTTATCGGCTGCTCCTAAATCTATATGGTTTATCATGATTATGAAGTGTTTAAGACTGTAAATTAGCTTAGGGCATCATGAAATATGATGCCCATACTATGTCTGCAGCCATCGTGGAGCGGACTAACACCATGCTTCATGTTTACGCGGTAGTAACCTTTTGTTCCCTTCGCAGGGCGAAAGTTTGTAGTAAGGATAATCATATCCCCACGATCAGGCTTTAATACATTTGCTTTGGATTGCGCACGGGGTATTTGTTCGGTTACTACAAATTCGCCTCCGGTATAATCCTTATCGATCTGATCAAGCATAAAAACCATTTGCATCGGAAAATAGACTTCACCGTATAAATCCTGATGCAACGTATTAAAGCCTCCCGTACCATATTTTAAGATAAGGACTGTCGGTTTTTCCTGCCCGTGTTCTTTGCAAAGATTTCTCATTGCTACATGTGTGGCAGGGAATTTCTTATCGATATTCAGCTCCTGCATCCACCTATTGGCAACCGGAGCTATTTCAGCATATACTTTTTCCCGCAATGTGGTAATCAGTTCGGGCAGCGGGTACTGAAAATATTTATACTCACCCTGACCGAAACGATAACGTTCCATGTTAATTGTTTTGCGATAGGTATCTTCTGCATCATATTCAGTGATCAATGCATCACACTCTATTTTGTTCAGTATATCCCGAACAATAACGAAGCCCTTATCGTGTAATTCCTTTGTGACTGCCTGCCAGTCTATAGCAGTCAATCGCGTTTCTATATCTTCCATAGTAATAATTTGTAATGGGATAAAATTAGCTTTAGAGCCTTGGGTAGAAAATCCGAAATTTGCGTTCTTTGTAAATAATTGAGTGAAGTATAATTTTATATTTGTAATTAATGGATTAAAACTAAGACTCATGAAAGCATTCAGTTCAGCCACCGTTATCCACGTCAGCGATTTTTATAGTTCCGTTGATTATTATACTAATGTCCTAGGCTTCACCTTTGATTTCGAGTTCGGAGAATATGCAGGACTGTTTATCGACGAAGTCTTCATTCACATCAGCGGCTCGGGAAATCCCGGCCGAAAAAAACCGATCGGAAGTGCGCACCTCTGCATAGATATAGACAACGTGAACGATTATTATCAACGGCTGAGTTCAAACGGAGCCATCATATCGGTCCCCCTTGAAGACCGCGTTTACGGTATGCGGGATTTCGCAGTAGATGACCCTGACGGAAATACCCTGGTATTTGGACAAGCTATCGCCCCAGCCAATTAAATGGAAAAAACAAATCATTATCTACCAAATTAACAGAATATTAAGGCGTAATGAACTGGATTACTCGTGAAAGACCAAAAATTGATCGTATCGCTTGTCCCTGGCTGATCAAAAATTTCATTGATAAAAACGCTCATTTCTTTTACGTTCCATTTGACCAGGTAATCGAAAAATCAGCAGAACTAAATGCAATTCCGTTTGATGTACCTGGTGTTGAACTCACCCATCAAAAAGATCAATGTACTTTTGATGCACTAATCAATAAATACAAATTAAATGACCCTGCGCTCGATGCAATGGCACCTATCGTCAGGGGAGCAGACACAGACCAACATCACTTATCCAGCCAGTGTGCCGGATTATGGGCCATCGCTGCTGGCATGGCTTATAATATTAAAGACGATCAGGAACTATTACAGGCCGGGACAGTCATTTATGATGCCTTATACACATGGGCCAGGCATCTTCAAAATGTAAAACATACAGAAAGTCCTGTAGAACAACTTTTAGTTGATGTTTATCAAAAATTTCTAAAAAAAGGAACTACAGGTAAAATACCTACATGGGCTACCGAACTGAAAACCATCATACAAGATCAGATTGACACCAATCTTGCCTTGAGTTTAACAGGAATTTCCCATGAACTAAATGTAAATCCTGCCTATGTATCCAGAGAGTTTTCTAAGTATTTTGACAATCTTTCATTTGGGGAATATATCCGAAAACTGAGAATTGACAAGGCCATAGCATTTATTGAAACTTCAGATTACTCCTTTTCCGAAATTGCCTATCTGACAGGTTTTTCGGATCAAAGCCATTTCGCGCGTATTTTTAAACTCGAAATGGGTTTAACGCCTTCGGCATACAAAAAGAACGCTTCAAAAAGCAAAATAAGTCCCAATAGTTAAAGCTATTCTATTTTATCCTCTATAACGGCCGTTGCCTTGTGCTATGCAAACTACAAACTATAAAACCTACTTAGCTATAAAAAAGTAAATTCTGTACTAACAGTTAAATCCGTTCTATTTTTCAATCTAAAGTACTGGTACTATTGTATAGTAATTTTTGAAATATGAAATGGCTAAACTCTTATACTTAGAAACACACACATGGAAAACGAACTGATTATAAAGCCTGCTTATTCCAGGAGTGAGCTGACCTCCTATTTTTTAAAATTAGGTACCTGGGGATTTGGCGGGCCTGTTGCTTTAGTTGGTTACATGCACCGTGACCTGGTTGAAAACAAGAAATGGATCACTGAAGAAGAATATAAAGAAGGGCTGGCTTTGGCACAATTGGCACCAGGACCATTGGCAGCTCAATTAGGCATTTACATGGGATTTGTCCATTATGGATTGATCGGGGCTACATTAGCCGGGCTTGCATTTGTATTACCATCATTCGTAATGGTGGTAATACTAGGCATTGCTTATAAACTGTACAGCGGGTTACCAGGAATGCAAGCTGTATTTTATGGAGTTAGTGCGGCTGTAATTGGTATCATCGCCATCAGTGCTTACAAATTGACTATTAAATCTGTAAGTACTCTTGACTTTGCAGCCATCAAATCTAATTGGCTGCTATGGGTCTTCTATCTGGTTGGAGTTGTCGTCACCGTAATCACCCAAAGAGAAGACATCTTACTATTTGTTGGCTGTGGACTGAT
Organism: Pedobacter nyackensis; assembly: GCF_032678475.1. Classification (GTDB taxonomy): domain Bacteria; phylum Bacteroidota; class Bacteroidia; order Sphingobacteriales; family Sphingobacteriaceae; genus Pedobacter; species Pedobacter nyackensis_A. Next base: position 430,852 of record NZ_JAVTSF010000006.1, read on the forward strand.
CTATATGGTGGTCAAGTCACCGCCTAAATGGATTAAACGCCCCGTTACTGCGCCTTCCATAATTTTATTAGGCATTGGATTCTGGCAATATGACGGAAAGACTTTACAGGAAATTGGCTGGTTCTTTCTCAAAGCAGGGGCATTTGTATTTGGCAGCGGTCTGGCTATTGTCCCGTTTTTACATGGTGGGGTAGTTCAGGAATTTGGCTGGCTGAATGAACATGAGTTTTTAGATTCAGTGGCTGTTGCTATGGTCACGCCTGGGCCTGTGGTTATTACTGTGGCATTTATTGGTTATCTGGTTGCTGGTTTTCCAGGCGCTTGCGTTGCTGCATTAGCTACATTCTTACCCTGCTATCTTTTTACGGTGGTACTTGCACCATCATTCAAAAAAATAGCTAAAAACACGAGTATAAAAGCATTTGTTGATGGCATTACAGCGGTGGTAATCGGTTCATTGGTTGGGGCGGTAATTATCATTGCAACAAGAGCGATTGTGGATATTCCTACAGCCTTAATTGCTATATTTAGTATGCTGACCTTAATCTACCTTAAAAAAATAAAAGAACCGCATCTTATTTTAACTTCGGCAGTTATTGGAATTATACTTAAAATACTTCTATAATGAAAAAACAAGCGAAACGATTTTGCCGACAACCTATTATAAACGCTATACAAATGAAAACCTATACTCTCCTATTTCTTGCCCTATTGTCTATTGCCCAGGTAAAGGCACAGCATAAACTGGTTAAAGACATTGATTTTGACGGAAAGAACGACACTGTTTATGTGGATACAGATGAGTCCGTTATTGTGTGCCAGCTTTCCTCCCGGCAATATAAGCCCTTAAAAAGCCAACCCATAGAAATACTGAACCAGCAAAGTGGTGTAAGCTCAACAAAAAATGGTTTTGAGTTTCAAAACCATTGGATGAGGGCAGGATATCACAACCAGTTTCGTTACGATAAAAAAACAAAACAGGTTCAATTAATTGGCATGAGCCGTTACGAGTTTGGCCCGGCCAACAACAATGGCAGCGGCGAATCCAGCGTCAACTTACTCACCGGTGACTATATAGGCAATTGGAATTTCTACGACAACCTGGCCAATAATGAACAAGGGAAACTGGTAAAAATCCCCACTATTAAGACAAAATTGTGGTTTAACAGAGTTTACCTAACCGGTTTCAGCGATAAAGTATATTTTGATTTTTCTAAAAGATGTTCCGGGCTTTATTACAAACACAAAAAACTGATTCAATCAAAATAAAGTACAGTCATGTTGATTTCGAAGTACACGCATTACTTAAACTTATAGCCTAGCACCAGATCAAATATTCCTCCGGAAAAACCTCTTACCGTATTAGGTTCTGAATTATACAAGAACCCAAAGTTCACTCGTTTCATATAATCATATCCTATACCTCCTGTGAAGCTATTGTTACTATGGTACATGGTATAAAAATGTAAATCATCTGCGATTAATTCTGCTGCTATATCATACTGGTTATCAAAATTTCTTACGCCCCTGTAGGCAAACAATGGCTTTATGGCAAACGTTTCGTCTATTTTAAATCTGTAGCTTACGGCGCTATAAAAAGTAGAGTAATCTACTGTTGAAAGCTGCTCAGCCCGTTTTTGATTAAGGTTAAGATAGCTAAACTGTGCTTCGAACGAATTATTGATATAAGCTACCCCAAAATTTCCATCGAGATAATTTTCCCTGTCGTTATAACGGGATAAACCTACATCAGAGGAACCTGCACTGCTGGTTAAACCATAATTCAACCTATCTTGTGCCCAGCTTAAGGATACACCAAAACGAAGACTTTGATTTTCAGAAAGCGGCACTTTATAGGAAAAACTACCCATTGCTTGTGTTTTACTCAATAAACCTGATTTATCATTAATGATATTCAATCCTACTGATGCCTTATCATTTACAGGCATACTTGCTGAAAGGGACACCATTACCGGCCCGCCATCAATTTTATTCCATTGACTGGAATAATTACTAAAAATAACCGCCTTCCCTGCAGCTCCTGCCATTGCGGAATTCACTAAATAGGGATTCTGAAAAAACTGGCTTTTCATTGGGGTCAGTTGTCCTTTTACGTCAAGTATTCCTAGAATCATTAAGATAAGTAACACTATTCTTTTCATTTTTTCTATACTTTAAGTCAGGGCTGTTCTTTTATCACAATAGAACAGCCCTGGCACTATGATTTATTCTTTACTATTAACAATACTAATTATCGCACTATTGTAATAAAACCTTTCATCACTCTTACATTGGGCTGATCAAACCGGAAGAGATAATAATAGGTTCCTTCCTGTAATAGAGATGCGTTTAGTCTTCCATCCCAATCATTCTTGTAATTGCGTACTTTATACACAATTCTTCCTGCTCTGTCTACAATAGTTAAAGTATGGGCCGGATAAGCATCAATATTCTTCACCACCCAGGTATCATTAACACCATCGCCATTAGGGGTGATAAAATTCTCTGCTTCTATTGCCTGGTAATCTCCTTTTACTTCTACCTTAAAGCTGGCCTCAGCCACACAACCACCTGCAGTCTCTGCTGTTACTACATACGTTGTGGTGGATAATGGCCGAACTAAAAACTGAGAAGTTTCTTTCCCACCGATGGCACCCAGGGTTGTCCATTTGTATTTGACTCCACCACTTGCAGTTAATACCACAGATTCTCCGCGACTTATACTGTTCCCTTTATCACTGGTAATGGTAATCACCGGCAATGGGTTTACAGTTATGGTAAAACTTCTGCTGATTTCATTTACACCACCATTGGCTGTACCTCCATTATCTTTTACTGTTAACGTAACGACGGCTGTTCCGCTCTGGTTATTTGCTATGGTGTACCTTAACTGGTTCCCTGCAATACTTAGGTTCTGGAATAAACTATTAGTGTTACTAAGTACACTTAAAGTAGTCGTTTGATTAACATCCGGGCCAGCAGTTATACCACTTAAATTTATCCGTTGCTCATCTTTGTTATAACAAATAATTTGATTCTCTATTGCATTTAATGTTGGGGCTTCATTTACATCGTTTAACTGAATCACAAAATCCTGGTCCAGACTGAAACCGTATTGTGTGGTACTGCGCACTCTGATTTTATAGTTCTGCTGCGCTTCGTAATTCAGCGGTGTTACTGTTCTCAGTTCGTTGTTAACAATATTGAAATCTACATTATCGGCATCGCCTGTTCCTGCTACCAGGCTGTAAGTAAATACTGCGTTAGGATCATTTGATGTACTGTTGAGTGTACCGACCAATGTGCCTGCTGGTTTGTGTTCGTATAACGTTACTGCTGCAAGACCCACACTCGTTGGTGCACCGGGCTTGATGCTAAGTATTCCCCCTATATAGCTGATGTTGTAATTCTGTGCCACAGCACCACTTGCGGTTATCGGGTAATCGCCCAAACCACTGTTGATGTCTGCAGTGGTAACGATTGAAGGCTGTGTAGATAATACGTTGCTCTCCTCTCCTGTTACAAAACCATCATAACGGACTGTTAGTTCAGGATTTGCTGTTCCAAGGAATTTCTCTTTGTTATCAGCAGTAATGGTAAGGGCTTTAGCCGTAATTGTTCCTACTGTTCCGTTAATGTTGGTGGAAGCAAGGCTATAGCTAGCACCATCAATACCTGAAATGGATAATCCATTTACTGTTACTGTTTTTCCTGCGCCTGCATTCCTGTTATCATAACTTCCGCTCGTTGGATTGTTCAACACCACCGTTTCACCTGGTACTACGCCTGATAAGATATAGTTAGAGGCATTCAGTCCTGCTACGGTAGTACCATCGTAGATTTTGCTTACGATTCCCGTTAAGCTGGCTGTTAAGTTTTTTGTTGTAATGGTCCCCACTGCGCCACTAATACTGGTAGATCCAAGACTGTAGTTAGCAGCATTAGTTCCAGAAATGGATAGTCCATTCACTGTTACAATCTTTCCTGTACCTATATTTCTTGTATCATAACTTCCACTAGTTGGGTTATTTAATACCACTGCGTCACCTGACAACACACCCGAAAGGCTATAGTTAGCAGATGCTAATGTTGCAGTTACGGCTCCATCATACACTTTGCTCACCGTTCCAATCACACTGGCTGTTAAGCTTTTTGTTGTGATCTCACCATTTGTACTAAAGGTGTTCAGACGGTAATTATCTTTATCAATTCCGCTTAGCGCAAGACCTGAGATGGTAATTGCCTTACCAGTTCCTACATTCTTAGTATCATAAGTAGCTGAAGCATAGATTAAGCTTACGTCCTCGTTGCCCACCAATCCTGATGCCATATCGAAAGTATCAAAGTTTAGGGTTGCTGTGGTATTGCCATCATATACTTTGCTTACTGGTTGTGCTGAAATAGTTAATATTTTGGCTGTGATGTCGGCTGTTAAGCCTATTGGCTGTGTTAAACTGTAATTACCCGAAGCACTGCCGCTGATACTGTAGCCGCTTATGGTTACTGATTTAGCTGTGCCCAGTCCTGCAGTTGCGAAAGTTGCTGCCGGAGTATCACCTAAAGTTACATTGGCTGCATCGCCGGACAATACCCCGCTTAATGCCGCTGTTCCACTAATCGTTGCTGTAGTATTACCGTCGTACTGCTTGTTACTGATATTGATTCCGGTGATCGTAATTGATTTTGCGGTAATGTTTGCTGTTAAGCCGCCTGGCTGGCTCAGGCTGTAATTACCCGAAGCACTGCCACTGATACTGTAGCCACTTATTGTTACTGGTTTACCTGTCTCTACTGAGGTATTGGCAAAAGTAGCTAAAGGTGTACCTCCAAGGATAACACTGGCTGCATCGCCTGGCAATACCCCACTTAATGCTGCTGTTCCAATGATCGTTGCTGTGGCATTTCCGTCGTAGATTTTATCGGCAATGCTATTACCAGTAATGCTGATTGCTTTTGCGGTGATGTTAGCAGTCAAGCCTGCCGGCTGCGTTAAA
>NZ_JAVTSF010000007.1:0-418968 GCF_032678475.1 Pedobacter nyackensis
CCAATCTTCATTTATTTATAGCGGTTTTGGACATTTCTTCAGGTTATGTTGGATATTGATCTCTCAGAATTGTATGGTGTAGAAACCAAAGTACTAAAGCAAACGGTACGACGTAATATTAGAAGATAGAAATCTTATTTACTTACCTAAACTAATTTATAGAAAAAGAAGACAAACTAAGAACATCAATTGGTTTTAAACAAAAAGGTAAATAAAGAGGTAATTGGGTTCAAAAAAAATGATATTTGTATAACCTGAGCAATTTTCGGATTTTAGCGACGGATTAGTCTTTTCATATTTGTATGGTAAATAATTAATGATATGGAAACACAAGATCAGCTTAATTATAAGCGTATTGCCAGTGCAATAGATTATATCAAGGGAAATTTTAAAGGGCAACCTAGTCTTGACGAAATCGCAGAACATGTACATCTAAGTCCTTTTCACTTCCAAAGGCTTTTTACCGAATGGGCAGGTACCAGCCCCAAGAAGTTTCTGCAGTACATTAGTGTAGCACATGCGAAACGTATGTTGATGGAGAATAGGTCTACGCTTTTTGAAACTGCTTATGAAACCGGTTTATCTGGTACAAGCAGACTACATGATTTATTCGTGAATATTGAAGGAATGACACCCGCAGAATACAAACATGGAGGGAAAAATCTGAGTGTTAATTATAGTTTTGCTGAAAGCCCTTTTGGCAACCTTATCGTGGCATCAACGGCTAAGGGTATATGTTATATGGCTTTTGAAGACAATGAAGTTCAAGCCTTAGAAAATTTAATACTTAGGTTTCCGAATGCTTTTTTTGTCAGAAAGTTGGACCTGATTCAGCAAAATGCTCTGTTTATTTTTCAAAATGACTGGACCAAGATCGCTGAAATTAAGCTGCATTTAAAAGGAACTGATTTTCAGTTAAAGGTATGGGAAGCATTGATGAAAATTCCAATGGGGCAAGTTTCTACCTATGGTACTATTGCGAAACAGGTTGAGCATCCAAATGCGTCACGCGCTGTAGGTACAGCTATTGGCAGTAATCCAGTAGCTTTTTTAATCCCCTGTCACCGCGTAATTCAGTCGACAGGTCTTTTCGGTGGTTATATGTGGGGAAACACTCGTAAAACGGCTATAATAGGATGGGAGAGTGCCAGAACATCTCATCTGTTACCCTAAAATATATAATATCTGTATCCGTTATTGTTTATTAAAAGTATATAGATTTACAGGTAGAAATTAAATACAAAATGGAGTTTATACAGAGTACTCATCAGGATATAGATGCAATTTTTCAACTTTATGATTACGCTACGGTGTACCAGGGAGAGGTAGGTAATTTAAAGTGGCAGGGATTTGAAAGAAGCATGGTAGAAAATACAATAGATGAGAAGGTTCAATGGCAAATCGTTATTGATAATGAATTAGCTTGTGTCTTCACTTTAGCTTTAAATGATCCTTTGATATGGGAAGAAAAAGATAAAGATCCTGCTGTTTATATACATCGTATAGCTACAAACCCCAAGTTTAGAGGGCAACACTTTGTAAAGCATATTGTAACCTGGGTTAAACAGTATGCTTTAGAAAAAGGTAAATCGTATGTACGAATGGATACAGGTAGTGGTAACGAGCGATTGAACAACTATTATGTTAGCTGTGGATTCGATTATCTTGGCGTTGTAAAATTAAAGAATACTACAGGCCTTCCCCGACATTATCAAGATGGTTCGTTTAGTTTATTTGAAATTAAGCTGAATTGAGTATTTTGGATAGGTTTAGATATCCTCCTCTTCTTCCAGGTATATTTCGTGAACTAAAAATTTAGCATGTTTTAGTGGTTCTAAAAGCTCTGTAATATCTTCCGAATCGATATGATAAATGGTTTCCCCGGCATCAGGAATTTCCGAGTTGGGTATTAATTCGAAGAATTTAATTGGAAGATCTGTATCCAGTTCCACGAGTTTTATATAGTCTACGCCATTCGCTTTCCAATCCTTTAATATTTGCTCAGTGAACTGGACATAAGGGTTCTTATTTTCATTTTCCATCTTATAATGCTAATTGAATTAGTTGTTGAACATTTTTATAACCTTATTATAAGAAAGATCGGTGTAGTTGTCAATATATAAATTACATGGTGGAAGTTCTTCTTTACTATGCGATGTTAATACTCCGACTACTTTCATTCCGGCATTTAATGCTGCTGAGACGCCAGAGAAAGAATCTTCAAATACCAGGCATCTTTCAGGTGCTACGCCAAGATTATCGGCAGATTTTAAATAGACTTCAGGATCCGGTTTGTGTTTCTTTACATCTTCACTAGCTAGTATAGAACCTAATCTTTCGCGAATATTTACTTTGCTTAGTATCAACTCCAGATTCGCATATGGTGCTGATGTAGCTACGCCTAATTTAACTCCATTAGCATTTAAGTCTGATATAAATTCAACAATTCCAGTTATAGGTTCGATATGCGGTTCGTAAATTTTTCTGAACAGTCCTTCTTTTTCTGCTTCCATCTGCAAAAGTTCATCGCCTGTAACCGGGCGTTTAAGAAAGTGGCTTAAAATGTAGCTATTACTTTTGCCAAACATATGTTGTGCAAATTCTTCATCTGTTGGGGCTAAATCTCTGGTCGAGAAAAATTCACGAAAGGCAAGAGAATGGAAAGGATTGGTGTGGCAAATTACACCGTCCATGTCAAATATAACTGCAATATCATTGTTCATTACACAAATTTAACTAAGTTTCTTCGCTTATCTGTCACATAATTGTGTTAAGACTAATAAAACCATTATATAACTCTGTTTTATTATAGCTGTCTTTTGCAAGTTGTAATGACATCGATTTCCCTATGTTTATTTTTTTAATTAAACTTTCAGTAAATTTTGAAAGTTTAATATATTGATTATATTTGTACATGGAATTAGCAGCAGCAAAACAAAAATTCATAGAGGCCTGGGGTAAATTAGGATCAGAATGGGGGATTAACCGTACAATGGCACAGGTCCATGCGTTGTTACTTGTTTCTCATGAGGCACTAACCACAGAGCAGATTATGAAAGATTTGAGCATATCAAGGGGGAATGCGAACATGACGCTAAGAGATTTAATTGGCTGGGGACTGGTGGAAAAACAACATAAAGCAGGTGAACGTAAAGAATATTTTTATGCGGATAAAGACACGTGGAATATTGCCCGGCAAGTAGCTAAAGAAAGAAGAAAGCGAGAGTTGGATCCGGTTCTGAAAATCCTTGATGAGTTGTCGAATGTAGAGGGAGATGTTAAGGATCCTGAATTTAAAACTTTCAGCAAATCCGTTAAGGATATTAATAAACTGGCTAAGAATGTAGATAAAACCTTAGACACTATGCTAAAGGCTGAAGAAAGCTGGTTTTGGGGCTCGATTTTTAAAATATTCAAATAGAATATTTTTTTGCAATACATGTTTCATTTTTTATTGAAACTTCAATAAGTATAACGATTTGAATGATGAATAGCTTTATTAAATAACACTATATGAAAACGCTGAAAAACCACCTGATCCTGTTTGATGAAGAATGTCCGATGTGCCGCATGTATACAAGTGCATTTGTGAGTACTGGTTTGTTGGAAAAGGAGGGGAGAGCTGCCTACCAGGATTTGTCAACGCAAGCTTGTCCTATGGTAGACCGCCAACGTGCTGCCAACGAAATCGCATTGGTAAATCAAGATACAGGGGAGGTGACTTATGGCATCGAAAGTTTATTTAAAATCTTTGCACTGATAATGCCTTTTTTCGGTCCGATTTTTAGATTCAAACCCTTTGTCTGGTTGATGAGCAAGGTGTATGCTTTTATCGCTTACAACAGGCGGGTTATTGTACCTCCTCTAAAAGACCAGAGTTTTCAATTCCAGCCAACATTTAAATTACACTACCGCATCGCTTATCTTGTTTTTACCTGGTTCGTGACGGCTTATATACTTTCTGTTTATACTGGCTTAATGAAAGAACTGCTTCCTGCTGGAAATGCTTACCGCGAATATTTTGTTTGCGGTGGACAAATCATTTTTCAGGGGATTATTATTACCCTGCTGAATAGACGGAAAGTATGGGGGTATCTCGGGAATATGATGACGATATCCTTTGCTGGAGCATTGTTGCTGTTACCTGCTTTATTAACTTCAATATGGCTAACTATAGATCCTTTTTTTTACATGTTATGGTTTCTCGCAGTTGCTGGTCTCATGTTATTTGAACACATCCGGAGAAGTAAATTGCTGAAAATTGGTTGGGTGCTAACCATTACCTGGATGTTGTATAGCATTGCTGTTCTATTAATATTCTTTTATAAATAATGTAGTTATGAAACCAGACCTACAAACTGCTATATTTTTAGCAGGAATAGCTCAATTGGCTTTGGCCGCCGGAAGCCTTGTGATCCCGGGAATATTAAAGTGGAAGGAAGAATTGAGTAAGGTCAATACAATGATTAAACAAATGTTCTGGACATATGCTGCTTACATCTTTGTGATCAACCTGTGTTTTGGATTACTTTCTGTTTTCGCTGTCAGTGAATTGCTTAATGGCTCTTTAATTTCTTTATTGGTATGCGGTTTCATTGCAGTTTACTGGATTTCCAGAGTATTGATACAGTTCTTGTATTTTGATAGAAAGAGCTTTCCCGCGGGAAAATTATACTTGTTGGGAGAGGTTGCTTTAGTTGGGCTCTTTGTGGCATTGAGTATCATAAATAGTCTTGCGTTTTACGCCAATTATTTATTGATTTAATATGGATAACCTATTCCCCGCAGTCATTTCCTTTGTATTTATAAACTTAATTCTCTTTTTTACCGGATTTATGAGTTTTAAGAAGCACTTGATCTGGTTGGGGTGGACATTACTTCCCCTTTGTTTAATTTTTATTTACCTGGTTTTTCAACAACAAAATGCGATAATTAAAATGTGGGCCCTTATTTCAACAACTTTTACTTGTATGAAAGTGATCGTTACTATTCAAAGTTATAACCAAGAAAAGTATGAATTAAATTTAATACAATGGTTGTTGTTTTGCTTCGGATGGGCTGGAATGCAACCGAGATTATTTGCCAGCTACGGTGGGAAATCACTAGAAAATGCCTGGATGATGATCTGTTTTGGAATAAAAAGGATTGGTGTTGGACTTATGTTGATATTTTTAGTTCATCAGGTATTACTTTTAGAAATAGATCCGAAACTTATTGATTTCTTTTCTTCTGTGATTTTATTGGTCGCTTTTAGTCTTATTTTACATTTCGGTCTATTGAGTATAAGCGCAGGGATCTGGCGATTTTCAGGGGTAAATGCTAGCTATCTTTTTAGATCTCCGTTGAAATCCAACAGCCTGGCTGAGTTTTGGAGCAGGCGGTGGAATCTGGCCTTTAGTGAAATGACGAGTATTGCCATATTCAGGCCATTAAGAACTAAAATAGGTCATACCTGGGCTGTTTTTGCTGGCTTTGCCTTTTCAGGTATTTTACACGAACTAGCACTTAGTGTTCCGGTAAATAGTGGTTTTGGTTTACCTTTTCTATATTTTTTAATCCATGGTTGTCTGGTCATTTTCGAAAAGATATTAATCAATAACCAAATCCTGATCTTACAACATCATGTGATCAGGAAAATATGGGTCTTTTTCTGGTTAGTTGTTCCGGCACCATTACTTTTTCATGAGACTTTTGTCAAACAGATTTTATGGCCCCTTGCAGGTATTGATGGAGGATGGAATTTATAACAACAGACTTAGAATGCTGGTTCCATTAATAAATGTAAATTGCAAACTCAATTACACAGTCGTTAATGGAACCACTAAAAGAAATGTTTAACAGCGAATTTTATCAGCACTTTGCTGGTGTTTTTGCTCATGCAGATAAAAATTTTAATGCCAAGGCCTTTGTTGGAGATGTTACGGCCAATCTTGATGAATTGACACTTAACGGTCGACTTCGCAATACCAGTGTCACATTGCATCAGCATTTGCCTGGAGATTTTAAAAAAGCTATTGCTGTTCTTTATGGTGCGGCTCCATCTTTAAGACAAGGGTATACAGCGCTGGTACTGCCGGATTTTGTAGCGCTTTACGGAAAAGATCATTTTGATCTTTCTATGGAAGCCCTTAAGGATTTTACATCCCTCGGTTCTTCAGAATTCGCGATCAGGGAATTTTTAAAGACAGATCTGAATAAAACACTGAAAGTGATGCAGACTTGGGCTGAGGATAAAGATCATCATGTGAGGCGATTGGCATCTGAGGGCAGCAGACCGCGCTTACCATGGTCGTTTAAGTTGGATCAGATTATTAAAAAACCTTCGCTTACTAAGGATATCCTTGAAAAATTAAAAACCGATGAGACTCCTTATGTACGTAAATCGGTCGCGAATCATTTGAACGATATCTCGAAAGACAATACGGCTTATATGTTGGAATTAATGAAAGGTTGGGATAACAGTAATCCACATACCAGTTGGATCATTAAGCATGCCAGTAGAACACTTATAAAAAAAGGAGATCAGGATTCATTGTCGCTGTTCAATTTTGAGAAAGATGTGAAAGTGGGCATAGATAACTTTAAACTGAATATGTTTCATTTTAAATTGGGAGAGGAAATGCAGTTTAGTTTTGAACTTAAAAGTTTAAAGGATAGTTCACAGAAGTTGGTTATTGATTATGCAATTCATTATGCAAAGGCATCCGGAGAACAATCTAAAAAGGTGTTTAAACTGAAGGAAATTACACTGTTGCCGGGGCAGTTAATTTTAGTTTCTAAAAGGCAATTATTTAAAGATCTAACTACGCGTAAACATTATACAGGTAAACATCTTGTAGAAATTATGGTGAATGGGAAAGGTTATGGAAATATAGAATTTGATCTGTCCTGCTAGAAGATAGTTTAAATTGAAATTCTATATTTGTGTATAGTGAATATGGACCATTTTCAAATATTCCATGAACGATAAAAATAAAATTATTCTCCAATGAAAAAATACGCATTATTATTCTTTGTATTGATCTCATTTTCAGGGTACGCTCAGAATACGATCAATAACTACAAATATGTACTGGTACCTGAAAAATTCAGTTTTTTAAAGCAAGCTAATCAGTATAGATTAAATACGTTGGCCAAGGCCTTGCTCGAAGAAAAGGGATTCACAGTTTATTATGATAATTCCGAATTGCCACAGGAAATTGCCAATAATAAATGTACAGCTCTTAATGTAGAGGTGCTGGAAAAGAAGAGTATGTTTAGTACTAATCTTACATTATTGTTAAAAGACTGCCAGAACAATGTTGTTTTCAAAAGTAAAGAGGGGAAAAGTAGAGAGAAAGAATTTAGTACATCTTATAATTTAGCCCTGCGCGATGCTTTTACGTCTTTGGAAGAGGTTCCTTATGCTTATGTTGCTGGAAATAATGAAGTTAAAACTGCTATTGTTACAGTAGCTCCTCCAGTTCCTCCTGCGTCGTCAGTTCCAGCTACCCAGACAGCAGCTCCTGTTGCTCTGCCGGCAGCAGCCAGCGTTGTTCCAGTAGTAAACGCTTCAGGAACACTGTATGCCCAGGCAACAGCTAATGGATATCAGTTGATAGATACTACACCAAAAAAAGTTTTAACCTTGTTTAAAACCTCTGTACAGGATTGTTTTATAGCTGATAATGGAACAGCTAATGGAATTGTTCTTAAAAAGAACGGGGAATGGTATTTTGAATACTACAAAGACGGCTCGCTTACTGCCGAAAAGCTTTCCATTAAGTTTTAACCGTTTAATCAAATTATTTTACATAAATAAAGCCCGCCTGTATAAATGCGGGCTTTGTTGTTACATAACAATCGGTTTACTATGCATTTTCTAAATCTGCGATTACAAGTTTCTTCATTTGCATAAGCGCATTCATCGCTCTTTGGCCGCGTATAGGATCACTTATCAATTTTCCTAATTCTTTAGGAATGATTTGCCAGCTGATGCCATATTGATCTGTTAACCAGCCACAGGCAACTTCGTAACCACCTTCGCTAGTTAAATTACTCCAATATTTGTCAATTTCAGCCTGATTTTCACACTCGACTACCAATGATATGGCATCGTTAAAGCCAAAACCATGATCTGCTGAGCTATCCATGGCCATCATTACAAAATTACTGATTTTAAATTGTGCATGTTTTACCAATGCCTCAGATTCTCCGTCTTCTTTACTGTAATTTAATATTCCCTGAAGGTGGGAGTTTGGAAATAATCCCGTGTAATAATGAACTGCAGCAGTAGCCTTGCCACACCCTTCACCAGTAAACATTAAAGTAGGACAAAATTTTTGGATGGTATCGGCTTTATCACCAGTATACAATTGCCATGAAACACCATATTTATCTTCAACCCAACCATATTTAGTACTCCATTCGTAACTGTCAAGCGGCATTAATGCCTTGCCATCAGCTATTAGCTTATTCCAATATTTTTCTGTTTCAGCTTCATTTTCACACATCACCATAAACGAAATTGAGGGGTTAGGAGATGATGTTGGACCGTCATTAAGTAGCATGATTTTTTGTCCACTTAGTTCAATTTGTATAACGAAAGGCGAAGTCTGGGATATTTTCCCATCTTCGAAGGTCTGAATGTAAAAGTCTGACGCCTCTGCAATTTTACCTTTTAAGGTGAGGCAAGGATAAATTGAGTTTTTCATAATCGTTAAGCATTTGTATTCATACTAATATACGACTCTTAAAAATGGTAAATACGGTATGTAACCGCCATTTAAAGGGGGGCATTGCGACATATAATTTATTTAGGCTGTATATGCATAATTTAAAGTGTTTCTTAGGGAAATCAATAGGGGCGATAATTGAATGAAATTGTTTTATTAATATAGATATTGTCTTGTTTGTAAAAATAATTTATGTTTTGTTTGGTGTTATTGTAAAAAAATTAGGACGTTCGAATAACTAAAAGTTTAATATGGAAAAATTAGAAACAAAGGTTATAGCATTCGAAGGTGCAATTACACAGCTATTACAACATGTTAAAGAAATAAGCCATGGTATGCAAGCTGGCTTCGAAAATGTAGCTGGTAAATTCGATAAGGTAAATCAAAAAATAGATTCAGGTTTTATAAAAGTGGAGGAACGCTTCGAAACGATTGAGAATCGATTGGAAAAGGCAGACGAACGATTGGAAAAGGTAGACGAACGATTGGATAAGGTAGAGGATCGATTAGAGAAGGTAGGGAGGCGATTGGAGAAGATATACGAACGATTGGAGAAGGTAGAGGGGCGATTGGAGAAGATAGAAGAACAATTGGAAGAGGTAGAGGAGCAAATTGAAGAGCTTAAAGCACAAATAGGAGAGGTTAAAATACAATTGGAAGACGTGAAAGGAGAGGTCAAAAAGATCAATCTTGTAACGGGATACCAGGCGGTGTACAGTAATGAACTAAAGATTAAATAAAAAAACAGTAGATTATGTCACTAAAATATAAATTGTAATGAACCGTTTCCTATTGTTATTTTTTTTACTGTTAAGAAGCAGCTTTGCAGCCTGTTTACTTTTTTCTTCTACAGTACTATACGCTCAGGTTTACAATCCCGAAAAATTCGAAAAAGACATAAAGGCTTTCGATAAACGTGATGCTATAGAAAATGTGCAGCCTGGTTCAAACCTGTTTGTAGGTAGTTCTTCTATCACCAACTGGAAAGATATTGCCAACTATTTTCCTGAATCTTATGTAGTTAACAGAGGGTTTGGCGGATCAAAGTTTGAAGATCTAATACATTACGCAGATCGGGTAATCATGCCTTACAAGCCTGCAAAGATCTTCGTTTATGAAGGTGATAATGACATTGCCGCAGGTATTGATACCGAAACATTGATTAGACGAGCTAAAACACTGAGAAAAAAGATTGCTCTGGCATTTCCAGGAGTTCCGGTCGTTTTTATTTCAGTAAAACCAAGTGTAGCAAGGTGGAATTTAAAGGATAAGTATGAGGCATTTAATAAGGCGCTTAAAGAGTATGTAAAAAAAGAGAAGTTTACTGCTTTTGCTGATGTGTGGACACCAATGATTGATGGAAATGGAGAGGTGTTTAAAGATGTTTTTTTAACAGATAACCTACATATGAAGTCCAATGGTTATGAAATCTGGCAAAAGGTACTTGAGCCTTTTCTATTAAAGAACAAAAGGTAATTTTAATTCTGTTGCTGTAATTCTTTGACTTGAGGCTTTCTAAATACCCAGTATTTTTGCAAAACATAATTGAAACCAAGGGAAACAATAATGTCGACCATAATCCTGGTAATCTTATAATCGAGTTTTAGCCAGTTGGTAAATAAATAGGTGCCGGATGATTTTAAGACGATGCTACCAGCCACTACAAAAACGAACTTAACCAGTTGGAACCCGACAGGAGATTTGCTGGCTTTATTATCTGTGAAAGTCCAGTATCTGTTAACAGAAAAGTTCAGCACAGCACCTATAATTCCACCGATAGCAATGGATATGGTATAATGAATGTGCAATAGTTCTGTGCACAGGATCATCACTGTATAATCAAGCAATCCGCCAGTAAACGCCGAAACCTGTGCCTTGGCAAATACAAAAACAGACTTCTTTTTACTCATTAAGCAGCGTTATTTTTAGCTTTTCGTTCCATATCGTCCCGTATATCGCCAAGCTTTAAAAGCTTCCTGGTGTCTATAATATTAATGATGAAAAGGGTAATGCAAATTCCGCTGGCAAAATACTCGAAAAGGTGACCAAATATGGTTTCAACAATAAGCATAAGTGCGATTATAATACGAATTTCTGTAGGGCCTACCAGACCAGAATCTATACTGTAAACATCGGTAATTTTATACCTGAGTTGTGAAATAATCATAGCCCATCCATAGAGGACAACAAAGATAAAGGCAATCAACTCATATGCACTTCGCGCATATACCAGGTAACCCAGACCTATTAACACGGTGCTTACCCAGTCCATAATGATATCGAGAGAAAAACCATACCATTTACGAGGGATGTTGCGATAATAAGCTACACGGCCGTCTAATGAGTCGCCAAGCCAGTTTATTGCCAGTCCGGCAACGCCCAATAGCAGGTAATTTCTGCTTAGGTAAGTAGCCAGAATAAATCCTGCCAGTACCAGAACAGAGCCCAGTGTACCGGTAAATGTAAGCATGTTAGAGGTAATGAAATCTGGAACTCTTTGAACAAGAAAGGAGATCGTTTTTTGTTCTGCAGCGTTTAAAATATTTGTTCTCTTTCTATCCTGAAATACTCTTTTAAGGTCATCCGTAGGGGTAGGTGCAACTAAAGTTTCTTCTCTCAATTTGTTTTGTTCCATTAAGGCTCTATAATGTATACTTGTAAGTTAAGTATAGTATGCAAAAGTATAGAATTAAAACAATTGAAGTCTCATTTTGTTAGAAAACAACCTTTCTATGATAAATTAAATACCTGACTTCTTAAGTTCAATTACTGTAATTTCAGGCCAGATGCCTATTCGACCTGAAAATCCAAGGAATCCAAATCCCCTGTTGATGTTCAGGAATCTGCCATTTTCATTTGCAATGCCTGCCCAATGTGCATATCTGTATTTAACAGGGCTCCACTTTAAACCAAATGCTTCGATACCGAATTGCATACCATGGGTGTGGCCGGATAGGGTTAAGGCTACTTTTGATGGGAGTTTTTTTACTTCATTATCCCAATGAGTGGGGTCGTGAGATAGCAATGCCTTAAAATCTGTAGCATTTGTACCTGCTAATGCCTTTTTCAGATCACCACGTTCCCCGAAGCCGATCCCCCAGTTTTCTACACCAGCCAATATAATTTTTTCTCCGTTTTTATACAATTCAACATGTTCATCCAGCAATAGTCTGAAGCCTAGTTCTGCATGATATTGTTTTAATTGTTGCAGATTAGCTCTTTTTTCGGCGTCGCTTTCCCATTTTATATAGTCGCCATAATCATGGTTTCCTAATATAGAGAATTGTCCATAAGGTGCTTTAATTTGCGAGAAGTAGCTAATCCATGGTACAATTTCCTCCGCTTTATTGTTTACAAGGTCACCGGTAAATACAAAGAGATCCGATCTTTGGGCTTTAATCAGATCAATTCCTCTTTGTACCGCCTTTGGATTTTGAAAACTGCCGGCGTGTACATCTGATATTTGGGTAATGGTAAAACCGTCGAAGTTCTCCGGCAGATCATCGAAGTGTAAAGTGTGTTTAATTACCCGATAGGCATATTTTCCTTTTATAATGCCATATATAAATATAGCAATGGTGAGGGTAAAGAGGAATGCTGCAAATTCTACCCAATATATATTTCTAGAACCGCCAGTAATTAAATGAAATATGTCGAGAGGTATTAAAAACAGGATAAAAACCAGCTCTGCTACAAGTAACACAAGAAAAGCATGGGTAGCGATCTTAAAAATCATGTCCATTCCGTTGTCGCGCATTCTTAATATGGAATAGATTAGTGCCGCAATTACTATGGTGATAAATGTCCAGAATACTGGGGTAATAATAGGGTTAATGCTCAGTGTATGAATACCGGAAAGTACATAGCTGTTAATTAAAAAGAATAGTAGAGCAATTACTGCAAAGGGCAGGAGGTTTATTTTTCGTTTCATTTTTTTAAATTACAACTCTGACAGCAAAGTGTTTTTGCAAAGGTAGATATGTCAGTAAGATATCAGTAGGTTATTTCTACAAAGTAGGGTATAAAGGGGGGTGAAGCAAGGTATTGAGTCGGTGAAGTGGGTAGATTATCTTAGTTCAGACAAGGGTAAGATAGAATTAGGTCTGAGTTTGGAATGACAGTGCAGTGAGTCCGCAATGAGTCCGCGTTGAGTCCGCCTTTTTACAGGAAAAAGGCGGACTCAACGTGCTGGAATTATTCAGATAGGGTGTATTCATTACAAAGGCTTAGGGAGCTCTCCCCGGACTATGTTTTTTACTGCTGGTCAGCAACTGACATCCTCCTTCAAAACTCCTTGTATTATAATCCAATTCCTGCTAATTGTTTCGTTACTCGTTGCACCCAATTAAATCTAACCTCCCGTTTTGAATAACGGCATACAAATAGGCTTAATGGAATATCACCTAAATCTAGCACATGCAAAGATTTCGGAGGATAGGTGTAATAGTGTTAAATAATAATAGTCTGATATACATCAATTTACATATTTATTACAAAATAATATACTACTAGTCCTGTATACTTTATATATTTGCTTTATGAACAAAACTAACAACATCCTTATCTACCTGAATATGCACTGCATGTATAGGTAAAATTATAGGCTGTTGAGATAAGATATTGAAGCTTCTCCGGTCACCCAGACAGAGAAGCTTTTTTTAAATAAGACCAATTAGTATGCAAAGTTTTAGGACAGAGTTAGAGAACCCTATTGTCGAAAAAGATATCATTGATCTTGAAAAAAAGATCAGAGCATTTCGCGAAGGTAAAATCCATGATGAGAAATTTAGAAGTCTGCGTTTAGCACGTGGGGTTTACGGACAACGACAGCCAGGCGTACAAATGGTACGTATTAAACTGCCTTTTGGTAAAGTAACCTTCCAGCAATTGTTGCGCATTTCGGATGTGTCGGATGAGTATGCGAGCAGAAACCTGCATCTCACCACCCGTCAGGATATTCAGATTCACTATGTAAGTTTAGACCGTACTCCTCAGTTGTGGGAAGAGTTGCAACGTGACGATGTAACCATTCGTGAAGCTTGTGGAAATACAGTACGTAATGTTACCTCTTCACCTGATGCAGGTATCAATCCGAACGAACCTTTCGACGTTTCTCCTTATGCACATGCTTTCTTTACTTACTTTTTGCGTAACCCGATTTGCCAGGAAATGGGCAGGAAGATTAAGTTCTCCTTCTCTTCTGATGAAAAGGATACTGCATTTAGCTATATCCATGATCTCGGTTTTATCCCTAAAATAAATGAACAGGGCGAGCGCGGCTTTAAAGTGATGCTGGGTGGAGGACTAGGCGCTCAGCCTTTTCTGGCCGAACTGGTTCATGAGTTTTTACACGAAGATCAGATCATTCCTTATGCCGAATCGGTACTAAGGGTATTTGACCGCTATGGTGAAAGAACAAACAGAAACAAAGCACGTTTAAAATACCTGGTACAAAAACTAGGATTGGAAGAAGTGTTACGCTTAATTGAAGAAGAACGTATTGCCAACAAATCTAAATCTTTTAAAATAGACCGCGACACCGTTCCGCAGCCACAGATTCCTCAGTTAATTGAGTATCCTGTTTTGGAGGGGGTGCTGGATGCCTTAGATTACAAACACTGGCGTGCTACAAATGTAACTGCCCAAAAGCAGGATGGTTTTTACGCTGTATACATTAAAGTAACCAAAGGTGATATCCCTACCGAGCAGGCACGTAAACTGGTAGAAGCCATTGCACCTTATGCAGCGGATGAAATCCGGATCACTCAAAACCAGGGCTTAATGCTCAAGTTTGTAAGAGAAGCCGCATTGCCAGCCTTATTTGTTGCTCTTAAAGAGCTGGGGTTTGCAAAACCAGGCTTTGATAGTGTGGGTGATGTAACAACATGCCCTGGTACAGATACTTGTAATCTGGGGATCTCTAACAGCATGTCTCTATCTGTTGCTTTAGAGGATGTGATTTATGAAGAATATCCGGAATTGATTTACGACAAAGACATTAAAATTAAAATCAGCGGTTGTATGAACTCCTGCGGACAACATGGATTGGCGCACATTGGATTTCACGGAAGTTCGGTAAAAGCCAACGGAAAAGTTGTTCCGGCAGTACAGGTAATGCTGGGTGGCGGTACCATTGGTGATGGAGCTGGAAGGGTAGCAGAGCGTGTTATTAAAGCACCATCTAAACGTGCAACTGATGTACTGAGAACTATATTGAATGATTTTGCAGCCAATGCCGAAAAAGAAGAAAGTTTCCACGCATATTACGATCGCAACGGTAAAGATTATTTTTACCAGATGTTAAAGCCGCTGGCTGATTTAACGACACTTGTTGATGAGGAGTATGTGGATTGGGGCCATGAAGGCATATTTGTTCCTGCTATTGGTGTAGGCGAATGTGCCGGTGTGGTGATCGATCTGGTGGCTACTTTACTGCTGGAAGCAGAAGAAAAGCTGGATTGGGCGAAAGCCTCTTTTGAAGCCGAAGCCTGGTCTGATGCCATTTATCATACCTATGCCGTATTTGTAAGTACAGCCAAAGCATTACTACTGGATAAAGGAGTAAACAGTAGCACACAAATCGGAATCATCCGTGAGTTTGATACCAATTATATTGAAACAGGCGAGGTGAAACTGGAAGGTACATTTAATGACCTGGTATTGCAAATTAATAAAAATGAACCTACTAAGGAGTTTGCAACAAGCTATTTAGCCGCTGTTGATAAGTTCTATAACGAAATGAAAGCTAAAAGAGAGGAGCAATTTCAATGATCACTCAAATTAACAATAAAGAACCAAAAATCACTTTAGTAGGCGCCGGACCCGGTGATCCTGAACTGATTACCTTAAAGGGAGCGAATGCATTGAAGACTGCTGATGTGGTTTTGTATGATGCGCTGGTGAATGAAGGTATTTTAGATTACGCCAATCCAAATGCCATCAGGGTGTATGTGGGCAAAAGATCTGGTGAACATTCTTATGGTCAGGATGCCATAAACAAGCTGATGGTGGATTATGCTCTTAATTATGGTCATGTGGTACGTTTGAAAGGTGGTGATCCTTTTGTATTTGGCAGGGGCTATGAGGAACTGGACTATGCAGCTGGATACAGTATCCCGGTTTCGGTAATTCCCGGCTTATCGAGCTCTATCTCTGTACCTGGTTTACAACAAATTCCAGTAACACACCGTGGATTAAGCGAAAGCTTCTGGGTGGTTACGGGTACTACTGCTTCTGGTCAGATCTCTAATGATTTGTATGAAGCGGCGCGGTCTAAGGCCACTGTAGTAGTCTTGATGGGCTTGGGCAAATTGAAGGAAATAGTTAAATTGTACCAAAATGAAGGCAAGCATCAATTGCCGGTAGCAGTCATTCAAAGTGGCTCAACGGAAAACGAAAAACTGGCTATAGGCATCGTAGATACAATTGTAGAACTGGTTGAAGAAAAGGGCATCAAAGCTCCGGCATTACTTGTTTTTGGTGAAGTGGTTTCGTTGCATCCTTCATTTCAACCCATTAAGGATTTTTATCAGGCACTTAAAGAAGAACTATAGCTCTTATGGAAGGCAATCAATTATTTCCTGTCTTCATTAAATTAAATACCATCCATACGCTATTGGTTGGGGCCGGGCCTGTGGGGCTTGAGAAGCTTAGTGCTATTCTGGGCAATAGTCCTGATGCAAATGTAACCGTTATTGGCCTTGAGGTATTGCCTGAGCTGAAACAACTGGCCGCAAACCACGAAAGAGTAAGCGTTTTGACACGGGAATTTGAAGTAGCCGATCTGGAGGGAATTGACCTGGTGGTGGCTGCGACGAATAACGACGACTTGAACCAGTTGATCAGAGTAGAAGCTGATCGCAGGAATTTACTGGTGAATTTTGCCGATAAACCGGAGCTGTGTAACTTTTACCTGGGCTCGATTGTTAAAAAAGGAGATCTTAAAATAGCCATCTCCACTAACGGGAAGTCACCCACCATTGCAAAAAGATTAAAGGAAGTATTAAACGATAGCTTACCAGAAGAGATTAACGATACCCTGCAAAATATGCAGGCATTAAGAAATACACTGAACGGTGATTTTGCTGCTAAGGTTAAAAAATTAAATGCAGTAACTTCATCGCTGATTGTAGCGAAAGAAGAGAAACACAAGACTTATTTGAAGTGGCTGATCTGGTCGGCAATTGTATTTTCATTTGCTATAGTTGTTGCTGCCTTTTGGCATAAGGAACCGGAATTTCAGGCTTATTTGACGAATCTTGACCCTATATTCTACTGGTTTTTAATAGGCGGCTTTATTTTTGCCATGATTGATGGAGCGATAGGGATGTCGTACGGTGTAACCAGTACTTCTTTTTCGATCGCTATGGGGGTACCACCAGCTTCGGCCAGTATGGGCGTGCATTTATCGGAGATTTTGAGCAATGGGATTGCCGGTTGGATGCATTATCGTTTTGGTAATGTAAATTGGAAACTGTTTAAATTATTATTGATACCAGGGATTATTGGCGCGGTAACTGGTGCTTATTTATTGTCTTCATTAGAGCATTATAGCCATTATACCAAGCCTTTTGTTTCTTTATACACTTTAATATTGGGCTTTGTCATTTTGTCTAAAGCTTACCAGTCTAATGGTAAAACTAAAGGGAAAAAAGATAAGATTAAAAAGATTTCTCTACTTGGGTTATTTGGAGGTTTTATTGATGCTGTAGGTGGTGGAGGCTGGGGTTCGATTGTATTGTCGAGCTTAATTGCTGGGGGAAGAAATGCTCGTTTCTCTTTAGGAACGGTAAAAATTACACGCTTTTTTATTGCACTGATGAGCTCGCTTACTTTTATAACCATGTTAAGTGGTGCACATTGGGAAGCTGTTGCAGGTTTGGTGATCGGTAGTGCTTTGGCATCGCCAATAGCTGCAAGAGTATCCAATAAGATTTCTGCGAAAACAATCATGGTTTTAGTAGGTATCCTGGTGGTTATAGTAAGTGCGCGCAGTATCATCAATTTTATTCTTGAATTAGTATAGTCATGAAGGAGAAATTAACAGAAATAGCAGAAAAAATAAAAGATCTTGATCCGGTTGAGGCCTTGCGCTTCTTTGCGGATCATTATCCGGGGAAGATCGTTTTTTCTACCAGCTTTGGATGGGAAGATCAGGTAATTACCCACATGATCTTTGCCAATGATATTCCTATAGAGGTATTTACATTGGAAACGGGGCGTTTATTCCCGGAGACTTATTATGTATGGAACCGGACGCTCGAAATCTATAAAAAGCCTATCCATGCTTATTTTCCTGATGCTCAGGCATTGCAGGAAATGGTGGATAAAAAAGGCCCAAGTAGTTTTTACGAGTCGGTAGAGAACCGGAAGGAATGTTGCGGTATACGTAAATTGGAGCCTTTGCGAAGAGCCTTGAAAGGGAACGATCTATGGGTGACAGGAATCAGATCGGAACAATCGGTAAACAGGCACGATATGGCCAATCTGGAATGGGATGAGCAAAATCAAATGATTAAATTTCACCCTATCTTTTTCTGGTCTTTGGATGAAGTAAAGGAATACATTAAAAAAAATAACATTGTTTATAACACCCTGCATGATAAAGGTTTTCCAAGTATAGGCTGTGCGCCTTGTACAAGGGCGGTTAGAGAAGGTGAAGACTTTAGAGCCGGTCGCTGGTGGTGGGAAGATCAATCAAAAAAGGAATGTGGTTTACATGCCACAAAGTAATTGCAACAGAAAATGAGTAAGTATAATTTAGATTATTTAGACGAATTAGAGGCCGAGGCGATTCACATACTACGTGAAGTGGCAGGGCAATTTGAAAAGCCAGCCTTGTTATTCTCGGGTGGCAAGGATTCTATTACCCTGGTTAGACTGGCAGAAAAGGCCTTCAGACCAGGCAAGTTTCCTTTTCCGTTGGTACACATTGATACCGGACATAACTTTGAGGAAACGATTGTTTACCGTGATGAAATGGTGGAAAGACTAGGCGAGAAATTGATTGTTGGCAGCGTTCAGGAATCTATTGATCAGGGGAAAGTGGTGGAACAAACGGGTAAAAATGCTAGCAGAAATGCTTTGCAGACGGTTACCTTGTTGGATACCATTGCTTTGCATGGTTTTGATGCTTGTATTGGTGGTGCCAGAAGAGATGAGGAAAAAGCAAGGGCCAAGGAACGTATCTTTTCTGTAAGGGATGAATTTGGTCAGTGGGACCCTAAGCGTCAGCGTCCCGAATTGTGGAACATTTACAATGGAAAGATTCATAAGGGAGAAAATGTGCGGGTATTCCCTATCAGTAACTGGACTGAACTGGATGTTTGGAACTACATAAAAAGAGAAAATATAAGTCTGCCGTCCATCTATTTTGCACATTACAGGGATGTGATTACCCGCAATGGTCAGCTGATGGCCGCTTCACCTTTTTTAAATATGGATAGTGAGGATATAGTGGAACACAAGCAGGTAAGGTTCCGTACAGTTGGCGACATGAGTTGTACTGCTGCTGTGGAATCGGACGCAGTGGAACTGGATAATATTATTGCTGAAATCAGCGCATCAAAAATTAGTGAACGGGGAGCCCGCATGGACGATAAAGTTTCGGAAGCTGCGATGGAAGACCGCAAGAAAGGAGGATACTTTTAATGAATATACTTAAATTTTTTACAGCCGGTAGTGTGGATGATGGTAAAAGCACTTTGATAGGTAGGTTGTTATATGATACGGATTCAATTCTTGCTGATCAGCTGGAAGCTTTACAGGCTTCGAACCGCAAAAATGATGACGGAACAATTGATCTGGCGATTTTAACGGACGGTTTAAGGGCTGAACGTGAGCAGGGGATTACTATTGATGTGGCTTACAAATATTTCCAGACGGAGAAACGTAAGTTCATTATTGCTGATACTCCCGGGCATATTCAGTATACACGAAACATGGTTACGGGCGCATCAACTGCTAAGCTGGCGATCATTTTAATTGATGCCAGAAATGGAGTGGTTGAACAAACAATCCGTCATTCTTACCTGGTGTCGTTATTGGGTATTGAGCATGTTGTAGTTTGCTTAAACAAAATGGATATGGTGGGTTATAGCGAAACCGTATTTACTGCTATTACCGATAAGTATAAAACACTTGCTGCGGAACTGAACTTAAAGGATGTAAACTTTATTCCTGTAAGTGCGTTGAAAGGTGATAATGTGGTTAACGAGTCGGAGCATATGAGCTGGTATAAAGGCCGTAGTTTGCTTCATTTCCTGGAGACGGTAGATGTGGAAACTGGTGCGGAATCTGAGTTGGCACGTATGCCGGTTCAATGGGTGGTAAGGCCACAAACGGATGAACTGCACGATTACAGGGGATATGCTGGTCGCATTTTAAGCGGCGAGTTTAATGTGAATGATAAGGTGACGGTTTTACCCTCGGGTAGCAGTTCGGTAATTGAACGTATTGAAATTTTTGATCAGCAGCCAGAGGTTGCCTTCGCAGGTCAGTCGGTAATGCTTCACCTGAAAGATAATATTGACATTAGCAGGGGGGATGTGTTGGTGAACTCTGATCACTTACCTCAACATTCTCAGTTGATTGAGACTGATGTTTGCTGGATGGATACTAGGCCTTTGGATGAAAGTATTACTTATTTATTGCAACACAATAGTAAGGTGACGAAATGTAAGATTCGCGAGATTATTTATAAAGTTGATATTAATACATTGGAAAAGCAGGATGCGTATGATTTTAAGCTGAATGATATCGGCAGGATTGTCTTGAAAACTGCTGATGCGCTTGCTTTTGATCTTTATACGGATAATAAAGCGAATGGTGCGGCGATATTGATTGACAGTAGGACTAATTTAACTGTTGCGGCGTTGATGTTTAGAGCTGTTGCGGATTAGTTGTAGTTAGTGCATCACGTCATCCTGAATTTCTCAGAAGGTCTTAATGGGATATTGTCTTCAAGAGGGCTAGAAATACTGGAAAAAAAACCTTGTACTCCTCTGAGTCTGGAATCTTTTGCTCGCTTCGCGTAAGCAGCAAAAGTTCCCAGGCCTCATCGAAGCACAAGGTTTTTTTTATTAATATTATTTTTTTGCTAAATATTTGCTTTACGCTACTTAATCCCTATTTTGAGGTGATTTTTAAACCCTCAGAATATGGAGATAGTACACCTTAGCGCAGAATGTTATCCTATTGCTAAAGTTGGTGGTTTGGGCGACGTTGTAGGTGCTTTGCCGAAGTATCAGAACAAGCTTGGACATGTTGCTAAGGTAGTGATGCCTGCATACCAAACCAAGTTCATGCAGGAGAACGAGTTCGAAGTAGTTTATGATGGCTGGGCTAAACTAGGCTTTCATAATTTTGCGGTAAAGATATTCAGGGAAAAAACCAATAAGTTAGGCTTTGACTTGTTTCTCGTTCATATTGAGGGGCTATTTGACAGAGAGCTTGTTTATGGTTATCATGATGATACGGAGCGTTTTCTGGCTTACCAGATCGCAGTATTGGATTGGATTTCACAATGGGAGCACCGTCCGGATGTGATTCATTGTCATGATCACCATACCGGACTTGTACCTTTTATGGCTGCTTATTGCGAGCAGTTTAGACGATTAAGTCAGATACCGACGGTTTTAACGATACACAATGCACAGTACCAGGGACAATTCGGTTGGGATAAGCTACATTATATTCCGGCATTTGATTTATGGAAGACAGGGCAACTGGATTGGCGTGGTTCTATTAATCCCCTGGCAACAGCCATTAAATGTGCCTGGCGCGTAACTACTGTTTCCCCGAGTTATCTGGATGAAATTAGCTTTAAAGCTAATGGACTTGAAGATTTACTGGCACAGGAAAGAAGTAAATCATTCGGTATACTTAACGGAATAGATAATGAGGTCTGGAACCCTCAGACTGATCCGATGCTGGAGAAGAATTTTACAACGCGTATTGTAGATGCAGGGAAGAAAGCCAATAAGGCTGCACTTTGCGCCGTTTTTAATCTGGATCCTGAAAAACCTTTGTTTACTTTTATTGGTCGACTGGTGGGGGAAAAAGGCGCGGATCTGCTTCCTGAGATATTCTACAATGCTTTAATAACATATAGCAATCAGATCAATATATTGGTGCTAGGTTCTGGAGATTCGCAGGTAGAAGGTCGGTTAACTCAGTTGAAAGATGCTTTCCCTGGAAATTACAATGCTTATATTGGTTATAATGAAAAATTATCGCACCAGATTTATGCCGGGGCCGACTTTTTGCTGATGCCAAGCAGGGTAGAGCCTTGTGGCTTAAATCAGATGTATGCGTTAAGATATGGAACCATTCCTATTGTTAGAAGGATTGGAGGGTTAAAGGATACAGTGGTGGATATTGGTGATGGAGGTTTTGGCGTTTGTCATGATCAAACCAGTGCCTGGGATGTGGGGCATGCAATTGGACGGGCATATGATTTGTATACAGATGCCAAACATGTAAAAGAAATTCGTAAGTTTATTATGCAGCTGGATCATTCCTGGGATAGGGCAGCACAACAATATATAGATATTTACCAAGTATAAATGAAACACTATGACTAACAATGTATTGGGGGTAATCCTTGGCGGTGGTCAGGGTTCCAGGCTGGCGCCATTAACACAAACACGCTCTAAACCAGCGGTACCGATAGGTGGGAAATATCGTTTAGTGGATATTCCAATTTCTAATTGCCTGAACTCGGGGATACATAGAATGTTTGTTTTAACACAGTTTAATTCTGCTTCGTTAAACAAACACATTAAAAACACGTATCATTTTAGTCATTTCAGTTCTGCGTTTGTAGACATTCTTGCTGCAGAGCAAACACCCGACAATCCAACCTGGTTTCAGGGGACTGCAGATGCGGTTAGACAAACTATGCACCATTTGTTAAATCATGAATTTGAGTATGCGTTGATCTTATCAGGAGATCAGTTGTACCAGATGGATTTTAATAAAATGGTTCAGGAGCATGTGAGTAAAGGTGCAGAGGTAAGTATTGCGACGATTCCTGTAACAGCTAAGGATGCTACCGATTTTGGGATTTTGAAGGTGAATGAAGAAAACTTTATCACTTCCTTTATTGAAAAGCCTGCCGCAGCATTATTGCCGGACTGGTCTTCTGATACAGGACCCGAAATGCAGGCTGAAGGAAGAGATTACCTGGCTTCAATGGGGATTTATATCTTCAACAGGGACTTGCTGGTTAAAATTTTGGTGGATAACCCTGATGAAAAGGATTTCGGTAAAGAGATCATTCCAAGGGCAATGGCAAACAATAAGGTATTGAGTTTCCAATATGAGGGGTACTGGACTGATATCGGTAATATCTCTTCGTTCTTCGAGGCTAATCTTGGTCTTACGGATGACATTCCTAAGTTTAACTTGTTTGACAGTCATCAAAGTATCTTTACCCGTGCAAGGATGTTGCCGCCATCAAAAATATTAGGTACAACATTAAATAAGGCGGTTATTTCGGAAGGTTGTATTTTACAGGCTAAAGAGATTTCTCATGCGGTAATTGGTATCCGGTCAAGAATTGGGATTGACACAGTTGTTGAAAATGCTTACATTATGGGTAGCGACAGGTACCAGACCTTATTAGAAATTGAAGAAGAATCAGCAAACGACAAGCCTTTGATTGGTATTGGTGACAGGTGTAAAATTGTGAATGCACTTGTGGATAAGAATTGCAGAATTGGAAACGACGTTCAGATTATTGGTGGTGACCACCTACCTGATGGTGATCATACGCTATATACTGTTAAAGATGGTATTGTAGTGGTGAAAAAAGGTGCGGTTATTCCGAACGGAACAATTATTTAATCGATTGTAGTTACAGTACAATTAGTACGGTCGTCATGCAGGCGAAGGTCGGTATCTCTCATTAGCGACGCTGATTTTTTCTTGAGAGGTACTGAAATAAATTCAGCATGACGACCGCTTTAACAAACACATCTACCATTACCACACTCGCTAAAGGTATTTGAATACAAGAGAAAATGTTGTTTTCTCAAAAGGAGTAGAGTTTACTTCTAAACTTCCCTGGTGCATTTTCATGATATTTTGGGTAATGGTTAAGCCTATGCCGGAACCATTTTTTCGGGTGCTAAAAAAGGGAACGAATATCTTTCCGAGTAAGTCGGGTTCTACACCTTTCCCATTGTCTGTTACCTCAAGGTATAACTTGTTCTGATCCACTCTGTAGTTTATTTCTATGACTGGTCGCCTAATATTTTCGAGGGCATAAACGCTATTGGTAACCAGGTTAATAAGTGCTTGTTCTATTAGTTTTAAATCTACTTCAACACTGATTCTGGAAGTAGCCTGCTCAACTTTTAAGGTAATGTTACGTTCAGTAGCAAAAGGTTGCATGAGTACTTTAATGTGTTGCAGGATCTCTCCAATTGTATGGTGTTCCAGGCGTGGCGTTGGGAGTTCTGCAATGAGCCGGTAAGCCTTAACAAAATCAAGTAAGCCTTCGGACCTTCTTTTGATGGTTTGAATGGCCGGCTTCAGATCTTCAAGCTCCTCATTGTTTAAATTTTGTTTGTTGGCGATCATACCGTTTACAGTATCAGAGAGTGAACTGATCGGTGTAATGGAATTCAGGATCTCGTGCGAAATTACTCCAATTAGCCTGTTCCATGCTTCCGCTTCTTTTTGCTCTATTTCATCTTTAATGTTTTGAAACGAAATGACGGTGTAGTCCGTTTGATAAAGATTTAATGGGATTACTTCTGTCGACAACTGGATCATTTTGTCTTGTATTTTAAGTTCCATAAAACGTTTTCCACCTTTACCTATGTCAGCTATTTCTTTGGCAAATTGAGGGATGTGTTGCATTAAACGGTGCCAGTATTTATACGCGGGTATATTGAGCAGATTTGTAGCTGCCTGATTAAAGAAAACGATTTCTGTTTTCTCTGTCTGCTGCGGATGACCCTTAATGACAATTACGCCCGTTGGGATTTGCTCCAGAATTGTTTTGATCAATTGAAACATGGAGTCTTTTTCCAGCTGCATGTCTTTGTTGATCTGAATGAGTTCATTGAAGAAATTGTACAAATCCGGGAATGCTCCTTTTGTAGCTTTACGGTTAAAATTTAGCGTATTGTCCTGTGTCTTTACCGCCTCAATAAACCGTTTAATGTCTTTACTGATCTGTTTAATGTAAAAGTGCAAACTTAAAATGCTGGCGATTAAAATGATCCCCAATCCTGTAATTGTGAACCATAATTCCGTTTTACTGATCAGGAAATACAAGACTATGCTCAGTAAATTAATGATTAGCAGCCTGATCAATAGATTGAAGGTGAATCGATTGTAAAACATCATAGGTTAAATTTTTCTATGCGTCTGTATAGCGCCGCACGGGTTAAACCAAGATCAGCAGCGGCTTTTGAAATGTTACCTTTATGTTTTTCTATCGCCTTTTGTACCATTGTCTTTTCCATTTCCTCCAGTCCGAGGTTTGTTTGTGGGCTTAACATGGAGCCAAATTTCTGTGGGCTCAATTGAAGATCATTCGGCTGGATTTGCTGACCATCGGACATGATCACTGCCCGTTCTACTACATGTTGTAATTCTCTTACATTACCAGGCCAATGGTAATGTAGCATCATAGTTTGTGCTTTATCGTTAAAAGTGGTAATGCTTTTATGGTATTTTGTATTGAAAGCATGGAGAAAATGATCTGCTAATAGTAAAATGTCTTCTCCACGTTCGGCAAGAGCAGGCAAAAATAGTTCTACGGTATTTATCCTGAAAAGTAAATCTTGTCGGAATGTCCCTTTTGCTACCATTTCATTGAGGGGCATGTTTGTTGCCGTAATGAGGCGGACGTTGATCTTACGCTCTTTGCTTTCCCCAAGTCGGTTGACTGTTCTGTTCTGAATTACACTCAGTAATTTTGCTTGCAAAGGCAAAGAAAGATTACCAATTTCATCCAGAAAAATTGTTCCACCTTCCGCCATTTCAAATCGTCCGGGTTTATCGTCTTTCGCATCTGTAAAAGCACCTTTGGCATAACCGAACAGTTCGCTTTCAAACAGATTTTCGTTTAGTGAGCCCAGATCTACATGCATAAATAGCTGATTCTTGCGTTGCGATAGTCGGTGAAGTTCATAAGCAAATACCTGTTTGCCTGTACCATTGTCGCCAAGGATCAGGACATTAGCATCGGTGGGGGCGACTTTTATAAGTGTACGTTGTAGTTGTTTGATTGGGTCTGAGTTTCCCAGGATATTTTCAAACTGCCTGTTGATGTCTTTTTGCAGAGAAGAATGAATCTTTTCAAGTTTTTTAACCTTTTTGTTGGATTGTCTTAGTTTTGAAGCTGATGATAAAGTTGCAAAAAGCTTTTCGTTTTCCCATGGTTTAAGGATAAAGTCGATCGCACCTTTTTTGATGGCCTGTACGGCAAGTTCAACATTCCCATAAGCGGTCATGAGGATAACAACATAATCTTTATCTATCGAGAGAATATGATCCAGCCAATACAATCCCTCCCGGCCGTCGCTCGCCCCCTTTTGATAATTCATATCGAGCAGGATGATGTCTACTTCGTTGTTACTCAGCAATATATTGAGCTCTTTGGGAGATTTACAAGTAATGACCTGACGGAAATGTTGTTTCAAGAATAATCTTGCACTGAGCAGGATGTCATCATCATCATCTATAACAAGAACAGTTGCTTCTATCATCGCTTTTTTAGTTTATACCAAAAATAATATAAAGTGTCCGATGGCGTACAGAAAGTGTTCGGTAATGAACAGTTTGTTTGTGTTTTATTTTTTAATATGCTGTTTATTAGTATTTTAGTTTTTATTTTTTCTATTGGCATAAGCTTGGCTTATCATTGTCTGTAATGAACGCATGATGGATAAGCGCATAGAGAAAAAAAGATTTAGTAAGAAAAGGATAGTGATTGCTGCTGGGCTTTTACTATTTGTAATTGTTGTAGCCTATGGTTATAGCTTGTCATTAACAAAGGTATATAAAGCCGATGCAGATAAAGTTATCATAAATAAAGTGTTGTATGGTGATTTTGAGGATGTAGTTTTGTTGAATGCAAGTGTGGTGCCGTTGACTTCAGTAATTGTGAGTTCTCCAGAAGGGGGGACTGTAGCTGAGATTTTTACGGAAAATGGGGCTGGTGTAATAAAAGGAACTCCATTGTTGAGAATTGCAAATCCTAATGCTTTATCAGGATATACTTCGAGTGAAACGAGCATTACAGAACAAATCAATCAATTGCGTAAATTGAGGCTTGATCTTGAACAAAATCAACGGATCATGAGTCAGGATATGATGGACATTGAGAATAGCTTAAGGACTGCGACCAGAAAGTACCGTACGGATAGTATATTGTATGCGAAAAAAGTAATCACGAGGCAGGAATTCGAGATTTCCAGTCAGGATTACGAATATCTTCAGGGTCGGAAAAAAATACTTAGAGAAGCTGTTAAACAGGAAAACCAGAGCCGAATTATGCAGTTGAAACAAATTGATGCGTCTGTAAATAATATGAATGAGAGTTTGCTGACTATCAGACAGAATATTGAAAATATGACCATTAAAGCGCCGGTTTCGGGAAAGTTATCCTCCTATGATCCGGTAATTGGTAAATCTTATGGTGCAAATGAGATGCTTGGGAAAATAGATGTGATGCAGGGCTATAAGCTACAGGCAGGAGTGGATGAATATTATGTGAACAGGGTTAAAGAGGGACAAACTGCAAACTGTGAGTTTAATGGCCATACTTACCAATTAGTGGTAAAGAAAGTAATTCCAGAGATTACGGCAGGGCAGTTTCAGGTTGAATTGGGTTTTGAAAATAAATCATCAGTTGATTTAAGAAGAGGTTTAACCTTGTCAGTAAAATTGACTTTATCCGATAACAGTAAATCTTTGCTTTTAAGCCAGGGACAGTTTTTTCAAAGTACGGGAGGCGCCTGGGTTTTTGTACTGAAAGATGGAAAGGCAACCAGGAGAAATATAAAAATTGGCCGTAAAAACTTCCAATATTACGAGGTGATGGATGGCTTGAATAAGGATGAGGAGGTGATTACTTCATCGTACGATCAGTTCAATCAGTATGATGTGATAGAAATTAGTAAGTAGAGTTAGCATAAAAATATAGTTATGATAAGAATTGAGCAACTGGAAAAAGTATACAAAACTGAGGAAGTTGAAACTACAGCGCTGAACGGTATTAGCCTCCATGTGAAACCCGGAGAATTTGTATCTATAATGGGGCCGTCGGGCTGCGGTAAATCAACGTTGCTAAACGTTATGGGGTTGCTGGATAAGCCAGAAGGTGGTAGTTACAAGTTTATGGACACGGAACTGCTGACTTTGAATGAACGGGAACGTTCTAATTTTAGAAAGCGAAACATGGGTTTCGTGTTTCAGAATTTCAATCTGATTGATGAGCTTACTGTTTTTGAAAATATAGAGCTACCATTAATCTATAATAAAGTGCCTTCGGGAGAAAGGAAAAGACTGGTCAATGAAATCATTGAGCGAATGAATATTGTAAACCGTAGCGGGCATTTTCCACAGCAGCTTTCAGGTGGACAACAACAACGGGTTGCGGTTGCAAGGGCATTGGTGACAAAACCCAAACTGGTGCTTGCCGATGAGCCAACAGGTAACCTGGATAGTGCGCACGGTAATGAGGTGATGGAGCTTTTGTGTGAGCTGAATGAATCAGGAACAACCATTGTAATGGTAACGCACTCTGCTCATGATGCGAGTTTTTCCAGTCGTATCATTAACCTGAAGGATGGGCATGTGATTTCGGAAAAGGTAAATAGGGGACGTACGGAGGAGTTGATTTAATAATTAATTGTGCAGATCATATGTTTAAACTGAATTTCAAGATAGCGATACGTAACCTTTGGAAAAATAAGGTATATACTGCAATTAATATCGGTGGACTATCTATCGCATTGGCGGCATTTATAGTCGTGATTTTGTATGTTCATTATGAAACGAGTTATGATAAAGATCTGCATAATTACGACAGAATTTATCAGGTCGGAAGAAATCTGCCCAACCATAAAACTGATTATACACCAGCGCCTTTGGCAAAGGCTATTAAGGATAACTTCCCAGAGGTTGATGTGGCTGGAAAAATGAGCACAACCTGGTTTGAGTTTCCTATTCATACAGAAAAAGGCAGGGTGTATTCTACCAAAGCTTTATTGATGGATTATAAGGTGGCGAAGATGTTTAATATCTGGCCGGAAGGAAAGTTAGTCGATGAAAATGATCCTGGCTTTCAGCTCTATGTTCCCCAATTGTTTCTTAGAAAGCTATTTCCACACGAGCAAGTTGTGTTTCCTAAACAAGTTAGTCTGGGACCAAAAAAAGATGGACAGTTTGTTAAATTATATGGTACAATTGAAAGAACAGATGAGCATTCTAATATAAAATTTGACGTGGTATCGCTTTCAAAGGATATTGCTTTTGACAATAAGGATTATGGGACAAATAACTTTAAAACTTTTATCCTGGTTAAGAAAGGAGCAAATATTGAGGAGCTTCAACAAAAAATAGATCAACTCTATAAAGCTGAAGTGATCAAAGCAGGCGCATCTGCGAACGATTATAGGATTGCCGGACGTTCGG
The DNA here is from genome assembly GCF_032678475.1 of Pedobacter nyackensis. Lineage (GTDB taxonomy): Bacteria > Bacteroidota > Bacteroidia > Sphingobacteriales > Sphingobacteriaceae > Pedobacter > Pedobacter nyackensis_A. The sequence goes on from NZ_JAVTSF010000007.1 coordinate 29,373, forward strand.
TTATATTTCTGGATCCTTTAAGAAATCTGCATTTAAGGCCAATGGCTGGAACCAATACCAGTTATAAGATTGTATTTGTGCTTTTTGGGCTGGGTATCTTGATGGTGATTATCGCTTGTATTAACTTCACAAATCTAACCATTGCCCAGGCTACGAAGCGGGCAAAAGAAGTCGGTGTAAAAAAAGTATTGGGCGCCTATCGCCTGAACCTTATGTCTCAGTTTCTTATAGAGATTTTTATGCAGTGTTTAACAGCGCTGGTATTTGGGCTCATTATTGCTGAAGTTCTGCTGCCTGTGTTTAACAGGTTGTTTGGCGTCCCTCTGTCCATCTGGCATGGAGATATGACTCTTTTTGCTCAATTGCTATTGATATTAATAATGGTCACGGTTATTTCGGGTATTTACCCGGCCCTGATACTTTCAGCTTATAAGCCTGCATCCGTTTTGAAGGGTAATATGCAGACCAGTTATAAAACACTTTGGTTAAGAAATTCCCTTTTGGCAGTACAGTTTGTAATAGCCATCATATTTATTGCGGGTTTGTTGATCGTAAACAGCCAGTTAAAATATATGCGGGCAGAGGATAAAGGATTTAAATCGTCACAAGTGGTTTTTATTAAAAATATCCAGTTCTATAACAAGCCTGAAGATTTTGAACAGGCCAGAAATAGAATTATGAAAATACCGGGGGTAAATTATGTAACTGTAGTGTCAGACATACCGGATGGATCTAAGCCTGGTACAAATAACTATAAATTAGCTGAACGGGAATCAGTGATAGATTTTATTGACGTAGACTTTGATTATTTTGAAACACTGGATATTAAACTAAAAAGCGGAAGGTTTTTCTCGCGGAATTTTATGGCCGACACAGCCGGCTCAGCAATTTTAAATGAAAGTGCAGTTGCACGCTATGGCGTAACTAATCCGGTAGGCAAAGTCATCAGGGGCTGCGATATGGATTATACGATAGTTGGCGTGGTGAAGGATTTTAAAGCAGGGGGATTTGAAGCGGCCGTTGAGCCTACTATATATGCGATCAGGAATCCATGTAACAATCAAAAAACAAAGATAATGGTTAATATTGATCAGCGTAGGATGGCTGCTGCGCTGGCAACGCTCAAATCAGAATGGATAAATATTAATCGTCTTGATGGGGATGATTTTAGGTATGAGTTTTTAGATGAACTGTATGGACGGTTATTTAAAAAACAAGAACAGCTTCAGTCTGTGTTTTTCTTTGCTGCAATACTAACCATATTCATTGCGATACTAGGTCTGTTTGCTTTCTCTGCATTTACGACCAATAACAGAATTAAAGAAATATCGATTAGGAAAATATTAGGAGCTACAGATTTTCAGATGTTTAAAATGTTAAATACTTTTTTCATGTGGTTGGTGTTGATCGCTAATCTTATAGGTTGGCCATTGGCTTATGTTTTGGCAAAGAAATGGTTGGAGACTTTTGCTTATAGGATCGATATTCCCCTTTTTCCTTTTGTTATCGCGGCATTAATTTCTACAGTTCTTACTGTGCTTACGGTAAGTATCCATGCAAGGAAAGCCGTGAAAGCAAATCCTGCTAAGGCATTGAAATATGAATAACTCTTTAAAGATAGACTTATGTTCAGACTCAATTTAAAAATAGCTTTGCGGAATCTCTGGAGAAATAAGACTTCTTCTGTTATAAATGTAATTGGACTGACGGTTGGTTTGTCTGCCTGTATTCTGTTGTTGCTATATGTCAATTACGAAGTGAATTTCGACCGTCATTATAAGGAGGCAGATAAAATCTATCAGGTAATGACCAATTTTCAGGATGCGTCAGGGAAGATTACAAGCACCGGAACTTCACCTGGTAACGGGATTGCAATGGCTATTAGGAGCAAAATTCCTGAAGTAGATGTGATTGCCCGTATTGCCGGTGGTCGTAAATCGCTCATCGCCAATAAGGAAAATGGCTTTAAAAAAATTGATCTCTTCGCTGATCCGGAGATCCTGAAAATATTCAACTACGAATTTATAACTGGTAATCCCGAAGTTGCACTCAACACACCGAATGCTATAGTGTTAACTGAGGGGACTGCGAAGTTATTGTTTGGCACTACGGATGTACTGGATAAAATGGTGAAGTATGTAAACAAAATTGACCTTAAGGTAACTGGTGTGATCAAAGATCTCCCTGCTAACACTTCACTTAGATTTGATTACCTGATTCCCTGGTCTTTTTATCAAACTATAGATGATGAAGCTAGAAATCCTGGTTGGGGGAATTTTAGCTTTTTAGCAATAACAAGGCTTAATGATAGGGCTGAACTAGATTTTGTCAATTCCAAGGTTAAAAAGCTGTTCAATGAAATTTATACAGAACAAAGAAATGAGAACTTTTTATACCCTTATTCGGATTTACATTTACATGGGAAATTTTTAAACGGTAAAAATGTAGGTGGCGACATAGAACGTATTTATCTGTTTATAGCATTGGCCTTTGGTATTCTGCTGATTGCCTGTATCAATTTTATGAACATGGCTACGGCAAAGTCGGAACGCAGGGCAAAGGAAGTAGGGATCAAAAAAACGATTGGTGCAACCAGAAGTTCTTTGGTGAGCCAATTCCTGACTGAAGCTATGATGCTCACTATAGTTGCAGTGTTGATTGCGCTTACTATTGTTGAAATTAGTTTGCCGATGTTCAATAACCTGTTGGGTATAGAAATATCAATAGACTACATGGGGTTGGCCTATTGGCTGGGTATAGTATCGGTAACCTTGCTGACGGGACTTTTGGCGGGCGTTTATCCAGCAATGTTCCTATCGTCATTCAACCCCATTCAGATTTTTAAAAAGAAAACAGCAAGGGCCAGGTTTATTCCCATCAATCTGAGGCAGGTGCTGGTGGTAGGACAGTTTTGTTTTGCTATTATGTTGATTATTGCTACACTCGTGATTTATAAGCAGATTCAGTTTATTAAGAACAGACCAGTAGGTTACAATATTAATTTGCTTGCAGAGATGCCTCAAAGTGGAGAGTTGCACGGGAAATTTGAATTGTTTAAAGAGCAGGTACTGAAGAGCGGGGCAGTAATTTCGGTAAACCAGGCATCACGCAGCATGACCCATGTAAGCAATTGGTTCTATGGGTTAAAATGGCCGGAGATGGAAAAACAGGGAGAGGAAATTGTTTTCAACCGATTAGAAACCCAGTATGATTTTGTGAAGACAAATGGTGTACAAATGCTTGCTGGCCGTGATTTCTCTAATAAATTTGCTTCAGATACTGCTGCAATTTTATTAAGTGGCACTGCGGTGAAGATGATGAAGCTGAAAGATCCTGTAGGTAAGACAGTAAATCTATTCGGGAATCAGCTAACAATAATCGGTGTATTTAAAGATTTTCTCTGGGACTCACCATATCATTCGGGACGTCCTATGGTGATCAATTTTAGTAAAAGTGAGGGAGGAAACATCAATATGCGTTTAAATCCTGCTAATAGTTTAAGCAAGAATATAGAGCTGATTTCGGTTATTGTTAAAAATATCAATCCTCAGTATCCTGTTGAGATTAAATTTGTAGATGATCTGTATGCTGATAAAATGCAGTCGGAAAAGATACTGGGGGTCCTGGCGAATTTGTTTGGTGGTATAGCCATATTTATATCTTGTTTGGGGTTATTTGGTCTGACCGCTTATAGTGCAGAGCAGCGTACTAAAGAATTTGGTGTACGTAAAGTTCTTGGTGCTTCGGTGGTTAGTATTATGCAACTGCTTTCCTTATCCTTTATGAAAATGATTTTAGTGGCCGTTGTGATTGGTGTACCACTTGCTTGTTACCTGATGAATAAATGGCTGGGGAATTTTGAATTCCGTACGGTAATTTCCTGGTGGATCATCGTTGTATCCATATTTACTACAATTATAGTCGCCTTTTTTACGGTAAGTTTTCAGGCTTATAAGGCGGCAAAAGCAAATCCTGTGGATGCATTAAAATATGAATAGGTAAAATAATTAGTAAATGACGATTTACATCGTTTAGATGGGGTGTTAATGAACGACAATTTAAAACTGGTTAAAAAATGTTTAAACTTAATTTAAAAATTGCGCTACGTAGCCTTTGGAAACATAAGACTTCTTCGATAATTAATGTGTTTGGTTTAGTCATCGGGGTTGCATCCTGCCTTTTGCTGATGCTTTATGTAACTTACGAATGGAATTTTGATAAGCAATTTAAGGGATCTGAAAATGTTTATCAGGTAATGACCAATTTTCAAGATGGGAATGGTCGCATTCAGGGAACCGGAGATGGTACCAGTAATGCAATTGCAACAGTGATTAGAGAAGAAATCCCTGACGTTGATGCTGTAGCTAGAGTTGGTTATGCCGGGAAATCCTTAATCTCTAACGGCGAAAGTAACTTTAAAAAGGAGGCGAAATTTGCTGATCCTGATCTGCTTAAAATCTACAATTACGAATTTATTGCGGGGAATTCTTTGACAGCATTAAACAGTCCAAAGTCTGTAGTCTTAACCGAGGGGATGGCAAAGCTATTGTTTAAAGATGGTGATGCGCTTCATAAATCAGTACGTTATAACAACGATGTAGATTTAATGGTTACAGGAATTATCAGGGATTTGCCATCTAATGGCTCAAATACCTTTGAGTTTCTGATGCCATGGTCTTTGTATGAAACACTTTTTGATTGGGTTAAAAAGCCTGAATGGGGCAATTACAACTGGCAAACTTTAGTTCGCATAAATGAGCAGGCAAATGTTCCTTTGATCAATTCAAAATTGAAAGGAATGATAAAAAGACATAGTGGTTTTTCAACAGATGAAGCATTTATATTTAAATTATGGGACAGACACTTGTTTGGGGAATTTGTAAATGGAAAAAGTGTGGGAGGTGATATTGAACGTATTTACTTATTTATTGCCCTGGCATTCGGTATCCTTTTTATCGCCTGTATTAATTTTATGAACATGGCGACTGCCAAATCGGAAAGGCGGGGAAAGGAAGTGGGTATTAAAAAAACAATAGGTGCAAGCAGGACTTCTTTAATCTCTCAATTCCTTACAGAATCTGTTTTGTTGACGATTATCAGTGTATTGCTTGCAATGGTACTGGTAGAAATCTTATTACCAACATTTAATAATCTGCTGAATATAAAATTGAGTATTAATTATTTTAGCGCTTACTACTGGATTGGTATAATGAGTGTGATTTTGTTGACCGGGCTTTTATCCGGTATTTATCCTGCATTGTATCTTTCTTCCTTTAGTCCTGTCCAGACCTTAAAAAGAAAAATGGCGAAGACTAAAGCTATTCCCGTAAGCTTGAGGCAAGTGTTGGTTATCGGCCAGTTTAGTTTTGCCATTATCCTGATCATTGCTACACTCGTTATTTATAAACAAGTTCAGTTTATTAAAGAAAGGCCGGTCGGTTATGACATTAATCTTTTGGCCGAGATGCCGCAGGAGGGTGAATTGGGGAAAAGGTTTGAATTTTTTAAATCGGAATTGCTAAAAACAGGTGCAGTTACAGCCGTATGTCAATCCTCTGGAAGTTTATCGAATAGCAGTTCTACTTTCTGGAATTTCGAATGGCCTGGAATGAATGCCGCGGATAAAGACGTAGTTTTTAATCAGATTGCTACGACTTACGATTTTATCAAAACAAATGGGGTACAATTAGTTTCGGGACGTGATTTCTCTAAGGAATTTGCTTCGGATACCGCGGCGCTTTTGCTGAGCAGTTCAGCAGTAAAATTAATGGGACTTAAAAATCCGGTTGGTACAGCCGTAAAATACCATGGAAATGAGTTCACTGTTGTCGGGGTCTTCAAAGATTTCATTTGGGGCTCTCCGTACTTTACTGATAAGCCAATGGTTGTTGCTTTTATTAAGGAATGGGGTGGTCAGATTACTATGCGCCTTAACCAGAATAATAATTTAACAAACAATGTTGAATTGATTACTCAGGTAACTAAACGAATAAACCCAGCTTACCCTGTTGACTTGAAGTTTGTGAATGATTTGTATGCTGATAAGCTTGAGGGAGAGCGGGTTCTTGGCATTTTATCAAATCTATTTGGCGGACTGGCAATATTTATATCCTGCCTGGGGCTTTTTGGTCTGACGGCTTATAGTGCTCAACAGCGGACTAAAGAATTTGGGGTACGTAAAGTCCTTGGCGCTTCGGTTGCCAATATTATGCAATTGCTTTCTGCATCATTTATGAAAATGATTTTAGTGGCGGTTGTCATTGCCGTCCCGGTGGCCTGTTACCTGATGAATATATGGCTGGGGCATTTTGAATTTCGCACAAAAATCTCCTTGTTGATGATTATTGCGGCTGTATTTGGTACGAGTGTAATTGCGCTTTTAACGATAAGTCTTCAGGCGTATAAAGCGGCAAAAGCTAATCCTGTGGATGCTTTAAAATATGAATAGTTTTAAATAATTAATAAATGATGATTGAATTACAGGGCATAGAGAAGTTTTATGTAAACAAAGGAGGGAAGAATTACGTTCTTCGTCATGTATCTGCAAGTATAAAAGCCGGTGAATTTGTTTCTATAATGGGGCCATCGGGCGCGGGGAAATCAACGGTGTTGAATATACTGGGGATGTTAGAGGAGCCTACCTATGGCGCATATGAATTTATGGGACAGGATGTGTTTTCTTTAAATGAGCGTAAGCGGATCGAATTGTACCGCAATCACATTGGTTTTGTATTTCAGGCTTACCATTTGATTGATGAGATGACGGTGGCTGAAAATATAGAGGCGCCAATGATGTATAAAAAAGTTTCGGCTCCAGAACGTAAAAACAGGGTAGCAGATTTATTAGACCGTTTTAACATGGCTGCTAAAAGTGATTTTTTTCCTGGTCAGTTGTCGGGCGGAGAACAACAATTGATAGGTATTGCGCGTGCATTGGCTACCAGACCATCCATCATTCTGGCTGATGAGCCTACAGGGAATTTACAGTCGGCCCAGGCGTTACAGATTATGGATCTGTTTAAAAAATTAAATCAGGAAGAAGGAATAACCATTATTCAGGTTACGCATTCTGAAATAAATGCCGGATATGGCAATAGAACTTTACAGCTTTTAGATGGGGTTATTAACGAAGAACGATTTAAGACTGGTTAGATAATTAGTTAGCACTTATATTTGTAGGATGCAACGCAGTTTTACAGATCAGCTGGGAAATACAATACGGGTTAATTATCCACCTAAAAGGATCATTTCTATTGTGCCATCGCAGACAGAACTGTTGTTTGATCTGGGGCTGGACAAGGAGATTGTTGGTCTGACCAAGTTTTGTATTCATCCGATAGAGAAATTTGCAGAACGTACTAAGGTAGGGGGGACTAAAAAGTTAAACATAGAGCTGATTCGCAGTTTAAAGCCAGATTTAATTATTGGAAATAAGGAGGAGAATACCAGGGAGCAGGTGGAGTTGTTAATGGCGGAGTTTCCGGTGTGGATGAGTGATATTTATACTTTGGAAGATGCTAAAAATACGATAAAGCAAATTGCTGAATTGGTAGACCGGGAGCCTGAAGCCTCTTACCTGAATCATTTGATCAATGCAGGGTTTAGTGACCTGCAAACATTGGCCTTACAACAAGGAATTGATAAAACCGTTGCCTATTTGATCTGGAGGGAGCCTTATATGCTGGCCGGAAGAGGTACTTTTATCGATGATATTTTAACGATGAATGGCTTGCGTAATGTGATCAAAGAGAGTCGTTATCCTTCGGTGGATTTAAAAGAGCTAGATGCTTTAAAACCTGATTTGATTTTTTTGTCTTCGGAACCTTATCCATTTAAGGAAAAGCATCTGGAGGAAATAAGGGCTGCAGTTCCGACAGCAAAAGTGATGTTAGTAGATGGAGAAATGTTTTCCTGGTATGGCAGCAGACTGGTTAAAGCTGTCCAATATCTGTTTCAATTGCAAAAAGAACTTTTATAATAAAAATATTTTTACTGAAACCCAGTGGGTTAACTTAGACTGGTGAAAATAAGTTGGAAACCTTTTTGACTTTTAAAAACAATATCTATCTTTGCAGTCCTAAGCAACACCAAAACAAGCGGAAGTGGCGTAATTGGTAGCCGCACCAGACTTAGGATCTGGCGCTTCACGGCGTGGGGGTTCGAGTCCCTTCTTCCGCACACTGACAAAAAGCAACCTCAAAGGGGTTGCTTTTTTGTTTTTCTTCATTTTTCGTTTTTTGTGCGCTAAGTGTTTATATTTATCAAAAATCTTATGTATTTATTATTTTTTGATACACACTGAAACTAAACATGAAACCAAACAGAAGAAAGTTTTTACAACAATTAGCTATTGGATCCGGAGCGTTGACACTTGGATTGCCGGCTTTTGTTCAGGCAAATGAAGCCAGTCAATCAATCGATGAATCTTCGTCGAATCCTTTAAATGGAGTTAATTCAGCACCACGGTTTAATATGAGCGGCTATGCAGCTCCTAAGATCGACAAAGTTAAAGTCGGTGTTATAGGGCTTGGAATGAGGGGGCCTGGTGCTGTAGAGAGGTTGTCTTTCATTGAAGGCGTAGAGATTAAAGCTTTGTGTGATAAATTGCCGGAAAGAGCATCGAAAGCACAAAAATATTTGGTAAACAAAGGTTTGCCAAAGGCAAAGGAATATTCGGGAGAGAACGGTTGGAAAGAGATGATCGACAAGGAAGGGCTTGATCTTGTTTATATCTGTACACCATGGAGTCTGCACACTCCGATGGCTGTTTATGCGATGGAAGGTGGTGCGCATGCGGCTACTGAAGTTCCAGCAGCCTTAACAATGGAAGACTGCTGGAAGTTAGTAGATACTTCTGAAAAGACAAAAAAGCATTGTATGATGCTGGAAAACTGCTGTTATGACTTCTTTGAGATGCTAACGCTGAATATGGTTCGTAATGGTATGTTCGGCGAGTTGATTCATGCAGAGGGGGCTTATAACCATGATTTGCTGGGTTTGAACTTCAGTAAAAACGGCTACCAGGATATGTGGAGATTGAAAGAGAATATCAATTTCAACGGGAATTTGTATCCTACACATGGACTTGGACCAATTGCTCAGTGTCTTAATATCAACAGAGGTGATAGAATGGATTACCTGGTTTCTGTTTCTACTAATGATTTTCTAATGGAAGCGGAAGCAGAAAAATTGGCACAAAAAGATGATTTCTATAAGCAGTTTGTAGGTAAGAACTATCGTGGAAATATGAATACGACCACGATTAGGACTGTTAAAGGGAAGACGATGATGTTGCAACATGATGTGTCTACACCAAGACCATATTCCAGACTTCATGTACTGAGTGGTACAAAAGCTTCGGCTAGTAAATATCCGGAGGAAAAAATTGCGATTGGAGAAGAGTGGGTGAAAGATGCAGAATTGAAAAAACTATATGAGACTTATAGTCCTCCAATCATCAAACACGTAGGTGAGATTGCAAAGAAAATAGGTGGTCACGGTGGAATGGATTTCATGATGGATTGGCGCCTGATTGATTGTTTACGGAATGGTTTGCCATTGGATCAGGATGTTTATGATGCAGCTTCATGGAGTTGTATCATTCCATTGAGTAAAAAATCTGTTTCTAAAAGATCATCAGGTATCGATATTCCTGATTTTACCAGGGGTGCATGGGCAAATAATAAGCCTGTAAATTTAACGCTGGATGGCGGGGGAAATACCCCTGTACGGAGCGCAAAGTAATATAGTCGGTACTTTTTATTCACCTCCGTATCTGCTGATACGGAGGTTTTTTTATGTTGCTGGGGTGCTGGACTACAGACATTTCGCAGACATAATATTTTCAATTATAAGCTTTGAAATCAACAAAAAAGCATATATTTGCGCCCTCGAAAGGGAAATTTGAGCGGTAGATTGGGAGTCAATTCTTCCGCGTTAAACTTCCTCCGCCACTCGGGGGATTTTTTGTATATAGACATTAATAATTATTGATTCAGAAAGATGAACATTACACAGGAAAAAATTAACGACTTAAACGCGGTTGTAAAAATTAAGATTGCGCCTGAAGATTATACTGAAAAGGTTGAAAAAACTATCAAAGAACAAGCAAAAAAGGCTACCCTTCCTGGTTTTCGTAAAGGAATGGTTCCTGCAGCCCACATTAAAAAAATGTATGGCAGAAGCATTCTTGTAGAAGAGATCAATAATTTGTTAAGTGAAACATTAAACAAACACCTTACAGATAATAAAGTAGAAATCCTTGGTCAGCCTTTGCCTGTAATGGACGATACTAAGGAGTTCAAATGGGATTATACTGATGAGTTTGAATTTGATTATGAATTAGGTCTTGCTCCGGCAATTGATGTGAAAATCACTTCAAAAGATAAGTTTACTAAATATATTGTTAAAGCTGATGCTGAAACGCTAGCTGGACGTATTAAAAATATCCGTAAGAGCTATGGCAAAATGACAAACCCTGAAGTTTCGGCAGAAGGAGATGTAATTTATGCCGAATTAGCACAACTTTCTGCTGATGGTTCAGTTTTTGAAGGTGGAATTACAGCAACGGGATCTGTTCGGTTAGATTTAGTGACTGATAAAAAGATTTTAAAATCTTTGGTTGGTTTGAAAAAAGATGACGTTGTAGAACTTGATGTTCAGAAAGCTTTTGATAAAAATGAGGTAACTATCGCTAAATTATTAAACATCAGCGAAGAGGATGCTAAAGCGGTACAATCGAAGTTCCAGGTAACGGTTAAAAATGTAAACCGTTTAGATGAGGCTGATTTAAACCAGGAGTTCTTTGATAAATTGTTTGGTGCAGGTGTCGTAACTGACGAAGCTGGTTTTACTGCTAAAATCACTGAAGAAGTGGAAGGTATGTTCCAGCAGGATGCAGATCGTAAATTGCAGAATGACATTTATACGAAACTGATCGAGTCGGTAAACATTGAATTACCTGATGAGTTTTTACGTAAGTGGTTAAAAGCAACTAACGAAAAATTAACTGAAGCAGAATTGGCTGAAGGTTATGATGATTTTGCTAAAAACTTGAAATGGACGTTAATCGAGAATAAATTGATTAAAGAGAATAACATCGAAATTAAATATGAAGATGTTTTCCAAACGGCAAAACAACGTTTAGATGCACAGTTTAGAATGTATAGCCCAAGTCCAATGCCGGAAGACCAACTGGCTCAGTATACGGCTACTTTCCTGAAAGAGAAAGACAACGCTAATCGTATTTTTGATGAGGTTAAAGCCATTAAAGTATTCGAATACATTCAAACTGTTGCTACTATTGATGAAAAAGAAATAGCTTATAACAAGTTTGTTGAATTAAAATAGACAGGTTTTAGACGGCAATATTTTAATTTTTATAAAAATAACAGATAAGGCGGCTTTAATTAAGGCCGCCTTATTTATATAATAGTGATACTCAAATTTTACAATACCACAATAAATTACCAAATTAGTTTTATTACTATTGGTAAAGAATAGTAGAAAAGATAACAATTATAAATCATGAAGATAGATAAAGACGAATTTAGAAAATACGCAGTTAAACATCACCGCATTAATGGTTTAAATGTTGACCGTTTTATTGGTGCTACTAATAATTCTCCGAAAAGTATGACTCCTTATATTATCGAGGAGCGTCAGCTTAATGTTGCGCAAATGGATGTGTTTTCCCGTTTGATGATGGATCGTATCATTTTTTTAGGTGATGCTATTTATGATGGAAATGCAAATATTATTCAGGCACAATTGTTGTTCTTACAGTCAACAGATAACAATAGAGACATTCAAATCTACATCAACTCGCCAGGAGGTTCTGTTTATGCGGGTTTAGGTATTTATGATACCATGCAATACATCACACCAGATGTGGCTACAATTTGTACAGGTATGGCGGCATCTATGGGTGCGGTATTATTAGTTGCAGGTGCAAAAGGCAAACGTGCTGCATTACCTCACTCTCGTGTAATGATTCATCAGCCTTCTGGGGGTGCACAAGGTGTGGCATCTGATATGGAAATCAATTTGAGAGAGATGCTTAAATTGAAAAAAGAATTATATGATATTATTTCTAATCACTCCGGGCAGAGCTATGAGTGGGTAGAAAAGGCTTCAGACCGTGATTACTGGATGAAAGCTGACGAAGCAAAAAGCTTCGGAATGATTGATGAAGTGCTAGGTGCTAGCAACAAAGATTAAAAGATGGCAAAACAAAGTAAAGAATCCCGTTGTTCATTTTGTGGCTCAGGTAAGCAAGATACTTTAATGCTTATCGAAGGTCTGGATGCATTTATCTGTGATAAATGTGTTACCCAGGCTAATCAGCTGCTGGTGCAGGAACTGGGAAGTAAAAAATCGAAACCTTTAGACACTTCGATTACCTTATTAAAACCTCAGGAAATTAAAGCGCATATTGATCAGTATGTTATTGGTCAGGATGATGCTAAAAAGGTACTTTCTGTGGCGGTATACAATCACTATAAAAGGTTGGGACAGAAGGTTGAGAAAGGTGATGAAGTGGAGATTGAAAAATCGAACATCATGCTGGTAGGTGAGACTGGTACGGGTAAAACCCTGTTGGCTAAAACTATCGCTAAAATATTGCATGTGCCTTTCTGTATTGTTGATGCAACTGTGCTTACCGAAGCTGGTTACGTTGGCGAAGATGTAGAAAGTATCCTTACACGTTTGTTACAGGCTGCTGATTATGATGTAGCTTCTGCAGAACGTGGAATTGTATATATTGATGAGGTGGATAAGGTTGCACGTAAAAGTGATAACCCTTCTATTACCCGTGATGTTTCCGGGGAAGGTGTACAACAGGCGCTATTGAAGATTTTAGAGGGCACGGTGGTTAATGTTCCGCCTCAGGGTGGACGTAAGCATCCGGATCAGAAAATGATTCCTGTGAATACGAATAACATCTTGTTTATTTGCGGTGGCGCCTTTGATGGTATTGAGCGTAAAATTGCGAACAGATTACGTACACAGGCGGTAGGTTATAAAGTTAAAAAGGACGATGAAGAATTGGATCTTAAAAACCTTTATAAATATATCACGCCTCAGGATTTGAAATCATTTGGTTTGATTCCGGAGTTGATTGGTCGTGTACCTGTTTTAACACATCTTAATCCTTTGGATAAACAGGCATTGCGCAATATTTTGACTGAACCTAAGAACTCTTTGTTCCGTCAGTATGTTAAATTATTTGAGTTGGAAAATGTGAAACTTACATTTGAAGATGAGGTTTTAGATTTTATCGTGGATAAAGCTATGGAGTACAAGCTAGGCGCAAGAGGATTGAGGTCTATTTGTGAAGCTATTATGCTGGATGCCATGTTTGAAATTCCATCCGATACCAGTGTTAAAGAATTGAACATTACGCTTGATTATGCATTGGAGAAATTTGAAAAGGCCGACTTTAAGAAGTTAAAAGCTGCTTAAGAGATTTAATCCCCGGTTTACCGGGGATTTTTTTTTATATTGTTTTAAGGAATTTTCAGTGGTGTATATTGCTCGTCAACCTCATGATTGTTATATGCTCCCCGTCGTCCTGAATTTATTTCAGGATCTCTCAAGAGAAAGGTAGCATGTTCGGGATCCTGAAATAAATTCAGGATGACGAGCGCCTCATGGATGACTGGTTTTGCACGACGAATATTGGCTTAAATTAAAGACGATTGGATTAGATTAAAAAGGAAGTAATATGAACGAAGAAAAAGATGTTAAAAAAGAGGATCTTGCTTCAGGGAAAAAAAAGAAAGTTAAAGAAGTTGAATCGCCAGTAAGGAAAGGTTTGAAATCGAAGGCTGAAATTGTAAAAAACTGGTTGCCCCGGTATACAGGTCGTCCGTTGGAAGAGTTTGGTCATTATATATTGTTAACGAACTTCAGTAAGTATGTGCAGATGTTTTCGGAGTGGAATGATAATGCACCAATAATGGGACTTGATAAGCCCATGCAAAGTGTAACAGCTAATGGTATCACCATTATAAATTTCGGAATGGGAAGTCCGCTGGCTGCGACAATGATGGATCTGCTTACTGCAGTAACTCCAAAAGCAGTGTTGTTTTTAGGTAAATGCGGCGGCTTAAAGAAGAAAAATCAGTTGGGTGACCTGATACTGCCCATAGCGGCGATAAGGGGAGAGGGGACTTCTAATGACTATTTGCCGCCGGAAGTACCAGCTTTACCAGCCTTTGCTTTGCAGAAAGCAATATCAACCACCATACGCGATCATTCAAGAGATTATTGGACGGGTACCTGTTATACGACCAACCGTAGGGTATGGGAGCATGATAAAACATTCAAAAAGTATTTGAAAACTTTAAGGGCCATGGCGGTAGATATGGAAACGGCTACGATTTTTACCACAGGTTTTGCCAATAAAATTCCAACGGGAGCCTTGTTGTTGGTCTCTGATCAACCGATGATACCGGAGGGCGTAAAAACGACAGAGAGCGATAGCAATGTTACCTCAAAATATGTGGAAACACACCTTAAAATAGGGATAGATTCATTGAAGCAGTTAATTAATAACGGACTTACGGTTAAACACCTGCACTTTTAATCGTCATTCAGACTTTTTGGATAATCGAACTGGATGAGCTTACCGGTATGGTGGCTTACCAGTCCCCAATCGTCGATATCAAATTCTATCAACACGGTTCCACAGGTCGGAATATTATAAATATCCGCGTCACTTAAGTAATTAGAAAGATCTGTAAAACCTGGATTGTGTCCAAAGACAGCGATGTAATCGTACTTATTGTTAAAGTCATTAATTACTTTTAGCAAGGCAGTTACATTTGCTTCATAAATCGAAGGTATTTCTTTGATTTGTTCGGGTGATTTTTTCCATGCCTGCACAAAGTGCCGGGCAGTGGTAATGGCCCTTAGTGCGGGACTACTTACTATCAGTTGCGGAACAAGGTCTTTTTGCAATAACCTGGCTGCCATTTCAGGTGCGTTTCTATGCCCCCTAGGGTTTAAAGGTCTGTCAAAATCTGCGAGATGGGCGTTGCCCCATTCTGATTTACCATGTCTAACTAATAGCAGTTTTTTAGTCATTTCCGAGTTTTTTGAGTACACTATTTATAACAACTGATTCAGATAAATTGTTCATACAAGCAAAGTCGCCTCTGTAGCAGGGAACATTGCCATATATGGAGCATGGTCTGCAATACAAATCGATTTGTGCTGCATCGTTTATAGATTGACCATAGCCTAAAAAACCGGCATAGGGATGTGTGGCACCCCATACAGATACGACCGGGATATTTTTTAAAGAAGCGAGGTGCATGCCTGATGAGTCCATGCTTAGCATCACATCCAGATTGGAAATGAGCTTTAGTTCGTCATCCAGTTTCACCTTTTTTACTACCGACAGAATATTATCGTGTTTCTTTTCCCATTGGGCAGCAATATGTTCTTCGGCTTCGGATCCTCCAAATATAAAAAGCTGATGTCCGGCTTCTGCCAGCGACAGTAATACTGTTTCCATTTTTGGCAAAGGATAAACTTTTTGCTGATGCTGCGCAAATGGACTTACACCAATCCATTTTTTTGTTTTAGGGACTGGAACGAAAGAGAAAGTCTCTTTTTGGAGTTGGGCGGGAACAGGCTTTTCTAAGGTGTTTTTTAAGACAAAAGGGAAGCCTAGTTCTTTAAATACATCCGCATAGCGGTTTACCGTAGACTTTAATGGTTTTAAAAGCTTGTTTTCCTTACATGTTAACGCGGCCTTTTCTTTTCTACCTTTATCCAGTGTTGCTGTTTTCACTCCGGCAAGGGAAAAAAAGCATGATACAATTTTACTCCTAAGATTGTTGTGGAGGTCAGCCACAGCAGTCACTTTTTCTTTTTTAAGCTCCCTGAAAAGCTTAATCAACCCCAAAAAACCTTTATGCTTGCCTTTTGGCTCAAGCGCATGGAAGCTCAGGTTTGGAATGTCGTTAAAGAAAGGCTTAAATAATGAGCGGCTGACCACCAGTAATTCTGTATCCGGATACTCCCGTATAAATTCTTTTAACACCGGGGCAGTCATGGCTACATCTCCCATTGCTGAGAAACGAATTACCAATATTTTATTTTTGTAGGTCATTCATTATTTGTGTTGTAAAGCACAGGGTTCAGACTCGGGTCATTGTACATTTTCATCTGTTTGTAAACCTTCATATACTTATCACCATTTTCAATATCCTGTAACAATTCATCTAAGCTATTAGAAAGATCGGTTTGTTGGTTTAACAGGATGTTAAGTTTTTGTGTACACAACGTTTTATGTTCTTCCGTTGCATCAGTCCGTAAAGTTTCCTCGCGCATGTGGTAAACCTTTAATGCAAGGATAGAGAGTCTGTCAATTACCCAGGCAGGACTTTCTGAATTGATTTTTGCATTTGGTTTTGGTTGAATATTTTTATATTCCTCCAAAAAATAGCTATCAATATATTCAACCACATCCGTCCGTTCCTGATTGGAAGTGTCAATGCGTCGTTTCCATTGTAATCCTTCAACCGGATTAATTTCCGGGTTGCGCACTACATCTTCCATGTGCCATTGTACGGTATCTATCCAGCATTTTAAATACAGCAGGTGTTCAATTGAACTGATGCGGTATGGATTTTGAATGGGCTGTTCTATATTATTGTGGATGTGATAATCATTAATCGCCTCTCCGAATATTTTATTGCAAAGCTTACTAATCATGGTTCAAAGGTAAGGATAACTATTTTTTATTGTTGAAGTATTGGGAGATATCTTGTAATGTGAAACTATTTAAACATTGTTTCGCTGTTAAGCCGCCCTTTCTGCCAATTAACACACCGTAATGCATGTCGTGGAAGCCTTCCTTTCTGTGTGCATCTGGATTTATAGAAAGTAATACGCCCTTTTCAAGCGCATAGCGATGCCAACGCCAGTCAAGGTCTAACCTTAGCGGGTTTGCATTGATCTCTATCACTACATTGTTTGCTGCACAGGCATCTATTACTTTAACGTAATCAATCGGGTAACCTTTTCTGCTTAACAAGAGTCTGCCGGTAGGGTGGCCCAGGATGGTGGTGTAAGGATTTTCAATAGCGGTGATTAACCTTGATGTGGCTTTTTCCTCGTCCATACGTAAAATACTGTGAACAGAAGCGACAACGAAATCAAATGTTTTGAGGATGTCATCACTATAATCCAGGGATCCATCATATAAAATATCACTTTCTATACCTTTAAAAATACGGAAGGGAGCTAGCTTAGCATTTAATGCATCGATTTCCTGGTGCTGGGCATAGATGCGTTGCTCATTCAGACCATTTGCATAAAAAGCAGATTTGGAGTGGTCGCACATCCCAAGGTATTCTAATTTTAAGTTCTCCTTGCAGAATATCGCCATTTCTTCCAGTGTATGTACACCATCACTCCAGGTTGAATGGTTATGTAAAGAGCCTTTTAAATCCTGGTAGGTGATGAGCTGAGGCAACGTATTGGCTTTTGCCAGTTCAATTTCATTTAAGCCTTCCCTTAATTCAGGTTCAATATATGCCAAACCAGCTTTTTCATATAGCTCATATTCTGAAGAGAAAGGACCCAGGCCGGATAATGCGAGTACCTCATTTACATGCTGCTCATTGCCTGTTAGCTTAAACCAGTTCAGATAAAAATCACTTTTCAAAACCACCTGAAGTTTTACTTTTAATCCCGATTCGGTAGTCGCCAGGTAATTGTGTTCTTCCTGTTGCTCAAAAACCAGTGGTTTAAAAGTGGTTATTTTAGTCTGTATTTCTTCAGGACTGTCTGCGCCAATGATCAGTTTAATTTCTTCAATGATTTCTAAACAGCGACGATATTCTCCACCTATGCCCAATAATGGAGCGCCAGTAATTGTATTTAGCCAAACCGAAAGATCTGCATGTAATTTGTTAACTGATGCTTCAGTTTGCGCATACAGGAATTTGCCCTGTGCTGCCATTTTGAACTCGATGATTTTTTTGATCTCTTCCTGTGTTTTCAGTCCGAATCCTTTAGCTTCAATTAACCTGTTTTCATTGCAGGCATAATAAAGTTCGCCTATGTTCTCGATGCCTAGTTCTTTCCAGATGACAACGATCTTTTTTGGACCAATGCCTTTAATTCCCAGCATTTCTACGATACCTTCAGGGGTTTCGGCAAGTATAGCGTCCAGTTCGGCCATTGATCCGGTTTCTAAAAGCTCCCATACTTTTGCTGATATGCTTTTGCCAAGCCCATCAATCTGGGCTATTTCTTCCAGAGTCTTGCCCTGAACTGCATACGGTAACTTATCAACTTTAAAAGCGGCGTTGGCCACTGATTTGATTTTAAAAGGGTTCTCATTGTGGAGTTCCATCAATTGAGAAAGCAGGCGTAAAGTGCGGGCAATAGTTTTATTTTCCATTAAGAAAATGATTTTTTATTGGATTTTAATTTCAAAAGGCATTCTGGTTTGTATGCCAGATCTGGATATCGCTGATTTTATTTGCTGATAAATGATGTAGTTGGCACCAAGTTCTTGTTTGGTATAATAGGTTTTAACCTTTTCGGTGGTGTTTTCCATTAATGATTTGAAAGGGTCAAGCATTTCAGGATATTCAACTACACTATATTCTTTGACGTTTGCTTTTTTTGCAGCAGCAGCTATCGCCTGGTTAAAGTTGGCGGTTCTATCGGCCAAACCAATTTTAACGGCATCGGTACCTACCCAGACCCGTCCGCCTGCAATGCTGTCGACGTATGCTTTTGTACGTTTACGCCCATCAGCTACGCGGGTAATAAAACTGTCGTATACACGATTTACATCATTTTGCACGATTAAACGTTCTCCGTCGGTCATTGGACGGTCTGTACTCATGATGTCCGCATATTTCCCGGTTTTAACACCATCAAATGTGATTCCCAGTTTTTCATTATATAATTTCTTAAGGTTAGGGATGACACCAAATACACCTATAGATCCGGTGATGGTATTGGGCTGTACAAAAATGGAGTCGGCAGCGCAGGCTATGTAATATCCACCGGAGGCGGCTACATCACCAAAAGAAGCAATTACCGGTTTAATCTTTTTGCTCAATACAATTTCTCTCCAGATTACATCGGAAGCTAGTGCGCTACCTCCAGGCGAATTTACCCTCAAAACTATGGCTTTGATACTGCTGTCTAAACGCGCCTTTCTAATTGCTCTGGAAATACGTTCAGAACCAATCTGTTCATCAGAACCTTCACCTCCAGTAATATCACCATTGGCGTAAATTACAGCTACTTTATTTTTCGCAGATTTATTCTGGTCGGTCGCCACATTGCGGGCATATTCGTTTATAGTAATAGTAGACAAATTACTCTTTTTGTCTTTCCCACTTAGTGATTTTAATTCTTCGATAATTTCGTCTTTGTATTTCAGGGCATCTACCATTTTATAGGCGACAGCATCAATAGGTTCCTGAATTTTATAATCATCAGCAATCTGATGTAAAACCGGTGCACTGATATTTCTGCTTGCGGCAATTCCATCCAGAAAAGTTTCGTATAATCCGTTTAAATAGATAGTTACCTGTTCCCGGTTTTTATCACTCATTTTATCTGTGAAGAATGGTTCGACAGCACTTTTATAGTTTCCTACTCTTACGATTTGTGCTTCAATACCTAATTTGTCAAGCGCACCTTTAAAGAACATGGTTTGAGACTTCATGCCTTTAAACTCCAGTGCACCTTCGGGATTTAAATATACTTTATCCGCAACGGAAGCCAGGTAATAAGCACCCTGGGTATACACTTCACTATAAGCTATTATTTTCTTTTTGCTGGTTTTAAAGTCGATCAATGCGTCCCTGATTTCGCGCATAGTGGCAAAGCCAGCTTGTGGCGAACTTACACTAAGGTAAACGCATTTGATATTTTCGTCTGTTTTTGCTTCACGAAGGGCGCGGATGACATCATTAAAGCCGATGCTTTTATTGACTTCTGAGCCAACAACTGGTAGTTTAGAAAAAGGATCTTCCATTGTTCGCTCGGTGATGGTCTGATCCAGGTTAAGAAAGAGAACCGAATTATTACTTACACTAACTTTGTCCTCGTTGAGTGAGGATTTTACAATTCCCACGATAAGTACGACGAAAAACACTAAAAACAGCACGAGCGAAATGACTACTCCTACAACTGTTGCAAAAACATATTTAAAAAATTCTCTCATGTGCCAGGTAAATATTTATTTTGTAAAGATAAGTAAACGATAATGAGTTTACCTTGTAAATTGGGCTTTATATGGAATTGGATAGTGAAAATGTTTATTTGTTACTAGGAAGTAATTTAGGAGATAGGGATGAATTGATAAATGCCGGGTTAAGGGAGGTCGCATTCCGTATTGGTGATGTTTTTAGTACTTCTTCATTTTACGAAACCGCAGCCTGGGGTAAAGAAGATCAGCCTTCATTTTTAAATGTAGCAGTGGGAGTTACCACAATCATGAGTCCGCTGGAAGTATTGGAGACTGCTTTGCAAATAGAGTCTGAGTTGGGTAGGGTGCGATACGAAAAATGGGGTGAACGGTTAATTGATATCGATGTTATATTTTACGGTGATAGGGTTGTAGATATGGGCGATAGGTTACAAATTCCACACCCACAGATGCAATACAGAAAATTTGTATTGGAACCGCTTGCAGAAATTGCTTCAAAATTCGTGCATCCAGTGCTTCAGTTAAAGATATCGGAAATATTAGAAAGATTAAATGATAATTTGTCAGTAACAAAAATTTAATTTCATTAGTTTTGTCTATGATGATAAACTTACAAAAAAATAACGAGCCCTTAGATTTGTCTTATTTAAGGGATATGTCTGGGGATAGCGCTGAATTTATCATAGAAATGATAGACATGTTTAAACTCCAGACTCCATTGTATATTACCGACCTGGAGAAGGCAATAGAGGACAAGGATTGGCCTAGGGTGTCTAACTGTGCCCATAAGATTAAACCAACATTTGCTTATGTAGGTCGTGAAGACGCAAAAGAGCATATGCAAATGATGGAAAACAATGCCAGAGATCTTAAAAACATAGAAGAACTGCCTGTCGCATTTCAGCAAATTAGCTCTTTTGTTAATGTTTTGTATGCCCAGCTTGATGAGGCTAAAGCCGATCTCGAAAAACAACTGTAAGTTATTCTTTTATTTGTCTGAAATGAATAAGTGACAGACTGATATACAGTATAAGAATTAAAGGGACAGCGGCAAACTTTAAGATCGCTACAAGGAATACAGATAAAATAAGGAAAATATACTTGATCTTGTTCTTTGCCCAGCTCGTGGAATTGAATTTAAGTGAGAAAATCCTTATTTCACTGATCAACAACCAACTCAATAATACTATTAGAGCAATTAATAGTGGGGCAGAGCCAATAAGTGAAGGATAGTCTTTTTGTATAAAAGGCAATGATACAATGAAAAGCGTATTCATTGGCGTGTTTAGCCCTATAAAATCTTCAGTTTGCCTGGTGTCAATGTTAAATTTGGCTAGCCTCAAGGCAGAAAATACCGTGATGATAAATCCGAAATAAGGCAGGTAAGGAGAAGAGAAGTCACTTTGACTTAACAATTGAAACATCACCATTCCTGGTAAAAAACCAAAACTTACTACATCCGCCAAAGAGTCCAGCTCTTTTCCAATGTCAGATTTTACATTTAGTAACCTGGCTACAAAACCGTCAAAGAAATCGAAAATACCAGAAAGCAATACAAAGTAAGCGGCTGTTTCAAGCGCACCGTTAAAAGCATAAACAATACCGATACAACCCGAAAAAAGGTTGGCACAGGTAATTGCGTTTGGAATGTGTCTTTTCATATCAGGATTAAGGAACAAGGATTAAAGATTAATAATTAAGGAGCAAAGCGTAAAGAGAAAGGGCTAAACGCCCAAAGTCTTTAATCCTTGCTCCTTGTTTTTTATCTTTATACTAAAACTAGCTATTCATTGAAATTAAGAACTCTTCATTGGATTTTGTTCCTTTTATCTGAGCCTGAACAAACTCCATGGCTTCCTGAGCGTTCATGTCTGCCAGGTGGTTACGTAAGATCCATACGCGTTGTAACGTATCTCTGTCGTGTAACAGATCATCTCTACGTGTACTTGAAGCTGTAATATCAATAGCTGGGAAGATGCGTTTGTTAGATAATTTACGATCTAACTGAAGCTCCATGTTACCGGTTCCTTTAAATTCTTCGAAGATCACCTCATCCATTTTAGATCCGGTATCTGTTAATGCTGTAGCTAAAATGGTTAATGAACCACCTTTTTCAATGTTACGTGCAGCACCAAAGAAACGTTTAGGTTTATGTAATGCATTGGCATCCACACCACCTGATAATATTTTTCCCGATGCTGGAGCAGTAGTGTTGTACGCTCTTGCAAGTCTGGTAATAGAGTCCAGAAGGATAACTACATCATGTCCACATTCAACCAAACGTTTCGCTTTTTCAAGTACAATGTTGGCAATTTTAACGTGACGTTCTGCTGGCTCATCAAAAGTTGAAGCAATTACTTCAGCTCTTACACTTCTTGCCATATCAGTAACCTCCTCAGGACGTTCATCAATTAATAAGATAATCAGATAAACTTCAGGGTGGTTTTTAGCAATAGCATTGGCAACCTCTTTTAATAAATTGGTTTTACCTGTTTTAGGCTGGGCAACAATTAAACCACGCTGACCTTTACCTATAGGGGTAAATAAGTCGATGATACGAGTTGAATAATTATTGGTTTCTGTAAACAGGTTCAATCTTTCTGTTGGGAAAAGAGGGGTCAGGTAATCAAACGGTACACGATCCCTTACATCAGCAGGTAAACGTCCGTTGATGGTTTCTACTCTAACCAATGGAAAATACTTTTCACCTTCTTTCGGTGGGCGGATGCTACCTTTAACAGTATCACCTGTTTTTAAGCCAAACAATTTGATTTGTGACTGTGATACATAAATATCATCAGGTGAAGAAAGGTAATTATAGTCGGCAGACCTTAAGAAACCATATCCGTCGGGCATAATTTCAAGTACACCTTCGTTGGTGATGGTATTGTCGAAATCAAGATTAGAATAACTATTCTCGTTTTGCTTATGCTGACCGCTATTACCTTGATTTTGGTTTTTAGGTCTGTTATCTAAAGGTCTTTGTTTTTTATTGTGGTCATTGCCCGCAGGTACTCCGGTTCTGGCTTCTGGTGCTGGTGTTGTTACTGTTGCAGAAGATTCTGCTACAGGTGTTGCCGTTTTTATGATAGTTTCTGCCTCAGGGGGTGTTTCCTGTTTGTAGCTTTCAGTAGCCATTGGCTGCGGATCAAACAAAGAAGCTCTGTTAAATGGTCTTTGTGTTTTTTCTTCCGTTTCCTTTGGTGCGATGCGAATCCTTTTTCGTGAAGGTTTGTCACCCTGTGCATCTTTGTTACTGTCTTCAGCAGGTGCTGCTTTCGCAACGTGTGTTTTTGCCGGGCGCTCTTTAACAACTGGGTCAGGCTTTATTACTTCCTCTTCTACCAGAGCGGTAGCAACGGGTTCAGTATCCTTAACAGCAGTGTTTTTTGAAGCTGTATCCTTTGCTACTTTAGTTTTTGTAGCTTTTACGGGGGCTGCTTTAGGAGCAGGCTCTGCCTCGGCTTGTTGTTCTGTTATTTGGGCAATAATTTCAACAAGTTCAGCTTTACGCAATTCATCCGCATTTAGAATGCCTTGAGTTTTTGCTATCTCACGCAGTTCTGCAGTGAGTTTTTCATTTAATTCTGTTTTATTAAACATTTATATGGATGTAGAGAATTTTTTTAATAAGGTAATTTCATAATTAACTAAATTTAAGTTCATCGATTGTTTAGCTAC
Source organism: Pedobacter nyackensis (assembly GCF_032678475.1). Classification (GTDB taxonomy): domain Bacteria; phylum Bacteroidota; class Bacteroidia; order Sphingobacteriales; family Sphingobacteriaceae; genus Pedobacter; species Pedobacter nyackensis_A. The sequence continues at coordinate 53,251 of NZ_JAVTSF010000007.1, forward strand.
CATGTTGTTTTTTTAATGTGATAACACACAAGGGAACCAATTGAACAAAGCAAAAAATGCAATTATAAAAGGCGTTGTTGAACAAAATTTTATGAGATTTTCTGGAATGGTCAGATAAGCTTTAGAGAATTATGGTGCAATTGTATGTATTTGAAATCTATTCTCCAAGAAAAAATTGAAAATGTTTACAATTTTTTGAATTAAAAGTTTTAGAAAGGGCCTTAAATCATCATGAAATTTGGCATCTTTGCAAGCAAAAATTACCCCCAGATGAATAAGAAGCAACTATTTGAACAAATTAAAAGTAAAAAATCTTTTTTATGTGTTGGCCTTGATCCCGTAATGGAGAATATTCCCAAGCATCTGTTCAAGTATGATAATCCGGTATTAGAGTTCAATAAACAAATCATTGATGCAACCAAAGATCTATGTGTTGCATATAAACCCAATACTGCTTTCTTCGAATCAATGGGATTGAAAGGTTGGGAGAGCCTGATCAAAACCTGGGAGTATATCCCACAAGAGATCTTTACAATTGCTGATGCGAAAAGAGGTGATATCGGGAACACTTCGGCTATGTATGCTGATGCTTTTTTTAATAAAGAAAAGTCGGGAATGAGTTTTGATGCAATTACTGTTGCGCCTTATATGGGGAAAGATTCAGTAGGCCCATTTTTAAACTACGCAGATAAATGGGTTATCCTGTTAGCTTTAACTTCTAATGCAGGACACAGTGATTTTCAACTTCATCAGACGCCAGAAGGTAAGCTTTATGAAGAAGTTATCCGGATTTCTTCGCAATGGGCGGATAGTGAACAACTGATGTACGTGGTTGGTGCGACAAGGGGGGCTGAATTTGAAAATATAAGAAGACTGGCGCCTGACAATTTCTTATTGGTTCCTGGAGTAGGGGCACAAGGGGGAAGTCTGGCAGACGTATGTCAATATGGATTGAACAGTGAATGTGGTTTGCTGGTAAACTCGGCACGCGGCATTATTTACGCCAGTAACGGAGAAGATTTTGCTGAAAAGGCCCGTGAGGAAGCTTTAAAGTTGCAGCAGGAAATGGAGCATATTTTAGCTGCCGCTAATTTGGTATGATCAAAAAAATAGATTTAAAGCTAATCTTTGCCTTGGTAGGGGTGGCTTTAATATGGGGTACGACTTACCTTGGCATCAGAGTAGCAGTAGAGACCATACCTCCCTGGTTTGTTGCTGCATTCAGACAGACTATCGCTTCGATCATATTGTTAATTATTTTGTTGCGCAAAAATGAGCTGAGCTGGCAGGGCTGGCCTTACTTGAGAAGGCAAATGATTTTGTCTTCCTTAATGATCGTTGTGGCCAATGGTATGACCACCGTTGCAGAACAAACCATTCCGAGTGGTTTAACATCGCTTTTAAATGCATTAACACCAATTTTTGTTTTTTTGGCTAGTGTGGGGATTGGTCTGCAAAAACCAAATATTAAAGGTTTTTTGGGTGTAATTATTGGATTTTTAGGTGTAGCTTTTATTTTTAGAGAAGGACTTAATGAATTGTTGGATCCTAATTATAAAACGGGTATCATGTTTTTGTGTTTTGCGGTTACAGGTTGGACAGTTGGAACAATTTATATTAAAAAGAACAATCAGAAATCTGATCACATCTTTCTTGATCTCTTTTACCAGTTTGCTTTTTCAGCTATAGTCCAGTTTGTGCTTGCTTTTATGTTCTCCGCAGATAGAAACGTATCCAATTGGAGTTTGAATAGCATGTTCGCTGTCGCTTATCTGGCTATCTTTGGTTCTGTCGTGGCCTTTTTCTGTTACCATTATGCTTTAAAAAAGGTGAGCGCTACGGAAGTTTCCATGCTCAGTTATTTCAATACGGTAATTGCTATATTTCTTGGCTGGCTCATTTTAGATGAAATTATAACAGTAGATATCCTTATTGCTACAGTGCTGATTATTATTGGTGTATTTATTACCAACTATAAAGGGAAAAAACAAACCCTCTGATTTGTGGAGTAGTTAGTCACTTTGCGTTAAATTCACAGGAATGAATTTTAACGAGGACTTTTTACACTTTATCTGGAGGTTCAGACTGTTTAATTCGGCCAGATTGATTTGTGCGGATGGTGAAGAACTGCGTGTAGTAAACCCTGGGATTTCAAATAAACATGCCGGTCCGGATTTTAGTGGTGCAAAATTGATTATTGATAAAACAACCTGGATTGGTCATGTCGAGATTCATCTTAAATCATCAGACTGGCTGCTTCATGGTCATCAGCATGATAGTTTTTATGACGGTGTCATTTTGCATGTTGTTTATCAGCATGATCAACCGATTCGCCGTACCAATGGGAGTATTGTTCCTGTTCTGGTTCTTCAAGGTCTTTTTTCAGACCAATTACTGGTGAATTATAAGGAACTGCTTACTACTGTGAATTATTTTCCTTGTGAAAAGCATATTGGACATTTGGATTCGTTTATTGTGAATACCTTTTTATCGAGGCTTGTCGTAGAGCGTTTGCAGCAAAAGTCGGAAGAGGTGTTTCAAAAACTCAATGTTAACCAGGGAGACTGGGAACAGACTTTTTATTGTTTTATAGCGAGAAACTTTGGCTTCAAAGTAAATGCAGTTCCTTTTGATTTACTTACTGCGATTTTACCCCAACATATTCTTTTGAAGCATAAAGATTCTGCACTTCAAATTGAAGCACTTTTGTTTGGACAGGCAGGATTTTTAGAACAGGAGTTTCTTGAGGCATATCCTTTAGAATTACAAGCAGAATATGGTTTTTTGAAAAAGAAATATCATTTAAAACCAATGAGTCGTAGTTTGTGGAAGTTTCTAAGAATGCGGCCGCAGAATTTCCCCACGGTTAGACTAGCGCAGTTTTCTGCACTTATTTTAAAATCAAATCAGCTTTTTTCAAAGGTATTAACGGCTTATACGTTATCGGATTTGTATGTGCTTTTTAATGAGCTTCCGGTAAATGAATATTGGCAAACACATTATCATTTTAATAAAAAGACGAAGGAAGTTGTTGTACAGCCCGGCGCTGCATCTATCGATAATGTGATCATCAATTCTGTTTGTCTTTTTTTATTTTGTTATGGGAAATATACTGATCAGCCAGATTTAATGGATAGAGCACTTGATTTCCTGGAGAAGCTACCTGCGGAACACAATGAGGTTGTAAATCAGTACCGTTATGCAGGTGTTAAAATTGGAAATGCTTTTACCTCTCAGGGCTTATTGCAATTAAATAAATGCTATTGCAATCAAAAAAAATGTTTAAATTGTGCTGTAGGAATCAAAATCTTAAGAAAATAACATGTTCCAGCAGGTGGTTACCTTTTTTGAAAAGCAGAGTTTTGGTGTATGTACATACCTTGCAGAGCGTTTAAATATCTCTATTAGTAAGATCAGGCTTTTTTTTATTTATGCATCATTTCTGGCTGTAGGCTTTCCAATTGTCTTTTATATATTGGCAGCTTTGGTGTTAGATGTACGGCATTATATTAAAAAGATCAGAATGCGGATCTGGGATGTGTAGTTAAACTTTCAGAATTTCGGCAATTTCCAGAAAGCCTTTTTCCATAGCTAAATCTGAGGGTGATTTGCCGCCTTCCATTTTTACATCTACTTCTGCTTCGTTTTCAAGCAATAATATAATCAGCTCAACATCGCCCAATTGTGCAGCTGCATGAAGCGGGGTGAATCCTGCCTGTTGCATGACATTTACATTTGCGCCGGCATTGATTAACATTTTGGTAATGGCGCGATTTCCGGCAGCAACGGCAGAGTGTATTGGGAAAACATTATAGCCATTATTAGCAGGTATATTTACATCGGCACCTCTTGCGATCAGCAGCTTTGTGATCTCTTCATGGCCAAAATAAGTAGCCAGACCAAGTGCTGTAAAACCGTCTTTAGAAAAGTTATTTACCGATGCGGGGTTCCGTTCTGTTAAAAAAGCTGTTTCTTCAAATTTGCCAAGCGCAGCGGCTTCAAACAGATTAATCTGTTTGGCAAAATTAGCTATTAATGCAGCGATCTGAGGTTTTTTATAATAGCAGGCTAACAAAATAGGAGATATACCATGACTGGTATCTTTAAGAGCGAGGCTGGGGTTTTCAGATAAAAAATCAAAGATATCCTGTCTGTTGCCTGTTTCAATTAGTGTTTCAAGATCCGCCATCGTTCCTATTAAATTTCGGTTAAAAATGTGTAAATAATTTAATATAGGCAAATGAGGAGCGTTTAATCGCAGCAAAAATTTTTTATAGATCGCATTTATAATAACTTAGCATATATTAAAATACTCGGTGTAAGTGCAATAATTTTTTTTCCGGAGGAATTGAGATGAATAAAATTGTTTTAACAATTTTATCTAAGTTTGTTAATTATTAAAATCAGTAACTAAAGATGTCGGTAAGGGGAAATCAATTTAAGTCTAATTCGTTCAAAAATGAGTCGGGAGAGAAGCCAGGTTCAAGATCATCGGCACCCAAACCATTCAAAGAAAGAATAGATATTTTACCTCGTCTGAATTTTCAGGATGGGAGGTTGTTTAAAATTATTGGACTGGTATTTCTGATTTTATCCCTCTATTTTCTGATTGCTTTTACGTCCTATCTGTTTACCTGGCAGGAAGATTATAGCTATGTAATAGATGCTAATGGGGGCTGGGATAACCTATTTAAAACTTACGAGGAGCTACAACAGGTAAATATTCCGCCGGTAGTACAGAACTGGCTGGGTAAGATTGGCGCTTTATTGTCGCACCAGTTTATTTATGAATGGTTCGGACTTGCATCTTTTCTATTTGTTTTTGTGTTTTTTGTAATCGGTTATCGCCTGTTGTTTAAGGTGAAGATCTTTTCTATTGAAAAAACGTTGGGATATAGCTTGTTCTTTTTGTTGTTCCTATCCTTAACATTTGGTTTTGCTCATGCTTTCGTTTCTAATACACCTCATTATATAGAAGGCGAATTTGGTTACTGGACAAATAAATTATTGGTGGCTCAAATCGGGGTTGCTGGCGTTGGGGGGCTGATTGCCTTTTTAGGATTAACGGTATTGATTATTGCATATAATATTGATTTTAAAATTCCAGAACGTAAAAAGAAAGAAGAGCTGGAGGAAGATCGCCTGGATTTTGTACCTCATGTACCTGAAAATGTTGAACTGGAAACTGAAGTTAGGTCGGAACCTGTAGAGTTTACACTGAATGATAAACTAGGAAATCAACGTAAACGTGAGCAGAATATCGTTATTACGCCTTCACGTTTTGAGGAAAAAGAGGAGGAAGAGCAGATCATTCCCCAATTTACACCTGCAGTAAACGTAATGACACCACCGCCTGTGGCTGTTGTTCCTCCGTTTGAAACAAACCTTCCAGTTGAAAGGAGTCTTCCGCTTGAAACAAATCTGCCAAAAGCTGAGCCTGAACTTACAATTGAAAAAACAGAAGAGGATAAGAAATCTGATGAACTGGTAGAGCAGTTTGGCAATTACGATCCAACTTTAGATCTTTCCAGCTATAAATATCCCCATCTGGATTTGTTGGAGAATTATGGTTCAAATAAAATATCAGTTAATGCCGATGAGCTTGAAGCGAACAAGAATAAGATCGTTGAAACGCTAAATCATTATAACATTGAGATTGATAAGATTAAGGCAACTATAGGCCCAACGGTAACACTTTATGAGATTATACCGGCACCTGGTGTACGTATATCGAAAATTAAGAACCTTGAGGATGATATTGCTTTGAGTTTAGCTGCTTTAGGTATCCGTATCATTGCGCCAATGCCAGGTAAGGGAACAATTGGTATTGAGGTACCTAATATGCATCCTGAAATGGTGTCTATGCGTAGTATTCTTGCTACTGAAAAGTTCCAGCAAACTACGATGGATTTACCGATAGCAATGGGTAAAACAATATCAAATGAGGTTTACATCGGAGATTTATCTAAAATGCCCCATTTATTGGTAGCGGGTGCTACTGGTCAGGGTAAATCCGTAGGTATTAACTCTATTTTGGTTTCCCTGCTGTATAAGAAGCATCCATCACAACTTAAATTTGTGCTGGTCGATCCTAAAAAGGTTGAGTTAACACTGTTTAATAAAATTGAGCGGCATTTTCTCGCTAAATTGCCAGGCGAGGCTGATGCGATCATCACTGATACGAAAAAAGTAATTAATACCTTAAATTCACTGTGTATAGAGATGGATCAACGTTATGATCTGTTAAAAGATGCGCAGGTTAGGAATTTAAAAGAATACAATGAAAAGTTTATTAAGCGTAAGCTTAACCCTAATAATTCGCATAGGTTCCTGCCTTATATTGTATTAATTGTAGATGAGTTTGCGGATTTAATGATGACGGCAGGTAAAGAGGTGGAAACACCAATTGCCCGTTTGGCGCAACTTGCCCGTGCTGTAGGTATTCACCTGGTACTGGCTACACAACGTCCTTCGGTAAATATTATCACAGGTACTATTAAAGCGAATTTCCCGGCCAGACTTGCATTTAGGGTATTATCGAAAATTGATTCCAGGACGATTCTGGATAGCGGGGGGGCAGATCAGTTGATTGGTCGTGGGGATATGCTGCTATCAACCGGAAATGATCTGATCAGGTTGCAGTGCGCTTTTGTGGATACACCTGAAGTAGATCGTATTTCTGAATTTATCGGTAATCAACGGGGCTATCCTGAGGCTTATCAGTTGCCCGAATATATTGATGAGGCTGCTGAAAATGCAAAAATGGACTTTGATGCATCTGACAGAGATTCGATGTTCGAAGACGCTGCCAGATTAATCGTTATGCATCAGCAAGGATCAACTTCGTTAATCCAACGAAAATTGAAATTAGGTTATAACAGGGCAGGCCGTATCATCGATCAGTTGGAAGCCGCTGGGGTAGTAGGACCGTTTGAAGGAAGTAAGGCAAGAGAGGTTTTAATTCCTGATGATTATGCTTTGGAACAGTTCTTGAATGACCTCAACAACAATTAAAAATTAACAGATAAGATGATGAAGAGAATTGTGTTGTTGCTAATGGCGACAATTGGATACGTACATGCGGTAAATGCCCAGACTGATGCGAAAGCAAAAACGATATTAAATGAAGTAAGTAAAAAGTATCGCTCTTATGATGTCGTGAAAGCTGATTTTACGTTGCTGATTGAGCATCAGCAGGGCAATGCTAAAGATACGCAGCAAGGTACTTTGTATGTAAAAGCAAACGCAAATAAGTATAAAATCATTATGACGGGGCAGGATATGATTAGCGATGGGAAGACGCTTTGGACTTATTTAAAGGAAGAAAAGGAGGTTCAGGTTACTAATGTAAATGCTAGTGACGAAGCGCTTAATCCAGCTAAAATATTTACTATTTATGAAAAGGGCTTTAAGTACCTATATACTGGCGATAAGAAAGTAGGGACTAAAGTTTATCAAGTGATAGATCTTACACCTATAGATATCAATAAATCTTATTTTAAAATACGTTTAACTATAGATAAGGCTGCAAAGCAAATTGCCAGTGCCCTTATTTTTGAAAAGAATGGGAATAAGTACACTTACAATGTAAAAAGCTTTGTCGCTAACGCTAAGGTCCCAGAATCAACTTTTATTTTTGATGCTAAGAAATATCCTGGTGTAGAGGTTGTAGACTTAAGGTAATTTATCTAAGTTTGGCTATATGCTTGCAACAAATATATTTTGAAGGTTACATTTTTAGGTACGGGCACATCGCAGGGAATTCCTGTCATCACTTGTAAATGCGCAGTTTGCCAGTCTGCAGATCATCGGGATAAACGCCTGAGGGTTTCTGTATTGGTGGAAACTGAGGATAAAACGATTGTTATAGATAGTGGGCCTGATTTTAGGTATCAGATGTTACGTGCGGGTGTAAAAGACCTGGATGCGATATTATTTACTCACGAACACAAAGATCATGTAGCGGGACTGGATGATATACGGCCTTTCAATTATCTGCTAAAAAAGAACATCGATATTTATGCTACAGAAAGGGTACAACATGCTTTAAAGCGCGAGTTCTCTTATATTTTTGCTGAAGCTCATTATCCTGGTTTACCTCAGATAGATTTGCATACGATTACAGATATGCCTTTTTACGTTGGTAATTCGGAGATTGTTCCGCTAAATATTATGCATTATAAATTACCTATTCTTGGGTTTAGGATCGGTGATTTTACATATATTACTGATGCAAAGACTATTGCAAATGAAACCTTGGAGAAAGTAAAAGGAACACGCATTCTTGTTGTAAATGCTTTACAACGAGAAGAACATATTTCTCATTTTACATTAGATGAAGCAATTGCATTTTCGCAAAAGGTTGGGGCAGAGACTACTTATTTTACACATATTAGCCACAATTTAGGACTGCATGGGAGTGTGGAAAAAGATTTACCAACAAATATAAAATTAGCCTATGATGGGTTGATGATATTATCTGAATAAATATATCTTTGCAACAGAAAATACCCAGGTGGCGAAATTGGTAGACGCACCAGCTTGAGGGGCTGGCGCCGGCAACGGTGTGGGAGTTCGAATCTCCTCTTGGGTACGCAAGCAGATTGAGTGTTTTTTGAAACGCTTAATCTGCTTTTTTTGTTTTCTAACTGTTTGTTAATCTGGTAAATAAGTAAGAATACTTCGTTCGTTTTTACAGTTCGATGTTTTCCTCCCTCAAAAGTCCACTTTTCTGAAAATATCGAACTAATTATATGACGTTTACCCGCAATATCTGCGTTTAAATACGTCAAATCAAGCTTTTTTAGGTTTTCCAGCACTTTATAAATCGTACCCTCATAATCCATTTCTGCCGTTGTTTTTGTACTGGCATCATTAAGCTGCGCTTCGAGTCTATTTAGTTTGTTTTCTGCTTCCTTTTTAATCTCTGAATATTCTATGTCGCTTAAAGTACCGTTCAATAATAATTCCCTTGCCCTATTTATCCTGTTATGGCAATCAGTAATGCCAGTGATGAGCTCCTTGCGCTCTATTTGAATGTATTTAGACTCATTCCTGTACAAGTCTGTCACAATTTCCTGAAACACTTCTGTAACTCCTTTTTTAGGTTTAAACAGTTTGAGCAAACCAACAAATGCCATATTGACCAATTTTGCATTTTCCCGCCATTTGCAAGGTGATTGACAATGATAATAATGTTGATGCTTAAACATTCCTTTGGAAGCACTCCCAGTTGCCCTACGCCTGCAAAATGGGCAAATTAAAAATCCCCTTAAAGGAAGGAGATCTAATGAAGTAATGCGTATTCCACGCTTACCATTAGAGCCGATATTTAGACGGCGTTTATCCAATACATCCTGAACCTGATAAAACAAAGCTTCTGAAATTAAAGCCTCATGTTGTCCCTGTACGGTATGGGCTTTTTCCTTACCATATTCAGGTACGAATATTCTGCCGCAAAAACCTACGTTCCGTATAGCCTTCCAAAAACTATGAATAGAACAGTTCAACCCTTTTGCTTTGGCTAGTCTCCAGACTTCAACTGTGGTATATTGGCTTGTAGCAAGGGTTTGAAATGCCCATACCATTATTGGTGCGAGGACTGGATCGATAGCTACATATTTGTCTCCGTTTTCTTTTGTTTTATTGAGATACCCTGGTGAGGCGATTCCCATCCATCGACCTTCTTTACGTGCCTGGTGCATACCATGTTTAACATTTAAGGAACGGCGGTCATTTTCAATTTCCGGGGCTGTAAGATAAATGGCCAGCATCATTTTATTTTCCGGTATGGATAAATCCAGCGGTTGCTCTATTGCTTGTGGCTCCACCTTCAATCTGTTAAGGGTGGCGATCATTTGATAGGCATCAGGTGCATTTCTGCTGAACCGATCCCATTTCACAAATAGGATATAGTCCGGCCGACTGGAATTCATGCGATAATTTTCAATTAGCTTTTTCCATTCCGGCCGGTTAAATGTTTTAGCTGAAAAATCTTCGTGTATTACCTTCCTGATGACCACATCATGTGTTTCACAATGTCTTCTTAAAGCCTCTTCCTGTGATCTTGGGGAATATCCTTTTGCAGCTTGCTCGTCTGTACTTACTCGAATGTATAAATCAGCGGTTTTCATTTGAATTGTATTTATAGGAATTTACTTTTGGTATAGGGTCTTAGTGCGATCTCAGCAAATTTGTACATCAAGTCGACTATTAATCTGGCTTGTTCCAGGTTAACGTGTGTACCATTTTCAGCAAGCAGTTTCATTGCCCTTTCCGGTGTTACTTTTCTTTTTTCTTTTAATTTTTCCATCCTGCCTTTTTTAGGCAAAAATGTTTGGGCAAAACAATACCAGTTAACACTTTCATAACACAGTGTTATTATTTTACAGTAAAATCCTGTTATTTTTAATTAGTTGATAGTGAGCAATGTGTTGAATTTTTAATTCATTTCAAAGACTAATTGCGTTATTATTTTTCTATATACCGGGGCTTAGAATTAGATAAAATCTATGTGTTTAAGTTTATGTGATTAGCACAATAAAAGCGCATTTCTGACGCTATATTTGCAATATGAATCTACCAATGCGCATCAATTTTGATGAAAAGGACTATATCTATTTGATCCTCACTAAGGGAATAACAAAACAAACCAGTACCATCCATATTAATTTGAATGGTATAGATTACGAGCTTGCCTGCAATGAGAAAGGGGATTGGGATGCTGTTGATGCGACTGTAAACGATCAGCCTGGATTACTTAGGGCGATAGGAAGAAATATCAAACTTCGGTACCGGTTGTGAGACTGCAAAAGGCTATTGTTTATTCAGAATTGCTTATTTATTTAGTAATGTATCTGTTGTTTCTATTTTTCATGGTGCCAACATGGCCCCTGATAAATGTTCTAATTCAGGAGGGGTTGTCTGTTGTTTTTCGTATACTGGTGTAAGTTAGTTGTCCGGTCGTTTGGGCATTGTGATATGTGAGGGGGTGTTTGAGAGGCGTTAATTGTTTATCTTTTTTGATGTGTTTATTGGGCTGCCCTTTGGGTGAATTTCATAAGCTTTATTGGATAAACTGTGCTTACTATTAGAGCTGAAAATTTTATTGAATAGGTTATTAAGATTGTTGATGAGCTATGTCAATTATTAATAGTCCTTTTTCAAAATGTTTATTTGTCCACTCTCTAAATCAGCCAAAATACAATCCTTTTTAAACTGATTCTTAAGAATAATCTCAGAGAGGCTTCCACTAGCTTCGTTATATTCCGAAATCATTTTATGAATGAAAAAATTTGAATATTGTTTTATAGTGTTGGCAAGGTATGGTAATAGCATGTTCCCATAGTGAGCATTGTGTACTATCATATTTCTACATCTATAAATTAATAGTAAGTTATTTTTTATGATTTCAATTTCTTTTTCAAAATGTTTTTTCAAAAAGTTGGGATCATTATATAATTTCTGAACATTTAGGATGCGGTAAGTCATATGTGGGTCTGTAATATAACTCCTGATTTCATCAAGACAATCTATGAAATTTTCAAGATATACTCGCCCTCCTTTCGCTCCTAAGTTAATCTGCGAACGTTCAATCAAATCATTATCCATTTTTGATATCAAGTTTTGAATCCCCATATTCGATACTAGGTACTCACGATTAAAATAATGGAACAATTCCCAGGCAGGGTCGTGTAGCGAAACAATTGCATATGCTGATGAAACACTTTCTTGTATTAAATGAATTTTGGATTTCTTTTTTCCAGTTAATATATCATTGGTAATATCTTTATCGAGAAAAAAGAGATTTTCAAGGGATATCCAATAATTAAGGATTTTATCTTCATGCTTTAAAGATTGTATACCCTTTCGATGCCAATGCAAAGAATTTGATATCTTGATTTGTGACCCTTTGTTTCCCCCAACAATTAAATCAAATTCATTTAGCACATCAATTTTAGGTTCTATTAGTTTTGCATCAAGAGCATTATGTAGACTTAGGAAAGTATCTTCTTTGTCTCTGCCATGGCCTCCTGAAATAAAATTACCATCTAAATCTACAACAGTATAATTAGTGGAATTCAATCTTAGTGCCGTTTTCGTTGTGAAGTACGAAGAAATGAGATCTAAAGCGTTTTCTACTTTTGATACTGCTTCTTGAAGGGTAGATTGTGGCATCAAATAGTTAACTTTTACTGCAACCTGAATGTGAGAATCTTTCAAGGTATGCATACTTAATGCAGGCTTACTTTCTTCGGACAAAAATGATTTTTTATCTGAACTGTAAAATGTGACATCCCCTAGATTTAACAAAGTTTGACCTTTTATTCCATTCATGGAAAACAGGTAGTACATAGGTTCTTTTTTCTTTTCGTAAAAGAAAAGAAGTGCATTCAGTCTTTCCTCTAAACTGAGATTATCAATGTACTCTATTATTGCAGCTTTATATTTTTGAAAATTAAATATTCCGGTCTCATCCATGAAATCTTTTTCATTTATATCATGTGGAAAGTCGGTTACTATAATCTCTTCATTAAGTACCTCATAATTGGATAAGATATGTTTTGGAAAATTCTTAATATCCTCTGCTGCATATCCCTTTTTAATAAATTCAATGATAAGTGACAATGATAAATACTTGACAAGATTGTAGTATTCAATATTAAACTCATTATTAGTTAGTATGGTTTTTTTTAATATAGAAAGAGTCTCTTTAAAATAGGAGCCGTTTTCAAACAGTTGCTTGATTCCCAGTGTAATCTGTTTAATTAAGTTCAATTTGTCAGAATTAAAATCCTTTCTGAGTAATTTAAATTGGGAATGGAATAGATTACTTATAATTTGATCACCCGTAAAATAGGCTGATAGTTTTTCATAAAAAAATGCGCGGTTGTCGTTATTCTGAAATGAATTGAATTCTATTTCATCTAGTATGTCATCAATCAGAATTTGAGGGTTATACAATTCAAAATCTGGGGCACCTTTGTCAACATTCTCTACAAGTTCTTCCCATAAATCTTTCCATTCTTTGGCTTTTTCCATTACTTGATTTTTACGGGTAATATAATAAAAGTGTCTTGTAATCCCGTTTATATTATTCTTTAGCGTTCATAGTCATATATTTATAACACTGTCCTGTCATAGTGTTAATTGAAAGTTTTTAGATATCTAACCTTTGTTGGCATATAAAGATGCCATGCAAGAGTTCTACCGAATTACCCCACCTTTACCGCACTGGTTTTGGTGTTTAGGAGCGTCCAATTTTCCTTCAGAAATTGGAGCAAGCGGAAATTGGGCAGCAGCCCTATTTTGCCCCTTAGGATGCTCCTATCAGGGGTTGACTTATACTCCGGGTATAAGTTATCTATATTGCAGGTACGCCAAAGCTGAAAAAAGTATAAGTCTACTTATAAACTAAAGGGTATGGCGACCAAAGACAATTACACCAAATCCTTACGATTTTCAGTAGAAACAGATACCAAACTAGGTAAACTGGCGCTAAAATATGGCTACAGCAAATTTCAGTTCTTTAACCAAATGGTTGAATACTTCCACCGGACAAAGAAAGACCCCGCCGATATCAATGATGAACTCTTAAAGCGGACTTTAAGCCGTAACCACGATGCTTACACCAGTTTTATCAAAACCCAGGAAAAGGTATTGTTGATTCCTATGCACCAAAGTGTAGAGCGAATGATCCGTAATCAGGAACAGATCGTAAAGCACTTTAATGAACAGGTGATCTTGGCCAATAAAGAATTACTTAAACATCAGCAGGACCAGAAGGTAAAATCCAAAGAAACAGAAAGCCTGATGAAAATGATCTACGAACAACTACAAAGCCGAAAGAAGTTAAAAGAGCAGTGCCTACACCTGTTTGACGGCTATGTAAAAAGCAGGGAAAATTTAGGCGCTTTTAAAGCCAGGGAAAGAGAAGAATTAATGGAACAGGTCAGAAAACAGATAGCCGATTTATAATCATGTTCATTAAGGTTACCGATAGTGAAAAATCCAATAATAAAGGTAGTAGCGGGGAACTGGTACATTACCTGGATAAGGAAAGTAGGTTGTTCCCAGATGCAAAGCAGGAGCATTGGTTTAATGGTAACGCGATCCAAATTCCGTCTTATGTAGTTAAAAATGCAATTGATGGCAACGTAGCTAAACTCTCTAAAACTGAAGCTAAATTTTTCCTGATCAATATCAGTCCCAGTCAAAAGGAAATTGAATGGTTAAAGCAGAAGCATGGTGAGCTAAACAAAAAGATTTTTAAAGAATATGCGCTGAAGATCATGAATGAATATGCCCGGAACTTTAATCGCCCAGGCATCAGTTCCCATAAAGATTTGTTATGGTTTGCAAAGCTGGAAAACCACCGCTATTACAGCCATAAGGATGGAGCGGTGAAAAATGGGGAAAAGAAAGCGGGGCAGCTTAAAGAAGGTGAGCAGATGCACATTCAGATCATTGTCAGTAGAAAGGATACTCGAAATAAGCTCAAGTTAAGCCCCATGAATAAATCAGGTGGTAGAAACAAAGTACATTCCAGGAAGATGGGAGAATTCAACCGTTCTGCTTTTAAGCAGTCTGGGGAGCGTGTGTTTGATCAGATGTTTGGATTTGATCGGCCGATTAATCAGACCTATAAATATGCCAATGTCCGGAAGAACGGCAGTGTGGATCAGCGGCTGGATCTGCATAAGGAGATTAGTAAGCAAGCGCCGCAAGCGCAGCTGTACGAAGCCAGGCAGGTTGACACCAGTTTACTGGATATACTTTTTATGAAAGCTGACTATGATCCCCTGACCAGTTTTAAAAAGAAAAAAAGGCGCAGGAAATCACAAAGTAATGATCAAAACTTAACACTATGAATACGGGAGAAGACGCGCAAGGTTTACGCAAGATTATTGATCTGACCAGGCTAATCAGTCTGGTGATCTTAGCGATTCATTTTTACCTGGTTTGTTATCAGGCTTTTTTTGAATGGGGATTAATATCGAAGATTACCGATAGGCTGTTCAGCAATCTGGCTAGGATAGCTTTATTCAAAAGTTTGTTGTTGCCGAAGTTAGCAGCTTTGCTTTTTTTAGGGATTTCGCTGATCGGGGTAAAAGGGAGGAAGGATGAAAAGCAGCAGATAAAACCAATCATCGCTTATTTGCTTACAGGGCTGTTATTGTATTTTATCAGTATCCTTTGTTTGTATTTGGGGGCTGGTTTACAGCTTGTCGCTGTTTTGTATATGGGGATTACGATGAGCGGTTATCTGCTTGTGCTTTCTGGTGGTACTTTGCTTTCCAGGTTAATTAAAGCGAATTTGAATACGGATGTTTTTAATTTAGAAAGTGAGACTTTCCCGCAGGAAGAAAGGCTACTACAAAATGAGTACAGCATTAATCTGCCAGCTAAGTACCGCTTAAAAGATAAGGTTCGTGACAGCTGGATTAATATCATTAATCCTTTCCGGGGGATATTGGTGGCGGGTACGCCTGGGGCGGGTAAGAGTTATTTTGTGATCCGGCATATTATTGAGCAGCACATTAAAAAGGGGTTCAGCATGTTTATTTATGATTATAAGTATGATGATCTGTCGAAGATTGCTTATAATATGCTGCTGAAATACCACCGGAATTATAAGGTGAAACCAAAATTTTGTGTGATTAACCTGGATGAGGTGATGCACCGTTGTAACCCTTTGGAGCCTGGGACGATGGAAGATATTACTGATGCTGGGGAGGCCAGCCGTACCATTATGTTTGGGCTGAATAGGGATTGGATTAAAAAGACGGGTGATTTTTTTGTGGAGAGTGCGGTAAATTTTGTGACGGCGGTGATCTGGTTTTTAAGGAAGCATGAGGATGGTAAATATTGCACTTTACCACATGCGATTGAGCTGATGCAGGTGGAGTATGATCGGCTGTTTGCTGTAATGAATGAACAGGAGGAGGTGCGGACGCTGATCAATCCTTTTATTTCTGCTTTAAAGCGTAAGGCGGCGCCTCAGCTGGAGGGGCAGATTGCATCGGCGAAGATTGGTTTGGGGAGACTTGCTTCTCCTCAATTGTATTATACGCTTTCAGGTAATGATTTTACGCTGGATATCAATAATCCTGAAGAGCCTAAGATTGTGTGTATGGGGAATAATCCGCAGAAGCAGCAGATTTATGGTGCGGTGTTGTCGCTGTATATTTCCAAGATGATTAAGCTGGTGAATCGTAAGGGGCAGTTGAAGAGTAGTCTGGTGTTTGATGAGTTTCCTTCGATTTTTTTGAATGGTACCGATGGGCTTTTAGCTACCTGTAGGAGTAATCTGGTGAGTGTGACTTTGGCGGTGCAGACTTTTGAGCAGTTGAAGAAGGATTATGGTTCGGAGCAGGCGGATGTACTAGTGGGGATTGTGGGGAATATGATCAGTGGGCAGGTGACGGGGGATACCGCTAAAAAGATGAGTGAGAATTTTGGGAAGATTATGCAGGACAGGCAAAGTTTGAGTATCAATAGTGCTGATGTGTCTGTTTCTAAATCTACGCAGCTGGATTATGCGATTCCTGCGGCGAAGATTGCCACGCTATCTTCTGGTGAATTTGTTGGGATTGTGTCGGATAATCCTGAACAGAAGGTGGATTTAAAGATGTTTCATGCTCAGATTCAGAATGATCATAATGCTATTGCTTTGCAGGAAGCTGGTTTTAAGCCGATTCCTAAAGTTTCTCATGTGAGTTATGGGGAGGTGATGGAGAATTATATTAAGATCAAGTATGATATTGAGCAGTTGGTGGAGCGGGAGTGTGAGAAGTTGAGGGATAAGGCGGAGGTTGTTATTGAAAAGGCTGATGATGGTGGGGCGGGTGATGAGCAGGCGGTGGTGTTGTAGGTTATTTTTTTTCTGGGCTGAGGTCGTGATAAGTGAATGGTTGTTTGAGAGGCATTAATTTCTTAACCATTTGGGAAAATCTTAGCATTTAACAAAAGTGTTTTAATAAAATTACGTGTCGAAGTTTTTGCGTATAACAGCACCTATACGTTGTACATATTCCGCTTTCATATCGCCTTCCAGATGTATCCAATTATCCTGTTCTAAGCGTTGAATGATATTAATTGAAAATGGATCTTTTACCTCAAATTTAAGGCGGTTTACACCATTGTCATTAAATGGAATGGGTGTAACAGATACATGGTATTTAGTACCATCGTCAATTGTGAAGATCAGTTCTTTTGTCATGTGCAATTTATATTCTTAGGCATGATACGCCATATTGTTATCAATTAATGTTTACTGTAAGTGACAATATACAAAATTTAAGAAATATAATCGAGGTTGAAAATGAATGGAAAGGTAGGAACCTATTTAGGTTAAATAAATTCAATTTGGTTAATTGGCGATTAATTATCTAACTTAGTCTTTGAGAGCGTTAATTTAAAACCGGGGCCTGTCGTCTGACAAGTTCCGGTTTATTTTTTCTAACCTGTGCCTTATAAGTAATTAGCGGGTTGGTTCACACCACCAATTTATATTTCCATTAAATTTTTTATGTTTGGATGATACCAAATAAAACCAATTATGGATTACCGTTCTACCTTACCTAAATCTAATCCCAATGAAGATCTGGAAACTATTTCCAGAAACAAATTCGTGCTTTTGCTGGATACCACATTGTTCGAGGTCAGGCAGGAAGTACAACGGGACAAAGGGGTTGACCTGGTTATTGAAATTAAGGAAAAAGGCTGTTATACTAATTTCCGCTTCATTGTTCAGCTCAAGGCAACTGCTACAAGTAAACTCAAAAAAGACGGTTCGTTAGCCTATGGCATAGAAGTCAGCAATATCAATTATTTACTGAACTACGGAATGCCGGCCTATTACGTGCTGTATGATCACAACAACGGTCATTTTTACTTTGCACAGGCCAGTGAAGTCTTTAAAACCCTCATCAATAAATACAAAACATCACCACTGCCTGCAAAATACAGCTACAGTTTTTGCAGAAAGCTTGATTTGGAAGCAGTAGATGACATTTATAGAAATACGCTGGATAGTGGAGTGCTGATTCGCCGTTTAAATGCCCATAGGAATGCCAAAGGTGATAACACTACTGGAGGTGCAGGCATTATGATTGATGAAGACAATGAAGTGTACAGTGTCGAGCAAAACTTATCTTTTATTGAGCAGTGTGGCTTTAGGCTGTTGAACGATTATGCATATCAGCAGATCATTGAAATAGAGCAACGCACCTATCTTGGTGGAAAAGAAGCACCGCCGATGTTCAATTATGTTTGCGGTATGGCTTATTTCGAAAAAGGAGAGCTACTGAAAGCACTTGATTATTTGAAAAAGGCAAATCGTAAAGCCGATGCATTTCAGCCTGACCAGCAGGCGATCCTGACCCATATCCTGCTTCAGGCGGCTTATCTACTGGGAATGATGAATAGGGAAACTTACGACCAAAAGAATAAAGAGCTGCTTGCTGGGGAAAAATTGGGTTCTTTTCTTGAAATAGAGAAGGCATTTCAACAGTTCCGTCACGGCGAAGGCACATATGCCCATAAAATTCAAATCCTGTATCAGACTGTCAATGATATTCTGTCCGCTGAGCCGGATAACCTGGCGGGAAAGGTAACCACATATGCAAAAATATTACACGTTGAGCTGGGACTTCTGACCCAGGACTTTATAGAAAACCTAAGTACCCTGCACTGGTATAACTGTGGACATCTTCAATCAGAATTATACCAGCGCTGGGCCGTATTACAGGAAAAGTACGGGGCAAGGTCAAAAATAGTTATGAATCATGCTGCGAAGTCTGCCAATGTGCCGGCATTGGCCAATGTGATTATGAATTATATAGATTGGGTATATAAAACAGCCTATATCAAACAATTTTTTAACAATTGGGATGCTAATACACGCCGCAGTGCAAAGGTTACCAGCCCAGAAGTCATCGCTGATCTGATTGAAAAGACCGGGGCTTTGGAAAAGCTTTATAAGGATTGTGCTAATATTTCGCTTTCCGAAACGCAGGTCTTGTGTCTGATCCTTAAATATCAGATCGAGGATTTCTGCGGGCAGAAGGAGCTGGCCGATGCGACTTTAAAGAGGTTGAAAGAACTGGTGGAAGAAAAGGAACTTAGGCATTGGTGTTTAGAGGATTATCAGGCGCTTTTTAGGGGGGAGACGGAGCATCGGGCTTTCCATTTGGATCGGGAGATGAGAATGGGACATTTTTATACCGTAGCCAGCAACTCAGGAATTGATATGAGCTTTTTAGATGATCTTCCATCTAAGTCCTTAATTGATTTCGAACATCGTTTGAGCTGGTCAGTTACTGAGCTGATGGAGTTTGATTTGCCTGAACTAAAACAGGAAAGATGATTTGAGGGGTAGTGAAATTTAAAAATCAACTAACTCGCTTAAAGTTATAGAGAGGCCTCCTGCAATCTTCTTCAGTGTCGATACACGCATGTCCACACGACCCTTTTCAATATTGATTAGTTGATGGTGTTCAATATCAGCAAGTAAGGCAAACTCTCTTACGCCAAGTTTTTTACCTTCACGTAATTCCTTAATTCGATTACCCAGCCCTTCTTTGAAGTTATCCATCTCGCTATTATGCATGGCGAAATATCCACCTAGTCGCAAAATTTATTGGTACATTATTTTGTACCACGTAAAGATTTTTTGTATTTTAGCTTAAGAAAATTAAAATAAGCATATAGTGATATAAAATTTACTTACATACAGGTTATTAACAAAAAGAGTCTCGACTGCCAAATTCTGACAATTGCAAGGAAGGGACAATAGAGTAATGCCCATAGTGATATTTTGCATACTTTTGAATGCACTATAGCTATGGGCTCTATTGTAATTCCGTTCCTAAGGTCGTCAGAAAACCTGGCAGTGCGGTTGTAGAGTCCATAGCTATAGTTCTATTTATAGCGCAGCTCTTACCCGAGATCCATAAAAGCGCATCATGAAAGTTTACCAATCCATTTTCCTGCTTATAGAAATTCCTATTTATTCATTTGAATCTTTTCTGTATGCTTATCTATCTAACGGTATAAAAGAAGCAATTTCAGGACTTAATGGGTTAAATATGAAATTTCAGTATTTGGTGGTGAATTATTTTGATTTTTTTTTCTGGACAAAATCAGCCTTTTTGACTGCAACAATCAATTCACCATTTTTTGAATTGAATTGTTTGGTATTCAGTCAATTCACCACTTTGGTAAATATTTTGAATATTGCACGGAAATATAATTTTAGGTAAATTTAAATAGCATAATGCAACTCATGTTAACTGTTTAAAATGGGAAAATCAATACATAGACTGATCAACGAAGCTGAGCTGTTTTCAGGTTTAGCAAAGGGAGATGAGCGTTGCTTTGATGCCATTTATAACCATTACTCAAACCGTCTTTTTCCTTTCGTTGATAAAATGGTTCGTTCCCGTAATCTGGCGGAGGAAATTGTGCAGGACATTTTTGTGCAGTTGTGGATCAATAGGCATTTATTGGAGAATGTACAATATCCGACTGCTTACCTTTTTAATATTGCAGCCAATAAAACGCTTACTTATTTAAAAAAGATTTCCAATAACCAGAAGTTAGTGGATAAGATTTCCGCGGGTTATCTGGATTATAGCAATGATACTGAAGAGCAACTGATACTCAAAGAGAGTGCAAAGATTATAGAAATGGCTGTAGCGCAATTGCCCCAGCAACGTCGTCTGATTTGGGAGCTCAGCCGCAATGAAGGCTTAACCCATCAGCAGATTGCTGATAAGCTAGGGATTTCTACCAGTACGGTGAACAATCAGCTTGGTCATGCCATGCAGCATGTGCGTACTTTCATGAATAATCGTACGGGATTACTTTCTTTATCAATTTTTATATTGCTGTCTGATAGGTAGTTGTGGTGTATTTAAAATATTTTTTATAATGGGATAGTTATAGTCTGGCTGAGGATAGTCTTATCCTTAAATATTCAGATAATATTCAGTTAACAAAAAATAAACATAATGCCTCAAAACTTATCCAATATCGAATCCTTGTTCCGTAAGTATAGCGCTGATGAAGCTTCGGAAGTAGAAATTCAGGAAATGTTCCAGCTGATTGCTGCTGGTGGACATGATTCCGAATTATTGAAATTATTACAAACTGAAATGGAAATGAGTGATGTGGATGGAGAAGTTGAGGTTGCACGCAGAGATAAAGTCAGAGAGAAGATCAGGGAAGTTATTGGAATATTGGATGGTCATCCGGCCGTGCCGGCTAAAAAGAAAAGTTACAGATGGTTGGCAGCAGCGGCTGCTATTATTATTGTTTGTGCGGTAGCAGTGTTGTTTTCTAGGTCTGGTTCAGATGATACTAATCTGGCTATGGCTGCAAAAGAGATTGCTCCTGGAAAAAGTGGTGCTACTCTGACCTTGGCTGATGGTAGAAAGATCAGGTTGGCTGATGTAGCTAAAGGAGAGCTTGCGCAGGAGTCGGGTATGGAGATTGTGAAAATGGCTGACGGTAAGATCATCTATAATGTAAAGGGTGAGGTTGATGCTATAGGTAAGACAAATACTTTGGCTACGGCCAGGGGCGAGACTTATGAGGTGTGTTTGCCTGATGGTTCCCTGGTCTGGCTAAACGCTGCTTCAAGTTTAACTTACTCTGCTACCTTAAATGAGCGTGGGGTACGTAGGGTAAGGCTTGAAGGCGAAGCTTGTTTTCAAATAAAAAAAGACAAGTCACATCCATTTGTAGTTGAAACTAAATCTCAACAGGTGCAGGTATTGGGTACGCATTTTAATGTGAACGCTTATCCGGAAGAAAGGGATGTACGGACAACTTTGCTGGAAGGTTCCGTGAAAGTAACGATATCTGAAGACAGCCAGCAGAGTAAGGTGTTGGTTCCGGGACAACAGGCCAGGGTGGATGGCGGTGAGCTGAATGTGTTGTCTGTGAATACCGCTGAAGTGACGGCATGGAAGAATGGCTTCTTTGAGTTTAAGCGGGTACCATTGAATGTGATCATGCGGGATTTGTCAAGATGGTATGACATAGACATTGAGTATGCGGATAATGCTTCAAGGGAGGTGGTGATGAGTGGTTATGTGGCCAGATCGCGTAACATTTCGGTCATCTTAGAAAGGATGCAGGCTACAGGTGGAGTGCATTTCAGGATTGAGGGTAAGAAGGTATTTGTGTATAAGGAGAATTAGCTTGCTGTGTAATTGTTGGAATATGGATAAATAAAAAAAAGGAGGAAAGATTGTGAAAGGTTATGGGCTATGGGAGGTGATTTTTTTTGTTCATGAGCTGGATCGGTCTTCCATTTAGATATATAAAAAATTAGGATTTGGCTGGAAACCGGCTGTATCATGGTATTAAAAACAATCAACTCGAGAATAAATTAATCAACGAACCAAACCAAAATTAGAAGATGAGAGAACATTTACGACAGCGGGAATGACCTGAGACGGGGGTGCCTGAAAATTAAAAACGTGATTCCGAGGACGAGTCGGAGCCACGTTTAAGTCTGGGTTAACCCTTTACCGATACGAGATCGGAATTAAAATCAGTTCAAGGATTTATGTATTAACCCAAACATTACAAAGGTATGCAATTATATACTTTTAACAAGGGAGTACTCCTGGATTCAGGGGTACTCCGGCAAATTGTGTTAGTTATGAAAGTAACTACGTTATTAATTTTTGCCTTTCTGATGCAGGTGTGTGCTGCGGGATTGGCACAGAAGATTACGCTGAATGAAAGAAATGCTTCGCTGGAAAGCGTAATGGATAAAATACGTTCTCAAACCGGTTATGAATTTGTGTTTAATGTAAAGGATATTGATAATGCCAAGCGGGTCAATGTCAGTTTTAAGGCTAAGGAGCTAAATGAGGCTCTGGAGAAGCTTTTCCAGAATCAGGCTTTGAGTTTTTCTGTGAAGGATAAATTTATTGTGGTGAAGCCAAAAATGCCAAGTTTTCTGGAAAATGTTATTGCTCGTCTTGTTGATATTGACGTTAGGGGTAAGGTCATTGGCGAGGATGATCAGGTGTTAGTCGGGGCGACGGTGAAGGTGAAAGGCACGAGTAAAAGTGTGAGCACTGATGTGAACGGAGAATTTTATTTGCAGGGCGTAGATGAGGGGGCGACTGTTATTGTGGCTTATGTCGGCTACATAAACGTAGAACTGCCAGCGACGAAAATGATGGGGATTATTAAGTTGAAAATGGGAAGTAGTGATCTTCAGGAAGTGACGATAAATAAAGGCTATTACAGCACGAAGAAAGCATTTAATACGGGTAATGTTAGCACAGTTAAATCTGAGGATTTAGCTCGGCAACCAATCAGCGATCCAATAGCTGCGCTTCAAGGTAGAGTGCCAGGTTTATTTATTCAGCAGACGAGTGGTGTTTTAGGAAGAAGTATGAACATAAGACTTCGCGGACAAAACAGTCTAGCAAATGGCAACGATCCGCTATATATAATAGATGGAATACCTTTTATATCTGAGCCGTTAACCTTATCGGGGATTAACGACGCAACCGGAAAACACGCGAGTCCTTTTAATTCTTTAAACATAAATGATATTGAGAAGATAGAAGTTTTGAAGGATGCCGATGCTACAGCTATCTATGGTAGCAGAGGTGCTAATGGGGTAATATTGATCACGACAAAAAAGGGCGCTAGCAACACTGACAAGTTGGCTATAAATGTATATTCTGGAGTAGGTGAGGTAGCTCGGAGATTAGAGTTTCTGAACTTGGAGGAGTACATTGCGATGCGGACAAAAGCATTTGAAAATGATAATATTCTACCCAGAGCAACAGACTATGACTTAAATGGAACATGGGAAAAAAACAAATATACAGACTGGCAGGATTTTTTTATTGGAGGGACAGCAACTGTTAACGATTTTCAAGCTTCATTATCCGGTGGGAACTCAAATACCCATTATCGAATAGGTGGTACATACCGTAAAGAAACAACGGTTTATCCGGGAGATTTTTTTGGAAGAAAGGCAGGCTTTACAATGAACCTGAATCATCAATCGGCAAATGAAAGGTTGAGTTTCAATCTTTCTGCAAACTATATAAATAATTTTAATAATCTCCCAATAAGTGATTTTACAAATAGCATTTCCATTGCACCAAACGCACCAGAAGTGTATAATTCGGATGGAAGTTTGAATTGGGCAAATCAGACCTGGGCAAACCCGCTAACAGCACTTTTTACAAAGGCTAAGGAAAATTCTAACAACCTGATTGGCAACTTCCAAGTCAATTATAAAATTTTGAAAGATCTAGAGTTTAAGACTACCCTTGGATATAACAAGTTGGATTTCCAGCAAAATAATATAACTCCATTTTCTGCGATCAACCCATCGTTTCTTCCGGCATCTATATTTCGGACAAATGATATTGCAACTAATCGAAATAACTCTTGGATAATAGAACCGCAACTTTCATATAATAAGAGCTTTTGGAAAGGTGAATTAAACATATTAGTTGGTTCGACTATCCTTGGTACCGGTAAGACAGCACTTGCAGAAAATGTTACAGGATTTTCAACTGATGCGCTTATTGAGAATATTGCTGCTGGTACCTATCGAACAATATTAAATAATTCGGATGCAAAATATCGCTATAATGCATTATTTACACGAATTGGATATGCGATTAATGACAAGTATGTTTTTAACTTAACAGCAAGAAGAGATGGAAGTAGCCGTTTCGGCCCCGATAAACGTTTTGGTAACTTCGGTGCTATCGGTGCAGCTTGGGTGTTTTCGGAAGAAAATTTTATAAAAAAAAATATTTCCTTTATTAGTTTCGGAAAAATCAGAGGAAGTTATGGAATTACTGGTAATGATCAAATTGGGGATTATGAGTACTTAAGTGCGTATACGTCTTATGCTATTGCATATCAAGGCGTTCCGAGTTTGGAGCCGACACAGCATACCAATCCATTATATGGTTGGGAGAGAGTAGACAAGATAGAAGTTGGCCTAGAATTGGGACTGTTTAACGACCGGTTACTTCTTTCATCCAGCTTCTATAGAAACAGAACAAAGAATCAATTGGTAGATTATGCTTTACCAGCTATTACGGGTTTCTCAATTGTGAAGGCGAATCTCTCGGCCGTTCTACAGAATTCGGGTCTGGAACTAGAGACATCAGGAAATATAATAAAAACAACGAAGTTTCTTTGGAATGCAAACATCAACATCACATTCCCCAAGAATAAGCTGATTTCATATCCAAATATTAAAAGTTCAAGTTTTGCGAACCGATATGCTGTTGGCCAGCCATTAAGTCTGTCATACCTATATAGCTATACAGGTATTGATCCTCAAACAGGATTGTATACATTTAAAGATGCTAACAATGATGGAGCTGTAACATCAACTTTTGACCGGGAGTTTTATTTTATAGGACAAAAGTATTTTGGTGGCTTGCAAAATAATATTGAGTATAAAAATTTTCAGCTGAACTTTTTAATACAATTTACAAAACAAAGTGCTCAGGATTTTAATCAAAGTTTTACCGCTGGCTTATTCAACTCAGGGAACAGTAACATCCCTAAATCAGCCCTTGACGGCGGACGGCAGGAACTGTCCCAAACTACCTCTGGCCTCAAACGTACCCGTCAAAATTTATTTACCAATAGTAATGGACTGATTACAGACGCCTCTTTTTTGAGACTAAAAAATGTGGCCCTGTCCTGGAAAGTGCCGGTTTCAAAGGGGACACTTAGTTTCGTTCACAGCTTTAGACTTTATATCCAGGGGCAGAATCTTCTAACATTCACTAAATACGAAGGATTTGATCCGGATATGGGCCGTTCCAGTTCTTATGGGATGCCTTCCATAAGAATGATGACAGCTGGTATGCAAATCGCACTATAATCATTGATCAAAATCCAATAATTATGAAAAAGTACTATTTTATATTAACAAGCATTTTCTTAACAGGCCTATTGGGGTGCAAAAAGCTAACAGAAGCTGGGCTGCCGGTAAATGACCTGATTTCTAAGGCTGTATTTCAAAGTGATGAAACGGCTAGTTCTGCTATTACTGGTATATATGCAAGAATGATGGACGACATCAATGCAACACCATTGTATATATCGTGGTATAGTGCTTTAGCAGCTGATGAAGTGAACACGACCTTGACAAGTGGAAATTTTTTGCAGTTATACAAAAATGACCAAAGTGCCCAGACAGCGTTGACAAATATTTTTTGGAATGGGGGATACAACTTCATTTACAGAGCGAATGCGGTAATCGAAGGCGTGAACCAATCTACAGCAATGACCACTACTGTTCGCCAGCAATTGCTCGGCGAAGCTTATTTTATTCGTGCATTTTGGCATTTCTATATGGTTAATTTTTATGGAGATGTGCCTATTATTTTAACAACTGATTATGAAGCTAATGCTAAAGCTGGACGTGCAGCAACAACCGATGTCTATAAACAGATCATTTTAGACCTCCAGGAATCCAAAAAATTGTTGACGGAAAAATATGTTGATGGAAACTCCGTTTCTGAATCCCCTGAAAGGGTAAGACCAAATACTTATGCTGCTTCCGCATTGTTGTCTCGGGTGTATTTATACAGCGGCAATGTAATCAATGCAGAAATAGAAGCGGATCGTGTCATTTCAAAAACAGCTCTTTATGAACTTGAATCAATTGATCGGGTATTTTTGAAGGAAAGCAAGGAAGCTATATGGCAATTGAGCAGACCTTTGCCAGCACCAGAAGGAACGGTTGAATCGGAATATTTTATAATACGTGCTACACCTGGTGCCGGTTTGACAGGAAGTACCACTATAAGTGATGCGTTATTGGAGCGGTTTGCAGTAAATGACTTACGAAGAAGTTCTTGGATAGGTACCTATACAGATAATTCAATTAGCCCGGCAAACGATTATCATTTTCCATATAAATACAAAGCTGATGGTACATCTGCGGAAAAGGAATATTCAATTGTATTTCGCTTGGCTGAACAATACCTGATACGTGCCGAAGCTCGCGCGCAACAAGGTAAATTAGATTTGGCAATGGACGACATTGATGTTATCTTGGTGAGGGCTAATCAGCCTAAAGTCCGCTCAGTACTACCTTCTGCTACCAAGGAGGATTTGCTAGATATTATATTAAATGAAAGAGGTCTGGAGTTTTTTACGGAGTGGGGGCACCGTTGGTTGGACCTTAAACGATGCGGAAAAATTGACGGGATAATGCCTGATGTATCGCTTGGGAAGGGCGGTGTGTGGGAATCTTATATGAAATTGTGGCCAATCCCTCAAAACGATGTAGATAATAGTAAAAATTTGATTCAGAATCTAGGATATAATTAAAAGATGAAAACATATAAATTGATAGGTATACAGCTTCTTATAGCATCTGTACAATTATTAACAAATTCTGCTAAATCACAGAATATAAACTATCCTGAAACAGGCAAGCTATTACCTGATTACACTTTAACTGATGTAAGAAATTATCCTGAGAAGAAACTGACTCTAAGTAAAAAAAAAGGCAAATGGTTGATTCTTGACTTTTGGTCTTCGGTATGTGGAGGTTGTATTCAGAGCTTTCCAAAAATGAACAAACTTGCAGAGACTTTTAAAGATGATGTTCAGATCGTAATGATTGGAATGTGTAGTGCGACAGGGGAAGGAGCTACGTCTGAAAAGAAGACAAAAAAACTCTACAACATGCTCGAAGAAAAAAACGGATTGAAATTTACAGTTGCGTTTGACACAGTGCTTCAAAGGTTATATGGAGTAAAAACAGTGCCGCATATTTTAATTGTAGATCCTGCGGGTATAGTTAACGTTATCACAACTGGAATTGATGAAGCTACTGTCAGAGGCCTTTTGAGTGGAAACTCAGTATCCGTACGCAAATCATTAAACCGATCTGAAGCATTAGAACTAGAACAGAATTATAATACAAGTATTCCTTTCCTGACTTCTGGGAAAACATCTAATGGTGGAAATGATACTTCGTTCTTATTTCGTTCGTTGCTTTCGAAAGCCAATAGAGGAATTACGCCATATTATAAATCAGTTCCTTTTGAGATGTATCCGATTGGCGACAAAGCTATGTTTGAAGAGTATTCGATTTCTGTTATAAATCTATATCAGTTGGCATATATAGGCTATTCGGTGCCCAGTCTTTTAAGAGAAGATGAAAGATATGGGAAAGATTGGCCCGTCCCTTTAATTGAAACAAATGATTCTACAAAACTGAAGTTTATAACATCAGACTATGTTACCGGTATGGGACGATTTTGTTATAGCTTGACAGTACCAATTGAAAAAGCAAATACCGGTCTGCCTATCAGTATCATGAAGCAGGATCTTAAGAATTATTTTGGACTTGAAGGCGTTATCGAAAATAGAGTTATGCCAATTTGGAAGTTAGTGGTTATTGATAATAAAAGAGTTGAAAGGCTTAGATCCAACAATGCATCTTCAAATATTCTGATTAATAAATCTGATTCGAAATTTGGAGGAATAGATTTTATAGGGGCTACGATGGAGCAAGTATTAGATGCCTGTCGAGGCCCAGTTCAAATTGGAAGGAAGAGTGAAAATATTTTTGTTAATGAAACGAACATCCCTTATAAAGTAGACATAAAGTTTAAAGCCAATTTAGTGGACTTAGAAGAAGTGAGGGCAGGTTTGCGAAAGAATGGTCTTGATCTAGTTCGAGGTACTAAAGAGATGAGAGTTCTAATCTTAAAAGATGTAATTGAATAATTATTACTAAGATGGAAAAAAAAATATCGACAATCATACTTGTACTATGTGTGTGTCTTAGCGCTTGTATAAAGGAACATATTGAAATCCCTGCATCTATCAATGTAGTTAACGTGGCTATAAATGCAGGAATAGTTAAGGTAAATTACTTTGGAAAATCTATAAATTGGGGTTCCTATACTGGAACAGAAGCAAGCGTGGTCTATGGGGCAAACAAAGTTTATAGTGTAGTGGATGCAAGATCTGAGTTTTCGCTAAATATCGTTCGTTCAACAGATACGACAAAATCAGTATTTAATGGTCATTTAAATCTGACAGCGGGTAGTATCAACAGTTTGTACTTGACTGGACAATCGCCTAATTACGATACTGTTTTTGTAAAAGAATCTGCATTCCCAGTTTATGCAGATAGTGCTTTCGCAGTGCGATTTATCAACTTGGTGCCAAACAGTGGCGATGTAAACGTGACCTTAGCGAGTAGCTCTACTGTGAATGAATTTACCGGACTCGCTTATAAAAAACAGAGCGTATTTAAAAAGTATGAGGCGACATACAAATTCCCAAATACTTATTTCAACTTTCAGGTCAGGAATAGTAACGGAATATTGTTAGCTAGCCATACAATTTCCTCTGCAAATCATATGGCAACAAGAAGGAAAAGAGCTACGTTGGTTTTTAGAGGATTGATTGGTGGAACAGGGACTAACTCTCCAGCAATAAGTTTTGTGCCAAATTATTAAGCGCATACTTATTTGATTAAATGGATAGCATGAATTTCTTTCATGGACCATTAAGAATAAAATATTAAGACATTACTGCAGTAGTTAGGATTAATCATCTCTCCTTAAGCAGATGGTACTGATATTAAATTTAAAAAATATGAAATTCAAGAAATTTGCATTAGGAACTGTTTGCATGCTTGGCGTTTTGGCTTCATTTGCTTTTAGCCCAACAGGTAAATCAAAAACTAGAATGTTTATGGCATGCAATTACTCGGATTATTTAAATCCTACGCAATGTCGAACCCAAGGACTTACTGATGATGATTGTGCTATCTATGGTACAGGTGCTCAATGCACTGCTTGGGATGTTTATTGGCATGTTGATGCTCCAGCTTTTAGCCCGACAACTTTTTACCCATGCACTTACCCATATTATCATGTAGATTAATTATTAACCATCATCACCAGCGAATTTCCGCTGGTGATGTTCACGGACTATTATGCAAAAATCAAGATTAATCATTTTATTTGCCTGTCTTGTTGCAGGAATACTTAGCATTATCTTCCTGTATGCTTTCTCTGCTTATCAAAACAACAAGAGTAACGGCTTTGTCCGCCAATACCCTTCAAAAAAGGTAGAAGGTATAAGGTTTATTGATTTGAAGCACAAAGGCTTTTACATAGCAGGTTGCAATAATGATACCATATACTTTGGGCATTATATAGATAAATTAGCTTTGTTTAGGGTAGCATTAAACAGCAGAGATACAAGTAGCATCCGCTTAAGGGCAAATCAGGAGTTGAAACTGTATGATGGAAATTACCTGCGTACCGATAGTAATGACCTGTATCTTTTTGATGGGATTAAGCAGGAGGTAGTATCCGGGAAACTGAGGGACTTCAGGTTTGATAAAATTGAAAAATCCCCATCGTTTACAGCGGCGCTTCCTATTGGTAATGACAGTAGGATATTGCGAGTAATGAACAAGAATAGGGTGTATACTTTGATCAGTCAAACAGGGACAAAGGTGCTGGATAAGCATTACCAGTTGGAGGCGCAGGGCGATGGCACATTCAGTACTGACGGTATGCTGGTTAAAAGCAGTAACAATAGCTTTTTCTATGTGTATTACTACCGCAATCAGTTTCTACATTTGGATAAAGATATGAACTTGCTGTACAAAGGGAAGACAATTGACACGGTTAGTCATGCTCAGATTAAGCTAGGCAAGATTGAGAATGGACATGCGAGTACTTTAGCTTCACCTCCTCTGTATGTGAACAAGCATTGTGCTGCCAATGAAAATTACCTGTTTATTCAATCTGCATTAAAGGCTGACAATGAAATTGAGGAAGGTTGGAAAAACTCATCGGTTGTAGATGTGTACGCAGTGAAGGATGGTAAATACCAATTCAGCTTTTACATGCTAAACATCAAAGATCAGAAGCTAAAGGATTTTAAGGTTTACGGAAGTACCTTGATAGCACTGTATGAGAATTTCATTTACACCTATAAACTGAAACTTTAAGCGATGAAGAAAAAGGAATTATTAATAGAGGCAAGCTGTGCTCTATTTATCCTGCTTATGGTATACGTGGCGAGCAGCAAGCTGATAGATTTTTCGACTTTCAGGGTTGAATTGGGCAAATCGCCCGTGCTCACTTTGTTTGCCGGTTATGTAGCCTGGTTTATTCCGCTGGTAGAAATTGTGATTGCTATGATGCTGTGTTTTGACAAAACAAGGATGTCGGGCATTTATGCCTTTGTAACGCTGATGACCATGTTTACTGCGTATATAGTAATGATACTGAACTACAGCAGTTACATTCCGTGCTCATGCGGGGGGGCACTCCAGAACATGAACTGGACGCAGCATTTATGGTTTAACGTGGGTTTTGTGCTGCTTGGCTGCATCGTTGTATTGCTTTATCCTGAACCTAAATCGAAAATTTTGAAAGACGACCTATGATCTCTCTAATACTAACAAAGAAAAAGAAAGCCAAGCATAAACGAGAAGTGAAGAAAAGCAAAAGGAGAGCCGGACGAAATAAGAAATAAAAGTGTGGGGAGCTTGGATTCTAATGAGCGTTAGTTTCCAACTAGCTTCCCCGCTTTTTCTGTTTGCTAATCATAAATGGAGAGTTCAATTTATCATAAACCCATTGCTTATAGGAATCGGCAGCTAGTTTATTATGGATAATTACCATGTTTTAATTGGTGCATCAGATGGTGTTTATAGTTTTTTTAAAAAAGTTGTGTTAATTCACCACTTTGGGTAAACTCCTGGCTTAGTTTAGCTTTCCTAACTAAATTATTATTGTATGAAAATCGATTTTGCTACTGCGTCGTTTAAGGATTTTGAAGATCCTGCTGGTTTGGATGCTTTTGGGAGGGCGGGTTATTTTAATGAGTTTTTGGATTATTTGGAGGGGGAGGAAAGGTTGAATTATCGTTTTGAGACGGTTTCTTCGGCTGGGCCGGTGGTGGATTTGTTTATTCCAGCTTTTGGAGGTAAGGGGTCTTATGTGAGTTTGGTGTCGAATGATTATCTGGGTTTTTCTCAGCATCATTTGGTGAAGAAGGCGGCGGTGTTTGGGATTCAGTATTATGGTACGGGTACGGGTGCTTCTCCGGCGATTGGGGGGCATTTTTCGTTTCATAGGGAGTTGGAGGAGAAGATTGCGGCTTTTTTTAGGCGTGAGTCGGCGATTATTTATACCACGGGGTATACGGCGAATTCGGCGACTTTGCTGGCGCTGATTGGTAAGGAGGATTTGGTGGTAACGGATATGAAGATTCATGCGAGTATGTTTGAGGGGTGTATGGGTAAGAATCAAAAGACTTTTCGTCACAATGATCTGGAGCATCTGGAGCTGATTCTTAAGGATGCTAGGGATAAGTATAAGACGCGTTTTGTGGTGGTGGATGGGGTGTATTCGCAGGATGGTGATTTGGCTTTGCTTTCCGAGATTGTGGAGTTGGTGCACCGGTATGAGGGCTATGTGATTATGGATGATGCGCATGGGGTGGGTGTGATCGGGGAGACTGGTCGTGGGGTGATTGAGCTTGATGATTTGTATCAGCAGGTGGATATCATTACGGGTACTTTTTCCAAGACTTTTGGGCATTTGGGTGGTTATGTGGTGGCTGATCCTGAACTGATCCGGTTTTTGAAGTTTCAGAGTCGTCAGCATTTGTTTTCGGTTACGGGTACGCCTGCTTCGATGGGGATTTTAAAGGCCATTGAGTTGATTGATGAGGAACCGGAATGGAAGGATTTGCTTTGGGAGAATGTGGATCGATTTACTTTGGGGCTGAAAAGTCTGGGACTCGATATTGGTAATACCCGCTCCGCGATTGTTCCGGTAAAGATCGGGGATATGGAATTGACAAATAAAGTGTCGCGGCATTTGCTCCGGGCGGGTGTGTATGCTAATCCGATTATGTATCCTGCGGTGTCGAAGAAGGATACGCGGATCAGGATGAGTTTGATGGCGACGCATACGGCTGCGCATATTGATCAGGTATTGAATGCTTTTGAGGATGTGACAAGGAAGTTGCCGATCCGGAGGGTGGAAGAGGTTTAAGTATGGATCAGCAGCAAGGTGTCAGGAAAAAGCGCGGGCCGAACCGTTCCCGTGATCCGGAGGTGACCCGGCAGATGCTGATTGATGCGGTGGGTGATATTTTGCGAGAGGACGGATGGCGTGGTCTTGGGGTGAATAAGATTGCTTTTCGGGCAGGTGTGGATAAGAAGATGATTTACTGGTATTTTCAGAGTTATAACAATTTGCTTAGGACTTATATCAAGAGTAAAGATTTCTGGATACCGGTGTTTGAGAAGTTTCAGTCGGAAGGTGCGGAGCTGGATCAGGAGTTACCAGATTTTATCCGTTCGATCTTTACGGAGCTGTTTAATGTATTTTACACTGAACCCGAGATGCAGACTTTTATTCATTGGCAGATTTCAGATTCCAGACCGGTATTGCGGGAGATTTCAGAGGAACGAGAATTTCAGGGTGCAAAGATCGCCGCGATGACAGATCCGCATTTCAAAGGAACGGGTTTTAATTTCCGGGCGGTGCTGGCGCTGATCTTAGGCGGGGTATATTACGTGGTCTGGCATGCGAAGATGAATCAGACTTCTGTTTGTGGGATTGACATCAATGTGGAGAAAGACCGTTTGGATCTGATCCGTTCCATCGGGCAGATCATTGACTTGGTTTGGGATGCAGCGGGGAAAGAAGTGGCCTAGTTGTTTGGTAATTGTGTATTGATTTAAAAAAAAATGCCTATCGGATATTTTTACAATTTTTGTTTTTCATCGGATTATTGATGTATGGGGTATGAAGATCATTAAAGCGAAAAAAGCAGATAAGGACAGGGTAGTGGAACTGTTATCCCTGTCCTTTAAAGAGAATTTAAGTGTGGCTTACCTGACTGGCTCAGGTAATGGTGCCGTTTTGCGGGTACGGAGGTTGATGAGCTATGCTTTTGAGGTTTGCTTTCGGTTTGGGGTGGTCTGGATGACGGAGAAAAGGGATGCCTGTGCACTGGTGTTATACCCACACTTGAAAGGTTTTTCGCTTTATGGGATATGGCTTGATTTGAAGCTGATTGGTGGCGTGATCGGGATGTTCAGGTTAGCTAAGGTGATGAAGCGGGAGCGGCTGATTAATGCGTGTCATCCTGATACGGCATTTGCTTACCTCTGGTTTATCGGGGTAAACCCCTGGGTACAGGGGCGTGGTGTAGGTTCAGAATTACTCGCAGCGGTACTGGCAGAATCGGCTTTGTTGGGATTGCCGGTATATCTGGAAACTTCAACGCTGAAGAATGTTCCTTGGTATGAAAAGCGGGGTTTTAAGGTTTTTCATGAAATGGATCTGGGGTATAGACTTTTTCTCTTGAAAAAGGAGGTTGGGATCTGAAGGTAGATTTGAATTGCTTTATTTCATTTATAGCTATCCTATGTATGTATTTAATACCGAGATGTATGTGCTGACATTCATCATTTGTTTGCTTGAATTTGGGATGTGTTGTTACCAGTTGGTGCATTACCTTTCAAGACCGGAGGATAAAAGACGTTTGTGGTATCTGGTGTTATTGGTACTGTTGATTGTGTATAATGTAACTGGTGGTTTGTTTCCCGATCCGCGTTATCGTTTGCCACTAGTATTGCAGAATATCATCGCTTATGGCAGTGGCTTTTTAATGGCGGCTTATTTTCCGTATTATTTCTATAAGGCTTTTAACCTGAAAGCTTTGCGTTTTCATGCTTTGTATGGTGTCTTTTTGTTTTTACTGTTGCCTTACGTGGTGTGTTTTTGGGTGGTTTATCCAGTGTTTGGTAAACTGGAACTGGCGACCAGTTACGGGATGATTGTTCCCGGTGTTTATTCCATTGTGCTTTTGTATGTCATGCTTCGCGCGATCTGGGTTAGGATGAGGGTAAGAAGTGCTTCAGCTTATCCTTATAGTAAGATGGAAATGTTCTGGGTTTATGCTGCTGTATCTCCTTGGGCTTGTATGGCAGCTTTTTCTTATTTTCAGGTTAGTCAGTTGATTGAAGTATTGGTGACCAATTCGGGCTTTCTGATTATTACGGTGCTTTTTATTGCAAGGATTGTGAAATGGGAGCGGATCCGGGATGAACAGCTGGAGGCGAAGTATATGGTGGGAAGCGGAGCTTCTGTGTTTGAGTGTAATTGTGCTTTTTTCGGGTTAACTAAAAGGGAGGTGGAGATTACTTTACTGATTAGTCAGGGCAAGCAGTATAAGTATATCGCTGATGATCTGTTTATTTCACTGGATACGGTAAAAAGCCATGTGAAGAATATTTTTAGGAAGGTGATGGTGAATGATAAAACAGAGTTGGTATATAAGTTAAACCTAGAGAGTGATAGGGCGGTGATTTAATGTTCATTTTGTTTAATAAATTTTTTATCTCTTTAGGATATTGTACCTTGTAATTTCTAACCATCTAAAACCTCTCTATGAAGATAGATTACTTCTTTATTAAAGGCTTCCGTAGGATAAAGGAAGCTAAAATACTTTGTGGCGAAGCTACATTTTTAATAGGCGAAAATAATATAGGCAAAAGTACAATACTTAAAGCTATGGAAATATTTTTCTCTGCCGAAACTAAACTTCCAGACCATGATTATTTTAAAATTGATGAGATTGATTTTCAAGTCGATGAAATTGTATTTGAGGCGAAGTTTTATGATTTACCAGATGAATCAAATAATTGGAGAGGATTTAAGGGGCGTGTCATTTCGGAAATGATAAATTCTCAACAAAGTAACTGCTTATATTATCGAAAGAGCTTTCCCAGAGGGGGGAATTTGAAAAGGGAGATGAAGACTTGTACAAAGTCAATAAAGGAAGAATATAAACAATGTAAATCCTTGAATGATTATGTCTCTGTTGGGATTGCCGAAGAAATTATTAAAGAATGTTTTGGGGAAGATACTGACTGGTCAAAAAACCTTACCGCGAAGGATAAGGAACGTTTAGATTTAATTTCTGAATTATGGGATGTGGATGAAACAGAAAATGATTGGGCAAATAACCCTGGCGGTATTGAAGGAAATATATCCATTAAACTTCCGAAATTTCTTTTGATACCCGCTGAAAATAGGAAAGAAGAAATTGAGGCTACTGGTGGTGCATTGCAAAAAACTATGAAAGAACTCTTTGACGAGGTTCGAGGAGCATCGGAAAATTATCAGCAAGCACAACATTATTTAAATCTACTAGCTCTTGAGCTTGACCCTGAGGACAATCAAAAAGAATTTGGAAAAATGCTTGTCGATATTAATAAAATCATTGGCGGGGTGTTCACAGATTCTAGAATTCATATTTCAACCAATCTAAGCGATCCTGGTTCATCCATTCGACCTTCTTTTGATATTGAAATGTCAAGTAACGTTAGGACTAAGCCAGAACGACAAGGTATGGGAGCGATTCGTTCTACGGTTTTTGCCCTTTTAAGATATAGAGAACAGTTCGTGGAAAGAAAACGACAACAAGGAATTGAAATAAGGCCTTTAATTATTGGTTTTGAAGAGCCTGAAATGTATTTGCATCCAAATGCAGCTAGTTTAATGAGAGAAAAGTTATATGAATTAGCAACATCATCAAATTCTAAAATTATCTGTACTACGCACTCTCCTTACATGATTGATTTGAGTAGAAAGATTGATGAAGATTCTTATCCAAAGCAAGTACTTAATTTGTTGAGTTTAAAAATTGATTTTGAACATAATATATCTGTAACTAATATTTTTCCATTTAACACAACAAAAGCTTTTAAGGAACTTCAAAATGAAGATAAGCAGTTTGTTAAGTTCCTTTTAAAAATAGACGATAGTATTGCGAAGGTTTTCTTTTGTAGACGGGTGATAATAGTTGAAGGTGACACAGAAGAATTATTAATAAAAGAAACGATTCAGAGATTGCCTGAGGAAAAGATGAAAGCTTTTTTATGTAATTATCAAATTGTTAAGGCTAGGGGGAAAGCAGTTATTATATCATTAGTAAAGTATCTACATATATTAGGTATTGAACCTTTTGTAATCCATGACGAGGATACAGAAGAAGGAGCTGTGAAATTTAACAACCCTATTTTAGTTAGTCTTAATAATTTAGAAAATAGAAGGTTAATGATTAAATATACGATTGAAGATATACTTGGTTATCCTGAGCCTAAAACCGAAAAGCCATATAAAGCATATAAACACATCAATGAAAATTGGGGGGAAGATTGGGCAGGTGTTCATATAGGTTGGAAAACACTATTTGAGGAGAGAATCTCGCCGGAGCTGTTTAATTAATTCAAATTTTACATCTAAATATATGTGATTTTGGGGGTAGACCAAAATAATATTGGCCTATTTATATAACTATTAAAGTGGTCAACAAGTCTTTATTCAAAGTGAAGACAGGAGTGAAGATGCAATTAGGAAGGAATTTCATATAGCATCCAGTAGTCAATTAACGTTAATAAAATTTAATAAGAAGATGATAGAGGATACCTGGCGGGTAGAAACGCAGCTACAGCTTGAAACTAGTGCGATCTATAAAGAATTTAAATTAAAAGCTGGAATAGATCCTGCAGGAAAACAAGTTCTAGGCTTGGTCGATGATACAGTACAATATGCATTCCAAGCTACGAAAACTGTATTGATTCATATGGGGGAATACACCCTGCACGATGGAGATCATCTATTTAGGGTGCTTAAACTCATGGAGAAAATAGTACCTCCACCCACTATTCAACTTTTGTCAGTACCTGAATTGTTATTACTAATATTAACAGCATTCTTTCATGATATTGGCATGGCTGCTTCTAATAAAGATGTTTCTTCCTGGGCTTCAGTCTGGAATGATGAGCTGTTTAGAGATGAAAGCGATGAACAGTATTTGCTGTTCAAAAAATACTGTCAAGGTTTTCCTTCAATAATGGCTGATATAGAGTTCTGCATTGCAAGTGGAAATTTAACCAAAGCGGGCTTGCTTCAAAAACATTTGATTTCGGAGTATATTAGGTCAACGCATGCTGAACGCGCACGGTCAATTATTGAATCAGAGTGGGAAGGAAAGATTAAATACCGCGACATAGATTTAACTAACGAATTTGCGCAATTGTGTTTTAGCCATAACGATGATGCTTCCACATTGCTGGATATGGATACATCGTTATTGTGTGGCCCTGGTGTGTATGCTTGTTTACCTTTCGTAGGGGTAGTGTTACGTCTAGCAGATATATTAGATTTTGACGCTAAACGGACACCTCCTGTGCTATTATCTCATTTATTCGTCCGTAATCCAGTTTCTATTCGTGAGTGGCAGAAACATCGAAATGTGGATGCCTGGGATATCAACAGTACAATTATAAGATTTCAAGCGAGATGCGAACACCCGGCTATTGAAGTTTCTATTAGGGAATTTTGCAATTTAATTGATCGAGAATTGGCAACATCTAATACTATTCTTAATCGTCTTGTCGATTCAATTCGTAATCCATTTCCAGAGCATTATAAGATTAATCTCCCGCTTAATGTTGATCGAACAAAGATTGGCCCAAGAAAAATGTCCAATGGTAGACCATTTTATACCTATCAAGAAACCAAATTCACTCTTAACAAAAAACAAGTCATTGACTTGTTGATGGGGACAAAATTGTATGGTCAGCCTGATGTTGCGCTAAGAGAACTAATTCAGAACTCAATTGATGCTTGTCTTTTACGCAAGGCAATGGCTGAAAGTTGGAAAAATCCATATCGACCACAAATAATAATTAAATACTATAAAACGGATGGTGATTATTTAGTAGTAAGTGATAATGGAACCGGTATGGATTTGGATATTGTGAATAGATACTATTCCAGCGTAGGTACTTCTTATTACAAGTCTTCTGAATTTTATGAGTTAAAAGCAAAAGTCAATCTCGAGTATACCCCAATTTCAAAATTCGGTATTGGGGTGCTTTCCTGTTTTATGGTTTCCGATTCGCTAAAGGTAAATACTAAACGTTTAAAAGGACCTTATGAATCAGGAGAGGCTTTGGAAATTATTGTGGAAGGACAGGACAGTGTTTTTTGGGTTCGTGAAGGTATGTTAACAGAACCAGGAACAAGTACAGAACTCATTTTAAGAGCAGAACATCCATGGAGATTTTATGACGATAATAAGTTCATTGAATCCATATGTAAATTAATACCTCATCCCCCATTTCCAATCATTATAGAGACTGGTACAAGAACGGAAACCCATACGGGAGAAAGTTTTAAAAATTTGAGTTTGGATGACTTGCGTGATTACTATTGGAAACAGGATGCGAATATTAGGGAGTTAAGTTTTGATATTTCAAACAATGACTATGGAATATATGGCAAAGGAATGGTGGCAATCCTTGATAAAAAGGGCACGCCAGTGTCAGAGATTTCTCTAACGGCGAAAGAAGTTAACGTTGATGGCACAGATTATACTTTGGATAAAGCGATCAAGTACAATACTAATGAAATTAGGAAAACTTCGACCACAATTGAGATAGACGAATCTGGAGAACCACAATTAAGTAATTCATCAAATAAGCTAGCAGCTTCAAAAGCAATTATTGCGCTCCATGGCATTGAAGTTCCATTTGATCTTTTTCCAGATTATTGGAGTGCTAAAAATCAACAGGTAAAGTTGGAGTGGCCTTTACCTGTTCGTATTGTAATTGATATCAGCGGTGATCATGATCTAAGTCTTAATTCTGCAAGAAATGGAATCATTTTGGACGAAAAGTGGGTAAGGTTTGAAGAAAGTTTAGCTTTTGTTATTTGTCAGCAAGTTTCATCGAGTCTTACAGAAGAATACTGGAAGAAGCTGAAAATTATATTATTAGAGCAATGTCAAAGCGATCAATTTACAGCGGCTTTAAATAAATTTTAATGGAATGACTCGATTACGCATATAGCACTTTATGACACCTTAGTTGCTAAATGAAATTCAGAAAAGATCTTCAATTGTTTTACTAATAAGGCATAATTCACCATATGGTGGTAGCCTCTCTTGCCTGAAATTCCTACTATCGTGGTATTTATAAGGACTATTGTAATTTAGATTTTTGTGTGGATGGTGATGGTACCATCCCTAAATCTAATTCTATGACCAACCAATTCTTAAATGAATGTTTCCAGGAACTGCTTACTCAGCTGGAAGAAACTAAAGCCGCGAAGCTTAATCCTCTACAGCAGGTGACTACGTCACTGCGGCTGATCAAAACTGCGATTTCACGGATCAGGGAAGCTTTACAAGATTATACTTTTAATGAAGAATTGACTGAAATCAGGCTGAATAAGTACTGGATGGTGCGGTTTTATGCGCTGTTTATTTACCAGACGGAATGTTTTCGTGTGATGGACAGTTTGCCAAAGGGGGGCGTCAAGGTTAAATGTAAGCATTATCAGAAACATCAGAAGGCTTTGCAAAGGCATTTGCAGGATTATTCGATCTGGTTCGGGTATTATAAAAATGAGCTGGAGATCTTTGATGGAGCTTTGTTTCGTGGGCGTGGGGCTGATGTACTGTTCTTACCGGAAAGTCCTGATTTCTTTGGACACGAATTGCCGCATTGCAGCTATATTTTTGCGCGTTTTATGGCGTATGAGAAGTTGATTGAAGAATTGGAACTGAAGGTCAATCCTGTTAAAGCTGACGGGGCAAAGGTTTATACCCATGGGTTAACCTGGACGGGAAACAAGGTGAATATAGCGGAACTGGCTTATGGGTTGTATTATGCCGGGCAGTTCAATCATGGCAATGCGGATGTGAGTGATATTTATAGATGGTTGGAGGAGAGTCTGGGGATCAGTGTGGGCAGTGTGCATCGTAAATTCGTTGATCTTCGCCGGAGAAATACTGATAGTCCGACTAAGCTCCTGGATAAGATGCGGGAGGCAATTCACCAAAGGATTGATGAGGATTTAAGGTATAAACCTAACCGGGGGATAAAATTAGCTAAACCTATGGACGAGGATTAAAGCAGTTTAAACTGTGTTTTTTGTCAGCTTCATTAAGAAATTTTAACACTGTGTTATCGTAGTGTTAATCCACTAGGCCGGCTCTTTCAAACTTTGCTTTATCAAATCCCGGTGGTAATGGTGCTTCCCGGGTTAAAGTCAAAGGTTATGTTGTTTCCATTTACAATGCAGGATTTTTTAATTGCTGCGCTCGTGCTGAGCCTGGTCTGGTATGCAGGTGTTTTTTTATGGTTTAATCGCAGAGAAAATCTGGTGCTGAAGTTGGGCGGGGCTGCGGGGGCCGGAACAAAAGTGCGGACTAAGCTTAGGCCTGGTTTACCGGGCAAAGGCTCTGGGGGAGAGTTGGAAGAGGATTTTGCAGTGGAGGGACTCATGGCTAAAGTGAAGTTGCCCGAGGGCATGGAGCTGATCGCTTCTAGTGAACTGCGTTTTTCGGGTATGGCTGGGGAAGCTGCCTCGGGTTCAGTTTATTATGACCAGCTGGGACTGATCCCGGACGTACTGGAGGAGATTAAGGAGGTTTTCGCGATTCTGGCAAAGGAGGATGGGACTAAGCAGGATTTTTTTGGTCTGATGAAGCTGGTTCAGCAGAAGTATCCGAGGATTAGTTCCCATCCGGGGCTTAGTGGGTTGAATGCCTTTATACGGGATCATGCTCCTTTTGCGATTTCGGTTGAAGAGCTGGAGGACCTCTGGGATTAGTTTAGCTGTTTAAGTGTTCATTTTTAAATCCTTTTTATGAAGTTTTATTTCAATTCTGATCGCGGGCGCACGATGGCAAAAACGCTGCTGCTGGGTTTTGTGATCTGCTGTTTTAACTTGTTGTGTTTATTGCCATTAACGCTCTCGGCGCAGGATGGGGTGGCTGGGATCAACCAGGCAACTTCACAGATCCAGCGTTATTTTTCGGCCGGGGCGAACCTGATGTATGCCATTGGTGCGGTAATGGGTATCGTTGGGGCCATTAAGGTCTATAACAAGTGGAATGCTGGTGAGCCTGATACCAATAAGCTGGCGGCTGCATGGTTTGGTTCGCTGATCTTTTTGGTGGTAGTGGTGGCGATTATTGAATCCTTTTTCGGCGTATAGAGATGGCAAGCATGTATCAGATCAATAAAGGGATCAATCGTCCGATTGTCTTTAAGGGCTTAAAGGCGCAGTACATTGCTTTTTTAGCGGTGGGCATGGTACTGTTGTTACTAGGTTTTGTTGGAGGTTACCTTTCAGGGGTGAGTTTGTATGTGCTGCTGCCCGCTGCGCTGGCTTTTGGCAGTGGACTGGTATATGTGCTGACAAGGCTAAGCCATAAATACGGGGAGCATGGGCTGGCTAAGTTTTTTGCTAAACGCGGCTTGCCTGAAGTCATTAAGTTCCGTTCCAGAAGGGTGTTTACTGCCCTGAAATATTCTGCTAACCATATTCATTCTGATGTGTCATGAAGCAGGAGGCAGTGAATTTATTACCGGTGTATAAGGTGGAGCATGGTTGTATCTTATCTTATCAGGGAGACGTAACGATTGCTTACAGGGCGGTTTTGCCGGAGCTGTTTACGCTTTCAGACAGGGAGTATGAGGCTTATCATCAGGCCTGGGTGAAAGCGATCAGGGCTTTGCCAACTTTTTCTGTTTTTCATAAGCAAGACTGGTTTTTGGATGCGGCTTATAAGGCGGATTATGAAACCAGCGGCAGCGGTAACGGTTTCTTGTCCCGTTCTAGCGAGGCGTTTTTTAATGAAAGGCCTTATCTGGATCACGAATGCTTTATTTATTTAACCAAGAAGCCTGCTGGCAGGAAGTTATCCAGCTCAGTTTACAGTAATATCCGAA
Source organism: Pedobacter nyackensis (assembly GCF_032678475.1). Taxonomy (GTDB): domain Bacteria; phylum Bacteroidota; class Bacteroidia; order Sphingobacteriales; family Sphingobacteriaceae; genus Pedobacter; species Pedobacter nyackensis_A. The sequence goes on from NZ_JAVTSF010000007.1 coordinate 96,104, forward strand.
GGAAGTCACTAGTTCCACCTCAGACAATTGATCCGCTTCTGCATGAACAGTTCCTGGATGCGGCTGGTACTTTTGAGCGTATCTTAAGGGATAGCGGTTTTGTTTCGCTGGAGCGGCTTTGCGATGATGAAATGGCGGGAACGGCCGGTAAGGCTGGTTTACTGGAGCGTTATTGTTTCCTATTAGGCAAGGAGCAGATGCCGGTGATTTCTGATATCCAGGTGCGGGATGGATTGCGTGTAGGGGACAAGCAGCTGGAAATGTATACACTATCGGATGCAGAGGATTTACCTGCTTTATGCGGGAGCAGGATCAATTATGAGAAGTATTCTACGGACCGAACAAAGTTCAGCGTTGGGTTTGCAAGTCCGCTGGGGGCACTTTTATCCTGTAATCATATTTTTAACCAGTATGTGTTTATTGAGGATAGTCAGCTTACGGTTAAAAAGCTGGAGGCTAAGAAACTTCGTTTACAATCACTGTCGGCTTATTCCAGGGAGAATGCGATTGCACGGGATGCGACTAATGATTTTCTGAATGAGGCGGTTTCTACGCAAAAGCTTCCGGTAAAGGCGCATTTTAATGTGCTGGCTTGGTCGGATGATGTGGTAAAGGCCAAAGAGCTGAAGAATTTAGTGGGTACAGCAATGGCGGGGCTTGATGCGGTGGCGAAGTTAGAGACTGAAGGGGCAGCACAGATCTGGTTTGCGGGACTTCCGGGTAATCAGGCGGATTTTCCGATGAATGATACTTTTGATACTTTTTTAGAGCAGGCCACCTGTTTCTTTAACATGGAGACCAATTACAGGTCTTCTTTGAGTCCTTTCGGGATTCGGATGGGTGACAGGCTTACTGGTCGTCCGGTGCATGTGGATATTTCAGATGAGCCGGTTCGGCTGGGCTGGATGGCTAACCGCTCTAAGTTTGTGTGTGCTGGAAGTGGTTCTGGGAAGAGTTTCTTTTGTAACCATCTGGTCCGCTCTTATTATGAGCAGGGGGCGCATGCGATTATTGTGGATATCGGAAACAGTTATAAAGGGCTTTGTGAGCTGGTGGGTGGATATTATTTTACTTATTCAGAACATGACCCTATTTCCTTTAATCCGTTTTATCTGGCTGCTGGTGATCTGCTGGATACCGAAAAGAAGGAAAGTATCAAGAATTTGCTGCTCGCGCTTTGGAAGAAAGATGATGAGCCTTACACCCGCTCAGAATATGTGGCGATCTCTAATGCGCTGAAGTTATTTTATGTGTATCTGGGCCGGCGGCCTGATGTATTTCCTTGTTTCAATAGCTTTTATGAGTTTCTGCTGTCGGAGTATTTGCAGGTACTTGAGGATGGTAAGGTGAAGGAGAAGGACTTTGATGTCGGGAATTTCATGTACGTGCTGAACCCTTACTATCGGGGCGGGGAGTTTGATTACCTGCTGAATGCGACTAAGAACCTGGATATGCTGCATGAGCGGTTTATTGTGTTCGAATTAGATGAGATCAAAGACCATCCGATTTTATTTCCTGTGGTGACACTAGTGATTATGGAATTGACGCTATCTAAAATGCGGAAGCTCAAAGGGGTGCGAAAGCTGGTTTTGATCGAGGAGGCCTGGAAAGCGATTGCGAAACAAGGCACTGCGGAATATGTACAATACCTGTTTAAAACCATGCGGAAGTTCTTTGGCGAGCCTATGGTGGTGACCCAGGAAATTGAAGATGTGATTTCTTCTGCTGTGGTTAAAAATGCAATTGTAAACAATGCGGATTGTAAGATTCTGCTGGACCAGAGTAAGTACCAGAATAAGTTTGACCAGATACAGGAGCTTTTGGGGCTGACTGATAAGGATAAGGCTTTGATCCTGTCAATGAATAAAGCGAATGATCCTAAGTGTAAATATAAAGAGGTGACTTTTATTCTGGGGAGTCATGCTAAAGTTTACCGGACGGAGGTTTCGCTTGAGGAGTATTACGTGTATACCACCGAGGAACGGGAAAAGGTATTGGTGCAGGAGTATGCGGCAAGATATGGTTCTATTCAGAAAGGTATAGCCATGTTGGCTAAGGATGTAAGGGCTGGTAAAATCAAGTAATTAATTGTAAACCTATTAAATTTTGTGTGATGAAAACAAGTGTTTATCTATTGCTGTGGCTGTTGCTTTTTAGTCTGGCTTGTCAGCAGAAAAAGACGGAGGATTTTATTCCGGGAGTGTATGTGAATCATTCTAAAGGTGAATATAGTATTGCGGATGATACGCTGGTGGTAAGGCTAGTGGATGGTCGTAATTACCAGATTATTCGCAGTACGGGGTTTAACCGCATGGTGGATGGAGAGCGCAGAGAGCTCGGAAAGCGGGAGTATGAGCGGGAAACCTGGAGCGGGGTTTATGATGCTGGGACTGGGGTGATCAATGAAAGCAGGTATGGTAAAGTGCTCAGCTTTTTTCCGGATTCTGGATTACTTCGGGTGAGTAGCCGGGTGTATAAAAAAATCAAGTAAAAATAATCAATTTTTTGGATATGCATATCTCTAACCCAGCCAGGGTATGGCCATGCCTTGGCTTTTTAAAAAAGAAAATAACAAAAGTTATGAAGAAGTACATGGTCATTCTGCCATTGAGTACCATGACCTTGATGGTGGCTGTACCCAAAGGGGCGACGGCTCAGATCGCGGTTGTGGAGGTCATTAAGGCGGGAGTTAAGAAAGTAATTAAGGCAGTGGATCTGAAGATTCAGCGTTTGCAGAACCAGACGATCTGGTTGCAGAATGCGCAGAAGGTTTTAGAGAATCAGATGTCGAAGTTAAAGCTTGGGGAGATTGCGGACTGGACTAACCGGCAGAAGGAGCTTTATAAGAACTATTACAATGAGCTGTGGGAGATTAAATCTTATCTGACTTATTTCAAGCGGATCAAAGAGCTGACCCAGAAACAGGTGGCGATTGTGGATGAGTATAAGTGGGCATGGGGACTGTTTAAAAAGGACAAGCATTTCTCAGGTGAGGAACTGGATTACATGGAGAAGGTCTATTCGGGTATTCTGGAAGAAAGTATCAAGAATCTGGACCAGATCTTTCTGGTGATTAATTCCTTTAAGACCCAGATGAGTGATGCGGCGAGACTGGAGTTGATTTCCCAGGCGGCCGATCAGATGGATGAGAATTACGGGGCGCTGAAGCGCTTTAATTCTGGTAATATCCAGACTTCTTTGCAGCGGGCGAAGTCGCTGGATGAGGTAGCTGTTTTAAAGGAAATCTATGGGGTCGGGAATTAAAGTATTTCATGGGCGATGGTGCTGCCGAATACCAGGGTATTGCCGTCAGGATCATCTACGGCAAAGTCCCTCATGCCGTATACGCGGTCTTCCAGGGTTACTGAGATGATAGCCCCGTTTGCGCTTAGCCGCTGGTAATAGTCATCTACATGGTCTATGTCTATGCAAAGGTGCGCGCTACCGGCAGGTTTTTTTCGTCCGGGATTTTCTGCGCCGCTGATGTGCACGAAGACTTCGTCTATAAACAGGCCCGCATACTGGCCGAATTCAAAATCAAATGTGAAGCCCAGGACCTTAGTATAGTAATCAAGGGAACTGCGGAAATCATTTACATGGATTACGGTGGCTGAACTGAATGCTTTCATGGGCTTGGGCTTTAATTCATTTAAACTTTAACGAATGGTTGAATATAAAATTATAAAAAATAAAGTGATGTGCCTGTTTGCTGCAGGGCTACTGGTTTGTGGTTTTCCGCTATCGGGGGCTGCTCAAACTTTCGGAGAGTTTTTTAAGCAAAAGAAAACGCAGAAACGGTACCTGTTACAGCAGATTGCGGCTTTGAAAGTGTATTTGGGCTATGCTAAAAAAGGTTATGAGATGGTGGGATCGGGATTGAGGACTGTTCGTGATATTACTAACGGGGAATTCTCTCTTCACAATGCTTTTATCTCTTCGCTTAAAAAGGTAAGCCCGTTTGTGCGCAGTAATAGTAAGGTAGCGGAGACTATCGCCTGTCAGCTGGGGGTAATGCGTGCTTTTGATATCGGTGAAAGGGATAAGCTACCGGTCTCCAGTCAGCTGTATCTGCAGGATGTAAAAGCTCATTTGCTGGATGAATGCTTTAAAGACCTGGAGGAGTTGCTGCTGGTGGTAACTGCGGGAAAAGTGGAAATGAATGATTTGGAAAGGTTGGAAAGATTGGATAAGGTTTATCTCTCGATGATGGATAAGTACAGTTTTGCTTTGGATTTTTCAGTGCAGGTGAAACTGCTGATTGCTTCGGGAATGAAAGATCAGGAATCAATTAATTATTTAAAAAAGCTTTATGAAAACGATAAATAAAATACTGTTTGCGGCGCTATTGCCGCCGATGCTGGGTTTAGGTGCTTCTGTTCGGGCGCAAAGTACCGAGGTGCAGCAATTGCTGCTGAACGTGGAGAAATTAAGCCAGTTAAAGAATATCCTGGCTGATATGAAAAAGGGATATACTGTGGTGATGGGTGGTTATAATACCATTAAGAACATCTCCCAGGGGAATTTTTCGCTGCACGAGTTCTTTTTAGACGGGCTGCTGCTGGTGAGTCCCGAGGTGAAAAAATACCGTAGGGTGATTGATATTATTGATTACCAGAAGGCTTTGATCAGAGAGTATAAGCGGGCATATCAGCGGTTTCAAAGGTCGGGCAATTTCGGGGTTGGGGAATTGGAATACTTGGGCAGGGTGTACAAGCAGTTGTTTGATCAGAGCGTGGATAACCTGGATGAGCTGGCGATGGTGATTACTTCCAGTAAGCTAAGGATGAATGACCAGGAGCGGTTAGCAGCTATTGACAGGATCTTTGCTTCGACTGAAGAAAAGCTGGCGTTTTTACGCTATTTCAATGAGCAGGGGTTGCTATTGAATAAACAGCGGGAGAAGGAGCGTTTGGAGATAGAGGCGATCAGGGGTATTTATAGTCTGGAGTAATTGCTTTGGTATGAAAAGATTATTTAAGGTTTTGTATTTGCTTGTAACTGCCCTTGTTTTTCCCCAATTGGCATTTGCTCAGGGCGGTGGGAGCGTCTTGGCCGGAGAGATCGCCGGATTGCAAAGTGTGCTGGACAGGGTGTACAGTGAGATGTTGCCCCTTTGCAGTGGGCTGATTGGCGCTGGTCGGGCGATCGCGGGGTTTGGCGCGCTATGGTATATCGCAAACAGGGTTTGGCGGCAGATAGCAGCGGCTGAACCGATTGATTTTTATCCGCTGATGCGTCCATTTGCGATTGGTCTTGCGATTGTGCTTTTTCCGGCGGTGATGGCTGTATTTAATGGGGTATTGCAGGTGAGTGTGATCGGAACGCAAGGAATGGTCAGGGATTCGGATAAGGCGATTAAGGCTTTGCTTTTACATAAGGAAAGGGAGCTGAAAAAGTCGATCAAATATAAGTTGTATGTGGGGGCTGATGGTGATGGAGACCGCAAGGAGTGGTATAAATATACGCACCCGAAAGACCCCCAGGGGCAGGATGAGAATTTTTTAGAGGGGATTGGTAATGATATCCGCTTTTGGGCTGACCGGCAGGATTATAAGATGCGGCATTCTTTTAAGCAGTTTATGAGTGAGATTTTGCAGGTGCTTTATCAGTCTGCGGCGTTGTGTATCAATACCCTGCGGGTGTTCTTTCTGATTGTGCTTGCTGTACTTGGGCCGCTGGTTTTGGGATTTTCGGTGTTTGATGGTTTGCAGCATACGCTTTCGGTCTGGATTGCGCGGTACATCAATATCTTTTTGTGGTTGCCTATTGCCAATATCTTCGGTGCCATTTTAGGTAAGATCCAGCAGAATATGATTAAGCTGGATATCGCTGAAGTGGCCAGTCAGGGGGATACTTTCTTTTCCAGTACTGATTTAGCTTATCTCATTTTTTTAATTATTGGCATCGCTGGGTATTGCTGCGTACCAACGGTAGCAAATTATGTGGTACACGCGGGTGGTGGAAATTCTATCCTGACTAAAGTAAATTCTATGGTGTCCGGGGGAAGTGCGATGAGCCAGCATGTCGGGACTAAGAGTTACGCTGGCGCAAGGCAAGGAGCGGGAATGATCGTAGACCGCTTTGATGATGCGCGCAGAAACCTGTTACACGGCATGGCTGAAGCTGCCGGTTCAGATTATTTCAAGGATAAATTATCGGGTAAGTAACCATTTAAAATTCATTTTATGTTCAGTCAATTCAAAAATATAGATACGGCTTTCAGGCACATCAAGCTATTCAGCTATCTGTTTCTTGCCGGGAATGTGCTGGTGGTATGCTTTGGACTTTTCCTGTTTGCTAAGGTCAGCAGGGAACAGGCACAACGGGTTTACATCCTTTATAACGGGAAAGTTTTACATGCTTTTGCTTCAGAAAGAAAGAGTAATCTACCAGTGGAACTCCGGGACCACATCAAGACCTTTCATCAGTACTTTTTTACACTTTCTCCTGATGATAAGGCCATCCAGGTAACTATTGGGAAAGCTTTATACCTGGCGGATGAAAGTGCAAAAAGGGCTTATGATAATCTCCGGGAACAGGGGTTTTATAATAACCTGATTTCAGCGAATATCTCTCAGCAGATCGAAGTGGACAGCACTAAACTGGATCTGGATTCTGAACCTTTTGGTTTTATGTGCTTTGCCAGGCAAAAACTGGTGCGCAGTAGCGGAGTTACTTATCGAAGACTGGTAACCCGCGGTCAGGTTCGTTTGCTCCAGCAGCAGAGTGATGATAATCCGCATGGTTTTCTGATCCAGCGCTGGGAGATCGTGGAAAATAGGGATGAACCTGTAAATCCTTAGGGCTATGAGATTATTTAAAAAGCGTGTCAGGCAAGAGCAGGTTGGGTTTGCCGCTATTCTGGCTGAAAAAATAACAGCTGGTATTTTAACCAGGCAGCGTAAATGGGCGTATTATCTGAACCGTAAAGCAAGTAAGCTTTCATTTAAAAGCAGGTGCTTTGCATTATTTGCCTTTTGCCTGATATCGGGTAGTTACCTGGTTTTTCTGCTGGTCTCATCAATTCTTTAGTTACTAAAATCAATTCAATATGGAAACAAGTTTAAAAGACAAAAGGAAAAAGCGGTTGCTACTGGTATTGCCTTTACTGGTGTTTTGTCCGCTGCTGGCATTTTTTGCAATCAAAGGGGCGGGGGGGCAGTTTTCTTCCGATAAGGAAACTTTACCGCAGGGGATTAATACCAGTTTGCCGGATGCGAAGCTGGAAAAGCAAGAACCTGCCAGTAAACTGGGCTTCTATGAAAGGGCTGGTAAGGATACCAGTTCGGTAACTGGTACTGGTTTTAATGAATCTATGCAAGGTTTTAATCTCTCCAGTAACAGGACCGGCCCGCAGGAGGACCGGATCAATCAAAGGCTCATGGTATTGAATCAGGAACTGGCAAGGCCGATAGAAAATGCGGCTCCAGTTAAGGATAGGTTTCAACAGGTACAGAATGTGAATATGAGAAGCGATGTGGATCGCCTGGAGATGTTGATGAGATCTATGCAGGATAAAAAGGAGGAGGACCCCGAGATGCAGCAGCTGGGCGGTATGTTACAGCAGATTATTGATATCCAGCATCCTGAACTGGTTAAGGAAAGGTTGTCAAAGCGCACTTTAGCTGGTGGTAGCCCGGATAGTTTGTTTAAGGCTATTCCTGCGGTTGTGGTCAATAAAGGGAAAATTGTGCATGGGGCGAGTGTTGAATTGTGTTTACAGGATAGCGTGCGGTTAGGCGGGCAATTGATCCCAAAAGGACATCAGGTATTTGGGGTATGCAGGATCACAAACCAGCGGCTGATGGTGGATATCAGGAATATCCGTATTGGGAATTCTATTGTTCCGGCCAGCCTGTCTGTTTATAGTCTGGACGGAATGGAGGGGTTGAATGCACCTGAAGCGATGCTGACTGATGCTTTGAACAGCGGGACAGTTGATGCCAGCAGTTCAATCGGGCTGGGCGGTTTTGAGCAGTCTTTGGTAACACAAGTGGCCGGGGCGGGTATTGATGCAGCGAAGGGTTTACTTTCAAAGAAGCTTAGGCGCGTTAAAGTGAGTTTAAAGGCTGGGGAGGAAGTTTTGCTTAGGAATAATCAGAATCAAACCCGATAAGATGGAATATAAAGTAAATAGGGCTAAAGCATTATGGGAGCATTGGGAACTTCGGGAAAAGGAATTGGGAAAGATAGGGGAAATGACCGATGAACATCCGGTAGATATCACCCGGCAAAAATATGACTTTTTGCGCGAGGGGTATTACCGATTGTCTGAAAACCCACTTCGTAATGAGACCGCTTACCGGGAAATGATCCGGGTAATCTGTGATAAACTGCAAAAGCAACTTTATCCTAATAGGGCTTTGAGAGCCTTGCACCGCTTAAAGGTTGCTGTGTTAGATTGCCCGGCTCACCTTAAAGCTCATCAGGAATTGGTCAGTGGTAACCTTTTCAGGCTTAAAAAGGCATTTGACTCCCGTGGACTGGATGTCTTTGCTGCTAAACTGGATTATTACCTGGATTATCAGCGGGAGAAAATTTCTATTCCCGTAGCAGGCCAGCTTGATGGTTCTCGTACAGTAACCTTAATTCAGGATTTGCAGCTGAACGGAAAGGGACAATATGAGCTGATGGGAATGGATGCGAGTATTTATGGATCAGCTGATCCGATGTACCATGTCAGTATTCGTATTGACCGGGAGTTTAATTTGAACAGGGCTCAGATTGGAAACCTGCTTCAGCAACGTCCGGTATATCTCTATCCTGACAAGCACCCCGGTTTAGCGGAAAATCAGTGGCTTCAGGTAGCAAGGGGGCAGGATTATGGTGAATTCCGTTTGAATTTGTTTGGCGCTGATTATGGTTATGATCTTAGTGCTCATCTGGATAAGTTGGCGGCTGAAACGGGGATTTACAGGGTAACTGCTGCTGATGTGATTTCTCAACTTAACCAGGGGCATCAGGTGAAGGTAAGCGGCAGGCATCCGATGGATCAGCCGGTGTTTATTGAAGCAAGTCCGGGTACAAAAGGAATTTTGATCCGGGATGTTGATCAAAATGTAATAGGCCTGGATGAAATGTTTCTGGGCAGCAGGCAAGCTAAGGAAAAGGAGCGGGGAAATCAGCTTGATGTTTCCCAAAATCAATCAAAAAATAATCAACAGGATCAATCCTTTGGTCTTGGTTCTTAATTATTAACCTAATCAATTTATTATGACGTTGAATTTGAATAACCTGGAAGACAGGAAAGAAGAAATGGCGGCGCTTAAGGCTTCTGATGCTGCTATTGTGAAAATGGAGGAGATGATGCGTAGTGGCTTACCTGCATTTCGCGTGAATGAAGCGCATCCTGCAATTAAAGGGCAGGTAGATGTGGTGTATCATTTTCAAAAGGGTAGGAATTCTGATAATTTTTACCTGAATAGGTATACGGTTGCCCATAATGTGGGTAAGCCTTTACTTGAAGGGCATCGTTATATGGTGTTTACCCCAGGTGAGGAGAAAAATAATATAAAACACCTGGATAATATTACTGAAGCTATTGAACTGTTCCAGAAACGTGGGCCAAAAGTGGAACTGGCGGTGGGTAAGAATGCGCAGGATAAGGTGACTATTGCCAGTATGGATGAGGGTAAGGTGAATTATGTGAACCGTGAATACAGGGGAACTTATTACGGGAAATTCGTTACTCAGACGGTTTGGCCGGAGAAGGGTAAGGGTTTTACTGTGCCACAATCCGCTCAGATGATCCAGGGGCATTCTGTGTTTCGCGATGATCTGGTAAATTTTAAGACGGGTTTGGTGTATGCTGCTTGGGTGAAACTGGATATGGATAAGGGAGTGGGCAGGTCTGGGAATTTTGATTTGCAGCAATACCGTGTTCCGGAGTATGGTTTTATTTTGAGTAAGGTGCTCGATGAGTATAAAATCAAGGAGTTGCAGGACCCGGCTAAAAGGGAGGAACTGGAACGTAAGCTGGAGAATGGTTTTACGCCGCTGGTTACGGTAGAAAAAGATGGACAGTCTTTGAAGGTGCTGTTGGAAGCTTCGCCAAGGTATAGTAAAATGAACTTTTATAACCTGGATGGCAGGATGGAAAAAAGGGAGCAGTTTGAAGCTAAACTGGCTCCTGAATTGAATCGTGTAGCGGAGATCTTTCCGAAAAAAGACCAAGCTAAGGAGGCTGAAAAATCCGAGGAAATGGGTATTGGCAGGTAATTTAAATTGTATTAGCTTAGTTTTCTGAAATTAACTAACCAAGTATAAAAAAGCAAAAAAGTAATTGAATGGAAAAGTTTGAAAAAGTTAAGCAGCTTGTCGCTTCTATTGAGGCTGATGCGGACAAATTCTACAACAAAGCTAACGGTGCTGCAGGTACCAGAATCCGTAAAGGAATGCAGGATTTAAAGGTGTTGGCTGGTGAAATCCGTAAAGAGGTAACTGAACGTAAGAACAGTAAATAGGATAACTGTTGTTTTGGGAATTATGGAACCTGATCACTTTGTGGTCAGGTTTTTTTGCAGCTTTCTTTCCAATCTTACATATCTTCGTAATAGCAAAACAAACAATATGTATGATATATCCCGACTTGGGCAATCACTAGAAGAAAGCTTAGCTAATGATAAATTGACAGAAATGGTTGCGGATCTTGGAGATGTTACGTTAGATCAACTTGTTGAAACAGGTGATTCACTGCCGATAATCTCCTTTATATCTAAATCGATAAAAACTTACAATAGCGTTCGAGATCATTTTTTTATGGAAAAAGTGATACGCTATTTAACAGAAATTGCAACTATATCACCAGAGCTAAGACTTAAAGTTATAGAGAGAATAACGAATGATCCTATTTACGGAGCTAAGTTTGGCAAAAAGATACTTAATATTATCGATCGGCTGGACGATGATATAAAAGCTTATTACTTAGCTAAGGCCTATCGATATCTTGCAGAAGGTCAAATTACGCTAGAATTCTATCTTCGTTTGGGCACTATGTTAGATAGCATGTATCTAGCTAACTTGGAAACCCTTCAAAATGACTGGATCTCATTGCCAGGATTTCCAACAAATAGCGTATTTGAGACCCTTGGATTAGCAAGACAGTCTTTTCATATATTCGATGTGAAAAATCCTGGCAAGGGAATTACTGCAGAAAAGTACAGAGTCGTATATCAACCCGGCTATCGACTTACAGAAACCGGTCGTGTTGTCAATAATATTTTTCTTGGAAAACCAGTTTACTACAAATCTAGATATACTACAATTGAAGAGTTTAATAAACATGTTAAATACTAATCGTTAGAAATGACACTCGATTAATTTCATCGGCTGTAGTAATGAGGAGAGGAGCAGATGTTTTTATGTGTAACCCTGAAAATTGTCTAGATGTTAAAAACTAAACATTTTAGTTAGTTAATTATTGAGTAAATTTATCCTTTAATGGAAACAAGTAAGGATTATTTAATTGGTTTATTAAAGGATAAGTATGAGCATGAAATGCGTAGAAAATCAGACTTTGATAATTCGTTGAATATCCCCATAACTTTGCTGACTGCACTGTTTGCGGGAATTTACTTTGTATCCACTGATGCTTCTTTAAAGATACTTTCATGCCCCCTGACAATAACGAAGTGGATATTGCTTGTTTTGCTATTTTTAAGCAGTGTCATAACCATGGTCTTATTGTTTAAAGTATACTTTGGTTATAAGCGCGCTTACTGTACTTTTCCGGATAGCAAAACCGTTGTCGAAAATGATTTTAAAGCATTGGAAAAATATCATGAAGAATATAATAAAAACAAATATGAGGCGAGTCTGCTTGATAGTCTAAAGGATAGAGTGGTAACTTGGTATCTTGAATGCAATAATAACAATACGCCTGTTAATGATTCCCGTGCAGATGCACTTTTTTACGCACGTCTTTCGATTTGTATTTCTTTAAGCATAGGACTAGTACTTTTAATTTTTATATGTTATCTTAAATCTCTTTAATATGGCCAAAAAAACAAGTCCACCACCACCTCCTCCGCGTCCCAGTCCTGTAAGGCAAGAAAGATCAGCTGGTTCAGATAAATCCTTACCAAGACCTGTCCAGAAATCAAAGTAAAATTTAAAGTGTAAAAATATGAGTAAACAAAATCAAACACCACCACCACAACCACCACCGTCTCCGGTCAGGAGAGAGAAGTCTGATACGATAGCTCCTCAGCCTTCTACAACTAAGAAATAGAATTTGCCGGTATTTTTGCCGGCTTTTTTATTATAAATGGATAGAATCTAAGTTTTATGCAAGCTTTTCGTAAATGAATCCATTAATATTTTTACTGGTTTTATCAAAGCTTATACCGATACCAGTTATTTCTTTATGTTCGATAATAAACTTTTCAGCATAGGCTTTATTTTTTATCTGCTGTAAAGCGACTTTGCTCTTATCTAAACTATCCTCAAATTTAAATTCAATAATGTATATTATATCCATAAACCGAATGACTGCATCAATTCTACCATTGTTTGTTAGTTCTTCAGAAATGATCTCAAAGCCCAATAATTTTAAAATTAAATGGACATTTGAATGAAAATATCCTTCATGAACTTTAGTTATTGCATAAGATACAGAAGCCAGAATACTTTTCAATATGTCAATAAATTTTGGAACATTTTTCGTAACTAGATAATATCTTAATTCCTGATAGGGGATTAAGACATCCTCCATTTCATATACCTGTTTGACATAGTCGATCATCTGTACGAGATCATCTTTAATTTCCTGAATTTTTACAATAACAAAGTCAGTATCTTCATCTACATTATTTATGTCAATAAGATGCTGATGGTCATTTAAGTAGGTTTTAAAATTGGCAAGGAAGTTAAACAGACGTTCAGGTGTTACGAATTTGTGAGGAATTAAACGTTCTGCGTACAAATTATCCTCTATATTACTATGTATGCTAATTACGAAATCCATTAAACGGGTTCCCTTCTTTAGCTTGTATATTTCATGTTGTCTATTCTGATGGGTTGTTTTGTAGAAGTAATTTATGTCTTCATAACGAGTAGAAAAAAAATCAGATATGTATTTTTCTAATGTTTCAATTTTGTTCATTCCTTAAAATTAATGCTTCGATAACTTAAATTGACCGGTAAATTAAGGAAACAAGTTAGTGCTTTTAATGCCAATTTATTTTTTAAGATCGAGAATGTTGGCTTGTTCTGGTATATTAATGAATTCAATAATACTATCACTTATTGAAAATCCCAGATCAAAGCAGAAGTACCATGGACGGTTATTTATTAATTTTACATTGGTATAAAATTTTGGGTTAAACTCTTTCCAATCTTTCAGACGCTCAATTTCTACATAGGTATATTCATCCTCACTTTCCTGTGGTGCATGCTTTCTAAGAAACTCATAATTCCTTTTGATGATCTTAAGGATCTCTGATTTGTTTTTATGAACGGGTAGTTTTCCTTCGGCTTTCTTTTTTTTATTGAAGCTGTTCCTGCACGTATCCCCACAAAATCGTTTGTCATTACGGCTTCCTAGTGGAAATGTGATCCCGCAGAATTCACATTTATTAACTTTCAACTCTTCTTTCATTATTTGACTTAAAGGTTTAGCATATAACTCTATTTAGCTCGTAAAAGTTTTTGAGATCGGGTAATTGTTTTTTGGATCGGGTAATGTAAGTTTTTATCGGGTAGTGTTTTAACTGATCAAGTAAGTGTAAATAATACCGAATGATGACCATTTGCTGTTTCAATTTTGTGGCGTACTAATTCTTATGACTATGAAAAATAACACGTTGGCTACAGAAACTTTTTCTAATAGGAACATGCATTATTTCCTTGATTTTAAGGTAGCGGAAAATAATAGTAATTACATCCGTATTGCGCGCAGTGATCAGCAACCTGATCAGTCTTATGTGCGTTCTCAGGTGGTGATTTTTGAGGAGGACTTCCATTTTTTAATCCAGGCTTTTGCTTCGCTTTTTAAGAGTGTGATTGATAAGGATCAAAAGGAGGTTAATGTGCATGAGTTGCGTGAAGCGCGAATTCAGCACCAGAAAGGCATTAAGGGGATGGAGCCTGATCTTCGGCCGAGGGAGAAATTGCTTGCCCGTGGTGCTTATGTTTTGTCTGATGCTGAACTGTTGGCACTGCTAATAGGTTCTGGTGCTTCGGATTTGACGGCGGTTGATTTGGGTAAGCAGATTATGGGGTCTATTGGTGATGAGCCGAGCAGGTTGGCTTTTTTGGATGCCGACCGGTTGAAGCTTTTTAAAGGTATGGGTGTTGCCAAATCGTGTTCTGTTTTGGCGGCTGTTGAGATTGCCCGCAGGATGTATGGCTTTTAGGCTGTTGGTTTTCGTTTAGATTTTTGGGCTGGTGTTTTTGCGCTGCATTTAAGGATAAGGGGGTGCTATGGCTTTTTTAAGTCAGGGAAAAATGGCCTCTCGGGTCTTTTGGTTACAAATTTCTGAACAATCCCTTTTCCGTCAAGACCGGTGCCCCTTCGGGGTTTGCTGAAAAAAAATCTCCACACCTCGCTACGCTCGGGTTGTATTTTTTTTCGCAAAGTCTTGCCTTGAAAAAGGGATTGCATTCAGGTGCGGGGTGGTATCAAAAAACAGGAGGCTCCGGCCGACTGGATTTTTTAAAGGCAAAATCCCATGAAAACACAAATTGGCAGAGGCCCACCCACAGCACCTAAAGGCAGGGATTGCATCCCGAAGATGATGCGCCTGTATGATTTCGCCCCTTTTGGGGTAGTTCTTATTTCTCATTTAATCATTTTAAAAAACAACATTATGAAAACTACAATAATCGAATCTGGAAAAACTAACGCTATAGCTGGTCAAGTTTCTCAAAGTCCGGTAGGGGCGGCAAGTACTGGTATTGTATCTAACAAGTCTTTTGAGGTTAAAGCAGAGGTTAAACCGCAGGAAGCATCTAAAGTGGAGAATGTTAATGCTGATAAAAAAGAAAATGCGGTTATAAAGTCCGAATCGTCTAAAGCGGAGTTGAGGGATCAACTGGCTACGCAGAAACCTGCTTTGAATTTGGAAAGTACTTTGAAATTGGTGGAGCAGTTGCACCGCCGTAAGATTCAAAGGGATAAGTTGATTGATACGATTGATAATTTGGGTGAGTTTGAGGTGGCGCAGCAAAATGATGCGGAGGAAACAGATAGCAATCATTTTCAGGGTTGTGAGCTAACGATTGAGGATGATAAGCGCAGGGAATTTGTGACTAAAAATCCTGTGATTATCAAAAAGGTAGCGGAGTTTATCCATACGCTTTGTGTGGACAGGTTGGCGGAGATCGAGGGGGAAATCTTTTTACCTGCTTAGTGTTTTGATGCCTCTGCTGGGCTAGCAGGGGCATTGCTTACTCATTTATACTAATCATGATGAAATACGAAACCATTTACATGATGGTTCGGGTGGTAGTCCACGCCGACCATACCAGTATTGCCGAGATCGTGGGGGAGGTTGAGAACTATTCCAAATTAAGTTTAACCGATACGGCAAATGTGAATATTCTGGAAACTGAAATTTTGGTGTCCAGAGTGCGCAAACCTAAAGCTAAAAATCTTTTAACTCTTTAAATTTTTAAGTGATGGCACATGATATTAATTACAATAGTCACACTGAAAAGCATAGTTTTTTCAGCGTGAAACAAAAAGCATGGCACGGATTGGGTCAGATTATTGAAGATTACCCAACCAGTGGGGAAGCAATCCGGCATGCGGGATTAGATTACACGGTAGAAAGGCGGCCTTTATTTACGGTGGATAAACCCAATTTGGTGACTTTTAAAGACCCCGATGCAGATGATTATTTCGATGAGGTGACTGCGGGTATTTTAGTGCCGGATTTTTATGCGAATGTGCGGGAAGATACCGAAGATGTTTTGGGTGTAGTGGGGAAGGATTATCAGATTGTCCAGAACATGGAAGCTTTTTCTTTCTTTGATAGTATTGTAGGGGGAAAAGATGGGATTTTGTATGAAACAGCGGGCGCATTGGGTAAAGGGGAACGTATTTTTATCACAGCAAAGTTGCCTGATTATATCCGTGTGGGCAGAAATGACTGTATAGAAAAGTATATTTTCCTAAGTACTTCGCACGATGGTTATGGGAGTATTACCGCTGCTTTTACACCTGTTCGCATTGTATGCCAAAATACTTTAAATGCTGCAATGAAAAATCATACCAACTGTATTAAAATCCGGCATACCTCTAGTGCCACCGAAAGATTGAAACAGGCGCACCGTTTAATGGGATTGAGCAATTTGCTGGCAAATGAACTGGAACAGGTGTTTAATCAATGGTCAAAAATCCGAATTACAGATGAGCAGGTGAAAAGATTGGTGCAAATGGCAATGGCACCAAATCCGGAAACCTTGCAGAACCTGAAGCAGGGTAAAACCGGGGAATTTTCTACAGTTTATAACAATGTGGTTGATGCAGTGACCAGCTACGCTTTTACCAGCCCTACCCAGCAGGATTTAACCACAAAAGGTACGCTGTATGGCGCATATAATGCGGTTACCGGCTATTATCAGAATGTTCGGAATTACAAGGACGGGGA
Source organism: Pedobacter nyackensis (assembly GCF_032678475.1). Classification (GTDB taxonomy): domain Bacteria; phylum Bacteroidota; class Bacteroidia; order Sphingobacteriales; family Sphingobacteriaceae; genus Pedobacter; species Pedobacter nyackensis_A. The sequence goes on from NZ_JAVTSF010000007.1 coordinate 112,696, forward strand.
GAGCAAGTTTAAAAGTATTTTGTACGGTACGGGCTTACAACGGGGTCAGACTGCTTTTGACCTCTGCACGGCCTATGCTAAAACTGGGGCAGGTGTCTTAAACTAAATTGGGGGCAATGCCCCCAAATCATTCATTTTAATAATCATGTTATGGCAAATTGGTGCTTAAATACGGTAACGTTTGAAGCAGATGGAACCGTTATGGAAAAAATACGTGTCTTGTTTTTGGAAATGGCGGAGCGAGAAATATTATATTTTAGAGGGCAATTGCCTCAGTTCTGTTCTAACAAGCACGGTTATCTTTTTGAGATTGACTGGGAAAATGACGAATTGTTTTACCTGACCAAATGGTCACCCAATATTACTGTGATGATTGCTGTGGCTAATCATTATGGTGCTTGCTTTGTCTATAATTATCAGGAACTGGCCATGGGCATATATGGTGTAGCAATCTATAAAGGGGGGACACTTTGGGATGTTTATCTGGAACCGGATGATTTTACACTATTCAATTACTTTGAACAAGCGGACAAATATGAGTTTGAAGGCAAGCATTATACCAATGAATTTGAAGTGCTTGATATCTTGTTGCAACGCAAGATAGAGCGGATTTATAAATGTTAAATCTCTGCGGTTATGGTTCACTACATTACAGATTTAGACGGGAATCTCTTGGAGGTGACCGACTTAAAAGAAGCAATTTTTCAAGTGGCTATGTATATAAGTTATCTGCACGATCAGCCGAGAGAGGAACTGGAAATTTTTGCTCACAGACGCAAAATCTATTGGAAAGACATTTATACTAAGCTTAACCAGTTGAAAATTAAACAGTCGCTAAGTGCTTAAATGGAAAAACAATGGAAACACTTTTTTTAGCCTTGCTAACGGTCATTAAACAGAAATCGTATTTGAGAGAAAGAATGTACCTCGCTGAAAGTCTGCAGGGAGCAAAAGACCTGTTTATTATGGCTTGTTGTGCAGATTATTTTGATGCACTGGAAAGATATGGCTTTTATGGCAGGCTGACCGATGAAACAGTACAGGCATTTTATGAATTTATGAAAGGACAGAAGTTATGAGTTTTAGAACAGAGCTGGCGAAATTAGCCTTAGCACAGATCAACTTTCAGGTCATGGTACAGTTTGAAGAAATGACCTCGGACATTGATCTTTTTGATACCGCCGTTGCGGAATATGATGGAGTGATCCTGCAATTGCTTTTCCCTAATCCGGCTGCAGGTTACCCGAAATTTCAACTGCTGAAAACTGACATTGGCTTATCAGAACCGACGAGCTATTTTGAAAATGGAGCAGGGGAAACTGATTTAACTATACAGGAGGTAATTATCTTAGTGAACGTTTATGTTCAGGCAGTACAGCAGACGTATAAAGGCAAGAACAAACCGCCCGGTCTGAAAGATTAACTGGTTGTAAATTACTTCTTATATCGCACTATAAGGACTATTGAGGTCTATCCCAGCTTTGGAATAGACCTTTTTTTTGGGGCTGCCTTAAGTGCATTTTAACAGTCTGATAGGTGATCATTAATCACATCTAAGTTTTTATGAGTAGGCAAGGGATCAGGCTGCATAATATGCGCTGTCCAGTAAATTAAACTTCCAATTGGATGATAGGAGGGTTCGTATTTGATAAAATCCAATTCCACCAAATCCCGGATACATTTATGATAAGTGGCGAATGCTTTGATTTTTGATGTGCTCATTAGCTTTGATCTGGAAATACGAATGGGGTTAACAAATCCATGATTTTGCCATTGATGATATATAGCCAGAAACAAACAGATGTGGGAGCGTTCAATTGTATTTTCATTGCTGGCCTTAGTAAGAAAGCGTTTTATGATTTCCTGTTTCATAATAGATAAACTCGTCAGTTTAATTGAGACATCATTTTTGAAATATCGTCTGCGTCATAATAAAATATTCCGCCAACTTTGGAGTACTTAATACTGCCATTGATCCGGAAATTTTGTAAGGTGCCGGAAGATATGGAAAGCATTTTTCGGACTTCAACGCTTCTAAGCCATTTCTTGGTTGGCATGGTGTTCTTCCCAATGAGTTCAGTCAGTTCCTGGATCAGTTCTTTTTTTAATTGATTAAGGTCTTCTTTAGTAATTAGTTCAACGTTCATTAAAATTGGTTTTAAGTTTTGTGGTACTAATCTATTTTTAATTAGAAGGTTAAGTGGTGAATTACTTAAAAGAAAATAGCAGCCTGGAGATATAGTTGGCCTCCCTGGTTTTTGTTGTAAATTGTATCATTAAATTTTAAATGTTATGGAAACCATTTTACTTCAATCTATTACCGTTGACGAGTTCATGGATAAAGTTCGTGCAATGATTAAAGAAGAACTTAAGATTGCCTTACAGCAGGATCAACTCTTAACTAAAGAGGGAGCGTTGAAAATAACAGGGGCGAGTAATGCCGTGTTTTTGAAAGCGGTGGAGCAAGGTATTGTAAAACCTCAACTGGTTAAAGGACGTAAAAAGGCAATGTACCTGGAATCAGAGGTTTTAAAAATTGAGGTCAGGAGAAGGCGTATCGTCTCATAATTCGAACATATCATCTTCTTTCAATGGTATAAAATTGGCTTTTTTCTGACTTAGCAATTCCAGTGCTGTATTAGCGTAATTGAAACGCTCACACCATCTTTTACAACGTAGTTTAATTTCGTTATTGATGTATTTTTCATAATGATATTCTTATTTTACCATAGCATGATTGCCGCTATAGATGTCTATGTAATCAGCCAGTTTAAAGTTGAAAAATTCTTCCTGTATATTTTTAAGGTCTTCTTTAACCTGATCAATAGATGGCTTTGGATATTCGGAGGTCATAATATCTCGCAGGTAATCCGGTAGATGGTAATCCTTTTTACCCTTGCTGTTTTTTTTGTTTAGCGCTGCTGCAGCAATTCTTTTCTTAAAATTTTCCTGATCCTCTCTTAATTCTTTATACCTTTTTAGGTTTACATTGCGGGCTTTCAGGGCTTTAGCGAGGTCTTGTATTGCGGCTTTATTGTAATAATATGTATAGCTATGTTTAAAGTAATTCGAAAATTTAAAGTCCTCCCGAATAATTTTACCGGTATTGTGATAGCAGCCCCTAAAATATTTATGAAGCTCATTCTCACTAACCCACTGATCGTTCATTGTGTTTAGTTTTTTAAATTCTTTGGCTGCTTTATCTAATACTGATTTTGATAGTTGTTCTTGTTGAGGCAGGTCAGAGGTACCTGCAAGAGCAGCGATTGCTGCTTTAATTTCTTTAATTTCTTCGAGTATTTGTTTTTGCATGTTGTTGATATTAAAAGGAAGGCTTAATCATTTCATATTCAGCTTGATTTTTAACACCTAAAATACAAAATATGTTGTGCTATAGGGACTCTGAAATTTATTTCAGCCCAGAACTTACTTCTTCTTTGAGGTTGATTTAAGAGCAATTGGCTTTCTTGTATTTTACCCTTAAGTTTGTAAAAACTAACCAGATATGGATTTTTCAAGTTATGATATTAAAAATCTTCAACTGCTTTATACAATTGCAGAAGAAAACGTAAAGGATTTTACTGCTCAAATGGAAAAGGAAGAAGATCTTAAGTCGGAAAAATTCAAAGAGCTGGCAGGATATTTATTAAATTCATCTGCCTGGGCTGAACAGGTATTGGCGGAAATTCAAAAAAGACAGAAGGAAAAGCTTAATTTCTCTGTTGAAGATTTATTTTGTCAAGCTGGCCAGTATGATAAGTTTGTTTCAGTAGAGTTTTATCGGAATAGTGATGCCTTTGGTAAATATGGTGAATCTGTAAACGGAAAGATTATTTACGGGCGTAAACAAAGAAATGACCTGACACAGAGAATTTCAGTTGAGGACCATGAACGAACTGATGGGGTAGTTTTGCTAAACTCAAGCAGTAAAAATCAAGCAGTTAATAAACAGTTGAAAACAGAGGGTTTTTTAGCAAGCGATATAAGTTCTATATTGACTTTTCTAGGTGATCCAAATGAAGTTGTATACCAAAAGCCTGGCATAAAAGAAATACCTAATACGATTGTTATACCTTTTGAATCAGATAGCTTCGATTTGCCTAAAACTCAAAATCTGATTACATCTTGGAAGTTTCGTGATAAAACCAAGATCCTAGATCACGAATTGATAAGATATTATACCAATGAGTTAATTATGGGAGAGGAAGTCCCAGAGGCTATTAAACTGAAATTTCTTTATGAGGACTCGGGACCCGGTTTGAAGGAAGATGTGTTAATTCATTTCTATAGCTATGGGTATGAAAAACAACTGCTTGATCAACAGCAGAAAAACCACCTCAATAAACTTTTTAAGAGCCGAGCCGATAGGAGAGAGGAACTTCTAAAACGTGACTTGAGTATCAGTAATAAAAGATTTGAGAAATTTAAGTTGGACTTTCCTGATGCATATAGGCAAACCCGTGGGGCATTTTTGGCCTTTACTAATGAAACATTATCTGAGCATAAAACCCAACATCCCGTGTATTGGGATGAAGAACGCTTTGTTCATATATATGGTCGTCATTATGTTGATCATTTTATAAATATGTCAACATACAATGGTACCCATTTTCAGTATTCCTTTAAGGACATTAGGAGATTGCTATGTATGGTGTTGGAAAGTTTGCAGGGGGAGATTGAAGCCGCATTATCAAGCGGTAAAAATTATAATAAGTATGGTGATCAAGGGTATTACTTCAATGGTAACTATTACACACTTAAAATTGATGCAAACGGGCGGTTGATGACATTTTTCCCTATGTCTTAAGCGGCTTTTTATTTAAAATTAACGTACAAAACTTAAAATATTTAATGACAGATTTAATAATACGTCCGAGGATAAGTGATTTTTATGGAAAGCATTTTACCCAAGAGGAAGTAGACTTTGCAATCCCTTTCTTGAATGAGGATCTACCATTGTATATAGATCCATTTTTGATGTGGAAATCTCCCTCTCAGCAGGACAGCAGTTTGCACCTAAATTTGGTAAATTCTTTCAACTATTTAGGAAATCAGTTCCTTAAGGGAAATGATGAAATGCTTAAAATATTGATTCATTCCTCAGAATGCAATGAGATTGGGTTAGGTAATTCTAAAACTAGAATCGGGAAGCGAATAGGGGAAAAAACAGCCATAGAAATATTGTCGTTATATAAAGATATTCCGCAAATTTCCTCCGCTGGATTTACCCATTTTGAGGAAATTCAACTATTTGTTGACAATATAGCTCAGGATAGAATAAGTGACATCTCTGCCAATCTTATTAAATCTTTTTTGATTGACTATACCATAGACCAGGCAGAAAGGTACGGTATCCCAATTGAAAAATGTTCTGTTACAGTATTTAACAATAGAACATTTAAACTCGAAGAAGAGCAGGTATTTCTTCCTGTAAATCCTGTCTCTAAATTTCCTGTTTTATTTGTTCCGAAAAGATGGCTTAGGTTCTCAACTTTTATAAATTATGAAGATTACTTCAATGGCTATTATGTAAAAGATATAGATGCCAAAGGCTTAAAATCAGAGCGGGTAAAGATCTTAAATTTTAACCGGAGGAATTATGATCTAGTTGATACCTATATTAAAATCAAAGAAAGACAGCAGGTCGACTGCAAGAATGATCCACTTTTTAAGCAGCTTCCAATATTGTCAGTAAAAAGAAAACTATCTACAATATTAAAGCTTGCAACAGGTAAGACTGATAATGCAGATAAAGAATACGAAAATAATATAGCCCCTTTGATTGCAACAATGCTATATCCACATTTAGATTTTGCAGAAGTTCAGAGCCGGACTGATAGTGGTGTTTTAATTCGTGACCTGATATTCTATAATAATCAATCTCATGTATTTTTCAAAGAGATGTATGAGACCTATAACAGTAAACAGATAGTTTTTGAAATGAAAAACGTAAAAGAGCTGTTGCCAGAACACATCAACCAAGTTTATAGATACCTAAATGATAATTTCGGTAAATTTGCTGTGATCCTTACAAGAAATTCAACTCCAAAGAAGGTTTTAAAGAATATTATAGATCTTTGGTCGAGTAGGAGAGTTTGTATATTGGTATTGACAGATGCGGAATTACAGCAGATGTGTGAGGTCTTTGAAAGCAAGAATAGAGATCCTTATGAAGTGATTAAAATGAAATATTTAGAATTTACAAGACTTTTACCCTCTTAAGATGACACAACAAGAAGTAGACCTGTTTGAAAAATTGCAAGCACAATTAGAAGGCTTGTATATTGAGATTAGTGCACTGTCAAAAAAATCGCAAAATGATGCGCTGAACAAATTTAAGCTAAAATTCGTCAATCAAATACTGACTGAAGCGAATATCCTGCTGGAAGAAGAATACATGCCTTTTGCTGATTTTTCGACTTTTGATGAAAACGATATGCCGACCAATAGTGATGTGGCAATGATGCTTACACAGTATTTAAATTGTTTTGAAAAATTAAGAGTAGATAACATTGTTAAGGCAATGAAATTTCCCCAGTATTGGTATTGGGTAATTGATAAAGAAATTTCAGATTCCAGAACTCATGCACCTAAAAATCTAGCTAAATAATCATGGCAAAGAAAAATAAGACGAATTCAGCTCCAAGCCAAGAAGACATAGAGCAGTATCAAATGTTGTTTCCTATGATTATCGCTGATCTAACAGAGGTGAAAAATCTTTCCAATAAAAAGCCAGATGGACTTCTGAACAAGCTTAAAGTAAGTATGATCAATAAAAAGCTTGAAAAAATTAAGCAAATCTTGTCGACTGAACCGACTGTAGAATTTCTTGACATATTAGATGCTGATTCACTACCTTCGAATAGTGATGCTGTGTTTATAATTCTTCAGTTCAAAACTGCAATGGAACAGTTTAAAGACAAGCATTATACAAGAGATGATGATGGGTATGAGTACGATGTAGACCAAGATTGGTCATGGAAAACTAGATGATTGCCAGTTTAGAAGGGATCCTTCGATAAGTACAGATTTCGATAGTAAGGTGATCATAATATGTTAGATGTTAAATAGTTCGATACAGTCTCTTTATGGTCTTAAAAATCGGTTGGGAAATCATAAAGACGAGCGATTTTTTTCATGTCCTCTTTAAAAACCATCGTTAGTGATATATTTTGGAGTACAACCTGACTTAAAATGTTAAGTCAGGTTTTTTTATGCCAAATCACACTTCATATGCCACCTTTGCAAACTTATTTCTATACTCAATTGGGGTAAGCCCCGTAATCTTTTTAAATGTATCTCTAAATGCTTTGGTGTCCGTATAGCCTACATCAAACATTATTTCTGAGATATTCTTTCTGGATGCTTCAAAGAATTTTTTGGCAGCTTCTATTCTTACTCTTTGTATATACTCTATCGAAGTATTGTTGGTTGCCTCTTTAAATCTTCGTTCAAATGTTCTGCGACCCGTATTAATTAAATTTGCTAAGGTTTCTATCGTTATTTTATCCTCATAGTGCTTTTCAATATGATCCTGTACTTTTTTAATTTCGACATCACCATGGTTTCTCTGGCCTTTGAATATAGCAAATTGGGATTGGCTATCTCTCCCGATATCTAAAGCAAAGTATTTCGAAATCATCACGGCTGTTTCTCTATCAGCATACTTTTCAATCAGGTATAATATTAAATTCCATAAACTACTGGCCCCACCACTGCTATAAATATTATCGTGTTCTGTTATGATCGCTCCATCTTCTACTTCCACCTCTGGATATCTTTCTCTAAAATCACTAATATGGGCCCAATGTGTAGAGCATTTTTTGCCATTGAGGAGACCAGTTTCAGCTAAAAGAAAGGCACCGATGCATAAGCTGGCAAGACTTGAACCGTTTTCATAAAGTTTTTTAAAATAAGGTATTGCTTCTGCATTAGCCTGTATTCCCTTGGTGGTATCGCCAAAGGTAGGTGGTATAATCAGTAAATCTGTTTCAGTAACATCTTTGAGTAATCTGTCGGTTTTAATCGTGTATTCTCCATTATTGGCTGGCACGTACTCGTTTAAACCTACATATTCTACTTTAAAAATTGGTTTTTTACCAAATGTGGTTAAAAAATCATTGGCAGTATGAAAGCTTCTAAAAGGGGGAGTGATTGCTTCAATTACCCCATACTCAGGTACAAAGACTGAAATTCGCATATCAATTTTAAGATTAGACTACTAAGCTACGAAAATAGTTTTGTCATAATTTACCCCTAAAGTTGTCATTTTTATAATAGACCAGATTTTATATCTTAATGTAACTTTGAATTATAGAATTTAACAAACGAAAAATCACAATGGCACAAGTAACAAAAATTACGGTAGAAGCAGTAACCAATGTTCCCGTAGCAAGAGTTTGGGAGGCGTGGAATACGCCAGGCGAAATTATGCAATGGAATGCTGCCGACCCAAGTTGGCATAGTCCAAGTAGTGAAAATGATCTGACAGTAGGTGGTAAGTTTAAGCACAGAATGGAAGCCAGAGACGGTAGCTTCGGTTTTGATTTTGAGGGTGTTTATGATAAAGTGGAATTACATAAAGAAATTACGTACACCATGGGAGATGGAAGGCAGGCCACTACTTTGTTCGCTGAAAAAAATGGTAAAACCACTATAACAACCACATTTGATGCGGAAACAGAGAATGATCCTGAATTTCAGAAACAAGGATGGCAAGCTATTCTGAACAACTTTGTGAAATATATTGAATCAACTAATTAATCAACTCTACTTATTTTAATATCATGAAGAAGAATAAAGTAATCTTTTGGGTGGCAACTGTGATCATACTACTGTGGGAGGGTGTAATGCCACTTGCTACTATGCTGTTCGCACCAGAGTATGTAAATGCTGGTACAAAACCTTTAGGCTACCCAGATTATTTTGCGTACGTACTTATCATATGTAAAGTACTCGGTACTTTTACTATTGCTTATCCTAAAATGCCAGTTAAACTAAAGGAATGGGCTTATGCAGGACTCACATTTAGTTTAATCTTTGCATTCATCAGTCATGCTTGTGTAGATAAGAACATTGCATACATGTTAATGCCGCTGGCGGTATTGGGTATCCTGGCTGTTTCTTATCTGTATAACAATAAAATACAGCATAACGGTTAAAATAATGACTGCGATCTTTATAACATTTTCTGGAAATTGTAAAAAGGCACTTAGCTTTTACCAAAGCTGTTTTGGTGGGCTATTGCAATTTGAAACTTTTGAAAAAGAAATAGAGGGGTATGCTGAAATGCCTGTTGTTAGTGGATCGCTAGTTTCAGACAGTATAATTATTCACGGTTCGGACCTGGTACATAACGAAGGACGAAAGCTCGGGAATTATATATCTATTTTTTTGTACTGTAAAAATTTCTATCATAGAAAAGAGCTTATTGAAAAGCTGGAGTCTAATAAAAAAAATGTTTTTGTAAATAACTATGATGACCAAAAACTAATTGAAGTAACTGATGCTTTTGATGTGAGGTGGATGCTAGGTATTTAGTTGTAAGTAAGAAATTTGTAGTTTATTCGACCGTCTTTATTTTTAAAGGCGGTTTTTTTGTTTTTGGGTTTTGGCGCTCTCTTTTTCTCCCCGGCTTCTTGGTTATTCTACAATAAAAAATTTTTTGATTTTTTTTTGAAGCATTTGGTTCGTCTAAGGTACTTGTTAATAATTGATCACCTACAGAGGGTGGATTGTAGTCAATAAACAATTATTAATCACCAATAAACAATTAAAACAAGAAACAGACAGCGCACCAGAAAAAACTCCAACTAAACAAACAACCAATCAACAGACCAAGAAATAAATAAACCAAATGTATGAAACTTAAAAATTTACTTTTTAGTAGGGCATCTATTTCTATGCTTGCATTATTGAGTGGAAGTTTTGCTTCAGAAGCAACCGAACTACTCCGCCCGGTATTTGTAAAATCAAGAGCAAATGACAACGAAAAAAATGTTGACCCTAAAACAGTGCATCTCAATGAAACATTGGATCTACTGTTAACACACACACACAGTACTGCTTTTGCAATTATTAAAGGGAAAGTGGTCGATAATAAAGGGATTGGGTTACCTGGAATTAGTATTAAGGTTGATCGCACGGGTGCTTCTGCACAAACAGACCAAAATGGCAATTTTCAAATCGAGGCAAATTCCGGGGATATAATCTCCTTTAGTGCTATTGGTTACACTTCCAAAAAGCTTACTGTTTCAAATGAGAAAACAGTATTGACGATTACACTAGAAGAAGATGATAAAGATCTAGAGGAAATAGTTGTAGTAGGTTATGGTACACAAAAGAAGGTAAATCTAACCGGAGCCATTAGCACAATTAAAACAACTGATATCACTAGTATTCCAGTTAGTAATTTATCAAATGCATTGGCAGGGCGTTTACCTGGGGCTACAATTGTAGGTTCATCGGGTTTAGCAGGGGCTGCCTCAAGTATTCGTGTGCGGGGTAGTTCTGTTGAACCACTTTATGTGATTAATGGGATCATCAAAACGAAAGCGGATTTTGATGCGTTAAATGCGAATGAGGTAGAAAGTATTAGTATTTTAAAAGATGCTGCAACGGCATCTATTTACGGTTCTAAAGGAGGGGATGGAGTTGTTTTGGTTACCACTAAAAAGGGTATTGTGCAAAAGCCGACTTTTGATTATTCAAACTCTTTTTCATTTTCGAAAACAACACAACCACAGCAAGATTTTACCGCCACCGAAGAATTAAGGTACAACAATAATGTGGCAAGAGGAAAGGGAGTCCCTGAACCCATTGGTCAGGAACTTTTCGATTATTTTAAAGATAAAAGTTATAGCATTAACGATTACATTTGGCGGAATCCAAGTGTTCAGGAACATAATATAGGGCTAAGAGGAGGATCTGAAATCATTCAATACAATATGAACTTAGCCTATCATGACGAAAATGGTTCATATAATAATTTAGATTTTAATCGATATAATTTTCGTGGTGACATTACAGCTAAGGTATCAGAAAGAATAAAAATTAACTTAAACCTTAGTGGTAACCAACGTAATTTCAATAGATGGTATTGGCCTTATGATGATCCTGCAAGTAATACCGTTGGAGATTTTTATCGCGCCACTTTTAACTGGACCCGTTTGTATCCGTTTTATGTAGATGCTGTTGGAAATCCATCAACCAATACCAGTGATTTACCAGTTATTGCGGGTTCATGGAGTCCTGTTTGGGCCGTAAACAACAGTCCGGCTTATATTCATAATAAGCTACGTACGCTTGATGGAATTTTGAAATTTGATTTGGATTTAGGTGAATATGTGCCGGGCTTATCCACAGCACTCCAGGCTCAATATAATGCCAATGACAATAACATGAAATCATTTGTTGTTTTTAATGAGGTTTATAAATTTCAATCGAACCCCAATAGCCCAAATAATAAATACGTTCCGGGGCCAATCAATCCCACACAAATTAATATTCACACGATGAGTAATAATTATCCAAATATTCGGGAAGGATTTGGATTGGGCGATGGTTATACTTTAAATTGGTTTTTAAACTATAATAAAACTATAGGTAAACATGCCATAAATGCTATGGCTGTTTATGAGCAAGCGAGAACAAATTTTAAAAGTTTGAATGGGATGCGCCAAAAGCTCCTTATCAATGATATTGATCAACTTTTTAACGCATCGGATGATGCGGTTAATAGCACCTTTTCAGGTCGGGAAAGTATAGAAACACGCTCCTCGGTTATTGGACGGGTAAATTACAGTTATGCGGACAAATACATAGCAGAATTTTCATTCCGTGAAGATGGTAATTATAGGTTCGCACCGGGCATTCGATGGGGCTTTTTCCCTTCCGGCTCAGCTGCCTGGCGTTTAGGTCAGGAAGATTTTATGAAGGATATAAAATGGTTATCTGAATTAAAACTGCGTGGATCCTTTGGTACCTCGGGTAATGACTTAGCTGGTATTTCATCAGATGCGATTGCTCCATTTCAATGGGCCCAATATTTTAATAAAGCCAGCGGTACTGTTTTTGGATCAAGTCTGGCTGATGGTCTTGCCCCAGGTACTTTACCTAATCCAAATGTAACCTGGGCTACCTCAAAAATGCTGAACATAGGTTTAGATTTCGGCCTTTTTAATAATAGGTTAACCGGTTCTGTAGAGTATTTTACTAAAGAAACTTCAGATATTTTAATTGCAAGATTAGCTTCTACGCCTAATACTTTAGGTGCAGCTTTGCCTGCTGTAAATTACGCCGAAAGATCCTGGAAAGGTTTTGAATTTTCTGCCGGCTGGAGCGATACCAAAGGAGAAATAGATTATTCAGTTTTTGCGAATATGGGCTATTCGAAAGATCAGTGGGATGTTTTTGATCAACCTGCTGCTTATACCGATGGTACTTATTTAAACAACTGGAGGAGTGTGATTGGCCAACCTAACAATAGAATATCTGGCCTGGAATCATTAGGCATAATTCGCACTCAGGCACAATTAGATGCACTACCATCTACCTATACACAATATGGTCTTAAACCAAAATTGGGTTATATTTTATACAAAGATATCAGAGGCGCAAATTTCTCAGAAGGGCCTGATGGTAAAGTGGACGATAATGATGTGACTTTCTTATCTGATAATGCAATTCCACGTATAAATTTCGGCTTTGGTTTTCGTGTAGCCTGGAAAGGGATTTCATTGTCTACACTGTTTCAAGGTGTAGCTGCCTATGACAAAATAGTGAGTACAGGTAATACTTCATCTGGAGGTGTATTCCAGACAGGCGACAGGCCATATTTTGAAATATGGTCTAAAGATTACTGGACTCCTGAAACACCTAATGCGAAATATCCAATGGCCTCTGATTTATTTGGTGATCAGAATGTTGGAGGCGGACCTTCGACTTTTTGGATCCGTAATGGGGGGTATATTCGTTTGAAGAACATTGATTTGGGTTATGAATTACCTGCTAAATGGGTTAAACATATTGGTTTGCAAAAAGTACGGTTATTTGCTAACGGCACGAACCTTTTTGTCATTTCAGACTTTAAAGAGCACGATCCCGAACAAGAGCGTTTGGATTCTTATCCTTTAATGAAAACATATACAGCAGGTTTAAATGTTACATTTTAATCTATAAAAATTATGAAAAGTTTTAAATTCAATTTATATACATTGCTATGTACATTTATTATAGCAATAGTTTTTAGTAGTTGTAATAAAATTCTGGATGAGGCAGAAAATTTAGGTCAGTATCCAGCAGATGGTGTTTTTAACAATGCTGCACAATCAAATGCCTATTTAGCTAATTTGTATGGGACTTCGCTACCTGGAGGCTGGCCTCTAAACGATGGTAATTCTGCGGATGAAAGTGGTGGCATTACCGGAGCAAATGCCATTACACCAAATAGTTCAAGATTTTTTTGGCCTTATGTACAGATTAGAAAGCTAAATATATTTATAAATTCAATTCCTGCAGGTACCTTACCTGATGCGACTAAAACCAATTTAGTAGCGCAAGCCAAATTTTTGCGTGCATTTTTATATTTTAAAACCGTAGTTTTTCATGGTGGGGTACCAATTATTAAAGAGGCGCAGGGTTTAGATGATGATTTAAAGGTATCTAGAAATTCAACTGCTGAATGTTTTACTTTTATCGAAGGGGACTTGAATGATGCGGAAGCGGGTTTACCTCCAAAATACAGTGGAAATGACAGGGGACGAATAGATCAGGCAACGGTAAAGGCGTTTAGAGGAAGGGTTTTGTTATACAAAGCATCTCCGCAATTTAATCCCGGCAACCAGTACGATAATCAATATTGGGCCGCTGCCTATCAGGCGAATACTGCTGCAAAAACTTTTTTAGATGCAAACGGCTATGGCTTATTGGATAGTTACAGCGATGTTTTTACAGTAAAAGGTAATAAAGAATGTATTCTGTCGGTAATTGGCCTTAATCCCGGTAGAACAAATTTACGGGCTGATGATGCTGTTCGTCCGCTTTCAGAATCGAAAAATGCGACAGGAGGTGATCAACCCATTTGGGCCCTTGTGCAAGCCTATCCGATGTTAGACGGTAAAAAAATAACCGATCCTACTTCTGCATACACCTATAATGAACAACGTTTCTGGTTAAATAGAGATCCACGTTTTGCCCAAACCATAGTTTATAATGGAGCTCCTTTTGCGCTAAGTGGTAAAGCAGGACGCCGTCAATACACTATGAAGAATATAGCATCTTCACTTGATGCTTTTGGCTTTGCAATTCAAGGTGAGAATCATTATAGGACAGGTTTTTTTACTACTAAAGGTTTGAATTTAGCTTTACCAGCACCACCTACAACCAGTGATTATGATTGGAATGAAATGAGGTACGCGGAAGTCTTGTTTAACCTGGCTGAAAGTGCAAATGAAACCGGACATGGTAATGAATCATTAGCCATTTTAATTGCTATAAGAAAACGTGCCGGTATTTTACCTGGGGCGGATAATATGTACGGATTAAAAATAGGAATGAATCGTACGGAGATGCGGACTGCTATTTTAGATGAAAAGTATATAGAATTTGCTTTTGAAGGCAAACGCTACTGGGATTTACGCCGTCATCGCTTATTTGCGACCAAATTAAATGGTATACACAAATATGGTATGATGGCCACTACGGTCAACGGACGTACTGCTGATCAGCTAATTCCAACGGATAATAGTAGCGCAGCTGCCTATTCACTATTGCCTGAGAATTTTGGGTATACCGTTACGGAATTGATCACTTCGGGACCTACGGCAATGGTAGTGCCTGATACTTATTACTTCTTTCCCATTCCGTTGGATTACATTAATCAAAATCCGAATCTAAAGCAGAATACTGCCTGGGGTGGTACATTCAATCCTGAATTATAAAGAAGTATATCATTTTATTTAGTTGTAAGAAGCTGTCTCCTAACTTTTAGAGACAGCTTCTTTTTTTATATTTCAGGGGGCTGCCAGTTTGTAATTTACGATAAGGTATTGAGAAGAATTATCGTTATCTTTCGAATACCTGACAAATTAGTTTAATGTTTTGATGAAAATTCTTAATAAATGTTTTTTTGTAATTTATAATTTCGTTTATAAGCGATATTGTGTTAGTGGAATTGTAAGGGTAAAGTTGTTAGTCAAATCGAGGGATAATTATTATGAAGGCATATCCTGATTTTACTGATTCGGAGTTGCTCGCATTGATTTGTGAGGGTAACGAGAATGCATTTGCAGAAATATATAACCGGTATTGGAAACAGGTGCTTTATTATGCTACTCAAAAAACGGGTGATATGATAGTTGCAGAAGATATTGTACAGGATGTATTTGTGTCTCTATGGAAAAGAAGAGCGGAGCTGGATATTAAGTCGGAGTTTAAACATTACTTAATTGTATCTATAAAATACAGGGTATTGAAGTTTTTAAACAGAGAAAGAATTAAAAGATTAGCTGAAGAAAACAATGGCTTGGCTTATGATCTGTTGGATGATTCTACTCAACAGTATCTTGATTTTGACGAACTTCGTTCTGCCCTCGAGGAAATGATTAACAAGCTCCCAGAAAAAAGTGCCCTGATTTATCGTAAAAATAAGGAAGAGGGACAAAGTTACAAGGAGATTGCTTATGAAATGGGGATGTCAGAAAAGGCAGTTAATTCTAATCTGGTCCGGACAAAAAAAATACTTCGTGCCGGATTGCACACCATCCTTTTTAGTTTTCTGCTTTAAAATGTATATATTTTGCATCATTTGGCTGAGACAGGGTACTTATCAATGTATATTTAGGTAGAAAGATGAAAAAAACGACGGATAAGATCAGGCTCGAGGAGCTTGCCCTTAAGTATCTTCAGGGTAATCTTACCAAGAAAGAAAAGAATGAGTTTGACCACTGGTTTAATCAAATTACTGAGGAACCCTTAGAAGTCTCGACTTCGCATGCAAGTAACGAAGAGGCACATGGACAAGCTATTTTTAACAGGATAAAAGAAGACATAGGTACGAAGCGGTCAGGAACATTTAGCTTATGGAAAGGTATTGCTGCTGCAGTCTTTTTTATTTTTGCTGTAGGTGCTGGATTACTGTATTTTAAAGGTGATAGGGGGGCAGCTGAGCAGGTTACAAAAGTAAATAGAAATGATATTGGGCCAGGGAACAGTAAGGCTACTTTAACGCTAACCAATGGAAAAAGAATTTTACTTTCTTCGACAGTTAGTGGAGAATTATTGAAAGCAGTAGGAGCGGAAGTACAGAAAAATTCAAAGGGGGAATTGATTTATAAACAAATAGGAAGTAAGAACTCTGCAGCGTTGGAATATTACACGCTAAGCACTACGAGAGGAGAACAATATCAGGTTATTTTACCTGACGATTCTCATGTGTGGCTAAATTCTGCATCTTCGATTAAATTTCCGGTTAATTTTTCTCCATCAAAAGAACGCAGAGTTTTCATATCGGGAGAAGCCTATTTTGAAGTTGCTAAAGATAAAAAGAAGCCCTTCAGAGTGGTGTCAGATGGTCAGGTTGTTTCTGTGTATGGAACTCATTTTAATGTCAACAGTTATAAAGATGAAGGCGGAACACGAACTACCCTCCTTGAAGGAAGTGTAGATGTAAATGGTACTTTGTTAAAGCCCAAACAACAGGCAATAAATGAAAATGGGGTTATAAAAGTGATACCGGCTGATCTGGAATACATCATAGCATGGAAGAACGGAGACTTCAGGTTTAAAACCGAAACCCTTGAAAGCATTATGCGGAAGGTGTCAAGATGGTATAATGTAGATGTAGAATTCCAGTCTCCATTGCTTAAAAACATTGAATTTGGGGGAGTTATGACAAAATATACAAGTGTTTCTAAGGTGTTGAAAATGCTCGAACTTACGGGTGAAGCATCGTTTGAACTTAAGGGAAGAACCATCCTTGTTAAGGATAGAAAATGAATAAAATAGAGGTTGACAATGAAGTTAACTATTATTCTTTTAATGGCTGGCATGCTGCTGAATCCTTTAAGGGATTTTGCGCAAAGGGTTACCTATGTAAAGAAAAATGTATCATTGTCGGAGCTTTTCGACGAGATTAACAAACAAACCGGATATGGTATTATCTGGTCCGTGAAAAAACTAAAAAACAGGACCAACTTTGACGCCGATTTTCAAGATGTTCCTCTGGAAATGGTGCTTAAAATTAGTTTGAAAAATCAACCATTGAGTTACACGATTGAGGATAAGACAATTGTTCTCCGGGAACGAGATCCTATATCCGTTGGTCGTATTTCTTCGGGTACAACAAAGGATGTTGGGGGACGTGTTTTAGATGAGAATGGAAAGCCCTTGATTGGAGCTACAATTAGGATAATGGGAAGCTCAAAGGAAGCCATTACTGATACAATTGGTGCCTTTTTTATTAGTGGTGTTGATGAGCATGCAGAACTTATCGTTTCTTTTCTGGGCTATAATACGGAACAGGTCAAGGTCATCTCTGAAAATATGGTCATTAATATGTCTGTTAAGTTAATTGATCTTGAAGATGTGATGATTTCCATTGGCTACGGAATCCTGAAAAAGACAAGTGTTACGGGGGCTGTGTCGACTGTTAATGGAAAAGAGATACAACTGACGCCAACTTCGAGTTTATCTAATTTGCTTGCAGGTCGTTTATCTGGGGCACAGGTTGTTAATAATTCCGGATTTGTTGGTGCGAACTCGAATATCCTGGTTCGTGGAGTTGGTTCAGGTACGGGGGGTACGTACCCTTTGGTGGTGATTGATAATGTCGTAGGTTCCAGAATAGATTTCGATTTGCTGGATCCAAATGAGGTCGAGTCGATCACTTTATTGAAAGATGCAGGGACCGCAGCCATTTACGGCTCAAGAGCTGCAAATGGTGTGTTGTTGGTGAAAACAAGGTCGGGTAAGAATAACCAAAAGGCTGAGTTTGCGCTTAAATCTTATGTTTCTACAGATCGTACAACAAGACCAATCCCATCATATAACGCAATAGACGAATTAATATTTAAGAATAATCAATATAAGCATCAGCAGGAAATAGCAGGCCAGGTAGTTGGTACTTTACCTTATGGACAGCCTGCTTTTGATTATTATAAAGATAAGTCGTATCAACTGATGGATTACATATGGCGAAATCCGAGCGCTCAACAATATGATCTGGAGGTCCTTGGTGGAGGTGAGGATGTTAAATATTTTATGTTGCTAGGCGTTAATGAAGCAAATAGCTCTTTTAAAAATACAGAATATGACAGATACAATTTTAGAAGTAAAGTAGAGGCAAGCATTTCTAAGAACTTAAAAATAGGCTTGAATTTGAGTGGTTACAGACGTAAGCTCAATCGGTTTTATTGGCCGTATGATCAAGAGGAAAGTCAAACAGTACAAGATTTTTATAGAACCACCTTCAATTGGTCCAGGCTTTTTCCATTTTATGCCAGGTTAGATGGTACCGCCACTGATAGATTAGATCCGGAGGGATTTCCTGCTATCGGAAGTGGCGGATGGAATCCTGTGGAAACGATCTACAATGCGGGGTACCGCAAGACAATTTATAACACCTTAAATGGTATTTTAAATATTGATTTAAAAATTTCGTTCGTTCCTGGTTTAAGTACCAGTGTTATGGGGAATTATAGTGTTGATACTAGAAACAATAAGTCTTTCGTCAAATTTAATACTTCTTATCCCATAAAGTTTATGAGCGATGGGGTAAGCACCAGGCACTATTTGCCGGTAGGTCTGGATCTTGAGAACCCTAATGTTCACAATTTGAGTAATGATTTAGAAAAAGTAATTGAAAACGTAAATTTTGCAGATTCATACCAGTTAAACTGGTTCTTGAATTACAGCCGAACTTTTGGTAAGCATGATATTTCGGGTAATTTAATATATGAACAAAGTGAAGGTAGTTCTAAAGTCTTATCGGGTTCAGCCGGCAGACTCATATCAAGCGATATTGATCAAATAATATCGGCTTCGCCAGATGCTTCTGACAGATACTTTATTGGCGTTGAAAATGCCAATGCAAGATTGGGACTGATTGGAAGAGTACATTATGAGTATGATTCTAAATATATTGCTGAGTTTTCCTTCAGAGAAGACGGATCTTATATATTTGAACCAGGTCATCGTTTCGGATTTTTTCCATCGGCATCGGCAGCCTGGCGTATATCAAAAGAGAAGTTCTTTGATGTCAATTTTATTAATGAACTAAAATTAAGGGGGTCTTACGGTACAACAGGAAACGATGGTACTGTTGATGGCAGTATTCCGGCTTATCAATGGCAAAATAGGTATTATTCGGCCTCCTCATATGTATTTGGAGACAACTACGAACTTGGAATAGCACCGGGAATATTTCCTAATCCAGACATCACCTGGGAAAAGACAAGTTCATATGATGTTGGGCTTGATTTTGGAATGTTTAAAGGTAAGTTAAATGGGGAGTTTGATTATTTTAAGCGTAGGATATCAGATATATTTCAAACAAGAGTACAAACGTTACCAGGTACTTTAGGCGCGGTTCTACCACAAGTAAATTATGCTAAAAAAGATGTAAGTGGTTTTGATTTTAGTTTGGAATATAATAATAAGATTGGAGCCATTTCTTATTCCATTGGTGCAAATATAGGCTATGCTAAAGATAAATGGGTAGTTTATGATGAACCTGAGGCGCTGCAGGGAACATGGCGCAGTCGAATTGGGCAACCAGCTAATAGATTGAAGGGGTATATTTCTGAAGGGATTATTAGGGATCAAAGTGTTGTTGATGAGCTTAAAATCAAAGGTTTTAAGCAGTTTGGCAGAGATCCTATGATTGGAGCGTTATTATTTAAGGATATTCGTGGAGCGAATTATGCTGAGGGGCCTGACGGGAAAATTGATGTAAATGACGAAACCTATCTTTCAACTAATCAGATTCCCCGTGTCAATTATGGTGCGTATTTATCCGCAGGGTGGAAAGCTATTAAAATTGAGATTCTGTTACAAGGTGTAAGTTCTTATGATAAAATAGTTTCTACCGCAAATACGGTTGAGGGTGGAGTGTTTCAGTTTGATAGACCCTATTTTGGCCTTTGGACAGATGCCTGGTCAGCTGAAAATCCAAATGGTAAATATCCTAAAATTATTGATTGGGGATATCAAGAGTTAGGTTTTGCGCCTTCATCTTTTTGGATTAGAAATGGTGCTTATCTAAGGTTGAAAAATGTTAACATTTCTTATAGTTTTCCTACGAAATGGATGAATAATATTGGAATCAAACAAGCTCAGGTATTTTTTACCGGAACGAACCTCCTTACATTAAGTGCCTTTGAAGAACATGACCCTGAGCAGTTGGCTTTGGATTCGTACCCGATTATGAAAACATTCACAGGAGGATTAAATATTATCTTTTAATACAAATAGTATGAAAAATATAAACTATATCGTGTGTCTTTTAGCTTTCCTCTTATCCATATTGGGGTGTAAGAGAATTCTTGATGTAGAAAATGTTTCAGCATTTGATCCAAATAAAGTTTGGAATGATCCACAATTGGCACAGGCTTATTTAAATAATATATATCACAATGTTTTTGGTGGTTGGCCAGTTGATAACGGCCGTAATGCTGATGAATTATTTGGTAATCTTGAGGTTGATGCGGTAAATACTAGTAGTGATGCATTTAAAAGATGGCCCTATGCAACAGTAAGGAATATAAATATTTTGCTTAGTGAAATAGATAAGGGTCGATTATCCGCGTCAATTAAAGACCCTATTAAAGGGCAGGCATATTTTATGAGTGCTTTTTTGTACTTTAATACAGTTATTTATCACGGTGGAGTGCCAATTATTGATAAACCACAAGGGATAAATGACGAGCTTAGGGTTAAAAGAAATTCAACTAAAGAGTGTTTTGATTTTATAGAATCGAATCTTCAAAAGGCTGCAACCTTGTTGCCGGATAAATATACCGGGGATAATAGAGGGAAAATAGATAAGGCCACAGTATTGGCTTTTTTAGGTAGGGTTTTACTATATAAAGCTAGTCCACAGTTTCATCCGACAAATCCATATGGTAATACAGACTGGGCAAAAGCTTATGAGGCAAATAAACAGGCAAAGGATCAGCTGGCAGTTCTGGGATATGACTTAAATCCTGATTATGCCGGTATTTGGTCAAAAAATAATAAAGGGAATAAAGAAACAATATTTAGCGTCATATTCAAAAAGACAAGTAAAGCTAACGGAAGACGAGAAGATAGTTGCAGACCATTAAGTGAATCAAAAAATTCGACTGGTGGAGATCAGCCTATATGGGAAATGATTGAGGCTTATCCAATGAAAGACGGTTTTCAGATCGGAACTTCGCCGACTTACACTTACAATCTGCAGACCTATTGGATGAATAGGGACCCGAGATTTTATGCGTCTATTGTATATAATGGAGCACTTTATGAACTAAGTGGTAAAACTGGTCGTAAACAATATACAGCCGCAGGGGTAGCTCATCAAGATGATATGTTTGGTCCCGGACAGAATTATCCCAGAACAGGATTTTATCCGCTAAAAGGTATGGACCCTACGTTGGAACAAACAAATGTAACTAATAATGAAACGGATTGGATAGAACTTCGTTATGCAGAAGTTTTATTAAATTTTGCGGAAGCGGCAAACGAAACTGGGAAATTTAATGAAGCATTAGATATATTGATGCGTATTCGTAAACGGGCAGGTATTGATCCGGGCGCAAACAATCTATATGGCTTTGGGGCTAACTTGGGTAAGGATGATATGAGAAAAGCAATACACAGAGAGCGTAGAATTGAATTTGTTTTTGAGGGGAAGCGTTTTGATGATTTACGAAGAACAAGGAGCTTAAATATAATAGATGGAATGAGGAAAAATGGTTTGCTGGCAACATTACGGGAAGGGAAAAAGCCTGCCGATGGCGGGGCTTATTTACTTAAGCCAGAGGATTTCATTTATAATGTGTTACCGCTTTTGGGAAATGGTACAAATGTGATGTCAACACCCAATACCTATTATTTTTTTCCAATTAATAAAGTTGAGATTGATAAGAATCCCAACCTGGTTCAGAATGTCGGTTGGGATGGTGGGACATTTAATCCCACCCTAGAATAATAGAATTTGAATAAAGGTTTTTGGGGTATAAGGTTTGTTTAAACGCGCTCCAGATTAGGTTCTAAAATATTCTCATTAACCTGATCTTTATTTATACTGACTACTTTATTTTCATTTTCTTCTGCTATAAACGAATTGCGCACTATTTTGGCTGTTTGATGGCTACCTGTATGGCTCCATCCCGGAGGCATAACAATGTACAATAATGCCGTTTTGAGATTAGGTGCAGCAATCATGTCTTTACCCAAACAAATAAATTCGCCAAAATAGACATCCCATAAACTATTTGGGTTCATTTTTCGAGTGATACCATATTCGATATGAATGTCTTTTCGTTCATCCTGATAAGTTTTGAAAACTTTATCCCATATGTTCAAAAGGTTGCAAAAATTAGTATCCATGTATAGCGGGTTTTTTGCATGATGGACCCGATGATGAGAGGGGGTAAGTAAAATCTTATTTAAAAATCCGAGTCTGCCATCTTTAATGATATTCTCCCCGACATGGATAAAGGATCCCCAGAAACCATCAACGAACATAATGAAAAATAGTAATGCCGGATTAACACCCAGTAATATACAGATTGACGTACGAACTATATCAGCATAAGGGGCTTCCAAAAAGAAATGAGCGAAATTGACTGTAAGGTTCATCTGTTGCGGTGCATGATGTGTGGAATGTAGGCACCATAAAATTCTAACTTTATGCCCGAAATAATGATAGATAAAGTGAGAAAATTCCCATACTATGTATCCGTAAATAAACCAGTACCAGGTAAACGTTGTGGTGAAAATGGCCCATTTTTGAAGTAGGCCGATGCAGAATGCGACAGCCGCAATTGATATGAACCTGGAAATAACACGATTTAACACAAATACGAGAAAAGGTATCTTGTAGTCGTCGATTTTAAAACGTTTATAAAAAACTGCCCTTATTATTTCTATAAGCAAGAGAAAAGGTATAATAGGCCAAATGACACTCTGTATGCCACTTAATGTTGATAGTGCTCCGTAGTCACCGGATTGTACCATTTTTATGATACCGCTAATACCAAAGAAACCAATTAATTCATCGTAAACTGTTTGTAAAATATCCATTGCCCTTTAAATAATGACTAAATTTAGTGAAAGTTTTCTTTACAAGTATCTTTTTTTCCAGATTTGCATCATAAAAGTGTTTATTGCCCACTGATCGGCAATGGGAACGTTGGTAAAAGGGACAGTTGGCATATAAGTAGGTGGGCCAAATTCAGTTAACATCGTCAATACTTTACCCTGTTGTTTTTTAATCGCCACTACTTTGTCCCACCACGCGAAATGAGCTGCAACCGTCGTCTGCCACTCCGGAGCCCTTGGGTCACTAATCTGGGGACCCTGCTCATGGCCAACCCTCGAGTGAATATGATCTGTGCGGGAAATGGCTAGTTCAACTGTT
Source organism: Pedobacter nyackensis (assembly GCF_032678475.1). GTDB lineage: Bacteria > Bacteroidota > Bacteroidia > Sphingobacteriales > Sphingobacteriaceae > Pedobacter > Pedobacter nyackensis_A. The sequence continues at coordinate 136,316 of NZ_JAVTSF010000007.1, forward strand.
GCCGGTTGATCTTCAAGTAAACTTTCACTTACATTACACCAATGGGAAATGTCAAGTGTTATCCTCAAATCAGGGTTTTCTTCTAAATAGCGTAGAGAGGCGGGAGCCGAATAAAGCATACGTGATCTGTGGGTCTCATGATAAATGGGAACCCCTGTTTTTTTTGCGTATTGAACAGTAAAGTCAATAAACTTTTTGTTGTCTTCGTATTTAAAAAAGTCCTTTCCTGAATGCACATTTATGTACAGTGGTTTCTGGTATTTATGCTCAATAGCTTCTTTTAGTACCTTTTGAAACGTTGCGAAATGAGTTGCGGGAACGGGTTCATCGCCTCTGCAAAGAAAGCCAACTTCTAATTTATATTGTTTCAGTGCATTAAACAACTCATCAGCGATTTGGGCTGACCATAGGATCTCTATCCCATCATATCCATCTTGTTTCGCTTTTTTGCAAAAATCAGTTACAGAACCTTGAAATCCCCAGTAAGGAGCCATGATTTTTAAAGCAAAACCTTCAGCTGCTTTTTTTGAAATGATGTTTGGGAGAGCAAATGCGTTCATTGATGTCAAAAATGAGGCTGTTGTCGCGATCATGCCTGCTCCTATAAAATCTCTTCTATTGTATCCCATAAATATTTATAATTTGAAAATTCAAATTACTTATTTTTTAATTATAATATATTATTTCTTCGGACCATTAATTCTTTGTTCCATGTCCTCCAGACCCCAGATGGCCATTGCATTTAAAACCGGTTGTAGCTTTGTACCTGCGGAAGTCACCGAATAGGTGACAAAAGGAGGGACCACAGGTTCGGCAGTTCTAAGCACGAGGTCATCTTCCTGTAATTGTTTTAAATGCTGGATGAGCATTTTTTCAGTGATCTGAGGAATTGCCCGTTTCAATTCACTGTAGCGTTTTGGCCCGTTTGAGAGGTGATATAAAATAATTGGCTTCCAATGCCCTCCGATTTTGTTCATTACATAAGTAACGGGGCAGGATATAGCAGTTGTCTGCTTGTTGAAATTACGGGTTGAGCTTTCTTTAATGGCTGTCATGTTACATACTTTGGGGTAAGTACTTGTATAAAAGTAAGTGCAAATATACCTTTGTATTCAACATTTTAAAATATAAAGTTATGAATTTTACAATCACAGGATCACTAGGAAATATCAGTAAGCCATTGGCAGAAATTTTAATTGCAGCCGGGCATCAGGTTACTATCATCAGTAGCAGTGCAGATAAGATTAAAGCTATAGAAGAACTTGGCGCAACAGCAGCTATTGGCTCTGTAGAAGATGTAGCTTTTTTAACCGAAGCTTTTTCAGGAAAAGATGCCATCTATACCATGGTTCCACCCAATTTTGGGGCTTCAAATATCAGGGAATTTATTTCCGGTACAGGTAAAAAATATGCTGAGGCCATTAAAGCTTCTGGTGTTAAACAGGTCGTTAACCTCAGCAGCATAGGAGCACATTTAGATGGCGGTACAGGACCTATCTCGGGATTGCATGATGTAGAGCAAATTTATGCTGAACTGGATGGTGTAGCGATTAAACACTTGCGTCCTGCATTTTTCTACATCAATTTCTATGGAAATATCGATATGATTAAACATGCTGGTATTTTGGGCTCGAATTATAGTGCGGAAACACCACTCGTATTGGTACATCCCATTGACATAGCCGCCGTAGCAGCAGAAGAATTGCAACAGGTATTTACTGGCAAGAGTATAAGATATATCGCCAGTGATGAAAGTACTGCTGGAAACGTGGCAAGTGTATTGGGCAAAGCGATTGGTAAGCCAGAACTTCCATGGGTAGAGTTTAATGATGAAGATGCTTTACAAGGTATGTTACAGGCCGGACTTCCTGAGGTGATGGCTAAAAGCTATGTGGAAATGGGTGATGCGACCAGAAGTGGCAGATTATACGAGCACTATTTTAACAATAAACCTTCTTCGTTTGGAAAAATCAAGTTGGAAGATTTTGCTGCGGAATTTGCAAAGGCATTTTAAAACTTTTGTTAATTGTATATTTAGAAGTACGCATAACCACCTTTAATTAGTTTTAAGGGTGGTTTTTACTATTTAGGTTAAGAAAAATTAAAGAGCGACAATTAAAATTGTTGCTTTATTTAGATTGATTCCAGTTAATTGTTTAGCTTTGAACAAATTTAACGAAGTGCCAGGATCTCCTTCAAATCAAGACCCAAACGCTCCCCTTGCTGTTCAACTGATGAACGAGCAAGATTTCGCCCATATTTACAGAAATTGCTGGAAAAGTGTGTTTGGCATTATATTTCATTACACCCGTGATGAAGAAATTGCTGAAGAGATTTGCCAGGATTTGTTTGCCTCCCTCTGGGAACGTAGAGAGAAAATCACTATTAAAACTACTATTGAACAATATTTAAACCGGGCAGCTAAGCTGGAAGCCTTTGAATATCTGCGTACCAGCAATAGCCATAGGGAACACATCAAGTGCGCTTTACAAAATTTTTCTTGTTCAAGAAACTGTACAGAGGAACATGTCTTGTTTAGCGAATTAAATGGAAACCTGAGCTTGTTGGTAGAGGAACTACCTTGCCGATGTCGTGAAGTATATCGCTTAAGTCAGGAACAGGGGATGAACAATAAAGCGATTGGCGTCGCATTGGTTATTTCAGAAAAAACTGTGGAATACCACTTGTATAAAGCTATTAGTTTTTTGAGGAGTAATTTGCAGGAATTCAGGTAGTTGGAAAATAATTCATTTTTTTTGAATTCAGGCCTAGGGAAAAAACTGATTTATCCGGCTTAGTTTATATAGGCGTCATAGTGATGCCTTCAATATATGCAGATTACTAAAGAACTTATTGAGCGTTATCACCTCGGGCAGTGTAGCCCTGAAGAGCAGTATAATGTTGAACAATGGCTGGAATCGGATGAGGTGGAAATGAGCTTTCCCGAAAAAACAGATTTAGCCATTCTGCAGAATAAAGGCTGGAAGAGGTTGTCGAACCGTTACCAGATACTTATTGAGACCATGCCTGCCCGTATTGTTAAATTGCGGAATTACAGGATGATCTGGCAGCTTGCAGCATGCGCCGTGTTCTTGCTGGGACTTGCAACTTTCTATTACATTCATACAATTGGGAGGAATAATTTCCCAAAAAATAACACAATAGTTTATAAAGAAATAAAGACAGTTAAGGGACAGAAACTAAGTGTAACCTTGCCAGATGGGACGGTGGCATGGTTGAATTCAGAAAGTGTTTTACGATTTCCTGAAAGTTTTAGAGGGACGTTTAGAAAACTGGAATTTAGTGGGGAAGCTTATTTTAGTGTGGCAAAGGATCCGTCAAAGCCGTTTATCATCCATACCGCAAATACAAAAATTCAGGTACTGGGTACTAAATTCAACTTAAGGGCATTAACTGCCGAAAAAACTACTTCGGTAGTTGTAGTGGAAGGTAAGGTCCAATTTTCAGAGAATTCCGATAAACAAGGATTGATTTTGACGGCTAATAAACGCGGTGTTTTTGAAAATGTATCATCAGAGGCAATTATGAAAGCTGAAGATGTATACACAAGTAAATATATAGCCTGGAAAAACAATGAGTTGCTGCTGGATAATGTAACCCTGGAAGAGGCTGTCAGAATTCTTGAAAGCTGGTACAATGTGAATATTACGATCAGCCGTCCTGCATTACTTAGAGAACGTTACACAGGTAATTTTAGTAATCCAACTTTGAAACAGGTGTTGGAAAGTATAGGCTTCGCGGTAAAGTTCAGTTACAGGCAGGAGAGAAATAATTATATACTCTATTGATCATCTCAAACCAATTATAAAAATAAACCCGGTTTCAGTCGGCAAACTTCACACCGGGTTATTGAAAAATCAATTCATCATTAATTTAACAACAAACAAAAGTATGTACAAAGGATGTACCCAAAAGAAACAATTCGTAAAATTTCTGCTTTTAATCTGTTTTGTGCTGTATCTGCCGCTTAGCAGCTATGCGCAGCAAAACCCAATACTGGAAAAACCGGTAACGCTTCAGTTGAGCAATGTTAGTGTTGCTGATGTACTCAAAGCTGTGGGCGATGCTGCAGGAGTGCGTTTTTCGTATAGCAGTACTCAACTGAATGTACAAAAGCGAGTGAATGTGAATTTCAAAGATAAATCTTTGAAAGATGCCTTAGCGGAATTGCTTGGTACCCAGCTTAAGGGATTGAGTGTAAACGGTACACAGATAACTATACAAACCTCCGGTATTAAAGGTAGCATCAAAGGTAAAGTGAGAACGAATGATGGAAAACCCGCTGAGTTTGTTACGGTAGGCATTAAAGGTGTAAAGAGTGCACAGGTAGATGCCAGGGGAAATTATTTACTGAAAGATCTGGAAGCCGGAGCGTATAAGCTTGTGGCCAGTTTTGTAGGACTTGGTGTTCAGCAAAAGGAAGTAACTGTACTTGCGGGTGAAACAGTTTCTGTTGATTTTGTACTGGTAGAAAGCAATGATCAACTGGAAGAGGTAGTGGTAAATGGTGGCTGTACTAATAAATTTGCGGTAAAGAAAACAACTACCGCGGCTAAAATGCCTTTAGGTAATCTGGAGAATCCGCAGATTTATACAACGATACCAAAGGCTTTACTTACTGAACAAATGGTAACTGAGTTTAGCATGTCGTTAAAAAACAGTCCCGGAATATATAAAATACAAGGTACCAGAGGAATCAATGCAGATGGTGCTTCTTCTTACAGTATGCGCGGTTTTCGCACTGAAGCCTCGCTGGTTGACGGTGTACCTTCACAGACTAATGGAGAGATTGACCCCGTGAATATCGAACGTGTGGAACTGGTGAAAGGACCTTCGGGAACTTTATACGGAGGTGCTGTTGTGGCATTTGGCGGTTTAATCAATATTGCTACTAAAAGGCCTGTGGACACATTGGGTGGAGAACTCAATTACACTACTGGAAGCTATGGTTTGAACAGACTTTCTGCTGATGTGTATGGCCCGGTTAATAAGGACAAAAAACTTTTGTTTAGAATGAATGCTGCTTATCAAAACCAGAATAGCTTTCAGGATGCAGGGTTCAAAAAGTCAATTTTTGCGGCCCCGGCATTTGAATATAGAGCAAATGAAAGGTTAACGCTGAGTTTGAATGCCAGTTTCTACGAAATGGAAGGAACAAGTTCTCCTTCGGTTTTTTTAAATCGTTCGCGTAATTTTTTTGCGACAACACCTAAGGAGTTAAATTATGACTGGAAACGTTCATTTACTAGTAATGATATTACCATGAGAAATCCAACGGTAAATGTAAGAGCACAGGCTACTTATAAGATGTCGGCACAATGGACTTCACAAACCATTTATTCAAGTAATACACGCAAATCTGACGGGTTTTATCAATACCAGTTTGTCCGCTTGTCTTACACTGACGATATGCTGGAACGCAACATCTCCCTGCAAAATTCTGTAAATACAGCCACTGATATTCAGCAGAATTTTATCGGTGATTTTAAAATCGCAGGCCTGCGTAACAGACTGGTGGTGGGGGTGGATTATCTGAACCAGACAATTAATAACAACAATTCACCTTATCTGGCATTTGATACCACAAGTGCTGTAAAACCTGATGCCTATTATGTAAGGTTATCACGTTCACTGGTAGAGTTGAGATTGGCACAACTTGATGCGATTAATAAAAAAGATCCAACAAAATTTCAACCTACAAAGAACAATACCAAAAGTAATATTTACAGCGCTTATGCCTCTAACGTATTGAACCTGACTGACAGATTGCTGGCCATGCTGAGTTTACGTATAGACCGTTTTCATAACAAAGGTACATGGAATCAGATTGATAATAAGTTGGCTGCGAACAGTTCATACCTGCAAACTGCCGTCTCGCCCAAGCTGGGAGTAGTATACCAGGTATTAAAAGACAAGGTTTCTCTGTTTGGTAATTACATGAATGGCTTTAGTTATGTGCCACCTGTTACACAGCCAAAGGGATCAGAGGTTTCAGGTACATTCAAACCTCAACATGCCAATCAGTTTGAAGCAGGGGTTAAGATGGAATTGTTTGAAGGTAGACTCAGCTTTACCGCTAGTGCTTATGATATTGAGGTGGAGAACATGACACGTACTGAAGCGATAAATGTAAACGGGGCAAATTACAATATTACCGTGCAAGATGGTACGCAGAAAAGTAAAGGCATAGAACTGGAGCTGATCAGTAATCCGTTTGAAGGACTGAATATTATTGCCGGATATAGCTATAACGATAGCAAGCTGATAAAAGGTCTTCCTGCTTTGCAGGGTCGTAGGCCGGCATCAGCGGGACCTGCAACATTGGTAAATTCCTGGATTAGTTACGCAATTCCCCGTGGTGAGTTGAAAGGTTTGGGGCTGGGTGCCGGTATCAATTATATTGGTGAGCATAAAACGGCGAACCATGCAACTACAGGTGTATTCACCTTACCATCATATATAATGGCAACGGCAACCATATTTTATGATAAACCTCAGTACAGACTGGGTATTAAAGTTGATAACTTAGCTGACGAATTTTATTTCGCAGGACAAGGTGTATTGACTCCACAAATGCCAAGAACCATTGCGGCAAGCTTAACGTTTAAATTTTAACATTGAATCTTAAAAAAATCATTGGACAAATTCACCTCTGGCTCGGATTAATATCCGGGCTGGTGGTGTTTATATTGGGGATTACCGGTGCAGTATATGCATTTCAGGACGAAATAAAGGCGCTGATTTACAAAGATCGTCTACACGTAAATATCCCTAAAGGAGCAGTACGTTTGCCTTTGAGCCAGTTGATCCCAATTGCTGAAAAGGCTATTGGGAAAGATCGTAAAATCTCTCGGGCAGAACTTTCGCAAACACCAGGACACACCTATATGTTCCGGTCAATGAAGGTAGATAAAACCGCATTTGGTTATTGGAACTATTATCAATATTATAAAAAGGTTTACCTGAACCCTTATACAGGAGAGGTGGTGTTTAAAGAAAATGCCAAAAAAGAATTTTTTACTGTGGTGTTGGCATTGCACATGAATCTATTGCTGGGTGATACCGTAGGACACTTTATTGTACGCTGGTCTGTCGTATGTTTTGTTATTTTATTGCTTTCAGGCTTGGTTTTGTGGTGGCCAAAAAAATGGAAAGCTAAGCAGCTGAAGAAAAGCTTTAAAATCAAATGGGATGCAAAGTTTAAACGTCTGAATTATGACCTTCATAATGTATCAGGTTTTTACACATTTATATTGTTGATGATCATTTCTTTGACCGGTTTAATGTGGTCTTTTGAATTGACGACAGAGAAAAAAACAAAAATACTATCCGATACTACACAGGTAGCTACTGTAATGCCAGCCGATCAGATTCTTGGTCAGGCCATTAAAGCTTCACCCGAAACGGCTTACTTTTTATATAGTTTTCCCTCTGCTAAAAGTGGAACGGTGAACGTTTCCGCTTATCAGGATGAAATGCGTTTATACCGTAGGGTGCAATACAAGTTCGATCGATACAATGGAAAGCTGCTGCAGAAAGGAGCCGAGTTCGGAATGCTATCAACAGGGGCTAAACTTATCGCTATGAATTATGATCTCCATACCGGAAGCGTACTTGGAATTACAGGAAAAATACTTGCATTTTTTGCAGGGTTAATCGCTGCGGGCCTGCCAATTACAGGCTTTTTGATCTGGTGGAAGCGTGGGAAAGCTAAGGTGTAAATTAAAATACACATTCTTTATTTGGACTTGTTCTAAATAACTATATATTTGCATCATAAAAAAAATGCCACACGGCTTAGGACCCGTGTGGCTAACCGGCAATGCCGGCTCACCTTTAATCGTAGTTAAAAGTCATGCAAATTAAGAATTTTTTGCTATTGGGTATATTATGTACCAACGTTTTTTTTTCCAAAGCTCAAACAGAGCAAGCCAACCTAAGTGGAAGGCTGACCGGCAGTGCAGGTGAACCAATTGTTGCTGCCACTATTAAACTTCAAAATTCCAAGTATGGAGCGGTTTCTGATCATAATGGGAATTATGTGATTAGGAACGTAAAATCAGCCATTTATATTGTGCAGGTAAACGCTGTTGGGTTTAAATCACAGAAAAGGGAGATTAAACTCGTTACCGGTGAAAACGGTGGCATAAATTTTACACTGACTGAGAACGTCCAGCAAATGGAAACAGTTAGCGTGATAGGTCGCACAAAGCCTCAGGAGGTGAATAGACAAGCATTTAATGTGACTGCGATAGATGCGACTAAACTCTACAATACTACCTTGGATATCTCGGGTGCATTAGATCGTGTTGCAGGTGTTCGGGTAAGAGAGTCTGGAGGTGTAGGATCCAATTTTAATGTATCATTAAATGGTTTCTCAGGCAGGCATATCCGTTACTTTATCGATGGTATCCCGATGGATAACATGGGATCTTCTTTTCAGATCAATAATATCCCAATCAATGTTGCCGAACGCGTGGAGGTATATAAGGGAGTAGTTCCAATGTGGTTAGGCTCTGATGCTTTAGGTGGCGCCATTAACATCGTTACTGGCAACCGACATCGGAACTATGTGGATGCCTCATATTCTTATGGGTCATTTAATACACATCGTAGCGTGTTAAATGCCGCAGCTACATCGGAGAGCGGATTTACGGTACAGCTTAGTGCCTTCCAGAACTATTCTGATAACAATTATAAAACAAACCTGAAAACCTTGTTACAGAATAATATGGTTCCTGAGAAAAAGGCAGCTACAGTAAAGCGTTTTCACGACACTTATCACAATGAAACTTTAATTGCGAATGTCGGCGTTATAGGCAAATCCTGGGCAGACAACTTGTTAATTGGTATGACCCTTGGACAAAACTATAAGGAAATGCAGACTGCTGCCAGACCTGAATCTGTATTTGGACAATTACACAGGCGCGGAAATATCGTGATGCCATCACTGAAATACAAAAAAACAGATTTAATTCCGGGACTGGATATAACCTTAAATGCAAATTATAATCTGGGATACGAGACTACAGTAGATACAGCAAGAGCGAAGTATGACTGGGATGGTATCCGTGATCCTAAGGTAACGATGGGTGAACGTGATGGCGGTGGCCATATTGAGTATAGAAACAACAATGGACTGGCTACGGCTATGCTGAGTTATAAACTCACAGAGCACCAGTCGGTAGCAGTCAACAACGTATTTTCTACTTTCGACAGGAAAAGCAATAATTTGTTATTCCCGGAGAACAATGTACTGGATCCGGCAAAAAAAATGGATAAGAATGTGCTTGGTTTCGGGTATTCCTATGCTGTAGACAGCAAATGGAGTCTTAACGTTTTCGGAAAGTACATTATGTTAAAGAGCGAAGTAGGTAGCTTAAAGCAAAAAAAAACAGATCATAAATTGGGATATGGTACAGCCCTGTCATACTACATCAAACCTGACTTACAAATTAAAGCTTCATATGAATTGACTAACCGGATGCCAGAAGCAAACGAAATATTTGGTAACCTGGAAAATGAGGAACCTAATCCATTATTGAAGCCGGAAAAAAGTGATAATTTCAATTTGGGGGTAATATATGGATTCAAAGTAAATGAAGTTAATAGGTTTTCCATCACTGCTAATGCTATTTACAGATATTCTCAGGACTTTATATGGAGTAGGATGTTCGGTGGCACGAGTCCACGGCAGAACAATACAATTTCTGATAACCGAGACGGTGTACGTACTACCGGGTTTGATACTGAGATCAGGTATTCCTATAAAAACTGGTTAAGTGCAGGTGCCACTGTAAGCTATCAAATGCTGAGAAATCTTCAAAAGCATGACTGGGATGCTGATTTGAAACAGTATTATCCGGGAGTAAGCTTTACCTATCTCGATCAGATGCCTAATATCCCTTACCTGTTTGGTAATACAGATGTATCTGCTTCTTTCAGGAATATATTCAAAAAAGGGAATAACCTGACTGTCGGTTATAATCTTATATACGTAGAATCATTTTGGCTCGTTTGGCCAAGTTTTGGAAATCCTACATCAGAAACTAAAAAAGGTATTCCTACGCAATTGCAACATGATGTGAATTTCGTTTACAGCATGAAAAATGGCCGATATAACATTTCCATGGAAGCTAGAAATCTTGCAGACAAGCCGGTGTTTGACAATTTTGCTTTGCAAAAGCCCGGTCGCGGATTCTATTTGAATTTTAGATACTTCATTAATAAGTCACAACAATAATTACAACATAATCTTTTTAAAAATCAATATGAAAACAACAATTACCAAAACGCTTCTAGCTCTGGCATTTGTAGGAGTTTTAAGTTCGTGCGACAAAAAATCTGATAGGGAAGTAATTCCGGAAAATCCTGGAAATTATATTATAGCCGTTACACCAACAGCGATTGCTGGTGTAGCCGATTACCTGCTTACAGCGAGCAGTCTGGAAAGTGGCGCAGTATCCATCATCGGTAACGGTGTAGAACAGGACGGTACCTACAGGTATTATGTAACTGCCAATAACAAGTTCTTTAGCATGCTTTATGGTCAGGGCAGTCCTGGCGCAGTAACCGTTTATGGTATAAACGATGGTAAATTAAAGGAGTTGAATGATTTTACATCGGCGACGGTACATGCTTTTGCACCGGTAAATGACGACATTCTGATGGTTAGGGTTCCAAGGACGATCGCTGCTGCTGGTACGCCGACTGTTTACAGCTGGTATCGCGTGAATACTACGACTAATATTCAGGTTGCTGAAGGTACCGCAGACGCGATAACGCCAAGTGGTAACGGGGAAATTGCTCACCTCAGCTGGATTAAGCAGGTAGGAAACAAAGTGTTTGCGCCATTCTTTTCTATTACCGGAAGAAACTTCTGGACTAAATTTCCAGATGAGGCAGGGATCGCCGTATTTTCTTACCCGGGTATGCAGTATGAAAAAACAATTAAAGACACTAGAACGAGCTTTATTGGCAGATATTTCACGGATGGTCTTGGCCTGATTGAAAATGGCGATGTTTACGCATTTTCATCTTCGGTTGCTGTTGATGATAACACTGAGACTCCAGATGTATTAACTGACTCTAAGTTAACCTCAACAAAACCTTCTGCAATTACCCGTATCAAAGCTGGTACTACAGAATTTGACCAGACTTATTTTATGAACTTTGAAACTGCTTCTAACGGTTATGTAATTACAGACTGGCTATATATTGGTCAAAATAAATTCATTGCCAACATCGAACCAAAAGCAACTAAAGGAGCTTATGTAACAGGTAAGCGTTTGGCTATAGTTGATGTGGTAGCCAAAACTGTAACCGCTGTAACAGGATTCCCTGAAGTTAGTACTATTTCAAGTGTAACGACTAACAACTATAGTCCTAAAGATGGAAAAACGGGCTATGTTGGTGTGAATTTGGTAAGTGGAGCTACTTACGTATATAAAATCGATGCATCTAATGCAACGGCTACACAAGGCCTAAAAGTTGAAGGTGGTAAGATCACCGCTATCCAGCACCTGCAATAACTTATTAGACATTTTAAATAACCCATTCAAAAAGACCCTTAAATATTAAAACAATGATTACCGGAAATAAAACTTTACTGCCTAAGAAAAAGAGCAAGGACTCTCTTTTTACAAGGATAAACAAATGGCTTCACCTCTGGCTGGGTCTTATTTCTGGTGTCATTGTTTTAATTGTTTGTCTTACAGGATGTATCTGGGTTTTTAATGAAGAAATTAACGGAATGCTGGAACCAGAGACCAAGGTTGAAAAGCAGAATAAGTCTGTGGTTACACCTGGCCAACTATCTGCTATTGTAGCCAGGGATTATCCAGATAAACTACCGGCTTATGCCAATTATCAGCAAGGGCGTGCCATAAACCTGAATCTGAAAAATAAGATAGAAAAAAAGGAAAAAGGAGCCCGGGGCGGTGGAAGACGAGGTGGTGGGGTTACGCTCAAAATCAATCCTTATACCGGAGAGGTTATCAGCAAAGAAGTACGTAAAAAAGGTGAAACAGATTTCTTTAGGTTCGTTTTAAATGGCCATCGATTTCTGTGGATGCCTTATGAAATTGGAAGACCAATTGTAAATTATGGTACAATGGTTTTTGTAATCTTACTGATTACGGGACTAATCTGGTGGTATCCGAAAAAATGGAACAAATCAACCCGTGATAAAAGTTTTAAAATCAAATGGGGAGCTTCATTTAAACGTGTAAATCTTGACCTGCACAATGTTCTGGGTTTTTATTCTCTATTATTTTTATTGGCGATAGCACTAACTGGAATGGTATATGGCATCAAATGGTATAGCGAGGGTTTATACTGGGTAACCTCAGGGGGAGAACAACTCGCCGAATTTAAACGTTTGGAATCAGACTCCTTGCAAGCCAATAAACACTATACAGCAGAACGGGCAATGGATCTGGCATGGAACAAGGTGATTGCCAAACACCCAAAATCACAGGGCTTTTATTACAATTTTCCTGATGCTTCAGAACCAAAGGCTACCATTGGTATAACTGTATATCCAAACACCGGACAGTTTTACAATAGCCAGGGGTATACTTTTGATCAGTACACAGTAATTGAACTCAAAAGAGAAGATGTGTATTCAACGAATTATGAAACGGCAAATTTTTCCACCAAACTTAGAAAAATGAACTATGACATTCATGTGGGGAGTATACTTGGGTTTCCAGGTAAAGTTTTGGCATTCCTGGCTTCATTAATCGGTGCTTCGCTTCCTATTACCGGATTCCTGATCTGGTATGGTCGAAAGTTTAAGAAGAAAAAAAGTAAACCTGATCAACGTGACCCGACTCAGGAAGGGAATAAAAATGATTTGAAAAAACCGGTTGCAAAATCAGTTGTAAAAGAAGTGGTCTTAAATTAATATATCTAACCCCTTATCAAAACAAAAAATATGAAAAGAATATCTTTTGCGATTGTTACAGTCTTGCTTACTATAGCGACGAGTAACGTTTTCGCTCACGCGCTTTGGATTGAAACACCGGCTACAGGCAAGGTGGGACAGAAGCAAACAGTTAAAGTTTATTATGGTGAATATGCTGATCTGGGACGCGATAGCGTTTCTACATGGTATTCCGATGTTAAGGAATTCAACCTATGGCTGATAGGTCCCGATAACAAGAAAACGCAGCTGAAAGTAACACCCGGTGTGAATTATTTTGAGGGAAGTTTTACGCCGGAACAAAATGGTTCGTATACCATTACGGTAAGTCACGAAGCTAAGGATCTGGGTGGGACCACTAAGTATCATTTCCTATCCAGTGCAGGTGTAAGTGTCGGTAAGGTTGCGCCTGTTGCTACACATAATACAAATGCACTTAAACTACATGTAAATGATGTTACATCTCTAAAAGTCAAAAATACAGTCAAAATGAGTGCCTTCCTTAAAGAGGCTGCGGCAAGTAAAAAAGCAGTAACTGTTTTTTCGCCGACAGGATGGTCTAAAGAATTTTATACTGATGAAAACGGAGCTTTTGAATTCGTTCCTTTATGGCCTGGAACGTATGTAGTTGAAATAACTCATACAGATAAAACTCCTGGTAAACATCATGATAAAGATTATGCAGCTACCTGGAAAGGGGCAACTTATAGCTTTTCAATCAATTAACAGTCCTAAATCATTTCTGTTTTCATAATAACAGAAATGATTTAGCAATAATATCCAGTTGTAATTATAAATTGTAGCTGGATATTATTGTTTTGTTACCTGGTTAGTCATTTCTTCTTAATCCATAAGCAATAGCAACCATGACCAACAATCCGCCAATAAAAGCGAAGGCTCCATTTAAAGAAAAGTGATAAGCTATAAAACCTAACAACGCCGGACCAGCTAACTGACCGGCATACCCCATTGTACTGATTACCGGAATAGAAATGGTTGCCGGTATATTCTTAAGTCTTCCACCTTCACTAAAGAAAACCGGAACAATATTGGCTGCTCCAATTCCTAAAAGTATAAACCCGATAAGCGAGGTAAGCAGCCATGGGGTAAGAATAGCTAAGAAAATACCTGAGGCCGCAATGATTGACCCACCAATGACTACTGTTTTTCCACTTAGATGAGATACGATTTTATCTCCAAGCAGACGCATGGTAGCCATAGCAATGGAGAAAGCGGCATAGCCTACGCCAGCGAGTTCCGGATTAATACCTTTATTCTCCGTAAGAAATATTGCACTCCAATCCAGCATAGCTCCCTCAGAAAGAAAAACAGAAAAACACATCAAACCTAAAAATATAACACTTCCCTTCAACCAGGAAACACCGTTTATTTTTTTTGTCACTGGTTCATTCGCAAATTCTTTGATCAATTCTTTTTCTGTATGTACGTCAAAGAGGTATTGGTAATTCCAAAGCACAATCGCTATAAGCATAACTGATATGCTTATAGCAGCAGTAATTGGACTAAGACCTAGTTTCATCAGAAAACCAAGACCTAGCGACCCGAACAGCCCTCCAACACTAAATAAGCCATGAAGAGAAGACATGATTGGTTTTTTTGAGCTATTTTGAACCTGAACACCTTGCGCATTCATCGCTACATCTACTGTGCCGACAGCACCGCCAAAAATAAAAATAGCAAGCCCCATCCAAATTGGAGAATTGATGATTATAAGTAAAGGAATTATAAGTGCCATGATTATTGCAGCATATCTTATCACAATGCGCGTTCCATAACGGTGTGCAAGGACTCCACTTACAGGCATCATGGCAATCGCACCTGCGCCAAGTAATAACAGCAAAAGTCCAAGATCTGCGTTGTTAAGCCCCAGGCGATCTTTTGCATAGGGGACCATTGGTGCCCAACTGGATATGCCTAATCCACAGACTAAGAAGATTGCTTTAGTTGCGTTTCTGGCTTTAAGGGTTTTTGCTAACATAAGACGTATTATTGTATAATGCTGCAAATATATGCAAAATATTGCAGTTTATTTGCTGTATTGTGCAATTTGTTTGTTGGTGCCAGCAGATGTTACCATCATGAAAAGAAAATTCTGAAGTTTCAGTCGTAATAAAAATGGCCATTGCAACTATGCAATGGCCATTTTTATTACGACTGATTATCGAAATTATTTTAATGCGCTCAGGTTCAGTTCTTTCACAAAAGCTTCCAGTTCCTGCAAGCTATAGCCTGTTCCATCCACACTAACAGAATACCTGTCTTTGTAAATAAACTTAATGGATGAGTTAACAGAACTATCTGATTTAGTATCTTCTGTTATGGAGCGGATTCCGTTGATTTCGGCAGTTTTAGTCTTAGTTCCATTAGATTCTGATTCTGTGTCCATACTTAATGTCAATGCCATTAAAGAAACAATCGCGCTTCCGGCTTCTCCGGCACCATCCATGATACCAATTTTTACATATTTAGTATCATCTCCATACTCTGCATCAATAGAACTTAAGCCCGTTACGGCTAAACCCCCGGCAGAAAAACTCTTTCTTTTCAGTCCATTTAAAGTCTCAGGAACAACGGCTTTAAGCTCGTCATTTGTTAATGGTGTCAGTTTCTTTAGTTTGTTGGTTGTTTCTTCAATCTTGTTTGCAGAACCAGCAACTTTGTTCAGGTTGCTGACATTATCAATTATGCTACTTGATTCTGAACTTTTTTCTTCATTTTTTGAATTGCCACAAGAAAGCATAAAAAATGCGATACCGGCGATCATTGTTTTTCTAAGCATGAGTTTCGATTTAAATGTTATCCAATTTACTAAAATTATAAAGATAAGTGTATTAAATTTAGTGTTTTTATAATGCTAACGTGTTATAAATCAGTAATGACTTCTGCTTGTTGTGCTTGTTTGTCTATGCTTTTTTATTTATGGGCAATCTGAAATAAAAAGTGGATCCCTGATCAGGCTCGCTTTCAATCCAAAACTCTCCGTTATGTCTGTTTAATATTTCCGAAGAAATAAATAAACCAAGTCCCAGACCTTCAAATTGCATTGAAGAATTGTGGATGCGGTAATAACGTTCGAATAGATGTTCCATATCCTGAACATCAATTCCAATACCGAAGTCTTGAATGGAGACAACTATATGTTCGTTTTTGATTCGGGAATTTACGATGACACGATTTGCACCAGGTGAATACTTAATGGCGTTAGTGAGGAAATTACTGACAACTTGTTCTATCCTTATCCGGTCACCAACAAAGCTTGCAGGTTCATGATGTTCCAATATAATTTGATGGGTAATTGCTGTGTGTTGTACGTTTTCAATAGTCTGTTGCAACATCTCATCAAAGTCAAAAAAATGCATGTTGTATTGCATTTTACCCGCATTTATTTTGGTTACATCCAATAAATCACCAATAAGTTTGTCAAGCCGCAAAATATTACCTGCAGATTTTAAGACGAAACTCTTTAGTTTATTGATATCATCCGTGCGTTGCATCAATTGATTAAATGCTTTTATACTCGTTAACGGGGTTTTCAGTTCATGACTGGCAATGGAAAGGAACTCGTCTTTTTTATATTGCTCCTCTTCTAGTTTCCTGGCGTTTACCAATTCAGTGATGTCATAAGCAAAAGTTAAAATTCCATTTACCGCGCCATCTTCATCTAACCTGGCTTGGTACATGATGTTGAAATATCGGTCAACCGGTGGTTCGCCTTCAACATTCGTAAGTGGAATACAGATTTCCTTACCTTCAAATGTTACTCCTGTTTCATACACTTTCTTTAGCTCAGCTATAATCGGATGGCCGGCCAATTCAGGCAGAGCTTCCAGAAAAGTTTTGCCAATAAGATCACGATATCCGAAGTGCTGATGATAAACAGGGTTGATATATTCGTAAACAAAATTGGCGCCGGATAAGATCGCTATTCTTGCAGGTAAATCAGCGAAGAGCTTTTCCAGTCTTTTGCTCAGTTGCGCTGCTTTTGAAGCTTCCTGAATTTGTTTTTCAAGACTGATTTTTAATTCTTTTTCGGCAGTTACCTGTGCAGTAAGCTCTCGTGTAGAGTGTATAATGTAAAGAATTTCTCCACTTGAATCAAGTATTGGTGTATTAAGCGAGTGCCAGTAATGTGTTTTGATTTTATCACTGCTTTCAGGATCAGGCAAGTCATATCTACCTATCGGTAATTGATCTGGTAACTTAGTTTGAACTACCTTAGAGAGTGAGGTTCTTATTGCTACTGAGTCTTCTATATTTTCATCAATAGGGAAAATATCAAAGACGTACTTACCCTGGATATCTTTTCTGTTTTTAGCTGTAATTTGAAGAAAGGTGTCACTTGCTGTAAGTACCGTTAATTCCTTTGAAAGGATTAAGTACAAGCTGGGAATACTCTCAAATACTTTTAGCATTTCGGGTAATAACTCCCGTTGCTCTTTTAAATTCATAAAAAGAAAAGATAAAACTTAAGCAATATAAAAAATGGAATTCACATATGAAACCAATTTTCATACCAAAATAGGTGTAATTATAGATATTCTTTTTTAGGAAATAATTAGATAACATTACCTTTTATTTCTCTAGTTTTATTGGGCTAATCAAATGAAGAATATTTATAATGATTTCCAGGATTTAGAACTCGTTGCTTTGTTAGCGAAGGGTGATCAATTGGCTTATTCCGAAATATTCTTCAGGTACAATAAATTGCTCTATAGCCATGCCTATAATAAGCTTCGGGAGCGGGAAGATGCCCGGGATATTGTCTCAGAAGTCTTTTATGCATTATGGGCAAAAAGAGAACAATCGCTACCGGAGCATAATCTGATTGGTTATCTTTTTGTCGCAGTTCGTTATAAAATTGCTGATTTCCTGTCCAGAAAACAAGTACGGCATCATTATATTCAATCATTACAAGCTTTCATTGATGAGCCTCAGCAGGTCAACACGGACCACCTGATCAGAGAAAAACAGCTTAAAGAAATTATTGAAGAAGAGATCTCAGCATTGCCGCCACGCATGCAGGAGATCTTTAGAATGAGTCGTTTTGAGCAGATGAGCCATAAAGAAATTGCTGATAAATTGTCGCTTTCCGAGCAAACAGTCAAAGATCAGGTAAAAAAAGCATTAAGAATATTACGGGTTAAATTAGGTTTAATGACCTTTTTAGCAATGTTTTTGAAAATATTTTAATTTCTTATCCCCCCAGGACCTGAGTCGGCCGACTTATAGTTTAACCAGATATAAATAAGGGAAACCAAATGAATGAGGTAAAAGCTAAAGAACTGCTGCGTAAGTATGCAGATGGTAATTGTACAGAGGACGAGAAATTGTTATTTGAACAGTGGTACCTGAACTTAAACAGAACTAATCATGCGCAGTTAACTGAGACGGAACTTGAGCAGGCTGAGCGGGAGATGGGGCTGACTTTAGCGATCAGTCCGGCAGTAAAAACAAAATCTTTATGGCCATACTATTCTGCTGCGGCAACTGTGTTGTTATGCCTCGGAATCGTTTTTTTCTTTAACAAATCCAATCGTTTATTAACCGACGAGAAGAGAGAGGCGGCGATAGCTTTAAACGAGATTAAACCAGGTAAAAATACAGCTACACTTACCTTGTCTAATGGTAAAAGTATTACGCTAAGCGATGTTAAAAGCGGTGTGGTTATAGATGCTTCCAAATTAACCTATAACGATGGCAGTGTGGTAACGAACAACAACGACCGTCAAAATTCAACTACTCCTTCTTATTCGGGTCAATTGAAAGCAAGTACTCCACGAGGTGGTACTTATCAGATCATTTTACCTGACGGCACCAAAGTTTGGCTTAATGCTTCTTCAGAACTTAAATTCCCCGCATCGTTTAATCAAAGTAAACAGCGTAGCGTTGAGTTGAGCGGGGAAGCTTATTTTGAGGTAGCTAAAAATAAAATGAAACCCTTTATGGTACGCAGTAACGGACAAGAAATTGAGGTGCTTGGCACTCACTTTAACGTGAACAGCTATTTGGACGAAAAGGTAGCAAAAACAACATTATTGGAAGGAGCAGTAAAAATTAGCCAGTTAAAAGGGAATAATCCTGCTTCATATGTACTGAGACCTGGACAACAAGCAATAGCCGGCAATACCATTGTTATAAAAAACGTAGATGCAATGGACGCAATCGACTGGAAAAATGGCATGTTTATCTTTAATAAAGAAAGCCTGGAAAGTATCATGCGCAAATTGTCCCGCTGGTACGATGTGGATGTGGTATTTGAAGACGAAAAATTAAAGTCGAAATTATTAGGGGGCACGGTATCACGTTTCAGTACGGTTACCGAGGTGCTTGAAGTTTTAGAATTAACCGAGTTAGCACACTTTAAAATAAAAGGAAGGAGCATTATGGTGATGGAATAACTACTAGAAAAGGTTATCCAGATAGCATAAAAAAGCCAGTTGTGGTTGCAACACGACTGGCTTAAAAGTCTGGATGACGTCAATAAAATTGGATCGTATTCACATTAAACAAACTAACCAAATGTATAAAAAAAAGACCAATAAAATTGGTGTACCCAAAAGGTATGTCCATAAATTACTGCTGATTATGCGAGTCACCACCATAGTATTAATAGCAATGATCATGCAGGTGAGCGCTGCAGGTAATGCCCAAACTATGTCATTTGCTAAGAAGAATACCACTATTAAAGAAATATTTGCGGAGATCAGAATGCAAATGGGCTATAAT
The DNA here is from genome assembly GCF_032678475.1 of Pedobacter nyackensis. GTDB lineage: Bacteria > Bacteroidota > Bacteroidia > Sphingobacteriales > Sphingobacteriaceae > Pedobacter > Pedobacter nyackensis_A. The sequence goes on from NZ_JAVTSF010000007.1 coordinate 156,009, forward strand.
GTGGTATGGCCTGCGGAAAAATTTGATGAAAACAAGACCATCAACGCGAATTTTAAAAATGCACCGTTGTCAACTGTCTTAAATCAAACATTAGATGGCCAGAATATCTCTTATGCCATTAAAAATAAAACCATTGTTTTAAAAGCCAGTAGGTTGAACGAGGTAAGTCAGGAAGTCATTTCCGGTGTAGTTACTAATCTTATAGGTAACGAACCCTTAAAAGGAGTTACAGTTCTTTTAAATGGAACTTCAACTGCTACACAAACCGATGCAAATGGCCGGTATAACATTAAAGCGGGCAAAGGAACGTTGAAGTTTTCTTTCGTGGGTTTTGCGGATACACTGATTAGCATTAACGGACGCAGTACAATTAATGTAATGATGATCCCGGCTCATTTAAAACTGGATGAGGTTGTCGTAGTAGGATACGGAAGTGTTAAAAAAAGAGACCTTACCGGATCGGTTTCAACAGTTAAAGCAGATGTTTTTGACCAATCCAGACAAAGCTCCTTCGTGAACAGTATGCAGGGGCGTGTGGCAGGTCTCCAAATTACTTCAGGTTCTGGCGAACCAGGATCAGGATCTAAGATTATCATTCGTGGGGCAAATTCCCTGACTGGTGAAAGTCGGCCTTTGTTTGTTATAGATGGAGTTCCTGTGAACGAGAGTGAGGCACCTATTGCCAATTCTAAATTCGGGGCAAATTCAAGAAGAGATCCATTGAACTCCATTAATCCTGCGGATATTGTTTCTGTTGAGGTCTTAAAAGATGCTTCATCTACAGCAATATATGGATCAAGAGGTGCCAATGGAGTTATTATTATCACTACCAGACAGGGAAAAGAAGGTGAATCTATGGTTACTTATGATGGTCGTATGGGCATTTCCTATCCGGCAAAAAGACTGGAAATGTTGAATGGAGATGAATGGATTGACTATCGTAAAGACTGGGTATTGATGCCCGACGGGAAAAGGGTTACCTATGGTTACTTTAATGATTATCTTTTCTTTACCAATGCAGGAAAAACAGAGCCCTCCGAAATGGTACCCAGAGATGTTTATGCTTTACCCGAATACAACTGGCAGGATGAAATGTATCGCACGGCATATGCGAAAGATCATAATTTGTCAGTAACCGGTGGAACTAAGTATACCAAGTTTTTTGGAAGCGTGGGATATAATAAAGAAGATGGTTTGTTTGTCAATAATGATTATTCAAGATACAATACCCGCTTGAGACTTGATCACAATAAAAACAGGTTTATCATGTCGCTTTCTCTTAACGGGTCCTATTCAAAATATAATGGCGCGGTACAATCGGGTGATGGATATGGAAATATCGGAGTTACCCAGGCCGCCATCATATCACGGCCACTGGTGTTTCAGAACCCTCTTGCGTTACAAACACAAGGTGGATGGAAAAAACCAACAGAAAACCTGGAACATATAGACCGGGATATTTCTACACCAAATGTAGGCGCTAATATTGTCTTAAATTATAAGCTGATAGAGGGCTTGTACGTTGGAACAATGTTAAATGGTGTGATCGTAAATTCAAAAGTGAATGAATTTTATGGAAAAGATACACCCTGGGGGTATTACTTAAAAGGACGGGCCGCAATTAACAATACAGAATGGATGGGCTGGTCGAACATCAACACTTTGAGTTACGATAAGATGCTGAAAAATAACTCAAAAATTAGTGCATTGGGTGTTTTTGAATTGAGTGGAAGCGGGTATAGAAACAGTTCCATGATTAAAAGTAACTTTTCTGATGAGACCACCGGAATTCATGATATCAGTAAAGGTATTACGCTGGAAGATGCTACATCAGGGGCCGGGCAAACTAAAAGGATCTCGTATCTGGGTAGGTTGAATTACGATCACAGAGGAAAATACCTGCTCACGGGTAGTATGCGTCTGGATGGTTCAGATCGTTTTGGAGAAAACAATAGATATGGTTACTTCCCTTCAATGGCTTTTGGCTGGCGGATTTCTGAAGAAAACTTTATGAAAAAACAAACGCTGTTTGATAATTTGAAATTGCGATTGAGTTATGGACAAACCGGAAATTCAAATATCCCTGAATTTCAGTACATGGCAAGGATGGGCAATTCATTTTATGGAGACCAGTTTGGCCTGGTACCGGTATCCCTGCCAAACCCTAATTTGAAATGGGAAACAACGGTGCAGTACAACGCAGGTTTAGATATCTCTGTTTTAAACAAAAGATTAGATATCACGTTCGACGTTTATAATAAAATAACAACGGACATGTTGTACAATGCCATTATTCCCGCACAGTCCGGGTTTAAAACACAATGGCAAAACCTGGGGAAGATTAGCAATAAAGGGGTTGAACTGGCTTTAAATACAAAAAATATTGTTGCTGATAATTTTAGCTGGAACAGCAGCTTAACCCTTAGTTTAAACAGGAATAAAGTATTGATTATAGGAGACAATCTGTCGGTAGCCCCTGTAGGTGCCGGTTCATGGAGTACCTCATATATCAAGCAAAATGTTGTCGGCCGAATTATGGTCAACCAGTCGATCGGCCTGATGTATGGATATGAAATGATCGGCGTATACCAGGAAAACGATTTCTCCGGCTGGATAGATAAAACTGGTCTTTTACCGGACAACGATCCAAATATAGCATGGCAGGAAAGAAACTGGGTATTAAAACCAGGTGTTGTTGATCCTAGTGCTATCGCTAAGCCGCGCCCGGGAACATTTAAGTTTAACAATACCGATAATTCAGCTGATAACAAGATTACTGAAAGTGATAAAAAGATCATTGGTAACAGTCAGCCTTTACTTTTTGGCGGTTTTGGCAATAGCTTTAGTTATAAGAATTTTGATTTGAATGTATTTATTGCCTATTCTATTGGTGGCGAGATATTTAATTCTACTAAGTTTGAATTGGAAGGCTCCAGTCCGGGTGAATATTATAACATCACTAAAAAATTCTGGAACAACCGGTGGACACCTTCAAACCCGACAAATGACTATCCCGCTTATTCGGATGAAGGTTATTATAATTCACTGGCAGCGCAGCCCAATAGCTACTACGTTGAAGATGCGTCTTATGCAAGACTTCAAAATGTTTCCCTGGCCTACAGGTTACCTGTAAGTTTTACTAAAAAGCTGGGCCTGGGTGCTGCCAAGATATACTATTCAGGGATCAATCTCTTTACTTTAACTAAATACAGCGGGTTTACACCCGAGGTTGATTCAGGAAATCCATTACTGACAAATTTTGATACCATAGGTTACCCCAGGGCAGCCGCTCATTCTATAGGTTTTAACATCACATTTTAAAGATTTTGAACATGAAAAAGATACTTTATACAGTAATGATCTCATTGTTTGGGGTCTTGGTCGGTTGTTCTGACTATTTGGATAGTGAGCCACTATCATTTACATCTATTGCTAATTTTTATAAAGATCAGGATGATGCCGAAGCTGCACTGACGGGATGTTACGGTTTATTGCAAGACAGTTACTCTGTAAATGGGCGTACCGGTGTGTTTTTAATTGCCGATGTAGGCACTGATGAAATCATAGGTAATCCATATTCTACACCTGATGCCGAAGCTAATATGGACCAGTTTTTATTTGGCAGGGTTGTAAAAAGTAACCTTACCATAAAAAATCTATGGGCAAAGGTATATTCAGGTTTATATAGCATCAATCTGCTGTTGTCTCAGATTGATAAGATTGACATGCCCGAACTGCGTAAAACGCAGATGAAAGCAGAAGCCAGATTTTTGAGGGGCTGGCACTACTACTATATGGGGATGATTTATGGAGGTGTTCCGGTATTTAACAGCATTCCTCACGATATCAAACAGAAAAGAAATACCCTGGAGGAAGTAATGAAGCAGGCAATTGATGACCTGCAGTTTGCTTACGATAATTTGCCTGATGAAAAGTTGATGAACTCTGGAAGAGCTTCAAAATGGGCCGCCGGAGGGTATCTGGCTAAGCTGTACTGTTATATTGCCAGTTGTAAAAAGTATGACACAGGTAAAGCACTTAATTTTCCTTTAAACAGCTTTGATTGGGTCGACATAAATGATAGTTATGTAAAGGCAGATGCGTTGAGCCAGAACATCATCAGCAAAAGTGGTTTAAATCTAACCGCTGATTACAGGTTGCTATTTTGTGAGGGATCAGTAAATAAACAAAAAGAAGAGATGCTATTTTCTTTAACATCCTCTCCTCAGAAAAAAAACGGCTTTGCACTAAACTTTTATCTGTTGCCGGCAGGTTCTTATGGTGGTGGCTGGGGCACATGCAGGCCAACACAGGAATTGTATTCCCGTTATGATTCACTGTATGATGCACGTGCGAACTGGGTTGTAGGAGGGTTAGGTACCGAACCTGTAACGCAGACGATCGATAATCAGGTGTATTACCAGCCTTCAAAATTGAAACTCGTAAATGGAGAAGCTGTTGATGGTGATTATTGTGGGAATAAATTCAGGTTGCTGAAAACAGAGTCTAAACATGACGATGTTTATTACGGCAACTATCCGCTGCTCCGTCTCGCTGACATCATGCTTTTGCATGCAGAAGCTGTAGGACACATGAATGGAGATGCGGCCGGACGTGAGGCGCTTAAGGTTGTCAGAAGCCGGGCATTGATAAAGTCCCGGTCAACTGATGTGGATAAACTTCAGACCGCATATCGCAAAACGGATTTTATCGAGGAATTGCTGGATGAACGCTCAAGAGAATTGTGTTTCGAACAGCAGCGGAAGTTTGACCTGGTCAGGTTCAATAGGTACCAATCAACCATAAAAGCCATTTCTACTACTCGTGGGGTATGGAATAGAAATGGTGCTATTCAATTGGTGGATAACGTTACGGATGCAAAAATATGGAGCCCGGTACCAGAAGAAGATGAAATTATAAACCCTAATCTGAAGCCGAATAACCCCGGTTATTAATGTGTTTCTGATTGTAGAATTGAACAAAATGTATAAAAACATTATATATAGTATTTTTTCCTGCCTGTGTATTGTATTCTTAACAACACAATCTTCTTGTCAGAGTAAAAAACAAATGGAGGAGCCGCAGGAACAAACAGAAAAAGTAAAAGTTGGTGCCTGGTATTTTGGTGGCTGGAGTTTTCCGGCAGATCAGAATGGCAATACTTTTCACATCAGTCCGAGTTTGGTTGGCAGTTTTTCAAACCGGGAGCCTGTTTGGGGTTGGCGGGAAGATAAAGCGGGTGTAATGAGTGATCAGATTAATTATGCAGCAGATAGCGGTCTTTCTTTTTGGGGATTTTGCTGGTATGAAAATACATTGGTAGATGATTCCAAAACAATGGACAATCTGAATAATGCACTTGATTTGTTTCTTAAAGCACCAAATAAAAGTCGCCTCGATTTCTGTTTGTTGTCCTGTTTTCCGGTTTCACCTGTAAACTGGGAGAAGGTATGTGACAGAACGGTACCTTATTTTAAAGAATCCAATTATTTAAAAGTAGATGGCAAGCCGGTAATGGTATTCTTCAATACAGATGAAATCATTGCCGGAATGAATGGTATTAAAAAAACACGTGAAGCAATTGAATTGTATCGTAAGAAGGCGCGTGATATCGGAGCCGGAGAAATCCTGATCGGAGCCAGAACGGCACCAAGACCTTTAGATGCAACTTACCAGAACAAGTATGTAGAATGCGGATTCGATTTTTTAACAACCTATAACAACGCAGATGACGGAAGAACTAATTCGGGTGCGAATGATTATTCAAAACTACTGGAAGGGGATGTGAAATCATGGACAGGTATTTCTGCTCACAGCTCATTACCTTTTGTTCCTGTGGTAGGTGCAGGTTATGATATGCGTCCCTGGGCTATGGATCATCCTGCTCAACCTGCTTCCGATTATTGGTACAACGGAGTTACTCCACAGAAAATAGCTGAACATCTTCGTACAGGTATGCAGTGGGTCAAAGCAAATGCAAAAAAGGTACCAGGCAATCTATTGTTTATGTACGCATGGAATGAAAACGGAGAAGGTGCATGGCTTACACCAACTAAGTCTGAGGGGAATGCCAGACTGCAAGCCATAAAACAAGTCATACAGGAGGAATCCGCTAAGTAATGAATGAGGTTATGAGAAAAATAATTATGATGTTAGTTTGCGTATTACCTTTCCAGGGAATATCACAAATAAAAAATACACAGTTAAAGCAGGTAGAGTTACATGGGCATATCGGTACACGGATAGATGAATGTATTAAAATGAATGTAATGTCACAAGACATCGATCACCTGATAGAACCTTTTAAACATAAAACTGAAACAGAACGCTGGCAAAGCGAATTTTGGGGAAAATGGATGTTAGGGGCCTGTCAGTCCTATCGGTACACTAAGAATCCTGTGTTGCTTAAGAAGATTAGTTATGCAGTAGATGAATTGCTGAAAACACAGCTTCCAAATGGATATATCGGTAATTATTCCGAAGAGGCGCAACTTGCGCAATGGGACGTATGGGGGCGGAAGTATTGTCTTTTAGGCCTTCAGGCATACTACGATATCACAGGTGATGAAAAAGCATTAACCGCTTGTCGGAAGTTAGCTGATCATTTGATGAAGCAGATAGGTCCCGGGAGTACAGATATAGCCAAAATAGGCAACTATAAAGGAATGGCTGCGAGCTCTATCCTTGAACCGGTAATGTACCTATACAATAGGACCTCAGATTCGCGCTACCTTAACTTTGCAAAGTATATCGTTGCACAATGGGAAAAGCCCGATGCCGCTAATTTGATCAGTAAGGCAATTGCAGGAGAGCCTGTGGCTAAACGTTTCTGGCCCTTTCCTAAGGCTAGCCATTGGGCATTAGGTGGACATAAATCTTATGAAATGATGTCTTGTTATGTAGGTCTTTTAGAACTTTATAAGATCACTAAAAATCCAACTTATCTTTCGGCTGTAGTAGCTACTGCAAATGATATCATGACCAATGAAATTAACATTGTTGGTGGGGCAAGCTCTACTGAGTGTTGGTTTGAAGGTGCTAAAAATCAAACCACTCCTTCTTTTTTGTCGATGGAAACCTGCGTTACGTTTACCTGGATGCAGCTGTGTGATCGTTTGTTGCAAATTACGGGAGAGGTGAAATACGCCGACCAGATTGAAAAGACAACCTATAATGCGCTTCAGGCTGCTGCAAGAGCAGAAAATATGATGATCGCTTCTTATGTTCCGCTTGAAGGTTTTAGAAGAGATGGAGAGCGGCAATGTGGTATGGATATCAATTGTTGTAAAGCCAATGCGCCCAGAGCTTTTGCGATGCTTCCCGATTTTGCATTCCGTGCTTCGGAAAATAAAATTGTGATGAACCTTTACACCAGTTCAAATGCACAGTTCATACTCAACAATAAAAAGAAAGTGGGTCTTACTGTAGAAACCAGTTATCCCGTTTCAGATAAGGTAAATATAACCCTAAACCCTGAGCAGGAAAGTGTTTTTACATTATCGCTTAGAATACCGGAATGGAGTAAACAAAATAGTTTGCTGGTAAATGGTGAAGAACTACGGGAAGCGATACTTCCAGGTGGATATTTAGAGGTTACCCGTAAATGGAAAAAAGGTGATGTGGTTGTTTTGTCCTTAGATCTGCGTGGAAAAATGGTGGTGTTGAATAACCATATGGCGATTGTACGCGGGCCTGTTGTTTTAGCACGGGATACTCGTTTTAAAGATGGCTTTGTTGATGAAACCATTGCTATTGAACATGATAAAGATAATTACGTACCTCTGGTTGCCCTAACGGATAAACCTTCTTCAGTATGGATGGCCTTCAGTGTAAACGCACTGACCAGCATTTATAACGGTGATAAGGAGTCTTTCAGAAAAATAAACCTATGCGATTTTGGCTCTGCCGGAAACGGATGGGATGAACATGAAAGGTATAAGGTATGGCTTACACGTACGATAGAAACGGCTGATAGGGGGACCTGGTGGTAGTTGATGCCATGTATTCTTTATCCACATTTTGATTTAAACTCATAACAGTAAAAAATATGACAGCTTTTAAGCTTCTAATATGTACAATTTTAGCTCCCTTGTTTTTAGCGGTTGCCTGCGACAAAGTGAAAAGTGAAGAGCCGGGCAAAGAAAAACTACCTCAGAAAATTAAAAATGTAGTAATTCTGGGCAATAGTATCGTTGCCCATCCTGTTAAAACATCAATAGGATGGAACGCTGACTGGGGAATGGCCGCCTCTGTACGAGACAGTGATTTTGTGCATAGATTAATTCACAAGATTCATAAGGTTGACCCTGCGGTTGACATTTGTTACACCAGTATTGCGCCTTTTGAACTCAATTATGAAACCTATGATCTTTCACAACTATCGACATATAGAAATGCGGATATAATCATTATAAAAATCTCTGAAAATGTCGATTTACAGACCGCTGAAAAAAGAGGCTTTATCACCTATTATGATAAACTGATTAAATATTTAAACTCAAATCAGAAAAGTCAGATCATTATTTCAGATGGATTTTGGCCAAGCCCGGTGAACGAGCTCATTAAAACTTATGCGATTGATCATAAGTATCCTTTTGTGACTTTGCCAGATTTATACCGCGATGATGTAGCCAATTCGGCGAGGGGGAAGTTTGAAAACGAAGGAGTGGGCAACCATCCTTCAGATCAGGGTATGAGGAATATCGCAAACCGGATATGGGATTGCATAGCCAGATATTTTCAGTAGATAGTCATTAACTCATTTAATAATAAAATTATGAAACTGTCAATAAAAAGAAGAGAGTTACTCACTTTTTTAAGTACAATAATGGTTTTGCTGACATTGCTTTCCTGCAAAAAAAGCGAAGAGGAAACTGTATACAAAGTAACACTAATTTCAAACGGAGGAACCAATATTGCTCCTGTTATGGTAGTCGGAGGGCAGGTATTGCCGAAGAAGAAGTTGTCACCAAATCCCATTGTTAGTGATGGAGGTACATTTATTACCTGGTATGAGGATGCTGAATTTTTAAAGGAATTTGATTTCAATACGCCAATCACAAAAGACATCACCTTGTATGCTAAATGGTATTACAAGACTTTTAAAATTTCTTTTGTGATGAATGGCGCTGCAGTTAAAGCAGATGTAGATATTGTTGAAGGCAAATACCTTACAGTAGACAAGCCGGTTTATGCAGGTTTTGTTTTTGTTAACTGGTACGAAGATGCGGGGATGACCAAACCTTTTAACTTTAACGAACCTGTTACTGCCGATAAAACGTTATATGCAAGATGGGTGACACCATCACCTGCCGGTTGGTTCTCCATTGATGCAAATGGTGTACTGGTTGGTTGTGTACCTCCGGCAGGAACCGTAATTGTGGTTGTTCCGGATGGAGTAAAAGCAATTCCTGCATGGTTTATTTTAGCTAATGGTCTAAACGCACCAGGTAAGCCAGGTTTTCCGACAGGTAAAGATATTAAGGAATTTGTATTGCCAGAGTCGTTGGAGTCTATCGGAGAGGGGGCTTTTAAATATGCCGGTATAACTACCATAACAATACCTGCAAAAGTAAAGGTACTGGAACCCGTTTCTTTTGAAGGTTGCAGTGATTTGAAAAATTTCAGTTTTGCCGCTAACAGTTCACTGGAACGAATTAAAGGTAACGATAATAATAACCCTGTTATTGAGGCTGCTGCTTTAACCACCATTTCATTCCCTGCTTCCTTAAAATTTGTTGGTAAATATACCTTGTCAGGCTGTAATGCTTTGAAGGTGGTTACGTTTGAACGTTCAGCTTCACCGGTAATATTTGATTCGTTTTTACCAGGTGGTGGCGTATGGTTGTTTGGAGGGTATTTTCCTGCTAAAATAAGAATGCCTTCAACGGTTGTTGATCCTTTTGTTGCAGAGATGAGAAAAACGATGGGAGATTATGAATTTGAAAAAATGAAAGGTACGCTGGAAGGATATTAATGAATTTTTTTCAGATCCTTAATGGGACGGATAGATAGCTAGTGAAAGGCTTTACTAAACATTTAGTGTTCTACTGGTTTCAGTCGGTTTTTATCGAACAGAGTCGAACGAGAGACGAAGGAGGTCCCTCTTAAAAACGAGTTTGCTATTAAGGCTGATCCCGGGGCCCTACAAGCCTGACAATGATCTAAAAAAATAAATGCGTTTTCGGGGGTATGTTTGAATTTTATTAGCTAATATAATGTAAATCAAACTACCCCCGTGCGTTGTATGCGTTAAATACCTAGCCATGCGTTTTATGCGCTTTATTTGACAGAAGGATTATACCACTTACAGAATTCTATAAACTAATCTCTGAATCCTGTAAAAGAAGGAAGGGATTGTTGATTTATCTTTGTGTTGTTAAATAAAAACGATCATGAATAACAACATAGAAACGATTTCAATACCAGTACTGGGAATGACCTGTGCAAGTTGTGCAGTGAGTGTTGAATCTATAATAGGGGCACAGCCAGGCGTAGATAAAGCCGCAGTTAATTATGCGACTCAATCTGTTCAGGTAAGTTATAATTCTGATGTCGTACAGCCTGAAGCTTTTCAAAAAGCCGTTCAATCCATAGGTTATGATTTAATCATAGCGGAGGAAGGTGCTAAGGAATTACAGGAAGAAGTTCAGAAAAATAATTATGAAGCCTTAAAAAGGCGAATGATCTGGTCTTCGATATTGACTATTCCTGTAGTCATCATTGGAATGTTCTTTATGGATATGCCGAATGGTAATTATTATATGCTGGCATTGACCACTCCGATATTATTCTTTTTTGGACGTACTTTTTTCATCAATGCCTGGAAACAAGCTAAACATGGAAAAGCCAACATGGATACACTGGTAGCATTGAGTACCGGAATAGCTTATGTATTTAGTGTTTTTAATACTTTTTATCCGGAATTCTGGCATAGCAAAGGCTTACATCCTCATGTTTATTTTGAAGCTGCAGCCGTAATTATCGTTTTCATTATGCTGGGCAAATTGCTGGAAGAAAATGCAAAATCAAACACTTCCTCGGCCATTAAAAAGCTGGTAGGTTTGCAGCCTAAAACAGTAATTGTGATCACTGAAAATGGCGAAAAAGAGATTGCTGTATCCGATGTAAATATTGCCGATCAGATACTGGTACGGTCCGGAGAAAAGATTCCGGTAGATGGAGAAGTGTATGAAGGTAGTTCGTATGTGGATGAAAGTATGATCACAGGTGAGCCTGTAGCAGTCGCTAAGAAATCGGGCGATAAGGTATTTGCCGGAACTATTAATCAGAAAGGTAGTTTTAAATTTAAAGCAGAGAAAGTTGGTGGGGAAACGATGCTGGCCCAGATTATCAAACTGGTGCAGGATGCTCAGGGTTCTAAAGCGCCAGTACAAAAACTGGTAGATAAGATTGCCGGGATATTTGTCCCAATAGTTGTTCTAATTGCTATTGTTAGTTTAGCTGCATGGTTGTTGTTCGGTGGAGAACATGCCTTTACACAAGGTTTACTCGCCATGGTTACCGTTTTGGTGATTGCTTGCCCTTGTGCGTTGGGTTTAGCAACACCAACGGCAATTATGGTTGGTATAGGCAAAGGTGCAGAGAATGGTATTTTAATTAAAGATGCCGAAGCATTGGAGTTGGGTTATAAAGTTAATGCGGTTATCCTGGACAAAACAGGAACCATTACACAAGGTAAACCTGAAGTTACTCATGTGGAGTGGGTGGCTGAATTACCTAAGGACAAGACAGAACTGCAAGCAATATTAATTGCTTTGGAACAAGCGTCGGAACACCCTTTAGCAGAAGCTATCGTACGTAATCTAAAAAAAGATGGTATAAAAGGAGCTGCAGTAAGCGGATTCGAAAGTTTGACAGGAAAAGGTGTAATGGCAGTATTTGAAGGCGATAAGTATTGGGCGGGAAGTCATAAAATTCTAACTGAACAAAATGTAAGCGTAGATGTTGCTTTCCAGAAAAAGGTTACAGCGCTTCAAGAGCAAGCGCAAACTGTAATTTACTTTACCAATGCAACGCAGGTACTGGCGATTGTATCTATTGCAGATCAGATTAAAGCCGGATCAGCTAAAGCGGTAGCTGCATTAAGAAGTGAAGGTATTGAAGTTTACATGCTTACGGGTGATAACCAGCAAACAGCCGCTTCGGTTGCCAATCAGGTGGGGATTGATCATTTCAAGGCAGAAGTTTTGCCTTCAGATAAATCAGACTTTGTAAAACAGTTACAAGCTGAGGGAAAGGTAGTCGCTATGATTGGTGATGGTATAAATGACAGTCAGGCATTGGCACAAGCGGATGTATCTATTGCAATGGGTAAAGGTTCTGATATTGCTATTGATGTGGCTAAGATTACCTTGGTGTCATCTGATTTACAGCAGGTGCCGAAAGCTTTACGCTTATCAAAACTTACCGTGAAAGCCATTCGCCAGAATTTGTTCTGGGCATTTATTTATAACCTGATCGGAATTCCAATTGCAGCAGGATTATTGTATCCTTTCAATGGTTTCCTGTTAAACCCAATGATAGCAGGTGCTGCGATGGCTTTAAGTTCAGTGTCGGTAGTAGGGAATAGCTTACGATTAAAATTTGCAAAACTTATTTAAACAGTTCAATCATAAATCAATAATATCATGGAAACATTAAAATTCAAAACAAATATCAAATGCAGTGGATGTATAGCAACAGCAACTCCATTTCTGAACAATATCCCTGAGATCAGTAAATGGGAGGTGGATACCGACACCCCGGAAAAAATCCTTACCATAGAAGCCAGTGATGAACTGAACGCTGATACAGTAGTTAGTACGCTTGAAAAGGCTGGTTACGTAGCCACAATATTGTAAAGAAAAGTCATGAGCCTCAAAATAAGGCTAATGTAAAAGTCGTGTATAAAAAAAGAACGGAATTATATAAAAGTATTTCCGTTCTTTTTTTCAATCTTTGTGTATAATGAAAAGAATATTGCTCACCATACTTGCCATTTTCTATCTGGGTATAGCCAGTGGGGCAACTGTGCACTTTCATTATTGTATGGGCAAGCTGGTAAGCTGGGGACTGGAAAAAGAAACCGATAGAACCTGTGATTTATGCGGGATGCCCAAAACAGAGGACAAGAAAAATACGTGCTGTAAAGATGTTGAAAAGCAAGCTAAGGTCGAAAAATCACAGAACGCCAGTCAAACGGTGTATAAATTTGATCAGCTATCGACAGCACTCGTTCAACCCGAATTATATATTACTTACCAGGCTCCAATACCTGTAAAAATTACCAGGGAAGCATTAAGCAATGCACCCCATGATGGACGAGATATACCCGTTTATTTAAAAAACTGTACTTACAGAATATAATACCCTCTTTCTTTTAATTTTTGCACGTCTGTGCAACGAAAAAGCAAGGCATCATGCTGATTTTTATTTCAGCTCCCGATGTAGCCTGCTTGTAATTCAATTGTTATTTATACCATTTCATTAAATCGAAACTAAAATGAATTTATTTAAAACTCTTTCGGTAGTCGTATTGACTTTCCTTGGTAGTGCTGTATTTGCACAAACTAAAACAGAAAAAATCAATGTATTAGGTAATTGCGGTATGTGCAAAAAGAAGATAGAGACTTCGCTAAAAGTACCTGGAGTAAATTCCGCAGACTGGAATGTAAAATCAAAAGTGCTGACGGTAAGTTATGACTCGAGTAAAATCAGTAATGACCAGATCCAGCAAAATATAGCTGCTGTAGGTTATGATACTGAAAAGGTAAAGGCTAAAGATGAAGTTTACCAAAAACTACATAGCTGCTGCCGTTACGACCGTACGGCCAAACCAACAAAAGCACACTAAATAAAAAGAAAGAGGGTTATTATAAATGGTACATAAAATTATAGAATGGTCGATGCACAATCGGTTTATTGTGCTGGTACTTTCTATCGGCTTGTTTATATGGGGTGTATTTTCCATACAAAAGAACCCGATAGATGCAATTCCAGATCTGTCTGAAAACCAGGTTATCGTGTTTACGGAATGGATGGGCAGATCACCACAACTTATAGAGGATCAGGTAACTTATCCTTTGGTTACAAACTTACAGGGGATCCCCAAAATCAAATATGTAAGGGGCTCCTCGATGTTTGGAATGAGTTTTATCTATGTCATCTTTGAAGATGATGTAGATGTGTACTGGGCAAGGGAAAGAGTGATGGAAAGAATCAGTACGATCTCTAAAACTTTACCAGAAGGTGTTGCACCTCAGCTTGGACCCGATGGGACCGGTGTAGGGCATGTGTTGTGGTATACGCTGGATGCACCCGACATGGATTTAGGTGAGCAACGAGCTATACAAGACTGGTATGTGAAGTTTGCGCTTCAAAATGTACCAGGAGTAAGTGAAATCGCTTCCTTTGGCGGATTTCAGAAGCAATATCAGATTTCTATAGATCCAAATAAGTTGCTTTATTATAAGCTTAGCGTTCCTCAGGTTATTGCTGCGGTAAGGAGTAATAACAATGAATCAGGAGGTCGGAAATTCGAGATGAGCGACATCGGATATATTATAAAGACCTCCGGCTACCTGAAGTCTCTTGAGGAAATATCAAACATCCCGGTTAAGAATCAAAATGGTACACCAATTAAAATATCGGACTTAGCCACTGTACAGATGACAGGAGAAACCAGGCTGGGCATCTTCGATCAGGATGGTGAGGGAGAACGTGCGGGTGGTATTGTTGTGATGCGCTATGGTGAAAATGCCGCCGATGTAATAGATAAGGTGAAAGCCAAAATGGAAGAGGTATCAAAAGGATTGCCTAAGGGCGTTAAGTTTGATATTGTGTACGATAGGGGCGAATTGATTAAAGAGTCTATAGATTCAATTAAACATACCCTGATAGAAGAGATGATCGTGGTATCGCTTATCGTGTTTATATTCCTGTTTCACTGGCGAAGCGCTTTGAGTATCATTATTCAAATTCCAATTACCATTGCAGCCAGCTTTATTCTGCTCAATGCCTTTGATATTTCATCAAATATTATGTCGCTGACTGGTATTGCACTGGCAATCGGGGTAATTGTTGATAATGGAATTATCATGAGTGAAAATGCTTACAAGCATTTATCAGAGCGTTATGAGATATGGGAAAAGGATCAAAATAAAACAACAGTATCATGATTAGGTGGTTTAAAAATATATTTAAAAAATCTCCGGATTGGATTAGTGAAGAAGATCGCCTGGCGGTCATTACTAAATCCAGCAAGCAGGTTTCAAGAGGCGTGTTCTTTGCAACCGTCATCATCATTACTTCTTTTTTACCGGTATTTATGTTGACCGGACAAGAAGGGAAATTGTTCCATCCTTTGGCCTACACCAAGACATTTATCATGATTGTAGATGCTTTGCTGGTGATTACACTTGCGCCGGTATTGATTTCCTTTTTTATGAAAGGGAAATTTAAGCCCGACAATGCAAACCCGGTAAACAGAGTGCTGGAAAAAGTTTATGAACCTGTAATCAGAACTGTATTGAAGTGGAGAAAAACAACCATTGTTGTAAACGTTATTGCACTGTTGATTACCATTCCATTACTTAAAAACCTGGGTACGGAATTTATACCTCCTTTAGATGAACAGAGTATTTTGTTTATGCCGGTAACCTTACCTGACGTATCGAATGCAGAGGCTAAACGGATTTTACAGGTTCAGGATAAGATCATTAAGTCTGTTCCTGAAGTAGACAAGGTTTTAGGAAAAGCTGGTAGAGCAAATACGGCTACAGATAATTCACCGATCAGCATGATCGAGACTATTATTACTTTGAAACCAAAAAGCGAATGGCGTGAAGGGATCACCAAGAAAGATATAGTAACTGAACTGGATGCCAAATTACAGATTCCAGGTGTGGTAAATGGTTGGACACAACCGATTATTAACCGGATTAATATGCTGGCTACTGGAATTCGTACGGATGTGGGGATAAAAGTATTTGGTCAGAATCTGGACACCATCGCTTCAGTATCAGAAAAGGTTAAGGCTGCTCTTGAAGGCACACCGGGTGTGAGCGATTTGTTTGTAGAACCGATTACGGGTGGTAAATATCTTTCTATAGATGTAAAAAGAGCAGAGCTGGCACGTTATGGTTTGAATGTAGATGATGTAAATCAAGTTGTAGAAAGTGCGTTAGGTGGAGCAACTGTTGGCAATACCATCGAGGGAAGACAACGTTTTTCTATCAGCGTGCGCCTGGCACAAGAGTACCGTAACAGTGTAGAACGTATTCAGCGCATTCCAATACAGTCGGCCAGTTTCGGTGAAATCCCGCTATCGGCAGTAGCCGATGTGAAATTTGAAGACGGGCCACCAATGATCAGTTCTGATAATGCCATTTTACGTGGTGCAGTTATGTTTAATGTGCGGGATAGAGATTTGGGTAGTACAGTTCAGGATGCAATGGAAAAACTGAATAAAGAGAAAGGTGTTCTTCCTGAGGGATATTTCCTGGAATGGAGTGGCCAGTATGAAAACCTGATCCGGGGTAAACAAACGCTGATGTGGATTGCGCCAGTTGTTTTGGTCATCATTTTCTTCTCTTTATACTTTGCATTCCGTTCTGTAAGAGAAGCATTTTTAAGTTTGATCACTGTTCCATTTGCGTTAATTGGTGGTGCTTACATGATTTATTTCTGGGGGGTAAACCTTTCTGTTGGTGTGGCTGTAGGTTTTATCGCTCTGTTTGGTATTGCCGTAGAAACGGGTATTGTTATGGTTATTTACCTGAACGATGCGATGCAACAGTTGATTAAGTTAAAAGGTAATTCAAGTGAGACGATTACAAAAGAGGATTTGAGGGAGTATGTGATCCATGGAGCGGCGAAAAGATTAAGGCCAAAACTGATGACGGTTTGTGTATCATTATTTGGATTGGTGCCTGTGTTATGGGCAACTGGAGTAGGGGTAGATGTGATGCAGCCCATAGTATTACCGATGATTGGTGGGGTATTGACTTCTTCTACACACATTCTATTGGTTACACCACTGATCTTTTTGATGTCTAAAGAATATGAATTGAGGAAATACGGAAAACTGGAGGTGCACGATGTACAACATTAAGAGAATAACAGTTTTGTTGCTGTTGCTGCCTTTTTATGTAGGCGCACAGGAAACACCAGTATTGTCGCTGGATACTGTTTTGCAAAGAATAGACAAAAATAATCTATTGCTACAATCCTATGGTTTAAAAGCAGAGAGTTATAAGCATACGGCGAAAGCTGCTACAGCATGGATGGCACCCATGATAGGTGTAGGGACGTTTATGACACCTTATCCCGGACAGATGATTATGGATGAGGGGGACAAAGGTGCAGTGATGGTACAGTTGGAGCAGGATTTTCCTAATCCCACTAAGTTGAATGCCAATAAGCGTTACATCGA
Organism: Pedobacter nyackensis; assembly: GCF_032678475.1. Lineage (GTDB taxonomy): Bacteria > Bacteroidota > Bacteroidia > Sphingobacteriales > Sphingobacteriaceae > Pedobacter > Pedobacter nyackensis_A. The sequence continues at coordinate 173,443 of NZ_JAVTSF010000007.1, forward strand.
ATCAAAGGGGAAAGTAGAGCATGAAACCCGTGGTGTTACGCTAAATGAATATAAAGCACAGGCTAAGCGCCTGTATTTCGGTTGGCTGGTTGCACAACAGAAGATTAATGTGCTACAAAAGAACGAGAAGATTATGGAAACCATGAAGAAGATTGAAGAGATCAGGTATCCATATAATCAGTCGAAATTAGGTAGTGTATATAAAACTGCGGCTAAGTTGGAAGAGAACAAAAATATGATCAGGATGCAGGAAGGCGATATCGCCCGTGGTCGTGCCTGGTTAAACAGTTTGATGAACATGAAAGGAAACACGAGCTTTTCCATAGACACTACGTATCAACCTGTTTTTGTCCCTGCTGCTGCCATTGATACTGCAAGTCTTGCTTTGGCAAGAAATGATATTAAGAAAATGGATTATAGCATTCAATCTATGCAGTTAAACATTGAGGCGATGAAGAAACAAAGCAGGCCTGATTTTAAATTGAGGTTTGATCACATGTCGCCGCTAACCAAAATGATGCCTAAGGCTTATAGTATTATGGGGATGGTGAGTATTCCAATTGCTCCATGGTCTTCAAAGATGTACAAGTCGGAAGTAAAAGGGATGGAGTATGAAGTACAAGCTATGGGTAAAGAGAAAGCAGCCATGCTGCAGGAAACCCAGGGCATGTTGTACGGCATGCAATTCGAAATTCAATCCATGCAAAAGAGGATTGAAGCTATGGAAAATAAGATCATTCCAAGTCTGCAAAAGACACTGGATGTGAATTTTCTAAGTTATCGTGAGAACAAGATGGAATTACCAGAGGTAATTGATTCCTGGGAAGCACTGACGATGATGCAGACCAATGTATTGGATGAAAAATTAAAACTTTATTTAATGATTGCCGATTATGAAAAAGAATTATATCGTTAATAGTGTTAAGCTACGCGCTTATGGCCTTGTAGCGATATTGATGATCGGCGTACTGGTCATCAGTTCCTGTAATGGTAAAAAAGGCAATAATAATGCCGGACATGATGACCCTGGCGCGTTAAATATAGACAGCAATCTTGCGCACTTACTTAAACCATCCAATGAACAGGTCGTATCAAAATTGCCCTTAATTAAGGCGGAATATGGCACTAAAATATTGATGGAGGAAGCTCAGGGGATTATTAGTTATGATACGCGTAACCAGGTTAGTATAGCCAGCAGGGTTAGTGGCCGGGTAGAGCGACTCTTGATCAAGTATAACTATCAGCCTGTTCGTAAAGGGCAGCTGATTATGGAGATTTATTCGCCTGATCTCGCTGCAGCACAACAGGAATTGTTGTTTTTGAAAAGTTCGGAAACAGATCAGATGTTATTGCAAAAAGCAAAACAACGTTTAATGTTGTTAGGCATGACAGCAGATGCGGTTAATCGTGTACTTAAAACAGGCAAGGTAAACTATCGTATTCCTGTATATAGCAATGCTGATGGGTACATTCTTGAGCAATCCGTAGCAAGTTCAGCGACTGCAGCGCCAACTGCGGCTGCACCGGCAGCATCGGGTGGCGATGGAATGAGTGGTATGGGTGGGGCATCTGCTTCACCTTCTGCTGCTGCGCCAGCTGCCGCTCCGGTAAGTTCACCGGTTATGTTACGTGAAGGACAATATGTGAGTGCAGGGCAGTCGCTTTTTACCATTTATAATGCGGACAGGTTAATTGCTGAGTTTTCTTTTAAACCAGCGCTGGCTATGCAAATAAAAAAGGGAGATAAGTTTGTGTTCTATAAAACAGCTGATAAAAGTACGATGCAGAGTGCAACAATTGGAATGATACAGCCTGTGTTTAAAGACGGCGTAAATTTTACCATTGCCAGGGTGTATTTGAGCAAACCAAACTTTAGAGTCGGTGAATTATTAACCGCCAGAATTCCTGTTTTGCTATCGGCTTCATGGTGGTTACCTGAATCTGCCTTGGTTTCATTGGGTAACCAGACTGTTCTTTTTAAAAAAGAAGGTAATGTGGTGATCCCAAAATCAGTAAAGACCGGGGTTATTCTTGGTGGAATGGTTCAGGTTAAAGAAGATATTAGTAACTGGGAAGTGAGTGGGAATGCAGCTTACCTGGTAGACAGTGAGAGTTTTATCAGAGAACGTTTTAAAAACTAAGACTATGGAACGGAAATTATTTATAAAAGGAATAGCTCTTATGGCGCTTGCTCCATCTGTGTTTGTAGCTGCATGTAGTAGCGACAAAAAAACGGAAGTCGGAGCGGCAAAGACAAAACAGCAGACTTTTACTTGTCCGATGCACCCACAGGTAATCAAGAACGAGATGGGTACATGTCCGATTTGTGGGATGGATCTTGTACCATTTGAAAAAAACAGTAATGATATGGCGCTGAAAGTAGACGAAAAACGTCAGGCTTTGGCTAACATTACTACAGTGATCATTGGTGGAAATACTTTGTCTGGCACGAAACAATTAAATGGAAGGCTCACCGTTAATCCAGAGCAGAGTAGCTATATTTCCAGTCGGATTGCAGGCCGGATAGAACAGTTGTATATACGGGAAACTGGAGTAAAGGTAAACAAAGGTCAGCCTTTGTATAAGCTGTATTCTGAGCAGCTTGCTACTTTACAGCAAGAGTATCTAATGGCTGTTGCACAGGAGAAACAGTTTCAGGGCGATAAAATAGAGCGACAGATTGTAGCTGCTGCCAGGCAAAAGCTATTGTTATATGGACAATCGGAAAGTCAGGTGCAGCAGTTGTTGAAAAGCCAGAAGAAAGATCCTTTCATCATGTTTTACGCACCTGAGAATGGCGTAGTGGCTGAGTTATCAGTAACGCAGGGACAATATGTAACTGAAGGAAGCCCGATATTACGATTAGAAGGTTATGGACAGTTATGGGTAGAAGCTGATGTTTATCCGAATGAAGCTTCTAAAATCAAAATGGGGCAAAAGGTGAAGGTTGTTGTTACTGGTTGGGAAGATCAGCCACAGGAAATGGTAATCAGCTTCATTACTCCCTCACTGCAGTCGGGTACGCAGCTTACACAGGTTCGTGGCAGTATTCCTAATCCCGGCAACCAATGGCAACCAGGCTTACAAGTCAATGTTTTTCTTCCTTCAGTAAATAAAGGTGATGTACTAACGCTGCCGGTCGATGCTGTAATCAGAGATGGAAAAGGTATGCATGTTTGGGTAAAAACGGCGAAGGATAGCTTTGAACCAAGACTTGTAAAGACCGGAACAGAGAACGATAGTCAGGTAGAAATTTCCGAAGGTTTAAAAAATGGGGATCAGGTTGTGGTATCCGGAGCCTATCTTTTGTATAGTGAGTACATCCTTAAAAAGGGGAAAAATCCTGCAGAAGGACTTGAAATCAAATCATAATTATTAATTATAAAAAAAGAAAAAATGAAAACAATAACTGGTTTAGTACTTACTTTAGGAGTAGTCACTTTATTTGCCGCATGTGGAAACACACAGAAATCAGCCGGGACGGACCCTCATGAAGGTCATAATCATGCGGCAACCGAAGGGCATAATCCGGCAGTAGAAACAACAGTAGCAGGAGTAAGTATAAAAGATGATAAATTAAATGCAGTTTATCAACATTATATTCATTTAAAAACAGCACTTGTTGGTAGCGATCTGGCTGAAGCAAAAGTAGCTGCAACGGCAATAGAACTGGGGACAAAAGAACTGACGAATGGTGCTGGGTTGACTGCTTTGGCAGCAAAAATTGGAGCAGCTACAGATATCGAAGTACAAAGAACTTTGTTCTCTGATCTGAGTAATGATTTTATCGCAAGAGTAAAACAATCAGGCTTAACCTCCGGAGAAATATATGTTGAATATTGTCCTATGGCTTTAAACGATAAAGGGGCGTCATGGTTAAGTAATCAAAAAGACATAAAAAATCCTTATTTCGGGGATAGTATGTTAACCTGCGGGGAGGTAAAAGAAACGATTAAATAGTTTTTGTAGATTATATGCTTCATTTAGTATCTTTAGATAAATACTAAATATATCTATGAAACATTTAACTTTTATGTTGCTGTTTACAGCAATTTCTTTTGCGGGCTTTGCCCAGAATAAAGATGCTATTGTAGGTAAATGGCTTAATGCATCTGGAGAAGCACATGTTGAAATTACTAAGAGAGGTGATAAATACTTCGGTAAAATCGTTTGGCTAAAAGATCCGAAGGATGAAAAAGGAACTGTCAAAACCGATATAAAGAATCCTGACGAAAGTTTAAGATCTAAACCAATTTTAGGCCTTGAAATTTTGAAGAACTTCGTTTTTGATGATGGCAAATGGACAGATGGCAAGATCTATGATCCGAAATCGGGTAAAACTTATAGCTGTAACATGACCCTGAAGGGAAATGATATCCTGAATATGAGAGGTTATGTTGGTATCTCATTGATTGGTAGATCGGAAACCTGGAAAAGAGTTAAATAGATGAAGCATTTACTTTGTTGGCTGTTTTTATGGCCTGTTATCGGTTTTACACAAACTTACAATCTCGTTCCTTTGTCAAAAGGACCAAATACCAGTATCAGGGGGATGTCTGTCGTTTCCAATGAGCTGGCATGGGTAAGTGGAAGTAACGGATATATTGGTAAAACAACTGATGGAGGTAAGACCTGGAAATGGGTACAGCCCGCAGGGTATGAAAAATTAGATTTTAGAGATATTGAAGCCTTTGATGCCCAAAAAGCCATTATTGTAAATGCAGGTTCGCCTGCCTATGTTTTGTTGACGACTAACGGAGGAGAAACATGGACGGAGCATTATAAAAACCTGGATTCAGCTATCTTTTTAGATGGAATGGATTTTTGGGACACAAAAAATGGGATCATCTTTGGTGATCCCATTTTACATAAAATGCAAGTACTCCGGACAAAAGATGGGGGAATGACCTGGATTGACATTTCTGCAAATCTAAAGTTAGACATGACTGTAGGGGAAGCCGGGTTTGCTGCTAGTGGTACCACAATAAGAACTTTACCCGGAGGTAAAACCTGGATAGCCACGGGCGGTGCTGTAGCGAATGTTTATTTTTCACCTGATTATGGCGAGAGCTGGAAACGTTTTAACTGTCCGATTATACAAGGAGAATCGAGCACAGGTACTTTTTCAATGGCTTTTAATGATAAAAAGAAAGGGATAGTAGTAGGCGGCAATTATTTAAAGGATAAAGACAACTCGAATAATGTTTTATTAACATCTGATGGTGGGAAAAGCTGGACAAAACCAGTTAAACCCGTTGCTGGTTATCGTTCGGGGGTAACTTATATCAATGCCAATGTTTTAGTGGCTACCGGAAGTTCCGGTACAGATATTTCAGAGGATGGAGGTCGTACCTGGAATAATATTTCTACTGAGGGCTTTAATGTTATTCAGAGAGCTAAAAAAGGAAAATTGGTATTACTCGCAGGTAGTAGAGGGGCAATTTATCAATTGATTTTTTAATATAACAGACAAAAATAATAATAGCCCCGGATCATCCCCGGGGTTATTAAGTTATTCCATAGAAAAAAGGCCAAACGGATTACCTTCAGTATCTACACATATGGAGATAAATCCGAACTCGCCAATAGAGAATTTTGACCTGCTAACCTGTCCTCCGGCACTAGCTATGCGACTTTCCTCGATACTGCAATCCTGACACGGAAAATAAACCATAGTATTTACACATCCGCTGTCACCTTCTTTGGTTCCGGCCATTTCAACCAGCGCTCCTGAAACACCCTGGTTTTCCGGATCAGAGAAGAAAGCCATTTTCATATCCCCGGATTCCTCAGTTGGATCAGCAATGTTCCTGAATTCTGTTCCCAATACGGCATTGTAAAATTTTTTAGCCCGTTCCATGTTCTTAACATAGATCTCAAACCAACAGATAATATTCTGATTCATAATTTATGATTTTTAAGTTGTTTGTTTTCAAACTTAGATAAAAAACATAAAATACACGCGTGTGTTTACGCCAAATTTGAGGTGCGTTTGCGACAAGAAAAATGTGGGTTGTTTATAGGAAGTTGTACTTTTGTAGTATGATAAACAAGGTTCACCATATTGCCATTATTTGTAGTGATTATGAGATCTCTAAAACTTTTTATACCGAAGTGTTGGGATTTACCATTCTTAGAGAAGTTTATAGAACCGAAAGACAATCATATAAACTGGATCTGGCGGTAAATGGAATCTACGCTATTGAATTGTTTTCTTTTCCTGAGCAGGTAAAAAGACCATCCAGGCCAGAAGCTACAGGTTTAAGACATCTGGCGTTTGAAGTAGATCAGCTGGATGAAGTTGTTGATACGCTTTTAAACAAAGGAGTAGAGGCAGAGCCCATCAGGATAGATGAGTTTACAGGAAAACGCTTTACTTTTATAGCCGATCCAGATCAGCTTCCAATAGAGTTTTACGAAAAATAAAAAGCCAGGTCATCCAACCTGGCTTTCAAACAAAACTTAGATCTAACCAAACATCTAAATGCAGTCAATATAGAAATTGTACTGGACGTCAAGGGCGGATTCGAACCGCCGTCGAAGGTTTTGCAGACCCTTACCTAACCACTCGGCCACATGACTTTATGTTCATCGTTTAAACGATTACTAATGCAAATATATATAAAGTCTATAAAATTAATAGATTTTATTGAAAATAAAAACAGAATTCATGTTAATTGATTGTTTTACAGTATGTTTATTTTGTTTTTTTTATCAATTTGTTCCTTTTAAGACTCCCTATAGTGAAATTTGAACATCTTAATATGCCGTAATTGCCCCCTTTAATTGTCGCGTTGCAGCTATCTTTTTTATAGTCAGAATACTTAACTTTAATACTATGCAGGTGCGTGAGGTTTGTGTCTTATGCCTGGCTATTATTTATGTTAAATTTTAAACTAAAAAACTATGGAAACCAAAGCGACGAGAGCTGAAGGGCTACTTACTTTATTTGATATGCAGACTACATTCTTTGAACGGGCAATTGAGGGGATAAGTGTAGCGGATATGCATAACCGTTTAAATACTAAAGCGAATCATATGGCCTGGCTTACCGGTTCGTTAGTGCAGCAGCGTTATTGGATGACAACAGAGATTCATCCAGGGCTTAAGCAAACGGGAGAAGAGTTATTTAAAGATTATAAAGGTATTCAGGATGATGCGGTTTATCCAACTAATGCGGAGTATATAAATGATTGGAAGAAATTTACGCCCATTGCAAGGGAAGCTTTAGTGACGATCTCGGACACCAAATTGGATAGCGAACTAGATATGGAAGGAATGAAGATGACTTACTATGAAATGATCTCTTTCACTATTTATCGGGAAGCAAGCATTATCGGGCAACTGGCCTTGTGGCGTAGGTTGTTAGGTTATCCGGCATTGAAATATGATGACTAGGTGCTATCCAATTGATAAATAAAAAATTATCTTTGTGGCGACTCCACGGATTAAATATTTTATCAGTTTGAAGAAGGTTTTAAAAATTACAGGAATAAGTCTCGGCACATTATTCCTTTTGTTGTTTATTGGTCCATATTTGTTTCCGGACACCATTAATAAAGAAGTACAGAAGGCGATTAATAAAAATATAAAAGGAGAGGTTAAATTTGAAAGTACAAGCCTCTCTTTTTTTAAACATTTTCCTTCTTTAACGTTAAGTTTAAACGAATTCATGCTCAAGGGAGCTGCTCCTTTTGAAAAGGATACGCTTTTGTATTGTAAAGAGTTGTCTTTTGGTGTAAACCTGAGTACTATATTTTCTTCGCAGATCAGGATAGATGAAATATTTCTGGATGAATCTGTCATCAATATTAAAGTTGATGAAAAAGGAAATGCGAATTATAATGTTTATCAAAGCGAGGCTAAACCTACTGAAAAGACTGATGCAACTTCAACAGCGATAAAGATTGAAGGTATATTTATCAATAAAAGTAACCTGAGTTATGAGGATCAGTCTGTACCTATGCTGATCAGTGCCAAAGGATTAAAATATTCCGGGAAAGGTGATTTAAGTCAGGCTATTTTTGATCTGACAAGTAAAGCGGAGATCGAGGCTTTGGACGTTTATTATGATAAAGAACCTTATTTAGTGAACAAGAAAATTAATGCCAGGCTCGTTACTAAGATTAATACAAATTCATTGGATTTAATGTTTGATGAAAATGACTTAAAAATCAATTCACTTCCTATACATTTTGTTGGCAGGTTTTCTTTTATTGAGGATGGCTATGATATTAATTTTAGAACGAAGATGAAGGAAACCGATTTACATAATATTTTTACGGCCATGCCACCGGCAATTGCGGAGCGTATGGAACGTACAAATATGAAGGGGTATGCCGAGATTAAGGCTTCTTTAATTGGAAAATACCTTGCCGGTAAAAAGATAATGCCAACATTGTCGTTCAATCTAAAAATTCGCGAGGGTGAAATCTCTAATCCAAAGGCTCCTGAACGGCTCAGCAAATTGTATTTGAACTTACAAACTAAATTGCCATCGTTGGATATGGATAGTTTGTACATCAACATGGATAGTTTGTATTTTAATATTGGCAAAGACTATGTAGGTGCAATGGTGAATTTAAGAGGACTAAAAACACCTGAAGTTTATATCCAGAGTCGTGCAAACATAGATCTGGAGAAATGGGGGAAGATTTTTGAAGTAGATCAATTGAAAGGAAGATTTCTGATGAATTTTAATGCGCAGGGTACCTATACAAAAAAGGTTGTGCGTAGTGGGGTAAGAAAGGTAGATACGGTGATTGCAACCATTCCGACATTTAAACTGACGACTTCGCTAAACGGGGGCTACTTTAAACACCATGCGGTACCTTCAGCCATTGATAAGATCAGTTTTAACATCAACGGAAAGAATACTGATGGAGAATATAAGCACACGGAATTTGAGGTTACGAATTTGAATATCCAGGCACTTTCTAACTATATCAGAGGATTTGCTAAGTTTAAAACAGGAGGAAACAGCCCAATAGATGTACAATTGAACGGCTTGTTAAATTTAGCAGAGATTAAGGATTTTTATCCGCTAAAGGACCTTGAACTAACTGGTAAGTTGAACCTGAATGTGAAAAGTAAAGGGGGATATAACAAAGCAAAAAAACAATTTCCTGTAACTGAACTTGCCATTTTGTTGAATGATGGAAGAATAAAAACGGCACATTTTGATCAGGCACTGGAGCGTATCTCTGTTGATGGTATGCTGACCAATAGAGATGGGACTTTAAAGAATACTGTGATGAACATTAAGCCTATATCTTTTGAAATGGGCGGGCAGCCATTTGAATTGAAAGCTGCTGTTCAGAACCTGGAGAACGTAAAATATAATATTACTTCTAAGGGGAGTATTGACATCGGTAAAATGTATAAGCTGTTTGCGGTTAAGGGGTATGATGTAAAGGGATCTATTATTACTGATGTTTCATTTAAAGGCTTACAGAGTGATGCAATGGCCGGAAGATACAGCAGGCTTGATAATAGAGGGAAGGTGATTGTTAAAGAGATGACATTGAATTCTGACCTGTTTCCGAAATCGTTTCTGGTTAACAATGGCGTGTTCTCCTTTAAGCAGGATAAAATGAAGTTTGAACAGTTCAAAGGAAACTATGGCCAATCTGATTTTAGTATGGAAGGTTTTCTGGGTAATGTTGTCAATTATGTGTTGGTAGATAAGGCAAAGCTTACAGGTAATTTCAAATTGAAAAGCGGGAAGTTGTTTGCTGATGAATTCATGGCTTTTAATGATGGTGCTGCGAAAGGGGCGGAGACGGCAAGTCCTGCTGCCAGTGGGGTGATCATCATTCCTGATAATTTAAACGTATCGGTTACTGCAGATGCGGGAAGGGTATATTATAACGGCCTGGAAGTAAAGAATGCAAAAGGAACATTGGTATTGAATGATGGAACGATGAGCTTAAACCAGGCTGCTTTTAATTTAGTGGATGCTGTGGTAACGATGGACGCGAAGTATAAGAGTTTAACTCCGTTGTCGGCAACTTTTGATTATCATATCCTTGCTAAAGAATTTGATATTGCAAAAGCCTATAAGGAGATTAAGTTGTTTAGAGATCTGGCAACCTCAGCGTCGAAGGTGAAAGGGGTAGTTGGTCTTGATTACCAGTTGTCGGGTAAACTGAACGCTGATATGATGCCTGTTTATCCTACTTTAAAAGGTGGAGGCGTACTTTCTGTTAAAAAAGTAAGTTTGATGGGTTTTAAGTTAATGAATGCGGTGAGTAAGGCTACAGACAGAGATAGTTTAAGTAATCCTGATGTTTCTGAAGTGCAGATTAAAACCACTATCGCCAATAACCTCATCAACATTGAACGGTTTAAAATGCGGGTTGCTGGTTTCAGGCCACGTTTTGAAGGGCAGGTTAGTTTTGACGGTCGTTTAAATCTGAAAGGAAGATTAGGTTTACCACCATTTGGACTGTTTGGAATTCCATTAAGTGTTACAGGAACTCAGGAAAACCCTAAGGTTGCGTTAAAACGTAATAAAGAAGGGAAACTGGAAGAGACTGCTGGAGAGTAAAAATAAACCATAGTGGAGGAGACAGAGAAAAAAAAGATCAAACTGGATAAAAAGACAGCCTTAGCGAAGGCGGAGCATTACTGTGCCTACCAGGAGCGGTCACAACAGGAGATCCGTGATAAGTTATATGAGTGGGGGCTATGGACGGATGATGTTGAAGAATTGATTTCTGAACTGATCCAAACTAATTTTTTAAATGAGGAGCGGTTTACGCAAGCTTACGTTTCCGGGAAGTTTAATATTAAACATTGGGGAAAGATTAAGATTAAGCAGGGGCTGAAGTTAAAAAGGATACCAGATAAAATGATTCAGCGGGCATTGAATGGAATTAATTATGACGAATATTTAAAAGCTATTTTATCAGCTGCGCAGAAAAAAGCTCCTTTAATTAAAGAAAAAGATCCTTTTAAGCGCCAGTATAAGCTGGTCAGCTACCTAATGGGGAAAGGATTTGAAAAAGACTTAATAATTCTAGTTCTGAAGGCCAATGAGTTAGCGTAGACGCTGCTTTTTTTATTAAAAATAACTTGACGTTAATATAAAAGTATTTATATTTGCAATCCCAAACGGAAACAAGGTATGAAAATTACCAAGTATCAGAGGGAGAGACATCGGATGATGTCAGGCACATAATGCGAAAGTAGCTCAGTTGGTAGAGCACGACCTTGCCAAGGTCGGGGTCGCGAGTTCGAATCTCGTCTTTCGCTCTAAACATTTTCAATACCAGGAAGATGTTTAAAAAATTAATCCTGTTGACGGTTGTTGACAACGATTATGCTCAGATGGTGGAACTGGTAGACACGCAGGACTTAAAATCCTGTGACCTTAAAAGTCGTGCGGGTTCGATTCCCGCTCTGAGTACAAAATACTACATTATAAATAATGTAGCAACACAATACCAATGCGAAAGTAGCTCAGTTGGTAGAGCACGACCTTGCCAAGGTCGGGGTCGCGAGTTCGAATCTCGTCTTTCGCTCTAAAGCCTTCTTAAACGAAGGCTTTTATTTTTAAACAATACTTTCTCACGGACGTAGAGAAATGCTCAGATGGTGGAACTGGTAGACACGCAGGACTTAAAATCCTGTGACCTTAAAAGTCGTGCGGGTTCGATTCCCGCTCTGAGTACATAAAAAAGCTTCTAGTGAAAACTAGGAGCTTTTTGCATTTTAGCCCAGATTCAATTTTGGCATTTTTTTAATTCCTGTTCCATAACTTTTGAGATTGCTTCGTTTTTCTTCTGTTTAACGTGGGAGCTATTCCGTGAAGTAAATCTTACATTTCTCTGTTTGTACTCTTTTGTATAAACAAGCAAAAGAGGGTATCTTTGTGTTATGTTATAATATTAATCTTTCAAAATCAACATACCATGAAAGAAAAGCAGGAAACACTGGAACAGGCTGTATTGAATGAATACAAATATGGTTTTGTGACAGATATAGATACAGATACAATTCCCAAAGGGCTTAATGAAGAAGTGATCAAACTCATTTCAAATAAAAAGAATGAGCCGGAATGGATGCTGGATTGGAGGCTCAAAGCTTATAACCATTGGTTAAAGCTGGAAGAGCCAACCTGGCCTAATGTGAAATATCCAAAAATTAATTACCAGGATATTATCTACTATGCCGCTCCAAAGCCCAAAAAACAATTAAATAGTCTTGACGAGGTTGATCCCGAATTGCTGAGTACATTTGAGAAACTTGGTATTTCTATCAGCGAGCAAAAGCGCCTTACGGGGGTGGCTGTAGATGTGGTGATGGACAGCGTTTCGATTGCTACTTCCTTTAAAAAACAGCTGTCCGAAATCGGAGTGATCTTTTGCTCCATTACAGAGGCGATACAGGAGCATTCCGAACTGGTGAAAAAATATATGGGATCTGTGGTTCCTATGACTGACAATTATTTTGCAGCATTGAATTCCGCAGTCTTTACTGATGGGTCTTTCTGTTATATCCCTAAAGGAGTAAGATGTCCGATGGAGCTTTCCACATATTTCCGTATCAATGCTGAAAATAGCGGACAGTTTGAAAGAACGCTGATTATAGCTGAAGATGAAAGTTACGTCAGTTACCTTGAGGGGTGTACCGCGCCTATGCGTGATGAAAACCAGTTGCATGCAGCTGTTGTAGAACTGGTAGCTATGGAAAAAGCTGAAATAAAATACTCTACCGTCCAAAACTGGTATCCGGGCGATAAGGAAGGTAAAGGTGGTATCTACAATTTTGTAACGAAAAGAGGAATCTGTAAAGGAAATCATTCAAAGATATCCTGGACCCAGGTAGAAACCGGATCTTCCATTACCTGGAAATACCCGAGTGTGATTTTAAAAGGTGATTATTCTATTGGTGAGTTTTACTCAGTTGCCTTTACCAATAATCATCAGCAGGCCGATACAGGCACAAAAATGCTTCATCTTGGTAAAAATACGACCAGTAGAATTGTAGCAAAAGGAATTTCAGCCGGACATAGTCAAAATAGTTACCGCGGATTGGTTAGGGCAAGTAAACAGGCTTTAAATGCAAGGAATTATTCCCAATGTGACTCTCTGCTACTTGGAGATAAATGTGGTGCGCATACTTTTCCATATATAGAGGTTAAACATAAATCAGCTATTGTAGAACATGAGGCTACAACATCTAAAATTGGCGAGGATCAGCTTTTTTATTGTAGGCAAAGGGGGATAGATCCTGAAGCTGCAGTTGCTTTAATCGTAAATGGTTTTGCTAAGGAAGTGATGAACCAATTGCCTATGGAGTTTGCGATAGAAGCACAAAAGCTGCTAACGATTAGTATGGAAGGTAGTGTCGGTTAATTAAAAAAAGAAGAATATGTTATCAATTAAAAATATACACGCAAACGTCGAAGGTAAAGAGATATTAAAAGGTATCAATCTTGAAATAAAAGCAGGAGAGGTACACGCTATAATGGGGCCGAATGGTTCAGGGAAAAGTACATTGGCTTCCGTATTGGCTGGCAGAGAAGAATATGAAGTAACAGAAGGAGAAGTTAGTTTCTTAGATAAGGATTTATTGGAATTATCGCCGGAAGACAGGGCCAGGGAAGGTCTTTTCCTTGCCTTTCAGTATCCTGTTGAAATACCTGGGGTGAGTACAACCAATTTTATCAAAGCAGCTGTAAACGAAAGACGAAAATATCATGGTTTGGAAGCGCTGGATGCAGTCGCTTTTTTAAAGATCATGAAAGAAAAAATGAAATTGGTTGAAATAGACCAGTCATTGTTAAGTCGTTCCATAAATGAAGGTTTTTCGGGAGGAGAAAAGAAGCGTAATGAAATTTTTCAGATGGCGATGCTGGAACCTAAACTTGCGATTTTAGATGAAACGGATTCAGGTTTAGATATTGATGCGCTTCGTATTGTAGCGAACGGGATTAATAAATTGCACAGCCCGGATAGAGCTGTACTGGTCATTACCCATTACCAACGCCTGCTGGATTATATTCAGCCCGACTTTGTTCATGTTTTGTACAATGGTCGTATCGTTAAATCTGGCACTAAAGAACTCGCACTTGAACTAGAGCAAAAAGGCTATGATTTTATTACAGACGAAGTTGATTTGGCTGCGGAGTAGTTTTTATTAAAACCATGTGAAATGATTGATTTAACTTATTTTAGAACTCAATTTGACCAATTACAGCAGGAAGATCCGGAAGGAAGTATTGCTGTAATTCGTCAAGAAAGTTTCGATACTTTTAATAAAACAGGTCTGCCTACTTATAAGACCGAAGAGTGGAAATATACGGGAGTGAGCAGTCTGTTTGAACCTGCTTATCAACCCGCTACCCATACGTTAACTGTAGCAGATATTGATGCTTTACGCATGCCCGGACATCATAAAGCCAATGAATTGGTTTTTGTAAATGGTCTTTTTGATGCCGAATTATCCAGTATCCTTTCTGATAGTGATGAATTAACGGTGTTGCCTTTAAAGGAGGCTTTGGATAGCGAATACAAGGATTTAATAATTCGACAGCTCAATAAAAGTGCTGAGTACATTAAAGATGGTATCCATGCGCTAAACGGTGCTTTTATTGAAGAAGGGGTATTTGTCCATGTACATAAAGGCAAGGTGCCACAACATCCTTTGTATATTTATCATATTTCAGATGCAAATCAAGGGGCTGTATTGGCTCAGCCACGCAGTTTAATATATGTAGCTGAAAATAGTAAGCTGCAAATGACAGAGACGTATGCTACCCTGGGAAGCGCTGATAGTTTTTGTAATGAAGTGTTGGAAATGGTGGTAGCACAAAATGCATTTGTGGAGTATTATAAAATACAAAATGATGTAACAGCCGCCAGCCAGGTTAACACTACGCACATTACCCAGATTGGACAAAGTTACGTGCATGCGGTAACCATTACTTTAAAAGGCTGTATTGTTCGCAACAACCTGAATGTGATATTGGATGCTCCAGGTAACGAAGCGCATTTGTATGGGTTGTACCTTTTGAAAGGAAAAACCCATGCTGATAACCATACACTTATCGACAATAGAATGCCAAATTGTTTTAGTAATCAATTGTATAAGGGGATTGCCGATGATTCGTCAACAGCTGTCTTTAATGGTAGAATTATGGTTCAGCCGGATGCGCAAAAAACGAATTCTTTTCAGTCCAATAAAAATATCCTTCTTTCTGATAATGCAACTATAAATACCAAACCTCAACTGGAAATATTTGCTGATGATGTAAAATGCTCGCACGGATGTACGGTTGGACAGCTGGATGATGAGGCTTTGTTTTATTTAAGAGCAAGAGGGATTCCGAAAGAACAGGCGGAAGTATTGTTATTACAAGCTTATGCCGCTGATATCCTGGCACAGATTAAACCTTTGGCTATAAGGGCTTATGTAGAAAAATTGGTTTACGAACACTTATCAATAGTTTAAAATGAGAGTAGCAGAGTTAAGACAGCAGTTTCCTATTTTGGGAAGAACAGTGAAAGACAAACCGTTGGTTTACTTTGATAACGCTGCTACATCCCAAAAACCACAGTGTGTAATAGATGCGTTGACCCATTATTATTCGCATTATAATGCGAATATTCACAGAGGGATACATACACTCGCAGAAGAGGCTACCATGGCCTACGAGGCAACGCGGTCTGCTGTGCAGGACTTTATAGGTGCTGCTTCAGCAGAAGAAATTATTTTCACCCGGGGAACTACTGAAGCAATTAATCTGGTTGCCCATACCTGGGGTAGAGAAAATGTTGGTGCTGGTGATGAAATCATCATATCTGGTATGGAACATCATTCTAATATTGTGCCCTGGCAAATCATCTGTGAAGAGAAAAATGCTATTTTAAAGGTGATTCCTGTATTGGATAATGGTGAGCTGGATATGGATGCCTTTAAACAATTGCTAAGTAATAAAGTAAAATTGGTGGCTATTGTTCAGGTGTCAAATTCCCTGGGGACTGTAAACCCTGTAAAGGAAATTATTGCAGCCGCACATCAGGTAGGTGCTAAGGTACTTGTCGACGGTGCACAATCTGCTGTTCATCTGGATATAAATGTGCAGGATTTAGATTGTGATTTTTTTGCTTTTTCCGGGCATAAGGTATACGGGCCAACAGGTATTGGTGCATTGTATGGAAAGAAAATGTTGTTAGATACGATGCCTGTGTTTCAGGGCGGAGGGGAGATGATCAAAGAGGTGACTTTTGAAAAGACTACCTATAACGATTTGCCTTATAAGTATGAAGCGGGAACGCCTAATATTGCCGATACGATCGCTTTAAAAACAGCACTGGATTTTATCGCTAAAATTGGGAAAAATCAGATCAGGAAACACGAAGATGAATTGTTGGCTTATGCTACAGTGCAATTGCAGGCCATCCCAGGTTTAACGATTATAGGTCAGGCTAAAAATAAGGTGGGCCTGGTTTCTTTTGTTATTGATAACGTTCATCCTCAGGATATAGGTGTGTTACTAGATAATATGGGCATAGCTGTAAGGACCGGGCACCACTGTACGCAGCCATTGATGAAGCGTTTTGGTATTCCGGGAACCGTGAGGGCTTCTTTTGCATTGTACAATCAAAAGGAAGAAATTGATGTACTGATTGCAGGCTTACACAAAACGATAAAAATGTTAGCATAATGGAATTGAAGGCAATAAAAGAAATAGAAGAAGAGATTATCGAAGATTTTGCGCTGTTTGACAGTTGGGAAGATAAATACGAGTACATCATTGATTTGGGAAAAAAGCTGGATGTACTTGATGATGAATATAAAACTGAGGAGAATAAAATTAAAGGATGTCAGTCTACTGTTTGGCTCACAGCTTCGTACATAGATGGAAAGGTGATCTTTAAAGCTGATAGTGATGCCGTGATTGTAAAAGGATTAATCAGTATGTTGATTAAAGTGCTTTCGGGACATACACCAGAGGAGATTTTAGCTGCTCAAATGAATTTTATTGCTGAAATAGGGATGATGACTCATTTGGCCCAAACCAGATCTAACGGTTTGCTGGCCATGATCAAACAAATGAAAAATTATGCGCTTGCTTATAAAATGATGCAGGAAACAAAAAACTAACAGGTCATGGATAAAGAAGAATTAAAACAGAAGGTTATTGATTGTTTGCAAACCATATATGATCCTGAAATACCGGTTAGCATATATGAACTGGGATTGATTTATGAAACGGAAATCTTACCGCCTTTAAATAATGTACAGATAGTAATGACACTTACTGCTCCGGGGTGCCCGGCTGCGCAGATCATTCCACAGGAAGTAGAGCAGAAGGTAAAAGAGATTGAGGGCGTAAATGAAGTTTCTGTTATTGTTACCTGGGATCCGCCTTGGAATAGGGATATGATGTCCGAAACGGCGCGACTGGAACTGGGGATGATGTAAATAATGATTTAAAGAGATGAAGATTACCGCACAAGAAGAATACGGGTTAAGGATTTTACTGCGTATTGCCAGGCATGATCAGAAGGAAGGAATTAGTATACCGGCAATAAGTGAATCGGAGGGCTTATCTACAGCTTATGTGGCTAAACTTACCCGTGTTTTACGCATTGCCGGCTATATCAATAGTACACCGGGATATAAAGGGGGCTATGTATTAGCTCAACCTGCAGATCAGGTTAATATTAATCAAGTGATGAAAGTGCTTGGTGGTGCACTTTTTAGTAAAAAATTCTGCGAAGATTATCCTGGTGCATTGAAACTTTGCACAAATTCTATTGACTGTTCAATACGTTCTTTATGGCAAATGATCCAGTTTACTGTTGATCAGTTATTGGATAAAGTTACTTTGCAGGATCTCATTAGTCCCGAACACGAGTCAAGTGCTTTACTGGAATCCATTTTGCAACAGGATCCTGCAAAGGCAATTGTATAATTTGTTGGAAGATGCCCCAGATAAAATGAAATCTGATGTTCAATTATACACCACATAAGCTTAATTTTGCCGGATGAACAATACCTATTATACCATCAGTGATATCGCAGAAATACTAAATCCTATATCTTTTAAAAAAGAAAATGATTCAGTGATCAGAAAACTGGTAATTGATAGCAGAACGGTAATAGACCCGGATGGGTCTTTGTTTTTTGCATTAAGTGGGAAAAGAGATGGTCATGGATACCTGGCTGATGCGTATCATAATGGTTTGCGTAATTTTGTAATTAGTGATGCATCATATCTGGATCAATATCCGGATGCAAATGTGCTATTGGTAAGTGATGTATTGTTGTCCTTACAGTTACTTGCAAAATATAATCGTGAACAGCATCATTTAAAGGTGATTGGAATAACTGGAAGTAATGGTAAAACCATTGTTAAAGAATGGTTGTACCAGTTGCTGGCTTCTGAATTTAATATTATACGAAGTCCAAAAAGCTTCAACTCTCAGATAGGGGTGCCACTTTCTGTTTGGGAAATAGATGCAGATCATACACTTGGCATTTTTGAAGCAGGGATATCAAAAGGTGAAGAAATGGAATCTCTGGGTGATATGATACAACCCTCCATAGGGATACTCACTAATTTAGGAGAAGCTCATGCAGAAGGTTTTTCCTCTCAAAAGGAAAAACTGGATGAAAAGTTAAAGCTTTTTAAAGATGCTGAACTGTTCATTTATGCTCCTGAATATACATTAGGGATGCCAAAAAATGATTTGCCGGGACAAGTGAAGTTCTCCTGGAGCCTTAAAGAACAGGCAGATCTTCAAATCTTGTTTATAGAACCTATTGATGGAAGAAATTATATCAGGGCTAAATTTAAAGGTGCCGAAATTGAATGCCTGATTCCTTTTAGTGATAAGGCTTCTGTAGAGAACGGCATTATTTGTTGGGCAACGTTGCTGGCGTTGGGTTATACACCTGAACAGGCAGATGAACGTTTGGAAAAGCTAACCCGGGTAAGTATGCGCCTGGAGTTGAAAAATGGTATCAATCAGTGTTCTATCATTGATGATTCTTATAGTGCAGACATTTCTTCATTGGCTATTGCACTAGATTTTTTGAACCTTCAGAATCAACACCCTAAAAGAACACTCATTTTATCTGATATCTTTGAAACGGGAAAAAGTAATGAAGTGCTTTACCTGGAAATAGCTGCACTTTTAAAGCAAAAAGAAGTAAATAGATTGATAGGTGTTGGACCGAACATTACTGCTTCCGCATCGTTATTTAATCTTGAAACTACCTTTTTCGATAGTACACAAGCCTTTGTCGAAAGTTTTCCCGCATTACATTTTAGTAATGAAACTATTCTGGTAAAGGGAGCAAGGAAGTTTGAGTTTGAGCGGATCAGTAAGCTGATTGCTCAAAAAGTACACGATACCGTGATGGAGGTGGACCTCAATGCTTTAGCTGGTAATTTACAGTTTTATCGTGCCAAGCTACAGCCTGGTGTTAAAATAATGGCTATGGTTAAAGCCTTCTCCTATGGTAGTGGTAGTTTTGAAATCGCTAATTTATTGCAATACCATAAAGTAGATTACCTGGCTGTAGCTTATACAGATGAAGGTATTGCCTTGAGGAAAGCCGGTATAAAAATGCCAATTATGGTTATGAGTCCGGAGCCTTCAGCTTTTGATGCAATTGTGCGTTTCAAACTGGAACCTGAAATCTATAATTTAGAAATTTTGAGGAGCTTTATCAGCTTCATACAAGAAGTGAATTATCCTGTGCATTTAAAAATAGATACAGGTATGCATCGGTTGGGATTTGAAGAGCCCGACTTAACAGAACTTTTAAATACATTAGCCGAGACCGATAAAGTAAAAGTTGCTTCTGTGTTTTCTCATCTGGTTGGTAGTGAGGAAGGAGCGCATGATGAGTTTACAAAATATCAGGTTCACCGGTTTACAGATATGGCAGATATCATTAGTAAAGGGTTGAATTATAAGTTTATAAGACATATTTCTAATACTTCCGCAATTTCACGTCATCCTGATGCACAGCTCGATATGGTTAGAATCGGCATTGGATTGTATGGGTTTGATGCGGGATTAAAAGCGAATAAAGGATTGCAAACAGTAGCCGTTTTAAAAACGACCATTACCCAGGTTAAGGACATTAAACCTAATGAAACTGTAGGTTATGGCCGAAGAGGTTTATTGCCTGAAGGTGGAACTATTGCTACTGTAAAGATAGGTTATGCTGATGGTTATAGCCGTGCTTTTGGTAATGGGGTAGGAAGGATGCTGATCAAAGGGAAGATGGTGCCTACAGTTGGTGTAATTTGCATGGATATGTGTATGTTGGATGTGACCGGTTTGGATGTAAAAACCGGAGATGAGGTTGTTGTATTCAACAGTGAACTCACCATCGCAACATTAGCGGAGCAGATTGGAACAATTCCTTACGAAATATTAACCAACGTTTCTCAACGTGTAAAGCGGGTTTATTTTTATGAATAAATCCATTACAAAAATATCTAAGTTTGCATTATGAATAGAATTGGCAGGGCGCTACTAAATTATTTGATCAAAGGATTATTAATTGTACTCCCTATTGCATTGAGCATTTTTATTGTCATCTGGGCGGTTACTACAGTAGATAGCTGGTTGAACGTAAACAATATCCTTGGGGTTGATCCTAATACCGGAGCTAGCAGGAATATTCCTGGTCTCGGACTCGCATTGGTGGTTTCGCTTATACTGCTTGCAGGTATTTTTGTAACTTACTTTGTTACTGAGCCGATGTATAACTGGTTCCAGCGGTTACTGGATAAAATCCCGCTTTTGAAGTTTATCTATTCTTCTATAAAAGATCTTACCGAAGCTTTTGTTGGTGATGAAAAGAAATTTAACAACCCTGTATTGGTAGAAGTAGAAGGGGACCTGAAACGTATCGGGTTTCTTACACAGCATGATTTGAAGTCTATTAATCTGCCCGGTGAATCTATTGTGTACTTTCCTTTTTCCTATTCGTTTGCCGGACAGGTATATGTAGTGAAACACGACAAGATAAAGCCTTTAAATATGAGTGCTGCCGACGCCATGAAATTAGTGGTGTCAGGTGGGGTAAGCCATTTTGGGTAAAAATTATTAAATACTAATCGTCTCATAGTATTTAATAATTTTTTGAAATGACTAGCACACCCTGTGAGGGTTTTTTATAGTATTTACCACCACTTCATAGGAAATTCAATCTGATCAACTGAACTTACAATGAGATCGGGTTTAAAAGCATAATTTGTAAGGTCCTCCTTTTTAGCAATTCCCGAAAGCACCAATACCGTTTTATAACCCATTTGTACGCCACCTTGTATATCGGTTTCCATGGTGTCGCCTATTACTGTAGTTTCAGCTGTTTCCAAGCCCAGGTATTTACGGGCGGAGCGCATCATTACCGGACTGGGTTTGCCAATTACAAAAGCTTTACGCCCCGTAGCTTCTTCAATCATTGCGGTTGTTGCTGCAATGCCCAGATTGTTCCATCCTGGTTTTTTAGGTGAAGGGTCACGGTTCGTTGTAATGAATTTAGCACCGGCAAGGATCATGTCTACCGCACGTTGCACCATTTCCAGGGTGAAGTTCCTGCCTTCTCCCAATACCACAAATTCCGGATCGGTATTCACCAGGTTGATGCCATTTTCGTGTAAACTGGTTAAAAGGCCGCCTTCACCAAGTACATAAGCTGTTCCTTGTGTACCTTGGTCGCCTAGAAATTTTCCGGTAGCCATTGCACTGGTATAAATATGGTTTTCTGTAACTTCTATTCCCAGGTGTTTCAGCTTTCGTACAGAATCGAGCCTGGTACGTTGACTGTTATTGGTCATGAAGGTAAAGGGAATGTCGTTTTTTAGTAAGCTGGCAATAAATTTATCTGCTCCTTCTATTAAATTTTCGCCGCTATAGATGACACCATCCATGTCGATCAAAAGTCCGTGTTTCATATACAGTTATCTTATAAGTTTATAGTAAATACCTAGCTCGTTCATGGTATTACAAATATAGAATTCTGTATGTAAATTATTGGGACAGAGTTGTGTTAAAAAAAACACCCAGAAACACTAAAAGTCTTCCTGGGTGCACTTGGGTTCAATATGTAATTATTGAAATTAAGCAGCAGATGTCCAATGATTTGAAGCTTAAACACCTGCTTAACCAAGCGCTGCGAAGGTAAGGAAAAAAATGAATAAACGCTACTAAATTTAGAAATAGCAGATATTAGACTTATATTTAGGTAAATAACTTTAAAAATGTATGAAACACATCGCTATCATATCTGCCAGTGTAAGGAAAGGAAGAAATAGTCATAGGACAGCCTTATATTTTAAA
Organism: Pedobacter nyackensis; assembly: GCF_032678475.1. Classification (GTDB taxonomy): domain Bacteria; phylum Bacteroidota; class Bacteroidia; order Sphingobacteriales; family Sphingobacteriaceae; genus Pedobacter; species Pedobacter nyackensis_A. Next base: position 195,765 of record NZ_JAVTSF010000007.1, read on the forward strand.
GCGTTTATTGAATCAGTTAATCTGGCTACTGTCGAAATTTTGGATTTGAAAGCATATAATTTTCCTCTTTTTGAAGAGCGTTTACGTCTGTTTGACCATCCGACAGAAAAGATGCTTGAATTTGCAACAAAAGTAAAAGAGGCAGACGGGATAATTATTGTGACCCCGGAGTACAACGGTGGTTACCCAGCCAGTTTAAAGAACATAGTCGACTTACTTTATGATGAGTGGCGAAGGAAACCTGTAGCCATTTGCACCAATTCGGGTGGGCCTTTTGGCGGAACGCAAGTCATTACCTCTCTGCAATTCTCTTTGTGGAAAATAGGGGCCTGGACAGTGCCTGCAATGTTTCCGGTGCCAAAAGTACAGGAAGCATTTGATGAACACGGAGAGCCATCAGATAGAGCTGGGATGGATAAGCGTGCTCATGTATTTTTAAATGAGTTGCTGTGGTGTATAGAAGCTAAAAGCAAGATGAGTTAAACAGGCAGGCTTTTAACTAAGCCTGCTTTTTGTATTCGCTGGGCGTAACACCATATTTCGCTTTAAATACCGTTGAAAAGTAATTCGGTGATGCAAAGCCTACGCGATAAGTAATTTCTGCAATTGTACAATTTTCATTTATGAGCAGATAGCTGGCTTTCTTTAGTCTGCGGTTTAAAATGTAATCGGTGATGCTACAATCCAGTAGGGCCTTCACTTTACGGTAAAGTTGTACCCTCGAAATACCAATTGTTTTGCTGATCTCATCTACAGTGAAGTCTTCGTTACCTAGATTTTCTTCGACAATACCAGCGAAGTCATTGAGAAACTTCCTGTCCAGGCTTTTCGATACCTGAGGCTTTCCGGAAGAACCAATGTCGCTAATATAATGTGCCCGAAGTAATTCACGGCCCTTAAGTAGGTTTTTGGTATTAGCTAATAAATAATCGTAATTAAATGGCTTTGTAAGATAAGCGTCTGCCATGCTTTCAATACCGTGAATCTGTTGTTCGATACTTCCCTGAGCGGTAAGTAGAATAATTGGAATATGAGAGGTTCGGAAATCCGATTTTAGCTTTTCTGTTAACTCCCTCCCTGACATGCCAGGGAGTACCACATCAGAAATGATTAAATCAGGAACTTCCTGATAGGCTGCGTTGATTCCCTCTTCTGCGGAATTGGCTGTGAAAATTTCGTATTGCGTGCTTAGTTTACGTTTTAAATAGTTACGAAGATCTGTGTTGTCCTCAACAATCAGGACGGATTGTTCTCTCAGCGGACTGACTAAATCCGAACCGTTTGTTTCCTGCGGTTCATCTAAATCAGTGGTATATATTTTTGCCTGCTCATACAGCTCGTCTTTATCCCTTAAAATTTGGTTCTTTTCTTCTTCACTAAAGTGCCCATCACCAGGCAACAGATTTACGGTAAATTTAGTTCCTTTTCCTTTTATACTTTCTACAGTAATATCGCCATGGTGTAGTAGCATGAGTTCCTTAGATAAAGACAGACCAAGTCCTGAACCTTTAGCTGAACCGTTTTCCACCTGATAAAAATGTTCAAATATCCGCGAAATTTCATCATCGCTCATTCCAGGGCCATTGTCTTCTACTTCAATATGAATCCATCCATCCCCATTTTTAATGCTAACCCGGATCATTCCGTTTACCCCCGTAAATTTTAGGGCATTGGAAAGCAGATTAAAAATTACTTTATCGAGCTTATTGGGATCAAACCATGCGACTAATTCAGGCTGGACAGTACTAAACCTCAAATCGATATTATTTTTCCTTGCATTGTGCTGAAAACTATCTGAAATGTCTTTAATAAATTCAACCAGGTTGTTGGGAGAAGCATGGATATTCATCTTCCCGTGCTCGATTTTTCTGTATTCGATTAACTGATTAATTAACCTCAGTAAACGGAAAGCATTCTTATGGATCAGCTTCAAATTACTGCCGGCAGCAGTTTTTATCTTTTCGTTCTGTAACAAATCTTCCAGCGGCGAAAGTATGAGTGTGAGTGGCGTACGAAACTCATGCGATATATTGGTGAAGAAATTCAGCTTAGCTTCTGTAGCAAACTTTGCCTTTTCTGACATCTCGATCAGTTGATTACGTTGACTAAGAATTTCCTGATTATTGGCTGCAAGGTTTTTATTGATCTTCCTGTTTTCTACCAATGCATAAAAAGCTAGCCCACCTAAAACTACTGCTAAAACAAGGGTAATGATCGTGATGTTAAGTATAGTTTGCTGGTCTTTAAAAAGTATTTTTTGTTCATTTAACAGAGATTGCTGGCGCTCAATATCAGTTTGCTGGTTGCGTATTTTATCCCATTGTAATTTCATCAGCGCTACATTTGTATGATCAATAACCAATGAACCAAGGTTATTTTCTTTCGAAAAAGGGGCTTTGCTGAGAATTTTAAAAGCCAAACTAATTGCTTCTTTACCGCCAGTAGGGTACAATACACTTGCGTCCAGTATACCATTGCCGATCATTTCCAGTCCGGCTCCTTTGCCTGGTAACGCGTCCACTCCAATGATTTTTATAGCTTGATTAAGCTGAAGCTGATTTATAATTTTTCTTGCTCCTGAGGCCATTACATCATTGTGTGCAAAAATTACACTGGCGATTTTAAGCTGTGGCTGAATTTTTAACAATTCGGCCTCTGCATTTACTTTTAGCCAGTCCCCATAAACCTGGGTACGAATCTCAATACCTTTAAAATTTTTGATGCCGTCTGCAAATCCCCTTTGTCGCTCTATAGTTGGAGATGAACCAGGTAAGCCCATGATTTCAATAACCTGGCCACGGGCTTTTAAAGTGCTGCCAATGTATTCGCCGGCCATTTTTCCTATCTGGTAATTATCTGCCCCTACATATGCTGTATAGAGCTCAGATGATGTTTTTCTGTCTATAATAATAACAGGGATTCCTTTTTTATAGGCTTCTTCAACTATTGGTGTAAGCGGCTGGGCTTCATTAGGCGAAATCATGAGCAGGTCGATATGCTGTTCAAGCATTTGTTTAACCTGTTCAATCTGAGTTTTACTGTTCCCATCTGCGTCTTTATAAATAAGCCTGGCACCAGGTTGAAGAGAAAGTTCCATTCTCATCTCTTCCAGCATATTTTTACGCCATAAATCAGAACCAATACATTGCGAAAACCCAATCACGTATTCTTGTTTCACGCTTTTCTTCTTGCATGCGGACAAACAGGAGGCAAGCAGAAAGATAATCAGGATGGCTTTGTAAAGGGAAATATTTTTTTTGGTCACAGTTTGATAGATTATACTCGGCTTGCTGGTGTTGAAGTAGGTCAGAATAGTAAATGTAAATAAAAATGTACGCTAAGTCAAAACGGAGCGTGTTGCAGTGCTTCCCATATCATTTACCCATGTATCAAAACTGAACGTTTCTAGTAATAAAACTGAAGATTCTCCATTTTTATACTGTTTTGTTTTTTGTTAATGTGTTGTTTTATAGATGTTTGTTGTTTGTTTTAAATTTAAACACATTTGATACGATATTAATACCCGCTACTGCTCATTTACCCTAATTTGCGTTTCGTTAACCATAATATAAGATCAATCGTATGAGCAAACATTCCGTCCTGGCATGGTCCATGGTCGTAGCCTTAGGAGGCTTTTTATTCGGGTTTGATACCGCAGTAATTTCTGGGGCTGAAAAATCCATTCAACAATTCTGGGGCCTTTCTGTGTTTGAACACGGCCTGACCATTTCAATTGCATTAATAGGAACGGTAATAGGATCATTGATTGGTTCACAGCCTTCGGATCGTTTTGGTAGAAAAAATACACTGTATTTTGTTGCGGTAGCTTATCTGCTATCTTCACTAGGTACTGCGCTTGCAGATAATTGGCATGTGTTTTTGGTATATCGTCTATTAGGGGGGCTTGGCGTAGGTATTTCGTCGGTTGTGGCACCTATCTATATTTCTGAAGTGTCCCCTGCAAATAAACGTGGCCGACTGGTGGGACTATTCCAGTTTAATGTGGTATTGGGAATTTTAATTTCTTATTTATCTAATTACCTGATCAGTCAGGGAGGTGAATCTTCATGGCGTTGGATGCTTGGGGTGCAAGCCTTTCCTTCATTGGTATTTCTGATATTGATCTATTTTGTTCCTGAAAGTCCAAGATGGCTTATTCTTAAAAAAGGAGCCATGGAAAAAGCGCTGGAAATCCTACGCATCATTAATCCACTAAACTGTGAAGAGGAGTTGGCCGCTATCAAAAAGTCAGGAACAGTTGCCCTGGAAAACAAAGCGGAGAAGGAAAGTTTATTTTCTGCTCAATATAGAAAACCTGTTGTGCTGGCTATGCTTTTCGCATTTTTTAACCAGGTATCTGGCATCAATGCTATTATTTATTACGCACCCAGGATTTTTGAAATGGCGGGCTTAGGCGCACATTCATCTCTGTTGTCAACGGTGGGTATTGGACTGATTAATTTTATTTTCACCTTGATTGCTATTAATTTTATCGACAAGATTGGTCGTAGAATACTGATGCTGGCTGGCTCAATAGGCTTGATAGCCTCATTATTTTTAGTCGCCTATACTTTTTATTCAGAAAATTTTAGTGGTTTTGCTATCCCCGCTTATATGATGCTTTTTATCGCTTTTTTCGCATTTTCTCAGGGAGCGGTAATCTGGGTTTTCATCTCCGAAATATTTCCTAATTCAGTTAGGGCAAAAGGACAAACATTAGGCAGTTCCACACATTGGGTGATGGCAGCAATTGTTGCATTTTGTTTCCCTTACTTTGCTGAAAGCTTTGGAGGTGCCATAACTTTTTGCTTTTTTGGAAGCATGATGGTTCTTCAGTTGTTATTTGTATGGCGCTGGATGCCTGAAACGAAAGGGAAATCATTAGAGCAAATTGGCGACCATATTACTATGCATTAAAATACAGCAGACATGAAAAATTATTCTGATAAATCTGTGGTTTGTTTTGGAGAAGTCCTTTGGGACATATTACCCACAGGAAAAAAGCCGGGAGGTGCACCAATGAATGTGGCATATCACTTACATAAGCTGGGCATTAAGAGTACCATGATTAGCCGCGTGGGGAATGACCATGCCGGAGTTGAACTATTAGATTTTTTGAAGTCAATTGATATATCATGCAATTACATTCAGCATGATCATCTACATCATACCAGCGAAGTACATGCTAAGATCGGGGAGCATGATGAAGTGACTTACGACATCATTTACCCTGTGGCCTGGGACTTCATCGCATTTAATCCGGAACACGAAGCATTGATCCGAAATGCTGATGCATTTATTTTTGGTAGCCTTGGATCGAGGAATGACGTGTCCAGATCATCATTGATAAAAATGCTTGATTATGCGAAATACCGCGTGTTTGATGTCAACATCAGAGCTCCGCATTATTCACAGGAATTCATCACGCTATTGTTGGGGAAATGTGATATGGTAAAACTGAATGTCGCCGAGTTGGAAATGATTACCGATTGGTTTGATGCCAGCTGTACTAATGAAATTGAACGAATTGAGCTGCTTTTTAAACGTTTCGATTTCCGGGAGGTAATTATTACTAAAGGGAGTAAAGGCGCAACCTATTACACTGAAGCTATCCGTTACGACTACCCTTCTTACCCGGTCACTGTTCAGGATACGGTAGGTAGCGGTGATTCTTTTCTGGCAGCTTTTCTGGCGATGAAATTGAGTAACGAACCTTTAGAAGATATGCTGGATTATGCGGTAGCAATGGGTGCGTTTATAACCTCGAAATCAGGTGCCTGTCCGAGTTATTCAAAGTTCGATCTGGATAGATTTATCTGGCAGCGGAACCTTAGCAACAGTATATTTTAGCCGTTGTTATACCTGATAAATAAACTAACCAATATAAACCTAATTCTATTAATCTATTTTTTAAGGAATTCTCAAAAGTCAAAATGTATGAAGAAAGTTAAGCTAATATTTGTTGCATTTATCCTAGTGGCCTGTTTCATAAATAAAATACAGGCCCAGGTTCAAGGTGCCGAATCCTATCGTCCGCAATTTCATTTTTCACCTAAAAAAGGCTGGATGAATGATCCCAACGGAATGATCTTTTTAAATGGTAAATATCACCTTTTTTTTCAACATAACCCGAATGCGACTACATGGGGTCCAATGCATTGGGGCCATGCTATAAGTACCGATCTGGTGAACTGGCAGGAACAGAAAATTGCACTTTATCCAGATAGCCTGGGTACTATTTTTTCAGGTAGTGCAGTGATCGATAAAAATAATACTGCTGGCTTTGGTAAAAATGCCCTGGTAGCAGTATTTACACATCATGATCATAAAGTTGAAGAATCTAAGTCCGGTCTCCCTGCGCAGCATCAGAGTTTAGCCTATAGTATGGATGAAGGAAAAACCTGGACTAAGTATTCAGGTAATCCGGTATTGCGAAGCCCTGGGCTTCAGGCTTTCAGAGATCCTAAAGTGATGTGGTATGAGGCAGATAAACAATGGATCATGACTTTAGCAACCGGTGGATCGGCTACATTTTATGCATCGAAAGACTTAAAGTCCTGGAATAAGGTGGGCGAGTTTGGCGTAGGTTTTGGTTCGCCTGAAGGGACCTGGGAGTGCCCGGATTTGTTTAGTCTTCCTGTTAACGGTGGACAGAAATGGGTGTTATTGTCTAGTCTTAGTTCGGGCGCACCAAATGGAGGTTCCGGAACGCAGTATTTCGTCGGACAGTTTGATGGGAACACATTTACGCCTGATCATAAAGATGTGCGTTGGATAGACTATGGCACAGATAACTATGCAGGTATTACCTGGTCTAACACCGGTGAGCGGAAAATATTTATCGGATGGATGAATAACTGGACTTATGCAAATGTAATCCCGGAGCAGGGTTGGAGAGGTGCCGCAACCATTGCCCGTGATTTGAACCTTAAGCAGGTTGGCAACGAATTTTATCTAACTTCTTTACCTGTTAAGGAATTAAACGGAATGACTGGTAAAACGAATGTGATCAAAAATATTCAAGTAAAAGGTGATTATGATCTCTCCGCTAAAATCGCAGCTTTTAATGGGAAGTTTCAGCTTGAATTAGCGACAGTCGTGGATGAAAGCTTTTCTTTGCAGCTCGGAAACAGGAAGGGAGAAATGTTGATTATTGGTTATGATAAGGCCAATAACAATTTCTACATGGATCGTTCAAAATCAGGATTGGTAAGTATTCCAAATAACTTTGCTAAAAATATTATTGCTCCAAGGATTGCCAAGGGTAGTCCGGTTTCCTTAAAATTATTATTAGATGCAAGCTCTGCGGAATTGTTTGCTGACGAAGGTTTAACTGTAATGACCAATACGTTTTTTAACAGTGAACCTTTTAATCAGTTATATATTAAAACAAACAAGCCTGTTACCATTCAAAAGTTAAAGTACTCGGGAATTAAAAATTGAGCGATATCATATTAAACAGAGAACTAACAAAAAACGGGCTGTATTACAGCCCGTTTTTTGTTTAAAGTTGGTTTTCAACCGATACATTATATAATTCGTACCAGTCCTGATGATCTAATTCTATCTTAAAGGCATTGGCTGCATTCCTGATTCTTTGTTCATTTGTGGTACCGATCAATGGTAATGCGCCTAATTTAACCAACCACGCTACTGCAAGTGATTCAATATTAGCATTATACTTTACGCTCAGTTCTTCTAGTTTCTCGCGAACTTTTAATGCCTGTTTATCAGTACCTGCAGCAATTCTACCTTCGGCAAGCGGAGCGTAGGCCAATGGGCGCATGTAACGTTGTTTGATATAGTCAATCTGGCCATTGTCCAATGCCTGTGTGCTTAATAAGTTCAACTCAATGTGGTTCGTCACTATTGGTTTGGTTAAGTAAGAAGCCAGAAGCTGGTGTTGAAACACAGAGAAATTGGCTACGCCGATACTTTTAATTTTTCCGGAATCTTTTAACTTTTCCAAGGTCAAAGCAGTTTCTTCAAGATTTGAAATCGGATCCAGTTTATCCAGTAAAAAAATGTCTAAATAATCTGTGCCTAGTTTCTTTAATGACGACTCTACACTTTTTGTAATGTGTGCTGCGGAAGTGTCATAGTGTTTAACCCGGATGTCAGGATTAAGGGAATGAGGCATTCTCAATCCACATTTACTAAAAAGGATTACATCCTGGCGTTTTATTTCACCCTGTTTAAGTAAATCACCAAATAGTTCTTCGCATTTATAATTGCCATAACTATCGCCATGTTCAAAAGTATTAATACCTAGTTCAAGACACAGTTGCACCGTTTTTTTCAAAACATCAGCAGCGTCTTTTACATCATCCCACCTATAAAAACCGTATACCGCAGGAGAAACTTTGGGACCTGCATCCCCCATATATATCTTTTGCATATGCTTATCTATTCTAACTTGGCTCAATGTCGGTTTTTTAGCTAATATATCAAAAGCAGGCAGCCTATTATTTTAATAAAAAAACAATTTTAGCGTGTATTTCAGGTTCATGGATGCATTTTATTGCGTATAATTGCAATACGAAAGTATCATTGAAATACATCAAAATAGCGCAAAGCAATAACCTCTATGATTTGTTTTGTAATTATAAAGATCTTCACTGTTGTGTGTGTTGATTTTTGCATGCCCGGCTTTGGTATTTTATACTTGTCGCCGGGCAGCAAAAAATTAAAATAAAATCTGAAGACTGATTTCTTAAATTAATCACATAGCTCAGGCGTTTCGCTTTACAACTTACATGCGTAGGTTGAAAGCTTTCAGGACTATACACTTCGGCCTTACATAAAGGTTTGGTGCACATTTCGAGCACCTTTCTTCGGAAAAAGGTACCCGTTTTCCGAAGAAAACCTTAACCAATCTACAATCAACCCTATTTCAGTGCAACACTGTATGTTTACAATTTGTAGCTAATTGCACTTACTTCTTGTCAGTAACGGTGATTTGTATATCTTTGTAATTCATCTGATGATATGATGAATTACGTATGAGTATTATAGTCAAAAAGAAATCTCTTGCTGATGAAGTTGCTGCCAGATTGCAGGAGCAGATTTCATTAGGGAAATATAAGATCAACGAAAAGTTACCGATTGAGCCCGAGTTGATGAAAAGTTTTGGGGTTGGTCGTTCTACTATTAGGGAGGCCATTAAAATTCTGTCCAATTCTGGCTTGCTGCGGGTGCAGCAGGGGATAGGCACTTTTGTTGAATTGCCTATTGGAAGTAAGGAGCCGATGGAACAACGGTTGAAACGCGCTAATGTTCAGGACCTGGATGAGGTAAGACAGCTACTAGAAATGAAAATTGCGGAGAAAGCAGCCCTTAACCGCACCGATTCAGATATTATTGCGATCAGGGCACATTTGTCGGACCGAAAAACAGCTGCCAGTGCAGGCTTAATTGAAGCATGTATAGAGGCCGATGTGAAGTTTCACGTTGCAATTGCTGAAGCTTCTAAAAATGAAATTCTGGCCGACCTTTATAAATCTACATCTATCCATTTGAAAAACTGGTTTCTTCATATTTACCCGGACACCCGGGTATTTGAAGAAACCTATATGCTCCATGAGCAATTGCTAAAAAGCATCATTGCCGGCGATGCAAAAAAAGCATGGACTGTTGCCGCAAAAATAACAGGACACGTATCACAATAACAATATGAAAGAAACAACTACCATCATTGACGCTAAACAGGTTGCCCAGCAAACTGTATTTCCAATACTTTTTGCCATTAGCTTTTCCCATTTACTGAATGATACCATACAATCTCTTGTTCCGGCTATTTACCCAGTGGTAAAAGACACTTATAACCTTAATTTCTCACAAATAGGTTTAATTACGCTTACTTTTCAAATGGCAGCCTCCTTGTTCCAGCCGTTTGTTGGTTCTTATACGGATAAAAAGCCACAACCTTATTCGCTGGCTATTGGTATGGGCTTTACATTAATTGGTTTAATTACTTTATCTATCTCGTCAGGCTTTTATTTTATGCTGTTGTCGGTAGCGCTTATCGGTACAGGTTCATCAATATTTCATCCCGAAGCTTCGCGTATGGCGCATGCCGCATCGGGAGGCAGACGCGGATTGGCGCAATCCATTTTTCAGTTGGGAGGGAATGCCGGTAGTTCTATTGGACCTTTGTTAGCTGCCTGGATTATTGTGCCCTACGGACAATTTAGCGTTATCTGGTTTTCAATCATTGCATTATTGGCTATTGTAATCTTAAGCTGGGTTGGCAATTGGTACAAAGGTTATATGGTTAATTTAAAAGCGAAACACGGTAGTAAGTTGGCTGTGGTGTCCAATAATTTTTCAAGGAATAAAGTGATTGGTGCAATTGTTATTTTGCTGGTGCTGATCTTCTCGAAGTATTTTTACATGGCTAGTTTAACCAGTTATTTTACTTTCTATTTAATAGATAAGTTCAATGTATCGGTACAGACTTCGCAGATCTATCTGTTTATTTTCCTTTTCTCTGTTGCTGCGGGAACATTGATTGGTGGTCCTGTAGGAGATAGATTTGGTCGCAAGTATGTAATCTGGTTTTCGATTTTAGGAACAGCTCCTTTTGCATTGCTATTGCCTTATGCCAATTTATTTTGGACTGGTGTATTGATCGTTCCAATAGGAATGATCCTTGCTTCTGCCTTTTCTGCTATTCTGGTTTATGCTCAGGAATTGATTCCCGGTAAAGTTGGGTTAGTTGCCGGGTTATTTTTTGGATTTGCCTTCGGTATGGGAGGGATAGGTTCTGCCTTATTGGGCAAACTAGCTGATAGTACAAGTATTGATTATGTGTTCCACATTTGTGCATTTCTTCCTTTGATTGGAATCATTACAGGTTTCTTACCTAATATTGAAGGCAAGAAGAAAAGCTAGTTAAATTTAATATCCTTTTGAATTGTAATATTTATAGCGCCTCATTTAATGGGGCGCTTTTTGTTTAAAGTTCTTCGATTTTCTCAGCGGAAAGTTTTGTGGCTGCCACAATTTCTTCAGTGGTAGATCCTTTTTCTTTCATTTCACGGGCTAATTTTAACAGCTCTTCCAGCTTGTTTTTTTCAGTGAAAAAATTGAGCGTCTTTTCATCGGCCGATTTGTTTTTTAAACTGGTGTTGTACATAGCACTTATCCTCCTTTTCTATTGTGTTTGCAATTTAATTAGTTTTTCTGGCAATGACAATGCCTTTGTTTTAGTTCCTGCCAGACAAGGCCTGAACAGCATGTCTGTCTAGTAAACAAGCTGTTACTTGTTAAAAAAAAATAACAAGAATGCAGACAAGAAGAAATTATTTTTCTATTTTTAGATCACACACATTTAAAGCTTAAAAATACAATGAAAACGGAAGATTTAAATTCAACAGATCGAAGATCCTTTTTAAAGAAGTCGGGTATAGTAATGTTGGGCAGTACACTGGCTTATCAAACAGGTTTTGCTACTCCTTTATTCTCTACTTCTGCAAAGTCGACCATTAAAGTTGGTTTGATCGGTTGCGGTGGTCGCGGTACCGGTGCAGCTGCGCAGGCACTTCAGGCAGATCCGGATGTAGTTATCACAGCTCTTGGAGATATTTTTGAAGACAGACTTGAAACAGCGTTCAATGCACTTACTACTATGGATCCGAAAAGGGTTAAGGTAGATAAAAAGAAAAAATTCATAGGCTTCGATGCTTATCAAAAAGTAATAGATTCGGGGGTAGATGTTGTTTTGTTAACAACTCCGCCGGCTTTCAGACCAGATCAACTAACTGCTGCAATTAATGCTGGTAAACATGTTTTTTGTGAAAAACCAGTAGCGGTCGATGCACCTGGAATCCGAAAGGTATTAGATGCTGCTAAAAAAGCGAGAGAAAAGAACCTTGCATTGGTTTCAGGATTTTGCTTTAGGTATGACTTACCAAGCAGGGGTGTATTTACCCGTGTTTTAAATGGTGATGTAGGTGATATCAGAACGGTTACTACCTTCAGAAATGGCTCAGGAAACTGGTCAAACCCTCGTCAGCCAGGTTGGAATGACCTAACTTATAAAATGCGTAACTGGCACTATCACAACTGGCTTTCAGGAGATTTTATCGTGGAACAGGCCGTGCATAGTCTGGATATGATGTCATGGGTGATGGGCGATAAAATGCCATTAAGAGCTACGGGTACTGGCGGTCGACAGGTTCGTGTAGATGAAATCTATGGTAATATTTATGACCATTTTGCAATTGAGTTTGAATACGAGAACGGAGCTAAAGGCTATCATTTCTGCAGACAACAAGAGGGGACTTCACATCGCAATACTGTTGATGTATTGGGGACTGATGGAAATGCTTTTGTAAATGTGGGTACGCGGTATGAGATTTCGGGTAAAACGAACTGGAAGTACGAAGGTGGTAAGAAAAACATGTACCAGGTACAACATGATGAACTGTTTGCTTCTATCCGCAATGGAAATCCGATAAACAATGGTGAATGGATGGCGCACAGTACTTTGCTGGCTATCTGGTCGCGCATGGCTGCTTATACTGGTCAAACCGTTAGTTTCGAGCAGGCTTTGAATTCAAATGTGGTATTAGGTCCAAAAATTGACGAGTATAACTGGGACCTTAAATGGGAAAATCCACCGGTTGCTTTGCCAGGATCAACTAAAATAATTTAATCGGAAAAAGTTAATTCCGTTATCTATGGAAAAGCCTTTTCATTGGGTCAATTTGATCTGATGAAAAGGCTTTTCCCGTTAAAAAAAATGATAATGTAGAAGCTGACCATTTATATGAATGCCGTTAAAAATGCTTTTCGAGTAGTTGATATTTGTTTTGTAAACGTCTCTATGTAAACCAAACTTAAAGCTATGAATGAATTAGTAACCCGATTATTTACAATGATATTGCTTGTCGGCTTTTTTAAAGTATCGGCACAACAACGGTCTATTCCATATACCGTGGCTAAGCATCCCTGGACTGAAACCCTGGGTAGTCAGCGCGCAGTTGTTGATGTTGAAAATGCGAGCGATGCTGTTCGGGTTAAGATTTTGTGGCGGAGAAGGGATCTGGATGCTAGTCAGAAACGTCTGATTATTACTGATGTTAAAGGAAAAGAAGTCAGAAATATTTTACGTGTGGATATAAATAGGGAAGAAGGTGAACTTATATTCCAACCTAATAGTGGTGCGGGTACCTACTATATTTATTATTTGCCCTGGAAAGGAGAGAAAGGAAACGGTTCTTTTAGCGGAGACTATTTAAAACCCGAAAAAGCGCCTGAAAAGAATTGGGTTGTAAATCGTAAACAGCTTTCTGTAACTAAGGTAAAGTGTATAGAAAGCCGTACGGGTTTTGATAGTTTTTATCCTATGGAGGTGATTGCTACAGCAAGCGAAATAGCTATGCTCGGAAGGAAATATCCACACGCTTTGCTTTTATTCCCTGAGGATAGAAAAAATCCGATCCGTATGCGTCGGGATATTCCTTCCAAATGGATTGACAAAGTGCCTTCAGCTTTGTTCCTGGGTAATGCGGAGCGAAATGAGTATTACACATTTCAAATCGGGGCCTTTGCGCTAAAGCAGGATGTTAAAAATCTAAAAATAGCTTATTCGAAGATGCCTTTTAAAATCACTTGTTTTAATATAGAAGGGAATGATTCACGCGGTAAATACTTTACAAAAAAAATAAATGTTGCAAAGGGCGAAGTTCAGTCGCTATGGTTTGGAGTTGATATCCCTCAAAATACGAAACCGGGAAAATACAGTTTTGATGTCATTGTTTCAGGAGAAGGGATAGCAAAGCAGACAGTTCCGGTTAGACTAACGGTATCAGGTAAGGTGATTGCAGAGCGGGGGGATTATGACTTATGGCGTCATTCGCGCTTACGCTGGCTTAACTCATCATTAGGTATCAGTGATGAAAGTATTGCGCCTTTTACACCATTGGAAGTTAAGGGACATACCATTAAAGCAAAAACCGCTGCAATAAAACTAAATGATCGGGGGCTGCCAATGTCCATAAAGGCAAATGAAAATGAGTTGCTGGATAAACCATTATTGTTTACAATAGAAACTTCTGAAGGACCGGAAAAATTAAATGCTGCTATAACTAGTTTTAAAAAAAAGGCGACAGGAGTTGTAGAATGGATAACACAGTCTGAAAATGAAAAGCTAAAGTTGATCTGCGAAGGTACGATGGAATCAGATGGGCATTTGGACTATAAAATTACGGTAGTTCCTAAAAAAGACCTTTTGGTGAAAGATATCAGGCTGGAATTGCTTGTCAGGGAGTCGATAGTGGAGTATTTTATGGGGATGGGATTACCCGGGATGAATTGTCCTTCTGAATATAACTGGAAATGGAAGGGACCGCAGGACTCTTTCTGGATAGGAAATACAAAAGCTGGAATTCACGTCGAATTAAAAGGCGCAAGCTACAGTGGACCACTGCTCAATCTTTATCGGCCTTTGCCTCCACCTTCATGGTTTAATGAAAATAATGGCGGTTTTAGTATAGGTAAAGATGGAAGTTCTGTATTGAATAGAATATATAGTGGTGCTCGTCAACTGAAAGCAGGTGTAACTGTTAATTTTGAATTTACATTATTGATTACCCCTGTAAAAGATCTGGATACAAAAAGTCAATTTGTAAACCGTTATTATCATAACGGGAGTGATCCGCTTCCAAAAGATCAGGATATCAAAACAGGTATAAAGATTTTTAATGTTCACCATGCAAATGCTATAAATCCTTATATAAATTATCCGTTTACTACCATGGATACGATTAAATCGGTGGCGAAAAGCTGGCATGAAAAGGGCTTAAAAGTTAAGCTTTATTATACCACCAGAGAACTTACTAACCAGGTGTCTGAATTGTGGGCGCTAAGGAGTCTGGGTACTGAGGTGCTCGCAGATGGTAATGGCGGGGGCTATATGTGGCTGCGTGAACATCTTGTTGACGGCTATAATGCACAGTGGTTTACCACAGTTAGTGGCTATGAACGGTCGGACGCTGCACTACTTACAAGTGGTGATAGCCGCTGGTATAATTATTATATTGAAGGGTTACGCTGGTTAATTAAACAAACAGATATTGATGGCCTTTACCTTGACGATGTATCTTACGATAGGCATATGCTGAAAAGAATGAGAAGGGTAATGGATGCGGTAAAACCTGGCTGTATTTTAGATCTGCATTCTAATACAGGTTTTTCCAGAGGACCGGCCACACAATACACGGAGTTTTTTCCTTATTTAAATAAACTGTGGTTTGGCGAGAGTTTTCAGTATGATAAAATGTCGCCTGCAAACTGGCTGGTTGAAGTTTCTGGTATTCCCTTTGGTCATATGGGGGACATGCTTCATGGTGGAGGCAATCCCTGGCGTGGAATGGTTTACGGTATGACGGTTAGGTATCCATGGTTTACAGAAGGAGTGAATTGTGATCCCCGGGATATCTGGAAAATCTGGGATGATTTTGGGATCGATAAAGCAAAAATGATTGGGTATTGGGACGAGAAGAAAGTAGTTACAACTGATCATCCGGATGTTTTAGCTACTGTATACGTTAAACAGGATAAATTACTGATTTCGGTTGCCAGCTGGGCAAAAGATGCCGCGAAAATAAAACTTAAGATAGACTGGGATAAAATTGGCTGGAAGCCTAAAACGGATAGCCTTATAGCCAGAAAAATCAATGGTTTTCAGGAAGGTATTGTGTTTGGGCTAACTGATGAGATTCAAATTCAACCGGCAAAAGGATGGCTTCTTGAGGTTAATTAAAAAAAAATACTTTTCGAGTAGTTGATATTTGGTTTATAAACGTCTTTATGTAAACCAAACTTAAAACTGTGAACCAATTTGTGATTAAAGTCAGAACTCCTCATGCTTATTTGTCCGAAATTTTGACAGATTATAATAGGAATTAGGATTCTTATGCGCTAATGTGGCACCAATACATCCAGTTTTTAGATAATGATTCTGAATTATAAACTAAATGAACCGCCCATGGATATAAGCTAACAAACGAAAAAAATATGACCGGGCATGAGCCAACACCCCCGGTCAATATTAGGATTAAGAAATCGAATACTACAAACCTAACCCAACAAAAGTATGAATTTAAAAATTCAATACAAGTTATTGTATTGCCTTATCCGATGTATTTATAACAGTATAAAAGTACATCACCATTCGATCCTGATTATGAAGTTAACTGTGGTTTTTATTATGATATTTAGCTTTTCCGTTTCCGGAAAGGTTTTTTCACAGAAAGTCAGTTTAAACCTTAAAGAAGTTTCATTAAAAACAGTTCTCAAAGAAATAAAAAAGCAGAGTGGTTACGACGTGTTTTATAATGTCGAACTCCTGGAAGGTTTGCCACTAATGAGTGTGCAGTTTCGCGATCTCGGTGTGAAAACCGCTATGGAATCCATCCTTAGAAGTTATGGATTGGATTTTAATCTGGATAAAGGGACTATTATTATTTTTCCTAAAGATGAAAACGTTCTTGCACAGAAGATTATTAAAGGAAAGGTAGTTAGTGAGGAGGGAGAAGCACTGATCGGTGCCTCTGTTTTGGAAAAAGGAACAAAAAATGGCTCTTCTACTAATAAAGATGGATTATTTGAACTGAAAAGTGAAAAAGATGCAGTTATCCTGACAGTGAGGATGGTTGGGTATGTTACACAGGAAGTTAATGTGAAATCTCCGTTTACCGAGGTCGTAATGGTCAAAGACATTTCTGCGCTCGACGAAGTTATGGTTGTTGCTTATGGTACTCAGAAAAAGGAAAGTGTAATAGGCGCGATCTCATCTATCAAACCTTCGGATTTAAGAAGGCCTACGAGTAACCTGACGACGAGTTTGGCCGGACAGGTAGCTGGTCTTATTGCATATCAGAGAAGTGGTGAGCCGGGCCGGGACAACGCTGACTTTTTTATAAGGGGGGTAACTTCTTTCGGTTATAGTAAGTCTCCTTTGATTCTGGTTGATGGTATTGAAATGTCGTCCAGAGACCTGGCTATTTTACAGCCCGACGATATTGCGAGTTTCTCCATCATGAAAGACGCCACCTCAACCGCAGTATATGGTGCAAGAGGTGCGAATGGTGTGATTCTGATTACCACTAAAAAAGGTGTTGAAGGAAGCCCCATAATCAATGTGAGAGTAGAAAATTCTGTTTCTTCTTCGATTAAAGATGTTGAAGTTGCTGATCCGATAACTTTTATGAAAAGTCATAATGAAGCTGTGAAAATGCGTAATCCTTTGGATCCATTACCCTATAGCATGTCTCAAATTGATAATGTCGTCTTTGGGGGAAATCCATACGTTTATCCGGCAGTGAATTGGCATGATATGTTATTTAAAGATTATACAACTAGTCAAAGGATGAATTTTAACCTCTCTGGTGGTGGTAAGGTGGCTAGGTACTATGTGGCAGCTACTTACAATAAGGACGATGGGATTCTGAATGTAGACAAGCGTAATAATTTTAATTCCAATATCAGGGCCAATACCACACAGATCCGTTCAAATATTGATATAACGCTAACCAATACAACCGAGCTAGGATTGAAGATGTTTGGAACATTTGATGATTACAATGGTCCTTTAAATGGAGGATCGGCGATGTATCAGATGGCTATGCGGGCAAACCCTGTTCTTTTTCCGGCATTTTTTCCTAAAGATGAAGCAAATGCTTTTACTAAACACACTTTGTTTGGTAATGCCAAGGATGGAAATTACCTCAATCCATATGCAGAACAGGTAAAAGGGTATCAGGAAAGTAGCAACACCATGCTGATGGCCCAATTGGAGCTTTACCAAAAGTTAGGTGGACTTGTGGAAGGTTTGAAAGGAAGGTTGCTTGTAAATACAACCCGTAATTCTGCTTTTGCGTTAACCAGGTCTTATGTGCCTTATTATTATATGGTTGAAGACTATGACAAAGTTACCGACAAATACCAGTTGAAAAATATTAACCCCGACACGGGAGAGGAGTTCCTGAGTTTTAATCCCGGGAACAAAAATATTTCTACAAGCTTATATCTGGAATCTGCTTTGAATTATGACAGGGGATTCGGTAAACATAACGTATCAGGTATGCTGGTTTATATCTTAAGATCAACGCTGGATGCCAATAAAACAACGCTGCTTGAGTCGTTACCGTATCGAAATCTTGGATTGTCAGGTAAGTTTACCTATAACTATGATTCCAGGTATTTTCTGGAGGGCAATTTTGGTTATAACGGTTCTGAGCGGTTCGCAGCTAAAAACAGGTTCGGATTTTTTCCTTCTATAGGTGCAGCCTGGATAGTTTCCAACGAATCTTTTATGAAAGATATTTCATGGCTTAAGACCTTAAAGCTTAAAGCAACCATCGGTTTGATAGGAAATGATGCGATAGGAAGCGGAGCTGAAAGATTCTTTTACCTTTCTAACGTCAATCTTAAATCAGGAGGAGGACCAGGCTTCGGTTTAGATTACAATTTTCCAGAATTCAGACAGTTGACCTCAATTTTGAGATATGCCAATGATGATATTACATGGGAGAAATCTTTAAAACAAAACCTGGGATTGGAACTGTCACTGCGAAATGGACTAAATTTCCAGGTAGATGTATTTAAGGAGGATAGAAGTAATATCCTGATGGCACGTAGTTCTATTACCCCTGAGATGGGCCTGGAAGCTGCCATTAGCGCAAATGTTGGTAAGGCGTCCAGTCAGGGAGTTGACGCCTCTATGGACTATCAGTATGCTTTCAACTCTGATTTCGTACTTACAGGACGTGCCAATTTTACTTATGCAGTTGGCAAATATAAGACTTTCGAAGAGCCCAATTACACTGATGCCCCCTGGTTGTCTAAAGTAAATCAACCTATTAGTCAGACATGGGGATATATTGCTGAACGTCTTTTTATTGACAATCAGGACATCAATAACTCACCTAAACAATTGGGGCAATACATGCCGGGAGATATTAAGTATGCAGACATCAACAAAGATGGTTTAATTGACTTCAGGGACCAGGTTCCTATCGGTCATCCGACTGTTCCGGAGATTGTCTATGGATTTGGTTTATCCGCAACCTATAAGAATTTCGATGCTTCTGCATTTTTCCAGGGGGCTGCCCGACAATCATTCTGGATAGATGTGAATTCAACTGCTCCTTTTATAGATAGTGATGGTGGGTCAATTAGTAATAATGCATTTTTAAAGGCTTACGAAAACAGCCATTGGTCTGAAACCAATCAGGATATTTATGCTGTTTGGCCAAGATTATCTGCTGCACCAATTGAGAATAACAATCAGACCAGTACCTGGTTTATGCGTTCTGCCGACTTTTTAAGGTTGAAAAATTTAGAACTGGGGTATTCCTTCTCTCCTAAACTTCTTGAAAAGATCCGTATGAGCCGGGCTCGCTTCTATCTGAATGGTTCCAATTTGCTTACGCTCAGTAAGTTTAAGCTATGGGATCCGGAGATGGCAGGAAATGGTTTAGGTTATCCTATACAACGAGTTTATAATATTGGTGTTCAAGTGACTTTTAAATAAAGATGATGAAAAGACTTTTTTCCATAACACTCATGACCATTTGTTTACTCAATTTGTCATGTAAAAAATTTCTGGATGTGATACCAGACAACGTTGCTACTTTGGATCATGCGTTTAGTGACAAAACGACTACAGAACGTTATTTAATTACCTGTTACGCTGGATTACCAATAGTAGCCAGTCCATCAGCTAATCCTGCTTTTTTGGGAGGGGAAGAATTCTGGACCTGGAATATATTGACCTATCCGGAAGCTACAGACCTGATCGCTCCCTTCCGTATTGCAAGAGGTGAGCAAAATGCCAATAATCCATTCCTGAATTATTATGAAGGACGATCATTTCAGACCATCCGTAAATGCAATACTTTCCTGGAAAAAGTAGACCAGGTTCCGGATATTGATGAAAAAACAAAAGCGCAATGGAAAGCTGAAGTGAAAGTGATAAAAGCCTATACAATGCTTTACCTCATTAAAATGTATGGCCCAATTCCTATCATCAAAGAAAATCTTCCGATTTCTGCCAGTCCGGAAGAAGTAAGGTACAAACGCGCACCTTTTGATGAGTGTATCGCATATATTGTATCCTTAATTGATGAATCCAGTGAATCTCTGTTGCCAAAAGTAATAAACCGTCAGGAGGATTTAGGTAAAATTACCAAGCTGGCTGCTTTAACGATTAAATCAGATGCACTTATTCTTGCAGCAAGTCCACAGTTTAACGGCAATCCCTATTATCAAAACTGGGGCAACAAAGATGGTCAGAAGTTATTTAGCGCTGCGAATCCTGAAAAATGGAAAGTCGCTGCTGATGCTTGTAAGGCAGCGATCGATTACGCGGAGTTGGCGGGCAATAAACTTTACGAATACAGCAATACTGTTGAAAATTTGAGCGATGACGAGCGGTTTGAATACACTGTAAGGGGGACGGTTACAGATGAATTATGGAACAGTGAAATGATTTGGACAGATATTAATGCGAGCACAACAGGGATACAGAGTAATGCCATGCCTTATCTGGATGGGCGCATCACAGGAGGTGGACATATGCACCTGGTTTTGGCTGTAAATATGAAAGTGGCGAATGAGTTTTATTCAGCTAATGGTGTGCCGATTGATGAAGACAAGACCTGGCAGGGTAAGTCACTTAATACTTTGAGAACAGCTGTCCCAGCCGAAAATGGGAAAATAAAAGGTCAGACTGCAATGGTCAATTTTGATAGGGAAGGTCGCTTTTATGGCTCTGTTGGTTTCGACAGGGGAGTATGGTATGGCAATGGGAAAGGGAATGACCAATCAGGACTGAATCCCTGGATTCTTTTGGGATTAAAAGGACAGGCCGCTAATAAAAACGGAACAGGTGAACGATCAAATATTACCGGGTATTTTGCGAAGAAGCTTATTAATGTGCAAACGAGTATGAGGGCACCTTCAACATTTACGGCCAAAAGATATCCCTTTCCGGTGTATAGACTGGCTGATCTGTTCCTGATGTATGCAGAAGCTTTAAACGAGTTTGAAGGTCCTTCTGCTACAGTTTATGAATTTGTAGATAAAGTTAGGACCAGGGCGAAATTAAAAGGTGTTGTAGAAAGCTGGGGAACTTATTCTTCAAAGCCGACAAAGTTCAATTCTAAAGATGGTATGAGAGAAATTATACAGCGTGAAAGAATGATTGAATTGTCTTTCGAAGGAAAACGTTTCTGGGATTTAAGGCGGTGGTTGCTGGCTGAGAAGTTTGAAAACCAGTCTGTTACTGGGTGGAATGTGAATGGTGAAAGTAGTGAGGCTTATTACAATATTCAAAATATTTTTAATCCATCTTTCACACCGAGAGATTACTTATGGCCTATACGTCAATACATTCTTACAGTGAATACAAACCTTGTTCAAGCACCTGGATGGTAAATCTAATAACAAAAAGATGAAAAGAATTTATATTGTATTGTACCTGCTCATGGTACTGGTGTCCTGTAAAGAAGACGACATCTCTTCCTCACTGAAAACCGATGATGTTGCCCCGGGACAACTAAAAAAAGTTGATATTGAGAATATTCCTGGAGGAGCAAAAATCAGGTACGAACTTCCGGACGACAAGGATATTTTGTTTGTAGAAGCAAATTATAAACTGGCAGATGGAATTGCAAAAAATGTGAAGAGCTCATTTAATTCGAAAGAACTTCTTGTAGAGGGTTTTTCTGAAATAAAGGAATATAACGTTCAGCTTTATGTAGTGGATAAATCGGGGAATAAATCAGCGGTAACCCAGGCTACTATCGCACCGCTTACCCCTCCAATACAACTGATCGAAAGCTCATTGGTGATGCAGCCGGATTTTGGAGGAGTAAAATTTAACTGGTCCAACGAATTGAAAACACCTGTCGCATTGTTGATATATGGAAAGAATAACAAAGATGAGGAAATATTAATCGACACTTATTATTCAGATGCAAAGGAGGGTGGTTTTGTCCTCCGTGGTCAGGAGTCTGTTGAACGCAATTTTACCGTAGTTATCCGTGATAAATGGAATAATCTCTCCGGAAGAATAACCAAGCTTTTAAAGCCTATATTCGAAACGAAGTTAGATCCAACTAAGTTTGCAGATTTAGGCACAAGCTTCAGGCAAAATGTTCAAAGTTCTTCCATCACAGCGCACTGGGATGGAAAAAAGGAAGATAATGCATTAGGTGAAGCTGTAATCCCCTGGAATGTATCTTTTAGTTTAGGGACAGAGGCCAAAATAAGTAGAATAAAAATCTGGCAGTATAGTTGGTCATTTAACAATTACGGACACTACTATGCTGGAGGTAACGCCAGGATTATTAATATATATGGCTCTCTAAATCCTAATCCTTCTGGCGCTTTGGATGGATCATGGACACTACTTAAAACTTGTGAGATCATCAAACAATCAGGCCTTCCCATTGGAATTGGGCGGACAATGATGTCGGATGAAGACTTCGATATGGCAAAAAACAGAGGCCATGAATTTATTGTGCCTTTGGAAGCACAGAATGTGAAATATATACGTATCGAAGTGATTAAGGGCTGGGAAACTACACTCGGTGCTTTCAGTGAGTTAGAACTTTTTGGTGCACCTATTAATTAGAGAAAACAATGAAAACATATCTATATCTTTTGCTTGTACTTCTGGTTACAGGGTGTACAAAGAAGGACGACTATAAGAAGTATATCGACGGAGAAGAGCGGGTTTACAGGGCAAAGCCAAGCCATTTGAAAATTTTATCAGGTTATAACAGGGCATTGGTGACCTTTAAACTATATAATCCAATTCATGTAAATAAATATGAAATATATGCTGACAAAGTGAAAATTGCTGAAGGATTGGTTGAATATGCTGATTCTGTTTTTGTAGAAAAATGGGTAGAGGACCTGGAGGAAAAAACCTATCAGATAGACGTTGTTACCATTGATGATGATGGGCAGCAATCGGTAAAGGCATCCGGATTTCTCAATGTTTCTGGCCCGAGGTTGCAGAGATCTTTAAATCAGAGAGTCATTAGTAAAGCACTTTCGACTGCCCCGGGAGAACTTTCGCTCAGTTTTGCTGAGGCTGCATCAAATGTAGTCAGAACCAAGCTGGTGTACACAAATTATAGGAATGTGGTCAAAACTGTTTATGTAGATAAAAAAACAAAAGATACACTGCTAAATGATATTGGTCAGACCGGAACGCTGGATTATTCAACTTTTATTCTGCCAACATCTCAAAGTATTGATACCATATTTAGCACTACAGAACATATAGATCTATCTACTGTTTCCTCACAGTGGTTTTCTTCCGAAGAAAAAACAGGGGAAGGTGTAAATAACGGAAGAGTTGCTCATATGTTCGACAATAATATCAGTACTTTTTGGCACACACAATATGTAGGTGCAACTTTTGCGTATCCCCATTGGTTCATTATGGATCTTGGTACTGATAAGGCAATTTCTTCAGTTTTTGTGACGAGAAGGAATGGAAGTAATACACTTCCGACTAAAATTCGGGTCGAAACGAAAAATATAGGAGGAAATTGGGTAAGCCTGGGAGAATATTCATTACAAAATAAAGATGGAGAACAACAGGTCAATGTTTCAGGTACAGTCTCTGGACGGTATCTAAAGATTACGGCTCTTCAAGGGCCAGCTGCACATACGTGTATTGCAGAGTTCAGGGTTTTATAAATCACTGTATCATCCGGATGTACATATCCGGATGATACAGAATTTTTATTTAACCGATTTTTCATTTTGCGCTGTATATTTAACTACGGCAATTTCATAGATTATGACAAAACAATCCGATATAGAAAATTTATTCCAGAAATATTTAGCCAATGCGTGTGACGAACAAGAAACCCGTAGGCTGTTAAAATATTTTGAAGACGAAAGTAATGCGTCTTATTTAAAGGAATGCATTTCCGAATATCTTCCGGAGCATTATGATATGGACGATGAATTTCGAAAGGAAATGGGTAAATCATTTATTCAGACCGATGAATTCATCTCAAATCTAGTTTCTGCAGATATTCAATCAAAGCCCCGATCTGCAATTTTCAGGTTCGGTAGGTATATCGTTGCAGCCTGTTTTGTATTATTTATGGCATTCGGTTTTTATACTTATATGAACCGGATTCCTGGTAATCCAAAAACTAATTCACACGTTTCATTATTGGTACTCCCTTCGGGACAGATCGATTCATTGGAAAGTAAATATGTTAATGAGCGGGTTCTCATTGAAAAAAATGGACTGGCACTTATTCAGGAAAAGGAAAACTTTTTGAAGATTGTGCGGACTGCAAACGAAAGTAAGCCTGTCGATCCGGAAATGTATTCAATTCGTGCTGCGAAAGGGAGGCAGCTCAGATTAAAATTAATAGACGGAAGTGTTGTTGCTTTAAATTCACTCTCTGAGTTAAGTTTTACATTAGATTTTTCAAGCGATAAACGATGGCTTGAATTAAAGGGCGAGGGGTATTTTGATATTGTTTCTAACCCGAACCTTCCTCTGTTTGTAAAAACACCAGACCAGTTGATCCAGGTGTATGGCACCAAATTTAATGTGCGGAATTACTCGGATGACGAAGAAGTTAAAACCACTTTATTTCATGGGAAGGTATCTGTGAAAAAAGTGAAAGGAGTTTCTGGCTCAGAACATATTTTGAAACCCGGTGAACAGGTTGTTCTTAAAAAGAATGATGATAATGTCACACAAAAGAAAATTGACAATGAAGTAGAGGTATTGGCCTGGACATCTAATAAATTTGTCTATGAAGGAACTTCTCTTAAAGAAATTATGAAGGATTTTTCGCGATGGTATGATGTTGAGGTAGATTGGAATACGATACCTGAATTTAGATATGAAGGAACAATCCCTCATGAATATTCGCTGGAAGAAGCATTAAAACTTTTAGAGAAAACAGGCAATATCAAAATCAATCTCCATAACAATCGGATCACATTTTAAATATTGGTTTTAATAGGTTTATATTCATTTTATTATTATTTCAAGTATGAGCATTTATGGATAAAATTGTCGGATGTGATTTTTCGAAAGAGGAACGGTTGCTTCAGGAGTTGTCGGAAGGAAATCCAAAGGCCTTTGAAAGCTTATATTTACAATATAGAACGATAATTTATGGATCTGTATTTAAACTCGTCAAGTCTCATGAGTTTACACAGGACATAGTTCAGGATGTTTTATTGAAAATCTGGCAAAACAGGAATAAGTTAGCCAGTCTCAAGAATTTTAAGTCTTACTTATTTACAATTACTCAGAATACAGTTTATGATCACTTCAGAAAAGTTGCTTCAAATCAGAATAAAATAGAAAAAGTGCTGGAAATTATTGCTGAACAATCGGCAAATGATATTGAGGAAACAATTTTTTATCATGAACTGCAGAATCAATTGGGTGAAATATTAGCAATTATGCCTGAGAAATGTAGACAAGTTTTTATTTTGTGCAAATTAGAAGGTAAAAGTTATAACGAGGTGGCACAACTTCTTAATATCTCGAATGCGACCATTAACAATCATATCGTGAAAGCAACTCGAATTATAAAAGAGAACTGGAGTTCTACAGAATACCATATGTGCTCTTTGCGCACCTGAATTTTAGGCGGCGTCTATTTTTTGTTCCTTATTTTACACTTGTAAAGTGTTACTTTATACTATATTAGGGTTAACAAAAACTAAACACACAAATGAATAAATTATTGAAAACGGTTGGAATGTGCCTTATTATGGTCGCGATTGGTACTCTGACATCATTAGCTCAAAAAGTAACGCTGCAGTTTGGAAAAGAAATCAGTTCTGATGAGAAAGGACGTACAAAAGAAAAAGCGATTAACTGGATCAATGTAAATACTGATCCAGACACCTGGAAAAGAGAAAAAGAGATGTTGATTTGTACAGGAAAACCAATAGGAGTAATGCGTTCTGAAAAAGTATACGAGAATTTTATTTTGGAGGTGGAGTGGAAACATATGGAAGCAGGAGGAAACTCAGGTGTATTTGTATGGAGCGACGCCAAACCTGGTGAACATAATCGTTTGCCGGGAGGAGTAGAAGTTCAGATGCTGGAACTGGACTGGGTGAATATAAATGCAAAGGATGGCGTACAACAGCCAATTGCTTACGTGCATGGTGAACTTTTTGGCGTAGGTGGTGTAACCACTGTTCCTGATAATCCCAGAGGTGAACGAAGTAAATCAGTAGAGAACCGGTGTAAAGGCAAAGGAGAATGGAATAGTTATAAAGTAGTTTGTGTAGACGGTACCATCAAGTTATCTGTGAACGGTAAATTTGTGAATGGTATCAGTAAATCAACAATAAAAAAAGGCTATTTATGCCTGGAATCTGAAGGTGCTGAAATTCATTTCAGAAATTTTAAGCTGACTGAGCTTTAAATATTGATCAATACCTGGTTAAACTTGTATCTCCCATATCTATCGGCTCAAAATTGTTTTGCCTGTTAATTGGCTGAAATGAAAAAAAGACAGTCGGCCTTGTAAAAAGCATGAGCCGACTGAAATAAAATGCTATTTATTGTATTTTTTCTGAAAAATTTTCGGAAATAAGACCAGGCGTTGTTATTATAACTTGCGTTATGGAATTTTACCGAAAATTATTTATTAGAAAAAATGTTAGTTGAAACCAAAGAGCAGGCTTGTTTAACTGCCGACCTTACCAATAAATTTGAACACCTATGGCACCTTGTTGGCAATACGCCCATGCTGGAATTACAGTATGTATACAAAGGAAAGCCGGGGAAAGTTTATGTGAAGTGCGAGCATTATAACCTGACAGGAAGTGTGAAGGATAGGATGGCTTTGAATATCATGTACGAAGCTTATAAATCATGTGCAATTAAACCTGGTGATACCATTATCGAAGCAACAAGCGGTAATACAGGTATTGCATTTGCTGCTATAGGCAGGGCTTTAGGGCACCCGGTAAAAATCATTATGCCAAACTGGTTAAGTAAAGAGCGTATTGATATCATCAGAAGTATGGGGGCAGAAGTAATCCTGATCAGTAAAGAAGAAGGTGGATTTTTGGGTAGTATCAAACTATGTGAAGAATTAGCAGCTGCCGGTGGTGTATTTTTGCCAAGACAGTTTGAAAATCAATATAACGAGGAAGCCCATGAGAAAACCACTGGTATGGAAATCTGGGAACAATTGAAATTAAGCGGTTTAAAGCCTGATGCATTTGTGGCAGGTGTTGGAACTGGTGGTACCGTTATGGGTGTTGGAAAAGGATTGAAATCGCGTAACCCGGAAATTAAAATCCACCCACTTGAACCGGCAGAAAGTCCGACTTTAACCACCGGATATAAAGTAGGTAGTCACCGTATACAGGGGATCTCTGACGAGTTTATTCCTGAAATTGTAAAATTAGATGAATTGGATGAGGTAATCCAGGCAAATGATGGTGATGCGATCATTATGGCACAGAAGTTGGCTAAAGAGCTTGGTCTGGCTGTAGGTATTTCATCTGGTGCAAATGTGATCGGTGCGATCAAGCTAAGAGAACAAATGGGGGATGATGCTGTGATAGTTACGATATTAAGCGATAGTAATAAGAAATACCTGAGTACTGACCTGGTAAAAGAGGAAGCAATCAAGGAATCTTTTGTATCTACAGATACTGTATTTACAGGATATCAACCAATCTGCCGATTAAAATAATTTAAAAAAGAACTGTAAATGAAACTAAACCACCACATGTTTATGCGTATACGTCTACTTATCCTTGGACTTTTTATTTTCCTTGGAACAGCGACAAGCGTACTTGCACAAGATGCAGATACAACAATTTCTGATCTGGAGTTTACCGAGATGGGTGCTGAAACAGCTCCTGTAGATACGGTTGCTGCAGCTCCGACTAGCACAGAAGTAAAAGCAACGAAAGACTCAACCGCTACTGCTGTTACTGCCGTAACCGAAGAAAAAGCAGAAGATCAATCGTTGATCGGAATATTCATTACCGGCTTTATCGGAGGTCTTGCCGCCC
The DNA here is from genome assembly GCF_032678475.1 of Pedobacter nyackensis. Taxonomy (GTDB): domain Bacteria; phylum Bacteroidota; class Bacteroidia; order Sphingobacteriales; family Sphingobacteriaceae; genus Pedobacter; species Pedobacter nyackensis_A. The sequence goes on from NZ_JAVTSF010000007.1 coordinate 223,827, forward strand.
TTTTAATGCCGTGTATTTTCCCAATGCTTCCTTTAACCGTAAGTTTCTTCACCAAAGGAAGTCAGAGTAAAGGTACTGCAGTAAGCCGGGCTATGTTTTATGGCTTGTCTATCATTGTAATTTATGTGGTTTTAGGCCTGTTGGTTACTGTAATCTTTGGTGCCGATGCTTTAAATAGCTTGTCTACCAATGGTGTATTTAACTTCCTGTTCTTTGTATTGCTGATGATCTTTGCGATCTCTTTCCTGGGGGCTTTCGAAATTACTTTACCTTCATCATGGGTAAATAAAATGGATGCCAACTCAGATAAGGGTGGTTTAGCAGGTCTGTTCTTTATGGCAGGTACACTTGCATTGGTATCTTTCTCTTGTACAGGTCCAATCATTGGTACGCTGCTGGTACAGGCTGCTACAAGTGGTGCTTTATTAGGTCCGGCAATTGGTATGTTCGGATTCTCTTTTGCACTGGCAATTCCATTTGCTTTGTTTGCGATGTTCCCTTCCTGGTTAAGTGCTTTACCAAAATCAGGCGGCTGGTTAAACAGCGTAAAAGTTGTTTTAGGCTTTTTAGAACTGGCTTTAGCTATGAAATTCTTAAGCAACGTAGATTTAGCATATCACTGGAACTGGTTCGACAGAGAAATCTTCTTAGTATTATGGATTGTGATCTTCGGACTAATGGGTTTATACCTTTTAGGTAAGTTAAAATTCTCGCACGATAGTCCTGTGAACTTCATTTCGATTCCGAGGTTAATGATCTCTATCGTAGTGTTGTCCTTTACGGTCTATATGATCCCGGGTTTATGGGGAGCACCTTTGAAATCTATTTCAGCCTTCCTTCCACCTCAGGGTACACAGGATTTTGATTTATATACACCTACTTTAACCGGAGGTAACGGCGGTACTGCAGCTGCTTCAAACCATAGTGAGGGCAAACATAAATATGCAGATATTTTCCATGCGCCATTAAACCTGAATGTATTCTTTGATTACGATGAAGGTATGGCTTATGCTAAAAAAGTGGGTAAACCGGTTATGGTAGATTTTACCGGGCATGCCTGTGTAAATTGTCGGGAAATGGAAGCCAATGTATGGTCGGATAAAGCGGTTTATAGCAAGCTTAACAATGATTATGTGATTATTTCATTATATGTTGATGATAAGACCGAGCTGGAAGAAAGTGAAAAATACAAATCGACTTTTAGTGGCAAGGATGTCAAAACTATAGGCAACAAATGGAGTGATGTTCAGGCATCAAAATTCAACTCCAATTCGCAGCCGTACTATGTATTGCTTGGTCATGATGAACAACCACTGGTAAAACCATCTGGTGCAAATAGAAATATTACTGAATATCTTCAATTCCTGGAAAGCGGTTTAACTGCCTTCAAGAAGAAGTAAACGATACTATCCATAAAAAACTGAAATTTGGTAGTTAATAATTAAGCAAGGGCCGGCATCCACCGGCCTTGTTTACGTTTTAAGGTTTTTTGTATCTGTAAATAATTGTTAATCTGCTTGTAATCAGGGGTGAAGAGATAAGCTTTGAACAGATAATAGCATTAGTGGTGAAAAACATCTATTTTTGGCTCGGGAAAGTGTTCGCGGAGTTATAAATAATAAGATAAATTGTTCAAAACAGCCATTGTTTTGATATAAAGTAACAAGTAAATATGAAAAGAGTAGTAGTGACAGGTTTAGGTGCTGTAACCCCGGTGGGAAATACAGTAAAAGAATTTTGGGATAACATTGTTGCCGGAAAAAGCGGTGTTGGTGCGATTACAAAATTTGACACTTCAAAATTCAAAACTAATTTCGCTGCCGAGGTTAAAGATTTTGATGCTGAGGTTTATGTCGACAAAAAGGAACTGAAAAAATACGATCTATATACTCAGTATGCTATTGCTGCCAGCGATCAGGCGATTAAAGATTCAGGTTTGGATTTTGAAACGATGCCTGAGGTGGAAAGGTACGAAGTTGGTGTAATATGGGCTTCAGGTAATGGAGGTATCAGTACATTTGAGCAGCAATTGAAAGAATACCACCTTGGAGATGGTACGCCAAGATTTAGTCCTTATTTTATTCCTAAAATGATTGTTGATATCGCTGCGGGGGTAATTTCGATCAGGAATAAACTACATGGTCCAAATTATGCTACGGTTTCGGCCTGTGCGTCATCTAATACAGCAATCATCAGTGCTTTTGATACGATCCGTTTAGGTAAAGCGACAATTATGGTTGCCGGTGGGTCGGAAGCTGCTATTACTGAGTCATCTGTAGGTGGATTTAACTCCGCGCATGCTTTATCGAAAAGGAATGATGATCACGCTACAGCATCACGTCCGTTTGATATTGACAGAGATGGTTTTGTGATTGGTGAAGGCGCCGGAGCTTTAATCCTGGAAGAATACGAACACGCTGTTGCACGTGGTGCAAATATTTATGCCGAGATGGTAGGTGGTGGTATGGCAGCTGATGCTTACCATTTAACTGGTACTCCTCCGGATGGTTTAGGTGCTTCATTGGGTATCGCAAGCGCGTTGAAAGATGCAGGTATCTCCGCAGATAAAATTGATTATATCAATGCGCATGCTACGTCAACCGGATTGGGTGATGTGGGTGAACTCAATGGAATCAAAAAAATATTTGGTGATTTACCTGTAGCCATCAGTGCTACAAAATCTATGACCGGACACCTTTTAGGTGGGGCTGGTGCTATTGAAAGTATCATCAGCATTATGTCGGTAAAAGATGATATCATTCCAGGTACAATTAATACAAAGGAACTTGATCCTGCAATTCCTCAGGGACTGAATATAATTTTAGGTGAATCGGTTAAACAACCAGTTAATTATGTGCTGAACAATACCTTTGGTTTTGGCGGACATACTGCAACTTCAATATTTAAGAAATATACAGGTAAGTAGTTCTCAGGCTGTCTTACGAGAAAAAAGGATGTATCATCAATAAAAAGATGATCATCCTTTTTTTTGTGTATAACTATCCAAAAAATGGTATCATAAATGGATTGGCAGGTGATAAAATGTCTGACAATGCCGCCAAAATAGCTTAATAGATTGCCGAAGATGCAAAATTTATAACAGTTCAAATTAACGTTATTTGGCACTAACCAAATGTAACCAAGTAATGATCAGAAAACTACAACCGCACACAAAAACCATATTTAGAGGGTTTTTATTTGTATTTAGTTTAGGCTTGATTTTGTTTTTTACAATTCAAGGAACCTTACCCAATGCAAATACGATTAAAATTAAAAAAGGATCACGTATTGTCTTAATCGGCAACAACCTGGCTTCAAGAATGATGAATTTTGGTCATTTTGAAACGGAAATGCATTTGCGTTATCCTGATAGCTTGCTTTTCATCCGTAATATGGCTGATGGAGGGAATACGCCGGGATTCAGGCCTCATCCATCGCGTAATTCTCCCTGGGCATTTCCCGGTGCTGAAAAATTTCAGACCGAATTGGCGACCAATTCTGGTAGTGAAGGACATTTTCCGACAGAAGACGAATGGCTTGTCATGCTGAAACCTGATGTTATTCTTGCTTTTTTTGGATATAGTGAATCTTTTCAAGGGGCTGAAGGTCTTGAAAATTATAAAGCTGAACTTGATGCTTTTATTAAACACACTTTGTCTCAAAAGTATAATGGTGTAGCGGTACCTGAGCTGGCTATTGTATCACCAATTGCTTTTGAAGATCTGTCTGATAAGAGAGACCTTCCAAATGGAAAGAAAGAAAATGTGAACCTTGAATTGTATGCTAAGGCGATGGAAGAAATAGCTTTAAAAAACAAGGTTTTATTTATAGATGCTTTTACCCCTACAAGTAAATGGTTTCAATCAAAAAGTGAAGATTTCACTATTGATGGGTCTCAGCTTAACGATGAGGGATATGCTAAATTTTCAGTAATGCTGGCAGATAAGGTTTTTGGGAACAAGTCAGCTAAAGATGAGTCTAATCGTGAACTGGTTCGTAAGGCAGTTCTTGAAAAGAACTGGATGTGGCATAATGACATTAAGATACCAAATGGTGTTCATGCTTATGGTCGCAGATATGATCCGTTCGGGCCAAAAAACTACCCTGCTGAGGTAGCCAAAATTCGTGAAATGACTGCGATAAGAGACCAGGCGATCTGGCAGGCCGCAAAAGGGAAACAGATGGATGTGGCAGGAGCTGATGCCAGGACGTCGGTACTTCCAGAAGTGGAAACAAATTATAAACCATCTGGAAAAAATGGAAATGCCGAATATTTATATGGTAAGGATGCCCTTGATAAATTTCATCTGGCACCAGGCTATAAAATAGAGCTTTTTGCTTCAGAGGTAGAATTTCCGGATTTGGCAAAACCTGTTCAGATGACGTTTGATACTAAAGGCCGGTTGTGGGTGTCCACCATGCCGACTTATCCACATTGGAAACCGGGTGATCCAAAGCCAAATGACAAGATTTTAATATTTGAGGACACCAATAATGATGGTAAAGCAGATAAACAAAAAGTTTTTGCAGATGGTTTACATCTTCCAATAGGCTTTTCTTTTGCTCCTGAAGGAGTTTACGTTTCTCAGGGAACTAATTTAATTCTTTTAACCGATACGGATGGTGACGATAAGGCTGATGTAAAGAAAATCATCATGAGTGGTTTTGATGATCATGATACCCATCATGCGCATAGTACTTATACCATGGATCCTTCAGGTGCTATTTATATGGGAGAAGGCGTTTTCCTACATTCCAATGTCGAAACCTCGTATGGACCAGTTCGTGCTACGAATGGTGGTTTTTTCCGTTATGCACCTCAACGTAATCATTTGGAACGTGTTGCTCAACTTTCTATTCCAAATCCATGGGGCATTGCTTTTGATGACTGGGGCCAAACCATATATGCAGAAACTTCTGGTCCCAGTGTACGCTGGATGTTACCGGGTACCATTAAACCAAGATATGGTGAGACTGTTAACAAAGGACTGGACTTAGTGGAAGAAAAGCATAAAGTACGGCCTACATCAGGTTTGGAGTTTGTATCTAGTCGCCATTTTCCGAATGAGGTACAGGGAGATTATCTGATTAACAATACAATTGGCTTTTTAGGTGCAAAACAACATATGTTAATTGATGATGGAACTGGTTTTAAAGGTAAACACCGTCAGGACCTTTTTTGGTCGGATGATAAGAATTTCAGGCCGGTAGATTTGGAATTTGCGCCTGATGGTTCTCTTTATCTGATTGACTGGCATAATGTTTTAATTGGACATATGCAGCATAATGCCCGTGATCCGCTTCGCGATCACTTGCATGGTCGTGTTTACCGCATTACTTACCCTTCTCGTCCATTGGTTAAACCGGCTAAGATCGCAGGGGCGAGTATTGATGTACTTCTGAATAACTTAAAACTTCCGGAATATGGAAGTAGGTACCGTACTCATATTGAACTTAGAGGACGTAAAGCATCTGATGTTTTGCCACGCATTAAAACATGGGTCGCTAAGCTTGATAAGAAGGATCCAAAATATGAACATCATGTACTTGAAGCACTTTGGGTAACCTGGGGACTTAATAAACTAGACCAGAATTTACTTAAAATGATGCTTAATGCAAAAGATTATCGTGCAAGAGCAGCTGCAGTTCAAGTTGTACGTTATATGGGGCATCAGTTGCCTGATCAATCTGATTTGCTTTTAAAAGCAGCTAAAGATGTGCATGGGCGTGTTCGTTTGGAAGCAATTACTGCCGCATCATGGTTGGATAAAGCAAAAGGTTTACCTATTGTAATGGAAGCAGGAAAGAAAGATCTTGATGAATGGATTGCGCCAGCATATGAAGCCGCGGTGGCCCATCTTAATGGGGTATCTGTAAAAGCTGTGAAACAAGTAGTTCAGAGTCAAACAGCCCTTAAAGGGAATGAGCAGGATCAGTATGTTAAAGGAAAGGCTATTTTTATGCGGGAAGGATTCTGTGTTACCTGTCACCAGGAGGATGGAAAAGGTTTGGGGTTAGCTGGGTTTCCGCCTCTAGCGAAAACCATGTGGGTAGAGGGGAGTATAGACCGGCTGATTAAGTTGACTTTAAAAGGTCTTCACGGACCAATTGAAGTACTTGGTAAAAAGTATCCCGGACAAGTTCCCATGACTCCTTTTGGGGGAATGCTTAATGATGATGAAGTGGCAGCTGTACTTACTTATGTACGGAATTCATTCGGAAACAACGCTTCTGCTGTTTCTCCGGCAAAGGTGAAGGAAATACGGGCGTCAATAGCAGGTAAAGATGATTTTTACACACCAGAGGCATTGCTTAAAGCATATCCGATGGAAAAAAAATAAAGCTGTTCCGTTGAGATGATTTTCAAAAAAAATATAGTTATGAAAAAGAATTTAATTTTGTTTTTGAGTTTAAGTGTAGTACTGTTACTATGTGCTATGCCATCAATAGCTGATGAGAATCAGGGTAGTAAAAAGGAGACTAATGACGATAAGGGAAGATATTGTGTAGTTTATAAAGGTGAAAAGGGAATAGCACCTGGGAAAAAGGTTGTTTTTATTGCAACTGATCATGAGTATCGCAGTGAAGAGGCTTTACCGGCCTTAGCTAAGATTCTTGCCAAACGGTATGGCATGACCTGCACTGTTGTATATGCATTGGATGAGCAGGGAAGCATTTTACCTGGTGGTTCTGACCTTAAGGGACTTGAAGTTTTGGAAGATGCAGATCTGATGGTTATTTTTACTCGTTTTGCTGATTTTAGTGATAAGGAGATGACCCATATTGATAACTATCTGAAGCGTGGCGGACCGGTTATTGGTTTAAGGACATCTACTCATGCCTTTAACAATAAAGGGAATAGTAAATGGGAGCATTATGGCTATAATTACAATGGATCAAAGACTGCCTGGAAAGGAGGCTTTGGTGAGTATATTCTTGGTGAAACCTGGGTAGGTCATTATGGCCAGAACCATAAACAGTCTTCAAATATCTTAATTCAGCAAGAAGAAAAGAATCATCCTATTTTTCGTGGGGTTAAGAATATCTGGGTTCAATCCGGAGGTTATAATGCAGAACCAACAGGGACCGTGCTTGCCCGAGGTCAGGTGTTAAATGGTATGGATACCAATGCTGAACCAGATAAAACAAAAAAGGAGCTTCCTGTTGCCTGGGTACGTGATTATAAAATAGAAAATGGTGTAAGCGGCCGTGCTTTTACAACAACTCATGGTGCTTCTGTAGATATTTTAAATGAGGGTTTTAGAAGGATGTTGATTAATGCCAGTCTGTGGGCTATGGGGATGGAAGGAAAAATAAAGGCAAAGAACAATGTCGCATTTGTAGGGCCTGTTGCTTTTTCTAACTTTAGTTTTGACGGGTATAAAGCAGATGTAAAGCCTTCTGATCTGGCGGGCTGGGAGTCGTTGATAATGCCGGGCAAGAAGGTTGTGAAACAAAAGTAATTTTGTTTGGTATATATCTGATGTATTTAAAGGATACTATACCAAAGCCTGAAATGGACTTTTGTTCCGTGAAAAATATAATTTAACTTGCCTGCATGAATATAGAATTCAACAAAAATGAAGATGTAAACAAGCAGGCGGTTTATGACCTCAAAACCAGGCTCAAGAAAATATATAAAGGAGGTGGAGATAAATCTGTTGCTAAACAAAAGGAGAAAGGAAAGCTCCTGGCCCGGGAGCGCATTGCTTATCTGATAGACGATGATAGTGAGTTCCTGGAAGTAGGTGCTTTTGCTGCGGATGAAATGTATGCTGAGCAGGGTGGTTGCCCTTCTGCAGGGGTTGTATGTGGTATCGGCTATGTGTCGGGCAGACAATGTATGATTGTTGCCAATGATGCAACGGTAAAGGCGGGGGCATGGTTTCCAATGACGGCTAAAAAGAATTTGCGGGCACAGGAAATTGCGATGGAAAACAGGCTGCCGGTTATTTATCTGGTAGACAGTGCCGGCGTTTACCTGCCGATGCAGGACGAGATTTTTCCAGACAAGGAGCACTTTGGACGTATGTTCAGAAACAATGCACTGATGTCTTCTGATGGTATCGTGCAGATTGCAGCCATAATGGGTTCCTGTGTTGCAGGTGGGGCTTATCTGCCAATTATGAGTGATGAAGCGATGATTGTTGACGGTACCGGTTCGGTATTTTTAGCAGGTTCGTACCTGGTTAAATCAGCGATTGGTGAGGATGTTGATAATGAAACTTTAGGAGGGGCGACAACACATTGTGAAATATCGGGGGTGACGGATTATAAACATCCTAATGATCAGGTATGCCTGGACAGTATCCGCAATATCATGAGTAAGTTGGGCGCACCTCAGGTGGCCGGTTTTGATCGCGTAAAACCGGTATTGCCGAAGTTGGATCAGGAGGAAATTTATGGTGTATTACCTGAAAACAGGGAAAAACCTTATGAAATGCTGGATATCATTCATCGTTTGGTAGATGACTCAGACTTTGAAGAATACAAGAAATTATACGGGCAGAGCATTATCTGCGGACTTGGGCGCATTGATGGCTGGGCAGTTGGTATAGTTGCCAACCAGCGTAAAGTGGTAAAATCCAAAAAAGGGGAGATGCAGTTTGGCGGGGTGATTTATTCTGATAGTGCCGATAAAGCCACAAGGTTCATCATGAACTGCAATCAGAAAAAGATTCCTTTAGTGTTTTTACAGGATGTTACTGGTTTCATGGTAGGTAGTCGTTCAGAACATGGCGGTATCATTAAAGATGGTGCTAAAATGGTGAATGCTGTTGCCAATTCGGTCGTTCCAAAGTTTACCATTGTGATCGGTAATTCTTACGGGGCAGGTAATTATGCCATGTGCGGTAAAGCTTATGATCCAAAACTGATTTATGCCTGGCCAAGTGCAAAAATTGCGGTAATGGGCGGCTCACAAGCCGCTAAGGTATTGTTGCAGATTCAGGAGGCTTCACTCAAAGCAAAAGGAGAGGTGATTACACCAGAAAAAGAAGCTGAATTGCTGAAGGAAATTACCGATCGGTACAACAAACAGACTACTCCTTATTATGCCGCTGCAAGGTTATGGGTTGATGGTATCATTGATCCTAAAGAAACGCGAAAGGTAATCTCTATGGGGATTGAGGCCGCTAATCAGTCGCCCATAAAAAAACAATTTAATGTAGGGATTATTCAAACTTAAGCAGAATTATAATCCCGGTATCACAATGTTGCATTTGTTACAAAATTGCTATTTGTGTATAGCCGGATAAAGCGTAATTTTGCAATACAATAAAAAAACTATATGTCACAAGAAGTAGAACACGTTGAATGTTTAATTATAGGTTCAGGACCTGCGGGATATACAGCTGCAATTTATGCGGCGCGTGCAGATCTTAAACCAGTTATGTATACGGGTATGGAGCCGGGAGGTCAGCTTACCCAAACAACAGAGGTAGATAATTTTCCAGGATATCCAAACGGGATAACAGGACCGGAGATGATGGAAGACTTCCGTAAACAAGCAGAACGCTTTGGTACCGATGTTCGTTTTGGCTATGTGAGTGCAGTTGATTTTTCTTCGAAGCCACATAAAGTGACTGTTGATGATATCAAGACTATCACTGCTGAGACAGTAATCATTTCTACAGGTGCTACCGCTAAATGGTTAGGCTTACCTAGTGAACAAAAATATAACGGTTTTGGTGTTTCTGCCTGCGCAGTTTGTGATGGTTTCTTTTTCAAAGGACAGGATGTAGCCATCGTTGGTGCTGGTGATACAGCAGCTGAAGAAGCAACTTACCTGGCTAAACTTTGTAAAAAAGTATATATGTTGGTACGTAGAGATGAGTTCAGAGCTTCGAAAGCGATGGTGCACAGGGTATTGAATACGCCAAATATTGAAGTGATTTACAATACCGAAACTAAAGAGATTTTAGGTAACGGTAAAAATGTTACTGGTGTTAAAGTGGTAAATAACCAAACAGGAGCGGAATCTGATATCCCGGTTGAAGGATTCTTCGTTGCTATAGGTCACAAACCGAATACTGATATATTTAAAGGTCAGTTGGACATGGATGAAACAGGTTATTTGAAAACAGTCCCAGGATCTACAGTAACCAATATTGAAGGTGTTTTTGCTTGTGGTGATGTACAGGATAGTTATTATCGTCAGGCTGTAACAGCTGCTGGTTCAGGTTGTATGGCTGCATTGGATGCAGAACGTTACCTGGCTGCTAAAGAACACGGAATAAAAGTAACTGCTTAATTACTAATAAAAAATAATAATGAGGTAGAACCATTTGTTGGTTCTGCCTTTTTTTTGGCTTCATTATTAATGTTTTTTTTTATCTTAGACATGAAATCAATCAATATTATTAACACAAAATAATGAAAAAAGTACTATCAGTTATTTTACTGGCATTCCTGTATGTGAATACCTTTGCTCAAGATGACGTGAACATGGGGATTATTCCTGCTCCGGTATCTGTAAAAAAGAACCCCGGAAGTTTCAAATTGGACAAGACAGTTGTCCTTGTTTCAAAAGATGCTAAAAATGCAAAATCAGCAGACCTTTTAAACGCATTTGTTGTTACAAGAGGCGGTTTTTCACTTAGAGAGGCTAAATCTGCAGGTGCTAATGAACGTGCCATTATCCTGAGTTCTGAAGGAGCTGATCAATTGCCTGCTGAAGGATATACCATTAAAATTACTGCGAAAAACATCACGGTTACAGGTAAAGATGCCGGCTTATTTTATGGGGTTCAGTCGTTGATCCAAACGATGCCTGAAAAAAAAGGTAACCAGATTTTAATTAATGCGGCTGAAATTAGTGATTACCCACGTTTTAAATACAGGGGAATGCACTTAGATGTAGCACGTCATATTTTTCCGGTATCCTTCGTTAAAAAATATATCGACCTGATGTCGCAGTATAAGTTGAATAACTTTCACTGGCATTTAACGGATGATCAGGGATGGAGGATAGAAATTAAAAAATATCCAAAATTAACAACTGCCGGTGCAAGCAGGAATGGAACCATCATTGGTCACCACCCAGGCGTAAATAACGATGGTGAAGTTTATAAAGGTTTTTATACTCAAAATGAAGTTAAAGAAGTTGTGGCTTATGCTGCTTCAAGGTTTATCAATGTAATTCCGGAGATTGAAATGCCCGGGCATGCCAGTGCAGCAATTACAGCATATCCTGAGTTGAGCTGTTTCCCTGAGAGAGATACTTTTGTAGACAAGAACACGCCATGGGCCGGTTCTCGCAAGGGCAAGCAGGTGCAACAGACATGGGGTGTATTTGACGACGTATTTGTACCTTCAGATAATACTTTTAAGTTTTTACAGGATGTACTGGACGAAGTGATTGCACTTTTCCCATCTAAATATATTCATATTGGTGGTGATGAAAGTCCGAAAGAATACTGGAAGGAAAGTGAATTCTGTCAGAAATTAATTAAACAGTTAGGTTTAAAAGACGAACATGAATTACAGAGTTATTTTATCCAGCGCATGGAGAAATATGTAAATTCAAAAGGTCGCAGCATCATCGGATGGGATGAGATTTTAGAAGGCGGACTTGCACCAAATGCTACCGTTATGTCGTGGAGAGGTACTGAAGGAGGAATTGCTGCAGCTAAACAGAATCATGATGTGATTATGTCGCCAGGAGGTCCTGTTGGACTTTATTTTGATCATAAGCAATCTAAATCAGCAGATGAGCCGACTAACATTGGTGGTTTAGCTCCGTATTCTTTGGCTTATTCATACGATCCGATGCCAAAGGAATTAAGTGCAGATCAGCAAAAATATATTATAGGTGTACAGGCAAATGTTTGGACTGAATACATGCGTACCCCTTCAAAAGTAGAGTATTTTATCTTACCAAGATTATTTGCCTTATCAGAGATTGCCTGGACTCAGAATTCCCGTAAAGACATTAAAAACTTTTCGGAGGAACGTTTACCTCAGCATCTTTTAAAATTAGATAAAACCAATACAAACTATTGGGTGCCAACACCTTTCGGACAGGATAATCCAGTTCAAAAGGGTGATCAGTTTGAGATCACACTTAAAGAGCCAATACCAGGTTCGAAAATTTATTATACTTTTGACTTGACAAGACCTTCGGAGTTGGGTACGTTATACACCAAACCAATTAAAATTAACGTTGCCAAAGGTGCAAAGCAGGTTTTGAAAACAGTTGTAATTACACCTTCGGGAAAAAGGAGTGTGGTAACTGAGACTGTACTGAATAATGGTGCCGCTGATGTGAAAACAAAGTAGTCCTTATTGAGTTATAATTTAATGAGAACAGAAATTTAATAAATGAAAGTAATCAATGTTATAAAGCATTCCCTGTTATTTGCAGGGGTGCTTTTTATGGTTTCCTGTGGTGACAGCAAAAAAGATGTAACGGTGGCTGTTAAACCTGATGTGGTGGCTACTAAGGCAGGCGGACAGTTTCCATTCTATAAAGACATCAATGTAAAACCTGGACTTAACTTTGAGATTGTAAGCTGGGGAAAAGGTGTGGATAGCATAGGTGGTTATCTGATTCTGATGTCGGATTCTGTGAAGAACAATTACAATTCTTTTTCTGCAGAACGTAAGGGAATCATTACCGATGCCTGGAATATGGATATGGATAACGATGGTAATCCGGAGATTTATATTGAATTGCTAAGTAAGAAAAATGTATTGGATCTGAACGTTTACGAGTACTCTGGGGGCGATTTCAGAAAGATCAACTTTCCAGCTTTAAGCAGCAATATGAAGAAAAACTATGCCGGTAATGATAAGTTTTTAATTAAAGAGGGTAATTTGTTCCGCTCATTCCCGGTTGTTAATCCAAAAGATACAACGATCAAAGCAGGGGACGTTAAGATGCTGGTTTACCAGTTAAACGGAAATAGTTTCACCGTAGACGAGATAAAGCAAGAAAAAAAGTAACAGGTTAAACAAGCCTGTTACTTCTGGCTACTTTTATCGCATCTGCTTTTGAATTGACATTCAGTTTAAGATAGATGTTTTTAATATGCGTTTTTACCGTCTCAGTTTCTATAAATAGTTCAGCCGCGATTTGTGAGCGGTCTTTCCCTTTAGTAATCAGATTAAGTATCTGAGTTTCTCTTTTAGTAAGTGGAGAATCCGGGTTTTTCTGAAGTGAGGTAATCACTTTTTTGGCAACATTCGGACTCATAGGGCCACCACCCTGCATTACGTCTTTAATGGCTTCAATAAGTTTTGAAGAAGGTGTGTTTTTGGTAAAGTAACCGGCAGCACCATTGGCTAAAGCCTCCAGAATGATTTTCTCGGTTTCATGCACGGTTAGCATGATGATATGTACTTGTGGAAGTAACTTCTTTAGTATAGGGATAGCGTCTATACCATTTGTGCCTGACATCTGTATGTCAAGGATAATTACATCCGGATTATCCTGAACAATTTTATGTTTGGCAAGATCAAAAGAGGCGTAGCTGTTCACTACCTGGTAAGGAGATGTATAGTTGATCAGGTAAGTATAACCTTCTCTGATAGTCTGATCATCTTCAATAATTACAATTGTTGCGTCTGCTGTAGTATCCATTTTCGTTTGTTAAAGTTTAACGGAGAGCGCTACAGTTGTCCCTGCATTGGTCGACATGATATTTAAATTTCCTTTAATTCTGCGGGCTCTTACCTGCATGTTATTCATACCCTGTCCATTTTTTGATGCGGATGTGTTGAATCCTATTCCGTTGTCTTTAAGCTGAATTTCCAGTATGTTGCTGGTCATTTTCGCCATAAAAATAACCCGATCGCCTTTCGCGTATTTCAAAGTATTGTTAATTGCTTCTTTATAAATCATTAATATATTTCTGCTCAGTTCCAATGGAAGTCGTTTGCTGGTGTCGTTCACAATGGTTTCATCCTCAAAACTAATTTGGGTGTCGTCAAACATCTCACAACCAAATTCTTTGATGTGCGTCAATAATTCACCTAATGTATCATTTTTTGGATTTAATGACCATAAAATATCTTTGGTACCATTATACAATTCGTTAACATTGGTTTTAACCTTTTGTATAATTGCCCTCTTTTCATGGTCATCTTTATCTGTCATTGCACTCAACACCTCTGATAAGACTGAGATCCGGGTTAGTTTGTTACCAATATCATCATGAAAATCCTCAGCAGTCTGTTTTCTGATTTTAAATTGTTCTTCCAGCTTAATCTTTAGCCTTAGTTTACGCTGTCTTTCATTTAAATTGATAATGGTATAGACGGAGATCATCATTAACAGCAATATGAGGCAGAAGATAAAGACTTTGAAAATGGTAGTTTGATAATAGGGCGGGGTAATTTCTAACTCGAAGGAGGCCGTGTTGCCCGATTCAACTCCTGATTGCGTAACTGCTTTTACCTGGAAGGTGTATTTACCAGGCGGCAATGCGGTGTAATTAGCCGAAGGATTGATGCCTGGTTTGCCGTACTTATCTTCGAGGCCTTTTAGCCGGTACTGGTACATCACCGCTTTGGGGTTGGTTAGGTAAACGCCGGTAAAGCTAATGTTGAGGTGGTTGTGGTTATAAGGCAGTACTATTTTCTTAGTGAGTTCATGTTCTTTGTAAGTTGTCGGTTTCGCTGCCTGACTGCCTTTTTTATTTTGTGGTAAAACATTCACCGAGTTGATAAAAATGGATGGCTTTATTACAGAGGTTGTATTGTTGTTGTTGTTGTAAACCAAGGCTCCCTTTGTAGTGCCAATCCATATCTTACCTTCATTTTCCATGATGGCATTTTGGTTACACTCCACCAGCAAGGCATTGTCATTAATGCTGGTCAACAGATTGAAATTTTTCGCATTTAACCTGTTTACTCCTCTTCCTGTTCCCATCCATATTACACCTTTTTTATCAAGCATTAAGCTATATATGTGATCGGAGAGTAGTCCGTCTTTGGTGCTGATCTGTTTTATTTTACCTGTAGTAATGTTCCAGATGATCAGGCCATTGTCGGCTGTTCCAAAAAGAACATGATCGCCATATTTGAGCATAGATAGGATACTTGAACCTATTAAGGGCTTAAAATTCAGTGGTTTTATGTCTTTTTTATTACGGATAATATGGGCGCCATTCTGATTGCCTGTAATCATAATGTTGTTGCCAATTTCGAGCACGCTGGTTCCAAATTGCCGTAGGACCAGGTCTATTTTTCCTGTTTTTCTATCCAATACGAAACAGCCGAAATTGGTTGATATCCAGATGTTTTTATGGCGGTCTTCTAGTATGGCGTTGCAAGCTACAGATTGATTTTCTTTATCTACACGCTTAAAGCTATTGTTGCTATATATCCATAGTCCTCCGCCAACTGTACCGATCCAGATGTTATTGCTGCTATCGTTAAATAAAAAATTAATACGTTTGGCATCTTCATTATCAGAAGGGATGTTGAATTGCTTAACGGTATTGTTTTTATGTATGTAAATACCATTATAGGTGCCCAGCCATATTTCACCTTTACGTGGCCCATTAATGATACTCATTACGATACTGTTTTGTAATCCCTGGGATTCATCGTAAGTGACATAGCTTTTGCTATTGAATTTAAATATTCCTGAACCATCAGTCCCCAGCCATATGTTATTCTCCCGATCTTTGAAAATTTTGTTAACTACATTGTCCGTAAATCCATTTTTTGCATTAAAATGGATTCTTTGAGTCTTAGAGATAAACCATGCACCGCTATTTGTGCCTAACCATATATTGCCCTGCTGATCCTGGCTTATAGCTGTTGCTTTTTTTATGACATCTGAAAAGGCCTTTTTTATTTCGCCTTCTTCGGCGATGTAGACACCTCCAGGCGTAAGTAACCAGACTTTATCTTTCGAGAGATTGTCGATCAGTAAATCGGTGATGATTAAGTTTTCTATTTGTTTGTCGGTTTCTTTTTTGTACCATTTATTTCCGGACAGGTAATACAAACCACGACCGTAGAGCGCCACCCAGGTTTTTCCCTTGCCGTCGGTTTTTAAAGCGGTTACAATCTCCGTAGAATCACCGGTTACATAGATAAGTTCAGTTATTGTTCTTTTTACTTTAAAAAGGTTCCTACCTGAAATTCCGTATATTTTTCCTGTTGAGGTGGTTGTTATTTTATCTGCCCATTCGTTTAAATGGGTGTATTTGTAAAGACTATCGTTTTTGTAAATGGACAGGCCTTTTTCGGTGCCTATAATCAAGCTGCCTTGTTTATTGGTTGTAAGCGATAAAAGGAAGTTACTGTTTAAGCCATTTGTTTTACCCAGATTGGTAAAATTGTTGCCATCAAAACAGCTTAATCCACCTAGAGTAGCAATCCATAACCTGTTTTGTTGGTCTTGTACAAAGGCTGTAACCTGTGATTGGATCAGTCCATCCTGAATGTCGTATTGCTCAAAATTGTATCGCTGCCCGAAGCTTTCTGTGCTGCAGATGAAAAAGACTAAGCATACAAATATTGATCTTAAATAGGTCACAGTTAAAAGAATAAGTTTAGTGGCTGTAAATATAAATGTAATTTAAAAGAAAAATACCCCTTTAGGGGTTAGTGTTTCTTATTTATTTTATGTTAAATTTGTTTCATTCTCAGTTAGTTATAGGGGCTAATCAAGTGTGAAGATATGAAGTATAATAAGATTTTGGTGAATGGCGCCGAGATTATAAGAGAAATTACTTATAATTCCTGTCATTCGAAGTTTACCGGGAAATATGCGCTACATGTGGTTATTAAGGGCGAGGTAAATTTTACTATCGAAAAACGGAACATCACGCTGGCACCTGGTAGCTTTATCTTTTTAAATTCGGATACCGTTTATACACAGGAGATTAATTCGACAATGGAGGTGGAAAAGCTGACCATTTTGTTGGATGCTGATTTTATACAGGAATTTGAAGATTCCAGTCTTTTTAAAGAATACCTATTACCTGATTGTCCGGAAAACTTCAACCTAAAGCGCAAACGTCTGGTAGAATCGATATATCCATTGGAAGGGGACATTAAGTTTAATGTATTGCAGTTGATCAGGCAAATAGAAGATGGCGTAAAAAATCCACAACTTTTAAAGGCATACTTGAATCATACTTTACTTGATTATTACGATTTATATAATTCAGAAATTACGAAAAGAGCAGCTTCCCTACAGTTCCTGAACGGAAGTACTAAAACAGAGATTCTGAGACGTTTATCTGTTGCCAGGGATTACATGATCAGTAATTACAAAAAACGGATACAGTTAGATGAAATCGCACAGGTGGCCTGTTTGTCGGTAAATCATTTGCTACGTACTTTTAAGCAGGCTTATCAGCAGTCTCCACATCAGTTTCTGACAGGAGTAAGATTACAACAGGCTAAATATCTATTGAGAAACACAAATTACCCTGTGGGTGAGATTGTGGACATTGTGGGCTTTGAATGTCCGAGTTCTTTTATCCGGCTTTTTAGAAACTCATTTAACGTGACCCCTGGACAATATAGGTAAGATAGTCAGTATTACGGTGATTTTCGCTTATCATTTAACGATATGTTAACTTAAATTTGAGACAGGAAACCCATTATATAGATTTGGATGAATTTAATTTGGGTTAGTTAATAATAAAGTCATCCGGCTAAGTTCGGATGACTTTTTTTATATCTGCTCTTTGAACTGATTACCAATTCGTTCGAATTTTTCAATCAACAACCCGATTCTTTCTTTTTCCTTTTTCATTACAGCTTTTCTTACTAATGTGGAACAGAAAACAATCCATCCAAAAGTAAATACGATAATCAGACATTGTGCCCATAAATCGAAATAACTTAGAATTTCGAAAAAGTAAAGTGTGATACCAAGACTTAAAGCTATGGCATAAATCCAGTACATTTTACTGTACAGGCTATATCTGCTTAGTTGATAACTCTTCAAGCTGTTAAGGAATTCATTTGGATTGGTGGTAAAGTCGTGCTGCGCAATAAGCTTATGGCTTTTGTAAAGCATAAATGTGGATACTGCAATGGCCGACAGGAAGATCGTCAGACCTGCATGGGTAGTCCAGGAGTTGAAATCAAAGAACAGCCACAATATGATGATGGCCACAAATGATACCAGCATTCCGATTATATTGAACAGTGATTTATTGCGGATGGCGTTTACTTCTTTTTTTGCCTGCTGCAGCATTTCATCGGAGGAGATTTTAATCTCAACCGAATGCGATTGCCAAAGCGATTGTATATGATCAAATTCTTGCATGCTGATTGTATAATTCTGTAAGTTTTAATTTAATTCTGTGGATTTTAACCCTGAGGTTCCCTTCACTAATGCCTGATATATCTGCTATTTCATTATATGGCAGTTCATCGAGTACCATGGTAATAATCAGACGGTCGTTTTCTTCGAGTTTAGCAATTGACTTATAAAGCAACGCAACCTGTTCGTTCTTTTCGGAGAGCTCTTCAGGTCGATTTTCAATAATTTTATCCGTCAGCTCGTCCTTTGCCTGTCTCTTTTCAGATCTTAAATAGGTTAAGCAGGTGTTTACCGCAATTCTGTATATCCATGTAGATATCAATGATTTATTTCTAAACTTATCGAGGTTTTGCCAAACCTTTAAAAACGTTTCCTGCAGCAGGTCATTCGCAGCATCCTCATCGCCGGTATAGCCATAACACAAGTGAAATATTTTCTTAGAATTGGTATCGAAAATCTGTTTAAATAACTGATCCTTTTTTTCCATTAATAAAGGGTTAATGGTGGTTTGATAACTGTAACGCTAAAATGTTACAGTCTGTCTGAGGTCAAAAATAATAAATGTTTGCGGGCTTAACTCAAATAATTACTTTTGTTGCAAATCAAAAAGGCCTTTTTATATGAAACAAAACCGTATTGGGTTAATCACATTGGTGTTTATCACCATAGCAACGTTGCTTGGTGTTTTAAAGGATTTCAATATTGTTGATATTCCTGATCATGTGATGATGGCAACACGTTGGATTCTTGCTGTTGAACTGGTGGTTTATGCGCTGGTAAAAAAGAACCTCACTACCTGGATATTAGTCTGTATGGTGTTGGGGGTATTTGTCGGCATAGATTATCCTCATGTTGCAGTAGCATTGCAACCTTTAAGCAAAGGCTTTATTAAGCTTGTTAAGACAATTGTCGGACCTATATTATTTGCAACCTTAGTATATGGAATTGCAGGTCATTCCGACTTAAAACAAGTTGGCAGGATGGCCTGGAAGTCTATGGTGTATTTTTATTTTGCAACGACCATAGCCTTGTTTATAGGTTTGGCAGCAATTAACCTTACCCATGCGGGGGTTGGTGTAAATATTGCGAATATGCCGCACAATGAATTGCCAAAGCCTGTTAAGGATCCGGTTGATGAAAGTATATTGAGTACTTTGCCTGATAGCGTTCATTGGTTATACAAGACCCTGGCTTTCTTCAGAAATATTTTTCCTGAGAACATTGTTAAGTCGGTGTACGATGCACAAATCCTTCAAATCGTAATTTTCTCCGTAGTTTTTGGTATCGGTTTGGCAATGGTTGATGAAAAGAAACGTAAACCTTTGGTTGATTTCTGCGAGAGTCTTTCAGAAACGATGTTTAAGTTTACCAATATTATCATGTATTTTGCACCGATAGGTGTGGGGGCTGCAATGGCCTATACCGTGGGCCATATGGGGGTTGATATCCTTAAGCATCTTTTTATGTTGGTGGCTACGCTCTATATGGCACTAATCGCATTTATTTTGATTGTATTGCTGCCGATAGCATTATTTATTAAGTTGCCTATTCTAAAGTTTATCAGTGCCATAAAAGAACCTGTATCTATTGCGTTTGCAACAACCAGTTCTGATGCAGCGTTGCCGAAAGCAATGAGTGCGATGGAGAAATTTGGCGTGCCGCGTAAAATCGTTTCGTTTGTGATCCCGACAGGTTATAGTTTTAACCTGGATGGTACGACATTATATTTATCCCTGGCCTCAATTTTTGTGGCCCAGGCTGCCGGAATGCATTTGAGTTTCGGCGAGCAGCTGCTTATTGTATTTACTTTGATGATTACCAGTAAAGGTGTCGCTGCAATACCCCGTGCATCATTAATTATCCTGATTGCAACGGCTGACCAATTTGGGCTACCAACATTTATTATTGCTGCAATTTTAGGAATTGACGAGTTGATGGATATGGGAAGAACATCATTAAATGTAATAGGAAATTGTCTGGCAACAGTTGTAATTGCCAAGTGGGAGGGAGAATACAATCCTGATCAGGTTGAACTTGAAGAAGCATAAGAGAAGAATAAGATATGAGTAATAAAGCGAAGAAAATATTTCTGGCCCTAACCATTGTGGTGCCGTTTTTAATTTATTGTGTGGTTTATTATACGCCCATGCTGCGTAATGCACCATATAAGCTAAAGGAGTTTGAATCTATCGATTTTAAATGGGGGATGGGTAATAACCTGGAGAATTCTTATAACTCGGCGACGGGCGAGTACCAGTATGTAAATTCGAAGGATTCGGTGATTAAAACGAATGTGAAATTGAGAAAGGATGATATTCTTTATCTCCATTCAAAAGCTAATGAATTGGGTTTCTGGAATTTTCCGGATCTGCTTGCTAACAGCGGGACAGATCTTAAAACTTCTAACGTACCGCGTTATGTCATGAAGTTCAATTACAAAAAGAAATCAAAAACGGTAATTTATCTGGCTGATTATAATGAAATACCAAAGCTTAAAGGGCTTGCAGAGCAGATGAAGACCCTTTTGACGCAGAGTATTAACGATGCGGAAGAAAGGTATGGAAAACAGTCTCCATCAAAAAACTAAATCATTTGTGTATTTAGAAAATAAAGTTCTATATTTGCACCTCGATAAAAATAAACAATTTAAAAATAATAATTAATTAACAATGTACGCAATAGTAAATATAGCAGGACAGCAATTCAAAGTTGCAAAAGACCAGCACCTTTTTGTACACCGTTTGCAAGGGGATGAAGGCGCTAGTATTGAATTTGACAATGTATTGTTGGTTGAAGATGGTGGCAAAATCACTGTAGGTGCTCCTACATTGAAAGGTGCATCGGTTTCAGCTAAAATCGTGTCTCATTTAAAAGGTGATAAAGTAATCGTTTTCAAAAAGAAACGTAGAAAAGGTTACAAAAAGAAAAACGGTCACCGTCAGTATTTTACCAAGATCCAGATCTCTGGTATCAGTTTATAATTATTGTTGAACAAAAAATACCGTTCATTTCGGTAGTTAATAAAATATAAAACATGGCACATAAAAAAGGAGCCGGTAGTTCCAGGAACGGACGTGAATCGCATAGTAAACGCTTAGGTATCAAAATATTTGGTGGTCAGGAAGCTATCGCTGGAAACATTTTAGTACGTCAGCGTGGTACAAAACATCATCCAGATAAAGGAGTAGGTATTGGTAAAGACCATACTTTATTCGCTTTAGTTGATGGTACTGTAGTTTTCAAAAAGAAACAAGATAACAAATCGTATGTTTCTATTCTACCTTTTCCAGTAGTAGTTACTGAAGAAGAAGTGGCTCCGGCTAAAGCTGAAGCACCTGCAAAAAAAGCACCTGCAAAAAAAGCTGCTAAAGCTGAAACAGAAGAAGCTGCTGACGCTGCAGAATAGTCAAAAGTATTCGATATATACGGGAAAGGGCTGATCATGTAAATGATCAGCCCTTTCTGCTTATTGTTTGAGTGTTATAATTTTGAGATTATACCTTATGCTTATACTTTCTTGATTTAATAAGACTCAGCTCATGTTCCAGCTTTTTTAATGAGCTGCTAAACTGTTTGAAAGCAGTTTCCATTTCGCCCAATATAGCGCCGATTTTTGCTGGTGTTTCATCGGATTGTTCTATCATAGTTCCGTGTAATATCCACTCGTAAGTTTTGGAATAATATCTTGCAATCTCATGCAATGTGGTGAAGGAAGGGTACTGATTGCCAAGTTCTATCTGTGAATAGTTGCTCCTCGACAGATTTAATATATTTGCAATAAATGCCTGTGAGAGCCCGCTGTTCACTCTTAATGTTTTTATACGTTCACCTATGTCTTTCTTGGATAGAATTTCTTGCATAATTAATATTTATTTCGTTGATTTGCGACTGTTGGGATAACTAATTGCTTAAAAAACTAGACAATTTTAGCTCCATAAAATTTAATAGGGTATCAATTTATAATAAGGGGATTAACAAGGTTGATGCTAAAACCGGTGTATTATTATCGGATAGCGGATAGCTATGCGGAATAATATGCTTTATAGCAGCTTAAAACACGTTAAACATGCCATATAGAAACAATTGCGAAGGTGCCTCAGGCTCATTTTTTTTGGTCAATAAAAATTATGAACTGTCTTTTTTTAAAATTGAAACTCCCGATGACCTGGGTAGTTTCCTTGAAAAAAATCCCGCAGTTGGGGTGCCGATTGTGGAAATCATTGCACATAAATACAGAAGAAACTTTATGAGTCTCCTTTCCAGGAGTTTCGAAGGACATTGTTTTAGTATTGAACAGCGGCTTTCTGTGTTTGGGGCTGCCGACCTGGTTTACCATATTGTTTTTACCCCATTAACTGTTGATGGAGTTACCAATGCCGTCGTATGTACTGTGGTAAATATGAGTAGTTCCCGTGGCCTTGCGAGCATGATTAAGGAATATTCACATCTTGCTTCTCATCAGCTAAGAGCTCCAATTACCAATATCCTGAGTCTTTCTACTATAACCAATTACAGTAAGCTTGAAGCTTATGATGCTTTGAAACTTACGCAACTGCTTAGCGATATTAATACCCAGGCTGTGAAACTGGACGAGATCATTAAAATGCTGAATGAGGTCCTGAATAAACGTGGGCATGTGGATCGGTTTGATGATTTTGGAGTAAAAGCAGCCCATCAGCACATTGTGCTGGTTGATGATGATGTCATTACAAATAAAATGCATAAGATGCTGATTCGTAAGCATCCCAGTGAGAAAAAGGTGGTTGTGTTCGACAATCCTCAAAAGGCTTTAGCTTATATTCTGGAACATAAACCTGATCTTATTTTACTGGACCTGCATATGCCGGATATTGACGGATGGCGTTTTCTTGAGATGATGGAAGAACTTAATGTTTTTATTGATGTTGTGATTGTTTCTTCTTCTATCGATCCGCGGGAACATTCGAAGGCAAAATCATTTTTATGCGTTAAGGATTTTTATACAAAACCCTTAACCATTGAAAAAGTAAACCAGTTACTTGATTATTAGTATTCCCTGTTCATTAACAAATCAGCCAGTTTAAACAGCTCTGCTTTGCGTTCTTCCTTAATCTGCAATGAGCTTAAAGCACTAAATGCTTTATCGGAGTAGTTTCTCATTTCTATACTGGCGAGTTCTCTGATGCTGTAGTTGTCATAAAGCGCAGTAGTGCTTTTAATCTTGTCTACGTGGTCTTTGTTTATGCTTTGCTGTTCTAGTTCCAGCAAATCATTTGCGTTAGCCAGCTCTTTTAATTTTAGCAACATCAAAGTTTTCTTGTTGGCAATGATATCACCACCAATCTGTTTTCCAAATTTCTCCGGATCGCCATAAACATCCAATATATCGTCCTGTAATTGAAAGGCAATACCCAGGTTTTCTCCGAAAGCATAAAGTTGTTCCGCTTCAGCAGGGCTTGCGCCAGCTACCTGTGCGCCAAGTTTCATTGCACCACCTAAAAGAACCGCAGTTTTCAAACGAATCATATTGATGTAGTCTGTAATGCTTACCACATCCTGCTCTTCAAATTCCATGTCAAGCTGTTGTCCTTCACACACACCTTGTGCTGTCGCATTAAAAGTATTCAGCGCATCCTTCAATACCTGGCTGTCCAGCATCGATAAATGTTTGTTGGCTTCAACCATCATTACATCACCACTTAAAATGGCGTTGTTTACGCCCCATTTTTCGTGTACCGTTTGTTTGCCTCTTCTCAACGGTGCATTGTCCATAATGTCATCATGTATCAATGTGAAATTATGAAAAGTTTCGATGGCCAATGCTGCCGGCATTGCTGTGTTGATGTCTCCCTCAAAAAGGTCTGCAGCCATCAATGTCAGCACTGGTCTTATTCTTTTACCACCTAAGCTCATAATATAGCTGATAGGCTCATAAAGCATTTCCGGGTGCGTTGGGTATTTAATGTTTTGAACAGCGTTTTCTATAACTTCTTGTAATTGATTAGGAGTATACATTTTTTGCAAAGGAATTTACCGGAATCTTATGTTTTATTATTGAATCAGAGAGAAGTCTATTTGTCTCTTTGATAAGTCTACTTTTTTTACTTTTACCATGACCTCATCACCCAGCTGATATTTTTTCTGTTTACGCTGACCAACGATACAATAGTTCTTTTCGTCGAGTACGTAGAAATCATCAGTAATATCGCGCAGCCGTATCATGCCTTCACATTTATTTTCTGTCAGCTCTACGTACATGCCCCATTCAGTAACGCCAGATATAATACCCGCAAAGGTATTACCAACGTTTTCTTCCAGGTACTCGGCTTGTTTATATTTGATAGAAGCACGTTCAGCATCTGCAGCACGTTTTTCCATCGCTGATGAATGGGAGGCTGCAACTTCATATTCTTCTTCATTGGCCGACTTCTCGTTGTTCAGGTATGCGGCGAGGAGGCGATGTACCATCACATCGGGATATCTGCGGATAGGAGAGGTAAAGTGGGTATAATGATCAAATGCCAATCCATAATGACTGGTTTTTTTAGTTGTATAAATTGCTTTTGCCATTGATCTTATGGCCAGCTGGGTAAGCACGTTCTGTTCTTTTTTGCCTTCCACGTCTTCCATCAGGTAGTTCAAAGATTTTGCAATCTCTTTATCTGATTTCATATTGATTTTATAGCCAAACCGGGCGGCAAATAAGGCAAAGCTGTTTAAGTTTTCCAGGTTTGGGGAATCATGCGAACGGTATACAAAGGTATACTTCTGTTTTCCTTTACCTTTTTTAGCAATAAATTCGGCGACTTTTTTGTTTGCCAGGAGCATAAAGTCTTCAATCAGTTTGTGGGCATCTTTACGTTCTTTAACATAAACTCCAATAGGCTTACCTTTTTCATCCAGTTTAAATTTGACTTCAGTACTTTCAAAACTGATTGCCCCGTTTTTAAACTTCCTGTCACGTAACAGATAGGCCAGTTCGTTCAGTTTTAAAATTTCATCAGCGTAATCACCCGTTTTATTTTCAATTACCTCCTGAGCTTCTTCGTAGCTGAAACGTCTGTCGGAATGAATAACGGTGCGTCCAAACCATTCTGTAATAATATTTGCTTTGTCGTCTAACTCAAATACAGCTGCAAAACACAGTTTATCTTCGTTAGGACGAAGTGAGCATACGCCATTGCTTAAGCGTTCCGGCAACATAGGGATCACCCGGTCTACCAGGTATACTGATGTTGCTCTTGAATAGGCCTCTTTATCCAGGTCGCTGTTAGGCTGTACATAATGCGAAACATCAGCAATGTGTACACCTATTTCATAATGGCCATTTTCTAATGTTTTAAAGGAAATGGCGTCATCAAAATCTTTGGCATCTGCCGGGTCTATGGTAAATGTAACAGTGTCTCTAAAGTCGCGGCGACCTTCTATTTCGGCTTCAGTTATCTGTTCCGGGATAGCGTTTGCTTCATTTTCTACTTCCGGAGGGAAGCTGAGCGGAAAACCATACTGGGCAAGAATGGCATTCATCTCCGTATTGTTCTCACCTTGTTCGCCCAATATATTCATGATGCGGCCAATAGGGTTTTTAGCACCTTCAGGCCATTCGGTAATACTTACCTGTACCTTTTGACCATTTTTTGCACCATTTAAATCACTTAGCGGGATAAAAATATCGTGTAACATTTTGCGGTCGTCGATGTTTACAAAAGCATAACGATCCGATATTTTAATTACACCAATGAAATCGGTTTTAGCGCGGGAAATGATTTCCACCACTTCACCTTCATTTTTGCGCCCGCTTTTCTTGGCAAATACGTAAACCTTTACCTTGTCGCCATGTAGTGCATTATGCAGTTTTCTGGCAGAGACAAAAATGTCTTTCTCAAACTCATCATCAGGGATAACAAAAGCAGAACCATCGGCAGTCATATCTACTTTACCCGTAAGGAAAGTTTTTAAGTCTTTTAACTTAAATTTTCCTTTTTCAGGCTCAAGAAAAATGCCCTTTTTAGCCTGTTCTTTCAATACCTCCAATATGGTTTCTCTTGATGCCGCATCAGTTATATTTAATTTAGCAGAAACCTGCTTATAATTGAGGGCTTCATTGTTGCTTTTTTCCAGTACATCGCTAATTAATTGTATTAAAACGAGTTCCAGATGAGAAGATTTCTTTTTTGCCATAATCAATGTATGAATCACCCGAAGGTAACAATTTGAACTGAGTATTGTTGGATTTTGTATCTTTGATTACTCAGCTATTAGACGAACTTAACTAAGATTTAAAATGATTGAAGACAGAGAAAGAAAGACAGGAAAGGAGCTATTGATGATTGCTGTTAAAGCTATTGTTTACTTGTTTCTTGTTTATTTATATCTCAACAAGCCTGCTTTTTACGTCGAGTACCCAAGTGTAAATAAAATAGCAGGTGCGGTAATGGTTTTTCTGGGACCAAGTCTGGTGGTTTCTATCCTGCGACTGATCATCGTTTACTGGTACATTCGTAAGCATAAATTTAAAAGCAACATTAAGGATAATTTTATTCTGGGGATCAACAGGATAACCTCAATTTTAGATACGGTATTTTTTGGCCTGGCTATTTTATCTTTATTAGAAGTAGATCTTGCCCAGCTCGTTTTCAGTGTATCCATTGTTGCTGCCGCCGTAGCGCTGACCTTTAAGGATTATGTGACCAATATGATTAACGGACTGATCATCATGTTTTCAGATCGTTTGTCTCTTGGAGATCATATCAAAATGGGGGAACATGAAGGGAAAATTCTCGATATTACCCTGATCAATATGATTCTTCAAAATGAAGATAGTGATATGGTTATTATCCCCAATTCTGTAGTGTTCAGTTCGGTGATCATCAACCAGTCTAAACAGAATATTAAGAAGCTGAGTATTGAGTTCGATATGTCTTTAAATAATGGGTATACACCGGAATATCTGGAAAATTACCTGAATAAAGTAATTTCGAATTATGCGGCTAATGTGATGGATAAAGGTTTGACTGTGAAAACGATAGCGCTGAATAAGGATGCTGCGGTTTTTAAGGCCATGGTGTTACTGCGACATTACGATAAAGTAAAGGAAAGAGAGATTAGAAGAGCAATCAATACTGCATTGATCAGACTTTCAGCTACGCTGAAAACGGAGTAATTGTATTTAAGAGTACAGTTGTCATCCTGTTACTGTCGTCATGCCGGCGAAGGCCGGTATCTCTTACTGGCCTTCGCCAGCATGACGTAGAAGTTATGATGATGCGCGCCCTGGGATGGCCGCAATTAGCTTTTTGGTGTATGCCGTCTGTGGATTATCATAAATCTCTTCCGGAAAACCCTGTTCCTCAATTTTACCCTTGTTCATGATGACAATCCTGTCGGATATATGTTTTACGACGGCCAGATCATGTGATATAAAAATGTAGGTTAGTCCAAATTCCTGCTGTAATTCTCTTAATAAGTTTAATACCTGTGCCTGTACAGAAACGTCGAGTGCTGATACAGACTCATCACAGATGATGAATTTTGGTTGTAAAACCAGGGCCCGCGCAATTACTATACGTTGCCTTTGGCCACCCGAAAATTCGTGTGGATACCGGTTGAAATGTTCTTCACTTAAACCCACACGCTTCAATAGATTTAGTACATGTGTTTTTTGTTGTTCCTGGTTTTTAAACATCCTGTGTACCTGCAGGGGTTCCATCAATGCATTGCCAATAGTTAAGCGTGGATTAAGAGAAGAATAGGGATCCTGAAATATGATCTGCACTTCGCTTCTCATCTTTCTCAGTTCTGAACTTTTTAAGGTTGCAATGTCCGTACCTTCAAATAATATTTGTCCCGATGTTGGTTCTACCAGATGTAAAATACTTCTGCCTAATGTAGTTTTTCCGCATCCCGATTCGCCAACCAGGCCAAGTGTTTCCCCTGTGAATACATCAAAGCTAACCTCATCGACAGCTTTTACATAGTCTTTTGTTTTGCCAAAGAAACCTTTTTTAACCGGGTACCAGGTACACAGTTTTTTGATCTGTAATAAAGGCCCTTTGCTATAAAGGAGTTGTCTGCGCAACTCAATTTCCTGTTGCGTAAAAGTGTTTGTTCCCAGTAAATGACTTAGTGTTACATTTTTATCCTCGTTCAAAAAGTCGGCTACAACCGGAAGTTTTTTCAATAGCAGTTTAGGGTTTGGCCGGCAAGCCAATAAACCTTTGGTATAGGGGTGTTGGGGAGTCCCGAATATGGCTTTTGCAGCTCCCTGTTCTACAATTCTACCTTTATACATCACCGCTACCTCGTCCGCAATTTCACTAATTACGGCCAGGTCGTGCGTGATAAAGATCATCGCCATACCACGTTTAGTTTTAAGCTTAAATAAAAGTTCCAGTATGGTTTTCTGAACTGTTACATCTAATGCTGTTGTCGGTTCATCGGCAATCAGCAGTTCAGGATTACAGCTTAAGGCCATTGCAATCATTACCCGTTGTTTTTGTCCACCCGATAACTGGTGTGGGTAACTGTCAAAAATGCGTTCGGGATTGGGTAGTTGTACCTCGTTAAACAAAGCTATGGTTTTGTCCTTTGCGACCTGTTTGTGTACTTTTTGGTGCAGCATAATGGCCTCTTTGACCTGTTCACCGCAGGTAAATACGGGATTTAGAGCCGTCATAGGTTCCTGGAAAATGATGGCTATTTTGTTCCCTCTGTATTTTCTGATTTCTTCAGCCGAAAGGTTTAGCAGGTTTACCTGTTGAAAATCAATTTCACCACTAATTAAGGTGCTTTTAGGGTCGTGTAAGCGCATGATTGAAAAAGAGGTCACTGATTTTCCCGATCCTGATTCTCCAACAATGCCCAATACTTTTCCTTTTTCAATGCTGAAACTGACATCGTTAACGGCTTCAACCCAGGAATTATCTGCGGTATTGATGAATTTTATGTCCAGATTTTTAACCGTCAGCATTATTAAGATACGATCTTGATAAAAGAAATTTGAGATCAAGGTAGTTATTTTATCGTCCAAATTCAGCAGTTTGCTTAATTTTGCAGCATGGAAAGAGAAATTCTTGATACCAAGCGTAAAGCTTTAAAGATTAACTTAAACCCAAGAATATACGGAACCTTTGCGGAGATAGGTGCAGGACAGGAAGTGGCCCGTAACTTTTTTACCGCCGGTGCTGCTTCAGGCACTGTTGCGAAAACTATGTCGGCATACGACATGACTTTCAGTGATGTTATTTATGGTGCCGAAGCTTCCGGCAGATATGTAAGTGATTCCAGGTTAAAAAAAATGCTGGGACATGAGTTCAGTTTGTTAACTGAACGTTTAAGTGGGGAAAAATACGAAGACCGTACTTTTTTTGCATTTGCAGATACGGTAACCACATTAAATTATAATAAATCAAATGATCCACATGGCTGGATAGGAATTCGTTTTCAGGCAGAGCCAGGAGGGGAGCCCAATGAAATATTTTTCCATGTACGTTTATTGGATACTGACGCAGTGTTACAACAAAATGTATTGGGAATTATTGGGGTAAACCTTGTTTATGCTGCTTTTTACTTTAATCAGGACCCTAAGACCATGATTGAATCTCTGGCGGATAACCTTACTGTAGGTTCTGTAGAGATTGATCTGATATCTGTAAATGGGCCTGTATTTGAAGGCGTAAACAATATCTTGTTGAATTTATATCTGATTGTTAAAGATTTCTCTGATGCAGCGATCTTTGATTCAATGGGTAAACCATGTTTGCCGAGGGACCTGTTGTATAAAAAGGATATCATGATCCTTCGTACGAAGTATGCGCAGAAATCAAACCCCAATTTTAGTATGTTGAACAAAGCTGTTGATCAGTTTGTGAGAACAGAAAATGTGAAGGAAGATAATTTGAGTGTACTGATTGAAGTATTGATGTCGAATGTGTTGACAGCTGACGAGGAAATTCCAGAAAACATTGATTTAAGAGCTGTAGCCAAACGTGCCGAAGAGATGTGTAATACCGGAAACCTTGTTATCGTATCCAATTTTGCAAGACACAATAAGCTGGCGAAATATCTTGATCGTTGCCGACCTAAAAGTGTGGGTATATCTACCAATATAAACAACCTGAAATTTGTATTTAATTCCAGTAATTTTGGAGATAATTATTCCAGTCAGCTATTGAGTTATGTGAGTGACATGTTTAGCAAAAATGTAAAGCTATTTGCTTATCCCTTCCTTGATAAAAAGACAAATGCGGTTATTACCAGTGCCAACATGCCGGTTACTGCAGATGCGAAACCATTGTTCGACTTCCTGATTATCAATGGTTACATTACCGATATTAAAGAATATAGCGAAAGCGACGTGAAAACCGTTTAATCCGGTTTAGCATAAGGATTGGGGATGGCAATCCCCATCAATCTTTCGGGATGCTCAATCGCCTTAAATCCAAACTGGGCATATAAGCCATGTGCATCTAACGTGGCCAGCATGTATCTTCTTAATCCTTGTAGGTCATTGTGAAACAGCATCAGCGACATCAGTTTTTTAGATAAGCCCTGTCCGCGATATTGTTCCTCGACATAAACATCTGCCAGGTAGGCAAAAGTGGCCTTATCGGTAATCCATCTTGCAAAGCCTACCTGCTTAGTGTCTTTATAAATACCAAAACATAAAGAATTGTCTATAGATCGTTGTACAATATCCAGAGGAATGTCCTTTGCCCAGTACGATTGTGTACTTAAATAATGATGAACCGCGATTACGTCAACCTTCTGTTTATCATCAGAGAAGACAAAACCATCATCTTTAATTTCCATGTTAGTTGCGCATGTTAATGAACTGTAATGGTTGTCCGAAATCTTCTTTTTTACAAAGTGCAATAACACCTTGCAGGTCGTCAATACTTTTGCTCTGTACACGAACCTGATCTTCCATCATTGAAGCCTGAACTTTGAGTTTACTTTCTTTAATCTTTGCTACAATTTTTTTGGCTGTTTCCTTATCAATTCCCTCTTTAATGGAGATTTCTTTTCTGATCATATTGCCGGAAGCATATTGTTCCTTACCGAAATCAAGGCTTTTTGCATCCAGGTTCTGTTTTATCATTCTCGAAATAATGGCATCTTCAATCGCTTTCAAACGCATATCATCTTCAGTAACAATCGTAATTACGTTTGTCTTTTTATCGTGATCAATAGTGCTGTTTGAGGTGCTGAAATCATAGCGGTTCAGGATCTCTTTTTTAGCATTGTTCATCGCATTATCAAGTGTTTGTGCGTCTACTTTGCTTACAATATCGAAAGTGGGCATGATTATTATGGCTTTAGTATAAAAATAGATTAGATTAGTAAAAGTTACTTGGTTAAGCAATTCTACATAACAAATATAAAACATTTAAAGTTAATGCATATGAAAACCAATAAGCCAAAAGTGCAAAAAAAAGTCACAAAGAAGGTTGCGAAAAAACAACTAGAGAAAAGTTTAGCAGACAAAATCCTTGAAACTGTTAAACATTTAGGGCAAGATGCAGAGAGGATTGGGGATGATATAGCTTTGGTCAGTAAGTTTGTAGCCAAAAAGTTATCGAAGAAGTTTAAGGATGTTAAAGCGGTAGTGGAGAGTAAAATCGATGAAGCTAAAGCAAGTAATAAAAAAGCCATTAAAAAGGCTAAGAAAAAAGCAGCAGCAGTAAAAAAAGAAGTAAAAAAAGAACTGCTTAAAGACGCTAAAAAGGCAAAGAAAACAGTTAAAAAAGCTACGGCAAAAGTTAAACCTGTAGTGCAAAGTGTTAAAGTTGCTGCTATTGCAACTGAAGAAAAAGCGGCAAGTGCCATCGCTAAGCCAGCTGCTAAGGTTGCCGAAAAAGCAGCTGCAGTGAAGAAAGAAGTTGCAACAGCGGCCAAAACAGTTAAAGCTAAAGCTGAACCGATAGTAAAAGAAGTTGCCAAAAAAGTAGAAGCAGCAGTAAAACCAGTGGCTAAAGCAGTTGCAGCCAATGCGGCAAAACCAGCAGCAAAAGCGCCTGTTAAAAAAGTGGCTCCAGCTAGCAAAACAACGGCCAGGCCAGTTGCAAAAGTAGCAGCTAAACCTGTTGCAAAAGCAGCCGCACCGAAAGCGGCAGAACCTGTAGTTGCAACTACTGGAAATGGGACAGCAGCTGCACCGGCAAAAACGGAAACTGAAAGCAAATAAGCAGGGGTTAATAATAATTGTATAATTATCTGATAATTAACAATTACTTAACAATAGAATTCGCAGTTTTGAGCATCCCTGTTTTTAACAGGGATTTTTTTGATTTTATCCATGACGAGGAAAAAGGCTCCATTTCTAAACAGAGAGATTAGTTGGTTGTATTTTAATGAACGTGTATTACAGGAGGCAGCGGATGAAACTGTTCCCTTAATTGAACGTATAAAATTCCTGTCTATTTTCTCTTCCAATTTAGAAGAGTTTTACCGGGTAAGGGTTGCTACCTTAAGCCGGTTGTCTAATTTAAATGATAAATCCAAAGCCCTGTTGGGTTTCAACCCTAAAAAGGTATTAAACGAAATCAAGAACATCGTTGTAAAACAAGAACGTAAGTTCGAGCAGTTGTTTAAGGCAACGCTGATTAACGAATTGGCTCAAAACCGTATTTTTATTTTAAACGACACCCAGTTAAACGTAGCGAGGGGAGAGTTTGTAAGAAATCATTTTAGAGACAGGATTTTGTCTAACCTGGTACCGATTATGATTGATCACCGGAGACCTTTTCCGGAGCTTAAGGACCGTAGTCTGTATTTTTTTGTGCGTTTATCCAAAAAAACGTCCAATAAGAATGAAAAATATGCACTGATCGAGTTGCCGAACGATCTGCCTAGGTTCCTGGTATTGCCAGAAACAAATGGACTGAAGTTTATCATTCTGGCTGAAGATATTATCAAATATTGTTTGGATGATATTTTCTATGTTTTCAGTTACGATGTACTGGAAGCATTTTCTATACAGGTGACCAGGGATGCCGAACTTGATATTGATAAAAATGTAAGTGACAAGTTTATTGAAGAGCTAAGGGTCAGTATTGATAAACGCAAAAAGGGTAAGCCTATGCGCTTGTTGTACGATACCGAGATGCCTTTTGATATGCTGACGGTATTGATCAATAAAATGAAAATAGATGCCGAAAGCCTGATCCCCGGTAATCAATACCATCGTTTTGGTGATTTTATAGCTTTCCCAAATGTGGGAAGCCCTTCGCTTGAATATAAGCCCAATGTACCTTTAAAGGTGCATGGGTTGCACCGTACCGAAAGTATATTTAATAAGCTGCAGGAGCGCGATTTTGTTATCAATCTGCCTTATCAGACTTTTGATTATATTATTCTGTTTCTTCGTGAAGCCGCGATTGACCCTAAAGTAACGGAGATCAATATCACTTTGTACCGGTTGGCGCAGAATTCCAGAGTTATCAATGCGCTGATCAATGCGGCAAAGAACGGTAAAAAGGTAAACTGCCTGGTAGAGTTAAAAGCCAGGTTTGATGAAAGTGCCAATATTTTCTGGATCAGCAGACTGGCCGAAGAAGGCGTGAACGTAAACTATGGTTTAACTGATTATAAAGTTCATTCTAAAATTTGCCTGGTCAAGAGAATGGAAAAGGGGAAGGCTGTTTATTATGCCAACCTTGCTACGGGAAATTTCAATGAAAAAACAGCAAAGCTGTATTGTGATCATAGCATTTTTACTGCTAAAACTGAGATTACGACTGATCTGATCAAGCTTTTTAAAGCTTTAAATAAGAAAGCGGTTACGAAAGGATTTAAACACCTGATCGTTTCTCCTCTGGAATCCAGAAACAAGTTCTTTTATGCGGTAGACAGGGAGATTAAAATAGCCAGGCAAGGTAAGCCGGCTTATATGATTTTAAAAGTGAACAGCCTCGCTGATGAAGGTATTGTTGCCAAGTTGTACGATGCCAGTAATGCCGGGGTTAAAATCAAACTCATTGTACGTGGTATCTGTACCCTTGTTCCGGGTATTGCTGGTTTTAGTGAAAATATTGCTGTGATCAGCATTATCGATAAGTTTCTGGAACATGCCCGGGTATTTATTTTCGGTAACAATGGCAAAGAGGAAATGTACCTTTCATCAGCCGATTTAATGACCCGTAACTTTGAACATCGGGTAGAAGTGACCTTTCCCGTACTCGATGAAGATGTTAAACACGAAATCAGGGATATTATAGAGTTCCAGTTGCAAGACAATGTAAAAGCAAGGGATATTACCCGCTTAAACAATAATAAATACCATAAAAATAACCTGAAAACAAAAATACGGGCACAGGTTCAAACCTACAATTACTTAAAAAATAAACACCAATAAATCCAATGTTAAGATACGCTGCCATAGATATCGGCTCCAATGCGGTTAGGTTATTAATTGCTGACATCTCTAAAAATGAAAATGGTTATAGTTATAAAAAGAATACATTGGTACGGGTGCCCTTGCGTTTAGGTGATGATGCCTTTTTAGATGGTCATATTTCTGAACGTAAAACGGAGGACCTGTTAAAAACCATGACGGCTTTTAAAAACCTGATGGACGTTTACCATGTAGAAAAATATATTGCCTGTGCGACCTCGGCCATGCGCGAAGCCGATAATGGTGCGGAAATTATCCAACTTGTTAAATCACAAGCCGACATCGATCTGGAGATTATAGCAGGACAACGCGAAGCAAACATCATATATGCCAACCATATTGAAGAGAACCTGGACATCAAGAAAAGCTATTTATATATTGATGTAGGCGGTGGTAGTACCGAGCTATCAGTTTTTGTAAACAGGATGCCGGTAGCTTCAAAGTCATTTGATATCGGAACAATCCGTATTCTCGATAACCAGGATAAAGATGAAACCTGGGAAGATATGAGAAACTGGGTAAAGGAAAATACCAAATCTTTAAAAAATCTTGCTGGTATTGGTACAGGCGGTAACATTAATAAACTGTTCCGCATGTCTGATGAAAAGGAGGGGATGCCATTAACTTTTCTTAAGCTTAAAGCGTTGTACAATCAACTCAACGCACACTCACTTAAAGAGCGGATCAGTGTTTTCGGTTTAAATCCGGATCGGGCAGATGTTATTATACCGGCCTGTGAAATTTATATCACTTTAATGAAGTGGACGGGTATTAAACAGATTTATGTACCTAAAGTAGGTTTGGTTGATGGGATTATTAACCTGTTGATCGAAGAGAACCTTACAAGTAAATAAGAGCTAAAAAGGAGCCGTGGTGACTTATAGAAGTAGGGTTACTCTCTTTATAAGAGCGATCTGCTGCGTCGTAGTCGTCAATTTTTAACTTTATATCGTTCAGCATTTTTGTTCTTGTTGCTGCTATGGTATGGATATAGGTTTGTGTAATGATACTTTGACTATGATACAATTTTCCATCATATGTGATGTTGCCTGTGGCGGTTCCAGGATGCAAGACCAGGTTACTGCAGCTGAGTAGAAATGGAGCGAAAGACCTTATTTTGGTTTGGTCTGTGGCAGCCTTATATGCTGCTTCTTTCATTGACCAGAATAACCATACCAAGATATCGGGATCTTTTGCGGTGTGTATCAAAAACTTTTCCTCCGGCGTAAAAATCTTTTCCAGATAGCCCGTTCTTTTCCAGTTGCTTTCTTTAGCAGCACGATTTAAGTCAACAATATCATTGCCGATCAAAGTTGTGGTAATTTAGCTTCAATAATGGCTATGGTCTCATTCACGTTCAGCATACGTGTCATTTCCTGGTTGTCGATTTCAATATCAAACTCTTCTTCTACATCCAGGATCACATCGACCAGATTGGCAGAATTAATTTTCAGGTCTTTAATGAAATCTGTAGATGGACCGATATCGGCTAAAGCTTCTTTGTTTTGGGTATAAGGTGTAACAATCTCTTTCAATTTCGCTACAAGTGCTTCTCTATCCATTTTAGTACTTTTTAAAAATAATGCAGGCGTTAACATCACCAAACCCAAAGCTTGCTTTAGCTAATATATCAATGTTTTGGTAAATTATTTGCTTTAAAATTTTATTTTTATTTAGGAGCTCTGATATTTCAGGATGCAGGTCTTCGCAGTTGATTGAAGGGAAAATAAAACCATGTTTTAATTGTAGTACAGATGCCACACACTCTATACTTCCTGCGGCACTTAAGCAATGGCCTACTATGGCCTTTAAGCTATTGATATAAGGGAAATTTGTCTGATTCCTGTTTAAAGCTGTTGCCCAGTTCTGAATTTCCAGTGCATCTTTTGTGGTGGCGGTGAGGTGCCCGTTGATGGCATCTATCTGATCTGGGGTGATGCCTGCATTTTCTACAGCAGCGCGAATACAGCGTTGCACAGCCATATGATTAGGGGCTGTCATGCTGCCTGTGCCACGTTGCCCACCCGAATTGATATGCCCACCTAGTATTTCAGCATAAATATTTGCTTTACGGTTAATGGCACTTTCAAGTGATTCAACCACTAAAGCCCCTGCACCACTTCCGGGTACAAAACCGCTGGCAGTTGCACTCATTGGCCGCGATCCTTTTTCAGGCTCGGTATTGTGTTTATAGGTACAGACCTTCATGGCGTCGAAACCTCCCCATATATAAGGGCCGCTGTCGCTTGTGCTACCGGCGAGCATTCTGGTTGCCTGTCCGCTTTTTACACGCTCATAAGCCATTAAAATGCTTTCTGTGCCGGTTGTACAGGCTGACGAATTGCTGGTAACCTGATTACCCAGGCCTATTTTTCCGGCAAGGTAAGCGCTAATACCGCTGGTCATGGTTTGTATTACCGCACTGCTACCCAGTTTGCGTACCTGCAGCTCGTCTACTTTATAAATCGCTTCTCTGAATTTTTCAATTCCAGAAGTTCCGGTACCGAAGATGGTGCCACTGTCCCAGTCGGGTTCTTCAGCTGCGGCAGTGGACAGCCCGGCGTCCTGCCAGGCATCCATGCCAGCTATAATACCATATAGTATTCCGCTACTGTTAAAATTTTTTCGTTCCAGGTCAGTCATATACCTGGCAATTAGTTCATCAGATATTTCCGGTTTCCCTGAGATCTGACAAGAGAATTGTAACCGTTCCAGGTCTGGATCGTGTTTAATGCCTGAAATGCCATTTTTAATGGCTTCCGTAAATGCAGTTAGCCCAACTCCATTTGGTGCTACTACACCCAAACCGGTTATGACTACACGTTTATGCATTCATTTTGTTGGTCACCATACCGGCTATGGTGCCTTTACAAACTATTTCGCCGGAGGCATTGGTCATTTGAACCGTGCAGTTTAGCTTTTTAAAACGGAAATACACTTTCTGTGCAGTTACCGTTACTTTTTCACCCGGAAAAACAGGCTTCATAAAGTCGATGGCGGTTGAGGTGAGCATGACGTGACCTGGCATTCCACCTTCGGCGCTGCCTGATAAATAAATACCCAGGCAAACCAATCCAATCTGCGCCATCGTTTCTGTCAAAATCACACCAGGCGTAACCGGGTTGTCTTTAAAATGACCTTTATAGAAATCCAGATCAGCATCGAAGGTATAAGATCCGGTAACGCTGTTTTCGTCAATTGTTTCCAGTTCGTCTACAAATAAAAAGGGTTTCGAGTAAGGTAAGTGGGATAAAATTGCTGCTTTGTCCATTTTTATGATCGTTTTATTTTTCGCCTAATTTACCAAATAACGCTTCAAAATCTATTATTTGTTCCTGATGATTCCTATTTCAGCCATAGTGGCACCATTGGTATTTCCATCAACCTGCGAAATGGTCTCCAGTTTAAAATACCTGGCCTTATGCTTTTTATCAAATGCAACCTTTTGTTTAATCGGATTGTTTTTGATGTTGCCAAAAGTCTGATTGCTAACAATTTTTTCCCAGTTTGTTCCATCGGTACTGATCAGGAAATTATATCTGTACACATAGGTCCCGGCGTCTTTATTCAGGGGAGGGGTATAGGTAAAACCACTAATATCCGTTAACTCCCCCATGTCCACTACATTATTTTGTATGGCCTTCCATTTTCCTTTGTTCAGTTCAAGTTGCGCGTGGTCACTATTCCCAACAGGGGTATCTACAATTTCCGGAGCATTGAACACCTGGATTTCAGAGATTATGGGTGCCGCGTTGGCTTCCATCGTTACCCTGATCTTATTGGTTTTTATAGTCGGGAAGGTTAAGATTCTTTTATAACCAATCGTTGTTTGTTTATCCAGTTCCACAAACTTGTTCCCATTCCAGTATTCAACGGTGAAGGACTTAACCCTTTGCCCAAGTGGAATATACTCCTGCATTACCAGGCGGTTGATGGCTGTTTGTTTACCCAGGTTTAAGGTAAGTACAGCATTCTTTACGTTATCGTTAGTTGCCCAATAGGTGTCGTAATTGCCATCAGTTAAATTCTGAGTGCCGAATTTTTTAGCATTGGCACGTACATTTGAAGCTACTACTTTCTTGCTTTTTGCCAGGTTATTTTTGTACGAATCGCGGATCATTTTGGCGAGTGCCATCAATTGTGTAGAATCATTTTGATGGATCAATCCCCTGCGGTCGATCGGTATATTGAGTAATAAATTGGCATTACGTCCCACACTTGCGTGGTATATTTTGGAAAGCTGTGTTAAGGTTTTAACCTCGTTGTCTGTTTTCGGACTATAGAACCATCCCGGTCTGATGGACACATCGGCCTCGCCAGGTATCCAATGTTCGCCATTTTCATTTCCTGAATTTAATACTTTTCCATTTGGGGCATCACGTCCTATGCCGAATCCTGTGGTATTTAAAGTGCTCCAATTGGTTTCGCCGGCAATACCACTTTCATTTCCAATCCAACGTGTACCGGGGCCAATGTCACTAAAGATAATTGCTTTGGGCTGGTTTTTAAACACTACGCTATGAAATAAGGGCCAGTCATATACCTGACGTTTTCCTCCTGCTTCTTCACCATTTGCACCATCAAACCATTGCTCAAAAACTTCCCCGTAATTGGTTAGTACTTCATTTAAGGTATTGGCAAAAATCTGATTGTATTTTGGCGTGCCATAATCAGGATGGTTCCTGTCCCATGGCGAAAGGTATACGCCAAACTTCAGGCCGTAGGCTTTGCAGGCTTCAGATAATTCTTTCAGGACATCACCTTTTCCATTTTTCCACAGAC
Source organism: Pedobacter nyackensis (assembly GCF_032678475.1). Taxonomy (GTDB): domain Bacteria; phylum Bacteroidota; class Bacteroidia; order Sphingobacteriales; family Sphingobacteriaceae; genus Pedobacter; species Pedobacter nyackensis_A. The sequence continues at coordinate 263,219 of NZ_JAVTSF010000007.1, forward strand.
TTTCGCGAACGGTATGGGTACTAAATTTGCTGGGCCATAAACAAAAGCCATCGTGGTGTTTGGCGGTAATGATAATTGCCTTCATTCCGGCAGCTTTAGCTGTTTTTGCCCACTGCATGGCATCCAGGTTTGTAGGGTTAAAAAACTTAGGATCTTCTTTTCCGTCGCCCCATTCTTTATCTGTAAAGGTATTGGGTCCAAAATGGATAAACATATAGTACTCCATTTTTTGCCATTTTATCTGCTGCGGACTAGGAATTGCACCGTAGGGTTTTGGAGGTAGGGTGTTTTGTGCGTTCCCCGCTAATGCGCCGAGAAGCAAGGCTGAGGCCAGGAAAGATTTATTTATGAGCATAGTGAATAGCTTGTGGTTCATTGTGTTTAAAGATAATAGATTATCTTAAAATATTGTTACTGTTTGTAAAAAGGGTGGCTGGTCCCCAAAAGTGTTGTTCCGATTCCATTTGCACCATTGTAAAAACGCAGAATATAAAGTTTATTAGCTGTTAAGCTTTGTACGAGAGTTGAAGGAATCGTAAAATTTCCAGAGGTTGCAGTTGGCAGGTATTGCGAATAGCCTGTTGATAATCCTGTTTTTAATTCATAAACACCTACCCAATTGTCGGATGATGCGCTTAAATCATGAAACTTTCCGTCAATATTTTGTGTTGAGCTGTAGTAATCCTGTAAAGTAACCCCAACTATTGGCGGGTATTTGGCTGGGTTTTCGTTCCAGTCTTTCAATAGGCTCAATAAGGCGTAGCGCGTATAGTCCGGATCGGTTACATCTTTGGTGATGTCCCAGCCGAACACTCCTTTAAAACCATTCTTCTTCAGATATTCAGCTTTTCTTCGGGTTTCATATAAGCCGTTGTAGCGCAATGTATAACCTGGTTTTTGAATATTGTTATAATAAGTAGTGAGGTAGGGTACAAAGGTAGTGTCGGCCTGGGCGGTACTCAATACCTTTGCATAGTCCCATCCATCGCCAGCATGTTGTCCGTCAGTTGAAAAATGTGTAGACCAAAATCCCAGACCAAATGCCAGTTTACTTTTTTCAATTTTTGCGGACCAGTCGTTTCCTTCCCTCATTAAATCCCTTGGTGTACCCGGTTTTAAGGCATCCATTTTTTCCTGTCCATAATCCATCACTCCGATTAAATCCACGTTGTTGTACACATCCTGAGTAACATTTTTTGTGAAATCGTATACATTTAAAGCTACCATACAGAGCTTTCTTTTTCCTCTTGCCGGGGCGTTGTGTAAACTCGCTGCCAGATCTTTAATGAAAGGGGAGTATTGAGCACCGAGGCCAGATAATGATTCGTCTTCTATGTCAATATCTACGCCGTCGAAACCAAATTTATCTACATAGTTTTTCATGATGTATTGTATGGTTTTGCCTCTGTTTGCAGCATTAAACAAGGTTAACGATTCCGCTCTGTTTGCAGAGGTAGTATGCATATCCGAAAGCGATAAAATCACTTTAATGCCGGGACTTTCCTGTCTGATGAATTTTAACATTGCTGTTAAATCAGGCTGGTTGTAAGCTGTAGCTGCAGCATCATCGTCAGCAAAGATCAGGCCTTTGTTACTCATTACCGAGGCTTTCGATATGGTAGCGATAATGTATAAGGTAGTCAGGTCTTTATAACCGTATTTCTGGTAATTGGCTATTCCCCAGTAAGGGAGGTACGCCCCGATCTCAAATGGACTTAGTGTAACAGGGTCACCTACTGGTCCGGTAACCTCTTCTTCTTTTTCGGGCGCTTTAGGAGCTGCTTTGGTATTGTTCTTTTTGCAGGCATTAAAAACAAGTATGCAGGCAATAATTACTATAAGAATTGATTGATTACTTTTCATAATGTTGTGTTTTAAGTATGGGCCATGATTAACCAAGGCGTGATGGTTATGCATCACGCCTTGGTTATAGTATGAGGAGACGTATAATCTAGCGTGGTTATTACCAGTTATCGCTTTGTACCATATTTGGATTTGAATTGAGTTCCTTCAAAGGAATCGGCCATACATAGTCGCGGTTTGCTTTAAATATCCTGGTTTCGCTCAGGTATAAGGATTGTGTTTCCGGGTTGTAAGCTCCATAGACGGCGCCATTCATGACTTGCTCTGCAATTTTCCAGCGACGGATGTCGTATAACCTTGTACCCTCCAAAGCAAATTCAACACGTCTTTCACGTCTTAATAATTCTCTGAGTTTTTCCTGGGTGTTGTATTGTGTTGCAGTCACATTTGGCATTCCGGCACGGTTACGAATCATATTGATGTAAGTAATTACATCCGGATTATTGTAATCACCTTTTTCTATTAATGCCTCTACATAAGTCAAAATTACCTCGGCATATCTGATGATGAAAAAACCTAATGAACCACTATAAGGTCTGCTTACATCACTTGGGTCTACATATTTTTTCGTTAAATAGCCGGTTTGTGTAGACTGGGTTTGTCCCACACGATCCACATTACTGGTGGATTGAATAAAAGGCTGAAAAGTCCTGTTTATAAACGTCTCATCGGGAACCAGGATGCTTGTAGAAAGCCTAGGGTCCCTGTTGTTGTGATAGGTAGGTTGTTTCGTGTAAATGGTCAGACTGTCCGCTCCCAGTTCCTGTATAGTTTTACCTTGTCGGGTTTCATAACTATTTACAAGAGATGCCGTTGGAGAACCTACGGCTTTTCCACCTAAGCTTCTTGGTGCCTGACGGAAAAATGCTTCATTGTTGGCGTTTTTCTTGTAGAGTATACGCTCCTTTGAAGTAACACCATTGTAAGTAAATAAATCAGCATAGCTATTTACTTTAGGATCAGTAGCCTTATGCAGGTCGTAGCCAAATTTATCCTTATCTGTGATGACTATTTTAGCATATTCAGCAGCTTTAACATAGTCTTTAGCATTTAAATATAGTATGGACAATGCAGTATAACAAAATCCTCTGCTCAATCTATAGTTATCATTTTCGGTATAACTATCTGGTAAGTTCGGTATAGCCGCAAGTAATTCATCTCCAATAAATTTAACGATTTCTGCCTGCGTAGCTCTGGCCTTTGTAGCTTCATTTGCAGTCAGTGAATGATCCACAATTGGCACAGGGCCATAAAGTAGCCACAGTCGTAAATGATACCATGCTCTCAATGCCTTTGCTTCCGCCGCATAACGTTCCTTTATCTTTAGGTCTTCCACATAGGCTGTGCTATAGTGCTCTAAAAATCTGGAAGCTATACGTATGTAATTATATGATTTTTGATAGTATTGTTCATAGATGCCGGTTGAACTTGTTGTTAAACCTAATGGTATATTGGTGGCATCACTAAGAAAATCTGTTTTAAATACGAGGTTGTCGGATGTGCCTTCCAAATGCATAAAGCTATTGCTATGCCAGGAGTAGTTTAGCGTACCTGAAGGCATTCCACCGTATACGGCGTCAAGGTTTCCTCTTAAATCGCTTTCCAGTTTCCAGAATTTATCATCTGTAGTTGCCGTAGGGCTGTCTCTTTCCAGGAACTTTTTACAGCTGCATAAACTGGTCAAGCACAAGGTTATCAGTGTGATATATCTTAATTTTTTCATGATTTCTTATTTTATAGTCTGATTATAAGTTTACATTAAGTCCAAAAGTGAACGTTTTCATGATGGAGTAACTCGACGCTCCGCCGGCACTTTCAGGGTCAACTATTTTCATGTCAGAAAAAACAAATGGATTTTGTGCATTTACATATACGCGTAAACTTTTAGACCATCTTTTAGTAATGGTGCTGGGTAGGGTGTACCCCAATTGCATGTAACGGATTCTGGTAAAGGCTCCGTTTACCGACCAGAAGTCAGAAAATTCGCCATTGGTACCTGCCGTAGGGCGAAGTCTAGGATATTTTGCATCCAGATTTTCTGGTGTCCAGTAATCTGTTTGTTCAACCAATGGTGTACCGCCATTGCCTCCGATATCCAAAGGATAAGCCAATCTGTCCCAGTAGAACTTCACATTTTTGCCCATGCCATTTACCTGCATCTCAAAGTCAAATCTTTTATAGTTAATGGCAACATTCGCAAAATAATTGGCCAATGCATCTGGATTTCCCAGGCTTGTCCAGTCATCCGATGTGATTTTACCGTCCTTATTCACATCAATGTATTTGATGTCACCAACTTCCTGTCCACTCATTATAGGTACATTGTTCGCTATATCGGCTTCTGTTAATAAGCCACCAGATTTATATCCCCACCATTCGTTGAAAGGCCCACCTTCTATGCGCCTGGTTCCGTTACCAATAATTGGAATATTGGTTGCCTGTTTTATAATTTTTGTTCTATTGTAAGAATAACCCAGGCTGGTGTTGATTTTGAAATCTTTCCCGAATGCCGTATTATATCCAATTTTTACTTCAGCGCCACGATTGCGTAAGCTGCCAATATTTGTCGGTGTTTCGCCCCTTGAAGATGTTAAAGTTGGTATAGGAACCAGTATAAGGTCAGTTGTTATTTTGTTGTACACATCAATAGTCACATCCACTTTACTGTTAAGCAAACTGATGTCGGCACCTGTATTAAAGATGTTCATCTTTTCCCATGTAATATCCGGATTTCCAAATACTTGTTCCATTCCACTTGGATCGATCGTAGTTTGATAAGCGTAAGGTTTAATGTTGTTGTTACCAAGTGTGCCGTAAGAACTCCTGATTTTAAACATGTTAATGAAATTAATGCTCTTGAAGAAGTCCTCATTCATAATGTTCCATCCTACAGCTACAGAAGGGAAGTAGCCCCAGCGTTTACCTTCGGCAAACAAAGAAGAACCATCTCTGCGTAAGCCTAGTTCTAACAGGTACTTGTCGTCAAAACTATAATACACTTTACCTAAGTAAGAAAGTAGAGTTTTCACATCCCATTTGTTCCAGTTGTCGTATTCCTGTGAGTACAATGCAATTGCATTTACATTGTGCTTGCCAAATGTTTTGTTGTAATCAACACTTCCGCCGATGTAATAGTAGTTTGCACGTTCGGCAGTATTGGCTTCTCTTACTGTTTCGAAATCACGTCCAATTTTTTGATCTGTAAAATAGTCAAAGAACAAATACTGATCTCTGGTGGCCCGGCTAACACCTGAACTCACCCTGTAGCTGAATTGTCCTTTTACACTTAGTCCTGGTAAAACGGTCCATTTTGGTCTTAGGTTAAGCAAAATATCATCCTTAATGGTATTTCTTTCTCCCCCCTTTTCAATGTTTGCGACAGGGTTCCAGCTTTCCCCATAATTTCCGTAATAGGTATAATTGGGGCGTGTTTCTTTATTCGGATATTTTACGGGAATATTAGGAGGAGCGGTGTAAATCCATGATAAAAGCTGTCCGGTTCCATAACCCCATACATGTGGTTCCATCTTGTTTTCCCTGGAAACAGAGAAATCTAAAAAGGTAACCACGTTTTTTGATAGGTTCACACTCGTATTTCCTCTAATGATTGCACGGTCAAAACCACCTACAGAAACCATATTGTCTTGCTTTAAGTAAGTACTTGTCAATGCAAAACGAGCGGCACTATTTCCTCCGGACACACTTAAAGAGTGTTGTTGCATCGGAGTCCATTTTTTTATCACGGAGTTGTACCAGTTTGTGTTTGGGAAATGTACCGGATCCAATCCCTGGCGGGTAGATTCGATTACTTCCTGACTGTATGATGGGGTAGATCCAATATTGGTTTGCGCTAAGTTGACCATCTCCATAAATTTGGATGCATCCACAAATTCAGGATGCCCGACAGTAGGTTGCTGAACGCCGAAAAAGGAGTTATAGCCCAATTCAATTACATCAGCTTTACCTCTTTTTGTGGTGATGACAATTACGCCATTTCCAGCTCGTGCTCCGTAAATTGCAGCGGCCGCCGCATCTTTTAAGATAGAAACACTTTCAATGGTATTGGGATCGAGTTTGTCGATGTCATAAGGAACACCATCTACCAATACCAAAGGAGAGGAGCCCAGATTTGAAGCAATACCTCTTATCTTTATGGCTGCTGCATCGCCACCAGGTAAACCTGAAGATTGTGTAACTTGGATACCCGTTGCACCACCCTGAAGGGCTTGCGACAGCTGTGTAATAGGTTTATTGGTTACATTACCCATATTCACCACGGCTACCGAGCTGGCGATGTTTTTAACTTGCTGACTACCAATACCTGTAACTACCACCTGGTCCAATGCGGCAACATCTTCTTGCATCGAAATGTTTAAAGTTGTGCGTCCGGAAGGAACAGCAAGGATCCTGGTGGTATATCCCGTAATTGAAAATATAAGGGTATCCGTTTTCAAAACACGGACCTGAAAAGTTCCATCCACATCAGTTATAGTTTTCTGATTGGTACGCTTAATGGTTACGGTAACCGAGCTCAATGGACTAGGTGGTTCTGAGGTATCAAAAACACTACCCTTCAGTACAAAGGTTTCCTCCTGTTGTGTAGGGGTACGTAGTGTTATTCGTTTTATGGTAATGTCTTTCTCATTTATTTTGAAGACTAAAGAGTTGTCGTTCAGTATTTTTTGTAAGACACTTTCCAGTGGTACTTCATTAAACTTAACATCTATTTTTTTAGCGTCGTTAATCACCTGGTTGGAATAGGAAATGTTGTATCCTGTTTGTTTTCTGATGTGACGGAAGATTTCTTTAAGTGTAATATCCCGCTGTGATAGGGTAATTTTTTGGGCGAAACCATTTGCGCTGACCTGGGCGATCATTGCAAACAGTATGAAAGTGGTGATTTTCATAACCAGCAGAATTTTTGTATGGCGAAAATGGCCATACAGATTTTTAATACAAATTTTCATACATTTGATTGTTTGGGTTGAACTTTAATAATTTCCAAGAATTGTTGATCACGGTAACCTGAACATAGCCGGAAGTGTTTGCCGCACTTCCGGTTTAACTACACAGTAATCAGTTGTGTAATAAGGTTTTTCTTACTTATGGTTCTGTATTGTCTGTTTCTCTCATGACGATTTGGTTGGTTTATATTGGCTAAAAGGGGTAGGGGATCTTCCTACTTTGGTGTTTTGGATACCACAATAGTTTTTCCTTTTAATTTAAATTCAAGGTTACTAATTTCTGTAAGGGTTTGTAGCACTTTCGAGACGTTTGAAGATCTGGAAACATAGCCTGAGAAAGTCTGATTATCACGTTCAGTATCCACATAAATGATCTCTACGTTGTACCAGCGTGCTATTTTCCTCATCACCGATGGGAGCGTTTCATATTCGAAATTAAACACGCCTTCCTGCCAGTCAATGTACGATTCAGCGAGTACAGGGATCACTTTAATCTGTCCTGCAGTAAGAACCGATTGCTGGTTTGGCTTAAGTATGGTTTGCTCATTTACCTTCACCGATCCTTCCAATAAAGTTGTTTTAATGGCTGGTTCGTTCTTATAGGTGTTAACGTTAAAGCGTGTGCCCAGTACTTCTACCTGCTGACCTTCACTCTGTACGATAAACGGATGTTGCTTATCTTTAAATACTTCGAAGTAAGCTTCTCCACTTAATTCAACCTTTCGTTGTGCCTGTGCGTTAAAACTTACCGGATATTTTAAGGATGTTCCAGCATTTAACCAAACCTTTGAACCATCTGGCAGGCGCACTTCAAAAGTTTCTCCGTTTGCGGTGATTAAGGTGTTATATTGTTGAGAGCGTTGAGAGCGCTGATCATCCTGAGTTGCGTTATCAGTATTTGTGTTGTCGTCAATAGTGTAAACAATTTGTCCTTCTTTTGTTTTTGTAATGGTAACTCCGGCCTCAGTTACCAATTCTCCATTTTTTGCATTGTCCAGTGTAATACGTTTTCCGTTGGCAAGAACCAGGGTTGCAGTATTTTTTCCGGGAGCAATGTCGTTGCTGGCTAAATCTCCTTTCGGCCTGGCTAACTTATTAAAATACAAAAGACCTATACTAAGTACCAGAATAATGGATGCTGCAGCAATCAGGGTGGATAACCTAAAAATGAATGGTTTTTCTTTTTTAGGGAAATGCTTTTTATGAAAACTTGCTAAGGTGGCTGTAGCATCAAAACGGTTCATGCTATTCAGTTCTGTTTTAACATATCCTGTTTTTGCCAGATCATCAAATACTTTTTTGGCGGCTAAATCTGAACTTAAAGTATTTTTCAATTCCAACTCCTCATCAGCAGTTAGTGCTTGCTCATAATACTTAATCATCAACATAGAAATTCGTGAGACGTCTTTCTCGTGTAAGGCCATTTTTGTTTAGTTTTATTGTATAAACACCGGGCTATTCAAAAGGTCCCGATAAAAAAAGAAATATTTTAATAAGGGGTAATGTTTTGGAGGAGATGTGGATCTACAGCCAGACTTGATAATAGTAAAAGAAGCAGGTAAGCATCTGGCGACAAATGTGTTTTTAATGTTGCCATTCCCATAGACTTTAAATTTTTTACGGTTTTAACAGACAGTCCCATTAATTCGGCAATCTCATCATTTTTCATGTCTTTTAAATAACTAAGCTCAATGATTTTGCCAGAATGTCCAGGAAGTTTTTTGATTTCCAGTAAAATGAGATTTAAAGTTTCCGATCTGATCATCTCATAAATATAGGCCGATTCTTCAGCAGGTTGTGAAGCGGTAAACTGAAACTGGCGTTCTTTTGAGCGCTTGTCCTGCCTAAGGTGATTTAAGCTGGCATTTCTTGTGGCAGTATATAGCCATGCTTTTAAATTATCTCCTTCGGTAAATTCTTTCTTACTGTTCAACAAGTTTACAAATACTTCTTCTACAATATCCTCTGCAATATTTTTATCGCCTACAATTTTTAAAGAAAAATAGCATAGCGCAGCATAGTTGCTGAGATAAAGATCGTCGAAATTATGAGTTGCCGTTATGATCATGTATGAGTTAAATCCTCAATATTAACAAAGTATTGTTGTCAATATTAATCAATATTTTTTTACTTCAAAAGTTTTTGAAATAATATGAGCCTTTATCTTTTTACCATTTCAACAGTATTCGCTGTGCAGAAAAGCCAGGACCGAAACTCAACATTAGACCCAGTTCTCCGGTTCCTGTGGGGCGTTCCATATATCTTTCCAGAACGTATAGTACGGTTGCACTCGACATGTTTCCATACTCTCTTAAAATGTTTTTAGTTTCGTCGATATTTTTACCCAATTCACCAAATTGCAGTTCCACCGTTTCAATGATTTTCTTTCCTCCGGGATGAAAGATCAGGTGATCAATGTCCTCAATTCTGAGACCTTGTTTTGCTAAAAAAGGATGTACGATCCCGGGAAAATGTTGTGCAATATTTTTGGGTACATCTACATCTAACACCATTTTAAGTCCGCTATTGGTTAGTTTAAAACCCATCATTGGTGTAGAGTCGTAAAAGTGATACATTTCCTCCGCAATTATTTCTGGCCCTTCGTCATCTTCCTGAGAAGAGAGCAGAGCGCAGGCTGCACCATCTCCAAAAATGGCCGCACTTACAATATTGGCCATCGAGAAATCATCAAGCTGAAAGGTGGCGGTAGGAGATTCTACAGCGATTACTGCCGCACGTTTGCCTGGATTCGCTTTTAAAAAGTTCTTTGCGTAGATGATGCCTGATATGCCAGCTGCACAACCCATTTCCGTGACAGGCAATCTGACAATATCCTGTTTCAGGTTTAAAGTGTTGATGATATAAGCATCCATTGAAGGGATCATGAAGCCCGTACAGCTAATGGTAATGAGGTAATCCAGTTCCTGTGGCTGCCAGCCCGCTTTTTTTAAGGCCAGTTGTAAACATTCCGTGGCCAGTTTAATTCCTTCGCGGATATAGATGTTATTTTTATCTTCAAAGGAGGTTTGGTTAAACACTTCTTCGGGCGACATGATGGAGTATCTTTTATCAACAGCCGCCTGTTCAAATATCTTTTTTACCTTTTTAATGAAACGTGGTTCCTGTCCCTGTAGCCAGGTATCCAGAAAAGGGATAATCTCTGTCGTTGTTCTTGAATATTGTGGTGTAAGCTTGGTAACTGTGGTTATTTTTACGTTCATAATGTAGGGATTATCCATTGGTAACGGAATGCCCATTTCCATTTCAGGATATAGGTATTAAAGTCTAACTGCCTTGAAAAATTATGTAGATCCTGTTTTTTAAAGCCTCTTAAAATAGATATGAGACCATCATCTTTTGACATTTGACTGAGGCGAAATGCGAAGCATAGTGCGGTAAAGAGATGGTAAGCGATACTACTTCTGTGCAGATCATTTACCACAATACCTAATGCCGATTGCGTTTTGAAACCTTTCATAAGCGTTATAATTTCTTCATCTTTAAAATGATGTAAGGTCAATGTACATAAGATAACATCGTAAAGTCTTTCTTGTTTAATTTCCTCAAAAATATCTGCGCAGACATAGTTAATGTTGGGGTATTGAAGAGATAATTGACGGGCATGTTTGATGGTAAATTCATTTGCATCTATGCCTGTAAGTTTAAAGTTTAATTGCTTTTTTAAGGCGTAATCGGCGAGGGTTCTTAGCATATCCCCATTACCACAGCCTACATCCAGAATGGTAATTTCACTATTGTTTTTTACATTTTCGGTACGGATGTTTAGCAGATGGGAGAGCCCCTGTCGGGTAACTTTATTGCCGCCCAATAGCTTGTTTATACTGGCTATTTTATCCAGTGCATCCCTCAATGTTTCGCCTTCTAAATCGAAGTCGTCCATTATTTCAGGGGCCTCGCTTCGTTTGCTGGTATCTATTCGCATATAATGGGTTTTCCGTGGGTCATTTTAACAATTAACGATAAGGAAGAAGGGAAATGTGCCAACAAGTGTTGCATTGGCTTAAACAGTTTATCCTCTTTAATGATTCCGGAGAGGAACCTGCCTATCATTAAGCGGTTTTTGAAATTGGCATTCCAGATATTAGTGTACTGGTTTTCAAGTGCAGTTCTGGATATTAGGCTGCTATTCAGGTATTGTATGCTTAACTCCGCACAAATTTTGGCACTGTGGATAGCCATTGCCATTCCGTTTCCACAAAGCGGATGTATTAACCCTGCGGTATCACCAATCATTAGCACATGATTGTATACGAGTTCTTTTTTTGCGAAAGAAATCTGGCTAATGGTTAAAGGCTGATCAAAAAGCATGGTGCTCTCCTCAAAAATCTTCTGCAGCTGCGGGTTTTTATACAACACTTTTTTCTGGAAATCTTCGAGGTTTCGGTAAGCTTTAAAGCTTTCATAATCTGCCAGGTAACAGATGTTGATTTGTTTGTTTTCTATAGTAGAAACCCCACAATAGCCCCCTGCAAAATTATGGAGCTGGACCAGATCGCTTGGAATAATGCCGCTATAATGGGCTTTTACTGCCAGCCACGGTGATTTTTTATGCATAAATCCGCGGGACAGTTTCTGATCTAAGGCCGATCTTTTTCCAAAAGCGCCAATAACAAGGTCTGCTTTTAATGTTCCTGTTTTGCTGGTGGTCAGTTCAAAATCGTTGTTTTTAAAAATAATATCAGTTACGCGGTCTTTAATTACGTTGCATCCTCTTCGTATGGTTTTTTCGTATAAGAAGCTATCGAGTGCAAATCTACTTAGGCCAAATCCGCCAAGGGGAAGGTCGCAGCCTATAACTTTGCCATTTAGTGCTGAAACAGAAAGGCGGTTAATTGTGACAGGTAAAAGTTGCTGAGGATCGGCGTCAAGCCATTGTAAATAGGGGAGTACTTCATTTGAAATGTATTCGCCACAAACTTTATGATGGGGGTATTCGTTCTTTTCAATCAAAGTGACTTCAAAACCTTCTTTCAGTAAATGGAGGGCACAAGTTAGTCCTGCCAGGCCACCACCTACAATTATTATGTTGTTACTTTGATTGGTCTTTGTTGTCATATTGTTTAATTGGTCGTTACGATATGATTCATACCCGGTAACCACATTAACAATATAACATTAAAAACACCAGCATTGTTAGAGGCTGTTTAAAACAATTTATTGACTAATAAAATTGTCGTAAAAGCTATGGTTTTTGTGATTTTATATGCTTAGAATTTATAACACCTTAACTTTCTGTCTCGGGAAGAGTTTCCGCGGTTGATGTAAAAGCCTGCAGATATTTCGTGACTGCCGGAGTTATAGTCTCTTAATTTATTGAGGGAGTAATCATAAGAATACCCGATCCTGAAATTTTGTGAGGCAAAAACTTCGACGATAGCACCTATTGCATTTTGTTTGGAAAGGCCTGTTTGCTGATAATCCTTTTTATAGAGATCAACAGTGGCACGGTAAAAACCTCCTATCCAAAGTGTTTCCTTTAGCAACAGAAAAGCGTTGACATCTAAGGAAGAAGGACCTTTAGTATCGTCTTTAAACAGCACAACAGGTTTAAACTTCATGTCTTCATTTATTGGAAGCAGGACACCGGTGGTAAAATAGAAATGTGGTTGCGGTACTGGTACCATTCTATTTTCTGTATTGTCTTTGAGCATGTAGCGCGCCAGTAAATTGGTAGCAGAGAAGCCTGCGAAAAAGTCTTTGTTGGCATAGTAAACACCAAATCGCGCGTCGGGTACTATGTTGGTTTGCGAGCCGAGGGGAATGAGCCCATCACCAGGTTTATAGCCTTCCAGTTTATTGCCATCCAGGCCCAGTTGCATCATACCTGCTGCGATACCAAATGCTAATTGCGAAGCTTCATCATTACCCATCCTGATGCGATAAGCGTAGTTTGCATAAGCGGTAAGATAAGTCTGGGCACCTAGCTGGTCGTTGTTTACAATCAATCCCAGTCCTACATTACCATCATTAAAAGCGCCGTCGGCAGCAATGGAAAAACTCTTTGGCGAGCCTTTAATTCCGGCCCATTGCGAGCGGTAAAAGGACTGCACATAGATGTCATCTTTATAGCCTGCATAAGCCGGGTTAATGTGTAATCCGTTAAATAGGTATTGTGTAAACTGACTGTCCTGTTGTGCTTTTGCACTGGATATCAGGCCTGCTACTATAAATAATAAGCGTATAATTTTCTTCATATTATTTGCTTCGGAGTATGGTTACATAACCTTTATAAACTTCCCATTTATTGGCTGCAGATTTTACTTTTAACAGGTAGTAATACGTTCCATCATTAAGATTAGATCCTCCCCAGTCATTCTTGTAGCCTTTTTTATCATAAACGGTACCTCCCCATCTGTTCAGGATGGTTAGTTCATTGGCTTCATAGAGTTCTAAACCGGGTATTTCAAAAGTATCATTAAGCCCGTCACCATTAGGTGTAAAAACATTAGGAATGATAATTCCGGCTATTGATTTGTTGTCTGTAGCACTGTTGTTTCTTTGATCAGGATCGGTTTCCAATGCGGTTACGGTTGCCGTATTTTTAATGATTCCGGCATTCATGGCTTTTACCCTAATTTTTAAATCAGCGGTTTCTCCATTATCTAGCTTACTGATTTCCCATAGGACAGTTTTGCTACCGTGGTTGTAATTGGCAAAACCGAAAACAGGAGTAATGAGTTGTTCAAAACTGAGTTCAGCAGGTAAAACATCCTGTACTTTAATCATTGTCGCTGTACCTGTGCCCTTATTTTTTACCCTGATCAGGTATTCAAAGGTTTCATTGAGGGTAACAGATCTGGATTCCGCATTTTTATTGATCATCAGATCAGCGGTGAGGGTAGTAAGCGGGCTAATGTTAACTACAACCGGATCTGATATATCTGATGCACAACCTTCCGCATTAAAAGAAATTACCGTGTATGATCCCGCTAGTAAAGCTGTGTAATCTATGGATGTTGCGCCCGTTACCGCAGTTCCGTCCTTTATCCATTGATAGGTAGCAGCATTAACAGAACTGGCCCGCAGTTTCACTGAACCTCCTTGTGGGATGTTCACTGTCTGCGAACCATCAGATTGCGCAAAGCCTGCCGTTGCACTAAGCAACAGCAGACTAGTTACGAAACCTTGTTTTCTGTTAAACACGAGTATTATGGTGTGATTGAAATAACTGGTTTGTTCGCTTTTGGATTTACTTTAATTGCTTGGGCAGCAGATGTTGTAGCAGTACAAGCTTTAACTTTATAAGTTATTTTTACAGTATAGTTGTGAGTTCCAGGAGCAATATCGTTCGTGTCATCCAAAGTATATGAAGCAGAATTTGGTGCCCCAGAAATTGGCGTTCCATCTTTTAACCATTCGTAGTTGTAAGCGAATGTTTCGCTCACTGTGCCGACCTTACCAGCAACGGCGTTTAGTGTAATTGCTGCAGGGCCTGTAGGTAATGCATTTTCGCAATACTCAGCAAGAGATGGTGCTGTTATTGATGCTGTTATTCCTGGAAGAACATATACAGTTATTGGATCTGATACAGTGGATTCGCATAAAGAAGCACTTATTCCGACCGCAACGTATGTGAAATATCCTGGAGTGGTAATATCGTCATCCAAGGCAAGTGTTGTAGCTGAAAGTTCGACCGGTGTTGTAGTTTTATCGGTACCAGGATATCTGTACCATTTGTAGCTAACTGCTGTCGGGTCAGCCGTAGCACTGATTTTTACGTGGGTTCCATTACAATAAATTGCTCCTGGTGCTGGAGTGAAATCTGCGGAAGATGTAATGAGTTGCGCTTTTAATAATGATGATGACAGTAGAAGTATAGTCATAATCAATAATTTGGAGATTGTAAGTTTTTGTTTCATAATACTTGTTGTTTAGTGTTTGCTATAGAGTTAATTTATCGTTAAATGGAGTTGAGGAGGACCAGGTTTTGGATTGACGGTTACTTTTACTATTGTCCTTGTTGCACTAATGCATCCTGTCGCGGTTATTACCGATTCTACATAATAATATTTATCTGCTGTTAGTGTTGGGGTATTAAAACTTGTTCCCTCATTTAAAACAGAACCGCCTGTTGGTACATTATACCATTTATAGGTTAAGGTGCTGGGACTGGCAGGATCGATATTTAATTCTGTTGAAGTACCAACACAAATAGACTTTGGTAATATAGTAGGAGGTAATGGTAATGGATTTACCGTTACAGTGATAGGTATACTTTCAATGTATTCATTACAACCTGTCCTAGTAGCTTTTACAGTGTAAATGTGTGATCCTGGGGCTAAAGTAGGCAAAGTATAAGACGTCCCCGTTCCAACCGATGGTATAGTTCCTGTTTTATACCACGTGTAAGTTATGCAATTTGATGTTTGTATATTAGAGATGTTAAGAACCTGAGTTTGTCCTTCACAGATTGTTAAATTTTGTCCAATTAATCCAAGGGCCATAACCTCTGGTTTTAGGGCGACACGTTGAATCTCATAAACCTTTAGTGATCCAAGTAATGTTGCTAATCCGCCACCTGCAGCTAAGGAAATTCTATCAAATGCAACGTTAACAGGTAATTTGAGAGTGTACGTGGAACCTGTTGACCCTAATAGGTTTATTGATAATAGTGGAGAATTACCTGGTACACTTAATACTTCGGTGCTACCATTAAATAGTTTTATTTGTAAATCAGTTGAAAGTACCTGGGCTGTTAGGACTGCGGAATTATCAGCTTGCATAACTATATTAACATAATCACCTGGTATTGAAACTGACGGGTAAATTGCTGTTAAATAGGTAGTGTTAAGTACACTAACAGGAAAATTCAATTTTGCGAATGTTGTTAAAACATTGTCAATAGCATCTCTGGGGGTTTCCACAGAGTTTAATCCGCCTAGGATTGAACCTGTTGAGCCATTAATTGTTTCACTGGGTTGATCACATACTTGTGTATTTCCTGTGATAGGTTTTGCAAAATAAGCGTAATAAATATTCACAGAAGTCCCTATATCAACTATAGGATTGATTATTACTCTGACTCCGTTATATTTAGCACCCGGTGTGAATGTCACAATGTTTTGAGCTGTCCCTCCCAGTAACCCAAGTAAGTTTGTGCCGGAAACTGCTAGTCCAACTGGTGAACCATTCCAAGTCGCCTGGACTGTTATTCCACTTAGTACATCTAGAACTGTAGATCCTGTTGCAATTTTTATAGAAATAGGGTAGTCTTTATTATCGCCGACTGGTAAACTTCCGGAAGGAAAACCTAAGACTTGTGACGCTGTTCCTAATCCAACTAATCCCACATTTGTTTTTAATGTAGAGAATGTTTCCATATTACCTGGCTCAACTAAATCAATTGCATTATCCCTAAGCGTTATTGAAGTCAATAATGGAACGCCAAAATAAGATTGGGTGGAAGCGTAGATTCTTTCTTTGGGTCCACAATCTTGCCCCTTAACCACATCGTATCCAGCCACTACCAACAGCAGTGTTAGTAGCGTTATAATGAACGTATTTTTAGTGGTGAACGAGCGCATGAGAATTTCTTTTTTCTTTAAAACAGCACTTATGTATGCTTTAAGGCAATAATTTTATATCCCTGTCACAAAACTAGGTTAGAATAGCGCGTTATTTTCTATTCATATTGTTCAATTTGAAGGGGGATGGTCTGGGATTATTCGTCTGTTAGACTTCTGTTTTTTAGCGGTAAAGAAGGTAACTTGTAGATTTTAAGTGTGTTGATTGTTGGTTGGGAGGGTTGTTCATTTTGTTCATTCTGATGAATGTTTCAGAAAAAGTGTTCAGTTAAAAAATGTGCGTGAAAATAGCGTCGGCTTTACTCTGTTAAATTCACAAAATTATGATGAAAATCTTTTAAAGAAAAGTTAGACTATCGTCTGACTACAGTGCACATTTATATCTGATGGAAAAACCAGGAGGAATGAATGAAAGAAATGGAAAATCGTATAAAAAGTCCCACTTTTCTTTTGCTCCGCTTTTGCTATCCTTTTGCTTTTCTTTTGCTATCCTTTTGCTCAGACCGATAGAAAAGCAATTTTAAATCAAACTGATAGTAAAAGAAAATTTAGCGAGTGCAAATAAGACTTTCGTGCTTATCTTAGTGTTAAGGATAATGAAGTCCTTATTAAACAAATAGTTATGGCAAGGTTAAAATACGGGATTTTAGGTCCCGTTTTAGGCAAGATTGCAAATTTGGTTGGTTATTTAAGATTGGGGCAACCAATTTTAAGATCAAAACCTAAAAAACCAAAAAAGAAAAAAGTAAGATCTGATGCACAGAAAGCGGTCAATTTAAGGTTTAAATTAGTGAAATCGTTCATTTCAGTGATTGGAGAGTTCATTCATGAAGGTTATCGGCTTGACGTTGCCAAGAGCGACAGGATTCCTGAAAACGGGGCATCTTCGTATCTTTTAAATGAAGCGGTCACGGGGGATTATCCAAACTACGAGATCGATTACAGTAAGGTACTCGTCAGCAGGGGCCGATTACAAAAACCTTCAAATCCTACAGTAAAACTGGAAGGTAACACGCTAAAGTTTTACTGGGATGTTGATCCTAACTGGGGTTATGAGTTAAATCGCGATCAGGTGATGGTACTTGCTTACCTACCGACGAATGGTACCGCAGATTACTCTTTGAGTGGCGCTCGTAGAAAAGAGGGCTACGAAGAGTTGAAAGTAGGCATAGTTCGTCAGGATCAATATGACCTCAAGAAAGATGACTTTATTGAAGTTTATATTGCTTTTGTATCAGACAACAGGAAACGTATTTCTGATAGTGTGTATTTAGGTAGCGTTGCGGTTTAATCACAAAAGATTTAAACCGTTGATCACTTCGCTCAACATTTTGGCACCACCTTCGGCCTCGGCGAGGTCGAAGGCGCCATAACCGAGCATCATATGATTTACCTTTTTCTTGCCTCTTTGGCTATTGGGATGGTAGGGGACGGGGATACCCAGAAGTTCAACCTCGTCTAGTACTGCGTTTAAGTCTATACGCTCATCAAACTTTATCCAAAACGTCAAGCCGTTTTCTGGTATCTCATAAGTGATATACTTATGTAAATGGTTATTCAGTACGATGTGAAGCTCGTCGCGGTAGTTTTTTGCTTTGACTCTGATTTGTCTTGCATACTCGGCCATATCACCATTCACAATCATTTCTGCAATGGCTTGTTCTTTAATGACATCGCGGTCTTCAACAGACTGTTTGGGCAAATTTCCCATCTCGTTGATAAACTGTGTTGCTGCTACCACGACTCGTAAGCTAATGGTATCCATTGTAGCTTTGCTTAAAGCACCCATGTAAAGTACATATCCATCATGCTCATAGCAGGCCAGAGGTTTGTAGGGAGTGTTACTAAACGAATACTCATGATCGTCTTCTTCCTCTATGATACATACTCTATATTTTTTAGCCAGCTCAATCAGTTTGGTACAGTATTCCTGGCTCAATGTAAAACTCTCCGGATAGCTACATTGTGGACGAATATGAATGGCCCGGACTTTAGAATACTCCAGTATTTGTTCAATCCTTTCAATAAAGTCTATTTCATCACGATTTACAGTAAATACCGTTACATCAAATTTTTCAAGAGCTAACGCAAGTTTTAAGTCGTAAGGGGAGGTGCTGATTACCACATCATCGGGATTTAGCAGGATTGTAAACACTCTATCCAGGCAACTTTTTCTACTCTTTACGATGTCGATCATTTGGTTACTTACACCAAAGTCGCGTTTACGGTTCAGTTGTTCTACTACTGCATCTTTTAAAGCTCTGCCATCGTAAGCGTTCAATAGTTCGGCCTGACTTAAGTTTTTACTGGCTTCACGAATGCGGTTGTAGTATTCTAAGAATTTAGATTCTGGAAAAGTGGCTGGATTTGGGAAGTCTGTGCCTACACCTATAAAAGGTTGTTCAATGAATTTTGCTGATTGTTTTACTTCTCTTTTGTTTAAAAATAAGAAGCCAGCGGGGAAATGATCTTTAAAGCCTGTTGTTTTAAGCAGTATATTTTCTGATGGGTTTCTTATCGAGACAAATGTGCCCGAGCCCTGATTGCTGTTTAGCCAATTGTTGTCGGTGAGTTTGGTGTATGCCCTTCGGACTGAGCTGGGACTAACTTTATTTGTTCTTGCCAGCTCTCGATACGGTGGGATAAGATCCCCTCCCTGGAGCTCTTGCGATTTGATCGCATTAAGGATGTAGTTTTCAATTTCACTAGTACATTTTGTTTTATCCAATTTTGGAATGAGCCAGTTGATCGTGTATTTATTCTTCATTTGAAAAGCGTTTATTTAGAATGAATAATTTATGTAAACAAATGTAAATTAAAAGATTATAAAAAACTATAGTAAAATTGAGTTCATTAAGAAATAGTTAATTGCGCTCAGATAATTCCAACGTAAGTCGCGAACTTTAATTGTTTTTGGAACTCCAAGCGAGATTTTTAATTGTAATATTTTTTTTAATAAATTTTAAAAAATGATATTGTCCAAAGTAAAAGTAGCTGACTATATTGCTTACATCTTTGTAATTTTATTTGCAGGATTTCTTATCAGCAAAATAACAACTTTTCCTATTCAGTCGGCAACGTTTACTGTTCCTGTTTTGGAATTTTGGTTGATCTCCATTTCCGGGATTTTGATGCTTATGCTGTTACTTATTCCAAAAACCAGAATTATCTGGCTCATTTTTTCCTGCTCCTGTTTTATAGGATTTACCTTTTGTATTTTACTGATGCTATACGCGGGTGTGTCTTTGCCTGCTTTTTACAATTATTTATGGTTTTCTGTGAACTGGAAAGTTCAACTCATGGTAAATGCATTATGTATTATAGTTACTTGTCTTGCTATTAAATTTAAACTTTAAAATTTTATGATATGCGTTCTCAAATCAAATTATTATTAGAACCCCTTTCTACATCTGAATTAACCTTAGACAATTTATACAATTTAAGCCCTTTTCCACTAAAGATGGCGAAGTCGGCTTTTATAACTGCGCCGGAGGGGACACTATTGGTTCAATCCATTAGCCATTACCTGGTTCATATAGAGTTGTATGAATATAAAATTCACAACCATGCGGTTCTTGATCTGGAGGTTACAGCGCCTTCCTTTTTTATGATTGCAACGCTCGAAGGTTGTTCTGTGCTTTATGATGAAGATTCTAATATAGTGTCGGAAGTATCGGGAAACTCCTGTAAGCTCATTTATTTAAATGCCGGTAAATATCAGCGCAGTTTGCTGACCGGCGAACATACCATATTGCTGTTAACCATAAGGCCCGAATGGCTGAAAACAAAGTATGGTGCCCTGGAAGAATTAACAGATTTCATATCCAGCTATACAGAGGGGAAGAAAGAGGCTGTTAGTTTACCTAACTTCAGTATTGCACAACAGATATTTAATGCCTTACGCAGGCTAAATTCGGCCCCGGAAGGACGTGATATGGATATAGAGATGCATGTTTTTATCAACGACTGCATCAGGCGGTACTTAATGAAACTGCATTCGAAAACAGATAATGCCGAATATCGGGGAAATAAGGCTAAAGAAATCGGTCAGTTTATCAACGAAAATTTTTCGAGTAAAATAGTAGACGATGAGCCTGCCATGGCCAGGCATTTTATGGTTTCCAGAATTACGCTGACCAGGTTGGCGAAACTTCATTTCGGTAGGCCTTTGCATAAACAGGTCATTGAATTGCGTATGCACAACGGCTTGAAATTACTTTTAACTACGCAAAAAACAGTACAGGAAATTGCAGTGATCGTTGGGTATGATGACCCGAAATACTTTAACAGGGCATTTAAGAAACGATTTGGGATTGCGCCTAATAGTTTGAGAGTATGTGTTTTGTAGGTGGTGGATTTTACGGATTTCAGTATTATGAGAAAAACTTTTTTGATAATGAAAAACATTCAATAGACGATGTTAGCCCTACACATTATTGTTTTTTAAGTTCCTGTTTTAACTCATTGATCTGTTGATTATTTTGTTTGTTTTTTGAGCTAAAGTAAATGGCGAAACAAAGGAATACGAGTCCAAGTGCAATCAGTCCAACGACCAATAATTTCCATAGTTTATGTATACGGATCTGATTTGTTGGTGTAAGCAACTGAATAAATTCACCTTGATCGGTATCCCTAAGGATGCTATTGTTATTTTTTGGACTGCTTGTTATCTTTAATTTATCTGCTTCAGTACGTTTAATGATTTCATTGAGCTCAGCTTCAATTTTATTCCATCTGCCGGGAGGAGGAGCTACGGCCATGTGTTGGGCAATGTCTTCGAGATTTGAATCAAGTTCATCCAGAGCGTCTTTAATCTGCGGGTGCTTACGCGTTAACTTATCTAACTCATCTACTTCTTCATCCGAAGCGTAACCTAATCTATAGGCTTCCAGAATTCCACTTTTAATATATTCATTAATATCCATTGTTTCTATCGTTGAGATGCTTAACGTCGTTTTATCTGGCCACGCTTGGCTAATATAGTGAAAGTATGGATATTTTTTAACTCAATTTAGCACGGTAATTTTATTTTGTTCAATTTTAAATTTCACATTTCCAGCTAGTTCCAGCATTTTTAATACTTGTGATACATTTTTAAATTTAGAAATTGAGCCTCCAAATGGTTTTTTCCTCATCTGCTGGTTTTCGTACATCACTTCTACATTGTACCAACGGCTCACTTGTCTCATGATGTTTTCCAGAGGTTCGTTTAGGAAAGCAAATTCTCCGTTTTTCCAGGCAATGGCCATACTTACATCGGCTTTTTTAGCAGTTAATCCTTTCGCATTGTTAATCGCTTGCATGCCAGGTTTAAGGATGACTTCTCCTTTTTTGGTACTAACTTTAACCAATCCTTCCAGTAATGAGGTTTTAAGATCTGGTTCATCCGGATAACAATTGATGTTAAAGTTGGTTCCCAGTACGGTTACTTCCTGCTTGTCTGTCTGTACGATGAAAGGTACTTTACGTGCTCTTCGCTGCTTACCAAAAACTGAATTGACCGTGGCAACTTTGAAATATGCCTCACCTGTTAAATGCACTCGGCGCTCTGCGACATCATCAAATGAAGAAGGAAATCTTAGTGTTGATCCCGCATTGATCCAGACATTGGTGCCATCAGGTAAAGCAATATGATATTGTCCACCTTTAGGGGTGAGCACGACATTTAAACCAGTTCCTTGTTTTACCATTTTTGGGCCCGATGTCAATGCAGGCAATGAATCTAATTGCGGGTAAGGCTTGTTCGCCACAGTGCTGCTCGTTTTGAACTGTAGTTGCCCATTGGGCAATTTTAAGATATCCACTCCATTATCTTTCGCAATTTCTCCCTCTTTAATCTCGCTTAAGTCGATATTTGTTCCGTTTGATAAAACGAGGATGGCCTTATAGCCACCTGGTAACACGTCGTTGTTAATGTAGTTTTCAGGTAAGTACCTGTTTAAAAGTAAATAACTAAAGCCTATAATAAAGGTAATGCTTGCTGCAATGAGTGGAAGACGGAAAAGGTTTTTTGTTTTTTTAACAGGGGCGGGGGCAGGTAATTTTTGCAAAACTTCCAGTCTGGCAGCTTCAATGGCCTCTTCAGTAAGACCTGTTTCCTGCTCATTGTATTGCCAGTACCAGCGTTCTACAAGAAGCTGTTCCGCCTCGCTGCAGTTTTTTTGCTGGTATTTAATTAGTAATTCTTCAAACTCTTTCTGGTTCATAACACAATATGTTTATGAGGATATTAAGCAAAACGGTTATAGGAAGCAAATAGGAATCTTTAAATGAAAAAGATAAGTGCGCCATTTTTATCTTAAAAATTGAAGGATGAAATAGAAGTAAAGTATCAGCCCTAATCTTCCCCTGAGTATTCTAAGTCCGTTATTAACCTGTTTGGAAACGTTATTTTCTGTGGTGTTTAATTTTTCGGCGATCTCTCTATAGCTTAACTCTTCTTTTCTGCTTAGTATAAAGATTTCCCTCATTTTTGTTGGTAAGGCATCAATCTCTTTATTGATGTAATCATTCATCTCTTTTTCTCTGATCAGTGCATCTGTACGTGGACCACTGTGGATAGAGGAGGTGGTTTTGATGTGAACAACGTATTTGGTTTTGACTAGCTGGTGTCCTAAAAAATCCAGGATACGATTTCTGAGTAGTGTATATAAATATCCTGCAAAGTTGATGTCGGTTAAATTGGTTTCACGCCTGATCCAAAGCTTGGTGAATAATTCATGCAGGATATCTTTTGCCTGATCTTCGTCGCGTAGTTTTTTTACCGCGTGAACGTATAGTAAACGGAAATACCTGTTGTATATTTCTGTATAAGCGCCATGGTCGGATGCTTGCAAAAGCCGTATTAATTCTAAATCTGACAGCTTTTTATAGTCGTTCATTTTTGTTCGAATTCAAGCGTTTGCTCTTTTAGTCTGAATAAAATTATGAAAATGAATGAAAAATTATTTATTCATTTTATTCATAATGATTTTGATTTAACCTTTTATTGTTTGATCCGTAGTCTTTTCGAAATTTTTTTGTTCAAATATTTTTGAAATTTGGACAATGAACAACATGAATAATTATTGTAAAAGAACTTTCTTTATTTTTACATTAATAAATCTCAAGTTTATGGAAAATATAGATCAGAATCGTAAAGATCTTGCTGGAAAGCAGCCAACAAACAATGATGTTATTAAGCGTATTTTAGATAAAAGAGCATTGCTTGAAGTGAAATTTAATCAGGTAAACGCAAAGCTGGATAAACTGAAAGCTGATACAGATAAATTGTTACACCCACAAAATCCCGGTAAAAGGGCTTAAATAGTACATTGTTGCTAAGATGATTTGCGGTTCAAAGAAATAATTAAATATTTTTTTGAAAGTATGTGTGTTGCGTTAAAGAATTGAACTCTTTATAACAAACGATACTAACCAAATATAGCAATAAATGACGCCTGAAGAGTTTATTAAACTTTACGAAAAGTACATTGCTGGCCGTTGTAGTCCTGATGAGGAAAAACTATTACTCAGTAATAAGGATGCCTTTAAAATCATTGATGATGATCGAGGCGCGGTACACAATGAACACCTAAAAGATGAGGCAGTAAAAGACCGGGTTTTTCAGCAAATTGAACAAACTATTGCTGAACAGAAAATTCATAAGCCTTTGTTTTCACGACAGTGGTGGGCTGTTGCGGCTATATTGTTAATTTCTATAAGTGTTGGGATTGTACTTTTTAATAAAAACAGACAATCATCAAATGTTACTTCATTTGCAAGTAAGTCTGGACAGATTAAACCAGGAACGGATAAAGCTGTTCTGATTCTCGCGGATGGATCCAGGATCCAGTTGGATGATGCTAAAAGTGGCGTACTGTCCGCTGAAGGTAATGCATTAATCAAGAAAACTACTGATGGAACGCTGGTGTATGAGTCGGGAACAAACACAAAGGAGGCCTTAATCCCATCTCTAAATACCATCGCCATTCCCAGAGGAGGTAAATATCAGGTTAAATTACCCGATGGTACCTGGGTATGGTTGAATTCGGAATCTACATTAACTTATCCTGAAGTTTTCTCTGGTAAGGAGCGTCTGGTTGAGTTAAAAGGGGAAGCTTATTTTGAAGTGGCTAAAGTGATGATTAAAGACGAAGGAACAAAGAATAAAGAGCGCAGAATGCCTTTTATAGTTAAAACCAATGCGATGAATGTTGAGGTGTTGGGAACACATTTTAATGTATCGGCTTATGCGGGAAATGCAGCTACAAAAACAACTTTGCTGGAAGGTGTTGTAAAACTATTGGACGGGCCGGATAGAGCCGTGGTATTAAAGCCTGGTGAGCAGGGGACAGTCCTCTTTAAAGGGATCAGTGTGGCTAAAGTTAAAGTAAAGGAAGTCGTAGCCTGGAAAGACGGATACTTTGTGTTCAGAGAAAATACCATTCAGGAGATTATGGAGCAGATAGAGCGATGGTACGATGTTGAGATTGAATACAGGGGCAAAATAAATGAACATGTTTTTGGCGGCGTGTATTCAAAAAATAAAGAGTTACCGGAACTGTTAAAAGGACTGGAGCTTACAGGACTTGTTCACTTTAAAATTGAAGGAAGGAGGATAATCGTTATGTCTTAAATAAAAGATCGTAATGGTTATTTAAACCAGGAGCGTTCGGACCGCCCCTGGTTTGCCAGCCTAAGCTGCGTAAGGTAACCGCTAAAATTGTGTAGTTAACAACAATTGTCAATTTAACCAAACAACCAAATGTATAAAATTTTTACTGCATTAATGTGCAGGAGGCACTCCTTTGTTCACTTAAAAATTGTTCGCATTATGAAGTTAACCTGCGTTCTGTTGCTCATCGCTATAGTTCAGGTAAATGCTAGTTCCTATGCTCAAAAGGTAACCATTGTGGCTAAAAATGCCCATCTGGAAGATCTGATCCTGGAAATTCAAAAGCAAAGTGGTTACGACTTTGTATATAGTTCAGCATTGCTAAAAAACGCTAAACCTATCACCATATCTTTAAAAGATGCCGGTATAACCGAGGTGCTGGACAAGTGTGTTGCAGGACAACCTTTCTCTTATGTGATTAACCAGAAAACGGTAACCATAAAGACAATCGAAAAGCCGGTTAAACAAAAGGAAATGAAAGATGTAACCATAACTGGTAAGGTTACAGACGAGCAAAATTTACCAATACCAGGCGTTACAGTACAGGTAAAAAATAGTAACGTGGTTACGAGTTCGGATAATGATGGGAATTATCAGATTATTTCGAAAGACCAGAATGATATACTGATTTTTCGCTATATGGGCTATGAAACCAAAGAGTTGCCCGTACTTGGTAAGAATATTATCAATGTAACGTTAAGGGCCAGCTCGCAAGGGTTGGAACAGGTTGTGGTAGTAGGTTATGGTAGTCAAAAGAAAGCCACAGTTACAGGTGCAATTGCCTCTATTCAAACAAAGGAAGTTAAGCAAAGTCCGGCAGCAAATTTAGCTGTAACGCTTGCCGGTAGACTTCCTGGTTTAACTGCTATTCAACGAAGTGGAGAACCTGGTCGTGATATTACTAACCTTTTTATAAGGGGACAAGGAACGGTAAACGGACAGGCACCAATTATCCTGGTGGATGGTATTGAAAGGGACTTGGTCAGCATCGATCCTAATGAGGTGGAATCGGTTACCATATTAAAAGACGCATCTTCAACCGCCATGTTTGGGGTAAGAGGAGCGAATGGAGTGATATTGGTAACAACAAGAAGAGGGGTCTCTGATGTTCCTGAAATTAATTTAAGTATGGAAGCGGCAGCGCAGGATTTTACAAGAATCATGACGCCGGTAAATTCCGCAGAATTTGCAACCCTTAGGAACCTCGCCTTAAGAAACGATGGTTTACCTTATGCTTATTCGGCCGAGGCCATTGAAAAATACAGATCAGGAAGTGATCCGTTAAGATACCCAAATACCAATTGGAATGATATCTTGTTAAAAGATTATGCTTTCCAACAACGTTATAACCTGAATGTTTCAGGAGCAACCGCTGCGGCAAAGTACTTTATCAATGCCGGAATGTTAAATCAGGGTGGACAATTTAAAACTGAAAAAGACCTGAAGTATGATCCTAGCTTTAAACTGGACCGTTATAATTTCCGCTCGAATGTGGATGTGCAGCTTAATAAATCATTAAAGGCATTTTTAAATGTGGCCGGTTATCTGGAAAAAAGAAATTCGCCCATTGGTGTGTTTAACTATTTAGGCGGGGATACCAATGATAACCTGGAAAATAATACGCCTGCTTACTGGATATTAGCGCTGGCAAATGATTTGGATGCTACGGTACCTGGACCACTCACACCGGACGGTAAGGTAATTACTACTGGTGCTACCGGATTACCTGCTTATGGTCAGGTAAACCGTTCGGGGTATATCCAGCAGACCAGAACGAATGTTACCGCTACTTATGGTATGGAGCAGTCGCTTAATGCACTCGTTCCTGGGTTATCTGTAAAAGCAGTCGCCTCATTCGATTCGAAGACCGTTAACAATATGTTTGCTGCAAAATACTATGAAAAGTGGACACCGGTGATCGATGAGAACCAGCTGGATGAAAACGGAGACCCTTTATTTTATTACAGACCATTTAATACGGATAAAGATACGCCACTGGCGATTTGGGGAGGAAGGTATTTTACTTCACTGACCAACTTGCAGGCATCCTTAAACTATAATCAGCGCTTTGACAAACATGCGGTAACCGGTTTATTGCTTTTCCAGGACCAGTCTACCCGTATTAACCAGGAATTGCCTTACAATTTACGTGGTTTTGCTGCGCGTATGACCTACGGTTATAACAACCGTTACTTTGCGGAGTTGAATGCAGGTTATAATGGATCTGAGCAATTTGCTAAAGGAAAACGGTTCGGCTTTTTTCCTGCTGTATCGGCAGGGTGGTTGATTTCTGAAGAGAATTTTCTGAAAGGAAATGCTGTTGTGAACTTTTTGAAGTTAAGAGGATCGTATGGTGAGGTAGGTAACGACAGGATTGGCGGACGCAGGTTCCTTTATCTGGATGATATACAGGTGAACGGTGGTGGCTATTCAGGCAGTTTGGGCAATGGACAGATCATCAATACCAATCTGCTGAGAAATGAAGAACTTCAATGGGAGGTGGCTAAAAAGGCTAATATTGGTTTGGAGCTGGGTTTATTGGAATCATTTAATTTAGTGGTTGATGTTTTTAGTGAACGAAGAGATAATATTTTAAGAACCAGGGGTACGGTACCGGCACTAAACGGATTGCCTATTGGATCACTACCTCCTGTTAATATCGGTGTGATTACCAACAAAGGTTATGAGATTGAACTGAATTACAAGAAACAGATCAGCCCGGACCTTTCTATTTTTACCAAACTAAACTTAAATTATGCGAGAAACAAACAAATAAATGCCGATGAGGCACTTTTGCCGGAAGATTATGCTTACCGTTACAGGCAGACAGGCTATAGAATTGGACAGCCTTGGGGGTATGTGGTAGATTCTTATTTCGCAGATCAGTCTGATGTCCTTAATTCTCCGGTACAGAATGTGGGCGGCCATGAATCAAGACCTGGTGATTTTAAATACAAAGACCTCAACGGAGACGGGGTCGTGGATGGCAAGGATGTTGCGCCTATGGGGTATTCGGTAGTCCCTGAATATACATTTGGCGGCGCCTTTAACATCAACTATAAGAGTTTCGACCTTAGTGCCTTGTTTCAGGGGGTAACTAATGTAATGAGTTTTTACGGTGGACGTGGAAACTGGCCGTTGTACAATTACTCGGAGTGGCATGCGGACAGCTGGACTGAACAACGCGTCGCTAAAGGACAGGAAATACGCTATCCGAGGCTGACTACACAAACGTCACCAAATGAAATTACCAATTCCTTCTTTTATATGGATGCCAGCTACATTAGGTTGAAAAACGTAGAACTGGGCTACACTATTCCAACAGGTATTGCTAAGAAATTACGTGCGAAATCAATCCGATTTTATGTAAATGCGCTTAACCTGGCTACATGGGATAGACTGCCTACCAAAAATTTCGACCCGGAGTTGACAGGGGATTACGTTTACCCGGTTACCCGTTACTACAATGCAGGCGTAAACTTTACATTTTAATATTAAAAGCAAACGATATGAAAAAAATAATGATTTGCTCGTTCCTGATATTTATCTGCTTACAAAGTTGCAAGAAAGACCCTCTTGACATTACTCCGGATGGAAGGATAACATTAGAAGAGGTTTTTAAGGATGAAAAACAAACTGAAGCATATTTAAATACAGTATATAATTCTATTCCAAGTTATTTTTGGCGCTATCAATTTTACTCCTTTCTTGCGGTAATTACCGATGAAGCTCAGGATGGAGATGTTGGAAATGCGCCGAATATTATGTCGGCTCAATGGATAAACGGTGGTTTAACGCCTTCTTTTAATCCTTTGGAATTTGATGGACAAGGAAATGGAAGGGTGCGTTACAATACCTACTGGGCGGGAATACGGAATGCCAACGTCTTCCTGGAAAATATAGATCATGCAAATGTACCAAGTCCGACCAACAGGAACCGTATGAGAGCAGAGGCACAGGTACTTCGTGCATTTTATTACCTCGAGCTGATTAAACAATTCGGACCAATGCCGGTGGTGGATAAGGCCTTCAGCGGATCATTTGATTACACCAGTTTAACGAGGCCAAGTTTTCAGGTATGTACCGATTTTATAGTGCAAAATTGTGATATGGCTATCGCATCCGTTGATTTACCTTTGAGGATTACCATCGAAGCTGAAAGAGGCCGTTTTACCAAAGCTATTGCTTATGCAGTCAAATCGCAGGCTTTGTTGTATAATGCCAGCCCTTTATGGAATCCGGGTAACGACGCCGCTAAATGGAAGGCCGCTGCTGATGCGTCCAGGATTGCACTGGCTGCTTTGACAGAAAATGATAATTATGAACTCGCCGATAATTATGGGGAATATTTTTTAAGTCAGACGGATGTGAACACCTCGCCGCGTGACAAAGAAACTATTTATGAACGACCTGAGGGTGGGGACCCTAATTTCAGTACCATGAACGGGATACCCAGTAAAACCGGCGCGAATAAATCGGGAACAAATCCTTCTCAGGAACTGGTTGATGCTTACGATATGAAGGCGACAGGGATGCCGGCTATTACTGGTTACAGTGATGCGGAACATCTTGTTCCGATCATCAATCCTGCTTCTGGTTATAGTGAAAGCAAACCTTATGAAGGTAGAGATCCTCGTTTTTATGCTACGATATGGTACAATGGTGCATCTTATGATAATATAGCAGGACAGATCCATACGATGGAAACCTTTGTTGGAGGCGCAGATCAACTGTTGAAAACACCACCGAATAAAGTGAATACGCATTCTGGTTATTACCTGAGGAAGTTTATTGACCCTAAAATCCAGGTTGGACAGTCATCCAATGCTAAATGGAAAAAATACAGACTTGCTGAACTGTATCTTAATTATGCAGAAGCTGAAAACGAAAGTAAGGGTGCAACACAGGATGTATATAATGCGATAAATAAAATCCGTTCACGTGCTGATATGCCAGACCTGCCATTAGGGTTAAACCAGGTGGACATGCGTGAGCGCATTAGAAGAGAGCGCAGGGTAGAGCTGGCGATTGAGGAGCATCGTTTCTGGGATGTACGCAGGTGGAAGATCCTTTCTCAAACGGACAAGCTCGTTACTGGTATGGAGATTACGAAAACGGGAGCAAATACTTTTACTTATAAAAGATTTGTTTCGGAACGCAGAAATGCATGGCCAGATAAATATCTGATTTTCCCTATCCCTATCGGTGATGCTGCTAATATTCCTGATTTCGGCGCAAATCAGAACCCTGGATGGTAATTTAATTCCTGTAAAAAATGAAAACCATGAAATATAAAATCATATATATAATTTTTTCTGTTGCAGCTATTTTAATTTTTCAGATAGGGTGTAAGAAAACAGATAAAGAGAATGGGCCTGCAGAGTTACCGATGGTAACTACTTTGAATCCTACGGATATTTCTCAGTCGACCGCCAAGAGTGGTGGGGAAGTTGTTTCTGATGGAGGTGGAACAGTAACCGTTTCCGGGATATGCTGGAGTGATAAACCTAATCCAACTCCGGAGGATTTTAAAACAACCAATGGTCCGCAGACAGGTACTTTTACCAGTAATATTACTAAACTGGATATGAAGAAAACCTATTACGTAAGAGCCTATGCAACAAATAAAGTGGGGACAGCGTATGGTGCAGAAGTATCTTTTACGACGACTGCTGCTGTTGCAGTGCTCAGTACAACACCTATAACGGAGCTGACTGGAACGACTGCAAAAAGTGGTGGTAATATTACGGAGTATGGGGAAACGGTAACAGCAAGAGGAATTTGTTGGTCCTTAGGTAATTTGCCTACCATCAACGATTCAAAAGCTGAAGCGGGTAGCGGCGGTGGAAGTTTTAGTGCGAATTTAACGGGGTTAACACCTGGTATGACCTATAGGGTGAGGGCCTATGCTGTGAATGTTGGTGGAGTTGGCTATGGAGATGTCATTAAAATTACGACGCCAATGCCAACTATTACAGATTACGATGGTAATGTTTACAATTCCGTAGTGATAGGGAACCAGGTCTGGATGACTTCTGACTTAAAGGTAACCCATTTTAGAAACGGAGATCCAATTACTGACCTCGATAAGAATGATCCATACAATTTAACCAGAGGTATGTTGTATACCTGGCATGCGGCGGCGGATGGAAGGCAAATTGCGCCATCTGGCTGGCATGTGCCAACCGATGCTGAATGGACGCAACTAGAGCAATATCTTGGCGCCGGATCGGCAGGCAGGTTGAAAGGAGTGGGCACAGCCTATTGGGATGCACCTAATGTGGGGGCCACGGATGACTTCGGCTTCGCTGCGGGTGGTAATGGTATCAACACAGGTGGAGGAAGGTTCGCCATGGGATCTGTAGGGATCTGGTGGAGTTCTACGGCTTCTAATGCAAGTGCGGCATGGCGACGTGATATGGACACAAGCAGGTCGAGTTTCTACCGTTATGACAACGATAAATCATTCAAATTCAGCATCAGGCTGATTAAAGACTAACAACAGATGAAGCCGCCAATTTTATTATTAATTCTGGTTATGAATTCGGCGCTTCTATTTGGTCAGCAACCGGCACAAGTTGATGCCGGTTTGCTGAACCAAAAATGGAAAGCGCATTGGATTACTTATCCCAAAGGATCATTAAAGGAATATGGTGTTTATCATTTTAGAAAAACCATATCCTTAAATGAGCGTCCAAAGAAGTTTGTCATTAATGTTTCGGGCGATAACCGCTACGTTTTGTACGTAAACGGAAAAGAAGTGTGCCGGGGACCTGCACGTGGGGATCTGGGACACTGGCGCTTTGAAACTTTTGATATTGCCGCAGAGCTGAATGCCGGAACAAATGTACTGGCAGCAGTGGTTTGGAATTTTGGCGAGTTTAAGCCGCTTGCCCAGATGAGCAATAGAACCGGATTTATTGTACAGGGGAATAGTGATACGGAACAGATGGTAAATACTGGTGAGGATTGGAAAGTGTATAAAAACGAAGCTTATGTTGTACCCGCTAAAAAACCTGCAAGAACAGTTGTTGGTCCTGGAGATGAGGTAGATGCCAGCAAGTATCCCTATGGCTGGGAAGGACTTGGTTTTAATGATAAGGTATGGCTGACACCTCGTTTGTTGAGTAGAGGTGTACCTTATGGCAAGTTTGAGGATTGGGACTGGATGCTGGTACCTAGAAATATTCCTTTTATGGAGCATACCATCCAGCGAATGGGGCTGGTAAGACGAGCTGAGCAATTGGAAGCTCACAGTTCACATTTTCAGAAAAAAAGGCCATTGACTATTGGTAAAAATAAAAAGATAAAGCTATTGCTTGATCAGGGACAACTGACAACTGCTTATCCGCAACTTTTGGTAAGTGGCGGGAAAGGGGCGAGTATTCGCATGGGCTATGCTGAAGCTCTTACTGACGGACAGGGACATAAGGGAAACAGAAATGAGATAGCTGGAAAAATGCTGGACAGTGATTTTTATGATCAGTATAATCCGGATGGCGGGATGAACAGAAGTTTTAAACCGCTATGGTTTAGGACTTACCGGTATCTGGAACTGACTGTGGAGACCAAGGAAGAACCGCTTGTAATTGAGGATATGTTCGCTGAATTTACTGCTTATCCTTTTAAGGAACTGGCTTCTTTTAAGTCGGATGACAATTCGCTTGATCAGATATGGAAGACAGGATGGCTTACCGCGAGACTCTGCGCCGGTGAAACCTATTACGATTGTCCCTATTATGAGCAGTTGCAATATATAGGTGATACGCGTATTCAGGCCTTGATCTCTCTGTATGTGTCTGGGGATGACCGTTTGATGCGCAACGCGATTGAACAGTTCAGGCATTCACAATTGCCTGAAGGTTTAACACAAAGCAGATATCCATCTGCACAACCTCAGGTTATTCCTCCGTTTTCATTGTATTGGACAAATATGGTATACGATTACTGGAAGCACCGGGAAGATGATCAGTTTATTAAATCGCAATTGAATGGCGTAAGGAATGTGTTAGACTGGTATGAGAAACAAATAGACCAAAGCGGAATGACAGGAGGAATGGATTGGTGGAATTTTGTAGACTGGTCTTTCGGTCCATGGACTGATCAAAAACCAATAGGAGGTGTTCCTGCAGGTGCGATAAATGGAAATTCATCGATTTTAACTTTACAGTTTGTTTATTCTTTGCAAATGGCTGCTGAGCTTTTCAATTCTTATGGTGAAAGGGATTTGTCGGCCCGTTATACTGCACTTGCAAAGAAATTGCTAACTGCTACTTACGAACGTTGCTGGGATAAGGGTAGAGGTTTACTGGCGGATTCGCCCGACAAAAATGTTTTTAGTCAGCATGCCAATATTCTGGGTGTTTTAACGGGGATGTTTAATACCCAATCTGAAAAAGTAATGATCGATAAGATTCTAAATGAGAAGGGATTAACGGAGGCTACTTTATATTTTAAGTTTTACCTGGTTCAGGCGATGAAAAAAGCCGGGATGAGTGATGGTTATCTGGAATTGCTGAATCCATGGAAAGATATGATTGCCATGGGGCTGAGCACTTTTGCCGAAACTCCTGAACCTACGAGGTCTGATTGCCATGCCTGGAGTGCCAGTCCGAATTATGATTTTTTAGCTACTGTTTGTGGCATTACGCCAGGTAGTAAGGGTTTTGGTACGGTAAACATAGCTCCTCAGTTCGGGACGTTAACCAGTCTTTCGGCTGTAATGCCGCACCCGAAAGGAAGCATTGCGGTGAACCTGAAAAGAACAGGGGGGCAAAAACTGGAGGCTGAAATAACCTTGCCGGATGGTATTGAAGGTCAGTTGATCTGGCAGGGTAAAAAGATTAAGCTTAAACCTGGGAGACAGTTTTTAAGCATTTAAAAAAACAGATTTAAATCATTGTTATGAAAAGATATATATTGACCATGTTGATGAGTGTTGCTGTAATTTGCAGCTGTAAAAGTGATACACTTGATGTGAAAACTATAATTAAGCCTACAGAAATCATTGATATCATTTCTGATAAACAGTTTTCGAAAGGAATTAGCCTGTTGGGTTTGAGTTCATCCAACTCAGCACCTATTGATAAACTCTATCCTTTTGATAAAACAAATGGGGAGCCGGTCTGGAAAGCGGCCCAGTGGGGAAGCCGCTTTAATTTACTTGGCCTAAACCCGGAAGTAAAGAATGATAGTGTCATCTATAAAAATGAAGGTAAGAAGTTGTCGTTTTTAAAAGTAGGGGATGAGGTGCTGGTAAATATGGAAGTTTATGGCTCAAAAGAGTACAGGGCACCAAGAAAAGAAGGTGACGAATGGCCACATTTGTTATTGGAACAAGGTACCAATCAGGTAAAACTGGTTAACCTGAAAACACTAAATTATAGCATCAGTGCAAAGCTGATGTTTGCTGAAAATAAAATGGGTGCGGATTATAATGTGGGAATGCATACCGCGCAGATTAATTTGTACCTGTTGGTACAAAACCTAAACAAACAGTCGGCAGGTTATGGTGATTTCTTCTGGTTTGGACTGCCACTATATGATTACCGTTACAGAGATATGGCTGAATATGCGGCACAGGATCTGGGGAAAGAAGATGCGACGAAGAAATTTATATTCGCGGTGGCAGCAAATACCTTGTTTGAAGGTTCCTTACATGATAAAAACTGGGTCTCGATTAACAAGGATATTTATCCTCAGGTGATCGCTGCATTTAATAGGGCAAAAGCAACAGGATATTTGGCGACTACAAATCTTGCGGATTTGGGTATTTCAAGTACAAATGTTGGCTGGGAAGTACCGGGGACGTTTGATTGCGGAATCCAGTTTAAAGGTTTAAAATTAACTGCTGTAGCCAATAAATAAGCTTTCTTATGAGGATTTACCATCTTGTTTTTTTCTTTGTTTGTTTCTTTTTTGTGCAGGTTAAAGCTCAGGATTTGCCCATTAACCCTGTATTGTTAAAGGGGGAGTGGCCTGCTGCCTGGATTACATGCCCAGGTGTACCACAACGTGACTATGGTGTTTATCATTTCCGTAAGAGCTTTAGCCTGGAAAAGAAGCCGGAGCGATTTGTGATCCATGTTTCTGCTGACAACCGGTACCGTTTGTTCATAAATGGAGTTGCTGTATTGAGCGGACCTGCAAGGGGCGATAAATTCAATTGGTATTTTGAAACGATAGACATCGCCGGCTTTTTAAAGCCCGGTAAAAATGTGATTGCCGCCAAAGTATGGAACATGGGGGTGCATGCTGCGGTAGCACAAATGTCTGATCAGACCGCTTTTGTAGTACAAGGTGATACTAAAAATGAAGAACAGATAAATACAACTGGTGATTATAAGGTGATGGTCAACGAAGCGTACAAACCTTGTTCTTTGGACAATGGGCCGAGGTTAGAAGCTTATATGGTAATTGGGCCCGGAGACCAGGTGGATGGGGCGAAATACCCATGGGGATGGGAGCAAGTTGACTATGATGATAGCAAATGGAAAAATGCAACGGGTATAGCCCACCCGGTTACTTCTGGTTACGGAACAGATAACATCTGGACACTTAGTCCGCGTAACATTCCACACATGGAAGAAAGTATGCAAAGACTTACTGTTTTGAGACGTACAGATGGGATTAAGGTTGGTGCTGATTTTTTAAAAGGAAAACAGCCTTTAACGATTGCGGCCCATAGTAAGGTGAGTATTTTAATTGACCAGTCTTTTAACACGGTAGCATATCCTGAACTGCTGGTTAGTGGCGGAGCAGGGGCTAAGGTTACCTTGAGTTATACGGAAGCGTTGTTGGATAAGGCCAAAGAAAAAGGCAACAGGAACGAAATTGAAGGCAAAACGGTGATTGGTAATTATGATGTTTTTGAGCCTGATGGGGGAAAAGACAGGCTTTTCAAGCCCTTATGGTTTAGGACATACCGATATGTTCAGCTGGATATTGTGACTAAAGGCGAAGCTTTGATATTGTCAGATATTTATGGGAAGTATACCGGCTATCCGTTTAAACAGCAAGCTACGTTTAGCAGTAATGATGCTTCGTTAAAAGATCTGTGGGAGGTAAGCTGGCGGACAGCAAGGCTTTGCGCAGGTGAAACTTATTTCGACTGTCCGTATTATGAGCAACTGCAATATGAGGGCGATACACGTATACAGGCTTTGATTTCATTATATGTGGCCGGTGACGATCGGTTGATGAGGAAAGCTATGCTGGATTTTTTAAATTCCCGCGTGCCTGAGGGACTGACGCAGGGAAGATATCCCAGTAATCGGGTTCAGGTGATTCCACCCTACTCTTTGTTCTGGGTTTCTATGGTATATGATTATTGGATGCATAGGGGGGACGATGCATTTGTGAAAGATTTTATGCCCGGAATAAAAGGTGTATTGGATTGGTATGAAGATCGTATAGATGCGCATAAAAATATGCTCGGCCCAATGAAATGGTGGAACTTTGTGGATTATACGGATGTTTTTAATAGTGGAGTTCCGGACGGCGCGACTGACGGAAATTCAGCTGTAATCACTTTACAATATATTTATACGTTACAGCAGGCCGCGAAACTGTATGCGTATTTCGAAAAATCTGCCGAGGCTAATCATTACAAAACATTGGCGGCTAGGCTTGGTGAAGCCACTTATAAGCAGTGTTTTGTGGAAAGTAAAAATGCAATGGCCAATACACCTGAACAAAAAAAGTTTAGTCAGCATGCAGGTATTATGGCTTTGCTGGCCGATGTGATTCCGAAAGAAAAAGAAGCAAGTGTGATGCAAGCGCTTTTACATGATGAAAGTTTGGGTCAAGCGACTTTCTATTTTAGGTTTTACCTGATCCAGGCGATGAAGAAAATAGGTATGGGTGATTTATATTATGCAGAATTAAAACCATGGCGTGACATGCTTAAAGTAGGCTTAACTACGTTTGCTGAAAAGCCTGAGCCAGCGCGCTCTGACTGCCACGCCTGGAGTGCCAGTCCGAGCTACGACCTCTTGTCGACCATTTGTGGCATCAATCCGGCTCTGCCAGGCTTTAAAGCGGTTGAAATTAAGCCGTCATTGGGTGAATTAACTGAAATTAATGCAACAATGCCTCATCCGGATGGTGAAATTGCCTTGAAACTAAAAAGGAAAGGTAAAAGCGGTATTGAAGGTGTGGTAATACTTCCGGGTAGTTTGAAAGGGAAATTCATCTGGCAAGGAAAAGAACTGATCTTAAAAGGAGGAACGCAGCAAATTATAATCGTGTCGAAGTAATTTTAAATACACACAATTTAAATAATAATGAAATTTACATTTAAAATCATGATCTGTTGTGTTATGCTGCTTAGTGTATTTACTGCCTTCGGACAGCAAAGGACATTGGCTGAAAAGGCCTGGCTTAGTTATCTGGATCTTGACGGGTACATCAAACCGTTCTGGAGAGCAGATACTATTCATGATGAAACAGTACAATTGATTAATGACAATGGAGTAACATCCGCCGGGTTACTTTTTGATGCCAAACGGATTTTATCAATCAGGGATTCTTTTTTGCAAAAGGAGTACGTAGAAGGGAAAGACTGGACCTATACAAATGGCAGGATTGTTTTTAACGCCCAATCTGAAGCGCCATTCTTCTTCAAAAATGAACTGAGGTTTAAGGAAAAAAAAGAAGGACTGTCAATGGAAGGCAAAGAGCCTGACACTTATATCCTGTTTACTGAGAATGGATTGTTTCAGTCCAAACAGCTTGCTGTGACTTATGTGAAAAAATCTACAGCAAAATGGCAGGGGCCTGTTCCTGAGTTTTCAAAAAATGTATTACCCAATACCATTGCTAAACTAAAAGGAAAGAATAAATTTAAGGTTGTGTTTTATGGGAATAGCATTGAAGCTGGTGCCAATTCGAGTGGGATGATAAATAAACCACCTTATGTGCCTTCCTGGGCAGAAATGCTGAGCTATGGTTTGAAAAGAACTTATGGCGATAGGATTTTATACCTTAATAAATCAGTGGGGGGAATGCTTGCTAAATGGGGAATGGAAAATGCTAAAGAACGTGTAGCCGTGGAAAATCCGGACTTGGTTATTATTGGTTTTGGTATGAACGATGGAACCTTTAAGATTGCTCCAAAAGAATTTATCGAACAGATTAAATCCATCATGGAAACCGTTCGTGCCGAAAACAGCAATTGTGAATTTATTGTAATCAGTACGATGCTGGCCAATCCTTATGCCATACAAAATCAGATACAAGAAGCTTACGAGCCTGAGATTTTAGCACTTAAAAACAAGGGGGTAGCTGTTGCAGATATGACCGCTGTGCACAAAGAATTATTGAAGCATAAAACCTATCAGGATATGACAGGGAATAATGTAAATCATCCCAATGATTATCTTGCGAGGTGGTATGCACAAGTTTTATTGACTATGTTGAGCAAGAGGAATTAAAACACTCATTTTTAGTGTTTTTTTTCTCAATTTATTGGTTGTGATGGATTGAAGATTTAAAAAATATTCTTTATTTTTATAAAAACCAGATATGACACTTGAACAGTTATCAGATAAAGAATTGTGGGATTCTATTGTTGAAGATAATTCTCAGGCCTTTGCTATTCTATATAACCGGCACTGGAAAAAGTTGTATAAAACTGCTGCTTATTATTTAAAGAATGAAGAGGCAGCAGAACAGATTTTACATGATGCTTTTGTGGTACTGTGGGATAGGCGTAAGTCTTTAAAAATAGAGAACTTTAGTAGTTACATGTATGTTACGACCAAGTATCATGTTTTTAAGTACCTTAAAGCTGCCAAGATTTCTATTGTTGATTATATAGAACAGTATGATGATCTGGACAATACGGTAGATTACAACAATGGAGCATTAAGATTGAACCACAAGGATTTTGAGACCCAATTGGATCAGTGTTTACTTGGTTTGCCTAAAAGATGTAAAGAGATATTTTGGTTAAGCAGAATAGGCAATTTATCTAATGATGAGATTGCCGATCAACTCGGGATTTCAAAACGGACAGTAGAGAATCAGATTACACAGGCTTTAAAACATTTAAGGGTAACATATAAAGAACTCTCTGTTGCTAGCTTATCTATTTTGTACGTAACTTTGTTTTAGCTCTTTTTACCCTGAAATTTACCCATCATGCTAAAAGAATCGTTAAAATCACTCTTTACAAGAGACCTGAATAAGTTAAAGTCTGAAATTGAGCAATATCAAAATGAGCAGGCGATCTGGCTTGTGGATAAGGCTATATTGAACTCGGCCGGAAACCTTTGTTTACACCTGGTTGGTAACCTGAATACTTTTGTTGGCGGGGAATTGGGAAAAACTGGTTATGTGAGAGACAGACCATTGGAGTTTTCTCAGAAAAACGTGCCGAGAGCTGAATTGATCAGCATGGTTGAAGCGACGATAGCCGTGGTTAACGAGGTACTGGATCAACTAAGTGATGCGGACATGGAAAGAGATTACCCACAGGTAAAAGTGGTAGAAGGAGGCAGTGCTATTGGCTTTATGCTGATTCATTTAAGCACACACCTGGCTTATCATCTGGGACAGATTAACTACCATAGAAGATTATTGGATATTTAAATGAAAATGGGCTGTATCACGACGATACAGCCCATTTTAGATACTGAAATAAACTACTAATTATCAAGTAAGCTTGCAGCTTCGTCGTCTAAAAACCACGTTACGCCACCGTCAATTGGGTTCACCAGTTGTGCAGGATAAAGTTTTGTATTTCTTTTTTTGCTCTCTATCACATGTTTAACTGCTTCTGCTTTGTTTTTTCCAAATACAAGGAAGGCTATATTTTTAGCCTTATTGATTAAAGGAGCAGTAAAGGTGATCCTGTAAGTAGAAAGCTTTTCAACGTATACAGAATCAATTTCCACATTTTTATTATTCAGGATAGTTGTTCCCGGAAATAAAGATGCAGTATGTGCGTCATCGCCCATGCCCAGTAAAATCAGGTCAAATACCAGGTCTGCACCTTCAAAGTGTTTTACGATCGCTTTATTGTATTCAATAGCTGCTTTTTCAGGAGCTAAGTTGGTATCTACATAAAAGATCTGATCGGCCGGGATATTCAAAGGATCAAGGATCGCTTTTTTCGCCATCAGGCCATTGTAACTTTCGTGGGTTGGCATTACATTGCGCTCGTCACCAAAAAAGAAATATACTTTTGTCCAGTCTATTTTATCTTTATAGGTAGTGGCAAGCATTTCGTACAATGCTTTTGGCGAGTTACCACCAGTTAGTACAAAGTTAAAGCGGTCTTGCTCATCAATTGCTTTGTTTGCTATTTTGATGATATAAGCAGCAAGATCTTCCAGTAATTCGTTCTGTGTTTTATATATCAATAAATTCATTATTCTTTGTTTAATGGTAGGGTAAACCAATGGAAACCATCTCTCGCGATCAATGCCTCGGCATCTTCCGGCCCCCATGAACCTGCAGTATAATTAGGGAAGCTCAATGATTTTTTAGTCTCCCATGCATTGATTACAGGCATTAACAATTCCCATGCAATTTCTACCTGATCTGCACGCATAAATTGCGTTTGATCTCCGGTCATTACATCTAATAATAAGGTTTCATAAGCTTCTGGCGATTCTGTAGTATAAGTGCCTTTGTAATCGAATACCATATCTACAGGGTTAAGGATCATATCTAATCCCGGTCTTTTACCTTGAACCTGTAAACGGATACTCATTTCCGGCTGGATGCTGATAATCAGCCTGTTTTGCTGCCAGTGTTCAGCAACAGCTTCAGGGAATACCTGGTGTGGTACATCTTTAAACTGAATGGTGATGAGTGAAGAGGTTTGCGCAAGACGTTTTCCGGTGCGGATATAGAAAGGAATACCTTTCCAGCGCCAGTTGTCGACAAAAAATTTAATTGCAGCAAAGGTCTCAGTATTAGAGTCGTCATCCACATCTTTTTCAGAGCGGTATCCAGGTACTTCATCACCTTTTATCCAGCCCTTTGTATATTGTCCGCGTACCGTATTGAAACGGATATCTTCGGCAGAGAATGGGCGCATAGCCTTTAATACATCTACCTTTTTATCCCTGATTTCATCCGCATCGAAGTTAATCGGGGTTTCCATACCAATGATACATAACAATTGTAACAAGTGGTTCTGAATCATATCACGCAATGCACCAGAGCCATCGTAATAACCACCACGATCGCCTACTCCCAATTGTTCAGTTACCGAGATCTGTACGTGATCGATGAAATTTCTGTTCCAAAGCGGCTCTAAAAATGAGTTGGCAAAACGGAAAGCCATGATGTTCTGAACAGTTTCCTTACCCAGATAATGGTCAATTCTATAGATTTGTTTTTCTTTGAAACGTTCTTTTAATAGTGCATTCAGCTCACGAGCAGTTTCAAGGTCTTTACCAAAAGGCTTTTCTACTACAATGCGGCAGTTATCTTCATTTTCTGCCATCTTGAATTTAGCTAAACGTTTAGCTATAGAAGGGAAAAGATCTGGAGATACAGCCAGGTAAAACAAGATTTGTGTGGTTGGGCCGAACTCGTTTTTAAATGCGTCAACAGTTACTTTAAGTTCATCAAAAGATGCCGAATCCTTAACATCAGTTGGCTTATAATGAATGTGCTGAGAAAAATTATCCCATTTATCCTTATTTACTTTACCAGTACGAGAGAAACTGTTAATCCCATTCATCAGGGTTTCCCTAAAATTTTCGTCGGTAAGTGGTCTTCTTGCTGTACCAACAATGGCAAACTTTTCAGGCATATAGCCTTCAGCATAAAGATTGTAAAGAGCAGGCGCAAGTTTGCGCAGATTTAAATCACCGGTACCACCAAAAATTACGATAATGGTTGGGCTAAGGTTGATACTTGTCTTCATTATAAGGGGTTTTTACAAATTATTCGAATTCCAGTCGGCATGGAAAATTCCAGCCTCATCCGTACGTTCAAAAGTATGGGCACCAAAGAAATCTCTCTGTGCCTGTGTTAAATTAAGTGGTGAATTTGCGGTTCTTAATGCATCATAATAGGTCAGCGCAGAAGCCAGCGCTGGAATAGCAAAGCCATTTTGAATGGCATTACCAATTACTTTTCTGGTACCTGGCAGGATGTCTTTTAGCTGACTTTGTATATCTGAGTCGGCGTATAAATGAGCCAGATCAGGTGTTTTTTTATAAGCCTGGTAAATATCTTCCAGTAATACCGCTCTGATGATACATCCACCACGCCAGATCTGTGAGATTTCCTGTAAGTTCAGTTCGTATTTAAATTCTGTAGAAGCTTGAGTAAGTAAATGTAAGCCCTGCGCATAACAAGTAATCATGGCAAAATAAAGTGCCTGTTCCAATTGTACTTCAAATTCTTCAGGGTTGCTGATTTGCTCTGCAGCGTGTGGAAGGGCAGCAGCTAGGGCAATACGTAATTGTTTGAATTTAGAAAGATCTCTGGAGCTTACTGCTTCGTTGATCGTTGGAATAGGTGTCTGCAGGTCCATAGAAACCTGTGAAGTCCATTTACCGGTACCTTTTGATTTGGCTTCATCTCGGATGACATCAATTAAGTAACCGCCAGATTTTTCGTCTTTAACTAAAAACACATCTCTGGTTACTTCCAGCAGAAAACACTGTAACCGGCCTTCGTTCCATTTTTTGAAGGTATTGTATATTTTATCATTATCGTAACCCATTCCATTTTTAAGAAGGTAATAGGTTTCGGCAAGAATTTGCATGATGGCATATTCAATACCGTTGTGTACCATTTTTACAAAATGACCAGAAGCGCCCGGACCGATGTAAGCAACACAAGGATCACCTTTAACTTTAGCAGATACTGCTTCAAGGATTGGTTTAACTGCGTTGTAAGCAGTTTTGTCGCCACCTGGCATCATGCTGGGACCGAAACGTGCACCCTCTTCACCACCAGAAATACCCATTCCGAAAAAGTGGATACCTTGCTCAGAAAGCTCAGTAGCCCTTCTGCTGGTATCGGTGAAATGCGAGTTTCCACTGTCGATGATCATGTCACCTTTATCCAGCAAAGGAACAAGTTCCTGAATTACACTGTCTACAATCTGACCAGCGGGTACCAATAGCATTACCCTTCTTGGCAATTCTAAACTCTGTATAAAATCTTCCAAAGAAGCGAAGCCTTTTAAGTTATGGGCTTTTCCATCTTCTTCAAGTTTTTGAAGCATCCTTGCATCTTTGTCGTAACCTGTTACGGCAAAACCATTATCGGCCATGTTAAGCAATAAATTGCGGCCCATAGTGCCAAGGCCTATCATTCCTAAAGTATATTTGTTGTCCATTGTCTATTTTTTAGCGGGATGGATAGTGAAAACGTGATATTTCTCTTCCAGCTCCCATAGTTTTGCTCCACCTTTTATCCCGTCTTTATTAGTCACAAGATGAATATTGTGGTCGAGCCGAAGCGTAATGTGCTTGGAATTACCACCACCGATGTATAGCGTATCGTAATTGAATACTGTTTTATAGATTTCAATGATGCGCGCTAAACGCTCATTCCATTTTTCTTTACCAATTTTTTCGAAAGCTTTGGTCCCTATGTAGTCATCATAGTCTTTGGTTTTGGTAATAGGGAGGTGTGCCAGCTCGAGGTGAGGAAGCAATTCTCCATCAAAAACAAGTGCGGTTCCGAAACCCGTACCTACTGTAAATACAATTTCAAAACCTTTGCCTGTAACTATACCCAGGGCTTGCTGATCGGCATCATTTATAAGCCTTACCGGTTTCCCGAATATATCACTTACCTGTTGGGCAAGGTCTACATCGGTCCATTTGTTTTTTGCCAGGTTTGCCGCGGTTTGCACTTTTCCGTTTTTTACGTAACCGGGAAAACCTATAGAAACTCTTTCGAAGGGTTGATTAAGTGTCGCGACAAGCTCCTTAACACATTTTAGTACAGCTTCTGGAGTAGATTTAACCGGAGTCGGCACTTTTGTGAACTCGGAAAGCAGATCGCCTTTTGAATTTAAAACACAGGCTTTAATGCTGGTGCCACCAATATCAATAGATAAAATGTTAGTGTCGTTCTCTTCTTTTTTGGTAACTGGCATGTTTTGTTTTTTGAATAAAAAATGGCCTGTTCGTTAATATCCTTCAAAATAACAAAATTATGTGCAATATTCATCTATACAATTGCCGATTGTTGTACTCTTTACACTAATAATACGGATTGATCTGTTGGTAATGAACCATTAATGAGGTGGTCAATGCTGTTTAACGTAATTGAAGCGATTTGCGAAAGTGCTTCTTCAGTGAAAAAAGCCTGGTGACCGGTTACCAGTACATTTGGAAAACTCATTAAACGCTGAATTTCATCATTCTCAATAATAGATGCTGAAAGGTCTTTAAAAAATAGTTTTTCTTCCTGTTCGTAGACATCTATTCCCAGGTAAGCGATATGTCCGGCTTTTAAAGCTTGAATGACATCATGTGTGTTGAGTAGGCCACCACGACTGGTGTTGATGATGGTGACACCTTTTTTCATTTTGGTAATGGT
The DNA here is from genome assembly GCF_032678475.1 of Pedobacter nyackensis. Taxonomy (GTDB): domain Bacteria; phylum Bacteroidota; class Bacteroidia; order Sphingobacteriales; family Sphingobacteriaceae; genus Pedobacter; species Pedobacter nyackensis_A. The sequence goes on from NZ_JAVTSF010000007.1 coordinate 307,774, forward strand.
ACTTTCATTGATCAGGTAGTGATTCTCTATTGTAAGCGGACAATGAAGCGACAATATATCTGATTGGTTTAATACTTCAACAAAGGGAAGGTACTGTACCCCATCTTTTTTTAAAGTTTCATCTTCAAAAATGTCGTAGGCCAGAATTTTACAGCCAAAGCCTAACATAATTTTGCAAAAAGCTTTACCTATTTTCCCTGTTCCGATTACGCCAACTGTACGACCATGGAGGTTGAAACCTAACAGCCCATTGAGCGAGAAGTTCTGCTCGCGCACACGGTTGTAAGCCTTGTGTGTTTTTCTGTTTAAAGTAAGCAGCATGGCTACGGCATGTTCTGCAACCGCTTCGGGAGAATATGCCGGGACCCTGCAGATCCTGATGCCATGTTCTTTAGCCCTGTCCAGGTTTACATTATTGAAACCTGCACAGCGCAGGGCAATTATTTTAACGCCTTTAGCGGCCATGATGTCAATAACTTCAGCAGTAAGTTTATCGTTTACAAATACGCAGACTACTTCAGTTCCCTCTGTTATCGCATTCACCACATGTGGTCCCAGGTGTGTTTCCCAGAATTCCAGTTCGAAGCCATGCGCTTCATTATATTTGTTGAAAAATGTTTTGTCGTATGGTTTTGCGGAAAAGAATGCTATTTTCATATATTGAGCTGCTATTTATAATGCCGTAGGGTATGCCGCTAAAATACTAACTTTTTTGCTAATTCTATTTCGGTTTTGGTAATGGTATGAGGTCTGCCCGGATAGATCTTTACCGTCACATTTGCCCCCATTTTTTGCATAATACCTTCGGTGATTGATACTCTTGAAACTGGTACATGTGGGTCAGGATCACCCGTACTGATAAATACCGGGGTTTGTTTAAAGCTTCCTTTATAATTTTGCATGTTGATCTCCTTGCCAATCAGTCCACCGGTAAACGCGATTGCACCCCCATATTTACCTGCATGTCTGGTTATGTATTCTAATGTCAGGCAGGCACCTTGTGAGAAGCCTACAAAGTAAATCTTTTCCTGTGGAATACCTGCGCTTTCAATATCAGCAACCAGGTTTTTTATCAAGCCAAGGGCTGAATCCAATGCAGGCTGGTTTTCCTTTACCGGAGCCATAAAACTATAGGGATACCAGCTATTATTGGTGGCCTGAGGCGCAAAAAGCGCAGCGTCAGCTATTCCAAAATAGGTATTAAGGGAGAGGATATCTTCTGCAGATGCTCCTCTTCCATGAATAAATATAATTGCTTTTTTAGCCTCCGCTACCGGAACCCCGGCAGTAATGATATTTTTTTGATGTGTGTACATGTTAACTTAATTGAGGTAAAATGCCTTCTATTTCTTCTCTGATGCTCTCGTATTGTGCAGGTAATTTTAAGTTGCTGCCCAATTCTTCCAGTGATTCATCAACAGTAAAGCCCGGATTGTCGGTCGCGATTTCAAAAAGTACACCTCCCGGTTCACGGAAATACAGAGAGTAAAAGTAATTACGGTCTATTTTTTCTGTGATGTTTAATCCCAGTTCCACAATTTTATCTCTGAAATACATTAAGGTAGCTTCGTCTTTTACTCTAAATGCAACGTGGTGCACGGAACCTCCTCCAACATGGCCTATGGCTTCTCCGGGTGCTTCAACGAGGTCAACAATCGCTGCCTGCTCAACCGCGTCCGTAATAAACCTATGGCGGTTAACTTCCGATTCGGCTAACTTGTAACCAAATATATGTGTTAAAACTGCTGCAGTTCCTTCCATTTTATTGGTGGTAATGGTAATGTGGTGAAAGCCATGGATTGCATGGGCTTTGTTCACAGCATCAGTTGCCCATTGTGCCCGGTTATCTTTTACTTTAGCTTCAGTTAACTCAAATTTTAAGCCATCAGGATCTAAGAAAGTAAGGTAACGTTCACCGAATTTAACCGCAGGTTTATTGTAGATCACGTTATGTGCTTCCAATCGGTTTTGCCAGAATTCCAAACTTCCGGCAGGAACACTATAGCCAATTTCGGTTACTTGTTTTGTACCTCTTCTGCCCGTTTGGATTCCTTCCCATGGGAAGAATGTTAAAATACTACCAGGAGTTCCTTTTTCATCTCCATAGTAAAAGTGATAGGTATGTGGATCGTCAAAATTTACGGTTTTTTTAATTAGCCTTAAACCCAGAATACCAGTATAGAAATCATAATTTCTTTTTGCATTGCCGGCTATTGCAGTAATGTGATGGATGCCTAAAATTTCATTTTTCATAACCTTGTTTTTAATTACCACAAAATTACGGGCTATAGGTTTTAAAAATCTTACCATAGAATAAGAAATGCGTAGCTTTATATAAGATATTTTTGGTATGACTAAATTTTTCCTCTCCCTTATTTTTTTCGTTGCAGGTATGCTGATGGTTAGGGCGCAAGATTCTGTTACCGTGAGTATTTATCCGAAGTATGATCGTGTAGGTAAGTTCCACCGGTTTCTTTTCGGAGAGAATTACCGTAAGGAATACGCTATGCCCGTTAGGGTTCCGTTGATTAAGATTTCGGTAATTAAAGGAGGATTGACACCTACGCAGCGGGGAGGTGGAAACCAGTCCCATTCTTTAAGGTTAGTGGATGCTCAAGGTAAGGAATGGGTGCTACGAAGCGTTGAGAAGTTTCCTGAAATACTTTTGCCAGCCATTTTTCGAAAAACTTTTGCCGGTGAAGTAGTGAAGGATAATATGTCGGCCCAAAACCCTTTTTCAGCACTGGTAGTGCCAGATATTGCGGAAGCTGCCGGCATACCACACAGCGATCCGATGATTGGTTGGGTGATACCCGATGAAAAATTGGGAGAATATACAAGTGTGTTTGCAAACACACTTTGTTTATTGGAAGAAAGAGAGCCTGCTGGGGATACCGATAATTCGGAGAAAATGATGCGTAAGCTGAACGATAATCACTACAATACTTATGATGGCCCGTTATTTTTAAAGGCAAAAGCTTTGGATGCCTTATTGGGAGATTGGGACAGGCACGAAGACCAGTGGCGTTGGAAGCCAATTAAGCAGGAGAACGGTACAACTCTATATCAGCCTATTCCGCGTGATAGGGACCAGGTTTTTTATTTGTCCGAAGGTTTAATCCCTCGCTACGCGCAGGCTTCCTGGTTATTGCCAATGATTCAGGGGTATGAACGGAACCTGCCGGATATCAATTGGTTTTTTTGGGAAGGAAGAGTACTTTACAGCAAGTGGTTTTCTGGGATAGACGAAGCGCAATGGACTGTTATTGTAAATGAATTCTGTGCTTCGATAACCGATGAAGTTATGGAGAGGGCATTGAAGAAGTTACCGGAGCCGGGCTACTCCCTTCGGCATGACCGGCTTTTGGCGCAATTAAAGGAAAGACGTGCAAAACTGCCTGAAATGATGAATAAGTATTATCATTTTATAAATAGAATTGTAGATGTACAGGCTACCAATAAAAATGAATACGTATCGGTTAAGGATGCTGAAGGCAAGGGCTTAACTATTGCCATTCATAAAATAACAAAAGATGGTTCGATTAAAGAGCTGATTTTTAACAGGACATTTGATCCCGCAGTTACCCACGAAATCAGGTTATATGTTAAAGATGGAAATGATAGTTTGCTGTTAAACAATAGGACTTCATCCATAAAATTAAAGATAATAGGGGTAGCGGGAGAGAAAAAATACCATATCGAAAATTCGTTCAGGAGGGTGCAGGTTTATGGGATGGATGATAATGTGAAACTTAGCGGTAATACGGCTATGGTAAATAAGCAATTTGACAGCGATACTGCTAACACACATTTTATACCTACAGATCTATATACTCGAAGAACTTTACTCTTGAATGCAGGTTATAATATTGACGATCGGCTATTGCTTGGGCTTTCTTATAAAATCGTGCAGCCGGGATTTAGAAAATTGCCTTATGGTAGCATACATTCCTTTTCTTTCCTGCACTCTTTTGCAACTGAGGGCTTCCGGTTTAATTACAATGCCGAATTATTCAGGGTTTTAGGAAAGGCAGATATTACGCTGCGTGCAGATGTATTTGTGCCAGAGAATTCTCAGAATTTTTATGGCTTGGGTAACGAAACATCATTTCATAAAACAGGAGATTTTGTACGTTATTATCGTGCGCGGTTTAGTTTGTATCAATTTGATCCGGCTTTGAGGTGGACAACAGCTAAGTCGGCCATAAGTGTAGGCCCTTCTTTTCAGTATTTTAGATACAATAGGGATGATAACAACGGTAGGTTTATAGAACAGGTGAATGAGCTGAACTCTGCAGATAGTGCGGTGATGACGAAAGATAAAGCTTATGCCGGATTGACGGTTAACTATATCAATAACAACCGGAACAGTGATATTTTACCTGCTACAGGTACATATCTGGATACCCGGTTTACCGCGTACAAGGGGCTTAATTCATTTTCGAATTCTGTTGTTCAGTTTACGGCTGCCTTTTCCGCTTATCAGCCGATCAGTAAAAAGAAAGGGATTATACTGGCAGATAGAATTGGTGGTGGTTTGACCTTTGGTAAACAGGCATTTTATCAGTCTCAGTTTTTGGGTGGACAGGGGAATTTACTTGGTTATCGGGAATTCAGGTTTGGCGGACAACATAGTTTGTACAATAACCTGGAATTGAGAGTTAAAGTAACAGATTTTATCAACTACATCATTCCTGGTCAGGTTGGACTTATTGGTTTTCATGATATAGGCAGGGTGTGGCGAAAGGAAGAGCGATCGAACGTTTGGCACCAGGGCTATGGTGGTGGTATTTATTTCGCACCTGCATCATTAGCTGTGTTACGTTTTGTAATGGGGCATTCCAGCGAAGGTTGGTATCCTTATGTATCGATGAAATTCAGATATTAAAATTATGACCAAATTTCAATAAATAGCCGTTTTGGGGAAATAAGAAAAGCTGTAATTTAGCGTTTCCTTTTATCAGGCAGCAGAATTAGTTAATTATGAAAAAGAATTTTGTATCCAACTCCCAGGAATCGATAAGGATGTTTAAAAATCCTTTGTTCGAGGCATTATCTAAAGTACCATATTACGTACCTTTAATTGTCTATATACCAGTAATTTTATATTTTTTTTGGGCTTCTGTTCAAACGAATGGGGTTTTGATGTTCCTAGCTCATCTTGTGCTGGGCTTGTTGATCTGGACGCTGACGGAGTATGTGCTGCACCGCTTCGTTTTTCATTTTTATCCTTCCTCTGAATGGGGGAAACGTATTCATTTTATATTTCATGGTGTACACCACGATTATCCTAATGATGCGCAAAGACTGGTGATGCCGCCATCAGCAAGTATTCCGCTGGCAGCTGCATTTTATTTTCTTTTCAAATGGATGTTGCCAGTAAACTTACTGGACGGATTTTTTGCGGGCTTTATACTGGGGTATCTGTTTTATGATATGACACATTATATGTTGCACCACGCACAGTTTAAAAATGGTATATGGAAGAAAATCAAGCAACACCACATGTTACATCATTACGACGATTCGACGAGGGGATACGGGGTAACATCAGCATTGTGGGATAGGATTTTTGGGTCAGACTTTTTAAAAAAATAAAAATATTTACAAATATATTGCCTTAGTATTTATAAATATTTTAATTTTAGCCCGACACATAATCCTAATTACACACACAATGAAAAGAACTTTAATTTTTTCAAGCGTTTTGGCTATCGGAATATTCGTTAGCGGAGTAGCTAAAAGTCAGTCTAAAGATCAGGGAAAAGATGTAGCAGCAGGTAAATTGCTGATCTCTAAGTCAGATTGTTTCGCTTGCCACAAGCCTGATGGTAAATTGGTAGGCCCATCATACGCAGAAATTGGTAAAAAATATCCAGCTACGGATGCAAATGTTGCATTGTTAGCTGGAAAAGTAATTAAAGGAGGTAGCGGAGTATGGGGGCAAATCCCTATGGCTGCACATCCGAATGTTACTCTGGTTGATGCCAAGAAAATGGTGAAATACATACTTTCGCTTTCACCAGCAAAAAAATAAATCTGTAAATCTCATTTTGAGAAATGCTTTATTTATTCCGAAACTCAACGGTTTAAGTAAGGCATTTTTTTATGGACAATTTAGACTAAGTTCTTGTTGTTTAATAGTAGAGAATATCTGTTTAAAAAGATAGTTTATAAATTAAATTATTTAGATTTACGATGTTAGCCTCAGGTTTTTTCCTGGTCAGGTGACGTAAAAAATCAGCAGTTTAGGTTTCATGGAATCATATAGCAGCTTTTCAGATCATGAGTTAGCAGGCTTGTTAAAGTCGGGCAATGAGGCTGTATTTGCTGAAATCTACAATCGATATAAAGGCGTTTTATATCTTCATGCTTACCGTATGATCCAGAACAAAGAGGATGCAAGGGATGTGGTGCAGGAGCTTTTTGCGGCGATCTGGATAAGCAGGGAAAACCTAGTCATTAAAACAACACTTTCGGCTTATTTATATGGGGCAACGAGAAACCGGATTTTGGATGTTATTGCCCATCACAAAGTTGTTTCCAGGTATACGGATAGCCTGCAGGATTTTATAGATAGCGGAGAGTCGGTAACGGATAACCAGATCCGGGAAAAAGAACTTAAGACCATAATTGAAACCGAAATCAGTTTGATGCCTCCTAAAATGCGGGAAGTATTTGAGTTGAGCAGGCAACAGGATCTTTCCCACAAACAAATCGCCATCCAACTAAAGATTTCTGATAAGACTGTTAAAAAGCAGGTAGGCAAGGCGATAAAGATTCTCAGACTTAAAATTAATATTTTATTTACTTTTTTTTAATTCACAGTACTACCAGGTTCTTACTTGTCCGTCTTACCTATATAAAGGGGATTATTTTCTTTTAGGTGTAAGAAGAGAGCATTGACTATGATCGCTTCATAATTGATAAAAGAACATTATATACTGATGAAAACTAAAGAAGCAAAAGAACTTTTAGACCGATATAGCCAGGGTAAGCTTAGTCCGCAAGAGCAGGCTGATCTGGAAAGCTGGTACAATCATCAGGCAAAATTAAATCCTTCTTTAAAGGATAATGATGATTTTGCTGCTGCATTAAACGAGCTTGATCAGGCATTCCCTTTTCATAAAATAGTTATTAACCCGGTAAAAACTTACAGCTGGCGGCTAATTGGAGTGGCTGCCGCAGTTTTGATTTGCATGAGTGCCGGCCTTTATTTTTATAGTAATTTTCAGGCTACAAATAAGCAGCAACAGTTTGCCAATGATATTAAACCTGGAGGGAACAAAGCATTTTTAACTTTGGCTGATGGCTCAAAAATATCACTTACTGATGCGATTAACGGAGAAGTGGCTAAGCAAGCTGGTATAAGTATCACTAAAACCAAAGATGGACAGCTGATTTATAATGTGGTTGGAAAATCAGGTAATAAGCGTGATGCTAATCTATTCAATACCATAGAAACACCCAGAGCCGGGCAATATCAGATTAAATTACCTGATGGTACCCAGGTATGGCTCAACGCATCTTCATCTTTGCGTTATCCGGCAGTATTTACCGGACACGAACGTACAGTAGAGCTTAAGGGTGAAGGTTATTTTGAGGTAGCAAAAGATCCGGACAGACCGTTTAAAGTGAAGTCTGGTATGCAGGAACTACAGGTATTGGGTACACATTTTAATGTGAACGCTTATGCTGATGAAGCGATTATTAAAACGACTTTGCTGGAGGGAAGTGTACGAATTAATGGTACTGTTGCTGGAAAAGATATTGTACTTAAGCCCGGGCAGCAGTCGTTGATGTCTTACAATGGATTAAAAATAGGAGCTGCCGATATAGAAGAGTCTGTAGCCTGGAAAAATGGCTATTTCAAATTTAATGACGAGAACATTGAGCGTATTTTAAAGAAAGTATCCAGGTGGTATGATGTAGATATACAGTATGAAGGGAAAATGACGGATAAGATTTTTAATGGGAAAGTTTCCCGTTACAGTAACGTTTCGGAAGTCCTTCATATTTTGCAATTAACAGGGGCCATAGAGTTTAAAATAGAAGGAAGGAGGATCATCGTTATGCCATAAACATTACAAAAATAACGGTGAAGCAGAATAAAATAATCAGGAACCGACTGCGAATCGGAACCTGATCTATATCTGGCTTTACTCAAAATATTGCTTGAACTAATATATCGATTGAACAACCAGACCAAACAAAAGTATGAATTCTTATACTGTGAACCAACATGCCATACATGTCGACCAAAAATCGCGTGTGTGGATAAAATGCTCTCGGAAAATAATTATGCGAATTAACCTTATCGCTTTTTTTATTGCCATGGCCTGTATGCAGGTTACGGCTTCCTCGTATGCGCAAAGAATTACGTTATCAGAAAAAAATGCTTCATTAAAAGATGTGTTTACTGCATTGGAAGCTCAAAGTGGTTATTATATTGTTTACAATACCCCGATGCTGAAAGATGCCAAACGGGTAAACGTTAAACTAAATAAAGTAAGTCTGAGGGAGGCATTAAACACCTTAATGGAAGGACAGAATTTTACCTATACTATTAAGGATAAAACGGTAGTGATTAAACGGAAGGAAGAGACACTTCTTGACATGATCCGTGGATATTTTAAGGCTATCACTGTAAAGGGGAGGATATTGGATGAAAATGCAAACCCCTTGGCAGGCGCATCTATCAGAATTAAAAATGGCAACAGGGTGGTAATGACCAATGAAAATGGAGTGTTTGAATTTACAAATGTAGATGAAAATGCAACGTTACTTATCTCTTTCCTGGGGTACGAAACGAGAGAAGTTAAGGCGAACGCGGATCTTTCTAACATACGGCTGGTTCCGGCAAGTAGTGCACTGGAGGAGGTAATGGTGAGTACGGGGTACCAGACTTTACCTAAAGAACGGGTTACGGGCTCTTTTAGTACGGTACCGCAAAGTGTACTGAAAAGTAGGATGGAAACCAATCTGATACAAAGGATAGAAGGTTCGGTACCTGGGTTGTTTATGAAAAATGGTAATGTAAACATCAGAGGTGTGTCTACACTTTATGGAGACCAGTCACCTTTATATGTTGTGGATGGTTTTCCTTACGAAGGGAGCATTAATTTCCTTAACCCTGCTGATGTGGTAAGCATTACGATATTAAAGGATGCAGCAGCCGCTTCAATTTATGGGAGTAGGGCCGCAAATGGTGTAATTGTGATTACAACCAGACAAGGTACTTCAGGAAAAGCAAAAGTAGCTGTAAATAGCAATTTGTTTATTACACCTCTACCCGACATGAGTTATTATAATTTTATGAACTCGAAAGAGACTGTTGATCTGCAGGAGGAACTATTTAATCTGGGGCATCCAGTTTATAGTGATTATCTGAAACGTTCGGCTATGCCAAAGGCACTGGAAGCCTTGTATTCACATGAAGAAGGGACGTTGACTGACGCACAGCTGACCACAACATTAAACCGCTTAAGGGGCCTGGACAACAAGGCACAGATTAAAGATCTTTTGCTACAGCAGTCGATTAAACAACAACACTATGTGACCAGTTATGGTGGTAATGACATCAATACTTATCGGGTATCATTAAACTATATTGGTAACAGAGGATATGCAAAAGGAGGTAACAGTGATGAAGTGAACCTGGGTTTGCTTGATTACATTAATATAAAAAAATGGCTGGAACTTGGCTTAGGTGCAAATGCAAATCTGAGTAAATCGAAAAGTGCAGCTATCAACGGATTGGGATATTATCGGTCGGCAATGCCTTATGAGGTACTGAAGGATGAAAATGGGGCAATCAGCAATTGGAACTATCGCAAATCAGATTACGAAATTAATCGTTTGAAAGGACTGGGCATGTTGGACGAAAGTTATAATCCACTGCGGGAAATAGACCAGTATGAAGGCACGGGTAGATCAAATTACTTACGGTTTAATGGTAATTTGAAAGCAAAACTGATGGATGGCTTATCGCTTCAACTTCAATATCAGATAGAAAATGGCAGTAACTATAGTAAAAGCTATTATAAGAAGAATTCCTTTCTGGTGAGGAATATGGTAAATGAAGCAACTACAGTAGTAGATGGAAAACGACAAGTGCCTTATGGTGGACAGATTTATGAGACTAGAGGAGACTGGACTGGATATACGGCTCGTGCACAGGCTAATTTTGACAAGGAAGTCGCACCGAAACACCATACCACGGCATTAATGGGGGTAGAGCAAAGACGGGTGGTCAGTACTTCAACTTCCGTACATCGCATGGGATATGATGACACGAATTTAAAATATGTACCTGTTAATGCGGATAGTTTAGCGCTGATTAAAGGCACGGAAGGCTTAAATGGTGATTTTCGTTATGATGAAGCCCAATACAATCATTTTTCGGCTCCTGAAGATCGGTTTGTCTCTGTGTATGCCAATGTTGGACATAGCTACGATGGTAAGTATAACTTTACCGGGAGTGTAAGAATTGACGACTCTAACTTGTTTGGAACAGATCCTAAATATCGCCATTTACCACTGTGGAGTGTGGGGGCAAGCTGGCAAATTGTTAAGGAATCATTTATGAAGAACATTAAATGGATAAATAACCTTAGTCTGCGCGCTACCTATGGTTTAAACGGAAATGTAGCCAAAGCTGTTGGCCCTTATCTGAAGGCAGATATCATCTATAATCCGGAAGCTGGTGCAATGGCTACCCGTATTACATCGCCACCCAATAAAACTTTGAGGTGGGAGCGTACTGCGGTAACCAATGTTGGACTCGATTTTTCTTTGATTGGAGATCGTATATCGGGAAGTATAGACCTTTACGGACGTAAAACAACAGATTTGCTCGGCTATAGAGATATTGATCCGACAAATTCGTTCCAATCTGCATTGATTAATTATGGCAGCTTATATAATCGTGGTTTTGAACTCGGATTAAATACGGTAAATATCAGACATGGGCAGTTTATCTGGAATACGCGTTTAAATTTCAGTTATAATAAAAATAAGATGACTGAAATTAATACGCAGCACAACACTGTTTATGGTTATACTTCAGGGGACGGAATTGAAAAGTTAGGTTATCCAATGAGTAGTCTGTTTAATTTTAAATGGGCTGGGTTGGATCCAACAAATGGTACAGTGCTGGTGTATGATAAAGACGGAAACGTTGTGAAAAATTACGATGAACAGGGAGGTTATGTGGCGAATATGACAGATATCAACGGACTGGAATATGCAGGTACCTTAAGGCCTACTTATACAATAGGTATACAAAATTCATTCGCTTATAAAAAGATAAGTCTGAACGTATCATTAATTGCCAACGGGGGAAATGTATTTAGAGATGCTGTGCCACAAGTACTTTCGAATCGTAATTTTTCCCAAAATATAGATCGCAGGGCCATGAATTTCTGGCGTAAGCCCGGAGATGAGAAAATACCCGGTATGATGCCGGCACCCGATGTAAATGGAAATGCCAGTTCATATTTTTCATCGTTGTGGTATGCTGCAAGTATCAATACTTTAAAAGCGGATTATATTAAAATCAGAAGTATTACACTCGGTTATGATCTTAGTGAATTGTTGTTCAAAAAGAGAACTGACCAACTCCATGCTAATCTAATGTTCCAGGTCCAAAATCCTTTTAAATGGTTTAGAAATGACAAGGGCTTAGATCCTGAAGCTTATGCGCAATCCAGTATTTATTCTGAAAGAACATTGCCGGTAACTCCTGTGTATTCGTTTGGTTTGAACGTTAACTTTTAATCCTGCAGAACATGAAATTTAAATATTTATTATTTGTATTGATCCTGACTTCGTTTGCAGGATGTAAGAATTATCTTGACATAGTACCAAAGGGGCAATTGATTCCCAATACTGTGGAGGATTATGAAAATATGCTGAATGAGATCACAGTAGCAAGTTACAGCGATTACTTTCTTGACCTGTTAACCGATGATGCTTTTTTGCCTGAAGGGCAGCCTCATGGACTTTTTCAGAAACAAAAGTTAAACGGCAGACGCATTTATACTTTTAATAAGAATGTATTTGATGAAGGTGAAAACGACTTTTTATGGAGTGAAACTTATAAACGTATTTTCTATTTCAATACCGTCATCAATAACATTATGGATGCAAAAGATGGTGAAGAAAACTACAAAAGAAGTGTAAAAGCAGAAGGGTTGTTTGGACGTGCATTGGAGCATCTGTTAATGGTAAATGTATATGCAAGACATTATGATGCGTCAACGGCAGCTACCGATCCAGGGGTGCCATTGGTAATGATTGCTGATATCAGTGCAAAACACCGTCGCAACACGGTGAAGGAAGTCTATGCCCAAATTATTCTGGATCTCGAAGAGGCGATTAAATGGTTACCTGAAAAAAGTAAAATACACAAATTCAGATCCAATAAAGCTGCGGGATATGCCCTGTTGAGCCGGGTTTATTTATACATGGGCGAGTATGGAAAGGCGCTTGAAAATGCAAACCAATCATTGGCTTTGTACAGTACCCTTGCAGATATGAATAATTATAAAGTGATTATTCCAGGACCACCCCCATTTCCATATGTACCGGGAGCACCAATCGGCTGGACAGATATCCCCGATGGGCAATATCATCCTGAAACACTTACGTCCCGTCATTTTCTACGACCTTTTGGTTTAGGGATGGATGTTTGTGCTTCGCCGGAATTAACTGCTTTATTTACCAATGATGACCGTCGCTGGACATTCTATTATGCAAATGGCTGGCCACCAGCTCCACCGTTTAATTATATGGCTATTGCTGGTGTAAAGATTTACTTGCGTGGTGATTTCTTTAACAATGCACTGAGTACACCGGAAGTTTACCTTACCCGTGCGGAATGCAAGGTGCGCGCAAATGATAAGCAGGGCGCACTGGATGATGTCAATAAATTAAGAAAGAACCGCATTAACCCAGCAGTTTATAAGGTATTTACTTTAGCTGATTTTGACAATGATCAGGAAAAGATATTGCGTTTTGTTTTGGAGGAAAGACGCAGAGAACTTGCTTTTACCGGCAACAGGATTCCTGATTTAAAACGCCTGAATAAAGACCCAAGGTTTAGAAAAGTAATTAAGCATGTAGCTGAAGGCAAAGAATATACTTTACAGCCTAACAGCGATGATTATTTACGTCAGATATGGCCAGCGGCATCAAAGTTTAACCCAGATTGGATACTTAACTAACTATTTAAAAAACACAAAAAAATGAAATCAATTTTAGCATTGCTGCTCATGACTATGAGTGGCCTGAGCGCTTATTCCCAAATTAAATCGGAGGCTTCTTTACCAAAAGACCCCGAAGTACGGGTTGGAAAGCTCCCAAATGGCTTAACTTATTATATCCGTCATAACAATTATCCAAAAGGATATGCGGATTTTCAGATCTTTCATTCCATAGGCGCTATCCAGGAAGAAGATAACCAGGACGGGCTTGCGCACTTTTTAGAGCATCAGGCGTTTAAAGGACTTGCACATTTCCCAGGGAAATCCATGACCAGTTATATGGAAAAAATAGGCGTTAAGTTTGGCGACAACCTGAATGCTGCTACTACTACTGATTATACCAGGTATATGATCAACCAGGTGCCTATCAGCAGACAAGGGATTATAGATACTTGTTTGTTGGTGCTGTCAGACTGGTCCTCATCTATTACGGCCAGTCCGGATGACGTGGATTCCGAGCGTGGTGTAATTAAGGAAGAATGGCGATCGCGGGGAGGAATAGGTCACCGGATAAATCAGGCACTAGCTCCCTATTTATTTAAAGATTCGAAATATGCCCGCCGAAGTGTAATTGGTGAAATGAAGATTATTGAAACATTTAAGCATCAGGAGCTGATCGATTTTTACAAAAAATGGTATAGGCCAGATTTGCAGGCCGTTGCTATTGTTGGTGATTTCGATATAGATGCGATGGAAGCAAAAGTCAAGGCGATCTTTTCTAAATTACCCAAAGCCGTAAACCCTGCACCGAAAGTAGCTTATCCTTTGCCTGATAATAAAGAACTTATTTATGGTACATACAGTGATAAAGAAGCTTCATCATCTTCAATCAGTATATTGTTTAAGCACCCTCAGTCTAAATGGGAAGACAGACAATTGGCTGATGTTTATACCAGAGGATACAAATATGCTGTAATCACAGCGATGATGAACAGTCGCTGGGAAGAGTTATCCCATAAAAAAGATTTTGCTATAAAGGGACTGGAATATGGATTTAGTTCTTTTGTGGCTGATAGGGATGTGTTTAGTGTTTCGGCAGATATAAAACCAGGTGTAAGCAACATCATGCCTGCATTTGACATGATGCTTGCAGAAACCGAACGGTTTAAAAGGTATGGCTTTACACAGGGGGAGCTGACGCTGGTTAAAGCTAATTTTAAACGTAGACTGGAGCGCAGTTACCTGGAAAAAGACAAAAAAACAAACGGTTCATTCATTGAAAGTTACATGAATAACTTTTTGGAAAATACACCGATGCTGAGTGCAGAAGCTTCGTTTAAGTTATTTAACAAGGTATTGGACGAGATAACGCTGGAACAGGCCAACGCTATGTTGAAAGGTTTGTTTACCGATGAAAATGTGATTGTAACTGCGGTGACTTCAACTGATGATGCCGCAGGTATTCCTTCACGTGATTTAGTTGTCAAGAAGTTGGCAGGTATGTCCGCTTTATCCGTTGAAAAGTACAAAGAAAAAGCTGTGGCTAAGCTTGAACCAAAGATTGCCCCGAAACCGGGAAAGGTAGTTGGTGAAAAGAAAATTGCTTTTGGTGCTACTTTGTGGACTTTATCTAACGGCGCAAAAGTATATGTGTTACCCACTACACATAAAAAAGATGAAGTACTGATGAGTGTTTACAATAAGGGAGGGCATTCGGTTATGAACGACAAAGATTATTTTTCTGCAAGGTTAATGACCAGTGCATTGATGACATCGGGAGTGGGCTCATTAAACTCTAATGAGTTAAGTAATGCACTGTCAGGTAAAATCGTATATGTGACACCATTTTTATCGGAATTGTCTGAAACTTTTGATTGCTCAACTACACCATCTGATTACGAAACCATGCTAAAACTGGTGTATATGTATTTTACTGAGCCTCGTTTCGATGAAGAAGCTTTTAAAGTAGATATGCAAAAAACTAAGGAAAATTTGGTCTCACGTAAGAAAAACCCTTTCTCTGCTTTACAGGATAGTGTAACCTATATTAGAAGTAACCGTCATTTTAGGGCCAGCAATTTAATTCTTGAGCCAAATGATATTGACAAGGTTGATTTTAACCGTATTAAAGAATTGTATAAAGAGTCATTTGGCAATCCGGCTGACTTCGTATTCGTGCTAACCGGTGCTATTGACCTGGTTAAAGCAAAGCCTTTAATTGAAAAATACATTGGTGGCCTTAATGGCACTCATCGTAAAGATCAATGGCGTGATGTTGGCAAACGTAATCCTAAGGGACCGGTAACCATTGATTTTAAACAAAAAATGGAGACGCCAAAAGCAACTACATTTATTGAATACACCACTGAGGCACCATATTCGTTCAGACGCTCAATGGGAATGCGGTTATTGCAAGGGATAATGGATATCCGTTTTAATAAGTTACTTAGAGACGAACGTTCAGGTATTTATTCGACTATGACTGAGGCTTCTATTGTAGAACAACCTGTTTCGAAACTCCAACTGATTGTTTCTTTTGAAACAGATCCTAAGTTAATGGATGAGCTAACGAAAGTAGTTCACCAGGAACTTAAAAGGCTATCTGAAGAAGGTATAGATGCAACAGATCTTGAAAAAAGCCGCGAGTTTATGAATAAAGGACGGATTCAACGTTTAACCAGTAATAACTATTGGCATTATATACTGTTTACTTATGCGACTAATAATGGAATAGATAATGACAAGGATGCTGAAAAGATATTGAATGAGATAGATACGGCTGAGCTAAAAGCACTCATTGCCGAAGTGATAAAACCTAATAACGTGGTTACTGTAACCATGAGGCCAGAATAGTTACATCCCTTATTTAACAACAACGAAGCCCATGTTTTTTATGCATGGGCTTTGTTGTTGTTATCTTTTTTTAATTTGCATCAATTCCATTTTTAGTTCGTGAATTTGTGCTTCTGCCTGTTTACTTTCCAGGTAATAAAAAATAGCAAAGCCGAGAAATACCTTACCTAAAACAAAAATTGCAGCCAGGACCCAGCGCCAGATTTTATGAACGCGCATATGGCTGGATGGGCCATGGACTTCAAGAAAAACGTCGTTATTTCCATTTTGGATATAGCCATTCTTATTAGGCAATTGCCGGGGATTGTTCGCTGTTAGCATGGTGTCCATTTTCAGCATGTGATAGTCATAATAGGGTTAAGCGTTATACTGCTAGCGTAGTATGTAGTTGATTTGGTTCGTTTTAGCTAAAATAGATAAAAGTTCACAACTATGCTAATCTTATTGAATAACTATAAGGTGTTTATGCTACGGATAGAGATTTTTGTTCAGATAGGCTCTTAACCTGATCAAGAGCATCCCGGATGTCCTCAATAGGGAAGTCTCCCCGGGATCCATAAGTTTGCAGTCTTAAGTACTCTCCCCACACAAGTTTTCTTCCATATTCTGTTTTAGACCACATTGGTCTGCTGACCGGATATTTCAGGAAATCAGTAGGTAGCGGTAAGGGAATACAGTGTAACTGAACATTAGGAAAAAATCTCTTTAAGGAAAGGGCTGCTCTTGTTGACGCATAAGAATGCGATAAAAAGGTCATACTGTTGATGTTTTCAAAGTCTACAATTTTCTTTGCCTCAATGATATTCTCAATGATATTTTTCGACTTCTTTTCAGTATATATTTTTTTATTCATATACTTTTCAAGTGGGATATAGGATTTGATCTGTTCAGATTCAGCTTGTTTTTTATAGAAAGACCCGTTGTAATTCGCAATTCCTCCGGTAATTAAAACCTGGTTTGCAAGTTCCCTGTCCAGCATGTATCTAATGATATGCGCAATTTCCCTGTGTTGAACATTTGATCCGAAAACAAAAAGCAGGTCCGATTTTACAATGCTTTCCTCCTGGAAACATAATGCTGTTAACGCCGAAATTAATGACGCATCCATAACAGGACTTGAAGGGGTTTTTGAAATTTCCCGATGTAATTCTTCTGACATATGTTAGATAATTTCTACATAGACGCAGAAACCTTCAGATTTGCTACAGTTGGAAGAAAATATTTTAGTGAACCTTTTGGGAGACTGCTTGTTCTTAATGTAGATAACGTATTTGTGGTTTACTTAAACGGTTGGAATATGAGATCAATATGGAAAGGTGCAATTGGTTTTGGTTTGGTAAACATACCTGTAAAACTGTTTTCCGGGGTGCAGAGCAGTTCACTTGATCTTGATATGCTGGATGGAAGGGATCATTCCAATATCAGATTCAAAAGAATTAATGAAAATACGCATAAGGAAGTACCATATGAGCATATCGTAAAAGGGTATCTCTTAAACGATAAATACATCGTTTTGGATGACCATGATTTTGAAGAAGTAAAACCTGAAAAAACGAAGCTGATAGAGATCGAGAATTTTGTGAATATAGCGGAGATTAATCCTATATATTATGAAACGACTTATTACAGTCAGCCTGAACCTCAGGGGAAAAAAGCATATGCATTATTGCTTAAAGCATTGGGAAAATCAAAAATGGCTGGTATCGCACGTTTTGTATTGAGAAATACTGAGCACCTTTGTGTGATTCACCCCATGAATGATATCATCATAATTACCAAAATCAGGTTTCAGGAAGAGATTAGAGATACCACTGAAGTACAACTTAAGGAGGCGATAAATATTAATCCAAAAGAATTACAGGTAGGTCTGGCGCTCATAAAACAATATACCAGTTCATTTAATATTGATGCTTTTAAAAATGATTACAGTAAAGAATTGCTGAAAATTATTAAGGCTAAAGCAAAAGGAAAGCGTGCAACAGTCAAGAAAATCACACCTAAAAAGGCAACCAGCGATGATTTATATGAACAGCTGATGGAAAGCTTGAATAAAAGAGCCTGATAAAATTTAATGTGTTGAGCGATGTCGTTGGATAAATATAGACAAAAACGGGATTTTACTAAAACTAAGGAGCCTGTTGTCGGTAAAGCAAAAGGTAAAGCCTTGAGTTTTGTCGTGCAAAGACATCACGCTTCTCATTTACATTATGATTTCAGGCTGGAGATGAATGGTGTGCTTAAAAGTTGGGCGGTTCCGAAAGGTCCTTCATTAAATCCGGCTGATAAGCGTTTGGCGATGATGGTTGAAGATCATCCATATGATTACAGAACATTTGAAGGTGAGATACCGGCAGGGAATTATGGTGGAGGCGTAGTTAACATTTTTGACGCAGGTACCTACACTGCCCTGGATAAGGGAACGGAAAAAGACCTGAGAAGTGGCTTGGAGAATGGAAACCTGAAATTTAAGTTGAAAGGAAAGATCTTAAAGGGTGAATTTGCTTTGGTAAAGCTTAAAAGTTCTGAACAAAATGCCTGGTTGTTGATCAAGCATGATGACAAATATGCGGTTAGGAAAAAATTTAATGCTGAAGATCTGGTATCTGCTGCGATAAAGAAATCCGGGTGGGATTTTAAAAAGAAAAGTAAGAAAACTGCTCTTGAAAAATCGGTAGATGATGAGCCTTCCGACCGTCCCCAAAAAAAGGCCAGGGATAACTATGCGCCAATGCAGGCAAAATTGTCGGCCTCTGTATTTGACGATCCGGATTGGGTATATGAACGAAAACTGGATGGTTACAGAGCTTTGGCTTTTACGACAGCTAATGGCGCAGTAAAACTGATTTCAAGAAATGGGATTGATTTTAGTGCAAATTATGAAGTTGTGGTAAACGCTTTAATGAAGTTGGAAATGGATGCCGTAATTGATGGTGAGCTCATAGTATTCGATAAACAAGGGAAGACCAGCTTTCAGTTGCTCCAACATTATAATGAACAGATGACAGGTGCTGACCTCAGGTTTTGGGTGTTTGATCTTTTATCGTTAAATGGTCACGACCTCCGTCAAATGGCGTTGGTAAAGCGTAAAGAGCTGTTAAACAAGATTATTGGTAAATTAGGTAATCCGCTAATTGTTTATAGTAAACATATAGTTGAAGAAGGGAAGGCGTTATTTGAAGAAGCCAGAAAAGCAGACTGGGAAGGAATTATAGCAAAAAATAGTAATAGTACTTATTTAAGTGGCAAACGCTCGGAGTCATGGTTAAAGTTTAAGTTTCAGCAAACACAGGAAGCCGTCATAATTGGCTATTCAAAACCAGCCGGAGAAAGGAAATACTTTGGTGCCCTTGCATTGGCCATCAATGATGGGGATGAGCTTGTTTATATAGGTAATTGTGGAACAGGTTACAGTGAGGATAGTCTCCAGTCTATTTATAAACAGATGCAACCCTTAATCCGTAAAAACAAACCGGTTCAGGAAGCAATACCTAAAGAAAAAAGCTTTATCTGGCTCAAGCCTTCATTGGTTTGTGAGGTTAGCTATTCGGAATGGACAGCCGACCAGCATTTGCGTCATCCTGTATTTAAAGGGTTGCGGGTAGATAAAACACAAGAGCAAGTTGTTATCGAGGTCGTTGATAAATTGGAGTCTCTTAAACAAAAGAAGAATATGGCAACAGAAAAAGTAGAACAATTTGGAAGGAAAAAAGTAGCACTAACTAATTTAACAAAACTGTATTGGCCAAAGGAAAAAATAAGCAAGGGACAGTTGATTGATTACTATAAGTCGGTTGCCCCTTTTATTTTGCCATATTTAAAAGATAAGCCTTTATCGCTTAACCGCCATCCCAATGGGATAACAAAGCCTGGTTTCTTTCAAAAGGACCTGGATACGGATAAAATCCCTTCCTGGATAAAGTATGCACCGCTACATTCTGAAAGCAATGACAAAGATATTGATTACCTGGTATGTAATGATGAAGCGACATTGTTGTGGATGGCAAACCTTGGCTGCATAGAGATTAACCCATGGCTAAGTACTTATAAAAAGCCGGAAAATCCTTTGTTCGCAGTCCTCGATCTTGATCCGCATGACATTGATTTTAACGAAGCAATTGCTGTTGCTTTGACGGCGAAAAAAATACTGGATAAAATTGGTATCACATCGTTTATTAAAACTTCAGGTTCTAAGGGACTGCATATTTTTATTCCCGTTGGTCAGCGTTACGACTACGATATTACGAAGGAATTTATTCATTATATAGGGCAGCTTATTTTTGAAAAACATCCTGATACAACCAGTTTGGAGCGCAGCCCTGCTAAGCGTAAAGGAAAGATCTATCTTGATTTTTTGCAGAATAGGAGGGGCCAGACTATAGCAGCGCCTTATTCGGTAAGGCCAAAGCCAGGTGCTACAGTTTCCAGCCCCCTGAAGTGGGAGGAGGTTAAAGAAGGTTTGAGCATTCAGAATTTTGATATCTTTAATATGACAAAACGGCTAAAGGAGATTGGAGAGTTATGGAAAGATATCAATCAGGTTAAAAATAACCTTAAGAAAGCCTTAAAAATGCTTGTATAGCTTTTTGTCAAGAGATACTGAGCCTTTGTAATGTGCTTCAAGTTTACTCAAATTACTCCGGGCAAATCTTTCCAGGGGAGTATCACCTGATGTAGTTGCTGCCTTATAAAGATCCAGAATTTTTTTATGCCCCTTTACCATCATGTCTACGAAATGCTTTTCAAAATCGTTTGCCGGCATTTTTCGCAGTTCATCAAGGTGGTTCAGGTCTGCCTGTGGTAGGGTGGTGGGTAACGTTATTTTTTTGTCCTCAGCAAGTTTTTTCAAACGTTCTCCAATTTTTTCGTGATCTTTTACAACCATTTTAGCATACTTCTGAATTCTAGGGTTTGTAGCTTTTTGTACAGCTATTTTTGCTAGTTCTAATTTCATCATCCCTTCGGTAGCGGCCTCAGTCATAAACACAGATATCCCCGCACCTCTGCTTATCCCCGTTGTATCGGTAATAATATCTTTTTCCAAAGCCGAGTCAATTGGTGCCGATTGAACTTTTGCTGCCCTACGTTCCGGACTTTGACAAGCCTGCATCATTAAAAAAGTAAGCAGAGCTGCTGTTAGTAAACTTTTTCTTTTCATGATATAAAATATTAAGAGTTAGGTTTAATAATTACAGTTAAAAAGCAAAATAGTTTTGAGTTTAAGGTTTTTAATTCCTAAAGTGTTTAAAGGAATTTAATCGGTTGTAATGAATTAAACCCATATGATTTCGTTTGGCATAATATTGCAATAATATATAGGTATAGCAGGTTATATTTTTATATCTTGTTAATAAGGGCTACCTTTATAAACTAATGAATCCGTATAAAGAATTAAATATAGTATCTGCCAGCCAATTTGCACAACAGTTGCGAGTGGCTAAAGCTATGTTTAATCGTTTTCTTGCCCTGCAATCCTCGTTGGGCGATTCTTTTCTTAAAAGCAGTAAAGACTTTATTAATTAGACCCAGCCTTTTTAACAGGTCTGGGGTAGCTTTCTTCTAATTATTATTTCAATTCATTAAACCTGTGGCTGTTATCTGCTATACGGGCATTTAATTATTTCTTTATGTCTGATCATATTGTATTTTCTATTGGGCTGTTTTTTCTGTTTTTCTTCATCTATCTGGTTAAAAATATAGGGAAGTGGAAAGCAAACAATGGGGAGCGTTTAGATAGGTTCCCTAAGCAAGTTGCAGCAAGCAACAAGATGCAACTTTCTGTTACCGATCATTTTCAGGATAAAACATTAGGGTTCGATACACAGAAGAATAAAATGTTGTTCATCGATCTCGGGAACAATATTATTCAGATTGTGGATATGAATGATGTTGGAGAATGTAAACTCATCAAAAAAAGGCTTAGCATTCAATTGGAAGTTAATTATGAAGACCATGGGAAGCATCCGTTAACCATAACGTTTTACAACAAATTCAGGGATTACAAATGGATGAGAAGTAAGCTTGAGCAGAAAGCCAGCTATTGGGAGTCGTTTATGAATAAAATTTTAGATGAAAAATATGAAACTACAAAATACTCAGGAGCTAAGGATTTTGAGTAGTTGGCCTCGGTCAGACAGCCTGGGGCAAGCTTATTTATCAGTTTAATAATCAAATCAAAATAATATATCATTAAAAATTAAATCATTATGACGACATCAATTGTATTATCAACGGGAATATTCGACCTTTTAAAAGACCATATCAGAAGAAGAAAATTGAGTAAGTATAACCAGGAAAAATTAGAGTTAGAATTACGTGGTGCGAGGCAAATCCTTAATAAGGATCTTCCTGCGGATGTTGTTACCGTAAACACGATAGTTCGTGTAAAGGAACTGGAATCAGGTCAGGAGTTTACCTATACCATTGTTCCACCGGCAAAGGCGAGAAACAAGCACAATACCATTTCTATTTTATCTCCAATTGGAGTGGCAATGGTTGGTTATAGTCAGGGTTCGGAATTGCGTTGGGAAATGCCGGAAGGTGTAAAAGCTTATCGCATTGAAGAAGTAACCAGAATAAAATAGGGAACAAAAAAACGCAGGCCATGATTAGTAATCATGGCCTGCGTTTTTTTGTTAGTTGTATAGTCGCTGTATTTTTTCCAATGTTACGGAATGTGTCGGGTTAAAGTTATTTTCGCTCATGTATTTTTCGAGACTGTGGCGTAATTGTCTTGCCTCTGGTCGTTTATCCTGATTTGTAAGTAAGTCGATGCCCGAAACGATCAGCTTGCCTTTGCCTATTTTACATTCAAATACCAGGCCCAAAGAGCGTGCAGTTACCCAATCATCGATCACCCTTACTATTGGGTTCAGATCTTCTGCAACTTCACTAAGTTTGATTGCATTGGAATGAGACATTCCGTCCCACCATTGCCAATTGCTATGGTATTGAGTTGGAAAGCTGGCCAGTGCAGGATGTTTCGGGTTACATAAAATACCCAAAGTCGTTGGTGCCTGTCCGGCAGTCCACGCTGTATTCCAGAATATGCTTGAAAATCCGATCTGTATGTTTCCGCCCATCTCAGGTTTTACAGATCCCTTTTTAAGCGTAAGTAATACCTTGCCACCCTGATTAAGTGTTTCAATGGCTTTCGCATCCAATGTTTGGGCAAGCAATATATCTTTAGGTGTTGAGGCGACTTCATTCGGATAAATGAACAAATCCCATGTATTTGTATTGCTTCCTATGGTCGTTTTTAAAATAACACGTTGTGCTTTTTTTATCGCTCCCAATGCTTGTGTAATGGTACCTATTTTTATGGCATTTCCGATAGCGATACTTTCGCTTTTAAAATTTCCGTTAAATAGTTTTTCTCCACTTTCCGACTCCAGAGCCCAGGTAATCAATGCATTTTTTATAGGTGCCTGACCAAAGTTCGCAATTTCTATTGGTACAACTAATTCCTCATTGTTAGTGTAAACCATTTTGGGTAGTCTGGCTAAAAGTACAACGGGGCTACAGAACTGGCTGTATTCGGCAGCAGTAACATAAGGTTTTGACTCCCAGAACGGATCTAAAACACCAACAAGTGCTGTACCCTGACCAGGGAAATCATTTAAACCCAGAAGCTGAAAGCCCGCGAAGCCAGGAGTACGTAATGCTGCTTCAATATCAGCTTTGTAACACAATGCCTGTAGTTTTCCAGATGCCATAAAAAAACTATCTGCCAACTTCGAAAGTCCAGTCTCAGCCAGCTTGTCTTTAAAAATGTCAAAGTTTTTTGGCTTTAGAATACCATCATATTTTTTTATTTCTTTAAAATTTGGATACACACACCATTGACCTATTTCATGACTCACGGTAGGCCGGTTCCACTTGGAAATTATATTTGTAAAATCATAATCTGATTTTGGCGCTTCGCTGTTTATGATACTCTTTAAGCCCTCTCCCCAACGTTGAATTCTGGGATCCGGACTGTTATGGAAATCACTCGCTTCTTCTATGGGCCATCCGGCTGCGGTAGTATACATTCTTCTGGAGTCTTTTGCTTTCCAGTAATTGACAAAATCAACCAGGTACTTCACCATATTTTTTCCCCCTGGCTCATTGCCGTAGGTCATCATCACAAAAGAAGGGTGGTTTCCATAGGCTTTAACCATCTTCTCGGCTTCTTCATAGATATATTTGTCTAAAGGCAAACCATCGCCGATTACAGCTCCTTTACTACCATTTGACCATGCAGAACATTCAGCTTGTATAAGAATACCCAGACGGTCGGCTGCGATAAATGCAGCTTCAGGCGGACACCAGGAGTGGAACCTTACGTGATTCAATCCATAAGCTTTTATTGTTTTAAAAGTTTTTGTCCAACTGGCTACATCAGTTGGGGGATAACCTGTTTTAGGAAAAGAAGCGCAGTCTAATGCCCCACGTAAAAAGATAAGCTTATCGTTTAAACTCAGTTGTGTGCCCTTAGCCTTGAATTCACGCATTCCGAAAGATATATTCTTACGATCTGTAGCTCCTTGTTGTTTCAAGTTCACCCGCATCTCGTATAAATTAGGCTGAAATTCATTCCATAGCAGAGGTTTGCTTCCCATGGGATAGACTATTTCTATAGTTTTTTCCTTTCCGGTAAGTGCCAGTTTTTTAGTTACAGGTTTTAGTTTTTCTGCTCCTGATTGCGCTGAGATGGCTGTTAAATCTAATGATACTTCCTTCGAAGTGCCTGTTACATTATTCACTTGAACTTTTACCAATACCTGTTTGTTTTTGATGTCAGGATAAAGCTGTACATCAGAAATAAACACTTTTGACCTCGCACGAAGACTCAGTTCTCCAACCATTCCATTCCAATTGGTTTGCGTGTGGTCAGATACACTATGGGCATTGTCTCCCATGTTAAAGGACTTGATTTTGTTGTCAATTCTAATGGTCAAACGGTGGGCCCCCGGTGTCAGCTTACTGCCGATATCAAATAAATGAGCGGTGCCCAGACTATTTTCCATACCGATCTCTACATCATCTACCCACACAGTTGTTTCCCAGTGGCTCCTTTCAATAAATAACTGAATATGTTTATCTTTCCATGAAGCAGGAATATTTATTGTTTTTTGATACCATGCTGCACCTCTATAGTACTTTTCTGGTTGAAGCCAGAAAGGAACTTTAATATTTCCTGGCTGTCTGTATTTAGCATATTCTTTCTTGGTAAACCAGGACTTGTCAATAATGTCACCCGCCCATGGAGTGTTCATTGTAATTTCATCACCTTTTCCATTGGTTGTCATGGATCCGGGAAGTTTTATCTGTTCTTTTAATTTCTGATTGTACCATCTCTCAGAGATCCCTTTGTCGAGTGAATCTATTTGGAATGCCCAGATGCCTGAGAGGTTAATTTGTTCAACAGCTTTGAGGGATTGTGCTTGCGTATTGAGGCTAAAGCAGAGCACCATAAATACTAAAAAATGGAACGGCAAAAAGATCTTTTTCATTTGTGTGTTTTTTGATAATATAGATATTAAGTCGCAGAAATGTACCTGGGATTATACATTATTGGTCCGACTAAAGATTCTATTAATAATCAATGCTAGAAATGGACTTTCTACAAAAAAAGATGGATTATTTTATCACGGGATATTTTCACTGTCGATTAAGTTCACTTGTTTACCCATTTTCTTTTGGATAACCTCAAAATGATGTAACTCGTTCTGACTAACGAGTGAAATGGCATCTCCGGCTGCGCCTGCACGTCCGGTTCTACCTATGCGGTGAACATAATCTTTTGGCGATCTGGGTAATTCATAGTTAATCACAAAAGGTAGTGCATCAATATCAATCCCTCTTGCCATTAAATCAGTGGCTACCAAAACCCTAAGCTTACCAGATTTAAAAAGAGTCAGCATATCCGTTCTGGCACCTTGGCTTTTTTTACTGTGAATGGCTCTGGCTTCAATATTGTTTTTACGAAGCTTGTTAACAATGGCCTCGGCCTGATGTACAGATGAAGCAAATACCAGTACCTGTTTCATTTCGTGATGTTTGATGAGGTAACGTAGAAATGGACCTTTCTTTTCTTCTGAAACGATATAGGCAACTTGTGTAATATCATCAAGTGAATCTTCTTCAGCTTCTATTTTAATGACTACCGGGTTATGCAGTAAAATTTGGTGGATGTGTTGCAGGTCATTACTTAAGGTGGCAGACAACAATACATTCTGGCGTTTTGCTGGCAACAACCCAATGATTTTGTTCACCTCTTCTTTAAATCCTAAATTGAGCATCTTATCTGCTTCATCGAGCACCAATGTTTCAATACTGGATAAATGCACCGCATTTGCATCAACTAGTTCCAGCAATCTACCGGGCGTTGCAACAAGCACATTTATGCCTTGCAAACCCATCATTTGAGGGTTGATAGAAACTCCTCCATAGACTGCCAGTATTTTAAGGGGTTGGGGAAGTGCCCTGTTAAAAGTCTGGAAAATATTTTTGACCTGTTCTGCTAATTCTCGTGTGGGTACCAGGACCAATATGTTTGCATGGCGGTTTTTGGGACCTGGTGTTTGCTGCAGATTCATTAAAATGGGTAAAACATAACCAGCGGTTTTGCCGGAACCTGTTTTTGCAATGCCAAGAACATCTTTTTTACTTAATATAGCTGGTATAGCTGCTTGTTGAATAGGAGTAGGTTTGGTAAAGTGCTGATCTTCCAGTGCTTTTTGCAAAGCTGGAGACAGACCTAAAGATGAAAAAGGCATATTGCTCAAAATTTTGGTAAAAATAGGTAAAAAACATCAAGTAGCATGTTGTGTAACAAAATGCGATCCTATATGTTTGTATTTACAATAGTTTCAAATAAAACCAATGCTATGGAAACAAAACCACTGATTGTAGAGTGCACATATCATGCGCCTATTGAAAAAGTCTGGGAAGCAATTACGGATAGGGATCAGATGAAAGAATGGTATTTTGAACTTGAGGAGTTCAAAGCGGAAAAAGGATTCAAATTTCAGTTTACCGGAGGGGACGAAAAAGAACAATATCTACACGTATGCGAAGTACTGTTCGTAGATGAACCCAATAAGATCAGTTACACCTGGACTTACCCTGAACATAACACTGGTTATTCGGTCGTTAGCTGGGAGCTTTTTAAAGAAGGAGAACAGGAAACACGGTTAAAGCTAAGCCATGAAGGCTTGGACAGCTTTCCTAAAGATCATCCAAACTTTGCCGTCGCCAGCTTTACTGCAGGCTGGACGTTTATCATTGGAGAATCACTTAAAAAATATCTGGAGACGTAGTCTGTCAAAAAGGTTAAAAATTGTAGATTTAAAAACAGCCGATAGCAGTAAATTGGAAGCGCTTAAACTATATCTGAATTCAGTTTCGTTGCTCCGGGAAAGTACCTGGGAACGGCTCAATCTACTTTTTAGCGAGTCGGATTTAAAAAAAGGAGAGTACTTTGCGATAGCAGGGGAATTTAGTAAAAAAGTTGGTTTCCTTTCGAATGGAATTATCCGGGCTTTTTACAGAAATCAGCAGGGTTTTGAATACAATAAGCACTTCTTTATCCAGGACCAAATGGTTGGTGGTTATGCGTCTTTAGTTAGTAAAACAGTTAATCAGATTAACCAACAGGCACTTTGCGACTGTAAACTATGGATTGCAGATTATTCTTCAATTACAGCATTGTATAATGAATGTCCGGATCTTGAAAGGTTAAGCAGAAGACTAGCTGAACTGTATTTTGTAGATAAAGAACGTAGAGAAATTGAAATTGTATTGTTAGATGCAGATCAGCGTTACCTTATTTTTCAACAACAGTATCCTGGTTTAGAGCAGATGATCCCACAATATCACGTTGCAGCTTATCTTGGTATCAGTGCAACGCAGCTTAGTCGCATTCGTAAAAAATTGGTATACAAGTAGTATTTCTTTACCTATGTAAATGAAAAGGTGTCGGGACGCAACGTCCTTTGTACAAATAATATACATAAGGATGAGAACAACTCAGAACACCATCTTGATTACCGGCGGAACTTCAGGTATAGGTTTGGCGCTGGCAAAGGAATTTTACAAACAGGGGAATCAAGTCATTATTGTGGCAAGAGATATGACTAAACTTCATCAGTTGAAAATGATCTGTCCGGAAGCAGCTATTTTTCAGTGCGACATCAGTCAACCAAATGATCTTGATGCATTGTCGGTTTATATACAAAACAATTATCCCCAATTAAACATTCTTATCAACAATGCTGCAATTCAATATAACTATGAATTTGTATCAGAACCATATAGTTTAATTAAAATTGAACAGGAAATCAGCGTAAATTTAACAGCAACGATCAAACTCTGTGCGATCTTTTTGCCGGTTATTTTAAATAATGATTTTCCTGCAATTGTTAACGTGAGTAGTGGGTTAGCGATAGCTCCGAAAAAATCCGCACCTGTTTACTGCTGTACAAAAGCTGCTATTCGCAGCTTTACCAAAACGCTGCGCTATCAACTGGAACAAACACCGGTCAAAGTTTTTGAAATTATTCCAGCATTGATAGATACTCCTATGACAGCTGGAAGAGGTAAGCGTAAAATGACTGCTGAGGCTTTGACAAAAGCTTTTTTGGCTGATTTTAGTGCAGATCGTTATGAAAGTTATATTGGTAAGACCAGGTTACTGAAAGTGATTAGCCGTATTTCACCAAATTTAGCTGACCTACTGCTTAAAGATAGTTAGATCGCAGATTTGACAATATTTCCTAGTCGTTTGAGGTCAAAATCTAACTTTTCATTCCATTCGAGGCCAAAGTTTAACCGCATACAATTATTGTATTGGTTGTGTAAGGAGAACATCCTTCCAGGTGCAAAGCTTATTTTCTGATTGATGGCAATGTCGTATAGTTTAGCTGCATCAATTTTTTTGTCCAGCTCAAGCCACAACATAAAGCCGCCCTGAGGTTGTGAAATTTTGGTGTTATGAGGAAAATAGTCTTCAATGGCGCGTTGAAATTTGAGGCAGTTGCCATATAATTTACCCCTTAATGTGCGTAGGTGATGGTCGAACCTGCCGTGCTCCATAAAATCAGCAACTACTTCCTGATATAAACTGGGCGTTGAGATGGTCTGCAACAGTTTCTGTCTGATGATTTTGTCTTTAAATTTGCCGGGTGCCACCCAGCCAACCCTGTATCCGGGGGCGAGGGTTTTTGATACCGAACCACACCATAATACAATACCGGCCTCGTCAAATGCTTTGCAAGGTTTTGGACGCGCGGTGCCGAAAAATAGATTTCCATAAAGGTCATCCTCAATCAATGGAATATTATGCTCAGTCAACATATTTACCAGTTCTTTTTTGTGCGCTTCAGGCATCAGGCAGCCCAATGGGTTGCTGAAATTGGTGACGAAGCAACAAGCTTTGATTTGTGGTAAAACTTTTTTTAATGCGTCCAGATCAACGCCCGTTATCGGATGATTTGGAATTTCGATCACATTAAGTCCCATTGATCTGGCAACATGCAGAATGCCAAAATATACCGGAGTTTCAACGGCTATGGTATCACCCCGTTGTGTTACTGCCAATAGGCAATTGTAAATAGCATTCATCGTACCTGAGGTGGTTACAATATCGTCTTCGGTAAGTTTGCCATCTAGTACCAGTGACCATTTGGCAATCGTTCTTCTAAGATTAATGCTCCCTTGTACAGGTTCATAACTGGTGCCACTATCATTGAGGTTGCGGATGGCAGCAATCATTCCTTTGTTCAACTTCGCGATGGGCAATAGACTTTTGTCGGGAACTCCGAGGGAAAACTGCCTGACCTCTTTATCTTTTAGTGTATCGAATATCCTTCCAATCAGGTCTTCCGGGTGTTTTTCATCCTGAGAAGATTTGAGTTTTCCAACCGTTGGAAGTGAAAACTTTCTGCGCGATGTTTTGCTAACGAAATATCCTGACTTTGGTCTTGATTCTATAAGTGATTTACTCTCAAGCTCTAAAAAGGCCTGTTTTGCAGTATTAATGCTGACATCATAGGTGTGTTGAATAGTTCGGATTGAAGGAAGTTTGTCACCTAGTCTTAGCGTTTCACTATCAATTTGTCCCTCAATTACCTTTGCTATTTTTAGATATAAAGCTTCCTTTCTCATTTAATCCCGTTTGCTGTCTGACGTAAATTTATATAAAATATTATAAACACTTATTTAACCATGCTGCTAGTTTTTGGGCAGCATATTCGAGTTTCTTTTCTGGTTGTGGCTGACTTTTGAAAGTCGCATTGAAAGTACTTTGGGCCAGTTGTTCAAGTATTGGTTGAATTTCAGTTTTGCTTATGCCTTTTTTGTAGTATGAGGTAAATTCAACTTTCTTCAGATCATTCATTTTTGCAGATGCAAATCCGATCAGTTCATCCTTAGATTCAACGATAGCAAGAGGCAATCCAAACTGTTCTGTTAGTTTTTTAGCCGGAAGCGAATGCTTTTCTGGTACCTGATATGTTTCAGTTTCCACATAAATGTTCAATACCTGTCGCAGGTCGGAGAGGTATACATTCCTATAATTGGTGTCGCCTGGTATTTTAGTTAATTCATCCATAACTTATTTCTTAGAACAAAATTATGAAACCAATAGAGATGGTTACAGATACAGAAATGATATTGTTTTAGGGTACAGATTATTGTGGTTGTGGTAATGGCATAGGAGTTTCTCTACTTTCAGGAGAATGTTCGACCTGGATATATTTTACAAAATTATTTATTTAAAAGACAAGTTTATTTGTCTTTTAAATAAATAAACTATACATTTAGACGTTAGTACTAATCTTTTTGTTATGAGGAAATTCACTAAATACATTGGGTTGTTTATGATTGTACTGGGCATTGCGGTCCTATGTACTTCTAAGTCTTCAACAGCTGAAATTCCGCTGTTATCGGGTTTATTTATCTTGTTCATTTCTAACGAAGCTCGCGAAGATGAAAGATCTGGTGCCATCAGGGCGTCATCTGCTTTTTTTGCATTGATTATTGGGTATACGCTTAAGCTGATTATTTCCAATCTTTATCAACATCAAATCATTGCTTTTGATTTGATATCTATTAATTACTTTCTAATTGTTGTATTTTTCCTGGCAAATGTTATCCGCTATTCAAGGTTATATTTTTTCATGGCCTAATCTGAAACTAATGAAGAACACAATAAAGGTAGAGCGGGCGAAACATGACCTTACGCAGGCTGCGCTGGCAGATAAGATAAATGTTTCCCGGCAGACTATTAATTCAATTGAGATTGGAAAGTTTGTTCCGTCCAGCATATTAGTACTAAAAATTGCGGCTGTATTTAATACCAGTGTAGAAGAAATTTTTACGTTAGAGGAGAAAGATTGGAGGTAGCCAGTCTTGTTTTATGGCATTTTAAAGACCAGGAAAGCAAGAAGAAATGGACATTTTTGTAAATGAACTTTCAACAATATCAGACTCTTTTTCAAGATATCCTTTCTAATCCAAATCCAGCCGCTCCTTACGACAATGCTGATTATCTGGATTATACTAAATTGAACTGGTCGCGGCAGCAACGCTGGTTAAAAACAGGTGCATTAGACCCGATACTATCCAAATTGATTGCTGAGATCAACAAACCACAGCAATGGATTATTATTACCGAACCCTGGTGCGGGGATGCTTCCCATATGGTGCCCTTTATTCATATGCTAACAGAGTTGAATCCTTTGATTACTGCTTCTTATCAATTGAGAGACACTGAACCTTTTTTAATTGAACAATACCTGACAAATGGAGGTAAGGCTATTCCTAAATTGATCATTAGAGACGAGGCCGGAAATGATTTACTGAATTGGGGACCAAGACCAGTAGCTTGCCAGGAAGTGTACAGCAGATTGACAGCAGAGAAGGCAGATTTCGAAACTGTAAAAACGGAGCTCCAGAAGTGGTATAACCAAGATAAAGGAGTAAGTTTTCAGCAGGAATTATTGAACCAGCTGCGTTACTAATTGGAATTAGCTATATTTCCAGAAATAAATTACCAATGACAGATTGTTTTTAAAGCGGTCGTTATCCCGGTGAAGACCGGGATGACTAGTTAAGTTAGGTTTCTTTAGGAATTAATATTAACTTAATCTTTCAAAGCTAGCTTTACATTTAATATGGATAGTTCAAGAAGAAGTTTTATTAAGAATGCCAGTCTGGTGAGTCTGGGGTTTGTTGGTTTAAATCATTACGCGATTAATGCTGCTACGGGTCTATTTGATACTGCTGACTTAAGTATAGGCTTTGGTCCGCTTAGTCATCAGAACGGTGATACGCTGAGCCTTCCCAAAGGTTTTTCATCCAGAATTATTTCCCGTAAAGGACAACTGATGAATGACGGTCTCTTAGTGCCCGGCATGTATGATGGCATGGGATCTTTTTCTACGGGAAGTGGAAAAACTATATTGATTAGAAACCATGAAAACTCTCCTGGAGCAGACTTGCTTGGCCCTTTTGGAGAAAAGAACGGGTTGATCCATAAAATCAATAAAAGTAAGATCTATGATTTTGGCCATGGGAAAGATACCTGTGTAGGTGGTACTACTACGGTGGTTTACAATGAAAAAACGCAAAAAGTAGAATCCCAATATTTGAGTTTAATTGGTACTGTAAGGAACTGTGCAGGTGGTATTACACCATGGCAATCCTGGATTACTTGTGAGGAAAGTAGCCTGAAAATTAGTGATGGTTTGGAAAAAGACCATGGATTTACCTTTGAGGTTCCTGCAACAGAAAAAATCGGGATCACTGATCCACATCCTATAAAGGCTATGGGACGTTTCACACACGAAGCCGTTGCAGTTCAGCCTAAAACTGGTATCGTTTATCAAACAGAAGATGAAGGAGACAGTCTTTTTTACAGGTATCTCCCTAATACCTATGGCAAACTGCATAATGGAGGTAAGCTTCAGTGCCTGGTTATTAAAGAATGGAAAAGTGCAGATACCCGAAACTATGCAAATTTAACTACGAACCATTTTCCGGAAAAGAAATCGTTTGAAGTAGAGTGGATGGATCTTGCCCATGTAGAGGCACCAGATAGCGACCTGCGATTAAGAGGATTTAAACTTGGAGCTGCAAGGTTCTCCAGGGGAGAAGGAATTTGGTATGGGAAAAACGAATTGTTCTTTGCCTGTACCGATGGAGGGAAGAATAGAAAAGGGCAGATATTTAAGTATACCCCAAGTAAATTTGAAGGAACACCTGAGGAAAAGAAAGCCCCGGGAGTGATTGAACTCTTTCTGGAACCTAATAATGTAGAGACTTTTCAGAACTGTGATAACCTGACTATAGCTCCATGGGGCGATGTGGTCATCTGCGAGGATAAGAAAGATCCAAGAGTGATTGGCATTACACCAGAGGGAAAAACTTACGTTATTGCAAAGAACGTTGGTTTCCCTAATTCAGAATTTGCAGGTCCGGTATTTTCGCCATCAGGCAATACCTTATTCATCAATATCCAAACACCCGGGGTTACATTAGCTATAAATGGCCCCTGGAAAAATATCAGGAAGAAAGGTTAACACAATCGATCTGTATATTGCTGTAAATAAGTATTATATTTATAGTAATATACAGATACTTAGTTAACTTACCTTATGAAACACTACCTGGGCTGTTTCTGTATCATTTTTTTGCTGGCTTGTAGTAGTAACAATAAAGCCATCAAAGTAAAGGGCTCTGATACTGAGGTGAATCTTGCCGTCAGGCTCGCTGAAAACTTTTATAAAGTAAATAAGGAATTTAGTGTAGCTATTTCTGGTGGTGGCTCAGGTCTGGGAATAGCATCATTACTTAACGGGCAGGCAGATATTGCCAATTCATCCAGACCTTTAAATTCCGATGAAATCAGGATGTTTAACGTCCGGCGAATAAAACTTCGTACAATAGTTTTTGCAGAAGACGCTACTGCTTTCATTGTTCAAAAAAACTTTCCATTAGATAGCATTGATGTATTCACACTGGGGAAAATCCTGAGTGGTGCGTATAAATCCTGGAAACCAATAACGGGACAGGATATGAGGATTAATATTTATGGCCGGCAAAGTAATTCAGGAACACATTCTTTTGTTCGTAAGAAATTAGAAATCCGTTTTAGTCCGGATGCAAAAGAGATGAATGGTAATGCCCAGATTATGGAGGGCGTAAAAATGGATGTTTCGGGGATAGGATATGTGGGAGCAGGGTATATTTTAAAAGATGGAACAGGACAACCGGTTAAAATATTAAGGATTTCTCCAAAAATTGGTCAGCCAGCGATTTCACCTCTGGATCAAGAAGCTATCAGGTATGGTCGTTATTACTTTCAAAGGCCACTTTATCAGTTTATACCAGAGACATCCTGGAATAAAGTTGCTGCATTTATTGATTTTGAAAAAGGAGAAGAAGGTCAAAAAATTATTCAGGAGTCAGGTTATTATATCACGCATTAATTTGATCATAACATGAAGCTCAGCGTTAGAGAAAGTATTGACAAATCCATCAAACTGGTTGTAAAAACAACAGGTTTAATGGTTATTGCTATTTTAGGTGGTATTTTTTTTATGTTGCTATGGAATACAATAGCTTTTTTTCTGAAAATACACCCGCTTGATTTTATTACCGGTACACAATGGAATCCTTCGGGCGATCCGGAAGTTTATGGGATTTTGCCTTTATTGGTCAGCACTTGCCTGGTCTCCCTTGGTGCCATGGCAATTGCGATACCACTTGGAATAGGAACAGCGGCTTATTTGTCGGAATATGCTGGTAATCGGCTTAAAAATATATTGAAACCGATGATAGAGATGTTGGCTGCGGTACCATCGGTAGCCATTGGTTTTTTGGGGATTGTAGTACTGGGTCCTGGGATCGCCGGAGTAATCGGACTTTCTAACGGTTTAAATGCATTGAACGGCGCAATTTTATTAGCAGTAATGGCATTGCCTACTATCATTACAGTAACGGAGGATGCTTTACATGGGGTACCGGATAGTTATAGAGAGGCAAGCTACGGTGTTGGCGCAAGTAAATGGCAAACGCTGACAAAGGTGACGATTCCAGCTGCGGCCCCTGGTATCCTGGCCGCGGTGATGCTTGGTGTTGGCCGTGCCATTGGAGAGACTATGACCGTATTGATGGCAACAGGGAATGCAGCAGCTTTTCCGAAAGGTTTTTTTCATTCCGTTAGGACCATTACCGCTACTATTGCCATTGAAATGGGGGAAGTTCCTTATCAAACTACCCACTATTATTCTCTTTTTGCTATTGCAGCAGTATTGTTCCTGATTACATTAGGCGTAAACCTGATGGGAGAGTATTTCGTTAATAAATTTAAAAAATTCCATTCCGTATGATGAAGAAACTAACACCGGTTATAGAATGGGGAACCTTGTTGATGAGCACTGGCATGGTTTGTTTTTTTCTGGTTGTCATCTTGTGGGATCTGATCAGTAAAGGGGCACCATCGCTTTCCTGGGAGTTTGTTTCTGCTTTGCCCAGGGAGGGAATGACCAAAGGAGGGATCTTGCCTGCAATTATTGGGACGGTATTGCTGACTTTGATTACTTCAGTGGTCTCCGTTCCTTTTGGGATCAGCTGTGCAATTTACCTGAACGAATATGCGACGGATAACTGGCTGACCAGGACTATCAGAGCTTCAATACGAAATCTGTCGGGTGTACCCTCAATAATTTATGGCCTTTTTGGCCTTGCGCTTTTTGTTCAGGGATTAAAAATGGGTACTTCAATGCTTTCTGCCGGATTTACATTGGGCTTGCTTTCTTTGCCCTATGTGATTATTACTACGGAAGAAGCACTCAGGCGTATTCCGGCAAGTACACGTGAAGCAGCATTAGCTGTCGGGGCCACGCAGTTTGAATCCATTAGGGATGTAGTTATGCCAGCTGCATTGCCTGGCATATTAACGGGAGTAGTGCTCACCCTTTCAAGGGCTGCTGGCGAAACTGCACCAATATTATTTACTGGTGTAGCCTTCTATATCAACAATCCGGCAGGTTTTTTAAACCAGGAATTTATGGCTTTGCCCTATCATTTATATATGCTTTCCACACAACACCAGGCCATTGAACAGGTTAGACCTTTGGCATATGGTACCGCACTTGTACTTATTGTTGTCGTGTTTTTATTAAACTTAACCGCTTTTTATATCCGTTACAAACAGCGTAAAAATGACTAAGGAATTGATCAAACTTTCAGCTTCTGCTGTTAACTTATGGTTTGGCAGTAAGCAGGTACTTAAAAATGTCAGTGTTGCCTTTCCCAAAAATCAGGTAACGGCATTGATCGGCCCGTCTGGTTGTGGGAAAAGTACATTATTGCGGTCTTTTAATCGCATGCACGATCTTTTTCCTGATGCCAGGATCGAAGGTACATTTTTACTCGAGGAACAGAATCTTTATGCAAAAGGACTTTCTGTTACTGAGGTGCGTAGTCGGATCGGGATGGTTTTTCAAAAAGCCAATCCTTTTCCCAAGAGCATTTATGAGAATATCAATTATGGGTTAAAGATCAATGATGTGCCAAAAAGTGAGCGACCTGAGCTTATTGAAAAGGCTTTAAAAGAAAGTTACATCTGGGATGAAGTAAAGGACGAATTGCAGAAACCCGCAACGAGATTATCAGGAGGACAGCAACAGCGGCTTTGTATTGCAAGGGCAGTGGCTTTGAGACCAGAGGTGATCCTTATGGATGAACCCTGCTCCGCTTTGGATCCGCTCAGTACTTTAAAGATTGAAGAACTGATTGTTAAGTTGAAGAAAGACTATACCATTGTAATTGTAACACACAATATGCAGCAGGCGCAGCGGGTGGCTGATAAAACGGTTTTTATGTATCTGGGCGAAGTTATTGAAGCTGGAGATACCCATAAAATATTTCACAATCCTGAAAATGAACTGACTGGCAACTATGTAAAAGGGCATTTTGGCTAGCACCAGCAGGCCATTTTTTCTTATGGATTGAATGTCTTTTTTTTGCGATACAAATCCCCGGTGATCCTTTTTCGCTAGATTTGTAGGATTTGATATTGGTAACCATAACGATTTTTAGATGAAGGTACTTTTAATAGAGGATGAAATAGCTGTTGTTTCTTTGATAAAAAGAGGCCTGATGGACGATGATAATGATCTGGATATTAGTGTGGCTATGGACGGACTTACAGGATTGAAGATGGCGGGTATGAATCAGTTTGATCTGATTATCCTTGATGTAATGTTACCCGGTATGGACGGTCTTGAGGTATGTCGAAATATCAGATTAACGGATCCTGATGTACCTATTATCATTCTTTCAGCTTTGAATCAAACGGAGGATATTGTCGCTGCTTTTAACCTTGATGCAGATGAATATTTGACCAAACCTTTTAAAATCGACGAACTGAAGGCGCGTGTATATCGCAAGTCGCGTAAATCCGGAATAGTTCGTACTGCACCCGCAAACGTTCTGACAATAGCAGATCTGGTGCTGGACAAAGATAGCAAGACAGTTACAAGGGCTGGGAAGGTTATTGTATTGACTGCTACAGAATATAGGTTACTTGAATATTTAATGCAGAACATGAACAGAATCATTACGCGTGTGGATATTCTTGAAGAGGTTTGGGGAATGGATTTCAACCTCAGTACAAACGTAGTTGATGTATACCTGAATTATCTGAGAAAAAAAATAGATAAGAACTTCACACCTAAATTGATTCATACGGTGATTGGTATGGGCTATGTACTGAGAGTGCAGGAGAACCATGAAGATTAGAACCAAAATCATTTTGCTATCCTCGGCAATAGGGACTATGATCCTGTTGTCCTTTGCGGTATATGTTTCTTATTTTACCTCTAAGACCCTGGAGAATAAATTCTATATCAGGTTAGAAGAAAATGCCCGGATGCTGGGAACGCATGTCTTGAATTCTAAAATTTATAAAGACAAAAGTTATTACGAATTGAGTAATCAGTTCATTAACCAGTTTTCCTTTGGCAAGAACTTCCTGGTAAGGGTTTCTAAGCAGGGAAAGCAACCCCGTTATGAGCCGCTATTGCCTATGGGTAATTTTTTCTTTGAAGAAGCTATAGAAAATGGAAGGGCGGAGTTGATGCTCAATGATACGGCTTATGTTGCATTGTTTTTTGAAGACAAAGATCATAACAAGAACCTGGTGGTGGTTTCTTCAGCAGTGGATGAATTTGGGAAAGCTGAACATACCGATCTCAACCAGGCTTTGATATCGGGCGTGGCGATCTTCTTATTTTTTATCGTTTTGATCTCTTTCTATTTTGCTGATCGATTGTTGAATCCGATTGCCTCTATCAATAAAAGGATCGGATTGATCAATATCAGCAACCTTAATCTGAGGTTACCCCATAAAGCAACTAAGGAAAAAGACGAGATTGAAGTCTTGATTTCCAATATCAACGACATGTTGAACCGCCTGGAAATAGCGGTAAAATCTCAGCGTAGTTTTATCAGCAACGCATCACATTCATTGCGGACACCTATGACAATTATCAGTGGTGAATCTGAACTGGCACTGAATAGCCTGGACCCTAAACATCCTGCACATTACTCTCTGGAGATGGTTTCCAGAGAAGTTGACCGGATGAATTTGATTGTCAGCAACCTGCTTTTACTTTCTCGTACAGGATATGATGGTAAGGTGCAGAACATGAGTCATATAAGGGTTGATGAATTACTCTATAGTGTGAAGGAGTCTGAAGGATATCTGAATGATAACCATCGCATCTATCTGGACTTTTCGAACATCCCAGAGGATAGTAATTTACTAACCATTTATGGCAACCAGGACCTGCTTTTTATAGGGCTTTCCAACATTATTTCCAATGCCTGTAAATATGGCAATGACAAAGAGGTGAAGGTAAGTATTGAAGTGGTCAATTCGAAGATTGTTATACGGGTAACTGATCAGGGGATCGGAATTCCCGACCACGATAAACCACATATATTTGAATCTTTTTTCAGGGCCTCAAATGTGGGGAGTATTTATGGAAATGGGCTGGGGTTAGTGCTCGCGAAAAACATTTTTGAACTTCATGACGCTACCCTGACGATCGATTCTACTGAAGGAAAAGGCACAATTGTGACCATAACCTGTCCAATCGCCGATTTCTAATTTCGCTCTTATTTCTTACTAATTATACGTTAATCTTCGGTTTAGCGCATTTTTAGGTTAGCTGCCTATACTTGTATCGTAAGTTTAACGATATGAAAATCAGAACAAGTATAGGTATAGTTTTATGTGCAGTTTGTCCAATAGTATCATGGGCGCAAGCCCCCCGTGATTCTTCTATTTTTAACCTTAATATACTTGGGCGTACCTCATTTAATATCGGAGAAAAAAACGGTAAGGATTTAAATGCCGGCTTTAGACTGGATGAAACCAGACTGCTAATGAGTGGTCATGTTAATCCAGATCTATCTTATAAGGTGCGTTTCCGGTTGAATAGAGCTTTCAATACGACCAGTCAGGACAATGGATCAAGAGCGCTTGATTATGCACAGGTTAACTATCAATTCGGTAAACACAAAGAATGGGAAGTTGCCTTAGGTAAACAAGCCGCCGCGGTAGGAAGCTATGAATTTGTCAACAACCCGGTTTATGAATATGTATTCACCGATTATGTAGACCGTATTCTTAATCTGTTTGTAGTGGGTGCAACCTTCTCCTACAAAGTAAACCCAAACCATAATTTTCATTTACAAGTTTATAATACTTCTACTGAAACTTTTGATCAGCTGATCAAAAGCGCTGGTTATGGCGCAGGTGAATTGAAACCATCCGAAAGTCCGCTTGGTGCTTATTTAACCTGGGAGGGGAGTTTCCTCAATAAAACTTTCCATACCAAATGGTCATATAATTATTCGCAATTGGTAGCTGGAGCAGATAACCAGGCCATTTCACTTGCCAATATGTATAAGTCAAAGAAGACAAAAGTGTATTTAGACCTTCAATATTCCGATTATGGGGTGGATCATACCATGCTGGCATCTAATCCTGTTCATTCATTTTATGGAACTACGGGAACAGATAGAACCATGCTTAGGGATATTGCTTATAAAACTGCCGTATTGAGGGTAGATCAACAATTTAACAATAGCTGGAGCATTTCTATGAAAGGAGCCTATGAAACAGCTAGTGCGCGGAAGGACAAACAAATAGGTAAAGACTTTAGAAACAATTGGACAGGATTTGTTGCATTGGAACACAGACCGATAGCGAATAAAGACTGGAAACTTTTTGCAGGATACATTGGCAATACGGTTAGTTATAAAAATCGGATTGGATTACCTGCAGAAAGGAACAACCGCTTTATCCTCGGTACCTTTTTTAACATAACTGCTATTTAGTACAACGACAAAAATCATATAGATAATAAACTTTTAACATTATAAAATTTTATGCGTTTAACACCCAGAGAAACCGAAAAATTGATGCTGCATTTTGCAGGAGAGCTTGCTGCCAAACGCCTCAAAAGAGGAGTGAAGCTAAACTATCCGGAGAGCATCGCTTATATCAGTGCTGAAATTATGGAGAAAGCAAGAGATGGAAAAACTGTTGCGACCCTTATGGAATTCGGGACCAAGTTATTGAGTAGAAAACAGGTGATGGAAGGTGTTCCTGAAATGATCCATGATGTACAGATTGAAGTTACATTTCCAGATGGAACAAAGTTGGTAACCGTTCACAACCCTATTCGCTAATCCTTAAAATAAGAACAATGATACCAGGAGAATACATTATAAAAAAAGAAGATATCAAGGCCAACGAGGGATACCGTACGGCCCCGTGTTCAGTAACTAATACTGGCGACAGACCGATACAGGTAGGTTCCCATTATCATTTTTTTGAAGTAAACAGACATTTGCGCTTTGATAGAGAGCGCGCATTTGGGATGAGGCTCAATATTCCGGCAAGTACAGCGATACGTTTTGAACCTGGAGAAAGTAAAGACATCATCCTTGTTGAGATTGGTGGTAATAAAGAGATTCACGGATTCAATGGTCTGACCAATGGTAAGTATACCAATGAAAAGGTGAAAGCCGCTGCTATAGAAAAAATGGTAACAGAAAAGTATAAAACCGTAAAATTAAGATAAGATATTATGGCAGAATGGAATAGAAGAGAATGGATTAAGGTAGTTGGTATGACTGCCGTAGGTAGTGTAGTTGGTTTAAGGTCGCTAGGATTAGAAAAACTAGGCCTGGAAGCTGGTTCCGTTAAATATATTGATGGAGACCTTTACATACCCAGAGCAAAATATGTAGCCTTATTTGGTCCTACTACAGGTGATAAAGTAAGATTGGCCGATACAGAATTGTTTATTGAGATTGAGAAAGATTTCGCTGTATACGGAGAAGAAAATAAGTTTGGTGGTGGTAAAACCATCCGTGATGGTATGGGACAGTCGGCCCGTGCATTAGCAGATGAAGGCGTGCTGGACTTCTGTATCACTAACGTAATGGTTATCGACCATTGGGGTATTGTAAAAGGTGATGTTGGTATTAAGGATGGAAAAATTGTAGGTGTAGGAAAGGCAGGAAATCCTGATGTTCAGGATGGTGTAACCAAAGGAATGGTGATTGGTGCTTCTACCGAAGTACACAGTGGTGTAGGAATGATCCTTACCGCAGGTGGTATTGATACCCACATCCACTTTATCAGTCCAACGCAAGTTGATACGGCGCTTTATAGCGGAGTAACTACCTTTATCGGTGGTGGTGCCGGACCGGCAGATGGTACGCATGCTACTACAGTAACTTCTGGTAAATGGTATATGGAAAAAATGCTTCAGGCATTTGAAACGTTGCCAATTAACGTCGGTTTATTTGGTAAAGGAAACGTATCAACCATGACGCCTATTGAAGAAATGGTAGAGGCTGGTGCACTTGGTGTGAAGATTCACGAAGATTGGGGCGCTAATCCTGTAACGATCGATACAGCGCTTAAGGTTGCAGATAAATATGATGTACAAGTGGCTATTCACTCTGATACACTAAATGAGGCTGGTTTCCTGGAAGATACAGTTCGTGCAATTGACGGACGTGTAATCCATACTTTCCATACTGAAGGTGCTGGTGGGGGGCATGCTCCGGATATTATGAAAATTGCCATGTATCCTAATATTTTACCTGCATCTACGAACCCAACTAAGCCATACACCATTAACACGGCAGAAGAGCATTTGGATATGTTGATGGTATGCCATCACCTAGATAAAAATGTAAAAGAAGATGTAGCTTTTGCGGATTCAAGAATCCGTCCTCAAACTATCGCTGCAGAAGATATTCTTCAGGATATGGGGGTATTTAGTATCATGAGTTCTGATAGTCAGGCAATGGGTAGAGTAGGCGAAGTGATCACCAGAACATTCCAGACTGCTCACAAAATGAAGGTACAACGAGGTCCACTTAAGGAAGATCAGGGAAATGGCAATGATAATTTCAGGGTAAAACGTTACATCTCCAAGTACACGATCAACCCAGCTAAAGCGCATGGAATTGATACTTATGTAGGATCAATTGAGCCCGGTAAAATTGCAGATTTGATCTTATGGAAAGCAGAAATGTTTGGCGTAAAACCGGAGATCGTAATCAAAGGAGGAATGATCCTTGGTGCAAAAATGGGAGATGCCAATGCGTCTATTCCAACACCTCAGCCTATCGTATATAGAATGATGTTTGGTAACCATGGAAAAGCATTATCCAGTACCTGCTTCAACTTCGTTTCAAAGGTTTCTTTAGAAAATGGAAGCATTGATAAATACGGATTGGCACGTACCAGTTTACCGGTAAAAGGATGTAGAACTGTGATGAAAAAAGATATGGTTCATAACGATGCCATGCCGGATATTTCGGTTGATCCGGAAACTTATGATGTACGTGTAGATGGCGTAATTGCTACCTGCGAGCCTTTGGCTGTACTTCCTATGGCACAACGTTATTTCCTTTTCTAATATGATAAAGGTAGATCGGGTTATTGCTAATCTATATGACGATGCTAAGCGTTACTCCAACTGTAAAATTGATGTTTTACAAGTGGAGTGGTACGACACAACAAAGGGAATCCTGCGCATGCTAACAGATGGTGGACGTGAAATTGCGATCCGTCATCTGCCACAGGAGCAGCTTTATCATGGTGATATTGTGTACCAGGAAGGTAGAGATATCATTGTGGTACAGATTATCCCTGGCCCTTGTATTGTATTTAAGCCGGCTACATTGAGAGATATGGCCATCGTATGTTTTGAAATCGGTAACAAGCATATCCCGGTCTTTATAAATAAAGACAAAGAAGTCATTATCGCGTTTGAATCTCCCCTTTACCTGTTCCTGAAAAGGGGGGGATTTAAGCCGCGAAAGGAGGAGCGGATAATTGAAAGAACCTCTACGCTGATGATTCATAAATGGAGTACCTCAGGACAGGTTATTTCTTTAGCAAGCAAGTAAGATGAATGCACTACTGACACTATTACAGATTAATGACTCTGCATTTCCAATCGGCAGTTTTACACAGTCTTATGGATTGGAAACCTATGTAAGCAAAGGAATTGTGAACGATAGCAAAGCGGTAAAAGTTTATGCGGAAACGATGCTGCAACACAACTTTTATTATAATGATGCCGCATTTTTTATGCTGGCCTGGAAGATGTGTGAAAGTAATGCTACGAAAGCAAAAGTGCAGGAACTGGACGAACTGATCAGTGCTTATAAAGCGCCTTTTGAAATCAGAGATGCCAGCAGGAAACTCGGCATCCGCTTTTTAAAAGTGACAGAGAATCTTAAACCTGTACCGCGTTGTACAAAATACCTTCAGGCAATTAAACAAGGCGAGGTACACGGGCACTATGCGATGGCTTTTGCCATGTATGCGCATGCTGCTAAGATCCCGATGGAGGATGCATTACATGCATTTTATTATAACACACTAAACGGGATTGTAACCAATTGTGCCAAGCTGGTACCCATCAGCCAGATGGACGCTCAAAAGATCTTGTACAACCT
Organism: Pedobacter nyackensis; assembly: GCF_032678475.1. GTDB lineage: Bacteria > Bacteroidota > Bacteroidia > Sphingobacteriales > Sphingobacteriaceae > Pedobacter > Pedobacter nyackensis_A. The sequence continues at coordinate 351,885 of NZ_JAVTSF010000007.1, forward strand.
TCATGGTTTAATAGATCAACTGGTGGAAACACAGAAGCAAATGCCCGAAGAACTGTTAGGGAGTTGCTGTATCGCTCAGGATATCAGATGTATGCAGCATGAAAAATTATATACACGGATTTACATTTCATAATGATATAAAATGGCAAAGAGAAAATATGTAAAAATAGGGGTCGCAGGCCCCGTAGGGTCGGGAAAGACCGCGTTAATTGAAAGGTTGACAAGAGCAATGTGTACATCATATAGTATTTGTGTGGTGACCAATGATATTTATACACGTGAGGATGCTGATTTTCTTCAAAAAAATTCATCACTACCAGCAGAGCGTATTGCTGGTGTAGAAACTGGCGGTTGTCCGCATACTGCAATTCGGGAAGATTGTTCCATGAATATAGAAGCAGTAGAGGAGCTGGCCGAGAAATTTCCCGATGTGGAGTTGATTTTTGTGGAGAGTGGCGGGGATAACCTAACTGCTACATTCAGTCCGGATCTGGCCGATTTGACCATTTTCGTGATTGATGTAGCTGAAGGTGAAAAAATACCTAGAAAAGGTGGCCCTGGAATTACCAGGTCAGATCTATTGTTGATCAATAAAATTGACCTTGCTCCTTATGTAGGTGCAGATCTTTCGATCATGCAAAGCGATGCAAAACGTATGCGTGGAGAACGTCCATTTATCCTGACCAATATGATGACCTTACAAGGTTTGGATGAGGTGCAGGATTGGATTAAGAAATATGCTTTATTAGAAGGGTAAAAGATAGATATCATGGATAGTGCAATAAAGATTAGCGTATGTGTAGAAGAGGAAAAGACTGTCCTGAAAGACAGCTTTTACAATATGCCATACAAAATAGTGCCTTATGGCGCTCAGCGTGATCACCAGCATCTGGAGTTAATCATTATGAGTTCTTCTCCGGGAATTATGGATGGAGATCATTTGAAAATTGATATTCAGGTAGGAGAGCAGGCCAATCTTCATCTGTACTCCCAGTCCTATAATAAGCTGCACCCCATGAAAACAGGGGCTACACAACAAACTGTAGTTAACGTGGGGAAAGATGCCTTTTTTCAATATATTCCATATCCGATTACACCCTTTAAAGATTCCATATTCCATACGGCGAATGAAGTGTATCTGGAAAAGGGAACTACTTTGCTTTGGGCTGATATCATCTGTGCGGGTAGGGTACATCGTGAGGAGGTCTTTCAATTTGAGAAACTGCACAGCACCACTAAAATATATAAAGAAGGTAAGATCGTTTATGTAGATAATCAGGTTTTGCAGCCTGCAGCTCAGCCTATCGATAAAATGCTGTTTCATGAGGGGTATACCCATCAGGCAACACTGATTATCGCTTCAGACTTTGCTTCAGCATTCAAGAAGGAACTGGATGAAATCTTTACAGGTGAATATGAAGACATCACTTTTGGATTTACCACCTGTGCCAAAGATATGATTCTTGTGCGCGCCTTAGGAAACAATGGAGACCTGCTCTATAATTTTTTGAAAGCAGTTGCCAGTATGTGTACAGAGTTTATCGAACATCAAACACCTGTAGCAGCGCTTACCGAAAGCTAATTATTATGCACGAAATAGCAATAGTGAAGGATATTTTTAAAACCCTGGAGCAAGCGTATCCAGAAACCTATGAAAATATCGCCAAAATAACAGTACAGGCTGGGTTATTATGTAACGTACAGCCTATTCTTATTCAAAATGCTTTCGAAGCATTTGTTTTAGAAGAAACGAGTTTTAAAGAAACGGAACTAGAGATTGAATTGCTGCCAATTATCGCTTACTGCAGACAGTGTACTTCGTCATTCGAGGTTCGCTTTCACAAATTTGTATGCGTGTGTGGCACTTCTTCAGATCAGATTGTGCAGGGAGAAGAACTTCGTATTAGTCAAGTAATTTTTAAAGATTAAATAACAATATAAACATGACAGCAACACCGAAAAGTAATCAAATGCCGGTAGGGTCGGTACAATGTGACAATACAACCTTGAATTTGTTGAAAGCTAACGATTATGTAGCTAAAGCAGTTCGCGATAAAATTCCTGGTATCTGTGTCATCAATATCTGTTCTTCTCCAGGTTCTGGAAAAACGACATTGATGCAGGAGACTGGTAAACGTTTAGGGAAAGATCTTAAAATAGCAGTGCTGGTAGGAGATCCTGAAACAGAGAGAGATGCAGTCCGTATGCGCGACGTTGGAATCAATGCCTTACAGATTGTAACAGGTGGCATGTGCCATATCGAAGCACAAATGATTTTGCAGGCTTTAGATCATATCGATCTGACAGATTGCGACCTGTTGTTTATCGAGAACGTAGGTAACCTGGTATGTCCTGCGGCTTTCGATCTTGGAGAAGACTACAGGGTAACCGTATTGGCTTCAACTGAAGGTGATGATAAACCTAAGAAATACCCACGTATGTTTTTAACCAGCGAATTGATGTTGGTTTCCAAAGCAGATTTATTGCCTTACGTTCCTTTTTCTGTAGAAGCGGCAGCTAAAGATGCCAGAGAAGTTAACCCTAACCTGGAAGTGATCTCTATCAGTAGCTTAAATAATACAGGGATGGATGAGTGGTGTAATTGGTTAAAAGCTAAAGTAGAAGAAAAAAGAGCGAAGAATGCTAAATAATGAAGTGATCAGGATAGACAGATTGCCTGTCGTACAACCTTTGAATAATCAGGAAGAAGATAGTCTGATCCTGGAATGGTATGAAGTAAATCGTACTATCATCAAAAGAGAAAGCATGGCAGGCAGGATGATTCACCTGGATAAACCTTCATCAGTAGTACTTAAACAAGGTTTAGTGATCTATCAGGATGCGCATGTCGTCATCCGGATATTCATTAAACCTTGTACCTGTATGGTGCTCCAATCTAACAATATGGAAGTGGTTGGTTTGTTTTGTTTCGATGTAGGAAACAGGCATTTGCCGATTTATATGATCGATGATAACAAGATTGCAATTGCTTATGATGGCCGGTTGTTTCCGGCCCTTCAGCAAAAATATGGTTCATCGGTTAGTTTAGCTAATTATAGGCTGGATCCAGCGCAGGTTATCAATTGTTATGGCAATATTTATGCGCAGACGGGTAAAAACAGTTAGATGTATCAATGTATAACTTAAGGTTTTGGGTTCATGGTTCGAACCCAGTTGGGGCCACTGCTTAAAAAGCCGTTTTTCGATAAGAAGAACGGCTTTTTTCGTTTCTAAATATTGATTTTTGTCGGCCAAAATGAGTTCGATTTTAGAATATAGTGTTACTCATATGTAACGTAAGCTTTTTGCATTCTTAAAGAAGACACTTATTTAGGGCTCTGCCTAACTGAAACGGTGATTTTTACTCTGATATAGAAAAGTGTTTACATTCTTTCATGCCAATTTATTTGTTTCCTTTTTAAATTTGACTTGGAAGTGATTTAAGGATAAATATTATACCGACCATAGTACAGATAACAACACTACCCCATAACCCAATATATGTTGAAAGCGTAGGGCCAATCCAATTCGTCTTTTCTGAACTTGGTTTTTCATTTTTAACATTCCGATATATAAGATATGCTGCTATTAAAAAGCCGATACCAGTAAAAAATAACTTTAAATCCATCTCATATATTTTTGGTTTTTCATGTATTGAATGTTTTATCTACTTGTAATTTGATCGTGATCTTGAAAGACACTTTTAATAGGATATCTTGAGTCGATCGCTTTAAAACTACTATTTTTAATTACACGTTTACAAAAGAGTTCTACATTTTTTCCGGCAGGTCAATAGTAATTATAATAAAGGATTTATTTTGACTAACAAATTCGCGAATAAACCTAAATCAGACAAGAAATGGTTCGAGAAGCACCCAGTTGGGGCCACTGGTAAAAAAGCTATTTTTCGATAAGAGAACGGCTTTTTCGTTTTATTAGCTGCTAAATTCGATTTAAGCCATATTTATGTGTATTCTGGTGACAGACATGCTTTTGTTGCGTAATTAACAAAACATGATTTTTAAATCCCTTGTACACTTGATATTTAGTACCTTTCATCACTGTAATGCAAATATGATGAATTCAGCTCTGTATCGATCCTTTTTAATTTCTTTCTCTTATGTATTCATGGGGACTATTGGAGTATTATCTGTTTACCCATCTTCACCTTTGTATGGAGATTGGGTGGTCTTTACGTTATTGTTAACCTTCCCTGTAACAATAATCAGTTTTGGCGTAATGTACGCTGAGCCGGATGCTACTATAATAGTATTAATTATTCAGCTATTTATGTTCCTAATAACATGGTGTCTTCTTTATAGATTTTTACAAGAGAAAAATAGTGATTAAAGGATGATTTTATAATGTCTTTCTAATTTGGAACGCAGTGAGTTCCGAATTGGCTTTAGTCAATTGTTTTATAATCAAATCATTGATTAAACCTAAATCAGATAGGAAATGGTTCGAGAAGCGCCCAGTTGGGTCCACAAACAAAAAAGCCGTTTTTCGATAAAAAGAATGGCTTTTTTGTTTTTAATCATATTTATTAATACCCTGGGTTTTGCATTATATATATGTTCAATATCATTTCCTTTTGAGGTATCGGAAATAGCTTTTGATAAGATTGAATACCTAAATTTGATTCCGCTAAACTATTCCGCTTCAAGAAAGCAAAAAATACCCCTTCATTATTCAGATCATCTTTTATTTCTTCCTGCAACAGAGGTAATATGTTGTTTTCGCTTGAAGCAATAGTTATTTTTCCATTTCTAACTCGTACTTGATTCAGTAAAGAAATAGCTTCTTCTTTATTATTCAATTTCAGATTGATTTCGGAAGCGAGGAGAATGACATCAGTATATCTGATGACATTACGATAATTCCCCTTTCCATATAAATTATAATCATTAGGTTTTGTAATACCTACAAATTGATCATAATCAACCCCGAAAATACTTTCATTAGCAGTAGTATGAACTTGAGGTTTACTGGCTAACTTATACTTTTTACTGTCTATAATTTGACTCAAATATTTTTTAGCAGCCGAATGATCTCCATTATCAGCAGCTATTCTCGCTGCAACAACTTTGGCAAAATCAGCGTCCTTTTCAAGATTATCTAAATTTTGAATCGTTTCATCCAGACCAGCTATCAACAATTCTGATATTTCCTTTACGTTAGTCCTTGCACGATTATCTTTATAATCTCGATAATTCTGACTATTAACAAACGGTACGTGTCCCCAAAAATTCATCAGAACCCAATAATTATAGGCAAAATATGGATAAGATTTATACTTAAATAATTTAAAAGAAGAAGATTTCGCAGCATTATCAATTATTGTATTTGCCCTGCCGATACTTTTGTACAGACCTGAATACAAACTAGCAATATTGGAATTGTTGGGAACAACCCTATGGAGATAAAAATCATTTTGCGGTAATCCGGAGATGGTTTTGCTAAATAATCCTTCAAGTTTGAAATATTCTTCCGTTGCCTTGGTAGTCTCAATCACCAAACTATTATAAGCAGCTAGATATGCCTGCTCGTTGGTAAAAAAATTATCAACGATTACATCATCGCTTCCTTTCAGCTCAACAGAAAAGACCTTACCTATCGAGAAGTCAGCTAAAGTAGTATTAAGCGCTTTATATCGGTTCTTCATATGATCAGAGATAATTTTAGAATTTAAACCTTCTAACCCCTGCTTTATCACTTGCTTTAAAGATTCTTCTATTAAACCATCGTTATCCATGTCTGTAGATAGGATACTCAAAAGTTCTGTTAATTTAGCATTATCTGATTGAGAGATATTCAACAATGCGGCAGAGATACCCAATAAAATATTAGAATTGTCATCGTTGTTTGTTAATGAGATTAATTCGCTACTTGTTGTAGGCGATGTTTTAACAAAGAAAGATGAGTAAATCTCACTTAGCGCTTGTTTCTTTGCTTCGTTAAAACTTTTCTTCTCCTTCTTCATTAAAGATCTAACTCTTTTCTCTTCAAGATGGCTCAGTACATTTACGTTTATATATTTGTTATTAGTAATATCGGCAATAGCATTTAATGTGATTTGAGAAGTAGAAAGATTTCCATTTAATTCGTTGAAGTAATAACCATTTACCGACAATTGAACATAATTAGATGCTAACTCAATATTAGCTAAAGAAAAGCCTCCTTTATCATCTAGTATTTCCGATTTAAAAGACCTACCTGTTGGATTCAGTTCTGAATTAAGTTCGTAGACTGTTACTACAGACCCTTGAACAAAAGGACCTTTCTCTACTGCTCCCTGAATAGTTGTTTTTTGTGGTGGCTCATTTATTGGCCCGTTCTTTTTAGAACAGGATAAGAAGAAAGTAATAGTTAATAATAAAACAAGTGGTCTAATATACCGGCTGATTAAGAGAGTCATAATGATGTTTTTATCGCAAAATAATAAAAAATATGTACTTCTTATTTCTAATAATTAAAGCTGACTGACAAATCACTAATTAAAAGCAAATAAATCAGATAGGAAATGGTTCGAGAAACGCCCAGCTGGGTCCATAAACCCTCTTTACAATGCGTAAATAGATTTTTGTTTTTACAGAAAATGTCATTCGTCACATTTTTCTCCCATTCCGTCACATTTTAACGAAAGCAAATTCCTATTGATCTAACTTTAAATTACGAATTCTAAAAGAGATTAAAACTAATTAGATTTTATCAAAACTTTTCCTGTTAGATTGTCTGAATCATTTTTATGATTGCGGTGTTCCAACACGCATGTATAGAAGTTTATGGCAATTTTGGGCTATACACTTGTAACAAAAAAATAAAAATGAAATCAATAACAACGTTTGTATGCATAATTTTCTTTTCAAATACATTAGCCTTTTCACAGACTTTTGAGAGGAAATTTGTCCCGATCAATAATAAACAAATAGCATATAGAACTTTTGGCATCGAAAACAGGAAAGATAATGAGCCAGTTATCGTTTTTGAATCAGGACTTGGTTCGGGAGGTGGAAGCTATGGAAGTTTATTCCCATTCATTCAAAAAAGCTTTGCAGGAATAGTTTATGATAGAACCGGAATTGGAGAATCTGAAATTGATACTTCCATAAAAACAGATGCAGACGTAATAAAAAGACTTCGCGATCTATTGATAACATTAAGAATAAAACCTCCATATTTATTGGTTGGACATTCCATTGGTGGACCGTTTATTCGTTTATATTCCTCGATGTATCAGGACGATGTTTGTGGTTTGTTTTTTATAGACCCAACAGATTTTATGTTGACAAAAGACGAGGACGAAAAAGTAAAAATAAATACATCCAGCGCAACAGGATATAGAGAGTTACTCATGAAAAACTATGATAATATCTTAAAAGATACTTCAATATCGAATGGTTTCAGAGATGAAGTTAAAAGAGAAAGGAACGAAATTTCGCCGGTATTCTTTAAAAGATACAACTCTTTGCAACCACTCAAAGACATTCCCGTAACAGTAATGATTTCATATAATAAGCATATAGAAAACTATGAAACTGAAATGAACGAAAATTTAAAATTGGGTATCAATCTAATCCCCTGGTGGAAAGAATTAGATCGATTAAGAATTTACCACTATGCAGAAATGATAAAAAATAACCGAGATAGCCGACTTATCCTATTGCCACGTTATAGCCATGGAATTCACCAGCAAGATCCAAAAAGTGTAGCAGAAGCGTTGATGGATACTTATGAAAAGTGTTTATCTGCCATAAATAATAAGTAAAACAAATCCTGGATTAAGCGCAAGTCAGAAAGGAAATGGTTCTGGAAATGCCCAGTTGAGCCCAAAACGAAACGTTTTTCAATAAGAAGTTATTAGAATATTTTGGGTAAATTATTTTAAGGTATTCTTATTCTATATTTAAGATAACTAAATTTCTCTTAAGTGAATTCATCTAGGCGTCAGCCTTCGGTATTACTAGGGCGTTAGTAGGGTGTTAGTAGGGCCTTACTAGGGCCTTGCTTTACCCCCTAACCCTAGTTAGGCCCTAGTAACGCCCCGTTAAGTATAAGTTAATGCTTAAGTAAATACAAACACAGACCGTCCTATACTTGAATACGTTTTCTCTACCTTAGAAACTTGGAACAATAATGGTTTTATTTTTTACCTCGATTTGCATAAGTCGCGTATCATAGAGGTCTTCATATATGTTCCTGAAAGGGTCTTCGGCTTTCAATAATTTACTGTCATAAGCCTTCCTTTCTTTAATGAAGTAACAGTGATCCGCATAAATGTTGGCCATATTTGGATCGTGCATGATACAGATTACCGTGTGGCCGTTACGGGAATAAGTCTTTAATTTATCCAGTACCAGGGTTTGGAAGTGGAGATCCAGGTGGTTTGTTGGCTCATCCAACACAAGGATTTTCGGGCCCTGTGCCATCACGCGACTGATGAGTACCAATTGGCGTTCTCCGCCCGAAAGATCAGTATAAGATTTGTCTTTAAGGTGTGAAATACCCATGTTCCTGAGGGTTTGTTTCACGATTTCATGATCTTCGCGCGAAGGACCAAACCTGTAGAAGGCCGCCCTTCCAGTGAGGACAACATCATACACCGAAAATGGAAAGATGCTTTGGTGAAACTGAGGAAGAAATCCAATGGTTCCGGCCAGGCTTTTTTCTGAAATGTCTGAGCGTTCCTGCCCAAAGAGTTCTATTGTTCCGTACTGGTAAGCATATTTACCAGTAATCAGGTTGAATAAAGTCGATTTCCCACTTCCGTTTCTTCCTAGTATAACGCTAAACTGCTCTGTGGCCAGAGAAAGAGAGAGCCCGTCCAGTATAACATTACCTTGTATAGAATAAGATAAGTTTTCAATGTTTATGGCAGCTATATTCATGACCAGTTGATTTTACGTTTTTTGATGAGGAATATAAAAAAGGGTGCACCTATGATCATCGTAAAGATTCCGATTGGAATTTCGTACGGGAATACTGTTCTGCAGAAATTGTCAATGATCAGCAGAAATGTTCCACCGAAGAAAATGTTTGCAGGGGTAGTTTTCGTATTACTTGCGCCAACAAGCATACGGGTAATATGTGGTACAAAAAGGCCGTATAAACTGATGATACCTGCGGAGGCTACTGCAACTGCAGTTACTACTGTTGCCAAAAAAACGGCAATGATTTTAATATAGAGTGGGTTTACACCGACGGCCCTTGCTTCATCATCTCCCAGTGATAGCAGGTTGAGTTTCCAGCGGATTAAGTATAAACCCAGAAGCCCTGCGGATATAGGAAGGACTGCCTGCTGAACTTTATGCCAGGAGCTTAAGTGCAGACTTCCCATCGTCCATTGTACAATGGCCTGTAATTTAAATGGGTCGCTCATGTATTGGACTAAGGCAAGGCTGGCTGTGAACAATCCCGAGACAATCATCCCTGCAAGGATAATGGTTATCGATGACGAATTTCGGCTATATCCAAATATATAAGTCAGCGTAACTGCGGCTGCCCCGAAAACAAAAGCAGAAATATGTAGTGATAATAAAGGTATCAGTATAGCAAGCGAAGCACCAAAAGCGGCTCCGGAAGATATCCCAAGAATATATGGATCTACCAATGGGTTTCTAAAGATGGCCTGTAGCACACCTCCGGAAGTAGCGAGTGCAGCACCTACAAGGAAAGTCATCAATGCTCTTGGCAAACGGATATTGAAGATGACGTTTTCAACCACCTTTGATCCGGTATGGCTGCTATCTACAATACTCCTGATCCAATCCCAGAAAGCGGTTATGCCAATATTGTCGGACGAGCCTATCATTAATGAAATCAGTAAAACAGGAATGGGCAAGCCGTATATAATGGCATTGCTAGCTATTCGCCGCATTGTTGTAAGACTGAAATGTGTTGTTTTCATATTACAATTATATAATGATACCATATGAATGGTATAAGCTAAAAATTAGAATAGCATTAGAATTTGTAATGAGGGTATTGTAATAGGAATGAATAATCCATTATTAAGGTTATAATGTCCATTTTTCGAAACTTAGGTTCAATTATATTTGTGATTGAAGTTTAATTTTAATTCTGGTTTATGAGGTTTTTTACCATCCTTTTCTTTTTTGTTCTATTTACTCAATCAGTTTTCTCGCAGGAAAGTCTTTCAATTGCCGGCTCCTGGGATTTTCAATTAGATCCTGCTGGCAACGGAGAAAAGGAGCATTGGTATCAGCAGAAATTTAAAGATAACATCTCCCTTCCTGGCTCCACCGATGAGGGTAAAAAAGGGACTAAAACAAAAGGAGCTGATTATGGTATTTTATCAAGAGCCTATAAATATGTTGGTAAAGCATGGTACAGTAAAGAAATCAACATTCCTGTCGCATGGAAAGGTAAGGATGTTGAATTGTTCCTGGAACGTGTGATGTGGGAATCGAAGGTATGGATAGATGGTAAGCCGTTAACAACACGTGATGCCCTGGCTGTACCACATTTGCATTCCCTTGGTAAATTGAAACCGGGAAAACACATTTTAACGCTCAGGATTGATAATGGATTGATCTACAATATAGGTGATAAGGGACATGTTTATACGGAGTACACACAAAGTATCTGGAATGGAGTTGTTGGGAAAATGGAGTTGCGGGCAAAGGCCAGTACAAAACTGAGTGATTTGCAGTTATTTCCCGATGCGGCGAAGAAGAGTATTGCCATGAAATTGAAGTTGGAAAATCCTGCTGAGATGAAGGTTGTATATACGATAGTGGATTTACAGACAGGTAAAAACGTATTCAGTAAAAGGCTGGCACTAACGGATGCAGATCAGCAAACGCATCACCTGCAGCTAAATTTTCCCATTAAATTATGGGATGAGTTTTCACCCAACAGGTATCGTCTCATAGCAGAACTGCAAAATAAAAACAAAACCGAAGTTAACTTCGGCTTTCGCAGTGTCAGTCATTCTACTTCAAAAATTCTGATCAACAATGCGCCTGTGTTTATGCGTGGAAATCTGGATTGTGTTCATTTTCCGTTAACGGGGTACCCCTCATGTGATGTAAAAGAATGGGAAAGAATTTTTAAAATCTATAAATCATACGGACTTAACCATGTTCGTTTTCATTCATGGTGTCCTCCGGAGGCGGCTTTCGAAGCTGCGGATAAACTTGGAATTTATATTCAGGCCGAAACAGTCTGGATTGATTGGTGGATGACTGATCCGCCTAAAGACAGACCAGATATGCTGACGCAGGGATTACCGAAGGGCTTGGGAAAAAATCCTTCTGCAGATCAATTTGTACAGGATGAATTACAACGTATGGTTGATGCTTATGGAAACCATCCTTCATTTACCATGCTTTGTATCGGAAATGAATTGGGGAATTCTGATTTCGATATTATGCAAGGTTGGATTAACAAGATAAAAGAAAAGGATAATAGAAGAGTGTATTCAGTGTCTACAGCAAGAAAGATTATGCCGGTAGATGATTTTTCTGCTACCCATAATATTCCAAATGTTGGCGGTACTTATGGATTGCAGGGGACAGGAACGAATTATGATCTGGAGAAGAACTATTCCAAAAGTAATATCCCTATTATTGCCCATGAGGTAGGTCAGTTCCCAATTTATCCTTTGTGGTCAGAAATTGATAAATACACGGGGGTTCTAAAAGCACGTAATCTTGAAGTTTGCAGAGCTTCTGCTATTGCCAACGGTTTAGAAAAACAAGACCAGCAATTTCATAAAGCCAGTGGCGCGCTGCAAAGGGTCTTATACAAAAGTTTAATCGAGAATTTTTATCGTACCCCTTCCTGTGCAGGTTTCCAGATGCTTAGTCTGCAGGATTATCAGGGACAGGGTGAAGCCCTGGTTGGTTGGCTGGATGTGTTTTATGACGATAAGGGAACCACATCGCCGGAGTACTTTAAGCAATACAACAATGCGGTGGTTCCACTGGCCAGGTTTACGAAGGCGGTATGGGAAAGTAAAGAAACATTTAATGCTACCCTTGAGTTGGCCAATTACGGAAGTGGTGACCTGTTAAATAAGGTGAACTGGGAAGTCAGGACGGCTGATAACGTTGTTTTGGGAGCAGGTTTATTGAGCCCTGAGGTAGTTAAAAGAGGAGAGGTAAAACAAATAGGTGCCATAAACGTAGCTTTAGCCGGTGTAAATAAAGCAACTAAGGCTAAATTACTGCTGACGCTGCCTGGAACAACATATCGTAATGAATGGGATTTGTGGATTTATCCGGATCAAACCGATCAACTTAGTGCTGGAAGTGTAATCGAGAGTGATGTACTTGATGAAAAAACACTGGCTGCATTGCAAGATGGAAAAACAGTATTGCTCTATGCTTCGAAACTAGGAGGTACTGATAACTTTAGACCTGTATTTTTTACCCCCTTGTTTTGGTCAAATGTGTTTTTTCCGGGGCAGGAGAATACCACATTAGGTGCGTGTATTGATGATAAACATCCTGTGTATCGTGATTTTCCAACGGATTCCTGGACAGATTGGCAATGGGAATCTATCAGCAGGGGAAGTAGGGCATTTAAACTTGCCGGCTGGCCTGAGCGGATCAGGCCTATGGCGCAGCCGATCAGTGATTTTCATATCAATGAAAAGTTGGGCGCCTTGCTGGAGTGTAAGGTTGGAAAAGGTAAGCTGCTCATTTGTGGTTATGATGTTCAGTCTCCCAAAAATCCAGTCGCAAGACAATTTAAGCATAGCATACTGAACTATATCCAAACAAAGGAATTCAATCCTGATACGGAGGTAGAGGTGGAAACATTGAAAAAAAGTTTCCCATTAATAGAACTGGCCGAAAGCAAGACTCCTGTGCCAGCAGCCTTTTCTGACGCTTTATTATATCTTAAGGCTAAAGAAAACGTAGAAGTGTTAAAGCGTAATACCAGGTATGAGTTTCGTGGTAAAGAGGGGATATGGGAGTGGGACAATAAAGCTGCGTGGTATGGTAAAAAAATGGAAATAGAAATCAATCCTCCTCAGGGAGTGATTGGAGAGCTGTTTGTACATTTTACGGATTGGAATAATGAGGGGCGTATGGCTAAAATCTGGGTTGAAGGTAGGGAGTTTACTACCGGTAAGCTGGATAAAGAAGGTAAATGGATAAAGCTGTTTGTAATGAGGGAAGATACCAATGATGGAAAACTGAAGGTTCGTATTGAGTCTTTGGCAGGAAGTAATGCAATGATCGATGAGTTAGTATTTGTAGAAAATAAATAAACTGCATACGGGTTTTGTATACGAACTTACATAATTAAAGGAACGCAGAATAACATTTTGTGAAGCATCTGTAATCAGTCGCTTCACATTATTTTATATAAGTAAAATTCAATAAATCCGTGATTTCGGTTGAATTTTCAATTATTTATGCATCAGTTAGTTATCTTTTTAGATTTGTTGATACAGTTTACGAAGCTGTTTTGTAGAAAAGCAGCTTTGTAAACAGAAACTATAATATCGACAGGCTAATGATGACATAAAATAACAGAACAACATATTCCTTACTTCTTAACTGAGGTATTAATTAAAGAGTCTCACTTGACAAATTCTCACAAGTGCCGGAGTAGAGACAATAGATTAGTACCCGTAATAAATATTGTTGTACTTTTGAAGTGCACTATGGATTTACGGGCTCTATTGTAAAACCATACTCCAGGTCGTGAGAAGCCAGTCAAGGTGGTATTTAGAGTTCGCTATAGTGTAAAAAGTCATTGTATCATCTCTAATTTCCTTTCCGACTCATTTTATTTATCAATTAAAATGAGATACGATGCACAATCAAATCACACCTTATAAAGTTCCTCTCAATAACCATGTTTTAGCAGTTGAAACCCTTGAAATGCTAAAATCAAAGATTTTTAGAAACCGCCTCTCCAGATTTTTTCGCTATAAAGTACATACCTATGAAGAAGATGCCTTATCGTTGACCGGGAGTTTTCATTGTGGAGGTGTTTATGAACAGAAGTTACTGGTGCGTCCGGATAGTTTAGAAATTTCCTGCAATTGTAATGTGCTTTTTAAATCAGATCATCTGTGTAGTCATGTCGTCGAATCATTGGTGTTTTTTACGCAAAAGCATGGCTACGATTGTTTTACAAGCGCAAACGTATCTTCTATATTTCCTGTAATTTCAATGAGTATAGATATTTTAGATGGTTGCTTTGACATTACCGTGTCTGTAAGATTTGGAGATATCAGTTTAACTTTAACGGAAATTAGACATGCAGTTTTAAAAAAATTGCTGATGATAAGATTATCAAATGGAAAAATTGGCCATTTACCAGATACATTTTTTGAACAACTAAGTCCGCTAATTGAAAAAGGAACGCTTAGCTGTAATAGTATAAAGGTTCCAACTCAGCATTACACGTTGATAGCCCCCTTACGTGATAATATAGTATATTCTGAACAGATGGATGAGGTTTTTAAAAGTGCAAAATTGTTAGATGAGCAGACAAAAATACCTTTAGTCGGCGTACCGGAAAATTTGAATGCGGTACTACGACCATATCAGCAGATTGGTTTCAGTTGGTTGTCTCATTTGGATCGGTTAAACTGGGGCGGTTTACTGGCAGATGATATGGGATTAGGCAAAACGTTACAGGTACTTAGTCTGTTGCAGGACCTCAAAAACAAAGGACAGAGAGCCGCACCCCATTTGCTGATCGCACCGGCATCTTTGCTTTTTAACTGGTTTGAAGAAGCAGCCAGATTTTGTCCTGAATTGAATGTAATGGTTTATCACGGCCTTAAACGTGAAAAAGATGAAGAGAAGCTGATGAAGTATGACCTGATCGTAACTTCCTATGGTACAGTTGCTGTCGATATTTTACGTTTTAAAAAGATGAAGTTTCAGTATCTTATTTTAGATGAAGCGCAGGCGATTAAGAGCCCTGCATCACAAAAGTTTAAGATGGTCAGTTTACTGGATGCACAAAATCGGCTTGCACTTAGTGGCACTCCGGTTGAAAATAACTCGACAGACCTCTATGCCTTAATAGATTTTACAAATCCTGGGTTTTTGGGTAGTTTGAAAATGTTTAAAAGCAATTTCGCAACTAAAGGTGGTCATAAAGATACAGACCGTTCTGCCGCCTTGCTTAAACTGACAAAACCTTTTATTTTACGCCGTACTAAAAACCAGGTAGCAACAGATTTGCCACCCAAAACGGAAATGACCTTATGGTGCGAAATGGAGCCCGCTCAGCGCAAAATATATGAGGAGTACAGGAAAGGCTTTAAAGCATATCTGACAGAAAAAATTGATAAAGATGGTTTAGAAAAGTCTAAATTGTACGTGCTGGATGGTCTGATGAAATTAAGGCAGATCTGCAATTCGCCGGTTTTGATAAAGGATACTCTTCCTTTTGATGGTACTTCCTGTAAAATCAAGGAGTTGTTAGAACATGTAGTAGAAAAGACTGCGGGACATAAACTATTGGTGTTCTCGCAGTTTACCGGGATGTTGGGGTTGATCAGGACAGAGCTGGAGCGGGAAGGGATTGGTTATGCCTACCTGGATGGTAAAACAAAACTAAGCATGAGAAAGAAGGCAGTATCGGATTTTCAGGATAATATATCCAAACGTGTGTTTTTAATCAGTTTGAAAGCCGGCGGAACAGGTTTGAATTTAACCAGCGCGGATTATGTTTATTTGGTCGACCCATGGTGGAGCCCTGCTGCTGAAGCACAAGCTATTGATCGTTGTTACCGAATAGGACAGAAAAAACATGTAATGGCATATAGGATGATTTGCAGAGATACCATAGAAGAGAAAATATTAGAAATCCAGGATAAAAAAAGAAAACTGGCCGATCAATTACTTCCTACAGGTGATGGGGGATTGGGCCAGTTAGATAAAGCTGATATTTTGAACTTGTTCGAATAAGGTAAGCAGACCTATAAATGAGTGTATTTTGTTCTGTAATCCAAAAATTTTCTTTAACATTGGCTCTGCTTCCCCTGGAAATATTTTGGGGAGATTTATAAAATGATCGACTACAGGATTCTTGCTGATGATGATTTGGCCAGCCTTTTAAGGTCGGGGAATGATGCAGTCTTTAAAGAAATTTATCAGCGCTACGATAAACTCTTGTTTCTTTATGCATTTAAAAAGCTAAGAAATGAAGAAGAAGCGAAAGATGTAGTACAGGATGTTTTTTTATGGATGTTAAAGAACAGGGAAACCTTAACCTTAAAAACAACTCTATCTGGTTACCTGTATAAATCGGTACTGAACAAGGTCTTTGATATTTTTAAACACAAAGACATCATCCGTCAGTATATTGAAAGAACGGACCTGGCTATAGATGTGGATAGCGTTGAAACAGACTACCTGATCCGGGAAAAAGAAATAGCCGCTATTATTGAGCGGGAAATTGCGGCTATGCCTGCCCGGATGCGCGAGGTTTATGAACTAAAACGTAAAAGTTACCTCAGTACGAAACAGATTGCCGAACAGTTAGGTATATCAGAACATACCGTTTCTACACAACTTAAAAATGCCATGAAGTACCTCAAAGTGAAATTGGGCGTCGTAATTTATGTGCTGTATATCTTGAATTCTTAAGTTTTTTAACTTTTTTTCAGAATCATCTACCTAATCGGTATTTCTGAATCGCCTTTATTATAGATCGGGAATATTATCCCCGTTTTAATATGCAAAGGGAAGAATTAAAAGCAATACTGGAAAAGATCAGATCGGGGACTTATAGCACGGAAGAAGAAGCGGTTGCTAAATATTGGCTGCACTACTTGAATCATAAAGAAAGTGTGGAATATAATGAGCCGCAACTGGATCAGATTGGCCAGGATATGTGGTCGAACATTATAGCCGGGCAGGAAAAACCCATCGCTAAAGTCAATAAATTATGGAGTCGTATTGCGGTGGCTGCTTCAATAATTGTAACTGTAGCTGCGGGAATCTGGTTTTATCAATCTTCAGTCACTACAAATCATAAAGATATCATTACCGCGCAAAGTATATTGCCTGGCGCAAACAGAGCGACACTTACATTGGCCAATGGTAAGACAATAAATCTTAGCGATGCCAAGAGTGGGGTAGTAATAGGTGCGGAGCAATTGGCTTACAATGATGGGAGCTTAATTCCGGATGGAAACAGCAACGGGAATTTGGCGGGAACGGAACAGATACAGCTGACTACACCGCGTGGTGGAACCTACCAGGTGCAGTTGCCTGATGGTACAAAAGTATGGCTCAACGCAGCTTCCAGCTTAAGCTATAACACCATTTTAAAAGATGGAAACAAGGTACGGAAAGTGAAGTTGAATGGCGAAGCCTATTTCGAAGTAGCGAAGGTGCTGAATAAGGATAAAGGGACAAGAATGCCATTTATTGTAGAGAGTAAAAATCAGCAGATTGAAGTGCTGGGCACACATTTTAACCTGAACAGTTATACCGATGAAAGGGATAGTAAAACAACATTGCTGGAAGGAAGTGTAAAAGTGACTGCGTTGAAAGCGGAGATGATATTGAAACCTGGGGAGCAGGCTGTATTAATGTCCGGCACTAATTTAAGTACTTCAACAGTGGACGTGGAACAGGTTGTTGCATGGAAAAATGGGGTATTTGTGTTCAGGGACGAGAACCTGGAAAGCATTATGCGGAAAATATCCAGATGGTATGATGTAGAGGTCCTTTATTCAAATGATGCGCCAATGGATGCAACATTTGGTGGTTATGTATCCAGATCAAGAAACCTGTTTGCCGTGCTGGAGCGGATGGAAAAAACAGGTCAGGTTAAATTTAAAATAACGGGAAGACAACTCACCGTGTTGAGCAATAAAGAAAAAGAATAAACCTAAATCAAAAATAAACCAAAAGATATGAAAAGACAGTTACAAATTTAGCGGCAGGCTTAAAGGCTGGTTGAAAAACCGGGAAGTGCTACCAACACTACCCGGAACAGTTTGAGCCAACCTTCCCAATCCGTAAACGGACCAGGGAGAATATATCATGTGAATCAATAAGTATCAACTCAAACCAATTCAAACTTAGGTAATATTGTGCAACAAAGCAATATTAAGGGTCTGTCGTCGACCGCTTAAGTTTGAATACAAACAACGACGAAAGTATGAAAACGAATGCTTTTAACCTGGGTGTGCCGCATATGTGGCTTCCGCCTAAATTACTACTGATTATGAAACTAGTGGTTGTAATGATGATAGCGAGTCTGATGCAGGTTACCGCTGCGGGATTTGCACAGAAGATAACATTAAAAGAAAATAACGCGACACTATCTACCGTAATAGAAAAACTGAGAAACCAGACGGGCTATGATTTTCTGTTTGATTTTAAGCTGATAAAAAATGCGAAAAGGGTAAATATTGAGGTTAAAAATGCGAGTCTTCCCGACGTCCTGGGTACCTTGTTCAGGAATCAGGATTTAAGTTATTCCATCAAAGATAATTTTGTGGTGATTGAAAAGAAAACGCCGACTTTTATAGATAACCTGCTGGCCCGATTTCAAAAGATTGATGTATATGGCAGGGTGTTCGACGAAGATGGAAATGTTTTACCGGGCGCAACAGTAAAAATTAAAGGTAGTACCAAATCTGTAATCACCGGGTCGGACGGGGTATTTACCTTCTCTGATATTGAAGATAATTTAGTATTGGTATTTTCTTATATCGGTTACAAAACACAGGAAGTTTCTATCATAGGTAAAAAGATGCCTTTAAAGGTGGTGCTGTTAGCTGCACGTAGTGAGCTGGAAGAAGTGAATGTAAGTTATAGTACCGGGTATCAGCGTATCCCAAAAGAAAGCGCGACCGGATCGTATGGCATTATCACCGCTGAAGAACTAGGTAAAAAGGTAGCCCCTGGTTTGTTGGAGCGGTTGGAGGGCACCACATCTGGGTTACTGATCAATGTAGGGACACCGGATAGGAGCCTGACCACCAACAGGGACAATTTTACCATCAGGGGAACATCAACCATAAATTCAGAGAAAAAGCCACTTATTGTTTTAGATGGGTTTCCTACAGAACTGGATCTGGTAAACATCAATCCTGATAATGTAGAAAGCATTACTGTTTTGAAAGATGCCGCGGCAGCCAGTATCTGGGGCGTAAGGGCGGCAAACGGGGTAATTGTTATCGCTTCTAAAAAAGGAACTTATTCCAACAGGGCGGTGGTGAGTTATTCCAGTAATTTTAACCTTACCGGCCGACCAAGACTGGATTATAGAAAGGTACTGAATGCTGAACAGTATCTGGATTATGAGAAGGAGATGGTGGACAAAGGTTTGCTGCCCGCTCAAAAATTGGCCATGTCGCTTTACCCGCAACCTTTAACACCAGGCGCGGACTTAGCCCTGCAACTTAAAAAGGGTACGATTAGCCAGCAACAGTACATCGCTGAAACGCAGCGCTTAAGTCAGCTTAATGTGAACAATCAATATCAGCAGTATCTTTTGCAATCTCCTTTTGCACAGCAGCACACCCTGAGTGTTAGTGGTGGTTCAGCGATCACCAGGAATTACCTGTCGGCCGCCTACAACGACGAGCGTACCAATAGTAAAGGCGATTACAATAACCGGATGGTGATCAGCTTTAGCAATGAAACTAAAATCACACCGAAGCTTACTGTTTCTGCCGAAACTTTTATCACTTTATTAAAACAGAAAAACAATGGGATAGGTCTTAGAGGAACACAGCCAGGTACCAATACCTTGTTGCCTTATGACCAGTTGGTTGATGCCAGTGGAAGTGGTGTGAATTTCTCTTATAAAACCAATGCCCGTACGCTTGACTCTCTTCAAAACAAAGGATATCTTCCCTGGAAATACAATTACCTGGATGAACTGGCAGGGGCTGATAATACAAACAGATCTGTTGCTTATCGCTTAACCGGAGGGGTAAATTATAAAACGATGCCCTGGATGAGTGTGGATCTGAAGTATATGACGGAAAGATCATTTACGAAAACCAGGAACTTTTATAACGAGAATACTTATACCACCAGGGATCTGATCAACAGGTTTACCACCACGGATACCCATGTCAGAGGTATTCCGGTAGGAGGTATATTGAATCTGGACGATGTGGAGCAGAACAATTATAACATCAGGGGGCAACTTAATTTTAATCCTGATCTTAAATCAGCAGGCCGTTTAGATGCAATTGTAGGTGCAGAGCTGAGACAAACGTTAACCTCCGGATATGGGAATACGCTTTATGGCTACGATGACAGGTTGTTGAGCTCAACAGCGGTTAATTTTTTCCAGACTTACAAAACCGCTGATGGCAATGTAAAGATTCCATATCCACAAAATGTGATGAACAGGAAGGACAGGTATGCCTCTGTCTTCGGAAATTTTACTTATACTTATAAGAACCGCTATTCGCTCTCAGGAAGCTTCCGTAAGGATGATTCCAATTTGTTTGGGGCCGATAATGAATTCCGTACGGTTCCTTTATGGTCGCTGGGTGGATTGTGGCGTGCCAATGAAGAGGAATTTATGGTGCCTGCGAAATGGCTCTCTAAGTTAAATTTTAGAGCTACAGTAGGCTATAACGGTAACTTAAACAAAGAAACTTCTCCTTATCTGACGATGCAGCAATCGGGCATCGATCCTATCAATGCGGATCCTTATGCCAGCATTACCAACCCGGCAAACCCACAACTGAGATGGGAACGCGTGCGGACATTTAATCTTGGAACAGATTTCTCTTTGTTCAATTACAGAATAAATGGTACAATAGATGCCTACTGGCGAAAGAGTCTGGATTTGCTGGGCCCGGTAGAGATTGATCCTACTTTTGGTTTCACTTCACTTAGAGCAAACCAGCTGGAAATGACCGGCAGAGGGGTCGATATTGAGCTGAATGCCAAAGTGTTTAACAGTAGTGTGTTTAGCTGGACACCTTCACTGAGTGTTTCCTTCAATAAAAACAAAGTGGCCAAAGCCTATTTCCAGCAACAAACTACGCAATACTATATCAGGCCGGAAAATCCGATTCAGGGGCAGCAGCTTGGTAGTTTGTATACTTACCGGTTTGCCGGCCTTAATGAGAATGGAAATGCCATGATTTACAATGGTAAAGGTGAAAAGATATTGGCTGATCTGAATACTTTTGACGAGAAAGATATTAATGCCGTAGTTTACCAGGGTAATACGACACCGCCATATTTCGGAGGTTTCGCCAATACTTTCAGGTATAAAAATTTTGAACTGTATACCTTGTTGACTTTTAAAGCGGGGCATAAGTTTATGCGGACGACCACAGATCAGGTTTTTGAACTTCCTTATACCAGGGTCGCTCATTCTGATCTGGCTATGCGATGGAGGGTTTCGGGAGATGAACTGAAAACAAATACCCCGGCAATAGATCCTTTACATACCGGTACTTATCGTTACATCAATAGTGATTATTTTGTGGAAAATGCCAGCTATGTGCGTTTTAGGGATATCTCACTTGCCTACAACATCCCGGTGGGCCAGCTAAAATGGAATGCTTTTCAGGCGCTGAACGTTAGTGTCACGGGACGAAATCTGGCGTTATGGACAGCAAATAAGAAAGGGATAGATCCCGACTACCTTGATGCCCTCAGATCCTCAGTTCTGCCACCCTCTAAATCATTTGTATTTAGTATTAAAGCCACATTTTAAACCTTAATCTTGAAAACTATGTACAACTATAGATATTGTTATTCGTTACTGTTGCTATTGGTGCTTTCTGTAAGCTCCTGCAGGAAATTCGTAGAACTTGAACCTCAGGGCAGGGTAATCCCTAAAACAATTGATGACTATAAATTATTGTTAAATAATGATGCGGTATTTAATCTCTCGCATGGCACTACAGATTTTGTAACCGATGACATTGCCATGCTGGATGATAACCTGATTGATGGATTTCAGGAATCGAACCTGATGATTTACAAATGGACGGAACAGTTTTATCAGGCTAATGAGGACGATCCGGAATGGAACCTTTATTATAAACAGATTTATACGGCAAACGTAATCATCCAGGGAATTTCAGAAATAAAGGGCGGGGATGAAAAACCGAAAACGGAATTGATTGCCGCGGCCAAAGTACACCGGGCTTATGCTTATTTCGGGTTGGTTAATATGTATGCAAAGCAGTATGCACCCGCAAGTGCGGCAACAGAACCAGGTGTACCTTTACTTATTGAACCGGATTATACCCAGGTATTGAAACGGGCGAGTGTAGCTGAGGTATACGGTTTGATTGTCAGTGATCTGGAAGCTGGGGTGGCAGACCTGGTACCACTGCCCCGGGTTAAGAATTACACATCGAAGGCTGCTGCGTATGCTTTGCTGGCACGTACTTATTTACAGATGGGCAATTATCAGGCTGCACTGACCAATGCCAATTTATGCCTGGGTTTACAGTCAGCCGTTTTTGACCTGAATCCTTATTACACTGGTAGCGGGCCAATGGGCTGGATGGATGGTTTTAGTTTACCGCAGAGCCAGGATAACGCTGAGGTTATCTTTATTAAAGTGAGTTTTAACGGGGGTGAAAACTTACCGCTTAGTCCTGAATTACTGAATGTATTGGGTACGAAAGATCTTAGACGACATTTTTTTACTTATGAGGTGCCGGCAACAGGTGATCCTGTCGGCCTTTTTGAAAACCCGGGAACTTATCATGCCTATTGGGCACCTTTTGAAACTAAGTCTGGAACGATACAGGAAGGGCCGACTGTGCCTGAAATGATGCTGATTAAAGCGGAATGCCTGGCAAGGACACAACATGGACAGGATGGTCTGGCGGTAGTGAACCAGTTGCGCAAGTTTAGGTTCAGGACAGCTGATTATACCACACTGGCAGCCGGGAATGATGAGGCCGCACTATCGCTTATTTTGGAGGAACGCAGAAGAGAACTGTTCGCAAAGGGATTCCGTCTTTTTGACCTGAAAAGATTAAATGCCGATCCGAAGTTTGCTAAGACAATAACGCATCCGCTTAAAACACAACAGCTAACATTGGCGCCGGGAAGCAACCGTTATGTATACCCGATTCCACCTAAGGTAGTGAACAACAACAAGGGAATGATACAAAATCAAAGATAAATGATGAAAAGATATATAATGATGCTGTTCCTGATTACAGGTTCGGTAGGGAAGCTTTGTGCCCAGGGAATTGAATTTAACCATGGTAGCTGGGCCGAAATTAAGGCCCGGGCGAAACAAGAAAATAAACTGATATTTTTAGATTTTTATACGGTTTGGTGTGCGCCATGTAAGAAAATGGCTATGGAGGTTTTTCCTTTGCCGGCAGCAGGGGCATTTTATAACAAGCATTTTATGAATGTAAAGGTTGACGCGGAAAAAGGGGAGGGAATTGTATTGGCTAAAACCTATCGCCCTTCAGGTTATCCGACTTTAATTTTTACAGATGCGGAAGGTAAACAGCTTTACCGGACAACGGGTGCTGAAACTGCGGAAGAACTGATTAAACATGGAAAGATCGCGCTAAACCCGCAGGAAGATTATGAACGCCTGAAAGACCTGTATGCTAAAGACGAACTGGAAAAGAACGATCTGTTTCGCTATATCATCATTCTGAAGGCGAAGGACGATATAAAGGGGGTAAATGAGGCATTTGACCGCTACTTCAAATACATCAACAGGCCCGGAAAGGATGTTTTGGAACTGATGAAGGAATATGTGAGTTCCAGCAATTCAGCTACTTTTAAATACCTGCAGTCGCACAAAAATGAGTTTTATCGCTTAGCGGGAAAAAAAGAAACCGATGCCTATCTGAAGGGTATACTGCTAAAAGAATTGTCTGCTCAGTTTTTTTACTATGGTAAGAACGAACCTTTGGAACGTTACCTGGCTGCGAAAGCGGCTTTGAAACAAAAGGTTAGCCTTACGGAAAAAGAAGAATTGGGAATAGATAAGTCTTTTTACAGCAATGCGAAAGATGAAGATCATTACATGGAAAAAGCCAGTATGCTGGTGAAGAAATATAGTTATCATAATGATGAAGAGTTGAGTATGATTCTTGGCGAAGCTTATCTTATTAAAAAGGAAGAGCATCTGCGACAGTTTAAAAAGTGGGCGGAAATGGCGGTATCGTTGAAGGATAACGCTTTAAATTACTTTGGTTTAGCCATGATTTATGATCGCTTAAACGATAAAAACAATGCTTTAAAATACATTGACCTGAGTATTGCTGCATCAAAAAGAGACGATGATGGTAAAGTAGAACAGATTGATCAGTTTAAACAACAAATTTTAAAAAAGCCGTAAACAAAATCCTATAAATAAAAACATCATGAAAAAGTACTTATATATATTAATATGTCTGGTTGGAAGTCAGCTTGGTACTGCTTACGCACAAGGCATAACATTTCAACACAGTAGTCTGGCCGAAGTAAAAGAAATGGCTAAGGCTAAGAACAAACTTATTTTTATTGATTTCTATACCGACTGGTGTGGCCCTTGTAAAATGATGAGTAAGGAAGTCTTTCCGCAAAAAGAAGTAGGCGATTTTTACAATGCCAACTTTATTGCGGTTAAGATTGATGCGGAGAAGGGGGAAGGGCCGGCCATCGCTAAACAGTACGGGATTAGTGGTTATCCTACTTTAGCCTATATCAATTACAAAGGGGAGGTGATGCATAAGTTTGTTGGATCTACCGGGGTTACAGAATTCATTGGGCACGGAAAGGCGGCTCTGCTGCCACAGGGTGATTATGAAAAGCTGAAGGCTGGATTTGCCAAATCTGAATTGAGCAATGACGAGCTGTATGCTTATCTGTTGATGGTAAAAACGAGAGGTGATGAAGCTGCGGGAGATCAGGTATTTGATATTTACCTGGAAAAAGTAGCGAAAGTTGATGCCAGAACATATGATTTAATTGTAAACCAGGTTAGAAATACGGATAGCAAAGGTTTTAAATACATTGAGCAGCACCGCGATGGCTTTGGCGCTGCTGTGGGCAAGGATAAACTGGACGGCTATATAAAAAAACTTTATCTGGACGAGTTTCAATTGAAGGTTTGGTACAAGACTTATAAAACATTGAGTGATTACCAGCATGCGAAAGCGTTGTTAAAGACCAGGGTGGAGTTAAGTCCGAAAGAGGAGCTTGGCTTCGATACAGATTTTTACCTGCGTGCGGAGGATGAGGACAACTATGTGTTAAATGCGAAGAAACTGGTTGAAACCTATTATTACAACGACGATCTGCGGATCAGTAATGTCCTGGGCGGCGGTTCAAGACTGGTGAAAAGTGAGAAAAACCTATTGATTGTAAAAGGTTGGGCTGAACGGGCCTTGGCGTTAAACAATAATTTTATCAATAATGCTTCACTGGCTATGGTATACAAAAGTTTAAAAAATAAGCCGATGGCAATAAAGTATATAAATATATCTATCGCGCAATGCAGGCAGGAAAAAAATGGTTATGATGAACGTGCGGAAATGCTGAAAAAAGAAATTGAAGAAGCTGCTTATTAAAGCTGGCTATTTACCAACAGCCAGCTGTTGTTTCAGTTGCTGGATTTCTTCCTGCATGCTGCTCACCTTGTTTAGCAAATGCCTGATGGCGTCGATACCTTCAATGTTGATTTGCAGGTCATAATGAAAATGAATGTACCGGTCTATTTCCGGTAACTGTTCCATACGGATAAATTTCTCCTGATCAATATTGGTCAGGAGGATAATTCCCGTTTCTTCTAAAGAATCGATAAATGAAGGTTCGATGTCGTATCTGATGCAATATTCTGTGATTGCAATTAAATCTCTTTCCATAATTCCTTTTTTTAATAAAGTTTCCGTAGTTCTTCAAATAATTCTCTTTGTTTGTCGGTTAACTCGGTTGGAACTTTAACTGTATAAGTAATATATAGGTTGCCGAAATGTCCATCCTTTTTGTAAACAGGGAAGCCTTTGTTTTTTAGTCTTACCTTAGTCCCGTTTTGCGTACCAGCTGAAACTTTAAGCTTCACTTTAGTATCAAGTGTATCGACAGTAACTTCTCCGCCTAACACCGCGGTAAATAGATCGATCTCTTTGTTGACGTATATGTCGTCATTTAACCTTTTAAATACTGGATGTTCAACAAGGTTAAAAGTGATATATAGGTCGCCATTAGGGCCGCCGTTCTGCCCGGGGCCACCCTGACCGCTTAGTTTTATGATTTGCCCGTCAGCAATTCCGGCAGGAATAGTAATGCGCAGGTTTTTACCATTTACGGTTAAAGTCTGTTTGTGTGTGGTATAGGCATCCATCAGGTTAAGTTTCAATTCCGCCTGGTAATCATGCCCTTTATATTTTACTTGTCCGCGCCCCTGTCGGCGACCACCAGCTGTACCAAACATCGATTCAAAAAAATCAGAGAAATCGCCACCTCCAAAATCATCCGAGGTATATCCACCAGAAGAGGAGCTTCCAAAAGGATTTCCGGTTCCCTGATAAGTAGCGTGTTCTCCCTGCGATTGTTTTTGCTGTTCAAACTGATCGGCATGTTTCCAATGTTCCCCATACTCATCATATTTTTTACGCTTTTCCGGGTCGCTTAAGGCCTCGTTGGCTTCATTGATTTGCTGGAATTGCTTATTTGCTTCTTTGTCGTTAGGATTCAAATCCGGGTGATATTTCCTGGCCAGTTTCCTGTAGGCTTTTTTAATGTCATCCTGAGATGCTGTTTTTTCAATCCCTAGAATTTTATAATAATCAATAAATGCCATAGTAGTTATGGATAATTTTAATTAAGTACGGACAATAACTATGTTTTTTAAATAATAATAATAAATTTGAAAAAGATAATCCTATGGGAACGTGTGTATTCTAATAGTATTACAGTCTATATACCTGGATTGTTTTACGCTCAACTATATAAAACCATAAAAACTAACCAAATCAAAATATATAACACACATTTAAGTATATATGAAACCTAACCAACCAAGCTCAAGAAGAGACTTTATTACCAAAACTGCGGTAGGACTGGCCGCATTTACCATTGTACCCCGACATGTTTTAGGTGGACAAGGATTTCTGGCGCCTAGTGATAAGCTAACCAAAGCCGTAATCGGCGTTGGTGGAATGGGTAGAAACCACTTTCCGTATGACGGTACCCAGGTGGTTGCTATTTGCGATGTAGATAAAAGGCATATTGCGATGTCATTACCAATGTTAGACAAGGGAGTAAAAACCTTTAGTGATTACAGGGAAATGATTAAGCTTCCGGAAGTTGACATTGTACACATTGCAACACCGCCGCACTGGCATGGTATCATGTCTGTTGATGCTGCTAACGCAGGTAAAGACATCTGGTGCGAAAAACCAATGACCCACACCATTGGTGAAGGTAAAAGAGTAATGGAGGCCGTAAAACAGAACGGCCGTATGTTCAGATTGAATACCTGGTTTAGATTTAAAGATACTTTTTATGGTTTAGGTACTACCGTTAAACCTGTGAAAAAATTGGTTGATAGTGGTTTGCTGGGTTGGCCTTTAAAGGTTACAGTAAGCAGGCACACTGGTTATGACTGGAAGTTTTTCTGGGTAGGTAAAGACAATTTGCCACCTGAGCCGGTTCCTGCCGAATTGGATTACGATTCATGGTTAGGTCCTGCACCTTACAAACCATATAGCACACACCGTGTTCATTCTACATTCCGCGGATATTGGGATTATGATGGTGGTGGGTTAAGTGATATGGGACAACATTACCTGGATCCGATTCAGTACTTTTTAGGTAAAGATGATACCAGTCCTGTATCTGTTGAAATTGATGCACCTCAGCAACATACTGATGCAGTAGGTATTTGGAGAAGAATAACTTATACTTATGCTGATGGTTGCCAGATTATCTTAGATGGAGAGGCTAAAGATGCCAACGTTCCATATATTGAAGGGCCAAAAGGGAAACTTTATCCTGGTTTTAAATCAGATATCCCTGATCTGGATCGTAAGCTTGCTGCCTTCCCTGATCCGGCACCGCAAATGACGGACTTCTCGGAGTCGGTTAGAACAAGACAGATTTTTGCATTAAATGAGCAAAACGGTCACCGTTCTTGTAACATCATCAATATCGGGCTTGCCGCTTTACGTTTAGGTCGTAACCTGAAATTTGATCCGGTTAAACAAGAGTTTATTGACGATGAAGGTGCTAACAGGTTGATAAACCCGGTAATGCGCGCACCGTTTACCATCTGATAATTTTCATTTTTTAATAATTTAAATAAAACATTTTATCCATACGATAATGATAAAAAAGATATTATTTATCCTGTTTGCGGTTGTATTGTTGCAAGGCAACGTTTTTGCGCAGGGTAAAGCTGACGAGCGTACTATAACTACCCGTATAGCAGATTTATTAGCTCAATTGCCAGCAAAGGATGCTAAGCAATTAAAAGACAACATGCAGGAAATTGCCATGATGGGAGAAGATGGCTATCTGACCCTGATCAGTGGATTAACGGCACCTGGAAAAGGAAACAATGCATTGCTTGAATACGCTATAGGCGGTTTTACAGGTTATGTAACCCAGCCAGGACAAGAGGCTTCAAGAAAAATGAGCGAAAGCGCTTATTGTAAGGCCTTAAGTAAACTATCTGATAAACAGAATAAATCATTCATTCTTAGTCAGCTGGAACTGGTTGGTAAAAACGATGCTGTTTCCAGCATTCAACCTTATTTAACAGATGCCCAACTTGCAGACCCTGCGGTAAGAGCATTGGTTAAAATCAACACCCCTGCTGCTAAAGCTGCTTTATTGGCTGCTTTAGACAAAGCTAATGGTGCTGCAAAAATTTCTGTGGTAGAAGGGCTTGGCGATAGTCGTTATAAAGCTGCTACTACTGCACTAGCTACTTTAACTACAGGCGGTAACGATCTGGCTAAAATGGCATTGTACGCCCTGGCAAATATTGCTGACCCTGCTTCGGAAGGTGTTTTAGCAGCGGCTGCTGAAAAAAGTGGATTTCAGTATGAAAAAACGGATGCAGTTGGTGCTTACATGCGTTATGCGGAGCAATTGATGAAAAATGGCGATAAAGCTGCCGCTAATGAAATCGGAAAGAAACTGCTTACTAAAGCAATTGCCGACAATCAGGTTCATGTTCGTACTGCTGCATTGAAATTGGTATCCGATTTCAGTAAAGCACAAAGTGATGAATACCTGTTGGCTGCAATGAACGATAAACAATTTCAATATCGTGCAGCAGCATTAAAGCTTGCTTTGTCAAACATCACACCGGAAACTGCCGGTCAATGGGCTAAAAAGATTGCTAAAGTAGACCCTGCAACACAGGTAGCTATTTTAAATATGCTTGGCGATTCTAAAATAGAGTCAGTACTTCCAGCTGTTACCAGCTTGTTTAAAAGCAAAGATGCTGCTGTAAAAGCAGCTGCCCTTGATGCTGCCGGTAAAATTGGTGGTGAAAAAATTATTGGTGATCTGCTTAAAGTAATGGGTAAAGGTAGTGCTGAGGATATTTCGGCTATTTCTGGTACCATTTTAAGGATGAAGGGTGAAGGAATTACTCCAGCTGTAGCTGCATTCATTCCTAAAGCAAAACCAGAAGTTCAGGTAGCGTTAATCAATGTATTGGCTTCAAGAGCTGCAAATGCACAGTTAAGTACTATAACGGGGCAGCTGAAAAATAAAAACACTGAGGTTAAAAAGGCAGCCTTTGCTGCACTTAAACAGACAGTTACAAGCGAAAACCTTCCTCAATTGTTTACTTTGCTAAATGAAACTGCTGATCAGGCAGAACTTGTAAAAGTTCAGGATGCCATTATCGCAGCATTAAAAGAGACTAAAAATACAGATGAGCAGGTTGATATGGTGTTACAGCAGATGGCTGGCGCATCAGCTGATAAAAAAGAATTGTTTTATAAAGTGCTGGCAAGTTTAGGTGGAAGCAAATCTTTAAAAGCAGTTTCTGAAGCATTTGCTGCAGGTAATGAATCCACTAAAAAAGCTGCCGTTACTGCACTTTCTTCATGGGCAGATGCTGAGGCAAAAGATGAACTGATTAAAATTGCCCGTCAGCCGGCTAATGCCGATTATGTAAATCAGGCGATTGATGGTTATTTACGTTTGGTAAGAAGTTCTAAATATCAACCTGAGCAAAGATTATTGTTATTGCGTGATGCAATGGCAGTATCGAAAACACCAGCTCAGCAACAACAAATATTAAAAGACATCGAGTCAGCAAAATGCTTAAACTCTTTATTGTTTGCAGGTAAATACCTGGATAATTCAGCATTACAACAAGCTGCTGCGAATGCAGTGATGAACATTGCGCTTGCTGATAAGTCTTACAATGGCGCTTTGGTAAGAAGCCTGATCAATAAAACTATCGCAACGATTAAAGGCCCTGATGCTGGATACCAGATCGAGGCTATGCGTAAATATCTGGCAGAAATGCCAGAAGGCGAAGGTTTTGTATCGATGTACAATGGGACAGATCTTACAGGTTGGAAAGGTTTAGTAGGCGATCCGCTGAAAAGAGCTAAAATGGATGCTAAAACGTTAGCTGCTGCGCAGGAAAAAGCTGATGTGGCTGCACGTGAGAGCTGGAAACCAATAAACGGCGAATTGCAGTTTATGATCCATGGCGATAACCTGGTTACAGAGAAAAAATATGGTGATTTCGAAATGCTGGTTGACTGGAAAATCATTGATGATAAAAAAGGTGAGGGTGATGCTGGTATTTATTTACGCGGTGCACCACAAGTACAGATATGGGACAATGCCCGTGTAAAAGTAGGAGCGCAAGTTGGATCAGGTGGTTTGTACAACAACCAGGTAAACGAAAGTAAACCACTTAAAGTAGCCGATAATAAATTGGATGAGTGGAATACCTTCCGTATTTTAATGAAAGGTGACCGCGTAACTGTTTATCTGAATGGTCAGCTGGTAACCGACAATGTTATTCTGGAGAACTACTGGGATAGAAAGATGGCGATTTTTGCTGAAGAGCAAATTGAGTTACAGGCGCACGGATCGCCGGTGGCTTACCGTGATCTTTACATCAGAGAAATTCCGCGTGTAAAACCGTTTGAGTTAAGTGCGCAGGAAAAGAAAGAAGGTTTTAAAGTGTTGTTCGACGGTACGAACATGCACAACTGGACAGGAAATACTACGGATTATGTTATTGAAGATGGAAACATTGCTATCCGTCCGAAACCAGGAAAAGGATCAGGTGGTAACTTATTTACTAAAGAAGAGTACAGTGATTTTGTGTTCCGTTTTGAGTTCCAGTTAACGGAAGGTGCAAACAACGGTTTAGGAATCAGGGCACCTTTAACAGGTGATGCTGCTTATGAAGGTATCGAATTACAGATTTTAGATAGCGAAGCGCCAATCTATAAAGATTTGCAGGTTTATCAGTACCATGGTTCAGCTTATGGTGTCGCCGCTGCAAAAAGAGGTTTCCTTAAACCAGTAGGTGAGTGGAACTATGAGGAAGTAATTGTAAAAGGGCCAAAAATTAAAGTGATCCTTAACGGAACTGTAATTTTGGATGCTGACATTACCGAAGCGAGGAAAAAAGGTGCTTTAGATGGTAAGGATCACCCGGGTTTAAAACGTGATAGTGGGCATATTGGTTTCTTAGGTCATGGTTCTCCGGTACAATTCAAAAACATCAGGGTTAAAGACCTTAGTAAGAAGAAATAATTTAATATCGTATCTAAAAGAAATTAAGCATGATTGATGAGCATAAAGACTCAGCAGTAAATAATTCCAGAAGAAACTTTATTAAAAACACAGCGCTTGCCGCTGCAGGATTTATGATTGTTCCGCGCCATGTATTGGGGGGCAGAGGTTTTTTAGCACCCAGCGACCGTTTGATGGTTGCCGGGGTTGGTGTAGGTGGAAAGGGACAAAGTAACCTTGCAAGTATCTATAATGGTGGTAAATCAGAGATTGCATTCTTATGTGATGTAGACGATAGAAGAGCTGCCAATTCAATTAAAAGCTTTCCCAAAGCGAAGTATTATAAAGACTACAGGGAAATGCTGGATAAAGATGGGAAGAACATTGACGGGGTAGTTGTTTCTACCCCTGATCATAACCACGCGATGATTGCTATGGCAGCTATGCAGCTGGGTAAACACGTTTACGTAGAAAAACCATTGTCGCACGACATTTATGAAGCACGAAAGCTGACTGAAGCTGCTAGTCGTTACCAGGTCGTTACCCAGATGGGTAATCAGGGGGCTTCTGGCGATGGTGTAAGACAGTTGCAGGAATGGTATGATGCCGGCGTAATTGGTAAGGTCCATACTGTTTACTGCTGGACCGACCGTCCTTCCTGGCCTCAAGGTATTTTATGGCCTTCAACTAATGGTGAAGTGCCTAAAGAACTGGATTGGGACCTTTGGTTGGGTAGTGCACCTTACAAGCCTTATATTGAAAAGTTAGTTCCTTTTAACTGGAGGGGCTGGTGGGATTATGGTACAGGTGCAATTGGAGATATGGGCTGCCATTTGGTAGAACCACCTTTCAGGGTATTGGGACTGGATACACCAATTGATGTACAATGCAGTGTAGGTAGTATTTACGTAGATGAGTTTAAACGAGGATACTTCCCTGATAGCTGCCCGCCTTCAAGCCATGTGATCATGACATTTGAAAAGACTAAAAAAACGAAAGGCAACGTACAGATCCACTGGATGGATGGCGGAATTAAACCTGCCCGTCCGGAAGAACTGGGACCTAACGAACCTTTTGGTACAAACGGAGTGATATTTGAAGGCACAAAAGGTAAAATGATGTGTGGTGTGTATGGAGCAGATCCCAGATTACTACCATTGTCGCGCAACAATGAAGTGCATACCAAACAAAAAATAGAACGGATTAAAGGTGGTGTTGAAGGTCATTACTGGCAATGGGCAGAAGCTGCTATAGCAGGTTATGGAAAGATGCAGCTGAGTTCACCATTTGAAATTGCGGGCCCGCTTACAGAGACGCTTTTGATTTCTAACCTGGCCATCAGAGGTACGGATGTACAGCGACCTAAAGCGAATGGTAAAGGTTTTGAATATCCGGGCAGAGATATAAAACTCCTTTGGGATAAAGAAAACCTCCGCGTAACGAACTTTGACGATGTAAATCAGTTTGTAAAACGCGAGTACCGCCAGGGCTGGAGCTTAGGTATGTAGTTAAGTTATTATATTTTTTGATAGGGGGAGGCTGTTCATTTGATCAGCCTCCTTTTTTTTGCATAAAATTTAATTCTTATTTAAGGGGACAATATGAGGTTAAACCTAATATTGTGCGGTAAAAAGACTAAAAAACGGTGATAAACGTTGGTTTTTTATTAAGCAAATCCAATGTCATTTAAGCTTTCGAACTTTGAGATGAAAGAAGGTTAAATGTTATTGATTTAATGTATGCAGCAATTCAGAATACTGGCATCAGTTACCCGGAGGGATTCTAATTCTATAGAACGATATTTAAATGAAATTGGTAAAATAGGCTTGCTCAGTATAGAAGAGGAGGTTGCTTTAACCCTACGGATCCGTAACGGAGAGGAACGGGCTGTACAGGAGCTGGTTAAGCGTAATTTACGATTTGTCGTATCTGTAGCGAAGAAATATCAGGATCGCGGGTTAAAACTTGCGGATTTAATCAGCGAGGGCAATATAGGTTTAATCAAAGCAGCAAAGCGTTTTGATGCGAGCAGAGGCTTTAGGTTTATATCTTTTGCGGTCTGGTGGATCAGGCAGTCTATTTTAATGGCTCTTGCAGAACAGAAGCGTTTGATACGGTTACCAGGAAACCAGTTGGTACAGATTAACAGGATCAATAAAGCTATCGGAGTATTGGAACAAAAGTTTGAAAGGGTACCTACATGTCAGGAAGTAGCGGAGCATACGTTACTTTCTGAAGATCACGTTGCCCGCTATCTGGAAGGTGCTCTGCTACCTTATTCTTTAGACAGTATTGTAAATGAAGGGTCCGGCTTTACTTTAATAGATACTGTGGGTGATCAAAATATTCCCGGTAGCGATCACCTTACTTTTAAGAGTTCTCTTGCTACCGACCTGAATCGTGCGATCAGTGTTTTACCTAGAAGGGAGCAGTTGATTTTAATGTTCTTCTATGGGATCAATGGTTATCCTAAGATGAGTCTGGAGGAGATGGAGCCTCTTCTCAATTTAGGCAGGGAAAGGATCAGACAATTAAAAGATAAAGCCCAGCGTACGCTGACGCTGAAATGCAACCATATTTTGGCCGAATATTACTTTGATAGCGACAATAAATAGTAGATAAATGCCCTTAAAATAACTGCTGACGAAAAAAAAAAGTCTCTGTTCATAAAAATTCATTTGGTGAAAATCCAATAATTATTAACTTTAGAGCGTTATATCATATATTTTAAAATCTTAAACGAAAGAAAAACATGGAAAAATTTTCAAAATTGAAAGAACTAATCGCTGGCGTTGAGGCTGATGCAGACAAATTTTATAATTCAGGTAACGGTGCTGCAGGTACAAGAGTACGTAAAGCAATGCAAGATTTAAAAGGTCTGGCACAAGAAATCCGTGCTGAAGTAACAGAGAAAAAGAACGCAAAATAATATTCTTTGATTATTTTTAGAAAGGTCCCGCTTTTGTCGGGACCTTTCTCGTTTATAAGCAATGGACGGTATAGATAAAAAGCAACATCGTAAGATAATTCATATTGATATGGATTCGTTTTACGCGTCCGTAGAACAGCGTGATAATCCCGATTTATTGGGAAAAGCGATTGCTGTTGGAGGCTCTCCGGAAGGGAGAGGGGGTGTTGTGGCTACAGCAAGTTACGAAGCCCGTAAATATGGTGTGCGTTCCGCCATGTCAGCTAAGCAAGCGTTAAAACTCTGTCCTCATATTATCTTTTTATATCCAAGATTTCCGGCTTATAAAGAAGTATCCAGGCAAATCAGGGAAATCTTTAGCCGATACACAGATCTTATTCAGCCTTTGTCTTTAGATGAAGCTTATCTGGATGTAACAGAAGATAAGCTGGGCATAGGATCAGCCATCGACATCGCGAGGGAAATTAAGCGGGCCATCAAAGAAGAATTGAACCTTACTGCTTCGGCTGGTGTATCTATCAATAAATTTGTGGCTAAAATCGCTTCGGATATGAATAAACCAGATGGGTTGACTTTTATCGGGCCATCTAAAGTAGAGAAATTTATGGAGCAGCTGCCGGTAGAAAAGTTTCATGGTGTAGGAAAGGTTACTGCCGAGAAAATGAAATTGAGAGGTTTGCACTACGGGGCTGATCTGAAAAAACTAACAGAAACGGAGTTGGCTAATTTGTTTGGCAAAAGTGGCAGGTTTTTCTATAAAATTGTGAGGGGAATAGACGAAAGACCTGTTGAACCCAATCAGGAAACCAAATCAATTGGTGCCGAAGATACGTTTTCGTACGACCTGACTACGGTTGAAGAAATGGAGATGGAGATAGAAAAGCTGGGCAGGGTAGTATTTAGCAGAATGAGGGCCTATCATTTAAGCGGCCGAACGGTAACGTTGAAAGTTAAGTTCAGTGATTTTAAGCAAATCACGAGAAGTAAATCTTTTGCGGAGGGTTTTACGATGGAGGAGCAGATTACTGATGTTGCAAAGGGATTATTGAAGGTGATTGATTTTAATGGGAAAAGTGTAAGACTGCTAGGTGTCTCCTTGTCTAATTTTGACAATCTGCAGGGAAATGAATCTCAAATTTACCAACCCAGGTTGTTTCCTTAGCATATATGATTTTTTAAGTTACCTTTGTCGGTTAGAGATAAGATTATGGGGTTGCCAATGCGTATTACATATAAGGATACGGACTATATTTACGAGATATTAAATAGTTCTGCTATCAATAAGGAGACAACTGAGCTTCGGATTAGTTTTGATAGACAGGAAATTGTTTTAGTGAAAGATGATAAAAATGTTTGGGTTCAGAATGATGGGGGCATAAAAGTAGAGCCTGAACTTGCCCAGGCGTTGGGAAGATCTGTTTCCCTGAGATTCAGAATGTAGCTGAATTTTCGGTGTTTTAAATAATCATATTTTTTTTCTTAAACTCGTTGCAATACACTAAATTGTATAGTGTTATCCTTATGGGTAATATTTATTATTTAAGGAACCAGTTTATTTAAAAACACTATGAAAAAGTTATTTTCAATCCTGGCTATTTTGGGTTTATGTGTAAACCTGAGTATGGCCCAAACCCCATCAGTTTCGACAGCTAAACAAGAGACTGCTAAAGCTAAGGCTGATGCAAAAAAGCAAGCTGCCAAAGTTAAAGCCGATGCAAAAAAAGCTGAAGAAAAGAAAGATGCGGCAGCTGTAAAGCTAAAAAAAGATGGGACTCCTGATAAACGTTATGCCAATACCAAGGAGGTGGCTAAGGAAAAAGCACAAACAGTAAAAACCACTACAAAAAAAGCAGCAACGAAAGAAGTTGCAGCTGCATCTGTTCCGGGGCTGAAAAAAGATGGTACACCTGATAAGCGTTATACTGCCAGTAAAGAAAAAGCTGCAGCATCTGCAGCCACCGCAAAGAAAGAAGCTACCGTAGCTAAGGCAAAAACTACAGCTGCAGCAGCGAGTGTTAAAGAATACAAACCTACAGTTGACAGGAGTTTAAAAGGTCCTAACGGCGAGCAGATTTTAACCGGTCCGCGCGGAGGAAAATACTACATCAATAAAAATGGTAATAAAACATATGTGAAAAGAGAGGCTGAATAATCTTTTCTTTAACTTAAAAACGACAAAAGGCTGGAACATTTTCAGCCTTTTGTCGTTTTAATCGTAAATTACAAAATAAAAAAACAGATATGTCAGGCAGCCAGATTACCGCAATTACCGAATTAGACCGTTCGCATTATAAAACTAAAGTATATTCAGGGGGGCACTTTATTTACGCTGATGAACCTGAAGATATTGGGGGAACAGACGAAGGTATGCCGCCCGGAGCCTTATTGTTGGCCAGCTTGGGTAGTTGTACAGCCATTACGATTAGAATGTACGCAGACAGGAAGAATTTTAACCTGGATGCAATTAAAATAGATCTGGCTATTTGTAAAGAAGAAGAGATGAATATGGAGACCAGAATTACACGGAAGATAGACCTTGTAGGTGATCTTACGGACGATCAGCGCCAACGTTTGATGGTTATTGCAGATAAATGCCCTATTCACAAAATTTTAAGTAATCCTATAAAGATTGAAACGAGTTAGGTTTGTTGTGAAGAATTATATACAATTTAGTACTATTAATACTCAAATTAGTACAATCCTCCAGAAGTAGATAATTGGTTTTTTACTTTAATCAACAGGTGTTCAATGTCAAACGGTTTTGATAGGAAGTCGTTTGGCGAGCCTGGTAATTTTAAGAAGCTTTGTAGGTTGTGGCTTGCTGATATCATTACAATAGGGATGTACTTGAAGATTGCATGAGATTTAATTGATTTACATATTTCCCTTCCGTCCATTCCACCAAGCATTACATCTAATAGGATAAGGTCCGGTCTGATAGATGAGATAACATTAAGTATGTTTTTTCCTGTTGTTAAGGTCGAAACTTCATAACCTTCATCTTCCAGTATAATTTTAATTACATCTACTATTTCGCGATCGTCATCGACAGCTAATATTTTTTTAGACATCACTTTTCGTATTATTAGTTCCAATAAATGTTATACCATTTACATGCCATACATAAAAGTAAGTAGAAAAAAATGTTTGAATACTAAATTTATTAGCATATTTGCGAGGTAAAATGTGTAAATTTAAGTTGAATGTTGTATGCTGTTGTAGATATTGAAACCACTGGCGGTTTTGCCGCTGGGAATGGAATCACAGAAATTTCTATTCTGGTTCATAATGGGGTAGAAGTGATCAGTATTTATGATACCTTGATTAATCCTGAGCAGGATATACCACCATATATCGAATCGCTTACGGGTATCAGCAATGACATGGTGATGGATGCCCCGGTGTTTAGCGATGTGGCTGCAGAGATTTATGAGTTGTTACATGATAAGGTCTTTGTAGCACATAATGTGAATTTTGATTTTTCCTTTATAAAGCACCAGTTAAACAGCTGTGGGTATGAGCTGAACTGTAAAAAGATATGTACAGTAAGGTTAAGTCGTAAACTATTTCCGGGGTATAGCTCTTATAGCCTTGGTAAGCTTTGTACGGCTTTAAATATCAATATCAATAACCGACATCGGGCTGGGGGAGATGCGGCTGCTACAGCAGAGCTTTTGACCATGTTATTGAATGCGGATACGGAGGGTGTTATTGCCCAGACGTTAAGTCGTTCGTCGAAAGAACAGTTGTTGCCACCTAATTTGCCTAAATCGCAGATCGATCGATTGCCGCGTTCACCTGGAGTTTATTATTTCAAAGATCAGAAAGGAGAGGTGATTTATGTGGGGAAGGCTAAAAATATCTATAAACGTGTTTGTTCTCATTTCACAGGGAACAATACTGGTAAGCAGCGACAGGATTTTCTGGCACACATTTATAGCATCGATTTTGAAGTCTGCGGAACCGAACTGATGGCGTTTATTCTTGAAGCGGCAGAAATTAAGCGTTTGTGGCCTCAAAACAACCGCGCTTTAAAGCGATATGAGCAAAAGTATGCTATGTATCTCTTTGAGGATCAAAATGGCTATATGCGCCTCGGAATTGATAAATACAAGAAACAGCTAGCGGTATTGTATAGCTTTAATACTTTATTGGAGGGGTATGATTTGCTTAGATTGCTGATTAAAGAACATCTACTTTGTGAGAAGCTTTGTTTCATTCAAAAAAACAGGGCTTGCTGCACGGCGCATGAAGAAGGCAGGTGTAGTGGGGCATGTGTGGGTAAGGAATCTGCTGCGGCTTACAATGTAAGGGTAAAATATGCGATAGCTTATTTGAAATCTATCCTTCCTACGTTTGCGGTGATTGGTGAAGGCCGTACTGAAGATGAGCAAAGCTGTTTGCTGGTAGAGGAGGGTAAGTTTTATGGAATGGGCTATATTTCACATCATGTTGATATTAACGGTGCGGAAATGCTTAAATCGGTATTACAACCATATCCTTCGGACGATTATATCCTGAATTTGATCATTAATCATGTGGAACAGTATCCCCAAAGAAAAATAAAGGTCTGATTTATAAGTTTGTTAGCATGAAAATAGCAAATAGATTTGCGAGTTTACATCTTAACTTCTATCTTTGCCGCTCCTAACAGGGAGATGCCTTGGTAGCTCAGTTGGATAGAGCAACGGTTTTCTAAACCGTGGGTCAGGGGTTCGAATCCCTTCCAGGGTACATTATCTAAAGCCTTAACAGATTGTCTGTTAAGGTTTTATGCTTTTAAAATGAAGTGAAAAATCAATAGTTTTAGCTTATTTTAAGCTAATTTTACCTCCTGTTTAATCCTTAATTAATTGTTTAGCAACTATTTAGAAAAATCAGTTTTTTGACATTTTTATCGATATTTTTGCTCTTTTTTTTGATTATCAGTGTGTTGTGTTGGAGTGTGTTCTAGCTGCTTGTTTTGGAGGTCAGATTTTATGATTTCCGCTACTAATTCAGTTATCAGATCAATGAATTGAGATTCTTTTTCAATTTCTTCCGGCTTTCTTTTTTGATCTGTTGTTCTCCTTGCTCTTCTCATTTGTGGGGTGGTTAATCCGAATTCGTCCTTGTTTATTACTTCTGTTGTTGATGATTTAAGCTCTGTAATCGATAATAAAGCCTTCACGCCACTTTTTTTAAGGTTGAATTGTAGGCATTCGTTAAAATACGATGAGGTAAATAAACCCGCGTCCCATGTAAGATTATTCCTAAAGATTATACGAACTAGCATGTGTTTTTGAAATACAGTAGATGTATTATAAATCTTATAAAGATTAATTCTACCAGAACTGAACTTCTTAATCAGGTTTTCAAGGTTTTTCTTCTTATTTATGTTTGCCTGAAATGTCTTTTCTATAACTGCTCTTTCTGATTTTGTTCTTACTGACCAATCCTTGTATGTTGTAATGGAAATTTGGTCGGTTATGAACTTATTCTCCAACTGTGCTATTTTTTTGTTTAGGCCCTCAATAGATTTTATTCTTTCTTTTTTGAGATCATATTTCTTATTTGATAATTCATTCAATAGCATGGATAAAGCTTGATTTAATGAATCTACGATGCTTTTTTGAAGCGTTATATATCTTAATAACTCCTCAAATTTTCCATGTATTTCTTTGCCAGGTATATTGGTGCCAGGGTGATCAGTACATTTGTAGTATAAGTAGTATTTATTTTTGCCTTTTGTCCACCCTGCAGTTAGATTTTGACCACAGGGACATTTTATGATTCCTCTTAATGGGAAGTCCTCATTTTCTCTTGCACGCTCTGTACGTTTGTTTTTCAGTAATTTCTGAACTCGCCAAAAGTCGACCTCAGAAACAATAGGTGGGTGCAGGGCTCTGACATATTTCTCTGGGAGATTTTTGTATGCCGGAACCTTTGTCAATCCAGCATAAACGCAATTTTCCAAAATATTTCTTATTGTACTATTCCCTGTGTTTTTGAATCCTAAAGATATTATGCTTTTATGTATCACATTTGGAGGAACTCCAAACTCATAGTCCCTAAAGATTTTTTCAATTATAAAAGATTGAGACTCGTCAATCTCTATAGTACGGCCGTTACCTGAGTTTTTAAGATTTCGGTAACCAAATGGAGCTTTGCCTAGATGTCTGCCATTTTCTTTCGCATTTCGAATTCCTTGTCTTGTCCTGTTTCTAATGGTAAGAAGTTCACGATTAGCTATAAGATAATCAAAAGCCCGTTTCATAAACACATCAGGATCTGATGTGTCTAAATCAATAGGTTCGTTGGTGGAAATCACTTTTACATTGTGTTTTCGCTCTAGTTCCGCAATCTTTGTTAAAGCTTCAGGAAGATTTCTACTGAAGCGATCGTGATCAAGAACAACCAAGTACTGGCATTTTCCTTTATGTTTTTTGATGAATTTTTCTAATTCAAGGTAATTGCGCCTATCAAAGGTATCACTGCTTTCACCATTGTCTTTGAAGATTTCCAAAATTGTCAACTTGTTTCTTTTACAATAATCCCGAATAATGGATTCTTGATATTGTAAAGATTTAGATTGATCTTTTGTACTTAATCTTAAGTAGCCTACTGCTTTCATGTTTTGATATTAAATTAATTAACAATTGACTAAGAAAGATCAAGATTTTTTATAATTATGATTGAAATAACAAGGGTATTTATCTTATAGGAGCCTTTATGGGAGATGGTTTCATGTATTTCAGTGTATCACTGCTATTTTAAATATATAGGTTTAGTTATTTGTGTAATTCAAAATTGCCTTATTAAGGAAATGTGTGTTAGCTTAAACCTATATCAAAAACACTCAATGTATATTTAAATGTATATTTAATTACGTTAAAAAATGACTTGTAAAAGAAACGCCGATAAAATTAATCTCTGATAAAAACAAGATTTATACTGATTCAATGAAAGTTTTAGGTGAATATATTCAGATCGAAAGACGAATAGAGAAAATAAGCAAATCTAATACGGTTCTGTAGTTTTTAAAACTAGAGATTACTGGTGATACAAATATTTTTTGAGAAGGATGTGATGACCATCAACAGGACAATCCAGAATGATATTTTAGGTAGAACAGGTAGTTTTTCTTGAACGTGGATTTGATTTTAATCTCTTTGTTTTTGCTTTAGTTTTTTATCCGAAGACATGTCAATGGCCTTGAGTGACTTTTTCCAGTTTATTGGCTGCTACTAAATCAATAGGTGCTTAGGCTGGATGATCTGCTTGATCTCA
Organism: Pedobacter nyackensis; assembly: GCF_032678475.1. GTDB lineage: Bacteria > Bacteroidota > Bacteroidia > Sphingobacteriales > Sphingobacteriaceae > Pedobacter > Pedobacter nyackensis_A. The sequence continues at coordinate 393,726 of NZ_JAVTSF010000007.1, forward strand.
CTTGGGCTGATCTGATGATTATTTGCTGTTAGTATTCTGCAGGCGAGTGTCTGTAATGCCTCCCAGGAATGTGGTCGGTCAAAAAGATTGACGATGTGGGATCGGAAATCATTTTCCATGTCTGGTTTGTGTAGCCCTGTTTGTTTAAAAAAATCTATCACCGCCCAGCATGCATCTTTATCAGATCCATTCCGATAAGTTTCAAGGTCATCAATACTTGATCCATTAATGTGTTTTAGCTCTGCAATCGGGCCCGCAATAGCGACGGAATATCGGATAATTCCGGCCTTGGTAATTGGTTGTATGTTGGATTCTGTAAGGACATCTTTGCCTTGCTTTATTTTTATCATCAGCTCCAGGTAAGGTTTTGAATAACCGTAATTGTATTCGGTTTTTCCTTCCCATTGTCCAGATTGATTTAAATAGATTTGACAATTCTTGACCTCGATGCCCAGATATAATGCACCCATTATATGCCCGGCCTCATGATGGGCAACTAAAACCTGCTCTGGAGTATGATTTTTGAATATTTTTCGAATTGGAGTTTCTTCTAGTGGCACGAAAATATAGAATAGTTTTTTTAAGAACGTTAACATTTGTTCGTTTTTTGATATGAGTAATTTACTAAAATGCTGCGGGATGCGCGATGCTTTTATCAACATAGTCAACACCGGTGGTCTATGCTATATTATTTGGATTGATGTATTACTTTTTTATGTTGGCAACAGATCATCGCCAAAATTCTATTTAAAAAATATTTGCAAAAATATTTGGATTAGTGCTAGTCCTCCAGTTAAGTAAATTGAATATCGAGCATAATCCACTGCCTTTTTAGATAATCTAGTAGCTTCTATCGATTCCCGTCTAGCAATCTCTGAATTTTCCCTTGCTTGTTGCAAGGCCTCATAATTCAATAGATAGCTGTAAGCTTCCGATTTCAGATAAAACTGCCCTACATAATTGCCATTGCAATCTCTTTTAGGTCTATCTCCATTCTCATCGAGAAAATCCTGTCTAAATAGGTGCTGAAGTTGGCTGTCATAATGTGTTGGTTTGTGATCCGCATAAAATCTCAAGTCATTCTCTCTGACATAGGTAAAGATATTTTCATAAGTAAATCCTTCTAATGTACTGGCGTACTTTAAAATTTTGATGTAGGTGTCCATGTGTTGATAAAATGTTATATGATCAAGTATGTGTAATCTTCTAGTTTTTTATAGGAAGCGTTCAATAATTTGTGCTTGTTCTGCGTCTAATTCCGAAATAGAGGTGTTAAATATGATTTGGTTCTCGTCAACACTATCTACATAATTTTGAATCCATTCTACGTCATCGAAGCTGAATCCATATTTTAATAACCAGATTTCTAAGTCATCATTTGTTCCATATTTGATATAATTCCACATCGTTAAGGCTCTTATGTCTTTTGTCTTTTCGTAATATAAGAGAAAGGCAGCACATAAAGGGTCTGTAAGAGAATGTCCGATTACTTTGTCCAGATAGTCATATGTGTCGTAGACCAACCTGTCGTAATCTAAATCCAAAACGGACTCATTTGAATCAAACAAATTAGGGGCCCTTACTTTTGCATTTGGTAATGGTGCAGCCATTGGAGAACGTTTAATTTTAATAGCCTTTCTCAATTCGGCTCCTTCAGTGGCAGTAATCTCATTTCTCTTTACCTTGGCAATTATTAGTCGTTGTTCTGTTCTATCGGTGAGGTAAGCGTGTCTTAAACTGACAATTTCTGCGAAAGATTTGCCTTGTATCTGCCATAGTAACAAAGGAATAGAGGCACTTAGAATTGCTTTTTCAGACTTGGTCAGATCCTGCCTGCGCAGATGGGCTATAAAGATATTCTGAAAGGCCTGCTTGATTTTTTTTCGGTAGTGGGTTGTTAAATTGTAATATTGTCTACCTCGAATGGCAACATTGTCAATCAGTAAATGGTCTAAAATGTATAAAATATCTGTATCCAAATCGGCCACATTAATTCGGTTCACCTGACTCTGTGTTAATTGAAGTTCGTCGTTAAACGTGTCATTTTTAATCGCCTGAACAATGTCTTTCATATCTTCAGAAATATTAGCTAGCTTATCATCCAGTAATGATGTAGCCCGGATTGACGAGGCTTCCTGCATTCTAGATTTAAAAGTTGGCATGTTTTTTTCTTCAATAGTGACATACCCAAAATCGAAACTGTTTTTTGTCTGGGTACTTCGGCCTGCTCTACCAATTAGGTTCTTGAGATCTAAATTCTTCTGATTATCTGTTCCATTAAAAACAAAATTATTAATCCATACCACGTCAAATGGCATATTTATACCTTGGATTAGTGTCGATGTTGAAAAACAAATTCTCGCGAAATTATTATTCACGAAAGCTTCGATAATCAATCTGGCTTTTAGAGGTATCGAACCATGATGAATGACAATGCCTTTTTCCATCATTTCAATTAAGTTGGAGTGCTTTTCCCTTCCACGTACAGAGGCTCCTATAAAAGTTCTTAACTCCTCTATATATTCGAGTGCTCTAGGATCAGTCAGTTTTTGACAAACGTCGATATACCGGGCAAAATCCAGCAGAAATTCTCCTTTATAAATTTTGCTTTTGGAAGTATAGATCAATACGGTGCCATCTTCACATAGCTTTTTCAGTATGATGTCTTCTTGAGCCAAAATGATTTCTGGATTGGCACTGGTATCAAATGGGGAGAAGTAGCTAAACTTGTCATTTTTTGTAGACAGGTAAATTTTGCCTACGGAATATTGCTTGTAGCAGTAATGATCGGCATTTTGTTGGAAATTATGCTTAGAGAGTTGTGCTTCCGGATTCTGGATAAATGGGTGGGTGAAAACCTTGCGTGCGTTTGGTACAAATTTATCAACTCGTCTGACAAAGGAATCAAATTTCATTCCTCTCACATCCTCATCCGCAATTTGTGCTTCATCAAATAAAAACAGCTCAATATTGAGTCTGGATATATGCTTGAACAACTCGATTCCACGTTCTGGGGTGATTATATATATTCGTCGTTTTGTTTTAAAAATGTTTACAATCTCTATAAATTGAAGTACCAATACATCCTTGTCCACTAAGGCGCTTAAAATGTGCATATATTCCGCAATTAAGGCTCTTGAAGGAACGACAATAATAATGTCACCACTGGCTTTGCTGATGATTTCTCGAAAGAGAAATGACTTGCCTGCGCTAGTGGGTGCTGAAAAAGAGAAGTAAATATTATCTTTAATTTTTTTAAAAGCATCAGCTTGAACTGGCGTAAAACGCCTGCCGGTCTCTTGCTCGATGGTATCGGCGAGGATAGCGTAAATCTCCTGCATCAAACCGGTCGCCTCAGAGGTTTTGTAAAACAGGCCAATTATGCTGATTAGATTTTTCTCATACTGCTTAAACGTCTCTGGTTGAAATTTTTTCACGTAGGCGAGGTACTCGAAATCTACAATATTTATAGGGCCACGAGTATGTATTTTGTTCATCATGGATTGCATCAGAGAATTAGTGTCCTCTCTGTTAACAATTGCACTTAATTTCATACTTGTACGCCGATTAAGTATAACTCATTATGTACCATTAGCTTCTGTGCAGAAGCTGTCTTCAATGCCTTCTCAAATATTTTATTGTGATCTACTGCATTTAAAGAAAAAGCTGCAATAAAGCCCTTTTTGTGATTTAAAGCATTCGTTATTGCATTGGCCGAGCAGAAGTTTTTTAAGTCTGTAAGTTCCATTAAATCCTTTTTATCATCCACAAAATTGACTATCTGGTCTAAAGCAAGGGTATAAGGGCTGTCTGAGGTTTTGAACTTAGCTTCTCCATAAATTATAAGCTCGGTAGAGCTTTCTGTGTGAAAATCGAAACCTGGATTTCCAGATGCCTGTTCTTTCCAGAGCTCAGCTAGCGCTATTTTTGTATGTCCATGCTGGATATTGAGGGCGTTCCCCGCTGAATCAGAAACAAGGTATTCACCGAAATCGGAAGTCACCTTGTCGTCTACCTTCATTAAAATGTTTTCTACAATTTTTTTAATAGTCTTTTCAGCTCTTGCGTCATAAGAGACCCTATCTATGGGGCCTAAAGATGTAATCCAACTTCTATTGGTAATAGTATCGATAATGGACTTAGCCCGTTTTTTTATATCCAGTATTTTAACATGTATCAAATATACCGCACAGGCTGTGGTAATGCCATGGTGAGACATGTCTATTTTTTGAGCGCTAACAATTTGCATTTCTATATTATTATTTCAGAACCAATTATAAAAATTGGTATCAATAGTTTTATTGGTTTATTTGGTTACTCAGTTCTAATCGTAAGTTAATTGCCCTCTACTAGGGTTAACAACATAATTCTGTGATCTTCATTATACTCTGTAATTCGAATATAATAAACCTTTAGGTAAAGTCTTAATTTTTTAGGAAAAAAGCATTGTGAATTTGCAATCGACGTATTTGATTAGAGCACTAAAATCGCGTTTGAAAGCCTATATAAAAGTCTGATTTTATTGGCGTGTTTTAGCGTTTAAGGTATATTGTTTAATCCTTTGTATAGAGTTACGCTACGCGTGGATTTGGTCTTTTCTGTTAAATACTCTTCCTTTTTTGTACTTTGGGAAATGAAATTTTTGGAACTAAGGAATCGGGGTATTTAATCGATAGGTCTTTTACATATTTCCTAGCTTTTTGCATTCTTCTATGATCCACGCTATTCATATACGCTATCCATCCATTTATTTCATAGAGAAGAACCATGTTTGTAGGTTCATTTGCGACGGCTAGTTTATGTATTTTGGCTCTGACCTTTTTATATTTGTCTTTGCCTATACCTACGTTTTCACCAGATATGGTCAGACCAGTAATGACTTTTGCCCTAGAAGAACCTGAAACACGTGTTTTTTTTTTGTTTATTTGGAATTTCTCATCGTTTATGATCTTTGTGATTACTGGAATAATCTGAACGACTTTTACAGGGCTGATCCCAGAAAAAGATAAATCATCGGCATATCTGGTATAGTTTATCCCTCTTTTTCCAACATAGCCTTGGATTCTTGCATCCATTTGCCATGTGGCTAGGTTAGCGAGTTTAGGGGAACAGGGCCCTCCTTGTGGTAAAGCTCCATTGTGTACACATAGTTTGGTAAGGATTGTTGAAATTAGTTTACCATACCCTATTGAGTTAAAAATATTATAAACGTGCTTTTCCGAAACAGTAGGAAAAAAATCCAGAATGTCCATGTTTATTACGCATGTTGCCCCCTTATGAGGCTCTGCATTTTGAAGGGTCGAAGAACCTTTTTCAAATCCTTTACACGAATTAGAGACCTTAAGTTTATTTAAGAGATTTACCAATATCCAGGATTGCAATCCTTTTAATTTTTTGCTTGGTTGACTAATCTGTCTTAATTTTCCCGATTTTTTCGGAATCTGATAAGTCAGGTAATGTTTGTCTGAATGTTGAGAGAGTTGAAATATTGTGTATTTAGAAACATGAGTGAGCGCAGAAAAATCATCCAACCCCCGGATAACGGGTAGTCCAAGCATTTTCAATTTGATGGTGTCGGTCTGGTTCATAAAAGTTTGAAGGATAAGATAGTATTTACATCATAATTTTTGAGAGAATTGTAAAGGATTTCGGGGGCCCCTCTGGGGTGGAATCCTTTACAATTTTAGATTATAAAGTTGTGTTTAAAACTCGGATGCCGGATCAACATCCACTCACTTTCGACTGCAAGCAGTGTCTGGTGTCTAAATATTTTATCTTATACCTTCATTCTTTTATTTCTATTTTTCAAATTTAATATTTCTAGTCGAAGATCATCAATAGCCAAAGTTCTTTCTGGCTCTTTGTATCTGCTATTGTGTTTTCTGAAGCTTAAAAATTCTGCACTTCCAAGTTGTGTTAAAACATAGCCTTTGGCTGTAAGTTCAACCTGACGCTTTTTGGTTAATATCGAAAGCGCTGTAGCTGTAGAACTCACTGCGTGTTGTGTGTTCTCTAATGCATAGCCTACCATTTTAACTAAGGTGTTTTTCGTGACTGGTTCCATTAGAAAAATTGAGGGTAGTAAAAATTTGTCTAACTGTAAGAGCGTAATTTCATTCTTATCTCTTTTTGTTTTCAGTTTTCTAACCGAAGACACGATTTTTTCTACCTCCCTATCATTTGAAAGAATATTCAGAAACGATAGTCTACTTGTCCCCTTACCAATTTCTGTTGGATTAATAAATACGACATTGTTATTATTAGCCTGTTTGATTAGTTTTATAGGGCCCTGATTCACAAAACTCTTATCCTTCTTGTACTTTTCATCAACTACGCAAATTATCTTATTCCTAAGCTTTTCGTTTCCCACGAATGCACCTAACTCTGCAAAAGACCCAGGACTTTCGGGAATGATTACGACTGCGTCAACACTATCAGCCAAAAGGTTTTCTAAGGATAAAAGATCCAAAGAGTTTGAGCTGTATAAAATTTCGTCGAAAAGGTCCTCTGGGTAAATCAGGTCTATATAAAGGTTGTAGAAAAAGCTGCCTTTCAGAACTTCCGATACCTTGTGACGGATAGTAGTTTTTTTTGTTAAATCTGCACCACATAAAAAGACTGTTGTTTTGAAATCTATCGCAGAACGAAAGATATTATCACGAATTCTTTTAGTAATAACCTTACAGGCTTCATCAGAAAATTCATCAATATTACTAATGGGCATACCAAATTTTTCTACTAAAGGTATGGAAAGTTTATGACAATGAGAGTCAGGAATGATATCAAGAGCTAAACGGCCTTGGGAGTGTGTTTTTTATAAAGAGTAAGCTCCTAGTGTGAATTGTGCTGTTTTTAAACCTAGCCATCAGATCAGTCACAGTGTCTAGTCGGTTTGGCAAGAAATGGTTATTGTTTGCCATTTAGGGATGACGCTCGGTACTTAGATTGATTGCTACTAAAGCTGATAAGAAGAAATAGAAATTTTAGATATGTGATTAAACAGATCGAACTTGTTTTTGAGTTTGCTCGATAACCTTTTTAAGACAGAAATGATATATTTGGATATCTAAGTATGCACTATTCGATAATTAATGCTTTCGGGTTGTTTGGGGCTTAGGTATGAACTTTCAAACAATTATTCTATGCGGTATTTCAGAGATGTAAACCATTTTTTGTGCCAAGATGAGAGGGACTCTTTGTTTATCTGTGGAGAAAGTGTTTTTTGGCTTTGGCCAAAATGCTTTTGGACTTTTCGAAATTTTAACTTTCCCTACTTACCATGCCTATAAAGATTAATTTAAAGGGACAGCCAGATACGGATGAGTATAGAGCTGGCGCTGAGTTAAAATTACTTTTTGAAAGCGTTAAGGACAATCTAGATGGCGATATCACGATTGTGACCAATGTCACGTTGTTTGGCCAAGAAGTGAAGGATGTTGACCTAGTCGTCTTTGGTGAACTGGGTTTGGGCTTTAGTAGAAAGCTTAAATTCCGCCCTAGGGACGAGGAAGAGTATATAGAGAAGAATGTTTACTTCAGTAACTTCTGTTTCTGTATCGAACTCAAAAAACATGGACCAAAGGATATTCATATGGGGCCTCAAAATAACATATTGGTAGAATACCATGGCAAGAAACATGATGTGACCTATCAGAGTGAGCGGCAGAAATATTCCGTAGTTCGCTACCTGAAGAATGTGATCCAGATGGAAAGGTCGGTTTTCGTAACCAATTTTATCTGGCTGAAAAATGTAAGCTCGAAAGAACTTTCCGAACTTAAGCATCAAGGGGAGCACAATGTATTGCCCAAAAATTTTAGCCTGAAATGGCTTTTAATGTTGGTGCTCTCTCAGAGTAAGCCTTATGAAAAGGGCATGGGAAAGAACCCATATTGGGCTTCGAGCTCCTGGGATTCCAGAGTGGTACCAGTGGAGAAACTTGGGGCAGCATTTGAACTTTTTGAGAATATTCGTAAGAACGTAGGGAATATTACACGTTCCCACTTCGAACGTATGTCTAAGAAGATCCTAAAGGATCAAAAATTTGCTGAGGCTATTTTGGACAGCTCCGACAAAGGGGGGAAGTTCGTAATTATCCAGGGAAAGGCGGGGACGGGGAAAACTGTAAAGTTGCTCAATATCGCTTGTGACCTTTGCCTAAACTATCAGAAGCGTTGCTTGATCCTGACTTATAACTTTACCCTGGTAGCCGATATCAGGCGTACACTGACATTCGCGCATATACCAGATGGGGTTGGTAGAGAGAGTGTTAGGATTATGACGCTCTTCAAGTTCTTTATCGATCTTTTTGAAGGCTTTGGAATATATACAGGAAAGGATGTGCTCGATGATCGCGAGTTTTTCAGGAATTATGAAACTTACTGTAAGGAACTGGCCGAGTTCATTAGGACGAATAAAAAGTCGGAGATTGAGATCGAAGAGATTATGCAACAGAACCATCAATTGGTCAACTGGGATTATATAATGATTGATGAGGCGCAGGATTGGAATCCGTTTGAGGTAGAGATTCTCTACTCAATTTTTGGTCCCGACAAGATAGTAATCTCTCAAGCTCCCGATCAAAAGGTGCGAGCATCGAATGATCCTAAATGGGTGAAACCTAAATGGAGGTTGGATCATGATTTTGTGCAGACCAATGAACGTAAGTCCTTTAGACAAAAGGCCAATCTAGTGAGTTTTGTGAATCAGTTCGCTGATAAGCACCACTTGGCTTGGGAGCTAGAGCCAAACGAGGAATTCGTAGGGGGCAGAGTGATTATTACTACGAACTATGATCTTAATGTCCATAAGAATATTTATGCGGACTGTTTAAAGAGTGGGAACAAAGCTTATGAGATGCTTTTTCTTGTTCCGCCATCTAAGATTGTCAATGATGCGGATAAAATGGTCAGTTTTAAAAGGAACCCCCAGGATACAGAGGTAGTAAGTAAATTGGTTAAGCAGAAGCACTGTTCCTTGGTAGATGAGTTTGAGGGCCAGATCAAGTTTTGGGACGGCACAAATAAGGAACTTAGGCGAGATTATCCTGTAAGTGTCGATCAGCATCGACTCATTCAATATGAATCTTGTAGAGGATTAGAGGGCTGGTCCGTGGTCTGCATTGAGATGGATGAACTGGTTCGTTCCCTGATGGGAAAGTACCGAGAAGATCCTGGGAAAATGGAACTGGCATTGGAGTCCGAGGAGGAGAAGAGGGATCGTTTTGTGTTCATGTGGGCGTTAATCCCACTGACCAGAGCAATAGATACATTGGTGATTACCATCAAAGATCCGAAATCCGCTTTAGCCCTCAAGCTTCGGGAGATCTATGAGGAGAATAGGGAGTTTGTAGAATGGAGAGTGTAATAATATTAAATAGAAATTTAACATTGAGGTAAATGGAAGAAGGCAAAAAAAGAGTCTTATTATCTTTTAAAAGTATATCGGTTTTTTAAATAAACATGATAAATAGTCAATATCGGTATATGGTGGATTTAATAGAGAACAAAAACAATTCCTTAACATTACGGACAATATATGACCTGCTCGGCAAAGAGAACATGGAGGAATTCTTTATACCTTCTTATCAGCGGGGATATCGCTGGAATACTGAACAAGTTATACTGTTGCTGGAGGACGTATGGGACTTTGCGCGCCGTAAGATCAAGCGAGAGTTAAAGGAGAATGAGTTTTATTGCTTGCAGCCAGTGGTGGTCAAAGCCCAGACCATTGATGGTAGGGAGAAATGGGAGGTTATCGATGGTCAGCAACGCCTCACTACGATAAAGCTCATTGTTCGTTATCTGGTAACGGCATTGAAGACTTCGGTAAAAGAGGAGTACAATAGGGAAGAGTTTTCGATTTCCTATGGTACCAGAGTTTCTAGTGAGGCTTTTCTCAATGAAATCTCAATCCTTTATAACCAAACAGTTGAGCGGGAGAAGAATATCGATTTTCATTATATGTCTCGGGCTTACGAGGCGATCCAGTCCTGGTTTTCCGATAAGGATAGGGAGGATCGCAGGGACTTTATTTCGGTACTGTTGGCAAAGGAAGACATCAAAAACCCTGTAAAGGTAATCTGGTACGAAGTCAGGGATGGTTCAAATTCCTATGATATTTTTACCAGATTGAATATTGGTAAGATTAAGTTAACCAATGCAGAACTGATCAAAGCACTTTTTTTAAAACGATGGGAAAAGCAGAGCTCTGCGAGTGCTTTTTATGTAAAACAGCTACAGATAGCTAGTGATTGGGATAGGATTGAGAATACGTTACAGAATGAATCATTTTGGCATTTTATCTATAATGGAGGATCTAAACGCAGATATTCTAGCCGGATCGAGTACATCTTTGACTTGATGAGCGGTCGGGACAAGGAAAAAGAGGAGAATTTTACCTTTTACTATTTCAATACGCTTTTTGAGGAGAGCCAACAGAAAAATGGTGAGGTACCCAATATTGAGCAGTTATGGTCGATGGTCAACACTTATTTTCTTCGGTTTGACGAATGGTTCAATGATCGGGAACTCTATCATCTGGTTGGTTACTTGGTTGCCACAGACATGTCGGTTCCTAAGATCATGGTAGTCAAGACCGGCTATGAGCATCTGGACTTCCTGAGCAAGAGCGAGTTCAAAGATGCACTTAAGCGGGAGATTAAGAATAGGTTGGGGCTAACTGCTTCGCAGGTTAGCGAGCTCAGTTACAAAAAAGGACAGGTATTCAATGTACTATTGCTCTTTAACATTCAGACCTTACTGGAATCCAGAAAGTCTAATGCAAGATATCCCTTTGATTTACACAAGAGCCAAAATTGGGACATTGAGCATATCCGCTCCCAGACAGACCGTTCACTGGTGACCGATAAGGAGTGGGAAGCTTGGATGAGGGACACACTGGAATATTTTACCGGCAAGTCTAAAGAGGATCAACAAAGTGCAAGGCTGGATTCAATGGAGGTTGAGCAAGAGGTAAGAGTAGTACTTTTTCAGCTCCTGGAGCAGCTCTCGTTACAGCGGTATCAAAAGGACGTGCTCCTGCGTTGTTTTGATTATTTCAGGCGCTACTTTCGGGAGGACACTGAGGGCGATGGGAACAATATATCTAATCTTGCTCTTTTAGATAGTTATACCAATAGAAGTTATCAGAATGCTTTCTATCCGCTTAAGCGCAAACGTATACAGGACAATGAGCGATGCGGGATTTTTACGCCGATCTGTACCCGCAACGTTTTCCTTAAAGCCTATAGCAGAAAGCTTACTGATGTAATGAGCTGGAGCAGGGTTGATGGAGAGGATTACCTGAGGGAGATGCTAAATGTGTTAGAAAATTATTTAAAAAAAGGTTAGTTTATGGAAAAGAGAAACGTTGTGGGCAGAAGGCTTTCCTTTACCCAATTATTATCGACCTGCCACTTACAGGTACCCATTATCCAGCGTGATTATGCACAGGGAAGAAAAGGTGAATTTGAGATCAGGAATGCTTTTTTGGATAAACTATTTGGGTATCTTTCTGGCAATGAAATAGAACGGGACCTAGATTTTATATATGGAAATACCATTGAAGAAAATGGACTACCTAAGTTTATACCTCTTGATGGACAGCAGCGGTTGACTACGCTGATGCTTCTACATTGGTACCTTGCGTTGCGTTCGGACAGTTTTGCTCATTTTGCTGGGATTGCCCTTCACCGCAACGAGGAAGATGGTTATGTAGTCTCAAAGTTTTCCTATGAGACTAGAAGTGCATCCAGGAACTTTTGCAATGCGTTATTTCAGACTGATCTAGATTTGCATACGCTATTGCCCGCTGATAAGGGAAAAATTAATGCACTTTCTAAGACGATCCGTAATGCGTACTGGTTCTCACTCTCCTGGATCAATGATCCAACGGTAAAGGGGATGCTTAATATGCTTGATGCAATCCATGAAAGGTTCTATCCAGGCTCGGAGGGTTTCTATGAACGCCTTGCCGATCAGCAGCGACGGGTAATTACCTTTTTATTTCTGGATCTAGATGAACACAATCTATCTGATGATTTGTATATCAAGATGAATGCCCGTGGGGTAACCCTTACTTCATTTGAGAACTTTAAAGCCAATTTTGAGCAGTATCTATCCCAGGTTACCTTGCGGGACCGTCGTTACTTTTTGGACTTTGATGGTGTGCGCAGAGAGGTATTCTTGAAAAGCTATTATGCTCATCAGTTAGATACTACCTGGTCGAATATATTTTGGACTCTCAGCAAATATGATCCGGATAATTATGATGTGTTCCTGACCAATTTTATACGTACGATGGCAATTGCCGTTTACTCATCGGCAAATGGTATAAACGTAAATAAGCATGAAAAGATACTAGAGCCCCTTTTGTCAAGGTCATCACCGATCTCTTTTTATGGTTACAATAAGCTTGGTCTGTTTAAAGGTTTAGAAGATAATGCGTTGCATGAGCTTGATGAGCAAATAGTGGATGAGATAATCCGCTTCCTGGATATTCTGCAAAACAGACCGAGTGCTGAAAGCTATTTTAGCAAGGGATTTTATTTTAATGAGAATAGTGTCTTAAGGAACTTGTTTTCTACAAATTATAAGGTGGCGGAATATGGTTCACGTGTGAAGTTTTACGCCTATTATAAATACCTGATCAGTCGAGGTTCTGAGGATTTTAAGGGGATTGCTGAATGGCTTAGGGTAGTACATAACCTGGTAGAGGGTACACTACCCTATGACAGGTTGAGCGGTTTCTTGAATTCGATTAGATCTATTGATTTGTTGTTGCCCCTTGCTTCAGATATCCTTCCGGGTATTGCTGGTATGGTGGCGGGGCTTCCGGGCTTTGATGATTACCAGTGGAGGGAAGAGAAGATGAAGGCCAGGCTGATCGTGATGGATGGGGAGTGGCGTGAGTTGATTTTGCAGGCAGAGCAGCATTCCTATTTCAATGGTCAAATTGGGTTTCTACTTTTTCTTGCTGGGGTTGAACAATCTGGGATATTATTGGACACGGAGATGGATCAAGAGCTAAATTCTAAAATAAAAGCAGCGTTTGCAGGTTATTTCAAAAAGGCTGAAAAGGTATTTTCAAAGAATGGATTGAGGGAATCGTTATCGGCCAAGGGGGAGTACATATGGGAACGGGCACTTTTGAGTCTTGGAAACTATTCGCTCAAAGAAAGCCATAATCAGAGTTTTTTGATTGGTTTTGATCGCGATATCAGCTGGAAACGATTTTTTAAATTGGATAAGGATGAGGCAGCCCATAGAGGGCATTCGAACATCCTCAAAGCTATATTTGACAGCTTGGATGTAAATGATATCGAGGGTAGTCTAAAAAGGGGCATAAGCTCTAGGGAGAAAGGGAATAGTTGGAGAGAGCGCTTTATAGATAATCCAGCACTTTTTTCCTATCTCGGAGGTAAGCGTTATTTCAGGCAGAATACTGCCCATGGTTTTGTGATCTTCAAGGGCGAACGCATGAGCGGGGGGCATGCCGAACTACTTTCCTATGATCTTTATACACGTTATTTTGCCGGGATGGAGATTTTGCCGTTTACCGATAGAGATTATTATCTTGCTGGTGGTGAAGATGTTTTCAACCGCCCATGTGCCTTTTTTGATAAGTGGTTTTATAAAGATACCCATTTTGCGCTGGATGTTTTTGGCAACCTTGATGGAAGTGTGCTGCTAAGGTTCTTTTTTAGGAAGGATGGTTTCTTTCCCTCGGAGATTGATCAGGTTCTTCTTGATGTGGGGTTTGAATTTATTGAGAAAGAAGAAAACTATTTGCTGTGTTTACCTGAGGATGAAATAATCGAAAAGCTTTTGAGCATTTTTTTAGCCCTTGATGGCGTTAAACAGAGCGAATTGCAGAAATTAGCATAAAAGTTAGGAGAAGAAAAACTAGTAAGCAAATAATCATTTACACGCTTTTATTTAACTAGCTTTACTTTAAAAGATTACTGTTAAAATAAGTTATACAATCTGCCACTTTTCTGCGAAAATATCTCTACTAGAGATAAGTACATTTTTATACATCTCTAGTAGAGATAAAATTTGATTTTTATACACATCAAAAACACCCTACTAGAGATAAAAGCAGACTTAAGCTAAATTATTTATTATTATACTTTTTAGCTTATTTTCTTACTTTAATATGTATTAAAGGCCTTTTTTAATCTTTTTCCTTTTTATAATTCCGTCTATATTTTAGCTTAAAATCTCTACTAAGGGGTTCACTCGAAAACAGTTGATCCAAATCAGCTATTTTCTTCAGATCATCATAAAACTTTTTCGAATTTGGTCCGCATGCGGGTACATCAACGGAGTGAAGATTTTTAGAAATTTTCACTCCGTTTTTTTTATCCCTTAACCTTCCGTTCGTGATCCTGAAAATCAGTTACCTAATTAATAACTAAGAATGATTTTGGGTATATGACTTTGGATTAGTATTCATAATTGCATTTGGGTTAGATTTTATCTGTAAGTTTACCATTAAAAGCTCCGAACAATCTGGATTGTCGAGATCGTACAATGCCTACAAAGCAGTCATTTATGAATACCTATCATTTCAATTTTAATAACAGCAAAAAAAGCGCAACTATTTTGGGTTGGTTTTTTACCACCTTACTGACTATTGCGTTAACAGCCACTGTTTTACTGGTGCATTCTGACCCGTTTTTCCCAACCTGGCTATTGCTGATCTCCTTACCTTTAATGTTCGTTGCCATTTACAGGCTGTTTAAAGCTAGCTCTGAAAGGCAGTCGAGGGAAATTGTTTCACTAAGTAAAGATGGCTTTATCAGTTCCCGTTTCGGTTCTGTTTTGTTTTCGGAAATACAATCTATTCTGGTTCCCGTAAAGGAAATAGGGTTATTGGGAGGACTCCAGCTGGAATATTACAAAAAGACAGATGCTGATATTCCTTACCTGAAATTTTCGATCACCACTCGGGATGGAAAAATGTTCAATTGGATATTGAACGAGTGGGGCGGGCTTTACAACTCAAATGAAGACTTTTCAATTTTCTTTAACTTTCTCACAGGGCTAACTGATAAGCTGTACCAACTTTATCACGCGGATGAACCATATAACCGTTATTTAAAGATTCTTGACGAAAAAGGTTCTTGGGAAAAACGGGATTAAGTTAAATAGA
Source organism: Pedobacter nyackensis (assembly GCF_032678475.1). Lineage (GTDB taxonomy): Bacteria > Bacteroidota > Bacteroidia > Sphingobacteriales > Sphingobacteriaceae > Pedobacter > Pedobacter nyackensis_A. The sequence continues at coordinate 408,880 of NZ_JAVTSF010000007.1, forward strand.
AAATGATGATGATATTGAATGATGGTTTCTATTCAGAATGTTATAGATAAGATATGAGGAAAATTGTATTTAGGTTTTGGGTGGTTAATCTTCTGCTAAGTATTGTGCTATTTTTTCTTTACAGAATTTTTATCGCTGAATTACAGCCTGCTGATACCACTCTTTTAGAAAGGTTTTTTTATATTATGGATATATTGTTAAATCTTGGTTTTTCAATGATCTATGTTGCTGTAATGGTTTCTGGTTCTTTCTCTATTTTTCTAAATCAAATTGATAAGATTAAGAATAGTTATTTTTTGTCTTTTCTTACATTTTCAGGAATTCCGCTAGTTTGCTTTGTTTTTTTGGCCGTAAATGTTTCGATGGATATTTATCAATATAACCTTACACCCGCCCCACTAAAAACACTGTTATGCTTCTCAATAATTTACTTAGTATGTTCTGTTATAGAATTTCTAATGTTTAGAAAAAAAGTAAAAAACACTTACAAATAAATATTCCTTTAGCACTTGGTTTGCTCAAATTCTAAATTGCGTGCCTCTTTGAGATTTAACACGATAGCCAACGGAGATAATTACATCTAAAGAGTAAAACTTCAGTTTCCTTTTAAATGTTCGAGCTCCTTTTTTTTAAACTGTCAAGTATTCCTTGACAATTGCCGATTAAATAGACTTATTTTCTCCATAAAGTAGAAAAATCCATAAAGCTCGTATCTTTATTTTCAGCATGAAATATGATCGTAAATTTATAATAGCTGATAAAGCCCGGTTCTCTTATATAGAATTGAATCCTGATAAACAGAAGACAATAATATTCTTTCATGGTAACTCCAACTCTGCTGATCTATGGCACTTACAGCTTTCCTCTCCATCATTGCAGTCCTACAGACTGATTGCTGTTGATTTGCCGTGTCATGGACAATCTGAACCCCTGTCAGATATCAGTATTCAATCATTCGGACATCTAATGGCGCAATTTGTTATCGCCATATCGAATGATAAACCTTTTACACTTGTTGGACTTTCATTAGGTGGCAATATCGTGACGGAAATGCTTCCATTCGTTCCGCTGCCTCATGGTATTGTTATTGTTTCTTCTGCGATTGTGGGGACTGAAATCACACCTTCGGATATTCGGTCAACAGCTTTAAGCGAAGCCGTTCTTTTTTCTGATAAAACAGATGATAGTCATGTTACTTTATATTTTAATACAGTCTTACAATCAGGTAATTCTGCATTTGCTGAGTTATTGTTAGAAGACTATAACTCTACAGCTAAGGTGTTTCGTGGAAAACTATTAAAAAGTATTGTTGAACAACGGTTCTCAAATGAGATTGATTTAATCCGAAATGCAAATATACCCTGTCTGTTTACCGTAGGAGGAAAGGATGATGTCATAGGACCTGATCTATTACAAGATATTAGTTTGCCGCTTTGGAATAACAAAATTCACCGGTTCAGTAAGTCAGGACATTTTATCAACCTGGATCAGCCTGAGGAGTTTAACAATCTGCTTGATGAGTATATTGATGCTACACATAACCATGTGTAAAGGCATAGCGAATGACACCAATTACTGTTTTGGAGTTTGTTTTTAAAATGAGGTTACGGCGATATGTATCAACCGTATGACGGCTGATACCTAGTTTTTTAGCAATTTCTATACTGGTCAGGTCATCACAAAGATATTTCATGACTTCTATTTCCCGGGGTGTTAAAATCGCTTCCTGCTCATCGGAAAAATAAGTATTCACCAATAAAGGCTTGCCGGTTCCTATTCCTGAGTTTGTTGTATGGATCAATGGTTCGATGGTCTGAACGATTTTTGAATCGTTCCTGTAATGGGTAATATCTTGTAGGAATCCGAGGGCTGCTAGGGGCATTCCGTTTTCTGAGGATTTGATAAAAACAGATTGTTGTAAAACATTACGATAATCCCCTCTACTTGTTCGTATTCTATAATTGCATTTAAGGACGTAATTTGTATGATCTGCTATCGGTTTATCTTTTAGGAATTGGATATTATTGATAATAACTTTCTCGCTATAGACCTTCAAATCTTTTTTATGAAACAAGCTGACGGCCAGTTCCACGCCACCGTCAAGAAAATGAGATAATGGCCTGTCAATAAAGCTGCTGATTTTATCGGTACCGAAGATATAATTTCCAGTGGTGTAATCCAGAATATAACTGGCAGGCATAAGACTGTAAAAGTGGTTAAAGTAGTAGCCGATCTTATTGGGGCGATCTCTTTGCTGCTTGAAAATGTCACCCAGTTCACCAATATCGTAATGTTTAATGGTCTGTAAAAAATCAGAATAATTTTTTGGCAACTTCATACTTACTGATAATCTATTATAGAAAATTCTTTAATCTCATTGCATTAAGGATGATACCTCTAAGGTAAATTATTTTTTTTAGTTCGTATCCTCAATAATGAGGATATGCCATTAGTTTGCCTGATCTAACTTTGTGCGAAGACTTAGAGAATAAAAAATATTAAACTACTGGATATGCGATATTACATACTACTGTTTGGCGTGCTATTAAGTACGCTATTCATTTTTACTATTTCTGTTTCAGCACAGGAAGATCGTACTAATGCTAATTTGCCCGTAATATCCGATCATATAATTTGGTCAATGGAGAACGCAACTGGCTGGATTAAAAATAAAGAATCCCAATGGCTGGAAGGGAAAAACAAAATACAACGGAAAGCTGTAAGTGTTTCAAACAAGGCTGATTGGGAACAAGGTATTAATTCTGTTGGCCTTGATAATTTTATAAAATTTGAAGTTAGAGAAATGAGCTTTGGTGGAAAGGAGTTTTTATTATTCACCAAACTGATGAATGATGGATATTGGAAATACAAAGCAATTAAAACTGGTTGGACACCTGAAATCAGAATACAATATATGGTGATTAGAAAGGGGGAAGGTACTTTCAAAATCTCTAAAGATGATGCTACTTTCATGGAAATAAATACGACCTGTTATTTCAGAAATATGTTTGCATACAGTGCCGATTATCTTGATAAAATTGCTATAGATATCGGTAAACAGAATGCAGAAGAACCACGTTTTAAGGAAGTTGGATCAACCATCACACTTAAAATTTTCTTTCAGGAATTGAAAGACGGCAAATCATGCAGGTTCCATATCACTACAGGTGGTGATAATAACTCTATAGAATGGTTGCTTCTGCCGATAGATGGCTACCATATACTTACTTCTGTTATGAAAGATTACTATTTCGAGGCACCGAAAGAAAAGCTGACCAGTTTTATTGATATGCTGGTTCCTGCCGATAAAAAACATAAAGTCAAAAAATAACTATATGAGAAAAATAATTTACGCCATGACACTAATGGCACTCATGATACTGGCATCATGCTCAAAAAAGGATGCACAACCTGACCCTGCTGAATCAGGAGAAGCAATCACAAAATTGCAAAAGGACATTTTGGGTAAGTGGGTATTTACAAATACTGTGTTCCCGAAGACTTCTGGAACAAACGGACAGGCAAGCACCAGTGTCGGGAACGTTTTACAGTCTAAAGGTAAATTGGCGACGACATCCAATACCGCAAATGTCATAGCCAAGACGGGGTTTATTGAATTTTTGAAGAATAACACCTACCTCATTTATGACGCAGAAGGTAATTATTTCACTGGAACATTTAATGTGAGAGATGGTCAGACGATAGATTTAGCTGAATTTGGCACAATCAATGAAATAAAGTTCACACAAGAAAAGATTGATTTTATCGCTAACTACACCGCTCAAAATAAAAAACTAATTATTTCTGCGAATAGAGCTGTCTCTATTCCTTTGACCGACAAGACTACGCTGTTAACCGGGAAAATATGGTCAGTAACTGGGGAAGAAAAAGGTCAGGAAACATTTTTTAATGCGCCAATTGATATTCAGAATCCTAAAGACGGCAGTATACTGATGACAAGCTGGGTTGATAAGATAACTTTTTTATTCTCCAGCTCTGGTACTTACAGTATTCATTTTTATTATAAAAATAAACTTCTCGCAGTAAATATGTTTAACTGGAAATGGCATTCCACGGATGCAAACAAATTAGTTTATTGGGGATATAGTGAAACAGTGGATGAAGACCAGTTTGAAGTGATCCGTGAGATTACTAAGGACGTTTTAAGGTGGTCGAATTTTGATGATGGAAAAGAAGCAAAATATGTAATGCGGCCTGCTCAGTAATTATCAATAAACCATTACAAAACATGAAAATATCTATACAAATTTTACTGGCTTTTATAACTGTAGGCCTGCTGACTTTTACAAGCTGTAAAAAGAACAATGGTAAAGAAGAGGAGGATAAACAACCGACGACAAAGACAAAATCATATAAGGAATTATGGTTTAGGCCCCCTTATGGCGGAAGTACTGAGGTCCATGAAATTGTCATCCTTTGGGAAGATGGAAAGGAAACATCCTATCGCAGTTTCAGTGAGGGAACTGCGATGTTCTTGTATGATAATAATGAGCCACTGCTTTCCGTTGAAGACAAGGTTATTTGGTCTGCTCGTGATGCTGCAGCATTCCCTGCGGATGCAAAGGATAAGTTTAAGGTCACAATGAGCAATGGTGCTGTTATCACGGGTGTGCCGTCAAAAGATGCTCAAATACTTGCCTGGCATTATCGCGGAGAAAATGCAGATTTACAGCAGGCAAAGCTACTGGCTAACCAACAAGCCACGATGGGGACGAAAGACCGGAAATTCGAGGCTTTAGGCGAAACGCCATAAACTTATCTCTACCAGTGATAAACTGATTTGCCCTTCTTGACCTTTTGCTATCAAATCCCATTCTATGGCTGAGCTCAATTTGACTAAATCCCAGAATTTTCCTCAGCTGTTTTATATGCAGGATTAGTCGATAATCTAAATCAGACATTTCAATAATTTTGATTTCCTCCAGCCATAAACCTAAGTGAAAAACGATTCTTTTAAATTTCTGAAAATAAGACCCGGGGGTCTATAGTAGGTTATTTTGGCCTTTATATATTTGTTACTGTACGGTATCCGCTTATTGTAATATTCAACCAATTATATATCCATTAACAAATAGCGCATAAGAAGATAATCGTTAAACTTTTAACTAGTTTTTAATGAGTAATAACAATATAAACCTGGGGCAATATGACATGGTACTGGCCTTGTCAGAAAACAAGATCAATTTCGAAATCAGAAATTTGTTAAAACGAGGGATCATTCGTCCTGAATGGCAATTCCTGACGGATTCATTAGGGAAAGACAGTATAAATAATTCTAATCAAAAATTTGAGGAAGCGAAAAAGGCCTGGTTAGGAAAGAATAGTTTAGAAAAAAAGCTGAAGATCCTGAAAGATACATTACAGGAAAAACAAGATCAGCTGGATGATGCAGAAGGAGAGAAGCGTTTGGAATTGAGAAAAGAACGGGATATTATAAAAGAAGCACTTATAGCGCTCAAAAACCAGATAGATAGCAGTTCAAAGTATAACATATTAGTCGATGCTATTTTGGATGCCCCGCAAATAGCCTTGATAAAAGATAGCCATACCGAATTGCTGTTTAAATTAATCATTAAAAAAGGAACATTTTATTATATAGACGATCAGGAAGTGAAGGAATGTGATCTGAAGGATAAATTATATGCATTTAAAGTGCCTGTAAATAAACTAAGGATCAAAAGTAACGGGATGTACCTGGCGGATGGCGAGACCATGAAGCAGTTAAGGGATGAAGGGTTCAATGACAACGATTTTACAGTAGATGCTATATTCCTGGACTTTGAACGAGCCGATATTGGACAATACAGTATGCAGGAAAGTATACTGCCAGACGATACAAATCATAGACCCTATCTTCAAGTTGCTATTATCAATTACTTTAAAGGCTTAGGATCAAATAAGGATAATCCTTATATATTGGGTTATACCATCAATAAGAAAAAATTAGCAGCAAGAGACAAAGCCATGCTGTATCCGACAGGTGCTTCTTTTTCTACATCTTTAAGCAAAATTGAGCGGGCGTCAGCGTTTAATTTTCTATTGCTGACAGAGAACCATCAATTTCCGGAGATCCCAAAAGGGGGGCGGATAGACAATAGCCTGATAGAAGAAGTATTAGATAAATCTGTAACGGCAAGCGGTGTGATTGCCATAGATTTTGAGACATTTAAAAATACCTATTTAAATGAGATCAAAGCAGCAGTTGCCAATGCTTTCCTGAAATCTTTTAACCGCTTGGGGAACGTGAAACTCTTAGATGGCGTACCGCCCAACGAAGATCACTTCATATATACCGGAAATGGGGTTAGAATGAATTTTACACTAAGACAAACGGGAATTACAAATGATAACAATAAAAATTATATCGCTATAAACTATACCATTGCGATTGCTGCAATTGTACATGAGGAAATATCCGCTGCGATAGGTACCGTTGGTGTGGACCAGAAATTTTCTACCAGTGGCAGGTATGAAATTAATGGAAAGAAAGGTGCTGAAGGAGCGCTCGTGATCCGGTTGAGTGCTTCTGAAAAAGGTAAAATTGAAATAGAGAAACCTAGCTATACACCACCTCTGGTGGGAAGGAATACAGAAGATCCGGAATATAAGCACGACTTAGACAGGATTTGGCTGAAGATTTCGGATCTCTTCAAGTCTATTTCGGGTGTAGAAAAGATGTATATAGATAACTTTTTGAATAATATTGTGGACACCTTAAAAGATATAGACTTTGATGCGTTGGAAGACTTTTCCAATAAAGTCGTATTGCCAGGATCTAATGTTTATACCTTCAAAAATATACGTTTGCTGAACGCTAAACAAGATCAAAGCGATGCCGTACTTTTTGACATCGCTTATGTGCTTGCAGCAGACTAAATGATAACCTAATCTATGATATTTAAAAATGGCAGATCCAATTTTGACGAAAAAAGACCATAACGGTGTAACTGTTCAGTATCAGTGCGAGTTTATGGAGAATTATGTAGCAGAAAGCACTGTTGATGCAGGCAAAGGTATTAAATCGATAAAGATAGGGAATGATGGTGCAATCATATTTTTTATCAGTAAAACTGGTATCCTGACAGCGATAATCACTTCACATGGTAGTGACACCGGATGGGGAATTGCCGAGCTATCATCTCCTGGGTATCAGACACAAAGTTTTGATTTTTATTACGACGAAACGCAAAGAACCTTCAGGCTTTGTTATAGCCAGCAAAAAGACAAGCGTTCTGAATTATTGGTCTCTGACGAAGTAATGTTAAGTGACGAAAACCTTGAAAAGTTCAAAAGCATATTAAATTATCAACATAAGCGGTTGAGTCATCCGGAACGGACAATCGGCCCCATCACAATGGATAAAAGAGGAGTCTTATTTGGTTCTCTCCTGGAAACTACAGACGCCCTTTATCATTATTTCGAATACCAGAACCAACCGACAGCTTATACCTTGCCCGAGAATACCAAAGCAGTAAGACAGCTTTCTGTAGGACGTATTTATGGAGACTATGGCGTTTTTATCCTTTATGATATGGGCAACGCGCGAACCATGCTTTTTCAGGGATTTCCTGAAAGCGATGGAGGAGAAGTATCGCAGTATAGGTTTGAAACCGGAGGTGTTATCAACTGTTTTGATCTATTGGATAATAAAGAAGGCAATCATACCTTATATGTAGCCGGTCAGGGAATCTATAAGTTCAGTACACCGGATTCTACAAAAGAAGAAGTAGCCGACAAGAACATTATTTATAATAACATAGATGTTTCAAAAAATAAGAATGATGTGACTGTTTGGGCGCTGGATAAAAAGTCGGCGTCTTTATACTATGTGACCAATGCCTTCCAAAGTTTAGATGCGGATGGTTTGCCGGGGAAAATCATCAGGCGTTGGACATCCCCTTTGAAAATGCATGAGGATATTGAAGAATTTTCTGCTATAAAAGGGAAGAATTTTACTAATCAGCTGTTTTTGTTTACAAGAGATAGCGCTCGTGTCCAATCAGGACTTGTGCATTTCTGGCAAGATGCCATCAGTAAGAACTGGCAGGAAAGCAGCGTAAATATTGCTGATTTAAATGCTACGGTAAAAATCAATACCTATTCTATTGATTTACATTTGAATAATACCTCAGGGGCAATACTTAATGATCAGATTCATATTTCAGGAAAAGAGAATATGATCCTCTATATTAATAATAAGAAATATTTCCTTACACAGAATGAGAAAGTAAGCCTGAATTTTACCAATTATATCAATATTGTTTATCCGATAGACTCTATTGCGGCGGCTTCCCTGGTTGTCACCGCTAAGTTTTTGGAAACAGACATTGTGATAGATCCAACCCTGGGTATACAGGAAAAAATCAAAGAAAAAATAAAATCCGGAAAAGATCTGGCGACAGCTAAACGACAAAATGGGGAACCTTTGCTTCCGAAAAATTATGATATGCGGACTTTAGATGAAGTTGCGGCAACAATTTCGATAGTAGCAGCTACGGCAGGCAAGCTTGAAAGCGGTCAGACCAGTAATCTTTCATTTTCAGGCGATGGACCTGAACCATTGGCACAACTCAATTTTCAAGGGACAGCTACGCTCGCAGCCCATAGGTTAGCTGCAGGAAATTTTTTAGCTGAAACCGGTAACGCCATAGGGGATCTTTTCTATAGTATAAAAAAAGGATTTACAGAAGTGACAGTATTCATCGTAAATAAGGTAAAGGAAGGTGTGCAGTTTATGATAGAAATTGGAGGAAAGATGGTAAAATGGATAGCCACTACCGCAAAGGCGGCCGTCGCATTCCTTGAAAGAGTTTGGGAGAAAGTAAAGGTGTTTTTCAAGGATATGGTTGAATTTTTAGCCTTTTTATTCAATTGGGATGATATTTTGGAAACTAAAAATGCTTTGAAAATGACAGCCAATAATTGTTTGGATGCCGTTGTACCAAAAATTGAACAGGTAAAGGCGCTTGTTGTTGAGAATATCAAGGAACTCAAAAGAAAAATTGACAAAGCCGCAGGTTTTGACAATTTACAGGATGATAAACTGAACAGACCTATTGGCGATTTAGCCTCTTCAAGAGCCATTCCCACCGAAAATGCGATAGACTCTCGTGCAAATTGGGTCAACAGTAAAAAGGAAGTGATGTTCGGTAGTCCCGGTATTACTACAAATGGCGGGGATACTGATGCTTTGAAAAAACTGTCAACAGATACAGATGATCCTCACCTGCAGAAAATCATCAATTTGATTGTAAGTTTATTTAAAGGTGAGTTATCGATTGGGGATTTCATAAAAAGAATTGGGAAGATATTTGTTGACATTGCTTTTGAAATGATAGAGACATTAGCAACTGCACTTTTTGATCTGTTGATAGGCTCCATAAAACTCATCAAAGAGTTGTTGAATACAGAAATCAGGATTCCTATATTGTCTGGTATCTATAAGGAAATAAGCGGTGATAAACTCAGTATATTGGATTTTACCTGCTTACTTGTCGCCATCCCGATGACGGTAGCTTACAAGATTGCCCATCATGCGGCACCCTTTTCCCAAATGTCAAAAGAAGCATTTTCTAACAGAGTACTTTCTTCTCTTAACTATTAAGCGAACATGAACACAGCAACTAACACAGCAACTACCACGGTAACTAATACCGGAAAAACAGAGGAAGGCACTTATGAGGATATTGTTAGATATGTACATTTTGGTGCTAGCCTGGTGTCTTCCATGGTTTATGGGATTGAGAAGGTAAAGAGAATGCCCGAAATTCTTGCAGAAAGTGTGATGCCTGATTCATTACTGGATGAAGTGGATGTAGCAGAAAAGGTCAAAGCACCTATAGATACTGTAGTCATGATATTGGGCGGTGTGTCTTCTGTGTTGAGTGTCGTTAAATTTATGACAAAGGTTTATCCCTATCTTGACGACCGGGAAATACCGGTTCTCGGCTTTAAATTAAAAAACGTACCTCGATGGATTAAAGTAATTTCTACGACACTGCTGATTTTAATGTTATTGCGTATTGCCCTTCGCATCCATGGTAAACATTCTGATAAAGTAGCCGCTTT
>NZ_JAVTSF010000008.1:0-265963 GCF_032678475.1 Pedobacter nyackensis
CACCACCGTAGTGCTGAAACTCAAAGTCAAAGTACCATTGGCAGGAACCGTTAAGTTCGTCCAGTTGATTGTTTGTCCGGTTAAAGTACCTCCATGACTGATCCCGGTAGCACCCGTTAATGTGGCAGGTAATACGTCACTTGCCGTAACGCCTGTTTTGGCGACGCTGCTACCGTTAGCCAATACTATCTGGTAAATCAAAGTTTGGCCGGCGGCAACACTTGTAGGGTTACCAAAAATAGATTTCGTGGCAGTCAGTTTATCAACTAAAGTTACAACCCCACTTTTTTTAATATTATTACTTACCCCACCGAAACCATTATTATCAATTTCAACATATGGATCAGTTGGTGGGACAATTGGAGTAATTGTACTTGTCGCATCGGGATCCGTTACATCATTGGGACGCATGATTGTGGCATCAACATTCATTGTACCAAAATTCGCTGAAGATGTTGCTCTTACTTTAAACACATAGGTAATTGCACAACCATTAGCTAGATCCAATTTTGAAGTATAACTAGTCTTAGAAGTAGAAATAGCTCCATCGTGCTCCACTGCAGCACAACTGGAAGTCGGAACTGGTGCTTCAATTATTTCAAAACCAGTCGGAACATTAAACGCAAATGGTGCTTTCAACACATCAGATGGGCCATTATTTCTCGCTATAACAGTATATACAATATCGTCACCAATTTTTACGATCACGCTAGGTGTAGTAATGCTAACGACTTCTAAATCGGCTGTTTTAACGCTGATATCAATTGCGCGTTCTTCCTGATCTCCTAATACATAAGTCCAGGTATCCATCGCTTTTTCATTTCCAAAACTATATGACCCTGTCCCACCGTTGCCTGAACCACCCGGATTATCAGCCGTATAACTTCCCCACTTATGACCATTAGGTGTTCCACTAGCGCTCGGCAAACCAGTTAAATTTGTAGTAGGATTTGACTTCTGATTTGCCTGTCCTCCTAACACCATGCTATCATCCCAATAAACAACATCTGATTCGACTGTAATATTGTCTGATTTTAATAGTTGTAACTTAATACCATCGGGATTTATTTCCATATCAATATAAGGGAAGTGAACCTCTGCCCCCTGTAACTGCACGGTTAATTTTGCCGGCACATTACCCGAAGGTAAAGGGTTACTTGCTACGCCATCCCCTGCCGGCCCTCCGTCCTTACCATCCCAACGAACGCTATTAGTACCTAGAACAGCATTCCCCTTTATTGTACGGGCAGGAAAATATAATGGGTCTCCTATGGCTTTTAAACTTGAAATAATCAAAGTATATCGCCCGGGCAAATTGGCATCAAATTTAATAAAACCACCTTTATTGCTTACTTGTCCAATCGTTCCGTCAACACCTTCTACATCAAGATTCTCAACCTTAGGAGCTAATCGACTATTCTTCAACCAGGTGCTACCTCCCGGTACCGCTCCTGTAGAAGTGCTTGGTAAGTCACTATTTGGAATTGTATAAAACATTTTATGTGTCACACTAGTCCCTGCATCCTGTTTTCTTGGATCCTGAAGCTCATCCACCGTAAATCCAAAGGATTTATCCATACTCTTGTATGACGGTTCAATAACTCCGGATAGCTTAGTTGTAAAACCTTGGTTATTTACAAAAGAGGTAAAACCAACGCCATTATTTCCATTATTATCAACTTTATAAACATACCCGTCGCTTGTTAAAACGTAGTAAACTGCTTTAAAACCTTTGCTAGAACTAGCCAGAGCCGACCCTCCATTTATCAAAAAAGTAAAGACATTTGAATACACTCTTCCTTTAATAGGTATAGTTCCTGTAGTTGCAGGAAATACTGATACATCCCAGGCAGCAATCAAGCTTGAGTTTGTAGCTTGACTCCAGCCTGAATTAGCACTAATATCAACTTGAGTTGCTGTGTTTGAATTCTCGCCTCCTGTCGGGACAAATTCTATTTTATAAATGCCCTCCTCGGCAGCGATGTGATTAAAAGGAGTATAACCAATTCTCGGTCCGGACAACTCATTTGCTCTCCTGTCGTTAGCAGTAGCTCCCCCTATCTGACCAATCGTATTACCTACCACACTTTGAACAACAACTCCATTAGGTCTAGTAATGTAAATCTGTCCATTTCCAACCCCCTGCGCACTCGAAGCAACTGCTATACTTTCTCCTACATTAGCATATACATAATGTACACCTAAATTTACAAATGGATAAGAACGGTCAGAAGTAGTCCCAAACGGATCCTTTTTACTCAACATAAATGCTCGATTTCCGCCAACCCCGCTTGGATACAAATCCTTTGATCCGTCAGCATAACTATACTGCCCCGAGAACAGAAAGCAGATCAATAATGATGTGAAATAATAAAATTTAGTAAAATGTTTCATGCGATAATTTTTATCCTTATAATAGGTGATGGTATAGTCTTGGCAGACCTTTGGTTTGGTTGTATCAATGTCGTATGACTTTTCTATATGACAGTTTGTGTGGGGGGGCGGAGGCTGATTTTTATGCTCTTAGATATGTCTTTAATCAAGATATCTCCGATTCGGATAGCGATTAATGACACCCGTGGAATCGAAATAAAATGTCTGTAGCACATTAAGACATTCCAGATGTGATTTCAAATATCCATCTCCTATTGTGTTCAATTTATCAAATCATAAACTGTGACCTTACAGGATTATAGAGAGCAAACAGCAGCCCGAAAGCGATAATGAGGTTAATTAGGCTTTTGTTTCATAATCTAGTTCAATTGTTGTTTTTCATAGGTTAGTGCGTTTATACTTTTTAAGCTGGTGTAGTTTAGATTTGTCATACCAACACCTAAAAGTACTACTGTACAACAACAGTGAAACAGATGTCTATGCATTATAACATCTTTTTATTACGATATTTAGTAGAATAACAATAATTTGCTATTGAAACATGAAACAAATAATACATGGGAATTAATGTAACCCATACAATTACAACAAGTGGGATTTAATAACGAAAATCCTAATATCGTTATTCAAATGACTTGGTATAATTCTACATAAATTGACTATCTTAAGCCTGGACTAACCAAAAATAGATACCTAAAAAATGCTATTATATGATTAAAACATGGCATAAATCAGCTATTCATATCCATTTGTTTACAATCATTCGTACTTATGACCAATCTAACACCATACTTTTGCTACTTTAAACAAAATTTATGGAGAAAACTAACGCAATTGCTATTGTCCTTGATGACCACCTTTTATTCGCCGATTCTTTTTCGTCATTGATAGAACGGGTGAATCTTTTCAGTGCTGTGCACACGCTTAATGATGAACGAGAATTAACCCGTTTTCTAGTTAAACATTCTCAAGCACCCATTTACTTATTTTTGGATTATTACCTGAAAGATGGAAATGGACTTACACTCATCAATGAGGCTAAACGATTGAATCGGCAGCTCATTATCATTGTAATGAGTTCCATCATCAGCCCTACAGCAGTGACGAATGTTCTGGATTATAACCCAAACGGATTTGTCAGCAAATCATCTGGATTCAATACAATACTCCAATGCCTGACAACAATAGCTCTTGGCGAACAATACCTTTGCCCGATAATCAGTGAAATTGTAGCGAATACAAATCATAGTAGTAAAATACCATTTACGGCGCGGGAACTGGAAATTTTGCAGTACTTTGCGAAAGGATTATCTATTGCCGACACCGCGGAACAGGTGCACCTTAGCAAACATACGATTGTGGCGCATCGGCGCAAGATGATGGGGAAGGCAGATGTAAACTCGATTACGGAATTATTAGCGTATGCGCGTGTGCAGGAGTTAATCTAACCATAGTTTTTATACCCATTATGCATCGCCTAAAACCCAGCCCCTGCTTGCTCCTGATTTTGTTATTTTGTCTTTGTAATAACTTTGCACAGGGCCAACTCCCGCAGATTAAGCAGGAGCTACGGGCACTGCCATTCATTAAGGATAGTGTTAGCATGGTCAACAGCCTAAACCGATTGGGAACACTTTACCGGAGCAGAAATGCAGACAGCTGCTTTTACTATGGAATGAAGGCCAAACGTATGGCAGCTAATATACATTATCAGGAAGGGCAAACAGAGGCAGAGCATATCATTGCTTTTGCTTTATTTAAAAGAGGATTATACGCACAATCGCTGGAATTACTCGGCAAATTATTACCGCAGTATCAGCAGTATAATGATATAGAAAAAATTGTCCGCGTATATCTGGACATGGCAGAAGTTGAGAATAAGGGTATCTCCGACAGGACAAAGATTCTATCGCTATTGCAAAAAGCTATACAAACTGGAAAAAAGCTAAAAAAAGACAGCATTATGTCTGAAGCATATGCGAACTATTATAATAGAAATTCGAGTCTTTCCAATGACTCCGTTAATTACTACATGGGCAAATCCAGAGCAATTGCAAACCGCTATAAAGATGAACGCATGCTGATTTTTAATCAATTGGGGCAGGCACGTTTATTGGATTCAAATGGTCTATCTCAGCAAGCATTGCCCCGCGCAAGATACTTATTATCAGAAGCACAGCGGGTTGGCAACGCAAATCTGCAGATCAATGCACTCTTCCTAATCACTGGTTTTTATGAAAACAAGCCCAGAGTGGCACTTAAATATCTGTACCAGGCTTATGAAGTAGCACAGAAAAGTGGGAGCTTGAACTTTGAAATCTACATTTTAAATTGTGCTTTAGAGACTGCTAACAAACTGGATGACAAAGACGAAATCATTAAAATCTATGTTGAACTGGAAAAAGCGATGGCAGTAGACTGGGAAAAATCAAAAAAATTTTTCGGGGATTACGTCAAGTATAATGATATACAGAATGATAACAAGCTCCTAAGTGAGAAAAATGCACAACGAACGCTATGGCTACTGGTCATTTCTATTTCCTCCATCCTTATTGTCTTAACCACCTATTTAATCATGCTCCGCCTGAACAGGAAAGCAAAAGCCCGAATAGAAAGCCTCAACAACGTGGCCAATTTGCAGATCATCGCCATGGAGGAAGCTAAACATCAGGCTGTAAGGGAAGAACAACAGCGGCTTGGCCAAGACCTTCATGACGGCCTTTCCTCGTCCATTGCCGCAATCAAACACCAGTTGGAAACGTTATCTATAGACACCAATGATGTTGACTTAAAAAAGAAATTAAGTGAATTACAAACAGACACAGAGCATGCCTACGCAGCAGCCAGAAACAAAAGCCATGAATGGTTTAGTGCCGCTGATAAACAACAAGAACAGTCTTTTGAAAAGCAGATCATATTACTTACCGACAGCTCCCTGCCTGATAGCCGCTACAATAAAGCTATTCACATTGACGATAGCTCATTAACAGGGGTCGGCATGGATACACGAATTGCATTACTCCGTATCATACAAGAGGCGATCACCAATATTATCAAGCATGCCAAAGCTAAAAATGTAGGTATCCTAATTTACGAGGAAGAAGATAACCTTATATTGACTATAAACGATGACGGGATAGGATTAGACGAAAAGAAATCCGTCAACGGAAAATCAACTATGGGCCTGCAATCCATCAGACGCAGGGTTCAATCCCTAAACGGTGAAACTAAAATACATTCAGACTCGAAAGGCACCGAAATAACCGTATCCATCCCGTTGGCGTAATATAAATATCCGTAATTTTCATACCACTATAGTATGATCCTCCTTTCCTTTGTAGCAACAAAGTTGCACATAATTTCAAGGAACATTTGGTCAGTCCAACATAGATAATGCATCTTTGTTGCATTATAAATTCAACTTACAGGAAATGAAAAAACTATTACTAGTTGCGTCTCTCGTGTTTTCGTCCTTTATGGCATCGGCACAGGTTAGTCCCTTATGGTTAAGGTACCCTGCGATCTCTCCTGATGGAAAACAGATTGCATTTGGCTATAAAGGCGATATATATCTGGTCGCCAGTACAGGCGGACAGGCTGTACCTTTAACTTTAAATGAGGCACATGATATGATGCCAACATGGAGTAAAGACGGCAAATCCATTGCCTTTGCTAGTAACCGCTATGGCAATTTCGATGTGTTTTTAGTGGCTACCACAGGTGGTTCCCCTACCCGACTCACCTTTAACAGCGCAAATGATTATCCTTATGATTTTACACCTGATAACAAAAATGTATTATTTGGAAGTGCCAGAAACGGTACTGCAGAAAGTGCAAGATTTCATAGCCCACGTATTTTCCAGAATCTTTATAAAGTAAAAACTGAGGGTGGGAAGCCTATATTGGTTAGTCCTGCGGGCATTGAAAATGCGAGCTATAACAAAGACGGAAGCTTGCTCGTGTTTGAGGATAAAAAAGGATATGAAGACAGTTGGAGGAAACATCATACATCATCGGTAACCCGTGACATCTGGATCATGGATGTAAAAACAAATACCTATACTCAGGTATCTGGTTTCGAGGGAGAAGACCGTAACCCGGTTTTTAGTCCTGATGATAAAAGCATTTATTTCCTCAGTGAAAAAAATGGAAATCAGAATATCTACCAAATACCTGCCAGCGGACAGAAAAACTATCAGCAGCTGACTACTTTTAAAAATAACCCGGTAAGACATCTGACTATCGCAAAAGACAATACGCTTTGTTTTTCTCAAAACGGAGAGATTTATACATTAAAAAACGGACAACCGAAAAAACTGAATATAAATATTCTGAATGATGGGCGGGATAACCTGACCAGAACGGAACCGATAATGGGTAATGTGAGTGAATTTGCACTTAGTCCGAATGGTAAAGAAATTGCTTTTGTTAATCGCGGCGAAGTGTTTGTAACCAGCGTAGAAAATGGTCAGACCAAACAAATTACAAAAACTCCTCAGCAGGAAAGGATGGTAACCTGGTCGCCGGATAGTAAAATACTTTATTATGCTTCTGAACGTGGTAGCAGCTGGGATATTTACAAAAGCAGCATTGTACAAAAAGAGGAACCATACTTTTTCGCGGCTACTGTAATACAGGATGAGCCCGTTATCCAGGGAGTATCTGAACAATACCAGCCTGAAATATCTCCTGACGGGAAAGAGATTGCTTATATCGAAGACCGGAACATTCTAAAAGTATATAATATCAAAAGTAAGAGCAGCCGTACGATTTTGCCTAAAGGGCATAATCATTCCTACAGTGATGGCGACTGGGGTTTTCAATGGAGCCCTGATAGTAAATATATTCTGACAGATGATCAGAAGGGATATATGTCGCGGAGCAATCTGGCTATCTTTAAGGCCGACGGATCTGGAAATGCACTTTACCCCGTAAATAGTGGCTTTGGTGAGTATTCCGGCAAATGGGCATTGAATGGAAAGATGATTACCTGGGCAAGTTCAAGAGAAGGGCGCAAATCACTGGCTATTCAAGGTAGCAGGGAAATGGACATATTTGGCCTTTTCCTGGATCAGGAAGCTTACGACCGCGCTTCTATGAGCAAAGCAGACTTCGACTTATTAAAGGAAAGAGAACAACGTGAACGCTTAACACCAAAAGACACCATAAAAACGACAGCAAAACCAGCTAAGCAGGATACCAGCAAAAAAGTGTTTGTTCCAGATTTCACTAACCTGGAAAACAGAAAAGTAAAACTGACCATAAACAGTAGTTCTTTAGGAGGTTATGTTTTAAATGCAGATGCTGGTAAATTATATTATTTATCATCATTTGAAAGTGGTTACGATCTATGGGTTACCGATACACGCAGCAGGGAAACTAAGATTTTAGCTAAGCTTTCCGGTAGTCCGGGAGGGATTGAAATAAGCAAAGATGGGAAATCATTGTTTGTAAGTAACCGTGGCAGACTTGTAAAAGTAGATAGCGAAAGTGGTAGGGTTACCCCTATCGGCATTAGTAGCGATATGATGATAGATGCCTCAGCCGAAAGAGCCTACATTTTTGATCACGCATGGCGACAGGTGAAAGCTAAATTTTATGATCCTAAGTTGCACGGTGTTGACTGGGCAATGTATAGAGAAACTTATGCGCGCTTCCTGCCTCATGTTAATAATAATTTCGATTTCCAGGAATTACTAAGCGAGATACTTGGAGAACTCAATGCTTCTCATACAGGCGGACGCTATACCCCAATGGTCAGCAATGCAGATGAGACAGCAAAACTCGGATTGTTATTTGATGAAACAAATGCAGGCGAAGGCTTAAAAGTTACCGAAGTAATTACCGGAGGTCCATTGGCGACAAAGAAAAGCAAAGTAAAAGCCGGTCATCTGCTAATGGAAATTGATAACGAGGTTATTACCGCTAATGTGGATTGGGCGAAATATCTGAACAACAAAAAAGGTAAGAACACCCTGCTAAGCTTTTATGATCCATCCAGCAAAAATAAATGGACAGAAACCATCAGGCCAGTAGGAATGGCTGAAGAGAACAGCCTGATGTACAAAAGGTGGATTGCTAAAATGGAGCAGATGGTAGATAAATTAAGTGGTGGTAAAGTTGGATATGTTCATGTAGAAGGCATGAATGATGCCAGTTTCAGAGAAACTTTTGATGTAGTTCTGGGCAAAAATCTCGAAAAAGAGGCGCTGATTGTAGATACCCGTTTTAATAGTGGTGGATGGCTGCATGATGATCTGAATACCTTCCTTTCGGGCAAAAAATACCTTGAGTTTTCGCCCCAGGGGAATAGGTTAAAAGGAGGAGAACCCAATGTGAGATGGTCTAAACCCAGTTGCGTAGTGATGAATGAAGCCAATTATAGCGATGCATTTATCTTCCCTTATATCTACAAACAAAACGGACTGGGCAAACTGATCGGTATGCCTGTTGCAGGTACGGGAACTGCAGTATGGTGGGAACGTCAGATAGACCCTACCCTTGTTTTTGGAATACCTATGGTTGGTACGATTGGAAAAGAAAACCGTACAACAGAGAATCTGCAGGTTGAACCTGACATTCGGGTTCCTGTTAAATACGAATCTTATTTAGGTGGATCAGATACACAAATAGAAATGGCTGTTATAGAAATGTTAAAATCAATTAAATAATTGTCAATCTGAAATATCTTTTTTAGGCCTAATCAAGATACTATCCAGTGCTGATTAGGCCTAAATTGTTATACACCTTAATTAAATAAATCAGATATATCAATCAATATTTCAGAGAAAATGAATAAAAAAAGAGGGAATCTCATTGCTGAAATTCCCTCTTTCTGTGGTGCTCCCCTTCGAACTGAACTCAAAAAAATTCATTGACGATTTAAGGAAAATTGCTCGGATTAGTGAGTTGGTTACCCAGGAACCCCTTAGTAGAGATTTTACATTAAAATATAAGCGGACCTGGAAAAAGAAAAAGGATAAAAAATAGCTCTTGTCGTGATAATTTAGCAGATAATGGTTTTATCCAAGTACTAAATAACTCAAATCAAATAATGCAATGCAATCTCTAGGAGAGTGTTTTTTATGTGTATAAAAAATCACATTTATCTCTACTGGGGATATGCTAAAAAATGATTTTATCTCTAGTAGAGTAGTTTGAAGTTTAAATAATTGTTTCAACTTTAAATCAGAAATACATATCCAATTCTTATAGGGCAAACTATTTGTAAATTCATTAGCCCCATGTTATGAGAACTTAGACAACCCTATCAGATGACTCTTTTAATAAAGCTAGACTTAGTTTAAGAGAATACGGCTATTGTAAAAAATCAGATCCTAATACTCATTGTATTTTGAATTAGGATCGATTATCTTGCCCCCCAAAGTAATGCTCATGATCCTACAAAACAGAATCCAAAATCCAAAAGAACTTGACCATCAAGTAATCGAAAAACAGATCAAATCAGGTTGGGATGTCATCGTACAATTTTCGGATAAATTTTATACCGATAAGCTTCTCAATGAGATTAATAATCTTTGCAAGCACTGTGATTCTCATTTTGGTGTCAGGTTCTATGGCCACACCTTCGATTGTAAAAACCTGGAAAGGATACCTGACGTAAAATATTTGTCTCTGGACTGCATGTTGGAAGTTAAAAACTTGGAGATCGTTACTAAACTTATGCATCTTGAACGATTTGGACTCGGCATTTTTGAAATGAAAGAAACCGAAATATTGGGTGCGGAAAATCTCCATAAGATTAAATACCTAATGCTGACAGATACCAGAACAAAGGCATTTAATTTGGAGCACCTAAGAAACTATCGCAACTTGACGACACTGATGGTTGGTGGACACACGAAAAACATTGATGCAATAGGAGAACTCAACAAATTGAATCAGCTTAATCTGAATTCGGTTTCCAAAGTCCCTCTAAACTTCATTAATAAACTCAAAGAACTTAAGACCTTAAAAATTATTCTTGGTGGTCGAAGCAATATTGAGGAGATAGAAAAAAATGATATTGAAAATTTAGAAATTGTTTGGGTACGAGGCTTTAATAGTTTCAATAACATATCCAACTTTAGCAAATTAAAGACTTTGCGAATTGAGGACAATATACAATTAAAAGAATTACACGTTGATCAGACCTTAAAAGATTTAGAGGATTTTAAGCTATTAAACTGCAAAACCTTTACCACACTTACAGGTATAGAAAAATTAAAAAACCTGAGTCATCTTAGAATTTATGAAACAGCAATTGACTTCGAAAATTTCGTTAAACTTCCTAGACCAGATTCATTGAAAATTCTTGCCTTTTATACCACTAAAGCTAAAATAGACAAAATTATAAAGGAAAGACTCAAATCTATGGGATACACCGACGGCCTAGACAGAGATTAGAATTACATTAAACGCAAAAAAGCCTTAGATTTCTCTAAGGCTTCTCTCTGTGCTCCCTTTCGAACTGAACTCAAAAAAATTTATTGATGATTTAAGAAAAATCGCAAGGATTAGCGAGTTGGTCAAACAAGAACCCCTTAGTAGAGATTTCGCATTAAAATATAAGCGAACCTGGAAAAAGAAAACGGACAAAAAATAGCTTTTAAAGTGATATTTGGCAGATAATTGTTTTATCCAAGCATCAAACAATTTAATTGAAATGGTGCACTTGCAGTCTCTAGAAGAGTGTTTTTATGTGTATAAAAATCACATTTTTCTCTACTAGAGATATGCTAAAAAATGAATTTATCTCTAGTAGAGTAATTTGAAGTTTAATCTATATGATTATTATGGATAATTTTAAAATCAATGCTGTAACCCTCCATTTGATTTTGCCAAAGATTCTTTTTGACCAACAACCTAGCGTTGGCTTTTATAAAAGAATAGTTTTGACCCTCTAAAATAGCTGTTTTAATCTCCCTAGGTAATATTTCTTCATATACGCCTTGATAAAGTGTTTCTGCACAATTCAGCAGTTCCTGTGTAGAAGTTGAGTCATCAATTGAACCATCAAATACTTTTAGTCCCAAATCAAGTTTCGTAGCGAACAGCTGCTTTCCAATTACCATAAGGGTTATAGTATCTGAAAATACGGAACTGCCGTAGAGCTTTACAGGAAAAGAAATAGCGGAAAATTCATCATCAATTGTATTCTTGTAATCAGATGTTGTTATTCCTTTTGTATCCAGAAGATCTTTCACCTGATAAGGTGACCATCCCAAACCTTCATTAACAGTATAAGGTTTTCGCTCTGACCTTTGTAAAGTCTTAATTAGATTGACAGCATTGTCGAGTTCAGCTTTACTTTTTAAGTTCTTGCTTAAAACCATCTGCTTCCACCGAAGCATTCCTTCCAGATCAGCATTGAACCTGATCATCGCCATAAACAATGCATATCGGTACATAGAACGGTGCCGAAAGTGCCGTTCCAAAACCTGAAAAGTACTTTCATAATGGACATACATAGCTAGTCCATATAATAGGGGTAAAAATAACAGGGACAAAAACAACGGCATTAAAAACTGCATTAGTACAAGGCGGTTTGTATACTGTTCGTAATACTGAAACAAGTGGATACAAATAAATATTAAACTTGTTAATCCCAAAAAGGTAACTGTTCCATTAAGTAACTTATGTACCTTCTGATATTCAGGATTTCGTTCACTTACAGCTATCATACCACCGATCATTACCATTAAGGGAACCGTAAGAAATTCTATCCACCATCGGAAGGTATACAAGCCGAAGATATATTCAAAAAGTATCGAAAATGCAATCAAAGGTTTAATGATCTCTTTTATGAACTCTTGGAAACTTGTAATCTTAGATGCTTTAAACATTAATGGCCAGGCCACAAATATCGTCCACATGATAGTATCTTTGACTAGAGTTTTATCCCATATTCCCATTTTATTAAGGAAAACTATACAACAGCCGATATAAATTAGTGCAATAAAATACACATACACAAACTGCCTGCAAAAAAAGGCCATCACAACACTTGCCAAGGAAGCACGCATATTTTCTGACGAAATCAACCAAATTAACAATATTGAGCACCAAAATATTAGGGATAATTCTCTGGTATTAAATAGCTCAACAGCGTCAGTTAAGAAAGAAAAATCAGCTTTCACCATGGTCAATTGATTAGATAAACTTTTTACCATTCATCCAAGGCTTTAGATTCGCATAAAAATCAGAATTTATTATTCTGTAATCGCTAAACTCATCATCAGTAAAATCATAATCTTTCCATTGCAAAAAATAGTTTTCGACAATGCGGTAAAGCTGAAGGTCAATCTTTCGCAATTGCCCGAGTTCATCTTCGTAGTCGAATGTGGGATTAGGATCGCACTTAAAAGCAAAAAACTTACCAATAAAATTTCTAACCGCTAATAAATTATATCGATTTCCTTGTTTATAATTTTTTCCTATCCGATTGATAAAACCTGCCTCGGCTTTAAAGGTGTGATAATCCAGTAAGAATTTTGTTCTGTCAAATCCCCTATCCAGATAAAGAGGCAACATCAGGGTATGGGAAATGCTATTTGTCAGATGCTCAGCCAGCTGATTGTCAAATAGTATTCTTAAGATATTGCTTTGCCACATAGTGTTCTTAAAATTACTGCCCAAATATATCTCAAAACAATCTATGTAGCCATGCAAAAGCTCATGGCTAAAACTATCCACACAATAATGATCAATAGGAATATAGAACGTCATCTGTTTATCAATTCGATAAACAGAGTACTCACCGTTAAACGAAGACTCAAACGCGACTTCAAACTTAGAGGTTATCAGCTCGTACAAATCTCTACTTCGGTCATCAATAAGGCTTAATATGTTGATTGCGTTGTTCATTTAGATAAATGTATATTTGATTAAGGTATTAATTCTTTAACAAATGACAAAAAAGCTGTGCCTCTATGATTGAGATGACCATCGGAATATTGGGTTTACTGATAGCTTGGTTTACCTATAAGAAAACCTTTCTTGACAAACCGAAAGAAGAAATTGAACATTTAATTATTCAGTTTCGGTCAACTCAAGCCACATCCATGAAAGTTCGCAATGACCTGATTTCCATTTCTAAAAAACATAGTCTTGGTTCTAGTGAACTTTTTCCCGGAATTTCAATCGACGCCTATGTAAAACTTATGGAGGAAAGCTATGAAAAAAATTTGTCAGATGAGCTTTTAAGTAAAACCATTGAACTCAACCCTTCCAAACTAATACTAAAATCTATGATCAACAGTTTGGAAAGGCAACATACTGAACTGATTAACATGGAGACAATGATATATGCACATTTTGGTAAATTATAACCAAGTTCCGCATTAATTGTCAATAGTAGGACAAATTAAGAATCTAATCATTTGGAAAACTAACAGCAAGATTTAAACCTTAAATTTTACGGTCAAAATGCTAGAAAGTGGTATTAAGTATTCCATTCTTTGGTTTCTTTAAATCTTCACGGAGGCATTCAGCCAGATCATTAATAGTACCTTTTTCGAGCATTTGGCTTTTTGTTTAGTATGTAGTTAAAATAGGTTTTTAAATTTCTGCCAGAACCCTTGTTTCATGGGCATTGAACTCTGGACAACTACTGACGTTTGCAATACCTGCTGCTTTACTAAATGTTGGTCAAGGCTTGTTACTATTGAATGATCTACAAAGGTTTCAGTTATATTTGCTTGCTCTTTCTCAGTCTTCTTTTCAAAATCAGGTTTAAAAAGATCCATAAAAAATTGTTCCAGTGCATAATTGTCAGGAATCAGAACTTCCCTAGCTTTGCTACCTTCAAAAGGACCAATGATACCTAGAACTTCCAGCTGATCTATCATTCTTCCAGCTCTGTTGTATCCGAGTTTGAGTTTACGCTGGATTAATGAAGTTGAGCCTTGTTGATGCATGACAATGAGCCGTGCAGCATCTTCAATCAAAGGGTCCAACACATCTAGGTCTATTTCAGGCTCAGGATTCGGATTGAATAGTCTATAACTGTCAGGATATCCCTTTTGTGCAGCAATGTCCTCTACAAGGCCTTGCAGTTCTTCGTATTCGACATAAGGCTGCTTTGCTTTAATAAGCTGTCCGCTGAAGTTATAAATCAACTCTCCTGGTTCAGTGAGCTTTTCTGCACCAATACTGTCAAGGATCTTTTTGGAATCACTTTGGGATATCAAGCGGAAAGCTAACCGCAGTACAAAGTTACTACGGAGCTGTCTGGATATGTTGGGGCTGTTAACTTGGCTGGTGGCAGCCATTACGTAGACTCCGGTGTGGCTATTTTTTTGGGTAAGCAGGATCAGCAGACTATCCAGTTCTTCAGTACAACTAAAGTTGTAGAGGTCATCTATAATCATCGCGATATCAGGCAGAAAGTGATGACCCTGGTTGTAGTTTAGCTGCTTTTTGATGATTAGTGCATTGTATTGCTTGATGGTTTTTACCCCCGCCAAGGTAAACAACCGGATGCGTTCGTCGATTTCAAAGATCACTCCGGCAGCAGTCTCTCTGAAATTTTCCACGCTGACAATACCACTACCTTTATCTATAGCAGCAAGAAAGTGCCTCTCCAATTTTCCAAACAGGTTATAGTCTATAGTCTTGCTACCACAGAAAATGAATTTCAACTGGGCAGGATGTTTATAGAAAAGCCAGAAAGCGATCTGGTTGTACAAGAACTGAGTCTTCCCGCTGCCAGTGGTTCCAGCTATCAGCAGGTTTGGGCGGTTGAACAAATCTTCCACTTGAATGCTAGGGTGGTCTCCCAACATCAATGGGAAGCTACATTCATCGCGTTTAGATATAGAGTTGGCTATTGTGCATCTGAATTTTTCAGATACTTGAGCGAGTTCAGGATATTTATAATTTGAGAGATCCATTATCGAATTAGATGACGCATCAGATAGATCGTTTTGGCCGGCTTGTCCCTGTTGTTCCATAATATTTTTAGTGGTGAACTACTCTTCTTAGAAAGTTTTTTTGAAGGCACGCATATTAGCAGATAAATTTATTTTTTTGTGAATTGCAATTATGTTCTCTCCTTCAGGATCTCATCTATCTCTCTTTTAGTTTTTAAAATAGCCGCATTTTCCTCTCCTTTCAAATGCATTTCTAATTGACTCATTAACGGATCTGCGTACTCGGAATTAATCCTTATTTCCTCTCTTGTGTAGTTTACAACTGCTAAATTGAAAACCAGTTTATTTTTTAATTTCCGAGCATCCTCTATCGCTAGATGATAGAAATGTCTTCCAGCATCAGGGAAGCCCGTTCTAAAGAAAAACAGCCCCTTCGTAGCTAACCAATAAATATTCTCGTGCTCAGTTTTCGCTAGGTTATCATATTTATTAACAAGAGTTTCTGCTTCTGTCAATTCATCCAAAATACAATAAGAGTAAATGAGATTATTTATTAGAATGGCATCATTTGGATGTGAGATAAGACCAATTTTTCCGAGTTCTATTGCTTTTTGATGATCATCTAAATGGGTCCGAGCAATATGAGAACCAAAAACAATAGGGCTTTTAGAAAAAGGCAAGTCAAGAAACCATTGTGTAGCATTCTCAAGCGCTCCTTTCCAATCCTTCTTGTCATAAAAACTCCTTGCTGCTGCTTCAAAATAATTTTCTTCGATCTGTTGAGCAGGCATTATTAAACCTAAATTCTGATCTTTTTTGAATGCCCATTCCGCTTGTGCTAGAGCATTATCATTAGGATTCTGTAAGGAAAATTGGAATAATTTTTTACTTTTCTTATGACTACCATTAGTCATTTCTAATGTTCCGATTGCGCTAGCAACTTCTGACAAATTAAAATGAGATAACTTTTTTGAATCAATAAAATTCATTCCAGACTTTACAAACATCGAATTTCTACCTCGAATAGATGCAAGTGAGATCTCCGTTGCTGTTAGCCAAGGATCCATTTTTGTTATCGGTTGTCTTCTAATAATGTCATGCGCCATATCAATTTCACCAATATGAGCAAAAAATCTCGCCATTGATCGCAGTACAAACCTATTATTAGGAATTAAATAAACTGCATTTAAAATAGACTTTCTGGCTTGATCATTTTGGCCAAGTATTGAATAGTAGCGAGATAGGTCAATCCACGATATTGGGTTTCTTGGATTAGCAATGAGCCTTTTCTTTAGTTCCCTTATCTGATCAAAGATCAAATCAAGATTATTGTAATTATTGAAAACATTTAAATCTGAAATTTCAGGGGAGGCTTTTCCCAATTGTTTGTTATAAGAGCTAAAATTTGATGCAGTTCTTATTAGTTCTTTTGAAGACTGTGATTTGTTCTCGAGCACAAATTTACCGGCCTCATTAATAGTATCAGAAACTATTCCAAAAGCAGAACCTAGACTAATTAATTCAGCCGCAATGCCAATGTTTTTATCTAATTGCCAATCATTTTCTAAATCGGATATATCGGGCTTAAAATTTGTATTTAAACCCGCTGGTTCAAACCCATTTATCTCCCCCATCTTTGTTGTGTTTTCGAAGCTACGCCAGTTAGGTATGACGTTTCGATCACTTTGCTCAAAAAAACTTGCCATTACTCTTTAATTAGATATTCAGATTTCTTTGCAATAACATCTAGTCTAGTGACTATCTTTTCAAAATTGTACTTTATTGGAGTAGAATTATTCAAATGATAACCCCTCTTAGTTGGACACGGGTAACATAAAATACGAAGAAGCTCTACCAACTCAAACTTGAAAGGAAGACTGTCTACAGATTCCTCAAATATTATAAGTGATTTGTCAAAGGCCTCTATTAAATAAGGCAACGCTTCATCAAAATTTTTAAATGTACTTAAATCAACGCCCGAATTTACGTTTCTAAAAAGTAAAGAAGTCATACTACTTCCAGTAAAATAGTAGCTAATCATACTACCTAACAAATATAAATCTACAGATAAGACTCGATCTTCCCAATTAGGTAACATATATCCGAAAAAGTAATCTGGCGGCGCATATCCACGGTCACCAGAAAAATTTAAACCTGAATGTGGCCCATCATATGTTTTGCAGAGAGAACGTCCCAAATCGCCAACCTTAGATACTGTTTTATCAAAAAGAAACACGTTGGAAGGCTTAAGGTCTTGGTGTGAAATATCAATACTATGCAACTGCTTTAAACCTACAGCTATATTATGTAATGAACTCAATTTCCAAATAATATCAATTTCTTCAGAAAAATTAATATAGCTACGGACGTCACCATCTGCCTTTTCAAAAATTAGGTATAGTACCCTAGAAACAAAATGCCCGGGAATAACCTCTTCACCCGCATCTAGTAGTTTCGACACCTTGGATAATTTTTTTGAAGCACAACGGGTCAACAGCTCTCGCTCAAAGTTAAACGTTTGCAACATATCTGACATTGCAGTAGCAAAATCAGACCTTTCGTCGTTTAAGAATTTTAAAATATTCAAAGCCTTAAGAAACCCAACTTGTCCATCCTTCTCAACAAGATAGCAAATTGAGAAATGACTTCCTGTAGAGCCTGGCTTTGCAACTACTTTTTCGCGAACAAACCATCCGGAAGCTAGTGTTTTACCTACAAGTGCATGAGCTGCACTAATTTGTTCATCTGAAAATGTTGCAAAAGGATTGTTTGAATTTATCATTCTAGAGGTCGTTGTTTATATTTAGAAATCGAATATATTAAAAATAAGGCTCGGTTCACTTAAACTTTTTCAATACAACACACTTCCTAAAGTCGAATAGATTTAAAACATCATAAAAAAACTTCTGTCAATTCCTTAGGGGTTGATTCAATTATCGTTTCAATAAATAGGATATCAAGATCAATTGTGAAGGGATTGGTTGTGCCTTAATTAACATTTTTTATTAATTTGCCTTAAACTACAATTAAGCTCTAAGAACCCATGCATTTCCAAGAGATATTTAAAGATTCATTGCTCAGGCTGCCGAAAACAGTGCCGACAAAAAAAAATTATAGAACCCTGATCAAAGAAATGTTTAACAATTACCTTGGATTATTTGAGCAAGTGGACGAAATAGCTGTAAAAATCAGAGGGTTAAAGGAAGAACGAACGATAAAATCCATCATTAGTGTACAACAAAAATTCATCGATGGGCTTAGTGAGTCCTTGGATTTTTATTACGATGGTCAGCCAGCAAAAGCTTACGAAAAATTCCGCAAGACCATGGACCAAAGAGTCAGATCTTTCAAAACCTTACAAAACATCCGTGAGTACCCTAAAGGAGAGAGCTTTTACCGCATAAGGATCAAAGAGGAAAACTATCCCTTCAATACTAGCGAAATGTTTCATATCCCGTTTCATCTAAGGGGCAAAGTTACTACCCAACGGTATAGCATACCCGGTTTCCCTTCACTTTACTTATCAAAAGCCATTTTTGTAGCATGGGAAGAACTCAAGCGTCCAAATTTGGATAAGTTCCAGGTGGTTAGATTGGAATCAATTGAACCTATCAGTTGCTTGAATCTGACCAAACCAGAATGGGGTGATGATCCCATGCAAATCTCAGCTTACCGTTATCTTATCATTTGGCCTCTAATTGCGGCTTGTTCCATTCGGGTGGCTAATCCCTCAGACAGCTTCAAGCCAGAATATATTATCCCTCAAATGCTACTTCAATGGATCAGAAATAACGGAGAAATAGACGGGATCATTTACGCCTCTACCAATATCAACCTAAAAACAGGCAAAGCGCTCAAAAACCTCTACAATGTGGTATTGCCTGTAAAAGACAACAAAGACCAGGGACTCTGCAGTGCACTAACAAAGAAATTCCACATGACTCCTTCTGTTTCCAGGCAATTGCTACATGCCTCCGCATCAGCCGGGATCACTATTAGAAGCAGAGCCGAAAATCAACGGATCGACGACAAAATCCCTGTACTGGAAATTATCAAAGGTCACAAGTCTAATTATAGTTCCTCAGAGTTAGGTAAACTTGAAATGGTACTAGATTCCATGAAGACGGAACCAATCGAACCCGAGTAATAAACGCTTTCTGCGTTGTACACAAAAATTAGTTAGTAGCAAATACTTGCGTTAAATACCCCCTATCGCGGGATTATTAGTCGTTTTGTCAAATACCAAAAGATAAATAATCTAAGTAAGAGATATACTTGCTTAATAAGCTTAAAAATAATTTTATAATAGAGTTGTCATCTTACCCCTATAAAAAATGTGATTTTAAACCAAAGATACAATCGTTTATCTAATCCCTATCATGCAAACAGCAACGTTATACATTCGTGTAAGTACTGATGAGCAGGCACAAAAAGGATACTCACAGCAAAGCCAAAGAGAACGTTTAGAAAAGTTCTGTTTCGCTAATAAAATTCAAATTCTACAGATTGTATACGAAGATCATTCAGCAAAGACCTTTAATAGACCTGAGTGGTCAAAATTATTCTTAAGCTTAAGTCGAAGAAGAGCTAACAGACCTGACCTTATTTTATTCTCCAGATGGGATCGATTCAGCAGAAACGCTGCTGATGCATATTCCATGATTGAAAGGCTCAAAAAAATGAACATTGAAACCAAAGCCATTGATCAACCACTTAATTTGGCTATTCCAGAAAATAAAATAATGCTTGCTATTTACCTGGCAACATCAGAAGTAGAAAATGACAGGCGAAGTTTGAATGTCAGGCAAGGCATGCGTAAAGCAAAACAAGAGGGACGATATATGTGTCATGCACCGATAGGGTATATAAATATCACCTTAATCGACGGCAAAAAATGTATAATACCTAAAGAGCCAGAGGCTACCTTTATCAAGAATATTTTTATCGAATTGGCCAAAGGATATCATTCCACACGTTTTATTTATAATGAAGCAATAGAGAGCGGATTCAAATGTAGCTTAAATAATTTCTGGCTGATGATCCGAAATCCCATTTATTATGGTAAAATCGTAGTTCCAGCATACGAACAAGAAAATCGGTATTTAGTTAATGGCTTGCATGAAAAATTAGTATCTGAAGATGTTTTTGAGCAAGTTCAAAAAGTATTAAATAACAATGCAAAACCACAACTTAGAACAACAATTAATAATCAACTGCCATTAAGAGGTCTATTAACATGCCCGTTATGCTTTAAGAACCTAACAGGCAGTGCCTCGAAGGGTAGAAATACGTATTACCATTACTACCACTGTATGAATGGTTGCAAATTCCGAATTAGAGCTGATTTTATAGATAAATTGGCTCTAAAAGAGTTAACACAGTTAATTCCTGGAGAATTTTATTTATCTCTTTTTCGTGTGGTCTTAAAACGTGTTTATAATAAACATTTCGGCGAAGCCTCAAATACACAATCCCAAATCTTTAAAAGTATAGAAAGAACATTTGAAAGGCTAAACAAGGCCAAGGAACTTTTATTATCAGGTGAAATAGACAATGATGACTATTTAGCAATAAAAACCGATTGTGAATACAAAATCAACTCCATAGGAACTAGTTTGAACAACGCAGCATTTATGATTTCGAAAGCTGAAAAAATAATAGCTGAGGCTATGCACAAATTCTCAAATATCTCTTTAAGCTACCAGCAATTTGAAACTACATACAAAAGAAAAATAATCGACATCTTAACTGACAAGCGGATAATTTGCGATGATAAAAACTTTCATATCCTTTTCACTGATGCTGCGAAATTCATTTTCAATCTGGATTATGAAAATTTGGATGCGACTGATGAAATCCAACCAATTTCCGATTCAAATTCAGTAGAAGAATTTGTTTATTTGAAAGAATGTGACGAAATCATAAGGTTTGAAAGCAATAATAACCGAAATATTGAATTTAGGAATGCTCAAAATGTTATATTTTTCCTAGAGAGATTTGCAGAGCTGGTCATCCATAGCTAAAAAATGAATTACTTTACTAGGGATAAAAATTCCTAAAATCAATATCTAATCGTCCGTTAACGACTATTTTTTATTAAATCGACAATTTTACTCTACTAGAGATATATTACTCTGGTTCGACTCTCTTTAACTCACCCTTCCGGATATCGAACCCTTTTTTTATAATTTTGATTAAAAATATTAATCAAACACCTATATATCAGTACATTAATTAAAATAACACTTAAAAATTTATGAAAACACTAAGATTTTAGAGCTCAAAAATCAGCTAATTCTAAAAAACTACAACCACCTGATTATCAGATACATGAATAAAAAAAAGAGGGAATCTCATTGCTGAAATTCCCTCTTTCCGAAGTGCACTTGTAGGGATTCGAACCCCAAACCTTCTCATCCGTAGTGAGATGCTCTATCCAATTGAGCTACAAATGCGTTTTTTCCGTTTCGTTAACGGACTGCAAAAGTAATGCTTGAAATTGATTTTCCAAACTTTTTTTGAAAAAAATCTCAAGCATTACTGATAAAAATCAGGATTAAGCTTCAACAGATTTTCTAATCACATCAAAATCAGGCATATTACCTGCATCCTCTAAAATTTCAGAATGAATAATTTTTCCTTCCTCATCAATTACAAAAGCTGCTCTTTTAGCTACACCTTTTAAATTAAAGACAAATTCATCATAAAATGAACCATAAGCCTGCGAAACTTCTTTATTAAAATCAGATAATAAAGGGAATTGGTAAGCATTCTCTTCTTTAAACTTTGCCAATGTAAATGGTGAATCAACAGAAATGCCAACAACCTCAGCATTCATGCCCTGATAATAACCAAAACTATCTCTCATTGTACATAGCTGAGTAGTACATACACCAGTAAATGCCATTGGAAAAAAATGTACAACCAATTTTTTACCTTTATAATCTGAAAGAGAAACTTCTTTCAAATCAGAACTGAACAATTTAAAATCAGGGGCTTTATCGCCAATTTGTAGTGCCATATCTATATATTTTTTAACGTGAATTTCTTTCTCAAACTTAAAGAATTATTGACAGTTTACTGAACATCAAAAAAACTTTAACAATTAACGACAGTATTTGTACCAGAAGCCTTAGGTAAGTCTTCGCAATGAGAGCACAGTGAGAGCGCCATGAGTCCGCGGTGAGTCCACCTTTTTACGGAAAAAAGGCGGACTCACCGCGCTCGAATTATTCTGGGAAGGCGCACTCATGACGAAGGCCTACCAACCCCTTCCCGGACTACCCTTTTAGCTGTTGATCAACTATCGCCAGCCCTTCTTCAAAACTTCTAGGATTATAACCCAATTCTGAAATGGTTTTGTCTAATATAAAACCTGTTCTCACTGGTCTTTTCGCGGTTTGATTTAAAGTTTCTGCACTGATTTCGTTGATCAGCGATTTATCCAAATGCCAGAAATCAGCTACGCGGGCCACCAACTCGGAGATACTCATCATATCTTTCCCCGAAGCGTTATAAACACCTCTCGCATCTTTCTCAACAGCTAATAAGCAGCAATCAGCCAAATCCTCTGCCAAGGTTGGCATTCTCCACTGATCATTTACCACATTAATTGGGTTTCCTTTTTCAAGTGCACCCTTTGCCCAAAGAACGATATTACTTCTACTCATATCACTCACAATACCATAAACAATAATGGTACGCAATATTGCCCAGCGACATGTTGAATTTTTAATCACCTCTTCGGCTTCCAATTTTGTGATGCCATAATAACTTAAAGGATTAGGAGCTGCGACCTCATCGTAAGGCCCGTGGGCACCATCAAATATAAAATCGGTAGATAAATGTACCAATTGAATATTATGCTCTTCACAAAGTGCAACCAATGTTTTAACAGATTCAACATTTAACTGATGAGCCAGTTCCTTTTCCGATTCGCAAGTATCCACATTTGTCATTGCAGCTGTGTGAATAATCGCATCTGGCTGAAACTTTTCCACAACGGCTTTTACATTTTCCGGATCAAGGATATCCATTTCTGCATAAGTATAACCTTGCTTTACAGGAAAACGATTGTCGCCTTTTGAGGTCGCAATTAAATTAAACTGCTTCGTTTCCAATAAACGTTCCGTTATTTTCTGCCCTAAAAGGCCATTACTGCCCGTTACTAGTATTGATTTCATCTATCTGTTTTTTCTTGATTAGCAGCGTTCACGGCCATTAAAACGAAGTATTGTGAACTACTTTTATACCCGCTAAAATACCATTTTAAAAACTGTTGAAAAACTTTTTATTTATATATACAATTCTTGTATAAAAATTTTAACTTTGCAAACCGAATTGTAGGCTTATAAAAGGGCCTTTAACAATTTGATATTTATAATTTTACCCAAAACAATATATGCCTAACATTGGAAAAATAGCGCAGATTATAGGACCGGTAGTTGACGTGAGTTTTGCTGACGATGCTCATTTACCTCAAATTTTCTCTGCATTAGAGATTGAAAAAGAAAACGGACAGAAAGTCGTTTTAGAAGTTCAACAACATCTTGGTGAAGACCGCGTACGTGCAATTGCAATGGACTCGACCGATGGTTTGGTTCGTGGAATGAAAGCATTGGACACTGGCTCTCCTATCAAAATGCCGATTGGTGATCAGATTAAAGGTCGCTTATTCAATGTTGTTGGTGAAGCTATTGATGGAATCAACACAGTTGATAAAACTGATGGTCGTCCAATTCACAATGCTCCCCCTAAATTCGAAGATTTGTCAACTGAAACTGAAGTACTTTTTACAGGTATTAAAGTAATTGACTTATTAGAGCCTTACGCTAAAGGTGGTAAAATCGGATTGTTCGGTGGTGCGGGTGTTGGTAAAACAGTATTGATCATGGAATTGGTAAACAACATTGCAAAAGCATATGCTGGTTTATCTGTATTCGCTGGTGTAGGTGAGCGTACTCGTGAAGGAAATGACCTTTTACGTGAGTTTATCGAATCTGGCGTAATCAACTATGGTGATGACTTCCTTCATTCAATGGAAAAAGGTGGATGGGATTTAAATACCGTTGATACTGAGAAATTAAAAGAATCTAAAGCTACATTGGTGTTCGGTCAAATGAACGAGCCTCCTGGTGCACGTGCACGTGTTGCTTTATCAGGATTAACTGTTGCTGAATATTTCCGTGATGGTGATGGCGAAGGCGCTGGAAAAGATATCCTTTTCTTCGTTGACAACATCTTCCGTTTCACTCAGGCAGGTTCTGAGGTATCGGCACTATTAGGTCGTATGCCTTCAGCAGTAGGTTACCAGCCAACATTGGCTACTGAGATGGGTTTAATGCAAGAGCGTATTACTTCAACTAAACGTGGTTCAATTACATCTGTACAAGCTGTATATGTTCCTGCGGATGATTTAACTGACCCTGCTCCGGCTACAACTTTCGCCCACTTAGATGCAACTACTGTATTGTCTCGTAAAATTGCTGAGTTAGGTATCTACCCTGCTGTGGATCCTTTGGATTCTACTTCTCGTATCCTTTCTCCAGCTGTTCTGGGTGACGAACACTACAATACTGCTCAACGCGTAAAAGAAACTTTACAACGTTATAAAGAATTACAAGATATCATCGCCATCTTAGGTATGGACGAATTGTCTGAGGAAGATAAATTAGTTGTATCACGCGCTCGTCGTGTTCAACGTTTCTTATCTCAGCCGTTCCATGTTGCTGAGCAATTCACCGGATTAAAAGGTGTATTGGTTGACATTAAGGATACCATCAAAGGATTTAACATGATCATGGATGGTGAAGTTGATGAATATCCTGAAGCTGCATTTAACCTTGTTGGTAGCATCGAAGAAGCTATTGAAAAAGGTAAAAAATTATTAGCTGAAGCAAACTAGTATATAGTAGTTAGTACTTAGTATATAGAGAATACCTCTGGCCTAAGTACTAATTCATTAATTTATTAAGTAGAAATAGTCTAACTGCTAGCTACTAAATACTAACTACTAAAAGAATGACATTAGAGATTTTAACACCAGACAAGAAAGTTTTTGAAGGCGAAGTAACTGCAGTTACTGTACCGGGAACAATGGGCTCTTTCCAAATTTTGAAAGACCATGCTCCTATTATTTCTACTTTGGAAGATGGTCCCGTGATTATTAAAAGCAAAACTGCTACTGAAACCTTTATTATTAAAGGCGGTGTCGTTGAGGTCTTAAAAAACAAAATTATTGTTTTGGCCGAAGGGGTTGCTTAATATTTAATCGTACAATATTGATAAGCCCTTTGAAATTTCAAAGGGCTTTTTTTGTAGCCCATATTTTTGCTTTTACGACTCGTCATTCTGACGAAACGTATACCTACTCCCTTGTACTAAAATACAAATGTAATGACTAGCAAAAAATATGATTTTAATCAACTTTTTTCACGGCTCAGGCAGTTTTAGGAAGAAATCTACAAAAATTACAATGCTGGCATAACAACAATACCGAATACCGAAATCATATTTGGTATAACAGTCACCAATTAACATACCAAAAAGCACAAAAACACAAAATAAAATATTAAATAAATAAAAATAAATAGAATTATATTTTTTTTTCAATTATTTTCGTACAGCTATTGATAGTTTAAACGACAACGACTAAATTGGATTTATAAAGCAATAACAAATAAACAAGAGAATGAACCTTTCAATTACAGCATTATATAATGTCATTATTAACCTAATTATTCTTCTGATTCTTCAGAAGGACAAGGCGCTGTAAATGAATATTTAATAAAAAAAATATGTAAGCGCCCCCTAAAAGTGGCGCTTTTTTAATGAAATAAAAACGAGACAACCTAATACCTATAACTAAATGCAATATTATAACTCAAATACAGTGCTTTACTTAAACGGCCAGTTTCAAAAAGCAACTGACACGACCGCCGATGTTTACGGGCAGTCACTACATTATGGCTATGCTGTATTTGAAGGAATAAGAGCATACAATACCCATAACGGAACCAGGGTTTTTAAAGTCAGAGAACATTATGAACGTTTAAAACGTTCTGCTGAACTTGCACATATTCCCTTTCCATGGAAGATTGCAGACCTGATTAAACAGACTTACAAATTATTGGAAATCAACAATCTTAAAGACGCATACGTACGTCCTTTAGTTTATTGTGCACCAAACATGTCGCTGATTGGTGGAACCAAACCATCTATTATGATCTGTGCCTGGGAATGGGGCGCCTACCTTGGTCATGAACAATTAAAAGTTTGCATCTCCAGCTATGAAAGGCCTAACCCTAAGTCAACACCAATAGAAGCCAAAATAAGCGGCAACTATGTAAATTCTATTTTAGCTACAACTGAAGCTAAAAATAAAGGGTTTGATGAAGCCTTGTTACTGGATATGAACCAGAATATTGCTGAAGCTCCGGGGGCTAACATATTCATAGAAAAGAATGGTAAGCTTTTTACCCCTCCGCTGGGAAATATTTTACCAGGTATAACCCGTGCTACAGTGATGGAGCTCGCCCGGATCCTGGAAATTGAAGTGATCGAAAAACACTTGACGGTAACTGATTTAAAACACGCCGATAGTGCATTTTTCTGCGGTACAGCCTCAGAAATTGCAGGAATAGCTTCGATAGATGAATATAAATTTCCGATCAGGTGGATTGATACCATTGGTGCTACCATACAACGGACGTATAAATCCCTGGTCCTGGAAAAACAGAACTACGAAGTAATTATTTAAGCGCAAGGGTTCAAGAACAAGGATTAAGGAGCAAAGATTAAAGAATAAAAAGTAAAAATTAAACAAAACACATAAAGCCTAATACACCAAAACTACAATATGTCACAATCACCAGAAATTAACCGATACAGTAAAACATTTACACAAGATCCAACACAACCTGCTGCACAAGCGATGTTATACGGAATTGGATTAACCAAAGCCGATATGGATAAAGCTCAGGTTGGTATTGCCAGCATGGGTTACGATGGAAACACTTGTAATATGCACCTAAACGATTTAGCTCAAATTGTAAAAAAAGGTGTCTGGGATAATGATATGGTCGGTTTAACTTTTGGTACAATCGGTGTAAGTGATGGTATGTCTAACGGTACAGACGGAATGCGTTACTCGCTGGTATCAAGAGATGTAATTGCAGATTCTATTGAAACCATTTGTGGCGGACAATATTATGATGGTCTGATCACTATTCCTGGTTGCGATAAAAACATGCCAGGATCGGTCATGGCAATGGGACGTTTAAATCGCCCGTCTATTATGGTATATGGTGGAAGTATCCACTCTGGAAAATATAAAGGTGCCTCGTTAAATATTGTATCTGCATTTGAGGCTTTAGGCCAAAAATTAGCAGGTAACTTAGAAGAAGAAGACTTTCAGGGCGTAATCAAAAATGCTTGCCCGGGTGCTGGCGCTTGTGGTGGTATGTATACCGCAAATACCATGGCTTCCGCAATTGAGGCTTTAGGAATGAGTTTGCCTTATAGCTCCTCTCACCCTGCTGTGAGTGACGAAAAAAAGAATGAATGTATTGAGGCCGGAAAGTATATCCGTATCCTTTTAGAAAAAAATATCCTTCCTTCAGATATCATGACTGACAAAGCATTCCACAATGCAATTGTAACAGTAATGGTATTAGGCGGTTCTACAAATGCGGTATTGCACTTAATTGCAATGGCCAAATCTGTTGGGCTGAACCTGAAACTGGAAGATTTCCAGAAAATTAGTGACAGTACTCCGGTATTGGGCGACTTAAAACCAAGCGGAACTTATTTAATGGAAGATCTGCATGAGATTGGTGGCGTACCTGCGGTATTAAAATACTTGCTAAAAGTTGGATTGATCCATGGCGACTGCATAACTGTTACTGGTAAAACTTTAGCTGAAAATGTTGCTGACGCTATTGATCTGGATTTTGATACACAGAAGATCATCTTCCCAATAGAAAACCCGATCAAAGAAACCGGTCACCTGCAAATGCTTTATGGTAACCTTGCAACTAAAGGTTCTGTGGCTAAGATCAGTGGTAAAGAAGGTGAGAAATTTACAGGCCCTGCACGTGTGTTTGACGGAGAGAAATCTCTTATGGCTGGTATCCAAAGTGGACGAGTGAAAAGCGGCGACGTTGTGGTAATCAGACAAGTTGGTCCTAAAGGTGCACCAGGCATGCCTGAAATGCTGAAACCGACTTCATTGATTATCGGTGCTGGTTTAGGTAAATCGGTAGCCTTGATTACAGATGGTCGTTTCTCTGGTGGAACTCACGGCTTTGTAGTAGGACACATTACTCCTGAAGCATGGGACGGTGGAAACATTGCATTGGTTCATGATGATGACATCATTACCATTGATGCAGTAAATAATGCTATAGATGTTCACCTGACTGATGAGCAACTGGCTACACGCCGGGCGGTCTGGACACAGTTACCTCCACCCGTCACCAAAGGAGTACTCTACAAATACATTAAACAAGTAAGTGATGCCAGTAATGGCTGCGTTACTGACGCCTATACGGATTAAACAAATTTAAAAACCTCATTACCTAAAATATAATACAATGGATACAGCACAAGAGGAAGCAACCACCTTAACAGAACCAAAGAAGACGATCAACGTTTCTGGTTCGGTAGCTTTATTGGAAGGATTAATTGCCGAAGGTACAGATACCATTTTTGGGTATCCTGGTGGCGCAATCATGCCAATTTATGATGCATTATATGATTATAAAGATAAATTAAAACATATTCTTGTACGCCATGAGCAAGGTGGTACACACGCTGGTCAGGGTTATGCCCGTACATCAGGAAAAGTTGGCGTAGTATTCGGTACCAGCGGTCCGGGTGCAACCAACCTGGTTACAGGTCTTGCTGATGCGCAGATTGACAGTACCCCTATGGTATGTATTACCGGACAGGTTTATGCACACCTTTTGGGAACTGACGCTTTCCAGGAAACAGATGTGATTAACATCACTACACCGGTAACCAAATGGAATTACCAGATTACCGATGCAACTGAGATTCCGAGCGTATTGGCCAAGGCATTTTACATTGCGCGTAGTGGCCGACCTGGTCCGGTATTGATCGACATCACTAAAAATGCTCAGTTGCAAATGTTCGATTATGAAGGCTATACCCCTTGCGATCATATCCGCAGCTACCGTCCGAAACCACTAATCAGAAAAGAATATATCCAGCAGGCTGCAGAGCTGATCAATTCAGCAAAAAAACCCTTTATATTATTTGGTCAGGGGGTTTCATTAGGCAATGCGGAACAGGAGTTTAAAGCTTTTGTAGAGAAAACAGGTATTCCTGCTGCATGGACCATCTTAGGTGCCGGAGCAATTTCAACAGATCACCCGTTAAATGTTGGAATGTTGGGTATGCATGGAAACTACGGTCCGAACGTACAAACCAATGCCTGCGATGTAATGATTGCGATCGGTATGCGTTTTGACGATCGTGTAACAGGCCGTTTAGATAAATACGCGAAACAAGCTAAGGTAATCCACCTGGATATTGATCCTGCGGAAATCGACAAAAACGTAAAAGCAGACGTACCGGTTTGGGGCGACTGTAAAGAAACTTTACCGATGTTAACGGCATTGGTTGAAGAAAAACAACATACAGAATGGTTAGCTGAGTTCAGGGCTTATGATAAAACTGAGCAGGAAACTGTCATTCAAAATGAGCTACATCCAGGTACTGGTGAGCTAACTATGGGTGAAGTAATTAACCAGTTAAACGAATTGACTAAAGGCGATGCTGTAATTGTTACTGACGTTGGTCAGCACCAGATGATAGCTTGTCGTTACGCTAAATTTAACCACACTAGAAGCAACATTACCAGTGGCGGATTAGGAACTATGGGATTTGGTTTACCAGCGGCCATAGGCGCGAAATTTGGAGCGCCAGATCGTACTGTTGTTGCGGTAATTGGTGATGGTGGTTTCCAGATGACCTTACAGGAACTGGGTACCATTATGCAAACCGGTATTGACGTTAAAATCATGATCCTGAACAACCGGTTCCTGGGCATGGTTCGTCAGTGGCAGCAATTGTTCCACGACAAGCGTTACTCTTTTGTTGACATTGCCAGTCCTGATTTTGTAAAACTTGCCGACTCTTACTCCATAGCTGGTAAAAAAGTATCTGAACGCGAAGACCTCGTAGGAGCTCTGGAAGAAATGCTGAACCACAAAGGATCTTATCTTTTAGAGGTAATGGTGGCACAGGAGCACAATGTGTTCCCGATGGTTCCCCAAGGTAGTAGTGTTAGTGAAATCAGACTTAAATAATTAAAGATCATGAGTAATACCCAGGATATAGAATCAAACGCAAGACAGGAATTTACGATTACTGCCTACACCGAGAATCAGATCG
Source organism: Pedobacter nyackensis (assembly GCF_032678475.1). Classification (GTDB taxonomy): domain Bacteria; phylum Bacteroidota; class Bacteroidia; order Sphingobacteriales; family Sphingobacteriaceae; genus Pedobacter; species Pedobacter nyackensis_A. The sequence continues at coordinate 30,684 of NZ_JAVTSF010000008.1, forward strand.
GTATATTGAATCGTATAGCCATCATATTTTCCAGAAGAAAAATAAATATAGAGAGCTTAAACACCTCTCCTTCTGAGATAGAACACATCCACCGCTTCAATATCGTGATCCACGAAACAGAAGAAGTGGTACGCAAACTTTGTCGCCAGATTGAAAAACAGGTTGAAGTATTAAAAGTATACTACAATACCAACGAAGACATCATCTGGCAGGAACTTGCACTGTACAAAGTACCTACGGATATCGTTGCAGAACGCGCTCCTGTAGAGCGTTTACTTCGCGAGTATGGTGCCCGTGCAGTAGTGATCCGTAAAGATTACACTGTTTTTGAAGCAACCGGACACAGAGAAGAAACCGATAAGCTTATTGAAGTATTGCAGCCATACGGACTGATTGAATTTGTCAGAAGTGCAAGAGTTGCCATCATCAAAGACAGCGAAGGCTTTAATGCTAAACTAAGAGAGTTTGAGCGCAGAGAACCGGGACAGGACGTTATTGAAAACGAGTTCCTGGATAAAGAAAAGAATGTATTTAGCATGTAAAACTGAGTAGAGATGGAATTCCTTTTAAATGTTACTAAACAAACGCGCGAGCACTTCATCAGGCTGATCGAAACATCAACTGTTGAAGAGTTGAACGAAATTCCGGCAGGTTTTAACAACAACATCATCTGGAACTTCGGACACATCGTTGCGAGTCAGCAAGGCTTATGCTACCTGCTGGCAGGTGTAGCACCTGTAGTAGAAAAGCAGTATATGCTGCCGTACAGAAAAGGAACCCGACCTGAAAAGTTTATCGATGCGGAGGAAATAAATACCTTAAAAGATTTGATGCGCAGTAGCATCGATCAGCTGGAGGAAGACCTGCAAAACAATAAGTTTACGAGCTATAATAATTTCATGACCGATTACGGTGTAGAGGTAAAAAGTAGCGACGACGCAGTACAGTTCTTTGTGGTACATGATGCCTTTCATTATGGAATCGCTACAGCTATTAAAAAAGTGATCAATAACAAGTAAATATTAAACGAACCTTAAAAAATCTAAAACAATAAAAAAGATGTCAAATTACTTTAACACATTACCTCTTAGAGAACAACTAAACCAATTGGGCGTTTGCGACTTCATGGACAGCGCTGAATTTCTGGATGGCGTAAATGTTTTGAAAGGGAAAAAACTGGTAATTGTAGGCTGTGGTGCACAAGGCTTAAACCAGGGTTTAAATTTAAGAGATAGTGGTTTAGATGTTTCTTATACTTTGCGTAAGGAAGCTATTGAAGGCAAAAGAGATTCATGGAAAAATGCTACAGAAAACAACTTTACTGTAGGCACTTACGAGGAATTGATTCCTACAGCTGATGTAGTGATCAACCTTACTCCTGATAAACAACATACTGCAGTAGTAACTGCAATTATGCCTTTGATGAAAGAAGGTGCTACTTTGCTATACTCACACGGTTTCAACATTGTAGAAGAAGGTATGCAGATCCGTAAGGACATTACTGTAATCATGGTTGCACCTAAATGTCCAGGTAGTGAAGTAAGAGCTGAATATGTAAGAGGTTTTGGTGTACCTACCTTAATTGCTGTTCACCCTGAGAATGATCCGCAAGGAAAAGGTTTAGCACAGGCTAAAGCTTACTGCGTTGGAACAGGTGGCCACAGAGCTGGTGTTTTAAGATCTTCTTTCGTTGCTGAAGTAAAATCTGATTTAATGGGTGAGCAAACTATTTTATGTGGTTTGTTACAAACTGGATCTATCCTTTCTTTCGACAAAATGGTTGAAAAAGGTATTGATGCTGGTTATGCTTCTAAATTGGTTCAATATGGTGTAGAGGTAATTACTGAAGCCCTTAAACATGGTGGTGTTACCGGCATGATGGACAGATTGAGCAATCCTGCAAAAATTAAAGCTTTTGAAATTTCAGAAGAATTGAAAAACATCATGCGCCCGTTGTTCCAGAAACACCAGGATGACATCATGAGCGGCGAATTTAGCAGCACTATGATGGCTGACTGGGCTGCTGGTGATAAAAACCTATTGGCTTGGCGTGCAGAAACAGGTGAAACTGCTTTCGAAAAAACACCTGCCGGTGATGTTAAAATTGCAGAGCAGGAATATTTTGACAACTATACTTTGATGGTTGCTTTTGTTAGAGCTGGTGTTGAATTGGCTTTCGAAACAATGGTTCAGGCTGGTATCAAACCAGAGTCTGCTTACTATGAGTCGTTACACGAAACTCCACTTATCGCAAACACCATTGCACGTAAGAAATTATTTGAAATGAACCGTGTAATTTCTGATACTGCTGAATACGGTTGTTATTTATTTGACCAGGCTTGCAAACCTTTATTGGCTGATTTTATGACTAAGGTGGATACTGACCTGGTTGGTAAAAACTTTAATGAAGGTAAAGATGGTGGTGTAGATAACAGAACACTGATTGCTATAAACGAAGCACTGCGTACACACGAAGTTGAAGTAATTGGTACTAAACTGAGAAAAGCAATGACTGCAATGAAATCTATTAAAACCGCATAACAGTACTCTAATGTTGCTGTATCAGCCTCAGTTGATACAGCAACTTATAAAAAATATAAAATATGTCACAACCCGTCGTCAAAATCACCAATCTCACTTTGAAGTACCAGCACAAGCCTGTATTGCAGGATTTGAACTGGACTATAAATCGCTATGAGAATTGGTTATTATGCGGCGAAAGCGGAAGTGGTAAAACTTCATTAGCCAGGGCCATTGCTGGTCAGGCACACAGTTACGGTAATATTGAGATTGGTTTTGACCCACAAAGCAGTTTACCTGCTGTGGTTTATTACGTAGCCAACTGGTTCCAGTTCAAAGATCTGGAAGGCCAATCTAATTTCTATTACCAACAACGTTACAATAAACAATCTACAGAAACCACGGCCAGTGTTAAAGCTGAGCTGGAAAGCTTTGGTAAAAAACATGGTTTACTTTTTAATGAGGTAGAACCGGTTTTAGCAGCTTTAGGGTTTTCTGAATTAAAAGACGCGACACTTATCCAGTTATCCAGTGGAGAACACAAAAAATTACAATTGGTTAAAGCCATTTGGCTAAAACCACAATTGTTGATTTTAGATCTTCCCTACAACGGACTGGATGTAAATTCCCGTCAGAATCTAAATACCTTACTGGAAGAAATCACCGAAGCAGGCACACAGTTGATCTTAATCAGCAACGAAACAGAATTGCCGGTTTGCATTGATCGCATTGCGATGATTAAAGCAGGCCAGCTGGTTGAAATTTCGGAAGAAGAACGCAGCTGGAATGAGATTGAAGCAAACAATTTACCTGTTCCTTCTTTCTTAACTGAAGCTATAGCCCCTTCTTCTTCAGCAGAAATCATCAAAATGATTGATGTAAACATCAGCTATGGAGAAAAGAAGGTGCTGAAAAACATCAACTGGGAGGTTAAATCCGGAGAAAAGTGGGTATTACATGGTCATAATGGTTCAGGTAAATCAACTTTATTAAGCTTAATCTGTGGTGATCATCCTCAGGCCTACGCCAACAATTTCCACCTGTTTGGAAACAAACGTGGAAGTGGTGAAAGTATCTGGGAGATCAAAGAAAGGATTGGTTTAATATCTCCTGAGTTACACTGGTATTTTGATCCTTCATCAACGGTATGGCAAAGTATTGTATCAGGATTTTACGACAGCTCTGGTCTGTTCTGTGATCCGGGATATTCAAAAAAAGCACAAACTGACGAGTTGATCAGTTATTTCGGTTTAGATGAATATAAAGACACCCTGATGAATGAACTTCCTTTGGGTAAACAGCGACTGGCTTTGCTGGCCAGAACGATTGTAAAGAACCCGGAAATATTGATACTGGATGAACCTTGTCAGGGTTTAGATCAGCAACAGACAACACACTTCAATAACCTTGTTGATGAGTTGTGCAAAAATGGCACCACATTGATTTATGTTGGTCATTTTGAAGCACAGATACCAGGCTGTATTGAGAAAAGAATATTACTAGAAAACGGAGAAGTAAAATCCATAGAGTCACTTATCTATACTAACTAAAAAAAGAAAATTATGTTACACGATCCGAATAGAGTTTATGTATTTGACACCACCTTACGTGATGGTGAGCAAGTGCCGGGTTGCCAATTGACAACTCCGGAGAAAATAGAAATTGCAAAGGAGCTGGAAGCACTTGGCGTGGATATCATTGAAGCGGGCTTCCCTATTTCGAGCCCTGGCGATTTCCAAAGTGTGGTTGAGCTTTCTAAAGCAGTATCTGAGCCGATTATTTGTGCTTTAACACGCGCAAACAAGGGCGATATTGATTCTGCTGTTGCCGCGCTACAGTTTGCTAAACGTCCGCGTATCCATACAGGCATCGGTTCGTCTGACATGCACATTAAGCATAAATTTAACAGCACCCGGGAAGAAATTCTGGAGCGTGCCGTTGAAGCAGTTAAATATGCCAAGAAATCTGTAGAGGATATTGAATTCTACGCTGAAGATGCTGGCCGTGCTGATGTTCGTTTCCTGGCGCAAATGGTGGAAGCAGTTATTGCTGCCGGTGCTACAGTGGTGAACATCCCAGATACCAATGGCTATTGCTTACCAGATCAATATGGCAGCAAAATCAAGTTTTTGAAAGAAAACGTAAAAAATATTGACCAGGCGATCATCTCGGTTCATTGTCACAATGACCTTGGTTTAGCGACAGCAAACTCAATTGCCGGTTTGCAAAACGGTGCACGCCAGATTGAGGGTACCATTAACGGTATTGGCGAACGTGCAGGAAATACATCTATTGAAGAGGTGGTTATGATCTTGAAAACACACCAGGCATTGGGTTTACATACCAATATCAATACGAAAAACTTCTATGAGTTGAGTCGTATGGTGAGTTCACAAATGCGTATGCCGGTACAACCTAACAAAGCAATTGTAGGTAGCAATGCCTTTGCACATAGCTCTGGTATTCACCAGGATGGTTTCTTAAAAAACCGTGAGAACTATGAAATTATACGTCCGGAAGACGTTGGTTTTCCTGATGCAAGTATTGTGCTTACCGCACGTAGTGGCAGACATGCGCTTAAATTCCACCTTGAACGTCTAGGCTTTAGCTTAACTAAAGAGGAATTAGGCGAGGCTTATCACCGCTTCTTAACGGTAGCCGATCAAAAATTAGATATTAATGACCAGGATCTTTTGTTGATGATGGGCAAACAACAATTGGCATAATAACCCATCTTTTACAACATTGAATTTATACTAAAATTAAAAAAATGAGCAAGACATTATTTGATAAGGTGTGGGACACTCACGTAGTACGTAAGATAGAAGGTGGCCCTGATGTGCTTTTTATTGATCGCCATCTTATTCACGAAGTAACCAGCCCTGTTGCCTTTTTAGGTTTAAAAAGCAGAGGAATAAGCGTATTGTATCCTGAGCGTACTTTTGCTACAGCGGATCACAATACACCAACAATTAACCAGCATTTACCTGTTGCAGATCCACTTTCTGCAAACCAATTAAAAGCATTGGAATCAAACTCTAATGAGTACGGCATCAGTCACTGGGGCTTAGGTCACCAGAAAAATGGTATTGTACACGTTGTGGGCCCTGAATATGGTATTACCCAACCAGGTGCTACTATTGTTTGCGGTGACTCGCATACTTCTACCCACGGTGCTTTTGGTGCTATCGCTTTTGGTATCGGTACATCAGAGGTAGAAATGGTACTGTCTACACAGTGTATCATGCAGCCGAAGCCTAAGAAAATGCGTATCAATGTGAATGGCAAATTAGGTTTGGGTGTTACGCCGAAAGACGTTGCCCTGTTCATCATCTCTAAGTTAAGTACTTCTGGTGCTACCGGATACTTTGTAGAGTATGCTGGTGATGTTTTTGAAAACATGACTATGGAAGGCCGTATGACGGTTTGTAATTTAAGTATTGAAATGGGTGCCCGTGGTGGTATGATTGCTCCGGATGAAACAACCATCAATTATGTAAAAGATCGTGAATTTAGTCCTAAAGGCGAAGCATGGGATAAAGCATTGGCTTACTATAAAACGTTAAAAACTGATGCTGATGCCGTTTTTGATAAAGAATTAACTTTCGATGGTTCTTCAATTGAGCCGATGATTACCTACGGTACTAACCCTGGAATGGGTATGGGTATTTCTCAGGATATTCCTGATGCTGCAAATGCTGAAGGTGGTGCTGAAACTTATGCAAAATCGCTGAATTATATGGGCTTCTCTGAAGGCGACCATATGATTGGTAAGAAAGTAGATTTCGTATTTGTGGGTAGCTGTACCAACGGTCGTATTGAAGATTTCAGGGCCTTTACTTCTATTGTAAAGGGTAAACATAAAGCTGACGACGTTACGGTTTGGTTGGTTCCTGGTTCTCATATTGTAGAGTCGCAGATTAAAGAAGAAGGTTTACTGGATATCTTAACTGAAGCAGGTTTTACCCTTCGTCAGCCAGGTTGTTCTGCTTGTTTAGCGATGAATGATGACAAGATTCCTGCTGGTAAATATGCGGTAAGTACTTCGAACAGAAACTTCGAAGGCCGACAAGGCCCTGGTTCAAGAACCATGCTGGCTAGTCCGCTTGTTGCTGCTGCTGCTGCTGTTACTGGTGTAGTTACTGATCCAAGAACGTTAATTGAGAACGTTGAGGCTGAAAGCGTTTAGAGCGCGTTTAGAACGTTGAAGAAACCGTTTAACACAAATTATTAGAGAATTAAAATGGCTTACGATAAATTTAATACCTTAAGAAGCACCGCGGTTCCGCTTCCTATTGAAAATGTAGATACCGACCAATTGATCCCTGCCCGCTTTTTGAAAGCTACAGAACGTGTAGGATTTGGCGACAACCTTTTCCGTGACTGGAGATACAATGGCGACAATACGCCAAAACCTGACTTCGTATTGAACAACCCGATTTATAGTGGTAAAATACTGGTTGGCGGTAAAAACTTTGGTTCAGGTTCATCAAGAGAGCATGCCGCATGGGCTGTTTATGATTATGGGTTCAGATGTGTTGTTTCCAGCTTCTTTGCTGATATTTTCAGAAACAACTGCTTGAATATTGGTGTACTACCAGTACAGGTTAGTCCTGAATTTTCTGAAAAAATCTTTGCAGCAATTTTTGCTGACCCAAATACAGAACTGGAAGTAAACCTGCCTGAGCAGACCATTACAATTTTGGCTACTGGCGAAAAAGAAACTTTTGAAATCAGTGCTTACAAAAAAGACAATATGCTGAACGGCTTTGATGATATCGATTATTTACAGAGCATCAAACCAGAAATACAAGAATTTGCCAAGCATCTTCCGCTTTAAAAACAAGGTATGCTATTGCCCGTCATCCTGAATTTATTTCAGGATGACGATGAGTATAAAGAAAAAAGTAAGATCCAATACATGGAAAAAAGGAAAATAGAGATTATGGATACTACACTCCGCGATGGAGAACAAACATCGGGAGTGTCTTTTTCCATTTCAGAAAAATTAACAATAACCCAGTTGCTATTGGAAGAACTCCATGTTGACCGGGTTGAAATTGCTTCTGCACGTGTATCTGACGGCGAATTCCAATCTGTAAAAGCTGTTTTGAGCTGGGCAGAAGCCAATGGGTATGCAGATCGTATTGAGGTATTGTCTTTTGTTGACAATGGCGTATCAATTGACTGGATGCTAGAGGCGGGAGTTAAAGTTCAGAATCTGTTAACCAAAGGTTCATTAAACCACTTAACGCATCAGCTTAAAAAAATACCTGAGCAACACTTTGCTGAAATTAAACACGTTGTTGATCTTGCTGCTTCCCATGGTATTGCTACAAATGTTTACCTGGAAGACTGGAGCAACGGCATGCGTAACTCTCCGGAGTACGTGATTCAGTTCCTGGATTTTCTGTCGACACAACCTGTAAAAAGGATATTACTGCCAGATACACTTGGTGTGTTAACCCCTGGTGAAACCTATAAGTTTATTGCCGATCTACAAGCGAAATATCCGACTATCCATTTTGATTTTCATGCACATAATGATTATGATCTGGGCACGGCCAATGTATTGGAAGCTGTAAAAGCTGGAATCAGTGGTTTGCACCTGACCGTAAATGGTATGGGGGAAAGAGCCGGAAATGCTGCGATGGCCAGTGCTGTTGCGGTAATAAAAGATTTTGCGCCAGAGGTTGAAGTGCAGATCAAAGAATCATCCATTTACAAGGTAAGTAAGCTGGTAGAAACGTTTTCGGGTGTAAGAATCCCTTCAAACAAACCTATTGTAGGCGATCATGTATTCACACAAACAGCTGGAATCCATGCCGATGGTGACAATAAAAACAATTTATATTTTAATGACCTGTTGCCTGAGCGATTTGGAAGAAAACGTAGCTATGCTTTAGGAAAGACTTCCGGCAAGGCTAACATCGAAAAAAATCTACAGGAGCTGGGCTTAAAGCTAAATGATGCCGACCTAAAGAAAGTGACGCAAAGGGTGATTGAACTGGGCGACAAAAAAGAAACGGTTACTAAGGAAGATTTACCTTATATCATTTCTGACGTTTTAGACAGCAGTCTTTACGAAGAGCATGTTACCGTTGAATCCTATGTGCTGATGAATTCGATGGGACTTCGCCCCTCTGCAACGATCTCCGTTTTAATTGAAGGAGAAAAGTTTGAAGAGAATGCACAGGGTGACGGGCAGTTTGATGCTTTCATGAATGCGCTGACCAAGGTTTATGCCAAGAAAGGACGAAGCTTACCAAAGCTGATTGATTATGCCGTAAGGATAGCACCTGGTAGTAACTCTGATGCACTTTGCGAAACCATCATTACCTGGGAAACGGATCAGAAGATGTTTATCACAAGAGGACTCGATTCTGATCAGACAGTTTGTGCAATTAAAGCTACCCAGAAAATGTTGAACATCATTTAAGGTTGTACCTTAGAGAAGAAATACAGTAAAAACAATTTTTAAACCACAATTACAAAATATATGAAACTTAATATTGCTCTGTTAGCAGGAGATGGAATTGGGCCGGAGGTTATAGACCAGGCTGTAAAAGTATCGAATGCAGTAGCAAAGAAATTTAACCACGAGATTGTATGGACTTCAGGCATTACCGGTGCAGCAGCAATTGATGCTGTTGGTGAACCCTATCCGGATGCTACACACGAAATCTGTATGGCAGCTGATGCTGTACTATTTGGTGCTATTGGTGATCCACGTTTCGACAATGACCCTAAAGCTACCGTTCGTCCGGAGCAAGGCTTACTGAAAATGCGTCAGAAATTAGGTTTGTTTGCTAATGTGCGTCCAACCTTTACTTTCCCTTCTTTAATTGACAATTCTCCGTTAAAAAGAGAGCGTATTGAAGGTACTGACCTGATTATTCTTCGTGAATTAACCGGTGGTATTTATTTCGGCGAAAGAGGTAGAAAAGACGATGGCAATACTGCTTTTGATACTTGTACTTATACCAGAGCTGAGATTCAGCGTTTGGCTAAATTAGGTTTTGAAATGGCAATGACCCGCAGCAAGAAACTTTGCTGTGTAGATAAAGCGAATGTATTGGAGTCCTCACGTTTGTGGAGAGAAACTGTACAGGATATGGAAAAAGACTATCCTGAAGTTACAGTAAGCTATGAGTTTGTTGATGCAGTTGCAATGCGTTTGGTACAATGGCCAAGCTCATACGATGTATTGATTACAGAAAACCTGTTCGGTGATATTCTAACTGACGAAGCATCTGTAATTTCTGGTTCTATGGGATTGATGCCATCGGCTTCAATCGGTGTTCATACTTCATTATTTGAGCCGATCCACGGTTCTTATCCGCAAGCTGCAGGTAAAGATATTGCCAATCCTTTGGCTACAGTATTATCAGCTGCAATGATGTTTGAAGATGCTTTTGGATTAAAAGAAGAAGCTGAACTGATCAGGGCAGTGGTTAACAAATCATTAGCAGAAGGTATTGTTACAGAGGATCTATCTGGAAAAAACAAAGCATACAAAACCAGCGAAGTAGGCGATTGGTTGGCTGCTAACATATAACTATCTTTGTATACTCCTTTTGGAGCGTACAATTAACAGGCTGTATCATTAATACGTTCGTTATTCTGAATTTATGATACAGCCTGTTTTATTTTTCATAAAAAATGACTGACTTCAATCTTAAACTAGACTCCAAAGCTGCCTCGCAGCGCTTGGCATATGTTGTAAAACATACTCCCCTCATTTACAACTCCAAATTATCTGAAGCTTATGACTGCGAAATATACCTGAAGCGTGAAGACTTGCAGGTTGTCCGTTCCTATAAATTGCGTGGCGCTTATAACATGATCAGTCAGTTAACACCCGATGAACTGAGCAGAGGGATTGTTTGTGCCAGTGCTGGTAACCATGCCCAGGGCGTTGCTTTCTCTTGTGATAAACTGGGAACAAAGGGTGTCATATTTATGCCTGAAATTACGCCGAAACAAAAGGTTAAACAGACTGAAATGTTCGGAAATGGCAGTGTAGAGCTGGTTTTGGTAGGCGATACTTTTGATGATTGCTTAAAAGAAGCTTTGGCTTATACACAACAACACAACATGACTTTTATCCCTCCTTTTGACAACTATAGTATCATTGAAGGTCAGGGTACAGTTGGAGTAGAAATCCTGGAAGATTTACCTGGTGTTGAAGTAGTGATTATGCCAGTTGGTGGCGGAGGACTTTCAGCTGGTGTTGGCCACTATTTAAAGCAACAAAAGCCGGATATCTTACTGGCCGGCGTTGAACCGGAAGGTGCTCCTTCCATGTTAAAAGCCTTTGAACATGGCGGACCAGTTACTTTGCCAGAAATAAACCGTTTTGTGGATGGTGCTTCTGTAAAATGTGTTGGAAAACTAACCTACGAAATCTGCACAGAGGTACTGGATGATGTATTGCTGGTAGCCGAGGGTAAAGTTTGTACTACAATTTTAAAGCTGTACAACGAAGATGCTATTGTTGTGGAACCGGCAGGTGCTTTATCTGTTGCCGTCCTTGATGCTTACAGAGATAAAATAAAAGGTAAAAAGGTTGTATGTGTAATTAGTGGCGGTAACAACGACATTGAACGCATGCAGGAAATCAAAGAGAAATCTTTACTATATGAGGGCTTGAAGCATTATTTCATTGTCCGCTTCCCGCAAAGACCAGGTGCCCTGAAGTTATTTGTAAATAGTGTCTTAGGTCCACATGATGACATTACGCGTTTTGAATTCATTAAAAAAACGAACAAAGAAAATGGGCCGGCTTTAGTAGGCATTGAACTGGCTAACCGTGTTGATTATGACTCACTTGTAAAGAGGATGAAAGAATTTAAGTTCGAAATTATTGAATTAAATAACGACCAGACTTTATTCGAATATTTGGTTTAAAACGCATTTATATAACAAAATTCCGTATAACATTTTAATTACAGAATAAGCGAAGGAAGCACCTTACATATTGTGGCAATAAATTTGCTGTATGAAATTCAAAACACACAAATACATGAAAAAACTTATATTATTATTGTTATGCACGGCCACGCTGGGCCTGGTATCGTGCAAGAAGGAAACGCTTATACAGGAAAACCCTAACAGGACGTATAATTTTACCATACAACCAAATCAATGGGTATTAAGTAACGATGGCTTTACCTACACGGCTGATATACCTACTTCTGTTATAAAGCCAATTACAGTAGATGATGATGGAGTTTTGGTGTATATAACGCATCCAGTAAGTACAAGCAGCTACGTTCAGGTTCCTTACACTTTTGATCAATTAGCTTATAGTTACGAATTGTATGATGGCGGCTTTGCAATTGACATTCAAAGTTCTGATTTCCAAGAAGCTGCACCAGAAAAACCTACAATTCCAATATTAGTTAAACTTGTTGTGATAGAGTCACTATATGGTCAATAATAGATGATCTTCACTATAAACAAAAGGTCGATGTTCTGGTGAACATCGACCTTTTGTTTTACTATAGCTTTAGATTTTACTTCTGTTGATTCATAACAACTGCCATATCATAAAACTTCATGGTTTTATCAATGTAATTGATGTCTACATAAAAGTATTTTAAAAACTGGAAGCCCAGAATACCAGCTATTGCTTTCTCCTTGTCAAAGGCAGGCATAGTATGTAATCCCATCTGGATCTTATCCATGTTTAATCCGCCGATAGTCATCCTGTCAAGCACTCCCCTTCTCACGTTACCACCATTTCCACTACCTTCAGTCATATTCACTTGTTGAGTTTGCTTCCAGATTCCAGCAATTTCAGCTTCGAGGCTGGTATCAATCAGGTTATCTGTAGCGCCTGTATCCATCACAAACCGAAGGTTTTTCCCCGCGATATTTACCTCTACTACGGGAAAACCGCTAACTAATGTAAAAGGAAGCTTTATAATGGGGAGGATATTTTTAACAATAGCTGCATCACCTACCGACTTTTTTAACTCAAGCTCCCGGGTTGCAAAATTTAAAGTCAGCTGATAAGGTTTAAAAAATGCACTACCGATCAGTCCCAACACCTTTTCAACTGTTCCAGTATTTAGTTGATTCATTTTTATGGCTGGAAGTAAACGATCCTTTAACTGTAGATTCTGCCATTCCAACAGTTCAACCTTTACTTCCTCCATCGGAACAGTCCCTCCCATTCCAGACATAGTTTGCCCGGTTAGCTTGGTTTTAAAATACTCCGCATTCAATAATATAAAACCATTACTACCTGTATCTACCAGCAGAAGTCCTTTGGTTCCATTAATAACCACTTCTACAAACATTAAACCACCAATAAACTTAAACTGGCTTTTGATGCTCGTAGGTAACCCATCATTTGCAGCATAGCTGGTGGTGATTCCTACATTTTTCGCATTAGAAAACGCTGGCAAAGCGACTGCTTGCAGCATCAAAATAATCAACGCATTCCGCATCATTTTATTTAACAAACTCATATTAATTGCTGATTATTTTAGGGGTTGGATTTACAATTAACGATCTTTTTAAATACTCCTGTGGAGTAATATCAGGATAATTGGGCCTGGTTTTACGTAGGGTAACTAAAGCTTTTCCGGCATAATCCAATGCTTTTTCAGGTTGTCCTACATAGCTATAAACTTTAGATAAGGTTTGGTTCATCAGGTGATCATCCGTTTCCGGGTAAGTAGAAAGCAGTGCGATGACCAGCTGATTATCGTCCTGATTTTTACCGTTCCGCATAATCATTAATGATAGCAATGCCGCTTGTTGCATATCTGGCTTTACAGCATGATTTAACAGTGTTTTGGCTTTTAAATAAGCCTGTTGCTCGTCCAGCATTTTAGAGATACTTGCAGTATGAAAGGCCGCCAGGAAAGCCGAGGTATCCGCAGCATAAAACCTGGAGAAATATTTCAATAAAGCAGACTCATCCACCCAGTGTTTTATTTTCTTGCTGTCTTTATCAGCTTCAACTTTTAGTCCGGTTGAAGTAATTCCCGCATCTATTACTTTTTTTAGGTAAGTATCTGCCTTAACCTTCCCGATCGCAGCATACAGTTTGTTTTTGTTTTTAGCCAACAGATCGAAGTATCTGCTGTTACTTCCAGTAGTCATAAACATCATTATGCTTACGCTTTCGGCAGAAAAAGGATCTTTTTGCAATTTTAAAAACTCGTCTGCCGTTTGTTCCAGCAATGGATCCTGGGCTGCTGCGAGTTTGTAAATGTAAGTTTTCATAAACTCATTGTCCCTTACACCCTGGCTATATTTCTTTTTGAAAGACATCAACTGTTTTCCTGGATCAAGTGCTTCCTGTCCAATCGCGATAAAGTCGGCTACCTTTAAACCACCTCCGCCAGCCTGGTGAATCAGCTTTCCGTTGCTGTCAAAAAACAGGTAACATGGATAGGCGGTAATCTGATAGTTCTTTTCGAACCACTCTGCATCAGCATATTGCTTTTTAATCTCAGGAGCATCGGCGGCTGTTTTATCCATTTGGAGTTTAAAGCTGATGAAATGCTCATTAAAGAAATCTCCGGTTTCCTTTTTAGGGAAAACATTTTTATCCATTTGTTTGCATGGACCACACCAGGTGGTATAAACATCTACAAAAATTGCTTTACCACTTGCTTTGGCTTTAGCCTGCACTTCCTTCCAGGATAATTCACGTTCAAACTGAATTCCCTGGGCATGAGCTGTTAAGCTGACCGCGAGGATCAACAGCATATATATGTATTTCATTTTTTTATTGAATTAAATGTAAAACCAACCCCAGAGGGCAAACACCCGGGGTGGTTTACGGAGAGAATTACAGACGTAATTCAAATTATTTCCAGAGTACTGCGCCAAAAGGAATAACGTTAAACTTATACTCGACGTCCTGAACCTTTCCAAACCCATCATACTTACTTGCATAAGTATCATTTTTAATATTTCCGGTTGCTTCTAAATCAAAAAAGTAAACAGCCCCGGTGTTCGCGGATTTGCCATTAGCTACAGCCATTAACTTGGTACCGTTCGTTTTTAACCTATCAATAGATATATCAGATTCCGCAAAAGTGTATATTTCCCTGGCTTTATCATTGGTAAAATCATAGACATAGATTTTATTACCAGAGGCATAAAAAGTAAGCGGATTATTCGCCGAATTTACATAAGCTGTAGCAGTAGAAAATCCTGGGGCAGTTACTTCATGTACACTTTCACAATAGGTCACTAAACTTCTAAAAAAGCCAAACTTATACATAAAAGTCTTCCCATTTTTATCGCGACAATAAGCAATTGGTTTTAACAGATTGTAATTTGCAGCGGATGGCGCTACAGTAGGCTGTAGGTTATGATCAAATAATAAACATTCCTTATCGCCGATGTCATTTACATCAAAAACATCCTCAACGGGATTTGGTGTAATCGTCGACATTCTGTTTCCTCTTTTGTCCAGCTTCAAAAAGCGATGGTTCAGGTCGTCATAGATAAATACATAACCAGACATAAACAGCCACTTCGTAGCTTTGTAGTTACCCGCGGCTTTATAAGCAAAAGCCGGAGGTGATACCGGACTTAAGGCGATATGAACGTTACCATCGTTGATGAGGTAGGCATTCGCACCAAAAAAATCGGTATAAATCGCTGAACCTGCATACTGAGGCTGCGCATCAAAGAACCAATACCTCGCATCCTGTAGGAAAGCAAAACTAGACCCCAAAGAAAATCCTCCTTTTTTTTGGAATACGTAAATTGTACCAGAGGAATTACCAGCCGATTGCAGCATCCCCAGGCGTGTTGCATCTTTTAATTTAATGCTGTTGTTTGCAGAAAAAAGACCGAAAAAGATTTCAGGTTTAGTATTATCAACAATTACATCAATATCCTGTTCGCCATTATCTTTGGTATTAAGGACCATAAATCCCTGCGCCCCTTTTAGCCGCACAACTACACCAAATGTCCTGCTACGCATAATCGATGTTTGAGGATCTCTGATTTCCAGCAGGACTGAATAAGATCCTACAGGAACTTTAACCTGGTATTCAAGCTCCCTTTTATTAGAGATCACCTGAACTCTCGGGTCGTCAGGCTTTACATTTAAAGGGAATATTTTCCAAGTATATTCAAGTTTGGATTCATCACCTGTAAAAGTAAATTCAGGTGAGATTTTTAACAAGTCAAACTGCTGCAGCGCATAATTCTCCGGGCCTGAAACCGGTCCACCTATTTGTATTACATCTACAGGGGCAAGGTCATAATTACCTTTATCCTTATAGCAGGAAGAAAGCACTAATCCTCCTAAAAGGAAGATTAAAGTAGTCATATAATTGAATATTTTCATCTCAATAGATTTAAGGATTAAGGGAAAGTAACAGCAATAGGATCATCTACATCATCACCATCTTCGTCGTACACCAGTGGGTAGGTGAATGGATCTGCAGGATCTGGAGTAATTGCTTTTGAATTCAGATCATTCAGTAAAGAGCGCAGTTTGTTTTGGAACTGAATGAAGCTTGTTACATTATACACATACTTTTCAGGATCTTGAACTGACGAACCTGATGGGGTAATATTGATTTCAGGAATTCCTAAATGATACAATATGAACTTATGTTTCATTTCTGAATATTCTCCAAAATAGGTTCTCATTCGAGTATCCCAGGTTGAAGGTTTCACCATAAAATTAAAGAAACTCACTTTTCTTTTAAGTTGCTTTTCAATTCCCGGTGCAAAATGTTCTGAAGAAACGATACGGAATGTCACCGTTTTAACCTCTTTATCCAATGCAGAAGTTTTCTTAAGCAATAGTTCTATTGTTCCTTTGGACTCCCCTGCTTTAACTACAGATTTTCCGAAGTCAAAATCTACGCCCTTAGCCGCAGTTGTTTCGCTAGCGATTATTTCTACTCTTATGTCACGGTCAAAAGATGCGACTCTTCCAGTTATATCTACAGGAAAAGCTATTGTAGCACTTTCCGGACTCCCCTTAGCGGCAAAGGAAAAATCCTGACTACCAACATAAGGAAGTGCGGCATTTTGGCGGGCAAACTGCACACGGTCACCACCATGATACACTTTTACATCTTCCTTTTTACAGGCCAGCAGACCTGACAATAGCACAACTGCTATATATATTTTTTTCATCTCTTTTCTTATTTAAGCATTAACATTTACCGGCCACCGAAGATTTTTTCATCATCAGGTAACGGGAGAACATAAGTTTGGGCTGTCATTTGCGTTACAGGACTGTCGTCGAGTTGATTTGCGTTGAGCCTTTTATAATAGTAAAAAGTCTGTCCCTCAGTAAAAAATTCCTTCCTATATTCACTTTTCAACTCTGCCTGCAGATCAGCTGTCACGGTTAAGGTTTGTAGTCCTCTTGAAGTTAAAACCTTGTTCAGGTACTCAAATCCCGTGGCTGCATCTGGCGCAGCCTCAGCAGCTATATAATATATTTCAGAAATACGCATTAGCGGTATATAGTTCTTTTTCATACCTAATGTTGAAGGTGAAAGATCCTCATACAGATATTTGTGCGGAGTAAGGTTTCCTGAAAAAGGCATAATCATTGGCATTTTAAAACGGACATCTGTAGGCTGATTTTTAAAAATATTAGTCGACAACTTAGTCTGCGTGGTAAAATAATAAGGCACGCCTCCATTTCCAGTTCCATCACCAACCCTAAGCCAAACTACAACACGGGTATCATGCTTCTCCTTAAAAATTGAAAATAGATGTTCTGTATGAAAACTACGATCCAGGTTTACATCCGTACCTGCAGCCATCAACCTTACTTTATTAGCGTCAATTACCTCCTTTGCTTTAGCAAAAGCGAGAGGTTTGTTACCCATATATAAATAAATTCGCGCTTTCAACCCTTTCACAGCGTAAAGATTCATTCTTAACTGTCTATCTACAGTTCCTCTGTTTCCAATAGGATCCTTTACCAACAAAACTTCAGCCTCATCCAGATCTTTCAGCGTAGCGTTAATAACGCCATCTACATCAGAAAAAGGAGTCGCATTCCGACCATAACTAGTTACATAAGGCAAGTATTTCTGTGCATCCTTAGCAACATAGGCGGGAGCAAATAAGCGTAACAGGTCGAAATGAATATAGGCCCTTAACGCCAAAGCTTCCCCTTTAATCAGGTTAAAATTCTCTCCTGTGAACAAATGTTTTTTAGCATCAATATTCTCCAATATGGCATTCACCTGTGCGACGGTATTATATTGTTTAAGCCATATCCCGCCGATCATAGATTTAAACTGTCCCTTTTCATAGTCGAAATTCTCAACAGGTTTTAGGTACTCAATGGCCTGTTGAGAGGAACTCTCAACCGAATAATCCGAAGCCATCACACTTAACATCCCTATGGTAAGTTCCCTCCCATAAGTTCCCTCATCTGTCATGGTCACATAAGCTCCTGTCATTGCCTCATAAAAACCTTGTTGCGTGGAAAACAAATCTTCCTGCTTCAACTCAGTTTTGGGCTGAACATCCAGCCATTTATTACAACTACTCAGCGTTAGACCTGTTCCAAGCATCAGCAATAGTGCTGCCTTTTTTGTATTGATATATACTTTCATAAATACTTGCATTAAAATGTAACATTGGCACCAAAAGAAATCCTTTGTGCAAACGGGTATTGGGTACCTCTTTCTATTTCAATGGTAGAGAAACGCGCCAAATCGTTCATACTCACACTGAATCTTAAATTCTGAATCTTTAGACGTTTGACCAAAGCGGTCTGATTTAAGCTATACCCCAATGTTATCGCAGAAATAGTGAGATAATCATTCTTTTGTACGAAGCGTGAAGTAGCTCCAACACGATTACTTCCAATTACAAAAGAATTAGCACTGTACTTTGCTTCATCGCCAGGTACAGCCCATTTCCAATGGTAAGCCCTTTCGTCCACATTGTTATTTCTCAGATCAATATCTTCTACTTTAGATACCAGTGTAGAATTATACAGGTACCCACCTCTTGAATAACTACCTGCTATTACAGCATCCCAGCCTTTATAATTAAAAGTAGCGCCGAAACCACCCGCCACTACAGGACGTTCGTCAGCAATGGCAATTTGTTCAGCAGCTCTCCATTCGTTACCGATTGTACCGTCACGATATAAAAAAATCTCGTTTCCGGTTGCTGGATCTATACCCAATGAAGGCAAGGCATAAATAGCAGATCTCGAACTACCCTCAGTAAAGATATTTGGCGGAAGCGTAGTTAATTTTTCATTGTCATAAGCACTTTGCATGGCATCCAAAATAGTTTTGTTGCGCTGTTTCATAGCATCCGATATTTTAGAAATCCTGTTTTCATTGGCGCCAATATTACCCCATACGGCTACCCTTGGCTGATCGGAATGACCAGGCATCAATACCACATTTAAACGAATTTCGTATCCGTTATTTCTGAGCTCACCTATATTATCGGTAAAGCCGGAAAACCCTGTTGATGGTGCGAGTGTGATACTCTGAAGTAGATTAGATGTATTTTTAAGGTAATACTCGGCATTCACTGTTACCCTTGAATTAAATAATCCTGCGTCGAGTGCAATTTTTTGCTGACGTGTGGTTTGCCATTTCAGGTCAGGATTTCCCATTCCCTGTATAACAGTACCAAAGTCAAGACCATAAATTTTATCTGTTTCGTACCTGTATTTTGTCATTGCCTGATAGGGTGCAAAATTCTGACTGGCAGTTTCAGCTATCGACCCCGTAACCCTCAGTAAACTAAACACATTTAAATTTTTAACAAAATCTTCACGATGCAGGTTCCATCCTATACCGGCAGACCATACCGGTGCAAATTTCTCATTTGCTCCAAACTGAGATGATCCATCCAGCTTAAAGGAAAGATCCATAAAATATCTGCTATCATAAGCATAGTTAAACGCTGCAAGAAAACCTGCGAGGCGGCTGGTATTGTCCAGACCTTGCGGCCGTCCCCCCTGACGATATTGTTTTGCGAAGGCCAGATCATTCATTTTTGGATTTGGAAAACCTTGTGCCTCGGTCAGGCTAACGCTGGATATAGATTCCTTAATATTAAATCCGGATTGGAAAAATATACTATGTTTTTTGATCAGCTTACTGAAAATACCATAAAAAGTACCCTCATAACCGGTTGTTTTGGTATTAGATACATTTAAATCGCCTCTTAATGGATAAGCAGCCATATCTGGTGTTACAGACAAATACCGGGAATGATCGGCAGGATAAAACTCCTTTCCATCTGAAAAACGTTTAGAAAGTCCGGCTGTAGCTCTAAATCTCAAAGCAGCGGTTACATTCCATTCTGCTGAAAAATTGTTCACAATTTCGGTATACTGATTGATGCTTTGCGTATTCAGGGTTGCATCATACAAAGGATTGATGATATAACCCGACCGCTCTCCATTGGTAAAAGTCTCGTACAAAAATGGTGAAGCTACTCCATTAACCTCAGGAATTGAGAAATAAGGTTTTGCATTCACATAAGACTGAAAAGAACCATATGGACTATTTGTTCCTTTGGTATTCGCAATTTGCAAATCATTGCGGAACAAGAATTTGCCTGTGTTGTAATGGAAGAGCATATTTCCCTGGTACGTATTTCTGGAAGACCCTTTCATTATACCTGGGTTTGCCGCAGCACCAAAACCAATGCTATATTTTAAAGCCTGATCTCCGCCATCTAACGTTAAGGAATGGCGTTGCTCCATTGCTGTTTTTAAAGGTTGCGATAGCCAATAGGTATCTACACCACTTTTCACATTAGCCAAACGCTCATTGTATAAATCCTGCATTCTAACCTGATCGCTCATGAATGCGCCACTGTATACTCCTGCCTTTTGCTCAAGTTCCAGTAAGCGAGGTGCATCCAGCATCCTGTAATCACGTAAATCAGGTATCACCAGGTTAGAACTTACCGCATAGCTTGCTCTCAGTTTACCCGCAGCCGGTGCTTTGGTTACAATTACCACAACTCCATTGGCAGAACGTGTGCCATAAATTGCTGCTGCTGAACCATCCTTTAGCAAGGTTAAAGATTCTATACGGTTCATATCCAGGTCAATGATCCTTTCCAGTGAAGTCTCAAATCCATCCAGAATAAATAAGGGAAGGTTCGGATTGCCATAAAAGGCTGCACGAAGATCACCCTGAGGGTAATTCTCAGAAAGGGTATTGCTACCCCTGATCTCTATATTGGGCATTGCATTTGGGTCAGACCCCGCGAGGTTATTGTCTATAATCCGGAACGATGGATCAAGCAAACCAAGTCCCTGAAGGATATTACTAGAGCTTAATTTCATCAGATCTTTACCGGTAAACGTAGTTGAACTACCTGTATAAATTTCTTTCTTACGTTCAGAAATACCTGTAATGACTACATCTTTCATTTTGTTCTCGGTCATATCTAACCGCACATTTACTGAAGTCTGCCCCTCCTTTAATTTGACTTCCCTGGTATTGTATCCCACATAAGAAACCAGGATAATATCCTGATAGTCATTTACCGTGATCTTAAATTCACCATTACTATTGGTCACTGCTGCTCGATTTGCATTCTCTTTTATCCTTACAGAAGCACCCGGAATAGGGTTTCCATCCTCATCAGTAACCTTACCTTTTATTTCAAGGGCAACGAAATAGTCCATTACCTTTTCAACTACAGACTTATCTTTCGGTTTTACAATGATCATATTCGCTTCCATTGTATAACTAAGATTACGTCCTTCCAGCACCTTAGTCATGACTTCATCAAGTGTGGCATTGCTAAAATTAGCATCGATCTTAACCGAAGTGCTGATTCTGGCAGTAGGGATTAGCACATCATAGCTCGTTTGCTTTCTAATTTCACGAATGACATTTTCGAGCGTAGCATTTTGCTTTTTGAAAGTTACGCGCTGCCCGAACGATGCGGCGCTAACCTGCATGAGTGTAAATATGAAGAGGATTGTGGTCAGATTAATTCTCATGATCCATTTTCTTTTATCTTTTTCATTCATGTTGCTCCAGGCAGCATGAATAAACAATAAGCATTTGGGTATGTAGCCCGGAGGTCTGCATACCGTTTTAGTAAAACTCTGATACATTCTATCATTTGTTGTGACAAGACTTAGCGGCATGATAAGAGACCGTCAATATTGCTTTGTTGCACAATATTGCCTAAGTTTGATTGTCTTGTTAATCCTGAATAATTGTTCGCTCAATATTTCCAGCCGGTCTGATCGGCGGTAAGCTTAACAGATACTGAGAAGGGGTGTTTCCAGCACTCCTTTTCTATTCTGAAAAGCCTCAAAAACATGCTTAAGTTTCTTTTTTCTGATATTCCATTGTGGTTAGTTTGGTTAATGATTTGGTTAACTAGTTGAATTTCTATTATTTTTCGATGACGATAATACGTCGCCCCTCTACCTCAAATTTTACTTCTCCGGTCCCTGCCAGCATATGTAATACCTGCGATATATTACTGTGACGGCTCACAGTACCGAAGAATGTAATTCTTCTGTTAGATACATTTTTATATTCCACCTCTACATCGTACCAGCGGGCTACTTTACGCATAATATCTTCTAATGACTCATTATTAAACATAAAGTATCCGTTTTTCCAGGCCACAACATCTTCCGTTTGTACCTGTACAACTTTAGTTTTTCCATTAATTAAAATAGATTGTTGCCCGGGTTTTAGCAAGGTTGATACATTTGAATAAGAAACACGAACAGTACCTTCTAATAAAGTAGTTTTCGTTGCCTTTTCATCTGGATAACCATTGATGTTAAAGTGCGTACCTAAAACTTCAACCTCTTGCCCCTTACTCACAACAATAAAAGGTGTTTTACGAACTTTTGCTACTTCAAAATAACCTTCTCCTGTTAGCTCGACCTTGCGGTAATTGCCTGTAAAAGTAGATGGATACTTTAGCGATGATGCCGCATTTAGCCAAACGACAGTACCATCAGGTAATATAACCTGATATTGTTCTCCAACTGCAGTAGTTATGGTATTCAGACCTGGAGCAACGCCGGCATTGGCACCACCGTTGACAGTGTACACCACCTTTCCCTCTTTTGTCTTTTGAATGCTTACACCGCCTTCTTTTGCCAGCTCACCATTAGCAGCATCAGATAATACGATTTTCCGGCCATCGGCAAGGGTTAACGTCGCTGTGTTTTTTCCAGGTTTAATATCATGCCCAGCTACCATTGGCGACTGACTATTAGACAAAGGGGATGATTTATAAAGATAAATGCCAACACTCGCAATCAATAATACTGCTGCTGCCGAAACAATTTTCGGCCAAAGTGTCTTCCGTTTTAAAGGTATAATACTGGCATCTATGTCTTGTCCTTTTACAATAGCATTCAACATCTTTTCTCTGCCACCTGCAGCAAAAGGCTGATGTTCCGGTTGAAAATTCTGATAACTTTCCTCCATTAATTTTCGGATCTCCTGTTCAACCTCCTCCTGATCTACAAGTGCAAGGAATTCATCCCGCTCTGCTGCACTTGCAGTTTTATCAAAATACTTGTTGAATAAATAAGCTAATCTTTCTTCCTGCATATATCACTAAAGACGCAGGAGATCTAAAAAAGGGGTAGTGGAATTTGAAAAAAGTTAAATTAAAATAAATTGCTCATGAGCACGAACAAAATTGTGGCATCCAATCTTGACCTTAAGTCATTCTGGATGAACCGCGTAGCATATTGAATATGCTTTTTAACCGTCTCTGTGGAAAGCTGCAGTTTTGCAGCAATTTCTTCATGTTTTAACCGTTCGTAACGACTTAAGACATAAACCTTTTGTTGTTGAGGAGGTAATTTGGCTACAGACTGCTCAATCCATTCCCGGTATTCTTCTACAGGATTTTCGAGTCCATCCAATTCAGATTCATCTTTGAAGAACTGCTCCAGTTTTTGCTGAAACAAATGTTGCTTTGCTTTTTTCCTGAGTGCATCAAAGGTTTGGTTACGGCATAAAATGAACAGATAATTCTTAAAGCTTTTTAATGTACTGACCGTTTCTCTTTTAATCCAGATCTTAATAAAAACATCCTGTACAATCTCTTCGGTGATAGGTAAAGATTCTGTTAGTTTAAAAACATACTCACCCAGAGGCCTATAGTACGCATCAAATAATTCAGTAAAAGCGCGCTGATCTCCGGTGGCTAACCTATGTAATAATTCATTTTCATTTGGAGGAGAGATAATAGCCATTTAATGCTCGCGGTAGTTTGATTTAGTGTGTTCCTGCAAATAACGAAATATTATCTGAAATAAATGACCAGAAATAAGAAGAGGTTGTAACATAATTATGGTACAACCTCTTCAATTATTGAGTTCTATTATTAATCGGCCAGTACTCCGAATTTGCCTTGATTAAAATCAACTATAGCCTGATTGATTTCTTCTTCGGTATTCATTACAAATGGTCCGTAGCTTACAATCGGTTCATTAAGTGGCTCACCACTCAACAACAGCACCACACTTTTCTGGTTCGCTTTAATGTGAATGTCTTCACCTTCGTTCGCAAACAATATGAAGCTATGTTCCGCTGCAGCCTCTCCATTTACTTCTACACTACCATTTACGACCAGTAAAGCTGTATTATGCCCTGCCTGGATCGTAGTGTTCAGTTCCGCACCTTCGTTTAATTTGATGTCGAACAAATTAACAGGACTATAAGTCTCCGCAGGACCAGCCACACCATTAAAGTTTCCGGCAATTACATTCACCACACCGCCATTTTCAGGCAATTCTATTTTACCCATTCCCGCAGCAGTTAACTCCTGGTAATGCGGGGTGGTAGATTTATCCTTTTTAGGAAGGTTCACCCAAAGCTGTACCATTTCAAAAGGTCCTCCTTTTTTTGAAAACTCTTGCTCATGATACTCTTTATGGAGAATACCGCTACCTGCAGTCATCCATTGCACATCACCGGATTTAATCACCCCATGGCTACCTGTACTGTCGTGATGGGCAACACTGCCTTTGTAGGCAATAGTAACCGTTTCAAAACCTTTATGTGGATGCACGCCAACTCCTCTTAAATGATCTGATGGTCCGAAGTCATATTCAGGATTAAAGTCCAATAGTAAAAAAGGACTTATTCTCTCCTGAGGAATACCTGCTCCGGGGATATAATTAAATACCCTGAAACCATCACCAACCATATGTGGTCGGCCAGAATTTGTCACGATTTTTTCAATTAACTTTTTCATCTTGTTTCTCCTTTTTTAAGTATACAAATGTACACTGGTCAACAGTGTTAACAATTGATGTAGGATAAGAAGTAAACCAATTTTAAAATGGCTTTGCACTTTCGTCTAAAATACGATCCCATTCAGGATGTCTTTTTAAATATGCAGCAACCAATGGGCATAATGGGATGAGTTTGTATCCATTATCCTCAATATAGGTCAGCGTTTTTTCTATAACAGCTGTCGCCGCACCCTTTCCCTTCAACTCTTCCGGCGCTTCGGTATGAATTAGCCAGATCTTTTTGCCATGTTCTTTGTAGTCGATAAAGGTTGTATAGTCGCCTACCTTTAATTCAAAACGCATACCTACCTGATTTTTAACCAAGGGTAGATTCAGATATTCCTCATTCATAGCTGCAAGTTTTAAAAGTTTATTTCAATAATCTAATTTACCCCAATTATAGGATAAAAGAAAGAAGATAGGTTATAATATAGAGAACACATAAGCA
The DNA here is from genome assembly GCF_032678475.1 of Pedobacter nyackensis. Taxonomy (GTDB): domain Bacteria; phylum Bacteroidota; class Bacteroidia; order Sphingobacteriales; family Sphingobacteriaceae; genus Pedobacter; species Pedobacter nyackensis_A. The sequence goes on from NZ_JAVTSF010000008.1 coordinate 55,898, forward strand.
ACTTAATTGCATTTACCCTTGCATATCACAAATTATAAATGCAACTTTGATGCAGTTATGAATTCGAGTACGAAACTTCTTTGGACCAAACTGCAGCGGAAAGGCTCCTTTCTGTTGGTTTTACTGTTTTTGTTCATCTCGACTTCACAATTGTTTCATATCCATACTGAGGGGCATTCCGATTTTGAATACGGAGCTAAGAAACAGATTCAGCATATCAATAAATGTGCTATCTGCGACTATTACCATCATGTCCAAGGTCAGCAGATCCTTTTGTTTTATCCTACAGCACTAAAGATTGCAAGTCCTGAGGTGATTACCCTCAATACCCTGGTCATAACACGAAACTATGAATTTAGCTTGCAGGTTATTGCCAACAAAGGTCCGCCAATTCTTGTTAAACACGTTTAAACACTCCTTTTCTCCTACCTGATTCTTAGCCCTGCTTTTAGCAGACAGGTACGCTTATGTCTATTTTTTCCCTTAACTGAACTTCAAAATTTAATGAAGAGCTTCTATATATTATTATTTTTTCTGCTGACCGTTCTTCAAACTGTTTTCGGGCAGCATACAAATCGACAGCCGGACTCAACCTCAAAGAAAAAGGCCAGCCAATCTGTTACCCCTCAGCTGAAAGAGGTTGTGATTAAAGACAAACGTTTACTACTTCGTCAGGAGGAAGAATCTTTAAATGTGATAACAGTCGGGAGTGATTTTATACAGCGAAACCTGGGAGGAAGTTTAATGAAAACACTGGAACGCTTACCTGGCATTAAAACCATAGGCATTGGATCGGGACAGTCGAAACCACTGATACGGGGTCTTGGTTTTAACCGCGTAGTCGTTGTTGATAAAGGTGTAAAACATGAGGGACAGCAATGGGGGGCTGATCATGGTCTGGAGATTGATCAGTTTGCCGCAAGCGAAGTAGAGCTGGTAAAAGGCGCTGCTTCCTTTTTATATGGTTCAGATGCTATAGGGGGTGTAATTGACGTAAAACCTGCTATTGTACCGCCCAAAAATACCTTAGCTGGTTCCGTTGATCTTATCGGAAAAAGCAACAACAACCTGTATGGGACCTCCATAAATTTATTTGGCCGAAACGATCACTGGTTCTTTGATTCCCGTCTCACCTATCAGAATTACGGAGACTACAGTGTCCCCACTGATACAGTGTTTGTATATGACTATGCTGTAAGGTTATACGACAGACAATTGCGGAACACTGCGGGTACAGAAACAGGATTACATTTAAGCACAGGCTATGTGAAGGAAAATTTCAGATCGATATTTTACTTCAGTAATATTTATAGTAAAAGTGGTTTTTTCGCCAATGCACATGGTCTGGAACCAAGAAGAGTAAATACTGAAATGCACGATGCATCCGCCAGAGATATCCAGATGCCCAATCAGCAGGTCAACCATTTTAAGTTAATCAATCGCAGCAGTTATCAGACTGGGGTACATAAACTGGAAATGGAATTGGGCTATCAGCGAAATTTCAGACAGGAACACAGTCAGTATGTAAACCATGGTTATATGCCTCCTGTTTATCCTGATTATCTATCAGTTTCTCCGGAGTTGGAAAGAGAATTTGATAAACAAGTATATAGTATAAATCTGAGGGATAGGATTGTAATTGGAAATCATCACCTTACTGCAGGTATCAATTCAGAGTACCAGGACAATACCATTAACGGCTGGACATTTTTAGTACCATCCTTTAAACAGGCGACCACGGGATTATTTGTATACGATAAGTACAAAATAAGCGAGCGCGTACTATTACACGGTGCAGTACGGTATGATTACGGGCAAATCAGGATGTTTAAATATGCAGACTGGTTTGATTCTGAATTAACGGCAGGGGGAATAACAACATCTGAAAAACTCATCAGGGCGAATGATCTGAAGCGCAGTTTCAACAGCCTGGTATGGTCGGCCGGCATCAACTACAACCACCATAAATTCCTGTTGAAGGCTAATATTGGCAAAAGTTTCAGAATGCCAATTGCCAAAGAATTAGGTGCGAATGGTGTCAATTATCATTATTTCAGTTATGAAAAGGGAGATCCTACGCTTTCGCCTGAGCAATCGTACCAGCTGGATTTAAGCTTAGGATGGAACGAAGATCGCTGGTCTGTATTGATCAGTCCTTTTTACAACTACTTTCCGAACTACATCTACCTGAACCCTACAGCAAACCATGATTTTTATTATGGCGCCGGCAATCAGATCTTCCAGTATGCCCAAAGCAAAGTAATCAGGTATGGTACTGAGTTACAACTAAAGTATAAGGTATTGAAGAATCTGAGTGCAGAATTATTAGGGGAATACTTATTTGCTAAACAAGTATCTGGAGATAAGAAAGGTTATACACTTCCCTTCTCTCCACCGGCATCTGCGTTGATTAACCTGACCTGGTCGTCCGCACCAGAGTCTGCGCTTAAACATGCTTATTTTTCCGTCGACTACCGACTTACCTCAAGGCAAAATAACATCGTTCCACCGGAAAAGAAAACACCAGGCTACGGTCTTATTAATCTTCAGGCAGGTACAAAGTTCAATATTTCCGGACACCAGTTGATGTTTAGTTTACAGGCGCAGAATCTGCTGAACACCCGTTACCTTAACCATACCAGTTTCTACAGACTCATTGAACTTCCAGAACAAGGCAGAAATATAGTCTTGTCCTTAAAAGTCCCCTTTAATATTCCATTAAAACAAAAAACCTATTAATACATCAAGAAATGAACACAAATAAAATTTCAATTAAAAATATACCACTAGCTATGAAAACAAAGAAAATCATCCTTGCGCTACTACTTTTTGGCACGGCTTTCCAGGCCTGTAAAAAAGATAAAGAAGCTGAACCAGAAAAACCTATACCTACGGCGACTAATGTAGAGATCGGATCGGGCAACAAACTGGCGTTAAGGGGAAGGGATTTCCATTTCAATGCAGATGTGGTTGCTGCCAGTAAAATAAAAGATGTTCAGGTAAGAATATTACAGAAAAGCGGCGAAAAGTATACCGCAACCTGGAAATTTGAACTGAACTGGGCAGAGTACAACAGCGCTAAAAATACCAATGTGCACAAGCACTTCACCATTCCAAAAGAGGCTCCTGAAGGCAAGTATGATTTCTTTTTTATTGTACTTGATGAAAATGGAACGAAGCTTGAAATTAAAGAAGAGCTGAGCATTATTGATCCTGCAAATGTTGCCGTTGACCCTAAATTTGACCGGGATTATGTCTTCCGTAACGATGTCATGATTTACTCCATGAATAAGTTTATCGAACCTGAACTGATTGTTAAAAAGGGTGAAGAATTGAAGCTGCATGTACAAGTGAATGACATTAAAGGTGATGGGATCTTATACTCTGTACTGATCAAGAAGAAAGCCAATTACAATCCGGAAAGTATCGATAAACTTGACCTTAGTAAAGTGATCGTGGTTACCAAAGTAGAACACACAGGACTTGCAGCGGCTTCAAAAATCACGACATTAAAAAAGATAAATGGCGTGTATGGTGGCGAAGCTATTGTCATTGGTGCCGACAAAGACAATAACGAACCGACAGCTAACTCAATTAACGGAGAGAAAACATGGGAATCGGGCAAATACAACTGGGTTATCCTTTATAAAAACACCACACATAACATCAGCTCTTACAAAGTAATACCCATCACAATCGACTACAAATAAATGAAGAGATTAAGTTTATTAAGCTTATGCCTGGCATCAATGCTGGTGCTGAGCAATTGTAGTAAAGATACTGCTAAACCGATCGATACCGCTTATCCTGAGATCAACACCAGCGCAGATGACACTTTCCCTAAACAATGCAGTATAATTAAACGGGGAGAGAAATTTATATTCCGGGCATCAGTTAGCGATAACGCTGAACTCGGATCACTCAACGTGGATATCCATCATAATTTTGATCATCATACACATAGTACCGAGTTGGAAGAATGCAATATGGAAGCCATCAAACAACCGGCGAAACCATTTTTGTTAATCCGAAACATCACTATTCCTACGGGGCAAAAAACCTTTCAGGCAAGTGCAGAAATCCAGGTACCGGCAGATATAGATCCCGGAGATTATCATTTTATGATCAGGCTAACAGACAAAGAAGGCTGGCAGACCATCAAAGGTTTAAGTATTAAAATTCAATAACAATATTCATCAATAATTAAATTCAAAAACAACAATGACAAAGCAATTTAAATCAGCAGCAATCATCCTGGTCGGTGCAGCAGTACTTTTCGTAAGTTCTTGTAAAAAAGATAATGATACACCGACAGTAAAAGAAGGTATTGAGCGCTCGGAGATCATCCTCACAGAAATGAGCGGTGCAGCGATTGAGGCACATGGTGACCATTTCCATGGATTAACAGATCTGAAAGCAGGAACACCAATTGTTATCAAATTTGATGAAAAGGGCAATGCAACTGCAAATGGACATTTACACCTGGAGGCCGATGCTGTTTATAAAATGGAGCTGAAAGCCTGGGACTACAATGGAAAAGAAGTACAGAACCAGTTCGTTGCAAACAAAGCCGTTGCTGATCAGTTTAAGGCTTTCCTTGTGGGCGGAAATCTGATTCTGAACAAAGACTCTCAGCATGAAAGCGGAGCAATCTTCCAGCCCAGAGAATCAACCTACGCAGATGGTACCGCAGTGACCGGTCAGTATGAAACTACCGGTGTACTGACTTACCTCACAATAGGGCACGACAATGAAGGACCAACAAAAGAATTAACTTTTGTAATGCGCAAACTGGAAAAAGATGTGAAAACTAAAATTACCAGGAGTGACTGGAATCATTCCGACTACGCGGCCAAGTTTGCGGGACAGGACGTGCTGAAACTGAAATTTGCGATACATGTAGAAGAAGGACACGACCATTAACTTCTTTTTAACAACTGATTTGCAGAATATATTGTAGCGTTTTGCCGAATCATTACGTTTATCTTTAAAACCAATAAACGATGAAAAAAATAGTACTTGCATTATTGCTGATCAGTGCCATGCTATCCTGTAAAAAAAAGTCAACTGATTCTGAATGTGGAAAGATGAACTGTACTTATGAATTTCGCTCAATAGGTATAAATTACGTAGACAACAAAGGTCTTCCAGCTGTAGTAAAGGACTTTAGTGCAGTTAACCAGAGAACCGGACAAAAGGTTGTACCAAATGTCACCACTATTACAACAATAAAAGGCTCGTACATTGTAATAGATGACTTGAATACGAGAACATTATCAGAAGCAGGTGACGATTTAAAAGTTACTGCAACGTCTGTTGAAACGAATCAAACTAAATCTGTTACATTTAAAGTAAAAGGTGGAAAATGTACATGCCATGTAGAGAAGGTTTCCGGACCTGAACTGGTTACATTCGACTAGCTTTCTTTTAACCTTGATCAGCCAAACAAGCTGATCAAGGTTAAATCAAATTGCAGCTCCTGTCCAGGAATTTTAGTATCGTACTGAAACTGAAATTTGCGATACATGTAGAAGAAGGACACGACCATTCACTTCTTTTTAACAACTGATTTGTAGAATATATTGTAGCGTTTTGCCGAATCATTACGTTTATCTTTAAAACCAATAAATCATGAAAAAAATAGCACTTTCATTATTACTGATCAGCGCCTTGCTATCATGTAAAAAAAAGTCAACTGATTCTGAATGTGGAAAGGTAATCTGTACTGAGGAATTTCGCTCAATAGGTATTAAATACGTAGATAACAAAGGTCTTCCAGCCCAGGTCAAGGACTTTAGTGCAGTTAACCAGAGAACCGGAGAAAAGGTTGTGCCACGTGTCACCGCTATTACAACAATAAAGGGCTCTTATATTGTAATAGATGACTTGAATACGAAAACACTATCCGAAGCAGGTGACGATTTAAAAGTTACCGGTACATCCGTAGAAACAAATCAGACTAAATCTGTTACGGTTAAAGTAAAAGGCGGAAAATGTGCCTGCCATGTAGAGAAGATCTCTGGGCCTGAAATGGTTACCTTCGACTAACTTTCTTTTAATCTTGATCAGCTTATCTGGGCTGATCAAGATTAAAAATCAAATTTCACTCTTGCACGTATACCCCAGCTTGAAACCCCAGGATTATCCAGGTAACTGAAACGTTTCACAGCATCCACCCTAAGTACTTTAAAAATGTTACCAACGCCTACACTTCCTTCCATATATGGGCCATTATCTAAAGCATAAGTAATCGGTAATCCATCGTCATTACGGACAAATTGCATGGCATCAGAATTTTTCTCCGGATTATTTTCATTTCTCAAACCTCCGTACAATGCCTTAAATGACATTACCTCTCTTAACTTCAATTTTTGAAGCAAAGGAATTTTGTTAAAAAAGAAACCATTGAAGTTCTGATCTATATTAATACTCGCATAATGATCACTTACAAACTCCATGAAGTTCATCAGGTTATAAGACTGCAGCTGATAAGCATACGTTTGGTTGGCGCGATGAATTGATAACAGTGGGAAAGGCAGTTTGCCCACATTATACCCTCCCTCAACTGTTACATCGGTATAGCCCAATTGCGATAAATAAAACCGCTTATCAACGCTACCCATAAAATTGTGGTAATTATAATCACCTCCTAAAACTCCTTTTAAGCCTGCCGTATAGCGTAGGTTAAACACCGGGTATTTATCAACCAGTGGTGTACGGTAAACTTTACCCTGATAAAATTTTTCATGTGGTGCATACCTCAAATTCACACTAACTTCAGAAGTATTAATCTGGTTTGTCCGCGAAAAGAGGTTTTGTGCAGAATTATTGAAATACAAAGACCCACCTGGAGTTTGACTCCATTTACGCAAACCTACACTATAAGAGAAATGGTTTTCATATTCATGTACGTAGTCAAATCTGTAAAAGTCGTTATACAGGAGCATGTCGTTCTCTCCCCTTTTAAAGGACAACAGAAAGTTGTCTTCCTGAACAAATTGCAGCTCCTGTCCGGGAATTTTAGTATCGCGCTGAAAACTTGCACGTAAATAATTCTGAGGAAATGCGTAAATAGATTTATTGTTTAAAGAATAAGTTCCGCTTAAAAAGTACTTCCACTTCTGATCATCAAAACCATAAGCTGCATAAGTTTCAAAATAATACCTTTTACTTAATTTAGGAGTCGTTCTTCCCCCTAACCTTGCCCTAAAGCCTTCTACACTATTAAAACTATAGAAAGTATTTACGGGTCCCATCTCAAAAGGACCAAAATCTTTATAACCCGCGAAAAATAGCGTTACGATATCCATCGTTCTTTTAAAAGATGGAATAGTTTGTAAAGTATCTAAATTATGATAAATCCTATTGCTGTTGGCACTAAGTGATTCCGGACGAATACTTGCCCAGTACTGCTCATTTTTCGTGTTCGCACCGGGAACTACAACCAATGTCTCGGAACCTTTGTACACATTTTCAGCTGGTGGTTGGTTAACTGTATAATCCTTAAAAGTTACCGTACGTTCGCCGGTAAATCCTGTGCCTCCCTTTTTCGTGATACCAAAATCAACAATCAGGTTACTTTTACTCAGGTGATAGCGACGATCAGGATTTTGCTCAAATTCAAGTTTTGCCTCCAGCCCTCTTACGAAATTCAGGTTAATATCTTTGTTAACGGTAAGGTATGCATTTTGCACAGCGTAATTGCCATCCATTGTTACATACAGCTTACCTTCAAACAACATATCCATCTTATTTCTAGGTGTAAAAGACAGCTCTATCAACTGGGGCTGATGTGTTGTAACCGTATCGGTAATAAAAAACTTATAGAACCCAGGGGCACCGTCAGCTATAGGACTCAATAAAAGGTTACTCACCACAGAGATATTGTTATCATAGATATCAATATCCTGGTACATCCTTTCGAAATACGAACTTAAACCTTTGTTGTCTATAAAACGTTCGTCAAAGTTGACTTGTTTATCGGCCACAACCACCGTTCTCATTTTCTCAGGATTTTTGCGGAAATAGTTCTCAGAAAGTTTCTCCTGCTGGTATACCGGCAAAAGGTTTTTACCTCCAATTTTACTAGAGTCCTGTTCCTGGAAAAGGAACTGATAATTGCGGAATACTTTTTTATTTTTAAACTTATCGGAAAGGTTGCTCATAGAAAAAAGCATTCTTTCATATTTTTTATACTCCACATAATCGTAGCTCTCCATCCGGTTTTTCGACTTATTAGCGATAACCTTACGGATCAGTTCTACTGCAGGATTTTCCTTATTGCGATATGGGGGCTTTTTTCCACCTTTGATAACTACTTCGTTCATCTGCATCGCTTCACTTTGCAACTGAACATTGATGACCTGGCTAGTTCCTGGCTTAATAGTCTTTACCTGCGCTTTATATCCCACATAACTAAATTTAAGCTGGGTGTAATTGCCTTCAATAGTAATATTATATTTTCCGTCAAGATCCGTTCGTCCCCCTTTACCTGTACCCACAACTACAAAAGAAGCATATGGGATGGTTTCTTTTGTAACAGCATCTGTTACCACGCCCTTTACAGCTGTTTGCTGTGCAAATGTTGGTAAGGCACCAAATATAATGATGAAAGAAAAAATATATTTTAATATAGCGTATGGATGTGATTTATACATCTGCGGTTTGCTTTAATGTTTAGCTTAAAACTGATTAAGCTCCGCAAAGTTAATACTCAACTTTTGAATATCTTAGTAATAAAGTCAGGAAAAAGTCTATAATCAAATGTTATGACACGAAAATGAAAAATGAATTTTACCTATTGATTTTTATGGAGTTATAGCGACAGAAAGCGGGTGATATTTGCCTGCACATGATCGTTCTTTTTATGCTCACCTCTATTTAGCTGAATAGCTCTTATCATTACACCATTTCTTTCCAGCAAAAGCTCCTCATAAAAGCCTTTATAATAAACATCTTTAACTTCGAAACGCCTGCTATTCCATGAACTTTTCAATTCTACCCATTCCGGATAAAATACTGCTGTACCGGTTTTTATATCCAGGCCAAGCTTCCCGGCATTGGTAGCGTTAATGGCTACCGCATTACCCAAAAGTTGTGCAGTATATATATCATCAGGATGATTGTATACATAAGCAGGTTCTCCGGACTGCAACAATTTTCCATCTTTCAGGATCAACAGTTCATTGGCAAGAAATAATCCATCTGCGGGGTCGTGAGACACCATAATTACCGTAACCCCTGTTTCTGCAGCTATTCTTTTAATATCGGCACGCAGTTGATTTTTCAATAAAGCATCTACCTGACTAAAAGGCTCATCGAGTAACAATACGGTAGTATCACTAACCATTGCCTTAGCAATGGCTACCCTTTGTTGCTCCCCACCACTCAGCTGGGTAATCTTCTTATCCTTTAAATGTTCAATATGCAGATGTCGCATTATTTCCAGGGTTTTCTCCTGTTTAGCCTGAATATTGGTATTGGAAAGCATAGATGCGATATTATCGTACACTTTAGCATAGATATTCAGAGAAAAATCCTGCGTAACCATTTTCATTTCTTTATGCCCGGGAATCAATTGTTCATCAGGGCCTAAAATACGTTTACCGTTAAAAGATACTGTTCCTTCATCAACCTTTAGCAAACCGTAGATACATTTCAACAGCGTTGATTTACCGCTTCCACTCTCACCAAGGATCGCCACCACGTTTCCTTTTTTGATGTCGAAACTAACATCACTAACGCCTGAAGCCTGTTCGGCCTGATGTTGTTTGGTTAAATGCTTTACAGATATGATTGGTTCTTCCACATCCGCAAAGATAGAAGAAAATGGGGTTTTAGTTTAATCCAAACGTCAGTCCGAATGACATATTTGTCAAGCCTTTTTGAGGAGCACTGGCAAACATATCGTTGAAATAAACTTTTGTAAACAATCCAATACCGTTGTAGCCAAATCTTAGCGATCCGCCATACCTAAAAGTCTGAAAACGATAATCATCACTAAACTTTTGCTTTCCACGCTCATCGCTCACTTGTTTAACCTTTCCATTTAAAAGGAAACTAACTTCTGGTCCTGCTATAAAATAAAAGCGGTTACCATTCTTATTTTCTGAAGTTCGAAGTTCGAAGTTTAAAGGGATGTGAACATAACTGCTGGAGAACCTGTTTTTAGAAAAATGTACATCGTCCTCTGCATAGGTCAACTCTGGTGTGTTTTTTTGAATGGTAATATCTTTACGCAAGCGAATATGCGTCCAATCAAAACCACCAGCGACATAAACTTTAAAATGCTGATTAAAACGATAGCCCATCTGTACGATATCGAAAGAGAATGTACTTGTTTTTCCGCCTTTGTAATCCAGAAATTCATTTTCAGGTGATAAAGTAAAACTACCGTTATCCACTAACTTGCTGAATCCTAAATCCACCCGTGTAAATGTAATCCCTCCAATAAATTTACCTTTGTTAGCATTAACCTGATTGGTACTGTCTTTCTTTCCACGATCGTCTCCCCCAATACTTAGAGTCATAGAGAGTGCTTTAAATTCTCTTCTCTTTTTAACATTCGTAGCAGTCGTTGTCGTGGTAACTGTATCTTGTGCAAATGCATTTTGGATTGAAGGCCAGGCTAATCCGCTTACCAAAATGGCTGTAACTATTAATCGTTTCATACTGTGGTTTATTTGTGTCGTTTTGAATTCAGTTTTATAAATCCGATGTTAATTCCTATCAAAGATGAATTATCTTCATCGGTGTTAAATTTTAAAAATTTCCTTTCTCTTTTGTCTACTTTATCTACTACATAATTTACAAGATCGCCAACGTTTCTTATTCCTTTATAGACAGCAGGATCAGCTTCTGTAATCACCCCGTTGTTCGTATCATCAGCTACATATGCCTTTGCTATCACTACACTATTATCCCCGATTACAGACGCTTCTACTGGCTTGGGATCAATGATAATGTCATCAGCTTTAACAACTGGACGTGTGGCAATTAACTTTGGTTGCTTTGCCTTAAATTCTTTTTCTGCAGCAGCCTCATCTAAGCGCGGCGCAATAACCAATGGTGTACTTTTATATGTTCTTACTTCATTTTCAACTACTGTTTTAACGCTGGAAAGAGCAGCAACTTGAGGCCCAGTTAATGCGGAAGACTCATTTACTGTTGAAGCAGTTCCCTGAAGTCTGATTTTTTCCTGGTCAGGAGCAATCAATACCACAGACAAAATCATTAAAGCCACTGCAGCTGCAGCCCAATAGAACGGGAATGCGCGCTTTTTAACCGGTTTCAGTTCGGCAGCGATATTATTCCAAAGGCCGGCAGAAGGCTGCACCTCCAGATCCTCAAACTTGTCTTTAAATAACTGATCAAACTCCTTATCCTTCATGTGTTGCATAATTTATGCCCTCCATTTTAATTATTTCTGCTCTTAATATCGATCTTGCCCTCGACAATTGTGATTTACTTGCACCTTCAGAAATCCCTAGTGTTATCGCGATTTCTTTATGAGAATAACCTTCAATAGCGTACATGTTAAATACGATCCGGTATCCATCTGCAAGTTTTTGTACTACTTTCATTAAATCCTGTATGCCCAACCTGCTAAAATCAAAACCTGTGGACGGTTGATCATAAGCATCTTCAATCGGGACGACATTCATCGTCTTAATATTTTTACGATAACTCTCAATTGCGGTATTCACCATAATTCTTCTAATCCAGCCCTCAAATGCACCATCACCGCGGTATTCTTTTAACTTTTCAAACACTTTTACATAAGCAATCTGCAATACATCTTCTGCCTCCGTTTTATCCCTGGTATAACGCATACAAACAGCCAGCATTTTAGCGGCAGTATGTTTATACAGCGCTTCCTGCATCTGCCGGTTACCAGCTTTGCATCCATTTAGTAGCTCATCGATCCTATATTGCGTCAATTCCATTGTGTGTTTGGTATATAGAAGATGAAGGTTTTAGACAAATGGTTGCATGGTGATTAAAAAAAATAAAAATAGGTATAAAATAAAAATAGCCCCTATTCAGGAGCTATTACAATATGCTTTGATTTATTTAACAATCATGTTTTTTACGGTAATGTTTGTACCATTTTACCGCCATCATAATCACAGCAGCAAAAACAATTAGGCCTATTAACCCATAAACCCAATCTACTGCACTTTTTAGAACCACAGTAAACACGATGGCAACCAACAAAATGGTAGCCACCTCGTTCCATAATCTTAACTGAAAGGAGCTGGTTCTACATTTACCCAGTTTAAGTTGGTTCATAATACGCTGACAAATAAAATGATAAACCAGCAGTGCTACTACAAATCCAAGTTTTACATGAAACCAGGGCGCCAACAACAATCCCGGTCTGATACAAACCATCGTTACACCAGCCAGCACAGTAAGTGCCATTGCCGGCGTAGTGATAATGTACCAAAGCTTTCGTTCCATTTTTTCGTATTCCTTTTGCAGGATATTACGTTCAATTTCAGGCCTGTCGTTGGCTTCCGTATGATAGATGAATAAACGTACACTATAAAACAATCCTGCCATCCAGCTTACCACAAAGATAATATGGACAGAAAGGACGTATAAATAGTATTTATCCATAACAGACTAGTATTTAAATTCCTTGATTACTTCAATTGCATACTTAACATTATCAAAAGGAATATCTGGCATAATACCATGACCAAGGTTGCATATAAAACCATTCTGACCACGCATGCGCTCAAATAACCTAAGGATTTCCTTTTTAATTACTGGTTTATCAGCATATAAGATATGTGGATCCAGGTTACCCTGAACAGCAATACCTGCCGGCAAACTATTTTTAATATTTAAAAGGTCTGCATTCCAGTCTACCGAAATAACATCTGGTTTTGCTTCGGCCATAATTGGCGCAAATACAGAACTACCTTTACAGAAAGAGATCACAGGAACATCTTTTCTATTCAGGTTAGCAATGATCTCCTGGATATAACGATGCGAAAACTCCTGGTAATCGTTCCATGATAATGCCAATGCCCAGCTATCGAAGATCTGAAGTGCATTTACACCAGCCGCAATCTGCAGATTCAGGTAATCAGCAGTCACCTTTGCAATTTTAGCCAGTAATTTATGTGCAAGCTCAGGATGGTTATGGATCAGCAATTTCGTTAATTTAAAATCTTTGGATGAACCACCTTCAACCAGGTAACTCATTACAGTAAATGGTGCACCGGCAAAACCGATTAAAGGAATGCTTCCATTTAAACGTTGCTGTATTACCTTAATTGCATCAGCAACATACTGCAACCTATCCAATACATCAACCTCCAGAGCGTCTATATCTTTCAATGTACGTACCGGATTGGCAAATTTCGGCCCAACACCTTGTGTAAAACTTAGTTCTCCCCCCATCGCTTCACCTGTAACCAGAATATCTGAAAACAGGATTGCAGCGTCAATACCTAACAAATCAACAGGTAACATGGTTACATCAGCAGCTATTTCAGGTGTTTTACACATTTCCAGAAAGGAGTATTTATTTTTAATCTCCCAATACTCTGGCATAAAACGACCTGCTTGGCGCATCATCCATACCGGTGGACGTTCTGTTTGCTTTGAAAATGCTGCATCTAAAAATAACGTGTTCATTTGTTCTTAATTTATCCTCTATTTCTTTTATAAACTGTTTACTTCTTTCTCTATCTTACTAATTATGTCCAGCGCTTTAGGGGTTACCGCAAGCTCTTTTGCTTTTTCCAGATAAGCAGTGCTACGCACCTTATCCTTCTTTTTCAGTGCCAGATTCGCCAAATGGATCATCACAAACCCCTTGTCATTTTTTCCGCCTAATGGAAATCTGCTGGCAATTTGAAAATGAAATTCCGCGGCTTCATAATCTTCTTTTTTCAAAGCGATATTTCCACGCATAAATTCATAATACCCTCTTCTGTTCCGGGCTAACCCATTAACATTCGGCACCTCATTCAACAACCGTTCGGCTTTTTCATGATCACCGTTTTTAAAGTATTTCGAGGCCAGTACTATGGAGCTCTGTTTAAAGTGGCTCCATAAAACCAAGACAAACAAAAAGCCGGCAATAGCTGCCAGCTGGTATTGATCGTAAAAAAGACATGCCAACACTGCGACGGCAAAAACCGCCATCAGGGCATACCTGCCTTTTGAATTATACATTAATGAATATCTGTGAATTTATAACCTACACCTCTGATCGAATGAAAATACACAGGGTTTTTCTGATCTGGCTCAAAGTACTTGCGGAAAGTCAAAATGAAGTTATCTATTGTTCTTGTAGATGGATAAACATCATAATTCCAAACTGTTTCCAGAATCTGCTCACGTGAAACCGCTTCGTTCTTACGCTCTATCAGCAATTTCAAAAGCATAGTTTCCTTCTTGGTCAGGGGTACAATAACCCCATCATCTTGTTTCAGCTCAAATGAGTTGAAATAAATGGTTTTGTCCCCAATTTTATAAGAATTGATTTCTTTTAAATCATCAGCTTTCATACTGCGTTTAACCAGGATACCTACTCTTAAGATCAGTTCTTCCAGGTTGAATGGTTTCACCAGGTAATCATCGGCACCTTTTTTAAGGCCCATTACGCGGTCTTCACTTGTATTTTTGGCTGTTAAGAAAAGTATCGGCACTTCAGTATTCTCGAGTCTGATGGTTTCACATACCTGGAATCCGTCCATTTCCGGAAGCATTACGTCCAGAATGATCAGGTTAAAACGTTCTTCCTTAAAAACCTTTAAGGCAGTTTTACCGTCTTTTACAGCATGTACTTTATAACCTTCAAGCTCAAGGTTTAATTTAATGGCATCTAATAAATGGTCTTCATCTTCAACCAGCAGTATTCTTAATTTCTGTTGCATAATCAACTAAATGTTATTTCAAAAATAGCACCTTGCGGTACGTTATCTCTAACGCTGATATCAGCGTCGTGGCTTTGTAATACTTCCTTAACAATAAACAGGCCTAAACCTGTTCCTTTTGATTTTCTGACATTCTCATCACCAACTCTGTAGAATTTATCGAAAATAAGCATCTTTTCTGCATCAGGAATACCAGGTCCTTTGTCAGATACCCGCAAAAAAGCATGACCATCTTTCTCTGCCAATTCCACAACTACATCCGCACAAGGTCCCGAATACTTCACTGCATTCTCGACCAGATTAGTCACTACCGATGACAATGCAAACTGATCGCCCATCACTTTAATACCTGGTTTGATTACCGGAGTAATCAATTGCTCACAACCACAAGAATGGACCTGCAGCCTGTCGGTAATTTTTGTTACCAGCTCAGAAAAGTCAAATTCCTCCTTTGGAAACGAATAAGAGCGGTTTTCGATCTTAGTAGCCAGCAACATATTTTCTACCAGATCATCTAAACGCTCAATATCTTTTAATGAATTACTCAATAAAGAAGTTTGTCGCGCTTTATCCAGATCGCGCTTTACAATCGTTTGGATAGACAACTTTATAGCAGCCAAAGGCGACTTTAATTCATGGGTTACAGACAGTAAAAAATTCTGCTGCTGTTCACGAAGTCGTTCTTCTTTCTTGATAGACTGGTGTAAAAAATAAGCTCCTATACAAAGTAAAAATAAAAACACAGACCCCTCTCCCATAACCATTGCCATTCTGGCAGGTTCCAGCCTTACTACCAAAGATCCCCATGAGATCAGTTGCACTAAAGCATACAGGAGCATGAAATAAAATATAATGATCGACTTCTTCAAGATTATCAGTATTTTACTTATAAATATACCATTATTTACTTGTTCCTGAAAACAACATCAAGGCTGTCAAAGATTGCCCTTTTAGCTTTTTCAAGTTCAATTTTTGTATGCGCAGCAGATACAAAACCTACTTCATAGCCCGAAGGCCCTAAATAAATCCCTCTGTTCAACAATTCTCTGTGCATCACTTTAAATTTCTCCATGCTGTTGTGATCAATATCCTCAGCAGTCTGGATTTTATCTTTATCCGTAAAGGCTATCCAGAAGATAGAACCTACATAAAACACCTTTACTTTATAATTCCTTGCTGTTGCAAAACGTTGGATACTCTCGGCAAATTCGCTGGTTTTATTATTCAGGTCTTTATAAAATCCTGAACGCAGCAATTCTGTCAGTTGCGCGATGCCCGCGGCCATAGCCACCGGGTTTCCTGAAAGTGTTCCAGCCTGGTAAACTCCCCCATCAGGAGAAATATGTCCCATAATCTCAGCCGAAGCGCCATACATACCTACAGGCAAACCACCACCTATGATCTTACCATAGGTAACAATATCAGGTTTAATACCATAATATGCAGCAGCTCCTTCAAAACCTATCCTGAAACCAGTAATAACCTCATCAAATATCAACAAGGTTCCATTCTCTTTACAGATACCTTGTAAAAACTCAATATAAGCAGTATCCTGCATCAACAATCCGTTATTTGCCGGTATGCCTTCTATAATAACCGCAGCCACCTGATCCTTAAATTGTTCAAAAGCCTGTTTAAGTGCTTCAGTATCATTCAATGGAAGAACAATGGTTTCCTGGGCAAAAGCTTTAGGTACACCAGCAGATGACGTCTCACCAAAAGTAACCAGGCCAGAGCCTGCTTTTACCAATAAAGAATCACTGTGACCATGATAACAGCCTTCAAACTTAACGATCTTGTCTCTACCGGTATAACCACGCGCCAACCTGATAGCAGACATAACAGCTTCTGTACCGGAGCTGGTAAAACGTATTTTTTCGACGAATTTATTATTCTTAATGATCAGTTCGGCCAATTCATTTTCCAGGGCTGTTGGCGCACCGAAGCTCATGCCATTTTGCATCACTTCTGTAACTTTCTCTCTTACCTTAGCATTGTTATGCCCCAGGATCAATGGTCCCCAGCTAGCGCAAAAATCGATAAATTGATTCCCATCGGCATCCCATACAAAACATCCATCTCCTTTTTGAATAAAAAGTGGAGTGCCATAAACAGATTTAAAAGCTCTTACCGGCGAGTTTACACCTCCGGGAAAATAGTTCTTAGCCTTTTCGTACAGTTCTGCTGATTTCTCTCTGGAAATATCCGGTTTACTGCCTGTATTTACAGGTACTTCACCTTCATTTCCTGAAAACATTTTTTTTAAAGATTCTAACATAATTTTTTATTTCAATGGAACCCGCCTCTTACATCCAATTATTTTCAACAATATCCCTTATATGGTAAGTAGTAATGATACTTGCTCCGGCACGTGCAAAAGCATGCATGGTTTCCATTACAACTTTTTGTTCATCGATCCAGCCCTTTTGCGCAGCAGCTTTCACCATTGAATACTCGCCTGAAACATTGTAACAGGCAATAGGTAAATCCGTATGCTGTTTAAGATTATGCATAATATCAAGGTAAGCCAAAGCAGGTTTAACCATTAACACATCGGCACCTTCACTTTCATCCAGCAAAGCTTCACGAAGTGCTTCATTACCATTCCTGAAATCCATCTGATAAGCTTTTCTATCCCCCTTACTTGGCGCACAGTCTGCAGCTTCCCTAAACGGTCCGTAATAAGCAGAAGCGAATTTGGTAGCGTGCGACATAATTGCTGTATTTACAAAACCAGCACCATCTAAAACACTTCTCATAGCTGCGACACGTCCGTCCATCATATCAGAAGGAGCCAACATATCAGCACCAGCCTGAGCATGTGTAAGTGCCATTTTTGCAATAACTTCTACAGTCTCGTCATTCTGCACATAATCTTCCTTCAATATACCACAATGTCCATGCGTAGTATAAGAACATACACAAACATCAGTTACAATATAAAGGTCGTCACCAAAGTTCTTTTTCAGTAAACGCACAGCTGAAGGTACCAAAGAATGGTTATGATAAGCAGAAGCTGCATTTTCACTTTTCTCATCGCCAACACCAAAAAGCATGATTTTGTTGACACCAAGTTTCAACCCTTTTTCGACATCCTTTACCAGCGTATCTTCAGAAAAATGACTGATACCAGGCATTGCTTCCAATGGATGAACCAGATCTTTTCCAGGTACAACAAAGTACGGATAAATAAACATGTCTTTAGATAACCGGGTTTCGGCTACCATCTCTCTCACAACTGGATTTTTTCTTAATCTACGCGGACGGTGTAACATATCAACCTCTTTTTTAAATATCTATTCCGAAAACAGCTTCAGCAAGGCCGATTTCGTCAGGGGCATAAGGCAAAATGCACTTAACGCCCATTTCTTCAAATTTCTTAGCTGTAGAATTGCCAATTGCAATTACTTTTTGTCCAGGTTCCAGCAAGTTGTCTACAAAATATGCATCTACATTAGACGGACTTGTAAAAATCAACACTTCTGCATACGTCTGATCAACATCTTCTTCGATCACAGTTTCATAGATCGGTAGATCTATTACTTTCGTACTTGGTTTTAACGCTTTTTGAATGCTCAATAAAGAGTCTTGCGCTCTCGGAAACAATACAGTTTTCCCATCAACCATTTCAGCAAACAGCTCACCAACTTCATCAATATCACCACCTTCACCAACATAGTCGGCCAAATGACCTGCTTTTCTCAATGAATCTTCCGAACCTTTTCCTGCTACACCAAATTTCACGTGTTTAGGTAACATCGGTTTTAGGTTAAAGAAATAATCAACACTATTTCTGCTGGCAAAAAAGATCCATTCCACATGTTTCAAATAAAACGGGTCCAATACAGTTACAATTGGAAAAGTCCGGATCAATGATCGCGCATCAATCTCTATGTCATGCTTTTCAAGCGCTTTTCTAAAATAATTGTGTTCACCAACTTCTCTGGAGATAAACACTTTAGCCGGATACTTTCTGTCAGCACTAAATTTAGCAACAATCTTTTCCGCTATTCCCTCCAGGCTATCTACACGATAAAACAAACGATCAGGAAAATCCTCATCTGTTTCAGCTTTTGAAGTCCAGATCTCATATTTTCCATCCTCCTTCTTACAGTAGCAGCCTAAAGGCATATGGCATCCCCCTTCAAAAAGGTTCAATACCTTACGTTCCACAGCTATTTCCTCGGCCGTTTCCGGATGATGTATTTTCTGAAGGACATCAAACAGTTCACTGTCATTCTCCCTGATCTGAATAGCCAACGCCCCCTGTGCAGGTGCAGGTACCAGATCAGTTGTATCAACTACTTCAACATGAAACTCAGAAAGATCAATATTCAATCTATTCACACCAGCTTTGGCGATCATGATGGCATCGTAATCCTCATCCCTTAACTTTTGAATCCGGGTAGGTACATTACCTCTTAAATCTTCAATATTTAAATCAGGACGAAGTGCAAGCAACTGGGCCTTACGCCTATTAGACGAAGTTCCAACCATAGCTCCTTTTTTCAGAGATAATTTATGGGTAATACTAACACAGTCTTTCAGGATCAATAATAACTCAGAAGGATCCTCACGTTCGGTCACTGCGGCAATAGTTAAACCAGCAGGATGAATGGTAGGCAAATCTTTATGTGAATGCACAGCAATATCAATTGTACCTCCCAAAAGTTCTTCTTCAAGCTCTTTTGTGAAAAACCCTTTGCCTTCCAGTTTGTCTAGTCTAAGATTTAAAATCTTGTCGCCCTGGGTTTTGATAATTTTCAATTCAGCTTCAACACCGATAGCTGCTAATTTATCTTTAATGAAATTGGCTTGCCATAAAGCCAGGTCGCTACCTCTTGTACCTATAATAAGTCTTTTCACGTTGATTGCTAATTTTTTGGCAAATCTAGCTATTCTTTACCAATATCTCCTTCGCCATTACCATTGGAACGCTGATGTATTTTTTTTCCATGTAATTCATCACTTTTTCCAGCACTAATCTTGAGTTTTCATCCAGATTATTGATTTCGTCGGCAAAGACACCATTGATAGCAGTATGCTTGATTTCTTTTATTTTCTCCGGAACGCAACTCATAGCGATTTCAATTTTACGCTGGCGCAATACCAGTTCAAAATCCTTGATATTTTCTTCAATAATGTGCTCGGCATTTACCAGCTCATCATAACGTTCCTGAATATTTTTACGGGCAGTCTCTTTTAAAGATTCAACCTCAATGTAGTGTATAGGGAAGTTTTTAACCACATCGGCAGCGGTATCATTAGGAATAGCCAAATCTACAACCACCTTTTTACCAGTTTCACCGTTCAGCAGTTTTTTATAAATCTCCTCTGTAACTATCGGTTCTGTTGCCCCCGTACAGGTAATGATCACATCAAAGCCCTGATTGTAGTTTTCCAGCTCCGAAAGTGGATAGGCAGTACCATTAAGTTCTTTTGCCAATACTTCTGCATTTTCCAGTGTTCTGTTAAAAACTGAAAAATTAGAGTACTTATGCTTTTTAAGGTATTGTGCTATATTTTTGTTGGTTTCTCCTGCGCCGATGATCAGTAACCTTGAATTGGCACACATTTTAAGATCACGCAGTTTGCGATAAGCCAGAGAGACAATAGAGACTGGGTTTTTAGAAATATTGGTGTGGGTATAAACCTCCTTAGCAGTTTTCACTACACGGTTCATAATCATCCGCATATAATCTCCGGTAAATCCGGCAACGCGACAAGCCTCGTAAGCCTTACGGATCTGGGCAAGAATTTCTTTCTCTCCTACCACCAGACTTTCCAGTGAGCATGAAGTACGCAGCAGATGATTAAAAGCATCTACCTGCTCATACGCAGAAACGTTTTCAACAAACTGCTCCATATACTCAGGAGGCAGTCCCATGTCAAGTACAGTTAAAAAACGAAGAATGAAATCTTTATCTAAATTATCGGAAGCGGTAAATACAAATTCTACCCTGTTACACGTTCCTACATAGAATATTTCTTTTACACCTAACTCGGATTGAATGTTCCTCAACCTATCGTCCAATGTCTGCTCACATATCACCAACTTACCCAATGATTTCAGGTCAATATGTTTATGCGTAAAAGCAATGATCTTTAAATATTCCAAAATAGTATTACCCTGTTTGTTTTTAGCGAAACAAAAGTAATAAGACAAGGCTGTTCCACTGTCATTATGCTGTAATTAAGAGCTATTTAGAAAGATTTTAAATAAAGATAATAATCTAAACAAGCTCATTTTTATTTTGTTATATAGCTTAAACACCATATAGGGAGCTACATATGATAAAAAAAGAAGTATTTACATTACAAGGTGCAGATGGAAAACCGATATTCGGCGACAGCACTTATGACGATAAAAGCACAAATTTGGACACTATAATTTTCATTCACGGCTTTAAAGGTTTTAAAGATTGGGGAGCGCACCATTTAACCACCGCTTTTTTTGCCGAAAATGGATACAGGTACGTCAAGTTTAATCTGTCGCACAGTGGTGTTAAAAAAGAACAGCTAAATGATGTGACTGACATGGAGGATTTCGCATCGAATACCTTCAGCAAAGAACTCATAGATGTTGATACAGTCATCACCTATGTATTTGACACCTATCCTTCTACATCTATACAACTTATTGGCCATAGTCGCGGCGGTGGGCTTGCCATCATACAGGCAGCAAAAGACAAGCGGATCAGCAAGCTCGTTACCTGGTCATCCATTTCCGATTTCTCTAGTTTATGGAAAAAGGAGCAGGAAGAGGAATGGAAACGCACAGGAAAAATCTATGTAGAAAATGCAAGGACTAAAGAAAAAATGCCTTTAAACAGCACTTTACTGGATGACTTTAATCAACATAAAGAGAGTTTCAACATCATTGATGCAGCAAAACGGATAAATATCCCCTGGTTAATTCTTCATGGTGACGAGGATGTCAATGTTAATTTCAGTGTAGCACAGGAACTGGCACGAAGGCAACTAACAGCACAAATACAAAAGATAGAAGGGGCAAATCACGTTTTCGGTGCATCACATCCGTACATGGATCCTCAACTTCCAGCTCATTTAGCAGATGTAGTTAAAAAGACATTGGATTTTCTACTTAAACCACACCTCTTGATTGGGCAACCTTAAGTAAAACTTCAAACATTTTTTCAGGTGCAAAAGGTTTATTAAGGATATCATAAACATGAATACTAGCGAATTTAGCTCTCACTTCCGCCATAATATCAGCTGTAAAAATTACCGGATGAATATCGGGATATTTATTACGAACAATCATTGCAAGGGCATACCCGTCGAGCACAGGCATATGCAGATCTAACATAGCCACATGGTAATTATTTTTCTCCATCAGTGCAAGTGCTTCCTTTCCATTCTCTGCACAGTCTATATCCACCCCAAAGTATTCAAGTTGCTTTTGTGCCACCATTACATTGATCAGATTATCCTCAACTAGCAATACCCGAAGTCCTGCTAACTTTTCTTTAAAAGCCGAATATACCGGGAGTACATCCTGAGGACTGCCAGCATTCTGTTCACCAGCAATTTCAAAACTCAAATCAAAATGAAACTCAGATCCCTTTCCTGCTGCGCTTTCTAAAATAACCCTGCTATTGTGTAATTCAGCTAGCTTTTGCGTAATAGTCAGGCCTAAACCTGTGCCCGCATGGTCGCGTCGCGCAGATTGCTGAATTTGTTTAAAACTTTCAAAAACACTTTCCTGGAGCTCCGGAGGAATTCCCATCCCGGTATCCTTCACCACAAAATTAATCAGCGCATGATTAGATTCGACAGAAACCAGCTTGATGATCAGTGTCACCTCTCCGCGGTCGGTAAACTTTATCGCATTGCTAATCAAGTTATTTAACATCTGACTCAGGCGAATTGGATCAGCAATCAATCGATTTGGGATCTCATCGTCCATAAAGCTTTTCAACTGTATGCCTTTAGCTTCCGCAAGTGACTTAAATTGGTTCCTAATGTTCTTTACCAATCTAAACAAATCAACTTCAGCAAGTACAAGCTCCAGTTTCTCATTCTCCATTTTAGTCAGATCCAGAATATCATTGATCAGTTGCATCAAATGATCGGCTGAAAAAATCAGATTTCCAATGTATTCTTTTTGATCCATTGTGTGGTTCAACTTGAGCAGGTTGGCAATTCCGATAATACCGTTTAATGGTGTTCTGATTTCGTGGCTCATCACCGATAGGAAATCAGATTTCGTTTTCGAGGCCTTTTCAGCGAGATTTCTCGCTTCCGTTAAAGCTACATTGTTAATCTCCAGCTGCCTTCTGGTCTCCTCAAGTGCAATATCAGCCAGCATTTTCTGTGTAATATTCTGTATGCTCAATACCAGGATATAATCTTCCGGTTGCTGCGATTTTTGCACAGTTTTTATCCTTGCCTTATACCATTCATTAAATGAAGGATTCAGATGTTTATAAATTACCTCCTGAGCTTCCCCTGTTTCAATAGCTTTATTAACAGGTTCAGTAAAAACGGCTGACTGCTCCCCCATCACTTCAGTGATTGTCTTACCCAAAAAACCTTCCCTGGGCATAAAAAGCATGCTATCATCAGAAGTCCATACATTTTTAAATGTATGATTTCCATCAATTTCAAATACAAGATCTTCCAGAGAAGTAATGAGCGATTGCAAATGAGCTGTTAATTCATGAAGCTTTATATCGCTCTTCTCATCATCAATAGATAATTTATTCATTGTTAAACAATAGGTCGTTCAAACTTACGTAAAAAGCTCGAAAAATCATTAGTTTCTCATAAGGACTGCCATAGGGTTGTCAGTGCCCCTACTTTTCTTTGTAGTAACAAACAGAAATTGTTAACAATTACAAATAAGAAAAATCTTTAAAACTTACAATTATGACAACCCAAAATTCAAACACAGCAACTATTGAAACCGCATCCTTCGTTTCTTCCGAAAATATGTTAAAGGCATGGATGGGCCACCGTCGCCTAACAAGAAGGGTAATTGAAGCCTTTCCCGAAGACAAATTGTTTAGCTACAGCATAGGAGGAATGCGGCCATTTGCAGAAATGATAAAGGAGATTATTGATATTGGTGGCCCCGGTATAAGAGGAATTGTTACGGAAGACTGGGAAAGCATAGGTGGATTTGACAACCATTCTGTAGATGAAGCACACCGTTCCAAAGAAGGATTACTGCAATTATTTGATCAGGGTACAGACGAAATCAATACTTTCTGGCCGGAAATTTCACAGGAACGTTTCCAGGAAAACACCGTGGTATTTGGTATGTACGAGGGCCAGGTCTTTTCCAGCATTCTTTATTTTATCGACAATGAAATTCATCATCGCGCACAAGGCACGGTATACCTTCGCAGCTTAGGAATTGAACCACCTGCATTCTGGAACAGAGACTAAAGAGTTTTACATCCCTATATTGAGGAATATTTTTAAGACCAACTACGATACGGTATATTCAAACCGTATCGTAGTTGGTCTTTTTTGAACTATAACTGGAAGTTCTTTCTTTACAATCAATTCAACATTTAGCTACCCTTTGCTACTAACCTTCAGGGTTTAATTTCATTTTCTTATCAAATTGATAAAAGTATAATTTTAAAGGTATTTTTTTTTGATAATGACAAAAACATAACGAAATTTGCGGCATGAATTCCAATTCCGCTAAAGACTTTATGAATTAAACCCCGAATCATTACAAGAAAATATTCGATTCGGGGGCCCAAATCTTACTACTTCAATCTATTTATCAGAGGGCTTCTTCCCTATATTATCATCATTTAAGATCACCAGTTTATTTAAGACCGCAAGGTAATTACGTCCCATTTACAAGTTATGGAAAATCAAAAAATTAGTTCAATAATTGGAAAAACATTGCTTTGGATAGCATTGTCCGGAACAGTTGCACTTATTATAGCCGCATTTTATCAGGCATCCTCTTTTTACCTTTTAATTGCACTCCCTTTAATTCTCATTACTGCGGTAGGCTACGATCGTTTTCAATCCAAACATGCAGTGTTACGCAATTACCCTATTGTTGGGCGACTTCGTTACTTCTTTGAAGCAATCAGGCCTGAAATGCGTCAGTATTTCTTTGAATCGGACCTGGATGGTAAACCTTTTAACAGGAGACAAAGGTCTATCGTTTATCAAAGAGCGAAGAACGAGCGTGAAACTGTTGCTTTTGGGATGCAGGTAGATCCCTATCAGCAAGGTTATGAATGGGTATCACATAGTATTTATCCTAAAAAACTGGATCAAAAAGATCTACGCGTAAATGTTGGCAATAAACAATGTTCACAACCTTACAGCCTAAGTATACTAAACATTGGTGCAATGAGTTTTGGTGCCTTAAGTAAGACGGCAATCATGTCTTTAAGTAACGGAGCAAAATTGAATGGCTTTGCACACAATACCGGCGAAGGGGGCATTAGTCCACACCATGTTAAAGGTGGTGGTGACCTGATCTGGCAAATTGGAACTGGTTATTTTGGTTGCAGAGACAATGATGGAAATTTTGACCCGGCCTTATTTCAAAAAAACTCCAGGCGCACTTACGTGAAAATGATTGAAATCAAACTTTCTCAAGGCGCAAAACCAGGACATGGAGGAATACTACCCGCTGCTAAAAACACTCCAGAAATTGCAGAAATAAGAAATGTACAAGCCGGAACAACAGTGATCTCTCCTCCGGCACACAGTACTTTTAACAATGCAAACGGCTTAATGCAGTTTGTTAAACAGCTCCGCGAATTATCTGATGGAAAACCTATTGGGTTCAAGCTCTGTATCGGCAGTAAACAAGAATTTACAGACATCTGTACTGCAATGGTTGCAACTGGTGTTGCGCCTGATTTTATAACCATAGACGGAGCAGAAGGCGGAACCGGTGCTGCACCACTGGAATATACGGATTATGTAGGGATGCCTTTAATGGATGCCCTTGCTTTTGTAAACCAATCTTTAATTGCCCATGGATTACGGGACCAGATTAAAGTTCTGGCATCCGGAAAAATCATTACTGGTTTCGACATTATGAAAACACTCGCACTCGGCGCTGATGCTTGTTATAGTGCAAGAGGTATGATGATGGCTTTAGGTTGTATACAAGCATTGAAATGCGATAGTGGAAAATGTCCGGTAGGTATTGCTACACAAGATAAAAGTCTATTTAAAGGCATTGATGTGACAGACAAAAAACACAGGGTTGCGAATTTCCATAAGAATACCATCCACGCAACTGTGGAACTAATGGAAGCATGCGGTTTTGATACACCTGATCATATTAAACCGGAGTCATTCCACAGAAGAATTGACACCACCAAAACCATGAATTTCAAAGAAATTTACTTTAAAACTGTCAGCGCAAATTAAGCCGATCTTTTGTCTTTTTGGTTTACCATTACACTCACACGGTAAACCAAAAAGATACAGACTATAATCAGGATAGAAACGACAACCCCTAAAGTATCGTAATGACGTAAAGGACTGCTTTTTGTTTCCTGGGTTACAATCAATCCTGCACACAATGCAGCTATTCCACCTGCCATTTGCTGTAACGATGCATTTACACTCATAAAGGCTCCTCTGTCCTTAATGTCAGGCACACTCATCGTCAATGTAGTTGCCGGAATCATCCTGCTCATGATCCCCATGAACAAAATCATATTTACCACTACAACCTGCCATAAAGGAACCGGACTTAGATTTGTATAAATCACAATCATGATAATAGCCAGTATAGATCCCCCGGCAAATACCATAAACTTATCATACCGATCACTCAACTTTCCTACCAGAGGCATAATTACAATTGACGCTATTCCAGTAAACATAAACACTAGTGGAAGTTCCTCCTGAGTAATATTAATATTATTGATTAAATAAGCACTACCAAAAGGCATAAGCATAAAGCCACCAACACTCATAAATGCAGTTGCAATAAAACCCGTTTGATATGATCGGTTGGTTACGGCATGCCATAAATGTAAAAACGGGCTCTTGTCTGATTGTAAGGCCAGGTGTTTATCTATTGGTTTTACTTTAAAAAGTATCACTAATCCTATAAGCACCGCCAATATTACAATCATTAAAAAGGCAGAATGCCAACCCCAGACATTGGCCAGATAAAGTCCAATGGGAATTCCCAGTACCTGACTCGCTGCAAATGCCATCTGCACAAATCCCATTACCCTACCACGTTGATGGACTTCAAAAATATCGGTGATGATAGTCATAGAGATGGCACCTATTACCCCACCAAATAATCCGGTAATAATCCTTGCAACTAACAACATCTCATATGTGGTGGCCAAAGCACAGAAAAGCGTACCAACGATAAAACCTGTATAAAAAAACAGCAGGATCTTTTTACGGTCAAACTTATCGGCAAAACCAGCAGCCAGAATTCCGGAAAGTCCGGCACTAAAGGCATACGAAGAAACCACAAGCCCGAATCCTTTCGGAGTCATAGACAATGATTTCATTAAAAAATCGCCCAATGGCGCGAGGACCATAAAATCCAGCACGATTGTAAACTGTAGTAAAGTCAACAGTGCAATGACCAGAATCTGATAAGGACTAAAAGGTTCGGCTATACTTTTGGTAGATTGTTGTTTCATGAGCTACTACTTTTGTACCCAGTTACCATCTTCCTTAATCAGGTCGATTAAATCATCAAGGGCACGTGCAGCATTCACATTTTTCTTTACAACCTCTTTACCGCGATAAAGCGTAATTTTATCAGGTCCTGTTCCTACATAACCATAATCAGCATCAGCCATTTCTCCCGGGCCATTCACAATACAGCCCATGATACCTATTTTAATTCCTTTCAAATGATCTGTACGTGAACGGATCATTTGCGTAGTTTCCTGTAAGTCAAATAAGGTCCGCCCACAGCTTGGGCAAGAAATGTATTCGGTTTTAGAAATCCGGGTACGTGTAGCTTGTAAAATCCCGAAACTCGTCGAATTAATAAGTGATAAGCCAATACTCTTGTTAGTATTAACCCACACACCATCACCAAAGCCATCTGTAAGCAATGCACCTAAATCAGTAGCCGCATATAGCATCAGGTGATCTGCGTCAAGATGATCATATTCTCTTTTAATGATTACAGGAATCTTAATATTGTTCTTTACAAGATCAATAAGAAATTCCCTTTGCGCTGCCATTCCGTGAGTTGCATTTGTTTCCAATACAATAATTGTGTTTTCTTTTAGCAAGGATAGGTCAACTTTATCATCGGTACTGATTTTAATAAGGTTCAAAAACTCATCTTTCTGTTCCGACTTAACATATTCATCATAATTAAGCAATGGATGACAATTATTTTTATCTTTCAATGAAAGCCATGTCCCGTAATTATACACTTGTTTTAAATTACCGGGGAAAGAAAATGAAGGCAATTGATCACCAAGGTAAACGATATCACATGCCTGATCAGCCATATTATATTTATCTAACCCGGCACTATAAGTATAGCCAACTGCGCTCAAAAAATAAGGATCTTTTAAGTTCTCGGCACTAACATCTAACATTACTACCGGATGATGATGTCCGCCTATATGCTGAACGGCCACGGTATGCCTTCTATTGTATTCGTAAGGACTATAAGGAAGATCCTTAATACAGAGTTCCGTTTCAGGGTTAAGACATTCCTGTTGTTCAGACTCAGCGACTCTTTTTTCGTATCTTGATGCTAATGCTTTTGCTACCGGTGCTTCAAATTCCGGATCCTCAGTTAATGAAACCCTAATCGTATCACCTAATCCATCTTCAAGTAAGGTTCCTATTCCAACTGCAGATTTAATCCTTCCGTCTTCACCATCACCAGCTTCTGTTACACCCAGATGCAAAGGATAATTCATCCCTTCTTTCACCATCGTTTCCACCAATAAACGGTAAGCCTGTACCATTACTTGTGTATTGCTGGCTTTCATAGAAATCACCAGGTTATAGTAATTCAGGTCTTCACACATCCTGATAAATTCCATTGCCGATTCCACCATTCCACGTGGCGTATCGCCATAATGGCTCATGATCCGGTCTGAAAGCGATCCGTGATTTGTACCAATACGCATGGCCGTACCATACTCCTTACAAATCTTCACCAAAGGAGTAAACTTCTTGTAAATACGTTCCAGTTCTGCCTGGTAGGCTTGTTGGGTATATTCTATATTTTCAAAACGTTTTTTATCGGCATAATTACCTGGATTCACCCTTACTTTTTCCACAATACGTGCAGCAGCTTCAGCCGCATTTGGTGTGAAGTGAATATCGGCAACCAATGGAACATTATAGCCTCTAAAACGAAGTTCTTTTTTAATGTTGGCCAGATTTTCGGCTTCTTTCATACTAGGCGCAGTAATACGCACATATTCGCAGCCTGAATTGACCATTCTGATGGTTTGCTCCACAGTACCAAGGGTATCCATAGTGTCTGTAGTAGTCATAGACTGAATACGGATTGGGTTAAAACCACCCATAGGTATATCACCAATAGAAACTTCTCTTGTTAAAAACCTGGAGTATCGTGTTAAACTATTGCAGTATCCACCTTTTAGTGCGTTTGTTAACGCGTTCTGACCAATTACTTCTTCCATCATTTGTAAATCTGACACAAAGATAAAGATTATGTTTAGAACTGTTAGTTTAGATCAGACGGTCTTTTATTACCAATGTGTTTGCAATCAGATCATGCAGGCACTGTTGTTTTTTATTCAAAAAACTATACAGATAACCAATAAACATGGTCAACACAGAAAAGAGTTTAGCCGAATTTCGACCAAAAGAATTCCCAAGCGTAATTCTGTTTCCTCCCAAATCTGTTACTTTAATATTTAACAGCATTTTACCAATGGTACCTTGCTTTGGAGAAGCCTCAGCAAAACTTCCATACAAAAATTTTGCAAACGGAATAAGTGGCAAACCTGAAAACGTCAACATAATACGCTCCGCCTTGTCATCAACAACCACAAAGCTAAGTAGCGTTAAAACTGCATAAGCACAGGTTAAAAAGAAATAATCAATGGCAGCCGCAAGCAAACGCTGATCAAAAGATGCGAAATATTGAGGCGTCGGAACCTCCTTTACAAAACCAAGAAGCTCACGTAGTTCTGGCAACTCGTGAGCTTCTTTATAATCATCCATTCCCGGTTTTCTAATAAATGTCCCGGATTGGATGGGTAGTGTTTTTAATTGTTCTAAAAGATATGGGCCTTCAGGTTTCCCATTTATAACAACTGTATATTCTATAATCTTATCCATTTTATTTAGCCTGTCGTAATTGCGACCAGAGGTTTAATACCTGTTCACCTCAAAGCTACTTAGTCCACCATCAAAATTTATAAATATTTTATTTTTTGAATCTTTATAACCAGGCGTCTCATAAATATTATCACTTATTTTGATAAAACCCGTGAACTCTTTCGAAGACAAGCCTGTTTTAGCCCTGATCTGACAACCGGATCCTGTAGGAATATTTATTTTTACATCTGCCATTCCCGTTTTAACATTTACATCGGTAATTGGAAGTAAACTACCAATTTTCAATTCAAGTGCAGCTGCCCCTCCATCAAAGTTAAAGGTTCTTACTTTGTAATCAGCTAAATCAAAGTCAAACGTTCCAGCGCCAATTTTAACATATATTTCCCAGTTGGGTTTAGTATTTAAATTGATATCAACATCGCCTCCTCCCCGCTTCCATTCGCCCTTGCCTTTAGGCTTCAGATTCAATGTAGTGATGCTATCTGTACTTAAATTATTGATCAACAAAAACGGTTCCCCCGTCTGATTTGAGGCTACAGTGATTAAACTATCTGTATGCCCTTTAAGGTCAAAAGATGTTCCTGCCCCCGAAATATTAAGTATTGTTTTTTTAGCAACAGAGTCTGCATCATAGGGGATCGATAAACGTTGTTCCCCAAATTCCTCTGGTACAGGACTGGTCTCCAAGCCCTGATTACCTAAACCATCATGTACGATTCTGTTCCTGTCAGGATTCCGCTGACCTTTAAAAAACAACAGGATCAGGGTAATCACCAATATAGCAATAGACACTACACCTGCAAGTTGGCTTTTACTTCTGCTAAACAGAATATTAATACCAGCGATAATTAAAAATATTGGCCAAAAACGCCATACACTACTCCAGTAAAAATCTATAATACCAAAGTTTTCTAAGAGCAGTACGCCACCGATAAAAAGCAGTACAATACCCCACATTATTCTATCCAGCTTCATGACTATCTATCTTTTTTAGTGAACCGATCATTAGTTTCCTGACCAGTATTTGGGTCAGGCGTAGCCTCTGGCGCCACTGGTGTTTCAGGAGTAACGGGTTGCTCCGGGGTAACAGGGGTATCAACGGGGGGATTCGCTGTATCTACAGGACCTTGAAAGTTCTGATCACGCCACCTTTCCCAGGCATTTTTATTTTTAGATTTAATGATAAAACTTGCACCTATTGCTACAAATACCAGCGGCCACAATTTAGTAAGCTGAAACCAAAATGGGATCATCCCAAATTCATCCATTAAAAAATACATACCAATTACGAGTAAAAACAAACCGGCAACTGTACGTCCTGTTTCATTATTTTTTTGATAAGGTTTATAACCTAATGGTTCTTTCCAGGAGTCAAAACTATCATCTTTCATTGTCGATGAAGTCCAGTTCTGATAAGATTTAGGATTTTCTGTTGTGGTTTTCTGACTACCAAATGGGTTCGACGACTGAAATGGATTATTTTGATCTTTAAAGAAATCATTGAATTTCGAGAACCTCGCTGTCGGATCGGTATTTACCGGCACTACGATCCACATAATTATATAAACCAATATACCAGTTCCTACCAAAAATATAGTCGACAACACAAACAGCAATCTGATAATGGTTACATCTACTTCCATGTATTCAGCAATTCCTGACGATACACCGGCGACTACCTTTTCATGCTCATTTCTAAATAATCTCTTTTCCATGATAATTTCCCTCCTGTTAATTTAAAACTGTAGTGGTTTCAAAACTATTTCATCAACATTTACACCTTTACTTAAGTTTAAAATGGTGTACAATGCGCTGGCGATATCTTCGGGTTGTACAAAACGTTCAGCGGGGATATCTGTTCCCTCCCACGATGACGTTAATGTAGAACCTGGCAATATTGCCGTTACTTTTACATTGTACTTTGATAGTTCCGCTCTCAATACATCATTAAGACTTAACAAAGCTGATTTAGTTACAGAATAGCTACCACCATTTTCTACTACGGCCTTGGAAGCAATGGAACAAATGTTAAAAATATGTCCTTTCTGGCACTCACGCATCATTTTACCAAAATACTTGGAAACATAATAGGCCGCATTTAGATTCAAATCCAACTGTTTTTGCAACACATCATCAGCTTCATCCAGCAGGCTACCCGGCAAATAGGTCC
The DNA here is from genome assembly GCF_032678475.1 of Pedobacter nyackensis. Lineage (GTDB taxonomy): Bacteria > Bacteroidota > Bacteroidia > Sphingobacteriales > Sphingobacteriaceae > Pedobacter > Pedobacter nyackensis_A. The sequence continues at coordinate 88,250 of NZ_JAVTSF010000008.1, forward strand.
CAACATTATTTACCAGCACATCAACCGTCCCCATTTGTTCTTTTACAGCATTGCAAAAAGCATACACCTCTTCTTTTATACTGCAATCTGCCTGCCAGATCAATATTTTTGCTCCGGTATACCGAAGATCGTCAGCAAAACGCTCCAACTCTTGACTATTTCTTGCGCAAATAGCCAAATTATAGCCATGTTCTGCAAGCCTTATGGCAATGGCCTTTCCAATTCCTTTGGTTGCTCCGGTAATAATTGCATTCATTGTTACACCTTTTAATGAGCCGCAATAATACAAAAAAGGCCATCACTCAAAAACTTTGTGGCAAAAGATTTGTCAGAAATCCGTTTGTACAAGCAAACTCATCGGGTTTCAACTTTTTATTGTTTCTTTGTATTAATATTGCGTAAATACCACAGTTAATTTTTCATTGCATGAATTTCACCAATTTTGGCAGATACCTCCTTTTACTTAAGGCCGTATTTAGAAGACCTGAAAAATTTAAAATATACCTGCAGGCCATCTTTAAGCAAATGGACTTTATTGGTGTTGGCTCTTTAGGGCTAATTGCCATCATATCTACTTTTATTGGCGCTGTAATGACATTACAAATTGCTTTCCAATTGGTTAGTGACTTCATTCCTAAAACAATTATTGGTTCCGTTAACCGCGATTCAAGCATCCTGGAACTTAGTCCAACCATTAGTGCTATTGTACTTGCAGGTAAAATTGGCTCAGCTATTTCTTCAGAAATTGGCACCATGCGCGTAAGCGAGCAGATTGATGCGCTGGAAATTATGGGTATCAATTCACCGGGCTATCTCATCCTCCCTAAAATTATCGCAGGCATTACCATGGTACCTTTATTGGTTATTATGTCTATGTTTTTAAGTATTACAGGGGGGTATATTGGCGGAACTTTATCAGGTGCTGTTACTCCTGCTGAGTATATCCAGGGTATTACTACTGATTTTAATCCCTATACCATCGTTGTTGCTTTAGTTAAAGCTTTTGTATTTGGTTTTATTATTACCTCTGTACCTGCATACGAAGGTTTCTATGTAAAAGGAGGAGCATTAGAAGTTGCGCAGGCAAGCACAAGAGCTGTTGTAGTAAGTTGCATCTCTATCCTTGCATGTGATTACATTGTAACCCAGTTATTGCTATGATCGAAATCAAAGACATCTATAAATCTTTTGGCGACAACGAAGTACTAAAAGGTATATCTGGTAAGTTTGAAGCCGGGGTAACAAATTTGATCATTGGAGGCTCAGGTTCCGGGAAAACTACATTATTGAAATGCATGATCGGCTTACACCATCCTGAAAAAGGCAATGTAGAGTATGATGGTCGGGAATTCACTGCAATGAACTTCGAAGAAAAGATCGAAATCAGGAAAGAGATCGGCATGCTTTTTCAGGGATCAGCATTATTTGATTCCATGACTGTTGAAGAAAACATCATGTTTCCATTGAACATGTTTACCGAGCAAAGCCGTAAAGAAAAACTGGAAAGGGTAAACTTTTGTCTTGAACGGGTAAACCTGGAGGGCAAAAACAAACTATATCCTGCGGAACTTTCCGGCGGAATGAAAAAACGGGTAGGCATTGCCCGCGCCATTGCTATGAACCCGAAGTATTTATTTGTGGATGAGCCGAACTCTGGCCTCGATCCTAAGACATCAATTGTTATTGATGAGCTAATCAAGGAAATAACAGAAGAATACAATACCACTACAATTGTAGTTACCCATGATATGAACTCGGTAATGGGTATTGGCGATTACATACTTTTCCTTCACGAGGGCAAGAAATTCTGGGAAGGCTCTAATAAAGAAATCGCCCACACTGATGTTCAAGAACTAAATGACTTTGTTTTTGCGAGCCGCTTTATGAAGGCTGCAAAAGGAAAATTTTAATATATTCATTTTATGATAAGCCTGCTTACCCCCACTCACTGGAAAGATTATGAGTTAATTGATTGTGGTGATTTTGAAAAATTAGAACGCTTTGGCAATTTAATATTGTCCAGACCAGAACCTCAAGCGGTCTGGAAAAAAACATTGTCCGACCAGGAATGGAAAAAGCAAACACATATTCGCTTTAAAGGCCGCTCTGCGACGTCAGGAGAATGGATTAAGAGCGCTAACCAGATTCCTGATAGATGGAATGTAGAATACACCAATGATGATGTAACGATTAACCTGCGCTTAGGTCTTACTTCTTTTAAACATGTGGGTGTATTTCCTGAACAGGCTGTAAACTGGGACTATATTTCTTCTTGCATCAAAAAATTTAAAACACGAAGTCCAAAAGTATTAAACCTATTTGCTTATACTGGTGCAGCGTCTTTAATCGCTAAAGCAGCTGGAGCAGATACAACCCACGTAGATTCCATAAAACAGGTTGTAAACTGGGCAAATGAGAATCAGGAGCTATCTAAATTGAAAGATGTGCGCTGGGTTGTAGAAGATGCGCTTAAGTTTGTAAAAAGAGAGCTGAAAAGAGGGAAAAAATATAATGGTATTATTTTAGATCCGCCGGCATTTGGACATGGACCTAATGGCGAAAAGTGGAAACTGGAAGACCATATTCAGGAAATGATGCAGGATGTGGTTCAGTTATTGGATGAACAGGAGCATTTTTTAATTCTAAACACCTATTCACTAGGGTTCTCTTCTGTTATCGTGGAGAACTTGATCAAAACCTCTTTCCCCCAGGTAAGAAATCTGGAAACAGGTGAACTTTATTTACAGGCAACATCTGGTATTAAATTACCACTCGGTGTTTTTGGGAAATTCAACAGTTTCTAAAATAAGGTGCCGCACACTCAAACCGGCACCTTTTCTTTAAACACACTCACCCAGTAACACCTTACTGATCAAGTTTCTTTTATTGGTTGTCTTTTAAAAGGAGCTTCCGGAGGGCTCCGGAAGCATATCCTTATCAACTAAACTAAACCAAATAGTACTTTTATATCGTTTAGAAATGATTAATACATCTCTATTAAATCTTCGTTTCCTATTCTCATTTAAAATATTCCAATAGCACTGTTTAGAATCGTTTTAAATAACACTGCGAGTATAACAACTTATTTAGAATAATTCCAAACAATATTAAAATAAATTTAAAGAATACCTTTGTCCCTGCTTTTTTATTCCTTTTAAGATGGCTATACTTGCATAATTTAAATTATATACCCTATGAAAATACCTCACCTGGCAGGCATTCTTTTAATCAGTACAGCAACAATGGCCTTATTGACCAGCTGTGCTTCTGATACAAAAAACGCTAAAGGACAAGTTAAAGTAACTGCTAGCGGTGATACCGTTGCTGTTGAAACGGAAACAGCAGATACAACCAGGCAACCAGTAGACACCGCCAAGTACAACGCACTACTTACCAAACTGGCAAACGGAGATACAACTGGTAAATGGCCGGTAAAAAATCAACCTTATCCACTGGCTGGAGCAATCCTTCCTTTCAAAAGAATTGTAGTTTATTACGGAAATTTACACTCTAAAAAAATGGGTGCTCTTGGTGAGTATGCGCCTAAAGAGATGTGGAGTAAATTAAATAAAGAGATTAAACATTGGGAAAAAGTCGATCCTGCAACTCCTGTTCAGGCTGGACTGCATTATATAGCAGCTGTAGCTAGCGGAACACCAGGCAAAGATGGAAAATACATCAATCGAATGGCTAACAGTCAAATTGATTCTGTATTGGCTATTGCTAAAATGCGTCCAAACACTATCGTTTTCTTAGATTTACAGGTTGCTTTGAGCAACATTAAAGCAGAATTACCGCATATTGAAAAGTACCTGCAGTTACCCTATGTACATTTAGGTATTGACCCGGAGTTCTCTATGAAAGATGGTTCATTACCAGGTCGTAAAATTGGAACTTACGATGCTGTAGATATCAATTATGTATCTCAATACCTTGCTGATATGGTCAAGAAACATAACCTACCTCCTAAAGTATTTGTTATACACCGTTTCACAAAAAAAATGGTCAGCAATTATCAGAATATCAAACTTCGTCCGGAAGTCCAGGTTGTTATGCACATGGATGGATGGGGTGAACCAGAACTTAAAAAAGGTACATATCGTCACTTTATCTATTCTGAGCCCGTTCAGTTTACAGGATTCAAACTATTCTATAAAAATGACCTGAAGAAAGCGCCGAACAGATTAATGACACCTGAAGAGCTAATGAAGTTAAAACCGGCACCGATTTATATTCAGTACCAGTAAAACAAAATACTTTCCAGTGAAGGGGTATATCACTATCATGATATACCCCTTTTTTATTTATTGAGCAATTAAATCTGGCCTTGCCTTTGGTTAGGTTGTACCTTACATAAAGGTTTGGTGCACATTCCTTGCACCTTTCTTCGGAAAAAAGTACCTTTTTCCGAAGAAATCCCGACCAAACCTGCTCCAAATCCTTATTCAACCCAAGCCGTGTATAGATCTGAAATGGCTTTACACCAGTCCTGGATTTACTTGACATCGTCCTGAATGGAACTTATAAATCAATCGGGAAAACGCTTAGTCTGTTAATAAGTAAAAACGGCTGCTTTCTTAGGATTATCCAGCTTTGTACTTTTTCGTTTTCCGTTTACTGTGGCGTGAATCATGTTACTTTGCGATGAATGCTGTTCAAAAAGTATATCATTTTCGACCCCCAGTTGTTTAATCCCTTTTACTTTTACAGTTTCGAAATAACACCAGGCTGCATCTTCCTCTATTTCATAGCCCAGATATTTTAGATCAAGAGGCTTCCCATTTGCACTAATGTTCAAATGAGTTTTAATATAAGCAGCAATCAGCTCATCCACCTCTCTTCGGTTAGCAGGCTTCAATATGTTCACTTTTGTCTGATATTTTTTTTCGAGGGCCTTTTCAAAATCATCAAAAAAGATTCTAACACTAACTTGTACAGTGCCTGTAGTTTTATTATGTACAATATCAGTTACACTTACATAAAAAGGATGAAATATATTTAACCAAAAAAGTAAGAATAGTCGTGACATTTTGCTTTATTAATTTAAATGAGGATATTGCTGTTATAATTAGCTAATTTACTATTTTATTCAATGCAAGACTTCTCCCTTTATTTTCAATTAGGATGGCAACATATTTTAGACTGGCAGGGATACGATCACATTTTATTTGTAATTGCACTTTGTGGAACCTATACTATAGCGGATTGGAAAAAGGTTCTGATCCTCGTAACCGCTTTTACTGTAGGCCATAGTGTTACCCTTGCCTTAAGCATCTTTAAAGTGATTACCGTAAATACGTCTTTAATTGAATTTCTAATCCCGGTTACCATTGTAATTACGGCCTTATCAAACATCGTTAGTAAAAGGCAGAAACCCAAGGCCCAAAGATTTAAATATACAGCAGCTTTATTTTTTGGGTTGATACATGGTTTAGGATTTTCCAATTACCTGAAAAGCCTGTTGGGAAAAAGCAGCAGCATAACAGCCGAACTTTTTGCCTTTAATATCGGATTAGAGTTTGGTCAGGTTTTAATTGTTGCCGGAATTCTGGTTATATCGTTTTTCCTGATCTGGATTATAAAAATCAAGCAATGGGATTATAATTTCTTTCTTTCATCCGCTATATTTGGAATATCGTTTGTAATGGCTGCCGAAAGATTTCCAGCATTAATAACGTAAATAACTACAAACACCAAACTATTCATGAATAAAAGCTTCTTGTTTTTTATTGCACTAATATTTAGTGCGAATGCATTCAGCCAACATATAAACAATCCTGGTTCCAACCATGGCAATAAGTTTGAACAATTGGGCACTATCATTTCTGATCCTAATATGTATAGATCAGCATCCGGGGCCCCCGGCCCTGCCTACTGGCAACAACGTGCAGATTACGAGATTGATGCTGAACTGGATGAAAAGAACCTGCAGCTAAATGGCTCAGAAACGATCACCTATTACAATAACTCTCCTGATCCATTAAGTTATTTATGGGTACAGCTTGACGAGAACCAACACAAAGCAAGCAGCGACAACAAACTCACTGAAAGAAGTAAGTTAAATGAGCAGATGAGCGAAAAAACGTTATCTGACATTATTAACCCGGAGAACAAGCTTGGGGTTCAAATATTAAAAGTTACCGACGAGAAAGGAACAGCTTTACCATACATCATTAACAATACGATGATGCGTATAGACTTGCCTTTTGTATTACAGCCTAAACAAAAATATAAGCTTAAAATAACCTGGAATTACAATATTGCCAATCGTATGGTTGAAGGCGGCAGAGGTGGCTATGAATATTTTGCCGCAGACGACAACTACATCTTTACTATGACGCAATGGTTTCCAAGAATGGCAGTTTATTCTGACTTCCAGGGCTGGCAAAACAAGCAATTCGAAGGAAGAGGTGAATTTGCCCTTGCATTTGGCAATTATAAAGTAAACATGACTGTTCCTGCAGATCATATATTAGGTGCAACAGGCGAATGTCAGAATTATAACCAGGTATTAAATGCAGAGCATTTAAAAAGATGGAATGCGGCGCAAACAGCAAAAGAACCGATAGAGATTGTAAACCTTTCTGAGATAAAATCGGCCTTAACAACAAAATCATCCGCAAAAAAAACATGGATTTATACGGCTGAAAATGTAAGGGATTTTGCCTGGGTATCATCACGTAGATTAGTCTGGGATGCCATGGCAACCCATATCAATGGAAAAAAGATCATGTCCATGTCTTATTACGGACCAGAAGCCTACCCACTTTACAACAAGTACTCTACCAAAGTTGTGGACCACACTTTAAGAGAATATTCTAAACATACCATACCTTATCCGTATCCGGTGGCGATTTCCGTTGAGGCCGCCAATGGTATGGAATACCCTATGATTTGTTTTAATTATGGTCGTGCAGAAAAAGATGGCACCTACTCAGATGCCATTAAATATGGCATGATCAGTGTAATTATACATGAAGTAGGCCACAACTTCTTTCCAATGATTGTTAACTCCGATGAACGTCAGTGGTCATGGATGGATGAAGGCCTGAATACTTTTTGCCAATATCTGGCTGAAAAAACCTGGGACCCAAACTACCCATCACAACGTGGGCCTGCACATAAAATTACAGACTACATGAAGATGCCAAAGGATCAGTTAGAACCCATTATGACGAACTCCGAAAACATCATCAACTTTGGCCCGAATGCATATGCAAAGCCTGCCACAGCTTTAAATATTTTAAGGGAAACTGTAATGGGCAAAGAACTATTTGATTACGCATTTAAAGAATACGCAAAACGATGGGCATTCAAACACCCTACTCCTGCTGACTTTTTTAGAACTATGGAAGATGCATCAGCCGTTGACCTGGACTGGTTTTGGAGAGGCTGGTTTTTCACAACGGATCCTGTTGACATTGCGATAAATAATGTACGCTATACACAGATCAAATCGGCCGACAGTAAAGCACCAGGTAATTTTTACGAGTTGGACTTTTCTAACGTAGGTGGATTGGTGATGCCAATTGTGATTGAATGGACATTTGCTGACGGCAGCAAAGAGGTAGACCGCATTCCTGCTTATATCTGGCGGAAAGATGAAAACAAGCTAACGAAAGTGTTTGCTAAAGCTAAAGAGGTTACCTCCGTACAAATAGATCCTTATCGTGAAACTGCTGATATAGATGAAAGCAACAATATCTGGCCAAGAAAAAACCAACCTTCAAGATTTGAGTTGTTTAAACAACAACAATTGCCGCGCTAATTGTTAACAGGCACCTGTCAGAAACAATCAGCGTAGCGTTTGTAAGCTTCAAAAGTTAGGGTTAAAAGAACCCTAACTGACCTTTGTCATCTATTTTAATGTCGTCAGGATTAGTGATTTCAAAATCTACTTTCTTAACGGGTTTTTCTTCCTTTTTAGGCTCTTCTTTTTCAGGTTCTGCCTTTTCCGGTTCAACTGCAGGAGATTCAACGGGCGTAGACTCTTCAGCAGCTGGCTTAGCCGCTGGTGCAGGTGCAGCTTTCTCTGTAGCCGGACTTCCCCATGCCTTCTTAGGCTTTTCAGGCGCTAAAGGCTTCTCCACAATCGGATCTTCCCTATCCCTATCAGCTGTAGATGCTTCGATAGGCGACTGAGGCTCAGCAGGGACACCAGCAACCGCTTTTACCGAAGGCTTAACTTCAAAAGCTTTCTTTGGTTTCGGAGTAGGTTTTTCCTCAACTGATACTGGAGTTTCAGTTTCAACAGTATCGGCATCTACATTTGCTTCAGGCAAAGGAACTTCTTCTTCATCTGCGTCTTTACTTAATGCAGGATCAACGAGTTCATCTTCGTGTGCATCAGGAACTATCGTTTCCTCATCTTGAACCAACTCGTCACCAGTTTCAGCATTTGTCTCTTCAGTTTCTGAAGTGCTGGCCTTAACTTCTAATTCGGGTTCTATTTCTTTATTATTGGAAATGGTAATATTCTTCACATCGTGAGCGGTAAGCCTGTTTCCATTCGCTTTAATTCCTTTCACGTCAATAAACTCTGCCAGTACAATTTCAAGTGTCTCTGGTATCTGAGTTTTACCTTTCAATACATCAACGGTAAGAACAGCTGCCGGATTACTGGTCAGATACAAAAACTTAGAACCACTTTCTTCACTGATAAGGCTTAATTTCTTACCCACGCCAATAGTTTCGAATAGGAACCGTTTTATAAAATAGTTTTTAGCCTTACCTTCATATTGTACTACAGCAAAAGGTTTCTCAGGATCAAACTTCTGAATCAATATCAGATCTGCATCAAAGTGGTTGCTCAGTTCAAAAGTACTTAGTTCATACCAGCCATCTTTATGTACCTGTAAAATCTTGTCATCGCCGTCAAACTCACCCAGATATTTACCTCTACCGTCTACGTTCAGTCTTCTTAAAAGATCATCATACCAGATTTTTAATCCAGACAATGTAGATACTCCTTTACTTTTCAGCAGGATCTTTTTAATTGGATATTTAGAGACTATATTTCCCTGTGAGCCACGTCCTTTGATAGCGATTTCAGCAAAGTCCAGATCAAACTGCAACTTCTTTAATTTAGTATGTGGTTTAAGCTGTACCGTTACAATTTCAGCTTCCCCGTTAGGATTAGCGGTAAAATACAACACTTTCGAGCCTTTACTACCTTTTGTTAAATCGTATTCTTTATCGCGGGTAACCCCTACCACAGCAAAACGCTTGATATAGGAAACGCCACTTGCACCATCCTTGTAAATCATGTTATAAATGGTACGTTCATCTCCTTTTTTAAATACCTGGGCATGCAGAATACCTTTACCGACAAAGGTTTTATCAGCTACTTTGGTAATGATACATTTCCCATCTTCTCTAAAGACAATAACCTCGTCGATATCCGAACAATCGGCAACAAATTCATCCTTACGCAAACCGGTTCCAATAAAACCATCCTCGCGGTTCAGATATAACTTTACGTTAGCCAGTGCAACTTTAGATGCTTCTACTCTATCGAATAAACGGATCTCTGTTTTACGTTCCCTTCCTTTACCATACTTGTCTTTCAGTTTTTGAAACCAGGCAATAGCATATTCAGTAAGATGACGTAAATGGTTTTTAACCACTTTTATTTCGTCCGAAAGCGCTTTCATCTGATCATCCGCTTTTTTAACATCAAAGCGGGTAATGCTACTCATTGGTTTATCAATAAGTTTTTTAAAATCTTCCGGTAGTATTTCTCTATACAGATCTGGCTTAAATGGATCAAACAATCTATTTAAGACCTCCACAACGATCTCAAAATTACCTGAGTTTTCGTATTCGGCATTTTTGTACATACCTTCCTGGATGAAGATCTTCAACAGTGAACTGAAAAATATCTTTTCCTGAAGCTCATGCAGTTTTATTTCCAGTTCCTGCTTTAACAAAGCTTTAGTGTGCAATACATTCTGTATCAGAATATCATTTACACTCAAAAACTGTGGTTTCTCGTCTTTAATGATACAGGTATTCGGAGAAATTGAAACTTCGCAGGAGGTAAATGCATACAAAGCATCAATGGTTACATCCGGTGAAATACCCGGTGCGAGTTGAATGACAATTTCCACATGTGCAGCGGTATTGTCTTCAATCTTCTTGATTTTGATTTTACCCTTATCATTGGCAGATAAAATGCTATCAATAACTGAACCCGTGGTGGTGCTGTAAGGAATTTCGGTAATAACCAGCGTCTTCTTATCCTTTTCGGTGATTTTCGCCCTTACACGAATCTTTCCACCGCGCATCCCCTCATTATAGGCTGAAAAATCCGCCATACCACCGGTAAAGAAATCTGGCAAAATATTAGGCCTTTGCCCTTGTAACGCTTCAATAGAAGCATCCAGTAATTCAACAAAATTATGGGGCATTACCTTAGTCGCTAAACCAACGGCAATCCCTTCCGCTCCCTGCGCAAGCAACAGGGGAAATTTAACAGGTAAAGTAACGGGTTCATTGTTACGCCCGTCATAACTTAATTGCCATACTGTAGTATCTCCATTGAAGACTACTTCATTAGCAAATTTAGACAAACGGGCCTCGATATACCGGGGTGCAGCAGCGTTGTCACCAGTAATTGGATCGCCCCAGTTACCCTGACAATCAATCAATAAGTCTTTCTGACCAATTTGTACCATTGCATCGCCAATAGAAGCATCACCATGTGGATGGTACTTCATTGTATTCCCGATCACATTGGCGGCCTTATTAAAACGTCCATCATCCATCTCTTTCAGAGAATGCATAATGCGTCGCTGTACCGGTTTCAAACCATCGTTGATGTGTGGCACAGCGCGATCCAGAATTACATAGGAAGCATAATCGAGGAACCAGTTTTCGTAAAGTCCATTGATGGGAATTACAGTATGTTTGTTTTCTTCGTTTATGTTGTTTTCTATTTCTTCGCTCATCAAAAAAGGATTGTTATGCTGTAAATATAAGGGTTGAAAACGAAATTTTAAGAACAGAGTTTTGAACAGTTCTTAGTTGATGGAATATTCTTTCCGAAAGTAGAAAAATCCCTGTTTTCGACTACAAAGTTATAAAACATCCAAGTTTGTTTATACTTTTAAACAATTAATTCAATAGATTGTAGTATATTAAAGTGGACAAATTACGCTCAGATGGCATGATTTTGGTTCCCCTTAAAGATACATAAACTTTCAATCCCTATCAATTGAATAAATATATACGAAAAAGCATTAAAATTTTACTGTGGATCATAGCCAGCATAATCCTATTGGTTCTGCTGATCGCGCTTTCCTTAAATATTCCAGCTGTTCAAAATTTCGTAAAAGATAAAGCCATTACTTACCTTAAAAAGAAAACAAAAACAGAAATCAGTCTGGAAAGTATTAAAATAGGCTTACCAAAAGATATCATCCTTAACAAATTTTATATTGAAGACAAAAAGGGTGACACCTTACTTTATGCTCAAAAGTTTGCTGTTGATATCAGTCTGTTTAAATTACTCAATAACAAAGTTGAAATAAACAATATCACCTTACAAAAGATCAGGACAAATGTAACGCGTATCAATCCCGACACCTCTTTTAACTTTTCCTTTTTAGTAGACGCTTTCATGACTGAGCAAACTAAACCGGAAGAAGAAATTCAAAAAGACACCACTTCTACGCTAAAATTTTCAATCAGTAAAATTGATCTTGAGGACATCGGAATCGTGTACCGTGATGATGTGGCCGGCAATGATATGAAGCTAAATCTTGGTGATTTTAAGGCGAATATAAAAGACTTCGACCTGGACAATCAGCACTATGTAATCAAAACATTGTCTTTAAACAACACATCGGTTAAGTACCTGCAACAAAAACCATTGACACAGTTACAAGCACATATCGAGAATAGCATTGATACCGCAAAAACAGAATCTGGTAAACTTCCGCTGGTAGAAATACAAGATTTCGCTTTTAATAAAGTAAAAATAGGATTTGACGATAGGTTGTCGAAAACCAGCGCAGACGTAAATTTAAGTAACCTGGTGCTCACTAAACTCTTTATTGACTTAACCAATAGTCAATACAAAATTGAAGAAGGGAAAATTAATGACAGTAAGGTTGATTTTAAAACTGCTGCTTCCGAAATGAACGCAAATGTTAACCTAAAGGAATTCTCTTTATCAAAACTGATTGCGGATGTAAAAAACAGCAAATACCAATTGGATGATGCAAAATTAAACCGATCGGATGTAGTTTTCGCATTTAGACCCACACCACCGCCAAAAACTACAGCAAAACAAGATACCGTATCGACGACTCCGGGAATCGCATTATTACTAAACAGTGTAAGTCTGGCCGAGAACAACATTAAATTTGATAATCTGGCAGAAAAACCTGTAAAAGGAATGGACTTCAACCATCTTGTTATTAAGCAACTTGGATTGCAGGCTGAAAAGATTGCATACAGCGACGCCGGAATTCTGGTCAATGTAAAATCAGGTTCACTAAAAGAAAAAAGCGGGTTCGAATTATTGAAATTACAAGGTGATGTAGCTTATACTCAAAAACAAACCAAAATAAGCAATCTTGTGCTTAAAACGCCCAATACCACTATCGAAAATAATACGCAACTGGATTACACTTCTATGGAAGATTTAACCAAGCATCCAGAAAAGGTAAAAATATATGCGCAGGTAAAAAACACAACTATAGGGTTAAAAGATGCCGCATATTTTAGCGATGCTCTACCTCAAAATTACCAGAGTGAAAAGATTAAAGTAACTGCGTTAATGCATGGGTATATGAATAACCTGGTTATTCCGAAACTACAGGTTGACGGCTTAAAAAGTACACATATAGATGTAAGCGGAACAGCAAAAGGTCTACCTGATATTAATAAAACTATTCTCGACCTTAACATAAAAAGGTTTTCGCTAACTAAAAACGACTTACTTGTTGTAATTCCAAAAAATGCTCTCCCTGCTAATATCACGCTACCCAATAGCATTAGTGCTAATGGCAAATTTAAAGGATCCATGACCAATTTTAATACTGGCATTAACATCAATACAGATATGGGCAATGCCATGCTAGTAGCCAATATGAAAGGACCTAAGGGAAAGGAAAACTATACTGCAAATATTAATCTAAATAATTTTAACGTAGGTCGTCTATTAAAAATGGAACCGGATTTGGGTAGAATCACGGTAAAAGCGAATGTTAAAGGGACTGGTCTTGATGCTAAAAAAGCTTCAGCCACAATTAACGGACAATTAGTTAGTGCATACTACAACAAATACACTTACAAAAACTTAAGCTTAAGCGGCACATATGCAGGCCAGAAACTGGATTTAAAAAGCAGTATGGCCGACACCAATGCTAATTTTTCGCTAACGGCACATGTTGACATATCAGGAAAATATCCGGCTGTAAAAGCTAATGCTGACCTAAAACAAATAGACCTGCAAAAATTAAACTTCAGCCCTACTGAATTTAAATTAGCAGGATTAATTAAGGCCGACATACAAACCGCCGACCCCGATTATCTGAACGGCGATATTACAGTAAACGGGATGCAAATGGTTAAGGATGGCCAGAGCTTTAATGTAGATACAATTGTTATACATTCGGAAGCATCTGCGGAACACAATTTACTCACATTGAAATCTGAATTCCTGAGGGCAAAAATTGATGGAAAATATCAGCTTACCAATTTAGGAAGTGCAGTTATCAATCAAATTAACAAATATTATCAGTTTGGTACTGTAACCAAAATCCCTGATCAGCGTTTCAGGTTTTATGTGAATTTTTATAACCCAAAAATTCTTAAAAATTTAGTACCTGAACTAACCACTTTTGCGCCTTCAAGAATGGGTGGCCTCTTGGATACTAAGAAAGATAGTCTGATTGTCAACGCCGTATTCCCTCAATTGGTTTATGGCAGTTACCGGGTGGACAGCACAAGACTAAATATCAACAATAATGACCAAAAATTAAATTACAAATTAAATATCAAAAGCCTACAGAGCCCATCATTATCTTTCTTTAACAATGAAGTAAGTGGTTCCGCGGTAAACAACAATCTTGATCTAAATATCTTTTTAAGAGATAGCAAGCGTAAGGACAAGTATATTTTAGGTGGACAGTTTCAATCAATTGACAAAGACTTTAGGTTTAGCTTTGACCCTCAAAAAGTACTATTGAACTATGAGAAATGGACAGTAGCCCCAGAGAACTATCTGCAATTTGGTCAATCCGGCATTCTGGCCAATCAGTTTAATCTGAATAACGGCGGACAATTGCTAAGCATCAATAGTGAAAACAGCACGCCTAATGCACCTATTAAAATAGAATTTAAAGACTTCAGAATAGAAACACTTACAAGATTTGCAGAAGCAGATAGTGCCATGGTTGGTGGAGCAATAAATGGCACCGTAAATGTAAAAGACCTTGCAGATACTGCTAAATTTGAGGCAAATCTAACCATCGACCGGCTACGTTATGAAAAAGATATGTTGGGCACACTACGAATTGCGGTGAACAACAATACTGAAAATGCCTTTGAAACAAATATTGCGTTATCGGGTGTACATGAGTTAAGGGCCAGTGGTTTTTATTACACCGCTCCTGAAAGTGCATTAGACTTAACGCTAAATATTGATAAGATTGACTTAAAAGCTATCGAAAGTCTTTCAATGGGGCAAATTAGAAATGGAACCGGGACTGTTAGTGGCCAACTCTCTGTCAAAGGCAGTTTAGATGCGCCTAAAGTTTTAGGCGACATGAAGTTTAACCAGGCCGGCTTTAATGTAGCCTATGTGAACTCTTTTTTCAGAATGCCGGATGAATCCATAAGCTTCACCGATACCGGCATCAATTTCAATAAGTTTACAATCCTGGATTCTCTTAACCAGAAAGCTGTAATTACCGGAGGTATCTTAACAACTGACTATAAAGACTTCAGGTTTAACATGGATATCCGGACCAATAATTTCAGGGCCTTAAATTCCACTGCTGAAGACAACGAAATGATTTATGGCACAGTATACTTAACAAGTACAATCAAGGTGCGAGGTGATATGAATCAGCCTAGTGTAGACATGAATATTAGAGTTGAGGATAAAACCAAATTTTTCTTCGCTATGCCTGCCGACGACCCTACTGTAATTGAGCAGGAAGGCATTGTACAATTTGTAGATTTTGATGCTCCTCCTCTTAATGGAAGAAAAGCCCTTACCGCAGCTGATTCTATTAGCAAAGCACCCATTAAGGGCTTTAATTTAAGTGCGACGATAAACATAGATGAGAATGCAGAATTGAACGTTGTGGTTGACCCAACTAATGGTGATGCCTTAAAGGTAAAAGGACAAGCAACCTTAGCTGCAACTATGGATCCAAGTGGAAAAACGAGCTTAACAGGTCGTTATGAGATTTCAGACGGAAGTTATAATTTAACTGTTGGCCCGGTAAAAAGGTCCTTCAAATTACAACAGGGAAGCAATATTGTGTGGACAGGCGAGCCTACCGAGGCCAACGTTGACCTTACTGCCCTGTATGAAGTAAATGCTGCGCCTATCGACCTTTTGAACCAGCCAGATCTGGTAACAGCTAAAACAAAGCTACCATTTCAGGTATATCTGATGATGACCGGTGAACTCATGAAGCCAATCATCAAATTTAAACTAGATTTACCTGAAAACGAGCGTGGTGCTTTAGGCGGACAAGTTTATACAAAATTACAACAGGTAAACACTGATGATGGCGAATTAAACAAACAAGTTTTTGCGCTATTAGTACTGGAACGCTTTATCGCAGATAATCCATTCCAAAGTCTGGCAGGAGGTGGAACCAATATTTCAAGTATTGCGAGGTCAAGTGTAAGCAAATTACTCACCGAACAACTCAACAACCTTACTTCGAGCCTGGTTAAAGGAGTAGACATTAATTTCAACCTCAATTCGTCAGAAGATTATTCGAGTGGCCAGATGCAGCAAAAAACAGATCTGGAAATCGGATTATCTAAAAAACTACTGAGCGACAGATTGATTGTGACTGTTGGTAGCTCTTTTGGTTTGGAAGGCACTCAACCGCAGGGAGAGAGCTCCAGTAATATTGCCGGGAATGTAAATATTGAATACCTACTTTCCAGAGATGGCAGATACAGGTTAAGGGCCTATCGCCGTAATCAAAATGAAGGCGTAATAGAAGGGCAAATTATTGAAACCGGATTGGGTTTTGCCCTGGTGGTTGATTACAATAAATTCAGAGAGGTATTTCAGAAATTCTCAAAAAAGAAAAGATTAAGACTAGAACAGAGGGCTAAAGATGAAACAACTAACTAGATCCGGATTATTTATCCTTGCATGTTTAACCTGGGCAGGCTGTAGCACCACGAAAAGTCTTAAACCAGGACAATACCTCTATACAGGTGCAGACATTAAGATTAACCCCGATTCGTCGACAAAAATTGACAACCAAAAAGACGTAAAGGAAATACTAGAAAGTAAAACCAGACCGAGACCAAATAAATCACTTCTTGGTATAAAGTTTAAACTTGGCATCTATAATCTGGCAGGTGAACCTACAAAGCCAAAAGGAGGATTGCGAAACTGGCTTAGAAAAAATGGAGAACCTCCTGTATTGTTAAGCGAGGTTAAAATCCCATATAACAATGCAGTCCTGAAAAGCTACCTGCTCAGCCAGGGTTATCTTCAATCTGAAGTGACCGGAGATACTGTTATAAATGGCAAAAAAGGTAAAGCTGTTTATACAGCAGAGACTGGTCCCAGGTATAAAATTAACAGTGTCACATTTCCCTCAGACAGCTCACAGTTAGCTATTATTGTGAATAAAAACAAAGATAAGACTTTGTTAAAACAGGGAGACAATTACGACCTGGACATCTTTAAAGATGAACGTGTAAGAATTGACAATGACTTAAAAGAGCACGGTTATTTCTATTTCAGCCCAGATTATCTCATTCTGCAGGTAGATAGCACAATTGGAAAACAGCTGGTAGACATTAGAATAATTGTAAAGGACATTGCACCAGACGCGGCTTTAAAACCCTTTGCAATAGAAAATATCAATATATATCCGAATTACAGCCTGAGAAGAGACAGCGTACTGAGACGAACAACTCCAGAAGCATATAATGATTTCAAGATCTATGATCCGAGACATATGTTTAAACCTGGTTTGTTCGACCGCCTGGTTTTCTTTAAAAAAGGCGAATATTATAACCGGACAGACCATAATAAATCACTGAACAGAATGGTCAACATAGGGGTTTTTCAAGCAGTAAAAGCAGAATTCCTACCAGTGGACAGTTTTAAAAACAATCAGTTGAATCTTAATATCTATCTAACCCCACTGAAAAAAAACTCCTTAACTTTCTCAGCCACAGGAACCAGCAAATCCAATAACTTTGTTGGGTCCGAAATAAAACTAACCCAAACTACCCGTAATTTATTCAGAGGAGCTGAACAGCTGGATGTAAGTGCCAGCGGCGGCTTTGAAACCCAGGTAAGCGGTGTTTCAAAGGGATTGAATTCCTATTCGTTTACTGCGGAGGCTAAGTTGAGTTTCCCAAGGTTTCTTACACCGTTTAAGGGTTTAAACAGCACCAACAATTTCATTCCAAAAACGATAGGTTCCCTCTCCTATCAATTATTAAGCAGAGGTTCTTTGTATAATCTCAATTCTTTTAAAGCTGAATTTGGATACAATTGGAAAGAAAATCAGTATAAAGAACACACGTTTAATCCTATATCGATTAACTATGTAACCTCTAACGTAACCGATCCGGAAGGTGAAGATCATCTATATCAGCAAAATCCAGGCCTCGAAAAAAACCTGGAAAAACAGTTCATTATTGGCAGCAATTACAATTTTACCTATACCGACCAAACTAATCAATCGAAAAGGAATAACATCTATTTTAACGGGAGTCTGGAGACAGGAGGAAACGTTTGGGGACTATTTGCTTCAAACAACAACAATGGTAAAAAATCTCTTTTTGGGATTCCAATAAATCAGTTTGTACGTGTTGAAGCTGACTTTAGGAACTATTATAAAGTCACTAAAAACATCACCTGGGCAAACCGCTTAAACTTAGGATATGGGTATGCTTATGGCAACAACACTTCAATACCATTTGTCCGCCAGTTTTTTGCTGGTGGGACGAATGATATAAGGGCCTTTGCAGCAAGATCACTGGGCCCTGGAACTTACAACTACAAAGATCACTTAAAACCAGGACAAGACGCCAGTTATACCGATCAAAGTGGAGATATTAAAGCGATGCTAAATACAGAACTTCGTTTTAAACTGGTCAGCATCTTGTACGGTGCTTTATTTGTCGATGCTGGAAACGTATGGCTTAGAAAAGAAGACATGGGTACTCCTGGTACAGGCAATTCACCTGGTTCAGATCCACGTCCGGGTTCAGGCTTTAAATTTCAAAATGCTTTAAAAGAAATGGCGGTTGGTACAGGCGCCGGACTTCGTCTGGATGCCACCATCTTTGTGATCCGTTTAGACGTTGCCTTTCCTGTGCGTAAGCCTTACCTTCCAGAGGGTAAACGATGGGTGATTGACCAGGTTGATTTTGGAGACAAAACCTGGCGTAAAGAGAATTTAATTTATAACATTGGAATAGGATATCCTTTTTAATATGACAATATTCAAGAAAGCTAAACATTTTGTAAAGGCTACTATTCATTTATTTATAGCCGCAGGCAAGGGTTTTATGGAAGACCGGGTAATGAAACTTAGTGCTGCTTTAGCCTACTATACCATTTTCTCTCTTACCCCACTTATCATTATTGTAATTTCAGCAGCCAGTTTATTTTTGGGTAACAACCCTGATCCAAATGGTGTAGACATTAATCCAAGAGAAGAGTTATTCTCCGAAATCGGCGACCTTGTTGGCCCGGATGCAGCAGCACAAATTCAAACATTCGTCACCAATGCAAACACTACCGGAAAAAGTACCATAGGATTAATTATTGGTATTGTAACTTTAGTCGTTGGTGCCACAGCTATATTTATTGAAATCCAGGATAGCATCAACCTAATCTGGAAAGTAAAAGCAGTCCCCAAAAAGGGATGGAAGAAATTACTCATCAACAGACTGCTTTCCTTTTCCCTTATTGTATCATTAGGCTTTCTATTATTGGTTTCACTGGTTATCAACAGTGTTGTAGTCGCCATTGGTGATAAACTTGGCTACCTCATCTCTTCCAGTAAAATCAGCGAATATCTGCCCGTAGTAGATGACACAACTACATTACTAATTAATATTCTAAACAATGCAATAACACTAGCGGCAGTAACCGCTGTATTTACCATTATCTTTAAAGTATTGCCAGATGTTAAATTAAAATGGAAACCTGCAATTATCGGAGCATTATTTACAGCATTACTGTTTAGTCTAGGTAAATATGTTATTGGAATCTATATTGAAAAAGGAGATCCTGGATCTGCTTTTGGTGCAGCAAGTTCACTAATAGTCATCTTACTTTGGGTATACTACACTGCTATTATTCTTTACTTTGGTGCCGAATTCACACAGGCTTACGCAGAACGTTATGCAAAAGGGATTATGCCAAGCAAATACGCCGTGCATACCAAGATTGTAGTGGTAGAAAAAGATGTTACCGTATTACCTCCACAGCATCCTGAAGATACAAAAATATAGATTTATATATATTTGGTAATCTTATCAATCAGCTCCTGTTCTAGAAAGGGCTTTAATACCAGGTCATTCATTCCTGCTTTTAAGTAAGCTTCTCTATCTTCCTGCAAAACATGCGCTGTAATACCTAATATAGGAATTCTGGATTTTGTAAAGTCCCCATTGTAACGGACTTCATGCGTAAGCTCTACCCCACCCATTACCGGCATTTGAATATCCGTGAGAATGAGATCATATTCGTTCTTTTTAAACAATTCCAGTGCTTCTTTACCATCATAAGCACAATCAAATCCCATCTCCCACTTTTTCAAGACCGTCTGCGCTAAAAGCACATTCATTTTATTATCGTCAACTAGCAGAATATGCTTTCCAGTCAATTTACCTTTCACTGGTGGCTCTTTTTCTTCAACAACAACCTCTTCTTTTAATTTAGTCAGCTCATAAGGAATTTCGAAACTGAATACTGAACCTTTTCCGAGCACACTTGTCACATCAATTTTCCCACCTTGTAGTTCTACAATTTTTTTGCAAATCGCCAAGCCCAGGCCCGTCCCCTGCTTAGTAGTAGAATATACCTGCGCAAATTCATCAAAAATAAACTCCAGGTCCTCAGCTGCAATACCGATACCAGTATCCTCAACATGAACTTTCAAAACCCCTTGCTTTTTACCGTGATGAGCTAGATTGACTTTTAAAGTTACTTTACCACTTGAAGTAAACTTAATGGCATTTGTCAGCAAGTTCATCACCAACTGCTTTAATCGTAAACGATCACCCAATAAACAAATCCCTTTTTCTAATGTAACTTTATTCTCCAACAAAAGATTTTTGTTGACGGCCAGCACATTCATGCTGTTAAATACCTCCATAATTTCATCTTCAGGAGAGAATGGTACTTTTTCCAGGTTAATTTTTCCGATTTCATACTTAGAGAAATCAAGAATTTCATTTACAAGCGCCAGCAACATCACGGAAGAGTTACGAATCGCATTAACCTGATCATTTTGCTCAATTGTCAAATTACTTTTACTCAATTGCTCAGAAAATCCCACCACTGAGTTTAGTGGAGTACGTATTTCATGACTCATATTCGCCAAAAAACGGCTCTTCGAATGAGAATCCTGAGCCGCACGCTTACCTAGTGTAATGAGCACTTTTTCATTTTTGTAAAGCTTAGCAATGTTGTATAAAATAATAGCGACAAGGCTAACCAACAAAAGGATATTAATCATTGTAATCCAATCCAGTGATTTAACATCTGTCAGTAATTCATTTCCTAGCAAAGCCCTGGCTTCGATCATATAGGCGATCTCATCTCTCTTAAATGTTTGTAAGATGGAGATGATTTCGTTTACCAATTTATTATTTAACAATAGAATTGCTTTTTCATCATTTTTTAGTTTATTGGCATTTGCGTACAGATTTTTGTAGTAGCTTTCTATCTTTTTCAGCTGCTGCTTATTAAAACTTTTTACATCCTGATTAACAACAACATTTTTTTCAGTTTTGATGATCGTTAGAGAAGTATCTTTATTTTTCTTTGAGGAAAAAGCATCAGCCAGTCTGCCAAAGAATTTTTTTGTCGGGACCGGCTGATGTTTAATAGTATCAAAACTCGTAATTGTCTTAATCTGCTTTTTTGCTTCAGGGAGCTTGATTTCCGCCTCAGCCTCTCTTTCAACAAGTCCGAGTTGAGAAAATCCAATAACCAGACTATCTGTAAGTTTTCTCAGTTTTAAATAGTTCTCTGTTTTCGTTTTCTTCTGTCTGAGTAGTCTCTGAATATCGGGAGTCAGGACTTCCCCTTCTAGATTGATGTTTAATTCACTTAAAAAGGAGGAGACTTTCTGAATTTGTAAAGAGAAATTTTTAATATACGCTCTGTCTGCAGTTACAGCATACAAGCGTGAATTGTTCTCTGCCTGATATAAAATATAAAGACAACTATCTATTTTTGAGTAATCTTCCTTCAGTTGTACAAGAGCCGCAGCATTACGTTTCAACTCATTCATCTTATTATACCGCAGGTATAAAAAAAAGACAAAAAGAGCTAGAATCAATATTAAAAATACGATCAGGTAATAACGTATAGGCGACCTTTTTGTGGCGTTAAGAAGCATAAAATTTTTAATTGACTACAGTTGACTGCAGAACTTATCAAACTATTGCATCAAGAGGGATCGATCACAATACAAGTATAAATCAAAAATTTTACAATTCGTCTATATATAACACGAAATATTACGCAACATCCAAAGAGTCGTCAACCTCTTCATCAACAGTAGAATTAACAATGGCATCTTCTTTACCAACTTCATCCTTTTCTATTCGTAGGTTTCTAATGATATGTTGTTGCCTGTCTGGGGTATTTTTACCCATATAGTATTCTAACAAACTTTTAATAGTTTGATCTTTAAGAATTACCGGATCGAGCCTGATATCTTTTCCGATGAATAATCCAAACTCATCTGGAGAGATCTCCCCTAAACCTTTAAACCTGGTTATTTCCGGCTTATTACCTAGTTTTTCGATTGCTCTTTTACGCTCATCATCACTGTAGCAATAAATGGTTTCTTTCTTATTACGTACCCTAAACAGAGGTGTTTGCAAAATGTAAACATGCCCAGAACGAACCAGATCAGGAAAAAATTGCAGGAAAAAAGTCATCATCAGCAATCGGATGTGCATCCCGTCCACATCAGCATCAGTAGCAATTACAATATTATTGTAATGCAAACCTTCCAACCCATCTTCAATATTTAAAGCATGCTGTAAAAGATTAAACTCTTCATTTTCGTAAACCACTTTTTTTGTTAGCTCGTAACAGTTCAATGGTTTTCCTTTTAAACTAAATACAGCCTGACAATCTACATCTCTTGATTTGGTAATCGAACCAGAAGCCGAGTCCCCTTCGGTAATGAACAATGTAGTTTCGTACCGTTTTTCATGGGTACTGTTAAAATGGACTTTGCAGTCTCTTAATTTTTTATTGTGCAATGATGCTTTTTTCGCTCTATCATTTGCCAATTTCTTTATACCAGCAATATCTTTACGTTCCCTTTCGGATTGTAGAATCCGCTTCAATAAAGCTTCAGCCACATCAGAGTGTTTGTGAAGATAATCGTCTAGTTCTTTTTTAACAAAATCATTAATAAAGGTCCTCACAGATGGTCCATCAGGTCCCATATTTTGTGAGCCCAACTTGGTTTTGGTTTGAGATTCAAATACAGGTTCCTGCACACGTACCGAAATCGCGGCAATAATAGATGACCTGATATCAGAAGCATCATATTCCTTTTTATAAAACTCACGGATTGTTTTTACAACGGCCTCTCTAAAGGCTGCCTGGTGTGTACCTCCCTGAGTTGTATGTTGTCCATTTACAAATGAATGGTAATCTTCACCATACTGCTGACCATGGGTCATGGCAATCTCTATATCACTCCCAACGAGGTGAATAATCGGATAACGCACACTTTCTACATCAGCATGCTTATGTAGTAAATCATAAAGTCCCCTTTCTGAAAAATATTTCTGATTATTAAAATTAATAGTCAAACCTGCATTTAGGAATACATAATTCCAGATCATGCTTTCCACAAAATCAGGGATATAATGGTAATTCCTAAAAATTGTTTCATCGGGATAAAATGTAATTGCAGTTCCATTACGTTGGGTCGTATCGATGATATCATTTTCAAGAACGATTTCACCCTTAGAAAATTCGACCTTCTTTGTTTTATTATCCCTATAAGATTGGACAACAAAATTGGTTGACAATGCGTTTACAGCTTTGGTACCTACCCCATTCAAACCAACAGATTTCTGGAAAGCTTTACTATCGTATTTACCTCCGGTATTGATTTTAGATACACAATCAATCACCTTACCTAATGGAATACCACGGCCATAATCCCGAACATTTACTTTCTGATCGGAAACTGTAATTTCTATTGTACGACCAGAGCCCATTACAAACTCATCGATAGAATTATCGACAATCTCCTTAAGTAATACATAGATACCATCATCCTGGGCTGAACCATCGCCTAGTTTTCCAATATACATACCGGGACGTAATCTGATGTGTTCCTTCCAATCAAGAGAGCGTATACTATCTTCGTTATAATTCGGTTCTGCCATGATGTAATTGAGTAGAATTACAAATTTAAGCTAATATGCGTGTCAATCAACCACAAAGTTTCAACAAATGCACATTTTTACGTAAATTATGCCAATAAGCAAAAGCCGAAAGTTATGTGTACCTTTGTAGCAAAACAATATTCTTTTGTTTCTATATATTTTACATTAAAATACAAACACATTGTTATTCAAAGAATTAAACCTGATTGAGCCAATTCTAAATGCGCTGCAAACAGAAGGTTATACGCAACCTACCCCCATACAAGAACAATCCATTCCATCTATATTACAAGGCAGAGACTTACTAGGCTGCGCACAAACAGGCACAGGAAAAACTGCCGCCTTTGCCATACCTATGCTACAGCTGCTGAGTAAGCCTCATACGAACACAAAGGTTCATAAAGCGATTAAAGCACTTATTTTAACCCCAACCCGTGAATTAGCCATACAAATAGAAGAAAGTTTTAAAGCCTATGGCAAAAATCTTCCGCTAAAACACCTGGTGATATTTGGCGGTGTTGGACAAAAAGCACAGACCGATGCATTGCATAGAGGTATAGATATCCTTGTTGCGACACCCGGAAGACTATTAGATCTTATGAACCAGGGCTTTATAAACCTAAAGGATATAGAGATCTTTGTACTTGATGAGGCCGACCGTATGCTTGATATGGGGTTCATTCATGATGTAAAGAAAGTAATTGCAAAGCTACCTGCTAAAAGACAAACATTGTTTTTCTCGGCTACTATGCCTAAAGAAATACAGACACTTGCTAATACGATCCTTACTGATCCGGTTAAAGTTGAAGTCACCCCTGTATCTTCAACTGCGGAAAAAATCCAGCAAGAGATATTCTTTGTTGATAAAAATGACAAAAGAGGATTACTGCTTCATATTCTTAAAGATAAAACCATAGAAACGGCATTGGTATTCGCCAGAACCAAACATGGATCTGATCGAATCGTTAAAGAGCTAATCAAAGCTGGTATAAGAGCAGAAGCCATTCATGGCAATAAATCACAAAACGCCAGACAAAGGGCATTGACAAATTTCAAAGCTAAAACAACACGCGTTTTGGTTGCTACAGACATTGCTGCACGTGGCATCGACGTAGATGAGCTTGCTCATGTAATCAACTATGAACTACCTAATATCCCAGAAACTTATGTACACCGTATTGGTCGTACCGGCCGTGCAGGATTAAGTGGTACAGCGTTTTCGTTCTGTGATCCTGAAGAAAAAGAATTTCTTGATGATATCGAAAAACTGATCGGCTTAAAGATTCCTGTAAGTGAAGATCATCCATATGCAATGAGCTGGCAAAGTCTGATGTCAGGTGCTGCAGCTGCAAAATCTAAAGGAAAAGCAAAACCTTCAAGAGGTGCCCGTCCTGAAAGAGGCCCACGCCATGAAAAAACTGAGCGCCAACCTAATCTTAGCGGAGCCAAGAAAACTCCAAATGGAGGAAACAGAAGATGGTCTAAAAAATAAAGTACTTTATTTTTAGTCAAAAAAAAAACCGCAGGTTTATTACCTGCGGTTTTTTTATACCATTTTTTAATCTGTAGTATCTGGAGCTTTACCAATCAATTCCATAAACTGATCAAGTTTTGGAGTAATGATAATTTGGGTTCTCCTGTTTTTACTTCGTCCTGCGTCTGTACTGTTAGTCGCTACCGGGTTATATTCTCCCCGACCTCCGGCAGTCAAACGCTTAGGATCCACCCCATAAGCACTTTGCAAGGCCTGAACAACTGAAGATGCCCTCAAAGCACTTAAGTCCCAATTGTTCCGAATGTTAGTTTGAGAAATTGGCACATTATCCGTGTTCCCCTCAATAAGCACATCGTAGTCTTTATAATCTTTAATGATCTTAGCGATCTTGCTCAGAGTTTCACCAGCTGTTGAAGATATCTCATAACTACCAGACTTATAAAGCATATTATCTGAGAGCGATATATATACCACCCCTTTTAACACCTTAACATCAACATCTCTTAACTCTTCCCTGCTTAATGAACGTGTAAGGTTATTTGTTAGCACCATGTTTAGTGAATCACTCTTATTTTTTGTATTTACCAGGTGCTGAATGTATTTATTTGAAGAATTAATCTCATCCACAAGCTTAGAAATATTAACATTTCCCTGGTTAGATGTTGCCAGGCATTTGTCTAATGCAGCCTGTAATGAGATTACATTTTGTCTTTGGGCTTCAATTTGTTCTTCCAGACTCTTCACCCTTGTTGTGGAGCCTGCCAATTCTTGTTGGCTAGTTTGATATTTTTTATTCAGATCTTTTCCCCGTTGCTGTAAATCATCGTATTTAGTTTGTAATTCATTGTACTTCTTATTACTTACACATCCCTGAAACAGTAAAAATGTGACTAGTATCCCCATAAAAAAGAAAGGTCTCATAATTTTTATTATTTAAATAATTCAATAGCGTCGCTTTTATAACAAAACAATGTTCATAAGGTTTTAATCCTTTCAGTATTTATTTAATAGTAAAATAATCGCTCATTATATCATTTTTGCACAGTTTCACTAAGGTACCAATAGCTTTCCCCCTTAATTGCCTTACCCGTTCTGAGGTCAGGCCCACTTTAAACCCTATATCTTCATGAGTTAATTGAGGATAATTGTCAATCCCGTAGAAATATTTTAAAATTCGCTGTTGTTTTTCAGGTAGCTTGCTCAGAATCCTTTTTAGATCCGTAGAAAGAGACTCTCGAAGCAATGGATCGACGGGACATAGTGAATCCTGATTAATCAAAATATCGAGCAGGGACATCTCAGTGTGTGTCTGATTTTGTACATCTACCGATACGGAAACAAGGGTGTTAGAAAAAACATCAGCAATTTTTCTCTCCGGGACTTCCAGTGCCTCGGCTATTTCAAATAAAGCAGGTGCGCGTTCGAGCTCTTGTTCCAGTTTAAGCGTAATTTTAGAAATCCTATTCATATCATTGATTTGATTACCAGGTAATCTTACAATTCGTTTTTGCTCAGATATCGCCTGAATAATACATTGTCTGATCCAGTATACTGCAAACGAAATAAACTTGAACCCTTTTGTATAATCATATCGGGATGCAGCTTTAATTAAACCCAAATTCCCTTCACTAATCAGATCAGCCAGACCCATCCCTTTATTTTGATATTGTTTTGCTACGGAGACTACAAACCGAAGATTGGTTTTGATTAATCTTTCCAAGGCAATATGGTCACCATTTTTTGCCCTCATAGCCAGATTCATTTCTTCATCCTGCTGAAGTAAATCTATTTGGGCAATTTCAGTAAGATATCTCGAAATGCTATCTTCTTTCCGGTTGGTTATACTTTGAGCTATTTTTAATTGTCTCATATTGAATTCTGCTACGTTAATTCATACTTACCAGTTCAAAACTAGACAGAGAAGTTGACAAATTATCTAATTAATTAACAATCAATTAACAACACGGTCGCAACAATTAAAATCAATATAATATTTTGTCTGTCGACTTAAACATCCTTCAAACAAAATATAATTTCTCAAACCATCAGATTCTTTTCGACTATCAACATCAAAGAGTTCACGCCTATTATTTAATCAAATTTTAATATAACGTCTTATTTTTTTCGATAACTTGTAGTAGATTAATTAATTAACATTAATAAAACCTACTCAACTATGAAAAAAACGATTAACAATCTGATGGCTACTATAATGGTAGTTGCCATTATGACTATCGCTTTTACTGGCTGCAAAAGCAAACCTAAAGATGCTGACCTAAAGGCGGCAATTGAAACAGCCCTACAAGCCAATCCGGCAGCTTCGGGCACAACCGTCAGTGTTGACAAAGGGGTTGCTACTTTAAATGGTCAGGTTGCTGACGAAGCAAGTAAAGAGGATCTTGGTAAAGCTGCCGCAGGTATTATGGGGGTAAAATCTGTAGTCAATAACCTTAGCATTGCAGCCGCTTCCGTACCAGTCGCAATTACCCAGGATGATCCATTAGCGGCGGCGGTTAAAGACGCGACCAAAGACTTCCCTACTGTTACTGCTACTGTATTTGACGGCATTATTACCTTAAAAGGGGAAATTCAGAAAGCCAACCTCCAAAAACTGATGATGGCCCTACAGGCATTAAAACCTAAAAAAGTAGATAACACACAATTGGTGATTAAATAATAAAGGAGGAATAAAAATGGCATTACAAGATAAATATAAAGAACTTATTGATACCGCCACTGCAGCTGGCGTAAATGGGTTAAACGTACGTGAGCAAGATGGTGTACTCTACATAGATGGTGCAACTAGTGGCACAGTAAAGCAGCAGCTATGGGATACTTACGAACGCCTGGATCCTAATTATTCATCTGGAGATTTAGTGATGAACATTAATAGCGTAGCAGGTATCTCTGACGGGGCAAAACTAAAAGTAACCACTAATAGTTCTAACCTGAATATTAGAAAGGGACCGAGTACCGATGACGAAATCGTTGGAAAAGCAGCAAGACATGAAGTGGTTACCCTTGTTAGTAAAGCAAACGATCAGTGGTGGCTAATTAAAACAGACAATGGTGAAGAAGGTTACTCCTTTACGCAGTACTTAACACCACTTAGTTAAACATAAAAAAGAGAGCACCATTTTGGTGCTCTCTTTTTTATGTTTTCCTTATTTTGATAATCCTCATCCAATGCATTACTTTCATCAGCGGATAAGTTGGGTCAAACTCAAACCAGCGTGAAGCGAAATTAGGACTATTTGGCTTTTTATGATGATTATTCTGAAACAGCTCACCTAACATTAAGAAATCAAGAGGCAAGGAATTTTTACTATGATCATTATTGTCATGATTAGCGTAGCCGTATTTATGTCCACACCAATTTACAATTGCACCATGTAAAGGCCCCATTAAAAAATGAATTGGGAGCAATAAAAACATCCACCATGCCGTCGCAAAAGTTACATAGAACCACACATAAAAGCTTATAAAAACAAAGCGGGTAATCCATGAATCACCAATCTTATCAATAAGCGGCCAGGACGGATAATTATCTCTAAACTGCTCTTCAGGTTCTACATTGTATTTAGAATAATTCAGGTAAATATTTTTAGTCTGGATCATCATACCCCAAACATCTTTAACAAAATGTGGAGAATGCGGATCCTTCTCCGTATCGCTAAATGCGTGGTGCATACGATGCAATATAGCATAGGCTCTTGGATTTAAAAAAGATGATCCCTGAGACAAAAAAGTAACGAGGTAAAAAAACTTTTCCCAAAAAGTATTCATTTTAAACATTTTATGCGAAGCATACCGATGCAAAAAAAATGTTTGAGAAAAAAGTGACAAAAACCAATGTAAAAGGAAAAAGATTAAAATAATCATATAAGGGTTTAACGAATATTGTATGTAAATAGTTCTGTAAGTAGACAAAAATGTCTTTTAGATGCCTTAACGTCCAAAATCATCCTGTACTCTAACAATATCGTCCTCATCAGAAGGCATATTTAAATCTGTATGCTGCCATATTTCCGAAACAATCCCCCAATCGTCTAATCCGATTAAACGATGACGCTCACCTTGTTTTAGCTTTATTGTCTGACCCGGTACAAGTTGTTGCACTTCACCTTGTTCATCTGTATCGCTGATACTTACACCAACAGTTCCATTCACTACTCTCCAAATTTCGGCGCGGCGATGGTGATATTGCCACGAAAGCCTTGTATTGGGAGCAACAATTAAAATTTTCGGGCTTAGTTTACCTGAAATTTTTAATTCATCAACATTTAATTTATCAAAATATATATTAGCAAATTGTTGTGCCTGTTCTTCATCAATTACGAAAAACCCACCCCATGGACGGGTTTCATCACGGTTAACAACGTTAAAACCTTCAATTTTTAAACGCTGAGCGACACTATCAAATATTTCTTTTTTCTGTTCTGACATTTATTTTTGGTATTTAGAATCACCAAAGATAATAATATCAATTTAATTGAAGACTCATTAAGATAATCGATCTATATCTAGCAAATCCATATTTAAATCTGCAATAAGGTCGTACAACAATGTTACATTCTTATCATCGTCGTAAATCTTCTGATCTAAGAGATCTCCATATTTATCCAGAAACTCGTCATCATAAAACTCATCAGGCAATTCAATCTGATGCCTTCTTAATTGAGAAGCGGTATGATAAAGCAACCGCGCTATAGTAAAATAAACAGCATTTAAGTTGATCAGGACATCCTGGTAATCTTTACTCTCCCACTCAATGATATAAAGGTAATAGTTATCTGAGGCTAGCTGACAATATTCTTCATTTTCCATGACTTCAAATTCATCAAGGTTATTAATCAGAAAAAAAGTTTTTGAACAGTTAATCACCTTATCTATAGACCGCAACAGCAATTTAACGACCGGATCATCTACAGCTTCCAATAATTCAAAATCCTCCGCAGCAATGGAATCCGGTTCTATAAGACCTTTTAAATCGGACAAGTCTTTTTCATAGGCCAATAAAAAGCCGTATTTGCAATATTCACTGACGATAAAACTCAATACATGAGGTACAAGTCCTTTTATAGCATCTTCCAAATTCTCCGTAGATTAATATACTTATATTAGAATTGAAGTTAATTACATAGACCGACTTTACAAAATGGAATCACGAATTGACGATTACTATCATAAAACGGCTGAATAAATAAGTTCTAAACTTATTTATTCAGCCGTTTTATGATAAACTATATCCCTTATTGAAAGGCTAAGCCAGGCTACTACTTCAAAGGCGCCATTCCAAACATCAATACCAGTTTATTATTCTGATAAAGATTTAAGGTTTGATCTGCGACGTCATACTTAAAAGTCTTGTCTCCTATTAAAGATAAAAACTGATGTTCCAATTTGTTCAGCTCTTCGCTACAAGCCATCCTTGTTCCCGCCATTTGTTTAAAGGTAAGCTTATCATCACTTTTATCGTACCCACCAAAAAATGTATTGCAACCTGATTTTCCACCTACACGTTTCTTCGTCCCATCAAATGTCATGTATACCGGAGAAGCAGTTTGGGTAACGCCATTCATTTGAATCAATTTCCACTTATGCTTTAGCACAAAATCCCACGCAGTAGTTGTATTCTCTTTCATTTTCACCCTCTTCAATACTTTTTTAAGCTTATACTCATAAGCAGAGGCGTCGGCCGGAACATTTGTTCTTTTGGTACGGTTAACAAGCAACACGTAGCGATAACCTGATTTGTAGTTAAAGCCTGAGATCTTGCTGTAAAACAACTCCCAGTTTTTACTATTTTTATATTTAACCTGCATACAAGTCATAGGGGCGACACCCGTACAACTGGCTAAATCTTCCTTAATTACCATTCTAATTTCTTCTGCCCTGGTGAACAAAGAAACTCCAAAGATTAAAGCGAGCATTAAAATCAATTTTGTACTGATACTTTTAAACATATTAAATTCATTTATGTGTGATATAACAACAGGATGCAGTAATTGTTTTTTTCCATAAATTACTATCAGTATTTTCCTGATTTTTCCTTTTTCAGAGAACCTATTTTAACGGGGAATGTTATTAACTTTATAAAAACTGAACGAACATGAGCAAATATCAGCAGGAATGGAAACTAATGCTTCAGAAAAACGAGGAGTTTGAACAATGGAAAATCAGGACAAGCGGTGGGGACATTTTGATTCGTGTACCGGAAGAAACAGATATGGATATCTTAAAGGTGCAATTCTCAGATTTGATATCTCCAATTGCACCTTTAATAAAATCACCTAAATCCACCCTGAAATTTTACGTAGGCAATTCTGATGAAGTGGACTTCATATTTACATTAAACTAGTTTACTACTTTTTAAAAATCTCCGCAAGCTTTTTCTCCAGGTTTAGACCTCTCAAATCGTAAGCAATGATCTCCCCCTCGGGATTAATCAGTAGACTAGAAGGAATTCCCTGAATGTTATAGATTTTGGCAGCGTCATTTTCAAACCCTTTAAGTGCACTAATTTGTGTCCAGGGCATACCATCTTCCTCAACCGCTTTTAACCAGGCTTCTTTCTTGTCATCAAATGATACTCCAAGGATATCCAAGCCAGCACTTTTGTACATGTTATAAGCTCTTAACACATTGGGATTTTCACCACGACAAGGGCCACACCAGGATGCCCAGAAATCTACAAATACATATTTGCCTTTAAAATCCGTTAAACCTACAGCCTTTCCGTCAGCTGTATGCTGCACAAAATTAGTCGCTTTTATATTTACTTTCTTTTTTTGCAATGTCTCCGTATAGTTGTATCTGATGGCTTCAGCAGGCCTTAACTTTTTTACATCAGGTGATAGTCCTGCATAAGCCGCCTTAACAAGCTGCGCATCTCTAAATAAGCGTTCATCTTCAATCCTGCCCGATCGACCGTCAGCCCCTATGAATACATTTCGCAAAGCCACACCAGCATAAAATTTAGCCGGATATTTTTTAGCAAAAAGTATACATTGCTCGCTGTACTCTTTTTCTGCTTCAAAAAGTAGATTCAATGTTTGTATGTATTTTGTCTCATCAATATCTTCGTCAGCCCTTTTTGCTTTAGACAAATTTTTCCATTCATCATTAAGCTTTATCATCTGATCTTTTGTAGTTTTTACAAAATCAACAAACAGCCTTCTTTCCCGTTCAATATTCGACAAACCAATTACAGCATTATTTAACGAGTCCTTTGATGTGAGTATATTAACTCCATTTTCTACATAGATATTTAGCTTGTCCATATGATCCAACGTTTCATCAATAGCATACGACTTATCGCTCAAGGTTCTCATTGTAGATCCATCATGACTCAGTACAAGTTCCACCGTAAGCGGCTCCTTTACCGCAATTCCTTTAAAATTAAACGAACCATTTTTTAATGGTACGGAATCACGTACCATCTTTTGTTTTTCATATAGATAATAGCTTAGGTACAATTTTGCCGGACGGTTTAAGTTTCCAATCTTACCCGATATGGTAAAAACTTGCTGGGCAAAGCCCATTGTTGGGAAAAAACAGGCAAAAGCAAGCCCTATCCATTTCATTTTTATGGTTTTCATAGTTGTTATTTTATGATTTTAAATTTATCTTTTATTCAAGGGCATGTCCGCATTGAAGCTCTGTACCATTAAAGGGATCTGGAAAGTGTAAGCCAAACTTCCAGGCATGAGCGTTGCCAAAACGGTAGTTCCATCTTTCGCTACACGTTTTACAGCAGGCATGCGTCCGTCCTTATCCAATCGTTTCATATCTATCCATCGCAAACCTTTAAAGGCAAGTTCTCTTCTCCGTTCCTCCAATACAGCTTTAATTCCTGTTTCTGTGTTGGTCGCTGCAAGCGGAGTATATTTCGAAGGAGTAAACCTGTTTTTCCTTATGGTATTGTTTACGATGTCCAAGGCTCCGTTAAAATCTCCTGCCCTCGCCAGGCATTCAGCTTTGTCGAGATAAATTTCAGCATAGGTGATTCCCCGGTTAGGGTTATAAGTCTGACTACCATAATAGATCCCATCAGCTTTTGTAGTTGCCAGAAACGTGATACGTAAATCATTCGCCCTGTCATATTGAGATAAAAGTTCGTCCGAATAGCGAAAACTTGAATTGTTACAATATTTTACCCAAAGTTCTTCAGCATTGCTATTGGTTGCCGGAAGTTTTCCACCTACATAATTATTGTAATTTAATATTGTCGCTTTATCAGAACCAAGTACCAGATCAGCGTATTTCGAAGCGTTAACATAGTCTCCCATACTCATATAAATTCTGGTCAACATACCATAGGCCGCACTTTTTGTAACCCGGGTATTGTTTAAATTCTCTTCGGGTAAATCAGGAATAGCGTTAACAACATCTTTTATCAACTGGTCGTAGCAAGCCTGTAAGGACAATCTTTCCGGTACAGTGGCACTGACATCTGTACTGGTAATATAAGGTACACCATAGTCACTTCCAGCAGTACTTTTACTATATGCGGGGGAAAAGAATGACAATAAGTGCACATAGTTAAATACTTTGGCAACCATTGCTTCTGCATAGAGCTGTCGTTTTTGAAGTGGCGTGCCATCTATAGCCGAAAGTACCCCCTCAGTAACTACGTTTAAATTTGCAATACTACTATACATATCTGCCCATAAATCGGGTCGTACACTGGAATTGTTGATATATGCTGTCCAGAAATACATATTACCTTTTGGGGAAGTCTGACTTTGCAGGTTAAAAGTAGGATCCATTATGTCATCTGTCGGAAAAATGATTGGTGTATTTAATCCAAAAGAGTTTAGCACAAACTGGGAGTTTAAAAGTCCCTGATAATCATTAATAGTTTCCGCGATGATTACCCCTTTAGGTTTCACATCTAAAAACTTTTTACAAGATACCGAAAACATTGCCGGTATCATTATGGTATATATTAAGCTGCTTAGTTTCATTTTCGGTTCGTTTTATAAGATCAATACTAAAAGTTTGTAGAAAGAGAGAAAGTATAAGATGGCACTACAGGTAAACCCCTCGTTCCCGAGATGTAATCAAGTGTCTCCGGATCAATATCATTTCCACTAAATACATATTTAGCTGGGTTCTGTACCTGCAAAATAAACTTAGTATTGCTCAGCCCCAGCTTTTGAGCAATTTTGTTATTCACATTATAAGTCAACGTTACATTTCTAAGCGCTATATAATCCATCTTACGTACAAATTGCTGTGCATATTGATACCCGGCTCTGGTTTGAATGTACTCAGGAGTACCATAAGCCCCGCCAAATCCTGGTATATTGGTTGTATTCTCGTCTCCAGCCTTTTTCCAAAGATTTTGAATCCCATTTAACGGGCGTTCACCATACACTGAAGGTGGCGCAATGAGCGCTACGTGTCCGCCGTAATACATCATTAAAGCAGACAAACTAAAATTCCCAAATCCAAACTGATTGTTAAACCCTAATGCATATTTAGGATCATTCGTACCTGCAAATTTTAAAGCACTGAATGGGATATCCACCTGAGGGGTATAACCTAATACAACCAGGTTACCATTTCCATCTCTAACCATAGGCTGTCCCAGTTCATTCAACCCAGCATAATCCAATGTAAGTACAGAATTCATCGGATGTCCCTCAATATTTTCAGCACCTCCCGCACGAGTAAAGTTGTAAAATCCTCTGTATGTATTTTTTACTTTAAGTACTTTACTGGAATTAAAAGATCCTGTAACCTGTGTTTTCCAGAAAAACTTTCTAGTCCGGATATTTAAAGAAGATAAACTTAGATCAATTCCTCTATTTTCTACAGACGCGTTATTTGTCAGCAAATTACTAACACCCAATGTCGGATCAGATTCAATTGCTGAAAAAATGTCTTCACCACGTTTAATATAATAGTCTACCGTACCAGAAAGTTTTCCAGCGAAGAGTCCAAAATCAACCCCTGTATTAAAGTTAAGTGTTTTCTCCCATCTCAACTGGTTATTGCGGGGTGCAGAAATTGTATAACCTACAACAGGATTAGGCACATAGCTGTTAATGGAACTTTGAAGAATATTAAATGGGCCGCTACCTTTCTTTATATTCCCATTATATCCCGCTGCCACACGTATCTTTAATTCATCAATCCAGTTAACATTCTTTAAAAATTCCTCGTTTCTCATATTCCAGGCAAAACCTGCAGACCATAGTGGTGTGTAACGGAATTTACTATCTGTACCAAACAGGTTCGACTGATCAATTCTTAAACTTCCCGTGAGACTATATTTATCATTATAAGTATAAGCTCCATTTGCATAGTAAGACAGGAATCGGTCATCTCCATACCTTTCATTAAAAAATTGCTCAAAGGTAGTTTGATCAAAAACGATACCGCTTAACCCGGAAACAATGATATCATTGTACTCTGGATAATAATTATAATTCCCCAACAGACTTAAATCCGTAGGTTTAATGGTTAAAGTATTCCCGTTATAACCAAACACCGTATTCAGACGGCTGGAACTTAGATTTTTTCTTTGTTCCACACCTGCCAAAAATGACAGGTCATGTTTTTCAGACAGCAGCTTGTTATAGGTTAGCTGAGCTCTTAAGGTATATGCAGAAACGTCACTATCTGTAGCCCTTTTTACACCACCCTGAGGAATTCCAAATACCGGCCTTCCTGTGGAAGGGTCTGCACTTGCGAAATAATTCAACATAATTCGGGTTTGGTAAGCATTTTCGGAAGCCAGATCAACAAACTTTGTTACTTGCTTTTCAAATGCTCCACCCATTTCCAGATTTACCCCTTCAATTAACTTCACCTTTAGATTTGCCTGAGCGCGGTAATTACTGTTGTCGGTCTTGCTGCTGGATTCAAACATTTCCTGGTATGGATAATACATTTCATCATACAAACCCAAAGTCATATTTTCTTCATTCCTTGCGGCACTAATGGTACCAGTACTCTCACCTATCCCAAAATAAGATTCATTATATGGGGCGAAATAACTTGATATAGATTTACCAGCTCCATCAAGAAAATGTTGATATGGCTTAAATGACTTAAAATCAGGAATAGGTACACGCTTACTTTTACTATTTGAGTAAATCGTCTGCACATCCAGATTTACGCGCTTTGAAAATTCAAAAGTCCCCCTGTAATTGATATTCGTCTTATTGTAACCGGAAAATTTATCAGACCCTTGATTATTCTGATGGTTTATACCAAAAAAATAAGTTGAAGCTACACCACCCCCGCTTACGTTGAAATCATAAGTTTGGTACAACTGATTTTGAATAAACAGCTTTTTATAATCCTCGGTATTATCATATGCGGCAACTTCGTTAAACAACCGGTCCGCTTCCTCCTGGCTAATCTTCCCACTATACAAATCATCCGTAATGCTAAAAACCGGTGTATAAGTTCCATTTACCATATCGATGTAATCCTTAGAATAGAATTGATTTTCGATATTATTTATTCCCTGAGCTTGCTCAAAAGCTACATAATCACGCCCTTTTGCAAGGTTTAATTTATTAAAATTTGGTTTGGGCCTAAATGTAAAAGCCGTAGTGAAATGAACTTTAGGTTTTCCAAGCGTTCCTTTACGCGTATTGATCACAACAACACCATTGGATGCACGAACCCCATAAATTGCTGCAGACGCAGCGTCCTTAAGGATTGTGACAGACTCGATGTCATAGGGATTTATAGATTCAATATCCACTTCCGTAGGGTAACCATTTAATACAATAAGCGGCTTTTTAATCGCTTGAAAAGTGGAAACACCTCTGATTACAAATGGGCTGGTGTTACCGGGATCAGACCAGGAGTTTCTGGACTGATTGATGTTTAACATTAATCCCGACAAACGCCCTTCCAGGTTATCGACAATATTTCCCGCCACAGGAACACTTTGTTGATAAGTATCTCTGTCAACACTAGCATACGCACCTGTCAATTGCGATTTTTTCAGTGTCTGATATCCTGTAGAAATAATGGAAACCTGCACCAGACTTTGAGAAGCGGGTATTAAACGAACAGAAAGACTACCTCCAGTAGCAGCGACTTCCTTTCCTTCATATCCCAGATAGGAAACCACCAAAACAGCATTTTCCGGTACACCCTGTAATACAAACTCGCCGTTCGCATTGGTCAAAGCTATTTTAGTACCTCCTTTTACTTTTACTGTAGCTCCAGGAAGCGGCCTGTCATTTTCATCCAGAACCTTTCCTCTGATATCGATCACAGTAAGGTAGTCCATTACTTTATCGATAATCGACTTCTCCTTTTTCTGGATTACAATGGTATTATCCTGAATCGTAAAAGTAAGCGCTCTACCTTCCAGGCATTTATCCATTACCTGATCTAATGAAGCATTCTTAAATTCTGCATTAACCGTTGCCGATCCTTTTAAAACATCACGTTCCCAGAATACATTATAACCAGTTTGCTTTCGGATTTCTCTGAACACCTGGTTAAGCGTAGTGTTTTTTTGGCTTAAAGTAACCTTTTGCGCAAAACTAGTTGCGCTAACCTGCATTACAGTAAGTAGTATTAAAATGGTAGTTAACCGCATAACAAGCAGAATTTTAGGTACGCAATGCTGCACACCATTTAAGGTTCTGATATAATTTTTATACATTTGATTGGTTTGGTAAAGTTGATAATCCTTAAAATTTATTAATAACATTCCAGACTATTT
Source organism: Pedobacter nyackensis (assembly GCF_032678475.1). Lineage (GTDB taxonomy): Bacteria > Bacteroidota > Bacteroidia > Sphingobacteriales > Sphingobacteriaceae > Pedobacter > Pedobacter nyackensis_A. The sequence goes on from NZ_JAVTSF010000008.1 coordinate 126,286, forward strand.
ACCAGCATCGGATGGCCGTCTGATGCTGGTTTTTTATGGAAATCTGATGCATTCACATCATGGGTCTTTTTTGTAGTTTTTCCTCATATTGGTTATTGGTTTAGTTGATTAGTTTATCTCCGAAAAGCTTAAAGCAGTTCCTATTAATATTTATACAATGTGATTACGCCGTCTTTAACATCAAATCTGGCCGCACGTGTTAATTCAATTTTTTGCAAAACTTTTGAAACATTAGTAAAACGTGAAAAACTGCCACTAAATACCTTACTTTTTAAAGCATCATCATCAAATCTTATGTCCACGTTATACCATCTGGCAATTTTCTGCATGATACTTTCCAGATTTTCTTCATTAAACATAAAAAGACCAGATTTCCATGCGACAGTCTCTTCGACATCAACTTCAGACACCTGCAACTTCTTATCTATTAATACCGACTGCTGATTGGGTTTTAAAATCACAGTATTTCCCGGTGAGGTATTTAAGGCAGAAACCTGAACAGCTCCCTCCAGTAAAGTCGTTTTTATAAGCTTTTGATCTGAATAATTCTGAATGTTAAAATGAGTGCCCATTACTTCAACTAGTTGTCTTCGGCTTTTAACAATGAATGGCATTCTATGTTCTTTGTCTTTCTCATTGATCATCATTACCTTTGCAACTTCAAAATACGCTTCTCCATTCAACTCAACGATCCTTTCCTTTAACCCCGAAAACGATGAAGGGAACTTAATAGTCGATTCAGCATTTAACCAAACCATTGTTCCATCAGCAAATCTTACCTGATACTGACCTCCCCTCGGAGTACTAATGGTATTTAATCCAGAAGAATTATTACCTTTCACATCTGCAGACACACTATAAACCAATTCTCCTGATTTATTTTTGGAAATGATTATTCCAGATTGCAACGCAACCTCTCCTTCGGATACATCAGCAAGCATGATTTTTTTTCCATCGGCTAATGTTAATATTGCTTTATTAGTGCCTGGGGCAATATCATTCTTTGCTTGTATGTGCATTGCACTATATTTTGCCGACTGACCAAGGTAAAAATACAAACCCACACTCATTGAGATCAACAAAACCGCAGCAGCAGAAATCCGATACCACATTTTCGTAATGCTGGTTACAGTCTTCCTTTCAGGGATAGCTTCCAGTTCTTCTATTCTGTTGCGAATTCCCTGTTTTATTTTTTGTTCAACAGGAGTAAGACCAAATGTCTCTATCCTTTCCATTATTTCTGGTTGGTCGGAAAAAAGCTCGTAATAAGCTTCAATGATCCTAGCTTCGTCTTTTGAAGTAGTTCCTTCCAGGTATCTACCAGTTAGTTCAAGAAATTCCTTTTTTGTAGGATGAGCCATAAAATAAAATCCTTTTATATACAGTATAGTATAAAAGCAAAATCTCCTATGCCATTTAAAAATATTTTTTTAATGTTGTTTTAATGCCATAACAATTGCAGAGATCGTTACAACTTTTCCCAGAGCATTACGCAAACTGGCAGTAGCTGTAAGTAATTGATTTTGCACTGTCTTTTGAGAAATCCCCAGGATTTCAGCAATCTCTTTAGTACTTAAGTCTTGCATAAATCGCATGTTGAATATTTCCCTACGTTTTTCGGGCTGTAAATCAAGCCAGACATTTATACTTTCTTTAAGTTCCTTCTCATAAAATAAGGAATCTGCCTGTAAAGACTCCTGAGCCATATGTTCCAATGGTTCTTCAAATACCGGCATAGATTTTCCTTTTTTATAAAGCATATATACCTGGTAGCGCACAGCCGTAACAAGGTAAGGAAATAATTGTTCAATTTCTTTCTGTTCTCGCTTTACCCAAAAATCTGCAAAAACATCCTGAATTACTTCCTCACATAACTCCGCGTTTCTCAATCGCTTATAAGCTTCACTGTACAATTTCCTCCAATACCTTTTATAAGTTTCATCAAATGCCATTTCATCGCCTGATTTAATCAGGTTGATGAGTTTTAAATCGGCAAGTGATTCATACGAAATCATATATTGTTACTTTCTATTATACTATTTAAATTGACAAATCAGATCTCCAGCTTAAACGGACATATTTTCTGTGCATCACTATTTAGCAGCTCCTTACTAAAGTAAGATCAGGTAAAGTTAATCAACAATTCTAAACATCTGGCACAAGCGATTGTTAATGAAGTATTCCAAAACTAAAAAGCCCGACTATTCGCCGGGCTATATCTATAGATCAAGAAAGTTTTAGTTCACTAACAGCTTATTAATCCGGTTCACGATATAATCAATATCAAACGGTTTGCTAATGTAATCGTCTGCCCCTGCCGCTATACTCTTAGCTTTATTTTTATCATTTGCAGACATCACGATGATTGGAATATGTTTAGTAAACACATCCGTTTTCAAATCTGTGCAAATGTCTGTACCATCGCCATCAGGTAACATTACATCTAAAATAAACAAGTCAGGAACGGAATCTTTCAGCTTACTTTTCAGTTCATCAAATGACGATGAAAGCTGAAGTTCATAACCTTCATCCTTTAGTAAAACCCCAATAATGTATCTGATATCTTCATCATCTTCAAGAACATGCACCCTTTTAATCATAACTAATTTTGTTTTACGTTTAAATTCAGCTTGTTAACAGCAACAATTTTGCCATAAATTCATTAAACAACAATTTACGGATGGATTACGGCCCAACCTTGTTGCTGTCTGATGATCATTTCGCCATTTCCACTTGGAACAAAATTCACAAAATCATACAATGTGCTTTTATCAATCTTACGTTCTTTGAGTGTATTTTCACACTGAGCCAATAGCACACCTCTGGATTCTAAATCCTTTAGTTTTTCCTGATAAGCACTGTTTTTATCATACAATACAACGCCATCACCAAAAACAATAAGTTCAATTTCCAGCTTGCCTTTTAAGCGGGGATCTTCCAATGCGTTTTTGATGTTACGTAGAAGGCCGTTGATTCTCTTTTCATCACCATTATTGAGCACATACAAAGCTTTATAATGCTTCAATATAGCTTTCGCCCCGGTAAAAGTGGTTTTTGTTTGAGACTGAGCATTTGAATAAATACTACTCAGGAAAAGGAAAGAAAGAGCGAAAAGAAGTTGTTTTATATATTTAAAAATCATAGCCCTGCAATATAACCGATTTTATTAAAAGTTCTTCATCCAGTCCGAACGCTGCCCAGTTTCGAGGTTGAGATATTCAAAACGTCTGTAATCACAATATGAGCCCATATCTTTATCTCCATTGATAAAAATTCCACCCGCAACAATCAAGTGCCTGCACGGATAATCAGTTTTAGAAATCAAGATATTGACGCGTTGTTCAATAGCTTCGTACATAACTTCTGTAGCTTCAAAAAGTGGATTTTCCGCTTCCTTAATCCGCTTTTCATTACGTAAAAAGATTTGCTCTATGGCATTCATTTGATAATCCAGCGCAGTAATGTCATCCTGTAAAATCTCATTTTTCAACAATTTATCCAATGCTCCCCTTGCTGCACCACAACAGGGAGAATTAGTCGATTGTCCAATACGATGAATTTCGCCGATTTTACCGTCCTTGGTAATCCCAATGTGCGGAGCATAAAAAATAACTACTGCCCCGTCCTCAGGTACGTGGTTTGCAAAAGCATTCATACCAGTAATTCCGGCAAAAGGGAACCCACTTAATCCACCCATCTTAAAAGGCCCAAGCATCTCATATGCCCTAGCTGGATATTGGATAATGTTTACATCATCACAACATATACTGTCGGCATACATCAACTGCCCTGCTTTTAAGCCTAATTTTGACTCTACCGCGTCCAATAATCTATCCATTGCAACCTCAGTAGCATATGCTGAGGGGTAAAATTTACGTACGGTATTTAAATACTGTCTATTCATTACTATTTTACATTTTTACTTAAACACCTCAAAACTATGTTGTGCATCATTCCAAAATTCATCGAGCGCAATCATCCTGGGTTTAAAAAATGAAATAAGCGCGGGCCAGTCTTCTTTTCGAAAGATACTGACATCGGGCAATACTTTATAAATCCTGCTAATACTTTTACCATACTCGTCGTTTGCAGAAAGCTCCCAATCCCATTCTTCATCCATTTGGCTTTCAAACAGCTTTTTAAACTCCGTAAATTGTTCAAATAGAAGCTCCCGTACACCTGCATCTGCATGTGTAAGCTCTATCGCTATTGACGCCCGTTTGTTATCGACCTGCATTTTAAAATACAAGTTCTTTATTCCTGTTTTATAATTTATCCAGTTAATTTTTAAACCTTCCGCAGATAGCTGTGGAGCAATGTACTGACCAAATGTTGTCCAGAATTCCTGCTTTATTTGTGATGCCTGATCTTTTGAGTACAATATAAATCGTATTGAAAATAGTTAAACCTACTCATCTACTTATGAAATGAGTATAATGCCCCAAAAATACGCAACAATTAAAGTACTACCTGTTTTTTTTATAACTTTAAATTAACCAAAAATCTAAATTATGTCCTTACTCCCATTCTTCGCCTTTTTACCAATTCTATTAGGAATAGCAGTGCTTGTCTTATTTTTCGTCTTATTTAACAATATGTATAAGGCATCCGTTAAAAGAAATGAGATATTAACAAACATTCTTTCCGAATTAAGATCAGGAAAGAAATAAAATCATCTTTGACAACCCACTTAAAACGTGACGGTTAAAACATTAATTAAAACTCATAAAGCAATATTTCAATATTTAGTTTGCAGGGTTTCTAAAATTAATTACTTTTGCCCCATGCTGGTACTGACTACCAGTAGCAATAAGGGGGATTAGCTCATTTGGCTAGAGCGCTTCGCTGGCAGTGAAGAGGTGATCGGTTCGAATCCGATATTCTCCACCCTGAAAAGCTTCAGAAAAACCTGAAGCTTTTTTATTTGAAATTGTGAATGGGGGGATACCAGAGTGGCCAAATGGGACAGACTGTAACTCTGTTGTCGCAAGACTTCGAAGGTTCGAATCCTTCTCCCCCCACTACAAAGCCCTTAGAATTCAATCCTATAATTAATCGTCGGAATAATACCACTCCACTTTTCAGGCTCTATAATTCGCTTACTGAAATTGTAATGCATTCCTACTGTATTTTCACGGTTTAAAAGGTTCTGAATATCAAGGATAATCAAATGACTCACTCTTTTACTGTTGATGCGATAACTCGAAGAAAAATCAACTCTCACATAAGGGTCTGCAGTTAATGTATTGACCTTATTCTGATCAATAACCTCCTCGTCTAAACGGAAAGACTCATCAACAAGAATCGGAGAATACTTTCTTCCTCCCGCATATATCAGTTTTGCGTTCAATCCAAATATGTTGTTCTTTTTCTTTCCAGCAATCCATTCCTTTCCCGCCAATAAATTACCTACATAACGGGTATTAAAAGTTGTATTAAACTCCTTTCCACTCAAGGCCTTAAACTTAGAATCAAACAAAGAAGAAGTAGCAATAAAGTAATAACCTTTACTCAACGATTTTTCAAGTGAAAACTCCAGTCCATAGTTTTTACCAGTTCCCTTATTAACCAGTTGACGGTAAGCAGAAGAGCCAATCGCCGAATTATCGGAAACATTGAGCAAAGAGAAATTGATATCAGGATCTACGGATACCGGAACATCATACAAATGTTGGTAATACACTTCTGTTTTAAATTTAAAGTTTCCACCAAACAATTTTTCATAGCCTAACACTGCCTGCGCAGACTTTGTTGGCGACAATGAATTTGCTGGTTGTTCGCCCCCAGAACCATCCGCACTCTTCGCAAAATAATAAGAAAGCGGTTCAAGACGATTATACAAACCGGCTCCGAAAGATACCAATTGATCTGGAGAAGCCTGCCAGTTTAACCCTAATCGGGGTTCTACACTCCAGGTCTTACTCAGAATAAAATAATTAGCGTGGACACCCGTGTTTAAAGTTAGCTTACTTGTCAATTCAGCTTTATGCTGAATAAATGCATCATAGCTACTCGTACTACCCTTTTGGTTGATTAATTCTTTTAACCCCTGTAACTCCATATCGTAACTTAAAGCGTATAAATTGTATTTCAGTAAACTTGCATTTACCCCAGCCCTAATGGTGTTAGTACTGTTCATCTTGTAATTTAAACTTCCCGCATATCGGATTGCAGTATTGGTATATTCGTCTTTATGGTCACGACCCGGCACATAACTTTTAGTCAGGGTGTCTGTAGTATTGAAACTCTGGCTGGCCGACATAGAAATGATATTGTTAAAATAAAGTTTATTACTTGCAATGTAAAGATGTTTTAATCCTGCACTTCCTGCATTAAAACCTAATTTCATATCGAAACCATCAAATCTTTCTTCCCATTTTGTATAATCTCTTTCGGCGATCTTATCAATTTTACCTAACCCACCTATACCAAACAAAGAAAAAGTACCTGCTTTTTGTGTGGGAAACACAAAATTAAATGACAAATCCTGATATTTTGGGGTACCGGCGTCCGAAACCTCTACGCCCACTTTTTCCAATAAACTAAGTGAAGAATACCTATAACTAACCAGATATGATGCATTTCCACCTTTTTTAAATGGCCCCTCCAGTGTGGCTCCGGCTCCCAACACACCGATATTAAAAGCATATTCGCGTTTATCAGTATTACCTTTTCTAAATTTTAAATCGAAAACACCTGAAATAGCATTACCATATTCAGCGGCCAGCCCTCCGGTGTAAAAATCAGAAGTGCTTAACACCGTCGTATTGATCATGCTTATACCTCCACCAGACGCGCCCTCACTCCCAAAATGATTAGGGTTTACAATTTCTATACCCTCCAGTCGCCATTGCAAACTTTTCGGTGAGTTCCCTCTTACTATAATTTCATTATCATCACCACCAGCAACTACTCCCGGAAAACTTTGCGCCATTCTAGCCGGATCGAAAAAGGCACCTGCATAACGGTTCGTTTCCTCCGGAGAAAAAGAACGTCCGCTAGTCATCGCCATCTGATTCAGCGGTTTCTTTCCTGAATTGGCATTAACAACCACCTCGTTGAGGTTATTCGTTTGTGGTTCCATTTCCAGGCTCAAGACATTTTCCTTTCCACTGCTAATCAACAGTTCTGAAAGCACAACTTGTTTATAACCTGTAATACTAGCTTGTAATACCTGGCGCCCCAAAGGTACTCCTGTTAAACGAAATACTCCATTATGGTCAGTACTAGAGGGCATAACGGCCGGATTTGAAATTAGCCTGATGGTTACACCAGACAATGGCAATCTGGTACCTTTATCTATCACTGTACCTTTAAGTACTTCGGTGAGTACCCGGTTATTTAAATTCGTTGAATCTTTATGCTGAGCCTGAACACGCATACCTTGTAGTAAAAATACGAGGATAAGAATCGGGAAAACTTTTATATTCATGAGATTTGGTTTTCCATTATGACAACCAGTTTTAGGTTTACCCCTACGCTCAGGAATAATTTTAACTCAACACCCCCTTCTTCTTTACGTAGTCTGAAGGCCTTATCCCAAGGATTTTATAAAACGTAGTACTGAAAGTAGGTATACTATTGTAACCTACACGGGCAGCAACCTCTTTCACAGACAATTTATCTTCCAATAAAAGTTTTAGCGCCCGCATCATCCGCTGCAAGGTATAGTATTGAATAAAAGACATACCAACATCATTCTGAAACAGCCGGGACAAACTTCGTTCGCTGAAACCAAATCTCTTCGCCAGTTCAGGAAATACAATGGTATCATCAAGACTCAATTCCATAAACTGGATTACTAACCCTAATCTTCTATCTTGTGGATATGGCAAAGCCAAAGGAAGGTTATACTTGCTGATATCAGGCAAAACAGACTTTAATGCAAGTGCAAAACGGAACGAATTCAACTGATCAGGACTGATATCTCCTGTCCATCGATTGCTATAAATGATCATCTGCAAAAGCAGTTCATTTACAGGATAAATAGCAGTATTACTGAAAAAAGAGTTTTCATCTGCTTCAACAGGAAAATAAAGGTTCCTCATGATTACATCTGCCGACCCAGGATGTATGCTGTGCGCTATGCCCGGGGCAATCCACATATAATGCCTGGCTGGCAAAAAGAAAGTCTTTTCATCAGTAAGCACATGTACCAACCCTCCTTCAGTATATAAAAACTGTCCTTTGTTATGTTGATGATACGAAATTCCTTGTTCCCCCATCAGATCATGCATACAATAAATTGATTCGGGACACTTATCTACCTCAGTTAAATAGTAATCATTGGAATTGTTGGGCATGGCTGAAATGAATAATCATTTAACAAACAAAGATAATCATGCCAGAATTAATGTCCGCAAATTTGCATTGAAAATTCAAAACAGATTAACATCCCTCCCTTACTATCAAGAGACTAGTTATTTTAATTGTTGTTTCCTTAAAAAAGAATAAAAAGAAAGAACAATTTATTGTTATTTTTAAAATATGATTCATGCTAACCTGCTTTTAATATTGGCTTTATTTTTTGCCATGGCTTTGCTTTTTTTACTGAGTCAGCGCTGGAAAATATCTTATCCCATTTTTCTTGTTATCGGTGGTCTGGGAATAAGCTTTATTCCAGGTATGCCAGTGATCAATATCAATCCTGATATTGTATTCCTTATTTTTCTACCTCCCCTTTTGTTTGAAGCAGCCTGGTACACTTCCTGGCATGAGTTCTGGAAATGGAGACGATCTATCTTTTCCCTGGGTTTTGCCCTGGTCTTAATCACATCACTGGCTATCGCCTATTTTTCTGTCAGTATTATTCCAGGATTTACATTAGCATTTGGTTTTTTACTTGGAGGTATTATATCCCCTCCAGATGCTGTTGCTGCAACATCAGTATTAAAAGGTGTGAATATGCCAAAGAGAGGATTAACTATACTAGAGGGAGAAAGCCTGGTAAATGACGCAGCATCCTTAACAGTCTTTAGATTTGCTCTGGCCGCTATACTAACCGGCAAATTTGTATTACAGGACGCAGCTACTGACTTCTTAATTCTGGCTGTAATGGGGGTAGTAGTGGGCCTTGTAATTGCACACCTACTCTATTTTGTACTCAGATACTGGGCTAAATCGTCGAGCATTACCACGCCTATTACACTCATTGCTCCTTACCTCATGTACATTGTTGCAGAGGAATTTCATTGGTCAGGTGTACTGGCGGTAGTTAGCGGCGGATTATTTTTGTCATTCCGGTCCGGAGATTTTCTCGACTATCATACCCGTATACAAGGAAAAGAAGTATGGGCGACTGTAGGTTTTCTCTTGAATGGTTTTGTATTTATCCTTATTGGTCTGGAACTACCTGTCATTGTAGCTGGGCTTGAAGGCTATTCAATGGAGGAAGCAATTAAATATGCATTAATTATCAGTGCAATTGTAATTATACTCCGTATCATATTAGTTTATGCCTCGGCTTTTATTCCCCGAATTTTAAGCCCACGGATTAGAAAAAAAGAAAAAAGCCCAGGTTTAAAACTTCCTTTCATTATCGGCTGGGCCGGTATGCGCGGTGTTGTTTCGCTTGCTTCTGCATTGGCAATTCCCTTAACATTAAACACTGGTGAACCTTTTCCTCATCGTAACATGATTCTTTTTATCACTTTTATTGTGATACTGGTAACATTGGTATTCCAGGGCTTAACCCTACCTATTTTTCTAAAATTATTAAAAGTAGAAGAGGTAGATGAACATATCCCTGAAGACGAACAGATAGAATCGATCCGCTTACAACTAGCCAAAGAATGTGTGAGCTATCTCAATGACAAGTATAGTACGGAAATGAGCCAGTACGAGACAATTTCACGTATTAAAGAACAACTTGAACGAAGTATAAAAGCAACAGAAAGGACCTTAATAGAACAAACACAAAAAGAAGAGGTCGTTTCTGTCCGAAAACTTTACAGAAAAATCATGCTTGAGCTAATTGCACTTAGAAGAAAAGGGCTAAAGAAAATGAAAGCGGCAAAAAAATATGATCATGAAGTGATGAGGGACATGGAGGACAATCTTGATCTTGAAGAAGCCAGGCTAAATAAACATTAATATTTCCAATAGTTCACCTACAATATGAACAAAACCGACCAACCAAGCTCCACAAGTAATTACAAACCTGTCAGTTACTCTGAAACCGTTTTAACAGAACTAATGATACCTGCGTATGCAAATTTCGGCGGAAAAATACATGGTGGTACACTGCTCTCATTAATGGATAAAGTAGCTTACGTTTGCGCAGCCAAACATGCTGGGAATTATTGTGTGACCGCCTCTATTGATACTGTAAACTTCCTGGCTCCTGTTGAAGTAGGAGAATTGGTTTCTTTAATGGCTTCTATTAATTACGTTGGAAATACATCTGTTGTGGTTGGCATAAGAGTTGTTTCAGAGAACATTAAAACCAACAAGCTTAAACATACTAATACCTGCTACTTTACCATGGTTGCCAAAGATGAACAAAACCTACCTGTACAGGTTCCCGGATTAATTCTGGAAAATAAAGAACAGGTAAGACGCTTTATTGAGGCTAAAGAACGAAAAGATATCAGACGCCAATATCGGAAAGAGCTGGAACAAGTCAATATTCCTGAAAAAGATGAGCAATGCAGAAATTTACTTGCAGGTGAACGGTGTATAATGGTTTAAAAGATTTAATTTTTCAGATAGGACTGGATAAGCTTAGCAGTTCGTTCAGAGGCTCCGGCCGTTCCCATTTTACCTGACAATTCTTTGTAGTCGTTCATCATCTGAGTTCTTCCCTCGCCACTTAAAACATGACTTAATTCCTGGGTGATGTTCCCGGTATTGCAATCGTTTTGAATAAGCTCAGTCACAACTTTCCTATCCATAATTAAATTAACCAGTGATATAAACCTGATTTTCACCAATGCTCTTGCGATGGCTACAGAAATAGCTCCACCACGATACACCACTACCTGGGGCACATGAAACAAAGCGGTTTCCAGCGTTGCAGTACCAGAAGCCACAATTGCAGCTTTTGCTATTGTGAGCAGATTATAAGTCTGTGCAAATACCAGGGTAACATTATCAGTCTTGATAAATTGCCGGTAATAACTTTCATCAAAACTCGGTGCTGCAGCTACTACAAAATGGTAATCAGGAAAATTAGTGGTAACACTCAACATATCGGGTAATAAACGCTCAATTTCCTGCTTACGACTACCTGGCAGCAAGGCAACAACTTCCTTTTGTAAATTGTATTTTGTACGAAAATCTAAATCCGATGTAAATTGTGCAATTTCGTCTAGCAACGGATTACCTACGTAATCTACGGCCATGCCCCATTCTTTATAAAAGTCTACTTCAAAAGGTAAAATACAGAACATTTTGTCAACGATCCGTTTTATCTTAAGTACTCTTTTCTGGTTCCACGCCCACACCTTCGGCGAGATATAGTAACAAACTTTAATACCATTTGCTTTTGCAAACTCCGCAATCTTCAGGTTAAAACCGGGGAAATCAATAAGAATCAGTACATCTGGTTGATAAGCCAGTACTGCAGCCTTACAAGCCTTCATATTTTTAAGAATGGTCCTCAGATTTAACAATACCTCTGTAAATCCCATAAAGGCCATCTCAGAATAGTGCTTATCTAATATACCACCCTGACTTTGCATTTTATCGCCGCCGTAATACCTAAATTCAGCATTTTGATCTTCTACTTTTAATGCTTTCATTAAATTAGCACCATGCAAATCTCCAGATGCTTCTCCTGCAACCAAATAATACTTCATTATTGCTTTATTTTATAAAAAAAGAATGCAAAGGCCCACAAAAAAGTGGCACTGATAATACCTCTTCCAATATTATCTTTATTTAGCTTAAAAAAGTAGTGCATAAACACAGCATTTACAGCGATGCATCCGATCAGCAATAGATCAGCTTTTGCTAAAAATGCAAACCGATGCATTAAATACCATACTACTGAAAGCAAAACACCGGGAACAAATACACCAATACCCAATCCTATGAACACAGAGTTCTTGATCTCCGTTAATCGATTTCTTTCCATCCTGATTAGCCAAGTGAAGGTCCATCTGGAGCCGCCGTTCTTTTACCTTCCTCTATTATTGGCGAAACTACCCCTGGCACATCAAAAGTCCAACTGTTCAGCACCGGGATAGCATGATGAGCAGTAAGGTCAAACTGAACAGGAACTACAGATACAAATCCATGTTCCAAAGCCCATACATCGGTATCCTCACCTTTGTCGTAGTTCTGAAAAACCCCCGTAAGCCAGTAATATGGACGCTCGTACGGATCCTTACGTTCATCAAACTCTTCAGCCCATTTGGCATTGGCTTGCCTGCAAATCTTTATACCCTTCAGGTTATCACCTTTTGGGAAGTTCACATTCAGTAATGTTGCCTGCGGCAGTCCATTTTCCAATACTTGTTCAGAAATCACTTTAATGTATTTCTTACAATGGCTAAAATCGGCCTGATGAGAAAAATCATCCAATGAAAACCCAATGGAAGGAATATTTTCTATTGCACCTTCAACTGCCGCTGACATGGTACCGGAGTAAATCACATTGATAGAGTTATTTAAACCATGGTTAATCCCAGACACACACAAATCCGGCTTTTTCCCTTTAAAAATTTTGTTAACAGCAAGTTTAACACAATCGACCGGAGTTCCCGAGCATTTGTACATTTCAACACCTGGATATAAGTCTACACGATCAAAACGCAAAGGCTTACCAATTGTGATGGCGTGCCCCATACCAGACTGAGGGCCATCTGGAGCAACAACTACCACATTACCTATCTCCATCATTACTTCCAGCAGGTTTTTAATACCTGGTGCTGTAATTCCATCATCATTCACTACTAAAATATTGGGTCTTGTGTTTTGATTCTTCATGTACTTCTTATTTTATACCACAACGGGTGAATTTGTAGTCTGATTAGCAAAATCAATATGCCAAAATCACCTGTTTTAAGAACAATTACCTCCTATGGCATTTGTAGCAGTAAAAGTACAAGAATTCATTTATAAAACTTAAGCAATCAACTTATATTTGACGGTCAATTATAGTTACTCATCATAAGTAACTGTAACTTATTAGTCAGAAAGATGTCAATACATTAGCCATCTCACGACTATGGCAATATTAAAAACTAACTAATTAATTCTACATGAAGAACAAACTATTGCTGCTGATCGGATTCCTTATATCCGGTTCAAGCTTAATGGCCCAATCTACTTATCAGTGGAAAACAGCCTCATCCGGTGGATATACTTACAAGTATGTAACCAACGATCCGACAAAAGCTCGTTTTTACACCTTAAAAAATGGTCTCACCGTAGTGTTATCACCAAATACGAAAGAACCAATTATTGAATTTCGTCTGGCTGTAAGAGCAGGTAGTAATACTGATCCGAAAAATGCAACAGGTCTGGCACATTACCTTGAACATATGTTGTTTAAAGGAACAGAAAAATTCGGCACATTGGATTATGCTAAGGAAAAACCATTGCTGGATAAAATATCTGCACTTTACGAGCAATACCGGGGAACTACTGATCCTGAAAAACGCAAAGCGATTTATGCTGAAATAGACAAAACATCAGGAGAAGCATCCAACTACTCTATTGCCAATGAGTATGATAAAATGATGAAATCGATAGGTGGACAGTCGACCAATGCACATACCTGGTATGAAGAAACTGTGTATAAAGAAGATTTCCCTTCAAATGCTACAGATCAATTCCTGGCGCTACAAGCAGAAAGATTCCGCAGCCCTGTTTTTCGTATTTTTCATACAGAGCTCGAAGCTGTTTATGAGGAAAAGAACCGAGGCTTAGATAATGACACCTGGAAAGTGGAAGAAAAAACATCTGAAAAACTTTTTCCTACACACAACTATGGTCAGCAAACTACCATCGGCACCATCGATCATTTAAAAAATCCTTCACTGGTTGAGATCAGAAAATATTACAACAAGTATTATGTACCAAATAATATGATCCTGGCTTTTGCCGGCGACTTTAATCCGGATGAACTGATTAAAAAAGTTGATCAATCATTTGCCTACATGAAGCCAAAACCTTTTGAACTTTACAATCCGGCACCAGAAAAACCATTGACATCAATTCAGAAAATTGATGTTTACGGACCAAGCGCAGAGAGTGTAAAGATTTCATACAGAGGTTATGCAGAAAGCACAACTCAAAGCATGTTACTTGACCTTATATCCAGCATTTTATCAAATGGAAAAGCGGGTTTAATAGACATCAACTTGAAACAACAACAAAAAGTACAGGCAGCTGGAACCGGTTATCAACAAATGAAAGATTATGGAATCTTTTATTTGTATGCGCAACCTAAACAAGGTCAGACACTGGAACAGGCACAACAATTATTACTAGATCAAATCAGTATCCTTAAAAAAGGTAATTTTGATGAAAGCCTGATTAAAGCCACTGTTGCCAACAGCAAATTAGGTTTACTAGAAGCATTTGAAAAAAACAGTTTCCGTGTTGAAGCAATTACCAATGAGTTCATTTTAAATCGTGGTGTAAACTGGAACAAGAGTCTAAACACACCTGATGCAATGGCAAAAGTAACCAAAAAACAAATTATTGATTTTGCTAATCAGTTCTTTAAGGATAATTATGTGGTAACTTATAAGCATAAAGGCGAAGACAAGAGCATCGCAAAAGTTGAAAAACCTGCAATTACGCCGGTAAACACCAACGCTTCTGAAACCTCTACCTTTGCAAAAAACTTATATGCAATGCCGGTAAAACCAATTGCGCCTAAATTTTTAGACTACAAAAAAGACCTTAGTTTCGGTAAAGAAGGTATTGCAGAAATCATTACTGTTCAAAATAAAGACAATAGTATTTTTAGTCTGACTTATAAGTTTGACCTGGGGGCCTGGAACTATCAGTTGCTACCTTATGCAGCTCAATACCTTACTTTTTTAAGTACAGATAAATACAGCGCAGAAGACATCAACAAACAGTTTTACAACATTGCCTGTAATTATAGCTTTAGTGTTGGAAACGAAACGGCAGCCATCACTGTTAGCGGACTACAGGAAAATTTTGATAAAGCCGTAAGCCTTGTAGAGCATATTTTTGCAAACTGTAAACCTAATGAACAGGCTTTAGTTGAGCTTAAAAACCGAATCCTAAAAGGAAGAGAAAACAACAAGCTAAACAAATCCACTATATTAAGTGGTTTAACTACCTATGCACAATATGGTGCGAACAATCCATTTAACTACACCTTAAGTAATGAGGCCGTTAAAAACATTACTTCAGAACAGTTATTAGATTTGATTCACAACATAGGAAATTACAAACATACCATTGCTTATTTTGGTCCTAAAACGTTAAGTACTTTTACAGCAGACATTGGCAAACTTCATAAATTACCAAAAGAATTTACGCCAGAAGCTCCTGCTAAAAAATTCAGCTATACCAGCACCAATACAAACCAGGTATTTTTTGCGGATTATGACATGGTACAATCTGAAGTAAGGTGGTTGCGCAATAGTGGAACTTACGACCCTGCACTAGCTTCAAAAATAAACTTGTTCAACAGTTATTTCGGTGGCGGTATGGGATCCATTGTATTTCAAACGATTAGAGAATCTAAAGCCCTTGCCTATTCTACATTTGCGGTTTTCTCCTCACCAGATAGAAAGGACAAAGAATATGCAATGGTGGCATATGTTGGTAGCCAGGCCGATAAAATGAATGATGCTGTAGTTGGAATGAATGAATTATTAAATGAACTTCCAAGAGCTGATAAATCTTTTGAGGTATCAAAAGCGAACGCATTAAACGCAATTGAGACAACCAGAATCACGAAAGGTGACATTATTGGTGCTTATTTTTCAGATCAGAAGCTGGGTTTCGACCGCGATTCAAGAATCGACGAATACCTGGGATTAAAACCATTAACTTTTGCTGATATTAAAACATTCCATGAGCAAAAAGTTGCGAACAAAACTTACAACTATTGTATTGTTGCTTCTGAAAAGAATGTAAAAACCGAAGACATGCAGAAATTTGGTGCAGTTACCAAATTAACACTAGAACAGATTTTTGGTTACTAAGTATAATAAATAGCATAAAAAAAGCGACTACAAATTTGTAGTCGCTTTTTTTATGCTATTTACTTCAATAACAACCGACTCCCCAAATTATTTACTAAACGAAAATTGCGGAATCAAAATTGGAAGCCTAACTTTATTAGATGAATTACCGGACTCAACTCTTCATTAGCGTTTTACTATTGTTTAACCAGCTTGTATCCGGACAGCAGAGACCACATCTACTTACAGATCCACTAGAGAAACAGTTTTATTTAAATAGGCTCGCCAAATCGTCAGCAATGCTTTTTGTTCATTTCGACAAAAACATTTACACCAACAATGAATCAGTATGGTTTACCGGATATTTATTAAACGAACTGGAAGAAAACAGCGCAAAACACAATATTTTGTCTGTAGCACTCATCAGAGATGCCGACAGTACAATTATTAAACAACAGAAATTCATCATGAGCAATAGCCTGGCCTACGGCAGTATGACGCTCCCGGACTCTTTGCTTGCCGGAAACTATCATTTCATGGCCAGCACCAATAGGGTAACCCAGGGCCTACCTGATGTTAGTTTTATACAACCTATCCTTATAAAAACAAATACCAGTCTTGCCTTTAATGCCAATGTTAAAATACTGGAACCAGGAATTGCAGGAAAAAAGCCCAGTCATGTATTACTGAGCGCCACCACTCCTGATGCACGTTTTTTACCTGGCCCCGTTAATGTAACCTATCGTTACGGAAACCTTAACAAGAAAGCGGCAACTAATACTTCAGGTGAACTAATCTTAAAAATTGATGAACAAGTAAACCTAAGGGATCCAAACCTGTATCTCAAATTAATATATAGAAAAGACAGCAGTTTTTTAAACCTTGCTTTACCGGTTACCAAACAACGAGCCCAGGTACATTTTTATCCTGAGGGAGGAAATCTGATCAATGGAAACCTGGGACGAATAGGCTGGGAAGCCAGAGACCAGCAACTTGCAGTTGTAGCACTTAAAGCACAACTCTATAAAAATGATCAGGTTATAGACACCATTGAAACAAACAGTAATGGAATCGGCAGTTTTTTCCTCATCCCTGAAATGGGAAGTACTTATAAAGTTAAATTACTTCACACTAACTTTACCGACAGCACCTACAATTTACCCCTCGCTTTAAACAGTGGCTTGGGGATTTATGTGCCTAAAGCCCTGGTAAAAGACACATTATCGGTCCAGTTGAAAACAAAAGAAAAAGGACCTATCTTCATCAGGGTACACAACTTCCGAGAAACTTTCATTTATAACGAAACCATTTTAACAGGTACAGACCTTCGATTGAAAATTCCACTGGAAACTGTCCCTAAAGGGCTTCATACGATAACTATATCCGATAGCGTAGGCCGCCCTTTAACTGACCGTATGTTTTTTGCTCATTATGATCCGGATCAAAAAATCACAATAAATACCGATCAAAAGCTATATGGACAAAGAGAAAAAGTAACCTTAAAAATAAAATTAAATGAGCGGGATAGCCTGGGTTTCGTATCTATTGCATGTATTCAGGATGCCCGACTGTCATCAAAACTCAATTCAGACATCGAGAGTTACACTTATTTAACCAGTGAGCTCAATAACCTCCCCCCTTACAACAATATCCGGGGATATGAGGATCCGGTATACATGGAAGATATATTACTCATAAAGGGTTGGAGCAGATATACCTGGACTGATTTTCTTAAAACAACCGCTACTGATACGATAAAAAGTCTTAACAATACGAATTTAACAATTCAAGTCACAGGTAAGAAAAAACCGATAGTTGAGCCGGTGCAGATTGGACTATTAAAATCAAATGGCTTCGCGATATATACTACAGATAATTTTGGAAAATTTGAATTTCCAGTCAATGATCTGGTTCTCGATAAAGAAAAATCCATATTTGTATTCGTTAACGATAAAGACAAAGAGAAATATCGTCTTCAAATCAACGATCCCTATTTAAACCTAAATAAAAGCTATCTAAAAGTATTTGCACCGAACTTCCGGTCGGTTCCCTCAGCTATTCAAAACAATAGGGTTCTTTCGATAAAAAGCAATGAAAGTGCTTTTCAATTAAAGGAAGTAAACATTACATCTGGCAATCGTCCTGAAATAAGAAGCAGATTATCGGGATCAAACAGATGTGGTGACTATGTCTGTCGTTACAACATCCTAAACTGTATAAATCATTTTGGAGATTTTGAGAATACACAGCCCATACCTGGAAAGTTGTATCATAGTAACGGAGGCATGGTAGTTTACCAAGCCTGCACCGAGCCTGACATTAGTCCGGGAATGATCATGATGGATGGAATCTATACTAAAAAGGAATTTTACATCAATGACTATGCTGAGCCTCTCGAACCTGCATTTCCATCTACCATTTACTGGAACTATGGAACGTTACTAAACAATGAAAATAAAGAGTTTACATTTTACACCAGCGATATTACCGGCAAATTCAAAGTTATTGTACAAGGAATAAGTGAGCGAGAGGTATTGTATAGCGACTATACATTTGAAGTAAAAGGGAAATAGTATGGTTTGCCGGTAAACCGGCATGCATTTGTATCGGTAAACACAGATACTTAAATACCTACTAAAAGATTGAGATATCCTTTAGTAGGTATGATTTGATATTTACTTTAGCTGTTCAGCTTTTTCGATGATCTCTGTCACTACTGCAGGATCAAGTAAAGTCGACACATCACCGATTTGTTGCGTTTCACCCTCAGCAATTTTACGCAGTATACGGCGCATAATTTTTCCTGAACGTGTTTTAGGCAAGCCCGATACAAATAATATTTTATCTGGTTTAGCAATTGCACCAATCACACGGGTTACCGTCTGCAGAATATCCCTACGCGTAAGATCCTCATCACTATGTACATTAGGATTAATTACGAAAGCATAAATACCCTGGCCCTTTACGTCATGTGGATAGCCAACAACAGCACTTTCTACCACACCAGCATGCATATTAATTGCATTTTCCACTTCAGCGGTACCAATTCTATGCCCAGATACATTAATCACGTCATCTACCCTTCCGGTTATTCTGTAATAACCATCCTCGTCTCTTAAGCAACCGTCACCAGTAAAATAAAGGTCTTTATAAGTCGAGAAATAAGTTAGTTTGCACCGCTCATGATCACCATAAGTGGTACGTAACATTCCTGGCCATGGGAATTTGATGCAGAGATTCCCGTTTACACCATTACCTTCAATCTCTACACCTTGTTCATCTACCAGAATCGGCTGTATACCTGGTAATGGTAGTGTGGCAAAGCTTGGTTTTGTCGGTGTAACATAAGCAATTGGCGAGATCATAATACCTCCCGTTTCTGTCTGCCACCAGGTATCTACTATTGGGCATTTACTTTTTCCAATATTCTCATCAAACCAATGCCAGGCTTCTTCATTTATTGGCTCACCTACCGAACCTAAAACCCTTAAGGAGCTCAAATCGATCCCTTCAAGAGGTTGCTCTCCAAAGCTCATTAGAGAACGGATAGCAGTAGGTGCAGTATATAGAATGTTTACTTTATGTTTTTCTACCACCTGCCACATTCTTGATGCATCTGGAAAAGTTGGAATACCTTCAAACATTAATGTTGTTGCCCCCTGAGACAAAGGTCCATATACAATATAAGAGTGACCTGTGATCCAGCCGATATCAGCTGTACAGAAGAATACCTCATCCGGCTGGTAATTAAATACATTGGAGAAAGTATATCCGGCATAAACCATATATCCACCAATGGTATGTACCACACCTTTAGGCTTGCCTGTCGACCCTGATGTATATAAAATGAACAATAGATCTTCTGCATCCATTTCTTCAGCAGGACAATTGGTATCTACCAATTTAATTTCATCTTCCCACCATACATCCCTGCCTTTCAACATGGATACGGCCATACGCGTATGCGTTAAAACAATTACACGTTCTACTGTCGGGCAACCAATCAGGGCATCATCAATAACTTCTTTTAATTGTATTTGTTTATTACCTCTAAATGCACCATCGGCAGTGATAACCACTTTACATTCTGCATCATTAATACGATCAGCAATTGATTTAGCCGAAAAACCGCCAAATACAACAGAGTGTACAGCACCAATACGGGCACATGCCAGTACAGCTACAGCAAGTTCAGGTACCATAGGCATGTAAATACACACCCTATCCCCCTTTTTTACCCCGTTCTTTTTTAACACGTTACCAAATCGGCAAACCTGTTCGTGTAATATTTTATAACTTAATGTAATACTTTCTTTTTGCGGGTCATTTGGTTCCCAGATAATGGCCGGTTTATCTCCATTCTCTGCTAAATGCCTATCCAAACAGTTCTCAGTAATGTTTAGCTTTGCTCCCTCAAACCATTTAATATTTGGTTCAGAAAAATTCCAGGACAAAACATTGTTCCATTTCTTCTTCCATTGGAAATTATTGGCAATGCCTTCCCAAAATTGCTCGGGGTAATCTACACTATACTGATATGTTTTTTGATACTCTTCAAATGATTTAATTTGCATGGTTTAATTTGTTTCGGTACTAAAGTTCAAATATAACTTTATTAAAAAGCTATCAAAACTTTTATAAAATCTTTTGCTCAAGAATACTTTCCATTGCGGATTTAAGAAAACACTTCTATTAATCCCCCCTTTCTTTGGCTGAATTAACTTTTTAAGTATCTTAGCAAGACTTTCTATTTTGTTATAGGCAAGTTTACCACAGTTTTACTTTTAGGGAAATACAATAAAGGACGTCATGGAAACCACAATAAACAAACAGAGGGCCTTTCGTCCGTCCGCCAAAACACGCGAAATTATAGTTGACATCATAACTTATTCGTTCATTATACTTTTTATGTATACCGCAACGGATAAACTGCTAACCATAAAGTCTTTTACTTCCACATTGGCCAAATCCCCATTAATCGCTGGTTACCATATGATCATAGCCTGGGCAATTCCGATCATTGAAATTGTCATCAGTATTATACTGATTATTCCATCCGCCAGAAAAGCGGGCCTACAAGCTTCGTTTTTACTAATGACCACATTTACCCTTTACCTGATTTACATGGTTCTTTCCGGAAGCAAATTACCTTGTCATTGTGGAGGTGTAATCAGCGCCATGACCTGGCAGCAACATATCTGGTTTAACGTAGCTTTTGTGACGCTGGCAATTTTTGGCCTTATTATAAGCCGAAAAAAATAAATACATCAACAGCCTCAATCAATTAATTAATATATAAAATGAACAACATCAAAAAAGGAGCAATTGGCGTTCTCGCGGCTGTGCTTGCTTTAGGGGCCGGTCTTTATTCGATAAAAACACAATCTGTTTTTACCTATTATAAGACAGACATGACCTATCCTTCACCTAATGATCCCAGGGGCTACAAATATTATTCCGAAGATATGTGCCTCCCCGGTGGGACTCTATGTACTGCAAATTGGGAATTAGGGAGTAATCCGGCCCCAAGCACTGATGGACAGAGTCTGCCAACCACAGGTGTTACCTTCCAGTCAGGCACTGTTACATCTGGTCATTTTGAATAAAAATAAAGAGGTTGCCTTAGCGAGGCAACCTCCCATTCTACCTAGCGTGGGTTTTGCTCAATTTCACTTAAGCGAAGTTCTTCTTCGTCAATAGGAAAAACATACCTTCCATCATTTGGTTGCAAAGTATAAGTATTAGCATTCAAAGTCCTGTTTAAAGTGACAGCAAATCTATTGTCCCTGTTTAGCCTTCGCAAATCAGACCAGCGAAGCCCTCTAAACAGAAGCTCTTTTCTACGCTCCTTTAATACATATCCCAGTACGACCTCTGGATCAATACTCTCTAAATCCTGATAATTCCCTTTCCAGCGATTTCGCCGTAGAAGATTCAGATCAGCTAAAGCAAGCGATGTTTTATCCTTTCTTGCATTACACTCTGCACGAATCAGATACAATTCATCAGTGGCCAATCCAGCAAATAAGTTTCGATCTCCTGTATAGTTACCTCTAAAGGTCATACCATTTGCATTCGTTGTAAAAAATAACGACTTCCGACAATCCAAAGGCGCATAATCTGCATATAAAGCAGAAACCACAGTCTGTCTAGAGGTGATGAATATGCCATAACTAAAAGTACTGTGAAAAATTACCTCACTATTGAATCTTGAAATGGGATAGGTGCCTACATTGTTTATCTTAGCATAATCCATCAGATCAGATTGGATTTGCAAAGCCAGATTTGCATATACCTCAGCTTCGTCATAATTTTCCATTGAAAGAAAAGTTCTGGACATTAAAGCATATACAGCCTCTTTAGATGGTCTTGTTTTATACAATGGCCTGGTACCTAACAAACCTGCTGCTATTTTCAAATCTGCAATGATCTGGTCATACGTTCGCTGAAGGTTACTTCGCTTCATGTTTACATTTACATCAGATTCCAGTCGCAAAGGCAATCCCAAATCCTTAATCCCCGTACCTGGCCGATAAACCATGCAATATTCCTGCGCAAGGTTATAAAAATCAAAGGCACGGAAGAATAAAGCACTCCCTTTAACATTATTCCATTCCTGTTGTTCATTTCCAGCAGGTTTTACTTTTTCAATCCCTTCCAGAATAATATTAGCATTTAGGATACGCTTATAACCATTTTCCCAATCAAGGCTACGTTCTCCTTTATAAAAATTAGCAGTCTCTTCCCATATATATGCCGATCTTTCCTGAACATTAAATAAGGCATCCCATGCCGAGGGCGTAATGTAAAAATCCCCGGCAGCTATTTCCCCTAAACCAACAGCCTGAAAGGTATTAAATAATACAGAGTTATCAAGAAGAGCCTGATAATCTTTTATACTACCGGCAACAATCAAACTCTTGTCGGGTTTAGCCTCCAACCAGTCTTTACTACATGACTGGAAGGTCAGCAGTAGACTTACAATGTATAAATACCTCAATTTTCCAATTATCTTCATAAACACTCCCTGTTAAAACCCTGTCTTAATTCCTACAGAAAAACTTATCGGT
Source organism: Pedobacter nyackensis (assembly GCF_032678475.1). Classification (GTDB taxonomy): domain Bacteria; phylum Bacteroidota; class Bacteroidia; order Sphingobacteriales; family Sphingobacteriaceae; genus Pedobacter; species Pedobacter nyackensis_A. The sequence goes on from NZ_JAVTSF010000008.1 coordinate 149,474, forward strand.
AATGGGTAAAATAAACGGTCGCCTGTATAGGGAACAACATCCGGATCTAATCCAAAATCATTAGCCTTCCAAATTATACCCAAATTATTAACATAAGCATACAATTGCATATGTTTCATCGGGATATTCTTCCAATTGGAACGATCCAGATCAAAACTGAAACTGATATCCTGCAACCTGATGTGATCACCCCTTGTAACCCTTACAGAGGAATCGTAATAAAACCTATCTCTTGCTGTACCGTCTTCATATTTACTCATTGAAGGTATATTGGTTATTTTTTCATCACCACTTTTTTGCCAGCGTTGCGTAAAATCACCATTCATGGCATTAGTTAAAAGCGATTGATACATATTGGAATAATTTACCGTGGGTTTCTTGAAATAATAGCCCAATTTATAGCTGATGTTAAAACCTAAAGTAAATCTGCGATAAGAAATGGTATTATTTAATCCTCCGAATACAGTAGGACGGGCAGCCCCATGGTACTCCAGTTCATCCAATTTTGTTTCTGCTATAATTCGGCTATATTCTGTACTAATTTCTCCCTGTAAATAACCACGGGGGTCACCTGTCAAAGGATCTAATCCGGCCCATTTGTAACTGTAGATGCCATTAACGGGCTTACCCACTACAGGCCTTAGACTAGATTCTCCTACATAGTAGGTATTATCTCGTTCAACAACATCATACAGTGTAATTCTATCCTGCATCGCTGAAAGTAAAAAGTTCGTTTGCCACTTAACTTTGCCTTTTAAGTTCTGCGCTGTTAGCGTAAGATCAATACCACTACCCTCCATTTTTGAGTAGTTCCCTCTTAAGAACATTACCCCTGAACTAGCCGGAAAAGTTTTATCACCTAACATATCAGTCCCTCTTTTAAAATAATACTCAAACCTGCCAGAAACTACCTGATCTTTAAAGCCGAAATCAACACCAAAATTCGCTATCGCTATTTTCTCCCACCGCAATTGCGGATTCCCAACACTAAGTAAAGTAGCAATTGGAAGGTTAGTATATATAGCAGAGCCTATATTTTTGATGGTTGCGATGCCCGTATTCGTCTTATCCAGATTCCCATTATAACCATAAGAGGCCCGTAACTTCAAAACAGGTAACCAATTAACCTTATAAAAAGGCTCTCTATCCAACTGCCATAAAGCCCCTGCAGACCAAAGCGGCACTTCTTTTTGATTGGTTTTCACACCAAAATAATTAGATCCGTCCATCCTGGCACTAATTGACCCTGTGTATTTCCGATCATAAGTGTAGGATGCGTTTGCGAAGGCGGAACGGATTCTATCTAACTTTCCAAAGAAATTATTTTGGGTGCTTATCTTTCCAGTTCCGGAAGGATAAAGATTAAATACGCTTAAAGTATCTACCACAGCTGCTTGTCCTGATGCTGAGTTAAGGCCATAACTCCAATAACGATTAGACTGACTATCATATTCAGAAAACTCATACCCCGCCAGTGCAGACACCGCATGCTTGTCCCAGTCTTTTTCATAATTGAGCTGCGCCCTGAAGTTTTTTGATTCATATTTCATTTTACGCTGAACCAGAATACCTCCTAATGGGACATTATAACCAGTAACCTGCCCTCCATTTACAATGGAAAACCTGTTAATTGAATTTCTGGTCGAATAGGTTTCAATTCCATCAAAACTATCAGAACCAAAAGTAGCGCGATTATACAGCGCCTTAACCATGGCGCTTAATCCCGGAACAAGCGTATACTTTAATCCTCCGTCTAAACGCAAATTATTACTTTTCAAAATATCAGGAGATTTTCCCAATTCATCCAGAGGCCGGTAAGACCAATCTAAAAAACCCTTGGAAAGCGCTTCTGTTGTAAAATCTGTATTGTGATCCAATTCAAAAACTGAGGCTTTACCATCAGCATCTTTAAATTGAAAATAAGGTTGAAAAATCCCTCCCTGTATTAACACTGTACTATCTGACTTTCCACTTGTCCTTACATAGTAAAGACCTGCTGTTAATTCCAGGTTTTTCAACAATTTCACCGAATGTTGCGTATTGATAGTGACGCGGTTCTCTTCATTATTGACAAAACTAAACTGTTGCCGATCGTACCCCGCAGAAAGATAATGATTGGATCGGCTTGTCCCTTTACTCAGGTTTAAAAAATATTGCTGAGAAACCGGATTCCGGTAATAATACTTAAGCTCTTCATTCCTAATGTCATTTCCACGCAGCGCATCGATTTGCTCAGCCGTTGCTGCTGCTGACAACTGCCCTTTCCTTTGTCGATCTAAAAGTTCCACCACCGGAGAAACCGCCGGATAATTAATTTTATCCCCTAAGGCCACATCATACCGGCCTTTATTAAATAAAAAAGTCTCGATATCAATAAAATCTGAGGAAGATAAATAATTTGGATTGTAAAAGACATCAGGCTTAGCCGCAACCGTTAAATTACTATTGAAACTTACATTTAATGACTGGTTAAATTTGGCTTTTTTGGTCGTGATTACAATTACACCATTACCAGCCCTTACACCCCAAATAGATGCAGCAGCTGCATCCTTTAATACGGTAACGCTGGCCACATCATGAGGGTTAATGGAATTAATGTTGCCATAAAAAGGGAAATTATCTAAAATAACCAATGGCTGGTCATTCGCGTAAATGGTGCTTCTCGCTCTGATGGATAGATCTAAACCACCGCCAAGACTTGCGACGGTATTTTTGTTGAACATCAAACCACTGGTAATTCCCTCCAACCTGGTAAAAATATCGGGGCCCACTTTCCGGTTCAGCTGCGCACTATCAACCAACACAAAACTACCAGTCGTGCGTTCCTTAGGTATCCGCTGATAACCTGTACTTACAATGTCAACCTGCCTAAGGTTAAATTCCTTTGTATTCTTAACTGATTCCGCTTTATCCTCAATTGGTAACTTCGTAGCCTGAACTTCCTTTCCAATAACGGGACGTTCTTTTACTACAATTATTTTCCCCAGCAAAGTATAGGTAATGGGAATTTTCGAAGAAATATCGTCCATTACCAGTTTAAGCTCAACGTTTTTAAAGTCAGCATCTATCTTCTGACTAACGTTAAGTTCATTTTCGTTCCATACTACATTAACTCCGGTTTGTTTTCTTATCTCCTTAAAAAGCCTTTCCAGCGAAATTTTCTTCTGTACATAATTTAATTTCTGCGCAGAAGCGACTATACTAAATAAGGATAATATTAAAATAACTCCAGCCCCTTTTAACCACATTATTCTATTACAGTAATTCTCTTTCCTTCTATTTTAAAGTGAACATTTGCGGTTAATTCCAACATTTTTAAAACATCTTTTATATTCGAAGATTTCGAAATGGCACCACCTAAAAGCGCTGAGCGGACTTTTTTATTCTGATAAATTACATCCACATTATACCATCTGGTCACCATACGCATGATGCTTTCCATTGGCATATTTCTAAAGATGTATTCTCCATCTTTCCAGGCAAAAGCTTCAGTCGCATCAACAGTATTAACGGTCACATTCCTCCCTTTTAATACGGCTTCTTCATTAGGTTTAAGCATAACTGCTTTCCCGTACACTTTGTCTCCTTCAACAATTAAAGGATCTAAAGAGGAAGGATCAAATCCGCTCAACTTTTTATCATTTATCATAAGTGGTCGCACACGAACACTTCCCTCAACCAGCGTAGTTTTTCCAATTTTTTCATCCTGATAAGCATTCACATTAAAATGTGTCCCCAAAACTTCTATTTCCTGCTTATCAGTTACGACTATAAATGGCATTCTCCGTTCTTTGTTCCCAATATCCTGCGATTTAAGCATTACTTTTGCAATTTCAAAATAAGCTTCCCCATTTAATTCCACACGGCGCTTTGTCGCGCCATCAAAAGTTGCAGGAAATTTCAATGTACTGGCGGAGTTCAGCCAAACTTTACTACCATCAGGCAATACAACATGGTACATACCGGTACGCGGCACACTCAAAACCATAGCATTATTGTGAACCGATGCATTCCCATGTCTTTTCACATAATCAGAAGAATCTCCTGAAACAGCTATAACATTCTGAACAGCAATCTTACTGCCATCACTATAATTCAAATTTGAACCAGCAACTACCAATCCTTTCTTTGCCTCGTTTAGTGCAACATTTTTCCCATTGATTAATGTTAAAACAACTTTTTCAGTATCGCCAGCAGCAAGTGTATTGGTCGTTGTCGGTTCTGTGGCATCCTGTTTAAAAAATACCTGGGTTAAACCTATTAAAAGCAATGCAACAGCAGCTACAGAACTTAAACCGATAACAAGCGATTTAAACAAATTACTCTTTTGATCCTTTTTATCGTAAGCAGGATTTATTCTTTTTATAGTATGTAATGCGGTACCGATATCAAAATTCAATTTATGAGCTTCTACATTGCCCGTTTTTTTGTTATGATTTAAAAAAGACGTCAGTTCTTCATACGTTATCCGGCCAATAAACTGGCCTTTATCGTACACTGGCAGGCTATAAACCTCAGTGGTACGCATTTGTGACAACACTTCGGCAACCAGTTGATGGGTGTATATTTTTTTCTGATCCAACTTATTATGATAGGTTAATTTAGTTCTTCTACTTCAATTTCCGTTCCAAAAGTAAGTATTTTTACGCCTCAATCATATTGTTTGCCTGTGCAGCTTAGCAGTTTGTAAGTTTGACAGTCAGCGTTTTAAGAGAAAAGAGTGCTTTAATAGGCAAAAGGTCGGAATAATAATCGAAAAATCAAAACATTGTTCTTTTCGTTCATTTCAAAAATTATTTAAACCCAACGGTTTTATAGTAACTATTAGACAAAATGTCCACTGCCCCCTGAAGTAGCTTTACACCTGTTCATATCCGTATTTTACTATTCATCCTTTAAACTCATTGAGGATTTAGAGCAGGTTTGTTCGAGGTTTGTTAAGAAATACGGCCTCTTTTCCGAACAAACCTCGAACAAACCTTCAGCAAATCTACAGGCAATCCCTTAAAAACTTAAATTAAACACCAAAAATCGACAGTCAAAAAATTAACTTGCCGTATCTCTGTTTGATTTTCAATAAAAAAAGCAAATAACCAAACGCTCCTTTATTCTAAATCTGCAACCTGCTGAAAATAAATTAAAAATATTTCTGACAGTCCCTTGTTGATTACAAATATTATATAGATATTTGCAAACTCTTAAAAAAATTAAGAAAGTATATTTAACACTATAAATAAAGGCATGTCTAGAGTTTGTGATCTAACCGGAAAAATGGCAATGACAGGTTTTAATGTTTCTCACTCGAACGTTAAAACTAAGCGTAAGTTTTATCCCAACTTACAACTTCAGAAATTTTATATTCCTGAAGAAGATCGTTGGATAACACTGAAGGTATCTACTTCAGCTATCAAAACCATCAATAAAATTGGTATTACTGAAGCGATCAGTCGTTTCGTGAAAAAAGGATATTTGTAAATAACATTGGTTGATATGAATCAACCTTAATAGTATATAAAATGGCAAAAAAAGGTAACAGAGTACAAGTTATTCTAGAGTGTACAGAGCATAAGACTAGCGGCATGCCTGGTATGTCTAGATATATCTCTACTAAAAACCGTAAAAACACTACTGAGCGTTTAGAATTGAAAAAATTCAACCCTGTATTGAGAAAAGTAACGGTTCACAAAGAAATTAAGTAATATCATTTAGTATATAACTAAATAAATCCTATTAAATCATGGCAAAAAAGGTAGTTGCTACCCTTAAAACGGGTAAAGGAAAAGAATATTCGAAAGTTATTACAATGACTAAATCACCTAAAGGTGCTTATTCTTTCAAAGAAGTTATTGTTCACAACGATCACGTTCAAGATGCTATTGCTGCATCTAAAAAATAATTTTAATATTTTATAATATTAAAGCCGTCCCTTTTTACCGGGAGGGCTTTTTTTGTTTTGTTATACATTCGTATGGGTTTATTCGATTTTTTCAAGAAAAAAGAAACTGCGCCTGAAGCGCAAGAGGCTCTGGATAAGGGATTAGAAAAAACTAAAGAAGGCTTTTTTAGTAAGATTACTAAAGCTGTTGCTGGTAAATCTACCATTGATGACGATGTACTCGACAACCTGGAAGAAGTACTGGTTACTTCTGACGTTGGAGTCAGCACAACTTTAAAAATTATAGACCGTATACAGCAACGTGTAAGCAAAGACAAATACCTGTCTACTTCAGAACTGAATCACTTACTTCGTGATGAGATCCAATTGTTACTGGCAGAAAACAACAGTAATGATTTCCGTCAGTTTGAGTACGGACAACACAAGCCCTATGTAATTATGGTAGTAGGTGTAAATGGTGTAGGTAAAACTACCACCATTGGAAAACTTGCCCATAAACTGAAAGCTGAAAACTTAAAAGTTGTTTTAGGAGCAGCCGACACTTTTAGGGCCGCTGCCGTAGAACAAATTAAACTATGGGGTGAACGGGTTGGTGTGCGTGTTGTTGCCCAGGCAATGGGCTCAGATCCTGCTTCCGTAGCTTACGATACTTTACAGTCGGCCGTAGCCAATGGTGAAGATGTAGTGATTATTGATACTGCGGGCCGCTTACACAATAAGATCGGACTGATGAACGAATTGGCTAAGATCAAAAACGTGATGGAGAAGGTTATCCCTTCTGCTCCACATGAAATATTACTTGTTTTGGATGGCTCTACCGGACAAAACGCGTTTGAACAATGTAAACAGTTTACAGAAGCTACAGACGTAAATGCCCTGGCCATAACCAAACTTGATGGTACAGCAAAAGGTGGCGTAGTTATCGGCATATCCGATCAGTTTAAAATCCCAGTGAAATACATAGGCGTTGGCGAAAGTATGAACGACCTGCAATTGTTTGATAAAAAAGCATTTGTTGACAGCTTATTTAAATAATTACTTTTCATTATTAATGCGCTCGTCATCCTGAATTTATTTCAGGATCTCAAAAGAGAAAAACAAAATCGTACATATACGGATTCCTGAAGTAAATTCAGTACGATGTAGATGTATAAACAAAAGAATACCCCAATATTAAAACATGAATACAAAAACCGTTTCCAAAATAATCCCTGTTAAAAAACCAAAAATCAATGTTATTACTTTAGGCTGTTCTAAAAACACCTACGATTCTGAAGTTTTAATGGGACAACTACGAGGCAATAGCATGGATGTAGTTCATGAAGCTAATAAAATGGGTAAAGATGATATTGTAGTGATCAATACCTGTGGCTTTATCGACAATGCTAAACAGGAATCAATCGATACCATATTACAATACAGTCAGCTAAAAGATGCTGGAAAAGTAGGAAAAGTATATGTAACAGGATGTTTATCGGAACGTTACAAACCTGAACTGGAAGCTGAGATCACCAACGTTGATGCCTACTTTGGCACCAACGATTTAAATAACTTATTGCACTCCCTTGGTGCAAATTATAAACATGAACTGATTGGCGAGCGCTTGCTGACCACTCCTTCTCATTTTGCCTATTTTAAAATTGCAGAAGGCTGCAACCGTCCCTGCTCATTCTGTGCTATTCCTTTAATGCGTGGTAAACACGTTTCCAGAGATATGCAGGAACTCGTAAACGAGGCTAAAATTCTTGCGGCCGGTGGCACCAAGGAACTGATATTAATTGCGCAGGATCTGACTTACTACGGGCTTGACATTTATGGCAAACGTAACCTTGACGAATTGTTACGCAGGTTATCTGATGTTAACGGTATTGAATGGATCAGACTCCAATACGCCTACCCTTCTGGCTTCCCAATGGAAATTTTAGATGCCATGAATGAACGTGAAAATATCTGCAAGTATCTGGACATGCCTTTACAGCACATCACTGATAATATGCTAAAATCTATGCGTCGTGGTATTACCAAACAGAAAACAATTGACATTGTAAACCAAATCAGAGACAAGGTGCCGGGCATTGCAATGCGCACTACTTTAATTTGTGGCTACCCGGGCGAAACTGAACAGGACTTTGAAGAAATGATAGACTGGGTGGAAGAAACCCGTTTTGACAGATTAGGTTGTTTTACATATTCACATGAAGAAAAAACACATGCACATAGTCTTGTTGACGATGTACCTGATGAAGTAAAGCAAGAACGTGTTGATGCCATTATGGAATTGCAGCAAGGAATATCTTTCGACATCAACCAGGAAAAAGTTGGCCATACCTATAAAGTTCTGGTGGATAGAAAAGAAGGTGATTACTTTATTGGCCGTACTCAATTCGACTCTCCGGAAGTAGACAATGAGGTTTTAATTGATGCCAGTACAGGTTATGCCGCAAATGGAAGCTTCGTACAGGTTAAAATAGACCGTGCGGAAGACTTTGATCTATATGGACAAATTGTAAAATAAAAGCGGCAAATTAAGAATTACGGTTTATTAATTTAAATTCGTAGCAATGCAGGCAAAATACATCTCTTATCAGGAAACGAATGCCTTCTCTGCTGCTGTACTGGATTACATCAGCGGAAAAGACCAGTTAAAGTCTTTTTATAAATATTCTCCAGATTTTAATGGCTTCCGTGAGGCCATTAAAAATCGTAATTTTAATGTAGACAGATCTCTATTGGTAGATACTTTACAACAACAATATGCTGCTGTAAAAACTACCCCGATGGTTACCGAACACATTAAACGACTGGAAGATAGCCGGACCTTTACCATTACTACGGGGCATCAACTAAATATTTTTACAGGCCCACTCTATTTTATTTATAAAATAGTTACTGCTATAAACCTGGCCAGGGAATTAAAACAAGAATTTCCGGAGTACAACTTTGTGCCTGTTTACTGGATGGCAACCGAAGATCATGATTTCGAAGAAATCAATCATGTGAAAGTGGAAGACAAAATGCTAAGCTGGAATAAGCAGGCTGCAGGGGCAACTGGTCGCCTGGATACTAAAGATATCATTGAAACGCTTACTGCTTATAAAGGTTATTTGGGTATTGGTCAAAAAGGCCTCATGCTGTCCCGCCTGGTTGAGGCTGCTTATACTAACAATACTAAATTAAGTGATGCAACCAGAGAACTGGTTGATGCATTGTTTGGTGAATACGGGTTGGTTTGTGTAGATGCGGATGACCATCAGCTGAAAAAGCAATTTTCTGAAATTATATACAAAGACGTTACTGAACAAAATAGTTTTAAGTTCATTTCTGAAAGTAATGCAAAACTCGAAGAGATTGGGCATAAGCCACAGGTAAACCCGAGAGAGGTTAATTTCTTTTACATGACGGACCAATTGAGAGAACGCATTGTAGAGGAAGATGGGATTTATAAAATAATGCATACTGATATCAGCTTTACTAAAACAGAGCTTAAAACAGAAATCCATAATTTCCCTGAAAGGTTTAGTCCGAATGTGGTGATGCGTCCATTATACCAGGAAGTGATTTTACCCAACCTGGCCTACATAGGCGGAGGGGCTGAGCTGACTTACTGGCTACAGCTAAAATCGAATTTTGATCATTACAAAGTGGATTTTCCTGTGCTTCTGTTACGGAACTCGGCATTGGTAATTGATAGCAGAAGCGAAGTAAGAATGCAGATCCTGGGTATTAGTCATAAGCATCTTTTTGCCAATACGGAAACTATAAAAAATGAATGGGTACGCGCCCATGTTAATCTCCACCTTTCACTAAATGACGAAGAACGGGCGATCAGCGCAATCTTTGATCAGATCAAGCTGAATGCTTATAAGATTGACAAAACGTTATCTCAATCTACAGATGCCGCAAAAACCAAAGCCTTAAAGTTGATCACCAACTTAGAGACAAAAATGTTGAGGGCTGAAAAGCGCAAACATAAAACTTCCCTTGCCCAAATAGAGAGCCTAAAAGAAAAATTATTTCCAAACGGGGTACTACAGGAACGCGTATTAAATATCGCACCGATGTACGTGCTATACGGTGATGAATTTATTGATTCTTTAGTTGCCTTTTTTAAACCGTTAGACCACCAGTTTACCGTATTATTTACTTGATTACCATGAAATTTCACACTTTCACAGAGAATAACCTTCGCCATTTTACCGAAAATGTATTTTTAACTATGGGCTGTCCTGAAACAGATGCAAAGTTGGCTGCAGATGTTTTGCTACGCTCAGATTTAAGAGGGATTGACTCTCATGGCGTTGCCCGTTTAAGCGGCTATGTAAGACTCTGGGAAAAGAAAAGGATCAATGCGACACCAAACGTGAAAGTAGTTCATGAAACTGCCACTACGGCCACTGTAGATGGTGATGGTGGACTAGGTCTTGTGGTAGCTCCTTTTGCTATGAAAATTGCAATCGAAAAAGCACAAACTTACGGGAGTGGATGGGTTTCTGTAAAAAACTCCAATCATTTTGGAATAGCGGGCTATCATGCCTTAATGGCTGTTGAACAGGATATGATCGGAATCAGTATGACGAATGCCAGTCCCCTGGTTGCACCTACTTATGCCAATGAACGATTACTAGGTACAAACCCCATGTGTTATGCTTTCCCTGCTGGAAAGTACCCCCCAGTAGTAGTTGATATGGCAACTGCTGCCGCTGCAAATGGCAAACTGGAAATTGCACAAAGAGCGAATCAGCCTATACCCGAAGGTTGGGTACAAAACAAAGAAGGAAAAGTCGCAACTAATCCACACGAACTAAAAGAAGGTGGTTCATTACTACCTTTAGGTAGTGATAAAGATCATGGAAGCCATAAAGGATATGGATTAGGTGCTACAGTAGACATTTTATCTGCTGTACTATCCGGAGCAAATTATGGTCCTTGGGTGCCTCCGTTTGTTGCTTTTCTTGAACCACCTACAGATCCGGTTGGAGAAGGAATAGGTCACTTTTTTGGTGCCATGCGTATAGATGGTTTCCGTCCGGCACAAGAGTTCAAAGATCATCTCGACAACTGGATTGAACGTTTTAAAGGTGCTAAAACCGTTGACCCTGAGAAAAAGGTAATCATTCCCGGGGAGCCTGAATATTTGGCTGAAGACGAACGCAAAAAAAACGGCATCCCTTTAATAGATGCCGTTGTAAATGATTTAAATGAACTGGCTCAAAAGCTTGGTATAGCTACTTTGTAACTATTACTTAATTCCGTTTAACAACCTGTTCCATCTGATCTTACTAAAGAACGAACCATTCGTATCGTAGCTCATCCAGATGAACAATGCTTTTCCGACAATATGATCTTCGGGAACAAATCCCCAATAACGTGAATCAGCAGAACGGTGTCTGTTATCTCCCATCATCCAGAAATAGTCCATTTTAAATGTATAACTATCAGCAGGCTTACCATTGATTAACCAACCATTACCAGATTTTTCAAGCTTATTCCCCTCATAAATCCTTATACTTCTTTCGTAAAGTGGCATGGTAGCGCTATCTAACTTAACCGTCCAACCCTTCTTAGGAACAATGATTGGCCCGAAATTATCAACGTTCCAGTTTCTGTTTTTATCATAAGGGAATATGTCGCCTTCCCGCTCAGTTGCAGGAGCCGTAAACTCTTTTACAGATTGTACGAAATCCAGCTTTTTAACGTCCTCCATCATAGCTGCAGTTCCGTTAAAAGTATATACATTCGGCGTCATCGTACTTCTGATATCTTCAGAAATATTGAAGCCTAAATCTTCAAAAACACTAGGATTTACATCAGGTGTTTTAAATACCACTTCATAACTGATTTCTCCCGTATTTTTTAATTTTTCAGGTTTCCCATTCACATACACAAGACCATTTACTGAGCTGATGGTATCACCACCGATACCTATACAGCGTTTGATGTAATTTTCTCGTTTATCAACAGGCCTACTTACAATCGTATATCTGCTATTGATCGCTGCCCAGCCTTCTGCTCTTACCATTTGGTAGTAATCTACATCCTGCTGTTCTAAGGCAACTGTATCACCCTGTGGGTAATTGAAAACAACCACATCGTTTCTCTTGATTTCAGACAATCCAGGTAATCTTCTAAATTTCCATTGTACCCCATCCCAATAAGCTTTAGTACCAGTTATCGGCATAGTGTGGTGTGCAAAAGGAAAAGCTACAGGTGTCATCGGTATCCTGGCACCATAGTTCACCTTACTTACAAACAGGAAATCGCCTACCAGCAAAGATCTTTCCATTGAAGCAGTTGGGATGGTATAGGCCTCAATAAAGAACACCCTGATGATCGTTGCTGCTACGACAGCAAAAATGATGGCATCAACCCATTCTCTTGTTCTTGTTTTTACCTTCTTTGGCTTGTCGTCTTTACTCTTTTGCCAGAATTTCCAACTCATATATTGTTATTTAAAATTAAATATATCGGCTATATTATAAAAGCCCTGTTTATTTTGTAACCATTCCGCAGCAACCACAGCCCCAAGCGCAAAGCCAGAACGGTTATGAGCAGTATGTTTTAATTCTATCTCGTCTACTTCTGAACTATACAACACCGTATGCGTTCCAGGAACATTCTCAATCCGGTGAGACTCAATCAGCAACTGTTCTTTTTTGATCACATCATCAAATGGAGTACCCACCAGTTCATTTACCCATTCACTTTTTCTATCCATCTGCTCAATAATACCTTCAGCAAGTGTCATGGCTGTACCACTTGGGGAATCCAGTTTCTGTGTATGGTGAATCTCTTCAACCTGAACTTCGTAAGCAGGAAAATCGTTCATTAGTTTAGCCATCAATTTACTGATATGAAAAAAGAGGTTTACCCCTATACTAAAGTTCGACCCATAAAGTAAGGTATTGTTACGGCTCAGGCAATCATTTTTCACTTGTTGCAACTCGCCATACCATCCCGTAGTACCAACTACAACAGGTAAATTTGCATCAAAACAAGCATAAATATTGCTGAGAGCGGCATCTGGTGCACTAAAGTCAATAGCGACATCGGCCTTAGATAAGTTAGCAGTTGTTAAATCCGCTGTATTGTCAATATTAATCTTTAAGACAACCTCATGGCCTCTTTCTAAGGCAAATCTTTCGATGATCTGCCCCATTTTTCCGTAACCAAGTAAAGCTATTTTCATATGTTATACTTTTTTAATTGGTATAAAAGCCACGCATAGCTTGGCTTCATTTTATATTTTTATTTTAAAAACTAACTGCAATTTTCATCCCAGGCGCAAAGGAGTTAAACCCATACATCTGATTTGAATTCATCAGATCCGGACTAATCTTTATCCTTGCCACATCACCGACATCAAAATTAGCCAATCGGGCATCAATATAGGCTTCAACGATATTGAATAAATATAAACCTACATAAGAAAAAATAATAACCTGACGATTTCTTCTATAAATATCTTTTGCAGCAATTAGACGGTCTGTTGGCGTATTCGCGTACAGTGGATTTTGAGTTTCTTTCGGATTCTCGGCTCTGAATTCTAACTCCTTAATAAAGATGTTATACTGTTTCGTGTTGTCGATATATGACAGGGTTAATAAAGTTGCACCGGTGTATATACCTGCAACTTTTAAACCTCGGTAAAGATTAAAGCCGTTCCTGATTTGTCCCAAACCAGGCAACATCGCCGATCTAATAGCGGCCCTTCGCCCTGCTATTTTTCCTTTATTTACATATACATAAGGCTTTACAGAGTCTGTAGGTTGAGTATTAGTGGCTGTACTATCCTTTTTTATAGTCAGTTTTTCCTGAGCCATTGCTATATGAGCAAAGAACAAGCAAACCGATAACAGCAGAATCTTATACATTACCAATCCAATAACTCCAAAATCCTGTTTAAGTCATCATCAGACATAAAAGGGATTTCTATAGCTCCTTTGCCGTTGTCTCCTACCTTTAATTTCACTTTAGTTGCGAATTTGGAGGTCAGATCTTTCTGCAGTTTCTGATATTCAAAAGGTACAGCTTTAGATTTCAGCTTAAACTTTGGCTTTACTTCTACACTATTGATACTCCTTACCAGCTCTTCTACTTTTCTAACGGAAAGTCCTTTATCAATAATTTCCTGATGGATAAAAAGCTGTTTATCTTCCTGCTCCACATTGATCAGTGCACGGGCATGTCCCATTGAGATCTTCTGGTCGCGAATAGAAATCTGAATAACCGGAGGTAACTTTAGCAAACGTAAATAGTTGGTCACCGTAGTACGATTTTTACCAACACGCTCGCCCAGCTGTTCTTGCTTCAGGTTACACTCATCCAGCATACGCTGAAAACTTAAAGCCACCTCGATAGCGTTAAGGTTCTCACGCTGTATGTTCTCAATAAGTGCCATTTCCAGCATTTGCTGATCATTGGCACTACGCACATACGCAGGAATTTCAGTTAATCCGGCCAATTTAGAAGCCCTTAACCTACGTTCACCAGATATCAGCTGATATTGATTTGCACTTTGTTTTCTAACCGTAATAGGCTGAATAAGCCCTTGCACCTTGATAGACTCAGCTAACTCAAGTAGCGCTACCTGATCAAATTCCGTACGTGGCTGATATGGATTGGTCTCAATCTCACTGATATTGATCAATCCGATACTATTATTGTTATTCTGGCCGCTATCCTGTCTGGTTTCACTTACCGGGTTAACCTCGCTTTTAGGCGGATTAACAGATTCGCTATCATCCAAAAGTGCACTTAATCCTCTACCTAAACCTGTTTTTCGCTGAAAAGATGTCATTAAAAAATAATTATATAATTGCCGTGTTTACATCCTGCACTTCTTTAACCAATCCGTTTTTACGAACGATCTCACGTGCCAGGTTCAGATAATTGATTGCTCCTTTACAGTTTGCATCGTGCATAATTACAGATACACCATAACTTGGGGCCTCACTTAAGCGGGTATTTCTTTGAATAATCGTTTCAAAAACCAATTCCTGAAAATGCGTTTTCACTTCTTCAACAACCTGGTTTGATAAACGTAAACGCACATCATACATCGTTAGCAAAATACCTTCAATTTCCAATTCAGGATTTAAACGATTTTGTACAATTTTAATTGTGTTTAACAACTTGCCCAAACCTTCCAATGCAAAATATTCGCATTGTACCGGTATAATCACAGAATCAGCTGCAGTAAGTGCGTTGATGGTAATTAAACCTAATGATGGCGAACAATCAACGATGATAAAATCATACTGGTCCTTGATTTTCTCCATCACAGCCTTCATTTTATATTCCCTGTTGGCCAGGTTTATCATCTCGATTTCAGCACCAACCAGATCGATGTGCGCGGGTAACAGGTCCAGATTAGGGGTTTCTGTTTTTTGTATCGCGTCCATCGGCTCTATATCATTGATGATACATTCGTAGATGCTGTTTTTGATATTTCTTGGATCAAAACCAATACCGGAGGTAGAGTTTGCCTGAGGGTCTGCGTCAACCAATAATGTCCTGTATTCCAGTACGGCTAAACTTGCGGCTAAGTTTATAGATGAAGTCGTTTTACCTACACCACCTTTTTGATTTGCCAATGCAATAATTTTACTCATTTATCTTTTTAATAATTACCAATTATTTACTTAAGGCTTAATTTACATTGAAGTAAATCTATAAAAAATGCTATTTTTGTATTGTTTTAGGCATATTTTAACGATTAGCTAAGATACAAACTAAATGGCAAAAGTAGCACTAATGCTTTAAGTGTTTTACACATCTTATTAACAATTTACGCATGATAACCATCATATCAGGAACAAACAGGCCTGCAAGTAACACCTTAAAAGTCGCAAAATATTATCAGAAAACACTGGCAGAAAAAGGGTTACAGACTCATCTTTTCAACCTGGAGGATCTTCCGGGAAGCCTGATTTCCTCAGATTTGTATGGAAAAAGAAGTGCGGAATTCGCTCCTGTCCAGCAGCTAATTGCCAATACCAGTAAGTTCCTTTTTATCATTCCTGAATACAACGGAAGCTTCCCTGGTGTGTTAAAAACATTTGTAGATGCCTGCAATTTTCCGGAAAGCTTTTACGATAAAAAAGCGGCACTGGTAGGTATTTCTTCGGGAAAATATGGGAATATCAGGGGAATAGACCACTTTGGCGGTGTTTGCAGTTACCTGCACCTCCATGTCCTTCCACTAAGAATTCATATTTCCGCTATAAAAGCAGAACTTGATGAAAATGGCGACTTGTTTAGGGAAGATACCATAAAATTCACCAACCAGCAGATGGATAAATTTATTGCGTTTTAAAACTCAACCAATCGATTCCTTCGTTACCAAAAACGAAAAACCCTGGGTATAACATTTCCGCAACATCCTCCAGAGCCTCCACCATATCTTCCGCATCATCGATATCCAGGTCTTGTCCGTTCATTAAATAAACCCTGTTAAACTCAACAGCAGGCCAGCTTTGGTCTAACAAAGACGGTACAAGCCCCATCAGTTCCAACATGCTTTTCCCTTTTTCCATATAGATGATTACCCTGGATGTATCTACAAAATCATGCAGTATTCCTCCAGCACTTATAATCACTTCCTCCAAGGCAAAATTTGAATTATTTTGGCTATCCAGACAGGCAACGGGTACCTTATCCATGAACTTTATTTTATGCTTGATTATATCTACACGCTCCTGAAGCTCCTCACGCAGCGCCTCATCCTTAACTTTATTTATAACCCCGTTTAAAAAAGACATATCAATTTATTTATTACTTTGTACAAAATTACTATTCCTGACGCGATGCACCGTATGATAAACAACTTTTTTTACGTGTTGTTCACTTTAACAATGATATCATGTAACCACAAATCTCCCAACGCGGAGAAAAAAGTGTTTAATATGAATCTTGATCAGAATGTAACTTCATTAGACCCGGCATTCGCACGCAATCAGAATGCCATATGGATGATGAACCAGATTTATAATGGACTGGTGCAGGTAGATAGTACCTTAACTCCGTTACCCTGCATTGCAAAAACATGGCAGGTTTCTAAAGATCACTTAACTTATACTTTTAATTTGCGGAATGATGTCTATTTTCATGATCATCCGGTCTTTCCTGAAGGTAAAGGCAGAAAAGTTGTGGCTGCAGATTTTAAATATAGCTTTTACCGACTAATAGATCCTAAAGTTGCGTCCTCTGGTGGGTGGATTTTTAACGACAAAGTTAAAGACATCAATAGCTTCATAGCAGTCAACGACACCACATTAAAGATCAGACTAAATACACCTTTTCCTGCCTTTATCAATCTGCTCACAACGCTCTATTGTTCGGTTGTACCACATGAAATTGTTGAACACTATGGCAAAGATTTCAGAAATCACCCCATTGGCACCGGCCCCTTTAAATTTAAATACTGGAAAGAAGACGAGATACTGGTCTTATTGAAGAATGAGCATTACTGGGAAAAAATAAATGGAATACAGTTACCTTATCTTGATGCAGTGAAAGTGACCTTTATCAGTGATAAACAAAGTGCTTTCATGAATTTTATAAAAAAAGACCTGGATTACTTTGACAAGGTAGATGGTAGTTACCGGGACGACATTTTAACAAAAAGCGGCAAAATGGCAAGTAAGTACAAGGGCAAATTTCAGTTAAGGAAAGGGCCTTATTTATGCACGGAATATGTTGGCATTCTTGTAGACACCAGTAAATACATTACCAAAAATTCCCCTTTAAGATTCAAAAAAGTGCGCCAGGCCATTAATTACGCTATCGACAAACCCAAACTCATTAAATATTTACGAAACAGTATTGGTATGCCTGCCACTTCGGGCTTTATCCCACACGGCATGCCCGGCTTTGATAGCGTTGCCGTTAAAGGTTATCATTATGATCCAGATAAAGCTGCACAACTGCTCGCTGAAGCAGGTTTCCCAAATGGCAAAGGTATGCCACAAATTACCCTGAGTACATCAACAACTTATAAAGACCTGATTGAATTCATACAGGGAGAACTGAATGCGATAGGCATCAGCGTAAAAGTGGATGTAAGTCCGAGTGCAAGCTTACGTGACCTTATTGCCAAAAATAGTGTAAACTTCTTTCGTGGTTCATGGATAGCCGATTACCCTGATGGGGAGAATTACCTCGCAATGTTCTATTCAAAAAACAAAGTACCAAACGGACCAAACTACACAGGCTATTTCAACGATGATTTTGACCGCTTGTTTGAACAGAGCTATTATGAAAGCGACAACAAAAAACGCTTCCTGCTTTATCAGAAAATGGACAGGATGATTGTAGAATATGCAAACGTAGTTCCTATCCTATACGACCAGTCATTGATCATGACACAAAACAACATTAGCGGCTATTCGCTTAACGCATTAAACTTAATGATATTGAAAACAGTTAAAAAGCAATAAGACCATGATTTACCATCCTATTGCTTTCTAACCGCTTTTCTTCATGAAAAATTATGGATACTAATAATTACTTCGCACTTAGTGCTTCATTAAGCTTTGCAGGAGTTTTATCGTCACTAGGTCTTGTCGCATCATTATCAAAGATCTTTCCATCACGTCCAATGATCACATAACGGGGAACCCCTTGAATATTAAAAGCCTTACCAACAACGCTCTTCATCCCTCCCTTAGAAAGTAGGTGAATACCTTTTATCTGGTCATCTGCAATAGCCTTTTTCCATAAATCTTCTCTATCGTCAATACTGATGTACAGGAATATAACATCTTTATTGTCTTTAAATTTTTCATGTAGTTTAGGGCTTCCGTTCTTCATTTCATAACGGCAAGGTTTGCACCAGCTGGCCCAAAAATCCATATATACGACCTTGCCGGCAAAATCCTTCAACGTTACATCCTTTCCATTCAGATCTTTTAACGTAAAAGCGGGAGGTGTTTTTCCAACCGCCAGGCTGGCCATCTTTGCATAGGTTTCGCGTAGGGCTTTCGCATCTTCAGTACTGGCATATTGGGCCAGGTATTCATCCATCATTGGTTTCAACGTACTCGCATCTTTCGAATATTCAAACAGCACAATAAACGTTGCGTTCATGGCCATACTCCGCACTTTTCCCGTATATAACTTTTTGATCAGGCCATAACGGTATATAAACCGTTCATCTATAGGGCTATTTATCATGCTATCAACTTTCCCTTCTTTAGACAGTTCTTTCAAATTCAAAAACAAAGGATAAGCCCCTCTCATAAATCCGGTATATGTTTCATTAGCCAATAAGTTATCATCCATTTTGACCTCCTTTTCTAAATCCCAGTAATCATCCGGAATAATTGTCGAGATGTCCTTTTTAAAGCCTTGACTATAATATACGGGTGCCATAACCCGGTTATTCAACATTTGATACTTAAGCGTTACTGATGCATCGTTATAAAAAGCTGATGTTACCTTCGTTTTACTCTTTTCCAGAATATCTATTGAAGCCTGGTCCATCCCCCTACCCAAAGCATAATATTGTGCTGGTGACATCGCACTCGCATCAGCGTTCTTGCTAGCTTCTGTGTAAAGCGTCGTATACTCATCCAGAACTCTGTTATTTTCTGCACCACCACCAGAAAAAACAGCCTTCTGGTTGAAATCTGTCTGAATGTTCAGATTGTTTCCCTTTTCCAGAAACAAAGACTTATTTCCTTTTACCGGATGATCTACACCAAATGCCACAGATTTAGGAAAACTACCACTAAAACGATGAACAAATTTCCCTTCTTTATTCGGTACCATAAATATAGTTTCACCGTCCACAGCCAGCCATATAGAATCAATTTTTAAAGGCTTTGTGTCTATCACTATACTAGCCTCATTTTTCTGTGCAAAGGTCACACCTGCACATAGGCAACATAAAATTGCCATGATTATTTTTTTCATTTTGTTGTTTTTAAATTCTATTTGCTTAAAGCATCATTAATACGTCCAACCGTCTTATCCTCACTTGGTCTGGGTGCATTATTGTCGAATATCTTTCCGTCCCGGCCAATGATTACGTAATGTGGAATCCCTGTAATGTTAAAGGCTTTTGCTACGGGGCTATTTGTTCCGCCAAGCGATAGTAAGTGTATGCCTTCTATTTTATCATCGGCAATAGCTTTTTTCCATGGTTCTTCTTTACTGTCTATACTGATATACAGAAAGACCACATCCTTATTGTCTTTAAATTTCGCATGTAGTTTAGGACTGCCATTTTTCATTTCATACCTGCAGGGCGAGCACCAGCTTGCCCAAAAATCCATATAAACTACCTTACCTGTAAAGTCTTTTAGGGTCACATCTTTACCGTTCAGGTCTTTCAAAATAAAAGGCGGAGGCATTTTTCCGGCCGATAGTTTATCAACTTTGAGATAATTAGCCCTTAATTCCTTTGTCTGGGCCTCAGTGGCATATTTAGTTATAAAATTATCCATTAATGGCCTCACCAGCGACAGCTCTTTGCTACTACTTACAGCGGCATTTACAATCCCAAACAGCGCAGCACGTTTTAACTTTTCCGGATATATTTTTTCAATAAGTGCAACCTTAAAATTCACCTCTGCTTCAGGCGATAAGGTTTTATCTAAAGTTCCTTGCTTGAACTTTTCCCGATTGCTTAAAAAAACCGGAAAAATATTTGTCATAAATCCCACATATTCAGGATTTGTGCTGAGCTGGTCATCTATTTTGATATCTTTTTCCAGGTCCCAATAGCTATCTGGAATACATTCAGAGAATTTTTTCTCCGGTGACACATAGTATTTTGGGAGCAAAATCGGCAGTCCCAACTTCTCACATGAAAAAGAAATAAAACAGTCCTTATAAAATGTTGTACTAACTTTTTGTCTGTTAGCTTCCAGCGTATTCAATTTCAATTGTCCAAGTTCATAATAAGTTTTAATCGCATCTGCCGGGCTCAGTATTTTATCACCAATTTCCTTTCCCTTCTTTTCGTATGCTAATGCATATACCTTGGTACATTCGTTGAATACTCTGGCATTTTCAGCACCTTTGCCCGAAAACGAAGTGTTTTCATCAAAATCAGTAACTATATTCAACTGGTCTCCCTGTTCCAGATATAAAGTCATATTCCTTTTTTCCGGTTTGTCAAATCCCATTCTAACCTTTAAAGGCTTATCGTGTTTAAAATGCAATACATATTTATTGTCTTTGTCTGGTTTGGCAAAGAAAACATCGCCATAATCGGCCACCCAGATAGAATCGGGCTTTATAGCGGTAATCTCAATACTGACTTTTGTTTCTTCTTTTTGTCCGAATACTATGCCTCCGTAAAGGCACAGTATGGACAGCATGATTAATTTTTTCATGTGCTGTTTATTAAATGTTTTAATTTTTTATCCTTGCTTTTATGGGTTTTGCTGCCAACCCGGGTTCGCGGTCATAATGTATTGAGGAAAACGAAAAGTAAGCCTCTCCGACTTTAATGGGTATGATTTTGTAATATTCCCCGATGCATCGTACACATGGTGCACCATGCCGACTGTGGATTTATAAGTATCATCTACAGAAAGACGACGCATATCCCACCAACGTTCACCCGTAGTCGCAAACTCTCGGATTCTTTCCTCTAAAATGTATTTGGTAAGTGCTATTTTATCTGAAGCAATATTTGCCGGAACATCTGCCGCGTTTGCCACATTGTTTTGCATTCTCGTTTTACGGAAGGCTACCAGACCTGCCACTGCCTCCCCAAGATTACCAGTACGTGACTCACATTCAGCCTTTAACAAATAAATATCAGGAACATTTACGCCCATATTGCCATATCTCCCATAACATCTCATCATTTTATTCGGATATACCGCCCCTGTTGGCGGGAAAGGAGAAGCAGTGAAAAAATTAAGGCGTAAATCGGATGCGGTATACAATTCTGCAGTTTGTTTGCTTACTGGAATACCGGACAGTATGTAACTGTAATAATTGATAAACATTTTTAAGTACAATACTTCTTTGTCGATTTGCATATTAGTCCTGTTCGGGCCGGTAAAAGGATTAACAGGAAAAAAGGCCCCACCCGTACTAAAAGCCCCGTTAAAATCATGTAAGCCAACTGAAATACTGGCGCCAGAAAGATTTGCGATGGAAGAAGTCAATATGGGTAATGCTTTATCAAATTGCTGCATATACACATATACTTTTCCAAGAATCGCCTCTGCAGCTGCTTTTGACATACGATGCCTGCTGATAATTCGACCAGGCATATCAGGTATGGCTTCGTTTAAATCGGCTATGATCAGATCATAAGCAGCTTGAACAGAAGAACGCGTAAAGGTATTCTGGGTTACATCCGCTACTTTTACCAGAGGAACTCCAAGATCCGAAGCTGCCGTAGCAGCATTATAGGGTTTACCATAATAGTTAACCAGCATAAAATGTACCCATGCCCTTCCGGCAAGCGCTTCAGCACGTAAGGCCTTTTTCTGAATATCATTACCTTCTTTTGAATTCATCACCTCATTAATAATTTTATTGTAGGTATACAACTGTTTTTCCAGTTGGCTCAGTTCAGATGTATTTTCAGTTGGCAAGTAAATGTCGTCCTGATATTCAAAAGCTTTTTGGTCGCTTATATTAAGAATACCTAATCCCGGTCCATACAACGGTGCATATCCTGCCAGTTCATCCGACATTGCAATTTGTGAGACCGATCCTAGTAAGTTTAGATTAAGGTCGTTCAACAACCGTTCATAATCTGTTGTTTTGGTTGCAATGGCAACGCCTTTTGGAACAACCTCAAGAAAGTCCTTTTTACACGAGCCAAAACTTAATGTTAATATTGCAACAACAGCTATTTTGATTTTATATTTATTGTAAAACATGGCTAGTATTTATAAGGTTAAATGAATACCTACATTAAATGCGTTTTGCCCCGTAGGCAGGGACCTTGACCCATAACGTGCATCCTGGAATTCAGGATCAATGCCGTAATCATTAGCCTTCCAAAGCATAATGTTAGACATACCTGCCCTCAGGCTCAATCCTTCAATTTTCAATTTACCAGTAACAGTTTTTGGGAAGGCGTAACTGAAACCCAAATCTCTTATTTTCATATAAGAAGCGCTAACTGCATTCAGATTACCATACCTGTAGTAAGCAGTATTTCTTTCAAAATCCTTGGCTGGTGGCTGATATCCGGGAATATTGGTCCAGGCCTCATCTCCTGGCTTTTGCCAGCGATTGGCAAAATCAGCATGTAGGTTTCCACTTTGAAAATCCTGGTTTCCTATAAAGCCATAACCCTGGGTTGATTCGCTATATACACTATTTACATCCCTAAACATCATATGTCCCAGATTGTAAACGATATTGATATTGAGGGAGAAACCTTTATAACCAAACGTATTGGACAGTCCTCCGCTCCATGCTGGTTGAAACACCCCCATAAACAATACATCATTTGTTTTAGGCAGCTCCGCATCTGCCATGCCCAGCGACGCAGTACCATTCGCAAGTCTAACCAATGGGTTACCGGCAGCATCAAGGCCCGCATAATCGTAAGCAAACATTGAAAACGCCGGATAATCCTTTAAATACTGTGCCTCTATTTTATCTTTTCCAGTTGCTACAGCAGTCAGCAAATTGATCTTGGTAATTTTGTTTTTATTATAAGAAAGTGTAAAAGAACTATTCCAATTGAAATTAAGGCTACGGATATTTACAGAATTAATGGAGGCTTCTATTCCTTTGTTTGACATATTTCCCACATTACCTACAATGGTAGGAAATCCTGTTATTGGATTTACTTCCAGCGGACCGATCAGGTCAGTTGATTTTTTTTGATAAAAATCCAGTGAAGCATTCAATCTACGGTTCAGTAAAGAAAAATCCAGGCCGATGTTAAGTGTCCTTGTCTCCTCCCAGGTCAGGTTTTTGTTACCCGCAGTCAACACATAGTAACCTTGTCCACCGGGCACGTAAGGATTTGAGAGGGGCCTTAGCACATCCTGGCTTGCGCTTTTACCTGGTAATGGAGAGTTTCCACCAATTCCATAAGTAATCCTGGCCGACAGGTCATCAATAAAACTCACCTGCTGTATAAAATCTTCTTTACTTAAGGTCCATTTCCCACCTACACTCCATGCTGGTTTGCGTTGTGCAGACTTGTTAATTCCAAATAAATTACTTTTATCCTGTCTCCAGCCCGCATTTAAAGTATACCTCTTATGGTATGTATAACCAAGATTGGCATAATAAGACCTGAACCGGAGCAGAGATTCGTGCTGTGTAAAAGGAGCCTCGCCGAGTGTTGAATTTCCTCCAAATATTGCATTTCCGCCAACTGCAGGCAGGATACCCCCGGCTATACCTGTAGTCCCCAATGTATTATAGTCTAACAACGTAGCTCTTTCTGCATTCTGATCATAACCATACACCGTACTGCCGGTGATGATATTTTTCTGTTCCTGCTCCTCATATCCTGCAAGGGCATTAAACTGGTGTAGCTGGTTTTTCGAGGTGTAATCGTATGCCAGCTGATTCCTTATTGTCCAGTTCTCATCCGTTAAATTGGAGGTAGCATATCTCCCACCTGTGTTGGGCAAATTATATTTGATGCTACCGTTATTGTTCTGGGCAAATTGAAGCAACAAGATATTCTGTGCGTAGTTGTTATTGTCATCATACCATGCAGTGCGGTTTGTTCCCCTGTTGTAACCAAATACACCTTCGTAGCGTAAACCTTTATAGAGCTTGATGGTAAGGCCTGATGTCAGACGCGCAATTAAAGCGTTACTATTAGTTGTACCTGTTTCCTGATTGGTTAAGGGGTTGTAATTCAGGCTGCGACCGGTTAAGCTTGCTATCGGACCAATGGCTTCATTTGGCAAGTTACCAAGGTAAGACATATCTATATTGTCACCTGACGCGTCGCGGAATAACTGGTATGGAAGAAAACGGTTGTCTGGCGATACCGCACGGTTTGAACCTGTTCGTTGATTCGTCAGATCAGCAATAAAAAATGCTTTGATCCAATCGTTAAAGATATAATCATGGCGGGTATTGATCTTAAAGGTATGGTCCTTTTCACCTGGCATAAAGCTTTGGTTACCAGTATACGCCATAGAGGTATAATTGGCATATTTTTCAGTTCCACCAGATAAAGAAAGTGTATGGTTCATCAAGGTTTGCGGGCGATAAAAAATATCGCGCATCTGACCAAGGTTATTGATCGCGCCCAGACTATCCAGCTTCGCATCTCTTACAGAGGCTGAGATTCGTCCACGTTCAAAATCCCACTCTATCTGACGGTCAGGAGCATATCCGGTACTGGCGATTGCAGGTTCATATATCGGGTTGTAGGTAAAATTTACAGGATCAAAAGTTTCCTTCGAAGCTTGTATGTATTGTCTGCTATTCAGTACTGGAAAATATTCAATATCAGGCCGCCCTTGGAAACTCGCGAATGCATCATAATTGATCCTCAGTTTCTGGTTGTTTTCTCCCGATTTGGTCGTAATTACAATTACCCCATTTGATGCGCGCGCGCCCCATATGGAAGCTGCAGTGGCATCTTTTAACACCGTTACATCCAGCACGTCCTGCGGGTTTATATAGGAGATATCCGGTACAGCAATACCATCCACGACAAACAAAGGAGAAGCACTAGTATAGTTTTGTACAGTTGGTAAGGTAGATAGACCGCGGATCAGAAATTGTTGTTTATCCGAAGTGGGAGAATTGTTAATAACCAGTCCCGGTATCAGACCATCTAAACGCTGAATGATATTGGTACTTGTTGCCCTGTTGGCCACAACATCCATATCAGGCTTTGAAAAAGAACCTGCACTGCGCTCTTTTGATATTTTCTGATAGCCGGTACTCACAATTACTTCCTGAAGATCTCCCCCCAATTTCATCTTAATAGTTCCCATATCCGCTCTAACTTTGGCAGAAAACGTCTCATATCCTGTATAAGAAATAGAAATCATTGCTTTTTCATCTACCCCTTTGATCATAAACTCCCCCGCGGCATCAGTTACAGCAACAGCCTTCCTGCCTTTAATTGTACCTGAAAAGTCTCCCGTCTCTTTGTTTTCGGAAAAATCAGCAAACACAATACTTATTGTGGCACCCGGCAAAGGTTTACCCTCTTCATCCAGTACCCTACCTTTTACATCTATTTCTTTGAACAGATCAACGACCTTATCCAGTATTGATTTCTTTTTGCCTTCGATGACTACAATTTTCCCATCGATATTATAAGTAAGGGGCAATCTGCTAAACAAGGTTTTCAAAGCCTCATCCAGGGTTGCATTTTTTAATTTAATATCGACCAAACCAGCATCTGTTACCAGCCTGCGCTCAAATAAAAAATCATAACCAGTTTGGGCCCTTATCTTTTTCAGTACGTTTTCAATGGAAGATTTCTGCTCGTTCAGTGTTACCCGCTGTCCAAAGGTTGCGGCACTTACCTGCATTATGGTGACTATTAATATGGCGGTGGTTAATCGCATAATGAGCAATAGTTTACAACTATAAATTTTATACATTTGTTTAGGTTTTGGTGAGCATGCTGCCTTTAGGTTCGAAGCTTCGGCATCATGCGTTTACGTTGATAATTTATTATTCATCTAAGCCAAACCGCAGTCAGGGGTGTTTCACGGCACTTCTGACTTCGTTGTTTAACGGCTTATATTGGATGGTATTTATTTTTCCACTATAATCGTCCTCCCTTCTATTTTAAAATGAATATTTCCTGCCAGTTCTATTCTCTTAAGTACGTCAGATAGCTTGCTTTTTCTGGAGATCCACCCACCCAGTTCTATATTATCTTTCAGATCGGCTTCGTATTGAACATCTACATCGTACCAGCGCGCAATTTTTCGCATAGTTGTTTTAAAATCCTCATCTTTAAACACAAAATCACCATTTTTCCAGGCCATAGTATTTTCAATATCTGCCGGAACAATTTTGAGTTGTCGCCCTGTTAACACCGATTGTTCTCCTGGTTTCAATATGGCTTCATTAATTTTCACGCTTCCTTCCAGCAATGTAGTCCGAGTTGCAATTTCATCGTCATAACTACAGATGTTAAAGTGTGTACCTAAAACCCTAACTTGCTGCCCTTTACTCTCTACAACAAATGGGCGTGTTTTATCTTTCGCAACTTCAAAATATGCTTCACCCACCAACTCCACTTTTCTTTGCTGATCTTTAGAATGGTTAAAGGCGGCAAGAAACTTTAGGCTACTCGCTGCATTTAGCCAAACTTTTGTTCCATCCGGCAGTGTAACCTGGTAAGTCCCACCTCTTGGTGTACTTACAGTCAGCAATTCCTTGTCTGCGGCCGATAAATTATCAGTTGCCGAAATTGCTTTGATTTTCGTACCATCGTTATATGCAAATTTTTCAGTACCTATTACCACGCCTGTTTTTACATCACTTAGATTTAGGGTCTTGCCATTCGCCAGGGTTATAGTTGCAGTATTGCGTCCGGGGCCTATATCATTGGTATAAGAAGAACTCCGCGTGTCTCTCTTACCGGAGAAATTAGAAATATTGAAAAAGTATGCTCCCAAAACAATTACAGCCATTACTGCAGCAACCATTGCAATACGAGGCCATAATTTTATTATCGGCTTATCAGTTACCGGCTGATAGTTCCAAAATCTACTTAATGATTCCTGCTTTAATACTTCAGGATCAAATCCCATTTCAGCCAAGCTCTGCTGATCCTGTTGAAAACTATCGTAACCAGCATTATATAATGCAATCTCCGGAAGGGTTGCGCTTCCTTCAGCTACTTTCTCTGCCAGAATTATGAAATCTTTGTTAGTCATTTCTATGCTTTATGTAAGTAAGTAACCTAAAGTAGGGGCAATACTTACAAGTCATAAAAATATTTTCAAATTATTTTGATGCCAAGAACCTCGACGGTTTAAAACTACTGAGAATTATAAAGGCTATATGAAGAAATTAATCCAGAAATACATTTTCCCTAAGTCTGCACGAAGCTTATTTAAAGCTCTTAAAATCTGAACGGATACTGTTTTTTCAGAAATACCTAGCTTTTCGGCGATCTCTTTGTTGCTTAAATGCTGTTCCCGGCTAAGCTTAAACACTTCTCGGCAACGTTCAGGTAATTGAGCCGTGAAACTTTCTATAATAGATTTCAACTCCTGTAGTTCCAGGCTTTCCTCATTAAATGAATAATGTTCTTCTACCTGTTTGAGCCTAAAATTTTCTCTTACTTTGCTACTTCGAATATAGTTGGCAGTTTGGTATTTTGTAGCCATCAACAGATAACCTTTTATACTGGCCATCTGATGTTGTGCCCTGTGCTCCCAAAACCAAATCAATACTTCCTGGACAATATCCATGCAGGTATCCCTATCCCGAAGTATGTTGTAGGCAGAGCGAAATAAATCTTCAAAATACCTATCATGAATTTCATTAAACGCTTCCCGGCTCCCATTCTTCAACAGCGCCACCAGTTCCTGATCGGTATATTTGCTATAAGCAACCATTCTAAATATTTCCTTGCCTTATTAAAACTACCATAACTGTTGCAAGTTTATACAAAAAACCAATAAAAAGTTTATTTATCCAATTTGAATCTATAGCCTATGAGATTGAATGTGTTGAGCGTTGGAGTACACGGTCATTGCAAAAATTAATTTATAAGAAAATAGTGGTAATAATAATTATTCTTTCCACGTTTGGCTATAACCATATCAAATATGAAAGCAGAAGAAATAAAAAGTTTATTTATCCAGTTTGAATCAACAGCTTACGAGATTGAAGGAGTTGAGTGTTGGAGTGCACGGTCATTGCAAACAATACTTGGTTACAACAAATGGGAAAACTTCGAGAAGGTGATTCAAAAAGCAAAAATCACTTGTAAAAACGCTGGAGAAACAGCAGTAGACCATTTTCCTGACGTCAGGAAAATGGTTCCATAGACTAAATGAGCCTATAGAGACGAAGACATTACGCTAACCAAATACACTTGTTAGAAAACAACACTAATACTTTGGCAGATACAGAAAAAAGTCTGAACCCTGCCCCTCAACTGACTCAACCTTTATCGTTCCGTTTAACCGTTCTACTTGCGATCGTACTGCGCCCAATCCGATACCATTACCTTTCTTTTCAAAACGATCGGGAAGTCCAGAGCAATACCCATGTTCAAAAATACGTTCTCTGACTTCAAGAGGTATTCCTCTCCCATTATCACGTACAACAAAAGAATAGCCCGCATCTGTCGGTTCAAAAGACACTTCAATTTCAGGATACACTTTATCGTTGTACCGAACAGCATTACTCAAAAGGTTTAACAGCATTTGTTCCAATGCAATTCTAGAGCAAAACAGTTCTGCATCAGCAGGTAGTTTTATTTTATAGTTATCCGGGATGGTTAGCATATCCAATACTTCTTTCAGGAGAGCGGAAAGAGAAAAAGCATCTTGATTTTGCTGAGCCTGAGCACTAGAATTACCCAACAATTCGTTAACATAGCTTAACAGATTCTTTGCCGAATTCATTGAAAGCTCTATAAACCTGGAATAACTTTCATCGCCTGCCTTTTTTGTTTTCGCACTTAGCGCCTGCAAAGTAAGCATGATGTTCCCAAGTGGATTTTTAATATCATGTGCCACACGTTCGGCAAATCTCTGAATAAAACTGTTGGATTCCGCAAGGTCCTTATTAACCTTTTCGTATTCACAAGCTTTCTTACGTAGCTCCATTAATTGTAGTGTCTGACGGCCAAGGATCTTTAATGCCCTTATCTGGCTATCATTAAGCTGTTTCTTCTCATTCCCAATTACACAAATGCTACCCAATGCATATCCTTCCGAATTAACCAATGGAACGCCAGCATAAAAAACAACTTTATGTTCTCCGGTAACCATTGGATTATCCGAAAAACGTTCGTCTGTTCTTGCATCACTAACAATCATAATCTCTTGTCCATCCAAAATAGCATGACTACAAAAGGTATAATCCCTATGGTTCTCTGTTAGCTCTGTCCCGTATCTCGACTTAAACCATTGTCTTTGCTCACCGATCAAAGTAATCAATGCAACCGGAGTCTGGCAAATTTCAGCGGCCAACAAAGCCAAATCATCATAATTCTGTTCCTGCTCACTATCCATTAATTGGTAGGAAGACAATGCAATGAGTCTGGCAGACTCGTTTTCAGGTAATCGAGCGGTTTTCATTTATTCTTGTATATTGAAAACTAAAGATAACAGTAATCTCTATGGATACAATATCTTCAATGCGTTTGAAATGGCCTGATGTGAAATAGTAGCATGGTTCTCTTCTGGCAGATAATCAAAATAAACACTTACATTTTTACTCTTTCCTGCTTTTAGTTTTTCGGCAAGCAGGTTTGCATCAACCTCCATCACACGAGGAATGCTACCAGGAACCAACCCTTCCTTGCCAACGGCTAAATAAATGCTAGTCTTTGACGAAAAACTATCTTTTAGCAAGTCAGATGATTGATTAAACAAAGATCCGTTATCCCACCATAAACTCGGACTAATGATGATATACTTATTAAACAAGTCCGGCTTTTTTAGCAAAATTTCCGTTATTAAAAGCCCACCCAACGATTGACCAATGATCGTTTTAGATTTGGTTGTCTTATAGTTCTTATCTATAAAGGGTTGTAATTCCTTTTCTAAAAAAGCTATAAACCGGTCAGAATGGCCCGATGTGGGGGCACTTTTCTTCTGTTCTTCAATCGTTGTTGGATAAGTAAAATCACGTCTTCTGTCAACGGTAGCAATTCCCACCACAATTGATTTTGGCACACGATTAATCCAGGGAAAGCTATTATACTGGATCAGGCCGGCCACATGAATAAAATCTTCATCTGCAGAGCCATCCAACAAATAAATTACAGGGTAATTTGTCGTATCATTTTCCTTATAACCTTCCGGCAGGTAAATATTTAAAATCCTTTTTTCGCCTAACTCTCTGGAATTAATTTCGTCAATAACCCCCAAAACAAAAGGTTTTCGATGATCTTGTTTTTTCTTTTGGGCATACGTTAGTAAACCAAACATAGACAGCATTATTATCAAAATTGTTTTTTTCATAAAGTAAGTGTTAGTAGAAACAAAGCTATAAAAAATGCCGGTGTTGTTTTTGCGAACAACACCGGCATATTGGTTATTTTCTACAGTAGTCGTAAATATTACAAAACAATATTTACAATCCTGCCCTTCACCACAATCACCTTCTTAGGTGTCTTGCCTTCCAGATATTTCTGTACATCTTCATTCGCCAATACCGTTTCCTCAATCTGCTTAACATCTAATGTAAGGCTCATGCTCAGGTTCAAACGGGTTTTACCATTTACTGAAACCGGGTAACTAAACTCATCCTCTACCAAATGCGCAGGATTGAAGGTTGGATACGGTGTATACGACAACGTACCCGCGTCATGCCCTAACAATACCCAAAGTTCCTCACAAATATGCGGAGCATACGGAGAAAGAACCACAACAAGATCTTCCAATACCTGACGGTTTTTACATTTCAGATCAGTAAGTTCATTTACAGCAATCATGAAACTCGATACAGAAGTATTGAACGAGAAACGTTCTACATCATCCTGTACTTTTTTAATGATCTTGTGTAAAGCTTTAAGCTCCGCTTTGGCAGGCACAGAGTCGCTTACATGGAAAGTCCAGTTTTCATTGTGGAACAAACGCCAGAACTTACGAAGGAACTTAAATACACCTTCAATACCATTGGTATTCCAAGGCTTACTTTGCTCTAACGGACCTAAGAACATTTCGTACATTCTTAAAGTATCCGCTCCATAACTCTCTATCAGCATATCCGGGTTTACTACATTGTAGTAAGACTTCGACATCTTCTCAACTTCTACACCGCAGATATACTTACCATTTTCAAGAATAAATTCAGCATCAGCAAATTCAGGTCTGAACAACTTAAATTTCGCGATATCTAAAATCTCGTTATCTACAATGTTTACATCAACGTGCAACGCCGAAGTTTTATATTCTTTTCTTAAGCCATAAGAAACCAATTTGTTCGTACCTCTTCCTTCTTCGTCAATTACACGGTAGACGAAATTACTTCTTCCCTGGATCATGCCCTGGTTAATCAGCTTTTTAAAAGGCTCTTCTTCCTGAACATAACCAAGATCTTTCAGGAACTTATTCCAGAAACGGCTGTATAACAAGTGACCGGTAGCATGCTCCGAACCACCAATATAAAGATCTACGTCTTTCCAATACTCAATAGCGTCCTTTGATACAAAATCTGAATCATTTTTTGCATCCATATAACGATACCAGTACCAGCTTGAGCCCGCCCATCCTGGCATGGTACTCAATTCATATTCGTATTCATCTTCGTACTTCCAGTCTTCAGCTCTACCCAATGGCGGTTCGCCTGTTTCTGTCGGCAAATATTTATCAATTTCAGGAAGCATTAAAGGCAGTTCTTCCTCTTTAACCAAGTATGGTAATCCATCTTTAAAATATACGGGAATTGGCTCACCCCAATAACGCTGGCGACCAAAAATTGCATCGCGCATACGGTAATTGATTTTAGCCTTACCCACTTCTTTCTCTTCCAACCAGGAGTTTAAAGTTGCTGTAGCTTCATCATATCCCATTCCATTGATGAAACCAGAGTTGATGTACTTACCTTCTTTGGTCGGATCAGCCTCATGTTCAATATCCTTCTGTGCATCCAAAATCTGTACTACAGGCAGGTTAAAATGACGGGCGAACAACCAATCGCGCTGATCGCCACTTGGCACACCCATTACCGCACCAGTACCATAACCAGCAAGTACGTAATCAGCTATCCAAAGCTGGATGCGTTCGCCACTAACCGGATTAACTACATAGCTACCCGTAAAAGCACCCGATACCGTTTTGATATCTGCCATACGATCCAGTTCTGATTTCTTTTTGGTCTGAGCAATATAATTGTTGATATCGTTTTGTTGCGCTGCAGTAGTCAATTGTGCAACCAACTCGTGCTCTGGCGCAAGCACCAGGTATGAAACACCAAATATAGTATCTACGCGAGTGGTAAACACTTCGATAAAATCCTGACTTAATCCTGTAATTTCTTCAGAAGGCTCGATAGCAAACCTTACACTTGCACCGATGCTTTTTCCTATCCAGTTACGCTGCATCTCCTTAACCGGCTCCGGCCAGTCGATGGTATTTAAACCTTGCAACAAACGCTCCGCATAAGCTGAGATACGCATGCTCCATTGCATCATTTTTTTCTGTTCAACCGGGTGACCGCCGCGCTCTGAAAAACCGTCTTTTACCTCATCATTAGCCAATACCGTACCTAAAGCAGCACACCAGTTTACGGTACTTTCCTTTAAGTAAGTTAAGCGATATTTTAAAAGCTCTTCCTGTTTTTCCTCCGAAGTCATAGTTGCCCAGTCGCTCGGCATAAAGCTTTTTACATCTTCATCACAAACCGCTTTTACATCGGCACTACCCGCAGCATTAAATTTCTCGATTAACGTAGTAATATCTTCCGCGCGATCAGTTTCCAGGTTGTACCAGGAATTGAACAACTGCATAAAAATCCACTGTGTCCATTTATAATATTCCGGATCACTGGTACGGACCTCTCTGCTCCAATCAAATGAGAACCCAATTCCATCAAGTTGCTTACGATAAGTGTTGATATTGGTTTCGGTTGTTAAAGCCGGATGCTGACCGGTTTGAATGGCATACTGCTCTGCCGGCAAACCGAAAGAATCGTATCCCATTGGGTGAAGTACATTAAAGCCTTTTAATCTTTTGTACCTCGAAAATATATCGGAAGCAATATAGCCAAGTGGGTGTCCAACATGTAATCCTGCCCCTGAAGGATAAGGAAACATGTCGAGCACATAAAACTTAGGTTTTGCAGAATCAGTTTCTGCTTTAAACGTTTGGTGCTCTGCCCAAAACTTTTGCCACTTTTGCTCTATTTCTTTAAATTGGTAATCCATTAATGCTATTCCTTTTATAGCGCGAAAATAACGAAATAAAGATTGTTAGCGAAACGCTTTCCTAAAATTAAAAATATTGGATCAGCACGTTGATACTCATATAGGTCATGATGACTACAACCAGCCCACCAAGTGCACTAAGCCAGATCGGATGTTTATAATCGCCAATGATCTTTGTTTTGTAAGCGGCGAACAAAATAGTGGCTAGTGTAATCGGCAAAATGAAGCCATTTACCACCCCCGCCATGATCAGCAACTTAACGGGTTGCCCAACCAGAATAAAAATCAAAGTAGAAATCAGGATAAAAGCTATAATAAGTTTATTCTCGTTCCGGGCAATTGCCGGGCTGAAGGATTTGATAAATGAAACAGAAGTATAAGCCGAACCAATAACAGAAGTAATGGCAGCCGAGAACATCACCAGCCCAAACAAACGATAGCCTACATTACCTGCAGCCAGTTGAAATATAGATGCAGTGGGATTTCCTGCATCAATAAGCAGACCTTGAGTCACTACGCCCAGCGAAGCCAGGAACAAAAATATCCTGACCAAAGAAGCCACAGAAATACCCATTACAGCACTCGTACTCACCTGTTTCAAAGCACCTTTACCTTTTATCCCTGCATCCAGTAAACGATGTCCGCCTGAAAAGGTAATGTAACCGCCCACGGTTCCACCTACAAGGGTAACAATAGTTATCAAATCAATTTTTAAAGGGACAATTGTTCTTAACGCGGCTTCGCCTACAGGTGGTGCAGAAGTTATTGCAATATAGATGATCACAACGATCATAATTGCCCCCATCAGCTGGGCAAACCTATCCATCGCCTTTCCAGCCTCTTTAATCATAAAAATAGCAATCGCCAAAGCAGCAGAAATCATTGCTCCTGTAGCTACTGGAATCCCCAATAGTGCATTCAGTCCAAGTCCGGCCCCTGCAACATTGCCTATATTAAAGGCTAATCCACCTAGTATGATCAATAATGAAATAAAGCTACCTAGCCCAGGCAGCAATAAATTAGCAATATCCTGCGCTCTTTTTTCAGAAACAGCAATTACCCTCCAGATGTTCAGTTGTACAGCAATATCAATCAGTATGGAAGTCAGGATAACAAAACCAAAGCTGGCGCCTAAAGATTGAGTGAACACCGTTGTTTGGGTTAAAAACCCTGGACCAATGGCCGATGTAGCCATTAAAAAAGCGGCGCCTGTTAAAACACTCCAGTTTATTTTTTTTGTCATAGTTTAAGGCGCTTGCAAACCTATATTTTCTTCTTTAAGCAAGGTATGAATTTTAGCCGCAAATGTAGCAGCATGTTCACCATCACCATGCAAACAAATGGTATCGGCTTTGATAACAAGATCAATACCACGTGTGCTGGTCACTAATCCCTCTTTTACCATTCGTAAAGACTGTGCCATAGCATGATCCTCACTTGTAATCAATGCATTGGGTAATTTTCTGGAAGTTAAGCTCCCATCGTCCTGATACGTCCGGTCTGCAAACACTTCATTGGCTACCCGTAAACCTATTTTATGACCAGCTTTTATCAATTCACTCCCCGATAAACCATAAAGCACCAACATAGGGTTCACTTTGTAAACAGCTTCGGCAATGGCTTCTGCCAGATTTGCATTTGCCGCAGCCATATTATAAAATGCACCATGAGGTTTTACATGTCGTAACAACCCACCTTCTGAATGTACAAAACCATTCAGTGCGCCAATCTGGTAAACTACCATATCATAAGCTTCTTCCGCACTAAGGGCCATTTCTCTCCTGCCAAAACCCTGCAGATCAGGCAAGCCAGGATGCGCACCTATGGCTACATTATATTTCAAGGCCAGCTTCACTGTTTTTTTCATCACCGCAGCATCACCTGCATGAAATCCACAGGCAATATTAGCAGAGGTAATGTATGGGAAGATTGCTTCGTCGTTTCCGATCTGATAGGCACCATAGCTTTCCCCCATATCGCAATTCAGATCCACCATTAACTGACCGCTATTCATAACTATTACTTTTAAATGTTAAAGCTTGCTTCAATTGTTTAAGTTGATTTTCCCTTTGTAGTAAAGCTTTCCGTGCATCTCCTATCGTAACCAATTTAAACCGAATCTGCTGACCACTTTGCATTTGAGCCAATTTGCTCAGATCGGCTGTAATAACCTGCAATATTCTAGGATACCCCCCGGTAGTCTGATGATCGGCCATTAACAATATTGCACCTCCATCAGGCGTCACCTGTACCGTTCCAAATGCAACTGCAGAGGAAAGCATTTCCTTGGGCTTAATAGTTTGCAATAGTTCACCTTCTAATCTATAACCCATTCTGTCGGCCGACTTGCTGATTAAATAATTACTATTAAATAAACCAGCTGTACTTTGACTTGTAAACAAGTCAAATTCGGGGCCTTTCATCGCCCTTATTTCGTGGTCGTCCAAATCAGGATATAACTTCAGATCGGCCGACCATTTAAAAGTATCACCTTTATCTTCGTATACTTTTTTAAATAACAATTCGTCATCATTTTTTAAGGCTCTTCCCTTATAGCCTCCAAAACCGGCCTTCAAGTAAGTAGCATAACTTCCAAGTACTTCAGGCAAATCGAAACCTCCAAAAACCGTAAGATAACTTCGGCAACCTTTTACCGCAGCTCCAAAACTCAGGGTAGCTCCTTTAGGTATAAACAGCGGTCTCCACATTTTTACCGGTAGCCCATCAACTGTGGGACTTAAATCACCTCCTGTAATCGCAATCAGCTGATCCGTTTCAAAAAATAATTTAGGCCCAAGCAATGTACATTCCAGACCTGCCTCAGCAACATGATTCCCGAGCAACATATTACCTATTTGAAGTGCCAGGGTATCCATCGCACCGCTCACAATAATCCCGTCCTTACGATATCCATTTCTACCCAGATCCTGTACGGTTGTCAGCATCCCCCCTTTTATCACTTTAATTCCCATCTGCCTGCTTTTTTATCTCGTCAAACTCCTCTTCAGTAATGGCTACAAATCGTAATCGGTTTCCGGCCTTTACTAAGGCCGGAGGATCTCTTTCAGGATCAAACAACTTTAGAGGGGTTTGTCCGATGATCTGCCAGCCTCCTGGGGTTTCAATAGGATAAATTCCTGTTTGCATCCCTGCAATGCCAACGGAGCCCGCCGGAATTTTAACAGATGGTATTTCCTTTCGTGGACTTGCAATCTTTTCGTTCAAGCCACCTAAGTATGGAAAACCTGGCGCGAAACCAATCATATATACAAGATATTCTTCCGCACTATGTAAAGCGATAACTTCCATTTCGGAAAGCCCGGTATGAGCAGCCACAAAAGAAAGGTCAGGTCCTTGCATCCCGCCGTACAAAACAGGTATATCAACAGTTACCGATTCTACACGCTCTGTATCCTCAGCTATCTCTGCCAGCATCTCTATAAAAAGCAGTTTCACCGTTTCATAATCAGTTACCACCGGATCATAAAATACAGTTACAGTAGTGAAAGCCGGCACATACTCTATAAAACCTTCAAAAGAATACTCTTCCAAAAAACTGCCTATCGCTGAAATATGACGTTGTATGTCTTCCGAAATCGACTGACCAAGTTCCAGCACAATAGCGCTGTCTCCTAAAGGATAATATAGAGTAGATGCAATGCTTTTCACAATCTGGTTACTTCAACGTTTCCATATCAATTACAAACCGATATCTTACATCACCTTTCACCATACGATCGTATGCCGACTGAATATCTTTGATGTCAATCATCTCGATATCCGAAACAATATTATTTTCTGCACAGAAGTCCAGCATTTCCTGAGTTTCGGCAATACCTCCGATACCGGATCCAGCTAAACTTTTACGGCCACCAAGTAAACTAAATGCCGCTACTTCAGCAGGTTTTGGTGGTACGCCTACACAAATCATTGTTCCATTTGTTCTTAACAATGAAAGGTACAGGTTAAAATCGTGTTCTGCAGATACAGTATCCAGGATAAAATCGAAAGTTCCTCTTGCGGCCTTCAACTGTTCCGGATCTGTAGTAACTACAAAATTGTGCGCGCCCAACTTTTTAGCATCAGCTTCCTTATTCGGCGAGGTACTTAATACGGTTACTTCCGCACCAAAGGCTACTCCGAATTTAACGGCCATATGGCCTAGTCCACCTAAACCCAATACAGCCAGCTTATGACCTTTCCCAACTTTCCAGTGCCTTAATGGAGAATAAGTAGTAATACCCGCGCAAAGCAATGGTGCAACAGCTGCCAGATTTAGCTTATCGGAAACACGTAATACAAACTCTTCACGAACCACAATGGTATTGGAATAACCGCCATACGTAGGCATAGAACCGTCCCGTTCCATTCCATTGTAAGTCTGCGTATTTCCCTCCAGACAGTACTGTTCCAGATCTTGTTTACAGTTTTCACATACCTGACAGGAATCAACCATACAACCTGTACCAGCTATATCACCAACCTTAAATTTAGTTACATGATTACCTACCTTAACCACGCGACCAACAATCTCATGTCCGGGTACCATTGGAAATATTCCAGGGAACCAGTCATTTTTAATCTGGTGCAGATCGGAGTGACAAACGCCACAGTAAAGTATATCAAATTGTACATCGTGCGGACCTACTTCACGTCTGTTAAAAGTCCAGGGCGCCAGTGGTGTATTTTCATCCTGTGCGGCATATCCTTTTGTTTCAATCATTTTTTTAGAATTTTAGGTTAAACCTATTCTTTTTAATACAAAAAACACGAGCATTCTTTATTTGTTGCAAAAGATTGATAAAAAATTTAAAAGTGTCCCTAAGTCTTACTGAACAACGAATACTTGATTTTACCAAATAAGAAATGACGGGGAGTTTTATTTTCCGGAGCATTATAAATACTGTGGCGACCTGAAATGAAATAAGAAACAATGCAGGCTATGGCTACGTACACACCACATGAAAGACCAAAAAGCTCAAGTGCCATTATACAACAGGCTAAAGGAGTTTTTGCTGCACCAGCAAAAACAGCAACAAAGCCCATCCCCGCCAACAAGCTTACGGGCAAGGGAAGAAATAAAGATAGCGCACTACCTAATGTTGCTCCGATAAAAAATAGCGGTGTCACCTCTCCCCCTTTAAATCCAGCACCTAGTGTGATGGCTGTAAACAAAATTTTAAGTATGAAATCCTGTGTTTGAGCCGCAGCATTAAAAGATTCAAGAATCGCCGGGATCCCTAAGCCTGAATATTTATAAGTACCCGGCAACATAAACAACAAGACAAGTACAACGCCACCAGCGAATGGCCGTAATGGCGCATAGCTTATCTTTTTAAACAAATGTGAAAAACCCTCGGTTAGTTTTACGAATAAAATTGCCGCAATTCCAAATGCAACGCCGGCCATTGCACTGTACATTAATGACCTAACAGATACAGGCAGGACAGCACTAATGTTGTAATGCGTATGACCAACACCCCAAAGCTGTGTTACATAAGCACCAATAAATGCTGTGGCAGCAGCCGGAATTATTGCTTTGAGAGGTATTTTAGCCAACAAAAGAACTTCCATACCAAAAACAATACCAGCCCAGGGTGTTCCAAAAACGGAAGCAAAGCCGGCACTTAACCCGGCGATAAGGACTATACTACGATCGGCTGCATTTAATTTAAACGGAGTATGCAATTGATCGGCTGTAGCACCAGCCATTTGTAAAGCTGTACCTTCCCGTCCTGCCGATCCCCCAAAAAGATGGGTAACGATAGTTCCCAAAAGCACCAACGGCACCATTCTAAAAGGAATAATATCTTTCGGATTATGTACAGTATCAAACACAAGTAGGTTCCCACGTTCTACTCCTTTCCCTTTATGATGATACAAAAAACCAATTGCAAATCCTGCAACAGGCAACAAGTACAATAACCAGGTATGCTGATCCCTAAAATTTGTAACAAGATTTAAAGCCGTTAGAAATACAGCCGACAACGTACCTGCTGCAATAGCAATAATCAGAATTAAGGAAATCCATTTTAATATACTGACAAAAAAAGGTATCGGAATTATCTGTTTAACCATATTCAGCCCTGCTAATGATTCAGGTGCAAGACAAATATAAATTTATAGTTGTAAAAAAAAGGAGCGCATCAAGATATTGATATCGCTCCCTTTCAGATCTCAT
This sequence comes from Pedobacter nyackensis, assembly GCF_032678475.1. Lineage (GTDB taxonomy): Bacteria > Bacteroidota > Bacteroidia > Sphingobacteriales > Sphingobacteriaceae > Pedobacter > Pedobacter nyackensis_A. The sequence continues at coordinate 189,539 of NZ_JAVTSF010000008.1, forward strand.
TGTAAACTTGTTTACCTTGTCAGGTAATATTTTTCTGTCGTCGCAACAGTCTCGCCTTCTACTGTTGCACTGAACTCAAAGTTATTGTCCGTCAAAGTTGTAATTTTAGCTTTACGCAGTTTACCGTTATAAGTAAAATTTAAAAGCTTCCCCTCCAGGGCAACGTAATTCCCTGTATAACTATTAGTGTTAAGACTTATATATAATTCATCCTCCTCGTTACGGCGAAACTCAAAATAATCGGTATCAATCCCTGTATAGGTAACTGTTGCAGCCCCAGCAACAGTAGTCTCTATTTTAGAAACTTTCCATTGCCCTGCCAGCCCTTTAACAACCTGGTTACCATCGTCTTTCTGACAACTGACCAGCCCTGTTAAAATGAATAATGCAGTAATAGCGAAAGTAATTTGTTTTTTCATTAGGAAGTGATTTAAAGTTTGTAAACGATTTTATATTCGGACTTATAACGTAAAAAAAATCGTTTTGTTGCAAAAATGTTACACAAATCTGTTGTTCAGCATACAATTGCTGCCCCCATAGCATAAGACAAGTTTTATCAGCGCTGTCAGAAGTCGGAATAATCTAATGATGTCTTAATAATAAATAGGGAATAAATATAGGGTTGCTTTACCCTTCCTTTACCCCTCCTTTACCCTCGCTTTACCCTTGATTTACCCCTAGGGTAAAGAAACCCTAAAGCAAGGGTAAAGGAGGGGTAAAGAAATCCTTAATTTTTCCTTTAATTATCCCCTAGTTATACCTACTTCATTAAGTACACTAATCCAACGTTACGACCGTTGTCATAAAATTTCATGAATTGAACGAACTGCAAATGGTAATTCTAATTCCGATTGTTTTTCGCTACCATTGACCTCCTGGCCAACAGCAGAAAATAAATACTGAGGAAAATACGTTCTAGCTTTGTACTTTAGTGGCTTATATTTTTTATTTTCGCAGAACATAAAAACAATTACATGGAAGAATTTGAAGTTAGCGATGCTTCTAAGAAGACAAAAACCATATACATTTCTACAATATTTAGTATTGCATTGGTTTTATTGATGTTGGGTATGCTGGGGCTAATATTGGTACATGCAAAGAACCTTTCTAACTACGTAAAAGAGAATATTGTACTGAATATCATAGTAGATGAAGGTGCAAAAGAAACTGCGGTTTTGCAATTTCAAAAAGAGCTAAATGCTAATATTGCTATTAAAAACACTGTTTATGTAAATAAAGAAATGGCTGCCCGAAACTTAACCAACGACCTTGGAGAAGATTTCGTCAACTTTTTAGGCTATAATCCCTTGCTATCAACCATTGATGTTTATTTAAAGGCTGAGTATGCAAACAACAAGGGTATTGATGCTTTAAAAGCCAGTATCGCTAAAAACCCTATCGTAAAAGAGGTGATCTATCAAAGCTCACTGATTGATATGGTTAATAAAAATATCAATACCATAAGCCTGATTATCCTTGGCTTTGCTGCAATATTGCTGATTATTTCAATTGCTTTAATCAACAATACCATCCGGTTGGCCATTTATTCTCAACGTTTCCTCATTAAGAGTATGCAGCTTGTTGGGGCTACCAAGAACTTTATCCGCAAGCCTTTCATTCTTGTTGCAGCTTTGCACGGCCTGATTGCCGCCTTTATAGCTATATTGATTCTACTCGGCATATTATTCTATGCTCAGAAAGAAATTCCCGAAATGATCATTTTACGGAACTACACAGAATTTGGTATCGTACTTGGCAGCCTTATTGGTGTAGGTATTTTTATCACCGCCATCAGTACCTCCTTTGCAGTAAGCAGATATTTAAACTTAAAAATTTACGATCTTTACAGATAATGACTGAGAAAAAAACATCCCCTGCAAATCAGGGCAACAAAAGTGAACTGGTATTCACTAAAAAGAATTATCAACTGTTACTGATCAGTATTGCGATTGTTGTGCTTGGCTTTGTACTCATGACCGGAACCACTGACATATATGATTTCAGAAAAACATTACTAGCCCCAATGGTTGTTTTGTTTGGGTTTGGATTCGGCGTTTACGCTATTTTAAAAAAATAGGAATACCTGATGGATTATTTGCAAGCCTTTATTCTGGCTGTAATCGAAGGATTAACCGAGTTTCTTCCCGTTTCATCAACCGGTCATATGGTAATAGCCAGTTCCTTTATGGGCATAGGCAAAGATGAATTTGTTAAATTGTTTGAAGTTGCAATTCAATTAGGGGCCATTTTAGCCGTAGTTGTGCTGTACTGGAAAAAATTCTTTGACTTCAGTAAATGGCAGTTTTATTTAAAGCTGATTATAGCCGTGATTCCGGCCTTGTTTTTTGGCTTTTTATTAAATGATTTTATTGATGAAACTTTAGGCAATCCACTTTTTATTGCTGTGGTGTTATTGCTGGGAGGATTTGTATTGTTGTTTATCGACAAACTGTTTAAAAACCAGACCATCGCAAAAGAACAGGACATCAGCAATATTTCGGCATTTAAAATTGGATGTTTCCAGGTTTTGGCCGTAGTTTTTCCAGGTCTGAGCAGAAGCGCTGCTACCATTATCGGTGGTATGCAACAAAAATTAACCAGGCACGCAGCTGCCGAATTCTCATTTTTCCTTGCTGTACCCACCATGTGTGCGGCAACAGGATATAAATTGTTAAAAGGCGCCCACCTGCTAAATGCAGAAAACGTTAAGCTGTTACTTTTTGGTAACGTTGTCGCCTTTATTGTAGCCATCATCGCCATTAAATCGTTTATTGGCTTTTTATCTAAACACGGATTCCGCATTTTTGGCTGGTACAGAATAATTATTGGTGTAGTTTTAATTGCATTATATTATTCGGGGGTTGAAATGAATGTAATGTAATGACAGACCAACAAGAAGAACCTATAAAAAATATAGTATTTCCTGAATTCAATTTTGCTGAAGGTGAATTGCTACTGATTAACAAGCCTTATAAATGGACTAGTTTTGACGTAGTAGGAAAGATTAGAAACTCCTTAAAACCTTTAAAGTTAAAGGTAGGCCATGCCGGCACGTTAGACCCGCTGGCTACTGGTTTATTGATTATCTGTACAGGAAAGCTTACTAAACAGATTGATACTTTTCAGGCAGAAGAAAAAGAATACACAGGCACAATGGTGCTTGGTGCAACTACTCCATCCTTTGATCTGGAAACTGTAGTTGACCAGGAGTACTCCATTGACGGGATTACAGAAGAAGCAATTTATGCTGCTACTGCGCCTTTTACGGGCGACATACAGCAATACCCTCCTGCGCATTCGGCAGTAAAAGTAAATGGTGAACGGCTTTATGTTAAAGCGCGCAGAGGTGAAGAGACAGAATTGAAGTTAAGAAACGTAACCGTATCTGTTTTTGAAATTACACGAATTGCCTTACCGGAAGTTGATTTTCGTATAGTTTGCAGCAAAGGAACTTATATCCGGTCTTTAGTTTCTGACTTTGGAAAACAGTTGAATAATGGTGCTTACCTATCTAAACTTACCCGGACAAGAAGTGGCAGCTTTTTGTTAGAAAATGCTTTTGAAGTAAAGGATTTGGTTGATTATCTTAGATCTGAAAAAGCGTAGTTATGCGTGGGCATCCAAAATCGACAAAACTGAATTTCACCAAAAATGTTTTCTTAATCATTTGTGGTATCGTTTCGGCTTGTTTTGGATTGAAGAGCTTTTTGCTCCCCAGTGGATTTATTGATGGGGGGGTAACTGGAATATCGCTCCTGGTAAGTAATGTTACCGGGCTTAAACTCCCTTATTTAATCATATTGATCAATATCCCTTTTGTTCTTTTAGGATACAAACAAATAGGGAAAGTATTTGCAATTAAAACTTCTGTTGCCATCGGTATTCTTGCACTTTTTTTAATTGTATTACCTTTTAAACCGATTACACATGATCCTTTATTGATCGCCTTTTTTGGTGGTTTATTTTTGGGTGGAGGAATTGGTTTAGCCATGAGGGGTGGATGTGTAATTGACGGAACTGAGGTATTGGCTCTTTACATCAGTAAACACAGTACCCTTACAGTTGGAAATATCATTCTGATTCTAAACATTGTTATTTTCTCTTTTGCAGCCTTGTTGCTAAGTATCGACACCGCCCTTTATGCAATCCTGACTTATCTTTCGGCCTCCAATACAGTGGATTATATTGTAAATGGAATAGAACAATATACTGGCGTTACAGTTATATCGGAAAAGAATGTGCAGATCAAAAAGTTTATCATTAACCAAATGAAGCGCGGTGTGACCATTTACAAGGGCGAGGGGGGGTATGGAGTTAAAAAAGACATTGATATTTTATATACTGTTGTGACCAAACTGGAAATGGGCAAGTTACAAACTGCCATCAGACAGATTGATCCGGATGCATTTGTTATACAGCAGCAAATTGCTGACATAAAGGGCGGGGTTGTAAAACGCCAGGCCTTACATTAATTTTATGAAGATATACCATCACTTTTCTGAATTTAAAAGATTAAATAATGCGGTAGTTACCATTGGCACCTTTGACGGTGTCCATTTTGGTCATCAGAAAATTATTAAAAGACTATGTGAGCTGGCTAAGGCTACGGGAGGTGAAAGTGTGATTTTAACTTTTTTCCCTCATCCGAGACTAATTATTGATCCTGAAAACCAGGATTTAAAAATGATCAATACCATTGATGAAAAAGCAAAGATATTGGCGGCTCTTGGTGTTGACCATTTAATTATTACTCCTTTTACCCGCGATTTTTCGAACCTAACTCCAACCGAATACATCAAAAACATCCTGGTAGATACGATTGGCGTTAAAAATTTAATTGTGGGCTATGACCATCGCTTTGGTAAAGATCGGGCAGGCGGTATGCCTGAACTTGAAGCTGAAGCTAAAGTTTATGATTATAAAATAGAGGTAATACCCGAGCAAGATATCAACGATGTTGCCGTAAGCTCTACTAAAATACGCAACGCACTTTTAAATGGCGATGTTTCACTGGCCGCGAATTACCTGGGTTATAATTTCTCTCTTTATGGAAGGGTAATTAAAGGTGACAAAATTGGCCGCACGATAGGCTTCCCTACTGCCAATATTTTCATTGAAGAAACTTATAAACTCATCCCTTCTGATGGTATTTATGCCGTAACGGTTGATATGAACGGCCAGACATTTAAAGGTATGGCTTACATTGGTCAAAGGCCAACTATTAATGGGATGACCAGAAATATTGAAGTGAATATATTCGATTTTAACCAGGAAATTTATGGTCAGAATATTACAATGACTTTTCTTCAGTTTTTAAGACATGATGTTAAATTTACCGGTCTGGAAACCTTAAAATTACAATTACAAAAAGACAAAGAGGATACGCTGGCTTATTTCAATACGCTGTCTTAACCGCATTTTTTGCTTTTTTTTTAACCAAAAAAGGGCACTTTTTTGTACCTTACGGGAAACCCGTTTTCCTATATGATACATTTACCAGTATTGATTACTGACTTAGGTTTAATACTTGCTGCCGCAGGAATAACAACGCTCCTGTTTAAACGAATAAAACAACCTTTGGTTTTAGGCTATATTTTAGCCGGATTATTGGTTGGCCCTCATGTTGCCTTTTTACCTACAGTTACTGATAAAGAAAGTATTCACATCTGGGCAGAGATCGGTGTAATCTTCTTACTGTTTAGTCTTGGACTTGAATTTAGTTTCAAAAAACTGGTAAAGGTTGGCGGATCAGCTTCAATTACGGCCATTGTTGAGGTTGTCTTTATGCTCATCATTGGTTTTGTTGCCGGTAAAGCAATGGGCTGGTCTACCATGGACAGTATCTTTTTGGGCGGTATCCTTTCTGTCTCGTCCACAACAATCATCATCAGGGCATTTGAAGAACTCGGTGTTAAGCATAAGAAATTTGCGGGCCTGGTATTTGGCGTATTGATTGTTGAAGATCTGGTTGCAATTTTGTTATTGGTATTACTCTCAACCCTTGCTGTGAGTCAGCAGTTTGCCGGTGCAGAAATGCTGGTTTCCATATTAAAACTATGTTTCTTTCTCATTTTATGGTTTATAGGCGGTATATTCCTCGTTCCAACTTTTTTAAAGGCTACTAAAAAGTTGATGAATGATGAGACGATGCTGATTGTATCTATTGCTTTATGTTTAATTATGGTATTGCTGGCTGTAAAAGTTGGCTTCTCTCCTGCCCTTGGTGCCTTTATTATGGGGTCTATATTAGCGGAGACTACACAGGCAGAACGGATTGAACACTTAACTAAATCGGTAAAAGACTTGTTTGCTGCAATATTCTTTGTTTCGGTAGGTATGCTGATAGATCCGAGGATTCTGGTTGACTACTGGATACCAATTGTGATTATTACTTTTGCCACCGTTTTAGGCAAATTTTTAAGTTCTGGTTTTGGCGCGCTTCTCTCCGGACAACCTTTAAAAACCTCAGTGCAAACTGGCTTAAGTTTAGCACAAATTGGGGAGTTTTCTTTTATTATTGCCACATTAGGGCTGACTTTAAAAGTAACCAGTGATTTCCTATACCCGATTGCGGTAGCGGTATCGGCCATTACGACCTTCACTACCCCCTACCTGATAAAGTCTTCTGAGCCATTTTACTATTTCCTGGAACGAAATCTACCTAAGAAATGGGTGGAAGGTTTAAACAGGTACACATCGAGTACTGCCGGAATTACTACACTGAGCGATTGGAAAGTTTTATTAAAGTCGTACACATTTAACATCATCATTCACTCTGTTATTCTAATTTCGATTGCGATTCTGGGTTCAAAATACCTGCAGCCATTTATCACAACAAACCTTATTAACGGTAATAACGGGATTATCCTTAGTCTGGTTGTTACGTTAATTATCATGACGCCCTTTCTGTGGGCGCTTGCCATCAGAAGAATTGAAAGAAAGGCTTACTCCCATTTATGGTTGAATAAGAAGTATACCAGGGGCCCATTGGTTGCCCTCGAAGTATTCCGTATTTCACTGGCTATTTTCTTTGTATGTTTCCTGATCTTTCAGTTTTACAACAATTGGATTGCCATTGGTATTGCATTAGTTCTGATTGTTTCAGGAATGGTTGTCTTCTCCAGAAAACTACAAAGCTTTTATAACCGGCTGGAAAGTCGTTTTTTATTAAATCTGAATGCCAGAGAGGCCCAGAACGCACAACCGGAAATCTTGCCATGGGATACTCACCTTGCTGAGTTAACCGTTGCTCCGGAATCTACATTAGTAGGTCAGACATTGATAGACTTATCTATTAGAGAAAAATATGGGGTGAATATTGCTTTGATAGAGCGTGGTAAGATCATGATACCAACACCTGGAAGAGACGAAAGATTGTATCCTAATGATAAGGTCATGGTGATCGGTACAGATGATCAGCTGGCCCAAATTAAAGAGCTTTTTGAAGCTAGCGTAGATGAAAAAAGCGAAACAGATAGTTTCCCTAAAAAAGATATGACTTTACAGAAGATCGTCATCAATACCAGCTCTCCTATCTATGGTCAAAGTATACGCAGTTCCGGCATAAGGGAAACTACGCAAGGTCTTGTGGTTGGTATTGAACGCAAAGGGAAACGCATATTAAACCCCGATTCGAACATGGTATTTGAAAATGAGGATATTGTATGGATTGTAGGAAATAATAAAAAGGTTCCGGAATTGTTAAGTAAGCCTCAGTAAAAAACTATTTAATCAAATGGATATAAATGACTTTGATAACATGATAGGCTGATAGCGCAAAAAATAAAAGTGCAATACTCTTATTAACGATATAGCTACTCAAAGTAAACTTCTCCTGAATGTATTGCGCAAACCGCGCAAAACCATACAGCGCAAGCGCCGCCCCAATACCTGAACCGATACTAAAAACTGATAGTGAAAGGTATCCAATATCAATCCATTCATGGGAAATAAGATAAGTACCTACAAATAACCAGTATGGAATTTGCATAGGGTTCACTACCCCTAACAGCAAACCGTATTTGATACTATCCTTTTTCGAATAATCGGCCTTGGGCATTTCTTTTCTTGATTTCCAGGTAAGTACACCTAAAACAGCGAACATCAGGATCATTACCACATCAATGGTATTTTCAAGGTTGATCTCACTGGAAAGCCATTGCACGAAACGCATAACACCGAACGTGAAAAGAACTTCTACAGCAGAAAATGCCCCAATAAAATACAGGGCCTGACGAATCCCCCTGGTGATGGTAATCTGAACTACCGAAAGATTGATATTGCCGGGAGGAATATATCCCAGCATATTCAGAACAACACCAAGAAAAAAGGTTAAAAAAAGCATGGGCGAAGATACAATGATTTCACAGATTTCATAAAAACGTTTGCACTAATCCAGACTACATATGGTCTTCCAGGTACTTTGCTGTGTAAGAACCCTTTACCCCTACAAGATCCTCTGGAGTACCTTCAAACACCACATTACCACCTTTATCACCTCCCTCCGGACCGATATCTATTACCCAGTCGGCCGATTTAATCATATCCATATTGTGTTCAATAACAAGAATAGAATTTCCCTGTTCAATTAACGTATTCAACGCAATCAATAGCTTCTTAATGTCATGGAAATGAAGTCCTGTAGTTGGTTCATCAAATATGAACATTGTTTTATTGGCATTGTTTCCTTTGATCAGGAAAGAAGCAAGTTTAATCCGTTGTGCTTCACCACCAGATAAGGTATTGGACGACTGTCCCAAATGAACATAACCCAACCCTACATCTACCAGTGGCTGTAATTTTTGTAATATTTTGGGTTCATTACTAAAGAAAGCAACAGCTTCTTCAATAGTAAGATCCAGTATATCCGCTACATTTTTGTCCTGATAAGTAACATCAAGTACTTGCTGTTTAAACCTTCTGCCACCACAAGTTTCACATGGAAGATAAATATCGGCCATAAACTGCATTTCAATTTTAACCTCGCCTTCACCCTGGCAAACGTCGCAACGACCACCTTCAACATTGAAGGAGAATGCAGCCGGTTTTAATCCAGCAGCTTTTGAAGCCGGTAAAGCAGAAAACAGGGCTCTGATATCATCCCAGGCTTTTACATAGGTAACCGGATTTGATCTCGATGAGCGCCCTATTGGATTTTGATCCACCATCTCTACCTGGCTAACCAATTCATAGTTACCATATATTCCGTCATAAGCACCTGTTTGTTCTCCAGAATAATTACCAATTGCCTTTTGTAAGGCAGGGTAAAAAATCTTTTTGATTAAACTGGTTTTACCCGATCCTGAAACTCCACTGACAACTGTAAATACACCAAGCGGTATTTTTACATCTATATTTTTAAGGTTATTTTCCCTTGCCCCTTTAATTAAAACATGATCTTTCCAATTTCTGCGTTTACCAGGAATTGCAATTTTCTCCTTTCCGGAAAGATATTGTCCGGTTAAGCTGTTTTTATCTTTGATGATTTCCTTATAGGTACCGCTAAATACCAGGTTACCACCATGGGTTCCTGCCTCAGGGCCAATGTCAATGATATGGTCAGCAGCCTTCATCATTTCTTCTTCATGCTCCACTACCAATACGGTATTACCCACATTTCTAAGTGATTGCAGCACCTCTATCAGTTTATTGGTATCTCTGGGGTGCAAACCTATACTAGGTTCGTCGAGTACGTAAATTGAGCCAACAAGACTACTTCCCAGTGACGTGGCCAGGTTGATCCTTTGCGACTCCCCTCCCGACAAAGTGTTAGACAGCCTGTTCAAGGTTAAATAGCCAAGTCCTACATTGTTTAAATATAAAACACGGTTCTCAATCTCACCAAGTAAGCGTTTAGAAATCTTTTTGTCTATTTCGGATAATTTTAAGTTTTCAAAGAAATCCCTTATTGTTGCCAGCGGCATTAACACCACATCTATAATGGACTTATCAGCAATTTTAACGTAGGAAGCATCTTTACGCAACCTGGAACCTTTACAATCGGGACAATTGGTCTTCCCTCTATATCGGGACAACATTACCCTATATTGAATTTTAAAAGTCTGCTCTTCCAGTTCCTTAAAGAAATCATCCAATCCGCCAAAGTACTTATTTCCTGTCCAGATCACCTTTTGTTCTTTCTCGCTTAGGTCACTGTATGGTCGATGGATTGGGAAGTTAAACTTATCAGCATTATGGATCAGCTTATTCAGCCATTCCCGCATTTTTTCCCCTCTCCAGGGCGCAATTGCATTATCATATATACTTTTGCTTTTATCAGGAATTACCAGGTCTTCATCAATACCGATTACGTTTCCGTATCCTTCGCACCTTTTACAGGCACCATAAGGATTGTTAAAGCTGAAAAAATTAGGCGTTGGTTCTTCAAAACGAATACCATCAAGCTCAAACCGGTCACAGAAATGGTTAGATTTACCTTCGTGCTCTACATAACAATCCCCTTTCCCTTCGAAAAAAGCAGTTTGTACCGAATCGGCAATTCGACTTAAAGTCTCCTCTTCTGTATTCACTACGATCCTGTCGATCAATATATGAACCGTATGTTCATCAGCGAGCTCAAAATCTTTAAAGTCTTTATCCTCTAATATATCTTCTATTTTATGGACTTTACTTTTATAGGATACCCTAAGAAATCCTTTTTGTAAAAGAACAGCCAGTTCTTCTTTTAAAGACCTGTTGTTGTGTGGAAATAAAGGACAAAAAATGGTTACCACACTATCCTCACCCAGTTCGGAAATAAAATCAACCACAGTAGTTACTGTATCGCGTTTTACAAGGTTACCTGATTCAGGTGAGTATGTTTTCCCTATGCGGGAAAAAAGCAATTTTAGATAATCATAAATTTCGGTGGATGTACCAACCGTAGAGCGTGGGTTGGATGTGATCACCTTTTGCTCAATTGCAATTGCCGGGGCAATACCTTTGATATAATCCACATCAGGTTTATTCATCCGCCCCATAAACTGACGGGCGTATGACGACAAGCTCTCTACATACCGGCGCTGTCCCTCTGCATATAAGGTGTCAAAAGCCAGGGAAGATTTGCCGGATCCCGACATCCCGGTGATCACAACCAGCTTATTTTTTGGGATCGCTACGTCTATATTTTTAAGATTATGAACTCTGGCACCCTTTATGATAATATTTTTATGTGGATCTTTATCGATTTCGTTATTCATTGATTTCTTGCTAGAATAGTGCTAATATAACCCAAATAACACAATTTTGGTTTTTTCAGCGAGTGCAAAAATAAGGCTATCAGACCACTTTTAATTTTTTTTAACACTTTTTATATGGTATTGTAATAAAAAAATGCTTCTTTTGAAGTATTAATACAACAAACAAACTACTAACTAACAAACTAATAGGAGAACTCATATAGAAGAAAACATCTACTAAAGTATTTTTTTAGCAAGCAGCAAGGGATTTTAGTAAGGATACTCCTATGAAATTACAACAATTGAGTGATCAAGATTTAGTAAAGTTATATCTTCACGGCGATGAAACCGTTTTAGAAGAACTTCTAAGTAGACATAAGTCAAAAATTTATACATCCATATACCTACTGGTCAAAGATCAATATTTGGCAGAGGATATATTTCAGGACGCTTTTATTAAGGTGATTAACACCCTCAGATCTGGTCGTTACAATGAAGAAGGAAAGTTTCTACCCTGGGTGATGCGAATTGCACACAACCTGGTGATAGATTACTTTAGAAGGGAAAAACGGACACCAGTTATTACAAGTGCAGATGGCACTGATGTATTTAACTTATTGCAGTTTCATGAAGAAAGTGCAGAAGATAAAATGCTAAGGGAACAAACTCACTTTGATTTAAGGGCAATGATTCATTTATTACCCGACGATCAGAAAGAAGTTTTGATTATGCGCCATTATGCAGACCTGAGTTTTAAAGAAATTGCAGACCTGACTGATGTTAGCATTAACACCGCTTTAGGGCGTATGCGTTATGCGTTAAACAATCTTCGTAAGATGATGAAGGTGAAGGAGATCTCTTCGTAAAGAAGATGTTACAATTCATTCGCAATTAGGTGAAAATAAATAGATGAAAATTGCGTTTTTCATGTAAACTAATTTGCGCCACTGCTTATGATAGAAACCTTTACTTCAATTGACAACTTAAATTATCCTCAACGCGGACAAGAAAATGCCGAAAATGTTGAAGGGCTGGATTTCATGTTTTATGAAAACATAAAATCTCAGTTGAACACGCTTAAGAAAGAGCCTTCGGAGGAATCCCTGGCTAAAATCTTAGCTTATTCAAGAGCAAAATAATTTATCCCGAACTTAAGCTGCCGCGAAATCGGCAGCTTTTTTTATGTTCAGATTTTATCTAAGTTTGCCTCATGCTCAAAAAAGAAAGATACCAGCTTTTTGTGTCCCATTTTTCTGCCAGGCAACCAAATGCCGAGACAGAACTTCATTATAATAATCCTTTTCAGTTATTAGTGGCAGTTATTTTATCTGCGCAATGCACTGATAAACGCATTAACCAGGTTACACCTGCATTATTTCAGCGGTTTCCAAATGCCAAAGCACTGGCAGAAACCACTCCGGATATTGTTTTCGATTACATCAGGAGTGTAAGTTACCCTAACAACAAAGCCAAACATCTGGTTGGCATGGCCAATATGTTGTTAAATGAATTCAATAATGAGGTGCCATCAGATATAGATCAATTGCAGAAAATGCCTGGGGTTGGACGTAAAACGGCTAACGTTATTGCTTCAGTTATATATAATGCACCGGCAATGGCGGTCGACACACATGTTTTCAGGGTAGCGAACAGAATTGGATTGACCACGGGTAAAACACCGCTGGCTGTAGAGAAAGACCTCGTTAAAAACTTACCGGAACATACTATACATGTAGCACATCACTGGTTGATTTTGCATGGCAGATATGTATGCCTTGCGAGATCTCCTAAATGCAGCATTTGCGAAATCACACATTTTTGTAAATACTTCCAGAAAAACAACAAAATAACTAAAATAATTAGCGATTCTGAAGAGCTAATAAAATAAGTTAAAGTTTATTTGTGATTTTAAATTTAAATTACACTATATTTGCTAACATAATTAGTAAAACAGAAGCGGAATTTATTAAATAAATTAGAACGCTATCTTATTCAAAGAATTATAACAACATGAGCACAAACGCAGACAAATTAAAAGCGCTACAACTTACTTTAGATAAGTTAGAAAAATCATATGGTAAAGGCACCGTGATGAAACTTGGAGATAACGCTGTAGAGCCTATCGAATCTATTTCTACGGGATCTATCAGCTTAGATATTGCTTTGGGCATTGGCGGGGTTCCAAAAGGAAGAATCATTGAAATATACGGCCCTGAATCATCTGGTAAAACCACATTGGCCACTCATATTATTGCAGAAGCACAAAAAAAGGGTGGTATTGCTGCAATTGTTGATGCGGAACATGCTTTCGATAAAGGATATGCAAAAAAATTAGGTGTTGATGTTGACAATCTATTGATCTCACAACCTGATAATGGTGAGCAGGCATTAGAAATTGCCGACAACCTGATTAGATCAGGAGCTATTGATGTTATTGTGATTGACTCTGTAGCTGCATTGGTACCTAAAGCGGAAATTGAAGGTGAAATGGGTGATTCCAAAATGGGCCTTCATGCACGTTTAATGTCTCAGGCTCTACGTAAACTTACAGGAACGATTTCTAAAACAGGATGCTGCTGTATATTTATCAATCAATTACGTGAGAAAATCGGTGTAATGTTTGGTAACCCTGAAACAACAACAGGTGGTAATGCCCTTAAGTTTTATGCTTCAGTACGTTTAGATATCCGCAGAACATCACAGATCAAAGACTCTGATGAAGTAGCCGGAAACCGCGTAAAAGTGAAAATAGTAAAAAATAAAGTTGCCCCTCCTTTCCGTATTGCAGAGTTTGACATTATGTTTGGTGAAGGTATTTCTAAAACCGGTGAGATTATCGACTTAGGTGTTGACTTCAATATCATCAAAAAAGCAGGTTCATGGTTCTCTTACGGAGATACTAAATTGGGTCAGGGTAGAGATGCAGTTAAACAATTGTTACTTGATAACCCTGAATTATCTGAAGAGATCGAATCAAAAATACGTGCTGAGGTTACCGGAGAAAAACTAGAAGAGAAACCTTAATTATCTATATGCCTGTCGTCCTGACGGGCACACTAAAAAAGGGATAATGAATCATTATCCCTTTTTTTCTTGAATCAAATTTGGTTACTACCTATAACTTGGCATTTGAGTTTTTAACCTTGATCCTGGCCCGGTACTCATAAATTTAGTGTCGTACTTTATAATAGCTATAACTGCAATTATAGCCATAGCAATCAATACAAAAATACCTATGTAGTTCTTCTTTTTATCTTTTCTAATCAACCACACCAGGAAAACAACCAGAGGAATCAATAACAATCCAAAAAATACATAGCTCGCTGCGTTCATAATCTTCTATTTAAGTTTTAAAATTCCATTCGTGAGAGCGGTGCCACCTCTTGTCCTACAAAATCACCGTTCAAATATTTATGATAGCCGGCTATAGCGATCATTCCAGCGTTGTCTGTACAATATTGAAATGCCGGAATATAAACGTTCCAATTTAATTGCACTGCCATATCTTGTAAAGCCATCCTTAAACCACTATTGGCAGAAACACCTCCGGCAATCGCAATTTCCTTTATTCCATATTGCTTCGCGGCTTTCTTTAGTTTATTTAAAAGAATATGAACAATGCTATGTTGAACAGATGCGCAAATATCATTTAAATTATCCGCAATAAAATTAGGATTAACTTTTTCCTGTGCCCTGATGAAATACAAAATAGAAGTCTTAAGACCGCTAAAACTATAATTCAAGTCTTTAATTTGGGGATCAGCAAATTTAAATGCTTTTGCATTCCCTTCCTTAGCATACTTATCTACTAAAGGCCCTCCCGGATACGGCAGGTTCAATATTTTTGCCGTTTTATCAAACGCTTCACCTGCGGCATCATCAAGGGTCTCGCCTACTATTTCCATGTTAAAATAATCTTTAACCAACACAATTTGCGTATGACCGCCAGATACAGTTAGACAAAGAAAAGGGAATTGAGGTTTTGGATCGTCGATAAAGTGCGCCAAAATATGCGCATGCATATGGTTAACTGCTACCAAAGGTAAATCGAGTGCCAAAGCAAAAGATTTTGCGAAAGACACGCCAACCAGCAAAGAACCAAGTAAGCCTGGCCCCCTCGTAAAGGCAACAGCATTTAAGTCGTTTTTGCTTACTTTAGCATCTGTTAATGCTTGCTGTATAACCGGAACAATATTTTGCTGATGTACCCTCGAGGCGAGCTCGGGAATTACACCACCATAATTTTCATGAATTGTTTGGTTTGCAATAACATTGGCAGTAATTTTGCCGTTGTTACATATGGCAACTGAAGTTTCATCACAAGAGGATTCTATAGCAAGTATTACAGACACGGTTATTTATATTTAAGCTACAAAACTATTAAAAAACTATTAAAAATACTTCTTTGGCTTGTTGCATCAGTAATTTTACTAGTTGCGGTTATTATTTTCGCCCTTCAGTTTAGGCCTGTGCAAACGTATGTGGCAAAAAAAGCAGCCGCATACCTCTCTGAAGAGCTAAATACAACCATATCTTTAAGTGGCATATATGTCAGGCCCTTTAAATCTATTGTTATAGAAGACCTCCTCGTACTGGATCAGCAAAAAGATACGATACTAAATACACCGAAATTTCTGGTAAACATTAATCAGTTCTCTCTAAAACAGCGAATAATAGCGATTAATACTGTTCAAATTAATGATGGATCCTTTTTCCTGAAATCGTTCAAAGACAGGTCTACCAATCTCGATTTTATCATTGACTACTTCGATTCCGGAACTAAACCTGTCAAAAAGAAGAAAAAAAAACCTTACCAGATTTCCTTTGATAGGATCATACTCAACAACATCAATTTTAAATACAAGAATTTCAGAGTGGACACCATCATGAGGGGAATTAACTTTGATGATGTTGCTTTAACTAACCTAAATGGTATTTTCGAAAAGTTCAATACGAAGGACCATATACTACAGACCAATATAAAAGATCTCACTTTTAAAGAAAAAAGCGGATTTTACCTCAAAAATCTTACAGCCTTTACTACCATTGACACCAATAGCATCGAGCTGAAAAATATGATGTTGTTGACTAACAGAACAAGACTGACAGATTATTTTCAGATGCGCTTCAAAAGCTATTCAGATTTTAATGACTACATCAATAAAGTAAGGATGAAAGCCAACTTTGTTGATAGCCACATTTCCTCTCACGATGTAGGTTATTTCACTTCCGAGCTTGACCATATGAACCTCGACATTGATGTTGACGGTCAGGTTACCGGTCTCGTTAATAACCTAAGGGCTAAATCACTGTCTGTTAAAGCAGGAAAAGCCACCTATATAAAAGGCGACTTTATCTTAAAAGGTCTGCCTTATCTTAAAGAAACATTTATGGATCTGAAGATAGATATGGCAGGAACCAATAAAGCTGATCTGGATGAAATTGTTGCAGATATAACCGGCAAAAAAGGAACAGTCGTACCTAAGGTAATCGATAAGTTTGGCAACGTCAATTTCAACGGGTCATTTACAGGTTTCAAAAATGACTTTATCGCTTACGGCGAATTTAAAACCAAACTAGGTCGATTAGTCTCGGATGTAAACATGAAAATCGACAAAAAAGGCATTCCCTCCTATACCGGAAGTGTAAAAACCTATGATTTCAATTTGGGAGACCTGATTAATGAAAAAATGTTAGGCCGTATTACTGCTTCTCTGGATGTTAAAGGGCGGGGAACAGAAATCAATAGTCTATCAGAAAAATTAAATGGAGATATCGATTATATTGATTTCAACAACTATAGGTATAGAAACGTTAAAATTGATGGCACTTTCGACAAGAAGTATTTTGATGGACGCCTAAAGATTAATGATAAAAACGTACAACTTGCTTTTGATGGTGGCGTGAACTTAAATCCAAAGTTACCTGTATTCAACTTTAAAGCGACTATTAAAAATGCCAAGCTAAAAGCTCTTCAATTATATAAAGACTCTCTGAAAATAGACGCGGTATTCAGCACCAATTTTTCGGGCAGCAATTTAAATAATATACAAGGAAACCTTCGTTTACAGGAGATAGTGCTGGACAATGTAAAAGGAATTTATCATGTCGACTCTGTCGAATTACAAGCTAGTGGCATTGGTAAAGAACGTAGTTTAACTGTAAAATCGGATATCCTCAATGCCAGTATCAAAGGTCAGTATGACTTAAATACCATCCCATCCTATTACAAAAGTCTCGCAAAAAAATATATCCCCTCTTTAAAAGCTGACATCGTAAAGTTTAGTGATCAGATTTTCCAGTTTAACCTCGAAATAAAACGTTTCGAACCGATCGCTGAATTATTGGTACCGGGGCTGGAGATTGAAGATCAGGCAATTTTTGTGGGTAATTTTGATTCACCAAACAACACTGCAACATTAAATGGCTTTATAAAAAAGCTAAAATACAAAGGGATTGTTGTCAACAACATCATTGTTGATGAAAATACAAGTACGAATCAACTGCAAGCTATTATAACATCCGACAGGGTTGACTTAAATGATAGCTTATATATAAAGAACGTAAACATTTCTAATATTCTAAGGAACGACAGTTTATCTCTTAACGTTAAACTTTCTAACGAAGATGATGTAAATCAGCTCGATTTAAACGGACTGATAGAATTTGCCAGTGATACAACAGCCCGGGTTAGCATTCTTCCTTCCATTTTAAAGGTGAATAATGAAGATTGGAAAATTCAGGAAAAGGTAAGGATAAACTTCCACGATGGAAAAACCGAGATTAGCAATTTCGACCTCAATAATGGCCGACAGTTTGTAACATTGGATGGTATACTCTCCAGTGACCCTAACGATGTCTTGCTGGTCGGCTTCAAAGATTTTAGTCTGACGACCCTCAACCCATTTGTAAAAACACTGGGTCTGGAAATAAGTGGCAATGTAAATGGAGAAACCACATTAGCCAATATTCTTAAATCTCCGGAGATACATGACAATATTAAAATAGATTCCTTAGTGTTTAACGACACTTACATTGGTAGTTTAACTGATACATCGTCATATGACAGGGCAAAAAACACAGCCAATATTTATACAAATATTATTACTGGAGATAGGGAGACTTTAAGAGCTGTCGGAAATCTCGACCTTGAAAAGAAGGAGATCGATCTGGAAGTTAACCTCGACAAAACTGAACTGATCGTTTTAGGGCCATTCGTTAAACAGCTGGTTTCTGACTTAAAGGGACACGTATCTGCTGATCTGACGGTAAAAGGTTCTTTTGACAAGCCAGAAATTAGAGGTACTGTCGCATTAGATAAAGCCGCAATGACTATAAACTACCTTAAAACCAGGTATACCATATCTGATGAAGTCACAGTTGATAACAGTGTAATTAATGTTGATGGGCTGAAATTACTGGATGTTGACGACAACGAAGCTATAGCAAAGGGCACGGTAGATTTAAATGATATTAATAACCCTACCCTGGATGTGGAGGTTGATGCGACAAAGTTTATGGCTTTAAACACGACAGAGAAGGATAATCCGCTATACTTTGGGCAAGCTTATGCGACCGGTACTTTTAAATTTAAGGGACCAACGAATAAGATGTTTATTGGAATTGACGCAAAAACTGAAAAAGGGACAGTCTTTAATTTGCCCCTCAATAGTTCTGAAACGGTTTCCAGTAAAGACTTTATCACTTTTATAGGCAAAGACACCACTAACTTTGTAAAGAAAGCAACCAGTTTTGACGGCTTAACCATGAACCTGAAAGTAAATGTAGACGCCAATAGTGTAGCCAATATTTTCACATCATTGGGCAACCTGAGTGGCAGAGGATACTCTAAAAACCTTGAATTGAACATTGACAGCTATGGCGATTTCGAGATGTCGGGTGATTATATTATTGAATCGGGAAGCTTTGATTTTACTGCGCAGGAAGTCATCAATAAAAAGTTCAATATCAGACAGGGAGGAACGATCAGGTGGACAGGTAACCCGACTACAGCCCAGATTAACTTAAAGGCCATATACTCACTAAGAGCCAGTTTAGCG
Source organism: Pedobacter nyackensis (assembly GCF_032678475.1). Classification (GTDB taxonomy): domain Bacteria; phylum Bacteroidota; class Bacteroidia; order Sphingobacteriales; family Sphingobacteriaceae; genus Pedobacter; species Pedobacter nyackensis_A. Next base: position 208,776 of record NZ_JAVTSF010000008.1, read on the forward strand.
GATCTATATTCCGCAGCAAACAGAGAAAGTGGAAAAGAGAAAGACCGTGTACTAACGGAGGTGGAAATGGGCTTAAGCGGCTTACTTTTAAAACCAGACATTAAGCTGGATATATTTTTCCCTTCCGACCCTTCTATTAAAGAAGAGATGCAGTCGTATTTTAACGATGATAACAACAGAAACTTACAAGCTTTAAGTTTAATTATCAGACGTAGTTTTGCGCCTGGAACAGGAAGAGAAGCGCTGGGTAAACAACTTACGTCCGGTGTGGCAAGTACTGCGACAGAGTTGTTGTTCAACCAGTTTAACAACGTATTATCTTCATTGAACCTGGATTTTGTTGACATCAATATCCGTTCTTTAAGTGAAGCCAATGCATCTTTCCGCTTTTTCCAGGACAGGATTGTTTTAAATGCGGGCATCGTAGACAAAAGAACTACAAATAGCGACTTATCACCTATCGGCTTCTCCAGTAATACTGTAGGTGGCGAAGTTGAGGTACTTGCATTGATCAAGAAAGATGGTACTTTAGTAGGAAAGCTGGCCAATAAGCCCCCTACCCAACAAAGCATTTTCTCTAACGTAGGTATAAATCAAAATACCAACGTAACATCCTTTGGTTTGATATATACACAACAATTTGATAGTTTCCGGGAATTCCTTCAAAAGATATCTGGCAAATTAAGGAAAGAGGAGAAGCAGAAAAAATTAGAAGCAGAAAAAAAGGCCGCTGAAGATGCTAAAAAATCTTCAACGGCCCCTGTATCTGGTAAAGATGCGGTCTTAAACGACCAAAAAAAGCTTAAAAGGAAATAAATCCTTAGCCTTTCATGATCTGATGTCCCATCTTATCACGTTTTGTTTTTAAGTACTGCTCGTTGTGAACATTACTTTCAATTTCAATAGCAATATTTTCTACGATTTCAAGACCATAACCAATTAGACCAGCTCTTTTTGTAGGGTTATTAGACATTAACTTCATTTTGGTTACGCCTTGTGCCCTTAATATTTGTGCACCTACACCGTAATCACGTTCATCACCTTTAAATCCGAGCTGAATGTTAGCTTCAACCGTATCCAAACCGGCATCCTGGAGATTGTATGAACGAAGTTTATTGATCAGTCCGATTCCACGTCCTTCCTGGTTCATATAAACTACAACACCTTTCCCCTCTCTATTGATCATTTCCAAAGCCTTATGAAGCTGAGGGCCACAATCGCAACGGCATGAACCAAAAATATCACCGGTAACACAAGAGCTATGAACCCTGGCCAATACGGGCTCATCTTCAGACCACTCTCCTTTGCTTATCGCCAAATGAGTCGCATTGTTATCAATTTGAGTATAAGCTGTCATGTTAAAATCGCCCCATTGTGTAGGCAAATTAATAGTTACCTCTTCTTTAATCAAAGACTCTTTGCTTAATCTATAAGCGATAAGATCTTTTATAGAGATAATCTTTAACTGATGTCTTTCCGCAATTTTAATCAAGTCCGGTAGCCTGGCCATTTCGCCGTCTTCCTTTAAGATTTCAACAAGAACTCCCGCAGGCTGCATGCCAGCTAAACGAGCTAAATCTACAGTTGCTTCAGTATGTCCAGAGCGTCTCAACACGCCACCATCTTTAGATCTTAATGGGAATATATGCCCAGGCCTGCCCAGTTCAGCCGGATCGATGTTAGGGTCAATTAAGGCCATAATAGTTTTTGACCTGTCAGACGCAGAAATACCAGTTGTACATCCGTATCCTTGTAAATCTACAGAAACAGTAAAATTGGTTTCATATACTGCTGTATTTTTACCTACCATGGGCTCTAACCCAAGTTCATCACATCTCTGCTCTGTTAAGGGAGCACAAATAAGTCCTCTTCCATAGGTAGCCATAAAGTTGATCACTTCGGGCGTAGCATTTTCAGCAGCAGTTAAGAAATCACCTTCGTTTTCTCTGTCTTCATCGTCTACAACAATGATAACTTTTCCTGCTTTTATATCCGCAATAGCATCTTCTATTGCATCTAGTTTAATTTCCATTTTATAAGTATATCAACTTTCATAAGCTATAAAACAATTTGAAAGTCCATTAAAATTACATTACAAAGTTACAACCTTCAGAAACAATTTCATGCCTTAATATATCATAAATAAGTAATGAATAAATGATTACAGACAGTTGTAAAGTCCTACACCTTTTCTGCCTGTTTTTTTCTATTAAATCGATTAAGAAAGTTTACGATTAGTTGTTTAAAATAATTGACATCAAACAAAGCAGAATCTACGGTGGCTTTGTAAGTCAGGAATGCCGCCAATGGCGATAAAATTATTATGGCCAGCCACATACCGAAAAATGGTGTTAACGAACCTGTTGTAGCTGATTTTTCTGCAACAGTTGCGATAATGTGATAAAGCAGGAAAAATACGATAGCAACCACGACAGGTAACCCTAGTCCACCTTTTCTGATAATGGCGCCTAATGGCGCACCAATAAAGAAAAGTAACAAACAGGATGCTGCAAGCGTAAATTTCTTTTGGTATTCGATCTGTACCTTTATAATACTCTTTACCCTGTCAGCATGGTCAGTCATTCTGCCCGAAACAGTTTGCATTACAGAATTAGCCTGATCTAATGCACTTTGAACCACTGCCAGCTTTTGATTTTTTGGAACTGTTTTTAAAACAGGTGCATCAATACCTTTTACTTTTGGCAGTTCTTTAGTATAGCCTTTGGTATAATTATTCTGTTTATAATAACTATTCAGGTTTAATGCTGCAAACTTATTAACGCTATCCAGTTCCCGGGATAGCGAATCATTTTTCTTCTTTAGGCCTTTTAAGTTCAGCATTTGCGTATTCCCACGAAACCCTTCTTCATCTGTCCTGTTCATTTTAAAACTGGAAATATCAAATTTCTGATCGGTTTCTTTAAATCGCATCCGGGTTAATTCCTGCCTTGGGTTATAAGAAGCATTTTTTCCGCTCGACTCTTCATACCTGACACCATCATGTAGTTTTAAGACCAGGTAATTGTCATCCTTAGACATAAATCCACTCTTTGCAATAATGATTTTTGCAATTCCGTTGTTACTGGTATGGTCATAGATCATCACATTGTGCAATGTTCCGTCATCATATTTCTTATCAACCCTGATGGAATATCCGGGGATACCATTGTTGAATACTCCTTCTTTTATTAAAAAGGATAATTTTTTATTCCTGATGTCCCACAACAATGATCCGAGTTTCAAATTCGCTTTAGGCAACATATAGTCAGAGAAGATGAAAGAACTGATGGCCAGAAAAATGATGAGGACCAATAGTGGCATCATCGCCTTTTGTAAGGATATACCGGCAGATTTAATGGCAACGAGTTCATAATTCTCCCCTAAGGTACCAAAGGTCATGATAGATGACAGCAAAATGGATAGCGGAAGTGCCATTGATACGTTAGCCGCAGAGGCGTAATACATTAATTCAAGTATGACATACCATTCAAATCCCTTTCCGATGAGTTCGTCAACATACTTAAATAAAAAAAGCATCAATAGTATAAACATCACTATAAAGAAAGTGACGAAGAAAGGCCTTATAAATGCTTTGACAAGTAGTAAATGAATCTTTTTCAATATACAAATGTAGACAAAGCGAACGAAAAATTAAGCACCTAATACACTATGCAGATAGTTTATTTGATTATCCCAGATCAATGTACGTTCGGCAAGGGTATCTTCAGTTGCAAAATCAGTGATGGCAAGCGCCACATCATTTGTTAATTCGTCCTGGACAATCTCCATTTCAAAATAACAATGGGGTTCATCGTCTACCCATTTAAATTTAACAAGCTTATTTTCCTTTACACTTAGCAGCTTTGCTTTTTGCACTTCGTCATCCCAGGTGAAGGTATACACCTGATCACGGAAGATCACATCATCAGCAAACCATTGAGATAAGCCATTAGGCTCACTAATGAAGCTAAATAAAATACGTGGAGACGATCTCAATTCATATTCTAGGGTAAATTTTTTCTTTTCTGACATCGCTAAACACTTACTTTCTGAATTTTTTAGACAATTTTTAACTTTTATTTCTAAAGAAAAGTAAATTATTCTATATTTGCAACTCTTTAGAAAATCACAACGGTTTTTTAATAACCAAAAAGCCCGGCGGGGTAGCTCAGATGGTTAGAGCGCAGGATTCATAACCCTGAGGTCGGCAGTTCGATCCTGCTCCCCGCTACTGAAAAAAAGCTCAACGAAAGTTGGGCTTTTTTTACGTTTAAAGGGGATTTAACGTTGATTTCACTATTGAGTGATAAGTGATTTAAACTCTGTTTAATATTTAATTAATTCGTTATTTAATATTCTAATATAGGCATCTGACCCATAATTTGGCGCATGATTTGGCGCATTTATTATTCTTTAGCTACATCAAACCTTCATCTGCAAAGCTATAAAAGGTATCTTTACTCACAATCAAGTGATCTAGTATATCAATATCCAGTAATCTGCCACACTGTTGTAGTCTTTTAGTAAGCTCTATATCTGACTTACCCGGTTGCAATTCTTCACTTGGATGGTTATGGCAAAGTATAATGCCAGTTGCTCCACTCTTTAACGCTACAGCAAATATTACCTTAGGGTCTGCCAGTGTTTCAGTGATACCTCCCATAGATATATCGACAATACCTAATACCCGGTTCCTCCTGTTGAGCAGAAGTATTTTAAACTCTTCTATGAGTTCGATCTTACCTAGCGACCAATGGGATATAAATACCTCATGCGCTTGCTTAGAAGTGCTGATCTGAGGTCGTTCAGATGGTTTGTAATTAGGCTTGTAGGTTAGCTCAACCTCTGCCACTTTGAATAATGTTTTGTTTACCATAGTTTTATTAATTATGGTAACCAACCAAGCTTTCCGAGCGACTAAGTAAAGAGGCAACGGAATAAATGGACTGTGCGGCTGCTGTTGTGGGTTTATGCCGGAACTTCTTTGTACGTGTCGCTAGGACAAGCTTACCTTTGTGGAGTTAATTAATACACTTGGCACACCTATATCCACATTTTTTACCTATTTGTACTTTTATAGGGAAGGCTTAGATTGTGGATATGGATAGAGGATAATATCTTTATACGATGGAAGTATATTTACTGTGGCATACGCATGTTGATGACAGACTTGAAGGTGGTGAAGATGTAAAACTAATTGGAGTCTACAGCTCAATTGATGAAGCCAACGCTGCTATCGAACGGAAAGGAACCTCTGAAGGTTTCATGAATCACATGGACGGATTCGAGATATCTACTTACACATTGGATAAAGATTCTTGGTCTGAAGGATTCGTAATGCAGTAGAAGCAATAATAATCGTTGATACAGTGATATTGCAGTTTGCTGTCACTCTTCAATATCCATTTATTATGGTAAAAACCATTGTTAAAGGGTAAGTACAGATTTTGGATATTGTTACCTTCACTTTTCTATAATCTGGGTTTATTACCCCCTGTTTATAAACTGAAGGTTTTACAATTTCAGTGTGGGTATTACGGTTCTATTGGGTGGAATTCTGTCTTTGTTCTTTATAAGCAAAGATGCTGTCAGAACTTCTTACAATAGGTTTACTTGTAAATAAGAAGAGAGCAAATCTTCGACACACCCTGAATCAATACTCGTTAATCAATCGTAACACTACCGTAAATCCCTTCCTCCATAGCATTGCCGTCTTCATCAAGAAAGACGCCATCTACCATAACAGAGTAATATTGCATTAGAGGCTTGAAAGATGCTTTCTCTTCTCTCGGTCTAAGTTCAATCATGTTGCTTAACAAGCTGCTGTTTTTGGTTTTCATAAGCTCTACCACTAACCGTTTACCTCCTCTGTCACTTAAAACAGTCCCAAAGAGGTTGCCACCATTCCAGTCAACAGGCTCGTGAACAATTATTCTTACATGCGTTCCTTTCATAATTATTATCAAACTTACATACGAAATAAGAAAGGGCACATGCCATTACAGCACGTACCCTTAACGCTCTCGCTGTAAACCTAACAAACTATATTGTTAATTACAAGTCCCTTGCTTTATATTCTAAGAGTAACCTGACACTGTCTGCGCTTTCTTCTACACATGAAATGTAGTTCTGAATTATCCATGCATCATTAAATCCGTCATTGATAGCTGTCTCCATTGCAGTCTTGATATTCATTGCTTTCATTTTGCAATTGTACTGTAGCTCTTCTAGTTCTGATCTATAGTTCTTCATACAAAAAGATAGGACATGGTAGATTTACGGATGAAGAACATGTACTGAGTGGCGTTACGTTGGGATGAGAGTTTCATAGTACAAATATAAATAAATCAGTGTACAAACAAAAGCCATCGTTGTATCCAATCCTACCACCACCCTTATTATTAATGCTCACCTGCTACGCGAACTGAGAAAATGTGTGAGAACTGGTAGTTGCAAAGCAACGGGGTTCGATCTATGTTTTAACACAAGCAACTGGAGGGATATTTGACCAAATATCGTAACAGTTGAGCAGCATTTTCGATTGCGTAGGTGAGCTGAAAAGTGGAGCGTGATTAGACTTATCCAGGATGAAGCGTAGCAAATCCTAGATAAAGATAAAGAGAACGCTCACGAAGCAACCGATGCTCAAAATAAAAACCATGACAATGCGAAGCTATGGCGTTTGTTTTTTGAGAGCAGAGCTTTGCGGAGTACCGATTTTCCTGCGTCTTGCTTTGTTCAAAACCCACAGGCTTATGATAGTACGAATAGTCCGTAGTGCAGTCTGTAAATGGCACTACAGTATGTTTACTTATAAAACAAAGACCAGACGGTGCCTTAACCTGTTCTAAGCAGCAAAAAGAGGGAAAGGCATTGTATGCGTCTGAGTATTACAGATTTGTAACGGAGCTTTCGCCAAGGTATTCATACCCCTCCCATTTCTCATAAGGAAGAAAGACGTTGACTGTAAATTCTTTAAGCAACTTCTGAAATTGATTATAAGTTAGGTCTGTCGATACCTTTACAATTGCTTTCTTGCCATTGGCTTGAGCTTCATTTATAGCTACATACATTGATAGACTAAAGAATGAAGCAGAAAAGTATGTACTGATTCCAAGCGGTGTATAAATTGCAGTGTCTATACCAGAGGCTTGTGCGATAGCGTTTAAGGCAACTCGCTCGTTGTCCCATGCTAATTCCGCCTTCCCAACTAAGTCTCTATAACTTGCATTGGGGCTAAACATTGAGTCTTTATCTATTTCCATAGTCCAAATATAAACATTTACCTATTAGTTAATACAACGATGTGCAGTACGTCTATGGTGTTTTCAATGGATAACCAATATATATAATATCAGGTAATTCATGGAACACATCTACCGTAACCTGACATAACCACATTGCATGATTAACCTGTTCACCCTTATATGTTTCCATAACATAGTTACCACCTCCAACGGAATTAGTTAAGTCCTGTACCAGTTTTATTTTGTCGGCACAGTCAAATGGTTCATCACTCATTTCTAGGTAACACTCATTGGTATAACCACTGACACGATCTAGCATAGTGTCGGCACCATCTACCATTTGTAAATCATCAATTGAACCACTCCATTCCGGAAAATCGATATACCACTTACCGGATGCTGTTTTGTAAAATCTAAATGTGTCCTTCATGTTATATAAGGTAAAGATATTAAAAGAGCCACACGTTTGGTGCAGCTCTGTAAATAGTAATCTTTTGTGTTTGATACTTATAACCGTTTTAGTGTATCGTAATGTTAATTGTCTTTCACAAACCTAATTGAGCGTTTCTCAGCAGGAAATGTTGTGATGCCATCATTGGAAGCTGTAGTACTGTAAATTGCACCACGTAATCCAGCTGGTTCATCATGATTATCATAGCTATCGGTTGAAACTTCAAATAGCAACGGATAGGAGTTGGTTTCAATTGGAGTGTACTTGATCGTGGTTGAAGTCCAGAATGAAGCCTTAACTCCTTTATCACTATAATTCTTAATGGTTACACTGCTTACAAAGCAATCACCTGTAGGTACAAGATTTAGTCCTGTCGAGTTGTTACCCGTCAATAAAGCGTTAGACCATCCAATTTTTGACATCAATTTCTGAGAAGCAATGGCATCTGTGTAAGAATCGTCACCATCAAGTTTAGTTCCAACTGTAGACATCAATGCTTTTACGTCTACCTCGGTTGGAACCCTCCATCCAGTCGGCAGATTAATCAAAGCTTTTAATTCAGGGAATGAATAGAGTTTACCTACTGTAGGATCATTTGCACCATCATTGTAATTTACTCCACCATTTCCATTGTAATTCACTGTAGTCCATGTCTGATTACCGATTACAGTAGTTGGATAGACTGTACCATTGATAATAATTTCGTTCTTTGATTCTTCCGGCTTCTCTTTTGTTTTAGAGCAGGACGCTACGATCAGCAAACACATTGCCGAGAGCATTAAAATTGATCTGTTCATATTGATTTATTATTTGTTTGTGAATAGTATGTAGGTGAGGAAAAATCCAGCCAATGAAATTGGCAGTAATATTATACCGAGAGTAACACCAGTTGCAACGTCAACTTTTCCAATACTACTGTTAATAAATGCTATTAATGAGTAAATAAAAGCCCATGTGCTAAAAGCGCCTACGACAACTCCTCCAATGATGCTGCCTACATCAGTACCTTTGTCTTTAACAATTGTGGAGCGCTTAGAAGCGGTGTTCTCTGTTGGCTTGAAATCGAGTTTTAAGCCCATTTCAGCAAGAAAATTCATCGCACCAAATATTGCAATGTCGGCTGCAACCTGATTACCAGTGGGAAGTTTTAATAGTTTTGTACCATCATAAGATGGTTGCGTTTGAAGGTGTTTAATTCGTCTAGCAGTCTGTGTAATCTTATTAACTAGTGCTGACTTCTGTAAACTGCTAAATTGCAAATCTTCTAACGAAGCTAATTGATACGAGTCGGCACTTAATTGATGCCATAGGTTTGATATTTCTAGGTTAACACTCATTGTCTTAAATGACGCCGACAGTCCCAATTCGACTTTTAATAAACACAATAAGCGCAGGGACAACAACCATCATCTGAACTGGAGCCCTAGGAGGCGAGTAAACAGAATAGGCCGTGCCCTACGCTTATGGCGTGGGCATCAGTCTAATCCATCTTGTTTTACTCTTGAATTTCCTAGGTTCCAGTTACAAGTTGAAAAAGCTAACGCTTATATCTTAAATAATGTAATTCTATATTATGTAGTATATTCTATATTGCGTTCCTCCGCTTTTAGTTTACACAAAGCTAATGAAGTTTAAGGAAAAGAACCGCACTTACAAGGCAATCTTTCTACTTATTGTTTGTTTACCATTCTTCCTGCTTCTTTAAAAGTAAAGGAGTGTTCGTCCCGTTTACGATACTAGGTTTGCTTATAAAGAAGAAATGCCCACTATCAATCGACAGCAGGCACTAAATGTGATTTGACTATAATTGCTGAAATAAATGCTCCGGCTGCACTTCTTTAACCCGTTTAAAGAACTCTGCAAAATCCGGATGCCGGACTTTCTCCGATGCATAGCTGTTAGCAATTAGAGGTTTTAACAGCAATAGCACTTCCTTTTCTACTGGACAGTTATGCAACTGGTATTCTACCCTGTAACGTAATAGCACATCAACTTCAAAATAAAGGAAACAATGTGAGGTAATAAAGGTGTAAACGCCACAAGGGCTAATCTTTTCTTTTGTATGGTCTTTCTGATAAACCAACCTATCTGATTCATTAGGTAGCGTGGCGTACAGCTTCTTAATCCTTTCAATTACTTTGAAGTATTGATATTCAATATTCTCATTGACCTTCTGCATTGGATTGTCACGCTTCTTTGCCTTAACGTAATTGGAAGGTAATGGCCTGTAATCCGGGTCAGTTATCGTTTTTGTCTGACGTGGTAGGAATTCTTTCATTCTTTCTGATTTTAAAAAGTATTTTACTCTGTGAATTGATTTTGGAAAACGGACTTAGAAACCTGCAATAGGTCGCTTTTATTCCTTTTCATCTCCATCAAGAGCAATACCGGGGGCTGATATCTAAACTGCTGCCGAGGGCGGCTATCACTCAGGAAAACAAATTTCAGGCACTAGTGTTATGTATTATTAGGTCAATATTTTTACTTTTAAAGAAGAAGAAAAATGGCCTGCTCCGGCTACCCACTGAGATCGTAGGACAGATAGCTTCAATGAGAGGTACGGGAGGGGTGATTTTTAGGCCTAGTACCTTAAAACGAAAAAGGGAGACACGCCCCCCCTTAATCTATATTATTTGTTCAATCTATCAATCCATTTTTTTGTCAAGACATCTATATATAGACATTGATGTAACTTTTTTGGATTCCTTACCCCGTTAAATAATGCTGTTAGGTACTCTAATATGCTTACCTCTCTTTGTACTCTTACCGCATTTAAAGAATTTATCCAAGTGAGATGCTTTCGCTTCTTCATTATACCCATTCCTTATATATATCTGAGTTAATCTAATTCGAGCATTATCATCCTCGACAGGAATCAATAGACTAAATGAATGGTGCACCTCTCTTCTTACATTGGGGTCATTAAACTTATTGTTTTTAACTAATTTAGTCAGTTCTCTGTCCATTCTACGCTTATCAAATCCACATTTCTCCATTCTATCATAACCTAATTTGTTATAATAATCACTGATACCAGGGTTTTCCTTTTCTAGGGTACTAAGAAAATCTCCAAGCGTAAATCTCATTTTGCCGTCTTTCGTAATCGGTCGTCTCCATACGTCAATCATCTGCGCCACATTCTTGCACCTTTCCTTAAATGCCTCCTTTTTATAATCTGTCAACATTTGCCGATGTGTAGCATCATAATTTTCTTTTTGTAGATTAACTTTAAAATTACCCACCTTACTATAAGCACTAAGCAGGTTTGCTTGTGATTTATAGGCAATCTTTAGATTATTATCATGCATATAGTTGTCAATTCTATTGTAATTCAAGGAACCGTCTTCTCTTATGATAGCCTTTATTTCTGCTCCACTTAGACACTCTCCAATAGTTGCTATCCCCCCTAACGTATTGGTTTGCTTGCCTAATCCTTTTACATCTTGATAAGTGGCATAACTATCCATCAGATAATTGCGAACAAGTGCTTCGTCAATGGTATCTAACTCTGGATTTGTTCCTGCAACATGATAAATAGCTTTAACACCATTTCTTGCCCGTCCAACAATCTGCACATTATCAGTATAGGGGTCTAACAATGTTTTCTCATCATATATATCTGTAATCATCACTACTATAGGCTTTTCATTCAGAAAGATATCTACAGCGGTAAAATAACGTGAAGTAAAGAATATAAACCTTGGATAATCTTCTAACTTGTGGGCTGCATTCTCAAAGCCCTCTCTTCTTAACTTTCTTACACTTTTGAGTGAACAGTACACTTTGCTTTCTTTACTAATGCCCAATGCCTTTATGATGGCATGTATATGGGTGGCAGAGTTTATGAAAATAAAGAACCTCTCATTAGGATTATCGTGTGCTATCCTTTCAAGCGAAGCAATGATGTTATTTGTCATAACAAGTGCCAAGTCCTGCGAATAATCATAATCGGGTACAATCCTGTAAATTTCAAATCCATGCTCATCAAATCGTGGGTCGCTCGGTATCAATGCCGTTGCTGATATCATCCCTTTGTTTTTGAATGTAAAGAAATCATCCATCGGGGCTTCAATCATTACCCTGTAATTTACATCTTTAATGATTTTATCGCACTCATCCAACAACATATAGAAGTCTTTGTACAAATCAAACGTCGAATTCTCTATCGCTGGCTTTACCTTTTTAAGATACGCTTCTGGTGTACAGAGTATCTTTTTCCACTCAATATCGTTCTCTAAGTATTTCTTTACATCATTTTCAGTAACCTTATCGTAGACAACAAGCATGTTGGGGTACTTGGGTATTCCGTTCTCCAATGCTTTTTCCTTTTCTTCTATTACTGGCACATGCGGATTTACACAGATGGAATGACGTGGAAATATCTTTACCTCTCCATGTGTCGCTCCCCAGCCAGGAAGTGTCTTGATATATATCTTATTGTTGGGAAAGCCATCTTTGAATCTTGATAGCTCAGTTATATACTTTATAGTCTTGGGTACTTTTATAGTAACTTCTTTCATCATCTCTGTGTTTATTAGATAGGGTGCAGTTGCCCACACCCTATACTCATTGTTAACGGTTAAACAAGTGTTCTACTAAATCCTCAGCCTTAAAGTTGATGGCAAACTTTCCAGCCTGATAGTCAGCCATCATTGTAGTTAGCTTTCCAAGTGGAAAGATTTTACATTCAACATCACCTTTAGGCGAGAAGAATTTAGGGTAGATATACGGTCTTCCACCTTTATCTACACCTTGATAAACTCGGTTTGTAAACCGTAAACCACTTTTAAAAGCAGCAAACAACTTCTTGAAGTCTTCGACTTCTTGAGGACGTAATGTCTGCACATACTTCTCAATGTGCAATTTGGTTACGCTTTTAAAGTATTTGTTTGCTACTTCTTCAACGGTTAATAAATGCTCTACTGTCTTCTTTGTAGAGTTAGTCTTCTTGAACTTTGCAAGAAGTGGGTTTAGAGTTTTGCTTTTATCTAGCATCACTTAATGATTTATTATTAATTTTACTCTCTTTACGGTGAGAGACAACCTCCTTCCTAAGAATTGACACAAAGGAGCTTCGGGGATTAAGAAGCGTAAAGTGGAATTGGACATAAACAATAAAAGCCTAATAGTTCGCTGACTATTAGGCTAATAAATTTAAAATAAGTTTAAATCGGTAGTTTATCGGTAAAGTTGCTTTTCCCCGTAGGATTTTGCAAGGTTTTCTTGAGTATTGTCTCTTACAGTCGTTCTGATGTAAGTGTACTTATCTTCCCGTGTTGGGTGATTATAATCGATATAGCGTAATGCCCGTAAAATATCATAGATTAGTACATATCTGTGCTTCTTTATTATTTCAAAGCGATTTGATTGTACGATACATCTGTCCATCAATAGGATTAAATAGTTTAGTAGTTTGACGTTCTTTTTGCTTCTTCTGAACATGCTTCTGCTCTCAAGTTCGATGCTACTAAAATCGTCAGTACAGAGCTTGATATAAAAGGTGGTATCGTTACGCTGATGTTCTTCTACAATTTCTTTCAGTATCAGTTTATATATCTTGTTTGATATGCGCTCGGGGACTACGATACCTTCTCGACCACTTCTATCTGCAATTATGATATCCATATCCGATGGAATATAGACAAGCTTGTTAACTCCCAATCCACCGACATGCCTAGCTTCCGCTTTGACATTATTATCCCCAATAAGCTGCTCTTGTGTATCGGTTGTCAACCTATCAAATCCCATGGCCCTACTTTTCTCGTCCAATAGCTGTGCTGCCTCCTTACCCATAACAACTTTCTTTTTCTTTAGGCTTAGATAAAGTCCAATCAGTTCGTCCAGATACGAGAGCTTATTATTATTCCCATGACGTTCTGAGGATTCGCTCCAACTGAACAACGTCGTAAATAGGAGACTGTCTACTGATTGCAGATTTAACGATGGGATGTATTGTTTATGCTTTTCAACTATATTGCACAATTCATTGTATAGCTCGGTGATTTTTCCATTGTAATGCAGAACCCTATCGTTACCTCCCATGAACCTAAATGGCTCTGAGCTCTCATCAATTTTTATTTCTCCAACTACAATATCACCAATTACATCAGTAATCGTAGGGTGCAGCCTGTGATATAAACTTTTGCGTTGCAACTCGTCAACTATGAGTTGATTTGCAAATTCTAAATCTGGCCTAATCTCTATTATGTTATCGTCCGCTTTAAGTTTCATCCAAATTTCTGTCAGGGTATCTATAATTAAGGGGAAGGTACAACTTTTTGGATTTCAAAGTTAAATTAACTTGAACGGTCAGGGTAGCTCAGATGGTTAGAGCTGATAGAATAAGTAAACTCCACCAGCCCACCTGACTTCTTATAAGCAAAAAAATTATAGTTCCGGCATAACATCCCTCAAATGGTCATTGTCCGACTCTCCTAGACCTCGGAGATAATTAAGGGTCACTATCATATCTGAATGTCCAAGTAGCTGTCGCAATATATGTAAGTCTTTGGTTTTCCTATAAACATTTACAGCCGCCGTATGTCTAAATGAATAAATAGTCTGCAATGGTTTAATTATACCTGCTTTAGTCATTTCAGCTTTTGCCCTCGACCATTGGGTTTTAAAGTAGTCGTCATTAAAAGGCTGCTCGGTCAACGTAAATATGTTTGCTTTCCCATCTTCGACATTCTGCAATCTTATTCTTAAAATAACTCTTATGTACTCTGGTACAAACACCTTTCTTATTTTTCCGCTCTTGTTCTCATAGCCAGACAAATGAATCTCAGCATAATCGTTACGAAAGTGATTAAGATTTAAAGACCTAACTTCTCTATGTGGTCGAAGAAAACAACCGTAGGTTATCAGGCAACACAAATGTAGATTCGGATAATGACTTTCAAGATAGCCCAATACTTGTTTTAATTCATCATTTGTGAACGTCTCATGAAGTACAGCCTTTGCTTTAGCTCTCGGTGTTCTTGCTATCAGATTGGCACTGATAAGTTCTTTTCTTTGCATCTCGGAGAAAAAGACAGACAATGTAGTCCGTTTATTCATATAGTGGCGATTAGAACTTCTAAATTGATTAAAAAACCCTTCGACATCACTGTATGTAAGATACTTAGGCGCTTGATTTAATATTGATGTGGGCAAATGAGCGATAAATTGATTATACACCTTCTCTAAATCTCGTTTGTATGTTTTACTATAGTCAGATGCCAATTTATTAATCAATATTTGATTTAGTCCATCTTTTAGACTTGTAAACTTTAAAGCCTTAACCTTTACGGGCGACCATCCCGAGTTGAGTGCTTTAGTAAACTCGTGCTGTAAGTTTAATAGCAATCGGTTCTTTTCCTTAACTGTCTTAGCATAATTGGGGCTAATATCCAAATTAAGCTTCTTCCCATTATACTCCCTGTATCTAACTTCATCATAATAGAAAGTAATGTATGAACGGGTATTTAAATCATCACTTGTAACAATTTTAGGTTCTGTAAACATCTTTGGCGCATTTTAAGAGTTTAAATGCACTTTTAATCCCTCTACATAGTATAACTTCAGCGTTTTTGTCTTAAAAGCCTTGCTTCATAACCCTGAGGTCGGCAGTTCGATCCTGCTCCCCGCTACTGAAAAAAGCCCACTGAAAAGTGGGCTTTTTTACGTTTAAAGCGGTTTTATCAGAATTACCTTAGTATTCATCCCCACGTTTATTTTCTGTATTTTTTTTGTGTATCATTTGATATGCCTATGTGTTGGATGGAAGGGATCGCATCTGAACGTAATATATTTAATCTGACTTTTCTGGTATTGAATACATTAGGTAACCGGATGATTTTACAAGCACCTATTTGATCGCCCATGAAAACCGTCTCCCATTTACCATTCAACAACAGTTCCACAGAAAATTGCTTCACATGGAATTTTTTAAGTGTAGAAAATCCATCTGGGAGATTAATATCATTTGGCTGCTCAAAGATAGAAACCCTGTTGATGGCTTTAGTCTCTAATAAGTCGATCTCCACAGATGTAGTGCTGTCTCCAGCCGTCCAATAAGTCTCTAAGCTATAATCGTTGATGTTTGTTATTTCCTGTCCTTTACCAGCACTGGTATTGGTTGGAATAGCAGACATTTTAAAAGATAAATTAGTCGGACCTGCGGGGAGTTTTCCTCCACCTCGGATACCCAAACGGTCGGCCAGCTCAAAGATTCTATTTTTCTCCAGTGTTTTTATTTGTCCATGTTCATCTGGCGGAACATTTAAAATCATAATGTTATCGTTTGCTGTTGTCCAATAAAATAGCTCTTCCAGCTCATCTAATTCTCGAGGCGGTACATTTCCACGCTTCTGAAACCAATTCCAACGATTAGATAAACACAGTGTGTGCTCGAACATCAGGTACACTTCTTTACCTTGATGGTCAAATACTTTAGGGTCATCCCATCTGGCTAAATTTGGATCTTTACTTCTGAAATCAACAGGCCAGAAGCGAATTTTATCTCCTTTTTGTTGGTCTACCGGTGCTCTTGTGGTGCCAGGCTTCCCATCTATTGAAATCGTATGGTTTACCGTTACGAGGCAGTTTGGCTGTAAAGATTTGATGTGTTTATACACTTCAGGAATATTCCAGTCTTCATCATTTTTTGCCCAGGCGCCGTCAAACCAAAGTTCGCAGACCTGCCCATAATTGGTTAATAGTTCAGTAAGTTGATTTTTCATGAAATCTACATACGGTTTCGGATCTTTTAAATCATGTGTTTTCTCATAACGATCCCATAAGGAGTAGTATAGTCCTAGTTCAAGTCCATACTTTTTGCATGCTTTAGCCACCTCAGCAACAACGTCGGTTTTAACCGGAGTACCAGCTACGTCATAGTCTGTGTACTTACTATCCCAGAGAGCAAAACCTTCGTGATGCTTCGTCACCAATATCACATATTTAAAACCAGCTTCTTTCGCAATTTTCACCCAACTATCGGGATCTAGCCGATCAGGATTATAGGAAGAAAGTGGTAGTTTCCCATCTGACCATTCTATCTGGTTAAAGGTATTCAAACCAAAATGGATAAACATGCCATACCCACGCTTTACCTGGGTCATTTGAAGTTTAGAAATTTGTTGCGCACTGGAAGCCAGACAACTGGCACAAACGAATATCGTAAGTACCAGTTTTTGTTTCAACCATTTGATCATTAGGTTTTATTTGTTGATTTATAATCGTGTGTGTTATATATTATTCTTTATTCCAAAAAGTGATCTCACTAATATTACTATAATTCTGGCCACTAAATGTCGACTTCACTCTTATTCTAATGTAACGAACAGGCGGCGGATTTGAATTCAGCTCGAATCTCATCGGTGACACACCATCATCCGTTCTTACACAGTCCTTGAGTAATGTCCAGCCTTTAGCAGTCATCTGCGTTGCCCAACCAGCATCCGTTCCAGGCACAGTGATATTAGCGCCGCTCAAATCGTCTATTCCCCATACTTCGAAGTTAAGTGGATTGTGCTCTACAGTTCTTCCGGTCTCCTCCATTCGTACCAGATTGCTGTAAACTTTTCCCAAATCGAAAGTAAAATGATGAGGCAATGTCGATAGGTTAGAATGGAATATTTCCGGGTAGGCCTTCGGCCCAACACTACCATCCCAAAGCTTACCAAAGCTTGTATCAAATTCAGCAAATACATCAAAAGGCAAAGACACAGCACTAAACAACGATTTATCGCATTCTAAATAGGAATAAACCGTAGGAAACATCGTAGCATTAGCGACTTCAAAAGTATCTATTGCGGTTCGTTCAGGTATATAATATGATTTATAACTGATTTCAGTCTGCAATTTATAACTAGGCAACACAATTGATTCGTCCTTTGCCAACAAGATTGCAGTACTCGCCTTACCTGCCGCATTGGTATAACTGATCATCGTTTTTGTGTTAATGGTATCGGGTTTAACAAAGTTCAACTTTAAAGTCCCGTTACTATTTAACTCATAAGGATTAGATACATCATAACCACGGTTGATCAGATTTCGCGAATAAATCGGGCCATACACCTTAGCATTGTTGACCTCAAAAGGAATGGAGCTATTTCCTTTTGCATCAAAAGAACGAATGGTAAAGGAATAACTGTATTCAGCCAGGCCTTTGATTGTTGTTCTGATTGTATCCGGTCTACCGCTCACATTTACAATTTGAGAATCAGCTTTATTATTGTAGTACACTACGTATTTAGTGATGGAAGGGTCGGTACTTGCCTTCCATTTCAGTCCAATTTGTAAATTGCCGGGCTGCACAATTACCTTTGATACTACCCCGGTGTAAATATTTTCGCGACCATGCAAAAAATCTTTGTAGTCTGTAGCCAGATTACCTTTCTGACAAGCGTAGAGTATGATTGTGACAAATAGCCCAACGCATATATATTTAAAAGCTTTCATATATCTATATTTAATGAGATGATCACCTACTGGGGGCTACCATAAAGTGAAATTTCCATAAAGTGACAAATAGTTCCCCCACTCCAGGTTTGTGCAACAGCTACCCTAAGAAAATGAACCGGGGGCGTACCTGGCTTCACGTTGAAGTTCACCCCCGCTTCTACAAATGCCCGATCAGATGCGTTGACACTAGACGGAGAAAGACCAGAAGGTGGCATTGGATAGTTATAATTACCTAAATTGATCCAATCGCCCAGAACTGTACCTTCAGGTGCAGAAACCGGTAGCTGCACATCTGCAGGATTTCTTGCATTAGAACCCCATAAAGAAAATACTTTAGGATTTCCATGCCCATAAGCATATTCGCCCGAACGCTCCCATAAAACAAACCGGCTCAACTGGTAGCTGCGCCCCACATTAAAAGTCATTGTAAAAGGAGGGGATTCGCCTGGTAGTGTATGCCAACCGGGGGCACTGAGATCCGTAACCCCATCCCAGACTCCCGAAACAGGCCAGTTATTCGCAGTATATAGCTTAGTGTCTAAAGGCAACCTATTCTCCGTGAACAAGCTTTTTTTCAACATCTCTTCAAAGAGCGGACTCAGTTTTACTTGGAGCGTATCAGAAACATTGCCATATTTATCAATTACACACACGGCAAAATCGCGTGGATCTGCATTGAAGCCTCGTATAGAGTAGTCAACCTGCTCATCCCGTGTATAATATTGATCTTGAATCTCCATTGCTTTTGTTGAAGGGTCGTAAGTAAGCAATAAAATCCCGATTTCTTTTTTTGAGCTATTCACCGTTTTGACATTAATACCTCCAAAATCTGCTGTAAGTGCCAACCCATCCCTCACTTCCCTAAACACAGGTTTCTTAGGGCTCACCTTTACTTTAACCGGATCAGACATCACATTTGCTCTGGACACGGTATATAGCGTAACCTCATATTCCTGCGCTTTAGCAAAACCTTCAACAGTAATGGTATCCGTATAATAAGAGGATTTTGTTTCTCTGGAAACCCCATTTCTGATTTCGTATCTGGCTAAGACATACAATATGTTTTCCGATGCAGGCAGGTCATAAGTAATGTTTGCACCTCCTTTATAATTGTCTACTTTAAGATTTGTAACCACATCCGGTTTGGTCATATCTTTAGAAACAGGTTCTCTTTCCCCATCGTCCTTTGCACAAGAAAGCATACCAACAGTTATCAGACCGATGAACAGCAGGATGAAGTAATATTTTATATTTTTCATATCTTTTTTCTTTAACTATCTATCAATACTACCATCCTGTATTTTGAACGAGATTGCTATTCCCAATCAAGGCATTATCACTGATGGGCCATAAATAGTTCCTTACATTAAACACAGGTATCACGACATTCCGTTGTTTGTAATAGTTCAAACCATCTTTTTCATAAGTATTCCAGCCTTGCATCGGTTTACTAAGAACCACTTGCAGTTCTTTCCAGCGACGTAAGTCCCAACCACCCTGTCCTTCAAACGCAAGCTCAATTCTGGTTTCCTGATGTATAATCTGCCGCATACCATCTTTTGTTGTATATTTTGCGGGGGTCCTGGAATAGTTTGTCCAGGCTTCGACAACACCGTGTAAACCAGCTCTTTCTCTAACTTTATCAAGATATGGCACTACCTCTGTGGCAGGTTTTGCCTGTTCATTTAAACATTCTGCATATAACAAATACAGACCAGCTAGTCTAATCATCGGTAAATGAAACCCAGATATGCTTGCAGTCATATCATGGACAGTTAAATAGCTGACTAGTTTTTTAGGCCAGTAACCTGTGACGTTGATTCTTGTATTGTCAAGCGGTCCTGCATAGGAAGCACTTCCTTTTCCTTGAACGAATTGCTGTTTTTCCTGGTCAAAATTACCATTACCAAACCAGGTTCCACCGTCAAATGCAATTGCCGCATAGAAACGGGATTCCCTATTAAAATGAGCCTTAACTGTTTCGTAACCATCTGCAATAAAGAAGCGGTTGGCATGATCCCCACTGCGTAAGTCATAACGATTGGCATAATCCCAGGTCTTATCTTCGTTAATGGGTACACCATTGTGGGTATAAAATAATTCCTGTTGAGAGATAGGAATAGCAAAAGTGCCTAGAAAGACAAGCGATACAGCAGCATTTTGTGTCAACCTGGGACCACACAAATCCTGAAATTTAAATTCGGGATTCAACGCCCAAATCAATTCGGCATTTAAATCCCACTTTTCAGTGATTGTAGTTTGCAAATCCAGTACTGTTTTCAGTGAATCGTTTAATCTGGCAATGTTTGCTGGAATTACAAATTTATGAAGACGGGCACCATTATCTTCACTTGCTTTAATTGCTTCAAAACAAGCCAGCGCCGCAGCATCCCATTTCTTAGGATCATAAACAGGATTAAAAAGACTCGTACCATCTTTATCTTTTAAAGATGCATAGTCAGGATTACCGTTGTAAAGCGGGCTAGCTGCTGTAGCCAACACTTGTGCTTTTACAGCGAGTCCGATTGGTCTGGTAATACGGCCCAATTCCTGTATTGAATTAGTAATTGCATTCGGTAAATCCGGTGCAGCTTCATTCAGTAAACTTACAATGTAGTTTACCACCTCATCAACTGGCTTTCTTTTTACTTTGACTGCTTCTTCAGAACTGTTAATAGGTGAATTGATGTCCATAATCGGAATTGGCCCATACATTTTCAACATATAGAAGTGATAATAAGCCTTCAGGAACTTTACCTCTGCTATCCATCTCCGCTTTTCACTATCACTCAGGTCGATTGGCTTATCAATATTCTCTAACATAATATTGCATCTCCTTATGGCTTTCCAAATGGGCTGTCCACCACTACTTCCATCCCAGTTATTAAGAACTGGATCGCTACTGTTCTGACTTCCCCTGATCAGATGAAATCCAATTGGATCAAGTCCGTAATTACTCGTCAGGTTATCTGGAAAAATTATTTCTGCCGAGGTTGTGAACCCAGGATTGTAGATCGAAACATCTAATTGTTGTAGCGTATGGTAACAGGTAAACAGATAATTCTCTGCTTCATTTCTATTTCTAAATGCATAATCTATTGTACCCACTCCATCAGGAGTAACGTCAAGGAACTTTTTACAAGAAAAGCAGCTCAATGATAAAATAACAATGCACAAATATCTATAGTAGGTTTTCATAACTTTTTTGGGGATTATAAGTTGACATTTAAGCCCAGATTAAACACCTTTTGTATTGGATAAGCGAAGCCATTTCCGCCCAATTCTGCATCCCAGAGCTTGAAAGGACTCCAGGTCAGCAAATTCAGCCCATTTAAATAGATCCGGGTTTTACTTACCCCAAGCTTAGTTGCCAAACGTTGAGGTAAGGTAAAACCAAGTTCAGCAGACTTTAGTCGCAGGAAACTGCCATTCCGAAGCCACCAGGTACTTGGCTGACGATTGTTTTCAATAGATGCCGCAGTAGGTCCGAACCTCGGATATAAAGCATATAGGTTTTGATTATCTTCCGACCAATGGTCCTCTGCAAAAGCTTTTAACAATTGGGTATCACCGGTAAAATAGGTTTCATCACTTCTAATAAAAGGAGAAGTGGTATTTGGATTGATAAAAAAGGAAACCTTAGCTTGTCCCTGAAAGAACCCTGACAGATCAAAATTTTTCCAGGTTACTGATAGACCGAAACCATATACCAGTTGCGGAACTGTAGGGTTGCCAATAAAAGTCTGATCCGCAAAATCAACTTTTCCATCATTATTTAAATCCCGGTACTTTATATCTCCCCCCATTGGTGGTCTACCGTTCCCTGTAAATACCTGCCTAGGAGAATTGGCTGCTTCTTTGTCATCCACAAATAACCTTTCTGCAATAAAGCCAAACTGCCTGTTAATAGGCTGACCTATTAATGAACGATAGGATTCCCGCCAGTCATTTTCTTCGTAAGCAGTATACTCATTCTCTGAATAGGTCAAATTGCCTCTAAAACCAATATTTAAGTCTTTGCCAAAACTCTGTTGCCCATACACCTGCAGATCTACTCCTCTGGATACAGCCTTTCCAATGTTTGCTGAAATCTGGGATTCCAGGCCCATAGTAGTTGGGATAGAAACGCGATTCTGCAAGATATTGCTCTTGTTGTTTTGATACACTTCGGCAATAACATTGAACATTTTAAGAACAGTAAATTCAACACCAAGATTGGCTTGTCTGGACTCCTCCCAGGTGACTTCGTCATTTTGATAATTGTTGATACTAACACCATTACGCAGATACCCATTGTTTGTACCAAACCAAGCAGGACTTCCCCCATTTAAATTCACGTCAGAAAGGTAGAAGAACCTCCGACTACTAATGGCATCATTACCTACCAGTCCATAACTTCCCCTGATCTTGAATCGGTCTACAACTTTCCCTAAATTGCCCCAGAAAGACTCGTTAGACATCACCCATGATGCACCAATTGTAGGAAAAAATCCATACCGGTGATTTTCAGAAAAACGCTCCGAACCATTATAACCAAAGTTTCCTTCTAAAAAATATTTACTTTTATAAGAATAAGTAAGCCTGCCCGCTACCGTCTGATTGCGAAAAGGTAATGACTCAAACAAATTACTGGCATTAGAATTCCGGGTCTCCTGAAGGGTGGAAATCAGTGCCGCACTGAGCGTATGGTTGTTTCCGAAATCATGGTTATAGTCAACCAAACCCTGCAAATACAAAAATTTAGACTGCCTTGTTTCCAACGGTGTATAAGCCAAATATTCACGGGCCACATTTCCTCCGGTAGGAAAACTATTGATCCAGTCGAGCTCATAACTATTGCTGGCTTTGTCATAATTCTGCGCCTGATAATAATAAGGGCTATAACTGAGGTAAGATCTAAAATAAGAATAGCGATTGGTACTCATAATCGCATGAAAATTCAAACCCTCAGTTAAAAAATCCAGCTTTTGATTGAATTCCAATTGTGCGAGCATCCTGGATTCCGTATAGTTTTGATTTCCCCGTAACAGTTCAGCATAAGGATTAAGGTATCTCACTCCCCCATCTGAGCTGGACGTTGATGGCCGGTTACCAAATAAAATATGTTGTGCACGTGAATTGGCTAAATCCGGCGAGTAATATGCAGGGAAGTCCACCGGACTGGTATGCATAGCCAGGTTATAGAGGTCAGTTTGTATTCCCCCACCACCAGTCAGCGGCCCTCTATAATCATTAAATGTCCCGGACAAACGAACTATCAATTCCGTTTTTTCTGTAAGATTAATGTTTACATTACTACGCAACTGGTAATTTTTGTAATTCACGTTATTGTTGTTATTATTCCTTATATCTGTTTGTAAAATCCCATTATCATTGGTCATGGAACCTGCCACATAATACTTGGCCACCCCTCCGCCTCCGCTAACGCTAACATTCCCACGCTGTGTATTGGTACGCTTTTTAAATAACATAGCCATCCAGTCTGTAGCCGGATAAACAAATTCATTGCTGCCTGAAGTACCTTTTAAAGTGGCATCAGTATTAAATATCTTATTCTGACTATATGGAAGTGGGTTCAATGGAAAGCGTGTACTGGTTGCTTCATTCAACATTTTCATATAGGTAATTGGATCTGCCAGTTCTAACGACTTCACCGATGAGGAAGTTGAATTTTCGAGCCTGACATTGATACTAGCTTTACCAGATCTACCTTCTTTTGTTTTCACGAGGATCACTCCGTTCCCACCTCTCGCCCCGTATAATGCAGTCGCACTCGCATCTTTTAATACAGAAAAGCTTTCAATATCATCTACATTTAACCGGGCTAAGTCTGTTGTAGTTAGTTCCACGTTATCAATAAGAATAAGCGGTTCCTGTCTATACCCAAAGGTGGTAACACCCCGGATAAAGAAATTGGCATTATCCTGTCCTGGCTGTCCACTGGGGGTATAAGCAATTACACCTGCAACCTGTCCGGCCAACGCATTAGTTAAGTTACTTGCAGGGATCTTCAAATTTCCCGGCTTTACTGTTGTTACAGATCCTACCAATGCTTCCTTCGCTTCTTTCCGGCCATAAGCAGTAATAACAACCTCATCAGCCTGAACACTGCTCTCGGATAGAATTAAGTTAATTGTAGTAGTTGCAGAGGTAACAGCAACACGCTTTTCCAGGAAACCTACAAACGAAAATTTCAAAACAGTAGGTGGTACCAGTTCAATGACGAAATTACCATTGTTATCTGTCTGCGTTCCGACTTTGGAGTTGTTGACGTCGACGACGATTACTCCTGGAATGGGTTTACCCAATGTGTCAGTCACTTTTCCAGAGAAAATCTTTTTTGATTGCTCCTGCAAAGAACTGGTGCCAACCTCTGCTTTGTTAACTATGGTGATGGTTTCACCACGTATGTTATAAGTCAGTCTTGCACGCTCAAGTACCATACTCAGTACCGTTCTTATATCAGTATCCTTAACCTGAAAAGTTACAGGCTTCGATTTGCTGATTACATCTTCATTATATAAAAAACGGTACTTCGTTTGCTTATTTAATGCAGAAAATACTTCTCTTAAAGAAGCTTTTTTAACAGACAGTGTAACTTGTTGTGCTTTACTGCCTGCATACACTCCAATCTGGAGTGCCATAACCATGATTACTATTAGCTTCATAATTTTGAAAACTATGGGCGTACGAGATGGTATCCCAATTTCAACTTTTTGTCTATGACAAAAGAAATCCATACTTTAGTTGGTTTAAGGTTGTAGAAATACGTTCGAAATTTAATTTGTAATTTTTGACCTTGAATCTTAGCCGGCGGTGGTGGTACACCGTCGGCATTAATTATAAGAAGTCAATAAAAGGTTCAGTACTCTTGTTTCATATCATTTTGGTTTAGGTTTTCGGATAGCCCTTGTTGAAGATTTTGTCCTCAAGCAGGCTTCGCCGGTAGGTTTATAATTGGTTAATTAACGATTAGATTCCTTCCTTCTATTTCGAAAGAAATATTGCTGACATCTTTTATCATTTGAAGCACTTCGGTCAGTTTCACTTTCCTGCTTATACTTCCGCCGATATTTAATTTAGGTGCTTTAGTTTTGTAAATTATTTTCAGATCGTACCATTTGCCAATCTGCTCGAGGATGGGTACAATACCATCATTATCAAAATAAAAATAGCCATTCCGCCATGCGGTTGCTTTTTCTACATCTCCCTTTGAAATCAATATTGAACTGTTTACCACAGCCTGTTCACCGGGTTTAAGAAAAGCCTTCTGATCAGCAAAATTTATTTTTACAGATCCCTCAACAAGTGTTGTTATCGAGGTTTTTTCATAAGAAGACACATTGAAACTAGTGCCCAGGACTTCGATTTCCGATCCATTCAAACTTACTTTAAACGGACGTGATACATCTTTTTTAACTTCAAAATAACCTTCCCCTTTTAACTCAACTTTTCGGTCTTTACCATGAAATGTTACAGGGAACTTTAATTCTGACATTGCATTTAGCCAAACCTTTGTCCCATCGGGAAGCTGTAAAGAATATGTTCCTGCTCGGGGAACCAATAGTGTATTATATAAAATTTCGTCAGCCTCAGCAGTCGGCTTACTATTGTTATATATAAGCTCACCTGCATTTGCCAATAAATTGGTGCCATTTTTCTCCAGAAAAGCTACTTTTCCGCTATCGAGTGATATCTTTTTGCCGTCTGACAAAATTAGCTCTGCCACATTTCCGCCGGGTAAAACATCATTATGATAATTATTCGTCAAATCAGGAATGATCTTACTATCTTTTTTACTAATCATCAGCCATAAAGAAAAGGAACTGATCAGTAAGGCAAATACGGCTGCATACTTCAGAATTTTTAACTTTGACCTGGACTTTATCTGATTTCCATGTCGCTCATTAATCTTTTGCCAGGCAGTATCAAGATCAAGACTGTTTATATAATCCAGTCTCTCTTGTGCAGGTACACTGTCTCTGTAATACTCCAGAATCTGGCGTTTATTTTCATCTTCTTTGACCGCTTTCATCAGGGATTTCTCTTCATCGGGCCTAAGCTTATTAAGAAGGTACCTGGATATTAATTGGGCAAATTCAAACCTTTCTTTTTGCATACTGGTTACTTCGGTATATATACAGAGAAACCTGAAGTATCAAAAGGGATGGAATTTATTTTAAAAAAAATTATTCTCCGCTAAACCAAACCAGTAAAAACAAGTATGCACTATCGCTGAGATGCAGCCTGATTAGGTTTAATGCACGTTGTTTCTGACTTTTAACAGTATTTACACTAATATTCAATATTTCTGCAATTTTATGGTTTTTCAGCCCTTCGAGATAACCATATTTAATGATCAGTGCACAGCCTTTGGGTAGTGCATTAATGGCTTCATGTATTTCTGCCATAATCTCTGCATGAATAATACCATCCAGTATTTGGGGGTCTTCTAAGATCTCCGGAGGAAATTTCTTATTGTAAGCATCTACCACCTTGTGGTGTCTTAATTTATTTAAACAACTATGCTTAACAGAGGTATATAAAAATGATTTTATCGCATCAGTATTTGACGATATGTTTTTTCTTTGTTCCAGAAATGTTATAAAAACATCCTGCACTAAATCTTCAGCAGCATCTTTGTCTTTCAAAATGTAATTCGCAAAATCACACAGCCTGGGATAAAATTTCTTAAAAACATCCTTGGCTTGCATATTTTGCTCATGAAAGCTTTCATTCTCAAACATTTGGAACTGGTTAAGTTTAGTGTACCCAAAGAACGTAAATTATTAAACTATTTGTTTAATAATTTTAAAAAACACTGAACTATTTTGGCATAAACTTTCCCAGTCAGGGTTTTAACCCCTTATCCTAACCTTCTACTTGTTTAAATAAAATAACCAGTGGTTGAGCGTGCATATAATCAATGCCATCATAAAATTTCATCGATGGCATAAACTTATGCGTCATTAATGTGATAGTACCAAAACCATTTTCCAATGCATATTGTTCTGCATAACTCATTAAAGTCTTCCCATATCCTTTTCTTTGAGAATTGGGAGCAATAAACAGCTCATCAATATAAAGTTGACTACCTGTCCACCAGCTCTTCGTATGTGCAAACATTGCACCTGCAAATACATCATTATCATATAATATAAACCCCTTAAATTGAGGGGAAGAATAGTATTCGGTCAAATACCTTAAGGCATCTTCAAATTCCCATTGATAATTCCATGGTTCTTTATTATAAGTTTGCATGAATACCTTCGTGCAGTTCTCAATATCATTTTCTGTTACCGGTTGGATCGTCATCATCTAATGTGTTTACGTATTTAGGGGCTTATCATTTATAGCTGCTAATAAAGATGAAATAGTTGGATTTTTAAACAATCTTACTACAGGGACCTTTGTCCCGGTCTCCTTTTCAAAGTGGGACATAATCTGAAGTGCCATAAGGGAGTGTCCACCTAATTCAAAGAAATTATCTTCAATACCAATACTTTCCATACCAAATATTTTCTCCCATATCCCAACCATTGTTATTTCAAGGGGAGTAACCGCTTTCGCATGCAATCTGGTTACCTCTGGAATTTCTATCTCCAATAAAGCTCTCCTATCAATCTTACCATTAATATTCAAGGGAAGATTTTGCATTTCCATCCATACAGAAGGGATCATATAATCAGGTAACTTTAACTTTAACTCATCGATGACAGGGCCTTTATCAAACTTTTCAATAGGAACTACAAAAGCAATGAGCTCTTTCAGACCATGTTTATTCTCTTTTGCAAGCACTACAGCCTCTTTTAAATGCGCTGATTTATGAAGTAAATGTTCAATTTCGCCAAGCTCTACTCTGAATCCGCGTATTTTAACCTGATCATCTTTTCTACCCAGAAACTCCATGTTCATTCCAGGCATCATTCGCCCCTGATCCCCTGTACGATACATTTTCCCACCACAATCTTTATTAAATGGATCAGTCAGGAAGGAACCTGCAGTTTTTTCAGCATTATTAGCATAACCACGGGCTACCCCAACACCACCTATAAATAGTTCCCCTATAACACCATTTGGCACGGGTTGTAGTTGTTCATCAAGAATATAAAAGAAATTATTCGCAATAGGTTTACCATAAGGAATACTATTCCAGTTGGTTTCTATTTTTTCAATTGGAAAATAATTTGACCAAACCGTTCCTTCGGTAGCACCACCCAAACTAATTACTTTAGCCTCGGGAAAAAACTTCTTAATTCTATTCGGTAATCCTATTGGTATCCAATCACCACTTAAAAAAACCAATCTTAAATGATGCTGTTGGTAGTCATCTGTGTTTGACTCCAATTCTCTGACCAGATAATCAAATGTAGAAGGTACTGAATCCCAAAAAGTAATTTGATAATGCTGGAGCATGTATAACAATTGATTAAAATCGTTTACCTGGGCCTGCTCTGCAATCACCAACGATCCACCTGCAGCTAAAATGCCAAATATATCATAAACAGAAAGATCAAAACACATAGACGTAACGAAAAGCAAACGATCATTTTCGCCAACATTAAAATGATTATTTACCCATAAAACCAGGTTTACAGCAGAATGATGTTCAATCATTACCCCTTTAGGTTTTCCGGTTGAACCTGAAGTGTAAATTGTATAAGCCAATTGCTGACTATCGATAGATAAATTCAGATTGTCAGCGCTATACTCATGAAATGGCACTGTGCTGATATCCAGAGATCTTAAATCAGGTATCAGAGCACTTATCGGATGTACAGCATCTGTTATCAATAAACTTACCGCAGAATTCAAAAGGATATACTGCTGCCTTTCTATTGGATAATCTGGATCAACTGGTACGTAAGCTCCACCCGCTTTAAGTATTGCATACATACCAATAATCATTTCAAAATTCCGTTCGGTAAGCAGTCCGACATTATCACCTGGTACTATACCCAATTCTACAATCCGTCTTGCCAGCTGATTAGCCTTATCGTTTAACGCTTTATAGGTTAACGATTTACCACCCAACTGTAACGCCACATGATCAGGGGTTTTCAATACTTGCTCTTCAAACAGGATATTTAGTGTTTTTTCCTTAGGATAAGGGACTACAGTATCATTAAATAGCGCCAATTCCCGTAATTCTTCATTCGTAAACACGGATGGATCATGAAACAATTTATCAGACATTTGTTCAATAGTTAAAGATGGTTAAAACCTAAATAATTGACCAGTTTTATCCATTAACATTTTACAGTAGATAACTGTTTTTTAAATAATGCTATTTGATTAAAATAGGTCCCAAGCCTGGGCTAAAAGTAAGAAAATAAATTTCCTTTCGCTTACTATTCTATTTTTTTTCAGATTTTAAATGTCCGACGAAAAAGGGATGATTGACTTTCCCCTGCATCATCCACCTTAAATCATGCAGGGAGAAAATTCTAATCGGTTATGCTAACAATTCCAGAATCCCTTCATTCCGAATAATCATCATTCCCTGGCGGTCTTCAGTAATGCCTTCTTGTAGTCGATAGGTGTATCTTGGACGCATGTCTTCCATAACAGTAGGCATATAAGCAAAATGTATATTGTCAATTTCCCTTAACGCCTCTCCTACCTCAATAATATGAGTGGAAACTACAAAAAGGCAATCCAAATATTCAGAAAATGCTTCAGTAACCGCCAGTGTACCATCATAAGCATCTTTTACATTGGTTCCTTTAAATAATTCGTCAAACATAAGCACCAATCTTTTGCCACTCGCCGCAGCGATAGCGGCCTCTTTCACTCTTACCACCTCTGCATAGAAATGACTATAACCCAAACCAATATTATCGGCTACGTTGATGGAGGTGTACATTCCTGCACGCACAGAGAAGTCCAAATTCTGGGCCGCCACCGGAAATCCCATGTGAGCCAGATACATTACAATACCAAGTGATTTCATCAAGGTGGACTTACCTGCCATATTTGCACCGGTAAGAAAAACCACGTTCGTTTCCTCATTCATATGCAGGCTGTTGCCAATAGCCCCGTCGATACAGGGATGACGAAGGTCTGTGGCAGACAAAACATTTCTTTCCTCTGGCAAAGCCTTCGCATAATTGAATCCCTTGACTTCTGCAACATTTCCTATAGCCATATATACATCCAATTCATATATAAAAGCCATGATAGCTTTCATTTCTTCAGCTAATTTATTCTTTAGCTGATAATCGAAATAGGCAAGTGTTTTAACAGGCAAATCTGTATAGATATCTGTATTAAGCAACATGTCTATCTCCTTAGTGCTTAAAATCTTTTTGATCGCTTTTAGCTTGTCGGCATAAGGTCCCTTTTCAGTTTCTATATTTTCAAGAAAAGTATAGCATTTTTTCAATGTTACAATTGTTGCCTGAAGTCCCTGAATAGCTTCCTTATAACGTTCATCTCTGGTTAAGCTTGACAACATTCTTTTGACATATGTCCCGCCCATGATCATAAGCAAGTTATTCCCCGTACCTGCATCCAGATATTCGCGCATCAAATCTATCTGTAACACATCGAAGGGAAAACTAAATCTGGATCGTTGAAAAAACTGAAAGATACTGCTTCTTTCATTTATGGCATTATGATCTTGCAAAGGCTGATGAAACATATCGTCCAACAATCCCTCGCCGCCTCTGGTTTTTACCTGGTTAAACAAATGGTAAACCGAGCCCTGCCGAAATTTACCCAGCAAATTCAGTTCATCCAATGTTTGTTTATCAATATTGAAACTCATGCTATTGAATATTTTTACTTAATTAAACTACTACTGAACAACGTTTACGGCCATTTTTCAATGTCTCCAGGATCCCCTCGTTTTTAATGATGATCATTCCATGTCGATCTTCTGTAATTCCCTCTTCCAAAGTATAGGTATACTCAGGTGTATGACCCTTCATCCGCGTAGGTAAATATTGAAACCTAACATGGGGATTTTGCACCAACTGCTCACCCGCTTCCACAATATGTGAGGAAATGATAAACATACTGTTCGACTTTTTAGAAAAAGCATTGGTTATCTCTACAGTACCTTCATGGGCATCCTTTACATTTGTACCTCTAAAGAGCTCATCAAATATGATAAACAGCGATTTTCCCTGATGTAGTTCCTGTGCCACTTTCTTCACACGCAACACTTCTGCGTAAAAATGACTGGCGCCAATCCCCAGGTTATCGGGAAGATTAATGGTAGTATAAATCCCATCCAAAACCGGAAATGACATTGATTTTGCCGCTACCGGGAAGCCCATATGTGCAATATACACTGCAGTGCTTACGGCGCGCAACAGAGTAGATTTACCAGCCATGTTTGCACCTGTTAAAAACACAATTGGCTGCACTGAATTCAACACCATATCATTGCTTTTTGGATGTTGTAGTTCGGGATGATACAGCCCTTCCAGCTTCAATTCATATTGCCCTTTTTCCAATGCTTTGGGAAATACAAACTTCCTTTTATTGGCAACAGCAGCTACTGAAAGGTATACATCAAGCCTGAAAATATAACTGAGCAGTTTTTTTATCTTCTGATGTTCACGTACCCTGAAAAGTGTATCAAATGCTGTCACCGTTGCATAGGGTAACTTACCTCCGGAATTTTCACGTACTACCGGTTCAAATACCGGATCGGTAAGTAAAGCAAGAATTTCCATTCTTTCTTCCGTATAGGACTTTATGGCTGTCACTTCGCCAGACTGTAAAAATTTCAGGGAGATCTTTATCAGGTCTATTACCGAAGTAACCCCATTAAGGATTTCCTTTTCCCCAAATATAGATGTATTTGATGCGTTCCTGCCGGTATCATTGGTATGCATCAGATATTTCTCGGCCATATCAAATAAGATTGCCTTGTAAGGAAAAGTGACATTCGCCTTCGAAAACTGCTCGATCATTCCACTGCGGTGATTGAGCAGTTCTCTATCACTCATTGGATTCAGAAACATTTCCCGCAAGGCAGCTTCGCCGCCACGGGTATGTGTATCATTATATAAATCGTATATCCCCGGCACATCACTTTTACTAAAAATCCGAAGGTCGTTTATTGTTTGTTCATCAGTCTGAAGTCTCATCCTATTTTCTTTTACGTCGGATTAATATAATAGTGCCCAGTAATCCCAATACAACAGGAAGTATCCAAACAAAGAAAATCTTTAGTGTTCTTGCTATATCAGGTCCAATTAACATCTCGTCGTCTTTAGGTGGTTCTACAGGGCCATAAATAGGATACTTATTGTTATCTAACCAACTGTAAATAGCCCTACCGAAGAATTGCCCACCATTATACCTGTTACTGAGAAAATCTGCATCCCCCGCAACAAACACCCTCTGTTCCTTTCCTTTGATTGGCCTGGTTAAAGCCATTGTCGTAACAAACGAATCTAGTTTGATATCACCCTCATTTGGACTGAAAACCGGAGGTACGGAATCTTTTACCAAAGTTCCTTTCTTAAGCCATACAGCTCCTGAATCGGTTATGGTTACCGGATGTTTGATAAAATCATTTTTGCTATCAATGATCTCAATCGGTAAAACACTTTCAGAATAAGATTGCAATTGATTAATCTTCCCTTTTTTAAACATCACCAATGCATCTTCTTCCGCCATTCCCCCTGCAAACTTAGTAAGATGAGGAACTACCTTATCAGGTGTATTGTTTTTCGTTACCTGAACCAACATTCCACTGGACAATTGAACACCCAATGGTTGCAGCATAGGTCTCAATACTTCTCCCTTTCCTGGCTCACCTAAAATCATCATATTACCTCCTGCTCCGATATACTCATTTATCCGTTGAATCGTCAAGGGACTAAGCTTGGTTTTCGGATCCGCAAGTACTAAAGCTGCAACATCCATGTAGTTCGTTGGGACTGCACGATGATCTAATGATATGGTGTCTATATCAAAACCATTATTAATTAAAGATGTGCGTTCCAGCTTTCCAACGGTACTACCGTAAAACCCACGTTCACCAGATACGTAGATATCTCTTTCGAGGTTACCTGTAGTAAAGAGCACCGTAGGCATTTTCTGCCCTTGAACCCTGGCTAAAGCCGCTGCAATATGTTGCTCTTCCGGCCAAACCCTACTGTCATTGTAGGTTCTTAGAAAAGTGGTTCTCCCCTTGTATTTCAGTTGCATCACCAGGTTATAATCTTCTGGCTCCAGATCAATGATCTTACGCATTTGTTCTGGCGTTTTAAACATGGAAAGATCAAGATCACGGGATTTTGCCTGGTCTTTTGCCTTTTCCTCAATACTTTTATCAGGACTTTTTGAATAATTCCGTTCGTCTTTGTTTAGCGCGTAATAATACTCATATTTAAACTTAATATCTGGTTTAAAACGTAGATAAGGCTCCCACAGCTTGGATAAATAAATATTACGATTTTTAGGCAAGCCATGTTGTACATTGCGCGGAAACAAATTGGTGTATAAAGTTATCTCCAGTTCGTCATCTCCCATTCCTTTTATGATTTCCTGAACCCGGGGATGAATGGTATTACTTTGGGCCATGGTTGTATCCCAATAACCTACCATTTGTGGACGCGACGAAAAGTAACCAATGCATAAAGCTATACCAATTACTGCGAGGTATTTACCTGCAGTGACAAACCAGCGACCAGATTCCCGGCCTGATTTTAATTTAATCAGCGTAAAACCTAAAAACATTCCAATTACAATCAGGAAATAAATAACATCCTTACTTGTAATCAAACCTGCCAGCATTTTGTTAGCTCTTCCATTTATAGACAAGAAATAGGTAAGATCCCTTACGAAATCAAATTCCTGCCATAGATTTCCAATCCTGCTCAGGATAAAAATAATGATAAAGGTTCCAATAGCAGATACAATCTGATAGGTAGTCAGGCTCGACATAAACAATCCGATAGCTGCATAAGCACATACTAAAAGATAAAACCCCAGCGCAGCAGAGAGCAATAGTCCCACATCAACCGATTTGACACTGAATAAACCTACGACCATAAATATTCCTATAACCGATACCAGTATCAAATTAAACAGCATCAGTGATAAGTACTTTCCAAGTACGATATCCCGGGTTTTTATTGGCGCAGAATATAAAAGTTTGATACTCCCTGTATTAATTTCCCGGCTCAATATACCCATGGTCAGAAGGGGTATAAAAAGATATAAATTCTGCATGGCATTTTTAAAAATGCCGTCCTGATCTAAATAAATCTTAGCTGTAAGTGCAGAGCCCAAACCTTTGAACATGGAACTTTTTTCAGCCAGTTCCTGCATTTTCGCCATTTTATAAATTACATCTGTATAAAATACAGCACACAGGATCATAAATATAATTACCAGA
The DNA here is from genome assembly GCF_032678475.1 of Pedobacter nyackensis. GTDB lineage: Bacteria > Bacteroidota > Bacteroidia > Sphingobacteriales > Sphingobacteriaceae > Pedobacter > Pedobacter nyackensis_A. The sequence continues at coordinate 243,286 of NZ_JAVTSF010000008.1, forward strand.
AACCAGGCAACCGGTGAGTAGAATAGGTTCCGTAACTCTGCTCGTGATATTTTAAAGATAGTCTTCACTTAAATATAGTTAATTTGATTGAGTTGATAATTGTTTAAAAATGTCGTCGAGTAAGCTCTTATCCAGATTTACTTCTCTGATTCTCCATCCATTTTGAACACCTGTTTCAATGATGGTCTCTGTAATTTGCTGATCACCTTCAAAATAAACACGAACTTGTTTCGCTGACAGGTAATCTACTTTGGTAACTCCTGACACCTGCATCAAAGCCTCAACAGCAGGAGGATTTTCCATTCTAAGCAAGAGGCTGCTAGGTTGTATGTAATTATTAAATGCATCCATCGTATCAGAGAATATAATGCGTCCTGACTCAATCATAATCACTTCTTTGCACAGTAAATGGATTTCGGATAAAACATGGGAAGACAACAATACAGTATGGTCCTGACCAATTTCTTTGATTAGTTTACGCGCCTCGATAATCTGATTGGGATCTAACCCATTAGTAGGTTCGTCTAACACCACCAATTTAGGTTTATGAATAATAGCTTGTGCTATGCCGACACGTTGTTTATACCCACCTGATAAATTATGAATTAGACGTGAGCTGAAATGGCCAATCCCTGTCCGTTCCTTCGCTTCTTCTACTGCTGCCTTGATCTTATTTTTTTCAATCAACCTCAGATTGGCTGCATAGGTAAGGTATTCATCAACCGTAAAATCATTATACAAGGGAGGCGTTTGTGGTAAAAATCCTATTTTCTGTTTTGCCTGTTCCGGCTCTTTTCTAATGTCCAGACCATTGATCAATACGGTTCCTTCGGTTTGATTTAATACACCGCACATGATGTTCATCGTGGTAGATTTACCTGCCCCGTTAGACCCCAGCAGGCCAATAACACCAGTACTGTTAATTTCAAGATTAATATCCCTAATAGCCCAGGATGAGTTATATCGATGTGAAAGGTTCTCGATTCTTAATATGTTACTCATAATATTTATAATATGCTTTTATTCATTTGTTTCTTGTATTGCTGTGTATAGGACTAAAAAGTCATTTATGGAATTGGAGCGAAGCTTACATCAACAATTTTAGGGAAGCCTGTTTCTTCTGTTTTCTTAATCAAAGGCTGATTACCCAAAGGGATTTCATATAGCCTAAAAATCCCGCTATTATCTGGACTGGCTGGGTTGTAAGTACAAACTATCAACTGTTTTAGCAATTGATGATAAAGTTCCGTTCTTCCCGATATTTTACTCTTTGGTGGAATATATTTTGTCAACCTCATCAAGCTGATGGTTTCATTACCTAAGTCCAGCAACTTTAAACCGAAGCTCATTTTAAAGTCATAAGCCCATACCTCACTTCCTTTGGTGTATATAATATAGCCCGTATTGGGATCTATTTGTATAAAATTAGAAGCGATTAAATCTTTTACGTCGGCATAGGGTATTGTTTTCAGGTTTTTCAATATACCGTTCGATAAAAATTGAACCAGGTGACTTTCCAGTGTTACAGGATTGTGTAAAAATGCCGTAAACTCATCCTGTTCTTCTCCTTGTTTAGAAAAGAATGCCATCAGTTTGAACCCTGTCAACGAAACGGGTAACTGTAATTGAAAAGCACCGTTTCCTCCAATACTACCCTGAACATAAGCCCTTACAAACCCATCCTTATCTTCATCATACAGCATACGATTGAATTCAGTCAGGTGTTCCGGGCCTGTAAAAACATGGTATGGCGAAGCATTGAATCTTGGAGCTGAGACCGATCCCGGAGGATAAGCACTCAACACTTTAAAATCCAATGTACCTGAAAAGAACATTTGAAGCGTGTTAAAATAAAAGACTTCATTGTTTCTTGTTGCCACAAAAGTAGACTCTCCATTTATTTCAAAACGGACCTGGTTTTGCAAACTGGGCTGCAGTATACTTGAAACATAATCTGTGACTCTCTGTTCTGTACGAAAATCAGTGGTACGGAAAATCTTAACCTCCTGATCCGTTGAAATGCCCACAAATTGATATTTTCCCCCTCCGTAACTAAATTCACTGCCGATGGCTGCCACAGAAACGGGCTTCCCTTTTAAATTAAGGTTAATTCCCAACTCAGATGAAAGATCTATAAATTTTCTATAACCTTGTGGTGAGTACGTCAACACACTCAGCTGTGCAGTGCCAGCCTTATCGCCCAACACCATCCATCCCTCTCGGGTTGGTGTGGTAATAAATACAGCTCCTGTTGCATGCCTGGTAATTCCGGTGCTTTTTTCCTTTACAGTTAACAAACAGGAAACCAGGGTCGTATCCTGAAGTTCAAAATCATGGTAAGTGAGGAAAGGTTTGGTACTTAATGTATCTTTATTGGCCAGACTTGTCCACATAAAGGAAAACTTATCCGGGTCAATATCCTTCGGTTCCTGACCCGGATATACGATTTTTGCCTTAATGGAATCTCCACCTTCTAGCCCCTTAATGATTGTACTGGCTTCTTTAGGCAATAAAATCGAGAACTCATTAGAATTGGGTGTGCCCTCATTCATAAAGTTCTGCTTACAGCTTGTTAATAACAAAACAAAACTGCAGACCATGAAAACTATGGAACGGTTTAATTTTAGTCCTGGAAAAGAAACAGGATTTCTGAAATATAATAGTATATGTTTCATGCTGATAATGATTATTCAAATAAATTTAATAGACCTACAATTTTATTAAGGAATGCTTATTTCATTCCCCGTTTCGTCCAGAATAGGATTGCCAGCATTTTTTCTTTCAATAATTAACTCTTTTGTAAGCGTAATCACTTTTAGCGTGAGCGCAGTGAATGCATCACGCACAGGTCCTGTTTTTGCATATACTTTCAAGTAAGAAACCAAATCCAAAAAATAGTAAAGGTCTCCGTAAGTAGGATTGATGAAGTTCACTTCCCGCTGATTTTTGCTTTTAAGGAAAGTATTTAATATAACGGGATTAGGATCTGCAGCCCAATTCTCCGCGCCCAGCCTTTTTACCGCAAAATGGATGTGATACATCTTAGCAGGCGAAAAAGCACCGTAATTAACCGCTAAGTCTGGGTAAAATCTGGGAATATCAAACCAATTACCAAACCTGTAAGTAATCTTAGACCAGGTATGTTTTTCAGGTGAAAAATCAGTTGTATTTTTAAGTTTGAGTATAACCGTTTTTTTACTGGTATCATCCATCGGCGGTCTTAGGATCTTCATATTCAACGTATATTCGATTCCATGTGCAGGTATAAAAATAGTCTCTGGGTCAGGCAACACACAGTATTCCTTTCCATTCCCTTCCAGCTCTATTTCAATTTTCCTGTCTTTATCAGAAACTCTACCATCAAATTGTACCGAAAGTGGCAAAGATGAAACCGTCTCTAAGTTAAACGCGTATTCATCGGCATAATACTGTCCCATCAAAAACGAAAACTCTATTTCCGGTTTGTAAAACAAATTCATATTTCCGGAACTCGGGATTATTTTAAACCGATTTGTACTATTCATAAAATAAAGAAAATCTTCGCCTGAATACTTTATTGGTTCCTGCTTTTTACAAGATACTATGGAGCTGGCCACCATTACCAGGAGTAATAGGCTGGTGCTGTATAATTTAGTTTTTTTAAACATTTTCATAATGAGCTTATAGATTAACACTAGCGGTAAAATGATTCATCCTCAGGTAAAGGCACTACATACTTCAAATCATTCATAGCTACAGACCCTGAACCTGTTACCGGAGTAATCGTTGCCAGGTTCAATCGCTTAAACATGAAAAAAGTTTGTCCCTCGCCAACAAATTCACGTTGATATTCATCACGAATGGCCGTCAACAGCTCTGTTGCCGTACTACCAGTATGATAGACAATTGCCGGTAATCCTCTATTAATCCGTTGCGTGTTCAGGTAAGTAAATCCCTGTTGCAGATCCGGGGCCGTTTCTGCCGCAATCAGATAAAGTTCTGATTTCCTGATCAATGGTTGATAACCACTCAAACCAGCATCCTTGATCGTTGCATTGCTGTGTTTGATCAACACTTTATAAGTTTTTTCGCCCTCTATTCCAACTTTAAACCAGTATTTGAGTCGTAAATCTGTTGAGGTAGGGCTATAAAGGCCATTTAATCTTGCGGGCTTAAGGGCATATATAATATCATCCCTTAATAGCGGACTAAACAAGTCGCGATAGATTTCGTACATCTTTTTGTTTTCGATACCAAAAAAAGATTCCTTGCTCATTAATGGATCATTTGCAAATTCAGGTTCTGTTAGCCATGGAAAAAATGCTTCCTGTTCCTGAATTATGGATGTTGCTACTTGCCAGGCCTCTGCCTTTTTCCCTGCATAGAGCAGTACACGCGCTGCCAGGGTTTTAACAGCATAATAGTTAAAGCGACGGTGACGATTTGACATATAGTCGATTGCCTGCCCTACTCCCGAAGTCGTAATTTTATTTGCTCCTGTTACACGTACCGGATCTTTCGCCAAAAGAACCAGTGCCGAATCCAGGTCGTGCATGATTTGATCTATCACCTGATCTGCAGGCAAGATTGGCTGGGCTACTGAACTGGCAGTTCGTACATAAGGAATTGCCTTTTGTTGAGGAAACCTGGTATACACTGGTCCAAATAAACGAAGCTGATCAAAATGAAGAAAGGCCCTGATTGCATAAGCTTCTCCAAGCAGTATGTCGCGCTTATCAGAAGCCAATACATGAAATGATGGATCTTTCAATCTGTCACAAAAGTTATTGGTACCTAAAAGGCTACGATAAGCCTGCTTCCAGATCTCGGCGTAGTAGGGTTTCGTTAGACTATACACAAAATCCTTAAATCTAGCTATATTTGGTCTACCTGGAGCATAGTAATACTGGGCAAACTGCTCTGTTATATCGACAGTCAGGTTACTTCCATAAAGTACTGGGTTCGCCATGGATTGATATATACCATTTAGTGCAGATTCAACACCTTTTTCAGTAGCAAATGCTTCCTGCTCGAACATATAATCTCTTGGCTGTACCTGTAAGAATTTTTTACAGGAAACGAACTGCATAATAAGGAATGCAGCAACCAATGCAATTGTTAATGGTTTTTTGCGAAAGTTTAGTCTTTTCATAATACTTCTTAAAAAGTTAGGTTCATGTTTAGGGTTACACTTCTCTGAAAAGGATAATCTAATCCTCTTTCCATTTTAACATTGGATAATCTGAACTGAAAAATATTGCTGGTAGTGACGCCAAAACTTATTGCCTGAAGTCCCAGTTTACGTCTTATAGTTCCCTTTAAGCCCTCAGAATACTGGTTTAATAAATCGTAATTAAAACTTATTCCATCTATATACAAAGCAGTTTCTTTTTGCAAAAAGCGTGATGATACGCCTAAAGGTGTGGATGAAATTCCCAGGAAGGAAGCATCATCACCAATATTCTTCCAACGTACATAAAGCGCCCTTTTATCCTGGTTATACTCCATATCTGCAGGCGTGATATTTTCAACCTTATTATATAAAGCTGTATTAAATTTCATCTCCTGAATGATATAGCGGCCATAAACAGATACATTGAATTTTTTGTAGCGGACCCTAACATTGACGTTCCCCTGCGAAACAGGTCTGCTACTCCCTAATCGTACTTCATTGTTTTTATTGAACAAGTAGGTGTAGTTACCATCTTTATCAAGGAATAACTCCAAACCCCTCGCCTGTCCTACGCCCAAAGAGCGGACTGCCCACACATCATCCGGGCTTGCCCCATCGATATAACGCAGCACATATTTGTTCTCGCGGGCGGTTTCATTGTATTTATTTAACAAATCACCTAAGCCGCTGTATTTACTCTTGTAAAACAGTGGTGCATTAATTCCAATATTTACGCCCCAATTCCCGTTATTTACCACTCTTGCATCTACAAGAAGCTCTAAACCAGTTGAAGTGAGCTTACCCACATTCTTTGGAACACCATTTGGCAATCCTACAGAAAGCGGTAAAGGCATAGTAATGATTAATGGGTTCGTAAGATTACGATATCCACTTAGTGTTAACGAAAGCCGATTTTTGAAAAATCGACCAGAAAGATTATAACTTAAATTATAAGTTTTAGTCCAATCCAGATTCGGGTTTCCTAAGCCCATTAACTGATAGGCTTCACCAAAAAAAGTAGGATCATTGTTCAGGATATATGTAGTTAGGGAACCGAAATTACCGGCATTTTGATTACCTGTAAGTCCGAAATTGGCAGAAATATTTAAATAATCTACAACCTTGGAATCGGCTAAAAAGGATTCTCTGCCTATGTTCCAGCCTACACCTAAAGCATAAAATGATTGATAAGGATTGTCACTACCAAAGTTACTGGTTCCCGAAAGGTTATAGGAAAGATCCAGGTTGTAACGCATGTCGTATGAGTAGTTCAAACTACCAATCAGTGCCATTGAATTACTTTTTGTAGTTGATCCTCCGGGTTTAGAAAATGGCCTATAAGAATTTGCCAGGTAAATAAGGGGTTCTGATGTAGTAGCGAACCCTACTGCAGAAACAGATTGATTCTCGTTGTTTCTTAATCCAAGATCTGTACGTATGTTCAGATTTACAATATGCTTTTCTGCAAATACCTTTTTATAAGTACTCATAAAAAAATACCTGTAGGTTTGTGAATTAACGAGCCCGTAGTCATAAGTTCCTCTCTGTCCTTCTTCCTGTGAATCAAACATGGTATTGAGCGGGGAAACGAAATAATCCGAATGACTATTCGATTTACTATATTGCATACCACCCGAAAGTCTCAAAAAAGAGAACAGGTCCCAGTTCGCCATTAGGTTGTTGGACAATGAAAAAGTGTTCACCGTATTCAGGCTTGGCAAATGTGCGTTATACAGTGGGTTTGCAAAATTAAAGTCTCTAACGGAAAGTTCACCTCGAGCGTTAAAATATTCAGCATGTTGCTCCTCCAGGTACCTACTTGTTTTATTGATGTTGTAATAGGGTGGAATTTTTACGTATTGGGCAAAGGTGCCATAAGGGCTACCATCTTGTCTTTGCCCATTGATCGTTAAATTATTAGAGATATTTAATTTCTTATTTCTGTAGGATAAATTGGCATACCCCGAATTGCTTCTATTTTCGGAACCTCTCATCACGCCTACATTGGTGCCTTTGGTGAGCCCCAGGGTATAAGTAAAAAAGCTGTCACCACCCGTAACCGACAAAGCATGGTTCAAGGTACTTGAGTTCTGTAATGGCACTTTCTTCCAGTTAGAATTTACCCCATTTAAAATCGAGTTTTCTCTGAATGCACGTTTCAATACAGGTAATAACAGATTATCCCCTTCTTCGTCTATTCCAAAGGGACCGGGTGCACCTACCCCAACAGATGTCAAATCCTGATACTTTAGCAATTCACTTGCGCTCATCATGTTATAACTACTGAGATCCGGCATCGCCATATTTACCGTTCCAGTGTAAGAAATCCGAAGGTCACCTGCAGTAGGGCGAATAGTTTCCACTACAACTACACCATTTGCCGAACGCGAACCATATAAAGCGGTGGAAGCCGCATCTTTCAATAAAGTAATGCTTTCTATCCGGTTAACATCCAGGTTCACTATTGTATTTAAATTTGTTTCAAATCCGTCCAATATAAATAAGGGCTGATTAGGATCTTGCTCATATTCCAGCTTCAATTGCTGACTATATTTTTCAGGAGTTGGCGAGGGTATACTTCTACTTCCACGGATTTCAATTTTTGGCATTTGATTCGGATCAGCACCTAAATTATTATCACGAATAATTTTAAAAGACGGATCCAGCATATTAAGTCCTTCCAGAATATTGATGCGACTGGCGTCTCGTAATTCTTTACCAGTAAAGCTACGGGTTACCCCGGTAAATGTTTCTTTTCTACGTTCAAACATACCCGTGTTTATCTTCACCTCGTTCAATTGGGTATTACTCTGCAAAAGAGAAATAGAAAATTTCTGGTCAGAAACACGCCTTATCAAGCCATTACTTAGCTTTAAAACAGATTCTATTTTTATTAAAAATAATGTTTCGACCTGAATAGTCAGTGGTTGATACCCCAATAACGAAAAACCTATTTGCACATTTGAGTCCTTAAGGTCTAATTTAAATCTCCCGTCGGAAGACGAAACCGTCCTGACATTGCTGTTTACGATACTAATGTTTACCCCTGCCAGTTTTTCACCCTGATCACCAATCAACTCTCCTTCTATTGAGACTGCTTTACCCTGACCTATCGAAGGAAAACCTGTTGACGTATCTTTTGAATGAGGTTTTATGATAACTGCGTTGCCTTTCAAGGAATAAACAAGATTTTTAGGAATCAAAATATTTTCTAAAGCTTCTTTAAGGCCGACATTTTTCAAGTTTACAGTAACATTTCCCACATTTTTGATATGGTCTTCATTAAACACAATGTCATATCCACTTTGTTTTTTCAGTTCCAACAAAACAGCTGGTAAAGGAACATTCTTTTTGGTAATAGATATCTGACCGAAAGCTGACAGGCTAAAAAAAGCCAATAGCAGTAGCGGCAGACTAATCAACTGTAATCTTCTATTCATACGTTATATTTGGTTAGGTTAGGCGGTTGGTCCCGTATGGATATACGGTTCTTTTTTTCTTTGGTTAGTTACTTAGTTAGTTTTAAGGCGGTTGGTTAGTTTCGGTTTTTAACAACAACGGTGCTGTCCTGCAATTTCAAAGAAAAATTACCTGTTTCTTCCAACAGCTCCAGAAGGGTTTTAAGTGAGTTATTCCTGGAAATGAAACCTCCAATTCTAACTTTCTTAAAGGAATTATCATATTTGATAGATACTCCGTACCATTGCGATATCTGCATCATTACGTTTTCAAGCGGTTCATTTTTGAAATAGAAATAGTTTTCTTTCCATGCAGTTACCACATTTAGATCTGCCGGTTGTTTAAATAAATTATCCTTCTCCATAACAGATTCTTCTCCAGGAGTTAAAATCAAGTGTTTATCCCCCTGCATATTCTTTACCTTAACAGACCCTTTTATAAGTGTTGTTATTGTTTTCACTGCAGAATAGGTATTTACATTAAAAGATGTACCTAAAACCTCTATCTCCTGCCCCTTTGCGAAAACATGAAAAGGAGCCTCCGGCTTATGGACTACCTCCAGGTAGACCTCTCCATCCAATACTTCGATTGATCTCCGCGTTTTTTCAAAAGCTAAAGGATAACGTATCCTAGAATGACTGTTGAGCCATATTTTAGTGCCATCAGACAATGTAATTTGATACTGTGCTCCTTTCGGAGTACTCAACGCAAGTAAAGTATGAGCAGATTTATCGCCACTTTTCTCAGCCCCAACAATATCGGTACCATCTGTATAAGTAACTTTTTCAGTACCAACTACAATTCCATTCTGGTCTTCTTTTAGATTAATACTTCTTCCGTCCGCCAACGTAAGTATTGCTTTATTTCCTACCGCTGAAATATCTGTTACTACAACTGAATTTGAGGGACTTGAGGTACCGATGTCACTTTTATAAAAAAATATCCCGAAAGATATAGCTAAAATAATACTGGCTGCAGCCAATCTAGGCCATGTAAAAATAATTGAACCTAAGCTGTAATTTGAATCGGCAGGAACACTCTGGTTCGCATCGGATTCAAACTCTGATTTGCCATCCGGCTTTAACATTCCAGTACCTCCTTTTTCGGTATGAGCAAGTAAGTGTATGCGCATTCGACGACTAACCTCTTCTATTTTTTCATTCGAAACAGAAACACTGCTTTCTTTAATATCCTGCAAGTGCCAACTTTCAACAATCGATCGCTCAGCTTCGCTGCAATTTCCGGCAAGGTATTTTTTAATTAGTTCTTCTGCTTTATTCAGAGACATTGTATATAGTTTTATCGTGCTTCTATTAACATGTAAGTTGAAAAGCGTGTTGGGCCCAGATTGGAGAGATTTTTTTTAAAAGATAGCGATGGAGAATGCCGTGATTCGTCTTTTCACCAAATTATTAAACAAGAAAAAGGCATATTATTTAAATAAGAACACAAATAAGAAAGCAGAAGCTGGTAGTCGTTGACGAAGGATTTTCAACGCATTATTAACCTGATTTTTAACTGTTTTTTCAGACAAGCCAAGCTTTTCACCGATTTCTTTATGACTTAAATATTCCTTTCGGCTTAATCGAAAAATCTCCTGCATTTTTGAAGGAAGACGATTTATTTCTTCTTCGATCAAACGATTTAATTCCTTTTCTCTTACCAGATAATCAGCTATATAAGTTCCCTGTTCAATAAAGTCCCCTAAAGATTTTTGATAATCTGAACGAACCTTCTTTTGATCAAGTAGATTAAAGAATTTAAATCGAATAGCAGAATAAAGATAACTGGATAGAGAGGAATTAACATTTATGGTTTCCCGTTTATCCCAAAGATAGAGGAATACTTCCTGAACGATATCCTCTGCATCTTCCTCATCTCTCGTAATTTTGCAGGCATAAACATATAGGAGTGCCTGAAAGCGATCGTAAATCTCAGCATAGGCCGCGAGGTCGCCCTTCTGTAAAAGAATGGTCAAATCATCATCACTACAGATGGAATAAGTCAACATAATTAAGTTCCCCGATTTGAAGTAAACTTTACAATGATAAAAAATAAATTTTAAATCCTTGTCCTTCAACAAAATTTCGCCCTAATTTATCCATCATCGACTTAAAATAAACTTTTCACTAAAAAGCCTAATTCTTTATCATAAAATTGTCAATACTGAGTTCTGTATTAGATTAGGTTTTGCAATATTATATCTTTGGCCTGATATGTTTATTAAGTTGTTTCATTTTCTATCGCTTTTTGCGTACCTGAACATCATTACCTATGAAGGTGGGGATACGTCTATTAAACATGTATTTGCCGGTGATTCAGTTCTGGAATTTGTATTGGATGATGTCTTAGATATTCCTATGGATAGTTTAGCTGGCGATATTGAAATCCCTAACGAAAGCTACAGAGTTTTCAGCACAGTTATACATATCATACCAGCAGTTTTATTAATGCTTTCCTTCTTTCTTTTTAAACAAATTGGAAGAATAATCGTTATTGCACACCCTTTTTATAAAACGAAAAGTGTCTGTCTGCCATCTTATTACTCGCACCTTTTCAGGTTCAAGCCTTTCTAGTAAAAAACCTTTATCAGTTTAGTTTAACATTGACCATCAGGATTTAAAATTGCGGGCAGGGCCATCTTGCGCTGTAACCGCGTCTTTTTCTGAAATCAATATTTGAACCCGGGCATGCCCGGGTAATTCCATTTTATATTTTTTTTCACCATACAAAGGATGCACAACGTATCCTCAAAAATTAATTATGACCATGAAACTTAGTTATCTAGCGTATTTACCTTTTTTTGCTGCCTTTACAATTGCTGGCTGTTCATCACCGGGCAAAGAAACTACCTCTGAAGAAACCAGATCCGTACCTGTTGCTGAAGTAAGCACTTTAGACACCGTTATCCACAAAGAGTACATTGCCGATATACAGGCTGTAAAAAATGTTGAAGTCAGATCAAGACTTTCTGGATTTTTGGAAAAAATATACATTGAAGAAGGCGCTGAAGTTAAACAGGGTCAGATTTTATTCAAAATAAATGATGAAGAATATAAAGCTGATTTAAGCAAAGCTGAAGCAGCATTAAATAATGCGATTGCCGATGCCAAAACTGTAGAACTTGAACAGCAGAGAACAAAAATCCTGGTAAAAAATAATATTGTTTCTAAAACAGAACTAGACCTTGGAGCAGCTAAACTTAAGGCAGCTGAATCACGTGTTGCCGAGGCCAGATCGGTTGCGCAATATGCAAAATCCAGACTGGCCCATACACTTATTAAATCACCTTTCAGTGGTCGGGTTGATAGATTACCTTTAAAAGCCGGCAGTTTGTTGGAGGAAGGTTCTTTGCTGACATCAGTATCAGACCTGAGTGCTGTTAACGTTTATTTTGCCATCACAGAGAGAGAGTACCTGGCAATTGCGAACGACTCAAGTTACACCAGAAATCAGTTTAAAAAGCAAGTGAAACTTACACTGGCAAACGGTGAGGTATATCCATTTGAAGGCAACGCCCGCTTTGCTGAAAGTGAGTTTGCCAGTCAGACGGGCTCTTTGTCATTAAAGGCTACCTTTCCAAATCCTAATGGATTGCTTAAACACGGTGCATCCGGAAAAATCAGCGTACCTGCAAAAACAGGGAAGATCCTTGTCGTACATCAAAAATCCGTTTTCGAAATACAGGACAGAACCTATGTATATCTGCTAACTGCAGACAACAAGCTAAAAATGACTCCATTTAAAGCTGGCGAACGCGTAGGTCATTACTACATTGTAAATTCCGGGCTGAATAAATCAGATAAAATAGTTTTTGAGGGTACCCAAAGCTTAAAAGATGGCCTACAGGTCCAACCTACAGACATTAGCATAGGTGCTTTGAATACAGTAGCCAAAAATTAACATCCAACGAATTTATTAAATCATTTGACTGGTACACCATAAAGTGTACCGGTATGACTATGCATTATTATGTTTGAGCAATTTATAAAAAGACCAGTGCTCTCACTGGTCATCTCCTTATTTATAACACTACTTGGGCTACTTGCTTTATTTACCCTGCCTGTAACCCAGTTTCCAGATATCGTTCCCCCTTCAGTTGTAGTTACTGCCAACTATACTGGCGCAAATGCTGAAGTAAGTACCAATGCCGTGGCCATCCCTCTGGAAAGAGCCATTAACGGAGTAGCTGGCATGACATACATGAACTCAGTATCTACAAATAACGGGACCACACTGATACAGGTGTTCTTCAAAGTAGGTACTGATCCTGATATTGCAGCAGTAAACGTTCAAAACAGGGTAACAACCGTACTTGATGAATTACCAGAAGAAGTAATCAAAGCCGGTGTGACTACTGAAAAAGAGGTAAACAGTATGTTGATGTACCTGAACATTTACAGCGATGACAAATCTGCTGACGAACGTTTTATTTACAACTTTACTGACATCAATATTCTAAAAGAGCTGAAACGTATTGAAGGTGTTGGCTTTGCTCAGATTATGGGCCTGAGAGATTATGCCATGCGTGTTTGGCTAAAACCCGACCGCCTGGCAGCCTATAAAATTTCCAGTGAAGATGTGATTTCAGCTTTAAGAAAACAAAATGTTGAAGCAGCCCCGGGACAAACGGGAATTGGTTCCGACAAATCCATCAATATGCAGCAATATGTTTTGCGTTATCCTGGTAAATTCTCTGATGCCGAAGAATATAAGAATATCCCAATAAGGGCCAATGCGGATGGTTCAATCATAAGAATAAAAGATATTGCAGATGTAGAATTCGGTTCATTAGATTATGAAATGGTCTCTAAAACTGATGGCAGACCCTCCGCTTCTATTATGATGAAACAATTACCAGGCTCTAATGCCCAGGAAGTAATTGAAAATGTAAAAGAACGTATGGCAGCTCTTCAGAAAAGTTCTTTTCCTCCAGGCATGAAATATACCATGGGTTACGATGTGTCCCGTTTCCTTGATGCCTCAATATCCAGTGTATTGATTACTTTGCTCGAAGCCTTTGTATTGGTATTCATTGTCGTATTCATTTTCTTACAGGATTTTCGTTCAACCTTGATTCCGGCACTTGCTGTACCTGTATGTTTAATTGGCGCATTGTTTTTCATGCAAATGCTGGGCTTCTCTATTAATCTACTCACACTTTTTGCGCTTGTACTGGCCATAGGTATTGTGGTCGACAACGCCATTGTAGTAGTAGAAGCGGTATATGCCAAAATGGAAGAAGAACATCTTCAACCTATGGAAGCCACACTTGCTGCAATGAAAGAGGTAGGGAAACCTGTAGTGGCCATTACAATGGTGATGTCGGCAGTTTTTATTCCGGTAGCTTTTCTTTCCGGACCCGTTGGTATTTTCTATAGACAGTTTTCGCTGACACTTGCTTCTGCAATTATCATATCCGGAATAAACGCCTTAACGCTTACTCCTGCCCTTTGTGCCATCATTCTTCGTTCTCCACACGAAAAACCTGCTTCAAAAGGTCCTTTAGCACGCTTTTTTGCACGCTTTAATAAAGGATACAACAATATGGCCAATGGCTATAAACGACTGTTAGGACTTATTGCCGGTCGACGGACCTTAACATTCGGACTACTAATTGCGTTCTTCATAACAACCTGGGGAATGAGTGCTATTCTTCCTTCTGGCTTTATTCCAACTGAAGATCAGGGTATGATCTATGTGAACGTAACAACCCCTCCTGGTGCTACTGTCGACAGAACAGAAATTGTACTAAATGAAATTGACGAAATAAGCCGAAAAATGAGTGCCGTAGAAACGGTATCAACCCTTGCCGGTTATAGTCTTGTTAATGAAGTTTCAGGAGCATCTTACGGAATGGGGATGATTAACCTTGTTGCTTGGGACAATAGAGAAGAATCTGTAACAGAAGTGATCAATTCCCTTAAAAAAGCAACGGCACACATCATGGATGCCGAAATAGAGTTTTTTCCACCGCCAACAGTTCCCGGATTTGGGAACTCTTCAGGATTCGAATTGCGCGTGCTCGATAAAACAGGTAGCGATGACCTAAATAAAACTTCAGAAGTACTAAACAAATTTATAGAAGACCTAAAAGCTACTCCTGAAATAGGAAATGTATTTACAACCTTCGATGTGAGTTTTCCACAATACCTGCTCAAAGTCGATTACGATCTTGCCGCAAAAAAAGGGATCAGTGTCGAAAATGCAATGAATACCTTACAAACGTTAATGGGTAGTTTTTATGCGACCAATTTTATCCGTTACGGTCAAATGTACAAGGTAATGGTACAGGCTGACCCTTCGTACCGCGAAAAACCAGAAGACGTCTTAAATCTTTTTATCAAAAACGATAAAGAAGAAATGTTGCCATTTTCATCCTTTATAACCATGGAACGTGTTTACGGTCCTGAACAAATTACAAGATACAACATGTTCTCTTCAGCCATGCTTAATGGAGATGCTACAGCCGGTTTTAGTAGCGGGCAAGCTATTGCGGCAGTAGAAAAAGTAGCTAAAAATCTTCCTGCTGGATATGAAATAGAATGGTCAGGTATGACCCGGGAACAGATTCTTTCAGGAAATCAGGCCGTCTACATATTTGCCTTATGTCTGCTATTTGTATACCTTATTTTAGCCGCACAGTATGAAAGTTTCCTATTACCCCTTCCTGTACTCCTATCTTTACCTGCAGGAATTTTCGGAGCTTTCTTATTCTTATGGGCATTTGGACTCGAGAACAACATATATGCACAGGTTGCCCTCGTAATGCTGATCGGTTTACTTGGGAAAAATGCCATTCTTATTGTTGAATATGCCTTGATTAAACAAAACGAAGGTATGAACTTTTTGCAGGCTGCAATAGAAGGTTCAGTAGCCCGTTTACGCCCAATATTAATGACTTCTTTTGCCTTTGCCGCTGGTTTGATTCCATTGATGATAGCGACCGGTGCGGGAGCACTCGGTAACCGCTCCATCGGTACTGCAGCCGTGGGCGGTATGGTTATTGGAACAGTTGTGGGACTCATTGTTATCCCGGGTCTTTACGTATTATTTTCTTCCTTCATGAAAAAGAAAGTGATACCCAATGCTAAAATAATAACGATCATTGCAGCTGCTGCTATCTTCAGCAGTTGTACAATAAAAAAGGACATACCTGAGCACAAGCATCTTTCAGCCCCTGCTACTTATGCACTGAGTACAGATACCATTACAATAGCCAACACACCTTGGAAGGAATTCTTCAAAGATGAAACCCTGATAAATCTGATAGATAGTGCCTTGTTACACAACGCAGATATGAAACAGGCGCTACATCACATTGAAATCGCAAAGGCAAACCTACGTATACGAAAAGGAATGACCTTACCTAACATAGATCTTGCTATTGAAGCTGGCTTACATAGATATGGTTTCTATACCGCAGATGGAATAGGTAATTATGACACCAATTTTTCGGGAAACTTAAAAGAAGATGAACGCGTACCTAATCCCCTTCCTGACTATTTTGTCGGACTAAGAACATCCTGGGAAATAGATTTATGGGGAAAACTGAAAAACAAAAAACAAGCGGCCTTAAACAGGTTTATGGCTTCCTACGAAGGACGAAAACTTGTTCAGACAGAGTTGATCAGTAACGTTGCAATAACCTACTTCGAATTACTGACCTGGAACGAAGAACTGAACATTTTAAACAGAAATATCGAACTTCAGCAACGGGGATTAAAATTAATTGAAGTTCAAAAAGAAGCGGGTGTAGCAACAGAATTAGGTGTACAACAATTCAAAGCTATGGTATCGAATTCAAAAGCCAGAGTTCAGGAGGTAATGCAACAAATCAGTCTGATGCAGAATCATCTAAACTTTTTGACTGGTAAATTTAATACAGACTTCAAATTAACATCAAACAACTTTGAAGAATTTATCAGTATGAAGACACTGGATAGTGGTGTTCCCTTGCAAATGATTGCTTTAAGACCAGATATCAGAGAAGCTGGCCTCACACTCGTCGCGTCTCAAAAAGATTTGAAAGCTGCCAATGCAGCATTTCTGCCGGCAATCGTTCTCGCTCCGCAGATTGGACTACAATCATTTGACCTTGGTAAATTGTTTCAACCTCAAACTGCACTGGCCTATGGGCTAATAGGTGGCCTGACGACGCCACTATTTAGTCAGTACCGCCTCCGAGCAGAATACGAAACTTATAAAGCAACATACGGCATAGCATTTCAGAGCTATGAAAAAATTGTACTTAAAGCTTATAATGAGGTTCAAGATGCCCTAAAAGCACATGGTTTTATCGAGAAAAAGAGAACTTTCATCTCAGACGAAGTTAAAGCGCTTAATTCCGCAGTTAAAGCAGCCAACGACCTTTTTCTTGCAGGCAGGGTAACTTATCTCGACATCATCACCACACAACGAAATGTACTGGATGCAGAGCTCAATGAAGTTCAGGCTAAGAAACAGCAGGCACTAAACAAAATCTCTTTATACAAAGCCCTGGGTGGAGGCTGGAAATAAACAATTTAATATTTCTCAAAAAAGAGGGTATCCATAGCAAATGGATACCCTCTTTTTTGCTATTTTAAATTAAATCAGCGGGAAGAAATTCATTATATTCGTTGAAAATACCGATTTTAAATTTGAACCTAACCAACCTTTTCAAACCATTCAACATGCGACCAACAGCACCAGTCAACCTATTTTTTAAAAGCCTGTTCACCATATCAGCCGTACTCATTTTTGCTGGCTGTTCAACATTGAAATCCAAAAATGATCCCGAATGGACCGACTTATTCAATGGCAAGGATATTAAAGACTGGAATGTAAAGATCAACCACCATGAATTTGGTGATAACTTTGCAAATACCTTTAGAGTAGAAGATGGTATGATTAAAGTTAGATATGATCAATATGGTGCCTACAACAATCAATATGGTCACTTATATTACAAAAAACCTTTTTCACATTATCGACTACTGGTGGAATATAGGATTACAGGCGATTGGAAGACAGATGCACCTTCTTATACCATTAGTAATAGCGGAATCATGTTTCACTCACAGGATCCAAAAACCATGCTTAAAGACCAGGACTGGCCTATATCCGTAGAATTTCAATTGCTGGCTGGTTTAGATGATGGACAACCACGGCCAACAGGGAATATGTGTTCTCCAGGGACTGATGTAATCTATGAAGGAAAAATTGACAGCAGGCACTGCATAGATTCCAAATCCAAAACATTTAAAAAGGACGAATGGGTACGCGCAGAACTGATCGTATTAGGAGATTCCCTGATTACGCACCTCATTAATGGTGATACCGTACTTCAATACTCCAAACCTCAGATTGGCGGAGGCGTAGTCAATAATTTTGACCCCGCAGTTAAATTGGATGGCAAACTTTTAAAAGAAGGATTTATTGCCCTTCAAAGTGAGGGTCAACCAGTTGATTTTAGAAAAGTTCAAATTATTAATTTAGATAAACGCACTAAAAAATAATAAACTAAGCGAATTTATTTAGACATTTATCTCCACTAAACAATAAAACAACACACAAATGATCAAATTTTCATTAAGTATTATCTTTTCCCTTATATTTTTTGGGGGAATTAATTTATTTCTGGACAAACCCAATCCTAAAATTGTTGGTCCGGATGAACTCGAAATCACCAAATTTTCAGGCCCAGATGTTACACCAAGCCCAGCCTGTCTGGCAGTTGCCCCAACCGGAGAAGTATTTGTAGGCGTAGATATGATAGGATCTTTAGGTAAAGACCCAAACAAAGGACGTATACTTAAACTTATCGACAAGGACAACAATGGCACAATGGATCAGCATATAGAATTTGCTATGGTCGACAATCCCAGAGGTATCATAGCTCAGGGAAATCAGGTCTTTGTATTGCACACTACCTTTTCTAAAGAAACCGGACTGGCAACAGGTATGGATCTCGTTGTTTTTGAAGACAAAGATAATGATGGCGTTGCAGACGGACCTTCAAAGCCACTCATTCAAAATATAAGTAATGCAAAATACATTAGGGAGAGAGGAACTGACCATGCTACTAATGGTATCACAATGGGTATTGATGGCTGGATCTATATCGCGGTAGGCGATTTTGGTTTTCACGATGCTGTTGACCGCAGTGGTAAAAAACTAACAATGCTTGGAGGTGGAATTGTTCGTGTACGTCCAAATGGTACTGAAATGGAAGTGTATACGCATGGAACCCGCAACGTATATGATCTTGCAGTTGATCCGTTCATGAATATTTTCACAAGAGAGAATACCAATGATGGTGGAGGATGGAACGTAAGGTTTTCACACCATATCCAATCTGGAGAATATGGCTACCCACTGTTGTTTCAACATTTTACAGATGAGATCATCCCGGCATTGGCAGATCTTGGTGGTGGTTCAGGAACTGGTGCATTGTTTATGGATGAACCAAACTGGCCGGAAAAATACACGAAAGTACCTATGATGGCCGACTGGGGCCAAAGTATGTTATATATACATAGAGTTACTCCAGATGGTCCTACTTTTACGCAAAAGGATGAAGAGTTTATAAAACTATCACAGATTACAGATTTGGATGTGGATGGCTCAGGTCGTCTTTACCTATCTGCATGGGATGGTGCAGGTTATTCAGGTAGTCCGGGTAAAGGATACGTAGTACGTGCAGTACCTAAAAACTGGAGCTACAAAGCATTTCCCGATGTAAAAAAAGCATCAATTAAAGCGCTAGCTGAACTACTTAAATCTCCGAGTACTGTTGCACGCCTCACAGCATCACAGGAATTGATCACCCGTTCTGCTAAACAAGCTGCATCAGCTGCATTAAAGGTTGCCTCAGATAAAAAATTAAGTTTAGAATCTCGCATAGCCGGTATTTATACTTACGCCCAGATAGCGGGAGAAAATGCAATTCCTAACCTGGTAAAACTAAGTCAGGAAGATGCTGTAAGAGAACCAGCCTTGCGCGCATTAGCTGATCGTAAAGCTAACCTCAAAAATGTTCCCACTGAACCATTCTTGCTAGCGCTTAAAGATCCATCTAAACGGGTACAGGCTATAGCAACTATTGGATTGGGTCGTTTAGGACATGTAGAGACTGCTACTGCTTTGTTAGAGACTAAAGTTCCAGACTCATTTAAAGAACCAGCAAAAGACGTAGAAGGTCCACATGCTACCCCAAATTCAAACATTATTCTCCCTCACCTTGCAGTACAAGCATTGGTAAATCTTAATGCAGTTGATGCCACAGTAAAGGCAATTGGAACAGATCAGTCAGACCTGGCATTATGGGCATTACGCTATATGCACACCCAAAAAGCAGTTGATGGACTTATAAAAGCTTATGACCTTTCTAAAGATGAAAAAGTAAAAAAACAAATCCTGATAACACTCGCTCGCCTTTATAAAAAAGAAGATGTATATGATGCATCATGGTGGTGGGGTACAAGACCGGATTCTCATGGTCCATATTATAAGAATGTACTTTGGGAAGCTTCAGCTGGTATAGAAAAGTTTTTAGTTAGCGAATCAGAAAAAGCTGGTGCTAATGGGAAACAGTTCTTTGTAGACTTAAATGAGCGTCACCGTATGGGTATACCTTCATTTACAGTAGAAGAAAAAGTAATAGCAGCTGAAGAGCCAGCTGTAGATCTTGAAAAAATCAAAAACAAACCAGGACAGGTTGGAGAATCATCCATTGAAGATGTACTTCTAGCCATAGCCAAATTACCAGGCGATCCAGTTAAAGGTAAAGCGCTATTTACTAGTCAGGGCTGTTTTGCTTGTCATAGCATAAACAAAGGAGAGCAAATGAAAGGACCTTTCATGGGTCAGGTCGGCTCAATTATGAATCGCGAGCAGATTGCTGAATCTATACTTAAACCAGATGCTTCTATTTCTCAAGGATTTGCAACAGTAATGATATCTGCAAAAGGCAATAAAACCTATATGGGATTCATTACACAGGAAACTGCTACTAAGGTTGTTATGCGAAACATCGTTGGTGAGGTATTTAACATCAAGGCTTCTGATATCCTATCCCGCAAAGAAATGGATAACTCTATGATGCCTGCTGGTCTTGCAAATTCATTGTCTTATGAAGAACTTGCATCCCTTGTTACATTTCTATCACAACAAAAGAAATAAAAAAAATACCGCAGAAAGGCTAATCCTTTCTGCGGTATTTTACCTTTCTAACCACTAAATTACTTTGAAATATAAGTCTCGGCGAGCTTTAACGCCTGATAAGCGTTAACAATTCCACCGCTAACACATAATTCTCTAAAAGATACTCTTTCGCTTTCTCCTCTGGCATTTACTCTTTTCACTTTCTGTTCAACTTTAACAACAGACTTCATAATAATCTCACGTACCTGACTTGCTTTAAGTTCCGGGTAATAACTTAAAATTAATGCAGCAAGACCAGAAACTACGGGAGCTGCCATACTTGTTCCATCAAACTCCTCATATTTTGAAGCCGGAACTGTAGAATTAATCATAAAACCAGGTGCAAATACATCAACCGTGTATTTCCCATAATTTGAAAATGATGCCTTCAAACTTGCATCGTTTTTATAAGCACTCGCCCCAACTTCAATCCAGTTTGTTGCATGAGGCAAACTAAACTTAACAGTGTCTAATGGAATTTTAAAAGGCGTTGCAGGCATATTTCTACCCATCCCACTTCCCTGCATCTGACCTTGATTAAGTAATGGCATTAATATCTTCTCCAAAGGCTTCTTATGCGCCTTCTTGTAAGCTAAAGCCTCTGGTGTATCATAATATTTATTAGGATAATTCTCCTCAACGTCGTTATTTTCGTTATCATTACCTGCAGCATGCACCAATAAAACGCCCTTCTCTTCAGCGTACCTAACTGCTTCGTCCACTATATCCTTATCCCACTTAAAACCTTTACCGAAGCTCATATTGATAACACGTGCGCCATTATCTACCGCATATCTAATCCCATTTGCAACATCTTTATCACGTTCATCCCCCTCTGGAACAACCCGGATTCCCATAATCTCAACATTGTCGGCTATACCATTTATACCAATATTATTCTTCCTGTTTGCACCAATTATACCAGAAACATGTGACCCGTGATCAGCATTTGGCCCCGCAACATCGCTATTTCCGTAAAGACGCTCTTTTGAATTAGTATAATCGTCCCCAACAAGCTCAGCCCTTTGATCGTATTTCGGATTCAGGTTATAACGTAGCATAACGTCATACTGCTTATAGGCATCCTTCATTTCTTTATGAAATTTGTCCATTGAGCCACTTTCCTTTGCCCCTCTTCTAATAATCTTCTTGCATTGCTCCTCCTCTTCACTATCAGCCTTATAATTTTCCATGTCTTCTAATGAAGGAATGGCCTTATGATTAACTTTGGCAACAGAATCAAGCATCTTATTAATAATCGATATCACAGCGAAGGTTTGATGAGCCTCATCGTACTTTTTTCCAAATTCAGCGGTCACTTTAGTATAAAGTGCAAATTCTTCCTTTTCAGTACTATCTAATACAGTTGATTTAATTGTAGAACGGTATTTGGGCTGTAATTTTCTAAAGATCCTAACCAGTTCCAGATTATCATAAGCAAGGTTCCCCTTCTTTGAACCTATAAAATTCCAGCCATGGATATCATCTATATAACCATTTCCATCGTCATCAATACCATTATTAGGAATTTCCTTTTTATTAGTCCACATCACGTCCTTCAAATCTTCATGAATGGTTTCCACACCACCATCGATTACGGCCACAATTATCTTCTCTTTTGGTGTCTTACTATTTAAAATTTCTTTGTAGGCTTTTTCAGTACTGATACCAAAATAACCATCCTGTAAGAGGTCCAAATTGTACCAGTTTGCAGGTAGTTTAACATTCTTATCCTGAGAAAAAGCTGCTGTATTAAAGGAAAGACAAGCTGTTATATATAGTAGATACTTCAGTTTCATCGATAGTTACTTTAGTCAATTAACGTAAAATACAATTATACGGTTTTATTAATTGCAGGGGATACATTTAGCATTTTTTAAC
>NZ_JAVTSF010000009.1:0-254109 GCF_032678475.1 Pedobacter nyackensis
TGGTGCAAACCAGTCCACTTATGTGGCAACGGCAGCGGGTGTATATACGGTTAAAGTGACAAATGCAAGTGCTTGTTCAAGTGTTTCGGCTGCTGCAACGGTAGTAGTGAACGACCTACCAGTGGTACCGATGATCAATGTGGATGCGGACAAATTAACCTTCTGTGCAGGCGGTTCGGTATTGCTGACTTCGTCATCTGCTTTGGGCAATCAGTGGTATAAAGATGGCAACGAGATTACCGGTGCAAACCAGTCCACTTATGTGGCGACTCAGGCTGGTTTATATACAGTTAAAGTCACGAATGCAAGTGCTTGTTCAAGCGTTTCAGCTGCTGCAACCGTGGTGGTGAACGATTTGCCAGTGGTGCCGACGATTAATGTGGATGCAGATAAGCTAACCTTCTGTGCAGGCGGTTCGGTATTGCTGACTTCGTCATCTGCTTTGGGCAATCAGTGGTATAAAGATGGTAATGAAATTACCGGTGCAAACCAGTCCACTTATGTGGCGACCCAGGCTGGTGTATATACGGTTAAAGTGACAAATGCAAGTGCTTGTTCAAGCGTTTCAGCTGCAGCAACAGTAGTGGTGAACGATTTGCCAGTGGTACCAACGATCAATGTGGATGCGGACAAATTAACCTTCTGCGAAGGCGGTTCGGTTACCTTAACTTCATCATCTGCCACAGGTAACCAGTGGTATAAAGATGGTCAAATTATTCCTGGTGCAATCAATAAGACTTACATCGCAACAACAAGTGGACAGTACACTTTGATTGTTACCAATACAAACGGATGTTCCAGTTCGCCTGCTCAGTCTGTTAAGGTAACTGTTGTTTCATATCCAATAACACCGGGTATTTCTCCAGCAGGCGTAACAACCTTCTGTGAAGGTGGAATTGTTGTGCTTACTTCGTCTTCAAACAGCGGTAATCAATGGTATAAAAATGGAAACCTGATACCAGGGGCAATAAATCAAACTCTCGATGTGAATGAAATTGGTGATTACACTGTAAAGGTGACCAATGCAACCGGGTGCGAGAGTGCAAGTTCATCATTAACTAATGTTACAGTAAACAAAGTGCCTAAAGGATACAATGATCAGATTAACACGCTCAGTTGTACACAATCATCATTCATTTATGATCTTCAAGCTAATGTAAATAACCTGGCTAAGGGAGGTAATGCTGTTGCGGCAGCATTTACGTGGAGTGCAAGTTCTACTGTGGTAACCGGTGTAAGCAATGGTTCCGGGAAAACGATAAACGCCAGTTTAATCAATACCTCAACACTTGAGCAAAGTATAGTTTATACCATAACACCAATTGCTGAATCGGGTGGTTGTGCGGGACAGCCTTTTAAAGTAACTGTGAAGGTACCAGCGTGTATTGCAATTTCAATTGATAAAGTAGCAAATAAGAGTGCCGTTTCAACTGTAGGTGATAAAATCAACTATACCATTACGATACGTAATAGCGGTAATGCAAATCATAATCAGGTAACAGTTAAGGACCCTATGTTTGGAGGTGTACTTAATCATCCAAAAGGTGATAATGGAAATGGCATCCTGGAAAAAGGTGAAGCATGGGTATATGAAGCAACTTACACCATAACTCAAAATGATCTGGAAAATAATGGAAGTCCAGGAATGGGGACTGGTAAAATTGTAAATACTGCAACGGTAAGTTCAGTCGAATCGCCTTTACCTATGTCGGCTATAGCAGAAGTCTCAATACAAAATTCGCCATCGTTAACTTTGGTTAAAACGGGTAAACTGGATAATGGATTTAAAACAATTACTTATAGGTTTAAGGTTACCAATAACGGAAATGTAGCGCTTTACAATCTTGCTTTAACGGATCTTAAATTTACCGAACCTGTTGTTTTGAAAGAAACTACACTTGCTCCAGGGAAAACGACTGTTGCGACAGTTGTTTATACGATTACGGAACCTGAGAAAATTGCTGGATCGACAACGAATACCGCTACTGTGAAGGGTTTTACTAAAACGGGAACCCCGGTTACAGATGTTTCGGGCACAGTCGAAAATAATGATGATCCTACAGTAATAGACATTACAAGATATCCAATAGCAATTGATGATTATGCAACTACTAAAGCTGAAGAAGAGGTGGCAATCCCGATAGTAATTAACGACCGCCCTGCATTATTTCCGCTAAATGTGTCGACGGTAGACGTAAAAAGCCAGCCTTCTAACGGAAAGATCATTGTAGGTAAAGACGGAAAAGTGATGTATAGACCTAATAAAGGATTTTTCGGAATAGAAAAATTCACTTATAAGATTGATGATGCAAATGGTCTTTCATCAAACATTGCTTTGGTGAGCATTCAGGTAACTCCACCTCCAGTTGAAATTCCCAATACATTCACGCCTAACGGTGATGGTAAGAATGACAACTTCCTCATTAAAGGCCTTGAAAGTTATGATGATGTTAGTCTTTTTGTTTACAACAGATGGGGCGATGAAGTATATAGAAGTAATAATTACAAAAATGAATGGAATGGCAATGGATTAAATGACGGTACTTATTTCTACGTACTGAAATTGAAGAAAGGAAAAGCGGAAGAAACGCGCAGGAGCTGGGTAATGATAAAAAGATAGCAGTATCGATTAAAATATAATGATGATTAAAATTGTAAAACGTATAGCTGGACTTATATTTCTCCTTCATTTATTTGTAGGGCAGGTATCTGCACAACAAAATATTCAGTTTTCTCAATATGTATTCAATAGTTTAAGTATTAATCCAGCTTATGCTGGTTATAAGGAGGAGTGGTTTGCTCAGCTGGCTTTACGCTCACAATGGATAGGGGTAGAAGGAGCACCTAATACAGGTACCATATCTATCGATGGTATTTTGGATCCTTTAGATAGAAAAATGGGTTTAGGTTTTCAGGTAACTTCTGATAAAATTGGTCCACAATTTACCACGGCTTTAACTGCAAATTATGCATATCGTTTACAGTTAAATGGAGATGATACACAAAGATTAAGCTTTGGAATAGGTGTGGGGGTGGTACAATATAACCTGAGCGGAGAAATGATAAATACTTCGGAAGGGGGCGATCAGGCAATATCGTTAAATGATGAAAGTAGGTTAAAGCCTGATATGCGCCTGGGTGTTTATTACAATTCCGATTTTTGGTATTTAGGTCTTTCTTTGCTTGATGCATTTTCTGGTTCTGATGTGAACAATAAAACGATGTCGCCCTCTTTTAACATCGCACGAAGCAGACATGCCTACTTTATTGCTGGAAGCTTAGTGAATGTTTCTCCGGACATGAGGGTTAGACCTAGCTTGTTAATTAAAGAGGATTTTAGAGGCCCGACAAGTGTCGACCTGAATGTAATGACGATCTTTAATGATAAACTATGGTTGGGGGCATCCTATAGAACTGGCTTTGGTCTTTGGAAAAAAGAGATTAATGAGCTTCACCTTGGGAAGCAGAACTCTGTTTCTGGTATTATCCAGGTTTTTATAACTGACCGTTTCCGAATTGGCTATTCCTATGATCATGTGACTAGTAAGCTGAGTAGCAACCAAAATGGTTCTCATGAAATAACTATGGGGCTAACTTTTGGACGTGTACCAAGATCATTTATTTGTCCACGCGTGTTTTAATTTCAATTTTTCTTAATCCGGCTTATGGAAAGACCGGAAGATTAGCATCAGACTATTAATAAAGCATCAAGCCTTCTTCATTATAAGGTTTAAGAAGCTAAAACAATGGTATAATGTTTAATCTAAAATTTAAAGCAATGTTGGGTTCAAAAATCGATTTATTTGGCAATGGATGGCTTGATGTAGTATTCAATCAAAAAAACAAAAGTTACGGTGCTTATGTAATGCGCAGGGAGAGTTCAGCAAATACAGTGAAAGCTTTATTTATAGCGAGTTCGCTGTTTATCCTGTTGTTCTTATCTCCAAAAATCATGAGCCTGATTAAAGGTAGCGAGACAATTGACGACGTAGCCGATAAGGTAACGGTTGTAAACGTGCAACCACCACCGGCTGTAAATCCAGAAACGCCACCTCCGGCAGCTGTGGAACCTCCACCTGCAAAGCAAAAACAGATTAAGTTTCCGCCACCAATTGTCGTTGTAGATGATAAGGTGATTAATGCCGATCCGGTGCAGATTAAAGACCTTGTTAATGCAGATCCTTCGCAAAAGACTATTGAAGGTATGGATGATGGTACTTTGGTCGTGATAAGTACGCCTGGTGAAGGACCTAAAGATGCTAAAGTTGTTGGAGATGATAAAGTGTACGGTACATTTGAACCCCTGGAAGTACAACCCACATTCCCTGGTGGAATGGAAAAGTTTTATATGTATCTATCCAGGTCGATAAGGTATCCGGGGCCGGCACAAGAGGCTGGCATACAGGGTAAAGTTTTCTTGTCGTTCATCATTGAAAAGAATGGTACACTTACCGATATAAAAATAGAAAGAAAGTTGGGCTATGGCACGGATGAAGAAGCTGTTCGCGTATTGAAAGGTAGTCCAAAATGGATGCCGGGTATACAGAACGGAAAAGCGGTTAGGGTGAAGTATAACATACCAATCAGTTTTTCAATGGGTCAGTAGCACGTTTTAATAAGTTTGGTAAAAGCAAAAGGGCAGATCACGATTGATCTGCCCTTTTGCTTTATAAAGTATACTGTTATCCAAAAAACAGATAGGCAAGACCAATTGCTGTACATACTCCAACTAAATCGGCCAACAACATAGCTCCAATAGCGTATCGGGTATTTTTAATACTTACAGCACCAAAATAAACAGCGACTACATAAAATGTAGTGTCTGATGCGCCTTGAAATATACCAGACAATCTGCTTGCGAACGAATCTGGTCCGTAAGTTTCCATAGTACTTACCATCATTCCTCGTGCGGCACCACCACTTAAGGGCCTTATGAGTGCTGTTGGCAGACCTTCAACAAAACGCGTGTCGGCCCCTAATGATGCGAACAAGGTTTTTATACCATTGATAACAACATCGAATGTACCACTTGTACGTAGTAAGCTGATCGCAACCAACATTCCGACCAGATAAGGAACAATTCTGATTGCAGTATCAAAGCCGTTTTTTGCGCCATCAACGAAGGCATCAAACACGTCAATTTTTTTGTAAAGCCCACCCAGTATAATGACTAAAAAGACTAAAAGGATAAGTCCGTTGCTCAGAATACCTGAAAATGATTTAATCCCATCAGCATTAAGCGTAGTAATGTATAATACCAACAGTGCAATTATGAACGAAATGCTTAAGATCCATCCAATTACAACAGGTTGCAAGAGGTTGATCTTTTGCTTAAAGGAAACAATCATCATTGCCGTTATGGTACCAACAAAGGTCACAATTAAACAAGGAATAAAAATATCAGTAGGGTTAGATGCATTTTGCGAAGCACGTATTGCAATAACACTTACAGGGATTAAGTTTAAACCTGCAGCGTGGAGGCATAAAAACATAATTTGTGCATTAGATGCTACATCTTTACTCGGATTCAGTTCCTGCAAGCTTTCCATAGCCTTTAGACCGAACGGAGTAGCCGCATTGTCGAGCCCCAGTAAATTAGCAGAGAAATTCATAATCATGTGCCCCATAGACGGATGTCCTTTTGGAATATCAGGGAATAATTTTGAGAAGAAGGGGCCAACGATCCTGGATAATAAACGTATACCTCCGGCTCTTTCCGCAATACTCATTAAGCCCATAAACAAGGCCAGGATTCCGATCAGTTTCAAACAAAGCTCTACAGCAACCCAGCATGTTTGAATTATCCCATCCAATTTTAACGGATTTGCCGGGTCATCGGCCTTACCGATGACCATCCAGTTAAAAATTTCACTTTGCCCAAAAAAGAAACACTTTATACTAGCTACAACAATTGCAACGATTATAAAAGCAGACCAGATTCTACTTAATGCCATTAAACATGATTTAGTTAAGGCTCTAAATTTAGAGTTTTGATTCTAATTATCTCTGCTTTAAATTAAGGTTTTTCATCAGTCAGTTCAAAACCCCATGTTCTGCCTTTTTCCGTCGCAGGAATACCGTTCACCATCCATACGGGAGCTTTTGCACCTTTTAAGTAGTAATCAAAAAACTGTTGTTCTCTGATTTGTATGTCTTTTCTATTTTGGCGTTGTATCAGGTTATGCGCTTCATTGTTATAGTTGAGCATCCAAACCGGTTTACCCAATCTTCTTAGACCTGTATACATTTCAATACCCTGGTACCATGGTACAGCTCCATCGGCATCATTAGCCATAATTACAACAGGGGTTTTTACATTTGGTAATTTAAATAAAGGTGAATTTTCGATATATAACTCAGGTTTATCCCATAAAGTTGCACCAATACGACTTTGTGTTTTTTCATATTGGAACTGACGGTTCATACCACTTTCCCAACGCATACCACCATAGGCTGAAGTCATGTTGACTACCGGTGCACCAGACCATGCCGCTGCATACATATCAGTTCTGGTGATCAGGTGTGCCACTTGGTAACCTCCCCAGCTTTGTCCTTGTATACCAATTTTGCTACCGTCAACCCAGCTGTTTTTCTTTAAAGATTCAACACCTGAATTGATATATTCTTCCGCTGATCTTCCTGGATAGCCTTCTTCATAACTGATGTCTGGCGCAAAGACGAGGTATCCGTTGCTCACAAAATATGGGATATTTAATCTGGATGGAGTAGGGGCTGGTGCTTGATAAGCATACAGTC
Source organism: Pedobacter nyackensis (assembly GCF_032678475.1). GTDB lineage: Bacteria > Bacteroidota > Bacteroidia > Sphingobacteriales > Sphingobacteriaceae > Pedobacter > Pedobacter nyackensis_A. Next base: position 6,757 of record NZ_JAVTSF010000009.1, read on the forward strand.
CGTCTGAAAGCTTTTCATAAAAATAGGCTATCATTGGATATTTTTTGGTCGGATCAAAGTTTTCAGGTTTATACAATATTCCTTCAGCGGCGTAACCTTTTGGTGTTGTCCATTTTACTAGTTCTGCTGTACCCCAGTTATAATCTTGTTGCTGTGGATTGGTATTACTCAGCTTTACCTGAGTTTTCATATCTGTAGACACATAAACATCTGGCGATTTTGCGTAATTTCCTTTATCAAAAATGTACCTTTCAGTATCCTTTGCTTTTACCAGGTTCGAATAGGACATTTTTTCCATAATTACCAGTTCTGGATTATTGTTGTTTCCAATGTTCTTTTTATACCAGCCATATTCTTTTGTGACATTGTTGAAAGTCTTTAACCATATGCTTTGTTTTTTGTCTAAAAACCTACTTTCAGGATCTGTTTTTTCATATCTGAAGGTTAATTTGTTTTGTCTGCCAAAACCATTGGTCAGGTTTTCGGGAGCGTTTTTCCCATCTGGCGCAAATTCCCAGATATCATAACGATCATAAATTAATACAGCTTTATCATCTTCTGTCCATGCAGCTACACCGTAGGCCGAGGGCTCGTCGGGCATGTCATTTTCCTCATCTACAAATTTCACATTTAAACTACTGTTTAACTGCGTAACTTTTGCCGTAAGTACATTGTATGTATACCATCCTGCTGTTTTTTTATCAAAATATAGGATGTATTTCCCTGATGGTGAAGACATAACCTGACCATACAAGTTTTCAATGATTTTCTTTTTAGTACCGGTTTTGGTGTCGACCAGATAGTAATCTCTTAAAGAACCACCGCTCCATTGCGACTGAATCCTGTTGCCATAATCGGTTGATGCCAGTACAAAAGCAGCATTTCCTTCAGCGACTAATCCGGCCTCCGGTAGTTTGGTGTCTGTTAAAGGAATTATTCTTGGTTCGCTATTAAACACTTCTATTACAGATAGGTAAGATTTTTTAAGGTCCCTGTCTAGGTTTTTCAACTGCATAGGTTGCAGATAATCGTCTTTATATCCCCAGATATCTAATTTCGCATTTTCAAAGTCAATCAGGGTAGTGTCTTTCGGTGTTTTTATTGGAGCAATACCAAAATACAGCTTGTTGCCATCTTTGCTGAAATTAAGTTTTCCATCACCACTAACCGACCATTTGGCGGGCATTCCTTTAATCTCATTGTCTACCAGAATCTGTGCAGTGTCTAATGTAGGGGAGTTGTAGTAGATATTGAAGTCTTTGATTTCCTTTTTTTCAGGACTTCTTTCGCCTAAAAACACAAGGTATTCACCTTCTTCGTTAAAAGTAAAGCCGCTAAAGTTACCCTTGCCATTTACGAGTGTTTTTAAGCTTCCTTTTTCAGTATCGTAAAGAAATACACCCATTGGTACTGATTTATCTTTTTTTGAACCAGTGCTGGTAAAAATAAGTTGTTTCCCGTTTTTATTAAAGCTATAGTCAGTAACATATTTAAAAGTACGCGTTGTTCCGTTAATTAAGTTTTTAAAGATCAGGTCTGTACCTTCAATTTTCCCTTTGGTATCCGGTTCCTGTAAAATGACTAATGTGCCGTCTTCTTTTTTCTCTGTGGCGGGTGTTATCCCTGTAGGTTTAGCTTTTTTGGCTGTGTCAACCGGCTTATCTAAAAGATAGGCAAGAAGAGATGCCCCCTCTTGTGGCATTTTATAAGATTTTACTCTTGGTACCTTTACGAGATCCAGACTGCCAAGGTTAGCAATGCCCAGGGAATCTTTCGTCATATCGTCTGCTTTTTTCTTTTTGATTCTGGCCTGACGTGTATCCTGGTATAAAGGCTTAATTGCGAATACAGCATATTTTGAATCGCTGCTAAACTGCAGGTTTGTTCCTCTGGCTACATTTAACTTTGAATTGGCCATTAGATTAGTCAGGTATAGCATGGCATCGCCTTCCTGTTTATTGATGTTATAAGCGGCCCATAGTCCGTTGTTTGACAATAGTTTGCTGCCAACGGCTTCCCAGCTGTCGTAAACGCTATGGTTTAAAGGTTTTTTCTGCGCAAAGCTAACGCTGGTAATAAACAAAAATAAAAGAAAAGTGAGTCTCTGTAACATGTGTGAAGATATAGTTTGATCCTTGAATGGATTTAAAATATAAAAATTAGAAATTTTAAATAGAATACGCTTATTGTATGTCAAATTTTACAATAGAAGTAATTTTTAATGGGGAGTAGATAAAAAAGAAGCCGCATTCTGTTTAAAGAATGCGGCTTCGGTATCTAAAAGAAAAAATCTTATTTATTCTTTTTTTGCTGTGCAGCTTGTTGTTGCTGACGCATGTAATCATCTAATCTGGTCTGAAATTTAGATTTCTTTTTCTGCTCTGCAGGTTTTGTTTTGTTGTCCTGCAAAGTCTGGTGAATCTTTTTATCATCAACCATTGATTTAATCAGGAATTGCTGTGCAAAGGTTAACATGTTCGCAAGGAAATAGTAATAGTTTAATCCTGAAGGATAGCTATTCAATACCCCTAAGAAAATGATTGGCATGATGTAACCAATGTATTTCATTTGACCTGTAGCACCAGAAATCTGATTATTGAAATAAGTATAAATTAATGTAGATATGGTCATCAACACACACATTAAACTCAGGTGATCACCAATCAATGGAATGTTGAAGCCAAATTTAATGAAATCGTCATAAGTCGAAAGATCCTTCATCCATAAGAATGATTCTCCTCTTAATTCAAAAAGGTTAGGGAAGAAGAAGAAGAAAGCCATTACAAAAGGTAATTGTAGCAACATAGGTAAACAACCACCTAATGGATTTACACCCACCTGCTTGTAAAGCTTTAGATATTCCTGTTGTAATAGGGTAGGGTTATCTTCGCCAACTTTAGCTTTTATCTCATCCATCTCTGGCTTTAAAATTCTCATTTTAGCCATTGAAATGTATGATTTATAAGTTAAAGGTGACATTGCTACTTTCAGTAGGATTGTTAAGATCAGGATGATCAAACCGTAGTTCCAGCCAAAGCCTTCAAGGAATTTAAATACAGGCAACACGATAAATCTGTTGATGTATTTAAGTGGCCAATAGCCCATGTCTACTTGTTTCTCTAATTCATGACCTTGTGCCTTTAAAGTATCAAACTTGTTCGTACCGAAGTAAAAGTTCATGCTATAGCTTTGTGAAGCAAGTTGATTAAAAGGCATGATCATATTTGCAGCATACCATTTAATTTGGCCCGGTGCTGTAAGTACTTTAACCTCAAGGTCACCCTTCTCAAATGCATCTTTAGGAATCAATGCAGCACTAAAGAATTGCTGTTTAAAGGAGAACCACTGAATTTTTCCTTCTTTCAGGTCCTCTTTAACGTCTTTAGCAACGCCTAGATGGTCAGGGTTTTTATCTACATATTTATAGTAAGGTGCAGCATGTTCCTGTTCTTTTTTTGCAGATTTTTCCTGTTCAAGTAAAGTCGCTTCCCAGTTTAAAGAAATTGTATTATTCTGAATAACCTGGTTTAATCCGTTTAAATTGATGTTAAAACCAACCTGGCTGCTATTTGGCTGTAAGTTATATACATACTCGATGTATTTATCGGCCGAATAGTTGGCACGCATATTAATACTTCCCGCATTTTGAGTAGCTGTGAAGTACAAGTCGTTTGTGCTTACAATTTTACCACCAATATTTAAGTTTAAGCCAAATTTATTTTGGTCACCTTCAAACAAAATTACAGGTTTGCCATTATAGGTATCATGTCCCTTAACTTGTACTGATAATATTTTACCTCCTTTATTACTGAAAGTAAGTTTTAAGTTTTCATTTTCAAGAACACTCGTTTGTACAGTTCCGGAAATGTTACCTCCAAATGGTCCTTGTAATGCTGCAGAATCAAGGGCAGGCAAAGCTGCAATAGTAGCAGCCGGGGCAGGTGTAGCTGAACCTCCGGCCTTTTTTATTGAATCGGCAGTATTTCTTTCCTGAATTGATTTCATTTCGGCCTCAGTAGGCTTAAAGAAATAGAAGGAACCTGCTAAAACGATCATGATCAGGAACAATCCTGTAAACGTATTTCTATCCATTATTGTTAATTAAACGCGTATTATTTTGTTTTCTTCTTCGCAAACTCCATCGCAGCGGCGACAAATTTAACAAAAAGTGGGTGAGGATTAGCAACTGTTGATTTTAATTCAGGGTGAAATTGACCGCCAACAAAGAAAGGATGGTTTTTAAGCTCAACAATCTCTACCAGTTTGGTTTCAGGGTTAATACCTGAAGCAATCATTCCTGCCTCTTCATATTGGTTAAGATAAGCACTGTTAAACTCATAACGATGTCTGTGGCGTTCTGAAATGTGTGTTTTTCCATAAGCAGCGAAGGCCTTTGTGCCTTTTTTCAGATCACATGGATAAGAACCCAAACGCATTGTACCACCTTTAGCTGTAACAGATTTCTGATCTTCCATCATATTGATTACCGGATGCACACTTTCTTCATCAATTTCAGTAGTATTTGCTCCCTGAAGTCCCAATACGTTACGGCCAAATTCAATTACAGCACATTGCATACCAAGGCATATACCAAAAAACGGTACATTGTTTTCCCTTACGTATTTAATGGTATCAATTTTTCCTTCAATACCACGACTTCCGAAACCTGGTGCCACCAATACACCATCAAGGTGTGCAAGTTTTTCTTTTGCATTGTCTGGATAAATACCTTCTGAATGAATGTATTCAACTTTTACTTTACACTCATTTCTTGAACCAGCATGTATAAATGATTCAATAATTGATTTGTAAGCGTCAGGTAATTCTACGTATTTACCAATAAGACCAATTTTTACTTCTGATGTTGGGTTTTTTAAACGACCAAGGAATTCTTTCCATTTTTCCATATCTGGTTCGTTTTTCTGAGCAAGCTTAAGTTTGCTCAAAACCGTTTTATCCAGCTGCTCTTTCATCATCAGCAATGGAACATCGTAAATGGTAGATGCATCTAATGATTCAATTACTGCATTTACGTTTACGTTACAGAATAACGCGATTTTTTTACGGATATCTGTAGAAATAGGGCGTTCAGAACGGCAAACCAGGATGTCTGGCTGTATACCGTATTCCAATAATGCTTTAACAGAGTGTTGTGTAGGCTTAGTTTTAAGCTCGCCGGCAGCAGCAAGATAAGGGATAAGCGTTAGGTGGATAACAATGGCATTGTGCGCACCTTCTTCCCATTTGAACTGACGTACAGCCTCAATAAATGGTAGAGACTCGATGTCGCCCACAGTACCGCCAAGTTCTGTGATTACGATGTCATACTGACCTGTTTCGCCTAATAAACGCATGTTACGTTTAATCTCATCCGTAATATGCGGCACCACCTGAACAGTTTTACCAAGGTATTCACCTTGTCTTTCTTTGTTGATTACATTCTGATAAATGCGTCCTGTAGTAACGTTGTTTGCCTGTGATGTAGGAACGTTTAAGAAACGCTCATAATGGCCAAGGTCAAGATCTGTTTCTGCACCATCTTCGGTAACGTAGCATTCTCCATGCTCGTAAGGGTTTAATGTTCCCGGATCAATATTGATATAGGGGTCGAACTTTTGGATGGTAACACTATAGCCGCGTGCTTGTAATAATTTGGCTAATGAAGCGGAGATGATGCCCTTACCTAATGAGGAAGTAACACCGCCCGTAACAAAAATATACTTAGTCATGTTTGTGATTTTCTGAAACAAAGCAGTAAAATGATTACTGTTTTATTGTTTTTGTACGGGATACAAAGTTAGCAAATAAAACCAAAGCGGGGAGGCTCTTTTTATAAAAAATAACTAATGTTAAAAAAATGGCTTAATGTCTTAACGGATAAAATGTTACAAAATGAAACCGTATATTCTTTTTCTGGCCTCTTCTGCTTTTTCTTTTTTATCCAGGTCGTATCTGGTATATAATTCAATCAGTTTCTTCAAATCCTTCTCCGTTTCAATTTTTTTGCCATTTGTTGAAGGTACTATTTCTGTCAGGTGATTTTCAAAACCATTTACTTTTGTTGCGAACCATGTTGTGTTGTAACGGGGGATAGCTAAACCTAGAATTGTACCGGGTAAACCACCAAAACCTTCGGGGCCACCCCGTAGTAATATTTCATCTGTATAAAAAGCCACTACGTATACAGTATCATAAATTATCCCAATTGCTTTACGACATTCATATCCTGCTATGGTTCGCGCATCGTGCATAATTTTCCAGTTGACCTTCGGAATGGTATCAGTAAGCAGGTAATGATCGTCCATAATATTGCGCTTTAGCACCCTTTGATTTTTACTGTAATTTGTATAAATCTCATTGGTTTGTTTACCTAAAGTGAAGGAAAAAAGGCCTGGAGGGTTGTTTTCTTTTTTTGCGGGTTTGTACAATGATTTGTTCTGATCAAAATACAATTCCCAATTGCTGGTGATATACTTCTGCATTTTTTCTCTCGCTTCAGGGGGGAGATCCGAATTTTCCAGCGCACGTACCAAGTTTACTTTCTTTTCAAAAGTTATTTTGCCGTAGGGTAAAAACGTATCCTGACCTTTAATATTTAGGTACACCAAACATAAAAGTAACAGGAAGGCATATTGTTTCATTTGTTGTATTTATTGCGATACTGATTGCCTTTTAAAATTACCACTTAAATTCCAGTTTATTCCAATTAATATATAGCGGGGGATATAACTGAATGTGTCTTCACTTTTAACGTTTCCACCAACAAATCTATTGTATCCGATTTTTTGGTTCAGAATGTCGGTAACAGATAATTTAATTTCGAGTGTTTCATTTTTAAGTAGTTTGGTGGCCAGGTAGCTGTTCCAGATGGCGGTGTTCAGGTCTTGTCCGAACGAAGCATTGGCTGGCCTGAAAGAAAGTGAAAACGATGTGTTGAACTCTGATTTATAGGGGAGTTGTACGGTAGTCGAGATTTCGTGGTTGTGCATAACACTCCTTCCATCGTTTATTTCGCCAATAGATGATTTCCCGGTCATCAATGTTGCTGAGGGGACATAGTTGAAATCAATCTTTTGTGTAAAGTAATTAAAGGAAGCCCTTAAATTATATTGCATGTTTGCCGCTTTATTTTGGGTAGCATTAATGATGGCAATGGTTTTTGATCTGTTGAATCCGAAGTCGGCACCCAGGCGCATGTGTATTTTAGAAAGGCCTTTTGAATAACTTACATTGCCGTTTATTGAATTGTTTCCATTGGCATTTATAAAACTTGAAATTCTTTTGTTGAAATCATCCACCAATTCAGTACTTACTATAGCATTGTTGGTAAAGCTGTAATTGAAGTTAGCCGAAATATATTGATCTGATTTTAACTCGAAGCTATTATACGAAATGCCGAAATTATTACTAAATGATGGTCTTAAGGCCGAATTTCCAATAACCTGGTATAATGGTGTATTGATTTGTCGTACAGGCTGTAGCTGATCTATGCTTGGTTGCTGCATGTATCCGTTATAGTTTACAGACATAGTGGTTGTGTTGTTTACCTTATAGAAGATATTGGTGCGAGGAGAAAGGTTTAGATAATTCCGTTCAAAGTCGGTACCCTTATCCAGATCATTCAATTCAAAATTAGTTTGGGTAGCTTCAATTCCTGTTGATATCGAAAATTTTTCGTTATTGTACTGTAAGATCATTTTTCCAACATTAGAAAAATTGATGAACTTAAAATCGTTACTTAAAGAATCTATTTTCTTGAAATCCTGCATAAGGTTATCAAAAACAACTCTGTTGCTTCCAGATGATATGGTTTTAAAACTGTAACCTGCCTCTAGTGTCCAGTTTTTGGAAATAGGGTCGGTATAATTGATACGTGTGCCCAGCGAGTTTTGCGTGGCTGAGTTCTTTTTTCGAAGATCAGTGTCTTCATAACGGTCAAGCACCCCATTGCTATTAAAGTAATTGGTTCTGTTTAAGCTGTTTTCTGTACTCTTGCTGGTCTGACTTTCAGGCTGTAGATCGATAGATAACGTACGTCCCTTTTTTTTGAACCTTTTGGACCAGTTGATATTTCCGTTATAGATTTCATTTGTGCCACGACCGGTATTCTCCTGGTTGTTTCTGCTAATGTAAAGCCCGTTGCCGCCTTTTGTTTCGCTTTCACTTGTAGAGTTGTTCTCGTTTCGACTTTTGCTTAATCCAAATGACATCTTCAGAGTAGAGCGCGGACTCGTATTATAGGTGTAGGTGCCTTTTAGTGATTCTCCAGATACATTGGCATAACTATCAGTTTTTCCGGAACTTGTGAATTTTGTGTCGTTAGGTAATAGTTCCTCTGCATTTGCAGTGGTATGGTTAACATTTTTGTTGTTGAAGCCTTTGAAATTGAGTTTGATGCCCATTTTATTTTCATCAAATTTATCTGAATAATAGGCACCCAGACTTAAATTATTTGGTAAGCCTCCCGAAGCAGCTATATAATCTTCATCATCCCCATCGGAAACATACATAATTGAGCTTCCATCGTCGCCAACCTCAATCAGATCATATTCTTCTCCTTTCAGTTTTCGCATGGAAGTGTTGATTTTAGACTCATTATTCAAGGTGGTATAAGTACCATAAAGGGCAGCTTTGAGCTTGTTCTGAAAAACGCCGATCATGCCCCCGTAGTCGCCTAGTGTAGACATGTTTGTATTGAGGTCTAAAGTAGATAGATACCCGTTTTTTGCGTTTTCTTTTAATTTGATATTGATGGTTTTGTTTTTTATTCCGTCATCGATTCCGGTTAGTTCAGCACTTTTACTTTTTCTATCATATACCTGTATTTCCTCGACTGCATTGGCTTTAAGGTATTTTGTGGCCAGAAGTGGGTCATCACCAAAAAACTCATCTCCATCAACCAATACTGTTTTTACCAATTTTCCTTCAGCTTTGATGTTTCCGTTTTTATCTACTTCAATGCCAGGAAGCCTTTTTAAGAGTTCCTGTACATTGGCATTACTACGTACGGCAAAACTATCGGCCTGAAAGAAAACGGTGTCACCTTTCATGCGAATGGCACTTTTGTTCGCTTGAATAACAACCTCATGTAAGAGTTTGGATTTTAATTCCATAGGTATGTTACCTAAATCGAAACTGGAAGTATCTGATAATCTGAAATGGCGAATATAGTCGCCCATTTTCGGATAGGAAATTAATAACTTATAGTCGCCTTTTTTTAAGTTTTTGAATTCGAATTTTCCTTCTTTGTCGGCCCGGATTGATTTTACTAGTATGGAGTCTGTAGATCTGATGAGTAGAATAACGCTATGTTCCAGTTTTCTCTTTTCTACAGAATCAGTAACTACACCCTTTATGTATGCTTGCTGAGCCAAGGCCATAGAAGCGGAAAACAGAAAGAGAATAATTATGAAAAATCTTTTGAGCATAAACTACCATGTAACGAAAGGGACATAATTCTTAAAGCTAAGAACTATTTTTTTGCCAGCATTAAATTATAGAAATTATATTGTCTTTTCGGTTTTTGAAGAAAAATGGCATATCATAAAAAAGGCCCGAAAAATTTCCGGGCGCTTTTGTAAATGTATATTTGGTTAGAATATGCTGGTTTTCAAAAAAACAAACTTCATATTTGTTGTTTGATTATATAAACATAATATAAAATTTATAAGAATCATAATTTTATTTTTATTTTTTTTTAATCAGGTACACAAAGTATTGCTTTTTTGTCTTCAGACACACTTCCAACTATTCACAGGGGCATTTCTTAGCAATAAAATTAAACACAGTTATTTACAGCAATCGTAATAAGGTTTTACTTTTTTTTCCTTTTCAGACCAGGCTATATATACATTGTTCTCTTTTCCTGTACGGTACTTGAAACCGTTTAAGGACGATTGTTTAAGTTCTTCGTAAAACGTTTTGTCAGGCGTGTACTGATCGGCATTTTCATTTTCTGTAACTGCAGGTTCTAAAAAGTTTTCATCATCTAAAAACTGCTTGTACTCATTGAGTATGAAGTCCATCTGGCTACGTTCTTTTTTTAAATCAACAGAAGATTTGTAATCAGCAATCAGATCCCTGGCTGCAAAATCCTTTTGATAAATCTGCTGACCGTTATGTGCTGTTATGCTGAACCTAATGGTCATATCTTTCAACTCCTGTCCAACCATCGATACTTTAAAAGTATCGATCAGTACAGAGTCGCTAAATGGTTTTAACACCAGGTGATCTTCAAGGTTACCTTTTAGTTCTTTTCCACCAGGGTTACAGGCACCGATAATAGCGAAAAGCAATAGGATGGGGATAAAATAGTTTTTCATAAGTCCACCTAATATAAGAAATTATCAGTTTATGATTTTATTCAGATCTTCAGGTGTATCAATGGCAATAGTTTCCAGATCGGTAATGCGGGTTTGTATTGTATACCCGTTTTCTATCCAGCGCAACTGTTCCAGGCTTTCGGCAATTTCCAGTCTGGATGGCTCTAGCAGGGTAATCTCATGCAACGCCTGTGTAGTATAGCCATAAATTCCTATGTGTTTATAGAATTGATGTGCCTTTAGCCATTGTTCTTTTTCAGCATTTCTGATATAAGGAATGGTATGTCTGCTAAAGTAGATGGCTTCTTGTTTATTGTTGGTGACAACTTTCGGTATATTGTTGTTAAAAAGCTCCTCTTCAGTATGGATTTCTTTGATCAGGGTAGCGAGCTGAACATTGGGCTGGTCAAAACAGGAAACCAATAAATCAATTTGCTTTGGATTGATAAAAGGTTCATCACCTTGTATATTGATGACGATGTCGAAATCAGGCAGTTGTTTTGATACTTCAGCACAACGGTCCGTGCCGCTTTGATGAGTAGCACCAGTCATAACAAACTCACCACCAAAGTTGAGAATAGCTTCAGCAATACGTTCATCATCCGTCGCAACAACTACTTTGTCTAAACTTTCGGATTTTAAAGCTTGTTCATAAACCCTCTGGATCATACTTTTGCCCTGAATATCAATTAAAGGCTTACCCGGAAAACGGGTTGAAGCATATCTTGCAGGTATTATACCTAGTATTTTCATTTTAAAATAATCCGTTAATTTCAGCTTCAATAGATTGAATAATAGTGCCCAGATCTTCTGGATTATTGCTGAAATCAAGTTTGTCCTTATCCAGGATCAGTAGTTTACCTTGACTGTAACTCTTAATCCATGTTTCGTATTTTTCATTTAGTTTGGATAAATAATCAATACGGATACTCGTTTCGTATTCGCGACCCCGACGTTGGATATTGTTAACCAGCGTAGGTACAGAAGCACGCAGGTAGACCAACAAATCGGGCGGCTTAATGAAAGAAGTAACATTTTCAAATATCGCCTTATAATTTTGATGATCTCTTGTAGTCATCAATCCCATTTCATGCAGGTTATCCGCAAATATGTAGGCATCCTCATATATTGTTCTATCCTGAATTACATTTCTGTTGAAATTCTGGATGTCTACAAGCTGTTGGAAGCGACTGTTTAGGAAATAGATCTGTAGGTTAAAACTCCAGCGTTTCATATCGCTGTAAAAATCCTCCAGATACGGATTGTTATCTACCGCTTCATATAAGGCTTCCCAACCATAATTTTTGGCAAGCAATCCTGTTAATGTAGTTTTGCCTGCACCAATATTTCCAACTATCGCTATATGCATATCTTAATTTTGAAGAAGAGAAAGGTAATTAAATTACGCTAAATGTTAAAATGATTTAAAGCCAATGATTTCTCTAACCTCTTTGATCGTTTTCTGTGCACTTTCTCTAGCTTTCAATGCACCATGTATAGCTACCTGACGTAAATAAGCACTGTCTTTGGAAAGCTCTTCGATTCGTTCACGGATAGGGGTGTTGAATACGATCATATCTTCAGCAAGTTGCTTTTTAAAATCACCATATCGGATACCCATTTTATTGTACAAATCATCGAAATGTGCTATAGTGTCGGCCGGAGAAACGATTTTCATTAAGTCAAACAAGTTCTGTATCGCTTCTGGCTTAGCCTGATATTCAGCAGTCGGACCACTGTCAGTTACCGCACGGGAAACTTTTTTGCGGATCATCTCTGGACTATCAGACAAATATATACAGGTTGCTTCACCGTTGGATTTACTCATTTTCCCATTTCCATCTAAGCCCGGTACTTTTACAAGATTCTGGGCATAGTTAAAAGCAAATGATTCTGGAAAATATTCTGTTTCGTACAATCTGTTAAAACGATTACCAAAGGTACGTGTAAATTCAAGGTGTTGTTCCTGATCTTTACCAACAGGTACTTTTGTGGCTTTATGGATAAGGATATCGGCCGCCATAAGTGTTGGGTAGGTTAATAAGCCTGCGTTTATGTTGTCAGGCTGTGATCTTACCTTATCTTTAAATGAGGTGCTTCTTTCCAGTTCACCCATATAAGCATTCATGTTCAGGTACAAATACAGTTCAGCAACTTCCGGAACATCTGATTGTATATAAATTGTTGTTTCTTCAGGGTTTATTCCACATGCAAGGTATTCAACCAATACGTGCCTTACATAACCATGAAGATCCTGAGGGGTAGGATGGGTGGTTAGAGAGTGAAGGTCAGCTATGAAAAAAAAGCAGTTGTAATCGTACTGCATTTTTACAAAATTGGTTACTGCACCAAAATAATTTCCCAAGTGTAATTTTCCCGTCGGGCGAATACCGCTAACTACCGTTTCTTTCATCTGATTATATATTGTTAAATTGTTGAAACTACTCCTTACAAATATTGCTAATAATTTCCGGAAAGATTCAAAGGGTCGAAAATAATAAAAAACTATAATTGCACCCGCTTATAATTTCTTTTTTTATCCATATTTGAATAGTTTATGGCATAATTGCGTTTTAGTGACCATATGTGGTATTTTTAATATTTTTGAATTCAATGATTAACATTCTTAAACAAGTACATCGTGTTTACTCTGTATCCATCATATTGATATTCTCGTTGCTTTTTTATCCCTTTTATTACTTGGCTGCCAGAAGTCCGAAAACTTACGGTTTGTTGAACTGGTTGCGCAAATCAAAGAGCCGGCTTTGTGCACTGTTTATTGGTTTGTCTCCCAACTTTACTTTCGAGGAATCCTTAGTGCCTAATCAGACTTATATTTACTGTGCAAATCATACTTCTAATCATGACATTATGCTTCTATGCATACTTGCGGAAGGAAGGTTTCATTTTATGGGAAAAGATGAACTCCTGAAAAACCCGGTATTAAGGATTTTCTTTAAGACAATAGACATTCCGGTAAACAGGGATAGCAGGATGTCTGCTTTCAGAGCATTTAAACGTGCCGCTGATAACCTTGGGAATGGCATGAGTTTGATTATTTTTCCGGAAGGTGGGATTTCTGATAGTCATTATCCACCTAAATTAATGCCTTTTAAAAACGGCCCTTTCAGATTGGCGATAGAACAAGGGGTACCTATTGTACCGGTCAGTGTTACCAATTTATGGAAGCGTATGTGGGACGATGGAAAAAAATGGGGTTCTAGCCCCGGTAAAGTAGATATTTATGTTCATAAGCCGGTTTTAACAAGCAATTTGACAATAAATGATTCAGATGAGTTAAAAGACCGTATTTTTGAACTGATAAAAAGTAAACTTGTTGACAGATGATTATAGATAAGCAGACCATATATAAAGTTGCGGATTTAGCAAGAATTGCCATAAAGGAAGAAGAAATTGGTGCATTGATACCCGATATGAACAAAATTCTTACATTTATGGAAAAACTGAATGAATTGGATACAATAGGTGTTGAGCCTTTAATATACATGAATACAGAGGAGAATGTTTGGCGCGAAGATGTGGTAAAGCAGGAAATCAGCGTTGAAGATGGACTGAAAAATGCTGCAGTGCACAATGAGTCATTTTTCTTTGTGCCTAAGATCATAGAAAAATAATACGGAATTGTAACATTGCGTACTTAAGCATCATCTAATGTTAAAAGAATAGTAATGGAAAAAGCCTCAGGCAAGTTAGGAATGCCAGAAAAAGCATTGATACACATTAAAGATATTGGCCGCAAATATGTTATAGGTACTGAGGTGATCCATGCGTTAAAATCTGTAACGCTCGATATTCATAAAGGTGAATTCGTTGCACTAATGGGGCCTTCTGGATCTGGTAAGTCGACCCTTATGAATATTTTAGGCTGTCTGGATACACCAAGTAAAGGCGATTATATCTTGAATGGGACCAATGTTAGTCATATGTCTGACAATGAGCTTGCCGAAGTACGCAATCAGGAAATAGGTTTTGTGTTTCAGACTTTTAATCTATTGCCTCGTTCCACTTCGCTTGATAATGTAGCTTTGCCCTTAATTTATTCGGGAGCAAACAAAAAGGAACGTCAGGAAAGGGCGCAAAAGGCGCTGGAGAACGTTGGGTTAGGTAATAGGGTGACGCACAAACCTAATGAGCTTTCGGGTGGCCAACGGCAGCGGGTTGCCGTGGCAAGGGCATTGATTAATAATCCATCTATTATTCTTGCGGATGAGCCTACGGGCAACCTGGATACAAAAACATCAATTGAGATTATGGGCCTGCTGGAAGAAATTCACAGTAAAGGAAATACGATTATATTGGTAACTCACGAAGAAGATATTGCGCAACATGCACATCGTATTGTTAGAATGCGTGACGGGTTAATTGAAAAAGACTATCAAAATACAGATATCAAAACTGTTTCGCCTCGCCTGGTAAAGCTAAAAGGGGACGATTTCGAAAAGATTGGTTAGTTTCGTGGTAATGCTCCAGAAAATATTGACTAACCAATAAAGACAATTAAATACCGATGAAAATATATACCAAAACCGGCGATAAGGGGTTGACCTCGTTAATTGGAGGGACTCGTGTACCTAAATTCCATTTGCGTATAGAGTGCTATGGGACTGTTGACGAATTGAATTCTTATATCGGGCTCATCATGTGTCAGGATATTGACGCTCATCATCAGAAGATGCTAAAGGAAATTCAGGACCGTCTTTTTACCGTTGGTGCAGCATTGGCTGCTGATCCTGAAAAGTCGAGAATGAAGATTCCTGATTTGCTGGATAGTGATATTACCTTACTGGAAACAGAAATGGACAATATGAACGAAAAATTACCTGAGCTAAAACACTTCGTGCTTCCCGGTGGTAATACTGTTGTATCGTATTGTCATATAGCAAGATGCATATGCCGGAGGGCTGAACGTTTAACGGTGCATCTGGCTTCGGATAGCTTTGTTGACGAAAAAATGACTATTTATTTGAATCGTTTAAGTGATTATTTGTTTGTTTTGGCACGAAAACTGAATTCAGATGCTAAAACGGATGAAAACATTTGGATTCCACGTTTGTAAATAGTGTAAAAAAAAATTGTTTTGCTCAGTTTTTTTAGTATACTTTTGCGAAATAAATTTGAATAACTTAATAGGATAAGAAATATGTATTGGACTTTAGAACTCGCATCGCATCTGGAAGACGCTCCATGGCCTGCAACAAAAGATGAATTAATTGATTACGGTATAAGATCAGGCGCCCCTGTTGAGGTGATCGAAAATTTACAAGCTTTGGAAGATGATGGTGAACCATATGAAACCATTGAGGAAATTTGGCCTGATTACCCTACAAAAGATGATTTCTTCTTCAATGAAGATGAATATTAATCAGCAATGAATAGCAAAGGCTCCGTAACTGGAGCCTTTTTTTATTTTTGGAACGATGATTGTTTATGAATTGTCATGGATTGTTTAACACAGTCAGGTTCATTTACTAACTCATCTAAAAATAAAAGTTATGGGAAATCTACTTTATCTTGTTGCGGTTGTACTGGTTATATTATGGATTATCGGCTTTTTCTTTCAAGGTTTTGGTCCTAATGTGGGTGGTCTGATTCACGTTTTACTGGTTATTGCCGTTATTGCTATTTTACTAAAAGTAATAAACAGGGCTGCATAATATAAAATGAGGCAACTGTTTAAATTTTTTGACTTTTATTCAGTTGCCTTATTAAAATTGACGCAATCTCTAAATCTTCCGGATGTGTAATTTTTATATTTTCTCTTTCTCCGGCTATCATATTGATTTTAACCCCTGAATATTCCGCTACAGAAGCGTCGTCAGTAAATTCATTTCTATAAGGGGTTTGGTATGCTTTCTTTAGAAGATCAATTTCAAATGTCTGCGGTGTTTGTATCAGCATCAAATCATCCCGGCTTATGGCTGCACTTGAACCGTCTACCAGTAGTTTTCTAACGGAATCAGTGGGAGGGATGCCAACTATACAATTTCCGGTTTCTTCTGCTTTGTGATATGCTTTTGTGATAAGGTCAGCAGAAATTAAAGGTCGCACTGCATCATGTACAGCGACTATTCCTTTTCCTTTAATTGCTTTTAATCCATTTTTTACTGAATGAAACCTTTGAGTGCCGCCTTTTATTACGAGATGGGGAATTGTAAAGTTGTAGGTTAAGCAAAGCTCTTCCCAATATTTATGCTGGTCGATATTAAGTACCAGTAATATTTGAGGTTTAGTTTCACAGGTGTTAAATGCAGCTATTGTATGCATTAATATAGGTTTTCCATCTAACAATAGAAACTGTTTAGGAACTGAGCTTTGCATCCTGTTGCCAGAACCACCGGCTACTATAATGGCATAATATTTCATGTTGTGTTGCATTTAAATAAAAATAGGAGCATTAAAACCACCGTTTCAAGCTCCTATCTTATATTTTATAACCGCTAAAAATCAGTTAGATAATCAACATCGCATCGCCGTAGCTGTAGAAACGATATTTTTCTTTCAAAGCTACATCATAGGCGTGTCTCACGTAATCGTAACCACCAAAAGCACTGACCATCATCAATAATGTAGATTCAGGAGTGTGGAAGTTTGTAATCATTGAGTTTGCAATGCTGAAATCATAAGGAGGGAAGATAAATTTACTGGTCCAGTCATTAGCTGCTTTAAGCATTCTTCCAGAAGAAACTGCAGATTCAATAGCACGCATAGAAGTTGTACCTACAGCACAAATTCTTTTTTTACGTTCAATTGCTTTGTTGACAATATCAGCATCTTTCTGCTCAATAATAAATTGCTCAGAGTCCATTTTGTGTTTCGTCAGATCTTCAACTTCAACCGATCTGAATGTGCCCAAGCCAACATGCAAAGTAACTTCAGCAAAGTTAATGCCTTTTAGTTCCAGGCGTTTCATCAATTCTCTGCTAAAGTGTAATCCTGCGGTAGGAGCAGCAACAGCACCTTCATGTTTAGCGAAAATAGTCTGATAGCGCTCTTTATCTTGAGCAGTAGCTTTACGTTTGATGTATTTTGGTAATGGTGTTTCACCTAAAATTTCAATGTTTTTTCTGAACTCTTCATCTGTTCCGTCGAATAAGAAACGGATGGTACGTCCACGTGATGTGGTGTTGTCAACAACTTCGGCAACTAAAAGATCATCATCACCGAAATATAATTTATTTCCAACACGGATTTTTCGTGCAGGATCAACTAAAACATCCCATAAGCGAAGTTCTTTATTTAGTTCCCTCAATAGGAAAACTTCAATTGTAGCACCTGTTTTTTCTTTATTTCCATATAAACGGGCAGGAAAAACTTTAGTGTTGTTCAGGATCATTACATCCTGATCATCGAAATATTCTAAAACATCTTTAAATATTTTATGTTCAATTTTTCCGCTATCCTTATGTAAAACCATTAAACGGGCTTCATCTCTTTGTTCAGAAGGGTTGTTGGCAACCAACGATTCAGGTAAATTAAACTTAAATTGAGATAACTTCATATGTTTTAATGTAATATTTAAGGGCGCAAATTTACAAAATATTATCTTTATTAATGTACATTTCTTTATAAGCTATGTAAAGAGTTTTATTATTTTTTATCCTGATGTTTTTTTTAGCTTATAATTTAATATTCCTGTAACCTTTTTGGGTAGTTTTGATCTAAACAATAATTATGATTATTTTCAGACTAATAGGAGAAAGTTTTAGGTTCGCTGCCGATGCATTACGCCAAAACAAACTAAGGACCATGCTTTCCTTATTGGGAATTACTATTGGTATTTTCGCAATTATATTTGTTTTTACAGCAACGGATACCTTTCGGAGTAAGCTTCAGGATAGTATAGATAAGCTTGGATCTAAGACTATTTTTGTGCAAAAATGGCCATGGGGTGGTTTTGGTGATTATCCCTGGTGGAAATATGTGAACAGGCCCGAGCCATCACTTAGAGATTACAATGCGCTTAAAGATCGTCTGGAACACGCTGAAGGCGTGTCTTACGAAATATATGCGGATAGCAGGACCATCAAATACAGGAGCAACTCTGTAGAAGGTGCTGGTTTAAAAGCTGCTTCTCAGGATTTCAATAAAACCTGGATGATTGATTTTCAGGAAGGACGGTATTTTACTGAAAATGAAGGCAGGTCTGGGTCTCCCGTAATTATTTTAGGAGCAGATATAGCAGATGGTTTGTTTAATGGAGAGCCTGCTATCGGAAATAAGGTTGTGGTGATGGGACGTAGACTGACTGTTGTTGGAGTTTTTAAAAAAGAGGGAGAGGACATGCTTGGGATGTCCCAGGATAAAAATATACTCATTCCATTAAATTTTGCAAAAGGACTATTTGATGTTGAAAGTGGGCGGTATGATCCGACGATTACTGTGCGAGGAAAGGAATATGTTGATCTTGATGAAATAGAAAGTGAAATTAGAGGTGCAATGAGGGCCGTACATAAAGTTAAGCCCGGTGCTGAAGACGATTTTGCTTTAAATAAAAGTACAATCGCCTCGAATCAACTGGATCAGATGTTTCGTGTAGTGAATATTGCGGGTTGGGTAATTGGGGGGTTCTCTATACTGGTTGGCGGCTTTGGTATCGCAAATATTATGTTTGTGTCTGTAAAGGAGCGTACCAATATCATTGGTATTCAAAAATCGTTAGGCGCTAAAAATTATTTTATTCTGCTACAATTTTTATTTGAAGCAGTGGCTTTATGTTTATTGGGGGGGGCACTTGGAATTTTATTGGTGTACCTTATTACACTTATAACAGGGGCTATGGGTTTTACCATGATTCTTTTCTGGAAGAATATAGCACTTGGTGTCGGGGTTTCATTTGCGATTGGAACAATATCAGGATTCTGGCCTGCCTATTCGGCCTCGAAGTTGGATCCTGTTGAAGCAATTCGCTCCTGATAAAAAACGCCGGTTATTTGAAAAGACTACCTTCAGGTATATCTGAGTTTTCTCTTTCGAATTTTAGTAACCATTTTTTCTTGTCAATGCCTGCGGCATAGCCCGTCATGCTTCCGTTGCTGCCAATTACTCGGTGACAGGGGATGATGATAGCCAGTCTGTTACGTCCGTTGGTTGAAGCAATAGCCCGGATAGCTCTTGGATTATTCATCCGATCTGCCTGATCCTTGTAGGAGCAGGTTTTTCCATAAGGGATTTCCTGAAGTGCTTTCCAAACGGATTGTGCAAATTCGTTACCAGGCGTATGAAGAGATACGGAAAAGGTTTTTCGGCTTCCCGCAAAATACTCAGTTAATTCTGTTTCTGTTTGTACCAGATGCTTGTTTTTTCCGTAAACTACCGTTGCTTCTAATAATTTCTGTAAATCAGCAAGTTCTTTTTCTAACCTGATACGGTTTTTAAATTCAAGGATGCAAAGACCTTCAGTTGTAGCGCCAGCAAGCATAGGGCCCAGGGGAGTATTAAACTCGGTCATGGTAATTACGGTGGAAAGATGATTTTTTGTTTCCATGAAGTTGTTTTATAGTCAAAAATACTACAAAGAGCCTGTTCAAATTAATGATACAGGCCCTTTGTGTTACTTCAGCGGCTTAATTGCCGGATATTATCCTTTAATTGCTTAGCTTAATTTAGCTAAAGCATCTTTTATTCTGGAAACAGCTAACCTTAACTTTTCTTCAGAAGCTGCATAAGAAATACGGATGCAGTCCTCATTACCGAAGGCTTCGCCAGTTACAGTTGATACATGTGCTTCATTTAATAAATAAAGTGAAAGGTCTTCTGCATTGTTAATTACCACATCACCGTTCTTTTTACCGAAGTAAGATTTTACCTCTGGGAAGAAATAAAATGCACCATCAGGAAGATTTACTTTGATCCCTGGAATTTCTGATAACAAAGCGTAAACAATATCTCTGCGTTTTCTGAATTCACCTACCATATTGTTTACCGATTCAAGTCCGCCTAAATAAGCACTTAAAGCAGCACGTTGTGCAATTGAAGAAGTACCAGAAGTAATCTGTCCCTGCAATTTGTCACATGCATTGGCGATTTCTTTATTGGCGGCCATGTAACCAACTCTCCAGCCAGTCATTGCGTATGATTTAGAAAAACCATTGATCAGGATTACTCTATCCTTAATTGAATCGAATTCAGCAATTGAAGCATGTTTTCCAACAAAGTTGATGTGTTCATAGATCTCATCAGAAATGATATAGATGTTTGGATATTTTTCGAATACAGCAACCAGATCAGCCAGCTCTTCTTTGCTGTACACTGATCCTGTAGGGTTACATGGCGAAGAGAACATGAACAATTTTGTTTTAGGCGTTATTGCAGCTTCCAGTTGTGCACCTGTAATTTTAAAATTGTTGTCTACCGTTGCATTGATGAAAACTGTTGTTCCTTCAGCAAGTTTAATCATTTCTGAGTATGATACCCAATAAGGTGTAGGTACTATGACTTCATCTCCCGGATCAACCAGGCACATTACTGCGTTTGCCAGAGATTGTTTTGCACCTGTAGACAGGACAATCTGCTCAAAAGTATAAGTTAATCCATTTTCGTTTAAAAGCTTGTCAACAACAGCTTTACGTAGTTCAGGGTAACCTGAAACAGGCGTGTAATAAGAGTAATTTTCGTCAATTGCCTTCTTGGCAGCTGCTTTTACGTCATCTGGTGTAAAAAAGTCGGGCTCGCCGAAGCTTAGATTGATAACGTCTATCCCTTTTGCAGATAGCTCTCTTCCTAACTTAGCCATTTTAATAGTCTGTGACTCAGATAGGTTGTTGATTCTTTTTGATAAAAATGTCATAATGATTAATGCGCAAGCAAATATTATTTTGTGAAATAGCAAATATATAAACCTAAGCGTATTATAAACTATAAAAAAATACTTTTTATCATAATTTGACAAGGAAACAGTATTTTTGGCTGCTAAACTCAGCAATTTGCAACCTCAAAAGAAAGCGATATTAATTGCCATGTGCGTAAGTATACTGCTTATGCTAGCTAAATTTGGCGCTTATTTCCTCACAAATTCCAATGCGATACTTACCGATGCTGCTGAAAGTATTGTAAATGTATTAGCCAGTAGCTTTGCTTTTTACAGCATTTATCTAACCACTTTGCCTAAGGATAAAAACCATCCTTATGGACATGGGAAAGTAGAATTTTTTTCGGCTTTTATTGAGGGGGTATTGATTGCCATTGCCGGGGTTATTATCGTTTTTAAATCAGGTTACGATTTGCTCTATCCCAAACCCATAGTACAGCTTATCGAGGGTGCGACCATTATTGGGGTTACCGGATTAGTTAACCTTATTCTTGGCTATTATTTAATTAGCACCGGAAAGAATCATAAATCCATAACACTTGAAGCTGATGGTAAACATTTGCTGACAGACGCGATTACGAGTGCCGGACTTGTTTTAGGGATTCTTCTAATTAAGCTGACAGGTGTTTTTTGGCTTGATAGCGTTATTTCTATCGTGTTAGGACTGTATATCATATTCAATGGATATAAGTTAACCAGGCGCTCTGTTGGCGGACTTATGGACGAAAGTAATGTTGATCTGGTAAAAGGTATTATCGATATTCTTCAAAAGAACAGAAAAGACCCATGGATTGATGTACATAATTTAAGAGCCCAGCAATACGGGGCCGATTTACACATCGATTGTCACATTACGCTTCCTTATTATTTTGACTTGAACCACGTTCATCAGGAAATATCTGAAATCGACAGGATGATAAACGGTAAGGCTGATCGTAAAACGGAACTTTTTATTCATGCGGATCCTTGTCTGCCAGCCTGTTGTAACTACTGTAAGATGAAAGAATGTCCGGTAAGAGGAGAGGATTTTAGAGCTGAGATCATGTGGACAATAGAAAATGCCACTAAAAACCAAAAACATTTTGACCAATAATAATGAGCTATTTTAATGTTAGGGTATACGGTTTATTGATAAACCATAAAAACGAGGTGCTGGTAAGCGATGAACAGTCGGGCGGACGCACTTTTAGCAAATTTCCAGGTGGGGGACTTGAGTTGGGGGAAGGGCTTGTAGATGCCCTTAAGAGGGAGTTTATGGAGGAGTGTAATGCTAAAATTGAAGTGCTTAGTCACCTTTATACAACTGATTTTTATGAGCAATCTTCTTTTAATGATAGCCAGATTTTGAGCATTTATTACTTGGTAAAAGAGAAACATCCCTTATTGCTCGATTTTAAGACAGTACCGTTTGATTTTAACGAGGGAACGTTACAGTCTTTCAGGTGGATACCACTTGATCAACTAAATACCGAAGATGTGACTTTTAAAACAGACAAGACTGCAGTAGAATTTTTATTGAAACAGTACGATTTATGAGCTTAATAGTACGTGATGCAAAAGTAATCTGGCATCCTTATACACAAATGAAGAATCCATTGCCACACATCCCTATTGTTCGGGGGGAAGGTGTATATCTGTATGATGAAAATGGTAAAAAATATATAGATGCTGTTTCAAGCTGGTGGGTCAATATTCACGGCCATGCACATCCACATATTGCCGCTAAGGTTTTTGAGCAGTTAAATACACTTGAACACGTGATCTTCGCAGGGTTTACACATGAGCCTGCAGTGCAACTTGCAGAACGTTTGTTACCCTTATTACCTGGAGAGCAGGCTAAGGTTTTTTACACGGATAATGGCTCAACCGCTGTTGAAGTTGCCTTAAAAATGTGCCTCCAGTATTGGGGAAACATAGGTAAGCAGACACGAAAGAAAATTATTGCTTTTAAAAATGCCTATCATGGCGATACTTTTGGTGCCATGTCTGTTAGTGGACGTAGCATATTTACCGATCCTTTTAATCAGTTGTTATTTGATGTAGAATTTATAGAGCTGCCCAATGCGCAAAATATTGAAAGTTTAAAATCAAGAATCAACTACCTTTCTAACGAAGTTGCCTGTTTTATTTTTGAACCTATGGTACTTGGTGCCAGTGGAATGTTGATGTATGAAGCGCAATATCTTGATCAGCTCATAGAAACTTGTCAGAAACACGGAATTTTAACTATTGCAGATGAGGTGATGACTGGTTTTGGGCGTACGGGCAAATATTTTTCATGCGAAGCATTGACAGCTAAACCTGATATATTTTGTCTTTCTAAAGGGCTTACTGGCGGAACTATGCCCCTGGGTGTAACGACTTGTAATAGTAAGGTGTTTGAAGCCTTTTTAAGTGATGATAAACTTAAAACTTTATATCACGGACATTCATTCACGGCAAATCCGGTAGCTTGTGCAGCTTCATTGGCAAGTCTGGATATTTTACTGAAGCCTGAGACCTTGAAAAATATAAAAAGAATTGAAACCAGGCATGCTGCATTTGCTGAAAGCATTAAAGGACATGTTAAGCTGAAAGACATAAGGCAGAGAGGGACGATTCTGGTTATGGAATGGGAAACCGGAGACGATACTACATATTTGAGTGGGCTAAGGGATAACTTATATCTCTATTTTCTGGAACGTGGTATAGTATTACGCCCTTTAGGTAATGTCTTATATATATTGCCACCGTATGTAATCAGTGATGAAGATCTGGCATATATTTATAAAACCATTTTAAAGGCATTAGAAGAAATATAAAAAACTATTTACCTTTTTCCTGTAGGTTATTGAATTCTACCTCTATTTGAAATGGTTTTTTCTGCCCTATATAAGTGTGGATGAACCAGAGAATTTCATCCTGCTTATCATGCATTGGTGTACCAGCAACTTCGTGTCCCATATTGCGCACAAACTCGAAATAATATGGGTATTTTTGTTTTTTAAAATAGCTAGCCAGATATCTGGAACCGAACATTCCCCGGTTGAATAATTTTATCTTGTTGTAAACAACCACTTTGTCGTCTGTACCATGGAACATCATGGTAGGGGCTGGTGGAGTTTCGTATTTAGGTTTGCCCTTATAGCTTAAAATGGATCCTGCAAAAGCAATCACACCTTTATATTGGAAGCTACCAGGAAGCACCTCGGAAATAGAGGTGTTGTTCCTTTTTTCCCAGTCAGCCTGTAATATCGTTACAGCTCCTGCACTAGAACCAGAAAGTATTACCATTGATGTGTCAATGCCGATTTCCTCAGCATTTTTAATAAGATACACAGTGGCATCATACAGATCGGTTACAGCATAAGATATAGCATTCTTAAGTACACTTGTATTAAAAACTGTTGGCCATTTTTCTCCTTTTAAACCCAATCGATAATCTATGGAAATGACTTTGTAATTATTCTCTACCAGTTTTTTGAAATAAGGTTGGTAAAAACTATCATCCCGGTTGCCTTTAACAAATCCGCCGCCGAATAAAAATATTATAGACGGCTTTTTTATGCGTAGATCCTGATTACTGTATACATCCAGTTTTAAAATCTGACTGTCTTTTTTACTGTAGGTAAACGTTTGTTTAATCTGAGAGAAGGTGGTGACACCAGATAAAATGATTAGCCCTGTTAAAAATAGCGTTTTGTAATTCACGGTGATATGTTTTATTTATAAACCAAAATATTGAATTTATGTTTTTAAAAAAGAAATTTACTCGTTAGTGTGGATGCTTTGTTGAAACATACGTAATTTCTGAAGAAAAAAACACATGAATGAGAAGAAAAATTGTATGAATTGTAAAAGGGGTGGTGAAAATTTATTGACCTACCTATGTCGCCATTTGGGTGAGGAATCGAAATTATGTGAAATGGAAACTCCATTATTGGAAGCGCAGACTTTGAAGAAAAAACACACATTTGTGAAGGAAGGGGAGCTGAATAAAAATGTATTCTGGCTTCAGTCCGGATATGGCCGTTATTTTAAGGTGAAAACTAATGAAGATGGTGTAGAAGTGGAAGACACAATAGATTTTTGCAAACCAGGAAAAATACTATTTGTAAGAGAGTGTGTTTTTCTAGATTTACCAGGTGTTTTCGATCTTCAGTTAGCTGCCGGGACTGTAATTGTCCCTTTTCAAAAGGAGTATTTTGATGCTTTAGAATTGGATGAAGCGAAAATGATTAAACTTATCAATAAAATACTGGCCAGGGATAGACCGGAAGGAATGAAGAGGATGTGTATGCTGAAGTTGAGACCAAGAGAAAGGTACAGGGAGTTCTTAAAGTTTTTTGGAAACGAAATAGAACAATATTTTGCAATTAAACACATAGCGAGTTTTCTTGGTATGCAACCTTCTTATCTGAGCAGACTTAGAGGAGAGTATGCTAAGAAGAAAAGTGAAGCGAAAAAGTATCTACAGACAGTTTTTTTTATAATGGAGTTCATTTAACTTGCCACCATACAACAATAAATTATATGGCTTTCAAATTAGACAAATTCGACCTTAACCTATTGGTCCAGTTACAAAAGAATGCGAGAATTAGTGCACGGGAAATTTCGCATAAAATTCATTTATCAGCTAGTGCTGTAAGTGCCAGAATCAGACGTCTGGAAAGTGATGGTTATATTCTGCGATATATAACTATTTTAAATAAGAGTATGGTAAATAAGAATTTAGTTTGTTTTACAGGCGTTCGTTTATCTCAAAATAATAATGAAAACCTGGCTTATTTTGCTGAACAAATAAAAGATATTCCTGAGGTTTACAATTGCTATCATGTAAATGAGATGTTTGATTTTTTACTCCATATGGTGGCTAAAGATATGCAGGACTATCATCATTTTTTGATCAATACTTTGTCTAATATTAATAGTGTTTGCAACATCACAACATTTTTTGTGTTAAGTGAGATGGAGGATGCACATAATGTGGATCTTAGCCATTTATTCGACGATTTGAATTAAAGGAGTAGTACGCTTTAAGATGGTGTACTTTTAACCAGTGGGTGGGTCAGTGTTTACCCGCTGGTTAATAGCTAAGGTTTATTAGTTCTGTAGCTTTAGCCAGTTCATAACATAGTTCAATACCTCATTGCTTTCCGGTTCATTATGCATTTCGTGATACAGGTTATCCCATTCCTTAAAAGTAAGTAGTTGTTTAGGGGCAGACGCTGCAAATTGCCTTGACCCTTCTATGGCGGTAAACTCATCAGCATTGCCATGAATTAATAGTGTTTTAACATGCAACTCGCTTGCGTGTTCAAGACACCAGGTACCATTTTGAATCATATCATTCGCCAGTCTAAAACTGATTTTTCCGTGTCGCAATGGATCGTTTCTGAATTTTTCTACTGCTGCCTGATCGTGAGATATTTTGTTGATATCGAGACCCTGAGGAATGCGAACGTTCGGCACAATTGAAGTAATAGCTTTTAGTACCCCTTTGAGTAAAGGGCCCGGACGTGTACCGATAATGAGGGCTGGGGCTGAAATAACAGCCGCCAGTATTTCTGGTTGACGTTTTAATAGAAAGCCGGTCAGTACGCCACCACCCATGCTGTGTCCGAACATTACTACCGGTTTATTGAATTCTGTTTTGACATGAAGCAAAAATTTCTGCAGATAATCGAACATATATTCGAGGCCTCTGGAAGCTCCTGGAAGTCCGTCAGTTTTACCATGACCGTAATGATCGATACCCACAACAGCAAAACCCTGCTCCATAAAGAATGTCGCAACATGGTCATAACGCCCTATATGTTCTCCAATTCCGTGAACAATGATCATTACCTTGTTGAATTTTTCCGGTTGCCATTTGATTCCGCGAAAATTTGTTTGCTGATAAGACCAATAGAATTCTTTCATAACATGTAAGGTACCGGAAATCTTTCTATTTTTACAATTCATGATGTAATTATGCCAAATACCAATAGCCTTGTTCTGATCCTGTTTATTTTTTTTACTCAAATCGGTCTTGTATCTGCTCAAAATAAACGTATTGTTAATGGAAATGTAACTGATAAGAAAACAGGCGAAACATTAATCGGGGCCAGTGTTAAATTAACAGGTACTTCTAACTCAGGGGCAATGACGAATTCCTATGGATTTTATTCCATTATGAGTCAGGAGGGTGAATATGAAATAGCAGTTAGTTTTATTGGCTATAAAACGGTCATACAGAAGATTAAGATTAGTAAGGATACCAGGCTTAATTTTGTTTTGGAAGAAGACAATCAGCTCAATGAGGTCGTGATATCAGCAACGAAAAGAAATGAAAACGTAAGTAGTCCACAAATGGGGCTTCAGAAAATTGACGTCAAGGAAATTAACAATATACCTGTTCTATTGGGGGAACGGGATGTCCTTAAAACGTTACAGCTCCTTCCGGGAATAAAATCAGCAGGAGAGGGGAATAGCGGTTTTTATGTACGAGGAGGTTCTACCGATCAGAATCTTATTCTACTAGATGAGGCACCTGTTTACAATGCTTCGCACTTACTTGGATTTTTCTCTACTTTTAATTCCGACGCGATAAAAGACGTTAGCGTATATAAGGGAGGCATGCCGGCGCAATATGGTGGCCGACTGGCATCAGTACTTGATATTAAAATGAATGATGGAAATAGAAAAACATTTACAGCTGAAGGTGGAATTGGACTGATTTCATCACGTTTGAAGGTGGAAGGACCGATCGTAAAAGATAAAGGATCGTTTATGGTAAGTGCAAGAAGAACCTATATGGATGCTTTTTTGGCGCTGTCATCAGATAGTGCTGTAAATGGCAATATTCTTTTTTTTTATGACCTGAATGCAAAAGCAAATTATCAGCTGGACGAAAAAAATACACTCTATCTTTCAGGGTACTTTGGTAGGGATAAGTTAGGACTTTCCGAGACTTTTGGCTTTAACTGGGGAAACGGTACAGTCACGCTCCGCTGGAATCATTTGTTTAGCAACAGGCTCTTCTCTAACACTTCTTTAATCTATAGTAATTACAATTATGTGATTCAGAACTTTATGGAAGAGAATAATTTTGAAGTCAACTCTTCTATTAAAGACTTTAATTTAAAACAGGACTTCGAATACAGTCTCAGTAACAATCATAATTTAAAGTTTGGTGTTAATGCAATTCATCATACCATAGCACCCGGGAGGTTAACAGCAACAGAAAGTTCAAGTGTAAATGAAACTAATTTTGAAAACCGCAAAGGATTAGACTTAGCCACATATATTTCTGACGAATGGTCGGTAAGCAAACGTATGAATCTTGTTTATGGTTTACGTCTAAGCAGTTTTTTATTAATAGGACCAGCGAATATCAAATCTTATGATGCGGAAGGTAACACCATTGGTGAGGTGCCTTATAAGTCTGGAGAAATTATAAAAAGCTATGTTAATCTTGAACCAAGAATATCGACTAGTTATCAGCTTACCAGTTCCAGTTCGTTAAAGGCAGCATATACACGTAACGTACAAAATATTCATCTGATGTCTAATTCCACTTCGACTTCGCCAACAGATCTTTACATTATGAACAGCAATAATGTAAAACCAGAAATTGCGGATCAGATTGCTGCCGGATATTTCAGGAATTTTAACGATGATAATTATGAGTTTTCTGCCGAAATATATTATAAATGGATGCAAAATCAGATAGAATATCGAAGTGGTACCGATTTGCGGGGCAATGGAAATGTAGAAGCAGATTTACTATATGGAGATGGTAGAGCGTATGGTTTGGAGTTATTTTTTAAAAAACGGTTTGGTAAATTTAATGGCTGGGTTGGATATACCTGGTCGCGTACACAGCGCCAGTTTGACGCCATTAATGGTGGTCGCTGGTTTTACGCCAAACAAGACCGAACACATGATTTGTCTATTGTAGGTATTTACAAGGCAGGCCAACGTTGGACCTTCTCTTCTGTGTTTGTATATAATACGGGGAATGCGGTAACTTTTCCGAGCGGGAAATATCAGATTAACGAACGTACTGTTTTCTATTATACAGAAAAAAATGGTTACCGTACACCGGATTACCATCGCCTGGATGTTTCTGCTACGCTTGAAGGTAAGCCGGGTAGAAGACTTCAGTCGAGCTGGTCTTTTGGTATATATAATTTGTACAATAGAAAGAACCCTTTCTCAATTGATTTTAAGGATGACCCAGATGATCCATCCAGAACTCAGGCCGTACAAACAACACTATTTGGAATAATACCTTCGGTAACCTGGAATTTTAAGTTTTAATCTTTGCTTGATTTAATTGAATAATGAGTATTGTAAAAAAATGTGTGCTTGTATCTCTTGTCACAGGACTGCTTTTAAGTGGTTGTGAAAAGGTGATTGAATTGAAACTGGATAATTCTGCTCCCGTTCTGGTTATTGATGGAGGAATAAGTGATCAAAATGAAAATCAGGTGGTAAAGATTTCCAGGACTAATAATTTTACTGAGCCAAACAAATTTAACGGAGTTAGCGGCGCGAAAGTGGTGGTAACAAGACCAAATGGTAGCACCGTCACTTATAATGAGGTTTCGCAAGGGATATACCAAAGTGTAAAAACCAGGGGTGTGCCTGGTAATATGTATGTATTGAATGTTACTTTGGAAGGTAAAACTTACACGGCAAGTTCTACCATGCCAGGACGCGTAGTCCTGGATTCACTTACATTTAAACAGTTTAATTTTTTTAGCACAAAAGATACATATGTTGCTGTTAACTATAATGACCCTGCGGCTTTCCAAAATCAGTACCGTTATATTTTAACAGTAAAGGGTAAAATTGAGGAGGATATGGTGAGCGAAGATCGTTTTAATAATGGTAACAGCGTTTCGGATGTGATTTATTATGAAGTAGAAGATTTAGGTGCCGGAGAGAAATTAGACGTAGAGTTTCAGTGTATTGACCGTAATGTTTATCGTTATTTTTACAGTTTAGGACAAAATAATGGTAGAGGAGGGCCTCCGGTAGCTCCCTCAAACCCGGTATCTAATTTTAATAACGGGGCTTTAGGTATTTTTAATGCTTATACAAGTAGTAAACGTTCTGTTGTGATCAAGTAAATATTATAATTTGCATTAAGAAAGAACAAATGTTAACTTTATCATATCTCTATTAAGAATCTCATGGCTACGTACACAGATCAAGAACTGATTTCAGTTGAAGAAGAAAGGGTGAGAGCCTTGTTAAAGTATGATATACTGGACACGCCTCCAGATAAAACTTTTGATAAGTTAACTAAGCTTGCTGCTCAGTTGATGAAAGTGCCTGTGGCTATCATTAGTTTTGTTGATAAGGATCGGGTTTGGTTCAAATCTAAGTACGGACTAGACGTACAGCAAATGGAACGTGAAGAGGGCTTGTGTACTACAGTTGTTTTATCAGAAGAGTTTTACCAGGTTGAAAATGCAGCAGTCGATCCGAGAACGCTTGGACACAAATTGGTTGTGGGCGACTTTGGTCTGAGGTTTTATGCAGCATATCCACTTAAAACAAAAGACGGCTTCAATTTAGGGGCATTTTGTATTATAGATAGAGCGCCCAGATCATTAACTGTAGATGAGCAGGAGGTTTTAAGAGATCTGAGAGATATAGCTATGGAGCAGATTGAATTAAGACTGACTTCAAAACTTTCTGTAGCCCGCCACAATCAAATATTACATACCACTGCTCACGATTTGAAAAATCCACTGACAACGATACCTGTTCGTGCGGATCTTATTAAGCTTAAAAAACACGATCCTGATGTTGTCGATACCATGTGTGATCATATTAAAACTGCAAGTTTAAATATGGTTCGAATCATAGATGAACTATTGCAATCGGGCAGTATGGAAGCAGGTGAAGTAAGACTCTTACTTGTGAAGCTAAATGTAAGTTATCTGGTCAGTAATGTGGTTGCAATGAATCAACCTTTGGCCGAAAGAAAAGGACAAAATATTCATTTTGAAAGTGAAATGGATGCTTTTGTGAAAGCAGATGAAGGTCGTCTAAACGAGGTTGTAGACAATCTGATTAACAACGCAATCAAGTATGCTCCATTAAACACAAATATTTATGTTAAATTACGTAATTCAAATAATAAAGTGTTTATTTCTGTTGAAGATGAAGGTCCGGGCTTAACTATCGAAGATAAAAAACTATTGTTTCAGCGTTTTACACGCCTGAGTGCACAACCTACAGGGGGGGAAAATTCTACAGGGCTTGGTCTGTCTATCGTAAAGGTACTTGTTGAGGCACACGGAGGTTTAATATTTGCAGAGAGTGAGGGTAAAGATAAAGGATCAAGGTTTACGATCCAACTGCCACTACTTACATCAATCTAAAAGACTGTTATTTCCCATTTTCGATCCCATATTTGTTGTGGGGCGAGTTGAATAATCCCTTCTTTGTGCTTCAGGTCTTGTTGGTGTGTTATCCCATCGGCAATACCACACCAGGGTTCAAGACACACGAAATTCGCATTTTTTGCAGCCCAGATCCCGAAAAACGGAAAGTCCTTAAACTTGAAGTGAAGGCCATGTGTGTCTTTGTCAGAGCAAATGGAGATACAATCGCTTTTTAGCGATTTGAAAACCAGTGCATCACCATAAAACAGCTCGTGGTTCAATGGGAGTTTGCTGTCTTTTAAGTCGATTTCAACGGTTTCATCAGTTAAAAGATTATCGTTGATTTTATAACTTGATAATACCTGGTCATTATTAAACACAAGGAAATAGTCTGTGTATTGCAGGTTATTTGTTAAGGGCACAGCGAAGGCGGGATGTGCGCCAATTGAAAAGTACAAAGAACTATTGCCAGAGGGATTCGTTACTTCGTATTTGCAGGATAATGATGATCCCTTTAGGGTGTACCGCAATTGTAATATAAATTGAAAAGGATAGTTCTTTAAAGTTTCCTCGTTATGAGAAAGCTTGAAAACAACTTCAGTATCGCTGATGAGGAACGCTTCAAAATTATGATCTCTTGCAAAGCCATGTCGTGGCAACTCATAAACTTTTTCCTCAAAGTAATAGGTATTGTTTTTTAGTGCACCTACAATTGGAAAAAGTACGGGACTAAACTTAGCCCAATAATTAGCATCGCCGTTCCATATATAACTGACTCCGTTCTGCTTATAAATCAAACTTTGTAGTTCAGCACCTTTACTGCTAAAGGAAGCTTTTAAAAAATCATTTTCCAGAAAAATCATGTAAGTAAATTTACACTAAAATAAGCTAAATCTTATGTAAAAAAGAAGCCGCATTCTTATTGATGCGGCTTCTTTTTACTATTTGTTTTTTCCCCCGGGAGGACAATTTTGTTGTAAGAATTTTGTATAAGTAAGTGATAAATGTTCTGAAGTGCCTTCACCTTCATTAATGCTATGTGTTCTGTTTGGGTAAGCCATCATTTGAAACACTTTTCTGTTTTTTATCAGTTCATTAATAAGCATTTCTGCATTTTGATAATGCACGTTATCGTCACCTGTACCATGTATGTAAAGTAAATTGCCTTTAAGGTTCTTCGCGTAAGTAACCGGAGAGCCTTTAACGTAAGCTTCTTTTGTTAGCAGGGGTGAACCCATATAACGTTCCTGGTAGATGTTATCGTAAGTTAACTGGTTGCCTACAGCTGCGATAGCAATGCCTGTTTTGTAGATTTCCGGATACTGGAACATCAGGTTTAAGGTTGATGAACCACCACCACTCCAGCCCCATACAGCAACCCTGTCTTTGTCAATGAACGGCCATTCCATAATTTTTTTAGCCGCCATGGCCTGGTCACGGATGTTGAGTGTACCTATATTTTTGTAAATACTTTTGCGCCATTCGCGCCCCTTTGGAGCGGGAGCACCTCTGTTTTCAATCGATATATATACATAGCCATCTTTTGGCATATCACCGGCATATAGCCAATTACGACCGGCGCCATAAGTATCGGTAACGGTTTGTGAGGCTGGTTCACCATACACATAAAATACTACAGGATATTTTTTTGTCTGATCGAAATTGTCAGGTTTCTTCATCCAGCCATCTAATTCAATACCATCCTCAGTTGTAATTTTAAAAAACTCAACCTGGTTTTTAGGTGGCTTTATTCTGCCCAGTTGATTGGTGATACTACCTGCCATGGTAAGTGGATTTAGTGTCGTTAAACGCATCCATTCTGTAATAGGAGGTACAACAGCACTGGTGTAAGTATGTCTTGCAAATACAGCATTAGGGGAAATTTCGTAACTGTGTGTGCCTGGCAATATCGAAGGTGTAACCATTTCAGGCTTTCCACCGCCACTTAGTTTTACCTTGAACAGGTATTTTTGCGTAGCATTTAAAGGAGAGGCCATGTAATATAACAGGTTGTTTTTTTCATCTACCAGAGCAGTTTCAATAATATCAAAATCTCCTTTAGTGATTAGAGTTTGTTTCTTGCCATCTTTGCTGATGCGGTAAGCGTGGCGCCACCCATCTTTCTCGCTTAACCAGATAAACTCTTTACCCTGATTTATCCATTTCCATTCTTTTGCAGCATCTATCCAGGCCTTGTCTGTTTCAGTATAGATATTTTCAGCTGTTGCTGTTGCGGCGTTGGCTACAAAAAGTTTACTTACATTTTGCTCTCTGTTCAGTTGTTGTAAAATCACTTCATTGGTATTGGGGATCCAATCCATTCTTGGTATGTAGTTTTGAATTTTATCTCCAGGAATGTCTAACCATTTTGTTTGTGCACTAGCGATATTAACAATACCAACTTTGCAGGACGAGGGATCCTGTCCAACTTTAGGGTATTCAACCGGAATGGTAAATGCGTAAATAGAATCCGTATTGTTGATCATCAGAAAGTTTCTGATTTTCCTTGCGTCGATTTGCCAGTAGGCGATAGATTGGCCATCTGGACTCCATCTGAAGCCATCTCTGCAATCAAATTCCTCTTCATATACCCAATCAAATGTTCCATTGATGATTCTGTCTGTCCCGTCAGTAGTTAAAGCCTTGCTGCTTTTCGTTTGCAGGTCGTCCACATACAGATTGTGTTTACTTACATAAGCCACTTTATTACCATCTGGCGAAAACTTAGCGAACATCAACGATGAAGCTGGTTTGTCTTTTCCTACCTGTGTAAGTGTGTTGGTTTTTAAATCGGCTACAAAGTAATCTCCCCTGGTCTCATAACGCCAGACTTTTTTGCTGTTGGTGTAAATGAGTACTTTAGTGCCATCTTCGGATATATCGAAGTCGACAATCCTGCCAGGGTTAGTTCCGCTACCATAAAGTAAGTTGCGGCCAACAACAATACTGCGTTCATTAGCTGGAAGTGAAACGGAAACCAATTCGCCATCCATCAGCTCATAATAAGCATTACCATCTTTTGCCCACCTGAGTTCAGGTTTTGTTTGCGCAGAAATTTTCCCGTAAAAGCCTATAAGTACGACTAATGACAGCTTAAAAATGATGTTTCTGAAGTTCATTTTATTAAAGTTCTATAAATTGACGATATACAGTTTGTAGGTACGCCTTAGCGTGATCAAGTGTTTTTGAAGTATATGCAGTGTTCTTCTCATCACTGTTATACAAGATCATTTTACCTACATTATCAAATGTAACACATTGCTGGTTATCAATAAAGCCCATTCCATTATCCCAGCTAAAAAAAGCAAAAGACTTATTGTAAGGATTTAATAGATTTTTACTCCACTCAAATTGTTTAGTTGGAAGATCGAGTTGAGCAAGTAAGGTTGCTGCCAGGTCGGTCTGACTGCCAACGTTATTAAACTTATATCCTTTAAACTCGTCTTTAATTACATCACCATAAAACAAGAGTGGGATGTGGTAACGTTGAGGAGTTGATATATCGTAACTGTTTTTTGGTAATAAATGCCCGTGGTCGGCTACGAATACAAATAAAGTGTTTTTGTACCAGTCTTGTTTTTTTGCATTGCTGATAAATACATTGATACATGAATCAGTGTAATAGGCGGTACTTTTAAACTTGGCTACATTATCAGATCTTCCGTACTTAGATGCTCCCGGCACTTCGAAAGGCTCATGGTTGGTAAGGGTCAGAATGGTAGAAAAGAAAGGCTGTTTTTCCTTATTAAGTTCGTTCAGCTGCCTGTCAAATACTACTTCGTCAAATCTTCCCCAACGTGACTTCATTTCGTTACCTGTGAAATTATTCTTGTCAGTCAGCTTCTGGTAATCATGACTTAGGATAAAAGCTTTGTAATTGTCGAATTCCGATTCTCCACCATAGAAAAAGGAGGTTTTATAACCTATTTTATATAGTGACTGAGAGATGGCCGGTATTTTCTGCATTTTTTCAGGCCATTTAACGATACTCCCTGTTCCGAGGGTAGGAAAGCCTGCAAGTGTTGCAATTAAGCCTTTATCTGTGCGGTTACCAGGAGAGTAGATCTTTGTAAATAGAACACCTTTGTTGATGAGAGAATCAAAATGAGGTGTAATGCCATCTTCATTGCCAAGGGTTTTTGTTAAGTCGGCAGTGAAACTTTCAATAATAACCAAAACAACATTAGGCCGTTTGGTATTCAGAATATTAATAGTAGTGTCTTTTACTGAGGTATACAGGGTTTTAACATCGCTACTGGCTTTTTGACTATCCAGATATAAATAAGGGTTCTTTTTAGTCATTTTAGCAGCCAGGACACTTGATATGAGGTTCCATTCTGTATTTACAGCGGCATTATTTAACAATTGCTCTTTCGAGAAATAAGCCATACTTTGTGTAATTGGTGATCCACCCAGTCCACCACGGATCAATAAAAAATTTGCTGCAACTAAAACAAAGCAAACTATAGCTCTTAACCAGATAGGGGTTGCTGTGAAGTTTAGTTTTCTTGAAACCACATAACGTTGCAGAAAAAAACCTACGACAGCTAAAAGGATCAATAAGGATATAGATAGACCGAGGGGAGAAGATGCACTGGAAGCCATGGCTTCTTTTGGTGAAGATAATGCAAAACTCATGGCTTTTGCATTTACTTTACTTCCCCATTCACGATAAATATTGAAATTAACAACCGACAACACACTGCAAATGAATACCAGTATAAGGTTATATACAGATATCCACTTTAGTTCGACTACCTTTTTGCCATTTAAAAGCCAGAAAATATAGCTTAAAAGTGGAATAACGGCGATGTAGGCTGTCATGGATAGATCTAAGGGGATAGCATGATAAAAACTGGCTATTGTTTCCCCAAAGGGTACATTAGCTAGCTTTTGATGATAGATGAGTATGAATATGAGGCGGTCGATGAAAAAAAATAACAGCCAGAATAAGAAGAAGCGAAGAAAGAAAAGAAGACTTTTTAGCATTATATTAAAAGGCTTAGTTGCCGCCCCTCAAAGCGTTTAATTCAGCTATCGTTTTTAACTCATATCCTTTTGGAACTTCAATTGAAAACGGTCCAACATTTCCTTTCTGGATGTTTTTTAAAGTTGTAAGTGTTTTAACACCATCTTGTATATTCATGAATTTAATAGCTGTGGCCTTTAATTCCGTAAAACCACGAGGGGTAGCGCCTTTCGGTAGTTTTATTTCTGTTGTAGCCCATAATTCATAATCTGCGCCTTTATTGTCTTTGTAGGTATATTTTTCTGTATTGTAACCTGCAACGTTCTGCTTTTCTCCGGTTGCCTTAAAATCGCTGAATATTAAATAGCCCATTTGTTTATCCAGATCCTCTTTAGACATTTTTGCTGCGTATTGTTTTTGTAACATCGGGATATCTACCAGAATAAGAGCATTGTTAACAGATGCATCGTTAATTATTTTTAAAATCCCCAAGCCCATGTCTACCTGAACTTTAGCAAGGCTTCCGTTAAATTCAACTTTACTTTCCGAGGGTAGTATGGATGTATCAATCGTCTTTTTTTGTTCATCGGTTAGGAGGTATTCAACACCGTAAATAATTGTTCCGGCTTCAAAAGTTTTTTGGGCTTTAGCTATAATCGCAGTTCCTATTAAAATAATAGCCAGAACTCCAGTTTTGATCGATTTAAACATATTTTTAAATAATAATTTAGTTTACCAGTTAATTTTTTCTTTGCTGATAAAGGCAGCAATACCTTTTTTGAAGTCTTCCGTCTCCCTAACCCTGGCATTGATCCGCACAGCTTCTGATAGGCTCCTGTCGAGATCAGGATTGGTTGTCTGGCCGATAAGTTGTTTTGTAACCATTAACGAATTAGCAGAAGTTTCATTACACAAACTTAATGCAAAATTTTTTACATTAAGACCGATATCCTCCCTGCTTGTTACAAAAGTGATTAAACCGTAGTTTAAAGCCTCTTGAGCGCTAAACAATGCACCAGTAAGCAAAATTCTCTTTGCAATGGTTTCGCTGGTCTTACGCAATAAAAAACACGAAACTATAGCGGGTACAAAACCGAGCTTTACTTCCGTATAACCAAAGTTTGCTTCCGGGACGGAAAATATAATATCGCAAACTGTCGCTAAGCCACATCCTCCGGCAATTGCATGACCTTCAACCTGGGCAATAACTACCTTGGGTAAATAATAGATGGTCGTAAATAAGTTCTTTAAGTTTTCCGAATCGGCAAGATTTTCCTCGTAAGTGTTTTGCTGAAGCTGCTGGAGGTAACTGAGATCTGCACCTGCACTAAAAGTATTGCCGTTGGCTTTTAAGATAATAATTTTCACCTCTTTATCTTCCTTCGCCCTTTCGAAGGCTGCGGTAAGTTGAGCAACAAGTTCCGGGTTTAGTGCGTTGCGCTTTTCAGGACGATTAATGGATAGTGTAGCTATTCTTTCACTTACAGCATATAAAACCAGCGGTTCCGTCATACAAATATTCAGTTATGTTGATCAAAGATAAGATTGTCTTTTAAATCTGTGGTAACATTTACCGCTTTGAATGTAATTTCAGTTACCCTGTGCTGATCTAACGCTGGTTTAACTGCGTGATTATAAATTTTGCATCCTGGCTTAAGGTCTGTATACAAGACAGCTCGATGAGCGGAAATCGCAGCAAAGGCATAATTTTTTTTCAGTACATATCTGACGGTCTTTTTTTGATGGAATGACTGGATTTTATCATATGTAATCAGACTTTGAAGACTGAAGAAAGTAATAAGTGAAGTGAAGAGCAGTTGTTTGTTGACTTTATCCCAGGCGGTGATGAATAATATAAGCGATAGGCAAAGCAATATGAGCTCAGCTTTGCTGAGCCATATTGCTGTTATTCCCGAAAAAGGTAGCCCTGCGATTTGGTTTAAGCCAGCATTTGTGAAATTGAGTAACCATTCAAATAGCGGTCCTAAGGCATTAAAATTAAAAAGAAGTATAATTACTCCAATATACATAATTAAAGCGGCAGGTAGCGTGATAAACAGGTTGCTGACCAAAAAGTATAAAGGGAACTGATGGAAGTAATAGACGCTGAATGGGTAGGTTGCCAATTGGGCGGCTAAGGACATGGCGGTTATACTCCAGATTTTAGCCAGCCAGGGGTGCTTTATGGGAACCCAGTTCTGGATTTTAGGCTGTAGATAAATCAGGCCGATCACAGCTATAAATGAAAGTTGAAAGCCTACATCCCAAATGAAGAAAGGATTGTATAACAATAAGCAAAATGCAGCAAATGCGACAATGTTATAACTATTTGTATTTTTACTGAATATTCTGGCGACAATAAAGATGGAAATCATAATGGAGGCACGTAGAACAGAAGGAGAGAAGCCGGTAAGTAGGGTGTAGAACCAAATGCTGGAGAGAATAAAAAGCGCTTTTATTATCTTTCCGGTTTGTGTTTTATTTAGGAACCATAGTAAAGAATTCAAAACAAAATATAATAAGCCTACATGCATACCTGATACGGACAATACGTGTATAGTGCCTGTTTTCGAGTATATGTTCATTATTTCAGCACTTAAATCAGCTCTATAACCTAATATTAAAGTGGTGGCTACAGCAAACGCATCATTGTTTTTAATCAGTTTACGGTAAACGTCTACCTGTTCTTTTCTTAGTTGTATAGCAAAACGAAGTAGTGCGTTTCCTGTATTGGTATTTAGTTTAACTATTTGTTCCTGATTCAAAAAAGATTGATGGTAAATGTTTCTTGCAGCTAACCAACTTTTGAAATCAAACTCCGACGGGTTTAAGGCAGGGGGTGTCTCTATGAAATTTGCGGGTATAATCAGCTCGTCTCCGTATTTCAAAGTGCATGAATCAGTTGTATTTTTCATTATACTAAGCTTAATCTTTCCAAATGCAGGCTTAAACACGAAGCTGTCGCTTTCTGTGGAGTTTAAAGGCTGTTTTTTGTCCGCTGATTTGCTCACAAAAGCATTGAACAGAATTATATTTTGTCTGATTTCGGGTTCGTTAGAAATTCTTATTTTTAAGTATTTTTGTTTTTTAAATGCATAATAATCAGTATGGATATGTTGATTATATAATGTTGAAGATAATCCTCCGGAAAAATATAGTAGTAGATGAAGTATTAGTCCTTTTGTACCTTTGTGCTTAGTGATTTTTCCCTTTTTATAAACAAATCTCTCCATAAGAAGGTAAGTAAATAAACTTATGTTTATCAGGATGAGTAAGTTTAAAAAACGGGTATCTTTAATTCCATAAAAACTGATAATGCCTAGTGTAAAAGGGATCAATATCCTTGCAAATACAATTTCCTGCTTGTAGGTCGTATGGATATTATTCATCAGAATTGATACCTGATTTGTAACTTGACGTCTGATTTTATATTGCCTTCTATTTCTTCTAGTCCGGATCCTATGGTCTCTGTATCCTGATAGGAAAAAAGTGCGTATCGACCCCAGATATCTAATTTTTTTGATAACTTATACCTGGCGTTTATAAATGTCCGGAATCCTTTTCCAGAATATACGCCTGATCCCGAGGCGTAAAGTACGTTGTTTTCATAAGCGTAAATCCGGCTGTTGTAAGATGGGGTGTTGAAAAATGCCAGGCGTATATTGGCTGAAATCTTTGAGGATAGCGGAGTATGACTAAAGTCCAGATAACTCATGTATCCGATTTCTTTTTTATTTATACCTTTTTGATATTTAGTTATTTCTGTTCTTTGATTGAAGTTGATCTTTTGGTTGATTTTCCAGTTCCATTCTAAACGGTAATTCTCTTTGTTTACCAGATCTAAGTTGTTGTCCTTGTATTCTGTATCTGGATTTTGTTGCTTTTGTTCGGTTTTAAATCGTATCGTTGCTTTGAATTTTTTTCCTTTTGTATAAATGAGCTGGCCGAGTACTTCATGTCCTGCCGAAGGGGCGTCCACCCGATATTTTAGCCATGGAAATCTGAAGAGGTCTACGTATGCGGACAGTACTAAATTTCTCATAAGGCTATAGTTTAGCCCGGTGTACCAACCGTTTTCATTATTAGCTTCGGTTCCTTCACCTATCGCCCTGCTAAAGAAGCTGTGATAGTCTATGGCGTAGCCTCGATGCAGGACTACCAATGAGATTTTAGGTGATAAACTAGCCATAGCTCCATTAATCATTGCTTTTCCTGAATTTATACTATGCCCTATTTCGCCATATAAGTAGATGTTTCTTAATGTGTAATTGTAGTATATTCCAGTATTTGTAAGTTTCTTTCCTTTGAAACTGTGCTTATTGTAATCTTGTGTACCGGTGACAAACTGGTGTTCGTAATGGGATTGATAGCCGATTATGCCAATGCTTATGTTGTCGGTTAAATACTGTAATACTCCTCCGTATACTTTTTGCAATAGTGATCTTTGATTTTTTAGTTCTGTTTGTGTGCGGTGCAGGCCGCTAATATTGATGTTTGAAAGACTGAACGTGCCATCTGGCAAAGCTTTTAAGCTCGCATCAAGTCTTCTGTAGGAAATAAATGGACTCAGATAGATATTTTTTTTAAGACTAAGAGTGCTGG
Organism: Pedobacter nyackensis; assembly: GCF_032678475.1. GTDB lineage: Bacteria > Bacteroidota > Bacteroidia > Sphingobacteriales > Sphingobacteriaceae > Pedobacter > Pedobacter nyackensis_A. Next base: position 47,842 of record NZ_JAVTSF010000009.1, read on the forward strand.
CTAGTCCACGAAAAAAAGTACTTTCATTCGCAGAAGTGTAAGGTTTTATGGCTATATCTCTAGCTGCTACACTAGTTACGTCAGGCCCCTTTCCAAAGGCAAAACCCGACCACAAAGTTAAACCTTGCCCGAATTGCATGCTGTAGTCGCCTATAACAAGCTTTTCGATTCTACCAAGCTTGAATAATGCAAGGTGCGCGGAAATATGGTCTGTTCCGGTTTTCCGATTGAACAATTGTTCTCCTGCATCTTTTTCCATAACCAGAGCGGCCGATACAATCTGTTGATAATTATATCTGTATCTGAAAAGTAGTTTTTCTGGCGTCCCTAAGTACTTGCTACCTGGTAAGTCGTTAAAACCTTTTTGCCGTTGCATCAGACTGCTGTATCTTAAGATTAAGTCGTGGTTTGCTGCATTCAGCATATCGTGGAATTTCAGTCCCTCGTAATCCCTGAGGTTGGCTGAGGTGACAAATGGTAAGATACTATTGATCGTTTGAATGTCAAATCCAGGAATCGCTTGAAGTTCCAAAGGATCCATAAATTTGGTTTTAGCCCTATAAGCAAAGAAATTGCTGATTTGGAGAGGAGAGAGAAGAAAGAGGCTTTTTAACTGTTCGGGTGTTGCTTTGTTAAGATTTATGGGATGTCTGCGAAGGTTAGTTAACCTTTCTGATAACTCAGAAAGGTCTTCATCGTCCAGGTTGTGTGCTGTGACGGCCTCTATTACATCTTTTATTTTATCGTCTTCCTGAGCGTTTGCTGCCAAATTGCAGTGTAGCCAAAAAAGCAAACATAGAAATCTCATAGCGATTAGTATAAATTAGACAAATCACTGTAGAAATTATCGGATAAAAAAAATATTAACGACTAAATTAAATTCCTTCGTTTAGTTTTAATAAGAAGTCTTTTAGTTTTTCTAATGAAGCAATGATCTTTTGGTTTTCTTTTACCTCACCACTATTGTTCTTTAAGTGTTCTTTGGCGCCTTTTAAAGTGAAGCCTTTGTCATCCACCAGGTGGAAGATGATTTTTAAATTATCAATGTCCTCAGGGGTAAATAACCTATTTCCTTTTTTGTTTTTTTTAGGTTGCAGTACATCAAATTCCTTTTCATAAAAACGGATTTGTGATGCGTTTACACCAAACATCTCCGTTACTTCCCCCATGGTGTAATACATTTTATTTATTTCCCTTTCTTTGTAAGGCATATTTTTGTATTGATTATTAGTTGTTTACAGCTTTTATTTGAAGTATTCAAACTTAGGAAAACTTCCGCAAGTATCAATGGTAGAACTGAAAAATATTTCATTTTTGAATAAAGTTAGAGTGCGATCCTTTTTAACGGAACATTCACTTTAAATAATATAATAATATGCTAATTTTGCTCAAAATAAATCTAGAGAAGGATGACAGCTAAGGAAATCAGACAGGCGTACTTAAAATTTTTCGAATCGAAGCAACACCATATCGTTGCATCTGCACCAATTGTAGTTAAAAATGATCCCACATTGATGTTTACCAATGCAGGAATGAACCAGTTTAAAGATTTGTTTTTAGGAGAGGCGCCTATAAAGTATCCAAGGGTTACAGATACCCAGCGTTGTCTTCGTGTTTCGGGTAAGCATAACGATTTAGAGGAGGTGGGAATCGATACTTATCACCATACGATGTTTGAAATGTTAGGCAATTGGAGTTTTGGTGATTATTTTAAGAAAGAAGCTATTGCATGGAGCTGGGAGTTGCTTACTGACGTTTATAAAATTCCGAAGGATAAATTATATGTATCCATTTTTGAGGGAGATGAAAAAGAAGGTTTGCCAAGAGATACAGAGGCCTACGACCTTTGGAAGCAGTATGTTCCGGAAGAACGGATCATATTAGGTAATAAGAAGGATAATTTCTGGGAAATGGGAGATATGGGGCCATGTGGACCATGTTCTGAAATCCATGTAGATTGTCGCCCTGACGATGAAAGAAAAGCTGTTGAAGGTAAAACACTGGTAAATGCCGACCATCCTCAGGTAATTGAGATCTGGAATAATGTATTTATGCAGTTCAACCGTCTAAAAGATGGTTCATTACAGTCACTGCCAGCTCAGCATGTTGATACCGGGATGGGTTTTGAACGTCTTGTACGTGTATTGCAAGGTAAATCTTCAAATTACGATACAGATGTTTTTCAACCTTTGATTCAGTTTATTGCTGCTAAAGCAGGAATTCAATACGGGACAGAAGAAAAAACAGATATCGCCATGCGTGTGATGGCAGATCATATTCGTGCAATCTCTTTCGTTATAGCCGATGGACAATTGCCTTCAAATAATAAAGCGGGATATGTTATTCGTCGTATTTTACGTCGTGCTGTACGCTATGCTTATACCTTCCTTAATTTAAAAGATCCGTTTTTAAATGAACTGGTTCCTGTTTTGGCAAACCAGTTTAAAGGTGTTTTTGATGAACTTTCTTTACAACAGGATTTTGTACAAAAGGTGGTATTAGAAGAGGAAATATCCTTCTTAAGAACTTTAGCTACAGGTATCCAACGATTTGATAATTATACTAAAAAGCAAGGCGAATTGTTGATGGCTGAAAATGCTATCGAACTTGAAAAACCTTTTGACGATCAATGGGTATATAGTATACTTAAAGACCAGATGGTTATATCTGGTGAGTTTGCTTTTGAACTACAGGATACTTATGGGTTTCCAATAGACCTTACAGAATTAATGGCTCGGGAGCAACGCTGGATGGTTGATATGGAAGGCTATCAGAAAGAACTACTGAAGCAAAAAGAACGTTCGCGTGCTGCTACTGCAGTTGATACTGGTGACTGGGTGCTGGTAAATCCTGATCTGGAGGTTGAGTTTGTAGGTTACGATGATTTTGAAGCAGAAACTCAGATTATCAAATACAGAAAAGTAATTGCAAAAGGCAAAGAACAGTATCAGATCGTGTTAAGCAAAACACCATTCTATGCTGAAAGTGGTGGACAGGTAGGAGATACGGGGCGCCTGGAAGATCATAGTCGCCTGTTTTTTGTGGAAATTACGGATACTAAGAAAGAAAATGGGGTAATCGTGCATTATACTGATAATTTGCCGGAAGATCTTGAAGGGCATTTCTGGGCTGTTATTGATGAGCAAAAGCGTTTGCTTTCCCAGGATAATCATAGTGCTACCCACTTATTACATGCAGCGTTAAAAAAGGTGCTTGGGAGTCATGTAAATCAAAAAGGATCATTGGTGAATCCGGATTATTTGCGTTTCGACTTTTCTCATTTTGCCAAGGTTACTGATGATGAACTGGCCCAAATAGAGCACCTGGTAAACCAAAAGGTCAGAGAAAATATTCCACTTAAAGAACAGCGATATGTGCCGTATGATCAGGCGATATCAAGTGGGGTAACTGCTTTATTTGGTGAGAAGTATGGCGATCTCGTACGTGTCATTACTTTTGATGATCATTACTCTAAAGAACTTTGCGGTGGTACCCACGTGAAAGCAACTGGTCAGATTGGCTACTTTAAGATCATTTCTGAAAGTGCAGTTGCTGCAGGTGTAAGACGTATTGAAGCGATTACTGCCGATAAAGCGGAAGCTTTTGTTTTAGATCAGAACAGGGAACTGAATGAGTTACGTGCCTTGTTAAAAGGAAATAAAGATTTGACATCGGCAGTTGCGGCCTTGATTGACGAAAATAACAAATTGAAAAAAGACGCTGAGAAGGCGGTGTTGGAGCAGTCTGCAAACCTAAAACATGAAATAGTACACCATCTTAAAACCATTAATGGCGTTAATTTGATTGCCACTCATGTAGAGCTGCCTAATGCGGATGCTGTTAAAAATCTGGCTTTTGCAGTAAAGGATCTGGTTGATGATCTGTTCCTTGTATTTACTACTTTAATTGACGACAAACCGGGTATAACAGTTATGCTTTCAGAAAATCTGGTAAAAGATAAAGGACTGAATGCTTCAAAAATTGTACGTGAACTTGCTAAGGATATTCAAGGTGGTGGTGGTGGACAACCATTTTATGCAACTGCAGGTGGAAAGAACAAGGATGGTTTAACGGCGGTACTGGCTAAAGCTGAAACATTGATAAAATAAGCCATTCTATTCAGCGTCTGGCATCTTTAGCGCCTAAGGCCGCTTCGTAGAAGGCATATTTTATTTTCAAAGCATGGCGTATGTACATGATTTGTATACAACAAAAAGTCCCATTATGCATCATAATGGGACTTTTTGTTGTAATAACTTATTCCTTGTTGTAATCTGGCTACGCTTTATTTTGAATTTTCAAGATATACTTTAAGGATGTTTTTTAAATAGACTTCTGGTTTTGGCATGGTGATAATCGTGCCGGGTTCTTTATCCTGAGACTGTTTGATGTAATTTGCTTTAATCTTTCCCCAATCTTTAGAGTACAATTGTATAAACATATCCACGAATTGCTTATCAGTGTAATCTTTTGGAAGTTTACTAAGCACAACTTCAATTTTCTCTTCTTTTCTATGTAATACTGCCATGAGGGTTTTTTAATGTGATTACAAAGCTACAAACAATTTATGGGATCAACTATCTACTTAAGAAATACTTCTTTCTAAACCAAAAAGCGAGGTTAACCAAGGCGATTAAAGCAGGAACTTCAACCAGCGGGCCGATCACCCCAGCAAATGCCTGACCGCTATTGATGCCGAAAACACCAATAGCTACGGCAATAGCCAGCTCGAAGTTATTTCCTGTAGCTGTAAAAGCTATTGATGTACTTTTTGAATAGTCGGCCCCAAAATATTTTCCAGCAAAAAAACTGACTACAAACATGATAGAGAAATAGATAGTTAAGGGTATAGCGATCCTGACAACATCCATTGGGATTTGTACAATCAGTTCTCCCTTAAGGCTAAACATAATTACAATAGTAAATAATAATGCAACAAGCGTGAGAGGGGAGATCGCAGGGATAAATTTGTCTTGAAGCCAGACCTTCCCTTTTAGTTTTATCAGTCCGTACCTGCTTACTATCCCCATTACAAACGGAATTCCAAGGTAGATTCCTACACTTTTTGCAATTTCAAGGATGGTGATATTTACTTCAAGTCCTTTTACTCCGAAAAAGGGGGGTAGGATAGTTATAAAGATATAAGCGAATACGCTATACAGTAATACCTGGAAAATACTGTTTAATGCTATTAGTCCTGCGGCATATTCCCGGTTCCCATCCGCAAGTTCATTCCATACAACTACCATTGCAATGCATCTGGCCAGGCCGATAAGAATCAGACCTACCATGTATTCAGGATAATCTCTTAAAAAAGTAATTGCCAGAAAAAACATCAATAGAGGACCAATTATCCAATTAAGTATCAATGAAACAGTCAGTACCCTGGTATCTTTAAAGACACTGCGCATATTTTCATATTTTACCTTAACAAGTGGAGGATACATCATCAGAATCAAGCCAATAGCCAGTGGGATATTGGTCGTTCCGCTTGAAAAGGAATTTATAAAGTCTGCCGAGGAGGGGATGAAATGACCAATACTTATTCCCACTGCCATTGCCATGAAAATCCATAAAGTTAAATAACGGTCAATGAAGTTTAGCTGCTTTCGATTTGCTACAGGAGCACAATTGGTTGTCGACATTTAATACTACGGTCTTTTAATTATTCAAATTATGCTCTACAAAATTGGCGCAATAGGAACTGATCATATCTCTTACCCTTGCAAATTCAGCTTTAATTTCTTTTTCTCTACCAGTTGCCTTTGCCGGATCTGGAAAGTCATAATGAAATTTTTGTGCCTCAGTAGGGAAATAAGGGCAATTTTCTTTAGCGTTGTCACATACTGTAATCACGTAATCGAAATCAATCGCTGTATATTCATTTACGTTATTTGAAGTGTGATCAGAAATATCGATCCCAATTTCAGCCATGGTGGCAACGGCTTTGGGGTTTACACCATGGGTTTCGATCCCTGCGCTATAAATCTCTGCCTTATTGCCGGCAAAGTATTTTAAAAATCCTTCTGCCAGTTGACTGCGGCAACTGTTGCCCGTACACAATACCAGTATTTTTTTCATCCTTTTATAAGTTGATTTTTGATGTTGATGCTATTAAAATCATGATGCATTTATTTGAATTGTTTGTTTCCAAATGCCTGTTGGATTAACAACAGCCAGAACCAGGTGTGCAGGTTTGTCCGTCAACAATGAGGTTTTGCAGTTGAATTTTTGGTTTTTCAATATAGGTCTCTTTTGCAGGTGTGCAACATTCGTCTCCTTCAGGTGTTGTGCCACAACTACCACCACGATTAATGGCTTTACATTGTGTAGCATCCGGTATTAGGTTTACTACAAGGTTCTCACCTGATATTTCAAATGCAGCGGGATACATTTGCCTGGTATCAAACTGAGAATTGCCAAATTCAATTTTAACAATGCCCAATGGATTTAGTGGTAGTGATTTTTCAACCAGTTTTACAATTGATAATGCCTTGTTAACTTGCATAGCCCTTTCGCTATCCTTAATCTCTGGCTCCCATAGTTGCACTATGATTTCTGTCCAGGAATTCACGACACCACCACAATCTACTGAAACGATGGGTGCTTGTTTTATCTCCGTGATATGATAGGAGGCGTCAACCCATTTGTCTGGAGCATATTGAAATTGTAGGGTGAGCGTTGGATTTTGTTCTAAACTGGCTTTAAAGGTCTGCCATGTTGTTAATTCTTGAGTATTCATATATTGCAATTTTACGATTGATGTGGTTAAAAAAAGGTTAACAGCAATTTGCCGGACCTTTATATAATTTAAAGAAAGCGCCAATCTGGTTTTCCAATAGTCGCCAGGTGGCCGGGTTAATACAATAACATACACTAACGCCTTCGATAGTTCCCTGGATAATTCCGGCGTTTTTAAGCTCTTTTAGATGCTGAGAGATCGTTGCCTGTGCAAGCCCAAGTTCTTCCACCAGATCGCCGCAAATGCAGGCGTTTGCAGAAATAATTTGCTCTAGTATGGCTATCCTTGCAGGATGTGCCATAGCTTTTAGCAATTGGGCCAGCTGGTTTTGCTCAGTTGTAAATATTTCGGTTTTAGTGAGTCCCATAGTTTTTGTATCGCAATATTACGATGTTATTTTTTAAAATCAAAAATGTTAAATGCGATCTGACAAATTAATTACATGATTATAAAGCTGTTCTTGAAGAATATTAAACAGATCGCTTTAACAGTTCGTCAACCAGCATTGGAACGCCGGTTGTTGCCGGTTGTTCAATCTTTTTTATCTGATTTCCACCAGCTATATAAGGTATATTTAAATCTACGATGTATTTTAAGGCATGATTTGGAGTATATTGGGTTAAGCCAGCAGCAGGGTAGACTTGTAAGCTAGTGCCTATTACAATAAGTATGTCGGCTTTTTTGCAGAGCCGTATTGCTGGATCCATATTAGGGACTGCCTCTCCGAACCAGACTACGTGTGGTCTTAATGGTTTGCCATAAACACATAAATCATTAAAACTAAGTTCCCATCCTTCAATAGGGTAGGTTATAGCCGAATCAATATCTGATTGTGACCGTGTGATTATTCCATGTAAGTGTAATACATTTTTTGAGCCTGCACGTTCATGTAAGTCGTCTATGTTTTGCGTGATGATCTGAACATTATATCGATCCTGCAGTTTTACCAATGCCTTATGAGCTTCATTAGGTTGCGCTTCCAGTACCGATTTACGACGTTCATTGTAAAATTGCTGGACCAACCGGGGGTTGCGTTCCCAGGCTTCCGGAGTTGCTACATCTTCTATACGATAGTTTTCCCATAGTCCGTCGGAATCTCTGAATGTTTTAATTCCACTCTCCGCACTAATGCCGGCACCTGTTAATATGACGATGTTGTTCATTTCATTTTATAGCTTAGATCAAGAATACGAATATAGAAAAGACTAATAAGTTTTTATGGAAAATACAGATATGCCGCATCATCTAGCAAACCTAAAACAAAAAGATTATGGCCGAGTTAAGCGTTTCCCGAAACCGAAGAGCAGTACCTAAAGTTGATTTAACTGCAATGGTTGATCTGGCATTTTTGCTGATTACTTTTTTCATGCTCACCACTTCATTGTCTAAACCGGTAGCAATGGATGTTACCAAGCCAGATGAACCAATAGACGAAGTTCAGGAGCCTGTTCCGGCATCCCGTTCCATGACTATTTTATTGGGTAAAAATAATAAAGTAGCCTGGTATATGGGGGAAGTTGGAAAGAGTCAGCCTGTAATAGAAGAATTTGACAGGATAAGAGAATCCATTATGGCAAATAAACTTAAAGTACAGGCCGCAAATCCAGATAACCCCAATAAATCACTTTTTGTTATCATTAAACCTACTTCTGGTGCCAACTACAAGAATTTTGTAGATATTATGGATGAGTTAAAAGTAGCAGAAACTACAGCCGCGCCTGCTATTGACGATGACCATATTACTAAAGAGGAACTGGATTTTATGAAAAAGCAGAATTTGCTTTAATGTCGCTGACGTTCCAGCCCTGCCTGGAACTCATTTTTAACATTTTTTACTTTCTCCATCCATTCCGGAGCTTTATCCTTAATGTCGTCTACCATTGAACGACCACTAATATCTTTTTTTGTAAGATATTTAAAGGCGCCGTAAACGGCGGCGCCTATTAATGCTGTTTTAAATAGTCCCATTTCTTTTCAATTAGTATAAGTTAAACAACTTAATCATATTTAAGTTTTAAAATACCTCATGTGCTGTTTTTTTGAGTGGATTTACGGAATCTTTTTGAAAGTCAATTAGTTGAAATACGTATGATTCAGAATAACTAAAAGAAAATATTTTATAATTACTTTTTATAAGTGGTATTTTTTTATAATTTGTAGTCGCAAACAGATTATAATGAATAAGTCTCTCTTCTCCTCAATTTTTTTCGGGATTATTATGCTTTTTAGTTTTTCTTTAAAAGCACAGGATAACCCTATGGGTTTTTCTTTAATTCCCTTTTCCACTTTTTTGGAGCATTGTCCGGGAACGTTCCGGATTAATCCAAAGACTTTCTTGTATGTTCATAAAGTTTATGTTAACATTAAACCTAGGTATATATGACTATTATTATAGTTTTATCCTGTATTCTCTTATTGATCATATTGGTTTCGGCCTTTCGGATCAATGCATTTATTTCTTTCCTTGTTGTATCTATACTGGCAGGTATACTGCTTGGGATTCCATTAAACAAAGTTGCAGCCTCGGTTGAAAAGGGGATAGGTGATGTGCTGGGTTCATTAGTGGTCATTTTAACTGTAGGTGCAATGATGGGGAAGCTAGTCGCCCAAAGTGGTGCTGCACAAAGAATCGCATCGTCCATGATGCAGTTATGCGGAGAGAAATATATTCAATGGGGAGTTGTTGCCACTGGTTTTTTGATTGGAATTCCCTTGTTTTATGGGATTGGGTTTGTGCTCATGATACCGCTAATTTTTTCCATCGTATATAAATACAAGCTTCCTGCTATTTATATTGGTTTGCCTATGCTCGCAGCTTTATCCGTTACACACGGCTTTTTACCCCCGCATCCATCTCCATCGGCCCTGGTCATACAGTTTAATGCGAATATGGGTTTAACGCTATTGTACGGTTTAATTGTGGCGGTACCAGCGATCATCATCGGCGGGCCAATTTTTTCAAGAATGCTAAAAAATATTCCATCGGCGCCATTAACAACCTTCGTGTCAGCGGATAAATCTGAAGCTGAGCTGCCTGGCGCGTTTAACAGTTTCTTCACTGCGTTATTACCTGTATTGTTACTGATTGGCGCTACAGTATTTACACTTTCCGAAAATCAGGATACAGCAACAGCACGCTTCTTTGCTTTTGCGGGAAGTCCCACTATAGTTATGTTGGTGGCGCTCATTATTTCAACTTTTACACTCGGTATTTTTCAGGGTAAAAAAATGCCTGAAATCATGAACATATATGCGGAGGCGATTAAGGATGTAGCCTTGATTTTACTAATTATTGGTGGTTCTGGTGCACTTAAGCAAGTATTGGTAGATAGTGGTGTGAATGGCCAGATTGCTATGCTTTTAAAGGATTGGGATATGCAACCACTGTTTTTAGGTTGGTTAATTGCTGCAATTATTCGTTTTTGTGTTGGATCAGCAACCGTAGCAGGATTAACAACTGCTGGAATTATCTTACCTTTAATGGTATCTGCGCAGGTAAACCCAAACCTGATGGTTTTGGCTGTTGGCGCAGGTAGTTTGATGTTCTCACACGTAAATGACGCGGGTTTCTGGATGTTTAAAGAGTATTTTAATTTAAACATGAAGGATACATTTAAATCATGGGCAGCTATGGAATCTATTGTCGGAATTGTGGGGTTGGCAGGTGTACTTTTATTAAATCAACTTATTTAAATAGATATGGAAATTTTTAATGCAGATAAGCAATTTGATCAATTGGGATTAACATTGCCCCCGGCACCAACACCGTTAGGTGTTTACAAACCTTATGTAATTGATGGTAAATACCTTTATTTATCTGGACATGGTCCGGTTAATGACGATAAAAGCTTAATTATCGGACGTATAGGTATTGAATTTGATAAGGAAGGAGGTAAGCATGCAGCAAGACAAGTGGGCTTAACCATGCTTTCCACAATAAAGACAAACCTGGGAAGCCTGAACCGGGTAAAACGCGTAATTAAGGTATTGGGTATGGTGAACTGTACACCTGATTTTGAAAAACATCCTTTTGTAATCAACGGATGCAGTGAGCTTTTTGCCGCGGTTTGGGGTGAAGAAAATGGAATCGGTACCCGTAGTGCAGTAGGCTTTGGCTCCTTGCCTGATAATATTCCAGTGGAAATTGAAGCCTTGTTTGAACTCCATGACTAGCTTTGGTATACCGGTTGAACAAACCTGGTACGAAATAGATGGGGTAAATGAGCTGGAATCTCCCGCTTTGGTTTTCTATACAGATCGGATTTTAGCCAATATAGAGCTACTAAAAAACAGTATTGATTCGGTTGATCGGTTGCGACCACATGTAAAAACACATAAGAGTGCAGAAGTTTGCCGGTTAATGATCAATGCCGGTATAACTAAGTTTAAGTGTGCTACAATAGCTGAGGCAGAGATGCTTGGGACATGTGGTGCTGCAGATGTTCTGTTGTCTTATCAGCCTGTAGGCCCTAAAATATGGAGATACATTACGTTGGTTGATACTTTTCCGTTAACAAAGTTCTCTTGTTTGGTTGATAATGCTGATGCGTTGAAAGCACTTTCTCTGGCTGCTGTGAAAGCTGGTATTAAAATCAATGTATTCCTTGATATTAATCTGGGAATGAACAGGACTGGTATATTACCTGATGATAAAGCACTTGCGCTTTATCAGGAAATGAACGCTATTGTTGGGATCCATGTACTCGGACTTCATGGTTATGATGGTCATATCCATGGTACACTTGCAGAGCGGAGGGAAAAGTGGCAGGTAGCCTGGAATTCTATTCAACGGTTCAACGACAAGATTTTTGGTTGTGGACTACCTGCACCGGTTATTGTTGCAGGGGGTACACCAACTTTTCCTTTTTACGCGGCTCAGGAGTATATAGAATGTAGCCCTGGTACTTTTATTTTATGGGATAATGGCTATCTGCATGCCTGCGCAGAGCAAAAATATTTTGTAGCGGCAGTTTTAGTAAGTAGAATAATCTCTTTGCCTGGTGAAACTAAAGTAACTGTTGATCTGGGACATAAGTCTGTTGCGGCAGAAAATGAATTGAGCAAAAGAGTCTCGTTTATTAATGCGCCTGAAGCAAAAATAATCGGACAGAGTGAAGAACATCTTGTGCTGGAAATGCCAAAGGGACATGGATTTAAACTCGGCGATGTTTTGTATGGTCTACCTATTCATATTTGTCCTACTGTAGCTTTATATGATGTTGCTACTACCGTGCATCAACATAAAATTAACGGAAACTGGGAAATCACTTCAAGAAAAAGGAAAATCAGTATCTAAGAAATCAATGTATAAGATATGTTTACAATAGATGCCCATTTAGATTTAAGCATGAATGCATTGGAATGGAACAGGGATTTGACTTTACCGGTTGCTTCCATTAATGAGCGTGAAGAAGGCTTAACAGATAAACCAGATCGGGCTAAGGCGGTAGTTTCCTTGCCGGAACTAAGAAATGGAAAAATAGGATTAGTAGTGGCTACACAGATTGCCCGTTTTGTAGCACCCGGAAATAATTTGCCAGGATGGCACTCGCCTGAACAGGCCTGGGCCCAAACACAAGGACAGTTGGCCTGGTACCAGGCAATGGAAGAGAAAGGAGAGATGGTACAGATTAACAATCTGGAAAGCCTGGACAAGCACATTGATTTATGGACAGCCGATACCACTGATGCCAAAAAGCCCATTGGCTATATTTTAAGTCTGGAAGGTGCGGATTCAATAGTAGGTATTGGACATCTGGAAAAAGCCTATCGCAACGGATTGCGGGCAATAGGACCAGCACATTATGGTCCGGGAAGGTATGCGCAGGGTACTGATGCGACCGGCCTTATGGGGCCAAAAGGGCATGAGTTGTTAAAGGAAATGGAGCGATTCAATATCATTCTCGATGCTACGCATTTGTGCGATGATAGTTTCTGGGAAGCATTAGATCATTTTAATGGACATGTATGGGCTTCTCATAACAATTGTAGGGCATTGGTAAATCATAACCGTCAATTTAGTGATGAGCAAATTAAAGCACTTATAGATAGAGATGCTGTAATAGGTGGGGCTTTGGATGCATGGATGATGGTGCCAAACTGGGTTCGTGGTAAATCCACTCCTAAAGATATGAACTGTAGTCTGGAAGTTATGGTTGACCATATCGATCATATTTGCCAGATTGCGGGAAATACCCTTCATGTTGGAATAGGCTCAGATTTAGATGGTGCTTTTGGTAAAGAACAATGTCCTTATGACCTGGAAACTATTGCAGATCTTCAGAAAATCCCTACCTTGTTTAAAAAACGAGGGTATTCAGATGCTGATGTTGAAAATCTGATGCATGGTAACTGGCTTCGTTTTCTGAGAAAAGCATGGAGATAACAATATTAGTGTAATGGATTCAACAGATACTTTATTAATTAAACAAGCAAGACTTGATTCCAATAGCTGTATAGCAAAAAAAGACGTTGCAGGGGTCTCAAAACACTGGATGAAAGATTTTGTGCAGATTGCTGGTGATGGCAGTTGCACCATAGGTAAAGCACAAATTGCGGCTGATTGGACATACATGTTTTCCAATAGCAGTCCATTGTTTGAACGTATTCCTGACACTATTACTATTAGTCATACTGGTGACACTGCCTGGGAAAGTGGAACCTGGAATTATAAAAATGATAAGTACCACGGTAATTACGCCGCTATGTGGCGTAAAGTAAAGGGGAAGTGGTTAACACAAAATGAACTTTACGTTTCGCTGAATTGATGCTATCGTCATCCTGAGCTAAACTCAGGATGACGAACGCTTAGTTTATTTTTTTACGGGTTTGTTGACCAAAGGCTCACATCTTTAACCAATGCTCTGGCTGGCAATTTTAAATGTGCTACTAACAATTCCGCGAAATCTTCTGGTTGCAAAGTTGTATCCGGATTGCCATCCGTAAGTTTATTGTCAATTGCAAGATCTGTTGCAATAGTACTTGGAGTAAGCGTAAATACACGGATATTAGATTTTCTTGCTTCCTGCATTAGTGATTCCGACATGCCGATCAACCCAAATTTAGATGCACTGTAAGCACTTGTTAAAGGAGCGCCTTTTAGTCCTGCGGTTGAAGCAACATTCACGATATCACCGCTTTTACGTTCCAGCATTTGAGGTAATATCTGTTTGATGAAGTAATAGGGACCAAACAGGTTTGTTTTTACCATATTCTCCCACTCATCAACTTCAAGATCAAGGAACTTGCCGAATTTACCGGTACCTGCATTGTTAATCAGAATATCGATCTGACCTATTTCAGCGGAAATTTTAGCACATGCTGTATTAACTTCTTCGATTTTAGATACGTCAGCAGTTGCGTACACTACTTTAATGGCCGGATTAATTTGTTTAGCCTGTTCTGCCACCTTCACCAGATCGCCTGTAGTTCTGGCCACTAATGCCAGGTTTACGCCTTCGGCTGCTAATGCAAGTGCGACGGCTTTACCCAGACCTTTACCTGCACCTGTAATTAAAGCTGTTTTATGATTTATAGTTTCCATATGTATAAATGTATTAGTATAACGAAGCTATATATAAAGAAATAGCTTTCTGCCGCAAAATTACACAACGGTATGCAATAGGAGGGTCAAAAAAAAACATCCACCTGTTAGGGTGGATGTTTTTAACAATTTATAAATATTTTGATTAGCTAATCTTAACATTAATTGCGTTCAAGCCTTTTTTACCTTGCTCGATGTCATAGCTTACAGAATCATTCTCACGAATGCTATCAATTAAGCCTGAAGAATGAACAAAAATTTCGGCATCACCATTAGCTGGTATGATAAATCCAAAACCTTTTGTTTCATTGAAAAATTTTACTGTTCCTTGTTGCATTATATTATTATTTAAATATGTAACAAAGGTAATGTAATTTATTGAAAATCAAAATATTATTTGTGTTTCTCCCTGTTGTTTAAACTAAATAGCAAGGTAAGAGGCGCTTATTTAATCACCCAATACCCCACAGCAAGCCATACAAGCCCCTTTACCAGGAAAAATAAAAATCCCCAAACGCCAACTTTTTTCAGCCATTTTAGTGCAGCTGCTTTTTTTTCGGGTGTAGATTCGGTATTCATGCTGCAAAAGTACTTGATTTAGAAACAAAAAATAAAAGGATTTTACATTTACAACAACGATAAATAATAGGAATTAGTCTTTGCTCAGTTTTTTTATTGGTTTAAGAACAACTTTTTTAAACTCAACTTCAGACCCTTCAGCTTGCAAGGCAATTTGTCCGCTTTTGGCTGTGCAATTAGTTCCGTAATTAGCCAGTTTGTCGTTAACCCATACTTTTACATTATTGTCTACGCATTCTACCACCATCTTGTTCCACTCACCCACAGGATTTTCCAAGGTATAGCTAGTCAGTTTTTTGATTCTACGTAGTTTATCGCCATTCACACCCCAGTTTTCCTTAGGTCCGCGTCTGGTTTCCATGTCCGGAACAGTAATGTCCTCCTCAATACACCAGAAGTCACCCGCATTTTGGTTCATCATCTGTACTTCTATTGATTTTGGGAACATTCCATAAAGCGCCCTTGGTGTTGATGCATGTACCAATATACCACAGTTACCCGGTTTATCAGAAAAACGATATTGTACTTCAATCCTGTAATTCTGGTAGGTGTCATCAGTAATGAGGTGTCCGCCCGGAGTCCCCATACTTACCAGTAAACCATTTCTTACAATAAAAGATGGCCTGATATTAGCGTCTTTGTCTTTATCAGGGACATCACTATGCCACCCTGTTAAATCTTTTCCGTTAAATAAGTTTTTTGTCTGTGCAAAGGATATTGTACTGCTTAGGCACAATAATGCGATTAATAGTCTGCAGGTTTTTTTTGGTTTCATAAGGCTAAATATAACATTACCTTACTAAAGATTAAAGTAGAAAATTAAGCAAAGAAATTTTTGTTCCAATACAATATTCTATGCATTTACACGTCTATATATTTGAGAGCGTTAATTTAGATGAGCGGGGAAAGGTCGGTATGATCGTTCCCCGCTTTATTTATAGAAAGAACTATTTCCTTCTTCTGATGTAAAGTAATCCCATACCACCAAACAACAATAGTCCTGGTAGTAAATAAAGATAAACTGCCTTAAGCACTTTTACACCTGTAGATTCCATATTGATCACATTGTCAATCGGCTCCGGCTTTACAGCGCTTATCGGGAATTCCCCATCACTAAACCATTTGAACAATCCGTTGTAAAAATTTGTATTTCCTTTACCGCCTACTTTCCTAAAAGTATTGATCTCCAGGTTACTGATAAAATCAGCATCTGAAATGACAGCAATCTTTTGTTCGTGTTCCCCTTTTTTACGCGTTAAAGCGAGTGCAGTAGGAATAACCATACGTTGATCACCCTCTTCAGGTTTAAATCTCAACTGAAGAGAATCACTATTGAATGTTTTGGCCTTTAACCAGGCAATACGTGGGTTGGTAACCAATAGGGGGACAGTTTTAAAATCTCCAGTAGGTTTATATGTCAAAGCACCTGCGCCTGACATCACTACTTTAAAAGTTGTATCTCCATTAAATTTCTCATATTCTTTGCCCAGCAATCCAGCATTGGTACTAAAGCTGGCGAAAGATAAGTCAGCCGAAACATCGGTATTGCTTTGCACAACCATGCCATTTAAAAAGCCTACACCCAATGGCTCAAGCACCGGTTTAAGAAATTCTTGTTTGTCAAGCTTACCCAGGATAAGCATATTTCCACCATTGGCAATGTAGTTATTAATTTTCTCCACTTCAATAACCGAAAGGCTTGAACGCGGATCGGCAAGTACCAATGCTGCGATACCTTTAGGGATTTCCTGATCTTTTAGAGAAATACTTGCTGCATCAAAGCCATTGTTAATCAGTGCGCTGCGGGCAGATTTTTCAGTGGTAGATTGCTGGTAACCTCTATCGTTGGCTTCCTCAATACTACGTTCGTTATTACCGGTAATGAATACAATTTTAGGTGGGGCAGTGGTGAAACGTTTAATCGCTGCGGTAATGTTTTCCTCCCCCGGGTGTTTGAAAAAGTCATTATATAAACGCAGGTAAGTAGACTGATCTCCAACCTGTAAACGCCTTACAAATTTATTCCCTTCCGAAGAAAGATCTATCACTTTACGGATTTCTGCAGGGGAAAGGAAGTCGTCTAAATCCAGTTTCTCAGATTTCACCACATTTTCCGCAACTGCTTTTAAACTCAGGCCTGCGTTGATCTTTGTATTAAACAATGAAGAGTTGTCGCAAGTATCATAATAATAAACATACTCCATGTTCAATCCGTGTGGTAAGAACCGTTGGTATTGTTCAAAACGTGCAAGGTCGTTATTACGCTGTTTCGGTAAACCAATATTATGGTCTTTATCCATCAGGTTTACATAGGTAGTGATGGTTAAGGGGGCATCAATCTTTTTTAATACTTCGCGACTATTGTCCGTTAACGTACGGTTGTTTTGCGAAGTCGTATCAATATATCCTGTAAATGAAGGTAGTGCGCTGATATAACCAATTAGCAGACAAGAACAAATTAATAAAAGATAACGGCCAAGCTGTAAACTTGCAGAGCGTGATTCCCTGCCCGCCTGTAGTTTTAACATGGTTAAACCAAGGAACAACGAGATGACAACAATAAAGTAGATGATATCCTTACTTCTGATCAAACCGTAAATCATACTGTCAGCTTTACCGGTAACTGACAAAAAATAAGTGATGTGTCTTAGGAAATCAACATCCTGCCATATTCCCCCAATGAAATGCAGGAAGGTAAGTACTGCGAGGGTGCTGATCGCAGCGACAACCTGATAAGAAGTAAGGCTCGACAAAAACAGACCTATAGCTGCATAAGCACTAAATAAAAGATATATGCCGAGTATGCTGGTCAGCATCCAGCTCATCTCGAAAGAATCAATGTTGAATGATGCGGTAACGACAAATAATAGTAAAATAAAGATGAGCATTAATCCGTAGCCCATTATACCCAGAAACTTACCCAATACAATTTCACTCACTTTAATGGGCGAGGATAGAAGGAGTTTGATGGATCCACTGCTGATCTCCCGGCTCAGTACGCCCATCGTCAATAGTGGTACAAAAAGGTACAGTTGTGATTGAACGGTAAGGAAAAGCCCGCCTGACTGCCCGTTTGTAAATATATAGTCGGAAAGATTAAATGTTGGATAACCCAGCATTTTGTAAGATACATACATATCCATTTTACCAGTAAATTGCAGACCAAACTGAACGGCAAACACCACCAGTACGAGCCAGGCAATAGGTGAAAAGAAAAGTGATGCCAGTTCTAATCTGGCTATTCTTAAAATAACTCTCATGAATTCTGTTCTTATATTAAGATGATAACTGTTTAAAAATGTCGTCCAGAGAGCTTTTTTCAAGGTTAATCTCTCTCAATTGCCAGCCTTTGTTTACGCTGATCTCAATGATCCGTTGACAGATGTCGGGTGTGGTATTGATGTGTAGGCGTACTTGTTTATCGGTCAGGAATTCTACACTGGTTACCCCCGGAATGGCCGCCAGTTCTTCTTTTGAAGGTGCGTTGTTCATCCACATCAACACACCGCTGGGTTCAATATAATTGTTAAAGGCTTCCATCGTATCCGAGAACACGACTTGTCCTTTTTCTATCATTTTGATGTCCTGGCACAATACCTGAACTTCACTTAATATATGTGTTGAGAAGATAACTGCTCTTTCACTAGCAATTTCTTTGATCAGACCTCTTACTTCGATGATTTGGTTAGGGTCAAGACCGTTCGTCGGTTCATCCAACACCACTAACTGTGGTTTGTGAATAATTGCTTGCGCAATGCCTACCCGTTGTCTGTATCCACCTGAAAGGTTACGGAGCAGACGGTTGCTGAAGTGTGAAACTCCACAGCGTTCCTTTGCAGCATCAACGGCTCTACGGATATCTTTTTTATCAATAAGTCTGAGATGCGCACAGTGGATTAGATACTCATCCACGGTTAACTCAAGGTGAAGTGGTGGGTTTTGCGGAAGAAACCCTATCTGCTTTTTAGCTTCTTTTGGATTTTTACGAATATCTATTCCTCCAATAAGTACAGTACCAGATGTTTGGTTGAGTACGCCGCAGAGAATATTCATGGTTGTGGATTTTCCCGCGCCATTTGAGCCTAGTAAGCCCAATATTCCCTTTCTGTTGATTTCAATATTGATGTCTTTTATAGCCCAGGCTTTACTATATCTGTGCGATAAATTCTCAATTTTAACAATGTTCTCTGACATTTTTGTTCCCTTTTAGGCTTGATTATTTGGTTATAAGCATCCCTTCGTGCACAAAAAAATGTGAACGCGGGATGCTTAATCATTGTGTGTTTTAAGCTTTATTATCTTGGATTTTGTTCTAGTCCGCTCAGCTCAATCTCGTTATCTGGAAGAGGCCATACGTAACGTGGATCATTTGGAGGCAACTCATATTCCTTTCCATACGAAGTATGCTTAATTGTTTTTGCAAAACGAGGCTCTTTGTTAAACCTGCGTAGATCCTCCCATCTTATGCCTCTGTAAACAAATTCTTTACGGCGTTCTTTTACAATAAGGGCAAGGGCATCATCTGCTGTAGCAGCGGTTACATCCTGATAGCCTAACGCAATATAGCGATGTTTGCGCAACTGGTTAAGGTCATCCAATGCCAGCTGTTTCTGACCAGCTCTTGCCCTTGTTTCTGCACGCATTAACCAAAGTTCAGCCGTAGTCAACCCGTTAAAATTAAGCAACAAACCACCATAAGAAGCTCTGAAGGCTTTACGTTTATCAGCTGTTTCCGAAAAATAAGCTTTTAAACGAATGTCATCTGCATCATATAGCGACAGCAATTCCGGATCGGCATTGAAGCCTATATAGGGAGTGATTGGACGGATTGCGTTTCCGACAAAGAATAGAATTTCTGGGTTAGAAACTCCGTAATCAGAAGGGAAAAGTTCACCAAGAGCTGGTATTGTCATAGGTCTGAAATCTATCAGCTGAGCTCTATATTTTAACCCCTGATCGGCGTAATACCCAGCGCGTTCATAGTTTCCCATTTGCAGGAAAGTACGGGCCAGAAGCGCAGCGACAGCAGCTTTTCCAGGTCGGAAATTATTAATGGGCTGATCTGCCACCAAAGGGTAAGCTGTTTCCAGATCTGTTAAAATTTGTTTGTATACACCAGCAACCGTGCCGCGGTTAACCTTTTCAGTTACATCATAACTTAGTTTCAAAGGCACACCTAAATCTGAGCTGGCTTTATCCGCATCATAAGGTTTGCAAAATAACTGTGCCAGTTGATAATAGCTAAATGCCCTTACAAACAAAGCTCCACCTTTTACATTGTTCCAGCTTTCCTGTTCTGCAGGACTTGGCTTTATTTTTTCCACTTCCAGCATCAGATTGGCGTAAAGAATGCGTTGATAGGCATTATTCCAGTCAGTCGATTCTTTTGTCTCAAATACTTCTTTGGCCCAGATATAACCATTGGCTTCGTAAGGGTAAAATCCCTTATAGGTAGTCATAACCGCATCTGTTACAGAATATTCGTCTCCACCAACCATGCCCAGGTTTGCAGATCCATTTTGATTAATTACTTTATAAGCATCCAGCATGGCCTGGTAGTCTTTGATATCCTTAGGGATAACCTGTTTGCTATCACGTTTTTTTTCAAGGAATTCTTTGCCACATCCACTCAGTAAAAAAACTGAAAGGAAGATGTAGATATATTTTTTTCTGTTCATTATCATAAAATGAATCGTTAATTATTCTGTTTATTTTGTCTAAAAACCTACCTGTATACCGAACGCGTAAGTTTTTGGAGCTACATATTCAGCATTTGCGTAATCCGGATCTATCTTGTATTTATTGGCGCGCCAGATAATTCCCAGGTTTCTTGCATTAGCATATAGTTTAACGCTTTGTATAGCCGGTATGCCCAATTGTTTGGCAGTTAAGGTATAGCTTAACGCAATGTCCTGTAGCCTGATGTGGTCACCACTGGTTAACAATGTTTCTGAATAGTTGTATAAAGTAGCTGCATACTGTGGTGCCGTATCCAATCTGGCAGGAACATTGGTTTTTGCTTCATCGCCAGGTTGTTGCCAACGGTTAAAATAGTCCATATTGTAAGTTCCCAGACTAAACTCCGCACCTGATGAGATCGAGGAACGACGGAATTTGTAATTGCTTTTCCAGGTAATCAATCCTGAAAGTGTAATTTGCTTGTAACTGAAATCGTTTCTCAATGAACCAAAAAAGGTAGGAACACTTAATCCGGCGTCAACCAAATTATCTTTGTTCAGACTATTATAAAAAGTTGCATAATTGGTAGTTAAATTTCCATTGGCATACATGAGTGGGAGACCAGTGTTCGGATCAAGGCCATACCAAGGTGTAGCATACAGAACATCATAGCTTTTACCAACTACCTGTGCCGGCACTTCTCTGATGAAGTTGGTTATTGCTGATACCGGGTTGATATACACATCGGTAACTTTATTGGTCACGTAGTTTAAAAGTACAGTGCTCTGCCAGTTGAAATCTCCTGTTATGTTTCTGGAATTCAATTGTATATCAAATCCTTTGGTGCGGATTTTCGCGTAATTAACTTTGTTTGTAGCCAGTGCAGTTCCCCCGGTGATGATACCAGTACTTGGTGCAAGAAAATCTTCACCAATCAGATCTTCGGCATTCTTAACATAGTAATCTAATGAACCGCTGATGCGGTCATTTTTACTCGCAAAATCTACCCCGGTATTAAGAGTGTTCACGCGTTCCCAACGTAGCGAAGGGTTTCCTGCACTGACAATAGTACCGTTTGGTAGTTTATTTTCTGTGCCGGTATTGTAACGGATAGTAGGGAAGGTACTTACCGACTGATTGGTATTACCACTGCTACCATAAGTAGTTCTTAAACGTAAGTACGGAATCAGCTCACTATGATAGAATTTTTCCTGGCTGATATTCCAGTTACCGCCTAATGACCATAGCGGTGTACCTTTTTGATTGGTTTTTACCCCATAAAGGTTAGAACCATCCCAACGAATCGAGCCAGAAAGGATATAACGGCCTAAATAAGTGTAGCTGGCATTGGCAAAGTAGGATAGATAACGGTCTGTGTACTCATTCAAATCTATTGGAAATGCGCTTGGTATGGCTAAGGTACCTGAAGGGCGGGTTGGGTATCTTTTAACATAATCATATAAAGACTCACCTTCCAGAATATCTTTATTAAAATTATAGATGTAATAGCCTGGTGTATTTTTTCTGACAATTTCGCGAATCTCTGTTCCTGCCAATGCGGTGATGCTGTGGTCAGATCCAAAGTTCTGGTTATAATTTAACTGTGCACGCCCGGTGTTACTGGTAGTTTGGTCAGTTTTACGACCAACCTGTATGGCACCATAAGGAAGTATCCTGGTTCCATCGGCTTGTGTGAGTCTATTTACTAAGTTACGTACATAGTAACTATCCTTATTGTAATTAGTGAGCATAGAATTGTCGCCCGAAGTATGCTGGTATTGCGCCTCTACGCTAAAGTGCTTTAAGAAACTGTATTTAACGCCTGTATTTATTTTCAGTTCTTTCTGCTTTCCGGCTACATCATTCATATTCAACTCATCCAATGGCCTGTAGTTCCAGTCCAGTAAGCCAGCAGCCAGAGATTCATCTTTATAAGGCTGACGAAAATCTTTAAGTACAGATAAAGGATTTCCCTGCTCATCAGCCAAACGGATATAAGGAGAGATACCAAAATTTCCGGCACTCAGATCAGTCAGACTTAAGCCATTGTTGCGGTTGCTCGATTGACTATATATGATACCTGCAGTAATGTCTAATCCTTTAGCCGGACTAAATGTGTTTTGAAGGTTTAAGGTCAAACGGTCGTTGTCATTGCCCTTTTGCATACCACGGTTTTTGTCGTAACCTACAGATGCATAATACCTGTACGCAGCGCCACCCCCAGAAGTATTAAATGCATACTGCTGGTTAATAGTAGGCTGATAAAGGTATTTCAAAACTTCATTTCTTATTTCTGTATTTTTCATCAGGGCTTCACGGGCAAGAAAATCTGCCTCACTAATCTTTCCGTCCCTTTTTTTGATCAGCAATTCTACATATTCCGGCAATACTCCTTTGTCTGTAGCGGTCTCACTATAGAAGCCTTTGCGGTCGAATTTTTCTTTTTCGATGGCCATTACAGCTTCACTTGGTAAGCGATTTCTGTTGTACAACAGATTCGGTTTGTCACCAATAGTAGTGTTGTAATTAAAAGAAACCTGGGCTTTTTGGTTATAGCGGCCTTGCTTCGTGGTAATTACAATTACCCCGTTGCCTGCACGGGCACCCCATATAGAAGCAGCAGCGGCATCTTTTAATACAGTAATGCTTTCAACATCATTCGGATTCAGGAAACTTAAGTCTACATCCCGGTCCATATCCAGATCAGAGCTACCATTAAACAGACTGGAATAGTTTCCTTCATAAGGGAAATTGTCTATAACTATCAATGGTCTTTTGTTGGAGTTTAAAGTAGATACGCCACGTACACGTATATTTTTAGGATCATTGGTGCCTGGTGCTAAAAACTGAACACCACTGGTTATACCCTCTAGCCTTTGCAGTACATTGGTACCCGTTGTTCTATTAAACAGTTCTTTATCTACCACGGTAAAAGATCCTGTAGCTCTTTCCTTAGGGATTTGATAATACCCTGTATTTACCATTACCTCAACACCATCCAAATTGGTTTCTGATGGTTTTAACGCAACAGTTCCCAAGTTTGGGGCAGCCTTTATTTCAGTTTGTGCGTAGCCGATATAACTGATTTGAAGAATGGCATTCTCGTTTACCTTACTCAATGTAAACTCACCATTGCTATTTGTACTGGCTGATCGTTTACTTCCTTTGACAAGAATGGTAGCACCGGCCATTGGCTCACCTTTTTCATCGGTAATCCTGCCTTTTACATCTATATCGGTAAATAAACGACTGATTTTGTTTAACAAGCTCTCTTCTTTTTTAATGATCTTTACAGACTTGTCTTCAATTACATATTGCAATGGCTGGTTTTCAAACAGCTTATCCAGTACAGTCTTAATATCGCCATTGGTAACTTTGATATTTACCGGCAAAGACTGTTGTAACAATGCTTTTGAAACGAAGAAATCATATCCGCTTTGCAGACTGATTTTGTCAAATACTTTTACCAGGGCAGCATTTTTTTCAGATAAGGTTATTCTTTGTGCATAGGTAGTGGCACTTACCTGTAAAATGGCTGTAACAAGTATAACGGTGGTTAGCCTCATGATCAGCAATAGTTTAGCTACGGCACGCGGCGGTGCCCATAGTTTTTTGTTGTAAAAACTGTACATTTGTTTTAGTTTGGGTTAATGCATAAGCCTATTCATTTTCGACGATGTAGCAGGCTTTTTGCTGTTGATAATATGTAATAATATTTAATGATCCGGACTCAGGTCAGGTGCCGATTCGCATTCGGTCCCTGACTTTTTTACATCAGATCACGTCGTGTATGTTTATTGTATAACGGTGATCCTCCTTCCTTCAACTTTAAAGTGTACTGATTCTGCAGATTCTATCATTTTTAAAACCTGACTTATATTTTTAAATCGGGAAATCCGGCCACTGTATACGTCATTATTAGCTTTACCTTCATAGCTTACTTCTACGTCGTACCAACGTGAAACTTGCCGCATGATGTCTTCAATACGATTGTCCGTGAATTTGAAGTAGCCATTTTTCCAGGCTACATCTGCTTCTGCATCTACATTCGCTATCTTTATATTTTCTTTGCTGATTTTAGCTTGTTGACCCGGTTGCAGAATAGATGAAGGAGCAAGGCGTAAAGATGAAGGGTTTTTGCTGTTTAAAACAGCAGCAATACGCACAGCACCTTCAAGTAATGTCGTTTTAGAAGTCTCCTCACCGGCATAATTGCTGATATTAAAATGTGTACCCAGTACTTCTACAACCTGGTCCTTACTTTCAACAATAAAAGGATGATCTTTATCTTTTGCAATTTCAAAATAGGCCTCTCCGATAAGCTCCACTTTTCTGGTTTTCATACTCTTAAAACTGGCAGGAAACTTTAAAGATGAAGCTGCATTTAGCCATGCTCTTGAACCATCTGGCAGTACCACCTGGTATTGTCCACCACGAGGGGTAGATACCATATTATAACTTGTGGATGCTGTTCCTGTTTTTAGTGCATTATAAATCAATTGACCATTTGCTGCTTTAACAATATTAACACCTGCTTGTTTAACCAGTTCGCCCTCTTTGGCATCACTCAGGTTAATAGTTCGTCCGTCAGCAAGTGTTAAAGTCGCTTTATTTCCTCCTGGAGCAAGATCTTGAGCTTTACTAAGCATCAATCCGGATGGTTTGTCGTTTCCTTTGTTACTGATGTAGAGGTAAAGACTGCCGCATAATACCAGGCAAGCTGCAGTGGCCGCCAGTGGCAACAGTTTTCTTTTTTTAGGCTTGAGCATAGGTATTTTCATCTGGATATCTTCCAGGTCTGCGGCAAGCTCAGTGTCAGTGAGATTAAAAGGAGTTACCTCACCAAAAGTTAGCCAGTTTTCTACGATGGCTTGTTCTTCCGGGGTACACTGACCCATTTGGTATTTAGAAAATAGCTTTTTTGCTTCTATGTGCTGCATATAATTTGCTCAATTACATACATAACGACCAGCGCGTAGACAAGGGTTAAATAAAAGTGATTTTTTTTAAATCAGGAATGAAACAAAGTGATAAAGACTACAAGGCCGCCAAACCTTGTCTTTAGAATCTTTAACGCGTGGAACATATGGCTTTTTACTGTTTGTTCGGAAACGTTCAGCTCTTCAGCAATTTCCTTGCGGCTAAGGTTTGTTTTCCGGCTCAGCTCAAATACACGACGCATTTTTTCAGGTAAAGCAGCAATTTCCTTTTCAATCAGCTCATTTAGTTCATTATGTCTTACCAGATAATCAGTATTGTTATTGTCTGTGTTTAAATAATATTGAAAAGTATCCAGGTAACGCTGACTTACCTTTTTATGTTTAAATAAATCAAGAATCCTGTTTTTGAGCATGCCAAACAGATAGGGGGCAAGCCCAGAAGGCATATTGGCTTCTGCCCGTTTTTCCCAGGTATTTACGAAAAGTTCATGTACCAGATCTTTTGCTTCCTCCCGGTCAGCAACCTTTTTGTAAGCGAAAATATACAGCGGTGCCTTATATCTGTTAAATATTTCTGCATAAGCATATCTGTCATCCTGTTTTAGAAGTATGATTAATTCAGCATCAGGAAATTTACTATACAGATTCATAAGTAAAATTGCTTTTACAATTAAGTATTTCTATACCGTAGGTGGAGAGCAATTCTATCGAAGAAATAAATTGCGCAGCCTAAGATAGGGTTGCTGTTTAGTAAAATTGCAATTCTTTTGTAATATTAAGCACCTATGTATGTCTTCTACATAAAAAATGTATTTACGATTAGCCCAATCATTTCACGAAGAACGCCAGGGAAATCTTTTTTTCGATGAAATAAATGAGCAAATAATGTGTATGCTTATGATCAGTGCTATTATATTTGCCACTCGAAATTAAAAACCAGAATGTATTCAAAAAGTATAACTATACAGTTAACTCTACGCTCAACGGCCTTCGCACTTTCAGTGCTGGCTATGATGCCTATCAGTTCTTTATATGCTCAGCAACCCTATCTCAAAATAAAAGGAGATACGATTAATAGGCTGAATGAAATTGTTGTAAAGGAAAACAGGCTACAGTTACCTTTTTCTAAACAGAATAGAAACATCTGGATCATTGACAAGGAGAAAATAAAGAGCCTTCCAGCAAGGTCCATTGGAGAATTGTTAAGCTATGTTTCCGGGGTAGATGTTCGTCAACGTGGGCCAGGAGGCTTGCAGGCTGATATTAGTATTGATGGCGGTACCTTTGATCAGTCTCTGGTATTGATCAACGGAATTAAGGTTTCCGATCCTCAGACGGGCCATAATATGATGAATTTGCCTATCAATATGGATGACATAGATCATATAGAGGTACTGCGTGGTTCTGCATCAAGGGTATACGGGATCAACTCATTAACCGGTGCGATCAATATTGTGAGACGTACCCCGGTAAAAACAGGTGTCTCCGCAAATGTTTTTGCGGGCAGTAGCTTTAAAGATAATGTGTCTGGCAATAAATACTACAATTACGGGATAAGAGCAAGTGGTAACCTGGTGCTGAATGGCTCAAGTCATATTTTATCGGCCGGACAGGAGGCAGGTAACGGATATCGGTATAACACAGCTTTTAACAATCAAAAGGTTTACTACCAGGGGAAATATTCCACTGGAAAAACAGATGTGATTGATGTAATGGCGGGTTATATTCATAGTAATTTTGGTGCCAATGCTTTTTATTCATCTCCGGGTGATAAAGAATCAGAAGAAACAGTAAAAACTGCTATTGCTTCCATTGCCTACACCACTAAAATAGCGGAGAACTGGGTTATGGTGCCAAGGATCAGTTATAGAAATAATGTAGACGACTATCTATACATCAAGCAGACACCGGATAAATTTCATAACCATCACACCACAAATGTAGTTGATGCAGAGTTGAACAATACCATTCAGACCAGTATTGGTACTTTTGGTTTGGGGCTTGAAGCCAGAACAGAACGTATTAAAAGTACAAATCTGGGCAAGCGGAACCGTAATAATGCGGGGATATTTGGTGAGTACAAGTTTGAACCCCTGGAACGGTTGTTAGTTAATGCTGGTGTATATACCAATTACAATTCTGATTATGGCTGGCAGGCTTTTCCTGGATTGGATGCCGGATATAATTTTTATGGCGATTGGAGGGTGTTTGCTAATGTCGGTACAGGACAGCGACTACCTACTTATACAGATTTGTATTATAAGGGGCCAACGAATATTGGAAACGATCAGTTAAAGCCAGAGAAATCTAAATATGCGGAAGGTGGAATTAAGTTTAACAATGATAAGCTTGCTTTAAATGCGAGTTACTTTGTACGCAGGATAGATCATTTTATAGACTGGGTAAAAACATTGCAGACTGATCCATGGCAACCACATAATTTTAGTCAGGTAAACACAAAAGGCTTTACATTAAGTGCTGATTATACTTTGGTTCCTGTTGCTGATAAGGCATTGGGTAATGTGAGATTAGGTCTTTCTTATACCAATCTGGACCCAAGTTTTAAAAAGACTTTGGCTAGTGCTATATTTTCACGTTATGCATTGGAGAGTTTAAGAAATCAATTGAGCAGTACGGTGAGTGCGGATTTTTATAAACAATTGTCTTTAACGATGACAGCTCGTTATTGCGAAAGGATTAGCTACAAAGACTATATGTTAATGGACGTGCGATTGGCCTTTAAACAAAAGAATTATAGTATTTACGCTGATGGTGCGAATTTGTTTAATGTGGCCTATATTGAAGCGGGGGCGGTGCCTATGCCTGGTTCCTGGTTTACGTTAGGTGTAAAAACGGCGTTTTAAACATATCGCTGTTTTATAAAAAAGGAGGGCCGGATTTTTCCGGCCCTCCTTTTTTGTGTTATAAATCATGGTTATTTAAGCATGTTAAAGAAATTGAATTCTACACGTGCCATATACATATTTTTGTTATATCTGTTGTCCAGGTTTCCTGCGATCTCAAAACGATAACCTAAATCTACGCGTGTACGGCTATTGATAATGACCTGAACTGCTGGTGCAAAGTCGACATATGACTTACCATTTTCAGGATTAGTTTTACCTAATACCTCAAAATATAAGTTAAGATTAGGCTGGTTGTAGTTTTTGTAGACAAATGGCAAAAGCAAATAACCAGAAGAGAGGCTATATCCCAGCATATGATCTGGTTGGGGCATACCTGTGATTGCTTTATCGCCTGTTCCCATATTGTCAAAAGCTTTGCTGTAACTTAAAGTAGTTGATAAAGCGAGTTTATGCAATAACTGTGTAAAAACGACTCCTGCCTGAACTCCCGTATTGTCACCTTCAAGATTGATATCTTCGCTATAAGTTGGCCTATTGCTGGTTCCAACCCTGGCAAAAGCGGCTGCTCTAAAATGGCTTTTTACTTCATCGATAGACAAGAATCTATATTTGGCGTATAATCCCGCTCCTTCAGCTCTGTACTTCCCGTCCATGTCAGAGAAATACCCTTGCCCATGCACCATAAAGTTCTTGTTGAAGCCTACCATTAACTCAGGGATTAATCTATTCCTGAAATCCGGACTAAAAACACCCTCGTTGGTTAGTCTAAACCCGATTGATTTGGCAGCCATATTACTAGCAGGTTCAGAAAATACATACAGTTCCTGTGCCTGCACAGATATAGTACCCATAGCAATGGCTATAGGTACCAAAAGTAATTTGAAAAATCTCATATAAGGCTTAAATACTTAAATGGTAGATACGTGTCATTTTACCATTTACCATTCCAGTGCCACTTGCGAAAGATTCCAGCTTAATCTGAGCTGCCTTTTTCTTGAACGTTGACCCCGACATGAATTTTTTGTCTACCACTGTAGCTTTTACAGGGCCATTCAAAGTTTTATCCTTAGCGTTCAGGAACTGATAAACGTTTGTTCCAGCCATAGCCAGGCCTTTGTCGTCAATTTTGGTGTTTTCGAAATTAAATACTGCATCCAGGTTCCCTACAAAGAAACCTGCATCTTCTACCTTGTCTTTAATCTGATCAAAATCTACAACTTTATCCTTTTTAAAGGTTAACAGAAAGATGTTTTTATTCAAATCAGGTTCTATGTTCTCTATAAAATCTAAAGTCCTTAAAGATTCGTCAGTAGCCTGAGAACACATAGAGCAGGTAAGTCCGGTCACTTGTAGTTCTACAGAAGAAATTTGTTGTGCAGATGCTTTGCCTGCAAATAAAAAGATTGATAATATAATTAGATTTTTAATGGTATTCATCAGATATAATTTAGTTCATTATTTAATAAATGCCGGCCTTTTTTGACCGATCAACAACAATAATAACAGGCTGCACATAAACGATAAGATTATTGGTTGCAGTCTGAATCATTACAGAAATGATCTGCAACGATTATAAAATTATTCCTGGTCTAATTTCTGAATACGCAATTAAATAGATGGAGCGGTATTACCGCCGAGCGGGGTGGTGCCTTGTTTAAGGCGTGATTAGATAGATTTGATGATAGTGTATGATAGGTCTCCTTAATTAAAGACCCTAAAAATAATTCTATACCAAAATCATGGGTAAGCTTTAAAGTTAATTCAGCTTTGTGACTGTCTTTAACTTTCGCTTCAACAGTAGTGTTTTTACAACAATCACTATCTTTACCTTTCTTTTCTGCCATTTTACATTTACCACATTTAGCAGTTTCGGTAAAGCTGACATCAGCAAGTCGTCCACCACAAAAGTGCATATTCAATGCAAATCCGATGATGGTCATCAGGTAAAATGCACATAAGCCAATTGTAAGTTTTTGCCGCAGTTTCATACTTTTTCAAACGTATAGATATTTTTTTACATGGCAAAATGAATTGGCGTCAACTGTGCTGAACCAATAGTTTTGTTACATAAGGAAGAGATTACACGATATACAACTAGGTTAAACGTTTTATCTCATCTGAATCATAGGTAAAAATACCTTCCACTGGTTTTAATGATTGTTTTAGCATCGCTGAAGCTACTTTTTCTATTTTAATGCTGCGGTATTTTTTTAATCCTCCAATAAGTAAGGGATTTAAAACCCGCATGAGGCCAATCATAAAGCCTTCGGCATTTCGTTGTTCTTTGCGGTCCCCATCAAGGAGTGATGGTCTGTAAATGTGTACAGCTTTAAATGGAATGGTTTTGAGGTCACGCTCTACTTCACCTTTAAGCTTTGTATAAAAGATGGAGGAGTGCTCGTTCGCACCTAATGAGGATACCAGGTGATATTGTGATGCGCCATTTTGGTGGGCCATAAATGCTATATCCAAGGGATATTGGTAGTCGATTTTACGATATTGTTCTTTATCCGGTGTCTTGCTTTTCGTAGTGCCCAAAGCACAAAATACAACATCACCTTTTATATTTTCCTGGTGGTTTTCCAAACGATCAAAATCTACAACCAGCTGTTGCAATTTTGAATGTTGCAGGGGAATTTCTTTTCGTACGATAGCCGTTACTTTTGTGTAATGGGGATGATCAAGTAGCTGATGTAATAGACTGCTCCCAATTAAACCCGTTGCCCCGGCAATTATTGCTTCCATATATTTCCAAATATAGGGAGTAACAATCCGACTGTGCTTATGTTTTGTTTAAAGTAATATATTGCTTCGTTTCTGGTGTGCCTTCAGAGCAGTATTGTTTCAGTCTTGTTTAAATTTCAGGCACAATGAATCGGTTGTAAACTTATTGCAGTATAAAACAGGTTTATCTGAGTTCATATTTACTTAAGTATTAACTTATACTTAATACGGCGTTACTAGGGCCTTAGTAGGGCTAGGGGGTAAAGCAAGGCCCTACTAAGGCCCTAGTAACGCCCTACTAACACCCTGGTAATTCCGAAGGCAGATGCTGAGCTGTATTAACTTTTACGAAAAAAAAACGTGATTTGTCTTATACTGATAATACGTCCATTTTTAGATGGTTTTAAATGGAGTTCTAAAAGTATGCTTGCTGTGTAATGTGTTAAAAATAAATCACATAGAAAAGAAGTGGAAAATAATAATAGAATTTATGCCAATTAAATAATAATTTAAAACTTTTATTTAGGACTGAAATACGGATGATTATAACATCATTATCTAAGCAAAACTGATTTTAAAAATTAAATTATAAACTTAAATGTCTGAAACGAATAAAACAATACGTGTTTTAGTTGTGGGATGTGGAAATATGGGCGCGTCTCATGCTACAGCCTATCATAATCTCGAAGGATTTGAAATTTGCGGTATTGTGTCAACCGGTAATAGTAAGGTTGTATTGAACGAAAAACTAGGAGGTAACTACCCTTTGTTTGGCGACTACTACGAGGCGCTTGCCGAAACCAAACCTGATGCTGTTTGCATTTCTACTTATCCTGATACACATGAACCATTTGCCATTAAAGCCATGGAATATGGTGCTCATGTGTTTATTGAAAAGCCGCTTGCCGACTCCGTTGAAGGTTCTGAACGTGTTGCTGCTGCTGCAAAGAAGTACAATAGAAAGTTACTGGTAGGTTATATTTTACGTTATCATCCATCCTGGGAGAAATTTATTGAGCTTTCTTCAGAAATGGGGAAGCCGCTGGTGATGCGTATGAATCTGAACCAACAAAGCCAGGGGGCTAAATGGACAGTCCATCGCAATTTAATGAAAAGTCTGAGCCCTATTGTAGATTGTGGGGTGCACTATATTGATGTAATGTGTCAGATGACAAGGTCTAAACCTCTGCAGGTAAGTGCAATAGGAGCAAGACTTACGGATGATATTCCTGAAGGAAATTATAACTATGGACAGCTTCAAATTCGTTTTGAAGATGGGTCAGTAGGCTGGTATGAAGCGGGTTGGGGTCCGATGATGAGTGAAACAGCCTTTTTTGTTAAAGATGTAATCGGGCCAAAGGGATCTGTCTCCATTGTGGCAAAGGAAGCTGCAGCCGCGGGTAAATCTGATAACATTGATGCCCATACGAAAACTCAGTCTATCAAAGTTCATTATGCTGATCTGAACAGTGAAGATAAGTTTAGCCGGGCAGATAAATGGGTTGATTTAACCGATGAGCCTGATCATCAGGAATTGTGTAACAGAGAACAACGTTACTTCCTTAAAGCTATATTAGAAGATATTGATCTAACAACGCCTACAGCTGATGCAGTAAACAGCTTGAAGATTGCTTTCGCCTGCGATGAATCTGTTAAAACAGGGCAGATCATACAACTTTAGAAGCTTTGTTTACGAAATAATACAACAGATATTAATTCTGTAGTATCTCAAGAAAATAAAGTGTGTTGAGGAACGACCTATTCAAGGTTTGATCGCAAAAATCCTTTTTTAAGGATAATTAATTCAAAGCTTGAGCAGTCTTGAGTCAATATGCTTTATTCTCTGAATGTAAAACTGAGGTATAATTATAGCGACTTAACCTCCTTTATAAAGTATAAATAGTTATGTTTGTATATTAAATACATCAATAACTAAAGAAAACTATTCCCTATAAATGAGTACGAAAACTGCAGTTTCTCCATCAGAATTCGAATTGGTATCTGGTTTAGAGATCCACGTACAACTAAATACACAGTCAAAAATATTTTCATCCGACAGTGCTTCATTCGGTGCTAAACCAAATGAACATATATCAGCCGTTTCACTGGCTTTACCAGGTGCTTTACCCAAGCTGAATAAAGAAGTGGTAGCAAAAGCTGTAAGGATGGGGCTGGCATTAAACTGCACCATCAATCAGCTTAATTATTTTGACAGAAAGAATTATTTCTATGCAGATTTACCTAAAGGATATCAGATCACTCAAGATAATAAACCCATCTGTCAGAATGGTTTTATCAATGTAACCTTAAGTACTGGTGAAGAAAAAAGGATCGGTATCAACAGGATTCACCTGGAAGAGGACGCAGGTAAAAGTTTACATGATCAGGATGATAGATATTCATATGTTGATCTGAACAGGGCTGGCGTACCATTAATTGAAATTGTAACGGAACCTGATATCAGAAGTGCAGAAGAAGCTTCGTTATTACTGACAGAAATCCGGAAGCTGGTACGTCATCTGGATGTGAGCGATGGCAATATGGAAGAGGGTAGTTTACGTTGTGATGCCAATATTTCTATCCGTGAATTCGGAGAAATTAAGTTCGGAACACGTTGTGAAGTGAAGAATTTAAATTCCATCAGAAATGTTCGCAGGGCGATTGAATTTGAGTATGTCCGTCAGAAAGAAGTGATTTTGGCCGGTGGAAGTATTGTGCAGAGTACGCTAAATTTCGATGCCGAGCAAGGTACGACATCGCCAATGCGAAGTAAGGAAGAAGCAAATGATTACCGTTATTTTCCTGATCCCGATCTTGCACCGGTACATATTTCTGATGAGTGGCTTGCCCAGTTGAAGTTTGATATGCCGTCTTTACCGCAGGAAATTGCTAAAAAACTTGTCGCTGATTATGGTGTAAGTGATTCTGAAGCAACAATGTTATCGGAAGATCATGATTTGCTGATGTACTTTAACGAGGCTTTACCGTTTGTAAATACTAAAAAGAGCCTGGTGAACTGGTTAACAGGGTCAATAAGGGCATTGTTAAATGAGAAGGAATTAGGAATAGCAGAGTTTAAAGTAATTCCTGAACAACTTGCCGATGTGATTAATATGGTGGATGATAAGAAAATTGGTCAGCAGGTTGCCTTACAGCAATTGTTGCCTGAACTGCTTAAAGCACCTGCAGATAATGTAATGGAGCTTGCTCTGCAGCTTAATCTGCTGATTGAAGAGAATAACGATGAATTATCTGCGTTTGTTAATGATGTGCTTGGGAAGTATCAACCGCAGGTAGAAGCCTATAAAAAAGGTAAAAAAGGGGTAATGGGACTTTTTGTTGGTGAAGTGATGAAGCTGGCAAAAGGAAAAGCCGATCCTCAAAAAATAAATGAATTGTTACAAGATAAGTTAAAATAATAATGAGAATAATAAAGAGAATAAGCTATATGTTACTATTATGTGTAGCATTTGTGGCATGTAAGGATGAACGTAATTTTGTAATAGAAGGACAGTTTAAGAATGCTGCTGCTGGTAGTAAGGTATATCTTTTTAGTCTACAAAAGGATAATGCATTGCCTACGGATTCTACAGTCTTTTCTGAAAAGGGTGAATTCAAGTTTACACACAGTACGCCTGCAGTTGATTTTTTCAAGATTGTTTCGGGTAATAATGAATACATGATCATTGCGAAGAATGGTGATCACATTAAGATTTCGGCAGACATGACCGATAAAACACTTGCTTATACTACTTCCGGCGCGATGGAGGCTGATAAATTAGAAGAACTGAATAAAGTTAAGCACCAGTATATGGTTAAGATTTCGGAGATTCAAAAACAGTTTGATGACGCCGTGGCGGCACAGCCAGAAAAAAGAGAAGCTATTATGGAGCAGATGAGACCGGCTTATACACAGGAAATAGGTGCTTTAAATCAAGCTGTATTAAAATTTGCACAAGACAATACCACCTCATTAGCTGGTTTTTATGCTGTTAACCTTTTAAATCCGGCAGAATTTGAGAAGGAACTGGTGGAGTATTCAGATAAAATAAAAAGTAGTTTTAACGAAAATAAGGTTGTAACTGAGTTTTTAGTGAGAATGGCTAAGTTGAAATCGGCACAGGTTGGACAAAAAGCTCCTGAATTTACGATTAACGGTGTAGACGGTAAGCCACTTAAATTAGCTGATTTTAAAGGGAAATACGTAATGCTGGATTTCTGGGCGTCATGGTGTATGCCATGCAGACAGGAGAACCCTAATGTAGTTAAGGCTTTTAATACTTATAAAGATAAGAATTTTACTATTGTAGGTGTTTCTCTTGATGAAGACGCCGTAGCGTGGAAGAATGCGATTGCTGCGGATAAGTTAACATGGGCACATGGGAGTGATTTGAAGGGATTTGAAAGTCCTGCAGCTAGCTTGTATAGCATTGAATCGATTCCAAGTTCCTTTATAATAGATCCTGCGGGTAATATCATTGCTAAAAACCTACGTGGTGAGGAGTTGGATGCTTTTTTGAGTAAGACTTTACGCTAACCCTAAATTCATGTTAATATACATGAGGTACTTAACAATTTGTTAACTTGGGTTTAATGCTATATTATAATTGATTACCTAATTTCGTAACAAATAATTAAAGCTATGAGCACCGTAAAACAGAAGATACTAATTGTTGATGATGAACCAGATATTTTAGAGCTGATAGAATATAACCTGAAAAAAGAAGGTTATCAGGTTTATCTGGCAGGAAATGGGCAGGAGGGAATTACGATTGCAAAAAAGGTACACCCGGATTTAATTATTCTGGATATCATGATGCCGAAGATGGATGGTATTGAGGCATGCAGACTAATGCGTGCTATTCCCGAATTTAAAAATACTTTCATGGTGTTTCTTACTGCACGTAGTGAAGAATACTCTGAAATTGCTGGTTTTAATGTTGGCGCAGATGACTACATCGCGAAGCCAATCAAACCACGTGCATTGGTAAGTCGCATTAATGCCATATTGCGGAGAAATTCAAGTGCTGATGAAGTGTCAGATAATAAGGTAGAGATTGGGGATTTAGTTATTGACAGAGAAGCATACCTGGTTTATCAGAATGGGCAGAAAGTAGTCTTGGCTAAAAAAGAGTTTGAATTACTTTACTTACTGGCGTCTAAACCAGGGAAAGTATATACCAGGGAATCAATATTAAAGAACATCTGGGAAGACTCTGTAGTGGTAACCAATCGTACAATTGATGTGCATATTCGTAAGCTGCGCGAGAAATTAGGTGAAACTTATGTGGCAACTGTTAAAGGAGTGGGGTATAAATTCGAACTTTCTTAGTACTTTTGCAACTAAGAAATTCTTATCATATTGAAATATCCTTCTTTTAAAGATCTTATACTATTCGAAAACGATGATTATATCGTAGTTAATAAACCGCCTTTTGTAGCGTCGTTAGACGAACGTGGCGGTTCAGGTGAAGTAAATATTCTTCGTCTGGCCAAACAGTATTCTCCTGATGCGCAAGTGTGTCATCGTCTGGATAAAGAGACCTCAGGTGCCATTATAATTGCAAAAACACCTGAGGCTTATCGTTCTGTATCTATTCAGTTCGAGAAACGAAAAGTCAATAAGACTTATCATGCAGTGGTAGACGGACAGTTTACATTTAAAGAACTGTTTATCGACCTTCCAATTTTAAATGATGGAAACAAAAGCGTAACCATTGACAGGAAAGAAGGTAAACGCGCCGAAACCATATTCAATACCTTAAAACACTACAGACATTATACATTGGTAGAGTGTAAGCCGATCACCGGACGCATGCACCAGATCCGTATTCACCTGGCTACCCAACGTGCTGCGATTGCAGGAGATGATATGTACAGAGGTAAACCAGTATTCCTTTCCAGTTTAAAAAAAGGCTATCGTTTAGCGAAGAATGAAGAAGAACAACCTATTATGAAACGTTTTGCACTGCATGCAAGACATGTCGTTTTTAAAGGTGTAGACGGACAGGAAATTGTGATTGAGGCTCCATACCCTAAAGATTTTGCTACGCTCATTAAATTACTGGATAAGTTCGACGCTTAAAAATTAGTTAAAATGTACGTTAGATTAGTAAATTATGTAGACGCAATTAATCAGTACAGGAAAACAAAAATATCGAATAGAAACTTCCTGGTAATTGCAGCATTGATTGTAGGTATTCTTGCAGGCCTTGCCGCATCTTTACTTAAAGCCATAACACATCATATTGAAGACTTTTTGCAAAGTGGCTTTCACTGGCAGTACAAGTATTATTTATACTTCTTTTTCCCTTTTATCGGGATATTGTTGTCGGTGATGTATGTACGCAGATTTATCAGGAAAGGGAAATTTGAAACGGGTTTAACACCTTTGATATATACTATTTCCAGGAAGTCGAGTAAAGTTGAGCCACACAATATTTATTCGCAAATTATTACGGCGGCTTTAACTGTCGGTTTTGGTGGTTCCACTGGTTTGGAAGCACCAATTGTAACCAGTGGTGGTGGTATAGGGTCGGTGGTAGGACGTTTTTTGGGCTTATCTTACCGGGAAACAACGATGTTGCTGGCCTGT
The DNA here is from genome assembly GCF_032678475.1 of Pedobacter nyackensis. Classification (GTDB taxonomy): domain Bacteria; phylum Bacteroidota; class Bacteroidia; order Sphingobacteriales; family Sphingobacteriaceae; genus Pedobacter; species Pedobacter nyackensis_A. The sequence continues at coordinate 85,511 of NZ_JAVTSF010000009.1, forward strand.
GGTGCAGCAGCTGGTATTGCGGGGGCCTTTTATAGTCCAATCGCTGGTATTGTATTCGCCATTGAAATTCTGCTTCCGGAGTTTACTATTCCGGCTTTTATCCCTTTGCTGCTTGCGTCGGCGACTGCAGCTGTAGTTGCCCGGTTATTTTATAATGAACAACTCTTTTTTCTGGTAACTGAAGGCTGGAAAATAGATGCGTTGATTTATTATGTATTACTGGCGCTGATCATTGGCTTTTTCTCGCTCTATTTTACCAAGGTTAGTGCTTTTATTAAATCATCATTTTATAAAATCAAAAATCCTTACAAAAAGGTCGTGATTGGTGGTTTAATGCTGGGTGTTTTGGTATTTTTATTTCCAACTTTATATGGTGAGGGATATATCACGATTAAGAACCTTCTGGGAGGAAATTATGCTTCTTTGCTTACCAACAGTATCTTTTCAGACTATAGTAATTTACCCTGGGTCATTATACTCTTTACAGTAGTTACAGTTTTTGCAAAATCAGCTGCTACGCTAATTACTTTGAGCGCAGGTGGCAATGGAGGCATTTTCGCACCTAGTTTAATTATGGGAGGCCTGATGGGCTTTTCCCTTGCTTTTACCATCAATACTTTAGGCATAGCACATTTAAACGTCGCAAACTTTATTGTTGCCGGAATGGCTGGTTCGTTAAGCGCTGTGATGCATGCCCCTCTTACCGGAATTTTTTTAATTGCCGAAATTACCGGGGGCTATGTACTCATGGTTCCTTTGATGATTGTTTCGGCGATCTCTTATCTGATTAATCGCGGTAAAAACAAATATTCCATTTATACGAAACCATTAGCCGAAAGAGGCGAGTTGTCTTCATTGGAAGATAAAGATACCACCGTGTTAAACATGATGAAATTGAGACATTTGGTTGAAAAGGATTATCTGGTGCTGCAAGACGATGATTTGATTGCTGAAAGATTAAGCGAGATTCTGCAGTCTAAGCGGAATATTTTTCCTGTTATTGGAGATGAACAGGTATTTAAAGGTCTTGTATATGTTGAGGATATCCTTAAAAAAGGGGTTGGACATACAGAAGGACTTTCTGTTAATGACTTAATGCAGGCGGCACCGGGAACGGTAACTATATCTGATCCGTTAAAAACAGTGCTAGAGAAGATGGAAAAAGAAAATGTGTGGTTGTTACCTGTATTAAACGAATATGGTAGTTATATAGGTTTCGTTTCTAAAACTGCCATCTTTAATAAGTACCGGGCTTTGTTGAGTAGGCAGGCGGATTACATGGAATAAAAAATAACCGTTCTCCTCAAGAGCTGCATTACTTCGCTGAAGGAGCGAAGAACGCTGAGGCTCTTTCTGAGAAGGTAATTTTTTTGTGAAATATTACAGACCTGTATATTTTTTTTTCTACAGGTTTTTTATTTTAAGGCTTCTTTTATTCTGCGGCTCTTTTAAGGCCGAATTTTTCTATTTTACTATATAAATGACTGCGTTGAATTTCAATATCATCTGCTGTCTTTGATACATTCCAGTTATTTTTCTCTAGTTTAAATTTGATAAACTCTCTTTCTGCATAATCTTTATAATCCTGGAAATTGGTGAATTTTTCATAATCAAGAGCGGTTCCGCTACCATTTGCAGATTGTTCGCTATTTGAATTTGCAGCACCAATATTTGTACCTCCTCCTGGATTAGCGAAGGAAATTACATCATTCTCAGTAATGGTTTTATCACTCAGAATGATCAGACGTTCAATCATATTGTGTAATTCCCTAACATTACCTGTCCACGGTAAACCCTGTAGTGCAATCATCGCAGTTTCACTGATTTTTTTAACAGGCATTCCATAATCACGGCAAATTTCATCAAGAAAGTTGAGTGCAATTTCCGGTATATCTTCAGTACGTTCCGTTAAATGAGGTACATGAATGTTGATTACATTTAAGCGATGGTATAAGTCCATACGAAAATTACCAGCTTCAATTTCTTTTAACAAGTCTTTGTTTGTAGCGGCTATAACCCTAACGTTTACCTCCTGTTCTTTTTCGCCACCTACTCGGGTAATTTTGTGTTCCTGTAAGGCGCGTAATACTTTTGCCTGTGCAGACAAGCTCATATCGCCAATCTCATCCAAAAATAAGGTGCCTCCACTGGCCAGTTCAAATTTACCTATACGTTGTTTAACGGCAGACGTAAAGGAGCCCTTTTCATGACCAAATAGTTCACTTTCAATTAATTCTGAAGGGATTGCTGCACAATTAACCTCAATAAGAGGACTGTCGGCACGGTGCGATTTTTCGTGTAACCAGCGCGCAACAAGCTCTTTACCACTACCATTTGCACCTGTAATCAGTACTCTGGCTTCAGTAGGTGCAACACGTTCAATGGTTTCTTTTATTTTACAGATATTTTCAGAGCTACCAAGAATATCTCTGGTCTTGCTTACTTTTCTTTTTAAGACTTTGGTTTCAGTAACTAAAGTTCCCCTGTCAAGCGCATTTCTAACCGTGATCAATAATCTGTTTAGATCTGGTGGTTTAGAAATAAAATCAAAAGCACCTTTTTTACTTGCTTCGATGGCAGTTTCAACAGTTCCATGACCTGATATCATGATGAATGGAAGATCCGGACTATAGGCTAAAGCTTGTTCGAGTACTTCCATGCCGTCCATTCGGTTCATTTTGATATCGCACAATACAAGATCAAACTTTTTCTTCTTAATCAGTTCTAATCCTTCAATGCCGTTGTCAATATCCTCAACTTCGTAATTTTCATATTCCAGAATTTCACGTAGTGTGTTTCTTATTGCTCTTTCATCATCAATTATCAATAATTTTGCCATAGGTATGCTAATCATTTTGGTGTTTGGCTACTAATATAATTTATATTATTAATAACCCATTTATAAAAATAAAAAATGCAAGCCTGTAAGCCGGGTTCTGTTCTCGAAACCGAGATTCTATCATTAATCTACTATAAATGTTACCATTTATCTCTAACGACCTACCCACTAACATCGGACGAGCAGCCCTACGTGCGTTAGCCTATTTGGTCTTTCAACTCCCGGGGTTTACCAGCTTTCCGGTCGCCCGGAAAAATCGTGAGCTCTTACCTCACGTTTTCAACCTTACCTGTGCAAAAGCCATCGGCGGTATGTTTTCTGCGGCACTTTCCATAATTCAGGCATTCATTCCTGAACCTCTTCCCGTTAGGAAGCGAGATGCTCTGTGTTGCCCGGACTTTCCTCTTTCCTGATGAATCAGGCCAGCGATAGAACAGCTTGCATTTTCGTCAAAGATACAAAAACTTATCAGCAGCTGATTTGAAAATAATTTAAAAGAAGTGCCCGCTATCACTATATTTTAAGTATAATATATTTGAATATGAATGTAATTGTATTTCATAATGAATTATTTATTTAATTTATTGTGGTTTTTAATTAATATGTCCGGATCTTAGTAGATGGAAGACAATAAAGACAACAAAGCACGCAGCAAGCGGGCGTCAAAAAACTACACAGAACAAATCCCTGAAGTAAGGGAATTAAAAGAAATAGATCTTTCCGGCAGCTATTCCTATGCCCACTATCTGAGGTGGAAGTTTGAGGAGCGCATTGAACTGATCAAAGGTAAGATATTCGAAATGTCTGCTCCGGCTACATTTCATCAGGAAGTGTCCAGAGAGCTTTTCGGCGCACTATATAACTATTTAAAAGGGCATAAATGCAAAGTGTTTTGCGCGCCTTTCGATATTAGGTTTCCCAAGGGTTCGAAAGCTGATCGTGATATTTATAATGTAGTACAACCAGATATCTGTGTCATTTGTGATCTTCGAAAATTGGATAGAAAAGGGTGTCTCGGTGCACCGGACCTTGTTGTAGAAATACTTTCTCCGGGAAATAGCCGAAAAGAACTGCGGATCAAGTACGAATTGTACCAGGAGTTCGGGGTAAGGGAATATTGGATTGTTGATCCGAATTCCAAAATGGTACTCAAACATATACTCAGTACTTCAGGAATGTATGTTACTGAACAATTCACAATTTCGGGAGGAATGTTTACTTCGGACTTATTGCCTGGTTTTTCTTTAAATCTCGATGAAATATTCAGCAGCGATGTTCAACCATAACATGATTTCAATACATTTGCTTTTTCAATATAAACCTCAACCAACCGAACAAAAAAATATGAGTAATTCAGCAAATGAATCAATAAGTCACAATGTATATTTCGAAGGTAAAGTGCAAAGCCTGGGACTTGAAACCACAAACGGAAAAGCGACCCTTGGTGTAATGAAAAAAGGGGCTTACACTTTTTCGGCATCTTCTCCCGAAAAAATGATCGTGATCACAGGTAGCATGGATGTCAAACTAAAAGATAAGGAATTTCAGACGTATGGTGCGCAGGAAGAATTTGATGTCGCAGCAGGTACATCTTTTGATGTAGTATGTGAGTCCGACGTAGCATATCTGTGCTATTACGGCTAAAAGAAAAGTGGTTGATCATTTGTTACCAATGATCAACCACTTCTTTCTAATATTTATTTTGAGTAAGGGAAGTTTTTAACCGGCTTTTTAGCAAGCCGTTCTATCATGTCCATTGTTGAAAATACATCATAGTCGCGTTCGTTTACATAGAATCTCCATAGCAAATCCCCTGACGTATTGTTGTTTAAAGTTACTGTTAAAGTTGCAGCCCCTGTAATAGTGGCGGGATCTGTCAAACCCGATGGTCTTTCCATCGGAGCAGGTTTTGTGCGATCCGTCCGGGCATTAAAATGTTCCACTTCGTAATTTTCGGAAACCACTGCGTCAACACCCAATGCTTTTGCAACTTCTTCCTTGGTAAAACTGCTAAGACTATCTATCATTCCAGCTCTTTTTAAAAGTATATTGGTTTTCTCAAGATCCTGAAAACTGATAACGTTTTTCATTTCACGCTCTAGCAGAAAGGTATAAAGTGCTGATTGTACTTTATAGGCTAGTTCGGTCTCTTTATCACGGTTAGCTTCATAGTCGAAATATCTGGGTTGGGCCTTGTAAGTGATTTTCACATCAGCCGGTAAGATAGCGATCAGTTTATGCCCACCGCTCAGCTGTTTAAATTTAGAGTTAGTGTAGGGCTTCTGCGCATAGCCGAAGGTGCCAAAAGCTGTAGCTATGGCTAATAGAAATAGTTTTTTCATGATGTAAATGTTTCATTAGTGTGTAAACCAATGATAGAGAAAAAAAAAGATTTGCTGTGTAATAATTAGCATATACAGCTTTTTTATCTAGAGGTTTTCAGTACGGTAGAAACCTCCTCAGGTGTATACATACCCTGGTTATTACCAAATGAATTTGTGATGTAAACCAGTAGCTGTGCAATGTCGATATCATATAGCTCAGGGAAAGCAGGCATTGTGCCTTCGTATTGCTGTCCGTTTACTGTAATCGTATCTTTAATTCCATTTCTAATAAAACAAGCTAGTTTCTCTCTGTTTGCTTTCAAAAATACTGTGTCAGTTAACGCAGGTGTAAGTGCACCCAGTCCTTCGCCTTTTGCACCGTGGCAATTCTGACAATGTTTAATATAAAGGTCCCGGCCGTTTACATAATACACATCTTGTTTTACCTGGGCGGCATTCTGACAAGAATAAATGATCGTTGCTAATACACATGAAAATAAAATAGCAATCAGAGATTTACGCATGTCTTATTTTTTATCTTCAGCTAGTAAAACGGGGATGTCTTTCATCAATTGGGCCACTTGTTTAGTGTCTGTACCGTCATAAGCACCGCGAATACGTTTTTGCTTGTCTACCAATACCAACCAGCCCTGGTGTATATAGCCATCTTTAGCTGTCGTATCCTCAATAACAGCTACTAAGTAGTCTTTTTCTGCAATGCGGTAAACACTATCCTTACTGCCAAAGGCAAATTGCCATTTTCCATTGTCGACCCCTAGTTTTTGAGCATACTTTTTAAGGACTGAAGGCCTGTCATATTTAAAGTCGATGGTATGTGAAAGGTACATCACCTCAGGATTGTCTTTGTATTTTTCAAATATCTCCTTCATGTTGCGGTGCATAGTTGGGCAAATGGTTGTACAAGAAGTAAAAAAGAAATCTGCTATGTAAATCTTGTCCTTAAACGTATCCTGGGTAACCGGCACGCTATCCTGATTTAAAAAGCTAAAAGCCGGAATTGTTTTATAAACGGTATCAATGCTTGTAGAACCATCAGGGTTTTTAACAGTCTCAGCGGCTCTAGGACCCAAAATTGGTAGTTTTTTCTCGTTCTGGCAAGAGGATAAGAAAATTACAGCAGCGCTTAAAAGAGAAAGGGAAAAAGAAAATTTTAGCTTCATAAGAATAATGATAATTGAAGGAACGCAAATGTAATCAAAATGAAATTAACCCTATTGTTTTGACGAGGTATAGTACTGCCATAATACCGTCATGAAATAAGAAGATGTCATGTTACCAATGTTGTGTCGAATAATTACTAATATTGTCGAAAATATACGCTATGCAGTACACAGTCTTAATTATAGATGATGAGAAAAAGATCTGCAGCCTTTTGGCTCGAATTATAGAGTTAGAAGGGTTTAAAGTTTTTCAGGCCAGTACGGGAAAGGAGGGCTTAAAGATTTTAGCAACCAATGACATTTATGTAGTGCTTAGCGATGTAAAGCTTCCGGATTTTAATGGTGTCGAGCTTGTAAAGGAAATCAAGAAAATAAAACCTTATGCAGAGGTAATTAACCTAACTGCTTTTGGCACTATTGCAGATGGTGTAATGGCTATGCGGAACGGAGCCTTTGATTATATTACCAAAGGGGATGACAATGATAAGATTATCCCTTTGGTTTATAAGGCACTGGATAAAGCTAAATTGCAATACCGTGTAAATGAACTGGAAAATAAAGTAGTCAAAAAATACAGTTTTTCAGGGATACTTGGCCAATCAAAAGCTATTAATGAAGCCCTAAACCTTGCGCAGAAAGTAGCTGGAACAGATACAACCGTATTGTTACTTGGAGAAACTGGCACTGGGAAAGAAGTATTTGCACAGGCTATTCATTACGAGAGCTTGCGTAAAATGAAACCGTTTGTGGCTGTAAACTGCAGTGGTTTTAACCATGAATTACTTGAAAGTGAACTTTTCGGACATAAAATTGGTGCTTTTACAGGAGCGGTTAAAGATAAAAAAGGCTTGCTCGAAGAAGCCAATGAAGGGACGATCTTTCTGGATGAAATAGGAGAGATGAACCTCGACTTGCAGGCGAAATTGTTGCGCGTGCTTGAAAACCAGACTTTTATTAAAGTTGGCGATACACAAACCAGTAAAGTAAATGTTCGGATTATCGCAGCCACGAACAGAGATTTGAAGCAGGAAGCCGAGGCTGGTAGGTTTAGGTTAGATCTGTATTATCGTCTTTCGGTTTTTACTATTGAACTTCCATCTTTATCACAACGTAAATCGGATGTTCTGTTGCTTGCACGACATTATTTAAAGGAATTTGCAAGTAAAGTAAATAAGCCTGGTTTCGAAATGAGTGACGACTTTCAGGAGCTATTAATGAAACATGCCTGGAGGGGGAATATCAGGGAATTGAAGAATGTAATTGAACGGGTAGTAATACTGGCTGACGGTTCAATTCTGAATGCAAATCTTCTTCCGTATGAGTTTCACGCTGAAGGAATCAGCAATGATGGAGATATGATGAAGTTAGAGACAATTGAAAAACAACATATCGATAAAATTCTTAAATATACCGGGGGGAATAAAACGGAGACTGCCAGATTATTAGGGATAGGATTGACTACTTTGTATCGGAAAATTGAGAAGTAATGGAGAAAAATAACCGTTCTCTTCAGAGCCTGGCATCTTTGCTGAAGAAGCAAAGCGCCTAAGGTCTCTTCTGAGAAGGTGATTTTTCTTTTCACAGAATACAACATCTCTCAGCCTGATTTACGGCCGAGAGATGTTTTTTTTGAAAAAAATTAGAGGTTATTTCTGAGTAACGCGTATATCAATACGACGATTTTGTGCTCTGCCTTCTGGTGTCTCGTTACTGGCAATTGGATGTTCTGGTCCGTAACCCTCTGCAGACAATCTGTTTGCATCTATACCTAGTTTTGTCAACTCCTGCATTGCTGTGTTAGCTCTATCATTGGATAATTTCTTGTTTAATGCTGCATCGCCAGTGTTATCAGTATATCCGCCCATTTTCAAATGCACATTGGGATAAGCCTTTAAAATGGCAGCCATATTTTTTAGTTGTTCCTGTGATTCCGGTTTTAAGGTAGTTTTACCAGTCTCGAAGTACAATCTGTCAAATGTAAACCAGGTAGTTTTATCTACTGGTTTATCTTTATCTTCTATAAATGAGATTAACCTGTTTTCAACAGAGTTTTCGGCAATGCTGATTTCGTTCCCATCAGGAAGTTTTTTACTCATTGTAGCACCTAAATCCCTCACAAAATCACCAGCTTCATTTAATTTGCCGGTGATAGTTCCTATTGCTGCTGTAGCTCCTGTCTCAACCATATCGACACGTGAATCTATACCAGTTCCTATCGAATCAACATGTGCCGATAATGTGTCGGCCATACCATTCATTTTCGTTTCGTTACAGCCCGATTTTCCCATTAACCACCATGCGGCGATAAGAACAATTAGCAATGGTATGAGCCATTTTAAAATGCCACCGCCAGATTTTGGTTCCGGTACATTGCGGTATTGTAAAGGTGGAGCTTTAGGGATATCAACTTCAGGTGTTTCTACCTTAGGGATTTTTAAATCAGGCATTTTCACGTTGGCAAGGCTTAACGAGTCGCCCAGGCCTTGAGGCAGTGCTGCGGTGATATCAGCTTTGTTTTCAAAAATTTTCCCCAATAGATCTGTGATATTCCAGCCTTTTCCTGCCATTATTTTTGTAATAAATCCGGTAACCAATGGAGCAATCATCGCCAGTAAACCTGTAGATTTTTCAGGGCTTAAACCTGTAGATGAAGAAAGAACACCCGCTACAGCACTGGTGTCATTGCCAAATAAACCACCTAACATTGATTTTCCTTTTTCTAATAAGGAGTCCTCACTGTTATTTAGTAAATCTGTGGGGTTCGTATCGGCACCTGAACCGGTAACGCCAGACAGTATGCTACTAAGAAAGCCTGAATTTCCACCTGCACCATTTTTTAGGATACCGGCTAAAATAGCAGGGATACCAGCAGAGAAGCCAGTCTTTACCTGATCCTCGCTAACGCCAGCTTTCTGGCTTAAAGATGAGATAACTTTATCACTCACCTCATTCTTCAACAGTTCAATTAAATTCATGTTTATAGTTTTTAAGTTAGAAGTCTCAAACAAACACTATACACCCTCACTTTAATTTCAACCCGGTACATTACACCCAAAGCACCTACACCTAATATAAATATAAGTTTAAGTCTTTGTATCTGCAAATCAGTATGTTACGGGGTTGTTCACTGTTGTGAATATTAATTTACAATATCATTCCTTAATGATCTCATAAACGAAGTTCAATTTTGGAACTTCAGCAAAGTAAGTAACTTCTTGTTCTGCTATTTTTTTTGCACCTAATCTCGACACAGCAATCTGCGAACGAATATTTGTAGAACCTACATGAAACAATATTTTATCTACATATTGAAAAATGTAATCGATCATTAGCTTTTTTACAATAGGGTTTATTCCTGTACCCCAGTATCTGGTCGCATAAAACGTATAGCCGATAAAAATAGCATTGTCTTCTTTATTATAATCGTAATAGCGGGTACTGCCAACAATTTCATTTGTACTTTTGTCAACGATTTTGAAAGCTCCCTTACTACCAATTGCACCTTCAAAGAACTTTTGAAAAATTTCCCGCTGCCATCGATCTTTATTGGGGTGTTGCACCCATATTTCGGGATCGGAGGCCACAAGATAAAGGTCTTCAAAATCAGCAGGGGTTAAAGGGACAAGCTTAATTTGTTCATTTTCGAGTATCGATTGTATAGAGAAGTTCATAGCCTAAATATACCAAAATGGTAAAGAAGCATTTTATTTTGGTGTTTTTTTTTATTTGGCAACCAAGTGATCGTTTCTTTTTTATTTGTTTCTCGTTGTTATTTTATTTCAAATTATCATGAGAACTGCGATTTTTAACCAACTTTTGTGGAATATTTCGGCGACGGAAACTGAGTTAGTGATTTTGAGTTAAATGGTGATGGTTGCGTGCTTAAGGGGAGCCTGACCACCTATTAGCTGCTAACCAATATAAATTCAGAATGGTATTAAATATAAATGAAATAAAAGAATAATAATGAAAATAAAAACGAAACTTCGCCTCGGATTCGGATTTCTATTCTTGGTGATACTCATTTTTGGAGGCATTTCTTTATACTATATGAATGAAATCTCTATAAGGTCGAAGCTTATTTTGAAAGATAACTATGAAACGCTGAACTATACCAGTAAGATGCGTTCGATACTGGACGAACATACGCTACCATTATCGGAACAGGCGAAATCACTGTTTGAGAAACAGCTTTTGCTGGAGGGAAAGAACGTTACGGAAACTGGCGAGGGTAAAGCCGTTGCCGCATTAAAAGCAGCGTATGAGAACCTTGTCATTTCTTCATCATCTATAGCTGAAAAACAGAAAGCGGTAATTCAGGTGCGCTTGCGTTTTAAACTGATCGATGACCTAAATATGAATGCTATAGTAAAAAAGAATGCAGCAGCACAGGCTTCTATCGAAAAAGCAGTCACGTATGTGATTTTTACAGCCTCCGTCTGTTTTCTCATATTATTCTCGTTTATTGTGAATTTCCCAGGTTTTGTGGCAAATCCCTTACGTGCGTTTTCAGATGCGATACACGAAATCAGTAGAAAAAATTACAAACAAAGATTGGAATTTAAAGGTTCTGACGAGTTCTCTGAATTGGCTGATTCATTTAATGTTATGGTTGCTGAATTGAATAAATGGGAGAGTAGCAATCTGGCTAAAATTCAGTCCGAAAAGTTGAGAATTGAGACAATTATTGAACAGATGCAGGATGCTATTATCGGCTTGAACGAGAAACAGGAGATTTTGTTTTTTAATAAAGTTGCAGGTCAGCTGATGAACCTCGACCAGGGACAGGTGATTGGTATGAATGCTATGGAGCTCAAAAAAAAGAATGATCTGCTGAACCGTATTTTACAGGAACAGATAGAAGATAAACCGATGAAGATCTATGCGGATCAGAAAGAATCTTACTTTCAGTTGGAACGCAGGGAAATTAGGGTGCCTGATTATGATGATCATGTAGATAATACTACTGTCAGGACCGGAAAAGCGGCAGGACAGGTATGCATCCTTAAAAATATTACGCGGTTTAAAGAGTTGGACGAAGCCAAAACAAATTTCATTGCTACCGTGTCACATGAGTTAAAAACACCTATATCATCAATTAAAATGAGTCTGAAATTATTGGATGATGAGCGGGTGGGTAGCATGAATGCTGAGCAAAAGGAATTGGTACAACACATTAAAGAAGACTGTGGACGTTTATTGAAGATTACTTCAGAACTTTTAGACCTTGCACAGGTGGAAACAGGCAATCTTCAATTGAATTTTGTTAAATCTGATCCGAGAAAGATTGCCATTTACGCCATGGATGCGGTTCGGTTTCAGGCCGAGCAAAAGTCGATTGAACTGGAATTCGTATCAAGAAACAACCTTCCGCAGGTGAGTGTCGATATTGAAAAAACAGCCTGGGTACTGGTTAATTTCTTGTCAAATGCGCTGCGGTATAGTGTAGAAAAATCTAAGATTGTGATACAGGTGATTGAAAACAACGATAGGATTGAGTTTTCTGTGAAGGATTTTGGTAAAGGTATTGAAGAGCAATATCAGAAACGCTTGTTTGATAAGTACTTTCAAGTGCCAACTGATGGAAACAATAAATCGGGATCTGGACTTGGGTTGGCCATTTCCAAAGACTTTATTGAAGCTGAAAATGGAAATATTTGGGTTGAAAGTGCGATAGGTGAAGGTAGCAGGTTTTGTTTTTCTTTACCCATTGTACATTAACTTAGACTGAATAACCTTTTATTAGGGAGTCATTGCTGGGGTAGGAATAATTATTGTTTGAAATTTGCCCTCAGAAAAGACCTTGGTAACTTCTGTAGGATTTGTGTTCCCGATAACGAATATAGCGGCTACGCCATCAAATTGAAATTCCCCTTTTATGCTTTTTCCCTCAGTATATTCGGTAATTTTGATCTTGCCTTTAGTGCTGTAATAGCTTTGTTCTAACTCCGAGGACGTGTACATACCCCCGAAATCTTCCATGTTAGTTTCTTCGTCAGCATAATATTCTCCAACACCATGGAAATTGGTAATGGTGAGCGCAATTTGCTGATCTCCGGTAGCGTCAAGATTTCCAATGATCATCATTGCATTTTCTTCTTTCACATATGCGGAAAATACATTTTGCTTTCCCTTGGCCTCTTTGAGTACCCCGTCAACTTTGAAAGAGATAATGGAATTTGTATTATTCATTACCGGTATTTTTTTGCAAGATCCGGTTGTCAGTATTATAAGTAGCAGCAGAGCTGAAAAGCTGATTGGTTTCATTCGCGTTAATTTAATTTAGATCGGAAAGATAATAAAATTCAAAAGAATATAAATAAAAATGATTTAAATAGGGGGCAATTGCTTACCTCAGGCTCTCAGATTGGATGCCAGGCTCCACCGTAAAATGCTAATAAAGTGTTTTTTTAAAAAAAAACATCGGCACTGACATATGCTTAGACATTGTTTTTGTTGGTTTTTAGGTGGGGGGTTGGGAACCCCCTTGAACTTGACGGATGAGGTGTAGGTGCTTATGTTTGTACATCAGGTTTTTAGGCTTAGATCTGTTTTTTATGATGTTAGTGATTTATCCTTTTTTGCTGCAAACATTGGTGCGTATCTTGTTGATATCTAGTGTGTTTTATTGTTTGTATCGTAAATTATATGAGTATTGTATGAGTCTCCTATGAGTATCGTACGACTGTCTATGATTTAACGTCATTTAAAAAGCTGTTGAAAGGCTTTTTTAAAGCTTTTGCCAGGTAAGCAATATAAGGCCAGTAAGCCAGTTTTATAGAGAATTAATAATAAACGCAATATCAATTAACAGAAACAATTAACAAAAAACAATTAACAAAATGGCAAAGATTAGAAAAGGTATTTTAGGCCCTGTATCAGGAAAAATTGGTCCCGTGGTAGGAGCCACATGGAAGGGTATCCCTTACATCAGGACTAAACCTAAAAAAAAGAAAAATAAGAAAAGAAGCCCGGCACAGATTGCAGCTCAGGAAAAACTGAAACTTATGAATAATATTTTGGTCCCTTTTCATGCCTACATCACGGTTGGTTTTGCACATGAAGCAGAAGAGCAGACAGAAATTAGTGCTGCGTTTTCTGCTAATTACCACACTATGATATCGGGCACGTATCCAACACTCGAAGCTGATTATAGTAAACTACAGCTAAGTGTGGGTAACCTGCCGATGATTAATGATATCCATATGGAACTTCAGTCGCTTGAAACACTGAAGCTGACATGGAAGGATGATTTTGCTAAAAACACTGCTTTTGACGATCAGTTAATGCTGGTGGTTTATTCCCGTGAACTGGATATGACTTTTGGTTTCACCGGCGGGGTAAACAGGTCTCAGAAACAATGCCTTGTGCAAATAGTAGAGCCATTTGTAGGTAAGACCCTGGATGTATATTTAAGCATGACTTCTTTTAATAGAAAGGCCATTGCCAATAGTGTGTATCTGGGTAAAATAGGCTAAGCTTAATTCTTCTTTACCAAAAGAGAGTTTTTTACTGTAACTTTACGCGATATAAGTTCTTTACTTTCTTCATCAACAGATAATGGTTTTACTTAATTGTAGATTAATAGGGAATCGTGTGTAAATCACGAACTGTCGCGCAACTGTAAGTAACACATAAGAGTTTTTACCGATAATATATCCACTGTTCTTTTAATGGAATGGGAAGGATGGTAAAGATGTTACAAGTCAGGAGACCTGCCTTTATCGAATTGACAATGCTTTCGCGATAAGAAGCACAAGTTAAGTTTGATGTATATAGTGTACTAGGTCAAATACTGTCGTCATCCTGAATTTATTTCAGGATCTCGAATTCGCTATTAAACCGCTATTGTATGATCCTGAAATAAATTCAGAAGACGATACGTATTAAAATAGGGTTAGAGTGTGTAGATGATGTTCATTATTACATTCATTTTTTCTTACTCTTTTTATTTCGACAGTATTGCGAAGTTCAGCAAAAGAGCTTTTAACTGATTTTTTCATCAATTTAAAAGCAAGAAAATGCTAACAAACAATCTGGGCTACCCGCGTATTGGTAGTAAAAGAGAACTCAAAAAAGCCTGCGAGCAGTATTGGTCAGGTAATTCAAGTATTCAGAACCTGGTGCAAACGGGGAAGGAAATCCGTAAACATAACTGGGAGTTGCAAAAAGAGGCAGGTATTGACCTGGTTCCATCAAATGATTTTTCATTTTATGATCAGGTGCTGGATTTATCACTTACCGTTGGCTCAATACCAAAACGTTATCATGAGGTTATTTTAAACAAAGGTAATTCCGAACTGGATCTTTATTTTGCGATGGCCAGGGGCTATCAGAAGGATGGACTGGACATTACAGCAATGGAAATGACCAAATGGTTTGATACCAATTACCATTATATTGTTCCTGAGTTTTTAAAAAATCAGCAGTTTAAATTATTTTCAACGAAACTATTAGATGAGTATAATGAAAGTATTAGATTAGGTATAAAAACAAAGCCTGTGATTATCGGTCCGGTTTCATATTTATTGCTGGGCAAAGAAAAAGAAAGTGGATTCGACAGGATAGACCTGGTTAAAAATCTATTGCCGGTTTATTTAGAGTTACTTAGCAAGTTGGAGGAGCAACATGTAGAATGGGTCCAATTTGATGAACCATTTTTAGCGTTGGATATTACCGAGAAAGATAAAGAGGCTTTTAGATATGTGTATACCGAAATTAAAAAGAAATTTCCACGGTTAAAAACATTGTTAGCTACTTATTTTGGTGCTTTAGAGGATAATAAGGAACTGACACTTGCATTGCCTGTACATACTTTGCATATCGATCTGGTGCGTAACCCTGAGCAATTGGATGATATTCTGGCTGATATTCCTGGACATATGAATTTGTCGCTGGGGCTTGTTGATGGCCGTAATGTTTGGAAAAATGATTTTGAAGCTTCTTTATCGTTAATCAAAACTGCAGTTGATAAATTAGGTAAGGATCGCATCCTGATCAGCCCTTCCTGTTCTTTAATTCATTCACCTTGTGATTTGGATCTGGAGACTAATGAAGTCGTTTTGAGTGCTGATATTAAACAATGGTTGTCTTTTGCCAGACAGAAAATTGACGAAGTTGTGGTTTTAAAAGCTTTAGCTGAACAGGATGAGAATGCGTTGCCAAAATTGAAAGCGAATAAGTTGGCAAATGAGTGCAGAAAAACATCTGATTTGATACACAATGCTGCGGTAAAAAGGCGTGTAGCAGCTATTACGGTTAAGGATGATCAAAGAGAAAATACTTTCGGCGTTCGTCAGCGGGTACAGTGTGAGGCATTAAATCTTCCGTTGTTTCCGACAACCACTATTGGCTCTTTTCCGCAAACACAGGAAGTACGCAGCTGGAGAGCGAAATTCAAAAAAGGTGATTTGAGTCTGACGGAATACTATAAACTTATAGAAAAAGAAACTGAGGAAACCATCCGTTTCCAGGAAGAGGCAGGAATAGATGTATTGGTACATGGTGAGTTTGAACGGAATGACATGGTTGAATATTTCGGCGAGCAGCTTGCAGGTTTTACTTTTACCAAAAATGGTTGGGTGCAGAGTTATGGAAGTCGTTGCGTAAAACCACCAATAATTTACGGAGATGTTCATCGTCCGGCACCTATGACTGTAAAATGGTCGGCCTATGCACAGTCGCTAACTGAAAAATGGGTTAAGGGGATGCTTACCGGTCCTGTTACCATATTGCAATGGTCTTTTGTTCGTAACGACCAACCTCGTTCTGAAACCTGTACGCAAATTGCGCTTGCCATAAGAGATGAAGTTGTTGATCTGGAAAGCGCTGGAATTAAGATCATTCAAATTGATGAACCTGCAATAAGGGAAGGGTTGCCATTACATAAAACAGATTGGCAAGACTATTTGCATTGGGCAGTTAAGGCTTTCAGAATCTCAGCCAGTGGCGTTAAAGACGATACACAGATCCATACCCATATGTGTTATTCGGAGTTTAACGACATCATTCAGAACATTGCGGACATGGATGCCGATGTAATTACGATAGAATGTTCCCGCTCACAGATGGATTTGCTGGATGCTTTTGCAGATTTTAAATATCCTAATGAAATTGGACCTGGTGTTTACGATATTCATTCACCACGTGTGCCAGCTAAGGAAGAGATGGTTTTTCTGCTTGAAAAGGCCCGGAAAGTTATTCCAGCAGCACAACTTTGGGTAAATCCAGACTGTGGTTTAAAGACCCGTCACTGGGAGGAAACAAAAAAAGCACTAACAGAAATGGTCGCAGCAGCAAAAGTACTGCGAGAATCTGTGGAAGAAGCTGTAACTTTGTAAAAAAAAGAGGGCAGGTGCCATACCTGCCTCCTTTTACAGAATTACGTACGCACAAATGAGAATAAGGAAAAATGCGGTGATTACCGCGCTTGGAGGTTATGTTCCCGATACGGTTTTAAGTAACCATGACCTCGAACAAATGGTGGATACCAATAACGAATGGATCATTGCTAGGACCGGAATAAAGGAGAGAAGGATTGTAAATGACCCTGATATTGCTACTTCAGATATGGCGACTTATGCGCTGAAGAGACTAATGGAAGATGGAAACGTTGATCCGGATGAAATTGATTGTGTCATTGTATCCACTTCAACCCCAGATTATGTGATGGTTAGTACCGGAAGTATGGTATGTGAAAAAGCAGGTCTGAAAAATGCCTGGGGGATCGATACCAATGCAGCATGCAGTGGCTTTTTATATGCATTGACACTCGGTGCCAGTATGATTGAGAGCGGACGTTGTAAGAAAGTTGTGGTGATTGGCGCTGATAAAAATAGTTCAATAATTAATTATAAAGATCGCAATACCTGTATTCTTTTTGGCGATGGAGCCGGTGCCGTGTTGTTGGAGCAAACTGAAGAACCGGTTGGGTTAATGGATAGCTTTTTCAGAACAGATGGTTCAGGGAAGGAGAATTTGATTGTTACCGCTGGTGGGTCTAAACACCCTGCTTCTCAGACTACACTGGATGAAAAGTTGCATTATGTACGTCAGGACGGGAGAGTGGTTTTTAAGGCTGCAATTCAGGGAATGACAGATACGTGTAATGAAGTGTTAAAGTCAAATGATCTGGTGAGTTCTCAAATCGATTATCTGATTCCGCACCAGGCTAATCTTAGGATCATACAATCTGTGGGCGATTATCTGGGGCTTTCTGCTGATCAGGTAAAGGTAAATATCGATCGTTATGGTAACACCACCGCTGCAACTATTCCTTTGTGCTTATGGGATTTTAAAGATGATTTTAAATATGGCGATAAAATGATATTAACTGCTTTCGGAGCAGGTTTTTCATGGGGGGCAACTTACCTTAAATGGGGGCAGCTTCGCCAGTCTAAAAAAGATTAAATGACTATAGAAGACAAAATACAAGCATCAGAGACACGAATTTTTAAAGCTGTATTCCCGAATACCACAAATCATTATGATACTTTATTTGGTGGTACTGCAATGCATATGATGGATGAGGTAGCATTTATTACAGCTACCCGTTTCAGCAGACAAAGGATGGTTACTGTAAGCAGTGATCGTATTGATTTTAATAAGCCAATTCCGGCGGGTACAATTGTAGAATTGATCGGACGCGTAAGCCATATAGGTAATACCAGCTTAAAGGTTAGGGTGGAGATTTATACGGAACAAATGTATTCCGACTCAAGAGAGAAAGCCGTAACAGGTGAATTCTCTTTTGTAGCTATTGATGATAATAAAAAGCCAACTTCAATTTTGAAGTAAATTTCAATAGGAATTATAGGTTTAGACTCAGAGCCGTTGCACAATTTGATGTGCAACGGCTTTTTTACTATATAAAAGCACCTGTTGTTAACTTTATTTTTGTTTTTTATGAAGTATTCCTGATGATGATACTTACATTTGCAGCGAAATGTTACTGAAGCCAGTTTCCATATTACTTTTGTTTAGTTTGCTAATGACTAACTTTTCAAATCTGTTTTTATTTGCAGGATTTGAATTGAATAGGAATTACATTGCAACAGAACTCTGTGTAAATAAAAACAAGCCTGAATTGCATTGTAATGGTCAGTGTTTCCTGATGAAAAAATTAAAACAAGCTCAGGAGAAAGAAGAAAAACAAGATCGTCAATCTCAAAAGAGTCATTTTCAGGAAGCATTGGTTAATGTGCCAACTGTCTTTAAACGCTATGCTGTGGCAGAGACAAAACTTCATATTCCTGTATCTATGGGAATGCCACAGAATATTAAAAATTCTATTTTTCAGCCGCCAAGGGGGTAAAATTAACCGTTCTCTTCAGAGCCTGGCATCTTTTGCTGAAAAAGCAAAAGCGCCTGAGGTCTCTTCTGAGAAGGTGAATTTTAAATTATACTCCATAGCAGGTGTACTTTGCAAGCGTATTAGTCTTCGCTTGCGTGTTATTCCTTGCTTGAGTATTAGTTATTGCTTGAGTATTATTCCTTGTTAAGACATTATTTCTTTTTTAGCGGAAGTATTCTTTGCAGGAGTATTATTCTTTACAGCAGTAACGCTGTATGCGGGAATGTTATTTCTAAAGAGAGGACCGTATTTCTTAGCAAACGATTTGATCAATTTTTTATTAAAATACAATGAAAAAAATAGCAGTTATATTTTTTATGGCAATTGTTGCAATTGCCTGTAATCAACAGAAAAAAGAAACAGATTATAAAGTAGTACGTGATGAAGTGATGAAATTTCATGATGTTGTGATGGCTGATCACGGTGCAATTGTCAGTAACCAGATGAAGTTGGATACCTTGATTAAGGATTTGAAAGGACTGAAATTGAAGTTCCCGGACATAGATACTTTGAAGGAGAAGGAAACGATTACGGCGTTGATTCAGGATCTGACTAAGGCGGAGGATAGCATGAACGACTGGATGCATAAGTTTGAGCCTGATGTGACAGGGAAATCTAATGATGTTGCCGTGCAGTATTTTAAAGATGAGAAAGCTAAAATCGTTGCTGTAGATAGTTTGTATAAGAAGGAGATAGGTTTATCAAACGCGTACCTGGAAAAATTTAAGAAGTAATGGGAAGGTTAGGCATTTATTCGTTTTTGCTGCTTTCGGTTCTTTTTGGTTGCAAAGGTGAACAGAAAAGGTTACCGTTTTTGCAATTGGAGACGTCAGAAAATATGGTGGATGGAAAGACTGTGATTGATTCATCGTTTAGAACCATCCCGGCATTTAAATTATTGAATCAGGACAGCGTTGAGGTGACCGAAAAGAATTTTGACGGTACGATTTACGTGGCCGACTTTTTCTTCACTTCTTGTCCGACCATTTGTCCGGTTATGCATAGAAACCTGTTAAAGGTATACCAGAAATACAAAGACAATCCAGAGGTTAAGCTGGCTTCTCATACCATTGATGTAAAGTACGATGTCCCTTCAAGAATGAAAACCTATGCGACCAAACTTGGGGTAGAAGGAACACAATGGGAATATTTATGGGGAAGCAGGGACGAAATTTATGCACTTGCCGAGCGTAATTACCTGGTTTCTGCACAGGAAGACAAAAATGCACCCGGTGGATTTATTCATCAGGGGTATCTGGTACTCGTGGATAAAGAGAAACGTATCAGAGGTGCATACGACGGTACACAAGATAAAGAAGTCGAACAGCTTTTGAGCGATATGGATGTGCTGCTAGCAGAATACAAGTAAATACTAAATTTTTAATCATTTCCGACAAAATAGCCTATGGTTCTATTTTGCTTGGATTATTATATAAAAAAATGAAAAAATTATTATCAATTATAAGTTTATCTATACTATTATTTACCGCCTGTTCAAAGAATGACGAGGCTAAGCCTGATTTTAATGAATCGGAAAAAGCTGGTTTATCTATTCAGTTTGACAATATTGTTGGAGATAAGAACCTGGTATTAAATAACGGGACATATACCAATGCGTTAAAACAACAGTTCAATGTTTCTTTATTACAGTACTTTATAAGTAATATTAAACTGAAAACTACAGATGGACATGACTATACTGTTCCGCAAGACAGTAGTTATTTTTTAATCAACGAAGGTGATGCGGCGAGCCAGTTTGCGAAGGTAAAAGTGCCGGTTGCGGATTACCAGTCTTTAACTTTTACGATTGGTGTGGATAGCCTGCGTAGTACCATGGATGTAAGTAAGCGAACGGGTGTTTTAGATCCGGCGGGCGATCACAGTACAAGTGGTATGTACTGGTCCTGGAATAGCGGTTACATTTTTGTTAAGCTGGAAGGTTCTGCTCCGGATGCCGGCTCTGCCGACAAAAAGGTAAGATATCATATCGGTGGTTTTGGTGGCTACTCAGCACCAGGTATCAATAATATTAAAACCGTAACGATAGATTTAAGAACAGCAGGTATTGCTAAGGTTCGTAAAGATAGAAACAGCAATATCCATTTGTTTGCAGATATCATGAAAGTGTTTAACGGACCAACCAATGTTAGTTTTGCTACAAACCCTACGGTAATGTCGGGCAGTTTTAGTACGGTGGTCGCTAACAATTATGTAAACATGTTCTCCCACGACCATACCGAAAATTAATCCTCTGAATTATGAAAGCAAACCACTGGTATGTATTGCTGGCAATCGTACTGTTTACCGTTGGCTGTAGTAAGAATGAGGTCATAAAAGAAGAAATAGAAAGTTTCCTGGGGTTTAGAAAGCCTGGGAACTTTCCTGAACCAGAGTATAATTTTGCAGCTAATCCCGTTACAAAAGCTGGTTTTGAACTTGGAAGAGCATTGTTTTACGAACCAAGGTTCTCTCGCGATAATTCTATTTCTTGTGGATCATGCCATATACAGTCGGCAGCCTTTACACATCACGGACATGACGTAAGTCACGGGATAGAAGATCGTTTGGGAAAACGGAATTCTCCGCCGATTATGAATCTGGCCTGGAGAAAATCCTTTATGTGGGATGGCGGCGTATTTGATTTAGACCTACAGCCAATTGCACCGATTACCGCACATGAGGAGATGGACGAAACGCTGGATCGGGTACTCGCTAAATTGAAAGCTATGCCTAAATATACAGGATTGTTCAAAACCGCTTTTGGAACCGAAGAGATTACTACAGCAAGGACTATGAAGGCCATGTCGCAGTTTATGCTGATGTGTATTTCCAGTAATGCTAAATATGATAAGGTATTAAGGAAAGAAGATAATCAGGTGTTTACAGCTGAAGAGGAACAGGGATTTGTCTTATTTAAGCAGCATTGTACAAGCTGTCATACCGCTCCTTTGTTTACAGATGAATCCTTTCGTAACAATGGGATAGGTATCGGTTCTGTAGACGATCTGGGGCGGTATGAGATTACTGCTAATGATACTGATAGGTATAAATTTAAAGTTCCAAGTCTTAGAAACCTGAAGTATACAGCACCATATATGCACGATGGAAGGTTCTATTCTTTAAAGGGGGTTTTAGACCATTATGCATCAGAGGTGCAGCAATCACCGAATCTTGATCCCTTGCTTCAGCAGAATGGTAGGTTGGGAATTCAACTTTCAGAAGCTGATAAAAACTATTTGCTGGCTTTTCTGAATACATTAAATGATGAAATGTTTATTAAGGATAAATCCCTTTCTGAACAATAATAATTGAACAAATGATTAAAAAAATAACAGTCACATTCGTGCTGATCATAATTAGTTTAACCGTTACGCGGGCATGTGATATTTGTGGATGCGGAGTAGGAAGCTACTATCTTGGTATTTTACCTGAATACAACAAGCGTTTTTTAGGAATGCGTTACCAATATAAAAGTCTTCGTACACATTTGGGCCCACATGGAGAGCGGACGCCAATTACAGCCGATGAAACTTACCAGAGTGCTGAACTATGGGGTGGATGGAATATTGGCAGTAATTTTAGGTTACTAGCTTTTGTGCCCTATAACTTCAATGAACGTAAAAGCCAGACTGGTAACGGCAGTAAAAATGGTTTGGGTGATATTGCTGTAATGGGGTATTACAAGCTATTCGATACTAAAGGAACTCTTGGAGGGCGTTTGTTGGTGCAGTCGTTGTGGATTGGTGGCGGCATAAAAGTTCCAACAGGTAAATATGAACCAGCAGAAAGAACTGCTATCCAGGAATCACCGAATAATTTTCAGTTGGGTACTGCAAGTACAGATTTTACTGTTAATGCGGCCTATGATATTCGTTACAACGATCTTGGGCTAAATGCTAATGTAAACTATAAGATCAATACCGAAAATAAATACGATTATCGCTATGGCAATAAGTTTACCGGGAATTTGCTGGCTTATTATAAGATAAGGATTGCAAAAACCGTTACTGTGGCTCCTAATGCCGGTGTTTTATATGAAACTGCGCAAAAGGACGTAGAATCAGGTAGTCATGAAGTGGAAGTGTCCGGTGGATATTCGCTGTCGGCCGTGGCCGGAATTGAAGGTGGGACGAAGGGGTTGTCATTTGGCCTAAACTACCAGAATGTTCGTGCTCAGGATTTAGCGGGCGGACGCGCTAATGCAGGTAACCGATTAATGGTGCATATGTCCATACCATTTTAATTGATGATTTTAAAATTCAGGTATAATGGGGCACACTCTTAATACTCTATCCAACAAAAAGCCACCCTTTTTGTTGGAAGAAGCAGGAAGAATGTGCCTGTCATACCTGAATTTCATTATATTTTACAAGCAATCAGGCTGCTTTCTGCCTGTTGTAACTGCTGTTGCATTTCACTGATGGCAACATTGCTTTGTTTTTTCAGCTCGGGAATCAATTCCTGGTAATAAGCTATACCCTGCAATAATTGTTCTTTGAACTTAGTAAAGTATTTTGCTTTTTTAGTACTCAATTCATCCAATTGTAAAGCAATATCCTTCTTTAAATAATCTACATATAGGTTCAGTTCATTGATGAATAAGTTTGGTCGACTTACGGAATCCAGGAGATTCGTTTTTCCATAAATGTGCTGGATCATTTCTTTTAAGCTATATTTTCCAGAGAAATAAGCAAGGTTGGGCCCGGGACAAATGCTCACAGCTTTATTTTCCTTTGGTTTGAGCATCCCGTTTTTTAAGTAGGTCGACGCACATAATCCTTCACAAAGGCATATTTTCTCTGTGATTGTGTCAAATTGCTGCTTGTAGCTTGCTTCCGGAAGATTTTGCTTTTGAAGTTCCTTAATTTTTAGGTTCTGATATTCCCTGGATGCAGTACAAATGGGTAGTTCGGTAAATTCAGTATTTGTACAGAGGAATTTTTTAGTGCATGGGCTACCAGGTCTGCCTTTTTCGATTCGCTCCAATCGTTGTTTCTCTATACTGCTTTTCTTGAAGTTGTTAAAAAGCACGCCCAATGGTGATGAATTGCTAACGAAATAATCGGTACCGACAGCGTTCATTAGGTCCGTAAGTGTATCGTCATCTACATTCGTTGCTTCGGGTACTAATAAAAACGGACTACCCCAGCCAGCAGCGTCTAACTGATAGTAGTTGATCAGAAACTGGTGCTCTTCGGCTGTTCCAATTCCGCCTTGTGCAGTAATTCGCTGTAAAGGGGGAGTTGATACATAAATATCTTTTGTTGTTAAAGCCGCTGCATATATCTCGTAAAGTTCAACAGCGAGCGCATTGCGTTTTTCTTTAAACTCTTCAAGGATTGGCCCCAATAAAAAACCTTCAGTAGCAAAAGCATGTCCGCCACAATTTAATCCAGATTCAACTCTGAATTCGGATACCCATAATCCTTTTTTCGCCAGCATCTTCGCCTGAATCATTGCAGAACGGAAATCACTAACCTTTAGAATAATTGTTTTGTTTAATGTACCAGTAGGAGTAGGATAGAAATCGGTACATTTTTCCATGTAACCATACAGTCTTGGGTTTAAGCCAGCCGAAATTATTACAGATGATTTAAGATCGCTATTGGCAAACCCCCGCATGGCAGCAAGTGCGTCAGTATAGTCTTCGCCCAGGTATTCATTATTTGTGCTATAATTGGCTTTATCAACTTTCGACATGATGTTTACGTCAATGTTTCCAGGTTTTAGCTGTTTTTTTAGACTATCAAGTGCCAGTTCCTTTTCCTGACCGTCAGACATGAACTGTAGTTCGGTGTATTTCGCTTTCAGCGTAGATTGGTCTGGCAGGAGTTCAAAATACTTGTTTAAGGTAGTTTCTTGTTGAAGTAAACCTGCAAAATCTTCATTAACCAGTGTGTTCAATAGGTTTAAATAAGCTGTAATTCTTAGGGCACGGCTATCCGTTTCTTTTTTATCAATCAGTACATAGCTTTTATTGTTCTTTTCCGAATGGAATTTCCGCATACGTTCCGTTAGCTCGTCATCCACAATAGAAACAACAGAAGAGATGCCGTATTTTGCTACTTTTAAAGGGGTATCTATAGAATAGCCAAGGCCTAGTACTGGAATATGAAAGGTATGGTTCATGAAATTATGATAAGATTTAGATTGCAAAGAAGCGTACTATTTTTAGTTTAAAATATGACGGAAATCACTTTTAAAATTGACTCTGGCGATAAGTTGTTAATTGATAAAATGTATATATTTGTGAAAAGGAGCATATGGAGCAAGTCAGGTTACTAGAAGCGATTATTGAAACTGCCATTGATGGTATCATTACCATTGATAAAAGAGGTCATATAGAAAGTCTGAACCCTGCCGCACTTAAACTTTTTGGATATTCCCTTGATGAAGTAAAAGGAAACAATATCAAAATGTTAATGCCTGAACCGGATAAAAGTGGTCACGATGGGTATCTGGAAAGATACCAGACGACGGGGGAAAAACGTATTATTGGTAAGGGAAGAGAAGTTCGTGGCCTTAGAAAAGATGGAAGCACTTTTCCATTTCGACTTGCGGTAAGTGAAGTGCAATATGATGACCGTATCATTTACACCGGTTTTATCCATGATCTTTCGAAAGAAAAAGAAGCTGAAGAGCGCTTACGTGAATATGCCGCGGAATTGGAAGAATTGGTTGAAGAAAGAACCAAATCATTAAGAAAAACAGTAAGGGCATTGAGCGAAGCGAAAGAAGAGGTGAGTATATCCTTAGAAAAGGAGAAAGAACTGAACCAGATGAAAAGTCGTTTTGTATCTATGGCTTCTCATGAATTTAGAACACCTTTGAGCTCTGTGCAACTTTCCTCATCGTTGATAGAAAAATATGCGCAACCTTTTAACAATAAAAATATAACCAAACACGTTGGTAAGATTAAGAATGCTGTTGGCAATTTAACAACTATTTTGAATGACTTCTTGTCGCTTGAACGATTGGAGGCCGGAATGGTGGAGCCGGCTTTTCTCCCTTTTGATCTCGTTAGGTTATCAGAGGAGGTGACCGAAGAGATGCAAATGATTGCCAAACAGGAGCAACATATTATTTATCAGCACACCGGGTTGGAAAGTATGGTTAAGCTGGATCAAAATCTTATCCGTAATTGTATGATTAACCTGATCTCTAACTCTATTAAATACTCAGGTGAACATACCTTCATTGAGTTTAATACTGAGGTTACCAAGGAACAAATTATCATTACCATAAAGGATAATGGGATTGGTATTCCTGAAGTGGATCAGAAACACTTATTTCAGCCATTTTTTAGAGCCAATAATACCGGGAATATTCCTGGAACCGGTTTGGGATTAAATATTGTGATCCGTTATGCAACTTTGATGAACGGAACGCTACATTTTGAAAGCGTGATTAATAAAGAAACAACTTTTAAACTTTCTTTTAATAAATAGATGAAGAAGACAACTGTACTGATTATAGAGGATAACGAAGATATTAGAGAAAGTACTGCAGAAATATTGGAGCTAGCAAATTTTGACGTGATACAGGCGCATAATGGCAAGATAGGTGTTGAACTGGCTACAACACATTCCCCTGATCTGATTTTATGCGATATTATGATGCCCGAACTAGATGGTTATGGGGTGTTATATATGTTGAGTAAAAATCCTAAAACAGCTGTAATCCCTTTTATTTTCTTAACTGCAAAAGCAGAACGGATTGATATGCGAAAAGGGATGGAAATGGGGGCAGATGATTATCTGACTAAGCCATTTGATGATGTAGAGCTGCTGAATGCAATTGAAAGCCGTTTGAGTAAGAAAGATAAGAATGAACTGTTTTACAGTCAATCTATAGATAAATTAACGACTTTATTAGGCGGAACGTCTGGAATAAATACGCTGCAAAAAATGATTGCAGAGCGTAAGGTACGGAACGTTAAAAAAAGACAACTGATCTACTTTGACGGTGATGACGTTGCTGGAATTTATTTAATCATAACAGGTAAAGTTAAAACGATAAAGTTGAGCGAAGATGGACGTGAATTGCTTACTGGTATGTACGGGCCGGACGAGTATTTTGGAATTCCCGCATTTTTAAGTCAGGAACCTTATGCAGAAACTGCTGAGGCTTTAGAAGATTCTACTGTATGTTTGCTGCCAAAAGATATGGTAGATGAGTTATTGAATAAGTATCCTGATGTAACGCGTCAGTTCATGCAAATTCTTTCTAATAATTTACTGGATAAAGAAGAGCAATTATTGCAATTGGCCTATCATTCGGTAAGAAAACGTATGGCAGAGGTGCTGATCAGATTGTGTAAGCAGGAAAATCAGGATGAAATAATGAACCTGAAAATATCAAGGGACAACCTTGCCGCAATGGCGGGTATGGCTACTGAAACTGTGAGCCGTATTTTAAGTGACTTTAGAGATGAGGAAATTATAGAAAAGAAAGGTAGTCAGATTATCATACTTGATGAGTCGCGTCTTCAAAATATGAAAAACTGATGAAGATCACTTTTTTGACTGACTAGCCTCATTCTCTGTAAGGTGTGGTATTGGTAAATTTGATTATTAATAATCAATTTGCATGAAAGTAGTCGCTTACAGTATAAAGACATTTGAGAAAGAACCCCTGGCGATCGCCAATCATAAAAAGCATGAAATCACACTGATTTCGAATGTGCTAAGTGCCGATACTGTGAGTTACGCTACAGGAAAGGAAGCTGTAATTGTATTTGAAGATGATGACGTATCTGCTGATGTGATTCACAAACTCGCAGATATGGGTGTGAAGTATATTGCTACGCGTTCTATTTCTTCAGATCATATTGACCGTGAGGCTGCTACAGTGAGGTCAATTAGAATTGCGAGCGTTCCTTTACTAGCCTTAAGCGGACTTTCGGAATCCGAATTACCTATGGCCCTTGCTGAAGAGACTATTTTAAATCTGGACAAATGGCAACAAAATAGATGCCTGGGCTTAGCCTGTGTATGTTCCAGATCTTGTGACCAAGTAAACCACTCAACCGTAAATAACCACAACACTCATGAACACGAACACGTTGATTGAAAAGTATCATGTTGCTGCTCCCCGTTATACCAGTTATCCGACCGTTCCTTATTGGGACGAAGTGAATTTTAACACGGAAAAATGGAGCCAGGCAATTGCGAATGCATTTAAGTCGAGTAACAGTAAGGATGGTATCAGTGTTTACATTCACCTTCCATTTTGTGAAGACTTGTGTACTTATTGCGGATGTAATACAAGGATAACCAAGAATCATAAAGTTGAAGAACCATATATCAATGCTTTATTAAAAGAATGGGATTTATATCTCGGTCTTTTTAAGGAGAAACCTGTGTTGAGAGAACTTCATCTTGGGGGAGGTACACCTACATTTTTTAGTCCCCGAAATTTAGATACGCTAATCAGGGGGATATTGGCAAAAGCTACGTTGCATGAGGATGCAGAGTTTAGTTTCGAAGCACATCCAGGTAATACAACTGAAGCGCATCTTTTTACATTGAATAGGTTAGGTTTTAGGCGTTTAAGCCTGGGTATCCAGGATTTCGATCCGGTTGTTCAGTTGGCCATTAATAGGATGCAGTCGGTTGAACAGGTGGAGGCAATTACTGCATTAGCCCGTAAGACTGGCTACAATTCAATAAATTACGATTTAATTTACGGTTTGCCTAATCAAACTTTCGACGGCTTGTCTGATACTATATATGAAGTGCTAAGATTAAAACCAGATCGTATTGCTTTTTACAGTTACGCCCATGTACCATGGGTTAGGCCCGGACAGCGTCGCTACACAGAAGATGACCTACCTTCACCGGAATCTAAGCGTGAACTTTATGAGTTGGGTAGAAAGCTTTTAAAAGAAAATGGCTATGTAGAAATTGGCATGGATCATTTTACCCTGGTAACGGATAGTCTTTATAAAGCGGAAAAAGAGGGTAGGTTACATCGCAATTTTATGGGGTATACCCATCAGTATAGTGCTGTGATGGTGAGCCTCGGTGTTTCATCAATTAGCGATACCTGGACTGCCTTTGCACAGAATGTAAAGACGGTAGAGAATTATATGGAAATGGTTAATGCAGGTGAATTCCCTGTAGTCAAAGGACATATTCTGACGGAAACCGATTTATTGATCCGTAAGCATATTTTAAATATCATGTGCCAGGGACATACATCCTGGACGGTTTTTGAGTTGGAAAATGAATCTTTTGCAAGCGGAATAGAAAGAATGCGCTGGCTTGCCCAGGATGGTTTAATTATATTATCACCAAATGGTTTACAGGTAACCGGTTTTGGGAAACGATTTTTAAGAAATATCTGTATGAATTTGGATGCCCGTTTGTGGAATAAACAACCGGAAAAACAGCTGTTTAGCTTAGCAGACTAATCTGTACTTATATTCCCCCCGCAATTAATGCTCATTAATGGCGCTTATAGGCTGGTCTTTTGATCGGCCTGTTTGATTTTATACTCCATCAGCTGAGCAATGGATTTTGCTCTTATGATTGCTTTTTCAGCAACAGGTCCGGAGAATTTTTCATTTACAGTTGCTATCCAGATATTCATCCAACGCTCAAAATGTGATGGATAAAGTGGTACAGATTGATGTAACTCCAGGTGTTTTAACATGGGGTTGCCTTTATATGTAATGACATCGAAAAGAATAGTTTCCCAAAACGAAACCATTACAGGGATGTGGTTTTCCAATACGAAATTAGCCTCTTCAAATACAGGGCCGATAAGCGGATCCGCTAAAGCTGTTTTATAAAATGTTTCTACAAGATATAGTATATCTTGTTTATGCTGAATATCTTCCATCTTTTGTTTTAGTTACAGTTGCTTATACCTGTTGCAGCAGGACTTAAATAAGGTATGTCTAGCGTTAGTCCTCTTAATATAAACCAAAGGCCAATGCAAAGCATGAGGTAGGGGACTACGCGGTTAATCTTCTTCCGGAACATGGCGCCTGTAAATCCAATGCCAAGTGTAGCAATAAACATCAAAGGTAATGTTCCTAGTCCAAACCAGAACATATAGGTCACTGCATTTTGTATATTTTCTGTATTCAAGGCACCTGCAAGGGCCAGGTATACGAACCCACAGGGCAGGAATCCATTTATAAAGCCGATGATGAGGTGGTTGGCTTTGTGTTTTAAGGCATAGCCAAATATCTTGTTGAATGGTTTCAATATAAAGGAGGGGTTGTCATTTAAAAACTGAAGTTTAAATATGCGTGAGCAGGCAGCCATAACAATGAGTACGCCGCTTAATATGCTGACGCCTTGCTGAAAGCCGGCCAGCCAGATTTGTTTACCAATCAGGCCGATAAGAACACCTAAAGTGCAATAGGCTATAATCCTTCCAAACTGATAAATTAATTTGTCGGTAACAAGAAAAAACCAGCCTTTTTTAAAAGACGGAACTGCGAAAGCCAACGGTCCACACATGCCGACGCAATGTATGCTACCCAACAGTCCAATCATAAAGGCTAGTTTTTCTGTGTTCATGGTATCATTACCTCCTGTTCATTCAGATAAGCTTTTCCATCTGTTGTCCATGATATGATCAATCGCCATTGTCCTTTTTCTATTCCTTTCAATGGAATCTTTACGGTGTTAAGTGTATCTGTGCTTATTGTTAGTTTTTTGTCTAACCGTTTGTCTGCATTCCTAACTAGCTTAACATCGCCTTCTGCTTTATCTTTAAATTTAAGAGAAATGTTGCCGTCAACAATCTGGATTATTGGTGCAGCATTATCTGCGTTGACTTGTTCCTTTCGGTTATAGTCTTTATCGTAGTCCAATCCTTTTTCGTAATAATCCGTGTCCACCAGCGCATCTGTTTTACTTTTCATCATCAATACTGCCAGAACGATGATAAAACTCATAAAACAAAGCATTCCAATCATTAGTTTTACTCCCCAGTTCATATTTTATTCATTAGGTGGTCCTATAAATGTAGTCTCAAAATGGTCTGCCACTTTACCATTGGCCATTAACTTAAACTTTATGGTTGTTTTATATTTTTTTATTTCCTTTTGTGGAAGAATTACAAAGAAAGTGAGTTTAGCTACCCCTCCATAAGCAATGCTATCTTGTTTTTGGATGTATTGTATTTTCGCGGCAGGATCATCTGCTATTATTTCGAATTTAATACTACTGTTCGTTTTATTGATTAATTCTGCATTGTATAAATTGCTAACTTCTTTTTCTTTATCTCTTAATTGGTAAAGTGTACCTCCAGCTCTCAATATAGTAGTTTTTACATCACTTCTTGTAATCAGAAGGTAAGAAAGTACAGTTATCAGAACTCCCAGCACAGCAGCATAGGCATATAC
The DNA here is from genome assembly GCF_032678475.1 of Pedobacter nyackensis. GTDB lineage: Bacteria > Bacteroidota > Bacteroidia > Sphingobacteriales > Sphingobacteriaceae > Pedobacter > Pedobacter nyackensis_A. The sequence continues at coordinate 116,571 of NZ_JAVTSF010000009.1, forward strand.
GCGTTTATTAATCTGGAAGGCTTTTTTGTTCTTGATTTCGTCTTCAGATTTAAAACCAATAAGCCGGGTAGGGCGGTCTATTTTTTCCATCACCATATCACATGCATCAATACATGCTGTACAGTTCACACATTCCATTTGCGTACCATTGCGGATGTCGATGCCTGTAGGGCAAACATCAACGCATAACTTACAATCAATGCAATCTCCAGCCTGGTTTTCTACACCTTTTACACGTTTAGCCCTTGGCTCCCCGCGCTCATAGTCGTATGCCACAATGATGCTCTGGTTATCGAGTAAGACGCCTTGTAATCGACCGTAAGGACAGACAACTGTACATACCAGTTCGCGCATTCTGGAGAACACGAGGTAAAACACCAGTGTAAAAACAGAGATGGATATAAATCCGGAAAGATGTTGTGAAACTGGTTCTGTGATGATTTTTACAAGTTGTGCAGTACCGATGATGTAAGCCAGAAAAATATTAGCTATAAAGAAAGATAGAAAAAGGTAGATCCCATGTTTTAAGCCTTTTTTGAAGATTTTGTTTGCTGTAAGTGGTCCCTCATCAAGCTTTTTACGCTTGATCTGATCGCCCTCTATCCATATTTCAATTTTACGGAATACCATTTCAAGGAAAATCGTCTGAGGGCAGGCCCATCCGCAGAATACCCGTCCAAATACAACCGTAAACAGTACAATAAATACCATAAAGGTGAGTAGGGCAAGTACAAAGAGATAGAAGTCCTGCGGCCAGAAAATGATTCCAAAGAAAACGAACTTCCTTTCTAAAACGTTCAGCAAAACCAGCTGTTCGCCATTTATTTTTATAAACGGTGCGGCAAATAACAGTGCCAGGAAGAAGTAGCTCACTGCAGAGCGGTATTTATAGAGTTTTCCTTTTACTACACGCGGATAAATCCATTTACGGCTTTTTCCGTCATCTGTTAAAGTTGAAATCTGATTTCTGAAGTGAGCTGGACTTTGTGACATATTATTCTTTTTGACCTTGAGGCGCTTTCGCACCTGCAGGATTAGATCCTTTTAATGACAGGATATAGCTGGTGATATCGGCAATTTGTTTTCCATTCATCTGTTTTTCCCAGGCAACCATTCCTTTGTCAGGAACACCGTACTTAATGGTTTTAAAGATGTCTTTCGCCGTGCCGCCATGTAAATGGTATTCGTCTGTAAGGTTCGGACCAACGCCGCCTTCAGCATGTTCACCGTGACATGGTGTACAAACATTTTTAAATAAGACTGCACCTGCTTTTATGGTCGCTTCGTCTGTTGAAGCCTCCACATTGTTCTCATTGATTTTATTTGCACCGCCAGCCCCAGGTTTCTGTAGCATGGCAATTCTTTCATCTTCTGCCTGCTGTAATTCTGCTACATATTCCTGTTCCTGTGATTTACCCCATCCGATGACGTGGTAATTCACCATATAGCCGATAGCGAAGAGAATGGTGCCATAAAAAAGAACCATGAACCAGGCGGGAGTAGGGTTGTCTAACTCAGCAATGCCGTCGAACTCATGCTCCATAACCAGGTCTTTCTCTTCTGATAATGGTCTAAGTCCCAATAACCAGTTCCATAGTGTCTTTTTCTCTGGCTTTTTGGCTTCAAGTTTTTGCTGTTCAAGTTCATATTTTTCCTTTTCCTCAGCGGAAGCGAAATAGGTAGGATGCAAACTTTGCTGAACATAGATTTTGATCACTCTCAAAACCAGTATTGCGGATATGAGTATGGCTACTGCTATAAACAGTAAGGCCCAGATTAATATATCGTTCATTTTACATCATCTTTTAAAGGGAGTTCGCTCATATATTTTACTTCCTCTTTTTTCATGGTCAATAATAGTATGGCCACCACAATAAAAAAGAGCAGGAATATTCCCAGTGAGGTAATCAGGTATCCCTGATTACCGCTGGTTTGATCTAAAAATTGTTTAAACATGGTGTTATAGGTTAGCTGTGTTTATTTTGCTTTAATGTCTGTTCCAAGTCGTTGTAAATAAGCAATCAATGCGATGATTTCTTTGTCACTTTTTACTTTGATATTGTTCTTCTGAAGATCTGCAGCAATTTCTTTAGCCTGGATGTCCAGATCGCTGTTTGCTTTATCTTCATAACCTTTAGCATAAGGCACACCCAGTGTCCGCATCGCATTAATCTTGCTACGGGTAGTTGTGGTATCCAGCGTCTGCGTAATTAACCATTCGTAAGGAGGCATGATACTGCCCGGCGACATCGTTTGTGGATCTAACATGTGATTGTAGTGCCACGCATTACCATATTTTCCACCTTCACGTTGTAAATCCGGACCTGTGCGTTTTGAACCCCATAGATGTGGATGGTCATACACAAACTCACCAGCCTTGCTATATTCTCCATATCTTTCTGTCTCAGAGCGGAAAGGACGGATCATTTGAGAGTGACAGCTCACGCAACCTTCTTTAATGTAAAGGTCTCTACCCTGCAATTCTAATGGCGTATAAGGTTTTATACTACTAATAGTAGGGATGTTGGACTTAATAGTGAAGGTTGGCATCATTTCAATTGCTCCGCCAATAAGGATCACAATTAAAGATAGTACTAAAAACACCATTGGTTTGCGCTCCAGTACGCGGTGTAATTTTCTGTCAGAACCCTGAGCTACAAACTCTTCAGGTAGAGGCATTGCTTCAGCAGGTTCATTTGCTAATAATTTACCTGTGCCAACAGTTTTAATCAGGTTATAAGTCATTACAATTACCCCAACAAGATACAAGGCACCACCTATTGCTCTTAATATGTACATTGGTACAATCTGCAAGATGGTCTCCAGGAAGTTAGGGTACCTCAACATACCGTCTTCAGTAAATTCTTTCCACATTAATCCTTGGGTAAACCCAGCGAAATACAATGGCACTGCGTAAAATATAATACCTAAAGTGCCGATCCAGAAATGGAAAGAAGCTAGTTTTTTAGAGTATAAAGAAGTTCTGTAGATTCTTGGTATTAACCAGTATAAAATACCGAATGTAAGGAATCCATTCCAGCCTAAAGCACCTACGTGTACGTGTGCTACTATCCAGTCGGTATAATGCGCTATTGCATTAATTTGTTTTAAGGCTAACATTGGCCCTTCAAAAGTTGCCATACCATAGGCTGTTAAACCAACCACCATGAATTTAAGTGTCGCATCTTCGCGTACTTTGTCCCATGCGCCACGTAGCGTAAGCAAACCATTGATCATACCACCCCAGCTTGGTGCAATAAGCATAATAGAGAAAGCAACACCTAATGATTGTGCCCATCCCGGTAGGGAGGTGTATAACAAATGGTGAGGGCCGGCCCAGATGTAAATGAAAATTAACGACCAGAAGTGGAGTATACTAAGTTTGTAAGAGTATACAGGTCTGTTCGCCATTTTTGGCAGGAAGTAGTACATCATACCCAGGTATGGTGTTGTTAAAAAGAACGCTACTGCATTGTGTCCATACCACCATTGTACCAATGCATCTTGTACACCTGCATACAGATAATAGCTTTTAAAAGCTGAAATAGGTAGTTGGAAAGAGTTTACGATATGTAATACTGCAACAGTAACAAATGTTGCGATGTAGAACCAGATGGCTACATACATATGTTTTTCCCGACGCTTAATGATTGTTCCAAACATGTTTACTCCAAATGCTACCCAGATTAATGTAATGGCGATATCAATTGGCCACTCCAGTTCTGCGTATTCATGGGAAGATGTAAGTCCTAAAGGAAGCGTGATTACTGCTGAAACAATAATGAGCTGCCATCCCCAGAAATGTATTTTACTAAGTACATCACTAAACATACGCGCTTTTAATAGTCGCTGTAAGGAATAATATACCCCCATAAATATCGCATTACCCACAAAGGCGAAAATTACTGCATTGGTGTGTAGTGGTCTGATACGGCCAAACGTGGTGTATTGAGACCCCATGTTTAACGCCGGTTTAAAGAGTTGCATTGCAATGAGCAAGCCAACCGTCATGCCAATAATCCCCCATACGATGGTGGCTATGGCAAAGTTTCTGACGATCTTGTTGTCGTAGTAAAATTTTTCTGTCATGTGAAATTAATGAAAGGTTTATGGATGTAAAATTAGTAGGGTGCTGTTGAATATAGCATGACGCTAATTGTGCTTAAATGTGATCTTCATCACATTTTTTGGGCTCTTTTTCTTCCTTCAGTTCGTCATCAAAAAGTATACGTACCGCGGGGGTATAAGTATCATCATGCTGACCGGTTTTTGTTGCCCAGAAGAAGGCTGCCAGAAAGACAAGTGCGAGCAGAATGCTGCAACCTATCAAGAAGTAGATCATGTTCATAACAAATTGTTTTTACGTGCATAAAGTCTTGCCGCTATGCTGGTGAATAGAATGATGGTTACGGTACTTATAGGCATTAAGATCGCTGCAATTAGCGGGGATAATAAACCTTGAACGGCAAAAAATAATCCGACTGCATTGTAAAGAAGTGAAATGACAAAGCTGATATGGATTACTTTAACCGCATCTTTAGCTTGTTGAATGAAGTTCGGTATTTTACGAAAAGCATCACCATCCAGAATGGCATCACAATCGGGAGAGAAGTTGTTGATGTTGTCGGTAACAGCCACTCCCAGGTTGCTTTGTCTTAAAGCACCTGCATCATTCAGGCCGTCGCCAAACATCAATACTTTTTTACCCATGTTTTGCAGACCTACGATGTAGTCTAGCTTGTTTTGTGGACTTTGTCCGAATTGCATTTGTTGTGCACGTGGGAAAAAGGGGATGAGGGTTTGTTTATCATGATCCTGATCTCCGGAAAGCAGGTGGAGGTCTGCTTGTTTGCCCAGTTTAAATGTAAGGTCTTTAAAACCATCCCGCCATTGCTGCTGAAAGGTGAAATAACCAAGATAGTTGTCGTTTATCATCACGTGCACGCTGCTTTTCATTGGAGAGTTGATCAGCGGCAGGCCAATAAAAGCGGAACTTCCCAATTTCACTTTATTTCCATTAATTCTTCCGCTGATTCCTCTTCCAACTTTTTCTATATAATCATCTACCGGATAAACTTTGTCGATGTTTAATGATTTTACGAGTTCCCGGCTTAGCGGGTGACCGGAGTTTCGCGATAAATCGCTTATCAATTGTTTTTGATCGTCCGTAATATTTCCATGAAAGCTAAAGCCTGCGGCCTCGGGATTCGTAATTGTACCTGTTTTATCAAAAATAAACGTATCTATTCTGGCAAGTTCTTCGACTACTGCGGTGCTTTTTAAATAAAACTTATTTTTATCAAAAATGCTGAGTACTGCGGCAAGTGTAAAAGGAGTGCTTAATGCCAGGGCGCAAGGGCATGCAATAATGAGTACAGCAGTAAACGAAGCTATAGCCTTAGTGGCATTACCTTCATATATCATCCAGAATGCAGCCGAACCTGTAGCAATAAGCAACAGCACGATGCTAAAATATTTACTGGCTGTGTCGCTAAAAGTCTTAATTCTATTTTTTTCGCTGAAGAAGGCCTGATTGTTCCATAGTTTTGTCAGATAGCTTTGTGAAACGGGTTTTACCACTTCCAGTTCTATAGCACCAAGAAGTTGTCGGCCCCCGGCATAAACAACTTCTCCCAGTGTTTTTGGAACGGGGATAGATTCACCGGTTACAAAACTAAAGTCCATTTCGGCTTCACCTTTTAATAATATAGCATCAGCTGGAATAATTTCATTGCTTCTGATCAGCATCCTGTCGCCAATGTGAAGTTCATTGAGAGGGACAGGCTTTTCTTTACCGTCTTTTATTAAGGTTACTGCTACCGGGAAGTAAGACCTGTAGTCGCGTTCAAAAGAAAGATGATGGTAAGTGCGTTGCTGCATCCATTTTCCAATCAGCAGGAAGAAAACAAGACCACATAGTGTATCTACGAATCCGGCACCTGAATTATTAACGATCTCTGCTATGGATCTGATAAACATCACGGCTATACCTAAGGCCAGTGGAAAATCAAGATTGAGTACGCCGTTTTTTAGGTTGTTATAAGCAGAAATAAAATAGTCTTTCCCACAATAAAATACAACGGGTAAGGCGAAGGCCAGGTTTAACCAGCCAAAGAATGATTTAAACTGTTGTTCCAGATCAGATAGCCCAAAGTATTCCGGAAAGCTAAGGAGCATGACATTACCGAAACAAAATCCGGCAACAGCTATCTTGCTTACTAGCTTTCTTTCTGAAAAATCTGATTGCTGTTTTTTAACCACGTCTTGTAAGCTGATCAATGGTTCGTAACCAATGGAGGCCATGGTTTCTACAACATTCCTTAATGAGCTTTGCTCATTTTTGAAGGTAATGGCTACCTGTTTCTTTAAAAAATCTATCCTCGACTGTACAATTGCAGGGTTAATTTTATGCAGGTTTTCCAGTAGCCAGATGCAGGAACTGCAATGTATAGCCGGAACATACAAGGTAATGGATGTGATTTTTTGATCTTGATAATCAACCAGTTTTTGAACTATTTTGGGCTCGTCCAGATACTCGAAATGTTGTTCCCTGCCTTTTTGGCTTTGTCCGGGGACATCATTGTAGGCATAATAGTTATCCAGGTTATGATCAGATAAAATTTGATAGACACTTTTGCAGCCCAGACAGCAGAACTGTTTATCATCATGTAGATATAGGTTACCTGGCAGATCGTCTCCGCAATGGTAACAATGTTTTTCGGCATTGAGCGTTTTTTGCTGCACCATAGACAAAATCATTTTCATCAAAGTTCAGCGTAATTGTCATGGTATAGTATGACAGAAGTCACGGCCGAATATGATAGGGATCATTATTTAATTCATAACAAGTAATCGATCATTTTGTTTTTTAGCTATCTTTTCAAGTTATTTATTAAATATAAAAATTAAAACCTGCATATTTATGCATTGAACTAAACATAGTGGTCATTGATGTGTTATGGAGAAAAACGAAATAAAAAGATGCAGTACCGGGAAATTTTAGATCAGCTTCATGCCTATGTGACAAACCTGTTTGATACACATAAAGACGAGAGATTTATTTACCACAATTTACATCATACTGAGCAGGTAGTTGAAAATACGGTTAAAATTGCCAATCATTATCAACTGTCGGATCAGGACTTCTTCATTGTTGTAGCAGCAAGCTGGTTCCATGATATGGGATATTTATTTGATTGCAGTCAGCACGAAGCAAGAGGAGAACGTATTGCGGTAGCTTTTTTAGAAGAAAAAGGTGTAGAAAAAGCTGTCATTGATCAGGTTAGTGGATGCATACTGGCAACCAAGATGCCTCAAAACCCATCGGGTTTATTGGAGCAAATAGTCTGCGATGCAGATTTGTACCATTTGGGTAGCGACAGTTTTAAGGAAAAGAATAAACTGATTCATAAAGAAGTTGAGGCCTTTTGTAATAAGGATATAGATAAGGAAGTATGGAGAGCTAAAACTATAGCACTATTTAAAGCACATCATTATCACACAGATTATTGTAAAGATTTATTAAATCATAAAAAAGCACAGAATTTAGCCGAAATGGAAGAAAAGTTAAATGCCCAGTCAGAAACCGGTACAACAATCGCTTCGTTAACAAAGAAGAAGAAAAAGAGCGATAAACCGGAGCGGGGAGTCGAAACTATGTTTCGCATTTCTTCCACAAATCACCAGCGATTAAGTGATATGGCCGATAATAAGGCACATATTATGATTTCTACCAACTCGATTATTTTGTCTGTAATATTGAGTTTACTACTTCGAAAACTGGAGGATAATCCGCATCTGATCATTCCTACCTTACTTTTATTGATCATTTGCGTAACGACAATGGTTTTTTCTATACTGGCCACAAGGCCGTCGATACCAGAAGGTGTATTTACGCCGAAGGATATAGAAGAGAAGAAAGTGAACCTGTTATTTTTTGGGAACTTTTATCGTATGAGTCTTTCCGACTATCAAAATGGGATGCTTAAAATGATGGATGATCGTGAGTTCCTTTATGGCAGCTTAATAAAAGATGTATATGCACAAGGCGTGGTGTTAGGACGTAAGTACAGATTACTAAGGGTGGCTTATAACGTATTCATGTTTGGTATAGTAGCGGCCGTCCTTGCATTCATCATTGCATCGGCACTGGTAACTCTTTAACAAATTTATGGAAGAAGCCATTTTTTTTAACAGAGATTTAAGCTGGCTTAGTTTTAATGAACGTGTGCTGCTACAGGCCGATAAACCTACTGTTCCTTTACTGGAACGGATTAAGTTTCTTTCCATTTATTCGTCTAATCTTGATGAGTTTTATAGAGTAAGAATGCCGGTTTTGATGGCTGTTAAAGCACAAACTGAAGAACCAGGTAATTATGAACGCGCACAGATTGAAATAGACCGGCAACAACAGAAATTCGGATCAATTATCGCTACACAGATTCTTCCTGACCTGGCTAAACATCATGTTCATTGGGTTTACAATAAACCAATTCCTGATCATATTTCTACCAAAGTCGTTACGCTCTTTTTTAATGAAGTACTGGCTTTTATTCATACGGTATGTATTAATGACCAATTAACTGATTTCTTTGCTGAGAATAATAAATTATACCAGCTGGTAATTTTAGAGGATAAAGAGGGAAAGGAACGACTTGAACTGATTCATGTTCCGTCTGATGTTTTGCCGCGATTGTATGCGATCGTCGATGGAGAAGAGCAGTACGTGGTGTTTTTAGAGGATCTTATCAAATATAATTTAGCTTATTTGTTTCCTGATGATCGTATTAAAGGTGTGTTTAACCTTAAAATTACACGTGATGCGGAATTGAAAATTGAAACTGATCTTTTTGAAGACATAACTGAGGCGTTGGAGCGGCAGCTGGAGCGTCGTGATTTTGGGTTTGCTACGCGTTTGCTATGTGAGCCGGGCATTCCTTTACGCAACTTGTACTATATTGTTTATGTTTTAAATTTAAAGAATGCTTCTGTTGTAGAAGGCGGGGCTTACCATAATTTAAAAGACCTGAGTAATTTTCCAATTCAAGGAACTGCGTTTAGTTACCCAAAATGGCCGGCAACGGAATCAATAAAAATACCTGAAACAACGACCTTGTTTGAGTTGATTTTAAAACGCGATTTACTGATCAGTGTTCCTTATCAAAGCTATGATCCTATACTCCGTTTTTTTAATGAAGCTGCCAATGATCGGTACACGGAAGAAATTTATACCACACTTTATCGGGTAGCAGATAATTCCAGGATTGTTAACGCTTTGATTACTGCAGCCAGAAATGGGAAGAAAGTAACGGTATTGGTAGAATTGAAAGCCAGGTTTGATGAAGCGAACAACATTAAATGGGCCAAGAAAATGAAGACCGCCGGGGTTCAGCTCATTTATAGCAGTCTGGATCTTAAGGTGCATGCTAAAGTGGCGTTGGTTAAACGCAGGACCAAAGATCGATGTGATTACCTTGGATTGTTGGCGACAGGAAATTTAAATGAAGGTACTGCCCGGTTTTATACAGATCATATATTGCTTACGGCTCATCAGGCTATGCTCAAAGAGCTGGAAGCGCTATTTGGTTTTCTGAGCGAAAATAAAAAAGCACCTTTGCCGGAAGATATGATTGATTTTCAGCACCTGATTGTTGCACAGTTTAACCTTCAGTCGCGCTTTCTAGATTTGATTCAACGTGAAATTGATCATGCGAAAAGTGGAGGTAAGGCAGGGATTACTATAAAACTAAACAACCTGGAGGAACAGGTGCTTATTAAAAAGCTTTACGAAGCCTCACAAGCAGGAGTAAAGGTCAGACTTATCATCCGCGGTATCTGTTGTTTAATACCAGGAAGGGTAGGTTTAAGCGAAAATATTACAGTAACGAGGATTGTGGACCGTTATCTTGAACATGGTCGTGTTTTTTTATTTGAAAATAACGGCAGACATGAGCTGTTTATGGGTTCAGCAGACTGGATGAACCGTAATATTTATAGCAGAGTCGAGGTTTGTTTCCCTGTTTACGACGAGGAGTTAAAGCAATTGTTAATCAAAATTATTAACTTACAGCTAGATGATAATGTTCAGGAATCTATTTATCTATTTTTGCAAAACAAGATATAAACCAAACGAACTTATGCGCATATTTTACAAGAATGTTTTACGATTAATGGTTGTGCTGGCCATTTTTGGTGCATATGCATGTAAAAATCTGGTTAACAAATATACAAGTCCGCAAGGGTACAATTTTAATAAGCCAGATAAGTTCAATATGCCTTCCAGTTTACTTGAAATATCAGGAATAGCCTTTTACAAAGGTATAAGTGATACTGTATATAGTATTCAGGATGAGGATGGTAAGTTATTTAGACAAGGATGGGGTGTTAAAAAGCAGTTTCATATGAAGTTTGCGCCTAAGGGTGATTTCGAGGATATTGGGATATTTAACGAAATGGTGTTTGTATTGAAAAGTGAAGGCAGTATTTACTCATTTCCCTTTACAGAAGCGATAAAAGAAGCAACTGATATCGTAAAAATACGGAAAGGACTTGTTCCAAAAGCAGAGTATGAGGGGATGTTTGTTGATCCGCAAACCAATAAAGTTTATGTCTTATGTAAAAAATGTGATCTGGATAAGAAAATGAAGCAGGTTACAGGTTATGTGTTTGACTATAACGCTGAATTGGATAGTCTGACTGCTGCCGGAGATTTTAAGATTGATCTTAGTCAGATAAAAAAGTTTAATTCAAAACTTAAAACGAGTTTAAGTCCTTCTGCTTTGGCGAAACATCCTAAAACCGGTGAGTGGTTTATACTTTCGTCGACAAATAAACTGTTGCTGATCACGGATGCCATGTGGAATATTAAAGCAGTTCATCGTTTAAATTCATCAACTTTTAATCAGCCTGAAGGTATCGCATTTGACAGGGAATTAAACCTTTATATATCTAATGAAGGAGATGAGGTAAGTGATGGCAATATTTTAAAGTTCAGGTATTTAGATTCGGTAAAGAAATAATTACCCTCTTTTTACCGATTATACCAAAACAGGTAGTAAATTTGGAGCGCAGCTGCCAGGCTCCTAACAAACAAATACATGCAAGCAATAACGCTAGATCTAGGTAAAGGTATAATTGAATCAGGCCATAAACCTATTGGTGCTGATATCGAGTTTTCATTAAGACCTTTTATTGAATATTTAGAGAAAAGAGCAGCGGAAGAGAAAACTGTAAAGGTTAATTTTTATAAGTATATACTGGGACAGTTTAATGCTTATCCCGAGCTTAGACATCCAATTCCTTCGGAAGAAGCATTGAAGTATACTGATCTTTATGAGTTGATTTACACTGCTTTGTCGCCTATTATAAATGAAGAGAAACAGCAGTATTGGGCAATCAGTAAACCGATATCCCCTTGTTTCCATTACGGTACGGATGCTTTCTATAGTGTTTTGATGGATGCAACCAAATGCAATTTAAAAGCCGATCTTAGTTTACCTTCAAAAAGGGAGATGGAGAAAAGTCTGTTATCTGCATTTTATAATCTTATCATGGAAAGGTTTTATAACTTTTCACTTACCGGCAACCAGCTGATCATCCATTCCGTGATAGATCCGGAAACGCATTTGCTTAAGTATTACAGGCTAAATGTAGATACCCGTTTTTTAGAAGTTAAATCGAGTATTAAATTACCTGAGTACAATTTAAAAGACGTAAAAGATTATATAAAGGATGAAAGAAATACCATAAAGGTTTTAACCAAAATGCTTCCACCTGAAGCATTCATGATAGAAGGTATATCTATAGTTACATTAACCGATGTAACAGGGGAATATGCGCTGGAGACGATCAAAAACCTGATCATAGACCATGATGAGTCGCAGCAGGGTTTACACACAAAAGAGATTGCTACTGCTTTAAAAACATTGGTAGGTACAGATCAGATAGATTTTGGTATGATTCCTTATATCAGGTTAAATAACAAGGTTCAGGTCAATCAGTTATTTGGTTTTAATAGTGTTTTAATTCAACTGTCAAGGGAACAGGGAATTGATGATGATGTGCATGAAAGTCTTATTGATGATTACCTCGCCCAGCCTCGTACCCTGATTTTTCCTGAAGTTTTTGAGGAAGACCAGGTTAAGTATCCGATGTTGAAGTTGCTGGGACAGGTAGGTATCAAATCATACGCACTTTTTCCATTGTATTTCAATGCTCGCTTAGTGGGTTGCCTGGAATTGTATACGAAGGATTCAAGTCAGTTTAACGGGAATACGTTAAGCAAAATTGAGACTTCGTTTCCTTTGCTGGCACAATTGTTTCACAATGTAATTGTTGATTTTAACAAGGAAATCCAGGATGTCATTATGGATAAGTTCACTGCTTTACAACCTTCAGTACAATGGAGGTTTCAGGAGGCTGCTTATCATTATGTACAATCTGGTGCCAGGGATAGAAATTTCCCTATAGAACCGGTTTTTTTTAAAGATGTAATTCCATTGTATGGGGCTATAGATATTCGTAATTCCAGTATTCAGCGTAATGCTGCTATAAGAAGGGATTTGTATGCGCATTTCGAAATTTTAGACAATACGTTAACTGCTATAAAAAGCAGAGCAAAAGAATGCCTTGCTGCCGAAATTCCCAAGGGTACGTCGGCATGGAACAGTAAGCACCTTGAAGAATTGTCTGACCGTGAGATTTTTAAAACAGAAGATTATCTGCAGCGACAAATACCCAGTGCCCTGCAACATTTAAAGGACACCTATCCGGAAGTGGTTGAGATTGTAGATAACTACTTTAAATTAACGGGAACTAAAGGTAAGATCCTTGAAAATAGGGAGCGCTATGAAAAGAGCATGCAAATGATAAATGTTGCGGTAACCCGTCATTTGGATGAATTTAATGCTGAGCTTCAAAGCATTTATCCTTGTTATTTTGAGAAATTCAGGACGGATGGTGTTGAGTTTGATCTTTACCTGGGACAGTCCATCACGCCAGGAATTCCTTTTCCTTCAAACATTGTTAGTGATTTTAGGTTAAGGCAGTTACGTATACTTGCCGAAATCGCAAGAACAACCAATAATCTGGGTCCTTATTTCTCTATTCCGTTAGAAACTACACAGTTGATTTTTGTTTATGAAAAGCAAATTGACATTAGCTTTAGGATAGATGAACAAAGGTTTGATGTGGAGGGAAGTTATAACATCCGTTATCAGATGGTTAAAAAACGGATAGATAAAGCTTTGATTAAGGATACAACGGAACGACTTACACAACCAGGAAAAATAGCTATTGTATATTTTAACAGTAATGAAGCTAAAGATTATGTTGGTTATATTAAAAAACTACAGAGTCAGCGTTTGTTAAATGATGATTTAGAGTTTCTTGAATTGGAAGAGTTACAGGGGGTAGAAGGATTGAAAGCCCTGAGAATAGGGGTGAAATATTAAATAGTTATCATCATGAGTTTTAAAAAGTCCCTGTTTGCTCTAGCATTTTCTGGTCCGGTGCTAATGACATCATTTTATGATGCAAGAGCCCAGCAACTGAACACTAAAGATTCAATTACGATAGCTGTTGCGCCGGAGTATAATAAAGTAAGCGCTTTTCATCGCTTTTGGCTTGGAGAAAGTTATCGTAAAATTTGGGCGACACCGGTGAAAGTGAGGGTTATTGATCTTCAGAAGGAGAAGGGGGGCTTAACTATTGTAAAGCTGGGAGGAGGAATGCAGACACGTTCTTTGCGCCTGGTGGATCCTACGGGAAAGGAATGGGCTTTACGAACTGTTCAGAAATATCCTGAAAGGGGTCTTGCAGAAAATCTGAGGGCAACAATTGCAAAAGATATCGCGCAAGATCAGGTGTCTACCAATCACCCTTTCGCATCGCTGGTTGTTCCAGACCTTGCTGGTGCATTGGATTTACCACATGCTAAACCAGAGATTGTTTATGTTGGTGATGATCCTGGATTAAAAGAATATAGAAAAGATTTTGCGAATGCGGTGTATCTGATAGAGGAAAGAAGTCCTTTTGAAGAAAAAACCGATAATACAGAGAAGGCGCAGAAAAAGATCCAGAAAAATAATGATACCAAGGCTGATCAGCGTTTAACGCTACGAGCAAGGTTGCTTGATTTTGTACTTGGAGATTGGGACAGGCATGAGGATAATTGGCGCTGGGCACCAAAAGATGAGGGGAACGAAACCATTTATGTACCTGTGCCTCGCGACAGAGATAAGGTATTCTACAAAACATCGGGTGTGTTCCCATGGGTATTAAATCATCAGTGGCTTAAAACACATTTACAGCCTTATAGTGAAAACATCAGGGATGTAAACCATTGGAATTTTAATGAAAGATATTTTGACCGGTACTTTTTAAATGAACTGACAGCGCAGGACTGGCAGGCGGAGGTTAAGTATGTTCAAAGTAAGTTAACGGATGAGTTGATCGATAAGGCCTTCCGTAAAATGCCGGATACGGTATTTAAACTTTCCGGCCCTGAGCTAATTCGTTTTTTTACGTCGCGACGTGATAAGCTGGAAACACTGGCCCTGCAGTATTATAAGTTTTTATCGATTAATGTAGATATTCCGGCATCAGAGAAAAAAGAGAGTTTTAAAGTGTTAAACCTGGAAAACGGTGATGTCGAAGTTATCATTCGTAATATCAATAAAGAAGGGAAAGAGGGGCGATTGGTTTACAAAAGAACTTTTAGTCATGAGGTCACAAGAGAATTGAGGCTGTTTGGTATAGGCGATGAAGATATATTTACAGTTGAGGGGGCTTCAGCTTCACCCATTCGTGTGCGTTTAATTGGCGCAGCGACAGCCAACCAATACCAGGTTGCAAAAGATGTAAGGAATAAACCTTTCATCTATGACCAGCCAGATAAAGCTAATTTATTCCCTGATAGAGCTCAGGCAAGGTTTCGTTTGTCAAACGACTCCCTTGTAAACCACTTTGATAAAAATAGTTTTTTATATGACCGTTCAGGGGTACTTTTTAATGGTGGTTACAATATTGATCAGGGGATTCAGATTGGTTTAGGTTATGTGATAGAAAAACAAGGCTTCAGAAAAGAACCATATGCCAGAAAACATGAGTTTTGGGCTAATTATAACAGTGGAAGAAAATCATTCGTACTGGATTACTTGTCTGATTTTAAAAAAGCTGTAGGTAACAACGACCTGACTGTACATGCCAATTTTCTTGGGCCAAACAACCTAAGTAATTTCTTCGGATTGGGAAACAATACGGAAAACATTGATCATGATTTTGATGACCTGGATATGGATAGAGAGGATGGGATTTCTTATTACAGGAACCGTTATAATTACCTCAATGCCGATGTTAGACTAGGGCGCAATATTACTAAGCATCTAAGAGCTGACGCGGGCGTATTGTTCTCTTATTATACAAGTTCTGCCTCTGCAAATGAAGAGAGATTTTTTAATGATTACAATGCGGCCAATCCGGATCAGGAGATTTTTTCTGATAAGTTGTATGGCGGTTTTGTTGCTGGATTGGTTTATGACACCAGGGATAATGTATCTATTCCAAAAAAAGGAATTTATTGGAAAACTGTTTTCACAGCGCAACAAAGGATAGATAAAACAGGGGACAACTACGGCTCGGTGACAAGTGAATTCCGTTTCTATGTTAATCCGGCAAAATCAGGACTGGTCATTGCTAACCGTCTTGGCGGAGGTACAACCATAGGTGATCCGACTTTCTTCCAACGCATGCAGCTGGGTGGGACGAATAGTTTGCGTGGCTTTAACAGTAAGCGTTTTACTGGTACGAGCATGTTTTATAATAACCTTGATCTGCGACTGAAACTCTTTAATTTCACTTCTTACCTGGTTCCCGGAACTGTTGGTATGATTGGCTTTACAGATGTAGGCCGGGTATGGGAAAAAGGAGAGCATTCAGGTAGGTGGCACCAGGGTTATGGCGGTGGTTTATACGTAATGCCGGGCGAGGTGATGTTGCTGCAAGCAAGTGTAGGTGCATCTAAAGAAGCCAGTATGCTATATTTATCTGTCGGCTTTAATTTCTAATGAGCTGTATCTACTAGTTTAGTATTCAGTACTTAAACTCTCTTTTTTACAAAACATTACAGAGGTAAACCATTCTGTTGGCGGTGTTATGCGTTGAACAGAATGGTTTATTTTGTTTATTGACAAATAACCCTTAATTTGAGTACCGTTATTTTAACAAATAAAGCAAGATTAAACACACGATAACCACACTCAAAGATGAACAGAAGAGAAGCGCTTAAAAATACCGCTGTATGGCTCGGAACCGCAATTTCGGCTACTACTTTTGGTGTTTTATTTGAAAGTTTTACACTTCCTGAAAATGAGAAAAACTCAGTCTCGTTTTCTGCAAACCAGGAACAAATCCTGGCAGAGCTTGCCGATATTATTATTCCTCCTTCGAAAGATGCAGGCGGTGCAAAGGCGGCGGGTGTAGGTAGTTTCATTCCAATGATGATTACAGACTGCTATCCAGCTGAAATGCAAAAAGCTTTTGCTGAAGGATTAAAAGACATGGAGGCCAAATCATTAAAAGACTTTAATAAAGATTTCTTATCTCTTAGCGTAAAAGAACGCGAACAACTGGTAGAAAGCATTAGAACAGAGACTATCGAAAAGCAGAAAGCCGATAAAGCGGCTAAAAGAAGTACCCCCTATTTCTTTGTGTTGGCCAGAGACCTTACAGTGTTGGGCTACTTTAATTCCGAGATAGGCTGTACACAAGCACGTGAATACATTGCCATACCAGGTCGCTATGATGGTTCTGCGGACTTGAAGCCCGGACAAAAATCATGGGCTAGTTAACGTTTTAATATTTAAGGAATTGTAAATCATGAATATAAATACCGATTTAAAAAAGGAAAATACATACGATGCTATTGTCGTAGGCTCTGGAATTAGTGGCGGCTGGGCTGCAAAAGAATTAACTGAAAAAGGTTTAAGGGTATTGATGCTTGAACGTGGAATGAATGTAGAACACGTAAAAGATTACGATACTGCCATGAAAGATCCCTGGGAGTTTAAACATGCTGGTCGGTTGACTGAAGAACAAAAGGCTACACACCCTGTTCAAAAACGAGATTATCCATATACGGAGTATAATGAAAAGTGGTGGGTAAATGATTTGGAATGTCCATATACGGAAGACAAACGTTTCGATTGGTACCGTGGTTTTCATGTCGGGGGAAAATCGTTAATGTGGGGTCGCCAAAGTTACCGTCTAAGTGATCATAACTTTGAAGATAATGCCAAAGATGGTCACGGTAATGATTGGCCTATTCGTTATAAAGATCTGGCACCATGGTACGACTATGCAGAGCGTTTTGCAGGCATTAGCGGACAAGCTGAAAACTGGCCTACATTACCAGATGGTCAGTTCCTGCCACCAATGGATCTGAATATTGTTGAGAAGTCCGTTAAGAAGCGTATTGAAGAGCATTATAAAAGAACAAGGATCATGACCATTGGCCGCGTGGCCAATTTAACAGTTCCTCACAAAGGACGCGGCAATTGCCAGTACAGAAATTTATGTAGCCGTGGTTGTCCGTTTGGTGCTTATTTTAGTACGCAATCTTCAACTTTACCTGCTGCAGAAGCGACAGGAAGGTTGACTTTACGACCGTATTCTATTGTAAATCATATTATTTATGATAAGAATACTAAAAAAGCAAAGGGGGTAATGGTAATTGATGCAGAGACCAATAAAACAATGGAGTTCTATGCTAAAATTGTTTTTGTAAATGGATCTACACTTGGTTCAACCTTTATTTTGTTAAATTCTACTTCTGAGGCTCATCCAAATGGATTGGGTAATGGAAGTGGACAGCTTGGTCACAACCTAATGGATCACCATTTCCGTTGTGGGGCTTCCGGAGAAGCTAGCGGTTTCGACGATAAATATACTTTTGGCCGTAGAGCAAACGGAATTTATATACCAAGGTACCAGAATGTTGGTAGCGATAAACGTGATTACCTGCGTGGATTTGGTTACCAGGGTGGTGCAAGTCGCAGGAACTGGCAAAGTGATATTGCCGAACTTGCTTTCGGTAATGACTTTAAAGAGAAAATGAGTACTCCAGGTGCGTGGACAATGGGACTTGGTGGTTTCGGTGAAATGCTGCCTTATTATGAAAACAAAGTATATATCGATAAAACCAAGAAAGATAAGTGGGGCCAACCGGTATTGGCTATCGATTGCGAATACAAAGACAATGAGAAGAAGATGCGTTTGGATATGATGAACGATGCCGCTGAAATGCTCGAAGCAGCAGGGATGAAGAATATCAAAACTTATGATAATGGTTGTTATCCTGGTATGGCCATTCACGAAATGGGTACAGCCAGAATGGGTAATGATCCAAAAACGTCGGTATTAAACAAATGGAATCAAATGCATGAAGTAAACAATGTGTTTGTAACAGACGGATCTTGTATGCCATCCATTGCTTGTCAGAATCCTTCTTTAACTTTTATGGCTTTAACAGCACGTGCCTGTGATTACGCGGTAAAAGAACTGAAGAAAAAGAACATCTAACAAAAGTTGCTGGAAACAAAAAAGTCGGTAGTTTCAACTACCGACTTTTTTGTTTTAGTTTTTTTATTCAGCTTCACCGTCTACAAAAAGCCTGATCTCATGATCGGAAATCGTAATTAAACGATCTTTGTATAAACCACCAATGGCTTTTTTAAATGCACTTTTACTTATTTTAAAACGATGATAGATGTCATCAGGTGTACTTTTGTCGCCCAATGAAATTATGCCGCCACTTTCTTTCAGATCAGCAAGTAATACATCTTTAGTTTCAAGGATGTGACCATAACCCATAGGCTGTAAACTCAGGTCTATTTTGCCTTCCACACGGATCTTTTTTATCCATCCTTTACGTGTCTCGCCAGGGTTTAACTCGTCGAATAGCTCATTAGTATATAATAAACCGATGTATTTGTTGTCAATGATGGCATTGTACCCCAAATCAGATCTGTCTACTATTAATAAACTTACTTCGTCACTTTCTTCCAGATCAATATCTTCCTCTTCAACAAAATTCACAAGTTTCGAAGAAGCAAGCATTCTGTCATTACTTTCATCTAAAAATACATAGACCACATGTTTATCTCCTTTAAACATCGGGCGTTTTTGTTCGCGTTTAGGTACATAAATGTCTTTACCTAAACCTATGTCCATAAAAGCACCGCCATCTTCGGTTTCATCCACCACAGTCAGATAAGCAAAATCGCCTACGCAAGCATAAGGTTTTTTGGTAGTAGCCTGTAACCTGCCGTCTTTTTGTACAAAGACAAATACGTTCAGGTTATCACCTATTTCGGCATTTTGCGGAACATCAACATAAGGTAGGAGTACCTCTTTTTCACCCTCAGTTAAAATCAGGCCTTCTTCCGTTTTCTTTATAATTCTAAGGTCGTTGTATTGTCCTATTGCTATCATTTTACAAAGGTAGCAATCTATTGTCGTTTTCTATGTGCTTCAACAATTTCCCTGTAATGTTTACCTTCAGTTTTTGTAGTTTCCAGTCCCCCAGTTTCCAGTCCAAACAGAATCTCTAGTTTTCGCGCGATTTTATAAGGAATATCCAGCTGATCATCAATCAGTATGTCTCTGTAATTGTAAAAAGTGGTCATTCCTTTACCAATGATCCCGGGAATTGCCTTAAGGACAATCCGGTACTCATGTCTTTTTAAATTATCGATACATTCTTCAATTTTGTACTTCTTGGGCAGTAACTCTTTATTCTGAGTGTTTTCTTGCATAACAGAATTGTTTTTCGGTTAAATAATTTGTTAAAAGTTTAAATTATTGCAAGTCTATACAGAAAGGAATATACGTTGGTAAAAAATATTACATTATTTAATTATTAATGAAAACAGTTCGCCAGCAAATGTAGGTTTTGCCAATTGCATGGCCATTTTGCTTCTTTTACCCATTGTACAACAGAATACTATCCTTTGATGATCTTGTAATTCAGTGAGACGGTTGTTTAGCTCATAAAGTGGAATGTTAATGCCTCCAATGTTATGTTCTTCGAACTCATAAGTTTCTCTTACGTCAATCAAGAGATAATCGTGCTGCTCTGTTTCCCATTGTGCCAGGTCTGCCAACCCAATTTCATTTGTGGTTTCTATTTGTAGTTGTTTTTTATCTTCTGCTGCTGCGAAAATAAACAGTTGCGTCTCATTGTTAAGTGTATTAAAGACTAGTAGTTTACCAGACAGTGGGGTTCCGAATCCGCATATTATTTTTATAGCTTCGTTGGCCATTATACTACCAATGATACCAGGTAGTGTTCCAATAACACCAGCCTCACCGCAGTTTTGGGTGTCTTCTGGCAATGGGGGCTCCGGATAAATGGACCGGTAGCTGGGGCCTCCATTCAAATTAAACACAGATACCTGACCTTCAAATTGAAATATAGAACCAAATACCAAAGGTCTGTTCAGTTTTACGCAAGTGTCATTTACCAGGTAACGCGTAGGGAAATTATCAGAGCCATCAATCACCAGGTCATAGTGTTCAACTATCGATGCATTTTCCGTGCTAAGCTTAAAGGGGTAAGAAACAACGTCTATGTCGGGATTAAACAATTGTAGTTTTGCGGTAGCAACATCGGCTTTAAGTTTCCCCATATCACCGGTATGATATAGTATTTGCCGGTGAAGATTGCTTTCCTCGACGATATCATGGTCTACAATTCCAATACGGCCAACACCTGCGCCGGCAAGGTACATCAATAAGGGACAACCCAGTCCACCGGCACCAATAACCAATATGCTTGCTGTTGTAAGTTTGCGCTGACCGGTAATACCTATTTCATCCAATGACATCTGTCTGCTATATCGTTTAAAATTAAATGTAGTATCCATGTTAAGCTTTTACTTTGATTAATTTAAACCAGGCTATTGTCCCAATCTTTCCATACGGGTTCATAACCCTGTCTGGAAATCATTTCAGCTATTTTCGCCGCACTACGTTCATCCGAAATTTCAAATTGTTCCAGCGACTGTGGTTCTACCGCGTAACCACCAGGATTGGTTTTTGAAGCAGCACTCATAGAAGTTATACCTAACTTAATGATGTTATCTCTAAATATCTCCGATTCCCGCGTGGATATTGAAAGTTCTACTTCTTCATTAAACAAACGGTAAGCACAGATCAGTTGTACCAGCTCTCTGTCGTTCATCACAACCTTTGGTTCTAAACCACCACTAAAAGGTCTTAAGCGAGGAAATGATATGCTGTATTTGCTTTGCCAGTAAGTTTTTTCGAGATAGTCTAAATGCATAGCGGTATAGAATGAGTCGGTGCGCCAGTCTTCAAGACCAATTAAAACACCCAGTCCCATTTTATGAATTCGGGCTTTGCCTAGTCTGTCTGGTGTTTCAAGTCTATACTGAAAGTTCGATTTCTTACCTTTTGGATGATGTTTTTTATAATCTTCCTGGTGATAAGTCTCCTGATATACCAGTACTGTATTTAAACCAAATGACCTTAATTCCTCGTAATCCTCGAGATCTAATGGTTGCACTTCCATCGAAATCTGTGCAAAATGGGGTCCGATCAGTTCCAGAACCTTTTTAAAGTAATCGGTATGGACGGTTTGGTTGGCTTCACCGGTGACCAGTAGCACGTGTTCAAAGCCCATTTTCTTAATTACAGCTACTTCTTGCATAATTTCGATAGGGCTTAGCGTTTTACGCCTTACTTTGTTGTCGTAGCTAAAACCGCAATAGGTACAGATGTTATTGCATTCGTTAGATAGATAAAGTGGAACGTACATTTGAACCACACTGCCAAAGCGTTTAAGGGTCAGCTGCTGACTAATCTGTGCCATTTGTTCCAGGTAGGGAGCGGCAGCAGGAGAGATAAGTGCCTTAAAGTCTTCTAATGTTCTTTTCCTTGTCGACAACGCATATTCAACATCAATAGCTGTTTTGCTGTAAATGCTTTTGCTGGTTTCGTTCCAGTCAGACTTTTCAAAAATATCGTTAAAGGTCGCCATTGTTGTCATTAATCTAAAAAGGAGGTGAGTGGACTGCTGGCGACAGCTTGGGCAGCAACAACGCCCAGTTTAGCCTTGTAAGCCATTCTACCTGCTTCAACTGCCATTTTAAATGCCTCAGCCATTCTAACCGGATTTCCGGAAACTGCAATTGCTGTGTTCACCAACACCGCATCGGCACCAATTTCCATGGCTTTTGCAGCATCTGAAGGAGCACCAATACCGGCGTCAATTATTACGGGTACAGTACTCTGACTGATGATGATTTCGAGAAAGTCGATTGTTTTTAGGCCTTTGTTACTGCCAATTGGCGATCCAAGGGGCATCACTGCCGAGGTTCCTGCATCTTCGAGACGTTTACACAAAACAGGATCGGCATGAATATAAGGCAGCACAATAAAGCCTAGTTTAGCGAGTTCTTCCGTTGCTTTTAGGGTTTCAATAGGGTCGGGCATTAGGTATTTTGGATCGGGATGAATCTCCAGTTTGATCCAATTTGTTTGCAAAGCTTCCCTGGCCATTTGAGCAGCGAAAACTGCTTCTTTCGCATTTCTAACGCCTGAAGTATTGGGTAGAAGGTTGATGTGAGGATGGTTTAAGTGCATTAGTATATCATCATCTTCCGACTGCATATCTACTCTTTTAAGCGCAACAGTAACCAGTTCAGAGGCAGAAGCTAATAAAGCCTCCTCCATTTTTAAGGCTGAACTGAATTTTCCAGTGCCTGTAAACAAGCGCGAATTGAATGTTTTGTCTGCTATTTTTAACATTGTAGGTTATTTAATCAGTTTGTAATCAGTTGACTTTGAAATAGGCCCATTTGTGTCGGCAAGTCGGGATGATTAGTTAAGGCACCTGAAATTGCAACACCATGTATACCTGACTGCATCAATAGAGGTATATCTGTTAGTTCTATTCCTCCAATAGCGATTACAGGAAGTGTTATTTCTGCATTTCTGGCCGCTTCAATTAAGCTGAAGTAACCTTCTAAACCGATTACCGGGCTTAAGTTCTGTTTTGTTGTTGTAAATCTGTAGGGGCCCAAACCTATATAGTCGGCACCTTCCTGAGCCCTCAATTGCATGTGTGCTAAAGTATTTGCTGTTCCTCCAATAATCATTTTGGCACCAAGCAGCGCCCTGGCTGCTGCAACAGGCATGTCATCAAGCCCTAAATGAACGCCATCGGCTCCGGCCTTTAATGCAACAAGTGGATAGTCGTTTACAATTAACTTTGCCCCATGCTTTTTACATAGTGCTACTGCCTCAATAGCCAATGGCAATACTTCGGCTTCCGTTTGATCCTTAACCCTTAGCTGGATCCATTTACCTCCTGCAGCCAGTACTTTCTCGATAGCTGCCAGGTGTGAAGTTACCGATGATTGAGCGTGCTCTACCTGTGATATATAATGTAATTTGTCAATCATAACTATTGTGTGAATTGAAGTTTATGATGCCCTAAAAGGCTTTCATTACTGTTTAAAAATTGTTCAGTATATTTTTTTGCATGTTTACATGCATCTAACAGCGTGTGATTTTTTGCTAAAGTGGCAGTTATGGCTGCCGATAATACGCATCCAGAGCCGTGTTTTT
The DNA here is from genome assembly GCF_032678475.1 of Pedobacter nyackensis. GTDB lineage: Bacteria > Bacteroidota > Bacteroidia > Sphingobacteriales > Sphingobacteriaceae > Pedobacter > Pedobacter nyackensis_A. The sequence goes on from NZ_JAVTSF010000009.1 coordinate 140,220, forward strand.
GATAGACCTTTGTAACACTGGGTTTTAATTCAACCATCTTCTTGTTCTCAAATAAATAATCTGTCCCTATATGCGTTTTCATGTGACCACCTTTTAGTAAGACCGGGCAGTAGGCAGACCAGGATCCAGCAGCAGTGAAAACTTCTTCCTGACCTCCCATACTTAGCATTTCCGGGTAATTGGGGGTAATCAGGTTGATTTGTTTTAAGACCGGGAGCAAATGTTTAAGTCCGGCATCCCAATCATGAAATGCATAACCTGCACTTGCTTTTAATACCGGATCCAATACTATTTTTATAGTTGTCTGATGCTTTTTTAAATACGCAATAACTTCAAGTAAAACTGCAATATCTTTTATCAACCCAATCTTAACCGCTGCTACTTTAAAACGGTAGAGTAGCGGAGCCATTTGATCTATAATCTCTGTTACACTGAGCCAGCTATTTTTCAGAAATTCACTGTCGGTTTGTACGGTCAGTGCACTACATATACCGAAACCATATGTTTCATTTTGTTCGAAACATTTAATGTCGGCCAATATTCCGGCACCTGCGGTAGGATCAAAACCTGCAATACTCATTACATAAGGTCGCTGTGCTATTTTAGACATCGTTCTATTTATGATTGTACACTTTAGTTGAAGGTCTCATTGTATTTGTCTATTAGTGATTTAATTTCAAAAACAGCCTGCTTTTTGTCTCTCCATATGGTTCCCAATACTGCCAAGCCGTCAAAGCCGATAAGTTTTACTTTTTCTACTTTATCTAACTCAATTCCGCCCAGGGCAATCAGTTTAATGCGCTTATTTCCGGCTGGTAATTCCAGTTTACCAACATCCAGACCGATATAGCCCGGCTTCGATATACTGTTAAATACAGGCCCGTAAAATGCATAATCAAAAGACTGCAGCTTGTCCAGTTCATTTAAACTGTGAATGGAAGTACTTAGTACATTATCCTGTTCATATTTACAGCCTTCCGTTCTAAGTTTTTCCGGGTAATGAAGTCGCTTAATCAAAGCAAAATCACTAACCAGTTCATGAAACTGATGCAAAGCGATTCTGTTATGATAAGACGAATCAATCAATGAAATGAGCTTTGCATAGCTGTCTATATCCATACCTGGTTTTCTCAAATGAAAAAGTGGCATACCGGTTTCGAAAAGCAGATTAATGAGTTCGGATTCATGTTCAAAGCTCAGTGGATCGGAAATAACAATGAAAGACATGTAATGTATAACTGTTTAAATTACAGGTAGATTTCACTTCCTTTTTCAGCGAACTCTTTAGATTTATCGGCCATTCCTTTTTCAAGTGCTTCCTGTTCATCTACGCCTTGTTTAGCTGCATATTCCCTGACGTCCTGTGTAATTTTCATGGAGCAGAAGTTCGGTCCGCACATGGAACAGAAGTGTGCAATTTTTGCACCATCAGCAGGTAAAGTCTCGTCGTGAAATTCCTTTGCAGTATCCGGATCAAGAGAAAGGTTAAACTGATCTTCCCATCTAAATTCAAATCTCGCTTTACTTAATGCATTATCGCGGTATTGGGCGCCTGGGTGACCTTTAGCCAGATCGGCAGCATGAGCCGCAATTTTATAGGTAATTACACCATCTTTTACATCCTTTTTATTTGGTAAACCTAAATGCTCTTTAGGCGTCACATAACAAAGCATAGCGGTTCCAAACCAACCTATCATAGCGGCACCAATGGCTGAAGTGATGTGATCGTAACCAGGGGCGATATCGGTAGTAAGTGGGCCCAATGTATAGAAAGGAGCCTCAGAACAATGTTCAAGTTGCTTTTCCATATTTTCTTTAATCAGGTGCATCGGTACGTGTCCAGGACCTTCAATAATGGTTTGTACATCATGTTTCCAGGCAATTTTAGTCAGTTCGCCTAGTGTTTCGAGTTCACCAAATTGTGCTTCATCGTTGGCATCCGCGATGCAGCCCGGACGTAAACCATCGCCCAATGAAAAGGCTACATCGTATGCTTTCATAATTTCACAGATCTCTTCAAAATGTGTATAGAGGAAGTTCTCTTTATGATGTGCCAAGCACCATTTAGCCATAATAGAGCCACCACGGGATACAATGCCGGTCACCCTTTTTGCCGTTAGGGGCACATAACGTAACAATACGCCAGCATGGATGGTGAAATAATCAACACCTTGCTCAGCTTGCTCAATCAAGGTATCTCTAAACAATTCCCAGGTCAGGTCTTCCGCTTTGCCGTTTACTTTTTCAAGTGCCTGGTAAATAGGAACGGTACCAATAGGTACAGGCGAGTTACGGATGATCCATTCGCGGGTTTCATGAATGTTTTTTCCAGTAGAGAGGTCCATAATGGTATCCGCGCCCCATCTACAAGCCCAAACCGCCTTTTCAACTTCTTCCTCAATAGATGAAGTAACGGCTGAGTTGCCGATGTTGGCATTGATCTTTACCAAGAAGTTACGGCCAATAATCATTGGCTCAAGTTCCGGGTGGTTAATGTTACAAGGGATAACCGCACGTCCGGCTGCCACTTCTGAGCGTACAAATTCTGGAGTAATGTATCCCTTAGGTGTATTGGCCCCGAAACTTTGCCCTTTATGTTGATGGTTCATTACCTCATGTTGCGCACCAAGCTGCTCCTGTAGTAAATCTATCCTTTGATTTTCCCTGATAGCGATATACTCCATTTCGGCGGTGATGATTCCTTTTTTTGCATAATGCATCTGCGATACATTCATACCTTTCTTAGCCTTGTATGGTTTGTTCAGATGCGAAAAGCGAAGTACATCCAGTTTGCTGTCTGCCAGTCGAAGTTGACCGTAATCAGAAGTAATCTGTGACAGCTGTTCTACATCCAATCTGTCGGTAATCCATTTTTCTCTTAACCTCGGTAAGCCCTCTTTTACATCAATATGGGCATTCGGGTCGGTATAAGGGCCACTTGTATCATACACAGTTACCGGAGGGTTGGGCTCAGTTAAACCAAATCCATTGTGAATTTTGGTTTCACTTAAAGTAATTTCGCGCATTGCAACACTGATGTCATGCAGCTGGCCTTTTACAAATACCTTTCGTGATGCCGGGAATGGTGTGCGGCTGATTACTTCCTGGTTTGGAGTTTTTTCAGTTTTCATAGTGATTTAATGTAGGGTGTGTGGATTTATCAATTTGTGGAAAGGCTTATTATCCGCCTTGAGTTGCTTTAATGAGCATCACCTGATCACCATCTTTTAAAAGATGGGTTTGCCAGGTAGATTTGGTGATGATGGTTTGATTTACGGCTACGGCGATGCCCTTAGCCTCGCCAGAAAGAACGATAGCCAGCATTTGCGTTACTGAGCAAAGGTCTTCAAACTGATGTTGTTGTTGGTTTATAGTTATTTCCATAATCTGTTAAAATTTGGAAACTATAGGAGACAGCCCATAACGGGTCGAAAAGATAGCAATAGATTTGCTTCTACTTTTCCCTTCGGCAGTACTAACTGCATCAGGTTCAAAGGGTATTTCTCAGCGCAAGGCACCCCTAAAGTTTTTTGTAAAGCTATGTTATTTTATTTTTAAATACAAACTGCCAGAATTTAGATAGGTGAAAAAATAAAAAGAGGAGTATGATAACCGCATTTTTGGTAATTTACATACCTATTAAACTATAAGATATTCTTTGTTTAAACACAGAACGGCAATTTTCCGAGTGAAAATTGCCGTTGTAGATGATGAGATATTAAAAAATGAAAAGCTATTCCTTTGATGCGGTCATAGAAATAATTGGAATTAATCCATACGTTCAGGTACCAGAAACTATTTTGAACGAAATTTTTATTCAGGCAGGTAAAAATAAAGGGCATATTCCTGTTGCCGGCACTGTAAACAGTTTATCGTACCAACAAACGTTACTAAGGTACAGTGGTCTTTGGCGACTTTACATTAACACATCGATGCTCGAAAATTCACCTAAACGAATAGGAGAATCCATTAAAGTGACTATTAAATTCGACCCATCTGACAGAAAAATAAAGCCGCATCCAAAACTACTAGAAGCATTAAAAAGTAATTTGGAAGCGAAATCTAAGTTCGATAAGCTAAGTCCTTCAGCGCAGAAAGAAATGGTGAGATATATTTCTTCTTTAAAAACAGAGGAAAGTAGAAATCGAAATATTGAAAGAGCCATTAATTTTTTGTTAGGTAAAAGTTCGTTTATAGGAAAAAAGACGCTTTAATAAATGCTAACTTTGCGGCGCAATCGCAATGCAATGATTTCTAATATAAAACATCGTTTCTTTTTAAGTCTCTTTTTCTTCATGTCGGGGTTGAGTTTTTCTACCTGGGCATCAAGAATCCCTACCATTAAGGAGACTTTCGGCTTCAATGAAGCTGAATTGGGTAGTCTTTTACTGGCTTTGCCAATTGGTTCGTTAATTGGATTACCACTTTCGGGCTGGCTGGTTTCAAAATACAACAGTCGTGTTCCTTTAACCGTCGGATATGGGCTTAACGCATTTTCTTTGGCATTTATTGGATTTGCCCAGAGCACATTTAGCCTGGTCCTTGCGGTAGTGCTATTTGCATTTACCACAAGGATCTTTAATATTTCGGTAAATACACAGGCCTTAACCCTACAAAAACGGTTTGACAAAAAAATAATAGGCTCTTTTCATGGTTATTGGAGTATGGGCGGGATAGGAGGTATTCTTTTGTCAACCCTTTTGTTGGAGTTAAAGGTTCCTATACAGTATCATTTTATTGCTGTAGCAGCTGTTATGTTAATGATAACATTCTATTCCTATCAGTTTTTACTAAAAGGAGATCGTTCTGAAACTGGTAATAAATTGGTCTTGAGTAAACCGGATCCTTACATTTTTTACCTTGGCGTTGTCGTTTTCCTATGTGCAATATGTGAAGGAGGAATGTTTGACTGGAGCGGAATCTATTTTCAGGAGGTTATTAAGGTAGAGATATTTACCTATGGGTATCTGATATTTATGACCTTTATGGCTACATCCCGATTTTTGTCAGATATCATTATTGCCGGGTTTGGCATGCCTAGAACTTATATTATGAGTGCGGTATGTATAATTTCCGGTATCAGTCTTGCTATTATCTTTCCTTTCTTTTGGCCAGCCATGATTGGCTTTTCTTTAGTAGGATTTGGTGCTGCTGCGGTTATTCCGATGGCATATGCGCTGGCAGGTGCATCGAAAAAATATTCAGCGGGGATGGCGATTTCTATTATTGCTACTTATTCTATCACCGGAATGTTGCTCGGCCCGCCACTAATTGGTTACCTGGCACATGCCTTTAGTTTAAGGGTTTCGTTTGTCATTTTCGCTTTATGCGGAGCATTATTGATTCCTATTACACAGATGTTTTTTAAATATCAAAAGCTTTCAGATAAAACGATTTAATTGATTTATCTGAAAGCTTTTATTTTAATGCTAACTAGTTTGTGAAATTATTCTTAAGAACGTTGAATTGACTCGTTGGCTTCATCAGCCACCTGTTTTATCGATGACTTTGCCTTATCAATTTCTTCATTTTTGAAGTCTTTAAAATCCTGACTAACAGTATTTGCTTTGGTTTTTACATTGTCTACCAAACGATCTTTCATGCTAATCAGGCTGTCTTTACCTGTAGCCATTCTTTCTTTAATGGAATGAAAACCATCTTTAATGTTATCTGTGGCACCCAAGGCCTTATCTGAAATTCGTTCTCTGGTTCTTTTTCCGCTATCAGGCGCAAATAACACACCCAATACAGCGCCAACCGCAAGTCCTGCCAGTAAAGCTACTACGGCACCCGAGGTGTCTGTAGGTCTGTATGATGGAATACGTGCAAAGCGGTCGGAAATTAATTTTTTATAATTCATAGCTATCTATTTTATTGATTACACTTCTACTTCTTTATTAAACACATACTTTGCTATTGTGTTTTGATAAAATGAAAGTAGAAAGAGAGAGAATACTAAATAGCTTCTATTAAAGTGATGGTAATTCCTCTAAAACAATCATCAGCACAGTTGTTTGGCACAAATCCGCAAGCGGAAATCATCCCATTGTTTTTAGTTTCCAGGGATGTTTTGGCTTCTTTATTTTTTACTAACCACACAGTTTTCGCTTTTTCATAAATTTCATCTAAAGTCCAGATGTTGTCTCCAAGTACATGACTATTAAGGTTGGTTGCGTCTTCCGTCCATTCTTCGTAAACAACAAGTTCGTTAGATGGGTGTTCTCTCTTTTTTCCTATGTAGGAACGTCCAACTACTTTACCGTCTTTTACAGTAATGGTGGTCTCGCCACTGTATCCAACCCAAGAGCCGAAATAAGTCTTGTAACGGTATGAATTGTTCGATGATGCTTTGAAAGCCTGCCAGGCTTTATAGCTTTTGTCATAATCATTTTCATGTTCAATGTCGCTTTTTTTGCAGGATGTCACTATGCATGCCATCATCAGCACAATAAGAAGATAGTAGTTTCGGTTCATATTGGTTCTTTTTCAGCCAAAACGAGTAAAATGCAAATTATGCTACAACCTCCTAGTTCTTTATGTAAACTGTTTGTCCTTCTTTTATAGTTTCCAGGACCTTGATGTCTTTTATTTTTAATGGGGCAATAGTTAACGGGTCCTGATCCAAAACGACCATATCTGCTAGTTTGCCTACTTTAAGTGATCCTTTAGCATCTTCTTCATGATATTGATAAGCCGCATTGATTGTAATTGCCTTTAAGGCTTCTAAAGGTTTTATTCTTTCGTCTGGTCCTAATATCATTCCTGAGCGTGTCTTCCTGTTCACTGCTGAATATACTGCCGTAAGCAAATCAGGAGGTGTAACCGGAGAATCATGATGCATAGTGAAAATAATGCCCGCTTTTAACGCCGAATTAGCCGGACTGATAAAAGGTGCCCGGTCAGGACCAAAAACACTGGTATAATGCCAGTCGCCCCATAAGTAAACGTGAGTAGAGAAGTAGGAGGGGATTACGCCAAGATCTTTGATTTTTTGAATATGATCAGGACGACTATTTTGAACATGGATTAATGTTGTCCGTAGTTCTGGTTTATAAAGCCCCTCATCTTTTAGTTGCTTGATTACTCTGATCGCCTGATCTATGGCTGCATCACCATTTACATGCAGTTGTGCAGTAATGCCGTTCTGAAATAAAGTTTTTAAGTCAGCATATAAAACAGAGTCTGTAAATATTGGGAAGCCTTTATAGTCTGGCCCCTGACCTTCGGGTGCAACGTAATACGGTTTAGTTAACCATGCTGTTTTTGCCTGCGGTGAACCATCATCAGAAAACTTGAAACCGCCTAATTTTAAGCGATTTTTATATTTCATATAATCAGGTTTAAAGCTGTCTAACTGAGTTTTGTAATATTCATAATCGGGAAAATATACAACGTCAGCTTTAAACATATTTTTGGCTGCAGCTTCTTTTAAAAGTCCAACACTACTTCCCATTGTTCTTCCGTCGCAAATTGTAGTCTGACCATAGCTTAACCATTCATCTTGTGCTTTCATGAGGTCTTTCAGTGCTTGTACCTGTGGATCGACTTTTGTGCCGGCTTCTTCAGACATTTTTTTTGTGAGGGTTAGCAAAGCCGTAAAACTGGCATTTTCTTCCAGTTTACCGTTTAATTTTCCCGTCTTTTTATCACGCCCAAAATGTCCGCCTTGTGGTTCCTTGGTGGTTTCCGTAATCCCAACGAGCTTTAGCATGGCAGAATTGGCAACGCTGGAGTGTCCGGACGCATGAATGACAATAATAGGGTTTGTTGTACTTATGGCATCCAAATCCTGTAGGCTAGGATGTTTGTGTTCAATCATAATAGCATCATCATAGCCGTTTCCGATAAGCGCCTGGGTTGCTGGGAGATGGTGGTCAGTAATATATTTTTTGATTGTTTTTTGCAGATCTGGAATTGAATTTACCGTTCCGTAAGGAGTGGGAGATAAGTCAACTGCCTGCATCATTCCCGCTCTTGAAGTCAGGTGTCCATGTGCATCAATAAAACCTGGTAATAATGTTTTTCCTTTCAGATCAACGTTTTTTGTACTATCACCCAGATATTTATCAGCTTCTGTTTTTTTTCCGACGAAAATTATTTTTCCATCTTTTACTGCAACAGCTTCAGCACTGGGACTGGAATCTTCCATCGTTATAATGGTTCCACCGAAATAAATGGCATCAGCTTTTTCACTTGTTGCCTTATTCTGACAACTAAAAAGTAAAATTACAGCAGATAGATAGTAGTAAGGTTTGATATTCATAAGGTTAATTATTAAGAGAGGAAAAATTACCTGATGTAAAAACGCTTTTTACTATGATTTGTTTGTGGATTTTAAAATATCTAGGCAGGCTTAACCACGTACTTAAGCGAAAAGTGTTTAATTGTTAAAGTAATCCAGGTTGCAGCAACAAAAGGGAAAGTTAATTGGGTAAGTGAATAAGTTGACATGAATAATGCAATTGCTACTGCGAATGTTGTAGCTAGAAATACCCAAATACCATCCATTTTATCAGTGCCAGCAAAAACAATGGCACAGAGTACTGCGTTGTAACCAAATAATCCCATCTCTATTGTATCAGTGGGAATAGAAAAGCAGGTTGCCAGCAAAGCACCCAGAACAGAGGCTGCAAGTGCATACAAAGCAGCAATAGGTGTATTAACAAACACCCCGATAAAAAATACAATACCGGAAAATAAGGCGCCTTGAAAAATAACTTGTCCAAATCCCCTGGCGGCAGCCGCAAAGTTATATCCGATTGAAGTATGAGAAGTTAATAACGTTGAAACTGGTACCGGATAAACCTGATGAAATATGTACAATACTAACCAGGTAACCAGAATAAACGGCAGGGTATATACTGGTATCTTTTTTACAATAAAAAAATGCTGAATGATAGTCGCCAATGCAGATCCAATAACTACGGCAACCCATGTTGCGATAACCGGTTCAAAATAGAAGGGAAGCGCTACACCAACTAAAGCAGCACTAAAACCATATAATCCTTGTTTTATTTCATCGTGGTTATACTTCAGTATTTTTGCAGTCATTGTCCCACAGCACACAGATAGTATGGCTCCAATACCCATTGGCACAGATCCATAAAAGATACCAATTAAAAAAAGTAATCCGGTAAATGAATTTTCCTGGAGCATAATTTGCCCGACCCCCTTTAAAAGAGTATGAACAAAGGCAGGCTTTTGAGTGATTTGTTCCATGGTTTGATAAACCTACCTATAAATTTGATCAAAATGGAAGAGTAATTCAAGTAATTATAAGAGAATAATTGAATGGGGGAGAAAATTAAAGAGCCTCCTATCGGAATCGAACCAATGACCTACTGATTACAAGTCAGTTGCTCTACCAGCTGAGCTAAGGAGGCTTTTAAAATTTCAAAGATGCCGTTTAGAGTAGTTGTATCCCTGTTGGCATTGTGGTCGCAAATGTAGTACTTTAATATACTTCTACAAAGTATTTTTTTAAATAATTAAGGAACTCCAAAGCGCTCAGGGAGTTAAATTAATTTGTTAAAGGTGGTAATTAACCACCACCTTTAACTCTGTTCATAATGTCTTCACTTCCCGTTTTACGTTCTTTTTTGCTTATGTTTTGATTACCAAAACGATAGGAGAAAGAAAGGATTCCTCGTCTGCTATCTAAATGGATATGCGTATTCATATCAATATTTCCGTATTGTGTAGTTTCTCTTAACTGTCTGCTTTGAAAAATGTCATTTACCATTAACTTTAGGGTACCCTTATCATTGAAAACCGTTTTTTGAATTCCCGCAGAAATCATATAATTTCCTTTGTACCTGGAAATTCCATAAACAGAAGCACCATTATATAAACCATTAAGCTCCATCGTGTACCCATTACCGGCTTTAAATGTGTTCTGAGAATTAAAGCTAAAGCTGGTTGCTTTACTATTTATAGCACCGCCATCACCAGTACCGCTATATTCATTGCGGAATACGTTTGCAAAATGCGTACCTGTCCACCACGTTGCAACACTAGTAGAGGCAGTAAAACTTATGCCATAATTAACCAGCTTGCTTAAGTTTTTCGGCATTTCAAAAGTGGTGTTTAGCGCATCTATTTGTCCACTTATCCAGGTCATTACATCTGTCGTCCTATTGTAATTGATTGCTGTTGTATACCTGCTTTTAAAACTATGGCTCAGTTGAAAACCATCAATCATTTCTGGTTTCAGAAAGGGATTGCCCTGGTAAAAGAGCAGGGGATCTCTGAACACGCGGAAAGGGTTCAGGTCTCCGTAATCCGGGCGTTCAATTCTTCTGCTATAGGAAGCCTGTAACTGGTGATTTTCGCCGAATGGTTTATCAATAAATAGACTTGGGAATAATTGAAAATAGTTACGTTTTATCAAAGAGTCAGTGGTAATCTGGTGACCTTTTGTTTGCGTGTTTTCAGCTCTTAGTCCGGCTTGAATACTAAAATACTTGAAATCTATATTGAAATTGAGGTACCCCGCATGGATCTGTTCATCGTATTTAAAATGATTACTCCCATTGCTGTCATACTCCCAATTGCCATTATTGAGCAAGTCATAGCGCAAGTTGTTATCTGAAGACGTAAAGCTGCTTTTTAATCCGGCTTCGAGTTTGACAGCTTTGCTTAAAGGATCTGTGTAATCAGCTTTAGCGACATAAACATCAGTAATTGCCGGTACGTAACCTTTTCTGGTGATGTTACCCGAAGATTGTGGTGTGCCTGCCTGTGATATAGTATGTAGATTAAGTTTTGAAGTAAAGCGGTTGCTCGCAAAATCAGCATCTGCGGTAAATGCCCGGCCTTCTTTTGCGAATTTATGTAGGTAGTTTAGGTTATAAGTCAGATTTTTCCAGTTTTGCTGATCATAATTTGTAGTTGTCATTTTACTTAAAAGCGTTCCTGAATGATCAATTAATGAATTATCTGTTTTACTATCGTGAGTGTATTTTCCGATGTTGCCATTCATTAAAAAGCCAATAGAATTGTTTTTATTAAATTCATAATCTAATCCAACCCTAAAATTATTTGTGTGTAAAGGTTCATCGGTTTTTGTATTTTGATAGGAAGTTCTGTTTGGCAGTCCTGTAGTAATCCCGTTGTCGTAAAATCGGCGTTCAAAATCCAGATATTCTGTTTCACCACGAAAACCATAGTCATAGCTACCATAAATATTCAATTTATCATTACGGTAATTGAGGTTAATTCCACTCCCGTAGCGTGCTTTTCGTCCGGCTCCGCCATTTACAGATACCGCTCCATTAAAACCTGTAGCTATATTCTTTTTCATTTGAATATTGATGATCCCCGCATTTCCGGCCGCATCATATTTAGCAGAAGGGTTGCCCATAATCTCTATTTTGGAGATGGAATTAGAATTAGTTCCTTTTAAAAGCATACCCAGCTCTTTTGGCGATAGATAAGTGTTTTTACCATTTATCATAACCAATACGCCGGAACGCCCTTTTAGAGATATTTCTCCATCCTGATTTACACTAACACCTGGAGCTCTTTCTAATAGCTCCAGTGCAGTGTTGCCGCCGGAAAGAATGCTGTTTTCTACGTTAATCACTGTACGATCTATATTTTGTTCGATCAGGCGTTTTTCTGCTTTTATAGTTACGGAATTTAAAAGCCGGGCATCTTCTGATAAACTGAAACTACCTAGGTTTATCGTGTTTTGTCGGGCATGAACCAGGAAAGTTTTAGAGTGGTGGGTGTTAAAGCCTACAACTGTTACTTTTACCAGGTATTTTCCGTTTGGAACGGACGTAAAGGTAAACACACCAAGCGTATCGCTTAGGGTGCCTTTTAGCATCTGACCGTCTTCTTTTTGCAATGCAATAGAGGCAAACGGAAGCGATTTTCCGTCTGTAGACGTTACCTGTCCGGTTATTTTCCCTTGTTCTTGTGCCAGCACACAGTTCGTAGAGAAAACAGAAATTAACAAGATAATACAAAAAAGCAAAGCTGTTCCTGCAATAGACTTTATGCCTATTGATTGTTTTGTGTTGTTCATAGTGTAATCATTTTCATTAGCATGGAGTTGCTCAATTGCTAATCGCAAATGTTCAACTCCATGTTGGATAAGAATTAATCAGTTATATCACTCTTGGTTTAGTCTTTTTAGCTGATTTTTTCTTTTTTCCCCACCAGATATAGAAACCGGTTACCGGTAGACTGGCGCAGATTAAGCTGGCAAGGAAATATATTATTTTTACAGGTAGGCCGCCAACCAGGCCAACGTGTAGCCCATAATTGTAACGTCGGATCCAGGAGGCGAGATCTTCATCTCTCACCCGTTTGTTTGAGGCTGGCAGCTCCCTTAAGGTATATTGGTCGAGGTAAACATCACGCCATGTACCATTGAACATGTCGGTACACACATAGATGGCTTCCGATGCTTTTTCAGGGAAATGCATTAGGATTTCAAGTGGATTATGTTCTGCAATTTCATGTATGCCTTTGTGCCAGGCTTTATCTACCTGCACCATTACATTGCTTCGAATATTGGTAGTCGTATCTGAAACAGCTTCTAAACGTGGTTTATTTTTACCGCCTGCCATCCAGTATACGCCATTGTTGAACCAGGTGAAGCTCATCATTAAGGCGGTAAATGCGAAGATCAGAGCGAGTATGATACTGTAAAAACCAAGCACATTATGTAAGTCATAATTCACCCGCTTAAATTTCGCTCTCCACCTGATTTTAAAGCTTTGGTCCCGTCCTTTTTTGTTCCATCTTTTTGGCCACCATAAAATCAGACCGCTGATTAACAAAAGAAAGAAAATCAACGTTCCCCAACCTGTAACATAGTGACCTATTTCTTTTGGGAACCAAAGGTAATAGTGTCCATCTTTGAAAAAATGAAAAATATCTTCATGATCAACCAATGCTACTACCTCTGCTGTGTATGGGTTTACGTAAGCTGTCGAATCAGACTCATGCATGTTTAAATGTGCGGTACGACCTTCTCCATGATACCATATGGATTCAATCTCTTTACCTGGAACCTGCTTTTGTAGTGAATTGACAAGTACGGATGGGGGTAAATATTTACCACCATCAGGCTTTTCTGCATGAAGCCAGGGAGAGGTCATGCTTTTTATTTCCTGTTCAAAAACAAGTATGCATCCCGTGATACCTAATACAAATACTACAATTCCGGAAGCTAATCCGAGCCATAAATGAAACCAGGCGTTAATTTTTTTAAAAGTCATCTTTAATACTACCTGTGCTTGCTATTTTAATTTTTCGATTCTTAAGATGTAATCGATACCACCAATAAACTCAACACCTTTGGTTAGTTTATCCGTTGCGGGATCATATTGCCAGATGTAATCCCTGTCGGCGGCGTTTACAGCAATAAAAGCTTTTCCATCCTCAACGATGACTGCATTTACCATACGCTCTCCTTTATCCGCAGGCAGATCCAGCTTTTTAATCAGCGCACCTGATTTAACATCGATTACACAGTAATAATGATCTGTGTCAATAGATTCTCCGGCAATACGTGAGCGAACTATAGCTTTTCCATTACCGATGTACCACATAGCGGGTGCTCTTTCGTTACTTGTTGCTGCAGAGAAGTTAAAAAAGTAAGTAGGATCGATCTCTGTTGATCCGTTTTTGATACGGTACATCGCAGATGGAGAAATATAATCATAGATTCCAACAGGATCACTGATGAAATAAAGATCATTATTTTCGTCGATGAATGAAGAAGGAGCATAAACGCTTGAACCACCCAGACCATTGCTTCTTGTTTCTTCTATTGTTTTTTCAACGGTCATGTTGGAATAGTCGATAACTGCCACAAACGATTTTGGATACACTGGCATTTTAGGGTAGTTGGTCCAGTCGTTAGAACCAAATCCATATCCAAGGAAAATTTTGTTATTTCTATATTCTGCGAAACCGAAATTGTAAATCTGAAATCCAGCTGCAATGGGGTTTAATGTCAGGCGGCCAGTTTTTATAGTCATTTTATCTACTTTAATAATGGCATAACGTGCCTCGCCTTTACCATCACCAAAAATTACCAGGGTATTGTTATCCACCCATGTATAGGAAGCCCAGTTTAACCATGAAAAAGGAATTTCTTTATCGATCAAGAGTACTCCGTTTTCTACATGATATTTCCCTAAACGCCCGCTTCCAGCGTTTGCATGGTAGTAAAATCCGTCTCTCTGGATGACATCCTGGGCGTAAACTTTTCCTGTCATTTCAGCGCCATTACCTTTCAGACTGATCGTCCCGCTTGTTAGAGAGGGGATACTGGAAATGTAATAAGCTGTATTTGGCCAGCTACCCACACAAAGGATTGCTGAATATTTTGTCCCTTCTTCTACATTACCTACGTTTCTTTTTTCGCAACCACTGATGGAAAAAAACACGAGTATCATTAGGGTTAGTTTTGCCGGAATATTATTTAGTCGTTTCATATGGACTGTATGTTTTATTTATTCTGTTTGATGCTTAGTACTGGAATGCTTAGTGTATAAAATATCTGAATTTCACAGAGAACGACCTACCTGGTTTTTGCAGTTTAAAATTGTCGTAGGTCAGTTGATCGGTCAGGTTTCTGCATTCTGCTGAAATGTTGTATTTACCATTTTGAACTGAGTAACTTAAAGCTGCGTTTTGTACAAACTGTGTCGGTATATCGGATTTTCCATTTGGATTTCCCTTGCTTTCCCAGGTTAGATAAAACCAGTTGATGTATTGTGTATACCAGTTGAACTGTAAGCGGGTATCTTTTCCGAAAACATCATTTTTTCCAATGGTGAAGTCGGCATTCCCGAATAACCAGGGTTGATTTGGGATTTTATTGTTGTAGGTGCCTTCCACATAGTAAGATTCTGTTTGTCCGGATTTGGTCGTATTGATGGCATTTTGGTAAGTCATGTTTAGCGTAACTGAAAGTAGTTGATCGTAGTTATAGCGTACTTCTGATTCAAAACCAGAAATGCGGACACTGGATTGGTTTTCATTTTTCAGCAAATTGGAACGCACATCCGGCACAGGGAATATAAAGTCTTTCGCATTACGATAGAAGCCTGAAGCCTCGATAAAAAAGGAATTTTTACCGACCTCGAAACTATAGAACGCCCCCAGGTTGATATTGTCACTGTTTTCAGGCTTTAAATCTGGGTTTCCCTGAAGATTTAAACCGTCACCAAATACTTCTTCAACTTCCTGTAAGCGATAGGCATGCTCGTAAGACGCTTTAATACCCAGACCTGAAGTTAATTTATACCTGGATGCAATACCATACCCAAGGTTAGAAGCTGTAGTATCCTGACTGGTTAAGATACGGTTAATGTATTTGGCGCGATTTAAGCCAAGACTATAATATTTAGCGAAAATTGTATTCACCAATCTACCTTCAAGAAGGTCCTGCTGGTAGGCAAGTCCCAGTATCTGTTTATTAATTTTGCCAGGTAAGCTGTCAGTTGATACTTGTAAGGCATTATAGCTCTTGTTTTTTAAATGATCAAGTGTATAGTTGAGGTTTAATGAGTGATTTGGATTTATCACATAACTCATGTTGGCCATCGCATAAGTCCTCGGTCTTTTGATCACACTAATATTCTTGATGCCGTTGCCCATTTCGGTGCGGCCACTTTCGTACCAGGTTCCGCTCCAGTCATATTTTCCAAAAAGCGTATCTATAGTCCTGTAGGTATCTGATGACCGGGCTGCAAATGCACTTAGGCTTAACCCCTTCGTGAAAAGATTATCTTTTTTATAACGTATCGTTGCACTTTTGGCGTAGCTGTTTCTTTTTACAGTACCATAAACGGTTTTCTGATCGAAGCCTGTTTGAAGATCCTGATGTGACTCATTGTAACCGCCACCTATAAAAAAAACATCTGCCCATTTTTTGTTAGTTATACCAGCTTCAAGCTGAGCCAGGGCCGAGAAATAGTTGTCGTGGAATCGCTTTACATCCGCCTGAACGTATTCCATGCCGTTTAATTCTTCCTCAGGGATGAATGGGTTTTCTCTAGAGCCGATATTTAAAACGTCAACACCCTTCATTTTGTAATTGTTATCAGATGAGTTCAGGAATCCGCTGGCCTTTACAATGATGCCTGTTTTTTTATCTACAAACTGACCAGTTAAAGCCGAACGGTTTGTATTAAATGAGCCGTAACTATGACTTACATCCAGGTAGTTGCTGGCTTTTTGATTGGTAACTACATTTACCGCACCTCCCATAGCATCTGCACCAAGTTGCACGGGTACAACACCTTTGTAAACTTCCAGTCGGTCTGCAAGGTTAACTGGAATATTGTTTAAAGACATTGCACTACCCATTACTTCCATAGGAATGCCGTCGATAAAGAATTTTACCTGCTTGCCTGATAAACCATTAATTGAAAATTTAAAGTCCGAACCCAGTCCGCCTTGTTCCCTAATCCTTACGCCTGTACTGCGGTTAAGGACCTGGTTCAGGTCGGCAGTAGTATTTGCAAATTTTTTGGTGTCTATTGCATTTACAGCAAAGCCAGACTCTTTTACTTCCTGGGATTTGGTCTTTCCATGGATATCTACATTATGAAGTTGCTGTTGATCTTTTTTTAGAGAAAAATTTAGACTTAGATTTTGATTGGCATTTAAGGTTACCGATCTGGACTCTTTCAGATAACCAAGATAGGAGACAACCAATGTGTATGTTCCTGGCTTAAGCGTTGTTAATTCATAATAACCTTTAGTATCGGAGCTGGCACCTGTTTTTGTACCTTTTACAACAATTGAGGCACCGGTAATTAATTCATTTCCATCTTTTATATATCCGGAGATGACCGGGGAGTTTTGAGAGAAGGCGCTCAATGAAACTGCGCAAAGTAAGAAGAGTAGTAAAGTTTTCCCGTATGACATTTTATTTAATATTGTACATTTATACTAGGAGGTAGCATAACTGCAGCTTTACCGAAGGTGGTAAAGACGAAATATTAAATATATTTTAATCTTAAGGATTTAACTTGTCAATTCTCATGATAAAATCGGTGTTTCCAGCTAGCTCAAGGCCTTTTTTAAGTGATCCGGTTTTAATGTTGTATAGCCATATAAAGTTGCCGGAAGTACTTGAATTTACCGATATATATGCAATATCCTTATCTATGATCACACATTCACGACGGGTTCCTTTATCTAAAGGAAGCGCTAATTTTTGTATATCCTGACTATTTAGATCTAGTACATAAAATTCGAAATGAGCGGTGCTGTAATGGTCTCCAATTCCCTTAAACAGATCTTTTCTTTCACTTCTGATGATCGCTTTATTGTGACCAAGATACCACATGCCATAGGCATGGTTGTGGATAATGCTTGCAGAAATATTAAAGAAATAGTTTTTATCAGGAGTAGCTTCGTTCGCTTTAATTCTCATAATACCCGTGGGAAGTTCAGGACGGTTTCCTAAGGCTATTCCCGGACAGGTCATGAAATAATAATTATGCTGTTCATCATTAAATGAATAGGGCTGAATGGTGTTGATACCTCCCGGATAAGTAGATCGAGTATCTTTAGAAGTTTTTATCGCTTTCATTTCAGGATAACTCAATTCGGTCACATAGGTCGTATCACTTGTGGTGTAATCTGCTGTGTTTAACTGCTGATGATAAGTGTATCCTACCAGTAAGCTGGCTTTACGTGGCTCTACAAAACCAATCGACATATTATCAAAACGGCCTATAGGACGAGGGATTTCCATGTCTCCCGCAGAGATTTGTTTCATGTTGGCCGTATTTATAATGGCGTATCGTACCTGGGAGAAGTCTGTCGCATTTAAACCCGTTAACAAAAGCGTATCGATACTTTTCCAGTAAAAGTTTTCAATGGAGAAATCTACCAGCGGAAGACTTGCGCTTTCAACGAGTGCTCCGTTTACCAGTTTATATTTTACAAATGTTGCTTTCTTCCTATTTAAATGATAATAATAGCCATTTTTCACAATTACTGCGCGACTAATTTCTTTTGTGCTGATATCGGCTCCATCATGTTCGGGCAACAAAACTCCACTATCCAAACTATTGGTTTGTAGCAGGTATTCATTGCCATTTTTTCCAAGAATATAAAGACTATATTTTTTATTTGCAGAATCGTTACCTGTCAACGGTTTTTGCGTGCAAGATGAAAAGCAAACAAGAATTAATAAAAGAAGCTGCAGGCGTTTAAATTTGAAATTCATTGATGATTTGTTTTTGAATCACCGGAGGAAGATCCATAATATTTCTCTCGTTAACAATGATAACTTTGTCATTGCCAGTTTCGCCTTTTAATATAATATAAGTTTGACCAGCTTTAAATTTCATCTTTTCTTTACTACCTTCAAATAAGAGCTCAATATCCTTTTTAGGACGAATCAAGAGACTACCAGAAAGATCAACAATACCAGTTTCGTGATCGATTTTAGTGGATGTATTGGTACCTATAGCTATGTTATAGCCGTTCGCTTCAAAATTTCTTATCTTGATGGCAGAGGTATTGTTGACCATTACAAATGGCTCATGCTTAGCAGAATTGGATTCATTTAGTCTATCAATTGCTATAATTGCAACACAAAATACTACAGAAGCGGCAATGGCACCCGACCAGAATGGATTTTTAAAGAAAGGCTTTTTGGTTAAAACCGGTGCAGGGGTTTCGATAGGTAGTATTTTCTCTATCTCATTCCAGATCTTCACTTTATGCTCAGCTTTGTTTTCACCCAAAGGAAGTTGTAGGGCCTCATCGCTATCGCCCGAAAATAACCATGTTTCAACAACCTCTATTTCCTCTTGGTTACATTCGTTACGGTGATATTTTTCTATGAGTTCGCTACTGATTTTCATTTAATCGCTGAGTCTGTCTTAATCTTGTTTACAAACTTATATAAAATATAAGTAGCATAACAGCGGTTTTACCGTAAGTGAGTTTGAAAATTAAGCAGAATAATTGGAAAGGTTGAGTCTAAGAACGCTTAGAGCTTTGGTAATATGGTATTCTACAGCTCTTTCAGTGATCAATAGCGCCGATGCAATTTCCTTATTACTTAATCCTTGTTCCCGGCTCATTTTATAAACCCGTTTGCACTGGCACGGAAGGGTGTCAACCAAAATATTAACCTTCTCTTTGAGGTTATTGAACAATACTCGCTCTTCGGTACAATTGGAAGACATACTACAATCCTGGTATTTATTACAGATATGTTTTTGCTGGCTAACCTTATTACGGATGAATTCAAAAGTTTTGAATTTGGCAGAGCGAACCAGGTAATTGTTGATGTTTTCCAGTTCTAGCTCGTGACGACGTTCCCATAAAGATTTAAAAATATCCTGAACCATTTCCCGAGAGGGTTCAATCTCCCGGATGTTGTTGAAGCATACGGCGTAAATTTTTTCCCAATACAAATTGTAGACTGTTTCGAAAGTATTTCTGTCGATCAGTGTATTTGTTTTGTGTATGGTTTCTTGTTCTGCCAAAAGATGCTCATTAATCGTATCTGCAGCAAATATAGATTATTTGTAATTAATCTAAATAGATTGGACGTTTTTATTTTACTCAGCATTCTTCTGTTGTATTAATCAAGTCTTTAAACGGCATTCGTGATGTGAAGATGATAGAAAATGTTATCAGCAGGCATCCGGGGAAAGTATTCAGGCAGTTCGTTCATATTAATCTCCATAAAGCCATTTTTTTCATAAAAACGATGTGCGGCTTTTAGCACGTCAACCGTGCCGAGGTAAATGTCGGTGATAGCATTTTCCCTGCAAAATCTAATATATTTTTCAAGGAGTAGCTGTGCAATCCCGTGTTCTTTTCCTCTAAACTCTTTTTTAACGAACATTTTTCTTAATGCGCAAGCTTGATGACCGATATTAATTAATGCAATAGTACCAACCAGTTCAGCATTATAGAAGGCCCCCCAGAAATTGCCGCCTTCTTTTTGATAGCTTGTTTCTATGTCGAGCAAGTCTGGCTGTCCTTCCAGAGTTACTGGCACATTGAATTCGATCTGTTGTATTGGTAAGATGAGCTTAACAATGCGGTCGCAATAGGTATTGTTAAGTTGGTCAATTGTAATAGGAGTGTTCATAGGTTTTAATTTATGTACAAGTATACGTAGTCAGGTAGATATGTTGTTATTAACGCGGAAAATGAATTTTAATTTGGGGTGGGGCTAAGCAGGGAATGCAAATAATTTGAAGTGTAAAAAAAAAACAGTCAGATATTTTACTTTGAAGATTTCGCTCGTATTATACACTGTTTTTGCGTTCTGATTGATAAAAACAAATCAGAATAATCATTTTTATGTAATAAAATTGTTAATTGTGTCTACATATTTCAAAACTAACTAGTTGATTTCAATAAGAATGTAAAAAACAAGGATAATTTTTGAAAAATTCACGTCAAATAAATTTTTGTGTTGTACTTTTGCGGAAAATTTCAGAAAAATGACTCGAAAAAATAGTAATCCGGAGAAAACTGTTGATGTTGTGTTAATTGGAGCAGGTATTATGAGTGCTACTTTAGGTATGTTGCTCAAGGAGTTACAGCCGGATATTACTATCGAGATTTTTGAAAGACTTGACGTTGCTGCAGCCGAAAGTTCGGATGCATGGAACAATGCAGGTACAGGGCATTCTGCTTTTTGTGAATTGAATTATACACCTCAACAGGCAAATGGATCCGTAGACACAAAAAAAGCTGTTTCGATTGCTGAGTCATTTGAAGTATCAAAACAGTTCTGGTCGTTTTTGGTTAAAAGCAAACTGGTAGATAGTCCTGAAACTTTTATCAAAGCTATTCCGCACATGAGTTTTGTATGGGGCCAGGAGAATGTTGATTTTCTTAAAGAGCGTTATGCAAGAATGCAGGAGAGTGATTTGTTTAAAGGAATGATCTATTCAGAAGATCCTAAGCAACTTGCTGAATGGATGCCGCTTGTGATGAAGGAACGTAATCCTGATGAAAAAGTTGCAGCTACGAGGATGGAAATGGGTACTGATGTTAATTTCGGTGCATTAACCCGAATGATGTTCAGTAAATTGCAGGGAAAACCCGGGGTAAAACTTCACTTTAATCATGATGTGAAAAAACTTAAGCAAAAAAACAGCTTATGGGAAGTGAAGGTCAAAGATGAAACTGCGGGACAAAGAAGAGTAGTAAAGGCTAAATTTGTATTTATTGGTGCGGGAGGCGGATCATTACCTTTACTTGAGAAAGCAGGTATTCCCGAAGGAAACGGATTTGGTGGATTCCCGGTAAGCGGACAATGGCTTAAATGTGTGAATCCTGAAATTATTGAACAACATAATGCAAAAGTGTATGGTAAAGCTTCAGTAGGTGCGCCTCCGATGTCGGTACCACACTTGGATACAAGGATGATCGACGGTAAAAAAGCTTTGCTTTTTGGTCCTTACGCCGGTTTCTCTACACGTTTCTTAAAAAACGGTTCATTGCTTGATTTACCCTTATCCATAAAAGTTAATAACATTCGCCCAATGATTTCTGCGGGATTGGATAATTTGCAATTAACCAAATACCTGATTGAACAAGTACGTCAGTCACCTGAAGACCGCATGGTTGCTTTAAGAGAATATTTCCCGGGAGCAAAAATGGAAGATTGGGAACTTGAAACTGCTGGTCAACGTGTTCAGGTAATTAAAAAAGATGAAAAACATGGCGGTATCCTTGAATTTGGTACCGAAATGGTAACTGCTGCCGATGGTTCAATCGCTGCGCTATTAGGAGCATCACCTGGTGCGTCTACAGCTGTTTCAATTATGATTACATTAATGGAGCGTTGCTTTAGTGATCAAATCAAAACAGAAGCATGGCAGAAGAAACTAAAGCAAATGATCCCGTCTTATGGTGAAAAGCTTAATGGTGATGCGCAATTGACCGAAAATATCAGGATCCAAACTACCCACGCACTGGGATTATAGTCTTAATTTCTTTTGCCCGGCTTTTGGTCCTCTTTTGCTTTTCTTTTGTTGTCCTTTTGCTCAGACCGATAAAAAAGGAATATTAAAACAAGCTGATACCAAAATAAAACAATGGGGCATAAAAGGTTAGTTGAATAAAATACGGCATTTTTATTTGTATCTTTAAGGGGATACCTATGGCTTGTATAGCTTATTTGGTATAATAATTGAACATGTATAAACGGTTCAAATCCAGAACAAATCAATCGCTAAGCTAACCCTTTAATCAAGAGAACATGCCCCGTTGGTCTAAAATCGCACTCATAACATTTGCTGCCCTTGTTGCATTTGTTCTTCTTTTGTACGTGGGTCTTGCCTTCTACGTAAATACGAACAATAAAACCTTGTTGGCTAAAATAACAACGCAGCTCAATAAAAACCTCAATGGTAGCATGACCATCGGTAGCATGGATCCTACATTTTTGAAGGGTTTTCCTGGTGTTTCTTTAAGGCTCAATAATGTAATTATTAAAGATAGCTTATGGAATACCCATAGGCATAACCTTTTAGAAGCCAGTGAATTTGATGTGTCTGTGAATATGCTTGGTT
The DNA here is from genome assembly GCF_032678475.1 of Pedobacter nyackensis. Lineage (GTDB taxonomy): Bacteria > Bacteroidota > Bacteroidia > Sphingobacteriales > Sphingobacteriaceae > Pedobacter > Pedobacter nyackensis_A. The sequence continues at coordinate 162,758 of NZ_JAVTSF010000009.1, forward strand.
TACTAAAAGGGAATATAGAAATTGGAAAAATAGGCATTAATAATTCAACTATTTATCTCTATACTGATAGTAATGGTTACACAAATACGGCTGTTTTTAAGAAGAAAAAATCAACGCCTGCTACAGATGAATCCGGATCAGCTCCCGCACAAATCAGAAAAATTGCATTAAACAATGTAAACTTTGTAGTAGATAATCAAAAAGGGCACAAGCTTTTTCATTTTGTTGTAGATGAGTTAACGGGAAAAATTGATTATCCTTTTCTTGGAGGTTGGGACGCGAATATTGAACTAAAAACCATTGCCAAAAGTATGGCTTTTAATACCCGCAGAGGTAGTTTTATTAAAGACAAGCTGTTAGAAGGTCCTTTTAAGGTGAGCTACAACGAAAGTAACGGAATTGTTGATGTGGCCCAGAATAAACTAAAAATAGGGGATGATACTTTTATTATAGATGCAAGATTTGATACCTCAAAAGAGAGCACTGAATTTACGATTCACATAGATGTTCCGAAAATTCTTTGGAGAAATGCGTCAGGATTGTTAGCGCCGAATATTACTGAAAAGCTAAATATGTTTAATCTTGCACAACCTATTTATGCTAAATGTACGTTAAAAGGAGATATGGGGCCAGGTGGCGATCCTCAAATAGATGTAGAAGCTGTTGTTAAAGACAATCAGCTAACTACACCCGGTGGGGTGATTGATGACTGTAATTTTACTGGAATGTTTACTAACAATTATGTAAACGGGAAAGGCTTTAACGATGAAAATTCGGCAATTAAATTGTATCATTTTAAAGGTGGTTATAAGGAAATTCCTTTTTCTATCGACACCGCTTTTATTCATAATCTGGAAAAACCAATAGCTACGGGGATTTTTAAATCACAGTTTGAAATTGCGAAATTAAACAAGGTTGTAGGTGAGGAGACACTGAAATTTGGTAAGGGAACTGCTATTGTGAATTTAGCATATAAGGCAGATATAGTTGACTTTAAGTTGAATAAGCCTTTGGTTGCAGGCTCAATAGACATAAAGAATGCAGACATCAGTTATATGCCCAGAAAACTGAACTTTAACAATACAGCTATTTTATTGAATTTTACCAATAATGATCTTTTTATTAAAAATATAAGGTTGCAAAGTGGTAAAAGTGTGGTAATGATGGATGGTGTTGTCCGTAATTTCCTGAACTTGTATTATACTGCTCCCGAAAAGATTTTATTGACCTGGAAAATCAGCAGTCCACAAGTGCATCTAGGTGAATTTCTGGGCTTTCTTGAGCGTAGAAGACCTGCGGCGAAGACCAGAAAGAAAAGCGTGAAAAAGAGTACTTTCTCTGAAGATTTAAATGAGGTGTTTGAAAAGAGTAATGTAAACATGCATTTAAGCGTTGATAAGGTTTATTATAATAAGTTTCTGGCAACCAATGCCAATGCCGATCTGTTGCTTTCGGAATCTGGTATCGCCATTCGGAATGTGAATGTTAAACATGCCGGAGGCTCCCTAAAACTTAATGGAAATATTAGTCAACGAGGCACACTCAACCGTTTTAATATAAATACAGTATTATCCAATGTAGATATTAAACACTTTTTTTATGCTTTTGATAATTTTGGTCTAACAAGTCTTACTTCAAAAAATCTAAAAGGGTTCTTGTTTTCTAACGCCAACATATCCGGTGGGATCACTAACCAGGGGAAATTGGTGACGAATTCTATGAATGGAAGCTTGAACTTTGACCTACGAAAAGGAGCACTGCTAAATTTTGACCCCATCATTAGTGTAGGGAAATTTGCATTCCCCTTCAGGGACCTTAATAATATCACTTTCGAAAATCTGAATGGGAAATTCGATGTCCGTGGACAAAAGATTACCATAAATCCAATGCAAATTAATTCCAGCCTTTTGAATATGGATGTTGCTGGTGTCTATTCCTTATCTACAGGAACAAACATTACTGTTGACGTACCTTTACGAAACCCTAAAAAGGATGCAGATCTTACCGATAAAAAGGAAATTCAGGAGCGCCGAATGAAGGGGATTGTACTTCATTTATTGGCCACCGATGGGGAAGACGGGAAGATAAAAATCAAGTTAAACAAGAACAGAGATAAAAATAAGAGCGCTGAGAAATAATTTTCTATAAAATCTATCAATTATCCTCTCCTTTATTTCATAGATAGGAGGATAATTGACTATTTTCGGGTTTTCATTACAGACCTATAACCCGAACCACAATGGACAAGCCAATACTTGTTTTGAAATTAGGAACCGCTTCTATAACTACTACAAAAGGAGAACTTGATGAGCTGGTAATTGCTGATGTTGCCAGGCAAGTTGCCGAAATTGCAAAGGAATATCGTTTAATTCTTGTTTCTTCAGGCGCAGTAGGTGCCGGTAAAAAGTATATTAAAAATTACAAAGGAAAAATTTCCGAACGTAAAGCAGCAGCTTCAATTGGAAACCCCTTACTATTGAATATATATTCAAAACATTTTTCTCCTTATGGAATTTCAATTGCACAGAGCCTCTGCGAGCGCCAGCATTTTTCAAACCGTAAACAGTTTTTACAACTAAAGGAAACCTACGAAGAGCTATGGAAGAATGATGTGATTCCTATCGCCAATGAAAATGACGTAGTCAGCAGTTTAGAGCTGAAGTTTTCTGATAATGATGAATTGGCTACCTTATTGGGAGTAGGTTTTGGTGCTTCGGTAATTCTATTAGGAACCTCTGTACCTGGTGTGTTGGATAGAGAAGGAAAGGTGATTGACAAAATTGAAAGTATCAATAACGATATTTTTTCCCTTGCGGATAAAAATAAATCTGATTTAGGTTTAGGCGGAATGATTTCAAAATTAACTTTTGCTCATTTAGCGTCAGTAATGGGAATCAAAGTGATCATTTTTGGTGTTCGTACACCAGATGGTATACTAAAAGCGGCAATAGAAAAAACAGGTACCGTATGTGTTCCAAAAAGTTCTAATATATCTGCCAGAAATAAATGGCTGGCTAGTGGGAGCCTGGTTACGGGGCGTATCATGGTAGACGGAGGTGCGTGTGAAGCCATCAGGAAGCGTAAAAGCTTGCTTGCCGTAGGTGTAATGTCGGTGATTGAGGAATTTAGTGACGGTGAAATCTTTGAAATTACCGACGAGCAGGAAAACATCGTCGCTGTGGCACGAGCAAAAACATCATCCGAAACAATAGTTAAAAATATAAAACAACATAACCTGGAAATTGCAAACGCCAGTGATATTGTAATACTTTAAGCAATGGAAACCATTCAACAACAATTAATCAATGCAAAAAAGGCACAGGCTTCTATTTCTTCTTTAAGTGACAAGGGGAAACAAGACCTGATCAACAGCCTGGCTGTACTTATTAAAGACCAATCGGCACAAATCATTTCAGAAAATTTAAAAGACCTGGAAAAAATGCCCGATACAGACCCCAAGAAAGATCGTCTGTTGTTGAATGAAAACAGGATCGCTGATCTTGTGTCAAGTTTAAAAGACGTTGCGGCATTGAGCGATCCTACAAACATCATTCTTTCGGAGAACACGCTTGATAATGGTTTGTTTATTCAGAAGAAAACAGTACCTCTTGGCGTCGTTGGTGTAATATATGAGTCGCGTCCTAACGTTACTATTGATGTTGCAGCTTTGTGCATCAGATCCGGAAACGTGTGTTTATTGCGCGGTGGACAAGATGCGTATCATACAAATCTGTATATTGTTTCTTTAATTCAGTGTGTACTGGAAACATACGGTTTGGATAAGAATGTGGTACAGCAACTTCCGGCCGACAGAAAATACATATTAGATATTTTACAGGCCGAAGGGTATATCGACGTGATTATTCCACGTGGCTCAAATCAGCTTATAGAGTATGTACGTAAAAACGCATTGGTGCCTGTTATTGAAACGGGAGCAGGGGTTTGTCATACTTATATAGAAGGTACGGCAAAATTAGAAGAAGCCGCAAAAATTGTCGTGAATGCTAAAGTATCCCGGCCATCAGTCTGTAATGCATTGGATACGGTTGTGGTCGATCATGTTATCGTTCGACCTTTTCTAAACATATTAGCCCCGTTACTAGCTGAATATAATGTAGAAATATTTGCTGATGAGATTTCGTTCCCTATCCTTCAGGGATTAAACTACCCTCAGTTAAACGAGGCTAAATCAGAAGATTTCGGAAGAGAGTTTTTAGATTTCAAATGTTCTGTTAAAGTAGTTGAAGGTATAGACGAAGCCTTATCACATATCTCAGATTTTTCTTCAAAACACTCTGAAGCAATCTTGACCGAAGACCATTCTAAAGCGGAAAGGTTTTTAAATCAAGTTGATGCTGCCGTGGTTTATTTAAACGCTTCAACAAGGTTCACTGACGGGCAAGTATTTGGTTTGGGTGCTGAAATAGGTATTTCTACACAAAAACTTCATGCGCGCGGCCCTTTCGCATTAGAAAAACTAGTTACCGAAAAATGGGTAGTTAGAGGGAAAGGACAGGTCCGTTAATTTATTGGCTTTTAGCGGTGTGTATGTGGTATAATTCCCCTTTTTGGGAAAAAAATGCGCCGTGTATTTTTGATGTTATAACATTAAAACACCTTGTTTCAATAGGTTGTAAGCCCTGTGCTTTGGCTTGAATTTTGAAAATACTTGTACTGGATTCCACCAGATAAAATTAAATACAAGTACTTGAGATCGGACAGCTTACTTAGAATGCTTGAAGTAATAGATGATTATGCTATTCTCTTTTTAGACAGGCAAGGAAATATTGAGAATTGGAATAAAGAAGCGGAGAAAATAAAAGGATACTCAGCCGATGAAATCATTGGTCAGAATTTTAGTGTGTTCTATAGCGAAGATAGTCGCAGAAATAAATTACCAGAATTACTTATTGAAGAAGCCAGACTGAAAGGCAGATCTCAGCATGAAGGTTGGCGTGTTAGAAAAAATGGAGAGCTCTTCTGGGCTTTCGTTACGCTGTCGGCAATTTACGACGATAACAATAACGTAGTTGGTTTTTCTAAATTTATAAGGGACCTCACTGCAAAAAGACAACTGGAGAAGACCGCAGAGGAATATGCCAGGGAACTGGAAATAAAGAACAAAGAACTTGAACAATTTGTGTACATCGCGTCGCACGATTTACAGGAGCCATTGCTCACCGTTAAGAATTTTGTAGAGTTGTTTAAAGATGAGTACAAGGATGTGTTTGATGACAATGCCAGACTTTATCTCCAATTTATAGACCGTTCTACCGAACGCATGAGAAACCTGATCAAAGGCTTATTGGATTATGCAAGACTAGGAGGGCAGCAGTCTAAAACATTGGTCGATTGCAATGCCCTAATGGATAGTTTAAAAAATGATTTATACAGTAGTATACAGACTGCAGGTGCCGAAATTCATTATACCGATCTTCCTATCGTTTATGGCTTTGAGACGGCCTTGCGACAGCTTTTCCAAAATTTGCTCAGTAATTCATTGAAATTTAAGCGGGCAGGTACACCTCCGCAAATCCAGGTTGCCGTTGTTGGCCATGATAATTTCTGGCATTTTGAATTTAAAGACAATGGTATTGGTATTGAAGACCGTTTTAAAGAAAAGGTATTTGTGATGTTTCAGCGCTTACACAGTGCTACTGATTATGAAGGGTACGGTATAGGTTTATCCCATTGCAAAAAGATTGTTGAGTTGCATGGTGGGAAAATCAATGTGGAATCTGTATTGAATGAAGGAAGTACCTTTAGTTTTTCCCTAAAAGTTTAAAAATAATTTCGAACAAGAATAAAAGAAGACATTTTAATGAAGAAGTATAAAGATCTTGATTGTGTTTTATTAGTTGATGATGATATTTCCACAAATTTCATTCATCGTAGGATCGTAGAAAATGCTGAAATTAAAGTAGATGTAAAGGAGATTACCTCTGCCAAAGAAGCTTTGGATTATTTGACCTATTCGGGGAAGTATGAAGACAATATTCATGCGCCAAAGGCCGGAATTATATTTTTGGACATCAATATGCCAGGGATGAACGGTTGGGACTTTATCGACGAATACAAGCAATTAGATGAAAAACATAAAGCCAGAATTATAGTAGTAATGCTAACTACCTCGCTCAATCCAGATGATGAGCAGCATGCCGCGAATGTAGCAGAAATAGCTACATATTTGCAAAAGCCGCTTAACAAAGAGGCTTTCGCAAATATCGCAGATAAGTTTTTTAAAATTATTGAAGAGTAATAATCCTAAGGTAATTAAACCTCAAGATCATTCATAACCGCTTTAATTTTATTACCCAATTCAGCATCTGCTGCTTTAAAAGCAGCTTTATCTTTTAAAGGTGCATTCACACTGCAGTAGAATTTAATCTTCGGCTCTGTTCCCGAAGGGCGGGCAGAAACAATGCTGCCATCTTCAGTGATGAATTGTAAAACATCAGACTTCGGTAAATCAAGTGCAGTCTTTATACCAGTTTTCAGATCCGTTTGTATCCCCAGTTCATAATCCTTTAAAGTTGCTATTTTCGAACCACCTAATGTTGCAGGAGGATTGTTTCTGAATTTCTCCATCATGGCTTTAATGTCTTCCGCACCGGTTTTACCTTTTTTGGTGATGGATACCAATTCCTCTTTGTACAATCCGTATTCTACATAAGTATTTAACAAAGCATCATATAGGCTACTTCCTTTATCTTTATAAAAGGCAGTCATTTCAGCAATAAATGCACAGGAAACCACGGCGTCTTTATCTCTTACCAAATCGCCGATCAGGTAACCATAGCTTTCTTCACCACCGCCAATAAAAGTCTTTTTGCCTTCCAGCTGGGTCATGATTTGTCCGATCCATTTAAATCCGGTTAAAGTATTGTAGAAGGTAACCTTCTTAACGTTCGCAATTGCCTCAATCAGGTTAGAGGTTACAATAGTTTTAACAATATATTCATTTCCTGTAAGTTTACCTTTTTCTTCCCATGCCGTAAGCAGGTAGTTAATAAGTAAGCTTCCGGTTTGGTTTCCATTTAATAATACGAACTCACCATCGTTATTTTTTACGGCAATACCCACGCGATCGGCATCCGGATCGGTTGCCAATACCAGGTCAGCATCAATTTCCTCTGCTTTTTTCAACGCAAGCGTAAGGGCTTCTTTCTCTTCCGGGTTTGGATAAACCACAGTAGGGAAATTTCCATTTGGTTTACTTTGTTCTTCTACAAGTGTTAAATTATTAAAGCCAAATTGCTCTAAAGCTTTAGGTACAAGTGTAATTCCGGTCCCGTGGATAGGGGAGTAAACAATTTTAAGGTCTTTCTGACGTGCAATTGCTTCCGGTGAAACCGATAGCGCTGCGATTTTATCCAGATACAATTGGTCTATCTCTTCGCCAATCAATTCAATATTTGTTTCAACACGGCCAAATTTTACGGCATCAATATTCGTTATTTTAGCTACTTCATCCATAACAAGGCTGTCGTCAGGAGCAGTAAACTGTCCACCATCAGCACCATAAGCTTTGTAACCGTTATATTCTTTTGGGTTGTGAGAAGCCGTAAGCATCACACCACTTTTGCAACCAAGGTTACGGATAGCGAAAGACAGCTCAGGGGTTGGTCTTAAAGCCGAAAAGAAATACACATGTATTCCGTTTGCTGAAAACACATCAGCTGTAATTTGTGCAAAATAATCGGAGTTATTACGACTGTCGTGTGCTATGGCTACTTTGATTTTTTCGCCTGGGTACTTGTTGTTCAAATAATTGGCTAAGCCCTGAGTAGCTGTACCGATAGTATATTTATTAATCCTGTTTGATCCTGGCCCCATTATGCCCCGTAATCCCCCAGTTCCAAACTCCAGACTTCTGTAAAAGGAATCTGTAAGTTCAGTATATGCTTCCTTATCTAAAAGACCTTGTATTTCTTTTTTCGTTGCTTCGTCATAATTGCCTTTAAGCCATTCGTTAATTGTGCTTAGTGTAGCTTGTTCTAATTGCATATCTTCTCCTTCCAAATTTTATTTTGTCTATTTTGCCTTTATTAAGCACGATTTATTTAAATTCACGCCCAATTACAAGTATATAACCATTTTAGTTAAAATTGAAATACTTGTAGCAAATAAATATAGCTATTTATACAGCTTTTAACCTTTAAAAATTAAATAAACAAGAAATGAGACCTTGTGGCTTTGGTCCGTGTCTCATGACCATTAAAAAACAATTAAAAAACTATGAAAGTATTAAAGTTTGGAGGCACTTCTGTAGGAAGCCCTGAGCGCATGAAAAAATTGCTGGATATTATCAATCCTGCAGAAGAGCAAATTGTGGTATTATCAGCTGTGTCTGGTACAACCAATAGTTTAGTGGAAATTTCAGCCAAACTTTTAAAGGAAGATAAACAGGTTGCGTTAGATTTGATTAACGCATTACAGCAAAAATATAACGAGTTCATCGTAGAACTTTTAGTAGAAGGCGAATATCGTGAGCAAGGACAAGAAGTTGTAGATTATCACTTTAACTTTTTGAGCACCTTGGCAAATGATATCTTTACGCCTGTTGAAGAAAAAGTAGTTCTTGCACAAGGTGAATTACTTTCTACTACCTTGTACCACATCTATTTAAAGTCTATCGGCGTGCCATCAGTATTGTTGCCTGCATTGGATTTTATGAAAATTGATGAGGACAATGAACCGGATGTTCCTTACGCAACTAAACATTTGCAACCTATATTAGATCAGCATAAAGATAACAAGCTGTTTATTACGCAAGGATTTATTTGCAGAAATAGCTTTGGTGAAGTTGACAACCTGCGCCGTGGTGGTAGCGACTATACAGCTTCTTTAATCGGAGCGGCGATATTAGCCGAAGAAGTTCAGATCTGGACAGATATCGACGGTATGCACAATAACGATCCAAGAATTGTAAAAGGTACTAAACCTATTTCACACCTTTCGTTTGATGAAGCTGCAGAGCTGGCCTATTTCGGAGCAAAAATTTTGCACCCACAATCTGTTTTTCCAGCCCAGAAGTATAAAATTCCTGTAAGATTGTTAAATACTATGGAGCCAAAAGCTGCAGGTACATTGATCTCTACGGAAAGCGAAAAAGGGAAAATTAAATCTATCGCTGCAAAAGACGGAATTACCGCAATTAAGATCCAGTCAAGCCGTATGTTATTGGCCTATGGTTTCTTGAGAAGAGTTTTCGAAATCTTTGAAAGATATAAAACACCGATTGATATGATCACAACGTCAGAAGTGGCTGTATCTTTAACTATTGATTTTACAGATAACCTGGAGAAAATTGTTGAAGAGCTACATGCTTTCGGGTCGGTAGAAATTGATACAAACCAGTCAATCGTGTGTGTTGTTGGTGACTTTAGCGCGCAAACACATGGTTACGCTGCACGTGTACTTGATGCCATTAAGCACATTCCGTTAAGAATGATTTCATATGGTGGAAGCAATTATAACATTTCGTTGTTGTTGAATACTTCAGATAAAACTGAAGCTTTAAAGAGTTTACACAACAGGCTGTTTGAATAACAAGTAAGGATTTACCTTCTTTTTATCCAGACAAGGATACCAATAACGATAAAAATGAGTGCGATAAAGAACCTGATTCTTCTGTCGTACTCTTTTTTACTGATCTTCTGATTTTTAAGATCTATTTGGTTTCCAATGTAAATTAAGCCAAGTACAACGACAAAAAATATAACAAGATATTTAAACATTATGTTTTCTAATAAAGATATATCACGGTTTGCAAATTTAGAAACACCTTTCTATTATTACGACCTGAATCTGCTGCAAAATACCTTAAATACTTGCGCAGCGGCCGCTAAGTTATACAATTTTCATGTTCACTATGCCATGAAGGCAAATTTCAATGAAAAAGTTTTGCAGGCAATTAAGGCTGTTGGCTTTGGTGCTGATTGTGTTAGTGGGGGCGAAGTAAATAAGGCGGTTGAAACCGGTTTTGATAATGCTCAAATCGTTTTCGCCGGAGTTGGTAAGTCAGATAAAGAAATTAACCATGCTTTAGACAAGGATATCTTCTGCTTCAATGTAGAGTCTGTTCAGGAACTGGAAGTGATTAATGAATTAGCTGAAAAGAAAGGTAAAAAGGCGAGGGTAGCTATCCGTATTAATCCTAACGTAGATGCGCATACACATCATAACATCACTACCGGATTGGACGAAAATAAGTTCGGTGTAAATTCATGGGATTTACCACAGTGTGCGGAAACTTTGAGAGCTTCAGCTCATATTGAATTTATAGGTATCCACTTTCATATTGGCTCACAGATTACCAATCTGGACGTTTATAAAAACCTTTGTGTACGAGTAAACGAATTTGCCATTTGGTTTGAAGAAAGAGGTTTCAATGTAAAAGTGTTAAACGTTGGGGGAGGCTTAGGTATTGATTATCACAATCCAGATGGACAGATTCCTGATTTCGAAAGCTATTTTAAAATATTCTCTGAGTTTTTGGATATTAAACCAGGACAGGAAGTTCATTTTGAATTAGGCAGAGCTTTAGTTGGGCAATCGGCTTCGCTCATCAGCAGGGTTTTATATGTAAAAAATGGCAAGAAGAAAAACTTTGTCGTTTTGGATGCAGGCATGACGGAACTGATGCGTCCGGCATTGTATCAGGCTTACCACAAGATTGAGAATTTAACAAGAGGTAATGAAACTGCTTTAAAATATGATATCGTAGGTCCTATCTGCGAGAGTACAGACTGCTTCGGAAAAGAAGTTGAACAGCCTGAAACTTTTAGAGGCGATTTGTACGCCATCAGAAGTGCGGGCGCTTACGGAGAAGTAATGGCTTCGAAGTACAACCTTCGTGATGAAATCAGATCTGTTTATAACGAAGAAGCTTAAAAGATAACCATCATTCGAAAAAAAATCGGGTAATCATAACATATGATTACCCGATTTTTTTGTAGACATTTTATTCGTCAAAGAAATCTATAAGGCCACCAAGATAGTATTCATCCAGGCCTTCAGTAAAATCATTGTAATCAGCTTCAGGGATATTCGTTTGTACAAATTCCAGGGAAGTTCCTTTTTTGTCCTGGTGCAATTTAATGGTTACAATAGACGGTTCATTGTCGTCTCCAAAATACCATTCCTGCACTATTTTCTTTCCGTAATCAAATTCCAGGTTTTTACCTACAATGTCTCCGTCCCAAAATGAAAACTCTGTACCTGGTTCTTCAGTAAATTCTACTTCGGCGCCAGTCCATAACTGTATACTTTGTGGTTTCGTTAATGCCCAGTAAACCTCTTCTGGGCTTGCCGGGATGTGATAATATTTTTTAAAAGTTTTCATCAAAATTATTTAAATGCATTTATTCCTGTGACATCCATTCCAGTAATGAGCAGGTGGATGTCGTGTGTCCCCTCATAGGTCACCACCGACTCGAGGTTCATCATGTGGCGCATAATCGAATATTCACCTGTTATGCCCATTCCGCCGAGCATTTGCCTGGCATTTCGGGCAATATTTAATGCAATTTCTACACTGTTCCTTTTTGCCATTGATATCTGTTCCGGCGTAGCCCTGTTTTCAGTTTTAAGTACACCCAGGCGCCATACCAGGAGCTGCGCTTTGGTAATTTCGGTAATCATTTCGGCAAGTTTCTTCTGTTGTAGCTGAAAGCTGCCAATAGGTTTCTCGAACTGAATACGTTCTTTAGCATAACGCAGAGCGGTATCGTAGCAATCCATGGCCGCACCTAAAGCACCCCATGCAATACCGTAACGTGCCTGGTTTAAACAACCCAGCGGACCTTTCAATCCTTTAATATTCGGGAACACATTGTCCTTAGGGATTTTTACATTGTCAAACACCAGTTCGCCGGTAGCCGATGCCCGCAGGCTCCATTTATTGTGGGTCTCAGGTGTAGTAAAGCCTTCCATGCCACGCTCCACAATTAACCCGCGTATCTTGCCCGATTCGTCTTTTGCCCAAACAACAGCAATATCAGCGAAAGGGGCGTTAGATATCCACATCTTAGCACCATTTAATATATAGTGGTCACCTTTATCCTTAATGTTGGTTAACATTCCTCCCGGATCGGAGCCGTGGTTGGGCTCTGTAAGTCCAAAGCAGCCCATTAACTCACCTGTAGCTAATTTCGGCAGGTATTTGCGACGCTGCGCTTCAGTTCCATAAGCAAAAATCGGATACATCACCAATGAACCTTGTACAGATGCTGTAGACCTGATGCCAGAATCTCCACGTTCAATTTCCTGCATCAATATGCCATAAGCGATATAATCCAGGCCGGCACCACCATACTCAACCGGAATCGTAGGGCCAAATGCACCAATCTCACCCAAACCTTTAATGATATGTTTTGGAAATTCCGCTCTTTGCGCGTAATCTTCAATAATCGGACTGATTTCTTTCTTCACCCAATCACGGGCCGTTGCACGGATCAGCTTGTGTTCTTCCGACAACAACTCATCTAACAAATAATAGTCAGGAGCTTCATAAAGGTCTTTTTTGGAGGATTTGTTCATTGTTTACACTATATTTGGCGTACAATCGGCTGTCTTGTCAAAGGTACTAATTTCAAGGTATGGCTGGTAAATACCAAACAAAATAAAGTTAAGAGATGTCTCAATCACCTGCTTATATACAAACCGTTGCCCTTAAGGATGTTAAATGTTTTGCGCTGCATGGCTATTATCCAGAGGAGCAATTGACAGGAATTTATTTCATGGTTGATGTAGTTGTTGAGTTTATCCCGTTTGGTGATACTGAAAACCTGCAACATACCGTAAATTACGAAGTCTTAAATACCATTATTCTGGAAGAGATGGCCAGAACACAAAAGATGCTAGAAACGGTAATTAAAAATATCATCGATCGTACGGTATCGGCCTATCCATTTGTGCTTAGTGCAACGGTAGGCATCAGAAAGTTAAACCCTCCAATGCCAGGCGAAATAGGTCATTCATTTGTACAATTGAGTTACAAAGCTGTTTAGCCTTCCAGTTGTTCAAAGGATATCATGCGTGATTTCTCGTCTTCCGGAATAGGAAAGGAGCTTTTGCTGGCGTAATTAAAAGCAACACAGGTTGTTTTTCCTTTGTTACATATTTGTTCCTTACCATGCACCAGTTTTACCAGCAGGTATTCCAGGTCGAAACTACTGTTTCCAATTCTTGAGGTACGTACGTATATGCTGATTTTATCCTCTATAAAAACGGGTAAGATATAATCGATAGAGGCCTTTGCAATTACCACTCCGGTTTTTTTCCAGTCCCACTGTATGGCCTGGTTCCAATATTTAGTCCTGGCAATTTCCATATAGGTAAAGTACACCGCGTTGTTTACATGCCCCATCATATCGAAGTCTGCAAAGCGGGTTTCGATGGTCGTTTTATACTTAAAACTGTCTAAAGTATTGATGATGTCTGTCTTTTTGTCTGTCTTTTTATTTCTGTTGCGCCAAAATGTCTTAAAAATCATAGAAAATTAGGTTGGTATAAGAGTTGAATATAGGGTTAGTATAAAATTAGTCATTCATAAAAAACTAAAAATAGGAGAAACAATCATGACACTAGTAAAATTTAACAACAGAACCAGAAACACTGCCCCTTACTTTAACAATGTATTCGACTCATTGTTTAGTGAAGCATTAAATAAAAACTTAACAATTAATAAAGTACCGGGTGTTAACATCTTAGAGTCTGAGACTGATTACAAGATTGAATTGGCAGCGCCAGGCTTAACAAAAGAGGATTTTCAAATTAACCTGAAAAAAGACACCTTATCAGTTTGGGCAGAGAAAAAAACTACTGAAACTGAAGAGACAAAAGATTACACCAGAAAAGAGTTCGACTACTTCTCGTTTGCAAGATCATTTGTATTACCTGAGAGTGTTGACGGTGAGAAAATTACAGCTGAATACGTAAATGGTATCTTGAACATTACCATTGGTAAAAAAGATGAGTCTAAATCAGCAACTAAAGAAATAAAGGTTTCATAATTGGTTAGTTTGTTTTAAGGTGAAAAAGGGCAAGTCGCAAGACTGCCCTTTTTTTATTGAAAATATTTAAGCTGCCGATAGTCCTATTTCTCTTTTGGATCCTCTTAATGGTATGACTAACAAGCTAAATACTTTGCTATGCTCATGTCTGCTGTTATTTACAGTTGCATCAGCTCAGAAAAAAACAGAATGGGTAACCTTGAAAGGTGAACTTAAAAATTTTAGTAATCAGGTGCAGGTCGAGGACTTATCTGAATTTCAGTACCTGTTGCCACCAACCAACGAACGGATGATTGTACCAGACGCAAAATCTTCGTTCAACATCAGGTTTAAGTTAGCGAAACCCAATTATTTCCGACTGGGGCGTAATATTTTGTACTTAAGCCCGGGTGATGATATGGAGATCGTCGTTGATTATAAGAACCAGATGGCAGCTGTATTTAAAGGCAGGGGAGCAGAAGCTAATGCCTATTTAAAAAGTACACCTTTTCCAAAAGGCGGATCATTTATAGAAGCCGGAAGCCAGGTTAAAGAAAGTCCGGAGGCTACCATTATTGCAATAGAGGCACAAGCTGATATCAGAAGAAAGGAACTGGCCAATACCAAAAATGTTACAGCTGAATTCAGACGACTGGAGCAGGCACGTATTAAGGCCGATCTGATCAATAGTTTCTATAGCGGCGAAGATTATAGCATTTACAGTTTAAAATTAAAAGATGAGAAGGCCAAAGAATTTTCGCTGGCCTATCAAAAAGCAATCGCGCCTAAACTTGCTTTCTATAGTAAGAATTTTGTAGACGCATCTTTAATGAAGCTGGTTGTTTACAGAGATATCGCCAGCGATCTGGTGAAAAATGGAGGTAAAGCTGCTGACCTGCAAAGTATAAATGATTGGTATAGCAGTTATTCAATGGTTAGAGCTATCCAAAAAGTAAGTGATAAATCGCAATTAGGTGCCTTTAAAGCGAAAATTGCAGCCATTAAAACACCTGAGTTAAGAGGGGTCGTAAATCAAACGTTGGTACGTCAGATGGCTTTTGGTAAAGGCGATACTGCGGTAGATTTTATAGCGGAGGATCTCAGTGGCAGGCAGGTAAGCTTAAGCAGTTTAAAGGGGAAAGTTGTATATGTTGATCTTTGGGCTACCTGGTGCGGACCATGCATGAAGGAAATGCCCTATTTTGAGAAGCTTAAACTGAAATACAAAGACAACCCGGCGGTAGTGTTTATTTCGCTTTCACTGGACGATACAACTACGCCATGGAAGGCAAGTGTGGCCGAACGTAAAGCAGATGGCTACCAATGGCACATCAACAGGAGTAAACTCCGGGATTACAATATCGTTGGCATTCCGAGAAGCCTGCTGATCGATAAAGATTTTAAAATGGTTGATATGAATGCCCCAATGCCATCAGAAACTGAGGTGGGGCAACGCATAGATGAATTACTTAAATAAAATACAAAAGGAATAAGCTGAGCTTATTCCTTTTGTTCCTGAAGATCATTTTTATTTAACCAGCCCTTGGTAACCTGGCCGTCCTTATTGGTATGGGTTACATAAATAAAGCCTTTGTCTTCTTCAATTACATTGAACTTCGCATTGTTCCATAAGCCCAATACGCCATTTCTAGGCGAGTTTACACTTGCAGCTTCATAAAAATAAACCGTTCCTTTAGGTAACTGGTATTTTTTTCCTTCGCTAACGATAATTGTACCAGCTTCCCTGGCTTTAGCTTCCGCTTCAGCGCGTTTTGCGGATGCGGCTATTTGTATTTCATACTCTTTTTTCAGACTGTCAATCTCTGCCTTTTGAGCTACTGTGTCTATCGTAATTGGCTGAATGTTTGTTGTATCTACCGATTCAGTTAAAGGTTTAGTGTCGGTTGTGTCAACAGGTGCAGAAGCTATCGTATCTGCTGCAGGCAGTTGATTTTTGGCGATGTCCTTCATAAAAAGTCCATATACCGAAAGCATGCTTAATATCAATATAGAAAGAATCATGATGCCAAATACCGGTTTAGATAAACTGACTTCATCAGAAGGCGTGTGGATACTTTTAACTTCCTTCTGATAAAAAGGTTCCGGTTTAGAAACAACTTCCAACGGAGCAATAAACTCACCACCACGATACATAATTGCATCTTGTAAAGACAGCCCGTTGCTGTATCTTTTTTCAGGACTCTTTTCCAGGCATTTTTTGATCACATCCAGCAGCCATTGCGGAACCTGCATTTCCTTTTTCCTCTTATCCGCATCCCAGCTTTCGGGCAGACGGTTTCTGCGCAGCGCGATCAGGTCCGGAACCTGCGCTTCCATATGTGAAAGCATCACCTGGTTACGGGAACTTTCGTTTTTATTGATCAGCGGAAAGGGAACCGTGCCGGCCAGCAACTCATAAAGTATAATACCGTAGCTGTAAATGTCCGTCTGGAAAAACATTTCACCATCATGCTGCTCAGGGGCCATAAACTCCACAGCACCGGCATGTCTTAAGCTGGTACGACGTTGTTCATCAGACATGATTGCCAAACCAAAGTCCAGCAGCACATAATTGCCCGTCTCATTATTGAATTTAACGTTGTTGCTTTTAATGTCTCCATGTTTAATCCCTACCCGGTGACAATGGGCAAGGGCATTCGCCAATTGTTCTGCCAGTTTAATTACCTCATGAACGGTAAAAATTGGCGGGTGAGGGGGCATTAAAAGTTTTTCCAGGTCAGGACCTTCAATATATTCCATCTCAATAAAAGGGAAGGAACCACTTTCGGTCAGGCCCGAGCCCAGTATTTTTACCACATTAGGGTTAGGCATTTCATTTACCTTTTTCAGCTTCTCTACCTCATTTTTAAACTTAATGAAGTTCTTGTCATCCTCACTTTCTGTATGTATCGGCGTAGGCATAATTTTCACCGCAGTGATAATTGTACCTATACGTTTACCCTTATACACAGAACCTTGTCCACCTGTACTTAAAGCACCAAGATTCTCTAATCCTTCTGTAATTGTAAAAACTTTACTCATTGTACAATGTTAATTTTTATCGGTGTCAATATAACTAAATTCTAAAACAGCAAGCTCACCTAAGATAATCTGGTCGCCTTCTTCCAGTACATGGCCCAGCTCGGTTACATTTAATTTCACAGGGTTATGGTCGTTAACCGATCTGATTTTTACCTTGTTTCTTGGTGGGATACCACCATCATCAGCAAATAGCAGGAAGGAACCTGTATCGGCATCCCATTCAATATGCGCGTGTTGCCTGCTGATAAATTTGTTGGCTTCATTCAAACTGGCATCAGGAAAAGCGATATGGTTGATTCTGAAAAAGCCATCGCTTACCTGCACTTTATGTTCTCTGCCGATGTTGATTTTTCCATCTGTAGCATTGATTTTATAGCTTGTTTTTTCCGATTCACCATTTAAAGGGCGTATAAATGCAGTTTTCGACCTGGTTACCACCACATGTTCCGGAGTTCTGATATACAATGCTGCATTTATTCCGGTAAGTTTTATCGCATCTCCAGGCAGCTCTTCAATAAAATTGGTCTGCATGGTCCAGTTTTGAGGCAGGTCAATAGCGAAATCATCCGCTATGCGCTGAATTTCGTTTTTAAACCTTTGTTCATCTTCCGCAAAAACAGCCGATTCATACATGTATTTCTCTGCAGGGGGACAGGCTATAAACAAGGCTAAGCCCTTTATGTGATTGCCTTCGCCACCTTCCAGTTTCTGTAATTCCTGTTTGATGCCTGTCAGCAGCAGTTCCCTGATGGCTTTTACATCTTGGGGCGGTTCCGGGTTACGTTTATTAAATAGATTAAACATATATGATCTAGTTTAAAATTTTTGTCGTTTCTTTCTTTAAATACCCCAGTTTCAATAGGGCAGGCACTACATGTTGTCCGGCTAACCGCACCGCTTTACTTGATCCGCGGGTAGATTCTATTCTAATACAAACCACAATATGGCCTTTACCGTTTGCTTTAGGTGCAAAAAAAGTATACCAGCCGTCGTTTATCTGTTCACCTTTCCATATCCTTTCCGGTGTCCCTGTTTTTCCGGCTACTTTTATCCCAAGCGTATAGATCTTGTTCTCACTTTGTTTCAGCATATAACCACTTAACAGCTCAGCATATTGTGGGTTATTGGCAATTTTTATCGCAGGATTAATGGCAGTAGCCGAATCACTGATTTTAAGCACATAGCGATTGGCTACAATATTGCCTTTATTGGCTACGCCCGATACCAGCCTGGCCACAGCTGCAGGAGTAGCAATCAGCTCGCCTTGTCCCCAGGCCATTCCCGATATGCCTTTAGCCCGGGTACGGCGGATACGTGCAGGGTCGTATTTGGGTTTGGTATTGAACTCTGTTTTCGCCCAAAACGTCCGCCATTTGTCTTCCTGCTTAATGTTACTGGTGTCCCTGCCGTAATAATAACCACCCACACCACGCAAAAACATGCCCGTTTTTAAATACAAAGTGGCCATATCATCCTGTAGATGTTCTTCATTGGCTATTTTAATAAAGTATACGTTGTTTGATTTGACCAATGCGCGTTCCAGGTTAATGCGGCCTGTTTCATCTGGTTCAATGCCCTTAGTCCTGATTCTTTCCGCAGTACTCACTGTAAATACACGTTTAGCGGCATCCAGACCTAACTTGTTAAAGGCCGCCATCGCGGTAAGTACTTTAGCTGTCGACCCAGGAGGAGTGGCAGTAGTGAAGCCTAAATCGGCTGTAGTATACCAACCCGCCAGTTTATTCTGCTCAGTAGTGGTCATGTTCAGTAAGTCCCAGTTTTTAACAGGAGGTAGCGGATATACTGCCGAAGTGAGCACATCCCCTGTAGCATCCTCCATAATCACCACCGAAACCCGGCTGTTCCTTATCGCCGTGTCCTGGGCCATGGTATTTTGAATGGTCGTTTGTAAACTGGCATCGATCGTCAGTTTTACGTCCCTGTTACGCTTCTTAAAGGTTTCTACCTCATCACTGTTCAGTCCCGATAACAGGAGCGGAGCAAGAGCTTTATAATCTCTTTTACTAACCGTCATCTCCTTTACGCCACGTGGCAAAAACCTGTTCTCCTGGTATTTTTTCGCCTGCGTATTGAATGATATAGTTGGTGTTTGAAAGCCTCTTAATTCTGCTGCATGCTCGTATTCCGCAAAATAACCGTTGGTACTTCCATTAAAAACACCCGTATTGTTGTCGCCAATCCAGAAAAACAGTTGTTCTTCAAAAGGGTAATACCTATCTACGCGTTTGTGTTCGGCAGAGTCCAGGTTGTAGCTAATACCGGCCGCACTAAGTTCCCGCTGTTGCTTTTTAATCTGTTCAGGTTTGCTCGTTGCCAGAATGCGGCCATTCCGGTCGTACAGGTTGCCCGCTGCAAGTTTGTTCATTAAAATGGCTATACGTGGATTATAGCTAAACATCCGGGCACCGCTTTTATCAGCAACCAGGGCTGGTTGGACTACCCATTTTTTATTGTCAATAATGTAGTTAGATACCGTTACTGTAAGCAATACTATAGCAATAGTTGCTGCAAGTAAGGCAGGTACCAGGTTTTTGTCCTGCTGTCTGGTGATGTAAGACGTTTGCAGTTCCGAGCCTTTTACCAGTGATACAGCCAGCAGAAAACCGGCAGCAAGCATGTTGGCGACTAAAGAAGAACCACCATAGCTGATAAATGGAAGTGCAACGCCCGACAAAGGTAAAGCGCCTGTAGAACCACCAGCAATAAGCAGGAACTGTATAAACAGACTGATGCCTACGCCGGCGCATAAATAAAATAGAAATGGCATTCCTGTTTGCCGGCCAATAACGATAGCGCGGTGCAGAAATACGAGGAACAAGATAAATATGCCGATGATCCCTGCCCCGCCAAACTCTTCACCAATAGCAGGTAAAATCATGTCTGTATGCGCTTCGGGGATAGTCTTGGCAAACCCTTCACCGACACCCTGACCGCTAAAGCCGCCACTGGCCATGGCCCATATACCATTGGCTACCTGATCGCCTCCGTACACCTCATTGTTCCATGGATCCTGCCATATCGATTTGCGTTCAGTCAATCTGTTTACCGGTCCCGGAATCAGCTTATCCAGGTACGGAACCTGGTCAATCAATAGAAAAGCAGCCATTACCATGATGATCATCATGGCCGATTCACTTGTTTTCTTACTGATGATCATGATCAGTACTGTCAATACAATAGTTACCAGACTGGCAATCCAAATGTTCAGGAACCATGCACTAAAAACATAGATGATGATGGCCGTTAGCATCATCATAAAATCTCCTCTCGAAAAAGAAAACAGGATAATAAAGGTGAAACAAACCACCATAGCAGGGCCCAGATCACCTAATAAAAGGTACATCAATATCGACACTACCATGGCTATCAGCGCAAAAGAGAAAAAGAACCAACGTTTGTGCCAGCTGCTGTATTCTGTAATGAACCTTTCGTTCGAGGCGAAAAAACCAGCCAGGAACAGTATAATGGCATATTTAACAATTTCACTGGGTTGTACACCAAACAGGTTCACTTTTACTCCACTGCCTTCGGGGCCCGTACCAAATACTATAGTAAGGGCAAGTAAGCATAATGCCATAATTGCCCATTGCCAGCCCTTGGCTTTGCTAAAAACGTTTTTTACGAGAAGCATACGGTATATGCTGGAGTCAACATTGAATTTACGCATGTTTAGGACAAGCATAATGATGATACTCAGCACCCCCAGTCCATAAAACACCAGACTGTCGCGCGCTAAAAACCGGTCTCTCAATGGGTCCTGCAAACTAAGTAACGTAAGAAAGGACAGTCCCGTCATCAGCATAATAATCGGCAGAATCAATTGATCGGCTTTTGGATACTTGATGCTCATGATGGCATGCAAGAGGTAGAAGCCCGCAAAGAAACAAACTACAATGATCCAAAACCACTGGTTATAGTCTTCCGGCGTACGGACAATTAAAGATTTTTCCTTTTTTAGGATCTTAAAATCCCTGGTCGAAAACAGCCTGATGGTGTGTGGCGATTGGCGGAAATTAAGCGTTGCATCTTTATCCAATTCCTGCAAACCCTGCGATCTTCCGAACTGAAAACCTGGCTTTAAGGGAAGCACTCCATAAGCCTCACCATCAGGCAGATGATTAAAACTATAAGCGCCGTTTATATCGGTACGGACGTAACTGATAAAGTCATTGATAATTTCTTCTTCAGTGCCGGCGGTATCCTGCGGTAATATCATCTGAAGCCTTACTAAAACACCTGCTACCGATTTATTCGCAGTATCAACAATCTTTCCGCTAATGCTATAACTGCCTTTAGCAAAGTCTTTTGTTGAAGCTAACTGCTGTGGTTTTGTTTGTTCCTGCTTATATTTAATAGAGTCCTTACCTGTAAAGCCAAGTAGTAAGCGGGAGGCAATCACCCGCTCTTTAAAATTTTTACCACCCTCTGCAAAGGCTATATCAGCAGGTACAAAGAAGTTCTTTTTGTTGA
Organism: Pedobacter nyackensis; assembly: GCF_032678475.1. Lineage (GTDB taxonomy): Bacteria > Bacteroidota > Bacteroidia > Sphingobacteriales > Sphingobacteriaceae > Pedobacter > Pedobacter nyackensis_A. The sequence goes on from NZ_JAVTSF010000009.1 coordinate 184,288, forward strand.
GCTCACCCACATTGTCTATTGGCTTTTTGTACAACAAAGCACTATTAGCAACCGTATTTTCAATCAGCGCGATATCTTTTTTATCCTCGAAATAATAACCTTTAATCAACAGGTTTTTGATTTTCTTGCCGGGAGCAACATCATTGAGGTTAATCATCGTCCCATCAGCCAATCGCTGCTGCACATCCGCAAAGTTTTGTTGCTGGGCATTATACAGCGTCACAAACAAAGCCCCCAGAATAAGCGTTGCAAGCAGTATAAAGATACGCTCGGTTTTTCTTGATGGGGTAATTCCTGTTTGTTCTGCCATATTAATTTTTTACTTGATATCTATGTTGCTTAATATTTAGTTTATAATTGATTATAGGTTTACTTTACGCTTCCGGAAATTACGCCGTCTGTTCTGATGAACTGTACATTTTTTAACAATACACCTTTGCGCTTCAGCACATTTAAATCATCAAAATTCTCCAGGGTGAAATTTTCAAGTAACGTACTTTTGTTATTTGGTGCAATCAAAAAAGGTTGTCCTTTGTAACCTGTATCGCTTTTGATCACGATGTTACCAGTGGCCTTCAGATATAAGCTATCCCTGTTGATTTTAATTGGTTCAGCAATTAGTATGGGCGATTTAAATGTAGAATCGTCCAGTATCAATATATTCCCAATCAACTTATCCAATGTATCCTGTAGTTTCAGCGCCTGGGCGTGTTTATCAAAAACTGCCAGATCAGGAAGTTTGTGTTTGCCTTCCAGCGTACTATTATATTGTTGTTTCCAGAAATAATAAGCTATTGCGGCCAACACAATGAAAATACCTATTTTCAACAGCGGACTAAACCCAGTGGTTTTTTGTTTATGTGGCAGGGGACTAAGCGCTGTAGTTTGTTCCTGAACCGGATGCTCATCAACAGGAGCTACGTTTTCATGAGTAACTACCGGTACTTTCTTTTTCTTAGGCCGGGCAATCGGTTTTGTGGCCTCATGAACAAAGGCGGGGGTATCATTTTTAACCAGGACTACCGTAATGTTATCGCGACCGCCATTTGCATTCGCTGCATCAATTAATTCCGTTCCTTTTTGTTCAAGCCCTCCATGTTTTAACAAGATATCGGTAATGTGTTGCCTGTTCAGCATATCCGAGAGTCCATCGCTGCACAAAAGTATCATATCGCCAGGTAGAAAAGGCGAGTGGCCAGTCTCTATGTAATCTTCCTGCGTGCCGATGTTCCCTGAAAATCCCAGCGCTTTATTGATCTCATTGCGTTTTGGGTGTTGCATGGCTTGTTCTTCCGTTAAACGCCCTGATTCTTCCATGAAGCCAACAAAGGATTGGTCTTTGGATATTTTGATTAAGGAATCATCGCGTAACAGGTACAGCCTGGTATCGCCCACATGTGCGTAGTAAAACTGGTTGGTTTTTAGATCAGCAAGTGCCATTGTCATCACACAAGCCATGTCGGCATGATCTTTATTTAGCAGTTTAGCCGCAAGAATCTGGTCGTTAGCTTCAGCAAAAGCCGCCTGCATGAGCAATGATAAATCACCTTCGGGCTTTTCCATCAAACTTATGATGGTGCCTTTTGCAATTGCTGCTGCAACCTCGCCACCGGCATAGCCACCAACACCATCTATTACACAAGCAAGAATATAGTTTGTCCCATCTATTTTTTGTGCAATAAAAGTATCTTCATTATTGCTGCGTACTTTTCCGATGTCTGTTATTCCAAAATAGTTTCTATCCATTCTTGCTGGTCGATTTCTTAATAGCCACAAAATGTGAAATCAATAAAATCACACATAGAACTAATAACGCTATTGATAGTATTTGCGACATAAATCAGGACTTAAAAATATTAATGCCAATAATTCCGTTCAATATAATCCTTGAATTTAACGGTAATTCTACCCATTTAGGATGTTCTGGTGTGCTTTTTTCTACCAGGTTCTCATTTAATATTGTTTTCTCGCCAAAGGAAGAGAGGTAGAATTTATCTTCCGTTTTGTTGTACCTGATTTGCAGGTGTGGGGAGTTTACCCATTCTGAGGGGATCTTAAATACATTGGCATCTTCCCGTGTTTCTTCATCTCCTGAGATGATGATGTCGTTAAACTTCATCAGGTACTCCAGCTTCTGTCCGGAATACGCTTTATCCGGTAGGGTAGTTTCAAATCTGGCTAACAGGACATTTCCTTCAACGACTTCGTTTTTAGGCGCATTTTTTAAATTTGCCAGGTAAGGGATTTCGTAGTACCCTTCGCTATAAAAGATAAAGTCTTTTAGAATATCATTACTGATGTCGAATGTTTGTGCCAACCCGGTTTGCCGGGGAATAAATGTAACCCTAAGGTTTTCTTGTTTTTGTCCGGCATCAGGCATTAACTTACCTATAAAACCTTTGTCGCCCGTTTTATAATCCGGGTGCGACACAAAACGAAATACCCATTTATTGCTCGATGGTTCCACACTTTTGCCGGTTCCGGCATAATCGTTCAGGATCTCATAAAACTTTTTTACAGATTCCTGGGCAATCAATCCAAACAGACCGTTTTTATTGTCCATAAAAGTCCGGTAGTCGTCGGTATTTAAGCAAATGATGTATTCGTGATAGAAAACAATTCGTTCAGCAAAGGATAATTCTGCTATCGATTCCTTGAACTTATCGATGATGTATTTATAAACTGTATCGGGGGTAAGTGGCTGTGCTTTAGCAACTGGTCCGGTTTCATTGCTGCTTAAAAACCAATCCTGTATACCTATTCGCTGCCAAAAAGAAGGTTTTTCGTCCATTTATAAAGGGTTAATGGTTTGTATTACGGTAAAGCTAGCAAAAATAACCGTTCTCCTCAAGAGCTGCATTAACTCAGAGGGTATCTATTGCTTTTAATGGTTTCGTTGAGCTCGCAAGCTCGGTTGCTTCGCTGAAAAAGCGAAGAACGCTGAGGCTCTTTCGGAGAAGGTAATTTTTGTTTCAAACTGGGCGGCCAAGCAGGGAGCAGAAAGAGTGTATTACGTATTTAAAGCAGTATGTAATTAAAGCATTCGTCATACCGGCGAAGGCCGGTATCTATTATAGTAGACTTTTCTAACGAGAGGTACCGGCCTTCGCCGGTATGACGGCAGTAAAAACAAGGTTGGTTATGTATGGAGCGGAAAAAACTTTGAGCGTAAAAAAAGGGTGATCATGTAATATGATGCACCCTTGCGTTATTGTGAGTTGATAAATGCTAGGTGTAACCCAGAATTTTCAATACCTGTTTACTGTTTTGTTCCTCCCCGAATACTTCAAAGTTGAAGGTTTCATCGCGGTTACGGCGAATGATTACGTGTTTCGGACTAGGTAATAAACAATGGTGTATACCTCCGTAGCCACTCAATACTTCCTGGTATGCACCAGTGTTAAAGAAACCTAAGTATTGAACTTTACGGGTTTTAGGCATAAACACACTGTTCATGTGTGCCTCCTGGTTGTAATAATCCTGTCCATCGCAGGTAATACCACCTAAGTTTACCCTTTCGTACTCTGCATCCCAGTTGTTGATCGGAAGGAGGATGTATTTTTGGTTCAATGCCCAAACATCTGGTAGGTTGGTGATGAACGAACCATCCAGCATTAACCATTTCTCTCTGTCGTTTTGTTGTTTACGACCTAATACTTTGTACAAAATACCAGAAGCTTCAGCAACCGTGTATTTACCAAATTCAGTAATGATATCCGGTTCCACCACATCATGCTCCGCACAGATCTCTTTAATCCTTTTTACAATTTCGTTTACCATGTATTCGTAATCGAAATCAAATACTAAAGAGTCTTTAAATGGCATACCACCACCAATATCTAAAGTATCCAGTTCAGGATTGATCTTTTTGAATTTGCAGTATAACGTTACATATTTCTCCAGTTCGTTCCAGTAATACGGAGAATCGGTAATACCAGAATTGATGAAGAAGTGCAGCAATTTAACCCTGAAGTTAGGATTTGCAGAAATCTTGTTGTTGTAGAAATCAATTACATCTTCCAAACGTACACCTAAGCGCGAAGTATAGAATTGTGAATCCGGCTGCTCTTCTGCCGCTATACGGATACCCAGGTTACAAGGTGTATCCATTTCCACCTCATCATCAAAAAGGTTAAACTCCTCTTTGTTGTCTAATACCGGAATGATGTTTTTATAACCATCATGCAACATATCAATAATATATTGCTTGTACTGATAAGTTTTAAAACCATTACAGATTACGGTGATGTCTTTAGTTAAGGCACCTTTTTTCTCCAGGGCCTCGATCATCGGCATATCAAACGCAGAAGAGGTCTCGAGGTGGATACCATTTTTAAGGGCTTCTTCAACAATATGTCTGAAGTGCGAGCTCTTGGTGCAATAGCAATATTTATAATCGCCACGGTAGTTGTTCTTAATGATCGCCGTTTGGAACAACAACTTGGCCTGCTGAATTTTCTTGCTGATCATAGGAAGGTAAGTGAAACGTAATGGCGTACCATAGGTTTCAATCATCTCCATCAGATTGAGGTCTTGAAAATATAATTCGTCGTCTATAACGCTGTAACCTTCCTGAGGGAAACCAACACTTAGATCAAGAAATTCGGAGTAACTCTGCATTTTTTTATTTTTGAACTATTATTTATAAGGTTTGGCAAATTAAAATAAGTTAATTTTGGGCTCAAAGATAAACACTTTATAAAATACACCCGTATTTTTTTTTATGACTAAGACTTTAAAAATTATTGAAGTAAAATCTGAGATCGGCGCCGGCACACGCGGGGCGAGTTTGGGAGTGGATGCAATTAAGATTGCAGCCCTTGATTTTGGGAGCAGATTTTTTAAAAAACATAAGTCTGTGGAGGTTCCTAACGAGAACCATTTGTTGCTTGAAAGCACCGGCAGCCCCTTTGCAAAGCGGATTTCCGGAATATTGACCATGGTTGAGCGCGTAAGTGACGAGGTAAGTTCAACATTGGTAAAAGGAGAATTTCCTATCGTTTTAGCAGGTGATCACAGCACTGCGGCAGGCACAATTGCCGGCATAAAAACGGCCAATCCTAAGGCAAAATTAGGTGTAGTGTGGATCGATGCACATGCAGATTTACATTCCCCTTACACAACTCCGTCGGGAAACATGCACGGAATGCCGCTGGCTATGGCCTTGGATGAAGACAATCTGGACGCGAAAGTGAATAAACTGGACCAGGAAACGATCAACTATTGGTACCAGCTGAAAAACGTTGGAAACATCGCACCAAAAATCAATTATAGCGACCTGGTACTGATTTCGGCCAGGGATATGGAACAACCCGAAGAACTGATCCTCAAGAAAAACAAAGTAAAGATTGTGAGTACTACCGAACTCAGAAAAAGAGGAGTAGAGCGTACAGTAATTGAGACGCTTCAGTATCTGGACCATTGCGATCTGATCTATGTTTCTTTTGATGTAGATTCATTGGACCCTACCGCATCAAGAGGAACAGGTACACCGGTAGCACAAGGTTTAACAGAACGGGAAGCGGGCAAGCTAATGTCGGGACTGATTACCAACCAAAAAGTTTGCTGCTTCGAAATTGTGGAAGTCAACCCAACTTTAGACCGGGAAAACCAGATGGCAGAGCATGCCTTTGAAATTTTAATTAAAGCGACTAACGCTTTCAGAAACGAATAGTAGATTTGGGGATTATTAGCATATGAACATCGAACAACATATTATTACCGCAACAATAGCTGCAGTAAAAGAATTATACAATCAAGAGCTGCCTGAAAATCAGGTGAGTTTGCAGGATACAAGGTCTGAATTTGAAGGACAGATCACTATAGTTGTATTTCCTGTAGTACGCTTTTCTAAAAAATCACCGGAAGCAACAGCTACAGATCTGGGCGAATATTTAGTGGCAAATATTGAAGAAGTAACCACTTTTAACGTGGTTAAAGGCTTTTTGAACCTGAGCATCGCTGATTCGTATTGGGTTAACCTGTTTAATACAGACCTGTTAAACCCATCATTTGGCATATTTAGCCCGAACGGGAAAAAGGTAATGGTCGAATATTCTTCGCCAAATACCAATAAACCATTGCACTTGGGCCACGTTCGTAACAACCTGTTGGGTTATTCCGTTGCGGAATTACTGAAAGCAAGTGGTTGTGAGGTGATTAAAGTAAACCTGGTTAACGACAGGGGGATCCACATCTGTAAATCGATGCTGGCCTGGCAAAAATGGGGTAATGGAGAAACACCTGAAAGTTCGCTGTTAAAAGGAGATCACCTGGTTGGAAAATACTATGTGATTTTCGACAAGGAGTACAAAAAAGAAATCGAGGCTTTAAAACTGGAAGGGCAGACGGAAGAGGAAGCGAAGAAAAACGCTGCGTTGATTAAAGAAGCACAAAAAATGCTGCAGGACTGGGAAGCTGGTGTACCTGAAGTGATTGAGCTTTGGAAAAAAATGAATGGCTGGGTTTACGACGGTTTCGAAGTGTCTTATAAAAACCTGGGCGTTGATTTCGATAAATACTATTACGAAAGCAATACCTATTTATTAGGTAAAGGAACAGTTGAAGAAGGGCTGGAAAAAGGTGTTTTCTTTAAAAAGCCTGATGGATCCGTATGGATAGATCTGACTGCCGATGGTTTAGACCAGAAACTGGTGTTGCGCGCCGATGGTACCTCTGTATACATTACACAGGATCTTGGAACTGCACAGATGAAGTATGATGATTTCAAAATGGAAGAATCTATTTATGTGGTGGGTAACGAGCAGGATTATCATTTCAAGGTTTTGTTTTTAATCCTGGAGAAGCTGGGTAAAAGCTGGGCCAAAGGATTACATCATTTATCCTATGGTATGGTTGATTTGCCAAGTGGTAAAATGAAATCACGCGAGGGAACTGTGGTTGATGCAGATGACCTGGTTGCAGAGATGATAGAAACCGCTAAAGCAAAAACTGAAGCTTTAGGTAAGGTGAATGATTTTGACGAAGCAGAGAAAGAGCGTTTATACTACAACATTGGTATGGGTGCTTTAAAATACTTCCTGCTTAAGGTAGAGCCTAAAAAACGATTGTTATTTGATCCGGCTGAGTCTATCGATTTTCAGGGTAATACGGGGCCTTTCATTCAGTATACCCATGCAAGGATTAAGTCGTTGTTGCAAAAAGCCAATTATGACTTTGCACATGCAGGTGTTGCTGATGCAGTGATTACGGCAACTGAACTGGAAATGATCATGTTGCTGGCTAAATACCCATCAGAGATCCAATCGGCTGCTAAGGCGCACAGTCCGGCATTGTTAGCAAATTACTTATATGAAGTAGCTAAAATGTTCAATAAGTTTTATCATGAAACGCCACCGATTATCAAAGAAGAAAATGAAGGCGTTAAAAAACACCGTTTGAATTTAAGTTTCGTAACGGCCAATATCTTAAAGAATGGAATGCGCATTTTAGGCATTAACGTTCCTGAAAGAATGTAAGCATTACTTTATCCCTCCTCAGTCCAATTTAAACTGAGGAGGGATTTAATTAAAAACCAGCTACATATTGATCTATGTAAGTGGCCCGGTTTTTTATCCAGTTGCGCATTTTCAATACATCTGCGCTGAAGTTTCCACTACTATTGCCCCATTTGTCATAATCCTTCTTTTGGGAGGTTTCAATGGTATTCGCATATCTGTCTATATACGTTAAGAGTTCGGGCAGTTTATCTGCCTTGAAAGCAGTCCATTTTTGTTTGTAAAGGGTTTTAACCTTCGGATCGGATAAGAGTCTTGTGAAAAAGGTCGTTCCAATTGCAGATGAGTTCCAGAACAAGGGTCTGTCAAATGTTTTGAAATGTGTTCCACTTCCTTCAAACCCATATGCCCAGTCGAAATCCCATAACGGCCCCATGGTGTATTTTCCATTTTTTGGTTTATACAGGTACACACTTTTGGGATGGTTCAATTCTTCATTTCCAGTTAAATTATACACAATGAAATAGTTGACCAGCGCATTAATGTCGAAGTGATCCGTGTAGTTGTTATTGGGAAATCCATTATTAAAAATTGTATTTTCCATTAGCTGGAAATCGTCTTTAATGAGGTTGAGCTGATCATTGGATGTTAAATCCGGATATTTGATCATCACCGGCAGGTTGTAATTGGATGAGGTAAATTTCCATGGTTCATCAAAATATACATCAAGTTCCATCAAAACGCCTCCATCTTCTATGTTTACCCTGTTTTTGCTCACGGCGACCTGTTCGGTCAGGGAATAACTACCCATATAAGTGCCGTTTATGGTCACGTCGACCGGAATGATATGATTGGTATACGGTATTTGCAATAGTTGGCCGGTTTTCATCGCTACCGCATTGCACATTAGGGTTGGATCAATGTAATTGGCCAGCAGTACCCAGTCTTTCTCTTCGGCAAGTCCTAAAATAGATGCTTTTTTATCTAGTTTTAAGCGATAAGGCTTTTTAGGCAGGTTCCAGGTGGAATTTCCACGACCTTTAATCTTTGTTGTTCCTGTGTAATCCGGATAAGCAGTACTGCCTGTTATCTGTATGTCTGCCTGCAAGTAATCGTCCTTAGAGGTCACAGGAGTATTGTTCGCCGTTTGAATATAAACATGTGGAACACTAATTTTCCATTCACAGGTAACTGTATAGGTACGCTGACTACCATCTTCGGCTGTTACCTGGTAATTCAGTGGTTTTGAAAAATCATTTACGGTAACCATCGATTCTTGTTTTACGTTGGCTACAGTAACTGATTTCCCGCTGGTTACAAAGGTTGCTTTGAGTTTTGTAAGGTCAGTTTCCTTTGTCAGTACCAATACAATAGCATTGCCGGTTATTTTGCCCTCAATGTCTTTTTCAATACTTCCGGTATTGTGGGTAAGTTCTAATTTAAAACCCGTAATTTCTTTATCGCTGTTTAATTGAACAGGTGTTTGTTTGCGACAGCTGCTACCGGTACCCAGAACAAGAAGAAATAAGAACAGTTTCGTGGTGGTGTTCATTTAGTTGATTTGGTTAGTTTGGTTATGGTGGTTAAATGCTTTCTATTTTTCCGTTCCTGTTTTTGTAGGAACAGGCTTTTTCTTCCTGAAGGAGGCAAAGGTCATCGGGCTCTTCGACGGGCGTTCATCTCCAAACAATACGCCCCATTGTTTAAAGGTATCTGTTCTGTCGAAAATAACTTTCAATACTGCAATAATGGGCATGGAGAGGAACATGCCAGAGACCCCGGCAATGCTTCCGCCAATGATTACCCCCAGAATCGCAAATAAGGCATTGATCTTAACTTTTGAACCTACAATTCTAGGCATCAGGATATTGTTGTCCAGAAACTGAACTACTGCTATCACGCCTAGTACTGTAATTACAGGCCATAATTCGGTAGAAGAGGTGAGGGTAAGCATCACACCAATAATATTACCGATTAAGGCACCTACGTAAGGAATCAGGTTTAATATTGCGAAAATCACTCCAATCAATAATGCGTGTTTGATACCGATCAGCAACAATATACCGCCTAAAAGAACCGTCATGTAGGTTACCTGGATCAGTAAACCTACCAGGTAGTTTTTTATGATGGATTCTGTTTCGTAAATGGCTTCTTTTACTTTAGGATGGTGGTCTGGTTTAAACCACATGAATATGAAGCGTAGTAAAATGTCTTTATAAAAGAGCATCAGGTAAATGTAGATTGGTAATAAACCCATAAAAACAAATATGGAACTTAAAGTCACTGCAGCTCCGCTGGCAGCTTTTCCGGCCATTCCCAATAAGTCATCACTTTTTTCAGTGATAAATTTCATTTGTTCGGCGGTCGAAACATGACTAATGGTACTAAACCACTCGCTTAGTGATTTTAAGTGGGAGTTTACATTGCTCTTGATCTGGGGAAAGTCGGCAGCCAAAATACCAATCTGTGCAGAGAAGAACCATACAATACCACCTACAAAAATCGCGAGCAGCAGGATGGGTAGAATAATAGCGGCAATTTCGGGGAACTTATATTTCCTTAAGAAACGAAATACAGGCAGCAATACGATGCTGATAAAAAAGGCCATGATGACTGGCATGATGATGTCTTTTCCGATTACAAAGAGGGCTCCAACGAGCACGATCCCGAGTAATTCAATTGACCGTCGGACGGTAAGCGGCATGTCTTTCATTCGTAATTTGTTTGTTTTTGAAGGGATAACATTATAAGGTATCGAATGTTTGGCTAATTTTGTGCCAGAAATTAAACTTAACAAAGATTATCGATGATTACAAATGAGACTATAGTTGCTTTGTCTACACCGCCCGGAGTGGGTGCTATTGGCGTAATCCGCCTTTCAGGAAAGGATGCAATTGCCATTACCAACTCTGTTTTTAGCGGAAAGGACTTACTGGCTCAGGATTCCCACACCATACATTTTGGTTTAATTAAGGATGGGAATGTAGTTATCGACGAGGTGCTTGTGAGTTTATTTGTGGCGCCTAAGTCGTACACCAAAGAGAATGTGGTAGAGATTTCCTGCCATGGTTCTAATTACATCATCCAGCAGATCATCAGCTTACTGACCAGAAAAGGTGCCTCTGCTGCTAAGCCAGGTGAATTTACTTTAAGGGCATTTTTAAATGGCGGCTTAGATCTTTCCCAGGCCGAGGCTGTGGCCGATTTGATTTCTTCTGATTCGGCTGCGGCACACAGTGTAGCTATGAACCAGTTGAGGGGAGGCTTTAGTACGGAATTGAACGTGTTGCGCGAACAGCTGATTCATTTTGCTTCGATGATTGAGCTGGAGCTTGATTTTGCAGAAGAGGATGTGGAGTTTGCCAACAGAGACCAGTTACAAGACTTGATCAGCAAAATTACCGTGGTGCTGAACAAACTGATCCGCTCTTTTGAATTGGGGAATGTAATTAAACTGGGGATCAATACGGTTATTGCCGGCAGACCAAACGCAGGTAAGTCAACGCTGCTAAACGCTTTGTTGAATGAAGACCGGGCGATTGTTAGTGAAATAGCTGGTACTACCCGTGATACGATAGAGGAAGTGCTGAACATCAACGGCATCAATTTCAGATTGATTGACACTGCAGGTATTCGTGAAGCTACAGATACGATAGAGGCGATTGGTGTAGAGAAAACCATGCAGAAGATCAGCCAGTCGGCGGTTTTGGTATATTTGTTTGATGTGGTCAATCTTTCTGCTTCCGAAGTACGTGATGATATTTTAAGTTTACACAAACCTGGGATTGCTTTTATTGCAGTTGCCAATAAAATGGACCTTTCCTATAATGATAAACTGAAGGAGTTGAAACTACCATCAGATATTAACTTTATTTCTATTTCTGCGAAGGAAAGTCAAAATATAGAAGAGTTTAAGCAAATGTTATATGATACGGCTGTAGGGGATAAGTTATCTGATAATCATACTATGGTTACGAATATTAGACATGTAGAAGCTTTGCAAAGAACCCGTACGGCTTTGAATAGCGTTGCTGAAGGACTTGTAAATCCTGTTACTTCTGATTTCCTTGCTATGGATATTAAGCAGGCTTTACATTACCTTGGTGAGATAACGGGGGCGGTTACAACGGACGATTTGTTGGAAAATATCTTTAGTAAGTTCTGTATCGGAAAGTAAGGTGGCTAAATAGCCCCAAATAAGTAATACAAAATTTTGAGAAAACCGCTGTAGATAAGACCTATAGCGGTTTTTTGTTGATCGCAGGTTTTTGATTTTCAGCATCATTTAGCCTATTCTTGTACCGGAATTGTACCTCAAAAGGAGGATTTGTACCTCGCTTAGAAAAAGTGGCGAGCTAACCCGTCAACCGCGGACAATTAAGGAGAACTAATGATAACTAAGGACGAATAAGGCCATGAGTTCAAACATCAGAATCAACAGAATATGCGAGTACTGCGGACTCGATTTTCAGGCAAAAACGACAGTGACAAGATTTTGTTCACACACCTGCAACAGCCGGGCTGGTAAACTTAGAATCAAACAGCTCAAGATGGGACTAAGTGAACAGCAGACTCAGACTGTTAAATCTAAACCAATGGTAGAGTTGCAAGCTAAAGAATTCCTTTCAGTCAGGGAAGTTGCCAAATTACTGAACTCTTCTAAAGACACCATCTATGCATTGATCAGGAAAGGAACAATCAATGCGGTAAACCTTGGCGCACATCAAACTAAGATTAAAAGATCAGAGATTGATAAGTTGTTCAATCAGGAGCAGGTTGTTGCTATGATAAAAGAAGTAAAAGTCATACCTTTGAAAATAAAGGACTGCTATTCAATGGGAGAGGCCATCAGAATCTCCGGTATGTCCGAAAAGGCGCTTTATTCAGCAATTAAGCGTAACAATATTTCTAAGTTTCAGGAAGGCAAATTTGTCTATGTATCTAAAGCAGATATTCATAACCTGACCAATACCACATTAAAAGACAGTAATTTATGAGTGTTAACTTAAGAAAGAAAACCCTTGGTACTGGCAGGATTTCACTCTATTTAGACTTTTATCCTGCCATCAGGAATCCTGATACCGGTGTGTTTACCCGCAGGCAATTCCTCAAGCTTTACCTACTAGAAAAACCCAAAACAGATCTGGAGCGGGAAACAAACCGGAAGACTTATTTACTGGCACAGAACATATGTGCTCAACGACTAATTGAGATCCAGAATCACCGGTTTGGATTTCTAGCCGAAGAAAGAAAAGATGGCAATTTTATCGAATACTTCAGAAAGATAGCTTCTAGAAAATCAGGTTCAAATTATTTTGGCTGGAAGATGGCATGGAGGTACCTTGAAAGTTACGGTGGGTCAGGATTGCGGTTCCGGGATCTCACAGAGGAATTCTCCGAGGAATACCGTGACTATATGCTCACAGGACCAGGAATTGGCAGGTACGGCAAGCGTATCGGCTCTAATACCGCAGGAAGTTATTTTGCAAAGTTTCGCACCATGCTAAAGACGGCATACAAAGCAAAACTGCTAGATGAAAACTTATACGAGATCGTTCCGCCCATTGATGAACAGGAAGCAATCCGAGAATTTCTAACCCTGGAAGAGTTTCGCGCATTGGTAAAAGTACCGATTCCTAATTGCGTGATGAGAAAGGCCTCTATCTTTGCGGTACTTACCGGCCTTAGGTTTTGCGACATCAAATCCTTGAAATGGGAGCAGGTGAGAGGCTTTTATGGGAACCACTACATACAATTTACTCAGGAAAAAACGGAATCACCTGAAACATTTCCCATCTCCGACGAAGCGTTTGAATTGTTAGGTGAACGGAGATATTTGGACGATCTGGTCTTCAGGGACCTACGCTATTCAAGGATCAAACCCTTTTTAGCGAAATGGCTGGATCTGGCCGGAGTTCATAAATCAAACTTCACTTTCCACTGTCTAAGGCATACCTATGCCACCTTACAACTGGCCTTAGGCACCGACATATTTACATTAATGAAAATGCTCGGTCATAAAAGCATCAAAAGCACCATGAGGTACCTGCACTTGCTGGATACCCAGAAAAAAGGAACAACAGAGAAAATTAAATTGGCTGATATACAGGCATTGATTAATGCCTCCTAAAAATTCATCCACCAGAATCGCTGGACAGTTCTGAGGGTTAGATTTGATGTCCGGAAAATTTGTAAGCAACGAAACCAGAAGGAATCAAGCTATACAACAGAAAAATAATATCAATTGAAAAACTATGCAATTAGAAAACCCTTTTCAGGTCATAATGGATAAACTTAACGACATCGAAGCAGCATTGCATGAGCTTAGGATACAAGGAAAAACGCCAACAGAAGGACCTGAAGCAGATTTGTTGTCTATTACCCAAGCCTCAACCTTATTAGGCATCGCAAAAAACACCATCTACGGGTTAAGCTCTCAATCCAAGATACCAGTAATCAAAAAGGGCAAGCGCCTGTACTTTTCCAAAAAGGAATTACTGGAATGGTTGAGAAGTGGTAGAAGGGCAACTGTAGATGAACTGAGTTCTGCGGCAACTGAATATCATGCATCGAAAAGAAGGGCTGAAAGACATTCAGGTTACAGAAATAACCGCTGACAAAACGAATATCTAAGCAGAAGAAAGTCAATTAGTCTCGAGAAATCTGTTGAATTGAGAAATAACTTGCAATACATTCAGAAATTTTATATTATTGTATTGAGAGCGTTAATTTTGAAAGCGGCACCAGTCTTCTGATTGGTGCCGCTTTCTGTTTTGCTCATATTCGTATGTAAACAATTAATCAACATGGCTGCAAAATTTACGCTCGGCAGATACAAGCTTACCCAGCAGATCCTTAATATTCTAGACGTGACCGAAGAGACTAGAAAAGATTTTCTATGTGCTGAATGTGGGGGAAGAATAGTTTGTGTACTAGATGTGCCATTAACGACCAGACATTTCAGACATAAAAGTGCAAATTCAAATTGTAAGCCAGCTCTTGAAACGTTATTGCATAAGACAGCGAAAGAAATTATTTGTGCTAATAATTCGATCAATTTACCAGGTAGACCGGCATTCGCTTATTCTGGAAAACCTGAAATTAGCTTTAGCAAATACCGCCCGGACGTTACATTGTACGGGAAGGAAAAGAACCTGCTCGTGGAAATCGAAGTTTCTCATCCGATGACCTATGAAAAGCATTTGGATTATCAGCAGCAGGGCGCAGACTGTCTGGTGATCGATTTGAGCAATTATCCCAGAGTTTTTCATTTATCAGATCTGGAGAATGAGATTATTCAACAGACTGACCGTAAAAATTTTTACGGCTGCCAGAATGCTTACTTTAAACCAATTGGGAATTACGAAGCAAAAGTAAGCCCCGACAACAAAAATCCATTAGCAAAAACTTTAATTAGAGTAGTCGCGTTTGGGATAGGTTGCCTGATATACAAGCGGTTTTTCAGTGAAACGAAGCAGAAAAAACGCAGGATCAGATCATACTAGCCTAATGACTTAATACGAGAGCCAGAAGTATAAGCTGTCTCCTGAGTTATCCAGCCTTTAATTTAAACGGAAAGGAGATTGTATCCCTACGGTTTGACAATTCCATAGCTGCCATAATACTTACAGCCTTTGCCTCCCCAATTCCCTGAAACCTGGTCAATTTCTTAAGCGGAAGCTCGGATAATGCATTCAGGTCACCACCAACACTTTTTTGAATTCTAGCAGCGAGATCAACCGCGGTTTCTTTTGTTGTCCCCGATCCAATCAATAAAGCCAATAATTCTGCAGTGGAAACAGACCCAGCTCCGCCTTCCATCAGCTTCTCTCTTGGCCTTTTTTCAGGAGCCCAGCTTTTAATACCTCGTTTTCTAAATTCAGGGGCATTGGAATGGGTACCAGTCACCTCTGAATGATTCTTTTCCTTCCTATGAATGACACTGGTGAATAACATGGAAAAGCTTTCAATCAAAAAACTGAAGTCCTCCTCGAAGATAATTACTGAATTTTTCTTGTAAGTATTGTCCGCTTGTTTATCAGATCGGGTAATCTTGATGTATTCAGATTGGTTTGTAGCTTTTGAAAAGTCAATGAAATAGCTTCTTGAGCCTGATCCAAAAGTTTCGCTTTCTAAGGTTTGTGGTTTCATAACATTCGGGTTTTGTTGCAGCAAACCTCAGCATACTGCCACGATCCATCCGAAAATTATCCATATAAAACTTGAGTTTAAACGGGTAAAGACTTTCTTACACGGATAAAAAGATCCCGCGCTATGCGCCGGGACCGATCCATTCTAATTCTCTTGCAATGTCTGTTACTTCATTCATCGCAATTTTATGACAACCCACGATCAGGTACTCGGGGCTTACGCTATTGATTTGGAAACCCATTAACCTGAAGTTGCAGTCACTACAACCTTCTGGTAGTACACTATGCAGGAAATCAAAACATTTTTTTGCCACTTCCAGTGGTACCTGAATGCCTTTGGATGTTTCCACGCAATTGGTGTTATCATTCCAGCGTAGGTAGGCAAGGTTGCTGTCAATAGGATTCTGAAGAGATCCATTGTTACCTAGGTCTGATTTCCAGGCTTTCAATAGACCTGTAAAAATCTTAGTCAGTAAGGCGAGTCGTTTTTGTTCAGCTTTAGCAGCTTTGAGTTTTCTGGCGGCATTCAGTTCAGCGATTGCATTCAGTGACGGGTGATCCAGGACCTGCTGAAGATGATGATCCGGAGTAACTCCCAATTCATCGATAAAAGTTCTCAGAAGGGATAATAGGTAGTCTATCTCCCTAAGGAGAGAAAGGCGTCTTGGATATCTTTCCAGTGTACTGATCAAATGCTGGATTTCTGAAATCCAGTCTTCAATGTTCTTTCGGATAAATGATTGATCAGATGCAGGGTCAGTGCCGAGTGGTACATGTTTGACATAAACAATTTTCAGATGGGAAACGGCTGAAAGCACCCGGCATTTATGTTTTGAGGTAGATACGCTGTAGCCTTCAGTAGTGAAAAAGACCCGGTTTTCAACAAGTGTGGCAATAGGGAAGTGACTGCCATAACTGAAGATGGTAGAACCTTCAAAATACAGGTTACTTGCATGTCCGTTTGGGCTAAGCTGGTGTGCCCAGGCATGGGCGCAATTTTGATGATTGGAGTAGTTTTTAGCTGGTGGTCTCATGATAAAGGGATTAGTGAAACATTAAATTATTTCACGACACGGCGGCTAATCAGGCTGAAAAAGGCAAGGTGGAGCGCTAAAAATTGTGGAGGCTCCCTTTAGGGAAACCCCATTTTTGGAGACGACCTTGGGGCGGGTTTATCGCCCGAACCCTAAGCCGAAAAGACGATCTTAGTGACATAATTTATGGTAACGGGCCCAGGCTGGAGATCAACCAATGCCAAAAAAATATCCATGTAAGATTTTTGCATACACGGGTAAATAGTCGCTTACACGGATAAAGTTTGTCGGTCTATTAGATCCGATCAGAGAAATAATTTATTTTAGCATAGCTATTATCTATCTAACTGCCTTGATTAACAATACTATACAGACGTCGAAGACCTGCAGCAACTGCGGGGAGATTTTCAGTGTCGGAAGGATTGACAAGAAATTTTGTACCGACGCATGTAGAGTTGACTTCAATAATAAAATCAAGCTGGAAAAAAGGATCGCGCTGCCTGATTTTGTCAGAACCATTCCAAAGATCATTCTGAGCAACTACCGGATCATGAGGAAGCTGAATACCACCGGTACGACTAAAGTAAGTAAGGAGAAGCTGGATGCATTGGGATTCAACTTCAGGTACATCACCAGCTATCAGACCACCAAGAAAGGGGACACCTACCACTTCTGTTTTGACCAGGGCTATCTCCGGTTAAAAGACAACCAGGTCTTACTCGTCACTCAGCAGAATCAGGTAGACACGGATTAACCAGACTTTAACCACCACAAAAATCAACTAAGCTATGGAATCAAAGACACTTACCATTGAAATCAGTATCTCAACGGCTGCAGGAAAGCAAATGCCCCAGGATCAGGAAATATATGATGTCATCATTGATCATCTCTACGACTTTATCATCAAGGATGCAGCGATTGTGGACGGCGTTCACATCACAAAAGTGAACGGGCAATCGACTGAGGAAGGCGAATAAAAAATAAACCCCTGATCTGCACAAACAAATCCGGGGTTTTCCCAAAACAATGTTGATTTATTTACCTGCGTTTTTCTTCTCTGTAACTTCAATACGGATGTCCTGAGCAAGGGTTTTAAGATCCTGCATGGCTTTGCGTACACGTGTACCAGCAGCACTGTTACCAGCATTGTAAAATTTTTCAACGTCAGCCTCAACAGTAGCTAACACTTCTTTAAGTTTTGTGAAGTTTTCCATTTTTTATGAATTAAGGCAGCTAAGATAACAGTTTTCCGGAATTCTGGCTAAATTCAAGAAAAGCCGGGGAAATCCCGGCTAGTATTCTATTTAGTTATACTTTCAAGCCCATCTAGTAAGCCTAGTAAACCCCAGCTGTCAATCTCTGAGTCGCTCATGCAATCGCTTAGCAACTTCGCATCCGTATCAGCGAAGGAAGTCACCACCACAGGCGCATCATGCTCATTCAGGGTAATCCCATCTGTGTAGGCCGATATCTCACTCACAAAAGGATTAAATACCAATTCTGAAATGGCAACCGTTCTGTTCAGTCTATCCAACTCCAGTGTGATCGCTTCATATACCGCATCTTCCCAAATCAATAACTGGGTTTTAAGATCAGTCCCATTAATTAAATTCATATTTTTCGGTTTAGTTTCCCTGCACTGAGGTACAGGGAAAGGTTTAACATTTTGATAATTTTAGTGTGATTAAGGATGAATCAACAGCTCAACCAACAAAGTGAATTTCGGGTTGGGATGCTTCCGTGCAGTGGTGTACACACTGATACAATGGTTTAGAAAGATGGCCTTATGGTCAGAAAATAACTGCTCTGAAAAAATCAGATGGCTTTTAATTAACGAATTTCGTTTCTGCGCAATCATCGACTCAGAACTGTTTAACAACCGAAGCCAGAAATCAAAAGACATCAAACCATTATCCCAGGAAAAACGATAAAGCGCTTCCTTTTCTTTAATGCTCTGGCACATGCCAGTGATAAAATCCAACAATTCAGGAATCTCCTCAGGGAATAACTGATGCAAAAGTGCAGCTTTGTCGACATTGGTAAATTCAGTTAGTGCTTTCATAAAAGCAATTTAAAAGGTTAAAAATTTTGTTTGTTTTTCTCTTTTTTGCCAGCCCTTTTTTATTTACGGGGGGAGGATTAAAAAGAAAGCAGCGGAGCCATGACTCCTGAAAAAGGAGCAGAACTATATAAGTACCGGAGGTTGATGGGCACAGCTCAGCATTATGCGTTCGCAGGCATTCAGGAGCATGAAATTCGCATTCTTTTTAATTCTCAGCCGTTAGTAGGATAAGGTCAGCCTACGGCAACGCAGCAGGCACGTTTCAAAAAGAAAACCAATAGATAATTATTTGCAGATAAGGATAATACACGAAAAAATTTGTAAATTGGATCAGGGAAACAGCGAAGCTGATTTTTTTAACTCACCAGAATTATACTAACTTAGGCGCCGTGCTAAGGGGGAAAACACATACGGAATCTGATAGTCTTCTGCTCGCAGAAATGCGTTCTGGAAGTAAAGCAGCATTTGATCTACTTTACGAAAAGTACAAGAAAGATGTCTATGCAGAAGCCAACAAAAGGCTCCATGATCCGGAGCTTGCACAGGACATTACACAGGATGTATTCACCAGTCTTTGGCTCAAGGGTAACCATCAAGAAATCGCAAACTTACCCGGATATTTATTCATCTCCATCAGAAACTTAGTGCTCCGCAGCATCGCCAGGCAAGACAAATTCGTGCCCATGCAGGAACTGCTGACGGACCTGTTGGAAAGCAAGGAACGCCCCGACCAGCAAATGCTGTATAAAGAGTTGCTGGAAGCCTATGAAGCAATCGTCAACAACCTGCCGGATCAGCAGCGGATCATTTACAAAATGCGCTATACTGAAAACCGCAGTCCCGAGGAAATAGCAGAACTACTCAACCTATCTCCAAAAACCGTAAGAAACCATTTGGGAAAGGCACTGGCCAGCCTCAAATCTGCGATGATGATCATTCATATCCTCATTTACCTATCCGGAGAGCAATAATCAGCGGGTTTAAAAAAAAATAAAATATTTTTTTAGCACGACTGGGCAAAAAGCAGGGCTTATGTAACCTATCTATTATACACCCTACATGTATTCAATGGAAAAGGAATTGATCAACCAGCTAATTGCCAGATACCAGCAAGGTAAGGCCAGTGCTGATGAAGTAAAACTCATCGAGACTTATTACCGCGCACTGGAACACAGGGCCGATCCACAAGGACAAGGCGAGCAGTTCCCTGATGAAAACACCTGGAACGAAATCAAAAGCAATATTGACCTTAACATTTACAGCGCAACAAAACAACCACGGACTTTCAAACTCTGGAAAAGCATCAGCGTAGCAGCTGCAGTCATAGCATTCATCGGGATATGCATTTACTTATACAAACCAGCAACTGAGCAAGCCACTGATACCACCATTGCCAGCAACATCAAACCAGGAAAAGCAGGAGCGACGCTAACCTTAGCCAATGGAAAACAGATCCTGATCAATGACGCCTTAGCCGGAAACATCGCCAGTCAGAGCGGAGTGAAGATTTCCAAATCAGCAGACGGGCAGATCCTTTATGAGGTAACCGATCAAAACTCATCCACCACAGAATACAATACATTAACTACCATACAAGGAGAAGAAACAAGGGTCAAATTACCAGACGGTTCCATCGTCTACCTGAATGCAGCATCAGAAATAAAATACCCGACCAGTTTCGCAAAACTCAAAAACAGAACAATAGAACTAACTGGCGAGGCCTACTTTGAAATAGCCAAAGACAAATCGCATCCGTTCATCGTAACCACAGACAAACAAACCGTCGAAGTGCTCGGAACCCATTTCAACATACAGGCCTACGCAGATGAAGCAGCCACAAAAACCACACTCTTAGAGGGAAGTGTAAAAGTTGCAGAGAAAAATGCAAAATCCAGTAACAGCAAAGCCCATATACTCAAACCCGGACAGCAGGCCGTAAACAGCGCATCAAGCGAGATCAGCATAAAACAAGTAGACACTGAAGAAGCAGTCGCCTGGAAAAACGGCTTCTTCATATTTGAAAACGAAACCATGGAAACCGCCATGCGCAAAATCAGCCGCTGGTACAACGTAGATATCATATTCAAACAGCAAGAACTTAAAAAAGATGTATTTGGCGGAAGCGTCTCCCGATCAGAAAACATCTTAGGCCTGCTAAGGGTACTGAGCAAAGCAGCAAACGTCAACATGCAAGCAGAAGGAAAGAGCATCATCATCAGCAAGAAATAACTAGCAAAAACAAGCAGCAATACAGCAAACAAAAAAAACGATAAAAATTACCAATCTCGAATTAACTAGAACCTAAACCAAACCAAGTAAAATGAAAGCAAAAACAACATACACAGGACCCTAGCGAAGATTAAGAAGATTAAAAAAATCTGAGCAGAAATAAAAAAATCAGGAGTGCAGCAAACACCCCTGATTTAAAACTGATCAGACAGAAAATGACCTTGTAAACCATTTTTTTATTCTAAACAGCAGACCAAATGTATAAAATATACACGACAAAACCATGTTGGGTAGACCGGCATGTACCTAAAATCCTGTTAATTATGAAACTCATCACAGTTTTATTTATAGCAACGATGATGCAGGTAAGCGCAGCTTCATTTGCTCAGAAGCTCACGCTCAAAAAAGACAACATCAGTCTGGAACAACTCTTCAAAGAGATCCGGAAACAAACAGGCTATGCAGTCATCTACACAGCCGCCACCATAAAAGACAGCAAAGCAATAAACGCAGACTTCCAAAACACACCCATAGAAAAAGTACTAACAACAAGCCTAAAAGACCAAAGTCTGAGATTCGAAATAGACACAAAAAACATCATCATCACAAAAGCCCCACCCACCTTTCTGGATGGCCTGGTTGAGCGCTGGGCTGATCGCGATATTAGGGGCCGGGTGGTGGATGAGGAGGGAAATCCGTTGCCGAAGGCAAATGTACAAATAGAAGGGAAGGATAGGGTTTACGAAACAGATGATAAGGGAATGTTTGAAATTAAAGGTGTTGATGATAACGCAAAACTGATTATTTCTTATGTGGGGTATAAAATCTTGGTTATTGTATTGAAAGATGCTATAATGCCCTTGGAGATTAAATTGAATCAGTTGACGGGGGAATTAGAGGAAGTGAAAGTTACTTATAATACAGGTTATCAGGAGTTAGATTTAAGAAAATCTACAGGATCTGTTGTTCAGATTGATAATGGTTTGTTTAACAGACAAATAGGGGCAAATGTGTTGGATAGAATTTATTATGTAACCAGTGGTTTAATTGCTAATCCGATAGCTGGGAAAGCGTCAACAACTAAAAATGAGATACGAATTCGAGGAGAAAGTACTATTGAGGCAAATAAACAACCATTAATTGTAGTTGATAATTTTCCCTATGAAGGAGATTTGAATACGTTAAATCCAAACGATGTGGAATCAATTACAGTCCTTAGGGACGCTGCTGCATCTGCGATTTGGGGATCACGCGCAGGTAATGGGGTAATTGTGATCAATACTAAAATGGGACAGTATAATCAATCTGGGCGGATTTCGGTAAGTAGTAATTTTAGCATTCAGCAAAAACCAAACTTGTTCTACATTCCGTATTTATCTTCTAGTGAGGTGATTAATTTTCAAATAGAGCAGTTTTCTACAGGAATGTATAATGCTTATGATGATTTATACCCACAGTTTGGTGCTGTTAGTCCATTACCTAGTGCCATTGAGATACTCTTGGCTGGAAGAAGACGTAATACAGGAGATCCAAGTTACAGTGCGGCGAGTGATCCAGCGGTATTACAACAACTAAATGAAATGGGTAAAAATGATGTTCGCAACCATATCGATAGATATCTTTTGCGTAATAGTATAAGCCAACAATATGCCTTAAATGTTAACGGAGGAGCAGATAAATTTACTTATTACGGGTCTGTAGGATATGATCGGAATTTGGAGCAAGATATTAAAGCTAATAACACCCGCCTTTCTTTAAACCTAAAGAATACGTTTAAACCAATAAAGCAATTTGAGTTAAGTACCAGTTTGGTTCATACAAGGAGCGAATATAAAGCTTCTGGCATCTCGTATTCAGACTTATTACCCTCTTATAGTCGATCCATTTATGATCGGTTGGCAGATAATTACGGTAATCCCATTGAAAATGTTAACCCATACTATAGACTTGGTTATTTAGATACAGTTAGGTTTAATGGACTTCTGAATTGGCAATACAAACCATTGGAAGAACTGGATTATACAACAAATTCCAGCAGACATAATGACACTAGGATATTGGCAGGCATAAAGTATACTTTTATAGATGGCTTGCAAGCTGAGTTGCAATATCAAAATCAAAGAACATTAACAAAAAGTGAAAAATACGAACAGATAAAGGCCTTTGCGGTTCGCAATGATATTAATATTTTTATGTATAGGGATGTAGACGGAAACTTAATAAGTCCATATCCTGTAGGAGATAGAGTCCAACGGACATTTACAGATTTTAACGCCTGGAATCTGCGGGGTACTTTGAGTTTTGTAAGTTCCTGGAAAAATCATTCAATTAATACCTTTGCAGGGACAGAAATTAGAGAAAGCACAACTGAAAGTGACTTTAATAACTTGTATGGTTTTGATCCAAATACTAATATTCATAAACCCGTAAGCTTTACAGAAGCAGTTTTTGTTCGACGTCCACAAAGCTACAAAAGAATTATTGGGGAATTATTTATGCCACGAAACTACCTAACCCGCTTTGGTAGTCAATTCGCTAATGCTGCTTATAGTTTCAAAAATAGATATTTGTTTTCAGCCAGTGGAAGAATCGATGAAAGTAATTTTTTTGGGTTAAAGGCCAATCTCCGTAAAACACCGTTATGGAGCACAGGTTTGGCTTGGAACGCACATTTGGAAAACTTTTATAAAATCTCTTGGTTATCGCAATTAAAGTTTAAGGCAAGTTATGGCTACACAGGGAATACTGTTTCTGGCGCAACAAGTTTCCCCACCTTCCAATATCAAGACCCAGTGGACTTATACGTGCCGTCTAGACAGGTATTATTTGGTCAACTGAGAACACCTAATAATCCAGGTTTAAGTTGGGAGAAGGTGAAAATTATAAATATTGGAGTAGATATTACCTTAGCACACGAAAGAATTCAGGGCAGCATTGAATATTATAATAAGAGAGGACAAGGCCTATTAGGGCCAATTGTAACTGAGCCAACAACTGGTGTAGTAAGCTACAGTGGTAACTATGCTAGTATGAACGGTAGAGGATGGGATTTTACTTTAAATACAAAGAATTTAACAGGTAGATTATTTTGGAATACCTCTATTTTGCTGAGTATCAATAAAGATAAGATTACGGATTACGGCGATATTTTGGCGACAACGGATGCTTTTTCATTAGTTCTAGGTAATATTCCAAAAATTGGTGCTCCCGTTAATTATTTATACAGCTATCGATTTGGAAAACTCAATCCGACTAATGGAGACCCAAGGATTATACTTGCAGATTCGGTGTCTAATTACGCTAATTTACCAAATGCAAAAGTTGAAGATCTCATATATAACGGACAAACTAATCCTACAATTTATGGTGCATTTCGAAATGAATTTAGATATAAATCATTCTCGGTTTCAGCTAATATAACTTATCGTTTTGGACATGTTTTTAGACGGCCAACTGTAGATTATGTTGACTTAATTAACAACGGTTGGAGGTCGCATTCAGACTATGCTATTCGTTGGCAACAGCCAGGCGATGAACTGAAAACGACAATACCATCTAAGCCTACAACTGGATACGATTCGATAAGAGACATAGCTTTTAAAAATTCTGATGCTACTATTGAAAAGGCTGATCATATCCGATTACAGGATATTCGGCTCAGTTATGATTTGGATCGCAGTGTAATTAAGGGATTACCTCTACGTGGAATTCGACTCTATCTATATGCGAATAATCTCGGGATTTTGTGGCGAGCGAATAAAAAAGGAATCGATCCCGATGCTTACAGCTTTGGAATGACGCCTCAGCCTAGAAATTTAGCTTTTGGTTTAAATGTAAATTTTTAATCGTAAGAATGATGAAAACGAAAAAATATATAAACGTAATATTATATTTATTGCTTATCTGTACGGCATATTCTTGCAAAAAAAGCAATTGGTACGATGTGAAAAGCGACAAATCGTTGGCTGTACCAACTACCTTAGAAGACCTCCAAGCATTAATGGACAATGCTAATGCTATGAACACTGGTACCCCAGGCTTAGGCGAAGTAGCTTCAGATAGTCATTTTATTATTGATCAAAATCTGCTGAATTCGCTTCCAGACGAGAGAACGGCCTATACATGGACGTATGATGCAAATTTTCGAACAAGTCAGGATTGGAGTTTTAACGCAGGTGATAAAGGTAGTTATCGAAGAGTTCATTATGCGAATTTGGTGTTGGAGACAATATTAAAAATAAAAGTACATACACCTGCAGAAGATACTGAACTAAGAAATATAAAGGGGCAAGCACTTTTTCACAGAGCCCATGCATTCTATGAATTGGCTCAAATTTTTGCACCACCTTTTGAAGCAAGTAATGCGCAGCAGAAACTAGGAATTCCCTTACGTCTAACGTCTGATGTTAGTAATCCAAGCAAACGGAGCAGTTTGCAAGAGACTTATGATCAGATTATAGCTGATTTAAATACAGCCAAAGACCTTCTACCTGAAAGTCCTGAGTATCGAACAAGGCCTTCTAAACAGTCAGTTTACGCACTTCTGGCTAGATGCTATTTGAGCATGGAAAAATATGATCAGGCAGAGCTAAATGCCAGTTTCTGCTTAAATAGTTACGATACATTGCTCAATTATTCTACACTGGGTACTTATGGTGAATTAAACCCGTTTTTAGGATACAATTCGGAGATTATCTTTTACTCAAGTGGTGCCGCTTACAATGCAACTTCCTTTTATAACTTTGAAATTGACAGGAATTTGTATGATAGTTATGCTGATAACGACTTACGAAAGAAGGCCTTTTTTAATATCAATGCTAGTAATAGTTCCGTTAATTATAAAGGAACTTATAGTGGACAAGGGTTTAATTATTGTTTTTCAGGTTTAGCTACAGATGAGATTTACTTGATCAGAGCAGAATGTTACGCCCGGGCCGGTAGATTAATAGATGCAATGGTAGATTTAAATAAATTACTGAAAACCAGATGGGTTGGAGACTATACAGATGTTTCGGCTGACGATGCAAATGATGCTTTACAAAAGGTATTGAAAGAGCGGAAAAAGGAATTGCTTTTACGGGGTGTACGCTGGAGTGATTTGAGAAGATTGAACCGGGATCCTAGGTTTGCAATAACCCTTAAAAGGGTTGTCAATGGAACAACTTATACAATCGAGCCGAATAGTTATAAATATACTATGCCAATCCCTAAAGAGGTGATCGAAAAAACTGGGATGGATCAAAACCCCGGTTGGAAGTAGCGCTAAAATTGCGGAACATACAATTAAGACATATGAAACAACTAAAATTCTTTATACTGGCAGCAGTGCTATTGATTTCATTACCTGGTACTGCTCAAAAAAATACATCAGATGACGTGCAACAAAGTTCTAAACGCCTTAAAGTAGGCGATACTATTCCTTTGATTTTTTTAAATCAAATGTATAACTACCATAAAAAAGAAGCGAGACTTTCAGATTTCAAGGGTAAGGGCTTAATATTAGACTTTTGGAACCATGGGTGTGGAGGCTGTATTGCTGGTATGCCAAAAATGGAAGGTTTAAGGAATGAATTTAAGAATGATCTTGAAGTATTGATGGTTACCTGGCAATCCATTGAAAACTTCTCTCATCTTTTTAAAAATTCCGTGATTGTCAAAAGTAGTAAATTGCCGATGGAATTTAGTAATCATAAACTTAATGAGCTCTTTCCTCATCGGGGAGAACCTTATCAAGTGTGGATAGACAAATTCGGAATAGTTAGAGGAATGACCACTGATGAATTTGCAACTTCTGAAAACGTTAAAAATCTGATTGCTGGCAATCCACTTAATATTGTAAATAAGGAACCTTTAGAATTATCCAATGAAGAAGCATATTATCCGAGGTTGCTAATAAACAATGGCGAGTTGAGTAAATATGTTCTCTCATTTTCAAAAATTTTCAATCAGAGTCAATTGGAAAACGACATAGATACAATTCGAACCCAAAATTCACTAATTGATTTAGAGGCACCATACTACTCTATGTTAATGAGATCGTTGTATCACTTAGGCTTAAAAACTTTTAGTGATATTGTTAATCCATTAACTGGTGAGATAATTGGAAAACGAATAGGTTTAGATCTTCTCAGTCTTTATCGACTAGCTTATAACATAGATTATGATATAAAAGTAATTATTGACGATCAGCACACTCCATATTATCAACCTAATAACAACGCTTCCGCTATGGAGATTGAACGTTATTATCGAAATGCTCATTTTCTATATGAACTATCTTATCCGGGAATGGCTTCAATTTATGATCTAAAATCTAGAAACATTCTAAAAGAAGATCTAGAAAAAGTGTTCAAGATGGAAGGTGAATTGGAGCTTAGGGAATTGAAGTGTATTGTATTATACCGAACCGAGGATTATAGCAATCTATCGACAAAAGGAGGGCCGGAGCTGTATGAAAATACGAAGTCTAATAGAGGTTTGATTATAAGTAACTTTCCATTTAAAGCAGCTTTGTCTAAATATTTAACCTCTTTGAATGATCAGAAGGAAGGTCCTGTATTTATTGATGAGACTGGAATTGATGGGTCAAAAAAAGTAGATATGATATTTCATTGTGTTAAAAATGATTATCAGTTGTTAAATTTTGAATTAAAAAAATATGGTTTGAAGGTAAGTGAAGAAAAGAGGCTACTTCCAGTTTTTGTACTTAGAGAAAAAAAATAAAAAATATGTATTTACTTAGATTTTTGCTATTAGTTATACTTTTAGTGACATTTTTACCCTTTTCGGGATCATCTCAAAAAAACGACAGTTACATTCTATCGTGTACATTCGAAGGCTTACCGGATAGAAGTAAGGTGTATTTGACCACACAAGAACGAGATACCGTAGATTATGCTTTATCAGAGGGTAATCGTGTGGTATTCAGGCAAAAATTATCCTCAAATGGACGTTTCCATTTTATTAAATTTGATACACTTATAACTAAAGTTGGAACTACTGCAATATTTCTAAGTAACCAGCCAATTTCTGTAAAAGGTACAATAGGAGAAAAAATCATATCAGTGTTAGGATCGGTAGAACAAAATGAATATGAGGAGGTTAGAGTAACACTAACCAAAGACTTTGACCTAAAAATGAACCAATCTTTACAGAAATTAAATGTCAAAATTAACGATATCAGAAATAATCCTGATATATCCCAAGTTCAAAAAGAATCAGAAACTAAGACGGCAATTGAAGAATCCAATAATTTAGTGGACTCGGTAAAACAGGAATTCGTAAATAAATTAACTAGATGGATAATGGAACACAAAACTTCACTTCTTGCGCCATATGTTATGAGGAATTTCTTGGGATTGATGACATCTGAACTGATTGCGGAAATTTATAATTCCTTTACTCTAGAAGTAAAGCAAAGCTACTACGGTGATATACTAAGAATAGCAATTCAAGCCAGACACGTCGTAAGAGGTGGATTGATCCCTAATTTCCAAGTGAAAAGTATTGAAGGAAAAATAGAGAAGCTCCATGGTTTAATTAGGAATAATAAATATACCTTAATTGATTGTTGGGCATCATGGTGTTCACCATGTAGGGCAGAGATTCCTAAACTTAAAAGCGTATATCAAAAGTATAGAAATAAAGGATTTAGTATTCTCGGAATCTCCTCGGATAAAAGAGAAGCCGACTGGAAAAAGGCAATTAAAGATGATAAAACACAATGGGATCATGTACTTGAAATTAGTCAGAATGTAACACAGGCATTTAGTTTAGGTGCTATACCTGCATATATTTTAGTCGATAAAGAGGGGAAACTTATAGCCTTTGACTGTGCAACCTCGAATGTTTCAAATTTTGGTGGTAGTTTAAGAGGGGAAGAATTAGATAGAAAGCTGGAAGAATTACTAGGTAAATAAATTAATTATTGAGTGAAGTATGAAGAATATAACAACCATATTATTGTTTGCACTGTTGTCTTTACCTGTATTTTCGCAAAATAACAAAATTAGTTATCTGGAACAGACTGTTAACAATCAAAATGCCTATAGGCACTTGTCTATTATAGCTTCGGATAGATTTGAAGGACGATATACCGGAACTAAAGGCGCATGGTTGGCTGCGAATTATATCAGAAACCAGTTTAAATATCAGGGACTAAAAGGGCCTATTTATGGTAAATATTTTCAATCCCTGGGCTTTGTGTATGA
The DNA here is from genome assembly GCF_032678475.1 of Pedobacter nyackensis. Lineage (GTDB taxonomy): Bacteria > Bacteroidota > Bacteroidia > Sphingobacteriales > Sphingobacteriaceae > Pedobacter > Pedobacter nyackensis_A. Next base: position 213,430 of record NZ_JAVTSF010000009.1, read on the forward strand.
CCGTCGTTACATTTCTTTAAAGATCGGTAAGAATCGTATGGTTGCAGAAAAGGATTTTACAATGGGAGAATCTAATTGTTACCTACCAAAAGGAATTCATCTTGAACAGCCTTCTATATTCCTTGCAGCCTATAGCTTTAAGACTAAAGGAGCGGAGGCATATGAAAGTAAAGATCTCTCGGGAAAAATTATCATGACACTTATGGATAGTAATCTTTTAGATTTTAAAAAGAAAATAGCATATTTTAAAGGGAAAAATGTGAGTGGACTGATCGTGGTAGACAAAACTCTCGATCAAATAAATGATTTTTCCGCGAAGTATCGTCGTGGGCTCAGAAAGCCAAGATCTCTGGAAAAGAGCTCTAAGATATACAGTGATGCGGGTAATCTCGAATTACCAATTATCAAAATGGGTACAGCAGCTGTAAATATTATACTGTCAAGTGGTAATCGTTCTGTTCATACCATAGTAGAAGAAGTGCCATATGGGTTGGTCCCGGTACTACAAGAATTTAAAATTCCTATAAAACTAGATTGCTATACTCAAGAAAAGCCCTTAAGAGCAGAAAATGTGATCGGTTATTTAGAAGGATCTGATCCTGTGTTGAAAAAAGAAGTGTTGGTAATTAGTAGTCATTACGATCATATTGGAGGGACAAAGAGTGAAGATGGTGTTGACCACATCATGAATGGCGCTGATGATGACGGATCTGGTACTACAGGTGTTTTGTTGCTTGCCGAGGCATTTGCAAAGGCAAAAAAAGCAGGTAAGGGACCTAAAAGAAGCATTTTGTTTGTCACTTTTGTGGGTGAGGAAATGGGACTACTGGGCTCGAGCTATTACTCAGAACATCCTGTTGTACCTCTTGAAAATACGATTGTTAATCTAAATATGGACATGATTGGCAGAGGTGAAGAAAAACGTGAGGGCAATAACAACTATGTGTATACAGTCGGTGCCGGGTTGATCAGTTCTGAATTGGATAGCATTAGTAAGAAAGTGAACGCTGATAATGTAGGTTTGAAGCTGGAGGTTGGTGTAGAAGGGAATCCACGTTTCTACTTTACCGCTTCTGACCACTATAATTTTGCCAAACATGGGATTCCGGTGATCTTTTATTTTAACGGAACTCACAATGATTATCATCGGCCAAGTGACGAAATAGATAAGATTGACTTTGATGCGCTGGTAAAGCGTGTGAAGCTGGTTTATCACACGGCTTTGGAACTGGCGAACAGACCGAATAGACTAAGAATTGATAGGGAATAAATCTTAGAGAATGAAACGAACGTTATTGATCCTCCTGCTGTTTTGTGGGATGAGCGGGTTGAAAGCCCAAATTTTAAGACCAGTGAAATGGACTTTCACATCTATGCCGATAAAAGGTAAGGTTGGTTTGTACGAAGTAAGAATGACAGCTATGATAGATAAAGGCTGGCACATTTATAGTCAGGCGACACCCGAAGGCGGACCATCGCCTACGGTAATTAAGTTTAAGCCTAATCCTCTGCTATTACTTGGCGGCAAAGTAAAGGAGCTGGGCAAACTGCATAAAGAAGCCTCACAGGAGTTCGGCGTAGATGTATGGTCTTATGATAATAAAGTAGAGTTTGTGCAGATCGTGAAGCTGAAAAAGCCATATGTGAAGACAAGTTTATCTGGTACGGTGGAGTTCATGGCCTGCGACTCCCAGCAATGTCTACCACCAGAAGAAATCGAATTCAATATTCCTTTGAAATAGCCAAAAATGTTAAATCGCTCCATATCGTAAGAAATTTTTGGGAGGGTTGTGGTTATCCCTCTCAATTCTTAAAAATGGATTTCAAAGCATAAGAGTGTGGCGGGGTTAACTTAACAATTTGAGCGTTATTAATTTCAACACCCGCCCGCTCTTTATTTAAAACAGAAAATCAACCAGCTATGAATAAGATCCCTGAAGACTACCAGCCTGATTATAAAACACTCTATGAATTTGCAAAACAAGACTTAAGGAACGTCAAAAAGCAACTAGAGCAGTGGGAGCTAAAAGGAATCCTTTTACGACAGTTGGCTGATGAGCTCGAGACCTTTGCCACGGAAGTGGAGATTAGGGTAGGACTTCTGCAACCAAGGCAATAGACAGGTAACAACAAAGCTAAATTCAAACATGAAAAACATCCAGCAGCTAGAATGCACAATATAGAACCTATACTTGATCGCATGTTCAAGGCACTCCAATCCGTCAAACCGCAGAACCCAAAACTGTTCGAGTACCTGAGAACTGTGATGAAACGGCAAGGTATCTATTATGCTGAAAACACCATTCTCTATTACATCGATGATAAAGTAGATAAAGCCATGTTCATCTCAGAAGGATTCATCACCCAATCCGCTTTGAACAAGAAAGGGAATGTCCGCATCCTGAGCATCATTGAAGCAGATGAAATCAAAGCAGGTCCGGACTTCATGCAACAAACACCTTCAGAATTTGTCATAGAAGCCACTGCAGGAACATTTGTTGCTTACATCACCCACAGGCAAATGCAAGAAGTATATAAGCTGTTTCCTGAAACCAGGGAACTGGCATCACTGATCATCTCCAGTCATAACCGAAAAGAACTCCAGCTTAAAAAACTATTCTCCGTAAAAGGAATCGATCTGGTTGAAGCATTTTACAAGCAATACCCCAAAATGCTTGTAGCCAACAAGATCCTCAACAACGAAAAAATCGCCTCCTTCCTCAACATCGGAGTCAGTACGCTGATTGAATATAAAAACAAACTCCTGGACAGCGGAAGACTCCATTATCCTGAGGATGAAAAGCAGGTCAACCGCAAACACAACCTTGCAGAAAATAAATAATTTCGGTATTTTTACAGTACCATCGGGGTCTAATGTGAACCGAAGAAGCCGAATACCGCAGGCCTGATCACATCTAAACTAAATTTTATAGGATATGAAAACAACATTATGGTGTTTAATCACCCTGATATTTTCAAGCGGAGCGATGATGGCAGGATTAAACAGCGGAAACATCTGGATCGGGTATGGACTTGCGGGCGTAGCCTGGATACTGTTCATCTGGGGAGTAAACCGCAGATCAAAAAAAGCATCACAACAGCAACTCAGATCATAACGGTTCCCGCGCAATCAGGAACACACGAACATTAAAATTCAACAGCGAATTTGGTAGGACCTGATTTTTAAGCGCAATCCCACTGCTTTCTCAAAAGCACTTAAGGAGATTTTGTCCTCATGGAAGAAGTATGTCCTTCCATCATAGTGAATATCAACGAAACCATCTTTGCGGTAACTAATCTTTACAGCTTTCTGTTTCAGCCAGATCGCGATTTTTATGCCCATGATTCGACCCAGCAAATCATCAGGCATTGCCATGATGACCTTCCGGTATTTGATCTGTAGTGCTAAACCCGTAATAACACTTCTATTGGGAATGTTCCCCACGTAGAAAAACAGCAGCCTTCCCAAATCAGGAAAGCTGCTGCGGTAACGAGTTACAAAACTCTGAACGTCTCCAGCACCGATACAGAAAACCACATGGCTGATGCCCCGCCAGTCCGCTTCACTAACGTGAGCGGCCTGAACGTGTGTAACCTCTTGTTTCCTCAATGGTTTCTTTTTCCTTTACAACGCCAGCGGATTTTTTCTCTACTTCCTGCTCCGCCTTTTTCAGATCTTCTAGCGCATTTCGGTAACCCTGACCATATGCCGCTTCTTTTTCTGCCTGTTTCGTCCCGGTCAAAGCCCGGATCCCTTTATACAAAATAAAAGAAACACCACCATCAAGCAGTAATGAAGCCACCAGCGCATATTTACTCGCACGAAAGGGAAGGGAATCCACTCCGGTAAACCGGATCCTCGTACCATCAGCGAGTTCCACTTCTTTACCTTTTCGAAGCTTTTCCTTCTGCGCCGCTGTAAGCGATTCATCGTTTATGCTTTCAGGTATCACCAGTTTATCCGGCTCAGTCCGGATGAACTCATTGGTTTCCGAGTCAAACTCAAACAAATACACTTTATCAGGTTCACCCGGTTTTTTAATCTCCCTGTAGATCGAAGTAGTTTCTCCATTGATCAGCTGCTCTGCCTCCACATCGGTCAGCTCCATGGGGTAATCCGGCTGATGGTATATCGGATGCATCCGCAATTCTACTTTACCTTCTTCATTGCGAAATAAAGAAAGCTTCGCATCGATCCTTGGAACAGTTGATTTGCCGAGCTGCAGGTCATGAAACTCTTTGATGTCCGTTCTGCGTCCGTTTAATAACGCCTGCAGATCCTCACTACCGATTAATAGGACCCCGCTTTTCACCAAGCCAAGTGTTTTAAACTCTGACATTGGCAACTCATCTGATTTAAAAATAGGTTTGTTCATCATCATTTAGAATTTATAGATTCAATAATTGCTCATCGCCTCAGGCCAGTCCGCTGCGACTGATCCTGTGTATTGTCCTGATCCGGACCAACGGCGACATGATCTTCCTGACCTTGTGCGTTTTGCTGGCCCAGAGAAAGGTTTGGTTGATATTTAGCCTGGAGCAGCGACTTATACAAGCCATCCTCTACAGAAATCTTAGTTTTTTCACCAGTAGCCAGATCTTCAATCTTCACCTGGCCACGCTTGAGCACATCGACAATTTTGTAGGTAGTATTGTTGTAGCCTACTTCCTCACCGGCGACCAGCACCTGGGGAGCCGCTTCGATATCAGCTTCTTTCTGCTGGGCCAAAGCAGCCTTATGCTCCTGCAATCTTTCTAGCGATTCCGCCAGCGAAGGCATATTGCTCAGCTGCTGGGCATTGAATACCCAGGCCTTCTGAGGCGTACTGACTCCATCAACTTCTTTCATAAAACTGATCAAGGTAGCCTTTGAACCCTTAGGCACTTTTGCTTCGATGATGTTCGCTTGCCTCATCGTCAGCCAGCGCGGATCATTGTACTGCTGCATCGCTAACCAAAGCGCATTGTTGCCATTGTATTCCCTATTGGTATGCGGATTAAAAGGCTTAATAAAAGCGATGATCGGTTGATCAGGATTTAATTTCTGGAACATCGCAGTACCAGCTTCGAGCTGGGCCAATAGTTTATCAGCCACCATCTCGTGGAATGGTTTTTCTTTTGTCATGAGTTAAAGTATTTAAGATGATTAAAATGCGTTCACCAGGTCTTCAATTTCCTGGTTGATCCTGAGGAAATTGCCCATCAGGATTTCTTCTTTTCTGCTGCCGAAGTCATAGAAAACAGGCATCTCCGGATAATTCTCCTCTTCAATTTTGAGTTCCTGTTTATCGAGGTTCACCCGGCAGTGAACAGCTGAAGTTTCATATTTGCCGTCATAATGTTCCTGAGGCTCTGCCGCAATCAGCCCCACAATTTCACCCGTATTCAGTGATGCGATCTTACCTGCCGGGACCAGCGCTTCCATGCGCTCGTTTAAAGAAGTAGAGGTTTTGTTGCGGTCAATCGACAGGTTTTCACTGATCTGCTTGGACTTGCCCAGCAAACGTTCCAGCCAGTCCAGGGTATCTTTATTGCGGACAGAACCTGAAAGCACATTACCGACAACAGAAGTAATCACAGCGGCTGTATCTTTGCCATATTGCTGCTGAAGCATGGGTAATTCCTGTAGCGCCAAAACCACTGCAAAACGCATGGACCTGGCGGTAGAAATTACGTTTTCGATTTTATGACAATACAGCGTAGGCGCCTCATCTACAATCAGACCGCAGGGACGATTACCCCGACTGTTCAGTAACCTGCACATGCGGTTGACAATACCCGTAAAACAAGCAGAAGTGATGTTCTGCGTATTGGGATTGCTGGCCAAAACCAGCACACCTGGTTCGTTCGGATCAGAGATCTTCAGGTTAAAATCATCACCTGAAAATACCCAGAAAGTCTCCTTTGTTGCCAGACGGCTGATGAAGATCTTTAGCGTTCCGATCTGTCCCTCCAGTTGTTCAAAGGCTTTGGCCTGAAAAGCACTGCGGAAAGGGGAGAGCAGGGAAGCCAGTTCTGGCTCGGTAAACAATACCTTAAAGATCTCTTCATAGCTGCGGTTCAGAAAAGATAATACATGCGGAAAGCTGGAATATTTTCCATCCTTATACTTGCTGAAAAAGAAGATACAGGAAGCTAAAAAGTTAATCGCCGATTGGGTAAAAAACTGATCACTGCCACCGGATTTATCACCTTTTTTCATCGCCTCAACTAGAGCTTCCGCCGTTTCAGAAGCATCACCCAAAGTTTGTAACCAGGACTTTCGAAACAGGTTGATCCGCCTGCTTTTCTCTGGCTCCGTAGGATTGATTACATGGAAAGTATAATTCCTGCATTTGCCCTGCTGTTTGGCCAGCAGGAAATGGTAATAGAGGATCTTACCCAGGTCCGGATATTTAAAGTCAAAAACACAGAGGCAATATTCCTTTGCCATCAGCTGCCTGATGATAGGGTTGACCAGGCTGAAGGATTTCCCGGAGCCAGGCGTGCCCACTATCAAGCACGATCGATAGATGTTGCAGAGATTTAGCCAGCCATCGTGGACTTTTCCTTTGTAATAGAACTGCATGGGGATATTCACCGAACTGTCCGTGACCACCTTTTTAACCGGCTGCATGAAACTTTCCTGCTCTACATTCCACTTGTCTTTTCCCAGCCCTGAACGGATCATCTTGGAAATGTTGTCCATGGAAAGGCTAATCGCCAGCGCACCCAGCAAGGAACACAATATATAATAGAGGTTATACCAACTGGTCGAATTGAACACCAGAGAGGAGGGCCGGTTCCAGCACCATAGACTGCCAAAGAAAAGTAGCAGTCCTAAACTGAGCGGAAGAAGGATATGCTTTTTGGGATCCAGGTCAACTTTCTTTTTAGAAAGCGTGCCAATGCTGACCAGGCAGATCAATGTTAGTGTGGCAAATTTGCTGTAAAGCAGGTTATGATAAATTGGGATCAGCCGGAGCTTTTCCACTATAAACGAAAAAAGCCCCAAAAATGGGGCTTCTGCAAAAACGAAAATGATGATCTCGAAGATGACCATCAGGTAAATGGTACATTGTAAGAAGCCGTGAAGCTTCTGAATTTCTCTGGTTTCTTCCATAGATTTTGATGTGCATTTTTAGGCGGTAAAGTCTGGAAATTCAGCGATTTGCTTTGTGTTTTAATCTTTCTTATATTTGTAATGTAGCAGTCGCTACAAATCGTAGAAAACAAAAGATCGATACGAGACAAATCAAATGTTAGATTTTATGATCGTGAAAGCCACACGTGAAAAAGGCTATCAAATCCCAATGGATAATGACGTAATTGGTATGGTCTGCATTCAGCATGATGACCGTGAACAGATTTATCACATTGATGAGCTGGAATATGACGAGGAACAAAATAGTTTAAGCGGCTTTTTCTAAAAAAATACAAAAGGCGTTCCATTTGGACGCCTTTTGTGGTATTTAGACAAACTGTTCAATATGGAGGAAATTGAACTACGGGAATGTTAATATTTTAGTGCTTCTATCATTTCTTGGAAATTTGTTTTTCCATAAATTTTATATAGTCCAAAAAAAATCATCCTCCAATTGATTGGAAATATTTTACTTTTTTTGTACACTGACTACATCAATTAAAGTCTTGCTATACTCACAAATGTCTGGTTAAATATATATCTGAGTTAGATAAAACTATCAGGAAACTACATTGCGAGCAAAATCTTTAGGTACATTTTAGTTAGTGTTTTAGTGACTTGAACAAATCTTTTATGACGGCAGCAACCTCCTGAGCCTCGTTATCCGCAGTAGAGTCTTCAACTTTAGCATTTTGTTTCAATTTGTAGCGGACGTATTCTTTATGATATTCACTATCCAAATTTACTCCAAGTCCGAGGCGATCGCTGATGTAATTGATTTCTTCACAAATTCTTTCCATTTCAGCCTTATAAAAAATTCGAGTAAAATAGTCTGTTGGAGGAGGATTAAAAGTTGGTGACAAACCCTTAGCGAATTCAATTTGGCACCATTCCAATGCTTTCTCTTTTAATTCTTTGCCTTCTGGACTTTTGACGTAATCAATAAACTCTGATCTGTAAGGGTCGCCAATCTGACAAAAGCGTCCTAGAGCGTCAAAATCTTCAATGTTGTTTCCAGCGGCTTTAATAAACTTTGGAACGTCGGTTTCTAAATAATCACCGAGCTGATAACGTAAGTGTAAAATAGGAGTAAATTCTCGATCAATTTTTAACTCATAAGGATCAATAGCAGAAATAATGCTGATTAATTTGGAACGATACTTTTCGTCTTTTTCCAAGTCAAATAGCTCAAAAGTTCTTGCTAACCACTCAAATCGATTGTCATCAATTTTATTCCATTTGAAATTATCATCCAACAAACTGCTCTTAAATATTTTACATGATGAGAATAGCTCTTCAAGCTTTTCGGAAAGTACATTTTTAAACGACGTTATTGTTGCATCATCATGATCAATAGGCGTAAATTCCTGAATCAATCTTACACCGGATTCCGCCTCCCTTTTCGGAAATGAAAACATAGTAAAACCTTGACTAATAAACCTTATGTTGTTCAAAAGTTTGAGCAATTCCGATCTGTTCGTTTTTAAATAGTTTAATAAATAATCTAGGATAGAATTGTTTTGAAACTCAACGGCGATGACACCGTTTTTATCAGCATTTGTAAGAATAAAAGTGTTTTCTAGTTCCTTTATTGCCAGCTTGAATTCTGGACCAGAAAATGACCTATTAGCTTCAACACTATACTTAAGATCGTCAATTAACATCGGAACACCTGAAATAGAAAGTACAAGCAGAATAGTCTGAGAAAGCTGGCTTATCTTTGTATTAAAAACATTCTCCCAGATTTTAAATGGATTATCTAAAAAGCTAAGTATTTCCGTTGTAAAATCAGAAGGCCCTACTTTGTCCCAAATTTTATCCTTGGCGATTGCAGCAATAATGCGGGGACTATAATTTTTATGTCCGATAATTTTAAAGTAATTACTATCGTCGATAATGTTTTCTAGGTAATCTGGGTTAATGTTATTGAAGAACAGGTGATTGAATAAAATCTGAGCCTTAATTAGTGGTGTGTAATCTGAAAGTTCCAAAGTAGCCTTGGCAGATTTTAATTCTTCCATAAGGGGGTAGGTTGTTTCAGCCTGCCTGAGAATGTATTCCCTAGTTGTCATGATAAGAATCTTGTTAGATTCCCTCTTTATTTTATTTATAAAAGCTAGAATTCGTTTATCTTCATTCTTCGATAGTTTATCTGACAAAAAGTTTTCACCGAGAAAGTCATCGTAAAAGAAAACCTGCTTTTTCTCAGGTGAATATAATGTTAATGCATCATCGATATTACCGGAAATATAAATAAATTCTTCATATCCGTCCGCTAGATATCTGAATGCAAGCATTCTAGCTAATGTTGTTTTTCCAATACCTGGAATGCCTGATATTACGACAAATTTTTCCTTTGATATTATATTTTGGGCTCGTTCAAAACTATCGTTCTGGACATAAAAGCGGATTTCATCGTTAATGGTTTCTAGTTCAAAGCGTGATTGGTTGTATTCCTTACTGTTCAATACTTCCTGCATGATATTTGTACTAGTTAGCCATAGTTTAATATGTGCTTTTTCTAAATCTGGGTACAAACCTAGCAGGTTATCAATGTCATCTTTACCTATAACGTTGGCTGTACTTTTAATAAAACCACCAAATAAATTAAGAATAGCTGTCTTATTATTAGGTGTTAATCCTACAGAAGTTACTAAAATATATCGCCCAGGTTTGAGTTTCTTTACCTTAGGAAGTTCCTCTTTTTCTAGCTTTTTGTAGAGTACGTCATAGTCGTCTTTATATCTTTTAGCCTGTACAATGATACTTTTTCTTTTTGCTTTAGCATACCGTAAATCTATCCCTGAGTCTTTACCTTCTTTGAAACTCTCCAAGGTAATTTTTTCTTGTCTTTGAATGAGATCTCTCACTAGATTTTCGAATTCAGTTGGAGATAAAACGTGGTAATTATAGTTTGGCATATTAAAAAATAGTATCGTGGAAAATACAAATAAATCGCCAAAATGAAAGATATATTGCTCGGCATTTTTTAACAGTTGAAAATCTGTAAAACCAAGAGTTGTAATTATAGCACATCCGCCTCTAGCAGATCTTTATACTTCAGTTTCATCAGAATCACCCGTCCACTGATCTGCTTTTCGTTGAGCTCAATTTTCAATATTTTTTGTCCTGGAAAGCTGAACTTTTTAAAGACATATACATTCCGGAAATTCTTTCGAAATGCAGGATTTTTAAATAAGGTATACTCTGGTTTTATTTCTATCGCCTGAACGGTAGATGCTTTAGTAACCTTTTCATCCTCAATCTTAAAGCGCACCTCGTCAGTATCAAATTTCAGGTTTGTTTTGTTCTGATAGCCAACATCAATAAAAATGTAATCGCTGAAGGTCGCCAGATGATTGACATTTCCTTCAATACCAAATGCCTTGGTTCGGGCAATATCTCTTTCCAATTTTTTGAACAATAAACCCGATGCTAGTTTCTCCAGTTGAACTCTGGAAAGCGTTATACCACTTTCCAAAGGCTTCATGTGTTCAGGAAGAATATCAATCCGAGTTTGAAATTCTATTCCGGCTTGCTGGGGAATGTATCGGATCTTATACTGCGCAATGAAACTTTCAGCCGCTATCGTCACAATGGTTTCGGCCTGCAAATCGGCAGCAGCTGGAGACAATAGGGAATCCGCAATACGTTTGATCCTCAGTACTTTTTCAATGGGTAAATCGCCCGAAATGGATTCAGTAGAAATGTCTACATACCGGATCGGTTCGGGAGAAATGAAATGCAGTGATACATTTTCCGGAAGGTCAATGACAGGAAGGGTTTGAGCCTGCACAGCAGTAAAAGAAAAGGCTGTCAAAAAGAGAACAGCCAGAAATAGAAATCTGGTTTTCATAATGAAATATTGAATGGATGAATTGTTGAATAATTGACTCCATGAATAATGGAATCATTGAAACGAAGAATCTGAACTAATAACCCTGTTGGGCATTTTGCAGCGCTTCAGGGTCAATCAGGTAGATATAGGAATTGTATTTGATTTTAGCTTTGTTCTTACGGATCAGCGAAGCAATAGCCGCTGAAGTAGACTGAAACATTTTATCAATGCTGCTCATCAGGAACTGGTTGGCATCGGTACTGTTACCTTGCAGGTTAACGCCCTGCATGGAATTGCCGCCCAGATCTTTTGTGAACTCCCGGAACGCAGATTCAGGAACATACAGTCCCGGCAAGCCGTCCGTATCATACAGATCCAGTTTTACCGGCAGGATCTTTCCATCCTGCAGAATAGAGCGCACTGAAAGGGTCACCCGCTGATCCCCGAATCCATTGATCAGGGCATATAAATAAGTTCCTTTTTTGACCAGTGTTTTCCCGGCACGAATATCCTCCAGCAACCTTAAACGGATCCGGGATCCCGCATAACCCGTCACATTCTCATCAATTACAGCTGTGATAAAATTATCCGGCTTACCCGGTTTAACGGTATTAAAAACCGATGAATTTTCTGACACCTTGGTCACATTGAGCAGAGGCGTATTACTCTTCAATTGTTCAGCCTTCTCAACCGCTTTCTGGCGTTTCAGCTCCGCCTGGTACTCCGGGTCGGCCGCTTTGCCGATACTATCCATGTATTTCATTTGCGCTTTGAAAAGCTCCATCGGATCTTTTTCTTTAACCGCAGGCAATTCTTGCGGATAAGTTTGCTGCGGATATCCGGAAGTGTAGGGCGAAAAAGCATTTGCCTGATTGAATCCGGAACCATTCCGAAGCTGAGCAAGTGCATCGGCCAGCGCCTGATCCTGAGTAGAAAGCCTGTTCAAACCCTGTTGCTGAACAGTCATTCCAGCAGCATAAGGTAAACCAGCTGGACTACCAGGTGGCCCGGTATTGAAACGCTGTTTCATCAGCTGGTCAATTGAATCCAGGTTATAAGTATCTCCGTTAATGGCATTGACCGCACTATTGCCATCAGCCTGTTTAAACTGCTCGGTAAAAGCATCAAGCTTATCGTCAAAAGCACTTTTCTGCACTTCAGCGGAAGCATTTCCGACTTGATTTTGCATACCTGCCTGGTCTTTCACTTCTTGCTCACGATCCCCGCTCATGCTGTTGTAAACCCAGAAGAAGAAGCAAAGAAAGGGCAGAATGATCAGCGGAAGAATGTACTTGGGTTGATTGAAATTGATTTTCATATGTCTGTAATTCGAATATTATTTTTGAATAGTTAGCTTCTGTAGGCGACCGACCATTTTTTCCAGTGCAATGCTGTCTTGAGCGCTTAAACTATCCTGAGCAATCAGGGATTCAATCTGTTGCTGAAGCTGCATACTTTCCTGCAAGGCCAAAGCCTTTTGCGTGATCTGTCCGGGTCCACCCGGCAACTCCGCTGAAATTGATTTCAAGGGAGGAGGTTTTCGCGCGGCAACTGGCTTGCCCGTAAAAACAGTAAAGGATAGGACTATGGAAAAAACCAATAGAATGACCATTGCGGAATAAACCTGCCTGGGATAGGACAAACAAATATTGCGGAACCACAGGTCAACCCGGTTGAAATAAACAGCAAAGGTTTTTCGCAGTTCAGTGAAAAGCGTGTCCTGCGGGTTTCGGTTAGAGTGTATTTTTCTGAACATTTTCCAGGTCTTTGTTTTCTAATGTTTTCCAGCCCGTGATCAGCAGGCCATGTGGATTGTTATCGCTGCGAGGAATGTCTTTTAAGGAACCCTCGGTAATCAGCGATCGGGTGAGGGTAGCACTGCGCCGGTCAATCTTTAACTTACCATAGTACCGGAAATACTTCCGAGGAACATCGAGCAAAATGCTGTCGGTTTCCAATGTCAATACCGAACTGCTGGATAAAATCGAGTTGAAATAACCTTTTTCTTTCAGGTTGTTGAGTTGATTGATCCCAGATTCGTCGATCAGGTACATCGCCTTTTTCATCTGATACTGGATGTATTTATCGTCAGGTGTCAGGGAAAAGAAAAAGGAGTGGAATAAATCAATATGTGCCCGGTATTCCGCAGGTCGGTTCATTTGCATATCCGTCTGCCGGGCAAGGATGGGAACATTGTTATCCAGTATATACACGCTTTGGCGTGCGACACGTACCTGCTGATAGGCAGAGAACAGCGCAAAGCCGGAAATCAGAACCGAACAACATATACTACTTAGAGCAACAACAGTCGCCAAACGGATCTTACTTTCAATACTTTTGATGAGCATAGAAATTATAGGAATTCAAGAAACTGGAGCGTTTAATTGAAATCAGGACAACTAGAAAAGTTTTCCAGTGATTTTTTTCGCTGTTCTCATCACGGTCACTGAGCCTCTTCCAAAGCCGGATGCGGCGGAACTGGTGCCTGAAGTAGAAATGATCCAGGTAGAAATACTCGGAACAGTGAACATACAGATCGCCCCGATCAGGAAAGCAATAATCACCGTTCCGAAGGACAAAATGCCGTTACCGGCAAAGATCGCCATCTTAGCAAGCCCACCTTCTGTACCCTCCGGGCCGAGCAATACTTTATATTTAGCGATCTCGGAAGTCATCGCGTATTTCTGTGTTAGTGCCATGATGTACATAATCAGGTAAGCAATGCCGGTATAGAGATTGACAGAAATGAAACGGGCAACCCAGGTGCTGAAACTGTCCCGGAATGCAGGTAGTATACTTGCCGCCACTGCAAAGGGTCCAAGAATAATCAGGATGCTGGAGTAGATGATCTGAATGATGAAGATGACATATACGGAAATCCGGAGAATCCAGATCGCGATGAGTTCCAGCAGCTGGGTCAGCAAAAGCTGAAAACCGATGGCCATCCTGTTTTTCAGTTCGATTAGCGGAACCACGACTTTCGAAATTCCTTCTTTCACATGACTGGTCACCGAATCCCAGGCCTGACCGTACCAGGTGTCGCTTTCCTTTTCCGCAACTTCCGTTTCCGCCTGAAACAGATAAAGTATGCTCGCCACTTTAGCCATATATTCCGCCCGGCTGTAGCGCAGGTTATTGACATTGGTTTGCTCACTTTTGAACATCTCCTCGGTCTTTATAGCGACCAGATCAGTAGGAAAGGCCACCATCTTTACAAAAGCTCCCCACCAGAGAATGATCATCGCCAGGCCAAAAGGCCTGAGCAGTGGCATCACTTCCAGTTTTTTATCTCCCGCCATCATCTCATAAGACTTGATGGCAAAAAAGATGATCATAAAAATCGCGGCAAGGGCTTTTGCATCGGTAATGAAAAGATCGAAGTGCGACCAGATGGAATCTTTCAGCCCCTTGAGAAAGGTCATCATTCCATCTTCGTATACACCGTTTCCCTGAAGGAATTCCAGGGCTTTTTTGTAAGCAGGCGGCGCCTGAGCGAAAGACAAAGTGCCTCCTGTGAACAGCAGAATTGCTGTCAGTACGAGTTTGTACATAAGAATGAGTTTTAGTTAATACTTCCGGTTTTTAAGGACCTCTTTTGCGATTTCTACATCTGTATCGGAAGACCAGGAACCTATATTTAATTCAGAAGTTTGCACTTTTTCCTGCGCACTGATCTTCAGTTGATTTGCTGAAGCTGTTGCGGTTCTCGCAGTCCAGTTACCCTGAAGATTCCGGTACTCCATCAGCAAACGGTGATAGACCAGAATCCTGGAACCCCGATCCATATCAGCACTGCGTGCCCCGTTGATGCGTTCTTTCAAGATCTCCAGTTCATTTTTGAACCAGGAAAACGAACCATCCGCAAGCACCTTGCTGCGAACAGCAGCTGGGAGAGGAGAAAGAATACTCGCATCTGAAAAGTCAAGGGCAGCTTTCAGCTCCCGGCTATAATACATGATCCAAAGGGGATCTGCCGCGGAAATTGTTGCACTGTTATTCGCGATTTCCAGTAAGGCTGTATTTCGAAGCGTATCAGCCTCCAGTTTGTAAGCATTACTGGTCGAATTCATACCCGCCACCAGTCCCAGTCTTTGAGTCTGTGGCCCTGCACCTCGCAGTGGCCGGCGGTCAGTCTTTGGATAACTTGGATGCAGACCCCAGGTCAGCCAGTAATAGGGATTAATTCCCAGCCAACCAGAAGTCGGCTCAAACTTCTTGCGGTCCCATTGTTTAAATACCATGCGTTCCTGCTGGTAGCGTATGGCTCGGTCTTCGATTGCCAGTTGAGCAAGGCAGGCAATTGTAATACCCTGTAGAAGAATAAGAAAGATGTATTTTTTCATAAAAGGTAATTTTGAAAATAAGGTTAGTTTGAAAATAATTGTTGTACAAAATTCGGTTTGAATATTTATATTCGATTTTTATATAAGGGAATATCAAAAACATGATTAACGCCACACAATTTTCTATATTAACATCGAAATACAATTTAGCTAATGAGTTTTCCGATACCGTTAGAGACAAGCTAAAAAAGGAACTATCACTTTGCCACCCAGATAAAACAAATGGTAATTTTGTTGACGACGAGCATAAAGAGAAGTTTCATGAATTGCAGGAAGCGATTGAATATTTAGAAGCAAACAAAGGAAACCAACAGCTAATACCGGTTTCAACCGTGACTGAACTTGTCAAAGCGTTTACACAATTAATGCCTAACAATTCAGTTTCGCCACTTCAATCACTTGATTCAGTTTTAAAGGAAAATATCAGAGATGTAATAGAGCACCAAAGTGTTGGATTCGTATTCCCAAGAATGTCTTTAGCTTTTTTGTCTTTAGTATTCACACTAATTCTAGCATTTCCAAAGCAAGTAATTGAGCATCCTATTTTTAAAAACTGGCTTGATCCGACTTCAGGTAATTTTCTCCTGATATGGTCCATGACACTTTTTTGCACAGGAATTATATGGTTATTCGCATATAGCTTTCAGGCTAGAAACAAAAAGGTTTTATCATCTATTAAGCTCGCTTCCTTTCAAAATAATTTATATAATGGATTTATTGGAGAACACGGCGAAGCGACTTTCTCGAAAAGCGATTTGACAAATTATTTGGAGAACGTCCTAATTTATAGGCCTCGCGTGAGACAACGGGGAATAATTGCGATGCCTATGTCGATATTTTACAAGTTTTTTGATAATGAATTACTTACCCCTGAAGTTATTGAAAGCACAGCGAACGTACTTTTGGACAAAGCGATGCGAAACAAGGCAATTCTGAAAATGGAAACCGGAACATTCGATGAAGAATACGTTATTGGCGGAAACCCTTTGGCAAAAGGAACCGAAAACTTTCAAACATCGAATGTTTGAAACATTATTTTAAATACTTAGCATTTCTAATGACTTCTTCCACATGCTGCCGGTCCTGATCGATAAATGCAGCGAACGGATTTAATGAAGCAACAATGCCTCTTTCTTCAGCCCAGTACATCGCTTTCCAGGCACCATAAGCCAGGGAAACCAGCAACTGCAGTTCTTGGGTGATCTTTCTTAGAAGCTGGTCACGGCTATTATAATCAGCAAGGACATTGTTACCTTCTTTCAAAATTATCCCGGAAACTTCTGTAACCAGCCGCACAGAGCGGGCTTTCATCTGATTGCCAAAGTCCTCAGCGAATAACAAAAGGTAAGGATCTGATCGCCCCATATTTACCATCTGGTTGCTGTAACTGACCAGGTCAGCCACAATGGTTCCCAGCTGGCGAATTGCCAAACCATTTTTCAAAGCGGAATTTACATTAGCTAGTCCGTTGTAGATCATGGTCTGTGCCGCAACTACTGAACCTACATTCAGATTGATGTTATCCAGATTCTGATTAATTTTCTCCAGATACTGGTTATGGCTGAGTTCAGCAGCCTGACGAGCAACCGCATTTTCATTGACAGACAGGAAATGTTTTTTATCATAAACTATGCGCTGTGCATCAGCCTGAGTCATCAGTCCGGCGCCCATCAAAAGGGTAATCAATGTTCTGTTCATAGCATATTCTGTTAAATGTAATTCGAGAAGACAATCAGCGTTTCAGGTAACCTGCATTACGGATGATGTCATCAATAATCTCCCTATCCTGATCCACATAGTTTTGAAAAGGATTGAGACTGCGCAATAAACCAGCGGAATGACTGATCTGCATGGCATTGGAAAGCCTGGAAGACAACTCCTGAATTGTATTCAACTCCATCAGCACGTGATCAAAGAGTATTTTACGGTCGGAAGCTTTCATCTGATTTACAGCACCAATACTTGCGCAAAGACCAATCAGGTAATTTAGCAGCGAACGGGACCTGGTGACAAACTCGGTTTCAGTCTGATAGGCCATTCCGATAAATAAAGGTTCCTGTTGAGCAATCCGGTAGATCTCCATTTGATTGCGGATGATGTGGTTGACCATTGGAGCGGCATGAATGCCGATATTGGCCGCATCGATTGCCGTTCCCAGCGCATGGTAGCGCTGCTGAAGCTCCCGGTACTTCAGTTTGAGTCTGGCGAGCATGGTCTTGTTAGCCTGTTCATTGGCGGTAGTCACGATTTGCTGGTTCCTGGCAACATTCTGTCTATCAAATTCGGATTTTGAATCGGAAACCAGCTGGTAAATCCCGGGTATATTCAGTGCCTTTTTCTGAGCTGTACTGCTAACAGGGGAGCAGCACAAATAAATCAGTACGAAACTCAGGAAACTGAGCATGTTTCTTAAACTGCGAAGTGTTTTCATAAATATCAGAATAAATAAGGTTTAGCGACAATCTCTGTACGAGCAAAAGGAACTAACTCCAGAAGCATATCGTCGGGGTACGGCCATACAAGTTCCGCAAACCAGAACCAGTTAATTGCTAGAAAAGAGCTCGGTTAACTTAGTTATATATACGTTAAATAGTTGAGGGGTAGTAGGTTAATTTGTTTCGTAAACACGAAGTAGTAAAGCTTGAATGAAAATAAGCTTACAGTTGTATTTTGGAAATCAACTTTGAAAATTTTTCCTCCTCCTCAAGATCATTTAAATGGATTGTTTGATCAGCTTTGATGGGAGAATGTTTAAAATCAAAATACCTTGCAAGACTATCATTCCTGATCAACTTTCCACTTACAGAAGAAGCATCAAAATATTCAACCTGATCCTTGTTCTCAAAATTTAAGTATGTTATTTGCATATAGGTTTGCCACCGTGTTGAAACATATTGATTTCGTATTTCAATTCTACTTTCAATTTTTTTTTCCAGCTCATAGGCTTTAAACTGATTTCTGTGACCAGTAATAGTCTGAATCACACCTTCAGTTTTCCCGGTAAGAAAGTTAGTATTAAAGTAGTCTTCAACTAAAAATCTTGATTTTTTGGTTCCGGGATTTATGTCTGAATACTCAACATCCAGGATGGTAACGGTTTCAATATTTATATTCTTGGCTTTACCACTTAGCTTGTTTACAACCAATTCCACGGTTTCAAACCGCTTCATTTTCTCATCAAAAATTTGATTCCGGGTAACTTGAAAGTCCGGCAATTTTTCAAAATAGTCCATTTCCATTTGCCTGTCAGCTACTACATAAGAAATAATGGACACATAAATGGCTGTCAGTGATAAAATGACTGAACATACAGTAGTGAAGTAGACTTCTTTTTGTTTTAACCAGTTTCTCATGATTGTTTTGGAATAATTAGGCGGTCTGGAATTATATTCAGAGTCTAAAAATAAAACTTTGAACCGTACCCTGTTACAAATACCCAAATTAAATAACAGTCTTTTTAAAAATAGTTACCTGGTAAGTCAAATTAAGAATGTTTTAACTGCCTTACTTCTATGTTGACTACTTTTTTAAGTATTTAGCTTCCCTGATCACATCATTGGCAATCTGCACATCCATATTGATCCAGTCTTGCCAGGGATTAAGTGCCCTCCAGATACCCTGCATTTTTGCCCAGTACATCGCCCGGTGCATTCCGTAAGCCACACCACGCAGGATGCGCAATTCGGCAGCAATGTGATTGATCAGCTTACTGCGCTCGCCACTATCCATCAGATTTCCTGCGCCTCCACGCAAAGCGAAACTGCCCACTTCCAGGGCGAGGTTTGTCGCCCGAAGCTTAAACTCACGGGCACCTTCCTCTGCGAATAGTAATAAAGCTGGGTTTGCACGCGCGATGTTGACCGTTTGCTGGACATCCCCGACAATATCGATTCCGATATCGGTTATTTCTTTAATTGTGCTCAGGTTGTGTAACACCGCCGAAACCTCACTCAGACCACGGTAAATCCGGTTCTGAAGATCATTGACGATCACTAGTTGTCCGCTTACAGCCATTTGACCCCGTTGAATCAGCGTAAGGTTGTTATTGGTACGATTCAATTGTCCGTCAATGGTGGAGCTATGTGTATACATTGCCCCAGATGTAATAGGATCGATATATAAAGTCTGTGCAAAAGCCGGCCATGTCAAAGCGAACAGAATGGCAGATAATAGCAATCTTTTCATCATAGTTTTTCTGTTAGTAGTCAGGCTGGAAGCAGCTGCCTGTCCGGTTAATTTCAGCGACAAATTTTCCGAGGCTCAGCCCACTTGCCTTCAGATCTGAGATAAAAGCATCCAATCCGGCAGGGTAGGATCCAAAGTAATCCGTGTAGATTTCAACAGCCATTTTCTCAGGTTTTTCCGTTGTGTAGGTCAGGTATTGCGATTGACTTACCTCAACACCGTATACTTCACCTGTTTTTCCGCGGCGGATGTAGACCTCATTGAAGCGGCTCCGACCTGCTTTGTTATCCAGCTGATTGATGGTGAATATCTTTTTACGTTCGGTATCGCTGATCGACAGCAAAGCAGCGATCTCATCATATTTGTCTTTAAACTTTCGCTGATCCAAAAGTATGACCGTGTCAGACTCCGAAATGATGCAGTCCTTTAAAATAGGGTTCCCGATGATGTCAGAAAGCGACTGGGTTACTTCAATGATCTCACCCCAGAACTTACGGACCGTTTTGTTGAGGTACAACAGGAAACCAGCCATAATAGGGGATGTTATCGCCTTCCAGGCTTCTTCCAGAATAAGCGCTTTACGCTGGGTTTTCCGGTGCCGCATCTTCTGTATGAATAGATCAATAATGATCACGGTAACAATTGGGAACAAAATTTTATTGTCCTGGATCGAGTCAATTTCATAGACAATTAACCTTTCCGTCAGCAGAGACTGCTCAGCAGCCTCGTTAAGCAGCGTTTGGTGTTCCCCGTTTTTGTAGAACTTTTTCAGCACAAACCTAAACTCATCTAGATCGAAATGAATTTGTTCTTCCGCCTTGATCACAGGGATTTTGACTAAAGCAAATTCATAGAATGAGTTGAAGTTCAGGCCTTCAATCACATAACCATCGTTAACCTCATCAGAAAAGTAGCTGGTATAGTAAGCGGAGATCAGCATCGCAATCACATCCCTTTCCACGTTATTTACCGTTCCATCCGCACCACGCCACAACAGACAGGTCAAGGTGATCAGAAATTCCTTTTTCTCAATGTTGTATTCCTGCTGGGAAATTGCAAAGGGATTCATGGTGATGGGCTTCGCTTCAGTATAGGTGATGTACTTACCCCAAAATACTTGCAGAGCCCGGAGTAGGAGTGGCCGACATCAACAATGACCACATCCATATTGACCAGCATATACTGTTCAACCAGATTATTGACGAAATACGACTTCCCGGAACCTGAGGGGCCGCAGATGAACCTATTGCGGTTCACAATGCGGCCGGTGTTCATCATCAGATCTGACAGGTCTATCCCCACCGGAATGCCCTGACGGTCAGTAAAGCGAATCAGAAAATCTGAAGGATCATCCACCGGCAGAGATTCCTTATACAGGAAACAAAGCGCCGCGTCACAGGTCGTCAGAAACCAATCGTAACCTTTCAGCTCAACACCATTACCCGGAATCGCCGTTCGGAAAAGCTCCAATTGGTTATAAGTGTTTTTTCCGGGAATGATACCCAGTTGAAAGAGTGCACTTTCTATAAAATTACAGGCTGGCTGCAGCTTTTCATTTTCAGCGCAAACAATGATGTTGTAATGTGCATTCACCAATAGCTGGCTGTCCCGTGCCACATCTTTCAACAGCAAGTCAATGTCTTCCACGCAAAGCGCATTGGCAGGATCCGGAATCCCTGAATGTCTTTTGCGCTTCAGGGTCAGCTTTCTTAAAGTTGCAGCCTGGTCAGGTACTTCGATCACCTGGTTGTACAAAATACAATCAAACCCAGGGACCCTGAGCAGGAAGGATAGCAGATCTACAGGAAAACCTCGAACGGCATCATTATCACTCAGTCCGGTATAACCTGAAAAGCTGGCGGGAAGATCAATGCAATCAATATCCACCAGACTGATGCTGCGCAGCGACCGGTCTCCAAGACCAATATGAGTAGCTGAAGGCGCAAAATTACCCAGGCTCAGAACATCCAAACTAAAGTTCATGCTAAGGATTTTTTTGATCAGCTGGCTGATTTCTTTTTCCCTCAACACCCTGGGTTTGGTCCCCCCGGCATCCAGTACCGCGATGACTTTATCAACCGCCTGGCGGTAATCCCGGAGAATCCCGGGGTCATACTGATAAAACGATCCTTTTCGAACCTGACGGGTTATGGTTAGAAAGGTGCTGATCTGCACCCGATCCCTTCCGGCGAAATGCGCATTGTATTTTCCCTGCAGATATTCTTTAGCCGGAAGATCCGGATATTGGGACCGGGATAAAATATCCTGCTTTTGCAGCAGGTAACCGCTACCCAGAATTTTGATGATGTTGTTGAACAAGCTCTGAAATTCTTGATAATCTTCAGTAGCACCACCATACTGGGTAATCGGGTTTACCAGACTGATGACCACGGAAAACTCGCCATTCAGACCATACAGCAGGTCGTAATCATCATGTGTGTCCAGGCCGATATAAGGCAATTGGAATTCATTCTTTTTTTGCATAAATACGGTGATTAATTTTTGATGGAAACAGGTAGTGACCACTGGAACGGGTCTTTTGATGCAATCCTTTTTTCTGCCGGGATGCCGTGTAATACAAACCACCTCCCACGCAGGATGCCAGCACAATGAGTCCTAAAAGCATACTGAAAAGGGCCATCACCAGTGCACCTAATACCAGACCACTGAGCAGCGAAGCGATGCCCCAGTAAATAAATTTTCCGGCAAAACCTTTGTACACAAGAGGCTTTTGCAGCCCCTTGTATACATTGTAAGTTCTTTCCATTTTACAGCCCGAAAAAAGCTTTTACAATCAATGAAGAAAGTACAAGGAAAAGGCAGGAACCACCCCAGCCCATCAATTCCTTATTGATGTCCTGATCCCCGGAATTCCATTTGGAATACACCCGGAGCCCGCCGACAAGCCCTACAATCCCCCCGATCACCAGGGTAGTATTGGTCACAGGACCGACATAAGTCTTAAGGGTAGTGGTAGCCGTGTTCAGGCCATTGACCCCACTCTGGGCAAAAGCAGTAGTCTGGGCAATGACTGTTAAAACTGCCATTGCGAGCAAGTGTTTTTTTGTTCTCAAAATAAAACATGGTATTGGATTTTTGCGGCCCAGGTAGGGCCGTACATGGAAATAGCAATCAGATTCCAAATAAGGATTGCAGAAATGGGCCCAGCAGGATCATAAAAAATGCGGCGAAAAACCAGGCTGCAACTTCGGCGGTAATGCGCTCTTTGCCCATCTGCCAGTTGTGATAAACAGCGACTGCACCAGCGATGCCGAAAATAGCGGCAAGCACCAAAGTAGCTGAACTTGCTGAAAAGAAACTCTGGCGCAGCTGACCGGTAGCCTGGTTCATTTCTGCAATTCCGGGTTGTGCACAAACAGCGTTTATGTTTAAGCCAAGCCACATTACCGCTGATAAGGCACAAAGTGCAAGCAGCTTCGTATTTACTTTCATATCATAAAGATTTTTGTTAATTTGTCACTGTTCTAATTGGCGCATATGATCAAATTGAAAACCCTAACCTTGCTTTGCTCACTGAGTTTGATGGTCTCAACCGTTTCTGCTCAGGAGACAAAAAAAGTAACCAGGAAAGAAAAGGTCAACTACTTAAATATCAAAGAGACCTTTGAAGTTTTGAAATCCGACCCAGAGGTAAAACATGGAAGTTATTCGCTTTCCTTTTCCGGCTACTCGGAAAATGGCCAATATGACCAGGGCAAAAAGACGGGCATATGGGAATGTTACAACCGCGGAAAACTGGTTCATAAATATGACTTTTCGACCGGGCTTTTTTCTGAGGAAACTGCGCCAAAAATGGTTGTCAAAATTACCATGCTTGATGATCAGGGCAATGCTGTTAAAGCGCTTACTCCCCGAAATATTTACCTTGGCGGAGATGCAAAAATGATCAGCGTACTGGTGCAATCCATTCGTTATCCCGCCACAGCACAACAGAAAAATACACAGGGCAAAGTTCACATCACAGCACTACTCTCTAAAGATGGCAAACTGATCGATGAAAAAGCAGAAACTAATATTGGAGACGGATTAGAAGAAGAGGCGCTTCGGGTATTCAGATTATATCCCGCTGACTGGGTGCCAGTCATTGAAGACGGTAAACCGGTTTCTGTAAAAGTTGAGCTGCTCATTGGTTTTTCTCTTGCCTAAAAAATGCGAAGCTAAAAACTTACCGACCGTGTGTATTGCAAGGCTTCAGTTTGCGCAAGTTCATACAGCCCCTGCATGGAGACCCCTCCAAGGCCGACTGATGCCGCATCATTATTCATTTCTCCCGGTTGTAATCCCGGTTTCAGGTCTTCCAATATGACCTTTTCAGGTGAGTGATCCTCGGAAAAGGTCAGAATAGTCGTTTCAGGTTTTCCACTGTTTTTAATAGAACGTCTGCTGTCCATGGCCAGCATGAACAAATAATAAGTCGCGTAACAAATACCTGTGTAGCAGAGAAAAGTACTCCAGTTCATAATTCTAAGTTTTGGATGAAATTTTTAATATAAGTTTTGAGTTCGGGGTGGGTATCAAAAAGATACCTAATGGCAAAAGCACCCAGTTTAATGTTGTCTACACCCGTGGCCATTTTGAAATGCCCGACCAGCTTTGCCGTTTGCGCATCCAGCTTAACATGTACCATACTTTTGTTACCCGAGCTGTCATAGCCTTTGATTTGTTCAACAATATCCGGCAGCGGGTCCATTGTTTCAGCAGGTTTTGGCGCCCTATTTTTTGAGTGCTCAACCTGCGAGGACATACCAAGCGGGCTCACAGCAGGAACAGCCATTTGCTCACGTAACTGATCTGCCAGGCTTTTAATCTTACTCATGGTCATGTGCAGTTAAATCGTTTGCGGACAGGTCATCCATCAAAAAAGACAAATGGGTCACAAAAATCTGGTCTAAAACAGGCCGGATTACCGGGCGTATAGCTTCCGGAGTAGAGAAGGTGCTGACCCGTTGAAAATCTACCCGATCAGGAAGGGCCCCGGCTACAGCACCAAACTTACGCAGCTGCTCATCGACTTCCTCTCTGGTTTCATAACGAACATTCGCCTTCACCCTGTTGGGGACAAAAACGATATCAATTTCCGGATTGATTTTGTTGAGAACCACTGCAAACAATACCGTCGATTTGAAACTAAACTCATCATACCCAAAAGGGCAAATGACCAGGTTTGCAGATTGAAACAAGGGAATCAGCCCGTCATCATCCAGTTTGCCAGGCAGGTCAATCAGCACCAGATCTTCAGGATTTTCCTGAAGTAGGGGATATAAGTCTGAGAATTTTTCCAGACTGGCGGCAATGACCTGGTAGGCCTCTGGATTCTCCAACAATTTCGCACGTTGGAATTTCTGAACCAGCGACTGCTGGTAATCCATATCCAGCACAGTAACCCGGCATTGCTTCTCCGTACATAGGTAGTTCGCCAGCATCAAGGTCAGCGTACTTTTTCCTGCACCTCCTTTCTGGTTTCCGATTAATATGATCATGATTTAATAATATTAGCGTGTGTTGGTTCTGGCTTTCTTTTTTCGGTTACGGTTTCTACCCAGAATCGCCTCGTCATCGATATCGTCAGAAATGTCAATGGTTATCGGCTGTTCATAAGGAACAAAAACCGGCGATTCCAAGTCTGTAAAAGCGAGAGGTAACAGCTCGACTTTATTTAGTAAAACCTCAGGCTTGCTGGCTGTTAGCTCGCAAACCAGCTGATCATCGGAGGCTGTAACAACCATCTCAGGAACAATTAATTCTTTTTCTAAAAGTAAATCAGCAGTCAACTCTGCCAGATCCAAAATCTCGCTACCCTTGTAAACATTGGCCCCTGCATGGTCTATGACTGTATAGCCATATGCATTCCTACCAGGTTTTCCATGAAAGATAAGCTGTATGCTGAATTTCTCTTTCAGAAAGACCGCCAGATCCGAAGTGTAAATAGCATTTCCTCTTTCCAATCCTCCCGGTAGTGGCGTGGTTTCTTCGCGTAGTACCCCGGAATATTGCTTACGATATTTCTGGAGAATCGCAGTCAGCTGACCTGCACGTACATCGTTTCTCTGAGCACATTCAATACGATGTTTCACTTCAGCGAGCGGCACCTCCGCCAGTTTTTTGCCAAATTTAATCAGCTCTATCCGATCTGCATTTTCGTTAAGGATATAACCCTTGCTTTCCAGAACCATCATGAATTGAGCCTGGGTACTGATGCTATATTTCAGCGCTTTATCCAGATCTTTTCTTGCCATCTGGTGCTCATCCTGTTGCATGATCTTGTTGAGCTGGGTAATCGCCCGGATTTTTTCAAAGGCGCTGCTGATCTTTTTTCCTTGTTTATCAACCCTTGTAGATACCATATGGATATGGTTATTTTTCGTATCGTTATGAAATACTAAAAGGTAAGGCTGGTCTTTGTAGCCCATTTTCTCCATCCAGTTTTTTGCCAGCTCAGTGAGTTCTTCCTTACTGCTGGATTTACCTTTAGCAGATATAATGGCATGGAGCTGGGGCTTTTTAACCCTTTTGTTACCCGCAGAAACCATTTCCAGATAGTTGACGTAGTCCTCGGGTTTCAGCTGGCTATAAGCCTGAAGTGGCCCGAAGCCCGAAACCTTCATCAGTTCACCTCTACCGGTTTCGGCTTTATTGGTATTGTAGCGCACACCACTGAACTTAGCCGAAGGTTTCAGAATCTTCACGATCATGACCCGCTTGTGATTTGACAAAAGGATGTTCGTTGATGCGTTCAGCATCCTTTTGCATATTGTCCATCAGATCCGAGAGCCTGTTGCTGACTTCCTTCAATTCGCTTATAGCATCCTTTCTTCCGTTATAATAACCACTGTTCCAATATTGGTTGCTATCCAACCCGGAAAAAGGATTAAAAGGGTCCGGATAGCCTGCATTCCACATATAGAAGGCGAAATAGATATACCTTACACTGAAGTAGACCGCTAAAAAGAACAGCACGATTTGCCATGTAATGATGATTTGCATAATTTTTAGGTTTTAAAATGTTGAACAATCGAATTCCTGAATCAATGAATTGTTGATTCTTTGAATACAAGACCAAATGAAATTTTGAGCAGTTGAATTAATGAACTGATGAATCCATGATTACTTACTGAGCTGGCGGATGATTTTGCGCAAGGCAGTTTCCAGATCCAGCTGGATTTTGATATGCTGCTGAAAAAGTAAGTTGAAACGCTCCACAATCTGTTCTGAAAGCATTCCACGTTTTTGAAGGGTATTGGCATATTTCGCCAACTGATTGATGTTGTTGCCAACTCTGGCCAGTTCTGCGCCAATATGATCCAGTTGAAAAATCATTTCCCTGGCATTGATCACCAACTGCGTAGTACCGCTTAAAGCTCTTACACGAATAATTTCAGTCTTACTTATACCCAAAGCCTTTTCCAGCGCAAGAATCCGCGCGTATTCGGCTTCTGTAAAACGTGCATCAATTTTTTTGCTTCGCCTGCTTCCTTCAGGAACAGCAGGTCTGCCTTTTTTAAGACGACCGGAGGAGGCTTTTTCTTCCATAAAAGACTGTGAGTTGCGAGCAGGCTTAACCCCTTATGCGTAGCATAAGGCAAAATACTTTTCGTAAAGGCCAGAGCATTCCGAAGGAATTTCTGTCCGACGAAAAGACATCTTGCAGGGTAAAAGTCAAAGCATTGTGCGATAAGCAGAATGGTTTGTTTTAGCCTACATCAGATGATTTATCAGCTGGTGGAATAAATTCATGAAATGAATTTCCGGTTTACCGGAAGCTATTTTCCGTTCTGTTCAGTTTATACAATAACCGAGTCTGGATTCTAAAAATTGTTTCTGAATTCAGACTACTGCTGAAGTCAAAATAATTTACTTAATTAGCTTTATGAAAATTAACGTAGACTTCATTCTCTCCCTACAAAAGGATCCGAACAGCAATTTGATATCCCCAAATAAAATAACAATTGAAAATCCTTATGTTGAAGAATTAAAGAAGCTTAGAGAGAACTTTCCAAAGTTTAAGATGAACGGACCCGAAATTTACAATGCTGTTCAAAATTCCACACTAAAAAACGTATTTAAAAGTTGGGACTATGCTCGTTATCCAGACCAAGCTAATGGTCATCTCGAATACGATCCAGAACGAATTAAATCTAACTTGACGGGAGCATACCGATACAACGATGATATTTTAAAATCCATCGAGGAATACGTTGTTGCTTGCAATTTAAACACAAAACTCAATAAAGTTAGACTTGAACCTCAAGTGCTGGCCTATTCGCATCTGTACTTAGGGTGGAGGGCTCAACCTAAGGTCCTGAACGAACATTTTTCTGTAATACACCGAACAAATTTCGGCTACGGTTATGCAAGTCACTTCTATACCATCCTGACCTACCGAAATATTCCACTAGTACCCTATTCTGATTGGGTAGCTTATCGATTTGTGGAGCGCGCTCAGCTGATCAATTATTCGGCTAAGCACCCAATTTGTAGTGACGGTTGGGAACCTGCAATGAAATTTACAGCAGATGCCTGGAATCTCATGGTCCGGAATGAAAGGCAATTCGTTGAAAAACACATCATTTCAGAGTGTGAAGTGATGGTCAAAGGCCTGGAAAGATTCTTAATCGGGAACGATTTCAATTTAATTACGGCCAACAACGGATTTCGAGACCTGCCATATGTTCGATCTGAAAGGGTAACTTTTGGAGGTTATAACGCTGATTTATTCAAGTCTGAGAAAATTGCCGGTGCCCTTACTTTTATTGACAGCATCAAGGAACTCGAACCTATCATGCAGGTTTCTGGTTATATCAATCGTATTTTAAGCTGCAATCGCAGGATTCAATCAAGTATACCTTCAACAGTCAGGAATCTTGAATATTCCATTGTACAAATTCAAAATGAAGTAACCAGATTGGAATCGATTTACGAATCGAAAAAAATCGTCAATCAAAAACGAACTGATTTATTTAACACATTTTACAGATCTCTCACGGTTGAAGAGAAAAATGATAGTGATACCTATGAGAAACGCTTCAATATGCTAAATCCCACATTGGTGAACGCATATGAGGAATTTAGAACCGCCGGTGTAAAATTAACTAGTAAGCAGGATGAGCTACGTCACAGCGAAGATATATTGAGAAAAATGATTGTCCTCCAAAAGGAAATCAATGATTATTTCGAAACCAATGCGTTGGCAGTAGGTTAATTTATCATCTGTAATTTTGCAATGAGAGTTTTCGTTCTGCCTTCAGGTCTGCTTTTAACTTATCGTTGTAATCATTGAAATTATTGTATGCCGAGGATTTGTCTCTGGAGTAGGGTAGCGCATTCAACCATTGTTTCAATGCCGTATGTCCTGCCGGATCGTGATCCATGTATACATCAATATCCGAATACTGTTTAGCTTTTTCCAAGCCCTGGTCAATCAGCGCCAGGGAATTGAGTACCAGAATACTTTTGCCAGAAGTCGGGTTTTCCGTTCGCCAGCTCAGGTAGTTGAAAAATCCTTCAAATACAGCCAGCTGCCTGTTATCACCTGGTAAGAGTGTAATTCCCTTCTTACCAAGGCAGCCTTTGAAATATTTGTTCCGAACTTCCCAGCCTCCAACTTCATTCTGCCAACCTGCTGCAAAATAGTTTTTGCGGTTTTTCTTTTCATCCTCCACATAATAATGGAGCTCCTGCATCAGGCCTTCAGCGGCTGAAAAGACACCACGGGATTTCAGATAAGCATTGATTCCTTCGGTAGAGCCGAAGGGTTTAATTTCTTGTATTTTGTAATTCGGTAGCTTCACCGCCATCTTGATGCGTGGCCGGGGATTTAACGGATAACCGATTTTTCCGAGGTTGAGGTTGCAGACACTTTCTATTTTTTCAATGGTCTCTTTGAAAGAGGTATTTTTCCAGTAAGCCTGTGCGAAGTCGATGATGTTACCCCCTTTACCCAGACCATGGTCGTACCAGCAGCCAAGTTTTTCATTGACACTGAATGAGGCATTGGTATCGGATTCCCGGAGCATACTGATGTACATGGTTTCTTTTGCAGGTCTGCCATGAGGCTGGAAACCCAAACGGTTTAAAAAATCAGTCAGCGACACCGTCGCTTTGATGTGCTTTGCTTTTTCTGTTAGCGTGTTCATTGGTTATTAGGTTATTTATTAAGTGTATTGATCTATTTTATTGGCCGAACCTTCGGACATCTAACTATGCCTAGATAGGGAAGAGGTCTGATTCCGCGGCGAAAGAGCGGACATCTGACTACAGCAATAGATTAAATCAAATCCTGAATCCGAATTACCGGACATACAAACCAGCGAATGGCGAATTACCAGACATTGGTGCCGAGTTATCGGACATGAAAAGCTCTATGCTCCGAATTACCGGACATCCTTCCGCAATAGCGGACATCAGGAGCGAACTACTGGACAAGCTGCAGGTAAGGTTTCAGGAATTCTCCGCTTTGGATCAGGGTAATGGCGTAGGTATGTGTTATGGTCAGATTTAAACAGATGTAATATGTCTGTGCCAGCACTTGTGCTTTGGCTTCTATATCCAGATGCGCATTCACCAGCCAGTACTGAAAAGGATCTTCATCCAGATGCTGTCGCATTTTACTCAGCGCAAAAATCCCACGCAGACCAGAAATCAGCCGGAAATAGAAGTTATGCTCCGTCTGAAAAATACGGCGGTTATGACCAGCCATAAATAACAGCCGCACGCTGTAAGCGGGCCTGGATACGAAGTCAAACTGCATAGGGAAATGCCCGGTTTGCTGAATGTAACTTAACATACGCAGCAGATTCTGCTTTTTATGTGAAGGCTTGGGATCAGTAATGTCCGCAAACAAACAGAGCCTGTCCAGCGGAATCAGCGTTTCGGTTTTACCGGTACTGGTCAGCACATGGCTGAGCTTGCTCAGGTACAGCAGCAGTTTTTTGCGACTGTCTCCACCACGGCCTTTACCCACCAGGCGGTAGCTTTCCGCATCTATGGTATAATACCTGCTTAAGAAACCCTGAAGGAGTTCATCTGAAAGCCGAATCTCATAGACCTTTTGCTCTTTATCCCTTCGGCTGAAATTCAGTTTTAGATCCTTTAAAATCGGGAAGTTCTGCATCTGGATCACCTCGTCTTTTTCCCGGACTTCATAACGGGCTGAAAAGATAATGTTGCGTTCCATCATGCTGTAGAGCGCATAGTCCATTACCGTATCAAAAGCATAGCCCTGAATTACAGGAGGCAATACTTTACCTGAAGCGAAATCGGGATGGATCAGGGCCAGTTCCTGCCTGCGGCGACCAGTTTGTTTGCAGAATTCCTGCAGCGTAAACCTGGTATATCCGAACAAGTCTGTTTTGAGGCGGCGGGAAATAAAAACAATAAAATCCTGTACCAGTCCGGCCTGCGAACCAAAGGAACGCTGGATATCCTTGATGTTATCAGCGACTGCCCTGTCGATGCGGCTCAGTGTATTGATATCCATAGCTGTGTATTTAGTTGAGAATTCAAGGGCAGAAAGGAATAAAAAGCAAAAAGGGAGACGATCTGTTGATGTCTCCCTAATTGTTATAAGGTCTACGCACGTAAGAATTTACATTCCCACCGGAATCCGGCTGCCAATGGATCGCCGCCTGTCCAGAGATCTAAAGATCAACTGGAGCAAGCCTGGCTACACTTTTGTTATTCTGAGTATCACAAAATAACGCTTCAACCCTTTATGAGAAAGTACAATTTTTGATCTTCCTAGCGCTCAGCAACGGGAAGATCAGTCGTCCGGTTACTCACCCTGGCCACAGCCTCGAGCTTAAACCGGTCAAATCTTTTTTTAGAACCCATGCCATCCATTCGGACCGCATGAATCAGGCCTTCCTGTAACCAGCGCTGCACATTGATCTGCCCAAACTGGCGGAATGCCTGCGCTTTGGTTAAAGTCTCGGGTAAAGCCGCGGAATCAGCCATAACTTTGTCCGCACCTTCCGACACCGCATCTTTAATCAGGAAACCTAATGCTTTCAGATTCATGGATGCAAAGAAATGAGGTAGTTTTTAAGCAAAAGAGTATATACCCTGCACATATACCCCCAATGAAAGCGTGCATAACTTTTCCCAAAGGGGGATGCATTCAAAGAGAGTTTTTCTTACATTCGCAGTGTAAAAAATATTTGATAGCGACAGCTATTTGAACTTGTCTTAGAAACCCGCGAAATTTCAAAAGAGAACAAGGAAAAATAATGCTGCTCGCCTGTGCTAAAGCGCGGGCGCAGCTGTTTTCTGTTCTCACGGCTCTTCGCGGGGCCTCTAAGGCGGTTAATGGTTTGTGTCCCGCGCTTTATCATTTTACAACCCCTGCACCGGGGCAGCAGGGCCATAATATCAGAATAATGAACGAGCAGCAAAATCAAACAGCGCTGGAGCTGTTGCAAGTCCCAATCCAAACGCTGGAATTCAGCGAAGAATTTAAAGATACCATGAAGACGTTAGGGTTTACCAATCTGGGCCAGGTCAACGCACAGCGGACTGAGGAACTGGAGAAAATGGAAGGCTTTAACACCCTGCTGATCCATGAGTATGTCAGCTATATGGTCCGCCACCAGCTTGGCGATCTGATCGACCCCTGAAAAGCAGAAGGGGCAATGCAGGCACGCACCGCCTGATCACCCCAAAAGCTTAAATAGGTAGATCTTACAAAAAGCGTCTGATCTCTTCTAACATCTTCAAGGCATAACCTTCAAGACCTTTGTAGATCGCCTGCTCTTTTGCATACAATTTTGATTTCACACTGAATTGTGAAAGTCTGACGCCACCCTTGGTCATAAAGTTACTGGCGACTTTCTCCGAAAACACATCCAGATTCGTTTCCACATAAATCCCCGCATCATATTCCAGTTTGCGCCATACCGCTAATTGCGTCGCATTGAATGGCGTAATCAAACTCAGTTCATTTACCCCGTTTTCAGCGGCGAGCGGTGTTCTGGCCAATTCCAGATCAATCCATTTGCTCAGTTCCTCCACAATAGGCAATTTACAGGGCTGAAAAGATAAACCCGTCCAACAAACCAGCTGTCCGATCCGGGTTCTGGTCTCCAGTAAAATGCTGCAACGGAGCTGTTCACGTTGTCCGCTGATCCGGGCTTTCAAACTATCGGTAAAGAAAACACTGAAGCAAGGGTGATTGTGACCCAATCCGATCAGCAATTCCATCAATGAAGTCTGATCTTTGACGGCCGTTTTCAATTGTTCTTCAAGCGTTTTACTATAGATCTTCAGATACTGGTAATCGCCCCATGTTGCAGCGGGACCCGCATGAATAAATTTTCTGAAGGGTTTGTAAACCGCATCAATCAGAAACGGATCCGTACCGAACGCCTCCATCTTTTGTTTCAGGGCCTGCCATTGCATGTTCGTAGCCTCAGATTGCTGAAAGCCAAATAACCTTGGCAATATCACCTGAGGAGGAACGACGTCCGAAAAATGTCTCATGACATTGGAAATCAGGTTCAGTATTTCCTGTGCATTCGCATTTACCGGATTAGCCGGAACATACAGCTGATCGCAGATCTCCCGGAGCCGGTTCAAGGTAAGTTTCAGGAAACTAGACATCTGGGTATCATTAGTTAGCGTCAGCATATGCTGTGGAATCAGCTTGTTCAGCTTTCGTGTTTCACTTTTCAGTACGAGATCTGCCTGCACACCCGGTTCCTCGGTTTTCGCTGACAACTGGATGGCCAAACTCTCAAGCAATTCAAAATCGTAGTTAATCATATTGGAAGGTTCAGTATTTACTTTATGATCATCCCCGGCAGCATTACATGCCCAGGTGATGATCTGTTCTATAGTCTGCAACACCAGCAACTGATCGGGTTCCCTGTTCAGATCGATGCCGCAAACTGCTCCTTTTATACTCCGCGCCTGGAGTACCATATAATAGATACCACCCAGCAGCAAACCCGAAACTGCCCTAAAGTTCACATCAGTCCCCTCAAAAGAGGGATCGGTGAGCTTAAACAAGGTTTCTCCGCGAGCCTCACGGCCGTCAGAAATCTCCCGCATCAGGGCATTGTTTTCGGAAATCTGCCACAGGATGATATTTTGAAATTCTACGTTCTTTAAAAATACATTGAAGTTTTCTTTGAAGAGCGCGTTGAACATCGTTTTAATTTCGGCAATGTCAGCGTCAGGAGAAAGTATGAACCGTTCAAAAAACGGGACCCAGTAATCGATCTCCATCACATAGGCCCGCTGAAGACCCGAAAGACTGCCAAAATATCTGGTGATCAGACTGCTGTCGTGACCGGCCTCATAAGCAATCTTTTCCACCTTCAACCCATTAAAGCCAAACCGGGTCAAAAGACTTCCAATCGCCCATACGAATTTTCGCATGGTCGTGGATCTGTCTCTTTTGCGTTCCCGACGCCTTGGTGTTGCCATTGTTATTCCTAGTCTAAATTGTTATTCAAAGTTTTTAATGTTCCTTTTGGTGACGACCCATTCCCAGGCATTCAGGACTTTATCCAGCTGCTCCACGGTATGTGTGGCCATCACAGACATCCGGATTCTTGCATCCTTTCTTGACACCGCAGGGTAGTTGATCTGATTGGTATAGATGCCGGCATCCAGTAACAACTTACACACCTCCGCATTCTGCCGGATGGGCCCTATCTTCACCGGAATGATCGCCGATTCCGTCGGCCCAATGTTCAGACCCAGAGAAATCAAACCAGACTTCAGGTAAGCCACATTTTCATGCAACCTGCCCATCCAGAATGGTTCCTCATCTACCAGATCAATGGCCTTCAATATCGCGCAGGCAGCAGGAGTGGAGGTGGCGGAAAACAAATGCTGACGGGACTGGAATTTTAGGAAGTTAATCAGTTTGGGATCCGCAACCAGGTAGCCACCCACATGCGCAAAAGTCTTTGAAAAGGTACCAGTGATGATATCTACCTGATCATACAGATTCTCTAACTCTATCACCCCACGACCCGTCTCACCAATCACCCCGGTTCCATGCGCATCATCCAGCACAAGGTAAGCCCCATAAGCTTTGACCAGGGCAACAATCTGAGAAAGAGGAGCGAGGTCCCCATCCTGAGAATACACCCCGTCAATCACTACCATCCGGGTGCGGTATTTGTCTTTAGCAGCAGCAAGAATTCTTTCCAAAGCATCCAGGTTGTTGTGCGGAAATGTCTTCACATTCGTCAGTAAACAACCTTCATAAACACTCGCATGCACAGCCGCATCCAGAATCGCAAGATCGCTTTTGCGCAGCAAACATTGCAGGGAAGCAGAATTGGCGGTATAACCAGTCGTGTAAATGATCGCAGATTCTCGTTTGAAAAATCCAGCAATCTTACTTTCCAATTCCTCATGATAAGAGAAGTGACCGCCAATAGCAGGGGACGCCCCCGCACCGGAACCAAACTCCTCGATGGCTGCAATCGCAGCCGCTTTAACTTCCGGATGCTGGGTAAAACCCAGATAATCGTTAGAGACCAAACTGACAAAAGTTGAATTGGGATTTCCCGGAATCAAAAGGTCCATTTCAGGACCACACCCAGTCAGGGCAAGCTGGCGGTAATTCATGTGGCCAGAGGCACGAAGCGCAACGGAATAATCGTGAAACAAACTCGCCCGGGCGAAAGGATCTTTACCTTCAATGTCTTCAAAATCCTTGAAGCTTGCTTTTTCGAAATCAATTTTCATAGCATTAATAGTTTTGAGTTTAAATGAATAATGCCTCAAAACTAAATCCCCTTAATTCGGGAACCGCCGACTTAGCGGGCAATAGTTGTCCACAACAAAGCAATCCAAAGTCAAAACAAAAACAATAAAAACAAGCACCATAAAATATCTCGTTCATAACAAATAAGCCGAACGGAAAAGACCGCCCGGCAATGCAAAATTCAATTAAAGTTTTTCAGTAGCTCTCCAGTTCTGGAGCAGCAGAATAGATTTAGACCGATATGCATTCTAAAAATAAAGAGCGGGCAGGTGTTGAAATCAATAAACTGCTTAAATTAGGTGTCAAGAAAATCCCAGTCATCACCTAATACCCATCTAAGTGCAGATAACTTTCCATTTAGCATTCCCCATTCAAAATCATCCCATCTCAAATTTTCTCGCCCATATTTTTTTTCAATTTTCAATGCGGCTGAATAACCCGGGTGGGATTTAGAGAGGTCAAAGTTCCCGTTTTGGTCGAACAGTGAATCGAGATGCCTGTTGTACCAGATTTTATCGAACAATTCATTTTCAGCATCTAGAATCTCAGATAATAATCTTGGTTCTTCAAAATAATCATCTTGATCTGCGAATAATTCCTCTACTAGTTCAGGTTCTATTTTTCGAATCGTTTCTTCAAGATCTATTGAATAATGATGATTTGGTCTGCTAAAGTAATCAGCAAAATCCGGATGCGGTAAATTGTTATTTACAGTAGTGTTGCTAAAGTCATTGACATTTAAAGAAACAAAATAGAACTGATCATTTTCATCTTTTTCGGCGATACACTTTCCAAAACACTCCATAATTATTGCATCATTCATGCTGTTTTTGCTCCTGTGAAATGGTGCTCTTTTATCAATTGCACGATGTGCAGCTTTTACGATGATATCATCTGTCACTTCCATTGTAGAGGCCTTAGATAACAAAGTTTCTACCATTTTAATAACATGAAGACTAGATTCTTGCAAACTGTTTATCTTAAATCCAACGTTATTTAAATGTTCTATAACAGCTTTCTTATTTTGACTTTCTCCATGAGCTTCTACAACTAATTTGGCTTTCTTAACTGCAGACTGCAGTCCTTTGTTGCTATCGGTTATAATACGCTCTTTATTTCGCTGAATCTCATCTAATATCGGTTTAGGAATCAGTAGACAGAGAAATTGTTGATCCAAAAGATCATTTATCACGTTCAATAGTTTGATTTTATCCGGAGTCTTGGCCAGCTCCAGCCATACGCAAGTGTCTATTAATACTTTTACCATACTGTTCTTTAAAAAGTTCGAACAATATAATTCTTTCTTTCAGGAAAACTAATTGCTGATTTCATCAGCTTTTACATCAGCCATTCATCGCCAAATGAAAAGAATCGGTGGCGCGTCACAATCAGGTGATCTAAGACATAAAGATTTAATAATTTTCCAACTTCAACCAATTTTCTTGTGATCTGTTTATCCGCTTCACTGGGCCTGATGTTACCTGAGGGATGATTATGCGCAAGAATTACATAACTTGCATTTGCCTTTAACGCAATCCCAAATATGACTTTCGGATCAATCACAGTACCGGCAATACCACCACAGGAGATTTCAGACATGCCGATCACATTGTTGGCCTGATTCAACAACAGGATGTATGCCTGCTCCACCATTTCGATCTTATCCAGATTCCAGTTATTGATTAGAATCTCGTAGGCGGATTTGGCTGAGCTGATTCTGGGCCGTTCATAAGCTTTAAATTTCGGGTGATAACTTACTGTAATCTCAGACACCTGGAACAATGATAAATTTGATTTCGCTTTCATAATTTTTTCTTTTTGATAGCAACTGAATTAATTATGAAGCTTTACCGATGGCACCAGAGATGAAAAAGCAAAGGGAAGATACAGAAAATGCGGAGGCTCCTTTAGGAAACCCATTTTATGGATTCTCCTTTGGCGAAGCGTACCGGATCTTTGGTGCTATTGAGGTTGGTGAAGAATTAAGCCAGGAAAAAACAATATTACTGGTTAGACTTAAGTATAATCAATTTCCTGATTGCAGCCAGATGCGCAAACAGGACCAGTGGAACAATATAAGTAGGTAGCCAGCTGAAAGGAAAACTTAGAATAGCAATGTTTGGCTGATCAAATCCAAACTGCTGAAACGGAGATGGCGCAGAAAGCACTGCATTAATCACGATATTGAACAGCAGTCCCAGACAGATGAAGTTCCAGCATAATAGCGAAAGCTTTCCCATCATACTTCGTCCAACCCCAAAAAATCCAACCAATGGAGCAGTGATTCCGGCCAATATATCAAAGTTTCTGCCTTCAAACGTCATCAATTCCGGAACCGCACCATTTAGAAATAATCCATAAAGTACCAGCTCCACAGGTATTCTAATGATGTGAACGTAGGTCAACATTTGCATAGACAAACGGTCAATGAATGACCTTCCTTTTCGTGTCCAGAAGATGAGCGCAATTGTGATCAGTGCCGGAATGACGCCAAACAAGATGATTTTAGGAGGTATGGATTCCGGATATTCAGTATAGACGCCAAGGAAACTAAGTATAGCCTGGACGGTAAGCCAGAGTAAAATAACAACCATAACTGATCGTGATGAGCTTTTACCCATTAGCTTTGAAGCAGTATTGAACAGGAAGGAAACCATTCCCACTGCCAGGATGGTAGTCAACAGGAAACTGATGGTCAGATATAAGGGGAGGGTTGCAATCATAGGTGCTGCAAATGTAGTAATCCAATACTAATTGAGAAGTGACGGTACAGTTTTCTTTTTTATCGTAAACAAACACCCCAATTTTCAGAAAAATCTTAAATTAATTGAGGAGATTGGCTACTACTGAACTAGTGTGATTATCTATTTGGGATCCTCTAAATCGATATTATTTTCAATTTTTTAGGGAATTATATTTGTCATCGAAGCATACTAGTAGAATAGCAAAGACGTCTGCAACGAGAGTCTTGAGTTTTTCAGTCGAATTTATCATTTGCGCCTTGTATTCCCACATTTTTAAATCTGTTTCCCGCTTAATGATAAATTCACGTTCAAGAATTTCTGGATCCTCTGTCTTTGAAAGCACGATGTGTAGCATTTCAATCCTTCGCATATCTTGTGCTTCCCAACGATTGCTGTGTGCAACCTCATTACGTTGCTCTCTGTATTTATCTACAAAGCTCCGTACGGAAACTAAGGACTCGAACAAACCACCAATAGCTTTAACTCTTGAAGTTACTGGACCAATTTTTCCATTTTTACCAGTTAACATCATATGTGGTTTGCAGCTCGCGTCTTCCAAACCAAGTCCTATAACCTGATTCACAAAAATCAGCAGACGATCCAAAATGCCAGTTATCCTAAGTACATAGCTTTCTAAATGATATACCATGTGATCAAAGCGATTGATGTCGAGCTTTTTCATTGACTTTGTAGAACGGAAATTTGCAAAAAAGACAGCACTTTGATCTAATTGTCGCATAAGAGTATGAATCGTTCCCATTCCCTGAAAGCAGTCATAAAAATATTTTTCGTGTTTAAATAGTTCGCGATTTGGATGGAAGCCATTTTCCGATCGCTTTCCGGAATCGGTATTCTTAATCAGGTCTGAAGCTAAAGATGTAAAGTGTTTTATTAAAGGGTTTTCGTTCATTGCGTTAGTTTTTGATGATCAGCGAATCTATATCTGAAGTTTTAAAAACAAGTGTTCTATCCCCCTTTGGTTCGTAAAAAAACATATTTCCAGTAGTTTGTCCTATAAACATTAGGTTTTTACCCGTAGTCACTGGTTTTGAATGATAGGTGAAACTTAATTCATGATTCGGTATGCCTGCTTTTATACGTTCTGCATCGAGTTTTCGGTAGCTGCTGATCTGCATTCCAATATAACACACAATACTTATGGCAACTATCGTTGGTTTGTTGCGAATAGAATCCATTCGACCTGTATGTCTAATAAACCAGATAAGTCCCAATAACATAAACGCAGAAGCATATAGATTGAATTCTTGGAAATCATAAGCTTTGTAGTAGAAAAAGTGTTTTAGAATCAGTTTAATGGATATTTGTATCGCAACCATAATTAAAAGCTAGGTAAAAAACGATTGAAATAGCCAGCGAATAAATTTGCTAGTCTTTGACCGAGTTGCTTCGATTTCTACTTCCACATCTTTTACATAGGTCACATTTTGTTTACCAACAAATTCCTGAATTAGCGAGGTGCTCACAATTCCACTAACAAAAACTATCGTCGGAAAAAAGGCCATGATAATTTCGGTTGTGGTGATGTATACATAAATATCAATATTAAATTCCTTATAATATGCATGAAGGTTACAAAATCCAAAATAGATAAGGCAAACAGAGAGTAAAGGGAGATAGTCAATTATTTTCTTCATCGAGGTTATTTAAACATTTAAATATACTAATTGGAAATACAAATGTGACCAACGAGGTTAGTTTGGGTGATGAGGTTGGACGGTTCCTCAGAACTTTGGGGTGCAATGTTTGTTTATAAAGAAAAGGAGGAATTATGCCGTGGACTAAAGAAGATTACCCGCCATCCTATAAAAATCAGCCAGCTTATATTCGCGAGAAAGCTGTAGAAATAGCTAACGAAATACTAAAAGAAAGTGGAGACGAGGGATTGGCAATAGCCACTGGTCTGAGTAAAGCCCGTGAGTATTTTGAGGATCATCCTAAGGAAAAGAAGGCTTCGAATAAGGATTGATTTTGAAATCAAATTTCCGTAAATTTAATCATGAGGGAAATTGAACCACCTTTTGATTTGGAATGGGAGGGAAACAGTATCAAGGTGTCAGAGCACGAACTGGCAGGTAAGCGAATCTTTCACATCCATTTCAATGATGACAAGAAACCACTCGTGATTACTGT
Organism: Pedobacter nyackensis; assembly: GCF_032678475.1. Classification (GTDB taxonomy): domain Bacteria; phylum Bacteroidota; class Bacteroidia; order Sphingobacteriales; family Sphingobacteriaceae; genus Pedobacter; species Pedobacter nyackensis_A. Next base: position 253,553 of record NZ_JAVTSF010000009.1, read on the forward strand.
GGGCTTAGGCTTAGGGGATCAAAAGTTCTGGACTTCCATTCCACAGGGAAGGCAGTCGGAAGCAGAACAAATAGGGAAGTTAATCGCGGCGTACATTCGGGCTAAAAGGAAATAATTATGTGTTATTACAACGGACAAAGGGTAACCAGGGCTGAATTTATTCAATTGAAGCAATTGGAAAAAGCGGTGAAAGATTATGATTTTCTGGACGTAGGGGTTCACAATGGATTTAATTATCCACCATGTGCGATTATTGTCCCTACAGACGATAGGAGGGATTTTGAGATCCAACAGGCGGAATGGGGTTATATTCCAGGTTATGCGAAAGATCGTACTGAAGCGAAACTTTTCCGGTTGAAATACACAACGCTGAATTTCAAAGGCGAAAACCTGTTTAAAAAGGAAGACGGTAAAAAATCTATGTGGGCTGAAGCAGGTCGTCAGCGCCGCTGTCTGGTATTGTCAACTGGACTGGTAGAATCCATGCATATACCTACCTATGGGAAGAAAGGTCAACTACTAAAAGCCACAGAAAAAATCCCCTATCAGGTAGGTGT
>NZ_JAVTSF010000010.1:0-140792 GCF_032678475.1 Pedobacter nyackensis
GTTAACAGTTACTACTATTTTATTAGCAGAAAGTGCACCACAACCAAATTCATTCTTAATTCTAACAGAATATTCACCAGCTATTTTAGCACTATAAGTTTTCTGAATAGCACCAGGTATGTTAACATTCCCCCTCATCCATTGATAAGAATATGCGTCAGACGAAGTTAACAACACTTCTCCTTCCTCACATATAACGGGACTGGTTGAAGATATTGTCGGAGGTGCCGGCTTATCCACAACACTAATAACTACAGACTCGGACGGAGCGCTCTCACAATGATTAGGATTCGTAACAACCACCGTGTACGAGCCAGATGCACCTACAAGATAAGTTGCGTTGGTAGCACCCTGAATCGCCAGACCATCTTTATACCACTGGTAGCCTGTGCCAGAAGAAGAAGTTAAAGTAATAAGTGTTCCCTGACAAAATTCTAAGTCTGCATCGTAACTAATTGAAGGTTTATTTGGAAGCGCTAAAATAGTAATCAAGCACTCATTAGATTCCGTCACACAACCAAAACTCGAGGTTACTATTACCTTAACTTTTTTACCATTCCATGTGCCTGGAATTTTAGCCAAAGTCAGAGTTGATGTTGTCGAACCAGATACCAACATATCATCGGTAAAATTAACCCAGGTATTACCATTTTTAAATTGCCATTGAAAACTCGTAGCATCAGAATTCACAGAGAAAACAGCATTAGTTCCTTCACAAACCGATGTAGCCACTGGCTGATGAAGAATTACAGGAACTGGATTAACTTTAACAAGATAGGTTGTTTTTTCTCTCTCATTACCAGCAGTGCCGACTGTAAAATAAAACGAGTTAGCAACAGTAGAGGTGCCACTAAATGTGACTTTTCCAATACCAACAACGGGGGTTAACCAACTCGGTAAACCGTCAATATTATAAGTTGTACCACCCGCGGCCAGATCGTAAACAAATGGGGTAATTGGCGAACCAACGCAAACCTCTAAAGTCTTAATCGTATTATATTTAATATTGTTACAAACTGTTCCACCCGTTCCATTTCCACACTCCTCATGCGGGTTAGTAGGTGCTTGTTCAAATACAATATTGGTGGCATCTGGATCCGTAACATCTTTTGGCCTCATGATACTAGACTCCACTACAATATCAGTTTCCGAAATACCAGCACCAACAGTTCCGGTAATCACATAAGTAAATTCGCATCCATTAGCCAAAGTCAACAAAGAACTAAATCCCATTGCATCAATAACCGCATTGCTTTCAGCTCCAGTCGCTCCGGCAAAAGAGCTACTTACCCCATTGGTATTAATAGTAAAACCGGTGGGTATCTTAAAATTAAATGCGGCGCCTGCCACATCACTAACACCAGCATTTTTAACCTTTACAGTATACGTAATCTGGGTACTTCCAGCTGTAAAAGTATAAGTTGGCATTACACTCACAATCTGCAAATCTGCCACCTTCACATGCACATTTAAAGGCTGTGCTTCTTCTTTACTAAGGATATAGGCGTAAGTGTCCATGGCCTTTTCATTACCATAACTATTTGAACCAGTACCGCCATTCCCATTACCGCTATTACCACTGTATGTACCCCATTTATGCCCGTTCGAATTACTTGACACTCCATTAATAACATTCACCTGAGGAACAGAAACTTGACCCGCCTTACCTCCGGTAATATCGCTATCATCCCAGTATACCCTATCACTATACACACTTTCGTCAATAACTCCAGGTATTGGATTTACGAGATATTTGTTTGTATTTTCAGTCAATTCAATAATAATGCCGTTTGGATTAATTTCCATATCTATAAATGGAAAATGTACTTCCGCAGATGCCAGTCTAACTCTTACTTCAGGAACAACCAAACCACCAGGCACTAAATTTCCCAGACCATCCTTCCCATCCCATTTTATCTTATTTATACCTTCGGCCGCCGCGCCATTCAGCACCCTGTCTTTACCAGAGCCAAGTGGTATAGTGATTCGGTAAGAACCTGCAACGTTAGTTTTAAACGTAATTATCCCTCCTTTTTGACTCGCCTGTCCCGTAGTCCCCTCAGAACCGCTAAAATCGATGTTCGAAACAACTGGGACAATTGGGTCATTTTTTAGCCAGGTAGTTGTAGAAGTAGTTCCATTTATAGCAACCTTGGCAGAGACAGGTAGATCAGGAGAAGGAGGTCCATAAAACAATTTATGAGTAACCAAATTTTTTGTTATGTTATCAACAGCTCTTGGATCATGAACTGAGTTAGCAATTACGGTTTCGTCTGTCGTATTAAGACTTTTATAAAGTGGATTACCGGTAGCATCTATAAACCCTTTATTATTTGAAAAAAAAGTAAATCCTAACCCATTGTTACCATTGTTTTTTACACGATACGCCCTACCATCTTTGGTTAAAACATAATTTATTCCGTTATAAGCCTTACTATCTTTGTCAAAATTCTGGGAAAGTTTTAAATTCAAAACATTGGTATACACCCTACCAGTTAACCATTTGTCTTTTGTAGCGTTACAAACTGAAACGTCCCAGGCAGAAATAAGTGGAGTATTACTGTTTTGCCCCCAAGTACCATCTGCTGAAACATCCGATGCTGTAGGACTACTCGTATCCAGTCTATTACCCGTTGGGACAAATTCAATTTTCCAAATCCCCTCATCATTGCCAACCTGAAAAGAATAAGGTACGTAGCGATCATTCGATGCACTAAGTCCGGGGAACTGTGGCCCTGCTAATTCTTCTACTCTACTGGAGATTTTACCTACTGTGCTTCCAACGGGAGTAGTTGTTTGTACCCCTAGTGGCGAAGTAATAATAATTACACCATTACCAAGCCCCTGTGCGCTAGATGCCACCGCTATATATTCATTTTTTTCAGCGTAAACATAATGCGTTCCCAATGTTCTGAAAGGGAAAGCTACCGAAGTACTAATATTTCCAGTTGCAGCATTAGAATACAAAAAAGCCCTATTCCCTGCGGCTCCTAAAGGATACAAATCCCTACTCCCTTCTGCCTTTACACCTAAAGAGAAGCAAAAAAGAAGTAGAAAAAACAAAGCGGATATATTCCTATTAAAAGAGACAATATTACCGCCGAGCGTCTTTAGCATATAAAGTGATGACACTAATTTTTCTTAAGAGTTTAATTAGACTTACCATCACCAAAATAGCTAGAATTTATTTCATTTATTTAAAAAAATTGTTAAAAATGTGATTTTACATATAATAATCAGGCCAAAAAATTCGCAAAAGCAATAAAACCGCTAAAAAAGCCAAAATATGGCACATTATACAAATAACAAAATTTGAAACACAAACAAATCAACAAAACAAAGTGTAGAGATTTGGGAAATAATTTTCCCAAAAAGTGTAATTACACAACACTTATACAAACATTATTATTATGCCAATCAATACAACTCACAATAAAAATGCACAAAATGAACAAAAAAATAAAATGAATGCTACAAATACAAGCCTAAAAGAAAGACCTATAGACACAAAATAAACTAAAAAGAAATAAAAGAAGCTAAAATAATTCCTTAAGGTTTAGTAACCGGAATATTATTTATTTCGCTGAAAAGTGCTTTAAAACATGCCACCTCACTATCCCCAGTCACAACCTTCTTTCCGTAAAACTCATCCAAAAAAGATCCCAAGCCAGTCCAAATGGTTTGCATCATTCCTTTATAACGATCTTTTAATTCAGGGGTAGCACGATTCCTGGAATTCACCAGATCTTTTACCTGAGCAATGGCATTTTCCGGCTTCCTCCAGGGACACGTCACAACCGACAAGCCCTTCATCGCAAAATACACCGCAGTCTGATCCGGACGATCATAATGCCAGTCACAAATCATTACACCTTTATCAATCAGATCAACCGCCCGATGTGTATTATTCATACTGGCTTCCCACATACCTATACCTGTAGTTTTACCGTCTATCAAACGATCACCCCATATCCATAATTGTCTTTTATTTAACGCGAGATGATTGCTTATTTTATTAACCTCGTTTGCGAAAAGTTCCGCCTTATCACGTCCTGAACAACGCGGACATTTATCATCACCTATATAAAACACTTCATCCATTCCAGCGTGAAACGCATCCGCTTCAAACACTTCGCAAATTTCGTCCACCAAATCAAATACTACCTTATGAACCTCTGGATGCAGGGGACAATAACTTTTACAATATAAACCGTCAGCATTTGGCCATTCATATTTTTCAGGCAATTTAACATGAGGTGTTTCATCAAACTCAGGAAAGACTTTTAACAAATTACCAATTCTACCAGCCCATGATTGATGTCCCAACAAATTAATCTGCGGAATTAAACGAATGCCATTTTTTTTGCAGACCTCTACTATCCTTTTAACTTGTTTTTTAGACAAAGCGTCCTTTTCCCTCAATTCAGGTCTGCTCTTAAACTCATAATTAAAGTCTACTCGCAACACTAACGTATTCACTTTACGCGAGGCAAGTTCTTCGTCGATAAATTTGATAAAAGTACTAAGCTGAGCTTCATTTGGAGCAACAACGCAGAATCCACGTACAGGGAGCTCCTGCGCTTTTACCAATCCAACAACACCAAGTACAATCAGTAATAATGAAACAATTTTCTTCATGAGCTATAATTTTAGTATTTTAAATATACAAACTTTAATTTTCTATTATCTTTAAAAAGATATTCAAAAAACATGAACCTAAAACGCTTTCATTCAGCAACAACGCGCCCCCTACTCCTTATCATTTTGTGCAGTATTTTCGCAAAAAACACCAGAGCGCAACAGCAAGTATTATGGAAATTCCCTACAAACGCCGCCATCCATTCTTCTGCAATAATTAGTGCGAACCTGATCTATTTTGGAAGCGCCGACAGCAGCCTCTATGCACTAGATAAAAACACAGGTAAACTGAAATGGAAGTTTAAAACCAATGGAAAAATTCATTCCAGCCCTGCAATACACCACAATAAAGTGGTTTTCTCCAGTGCTGATGGTAAAATATACGCTCTAAATAAAGACAACGGACAAATTACCTGGACCTTTCAAACCAATGGAGAAAAAGTATATGATATTTGGGACTATTATATCTCTTCGCCTGTAATAAACAACAACACAGTATACATTGGTAGCGGCGATCATCACATTTATGCGATTAATGCCAGCACAGGGAAAAAACTATGGGCATACCAAACCAATGGAATTGTCCATGCCACACCAATCGTTAAGGATACAGTTGTATACACCGGGAGCTACGATGGCAATCTTTACGCCCTCCAATCCACTACCGGAAAACTCATCTGGAAATTTAAAACCGTAGGTGATGTTTCTTTCCCTAAAGGAGAAATTCAAAAAGCGGCCATCATTCATAACAATGCCATCATCTTTGGCAGCAGAGATTACAACATCTACTCACTCAATTTAAAAACCGGTACAGGCAACTGGAATATGAAAGAAAGGGGAAGTTGGATTATCGCCAGTCCACTCCTTTACAAAAACAACATTTATTTTGGCACATCCGACACTCACCGCTTCTACAGCATGAATGCCGAAACAGGAGAAATAAAATGGACCTTACCGCTAAATATGCGGGTTTACGGCACCGCCATTAGCATAAACGATCAAATTGCTTTCGGTTGCTTTAATGGCAAAATATATTTTGTAGATCCTGAATCTGGAAAGGTCAAATCAACATTTCAAACCGAAGAAAGCAAAAAGACTTACGCAAGTATATTCGATGAACAGGATCATTTAAGAAAAGAAATCGATTTATATGGCGCAGACTACATTAAAACAGAACACAGCATACTTGCACTAGGCGCTATATTAGGCAGCCCTTTAGTAGAAAATCAGATGTTATACTTTGGAGACACCAATGGTTTCTTCTATGCCTTAAAAAAACTCGAATAAAGTCAAACAATCATGCAGATCAGATTTTCCCTGTAAGGAATGGGAAATTCTTTTCTTCTAGATGCTCCTTAAGCATAATTTCGCGCATCTTTTTTACAATGGCAGGATATTTAGCTGATAAGTCTATACTTTCTTTAATATCTTTACTTATGTCGTAAAGCGCAATCGGGCTTTCCGGGTTTTTCATCACATTTTCTCTGATAGCCTTCCACTTACCCATACGTACAGCCTGACGACCGCCATCCTCATGAAACTCCCAATACAGAAAGTCGTGCTGTTTCTGTTTTCCTTTATTCAACAACAATGGAACTATAGATAGTCCATCAGAACGGAAGGGCAAAGTTTGACCTGCCAACTCTGCAAATGTTGGAAAGAAGTCCCAAAATGCGCCAAGATAATCAGACGTCTGTCCCGACTTTATTTTACCTTGCCAATTCACAATTACCGGTTCCCTAATACCACCTTCAGTCAACTGCCTTTTAATCCCTTTAAAGCCACCACTGCTGTTAAAAAACTCAGGATCATTCCCTCCTTCTCTATGCGGACCGTTATCACTTGTAAAAACGATTAATGTATTTTTCTCCAAGCCTAGTTCTTTTAATTTTGAAACCAGTTCTCCAACATACGTATCTAACTTTGTAACCATTGCAGCATAGGCTGCATGTGGATAAGCTTGCGGCTGATAACCTGAACCGCCCCAATCACTTGTTATAGCTTTAGGTTGTTCAGCAAATTTGGTTTTATAATATTCAAAAGTTTTATCTCCATTTGGCAGTTGCAAAGCCGCATGAGGCAAAGTATAAGCCATGTACATAAAAAAAGGAGCATTCTTATTATTCTCCATAAAGGCTATGGCCTGTTTTTGAATCAATTCCGGAGCATACTCAACCTGCCTGGTTATTGTATTATTCAACTCTACACGCTTGTTATTATCCCATAAATGACCGGGAAAGAAATTATGCGATTGTCGCTGACAGTTATATCCATAAAATTGGTCGACCCCCTGGTTAACCGGATCTCCTTCCGAACCAGGAAATCCCATCCCCCATTTGCCAAACGCACCGGTTTTATAACCAGCAGCTTTGAACATTTCAGGCATAATATAGGTAGTCGCTGGTAGCGGCAATTGACCTTCAGGCTTAATCTCCATATTCCCTCTAATTGGAGTATGTCCTGTATGCAATCCTGTCATTAGCGATGCCCTGGACGGAGCACATACAGAAGTTCCTGCATAAAACTGAGTAAAGCGTATCCCTCCCGCAGCAAGTTTATCAATATTAGGTGTTTCTATTTTGGTCTGACCATAACAACCGATATCGCCGTAGCCCATATCATCAGCAAGAATAAAAATCACATTTGGTTGTGTTTGTCCCTGTGCATACAGTCCACCCACCATAAACAAAAGTGAAAAAAAGCACTTTTTAAACTTCATATATTTTAAATTGATTACCGTCACCTAACATTTTCTGATTAGGAGCTAAAGATAAAAAATATCACCAGTATAAGCGTTTTTATCTGAATTGTCTGTTCCTGCTCTGAGTTTACTCTTACTTGAACATTAACTTATACTTAACAGGGCGTTAGTAGGGCGTTACTAGGGCTAGGGGGTAAAGCAAGGCCCTACTAAGGCCCTAGTAACGCCCTACTAAACCCCTGGTAATATCGAACTCAAACAGTCAGCGAAATTAACTCTTAGGAAAATCCATCGAATTGAATCTGATCGCGGTTCCATTGCCAAAAATGGTTAAGATATATTTTAATCATACCCGGATTTAAATCGTAGTTTATGTAAATATCATGTTCAAAAACAACTGGCTTATGTATTTTACAATTCAAACAGACAAGCCTTTACATGCGACAGGAACCTAAACAATAACAAACGGCACTTCCTGCTAACACAACATCACTACTTGCGAATTTGGTCTTAGAATGAGGGTTTTCTGGATTCTAACTTTACGAATAAACCAAACCTAATTTTTATGATCAATTATTTACCAGTACTAAAGCGTCCCACTATACCAACGCTTTACTTGCGGGCGCTCATCTTCCTGACCATACTTTGGTCGGCCAATGCAAGGGCTTCTATTTCGAAAGACCCTAAACTTTTAATAACCGTTTCCGAACAAAAAGAAATCAATGAATTATTTTTAACAGTTCCAAAAAAAAGCATCAATCTGGCAGATAGTCTGATACAGGGGATAGTATTGGACAGTCTGCAAAAACCAATTCCGGGAGTATCAGTTTTAGTAAAAAACAATCCCTCTAACGGCACCTCTACAGATTTAAACGGCCGTTATTCTCTTAAAGTACCCAACAACGCAATTATAATTTTTAAAATGGTTGGTTATGCGGAAATAGCGGTACCTGCCAACAAACCAGAAATAAATATTGTACTAAGAGAAGATAAGTCTACACTAAACGAAGTACAGATCGTAGCTTTTGGTACACAAAAGAAAGAAAGTGTAGTAGGTGCGATTACAACCATTAAGCCCGAACAACTTAAAGTACCCTCAAGTAACTTAACCACAGCTTTATCGGGCCGCGTTGCCGGAGTTATTGCCTTTCAAAGAAGTGGTGAACCTGGTGCAGACAACGCCAATTTCTTTGTACGGGAGCAACATCTTTTGGCTTTAAAAGAGAACCATTAATTTTAATTGACGGACTGGAGCTTACTGCTACAGATCTGGCCCGTTTACAACCTAATGATATTGCCAGTTTTTCAGTATTAAAAGATGCTACTTCAGCTGCTGTATATGGTGCCAGGGCAGCTAACGGCATTATTATGGTAACTACAAAACGTGGTTCTGAAGGACGTGCTAAAATTAATTTTGAACAGAATTTTGCCTTATCACGACCTACTCAGAACTTAGAACTGGCTGACCCGGTAACCTACATGCGTTTGCACAATGAGGCCGTAACCACCAGAGATCCATTGGGCGTACAACTTTACTCACCTAACAAAATTGATGCTACAGTAGCTGGTCTTAATCCACTGGTTTACCCAGCCACAAACTGGATGGATATGCTATTAAAGAAATCTACATTAAATCAGAGAAGTAACCTCAGCATTGCCGGAGGAGGCAAGGTAGCCACCTATTTTGTAACAGGAAGTATTAACCAGGACAACGGAATTCTTAAGGTTGACGAACGCAATAATTTTAACAGCAATATTAAATTAAATTCATATTCATTACGTTCAAATGTGGATGTAAACATTACCAATACTACACAAATGGCGGTAAGGCTATATGGAAATTTTGATGATTACAATGGGCCAATTGATGGAGGAACTGGTGTTTATACAAAGATAATTAATACAAACCCCGTACTGTTTCCCGCCTTTTATCCAGCAGACAATTCGAATCGTTTTACCAAGCATATTCTGTTTGGAAATTTTGAGAATGGTCAATATATTAATCCTTATGCGGATATGGTAAAGGGATATAAAGATTATTCAAGATCTTTAATGCTTGCACAAATAGAGCTGAAACAAGACTTGTCGAAATATCTTTTTCAAGGTTTAAAAGCCAGGCTAATGGCCAGCACTCAACGCCGCTCCTATTTTGATATTTCACGAAATTACAATCCATTCTATTACAATGTCAGTAGTTATGACAATGCCACCAATAATTATACGTTACAAGCACTTAATCCAACCGCTGGTAGCGAAACATTAAGTTATGCTGAAGGGGATAAACAGGTTTCTACAGCATCTTATATGGAAACCGCGTTAAATTATGATCATACATTCAACGAAAAACATGCGGTTAGTGGCCTTGTTGTTGGTATTTTAAGGAATGAATTGACTGCTAACGCTGGTAGCTTACAAGCATCATTACCTTTTAGAAACCTGGGCTTTTCTGGTCGTGCTTCTTATGGCTACGATAAGAGATACACCGCCGAAGTAAATTTTGGGTATAATGGTTCAGAGCGTTTTTCGGAAGACAAGCGATTTGGATTCTTCCCTTCTGCAGGTGTAGCCTGGAATGTCTCAAACGAAAAATTTTGGACTGGTATGAGTAAAATCATCTCCAGCTTAAAACTCCGTGCCACCTATGGCATTATCGGTAATGATGCCATAGGCAGTGCTGCCGACCGTTTCTTCTACCTCTCAAATGTCAACCTGAACGATGCCGGCAGAGGGTTTGTTTTCGGACAAAACTTTGATACAAACCGTTCAGGAGTATCGGTAACCAGATATGACAATACGGACATTACCTGGGAAAGATCGAAACGCATAAACTTCGGGATGGATGTACAGGTTAAAGAGTTTACCATCAATATGGATTATTCAAAAGACGATACGGATCATATATTAATGGATAGAGCTTTTATACCTACCACTATGGGCTTAACAGCTCCTGTAAGGGCAAATGTTGGAGCAGCAAAATCGCGTGCTTTCGAAACTTCAATAAATTATTCTCACAGCTTCACCAATTCCCTATATATAAGTTTGATGGGTAACTTTACATATGCAAACAATAGTTATGCAAAAGTAGAGGAGCCAGAAATATGAGATCAGACCGGGAACTTTTAGACAAATTAAGGCCTCTTACAGTACAGATTCTTTAATTGTAGATGGATTTGGTGAAGCTAAATCTTATGAAGTAAAACTATATGCGGTTGATAAGGCCGAAAACCAGTCTGAACCTGTAACTGTAACTGTAAATCCACTTACACCAGCCTATATACAAACCTTAAATAATCTTGTGCTGGTTGATGATTTCGGTGGTGTAAATGTACAATACACCAATGCAAACGAGGCTGACATTGCCATTGTTGTTTTAACACCCGACAACAATAATGAGATGCTTCCTGTAAAAACTTTTTATACAAAGGCCAAACTCGGAGCTTTTAGTGTAAGAGGATATGAATCAAAACCAAGAAAATTTGGCGCCTACATCAGAGATAAATTTGGTAATACATCTCCAATCGTTTACAAGGATATTAATCCATTTTTCGAAACGATGTTAGATAGATTTAAACATAAAGCTATTGTTCTGCCAACTGATAGGGTTACGGCGTATAGCTGGCCGCTAGATAGATTGTTTGACAATAGTTTTGCTGAGGGCAACGGCTTTCATACAGCACCAGGACCTGGTTTACCTTTATGGTTTACCGTAGACTTGGGGGTAACCGCTAAATTAAGCCGGTTTAAACAATTTCAGCGTACCACCGACGGCTATTCTTACAGACATGGTAACATGCGCAAATTTGAAGTATATGGTGCAGCAGTGTTGCCGCTGGTTGATGATCCAAATTTTACAGGATGGACTAAACTAGGGGAATATGAAGTTGTAAAACCTTCTGGCCTTCCTCCAGGTCAAAATACAGCAGAAGATCTCGCTAAGGCTGCAGAGGGAAATGAGTTCAATATAGACATTAATGCTTCTGCAGTGAGGTATATCCGTATTAAAATGCTACAAAACTGGGCAAATACTGACTTTGTTCATGTCATGGAACTACAGTTCTGGGGAAATCCAAATTAGTAAAAATTTACGTACCGTCCATTTACAAATAACATTATGAAACATCAGTCTATAATTAGATATAATTTAATAGCATTTATTATTGTCCTTATTTTCCCAGGATGCTCCAAAGAGAACGACAGCATAGCACCCTTTATCAAAGATGGAGAAATTATCTATGCTACTCGTGTAGATTCTATACAGAGTTTTGCAGGAAATAACAGAATTAAACTTGCGCTAACGCTTCCTCCAAACAGAACAGCAACAAAAGCAATTATCTCCTGGAACGACAATAAACAGGTAAAAGAAGTACCTATCAATTCAACCGACAAGGTAGCTGAGGTCGTTTTAGAAAATATGCCCGAGAGTTCTTATCTGTTCAAGATCTACACCGCAGACAATGCTGGGAACAAATCTATTGCTTTACTTACTTCCGGGGTTTCGTATGGTGAAATATACCAAAACTCTTTATCTAATAGAATTGTTGCCTCTACCGATTTAGACCGTCTTAATTCTAAACTTACCATAAACTGGTCAGGCTCAGCTCAAGGTGAGATAAATACTATGGTAAGTTACACCAACAAGTCAGGAACCGCTAGTAACATCACAGTATTACCCACTGAAAGTCAAACAGTACTCAATGAAGTTAAGGCAGGATCAACGGTGTATGTTCAGTCCAAATATCTACCTGAACGAAAAGCAATTGATGCTTTCACGGTCTTAAAAAAAGACGAAATATTAATCGATCTGCGTCCAGGGAATTACATCGCTGTAGGTACAAGAGCAAACTACAATGCGGACGGTAGTCTTGCAAGTTCAGTAGCCATTGCAATCGATAAACAACTGGATAGAACTACCACTCCGGGAATTGTGACTACGAACGATATAGCTAATTTGGGAAATTTTGCCGATTCGAAAATGACATTGACCTTTAAGGAAGACAATACCATTGAGGTATCTGGATATATTTCTACGACCGCCCCTATTGTTAATCATCCTACTTTACCGAAAAGCACCTATGATCCCATAACTGGTAAGCTCTTCCTAAGGTATAAATATACCAACGCCGATGGAGCTTATCGATTGATAGAGGAAGTACTATCACCTAAACCGTAAAAAGTCTTTCAAACAAGAGACCATAAAAAAAAGCCCAGGGAATTTTAACCTGGGCTTAAAATCGAGAAAAAACTGTTCATTCTTAATTGTGCATTTTGGAAAAAGGTTTGTCCTATTGTTGAACAAATGCTAAAAACAACTAACTTTACGTTTGAAAAAACCAAATGATTACCAAAGCCCTTCAAGACGAAAGTGAGTTACTAGCGAAAATAGTTGAAGGAGATGCACTTGCCTTTAAAACCGTCTATGGGAAATTCAACAAAAAATCTTACACAATTGCCCTTCAGATTCTAAGATCTTCTGTTTTGGCTGAAGAAATCACACAAGAGGTTTTTCTGCAGTTTTGGCGACATAAACAGCGGTTTAACAATTTTGACCACATGGAAGCCTGGTTACGTGTCACGGCAAAGAACCTATCCTTAAATGCCTTCCGTAAACTCGTTTCAGAAAAGAAACATAATCAACAGGCCGGCCAGCAATTTGTAGAGGACCACAACGAAACTGAGGAAACCATTTTACTCCGTGAAGCAAGAAAAGTCCTCACAGAAGCTATAGGGAAACTTCCGGCTCAGCAACGTGAAATTTATATCCTTTGCCAGCAAAATGGATTGAAGTATGAAGAAGTTGCAGAGCAGCTCAATATATCGGTCAACACCGTTAAAACACATATGAAACGTGCTTTAGCGTCAGTTCGTTTTTTTATGAAAAATCGTGTAGATCTCATAATCTTAATCATCCTGTTAAAATTATTTTAACACCTTGTCACCCTCACGCTGGTTGAGAAGTGTATCTATTAATAGAACAGTTAATTTTATAAAATCCTGTCGACTCGCAACATGGGTACAAAAAAAACGAGTTTTTTATATAATAAATTTCAAAGAGACAGCCTAACGGTCGCAGAACTTGAAGAATTCAAAGCATTAGTGAGCAAACCGGAATTTGAAAGCGAATTCTGTTTTATGTTCGAAAACCGTTGGAAAAACTTAAGATCTGACGAACTGTTAGCCATGCCTGAAGAAATTGAACGCCAGCAATTCAACTACATCACAAGTGCCCCCCCTCAAAATCAAGAGCATGCGAGGTTACGTATAGTTACAATGGTGGCGGCAGCGATTCTCATCATACTAGCTGTTGGTCTTTTATTCTATTCAACAGGTAGTAAACGTAGTAAAAAGGTAGATATGGATGCATTAGCAAATAAAATAGCTCCCGGAAAAAACACAGCTACACTGACGCTTGCAAATGGTAAAACTATTACTTTAAGTGAAGTAAAAAATGGAGTTGTAATTCAACCATCAAAATTAACTTACAACGATGGGACTGAAGTTTCAGGAGATACCGAAAATTTTCATGGACCTCAGATGATTACTACACCACGTGGAGGTATTTATACGGTGATTTTACCGGATGGCAGCCAGGTAATGCTCAACGCAGCATCTACACTAAAATATCCTTCCTCTTTTTCGGGGAATAAAATGCGTCAGGTAGAATTAACTGGCGAAGCCTACTTTAAGGTATCCAAAGACAAACAGCGTCCCTTTGTGGTCGTTTCAAAAGATCAGGAAATAAGCGTGTTGGGAACACATTTTAATGTGAATGCCTATCTTGATGATACAGTTATTAAAACCACCTTGGTTGAAGGTGCTGTAGCTATTAATGACGAAACATTTTTAAAGCCCGGGCAGCAATCAATTTTTAAACAGGGCGTAGCAAAGGTTGTAATGGCAGATGTAGAAATGGAGACTGCATGGAAAAATGGTCAGTTTATCTTCGATGGACAGAATTTTAAAACAATGATCAATAATATTTCCAGGTGGTATAATGTAGATATCAGCTATGATCCGGCATTGGAAAATCTCCATTTTGGAGGCCGGATTTCCCGTTCACGAACTTTAGGAGGCATACTGAAAATGCTGGAGGGCACGGGTGATATTAAATTTAAAATTGAAGGAAGGAGAATTAGCATGACCAGGTAAATGTGCTTAAAAAAACTGGTTCCAAAATAAGCCAGGAGTGTTGGAAGCACTCCCGGTAGATGATTGGAGTCAGACAATTAATTTGACAAGGAATTATCATAAACCAAATATCGTGAAGCCTTTATTCGCTAAAATACTCGACGGAAAAATAAATAATGTTTACGGTATAAAAGTAGTCGACGCACCATATTTCTCTACAGAATTCCATTTCCATGAAGAGTGTCAGCTTGTCTACCTTATGGAAAGCGAAGGCCGTGTAATGATTGGCGACAGCATACGGAATTTCGGCAATGAAGAATTGTTTTTCGTAGGTTCAAATTTGCCACATGTGTGGCACAACAGTAAAGAATACTTTATCAATACCGTTGGAAATTCAAAAGCAAGATCAATTTCCCTTTTCATTCACCCAGAAAAAATACTTGATATTTTTAAAGAACCAGAGAATATACAACAGATAAAAATGTTTTTTCAGCTAGGCAAACGTGGAATTAAGTTTGGAGACGTTGCGAAAAACGAAGTGAAACCATTGTTGATAAAAATAGCTTCAGAAACTGACGAGATAGGTCGTTTAGTAGGTGTACTTGAAATTATAAGAGTACTTTGCCATACGAAAGATTATCAATTGTTAGCTAGCCCGGGCTATACCAATAATTATCAATTAAAGGACAACGACAGAATGGATAAAATACTGAAATATGTTTTTGATAATTTTAACCAGGAAATCTTGCTTAAAAAAGCCGCCGACATGACCAATATGAACAAACAGGCCTTTTGCAGGTACTTCAAAAACCGCACTCAAAAAACTTTTGTCACATTTGTAAATGAAGTACGTATTGGTCACGCCTGTAAATTGATGGCAGAAACCGACAGGCAGATTAATGAACTGGCTTATGTTTGCGGCTTCAATAGCCTATGTAACTTCAATAAACTTTTTAAAGCAGCGAAAGGTGTTACCCCAAGAGAGTATAAAAAAATGTTGGTAAAATAAAAAATAAAGCGGGCATCATCCTACTGGTGAACATCCCGCTTTTTTAACGCTCTCGAGTGCTAATATAAGAACTATTTATCAATATCAGGCGTTCATTTTATTCACTTTACCATCATAAAATTATCGCATAACGAATTATAATATCTGAGCGGCATTCCAGCCACATTTTTGCCACGTTAAAACCACACACATACAATCCATTTATTTGTTAACTTCAGGCTTCCAACTAAATAGATGTATGAAATATATTTTTACTTCAATACTTTTCCTAACCACAATATCGACGTTCAGCCAATCGGTGGCGAGAAATGAACAACCGGAAATAAACCAAACCAGAACGGTATTTATTGACCCAAAGTTTAAATCTGAAATTCAAAAAGCGGAAAAACTGGTTATGATCTTAATGAAAGAAAAAAATATACCTGGTTTATCTATTTCTGTAAGTACAAAAGATAAAGTTATCTGGTCACAGGGTTTTGGCTTTTCAGATCTGGAAAATAAGATACCGGTAAAAATTAATTCAAAATTCAGGATCGGTAGTGTATCAAAAACACTGACAACCCTTGCTATAGGAAAACTACTGGAAAACAATAGATTAAAATTATCAGACAATATTCGGGATTTTGTCCCCTACTTTCCAGCGAAAGCATATACCATTTCTGTACGTGAATTAGCAAATCATACCTCTGGCATCAGAGCTTATAATAACGGAGAATATTTAAGTTACAAAAACTATGAATCTGTTAAAAAAAGTATTGACGTCTTTAAAGAGGATTCACTGGCTTTTAAACCAAATACAAAATACCTTTATTCTACCTACGGATATGTTTTGCTAAGTGCCGTTATCGAAGGTGCAACTTCAATGAACTTTACGGACTATATGCGCGACAGCATTTTTGTACCATTGAATCTAAAAAACACATTACCCGACAACCCTTATGAAATAATAGACAATCGGGTAAGGTTTTATGATAAAGTAGATGGAGCGATAATTAATAGTCCTGCTGTAGACAATTCAAACAAATGGGCCGGTGGAGGCTACCTCTCCACTCCTTTTGACCTGGTAACCATATGTCGGTCATTAATGAATAATACTTTTTTAAAGGAATCGACAAAACAAAAATTATGGACACCAAACACACTTGACGATGGACAACATACCGATTATGGCTTAGGCTGGAGAATGGACAAAGACAATTTCAATCGCTACTTTGTGCACCATGGAGGTAGTTCTGTTGGAGGTCGTTCCTTTTTATTGGCTTATCCAAATGATGGGATTTGTATAGCTTTAACCAGCAATCTTAGTGACAGTTTTGATCAGTCATTTGTATTAAAACTTGCAGGATTATTTTTAAATAAATGATACCATAAAAACTCCTGCATTCAGATTTCCAATAGAGGATTATCAGCTAAATATTATTGACAATATTCTGACTATCTGCATAGCAAAACTTTCATGCCTAATATTATTTTTGCCGCAGACTATGAAAGCTGCTATTGTCTTTTTCTTCTCGCTGTGTTTCCTTCTTCTGAAGGGACATACAGATGTTTATGCAGCCATTCATGATGACAGCTTTAGTTATTCTTCCGCTCAACATGTTGAGAAAAAACAACAAACACATTTAGAAACGACAAACCAGGATCTCCCTGTAATTAAAGACGCTAGTCTTAACAGCAAAAAGGATGAATTCGTAAGTCTCGAAAACGAAGATGATGATGATTCGATGTTTTCCAGAAAATATGTGCTGTTAACCAAGTATTTTATCACACTTGCCTATGCATCCGTTTTAGTTTGTTTCTACAATTACTTTAAAAATCGTTTGCCTTTTTGCAGACACCTATCTTATTCTTCCTCTTACAAATACATTCTGCAAAGAGTCTTAAGGTTATGAGAGCGATCAGCTGCCTCAGTTAACACTGGTGTAATTAAATAATCAACCAGGAAAACTGACGTAACTCCCTTTCTTTGGAATTTCTGATTCCAGATCATTAAATCGCTAATCATCAATTAAGACTATGAATAAAATTATAATGCTTACGGGCATTTGCGCTGTATTGTGCCATACAGGCTGTATATCTAATAAAGAAAAAAAAGAGGAAGAGGCCGGAAAATACGCCGTAACAACCCCATTGAGAATCGACACTACTTTTAACAGAGAATATGTTTCGCAAATAAAGTCTGTACGAAACGTTGAAATCAGGGCACAGGAAAAAGGTTACCTGCAGAATATTTATGTTGATGAAGGGCAATCTGTTAAAGCCGGACAGCTCTTGTTTAAGATCATGCCAAAAATGTACGAAGCTGAGCTTTTGAAAGCCCAGGCCGAAGCCAAAGCAACAGAGATAGAGTTGCAGAATACCAAAACCCTGGCCGATAAAAATATCGTCTCAAAAAATGAGCTGGCTATGGCTCAGGCAAAAGTTGATCAGGCGAAAGCCCAGACAGCGCTGGCAAAACTCCATCTGTCTTTCACCGAGATCAGAGCTCCCTTCGACGGTACTATTGACCGTATCCCTTTGAAGCTGGGAAGCTTAATTGATGAGGGTGAACTGCTAACCAGTCTTTCCGATAATACGCAGATGTTTGCTTATTTTAATGTATCTGAGCCAGAATACCTAAACTATGCAACCGATATAAAAAGTCGCGCGAACACTAAAGTAAGTTTGCTTTTAGCAAACAACCAACCCCTGAAATATAAAGGCGAGGTAGAAACTATTGAAAGTGAATTTAACAACGAAACCGGAAGTATCGCTTTCAGGGCCAGGTTCCAGAACCCGGATAAGCTGTTAAAAAACGGCGAAACGGGTAAAATACAGATGACTGTCCCATTAAAAAATGCATTAATCATTCCGCAGAAGGCGACCTATGAAATTCAGGACAAGATCTATGTTTTTGTTGTTGACAAGAATGGCGTAGTAAAATCAAGAAACATTAGTATCATCAGTCAAATGCCAGATCTTTATGTGGTGAGTAACCAGCTTTCTGAAAATGATAAGATTCTGGTTGAAGGCGTACAGAAAGTAAAAGATGACGATAAGATCAAATATGAATTCATAGCACCTAAGAATGTGCTTTCCGGGCTCCAATTGAAAGCAGAGTAGTCATTCAATCTTAAAATAATTTTATGTTTAACAAATTCATACACAGGCCTGTCCTGTCTATCGTCATATCACTCATTATACTGTTTCTGGGATTTTTAGCCATGACCCACTTACCAGTAACCCAATTCCCTTCCATCTCCCCTCCCAAAGTGAATATCACAGCGGAATACCCCGGTGCAAATGGAGAGCTTATGATCAAATCAGTCATCATCCCACTCGAAAGAGCAATCAATGGTGTACCCGGCATGAAATATATGGCCTCTGATGCAGGAAACGATGGAGAGGCAACGATACAGGTTGTATTTAACCTTGGAACAGACCCTAACCAGGCTTCCGTAAATATTCAAAACAGGGTAGCATCTGTAGTAAATAAACTCCCTCCTTTGGTAGTGCGTGAGGGGGTTAAGATCACACGTGAGGAATCAAACATGCTGATGTATATCAATTTATACAGTAAAGATCCAAACATGGATCAGAAATTCCTTTTCAATTTCGCCGACATCAATTTGCTGTCTGAGTTGAAACGTGTTGACGGTGTTGGTGTTGCCGACATTCTGGGGAACAGGGAATATGCCATGCGAATTTGGCTGAAGCCTGATCGCATGCTGGCGCATAAGATATCGGCGGACGAAGTTCTGGAAGCCCTCAATCAACAAAGTCTGGAAGCATCACCAGGTAAAACCGGCGAAAGTTCAGGTAAAAGATCGCAGGCCTTTGAATATGTGTTAAAATACCCCGGAAGGTTTACCACCAGAGAAGGATATGAAAACATCATCTTAAAATCCAGTCCGAATGGAGAGATCCTGCGTCTTAAAGATGTTGCTACAATTGAATTTGGGAGTTCGATGTACGATATATACTCCAATCTTAACGGAAAACCCTCAGCGGCAATTACCGTTAAGCAGTCATACGGAAGCAATGCCAGTCAGGTGATCAAAGACATCAAGACAAAGATGGAGGAAATCAAAAAGAGTTCTTTTCCAAAGGGAATGGATTATGAAATCAGTTATGATGTTTCCAAATTCCTCGATGCTTCTATTGAAAAAGTAATCCACACTTTAGTAGAAGCTTTTATACTCGTGGGATTGGTTGTATTTCTATTCCTGGGCGACTGGCGTTCAACCCTCATTCCTGCAATTGCAGTTCCTGTGTCGCTGATTGGCACATTTGTATTTATGCAGTTTTTTGGCATCACCCTAAACCTGATCACTTTATTCGCGCTTGTACTAGCCATCGGTGTCGTTGTAGATGATGCGATCGTCGTCATCGAAGCGGTACATGCCAAGATGGAAGAAGAACATCTCTCACCACTTAAGGCCACAAGAAAAGCGATTCATGAGATTAGCGGGGCGATTATTGCCATTACCTTTTTAATGGCTGCCGTATTTGTCCCGGTATCATTTATGTCCGGTCCTGTAGGTATTTTCTACAGGCAATTTTCGATTACTATGGCCACTGCAATTATACTTTCCGGAATAGTGGCACTAACACTCACCCCGGCGCTTTGTGCCATGATCCTGAAGAACAACCATGGAAAACCTAAAAAGAACACAGGGCCGGACAGATTTCTGGATGGGTTCAATTCCGGGTTTAACAAGCTTTCAGAAAAATACCAGAAAGTGTTGGGCCTGATTGTTAACCGCCGGGCCGTCACTTTTATGGTATTGATCGCATTTTGTGCAGGAACTTATTTCATCAACAATAGTCTCCCTTCAGGCTTTATTCCGAACGAAGATCAGGGGATGTTCTATGCGATCATTCAAACACCTCCAGGTTCCTCTCTGGAGCGCACAAACCAGGTAGCAGAGCGGCTACAACAGATTGCGGAAAAGATTGACGGCGTACAATCTGTATCTTCTCTTGCAGGTTATGAAATTCTAACTGAAGGTACAGGGGCAAATTCAGGTACCTGTCTCATTAACTTAAAAAGCTGGGAAAACCGTAAACAATCGGTTCAGGAAATCATACAGGAACTTGAAGAGCGTTCAAAAGACATTAAAGGTGCTACGATTGAATTTTTCCAGCCGCCAGCAGTACCAGGTTACGGCGCCGCAGGTGGTTTCGAACTGCGTTTACTTGACAAAGCCGGATCGGGCGATTACAAAAAAATGGAAACAGTAAGCAGGGACTTTGTCAAAGAATTAAACAAACGCCCGGAACTGGCATCGGTATTTACCTTTTATAGTGCCAGCTTCCCTCAGTATATGCTACGCATTGACAATGATATTGCCCAGCAAAAAGGCGTAACTATTGAGAATGCAATGAATACACTTTCAACGTTGGTAGGTAGTAACTATGAAACAAACTTTATTAAGTTCGACCGCCAATACAAAGTAATGGTGCAAGCTTCCCCTCAATACCGGGCCTTACCTGAAGACATCCTTAAGCTTTACGTAAAAAACAATCATGATGAAATGGTTCCTTTTTCTGCTTTTATGAAAATGGAAAAGGTATACGGATTATCGGAGATTACCCGTCATAATATGTACAATGCATCAGAAATAAGTGGTTCATCTGCGCCGGGTTACAGTAGTGGTGCAGCAATTAGTGCTATCAATGAAGTTGCCGAAAAAACCTTACCACGCGGTTTTGGTATTGATTGGGCCGGTATTTCAAAAGATGAAGTATCACGCGGCAATGAGGCTATTTATATCTTTTTGATCTGCCTGGGATTTGTATACCTGATTCTTGCTGCCCAGTACGAAAGTTTCATTCTGCCCTTAACGGTAATACTTTCATTACCTGTAGGTATTTTCGGGGCCTTCTTTTTACTTAAAGTAATGGGATTGGAAAATAACATTTATGCGCAGGTTGCTATGGTCATGTTAATCGGCCTGTTGGGTAAAAATGCCGTACTGATTGTGGAGTTTGCTACGCAGAAACATGCTGCTGGCGCATCTGTATTCGAAGCAGCAATGGAAGGTTCGAAAGTAAGGTTCAGACCTATTTTAATGACCTCATTTGCATTTATAGCCGGCCTTATCCCACTGGTTTTTGCCTCCGGCCCCGGAAGGATCGGCAACCGAACTATAGGTACAGCAGCTGCCGGAGGTATGTTGCTCGGAACTATTTTAGGTGTACTGATTATCCCCGGATTGTATTACATATTCGGTACTATCGCAGAAAAGTATAAGCTCGTTAAACATGAAAAAGAGAATCCGCTAACTGAAGAAATTGATCACAATGTATAAACTCAGCATCTATAAATATATTGGCCTGTTCGGGATAAGTATGGCCGTTGCCAGCTGTAAGGTCCCAGCCCTCCCCCAGCTAACTGAAAAAAAATCAGTTCCCATTACCTACAACAACAACAGTGACACCACCAATACGGGAAACCTTCAGTGGCGAAGCTTCTTCAACGACCCGAATCTGGTTAATCTGATAGACACAGCCCTTAAGAACAATCAGGAGCTGATGATCACTTTACAGGAAATTGAAATTGCAAAAAACGACATCAGGATCAGGCAAGGAAAACTCCTGCCAACTGTTGGTGCAAAGGTTGGGCTTGGTGTTGAAAAGGTAGGCAGATATACCAGTCAGGGGGCCGGTGATGCTGCTACAGAAATCGCTCCCGGAAAGGAAGTACCTGATCCGCTGATGGACTATACCCTGACCGCTTATGCCAACTGGGAAGTCGACATCTGGAAAAAACTGCATAATGCTAAAAAAGCAGCCGTTACCCGATATCTATCAAGTATAGAAGGTAGAAACTTTGTACTTACTAATCTTATTGCCGAGGTAGCTAACTCTTATTACGAATTACTGGCACTTGATAACCAACTGGAAACGGTTAAGCAGAATATTGAGCTGCAAAGAAAAGCGCTTGAAGTTATAAAAGTGCAGAAGGAAGCAACCCGGGTTACAGAGCTGGCGGTTCAAAAATTCCGGGCAGAGGTATTGAATTCGCAAAGCCTTGAGTTTGAAATTATTCAAAACATAAAAGAAACAGAGAATAAAATCAATCTTTTGCTCGGCAGGTATCCACAGGAAATACCCAGAGATAAAAACAACTTTTTAGGGCTAACACCAATGGCAGTTCATTCGGGTATTCCATCACAGTTATTAGGCAACAGGCCCGATATAAAAAAGGCGGAATTGGAACTTGCAGCTGCAAAACTGGATGTTAAAGTTGCAAGGGCAGAATTCTACCCCTCCTTAGACATTTCGGCTGCTGTAGGATTGCAAGCATTTAAACCGTCATACATCATAAAATTCCCGGAATCTATACTTTATTCGCTTGCCGGGGACCTGGCAGGACCGCTAATAAATAGAAATGGAATCAAAGCGGAGTTTAATACAGCCAATTCGCATCAGCTTCAAGCAATGTATAACTACGAGCGCACTATTTTAAATGCTTACCTCGAAGTTTCTAATCAACTTTCCAGCATCGATAACCTGGATAAGAGTTACAACACGAAGTCGGAAGAAGTGACTGCACTTACCAGGTCTATTGATATTTCCAATGACCTTTTTAGGTCAGCAAGAGCTGATTACCTGGAAGTTTTAATGACCCAGAGAGATGCATTGGCTGCTAAACTTGAACTCATTGAAACTAAAAAGAAACAGTTTAATGCAATAACAAATGTTTATCGTGATTTAGGCGGAGGCTGGAAATAACAGTTATTAATAATCTTATCAACGCATCGGGTTGCTCCGATGCGTTGATAAGATTATAATCCATTAAAACACTTGAATAGTTCATTGGATGGAAAATTGAAAGACTATATTTTTGTTTTACGACCAAAGTAAACTAAAACATATAACCAGTCATATCCATAACCATGATTAAGCAGATTCAAATACAAGATGCACGCTTCCCTTTAGGCAAAGGAGCAGGAAGCGATGCCATTCACCGTGACCCCATATATTCTTACGCTGTAACCAACCTGATTGATGACAGTGGTCATACCGGAACAGGCTTTGCCTTTACCCTTGGTGAAGGAAATGATTTAGTGTGCAAAGCCGCAGCATTTTATGCTGAACAGTTAAAAGGAAGGGATATTGAAGAACTGATGGCTAATTTTGGGGCAGTTTTTAATCAATTTGCCAACGAGCAGCAATTTAGATGGCTGGGTCCACACAAAGGGGTTGTTCATTTAGCCCTCGCTTCGGTAACAAATGCCTGTTATGATTTATGGGCAAAAAAAAGAGGTGTTCCTTTATGGAAACTTTTGATTGACCTTTCTCCGCAGGAAATTGTCAATACACTCGACCTCTCCTATTTGGAAGACGAACTTACATCAGAGCAGGCTTTACATTTACTGCAAAACAACCAGACAGGCAAGTCCGACAGGCTTCAGATCATCGACGCTGGTTATGCTGGATATGACACCTCAATTGGTTGGTTTAATTACTCTGATGAAAAAGTTCGTGAAAACTGCAAGAAAGCCGTAGCTGAAGGCTTTACCGCCATGAAACTCAAAGTTGGCAGTACCGATCCTGAAAGAGACATCCGCAGAGCACATATTGTCCGTGAAGTAGCTGGTGATGATATTAAAGTAATGCTTGATGCCAACCAGCAATGGACTTTACCACAAGCCCTTAAAATATGTAAGGATTTACAAAGCATGAATCCGTATTGGATAGAGGAGCCTACACATCCGGATGATGTCCTGGCACATGCCACCCTTGCAAAAGCAATAGCCCCAACAAAACTGGCACTGGGAGAACATGTACCCAACCGCATCATATTTAAAAACTACCTGCAAACAGGTTCTGCCGGATTTATGCAGGTGGATGCAGTAAGGGTAGGCGGCGTCAGTGAATTTATAACTGTTAGTTTACTTTGTCGCAAATATAATATCCCCGTAGTGCCACATGTGGGTGATATGGGACAGCTACATCAGCACCTTGTCTTGTTTAACCATATTTCAATGGGTCATGAAGCGCTGTTTTTAGAGCACATCCCTCATTTGCAACAACATTTTGTTCATCCTGTTAAAATTGAAGGCGGTGTTTACAAAACACCGATGGAACCAGGAAGCAGTTGTGATTTAAAACCATTAAACTAATTAAAAATGTTAAATTCCATTGATTTAAGCATTAGTATCCTATACATTCTCGGCATTCTGGCTATAGGCCTTTGGGTAGGAATCCGACATCGCCAAAAAACTAAAGCTAACGCTGCCGGTGAATACTTTTTAGCCGGAAAAACCCTTAAATGGCCAGCCATAGGCCTGGCACTTTTTGCCACCAATATTTCGACTGTACATTTGGTAAGTCTGGCTCAAAGCGGTTTCGACAGCGGTTTGCTGAATGGAAACTTCGAATGGATGGCTGCCATAACACTCATTTTACTGGCCTTGTTTTTTGTTCCTTTCTACATCAAATCAGGTGTAGCAACTTTACCTGATTTTCTGGAAAAACGGTACGATAAATCCAGTCGCGATTGGTTGGCTGTAATTTCTGTTGTCTCGGCTATTATTATCCATATTGCATTCTCTATGCTTGCAGGCGGGATTGTACTCAAAACCCTATTTGGCCTAAACATGTACGTAAGCGTAATCGTTATCTGCGTTATTACAGCCATTTACACCATTATTGGTGGCTTAAAAGCAGTAGTAGTAACCGAATCTATACAAACCGTTGTGTTACTTGCCGGAGCTTTTATCATCAGCTATGCAGCTTTCGATAAAATGGGTGGTTGGGAATCTATGACCGCAGTACTTAAAGATAATGGTGAAATGGACAAGTTGTCTATGTTACGTCCCCATGGCGACAGTAGTGGAATGCCCTGGTATAGCATACTCCTGGGATACCCAATATTAGGTATATGGTACTGGTG
This sequence comes from Pedobacter nyackensis, assembly GCF_032678475.1. Taxonomy (GTDB): domain Bacteria; phylum Bacteroidota; class Bacteroidia; order Sphingobacteriales; family Sphingobacteriaceae; genus Pedobacter; species Pedobacter nyackensis_A. The sequence goes on from NZ_JAVTSF010000010.1 coordinate 25,360, forward strand.
TGCTGACCAAACCATTGTACAACGGGTTCTGGGGGCTAAAGACGAGAATCATGCACGGGTAGGCCCTTTGTTTTGCGGATTCATAAAAATATTACCCGTATTTATTTTCGTTTTACCTGGGTTATTTGCCTATACCCTATCAAAAACAGGACATCTGGATATCAGTAGCCTTGGCCTGGATGATAAAGGGAACGTAAATTCCAAAGGTATTTATACCCTCATGATTACACAGTTGTTACCTTCTGGTTTGGTAGGTGTACTTGTCGCTGCATTGTTATCAGGCTTAATGAGCCAGGTTTCGGGTGCATTAAACTCGATCTCTACGATGGTAAGTTATGATATGTATCAACGGTTCCGTCCAACAGCTTCCGACAAACAATTGATAAACGTAGGAAAAATATCAGCGGGCATTGCACTTGTCTTTTCGCTTGCCTTATTGCCCCTACTGAACAGATATGAAAGTATCTTTAGTGGGATCAACGATATCATTGCACATATTGCCCCTCCTATTACCTGTGTGTTTTTACTAGGTGTATTCTGGAAGAAAGCCTCAGCACCATCAGCAAAGCTAACGTTGTGGATTGGTTCAGCACTAGGCGTCGTTGTATTTGCAATAAACAAATTGTATCCCGAATCAGTTATTGGACATATTCCATTTATGATGATGGCCTTTTACCTGTTTTGTGCTTGCGTGGCTATTCAGGTATTTTTCTCATACCTGTATCCAGTGCAGCATACTGCAGAAAGTGCAACATTGTATTGGAAATCCCCTTTGGAACCGCTACAAGGCAAAGGATGGAGTGGCATAGGAAATTATAAATTTCTATCGGCCTTATTACTAACTGTGACAGCGATATTATACTACGTATTTAGATAAAATTAACACGCAATAATTTATATGCAGTTATTAACAGACAAAGTGATTTTTCTTACCGGAGGATCAGCAGGGATTGGCCTTGAATGTGCCAAGGCATATGCACAGGAAGGGGCGATTGTTGTTATAGCGGCCCTGGCGACAAGCCCAATCAATGAAGCTCTGGAAATTTTAGGTGACAGACATTTAGGAATCGCATGCGACGTATCGAAAGCCAATGACGTGGAAGCAGCTATTCAGCAAACTATAACAAAATATGGAAGGATAGATGCGATACATAACAACGCTGGGATTGCTTCACCGTCAAAACCCTTAGATGAAACCAGTGATGATGAATGGGATCAATTGATAAACGTAAATTTAAAAAGTGTTTTATTGACCACTCGTTTCGGTATAAATGCGCTTAGAAAAACAAAAGGCTGCATTTTAAATACCAGCAGTTTGGTTGGCGACATCGGACAGGAAAACCATGCAGCCTATTCAGCAACCAAAGGTGGAATGAATGCACTAACCAAATCAATGGCACTTGATTATGCTGTTGACAAAATAAGGGTTAATGCGGTAATGCCTGCCGGGGTATGGACGCCTATGCTGCGCAAATGGAGTCAAGAACAACCAAATTCTGCATCTATAATAAACTATCTGGATGATATCCATCCACTAGGTGATTGTCCTGAAGGTGATGTAATTGCAGATGCCTGTGTTTTTCTTCTTTCTGATAAGGCCAGGTTCATTACCGGAACAACATTAGCTGTTTCAGGCGGAGCCGAACTTGGCTACAGAAGAAATCCGTAACACAGGCATCAGGGGAATTACTTCCTGTTTATTGTTTTTGAGCTTCCTGGTTTTACCCAAACAGCTTTCTTAGTAACAGTTTTTCCGTTATCATCTAAAAACTTAGGCAACCATCGGATTTTCTTTTTTCCGGTGTTGCTTACAGTTGTAGCTTTGTTTCCTTCATGTTTAATGTTAATTGTTGTCTTCAATATAGGTAAATCTATAATTTCTGAAGTAGTTGCAAGTTTTCCACGGTTTAATGTGCTGACCTGATCAACTCTAGCATCAGGTTCTACCCCCATTAATCCTTCAGTGAAACCTTTAATCACCCCGTAAGAAACTTCAGGATATTCTCTCCTGTGCGTTGATGGATCAGTTAAATGCAACATATAATTATATGCTTTTTCTGGCTGTCCATTTTGGTACATGATTAAAGGAAAATAAGATAAGTTCTCTATATTCCAATCTCTTGATAGTAAGTGTTGGATGGTTTTTTCTTTGCGTTCTCCGTCTTTTAAGGCATCAAACCAAAGCAAGAAAGTAGCACCTTCGTCCATTCCGAACTTATGATCTTTTGAATAGTAAGTATTGTAACGCGAAGCATGCTCATTCCACCATACTTCATCTAAACTATTTTGGTAGGCAGCGGCTTTTGCTCTGAATTTATCAGCTTCGGCTCGCTTTCCCTTGACATCTAATATTGAAGAATACGACATCATTCCTCTGTAAATTGCTCCGACTAAGTCTACCCCCATTTTCATGTTTGGCACCCCTTCACAATAAGACGGTAAACCACGACATCTGTGAAATGAATCCTCATCGTTAAACGGTACCGGTGCATTTGGATGATTTGGTCTTTTCAACAAAGAATCTACATGTAAAACCCAACGATCAATATAATCAGTTACAGTTTTTTCATGGAAATTCTCAAAATCTGCACCTTTAATATATTCCTCGTCACCCGTCCATAAATAAAGTTTCCAGCTCGATTCAAGAATATCAAAATTAGCATTTAGGTTGTACCAGAATTCCTTATCATTACGATAATCTTCGATCGCTGGCTGCCCAAAATGGTTGATCTCCCAGAAAGAGCACCAATCTTTAGATTCAGATATGTTTTTCGCAAAAAGCCTGAACATATTTTTATTCTCTTGATGTAAGCCCAGAATCTCGCCCCCGATACTCTGATGAGACACGTCGCGCATACAAAATGCCATTCTTGGGGGCAGTGCAGATTCATACCAGGGCCCAACAGAATCACCGGGTTTACCTTTATACCTTAAAGCCATTTCTTTGGCCCGACTAAATGCCGTCTGCAACGCGGCATCGCTTGATTTAAAAGTTACTCCATCACCCTGGGCATATGTGCCAAACCAAAGGCAAAGAAAGAAGTATAAAAAAAGGATTTTTTTCATGTGTGTTAAAAAATTAGCAGATTAGAATTATCTACTTTTGATTAGTAAATTCTACGTTCATATTTGTTTTTTGGTTAGAAATAAACAGACTAATACACTGATCTATACTATTCTGTACTATCTATAGGTAAATATAAAAGAAGTTTTCCCGTAATTGCAATTATTATTGTTTTACAAACACATTTTTTCTATAATTTCGAAACCAAATGAACCTCACCGCCTTTATCACCTTTATAGCTGTAACCCTTCTGGTTGCTTTAATTTCCTGGCTTAAAACCAGAAGGCATAAAATAACAACATCCGCAGGGCTCTTTCTGGCCAACCGTAATTTAAGTTTCACAGCAGTTGGCAGTGCCCTATTTTTCACAAATATCAGTGCGGCAGAATTTGTTGGTAACAGCGAATCGGTATACCTCAACAACATGACGGTAATGGCCTGGGGCGTAAGTTCGGTATTCGCCATGCTACTTGTATCCGAATTTATAATCCCTATTTATTTGAAGGGAGCCATGTCTACCACACCAGATTTTCTGGAAAGCAGGTACGATCCACAAACAAAAAAACTGGTATCTTTTGTTTTCCTAATCAGCTACATGGTTAATCTTTTACCAATTGTATTATACAGTGGGGCAATTGCATTAAACGGTCTGTTTCATTTTTCAGACATCTGGCATATCAGCTATGGAGGCAGTATCTGGATCCTGGTTTGGTGTATTGGTCTGGTTGGTAGTTTGTACTCCATTCTGGGCGGACTAAAAGCTATTGTAGTTTCCGATCTCGCCTTAGGAATCTGCATGTTTACTGGTGCGTTGCTGCTTGCCTATTTCGGCTTAAGACACATTGGTGGTGGCGACTTTCAAAATGGAATACATACTATACTCTCTACGAAAACGGAACATTTCAATTCTATAGGAACTGCCAGTGATGAAGTTCCATTTTCTACCATTTTTACGGGTATGATTTTAATGAACCTTTTTTATTGGGGTACAGAACAGGTTATCGTACAGCAAGCCCTTGCGTCATCCAACCTTGAAACCAGTCAGAAGGGAATTGCCCTTGCTTGTGCAGGAAAACTACTTGGCCCCTTACTTTTTATCTTACCGGGAATTATTGGCGTTCATATGTACAGCAATATGGAAAATACGACCGAAGTATTTTCGAGAGTAGTAAGCGATGTATCTCCTCCGGTGCTAAGCGGCTTTATTGCCGCCGTTATTTTCGGCGCAGCAATCACATCGTTCTCGCCCGGACTCAACAGTGCGAGCACATTGTTTACTTTAAATATCTACAAGCCTTTTAAAGAAAAAAAAGGTATCCAGGTTACTGAAAAGAATTTACTCAGAAGCTCCAAGCGCTTTGAAATGTTTGCCTCTTTGCTGGCGATGTTTATTGCACCTCTGTTCATGTTTTCGAATGATAGCTTTTACACCTTTTTGCAAAAGATAAATGCTGCATTTAGTATCCCTATATTTACCATCATGTTTATCGGATTTGTAACAAAAAGAGTCCCGCCAATTGCAGCGAAAATAGGCATCTCATTTTGTTTGATCGGATATATACTTACACAGATGGTTTTTGACACGGGCATCCATTTCCTACACGTATTGGCTATACTTTTTGTAGTCACTTCAGCCATTATGTTAATCATTGGAAAATTATATCCAATGGAGAAGCCGTATGTCGCACAGAATAAATCAGTTGTTGATCTAAAACCATGGAAAAATCGCCACTGGGCAAATGGTCTCCTGTTGATCATTATGATCTTATTGTTCCTGCTGTTCTCTCCTTTGTATCTAGCATCTGCATAGTAATAAATGCAGAAAACAGGCTGTAGCATAGGATTAACTATTCCTATGCTACAGCCTGTTTTCTGTTAACAATGAAGTTTACTTAGCGTATTACGACTACCAATAAACGCCATAAAGCGCTACAAGCAGACCTAAAATCAACAGTGCACCAACTGCAAAGCCAGTTGTAGTCTTAAACATCTTGATATCAATCTCCAGCCCTTTATTTTCTGCATCTTCTTTTTTCTGCGACAGACTAATTATATACATACCTATAACACAGAATAAGAATACAAAGCCCATTCTATCGATAAACGGAATTTCATAAATTCCTTCAACATTTTTAACCGAAAAGCCCCATCCAGATAACCAGGAAAGATCAGTCCAGTTCGGAAGAAATTTTAAAAATAATGATAAGCAAAAACCACCGATAGTTGCAAAAAGCGCAGCATTAGAAGTGGTCTTCTTCCAGAAAAACCCTAGTATAAACATGGCAAAAATACCGGGAGAAACAAAACCAGTATATTCCTGAATATATTGAAAACCTCCTTTTTTATCGATTCCCAGATATGGTGCGATCAATACACCTAAGATCATTGCTGTAACAATAGCAATTTTACCCGTTAAAACCAGATTTTTCTCTGACGCATCGGGTTTAAGTACTTTATTATAAATGTCTAAAGTAAAAATTGTTGCAATACTATTGGCCTTACCTGCCAGAGATGCTACTACAGCTGCCGTAAGTGCTGCAAATGACAAACCTTTTAAGCCCGCGGGTAAGAGATTCAACAATACCGGATAAGCACGATCGGGGTTTACCGATCCGTTCTGGATCATTTCAGACTGAAATGCACCGTCCTTAAATAAAACATAGGCCGCAATTCCAGGTAGAACTACGATAATAGGCATCAGCAATTTTAAAAAGGCAGCAAATAAGATTCCCGCACGCGCGGTATTCAAATCGGCACCAAGTGCCCTTTGTGTAATATACTGATTGCAACCCCAATAGTTTAAATTTACAATCCACATCCCTCCTATGAGCACGCTCAGACCGGGCAGGTCAATGTAATTCTCATTATCCGGTTTTAGAATCATATGAAAATGCTCGGATGCCTTTGAGGTCATCAAACTGTATCCTTCAACAATACCCTTGGTACCATAATGATCTGAGACAAGGTTTAGCGCTAAATAGGTTGTTGCCAGTCCACCAAGAATAAGGAAAAACACCTGTACAACGTCGGTGTAGCCGATAACTTTCATTCCACCAAGCGTAATAATAATGGCAAAAGCAGCAATGACATACATACACAACTCTAAACTAAATCCTGAAATGCTACTTACAGCTAAAGCTCCTAAATAAAGAATTGAAGTTAAGTTGACCACCACATATAACAACAACCAGAATACAGCCATAATCATAGCCACTGTACCATTGTACCGCTGACTTAAGAACTGAGGCATTGTAGATATCTTATTTTTAAGATACACGGGTATAAAAAATATGGCTACGACTATTAATGTCGCAGCTGCCATCCATTCGTAGGTAGCTATAGCCAGTCCCATTTTAAAACCGGAACCGCTCATGCCTATAAATTGTTCTGCAGAAATGTTTGAAGCAATCAATGATGCTCCAATTGCCCACCAGGTTAAAGATCCCTCAGCAAGAAAGTAATCTTTTGATCCCGTTGATACGGACTTTTTCTTATAATAGATGTATAGTCCGTAGGAGGCTACGATAAGAAAATATATAAAAAATACGATATAATCGCTCGTACCCAGCACGTTATTGTTCATTATTGGTTTTGTTTAAGGTTGTTATTCTTTTCTATTTAAAGCTAAAGTACTATTCCAGTACCTGCTGCAGTTTCTACTAAATAGGCCTCCAGTTTAAGTCCGAACTTTTGGTCGTAATCCTCACTTAGTTTCTTTACCAGTTCAGAAATATGCTCTGTTTCAACAATATTAAGTGTGCAGCCACCGAAGCCACCGCCCATCATTCTTGCTCCCAAAACGGATTTTTCTGCGCGTACGGCATCCACTAAATAATCTAATTCATCACAGCTAACCTCGTAGCTTTTACTTAATCCATCATGAGTGTCAAACATGAGCTTGCCTAAAGCCTTCAGATTTCCATCCTTTAAATATCCGGCAGCTTGAATTAACCTTACATTCTCTTTGACTACATAGCTGCATTTCTCATATACATCTACATCTCTATGCTTTACATATATTTCCAGCATTTCCATATCCACATCACGTAATGTACTAACCTCAGGATGTGCTTCTTTAATCCAGGCGACCGCTTGTTCACATTGCGCTCTCCTATCGTTGTATGCACTATCTGCGAGTGAGTGTTTCACCTTCGTATTGAGTAATAGAAACTGATAACCAGACAGATTAAGCGGAACGTATTCATATTCCATAGACCTGCAATCCAGCATTATTGCGTGATCTTTCTTTCCAAAAACAGAAGCAAACTGATCCATAATCCCACAACTCACACCTGCAAATACGTGTTCTGCCTTTTGCGCGATATCGGTTAATTCCATCTTTGGAAATCCCAGATTAAAAACCTGATCAAGTGCAAATGCCGTAGCGCATTCCACTGCTGCAGATGAGGAAAGTCCCGCTCCAGGAGGAACGTCACCATCAATATATAGGTTAAATCCACCTATAGCTTTATTTCTTTTGATGATTTGATCTACAACACCCAGGATATAGTTTGGCCAGCCTTTTTCAGAAATATTTAATTCCGCTAAAGAAGCCTCGTGACTTTGTTTAAAATCTTCTGCGTAGAGATGAATTTCGTTGTCTTCTCTTTTTGATACTGCAACATAAACGGCCTTATCTATTGCGGCAGGCATCACAAAACCTCCATTATAATCTGTATGTTCTCCTATGACATTGATTCTACCGGGTGATTTAACAACTAACGGCACTGTACCATATCTGCTTTTAAAAATGGATTTTAAACGGTCAACATCCACTTTGGCTGTTGACATAGCAATTTCTGATAGTTTCATTCTATCTTTTTTTATAATGTATCTCTGGTAAATCCCTTAAACGTGCGGCAGCAAATTCAGGAGTAATATCGCGTTGTGGGTTTGCCAGCATTTCATAACCAACCATAAACTTTTTTACCGTTGCTGAACGTAACAATGGTGGATAAAAGTGCATATGCCAATGCCATTCTGGATAGTCTAAATCATTAACTGGCGCCTGATGCATTCCGGCTGAGTATGGAAATGAAGTCTCAAAGAGATTATCATACTTTATTGTCAGTTGTTTCAAGGCATCGGCAAGTGCAGTAATTTCAGACGCTGTAAACAAATCAATTCCTGTTACGTGACGTTTACTGATAATCATCGTTTCATAAGGCCATACAGCCCAAAAAGGCACGAGAACAACGAAATAATCATTTTCAAATAAGATTCTTTCCTGCTTCTTTTGTTCTATTTCCAGATAAGCTGAAAGCAGGCTTTTACGATGAACGGCATAATAGCTTTTCTGACGTTTCGTTTCCTTTAAAATTTCTTCCGGAATACTACTTTGTGCCCAAATTTGTCCATGTGGATGCGGATTACTACATCCCATAATCTCGCCTTTATTTTCAAAGATCTGAATATACTCGATCCAATCGTATTGCCCAAGTTCTTTAAATTCCTTTTGCCATATTTTTATGATCGATACAATCTCATCATTTTCTAATTCTGGTAGTGTAAGTTGATGCTTAGGGCTAAAACTAACAACTTTACAAAGCCCCCGCTCGCTATTTGCAACCAAAAGTCCATCTTCATTGAGATTTTCCAAAGGCGTATCTTCCAGTAAGGCAGCAAAATCATTCTGAAAAACGAAACAATCTGTATACTCAGGGTTTACCGCGCCATCTGCCCGAACATTCCCCGGGCATAAATAACATTTGGGATCATATTTGGGGCGGTTATCCGGACTTACATCTTCTATTTTACCCTGCCAGGGTCTTTTGGTACGATGAGGAGAAACGAGAACTTTCTCCCCGGTGAGAATATTCAGCCGCGTATGCGGATTTGCATCAAGATTAAATAATTGGTCCATTAAAAATGAATAAAAAAATCGTGCATAAAATTATTTGATCTTACTTAAGCGGAATAGTTTGGTTTCATGAGCATTCACGGTACCTTTCCATTTTTTACCTTTTCCGACAACCTTGTGCTCCCATAAGTCTTTAATCTGATAATTCCCGGTCAATCCAAAACCAGCAAAATCATAAGCAATATCCTGACTGGTTTCAGTCCGATTCAATATAGCCAGGGCATAATCGCCATTTTCAAGTGGCTTCAGCAATACCGTCCAGTTCTCATTATTAACTTTTCGTTCGGCTTGTTTACCCAATCGGTCCTGATTAATAGCGATCACCTCTTTGTTTAATAAAATACGTTTAGTTTCGGCATCCATAGTTCTTAAATCATTGGTAGCGGCTAATGGCGAAGCCATAATGCTCCACAAACTCATCTGGCTCTGGTATTCGGTATTGGTACATCCAGTTCCACCTAGATCGCCTGAAGGACCTTTTTTTCCTTTTAAACCAACCACAAGCATATCCATATCATTCCAATGTCCTGGGCCTGCATATTTATCAAGTGTTGCATTGATGTCCATGATATCTAATATTCCTTCTCCACCTTCTTCAGCACTTCTTCTTTTCTATTTATCTCTTACGTCATTAGTGGTTCGCCACAATTGTCCTCCGGCATCAGCTGCCCACAACCATGGTTTACGTCCTCCCCATTCGCATATCCCGAAAGCGATATCTCTACCACTCTTTCTTAATGCATCAGCCATGGTTTTATACCTCTGTTTAGCGATTTCTACATCATCAGGAGCACCACAATAATCATATTTCAGGTAATCTATACCCCATGAAGCAAATGCTTTTGCATCCTGTTCTTCAAAACCCAGACTGGCTGTATATCCAGCACAGGTAAGTAATGCCGCATCAGAATATATACCCAATTTTAACCCTTTACTGTGAACATAGTCTGCAAGTGCTTTAATTCCTGAAGGAAACTTTTTGGGATCAGCGATAATGTTGTTCCTATTGTCTCTTCCTCCCTGCCATCCATCATCTATAAAAACATAATTGTACCCTGCACTTAGCATACCCGTACTCACCATAGCGTCGGCCATTTCCATGATATCCTTCTCGTTGATATTGTCAGCGAAATAGTTCCAGGTCATCCAGCCCATTGGAGGCGTTGGTGCTAAAATCCCTCCTTCATTGGATTTTGTCTGGGAATATGTTTTAATGTTTAAAAAACAACATAATATTAAAATATAAACTAATCTTGTTTTCATCTGTGAAGTTTGGTTAGTTTAAAGCCTCTATTTTCAAAATCACACTTGTTCTTGATGAATTTACATCAGGATTGAACCCTATTTTCATTAAGAAATCGCCAGAAAAGGTTGTTTCTCCTTTAATACTTGATTCTGTACCTGGGTAAAGATTTATCTCCCTGATCTTATATTTTTTTGCCGGATCAAGTCCTTTCAATCGAATAGGCAAGCTGCTATTTGCGCCATACCTGTAATTGACAAGGTAGTTGAATATTACACCTGATGATTTATTTTCATCAAGATAAAGCATAGCAGCTACGTTTGATTCTTTTGGGTTGGACAGGCGGTACTGGTTTCCTTGCCAAATGATTTCCTTAAGCGAATTATAGTTCTTTATAGCATCCTGACAATATTTTAGATCGTTTGCATTGAGGTGACTAACCACAATATCAAAACCCAATTTACCCATCATAGCCACATCTGTACGGAATTTTATTGGTTGTTTACCCCAGTCTGTAACGTGGTTTGCTGTAGCTATAGCTGGATAAAAATAAGAATACTCCCACTGCATGAAGATACGTTCCAATGGATCTGTGTTATCACTTGGCCAGAACTCTGTAAAATACTGTAGCGCGGCATAATCAACCCTGCCACCACCACCAGAACAAAGCATCATTGGTACTGTAGGGTATTTTGCTCTGATTCGCTCCAAAACTTTATACAAGCCTTTTACATATTCTATGTAGAAATGATTTTGATTTTTAATGGTAGCAGAATGCGCATTGTAAATTATGGAATTACAATCCCATTTGATATAGGCCAACTCAGGATTCTTTGTAAATAACCCATCTACTACGTTGTAAACAAAATCCTGGACATTAGGATTGGTAAGGTCAAGCACCAATTGATTTCTGAAATAGTGCTCATCTCTTTTAGGTTGCTTAACTACCCAATCAGGATGTTTTTCGTACAATTCACTTTTCGGGTTAACCATTTCAGGCTCTATCCAGATGCCAAATTTAACCTGGTTATTTTGTGCTTCTTTAACTAGTGAAGAAATACCATTAGGCAATTTCTCTTTATTTTCCTGCCAATCACCCAATCCAGCAACGTCACCATTACGTGGATACTTGTTGGCAAACCAACCATCATCTAACAAGAAAAGATCTACTCCCAGTTTCTTGGTGTCTTTTAAAAGACCTGCAAGCTTACTTTCATTAAAATCAAAATAAGTAGCTTCCCAGTTGTTTAATAATGTTAAACGCTGACCTTTCCCATCTAATAATTTATAGTTTCTGGCCCAACGCTGCAAGTTTCTGCTTGCTACTCCTTTACCATCTGTAGATAATGTATGCAAAAATACCGGGGTTACAAAAGTTTCATTTGACTTTAAGGTATAAGTAGATGCATAGTTGTTGATACCCGAAACAATCCTTAAATTCTCTTGATAGTCTACTTCCAGATCGGTACGGAAGTTCCCGCTCCATTCCAATGAACCAAATAAAACAGTTCCTTCATCTTCTGTTGCTGGTTTACCCAGAGATACCATAAATACCGGAGGTTGGAACAAATTAGCCCTCGTACCCAATTTACTATCTAATGTTTTAATACCGCGTGTAAGTTTAGATTCTTCAGGTTGCATCTCTTTCGCCCAATCGCCATAAAATTGGTTTAACCAATAGCCTGAACTTTTTAAATAAAGATTTGCCGAAGCATATTTGTGTAACGTAACATTACCTTTTTCGCGATGCTGAATTGACGACCATTGTTCTACCACATCTTCTTTAAAATAGGTTTTATAGAAAAGTGTTACTGAGAAATCGTACACAGGATCTTTTAAAACAATACTAAGCAGGGAGACATTATTGTCAATTTGCTTTAAAGCATGACTTACATATTTTAAATCCAGGGAGTTGTTACCATCTGCATGGGTCACCGTAATCGCAGGTTCGGCCAAATTTTTGGAACCAGATGGCGCATAGGCTGAATTAAGTATACCTGAATAATCCGAAGTCTGCTTATATATCGCTGGTACGTGTAAATATTCGCTGTTGTTAGCTAATTTCTTACCAAAATAAATCGTCAACAGGTCCTTATTGGCATCTGCCTGAAAAACCAGTGCATTGTTTTGTGTTTCTATTGGAATAACAACAGACTGTGCTTCCGACCTAAAAGGACTTAGCGCAGAGAAAAAAAGTAATAAACAAAAAGGATTAAGGGCAGTATTCAATCGTACTTTAAACATTCTAAATGATTTTATAGGCTTATATAATTTACTTCGTAATTTTTATTAATGTGGCATCGCCAGGTGGCAGTAAAATTTCTGCTGCATCTCCGGCCGACTTAGATTGATGGGTAAACAGGTCTTCCAGCTGATATCCCTTAAAGGTTTTTAATCCCAGGGCAGCAGCTTTGACCACAAACTTTTTTTCCTGATTTCCATAATTAAAGACAGCCAGGTACTGCGTTTTGCCAGATTGTTTGATAAACATTTCTGAGGCTTCTTTATCCCCTTCAACCGGTGTAAAGGCTTTTCCATCTTTAATTATGGCTAATAATGCCTGATTTTGAAACAGCTCTGCTGCTCGACCGGACCATTGTCCTGTTGTTGAAAAGTCATCTCCAACTATCAAAGTTCCGGTAACAATTGCAGACAGTGTCCGTGCCTTGTTGGCCCCCATACTTTCCGTTCCAAGCACTACGTGGTCTGCATCTACATAATCATATAAATGGGTTTGCCACCAGCCGTAAGTCAACCCATTTAATGTGTATTTTGTATCATTTATAGATTTAAAGGCATCGCAGGCGATTCTTCTTACGTGAATGTATCTACCGGAAGCCATAGTTGGAGATATAGCTGCATACACTAACATTTTATCGTCTAACTGTTTAAGCAAATAAGTCATACCCAACTCATAAGCCTGCATTCCCGTGCTGATTTTCGGATCATAAAACTGGTTTGACTCTATCGCTGCATGTCCGAGGAAATCAATTTTGATCATCTCAAATCCGCATTCCTTCATCTTTCCTATAACTAATGCAATCCTTTGTTGCGTGCCCGGATGTGTTGGGTCCAATGCCCTCGCCCCATCAAGATCATGGTAACCTGCTCCTACTTTAGTCCACAAATCGGCGTACTTGTAATTTCCACCTTCCACCCTCCTGTCGCCACCTGCTTTAAAACCCCAATCAGTAAATGGTGCCCAGTAAATTCCCGGCTTTAAACCGCGTTTTTTAACATAATCGGCAAATTCCTTTAGCTTTGAATAATCTCCTTCCAATCCGCCTTTAAGCATATTGTCCCAGTAGGAATCCAAATCAATATAAACCGTCCCCTCATTTCTAAAAGTTTTTAAACTATCGGCAAAGAAATCGGTGACTTTAACAATTTTATCGAAGGATATTTTCTCCTGCATAGCTCCCCAACTATTCCACCCAATAGGAGTTGGTTGCGTCCATTTAAATACAATTGGTGGTTCTGCAATTCTGTTTGCCTTCGCATAAAGGTCCATACCGGTTCTCCAATCCTCAAACAGACCGTAAAAAATCTTCGGAGATTTTACGATATTTCCTTTTAAGACGCCATGAGGAATTCCATCTCTGGTTATATCCTTGTTAATAAAGCCAGCTTGTACAACGATAGTGGTGTTACCCTCTGTATCAATCCCTGATGTAACGCCTGTTTTCCATACCCTATGGTTTATTGATCCCGAAATTATTCCTTTGAACGATTTGTTGTCATAAACCACACCTGCTTCTGCACTGATCTGCTGCTCACTTTTTTTCAACAGCTTTGAGTTGTAACTGATAAAGGTGTCGTTATCGAAAGGGATAAATACACTTCTGATCTCCATGTTTTCATTCAAAACGGGAAGCAAGCCTTGAGCAGGAATCATTTCATTACTACTTACACTAACCCCTGAAATCTCAATTTCAACCAAAAAATAAGGGAGGTGGTCGTAGGTGTAGAATATTTGCTTCATATCAGGTTTACCCGGTCCGGTAAGGTCAATGATGTGCTTTATACCTTTTCCAAATTGATCTGAAATCTTAACACTGGAATAATTCCTTCGTGCATAGTCTTTCGAATTATAGGCCTCGTTATTTTCTTTAAAACTTGAGAACCCGTTTTTTAAGATCTCATCGGCGTTTAAATAAGCATTAAAAGTTCCGGAATTCAGGTCGTATATGATTTTCCCAGACCTACCAAATTTAAAAGTAATGGCATTGGCGTGGTTCAGGAAAAAGACCAGGAATAACAAACAAGAAAGTAATTTAATTTTTGTCATTTTTATTGTTTCATTTGTGGTGTGTTGCGCGTTACCTGTTGTGTGTTATTTGTTGCGTGCGTTGTGCTTTTAGAGTTCCCCCTCCGACTACAGACGCTGAGCTACGATTTCTTTTAACTCGCCATTTACTTTAACTTTTACTTTTTGTGGTTTTGGCGATGCGATACGATAGTTAACAATTTTACCATCCTTCCAGGTCATGTCTACCGTAAAATTACCCCTTGCCTTAAAACCCTTAATATTTCCATAGCTTTTCCAGGCATCAGGTATTGCTGGCAACAGCTCGATAAAACCATCATGGCTTTGCAAAAGCATTTCTGCAATACCAGCAGTGGAACCAAAATTACCATCAATTTGAAATGGAGGACCGGCAGACAACATGTTGGGATATACGCCTCCTCCAGCACCATAATTGATATCTGTTCTTAATGTTGGTTTTAAAATCTCTTTCAACAATTTAAAAGCACGGTTTCCATCCTGCAACCTTGCCCAGAATAACAGTTTATAAGCGATAGTCCAGCTAGGTCCGTCATCTCCCCTAACCTCTAGTGTTTTCTTTGCGGCTTCAGCCAGTTCAGGTGTAGAAAATGGCGTAATTTGCGATGCAGGATACAGACCATATAAATGTGAGATATGTCTATGTTCAGGATCGGTCTCTTTGTAATCTTCCAACCATTCCTGAATACGACCGTCTTTACTTATTTGGCCAACAGGTGGTACAGATTTTAATTTCTCTTGCAGCTCAGCACTAAATTCAGCATCAATGTTTAATAATTTTGAAGCCTTGATTACATTTCCAAATAACTCCCGTACAATTTGATTGTCAATTGTTGGTCCCATAGAAATGCTTGCTGTTTTCCCATTAGGCAGATAGAACGTATTTTCAGGAGATACCGAAGGTGAGGTAACCAACCAACCTGTTTTTGGATCTTTAATCTGGGCACTTTTGTAAAATTCAGCTGATCCTTTTAGTATAGGATAAATACTTTTCAGGTATTTTAAATCCTGACTAAACTCAAAATGTTCCCAAAGATTGTTGCATAACCATCCGGATCCCGCGTTCGAAGCACCCCATGAGGCACTTTCTCCAGGCTCTGTAAAGCCCCATACATTTGTGATTACATGCGCAATCCAACCATCTGCATTATAATACGCTTTTGCTGTTCTTTCTCCTGGCTTAACCAGGCCTCTTACCAGTTCCGACAAAGGCAAATTCAGTTCAGAAAGATTGGCTACCTCAACTGCCCAGTGGTTCATTTGTACATTTACGTCCAGGTGATAATCACCATTCCATGGCGTATGTATTTCTTTAGCCCATAATCCCTGTAAGTTTGGTGGCAGCAATCCTACCCTTGTACTGCTGATGCTTAAATACCTGCCAAACTGAAAAAATAGTGGAGCTAGAGAAGGGTCATTATCAAAATTTTTATAGAACCCATCTAACCTTAAATTGGTAGGAAGTTTTGCCGATGCACCTTCCCCCATGTCGATACTAACGCGTTTAAATAGTTTTCCAAAGTTCGCGATATGCTTGCTTTTCTGCAATTCGTAAGGCTTTTTAACCGCTGCTGCAAGCACCTGTTTTGTTTTTTCAATAAAAGGAAAATCTCTAAAATTTGTTGCTGCAGCAATATAAATAACAATCTCGGTAGCATCTTTAACCACCAGTGAATTGTTCTCAGCCTTAAGTGTACCGCCCTTTAGTTTTGCATTAACCCTGGTCAAATATTGCATTCCTTGACCGTCAGTCCCATTATCCAGCTGTCCAGACATCTGCAATTCATTGCCTTCAGTTTTTACAGCAAATTTTTCAGGTCTGCTTAGCATGATCTTGCAATTAAGCTGTCCAGGTTGATCAGCAGTGATACGAATCACGCTTACATCATCGTCAAAACTGGTAAAGTACTCCCTTTTATAGTTTACACCATTTACGTTGAAGCTGCTAGTGGCTATAGCTCGTTCCAACGACAATTCCCGGTGGTATTGCTTTACTTCAGGTTGGCCAGAATTGATTCCTTTGTAATTAAATTCCAGTTCCAATGCCCCAAGGGTTTGATATTTACCCCACTGTGCACCACCTGAACCTGGGCCTTTACAAACAAAATCTTTGTTTACCAGATCCTGAGCTTCATCATTTTTTCCTTCCAGAATAAGTTGTCTTATTTTAGGTAAGCTTTTATAAGCATCATAGTTATTGGCATCCTGAGGACCGCCAGACCACAATGTAATGTCGTTAAGCACTATTTTTTCTTTTGATACACCTCCATCAGGGGTCATTCCCAATCGTCCATTCCCAAGCGGAAGCGTTTCTTCCCACATTTTTGCAGGTTCATTATACCATAATCTTAGTTTCTGTTGTGCGTACATCTGGTTCGCACAAAACATTAAAATCAACGTAAAAATATTTTTCAAAAGTTTAATAGGCATTATTGTTTATGGATTAATTATTAAAAAATTCGTTACTAACAGTTTATATTTTTTTCACTCTTACGTCTTTAAAGACCCCGTCTACCTTAATTTTAACAGTTGATGTTTTTGGGGCAGTTAAATTATAGCTGGTGATTTTACCATTCTCCCATTTAAAGCTTACTGTAATATTTCCTCTGGTTTTTAAACCTTTAACTTCGCCATAACTTTTCCATTGATTAGGGATAGCAGGTAAAAACTCGATAAAACCTTCATGACTTTGCAAAAGCATCTCGGCCACACCAGCGGTATACCCAAAGTTTCCATCAATTTGAAAAGGAGGATGCGCACAAAGTAGATTTGAATAAATACCTCCACCGTGATCATAATCAACTCCATCGCCACCAACCAGCGTGATAAAGTTTTTTAAGATCTTATAGGCATGGTATCCATCATGTAATCTAGCCCAAAAGTTCATTTTCCAGGCCATAGACCAACCCGTAGATTCATCGCCTCTGGCAGTTAGACTAACCTCTGCAGCCTTAGCCAATTCAGGTGTTTTGGTAATGCTAATTTGTTTGCCCGGATGTAATGCGTATAAATGCGAAACATGTCTGTGTTTATCATTCGGTTCGTCCTTATCCTCTTCCCATTCCTGTAGCTGTCCCCATTTACCAATTTTAGGTTTCAAAAGACCGTCCCTAAGTTTTGCAATGTGATTGCGATAGTCCTTATCAATGTTTAAAGAATCTGCAGCCTCAATATAATTGGAAAACAAATCATATACAATTTGTTGATCGTGACTTACGCCATCTTCCCTTGGGCCATGCTCTGGCGACCAGCCATTGGGTGCTACAATTACCCCATCAGGTCTACGTTTTAAATGATCATCCCAAAATTCAGAGATCTCTTTTAAAATGGGATAAGCAAATTCCTTTAAATATGATTTATCCTGGTTAAAAGCATAATGGTCCCAAAGTGCCTGAGCATACCATGCACTTCCAGGTGTATTCCATAAAAAACTTTCGCCGCCAAAAATGTTGTTTTCTGTTTTTACCGTCCAACCACGCACTCCAGGATATTCCTTTTGGGTGTTTTCTTTTTTAACTTCACGCATGCTGTTTATATAATCCAGGTATGGAATATTGCTCTCAGCTAAATTAGTCGGTTCTGCCAGCCAGTAATTCATCTGAACATTGATATTTGAATGGTAATCTGAGCGCCATGGTGGATTGTTCGTATTGTTCCATATACCTTGTAAATTAGCAGGCAAACCACCCTTTCTGGAAGAGCTGATCAGCAAATACCTACCATACTGAAACAAGGTGTTTTCTAAACCGCTATCTTCATTTTTCTTATAATTAATGATTCGCTGAGCGGTCGGAACTTCTACTCTGGAATCGTTTTTTCCAATTTGTAAAGTAACACGGTTAAATAGACTTTGATAATCTTTAATGTGATTATTTTTTAGTTGCTCATACTTTTTTTGTGTAGCGTTTCCTAAATTTCTATTGACAATAAGTTCTGGATTTTCGCCTTTCCAGCGTTTCGATCTTTGATTAACATAATCAGTTGCAGCAGACAAATACAAAGTAAAAGTATTTGCTTTCAACAAGTGTATCTGACTGTTACCTTCTGCATCTTTATCAATGGTTAAGGTACCTCCATCATGTTTTATTTGTAATGTTGAAGCGTACTTCAACCCGTTATCCAACACTCCTGTTATGGATAATTGATTAGGTTTTCCTTGCGTTTTACTAGCGTGCGCATCTTTTAGCTTAATGGTTATTGAGTACGCATTTTTTGCTTTTGATGTATAGTTAAAAACCATAACCTGATCCGGATAACTAGAGAAATATTCTCTGGTATACGGGAGATTATCATATTGATAATTAACCTGATGAAGTGCATTATTTAAGTTTAAAATCCGCTTATACTGAGTTGCTTTAGCTGGCTCAATATTTTTGAATTTAATATAGATATCACCAAATGCCTGATAAGAGCCAGTCTCCTGTTCATCACCAGTCCACAAACTACTTTCGTTAAATTGAATATGTTCTTCCTCTACCCCGCCAAAAACCATTGCCCCCAACTTTCCATTACCAATTGGATATGCTTGAGTCATCCAGTCTTTAGCTGGCTTGTCGTCCCAAATTCTTAAATTGTTATTGATCTGTGCTTGTGAAGAAGCACAGATCAATAACAAAACAAAAAATAAATTCCGCACTTTTCCTTTTATAATCATAGTCATTTAATATAACAGTTAAAAATCCACCATGCCAAATTATGATTTAAAGCATGGTGGAGATAAACCAAGGAACTCAACTATCTGTTATAATTGTTTACTCCAAAAAGTAAGCTCACTCATGTTAGCCGTCGAATTGCTCCCACTAGCTTCAGTTATTCGAATTCGGATATATCTAACTGGTGGCGCATTATCTATCAAGTTAAATTTCATTGCTACTTTTCCCTCATCTGTTCGGATCACTTCTTTCAACAAAGTCCAACCTTTACTAATTGATTCTGCTTTCCAACCTGCTTCACTAGCATCTAAAGTAGTTTCTGCATTAGTCAGATCATTGATACCCCAGACTTCAAACTTGAGTGGATTGCCACAGCAGTCTCTTCCTGTTTCTTCTAAAACAGATAACCGTTCGTAAATCTTGCCCATGTCAAAAGTAAATACCTGAGGAATTTTACTACCATCAGCAGAGTGGAAAATATTTGGATAACCTTGAGGACCTACAGTCCCATCCCAAAGCTTCCTAACCGGGCACTCATCACCGTTATAAATTTTCACATCTTTTGGTAAATAAACTTCAGCAAATTTAGATTTATCACATTGTTCTAAAGCGTAAATGGTTGGATAGGTAGAATAAGCCGGGACCGTAAAAATATCTAAGGAATTTCTTTCAGGCATATAAGAAGAAAGATATTGCACCTCAGTTCCACGTTTATAATTAGGGAGTACAATACTGTTATTTTCAGGAGAAAGAGTCTTTTCAACTATACTTCCGGAAACATCAGTATACTTAATAAGTGTACCTACGTTTACGGTATCGGGTGTATTAAAATTAAGTGTAACAGATCCGTCGGAATTGAAAATATAAGGATCATCCGCATCATAGGCTCTGTTTAATAAACCGTTTTTATAAATATCCCCATAAACCTTCACACCATTTATTTCCTTTGGAACTGACCTATTCCCTTTGCTATCATAAGAATAGATCGTAAAGGAATACACAAACTCCTCAAGGTTCGGGATAGTTACAAAAACGCTATCTGTTTTGCCATTAATTGCTACAACCTGAGAGTCTACCTTATTATTCCAATAAATCACATACTTTACGATACTCGGATCGGAGCTCGATTTCCATTTTAGCTGTGTCTTCAAATTTCCTGTTCTGGTTAGTACGTCAGCCACACTACCGGTATAAACAACCTCATGACCATCAAAAAATTCCCGAAAATCGGTTTGTTGCTTTTCGCAGCCCGCTACAATAACGAACAGAAAAAGACCAATAAAAATTATAAGATTTTTCATCTTTATATAATTTGATATTTAGTTCAATTGATATTTTTATTCAGGTATTCCATACGGAGTAATCTCCATAAGATGGGCAGCAGCTTCATTTCCCCATACGGTTGCTACAGCTAACCTTAAATACTTAACTGAAGGAGCGGCAAAAGGTACTTTAAAACTTACTCCCTTTTTTACAAAATCCTCATCCGCTGAGTTACTTGCACTAGGAAGGTTACCCGATGGTGGATCTGGAAAACGGAAATTCCCTAAATTCACCCAATTTCCTATCACAGCACCTTCAGCTGCTCTTACAGGAAGTTTAATATCATCCGGAGTGGATGAGTTGGTGCCCCATAAAGAAAATTCCTTTGGATTTGCGAATTTATAGGTGTAACGTTCTCCGGTTCTTTGGTATACAACAAACCTGCTCAGTTTATAAGTTTTGCCAATGCCAAAACTCACGGAATACGGCAGTGGTACCCCATACGCAGTATGCCAGCCATTTCCATCTAATTTTCCGTCCCATAGATAAGGTCTCTGCCAATCATAGTCTATTTTGCTATCTGTACTCAGATCCAACACATTAAACTTAGTTTTATCCATCGTTTCTTCATATAAAGGAATAAGTGGCTTTTGCAGTGTATCTGAAATATTGCCCCATTTATCTGTAACATACACACCAAACTGACGTTCAACAGAAGCAAATCCCGTAACTGAATAATTAATACTGGCATCCTTGGTAAAGCGCTGATCCTCAATCTCCATCGACTGGGTATTGCTATTATAACTCATAACCACAATCCCGATTTGCTTCTTTAACGGATTCTCGGCGGTTACACTTATACCACCAAAATCAGGATCTAACTTTACTGATGGTCTTACACCAAGATAAACAGGTGTTAACGGATTAACTGTCACAGTTATAGGATCGGACATTACATTTGCCCTTGAAACCGTATATAAGGTTACTTCATAAGGCTTTTGTTTTGCAAACCCATCAACAACAACAGTGTCCTGATAATAGGAAGATTTAGTTTCCCTATCCGTATTCTCGTTGATTTTATACTTAGCCAGCACATATAAAATATTTGGGGAATTAGGAAGATCATAAGTAATATTCGCTCCTCCATTAAAATTATCGACTTTGATATTATTAACAGGTAACGGCTTTGTTTTGTCTTCGGAAATAATGGTATTGAAACCATTATTTTTCTTGCATGCTGTGATACCGGCTATCAGTATAATCAGGCAAGGCAAGATGTATTTTTTTATATTCATGATCATATATCTTTATATAGGACTACCAAAAAGGGTTTTGAACTAAATTTGGGTTTACCGCCAGGTTATCTGCCTTAATAGGCCATAAATAATCCTTGGTGTTAAACACTGGAACAAATAAATTACGCGGACGATAGTAATTCACTGCCTGATCATCATAAATGCTCCATCCCTGCATCGGTTTAGCCATTACTGTTTGTAATTCTTTCCATCTACGTAAATCCCATCCAGGCATACATTCGAAAGCAAGTTCAATTCTTCTTTCCTGATGAATGATTTGACGAAGACCGGCCTGAGTGGTATATTTTGAAGGATTTGTAGAAAGCTGAGCACTCCATGCATCGGTGACCGAGGGAATTTTCGCTCTTTTTCTTACTTCATCAATATAAGGTAATACCTCTGTGTAATTTTTCCCTTGTTCGTTCAGTGCTTCTGCATACAGTAAATAAAGATCTGAAAGTCTCATTAAAGGGAAATGGAAATTTTCATAAGTAAACCGGTCACTATAAACACTTAGGTAATTCACCAGTTTTTTTGGCCAGTATCCCGAAATATTCGTATGCCCTTGATCTTTAGGACCTGCATAACTTACGGTACCTCTCGCCTGCACATAACTCGCATTTGCAGGATCTGACAATTGACCATTTCCATACCAAACACCACCGTCAAATGCAATAGAAGCATAAAATCTGGATTCACGTTTAAAGTGGGCCTTTACCGTTTCATAACCGTTATGGATATAGTACTGATCTTCAGAGGTTCCCGTTTTTAAAGTATATCTATTTCTATAATCCCAGGTTTTATCTTCATCTATTGGCAGTCCGTTATTCGTATAAAACAATTCCTGTTGAGCAATTGGTACAGCAAAAAAGCCCTGGGCACTAGCTAAATTTAAGGCAGCCGCAGCTGTTAAACGTGGCATAAATCTTTCTTGTCTTCCAAATCCGAAATTAGGTGCCATACCCCATATCAGTTCTTTATTTAATTCCCATTTTTCAGTAATAGCTGTTTGAAACGTTAAAACATCTACTAATTCCTGAGGAAGATTACCAGGCATATTAGCTGTTGGCACAAAAGTGTGTAACCTTAAACCGCCAGCCAAACAGGCATTCAAGGCTACCGAACAGGCTTCTGCAGCACGATCCCACTTCTTAGGATCTTTTTCAGCACTAAATAATACCTGCCCGTCTTTATTGGTAAACCCAGCATAATCGGGATTTCCATTAAATAAAGGACTTGCAGCAGTTACCAGGATTTGAGCTTTTACAGACCGGGAAATGAGCCCGGTTATTCTACCTAGTTCCTGCGCCTGATTTTGAATTTGATTAGGCAAATCAGGAGTAGCTTCATCAAGTAAACGAACCATGTAGTTTACTACTGAATCTACAGGGTTTCTTTTTACCCTTGTTTCTTCAATAGAACTATTAATAGGTAAGTTAACGTCTGTAATCGGAATCGGGCCATACATTCTGAACAAATAAAAATGGTAGTAAGCCTTTAAAAACTTAACTTCCGCAATCCATCTTTTCTTCTCCGATTCCCCCAGGTCTATGGGTTTGTCGATGTTTTCCAGCATGGTATTACAGCGTCTTATGGCTTGAAACATTGCCTGTCCACCCTCATTACCATCCCAATAGTTCAATCCCGGGGTAGCACTTGTCTGTGTACCTCTCATCATATTAAAGCCTACGGGATTGATACTCTGCGTATCGTCTATTTCCTTTGGCCCCGGGAATACCAATTCTCCAGAGGTAGCAAATCCTGCATCCATCCAGGGCTCTTGTAACCGTTGTAAAGTAGCATAACAACCAAACAAATAATTTTCTGCTTCATTACGGTTTCTAAAAGCATAATCTATTGTACCAACGTTATCAGGTGTAACGTTAAGGTACTTTTTACATGATGTTAAGGACAATGCCAGAACAACAGCGTATAAAAATTTTGAATATAATGACTTCATGTCTTTATCCTTTATAAGTAACTATAAACTAACATTTATTCCGAGGTTATATACCTTTTGCAAAGGGTATGAAAATCCATTACCACCTATTTCCGGATCCCACATGGTGAAAGGACTCCAGGTAATCAAATTGAGTCCGCTAAAATAGACTCTTAGATTTTTAAGTTTAATCTTACTTACCAAATTGCGTGGAAGGGTATAACCTAATTCGAGAGACTTCATTCTCAGAAAACTGCCGTCACGTAACCACCAAGAACTATCTTGACGGTTATTTTCTATGATTCCACCAGTTGTACCAAGTCTTGGATACAACGCGTATAAATTTTGATTGTCTTCCGACCAATGGTCGTCTGCATATTGCTTAATTACTTGTGTATTGCCTGGTAACCAGGAATCAGGACTTTTGACAAACGGACTCGTTCTAGCTGGATCAATCATAAAAGAAACACCAGCTTGTCCTTGAAAAAATACGTTTAGATCAAAATTCTTATATCCGGTAGACATCCCAAACCCATATACAATCTGAGGCACAGTCGGATTTCCAAACCAGGTCCGATCTTTACCATCTATCACTCCATCTCCATTTAAATCCCGATATTTAATATCACCACCCATTGGCGGCACACCGTTGGTGCTGAATATTTGTTTTGGTGAGTTTCTCGCTTCACTATCATCTACAAATAAGCGTTCAGCTATATAGCCGTAGTTTCTGTAAAGCGACACCCCATTATGAAGGCGGTACTTATCTTCAAAATCAGGTTCTTCGAATTGAGTAAATTTATTTTCTGAGAAAGTAAAGTTGGCCATTGAAGCAATCCAGAAATCTTTGTTAAAATTATGTTTTCCGTCAAGGGAGAACTCGATTCCCTGAGACTCTACTTTTCCTATATTTGCAGATATGCCAGATTCTAATCCCATTGTACTTGGAATATCCTTTCTTTCCTGCAAAATATCAGATTTATAATTTTTATAAACCTCTGTAGTGAACCTAAAATTCTTAAGAAGTGTCAATTCCAGTCCTAAGTTAATTTGTTTAGACACTTCCCAGGTTACATCTCTATTCTCATAATTATTAATAGTCACACCATTATGCGAGTACCCCAGATTTGTTCCAAATGAAGCGGAATTCCCCCCGTTTAAATTAACATCTGATAAATAAAAGAACCTTCTGTCGCTAATAGCATCATTACCAACAAGACCGTAGCTTGCTCTCAACTTCATTCTGTCTATTACATTAGCCAGGTTTCCATAAAACTTCTCACCTGATACAATCCATGAAGCCCCAACAGTTGGGAAGAAACCAAATCTGTGGTTTTCAGAGAAACGCTCAGATCCGTTATAGCCGAAGTTGAATTCCAGAAAATAACGACTTTTATAAGCGTAAGTTGCACGCCCTGACACCCCTAAATTCCTAAATGGCAACGAATTGAACAATGAATTTGCATTTGCATTTAAAAGCTGTTGCTGAGTTCCGATCAAAGCAGCACTCACATTATGATTCTCGTTAAGATCAGCCGAATAATCTAGTACGCCTTGCAGATAAAGGAAGGTATTTAGCGTACTTGCGCCCGCATAATAATTTAAATACTCCCTTGCCTGATCCGGCCTATTGTTAATCCAGTTTAACGTATATTGATTTGAAGCTTTATCATATGACTTAACGTTATAAAAATAAGGTGCATAAGCCAATTGAGATTCAAACCTTGCATACCTGTTTGTACTGAAAATCCCTTTAAAATTTAACCCTTTAGTAAGAAAATCTAACTTCTGGCTCAATTCTAACTGCGCAAGCATTCTTGATTCAGAAAATCTTCTGTTCCCCCTAAGCAGAGCCGCATAAGGATTGATGTTTCTCACATCTGTTGAAGAAGTAGGTGGAGTAGTCCCATCTGGCAAAACGGTGGCATCTGTATTGTTACCAAAAAGAATATGCTGTACACCTGCATTAGCTGCATCCGGCTCGTAAAAAGCAGGAAAATCAACCGGACTGGTATGTGTTGCAATATTATAAAGGTCTGTCGCGAATGATGGGTCGTTAGTCATTGGGCCCACATATTCATTAAAATTACCAGATAAACGAACTATTAGCTCGGTAGTATTGGTAAGGTCAATATTAACATTTGAACGCAACTGATAGTTTTTGAACCGGACGTTATTGTTGTTGTTATTTCTAATGTCGGTCTTTAAAATTCCATTGTCATTTGAATAAGAACCTGCTATGTAATAACGGGCTACTCCCCCTCCTCCTGAGATATTCAGGTTAGCTCTTTCTGTACTGGTACGCTTTTTAAATAGCATATCCATCCAGTTTACAGCGGGATAAACAAAATGATTACTACCCGGGGCACCATCTAGAGTTGCCTGGGTATTCATTATTTTATTCGGCGTATAAAGAGCTCCGGGTGAGTTTCTGGTTGTTATCGCTTCATTATAGAGCTTCATGTAGGTAATTGGATCTGCAAGTTCCAGCGATTTAACAGCTTCTGATGATGAACCTTCCAGTCTCACAGTAATCTGGGCTTTTCCTATTTTCCCCTCTTTGGTTTTAACAAGGATAACACCATTCCCTCCCCTTGCACCATACAAAGCCGTTGCACTTGCATCTTTTAGAATCGAAAAGCTTTCAATATCGTCAACCTGTAACCTTGCAAGGTCAGAAGAAGTCATTTCAACATTGTCGATCAGGATTAAAGGATCTTTTCTGTAGCCGAATGTAGTTACCCCTCTGATAAAGAAATTAGAATTATCCTGACCTGGTTGGCCGCTAGGCTGGAAAGCAATGACACCTGCAATTTTACCTGCCATTGCACCGGTAAGATTACTTGAAGGAACCTTAAGCTCACCGGGTCTGACAGAAGTTACAGAACCAACAATTGCCTCCTTACGTTGTTTCTGCCCCATCGCTGTAATTACAACTTCCTCAGCTTGAATGTTACTTTCCAGCAACTTGATATTAATCAAGCTGTTATCAGCAGTAACCGTTACCCTTTGTTCTATATACCCCACATAAGAAAAACGTAGTACAACACCAGGTTCTACATCAAGTACAAACCTTCCGTTATTATCTGTTTGGGTGCCTTGTTTTGGTCCACTAACGGCTGCGACAACAACACCAGGCAGCGGCAATCCTGCTTCATCGGTCACTTTACCTGTAATTGTTTTTTTGTTTCCTGTTTGAGATAAGGCCTCCGGAACATTTAAAGTAGTTAAGGAGAGTATTAATAAACAGCTAAGTACAGGTATATAGCTTAACTTTTTAGGTACTAAAATGCGCCTGTAAAACCAGTAAAAATCTTTCATCAATTATTAAGTTTTAAAGTAAATGAGTTTTATACGGATTAAACTCTAAATGTGATAATTTAACCAAATGCGAAAATTGTATGACGACAATAAACCATTCAGGAAGAATTACACTTAAATAACCGATGATAATTAATTTGTGGTGTGGGCCTATTAGATCCCATGGATGCTAACATTTTCATAATTTATATTTGGTTGGTTCGTTTGTTTGATCAGCAGTTGTACTATACTACACTATCCTACTACCAAAAGTATGAAAATATTTTATAATCCAAAATTTATTTTTCAGAGAACTTTATTTAACACGAATTATTTTTTGGCGAAATCTATTGAATAGAAGACAATGAAAATCAACACAGTAAGATTTCCTTACAAGGAATTCCGTCTAATAAGTTTATTTTCCATAATATGTTTAATGGGTTTTCTTGACAATACAAACTCTCCTGCCATCTCACCCATTTTGGCAAAATCAATAGAAAAAGTAGTTATACCATCAAAAATTATTTCCTTTACATTATCATCGTTATGAGATAATATACCCAAATCCTTCCCTGGTTTCAACCCTTTAGTTTTAGAGTCTTTAAGAATTTCCCATAGTTCGAGATTATGAATTGTAAAGTATACCTTATTTGGTTCTATACTTCCAGATTCATATTTGCTTTTTATTACACCATTAACGTTGTAATCTTTGATAAAACGCTGAAACGAATCTAGTACGTCATTTGGCTCTGCAGATTGTTGCTTAAAAAAGAACACAAATTCATCAAACTCTTTAATGCTATCTACAAGTTCAACGAAGGCCCTATAAGATGACTGTTTAAATTCTTGTACGATATAGGAATGATCTTCATTTAAATTCAATTGTCTGTCAACAATTAACAGCTTATTCATAGGAAACTGCTCTATCAAAGGCACAGCTTCAGGAAGATCAATGGGTGCTATAACATACATACCGTATTTACCCTTGATATTATTTATCGTATTTTCAAATACGGCGAAATTATTATGGTGAAAGAAAACATCTAATTGAATATTTTCACCCAATTTGTTTCTAAAACTCTGATGAAAGGTCTCCTGAAAGGTGTCAAACGCATACAACAATAAACACACTCTTAAATGCTGCTCAGTATCTTCTGTTGCTACAAAATATCCCTTTCTATTTTTTGATTCGATAATACCCCTGTTCACCAGCTCCTTATAAGCCTTTGAGATGGTTTCACGCGCAAACCCCATCTCCTTTATCATTACATTCACAGAAGGTAATGCATCTCCCCTAACCAATATCTTTTGATCTAATGCATTTATAATCCCCTGAATGAGCTGTTCATGTTTCGAAAAGGTAGATACCTCCTCTAAAACTTTAATTTCGTTAATTAATTGACGTAACTTCATGCAGAAAAGCGATAAACAAGCTAAGGTTATTGTTGGAGCTGAAATATTCAGTGGCGAATATATAAAAGTTTTTTTCAGCATCCGAAAATAAAAAAGAGTAAAAATTTTTAACGGAAGAAAAATGAAAGTGAAACTCTTTTGCTAATCAGGTAAAGTTATCTTCAATATATTGCCTGGCCTGCTCTTGTGTTAAAACAGCAAAGTCCTTATAACGGTCATGAACATCAATAATCTCTTCAAGCGCCTCTGCAACAA
The DNA here is from genome assembly GCF_032678475.1 of Pedobacter nyackensis. GTDB lineage: Bacteria > Bacteroidota > Bacteroidia > Sphingobacteriales > Sphingobacteriaceae > Pedobacter > Pedobacter nyackensis_A. Next base: position 53,929 of record NZ_JAVTSF010000010.1, read on the forward strand.
GTTGTTTATTTTCCCAGTTCTTAAGGTGTTCGACCACTATTTGAATACAACCTTTTTTGTAAGCAATCTGACCAATAACATGTACCAATGTACTCCTAACCCTTGTGGTTTTGTCATTTTGCAATTCTTGTAGCATGGGTAAAATATCCTGAGGATATTTGCGCCCTCTAAGCTCGATACCGTGGCATATCTCCCTGCGGATCTCTTTATCTTCATGGTGCAGATAAAGTCTTGCCCATCCAAGTACAGGTATTGGATTTACTTCGCCCATTTTTTTTATGGAACCAATCACTGCGTTGCGAACCGAATGGTGTTCATCGAAAAGCCCTTTTTCAAAAAAGTTCCTCACGGTTTCAAAATCAGTTTTACCAATCTCACCTGCTGTGTTGATTACAGTCTGCCGGATTCTAAAATCTGTTTCCGAAAACAATTTTTCCAACACACTGGTTATTTTAAAACGCAGAGCTCCTTTAGCCTGGTATACTTTACCAAGAGATAAATAGGCTGATTTCCTGATGTATGTATCCTCATCAGCGAAATATTGAATAGTCTTTTTAAATTCTCCTGTCTCCAACTCAGTAGCGATATCATTGCTAATTTCCGCAACAACCTTTAAGCGGTCCTGTTTATCTAAATCGTAAAATCCCATGTACACAATATAATAATACGCAGTGTTTTGTTCAAATAAAAGCCTCTATGCTGTCTCTCTCGCCAATCCTATATAATAACAGTGGTACTTTTTCTTCAGCAGCCAAATTTAATAAATTACCTAAACCTCGGATGTTAATAATTTTTTTATAAAGTTTTTGGATCTTTCCTATTTTTTTCATAAGTTCAATTATTGTTTTGTAACAGAAAAGTGTCATTAATTATAAAGATGAATGCTTGCTCCTTTTTAGATGCTGATGAGAAACTTTTTATAGTAGCCGATCCCCTATCAAGTGACAGTAATACTAAATATTAAAAATATTTTATTTACCAGAATGCCAATGGCGAATCATTACGAATTCCGACAGGAATATAACTCTCCTAAACGGAGAGTAGGCAAAATCCTTTAAAACGAATACACAAGTTTGTAAACAATAAGTAACCTAAATGTTTAATTAAATCTTAAAAAAATGAAACAAATTTACTTAAGATGTTTGACAGTACTGTTATTTAGCCTAATAACTGTTACTGTCTATGCACAGAAGAAAGTTACCGGAACGGTAAGAGATCCAGAAGGCCAACCCATACCTGGGGCCAGTGTCTTTGAAAAAGGGAAAAACAATGGAACTATGGCTGATGCCGCAGGAAGGTTCACGCTTACAGTACCAGAAACAGCTACCCTTACTATTAAATACATAGGGTTCCATCCTAAGGAAGTCAGTGTTGCAGGCAGTATCGTATTTAATATTCAATTGGTAGTAGATGAAAAATCACTAAGCGAAGTTGTTGTAACAGCCTTAGGCGTTAAAAAAGAGAAAAGAGCGCTTGGTTATTCCGCGACAACTGTAAAAACAAGTGTATTGGAGAATGATGGTTCACCGATGAATAGTTTAAGCGCATTATATGGGCAGGCACCAGGCCTAAGAATAAGCTCGACAGCACTTGGTCCATCAGGCGGTTTTAATGTAAACATTAGAAATGCTGTGGCACTTGTCGAAGCATCTAACACCAGACCTTTATTTGTAATCGATGGTATTCCTATGTTGGATGGGCCTACAGACATCAACAGAAGTACCGGTAATGGTTTAAACGACCTTAACATGAATGATATCGAATCATTCGAAATAATGAGGGGTGCTAAAGCCTCCGTACTTTATGGTCATGAAGGTGCTAATGGAGTAATTTTAATTACTACAAAAAGCGGTGGAAAAAAAGATGGTTTAGGAATTGATTTTAGCTATAGCCGCTCTTTTGATAAGCCATGGATCATGCAGGAATTTCAAAATGAGTTCGGCTCAGGTTTTCCGGCACCATGGAGCAACCCTGGGACAGTGGATAAGGAAGGTTTTTTTATAAGAAATGGCCAACAGGCATATTATCCTACAAACTATAATTTCGGTCCTAAAATGGATGGTCGCGAAATTTTGTGGTATGACGGAGTCAAAAGGCCTTATGTTGCTCAACCAAATAATATAGATGCTTTTTATCAAAATGGTTTTACCAATAACGTAAATGTCGCTATACAGGGTGGTGGTGAATTAGGTAATATCAGAGCTTCATATACAAGAAATGATTTTAAAGGAATTTTTCAGGGATATGATGTCAGCGATAACAAATTTATGTTTAGTGGTGATTTTAAAGTAACTAACAGGTTAAGATTTAAACTAGTAAGTACTTACGTAAATACATTTAATCACAACTCTCCAAATCAAAACCAGGATGCCTTTGTAACCTATGGTATCCCCCGTCAGCTGGACGTTAAGCGTTTAAGTAAAGAACAAATTGTTGACCCTGAAACCGGATATTTCTGGTGGTATGTTCAAAACCGGCAGGCCCAAAATCCGACAGGAGGAATTGTAAGAGATGGATTGGCAAGGAATTATTTCTGGAACCAGACTATGAACTCTTATGACAATACACGCGAACACTTTATTAATTCTGCAACGATTAGCATTAATCTTGGAAAAGGTTTCAGCCTTGAAACCTTGGGTGGTTTCGATTTGATCACAAATCATGGAGAAACAAAGGAAAGAGTCACACGTCCATTAATTGAAGCTGCGAGTGGATATTATTCCGTTACGAACAGTAGATCTATCAGAACTAATGCTCAGAGTTTATTGCACTATGAAAAAAATATTGCCAAAGACCTTACGTTAAATGCTTTCTTCGGGGGGATACTGCAAACAGGTAATTCGGAGAGAGTCACCAGATTTACCCGTAATGGCTTCATTACCAGAGATTGGTTCTCATTGAACAACAGTAAAATTGATGAATTTTATTCTTCAACTGACAGGCAATATAGTAGAGGATCAAACAGATTAGTAGCATTGGTAGCTTCAGCGCAATTCACTTATAAAGACTGGTTATACGTAGAACTTCAAGGACGGAGAGACGGATCGTCAATTTTACCTCCTGAGAACAACTCGTACTATTATCCTGGCGCAAGTGCTTCATTTATTTATTCAGATGCATTCAAATTACCCGAATGGATTAGTTATGGTAAATTTAGGAGTTCCTGGGCAGATGTTGGTAGACCAGGCCCTGAATATTTTGCAAACGTAATATATGGACTTGGCAGCTATGGAGGTACTATTACAAATAGTCCTGTGGAAGATTTGCCACCTACTAGCTTAAAGCCAGAGAAAAAAAGAGAGTTTGAGTTTGGTTTAGAAAACAGATTCTTAAACAATCGCATAGGCTTTGAATTTAACGTTTACCACGCTACAATGTACAGCCAGATCATGAAACTAAGCGTTGCACAAGCTACAGGTGTAAATTCTCTAAGAATTAATGCCGGAAAAATTACGACTACCGGATTTGAATTAAGCCTGTATGGTACACCAATCAAAACAAAGGATTTTAGCTGGAATATGCTATTTAATGCCAGTCAGTCAAAACCTATCGTTAAAGGATTATATAGAGATGTTCAAGAACAAATCTTATGGGGTGCTCAGGGTGCCACTGTCACAGCCCGTCTGAACCAACCTTACGGTCAGATCATTGTAAATGCCTACAATACAGACCCTGTAAGTGGAAAAAGAATTGTTGGTGCCGACGGTTACTATAGCAACGACCCTACGAAACAAGATGTTTTAGGTACAGTAATACCAACTGCAGTTGGGGGATTAACCAATACCTTTAACTATAAAGGTATATCGCTCGACTTCAACCTAGATTACTCATTTGGAAGTAAAATGGTTTCTCAAACCAATATGTATATGGTAGGTAATGGTTCTGCTAAAAATACCCTGGAAGGAAGAGATGAAGCCCATGGGGGGCTTCCTTTTTATGTTAGAAATGACGGAAGATTTGTTTCTTTGCCCAGCCATAGCGCTCCGCTTCCTGCTGATTCCCAGTACCCTTTCATTATGCACAATGGTGTAATTCTGGATGGTGTTAAAGCAGACGGATCACCCAATGATGTAATCATTACTGCTGAAGATAAATACTCATACTATTGGAGAAGTTTCATGGATATACAACCTGATATTGTTTATAAAAACAACTATATCAAGCTAAGAAATATAACCGTCGGTTATACTTTACCAAACAAAATCACCCAAAGGATGAAAATACAAAAACTAAACGTCTCCCTTTATGTGAATAACGTGGCCTATTTGTATAAGACCATGCCAAATGTTGATGCAGAAGCGCTGAATGGTACTAATGCATTTTATGAAAATAATGCGTGGCCGGCAGTAAGAAGTTTTGGCGCTAGTGTTAGAGCCTCATTCTAAGATCTAAAATAAACAATTATGATTTGTCATAATAACTAAAAAATATTCTAATGAAAAGTACATATTTTAAACCCATTGTGAGGAGGTCTGTGATCATGGTAGCCATAATCTGCAGCGTATTCACCTCATGTAAAAAGACTCTGGAGGGTGATTATGCGAATCCAGATGGCTTTACAACTCCTACACCCGAGGGATTTTACTCAAATGTTCAACAGCAACTTGGTATATTCCGAACCAGTTATGGAGAATACTTCCACAATTTTGAAGCGTTCAACAGAACACTAGGAACGGGTGGCGTTGTCAATGACGGTGCCGCAAATACATTTGGCTGGGGACATGCTCCTTATGGAGATATCTACGCTAAATTAAGGTCAATCCGGGCAATGAGCGATGCACTTGCCAAATTACCAGCAGATCAGCAAAAGGAGTATGAAGTATTTGTCTGGACAGGTATGGTAATTAAAGATTATCTATTCTATCAGCTTACAGATGCCTATAACGATGTACCATATACAGATGCGATGAAAGCTCAGGATAATAATTTCTTCCCGAAATTTGACAAACAGCAGTTCATATATACATCCATACTAGGAGAGCTAAAAGACGTCTCAGGAAAGCTTAAAAATTATCAAATTGGCGGAAGTGCAATCCAACAGCTATTTCTAAAAAACGATATTTGGTTTGCAGGTGATCTTGTAAAGTGGCGTACGTTTATCAATAGCTTAAGATTACGTTTAGCCATGCGTATTTCCGTCGCAGATGCAACCTTAGCGAAAACAACAATTCAAGAAGTTTTACAGGATGGTGTTTATGCAAAGGACAGAACGGGCTCTATTACGCTAGTAGATAAACAGCAGGACAAAGCATTTGAATTTTTAATCAACCGTTCGTTCGAAGAACTAAGAACCAGGGCAAGTGGCTACCTATGGCTTCCTCAAAATATGATGAAGGTGTTGAGAAAAGCCGGGCAACCGGATGACCCACGCATCCAGGTATTATTTCAGCCTGATAAAGACGGAAACTACACACCTATGCCTGCCGAAGCGAATGATATCTCACCAATTAGAGGGATGATAACTCAGACAGATCTGACTAAAACTTTCCCTTCTTTATACAACAGATCAACTTTTGAGCGAAATGTAGCCATTCCATCACTTATACTGACTTCATCAGAAGTGCACCTTATTTTAGCTGAAGCAGGACTTCGCTGGCCTGATCTTGGAATTATTGTAACCAATGAGCTCAAAGCCGGAATACAGGAATCAATAGACATCTACTATGAAATAAATGCAGGAAATACCAATAAATCATATGTTGGTTTTATTCCGGAATCTATGCCGGTTAAACCAGATCAGACAACTATTGATTTGTTTTTAGCCGCTAAAATTACAGAATTCAATGCTGCTAATAACACGGAGAAACTTGGATTGATTTACGATCAGAAATACGTTCATTTCAACATCTTAAAACCGTATGAACTATGGGCTGATACCCGCAGGCTTACTAAAGAACTTGGCGCAAGGGTTAAAAAAGGTGCAAGCAATTATTTAGTAATGGAAAGAACCGTGTATCCTAGTACTGAAGAATCAAACAACAGAGAGAATTTTCTAGCCGTCAAAGCTTCTAACAACTATACTACTCCAGTGTGGTGGACTGGTAGATAAGTCCGGTAGAAGGTTTATTAAACAAATTAGCTTTAAGGGCTACTATATCTTAATGAAATAGTAGCCCTTTTTTCTTTTTAAGCTTACAATATACCCGAAGTCGATGGTGATATTATTGACTTTAGTAAGCGTCTTTAGGCTCGCTTCCCATTTCAAGCTCTAGTTTACCACCATTGCTAACCGATTTGAATAGGATGCGTGTATCATTAACCGGCTTACCATTTAACTTAATTTTTTGTACATAAGCATTAACATTACTATTATTTTTGGTTGTTATCACAAACTCCTTGCCCTTATAATACTGGTTATTTAGTTGTACAGTCACCTTATCGAAGATAGAGCTTCCAATTCCAAATGAAGGTTCAGTAGCTGTAAGTCCCTTTACATCAAATAAGCCGATTGAACTAATTACATACCAAGCTCCTAATTGTCCCTGGTCTTCGTCCTGACCATAGCCATAACCATGAATACCTTCGGTACCATAAAAGTCGTTTAAAATGGCACGGACCCATTTCTGTGTTAATGAAGGACGGCCAACATCATTAAACAACCATGAAATATGTAGACAAGGTTGGTTTCCATGATTATAAAGTGTTTCAAGACCTGCAAATGCATCCACTTCTTTTCCTCCGCCGAAGATCTTTTTTTGAGAAACAGTAAAGATACTGTCCAATCGCCGACTAAATAATTCTGTGCCCAACTTCCCGGCTAATCCTTTTACATCGTGCGGAACATAAAAAGTATATTGCCAGGCATTGCCTTCCTGAAATCCCCGCCAGACTTGCATAGGGTTAAATTTGTCGATAAACTCTCCGTTTGCTTTCCGGGGACGTACAAAATTTGTAGTTGGATCGTAAATACGTTCCCAACCTTTAGATAGATACATTAATTTATTGTAATCGTCAGTTTTGTTCAACTGATTTGCCCATTGCGCTACTGCCCAGGCACTGTAGGAATACTCAAGTGTATGCGATGCAGAGAACCCATCTGCATCTAAATCTGAAGGGATATATCCGTATTTCGTAAAATATCTGGTGTTCATCTTACCGGCTCCTAAAGGACGATTTTCACCGTCCAACTCATTTTTAAGCGCAGCTTCATAAGCTGTATTTACGTCGAAATCTCGAATACTGCATTGGTAAGCACCCGCAAACAATGTTGTTAATAAATTAGTACCCACCCCCGAAACATAGCGACCATTGGCAATACCATCCGCAAGCCATCCCCCATCTTTATACATCTGTAAATGACTACTGAGGTAATCTGAATGGTATTCTGGATAAACAAGCGTCCATAATTGTGAAAGATTCCACTGCACGCCCCATGCAGCATCCGTATTGTAAATATTATGGACAGGTTTATTGTTTTCTAAAGGAATCTGGCCAATCTTACCATCATGACGCGGATATTCCCCATTAATGTCGTTTGCCAGCCCCCTTCCCAATAAAGAATGATATAAGCCTGTATAGAATTTTATTTTATCTGCCTTATTTGACGTCTCTACACGGATTCGTCCTAAATAGTCTTCCCAGGCTTTATGTGCGTTTTCTTTTGCCTGGTCAAAACTAAGCTTTGCAGCTTCTTCTTTCAGATTTAGGCGTGCGTTGGCTACCGAAGTATACGACAAGCCTACCTTAACCGTAATTGTTTCAACAGCATTTGATTTAAAAGTTAGATACACACCAGCACCAACACCCGAAATTTCGGTTTTACCAGCTTGTACGCTATTGCCCTTAAAAGTTCCAAATGAAGCAGGCTGTTGGTCAAGTACCGCCGAGAAATAGAGGGGAACAATAGCTCCCGGCTCATATTTCTTTACATATTCAGGCTCAGTGATAACCCAGCCTTCAATTCGACCATCAATAGTTTTAGTTACATAGGCATCTTTAATAGCGCCGCTTTCTCCCTGTCGGTTACCAATATCAAATAGAATATGGTTTTCTTTGCCTGCAGGAAAACTGTAACGCTGAAAAGCAACACGAGGTGTTGAGGTAAGCTCAGCTTTTATATTATAGTCTTTTAACAATACAGAATAATAGCCTGCGGTAGCTAATTCATCCGAACGATCAAAACCTGAACGATATCCAAGCCCGGTTGTATCTTTTACCGGTCCTGGGATGGTTTTAAGTTTCCCTGAAGTAGGCATTAATACGATACCTCCAATTTGAAATTCATGCAGACATGGAAAACCTTCAATTGAATTGTCCCGATAATCATATCCCGTAGCTTCCCAGCCCCCGGCGTTGCCTAAATGTCCATTTGTTGAAGGCGCAGGTTTGGCCATTCCAAACGGCATGGCTCCTGGGGTAAAATGAAACCAACGACTATGTGCGGTACCTATTAACGGATCTACATACTTTGATAACTCTTCCTCCTTATTATTACTTGTCTTAAATCCACTATTTACAGCCATCCTGGAACAGGAAAAGAGCATAATAGAAAAAAATACAATCAAACCAGCGTAACTTTTTATATTCATACAATTTTAAAATATTAGGTTATTGTAAAGCAAACAAGCATTTTTGCTTTGTTCAAAATACATTTGTACATACATAGTTACATATTAATTTTATACTAACAAATTTTTATAATCATTTTGTCCCTTTCTATTTCATTATTTCAGATGAAGAAGCAAGTATAAAATCTGCATATTGCCATGCATTATCCAAAGCAGTTTTTACTTTTTCCGCTTCTTTGATTTTGTTTTGCTTCACCAGAGATTGGTATAATCCCGTTAGTGCCCAACCGTTCTTTTTCCAGGTCTTCAAATCCTCAAGATACACTTTTTCAGCTTCTCTATATTTGCCTGCATTCAGCAATACAGCACCCAAATGGTGTCGAACAGAGAAAAACCAATCGGGCGGTTCATTGTAATTGAGGTTATCTTCAAGAACGATAGCTTCTTTGAGAGCGGCGATCGCCTGGGTTGTTTGTTTTTGCTTCACGGCCAACCCTGCACGTAGTACATTCGATGCAATCTTTACCAAATCAGCTGTTGTATTGATATCCCATACAGTTAGGTCTTGCAATGTAGTGTCGACACTAAGGGCAGAGAGTGCATTCATTTCATTTTGTGCATTGGTTATGTCCTCTTTGCTTAGATAAGCCATACCTCTTGCATAATGCCAGATGGCCCTGGGGTACACCAATCCTTCAGTTGGAAAAGGCAAGGAAAAAATAGTGTTCCACATAGCTAGTTTTACCGCCACATAATAAGGAATGCTATAGTAATGCTGTAGCGTTCCCCAGCCGGGCTGCAGCATAATGTCTTTGGCTGTATGTTTTTGAACTTGCAGAGCGGCCTGCCATGCCAAAGAAGAATTCCCTTCCAGCGTAGCTGTAGCCACCAGAAAATGATAATTGTGTGGATAATATGCCAATGGATACACACCCTGCGCATGGCAGACAGTACTATAAATACTGTCTGTTTTTACAGCATTGATATTTGATAAAGAGCCTAAATGATAGTCACCAGTATTGATGTAAATATGAGAAGGCATATGTACAAGATGGCCGGCACCGGGTACCAGTGTGTCTAACAGACGTGCACTGGCCAATGCTTTTTCAGGAGCAGAAGAAGCCTCCATCGCATGGATATAAAAATGGTGTGCCCCTGGGTGACGTGGATTGATCTTCATGAGGTGCTCCAATACGGCTATGAGTTCCCTCGTCCAGAGCTTCGCTGTTTTTGTTTTCTTTTCATACAAATCCCAGGGATGCAGGTTCATTAATGATTCCGCATACAGCGCTCCTACATCAGGGTCTGAAGAATATTGGATGTATACTTTTTTCATCGCCACCGAATAGGCTATATCAAGTGGCTTACGGTCTGTCGGTGGCTGTGCGGCATAACGGGTAGCCAATGCCTCTATCAATGCCTTTTCTTTAGGTGTGCAATTATTGGAAAGCTTTTGTGCCTTAAGAGCTGCATCATATGCACGTTGAAAATTATCCTCCTCCATCCCCCCGTTATAATTAGGTCCCAACACATAAGCAAATCCCCAGTAAGCCATAGCGCAGGCAGAGTCCAGCCTTACAGCTTCATAGAACGATCTTGCAGCTTCCGCATGGTTAAATCCGTAGGCCAACATCATTCCCTGATTAAAATACTTCTGTACTTCCTTATTTGTGGTTGAAATTTTAAAATCAATCCCCTTAAGACCTTTCAATATGGGTGCCTTACGACCAGAAGTATACCAATCTTTGTCGTTAGTGGCAGGGCTATAACAAACAGATACCTGTTTTTTGCCTGTCTGTGTTTCATCTTGTTTTGATGAATTACCGTTGCCACAGGACAAAAGAAAAAAGAAAACCCAGAGAAGAAAAATATATTTCATCATCAGCGCTGGTGTTTATTAAAAAAACAACTATTAAATATAATCAAAAAAGATAATATATTTAATAGTTATTCATCAATTCAGCAGCGGCTTTACTTTTTTAAGTATCTCATCTGCAGTGGTATTAGCTAATGATTTTATATCAAAAACTTCCAAAGCCTTATTCAGCTCATTTAACTCCTTAGTTTGCTTATTTTTTGTATAAACAGCTCTTAAATATCTGATTTTTTCAAAATCCTGAGCTCCTTCAATTAGTTTTTCAAACCTTACAGAACTAAGTGGACCCGGATACACCTGATAAGTATCGCCAGCAGGCCATGCAGTAAAACGACTGTCTTCCAGTGGATTTTTTGTCCAGCTATTAAAAGCCCATCGTAAATAACCATCCATATTTTTGGCCGCAGTGTACCAGCCTATCCAAACACCTTCTGCCGGAGAAGAAAAAGTAAATCCGTTGGGATAAGGCTCTGTACAGCAGGTATACCAGGTACTTCCTTTACCTTGTTGCTGACGTTTTTGCAAAGTAGCCGCAGGAAAATCCCATTTAGAGGCAATGCAATAAACATCAATGTCCTGTTCTATTTCAGGGTGATATTCTCCGGCTAATGCTATTTTCCAATTTTTATCGGTCTCTTTCAATAATTTTATAACTGCTTTCATGGCTTCCATTGGTCTTTCGTCCATAGCAATATAAGTTTTGCCAAACCAGCCTTTTTGTTTTAGATGCCGTGTAAAATCGACAAGCATAGTTTTCCAGAAAACGTTATAGGATGGCGTACCAATAGCGTCGGTAAAAACGGCCTCTTTTTGTGATTTTTCATCATAATATGTAAAAGCGATTTTCCAGGGCACCATGCTGTAACAATTGATCCGCTCTGTAATGCCACAATCCATAACAAACGCTATATATTTATCAAATAAGCTATAGTCATATTTCCAGGTTCCATCCGCTTTCTTTGTCCATTTTATCAAACTCGGATAATCGTCATAAGTTTGATGCCCCCAAGGCTCATTAACAATACTTGCTGTAATCGTTTTCTGTCCAGCGTTGGCTAACATAACATAGTACTTTTTCATCAGCGAAAAATGTTCGGTACTCCACATCGGTACATTGTGTACGCGCGATATAGCCACAGGATGCTGCCATAAATCCAAATCATATTGCCATTTGTTAGGGTTAGGCAATGTTTTGCCTAAAACCTCCACTGTTATAGGCAAAGTATAATCCTTATCACCTTTTATTTTTACTGTGCCTTTATAACTTCCAGCCGTTGCATTTGCAGGCACCTTAATACTCAACCAAATCGGTTGTGTATTATTTTTATTTAGTAACACAGCTTTTGTCTCTGTATCAATAATGTCTGCCACATAGGAAGAATCGAAATCTTCTGCTTTTCGATAACCACAGCCGTTTCTAAATTCGTCGGTAATGACATATTTTACGAAGCCAGTCGTAATGTTTTCTTTTTTAATAAGATGTCCCTGTTTATCTTTCAGATCAGAAAGTTCTACACTGATATTGTTCAAACTTTTGTTTGCCCATACCAGCAGTTGCGTGTGTATTTTTTCGCCTTTCCAGGCTTTTGCTTCCCAACCTGCTTCCAAAGCAATTTTTGGAGGTAGTTCTCTTGCAAAACGTGTATTGGCAGAAGCAAAGCTTAGATTTAAGCCATCAGGTACTTTGGCCCATTCATCACCGATAATTTTCGCATTTAATAAAGGCTTATTTTGTAAGGCCAAACTGACGTCTTGTGCCTTAACATTTAAACAAAAAAAAGATAGACAAATAAAAAATAACTGTTTCATAGTTCTAAGTTAGCCATTTAGCCATCAAAGAGAAACCTGTTTTGTATCACATTGGTTACACAACCGTTTGATAAACTGTAACAATATAGATATCTTATCGTTCCGCCTTTATTTACGTGTTTTTTTAGCAGTCTTACTAACGCTTAAACTTTTAAAATCTTCCAGATCTTTCTTTAGCCCAATAACGAGCTCCTTAATCATTGCGACATTACTATCATCATCATTTAGTAACCTTAAACTCTCCTCACCAGGAAGTGCAAGCTGACGCTTCAATACGAGCGGTATTTTATAACTCTGCGCAGTTAAAGCATAAGCGTACATTGATAAAGTTTCGATAAAACCTGTTAAAGTACGTTCATAATAAAGTTTCAGTTTCTTATAACTTTTAGAACGTTTATAAACCAGTAAGTACAATTTGAAGCGCTTAGACTCTACAACAATATATTCATCTTCCAAGTCTGCTATTTCGTCTATTCCGAATATCAGATTAAGTTCAATCTTGTAGTCAACGAGTCTTCTCATTGCAGCAAAACAGCTTTTAACCACGGGATCATCAACTTCATTAAAAAAATCATCATGTTCTATAGGTTGTTCCCATGGATCCTTAAAATCCCGTATGTAGGATTTCAGATATTTCTTAAAGGTAAAATGATAAACGTATTCATAAATATCTGAATGCATGCGGGTTACCACAGCTCCCAGCCCTCTCATACTCAAACTTAAATCAAAAGGATCATTTCTAGATGGTTTCATAAGCGTTAAAAAATATTACTACGCAATATAATTATTCTCACAACTTAGTGGAAATTCTCCTCAATATACTACACTACATCCATTTTTCGCTATTTCATTTATATGGGCAAAATAAAATAACGCTAGAATTCTACATTTGTCCACTATTCTATTAATTGACGTAGTGCAATTCTGTTTCCTTCGCAATCTTCAAATTCAGCTACGTATCCCCACTCGCCGTTAGACGTTATAGGATACAAAACTTCAGCACCATTCTGAATCGCTAATTCTATTGTTTTCTCTATGTTATCCGTACTAAAATATAATAACGTTCCGTCTTTTGTCGGTTTATAGATATCACCTTTTGCCAATGCTCCAGAAATCCCTAAATCCTCATCTTTTAATGGGAATAATGCCATTTCGTTATTATCGATTATATCTTTCTCAAACTCAAAACCGAAAACTGAATTATAGAAGGTTATTGCCCGGTCAACATCCGTGACAGGGATTTCAAAATATACTACAGGATTATAAGATTTTTTCTTTGCTTTCATGTTTTTACGTGATAAGTTCCAATTCTACAGATTTATTCCCATAAGCTATGCTAACCATTGTATCTGTTTCTATATTCAATTGGTGATACACCTGTAAACCTTTTAAATATTGACCGGAAGGCTTTCGGATCAGTATAACCTACGTCAAACATTATTTCGTTTACCGATTTGGTCCTAAGCTCAAAGTTCCTTTTCGCGGCTTCTATCTTTACTCTTTGCAAGTATTCTACTATCGTATTGGAAGTTGCTTTTTTAAACCTCATTTCTAAAGCTCTTCTTCCAATGCTAAACAACCGACTCAGTTCATCCACCACTATTTTTTCCCGAAAATGTTCTTCAATGTACCCTTGAATACGTCTAACAGTTTCATCATGATGTTGTTTTTGTCCATTAAAAATAATAAATGGAGACTGACTTTTATGATTAATGTCGATCTGAAAAACTTTAGCACAATGTACAGCTACTTCACGACCGGTATATTTTTCAATTAAATACAATATCAAATTCATATAGGAATAACCTCCTCCACTCGAATAAAGCCCATTTTGATCAATAATTACCTTATCTGTTTCCAGCATGACCTTAGGAAACATTTTCTCGAAATCTTCTGCTACCATCCAGTTCGTTGCGCACTTTCGCGAATCTAGTAAACCAGTTGCTGCCAACAAAAAAGCGCCAATACATAAACTCGCTACTTCAGAACCATGACTGTAATGCCTGAATATCCAGGTTATAAATTCTCTATTCTCCTCAATGGTTGTTTGCAGATCAGTTTGAAAACAAGGAGGGATAATAATTAAATCAGTTTTCCTTACCGATTCTATATGTTGGTTTGGTTGAGCTGCAAACAATCCGTTCTTAGCCGTTACCTTTTCAGATATTCCAACCAGATTCAGATTAAAATAAGGCTGCTTACCCTGACTTATCAAAAAATCATTTGCTTGTGTAAACAGGTCATAAGTACCATCAATAATACCAATATTAACGCCAAGCGGAACCAAAACAGATATGTGCTTCATGTACCCAAAAATACTTTTAAATGCATTCGCAATCAACCCCTTATAATTACGAATACGCACCCTATAATTTAATTAGGGTGTACCTAATTTTGAATAAAAAAATAGTTTTAAAAATTATAATAATAGAAAATGAGAAAATTAATTGTATCCATGATGGTTTCAGTAGACGGTTTTATAGAAGGGCCAAATAAGGAGCTGGATTACTTTACTGACGATGAGCAGTTGATGGATTATTTCGAGAACATCATAGATGACGTAGAATTGTTTATATATGGTCGGAAATCTTATGAATTAATGATCCAATACTGGCCAACAGCCACAGGCCGATTTGCCGAAAAGATGAACAGAAAGAAAAAGCTGGTTTTTTCGAGAACCTTAAAAACAGCCGTCTGGAATGCAGAATTAATAGCTGGTGATCTAACAAAAATCATTAATGAGCTTAAGAACAAACCAGGTAAAGATCTGGTCTTGTTTGCCGGTGCAGACATCCTCTCAGCATTCGTAGAACTCAATCTTGTTGATGAGTTTAGATTGGTTACTTATCCGGTAGTACTAGGTAATGGCACTCCCCTATTTAAAAATGTGAATCAGCCGCTCTTTCTAACGCCAATAAAAACAATAAACTTCAATAACGGCTGTACATTAAATTGCTATTTACCAAAATGAGGATCAATAAGAAAACCAGATTTTTTAAAGCTATTTTAAACACAAAAGGCGCATTTTGTGCCCCCTTAGCACTGAACTCAAATAATTCATTGATAATTTGAAGAAAATCGCCAGGATAGGATCAGTCATTTTTACTTTGAAGTTTGCTGGAGAATGGAGTGAATGAACTATAAATCCTTTTTTCTAATGGCATAAACATGGTAAGCACTAGTGGAATAAAGGGCATAATTTAAACGGGAGCTGGAAAATATATTCAGATTGAAAGGGACTACAGACTGTCCCTTTCCCTTACTGAGGTAATATCTGCTTTTTGAATCGCCAGATTTACCTTGCTCCACAATCAAATCCTGTTTCTTAATTTTAAGTGTATCACCAAGCAATGGTACATCGAAGTATCCCGTACCTTCCCACCCTTTTTGAGAAAAGCTTTGGGAGCCTCCACCAATAGCATGCTCATATTTTATTTTCCGCTGCTTATCAAAATATTTTAAACTGAAATTTTCTACCACATCAGGCTTCCGATCATTTGAACTTAAAAAGAAATTCTCCCGATAACGGTAATAGCTTTCAGACTCATCAATACTCATAAAGCTGGTTTTAAGCTGCTTTTTGTATAAAACCTGCCATTTTCCATGCTGACAAAAGAAAAGTCTTTTGATGCACCAGTCTGCATTTTCTGAATCCTGCTGATACAGGATATCATAAAAATAATAGGTGGCCTCAGCGATAATTTCCTCAGTTTGCTGATTTATCTTTTGTTCATTCCAGGTCAACCCCTCATTCAAAACTTCTATTTTTTTCGGTCTTTTGTCTCCATTCAAGGGCCAGGTTGTATAATCGCTATAGCCCTCACTGGTGATGTGCACCGTGTAATCCCCTATAAAAGCAGTTCTTTCTCCTCCTGCAAGAGGTACATAAAGGCTATCGATAATATTGGCATTTCTATCTAATTTATAATAATGATATCCTTCTTTTGAGGAATACTCATCACGACTGACTTCTAACAAAACCTGATCTTTACTACTGTAGAATAAGCGTATAGGATGTGGTATACCATAATTCTCACTTTCAGCTAACAAAACCAATTCATATTTATCAGAAGTAAATTTAGTGTCAAGCGCGACATACTGGTTAAACTCTTGTGGTAAAGAAATATCATTTGGCGTTTTACAGTTTTGTAGGCCAATAACAGTTAAAAGAAAAGATAGACTTGCCTTTATTTTCATCATTTTTTATTTATCGAACTTTTTATATTCAAAACTTCGGGTGCTATCTTTATTCGCTAAAAATAAAAATACCCAGCCCCATTGGTTTTCAAGCCGATCAACAAGCAAACTGTTGTCTTCAGTCAAGGCAAATTGAAATTGATTATTTTTAAACTCACCGTAAATAAGTGGTATAGGTATCATTGTACGCTGGTTTCTGGATACAAAATAATTATTCTTCAATTTACCACTCCATATCAACTCTTTCTTTTTTTCATTTCCCTGTAGCAGAATAGCCCTGATCCGGGTCTCACTCAATGCTGTAATCTCTATTCTTGCCATATTTAAATTCAGCGAATCCAAATCGTCACTAAGCTTCAACTGTTGCCAAAATGTCGAAAATTGAGAAGCCTCTTTTTCCGCTACAGTATTTTCATAAACACCATCAAAGGCACTTAATTTACTGACTTTTTTAATGCCAACCTGTTTGGTCTGCTTTAAGGAAACACAACCGGAAAACAACAACACAGATAGTATAATCAGTCCCCTCATTCTATTTTTCCTTTAAGATATTGATAAAATTTACTCCCTTGTCGTTGATGTGCCTTTACGGTAAATACCTTAACATAAAAAGTTTCATCATCCAACCATTTAATACTTTCTACAGCCCATTTTTTTGTATCACAGCTAGCCTTTTCGGCTAGCATTTTATCTGGTTTTGAACGCTGGTTAACTTTTAACAATCCAATAAAGCAACTATTGTCTTCATAAGGCCAATTATAAAAATAAACTAAATATTTACCTTGAACCGAAGGTATTGGGGCCTCTACTGCCCCATCACCAATTGATACAAGATGATATTTGTACGAGGTTAAACTATCAATTAACACCAGACTGCTAAATCCTAAATGTTCGGCGGTCGAACTCTCAGTAACTGCAAACATTTTTAACTGTGGATAGAAACCTAGAAATTCATATCCGCGAAAACCATCGCTACCATCATAATCCTTATATTTTCTGAAGTTAAACTGCTTCCCCTTTGTAGGGATAACATAATGTGTTTTTGAGGCTCTTAATTTAGGTTTTACCATATACACCATCGTCGTACATTGATCGTACTCTCGGAAACTGCTTGTCGTAAATGAAAGTTTTGGTAATTTCTCATAAGTTTCCGGATAGCCAACAGCCACCTCATTTTTAGTTTGCGCAAAAGAACATAAGTCAGATGTAAACAAGAGAAAGAAGAATATTAATATCTGTGACAAGCATTTTCGTATTTCTATCATCATCTAGTTAATTGTTTTCTTTAAAAACCTTTCCAATCCAAAAGGATGCACCTTCTTCTCCTCTGGAAATCATATCAAAACTCTTGCCAACCCGTATAAACAATATGAGTCATATTTTCTGAAACACACCCTTTTATAATGATCAATACGCCTAGTCAGGCTATCTAAAATCTATGCTTAAATTTCCTTCCCTACAAGAATTCAGGCTACCCCATTATCTTCCACGCTAACATCAGGTTAAGACATAAAAAAACCGGAGTAAAATTTTTTAAAGAAATTTTACTCCGGTGATGAGATCCCACAGGGATTTTTCGCTCGCTCCAAACCAAACACGTACCCGCTCAAGAGAAAGTCCGAACCCGGCCTGCGCTTCTGTTCGAATCCAATATAAATGCAAAAAGCCACCTTTTTGGTGGCTTTTCTGTGATCCCGCTGGGATTCGAACCCAGGACCACTACATTAAAAGTGTAATGCTCTACCAGCTGAGCTACGGAATCATTCCCTTTTTTGAAGGAATGCAAAAGTATAAATTTTATGCGTATTTAATAGCTTAACAATAGATTAATTTCAACTTAACAGAAAGTTTTTGCTTAATCCACTGATTTATAGATTAAATAAATCAGCACATTCACAGCACAAAAAGTTATAAAGTCTCTTTTGTAGCCAGGATTGTTCTCTCCAAAGCATCTGCGAGTGTATCTCTATATTTAATGAAACTATTCTGGCGACTGTCATCGTCCTCACTCGCTTTAAGTGTTCTTTTACATTCTTTTACCTTCTGCAGGTCATTTTCATAAAGTCCACCGAAGATATCAGTAGCCTTATTTTTTAATATCCTTACTGTATGCGAATATTGCTCATAGATATCTGTAATAATGGCAAGATTTTTATCATCGTAAATTTTCAGACCAGTAACTTTTGTGGAAAGCTTCTCAAGCTTCCCTCTTTCTTTTGCGTACCCCATATTTCGGCGAATATACTGCTTTTGCAGTTTAATCTATTCCTTTAACAAATAAATAACCCAACCTATCACCAAAAAACCTACCCCTGTAATAACCGGCGGCCATATGATTTTGGATCCGGAAACACCAATATAAATTATCAAAATACCTAAAACCTCCAGCAAACCTATCGCAAAATTTAAAACAGACTTCTTTTTCATATGGTATTCAATATACGACATTTAACTAAAAACCCAGTATGCTATAGTTCCATAGAATTACGCTTATCGTAATATCGTAACAATCATTTCGTGAACAACTTATTACTTTAAACTTAAACGATATCCTATATAAACAAAGGGAATAGTACAGGTCATTACAAGCGTAGTTGTAAGCAAAGCATCTTTTGAAAACAACGAAACAATAGCACTTGCAAAAAAACAAATCCCCAACTGAACCGTATTTTGCATGGCAGCGGCCTTTCCGGGGTTATGAGGAGAAGTCTTCATTGCTTCTGCAACAACTATTGGATAACATGCACCATTAACCAAAGCCATTAAGCAAAATGGCATCAATAATATGGTTAATGTAGGCGTAATTGAAATCGTAATTAAATAAAGTGCAATTGTACTTATCGAGTATACAATAAGCAAAATTGGCAATAAACTTTTCCCATCTACTTTACTTGACAAACTTCTATACCCATATCCACCTACCAAAAATGCTATAGTTTGCGGAAAAAAACTAAATCCTATTTCACTTTCATTATACCCCAGTTCTTTTAAAAAGAAAGGGGAACCGGTAAGCCAGGCAAAAAAGGCCGCTGAGCAAAGCGCATAGATTAATACGTTACCTAAGTATCTTTTTGATTTTAAAAGTGATGAATAAGTTCTATCAGATGTAGCATCGACTAATTTGTCATTTTGGACATGATTAGTTTTATCATCCTTTATGGTTAAAGTATATAAAATGAGTAAAACAGTGATTAAAGCTAATGCTATAAATATAGACCTCCACCCAAAATAATTAAGTAAGAAAGCGCCCATTACCGGTGCCAAGGCTGGCGACAATGCCACTAATGGCATAATGGTCGCGAATATCCTGTTTGTTTCTTCCCTTGGATAGCGTTCCACCACCAATGCCTGCCAACATACAGCAGCTGCACAAACACCTATCGCTTGCACCACTCTTAACAACAATAAAACACCTACACTTTCTGTAAAATAAATCCCTAATGAGGCAACCGTAAAAATGCTTAATCCTACAAGGACTGTTTTGGGCCTACCAATTTTATCCGATACAGGTCCCCATAATAGCTGAGCAATGGCATAGCCTGCTAAAAACAAACTCATCGTTGCACTTATACTACTTTTGGAGGCATTCAAATCTATGCGCATTTTATCAAATGCGGGTAAATACATATCTGTCGCCAGAAAACCAATGATACTTAATCCGGCTAAGTAAACTAAAAAGAGAAAACTATTTTTTTTATGATTTGAGGTGATGCCATTTTTCATGATGGCGCAAAGATAGTCAAGATTTATCTGCGATCAATTTAAGAACATACTCCATCTGAGTATCCTTATTTTGCATAAAATCACTGAAAGTTGGCCATACCGTATAATCTGGAATAATGCCTCGCCCTATTGGTTGATCCGGCTTTACCGGGGCATCCTGATCTACGTAAACAATAGAAAATTTCGTTTTGATTCTTGAATGAGGCAACTCGTATATCAGTGACATATGGCCATTGTGTGCGTAATATCCACCAACAGTTTCGACTCCAACAATTTTAACATTACGTGCATAGGCTTTTACCAGAGAAGCCAGATGTGATGCAGCAGATGCGACATTTTCATCAATAAGTAAATACAATTGTCCTTTGAAACCAGGTTGCTTAGGATAATACACCGGGTTATACTTAACATTCTGCATATTCCTTCCGTTTCGCAATGTCGGGAAATAATCTTTCAACATAAGCTTCCCCTCAGCTTTAGCTACAGAATCCATTCGTTCTGCAGTAGAAATACCCCAAAAATATTTTTCGTGTGGAATACCATTATCAAATATCGTATAAGCCAATGTATTTTCCTTAAAGCTTGAATCTGTCAAGTACATCATTGGTTGCTCAAAATTCGGATCACTACCTCCCGGATTACCTCGTATATCAAGGATGAGATTGGATATATTATTTTTGCTGAGCGTCCGGAATACGCTGTCTACAAATGCCACATATACCGGAAATGCAGGATCGTCTGGTCCGGAGGCCATAGAGAATATGCGTAGGTTTAGTAAACCAGTCGTGGGATTCACCATCTTAAAACTATACTTGGGCTGTACCATATAATCAACCACACTATCTATAGGTGCACTATGTTTCAATACTAAATTGGCTTTCCTCTCCTCCAGAGACACAGCAGGTACCGTTACAGTCTGTGGTTGAGTAGCACCCGGAGCTAAAAAACGTATGGTAAAACTATCTTTGATTCCGTACTCAAACAGGTAACGCAATCCATAACTTCTGTCTACGCTGCTAGATAATTTCTGCGTTTGAGTAAAGCCGTCAGCCGTAGCATATTTGAAAAAAGACTGCATCAGGACTTTATCGGCAACGTTATTGATGCTTATTACACGTGATCCTACAGGAATTTTAGCAGTTTTACTATTGAAAATCATATTTCCCTCGATATACTTAAGTGCAAAGGGGAAAAAACCACGTTGTTTATTGAAATACCCGACAAGGCCCGCGTCTGGCTCACTGTAGTTATGGCAGCTACCCTCAAAATCAATTAATTGCAAAATAATCTTATAAAAGTCAATTTTAGACATAGGTTGATACGCCCGCCTAAAAGCCCATTTGTAGATGCTATCGATCTGCTTTTGACTGCGGTAACGATATAGACCAGAATTGGCTTTTTTTTGTATATCGAGAAACAAATTTAAATCCTCCGTCATCTCGCTCGGATTAAGCATTCTATTATAAATAGACAGACTGTCTGGTACTTGCTTAGTCTTTAAAGATGAATTTGCAGGCGACTGAGCCCATGCCTGATGTACCATTAGGATTAAAAACAGTATTTTTTTCATCTATTTGTACATTTTATTTCTTTAATATAATACAACGAATATCCATAAAAACTATTAGATATGAAAAAACGGTTTAAACAGGAAACAACACGGAAACATATAACAAAAACAGAATATAAGGAATATGGCTGGGCTGCGTCATTGTCTTAGCCCACAACAACTAAAACCTGGCATTGCGGTGCGCAGCCATACTATACTGCTAATAGAGGATAAACATGACTAAAATTTAAATAATCGAATTTATCCGTTGCCTTTAAAGATCAAGGAATATCTCCGCATTGCATTTTTTTAGTCCTGATCTTTAGACTATTTACTGGATAATTTCCAAAAACCGGATTCAACTGGTTGCTTTTTTTCTTTCAAAAAAAGGTAGAATAGTATAAAAAGCTAAAACTGGGAAAAAATGCATTGGAATAGCAAGTCCAGGAAATAATTCCGGACTTAATATATCCAATGGCAAAGTAACTGCAAGTGGAGTGATCATACTGGTAAACGATAAGACTGTTACTATTATATTGAAGAACCCTATCCATTTTTGTTGTCCCCATTTGTTCAGCAATGCATATCCCAATGCTATCAGCATACAGCCAAGTACGCTCGCTCCAAACATTCCCTTAATATTTAAAACAGATGTAAAATCTATGTCGAAAGTCTTTGTATATATTTCTTTATAAATAACACAAGCTGCAACAGATAGGGAACTAGCAGTTCCTCCGTGAATAAAAAAACGCATCCAATTCATGATTTACTTACTTACAGGTATTAAAAGTTCTATTCTGATTACTTCTCCTATACCCTTGAAATCTAGTTTAAAATCTTTTCTATTGATCACGAAATCTCCCGAGAAAACAGCTTCATTGCCTGTCTTGCTGAAAGTAAAAGGAATAGACACATCCTGACTTATATCCTTTATTGTCAATTTACCCTTTGCGATATAACCTGTTGAATTCTGAGTAATTTGTGAAGATTTAAAGTGAATTATCGGATACTTTGATGCATTCAGAAATTTCTCTCCTTTTGCATGCCTATTCTTAAGTCCATTACCTGTATTGAGGCTTGTTACATCAACAGTCACATCAAAATTAGATACGGAGAGATTTTTTTCATCAAATTCAATACTCCCCACCAGTCCTTTTATAACGCCTTCTGCTCTCGATGTGCTAAATTTTACTGAATAGGCATTTTCCTTTATCTGCCAGTTTAAAGCGCTTACAAGCGCAAATGCAGAAGTAGCGAATACAACCATGGTAATTGC
Organism: Pedobacter nyackensis; assembly: GCF_032678475.1. Taxonomy (GTDB): domain Bacteria; phylum Bacteroidota; class Bacteroidia; order Sphingobacteriales; family Sphingobacteriaceae; genus Pedobacter; species Pedobacter nyackensis_A. The sequence goes on from NZ_JAVTSF010000010.1 coordinate 76,866, forward strand.
TATTAAGCTTATTTTTCTCATTGCTTTTTGTATTTAAGATTTAGTGCAATAATCTGAATACAAACGCACATATAAATTGATGTAGTTTAAGAAATTACTTTTGTACCAATTTCTTTCTGATTCTGCTTAGATATTCGGGAGTTATTCCAAGATAGGATGCAATTTGCTTTAATGGTAAACGAGAGTAAAGTGACGGGTAGGTATCGATAAAGGACATATAACGCTCTTCACCGGTTGATCTCAATAAAGAGATAATGCGATTGTGATGAGAAATTACATTTTTATGAAGCCGCGTTATTTCGCTAAGCAAAATTTCTTTTGACAGTCTTTCGAGATAGCCGAGCGCGCGTTTATCATACACAATTACCTCGCTGTCTTCGATTACGTCAATATTCACAACAGAGGTGACATCATTGAGAAAAGAATTCATATCAGTAATTAACCAATTCTCTGGAGCAAATTGTATGACATGCTCTTTTGCAGAAGAGTCGATCACAAAGCTTCTCAGGCATCCGGAGCGAACCTGATAGCAATATTGACATTTTTCCGATTGCTGCAAGAGAATGCTTCCTTTCGGAAATCTTTTGACGGCAAACAGAGAACTGACTTCGTTTAGACTACTAATTTCTTCTTTTCCAGACACCATGCAGATTCAGTTTATTTACATATCATTTTATAAGAAAATGATGAACAAACTTAATCAAAAAGTCAAATTCTTTTAAGTAGAATAGTGTTCAAGGTTCAAAAATCTGAAGAAGCTATAGACAAACTTATTTGTCAATCCCTGCGGCCTTATAAACTGTTTCGACATTATGCTGAATGGCTTTTGAAATGCGTGCTTTTCCTTTGGCATCATTGATGTCAATACCGCAAAAAGTACTACCATTGGATTTTGCGTGCAGAGACAGGTAATAGATACCCGCAATATGCAATGCTAAAAAAGCCCGGATATCAACCCCGGACTGCTCAAAATCCTTGTCTAAAATATCAAGCAAACCATCACCTGTAGCCTCCCGCTGATCCGCCATCTTACGCAGCATTTTATCCTTCCCTGCCAATCCCCAATGGAGTATCTTTTGCTGGGCTTTGTCATTCAACAAGGTATCAAACTGGGCCTGCAATACTGTATTTACCATTAATTTTCCAAGACTATCCGGATTTACCATTAAATTACTGAGCATTTTCTTTGCCCCTGATTTCCAGAAATCCTTCTCCATGATATAGGTTTCTATCAGGTTATCGAGCGTACCGAAATAGGTATAGATCAATTTCCTGTTCAGGCCTGCCTCATTGGCGATGTTAACCGCGGTGAGTCCCGGATAGCTATGCTTCTGCAATACTTTCCCTACGGCGTTTACCAGTTTTTTCATGGAGCGGGCCTTCTCCCTGAGCGGTCCTGAAGCTACTTTTCTGGATTTTGGGTTTTCGGTTTCCGTTTTCTTACTTTTTGACATCATTTTGCATTTTTGAGGCTCTCGCAAGTTCTAACTTTTTACCGATAAATTCAACTTATCCGGCCATCAAAAAGAAAAAGCGTATTTTAAAAGAACCGTCCTTGCCCTGAGTGGCATCTGGAATACTGACAGCTGATTTGAATTGAAAACGATCTGTTTGTATACTGCCTGGTTGATCAGATTGATGCCATTTAACTCAAAATAGCTCTTCCATTTTGCAGGGGTATATTTTAGGTTAAGGTCTATAAAATAATTGGCTACCGGGTTTTGTAAAGATTGTTTATACCAACTGAATTTATAGCTTACACCGAACAACAACTGCGTTGTTAAATTGTGCTGCCACTCAACTTTTATTTTTTTTAAGTCTGTAGCATTTTTAGTTACAGCGCTGCCGGATATTTTTTGTTCGTTTATAAATTTTCCGGTCTCTGCAGTAACTGAGACTGTTGCTTTACTGAATACTTTTCTTCTGGCCGTACCCGAAAAGCTGACGACATAAGAATGGTATGGCGAAATCTGTCCATTGTAAAAACTATTACCTTTTTGCAGACTCAGGTTACCGGAGGCCGAGACATTGGTAGAAAGAAAGAATAGATATTTGGAAAGGTTCGCACTTAGGGCGTACCTGTCGGTCCTGTTCTTAAAATCAATGGCTACCGATTTTGTAAGGCCGCTATCAAGCGTATACGTATTGATAAAGTTTTGTTTTGTCTGATCAAAGTTGAAATTCAGGTTGTAAAAAAACATTTTTAAGGGTTTTCTGTATGCATACCTTAGCCCCATTGAATTGATGTTTGTTTTTGGCAAGGGGGCATCATTAAAGTTAAACTGCCTGTAGTTCACCAGCATGGTTCCCTGATAAATATCATTGACCTGACCAAATTCCGTCTGCCTGGAATACCTGAAATTCGTTTCTGCATAATTGCCTGTTCTTTTGCGGAACTCAACTATTGGATTGGGCAGAAACCAGGCATTTTTGCCAGACGCAGCCTTTTTTTGGCCGGTATAATGAATAAAGCTGTAAGTCGGGCTTGCTTCTATGCTAACCGACGATCTTTTTTCAAAGAGATAAATAGCAGAGACCTTACCGAAAAAACCAAGATTGCTAAATACGACATCATTATTAAACTGGTTCCCTACAGAACTTATCACCATACTGCTGTCTGTTTTATACAGAACTGAATTTAGCTTATTCCGTTCATAGAGGAGACCGAAGGAAGCAGAAAGGATAAACTGGTCAAATTTTGTTTTGTAAGTTACCGATTGGTTAATAAAGATATTCCGGGTACGCGCATGCTGATCTAACTTAAGGTACCCTATACTGTCATTAACAATGTTTTCCTGTATCCCGGACAGAATGGTCAAAGCTTCATTAAGTTTGTAATACTGCAGTAGGGAGTTGTACTGAAGTATATTGCTTACACCCAAGGCCTTAATCAGATTAGTCTCGTTACTTAGGGACGAATAAGAGGAAGGCTGATTTTGTTTAAAACCCTGTCCGTTCTGAGCCGTATTCCCAATTCTGTCCCACTTTGGAATATCAATTCTGGTAACCGACCTTAAATATATTGAATTGCTGTTTTTCTCGACCTGGGCCTGAACCTGCCAGTGGTTTAGCTTAAATGTGCTGTTTTGTGCTTCATCATAACTTATTGTATCAGCACCGGGCAGAAAATAATTCAGCCGGTTGTAATACCTGTTTTTACGTTTGAGCTGAAGTGTGGCGACATTTAAACGCATCGACCAGTCCGTTTTAAATTTGAATAAGGTGTTGATGTTTGCTGCATTGTCATTATTCATTAAATAATATTGCTCTGCAATAGCAGGCAGGGTTTCGTTCTGCATAGAAAGGTAAGGTCTCGGGCTCCTTAAATTCATTTCACTAACATTCCCCGACAGCCCGATATCGGCATTTTCAATTTCCAGGTTCTCACCAATATTATTTGTTTTGAGATTATTAATGCCCTTCAGCTTTTGCTGAAAAATAAGGTTGTTCAGCTCTGCATGGTAAGCTTTATTGCCCAGGCCAATATGCCCTGTATTGATAGACATGGTACGGGCGCTGTCAGTTAGCTTAAGGTTTAATGAAACATTATTGGCAACCACATAACCATTTAAGGCCTTTACCGGCTGGTCGCGCTCTATTACCTGTACCTGCGCTACAGCGCCAACAGGTACATTATTGGTTGCAAGCCTATATCTACCACTTAAAAGATTGTCCCCATCAATATACACATTGTTGATGCGCTTTCCATTGTAACTGATGGCACCTTTTTCATCAACCTGTATACCGGGCAGCCGACCGATTAAATCGGCAATAACACGATCATTTTTATCGGCAAATGCTTTTACATTGTATTTTAAGGTATCGCTTGACAACGATATTTTGCTGTCGGATTTAATGACTACCTCCTGCAATTGCCTAACTATCTTTTTTAAAATAATTACATACCTTTCATCCGTGCTTCCGGCAAACGGTACAATAGATTGCTGATAACCCAGGGCCGTTATTTTAATGGAAAACTGCGCGCTGGTATTTTGAAATCTGCACTTAAAAACACCTTTATGATCGGTTTTTTCAAATACAATGCCAGCACCGTCTTTGTCCACAATGGTTACAGATGCACCTTCAACCGGATCTCCGATGCTGTCTTTTACCAGACCACTGATACTGGTCTGGGCTGATAACTGGGAGGCGGAAAACAGCAGGTAAAAAATTAAAAACAGGCGTTTTATGGACAAAACGATAACCGGTTTAGTTTGCCAATTCCAGCGGATAATTTACCATAAACTTTTTAGGGGCCTTTTCCTGAGGTTCGCCCAACACCGTTACTTTATCTATCGATGTTTCAGTCCCGGTATATCCACCCACACCCAGGCTTTCTTTATAGGCTTTTTCCATCCTGTTGTAATCTGAATGGCTGGTAACAATGGCATCTGAAGGTAATTGCAGGGAAATATTCGCGGGAAGTGGGCTGCCCAATATTAGCCTGGTACACGTAAATCTGATCCTCTGGTTGTCATCATAGGCCTCCATAATCAGTCCCGGCAGGCCCTGCAGTTTCCAGGGACCAAAGCTGACAGGTATATCGGTTGTAAACCAGGCTGTATATTTCCGGCCCTTACAGACTCCGGTAGCCATCTGGCAAGTATACCCCAGTAGTGTTTTAGTCTCTTTTTCAATTTTCCAGTTAGTTTTCTCCATTACCTCTTTGATCAGGTAATTGTTTTCACTGAAAACCTTATTTACATAAACTGTTTTTTCACTTGCTGATGTGATGATATTTTCAGCAGTTGAAGGGATGAAAAGGCCCATATTTACCTGGTTGCTGCCAGCGCTGGCGGCGGCTTCAATTTTTGATTTCAGAATGGAATCCTGAATTTGTTTGGTATAGCTGGTATAAAAGCTTCTATGCGTGCTGAACGCCATTTGGAAATCTTCCTCCCAGATTCGGCCTGTATTGGTGGTATCACGGATGTGAAAAAAATGATAGATGGCAAGTCCTGAGGAAGCATCGGTTGTTTTTTTGTTTTTGTAGCTGAAAGAATAAAAGCTGCACAACAGCAATACAGATACAAAAAGCTTAAGGTAGTAAGGCATATATCTTAGTTAACGATTTATAAATAAACCCCGGGCAATACCCGGGGTATTCTGAAATAAAAGAAAGTCTGTTCTCTGTATGTCCTGACGAAGGCTTAATTAGAAACAGCCGCCACCTGCATTGGCATAGCCGCCGGCATAGTTATAAGCTGTTTGTGCCATTGAAGCGTCGGAAACGGAATTTCCCGCAGATACCCAAACTGTTAACATCTGCCCGCAGCTGTCATAAAAATAAAAAGCTTTTTGCCTGCGGAAGGCTGTTTTTTCAGTTTCAACTGTTTTTGCATCTCTTTTGTTCAGGTTTGCAGCCTTTTTCACCTCTGCTTTTGTTACCACGGCAGCACCTTCTTTTGGAGTCAGGCCATTGGCATATGCACCAACTGCCATAAATGAGCATATTAATGCTATAAATAGATATTTCATAATTCTGATTTTAATAGATAAATGATTGTTTTTTACACCGGAAAGCATCCCCTATCTTGGGAAACATCCGCTTCCGGTAAGTGTACCTTCCGCATATGTATAAGCTGTTCCGTACAAATCGGCATCGGTTGATGAGCTGCCACCAGATACCCAGACAGTCATCTGCGTACCGCAGCCATCATAGAAGGTAAAAGCCATCTGACGGCGACGAAGCGTCCCTTTTTCAGTTTCGTTTTCAAGCGGCTTGCCGTTGTTTTCGTTAGGAACTGTGCGCACTTCTGTTTTTGTTACTGCAGGAGCAGCTTCCTTTGGGTTTGTACCATTAGCATAAGCGCTAAATCCGATCACTGTACAAACCAATGCGATAAATAATTTCTTCATGTTTTTTTTGTTTTTGATAGATAATTGAAATGGGTCAGAACATAAGAGAATGACATTGCTGTATTCAATGGCACAAATGTAAATTCAATTCCCAATAATTCAAAATTAATTCTCACTAGTGAGAATTAACATACAAAAAAAAACTAAAAAAATCCCGGCAAGAGTATAGATCTCTGCTGGGATCGTTACTTAGGATTTTCCCCAGGATACTACAATTATGAGCTGGAATTACCTTGCTGTATAACCACCCTTAGCAAAAATAGCCTGACTTACAATCCACCAACGATCGGTTACCAAAAACTCTACTAATGGGGCGATGTCTTTAATGTTTGTCAGGTTGCTCAGGTCGGATGCCGATTTATGGTAAGCCACGTCACCTGACCGTAAAAGAAAGGGGTATTCATGTAGTCAGGGGCTGAGGCAGTTTTTTTGTTTCTTCATGTAGAATAGCAGGCTGAAATTAGTTTTCATAATCAACTAATTTAAGGTTAACAAAGTTAGCCTTGCAGTCTAAATCCGCCAAGTTGCCCAGCTTTTGTAAGCTCTGAAAAACAGATAATTATCTATCGTTCGGTGAGTAAAACAAAACCTCAAATTACTCACCGAATCACTCACCTTTTATATGTGATGAATATTTTGCGGTCTGTCGCAAAAACAAAAAACTCACAATCATTTGATTTTCAGTCTTTTATACGTTTAAAATACTATTCTCTGTGATCCCGCTGGGATTTTTCGCTCGCTCCAAACCAAACACATACCCGCTCAAGAGAAAGTTCGAACCCGGCCTCCCCTCCTGTTCGAATCCAATCCTAACGCAAAAAGCCACCCTTATGGTGGCTTTTCAGTGATCCCGCTGGGATTCGAACCCAGGACCACTACATTAAAAGTGTAATGCTCTACCAGCTGAGCTACGGAATCATTCCCTTGTTTGAAGGAGTGCAAAAGTATAAATATTATGCGGATTTCAAACTTAAAAAAACACTTAATTTCAACAATTCTGAAACCATCCGTTTAATCAACTGATTTATAGACAATAAAAAAGATAAAAAATTACAAAAAGTCTGTAACCTTTGGTAATGAAGTACTGTCTTACAATAAATAAGCACAACCATCTGAAAATTTACGACTAACAAAACAACGCGCTAAATGCGCATTGGGAAAAATATGTCCTTATGAAAACGAAATTATTTAACTGCTTACTCCTTATATTTTGCAGTTTTTCATTACTTTTTTCAAAACAGGCAAGCGCGCAAACTATAGGAGAAATATCCGGAAAAGTACTGGATGAAGAATTAAAAGCGTTTCCTTATGCTTCAGTGAGTCTCCTAGATGCAAAAGACTCTACTTCTGTTAAAGGAACTTTGACAAGCGATAATGGCTTATATGCATTTAAAGGATTAAACATAGGTAAATACCTTGTAGCAGTTTATGTTTTAGGCTATAAAAAAACCGTTAAAGGCCCCTACTCCATTACGTCTGATTCAAAACCGGTACTGGTTGACCAGATTCAGCTCCATAATGATGTTAAATTGCTAAAAGGTGTTGAAATTGTAAAACAAAAGCCATTAATTGAGCGCCAGATTGATAAAACCGTACTCAATATCGAAAACAGCATTCTGGCAACTGGAAATACCGCTTTGGAAATTCTGGAAAAAGCTCCAGGGGTTACTGTAGACAAAGAGGGTAAAATAAGCCTAAGAGGAAAACAAGGGGTAAATGTAATGTTAGACGGAAAACCAGCTAACCTTTCAGCAGAACAATTGGCGAATGTCCTTCGTTCTACAGAAGGAACGGCTATCCAATCTATTGAACTCATCACCAACCCTTCTGCCAAATACGACGCTGCCGGAAATTCAGGTATCATCAATATCAAATTAAAGAAAAATCGTAATTACGGTCTTAACGGATCAATAACCGCAGGTGCAGGATATGGAACACATCACAAAATAAACAGCGGTTTGAACGTCAATTACAGAAATAAAAAGTTCAACTTCTATGGAAATGGAGATTACGGCTTTAACAAACGCTTCAGTGAAACCGATATTTCCAGGGTAAACGGCACAACAACTAATCAGACTTATTTTGATCAGACCAGCCACAATATCTCAAAACGGACGAACCGGAATTATAAAGCCGGCCTTGATTATTTCATAAACGATAATCAAACATTAGGCTTTTTTGTTAATGGATATCACGGCAACGGCCCAAATCATGCAGATGTACTCACTTTAATCGGCGACAAGCCTGGAACGGTAGACTCTTCTGTCGTTGCGCCAAACACCAGTTCTTCTAAATACTACGGGATTACTTACAACCTGAACTATCGCGGGGTCATAGATACGCTTGGACAGGAAATCAGTATAGATATGGACTATTCCCGTCACAATGATGTACAAGAAAACATCTTTAATAACAGCTATAAAAATGCTTCCGGTCTTCCCTTAAAACCCGACTACATTTTTAGGAACTCCTCTCCTTCAATTGTAAAAATATATGGGGCAAAAGTTGACTATGTATTGCCCTTAGCTAAAGAAACGAAACTGGAGTTTGGAGGAAAAACCAGCATAGTTGAAACAGATAACAATTTTATATTCGAGAACTTCTATAATGAGAAATGGGAAAATGATTTAAGTCGCAGTAATCAATTCATATATAACGAAAACATCAATGCAGCTTATGCCAACTTAAAAAGAAAATTCAAAACTACCAGCATTCAACTGGGATTAAGAGCAGAACAGACCAATTCGAAAGGAAATTCGATTACCGAACAAAAAGTAGTGAAGCGAAGTTATATAAACCTCTTTCCAAGTCTGTTTATCAACCAGGAATTATCTAAAGATCATGAAATAGGTTTTTCTTACAGCCGGAGAATTGATCGTCCAGATTATGGCTCGTTAAATCCTTTCATCTATTACCTTGACCTTTACTCCTATCGGTTTGGAAACCCTTTCTTAAAACCTCAATACACAAATTCTATAGAGTTTTCTTATTCCTTTAAAAAGAACTTAAATGTAACCATTGGATATAGCCAGACCAATGATGTGATGACCGAAGTATTACTTACCGATACAGCTAAAAAAACCATATTTATTTCTGTTCAGAATCTAGCCAAACAGAATTCGTACAATATGAATACGAGTTATCCTATTGCCATCACCAAATGGTGGAAGAGCAACAATAACCTAACCGTGTACTATAACAGGTTCGAAACTCCTGATTTACTAGGTGCGCCATATGCTAGTGGCCGACTTGCATTTAACTTGAATACGAACCAGACAATAACACTCAATTCGAGTACAAAAATAGAATGGTCAGGTAACTACGAGTCTAAACAAGTGTACGGGACTTTATTGATAGCCCCACGTTATGGCATTGATATGGGTGCCAGTAAATCATTTATGGATAACAAATTGAATATTAAGTTTGCTGCCAATGATGTTTTTAAACTGCAAAAAAGTAAAATCACCAGTACATTACCCTCACAAAACTATGTGGTAAACGAACGCTGGGAAAGCCGGGTATTCCGCTTAACTTGCACCTATCGTTTCGGAAGCAATGAGATTAAAGCAGCCCGTCAACGCTCCAGTGGTTCAGAAAACGAAAGTAAAAGAGTAAAATCTGGAAATTAAACTACACGATTCCTATACTAAATATGGTTTGCTTAAATGGCGCTGATAAATTACCTTAAATCTTATCCAGATCTTCCGCTCCTATTTTTCAATATCTAAAATACCCAGAATTCAAAGCTTAAAAAATCGTCATTTAAACAAATACTAAGTATCTTCTCTAAACAATAGTAAAGGCCGATGCGTATGATAGGCTAGTTTTTTGGTCAGGCTGCGATGAAAAATCCCCTCAAAGAAACCATAATGTTTAGGAACCATAATAACCAGCTCAGCATCCTGTAGTCTGGCAAACTCCATAATCCCCGCAACCGTATCTTCACTGTCTATGTAGTGGTACTCGGGCTTTTCATTGTCCCAAAGTTCATGTAAATGGGTCATTTCCTTAATGGTATCCGGATCAAAATGTCCGCCTTCGTAGTCAACATTTAAAATAAGTAGTTTGGCCCCCAGTGCATGAACAAAAGTTTTTATGGCCAGCACTGGCGTAGATTCGGCAACCCGTTTTAAGTCGCATGCAAATACAACAGTACTTATAGGCTGAAAAACAGCTACTGGTGGCACTATTAAAAGCGGCGCATGACAATTTTTAGCTAAAGTGACGGTGTTACTACCTACAAGTACCCGTTCAATGCTACTTTTACCAGTAATTCCGGCTACAACCAAGCCTATATAATGTTGTGCAGTAAGTGCATTTACAGCGCTAATCAATGTTCTTTCATCCGTTCTGACTTCTACCGCGGTCTCCTCAGGTGCCCATTCCTCTACTTCATTTTTAAGGTTAGTAATTTTCTCTAAACTCTGCTCATGTGTCTCTGTAAATCGCCCCGTAACCGGCGCAAAAGCGGTAGCTGGAATCGCAACTGATTCATAAGAATGATACAGGATCAGGTTCTTACTTTTTAACTGATGTGCCAAATCAGCAGCATATTTCGCTGCATTTGATGACGATTCAGAAAAATCTGTAAGTACCAACATATTTTTCACACTATATGTTTCACAAAGCTGTCCCTCTATTGCCAACTTCAATGCATCAAAATCATGCTCAGAAAAATTCCGGAGGCCCCGCTCAACAATAGTCCACTCACCCTTAACCGAACGCATCAACAAAATAGGTTTAGGCTCATTGGTAACCATTTCTACTTTAAATTTCTGATGGTGATCATGTTCGGTTACAATAACACTCAGGTCCAGGCTGCCCGCCCTGAATTTTACAGAAAATGTTTCCATGGCAATTCATCCTTTCATTTATTATTCCCCACCTTAAATCACGTCAATTCAAGAACTTAACCAGATATATTTAAAAACAACCGGCGTGCAGATAAGTTTAAGAAACAATTAAAAAAGAATATGAAAATAAGGTAGAACGGCCTATAAACTAATTCCTTTTTCGCATTGTACATAACATCGGTTTACATTCAATAAAATCAGATCGGTGTACGATTGCAAATAGAGCGGAGACTTAGATAGCTGTATAGCTTCTTTTAATAAATAAGCCAGATCATTAAGCTCCATATTCAACTTATCCGGTACAGGAATAAATACCATAGAAGAAGCTTTTTCAGCAAATAATGCATTGTTATAGTCTTCCTGGTATCGCGTCATAAAACTATGGTAAAAGGAGGTGTCAAATTCAAGTAACCAGCCAGAACCGATATAGACTTCGTTATTAAATTCCATTCCTGCGGGCACAAAAACAACTTCATTACCATGATCAAGCCAAACTAAGCGGTTCCATAAACCAACCTGTTGTCGTGGTCTGTCATAATCCTCAAGCCGGGAAATCTTCAAAGAAAAAATCATAAGTACATATTAAACTATCCACATAACGGAAATGACTAATGCAATAGGAATAACACCATACAATTATTTTTATTAGTATCCCGTTCTCCAGTCTGCTAACGCCACATAGAATAATACAATCCTTTTTCCTACCCCTACCAAAAAGCCCGCCAGCACGATTCTAAAGAGCAAAAAATAAAAATATAAATAAATACTACCATTTTAGTAGAATATATTTATATTTGTCTAAAGGGTTGGTAAAACAACAAAAAAACAGTCATGTGGCTGAGTGGCTAGGCTGAGGTCTCATAAGCCTCCTACAGCGGTTCGAATCCGTTCATGACGTCAATTATTTTGCTCGTTTAATTTATATTTGGTTAGTTAAGGGTTATCTGGATAGATAACCCTTTAACTTGTTCACTAAATCAACAAATACTTTTACATCAGGTTGCAGTTTTTCGCATCTCTTTGCCCACCCTAATGCGTCTGTCAAAGCTTGTTTTTCTGAAGATGGTAATTTTGTGAAAGCCTCTGCAGCGGTATACAACTGTTCGGTAATTTCCCTTGAATAAAGATTTGGAAAATACTTCTTTTCTTCCTCGAAACCAGGAACCTTTGTCGTATCTATTTCACCACTAAGAAATGGCTTCATTATTTTATCATAACGTTTTTTGTCTTCCTGACGAATCGTATCATCAGGAATAGAAAAAGGAACTGCAGCCATTAAATAACCTGCTTTTTTTACCCCTTCGTAATCCCGGATCAAACCACTATATATCAAATCAATACGGTTCAAAAAAGACTTCTGATTCGCGCTCAATCCAGGTAATTGCCTTCCAAACGCCACCAATTCAGCATACTCCAATAGTCTTTTTTCTTTCAACGCGGTCCCCCCTGCATTCCTCACCAGTTTTTCGAATAACAGGTTCGACGTCTTTTCTTTTGAATCGATACTCATTTCATCATAATGATGGATAAGATGCATCAAAGCGGCAGTTCGGGCTCCGGCAACCTGCTGGGCTAAATACAATAGTGTAGCGTCTTCTTTCAGCAGCTGATTCGGTATTGTTTTAAAATACTCATCTAAAACAAGACTATTATCCATATTCACCTCATTAAGACGATTTAGATAAGCTTTCAAAAACAATGAGGTACGGTCCCCCTCATTAAATTTCATTTCAAAATTACCAAGGTTATTATCATCAACGCCAGCCTTCAAAGCCGCTTCAGCAACAGCTATAAAAGGTCCCTTTTCTCGTTCGCCCACTACCTTATGAATAAGATAGCCACTACTGTTAAGAAAAAGAAAAGTCGGATAAGCATTTACGCCAAACTTTTTGGCAATATCTATACCTTCTCCTTTTTCAGCATCTACTTTATAATTCAGAAAAAGAGCATTATATTTTTCAGCAACGAGCTGTTCGGTAAAAACAGATTTATCCATGTATTTACAAGGACCACACCAATCCGTATAAACATCTATAAATATCATTTTGTCTTTTGCCCGGGCCTCTTCCAGCAATTGCTTCCAGCTACCTTGAAAGAATTGTATACCACCTTTCGTACCAGACTGTCCCCACACAAATGTTGCGTATAAAATAAAAAAAACTAAGGATACATTTTTTTTCATCAGGTCTGCCCTATTTTACAGATTTAAGTTTCACTTCAATATTCGGATTTAAGGCGGTCAGCGCGCTTATAAATTCCGCCTTATCTTTTGGTGAAATTATTACATTATCATATTTATTGTAGGTAATGTCCAGTCTGTCTAAAGATAGCGCAGGCGAACTTATTGGGTTATTTGTTTCGCTAATCTTTTTAATTGTTTTAATGTCAATCTCAGCATTGTATAAAAAACCACATTTCACCTTAAGCACATCGCCATCAACAGTATAATATGTTGTGCTGAACATGTGTACTATAAAGAGAATAACAGGTAACAAAATTGCCAATCCCGGCCAATGAGGTTCATTAAAAATGGCCATGAATAAAGTGACCACAAAAACCAGTGTTAAAGGAATAACCAATTCATTCCCAACTTTCGATTTATAAACTATTGTCATGCTGATCTTTCTTATTTTTAAAATTAACGTATCCATCTTCAATATGAAAGAATTCAAGCATTTTTATTATAATCTACTAATTCCATAGATTTAATTTGTATTAATAGAAAATGTTAATATATTTGTCCCGTTATGTTAGCTATAACGCTCAGAAAATGAAGCAATATGAAAGCAGTTTTAAAGTATATGGAAATTAATAAAGATCAATCTAAAAGACTGGACTTCCTGCTATGTTGTTGTTGACTTAGCTTAAGTAACCGCTAGTTACGGCGGGCACGTAAATCACATTCACAAATTTTTAAATATGACTATAAGGGATGTCAAAAAAACATCCAGAGGGCATTGCTTTGCATTTTATTATCAGCATAAACCACACTAAATAAAACCTACAAACAATTAAAATCAGATTATGAAAAAAGTATTACTTTTTATCTTGCCATTTTTGCTTTCGGCAAGCTATACCTTCGCTCAGAATGCAATAACGGGTATAATAAAAAATTCAAATGGCGCGACAGTACCACATGCAAGTGTGATCATAAGAGGGACAAACACCTCTACCACTGCAGATGAAAATGGAAAATTCAGTATCACTTCAAAGAACGATCTTCCTTTTTACATTCGCATTAGTTCCGTTGGATACAAGCCCCAGGATTTTCAGGTTTTAAAGATTCAAGATGGCATTTTAGAACTAATCCTTGTAGAAAGCGAACTATTGGATGAGATTGTTGTAACCTCAAGAAGACGATCAGAGGTACTACAAGATGTGCCTATTGCCATTACGGTTATTGGCGGACAAGCAGCAGAAAATGCAGGCGCTTTTAACGTCAACCGTTTAAAAGAGCTTGTTCCGTCGGTTCAGTTATATGCTTCAAATGCCAGAAACACAACACTTAATATCAGAGGATTAGGTTCGACATTCGGCCTAACTAATGATGGTATTGATCCGGGTGTAGGCTTTTACGTAGACGGAGTTTACCAGGCCCGCCCGGCCGCTACTTCCACAGATTTTCTTGACATAGAACAAATAGAAATTCTACGTGGCCCCCAAGGTACCTTGTTTGGGAAAAATACTACTGCTGGTGCATTTAACATCACCACGACAAAACCGACCCAAACCCCTAATGCAAAAGTAGAATTGAGTTTTGGAAACTATAATTTTATACAAGCGAAAACATCCGTTTCTGGTGGCGTAGCAAAAAACCTTGCAGCAAAATTATCAATCTCGGGTACTCAACGGGATGGTACCATTTTAAATACCAGGGAAGAACGGAAATACAGTGGCCAAAACAACCTTGGGTTTAAAGGCCAGTTATACTACACCCCCTCCGATAAATTACAAATATTATTAAGTAGCGATGTAAGCATCCAGCATCCGGCAGGTTACCCTTTGGTAATTGCAGGTGTTACCACAACAGAGAGAAGCGCATACCGTCAGTATGCTAAAATCATTGCCGACTTAGGCTATCAGCAACCTAAAATTGACCCATTTTCAAGAGAGATCAGTACCAATACTCCCTGGAAACAGAACCAATCAATCGGTGGTATATCCGCTAATGTAGATTACAAGATCGGTAACGGTACACTTACTTCAACAACGGCCTGGAGATTCTGGAACTGGGACCCTACAAACGACAGGGATTTCTCTGAATTCTCTGCATTGACAAAATCTCAGGGTAACTCTCGTCACGATCAATACTCACAAGAGTTAAGATATGCCGGTAATATTACCGAGAAAGTAAGTGGTGTAATTGGTGTATTTGCCCTTGCTCAAAATTTAAAGGGATTAGCCCAGACAGAAGAAGTAGGTAAAGATCAGTGGCGATTTGTACAAACATCTAATACTGGTGCTCAGGCATTATACTCAACGCCGGGCTTACTGGATGGGTTCGGCATCAGAACCAATTCAACCATCAAATCATTAAGTACCGCTATTTTTGCACAAGCAGATTGGGAGTTTTTAGAAAACCTGCATATTTTACCAGGCTTAAGGTTTACTTACGATAAAAAAGATGTTGAATATGACAGGGTAACTTATGGAGGTCTGCAAACTTCAGACCCTGCCCTACTTGCACTTAAAGCTGCTGTTTATAGCAATCAACAATTCAACACCAGTACAGACAACAATAACTTATCGGGGAACCTTACACTTTCGTACCGGCCTTCGACCAGGTTAAATGTTTACGGAAACTTTTCTACCGCCTATAAACCAGTAGGTGTAAACGTTGGTGGTCTGCCAACTACTTCTACCGGCCAGGCAGATTTGTCATTAGCTGTTGTAAAACCGGAATATGTTCAACATTACGAGTTAGGTGCAAAAACAAAACCATTTAAAGGTGCACTATTAAACATAACGGCTTTTAATACGGATATTAAAGATTACCAAACGAATGTTCAATCTCCCCAGCTAGGTGTAAACAGGGGTTACCTGGCCAATGCAGAAAAAGTAAATGTAAAAGGATTGGAAGTGGATGGAAGCTATCAATTGCAAAGGTTCTTAACGATCAATGCGGCTGTTGCTTACCTTGATGGCAAGTATAAAAAATTCACGAATGCACCGCTGCCTTTAGAAGAAACCGGACATACTGAAATCATTAACGGTACTGCTACCCAGGTGGCATTTAAAGACGCCTCCGGAGGTAGAATACCAGGTATATCTAAATGGAATGTTTCGGGTGGAGCAGAATTAAGTACTGCTGGTAACCTGGGCACTCAAAATGGTAGATATTTTATTGCTGGTGACGCCAGCTATCGTTCAGAATACTCTTCAAATCCAACACCTTCACGTGTGTTAAATGTTGAAGGATATACTTTACTGAATGTAAGATTAGGATTTAAATCAGAAAAATTCTCAGCATTCGCCTGGAGCAGAAATGTTGGAAACACGAAATACTATGAACAATTGCAGGCTGCTGCCGGTAACTCGGGCTTATATGCAGGTGTACTTGGCGATCCAAGAACTTTCGGTGTTACACTTCGCTATGCTTTCTAAATAAAGAACTGACTTAGGGCTTCATTCGATTAGTGTTCTATAAGAGATAAGGTTAAACAATAAATTATCTCTGTAATCAAAATGTTTTAACCAGGTGTAAACTAGGTCAATGACCCTGTTTACACCCTGTTTAGACCGAGCTTAGACCCTGTTTAAACATGGTTTAACTCCTTTTCTGATTTAACTCAGACTATAACAAGACTGTATGTAATGCCTTAAATAAACTATAACGGAATAGATATTTCATTTAAATCATTTTGAATCTGTTATATTAGCCCCACCAAGCAGACTCCGAAATGAAACATCCATATAAAGCCGAGCTCCTAGTCAACCTGAAGATGCATTATGGAGAACAATCCTACCGTGCCATTACGTTTTTTGATGGCCGTAGAGATGAAATCCTATTCGTTTTACCAACAAAAGAAGACATTAGCACTCATTATGAAACCCTACCTGACGTACTCTCAGGTTTACCAGAAATCAATCATCCCAGGGAACGAACTGTGATCAGCTTTTGCGATGAAAACGGAGATGCTTACTGTTCCCGACTGATCAATCCAAATAAGCAGGATGAAATTAACCTGGCACTGATCGGATACCGGCCACAACGAAAAGTGAGACCCGAAGAACTACAGGAACTGACTTAAAACAAGCTTGACTAAGAAACAGATCTACAAAACCAATAGTCCAAAATCTCTTAAATCATAAATTGGTTTTGAATACCAAAACAATTCAAAATGTTCCATTTTAGTTTCAAAATCAGCTTTAAGCTCTTGAAAGGTATATACCTGGGCATTAGAAACTGTAATTTTCTCTAACATTGAAACCAACCATTGGCCTTCATTTTTATCGATCTGAAGATCAAAAACTTCCTTTTTATGATGAAAAGTTAGCACAGTCATTTCTACAGGCTTGTTTTTTTTATATTTTGTAAAACTTTCCATACCAGGCTTCCCTCCTAACCAAACCACTTTCGCAGTTGGTTTAGTATTAAGCTTACTTTCGTCCCTCAAAGCTTTCTCAATAAAATCCGGGGGAATAGTAACCTTAGGGATCTTAAAATCAAACCAATCCTGCAATTTATAATCTATGCATATTCCATGCATGAAATTGAAAAGTGATTTCTTTAAGCCAAAACTAAATTTGTCATGGTCTATTCCCGTTTTATCGATGTAATTGATATCATTATTTGCAAAAGTCCCAATAGCTTCAGTTTCTTTAACCACGCCAAACCTTTCCGGAAACAAGCCAACCGGACTATGGGCAGTCATTGCAAATTGATGCCAGAAACCAGACTGTAAAACACCTGCTTCAAACAATTGTCTCACCATTTCCAAACTATCTACAGTTTCCTGAATGGTCTGTGTTGGATACCCGTACATTAAATAGGCATGGACCAATATCCCTGCCTCTGTAAAATTTCGGGTAACCTGAGCAACCTGTTCAACAGTTACGCCTTTGTCGATCAGCTTTAATAATCTATCTGATGCTACTTCTAAACCGCCAGAAACGGCGATACAACCCGATGCCTTAAGCAAAATGCATAAGTCCCTGGTAAAGCTTTTCTCGAACCGAATATTGGTCCACCAGGTTACAGAGATTTTTCTTCTTAAAATCTCCAATGCAACTTCCCGCATCAAGGCCGGAGGTGCAGCTTCGTCCACAAAATGAAAGCCATTCTGCCCCGTCTTTTCACTTAGCTCTTCAATCCGGTCTACTATCAATTTAGCGGCAACAGGTTCATAAACCTTAATATAATCTAAAGAGATATCACAAAATGTACATTTCCCCCAGTAACAGCCATGCGCCATGGTCAGTTTATTCCAACGGCCGTCACTCCACATCCGGTGCATGGGGTTTACAATTTCAATAACCGAAATGTATTGATCCAGTTTCAGGTCAGTATAGTCCGGTGTTCCCACATCAAACTGCTTATAATCACTTCTTAAAGCATCATTTTTATAAACAACCTCCCCATTTTCTAATAAAAAGGTTCTTTTATACAGATTGAAATCACCGCCTTTAGTAATCGAATCGTAAAGCAATTCAATAGGTAGCTCCCCGTCGTCTAAAGAGATATAATCGAAAAACTCAAATACCCTTTTATCCGAAACAGAACGTAATTCGGTATTAGCAAAACCACCGCCCATTGATATTTTAATATCAGGATAGTTCCGTTTCACATATTGTGCGCATCTGAAAGCAGCATATAAATTTCCTGGAAAAGGAACAGAAATTACAAATAGTTTAGGCTGAATAAGGGTAATTTTCTCTTCTAAAATTTCAATCAGGAGTTTATCCATATAGGTATAATCCTGATTTAAAACACCGTAAAGCTCATCAAATGAGTTTGCACTCCTACCTAACCTTTCGGCATATCTGCTAAAACCGAAATTCGGGTCAACACATTCAATAATAAAATCCGAAATATCCTCAAGATATAGTGTTGCCAGATGCTTGGCCTTATCCTGCGTCCCCATTGCACCAAACGCCCAATCCAACTCTTCCAATTCCGCGAACCTCGAAGCTTCCGGCAAAAAATCCTCCTGACAAATTTGCAAAGCTAAAGTTGGGTTTTTGCCCTGCAAGAAAGCAACAACCGCATCAATTGTCTTAATATACTCATCCTTTAAAGCAATAATTCGCTGTGCATTTAAGCTTTTTGACTGATTGGTCAATCCTTCCGCATGAGAGAAAAGATCTTCCAAACCTTTTCTCGAAAACAAGGTCAAAATCACTTCAATACCTAAATCAGCCTGAGTCGAAGAAATATTTTTAGTATTCAAAAAACCTTTAATATAGGCAGTTGCAGGATACGGGGTATTCAGTTGTGTAAAGGGAGGAGTAACAAGAAAAAGATCTGTTTTCAAAATGGGGATTGTATTTCATGGCAAAAATAAGAAATTCAACAGTATATCCTAAATCCGGATCATTTATCCCTTTTCCTTTCGTCTTTAATCCAATGATTTTCGCTTTGCTTCCCCTTTAAAGAAAGTACTAACTAATATGCTGATGTTTGTATCATAAAAGAGTATTCTACCAATAGAATGCTTAATTTAGGTATACACAGATTATTATTGATTAATAAATAAAGAACAAATTGCTAAAAAAGTATAATTCATACCAATTACGTTTCATAAGCTTGATAGCCGCGCTGTTTGTGATGTACCCGGATATCACCTGGTTACCATTCGATTTAGGGAAGCTCGCCGGTCCGGAAAAAGCAAACTATATTGCTTTCTTTATGTTACGGTATATGTTCCTGGCAGGTCTGGTTTTTTTATTGATAAAAATCAACTTACAACGCATAAAAACTCCTGTCTTCAAAAAACGTTTCGCTTATAATACCATTATTTCTCTTGTTGCCTATGCTATTTATGGAGGGATCTCCTTTTTGATATATGCGAAAGTAAAACACTATGGAAGTTTAGTGCTATTCCAATTCATTGTTGTTTCCATTTTAAGCACGCTTATGGGACATATCGTAACCATGTACAATGAGCAACGTAAAAAAGAACAGGAAATAGAGGAATTACGGGTTAAAAACCTGCAAAGCCGCTATGATGCTTTAACCAACCAAATCAATCCTCACTTCTTTTTTAATTCTCTGAATGGCCTGACCTCATTAATTCGAAAAAAGAATAATGAAGAAACGTTAACCTACGTCAACAAGCTTTCTGATGTATTTCGCTACATTCTGCAAAGCGACAAAAAAGGATTGGTAACCCTGGAAGAAGAATTATCTTTTGTTGATGCATTTAGGTACATGATGGAAATCCGTTTTGCAAACAAGCTGGAATATCATATTAATATCGACAAAAAAATATTATCGCAAAAGATACCTGTGCTTTCCATTCTTCCACTTCTTGATAACATAGTTGTCCATAACAGGATCGATAGTGATCATAAAATGATCATTGATATTTATACTAATGAAAATAGTGAGCTCGTAGTATCAAATCCTGTTTACCCTAAACTAAGCCCTTCTGAAACCAATGGAACAGGGCTTAAGAACCTTGAAAGTCGGTTTCTTTTATTGATGAACAGACAAATTAAGATTGAGAACAAAGGGAGTGTATTTAACGTTTATTTACCACTAGGCCAATCTATATGAAGATACTAATTGTTGAAGATGAAACCGCTGCTTACGAAAGTTTAGTAGAGATTTTAAACGAAATCGACCCAGCTATAGCAGTAACAGGAAATACAGAAAGTGTGAGCCAAACCATTAACTGGCTGAATGAACATCCCCTTCCCGATCTGATACTAATGGATATCCATTTGTCTGACGGTTCTGCTTTCCTGATTTTTGAGCATATTGAAATTGAAGTCCCTATTATTTTTACAACGGCATACGACGAATATGCGATCGAGGCATTTAAAGTAAATAGCATCGACTATTTACTCAAACCAATAAAACCAACTGATTTAGAACGTGCAATCAACAAATTCAAGAAATTATCCAGTACTAATATCCTTGAGTATTTATCAAAAGTAAACCAGCTGGCGCCGGCGCCACGTTATAAAAACAAGCTATTAATTCCGCTCCATGACAAGCTCCTGCCAGTTGATCTCATGGAGGTCTCCTTTTTCTATACGACAGAAAAAAGCACCTCAATTGGCCTGAAGAATGGGAATACATACCCTTATCCTAAAACGTTAGACCATATTCTTTCCTCTTTAAATCCATCCAACTTTTATCGTGCCAATAAACAATACATCATTGCCCGTAATGCGGTCAAAAACATTACTGTATGGTTTGATAGCCGCTTACTTATTACGCTGGACAGAGAAGTTCCTGAACGCATTTACATCAGCAAAAACAAAGCAGCAGACTTTAAAGAATGGCTTGTATCCGAATGAACAGATGAGTTTTAAAAGCGTTCTTTCGTGTTGAAGCTTTAGATTTTCGTTTTAGTCCGCCGATCAAAGAAAGCATGTGCTATTTCCCTGATTTTTGCATTGTAAAACATTAGAAAATTACAGTTTATGCAGGCAATAAATAAGCAGGAAACAACAAATAACAGAATTACCGTAATTGATGCCTTACGTGGTATCACCTTAATAGGAATCTGTGCTACACATGCTTTACAGCATTTCGGAGCATTTCCTGGTAATGCACAGCCTCCATTTCCCTGGATAGGTACGATGGACGAGATCACCAACTGGATATTACAGTATTTGGTAATGGGCAAATTCTTCATCATATTTTCTTTCCTGTTCGGATTGAGCTTTTTCATTCAGATGGATAGCGCATCTAAAAAGGGTATTGATTTTCGAGGACGTTTCCTGTGGCGTTTAACATTGTTATTTATTATTGGATTATTACATAGTGCCATATTCCGCAATGACATTCTAATCATTTATGCTGTACTAGGCTTCCCCTTGGTTATGATGTATCGTATACCTAACAAATGGTTAGTTTCCATAGCCCTTTTTTTTGTACTGGGTGGTGCACAATTAACCTACATTGGATATAAATCTGCTATTCCTGAAACTGTTCAAAAAGAAATAGAAGCGCCCGCTGAACGAAGAGCCCGGTGGCAGGAGACATTTCTAAATGAACCATTTTCAGTGAACCTTCATCACAACCTTACGGAACAGTTAAGGTTTAAGTTCAATTTCCAATTTGGAGAATATGCGCGTGGATATACAACGATGGGCTTTTTTATCCTGGGTTTATTGGCCGGCCGTATACGGGTGTTTCAAAATATCGATAAATACCGTTCCTTTCTTTTTAAGGGCGCCTGGATTGCTTTGGCAGCGGTACTGTTACTCTATGCTGCTAAGCCTCTTTTTCCCCAGGGCGAAAGACAAGGTTTATCGGCATGGCTGGTCATTCCGGTGGATAGCCTGATCAATTTGCTTTCTGCTTATTTATGGGTTGTGCTGATTATAGCCTTGTATAGCCGTACCTGCATACAAAAAAGTTTAAAAAAAGTAGTGAGTTATGGACGAATGGGGCTCACAAACTATATACTACAATCAGTTTTGGGCGTATTTATATTCTATGGTTATGGTTTAGGATTGCATAATGAGCTAGGTATATTTTTAAGTGTAGTTGTATGCTTATGTTATACAGTTTTACAAATTCAGCTCAGTCACTATTGGTTACAGAAATTCCGTTATGGACCTGTAGAATGGCTGTGGAGGTCTGGTACCTATCTGAAATGGCAGCCATTAAAACGGTAGGTATTGATTTCCTCCTCTCGAAACATAGCAACGGCCAGGTGTAGCATTTATTAAATATTTAATTGTAAATTGTTGCCTAATTGTCGCTTCAGTATGAGTATACATTCGGAAAAAATCCAACAAAATAAATCGAATGCAGGGCCCGGTACCGTTCCCCAAAGTAATGCCAGCAAATCTGCTGCAATGTTTGTTGACAACAGGCCCGAAGCCATTGGGGAAAGAGAACTACAAGAAGCCGCAAACCTTAGTCCGCGTGTACAGCAATTGAAAGCCTATCAGGCATTGGCAAATCATCAGGTATCAAACAAAACAGCCCAACTAAAGGAGAACATAAAAGAAGTTAACAATACCGGTCTGCCCGACAATCTAAAATCTGGAATCGAGAAGCTATCGGGTATTCCAATGGATCAGGTAAAGGTTCATTACAACTCAGCAAAACCAGCACAATTACAAGCCCTTGCATACGCTCAGGGTAACGACATACACCTTGCACCCGGACAGGAAAAACATCTTCCTCATGAGGCTTGGCACGTAGTACAGCAGAAACAAGGAAGAGTACAACCTACCCTACAAATGAAAGGCATCCCAATTAATGATGATGTGCAGCTGGAAAAGGAAGCAGATGTTATGGGAGAACATGCTTTGCAAAAAATGGATGGCCATAATAGGGTTCGCTTATCTCCTCCCGGATGGCATGGTGCTAACGGCGGTGCAGGAAGTATACAATTGTATAGCGGAATGCTTGTTGTGCAAGCAAATGGTTTAGTTGCGGCAGTTATCTCCGGTAAAGAAACCGGAGATATGAGTACTGATATGCTACTTAAAGTATTGCGTAGCCAGGTAAGAAAACCTGAATGGGAAGATGTCATTGTTATAGCTCTTAAGTCATTTGATTACACTATAGGTAAACCCACTGCCGACGGATGGATTTCCTGGGCCTATTCCAAATTATCAGGTGAGTTCATTACCCAAATACTTGCCTATGCATCTCCTGTGTATACAGGTTTGCAGACGCTCTATAAGATATTTACTTTTCTGCCGGAGCCTGTTCAAAATCTTATTGTTTTTGCCATGGGCAAGGGCATGCGGAAGTTTCTGGGCTGGATGGAACCTAAGCTTTCTCCGGAAAATGCTGAATGGATAATAGATAGTATTTTTGTTTCGGATCCGATAGCGACAATGGATCTTCTTATGGAATGGTTTAAAGGACTTACCAATAGTCCTGCTTCATTCCTGTATAGCAAATGGACGGCTACCCCATCAACTTCAGCAATCTCCACAGGTTCTGATGTTGATGGCAATACAGAGCCAGGTAAAGAAACTGATGAAAGCATTCAACCCAGAATGGATACCCTCTTTACCATGGATACGAAAATCTTAAAAATGCAATTGGGTAAACCAAAAGTCCAGAAGGGAAAAAAAGGTAAGGATTTGCCAACGTCCAGTCCAGGAGGGCTATCGGTTCCCTTTAATTTTAGCGTACACCTGTTCGACAGAGATTTGCAGGCTAAGAAAGGAAATGAAGTGATCCTCCCCTGGAACGGAGGTATTTATCTTAGTGTCCCAGAGGCGGAACTTGCCATTAATGGAGAGTTGGCTAATGTTTTCAAAATAGGCTCATTGGTAGTAAGTAACCTTGTAATTACAGACGAAGGATTGCAGAGCCTTAGCCTGGCCGTTAAAAAGCTTTCACTAGCAAATGACACCGTTGTGATAGGCTCGATCGAGGGTGGATGGGGAAAGAACCAGGGTTTCGAACTTAAAGCCACTGAAGGGAAAATAAATGTAATGGAGCGTCAACTTGATATTGACATGGGGTTGAAGCTTGATCAGGACGGAAAATTTAGTAATGCCAGCCTGGGTATTAAAGCCCCGGGACAATTCGAGCTCATAAAAGGTGTATTTTTTCTAAATGATCCTAAATTTAGTGGAAATGTTGCAAAAGGAGGCGCAGTGGATATGGCATTTTCAGTGACGCCCCATTTAAGCATAAATGATCTGGTTCTTGACACCAAGCAGCTGACTCTGGAGTATAATAAAGCAGCTGGTAAAACAGGAGATTTTAAGATATCGGCAGAATCATTTACTTTGAAATATGGCAAACTTGGTCTCAGTATATTGAAACCAGAGTTTAGTACCGAGACCAGTCGATTACATGCCGATGAAGCTACATTAAGTTACAAAAAATCGAATGAAGAACCGGAAAAAGAAGCCGGTTTACTGGAAAAAAGTACCGGCAGTGGTGATTTCTCATGGTTAGATATGCTGAAAGTGACACCAGAGGCTTCCTTTTCTGTGCCCGACCTCAACATTACGGGGACGGCACCCTATATTAAGATGGGTAAACCAAGTGTAGCCAGTATTTCGCTGTCGATGCTTGGGGTAAAAACAGAGCTGGATTTTAAAGAAAAAAGAGGATCTCTTGATGGTCAATTTCAGCACGAGACAAAGATTCCTGTTTTGTCTTTGCCCATCCCTATCATGCCAGGTCTTGAGGCTTTCGTAGACATCGATATAGCTGCTTCAATAGAAGCGCTTTTAAAAGGAGAATTAAGTAAACCTAACAAGGAATTACCACCATGGCATGCCGCAGGTAGAGCAGCACTTAACGGGAGTATCTCGGCCACGCTATCAGCTGGGGTACAAGCCGGCAGTCAGCTGGTAGTGGCAATTTCTGCGGGGTTATTTGCGAGGGGAAAAGGCGAATTCATAAATGATTTTTCAATACAAGGCGGACTGCAGTTTATCAATACAAGTATTGAAACTGTTCCTAACGATCCGATTAAAATAGCTTACGAGATCGGCCCGGTTATTACCGCTGCTATGGGTATTCAGATCAAAGCAAAAGCACTACATGTATATCAGAAAGTGCTATATGAACGTGAGTTTAAACAATGGACAATTGGAAAATACCTAATGAAAGGTAATGTGACCTGGGATGGCGAAAAATGGCAAACCCCGAGTCCTGAAGGAGGTTTTGAAGAAGGCAAATTGAATGCTCCTGCTCATGAAGACAAAGCCATTATGGATCCGATAGCATCACGTAAAATACTTCTGTCGGCAAATGTTGCTGTTGTTGGAAGTGCTGAAATGCGCAAGGCCTTAGTAAAAAGCGTGATTGATGAATATTTGGTTAGGGATGAGGAAGTGTACAATCAACTGAATATATACTCAAAGGAACTCGCCAAAATGAAAAACGACAAACATGATTTGAAGAGCGAATTCCTTGGTTCATTGTTCAATAGATCTGACATTAAGGAAATCGAAAAGAAAATAACAGAACTGGATAAAATTGTAAATGCGCTTCAGGAAAAATACAAAGAGGTACTACTGGTGCTAGTAGACGTGGGCTCTGTACTTGACGCGATCAGTGCAGATAGTCTGGACCTTGGTGCAGCAGACTTGAACAGCCAATTAGAAAAACTATACCGTCAGGACACCAAAATGGTTAAAATCAAGAAAGGTGCCGAAAATGTAGGTGAATCACTTAAAAAAACATAATTATCGTTAGCGCTATCAATATATGTTAGCTGTCTATTGCCATTGGGATTATTTTCTGATTTTGTAACCTTTCATAAAAAGAACTTATCTAATGAGCAAACAGACAAGAGAATTATGGAAAAACTTTCAATAGCACCAAACGCAATTATCTGGCTCGTGGTATGGCTATCATTTTGCACTTGCTTATTTCTGGCGTGGTTTTTTTCGCACCGGGCTAAGCATAAGGAACGACTGATGATGATCGAAAAAGGGCTAAATCCTGATGAAGAAGAAAAAAAATACAGAAAGCCTCAGTCAATGAGTATAAAACTCGGACTGATCGTTTTAGGCTTAGGTATCGGCCTGGTAATCATAGCTATTTTAGCAAACTTCGGCGCTCTGGGAAGATCTAATGCTACGCCAATGGCTATACTTGCTTTATGTGGGGGTGCAGCGCTGACCTTTGCCAATTACATAGAAAGCCGTAGGAATTAGGCCTTACAAAATGGATGACATTTATGTAAAAAAAGTTTGTGCCGGGGATACGGAAGCCTTTAGGTACTTCGTAGAGCAGTATAAAACATTGTCGATTTCACTGGCCGTTTCTGTAGTTAAAGATGAATTTATTGCTGAAGAAGTGGTACAAGACGCTTTCGTTAATGCTTTTAGAGCAATTAAAAGCTTCAAATTTAAGTCGAAATTCAGCAGTTGGTTTTATCGGATAGTCCTGAATGAATCATTTATGCGCTTAAAAAAAATGAAAAGTGAAATTGTAGATTTTCGCCAGAATTATGATGAGCAGATAGCTGATGAAAGTGAAATATTGGCTTTACAGCAAGATGAACAAACCCAATTGATTAATGAAGCCTTAAAGCTCCTTCCGGTACGGGAAAGCTTGATTCTGAGGTTATTTTATCTCCAGGAAGAAAGCATTAAAGAAATTGCGTCAATTACAGGATGGAGCGAATCCAATGTAAAAGTCACGCTGCACCGTGCGCGAAAAAATATGCATACGGCAATCAACCAGTCCATAAAAATGATCAACTAATTCAACAAAAATGACTAAAAGACCATTAACCGATCAGCTACTTGGTAGCCTAATAAAACGAAGCCTCGTTGAGGCTCCAAGTCCGGACTTTGATAATAACCTAATGCTGCGCATAGAAAAAGAAGCCAGCAAAGGGACATCCCTTAACAGCAACATGAAAATGTCCATGTTATTCTTTATGCTAGGAACAGGATTCGGATTATTAGTATCTCATTTATTGCCCATACTGGGTGAAACTTTGATCGGCATAGATATCAAAACTGTTGTCTTGATTTTTCAACTGCTGTACATTATACTTATTCTAACCCAACTGGAAAATATCATCAGGTTATTTTCACAAATAAAACTCATCAGAACTAAATATAACGAATGAGATGATGGATTAATGCATACAAATTGTTTGGTTTTATCTCTTTAAATACAATTTTAACTCATGAAAAGATTTTTTTTAATGGTAATCATGATTACCGTTCAGGCAAGTTATGCCCAACAAAAAGGGATTGAATTTAGTAGCCAAAAGTGGTCTGACGTACTTTTACAGGCAAAAAGGGAGAATAAACTAGTATTTGTCGACGTATTTACCGATTGGTGTGGTCCATGCAAAATCATGGATACCAAAGTTTTTCCCCAGGCCGAGGTTGGAAACATTTACAACACGTCTTTCATAAATTATAAAATCGATGCAGAAAAAGGAGAAGGTCCTGCTTTTAAAAAAAAATACACCATTCAATCCTATCCAAATTACCTGTTTATTAATGGCGATGGTGTGCTGATTTATCGGGCAAACGGGTCTATGCAGGCATTAGAATTTATACAGCAAGCAAAAAATGCCATTGAAGAATACCAGCAGTCCACGACGATTTCTGACTTAGAAAAACTATACCCATCACATAAAAAGGACAAGAAATTCATTTTCAATTATTTATCAAGACTAACACGACTTAAGATGAATACTACTGATCTAATTGAAGATTACATTAATATGCTCAGTAGCAGCGAAAAATCAATGCCGGAAACTATCCAGTTACTGGTGGACAATGGTGTATGGCTTAACAGGAAGCTACGACTGGGAATTGCAATAACTACACTTGAGGAAAACGAGGTCGTTTTTAATGAGCTAAAAAGTAAAAATCTAGTACATGGAGAGACCTTGAATAGTATAAAAAACAACGCAATTGGGCTCTCGCTGGAAAAAGCCATAGCCGAAAAAGACCGGGTTGCACTGAGTAAAGTAATAGCGGTTAAGAACGATTTTTCTAAAAACATGTTTGACAACAAGCAGACAATTGCGTTAAGATTTCAATATGAGACACAGGATTATGAGGGATTCAAGAAGATGAACAGGGATTTCATCAATAATTATCTGCTGAGTATACCCCTTGACACATTCCTAAAGCGTGATCAGGTACTTTATGACGAAATGAAAAGGGAGATTAGTTATAAACACACACAATCTATACAGCTTTGCAATTTTTTGGTTATGACGACAGAAAATCTATTAAAAATTCCGTTGAACAGAACCGAGCGTAAAGAAACAATGAAATGGACAGCGATGGCCGTGCATATAGCGGCCACCGATACTGAGTTTTATAAAAATACGGCACCATATTATCAAATGATCTATGCAAAATCACTCTATATAAATGGAAAAAGGAAAAAAGCGATAGCTATAATCGGACAATTACTTAATGAGAATTCAGCTAATCCAAAGGCGAAAAAAATATTAGATGAACTCTTAAACAAAATGAAGACTGGTCAAAAATCTTATCAGCTCTGAGTTTAAAATACCCAGAGCATTCCATTTTTACTTCTAAAACTGCTTATTTTCCCTTCATCTAATAATCCGTGAAGTACTTTATCCGCATCTTCAAGGTTCATTTCTGTCAATACTGCAAACTCTTTAGTCATCAAAGTATTAAAGTAAGAAAACACGCCTAATGGTGATTTGTCGTATTGCCTTTTTTGGACATCTGGTAAGATATTTTTTATCGCTTTTACATAATCTTCGTAGGGTCTGAATCCATAAACCAACGTCGGGTTATGTTCTCCATCTGTAAAAAACAAGGTTGGGAAACCTCTCACACCTAACTGCTTGCCCAAATCCAGATCTTCCTGGAACAACTCATTTGCTTTTCCTTCATAATCCGTTTTAAATTGAAAGGTATCTAATCCAACCTCCCCCGCAGCTTTCAGTAAATGTTCCCATTTGGTAATATTTTTCTTTTTCAGGAAAAGCATTTCCCTTAATCTGCGCATAAAAGAAATTCCTTTTTCTTTACCTTGAAGTTCAGCTGCCTTCACTGCGATAGAAGGTGGATATGAAGAATCAAAAGGATCTTCAAACCAAACATCACCATCGATTGGCATTTCATAGTAAGCTCCTGCTTCTTCCCAATGAGGGGCTACATCTGATGGTTTGCTAATACCGCCACTGCTATATACACTCCAGGATGGCAATAAACCACCCATATGATAATCTATCTCGAAATAATCTCCGTATTCCAGCTTAAGTTTTCTCAATTGAGGTTCGATACCCCAACAGGAAGAACAGATAGGATCTGTAAAATAAACTATTTTAACAGGCTTTTTTGAGGACGAAAGATTTGTTTCTTCTCCGGTACCAGTCGCATGCGGGGCTCCGCACATCCCTGTTTCAATATCACAAAATAGTGGGTTTTTATTTTCTGTTGTTTTCATATTTTAGGTTTAAGGTTATCCCTTTATTCATTACCTTCGACAAAGATATCCACAAGAATATCGCTGTACAATAAGTCAAAAAAACATGACTACCCCAAAAGAAGATTGTCCTGCTGAAGGGCTGTTAAAATTATTATCTGGCAAATGGAAACCACAAATATTTCGTTTGGCAGTTGATGGTCCGGTGCGTTTCAATAGTTTGCTAAACAAATTGCCGAACTCAAATAAACAATCCATTTCTACAGCATTAAAAGAACTGGAAGAAGCAGAACTATTAATCCGAACTGTTGTAACAGAGAAACCTCTGCATGTTGAATACGCCTTGTCAGAAAAAGGAAGGGCGCTCATCCCGATTTTTGTAAAAATAGAGAGTCTATCTTCATAATTCCCAAAAAACCGGGCGCGTAAAAACAATTTAATGTGTGTTTATTTTTTACTAAATTGTAAAACTTATGAAGTACTAAAGCTTAATTTTAAACCCTGAGGTACTTTATTGTTATTTTTAATATGCTGCAAAAAATATGTTAGGAGATCTAAATAAAAGGGAAATTATAGATTTACTCGAACAACAGGTAATTGGTCGTTTGGGCTGTCATTTTGAAGGTGAAACCTACGTTGTACCGGTTAACTATATCTATAGGAACAATGCCATTTACGCTCATACCGGTAAGGGTAAAAAGCTGGATATGATGCGTAATAATCCACGGGTATGCTTCCAGGTTGATGAAATTCTGGATACTTTTAGATGGAAGAGTGTTATCGTTTGGGGAACTTTCCAGGAACTTGTTGGTGAAGAGCGTCAACAAGCGATGCAGGGAATTATCCATCGCATCATGCCCCTAACTGATAGTAGTTCTCAACGCTCTTCACATGCCATTCCTGATGACCAACAAAACAATATAGTAGTTTTTAAGATTCCTGTTATTGAAGGGACCGGACGTTTTGAGTCACATGAACAGTAGCCTGAAAATAGATCAGCTAAATGACTTTAATGAATCCCCAAGGCTTTTTAAACGTTTTACCCATATTCTACATATTATCACGAATTGAATAAGAAAAACCAAGCCGATAACACCCAGCAATGTATACTTACCTGCATTGAAGTTTATGCTGTAGGTGAAAAAAAACAGAAGCCCTAACAAATAAATCTGCCGCGAAACAACAGATACTATAGCGTAGACTTTAACTTTAGACAAATAGTTTTTTAGCGATTCCTGAATACTGGTTCCCTGCACAAGATATTTTGCAAAACGATACCCCATTAGGTTATGAATGATGGGTATCAGGATAGAGAGACAAAGTAGCACATTGATCCATACCGGCTTTTTATCACCATCAAACATAGAATAATAGCATGCCAGAAAAATACCCCATCCAATGATCTCTATAGTCAATTGCTTCCTGATGTCTTTTAAAACAGGATGCCTGTTTTCAGAGAGCATACTTTGAATTTCCGTTGTTGAAACTTCTGGTGTTTTCAACGCATTCCAGGTAGATTTTAATTCATTAAATTCCATAATTAACAGATTAAAAGGTTTTGAATTTTGATTTTTATTCTATTGAGTTTAACACCAACATAATTTTCACTGATCCCGATAATATCAGCTATTTGTTGGTAACTTAAATCTTCAAGATACAATGTAATTATCGCCTTATCCCCATCTTCAAGTTGTTTCAAAGCATTGAATAATTGTTCCTGACGCAAGGTAAGTGCTTCGTCAGCCTGTTCCTCTGCAAAATCAGGCAAAACAGGGCTGTACTCAATAGTATGTTTCTTTTTACGGAAAGTGGCTATTGCAGTATTCAGTGCAATGCGATAAATCCAGGTGCTTATTTTTGCATCGTTCTTAAAGCTTTGATGGGATTTCCAAAGCTGGAAAGTAATTTCTTGAAAAAGATCTTCACGATCTTCCCGGATATCGCGGTATAAGTGACATATTTTATGGATAATACCCTGATGTTCCTTAATAAGAGCTAAGAACTGTACTTCATCCATACCTATTTTTTATTAAAGGTAAAGATTTGCAATATGCCAGCTGCCAGAAAGTATATAGACCTATTCATATTTTCTATTTTCTCTTATAAGTAGGAGAAATTAGAAAAAACTTACAGAAGCAGATTGATAATTTTAAATAGACTTGTAAATTTTATTATTACAATGAACTCGTTAACAAATCTGTCTTTTTCACTGATGTAGTATAAAATCGATTTACATTCAGTAAAATCAAATCGGCATAAGGCTGTAAATAAAGCTCAGGTTGATTAAGTACATAAGCATTTTTGAGTAAACCGGCCAGTTGATGTATTTCTTTGTGCAACATGTCCGACAGCGGCAAAGTAATTGGCGAACTTGACTTATCGGTCATTAAGCTATTATTAAAATCTTCAGGGTAACGCAGCGCGTAATCACGGTAAAAAGATGAGTTAAACTCCAGCAACCAACCGCCACTTTTGTAAGTGTTGTCCCAAAAATCAACCTCCGAATGTATAAAAAGTGCATCGCACCCATTATCCAGCCACACTAACCGGTTCCATAAACCCAACTGCTGCCGTTGTACTTTATAATCCTCTAATCTCGAAATCCTTACAGAAAAACTCATAATATTTATTGAAATGTACTTATCTAAAACGAGACCGTTAAATAAGTGAAAAGTGCATAACCAGATCGCTCTCTATGGGTTTCGTTACTTCTTACACCCTATATTGTAAAAAGTCTGGCAAAATTGCACACACCAAACCAATAATCAAACAACTTATTTTATTAACGTTTAAATGCTCAAATTACTATGCTTAAACAAAATTTAATTTCATTAGCAGATAAAGAAACCGGACCATAATATTGGTGTTCTGGTATTTGGTATTTACAAAAGCAATAAAGGAAAATGGAACAATAGCAGATAAAAAACAGTTACACCAAAAAACCCAAAATATTGAAACCACCTCCAAAAAACCACAAATAATTACATAAATTAATCTATAGTTAATTATAAGCTTTATTGTTATATTTGTAGCTATAAAGCAATAGGATTATTAAACTTTAATACCGAAATTTGATGAAACATCAACTCATTATGCCGTCTACTATAGATAACTTGCGAAACGCTATAATTGATAAGGTAATGACCATCTCTGATAAAGAATCTTTAATAGCCCTCAACAAATTAGCAGAAACTGTTCTAGAGAACGAGACCCATGATTTAGACAATGTTATATTGCCAAAACATGTAGTTGAGGGAATTAAGAAAGGACAAGCGGATATTGAAGCCGGACGACACATCACTTTTGATGCATTTAAAAAAAAGCTATCTATTAAATAGTGAGTTGGCCAATTTTCATTTCCGAAACTGCTGTCGAAACTTTCGAAGCAATTCGGGCTCAAATACTTGAACGTTTAGGAAATAAAGCTGTTCAAGATTTTGAGACGAATACAGTAAGAACTCTGGAATTAATACAACGTTCTCCGTTTATGTATAAGGAAACAAAATCCAATCCTGATGTTAGAGTAGCTTTGATAAAAAAAAGATCGTCCATATTTTATGAGGTTAAATCAACTAAAATAGTGGTTCTTTTCTTTTGGGATAACAGGCAAGAGCCTATAGCTTACTAGTATAAAGTTAACTAACAACAAACTGAAAAAAGGATTGAAAAGAACTTAAGAAGAAGTATTCAAAAAATACAGCGGTAAGTAATAGGTGGCATTCAGCTATCAGATCTATCAGGATTTTTAGATCTATTTTTTATAAATTTACGATTTGTTAAATGCTCAATTCCTTTTGATGATCAAATCTATAAAACGTCTACATGACAAATTGATAGGCAGCAACGCTGATACACCACTCCAGGCCAGGATATTTCATGAAGTAAGTGTGATCGCAATGATTGGCCTTCCTTTGTCACTACTGGTTAATATGATCATAATGGTACCCTGGGTCAATGTCGCGCTTTCGGCTACCTGGATTGTCATAGTTGCCATGTACATCAATTCCAGGTATTATGGAAGGCTACATCTAAGTTTCATTGCATTTAGCATTGGTACGAGTGTTTTTATGGCATTTAATTACTTCATCAATTCAGGCATACATGGCCCAACGTTAATACTTTACCTCCTGTCATTGGTTTTTACCTTGTCGGTAATGCCAACCCGACAGTATGTATTCTGGATGCTGATGAACGCGGCTATGGTTCTTGGGTTATTGCTGACTGAGTATTATAACGGTGATTTTGTCAGTGTCACTTATGCAAAACGCAGCGATTTGTTCCTGGATATAGCAACCAGCTATATCTTTGTTGCCGTATGTATAGGTGTGGTACTTTCTTACCTGATCAACAGCTATCAGCGGGAAAAGAATAATGCACTGACAGCCTCCCTTGCTTTAAAAGAAGCCAACGATTCCAAAACCCAACTGTTGTCCATATTGTCTCATGATCTGCGTTCTCCGCTCAATTCTATCGCTAATTTCCTGGAGATGCTTAATGAATATGATTTTTCACCAGCAGAGCGTCGTTTTCTGGAAAGTAGCCTGCTCAATGAAACTAAAAACACCCAGGTGATGCTGCACAATTTATTGAACTGGACAAAATCGCAAATGGACGGAGGCACCAATGTAAATATGGTGAGACTGAACTTGTCAGAAGTAGTATCGACCTGTATGCTTGTACAACAATCAGCTGCAGCTATAAAAACTATCACAATCAGCGTGAATATCGATCCGTCTATTGAGCTCACTGCCGATCTGGATATGCTTAAACTGGTAATCAGGAACCTGATAAATAACGCTATAAAGTTTACCCTGCCGGGTGGGGAAATTCAGATATACAGCGCTATCGACTTCGGCTATATTAAATTAAACATCATGGATAATGGAGTCGGCATTCCTATCACAAGGCAGGCAGATCTTTTCAAACTAAATGCAGCATCAACCTATGGCACCAGTAACGAAAAAGGTGTTGGACTAGGCCTGATCTTATGCAAAGAGTATACAGAGATGCAAAAAGGCAAAATCAGCTTCAATAGTGAACCCGGCAATGGAACAACCTTCACATTAGAATTTGCTGATGCCAATAGCTAGTGTTAGATTTTAATGGGTAATACTATAATAAAAACCGATCATGAACCAGATGGCAAATTATAAAATCGTCGAATAAAGTAATAAATCTTCCGTATCATTTGGCAATCGAACGGTACCTTTCAGTTTTAAACCTAACTTTTTCAACAGGTTTATTGATGCTGTATTATCATGTGATGTTATGCCATTAAGTCTTTCTAAGTGAAACTCTGTTTTAGCAAGTTGCTTCAATTTTATGGCAGCCTCACCCGAATAGCCTTTACCCTCAAAATCGGGTAGCATGGCAAAACCAATATCGACTCCATCTAAGCCCTCTCTTTTATAGAGTCCACAACTCCCTATCTTAGCTCCATCTTCTTTTCTAACTAACACATAATTACCAAAGCCCAATTCTTCCATTTGCGGCATCATCCGGTTCTTAATATATTCCGTTGCACCTGCCAAATCTTTTACGTTTCTATCCCCTATGAAGCGAATCCACTTAGGGGTATTGAGCAATTCTAATATAAAAGGAGCATCCTCAATATCAGTGGCTTTTAAATACAATCTACTTGTTTCAATTTCTTTCAAAATGGTCTATTGGTTAATAGTTATTTCAATTCAGCACGGCAGGCTAAAATGAAATTCAAAAATACCTAAATTAAGTGTTACTGCACTAAGAATAAAAAAGGGCTACAGAATATGCTATAGCCCTTTTGATAATTTTCTAGAAAAACCGGTAAATGATAGCATCAGCGATCATTTACTTTCAACTACTTACTACCTAAAATTTCAGCGAGTTTTTTGTCTAAATCTTCACCATGCAGTTGAACTGCGATGATATAACCATCTTTATCTATAAGGTAGTTTTGAGGAACAGCCCTGACAGCATAAAGCGATGCGGCCTCATTTTTTAAATAGTTCAAATCGGATAGATTAGTCCAGGTAAGCCCATCGCTTTCAATCGCCTGCAACCAGGCTTCTTTACTGCGATCTAAAGAAACACCTATCACTGTAAACCCCTTATCCTTGTACTTTTGATAAGCCTTTACGATATTAGGATTGTCCTTGCGACATGGACCACACCAGGATGCCCAGAAATCCAGCAGGACATACTTACCTCTAAAGTCCGAGAGGCGTACTGACCGCCCCAGCACATCGGGTTGAACAAAGTCTGGCGCGAGCGTACCTAATTTAATTGCTTTTGTCGCTTCAATCTGACGTTTAAATTCTTTCCCCTCCTTGCTTTCTTTTAACGCAGGAGTTAACCTGTTAAACAAGGGTTCAATCCTGGCCGTATTCATCATACCTGCTCCCATGAAGTTTAAGGCAAATAAGCTGAAATAAGAACCCGGGTGAGCAGTAACATAACCTTCATATTTATTTTGCATCTGGGCAAGAACAGCATCTCTCCGCTCCTGTAGCATTTTCAGCTGCGCTTCATCCTTAGTCGCCCTGACTGCTTTTAACAGCTGCTGTGCTTCTTCCATACCAACAAAACGCCGGAAAGCAATATAGTCTTTATTGATGTCACCTTTTATGATCCTGGCATTTGCCAGGGAATCATTACTTTCCAGCTTCAGCAATCCTGGTTCCAGAAAGCAATCTTTAGCATCGGATATGATGCTTTTACCGGATTTTCCCTGATCGAATTTTAATGTAGCCGGAACAAGCTCGTCAAAATTGACCTGGAATTCAAACCGGCCCTGTTTCAGGTAAGTAGAATCCCGGATCATACGGCCATTAACGCCATAGCTCAGCAAAACCTTCTGTCCGGAGGCCTTCCCTATTCTTCCCTGGATTACCGCTTTATACTGAGCGCTGGCCAGTAAGGGAAAGCTCATTAGTACGATGTATAGCACTTTTTTAGTCATAACCTTCATTTTGAGTCAGATTGGTATTCATTTGTCGCTCTCTGCTGGGTATCGGGAATAAAGCATCTGTATCTTGCCAGAATTGAGGCTTTAATTCACCTATAACCTTACCAACCAGGTTCGTTCGTTTAAGATCAAACCATCGGTGGCTCCATTCCGAAAAATACTCCATACGACGTTCGTTTGCTATCAGGACCAGCGCCTCTTCCTCTGAATTCATTTCAATATCATTAACCTTTGCACGCTTTCTGATCTTGTTTACATCCGCAGCTGCACCGTCAAGGTCTTTTAAATATACCCTGGCCTCCGCACGGATCAGATATTGTTCTGAAATGCGCAGTGCCACATCATATTCATTTCCAATTCCAGACCTGACTTTGTATTTGTAGGAAAATGGCTGTCCTGCCGAAGTACCGATCCAGTTTGCCTTTCTCGCATCATTAGGAGCAAATAAACTGAACAATGAAGGATGTATGATCAGACTCGGTACACTCCCTGCAGCAGGAATCGCATTCAAACCGACTGTGGTATATCCGGCATGGGACACATCAAATGCGAAAATGGCATCTGTACCCCTCTTCACAAAAACAGTATTTAAATCTTCCGATAATATATATACACCAGTTTGCTCAATAACAGCTGTAGACAACCTTTCGGCTTCGGCATATTTGCCCAGATACAAGTTTACCCTGGCCAGCAAAGCTGTCGCCGCCCATTTATTGGCTCTTACACGATCTGAACCACCCGGATATGCTGTAGGCAACAATGATGCTGCCTTCTCCAGGTCGGTTATAATCTGACTGTAAACAACACTTGATGCTGTACGCGGCAAAAGCTCGTTTTTCTTTAAATCCGTACCCGTAACCAATGGAACATCAGCATATAGATTAACCAGATAAAAATAATACAGGCCTCTTAAAAATAAAGCTTCCCCAATAGATTGGTTTTTGATCGCGTCAGACAATCCAGCAGATTTCGGCACACCTTCTATGATGTCATTCGCACGATAAATGCCTATGTATAAACTTGACCAGATTGTACCTACGGTGGCTTCATTAGAAACCAGGCTGTTATTTTTATACGGATCATAACCTGTGACATTGGCACTAAGGTCATCTGCCTGCAAACTGTTGTATAAAGACAACCTTCCCAGCTCTATGGCATTGCCCGAATTGTACATACCGGCGATAGCGGCCTGTAAACCAGCTTCGTCCTGAAAAATCACAGAAGTTTCAACAGCATTTTTCGGGTCCCCCACGTCGAGCCATTTTTCACAGCCTGTAAATACTACAGAGGCTGCGAGAAGCGCGGTAAATATGATTGATTGTTTCATAATAAAAAATCGATTATAAAGTTATTTGAAGTCCAAGAGTGTATATACTTAATGGTGGCACTGACAAGCCCTGTGTTTCCGGATCAAAGCCTAAGTAATTTGTAATTGTCCATAAATTCTGTCCCCTGAAGTACACATTCAGATTTTTCAGTCCTAATGGCTTTAACATCTTAGGATCAAACTGATAAGCCAGCGCTACATTTTTGAGCCTGATAAACGAAGCGTCGCCAAATACAGCATCAGAGTTTTTATACTGGTTAAATGAAGTAGCTGCAGTCCCGGCCCTTAATGTCGTATACCTAAATGGTTTGTTCAGCACATCAGCGACTAAATTGTTCGCATTTCCAGGTATAACAGAACTTCCTTCGTAATAAATGTTATAGCCGTCTTTCTTAACAAAGGAGAACAGAAAATCCAGACTAAAGCCTTTGTAATTGAAGGTATTATTAACGCCTCCGTAAAACTTAGGGTCGGTATTTCCCGCCACAATATAATCCCCCTTGCCCGTAGTGCTAAACGATCCTGAAGATATAATACCATTTCCGTCTACGTCCCGGAACTTAGCGATACCATCTTCAAAACCCAGAAAATGATAGTTTTGTGCAACAGATAAAGAATGTCCGACAACATAGGTATTGGCCAATACCGAGCTTGATAAATCCGGATAGCTCAGCAATTTATTTTCCGAAACGGTAAAATTAACCGAGGTATTCCATGAAAAGTCAGGTTTAACAATGTTTTTTGTGTTGATACCGAACTCCCATCCTTTATTCTGCACTAAAGCCGGTAGATTAGCTAAATAAGAGCTAAAACCAGTTTGAGAAGAAACAGGAATATCAATGAGCAAATTGTCTGAACGATTCCGGTACCAGGCAG
Organism: Pedobacter nyackensis; assembly: GCF_032678475.1. GTDB lineage: Bacteria > Bacteroidota > Bacteroidia > Sphingobacteriales > Sphingobacteriaceae > Pedobacter > Pedobacter nyackensis_A. Next base: position 115,727 of record NZ_JAVTSF010000010.1, read on the forward strand.
CAGTAAACGAGATCCTGTCTTGCAGGAAGTTTAAATCTAAGGCGTATTCCATCTTCCTGGTCACCTCCCATCGATAATCTTTATTGGGAAGTGTCATCGGGATTAAAGACGCTACACCATTGTAGTTACCAGTAAAGATGCTGGAGGCATAGGTTGCCAGGTAAGCATAATCCTGGTTAGGATCATTACCAACAGTTCCGTAGCTTCCCCTGATTTTAGCAAAATTAATCCATGAAAAATTGTCTTTCATAAACTTTTCTTCCCCAAAAATCCAGGCACCGCCGATACTACCGAAGTTTCCGAATTTATTGCCCGGTCCAAATCGTGAGGAACCATCACGCCTGGCGTTTACATTTACGATATATTTACTATTCAATATGTAATTCAAACGTGTAAAACCAGATAAATAGCGACTTTCTACATTACCGCTACCGGAGAACTGACTGATAACAGAACCCAAGTTTTTGTACAAGGCATCACTGGTAAATGAACCAATCATAAACAAGGGCTGTACAGACTGTGTATTCAGGTAAGTGCTACCCACCAATGCCTCAAAACGGCCCGGGCCTATGTTTCGTTTATAAGTCAACTGAGGCTCAACAGAGAAATTCTGGTTGTTGTTATTATTATAAGAAAGTTGTCCGTTGACCGTAGTATTTGGATTCCGGGAGATCCGGGTGATCGCCCTGAAGTTTTCATTACTGATTCTATTAAAGCCTATTTCTGTTTTAAACTCAAAACCAGGTATAATGATATACCTCAAACTGCTATTCATCAATACATTATCTGTAGTAGATTCCATAGGCGCCAATAATGCAGCTGCCGGATTCGAGTAGTTATTATGCCAATAGAAAGTCCCGTCATCTTTATGAAGCGGTAAGTTCGGAGGAAGCGCATAAGAATAAGCCAGATTTGCACTTGGAAGATTATTTACATTTTTGGTATATCCTCCCGACAGGTTTACAAAAAACCGCGCATTAGCAGACTGCGTTTGCATATTAAAACGTATGGTGCTTTTCTTGTCTTTGAAACTGTAAGGGAATATAGAATTCTGACCTCTGTGGTTAAAACTAACCAGGTATTGCGACTGTTCTGATCCTCCTGAGACACTTACGGTTCCATCTACCATTCCCGACATCTTACCATAGATGTAATCCACAAAATCGGTTTCACCATTACCAAAATTCAGCAAATCCGGAGCATTCGCAGCTGTCGGCGTAATTTTATCGTTGGCAAAAGCCTGTCTGCGAATAGCTAAATACTCATCCGTTCCCAACATTTTTACCCTGTTAGAGATCTGGCTAACGCCGGAATAAATATGGGCATTCACTTTCATAGCGCCGGCTTTCCCGCGTTTAGTGGTAATTATTACCACGCCGTTTGCCGCTCTGGAACCATATATGGCTGTCGCATCAGCATCTTTGAGAATGTCGATACTTTCGATATCACTTGTGGGAATATTGTCAAAGGGGCTAAAACCGCCTCCAACTATCCCATTGACTACCTGATTACCAGAAGTTTGTTCAGTTGGAGTTGAAGTAAATGGAACACCATCCACAATATAAAGCGGATTCTGTCCCGCATTGATGGTATTCTTACCTCTTATCTCTACATTAACCTTACTTCCTGCTATTCCTGATCCCTCACTAATGTAAACGCCTGCTATCCGTCCTGAAAGCGCTTGCAAGGGATTGGACACTGGTTGTTTTTCGAGGTCTTCTGATCGGATAGTTGCCACAGAGCCGGTAGTGAGCCTTCTCGACGTTTTCCCATATCCGATAATCTGTACAGCATCTAAAGGATTGTCAGCTATATCCAGTGTAATGTTACCCAGCTGAGGTTTACACTCCAATTCTTTGGTCTGATAACCTAAGTAACTAATTACAACTGTACTGCCACTATTTACATTTTTAAGCACAAAATACCCTTTGATATCGGTTATTGCGGACTTTCCCTGGTGTTTTACAGTAATACTTGCCCCTGCCAGTGGTTGTCCCTGCGGTCCTAATACCCTACCTTCCACATCCATCACATCTCGTACCAGCGACTCGATCAATGCAGGCACATTCCTGTTATTCTTCCCGATGGAAATACCGTCTTTTGTGATCCGGTAACTTAAAGGCAATTTATCAAAGACAGTATTCAAAGCCTGCTTTAATTCTACATTTTGGAGATTAACCGATACACGATAATTATCCTGCAAAGTCTTATTGTTATAGAAAACATCTACGCCACTTTGTTTTCTGATCTCATTGAGGACGTTCACCAAAGGTGCGTTTTCCACTTTTAAGACGATACGCTGTGCAATGGCCTTCGCATGGAACTGCAACAGACCTAAAATTAAGAGTGTGCCGAGCAGCCGGGTACGTAATGTCCCCTGACGAAAACTGCTTCGAAGTTTTCGCCGTTCAAATTTGTTAAAATGATTCATTAATTATGGGTAAGTTATTGATTGGTTTAGGATTATTTTATTATTTAGCAATAGTACCATAAGAGATTAATATGGAGCAACATACACCTTTCTACCTTCTACTTTAAACCGGACCATATTAGCAGATTCGATGAAGTCCAGAACAGATGAAAGGCTTTTCTTTCTCGAAATCCAGCCACCAGCCTGAAGGTCTTTAGGAAGGGATTTATCGTATATCATTTCTACGTTATACCATCTTTCAATTTTCCTGAGCGCGGCCAGAAAATCAACATTTTTAAAAGAAAAATCTCCTTCTTTCCAGTCGGTTATATTGTCCAGATGAGCTGGTCTGATCTGCAGGTTCCCGGATGTATTCTGTGCCTGCTGACCTGGTTTTAGAATTTGCTGCCTGGCCGAAGTATGCAAACGAATAGATCCTTCGAGAAGGGTTGTCGAGATATACGGTTCATTTTCGTAAGCATTGATATTGAAATGCGTTCCCAGAACTTCTACTTCTTGTCCCTGCGACCTGACGATAAACGGGTGCCTCTGATCTTTAGAAACTTCAAAATACGCTTCGCCCTTTAAATTAACCACACGACGTCCGTCTTCTATTAAATTAGCCATATACCGAAGCTCGGAAGCCGCATTGATCCAAACTTTGGTTCCATCGGGAAGTAAAACAGAATAGGTCTGCCCCCTGGAAGTTGTTAGAGTATTAACCTGGTTACCTTTCTCCGCTTTCGAATCCATACGATATACGATTTCCCCATCGCGGCCTTTTTCAATCTTCACCCCTGCCTCTCTGGCAATCTCACCATTACCAACCTCCGTCAGATGTATCGTTCTCCCATCGGCAAGTGTTAAAGTAGCACCATGGTTGCCGGCCGGAATATCCCGGGCAACAAAATCTTTAGGCTTGATGCCTGAGTACTGACTTTTGAAAAGGGCAAAAGTTAAACAGGACAATACCACAACAATACTTGCGGCAATGCATAGCTGGCGCCAACCTATACGGTGTTTATCCACCTCCGCACTGTCATCTCTAAAAATAGAGCCCAGAATTCTATTTTCTTTCACTTCGTTGAGTGTATATGAAGGCAGCGGATGTTCAGTTGCATTTGGAATCAGACTTTTGACTTCATGCGCGAACATCGGGTCATTAACGTATCCCCACAGTTCCTGTTTCTCCTTATCTTCAATATCCTGCTCAAAGTAGAGCCCCATTAACTCCTTTAGTCTTTCAGTTGATTTATTATTTCCTTTCGGATCCATATGCACGCTTTGTATTAACCATTTATTAGTATTGACACCTAACTCAAACTAAATGGGGATACCAAAATGATATTTTTTTAAAAAAAGCAATTTTCACAGAAAAAGTTGTTTTCTAAGCGAATAGAATAGCAAATAGAATGGTATACATGACACCCCTGGCTTTAAAATGGATGCGGATTTTCTTAATTGCCTCTTTCATATGCGAGTGGACGGTTTCATAAGAGATATTCATTTGGAGAGCTGCTTCCTGATACTTCAATCCTTGAATATGGCACAAATCGTAAGCAATACGCTGCTGAGGAGTAAGCAGCGCAAGCGCCTGGTCTAAAATAACAGAAGCCTCTTTGAGATCGATCATCTCGTCAGTTGTATGCGCAATCTCTTTGCTTGAGATGTTATCGATAGATTTTGCATCCTGGGCCAATTGACGGAGAATGTTAAAAGAATGGTTTCTTACCACGCGGTTCAGGTAGGCACTAAAATTTTCTATCCCGCCCAGTTTTTCCCGGTTTTGCCAGATCTTGAAAAATATATCCTGAACCAGTTCTTCGGCCCAATAATCAGAGTGGGTCAGTCTTCTGCCGGAACTATATACGTAGTGATTGTACTTTTTGAAAAGCAATGTAAACGCATGGCGGTCGCCTCCTGCTATATCTAGCAGTAGTTGCTTTTCTTCTTCGGATACATTCTGGCTCATATAAGTTAGGTCCAAAACTACAAAAAAGCTTCATATATTATTCGATCAGCTTCTACCTGCAATAAAACTTTATGATTAGCAACAAATTAAATTGACAGGTTAAGCTTAGTAAAGAAGTACAGACAAAAACATAAAACTTCAACATTATTTAATTTTTATTAAAAAAATACTTAATATTGTTAAACAAAAAATAAATAAAATTGAAAGAACATAAGAAATTACCTATTGTTTGCCCGAGCTGTTCATCGACATTACAAGTAACCAGTTTGAGTTGCGGAGAATGTGAAACGATTGTGTCAGGAAAGTTTCAGTTACCTGGTTTAGCTCAGCTTGACCTTGTTGAACAGAAATTTATAATTTCATTTGTAAAAAGCAGCGGCAGTTTAAAAATTATGGCCCAACAGTTGGGATTAAGCTACCCAACTGTAAGGAATTTACTGGACGACATTATTCTAAAGTTGACCTCAAATGAAAACCAGGAAATATGAAAAAGTGGCTTTATAACCCATTCGTCTACATAGCTGGGTCGCAAGCTTTAGTAGCAGGCTCAATAATAATGATAGTTACCCTGTTATGTGCTTATTATGGCAACATGCACTTTAACGGCGCCATCGATGCACATTTCGGTTCTCCTCAACCTTTAGTAATCTATTTTCTGGAACAACTAATTGCCTGGGGCAGTCCGGTAGTTGTATTTTATGCATTGGCATTTTTCCTATCACGTTCAAATTTCCGATTCATTGATATTGCAGGTACCATAGCTGTTGCCCGTGCGCCGATGTTATTGGTTGCTATCATAGCACTTTTGTCCAAAAACCACATGCAAACTTTAAATCATAATGAGATTGATGGAATAGTAATAGCGATAGGTCTGTTAATGCTATTACCGCTTATCTGGATGATCACACTAATGTATAATGCTTTTACTGTTTCTTTCAACTTAAAAGGCACCAAAGCTGTTGCTGGATTTATTGGCGGCTTAATACTGGCCGAAATTATCTCCATCCTACTCAATCAATTGCTACAACACTATATTCATTTGTAAAACTCTTATCCTATATGAAATCATTATCGCTTGCATTTATTACATTATTCATCTGTTCTTCAGGATATGCTCAAAACAATGCCATTATTAAGCAGCGTACCGCAGAATTTATCAGCTATTTTAATGCGGAGAAAGCAGATAGCTTGTATATACTTTTAGCTGATAAGATTAAATCAGAACTGCCTTTAACAACACTGGGTTCAGCAATACAACAATTAAAAGCTGCACATGGTAATTTAAGCAACAGCGAATATTTTGGCACTCAGCAAGGGATAAATGTATATATAGCTATGTTCGAAAAACCGGGGCTGGTTTTGCATATTAACTTTGATAAAACTAATCAGGTTATTGGCTTTTTTACAATGGCAGACCAACGCGAATTGAGTGGTTCTGTTACGATTAAAACTGCAACGGCAACATTAAAAGGGACAATATCAGTACCAGAAGTAACAAGACCTGTGCCTGTAGTACTGTTAATTGCCGGATCTGGTCCTACTGACAGGGATGGCAATTCGTTATTAATAAACGGCAAATCAAATTATTTCCAACAACTAAGTGACTCGCTGAAGTTAAAAAACATTGCCGTGCTCAGGTACGATAAACGCGGGGTAGGTCAAAGTACAACCAGTAAAGCGTTAGCAGATGTTACTTTTGAAGATATGGTCGACGATGCCGGGGCGATCATCAAAATGTTGAAAACCGATAAGCGTTTCTCCAAAGTTATTGTAGCTGGGCATAGCGAGGGTTCATTAGTAGGAATGTTAGCTGCTGAGCGTGAAAAAGCCGATGCATTTATATCTTTATCGGGCTCGGGTACATCTGCAGATGTAATTTTGAAAACTCAGCTTAAAGCCGGAGTTTCACCTGCAGATTATAGAAAGGCAACCTCGATTATTGATAGTATAAAGATGGGTAATTTCACCAAACAAAAAATGGAGGGTGGTTTTAATAGTCTGTTTAATTCTGCAGTGCAGCCCTATCTGTACTCATGGATGAAATATGACCCGAAACAAGTGATCAGCAAATTAAATGTACCTGTGTTAATTATTCAGGGTGCAAATGATATTCAGGTGAGTGTAGACAATGCACACGCGCTGAAAAAGGCTGCTCCCAATGCAGTGCTGGAACTAATACCAGAAATGAGCCATATTCTAAAGAAAGCTCCAATTGATAAACAACAGAATATGGCAACCTATACCATGCCGGATTTACCATTGCATCCGCAATTAATTCAAACAATGACCCAGTTTATTTATGGGCTTAACTAGTGTCTTATTATAGACTATAAACAACTAGGGAATCAAACTCTACATAAGAGGGCTATAGAATAATCCATAGCCCTCTTGATAAATTTTCCAAAAATATGTTAAGTGATTTCACATAGAATAGCTCTTTTTACAAGTTTTATTTAGAGACAATATCCCTTAATAAAGTGATATCCTGAGCAGGCTGTGGCAGCTTTAAATCTCCAATCGTACTATAAATAGACGATGAAGTATTCAGGCCCCATTTTCTAAAAAATGTACTCAGATCTTTACCAGAAACTTCGCAGGCAGAAAGCATAAAATAATCCATTTTCTGAATATCATTAGCAAACTCCCGCTTGTCTTTTCTTGTTTTTTTCAGCAATTTAGGGTAAAAATCATCTCCAAATGCCAATCTTAACTGCTCAAACATACAAAGACGAACCCATCCGGATTCCACTCCTACAGAAGTGTCATTGTTAAAGTCTTTACCAGCATTGGGTTTAGCTAAATAAGCTGCCGCATATCCCCAGATACCGCCCTCAGCCAAACGATGCTTATTAGGTGCCATCACACGTTGTACCGCTAGAGAGTAAATATTTACACTCACCTCCGTAATCGTCCCCCATGTCCAGGTGTGCTGGTGTACGTGTCCAAGCTCATGCCATAAGCCCCAACTGTCACTAATCGCTGCTGATCGCAATATGTATTGAACATCATAACCAATATATGCGGTACGATAATGATAAGCAAAGTAATAAAGGCTCGCATCTTCATGCTCTGTCAAAAGATATTTTTGATGCACGTTAGGTTTATCCAAGGCCGTTGAACCATCTAAACCACTATAGTCGTCCTGAATAGTTATCACCTCAGCAATTTTTTTTACTAAAGCCGATTGATCATCATCACTATAAGTAACCGCATTTTTCCTGCTCACAACGATATAGCATTTTTCTCCTTCAAGAATAACATCAGGGGCTTCTGTATATTTAAGTAGCATAGATTGCCATTCTGCATTAGTAGTTTTGCCTCCAATAAAGTGAGGAACTTTTTTAAAATCGCCACTAAACGACACCTTAGCTATCCCGTTAGGAACCTGGTCTGTTGTATACCTGATCCAGACCAAACCTTCGCCGGGGTTTTGAAACTCATTCAGACCCAACTTAAGTTGTACAGCCTTTGGTTCACTGTTCCATTTGCCATATCTCGAATAGGTTCCTATCAGCATTAACGGAGCTCTGCTACCCGCTTTTAATTCTACGTTCACTTTAACCTTTGCGGTTGGAGGAATGTACAGTCCGGTAGCGGAAAAATCAGTAGCCAGCCAATTCAACTGCAAACGACTTCTTTCCAAATCAGCTGAAGTCAGCTCCTTAAATTCTAAGCTTGCAACATCCTGTACCTTATCCGGTACGACAGGGGCTATAGGATCAGGCTTTTGCTCAGTTGTATTTTTTTTACAACTGAACAAAAACAGAACCATAACACTAGCGATCAAACTAAATCTATTTAATGTTATTCTCATTTTATCTTGTAGATTTTAGATATAAATAGTAATGCTATCAGCTTACACTAATTGGCAACAAAGTCTTTAAAGAAATATTCCATTGAGTCAGAATAATCTTTATTTTTCTTCACTCGCTGCAAAAATTTACCCAGGTTTCCCTTAGACAAACTATTTGAAATCAAGCCTTTATTCTGATCCATAAAATCGAACTTATTTTGTGACTGATCAAATCTGTCTAAAAATAAATCCAACATACCTTCTTCATAGTTATTTCTTTTTAATGCCTCGAAATAACTCTTATAGGATGCTTCTTTTCTGCCCTTTAAATACGCGCTTTTAAAAGTCTCCAATGAATTCACTTTCGAAACCTTTTCTTTTGCAACATTAATCCAAGCCTGGGGATCATTAACTGCTCCTCTTGAAACCCCAATTACGTCCCCATTTTTTGAAATGTAATAAAAGGTTGGAAATGTCTTCACATAAAACTGATCTCTAAAATCTTTGGCAAAATCACTCTCCATATCAAACTTGATTGAGATGAAATTCTTATTGAAATAATCGCCTACTTCCTTTTTTACAAAAATTTCAGCTGCCATAAATTTACAGGGGCCGCACCAGGTGGTATAACAATCCACAAAGATCATTTTATCCTCTGCCTTTGCCTTTTCCAATGCATCTTTGTACGACAAAGATTGAAATTCTATCCCTTGAGCATAACCACTCAACGTAAAAATTGTTAAAAAAAATACCAGTAAACCTCTCATCTTATTACTTGTTAAAATATTTGTTAATCCCTTTTTCAAAATTCAAAATATGCTCCTGTGGCATGCCTGCTATACTCTTAAAAAATCCAATCATAAAATCCCTCTCCTCTTGATTTAGTGCGCAGATTTTCTCCGGGCTCAGGTACGAAGCAATTGATTTATAAGCATTAGTTTTCGCCCCTGTCATTTGCATATCCTTTTGTGAGAACAACTTACATGCAACGCTTATATAATGCGTCACTGCAGTATTATCGTCCATAATTGGCAGATAACTCAGATAAGCAGTAGATATCGTTGAATGATCTTTTAATTTTCCGGATATATATTGCAAAGCATAATTTTGCAAGGATTCTATCATCACTTTATCAACCACAGATTTTCCGATATATTGATTAACCAGGTATTTCTCTGACAGTAACATTGAGAATACCCTTGAACTTGTTCTGCGTAGAGCAATTTTCAAATACTTCCACATCTCTTCAGAGTATCTTTGCTCTATAGCAAAGGCATAGATAGTAGATTCAACAAAGTCCGTCAATTCATTATACCTTAATTCTCTATGTAAAACCTCCATATAATGACACGCATTTTTAAACGAACGTTCTTTTTCAAATGCTTCTTTTTTCACCTGCAAAGAATTTTGGGGATCCATAGCAAAGCGAGCTTTTTCGATAAAATCGTCAGCATCAGCATAGCCCACCAAACGACTTATCTCATTTCCATCTTTATTTAAAATAATATAAGTAGGGATAACTGAAATCGCATATTTCTTGATTATTCCAGCATTGGCCTCATCAGCCAGATCCAATTTTACATTTATAAAATTGCTATTTAGAAATCCCACTACACGTCCTAATCTGAAAGTAAGGTTTTCCATTTTATTAGAGCTCTCAGATTTACTGCTAAAAATATTCAGCAAAATTAGGCTCCCTTTCTTTGGATTTTTCTTTATGGCATTCTCCAGGCTGCTTTCATAAGCGATGGCACTATTTTTTGATTGTGCAAACACCGAAAGTGAGATCACGCTGCAAAAGAAGAAAACTGATAGTAATTTATTCATTGTTTTGTTTTTAATTTTAATAAGTTAATGGAAAAGTAGTTTGTGAAATTGAAGGAAAAACAAATGAAATATCTCCTGCTTTGCCCTTCCCTGAAAACACCTTTGCAGGCGTTTGGCCGGAAAATTCGCCAAGGTTGTTCAATGGGTACAGGTACACCTTGTAGTTACCTCCGATAGTTGTCCCAACAATCAGATAATCAAATTGATTACTGTATTTAATGTGTTTTATAAAAGTTGCGGTTTCACCTTGAGGAAGACTAATCTGAAGATCTGTATTTCTGCCCGGTATACCTGCCACACTTCTGGCATAAACCTTATTGTTACTTACGAAATACATTACCTTCAATAAGCTATGGTTTAACGTAAAAAGTTCAGCACTAAAAGCAGGGTCATTTGTAGCTAATTTATCCAAAGCAATTTTGAAAGACTTGCCGCTAACCCCTGTAACATTGGCAATATACTTTAGCTGGGCACTCGTTTTATCCTGCATAACTGCATAGAAGAAATCATCATACAAAGCCTTTGCACCTGCAAAAACTAATTTCATATTGTTATTTTTTGCGCTGATTTCAGTACCGCTCTGGTCGCCAACAGGTATAAAAAAGGTCTGACTTGTCGACATCGCTACAAACGAAGAAGTCAGTTCGTCAAATCCGATCGGATCATACACTCCATTACTAACAACATACTTTGATAATCTATAATCCTTGAACTCGTTTGTCATCGCCAGCTCAGGCCCGAATTTACTAAGTAAGGAACTGTAGGAATAAATAAAACTGGCTTTCCCGTTATTCAAAATCCACTGCCCTAAATTGTTAGCAACGTACATACTTGGCGAATAGGGAGCAACCGGCTTGTCTAAAAACATTTCAGGAAAATCATTTAAGATTTTACCCGTAGATAGTTTAATTGCTTTCGCATCCTTGTTGGTAACAGGAATTAAAACACGTGTTTTTTCAAATATGTTATAATTAGGAAGAAACTTATTAGGGTCAGCATAATTATCATTCACCCCTATCCTATGTGCCACATCACCATCCAGCTGTCTGCCGTTTACAGAAAGGACCACATCCTCAATCTTCTCTCCAGCCTGGTTAAAGTAATCCATATCCGATTTATTACCTTCACTTTTCAGCACATACCATCCATCATTAAACCGGGTCGACACGTCGAGTACCGAATGAAAATAACCTGAAACATTTGTCTTTTTGTTTCTTGCTCTAAAAACCAATGCATACCGCCCCGACTCAATACCCACAACATAATCAATAAGATCTTTTGAATTTTTCAGCACCGTATCCGCATCCTGTCCCCCTTTGTTCAGGTCATATGTAAAATATACATATTCAAAATCGGCACCTTCAATATTTGAACTTACTTCAGGTATGATATTTAATTTATCAACTGATTGGATGACCGGATAGTTTGTTTTGATACCAGATATAGTAATTACTTCAGACGCTGTGTAATCATAATTTCCCAGATCCTTTTTACAGGATGTAAATAGTGCTATGGAAACCAGATATATTATTAAAATTCGTGTTTTCATCATTCAAAAATTAAAAAGTAACTTCTTTCTCGAACTCATCAGTCAATGGTCCATCTTCATTATCAGGGTCATTGTTATAATTGTATAGCAACTCCCTAAACTTTGCCTGCCAGTAATAGGTTAAAGTGACATCGCTATTTACACTAACGATGTAGGCCTGATCCCAATCCAATCCCGTTTGCTGGATCATAAACCTGTGCTTAACCTGGCTGTAGGTACCAAGCACCCTATCATTCCAGGCAGCAGGCTTAATCAGGATGTCGGCTATAATCAGCTTTCTCCAGGTCTTCCTCACATCTCCCGTTTTAAAGTTTTCATTCTCGGAAACCTTCAGCTTCAACGTGTATTTAGCCGTTTGAAGAGAAGCGTCTTTTAATAGTATAACCGGAACCTTAACGTGGTTTGAATTTGCAGGAATGGTATACAAATTCCTTACCGCAGGGTCGTTAAAAGGCACATAATGCAAACCTGGCTCAGCGTTTCCAGCACCTTTAACCAACTCTTGTTCAATCTTATACAACCTATCTACCTTTGATACATTCCCCATAGTATATAAATCAAAGTACATCGTATCCCTGACTCTGGAAATTGGCTGTGTTAAAAAGGTATAGGCTTTAAGCGTATCCTCCATTGCCGACTGGGGCAGATAAATTTTCTCTGGAACAGGCCCGAACTGCAATCGGTCTACCTCATTAAAAACAAGGTAATTATCTTTTTTACAGGCAGTAGCAAAACATACTACCAGCAATAATATATAAATTCTATTCATCATATTTAAGTTAATTGCCCAACTCTGTTTTTGGCAAAGGCAGTACATAATTCGGGCTCAATAATGCACTCGCAAATAGTATTTCACTCTTAGGGGAATTGTAACGCTTATACAGATAAAACAGTTGTCCTTCTGCATAAAACTCCTTCCTGAATTCAATCAAAATCTCACTGCGTAAAAGAGCCTCTCCAACGGGAAGTGTTTTAGGCGCTATATACCTTGTAGCTCTATACTCATCCCATAAAGGCTGCACTGTTGATTTAGAAGCTGAACTTTCTATTGCGATGAAATACAGTTCACTTAATCTGATGATGGGGATCTGACGGTTCATGGCAGAGGAGTTGTATTTATTGGTAATAAACTTTGACACCCCACCTATATAATCTCTCTTTTCCCATAGATAAAGCTCCCTGATGTCGGTTCCAGTATTCCCAAACATCGTTTTAACGATTTTGTCGGAGTTTTTCCCGTTAAACAACTGTCCGTTTGCAAAAGACAGCGTGTATTTATTCGGCAGGTTGTAGTCAAAAAGCCCAAAGATCTGCTCGCATACAAGCAGGTTGTCTGTTTTTCCTATTAATGCATTTCTGGTCTTATTGATGTCAAACTTCCTTGTACCATCTGCATTTTTTGCATTGATCACTTCCATCGCAGCTTCATACGCTTGAGGTTTATCGCCATACCAAAGATTAACCCTGGCTTCAATAGATTTTGCAGCATAATAATTCATTCTGGAAGTCCTGTTGGCAAAAAACTCATTCATATTTGCAATTTTGGCGAACTCTGAAGGACTACGTAATGCTTCGGCAGAATAAAACAGCAAGGGGTCATTTTTTAAGAGTAGCTGTGCTTCATGGAGATCTCTTAAAATCCTTGTTTTATATTCCTCAAACGAAATTGGCACATTTATCTCTTTTGAGATATTTTCTACATAAGCCAATTTAGGTCCTCCAGATTCTGCTTTTGAAGGGACCGGACCATATAACCTCATCAAATCAAAATGTAAAAATGCTCTCAGGGCCAGACTTTCCCCTTTTATGATATCATAAAGGTCTTTGCTCTTAAACACTGATTTATTTAGTTCAATATTTTCTATAATATTGTTAAGGTTGGCAATGGCATTGTACAATTTGCCATAAATGTTATCCACTTGTGGCGTTACTTTATTGTACTGATGCAGATTAAAAGACTCATCCATAGATGCGCTTGTCACTTCCCACAGACTGGCCATATTATCTATGTACCTATAGCTAAGATCCTGCCCGTAAACACTTTGATCTTTCATCAGCACATAAACTCCGGAAAGTGCATCTTTTACAGTTTGCTCAGAACTGAATACTTTATCTGTCGACATCTCTATTTTCGGCGAAATAGATAACCACTTTTTACATGATCCAAGCATTAAAATAGAACATGCAGCAAATAGAATTGAAATATTTTTCTTCATAAAAATTTATGCTTAGTTAAAAAATCAGGTTTAAGCTCAAACTAAATTGTCTTGAATAAGGATAAGATGTTCCCCGTTCGCGCTTAATCGTAGACAGGTAGAAAATATCCGAGGTACTGGCAGAGAGCACACAGTTACCTACACCCAGATTATCCTTCAAATACCTTGATTTTAAATCGTACTGTAAGGTGATGTTCTGACACCTGAACATATTTTCCTTTTGTATAAATCTTGAAGATTTATAGGTTGGGCTAAAATCATCCAATCCTTTAAATGCACTTTGATCTCCTATATTTTTCCATCTATCAAAATAAACCCGGGAGTCAACATTCCAGCCAATCGCTTCCTTGCTCACCTCTACTTTGTTACTCAGTGTGCTATTGTAGCTATCACCCCCAAAGCGATATCCGAAAGAAACATTAAGGGTTAAATCTTTATACCTTACCATTGATGATATATTGCCCATAACTTTAGGCTCATCAAGTCCGGCTGCAACAATATCTTCAGCATTCCAGTCATAGGTCCTGTTTCCGTCTTTAGTAATGTAAATTTCTTTACCATTACTTGGGTCGATACCGGCAGACTTCACCGCCCACATGGTATTGCTTGAATAGCCCGGAACAAATTGAAAATTTGGATTGGTCAGGTTGCTTTGCTGAAAAATTGCCTGTGCATTAAGCAATGCCTGAGATACGCTTAAAATTTTATTGGTATTGTGTACTCCTGCGGCACTTACTGACCAGTACAAAGAATTTTTATTAATAATTTTTGCTGATAAGCGCAATTCATATCCTGTGTTCTTTAACGAACCTATATTCTCGATGTATGACGTAAATCCGTTGGCTGCAGGAATTGAAGATGCAGAAATTAACCTGGTAGTTTTAGCTGTATAAATATCCCCGCTAAAGGTTATTCTGTCTAAAAATTTCAAATCCCAACCGAAATTGACATCTAGTTTCTGCTGCCATTGCAAATCCTTGTTTCCAAGTGCAATCAGATAACTTGAATTCCATAAATAATACTTATCACTTGAGAAATACCTGTAGGTAGGAATAGTCTGGTAAGCATTAAATTTCTGAGAACCAGATGTACCAACAGAACCTCTGATTTTAAATTGATTGATGTATTCGTTATTCTGCAAGAACTTTTCGTTGTGAATATTCCATCCTAATCCTGTTGACCAGAATGGTGCAAATCTCTTATTGGCACCAAATTGAGAAGATCCGTCTAACCTTCCTGAGAAGTCAACAAAAAACCTATTGTCATACGTATAATTTAAAGTAGAAGTAAAGCCAATAGATCTGACTTCTGATTCACTTCCCGAAGGACTTCCATTCTTTTCATACTGCAAAGCATTTGCAATATTATCGAACATTTCGCTGGAAAAACCCTCTGCTTTAAATCCTGAGTTCTCGTAAAAATTATTTCTTATATTCACATCAATACCCGAGGCTATGGCATGCTTTCCAAAGTATTTGTTATAGGCAAGGTTATAACTTCCTTCAATATTAAAAGCTTTGGCTATGCCATAAACATAAGATCCTTTACGGAACATATCCTCCTCAGGATAATCCATAAAATCTGTATGTCCGGCGGGCTTAAACACGTCGCTCTCCCCCATGGTCCGGGATAAACCAAGGCGAACTTTCATATTAAGATCAGGTATAACCCTCCAGTCGATCATGAAATTGTTTACGATGTCAAGGTTATTGCCTTTGTCAAAGGTGTTGAGCGTGGTGTTATACAGCGGGTTTACAGGAAGTTTGCTCCATCTGTATACGTAATCACTCTCTCCTGATTGTCCTAACCGTTTTAACAGGTTTCCGTTTTCATCTGTTGTTCTCCAGTATGGGTTCATTTTTGCATAAACACTAAAATCTCCAAATGGCGATTCTGTTCTATTGCCCGAACTAATCATTAAACTATTAGAAAACTTCACATTTTTAAGGAAATAAGAAAGTCCGATTGTAGAGTTCACTGTTTTTCTGGACGAAGACTTCATCACACCCTGTATATCATTATACTGAACCGAAGCAGAATACCTGAATGATTGATCCCCTCCCTCCAATCTCACATTTTGCCTTTGTCCAACTCCGGTCCTCAATGGCTTTGAAAGCCAGTAGGTATCTACACCACTATTTACCTCATTGGTTAAGTAACTATAATATCTTTGTAAACGCCAATCGGCATCCGCATTCTGAGGTCTTGAATAAAGCCCCACCCTATCCTCCAACAGGAGTTTATCTCTTGAATTTAATAAGTTGTAACCACTTAAATCAGGCATTTCTACGGTTAAGTCCCCTCTATAAGAGATCTTTAATTTCCCCATAGTTGGCAACTTTGTAGTAATCACGATGATTCCATTGGCTCCTCTTGATCCGTATAAAGCTGTTGCAGAGGCATCTTTTAAAATCGTGATCGACTCTACTTCATTTTCATTCATGTCGATCAGCTTTTGCAAGCTTGTTTCGAAACCATCAAGAATAATCAGTGGGGTATTCAAACTCCCTCTTGTATCATCCTTTAATTCGTTCACATTTGGCAGACTTGAAATCCCTCTGATCTGAACATCCGGCAACCTATTAGGATCTGATCCAAAGATGTTATTTTCGATAATATTGATAGAAGGATCTATATTATGTAAAGAAGCAAGTAGATTACGGTTACCAAAGAGCTTCAATTCTGCAGCGGTAACGGTTAACGACGAACCTGTAAAACTCTCCTTATTTTTTTGAAAGATACCGGTTACCACTACTTCATTCATCTTATTTTCCTGAACTTCCATTCGGACGGTAATCATCCCCTGATCCGGTTTGATAGTGATCTCCTGGGTTTTGTAGCCAATATAGGAAACCAGTAATATCGCCTTGTTTGGAACAGTTATTTTAAAAAACCCATCCTTATCACTCGCGATAGACTTAGCATCAACTCCTTTAATTTTTATAGATGCTCCAGGTATTGGTTTACCAATTTCATCGATCACCATTCCGGTTACTACAATATTTTCCTGAAAAGTTGACTCCTGTACCCTGTTTTTAATAATGATAACCTTATCTTCTAAACTATAGGTAAAAGGCTGATTTTCAAAGCACATCTTCAGCACCTCTATAAGTTGTGCATCTACAACTTTTAAGGTTACAGGTCTGGCTTGTTTGATTTGTGGATTGGTGTATATAAAATCATATCCACTTTGCTTCCTGATTTCTCGAATCACCTCCTGTAGAGATGCAGTTGTTTTAGATAGCGTAATTTTTTGGGCATAACCACCGGCACTTACCTGAAGTAGCATGGTGGTTAATAGGATAATGGTTAGGTTAATCCGCATTATAATTTTCCGTTGGTCCAGAGCTTTGATTCGCTCGAGCATCAAGCTTAATATTAGCGACACAATATTTATGGCACAAGCAGGTTGCTTGCGCTTAAATAGCGCATTAAAATTCATATATTTGAGTCTGATCCCTTATTATCTTTACGCAGAAAGAAGGGAATGGTTTGGAATTTAGTTGATTATTACTTTCAGTATTCTAGTTAAAAATCCGATCCATAAACCAGGGGTGACGCCAATCACTCCTGGTTATTTCAGGATTACATTTATGTAAAATTAAGGCATAACTGTAACCCTCCTTCCTTCGATCTTGAAGTGTACGTTTTCAGTTTTTTCAAGTATGGTTAAAACCTGGCGTAAGGTTCTCTTTCTTGAGATTTCAGCACCAAAATTGATACTGCTAACTCTCCCTTCATATACCACATCTATATCATACCATTGTTCGAGTTTACGCATGATACTGTGAATGTCTTCATCTCTAAAATTAAAATCACCCTTCACCCAGGCTATGGTCTGATCGGTATCAATATTTAAAATATCTACGCTGTTACCCACAACAGCCTGCATCCCTGGCTTAAGCAAATACGCTTTTGATGCGTAATGAACTTTTACACTTCCTTCTAACAGCGTAGTTTTGATTTTGTCTTCTGAGGGATAGCTGTTGACGTTAAAATGAGTCCCCAGCACTTCAACTTCCTGTGCTCCAGATGAAACGATAAATGGATGTTTTTTATCTGAAAATACCTCAAAATAAGCCTCACCAACAAGCTCAACTCTACGTTGATTCAGGCCTGAAAAATCTTCAGGAAACTTAAGCGTACTTTCGGCATTCAGCCAGGCTTTTGTACCATCTGGCAATACAACCTGATATGTCCCTCCTCTTGGGGTGCTCAGCCCTAATTGTTTTCTATTTCCGACTTTTAAATCTTTATCTGCACCAATATCAAGCTTAGTTCCGTCATCATAAGTTAATCCGGAAGATAAGTTGATCACCACTCCGTTTTTATCTTCACTAAGTGGGATATCCCTTCCATTACCCAAACTTAAAGTTGCCTTATTTTTTCCTGGAGCAATATCATTTACAATGGCGGTTTTGTTTACTGGCCTCAGGTCTGTATTTCCGAAAAACCAAATACCCGAGGCGATCAATATTATTGCCGCAGCAATTCCCGCAATCTTTGGCCACAAAGTGGTTTTATTTCTCTGAGGTGTAAATTCTCGCATTTTAAGCGCTTCACGATCCATATCAGCCTCAAGAATACCGTCAAACTCATCGGTACCCAGCAAGCCAAAAAAAGCCTGTAACTCCTTTTCAGAGGCTTGATTACTGGTATACCTGGCTACTAACTTCTCTTTATGTTCCTTTTCAGATGTCATACTTTTTATCCCGTATACATCATATGTCGACCGAAAGTCGATTTAGGGTACCCCTTTTGTTAAAAAAAACAAACAAAATCAACAAGCCACTCATAATGAGCAGCATAAATTCATCAGCAATAGTATAAATTTTAGTTACGAATTACAGTTTTGATGAAATAACTGCGAGGAGCACGCTCAGGGTAACCCCCATTTCTCCTTCTGCGGCATCTTTTAAAACCCTCATCGAACGAACCATATGTTTTTTTATTGCATGTCGTGAAATACCAAGGATTTCGGCGGCCTCATCATATGATTTATTCTCTTGCCTACATAAATGAAATACTCTTTGCGTTTGTTCGGGCAATTCTGACAGGACTTTTTCAATGAATGCCATATATTCATTGGTTTGATGATTATCTTCAATACTATTTAGAAGAGGTTTGTAGTCATTTAAAACTACTGACATAGCGGTCTGCTCTACTGCTGCGCGTTTTAAAAAGTCGAGCGACTGACGTTTAGCTATTGTAAAAGCGTAAGCGCCGAATTCGAGGATCTGCGTCGATTGCTCCCTTTGCTCCCATATTTTAAGGAAAACATTCTGACAGATGTCGTCGGCTAACTCAGCAGATTTCAAATATTTAACAACAAAGCGGCAAATGCTATCATGATAACGGTCATAAAGCTCAGTAAAGCCTAGTTTGTTACCCGCTTTAAGTAAAACCATAAGCTCCTTATCGGTGTATGAACCATAAGTAGTCATATCAATTGTTCATTATCAATTTCAGTAAAAGAATTCGCCTGCCAAAAGAAATAATTTTTAATGGCTAAACCTATTTTTTATTTAATAAAGCTTCAATGTGCTTTTTGTCATTACCATAGATTTTCTATCCAGAGTCTCAAACTTGTGACCGACTTCGGCTTGATGTACGTTTTTTTTTATTTATTTTTATGTCACACACAAATATAAAACGTATGATCAAGTTAATTTTATGTACTACTTTGGTACTTTCCCTAGCCCATCATGTGGGCAGGGCTCAGGTCATTGTAAATCCTGACGGCAGTCATTCGGTAGTCGCTGGTAATGTAATTGTAAATCCAGATGGTAGCCATTCAGTTATCGTTGGAAATGTAATCGTAAATCCGAATGGGACACATTCAGTAATTGTGGGAAATGTCCTGGTCAATCCTGATGGAAGTCATTCCGCAATACCCGAGGCAGTGAAATTAGCGGACGCAATTAAGCGTAAGTCAGTGCCGTCAGATTCAGTAAGCTTACGCAAGCTAATTATCCAGCAGTCTAAAGAGGGTGGAAAATTGGATTATTTCACCAAAATTAAAGGTAAAGAAACAAATGGCAGCCAGATTAAGCCAGGCATATATGCACAAAACATCCATATTGCCTGGTTCTATTGGGGTAAAGCCAATTATGTGAATGGCGTAAAATCTTTAGATGAGGTTATAAGCATCTTTAAAGAATGGAAAGAACGCGAACCTGGTCGCATGGAGCTTGAACATATTAAACTAGGATTTGCCGATCGTGATAAAAAAGATTAAAATCTATATACTATGAAATATCTATCTATAATTTTTGTGATGTGTACTACTCCATTTTTGCTAACATTTATGGACCATAAAAATCCAGCACAAGGCAAATGTGGAATGGCTGTCACCTATGATGAAATGGCTTATAAGGATTTTAAAAAAGCTTACAAATCCTCTTCCATAGATGACGCGAAAAAACTGATCAAAACAGGTGTAAAGAAAGCTACTCAATCATCTGCATACGCCATAACTCCTGATTGTGATTGTGCTAATGCCAAAAACTATGCACTCAATGCAGTTACTTTCGGAAATAAAGCAATGAAATCGGATGATCCCGAAGCCATAAAAGAACTGGTAAAAAAAGCGATGGATGCTTCGTTAGATGTTTTGACCGCAATTCCGGGATGCAATTAGTTCCGCTGCTTTTCTAATTCGTTTTTAACCTCATCCGCACTTGGGTCTTTTGCGATGATCTTACCATCTCGATCAATTAGGAAAATCGCGCCACCAGAATTTTGGATATTATATTTTTGCCAGATGTTATTTTTTCTGTCCAATTCAACCAAATTAAGCCAAGGCCATTTTTCCCTTTCCAGAAACTTAGTTAAGTTGGTTGTATTTTTAAATTCACCGGCAACCCCTATAATCGTAAAGCCTTTGTCTTTGTATTTGTCATAAACAGAAAGCATAGTTTTGCTTCTAGCAATGCAAGGCCCACACCAAGTAGCCCATAGGTCTAATAAAGCTACCTTACCTTTTATTTGATCAGATAACCTTATTATGTTTCCCTTTAAATCCGGGGCAGAAAAATCTTTAAAGTTCTTTCCAATTTTTATGTTGTCAATTGCATTGATAAGATCTAAAGTAAGGACATTATAAGGGTGGCCGGGATTTGCTTTAGAGAGTTTTTTGCAATTATCTCTCGCTAAATCAATATCAACATTTTCTTTATCGAAGATAAGGTTGTTTAAAATGATAGCATACGAAACTATAGTAGGATTTTGTAAAATATAGCTTTGTTCATATAGCTTTACTTCCCTTCGTAAAGTTTCCAGTTTATCACTTAATATCCTTGCCTGGGGCATTTTATCTAACCCTTTCTTCCTTAGATCATCCATTTTTTTGTAGAGGATAATATTTTCATCCTGGGATTTGGATTTGTCCAACTCTGCTAAAACTTCATTCATTTGAATGCTATTGTACTGTTTGTTTTCGTGAAGTTTTTTTACACTATCATTTAATAGCTTGTAACGATCTCTAAATTTAAGATCTATAGCTTGGTTATACTTTGAATACTCAGCATTCAATCTACCACCTTGTATAATATTTTTATCAAAATCATTTTCCGGATATATTGTCAGAACAATTTTTTCATTCTCCAGGAATAAACGCATATATCTCCCTCCACCATTGTCTTTCGCTTCTCCAAGAAATAGATTAACTGTTTCAGGATTTTTGAGTTTGGTTTCAAAATGAAACTTTCCGTTAACAACAGGAATTTCAATGATCTTATCAAAGGTCATGTTCTGGTTCGGTTTCACCAGTAAAATTGATTTAGTTTCCGAATTAAGAACAGTACCTGTGATCTGACAAGTCTTTTCCTTTTTCAAAGTGAAACTTAAAGCTGTTATAGATAAAATGAGCAGAGAGGTTAGATATTTTTTCATCATGTGTAGTGCTTTAGTAGTCAGACTTATTTGCAAGGATATATGAAAAAACGCCCTTGTTAAAACAAATGTGACGAAAGGGTTAAATTTTGTGATGAATACATAGTATAAATGATGAATACAATCTGAACTTGATTTCATCAGGGTAGGAAAAATAAAAGTGGTTACTTGGTTTAAACCAGGGGTAAATGATAAGGAATTTGTGGTAGTTATCAGTAAACATAATTTTCCCAATGCAATATCATGTTTTCTGAATTTTCGATTTTAAAGAAGTTTTAAAATGACACATAAAAATAATATGTGATCAATTATCTTTGTTTAAACCAACAATTACTAAAAATGAAAAAACTTCACCTTTTTATGGCTATGTGCCTGTTATCAATTTGCACCTTTGCGCAGGTGTCAAAAACTAAGGAAGACCTTATTCAAAAAGTAAACGGAGAAGAAATGAAAGGCCGAATTACGAAAGTTACAGATAGTGAAGTAACTTTCATCTATACGGGCGAGACCGCAGAGTATACGGTTAAAAAATCTGATATTGCAAAAATCGTACATGCCAGTGGCAGGACAGAGAGTTTTAGTCAAGCCGGCACGCCTGCACAGGTCCGTCAGAATGATAAGGTCAGCATGTCTGCCTCTCCTGCCGACCACCATAACAAAATTGCGATCTTACCTTTCACTTTCCTGATGGATAACCAGCCTGGAGCAGATGCCATCGGTATAAAGGCTCAGGAAGACACCTACTCTTTTCTATCACAACATTCAGCGGGATATACGTTGCTTGATTCCAGGACAACCAACTCTCTGCTCGCTAAAGCTGGTGTTACTAAAGAAAAAATGATGAATTTCACCATGAAAGAAATCTGTGATATTCTTGGCGTCGAGTATGTAATTGACGGTTCGGTCACGCAAAATAAAGGATATCAGACCAGTTCTTCATCGGACATTTCTAACACAAAAGTAAAACGTGACGGGGATAAAGATATCAAAGGTGTCTCTACTTACGGATCTTCCAACTCAAACGCAGTTCAACGCTATGATGTTTCAGTTAGCTTGCATATTTATATGGATAATAATGCCAGTATTTACAACCAGAGCCATAAGGCATTCTTAAGCAATACCGATGGTTCATATAATGCCCCGCTGGAATACCTGCTCAAGAGATGTCCGCTTTACAGAAAATAATCAAACAGAATAATAACAAATAGAAATACATTTTTATGAAAAGAATCTTCTTTACGTTCGCAATCTTTGCTATCCTGCCATTTGCAGCCTTTTCTCAGAAAGGAAAAAATGCCATTCAAGTATCAGGTCAGGCTGCTATTCCTACCGGCGAATTCTCCGATGTGGTAAAAACTGGCTTTGGCGGTGCTGTTAAAGGCATGTATGGGATCGGCAAGAGCCCTCAGTCCTTAACGGTGGAAGCCGGCTACAATCGGTTTGGTGTGAAAAATGTTCCCTCAGGTGCTTCAGCGAACTATTCTGCAATTCCTGTTTATGGAGGGTATCGTGCAAACCTTAGCGGTGTGATCGTGGAATCTCAGGCAGGGGTTTCTTTTAACCGTGTTGCAGCTTCAGGTTCCGGGAGCTCAGCTAGTGCCAACCAAACTGCTTTTGGTTGGGCATTAAGTGCCGGTTACCAATACAAAGATATTGAACTTAGTGTCAGATACCAAAGTTCAGAGGGCTCCGAAGATACTGAGCCAATCAGGTTTGTAGGCATCCGTCTGGGGTATAACTTCGGATTGTAAGCAGGTATATCAAATAGAAAAAGTGCCACTTTCAGTAAGTCCAATGCCCTCAAAAAGTCAGACACTTTTTGAGGGCATTTTTATGAGTAGAAAAATCAGGATAATTGTGCTAATGCCAAAACTATGCACTCAATGCAGTTGCTTTCGGAAATAAAGCAATGAAATCGAATGATCCCGAGGCCTTAAAAGAACTGGTAAAAAAGGCGATGGATGCTTCGTAAAAACATTAAACATCCTTCGAATTTAGAATTCCGTGTAACAACTGGTTATACCTTTTACTTTTTCCATTCCTCTTATTTTTTTTATACCCTCCCAATCTTTATACGGAAGCTTATACCTTTCATCAAAAAAATATAATCCCCAGCGCCAAAAGGCCAACGGATTTTTTGTGAATACACGATAAATCTGCTTATCCTTTAAATCAGGTTGACTTAATAAACAGCTTTTATGTATATCATTCATCATCTCAAATTTACGACTCATGAATTCGTAAAAGGTGAAGCTTCCATTGTAGGTACTGTAGCGATAATGTCTTTCATCAACAAATGTTTTTAATAGTCCGGTAAATGGAGGCACATTGGATAAAATTACAATACAACCAACGATGATTGAGATTTTCTTACTGCGTTTCATATAGTTATTACAATCTGTAGCCCTGGAGTTCAATGTCATGGATTCCAGGGTAGATTAAATAATAATACACAAAAATTATGAGGTCTTTAACCTTTCATCAAACCAGTACTATGTCAGTCGCTATG
Organism: Pedobacter nyackensis; assembly: GCF_032678475.1. Lineage (GTDB taxonomy): Bacteria > Bacteroidota > Bacteroidia > Sphingobacteriales > Sphingobacteriaceae > Pedobacter > Pedobacter nyackensis_A. The sequence goes on from NZ_JAVTSF010000010.1 coordinate 139,896, forward strand.
AAATCAGAGGTAGGACGGGAATTTTAAGGGCTATATTTAATTTGTGATCATAAATCTTGCATCAAAAAAGACGCTATAGATGCAATTGATATTGATACAGAACCTCATCCGCTGGTTATAGTATATAATATAGTTAAAATGGCGTAGTGAGCCCAAACTTTTGGTTCTTTGTATCTATAACTAAAATATGGTTTAGAAAGAGCTTATTTCCAACCATACCACTTATTCCCATTTTTGACATATGCTCAATTTGAGTGTCGCTTATTCCTTCCATAAAAGTAGTGAAACGCAGGGGGATTGTGGTGTTGGCAAGCTCTACAGTGCCATTGGATGCAAGAGTATTGGCTGTCATAAATTTATCCCATGACTTTACTGTATATTGAATAAGTTCTGCATTGGGTTTGGCGAGTTGATTACAAGTTTCTTTGTTAGTCAGCAATTCAAACATGCTAGCGCCTGTATCAAAATAAAGGATGGTTTGTTTGCCCATTACTTTTGCAGGGAATAATACGCTTCTGTTTGAATATATAAATTTGGTTAATGAGATGTGTGCTATTATTTTCTCAGGAATACGCTTTGAAATTGTAAGCTTACCATGCGGGTAATCAATAATTGCGACTTTATCGTCTATTAGGTCAGCCCCAATGGTTCCAATGATTTCGATATTATTTTTATCTTTCCAATCGACTGCTGTACTGTCAAACTGTTTTACTATAATTTCTTTGGCTAGAATAGCTGTTCGACCCGCCTTAAATGGGAAATTTTGCAATTTCCCGTCTACTTCACTTGGAGGAATTGATTTTGGATATTTTCTTCGAATCGCTTCAATTTTATTCTTATATAAAAGTGAATATGGAGCCCCCAAATCAAACTGCATATAAAATATTCTTGGGCAGT
>NZ_JAVTSF010000011.1:0-121687 GCF_032678475.1 Pedobacter nyackensis
GGTGTAGTCGGTAAAGAGTATTTTTGGTTTGCTGGTGTATATAATGACTGGTTTGACAAAGACGCAGGACAATGGGTAAGAACGGTTGCATTTGCAACTACAGCCGCAAACCTGATGATGCAGCAAATTCACAATTCAAAAAAACGTATGCCAACCATCTTGACAGATGACCTAGCCTGGGAATGGTTAATGGAAGAACCCAGCGAGGAACGTCTGACAGAAATTGCCTTAACACAAATACCTTCGAAATTAATGGAAGCATGTACGATTGATAAGGACTACCGATATGCCGGGGAAGCAAAGCCCGTAGAATATCCAGATCATCCTGCACTGGACTTAACTTATGTGGATCAGGAAAAGCTGGACTTTGATTACTGGCGTGTTGCCTAGCAGCTACGCATAGTGACCATCAATAGCAGCCCCAATAGCATCTACCTGTTCCTGATCCATATTGCCTTCTAATAATTTCCAGCAATGGTCGGCATCCGGACGAAGCACAGCTATCGTTTTTTTGTCCCGCATCACCTTGAAATTCAATATGTTTTCTGGCGTTCTGGTATCCTCAAAAGGACTGATGCTAAAAGTTAAAGGTTCAAGCCCGTGATTGATATCCACCGCTATTTCAAATATTTCTTCTTCTTCCTTCATCACTGTAAGTTTATTTTTTAGAATAACAGTTTGATAATGAAATTGTTGGTTCCTTAAATGGAAAATTAATTGATAAGAATCCCGTACTTTTCCTTATGCTGCCAGCAGTCGTTAAATCCTTTAATTTATGAATACACCACATTTTTATTTTCTTCAGCAGGAATTTCAGACGGTAAGTAAATTTGTTTCCTGTATTTTTCCCGAATGAATCTGGCAAGTTCTTTACCTTCTAACTTTTCAGATGAAGAAAGGTTCCTCACATATATATGTTCCGATCGGTTTCCTAAATCGTCTTTTAATAAATAAACCTCCTCTACACTAGGGCTAACCTCTATAATTAATACGTCGCCTTCAGGGAATTTTAAGAATTCTTTTGATAATAAAATTGATGAAAAACTATCTCCAAAGTATTCATTTAATTTTGCATCGAAGAATTTGCCAAATCCGTCTCTAGATCTGTCCTCTTGCTTAAAGGTATTGTAATCATCCTGCAGGCCGTAAATTTTCTTGTCGTCAGATACACCTAACAGTAGAAAGCCTCCGGATGTGTTTGCGAATGCAGCAATTGTTTTAAAAGCGCTGTGGATGATTGCTTTTTGTGCGGTTAAACCATTAATCTCCTCAATTCGTTGTAGAATTGAGGAAGGGTCAGCGGCTGTTTCAAGGCTTTTTGTTAGCGAATCTATCTGAGCTTTTCTTTTTTTGTCGGGAACTGGTTTGATAAAAGTAGACTTGAACTCTAATGTAGCACTCTCATCTTGACCAATTTTGTCTTTCCAGTATTTTCGCTTGACTTGTTGTTCACGTTCAAGCCGATCTGATTCCGATTCATTCAAAGAAAATATTCCATTCCTAATAAAGTCCCCAATTCGTTTTAGGTTATTTTTTGAAAATTTATCATCTTTAAGCGTCTCAGACAACATCAAATTGTTCGAAAGAGTGATCTTTGCAATTGTTGTTAGAACAGTCTCATCATCATTTTCGGAGTATTTATTAATGTACCCAATAAGCTCATTGAAGGAATCATTTGTTGTTTCATTAAATAAGGTTAGGATATTGATGAAATAAATTAAGCGGTCTATTCTTGAAAAATTTTCAAGGGTTTTAGGCTTAATTTTATTTTTTACTTCATTTAGCTGTTCTTTAAGTCCGTTATATCGTTCAAATGAATAATTATTTATAATTTCTTCAAGCAGTAAAATGCTATTGAAATAGTCAATGTATATATTTAGAAGATATGACCTTGCATTTTTGTGATTGACATAGAATTGCTTTGCAAGTTTGATGTAATTAATTTTTTCGTTTAAATCATTTAATCCTGCAGCATATTGTTCTAAAATAAAACCTTTTTCGGTTTCCACTTCATAGCTGGGACCTGATGCTTCTCTGTCAGGAATATCCTCTTCATCAAATTGGATATCAAATAAAAGTGATTTTATTCTTTTTTTAAGAGTCAGATACTCTTCCTTATAAATAGTGTCTGAAAGCGCCATGACGCTAAAGCTAAGCTTTTCAGTGCTTGCAATTTGAACTTTCAGTTCATACCCAGGTTTAAATAATTTTTTGAGTTCTGGCTCTTTTAAGGGCTCAGAATAAATTTTACTATTATGCAGTAAACCGTCCCCGTATTTAGTTGAGAGGAAGACACCATAGTCAACAACAGTCTTTACCGCGGCGTTGACTATTTCATACAATACTGGTTGGTTTTTAAATTGATTTTCAGAATAGTAATTAGTATCTTCTTGGGGCAGTTGCCTTGCTACGAAATATTTGAACTCTTTGGAATAATTGATCATCTGGACATTTGTCCTCCAACTGATTTCTCCGATTAGATGTTTTTTTAGCTCGAGATCTGTTACATGGTTTGATGGAAGAAAACCTGTCAGACCTTTATAATTAATAACGAAACCGTTAATATCTTTTGAGTTGATAGATACTTCTAAGAACTGACTATTAGTTAATTCTTCAATTATTTCTAAATTTTCATTTGAAATATTTTTTGGCTCGAAGTTCTTGAGTAGTCCTTGATTAACCTTTAGAGAACGGTTACTTAAAATTAGGGGTAAATCGAACTCCTCATTGTTATACTCCGTAAGTATTTGAAAAGCACAATGTAATAACGAATTTCTAAGTGACGGTTCTGGCTGGATAGCGGCATAGGATCGCAATAACTGGGCTTTTAGAATATTTGCTTCACTTCGATTTTGTAAGTGCTGAAGTAGCAAAACCTGCAGATAGGTCCATTTATTATAGTGATCAAAATTTGTGTTGTTTGATATATCTGTTTTCTCGAAAAGAGCTAAAAAATCTTCTTCGTTCCGTTTGGTTAGAAACTCTCTTTTTCTACTCCTAAGTATAGCATTGAATTTTGTTAATACTGAAGTCCTAGACTCTAAATCTAAAGAATCGATGGATGTTAGTCGAGACTCGATAAATTTAATGAAATCTATAGCGTCCAATAATCTGATATCTGAGTATAAAAATATGTAGTATGCAGATTCAATGGTCGTTTGTAGGTCTGTGACAATTTGTTTTATTTTCCCATTTTCTATTGCTGGTAGTATTTTAGCTCTTACTTCAGCTCGCTCTATGGAATATTTCACTTTTTCCCGGGTTGTCTTTCTTGTTAACTCATTCGGGAAAGCTTGAATAATGCCGTTTTTTAAAATCCATTTTTCAATATCGATTATGAGTTGATTTATCTCAATGGCACTTTTATAATCGCGCCTGTCTATTGCATTTCTAAATAGATTTGGTAATATTTTATTACAAAATGTTAAAATGTAAAATCCACTTCTAGATTCGTATTGTCCGCGCATCTGAAGTGTGTTGACATCATTAGTTTGTAACTCGAATTGAGGTGAAAAGTATTTTTTTTGATGGTTACTGTTTTGAATAATATTTTTGAAATCGTAAAAATAGGGATCATCATGAATAACTTGTTTAAGGTGAACATGATGGCTAATACGCTCCACGCGGCAATCAATGTGTTCCCCTATTTTTAGCTTTTCTACTTGATGTGGAAGTAGTATGACTTCGTGACTGTAATTATACTTATCTTTTAATGTAATCAGGCGGATTATTGGTTCCCCTTCTATTTTTCGCTCCTTAAAACCTGTCACTTCAAACTTGATTATGTCACCAACTTCAAAATAGGGGTGTCGTTCATCAATGTTATGTACTTTGGGAATTTCTCCTTGAAAATAACCTGAAATTTTACACTTTAAATTTTTGTATTTCCATAGTTTCTCAGTTTGCCACTTTTTAGCGCGCACTTGAATTTCATTGTCATTACGATCTTTTAATATTACTGTATTAACTGATAGCCCTTTCTTATCAATAAATGTCCCAAACGTAACTATGTCAAATAAATAATCATTGTCAAGTAAATAATGATGATTATCAAAGTCAATATTGTTTAATATTGGTTTACCAAAGCGGTAATTTATAACCTGGCACTTGATTGTTCTGTGTTGTGATTGAAAACTTAAAGATTTAACCTTTAGATCCAAACCTAGATCGTTTTCTAGTATGAAGAATTTTCCATTATTAAGATTTAATGTTTCTTTAATAACTAGTTCCTTTGTTTGGCCGATTTCAAAACCTGGTTGTATAAAACTAATTTTTGGCCCTTGACCAAGTCCGTTGTGTTCTTTGTAAAACTCATAGGTTTGTCCTTTAATAAGTTTTGCATTATGAACTTGATTGATTGGTAAACGATATTCATACTTCGTATCCACCTCCCTTAATTCTAAAAGTTCATTAACACCACTGCAAGTGTCTTCCACTACACAGTAAATTTTTTCAAGTTGCGTCATTTAAGTTTGTCGGTTTGGTTAATTATGAAGATAATAATAATGAAGTGCAAACAAAATTTATAAAAAAAATAGTTCCATTAATCTACGTATTGATTGGGCTGGGGCTGTCTAAATCCCGGTGCAGTTTTGGGAAATATAAAAACCTAAAGGCTTATTCACAAAAACCGTATAATTTTAAACATTTCATTATTTACTAACAAAATTAGCTATATATTTGTTGTGTAATTAAAATGCTAAAATAATTAGTTGTTTAGTTGGAGGTGGATCATGGATGCTAAAAAGGAAATATTAATCAAACTGCAGCAGGATATCCTGCTTTGGCAGGGATTTAAGCCACAGGCTGCGGCTAAAGCCGAAAGGGTTGGACTTGGTGAAATAGAGCAGGCATTTCCCGGCGGGGTATTTCCCAAAAGGGCTATCCATGAATTTATCACCGTTTTGCCAGAGGATTCAGCATCCAGCGGCGGTTTCATTGCTGGGTTGTTAGCTGTTCTGATGCAGGATGGCGCGGCTTGCGTTTGGGTGAGTACATCCCGCAAGTTGTTCCCCGCTTCTCTGAGTACATTCAATGTTGAGCCTGAACGGATCATTTTTATGGATGTCAAAACGGAGAAAGATGTGCTTTGGATTACAGAAGAGGCATTGAAGTGCGAAGGGCTGGCAGCAGTAGTTGCTGAGTTAAATAACCTAAGTCTAATAGAATCCCGCAGGTTACAGCTAGCCGTTGAAGAAAGTGGAGTAACTGGTTTTATTCTTCGAAAGGATGCAAGTAAAGCAACCAGTACAGTCGCAACGGCAAGATGGAAGATCAGCCCTTTGCCAACGGACACGACCAGTGGTCTACCCGGTTTGGGGTTTCCAAGATGGCAGGTAGAGCTGCTGAAAGTACGCAACGGTAATCCGGGAAGCTGGGTACTGGAATGGGCAGGAGAAAATTTTGCAGCAGTTAATAAGGTTAGCGGGCAATCGGTGTGGACAGAAAAAGAGAAGAGAAAAATTGGATAGGTATTATGCAAAGGCGTTTTGTTTCCATATGGTTCCGCCAGCTCCTGGCTGACTGGCAGCTGATTCGCAGGCCTGAACTCGCTGATGTGCCCTTTGTATTTGCTGCGCCTGATCATGGTCGTATGATGATCACCGCGGTGAGTTCGCTAGCTGCCGAATCCGGTGTGGAACCAGGTATGCGGGCAGCAGATGCCAAAGCGATTTGTCCCGGACTCGAAGTTTTAGACGATAAGCCAGGCAGACCATATAATTTACTTCGAGGGCTTGGGGAATGGTGCGTGAGGTATTCACCTATTGTTGCCATTGATGAATTTGGTATGGATGGTCTGCTGTTGGATATCAGTGGCTGCGCACACCTCTGGGGTGGAGAAAGAGAATATTTAAAAGAGATCGTTTCAAGGTTAAAAAGTAAAGGCTATACCGTTCGGGTGGCGATCGCTGACACCCCAGGTGCTGCATGGGCGGTTTCCCATTTCGGAAAAATTACGCCTCTGATTCCTGTAGGAGGTCATCCTGAAGCTTTACTTTCTTTGGTGCCTGAGGCTTTGCGCTTAGAAAATATGGCCCTGGCTAAACTCGGTAAGCTCGGATTTTACCAGATTAAAAGTTTTATTGGCATGCCTCGGTCCGTACTGCGCAGACGTTTCGGCGAAGGTTTTTTATTGCGCCTGGCTCAGGCCTTGGGAACAGAAGATGAGGTGTTAATTCCTTTGCAGGTTCCTGTACCATTTCAGGAACGCCTGCCTTGCCTGGAACCGATAAAAACCCGAACCGGGATCGAAATCGCCATCACTAAAATGCTGGAAAGTTTATGTAAGCGTATGCAGGCTGAAGGAAAGGGGTTGCGGACAGGGGTGCTAACTGGCTACCGGATTGATGGAAAGATTGTTCAGGTGGCGATTGGAACCAGCGGTGGGACGCATAGTGTGAGTCATTTATTTAAGCTATTTCAGTTAAAGATCGACCAGATTCGCCCTGCGCTGGGAATTGAACTTTTTGTTTTGGATGCGCCAAAGGTAGATGATGTGGAAGTTCCACAGGAAGCAATGTGGACCACAAAGCCCGGATTGGACGACCAGAGTGTCATCAGATTATTAGACCGGGTTGCGGGAAGGGTTGGTGCTGAGGTGATCCACCGGTACTTACCTGCGACACGTTACTGGCCGGAGCGTGCAGTTTTACGGGCGGGATCAATTGCAGAAAAACCTGCAACGGATTGGCGGGTAGAGCAGCCTCGTCCAACCGAATTACTGAAGCGACCAGATCCGATAGAAGTCATGGCACTGATCCCTGATCATCCGCCTAAGTTTTTTATTTACAAAGGGATCAGGCATCAGGTGATCAAAGCTGACGGCCCGGAACGCATTGAGCGGGAATGGTGGCTGGATGTAGGAGAGCATAGGGATTATTACCAGGTGGAGGATGATCAGGGTGGACGGTACTGGCTATTTCGTTCAGGCCACTATGGTGGTGATCAGAAATACCAATGGTTTATTCATGGTTTTTTTGCCTAAAGGAATAGTGTTATGGAATATAGTGAATTACAGGTGACTTCTAATTTCAGTTTTTTGCGCGGTGCTTCCCATGCGCATGAGCTGGTGACTCAGGCTGAAACTTTCGGGTATAAAAAGATCGCCGTAACAGATCGGAATACATTGGCAGGTATTGTTCGTGCACATGTGGCTTGTCGGGATAAGAACGTAAAACTGATCCCAGCTTGCAGGCTGGATCTGCTGGATGGACCTAGTCTACTGGCATACCCAACAGATAAGGAAGCTTATGGAAGACTATCCGCTTTACTCACATTAGGTAACATGCGGGCAGAAAAAGGTTCCTGTCATATTTCCCGCTCGGATGTATATGCGCATAGCAAGGGGGTAATATTTACTTTGGTGATGCCAGGAGTCCTTAACCGCAGGTTTGAATATGACGCAAGTTTCATTTCAGCAGCAGCGCAATACCGGGAGGCGCTGGGCGGACAACTCTACCTTGCAGCCACCAGAACGTATCTGGGCAATGATGACAAGCTCATTTTTCGAACCAGGCAGCTTTCTGAATTTTACGGAATCCCTGTCGTAGCCACTAACGATGTACATTATCATGATCCATCCCGCAGGGAATTACAGGATGTGCTGACCTGTGTCAGGGAAAAGTGCACCATTCAGGAAGCGGGATTTCGTTTGCACCAAAATGCAGAACGCTATATGAAAGAGGTGGCCGAGATGCAGCGCCTATTTCGTAAGCATCCTGAGGCCATTGAAAATACGATGGTCATCGCTGAAGCCTGTAATTTCTCTTTAGATGAATTGAAATACGTTTATCCCGAGGAAATCAATCAAAGTGGGCGCTCTCCTTTGGAAGAGCTCGAATACCTCACCTGGAAGGGGGCACATGAATTTTATGGAGAAGTGATTCCTGAAAAAGTAGTCAACATGATCAATCATGAAATGGCTTTTGTCAAGCAGATGGACTATGCCAATTACTTTTTATTCGTAGAAGATATCGTTCGTGAAGCCAGGTCCCGGGGAATTCTTTGTCAGGGCAGGGGATCGGCAGCAAATTCTGCGATCTGCTTTGTCTTGGGCATTACTTCGGTTAACCCCATGAAATTCGATCTGCTTTTTGAAAGGTTTATTTCTCCAGCCAGGAATGAGCCTCCCGATATTGATGTGGATTTTGAGCATGAACGCAGGGAGGAGATCATTCAATATATTTATAATAAGTACGGACGTGACCGTGCCGCCATCGTAGCTACAGTTACCCAACAACACCAAAAGGGTGCGATCCGGGATGTGGGTAAAGCGATGGGATTATCCGTAGATACCATCAACCGGCTTTCAAGTTCATTGTGGGAATATTCCAATGAATGGTTTGAAGGTGAACGTGTAACCGAATCAGGACTAAACCCCAATGATCCGCACTTGAAAAAAACACTGGAGCTGACTGCTCAAATGATGGGTTTTCCAAGACAGTTAGGCCAGCATACGGGTGGTTTTGTAGTTACCCAAGGCAAGCTTACCGACCTTTGTCCGATCCTGAACGCCAGAATGGAAGACCGGACAAACATCGAATGGAATAAAGATGATATTGATGCCTTAGGTTTTTTGAAGGTGGACGTATTGGCTTTAGGAATGCTGACCTGTATACGAAAGGGCTTTGATCTTTGCCGGGACCATTATGGTAAGCAGTTTACGCTGGCCAATATTCCGCAGGACGATCCGGATGTATATGATATGATCTGTCTGGCAGATACGCTGGGCGTATTTCAGATTGAAAGCCGGGCCCAGATGTCGATGCTACCCCGGTTAAAACCCAGAGAATTTTATGACCTGGTCATTGAGGTTGCGATTGTGCGTCCAGGGCCAATCCAGGGAGATATGGTGCATCCATATTTACGAAGGAGGAATGGAGAAGAGCCTATTGTTTACCCTTCGCCGGAATTGAAGGAGATTCTGGGTAGAACGCTCGGCGTACCACTGTTCCAGGAGCAGGCCATGAAGATCGCGATTGTTGCGGCAGGTTTTACGCCTGCAGAAGCGGATGGCTTGCGAAGGAGTATGGCCACCTTTAAGTTTAAAGGGGCTGTCAACCAGTATGAGCAGAAGCTCATTGATGGTATGGTGGCCAAAGGATATACGGTTGAATTTGCAAAACGAATTTTTAAACAGCTGGAGGGATTCGGAAGTTATGGCTTTCCGGAATCTCATGCAGCAAGTTTTGCCTTACTGGTCTATGTTTCCTGCTGGCTGAAACATTATTATCCTGATGTTTTTGCTGCGGCACTATTGAATAGCATGCCGATGGGATTTTATCAGCCTGCACAGATTGTCATTGATGCGCAGAAACATCATGTCGAGGTTCGTGAGGTAGATGTCAACCATTCTTTTTGGGACAACAAATTGGAAGAGAAATCAGGAAAGTATTTCGCGCTTCGCTTAGGATTCAGGGAGATTAAAGGAATCCGTGAGGATGAAATGGAGATTCTGGTGGAGGTCAGAGGTGATGGTTACAAGTCTATAACTGCTTTGCGAGATGCAGGTGTATCTCTCGGTGCTTTGGAAAAACTAGCTGATGCGGATGCCTTCCGGTCAATGGGAATGGATCGACGGAAAGCATTATGGGAAGTATCCGCTTTACAGGATATGCCGGTTGAATTGTTCAAAGGACAGGCCTCAGAAAGTGTGCTGGAAACTCAGGTAGAATTGCCATTGATGAGTAAGGGTGAACATGTCGTGCAGGATTATGCAACCATCGGATTGTCGCTAAAAGCGCACCCTGTAAGTTTCGTTCGGTCTCAGCTGGATATGTTAAATATCCGCACTTGTCATACAATTAACAACGATTCTACAAATGGACAGCTGGTAAAAGTAGCCGGCTTGGTATTGGTTCGTCAGCGTCCAGGAACAGCAGGAGGGGTCTGTTTTATTACGATTGAAGATGAATCAGGTTATTCCAATCTGGTGGTGTTTGAAAAACTGTTTGAAACCTACAGAAAGGAGATTCTGCATTCGAGATTGCTAATGGTTGAAGGCCGGTTGCAGCGGGAAGGTCATGTGGTACACGTGATTGTGAGTAAGTGTTTTGATTTCACCAAAATGCTGGGTAAACTGGTACAACGTGAAGCAGATGACCTGCCTGTATTGACTTTAGCCCGGGGTGATGGGAAGACGACACCTTATCCGGGTCACAATAAAAACGAGCAAGATTCTGAAAATGTTCCAAAAGGCGCGTTTCACGGGGGCAGGAATTTCAGGTAATATGCAGCTAACATATATGAGGATGAACGAGATTATCGAAAGGTAACCTTTGCGTGTGTCGCTTACTAGAAGAATTAATTGTTACTTACAATTTCATCGTAGGCCAGGCAGACTTCACATATTTCGTCGTTTGTCACAAATTCACTCAGGTTGCCACAGATGGTGCACATTCTATCAGGGACAATTTTAAATTCTCTCAAGACAATTTTGACCTTTGGATCTCGTAGCTGATGAAAAATGAAGTTGTAGGAGCAATGGTCGCAAGAAAACACTTTATCGGGCGACCCTACATCTATAAGTTCGTCACAATTGGGACATATTATATAGTGTGTGCCACAGTCGCATTCATATTCCCTTATTTCAATATAAGGGTCTTCAAGATTCACTTCTAGGTCGTTAAATAACGGAAGTTGCTTCTCGTCCATGCTGCCACCCTTAACTTTAGATGGGTCGAAGACCCTGATAGGCTTGGAAAAGTCGTCCTTAGATATATCAGCATCGCATAGATCGCAGTACCACCAATATTCTGCGTTTTCGATCTGCATTTGTTCTTCGTGACTGAGCAAAGTGTTTTCAATTTGAATTACCAACTTATTGAGTGCATATGAAAACTCAATAAGTTTGCTTTCAAAAATGGGGACGAGATCTGGATGCAGCGTTTCTCTATCATCTTTCGCTGAAAAATCACCAGAATTACTAGATACAAAGAAAGCGTCAATAGCCTCGGAGAATAACTCTGCATCTTTATCTTCTTCTTGCCGGACTTTATCCATATAGTCGATGAAACTAAGTAGATGTAGGGCATCTGCCATACTATTTTTCTTTTCTCCGATAAAAGGAGCCTTTTTAGCAAGAGCCATTTCGCTGGCTGCTATTTTATGATCATTTGTGATCGGTATCAGAAAAGTCTTATTAATCAAGAAATCTTCAACCTCAATTATATGATCTTCTAAATGCGATATTCGTGTAGCAGCCTTTTTCAGAATTTTCTCTGACACAATTTTTACTTCCAAATCGTCACCTTCCAAAAAGTCTGTAATTGGCTTCAGACTTCCGATATAACCTTTGATTTTTTGATTAATGTCTTTGATTTTAGCTTGTGTCTGGGACTTATTTCTATCAAATTCTTCAAGAATTATTGAGTTTATCAAAAAAATAACTTCACCACTAAGAGCCCTATTTTTAACGAATTCGAAAACTTTCAAATGCACATCCTCGTGTTTGTTCGAATATGGATTGAATCCATTTGCAAGGTAAATCCAATTGTTTGTATCTAGGAAAACGTAACTAATCATCTGAACGGCTTTTAACAAATATATCTAATTCGGTTTAGAAGTAGATTTGCCAGAGCTTGTTTAAGTCTTTCTAATTTTTCTGCCGTCATTGTAATCGCGTTTAATTTATATAAAGGTAAGAATTCATTTTGGTAGTATTTGAAAGGGGGTCGCGTTTGAAAATGAGCCCATGGATATTCATAATCAATTCCATTGTGAAAGGACATACACATTGAACTTGAGAAATGATTAAATTTGTTAATCAGCAACGCTCAAACAAAATGGTAAAAGGCAAGCAAAAAAATACTTCCAGAACTACAGAAGAAATACAGGAATCCGGCAATATACTACTCGACAACGTACTGGAAAGCGTTAGAGCAAAATATCAGGACCTGAAAATTAATAAAACCTCTGAGGAACATCAAAAAGATCGTGGAGTGGATTTTCAAGTCGAACTCATCGGCAAGCCAAACGAGAATACACTGGATATGTTCAAATTACAGGTTAAAGCAACCGATGAGCCTGTAAAACTTCTAAAAACAACCACTAATAAAGGATTGATTTCTTTTCAGATTGATAACCGCCATATCCGCTATTATCAGCAGGAAATGCCCTGGGCGCTACTGTTTCTCCTTTGCGACAATTCAACAAAAACCGTGTATTGGCATGCCATTCAATTGGACAATTCTCTCGAAGAACGCCTCAATGAATCGATTGCTAAAAAAAAGGAATCCATACAGATTTTCATAGACCCAAAAAATGTCCTAGAGCCAAACAGTTTCCTGGATTTTATCAGGGATGCCGAAGAGTCAAAGTCACTTCAGTTTTTTAGGGCCTCCGAAGGAAATGAAAATGCGCTGACTGCTGGTTCAGACTTCCAGGTTGACCAGAACAAACCGCTTCTGGAGCAACTGTTTACCTTGCTTGAATATCTATTTGAGGAGGTGCAATACCTTCCAGTCCATCTGCTGAGCCAATACCGACCATTCAAGGTTTCAGAAGTTCAATCATCTTTCTACCAGCAGTTCAAGCTTTACACTGAAAATGATGACCTCGTGGCGATGCTCGACACGTTCAAAGTCCAACCTAATGGAACGATCACCTTCACCAATCCTTCGTACATCCAGGATGTTGATGAATATGAAAAAAAGGCGATAGCCATACTATCAAAACTTAGTCAAAATCACATTTATACGATCATCTCTCAAAAGTCAAGGAAAGAGGTTTCAACCCGTTACTTTACACACGGTAACTGTAATTGTGTCGCCTGCTGCTATAACAGACTAGACATCCCGCAGACCATTAAAAAACTGCAGGAACCAAAAGACAAGTCTCTGGATGATCGGATGAAGACTGCTTACATGCACTATGAAATGGGCAATTATCTAAAATCAGCAGAGGCTTTCCAGAGCATCGGTAAGCAAGCAACTAAGGAAAACAAAAAGACGTTGTTCCTGATTACCCAGTTTAACCTGATCAAGCTAGGGAGGTTAATCAAAAACAATTATTATGATTACGAAACGATTGAGTTCGGAAAAACTTTAATGAATATTAATTTGGATAGAGCTGTCTATTCTGCCCGAAATAGAAGTCATCATCGCAAGCTCTTCAATTACATTAAAGAGGTCCGATTTTATTCTGATAGTGCTTATGAAGTCCAGACTAATGTGTCAAAATTAAGAAACGAATACCAGAGTTTTATAGGTGGTGGGATTTTCAACACACACTCTTATGACCAATTGCTTAATGGTTTTGCCAAACTGAACTCCTTTATTGGTGGAAACCGGATCGTTTACGACCGCTTTGGTGAGTTCAGCCTGCAGATGGATGGATTCACTGAGGGTGTATTTATTGCTCTAGCACTTCGAGAGACCAATAGTTACGTAATTTCCACGTTTAATGACTATCATATCCAGCGTCTGATCTTCGATGGGGAACATAAAGTTACCTGGCGTTATTTCAATAAATACCTTTTCAAATCAATTCCCTATAAGGAAAATGATGGAAAATTCTTTGCCATGATTAGCAATCTGCTAGCTAATCATCACCTAGTTAATGACGCATACAAGGCCTATTCACCAGACGATGGTTCATTTTGGCGGAACCAGTACCCTGAGGTCTTTGCTAATTGTCTATGTCTTGCAGCAATGATTGAAATGACTGATAAACAGGCAGAAACAATCAGTAGGGAAATTATGGATTGTTATTCTAAGGCAGATTTACCAAGCCCAGATGCTTATAGTCAGGTCAACAGCTTTTTCAGAGGGAAACGCAGTCAGTTTTCTACAGAACTCCTGAAGGAATTTATCACATTTTTTCTACAATATAAAGATATACACCTGGAAAAAAGGTTGAGCATTTTCACCGCAGAATTGAAGACCAGGAAACAGACTATTAGCCTTTCTACTGTACAGCGCAAACAACTATTTAAATATGCATTTGGAGAAGATAGAGATGAATTGCGTTATTTTAATACTCTGGCACTTTTTCATCCGGTAGCGGATAACTCACTTAAAAAGGAAATAGAGAAACGTATTACGGCACAGCTTCGTGCTAAATTTGATGCCTACCACTATTATTACGCAGTGATCACCGATACATTGCCGTTCCAAGGATCCGAATTCTTGGATAAATTTATAGAAGAAACGTATCCAGATCCCAGTAAGTATTCCTTCAGAAATAACTTTTACGGTCCTCAAGATAATGAATACCCATTGTTTGATATGTTTTTCAACTTATGTTTCAAATTTGGGCTACAACCTCGAGAAATTACCGATAAAAAAATGGATGGCTTCGGAGATTATTACGACTGGTTACTTGATATCGGTGGATTTGACTATAGTAAGTTTAAAATATCCTGGTTGGGCTTATATCCTACAAAATTCTATTTGCAGGAATTTGCAAAACCTCTAATCTTAAGAAAAACTGTAGAAAAATACCTCCGGAGTAATCGAGACTTTCAGATGGAGCGGCTATATTTTGACATTTATAACCCTCAGATAGACGAAGTTGAAGCAGACTACGAATAAAATTAATAGGTTATTAGCCGAATATAGTAGAAGCCTTTATCGAGGTCCTGCCCCAATTCCACACCCCAAAGTGATGCTTGGATCTAAAACCGTGTATGAAATTCACTTTAGGATGCATTATGAAAAGAGATGTTTTTTGGATGGAGAGTAGTCAAATTAAGTTTACTGGCAACGTTTTGAAGTCGCCTAGAAAATAACGAGTGAAAATTGGAATAGCTTTGATTATTAAATAATGCTTTTGAAGAAAAATATGAAAAGATTATACTTTGACGAGTCCGGATTTACTGGTTACAATCACCTTGATCGGGAACAGCCAATCTTCGCTCTTGCAAGCCACGATCTGAATGAAGAACTCGCCCAATCGATTATGAAGAGATCCTTTCCAAATTATAAAGGTGAGGAATATAAATTTTCAAGTCTTTGGAAATCCAGTAAGCCACAGTTTCTAGGCCTAGCTAAAAATTTAAAACCCTTCACTAACGGAATCCGGTTTTGGATCATTGACAAGCATTTTGCGGTACTGGTGAAAATGGTCGATTTTCTCATCGAACCTGCCACAACGGCTTCTGGTTACAATTTCCTTGCAGGGGGATTTGGAAGGAAATTGGCCAATCAAATATATTACAATTTCCAAAGTAACGCCACGCCAGGAATGCTTGATGAATTACTAAACCAGTACCAGTTTTTTAGTCGTAATCCTTCAAAGGAAACACTAGCCACGTTTTTAACAAACATTGAACATCTCTATAATAAGCAATCACTCGCTGTAAAGCACCACCTGGCTTTGATGGTTGAGGGGGTTAGGAACTTTGAGCATTTTAATAATCTTGACACATTTAAATCCACTAATGATCTCCAGTTTACCGCTATGCTCGCAATGATCGTTGATTGGCGGAAAGCGACATCAGAGGATTTTACAGTCATTCACGATGCGTCTTCCAATTTTTTAAGACAAAGACAGTTGTGGGACCAGATCACCAGTCATGATGTGATATCACAAGATTTTCCACTTGGTGATGGATCAACGGTAGCTTATCCATTAAGGGTATTAAATACAAAGTCAGTTAACTCAAAAGACAGTTATGGTGTACAGTTATCCGATTTGCTTGCTGGTTATGCTTCAAAACACTTTGACCTAACCCGCCCTAAAGAAGAACGTGAGACTTTAGATGGGATGGTTACTGCAGGATTGTACGGTAGTAATTTTAATAGCATCAGGCCGGCAAAAGATTTTCCTTCCGGTGCGCCCAGTAAGCTAACTGGGCCGGATGCGGTAGATCTGCTCATAAATATTATGAAAAAGAATTAATCACCTACAGTTTGATTTTGATCATAGGCTTAGATGCAATAATCAATATCTATACTAGAGATCCCGATTTTTTCGGGGAGTTCTTGTAAATAAGTATGTTTGTTAGACTGATCGCCATCTCATGAGTAAACCAAAACGACATCACTACATCCCAAAATCATATCTAAAGAATTTCGCGTTAAATCAAGATAGTAAATTCTTTGTCGAAGCAAAGCTTACCCATGAGGGCAAGATTAAACCTGAACTTATCAGCACTGTAGACATGTGCGTTGGTAAAAATTTATATACTATACCAAATGTCGAAGGAGACGATAAATACGCTATTGAAAGATATTACGCTAAAGAAATTGATGAAATATATCCTGATATTTACGAGCTATTAGTCAATAATGAAATTTCTGAATTGACAGAAGACCAGCGTAGAAAGGTTATTCTTACAACAATGAGCCTGTTTTTCAGAACACCTAAATTTCTCAATCTTAACGCAAAATATTTAGATGAAATATTGGAATATGCCGTTGCAAATCATATGGATTCAAATGGCGAGGTAAAATTTAAGAACGATACCTACGATTTGAATTTCCATATTTCAAGTATTGCTGAAATTAGAGAAGAACTAGCTATACAAAATAAGCTGGATTTCCTTACCAATCACATGAACGACTTACATGATTTCGTTGAATATAAAATGCAAGCGGGAATGATGGTAGTAAATATCACAAGCGATATAGATTTGATCACTTCGGATAATCCAGTGATCATGAGAAGTCATGTTGGTAATGAATTTAATCTATTTGATCCGACAAATATTATACATATTCCAATTGACAATAAGCATTATCTGATGATAGCTCCGAATACTGAAGGTGCGCTGCGAGATCAAGTTTTTAGGGCTGTTCATTGCGATGTTATGTTTGCACTTACTACTAATCTGCAAGTGGAACAAAATGCCGAATCTTGGATTTTTGGTAAGCCGGGAACGGTTTTGGCACATATAAAAGATCAAGC
Organism: Pedobacter nyackensis; assembly: GCF_032678475.1. Lineage (GTDB taxonomy): Bacteria > Bacteroidota > Bacteroidia > Sphingobacteriales > Sphingobacteriaceae > Pedobacter > Pedobacter nyackensis_A. The sequence continues at coordinate 16,849 of NZ_JAVTSF010000011.1, forward strand.
ACAATATGGTGAATTCACACCCGAGAACTTGAATCATGTGTCAGAAATGGAAGCAAAGTCCAAGAACCTTAAAAAACTTGGTGAGATGCTAGATAATTTTGGAATAACAGATCAAAGGTCTATTTCATTTTTAGAAAAACTATTAAAGGATCCGCTTCACAGAGACGATCCCAATCTCCTAGACACTCATCGCGAATTGAGAAAACTGGGGTGGATTAATTAATCGAAATTATTATGGAGGAACTACTGACCGAAAATGAAATTGTAAAGATTTTAGAGGAAGCTAGAAAACCAGAATATCAAGAGGATTATCTATTTTCTCTGACTTCTGATAAGCTACACATTTTCAAAGTTTCCAAAAAGGGTTTAATTTTCATTCATGGAGATAATCACACTGGAATGGAACATATCCAATTGCGTCATAGTATAACCTCTCGGAAATTATTTGAAAAGGATGGGAGTTTTGATAATCCAACGAAATTTAACCTCGCGCCAGTTGAGTATTCTTTTGTTGCTGATTCCATTTATGTTCCTGAAAATCTTAACAGCGAGAAGAATGTTCGGCCGGAAATGTTTGATTTATATATTGGAGACTTCAAACAACGCGACGGTAAAGTCTTCAGTTATAGGTTAATTCTTTATAGGTCGACAAAAATTGTTCATACTTTTTTTCTGACTAACAGTTCAAAACCCTTTAATAAAAAAATCAACTTACCGGTCAGGCAAGGCTGGAGTAGCGGCAAATGGGACACTATGAGTGGTTTGCAGACATTTTCAATCAATTATTTAGATTTGGCTAACATTGTTAGGTTTACTATATTTTTACGGTGTATTCCAAAAATCAGAAAGGAACGTTGGTATCTTATTGTCAATGATCATTTTGGAACACCGACTTTTACCCATTATTTACATGAGGAGGATATGAAAAATATTATAGATACTCCATTCCGAATGGAGATTTTGGATTTTCAAGACCTTTCTGCAATAGATAAAAAAATCAAAAATATCATCAAGGGAACGTATGAATTTGAAAAGAACTTTAGTCTTTACAGTGAATACAAGTATCAATAAAAACCTCCGCTTTATTAAAGAAGGTCCTAGATTTGTATAGCAATCAGCTCAATTAAAGCAAATTTAATGGACCAGTGTCAAAGTTTTCAAGCTTATCTATATTGGTATTCTTATTTCTACCTGTAGTGGGATAGGCCGTGGCCAATAGTTTTCTTGTTCTTGGTGTACCATATTTCTCAATAGCGTGCCCTAGTGAATGCTGATCTAAGCTCATCACTTTTTTAAAGACCTTTTCAAGTATTTTCGGTTGATCTTCTGCCAGGTAATCCAGGTTATTGATCAGATCAACTATTAGAAACTCCTTGCTTGGTTTCTTTGGAAAGGCTGATTTTTTTTTGAAAGTGAATAATTTGTTACCTAGTTTAATATCACCACTACGCAGATGGTTGTATACGGTCTGTGTATTATACAGCTGTGTAGTTCCCACACCCAATGCATTAAAGGAGTTGAAGGAAGTAATCAGAAAATTGTCGTTGTCCAAAAACTTCTTAATCAGCAACTGATCAGAAGGCGGCTCAAAACCGAAAGCGTTCTTCTTCGGAAAATGGTATAATCCCGGGCCAACCTTTTTCAAAATACCATCGCCCGTGAGCTCAGAAAGATGTCTATCAATAGAACTTGACCACTTTTGCAGTTCATCCCTCTTGTAGATATTTCCTTTCTTTAAATGGCTTTTTAAATCATCTAATTTTGACATAAACGTTGGGTGGGTCTATAAGTTGTTATATTGTATATTCGAATATGACAATCGGTAAATTTATGTGTGTAACCGCATCGCTATTCTCTTTTTTACTTCGTTTTGAAGGTCGAGAAACAATGCACCACTAATGTTTTTTAACTTCACTTGCTTTTGCTTTATTGTTAGAAGTTCATCCAAAGCTTTCAAAAAATCCCTATCCTCAAGCTCAAAATTTCGGTCATATGTGCTATATAAAACTACAAAAAGCAATATAATTTTCGACTTCTTTTTATTGTCAGCCTTATTGAATACGTTAAAAATCATTCTAGGGTTAATTCCTGATAAGGAAACATTTCCGTCTTCATTTTTTATCTGTTGCATGATGCTTTCATGGAATGCATCATAATTGTTTTTAAACTCTCGTTCAGCAAATTCTGAATTTCTTTGATTTATGATTTCTCCTGCCTTCCTGTTAACCGATTCCATAACCTTAAAGAGTTGTTCATAGTATATGTAAAACGGTCCGTCTGTAGAGACATGATTGTGTCTCCTTAGTATTTCGGGATGCGTATATCTATAAGTCATTTTTTTAAGTGTACGAATGAATCGATCTGTTAGCTTTTGTAGGTCAAGATTTAGGACATTGCCATCCCGAACTATCAGATAAAAAAGAGAGATATACATTTCTAAGTCATAGTGCCCTGCAAATGCAAAATCCCTTAATTTTCGGGTTAAAATTAGGTATTCATTGTCTGAAAGGTTCTTATATTTAGCTGCAGAAAGGGCGTTGTAAGTTTTATAAGCCTCCGGTATATTATTTGTTCTTACATGATAGATTTCACATAGCTCGTTAAAGAACTGGTTCTCATCAAAATAATCACCTCCGGTAAGATAGTTGAACAAACTTTTAAAATGTAAGTAGTCTTCATCTGGAAAGTAATCTTCCATAATTTGTTCACCATAGTTTTTTGGTGTGGCATTTTTGTTTGATTCATACAATTTCCTTAAGGCATAATCCGCATTATTATCTAGTCCTTGCTTTTCGTTATAATTTAGTTTACCCTTTTTATGCTCTACACAAATCATTAGGCAAAACCTCAATACTTTGAATTGAATTTCATGTTTTACCTCATTCAAGTCGCTAATTGTGAAACCTTTTTGTATATAATGGCATATTGCACCGTAATTTGAAAGAAAATAACTGAGTGTCCTATAATTGATGTGCTGGCCATTCTCTTTCATTAAAAAATTCAAGATCAATGATTCATTTGCACGAAGGTGTTCGACGTAAGCATTCGTTGAGAATTGCAAACCTTTTATCATCGCTTCAAAAGTAGTGCTGAAGTTTTGTTGAAAGTGTATAGTATTTCCAATAATCTTTTCTTTGATTTCCTGGAAACTGGCAGGCATGTTCTTCCCTTCATTAGCCAGGATAATTACTTTTATATTGCTTTCTTCGACAAGGGAATTTATATATCCCAGGATTTGGTTTTCTTTAAGAAGATTTGGATCTGCCCGCTCAAGGTCGTCAAAACAGATAAGTAATTTATCAAGCTGTAGCCAATCTCGTTTTTGTTCCGACATTTCTTCGTTTAAGTCCTCGAAATTTTCATAAGCAGCATCTATTAATCCCTGTCCAAAAATTCTGGTGACATCAACGGATTTTAAGATGAATTTCGCAACTGTAGCTCCAGCTTTTAATTTCTTATTCTCTAGGATTGGATACAAAGCAAGAAAAATCTTGTCTTTCAGGTCGTCTATACTACTCACGCCGAATAGCGAAATTATTAAGCCTTTATAACCAGTATCACTTATTTTAGGTAAAAACGTATTCCTCAGGTAATGCGTTTTTCCAGCGCCCCAACTGGCAGATAACATGACAGCATAGTTTGTTTTTTTATATAGATATTCTTTTAATTGGATCTCAAGGCGATCAACAGGTGGATTAGTCTCTTCGTTCACGTTAATTTGTATTAAGGGCTAAACAAATATACCAAGAAATACCATGTTTAAATAGAATCGGTAGCTCAATGTCATCCACGTATTGTTTTGTTATAAGGTATTCTGTATTTGTTCGTAACTAGAATTAGATAGGAAATGTACGTGATTCATAAGTAGATTTATATCTTTTAATTTTTACTTATTTACTAAAATTGAATCCATATCTTAGTATAGATGAAATCGGTAGATAATATAGCGGTAATGTTCCCTAAAGAACTTTTCTGGGACTTAAACGTGTCTCGGTTAGATATTCAGGGAGATAAGGATCTAATAATCCCTAGGGCACTTTATGCTACAACTGAAAATACATTTTCTCAAGATATCAGCCGTTTAGAGTGTCTTTATAAGCGAAGTGAAATAGTTAAGCAACTTAAATCTACAAAAGAACGGATTAGTAATAAGGTTTGTACTATGGTAGCACAACGCTATCACGTAAGGCACTTTTCTAGGTACTAGTGGTAGCTGTTTATACAGAGTATTTAAAAATTTCATCGAACTTCATTAGCTTTTAAGTCTTAGAAATGCGATAGTGTTCCGCGGAACGGGTCTGCAATTCATTGTGATGATAAGAATTTGTGGATAGAGCTAATTTTCTTTGTGTAATAGCGTGAAGAATTGCCAAAAAAGTGGTCATATGGTCGGAAGATTTTTAGATAGATCAGATGGATAATCACGATGCTTACGTTTGTATGTTAACCAGTAAATCTGAAACTGAAACATTGGTTAACTGCATTGAACACTGACGCAAGCCAGAAATAACAACACAATAATAATCTTATATTTGATAATAAAAACCAGATAAACCACAACAGTACCAATATGGAATTAATACCCTCACAAGCGGCTGCACTGGCTGCAATTGAAATAGCCTTGGACATTGAATTGACAGAGATAAAGAATACCCGTAAAAATGGATTTGAACAAAAGGAGGGTATTATCGTTGAGCTGGTGATCAATGGTGTGGAAATGGAAGTGCTACCTAAAGAACTCGAACAGCTTACCGGACTTGAAAAATTTTCTGCCAGTAAAAACTTTCTGGAATCTATCGGAGCGCTTCAAAATCTGGATCAGTTGAAAGAACTTAACTTGAGTGATAACAAGTTGAGCGACATCAGCGTCTTACAAAACCTGACAAACCTCGATTATCTTAATCTGGATACCAATCAGATTACCGACTTGGAACCGCTTGCACATTTAAACGAATTAACTGCTCTTAAAATCAGTCAAAATTTAATACATGACCTGAGCCCACTCCAAAATCTCAAGATGCTTAACGCATTGGAAGCGTCAGAAAATCGGATTACTGAACTTCCAGAATTGGCTGGATTGCAGAAGCTAGAAATACTGGAACTTGCTACCAATAAGATCAAGGATATTCAGCCCCTTTCTATTCTCCAAAGCCTTCGTTTTCTGAACTTATACCACAACGGTCTCACAGATATCAGCCCGGTCAGGCACCTGAATCAGTTGGTTGCCCTTAATCTTGTGATTAACGATATTGTAGATCTGACTGGACTGGAAAATTGCACAATGATGAAAACTTTGGAGATTTCTTATAACCAAATATCCGATTTAAGGGCCTTGACAAAGATGCAGAAACTGGAAGCGCTGACCATGACCAAATTGCTTATTCCGGATCTTTCGCCACTTGTCGAGCTAAGCTCACTTACTGAACTCGGCCTTCGAGATACCTCGATCCTTGATTCTGCCTCATTAAGTAGATGTACCGGGTTGCAGAAGTTGTATCTCTCGGGTACGAAACTCAGAGACCTACATTTCCTATCATCACTAGTCAACTTGCGAACACTTCACTTAGGTTCCACGGGTATTTCAGACATTAACGCCATCAAAAATCTTAGTCAATTGGAATATCTAGATATCTCTGGTAACCAGATCAGCATTTTTCCAGCTTGGCTCTGCGAATCCGAGATGGAGATCACAAGGGACATTTACTCAGGTTATAATATTGAGAACAATCCAATAGAAAACGTACCCAGCATCTTTTTGCGGCAGAACAACGGCGCAATACTGGATTATCTGAAATCTCTGGAAGGCGGATCAAGAGCCATCAACGAAATTAAAGTCATCATCCTCGGAGAAGGTGCAGCTGGGAAGACCTCGTTTGTGAAATACCTGAAAGGAGAGGAATTTGACCCTAATCAATCTCAGACCCATGGTATTAATATCGCGGAATGTATGCAGGATCTTGCTATCACCATGAAGATATGGGATTTCGGTGGACAGGACATCATGCACCATACCCACCAGTTGTTTCTCACCCAAAACAGTGTATACATTCTGCTACTAAATGCCAGGGAAAAAACAGATACTGAAAAATGGCTAAAGATGATTAAAGTCTTTGGCGGTGACTCCCCAGTAATGATAGTTACCAATAAGATAGATGAACACCCCTCAGACCGTGAAAATATCCGTTTCCTGGACACTAAGTACGATAATCTCAAAGGTAGATATGCCCGCATTTCCTGCAAAACAGGTGAGGGGCTAGATGACGTACAGAAACTACTTAAAAATACCATCTCTGGGATACTGCATGCCCGGACGCTCTGGAGCAACAGTTGGCTTGCCGTGAAAGAAGAACTTGAGGACATGCGCAAAGGAAGCCTGCTGAAAGATTATATCCATTACGATATGTATGAACAACTTTGTGATAAACACGGGGTATTTGAGAATCACCGTGATACATTGATCGGCTGGCTCAATGAACTCGGCGTGGTCACTTATTTTGCTGATGCACAGCTCAATGAAACCAATGTAATTAATCCGTCCTGGTTGACTGAAGCATTCTATGCGATCATCAACTCTAAAACCGTTGCCGGGACTTTTGGACGATTCAGCCTCTCAGACCTTGGTCAGATCCTTGATCCTGTAAAATACCCGCACCGCAAATATGCCTTTCTGATGGCCCTGATGACCAAGTTTGAATTGTGTTACGAATTTGATAAAGGCAATTATCTGATACCTGACCTGCTGAAAAAAGAGGAACCATATATCAACATGAATATGAGAATGCCACTGAACTTCAAGTTCAAATATTCCACGTTGTTGCCGAAAGCCGTATTGCCGAAGTTCATGGTCAGAAGGCATCTGGAAATCTCAGATGATTTGATGTGGAGGAGTGGTCTTGTCATGGGAGACAAAAGTTACGGTGCTGCAGCGCTGGTCAGGTTGGACGAAGAAGAAAAGGAAATTGCGGTCAGCGTCTCGGGCGAGGACAAAAAGGGTTATCTGGCCAGTATCCGCTCAACATTCAACAATATTAATAACCTGTATGAAGGACTGGAATTTGAAGAATTGGTTCCATGCTATTGCAAGTTGTGCGTCAAAAGTACAAAACCCTTCTACTTTAAATATTCCCTGCTCAAACGACTCAGGGACAAAAGCGATAACGTCTGCATGTGCGAAAATTCTCTGCAACGTATGCAGGTAAACGAATTGCTGGGCGTCATGCTCAGCAAGGAAGACCTGGAGAAAGAAGTCAAAAAGATAATTGGAGCAGGCTCATTCTCTATTAAAAAGAGTTTAGAAGAAGGTGATGTTAAAAAGTTCATTAGGAATGTTGAGCACTTGTTTAGTTGTGTTTCTTACTTCTTGTTTGAAAAGAATGAGAAGTCTTATCACGTGCCACTGCTGATGGTATTACGTTCAATATTCAGCAATCAGGTCAAGGGTGATGAAGTTCAGGCAACAGGACGGGCAGACATTATCCTGAATCTTGAAGATTATGTATATATTCTAGAACTGAAGTTGGACGGGAGCGCTGAATCTGCATTGGAGCAAATCCATCTTAAGAAGTACTATACTCCCTACGAAATTGAAGAAAAACACATTGAATTAATTGGAATCAATTTCTCCAGCGAAATACGTAATGTTACTGATTACCGGTACGAGAGATTGCCTAGGACCGTCGATGAAATCGATTTTTAAAAAGAAATTCCTGACAAATTCTTGACTATAATCTTAAAAACGATTAATTCATTGATATGCGGATTGAATAACGTTTTAATGTAAGGTAGCTTGTGGCTATCTTTGCCCGGAGATGAAAAAGCAGCACATTCAGGACACTTTTGGAAATATTGACATTTATTTATTTGACCAGATACTTAAAGGCACTTACGACGATTGTGACATGATCTTAGATGCCGGTTGCGGGACAGGTAGAAACCTGCTGTATCTATTGAAAAGCGGAGCAAATGTTTTTGGCATAGATCAAAGCCCAGATGCCATCACGCATCTAAGAAGCCTCGCAGCCCGATTTCCCCAAGTTGATCCACAAGAGAACTTTAAGGTAGCTTCTGTGGAGCAACTGCCCTTTAAAAATGAAACCTTTGATTTAGTCATAAGTAGTGCTGTATTACACTTTGCAGAAAACCTCAGTCATTTCGAATCCATGCTGCATTCCATGTGGGATGTGCTTAAACCCGGTGGATATTTTTTCTGCAGGCTCGCCTCGGAGATTGGTATTGAATCACTAGTTAGATTTATAGGAAACGGGCGGTATTTGCTTCCGGATGGATCAGAGCGCTTTCTGGTGAACCAGGAGATGCTGCTCAGATTGACTAAAAAAATTGGTGGCGAACTTCACGAGCCCATCAAGACCACTAACGTTCAGAACATAAGAAGTATGACTACCTGGTGCGTGCGAAAAGCGAGTTCAACCTGATTTTTTAAGTTAGGTATATAAACTAAGAAATGGCTTCCTTTGCAATACACACATAATTTCGGTATTTTTGAACTGCATTTTATTTTATAGTGTTTTATGAACCCAATAGATCGTATTTCCAGAAGAATAAATACACTAATTCAATTACCAGAAAATAAAGAAGTAATCTTCATTACTGATCTTAGAAAGGAATATCGTCAGGATCTGAAAAACTTCATATTTGGTGAGACATTAGCAGTCAAGGATGGTAAAATAGTAATTGGGAAAAATCTTTATAAGAGGTGGCTTCAGAAAATTAAGACCAAAGGTTTTGATTATGATGTAAAGTTTATCTAAATGGCTATAGAAGATCAATTTAAAATAATAAACAAACTTCATAAGCAAATTCTTAAGCTTGAGCCGCATCCAGAACTATGGGATAAAGAATATCTAGAGAAAGTAAAAGTCGATTTTACTTATGCGTCGAATAATCTTGAAGGTAACAAAATATCTCACGGACAAACGGTGCAAATATTAAAAGATTTTGTGAGCCCAAAGGATGCTGCAATTTCCGATTATCTGGATATCTTGAATCACAAGAAGGTTCTGGATATTGTATTTGAGAATTATACATCAGAGCAAATCACCGAAGCTAATATAAAGAAACTACACAAAGAGCTAATGAAAAATCCTGCCCAGTGGGGGGATGACGTATATTATGATCCAGGGAAGTATAAAATATTTGAAAATAGAACTTACCGGTCGGACGGCAAAGAGCATATGTATTTAGAGCCGAAGGAGGTAGCTTCTGGAATGGCTTCTCTGATAAAAGAAACAAATGAAGCTTTAAAAAATGTGAATTCCAAAAGCATAGAAAGCCACCCATTAACTATAGCAACTAGGTTTCATTTTGTGTTTTTAAATTCTATACATCCATTTGGTGATGGAAATGGGAGGATCGCACGGATTTTTATGAATCTGATTCTATTACAAAGAGGTTTGCCACCAATTTTTATAAACCAGGTAGATAAAAAAATATATCTGGATTGCTTTACCCAGGAAGAGAAAAAAGTAGGGGCAATGCTTGAGTTTATGGCAATACGATTAATTGAGAGTTTAAAGGCTAAAAGAAAGTATTTGCTTGAAAAAAAGAATATTAATTCCGCTGATCGAAGATAGGGTCTAATAGCTTTCTATTACTTTAGTGATTTGATTTGCAGTAATGTATTTAGTCATCTAAATGTCAAAAATGGAATTATGTTTGTTTAGGTTGCAGCTCTTAAATTACTTATCAATAGTTAGTTATACTTATTAAAATGCTGCTTTTAATTTGTATCTTAAGCTAGTCAAATTATTGATTTTCAGTTGGATTTATTTTTTGTATTGGCAGATAATCGCTGATGTTTACTGCATGATTTACGATAAGTAATGAGGGGCATATGTCATAAATGATAAATTTGAGGATATAATAGATTCTTATGAGAAATACGTTTAAACTAATTGGTATTGGATTAATGGTCGGTGGATGGCTTTGCGCAGGACTGGGATTTACAACTAATATACCTCATCCAATTAACGACATAACGTTGGTTGGTGGATTTATTATGATATATATTGGTGTTGTTATCTTGGGGGTTATAGTTCTTCGGAGCTAAAGATAAATTTGAATTTATAATATGGACGCCTACGAATTATCTTGATTATTCTTGGAGGATTCGCATTTCTACGTTACCGATTAGATATATTCGAGCATCCTTTATTCCCTTTATTTCAAATGGCGTCTTTTGTAGGAGGGATATCAGGAGCAATTAAGTATTATTGGAAACGTAAGAAGAATTCAGTTAACGAAGAAAATATACCACCAGTGAGATAAGAAAATCATGTAAGGAAAGATAACCTGAATAAGCATACCAAGGTTTTCCTCCTCCTTCAAAAAACTAAGTAACTAAGATGACAGACAAAGCCAGAGTAAAGGCTAATGTTGACAAGCAGTTTAAGTGAACCTCTACAGTCTTAATACTGGAATAATTCCATACTTTTAATCAAGTGAAAGAATCAGAGGTAAACTGTTGCTGTTTCTGTCGGTTTGATGTAACTCTTGTGTCGATTCCCCCAGTCAGACATCGCATTTAACATTGGTTTCATCGTTTGCCCGAAATCTGTGAGATGATATTCAACCCGCGGAGGAACTTCGGGGTACACTACCCGTTCAATGATGCCGTCTTTTTGCAACTCACGAAGTTGGGCAACCAGCATTCGCTCGGATATACCCACAATGGATTTTTTAAGTTCGCCATATCGCATCGTGCCGTGGACGAGTCTGCAAAGAATGGCGGGCTTCCATCTTCCGCCAACAACTGCCAGGGCATTGGCCATTCCACAGCCGTCTAAAATCATCTTTTCGTTCAAGGAATTGGTGGAGGTCTCTTTTCTCATTTCTTACTTTTTTGTTAGTACCTAACAATTAGTTGCTTACTTACAAATTTATAGCAATGATGCTAGTTTTGAGTGGTATTAAAAAAATAAATTATGAAAAGGTTAGAAAATAAGGTGGCTTTAGTAACTGGAGGAAGTCGTGGTATTGGTGCTGCTATTGTAAAAAGATTAGCCGCAGAAGGCGCAAAGGTGGTATTTACTTATGGCCGTTCCGTTGAAAAGGCTGAAGCAATAAGTGCCGAAATTGCTGGTACGGGTGGTGTTGCGGTAGCGATTGCCGCTGATAGTGCACAGCCCGCAGAGCTACAGGCAGCAGTGGATAAAACGGTAGCAGATTTTGGTAGGATTGACATCCTGGTCAGCAATGCAGGCATTTATCTGGGTAGCCCTTTTGAGGAGCACACCATTGCCGATTATGATGAGATTATGGCGGTGAACGTACGGGCAGTTTATGTGGCAGCACTGGCGGCCGTAGCGCATATGCCGATAGGTGGGCGTATTATTACTATTGGAAGTAATATGGCTGACAATGCCTTTGGTGCGCAAACTACATTGTATACCATGAGTAAGTCGGCATTGCAGGGGTTTACCCGGGGGCTTGCCCGAGATTTGGGACCAAAGGGGATCAATGTGAGCTTGGTACAGCCCGGCCCGATCAACACCGATATGAATCCTGATGACACTGAACTTGCCGACCTACTGCGCGGTAGAATGGCAGTAGATGAATACGGTACCGGGGAAGACATTGCCGGACTGGTGGCGTTTTTAGCAAGCGGGGAGGGGAAATACATTACAGGAACTGCTATCACCATCGACGGGGGCTTGAATGCCTAACTTTATGGCGTGTGTTTATGACACACGCCTTTTTCATTTTGTCCTTTTAAGCCAAAATCTAACGGCGAAAATTAAAAATCCTGCTATTACAATTGTTCCATATATCCATAAATCCGGAGGCTCTGTTTTTTTCAATTCTTGTTGCTGTTTAGAAACCTGGTTTTTATGACCTCCAAGCTCAGTATGTTTTGCTTCTTGCGTATTTTCAAGGATATGCTGGTACTGGTATAACAAACTGTCTTTCCAAAAGCTGTAAATTTTAGTCTCTTTGTTGGCAGTTTTTAAATCTACACGCCCCAGGTAGGTCTGTTCGTTGCTCTCCTGTCTATTTTGTTGTGTGTTTTTTGTGCTTTTTTTTAACAAGGTACACCCGATACAAAACATTAAAATTACCGAAGCAACTATTACTGGTCTTTTGATATCATACCACATGACATACCTCCATCCTCTTTATTTTTACGTTTTTGTTGCTTATTATGCTCTTTCAAGAGGCGTTCACCTTCTTTTAACACTAATTTGCGTAGTTCCAGCAGCTTAGCAACCCCCTTTATTTTACGCATCCTGTTTACTTTCCGTATCATTGCACTATATGTCATTGTGTATCTCCTTTCTTTTTTGAATTGTTGCTGATCCAGTCAGCATAACGATAAATAGATTTTACATGTCTTAACTTCCTGTGTACACCATTACCTTCTCTTGATCCGCTTAAATTGGTGTTTCCTTCAATACCGAAGATGAAATTGCCCTTAACCTGTTCAATAATGCCGCAATGCGCAATTCTTTTTAAGGAAGGAAAGTAAATACCAAATACAATCCCGGGCGCTGGTACTTTGACCTGTCTGGCCAATGGAAACAGGGCAGGGGACCACCCCGTAACCGGCTGTTCATATCCTGCTTGTTTAAACACCCAGCTTAAAAAGGCTGCACACCAGGGCTCGCCTTTTTTTAGTCCGGTTGCAGCCAGGTAAGCCTCCACCTCAACGCCATCATTATTACCTGTAGCTTCTTTAACTCCTATTTGCGATTGTGCGATGGCAACAATGGGCTCATTGCTTACAACACTATCGCCAGGCAGCCCAGGCCAGTTAGCAAAAGCAAAGCAAAACACGAAAAGTAAAATCCTAACTGTTGCCATAACTTTAATAATTTGAATTGTGAAACCATCAGCCCCAAAGTGGGCAAACCTATAACCATCCAGAAGCGCTGTAAAAGCCACCAGCACAAAGGCAACAATATCAGGAAGCAGATTAGCGCCAGAAGTACCAACAACCAGATAGAAGGATCTATATAGCCAGTGTTACTGTCTTCAAATTGCATTATCTGTGGTGCTGTAAACCATATCAATAGCAGTAACCCCAAAAAAAGAATATCCGGAAGCAGCTTAATAAGCCCGGAACGACCGTGTTTTGTTAAAAATGTAGTTTTCATAATGTCTTTAATTTATTGTGTTTGGATATCCCTTATCAGGGAAGGTGAGGTCTATCAAGACGCCACCTTCCCCTAAAAGGAACCGGTTAATTAAAGCGTCTGAATGCCACCGATGTAGAGGCTGTCACTTACCAGTTTACCGTCTGCGCTTACAAAGCTCATGTAGCATTGTACAGTGTCGCCGGAAAAATCGAGTGGTATGGACAACGCATATTCCAGCGTCGATCTGGTAACAACACCAGTCAGAGAAACAGACTGACCTTTTGTAGGATTAAAGACAAAAAAGATAGCTTTGTCTGTAGGCTTACCATTGCTATCTGATGTAGTTTCCTTCCATTTAAAAGTGATCTCTGCCGGGGTATCAACAGCCAGCTCCATCAGGTAAGGCTGCGCCAGCTTTCCTTTAGTAACCATTAGATTAGGAAAGTCTATCGTATAATTTGGCGATGTGCCCGTAACGGCATTATTTAGGTTATACGATACTGCTGCGTTCATTGCCGACTGCCCAGGTCCTGCAACATTTTTAAAGCCGATGTCGATGATATGGCTTAATCTGCCCAGGAATGAAGTGATTAAAGCCATTTTCAGCCTTGCAGGTAGCTGAGCCTCTGTTGCTGGTCTTTTTACTTTTCTTGGCATGGCTTTAATTAAGTCCATCAGCCTCCAGAAACAGCCGTATGCTGTTCCTAATTGCCCCTGGAATCCGCCCAGGTAGCCTCTTGATAATCTTCCCATAATAATAGGTTTTAAAAAATGAATGAATCTGTTAATTACATGCAGGACTAAGCCTGTATGTTGCAGGTTCTTCCCGGGTGGCTGGCCAGCTAACACCCTGTCTGTAACCTGTAACAAATTGAATCAATATTGCCACCTGATAAGGGGTAAGGGGTTAAGTTAACCCCAGCTTACCCCCCTTTAAATGCACTAAAAACGAAGAAAATATTTTTATTCGGCTTCTATGTCATCCAGCACTTTGTGCATAGTTTTGAGCATTTCTTTCATCCATTGGGTAGTACGCACATTGGGTCTTCTGCTTTTATTTAAGCTCAGTGCGCTGATCTGGTCGGTTCCAATAGTGGTTACATGTTGCGAAAAGAAGTTCATGGTGGTCATGATTTTCCCTTTTTCAATAAGTAATATTTTAGCCCGCATGAAGAGTTCTGTAAAAAGCCCCAGTTGTTCAACACTGAGGTTAAGTGGAAGCTTAAAGTCAATTTTTTCCACCCGTTCGGTTAAATCCTTTACAGGTTGTTTTTCATGAGACTGATTTTGTACTTCCAGCATGTGCAGTTGTTCCAGGTTAATGTAATCGAGTAACAACTCCGAAATAGGTTTTCTGCTGATTTTATAAGCAACATTTGGCTTCAGGTGTATTTTCTTTATCTCCTTTATATACCAGCTAAACTTAGCCGTTTGTGTGGTAAATGTAGGTTCTGCAGATACCGATACGGCAATATATCGTTTGCAATAAGTAATGAAGGTGACGGTATTAAAATTGAGGTAAATCAAGCCTATCATCATCTTCTTGTCCCAGTCAATATCTTTGTTTATGGAAAGTTGTTCAAGTAAACAACTCATGATTAATTTGGTATAAATCAATTGTTTGTAACTACAACTTTGCCTGCTACAGTAGGCAGTAATGTAATTCAGGATGATCTGTTGTAAAGCAGGATCAATAGCTTTGCTCTTTAATTTGGCTGTCAATATATTAAGATTAGCCTTTAAAAGTTCGGCCGATCCTATCCGGTAGGTATCCGGAACACATACGCTCAGGTCAAAATATTTACATTGTTCTTTTTCAATGTAGTTGAGTATGTTTTCAAGTGCTGATATTATAGATTGATATAGGGTAGTAGCTTGTTCATAAATGTTTTGCCCAATTATTCCCTGATCTAAACCTTGTAAATACTGGCTTGTTTTGTCCATTAAATTTATGGCCTCACGTTGATGTGTTTGTATGTATCGTTCCAGATGGTATTCCTCATAATTTCTGCAGGTTACATTTTTAAATTCATTAATAATCCTTTGTGTTTCGATAAAAATTTCTTGTTTCAGGTTATCAATGGTTTTTGTCTGCAATGTAGTCGTAATGTTTAAGGGGGAAAAGTCAGTGCATAGTAGATCTCCAAAGCTTAACAGCTCCAATTTGGTTTGATTTGGCATACGTGGTTTTTTATGTACAATACTTGGTTGATTACGAAGGAAGCGCTTTCTTCGCAATTGAAAAGATTGATATCACAATGCCATTCTCTTTTACTAGTCTTTTAAACATTGGAGATGAAAGCGTTATTGAGAAATAAAGTTAATTGATACAATATATAGATAAAATTTTAATGGTTATGTATCAATGATATGACTGAAGGTTTTTGGGTTGACGGTTCGAACCCGGATGACACGAATTGATGTCCTTTTAGAAAGCTATTCTCGGTTCATATTAAATTCACCGGCAAGAAATAGAGTGAGGTTAATATGAACCGAGAATGGCAGGTGCCTCCAGCCCCAGTAAGTTCCGCTAAAGAGTAGTAAACATTTTCAGATGGAGCAACCAGGTCTGATAGCTTAGATCCTTTTATGATAGTTGTTGCTTAGAAATCGTCTGAAATTTTCATTGATTTATTAAGACTTGCGTTTATTTCGTCCGTTTTTTTTCCAAATCCTTTTAATATAAAATCCAGGAAAGAGATTGTCTCATTATTCGCCGCTATCCATGCGGTTCTTTTTTTTACTTCTTTCGCACCTGATTTTGATCCCACGTCCTGCAAACTAATTGCTTCCTGATCATCTTTTACTCTTGCTAAATATTTGTTTTTAGCAGAAAGTATATTGTCAATATTCCAAGCTGCCTCGTTTTTAAAATCACGAACAGATAGATCTTTAATACACTGAAGTTCTTTCATCATGCTCTCTAGTTGTGTTGCTGGTAAATTATTTACCTCTACCGATCTATCTATCCCTATGGCAGATGTGAAGTTGGACAAGATTGTCCGGTATTTTTTATCTCTACAGTCTATTTTAACGTTCATTATCACTTTGATCTTAGAGTATTCATTTATCCCTGCCGTTCCTGACGGAAGATAAGACTCCACTTTTAAAATTATCGTGCCGTTATCCTTGTCTTCAGATAAAATCTTTTTTTGATAATCGGTTGAGACAGAATTTGCCCAAGCGGTTGCGCTTGACCAAAGGGAATTCTTATTGTTGTTTGATTCTGTTACTGACTCAGTTTTCGTGCCTATGGCTCCTGAGTAATCGTTTTCCTGAGCAAAGGCGCAGATTGATAGCGATATTGTTAAAAGCGTTAAAATTGATTTTTTCATTGTTTGTTTTGTTTAAGGTTCGTTAATTATTCTTACTATATTGACAATTGTCTGTATATCATCAAGTTATTAGGTGAAGCCTTTATCCCTTGTTTTGTCAGGATTGAACGAGCTAAGATGAATAAAACCATCTTCTACTTGTTGATCTATTATAGTTTTACATGTTTATCCCATATTTTCAGTGAAAATAACAAAGGCTCTTCAACTTTGCAAGTTCTTCAACACTTATCAATTTGATATTACACATACACCAGAAGTATTTAACTGAGGCAGATTTGCTCGGAATTATCGCTTTTTTGAGTCCCCTGTAGATAAAAAAATGCTGAGAAAACGCTTCTGGTTATTCAGGAGTCGATGCTTGCAGGTCAGGAGTGGGCTAAACAAATAGGTGAAAAGGTAGCTGGTAAACTTAAACACAAAGGATATTTGAAAGAATAGATCTTAATCAAAATCCAGAATTTCTGATGCTTGAACATCTAAAGCTGTCCCAATTGCTTTGACTATACTAATGGTTGCATTGGTTTCTGCTCTCTCTATTCGGCCAATTTGCCTAACTTCAAGTTCACATAATTCTGCGAGCTTCTCTTGAGTAATTCCTTTTTCTTTTCGAATTTCAACTATTCGCTTTCCAACCTTGATTAAATACTCCTGATCTCTATAGTTTTTTATCACCCAACTAAGGTGAGAATAGAATAAAAAAAATATTAGGACATATGTGTCTTATTGAAGAATATTTGTTATATTTGTTTTAAGCTAATTGATTACGAAATAATCAATTAATATATTTACTTAAGAGTCTTGCGCAAAAACCGCCAGTATGACCGCGAGAGCTTGAGTGATTTGCCCATACCTAAGGTATATTGTATCTTTACGATATATAAAATATATTTACGGTTGGGCTTCACTTTAGTCTTCTGTGGTCAACTTGGATTCTCGTGTAGAATCTAAGGGGTTCCTGGTGGTACCTTGCGCAGAAGCAGTGAAGCCCAATCTTTTTTCAGCTTCCTTTTCTTAAAGGCTCATATTATCAAGTAACCAACTTAAAGTAATATGAAACTGACCCAATTTCCTTACCACGAAATTAATGATGAGTCTACACTTGCTATTCGTGGACCAGACTAATGTATAACATCAAACACTAACTGAACAAAAATATTCAAATGGCTTTTCTCACAGCCGTAACAGCAGTAGTGGATGGTGTAAGCGCTTACGCCATCACGTTGCTTAATAAAAAATGCTGGTTAACATAGCTTGTTTAGGTAGAATTTATAGCTGAACTAAAATGAACAGAGTTCAAAACGGGCTTATTCATTCTATAGCTTATCAGAATTTTAGACCTACAATTCAAAAATTTTATTTTTTTTCAAATAATTCAATTACTCGAAATCCGTTTCATGGTATTTTTCGTACGCGTCAGGATTAGAGGCTGTATCTTTATTTTTGATGTCACAGAGGCAGTTTTTATTTATTTGGTATATGTGTTTAAGCGTTGTTGTCATTAAAATTAGATGTAGTGAATAGTTGTTCAGTGTCAATTTAAAAAGAACAGAATGAATGAGATTTAAATGTTTAAACATGAATAAAAATCAAGTAATTGCAGTACCAATTGGACGTCTAATTCGGTTAGAATATGGGATTAAAAGCTGAATATAAGGGCCTTGCTGACAATCAACTTATTTTGCTATTAAGTAAGGATGATGAACATGCATTTGCAGAAATATTAGATCGGTATTATATCTTGCTATTTTCATTTGCGTATAGGCGTTTAGATGATAAAGAACTTGCAAGAGACTTAATTCACGATGCTTTCACCGCGATTTGGGAAAAGCGGGCAACACTGGTCATTACTGGCGTTGTGGAAGCTTATTTAGTTCAGATAGTTAAGAACCGGGTATTAAATCATTTTAAACATCAGAAGGTTTCAAAAAAATATATTGAGAATTTTGGTAAATATCTTAACGATCCTCAAAATAATACCGATCACCTGGTTCGCCATAACGATCTATCAACATTGATAGAAAAAGAAATTGCTGCACTACCGGAAAAGATGAGGGTTGTATTTGAACTCAGCAGGAAACATTCTATGAACAGACAAGAAATAGCTGAGCACTTGAATATTCCTGAAAACACTGTGAAAACTAACTTACAGCGTTCATTGAAGATTTTACGGACTAAACTTCCATCAAGTAACCTCTCCAGCATATTTCCATTTCTATAGATTTATATCCGAACGAATATCTATGTCGAAAATCAATTAATTAACAATTTTTTAATTTTTTTCGAATACCAACTTAACACAATGTTGTGTAGAGGTTATAATTACTTATTAGATGAAACAACAAGATCCAGAACAATTGTTAAGCAGTTTTCAAGCCGGTGAATGTACACCGGAAGAGTTAGCTCTTGTTGAAGCTTATATTAACTATGAAGGTATAACCAACCAGGATCTTCTTGAGATAGAAGCAGACTTGATCGAATATAAAAACAAAGGGTATCTTATTCCTACAAAATATAAAATTATAGGATGGCCATTTAAAATTCTATTCATTGCTGCTGCGGTTGCAGTAGTAGCTAGTTTTTGGGCCGTTCTCTTTACGAATCCGAGCAATTTACCTACAAGTTATTCTAGTGATGTTAATCCAGGGGGAAATAAAGCTTTGTTAACTCTGGAGAACGGAAAGAAAATTCAATTAAATGATTCAAAAACCGGTGTTGTAATTGATGCCACTAAATTGAGTTACAATGACGGTACCATTATTAATAATGAGCGCCCAGGAAGAATCAAAATTACCACACCCAAAGGCGGAACTTATCAAGTTCGTTTACCAGATGGTTCAACGGTTTGGCTCAACTCAGCTTCAAGTCTAACTTATAATAAGTCTTCAATTAATGGGGTAGAAGCAAGAAGGGTTAATTTGACAGGTGAGGCCTACTTTGAAGTATCAAAAAATAAACAACTTCCATTTATCGTTACCACCAGGAAACAAGTTGTTACTGTACTTGGTACCCATTTTAACATCAGTAGTTACGAAAATCAGGCTGCGGATAAAACAACTTTACTAGAAGGCAGTGTGCGTGTTGAACTCATTGCTGATTCTGGAAAGTTAATGTCTGCCAGAACTGAAATTCTTAAACCAGGTGAACAGGCCATTACTTTAGGAAGTCAAATCCAGGTCGCTCATCCGGATCCTAAAATTGCTAGTTCATGGAAAGATGGTGAGTTCGCTTTTAGGAATGAATCCCTGGAAGATATCCTAAACGACGTTTCAAGATGGTATGACATAGAGGTTGTATATGAAGATCCTGGCCTAAAAAAGAGGCTTTTTGGAGGTATGATGTCGAAACATGAAAAGGTTTCGAAAGTATTACAAATGTTGGAACTGGCTGCAGAGGATGTGAAATTTGATATTCAGGGCAAGAAAATTATTGTTGCTAAGAAATAAGGTTAGCGCTCTCCTAAACTACTAAAACCATGGAAAGATGAAGAAAACTATACGTAGACCGACATAGCACGCGCTCAAAGGTGTAAAAGGGTCGGGAGTGCGGAAACACTCCTGACCAATGCCTGAAATATTAGATAAAAATTGTGAATTCAACTAAAACCAGACAAACAAACTTAGAAAAAATTGTCCAATAAGCGAAATCGTGCTTTTGGCGGTTGCTAAGTGACTTGTCGTAGACAAGATAAAATGAATAGAGTAAGTTTTAAACCCGACATCCCAAAGAGGCATGTCCTTAAAATCCTTTTGATAATGCGCTTAACCACGGTTATTCTTATAGCTACCCTAATGCAGGTTAACGCATCAGGCTTTGGCCAAAAGATAACGTATGTAAAAAAGAACAAGAGCCTCCTGGATCTTTTTCAGGCAATAAGAAAGCAAACGGGACACAAGATCTTTTGGGCCGAAAGTTCCATAAACGTTGCAGAAATTATTTCTGCGAATTTCCGAAAAGTTCCTTTGGAGGAAGTACTGAATAAAGCACTTTCAGGATTACCTGTAACATATGCATTTGTAGATGGGGACATTGCCATAAAAAAAAATGAGCCTTCCTTTCGTGATCAGGTTGTTGGCTTTTTTACTGCAATTGATGTGCGTGGCCGTGTGCTTGATGATAATAATGCGCCACTGGTGGGCGCGATTGTGAAAGTGAAGGGGACAACAAGGACTGTAATAACGGATAGCAAGGGGGAATTTTTATTTAGAGGAATAGATGAAAAAGCTGTACTAACCATTTCTTTTCTTGGATACGAAACCCAGGAAGTATCTGCCTCTAAAGATGTAGGTGTTATAAAAATGGTTTTGAGCAATGATGACCTGGATGAGGTGGAAATTGTGAGTACTGGTTATCAGGAAATACCAAAAGAACGTGCAACGGGTAGTTACACAACAATAGATAATAAACTGCTAAATCGAACAGTCTCCACTGACCTATTGACGCGGCTAAAAGGTGTTACAAATGGATTGCTTACGGAAGGTAATGTTACAATCCGAGGAAGAAGCACTATTTTTTCAGATGTTGCTCCGTTAATTGTAGTAGATAATTTTCCATTTGATGGAGACATAAATACTATTAACCCGGAAACAGTTGAAAATATAACAATTTTAAAGGATGCAGCAGCGGCATCTATTTGGGGGGTTAGAGCTGGAAATGGCGTGATCGTAATTACAACAAAAAAGGGAGTACTTAATCATATTCCAAGAGTCAGTTTGAAGGCTGATCTTACGATAGGAGATAAACCAGACCTATACTATGAACCCCAGCTAACTTCATCCGAGTTTATAGACGTCGAGCAATTTCTATTTGATAGCGGTGCATATACAGGTATAATTGATGATGGATATAGCGTAATCTCTCCAGTTGTAGCCACGCTGCAAAAAATAGAATTAGATCCTTCTTATTCAGCCAAGGGTAAATTAGAAATTGATGCACTAAGAAATATTGACTATAGAAAGCAACAAAACCAATACTTGTATAGGAACAGTTCTGTCCAAAGATATTATGTTGATTTATCAGGTGGCGGTACAAATCAAACCTATTATTTCTCTGGTGGTTATGATAAAAATCTACCTAACTCTGTTGCTCTTTCTGATTCAAGAATAAGTTTAAAAGGAAGCAACAGCTATAGCCTTTTAAATAACCGATTAAAGTTGAATACTGATATAACCTTTTCAAAATCCAAATTAAATACTATT
The DNA here is from genome assembly GCF_032678475.1 of Pedobacter nyackensis. Taxonomy (GTDB): domain Bacteria; phylum Bacteroidota; class Bacteroidia; order Sphingobacteriales; family Sphingobacteriaceae; genus Pedobacter; species Pedobacter nyackensis_A. The sequence continues at coordinate 38,470 of NZ_JAVTSF010000011.1, forward strand.
AATCTTGTCTCAGCGAAGTTTTTGCCATACGAACAGTGGTCTGATGATCAAGGAAATGCATCTGCCGTGTTAGTGAGTGGTGGGTTACGAGATTCGTACACAGATGCTGCAGAAAGTGCTAAATTATTGGATTGGAAGTATCGTCCCCTTGATGAGTTGAGGAATAAATATTCAACATCAAATCGGAACTTAACAGATTACAGGATAAACTTAGGTTTGGATCTCAAAATAATTGATCCATTATCCTTTTCATTAAACTACCAGTATTATAATTCCAACTCAAAAACTGACAACCTAAATAGTTTAGAGTCATTTTCTACCAGAGATGTAATTAATCGAGTTACAGAAATTAATCAGGCATCAGGCGTAATAACCAGACCAATTCCATTAGGAGATATATACAATCCAACGTTTCAATCAAGTCAACAGAATATCGGAAGAGGCCAATTCAATTTCAATCGAATCTTTTCTAAGAAACATGAAATTTCTGCCATTGCAGGGTTTGAAATTAGAGAAAATGGTGTTAAAAATAATTCATATTATCTATATGGATATAAACCTGAAATAGAAACGAATATACCAATAGACCCAGTTAATTTATACAAGAATTACGTGACAGGGGGATTAGGTAGAATTGGACAAGTTCCCTTTCAATCATCTATTAAGGATCGATATGTATCTTGGTATGGAAATACATCTTATACCTATAAAGATACTTATACAATTTATGGTAGTTATAGAAAAGATAAATCAAATCTATTTGGGGTAAAAGCCAATCAAAAAGGTGTTCCTTTATGGTCTGCAGGAATAGCATGGAACATACACAAAGAGGATTTCTACGATGTAAAATGGTTGTCATCTGTCCAATTTAAAGCGAGTTTTGGTTATAATGGAAATGTTAACAATTCATTATCTGCATATTTAACTGCAACTCCAGCGTCAGCAGGTTCAACAAATATTTACTTAAATTCTTTATACTACGATATTCTGAATCCCCCGAATGATAATTTACGATGGGAAAGAGTTAAAAACATAAACCTTGGGCTTTACTTTTCATTAAAGAATAACATTATCTCAGGAAGTTTAGAATATTACATTAAAGATGGGATTGATTTAATTGCCAATAGCCCGCTTGCCCCACAGACAGGTGTTTCACAATTTACAGGCAATACAGCTAATACCCATGCAAAAGGGATTGATCTCCAGATAAATTCAAGAAATTTAAACGGCACCGTTCAGTGGCGAACCACTTATATTCTTAATTACAATAAGGATAAAATTACTGAGTATAAGGTAAATGTAGGAACTAACTCAAACGTAGTTTCTCCGATCACGCTTTCTCCATTGATTGGATTTCCCATCAATTCTATGTTTGCCTACAAATGGGCTGGGCTAGATGGTTCTGGGAATCCTCAAGGTTATTTAGATGGTAATATTAGTCTGGATTATACAAAGATAACTAACTCAAACGATCGTAATCAGCTTGATTTTTTTGGTTCAAGAACACCTAGAATATATGGAAGTCTTAGAAATACGTTTTCTTATAAGAAATTGGAGTTATCCTTTAACATCAGTTATAAGTTTAATTATTATTTTAGAAGACTATCCCTCAATAATTCTACAATTTATAATGCTAGCGCTGTTAATTTTCTTCAAACAGATTATAGAAACAGATGGCAAAAGCCCGGAGATGAGTCGTCCACGTCTGTTCCATCATTAGTTTATCCCGCAAATAGTATACGTACTAACTTCTATACCAATTCAGCAGTTCTAATTGAGCGAGGTGACCATATACGTCTACAGGATGTTCAAATGAATTATAGTTTCACAAAAAAGCAAAATCATAATCTTCCTTTTGGCGATGTTAATATATATATGTATGCCAGCAACTTTGGGGTATTATGGAAAGCAAATGCTCATGATTTAGACCCCGATGTTAAAGCTGGATATCCTACTCCCTTAACAATCGCACTTGGGGCAAAAGTAAACTTTTAAAATAATGCAAATGAAAAATAAAATAACAATGATACTTTGGTTAATAAATTTTGGAGTCTTACTAAACTCTGGATGTACCAAAGGTTTTTTGGATGCTAAACCTAGCAGTGGCATTTTACAACCCGTTACTTTGGATGAATTTGAAAAAATACTAGACAACTTTTTCAATATAAACAGATCGTGTGCGCTCGCTGTTTTTGCTTCCGATGAGTATCATTATAGCAGTGATGCGCGTTGGCTAGCAGCTACAACCCCAACCGCAAGGAATTCATACATATGGGCAAAGGATCTTTACGAAGGAGAGGAGTCTTTACATTGGAATGTACCTTATACTTGTATATTTTATGCCAACAATGTTTTGGAAGGCTTATCCAAAATTGAAGTTAACGGCAGTAATTCTAGTCAATATAATAGTGTGAAGGGAACAGCTCTTTTTTCCAGAGCTTTTGCATATTATGAATTGATAAGTAATTTTGCCCCAATATATGATGCTTCAACTGCTTCATCAGACTTAGGTGTGCCACTAAGATTAAAACCTTCTATTGATGAGGTTCTTCCGAGATCAACAGTTAGTCAAGTATATAGTCAAATCTTTGATGATCTTTCACAAGCATTAATTTTGCTAGGTCCATCGATTCCAGCAGGACGGAGTAGACCATCAAAGGCAGCCGTCGAGGCTTTATATTCCCGGATCTATTTGAGTATTGGTGATTATTCAAACGCTGAGAGGCATGCTGACGCTTGCCTTAAACTTTATGATAAGTTAATAGATTACAATACACTTAACAACACAAGGGTTGCTCCTTTCCCATATAACCATGATGAACAAATTTACGTAAAGGTCGCATTAAATAATGTTTCATATACAACCAGAGGAACTGCCAATGGTGCTAATACTTATATCCAAATTACTTCTGAACTAATTAATCTATACGAAGCAAATGATTTGCGAAAGTCTATTTATTATGTTCAGCAAAATGACGGGAGTTTTGACATGAAACAAGGTTATGCAGGTCCTGGTATAGCTCCTTTTACAGGACTTGCAACTGATGAGATTTACCTTATTAAAGCAGAGTGCTTGGCCCGACGTAATGAAATTACATCTTCAATGGAGAAGCTAGACCAATTAAAGCGTACCCGTTGGAGTCCAAGTATTACGTCTCCCATTAAACCTTATGAAAATATGACCGCAACAGACGCAAAAGACGCCCTGGCGAAAGTTTTATTAGAAAGAAGAAAAGAGTTGGTTTGGAGGGGGCTGAGGTGGGATGATTTAAAGCGTTTAAATAAAGAAGGCGCTGGAATTACTTTGACACGAACAGTTAATGGCCAAAATTATTCATTATCTCCAAGAAGTCCAAGATATGTATTTCCAATCCCCGATAATGAAATTAGTTTGAGTGGGATTAAACAGAATGATAGATAATTAAACTTAAACTGTATGAAATTTATAATAACAATTAGTCTGATAATACTTGTATTGTTGGATGCAAAATCTAAAAATAATTCGCTAGATACGAATAAAGTAATGATTAAAGGAGTTGTAAGCGACACCATTTTTAACTTAACGCCGGACAAAGAGATTGTTGTACACTTATGGGTTTCAGCTTTTCCTTCTAAAATAAATGTCGCTCCAACCGAGTATTACAGTGTTCAAGTGAAAAACAATGAACCCTTTACATTCAAATTTTCAGCGCCTTCAGACAGGTTTTATGTACATATTGGTTTTACGCCTAATTCTTTTCATTATTGGTCATTTTCAGATAACACCTATATTATGGACAGAGGAGATAAGATATCGTGTAGGTTATCTACTCTTGACTTTTCATTTTCTGGAATTGGAGCGGAAAAATTTAATTGTCAAAGTAAAATATATCACTGCTTGTATCTGTTTACGGCTGCCGATGCCCAATTGGTAAGAGAAGGCCGCTACCAAGAGCTTTTTGAAAATCAAGCAATTGTAAAGGATTCTTTACTAAAAGCAGCTCTTAAAGTTGTAGATGAGTTTTCTATTAAGTTAGGCAAGGAACTAACTGAGACTATGATTGCAAATTGCTTTGGCACTGTATATTATAACGGATTAAAAGGTGAACGAAGTCACGCTCAGGATAAAGAAAGAATAAACGCTGTTTTAAATAGCCGTAGTTTTAACCTTGATATGAAGCAAGTAGATACTCTTAATGCAGGTAGCTTAATTGCTTCTCCGATATACCTTGATTACTTATTTGAAAAAATAGTAATAAAAAGCATTCAGCCAATGAATGACGAAAAAATTGACAGGATTAAGTATGTTTACCGAAGTGTGAGAAACGACTTCTCTGGTATTATCAGAGAGAAAATGCTAACTCTGTTCTTTCTGAACTATGGAAAGAGAAATAATATTCTTGAGTATGCTGAAGATGCACTTACATTAATACGAGTGCCTAGTTATAGAGATATAGTAAATGATGTAATAACCTCAAGTAAGAGTGGCGACCCGTTTTTTCCTTTTGAACTGGAAGATGAAAAGGGAAATATGGTAAAGCTAAATGATTTGAATGATAAAGTGATAGTTCTTGATTTATGGTTTACAGGGTGCGTAAATTGTACATATTTATCGAAAGCAATGAAGCCTGTTTTTGAAAAATTCAAAGATAATAGTAATGTTGTCTTTATCTCTGTTTGCACTGACAAAACAAAACAGCAATGGCTTGAGAGTTTATCGAAGGGTGAGTATACGCATCCACAATCTTTAAATTTATTCGCAGGACTTGGACAGACAGAGAATAAGGGTACAGGAAATCAATTAATCAAAAGATATAATATAACTAGTTTTCCCACTGTATTTATTATAAAAAATGGAAAAATGTTTAATCCTAAACCACCTGATGCAAGACGAGATAAAGGAGCTGGAATGATTAAAAATATTGATGAAGCTTTAACAGCAACAAGGGTGTTGTGATAACACTAGTGGTTATATATTAAAGCTATCAATTGACCTCTAAGGATTTATTATTTTAATTTTTCGCCTGAATGCAGACAAATAGCAATAATTAAAAAAGAGGGTGATCATAATTTATGACACACCCTCTTTTTTAATTAGTTTAACGGACCTGCATATTCGCCAATGTGCTCAGGCACAAAGGTTCCAGGAGTAGTTGCATTAATACTGTCAATTGTTGCTTGGTTAATTGGTAGTGTATAAGTAGCTGCTTTCACTTGAATATATGAACAGGCAGCAGTTGAAAGATCACAATATAGACTTGGGTTGTATGCTACATTGATTTTTTCATATTGACCTGAACTAGTTTGTACAAGTCTATCACCAGGCAGTAATGTTTTAACATTTGTAAAAGCACTTGCGCCTAAAGCGGTAGCAACTACCACTAGGCCGAAAAATAAATTTTTCATAATTTATTGCATTAATAGTTTGATTTAAGGTTGCCATATTTCTTTAAACAGGTTACAGCTTTACCTGCGTTACGCGCGTAAAATTTTCTATTCTTTTTTGTATAGGTTAATGCCAATTAAGGCTAGAATAATAAAACTGATATTAAACCATATATGTGCTTTCCAGGATAATGATGATACAAATCCTCCGCACGTACAACTTAACTTGCTACCCGAATTAATCATGTATATAAGGTATAATGTAAATACTGTCATCAATCCCAAAGAAGCTATTAGACCAATTCTTTTGGTAAGTGGTATAAGTAATAAAGTACTGATAATAATTTCAACAGTCGGAATTAACCAGGCAATTATTGAACTGTAATTTCCTATTAATACAGATCTATGTAAAACTGTCTCAAATTCTCTATATGTCATTATTTTACTTGCAGCAGTATATATAAATAGCGCAATGAATAAATATGCAATCACATCGACTATAATTTTTTTGGTTTTATCTGATATCAATATCCTTGGCTGTTTATTTAATGTTGTTTCCATTTTACGATTTTGATCTTATGATATTTAGCATTTTTTAATTCGTTGCAAGCAGTAAAGAGTTGATCACTTCAAATTTGTAATCCATCTGTGCCAGTATACCCGCAAAATTGCGTGTGTCCGGGATTTGGTAAGTGGGTGTTCAAAGTAACCACACTCTATACTTTCTTGCAGCATTCTCAACCTATTGAGAAAATTTTTTTGGAAAAAAAGACCGGGACAAACGTCCATCAAATCTGCCCACGGCCTTTTTTAAGATTAACAACTATATTTAACATGGATCATTTGCGTTCATTAATTTTTGAGTTTAAACGTGACTGCAACACTTTGTGCCTTTCCCAGGCCAGATCCCATTCACCACTCAAAACCGCTTTGTTTCTGATGTAAATTGCTTTCTTTAAAGCATCTTCCTCGTCATCAGCAAACACCTTCGAAATAAACAGCCCATGATGGCTTTCTGCCCCTCCATAAAAGCAGATATTATGCTCTTCATTTCTACTGGTTTCTATATAGCAACTGCAGTCGCACATAAAAATATCTCTGGGCTCATTACCGGTTTGTTCCAAAGAGATATAAAAAGAGTTGCGCTGTTTATCATTGATGAGACCCGGGTTTAAGATCCCATCAATAATTTCGAGACTGCTATTACTTTTAAATCCACCTACAAACTGCTGCGCTTTTTCCATGCTATCAAAAACTGCATAGACTTCATCCATCACATCATACCTTTTAGGTTTCACGAAATAGAGTCTCTTGTCAGCGTTCATATCATTTTTACAATTAGCGTTTTGTTATATCAAATGTATGTAGTGTTAAAAGAATGTTTTGTTACAATTGAAACAAACCTGTGTTACATATGTAACAAAAGTTAACATGGAGGCACTAGTTGTATTTATTAAGCTTGTATTGGGAATACGCTGTACTAAACCTGCATCTCGACATACCAAGGTGTTGTGCAATAGCGTCTTTGTTTATCCGGTTAATTAACGTAGGATTATGCTTTAGGAATAGGTTAACCCGCTCTTCAACGGTTAACTTCAACAAGTGATGATAAAAAATATAATACTTTTCCCGTTCTATAAGTAAGTAGGGGAAAAGTTTGTGTAGTTCAGGGAATTCGTTGATTGCCGCCTTTAACTGATAATAGCCGATGGAAATGATTTCTCCATCTTCTAACATTTGAATGCTTTCAATTCTATCTTCTTTACTGATAAAGCTGTTTACATCGACCATTATTTCATCTTTTTTCCAAAGACGGGTAACAACGGTTTTACTGCTTAGATCCGGGCAGTAAAAACTACCGGCAATTCCGCTGTATAAATATATTAGATGACCATCTTCATAACTTCCATTGTCTTCTATGTATTGATCTTTAGCTACCTGTTTTAACTTGCTGTTTGAAATAATGTATTCAATACATTTTTCTGTAAAGGGGCCAGCCAGGGCTTCTAGTTTGGGAGCAATTTCTTGCTTGATGATCTTTTCTAACCTTACGCTCTTTGATTCGTTACCATATGCAATCATAGTGTTAGTTCTTAAGAGAAAATGACGATAAAGCATTGGAGCTTTAAGTATTAGTCATTTTACGGGTGAGTTTGTAATTCGTTAATTAACTCAAATTTGGTAACTATTTTTTTTAGTTCAAATGGATTTTATGAGCAAAAACTATGCATTTTAATCAATGTAATTGTCAGTAAAGTCCACCATCTTTTGTCTGCATCTCATGAATTTTATGATCAGAAATGAGCTGCTTTATTGAGGGCGGACGACCACACTGCACTTACGGAAATAACAAAAGCGAAAAATTTCTTTGTAGTTAATTCTGCCGACTTTCTGCCTTCGGTCTTACTAGGGGGTTAGTAGGGCTTTACTAGGGCCTTACTAGGGCGTTGCTTTACCCCCTGGACCTACTAAGGCCCTAGTAAGGCCCTGTTAAGTTTAAGTTAAAGGCTAAGTAAATATAAACTCAGGTTAGGAACAGATCAAACTTTATCTGCTGGTTGTTGTTACTATCTATTCATGAATTAATTGTTTGATGGTTAAACTTAAAAATTAGGTAATATGGGAAAGATGCCAAACGGAATATTAGGACCATTAATCGGGTCGATAGGAAATGTAACAGGCTATATGTTAAATGGGGAGTATGTAACACGAATTAAAAAGAGAAAGATCACCCGTTTCACTCAAAATCAGCGTGGAAACCAGCAACGCATGGCAGTGCTCAATGAATTTTTCAATTTTATGGGGAGTTTTCTAAAAGTTGGATTTGGTCTGGCTGCACTGGGAACCACTAAAAATTATCATAACCTGGCAACTGCTTACAACAAGAAAAATGCAATAAAGGGTGAGTATCCTAATGTTGAAATAGAATATTCGAAAGTGTTGCTAAGCACGGGGGATTTAACAGAAGCACAAAATCCAATAGTAGAAGCGGTAACAGATGGATTAAAATTTAGCTGGGATTTGTTGGATGTAGATGGCCAGAATGGACAAGACCAGGTAATGATGCTTGCTTTTGGCACAGTCTCTAAGAAAGTAGCGTACATTTTGTATGGGCCGAAAAGAATTGATGGAGAAGCCATACTTCCGCTTGAGCCTAAAATGATGCAGGAGCCTTTGGAAACCTATATTTCTTTTGTGTCCCCAGATCGCCTTCAAGTGGCTAATTCTGTTTATACGGGTAGGGTAGAGCCGATTTAATTTTGGCAGAAAATTCCAAAAATATATCACACGAGTATCAAATCTATTTCCTTAGTTGTTAAAACGATATTTTATCCAGGTGAGAAAGAACAGCAACTGGAGTTTAAGAAACAAACAGACTTTTATTTGCGAAAGTTTGAAAAGTGTAGCGATGATGAGCTGGAAGTTATAGTTGGTAATTTGAAGGAGTACCCCTTGCAGCTCAGTATGCGATAAAGGAGATCAATGTCCATTAATTTTCTTTATTTTGTCTTAAATTTAAACTCCATGCAAAATAACGTCCTCAATGTTTCCGAAAATTTCAGAAAAGTAGCTATCAGATCAATCTATTCCATTTTACTTTTCATATTAACTTATATCATTTTAATTGCTTTAGGCATCGGTGTCGTTTTTCTATGTGGCTTAGCAGCTTATAGTGTATTGATGATTCAGCCCTCATTTGTTACTGGCATGATAGCTCTTGGGTTTTTAGGGATGGGATTCTTAATCTTCTTCTTCCTTATTAAATTCATTTTTAGTGGATCAAAGAAAGTTGATCGCAGCCATTTGGTAGAAATTACTAAAGCGCAACAACCAGAGTTATTTAACTTAATATCTGAGATTGTAACTGAGGTAAATACGGACTTTCCGAAAAAGGTATATATATCTGCCGATGTTAATGCATCCGTGTTTTATGATTCTAATTTTTGGAGTATGTTTTTTCCGGTCAGAAAAAATCTTCAAATAGGGTTAGGCCTGATGAATGCCATATCAGCTACAGAACTGAAAGCTATACTGGCACATGAATTTGGGCATTTTTCTCAACGTAGCATGAAAGTAGGAAGCTACGTGCATCACGTAAATAAGGTGATTTACAATATGCTTTATGAGAATGAAGGATATAACTCTATACTTGGTGGTTGGTCTAACATAAGCGCTTATTTTGCACTATTTGCTAAAGGATCTGTATTGGTTATACAAGGCATTCAATATGTTTTGAGTAAAGTCTACACTGTCTTGAATTTAAATTATATGGCATTGTCAAGAGAAATGGAGTTTCATGCCGATGCTGTAGCTGCAAGTGTTGCAGGATCGCAACCTTTGGTTAATTCATTATTGAGGTTAGGCTTTGCCGATCTATCTTTAAATTTAGTATTCAATTATTATGATAATAAAATTCAGCATGCTCAAAAGCCTTTAAATTTATATCCTCAACATTATTACCTTCTCAACAAAATGGCAATATTAGAAGAGTTGCCGATACAAGATGATCTTCCTATTTTATCAGTTGATAGTTATAAAAAGTTTAACAAAACTAAATTGGTACTGGATGACCAATGGTCATCGCACCCAAGTACAGAACAAAGGGTCGAAAAATTAAAAGCTTTAAATGAGCCAATAAAAAATGCCTATAGTGGAATTGCTATAGATTTACTTGTTGATAAGGAAAATCTGCAAGAGCTAATCACAGATCGTTTGTTTTTACATGTTAAATATGAAGTTGCACCAACAACGGTAGGCCTCAAAGAATTTATAGATGATCATATAAAAGACGAAGAAGAGAATTCATATCCTGCTGTCTTTAAAAGCTATTATGATGACCGCGATCCATATAGTAATTATACGGAGAAAGATTTTGAATGCCCGGTTTTAGATCAGCATTTAATCTTTGAGGAATTAATTAACAAGGAGACACTTGTAGATATCAATAGTTTGAATACAGCAAGAACTGATAGAGATACGCTTGAGCATATTCACAATGGCGTAATACAAATTGAAACTTTTGATTATGATGGTATAAAGTATAATGCCCTAGATGCTTATCAACTTGTTACCTTTTTGGAAGCCGAAATAACCAGATATACTGATATTTTAAATAAAAAAGATTATGATCTGTTCACATACTTCTTGAATAAAGCTACACAGCAAGATAAACTGAATGATTTTAAAACACATTCCTTGACTTACCAGGCAAGTGCAAAAAATATACAAGTGCAAAAGGATGTTTATACTAACCTGGTTGAGGCAACTATTTTTATGCAAAATACGACTCCGTTTGATGAGATTATCCAAAATATGGTTCAGGTAAAAAAGGTGGAAAAACTATTTAAAGAACAAATTAAGTTTTTAATGGAGGATGCCTTATATGAAGGGAATATTGATGACGAAATACTTGCAGTATTTGAAGAGTACTTATCAAAGGACTGGAAATACTTTGATAATGATCTTTATTTTAATCAGGAAGTGGATCTGTTATTTAGTGCTATGTTTAATTTTAGTGTCGTGGTGTTTAGGTTGCATTTTAAGTTAAAGAAATCGTTACTTGAATTTCAAGTTTCTATGCTTGAGAACAGCAAAAGCTTAGTGTATTAACTTAAATTTATGCAGAAATGGTATAGGTGTTGTTTCTGTATATCCGATGGAGGCAAAAGAGGTGTAACCCGCCAGATTGTGACTATCTTTGCCTGGAGATGAAAAAGCAGCACATTCAGGACACTTTTGGAAATATTGATATTTATTTGTTTGACCAGCTACTTAAAGGTACTTATAATGAATGTCAGCTGATTTTAGATGCCGGTTGTGGAACAGGCAGAAACCTGCTGTACCTATTGAAAAGCGGAGCAAATGTTTTTGGAGTAGATCAAAACCCGCAAGCCATTGCGCAACTAAGAACACTCACAAGTTCATTTCCTCAGGTGGATCCGGAGGAGAACTTTAAGGTAGCTTCTGTAGAGCAGCTACCGTTTGAAAATGAAACTTTCGATCTTGTCATCAGTAGTGCCGTTTTACATTTTGCAGAAAACCTCAGTCATTTTGAAGCGATGCTGAATTCCATGTGGAGGGTGCTCAAACCTGGTGGGTATTTTTTCTGCCGGCTCGCCTCAGAAATTGGGATCGAATCCTTAGTGAGGTTTATCGGGGACGACAGGTATATCCTGCCAGATGGATCGGAACGCTTCCTTGTCAACCAAGAGATGCTGCTTACACTCACTAATAAAATTGGTGGGGAACTTCACGAGCCAATCAAAACCACGAACGTTCAAAACCTGAGAAGTATGACCACCTGGTGCGTGCGCAAAACTTAATCGTTCCAGGTATAAGATCTATTTTACAATTCAAGAAATTCAATCAACTCTATTGCTGCAGCCCGACCGGCACGATTGGCGCCAATGGTAGATGCTGATGGACCGTAGCCTGTTAAGTGGATACGTGGATCTTTAGCGACTTGTGTGGCTAATTTTCCAGACATTTCAATTCCATTTTTATCATTCATTAACTTTAAGGGGGCCAGGTGATTTAATGAATGACGGAAACCGGTATTCCAAAAAATAACATCAGCATCGAGTGTAGTTCCATCTTCCCATCGAACGCCTGTTTCAATGATTTCTTTAAACATAGGTTTCCGATCTAAAACTCCTTTATTCAACATCTCTTTAATAGCGGGGGTGATGGGCAAGCCTGTTACAGAAACCACTGATTCAGGTGGCAGGCCTTCTCTTACTCTTTTCTCTACTAAAGCTACAGCTTCACGTCCTATTTCTGGTGAAAATTCATAATTTCTAAAATCAGGAGATCGACGGGCTACCCATGTAGTTTGGGTTAATGCTGAAATTTCACCGAGCAATTGAATAGCTGAAATGCCACCACCCACAACTATTACATGCTTTCCGATAAATTCTTTAGCGTTTTTGTACTCGCCAGTGTGCAGTTGCTTCCCTTTGAATTTTTCCCAGCCGGGATATTTAGGGCAGTGTGGGGTTTTCCAGGTACCGGTAGCATTGATCAATCCGCGAGCACTAAATTGAATTCCATTTGTTCGGATGATAAATCGCCCGTTTTGCTCAGTAACATCAGTCACTCTTATGGGACGAATGATCGGAAGCCCAAAGACCTTCTCATATTGTTCATAGTATTTGGGAATTGCAATATTTGCTTGTAATTCTGTTTCCTTAGTATTGACAGCATCGGAAAAGGCCATTCCGGGTAAGTCATTGATGCCATTTACATTGCTTAGTGTTAGAGAATCCCATCGATGTTGCCAGGCCCCACCTGAACTAAATTCATCATCTAAAACAACAAAACCTTTTCCAGGTTTTATTCCCTCTCTTTTTAAATTGTAGGCTGCTGATAAACCGGCTTGTCCTGCTCCAATCACGACAATGTCTACTTTATAAAAAACATTTTTATCAGGTATCATAAACTAATTTTTATAGGCTTTATTCCACCACCTTTGATGCTAAGGTAAAGTTAAGGAAGCTTTTAAAGTATTGCCAAATCCATCCCTATAATTCTATTCTGTAGTTCTATAATTTTAAAAAAGGGAGAAAGGATAGCGAGAAACTCATAAACGGAGCTGTACTGTTTTTGCTTTTATAAAAATAGTCAGCTGGCTTATCATTTTGGTCAAACATCTTTGGCGAGGCTGTGGTTAGGACACCTCCGTTTACCCCAAAGATAAGTTTCCTGGTTAGCAGGTATTCAAATGTTGCACCTGTTCTGACCTCTATAGAGGTGTAGATTGAGTTTTGTGGGATCTGAGGCTGATCAAATTTAAAAAATAACAGACTATTACCTAACTCACTGCCAAATGAAGTCCAGCTTCTTTTGGACAATTGCTTTCTCAAAACGATTCTTGATGGCAGGTCTAAAAACAGTTCAAGTTCCGATTCTTTGTATTTTCGCCAGTAGCTGATAATCGGGACAACGGGAGCAACAGCTGAGGGGTCAATAATCACAACTAAGCCCACAGTTAATGAGGAATATTGCGTTCTGCTTAACGGGACACTAACTGTACCAAGATAATTGACTCTTTTGATAGAAGAAAATTCATCTGTTACTCCTGATATACCGCCCGAATAAATAATCACTTTATTAAATATCGAATCAGAACGGCTATACGTGGCAGTAAAACCTACAGTAGTCTTGGTTAATTTTTGGTCGATGCTTGGGAATTGAGGATCAAAACTTCTAATCTCATTAGTCCGAAAGCGCTCTTGCTGGTAAGATATAGTTCCGGTGATTAAATTTTTGCCCCAATGTGAAATTGGTATGCTAAAGTTCGATCTGACCCTGGTTATACTGGTCTTTCCCTGATAAAGCCCATTTCCGTTTAGTTCTCCTTTTACCGTGCTGTTGCCAATCACATCAGTTGTTATAAAGCCTTGTCTCAATTGCGGGTATCTGATTGCATACTCCGACAAAGCAACAGCTGTTAATGAATCCGTCATTCTTTTAATGGCATCCTCCCTGGATGTTTGCGCATAACTTTGGGATGTTATCGCTGCGAAAATAATAGTATTATAAAGTATTCTGTTTTTCATTGGAGTATTCGAGTTGAATGAAATCTGTAATCGAGTGCAGCTTGATAGGGGATCAGTCCCTGATTTTCTTCGCTCGTGACACCTTGGCTGTAGTTGCTTGTACTTTCTTCGTTTTCTTAACTGAAGGCTTGCTGCTGGAATCTTCAAGTAACTCCATGCATTCCTCTAACGTCCAATCAAGTTTGCCTGGAAGCACAACAGGGAAAATACCAAGCCACATTATTATTTTGTGTTTTTTTATAGGCATGTCTCAATATATTTTATGGCATGACCAATACTTAGAAATGCCTGTTTTTATTGATACAAAAATATATTTGAAGATGCCTCGACTTGGGAATTTCAGAATGAAGTGGGCAAAATGAATTATGAAATGGACAGATTCTAATATAATTAGGAACCTGAAATTTTTATTGCTCCAGCCACTTTAAAAAAGGCTTGGCCTTGATTTTACTGATAATGACTTTTTCTGGAGTTGCACCTTTGGTATTTACGTAAAGCTTACGGTTAAAATAGTGTTCAATATTTTGGATTATTTCGCGATTGATGATATAGTTTCTATTCACCCGAAAGAACTGTGCTGGATTTAGTATTGTTTCCAATTGTTCGAGCGTATGCTGAACAGGGTAACTTTTTTCATCTGAGGTATACACATATACCAGCCTGTTAGATGCATACACAAAATGAATATCCACTACACGGATAGGCAAGATTTTCTCGCCATAATGAACAAGTATGTTTTGCCTGAAGGCAGTATCCATTTGTGCAAGTACTTTATTCAGATTACTTGTGCGTTGGTTACTTTTTATTAAGTGCTCCTTAAGTCGCATATACTTTTCAAGGCTCTTCTGTACTTTATCCTCTTCAATAGGTTTCAATAGATAATCTATGCTGTTGGATTCAAAAGCCCTGATTGCATATTCGTCAAATGCAGTGCAAAAAATTACCGGGGCCTCAATCTGCACTTCCTTGAAAATCTCAAAGCTTAGCCCATCACCCAATTGAATGTCCGAAAAAATAAGTTCCGGAGCATCATTCTCTTTAAACCATTTTATAGCAGAGGAAACTGACAATAAGATAGCCTCAACATTGATATCATGATCAATTTCCTGAAGCATCTCTTTTAGCTCTTTTGCAGTTTTAGATTCGTCCTCTATAATAATTACTCTCATTTTACAATCAATGGGATGGTAACCAAAAATTCTTCGGCATTATTTGAAATATTAATCGTCTTATTCGCTAACAACTTATAACGTTCAATAATGTTTTTAAGTCCGGTTCCCGTACCTTCCTCAAGCATTTTTTTTGGCTGAAAGTTATTTCTAACTGTTAATGCCGGAGTATCATCGGTGATAATAGAAATGTGCAGCGGACGCTCAGGAGATATGGTGTTGTGTTTGATGGCATTTTCAATCAGGATCTGAAGCGAGAGGGGAGGAATTCTTAACTCCAGATGTTCTTCAGATACCTTTATATCTACCTTAAGCGCGTCCTCAAACCTTTCGTTCATGATGTAAAGGTATGACCTGATAAAACTAATTTCCGCTTTAAGAGGTGTTAGGTAATGTTCGTTAAAATTTAACACGTAGCGATATACGCCAGCTAATTGAATAATATAATTTTTGGTTGGTTGATCTTTTGCGATCGTTTTGAGTGTACTGAGAGAATTAAAAAGAAAATGTGGACTGATTTGCTGTTGTAAAGAAATTAATTGAGCACGAAGATGAGCCTGTTCCAGAATCTGGTTCTCGAGTTTGGAATTCTGTAAAGCGTAATTGGTATGCACACTATAAAAAACAACAAAGCAGATTAACGTTAAAAAGAACGCTCCTGTGAAATGTATCTTAAAGTTAGAAATTGTACTGAATTCCGGAGATCTTCCATTCAATGGGTTATCCGGTAAAAACAGGGAAAAGCCATAGGTCAACGCTAGAATAGATATTATAGCAAGCAGGTTGCTTAAAAAGTGTTTAGTGTAATTGTTGATTGATGGGAACTTGTGTAAAAAGAAGTAGCCATGTATCATCCAACAAACGAAAATTTTGGAAAATACATCGAAGGCATAAGCCAAAAATTCCCACCAATGTACATCGTTAAGGCCTTCTTTTCGAAGTAGAGGCGTGCCTACAATCAATATACCCGACAAAATGAAAAACCATTTGATTTGATAGGCTTTATACATTGTACAAATGTATTTTAAAAAAGTAAAATATAACGAACCTTTCTTTTTGATATGGACAATTTTTGCCGTGAAGTGGACCAATAAAGTAATGAACTGTCGAAATTATATCTCCGTTGTTTTGATAAATAGGGAATAGCATAAGCTACCAGTGCCATACAAGTACAGCTGATTGGGATGCCTATTTGAACTCTTCCTCCAAATCAAAGTCATCGTCATCGTCGAGGTCAAAGTCATCCTCTTCCAGATCTTCTCTTGCAGGAAAGTCATCTTCATCGTCCTGTTCATCGTCTTGCTCTTCAGGATCAAATGGTGGACTTTGCTGATGGTAATTTTCTGTTCCATAATTTGATTTGCTTTCCATGTCAATGTGCTTTAGTGTCAACAGAAAAACAACCCTGGTTTAAAAAGGTTTATTTAAGTTTTCGGATTGTTTGGAATTTTACAATATAAGGAAGAACTGTTTCCTACCTTTGCGTGTCGTTTGAAATACTATTTATATGACTGTTGAATCCATCTCATTAACGAAATACATAGCAAGTGACTTCTCAACCTATTATCCACTGGTAAAAGAAGATAATGTTATGCGGTATATCACAGGCAAGGGGCTAACACCAGAAGAGGCCCGAAAAAAATTCGACTCCATGATTGAGATTAACGCTAAAGATGTTAGAATTGGTTATTTCAAAGTTTATAACACTGCCGGAGAATTTATAGGCGATGCCAAATTAGAGTGGAACATGCTGGATAGCTCCCAACTAGAGATCGGCTATATCCTCAAGGAAGTATATTGGGGCAAGGGGTATGGCAGTATGATTTGTACACAATTATTGTCGCTCGCTGAGGAACTATTTTCAAAGGTAGACATCATCGGAATCATCGATCCTGATAATGCAGCCTCGAAAAGACTGCTGGAAAAATTTGGTTTCAAAAGCTACTTTATTGGTATAGAAGATAATTTACCAACCGAAAAACTTATCCTAAAAAAAGCATTTGATTTAGAATAACTCCCAATGTGTTAGGGGGATTCATATGGATAATTTGAGTATTTATTGATCTGACCAGACTGCCAGTTCATTTCCTGATGGGTCAAAGAATTGAAATCTCTTTCCACCCGGGAAGCTGAAAATATCTTTTGACAGCTTTCCACCGGCCTGGATAACATTGGTTTTAGCGAGAGAAAGATCTTCATGGTACAGGATAACAAGGGCACCATTTTTTATTTCCTCGTCACTTTTGTAAAACCCACCATCTAAACCGCATGCCGAAAATGCAACATAGTTGGGTCCATAATCGGTAAAAGACCAGCCAAAGGCAGAAAAATAGAATTCTTTAATTAAAACAAGGTCTTTTGCCTGAAACTCGATGTAATTGATGTGGTTGTTTTGCATAGGGTCCAATTTAGTGATTGTTAACAAGAATTCGAAAGTGGATCTTAACCGATCATAGTACTGGAAAACAGAAAATGGGAGCCAGGGTTTTATTATTTCACTTTCCAGTTGTTGTCGTAAAAACCGGCATACTCTACTTTGTCAACACCATCCGTAAGCATTTTAAGTCTGAAAACCATAATATCAGGAAAACCGCTGCCGCCTGCGAAGTATTGGTTTGCATTTGCGGCGTTCATACCAGGTAATCCACTCCCTGAAATCACCGAGACCGTATTTGCTGAAGTGCCGGCTATTGGCCAGATGAAATAAGCTCCCAGATCATCACCTGTGATTTTTTTGTTTCCTATCGTCACGGTATTTTTATGGACCTGAACGGGACAGTCGGACAGTAAGGTTTTCCATGCGGAATTGGTTGCTGCATTGCCTATTAATACTACATTTCTACCGCTGTACTTTTCCCTGGAATAGTCTTTATCTGCAATGATATCTATGGCGCCGTTACCTCTATAGTACCAGCTTTCGGCATCAAAGCGAGCTTTGGCAATACTCCAGGATTGTTCTTCTTTTGAACCTCCGGTACCATATACGTATACCATGTGTTTATTGAAGCCCTCTTTAAAAGTACCGTAGCGGTGGGGACCCTTTACCTTCATATCAGGGGCCTTTGCAATAGCCCAGGTATTTCCCTGCTTTTCCAGAAATAAGCTGTCTCCACTGGAAACTGTATATTTCAGGGTATTAAGACTGTCTAGCCGGATACTGATTGTCTCGCCTTTCGCAAAATCTGATAGGTTTAGTTTTAGCAAGGCTACATTTTGTAGTGTCCCGCTTATGCTGCGTGAATTTAGGTTTCTGCTTAGAGCGACGTTACTGTATTTAAGCGGTACTACCTGCTGGTAAATACTTGCCCAGTAGCTGGATGCTGATATCCCCGGACTGGCGGTAGTAAAATCAATTGAGTCTACAACCTTCGATAACGGGATTTTGTGCCATTTGAAATAGTCAAAAATTGGCTGCCAGTCTACGCTATGATTGCCATACCAATGAGATCCCCCCGGATATTCGTAATAGCTCATGTCTGGATGAAAACCTGCTAATTGCGACCTCATTTGCCTGGCGTACTTTACAGATACCGTTTCATCTGCGTCGCCATGCAATATATATACACCTAACTTTTTATAGTTATTGGCTAGTTTAGGAACATCGCTCAGTTACTTGTACGCAATAACAGTTCCCCAAATTCAGACGTACTGTTGTCGGGAATCAGGCCATCTGCCGAGCCATAGCCCTTTAGTGTCGGGTATCCGGCACAAGGGGCTATGGCCGCCCATTTATCAGGATAGGTAGCACCCAGAAACCATGTGCCGTGTCCACCCATAGAGTGTCCTGTAAGATAAATGCGCTGGGGATCAGGTTGTAACTGCCTTTTGGCCAGGTCCAATACCTCCAATGCGTCCAGTCTTCCCCAGTCTTCCCAGTTGAAGCCCCTTGGTCTACGGTTGGTTGGCGTTACAATACTGCCCCAATCTTTGGACTCGTAAGCACGGGCCTGGCCAATTGCTTCCACACCTGCGCCATGTACAGAAAAGAATAACGCTGCATTTTTTTGCTCGCCGCCAGTTTGTGGCGCTACAGCATAATACTGCAGACTCCCGTCGATGTTGCTCACAAATGTTTTACTGTATTTATCACCTGCCCGGGCACTTTCTATCTTCAATGTTTTCTGATCAATAATTTTATTCCCATCAAGAAGTGATAGCTGGCAATCATTCTGACCTTCGGGTATTGATTTTTCCGGGGAAAAATTAAAATATATTTTTCTTGTGCTGAATGAGGGAATTTGAGGTAAAGTTGTTGTTATTTCCTTACCACCCAAATTACTCCGCATTTTAAGGTTTTTTAATATTGCCGATGACGTATTAACTACTACCACTGCAGCCTTAAGTTCGGTACTTTTATCGTTTCTGCCCCCCGGGATAACAGGAACTGTAGCGTCGCGGATGTCCATAAAAACAGGTGTTGCGGGAAAGGTAAGACTGACTTCTCTGCTAAATCCTCGTACTAAAAATTCATTCTTTCCTTTTTTAAGGTTTATCGGTACATTCATCCAACCCGAAGCATAAGGGTCGCCCATGTGCGGTTCTCCATTCACAAAAACGGTTGCATTACCTGTAATATTTAATACTGCAGACCGGGCTTCAGCCGCGTTATATTCGTAATAAACATAGTTGCCTGAGGCTCCTCGTCCTCTAAAACGACCCGGAGTATCGACCGTTATCTTTGTCCATTTGATCTCGTTTCCCTCTTTGTCTTTACCAAATGTAGCTCCTTCTACCGGAGTCGACAGCGTATTTGTATACAGGGAATAGGCTACTGGATCTACATACAATGCTTCTCTGGTGTAACTGGTACCGACCTTCAAAAGCAGCCCCGAGGTAAACGTATGTTTATTTTGCGCAAATCCCGACAGGGTTACTTGACTGATCAGGAATAGTATGATGCCGCAACAAGATGAGAATTTAGCCATAATCAAATTTAAAAAATAAAGCGACTGAAATATAGGCAAAAATCTAATGCTTCTGTGTTATCCAGTACGATCTCTTTCGCCGCAACATACAGGCTTACGTTAAGCAGAATGAATACACCGATGATGCGCCTTTGAAACATGTTCAACTATAAATAAGATAAAGACATTGAAAATGGGTAGTAATACCCATAAATATGATTGATGTCGCTTATTTACCTCCTGGGGCTCTCCCGGTAATTTTGACCTTAGATTATTTATTAAAGCATTATAAAAAAATATACGATGAGAAAGTTAAATGTATACCTGATGGGTGTGTTGTGTGCGATGAGCATACTCGCCTGTAAAAAGGATAAAGTAAAAACTGTTGATGAGGAAAGTACCTCAGTTGTGGGCCTGGTTAGGCCTAAGGGAGTATCAAATGGAGCGGTGGTGAGCAGAAGTATAGGGCCCGCTGGCGGAGTACTCGTCTCTTCGGAATGTGGCCTGAGCATCAATATTCCAGCGGGGGCTTTGAAAGCGGAAACGACTATCGGTATTGAGCCCATTACGAGAACGAATATTGCGGGCGCAGGAAAATCCTTTAGGCTTACCCCGCATGATGTACAGTTTGAAAAACCGGTTTCTCTGACTTACGCATTTTCTATGGAAGCCGATTCGGTGGCGATGATGGAGACCTTCGGATTTGCCTACCAGATGGAAAGTGGGGTCTGGAAGTTTGTAGGAGCCAGCAGTCATGATATTCAGGGAGGAACGGTTACATTTAAAACTACACATTTCAGTGATTGGTCGATGATGAACCGGGTGTCGCTTTCTCCAATTCAGGCCAGTCTGGAACCGGGAGATAAGCAGGTGGTTAAGGCGCTGATTTATACCCAGTCGAAATACGAGGATTTACTGGTACCGCTAACCGGCGATGGTGGAGTTGAACCTGGTTATCCGGTAGGAACACCTGTACCACTGCCTTCAAAATATATTAAATCCTGGAATTTAAACGGACCGGGGAATATCATCAGTTCAAACGGAAATGCAGTGACTTACCAGGCACCTTCATCGGTGAACGGCTTTACCAATGCGACGGTAAGTCTGACACTGAATGCGCCGGTTACTGGCACATTTATGTTATTGTCCAATATTGAGATTATGGGCGACGGCTGGGCGGAGTTAAATGTCAGCAATGGGAAATTTCCAGTTACACCTGCTGTAAAATCCGGTCAAAGGTATCTTTTGTCTAATCCTGAAGATGAAGGTGGCGGCCAGTTTCTGCTGACCTGGAATGGTGGCGTAGGCACCTATGCTTATGATCTGACTCCTACAGGAAACAAGTTCCACTTTCTGATCGGTAATGGAGGATATACCAGTGCCTATGTGGATCCTTTGCAAAAAGAGTTATTGCCTAGTGGTGGCAGTATCAACATTACTAAAATGGACAACAAATGGGTGGAGGGCAATTTTACGGTACCTAATGCCGGAATCGGACCTCTGCTAATAAATACCGCCAGTATTACCGGCCGGTTCAAAGCCAGGGTATATATCCCTTAATCATCAGAAACATATTTATTCAACTTTAACATTAAACAAATGAAAACGAACAAAACAAAAACCTATAGCGGACCAGTCCGCTTATTTTTACCAGTTCTTTTATTATCCATAGCGATTTTGACCGGCACGGCATACGGTTGTAAAGAAACCGAGACTGTGTCGGCAGATATTGAAGAAGGGTATGGGAATAATCCCAGATCTGCGGTGCCCGATGAACTTGTAGGCTACTGGATAGCAGGAGTGAGCTCGATCAGCAACTTTTGGGGATATAATGGCAGTTACCAGGGACCGGCCAATGAGATCGCTGTAGGGTATATGTTATATAAGGACGGCCGTGTAAAGGAGTATTTTTATTATACCAGTACTTCTACCTATTGCCGGACCCAGGTGTTGGGTTATAAGCAAGGGACGGTAAAGATCGATATTGAAGCCCGAAAGTTTGAAGTATACTATGCCAATGGTCACTACAGGTCTTTTAATACCTGCGGGTCCAGCAACCCTCCAGGATTTGGGGAAACAAAACAATATACGTCTGCTGAACTTTCTCCCGCGAAAAAAACGAACCTGAACAATTGGACTATTCAGGTGGTGAATGACAAACAGACGCTTGTAGTTCCAATAGGTGATGGAGAAGTACAATACTACGTAAAGTCAACAGAGCCTCAGAAATAAAGCACAAGGTAAATGAGAACTATTTTAACATCCAGGTATCTTTTTACTATTTTAAGGTACGGGCAGATACTTTTTTTATTAATAATGCTGCAAGGCTGTAGTAAGAACAGGGATGTTCCCCGACCGCATAGGGTGACTCAGATCCTGTTTAAGCAAGAAGTGATAACCCTAAACCTGGGAGATGCAGCGGAGCTGAAGGTATTTCATTTACCAGCTGATGTGAAAGCACCCGGGTATGAGTGGTCTGTGGCTGATGGCAGTGTGGCAAGGGTAGAAAATGGTATGGTGCATGGGCTAAAGCCCGGAGAAACAGAAGTAACTGCGACTGCTAAAGGATTGGGCTTAACTGCCAGGATAAAAATCAGGGTGCTTCCGGTTTTGCCACAATCGCTGCGCCTGCAGGCTGAAAAAACGTCGCTAACAGTTGGGGAGGAAACTCAGATTATTTATGAGATTGAACCTCAGGAGCTAAGTGGTCCGGATCAGGTTGAAATCGAATGGTCGAGTTCGGATGAAACTGTTTGCAGGGTGTCTGATGGTAAAGTTCTGGCTGTTGGTGCGGGGCTGGCGGAAGTTACAGCCACTATTAAGGGAACGGCTGTAAAAGGATCTTTGACATTTCAGGTAGATCCGTTAGCGGTTGAATCGGTTTCATTAGATTTTCAGCAAACGACGGTAACAATTGGGGCGGGAATACGGTTGCTCGCCCGGGTTTTACCGGAAAATGCAACTGATCGGCGGTTAGTATGGACTTCAGAAGATCCACAGGTTGCCCTTGTGGATCAGGGGATTGTACTGGGAGTAAAGGAGGGGACAACAACGATCCGGGTCAGTACTGTTGATGGACAGAAGAGTGCAAGTTGTCGGATGACGGTGAAACCTGTGCAAGTGCAAAGGATCTTATTATCGAAGACTGATTTGTCTTTAGTTGTAGGTCAGGAGCATTTGCTGGCGGCAACAGTGCTGCCTGATCAGGCGAAAGATAAATCATTGAAATGGAATTCTTCCAATACCAGTGTGGCTACCGTGGATCAGCGGGGCGGGATTATGGCCAGGGGAAAAGGAACGGCTATTATCTGGGCGGTTTCTGCTGCTAATCCAAGGGTACAGACCGCTTGCCAGGTGGTGGTGCTGAATCCGGAGGATCTGGTATTTATTCAGGTGACAGCAAGCGCTAAGGTTACGGTCAATGGGTATGTGTCGGCAGACCTTGCTGGTCTGATAGAGAATGGATATTCGGTTCCTGTTCGGTTGATTTCTTTTGAGGTGATGTCTCATGCCAGAGAAGTAGTTATTGGCGATTATCAGGCTACAATTATTTCACCCAGTATACAACATAGGCATACCAGTATGATCAGGAATGTATACCGGCCATATATCAGGTATGTATTTGAGATCGATGGAAAGCAGTATCAGCGGCGTGTAGAAATCTGACGGAATGGGGTTAATTACGACGGAGGATGCTGAGTTGTCTGGTCTTTTTTATTAAAAAATAAACAAGTAACGCCATAGAATGTTTTAATCATTATTGAGGGTGTTCAATAATGATTAAAACATTTGAAATCATGAAACAGGAACTCGAATTAATACGTGATCAGCAAAAGGAAGTATGGAACAGGTTTTCATCTGGATGGAAGAAATGGGATGAGCTGATGATGGATTTTTTAAAGCCTGTAGGCGATGAGATGATCAGACTCCTTAATCCAGGGGGAAATGATATGGTTTTGGATATCGCCTCGGGAACCGGTGAACCCGGGTTAACCATAGCTGCTCTTCTGGATGGCGGCAAAGTTATACTCACTGATCTCTCAGAAGATATGTTGAAAATAGCTGCTGAAAATGCGGCAGATAGAGGGATTAGCAACATTGAAACGCTTGTTTGTGATGTTTGCGATCTACCTTTTGAAGACAATACATTTAATGCTGTAAGTTGTCGGTTTGGCTTCATGTTCTTTCCTGATATGCTTTTGGCAGCTAAAGAAATGGCGCGTGTACTGAAGCCCGGAGGAAAGATTGTGACATCAGTATGGGATGTACCTGAAAAAAACTTTTGGGTTACAGCAATTATGGGAACTATAAGTAGAAATATTGATTTACCAGCTGTGCCACCCGGAGCACCTGGAATGTTTCGCTGTGCCAATAGTGATTTGATGTCCGATATATTTAGAACGGCAGGTTTGACAAATATTGTGAAAAAAGATGTTGCAGGAAAAATGAATTGCCATACAGCGGATGTTTATTGGAACCTTATGAATGAGGTTGCTGCTCCGGTTGTTGCAGCGCTTAGTAATGCCGATACTGCAATAAAGGATAAAATAAAAGTAGAGGTGTATGAGGCGATGAGCCGAAAATTTACAGATGGAAATGTTGTGATCGACTCAAGTGCTGTTGTATTTTGTGCGGAAAAATAAGAGACTTTAAATCTTAATATTTTATCGATGGATTTGTACCAGGGATCTGCCAGGTATTGTGTATTGTAACATCACATATAGTTTTTGATCTAAAAGAAACCTATATAATCACAAAATTATGTCAACAAACAGAAGATTTTGGCTAAAACAACTTGGTTTAGGGATTGCAGGCCTGGGTTTATCAAGCTTTAAAACCTTTGGCTCAGTTGCAATGCCGGAGGTTATGGAAGATGCCCTGGAGGATAATCCCCTCATTTTATTACGTTCAAACGAAAACCCTTACGGGCCTTCGCCATTATCGTTAAAAGCATTTTCGGACAACTTGAAAATCAGTAATAGATATAACTGGGAAGTTTCGCCTCAACTGATTTCTGCAATTTCAAAGAAGAACAATGTAAATGACGAAAATATTTTGTTGGGGGCAGGTTCAACTGAAATTTTGGATTTGGTGGCAAGATACGTAGGGTTAGAAAAAGGTGAGTATGTTATCGCAGATCCGAGCTTCGATTATTGGACAGTGGTATTGGATAACTTAGGTTTAACAAAAATCAAAGTTCCGTTAAGTGCCGATAAGAAAATTGATTTGAATGCAATGCAAAACAAAATAAGTCCGGCTACAAAGCTGGTTTATATCTGTAATCCCAATAATCCGACAGGTACTGTTTGTGAAAGAGATTTACTGCTGAAGTTTATCGCAGAGGTGCCTTCAGAAGCGCTTATTTTGGTTGATGAAGCTTATTTGGAATTTACGCAACAACAATCAGTAATACCATTGATTAATGAGCATCCGAACCTGGTTGTAGCCAAAACATTTTCGAAAATTTACGGACTGGCAGGAGCGAGGATAGGTTATGCGGTTGCTCACCAAACAATGATTAAGAAGCTTGGTAATTTACAATCTTCTGCCACCATTAGTGTCGGTATTTTATCAAAGTTAGCAGCAATGGCGGCATTAAAAGACGATAAATTTGTATCTGAGTGTTATGCGCTAAACGAAAATGCGAAAAAGTACACCGCTGATGAGCTTAAAAAACTAAACCTTGACTATATCCCTTCAAGTACAAACTTCATTTATTTTTCGTTAGCTAACTTTAAGCAGGATTATTTTCAAAAATTAACAGACAACAATATTCAAGGCACAAGAATATACGAAGAACAGGGAAAATGGACCCGGATTACAGTAGGTACTATGAAGGAGATGAAAAGGTTTATACAGGCAATTCAATAGGGGCAAATTTCCCCATCCATTCAATACCATATTTGTCTCTAAAAATACCAAAATACGAACCCTAGGGGGGAGTCTGGATTGATAGTTGCCATAATTTTTTATCTTTTGTTACTATTCAAATGTACTGCTTAACTGAGAAATGAATGGGGTGTAAAAACGATAAGAAAGAGGTTTTTTATGTCAGGAGGTTCGGTAAAGCCATGAAGTTCTGTTAACTAATTTTTGATAAATTTATATTATGTTTGTTAGAACACAGTATATATCAAATAAAGATCTAATAAACAGAATAAAGTTCGCTATGACGGAAATGTTGCCAGGTGATGATGAATTGTTAATGCCATTTGATGAGGTGTTTAAGCTTTATTATCCTCGGTTATGCGATTTTGCGGGCCGAATGCTAAATGATGATATAAATGAGGTAGAAGATGTTGTGCAGGATGCTTTCATCACCTTTCATCAGCAAAAGGCTGAAATCTCATCGCACCCTATAGCGATAAAAAATTACCTCTACACTTCCGTAAAATATGCCTGTCTGAAAAAACACCGACGTAACAAGGTGATACGCAAATATCAGGAAACGCTGAAGGTAGAAGAACCGGATGGAGCCTATACACTGGATGCCATTATTCACGCTGAAATCATCGGTGAAATCCACAGAACACTCAAAACCTTGCCGCAGGGCTGCGCGGAAGTATTCAAACTCGGATATTTCGATGAGCTATCAAATCAGGAAATTGCGGATCTCCTGAACATCAGCATTCATACTGTTAAAAGTCAGAAGAAAAGGGCACTGGATATCCTCCGTACTAAATTGAAGCCGGAAGCGCTTGGATTACTGCTGCCATTTTTACTTAATTGATTTTTCTCACTGAATATCAGCACTTTAATTATTTTTTTATTTTTCTTACATCCTTATAGATCAATTAAGGTTCTTTACACCCAAACCAATAGCTGATGAACGACCTGTACCCGTATGAAATCGCCAGATTAATAGAGGGCCATTTAAATAAGAAATTAACTGATCAGGAGGAATCCGGGTTTCAGGAGCTACTTGCATCAGATTCGCATGTACAGCATCTATTAGATGTTTATAAAGATACAGCTGATTTAAGTAAAAGGCTAAATTTTCTAGATAATCTTAATGTAGATGTTGCCTTGATAAAAGTAAAAAGTAAGACAATACCTGCGCCACACAAATTACATTCCTTAAAACCTTTATTAAAATATGCAGCAATTTTTCTTCTGCTAGGTATCGGTGTTGTGTGGTATTATAATTCTAATCCGGTTAATACACAGCCATTGCATAAAACGGCATTGGCACCTAATCATCAAACCAACAAAATGACCCTGACCTTGTCTGATGGGCAGAAAATTTACCTGGAAAAAGATGCTGAAACTATAAGGGAAAATGATGGTACATCAATTAAAGTAAAGCAAAACACCATTACTTATAATAGCAATGGCCCTGATAATTTAACCGCACGCAATATCTTAAATGTACCGGCAGGGAAAACTTATCGCGTCAATCTATCTGATGGCACTGTGGTGTGGTTAAATAACCTTTCGGAACTGACGTTTCCGGTATCCTTTGGTACACGTATGGATCGAGTGGTCTCCTTAAAGGGCGAAGCTTATTTTGAAGTTTCACGTAACACATCAAGGCCTTTTAAGGTGAACGTAAACGGGACCGAAATAACAGTGCTTGGGACAAAGTTTAATGTAAACGCATTCCATAACGGTATAATATCGACAACATTACTCGAAGGCTCCGTAAAAGTGACTAATGAGCAGGCTGTAAGTATGCTTAAACCCGGACAACAAGCGGTTTCTGAAAATGGAAAGATTACCATAAGTAGTGCTGATCTTCAAAAGGCAATCGCCTGGAAAAACGGATATTTCCAGTTTAAAGAAGATGGAATCGAAACCATTTTGAAGGAGCTTTCCAGGTGGTATAATGTTGAAGTAAAATATACGGAGAATGCAGCCTCCGAATTACACTATAGTGGTAAGATATCCAGGTCCGAGAAATTAGAAGATGTGCTGAGTTCACTTACAGATATCACGGGACTGAGATTTAAATGGATTGGAAATACGCTCACAGTTGATAATGAATAATTGATTAACTAATTAAATCTGCCTATGATAAGATAAAATTTACATCAACACATGAATACCCAGCCTGGAAAAAATAAACCGGAGGTAATCCACTACTTCCGGTTTTGTCAGGCTTGATTTGTATTACGTATAGCACTTAACCAAATTTTAACCAAACATTACTAAAGTATGAAATATATATTTTATGTCAAAGAACATGAAAGAAAATCGCTTTGTCCATTATTTATTCAAAGTATCAGAATCATGAAGTTAACGGCAATGATGATTGTTATGTTTACCATCGGAGTACAAGCCCATATCAAAGCACAACAAATCACCTTATCGCTAAAAAATACATCTCTAAAAGGAATTATTACTGAAGTCGAAAGACAAACAAATTATGAGTTTCTGTATAACGACGAGCTTTTAAAAAAGTTTAGTGGGATCACTGTGCAGGTAAAGAATGCATCAGTTGAGCAGGTCTTAAATCTCGCCTTTGAAGGCAAGCCCTTATCTTACAAGCTACGCAATAATACCATCACCATATTGGAGAAGAAATCGGAAAAGCTTAGTGAAATTGCCGATTTTACGTTAACAGGCCAAATCATAGACCAAAATGGCAATCCCATTGCAGGTGTAAATGTGAAGCTGGAAAATTCCAATAACGGCGCAGCGACCGACCATAACGGCAAGTTCTCTATTAAGAATGTTAAGCTCAACGATGTACTTGTTATATCTGTTGTCGGCTATATTACGCAAAGGGTAACAGTAAGCAAGGATGCAGATTTAAAAGTTACGTTAATAGAAGATAGTAAAGGTTTAGACGAGGTTGTAATGGTTGGACAAGGTGTTCAGAAAAAGGCGAGTGTGATTGGTTCAATTGCTTCGGTATCAACCAAGGAACTAAGGCAAAGCCCGGTAGCCAATCTGAGCAACGCTTTGGCCGGGAGGCTACCCGGACTAATTGCTATTCAAAGAAACGGAAGACAAGGAAGTGATGGCGCAACCTTATTGATAAGGGGAGTAGCCACTTTGAACGGCACCAGTCCGATGGTAGTTGTAGACGGTGTAGAAGGCCGTACTTTATCAGACATAGAACCAAGTGATGTGGAAAGTGTAAGCATACTGAAAGATGCAACTGCAACAGCGATTTATGGGATCAGGGGTGCAAATGGCGTAGTACTGATCACCAGTAGAAGAGGTTCAGCAGCAAGGGCTCCTTCAATCAGTTTTACTTCCCAGTACGGCATACAAGCCCCTACAAGGATTCCAGAAGTGGTAAATTCTTATGAATATGCGACATTGTTCAATCAGGCAAACAAGAATAATGGAACTCCACTGACATACAGCGATGCCCAACTAGAAGGATACAGGACACATTCAGATCCATATTTATATCCTGATAATGATTTTGCCAAAATTCTATTGAAAAAATCATCAGTGATGACCCGGCAAAATCTTACTGTGACCGGTGGATCTAATTTTGCAAGGTTTTTTGTTTCTGCAGGTTATTTATCTCAGGCAGGGATTTACAATCATTTTGAAACCCCTTATCCTTCCGATCAGGTTTTTAAAAGATATAATTTCCGTGGCAACGTTGATGTTGATGTTACAAAAACCACACTTTTAAGATTAGATTTATCTGGTAGCTTCGGATCAGTGAACAGACCCCGGTATGAGAACGAGCCATTTTTTGCTGTAGTCCGTTTTGCACCAAATATATATCCTATTAAGAATCCAGACGGGACATGGGGCTCTGCAGTTTCACTTACGAACAACCCGGTTGCGGAACTTTCGGACAATGGGTATGTTGTATCATACACCGGTCGTTCGCAGGGTACATTTGCCATCACACAGAAACTGGATGTGCTGACCAAGGGCCTGACTGCAACAGCTTCGTTGTCATATGACGCCAACTACTTCCAGGATCAGACAAGGTCGAAAGGCTATGATGCTTTCCAATACAACGCCAATAAGACTTATACCAGGACCAGAACAGGATCTAAACTTGGTGCTGTAAGTGGTGCTTATGGACTAAGCCGGTTTGCAACCTATAGAGCGACCATCGCATATGACAGAGCCTTTGGCGATCATTCTATAACAAGTTCTGCAATCTATACTCAGCAAAAATCTTACAACAATATAGACATTCCCGCTGCTTTACAGGGACTATCAGGAAGAACAACCTATAACTTTAAAAACAAATATTTTGCTGAGGCAACTTATGCATATAACGGTTCCGAAAACTTTGCTCCAGGCAAACGCTTTGGGTTTTTTCCGGCAGGAGCGATTGGATGGATAGCAACTGAGGAAACGTTTTTCAAAGAGAATGCTGAATTTCTTTCGTTCCTGAAATTAAGGGCCTCTTTCGGGGTTGTTGGAAATGACCAGATCGGTGGCAGCCGTTTCCTGTTCAATAGCTTTTATGCGGATGCAGGGGGCGGTTCGTTTGGAAATCCTCCCGCTGGAACTCCAGGTCTGGCAGAATCTTTTTTGGGCAATGAAAACATTACCTGGGAACGTGGGTATAAGAAAAATATCGCCTTTGAAAGTAAATTTTTCAACAACCTTATTACCTTCAATGTAGATCTGTATCGCGAGGACAGAAAGCAAATTCTTGTAAATTCTTTAGTTCCTCAATTGGCGGGCTTGCCGAATTTTCCACCAATCAATAAAGGACAGGTAAAAAATCAGGGCTTTGAAGCCGAACTGGGAGTCCGCAAAAACTTCAATAGTTTATTTGTAAACATAAAAGGAAATATTGGTTTTAACCGAAGTGAAGTAATCGACAATAACGAGGCAACACCCTTGTTCGCTTATCAATCAGGTAAAGGGAAACGAGTGGGACAACCGTTGGGATTGATATCTCAGGGCTTTTTTGGAAATGTACAGGAAATCACGGGTAACCCGACACAAGCTTATTCCAGTAAAGTCATTCCCGGAGATTTAAGATACCAGGATTACAATGGCGACGGGATAGTCAACGATTTTGACCGTGTAGCAATAGGATATTCTACTATTCCTGAAATGCAATATGGAATGACCTTTGACTTTGGCTTTAAGAATTTCGATCTAAGTGTGCTTTTTCAGGGGTCGGCCAACTCAAGCGTTTATTTTGATCAGTTTGGCTATGTCCCTTTTGACAGGCAGGGTACGGCACTCAAAGACCACCTAAACAGCTGGACTCCTGAAAATGCAGCAACTGCTACTTATCCGAGGATCGACATCGGGGTAAACGCCAACAATACCAGACTGTCTACCTTCACGCAGCAGAATGGAAATTATGTACGTCTAAAGAATGCTGAAATTGGTTATTCATTTTCTCAAAGCCTGCTGAGCAGAGTTGGTCTTAAAAAAGTGAGAATATTCGCGAATGGCCAAAACCTGGTTACCTGGTCGAAAATTAAGCTAGTGGATCCTGAATATGGTAATGGAAGTATTGGTACGACCTATCCTCAGCAAAAAGTATACAATTTTGGCTTAAACCTCGATTTCTAGAACTTAATAAATAGAATCATGAAGAAAAATTTAATCATATCGCTTATATTACTTACTTGCACAGGCTTCTATTCATGTAATAAGGATTTTTTAAACCTGGCACCAAACGAAAATATTACTGAAGCTCAGGCATTCAGTACGATGATCCAAACAGAGAATTTCACAAATAACATTTATACAGGACTTCCAAGTACATTTACCAGAACCGGCGACGGAAATACTCCTTTAGATTGCCTGAGTGATGAAGGTGCGCCAACTTTCTGGCAAAATGGCAGAACTTTTAATGGAGGCGGGTATGGTCCTACAAACATCACATCTTTTATCGGTAATATATGGGCTAATTCCTATCGGAATATCAGAAAGGTGAACATACTTCTGGAAAAGCTTCCCGGTGTACCTGCAGTTAATCCTGATGATGAGGATACCCGGAAAAGGCTAAAGGGCGAAGCATTGTTTTTACGTGCCTTTTATTATTTCGATATTTTGAAAGTGTTCGGCCGGTTTCCAATCGTCTCCAAACGGCTGGCGGTAGACCAGGAATTCAAAATGTCAAGAAACAGTTATGATGAATGCGTCGCATTTATTCAGAAAGATCTTGATGATGCGATCCCTTTGCTATTGTCGACCTATCCCGTAAATCAATTGGGAAGGGCGAACAAGGCGATGTGTATGGCCTTAAAATCAAGACTTTTGCTATATGCGGCAAGCCCCCTTAACAGTGCAGACAATACCGGTAAATGGCAGGCCGCAGCCAAAGCAGCGAAAGACCTTATTGACCTAAAACAGTTTTCTCTATATGATGTAAATCCTGACAAAGCTGAAAACTATAAGGCAATATTTAATCTTTTTGCCAATCAGGAGGTCATCTGGTTTATTAACCTTGGAAACGGCAAAAGCTATGAGCAGCTTTACTATCCTATAGGCAGTAATGGCTGGGGAAATGTAACGCCAACTCAGAACATAGTAGATGAATATCAAATGGCCAATGGAAAGAGTATTTCTGATCCTACGTCCGGTTATGATCCGGCAAAACCGTATCTGAATAGGGAGCCGCGTTTTTATGCTACTGTATGGTACAACGGGAGCGTAGTGAGAAGTCTTGCCGTCCAAACCTATGCAGGTGGCAGGGATGCAATAAACGGTGGCAATAACAATACAAAAACAGGTTATTATCTGCGGAAATATTGTGACGAAACTGTTAGTCTTGCCTCGGGACCGGGCAGACAAATGATGAGCATATGGTTTAGGTTGGGCGAGTTTTACCTTAACTATGCCGAGGCAAGCAATGAAGCCAATACAACTCCAACAGCTGATCCCCTCATCTACACTTATATTAACCTGATCAGGAACAGAGCCGGACTACCTGATCTTACTGCCGGGCTATCCAAAGAGCAAATGCGATTGGCCATCAGACACGAAAGAAAAGTGGAACTTGCCTTTGAAGAACATCGCTTTTTTGACGACAGAAGATGGAAATCAACCTTTGGAGGTGACATTAAAGGAATTGTGTGGGCTGACGCAGCAGGATCAAGTTACAATTTGGTTACTGCAGAAAACAGGCCTTTTCATCAGAAAATGTGGTATATGCCAATTCCACAACTGGAAATAGACATTACCAAGATGGAACAAAATCCAGACTGGAAATAATAATGATATAATGATGTGAAGCGGAAGGGGGGAAACCTCCTTCCGCTTTTTTATTTTATTTATATACCTTTACTTAGGGATGAATGCAAAGGTTGTATATAATTCATATTCTGATCAGGAGCTTATTGTCTTGTTAAAAAGAGGCGAACGATCGGCACTAACAGAGATCTATAAAAGATATCAGGGAGTGTTGTATAGCCATGCTTACCGACGTCTGCCCGACAGAGAAGAGGTAAGGGATATTATCCAGGAATTGTTTGTTTACCTTTGGACCAACCATCAAAAACTTAATTTTACTACAAGTCTATCTTCTTATTTATATGCATCCGTACGTAACCGGATCCTAAATCAGTATCGGAATCAAAAAGTAAGAGATAATTTTGCAGCATCCTTACAGGAGTTTATAAAGGAGGGAGAAAATATCATTGACGATCAGGTTAGGGAAAAAGAATTGAGTTTATTGATTGAACAGGAAGTAGCGGCGTTACCTGATCAAATGCGACTCGTGTTTGAAATGAGCCGTAACTCGGAAATGAGTCACAATGAAATTGCAGCTGCATTAAATTTATCGCCAAATACAGTTCGTAATCAGGTGCATAATGCTTTAAAAATCTTGCGCATAAAGCTAGGTGCTAACCTGATATTCTTATTATTTTAAATTTATTTCAACCTCATCTGGTATATCATGGGTTCTGCCGTGTCTTATGTTTATAGCGGAAGATTCTGCTTAAATTAAACATGAGATTCAAAAGCGCCAATATATTAATAGATAAATACAATCAGGGGAAAGCAGGGCCTGAAGAAAAGGTATTGCTGGAAAGCTGGTACTTAAAATATAAAACCGGGGAAACATTAAGTCCTGAAGATTTACAACAAGAGCACGATTTAGGGTTAGATGCCTTAAACCGTCATTTACAAGGTACTCGAAATACTAAAATATGGTTACGTATAGCGAGCGTAGCGGCCTTATTATTTGTTTTTGGCACCGGGTTATATTTTTACCATACCAGGCACATTGGTATAAAAGACAAAATTTCTTTGACACAGGATATTCCACCTGGTAAAAATACAGCTATCATAACCCTGGCAAATGGTAAAACGATCAACCTTAATGATGCAAAAAATGGTGTAATTATAAAAGGAGGAGATCTGTTATATACAGATGGTACTGGTGTGGAAAGTACGAAGAAAGATCATGTTGAACTGGCATCGGTAATGACTGCAAGCACACCAAGAGGTGGTATGTATAATGTTACTTTACCTGATGGTACACTGGTGATGTTGAATGCAGAAAGTAGTTTGACATTTCCGGCTGCTTTTGTTGCAAAAACGAGAACCGTAACATTGCAGGGGGAAGCATATTTCGAGGTAACGAAGGATAAGTTACGTCCATTTATTGTAAAGTCGGACGGACAAACAGTTGAAGTTTTAGGAACACATTTCAATGTGAATAGTTACAAGACTAACCGCTCCGTTAAAACAACCTTATTGGAAGGAAGTGTGAAAGTTGTGGGAAGTGGCCAGGAGGTCCTGTTAAGTCCCGGACAACAGGCAAACCTGACTAACAATCAGCTTCATGTAAAAACGGTTGATCCTGAAGAAGCCATTTCCTGGAAAAATGGCTATTTCCGTTTCAATGATGAAAAAATACAGCATGTAATGGAACAAATTGCACGTTGGTATAATATAGAAGTAGTTTATAAAGGAACACCTACGGAAGAAGGTTTTACCGGCACCATTTCAAGAACCTCCAACATTAGTGATGTATTGAGCATGTTGGAAAGAACTAAAGCCGTTAATTTTGATATTGAGGGAAGGAGGGTAATGGTAATGAACTAAACTTTACTATTAAAACCCTTAAAGAAGGTTACCCTGGTGTCGGAACCAGGATAACCAAATGAGCGGTTTACATCAATAATCTAAACTATCAACTAAGCGACAGACCTCAGCATCTTCGAAAATGAAGGCTTGTCGTTTTTAAACCATTCTAAACAAATGTACAATTTTTACACAAAAAGATTGATGCAGCCTTCATGCTGTATTTCTAGAATTTACTTGGCTAAGCGCCTGGCAATCAGTCGGGCACTTACAACCAGTAAAAGAAAATGGATTATGCGAGTTAATTTGACCACTTTACTCTTAATCACAGTTATCCTGCAGGTAAGTGCAGGGAGCTATGCACAGAAAGTAACTTTATCTGAAAAAAATACACCTATTAAACAGGTGCTGGATAAGATAAGAACTCAGACCGGGTACGATTTTTTGTTTACCACAACCAATTTAAAAAATGCGAAACCAGTTACCATAACGGTAAAAGATGCAAACCTAAAGGTTGTTCTTGAAGAGGTGTTCAAAAACCAGCCCTTTGATTATTCTGTAGACAAAAACTCTGTTGTGATTTCAAAAAAGGAGCCTTCTTTTCTTGATAAAATCAACCGTATTTTTTCTGCTGTTGATGTTCGTGGCCGTGTGCTTGATGAAAATGGAAGAGCAATGCCAGGAGTAAGTATTAAGATAAAGGATGGTTCCGGAAGGCCTGTTATTTCAGGTGAACAAGGTGAGTTTAATATCACTGCACCTGATCATGCAATATTGATTTTTTCATATGTAGGTTATGAAAGCAGAGAACTTCCGGCCCGACAATCAATGACGGTAACCATGCAGCAGAGCCAGAATAAGCTGGAAGAAACGGTGGTTGTGGGATATGGTACTATGAAAAGAAAAGACCTGACAGGTTCGGTTTCCTCCGTAAAAATTGCGGAGATTAAAGATGTACCTTTTATGAGTGTGGATGATGCGCTTTCAGGTAAATCTTCCGGAGTTCAGGTGATTAAAGCTGATGGCTCTCCTGGTGGGGCGGTGAGGATACGTATCAGGGGTGGATCATCTTTATTAGGCACCAATGATCCTTTGTATGTGATTGACGGTATACCAGTGATTGTGAGCAATAGTTTTATAAATGCCCAGTCGGACATTGTTAACCCCATTGAATCTGCCAATTATGGTGAAGATCCTAACAATAGTGTTTCTGGTGCATTTTCCCGTGGATTGAACAACCTGGCGGGATTAAATATTTCAGATATTGAATCTATAGACATCCTTAAAGATGCCTCGGCAACTGCAATTTATGGTTCAAAGGCAGCAAATGGTGTGGTTATCATTACAACGAAAAAAGGCAAACAAAACTCCAGCCCACAATTGAGCGTTAACTATTACACAGGGATAAATACCCCTAATAAAGAAAAAGTACTTAATGCAGATCAGTACAAATCAGCTTTAAAAGAAGCAGCAACAACATTTATTGCTGAACGACGGAGATTGAATTTACCACTTACCACCAGTGCTGCAAAACAAGCTTTGAGCATCATAAACGATCCTTCTTTTTTTGGTAATGCAAATACAGATTGGCTGGATCTGGTTTTGAGAAATGCCTATACCCATAATGCCGATGTTTCCATAAGTGGTGGAGGGAAAGGGTCGCGCTATTATACTTCGTTAAATTATACGGATCAGACTGGTACAGTTGTGGGTTCCGATTTTAACAGGCTATCAGGAAAGATGAATTTGGATAATGAGGTGACCAGTCGTTTAAAACTGATCGCCAATTTAAATTATGGATTTACTAAAACCAATATTACCAGCGGAGCTTATGGCCAGGCCTTAACTGCAGCACCGACATTTCATGTTTATAATGAAGATGGTTCTTTTGCTAACCTGGGGCTATTAAGTACTGATTATAATGGCTATCAGAATCCTATGGCGGTAGCATCAACTACCAACCTTGCAAAAAATTATACCTTGATGGGCTCCTTGTCGGCCGAGTACGATATCCTGAAAGATCTGAAATTTAAAAGTACTTTTTCTGCCAATTACAGTAATTATAACCAGTTAAATTATACGCCAAGTTATGTAGATATTGGTGGTTTTTACGGTAGGGAAGGTTCCGGAGGCGGATTGGGTTCACAATCTACTTCCAATAGTTTGAGTACTTTTATTGAAAATACCCTTACCTGGAATAAAACATTTAATGAAAATCACAGGTTAAATGTGCTGGGAGGAACTTCATGGGAAAAGAACCGTACAGATTTCTTTTCAGCAACAGGCAGGGGTTTTCCGGATGATGATTTCCTGAATAACCTGAGCTCTGCTGCAATTCCTTTAAGCGTAAGAGGGGCTAACCCGTCGGGGCAAAGTTCATTGTTGTCATTTTATGTCCGGGCAAACTATGTATTCAGAGATAAGTACCTACTGACTTTTACCGGAAGAGCTGATGCTTCTTCAAAA
Organism: Pedobacter nyackensis; assembly: GCF_032678475.1. Taxonomy (GTDB): domain Bacteria; phylum Bacteroidota; class Bacteroidia; order Sphingobacteriales; family Sphingobacteriaceae; genus Pedobacter; species Pedobacter nyackensis_A. The sequence continues at coordinate 75,859 of NZ_JAVTSF010000011.1, forward strand.
TTTAGTCCGGGTAATCAGGTCGGTTATTTCCCTTCCGGAGCTGTTGCATGGCGTATTTCTGAGGAGAATTTTCTTAAGGATGTGAAATGGATTAACGAAATCAAACTCCGTGTAAGTGCTGGTAGTACCGGAACGCAGAGTATTGGTGATAATTTGTGGCGTACGTTTTATACACCTGATTCTTATGCGGGATTGAATGCTTTGCTGCCTACTCAGCTTGGCAATGCAAACATGAAATGGGAGTCTACCACGCAGCAGGATCTTGGACTGGACTTTAGCTTCTTTAATGGCAGGTTGGGCGGTACTTTCGGGTATTACAATAAAATAACAGACGGGGCATTGCTAAACATTACCCCGGCGCCAAGTTCTTCCTATTCCAGTGTAATTTACAACATTGCGAAAATACGGAACCGCGGATTGGAGATGGAGTTAAATGGAGATTATGTTCGTACCAAACGTTTCAGCTGGAACGGGGCACTTAATGTTTCCCGTAACCTGTCAAAGGTGTTAAATATTGATGGAGGGCCATTTTCTGTTGTCAATAACCGCAATGCCTTAAATTTGGGTACAAGTATTGTTCAGGAAGGCGAGCCGCTGGGTTTATTATACGGTATGGTTTCTGCCGGTGTTATTCGTACACAAGAACAGTTAGACGCTTATAAAGCGGCGTTTAAAGGTTACAAATTATTCCAGCCGCTCGTTAATATCGGCGATTTGTCTTATGTGATAGGAAGTGATGGTACCCGGAAAAAGGATATCATTGGAAAAGCGGCTCCTAAATTTTTCGGTGGTTACACCAATATTTTTGGATATGGACGTTTTAGCCTGACTTCCTTATTTACCTTCTCTTATGGTGGAAAGCTGATGTATCAGAAAGACGTGGGTGATTTAAATATGAGCAGTCTTGCCAATAGAGGAGTTCGCTTATTGGATCATTATAGTGCTGCTAATCCGGATGCTACCCGTCCAAGGTTATTGTTTAGTCAGACAATGATGTTAACAGATGCCAATGTGTACGACGCGTCTTATCTGAAATTAAAGTCGCTCACATTAGGATATAGTTTGCCACCAGCATTACTAAAACAGTTAAATATCAGTAATATGAGCGTATTTGCTACGGGAACCAATTTGTTTACTATAACCTCTTATCCGGGGCCTGACCCGGAAGTTAGTGATGACCCTGGAAGTGTAATCGGAGGAGGTCGGGACGTCAGTACTTTCCCAACGGTAAAGGCCTACACTTTTGGAGTTCGTTTAAGTTTTTAATAATTAAGAATTAACTGATGAAAAGATTAATTATAGTCCTCGCTTTTATAGCCGCGATAGCTGTGCTGGGGTCATGTAAAAAAGAATTAAACGCTTTGCCAGGTCAGGCAAAAGTGGAAGGAAATGCTATTGTAGATCAAAAGAGTGCGCAAATTGCATTAAATGGAGTTTATCTGCGCCTGGCAGAAGGTGGGGATGATTTTGGTACGCCCAGTATTTTGTGGTCGAATAATCATGAGGTGCATCCAAGTATACTGGCAGGGGTTAGTATGCCCTCTTTTGGGAGTAATGAATTTGAAGAAAATAGCACAATAGCGGCCGACAATTATAATGTTGTGACGATGTGGACCAATGCTTACAGCCTTATAAATGCTGCAAATGGTGTTATTGATCAGGTGAAAGTAGTTCCTGATCAGAAGTTTTCGGGAAACAAAAAAGCAGAAGTTATTGCCGAAGCCCGTCTTTTGAGGGCCTACGGACATTATAACCTGTTACGGTATTTTGCTCAGTTTTATGACCTTAACAGTGCTTATGGTGTAATGCTCAGGCTTGAGTTTGTGAATGTAAATAATATAGCGAAAAAGAGAAATACAGTAAAAGAGAGTTTTGATGCGATTTTAAGTGATCTGAATGATGCTATAGCGAATGCTCCTTTAAACAGTGTTAATTATTATGGAAATCAGTGGGTGGCCAAGGCATTCAAGGCAAGGGTATTGATGCTTCGTGGTAGTGAAGGGGATTACGCAGAGGTAATTAGCCTTACGCAGGATATTATTCTGCATTCGCCTTATGTACTAGAGAACAATTTGAAGGATATTTTTAGTACAAAAGGTTTGGCCAGTCAGGAGGTGATGCTAGGCTTAGTACCTAAGCCCAATCAGATTAATAAAGCGAGCACTTATTTTTCCGGAAACTCTGCGGATTATGTGGCTACTGATTATTTTAAGGAACTTATGATTGGAGATCCAAGAGCAAATTGGGTAATTGGTACCGTAGGTACAACTCCTGATGGTATCACGAAATATATGGGGCCTAAAGTAGAAGAGTCTTATGCATTAAGACTAACAGAAGTTTATTTGCTGCAAGCGGAGGCCATTGTGAGATCTGGTGGTAGCCTGAATGATGCAAGAGCTTTGTTGAAGACGATTATGGGACATGCGGGTGTAACTAATTTTACTGCAATTGATAATGCAGTAACTCCGGATCAGTTGCTGCTTGAAGTACATAATGAAACGGTTAGGAACCTTTCTTTTGAAGATGGTCAGGATTGGACTTCGTTAATTAGATTGCCATTAACGAGGGCTTTGCAGATCAAGCCTGCTATTGTAGATAAAAATCATATGATCCTGCCAATACCAAACACAGAATTTGAAAAGAACCCCACTATCGGGGAGCAGAATCCGGGATATAGCAAAAATTAAATAATCATTTAATGAAAAGACTTATTTTTTTTACCCTGGCGGCCTTTATAGGCTTGCCAGGTTTTGGTCAGACTAATGAAGTTTTAGACTTTAGCATTAAGGGAAAGATAGATGGGAAAAAGGATGGCTATGTTTACCTCTCATATCCTGTTGGCAAAAAGTATAAGACCGATAGCGCGGCCATAACAAATGGAACATTTGCTTTCAAAGGGAAATTAAACGAACCTGTTATGGCTAGTTTGTCGGGCAAAAGTAACATCAAAAATATGGATGATCCAAATACGACCAGTTTCTTTATCGATCCCGTAAAAATGGAGCTTACCGTTAATTACGGCGCATTTAAGGATGCAGTTCTGAAAGGTTCCCGCAGTAACGACGAATATGAAGGGCTGAATAGGCTAAAAGCTCCTATTCGCAAAGAAATGGAACCTGTATCGGTGGCTTATAAAAATGAGAAGGACCCTGAAAAGGCAGCAGTCATACGTGAACGATTCGAACCTTTTAATGAGCAAATGGATAAAGTTGATGAAGCATTTATCGACTCACATCCGGATTCTTTTGTCTCAGTTTATCTGATGAGTTTTAAGGTGGGCTCGTTTTCACATAACCGAGCGAAAGGGATTTACAATTCCTGGACAGAAAGATTGAAACAAAGCGCGACAGGTAAGGGGGTGTATAAGGAAATTCTTGAACTGGAAAGTGGTTCTCCGGGTGCAATTGCCAGGGTTTTTACTAAAAGTGACATCAACGGAGAAAGACTTAACCTTGCTGATTTTAAAGGTAAAAAGTATGTGTTGATTGATTTTTGGGCCAGTTGGTGTGTACCGTGTAGAAAAGGTAACCCACATTTGTTATCGTTATACCATAAATACAAGGATAAGGGGTTGGAAATTATAGGTGTATCTGATGATGACAGCAATCATGCAGCATGGAAAAAGGCGGTAGATCAGGATAAGATTGGGATATGGAAACATGTTTTAAGAGGGTTGAAAAGGACAGCTAAAGGTTATGACAGATCGGAAGATATCACTGAAGCTTATGGTATTAGTAGCTTGCCTACTAAAATTCTAATTGATAAGAATGGAATCATCATTGGTCGTTATGGCGCTGGCGGAGAAGATGATGTCGCGATGGATAAAAAAATGGAAGAAATTTTTAACAAGAAAAACCCATAATTTTTTCTAAGTGTAATTCCCTGCATGCTACAAACAAGGATAATTCGGTATAAAAGCAGTTGCTTATTCGACGAGTCGTATCAACACTATTTAACATTAACTTAATAAGTCCTTTACGATTAATAACAATAAAACTTCTTAAATTCCTCTATGATTAGCTCATCCCTCTAATCTATTGAATTGTTGATAATAGTATTAAGTTTCATCGAAACCATTGACTAATTATGAAGTCGAATAAAGGGGATGTGATCGAACGTATTGTTCGTTCAAAAATTGGAATCAGCGAATTGTCACGAATTTTACAAGTTAGCAGAACAACTATTTACAATTGGTTTGAATGCGGGTGTTTGGATCTTGAAACCATTTGCAGGATTGGGCAGGCAATAAACCATGATTTTGCAAATGAATTTCCGGAAGAATTTGCGGATATGCATCTTCATCATATTACAGCTACGGCACCAGTGAAAACATATGATAATTGCACTGCCCAATACTGGATGAGTAAATACATTTCTCTTTTAGAGAAATATAATGAGTCGCTTTGTAACCTTACAAAATCTAATGTATAACATCAACCACAAATTCCACCATCCATTCAATGCCATATTTGTCTCTAAACATACCAAAATACGAACCCCAGGGGCTATCGGCAATAGGCATTTCTATTGTTCCACCTACCGAAAGGCCATTGAATAATTTATCAGCTTCGTCTTTACTATCTGCACTTATTGAAATTTTACTTCTGTGCTCATTCTCATTTACTGTCCCCAAAATTTCGGGCACATCATTGCCCATTAACGTATTGTTTTTACCGATTGGTAAAGCGATGTGCATGATTTTATTTTCCTCTTTTTCTGCTACCGGAAATTCAGGGCCGGATATATCTTTAAAGCGTATAATCTTTGTGAATTCTCCTCCAAATACTGATTTATAAAATATAAATGCTTCTTCTGCATTTCCGTTGAAGTTAATGTGTGGATTGATAGTTGCCATAATTTTTTATCTTTTGATACTATTCAAATGTAGTGCTTAACTGTAAAAAGAATAGGGTGTAAAAACGACAAGAAAGAGGTTTTTTACGTCAAGAAGTTCTTTTACATTGATAACCGCAAAGATGTTGCTATCTTGTTAAGGTAATTTTAATCAAGTGGAAGAACCAGCGGTAAAAGACAAGATCTTAGAACAATTCAGCAAAAGCAGAAAAGATCCTAATGCATATTTCGAGGAATCACACTTCCTTGATTATCTTACGTCTCCGGAGCACCGGAAGGATTCTGTGAAGAACAGCTTCAAAGGAGTTAGGGCATATTATAGGTTTATGAATGCGTTGGAACTTGAGTTTGGAATTTGTTTTACGCTGCCCGACCTGGACAAGTATTACAGTGTTGATACGTTAACTAAAAAAGTAATCGAACGAATAAGTAAGAGGCCTGGCAACTTAATGATACTAAAACAGAGAAATACTGAAAACGAGCGTTATTTTTTCGAGATTGGATTGATATTGATACTGATAGGGGTATATGCCTGGTTGGGAATTCATTTGGTAACTATAGTTACAGCTATTGTTATCGGAATTATTATTTATTGGATTGTTAGTTCAAAAATTCACAATCGAAATCATAATAAGAGGTTGACTATAAGGATGCATAGTATTAAAGATGTAGCTTAATCCTTATTCATTCTGACGATCCGCGGAAAAAACTTGCCCTGAACATCAACCAACTCACGCTGAGCAGCAATTACGGCTTCAATATCCTTGTATGCTAAAGGATTCTCTTCAACTGTACCTCCAATTAAGCTGACACTTGCATTGGTAAGCAACTTTTTCATGGCAGAAACCGTCATGCTGTCCTTTGCTTTTTGCCGGCTCATGGAACGACCTGCACCGTGCGAAGCGGAGAATAAAGCATCTTCTGAACCTCTCCCTGACACTAGATATGCAGGGCTAGTCATATTGCCCGGAATAATACCTAATTCATCACGATGTGCTGGTGTTGCGCCCTTACGGTGAAGGATTACTTTTCTGCCATCAGCTAGTATGTCCCTCCATGCAAAATTATGGTGGTTTTCTACAACTTGTATAGCACTTAATCCTAAAGCTTTTAACAAATTGGCATGTATGCGCTCATGGCAGGCTTTTGCGTAATCGCCTGCCAGGGTCATGGTAAGCCAATATTCCTGTCCGGCTTCACTGTTCATATCCAGCCAGGCCAATTGTTGTGCGTGGCGAGGAAGCTTGCAAGTGTTCATTGCGATTTGGGTATAATATTTAGCAATAGCCGAGCCCAAACCCCTGCTTCCTGAGTGTGACAATAAGGCCACATACTTTTTAGCAGGTAAGCCTAAGGTATTATCGGGTAGCATTTCAATCTCACCAAACTCAACAAAGTGATTTCCATTACCAGAGGTTCCTAACTGTCTTATGGCCTTTCCCCGTAAAGGTTTTAAAAAAGGAATCTCGTTAAATAAAGGATTATCTAAAACCTCGTGCTCCTGTCTTACATCCAGTCCGCCTTCCATGCCAAAATGGGTATGGTTTTTTAAGGCCTGTTTAATCTGGTATTCAAAGCGTTTTATAAAACCATCACGCTCATCAATAATAGATAAAGCCATTCGACAACCAATATCCATTCCTACTGCATAAGGGATTACTGCATTATCGGTGGCCAACACGCCACCAATAGGTAACCCAAAGCCCATATGAGCGTCGGGCATTAATGCGCCCTGCACACTGATCGGTAAAAGGTTAGCTAACTGCATTTGCTGCTTAGCAGATGATTCGATATGTTTTGCACCATAGATTTTACAAAATACGGGTTCATCCCTCAACTCATAAGCTTTGAAAGATGGTGTATTGATCTTACCTATAATTTTTTCGGCTATTTTAGCCGTTAATTCATTATCCAGAAATGCTTCTGGATCGTTTTTTATATTCACCAACAATTCCAACAACTGCTCTTTACTGTGGTGTTTGAAATTTTTGGAGGCTATACCAATAACCAGACTTCGCAGCTGATCATTATGATAACCTATTTTACTTAAATCTTTTGTTCTTAAATTGCCCATACGGCTTTATATGTCTGATTCCAGGTAAGATTTTTATACTCATACCCCGGATAATGTTATCAATTTGTTTTGTCCGGTAGGACTCCCAATTAATTGATTTTAATGTTGACTTTTGATTTCGATTCGTCCTTGAAAAAGGATATACCCATTTTAAACAGGCTCATTGAAATCCAATGAATTTGAGCAGGCAAAATAAGTCATAAGATTACAACAGTAACCGACAACATATACAATAAAATATAATGTTTACCTGCCTGATTGGGCAATGAGCGAAAGGGGCGATATGTAGATTTGCTCTGTCATGATTCCTTGATATTTATGGTTAACAGATCAGGAATTAGCTGCAAATGTAGAAAATTAATTTGACTTTCATCACCTTTCATATTTAAAAACAGGACTTTATGTTAAATGGGGCTCTATTGTGATTCGGATTGACTTAGTGTCTAATCAATTTTCTAATCGCGGCAAGGTAAGCAAATAGCACTAGTGGAACAATAAAAGTAGGTAACCAGCTGAACGGGAAATTTAGTATGGCGATGTTTGGCTGGTCAAAACCAAATTGCTGAAATGGAGATGGCGCAGAAAGAACCGCGTTAATTACAATGTTTAACAGCAATCCCAGAGCGGTGAAATTCCATGCTAAAAGCGAAAACTTTCCCATTCTGCTTTGGCCGATCCCGAAGAATCCAACAAGCGGAGCGGTAATACCCGCCAGTATATCAAAATTGCGCCCTTCAAAAGTCATCAATTCAGGAACTGTTCCGTTTAGAAATAGTCCGTAGAGCAGCAGTTCTACCGGAATTCTAATGATGTGGACGTATGTCAGCATTTGCATTGATAAGCTATCAATGAATAACCTACCTTTTCGTGTAATGAAGAGGATAACAAAGAGGATCAATGTTGGAATGACACCGAACAGAATGATTTTCGGAGGTATGGATTCTGGATAATCTGTATAAATCCCCAATAAGCTTAGTATCGCCTGCAGGGTAAGCCAGAGGATAATAGCAACCATAACCGAACGGGCAGAACTTTTACCAATTGGTTTTGCCGCAGTATTGAACAGGAAGAAAACCATTCCAACTCCCATGATGGTAGTCAACAGGAAACCGATTGTCAGATATAAGGGGAGGGTTGCAAGCATAGCTGTTGCAAATGTAGTAAAGCAAAGCTATAAGATAATCCAAATGAAATATTATTTCTAATGTTCCATTACACCGTAAATTTGAAATTATTATAGAATGCAAAGAGTCCTGTTTATATTGGAGCAAAATTTATATAAATAAAAACGGTAGTATACACGTATTAAGACATTATCAAATAAAAAAAATGTTATGAAATTCTCTTCAAAAGTAGAAAACGTTTTGGGTCAGATCAACGCAAAAACTAAACTGGGAGATTTACGGAAAATTGCTAAAGATATCAAAAAAGATCACGAACTGGCGATAGAGTTATGGTCGGCTAAGGATCTTTTCCCAAGACTATTAGCCATCTTGATTATGGACAATAAGCGCATTTCACAAGATTTCATTAATGAGCTTGATAGGGATATGCAAACTCATCCATTGGACGAGCGAAATCAGTTAATGGATTGGTTCATGGCCAATCAACTTACCAAAGACAAAAAAACAATTTCGCTGATAGATTCATGGGAAAATAGTCCTTCTACTCTTCAGAGACGGATATTCTGGTATTACCAGGCGCGTTTAAGGTGGACAGGACAAATACCACCTGCCAATACACCTGAATTACTAACTAAAATAGAAGCTAACATTGACAAAGAATGTCCAGAAGTTCAATGGGCAATGAATTTTGTAGCGGGCTGGATTGGAGTTTATGAAAAACAATACCGAAATCGGTGTATCACCATTGGAGAGAAAACAGGACTTTATAAAGGTGAGATGGTATCAAAAGGGTGTACCCCGAATTATTTACCAGAGTTCATAGCCATCGAAAGCAACAAGCGAAATTTATAATCCGGCTAACTACTTCCAATTGGTTTATTATAGTTTTGCTAATGTTACCAGTTAGTTAGATAAAGCTAACGACGCTTCCTGCTATTGCCATAACCAGGGCGATGATCAGTGCAGGGATGAAACCTTTGATGTAAAAATCGGAGAATAGCTTATCTGCTATTTTTATCATGACTGCGGTAACCACCAGATGAACCAGGAAGGAGAGTAGTCCAAAAGTAACGATATTGAGCGGGAACCTTAGCAGCCAGCCAATTGTAGCATTCAGCAGACCAATAACAAGGGCTACCAATAGAGCTGTCGTAAAGTTTTTAATGGTTACTGTTGGCAATATATAGGTCATTCCCAATAATATCGCTGCATTAAGTAGTATTAACAATATGAAATTCATACTGGCAATTTAGATATTTTTATATTCTAATTGTCTTAAAATTAAATAATGCTCAGCATTACTTCTTATCGGCCTTTAATCTTTCTGCCTGGCGGGCGGAATCAATCTTATAAAGATGGCGGGCTTCCTTTCGATGTAATTGGTCAGTAATCGTTGCTTCTGTTGCTTGGTAATATCTCACCAGAAACAAAATGGCAATCAGTATTAGAACACCTGCCAGAACATGTGCTGTTTTAAGCGTTTTCCTTTGATGTTTAAAGGGTGTTTTTTCAATACCTCCACGGAAACAATACCCGGTCTTCGGAAGTGTTTCAATGATCTTTTTCTGATCGTCTTCCAATAATTTTCTTAGGCCTGATATGGCTTGATTCAGGCCCTCATCTGCTCCCGGATAATCGTTCCAGATTTGTTCGATAATAAGACTGCGATTGACAATCTGTCCATGATTTTCAATAAGAAGACACAAGAGTTTCATTAACCTGGGTTCCAACCGAACGATCTTTCCAGTTCTATGATCCAATACTTCATTTCGCGAAGCATTTACTCTAAATCGTCTGTTTATCAGCATTATTGATATTTATAAATTAAAAATAAGGTTTTCTAAAGGTTTTAAAAAGTTTTTCTAAACACCACTGTTGTCCATATCACCTTAGTTTTGGATAAAAACTTTGATATGGAAAATGTTTTAAAAAATCTTTTACTAGCTTACCTGCTAATCCCATCTACGGCTTTCTCACAATATCAGGATATTTCAAAGCGTATAGATAGTTTATTCCAGGTTATATCTAAGTATAAACTATTAAATGGCGCTACTCAAATAATGATAAACGGCCATACTATTTATAAATCATCTTCAGGATATTCTGACTTCGCTGGTGGTAGATCAAATACTGAGATGACAAATTTTGCACTAGGGTCTGTATCAAAAATATTTACCTCAACAGCCATACTGCAATTGAGAGATAAAGGCAAGCTGAAGTTGGATGATTACTTTATTAAATATTTTCCGGAATTCCCTTATTCTAATATAACCATTCGTCAACTGCTATCACATACTTCAGGATTACCTGACTATGGTATTTTCGAATCTGCTGTCGCTAAGCACCCGGAAAAAGTTTTCAATAATGCCGATATTATTCGGCTCCTGAGAAGCTTAAATCAACCTTTAATATTTAATCCGGGCGAAAAGTGGCAGTATTCTAATTTAAACTTTTGCTTACTGGCATTGCTGGTTGAAAAGATATCCGGTGTATACTTTAAAGTATATGTAAGGGAAAAAATCTTCAAACCTGCTGGTATGTCGGATACTTATTTTTACACAGGTAAAGAAAACAAACCAATAAATCAGGCTATAAATCATGATTATCCACTGTTTATTAATACCAAACCCATCGATGCGGACAGTATTAAAAAAACGAGATGGCGGACTTATAATCTAAACGGATTATTGGGGCAGGGGAATATATACAGCACAATAGCTGATATGATCAGGTTCGACCAGGCACTATATGGAACCAAATTGTTAAAACTGGAAAGTATTAAAGAAGCCTTTACTGTTACTCAATTAAACAAAGGTATTCCCAATAGCACAGAAAGTGCCGTTGGTACCGCAGGTTACGGTCTTGGGTGGTATGTACTGCGAGATACCACTTTTGGTAAAGTCGTTTTTCATACTGGTGGCGTACCAGGAGCAAAATGTATGTTTGTCCGGAATGTTACCCGCAAGCAGAGCTTTATTCTATTTGACAATGCTTTCAGCCCAAACGTCTTCGATATCGGAAAGAATATTCTCAGGATACTAAATACTCAACCAGCAGAAATATTGAGAAAAACGCTTACACGTGACTATGTCATTGCTTTAACTGAGCAGGGTGTAGATGCAGCGTTCATTAAATTATATACGCTCAAATCAGACAGCCTTCATTATTCTTTAAGCGAAGATGAAATGAATGAACTTGGGCTACAACTGCTTTACGCAGGAAAAACATCCAGCCACATCCCGGATGCATTAGAGATATTAAAACTTAATGTGCTCCTGTTCCCGCAAAGTTTCAATACGTATGATAGTTACGGCGAAGCGCTGGCCTTTGCAGGAAAGAAACAGGAAGCTATTGAGATGTATAGGAAATCACTGGAATTAAACCATCAGAACAAAGGGGGCCAGGCAGCGCTTGAACAGTTACTTAAATAGAGAGGTGGCCGCAACTTGAAGAAGTACCCTTGGGGCAGTCCGTCCGTTTCATCGGTGTAGTAGAATTTAGTGGTGAAGGCTATAATTAGTTTTTTCTTTTTAAAGATTTAGTGCCAAAAAATATGTCCCATAATGGTGAGCTGACTCCGTAGAAGTGGTCCGGATATTTATAGTGATGCAGGTGATGGTTTCTCCACAGCACCTTCAGGTATTTAGGTGGTGGATAGGCATGTATAGCGAAATGAAGCGATACATAGATCAGGTAGCCGAGAATAAAACCCGCGAAAAACAGTAATCCGTAGCCTGAACTGCCTGAAATGAGTAAAGAAATTCCGCAAAAACAAAGGAGCACCGTTCCAGACATTATGATGCTTGGAAGGGGCGGCATAAATAACCTGTTTTTATCTCTGGGAAATTCATGGTGGTTTTCATGAAAAATATAGACCAGACGTTTTGTTATAGACCTGCTGGCCTTGAAATGAAACAGAAAACGATGGGTTAGGTATTCAAATAGCGTCCATATAAACATCGCGACCAGAAAAAGGAAGGCCATAAGCCATATGGTGTAATGATAGGTATAATGCACATAGTAGACTAAAAATATAACAACCGGAATGTATAAGGCATAAATTACCCAGGGGTGCGTTTTGCTGAGTCTTTCTAAAAAAGGGTGATTAAAAATTCGTGCCTGTCCTTTGTTTTTAATGCTGAGCTCTTCCATTTGATTTAGATTAATAACAAGATAAAAGAAGGTATTGTATGAGATCTTTTTTAATAGAGATCATAAGAACAATTCTGTGTTGATTTTTGTTTATTTTTTTTGAACTAATTTGAGCTCCGGATTGTTCTTAATGATATTTGGTTAGCCTCCTTAGAAAGGAACATAATATATGAAAGTGCTGCTGTTATATGACTATCCTCCATCGCCTGGAGGGCTTTCTACCCAAGGTGATTTGCTTTACAGGGGGCTGCTGGAATACGATGTTGATGTTTGCGCGGTGCATTTTCAATCCAATCTTGAAAAGGAATGGTATTATCGCTGGTTTAAACCAGACATTGTGGTCGGCATAGGTTATTGGGGCGATCTACCTGATCTTGTTCTTCATCCACAGAGATTTAACATTGAGGCAATACCATGGCTGGTAGCAGACGGATATATTGCTGCACACCAGCAATTGCTGAATACACTTCCGCTGATCCTTGTTACTTCCGAATGGGTAAAAGAAATGTATGTCCGCGACGGTATCAACAGCAGTTTAATTGAAGTACTTCCGGTAGGCTGTGATACAGATAACTTTATTCCGGTATTGCCACGGGATCCCAGGATCAGGGCTATCCGGGAATCATTGGGGGTATTATCAGACCAGCTCATGCTGCTGACCGTAGGAGGGGATACGGCTTCAACAGGTGCGCACGAAGTGATGCATGCCCTTGCTTATATTGACTATGAGGTACCGGATTGGAAATATGTGTGTAAGGTATGGCCACAACCTGGGTCGGACGTACAGAATAAGGCTGACCTTAAACTGGCATCTCACCTTGGTATTGGAAAAAAGGTTTATTTCTCTACAGATATTATTTCCAGGAACCTGATGCCTCACCTGATTGCTGCATGCGATATTTATGCAGCTCCTTCCCGGATTGAAGGTTTTGGAATGGGGCAAATTGAAGCTGGCGCGTGCGGGAAACCAGTTATTGGGCTTAGGGCGATGGGAATGTCCGATACACTAATACATAACAAGACCGCATTGCTGGCCGAAGTTGGCCTGCAAATTATGGCCGATAAAGTTAATATACCAGATTCGGCTGATCCGTCAAAAGAACGAACTGTTATTTTGGAACCGCCCAGAACAGTAGATTACCGGGCGGATGTATTGGATATTGCCACGCACATGAAAAGACTAATGACAGATCAGGACTTAAGATCAACACTTGGTAGCGCAGCCAGAAGCCATGTAAAAGAATATTTTGATTATCGGGTGGTGGCCCGGAGTTTTTTGGAGATTATTAAAAAAAGGTTGTCGATGATTTAATTGGCTTTGATCCTAAAATCCGGTGAGGTATAGGCTATGGAGTAGCTACTACTCCCCATTTCTTATTGGGTGTATCGCCCAGTTTTATATTCATTATACCGCCATTAGCCAGCATACTAAATGGAAACTCAAAACTATTCCAGGTTTTGCCATTTATCTGAACAGATTGGATATAGGTATTATCCTTTCCTGCGGGCGATTTGGTTTGAATTACAAATTTCTTTTTATTCGGCAGGTGAAATGTGATTTTATCAAATATGGGAGAAGTGATTTCAAGAGTAGGGTTTACATCTGCCAGGCCTTGTACATCGAATAAACCTACTGCCATTAATACACTTAAAGATCCCATTTGTCCCTGGTCCTCATCACCTCGATACCCAACAAATGCTGTCGTATCACCGAACGTAGCTTCTTTTACCTTACGCACCCAATACTGGGTTTTCCAGGGCTGCCCCGCATAACTGAATAAATGTGCAAGGTGGCAACCAGGTTGATTGTCGTAATCCACAACTGCAGCCCAATGCTCTCCATGCTCAGCCGCAAATCCTGAACTAATTGCACTTGTAAAGCTTTCGTCCAGTCTTTTCACGAACGTTGACCGACCTCCCATAGCTTGTACTAAGGCCTTTACATCCTGGGGTACGTAATAAGTATAAATAGCAGCATTAGATTCAATGAAGCCAGGCGTTGCATGTCCACCCGAGGTAGAGGTTCCTACTGGTTCAAATGGCGAAAACCATTTGCCTAAGGAGTCTTTTGGTCTGGAAAAACCTGTAGCGGAATCAAAAATATTTTTCCAGTTCGCTGATCGCCCCGTGAACAATTGTTCATGATTTTTATCTTTTTTGAGGTACTTTGCCATATTAGCCAGGCACCAATCCTGGTAAGCATATTCAAGTGTCATAGCGGCACCTCCACGGTGAAATCCATTGCCCCGGTCTTTGATTTCAATGGGAACATATCCATATTTGATATACAGGTCAATACCACCGCCCTGGGGGTTGGGACCTGCTTCATAACCCGCTCTGTCTCTGATGCCCCCCGGGAAGGCATTTTTATAAGCACCTTTATAAGCATCTTCCTTGTTAAAAGTAGCCTGGTTTGTTTGCATCAAAGCAGCCAATAATGGAACGGTCTGATCGCCCACCATTACCCAGCACATATCGCCGCCCCATGATTCCCTGGCCAGGACACCTGTATTCTTGTAATAAGAAAGGAACGTGGAAGCCAGGTCATTACCATATTCTGGATAAACCATTGGCCATAAAATATTGAGGTTCCAGTGTGCCCCCCATAATCCGTCGGCGTCCAGAAAGTGAAAGGAAGGAGTGCCATTCGCTTTAAGTGGCACCTTTCTTACCAATGGCATGGTTCCGGTGTTATCGGTATATTCGCCATTTACATCTTCTGTTATTCTTCTGCCAATGGCCGTATGCATCAGATCAGTATAGAACTTTACCTGTTGTTTTTTTGTTCCACCACTCACTTCAATTCTTCCAAGGTACTCGTTCCAGGCCGTTTTAGCTTTTGCAACCGTTTCCTCAAAATTCCAGCTGGGTATTTCTTTCTCAAGGTTCATCCTTGCATTTTCCATGCTTACAAAGGATATGCCCACCTGTAACATCACCTGTTCGCCTGCTTTCAGGTTACTGTAACTGGCATATACACCTGCATCTTTGCCTTTGGTTTCTGTTCCGTTCAATAGCTTTTTTGCGGGCTCGCCTGCAACCGATCCCCAGCAATTCAATTGATTAAACGGCTTACTGAACCGGGCATAAAAATAGACCGTGCAATTTTTCTTTCTTCTAAAAGTAGGAGCCATTACCGAGTAGCCTGTTATTTCTGTAGTGCTTATTTGTTTTGCATAGCCTTCTACCATCTTTACAGGCCCCAAAGCAGCTGTTAAATCCATTATAATGTGTGCTTCTTTGGCAGCAGGAAATGTGTAACGATGAAAACCTGCTCTTAATGAAGAGCTGAGTTCGGCCGTGATGCCATAATCTTTCAAATATATTTTATGATAACCCGGCTTTGCAATTTCACCTTCATGTGTAAACCTGCTTTTTGATGCATTCAGTCCTTGCAAAGCTTTACATGTGCCTACAACAGGCATTACGGGAATCCCGGCAGTTTGCGTATTGTGTATATGACTAAAATTGAGGATAGTAGTATCGTTGTATCTATAACCCGCATTCCATAAATCACCATGATGTGTATCGGGATGCAGCGACACCATACCATAGGGTAAAGAAGCAGCTGCAAAAAAATCAAAACGAGGCTTAATGGTACCGATAAGCGGATTGGCCAGATCGGCGGGTAGCTGACAAAATGAAGTTGCTGACAAAAAAATGAATTGCAATAATAATAGACCTTTTTTATGCATTGTTTAATATTTAATTTCCTGTTTTTATTTACAATTACTCATATCGATGAACTGATTACTTATAAGTGTGCTATGTTCGTTCACTTTTCTTCTTTAGTGCACTGAACCACAAATCAGCAAAAGCTTTCAGTCCAAAGTCAGAAAAATGTACACTATCATACCGGTAAATTGCATGTATGAGCACATCTGTATCAGGGCCCAGCAACACTCTTTTTCGCTCATTAATAAATTCCTTCTGTGCCTTTCTAATCACCTTATCTACACCTAAAGGTTTAGTAAATGAACTGGGATGATAAGAAGCAAGTGAAACATATAGATCTGCATCCTGATGATAACTTCGAATGGTATTTAAAATAGTATTTAATCTTTCTTTATAGGTTTCAGCAGGAGTATTTAAAAGATTATCTGTTTCACCCTGGTGCCATAAAATATGAGTAAGATGTATATGCTGACTAGTTAAAGACTGGAGCGTTTGCAACAGTATTTTAGAACAATCTCCGCTTGACCAGCGCTCTATTGCAGCACCTCCAACCGCAATTGGTATAAGTATCACTTTATCATAAAGTCCGCTGTTAATCAACGTGTCCGCCAGGTGTGTCCATACACTTCCGCCATTACCCGTTGTTCCAATCAAAGGGTCTTTGGCGGTATAGAGCTTTCCGTTATAGTAATTAAATACCGAGGAGGTATTTGTAGGTGTATAAGGAGTTTGCCCCCTGTTTGACGCGTTGGATTGACCAAACGTTAGCGCTATCATGGTACGGTCGTCCTGTTTAAGATTAGATAGACTAACCAACCTTGAAGAATCTGATTCTTTAGGAAGAATATTCCCCTGGCCGTTCACACTATTTCCAAAAAAAACCAACAAGAGCAACCAATAAAATCTATACATATAAACTCAAGTTAAAAAAATACGTTGATGATCGTTTGTATTTAGGTTCAAATAAACACTTTTTATTTTGGAGAATCCCAATTCGGATTTTGCACGAGTTTTTTATTGAGTAAAAGATCATTCATAGGTATAGGGGAGAGGTAATCCCTTTCAGCATTGAAATTGTAATATCCACCCGCCATGAATACCTGGTATGGATCAACAAAGCCGTTTTCATCCAGCTTTACAACAGGCTTAGGTGTTATTTTAGCAAAGTCATTCATATCAAACTTAAAACCTTTCGGGCGTTTACCGTTAAATAAGTTATGTGCGCGCCATCTTTTCCAGTCAGCAGTCCTATAACCTTCTCCAGCCAATTCAACTCTTCTTTCCTGTCTTACTATCGCCAGGTTATTTGATATCGCATAACCATAGTTTGGCCACCATGTCTCTACTGTAGGTTTCACGCTTGTAAGGGTAGGCATACCCACGCGTTGGCGCAGTAAATCTATATTATCCGAAAGGTCTGGGAATGATCCGTTCAATTCAACATAGGCTTCAACATAATTGAGCATCAGCTCCGGTATTCTAAAAGCAATACCAGCTATCAGCGGATCTGTTTGATTAATCATTTTCGACTCTGGATTATGTCCTTTCTTTGGTGAAAAACCGGTTGCCGCATTTCTGCTAACATCCGATAAATGCATCTGGGGGACTGTAAATAACGAGTCCTTGTAAGGCGGAGTATTGTTATTCAACAAGTCACCCGGGATAAATATGCTTTGTTTGAACCGGGGATCAAGCAGGCTTGCCATTTGAGTTAAAGAAGCCTTTCCTTTTGTAGATACCACATTTTGCTCTGTAATATCCGTCGATGTTCCATCATTTTTCAGGTAGGCCTGTACCAGGTCTAAACTGTACGAGCATGAATTGTAACCATATAGCCATACTATAAACCCTACATTATTGAGTACACCCAGTGATTGTGAATATTTCTTACTTAAGGTAACTTCTGGTATACTGGCATAGTCGAATTGGTTGAAAAGGTTATAATAACTCTTTTCTGTACCACCTGCGGTATATAGCTTACCCTGGAAACCACCACATTCTGTTTTAAACTGATTATACGCATCTATGGCTTTTTGAAAGTACTTGTTCGCATCTACACCCGAAGCCGAAGGTTTTCCAGCGTGATATTTGGCCCAGGTTGCTTCGAACAGTGCTACACGTGATTTATAGATAAGTGCGGTTTCTTTGTTCAACCTGTTTACACCAGACTCAGCACGTGGTTTGAGATTGCTCACCGCTTTGTCAATGAGTACCATAATAGAGTCTACTACCAACGCTCTCGGATCCCGGGGTTTAAACAATTCCGTTTGATCCTTATCGGAAATAACATGAGTGTACCAGGGTACATCCCCAAACCTCATCACGAGTTCATGATATTTAAGTGCTTTCAGGAAGCAAGCTTCCCCATAGGTGTGTTTATAGGTCTGAAAAGGTGATGTACAACGGTGGTAGTTATCGAAAAACATATTTATTTGTCGAATAGCCGACCAATCCCATCCGCCACCGGTGTTAGGAGTGGTGTTGTTTTCGCCATTCATAAAGCGGTTATAACCAGTACTGTTGACCATATTGTCGGATGTCTGGTCATCTACATAGTATCCCATTCCCCCAGAAGTTAGCTGTCCGGGCAGCCAGTCATATTTCCCTACAATATAGGAATCCAGTTCCTTTGGTGTTTGCCAGAATTCAGGTTCCGATACCTGGTCCAGCGGTGTTCTTTCTAAAAATTTCTTGCAAGAAGAAAAGGAAACGATTATACTAAAAGAAGCACCCCAAATGATGGATCTTCTTATTATTTTTTCAATCGACATATTTATCATGATCGTTCGTTTTTATATTATCAATTAAAACCCAATATTTACTCCCATTGAATACACTGCCTGTTGTGGATACATTCTACCACCATTCACGAATTCAGGATCAATGTAAGCAGGCAGCTCCGACACTACGAAGAGGTTCTCTGCCGAAAAATAGATGCTGCAATTTTTGACTTTCACAGTATTTAACCAATTATTGGGTAAAGTATAGTTTACCTGCAGGTTTTTACAGCGCAGATAGGCTCCGCTCATCAGGTATCTGGTACTGGTCTGGAAGTTTTTGGCCCCCTCGCCACTGTTGCCATAAGGTCTCGGGAAATAGGCATTTGTATTTTGCCCCAGTTCTGTAAGCACCCTTGGATTGCTGTTTTCGTCCCTGTAGAAATCCAGGTGTTTTCCCTGGAATACAGCTGTCTCAATCGCACTGCCACCTGAAGCTGCTCCCCAATAAAAGAAACTGCTTCCCATAAACAAGTCGCGCTTGCCTATCCCTTCAAAAAATGCAGAAACATCTACACGACCCGCATTTTGAAAGCTATAGCCCAAAGCCAGGTTGAAACCAAAGCGGTAGCGAGGTGTACTGTTTCCTATTTTGCGTAGGTCGCCCGAACTTTCAATGGTTTGTGACCCTCTGGTTATTTTTCCATCACCATCAAGATCCTCATACTTCATATCACCAGGATACCATTTTGCATTGATAACACTCTGATCGATTTTCGTTTTCCCATTTGCCTCAAAATCTCCTTTATTTAAAAAGCGTTCAGCAGTGAATCCCCATACCTCACCAAATTCTTTCCCTACGTACCATCCACTGAAGGCATTGACGGTCGTATTGTATTTGGTTACTTTCGACATATTATCGCCCAGGTTTAACCCTACACTGTAATTCCATCTTTTATTAATGTCGTCGTTCCACCTCATTTGAAACTCCCAGCCCTTGGTTACGAATTCGGCATTGTTTACTTCAGGGGCCGTTGTACCTAATACCGATGGCAGGGGAGTAGCAGGTCCTATTATATCCCATGATTTTCTATTAAAATAGTCGAACTCTGTGGACAGACGATTGTTGAATAAGCCCAATTCAAGAGCAATGTTAAACGTGGTTAGTTTTTCCCAGGTGCGCTCCATATTCAATATGCCCGGGGTGTTTACAAAAGGCAAACGCTCGTTGTTGATGATCCATCCTGCCTGGTTGCCTACAGTCATGGTAGGAATATGCAAATAGCCTGCTGAGTTTCCCTGGTTCCCCACAGTACCATAGGACGCCCGTAATTTTGAACGATTGACAACCGGTTCTATACTTTTCCAGAAGTTTTCATTACTCATATTCCAGCCAACCGATGCAGAAGGAAAGAATCCCCAGCGTGAATCCTTAGAGTACCTTCCCGAACCATCGTATCTTCCGTTTAACTCGAAAAGGTATTTTTCGTCAAAATTGTAATTTATCCTTCCAAAAAATCCGGAAGTCGCCCAGGTGGATATTGCGTCGTTAAATGTGCGTGTTCCTGTTGCTGTAGCTACTGCAGCTAAATCGGGAACAATAAGGTCTCTTGCCGTTCCTGAAAGTTGGCGTACGTTGTCCTCTTCAACTTGCGCCCCGACCTGGATCCTGAATGTATGTTTGTTAATGTTATGTTCGTATGTAGTATATCCCTGAAGTGTTCCATAATTATCCATCAGGGTATATTTAGACATCGAGGACTCAGTTCCGGCTATCAACGCTACTACTCCGGTAGGCCCGGTTTCATAAACTGGTTTGCGGAGTTTTTGATAGTCATCTAACGACACACGCCAGGTGCCGTCAACATGTGCTGTCCAGCCCTTCATAATATCAAGATCGAGGCCTAGAATATTATCAAAACGATGCGATTTAGCTCTTATTTCTCCACCGTCCATTGATGTGCTTATGCGCGAAATGCCACTATATTCTCCAGTCGGATATTTGATGGGAATAGTTGGCCAGGCACCATAAGCGAAAGAATAGATGCGGTCTCTACCCAAATCAAACTCTCCTGAAGGTGCTATTGATGAGGAAAGGGCATAGCGGGTACGATAGCTGAACTTAAGCCGATCGTTTATTTGCGCTACCAATCCACCATTTATATTGTACCTTTTAAAGTTGTCTATATCTTCTATGAAGTTTAAAATGCCTGGTTGCTTCACAAAAGCTGCCGAAACAAAATAACTGGTATTTTCACCTCCTCCTTTTACCGACAGATCATGCTGGTGACGAAACGCAGGCCGGATCCATTCGTCCAGAATATCGTTGTTGTTATATGCGCCTGCTGCACCACCCCAGCCACCTGCTATTGTTGGATTCAGTTCTGTCAAGGAATATTTTCCTGGATTTTTTATATTATCCTGGATAATATCCAAAGCTGCATCAGTGAAATATGGAGTCAGGTTACCATTCAACTGCGCCTGGTTTCTGGCCAGGGCAAAAGTGTACGAGTCGGCCGTATGTGGCATTCTCACAGGGTTGTCAATCCCGTAATTACCATTATAGGCAAAAACGGGTTTTTCATTTTTCTTACCCATTTTTGTTGTTACAACGAGGACGCCATAGGGAGCGCGGGCACCATATATAGCAGACGCTGCGGCATCTTTTAATATCGATATGCTTTCAATTACGTTAGGATTTAGTGCGTTGAAGTCCGTCATGCTCGAAGGAATACCATCAATCACAACCAGTGGCTCTGTAATACCACTTAAAGCACCTTGCCCCCTGATCTGGATGGTAGGTCTTGAGCCCGGTGTGTTTCCACCTCCGGGAGTGCTAACTACCAGGCTGGGAGCCAGACCCTGTAACAGGGCACTGGCGCTGGTTACAGGACGGTTTTGCAATGCCTTATGGCTAATCGTTTCGATTGCACCTGTTGTATTTATTTTCTTTTGAGTACCATAGCCCACTACCACCACATCATTTAAATCGACATCCAGGGCGTCTAATTGCGCATTTACACTGGATTGAGATTCGCCAACCGGAATCTCTTTACCGCTGTAACCAACAAATGAAAATACGAGTACTGTATTTTTATCAACTGTAATTGCGTATTTACCTGTTTCGTCGGTAATACTATTTTTTTTTGCCCCTTTTATCTTCACAGTTACTCCTTTTAAAGGCATTCCAGTTTGGTCTTTAACGACACCCGTAACTGTTCTGGTTTGTGCATTGAGCGAGAGGCTAAAAAACAAGATTAAGACTGATGCAGCAATGCATCTCATAGTAAAGATATCCATAGTCAATTTGGTAAGGTTTGGTTTATTATTATTTGGGGGAATTCTAATACGAAATTTTGATAGGTAACGCGAATGCTGAATCTCTCATAAATTTTAGTTGTGTTTTTTTAATATAATCTAGCTCTTTAATTGCCTTTTTATAGGTTGTTGCAAGGGCAATTTAGCTGTATATCACAACAGAATCACGAGCTTTTACGAAAAAAAACTGTCAATTTGCGAAGGTTATAAGCAAGTACAAAAGATCAAAAATGTTGAGGGAGGATATCGTTTAACGTTTTAACGTTCTTTGTGCTTTGCACGGTATTCAAGCGGTCGTAAGCCCGTGTATTGTTTAAAGTACCGTGTAACGTTATCTAAACTCTTGAAGTTTAATTCACCGGCAATTTGTTGAAGGGTCAAGTTGGAATTTGTCAGTAAAAATTTTATTCTCTCAATACGAACTTTCTTTATCTCTTCCATGATGGTGCTATTAATAGACTTCTGGAATCTTTTTTCCAGAATCCGACGAGATAGCGTAGTTACATTTACCACATCATCTACCGAAATATCTTCAGAAGATGCGGTATTAACAATATAATGCAAAGCTGTACGCATTTGTTCATCTTCTACTGCCAGGGCATTAGTTGATCTCCTTTTTACAACCGCATCAGGATATATTACGATATCACTGTCCGGTCTTTCTCCTGATTCTATCCACTTACATAAAGTTTGGGCTGCCAGGAATCCAGCTTGCCGGGCGCTATGTGCAATACTTGAAAGGGGAGGAGAAGCCATTTCGCACAACATCACGTCATTGTCCACCCCCAGAATGGAAAAATCATCAGGCACTTTGGCTTCCAGATTTTTTGCAGCTTCGAGCAAATGAACATTCAGCTCATCAGTAGCGGAAAAAATAGCACAGGGTTTTTCCAGCGTATCCAGCCATTGCAGTAGATTTTCGGACAGGCGTTCCCATAATACGGCGTCATTATAAACATAACTATTCACCGCAAACCCCGCATTAGCAAGCACTGCTTCGTAGCCTTCTTGTCTTTCGAGTGACCATTGGAAATCTTTAAATCCAAGGAAAGCAAAATGTTTAAACCCTTTTGAAAGCAAGTATCTGGCAGCCATTTCGCCAATGCCCTTATTATCTCCCCATACATTAATTTGGTTTTTGTATAACCGGGTATGAGGAAATATGATAAGAGGAACTTTCAATCGTATGAAACTTTTAAATCCATCTAATTCTCCTGATAAAATGCCGTCTGGATTCCATGCCGTTACCCGCCTTACCAGTTGCTGTTGATTTTCACTACCAATGTACTTTGGTGAAGAGAAAAAAAAAGTGAACTTATTGTGTATTTTGTTGAAGTCAGCTATGCCCATCAACAAGTCTCTGTCATAGGCTCTTGAAGCGTCCATTAAGACTACTATCTTTAATTTACTTTTCACAGCAGGTAAAACTAATCATATTAATCCACCAGATATATAATTTTTATTAATGAGCCGATTATTTCAGGTAAGTGGCTCATTAATCTTGTTATATTTGAGTTGATTAAAGTTATGCTAAAATTAGATTTTTCCGCAGTTCCACATTTAACTACCGAAAGGTTGCTACTTAGAAGTATTGATGCTCAGGATTTGAAAGCTATTCATCAATTACGCTCCGATGAGGCGGTAAATATCATGGTAGGACGGGAAACCCCTACAGCGTTATCACAATCCAGAGAATTTATTACGAAAATCGGGGACTTAGTTGAAAATAGGGAGTGTTTGTATTGGGTGCTTGCTTTTAAGGAGGAAAATAGTTTAATAGGCACTATTTCTTGCTGGAATTTTGATATTGAAAATGAAATTGTGGAGATCGGTTATGAGATGCTTCCTGAATTTCGTGGAAAGGGACTGATGAAAGAAGCTTTAAAGAAAGTTATTGAATACACATTTCAAAGGTTAAATGCGAAATTGATTACCGCATTTCCTTCCGGAGTCAATGCGAATTCCGTTGGATTGTTGAAAGCACTTAATTTTCAATTTTCGAACAACCCTTACAATAATAAGCATACCAATGTGGCTGATATAGTCAGTTATATTTTAAAAAAGTGAGGTAATGGTTGTTGATTTAAATAACCATTTGCGTATTAGTTTTAGTATTCGCTCTGGAAAGATAGCCAATTGTGCACACAGTGTATGCACAATTGTGAAAAGTCGGTTGGTGAAAAAAGGGGAGAGGCATCGATGTTTTTATACTATATTAGTTTTGTCAAACTTCATCATATGAAAACAAAATTAACGCGATCAGAGCAAACACCCACACCAAAATCTCAAGATACTGATTTTATAGTAGTACCCATACGTTATATCCTGACTTCTTTTCTGCTGTTTTTTTCAATCACAACATCATTTTCGCAGGAAAAACGGGAACGTACACTCTATATTATAGACAGCGTTGCTGTAGTTAATACGCCGGACGATGATGATGAACTATCCAAAGACGATATTGATAGGCTTGAAGTGATTATTAATCCAGAGCGCATTAAGGCTTTGGGTTACGAAGGAAAAATTGATACCATATTTTTCATCCTCACAAAAGCCTATGTGACAAGGGCCGATGATGTCAAAAGGATCCCTACTACAAAAAATATGACCAGAACTAACGGACAGTGGTACTTTAAAGATCACCCCTACAATGGCCCATTCAAAGATTATTTTATGAACGGAAAATTGAAAGGTGAAGGGACTTTAAAGGATGGACGTGTTGAGGGGCTAAGGACTGTTTATTATCCCAATGGTAACAAACGCTATTTTTATACCTATGTTAATGGGATTGAAAATGGTCTGTCTGAAGCATATTTTATAAATGGAAAATTGAAACAACGAGGAAGTCTTGTAGATAAAAAAGAGGATGGTTTGTGGCAACTGTTTTATTCGACCGGCAAAATAAAAATGGAGTCTAATATTGTCAAT
The DNA here is from genome assembly GCF_032678475.1 of Pedobacter nyackensis. Taxonomy (GTDB): domain Bacteria; phylum Bacteroidota; class Bacteroidia; order Sphingobacteriales; family Sphingobacteriaceae; genus Pedobacter; species Pedobacter nyackensis_A. Next base: position 100,701 of record NZ_JAVTSF010000011.1, read on the forward strand.
GGCAAACAAACACTTAGCAAAGAAAACAAGAAGTTTTTTGAATTACTTTCCAGAGCATCCAGTGATATGAAAGAGGGAAATCATACCGGGGCTATCAAAAAGCTGAATGAAGCCATAAAATTAAACGCTGATTATGCTGATGCCTATTTTTACAGAGGAACGGCCAAACTTAATATTTTTGATTTCGATGAATCTGTTAAAGATTTTGACATGGCGCTATCGTTAGAACCGTTCTATATGGAAGCAGTTAGTAACAGGGCCTTTGCGAGATTAAGAAAGTTTGAATTCAAAGACGCAAAAACCTTAAGCAAATCAAGTCAAATAACCGTATTGGCAGCAAAAGATAGGGTTCCGATACCTAAAGAAGAACTTGAAAAAATTTGTTCAGATTTGAAAAGAGGATTTGAACTTGGAGACCGCAAACCTATGATTATTGATGCGATAAAAAGCTATTGCAATGACTAATCCTCATTTTAACCCATTCAGCAATACCGCCTGTATCCGGGAATCCCGTGTAAAAATGCCTGGACTCGGAGAATGTTTGGAGTAGCTAGTCCGATACTATTTGCTTATTTTCGGGCCAGATATTTGGAAACTGGTATTTGAAAAACCGAATGTAGCAGATGAATTCAGAACAAAATTATATAGAGATAAACCGACAATCCTGGAACAATAGAACCGATACACATTTAAAATCAGAATTTTATGATCTTGAAGGATTTATGAATGGGAAGACTTCCTTAAATGATATCGAACTAAACTTACTTGGCGATTTACAAGGCAAAACTATTTTGCATTTGCAATGTCATTTCGGACAGGATTCGATTTCACTAAGCAGGCTTGGTGCAGAAGTTACGGGTGTTGATTTAGCTGATAAGGCTATCGAAAGTGCAAAACAAATAGCAAAGGAGACAAATTCAACTGCTAATTTTATCTGTTGTGATATTTATGATTTACCTAACCATTTAGATAAACAGTTTGATATCGTTTTTACCAGCTACGGAACAATTGGCTGGTTACCTGATTTAGATAAATGGGCAAATGTGGTTTCAAAATTTTTAAAGCCAAACGGACAATTTGTGTTTGTAGAATTTCATCCTGTTGTTTGGATGTTTGACGACAGTTTTGAAAAAGTTGGTTACAGGTATTTTAATTCAGGGGCAATTGTTGAAACAGAAAGCGGGACTTATGCAGACCGGACAGCAGAAATCAATCAACAGTATGTAATGTGGAATCACGGTTTGAGTGAAGTGATGAATAGTCTAATAAAAAGCGGATTGGAAATACAAGCACTTGATGAATTTGATTATTCCCCATACAATTGCTTCCAGAATACCATTGAATTTACACCTGGAAAATTTAGAATAGCACATTTAGACGATAAAATTCCAATGGTGTATTCTATACTGGCTACAAAGAAAAACAACAGCTAACTACTGCAATTATTGGCGCTGGATTCTATTTTTTCAAGGATTTAGTGCCAACTCATAGTTTGCCGTATTTTTTTCGCAGGAAATCAATTGTTCCGTCAATCATTTCTTTAAGTACATCGGTATTGATGTCGGTTAGTTTCTTCACATAGATACAGCCTTTTCCCATGGTAAACTTTCCCAACTGTTTGAGCAATTCATCCTGACCGGGAGCACCACTATAAACATATAAAGAAATGGCTGCCTTCCTTGGCGAAAAGCCAACCAAAGGCCAGTCGCCTTCCTGCCTGCTCTTTTCCGATTTATAATGATAAAGACCGAAACCTATAATTGACGGTCCCCACATTTTAGGCTCATAGCCAGTATGGTCTTTCATCAACTTCAACAGTTCAAATCCATCCTGCTTTTTCTGAGGTGTAGGAGCAAATTCATTGATAAAATCTTCAACGCTTGCCTGTGTTTGGGTGGTTTTAATGCTCATAGATAAACGATTTTAAACTGATAGCAATATAGTAATTATTAACCCGCTATCTGCTATAAACAGAGGCCGGTGGAATTTTCTCTGCGTCTGAGAAAGCCTTAAGGTAAGCGGTTTTATATTCAGCCATCGCCTCAACTTTATGCTGGGCACTTAAACTTTGATACAGGCCCAGTAACGACCAGCCATTTCCGGGGTTTAGTTCCAGATCTATTTTGTAAACCTGCTCTGCATCTTTCAGCTGTCCCAGCTTTAAAAGGTAGGCCCCTAAAAATTGTCTTGCAGGGAGTGGCCAATCCATCGGCTCAGCATAAATCATTTCGTCTTCTATTTTTATGGCTTCATTGAGGCTATTAATGCCGGCAGCATTCTTTTTCTGATCAAATAAAATGACAGCATTTAATATGTTCTCCGCAATCTTTGCGCTTTGCAATGTCGTATTAAAAGGAATACGTTTCCTTTTTAAAATAGGATCTGTTATTTTACTACGCAACTGAACAAGCTGCCCGTTTGCCAATTCTGGTTTGTCCGTATACACATAGGCAAGCCCTTTGGCAAAATTATCCAATATCCCCGCATAGGTCCAGCGGCTATCGGGCCGAACGGTATCCTTTAATAGTTCATCCCATTTACCAAGCCTTACCTGGGTAAAGATCGGCATCATGTACAAATATTGGCCATAAGTATCCTCATAAAATGGCTCAACACTTTTTCTGCACTTTATGGCATCCTGCATTCCTTTAGTATACATACCACCCGTAAGACCGCAAAAAGCCTGCACTGCAAAATAATGCGATGAATGTTTGTTAAGCCAAAGGTTTCTGGCCAGTGAATCATAACGTACCAGGTTCGCGTCAGCCTTGTCGTTGGCCTCAACACCCAACGCGTACAGCCCGTTTCTTTGGTAGACATGGCTGGACATGTGAACCATGTGGGCCACGCCTGGAAAAAGATCTTTCAATAATTGTGCATTGGCCAGGGCAAGCTCTGGCGTACGTGAAGCTTCTGTTAAATGTATAAGATAGTGTAAAGCACCAGGGTGTTTTGGGTTTTCCTGCAATACACTTTTACACAGATTTACCACTTCCGGTGTCCACTCTTTCGCCGATCCGTCGTTGTTCCAGAAATCCCAGGGGTGGATCAGCATCACCGCGTCTATAAATAATGCCTTAATGTCTGCATCCTGTGGGTATACAGAAATGAGTGCTTTCATCCCTTGTGCATAGGCCGCATTCAGGTTCGATATTACCGTATCAGCCTGCGATGATGGATACCGGAGTCTCATCACCTTAAAGAGGTCGCGCTCTTTTGCAGATGCCTTATCAGCAGATTGGTTCATCAGCTCTAAAACTTCTGTTATGTTTTTAGGGATGACGTAAAAGTGGGCCGAATTATAGTAGGGTCCCATAGCCAATGCCTGTCCCCAATAAATCATAGCACAATTGGGATCAAACCTGGCGGCCTCTTTAAAAGAAGCCAGCGCTTCCTTCATATGGTAACTGTAATACATAGTTAGCCCCTGGTCAAAATAAACCTGTGCACTGTCGCTGGCAGTCGATATTTGGTAAGAATAGCGGCCCCAGCCCGGCAGGTGGGGGATAAATTTACCGTTATCCGCTGTACCAATATTTTTGTCGGGAGACAAAGAACCACATGTAGCTACAGTTCTATTGCTGTAGTCCGCTATAAATGAAGTTTTTTTTAAATGTTTGTCACCACCGGAAAAAAAGAGTAGGCATATAAGAAGCAGTTGTATAGTTTTCATAGAATAGGCTTAAGACTAGTTATCTGCAACACACTAAATTTCAATTAAATATACAAAATCACATGGTTTCTTCATACAGACCATCGTTGTTATTTTTTATGTGTTTGACATAATACTGTTTGTAGTGCCTCACTATTTGTGGTGCTTTGGTAAGGAATAATAGAATACTGAAAAATCAAGAGATTTTCTGGCTGACATAGGGTTGTCAGTAACAGCCTTTAGTTTAGCTGAAAAATAAACAAAAATGGAAAAATTTGATTTAACGAAACACTATAAAAGCTATTATACGGCCAAGGCGAAACCAGAGATTCTTGATATTGAAGCTACGGGTTATCTTTCCATCTCCGGATCCGGAGATCCCTCGGGGCCACTATACGCAGAACATCTTCAGGCCCTGTATTCCGTAGCTTATGGACTAAAGTTTCAGTACAAGGCAAAAGGTAAGGATTTTACCGTCGCAAAACTGGAGGGGCTATGGGATTTTGATGAAGCAAAATATGGCCTGATTGTTATGGAGGAAGCTCCCTTGAAAATTCCCCGCAGTGAGTGGCACTACAGACTGTTGATCAGGCTTCCAGATTTTGTAACAGCGGAAGCTGTTGAGCAAGCCAAACTAAAGTTGAAATTAAAAAAGAACATTCCCCATTTACAGGATGTTGTAACATTTGACTTACCAGCCAGAAAAGTTGTGCAGATGTTGCATGTAGGTCCCTTTGACAGGGAGCCTGAAACCTTGGCCGTTATGAAAACTTTCATTAATGAACATAAATTTGGCAAGGCTGGTCTGCATCATGAAATTTACCTCAGTGATTATCGTAAAACGGCACCGGAAAAGCTTAAAACTATTTTAAGAGAGCCTGTTCGCTGAAGATACAGCGTTTACAAACTTATTTATTACCGAGTTGTTCTGCCAGACCGATCAGAATTCCTTCTGCTCCACGAATGTAGCACAACCGGTACGAATCCTGGTACTGAACCATTTCACCGACAAGTTGAGCACCATGTTTGCTGAGCCGGGATACCATCTCGTCAATGTCTTCAACAGCGAACATAACGCGTAAGTAACCTAGTGTGTTCACGGGAGCTGTACGGTGATCTGAAACAGTAGCCGGGCTAAGAAATTGCGAAAGCTCCAGGCGGCTGTGACCATCCGGGGTAACCATCATGGCAATTTCTACGCACTGATCGCCCAGGCCGGTAACGCGACCGGCCCATTCTCCTTCAATGGTTGCGCGACCTTCAAGTTTCAGTCCTAACTCCATAAAAAACGGGATGACATTATCGAGCGATTCTACAACGATGCCAACGTTATCCATTCTTATTAGTTTGTTTTCTGCCATAGCTTTTCTGATTAGTCTATTCAAATATACAGCAATGCCGGGTTCATATGGATGTGCAAATATGACAAGTAAAGGGGGGAGATGCGACTTTATTTATGAATGTCATAAAGAAATCTCTTTTAACAATGGAACGATATTCTCCAATGACTTTTGAAGCGTCGATTCCAGTTTTTTTTGAACTGACTGACCTAAAATAAAATCTATAAACCAATTTCTGGTTTTATAAACATCTATTGTAAGTTTTGTTCTATTGTCGGCCACTTTTACCAGTGTGAAGTAAGTCACCTGATCTCCTTTTTCATCCATTTCACTAAATTCAATCTTATCATCAGAATAGGAGTAGCTGCTGGAATAGTAAAGCATTTTTCCGTTATTTAATGTCCACAAACTCTGCATGCCTACCCGTGGTAAAGCGTGGTTAATTTCCTCTACTTTTTCTACGCCTTCCAACCAGAGGTGACGGTACTCAAATGCACCTGCAGCGTGAAACAAGGTAATGATGTCAGTCTCATATATTTTCGAAGCACTGTGTATCTTTCTTTTACTGGCGAGGTTTAACCGGGGTAAAGGCTCATCCTGTATTTCATTTTTTAACTGGCTTAGTTGTGTGTAATGAAAGTATATTTCTCCTGATTCAGTTTGTTTTACACTATCATTCCAGTTCATCCATGTTGTAAAATCAGCCAGGGGATGATCGTGTAAAAGATCTTTAGTAACCAGCCAATATTCATGTTGCGCTATATCATTCTTTAAGAGCTGGTGTGCAACGATAACATCTTTACCGATCAGTTTACTGAAATTCTTCACATGGTACTCCGTAAACTCACCATAATGTGTGATTACTTTTAAGGAAAGACTGGCAGTTGAGGTACATGCCTTGCATTGGCAATATTTCCTTCGGTCGTAAGCCATGATATTTTTGTGGAACAGGCAAAACATCTTCTCTACCTGCTTATACAATTCATTAAGTGCTGGTGGTTCACCAAATTTGTAAAAAAGAATAGCATCGCCTTCTATTTCGGAAACTTCAAGCCCTATTTGATTTGCGTTAATGAGCAATTCAAGTAGTTCCTGTATGATTATCCGGCTGTGATTAATTTCCGATTCTGTTACAAACCGGGTAAAACCACTGATATCAGGGATAAAAAGCAGACCTTTTGTTTCCATTTTATATTAAAGTTACAAACAATAAACCAGCAGCCAAACATCAGGATAGATGATCTGCTACCTTGTTATTTTTTGACGGTTCGTAGTAAAGTATTATCGCACCAGAACTAAAAGTTTTTGTTTTTATGAGTTTAAGATCAGTCCTGTCATTTATGTTTTCAAATAAAGGCAAGCCGTTTCCTGCAATTACGGGGTGAATACAAAGCTGTAACTCATCAACTAAATTAAGTTTCAATAACTGTCTTATTAAACTCCGGCTGCCGACTAAAATATCTTTTCCTGATTGTTGCCTGAGTGCTAAAGCCTCTTCCTCAATTGACCGGTTTGCCAGTTTTGCACTTTCCCATCCTGCATCTTTAAGTGTACGAGAAAACACAATTTTTGAGATACCATCCATTACCAGGGCAAAGTTGTCCATTGATTTTTCGCCTGAAGGATTTTTTACCAGCGCTTGCCAGTACTGCATAAGCTGATAGGTTATCCTGCCATATAGTATAACGTCGCCGTTGCTTAACAGATCCGCGTAATGTTGATGTATTTCTTCATCTGGATCTATTGCTGTATGGTCGCAAAATCCATCAAGTGTCATATTGATACCTGCAATTATTTTTCTCATACTATTTCTTATTAATAGGTGATTACTTGATAACTATTAAATTTACCAATAATATTTTTTACTTTAGGGATGCTTTTAAAGCTTCTAACCAAAAAAAATATATTCCAATGAAACCATCCATAAGCACACCGCTTACAAATAGTATTATTACAGCTTTATTGATTTCTATTTCGACCTTATGCCACGCTCAGAATCTCTGGAATAAATCTGGCGACATGAGGAAGCTGATTGACGATCGGTTTACATTGGCAGTTGACCAGTACAAGTATTTGAGTAAGCAGATCCCTGAAGGCGAAACGCCGCAGAGTTTCGAAAATAATAAATCAGTAAATAGAGACATTCAATGGTGGTGCAGTGGTTTCTACACCGGAAATTTATGGTATATCTATGAAGAAACTAAAGATCAGCAGATTAAAGAAGAGGCAGAAAAAGGCCTTAAGGTGATCATGCCAAATCAGACTTATACTGGTAATCATGATCTGGGTTTTATGATGTATTGCAGTTTCGGTAATGCCTACCGCATAACAGGAAAACCTGAGTACAAATCTATTATTGAAAGATCTGCCGCATCGCTGGCTACTCGCTATCGCCCGGAGATCAAGGCTATTCAATCCTGGAATAAAAGTAAATACTGGCAATGCCCTGTAATCATCGATAATATGATGAACCTGGAAATGCTGAACTGGGTAAGTGATAACGGAGGTGACGCCAGTTATAAGGAAATAGCAATAGCGCATGCCAATACCACATTGAAAAATCATTTCAGACCAGACTTTAGCTCATTCCATGTAATTGATTACGACCTGAAATCTAAAAGTGTATTAAGGAAAGCAACCTGGCAGGGTGCTGCCGACTGCTCATCATGGTCCAGAGGTCAGGGCTGGGCTTTATATGGTTATACCCTCATGTACCGTTCTACCAAAAACAAAGCATATCTAAAGCAGGCAAAAGGAATTGCCAATTTTATTTTAAACCATCCAAATTTACCGGCTGACAAGGTGCCATTCTGGGATTTTGATGCGCAGGGTATACCTTTTGCCAAAAGAGATGCTTCAGCAGCGGCAATCATTTCGTCGGCCCTGTTAGAACTCGGACAATATAGCAGTATACAGGATAAAAATAGATTTGTATCAGCCGCCGAGGCTATGATCCGTTCACTTTCAAGCGATGCTTATCTGGCAAAAAAGGGTGAAAACGGGGGCTTTTTGTTGAAACATAGTACTGGTGCTTATCCATTAAACACAGAGATTGATGTGCCTTTGATCTATGCCGATTACTACTTCCTGGAAGCCATGTCGAGATATAAAAAATGGTATTTATAGGGAGCGCAAAACATAGGGCATGGCCATTAAAAAAGACATATCACGGTTAAAACAGGTACTATTGCTACTTAAAGTTTGATGTCTGTTAATTTGTATTACAAAGTTTCCATATCTTCGCGCTCATGACAGCAGAAGATTGGGAAGCGGCATTTCATGGTATCGAATTACCAGAAACAGCACAACTTGATAGTGGAGTAATCATTTCGAATGTAGCGGGTTTTCTTGAGAAATCTTTAGCCATTCTTAGGGGAGGTAATCAGCGTGTAACAGAGCCTGTGGAGTGGAGACTGCAAAAGCTGTTGGATATTGTTAACAATACCAATGGTGTTAAGGAATAAGATTGAGTTTCAACTGGTAAATATCTGCCTGTAACTTATCGCTGTCGTTATCTTCACATAACAAGAAGGACAATTCATTTTCGCGGTTGTATTGTAAGGTCAGGCCCTCAAATTTATGCCGGTTAGAGATTTCTTGTGTGAAGATCAATTTCATCGTTTTTATATCGATGCAACCTATTATACTGCCTAAAACCTCACCATCATTGTAGGTAGAATTTGTGTTTTCAGCTGCCGCCAGGAAATAGAATTTATCTCCGACTTTAATAGCATCAGTAAAGCTGGTGCAGACACCTTTAATTTCAGGAAGTTTTAGTTCAGTAAAAGTAATTTTGGAATTACTGGTTAAGTGCTTTCCATGAAAGGTAATGACAATGTTTTTTCCGGAGTTTCCATTTCCGCGGTTAAAGAAATACCAGGTATCTCCAGTATAAACAACCCCTTCAATATTAAAGCTTTCAGGATTTAAGCCAGTTAAATCCTGCATCCTTTTGTATAATGCCGATAAATCAGAAATGGAAAGTCTTTCTTTGGTTTCTGCATTTACCCGAACCATTTTAGTACGATTTGCCGTCGAACCAGATCCAAAAAGATAAAATGAGTTCCCATAAAAGGCAAGGGCTTCAAAGTCAGGTTTGAGCTTTTTATCGATGTTCTCAGCTGGGTTTTCACTTAAGGGATAACGTTTCAAATCCGAGGATTTGAGTTCATATTCATACAGATAAGAACTGTTGTCTCCGGTTACATACAGTACATTATCTTTTAAGAATAGACCAGAGGCAGAACCTATTCCTATAATATGGAGTAACAATTCCAGTGTAAAATTATTCATTTGTCGGCCGATTTAGATAGTCAGGATTTATATCGGAAAGATAGCTATAGTTCTTCAATTGTTTGAAATAGAAACCTGATCGTTGAAGAAGTTATAACTATGATCTTTTCCAAGGAAGAAAATAATAGAGTACATGTTTATATTATTTTTTGCATTTTTTTGGAAAACAACACAGTATTTTGTTTTAATTAGTTAATTTCATTAATTTTTGGTTCATTTAAAACATCTTGAGTAAATTTACTAATGAATAATGAGCAATATCCGTATTTGACAAATGCAAATAAAGTTAGCTTTGAGTTTGTTAGCCAAGGTCCCAATGGAAAAATCAAAAAGGAAGTTCGCTACATAGCTGAAAATGAAGAGAGTTTCATTTTTAACCTCGCGTTTGGTGATTTGAATGATGAGACTAATGAATTAGATGATTTTACAGTGTCAAACAATGGTGATAGAGATAAAATATTAGCTACGGTAGCAGCTACTGTGTTAGAATTTACACAGTATTTTCCTCAGGCTTTTATTTATGCAAAGGGGAGTACAGTTGCAAGAACTCGACTTTACCAAATGGCAATTACGCAAAATTTGAAGCAGATACTCGATGTCCTATATGTATATGGATTAAGAAAAAACACCTGGAGCAAATTTGAAATAGAAGTAACTTATGAGGCCTTTATGGTTCTGAGAAAATAATCAATTATAAGTATATTTGTATGAATAGTATAACAATGAAAAATAAAACCGATAAAATTTACCTCGGGAGTTATGAAGGCAAAGTTAGTTTGAAGATCAAAGAGCGAACTGATGATCCTTACCTCAATAAAAAAACTGAAGAGGCTTGGGAAACGCTTAGAAGGGTAGGCCTTCCGCATGAATTAGTGAAAATTCGTGAAGAGCGTATGAAAATATAAAAGCTGTGGTAACTATCACAGCATGTTCGACATCTACAGTGTTTAGGTGCTGTTAGTGTGTTATCTATGAGTCCAGCTTCCATCTTTTACAATATATTTGGCGTCTTTATTTTATTCATTACGCTACCAGTCAACTTTATAAGTCTCGCGGTTGGATATACTGGTGGTGATGTAAGTACAATTTTAATTATCCAAACCATCGTATTTTTGATATTCTGGTTTGTTCTGTTTAACGTATTAAAGACAAATGCTTTAAAGAAATTGAAGAGGCACAGTAAAAGCCTCAATTGTGTCCATGTCAATTGCGAATGCAGTGCGTTGGCAGTTGGAAACACCCGATAGAATTGCCTGAATAGCTCAACTTGTCTTTTTGAATAGCCCGTTCCAAACTCGGGTTCAAGTGAATCACGTTCGGTATCTACTGCGCGTATGGCTTTGTCGCGGGCGGTATGGATAATTGTTTTAATGTCCGATAGGACGTTAGGATTTAGCATCATAAATTGATCCGTTTTTTAGGAATTAAAAAATAATGCCAATCAATAGAGAAAATGATATTCGTTGGTAATAAATCCGGATATTTATTTTTTTAATAGTATTGAATATGACACCAAGTTTTGACCTAGCGAATAAAGTAATTTTAGATATTAAGAATGGTAGTTTTAATGGGGAGATGCTGCCTTTTCTTCGTTATGAAAGAGAACTTTTAGATGAAGCCAGCAAAATTGCACGCGAAAACCCTAATGATGCCATCGATTACCTTGCTGACGGAATAACTGCTTTAAACAGTATGATTTTTAGTATAAGGGAAGATAGGTACGGAGTTGAAAAAAATATGAGCTTCCAGTTGGAACTTATTGAAGCGGCACTGCTCAAGATCTACGAACATTTTTTGAATCTATTAAAGGAAATTGAAAGTTAGTAAGAGAACCCATTACCAAGCTCTAGAAGAAACTCCTGCAGGTGTGTAATGATAGCGGCTTCGAGATCTTTTTCATAGTAGGATGATTCTCTTTTAAGCCCAAGAAATTCCAGGTACATAGGATCTTTGATAATTTGTTTGGCATTGATGGGTTGTTGTTCCTGATTAGCAACAGCTAATACAGAACCCTGATCATTACTCATCAATAGTCGTTCAAATAGATTGCTATTGATTTGTCTTTCGAGTTGGCGAGACGACCAATTATTTTTGACTGTTTCTACAATATAGAACTCAATTTTGCTCCGAGTGTCAAGCCGAATAAGAAACCTATAATGTGTCCAGCTTAATTGTGAACGCAGTGCGTTCACAATTGGAAATGTACGATAAAATATTAATCCTTTTATGCCATTTTTAGTCTAACAAATAAATGACTGCTGGTTTTATGGAGAATTTTTCTACTTCACACAAATAGAGAAAGACGATGAAAAAGCAAATTTTAATCCTATTGGGACTGGTGGCTGTTCTGTCATCCTGTTCCAGTTATAATTATTACGCGGTTAGTAATAAAAAGCTGACTGAATACCGTAGCTACGCCTGGTTGCCTGAAAGTAAATCTAAAGCTTCGAATATTTATGATAATGATGTAGCAGCGGATAAAATCGTGGGGGCGGCAAGTGCAGAGTTAGAAAAAAGAGGCTTTAAACTGAACAATAGGCGGCCAGATCTACTGGTAAGGTATACGGCTGTAGTAAATAAGGAAACCAAGGTCTATAATGAACCAGTATATTATGATGCGCCCGGAAGATATTTGCCACATGTAGGTGTACATCGTGGTCGTGCGTTTTATTATTATGCGTATCGTGATCCTTTTCCCGTGTATGTGGGTAGTGAGCAGCGCATGGTGAACGTAAAACAAGGTAGCATCATGATTGACTTGATTGACCGCAAAACTAAGAAAGTGATCTGGAGAGGGTGGGCCGAAGGTGAACTGAACAATCCTGAAAAGGCGATTGCTCAATTGCCGAAAGTGATTGAAAATATCTTTAAGAAACTTCCTGTATAAGGAAGGTTATGTTTGTTTGAATCTTTACTGAAGCCCGGTGTTTTTTTCCCGGGCTTTGGTGTATTGTCTGTTTTTCTTCTTCTATAAGTATTTTTAATTGTTTATGTTATATTAGTTTTCTAAAACTATGTTTAAACGCTTCAATATCTATCTGTATTTGCTGACTGTAATAAGTCTTGTGATTCTAACAACTGTATCATTGATAGCCACCGCTGGACTTGAAGAAGGAACTGCACGTGGTAAACTTATCGAATTCTTTGCTTCGGTTTTTCCCTTTTTTAGATTTCCAACTCATACTTTGTTCAATAATATACTTTCAGGTTTTCCCTCATTTATGGGTGGGTTGATTGTTAACTGTTTATTGTATGCTCTTGTTATTGAACGTCTAATTTTCTTCTTTAAATCTCTAAGATGATAACGATGTTCTTTTTATAACTGTTGAAGTAACTTTAGAAAATCCTTTGAATTTAAACTACTTTTTTGATTTTCAATACTTAAAAGATGCATGTAATGACTCCAACTCAATTGCGCACACAGTGTGTACGCAATTGAAAACGATCGATAAAATTGGCGACATGTCTCAAGATGTCTTCTCGAAAATCCACTCCCAAACTCTGGTTGTAACTTCTCCGAAAGCGTTTTAATCAGGAATTCCCCATAGTCAGCTCTGTCTTTTCCTTCCTGTTCTTCCAGGAAAATTCGCTGACCTATGATATTCGTTGGTAATGAATCTGAATATTTATTTTTAATTACATTGCGGATGAATATGCAACGACATGACTAAGTTTTAAAATGCCCGTTATCCACTTAGAGACTTTTATAAAGGCAGATCAGAAAATCGTCTTTGATCTTGCCAGAAGCATAGACCTTCATCAGGTCTCTACAGCTCATACCAATGAGCGGGCAATTGCAGGCAAGACTTCAGGCCTCATCGAATTAAATGAATCGGTAACATGGGAAGCAAAACATTTTGGGATTGTACAAAGGCTCAGCTCTAAGATCATCGCAATGAAATGTCCTGATTATTTTGTTGATGAAATGGTTTTCGGTGCCTTTAAATCATTTAAGCACCAGCATATTTTTGAATCAAAAGGAGGGGAGACAATAATGACTGATATTTTTGACTATGTCTCGCCCTATGGAATTCTGGGCAAACTAGCCGATTGGCTTTTTCTAAAACGATATATGACAGATTTACTTGTTCAGAGAAATAATGTAATTAAAGAATACGCGGAGAATCATCCAGATGGTTCGAGAGGTAGCGATGCATAGTTCTAGAGTTAATCCTGGATTTTAATTGATGGTCAACATGAAGAATGTCGTTTTTTTTCTAGCTTTCCTGTTGTTGATTTCTCTATTTGGTTGTAATAGATCAAAAAGGTCACATAATTTTACTTTTAAAATTAAGAAAGGTCTATATGTCGAAGTTTATAATGTTGGTCTATTGGGGGACTTAAAGTCAAAATATTTAACTGATTCTACAACCTTCAGAAAATATATTGGGACATTTGATGATCAGAGAATTGGCTATAGTTTTGACTTTACGGGTGACTCCATCTATGTGAGAAAACTTAATACTGAATTTGGGAATGAGAAGAAGGTTGTTGAAGTTCGTGTTTTTAATATAAACGAGCTTCGTAAAAAAAGACATTTTGAATAGATAATTTATTTACGTGTTGTTTTTAGTTTTATATTAAAGATAGCTTGTGCAAATAAGCTAATAGGCAGTAATGGTACGATGATAACTATAATTGGTGGTATACATTTGTAATCCTTTTCATCTCCAAACCAAAAAAAAGTCGGCAACAGTTGGAGAAATATAGTGTAAGCGATAATAAGAATTGTGGTAAATACATAGGTGAGGAAAGCCGGTTGAATTTTCCTTTTTTTGAAGAGGAAGGATATGATCCAGGGGATGATGATATATGGACTCAGAAAAAGTATTATTGAAATTCCTGTCATATACCTTAATACCAGTTTCTGGAAAAAGTAACCATCCCTAAAAAATGGAGTGGGAAACGAGCAATTTATGGCTTACATCTGCTACAAGCAGTATAACCATTACTCACCGCTTCCTTTTTTGTAGTTTTTATCTTGCTTTGTCTGAGGTAGCTGCAGCTTTCAATATGATATTTTTCGCCTGTCTTAGTAATGTATACAATTGTTTCAACCGTTTCAGTGAAGCTAGCTTTTTGTTGAGTAGGTACCGAGTAGGATGGACTAAGTAAAAGACATAGAGATGTCAGTAGGAGCAGCATTAATTTTTTCATTATCGAATTTGGATGGTTAAAATAGTAAATATATGTAATTCAGAACAATATATTGGAATTGTTTGAGATATATTTGTGTCTCCGACAAGATTACTTACCTCAAATTCTTCTTTAATACCGGCTTAGCAAAAGAAGTATCCCCATTAGATGCTTCACCAGTACAATGACAATACTTTTCTTTATAATCTGGATTACCATACTTAGCCCAACTTTTATACGCTTCTACACAATAAGGCTTTTTTATATCAAAAGGAATCTTACTACCTGTTCTTATACAGTATCCAGATTTTATAGCTTCAATAATTTCATAGTTATTATTGCAGTCAATTGTAATGTCAGATCTTAGAAACCTTTTATTAAAGAAGTTACCCTCGTAAATAGGCTTTCTTTCAAAAATGGTTTTGCTATATTTATCAATAATATCATAGCTGAATGCGCAGATTTGCTGGTCTAGAGTGTCGGTTGATAAGCCAGTTAAAACACCTCCAAGACCTGCTATATCTTTTAAAAAACTGAATTTACAAAGTATACCTGACTCAATATTATTCTCTGCAGAAAATGAGTGTAGATTCATTGAAGTCATTAAAGAATAGGAATCATTTGCATATATTTTTGCATGTAACCATTCGCAATACTTTATCGTTATGTTTTTAAATTGTTTAAAAAACATAAAGTCCTCGTTGGATAAGCTCTTTAACTTGTTCTCTTTATTTTTACCAAATACAATGATAACTTCTAACTCATCATCATTTGCTCTCTTTTGTAATGCCTTTATATAAGAATCATGTAACTTAATATAGGGTGATATAAGTATCAATTGAGATTTAGCTTCATTTATCATAGAAATGAGCTTGTCGTGTATTTTGAATCTGTTTATGAGTTCTGCCATTGAGAGTTATAGATTGTCTAGCGAATTTTATGTTTTTAATAGGCTATTTATTAAGCTGTTATATTATTTTTTTTTCAATAACTCCCTTTCTCCGGAATGCAATGCCGAACTCCGCCACGCGGATTCTCCATATCGCCTTTATATCTTGGTATTAAATGACAGTGGAAATGAAATACTGTTTGTCCAGCGGCTTCGCCACAATTCATACCGATATTAAAGCCATCTGGTGCATACTTTTTCAATACCAAAGATTTGGCAACTTCAATAGTATCCACAAGATTATGTTTCTCCTCATCGGTCAAACTGAAATAGTCTGCCCTTACAATATTTGAAATAATCAACAGATGACCGGGTGAAACTGGAAATGCATCCTCAATAATAAAGAAGTTATCATTACTGTAGATAATTTGATATTTTGGAATATTTAAGAAATCTGTCATTAAAAACTGCCGATTAGTTCAACTTTAGGTTGCCATTTATGGACGCCTAATTCCAACGCTAAGTTATATTGTTTTTCCAAAAAATGTATTCGTTGGTTTCGGGTGGTGCCGGTTTGGTTAATAATCGTTTCAGCTAAAGGATGTTTACTCTCAATATAGAATTCGTTCCTGTTGTCAAGCCTCTTTAGAAATCTTCTTTCTGGTATTCTTGCATTTTTATCATTGTTAACCCTGGAATCTGCTAATACCAAATTCCAAACACCATTTACATTTGCACCTTCGTTATCATGATAGCGCTTGTGCAGGTGTGGTAAAAAATGGTCGACGGCACAAACGCCAAACGAATTATTTTTACTGATAGAAATATCCTGAAAAGAGTAGAAGCATTTACCTTTTTGATAGCCATTTAGTGCATCGCGAACCGAAGTAATGTTTACTCTTTTCATAAAATTATCCTGTACAAACAGTAAAGAATCAAGGTTATCATATTTTACTTCAAGTAGATTCTGACTTACGTTTAAACTCCAAGCCGTTTCTACCAATTTCCATCTGGCATCAACTTCCTGATACAGGTTCCTATATTGAAAAGTGTCCCGTAGCTTAAGTAGGTTATCAGTAATAACGATTTCCTTCTTACCAAATACAAAATTCTTTTCATAAAATGGATTAGGAATTATACCACCATTTACATTTTGGAAGGCATCAATTACGTTTACAAACCCTAATTTTTCAGTGTCTCGGTATAACTGATCTTTTTCTAGCTCGTTGTTAATGTAAGCGCGACAACTATTCAAGTATTTACTGCTTTGTGAGCTGCCTTGTTTATCATTGGCTTTTAGATGCTCCACAATATAGCCTGCAAAAGGAACAGCTAGATCACTTAAATTAATAGAGGTAGTCTGTGCATCAATTAGATCTATTAAGGCTTTTGCAAATGCAAATTTATAAGTCGCGGAATTCTTTCCAAAGAGGATTAATGATCTCCATTGAGATTCTAGTGAAGGATCGTTAATTTGGAATCTCGTACTCATGATGAATCAAGGTACAAAAATTTGAACTTAGTTGCGGAATTATGATTAAAACGACAGTATTTTTACCCTTAATAACAGTAATTTAATCAATATTTACGATATTAGAGCCAATTTATTAGACGCTTTCTATGAAACTGGAACAAATATTAGCTGAATTTAAAGGCATAACTTATGACGAGTTAAAAGAAAGATATCCGGTTAGTTTTCAGATTGTATTTGACCAACAGAAAGACTGGCTCTGCAATTTCGAAGACAGGGTATCATCAATAGATGATAAAGATTTTGCTGATGTCCTAACGAAAACAATCAGGAAAATAAAAGATGCTTCCTATAATTTTGAAGAAAATGATGTCGTGTTACTGGGAAATTTCACTAAGAAAATTGATAATGTCACTAGCATTGGAAATTTTTTGAATAATTTCAAGCAAGATGCAAAAATGAATGATGGATCGTTGTTGGATTTAGTTAAACTATTTAACGAAATTAAAACCTGCAAAACCGTTAGTGAGTTGGAGGAGTCAACAGGAGGGAAGATACATGCTCATATTCATAATCTATATTCTGTGGTGAAGCATTGCCAAGATCCGTTAGCATACCCATTCAACTACAAATTTTGGAAAAATATAAGTAATGCTATATTTGGCATAACTAAAAATTACGATCTACTATGTGAATTTTATAAAACCTTTCCCAAAGAACAGCGGCACTTGAGTTTCGGTGTATGTATGGGGACTATAGCAACAGAAATTGCAAAGCGCGTAAATGATAGTAAAGTCATTAAAAGTTCTGAGGATAGATTGTATAAGGATGTTACCAAACTCTTCCATATTAAAGAATATAAAAAATTAATAGTCGTATCATTCAGTTACAAGGAAAAGGTACTGCTGAACTTTGAAGATTGGTTCAAAGAACAATATGCAACGACACAGGGCGAACGACTCTCCCAAAAATCGATAAAAAACTATTTGGATGGCATAAAAGCAATTGATCGCGATGTAGAAGATCTAGGAATAGCTGTTGGAGGCCTGATCTCTGAGGAAAATCTAGCTCATGCTGCGAAAATTACTGATGAATATAAACACACAGAAAAATTTGTAGAGAGAGATCGCCAGGGCAAAAATATGTACGGCAGGGCACTAATATTATTCCTTGATTTTTTAGCAGCCGAGCCCTCATTCGATAAAATATTAGAAACTATGAACAATAGTCCACTGAATCTTATTCTATATGGGCCTCCAGGTACCGGAAAAACTTACAACACTATTAATAAAGCTTTAGCTGCTTTGGGAGTGAATACAGATGATCTTAGCCGAGCTCAAATAAAGGAGAAGTATGATGCATATGTAAACGATCGACGGATTGTATTTACTACCTTTCATCAAAGCTTAAGTTATGAAGATTTTATTGAGGGAATTAAGCCTATTGTCCCTGCATCAGAGACATCTCCCATACAGTATAAAATAAAAGACGGTATTTTTAAGGAAATTGCTTTAAGGGCAAAACAAACAGAAAATAAAAGTATCCAGATTGATGGGCAGAAGAGTGAGTTAACGAAAGAAATTTTTAGAGAGCTTTACAAAAGTTTTGCTGATTCCTTATCTGACATCACAGAACAAGAAAGTACTGTAGTCTTAAACACAAAAGAAAATAGCAAATTTGCTCTATTTAGAAATAGCGCTGGTTCTATTAGCATAAGACCACTCTCTGGTAAGACATATATGAGCGCTGCTCCAAATGAATTGGAAGCAGTGTTGTTTGACAATAAAGAGCCAACCTTCAAATCTTATGAACAGCCTATCATTGATAGAATACTGGATGGACAAGGAATTACATCTGAACAAATTGATACATCCCATAATAATTACGTTATTATCATTGATGAAATCAATAGGGGTAATGTTTCTCAAATCTTCGGTGAGCTGATTACGCTAATCGAAAAAGACAAACGAGAGAAAACAATAAAAAGTGTAGTGGGAGAAAATGAAACCTTAAAAGTCACGCTTCCTTACAGCCAAACGGAATTTTCTGTTCCTGACAACTTATATATTATCGGCACTATGAACACTGCCGACCGAAGTGTAGAAGCCTTGGATTCTGCGTTAAGACGACGTTTTGTATTTGAAGAAATGGTTCCAAAACCAGAGCTGATTACCGAAATTAGACAGAAAAAAAAGTTGTCAGAAAAAATAAATGCAGTTGATTTATCTCGTTTACTCAGTACGCTGAACATCCGAATAGAGAAGCTCTTAGATAGAGATCATGCCATTGGGCATAGCTATTTCTTGGATTGTAAGGATATTGAAGACCTTAGGTTAACATTTTACAAAAATATCATTCCATTATTGCAGGAATACTTCTTTGGTGACTACGCAAAACTAGGACTGATATTAGGAGCTGGTTTTGTACAATTAAAAGAGGAAGAAGTTGTATTTGCAAATCAATTTGATCATGATGGTTTAGATGTTTTTAATGAACGTAAAGTATACGAAATAGTGGCTTATGCAAATCAAAGTGAAACTAAAGCGATTAAGTATAGTAAGAGAGTGATTAATGTGAATTTTGAAATGGCCATTAAGTTATTGTTGAATGAAAAGCTAGAAGATGTTGGTGAATAGTGATAATAACAGGTTCACTGTCTTTGAGCACGAGTCGCTTTATCTCCATAAAGGGGATCGAAAATTGACAATTGAACATTTAAAAGCACTTCAATTGTTCTATAAGGAGAAGGACTTTCCCTACTACTCGTTGGTGCATAATGGGGTTCGTTTTTGCGAATATGTAGGAGTGATCTGCGTGGGTAAACTCACGATAGAAGTATTACCTAAGGCAGATAAAAGCAATAATCAAGTACGTTGGAAGAGGATATTAATCGATATGATGCGTTCCATTGGTCTATTTAGTCCAGAAGCCCCATCTTATTCAGACCTGAGACTTAAAAATTCCAGTATATTGGAGTTGTATCTGGAATTGTTTATCGTAGAAATGGAGCTGCTTATCCACAAGGGGCTGATTAAGAAATATCGATCGAAGGAAGTAAACAGATATGCTTTAAGGGGAAAGTTATTAGTGGGGAAGCAAATTATACTCAACCATGTGCATCAAGAACGTTTTTATATAAAACAAGCTGTTTACGATAAGGAGCACTTACTACACCAATTATTATATAAGGCGCTGATAACCGTTATGAAGATTGGGCTGGATAACTCTCTGTCTTCAAGATATAGCAAGGTCACTCTTGACTTTCCTGAACAATGTGATGTGAAAATAACAGAATCTTTATTTGAAATGCTCATTTACGATCGTAAGTCACATCGTTATCAGAAAGCAATCGATCTTGCCAAGATCATTCTATTAAACTTTCATCCTGACTTGAGTAAAGGCAAATCGCATGTACTTGCCCTGATGTTTGATATGAACGATTTGTGGGAAAAGTTCGTTTTGAAAAGTTTGCAAGCTTTTGGAAAAGAATACCTAGTAACTGGACAAGATTCAAGTGATTTTTGGAGCTGGGGTAACCGGAGTGCGAGAACCATACGACCTGATATTGTCATCAAGAAAGATGATAAAATTCTAGCCGTTCTTGATACTAAATGGAAAAACATAAAGAACTTTCAGCCTACTGATGACGATTTAAGGCAACTGTATACATATAGTCGTTATAATGATAATGCTGCTTCTTTTTTAGTTTATCCAGGTGAAAGTACAGACGGTATCCATGGGAGATATCACAAAACAGAGCATGAAATCTTTGAGACAACTGGCGGTGTAATTGTCTTAAAGGTTGATAACGGCAAACGTGCTGGACAAAGTAAATTGTGTAATGAAGTCTTCAAAATTTTGACATAATTTTTAAATATACATGTCTATAGCCAAAGCATCTCCATAAACCGAGAGCGCATAAATACAGTCCTGAACCTCATCCAGTAACTACCGTCAAAAAGCAAAATAATGGCTTCAGAACTCAATATTTTTGCGTAAACGCTGCAAATAGAAATCTTCACAAATAAAAATATGCTCAACGTCTCTATAAAGGCGAATAAAAAACCACATAAGAAGAGAGAAATTCTTGTAAATTTCAAGAATAACAAACTAAAGATAAAAAAATTATAGAGTTGTGTGGTGTACTTTATATCGGAATGTCAGCCCTTAACAAACTTTAATCCCCTAGCAATTGGTGTACTATAT
>NZ_JAVTSF010000012.1:0-34454 GCF_032678475.1 Pedobacter nyackensis
TTAATAGGTTTAACCGGTCCAGCTGGTGCTGATGGATTAACCGGGGCACAAGGTATTCAGGGTCCAATCGGTTTGACCGGAGCAACAGGACCAATAGGTCCACAAGGCTTAGTCGGTCTAACTGGTCCTGCTGGAGCTGATGGATTAACCGGGGCACAAGGTGTTCAAGGTCCAATTGGTTTGACCGGAGCAACAGGGTCAATGGGTCCACAAGGGTTAATAGGTTTAACCGGCCCTGCTGGTGCTGATGGTTTACCCGGGGCACAAGGTGTTCAAGGTCCAATTGGTTTGACCGGAGCAACGGGACCAATTGGACCACAAGGATTAATAGGTTTAACTGGTCCTGCTGGAGCTGATGGATTAACTGGGGCAGAAGGTATTCAGGGACCAATTGGTTTGACTGGAGCAACGGGACCAATGGGTCCACAAGGATTAATAGGTTTAACCGGTCCAGCTGGAGCTGATGGATTAACCGGGGTACAAGGTATTCAGGGTCCAATCGGTTTGACCGGAGCAACAGGACCAATAGGTCCACAAGGCTTAGTCGGTCTAACTGGCCCAGCTGGAGCTGATGGTTTAACCGGGGCACAAGGTGCTCAAGGTCCAATTGGTTTGACCGGAGCAATAGGGCCACAGGGGTTAATAGGTTTAACCGGCCCTGCTGGTGCTGATGGTTTACCCGGGGCACAAGGTATTCAGGGTCCAATCGGTTTGACCGGAGCAACGGGACCAATGGGGCCACAAGGATTAATAGGTTTAACTGGTCCTGCTGGTGCTGATGGATTAACTGGAGCACAAGGTATTCAGGGACCAATTGGTTTGACCGGAGCACAAGGTCCAATCGGCTTGACAGGCGCAACTGGAGCGCAAGGAGCTCAGGGGATACCGGGGCAAAATAATTTGAACTCAATTGGTGCTATTAGCACTACTTCGGATCCCAACGGAGCTGTTTTAGATGCCGGGGTGTTGAGCTTGACTGCAGCAAGTTCAACTGCAGGAGGAGTAATAACAACTACGGCACAAACAATTTCAGGTGCAAAAACATTTACTAGTCCAATTATCGGAAGTATTACAGGTAACGCTGCAACAGCAACAACTGTAGCTACAAATGCCAATTTAACAGGAGTGGTTACTTCAACCGGAAATGTAACTTCAATAGCAAACGGTGCAATAACTAATGCTATGCTCTCAAATGGTGCGGTCGCTAATTTATCTGGCAGCAACACCGGAGATCAAACGGCAGCAACAGTGACATCTGCAACAACTGGAAATATCTCGGCTACAAATGTTCAGGCAGCTATAGCAGAATTAGATGGAGATATCGCCCTAAAAGCACCATTGGCAAGTCCTGCTTTTACAGGTAGCCCAAGCCTTCCAACCGGGACTGTAGGAGTGACCCAAACAGCAGGTAACAATACCACAGCTCTTGCAACAACAAGCTTTGTACAAACAGCTATCCCTGTGAAAGTTTTGGCATTGACTGCTGACGCTTCGAATAATTCAACAACTTTAGGAACTATTTCGGGATTGTCCCAGACAGTAAGTCCAGGTACTTACGTGTTTCAATACTTTATACGTTACAGTTCTTCAGCAGCTGGTACTGGAGTTGATTTTGCCGTTAATCATACCGGAACGGTATCCAGTTTTATGGCAAACTGGCGCTATGCTAGTACTGGTACTGGAGCATCTACAGCTGCTGCAAGTCAGGTTGCTTCTGGCACCACCGGAAATATTCATGAATCTTTCAGTATCCGCACTTTAAATACAAAAATGGGACCAACTGTAAGTGTTGATGCTGCAAATTCAGATATGTTAGCCATCATCGAAGGCGTAATTGTGGTGACTGCTTCAGGCACATTAGAATTTAAACATTGCTCCGAAACTGCAAATAGTACCACCGTAAAGGCAGGATCCTCTTTAATTCTTACAAAAACTTTATAAAATGATTTTTAAATTCAGAGCGAGTTCAAAACTAATGCTACTTACTTTTCTTGTCAGTTTTTATACGATACTGGTATCGGCCCAAATCAAACAGGATAAACAAATTAATACCTCGTTAAAACTAACCACCGATTCTGATTCACTTCAATACACCCTTGGTGTATTTCTTGGGCAGTGGATAACAAATAATGGCTTTACAGTAACCAGTCAGGAGCTATTCCGCAAGGGAATAGACGATGTATTACTGAATAAGAAGCTACTTATAGGTCGATCTACTGTTTCTGCTCGTCTTGATAACTATCAAAAGCGTCTCATTTCGGAACGTAACAATCAACAGGAAAAACTGCTTTTCGAAAATATAAAAGGAAAAACAGGAGTAGGAATGTTACCAAATGGAGTAGCTTACCAGACAGTTAAAGTAGGAGCAGGTGTTAAGCCTAGAGCTGTTGATTCTGTTGTCTTTCACGTAAAAGGATACCTCCCGGATGGAAAATTATTCGAAGATACTTATGCAAAGAAAAAAGTCTTAACAGGCAAACCATCAAAATTCATTGCCGGTATAAATGAGATTCTTCAAATTATGCCTGCTGGATCAACATGGCGGGTATTTATTCCATCTGCGCTAGGATATGCCGAAAGGGGGCTACCTGGACTCGTTCCAGCTTACTCTGCACTAATCTTTGATGTAGAACTTTTAAATGTAATTGAAGTGCTTAAATAAAAATATGACGAAGAAATAAACAAATAAGTAATTAAACAAGCAACCGTAAATTAAAATGATTGCTGAAGAATTAAGGCAACGGATAATTTTAAAAACAGGCTTATCCAATATTACTCCTCGAGATTGTCAATATATTTCAACTAGTATTAATGAATCTTTAAATCGACATATTAGTGTAACAACTTTAAAGCGGGTATTTGGTTTTACTAAAAGCTCACATCATCCCTCTAAATATACAATCGCGACTTTAAATGACTATGTAAACCAACCTGGGGCAATTTCAGCATCAGGCTCGTCCGATAATGAGCAGGTATATTCTTTTATTCTCCCCAATAACGTTTCTCTTTTTCAATTAAATGATGAAGCTGGCTTACATCCGCAAAGGATGGTTCTGGATGCTTTGGACGTGTTGCTCAAAAATAATCAGGAGAATTCTCCGCTTATAGTCGCGGGAAGATGTGTCGGTATTGTTTATGTTAAAGACTTAATCAGTTTCTTAGCAAGTGCTGACAAAATGTATGGTACACTTTATCACAAGTTTAATTTTAGTCTGCAAAGTGCTATAGATTTGTTACAACATAATAAGTAGGTTATAAAATTTAGTTGAAAAAACTTGGGAAAACATTTTAATAAAGCGGTTTAAATACCTTTATTTGAAAAGGTAACCAACAAGTTTAAATGAAAAGAGTACTTTTTTTAGGTCTGGCAGTATTGCTGGGCGCACAGCTTGCTTTTGCAGCCAAAGTAGATACCGTAAACACCTACAGTGCTGCAATGAAAAAAAATATTAAAGCAGTAGTTATTACACCTGATAGTTATACACAAGGAAAAAATATGCCTGTGGTGTATCTTTTGCATGGTGCCGGTGATAGCTATTCTGGTTGGATCAATAAGGTTCCTGCAATCAGACAGTATGCTGATACTTACGAAACAATTATTGTTTGTCCGGACGGCAATGTGACCAGCTGGTATTTTGATAGTCCGGTTGACCCGGAATGGAAATATGAAACTTATGTTGCTACTGAACTGGTAAACTGGATCGATAAAAATTATAAGACAATTAAAGACCGTAAAGCAAGGGCCATTACAGGGCTAAGTATGGGCGGACATGGGGCGCTATATCTTTCATTTAGACATCAGGATATTTTTGGAGCGGCAGGAAGTATGAGTGGAGGGGTTGATATTACTCCATTTCCGTTAAATTGGAACATTGCTAAAAGACTTGGGGACTATGATAAGAATCAGGATCGCTGGAAAGAGAATACTGTTGTAAATATGACGCATTTACTGGTGCCGAACAGATTGGCTTTGATTATCGATTGTGGTAAAGAGGATTTCTTTTACCAGGTAAATATGAAATTACATGAACAGTTACAATACAACAATATTCCACATGATTTTATCATCAGACCAGGCGTGCACAATTGGGAATATTGGGCAAATGCCATAAAATATCAACTCATGTATTTTAACGGGTTCTTTAATAAAAAAGGATAATTACTTACGAAGGAATGTTTTTTATTTTAAAAATTAATATATTGTAGCTCTTAAATATACATGATGACAAAAGATCGCAGAAGTTTTATCAAAGATTTAGGTATGTTAACCGGGGCAGCAGCCTTCGGTTCTTTAATTCCTTTAGAAGCCTTTAGTGCTGGTAAAAAAGAATTTTTCAAGATTTCACTGGCTCAATGGTCGCTCCACAAAACTTTATTTGGGGGAAAGCTGACCAATTTAGATTTTCCTTTAAAAGCGAAAAATGATTTCGGAATAAATATAGTTGAATATGTAAGTCCGTTTTTCAATAAGAAGGAAACAGATCAGGCCTATTTAAAAGAACTTTTAACCAGAACAAAAAACGAAGGTATTCAGAACCATCTGATCATGATAGATGGTGAAGGGCACTTGGGGGATAAGAATGAGGTTGCAAGAACTAAGGCCGTAGAGAACCATTACAAGTGGATTGACGCAGCAAAATTTTTAGGCTGTAAAACCATTAGGGTAAATGCAGCCGGAGATGGATCGGCTGAAGATGTTAAAATGGCAGCTGTAGATGGCTTGGGAAGACTTTCAGAATATGGAAAGAAAAACAAGATTAATGTTATCGTGGAAAATCACGGAGGTTACTCATCTAATGGTAGCTGGCTTTCATCTTTGATTAAAGAGGTTAACAATCCCTACTGTGGAACCTTGCCTGATTTTGGTAATTTCAGGATTAGTGCTACAGAGTCGTACGATAAGTATAAAGGTGTGGAAGAATTATTGCCTTATGCAAAGGGATTAAGTGCAAAATCTCATGATTTTGATGAGCAGGGCAATGAAGTCGGTATTGACTATGATCGCATGTTTAAAATAGCTAAGGCTGGAAACTGGAGCGGAATTGTTGGTATAGAATATGAAGGAAGCAGACTTTCTGAAGATGAGGGAATTAGAAAGACAAAGGTCTTGCTGGAAAAAATACTGAAAAATTATAAATAGAAGCTTTTTTTAAGGCTTTGATGAAGTCCTGTTTTTCTTTATAAGAAAGGCAGGACTTCTGTATTTATAACGGGGACCCAACAGGGATCGGACAGGGGGTAAACAGGGACTTAACAGGGACAAATCCGAGTTGAGTCCTTGTGAAGTCCTGGTTGGATTCCCGTTACACTTTTGTCTGATGTTAACTGCTGGTTAATTGTTGCCGAGGGTGGGGTATAGAAAAAGAATGCCCGTATCGCAGGTTTGCAATACGGGCATTTTGGTAAAAATGGTTATTTAAACCAGTTTTTTGTATTTAATACGGTGAGGCGTTACATCGCCCAGGCGTTTTTTACGGTTTTCTTCGTAATCGCTGTAGTTTCCTTCAAAAAAGTAAACCTGAGACTCGCCTTCAAAAGCAAGGATGTGCGTACAGATGCGATCTAAAAACCACCTGTCGTGACTAATTACAACAGCACAGCCGCCAAAGTTTTCCAAAGCTTCTTCAAGTGCCCTAAGTGTATTTACGTCAATATCATTCGTTGGCTCATCCAGCAATAGAACGTTGGCACCTTTTTTCAAGGTGATGGCTAAATGCACACGGTTACGTTCTCCTCCGGATAGTATGCCCACTTTCTTCTGCTGATCGCCACCGTTGAAGTTGAATTTGGATACATAAGCCCTACCGTTTACAGCTTTGTTTCCTAATTGGATGTTGTCTAGTCCGTCGGTGATATTTTCATAAACCGTTTTATCCGGATCTAAATCATTGTGCATCTGATCCACATAACCTAAGGCAACGGTTTCTCCAACGCGGAAAGTCCCACTGTCGGGAGTTTCCTGTTCTGTGATTAATCTGAATAGTGTGGTTTTCCCTGCCCCATTCGGGCCGATAATTCCCACGATACCCGCAGGAGGTAAAGAGAAACTTAGATTTTCGAATAGAATCTTGTCACCGTATGCTTTTGTTACATTGTTGGCTTCAATAACTACATTTCCTAATCTCGGACCGGCCGGAATAAATAATTCCAGTTTGTCTTCTCTTTCCTTAGAATCTTCCGAGGCTAGTTTGTCGTAGTTGGATAAACGGGCTTTAGATTTTGCATGTCTGGCTTTTGGTGCCATACGTACCCACTCCAGCTCACGTTCAAGCGTTTTCTGACGTTTGCTTTCGGTTTTTTCTTCCTGGGCTAAACGTTTCGCTTTTTGATCTAACCATGAAGAATAGTTCCCTTTCCATGGAATGCCCTCACCTCTGTCAAGTTCAAGAATCCATCCTGCAACATTATCCAGGAAGTATCTATCGTGGGTTACTGCAATAACGGTTCCTTTATAATTTTTTAAGAACTGTTCTAACCAGTCGATACTTTCTGCATCAAGGTGGTTGGTTGGCTCATCCAGTAATAAAACGTCTGGTTCCTGTAATAAAAGACGGCACATGGCTACGCGTCTGCGTTCCCCGCCCGACAGTACGCTTATTTTTGTGTCGGGATCAGGACAACGTAGGGCATCCATGGCGCGCTCCAGTTTGGAGTCGAGCTCCCATGCATTAACCGAGTCGATTTTATCCTGTAATTCACCCTGACGGGCCATTAACTTATCCATTTTATCCGGATCTGAGTAGTTTTCCTCCAGTCCGAATGCTTCGTTAACTTCTTCGTATTCTTTTAAAATTGCTGTAATTTCGGCTACGCCTTCTTCAACAACTTCTTTTACGGTTTTATTTTCATCAAGAATTGGCTCCTGTGCCAGGTAACCTACGGTATAACCCGGTGAGAAAACCACTTCTCCCTGGAAGGATTTATCCAGACCGGCGATAATTTTTAATAGAGATGATTTACCTGAACCGTTTAAACCGATTACACCAATTTTAGCGCCGTAAAAAAAGGACAGGTAGATGTTTTTTAGAACTTGCTTTTGGGGCGGGTAAATCTTATTTACGCCGGCCATTGAAAATATTATTTTTTCGTCTGACATAATTGCTTCTATATGGTATTGCCTTTAAAAGGCTGTTATATCTCGTTTTATTGACTGTTCATTTGATTGGAACAGGTTCGCAAAGATAAGGAAGCAAAGGGCATTAAAAAATTCTTTAATTGAACCTTACGGTAATTGTAATTAATAGGGTATGAATTCCATCAAAAGCGTTACTTAGTGCCTGATTAGGTGTGAAAAATTCTGCGTATATTGTTACAGGAAAGGATTGTAAAATGGTGACATAATTACTTGCTGCTTTATAAAACATACCATTAAAGTCAGATCTTGGTAAGTTTTCTGAAATAACGGCAGTTGTAACATCTATTTTTACGGCTGTGGCGTAATTGTTGATAAATTAAAAAAAATACGGGTGCTTATTTATAAAACAAATTTTATAGTTTAGAGCATTCCCGAATTAGAAAGGTATATATGGAAGCTAAATTTTCACCACAAGTCAAAGATGTGATCTCCTTTAGCAGGGAAGAAGCCCTGAGATTAGGTCACGATTACATAGGGGCGGAACATCTATTGTTGGGCCTCATTCGCGAAGGCGATGGTATGGCCATTAAGATATTGAAATCATTGGGTGTTGATACTTCAAAACTTCGTCGTTCAATTGAGGATTCGGTTAGAGGGACATCAAGTGTTACGGTTAATCTTGGTAATATTCCCTTAACGAAACAAGCAGAAAAGGTATTAAAGATCACTTATCTGGAAGCCAAAATCTTCAAAAGCGATTTGATTGGTACGGAGCATTTATTGCTTTCAATTCTTCGCGATGACGATAACATTGCATCACAGATTCTACTACAGTTTAACATCAATTACGAGATATTTAAACAGGAGGTTGAGGTGAATAAAAATGGTTTTAGAGATGAAACACAAAATAGCGCGTCAACCGGTGGTGATGATGACTATCGCGAAGAAGAAGCATTTAGCAGCCCTAAAAAGGTTTCCGACATAAAATCTAAAACTCCTGTTTTAGATAATTTTGGAAGAGACTTAACAAAAGCTGCAGAAGAAGGTCGTTTGGATCCGATCGTTGGTCGTGAAAAAGAAATTGAGCGCGTGTCTCAGATCTTATCACGTCGTAAAAAGAACAATCCAATTCTGATTGGTGAACCTGGTGTTGGTAAATCTGCCATTGCAGAAGGATTGGCATTGCGTATTGTTCAACGTAAAGTTTCGAGGGTATTGTTCAACAAACGTGTGGTAACATTAGATCTTGCTTCATTGGTTGCTGGTACTAAATACCGCGGACAGTTTGAGGAACGTATGAAAGCGGTAATGAATGAGCTGGAAAAATCTACGGATGTAATCTTGTTCATTGATGAGATTCATACGATTGTGGGTGCTGGTGGTGCTTCGGGATCATTGGATGCATCAAATATGTTCAAACCTGCTTTAGCTAGGGGTGAAATACAATGCATCGGAGCTACTACATTGGATGAATACCGTCAGTATATTGAAAAAGACGGAGCTTTAGATCGACGTTTCCAAAAAGTGATGATTGAGCCGGCTTCGCCAGATGAAACCATTGAGATCCTGAATCGTATCAAAGAAAAATATGAAGACCACCATGGGGTAACCTATACTGATGAGGCGATTAATGCCTGTGTGGCTTTAACGTCGAGGTATATTACCGACAGGTTCTTACCAGATAAGGCGATTGATGCGTTGGATGAGGCCGGGTCAAGGGTGCATTTGACAAATATTCATGTTCCTGATAATATCATTGCTATTGAGAACAAGATTGAAGAAATAAAAGTAGAGAAAAACAAGGTTGTTAAAAGTCAGAAATACGAAGAGGCAGCTAAATTAAGAGATACCGAAAAGAATCTTTTAGAAGAACTGGAGCGTGCGAAAGCAGAATGGGAAGCTGAAACAAAAACGAAACGTTATACCGTTACGGAAGATAATGTTGCTGAGGTAGTTTCTATGATGACTGGCATTCCTTTACAACGTGTTGGACAAACAGACAGTGTTAAACTGTTAAATATGTACGACACTGTTGCTACTAAGATTATTGGTCAGGATGATGCAATTAGGAAATTAACTAAAGCCATTCAACGTACCAGGGCTGGATTGAAAGATCCTAAGAAACCAATTGGTTCATTTATATTCCTTGGTCCTACAGGGGTAGGTAAAACGGAATTAGCAAAAGAACTTGCGCGTTTCATGTTTGACAGTGATGATTCGCTGATTCAGATTGACATGAGTGAGTATATGGAGAAATTTGCCGTTTCACGTTTAGTGGGGGCTCCTCCGGGATACGTAGGTTATGAAGAAGGTGGTCAGTTGACTGAAAAAGTACGTAGAAAACCTTATGCAGTAATTTTGCTGGATGAAATTGAAAAAGCACACCCTGATGTATTTAATATCCTTTTACAAGTATTGGATGAAGGACAGCTTACAGATAGTTTAGGTCGTAAGGTAGATTTTAGAAATACCATCATCATTATGACTTCTAACATTGGGGCACGCCAGTTGAAAGACTTTGGACAGGGAGTAGGTTTCTCTACTTCAGCTAAAGCGAATCAGGCGGATTCACATTCAAGAGGAGTAATTGAGAACGCATTGAAACGTGCTTTTGCGCCAGAGTTCTTAAACCGTGTGGATGATGTTGTAGTATTCAACTCATTAGGTAAAGAGGAAATTTTCAAAATCATCGATATCGAATTGAAATCGTTATTTGGGCGTGTACATACTTTAGGTTATGAAGTTAAGCTAACTGAAAAAGCAAAAGAGTTTATTTCCGAAAAAGGTTTTGATTCAAATTTTGGTGCCCGACCGCTTAAACGTGCGATTCAAAAATATCTGGAAGATCCGATTGCAGAAGAGATTCTGAAAGGTGAAATCCATGAAGGTGATATTCTGGAAATTGATTATGATAAAGAGAACGATCAGATCGTTGTTGAGAACAGAAGTCCAGGTAAGAAAAAGAAAAAAGAAGAAGGAAGTGTAGAGTAGGCACCTGAAATATGAGAAGAAGAGCCCGGTTAGTATTTTGCTGACCGGGCTTTTTATTGGCATTATTTTAACCAATATGACCTACTTAGTGTGTTTTTTACACATTTTGCGAAATTATATGGCTTTAGATTTTGGTTTTCAGATAAATGCCTCTATTTTAGATATAAAATAGGTTGGGTTATAATATCATAAGTATCAAAAATATCATCAATGAAGTTTAGATTATCATTGGCACTCCCCTTGATTATGAGTGTCTTTCAGGCGTCGGCCCAGGAAAAACAGGAGGCCTATACGCAACAAATTAACGGTACCAAATTAAGCTTTGAAATGAAAGCTATTCCTGCAGGAGAGTTTTTAATGGGGAGTAAAAAAGGTAAGGCTGATGAACAGCCGGTGCACAAGGTTAAACTCGATGCCTTTTGGATGGGTACCTATGAGGTAACCTGGGATATTTATGAACCCTTTTTGTATAAAGATTACGAAACTACACAAAGTATAGGTGCTGTGCCTGCAAATGTAGATGCAGTTACAAGACCAACAAAACCATACCTGGACATGACTTTTGGCATGGGTAAGGAAAACCATCCGGCACTTGCGATGACACATTACAATGCCATTCAGTTCTGTAAATGGTTGTACGCGCGTACTGGCGTATTTTATCGTTTGCCAACTGAAGCAGAATGGGAATATGCCAGTCGTGCCGGTAAGTCAACAGAGTACTTCTTTGGTGATGATGCCTCACAGTTAGGTGAATATGGCTGGTATAAAGCAAACAGTGACAGCAAAACACATGAGGTAGGTAAGAAGAAACCTAATCCATGGGGCTTGTTTGACATGTATGGAAATGTTGCGGAATGGACTTATGATCAGTACCAGGCAGACTTTTATGCTACTGTAAAAGGTGATAAAGCCAATAACCCGGTTGCCGTTCCTGAGAAATTATATTCTAATGTAATCAGGGGAGGCTCATATGACGATCAGGCAAAGGAGTTGCGTTCGGCTGCCAGACTTGCTTCTGATCCTGTGTGGAAACAATTGGATCCACAAATTCCAAAAAGTAACTGGTGGTTTCCTGAGGCCCCTTTTATAGGTATGCGACTGGTTAGGCCAGTAAATGTTCCTTCGAAGGCAGATATTGACGCTTATTACAACCGGAAACCTATTGCTGATTATTAAATAAAAGAACTCACAGATTCAACAACCAAATACCAAACTAAAATGAATAATGAAAATATGAGCGACAACAAACGTCGCGAATTTTTAAAAGCTTCTGCACTGGTTGCAGGAGGAGTGATGTTAAATCAATTTGCTTTTGCAGGTGGGCATTCTTCAACTGATGATACCATTAAAATTGCTTTGATTGGATGTGGTGATCGTGGTACTGGTGCTGCTTTTCAAGCTTTAAGTACTAAAGCCAATTTGAAATTAGTTGCTATGGCTGATGCTTTTGAAGACAGACTGAATAGTAGCTATGAGAAGCTTGCAGAAAGATTTAAGGATAAAGTTGATGTGCCGCAGGATCGTAGATTTGTAGGCTTTGATGGTTATGCAAAGGCGATTGCACTCGCCGATGTCGTGTTGTTGGTTACGCCTCCAGGCTTCAGGCCGATGCATTTTGAAGAGGCCGTAAAACAAGGCAAGCATGTATTTATGGAAAAACCGGTGGCAGTTGATTCACCGGGGGTCCGTAAAGTTTTAGCTGCGGCTGAGTTGGCGAAACAGAAAAAATTAAACGTAGTGGTTGGTTTACAACGCAGGTACCAGACCAATTATAGAGAAACCATCAAACGTATTCAAGATGGTGCAATAGGTGATATTGTTGGTGGACAAGTGTATTGGAATAGTGGTGGTGTCTGGGTTAAAAAACGTGAACCAAATCAAACCGAAATGGAATATCAAATGCGTAACTGGTATTATTTTAACTGGTTATGTGGAGATCATATCGTTGAACAGCATGTACATAATATAGATATTGCCAACTGGGTAAAAAATGCTTATCCTGTTTCAGTTCAGGGAACTGGAAGTCGTGCCTGGAGAACAGGAAAGGATTATGGCGAGATTTATGATAACCATGCCGTAGAGCTTACTTACGCTGATGGTTCGGTTATTTATAGTCAATGTCGTCATTATGAAGGTACCGCTAATCGTGTTGATGAGACTTTTCAGGGTACAAAAGGCCGTACTTATCTATCGGCAGGTCATAACGGTGTATTATGGGATCACAAAGGTAAGGAGATATTTAGCCACAATACTAAGGGCAATGCTAATCCTTACCAAACTGAGCACGATGAATTGTTTGATGCCATTACTAAAGGTCAGTATAAATTCTGGGATGCTGAACGTGCAGCAAAAAGTTGCTTTACCGCAATTATTGGTAGATACGCTACTTATTCGGGACAGGTTATTAAATGGGATGAAGCATTAAAAGCTGATAACAACCTGATGCCGGACCGCCTGGCATGGGATGCAAGTCCTAAAGTATTACCCGATGCTAATGGTCTCTATCCAATCCCTACGCCTGGCAAAACGAAAGTCGTTTAAGCCGGAGTGTTTTCTTTAATTAAGTATATCTTATTTTTATTCCCGCTGATCTTTTCCTTTTTTAAGGCAAAGGATCATCGGGAATATATCATTCGTGGGTATGCACAGGGGACTGATTATTCCGTTAAATACTACGCTACGGATAGTATCGTTACCAAATATGCTGTAGATAGTATTCTGAGTGTAATAGACTCTTCTATGTCGTTGTATAAGCCTTACTCAAATATTAACCGGTTTAATGAATCAAGTGAAGGCTTAGATCTGGATCCTCATTTTACGGCTGTTATGCGTAAGTCTTTTACTGTTTACAAAGCCACCAAAGGCAAGTTTGATGTTACGGTAGCTCCATTGGTGCAAGCCTGGGGGTTTGGACCTAAACGAATTGACAAGTTTCCGGATAGTGCGGCTGTTAAAGAGTTGTTGAATTGTGTAGGTATGGATCAACTCCGTTTAAAGGGAAGCCGACTTACAAAAAGTAAACCGTGTATCAACGTTGACCTGAATGGGATAGCGCAAGGATATAGTGTAGATGTTGTCGCTGATCACTTAATAAAGAAAGGCCTGACTTCTTTTGTGGTAGAGATTGGTGGTGAGCTGAGAATGAAAGGTCCTAAGCCAGATGGTTCCGGAATGCGTATTGGTATTGAAGGGCCAGCTTTAACTGCTAATGGCGAACCGGTAATCAGGCATGTCATCAGCATCAATAGCGGCGCAATTACCACCGCCGGAAATTATAGAAAATACTTGCAGAAAGGTGCAAAAAAGATCGCACATCTTATTGATCCGAAAAAAGGCTACCCATTGGATAATGCCTTGATCAGTGTTACCATTTATGCAAAAGATGCTGTTACTGCCGATGGATATGATAGTCCTATTATGGCAATGGATGTTAATGAAGCGCTTGATTTTGTGGCGTCCAAAAAAGGAATGGAGGCTTATATTATATATCATAAAAAGGATGGAAGTGTGGCGGATACCCTGACAAAGGGATTTAAAAAAATGATTGTAGAATAATCATTTTAACAATGAACCAGACACCAAATAAAATTCAAATATGAACAGAGTAGATTTTATAAAAAGCAGCTTTGCAGCTGCCGGAGCACTTGTGGCGGGATCATCTTTAAAAGCTGTTGCTGCTACTGGGCCAGGGGTTAAAGCAGACGGCTTATTGGCCGGAAAAACTTTTAATTTGGATTATGCCCCGCATGAAGGGATGTTTAAAAATAATGGTGGTAGTAATTTTTTAGACCAGATCAGGTTTATGCATGATCAGGGGTTTCGTTCTATTGAGGACAATGGCTTTTTAAACAGATCTATAGAGGAACAAACAAAAGTAGGCGAGCTTTTAGCCAAGTTGGGGATGAGGATGGGAGTTTTTGTTGTTGACGGTGGTGATAACTGGAAAACATCTTTAACTACAGGAAAGAAGGAGTTTAAGGATAAGTTTGTTGAAACCTGTAAGCGTTCGGTTGAGGCCGCAAAAAGATGTAATGCAAAGTGGATGACTGTCGTACCCGGTTTTTATGAGCGTAAACTACCTTATGGGAACCAGTTTGCAAACGTTGTTGATGCCATGCGCGCAGGAGCTGAAATATTTGAACCACATAACCTCGTTATGGTATTGGAAACTTTGAGTGATACCCCCGAGCTGTTTTTGCAGCAAACGCATGAAACTTATGCAGTCTGCAGGGCAGTGGACAGTCCGTCCTGTAAAATACTATATGATATTTACCACATGCAGAAAACAGAGGGACAGCTAATTGTAAATATGGACAGGTGCTGGGACGAAATTGCTTATATTCAAATTGGAGATAATCCCGGTCGTAAAGAACCAACAACGGGAGAGATCAATTATAAAAACCTGTTTAAACATATTTATGAGAAAGGTTATAAAGGTGTGATGGGAATGGAACATGGTAATTCCAAAGCGGGAAAAGAAGGTGAAATGCGCGTAATTCAAGCTTATAGGGAATGTGATAATTTTCTTTCTTAATTGGCTTAAAACATACTGAGCTGGACTTTGGGGACTTTGAAAAGACTGGAGTCCAGCGTTGGTTTTACTTCGTTAAGGTGATTTATCCGGCAATGGAGTTTAAAGCTATCTTTAATTAATTTAGCAATATTGCCATCACCTCTCATTCTTTCGCCAAACCGGCTGTCGTTTACATTACCTCCATGACAGGATTGGATCATATGCCATACCTTTTCAAAGCGGTCTGGGTAGTTTTTACGCAGCCAGTCCTCAAATATCCCGCCGATAGCACCATTTAACCTCACAACAGTATAGCCAGCTGCTATGGCTCCGCAATTGGCAATAGTTTTTAAAATAGTGGGGATTTCATGATCGCTCAGGCCTGGTACAAGTGGCGCTACCATTACTCCCATAGGAACTCCTGCCTGACTCAATTGTTCTACAATTTTAAGACGTTGTTTTGCAGTGGTAGTTCTGGGTTCCATTTTTTGGCGTAATTGCTCATTAAGGCTATTAATGGAGACATAAACCATACAAAGGTTAAGTTTTGCCATTTCAGTAAGCAGGTCAATGTCTCTTAATATTAATGCATTTTTGGTGATCAGTCCAATAGGTTGCCTGTATTCCAATGCAATTTCAAGTAGTTGCCTGGTGATCCTGAATTTCCTTTCGGCGGGCTGATAACAATCTGTGTTGCCCGACAATGAAATGACCGAAGCGTCCCATCCTTTACGTTCCAGGAATTTTTTGAATAAAGCTGGTGCATCTGTTTTTACGATGATCTTGCGCTCAAAGTCGAGCCCTGCACTGAAGCCCCAGTACTCATGTGCGTTTCTCGCATAACAATAAGTGCATCCATGTTCACAACCCTGATAAGGGTTTAGGGAATAGGCCATACCTACATCCGGACTTTCTACCTTGTTAACTATTGATTTTGAGTTTCCAAAGATGAAAGTGGTTTTATGATCTTCCTCTTCCCATTCGTCAATGCCTTCGTTGTGCTCCTTAACATAATCGTTTTTTGCAAAACGGTTATGTGGATTAAATTGTGCACCACGCCCTTTAAAGTAATTTTCGGCTGTTTCTTTGTCTAAATTCATTAGCTAAAATTACTAATAATATTAGTAATTTACAATCTAGATCTGTTACTTTTTTGCGACTGGGATATAGTCCATAGGAACCATGTCTGCTACTTTTTCATAGGCCCAGAATCCCTCAAAAGATAACTGTTGATTTGGGAGGTGTTTTCAGGCGGACAAGGTTTTTGTAAATGATGCTATCAGGATAGCGGTGAGGGTTAGATATCTTTATCATTCTGTTTATGATAAATCCTTCTTCCTGTGCATTGCCAGCGTAAAGAGATCTGAAGAAGTGCTGCGAAGAACCGTAGTAAGCAGTTTCACGTTTGTCTATATACTTTTGCAGTTTAGTTCCCGAAGCCTTTAACTCTTCAAAAAATGGATGGCCTGAAAAATAGATGATACGGGTTCTTGAATTGTATTCAAAGTTATCCAACATATATTTTAACCGGTATCCCAAAGCTTTATTCTCAATAATTAAGAACTCTGAAGTTTTTATTGTCAACAGGCTTTTGGTTACGTCGTAATCAATATTTAATACCTGGGGATTGAGTATTTTGCATTGTGCGGCATTTGGAGAGGTGCCTATGAAAAACTCTTTAAACTGTTTGATGTATTTAGCCCTGTTCGGATCTGCCCGAATTACAACTTCATTTAATGTTGTGGTACTTTCTTTCAGAATTAGTTCAACATGCACAGATTTATCAGAAATGATGACGCTTTTTGAATAGGGGAGATAGCCAACCATTTGTACCAGCAGATCATAATTACCTGGTTTAAGGTTGCTGATTTTGAATTTACCTTCGCTATCGGCTGCAGTAGAAACTTTATAGCCGCTCAAATATATACCTGCACCCGGAAGACTTTCTTTCTGGTCTTTAACAACGCCCGTGATAGAGAATGAGTTTTGGGAGAAAGCATAATGACCTGTAAATAACACAAGGAATAGTATGAACAGGGATTTTTTCATGAATGCTAATGTACTAATTAGGATAGGTATAGCATACCTATCCTAAAACATTTTTTATTGTTCTTCTAAGCCCATTTTCTGCATCACGATGTCACTTACTCCTGTTGAAGAGTAACCACCATCATGGAAAAGGTTCTGCATGGTAACCATACGGGTTAGGTCAGAGAATAATGTAATACAGTAATCAGCACATGATTCGGCATCAGCATTACCTAAAGGGGCAATGGCATTGGCATAATCATAGAAGTCACCAAATCCTTTGATGCCAGTGCCGGCTGTAGTTTTAGTTGGAGATTGAGAAACAGTATTGATACGTACTTTTTTCTCTAAACCATAATGATAACCGAAGCTACGTGCGATTGATTCCAGCATTGCTTTGATGTCAGCCATATCTGTATAGAAAGGATAAGTACGTTGCGCTGCCATATATGTAAGTGCTACAACACTGCCACCTTCATTAATGGCATCAAGCTTTTTAGCAACTGCCAGCATTTTATGGAATGACATTGCTGAAACATCAATACCTTTCATGAAGTAGTCATAGTTTGATTCGGTATAAGGTATCTTTTTACGGATGTTTACACTCATACCTATTGAGTGCAGTACAAAATCTATTTTGCCACCTAATATTTCTTGTGATTGGGTAAACAGGTTAGTTAGTTCATCAACATTGGTTGCATCAGCAGGAATAATCTGTGATCCTGTTTTTTCAGCCAAAGCATTAATTTCTCCCATGCGCATTGCGATAGGTGCATTCGTCAATACAAATGATGCACCTTCTTCATGTGCTTTTTCAGCAACTTTCCAGGCAATAGAATTTTGATCTAACGCGCCGGTAATGATGCCGCGTTTTCCCTTTAATAAGTTATACATAGTATTTTTGTTTTAAAAACTGGCCGAAGTTAAGGAATTTTTTCTTTGTGGAATGAGGCATTTAGTTTTTATAACCCAACAGATCTTTAGCATTCTCCATAGCTGAAATACCTGGTTTTTTACCACTCAGCATCTCTGCAATTGCATCTACGCGTGATGAGTTATCCAGTCTGCGTATGCCTGTCGTTGTACGTTCGCCTTGTTCATTTTTATACACAAAGTAATGCGCATTTCCTTTTGCTGCAATTTGCGGTAGGTGGGTGATACAGATGACTTGCATGTTTTTTTCCAGTTCACCAATTACATCTCCAACACGTAAGGCGGTTTCACCAGAAATACCTGTATCAATCTCGTCAAATATTAATGTAGGAAGTGAGGTGTGCTTTGCCATGATAGATTTGATGGCGAGCATTAAACGGGAAAGCTCACCGCCGGAGGCAACTTTTCCAACTGCCGCGGGTGGCTGGCCGCTATTGGCAGAGAACAGTAAGCTGATGATGTCTTTACCATCTTTGTTTAATTCTGCTGCGGTAGTTTTATCTATTTTTATTTTTGCATTGGGCATGCCAACCTGTTGCAAAACTTTGCCTACACTGGTTTCTGTAGTCTGAATTGCCTTGCTGCGGTTATCCGATAATTTTCCGGCCATTTGATCCAGCTCATTGTACATTAGTTCAATGGCTTTTATTATTCTTTCAATTTCCTCATCGTCGCTTAAAAGATTGGCAAGATTGTCTGATAACTGATCCTGTATGGTAAGTAATTCTGCAATGCTATTTACCCTGTGTTTCTGTTGCAGGGTATAAACCAGGTCAAGCCTGGTATTGATCTCTTCTATTCTGGAAGGATTGAAAACTATATTTTCTTCCAGTCCGGATGTTTCCGATGCAATGTCTTTTAACTCTATTAATGCTGAACGTAAACGTTCATTTAAGGCTTCATAAGCAGGGTTAAACTTTTCTATATTTTGCAGCTGACTAACCACTTCTTTTAAAATAGGAAGTACAGCTGTTTCTTCTTCACTTAGCAGATTGTAGCTGGTGAGTAAGCTTCTTTTAATGCTCTCTGCATTATTGAGCATTTGAAGTTCTGTTTCCAGTTTTTCCTGTTCCTCAACCTGCAGGTTTGCATTTTCCAGTTCATTAAAAAGGAATTGCTCATAGTCCTGTTTGTTTCGGGCTTCAGCAGCTTTTGTTTGCAGGGCAATTAAAAGGTTTTGTTGCTGTTTGTACTGTTTAAATTTAGTACGGTAATCCCCGAGTAACTGCTGGTGTCCTGCCAGTGTATCTACAACAGATAACTGAAAAGCAGGGTCACTAATTTCGAGTGTAGCATGCTGAGAATGGATGTCAATTAACCGCTCTCCAACCTGTTTCATTACCGTAAGCGTTACTGGCGTATCATTTATAAATGCCCTCGATTTTCCATCTGTAGAAATCTCTCTTCTAAGGGTGTTTTCCTTATAAAAATCAAGATCATTTTCCTCAAATAAACTTTGTAGCTGTTTATCGGAGAGTAAAAACCAACCTTCTATAATACATTTCTTATCCTGATTGAAAAAATACTTTGTTTCAGCACGTTGGCCCAAAATAAGCGATAATGCACCAAGCATGATAGATTTACCAGCACCAGTTTCACCAGTGATGATGTTTAAACCTTTATCAAGTTCCAGCTCTACACTGTCTATCAAAGCATAATTACGGATGGAAAGTTTTTGTAGCATATAATGATGCTAAATTA
Organism: Pedobacter nyackensis; assembly: GCF_032678475.1. Lineage (GTDB taxonomy): Bacteria > Bacteroidota > Bacteroidia > Sphingobacteriales > Sphingobacteriaceae > Pedobacter > Pedobacter nyackensis_A. The sequence goes on from NZ_JAVTSF010000012.1 coordinate 19,242, forward strand.
TGAAAACTTAGCGATGAACAACACAAAAAAGCCAGAAGATTATTCCCCTGGCTTTATAATTTGTAACCTGATGATCTTAATGTATGGTTTCATCAGCGACGAGGGTTTCTTTTTCTGTGTTTTGGTGTTGGTAGGATAGATAATCGGTATAACCATTTGCGGCTCCGCCATAATGTAAATTTCTGTCCGGCTCAGTTAGCGGCCAGTCGTTTTTAAGTCTTGGTACGAGATCCGGGTTTGCGATGAAAGGCTCGCCAAAGCCAGCAAGATCGATAATCCCATCATCAATCAGGGCTTCAGACTTTGCTTTGTCCATACCGCCAGCAAGAATAATAATGCCGTCATACCAATTTCTAAACCGTTTTAAGAAACCATCGGGAACGGCAAAACTACCTCTTGATTTTTGATCCATAATATCGATAAAGGCAATGTTTCTGGCCGAAAGTTCTTTGGCCAGGTATTCATAAGTAGCCTCAATTTCGTCGTAATGAGGTAATTCATGTAAACCACCATAGGGTGTTAAACGTATGGCTACTTTGTCGGCTCCGATAGTATCAATACAGGCATCTATCGTTTCCAATAAAAAGCGGCTGCGGTTTTCTATACTGCCCCCGTAGGTATCCGTACGGTTATTTGTAAAGGGATTCAGGAATTGTTCTATTAAATAGCCATTTGCTCCATGGAGCTCTACACCGTCAAAGTCTGCTTCAATTGCATTTTTAGCAGCATCAGCAAAGTTAGCTACAATGTCTTTTATTTCTTCTGTTGGTAGTGCACGTGGAACGGAGCAAATTACAAAGTTCTCTTTACCATTTTCATCATACCCCCAGGCGTAGGAATTCGCTGCCTGAAGATCTGAAGCGCCCACCGGAGCCAGCCCATTTGGCTGAATACTGGTGTGTGAAACACGGCCAACGTGCCACAGTTGAGCGAAGATTTTACTACCGGTTTCATGTACAGCTTTTGTAACCAATTTCCAGCCTTCTGTTTGCTCGTCGGTATAGAGCCCTGGAATATGCAAAACGCCTCTGGAGGTCGGAGATATAGCTGTGCCTTCCGTGATGATTAGTCCGGCTCCATTTTTCCCGGCACGTTGTCGATAGTACGCTGCATTCATTTTGTTGGGAATGCCATTCGGGTTACGTGCTCTTGTCATTGGCGCCATAACAATCCGGTTAATTATATTAAATTTTCCTTTTTTAAAGCTTTCAAATAGTTTCATTGTTAAAAATGTTTAAATGAATGATAGCGTTTCGTGTGTTTGATAATCTGTATAGCCTTTAGTTCCCCCTCCAAAGAAATAGGTTCTGTCGGGTTCGTTTAAAGATAGGTTGTTTTGTAAGCGGTAGGGGAGATCTGGGTTGGCGATGAAAGGGCGGCCGAAAGAAATCAGATCTGCCCAACCTTTACTTATTGCTTCTTCCGCGCGTTCTTTACTATATTTTCCGGTGTAGATCAGTGTACCATTGAATGCTTTACGATAAGCTTCTTTAAATTCCACAGGCATTACAGGAGCATTTTCCCAATCCGCTTCAGCAATATGTATATATGCAATGCCAATTTCGTTCAGGATTTTTGCGGCTTCGATGTAAGTGATTTCTGGTGTATCATCCTGTGCACCCATTAAGGTAGTCAAAGGTGCCTGACGTACACCAACTTTGTCTTTGCCTATTGCATTGGCAACTGCATTGACTACTTCTTTTAAAAAGCGAAGACGGTTCTCAACACTCCCGCCATATTCATCAGTACGATGATTGGTTTGTGAGTCAATAAATTGTTCTATGAGGTAGCCATTCGCGCCATGCAGCTCAACGCCATCAAAACCTGCCTCAATTGCATTTTTTGCAGCCTGAGCATAGTCTTGAATAATTTGCTTGATTTCCGGAATGGTTAACTCACGTGGCATAGAGTGTTGAACCATTTCTCCAGCTCCATTGTTCGGCCCTTTTCCCGCAAGGTCTAAAAATACCTTTACACCTTCAGCTAAGATTGCTGATGGTGCTACCGGCGACTGGTTGCCTTCTTGTAAGGATATATGTGAGACCCGGCCTACATGCCACAATTGAGCAAATATGAGTCCGCCTTTGGCATGAATGGCTTTGGTTACTTTTTTCCAACCTTCTATTTGATCTTGTGTGTATATTCCTGGTGTCCAGGCATAGCCTTGTCCTTGTCTGCTGATTTGTGTACCCTCGGATATGATCAGTCCGGCCGAGGATCTCTGGGCGTAGTATTCAGCCATTAAATCTGTTGCAACTTCTCCTACTCCAGCCCTGGATCTGGTCATAGGTGGCATTACAATGCGATTTTTGAGCGATAATTTCCCAAGTTCATAGGATTGAAATAGTAAGCCAAGATCTGTATTTCCTAATTTTCTATATTCCATTTTTTATTGTTTTTATTTTGACACCACAAAGTTCCCTAAAAAACATCTACTATCATAATAACTTAAATCATACATTTGTATCATAAAAATGATAGAATATGATGTTAAATCTGGAATGGCTCAGAACGTTTAAAGCGATTTATGATCAGGGGACACTCACCGGTGCTGCGCAGGCTTTGTATATATCGCAACCCGGAGTAAGTTTACATTTGAACTCGCTGGAAGCTTATACGGGCTACAAATTGTTTGATCGTTCTGCTAAAAGAATGGTGCCAACAGAACGTGGAAAGGTCTTATATAATTTTGTATTGGAACCTCTGGATAAACTGGAACTGGCACAGCAGCTTTTTCATAAAAGTTCTATAGTAGACAGGTCAACCATAAGTATTGGAATGTGTTTTGAAACTTTTCAGTTCACGTTGGAGAAACATATTTCTTCATTGCCATTTAATGTAATCATCAAATTTGGTGAGTATCCTCAGATGCAACAGGATTTGGATAAAGGCCTGCTGGATTTGATCATTACGCCACAAAAGGGTACGCAGAAGAATTTGGAATACCAGGCTTTTTCAAAAGAACAAATTGTGCTGGTTTGTGGGAATAAAACAAATATAGATCCACTGATGCCTCTGCTGAAAAATAATAATCTGCTGGCAGCTAAAGATTGGTTGAGGCAACAGATTTGGTATAGTACCACTGCCGATATGGAACATTTGAAAAAGTTTTGGCTCAGCAATTTTAATGAACATCCCGATTTTAAGCCGAATTACATCGTGCCAAACATTAGTTCTATTGTACGTTGTTTAAGTGATCAGGAAGGGTTTTCTGTTGTTCCTGATTTTCTTTGTAGCGAGGCTATTGCTGAAGGTAAAATCTTACTCGCATGGGAGGGGAGTCCTATTATTGAAAATACACTTTACTTTGGAGCACGCAAGGGGACAATTTATGAGAATGAGATCAGTCAGATTAAAAATATCTTTACAAAGGAGCGTTAGATAGAACCGTGATCCCGAGTTTATTAAGCGGGACCACGGCCGGGAATTAATTCCATTGCGTGTTTTTCTCTTTTGCTTCTTTTTGTTTCATTTTTCGTGCAGCTTCATCTGCTTTTAGTGCCTGTTTGTAAGCCTCTTCAGCACTCTTACGGAGTTCTTCCTGTTGTTTTTTCCATTCTTTGGAATTGAAATAATTGCCGATAGATTCAGCATTCTTACGAATGTCTTCCTGCTGTTTTTTCCATTCTTTGGAATTGAAATAATTGCCGATAGATTCAGCATTCTTGCGAATGTCTTCCTGTTGTTTTTTCCATTCTTTGGAGTTGAAATATTGGTTTGCCTTATCAGCTGAAGCAGTTGCTTCGGCTATAGACTTCTTCCATTCAGGTGATTTTAAAAATGCAAGGCTATTGTTTACAATAGTGTCAATATAAATGTTTAGGTCTTTGCTAAAATCGCCGGTATGGCTAAAAGTTTCTTTTATTACCTCATTTCTCATGCTTTCGGGCATGTCTTTTACAGATTGATACTCTTTTTTATTTCCTTTTTCATCAACTGTGATGATGGTATATTTTAACTTCTTTTTAGTGGTATCCTGATAGAGATGCAATAGAGGGTTGTCTAGTGGAGTTGGTACGGCTACCATAGCTGGAGCCGGTGGATTTAGTGGCTCGGGAATGTCCGTTAAAACGGGGCAATCTATAACTGGAGCTGCAGGTGGTGCTGGTGCTTGTGTGGGAGTCCAATCCTGTTTGGTATTGACAACAGTAATTTCTGTATGTTTTTGCCTGTTGATTTTTTGTCCCGTTTTTTCTGCTTTCGAGGGTTTTACCCATGCCATTGAAATCACCGTGGCAATAGCTAATGTAATGACAAACATTTGTTGTCTTACATTCATGTAATTTGTTTTCATATCCGTGATTCTTTTAATACGTTGATATAAATGCTGACTTTTTCCTGTAGCAGCCATTGAAAAAGCAGGTGTGGACTTGTCTTTCAATATTTCAAGCTTCAATAGTGCGTGTGCATAAGTCATTGGATTTCCTGTGAATTTCAATACAAGGTCATCACAAGCATGTTCTCTTTCTATATTGATGAATTTCCCACTTAGCCATATAAAAGGATTAAAGAAAAGTAAGGTTTCAATCCCTGTTTTGATCATGTTCAATAGGTAATCGTTTCTTCTGATGTGCGAAAGTTCATGAATCAATATCGCTTCAACCTGATCCATGTCGAGCTGTGAGGCCAGGCTAATCGGAAAGAGTACTACAGGTTTGAAATAACCAATAACCAGCGGAACATTTATTTTATCAGATAGGTAGAAGGTGATGTGTTGACGAAGGTTTAATTGGAAAAGTAATTTGTTAAATGATGCTTTCCATTCGGATGGAACTTCGAGGCGTGCAGCTTTTTTAATTTGGAGTATCCTTTTGTATCCCATACCAAGTAGTAATAACTGAAGCGCCAGTCCTATCCCATAGATACCAACAAGGTAAGGGAAGAGATATTCCGCTTTGCCACTGATCTGCTGCGGAAGGGAGTTCACATATTGATAGTATTGCGTAGCTACATTTACTGTTGCGCTACCCATGCCTGCTGTTGCAGCTGGAAGTTTAAAAACAGAAAAAAAAGTTACACAATAGCAAATAAAGATTAAGCAAATTGCTGCGAACGCAAGGTTGTGTTTTAAACGGGACTGAAGTTTAGGGACTGCAATTGCGATTAGTAAAAGTATGCCGTAAATTATTGCTCCTTGCCATAGGGAGTGAAAAATACTCCAGCCAATGGCTTTAATCAAATTGTTTAACAAGGGCTCCATAGTTTTATTTTTTGCTGAGTTGGTCCAGGTATTCTTTTATTGCGTTTATTTCATCTTTACTTGTAGTGTGGTTACCCAATGCCTGCATAACCATTCTCGCTGCCGATCCGTTAAAAACATTATCGATCATTTTATTAACCAGGTGTTGTTGGGTCTTTTCTTGATTTTGCAGGGCCTGATAGATGTGGGTTTTGGAAGAAGTATCGCGGGAAACCAACCCTTTTTCATGCATAATCTGCATCAACTTAAGTGTAGTGGTATAACCTGAATCTTTGTTCTTCTCTAAAATTTCATGAACATCTCTAACCGTACAGCTTCCTTTTTTCCACAAGATTTGTAAGATTTCAAGTTCGCTTTCTGTAGGTTTAAGTTGGTTCGCTTCTGCCATGGTATCGTTGTACGAATTGTTTCGTAATCAAATATACGAATCTATTCGTAGATGCAAAATAATTTAACACTTTTTTTAAAGTGTTGTAATTAAGGAGTTAACGAGAAGGTTTTAAGGCTTCGTATTTGTTCAGGTTAGCTGGGTCAATTTCGGCAAGCAGGTTGTAAGCTTTGATTTTTTCCTGTGGATCAGTTAAAGAAAGAATATTTACCAATTCATCAGCTTTAGTCGCCAGGTACATGTTAGGGAATATAGAGCCAACTTTTTGCTTATCTAATCGTTTTAAATCAGAAAGTAGACTGATGATTTTTTTAGCTCCTTTTAATGGATCTTCCTGCATATGATCCAGTCCATTCAAGTGATAGTCATAAATAAATGTTCTCAGCTCTTCGAAACTTTTGTTCTGCAGGTTTTCGTTTAACCAGTATCTGTTTCGTAAGCCGTCAAATGCTTTCCATCCTTTATTTCCGGATACCTGGGCAACATTTAAGATGTTTTGAGCTTTATTATAGTAGTTCGTACCACCTAGTTTGCTGAAGCTATCTTTATCTAAACCGATGATGGTGTATGCGTAAAAACTAAGTAGTGAGCTTAAGTTGGATATGAAGTTCTGATCTGAGAAATCTACTGGCTGGCCTTCGTTATAATTGAAATCAAAATCTTTGTCACTTATATTCAGTAAGGTGCTGTTGTATGCAGTGTTAAAAACCGGTCGACTGGATTGGATCTGTGCTTCTGCTTTATAAGTGGAATTTCCATCCCATGCGGTTAAGGTGATTACAAAGTTGCATTCAATACGTTCAGCAGGCGTATAAGTCTCATTGGTCCACTTATTATTGTTTAAAAAATCGCGTATCGTATTTTGCAGAACTTCTACATTTCTTTTATTGATGTTTTGAACAGTGGGCGCTAGCACCTGTACCCTTGTATTAAGTTCCTGGGCGGTGGCATAGTTATAACATAAAAAAAAGATTAAGAAAATGTAGGAGTAGCGTTGTTTCATATTTTAACCAGTTTTAATATTTCGTTACAGATATCAATAGCCACTTCAGTTTTTGATTTCATTTCAAAGACTGTTTTTTCTGCAGCTTTATTAAATATAGTTATTTTGTTGGTATCCTTTTTAAAACCGGCACCTTTGTCGTTCAAAGAATTGAGTACGATAAGGTCCAGGTTTTTCTTTACCAGCTTTGATTTGGCATATTCTTCTTCGTTTTGAGTTTCCAAAGCAAAGCCGACTAATATTTGTTCAGCTGTTTTTAGCTGACCTAAGCTTGCCAGTATATCTTCTGTCTTTTTTAATTCCAGGCTAAACTCGTTGCTAGCCTTTTTTATCTTTTGATCGGCTTTTTTTACAGGAGTATAATCTGCAACAGCAGCACTCATTACGGTAATGTTTGCATTGGCAAACTCACTGAGGCAGGCTTGTAACATATCGGCAGCACTAACCACATCGATACGTGTTAAGGGGTAGTTGCTTTTTTCTGCAGTTGGTCCTGTAATTAAGGTTACTTCGGCACCCAGACTGGCAAATTGATCAGCAAGAGCAAATCCCATCTTGCCAGAAGAGTGATTCCCAATAAAACGAACAGGATCTATAGCTTCATAAGTTGGACCTGCGGTAATCATTATCTTTTTTCCGAGTAAGGGAAGATTAGCTTTAATCTTGTCGGTTAAAAATGCTGTGATTTCCTCAGGCTCAGCCATGCGGCCTTCACCGTATAAGCCACTTGCCAGTTCTCCACTTCCAGGCTGTATTACCTGATTGCCGTAGGATTGTATCTTATCTATATTGTTCCTGGTGCTCTCGTGTTTCCACATGTCGAGATCCATTGCCGGGGCAACATAAACCGGACACTTTGCGGATAGATAAACGGCTGTAAGCAGGTTGTCGCATAAGCCTGTGGCCATTTTAGCCAGAGTATTCGCACTTGCCGGGGCAATAATGATAAAATCAGCCCAAAGGCCCAATTCAACGTGATTGCTCCAAACGCCAGTCTCTTCTTCGAAATATTGGGTGTAAACAGGATTCTTACTTAGGGTAGCCAGAGTGAGCGGGGTAATAAAATTAGCCGCATCGGCAGTAAGAATTACTTTGACGTTTGCGCCAGCCTTTACCAGTAGTCGTACTAATATAGCTGATTTATAAGCTGCAATACTGCCGCAAACGCCAAGAATTATTTTTTTATTTTTAAGCATGGTTTTAAGGTATGCATTAAAGCAGTTTAATACCTATGCGTAGTCTTATTGTTGCTCTTTAGCAGGATTTCTGTAATAGATCTTATCATTCAGGAACTCATCTATTGCAATTAAGCTAGGCTTAGGCAAACGCTCATAGTGCTTGCTGATTTCAATTTGTTCTCTGTTTTCGAAAATCTCTTCCAGGTTATCGTTTGAAGAAGCGAACTCAGCCAATTTGCCATGTAATTCTTCTTTCATGTTGTTAGAGATCTGATTAGCCCTTTTAGAAATAATAACTAAAGACTCATAAATATTTTGTGTTTTCTGATCTAAATCATTAACATTTCTGGTTACCGTAGTATTCGGTACAGCTGGTTTATTAGTATTCATTATTTGATGGGGGTTTTTGTAGTAGTCGTATCTTTTTTAGCATCCTTTGCGAGTAATGCTTTATATTTTTCCTCTCTTTTTGCGTAGTCAGCAAGAACGCGTTTGGCGTTTTCTATACCTTGTTCACTCGCCTTTTTCAAAGCTTTGGCATCATCCATTAATTTACTTTGTGGATAAGACTCCATAAACTCATCTGCATAAGTGATAGCTTCGTTATAGCGGTCTTCCTGACGGCGCTCTAGACTGTTCTTTGCGTAATTGAACTGAGATTTGATTACCAGAAAGTCCATTTCTTCCGCATACTTAATATCCGGGAAATCGATCTGCGCATTTTTTAACGCAATAACTGCGGCTTTATAGTTGGTAAGATCAAAACCGCCCAAATCATAATACAATTTAGCATTGGTATAGGCTTTATCTTCCAGTTTTGCACGTAACAAACCAATGTATTTACTGGCATCAGCAGCACGTTCGCTTTTTGGATAAAAGTTGATGAACAATTGCAATGCATCTATGGCCTTGTAAGTGTTTTCCTGATCCAGGCTTGGTGCCGGAGAATCTAGGTAGTAACAATATGCACTCATATACCTACATTCTTCAGCATATTTACTGGTAGGGTAAGTATCAGCAAATGATTTAAACTGATATCTGGCAGTTGTGTAATCTTTTAATTTGTATAAAGTTAAAGCGTAGTGATAGTTCAGCTCTTCAGCTTCAGCTCTTCCCCTGTATTTTTGCGAAAGATCCTCGAAAAGGATCAAGGCTTTTGAATAATTTTTCTTGTTGTATAACCGCATCGCCTCCTGGTATTTTTTGGCTACATCGTTGCTCAGTCTGATTTTTTCAAACTGGCTTTTGCAGCCCGCAATTGTCAGGGCTATAATGGTGAAACTTAATAGTAGTACGTGTTTAATTTTAAACATTCTGCAAAGATAAGGTAATAATACGATAACGTCAATTAAAAATAACAGGATGCTAAGCTATGTAAAGGCATTGAAGGTAGCAAGGCGTTAACATATTTTAACATAATAAAATAATATATATAAAAACCGGCCTATCTCCAATGAAGATAGACCGGTTTTTAATAAGTGTAAGCTGATTAAAAATTAGAATTTGTAAGCTACTGTAGTCATAAATTGTCTTGGAGCAATTGGGTTTACACTATAGTTTTCATGAATGAAATAGTTTAATTCGTTCGTGATATTCGATAATTTGCCCAGGATACTGAATTTTTTGAATGTATAACCTGCAGAAAGATCAAATGTGGTAAAGCCTTTAATTGGGATGATACCTGATGAAGGCTTCGTTAAGCTTTTGATTGTATTACGACCACCGTTACGATCTCCGGTGTAGAATGCTGATGCACCTAATTTAAGTCCTTTCAGTCCACCATTCTGAACCGTATAGAACAGGGTGCCGTTTGCTGTGTTTTTTGTTGTGCCTACTAAACGTTCTCCTTCAATAACTCCGGTTTCAGCAATGGTGTTGGTATAACGCATATAGTTGTAACTATAGCCTGCGATAAAGTTTAACCCATCAGCAATTGTTGCAGTAATGTCTATCTCCACGCCATCACTTTCAGTCGATCCCGAAAATTCTCTTTTCGTAGCATCTGCAAGGGCAGCTTGAGCTAAATTGCTATTTTTTATTTTATAGTAGGTTATGTTTGCCGATAGCTTTCCATCTAAGAAATCATTTTTTACACCTGCTTCATATTGATCAATAATTGATGGGGCCATAGGAGCATTTGTTGCAATGTCGATGCCCGTATTTGGAGTAAAGTTATTGGCATAACTTGCATACACAGATGTTGATTTTATTGGCTGGTAAATTAATCCGAACTTTGGAGAAAAGGCTTTATCAATTTTTAAATTTGCAAGACCTTTTGATTTTTCTCGGGTTTTTAAGTCCGTAATATTAGTTTTAGGCGTTTCCTGGAATGTCCATCTTACACCTGCTAGAACTTTAAATTTATCAGTAAGACTGATTAAATCCTGTATAAAACCACCAAATCTGTTTACTGTTGCTGAAGTATTAGTTAACAACGTAGTTTCAGGTCTGATGAAGTTAGATGCGATATTGAAGCTGGATGGATCAAGGAGGTTTACCTGATCATAATATTTACCACTATTCGGGCCTAACAAGTTCGGGTTAGTAAAGCCGCCGGTGATGATTCTTGACTGGTCGCCATCAACACCAACTAATAATTGATGAATAATTCCGGCAGTTTTGAATGTACCATTTAAATTGATTTGCTGATTGTAAGTCGTTTCTCTGATTCTTGAACGGGTAAGCGCACGATTCCATACGCCATCTGTAGTAAACGGACGTTCACTTGAAAAATAATCTCTGTTGTAAGATTGCACACTTACATTAGTACTTAGTTTCCAGTTATCATTAAATTTATGATTTAAAGCAGCTTGTAAAGTCCCTGTATTGGTTTCGTTATAAGCCCATGCTGTATTTATATAAGCACTTCTTCCTAGCGGAGAAATTTTATTCCCTACTGTTCCAATACCAAAGTCAGGAGTGAAATCACTCTCCAGATAATCAGCCTGAACTAATAAATCTGTTTTTTCGCTAATCTTATATAATATAGATGGGTTGATGTAAAGTCTTTCCGATTTTACGTTGTCTCTGTAACTCCCGGCTTTTTCATATGTAGCAATTGCGCGATAAGCAACCTTATCAGAGAGAGGACCGTAAACATCTACCGTTGGTTTGTACATATCGTAACTACCAACACGCATTGAGGCCTCGCCTCCTGATTCAAACTTAGGCTTTTTTGTCACCATATTTACAACAGCCCCACCAGTAACACCACCATATAGTAATGCTGCACTACCTTTAAGGACTTCTACAGATTCCAGTGTGCTTGCTTCAGGCATGCCGCCAATTGTTGTTCTTGCACCATTTTTAAATACATTATTTGCGCCAAGGCTGTATCCTCTGGCATAGAAGTTTTCACCTACCGAACCGCGATTAGCACCTAATGCTACGCCATTAATGTTTTTCATCACATCACCTAGTCGGTTGGCCTGCTGATCTGCAATGACTTGCGCACCTATAACCTGAACCGATTGTGGTAGGTCTTTTGGCGCAATTGCTATCTTGCCCAATGTTGTTGGTTTCTGATTAGGACTTTTATATCCGCTGATTGAAACTTCGTCAAGTTCGGCTAAACTTTCAGAAAGCACAAAATCAACTGTGGCAGTTTCCCCTTCAGTTACTGTTACTTTTTTTATTTGTGCCTTTAAACCTACAAAAGAGGTTTTTAAAGTATAAGTCCCGTCTTTTAAATTGATGAAAGTGAAATTCCCGTCATCATCTGAGAGTGTTTTTTTGTTGTTTTCAACTATAGATATGTTTACAAAAGGAGCCGGTTTGCCATCACTTGTCCTTACTCTTCCTTTGATGCTTCCACGAGCGGGAGCAGCAGCAAGCTGAGAAAATGCTTTCTGATTAAACGATAAGAGCGTTGTAATTATAAAAAATGCGTAGATATACTTCATGTGATTATTTAGATTAATTCTAACGGCCGCAAATGTAAGGTCTGTTGATTTGTTTACCAAATTTATTTAGAATTAAACTAAATAGGTGTGCGCTATGGAAAACGATTGCATAGATTTAGTATCAGGACTTGGTCGAAAACTATTTTCAAGTTCGTATGATTGTTTAATCAAATTACATTCCGGATGAACAGGCTTGATAAAATAAGATATTAAATGAATAAAGGTATAACGTATTTAGTCTTCGGTAGCTGTTTTTTATTTGGTGCATTAGGTGGATATGGGCAGTCTGCTAATGTAGAAGTAAAATATGTTTCAAAGGTATGGGTGGCAGACCAAAGTAATGGAACATATAAAAACCCTGTTTTGGATGCTGATTATTCAGATCCGGATGCGATAAGGGTGGGGGATGACTTTTATATGGTTGCTTCCAGTTTTGATGCTGTTCCAGGTTTGCCAATTCTGCATTCTAAAGATTTGGTAAACTGGAAACTTGTTAATCACGCTTTAAAACGACAGCCTCCTTTTGATCACTTTTCTAAAACACAACATGGAAATGGGGTGTGGGCTCCGGCTATTCGTTTCTATAAAGGCGAATTCTATATCTATTATCCGGATCCTGATTTTGGAATTTATGTGACGAAAACTAAAAATCCAGTAGCAGATTGGTCGGAGCCTATATTGATTGAAGATGGTAAAGGACTAATTGACCCCTGTCCTTTGTGGGATGACAATGGTAAAGTTTACCTGGCATATGCTTATGCAGGAAGTCGTGCGGGAATAAAAAGTGTGATTGCCGTAAAACAACTAAATCCAGAGGGGACAAAAACCTTGGATGCTGGTGTATTGGTTTACGACGGTCATGAGTTGGACCCAACTATTGAAGGTCCCAAATTTTATAAGCGAAATGGTTATTATTATATTTTTGCTCCAGCTGGAGGCGTTGCTACTGGTTGGCAGCTGGTATTGCGGTCTAAAGATATATACGGGCCATATGAAAGAAAGGTGGTGATGGATCAGGGTGCAACTACAATTAATGGCCCACATCAGGGAGCTTGGGTAAATACCCAGACGGGCGAAGATTGGTTTCTACATTTTCAGGATAAGGATGTGTACGGTAGGGTAGTGCACCTGCAACCAATGAAATGGATAGATGATTGGCCGGTTATAGGTGTAGATAAGGATGGAAATGGTATAGGCGAGCCGGTTATGGTTTATAAAAAACCTAATGTTGGTAAAGTCTATACAATTCAAACTCCAGCAGAAAGTGATGAATTTAACAGTAGAACATTAGGTTTACAATGGCAATGGCAGGCAAATCCAAAAGCTACCTGGTCGTTTATGAACTTGAGTAAAGGTACACTTAGATTATTTTCTGATCAGATACCTGAGGGTACAAAAAGTTATTGGGAAGTACCAAATATCCTGATGCAGAAATTTCCAGCGGAAGAATTCGAGGCAACTGTAAAACTCGATTTCTCACCTAATACTAAAATTGAAAATGAGAAAGCAGGATTGATTGTGATGGGGCTAAGTTATGCGATCTTGGGCGTTAAAAGTAAAAAGGATGGCAATTACCTCATTCATTCTATTTGTAAGAATGCAAACAAAGGCAACGCCGAATCTGAAACTACGCTTTCTAAAATAGAAGGCAGAACACTTTACCTCCGGGTAACGGTAACAAAAGGCGCTAAATGTAATTTTTCCTATAGCGTAGATGGAGAGAAGTTTGAAGAAGTAGAAAAAGAGTTCCAGGCGGAGGCGGGACAATGGATAGGAGCTAAGATGGGGCTTTTCTGCACCAGAGAAACTAAAATTAATGACTCAGGCTACGCTGATTTTGATTGGTTCCGTGTAGGGCCAACTAAGCAAAATGCCCGCGTTAAGAACGATTAGATAAAACTAACCTGTTAACTAAAGATAATTATATATGTATAGAATAAAACATTTATTGAGAATCCGCGTGCTGGTTTTGTGTTGTATGATATTCTTTGTGTCGAGTTCACCAGGACAAACTACATTACTTAAAGAAATTAAAGTTGCGCAGGATGGCACTGGTAACTATAAAACTATACAGGAAGCTGTAAATGCTGTACGGGACCTTGGTGAGGTTAGGGTAAACATCATTATAAAGAAAGGAATATACAATGAAAAGCTGGTCGTTCCTTCCTGGAAAACAAATATTTCTTTGATTGGAGAAAATAAAGAAAATACTATTATCATCAATAGTGATTTTTCTGGGAAGGTTTATTCTCAGGGGAAAGACGTATTTGGAAATGATAAGTTTACAACTTATACCTCCTATACGGTACTGGTGCAAGGAAGTGGAATTGAGATAGAAAATTTAACTATAGCCAATGCCTCCGGAGCTGTTGGACAAGCGGTCGCCTTGCATGTTGAAGGTGATCGGTTTGTAATTAGCGATAGCAGACTACTTGGTTTTCAGGATACACTTTATGCAGCAACAGCACAAAGTAGGCAGTTTTATAGGGACTGCTATATTGAAGGTACTACAGATTTTATATTTGGGGAAGCTACAGCCGTTTTTCAAAACTGTACCATAAAGAGCCTGGCAAACTCTTATGTTACGGCAGCAGCTACAAGAGCAGGCCAGGAGTTTGGTTTCGTGTTTTTAAACTGTAGACTTACGGCAGCTGATAAGGTTAATAAAGTGTTCCTGGGTAGACCATGGCGCCCGCATGCGAAAACTGTATTTATAAACTGTGAATTGGGTGGGCATATTGCTCCAGAAGGTTGGAACCCCTGGAAAGGTGATGTTATGTTTCCTGATAAGGAAAAAACGGCTTACTATGCGGAGTTTGGGAGTAAAGGGCTTGGGGCAGCTCCGACAGCTCGTGTTACATGGTCGCATCAGCTTAGTGTTAAAGAAGTAAAATGGTACACACTTAAGAATATACTAGCTGGTTCAGATCACTGGAGACCTTCCTTTTCTACCTCGCTTAGCAATTGATTGTTTTGGTAGACTTGTTGTACTGTGGTTAGCTTTCAATTAAAATGGTTCCATTATAGAACGTTGTCGTATAAAATCTAATTACGTTTACTTATAAGTATTTATTGTTGCTATATATACTAAATATATGGTAAACGTCTAAAATCTGGTAAATCGACTATTTTACTTGAGTTTTCTTTTGCTCGGCTTTTGGTCCGCTTTTGCTTTTGTTTTGCTGTTCTTTTGCTAAGACCGATAGAAAAGCAATTTTAAACCAAACTGAAACCTATATCAGTTTGCCGACCTGGCCGAGTACTGAGGGGCTCGAATCAGGTGTTTCTGAGGTCAGGATTCTATGTCGCTACCCCATGTTTAATTTTTTCTTACTGAGGAGTAGTGAGTTAGGTGTAAGATTACAAATAATACGGTATTATAGTTTGTGGGCGTGGATAATTTTCCTACTTTTGCATCCCGCTTCGGAGGAATGGAGACAGTGAAAAGGATATAGTGAGAGTGGTTTTGAATTGTTGAAAGTAGAAAGAAAGCGTTGTCAGTATTTTCTTTGCGTCGTTTAAAAGCGGCAGGAAATAAAAAG
>NZ_JAVTSF010000013.1:0-10939 GCF_032678475.1 Pedobacter nyackensis
GCTTTAATGAAAAAAAATAAGAATTGGAAAAGACCAATCTCCTTGCTATCAAAAGGCGGAAGTTTTGTATTTGGCGTTTATCAGCTGGTCATGGTTTCTAAGGAATTTGAAGCATTCGAAAAACAAAAACTCTTTTCTATCTGCTCCATGTTAGACAACCTGACAGCTCCGCTGGATATGGTTGGAATAGATAATATCGTATATCGTTCAGATGCTTACGAAGGGATTATCTATGGGACCGTCTATGGATTTAGAACTGCTGTAAAATCTGGTCAAACTATTGGGATCTTAACTTCTGAAAAATAATCGGAAAGAGGAATTTATTCAGACATTGGAAATAAACTGATAATTTTTTAAAGACCAGGTTAATAATGCATTATTTTCTTCTTCTAACTGAAGTTTCCTGCAGATACTGTGACGGTAGTTTTTTATGGTATAAGGGCTAAGGTTTATTAACGAAGCAATTTCTTTGGTCGTTTTCTTCTGGGCAATAAGCTTGAGTATGGTCAGTTCACTTTGACTTAAAATGTCATTGATATTAAAATTGGGATTCTTGCCCGCGTTTTTCTCCAGTAATTGGTTTACAATAGCCTGGATGCCGGCATATAATCTGCTTTCATCTAACGGTTTAATGATATAGTTAGCCGGCTTAAGTTCAAAGGCCCGGTTGATGGTATGCATAGATTGATATGATGTAATAAACACGACTTCAAAAGAGTATGTTTTTTTTAATTGGCGGATGAGTTCAATTCCATCCAGCTCATCCTTAAGCTCAATGTCACAAAGGATAAGGTGCGGACAAAAATCAGGAAGCAATTGTTCAACTTCCTTAGTTGAAAGTGCAATAACGGTTTCAAATGGATAGCGCCTTTTAATCTGATTCTCAATAAAGCGGGCAATGATGATTTCGTCTTCGATAATAAGAATGCGCATTTTTTACGGGAGATTTGGGAAAGTGAACAAATAAGTAAAGCCAGTATGATGATCAATCAATAGATTTCCTTTTAGCTGCCTGATCAAATCCTGAATTAAAGAAATTCCCATAGAAGAATTGGTATTTAACTTTTCCAATCCCTTTCCGTTGTCCTTATAGGTAAAATGGATTTGACCTTCCTTTAAATGAATAAGTAACTTTATAAAAGGATACACTTCATCCGGCGTAAAGGCATGTTTAAAAGTATTTGTAAAAAGTTCGGTCAATATCAGCCCAAAGGGCAGCGATGTGTTTGCATGAAGCAACAGATCCCTGCAAACATCAACTTCTATCTGAATGCGTTTTAAAGGATCGTAGATATGCTGTACATGCTGTTTAATTTCCTGTACCAACAAAATAAGCTGTATAGTTTGCTTTTCTTTATTGATGTTTAAATGGGTGTTAACCAACATCATTGCCTTAATGCGTCCCCGCATATCGTTGAGTACCTGCTTGCTTTTTTCATTATGCATCAGTGGCAATTGCAAAGTGCTCAGGCTGTACAACATTTGCAGGTTGTTCTTTACCCTATGGTTCAGTTCATCCATTAAGGTATCGATATGTCCCTTTTTTTCTATTAGTTCTGCCCGTTGTTTCCGTAACTTACCGTTCATGTTCCTGAGTTCCGCGGTCCGTTCTTCTACTTTTCGTTCAATAAGTGAATTATGCTCTTTATGTATTTTGTTCAGTTGTTCCAGGGCTGCTATTTTTTCCCGTTCGTGTTGTCTCAATTTTTGGTTTATCCCGGTTAAAAAAAGAATGATTATCAATAGAATAGTGGTTTTGGAGATGATAGGAGCATAAACTAAACCTCGTTCGTTAAATAAAAACCCACTTCCCACAAGAGCGATTGCGCCCATTGCAAATACCAAAATGCCGTATATCATGAAACGCTGGCTGGCATCTAATTTACGCCACAGCACAATGGATATATAACTAATATAGGTTAAGTGGACAATAGAAAAACTCAGGTTGATCTGATTAGTGAGATAGTAATTGGAGGTTAAGCTGTTATGGATGACGCACAGCATAGAAAAAATGAGAAGGCTTTTTATAATATAATGGCCATACCGATAGAGCTTATACGCATTTTTCTTTATTTCCAGAAAATCGATCAGTAGAAGGTAAAAGCTTACGATCCCCAGATGAAGAAAGACAGGGACTAAAAGCCAGCCGGTTTCTGGCTGCATGGGAAAGAAAAAATCAATAAAAGAAGGTTGTAATGAAAAACAGTAAAGTCCGATGCCCAATATAAAAAACATAACCCAAATAAAAGGCCTGTACCTGTTAATGAACCAGGAAAGTCCCGCATAAAAGAACAAAATGGCAATAGCACCCTGAAGCCAGAAATTGATCAAATCAAATGTCCGGTTATAAGAAAGGTAGGTGTAAGTACTTTGTAATACGAAATCAAAGTTTGGTGGAAATTTTTTGGTGTGTTTAACTTTTAATAGTAGCTGATAAGTGCTGCCCGGAGATAATACAAAATTAAAATTAAAGCGGTTGTCTTCCGGCTCTATATCCGTCTTTTTCCTGAAAGCCCCAGCTCTTCGGTGGACTTTTAGCTTCCCCGCTTCAAAAATATACAGATCAACAAAAGTTAAATGGTCAAAACTTAAGCAGAAATGCGTTTGATCCAGATCGTCAGACGTGTTTAGTGCTGTTTTTAACCAAAAAGTATGGTCAGGCGCAGAAAGATGGAATTGATTTAAAGGTACGAAATTGGCTTTCTGTTGGGTAAGAGACAGCGTATGATAACTATTACGAGGATCCTCAATAGCATAGAAAAATGGTTTGAGGGCAATAGTTTTCTTCAAATCCCCCTTGGCAAGCCATGGGGGATGACCCTGGCAAATTAAAGGAAGCGAAAATAAAGTAATCCATATGAGATAGCGAATTGATATGGGCATTTACAAATATGCAATTAATTATCTTGCTTAGGTAGTAGTTTAATGAAGTTGCGTTGATTTTTTTTCGTGGTAATATTTCGGCTATATTCTAAGCCTGATAATTATTTCTTTTCTTCTTTATAAGAAAAGAAAAAAAAGACCCTGGGGTCTATAGGATAGCTTCATTGTCTTTTATATTTTTGGTTAAATAATTTATAACGTATGCTCAAATCATTAATGCTTTTACGTTTGCCAAAGCGTCTATCTCATCCCTATAAGCAGAGGATATATTTTGTTGTCTCGTTAGGCTGGTCTTAGTTTTATTTTTGGATGAACAAACAGATCATTGATCATCGGGAATCCGCAGGACAAACGACGAACCTTAGGGTTGGAATACTATGTAATTCTGATCTGTTGGTTTTACCTTCTATTCTTCATTTAAAGCAACGTGGGATTCTTGCGGGGGTTGCAGTGCCGCATAAAAGTAAGCGATTTTTAGATCAGCGACTGTTACATCTCGGGTTAACTCCAGAAGAAATAACATATATTTCAAAAGATCAGCAAGAAGAAACGTTGCTAAATTGGATAGACAAGGCGAAAGCAACGACCGTTTTGGTTTTTGCGTTTCCATGGAAGCTTTCTATTAGCGTACTAAACAAACCAGCGAATAGGTTTTATAATTTTCATTTCGGCCTTCTACCGAAATATCGTGGTAGCGATCCAATTTTCTGGCAGCTAAAGAATGGGGAGGCCGAAGCCGGATTGGTTGTTCATGAAATGACAGAAGATATTGATGGAGGCCCAATAGCCTGGACAGTTCAGAGTCCTGTTATTTACGGAGAGAATTATGGTATGTATTGTGCCAGAATGGGTGTAGTGGCGATGAGCAGCCTGGATGGATTTTTAAAAGTATTACTGAAAGGCAAATTTGACAAAGTTCCACAAGAGCAGTTACCTGTAATGTTTAACCGTAAGCCTGTTTTGTCAGATCTTACAATCAATTGGGAGTTACAAAACGTTGAGGAAATAGAATGTCTGGTAAACGCTTGCAATCCTAAATATGGTGGGGCTTTTGCCATTTTAGGAAATATGGAAATCCGGCTGCTTGAAGTCGTTGCTGTTGAGCTGAACACTAACGGGCAAGTGGATGTCCCTGGAACCATTGTTTATGCAGATGTACTATACGGGTTAATTGTTGCCTGTATTGAAAATAGATTCTTAAAGATTAATGTGGCGCGGGTTAATGAAGGCTTTGTTTCGGGCAGTAAACTTTTTGGCATGGGTATAACAACCGGTATGAGATTTCAGTCTGAAGTGTTCGGTTAGTCTGAAGAGGCTAATGATATATCGAAAATGAAATAAACTATCAATAAATTATATTATAAACTTTAATTTTTTTACATGGATTCAGCATTTGTCGGTACAATTTTTTTATGGCCTCTGACTTGGGCGCCAATGGATTATCAACCCTGTCAGGGTCAGGCTTTAAACGTTAATCAAAATCAGGTATTGTATTCTCTCATCGGACTGACCTACGGGGGAAATGGTTCAAGTACTTTTAATCTCCCCGATTTCAGGGGGCGGGTTCCTGTGGGCTATAATCCCACTCAAATAAACACCTATGGCGTTAACATTTCTCCGAAGAGTCTTGGTAATAACGTGGTACCGTCAGCAGGTGTTGAAACGGTTACACTTACTGCTGCTCAGGTGCCATTGATACCTCATACACATACAGCTACAGTTACCAGCAGCGGAGTTCCTGCTCAAAATGTTCCGGTTAGCGCTCCTAACGCTACTTTATACGGGGTTAATGGAAATGGTGGGCAGGCTGATCCGGGTGGAAATTTCTTAGGTGCAGATACAAGTGTGGGCGCGACAAATTACGTTGCTGGAACTCCGGCTCCAACAACAACGGCCATGGCATCCGGATCTGTAAAGGTAGATCCTTTTACGGTTAATATTCCCCAGGCAGCTGTCAACGTCGGTGTAACGATTAACCAGGCAGGAGCTGCAGCATCGTCTCAGGTTTCTCTGCTACAACCTTATACTGTTGTGAATTACATTATCGCCGTCCAGGGATTATACCCTCCCCGGCCTTAACTGAATAATTATTTTATTTGCCGCTGGTGAAAGCCAGCGGTATTTTCATTTTTAATATGCGTCTTAAAATAGGTTTTCTTATACCGTATTCTTCTATTTACCCTGATTTACCTAATGATATCATACATGGATTTTATGCTGCACTGCCAAAGCCACAATTAGAAAGCAACCTTTTTGAATTTGTACCTGAATATGTGGGACAGGGTGGAGCGAAAATGGTGACCGCAGCAGTGCAAAAGCTTTTATATTTCAGTAATGCCGATTTGATTTCAGGTTTAATCAGCTATAAGGCGATGCCGGCAGTAATAGCAGAGCTGGAAAAAAGAGGGAAACTTGGTTTTTTTATGGATATGGGAGAGTTGATACCATATAACCAGCATATTTCTGATAGTGTGTTTCTAAATAGTTACCAATTATGGCAATCGGAATATGCTTTGGGTTATTGGGCACACAAAGAATTCGCAGACAAGGGGACTGTATTAATGTCCTTATACGACGCCGGGTACCATCTGCAAAGTTCATTCAGGCAAGGGGCCATAAGTGCGGGGTCGAAGGAGATGGATTTTACAGTACTTCATGGCGATCCGGCTCAATCGCAGGTTAAAGAAAATATCCATATTTTTTTCAAGAAAGCATATGAAAAGTTCCCTTCTTATATTCATGCTTTGTTTTGTGGTTCCGAAGCGGTAGAATTTTATCGCGAGTTTGCAGCCTCGGGCTTAAATGGGAAGGTGCCACTTATTGTAAGTGCCCATATGGCATCAGAAGAAATTTTAGACCAGCTTTCAGGTCTTTCCCTGGAGATCTATTCAGCCTCCCTCTATAATTATGCATCTGAGGATGCCGCAAATAAAAAGTTTAAAAGGGATTTTGAAAGTTTAACAGGCCGTAAAGCCAATTTATTTGCATTGTTGGGATACGAAATGGGAGTCGCTATACAGGAGCTTATCCCTTATCTGCAAAAAAGAGATTATAAAACGGTGTCAGCATTATTAAAAGCAGAGCGGTTACAAACGCCCAGGGGGGAAAGGAGTTTTTACCTGGATTCAGATTATTCGCTTCCCCAGATTGACATTGAAAAAATTACGATTAACGACGGTAAAATCTCAAGAATTGTTGTAAGCCAGGGGCGTGCATTGAAGTACAATGATCTGGTCTATGATGAGATACACAGAGAGAACATAAGCGGTTGGCAAAATCCTTATCTCTGTGTTTAATAAAATTACTCCTGGTACTGTTTTTTGCATTTGAAAAAAACTTTTTGATGAGTTTAAAATAGATATATGAATAAATCTTTACATTTTTTTAAAAGGACGGCAGTTTTCTTTTGTTTGTTGTTTTTTACTTTTATCAGCATCGCCAGAGCCCAGAAACTTGTTCAGGGCGACATTGTTGTTATTGGATGGGATGCAACTATTGACGAAGTACGTTTTGCAGCGCTGGCTGATATCCCGACAGGAACAGTACTCAAGTTTACTGATTTTGGCTGGGATCAAACCAACAATGCATTTACAGCATCACCGAACGCTGATGGAATTATTACCTGGACCCTGTCCTCTCGTGTGCCTAAGGGGACGGTATTAAAGTTTTTCTGGGGTGGAACCGGAGAGACGTCTGTGCTGACAAATGTTACTGCAGGTAATGTGCTTATTCCTGCAAGCGATTTATCTGAATTACGACCTACGACCGCCCAGGACCCAATGAATCTTGCCGGTGATGGTGTATTTATTTATCAGGGCAGCGATACTAATCCCTACTTTATTTCAGGGTTTAACAATTCCTCGGGAACTGTAGATGCAAATAACTGGAATACTTCTATTGTGGCGAGTGCCCGTGATTCTCAGTTACCTAATGGGAACGGAAGTGAGAATGCTCTAACTCCAGGGGTAAATGCCGTAGGTATGCCTGGCGGTGGAAGCCAGCAAGATGTTGTACATTATACGGGTGAAACTACGGCTGCAGATGCTGCAACATGGCTATCCCGTTTAACTGACAAAAGCAAGTGGACAGGATATGGATCTACACAGAGTAGTTTAATAAACTCAATTACTATTGCCGGACCAATTGTAAATACAGGTTCAACTTCCTCAATTAGTATTTCCGGAGCAACTTTAAATGGTACTGCAAATGATAACGGAGATGAAACTACGGTAAGTTTTGAGTACGGTACCGTTTCAGGTCTATCCTCAGGAGTTACTACAGTTGCTGCAACTACCGGAGGTTCTGTAAGTGCAGGTGCTGGAAATACCAGTTCTTCAGTTTCACTTACAAGTTTATCAGGTGGTACCACTTATTATTACCGTATAAAGGGGGTGAATATAAAGGGTACCTCGAAGGGGGAGATAAAAAGTTTTACCACTCCTGCAATACCGTCAGTTACAACTGTTGGTACATTAAGTGCCTTTTCTACATGTTCCGGAACGGCATCATCAGCCCAAAGCTTCACTGTTTCCGGCAACAACTTAACCACAGCTATTACTGTTGCGGCTCCTACCGGTTATGAGGTTTCCAAAACTTCGTCTACAACTGGCTTTAACAGTAGTGTTACTTTGACACCTTTATCGGGCTCGGTAAGCAACGCTACGATTTATGTACGTTTAAAGTCTGATGCCTCGGGATCTCCTTTAGGAAATATAACGGTTTCTTCTACCGGAGCAACAGATAAAAATGTTGCTGTAAGTGGTACGGCAAACTTTTTGCCCACTATAACACTGGGAACTATAACTTCCGTTAGCACAACAGCAACTTCTTTCTCATTACCTTATACAGCAACTACAGGTAGTCCGAATCAGTATTCTATTACTACAGGGACTACCGCTATGAGCGACTTTATTGCCGTTAATAATGCTACATTGGGCAGTTCGCCATTAACAGTAACCCTTCCTGCGACAAAAACCGGGGGGACTTATGATTTTAATTTAATCTTAAAGAACAGTGCTACGGGGTGTGTTTCCAGTATTGTTCCGTTTACACTGACGGTTAACCCACTTTCCTCTAATGCCGATCTTTCGGGGCTCGCATTAAGTTCAGGAAGTTTAAGTCCAGCTTTTGACACCGGTACTGGAGCTTATACTGCTTCGGTAAGTAATGCCATCAGTTCGATTACTTTAACCCCAACTGTTTCCGATGCAACAGCTACGGTAACAATAGATGGGACGGTAGTAACCAGCGGCAGTGTATCAGAATCTATCGATTTGGATGTTGGTACCAATACGATTACTGTCCTGGTAACAGCCCAGAATGGAATAACCATAAAAACATATACAATAACAATAACGAGAGCCGTTCCGGGCCCAAATATAGCTGTATCAGGTACCCTAAGCGCTGTCAACACCACTTACGGATCGCCTTCCGCCACATCCACAAGTTTTACTGTAAGCGGAAGTAGTCTTACCGCTGATATCACCGTTACTCCACCGGGTGGATTTGAAGTTTCTACCTCGTCCGGTTCCGGCTATGGAGCAACGGTCACGCTTATCCCTAACAGTGGAACGGTTAATGCTACAACTGTTTATGCCCGTTTGAAGGCCTCAGCGACCGTGTCAGGGTCGCCTTACAGTGGGAATATAGTAGTAGCCAGTGCGGGAGCTACTCCACAAAACGTTGCAACTGCATCGAGCACCGTAGGAGCTAAAACATTAACCATTACGGGTGTCAGCATCAGCAACAAGCAGTACGACGGAAACGTCACAGCAACGATCGGCGGAACAGCTGTATTAAGTGGGCTACTGCCGGACGATGTAGCTAATGTAACCCTTGGCGGTACACCTTCAGCAACATTCACAACAGCAGGGGCAGGTACCAGCAAAGCGGTAACGTTAAGCGGATATAGCATCAGTGGAAGCGCTTCAGGCAATTACAGCTTAACACAGCCGATAGGCTTGACTGCTAATATCACTGCAAAAACAATCAGCATTACTGGTAATAGCATTGCCGATAAAATCTACGACGGAAATGCCACGGCAACGATCAGCGGAACAGCAGTATTAAATGGGGTATTGCCAGGCGATGTAGCCAATGTTACCCTTGGTGGTACACCTTCAGCTACTTTTGCCAATACCTCAGTAGAGACAGGTAAATCAGTAACGGTAAGTGGTTACAGTATCAGTGGTAGTGCTTCGGGTAATTACAGCCTGAGCCAGCCAAGCGGCTTAACAGCAAACATTACGGCAAAATTAATTACGATCACCGGAATCAATATCAGCAACAAGCAGTACGACGGTAATGCCACAGCAACGATCAGCGGAATAGCTGTATTAAACGGGGTATTGTCCGGCGATGCAGCCAATGTTGCTGTTGGTGGTACATCTTCAGCTATGTTTGCCAATGCCTCAGTAGAGACGGGCAAATCAGTAACGGTAAGCGGTTACAGCATCAGCGGTAGTGCATCCGGTAATTACAGTTTAGTCCAGCCAGCAGGCTTAACAGCCGACATCACAATCAAAACAATTACGATCGCTGGTATTAGCATCAATGATAAAATATACGACGGAAACGTCACAGCAACGATCAGCGGAACAGCAGCATTAAGCGGGGTGTTATCTGGGGACGTAGCTAATGTAACCCTTGGCGGTACATCTTCAGCGGCATTCACATCAGCAGGAGCAGGTATCGGCAAAGCGGTAACGGTAAGCGGCTACAGCATCAGTGGAAGTGCTTCGGGGAACTACAGCTTAACGCAGCCGGCAGGCTTGACTGCTAACATCACCGCAAAAGCAATCAGCATTACTGGCAATGGCATTGCCGATAAAATCTACGACGGAAATGCCACAGCAACAATCAGCGGAACAGCAGCATTAAGTGGGGTATTGCCAGGCGATGCAGCCAGTGTTACCCTTGGTGGCACACCTTTAGCCACTTTTGCCAATGCCTCAGTAGAGACAGGTAAACCAGTAACAATAAGCGGCTACAGTATTAGCGGTAGTGCTTCGGGGAATTACAGTTTAACACAGCCAGCAGGCTTAACAGGAAACATTACCGCAAAATCAATTACGATCACCGGCATCAATATCAGTAACAAGCAGTACGACGGAAATACTACAGCAACGATTAGTGGAACAGCGACATTAAACGGGGTATTGTCCGGCGATGCAGCCAATGTAACTTTAGGCGGTATTCCGACAGGGACTTTCGCTACTGCAGGACTGGGCACAGGGAAAGCAGTAATCATAAGCGGCTACAGCATCAGTGGCAGTGCTTCGGGTAATTACAACCTGGACCAGCCAACAGGCTTAACAGCAAACATTACAGCAAAATCAATTGCGATCACCGGTATCAACATTAGTGATAAAACATACGACAGTAATACTATAGCAACGATCAGCGGAACAGCAACATTAAGTGGGCTATTGCCGGACGATGTCGCTGATGTAACCCTTGGCGGTACACCTTCAGCGACATTCACAACAGCAGGAGCAGGTACCAGCAAAGCGGTAACGGTAAGCGGCTACAGCATCAGTGGAAGTGCTTCAGGCAATTACAGCTTAACACAACCAGCAGGCTTGACTGCTAACATCACTGCAAAAGCAATCAGCATTACTGGCAATGGCATTGCCGATAAAATCTACGACGGAAATGCCACAGCAACAATCAGCGGAACAGCAGCATTAAATGGGGTATTGCCAGGCGATGCAGCCAGTGTTACCCTTGGTGGTACACCTTCAGCTACTTTTGCCAATACCTCAGTAGAGGCAGGTAAATCAGTAACGGTAAGTGGCTATAGTATCAGTGGTAGTGCTTCGGGGAATTACAGCCTGAGCCAGCCAAGCGGCTTAACAGCAAACATTACCGCAAAATCAATTACGATCTCCGGTATCAATATCAGTAACAAGGAGTACGACGGAAATGCCACGGCAACGATCAGTGGAACGGCAGCATTAAGCGGAGTATTGTCCGGCGATGCAGCCAATGTAACTTTAGACGGTATTCCGACAGGGACTTTCGCTACTGCAGGACTGGGCACAGGGAAAGCAGTAAT
>NZ_JAVTSF010000014.1:0-5629 GCF_032678475.1 Pedobacter nyackensis
AAAAAAAGTTTAATAAAAAGCTTGACAATACTAAAAAGATTTCTACCTTTGCAATCCCAAACAGAACGGGAGTTTTCAAACGGAGTTTGATAACAGAATAAAAAGATTGAAACGTTGAAATTCGAAACTGAACCTGGAACATTAAGACCAGGAGAAACTGAAGAAAAGAAACGAAGAAATATACAGAAGACCCGCGAGGCGATTCGAGAAGTTCATTAAAGAGATGTCATTTATAAAGCGTAGCGGGGTAAGATAGTACCGTTTCAAAGTACATGAAAACCAACGCTATTTTTTTGGGTCGAAATCTAACTAGACAATATATAATTAGAATAAGACTATTATTAATACAAGTTAAGAATGGTCAGCGTTCAAACAAAACATTTTACAATGGAGAGTTTGATCCTGGCTCAGGATGAACGCTAGCGGCAGGCCTAATACATGCAAGTCGAACGATAGTAAGAAGCTTGCTTTTTACGAAAGTGGCGCACGGGTGCGTAACGCGTATGCAACCTACCTTAATCAGGGGGATAGCCCGAAGAAATTCGGATTAACACCGCATAAAATCACAGTACAGCATTGTACAATGATCAAATATTTATAGGATTAAGATGGGCATGCGTGTCATTAGCTAGTTGGCGGGGTAACGGCCCACCAAGGCGACGATGACTAGGGGATCTGAGAGGATGGCCCCCCACACTGGTACTGAGACACGGACCAGACTCCTACGGGAGGCAGCAGTAAGGAATATTGGTCAATGGAGGCAACTCTGAACCAGCCATGCCGCGTGCAGGAAGACAGCCCTCTGGGTCGTAAACTGCTTTTATTCGGGAATAAACCTCATTACGTGTAATGAGCTGAATGTACCGAAGGAATAAGGATCGGCTAACTCCGTGCCAGCAGCCGCGGTAATACGGAGGATCCAAGCGTTATCCGGATTTATTGGGTTTAAAGGGTGCGTAGGCGGCTTATTAAGTCAGGGGTGAAAGACGGTGGCTCAACCATCGCAGTGCCCTTGATACTGATGAGCTTGAATACACTAGAGGTAGGCGGAATGTGACAAGTAGCGGTGAAATGCATAGATATGTCACAGAACACCGATTGCGAAGGCAGCTTACTATGGTGTGATTGACGCTGAGGCACGAAAGCGTGGGGATCAAACAGGATTAGATACCCTGGTAGTCCACGCCCTAAACGATGAATACTCGCTGTTAGCGATACACAGTTAGCGGCTAAGCGAAAGCGTTAAGTATTCCACCTGGGGAGTACGCCCGCAAGGGTGAAACTCAAAGGAATTGACGGGGGCCCGCACAAGCGGAGGAGCATGTGGTTTAATTCGATGATACGCGAGGAACCTTACCCGGGCTTGAAAGTTAGTGAATGATTTAGAGATAGATCAGTGAGCAATCACACGAAACTAGGTGCTGCATGGCTGTCGTCAGCTCGTGCCGTGAGGTGTTGGGTTAAGTCCCGCAACGAGCGCAACCCCTATGTTTAGTTGCCAGCACGTTAAGGTGGGGACTCTAAACAGACTGCCTGTGCAAACAGAGAGGAAGGAGGGGACGACGTCAAGTCATCATGGCCCTTACGTCCGGGGCTACACACGTGCTACAATGGATGGTACAGAGGGCAGCTAGCTGGTAACAGTATGCCAATCTCACAAAGCCATTCACAGTTCGGATAGAGGTCTGCAACTCGACCTCTTGAAGTTGGATTCGCTAGTAATCGCGTATCAGCAATGACGCGGTGAATACGTTCCCGGGCCTTGTACACACCGCCCGTCAAGCCATGGAAGTTGGGGGTACCTAAAGTATGTAACCGCAAGGAGCGTCCTAGGGTAAAACCGATAACTGGGGCTAAGTCGTAACAAGGTAGCCGTACCGGAAGGTGCGGCTGGAATACCTCCTTTCTGGAGTAGAATTGACTACTCGCTACGCCAAATGATATAAATGACAATAAATCTCAAAAAAGAAACACCCATAGGATGAAGCATCGTTAGTGCTCCATACTGAAGAAAGGGGACATGAGTAGTAAAGAAGATTTGTGAAATGAGAAATCAGTACTCATAAACCTTACTTACGAATAATTTAGTCCCGTAGCTCAGTTTGGTTAGAGCACTACACTGATAATGTAGGGGTCAGCAGTTCAAATCTGCTCGGGACTACATATATATTCTAGGGGGATTAGCTCAGCTGGCTAGAGCGCCTGCCTTGCACGCAGGAGGTCAACGGTTCGACTCCGTTATTCTCCACCATCACCGGTACCTAATACAAAAGGTACATAAATAGGAAACAAACCTGTAGAGGAATGTGACCCGGGATAGAAAAGTTCTTTGACATATTGGAAGAAGTTAAAAAAGAAGAGCAAACAACAATAGAGACGTTGTTTGATTGGAAGGAAGTAAATACCGAACAATCGGCATCTACCAACTGAAGGTTTAACAACAAATCAAAAAAGCATTTCCATATGCGCAAAAGGGTATGGAGAGAAGAAAGTAATTAAGAGCACACAGGGGATGCCTTGGCTCTCAGAGGCGATGAAAGACGTGATAAGCTGCGATAAGCTACGGGGATTAGCAAATATGAATTGATCCGTAGATTTCTGAATGGGGAAACCTAGCTAGTTGAAGACTAGTTGTACAATGTACGCAAACCTGCCGAACTGAAACATCTAAGTAAGCAGAGGAAGAGAAAATAATAATGATTTCCTAAGTAGTGGCGAGCGAACGGGAAAGAGCCCAAACCATTCTTGTTACGGCAAGTGTGGGGTTGTAGGACTACGATATGATTATAATGCAATGAAGTGGAACAGGATGGGAAGCCTGGCAATATAGAGTGATAGCCTCGTACACGTAAGTACCATTAGTCTAGTAGTATCCTGAGTACTGCGAGGTCGGAGACGCCTTGTAGGAATCTGCCGGCACCATCCGGTAAGGCTAAATACTCCTGAGAGACCGATAGTGAACCAGTACCGTGAGGGAAAGGTGAAAAGAACCCCGAACAGGGGAGTGAAATAGAACCTGAAACTGTGTGCTTACAAGCGGTCGGAGCGTCCAGGTGGCGTGACGGCGTGCCTTTTGCATAATGAGCCTACGAGTTACTCTTCTCTGGCAAGGTTAAGTGTTTCAGACACGGATCCGAAGCGAAAGCGAGTCTGAATAGGGCGTATAGTCAGGGGAGGTAGACGCGAAACCTTGTGATCTACCCATGGACAGGTTGAAGGTGCGGTAACACGTACTGGAGGACCGAACCGATAAACGTTGAAAAGTTTCCGGATGATCTGTGGGTAGGGGTGAAAGGCTAATCAAACTGGGAAATAGCTCGTACTCCCCGAAATGTTTTTAGGAACAGCGTCGTGGTGAAGTTAAATAGAGGTAGAGCTACTGATTGGGTGCGGGGGAGTCAAATCCTACCAAATCCAGACAAACTCCGAATGCTATTTAATATACACGGCAGTGAGGCGCGGGGTGCTAAGGTCACGCGCCGAGAGGGAAAGAACCCAGACCATCAGCTAAGGTCCCCAAGTTACAGTTAAGTTGAACTAACGAGGTCCGATTGCATAGACAGCTAGGATGTTGGCTTGGAAGCAGCCATTCATTTAAAGAGTGCGTAACAGCTCACTAGTCGAGCGATCGGGCATGGATAATAAACGGGCATAAAATTGTACACCGAAGCTATGGGTAATATTAATATTACGGTAGGGGAGCATTCCAGCGGCAGCGAAGGTATGACGTAAGTTGTGCTGGAGCTTCTGGAAAAGCAAATGTAGGCATAAGTAACGATAAGGCAGGCGAGAAACCTGCCCGCCGAAAGGATAAGGTTTCCTGATCAACGCTAATCGGATCAGGGTTAGTCGGGGCCTAAGGAGAACCCGAAGGGGATATTCGATGGACAACGGATTAATATTTCCGTACTTTTTATAACTGCGATGTGGGGACGGAGTAGTGACACTGCCGCGATCTGACGGAATAGATCGTTGAAGGCTGTAGGTATAGGACCGGTAGGCAAATCCGCCGGTCTTGCTAAAGGCTGATAGTACCGCAAACCTTCGGGGGCGTGGATAGTGCAGGTAATCAGACTTCCAAGAAAAACCGCTAAGCTTCAGGTTATAAAAACCCGTACCGCAAACCGACACAGGTATCCGGGAAGAGAATTCTAAGGCGCTCGAGTGAATCATGGCTAAGGAACTCGGCAAAATGGCCCTGTAACTTCGGGAGAAGGGGCGCTGGTAGCAATATCAGCCGCAGTGAAAAGGCCCAGGCGACTGTTTAACAAAAACACATGGCTTTGCAAAATCGAAAGATGAAGTATAAGGCCTGACACCTGCCCGGTGCTGGAAGGTTAAGAGGGGATGTCATCCTCACGGAGAAGCATTGAATCGAAGCCCCAGTAAACGGCGGCCGTAACTATAACGGTCCTAAGGTAGCGAAATTCCTTGTCGGGTAAGTTCCGACCTGCACGAATGGTGTAACGATCTGGGCGCTGTCTCAGCCATGAGCTCGGTGAAATTGTGGTCCCGGTGAAGACGCCGGGTACCCGCAACGGGACGGAAAGACCCCATGCACCTTCACTACAATTTAACATTGACATTGGATACAGGATGTGTAGGATAGGTGGGAGACTATGAAGCGGCATCGCCAGGTGTTGTGGAGTCAACGTTGAAATACCACCCTTTCTGTATTCGGTGTCTAACTCGGCTGGTCTGAGGACATTGTTTGATGGGTAGTTTGACTGGGGTGGTCGCCTCCAAAAAGGTAACGGAGGCTTTCAAAGGTAAGCTCAATACGCTTGGTAACCGTATGAGGAGTGCAATAGCATAAGCTTGCTTGACTGTGAGGCAAACAAGCCGAGCAGGGTCGAAAGACGGATATAGTGATCCGGTGGTTCTGCATGGAAGGGCCATCGCTCAAAGGATAAAAGGTACGCTGGGGATAACAGGCTGATCTCCCCCAAGAGCTCATATCGACGGGGAGGTTTGGCACCTCGATGTCGGCTCGTCACATCCTGGGGCTGGAGAAGGTCCCAAGGGTTCGGCTGTTCGCCGATTAAAGTGGCACGCGAGCTGGGTTCAGAACGTCGCGAGACAGTTCGGTCCCTATCTGTTGTGGGCGTAGGAATTTTGAGTGGGGCTGACCTTAGTACGAGAGGACCGGGTTGGACTAGCCTCTAGTGAATCTGTTGTTCCGCCAGGGGCATTGCAGAGTAGCTACGCTGGGAATAGATAAGCGCTGAAAGCATCTAAGTGCGAAACTAGCCACGAGATGAGAATTCCATATAGGACCGTAGCAGACTACTACGTTGATAGGTTACAGATGTAAAGATTGTGAGATCAAAGTCGAGTAATACTAATCATCCGAAGCTTTCAAGAGCAGAACACTGTTGTTTGTTCTTCCAAACTTAACTTCTTTCAATAATATGTCATTTGTTTAGTAACAAAGCCATATCCGGCACAAGCAGGATATGAGATATACACTAAATATTTAAAAATATTTAGGTGCCTATATCGGTGGTGTCCACCTCTTCCCATTCCGAACAGAGAAGTTAAGCCCACCAGAGCCGATGGTACTGCGGTAACACGTGGGAGAGTAGGTCGGTGCCAAATCTTAAAGAAAGCCTTACAGGAAACTGTGAGG
>NZ_JAVTSF010000015.1:0-4430 GCF_032678475.1 Pedobacter nyackensis
TACCTTGTGCGCCAGTTAAGCCATCGGCTCCAGCAGGACCGGTTAATCCTATTAATCCTTGTGGACCCATTGGTCCTATTGCTCCAGTCAAACCAATTGGTCCCTGAATACCTTGTACCCCAGGTAAACCATCGGCACCAGCCGGACCAGTTATTCCTATTAATCCCCGAGGCCCCTCAGGGCCCATTGGTCCTGTAGACGTGCTAGCTTCGTTTGCCGGAGCCCATTCAGTTCCGTTCCATTTTAATATTTGTCCAGTCGTTGGTGCCGTAATACTTATGGCAGATCCTTGAAGTTTACTAACCTTAGGATTAGGATAACTGCCACTCAAATCGCCTGTTGCTGTACCCACTGGTACTGCAGAGCTCGCAAAAATTGCGTACGGAACCGACTGAAGTTGCGAGGTGCCCATATCAACAAAAGTACTTCCACCGGTAGGATCAATCTCTACCTGGAGAAATTTATTACCTGTCGACCAATTTATTCCAGCCATTGTCCCAGTTTGCGAAACAGCCCCAGCACTACCTATTACCGCTGTAAACAACCCGAATTTATTAGTAATGCGCCTTCTTGTCTCCGTGTAAACCGGAGTTCCATTAACTCCTCCATCCTTTATCGTCAATCTTAAGCTAACAGACTGTTCTGCAACTGGATTACCATCTGCTTTTCTTGCTACTCCCTGATAATTTATCTGAGGCTGTTGCTGAGCTATTGCTTCTGTAAAACCGAACAATATAAATGCGAGAGCAGTTAAAAATAAACGGATTTGGTAAAATTTAGTCATGTAGCATTAGTTTACGATCGTGATGAAGCCTTTTATATGATCAGCTTTATTGTTTTTCCTAAGTTTTATAATATAGTAGTATGTCCCTTCTTCAAGAGGCTTACCTTTAAGATAGCCCATCCAATCGTTCTGATAATTGATGACATGATGTATTGTCCGTCCACTTCGATCAAAAATGGTAATTTCATTATCTGGATACTTTTCGATGTCTTTAATCACCCATGTGTCATTAATCCCATCCCCATTGGGCGTAAGAATGTTGATTGGAAAGACCTTATAGACATTATTATTAAAAAAACCTATAACTACTGGTTGCAAGAAACCATTTGTCAGACTCAACCGACTGTTCTCCATGGTTTCAACCACGGTCATTTCTCCCACACTCCATTCGTAGGTAATGTTGTTCTGTGTATGACTGTTACCTGCAGCGTTAATAACTTCTGCACTTATTCCCTGTCCATAGCTTGCACCAACAGTTAATAATGTCAACATGAAAAATAAAAAAAACAGCAGATACCTCATGCCGCAATCTTAAGTTCAGACATAGTTTATTTTATTAATCCCGATAAAAATGTGTTCCTCTTTTTTGTATCCCGACAAAAATTAGATTTCAAAACAAAAGTATTAAAGCAAGACTATTTGCAACTAAAATGCAATATCAAATTCCTCTAACTATTCAATAGTTACATTTATCAGAAAGAATTGTCGCCTTTTTGAGTTAAACAATCCACATTCATCATTCGTATAAATAGCCATTCCTCCACAACACCAACAACAAGAAAAGCCCCTGTGAAAAATATTCACAAGGGCTTTTTAGTTATTAGGCTATTAAAACTACTTACTAAGATTCAACCTTAAGTTCAATTCAAAGCTACCATTTGTATAAGCACTTAAAGCTGATGTTTGTGTAGTATATGTTCCACTAATCAGATACTTCTTTTTATAATCCATCCCCAAACCAAAGGTTGCACTCTTTGTGCTATGATATAAAGCAAGTAAATAAACCTGCCTATTCGCAATTCCAATTTGCGCACCTGCATCCCATATGTTATCAAAACCTTTTACGCCACGATAAGCAACTTTAGGCTCGACGTCCATACCTTCAGAACCTTCACTAATCCCAATCCTATAACTAACAGCGGTGTAGAAAGTAGCTACATCGGCTAACTTGATCACGTCCTTTTTCAATACACTTTTCAGATTCGGAATTGCAGCCTGTATATTTAAGTTGTTAGACGTATAAGCAATTCCAAAGTCACCGTCCAGGTATGTCTTACGATCATTATACTGACCTACCGTAGGATCATTTGGATTACCATAAATATCGGCATTCTCCAAACGCTGACTCATAAAACCTAATGACACCCCAAAATGTAATTGGTGGTTATTCTCATTCAACTGCAAGTGATAAGCATAACTACCTACTACCCTGGTTTGCCTTTGTAATCCTGCACTTTCGTTGTTTACAGTTAAACCAATCCCGACTTTATTAAAACCGTAATCAGCAGTTAAGCTTTGGGTTAGTGGAGATCCCGGAACATTGCTCCAAAGCTTGCGGTAGGCACCGTTTAACTTTAACCCTTGTCCGGCTCCTGCAAAAGCGGGATTAATCAAATACTGGTTGGTATAGTATTGCGCCGATAATGGGTTTAACTGCGCCTTTACCGAAACACCAGTTATCGCTAGCAAAACTATTAACACAATTACTTTAGCTATATTTTTCATCCTTCCTTTTTTTATCCTGCATCAGTTTCTCTTAGTCAACTAGGCTGATACAGTTTTGAATTAACTCTGTTTAATTATGACTTCTTTAATTTATCTCGTCTGCTCGGATCTGGTAATGGTAATAAAGCCTTTAATTTTAGGTCTTTTCGTTCCGAAATCGATGATATAATAATAAGTCCCCTCAGCTAATGGCAAACCATTAAGTGTAGCATCCCAGCTATTATCATATCCTTTTTTCCCAAATAGTAAGCGACCTGTTCTATCAAAAACCTTTACCTCATTATTCGGATAAAGATCCAGATTATCAATTACCCATTTATCATTTACACCATCACCATTAGGAGACATAATATTGGTTGCTTTTACTTTTACGAAGTCTTCCAATACAGTTAGTGTAATAGATCGGGTTTCCGAACATCCACTGGAATTAGTTACAGTTACCGTATAAGTTGTTGTCTCGCTTGGCCTCACAGCAAGGGTAGCCGAATGTTGTCCGCTAATAATACTGTTATGAGCAGCCCATACATAATTTGATCCGCCGGTTGCATTTAACAATACCGTTTCTCCTTTACTGATCTGCGTTCCTTTATCACTGTTAATTGCAGCAATTGGTAATGCATTCACTGTAACTACAAAAGTTCTGCTGTAAGTATCTACACCTCCATTTGCAGTACCACCATTGTCCTTAACTGTGACAGTAATGGTTGCAGTTCCTGCAATTGCACCAGCTTTAACCTTATAGTTTATTTTAGCCGTAGCACCGCTACCACTAATAGTTAAGGTCTCAAACAGGTTTGAATTACTACTACTAACTGTTAGGGTAGTACTTTGATTTGCTTCCGGACCTGCACTTACTCCAGTTAAGGCTACTGTTTGGGCAGTTGTAGTAAAACAGATGTTCTGATTGTCAACAGCCGCAAGTGTTGGAGTCTCGTTTACGTCATTTAAAGCAATAATAAATACCTTTTCCATACTTGTGCCATACTGTGTAGTACTCTTAATCCTGATACTATAATTAGATTTACTTTCAAAGTCTAATACTGAAGCCGTATTTATTTTGTTCCCACTGATTGTAAACAATCCATTATCAGTATCTCCTGCTCCAGCCATCAGCGTATATGTAAAGGTTGACAACGGATTTTCTGATGTACTGCTAAAAGTTGCAGCATTGGTACCTATTGCACTATTTTCATAAACTGTGACACTTGCAATATTTATATCTGTTGGTGCTCCTGCTACTACTTTTAATGTACCAGCAACATAATTAATATTATAATTATCGGCTATAGCACCATTAGCTGTAATCGGGTAATTTCCCGCTAAACTGCCTGCGGTTGCTGTTGTGCTTATTGCTGGTTGAGCTATTAAAACAGCACTGGTTTCATTGTTTTTGAATCCATTATAAGTTACCGTCAAGACAGGATTGGTCGTTCCAACAAACTTTTCTTTATTTTCTGCCGAAATTGTCAGTTGCGCTTTAGTGATATTTAGATTTGCCGCGGTATAATCCAGTATATAATTCCCACTCAATGACAGGTTATTTTTATTGATCGCATAAGCACCCGCTTTCTCACCAACTACCCTGATTAAACTTCCTGTAAAACCATCTGTTCCGATCAGCGCAGGACTGAAAGTATAGGTTAATTCTGGATCAGCTTCGCCGTATTCTTTTGTTTTAACCACTGCAGCTACCATAATCGTTTTGGCTGTAATACTTAAGTTCGCTGGAACAAAAGTCACCGCATAGTTGCTGTTCAAGGTAAGATTACCCTGACCAATAGCATGGTCACCAATGTTCTCACCAGTTGTTCTTTCTAATGTACCTGTAAACTCATCTGTTCCGATCAGTGCCGGAGCAACAGTATACGTCAGTTCAGGATCAGTCTCACCATATACTTTGGTTTTGACAGCGGCTGTCACC
>NZ_JAVTSF010000016.1:0-2484 GCF_032678475.1 Pedobacter nyackensis
TGTATATATCGGTGATTCTGGGCCAAGCGTATCGCTTGAAGATGGGCCACTCGTATCGGTGATACTGGGCCAACAATTATAGGATTATTTTTTTACTTTTCTCAACGATTCGCCAGATAAACTCAGGCGGTGTGCGCCATGGACTAACCTATCTAAGATGGCATCAGCTATTGTTCCTTCCCCAATGACTTCATACCATGCGGTGACAGGCAATTGCGATGCTATAATAGTAGATTTTTTATTGTGACGATCCTCAATAATTTCCATTAGCAGATCTCTTTGTGGTTTATCTAGATTCTGCAATCCAAAGTCATCAAGGATCAACAGATCCTGCTTTTCTATACGTGCAATTTCTTTGTATAACGAGTTATCAGCTTTGGCGCCGTGTAATCTGGTAAAAAGCTTAGCTGTATTGTAGTAAGCTACCCGATATCCCATGGCACAGGCCTGATGACCAAGAGCAGAAGCTATATAACTTTTACCTACTCCGGTAGGACCAGTAATAAGTATGTTCTCTTTTTGCTGAATAAACTGGCAGGAAGAGAGCCTGTTTAATAATTCCTTATCCAGGTCTCTTGCTGCCTGATAGTTGATCTCCGAAAGGTGGGACATGTACCGGAATGCTGCAGTTTGGGTTAACCGTGCTACTTTCTTATTGGAACGATCCTGCCATTCTGCATCAATCAGCATACTTAGTAGTTCATCAGCCGTAAGCTGTAAATGCCCTTGGCTTTCAATACTGCTACTATACGCCAGTAGCATTCCCTGCAAACGCAGGCTTTTCATCTTTTCTAATGTTTGTTGTGTATTCATATTTATTGGGTTAATGATAATAAGAAGCACCGCGTAAGTTTTCATGCGCAGGGATACTCATTTGCTCTTCATCCACTTCTTTAGCATCAAGGTTTTGTTTGAGGATGGACTCTAGGATCTTATAGCCATATTGTTCAAATGTCATTGCACGGATACATGCATATTTAAGTCGCTGAACACCATAAATTTTCCCGAGTCTTTGGATTCCCCAGCAGGACCGAAAAGCCTGTTCCGGATGTGGACGCTGAGCAAACACCTGCTCCACATATTGATGAATAATATGATCTTCAGCTTGAGCCCAAGCTAAAAAGGCCTCCACATTCCATCCCTGCATAAACTGGTGGTTGGCTGGCATATGGTTCAGAAGAGTGGTGTAACCGGCACTTTTTTTACTTCTGGTATGTGAGGCTATCCTTTTGCTGGAGGAATAGACTTCAATCAGGGCTTCATTGTATCTGACTTCCACTCTTTTACCAATGTACTGGTGTGGTACGCTATAATAGTGCTTATCCTCGCTGATAAACACATGATAGTTCTTTTGTACCATTGCCTGCTTGTAGGTCAATAGTGTGAATGGCTGAGCTGGTAATGGAGCCAATAAGGCTTTTTCCTGCTCCAGAAATAACTGGGTTCTGCTGGTTTGCCTCTGCTGATACATTTTCTGATTGTAAAGCTCTAGTAACGGCCGGATGGCTTTGTTCAATGAGAATAAATCAAAGAATACCTGATCTCTCAAAGCGAAGCAGATCCTTTGATAAACGAGTTTGACTGCGTTCTCAACCAATGCTTTGTCCTTTGGTTTACGAGCTCGGGTAGCCATCACTGCAGTGCCATAGTGAAGAGCAAAAGCTTTAAAGTCTTTGTTTAATTCAGGTTCATAACGATGCGCGTGGGTTACCGCAGACTTCAGGTTATCCGTTACAATCAGTTTTGGCACCCCGCCAATAAACTCAAGGCTTCTTCTGATGCTATTCAAAAAAGAAGCCTTCTGCTGGCTTTCACTTGCTTCTACATAAGTGTACCCGCTACCCGCTAATATGGCGACAAAGAGCTCCACAGGATGTGTTCGACCCGTTTCTCTATCAGTAAGATGGAGCCGATCACCGGCATAATCAATCAGCAATTTCTCACCCATAACCTGCTCCATATGGAAGGACGCGTCCTGAACCGCAAATGCTTTTTGTAAGTGCTCTTTAAACTGGGTATAGCCGTATCCATCAGGATACTTCAAACGATACTGATCCCAGATATTCAAATAGGTAAAACCAGGGTTCTTTAAAGCTGTACGAAAGCCGGGAATCATAGCTTGCAGCTCAGTATAGGCTTGAGGTTTATTAAATATCTTAGACACTGGTAATATG
Source organism: Pedobacter nyackensis (assembly GCF_032678475.1). Taxonomy (GTDB): domain Bacteria; phylum Bacteroidota; class Bacteroidia; order Sphingobacteriales; family Sphingobacteriaceae; genus Pedobacter; species Pedobacter nyackensis_A. Next base: position 2,175 of record NZ_JAVTSF010000016.1, read on the forward strand.
GAAACGATAGATTCCTCGTTCAAACGAGATAACTCAGAGAAATCTTGACCTGCTTTCTTGAGGTTAAGAATGTATTCGTTGACGGTCTTGCGGTTAATACTTAATAACCTTGCAATCGATCGGTTACTTTCTCCGCGGGCTTTTAATTGAATAATACGTTGAATGTCTAACATGTCTTTTCGGTGGCCGGCCATACTTTACAGAGTTTATTTACTCAGTAAAATACTACTTTGTTAATTGGCCCGGTATCACCGATAGGACTGGCCCAGTATCACCGATACAGCTGGCCCTTTATGTTCCGATATATGCA
>NZ_JAVTSF010000017.1:0-2194 GCF_032678475.1 Pedobacter nyackensis
TCCTTTTTATTTTCTGCCGCTTTTAAACGACGCAAAGAAAATACAAACAACACTCATCTCCTACTTTCAACAATTCAAAACCTCTCTCTCTATATCCTTTTCACTGTTTCCCTTCCTCCGAAGCGGGATGCAAAAGTAGGAAAATTATCTACGCACACAAACTATAACGCCCTATTATTTACAATATTTCACCTAACTTGCTATTTTTCAAGCAGAAAAACTTAATACGGGTTCAAAAAACAAGACACATAGCTGTTCAATCAGATCTCGTAACTCCCTCCCCATTCAAATCAAACTAAGCATGCTCAACTAATCCTCAATCTATCAAAAAAGCCATTTCCATATGTACACGGCATACCAATATACTTGTTTAAGCCATAGCTATTGTATTCAAAAATATTCCTGATTATAAAACCAACATAATAAAGATTAGATAGGAGTACCGACAACAGTATCAATAACGAGCAACTATACTGATTAAAATTATCTAAAAACTTGATGGCTATCATTTGCTATCAGCAGCTATAATCACAATTTTGAGCCATACAACATACAAATGATTATTTATAAAACATTCACTTTTGACTCAGCGCACTATTTACCAAACGTTCCTCAGGGACATAAATGCGGGGGGATGCATGGCCATACCTATACGTTGACTGTATTCATTTCCGGAACTCCAGAAAAACACTCAGGTTGGATCATAGACTATACGGATTTAAAAGCCGGAATAAAACCATTTCTAGACATCCTCGATCACAAACTGTTAAATGAAATACCAGGGCTAGAAAATCCGACAAGTGAAAATCTATCTATGTGGTTATGGCAAATGATAAAACCTATCTACCCAAACCTCGTAAAAATAGAATTAAAAGAGACACCAACATCTGGAGTAATCTATGAAGGCTAAAGAAAATAAACAAATTGCCTCCTGGTTATATTTCGGAGCTTTCATCATTATCATACAAATTCTGCTTGGAGGAATTACCCGTCTTACCGGATCAGGACTATCTATCACAGAATGGCAACCCTTACTCGGCACAATCCCTCCATTAAACCAATCTGACTGGCAGGAAAGCTTCGACAAATACAAAGAGATCGCGCAATTTCATCTTGTTAACGCCCACTTTACTCTAGAAGATTATAAATCCATATTCTTTTGGGAATGGTTACATAGAAATTGGGCGAGATTTATTGGTCTTGCTTTTATTATACCACTTATTTATTTTGTCATTCGACGAAAGATAGAAAAGAAACTCCTATTTCCATTGTTACTCCTATTTGCTCTTGGACTATTACAAGCAATTATAGGTTGGATCATGGTCAAAAGTGGATTGAATGACGTAAATATAAAAGTCAATCACATTCGCCTGTCTATACATTTCATAGCCGCACTTATTTTACTTTGCTACACATTGTGGTTAGCCTTTTCCTTAAGTCTGCAGCACATTAAAATGAGACACCGATTGCGATTTACGAAACTCAACATTGTTATTCTTATTTTAATTGGCATACAAATGATATACGGTGCATTCATGGCAGGAACCAGTGCAGCTCTTGCTGCTGTAAGTTGGCCAGATATGAATGGTTCGATTTTTCCATCAGGAATATTTAGTCAAAAGATCAGCCTAACAACTATAACAAATGATTTACTAACGATCCAGTTCATTCACCGTACACTAGCCTACCTGATTTGCATCGCTGTCATTATTCTATATCTTAAATCTTCAACCTGGAAAATCAACAAAACATTATCCATTATCAGACTTCTTCCACTATTGCTCGTCATCCTGCAATGTATTATAGGAATAACAACGCTCTTAAATAGTGTCAATGGTTCTTACAAAAGCTATGCATTGTTGCATCAGTTTACGGGGATACTGTTACTCATTTCACTTCTCCTGTTCCTTTTTCTGAATTTAAAGAAAAGCTAACTAAATTCCATTCGTCGAACAAGCCCGCTGATACGTTTTCAAAAACTAAAATCCCCATAAACAAGAAAACCCGGTAGTCGCTATGACTACCAGGTTTCTTTTTAAGATTTGGCACCGACCTACTCTCCCACGTGTTACCGCAGTACCATTGGCTCTGGTGGGCTTGACTTCTCTGTTCGGAATGGGAAGAGGTAGACACCACCGATATAGGCACCTAAATATTTTTAATATCTTTTAATTAGTAAAGCTCTACATTTAAT
>NZ_JAVTSF010000018.1:0-876 GCF_032678475.1 Pedobacter nyackensis
GACACTTACACCTGCAGTGGGAATTACAGAGCCAACCAATCTGATCACTTTAGATAATACAGGTGTTACTGATCTTTCAGGTAATACAGGAGCAGGCAATACCAATTCTAACAATTACGCAATTGATACTAACCGGCCTACAGCTACTATAGTTATAGCTGATAATGTTTTAAGTATTGGCGAAACGCCAACGGTAACCATTACCTTCAGCGAAGCCGTTACAGGATTTACCAATGACGACCTCACCATTGCTAATGGTACGCTAAGCTCGGTTAGTTCTTCAGACGCAGGCATCACCTGGGAAGCTACGTTTACACCTGCAGTTGGAATTACAGACTTAAGTAATGTAATCACTTTAGATAATACAGGGGTTACTGATCTTGCAGGTAATACAGGAACCGGCATTACCAATTCCAACAATTACGCGATTGATACTAAACGACCTACAGCTACCATAGTTATGGCTGATGCTGCTTTAAGTATTGGCGAAACACCAACGGTAACCATTACTTTCAGCGAAGCTGTTACAGGATTTACCAATGCCGACCTCACTATTGCCAATGGTACACTAAGCGCAGTGAATTCTACAGATGGAGGCATCACCTGGAAAGCTACGCTTACACCTACAATCGGAATTACAGACCTAACCAATGTGATCACTTTGGATAATACAGGCGTAACAGCTGTTTCATCTGGCAATGCTGGAACAGGTAACACCTCTTCCGCTAACTACGCAATTGACACTACACGTCCTACTGCTACAATAGTTGTGGCTGATGCGGCCTTAAATATTGGCAAAACACCAACGGTAACCATTACTTTCAGCGAAGCAATTACAGGTTTTACCAATGACGACCTTACTATTGCCAATGGTAC
>NZ_JAVTSF010000019.1:0-816 GCF_032678475.1 Pedobacter nyackensis
ACAACTATGGTAGCTGTAGGCCGGTTAGTATCAATAGTGTAATTGTTGGAATTGGTAACACCTGTTCCCGCATTGCCGGATAAAACAGCTGTTATACCTGTATTATCCAAAGTAATCACATTGGCTAGATATGTAATTTCAGCTGCAGGTGTAAGTGTAGCTTTCCAGGTGATGCCTCCATCTGTAGAACTAACCGCACTTAGCGTGCCATTGGCAACAGTAAGGTCGTCATTGGTAAATCCGGTAATCGCTTCGCTGAAAGTAATGGTTACTGTTGGTGTTTCGCTAATACTTAAAGCATTATCAGCCACAACTATGGTAGCTGTAGGTCGGTTAGTATTCACCGCGTAATTGTTGGAATTGGTAATTCCTGTTCCTGCATTACCTGCAACATCAGTAACACCTGTATTATCTAAAATGATCAGATTGGTTGGGTCTGTAATTCCAGTTGCAGGTGTAAGTGTAGCTTTCCAGGTGATGCCTCCATCTGTAGAACTAACCGCACTTAGCGTGCCATTGGCAATGGTGAGGTCGTCATTGGTAAATCCTATAACGGCTTCGCTGAAAGTAATGGTTACTGTTGGTGTTTCGCCAATACTTAAAGTATTATCAGCTACAACTATGGTAGCTGTAGGCCGGTTGGTATCAATTGCGTAATTGTTAGAATTGGTATTGTCTGTTCCTGTATTACCTGCCAGATCAGTAACACCTGTATTATCTAAAGTGATCAGATTGGTTGGGTCTGTAATTCCCACTGCAGGTGTAAGTGTAGCTTTCCAGGTGATGCCTCCATCTGTAGAATTCACTGGGCTTAGC
>NZ_JAVTSF010000020.1:0-754 GCF_032678475.1 Pedobacter nyackensis
TAAAACGGTTACGGTGACAGCCGCTGCCAAAACCAAAGTCTATGGCGAATCAGATCCTGAACTGACGTATACTGTTGCTCCGGCTTTGATCGGAACAGATGAGTTTACGGGTACATTAGAAAGAACAACTGGTGAGAACATTGGCAACCACGCCATTGGTCAGGGGAACCTTACCTTGAACAGCAACTATGCGGTGACTTATGTCCCTGCTGATTTAAACATCACTGCCAAAACGGTTACGGTGACAGCCGCTGCCAAAACCAAAGTATATGGTGAGACTGATCCTGAACTGACGTATACTGTTGCTCCGGCCTTGATCGGAACAGACGAGTTTACGGGTACATTGGAGAGGGCAACTGGTGAGAACATTGGCAACCACGCCATTGGTCAGGGTACATTGGCACTGAACAGCAACTATGCGGTGACGTATGTTCCTGCTGATTTAAACATCACTGCCAAAACGGTTACAGTAACTGCTGCTGCCAAAACCAAAGTATATGGTGAAGCTGATCCTGAACTGACGTACACTGTAGCTCCGGCACTGATCGGAACAGACGAGTTTACGGGTACCTTGGAGAGGGCAACTGGTGAGAACATTGGTGACCATGCCATTGGTCAGGGTAACCTTACCTTGAACAGCAATTATGCGGTGACTTATGTTCCAGCGAACTTAAGCATTACGGCTAAAGCGGTTACGGTAACAGCAGCTGCCAAAACCAAAGTATATGGTGAGACTGATCCTGAACTGACGTAC
>NZ_JAVTSF010000021.1:0-682 GCF_032678475.1 Pedobacter nyackensis
ATATGTGATCACATCACCAACTTTATTATATGGCCCAACTACTGCAGTTTTGGTTAAACTCAAAGCAGGAGTCTGAGCTATCGGTGTAATTGTCGGATGGTCATTTGTGACATCGTTTCCAGATTTATCTTGAACATCTATTCCAGCAGGACTTGTTCCTTTTGCTAGCGCACTATTTGTAACATTTCCAGCATCAACATCCGACTGAGTAATCGTGTAAGTCACTACATGATTCAACTCAGCACCAGGCAATATTGAACCTGGAATAGGTATTGGAGTAGAACTAATTAATATATCAGTCAATACTATATTACGTAGTATAACATCTCCCGTATTCTTTACAGTAAATGTATATTCAATTGGATCTCCCAATTGGAAAGCTCCTAATGTACCAGTTCCAACATTGGTAACTTTTTTAGTGAGTTTTAGCGCTGGATCTTCTAATATCGGAACTTCAATTTCAGGATTAATGGGTATTAAAGGATCAATCGGATCTACAACAACAGCAGTGTTTTTAACTGTTGTAACTCCTGAAGGAATGTCTGCCGATACCGTAGTGGTAAAGCTAAGCGTCAAAGTACTATTTGCAGGAACTGTTAAGTTCGTCCAGTTGATTTTATTACCAGTTAAAGATCCGCCATGACTGATGCCCGTAGCAGCCGTTAATGTGACTGGCAATACG
>NZ_JAVTSF010000022.1:0-612 GCF_032678475.1 Pedobacter nyackensis
TCATTGCCGATAAAATCTACGACGGTAATACTACAGCAACGATCAGCGGAACAGCAGCATTAAATGGGGTATTGCCAGGCGATGCAGCCAGTGTTACCCTTGGTGGTACACCATTAGCCACTTTTGCCAATGCCTCAGTAGAGACAGGTAAACCAGTAACGGTAAGTGGTTACAGTATCAGTGGTAGTGCTTCGGGTAACTACAGTTTAACACAGCCAGCAGGCTTAACAGCCGATATCACAGCCAAAACAATTACGATTACCGGCATCAATATCAGTAACAAGGAGTACGACGGAAATGTTACAGCAACGATCAGCGGAACAGCGGCATTAAACGGGGTATTGTCCGGCGATGTAGCCAATGTAACTTTAGGCGGTGTTCCGACAGGGACTTTTGCAACTGCAGGACTGGGCACAGCTAAATCAGTAACCATAAGCGGCTACAGCATCAGTGGCAGTGCATCTGGAAATTACAGTTTAACCCAGCCAGCAGGCTTAACAGCAAGCATTACGGCAAAATCAATTACGATCACCGGCATCAATATCAGCAACAAGCAGTACGATGGTAATACCACAGCAATGATCAGCGGAACAGCAGCATTAAGTGGTGTAC
>NZ_JAVTSF010000023.1:0-577 GCF_032678475.1 Pedobacter nyackensis
GGTGACAGCCATTGCCAAAACCAAAGTATATGGTGAGACTGATCCTGAGCTGACGTATACTGTTGCTCCGGCACTGATCGGAACAGACGAGTTTACAGGTGCATTGGAGCGGGCAGCTGGTGAGAACATTGGCAACCATGTTATCGGTCAGGGTACATTGGCGTTGAACAGCAATTATGCGGTGACTTATGTTCCAGCGAACTTAAGCATTACGGCTAAAGCGGTTACGGTAACAGCAGCTGCCAAAACCAAAGTATATGGTGAAGCTGATCCTGAACTGACGTACACTGCTGCTCCGGCACTGATCGGAACAGACGAGTTTACGGGTACCTTGGAGAGGGCAACTGGTGAGAACATTGGTGACCATGCCATTGGTCAGGGTACATTGGCACTGAACAGCAATTATGCGGTGACTTATGTTCCAGCGAACTTAAACATCACTGCCAAAACGGTTACGGTAACAGCAGCTGCCAAAACCAAAGTATATGGTGAGACTGATCCTGAACTGACGTACACTGTAGCTCCGGCACTGATCGGAACAGATGAGTTTACAGGTACATTAGAAAGAACAACTGGT
>NZ_JAVTSF010000024.1:0-559 GCF_032678475.1 Pedobacter nyackensis
GCCACAAGGATTAATAGGTTTAACTGGCCCAGCTGGAGCTGATGGATTAACCGGGGCACAAGGTATTCAGGGTCCAATTGGTTTGACCGGGGCAACAGGACCAATGGGTCCACAAGGATTAATAGGTTTAACCGGTCCTGCTGGAGCTGATGGATTAACCGGGGCACAAGGTATTCAGGGTCCAATTGGTTTGACCGGAGCAACAGGACCAATCGGTCCAATTGGACCACAAGGATTAATAGGTTTAACTGGCCCAGCTGGAGCTGATGGTTTAACCGGGGCACAAGGTATTCAGGGTCCAATTGGTTTGACTGGAGCAACAGGACCAATTGGTCCCCAAGGGTTAATAGGTCTAACTGGCCCAACTGGAGCTGATGGATTAACCGGGGCACAAGGTATTCAGGGACCAATTGGTTTGACCGGAGCAACGGGACCAATCGGTCCGCAAGGATTAATAGGTTTAACTGGTCCTGCTGGAGCTGATGGATTAACTGGGGCACAAGGTATTCAGGGACCAATTGGTTTGACCGGAGCAACGGGACCAATGGGTCCACAAGGA